>JBJMGE010000017.1:0-1050464 GCA_045808085.1 Terriglobales bacterium | reverse complement strand
ATGCTTGAGTCCCAGCGCTCCCTGCTCCCGATAGCGCCGCCCCAGCCGCTTGGCCTGACGGTAACTCACCCCCAGCAAACCCGCTGCGTCCACTACCTTCAACTCCCCACTCTCCACCCGCGCCATCACTCCGATCCGATCCAGTTCCTTCGCGCTCATTGCCTCTCGCCCCAATCTTGGCCTCCTTGCGGAGCCCTAGACTAGGGGACATTTTTATCGAGGACAAAAGGGGACATTATCGCAGTGGTACGACAGTATTTTATGAGGTTAGCCATCTTTACCAAGAGACGCTTTAAAAAAAGAAACACGCTCCAGATCAACCAAGAGCACCCGTGCCACACACGCGTTCTTTTGGAATTTCTAAGCTTCGGAAGGGCCTGAGCGGCTACCCTTTCACCGCCCCCACGGTAAATCCGGCAATGAACCGGTCGAGGAACAAGTTATAGAGAAAAGCGATGGGCAAGCTGGCAATCAGGCAAGCTGCCATCAGCGATCCCCAGAAGTAAACGTCGCCTCTGACCAGAAAGATTGGAATGCCCACGCCCACCATCTGCTGTGACTCGGGCGAGATGAACGTGAGAGCATAGACATACTCCTGGGTCACCAACGTAAAGGTGAAGATCACCACCGTCAGGATTCCCGAAAGCGAGATCGGGACCACCATCTTGATGAAGGCGCCGAATCGGGTAAGCCCGTCCACCATGGCGGCATCTTCCAATTCTTTGGGGATCGATTTAAAGAAGCCCATCAGCAACCAGATGGAAAAAGGCACGGTGATGCTGGGATAGACTAGCACCAGCGACCAGATGGTGTCCTGCAAACCCAGTGAAGCCACCACCCGGGAGAGCGGAATAAATAGCAAAGTCGGAGGCACAAGGTAGGTAAGAAAAATCCCGATACCCAACCTTTCTCCCCATCTGCCAGTAAGCCGGGCCAATGCGTATGCCGCAGGGAGCGACAGCAGGAGGGTAATGATCACCACGATCACGCCAACCAGGACCGTGTTCTCCAGCCAGCGCAGGAAGCGCGTCTGCGTAAACAGCAGGCGCAGATTATCGAGTGTCGGCCCAAGATTGAAAATGAATGGATTGTTTTCCATTCCGTACAAATCAATGTTCTGCTTGAAGGTGGCGATCACCATCCAGTAAAACGGAAACGCCAGCAGCACGGTGAAGATCGTGAGCACCAGCGTTTTAACCGTGGCGGGCCAGGGATTCAGGTTTTTAAACGCCCTGGTTACGCTCTCTGATCGCAAGTACCACATCAAAGCTGCGGCGATGCACACTTGAATCACGAGAAACACTGCCGCTTGGTAATGCGACTGGCGCAGGGCATAAAGAAACAGCGCCATCAGGCAGCCGATGATATCGGCGACACACAAAATGAAAAGAAAAATGCGGGCGGCGTTGTGCAGCTTCCATAGCCCCAGAGCGATCAGCGCGATGATCAGCACTGCTCCCAGCCTAAACACCCCCGTGAGCCCGCCAACGTGATGCATCAGCGTTAGTCCCAGCAGAGCCACGGCTGCAAGCAGTAATAGAGCGCTGACGACAGTAATTCCCAACGGCCTTTTATCGCCGGCTATGGTCGCGCTGAATTTGGCTGAGGTAGCCATCACACCACCTCCGCCCGGTTTGCCAAACGCAGCATGAAATACGCAATCGCTACCAGAACAGGGATGAGAAATACCGAGATTGCCGCGCCCGCTGCCAGATCACTGCCCTGAATGCCCTGGTTAAACGCCAAATTCGGCAATGTTTGCGTAGAGTCGTACGGGCCGCCATTGGTTAGAAGGTTGACCACCGCCAAGTCCGTAAAAGTGAACACAGTGCCAAAGAGTACGGCCACGCCCACAATCGGGACCATCATGGGCAAGTTGATCTGGAACAGGGTACGCCAGAAGCCTGCTCCATCAATGGCGGCGGCCTCTGGAATTTCTTTGGGAATGGCTGTGAGGCCGGCCAGCAGGATCACGGTGGAAAATGGAATCAAGCGCCAGCAATGCACCAGGATTACAGACGCCATCGCCAGCTTTTCTTCTCCCAGCCACATTGGCGGAGCAAAGCGACTGACAAACCCCAGCCAGATCAGAACCCAGGTAATCACGCTGTAAATGGAATCCAGAATCCATTTCCATCCGATCGTGCCCAGCGACACGGGAGCCACCCACGGCAGCAGAATCAGAAACCGAATGAACCCGCGTCCGCGAAACGGCTTCTCCAGGGCTATGGAGAGGATAGTTGAACAGACAATCACGACGATTTGCGACACAACAGTAAAGATAATCGAATTCTTTAACGCGGCTTTAAAGCTAGGGCTCTGCAAGATGCTGCGGAAATTTTCCAGACCAACGTAATGCAATGGCCCTCCGCCAATCCTCGCATCGCTGAAGGCATAAAAAATGGCCAGCAGAAATGGCGCGCCAATCAGCAGAACGATGTACAGCACCGCCGGACTAAACATGGCAAAACCCAGCAATGGGCTTATCGCGGCGCCGGCGGATTTGATCTTTGCGGTGCCTACTGCCATGAAATGGCCCTCGCTGGGACCTTCTTCTCTGTCGTCCGATCAAAGAACTTCAATTCCCGCGCCGGAACGGCAAAATCGTAGGTTACGCCAACCTCAAAGCTGTGTCCCAGCAGCAGGCGCGCAATCACTTTCTTGCCATCAACTTTGCCCCCCACCAGGATACCCGCGAGGATAAACTCAGCGCCCAAATACTCCACGTTTTCGACGCGAAACTTAAAGAGGACTTTGTCGCTTTCCTTCATGTCCAGGGCCAGACGAAAGTGCTCAGGACGGAATCCGATGATCAGGTCGCCGTTTTCGATCAGGTTCATCGGTGGCGAGCCGAGAAATGTCGCAACAAAAGTGTCTGCCGGATCGTCATAAACGTCCTTGGGCGTGCCCAGTTGCCGCACCACGCCTTTGTTCAAGACCATTACGCGGTCGCCCATAGCCATGGCTTCGACCTGGTCATGAGTCACGTAAATAGTGGTAGTGCCCACGCGGCGATGAAACCGTTCCAGTTCTTCACGAGCGGAAAGACGCAGCTTTGCGTCCAGATTGGAAAGCGGTTCGTCCAGCAGAAAGACCGAGGGTTCACGGACGATAGCACGGGCCAGGGCTACACGCTGACGTTCGCCGCCGGAAAGTTCCCGCGGCTTGCGTTGTAGCAGCCCCTGGATACCAAGCAGTGAAGCCGCCCACTCAACTTTTTCCTTATGCAAATTCCTGGGGACGTTTTGCGCTTTCAACGGAAAAGCAATGTTGTTGTAAACCGTAAGATGCGGATACAGCGCATAACTCTGGAAAACCATGGCAATGCGGCGCTCACGCGGCGTGAGATCGTTCACCACCTTACCGCCAATCAGGATTTCGCCGGCCGTGGGGGATTCCAGGCCGGCGATCATCCGCAAGAGCGTGGTTTTTCCGGAACCCGAGGGGCCCAGAAAAACCAGAAACTCGCCTTCGCGAGTTTCCAGGTCCACTTCGTTAACTGCTCCGAGCTCTCCTTGCTTAAATACTTTGGTTAGCTTCCGGGTTTCAACTACGGCCATTCAGTCCCTCAGTTTATTTGAAGCGTTCGAAGATGCGTTTGTACTCAGCTTCCGCCGTTTTCGCAGCGTCCTCCGGCGTTGCCTTACCGTTGGCAACCGTGGCAAACATGGTGGGGATTACCCAGCTTTTGAATGCCTGGTCAATCGCTGCGGAGCAGTATCCGGGATAGCCGACGTTCGTCGCCCAATCCAGCACGTCGCCCAGAACCTTGTATCTGTCCGGCGGGGTCGACCTGGAATCATTCGAAATCTCCTTCGCCAGGTTAGGAACAGTCGGCGGGAAGCAGGGGAAGTTGTAGAACTGTCCCGCCACAAAACCTTCATGGAAGGCATCAATGTAATCGATCAGGAATTGTTGCGCGCCATCCTTATTCTCCGCAAACTCCCAGATCACGTAGCAATCCATGACGTGCTCTGCGGCAATGCGGCGAACTGGGCCTTTCAATGCCCGGCTGACCATGATGTTCTTGTCGATGGGCAGTTTTTCTCTTTCCGCCTGGCGCGTAATGGAAATTGCATTCGCCACATAGGAAACTTTTCCGGCTAACATTGCCTGGTTGTTCGAGGGCGGCGTCCAGGTGAATACTTCCGGAGTTTCCGACTCTTCGTAAAGCGCCTTCATAAATTTCAAGGCTTCTATTGTGTTTTTGGAGTTGATGGTGACGTTGCCGGCTTCGTCCTGCTCCGCTCCGCCAAATGACCACAACAGAGCGCGCATAGCCATGCTGGTGTCCAGTTCCTGTGACAGTCCCAGACCGCAGGGATTGCCGAATTTCGCTTTGATTTCTTTGGCACCTTTACGCAAATCGTCATATGTATCAGGGCCGTTGGGGAAGCCGACCTGTGAAAACAGGTCTTTCCGCCAGTTGCCGGGATCGGGCGCATACGAATCAGAGAACGCGTAGTATTTTTTGGTCTTCGGGTTGAACGTGGATTTGTGCGCCAGATCGATCTTCTTGCCGTGTTTCTTTTCCACTTCCTGGTACACGTGGGTCATGTCAATGACCTGGTTCTCATAGGCCGCAGGCGGCGAGAGGAACATGAACAGATCGTGGCCCTTCTTGGCTTGCGCTTCCGAGGCGGCACGGGTATTGAGATCGACCAGATTGATGTGATCAACAACAACGTTCGTGTTGTGTTTTTCGCCCCACTGTTTGGCGAAGGTCCCGTCAAACCAGGTGTCATAAGCGGGAACAAAGTGGCTCCACTGCAGAATCTTGAGCGTTTTCTGCTGCGCGGCGGCGCGCTCAGGAAACAGGAATGCAGGCCCGAGCGATCCAGCAGCAATTCCGCCGGCGCCGGCAATTTTCATGAAATCTCTTCTGCTTACACCCTTGCCCTTCTTGTCTTCCTTCATGTTGCCTCCTCTGTGTACTTCGGGCGATTGCATGACAATCGCCGATTAATCTTAGATTTTACTTAGCCCTTTACTATCAGCGCTCTTCGCCAAAGCGCTTTACATCTTCAGGAACATCTTTCGTGACTACGGGACGATTGCCCTGCACCATCACACGAATCTGCTCCACCACGTCAGGATTGGCCAGCGTGGTAACGTCACCCGTATCCATTTGGTTGGAGATTGCCGCCAGCACGCGACGCATGATTTTGCCCGAGCGAGTTTTTGGCATGTCCGGGACAACGTGGACTTTTTTCGGTCGAGCAATCTTGCCAATCTGATGTTCGATTGCCTTGGTCACGGCGTCTGAAATGGCGGCGGCATTGTGCTGTCCGGGCTTCAGGGAAACGTAAACTTCCGGAACGCGGCCCTTTACTTCATCGACCACCGGAATCACGGCAGCTTCAGCAACTTCATTCACCATGAGGCAAGCTGACTCCAGTTCTTTAGTCCCCAGGCGATGCCCAGCGACGTTGATTACATCATCAACGCGGCCAAGAATCCTAAAGTAGCCGTCTGGAGCTTGCACCGCCCCGTCGCCGGCAAAGTATGGCCAGTCGCGCCAGTCTTTGCTTTTAGGATTCTTGTTGTACTTGCGGTAATACTGCGCCACAAAGCGGTCACGATCGCCATAAATGGTCTGGAACATTCCCGGCCAGGGATTTCTGATGCAGATATTCCCGGCCTTACCTGATCCGCCTTTTACTTCTTTGCCTTCTTCATCAAAGATCACCGGATAAATTCCCGGCAATGCAGGCCCGGCGCTTCCCGGCTTCATTGGGTCGATGGCCGGCTTGGTGCTGCATAGGAAGCCTCCCGTCTCCGTTTGCCACCATGTGTCCACGATCACGGCTTCACCCTTGCCGACAACTTCGTGATACCACTTCCATACTTCGGGCTCAATGGGCTCGCCCACCGTCGTCATGTGCTTGAAGTGGTAGTCATATTTTGCAGGTTCGTCAGGGCCGGCTTTGCGCAACATGCGGATCGCCGTCGGCGATGTATGGAAAATATTTACGTCTAAGCGTTTGGCTACGCGCCATGGCCGTCCTGCATCAGGATAGTTCGGCACGCCTTCATACAGAACAGAGGTTGCTGCCAACGCGAGCGGCCCATAAACGATGTAAGAGTGGCCTGTAATCCAGCCGATATCAGCCATGCACCAGTAAACATCTGTGGGGTGGAGATCCTGAATGAATTTGGTGGTGCCGGCTACATAGGAAAGATATCCGCCGGTTCCATGCTGGCAGCCCTTGGGACGGCCTGTGGTGCCGCTGGTATACATCAGGAAAAGCGGAGCTTCAGATGGCATGGGCACCGGCTCAACAACTTTTCCTGCGTACTTCTTCAGTACGTCTTCAACAAAGAAATCACGCCCTTCGACCATCGGCGTCTTAGAAGCGTATTTGCCCGCTTCGCGGTGCCAGACGAGCACTTTTTCAATGGTGTGCTTTTCATCTTTGGCGGTTTTTACGGCGATGTCGGCTTTTTCTTTGTGGTCGGTCATCGAGCCGCTGCGATAGTAGCCGTCAATCGTAACCAGGACTTTGCTGCCTGAATCCGCGGCGCGCATGCCGCACGCTTCTCCACTGAATCCGCCAAATACCACGGAATGGATCACACCCAGGCGGGCGCAAGCCAGCATGGTGATCGGCAACTCAGGAACCACGGGCATGTGGATGGTGACGCGATCTCCGGCTTTCAATCCCGCAAAATCGTGGAGGAGCGCCGCCATTTCATTCACCCGATAATAAAGCTCCTGATACGTAATGGAAACCGGGGGGACATCTTCCGGCTCGCCTACAAAGATGAATGCCGCTTTGTTGCGGTATTGCTCCAGATGGCGGTCGATACAGTTATAGGACGCGTTGAGCTTGCCTCCGGCATACCATTTCCAGAAAGGAGCGTCACTGGTATCAAGCGTGGTGTGCCAATACTGGTCCCAGCTCAAAAGATCTGCATATTCACGGAAACATTCGGGGAAGTTGTTTTCGCTAAAGCGCTGATCAACGGCGGGATCGGTTAGATAAGCCTGTCCAACAAATTTCGAACTGGGGTAAAAGTATTGCTCTTCTTTCCAATGGACGGCGATCTGCGCCTCATTAACTTCTGTTTCTTGTTCTTTTTCCTTCATTACGTGAGCGTCAGCCATGGCATGGACCTCTTGGATTTCTCAATCGAATCGCTCAAAGTCGCACAGCCCGTGGGGTTGGGCTGAAACGAACCAGACGGGTGGCAACGGCTGCCACCCGCCAGTCCGAAACAGATTATCCTACACCCGCACAGCGGTCCCTGCGCAAGCGGCAGGGTTTGGTTTACTTGCGGACTGTGCCCGCGGTGGGCGCAGCAACCTCCTGCCAGATATGGACGTTGCGGGTTTCGCGGAGCATGATACTGCCGACAATGAAGGTCAGCGCCGCGATTGTGATTGGGTAATAGAGGCCGTCGAACGGATTGCCGGTGATTGCCGGAATCCAGACGCAGACCAACGGCACCAGCCCACCAAAGACGCCATTGCCTATGTGATAGGGCAACGACAATGACGTATAGCGGATTTTTGCGGGGAATGCCTCCACCAAATAAGCCGCGATGGGCCCGTAAACCATGGTTACAAAGATCACCTGGAGAAAGACCAGCCACATCAGTTTGGTCTTGTCCGCGCCGGTGGCCGCAGGTGCGGTTATAGTCTTTCCCGTCGGGTCTACTGTTTGCGGCGTAAGCACCGTTGCGCCAGTCACTTTGTTCTTGCTGGCGTCCACGTGGGTCACGTTGTTGCCGGCTGCGCGCTGCATCGCAGGATAAATGCCAAAGGTGGTGCCGGGGATGCGATACGTCAGGCAGGCCAGCAGCAATCCAGCCATGATGATTTTTTTCCGGCCAATTTTGTCTGAAAGCCAGCCGAAAAGCACAAACAGTGGCATTCCGATCAGCAACGCCTTGGCGACAATAATCTGTGAGTCACGCGCCGGCACTTTCAGGATCGTGGTCATGAAGAACAAAGCAAAAAACTGTCCTGTGTACCACACCACGCCCTGCCCAGCGGTTGCTCCAAACAGCGAGATCAGCACCTGCTTCAAATTGGGCCATTTTGTGAAGGCCTCTTTGAGCGGCGCTGCTGAAGCCATGCCCGTGCTCTTGATCTGCTGGAAAATAGGGGATTCTTTCATTTGCAGCCGGATGTACAAAGAAATCAAAACCAGGATCAACGAGGCCAGGAACGGAATACGCCAGCCCCAATCTTTGAAGGCCTGATCGCTCATCTGGCTCTGCGTTCCCAGAATGACGGCAATAGAAACGAACAGTCCCAGAGTGGCCGTAATCTGGATAAAGCTGGTGTAGAACCCGCGTCTATTGTCGGGCACGTGCTCGGCCACGTAGATCGCCGCGCCGCCATATTCACCGCCCAGGGCAAGGCCCTGCAGCACGCGCAACGCAATCAGGATGATGGGGGAAACCCAGCCCGCCGTGGCAAAGCTGGGCAACGCTCCTACCAAGGCCGTGGCCCCGCCCATGATGGTGAGAGTTACGATAAAAGCATATTTACGGCCCACCAGGTCGCCAATGCGCCCGAAAAAAAGCGCTCCAAATGGGCGCACCATGAAGCCAACGGCGAAGGTAGCCAGATAAGCGATGTACGCGAATAGCTGATTGCCTGGCGGATAAAACTTGGGGGCAAGGTACGGGGCCAGCGTGCCAAAAATGTAAAAATCGTACCACTCGATCATCGTTCCAACCGATGACGCCATAATGACTCCCCAGATTTTCCCCACCGAAATCTGGTCCGATGAAGTCACCGGCATAGTAGAAGAAGCGCTAGACATGTGGCCCTCCTGGAATAGAACCAAGCCGGCCGGACCTGGTTCCTTTTAGTTGCGTAGATTTTGAAGCATCAAAACTGAGCATAATGCCGTATGAAACGAAAAATCTGCTTTGCGGTCATACCCTTACACGGGCTTGTCTTCAACCCATTCCCGGCAGCGTGGCTGAAATCTGTGTTCCGGGAACTCCCCTTGGCGTGCTCCAACGGCAGTTTGGAGCGCGATGCCATTTGGCACCCTAGGGTAGTCGGATTACCGTAGATGTCAAGCAGAAATGAATGGGGAGAACATGAATCGCCCACGGAACACCCCATCGGGAGAGACCCAAAGGGCGTCCGCATCTCGCTTTCAAGGCCCCACTTGTGAATCAGCAGTCGCAGGAATATCATGCACCATCTGTATTTACCAGCCATGGCCGCTGATATCTTCAAACTTCGGTCTTCTGTCACGTTGGGCTGCATACTGCCTGAGGAGGGATTTTCATGAGGGGAACCATAGCTTGCATTGGCCAGAACATCCGCCACGCTTCGATACTGGCATTGGCGTTTGGGATCGTAACGCTTTGCACCGGCTCCAGCCGCGCCGTTGCCGCCGATGACACCATCAAGATTGGCGTGGTCCTGCCCACCACCGGAAGCGAAAGCAAACCGGGCGCTTACCAGAAAGAAGGCATTGAACTCGCCATCAAGCAGATCAATGATGCCGGCGGGATCATGGTGAAGAGCAAAGGTAAGAAGCTGAAGATAGAAGAAGTTTTTTACGATGATGGCACCGACTCTAAAAAATCGGCTTCGCTGACCGAGCGGGCGATGAGCTCAGATGGCGTCATTGCCGTTTTGGGCGGCTACTCAACAGCGCTTGGCACCGCCGAATCCGTGATGGCCGACCGCTATAAGACTCCATGGATTACCACGGGAGCCGGTGCGACGGCCATTTTTGGCAAAGGCTATCAATACGCATTCGGGACTCTGAGCCCGGTAGCGCTGATTGGAACGACCAGTGCCGAATTCCTTGGCAGCCTCGTAGACGCCGGGAAGCTTAAAAAAGGCCTGAGAGTGGCGATGGTCGTGGAAAACACCGATCACGGCACCGATTACGTGAACGGCTTCAATGAATGGACGGGCAAGCACAAGGGCTATTTCGACGTGGTGTTGAATGAAAAGTTCGAGCTCGGCGCAACGGACTTTTCCAGCATCCTTCAGCGGGTCAAGAGCAGCCATGCCGATGTTTTTCTCTCTGACGCGCACCTGCCCGACTACATCACGATGCAGCGCCAGTATCTGCAAAACGGGCTGCATCATCAGATGATCAGCTATGGCGCGCGCGGCCCTGAAGCCAATGCCCGTCAGGCCCTGGGCGCCGGCACGGATTACATCTTCGCCGGCATCTGGTGGTCCAACAAGCTGCCATACCCACAAGCAAAAAAATTCGCGGCCGACTACAAAGCCTTCACCGGCCATGACGTCGATTCCTGGTACTCGGCGCCCGCTTACGATGGCATGCGCATTGTGGCAAAGGCGATTGAGGCCGCAGGATCTCTGGATAAGGACAAAATTCGCGACGCGCTCAAAAAAGTGGAGCTGACAGACTCGGTACTGCCGGGCCAGAAGCTGAAGTTCGCGGCCAATGGACAGGCTGAATATCCCTTCGTCATCACGCAAAATAAGCCTGACAACAAAGTGGATATCGTCTATCCCAAGGATGCGGCCACCGGTGACGCCGTAGCGCCAATTCCGAATAAATAGGCCCCACCACTTACATGAGTGCAGTCGAGTATCTCGACCTGTTACTGAAAGCCCTGCTGCTGGCCGGTGTTTATGCGGCCATGGCGGTAGGCATGACCGTTGTATACGGCGTCATGAAGATCGTGAACCTGGCCCATGCCGGGTTCCTGATGCTGGGAGCGTACTTTGCCTTTGAAATGTTCAACCGCTTCCACATCGATCCCGTCCTTGGCGCCGTGCTCGCCCTGCCGGTCTTTTTTCTCTTTGGCATGCTGGTGCACTGGCTTCTGGTGCGCTGGCTGCCGAAATCAGATACTCCCACGCTCGCTTCTCTGTTGCTGATGTTCGGCTTCTGGCTGGTGCTGCAAAATCTTGCTTATGCAAGATGGGGCAATGATGACCAGTCGATTTTTACCCCCCTAACTCTGTCCGCAGTCCATATTGGAGACACAATCTCCATCCCAAAGGTAAATCTGGTGGTCTTTGCCGCCGCCGTGTTCTGCATGGTGGTTTTGCAGATCGTGTTCCATCGCAGCTGGTTTGGACGCTCGATGCGCGCCCTGATCCAGAACCCTTACGGCGCACAGATCGTCGGGGTGGACGACCAGCGGACCGCGCGCCTGACCTTCGGTCTAGGCACCGCATTCGCGGGATTCGCCGGAGCGCTGCTCGGCATGCTTTACTCTTTCAGTCCTGACTTTGGCCGTCCCTTCTTGTTGCGGTCCTTCGTCATCATCGTGCTTGGTGGCTTGGAATCGGTATCTGGAGTGGCTCTGGGCGCGATTGTTCTGGCTGTGCTGGAAACGTTCAGCACCATGATTCCATTTCCCTGGTACTGGCATGGCTGGAAGACATACTATCTGCCGCCCAGCTATCAGCCGGTGGTTCCATTCGCTCTCCTGGTTTTAGTGCTGGTAATCATGCCCAAAGGGTTGGCGAGTTTGTTCAATCGCAAATGGAAAACCGCATGAGGCTCCCTCAAAGTCTGAGCGGATGGCTCAAAGTGGTTCTGCCGTGGGTCCTGCTGGCGGGACTGCTGCTCTTGCCCGCAGTGGATTCGAACGCAAATCTCATGCGCCTTCTATTTCTCACAGCTGTCTATAGCACGGCGGGTCTCGGGTGGAACCTGCTGGGCGGTATGGCCGGCCAGGTTTCCTTCGGATTTGCCGTCTTCTTTGGGATGGGCGCTTACACCACGGCCCTGCTCATGCATGCCGGGCATAGCCCGTATTTCGGTTTCATCGGCGGCGCGGCCATCGCCATGCTGGCGTCTTTTTTGATTGGCTTGCCCACTTTCCGACTGCGCGGCCCGTATTTTGTGATCGCCACAATCGGCGTGACTGAAGCCGTGCGCGTGATCATGAACAATCTCGATATCACTGGAGGCGCCAGTGGCTATCGCATCAGCGAAGACAAGCCTTTTAGTGCGCTTGAGCATTACTATACGGCAATTGTGGCGGCAGCTTTGGCCGTCTTGGTTTCAACCATTATTGCCCACAGTAAGTTCGGCCTGGCGCTGCGCGCGATCAAACAGGACCAGGATGCCGCAGCCGACCTGGGCGTGAATCCTTATACCTCAAAGCTCTGGATTCATGCCATCTCGGCCGGGCTCACTGGGATCGCCGGCGGTATTTATGCGCGTCGTGCCGGTTTCTTTTATCCCGGTGACGTTTTCGCTTTCCAGACCGGCATCAACATTTTGTTGATTCCCGTCATTGGCGGCATTGGAACCATCTGGGGGCCGGTACTGGGCGGAATCATTTTTATCATTGTGGAAGAGACAATATCGGCAAAATATCAGGACTTTCACCTGCTGATTTATGGTGCGCTGCTAATGCTGATTGTGCTGGTAGAGCCTGGCGGTTTGATCCAGTCAAAGCGGCTATGGATTATGCTGGGTAAATTGTTGATTGGGCTTTTCACGGGTACGACATGGAAGGCCATCTTTGGAATACTTCGGGGCCGTCTAAAAAAGACCCCGGTGCCCGAAGGCACAGCGCATTGAGGAGTAAACGTGAGGATTCTCGAAGTCGAGAAGCTGACCAAGTACTTTGGCGGCGTAGCGGCGCTTAAAGACGTCAGCTTCGATATCCCGGAGAAGCAGATCTGCGGGTTCATCGGCCCCAATGGCGCAGGCAAAACCACGCTCTTCAGCGTCATCACCGGCGCGCACCGCCCTTCGGCGGGCAGGATCCAACTTCACGGCAAGGATATCACCGGGATGGATTCGGCGGCGCTGGTGAAGAGAGGCGTGGCGCGCACACACCAGATTGTCCGTCCATTCAAGGTAATGACAGTCCTGGAGAATGTGCAGGTCGCGGTCCATTATGGACGGCGCGCCGTTACCCGCACCAGCGTGGCCCGAGAGCATGCCATGGAAACCTTGAAGCTGGTGGGGTTGGACAACAAAGCCAACATGCTGGCTTCAGCCATTTCCCTGGGCGAGCAGAAACGGCTGGAAGTAGCGCGGGCTCTGGCGACGGCTCCTGAATTGTTATTGCTCGATGAAATATGCGGCGGCCTTACCGGCTCCGAGACACATGCCATGATGGGTTTGCTTCAGCGAGTGCGTGAAGGCGGCACAACAATTATGTACGTGGAACACGACATGAAAGCCATCATGGCCGTTTGCGATCGCATCACGGTGCTGAACTTCGGGCAGAAATTGGCGGAAGGCAAGCCGGAAGATATTCAGAATGATCAGTCGGTGATCGAGGCATATCTTGGCAAGAGCGACTTTGGGAGCAAAAAGCGTGCCTGAACCACAGACACCCGCGTCACAAGACGATAAGCTGCTGATCGCAGAAGGCCTTGAGGTGAGCTATGGCACTACCCAGGTATTGTGGGGTGTTTCGTTCAAGGTAGCGCGAGGCAAGGTTACGTGCATCATCGGCGCGAACGGCGCGGGCAAAACAACTTCGCTCAACACCATTGCCGGCGTCCTGCGGGCAAAGAAAGGCCGTCTCCTGCTCAATGGCGATAACATTACTTCTCTTTCCACGCGCGACCGCGTCCGCCGACACATTAGCCTGGTGCCGGAAGGCCGCCAGCTCTGGCCCGGGATGTCCGTCGAGGAAAATCTCTTGATGGGATGTTTTCTTCGCCAGTTCCGTCCTAAAGCGCATCCGGGGCTGGAACGCATCTACAAACTTTTCCCTCGCCTGAAAGAACGCCGCCATCAGATGGCCGGCACGCTCTCCGGAGGCGAGCAGCAGATGTGCGCCATCGGGCGCGGACTCATGTCCGAACCACAGCTACTCATGCTGGATGAACCCTCGCTCGGCTTGGCCCCTAAATTGGTTGACGAGATTTTTGAATTCATCGCCAACATTGCCAGCCAGGGTGTCACGATTCTATTGGTAGGACAAAACGTAAATTACACCCTGCAAATTTCTCATTACGGCTACGTGATGGAAACCGGCCGCATCACCCTGGAAGGTCCCACGGAAATGCTGATGAATAATGAGTTCGTGCGCCGTGCTTACCTGGGAATCGCGGAAGAAACACCATCCAAATAATTCCTGCTTGCGCTATGAAATGTCAGTCTAAAAAAAGCTGAGGGCCGCGCACAAAATAGCGCAGCCCTTCCTTGCCTAATCATAAGCTTCGCAGCAAACAGCCAATCAAAATTGGAACATGTCACTAAGATCATTGCCCAATTGGTTTCGTGCATTTAAGGAGGGCAGGCCAAATGTGGTCTGGATAAATCTCAATATTGAAACATCATCCATCTGCGTATGCGAGATGAAATTCTTTTTGGCGAATGGAGAGATCACCAGCATCGGCACGCGCGGGCCCAAGCCTTGGGCATCGACCTGCGGTGGGGGTACGTGGTCCCACCAGCCCCCGCTTGAATCCCAGATTACGACAATTGCTGCATTCGCCCAGACGGGGCTGGCCTGCATCTGCTTAATAAAACCATCCAGCCACGTAATACCATTCTCCACAGCACCGCTGCCTGGATGCATGCTATGCCCGGGTGCAGGCTGTATGAATGAAACCGCAGGCAGGTTTCCTGCGCTCAAATCCTTGGCGAAATTAGAAAAATCTTTCACGTTCGGCGCACTGTGCGCGTCAGTGAAGAACTGAAATGGGTTTTCCTGGGGGACATAAAAACTGCAGTTATTAAGGTCCTCGGCGTACCATCCCCACGTCAAGCCCTTCGTCGTGAGCTGATTGCCCAGATGGGGAAATGTGTAGCCAGCGCTCGCCTTTACCTCCGTGTTGCAGGGCGGGAAGAACGGTTGAATTGTCCCCGGGTCACCGTTGTCGTCAGCAGCAACGAGTAAAAGCTGGTTCGTGGGAGCGTCTCCCATGACGGAAGGGAAGAAATTATCGGCTAATGCAAATTGCTGGGCCCAACTCCAAAGCGTGCCGACTCCAGGAGTCGTGTTGTCATAATGTCCCATGGAAGTCGGGCCGTTAAAGAATGCGAATTTGTCCATTAATCCGTTGTCCCACACGCGCAAAAAATCACTGCGGGCGTGAGGCAGGTCCGGTGTGGAAGTGCTGGTCAGCAGTTGTGGCGTAACTGTAGCCCCAGTGGAAGTTTTCTGAGTGAAGCCAGGAACTCCCGGCTGAATCCCGTTGGCGCCCGGAAAAGTGCCAAAGAGATGATCAAATGAGCGGTTCTGCATCAGCACCACAACCACGTTTTTAATGGCTGCGCCTTGTGGCACTGGTGTTGCAGTGGGTGAGGGTGTGGGGGTGATAGACGAATTCTTCACACCACCGCATGCAATTGTTAGGGCCAGAAGTAGCGGGCTGAAAAAGAACAAAAATACTCGTCTCAAGGGAACCGCACCTCTCAGAAGGCTTTGACTCAGCCCTGCTCTCTCTAGTTGGCTGTAAGTTGATGGTTTTTTTAATAATTTCTACGACCCACATTAATCCCAAAGGACTAGGCAACCCGCGAGAAGCTGCACAAAGAAGTGATTCTGCGAGATCTCATCCGTTCATCTCAGGATTCACCTCCGGGACTCTCAATTTGTCCGGCCAAGCTCTGGCAGGCATGGCCACAGTTCGAAGATCCCAGTGCTAGCGCCGCCCAAGAAAGATTTCGCGCGATTATCCGAATGTGACGCCGCAGTGCCGAAGACCTAGGTCCGAAGGGGCCAACGCAAATCTTACTTGACGCAAAATTTCGACCTTTCATTTTTTGCGATACGGGTTACAATCCACACTTAGAACTCAAACTATGGCGACATCGATTGCTCCCATTGCTCCAGTAGATCCGCCCGTGATCAAGGCCGCCGGCGGTATTCTGCAGCGCAGCACTCCTCGCGGCGATGAAGTAATGGTGGTCTACCGCAAACACCATCAGGATTGGACGCTTCCACGCGGAAAGGTAAAGGACGGTGAATCCTTTCAGGAAGCGGCCATGCGTGAAGTGGAGGATGAGACGGGCTGTTCCTGCCGGATCGGAAATTATCTGGGCACCATCAGCTATTCAGACAATGGCGTCCCCAAAGTCGTCCTGTTCTGGAAAATGACTCTGGTTGAGGAAAAAGGCAGCAGAAACAATGAGCAAATTGGCGAGGCCCTATGGCTGCCCGTTCCGGCCGCCATTGAACGGTTGACCCATGCCCAGGAAAAAGCGCTGCTCTCCCGGGTCGGAAGCATTCCGAAGCAATCAGAAATGCCCGTGGCGACTGCCGTGTCGGCGCAAAGCCATATTGCGGCAGGGGCAAATCAGGCCTTAGCTGCAGGACCTCAAACCGGCAGAAGCTTGTCGTTGGAAACGCACCGTGCCCACTCGCGTTTGCTGCGGGAATGCGAAGCTTTTCGGGTGGAACTTGGCTTTCTGGAGCGCCGCAGCCAGCGCCATGACAACTTTTGGGCCATTGCGGCGCATGAACAGCTCAACAATGTATTGCGCTGCCTGGAAAGCGACGATATTGAGGGTGGCTGGTACGGCTTGCATGCCGCGCAGCGCTATGCCGTGTTTGGGATGAACCAGATCGAATTGGCCAATCGCGCGCATGTTCTGCGTGAAGAATCGCTGAAAATGAACTCGTGGCGCGCGGCAGCCATGGAGGGACTGCTCGCAGGCCCTGAAGATCAGCTTAGCGCCGAAAATATTGCCGATGCCATTGCCTTGCGCAATGAAGATTTCAGCCACCAGCACTTCAAAACCCAGATTGTTGGCAACCGCCTGCGTGTTCTTTTGGTTATTTGCGGACTGGCTGCGATTGCTGCAGCGCCTTGCATCTTCCTTCCCGGACGCATACTGATCGTCTCTGCAGTATTGTTTTTCGGCCTGCTCGGGTCAGCCGTTTGCTCAGCGCAATCGCTGATTGCCGGACGAAGCGAGGCAGCGGCTTCCAATCTGTTCATCACGCTTACGCCGGTACTGTTCGGGGCGCTCGCTGGGCTGTGCGGCTACGCTATTTATGAATACATGCCGTCGCTCACATTCCACTCTGGCGACCGCCACATCAGCGCTGTGATGGGATTGGCTTTTCTTTTTGGCTGCATGGGACAGCGATTGCTCGCCCATATTGCAGACGGACGCAGGCGAAAACCGGCCCACGCATAGATTCCTACTGGAGCTTGTCCGCAATGCGGCGGGCGATCTCTTTCATCTTCTCCAATGACGACCGATACTGAAGCACTGCGGATTGCAAGGCGAAATCTGCTCTCCCCTTTCGAGCCAGAATTCCACCAATAGCAACTTTCCCTTTCTCAACGTTCCCATCGAACCAAGCCTCGTCGCCGATTCCACTCAACTTCGTGATGTTCTTCTCTCCGGGCTTGAGCCGCCGTATGTCTTTCGTATTTTTCCATTCCTTGTCCTCTTTCTCGGCTGAATTTTCCACATTGAGCATCAGGGACACACGGGCTGTGTCCAACCCCGGCTTCGGCGAAGCTTCTTCATACATGCAGACGCTTGCGCCATGACCGGGCGCTAATTTCATGGGAACTCCGGTGATTACCTGCGCGTCATCTGCGCTGAACATGGAGCAGGGATCGATCTGCGCCTTCGGAGATTGTGGTTGAACGTCACTACTGCCGGAAGACGCCGATACAGGTGTTGGTGCCACAGAGTTGGAGCTTCCGGTATTCGAGGGCGAACTGCTGCACGAAACGACGAGCAGAGAAAATACCAAGGCGGCAAAGGGGAAAACTTTGTTCATCAAGGGCCTCCCGTATCAAATCCCAGATTGTAAATGAACCGATCGTCAGATTTGCTATGCTTTCCCGCTCGCGTCGCCTAAGATTCGTTCGAGCCGAAACCCATTGAATTCCCCCACACCACAGGCGACTACAAATGCGACGCAGTCACTAGCCCGCAGGCTCGGCTTGTTCGATGCCACCATGCTTGTAATGGGCGGCATCATCGGCACCGGAATCTTCATGAATCCCTATGTAGTCGCCCAGCGCGTCCACACGCCTGCTTTGGTTTTAGGCGCGTGGCTGGTGGGAGGCTGCATCGCGCTTATGGGAGGCTTTATCTGGGCCGAGTTGGCCGACCGTATGCCAACGGCGGGCGGTCAATATGCCTACTTGCGTGACGCTTATCATCCCCTGGTTTCATTCCTTTATGGCTGGGTGTTGCTGCTGGTGATCCAGACAGGCGGAATGGCCGCCGTAACAGTTACTTTCTCACGCTATTTTCTTGAACTCACCGGATGGCATGGGGGCGAATGGCAGATCGCATTAGTCGCGTTGACCGTACTCACCGTAATCAACTGCATGGGCGTGCGCGCGGGAGGAACAGTCCAAAGCGGCCTGATGGTCTTGAAGATCGGGGCCATCGCTTTGCTGGTATTTGTCGGTTCCTTCCTGGTACATGCACACGTCACTTGGAAACCTGTTCTGGATCAGCCGCTCTCAGGCGGATTGCTCTCCTCCTTTGGAGCGGCGATGGTCCCCGTGGTCTTTGCCTTTGGCGGATGGCACACCGCAACCTTTGCTTCAGCGGAAATAAAAAATCCGCGCCGTGATCTGCCTCGAGCCTTGATCATGGGCGTGATTGCTGTCGCGCTGCTTTACACATCAGTTAACTATGTCTGCGTGCGCGCGCTCGGGGTACTAACTCTGGCAAAGACGCCTGCGCCTGCCTCTGCCGTTATGCGGATGGCACTTGGCCAACGCGGCGCAACCATCATTGCGCTGGCAATCGCGATCTCCACTCTGGGATTTTTGAGCCAAAGCGTTTTGACCGCGCCTCGCGTTTACTTTGCCATGGCCAAAGACCGGCTTTTCTTTCGACAGCTTGCCTGGGTGCATCCGCGAACGCAAGCGCCAGTGCTGGCCATCACCATACAAAGCGTCTGGACCATGGTGATCCTGCTAACCGGAGGTTATGACAAAATCCTGAATTACGTCACCTCCATGGACGTGCTTTTCTGGGCACTGACTGCCGGATCGCTCTTCATTCTTCGTCGTCGCGACTCCGCGCGATCAACATTTTCAATGCCGGGACATCCTTATACAACTGCGCTTTTCTGCGCGGTTTGCCTCGCCGTAATGGCCAACACGCTGTACACCTATCCGGAAAATACGCTCATCGGCTTCGCGATTCTGGTGGCCGGCGTTCCCATGTATTACATTTGGAGACGGACCTTACGCGCATGACACATTCCAGAAGCACTGCCCATTCGCCTTATATGGACTGGGCCAAACTACATTCCGTTGCCAACTTCAATCTTGCCACCAGTGGCGTGGCCAACTATCCCTTGTCCAAACTTGGCGTGACCATGGATCAGTTGGAGATTAATGGCGCCTCCATCTATGGATACGAGCCGCTCCGCCAAGCGATCGCACGGCGATACCGCGTATCGCACGAATGTGTTGCCCAAGCAGTGGGAACGTCGCTTGCAAATTACCTTGCGCTGGCCGCGACAACGGAACCGGGTGACGAAATCCTGGTCGAACAGCCGACCTACGAACTGCTGCTGAGCACCGCGAAATATCTTGGGCTTGAGATCAAGCGCTTCCCGCGCCGCGCGGAGAATAATTTTGCCATTGATCCTGCCGATGTCGAACGCAACCTCACTCCCCGCACCCGGCTGATTGTGATTTGCAACCTGCACAATCCAACCGGCGCTCTGGTCTCCGACGATACGCTGCGGGAAGTAGGAAAGATTGCTGCCAAAGTCGGCGCGCGCGTTCTGGTGGACGAAGTCTACCGCGAGATGCTTTTTGAATCGTCGCCCACCAGTTCGTTCCATATCGATCCTGAGCGCTTCATCGTTACCAACAGCCTCACCAAAGCTTACGGTCTGAGCGGCCTCCGTTGCGGATGGGTGCTCGCTTCTCCGGAACTTACCATGCGCATGTTCCGCATCAATGATCTGCATGGCGCAACCTTCGCTCATCCTGCCGAACTGCTAAGCGTAATCGCCTTGCAAAAACTTCCGCAAATCGCCGCCGAAATGAAGCCCATGCTGGATACAAACCGCGGGCTTCTGCATGACTTTCTGCTCAAGCGCGATGATCTGGATTATTTCTGGCCGGAATATGGGACGATCGTTTTCCCTCGGCTCAAAAACGGGAATGTTGACTCGCTTTGTGAATTGCTGCGCAACGACTTCGAAACCAGCGTGGCCCCCGGGCGCTTTTTTGAGAGCCCAGACCGGTTCAGAATGGGCGTTGGCATTCTGACTGAATCAGTAGAAGCAGCGTTGCCGCAATTGGAGCGCGGACTGAAGAGTTACCGCGCATCTTTGGAAGTCAGCGCGTAGATCATTGACAGCCAGTCTGCGCTTTCAGCCCTTGTCCACGCCCCATTTACCTGCGCCTCGGCAGGCGATGAACAGCGCAACAAAGCAATAGATTACCGCGAGTTCTCCCTTGTTTTTAATGGGAAACATGCCTTGCGGCTGGTGCACCATAAAATACGCCACCGCCATTTCACCGCTGGCCAGGAAAGCAGCCAGATGCGTGAGCAATCCAATCAGGATGAGCACTCCGCCCACCAACTCAATCCCTGCGCTGGTCCAGCCTAGGACATCATGAGGCCTTTGCCCGCCAAACAAGCCCAGCACTTTGCTGGCGCCGTGGCACGCAAACAAAAATCCAAAGACGATTCGAAGCGCCGCATAGGCTGTGGGTTCAAATTTCTTGAGAGCGTTCATTCCGATTCCTTTTTGGAAGCTGAATTCAGTGCCCGATTATAGCAATCCGATCGCCAGCAACTTTCGCAGAAAAATAGAATGTACAAAAAAAGCCCGTTGCACGGGGGCAACGGGCTTTGGAGGGTGAATCGGTTGGCGAATTAGAAGGAAATTTTAGCTCCTACAATCAGCCTGCGCGGCTGGCTGTTGGTTAGGCTAGGATCACCGAAGCCGGTGAGTTGCTGTTGCAGTCCGGCGTCTTCCACGAAGGGATCAACGCTGAAGAAGTTAGGATGGTTGAAGACATTAATGGCGGTCGCGTGGAAATCGACCCCGACCCGCTCAGTGAATTTGAACCCCTTAAATACGGAGACGCTGGCGGTGTTGGAGATCGCGTCCTGGGCAATGTTGCGCGGAGCGTTGCCGAAAGGCGTGCCGAAGACAGTTTGCGAGGTCCCCGAGTTGACGATGTAGCGGACCTGGTTCGTGTTTACAGTCTGCTCCGTTGGCGCGGCCGCGCCGGTAGGAGTCTGATTGAGGGCGTTCAGGCTGAGCAACGCCGTGGGATTGGTTGCGCTGGTGGTGCAGGCGCCGAAAAGATTGCAAGCGTCCGCGGCGAAAATACCCACGTTGTTGTTAGGCGCCTGCGAGCTTCCCAGAAAAGGACGAGCCGCATCGATACCGCCGTTGAAGGAGCCCAGGAAGCTCGCGTCATAGAAGTCGCCGGCAGCGCCCGACTGCGCGGCGAAGAGTTGTGACGGGGTATAACGCTGCCCCGAGGCTAAGAGATAGTCTCCGGAGATCGACCAGCCGCCCAGCAGGTGGCCGAACAAGCCATGCTGGTCCCTAAAGAACGGCAGTTGCTCAGTAAAGAGGATCGACCACTGATGAGGATAATCCAGCCCGGAGAACGAATATTCACCGCTGGTATTGTTGAATGGGTTTTGCGCAAAGGCCACCGTGTTCCCGGCACCAAAGGTGCTGAAGATCTCGCTTACGTTATCGAGAGTCTTGCTGAAGGTGTAAGAGGTCCGGAGTGTCAACTGTTTGAATAGGTTATTGCTGCGGAATTCCATTTGCAGCGCGTTGTAGTTGGAAAACCCGGTGTTCGCACGCTCACGCAGCACTCCAAGACCGCAATGTGCGCGGCCCAGGTCCGGGGAAACGGTGCGTCCGGGCGCCGGTGTAATCTCTGGGGTGGTGCAGGGCGTCACGCCGGGCGGAACCAGGTTGGGAAATGACGTGGCAAGGTCTGCCACGAACGGGTTGGCGTTAATGGTTTGGAAGAGGCCGCGCGCCGCGTTGCCTACGTAACGCGCCTCAAAAGCCGAGTTCTTGGAAAGCTCGCGTTCAATGCCTAAGCTCCAGGTATGGACACGGTCGGGACCAAAATTAGGCGCAACCGTGGTTTCCGCAGCGCTGCGTGGATCGATCACGCCCGGAGTAATCGACGAACCCAGTAGCGCGCGAACGTTGGGGCCGATCGGCACGGCTGGAAGTCCAAATTGAGCCGCAGGCAATCCGGTAGACGACCGGAAGCCTTGCAAAAAGACTTCAGGCGCTGAAGTGGCAATGTTCAGATAGATGTTGTAGAACGGCGGATCATAAAGCAGGCGGTATCCGCCGCGAATGGTGGTCTTGCCGTTTCCGGTGAACAGGCCGCCCCACTGCGGCGTGTAAGCAAAGCCCAGGCTCGGCCCGACGCTGGTGGTTGGAGCGGGAATTTCAGGAAACGTGCGCACGGAAAGCGGCAACGCCGGGTTCCAGAACGCCGTAGCGGGATTGCTCTCGCGGGCGGTTGTAATCTGATTGAATATGTTGGCGGGCTGGCCATAGTAAGACCAGGTCGCTCCAATGTTCAACGTCAAGGCTTGTGTAATCTTCCAATCATCGCCGAGGTATAGGAAGGTGTCATGCTCGCGGAAGTCAAGCGAGCTTGGTCCCTGGGCAATGTTCACGACACTAGGCGTGTTGGCGAAAAATGCGTCCCAGTCCGCAAAACGGAATGACCCATTGATGTTCGGTAGAAAAATGTTGGGCGAGCGCTGGAAGGTGTAATTCACTCCCGCCTTGAATTGGTGGCGGCCGACCAGATAGTTCCAGTTATCCTGCGCCTGATAGGTGTTTACGATGCGTCCCTGAGGAAGGTTTGTGGCTGGCCCAAAGCCCAGAAGCCCGCCGGTTAGAAAACCAACGTTGGTGACGGCCTGATCCAGGTTCGCGGTGGTGGGTACAGTGTTTCCAATGCTATTGCCGCCGAACTCCGCATTGGTCCGGCCGAACGAGCCGCGAAGCTCATTCACCATGCGAGAGCTAATGTTGTGCGTCCAACTCAGCAACACAGCCTGGTTAAGGTCGGGAACATTGACTACATATCCGGCAGCGCCGTTGTCTTCACTATTAAACGTGTTGTTGCGGTTGAAAAGATAACGGCCGGTGATGGTGTCCGATCCCAGTTGCAGATCGACTCGGCCGATCCAGTCAAAGATGTGGGAAGGAGCTGGGAGAACGCGCTGAACACCGGCAAACTCGGCCCCCGGGCATCCCGCCACAACTCCCGTTGTGGGCGTTCCCTGCGGTTGAGGGTTCCCACCGGAAATGCCGTACGGGCCAAAAGAGCTGAGAGCAGCCAGGCTGGCGCTTCCGGGGAAGCAAGTGGCCAGCGCCGCCAGACCGGCGGGAGTCGGCGTAAGGCTGTCAGAAGAGAAGATCGATTTTTGCGAAATGATCTCCTGATCAAATCCGCCAAAGAAGAAGAGCCTGTTTTTGGCGATTGGCCCGCCGATGGTGAAGCCGCCAAACTCGTCATTGAGACGCGGTGGATCGTTGAGCCCCTGAAAACGCTTTTGGAAGTTCGTCATGGCGTTCAGGTAGGAATTGTTCTCCGAACCGAAGATGCTGCCATGCCAGTCATTGCCTCCTGATTTCGTAACGATGTTTACCACTGAACCAGAATTGCGCCCGTATTCCGGACCGAACTGGTTCGTCACCAGAACGTACTGCTGCACAAATTCAGGGTTGGTGACGAACAGAGATGGGCCGGCAACGCTGTTGTCATTGTTGTTCTGCCCGTCGATCTGCTGGTCATTGTTTCTGCCGCGCAGGCCGTTGGAAGAAAATCCCTGTCCGCCGTTGAAGTTGGAGAAATTATTGTCACGGGCGGAAACCACGCCGGGAACAAACAGAGCAAGGTTATCCAAACCCTGGTTTTCCTGGATGCCGGCGAAGGTGTTCAACTGTGTTCCGGAGAAGGTGTTGGTGACCTGCGATTGCGTCGATTCAATCAGCGGCGCTTGCGCGGTGACCTCCACCGTGGTGGTGGCCTGACCAACGGCCAGTTTGATCGAGCCCAGCCCGGTATCGCGACCCGCGGTCACCAGAACGCCATTCTGGACGGCCGAATTAAACTTTGGCGCCGAGATGTCGATTTTGTACTCTCCCGCAGGTATCAGGCTGAAGCGGAACAGCCCGGAGTTGTCGGTGGTTGTGGTCAGCACAGTGCCGGTCGCGACATTGGTCGCCCTGACCTGCGCTCCGGAAATCACGGCCCCTTCCGGGTCAGTGACGGCCCCGGAAATATAACCTTTAACCAGCTGACCGTATGATGCGATGCTTGCTAGCACTATGAAGCTCGCTATAAGAACCACGAGGTGGCGCTTTTTATCTTGCATATATAGGTTCTCCTATTCTGATTCAGGGAACAGAAGAGGCATTAAGAAAGCCCCCTCCTCATTGCCTAAATACAATGCATGTGACAAGCCAAGTCATTGCGAGAGAGAACCGCCCCTCTTCTTCCATTTTTTAAACTCTCCAGAGAAGAACGATTCTGATTTTGGAAGCGGTTCAGGGCAGACCTCAAAGGCTTTAAAGAACAAGGCATTCAGGCCGGTCTTTGCCGGATAATCTAAAGATGAACCCTGCTACGTGCTTAGCTTGAATGGCAGAGTTGCAGGCGCGAGTAGAAGAGCGTTCTATGGCTTATAGAATCCAATCATCTTTCATTCTGGCTATATCGATGTATATCAATACTAAGTTCAGCAAAAAAAGTTATGGGCGCAACTTGGCATAACTTGGCAGTCTGCTGCGCATCATGCTATTAGGAGCTACGGGCTTGTTCAGGAGTGTAGCTTACACCACAAAATACTTGGCCTGCGGATGATGCACAATGATCGCCGAGGTCGACTGTTCTGGTTCCATGTGAAAGCCGCTGGTTAATCGCACACCGATGTTCTCTTCCGGCTTCAGCAACGCAAACAGCTTGGTCTGGTCTTCCAGGTTCGGGCAGGCGGGATAGCCAAACGAATATCGCGACCCGCGATACTTCTGATGAAACAGATCACCCACTCTCGGCGCGTCTTCTCCGGCAATCCCTAGTTCCTCGCGCACCTGCTTATGGAATAGCTCAGCCAGAGCTTCTGCTGTTTCCACACTCAGACCATGCAGGTAGAGATACCTGGTAAACTCGCCGGCATCAAAGAGCTTCTTGGTTTCCTCTGAAGCGCGGCTGCCGATGGTGACAACGGAAAGGCCGATCACATCTAACTTCCCGGAATCTTTCGGCTCAAAGAAATCAGCAATGGACAGCTTCCGTCCTTCGCGCTGCCGCGGGAAAGTAAACTTCGCAATCACGTTGCGCGTCTCTGGCGTATCGAAAAGCACTACATCGTTTCCTTCGGCTTGGCAGGCAAAGTAGCCATACACGACCTTTGGCTCGAACCAGCCCTTAGCAGCTACTTCTTTCTGCAGCTCTGAAAGCACCGGAACATATTTTTCTTCCACGATGCGCAAATAGTCCGCCTGCGACGCAGTCTTCAACTGCCACTGGTTCTTAAACAATGCCGTGTGGTTGATGTACTGAAAGACCTCGTTTGAATCAAAATCCTTGCGCACGCGCACGCCATAAAACGGAGGCACAGGAACGTTCGGCGCAGGCTGCACCACCGCGGACCGCTCCGTACTGGTGGAACTTTCCGCCCCAGCAATCATAGTGGTCTTGGCGAACTCTTTTACCGTTCTGCCTTCCTGCAAGCGCTTCTCGCGCGCTCCATTGCTCGACGTAAGATCGTCCATCAGGTGCAGGCCGGTGAAAGCGTCGTCAGCGTAGAACACTGAATTTGAGTACTCACGGCGCAGATCGTCTTCCACGTATTTGCGCGTCAGCGCTGCTCCGCCGCAGATCACCGGATAGTCCAGCGCCTGCGCCTGCAAGTCCTGGATCACATACTTCATCTCCAGCGTCGACTTCACTAGCAACCCGCTCAGCCCAATGGCATGCGCACCGTGCTTCTTGGCCGCGGCAATAATCGAATCCGATGGCTGCTTGATGCCCAGGTTCACCACTTTATAGCCATTGTTGGTAAGAATAATGTCTACTAAATTCTTGCCGATATCGTGGACATCGCCCTTCACCGTGGCCAGCACCAGCGTGCCTTTCTGGTTGCCTTCTTTTTTCTCCATCTTGGGCTCAAGATAGGCGACCGCCGTTTTCATCACGCCCGCGGAATCCAGCACCGAAGGCAGCTGCATCTTGCGCGCGCCAAATAACTCGCCCACCGTCTTCATGCCGTCCAGCAGGACCGTATTGATGATCTCCAGCGGTGAATACTTTGTGAGAGCATCGTCCAGGATCTGCTCCAACGTCTGTTTTTGGGCGCCATCGCCCAGCGCCTTTTCACCATTGATGATGCAGCGCTTCAGCTTGTCCTCAACTGAAAGTGTCTCCAGCGGCGCGGCTTCCACTTGCGGCTGTTTGTCCAGTCCGGTGAAATGCTGCATATAAATCTGCAGCGGATCGCCCGCCGACTTGTCGTAATAAATCAGCTTGCGCGCCAGGTCCACTTCAACCTGCGGGATCTTATATAAAGGATAGATTTTGGCGTAGTTCACAATCGCCATATCCAGTCCATAATCCACGGCTTCTTTCATGAACACGCTGTTCAACACGCGCCGCGCGTAGGTATTCAAGCCAAATGAAATGTTGCTTACGCCCAAGATCGTCTTAACGTCCGGCAGCTCGGCCTTAATGCCTTTGATGGCGTTCAGCGTCTCCATCCCGGCTGTGCGATAGTCGTCCTGGCCGGTGGAAATCGGCAGCGTCAACGCGTCAAAGATCAGGTCGATAGGGCGGATGCCATATTTTTCCGTAGCGAGTTTGAAAATCCTTTTGGCGACAGCGACCTTCTTCTGTGCCGTCAGTGCCATGCCATCTTCGTCAATTGTCAGCGCGATCACCGCCGCGCCGTACTTCTTGGCCATCGGCAGCACTTTGGACGTGCGCTTCTCGCCATCTTCCAGATTGATGGAATTGATAATCGCCTTGCCGGGAATGCGCTTTAGCGCTTCTTCAATCACATCGGCCTCGGTGGAATCCACCAGCACCGGCGCGGGCACGCGCGTCGCCACCTTTTCAAGAATCGAGCTCATGTAGCCCTTCTCGTCCTCGCCCACAATCGCCGTGCACAGATCCAGCATGTGTGAGCCTTCCGTCACCAGCTTTTTCGCCAACGCCAGAATGTCGTCATACTTGCCTTCGCGGACCATGTTCTTGAAATGCTCCACCCGCGTGGTGGTGTTCATTTCTTCCGCCACAATCAGCGGTTTGGGATCAAGATCGAGCGGCATGGTGGTATACGCGCTTGAAGCCGATGGCGTGACCTGTACTTCGCGTTTCGCCGGTTCCAGGTTCGCGCATAGATCGGCCACGGCCTTGATGTGCTCCGGATTCGTGCCGCAGCATCCGCCCACAATGCGGACGCCATATTCCGTAATGAACTTCTTATGCCACTCCGCCAGGCTTTGCGGCGTCAGCCGATAATGCGCCACGCCGCCCACATTCTCGGGCAGGCCGGCGTTCGGCAGGATGGAGATTTCTTTCGGCGCGTTATGCGCCAGGTAGCGCACCGCATCGTTCATTTCTTTCGGACCGGTCGCGCAATTTAAGCCAATGATCTCGCAATCGAAAGGCTCCAGCGCAGTTTCCGCGGCGCCAATCTCGGTACCCAGCAGCATGGTCCCGGACTCCTGCAACGTCACCTGCACTTGCACCGGAATGCGCTTGCCCCGTTGCTTCATGGCTTCAAACGCCGCAGCCACGGAAACTTTCGTCTGCAGAATGTCCTGGCAGGTCTCAATCAGCAGAATGTCCACGCCGCCGTCAATCAATCCCAGCGATTGTTCCAGATAGGCGTTGAACATGTCGTCATAACTGATCTGGCCCAACGATGGCAGCTTGGTTCCCGGCCCAATCGATCCCGCCACGTAACGCGGTTTGCCGCTCGCGGAAAAATCCCGTGCTACTTCGCACGCCAGCTCAGCCGCCCGCTTGTTGATCTCATGGACTTTGTCGGCTAGGTCAAATTCGCCCAGCACAATGCGCGTGCCGCCAAACGTGTTGGTCTCCACTACGTCGGCCCCGGCCTTGAAATACGCGGCGTGAATATCTTTTATGATGTCGGGCCGGCTCAGCACCAGCACTTCAGAGCAGTTCTCTTTGCCCCAGAAGTCATCCATGGAGGGATGCCGTTCCTGTATCTCCGTGCCCATGGCGCCGTCGTAAATAACCACGCGCTCGCGAACTGTTTCTAGAAATGATTTCATCTGTCTTTAAATGTTGCGCCGCGCAAAATCGCGGCGCCTCAACTTGTCATCGTGAGCGAGCGGCGTGCCGCGAGTCGAACGACCCAAATCAGGCGAAGCCTTTCAGTTTCTAGGGTTCCCGCTACTCTAATTCTAATTGCGCTCTTCGATTCGACCCACGGTTTCATCCTGATTGGTGCAATCAGTGTCTTGAACGGTACGGTTTGCGGGGTTTTCAGATCACCCGGATCACCCGATCACGGCGATCTCCCTGTCATCCCCCTCCCTTGGTATCCCACCGCATCGCAGGCGATCCCAGATTGGCGTAGGTTTCAGGGTTCCAGCTTATTCCTGATCCGCGCTCATCCGCGCCAATCCGCGGTAAAATCTTGCCTTCCCGCTTACCCATTCCTGAATCCGTGTTCATCCGTGCTAGGATTTTCCTTTCCCCGATCAACGGATCACGCGCGATCACCGGATCACCCGATCTTTAGGGATCTCTCCCCCTCCCGCTCAATTAGGATTCCAAAGCACTTACCGCGCATCATCCCAAGGGCATCCCAGGCTGCAGCTGACTGGCCAAACAGGGCTAAACTACTGTAATGAAACGGCTTATGTTAGCAAAAACCGGACACGAAAGTCAAGCGAAATCAGCTCTTAGTCGAGTAACATTCCCTTATCCGCTGTCAACAATGCGGTCAAGAAGCGATTCGCCATTCCGCGCGGCTCATCGCAAACGCCAAGGCCAAACATAGCGTGGCACCTGACCGGGGCGGCTGATTCTTCCAAGGACCTACTCAGCACGTGAAGTGTTCCAGATCACATTGACAATCCACCAGCGACTACCGTCATTGAACAATTGGATACTGTTCGCGCTTCGTTCGAACGGCGGTCCGTTCGGACTGCGGAGAGAGTCATAGAAGCTCAGTACGTGGGCGAAGCGGCCGAAGGTTTCCGTCTGGCGGCTCGTTTCCCGCTCCCAGAAATCCTCCTTCGCGAATATCGGATCCACACGCTGAATAAAATCTTCGGTGCTCAGGAAACGTATGCCGGCCTTTTCACCGGCAAGGGAGACTATCGGCATCAGGCGTCCTTCCGGCACGAGAAGAGTTCGGAAGCGGTCCCAGTCCCGCTGTTGGCCGGCCGCTCCGGAAACAGTTTCATAGAAGGTATGCAGAATGGCATCGAGCGTGGCAACGTCGGATGGGTTTGCCGTGGGCGTGGGCATCTGGTCTCCTGCGTATTCAGATTGCATTATGCTATGGCGAGATAAGTGTTGTGAACCGGCGCCCACACTCGGAATTGAGATCGCGTCGGCGACTTTGACCTAGAAATTCCGGCTGCAGAAGCCTGGCCCGCAGCTATGGCCCGATCAGAACACGTACAAGCGCAAACGCCAAGAACAGCGCTGCTTTTGAAATCCTGTGGCTCATTCCCAAATTGGAACCGCGTCACCAATGCCGCGCCATCTCTGCGCCAAGTAGCCGCATCATTAATTATGAGGATTGATAGTAATAATGCCAGTAGTTCTGGAGGGGCATATTACTTTCCCCGCGTTCCCCTGCTGCTAACTTCTTCAAGGAGACATCTCGTGCGCAAGGTCCACCCGATGTATTGTCTGCTGTTTTCCGCCGTCCTGTTCGTTTCTTCAGCATCTGTTGCCCAGACTTACCAGAACCTGGTTCCTCCCGCCGGAATTGCCTCAAGCGCAGGCGAGCCATCCATTGGGGTGAATTGGAATACCGGCAAGATCTTCTTTGAGGCCGGCCTGGAGACGGACCGGGTTACCATCAATGGCACGTCAGCCACATGGGAAGACGTAAGCTCTCCGGAAACATCCGCGCTGTCTTTGGACCCGATTCTCTTTACTGACTCCACCACCGGCCGCACGCTTGTCTCACAGCTTTCCGGCGCGTGCAGCCTCTCTTCCTTTACTGATAATGACGGAGCCAGTTACACACCTGCCGTGGGATGCGGCACCCCCGCTGGAATCGATCATCAAACGATCGGCGGTGGCCCGTTCGCTCCCAGCGCAGTGCCTCAGTTGCCGCCTCCGGTAGGATATCAGCACGCGATTTATTACTGCTCGCAGGATGTGATTGACGCTTCCTGCGCCGTCAGCTTGAACGGCGGACTCACCTACGGCCCTGCCGTGCCAATGTACACCCTGGTGGATTGCGGCGGTCTTCACGGACATATCAAGGTTGGCCCCGATGGCACTGCTTATGTTCCTAATAAGAGTTGCGGCAGCGGAAATGCCGCGGTAGTCTCCTCTGGCAATAACGGTCTTACCTGGACAGTCCACGCTATTCCCGGAAGCACTTCGGGCGATAGCGATCCCTCCGTTGCTGTTGCGGCTGACAATACTATCTATTTCGGCTGGCATGGCGGAAATGGTCATCCCATGATCGCCGTATCGCATGATCATGGCGCTACCTGGACCAATATCACGGATGTGGGAACGGCGCTCGGCATTCAGAATGTGGCCTTCCCAGCCATGGTCGCCGGCGATGGCAGTCGCGCCGCGCTGGCTTTCCTCGGCACGCCTACCGGCGGCAATGCTCAGGACACGGCAAACTTCACCGGCGTCTGGCACCTTTACATTGCACACACTTATGATTCCGGCGCAACGTGGACTCTGGTAGATGCCACGCCCAGCGATCCAGTCCAGCGCGGCTCGATATGCCTGGGCGGAACCACGTGCGGCAATGATCGCAATCTTCTCGACTTCATTGACGCCACCGTCGACAAGCAAGGGCGTGTTCTGGTGGGCTACGCCGACGGATGCGTTGGCGCATGCGTTACTGCCGGCCCTAATTCCTTCAGCGCACAAGGCACCATCGCGCGCCAGGCTACAGGAAAAGGTTTGTTCGCAGCTTTTGATGGAACGTTCTAAACCGGGAATAGTTCCTGTTAACTAGGGAGGACGCTTTCGCGGTCCAAGGATCGCAATGGATCATGGAAGCGTCCGAACTGAACCCAGCAGCGATCACTCCGCAGTTGCATATCGCAGCACAGCAACGCGCGCTTCAGCGCAGGCCGTGCAGAATCGCTTGTGGCGATGAAAAGCTTCGTCGGCATCACGATGCTTTTCACCCAGAGCTTCTATCTGCTTCATCTCGCCATCGTCCTTTTTTGCTCTGGAAAAAAACTCGAGCAGCCGTGCCTTGAACAATTCATCTGCCTGGCAGGCTTTTTTGAAAAGTTCCCCGCCGCGCACGCATAACTGTTGAGACATGGCCGTGATTTTCTCCCCGCTCGGGAATGAAGTCCAGAGGCTTTACAGGATTTTTACATCGCAACCGTAGGGAATTTACCTTGCGCAAAATGGCGGCTGGCCGATCTCAAGCAACAAACTTATAGCCCAGGCCGGGGACAGTCACGATCATGGCGGGCTGCTTGGGATCTTTTTCCAGCTTCTGCCGCAGACTGCCGACGTGCACGTCCACGGTGCGTGTGAAAGTTTCTTCGCTGTAACCCCACACTTCTTTGAGCAACACCTCGCGCGACAAAGTGGTTCCTGGATTTTGCGCAAAGTAGCGCAGCAGCCGAAATTCGCGCGCGGAAAGCGGCAGCACCTTGCCCTCGCGTGAAACCGTTGTGCCTTTCAGGTCAATTCGCACCGGGCCAAACTGCAATACATCTGCTTCTTTCGGATGCACCGCGCCACGCCGGATCTGCGCCTCAATCCGCGCCAGCAGCTCCAGCACTTCAAAAGGCTTGGTCACATAATCGTCCGCGCCGATTTTCAGCCCCAGGACCTTGTCCACCAACTGGCCGCGGGCAGTCAACATAATGATCGGCGTTGCGATTCCAGCTTTTCTGATATCCCGGCAAACGTCGTTGCCATTTTTCTTCGGCAACATCACATCCAGGATCACCAGGTCGTAAGCGCCCTCAACGGCTTTGCGCTGGCCCTCTTCTCCGTCCGACGCCGTATCCAGCGCGTATCCTTCCGCTTTCAGGCGGTCGGAGAGCGTCATGCGGAGGTCTTCTTCGTCTTCTACCAGCAGGATTCGTTCGGTCATCGGGAGAATCCCGGCTCCGCATCGGCTGATTTGTCTGCCGCGCCGTGAGTTTCTTCCGCTTTGCGCTCCTGCGCCACCGGAAGGTGAATAGTAAAGGCGCTTCCCTTGCCCAGTTCACTGCTTGCAGTAAGCCGCCCGCCCATCCCTTCCACAATTGTCCGCGCCAGCGGCAGCCCCAGGCCGGTTCCGTGAATTCCAGATTCACTTACCGCCGGGCTGCGGTAAAAAGGCTCAAAGATGTGTTTGATCTCGTCTTTGCCAATGCCGATACCCTTGTCTTCAACAGTCAATTTCACTTCCTCAATGGGGCCGGCGCCTTTCACGGCGGCCGCTGAAATGCGCAGCCAGCGGTTCTCTCCGCCATATTTCACGGCGTTGGTAATCAGGTTCTGCAAGCTGCGCACCAGCGCGGAAAAATCGGCGTTCACCGCCGGCAATCCGCTTTCAATGCGGCGTTCCACGGTAAATCCCGCCGCTGCCACTTCAGAGCTTGTGCCCTCCAGCGCCGCGTCAATCACATCTGAAACCGTGACTCGCCCGTATGCCAGATTGCGTTGCGGCTGCTGCGTCGCCGCAAACAGCAGTACCTGCTCCACCAGCTGCGTCAGCTGCCGGCTCTGCTTTACTATCGTGTTCCCGTAGCGGACCACTTGCTGCTTGTCTTCCACCACGCCATCGGCAATGTTTTCCGCCGCCGATGAAATCACCGCCAAGGGTGTCCTCAACTCGTGCGAGACTCCGGCAACAAAATCCATTTGCAACCGCGCCAGCCTACGCGCCCGCTGGCTCGCTACCACTATCAACGCCATCGTGATCGCCAGAACTCCCAGCACTCCGAAGCTCGCCATCAGGTTGCGCCGTCTGAGCGCGCCCACGGCCGCTTCCACCGATCCGCTTTTGTGGGTCGCGGTAACCTGCCACATGTCCTGGCCTTGAGCGTAATGAAATGGATCAAATCTTGGCACCCGCTCCAGCATCGCCATGTGCTGCTCGTCGGATTGCTGCGCGTGATCGCCTGTGCGTCGCGTTGGCCCAGAAAAAAATTCCATCCCTGCATCTGGCGCTCCGCCATGTCCAAATGGAGGCCCAATCAGATTCAAAGCCGCATCCGGAGGCCGGTTTTTCTCTTCCGCAGATCCAGCTGCGGACGAATAAACCACGCGTTCGCCATCATTGCCAACCGCTTTTACGTCAACGTAATAGTCCATTCCCGATGCGCTACCAAAGAACTTTTGCGTCAACTCGGGAAAAATTTCTTTTTGCAGCACGCTCGGATTCAACTGGATAATCAGCCACGTAACGTCTGCCCTTTTCACAGGTCCGTCTGAAGACGTGTGATGCCGGATAGGATAGGCAACGGCCGGTATCGATTGGTCAATCGCCCAGGGCATCATCATTTCCGGCATGCGCCCGCGCATCGCGGCTCCTCTACCGCTCCCCTGCCGCTGGCGACCATCAAAGTTTTGTCGCGGCGCAAACCCAGAATGCCGCCGCCCCTTATGTGCTTCAGGCCCTCCGGCTGCAGGATGATGCGCCCTGGTGATCTCCAACAGCTGTTGTTGCATCGGATCAAATTCTGCTGGCCATGCAGTCCGCTCAAACTGGCCGCTGGATGGATCAAACCGCAGCGGCTGCTGCTGCGTTGGATCGGCCCAGAGATAGATATGTGAAACCAGATTTGGATGCGCCGCGGTCTGCTGCAAGCCATGAAACTGTTCGCCAAGCTCTTTGGGATTAGCGGCGCCAGGACTCTCCGCAATGGTCCTGATCTCACCCGCCACCGCGCCCAGTTCGCGGGCAAAATCTTGCCGGAAGCTCATGAGGGAAACATGCAGGTTGGAAAGCATCTGCGCCCGTGTGGCATCGCTAACTTGCCCGCTCCACCGATATTGCAGTATCGCCAGACCCACCAACACCGCGGCCAATGCGGGTATGGCTACCCACCGTAGAAGACGTTCTCTGGCCTGCGGTTTATTCATGCGTTCAAAACTTGTAATTAGACAGCGTTTCGGCTGATGTCCTCGCCGGCTTGCCTGATTAGATTAATTATATGTCTGTCCTAGGCTCCTGCCGCCATTGCCTCTACGCGCGGGCTGGGCCGCAGAGGCCTTTCCAGCAGCGCGCTCAGCTCGTGCAGGAATTTGGGCTTGTAAATCACCGCCTTGGCTCCGCATCCGGCGCACGCTTCCGTAAATCGGGGGCTCGTGTCCATGGACATCATGATGACCTCGACTCTGGGAGCCATTTCGCCGAGTAACAGCGCCGTTCTCAGTCCGCTCATCCCCGGCATATCCGCATCCATCAAAATCAGGTCTGGCTTTAGCTCAAGCGCCGCATCGACTGCCTGCGTGCCACTCTCAGCGCGGCCAGCCACTTCCACCAAATTGTGATAATCCAGGAGAGAGCAGATCGCGTGCAGAATCGTCTCGGAGTCATCCACCACCAGCGTCCTTTTTTTGGCGGACGACAGCGGAACTGGTTCAACTGTTTGCAGGCGGACTGCCAACGATCCCAGAGACATACTGCACCTCGGCAAAAACTATTTAGCTTCTAGATTAGTCAGACTTGAATGGTCAGGGGGTAAACAAGCCAACAAGGGTTTGTAAAGTTCTTGTAAAGAAGCTTGCAGTCGGTCTGTACCTGTACGCAAGGCGTTACATAGCAGATAAAGGACAGGACGACCTGTAAACCAGAGAAACTCAGGCCGTCCCGGCTTGTCGTGCGTCAATCTAGAGAGAAGCGCCTGGAGGCGGGCCGTCCGGGCCGCCATGCATCCTCATGCCACCATGGCCGTGCATGCCCATCCCGTGTTTGGACTCCAGTTCATTCATTTTTGTTTGTTGTTCTGGGGTGAGCGTCTGATAGAACGTGGCCATTGCCTTGGCATGCCCCGCTGTCATCTGCGCCGTCAGGTTACCAATGTTATTTGCGGCCGCTTCGATGCCGGCAGAATCGTTTTTCTGGATTGCCACTTTAAGCGTGTCATGCGCGGCCTTCATCTGCTCATGGATGGTCTTGGCATTATTTGAGACTTCGGTGAGCAGGGTTGTCGCCTGCTGTTGCTGCTGGGGAGTCAGCGACAGCTGCTTGGTTAGGAAATCAATGTGGTGCTGCGCCATCTTCGCCGGATCAGGCGGATTTCCGTGTTGCGCCATGGCGAAAACGCTCGCCAGGGCCAGGACTGCGGTTACTTTCAAGAGGGTTGTTCTCATTTGGGTGTTCTCCCTGAAATAATCGTGAATCATTAGTCATTTGAGGACTCTCTGATGTGAACACGTTTCGAACGGGAACAGGGTAAAAAGCCTGAGAGGTTAAGGTAAAGCCCGTGTAAAGGAGGTGCCAGAAGAGGAATTCATCAGAGGAATCCATCGCTCTGGCCCGATGGGCCATAAGTCAAAAGGTTCACGGCCCGAGGCCAACCTGCTACTCTGACAGCAGAAAAGCATGTTTGACAAGCACCAGCCCACTGAAAGAGACCTGCGGCGCACGCGCGACGAGTTTAGAAATATGCTCGAAGAGCGCACCAAAGAGACCCAATGGCAAAATTTTTTTTCAGACAACCCCTTTGTTTTATCTATGTCACTGCCTCTCCGCCTCACGCCTCAAGACATCGTTCCCATGGGTCGACCCGGTCGCGCCGAACCTGACTTTGTTTTCTATTCCAAAAATCTTGAGCCGCTCCCAACGTACGGTGTAATTGAGATAAAGAGACCTGACTCAGCGATTATCACCGTGACGCGATCAAATGCAGCGATTTTGAGCCGTGATGCGGAAACAGCTATACAACAGGCGACAGATTACTCACTTTCTCAACAAAAGAATCAATTGCAGGCGAAGCAGGAGTCCGTCTTGATCCTAGGGAACCAAGCACATCTCTTCGTGATAATGGGAATGAGTACCGAGCTTGGTAGGAAATTGAGCTTGGAGCTTTATAAGGAAATGATTGAGAAACGTTTACCGCCAAATCTCAGGCTAATTCCATATGATACGTTGCTGAGAGGCTTCGAGGCTCAAGTTCCTACGCCGCTGCATATCTTGGTCCCCGCTTTAGAGAATGATCCGACTCCTTCAACAGATGATGAAGGCCTTGCCAGCTCAATTGATCGTGTAATGGTGGAGCGCGCGATTGAAGCACTGCCCCCGGGATACAGGATTATCTATGTGCTGCATGATATTGAGGGCTATGATCACGGCGACATTCGGGAGATGCTGGGATCTTCAATCGATTACAACAAGCGCCAGCTGTACAAAGCCCGAACGAAGCTGACCTCTATTCTTCAAGACATTACCGGACTTCCCCCCGAACCAGCAAAAAAAATAATCGAGGCATTAAGAAAGGAATTTGCGCAAAATCGGCAAGCAACTGGTGTCAAGAAACGCGGGTAGGTGATCGCCCCAATTCTGTGCAAGATGGCTTATGTGCTGGAAGGCTCAGTTACGTTCAGGGCCCAATTGGTCCAATTTGTCATCGTAGTTGCCGGGTGATAACATCGCTAGCTTGTGGAGGTCGTCTGATGTCGGATAGAGATAACAGCAACAGTCTATTGTGGTTCTTGGCAGGACTTGGTTTTGGCGCGCTGGTGGGCGTGCTTTATGCTCCCCGCTCCGGGCGCGAAACCCGCGATGCCCTTAAGAACACCGCGCAGGAAGGCGGCGAATACATAAAGACCCGCGGCCGTGAAGCCAAGGAAACCGTCAGCCAGTGGGTCGACCGCAGCAAGGATGTCGTCGGTCAGCAAAAAGAGAAGATCAGCGCCGCCATTGATGCCACTCGGCAGGCTTATCGTGAAGCTTCAGAAGGCAAAAAAGGCTCTTAAGGAAGCTCGACTTTCAAGTGGATAATCACATCATCACCGTCTTTGTGGTCGTCGCCGCGGTTGCCATTGTGGTGCAGATGGGCATTTTGCTTGCTTTGTACATGGCGCTGCGGCGGACCTCAGAGCGCATGGAAGGCATCGCCGGACGCCTGGAAAAGCAGGCCACGCCCGTGCTTGCCACAGCCGCCGCCATCCTTGACGACGCCAAGCCCAAAATCGCTGACATTACCACCAACTTGGCTGAGACATCCGCGTCTATGCGCACTCATGTAGGCCAACTTGGCCATGCGGCTACTGAAATCGCGGAACGTGCGCGCATTCAGGCCGCCCGGCTCGACGAATTCGTTATCAGCGCCGGGAATAAAGTTGGAGCCACTACTGAACTTCTCCAAGACAAGGTTTTCGCGCCCATGCGGCGCGTCCGCTCCATTGTGACGGCCCTCAATGCCGGCCTGAGCTTCTTCAAATCCAATCGTCCGCCAAAAAGAAGAAACAGCTCCGGCGAAGTTGAAGACGAAGAGATGTTTATTTGACTTTCCCCAGTCCCGAGCGAAAGCGAGGGATCCCTATAGCAACATTTGTTTAGAGTTTAAGAAAGAATCTGCCTCGATGAAGCTTTTCTACACTTCTCGGGCGGCTCGGCGCGCAAGTCAGCCTCGCCGTTTTGATCCTGTTAAGGCATTTCGGTTTTATCAGCTCTTATCTGCGAAATCTGCGGCGAAATTACCTGCCGAAGTGCACGTTCACATGTCCGCCAGGAGGGATTCTCGATCCCGCCGCTGGCGACTGGTCCAGCCCGACTCCGCTACCGTTGACCTCAAGCTCTAGTCCCGCCGACTCCGCCTCTTCCAATGCAACGCGCAACGATTTTCCATGGAAATCAGGCACCAGCACTCCGCCCGCAACATCGAGCACAACTGTTCCGCGCGGCTGCTCCGGAGATTTGTAACTCGCAGGCTGAACCGTCGCAGCTGACACGCCTGCTGTCGATGGAGGAGGTGGCGGTCCTACTATTGATTTCGTTGTCGCGACAGTCTGCAACTTTGGATCCGGCTGCGCAGGAGTTAAAGACACCGGAGTCTGCGCTGCTGGTGAAACTGGCGCTATCGTCGTATCCACATTCTCCTGCGCGCTGGCAATATAGTCTGGCGCACCCTCGGCGGTATCACTTTCTTTTGTATGCGCTCGCAACCACATGCGTTTGGGATCCTGTAACTCAACATCGTGCGGCACGTTCATGTAGGCCAGTACTTGCTGCGCAATGCGAGCGAAAACGGGCGCGGCAGCTTCTCCACCACCATCCTTAGGATATCCGCCTGCAGGCGAATCCAGCACCACCAGCACAGTCACCGCCGGATTATTTACCGGCGCAAACCCACCAAATGACGCAATGTGCTGGCGATGGGAGTACTTGCCGCTGGCATCGATCTTCTGTGCGGTGCCCGTCTTGCCGGCGGAACTGTAACCGTCGAGAATTGCTTTTTTTCCTGTTCCCCGCAGCACCACGCCTTCCATCATGTGCTTCATCTCCGCCGCCGTGAGCGGAGAGATCACGCGCCTGCCCATCGGCGGATGAAACGCAATCAGCTGTGGCGTGCTTCGCGGCGCTGTGGTTCCGGCTAGAATGCGCGGCGCAACATACAGCCCGTCATTCGCGATGGTCGAGACCATCGCCGCCAGCTGCACCGGTGACACGCCAATTTCCTGGCCCATGGAAATCGCGCCAATGCTCACCTTCGACCACCGGCTCACCGGCTTGGTTAACCCGCGAGTCTCACCCGGCAGTTCAATGCGAGTCTGCGTGCCGAATCCGAACGCGCGGATATAACGATCAAAGCGTTCTTCGCCCAGACGCAACGCAATCTTGATCGCGCCCACATCACTCGAATGCTCAAGGATCTCTGTCACCGTCAGCCCGGCATAAGGGTGATGATCGTGAATGCGCAGACCATTCACCACAATCGAACCCATCTGGCAATCCACCACCTCGTCGGGATTGGTAATTTTCTCTTCCAGCGCCGCGGCCAGCGTCACCAACTTAAATGTCGATCCCGGCTCGTAAATGTCGCTCACGGAGCGGTTCTTCAGCGCTTGTGGATTTACCTTATTAAAGATGTTCGGATTGAACGTGGGCCAGTTGGCCAGCGCCAGCACTTCGCCGGTATGCGGGTTCTGCACGATCACCGTTCCCGCCTCGGCATGGGTATCATCGATGGCGCGCGCCAGCTCCCGCTCTACGATGTATTGGATTTTTTCGTCGATGGTAAGCACCACGTTCTCGCCGGGATCAGGTTGCTTTTCCACGCGGCCCAGCCAGCGGCGCTTATTGTCCATGGTGATCAGCATCTTGCCTGGCTTGCCGGTCAGCTTGGATTGAAACTCGCGTTCCACTCCGCCGAGTCCGTCATCGTCCAGACCAACATAGCCAAGCACCTGGGCCGCAAGTTCGCCCTTGGGATAAAAGCGTTTTGATTCTTTCTGGAAGTAAATGCCCTTCAGATTCAACGCGCGAACGCGTGCGCTGGTGGCGTTATCGAGCTTGCGCGCAATCCATGCAAAAGCGTGCGAGCCTTTCATGCGGCTTTCGATTTCGGACGAGTCGGCCTTGAGCACGCGTCCTAAGACCAGCGCGGCAGAATGTATATCGGGAACCTCTGAGGGCACGGCGAAAACCGAATCCACGCTGACCGTCATCGCCAGTTCATTGCCGCGACGGTCATATATATTGCCGCGCACCGGCGAAACTTCAATGCTGCGCTGCTGCTGCTTGGCTGCGCGCTGCGTGTAGTCACCATAATTGATGATCTGCAGCCAGACCAAGCGTCCGCAGATTACAAGAAACCAGAATAGAAGAAAGCCGAGAAGGATGTAGAGCCGTCTGTTGCCGATTTGGTCAGTTTGTGCCATGATCCACAACATTTGCGACCTGAGTCGCGTCAACTCTTAATAACATCTCGCTTCTCTCATCAAGTTTCGTCATCCCGAGGGCCGTGAGCGAGTCCCGCGCTGTCATCAGCGGGCGAGTAGGACCGAGGGACCTTGTGTTTTGTTTGCGGAATTAAATCTGCGCCAAACAAAAGGTCCCTCACTCCTATTCGGCCGCTGGAGCGAACGCTGCCTCATCGACGGAGTTCGGGATGACGTGCTGTAAAGGAATTTCAGATCAATAATCCCGTGCAACGCCCCAAGCGGTCAGGAGCAGCGACAAAAAGTTAGGCAGCGAGCCCGACTTGCGCGGCGAGCTGCCTGCCTCAGGTGCAGAAAACATTTCTACTCGGAGATGGACCTCGAGCGGTTTTCAAAAAAAACGGCAACCCCGGCTGTTTTTCCGGAGTCGCCATCGAGCACCGGAAACTCCGGAGCAAGGTCCACCCACCAAACTTATGCCGCGGCCCAAAATTATTGCGCTGTAATGACCGCAACGGTCGTTGCCTGCGCCATGATGGGAGCGCCCACGTCTTCCGGATTCAGGCGGATCACCTGGCCCGGCTGCGGTGATTCAAGTCCCATCTTGCGCGCCAGCGCATCAATTCTGCCCGGATCGCGCAATGAAGCCGCTTCCAGCGTCAGCGTGCGATTCACTTCCACCAGGCGTTCGCGCTCGGCCTTCTGCGCTTCAATGCGGTAGCCGTATTCAATGGAGCTGAAGTGCTGCCAAGCGTAAAACATCATGACCATGAACAGCGCGGCCACCGCGGCTGAAAATATCCTGATCTCCCGGCGGCGCTGCGGATCTGTCACCTTGACCAACCGGGAATTGTCGATTGTTTTCTGAAAGTAAAATTCTGGCGTGATCCCGGCGACGCTGCGGCGCACCGATGCGCGCGAGTCTACCGGCGTGATCATTCCCGTAATCTGCATTGCTGTGGCGGCCATTTACGCTACCTCAACCATTTCCTGGCGCCATTCAAAACGGCCCAGCGGATATTGGCGCTCCAGCGCCGAAGCCTGTATCTTTTCCTGTTCGCGGGCGTGATCTTCCGCACGCACCACACTGTTGATCAGCTCTTCTATCGTTGTTCCTTGAAACATTGTCTTGTCCTCTGCTTTTCTCGAGGGATCTTTTATTCCGGGGCAGCGCCGTTTAACAGGAAGTAATTCGCCCAAGTAAAAAGGAAGGCAGCGCCTCCCCGGAAACTTTTTTGCTTCGTCTGCCTACCACGGCCAGACAAAGCCAAACTCATTTTCTTTCCGCGACCCGCATCTTCGCGCTGCGCGATCTCGGATTGCGATCGATCTCTTCTTGCGTCGCCGTGAGCGGCTTCTTTGTCAAAACCTCAAAGATGCCGGCTTTAGCGCCATCCCGCAAAGCGTCTTTTACGATGCGGTCTTCCAGGGAATGGAAGCTGATTACCACCAGCCTGCCTCCCTTTTTCAGGACGTCCGGCGCTGCGTCCATCAGCGCCTGCAAGTCCTCTAGCTCGCGGTTTACGAAGATTCGGATTGCCTGGAAAGTTGTGGTCGCTGGATGAATCCTTTGATGAGCCCCGGTATTCATTGACCGGAGCGCAGCCGATATGACTTGTGCCAGATGAGCGGTACTTCTTATCGGCCGCGCCCGGACAATGGCTCTGGCGATTCTCCGCGACCTCCTTTCCTCACCGAATTCGTAAATCACATTTGCGAGGTCTTCTTCGCGCATGCGATTTACCACTTGATCGGCGGTGCGCTCTCCCTGCGGGTCCATTCGCATGTCGAGCGGCCCTTCCGCCTGAAAACTGAATCCGCGCGCTGCATCGCCGAACTGCAGTGAACTTACGCCCAGGTCCGCCAGCAGTCCGTCAGCGGAAGCTAAGGGAACATGCTGGGGGATCTCGGCGTAAGAGCTGTGCAACAGGCTAATCTTCGGACGGTTATCACCTCCGACCCCAGAAAGCCTCTGCTGCGCCAGTTCGATCGCGTGAGTATCTTTATCGAAGCCAATCAAATGACCCTGTGGGCCTAGGCGCCTTGCGATTTCTAAACTGTGCCCGCCCAACCCCAGGGTCGCGTCGATATAGGTCCCGCCGCGCCGGATTGCTAAAAAGTCGATCGCTTCTTTTAAAAGAACTGAAACATGGCCAACTTCCCCGCTGCCATGCGCCCCCTTGGGGGCTTCGTCTTGCCCAAACTCGTCCGCCACTAGATTCCCAGTTCGTCGAGAGTTTTCTCATCGTCCTGCGTGAACGGGTTCTCTTTTATGTCCTTCTTGTAGACCTCGATGCTCTGCACTTCGAGGTACGTCAAATTGCCGACAACGGCCACTTCGCCCTTGATCTCGGCCGAGTCGCGCAACAACGCCGGTATCAGCACCCGGCCCTGCCCATCGATCTCCACCAGCTGACCGTAATAATTGGTGCGGTTCAAAAACTTTTTCTTCGTCGGATTGAAATTGGAGAGCTTTGCCAGCTTCTCCTCGATCCGCTGCCATTCCTCGAAGGGATACACTTGAGCAACCTTCCCATCGAGCGATGTGATGTAAAATTGCGTGCCGTACTTCTCGTCGATCAGGCGCTTGAATTCCGCGGGGACCTTTAAACGTCCCTTCTCGTCGACCCGAGTTGGATGGTTGCCGCGAAACATTGTTCTTTCTGATTGCTACAGCTGCTAAGGAGGCAAAAACGGTAAGTTCTAGCTTTATTTCTGGCCCGGTCACGGTAATTTGGGGGTTTTTCAGCTTCATTTTCCCTTGGGCTACTTTTGACCACTTACGCCTTGAACCGATCTAGCTCTTACCACTTTCAACCACTTTAGACCACATTCTAGGCCTAAACAGTTGGCTGTCAAGGACTTTTTTTAAGGTAGGGTGTGGAAAAGCACTTTCGATGTTTCCCTGACCGCGGCTTGTGGATTCAGCGAAGGGAAACACTAGCTATAGTGTTTACAAAAGAGGTTCAGCTGCTCTGGTTTTCCGTTGAGACTCGCCGTCGATGAAAAAAGCTCGCAACATAATAAAGATTTCCCACGACGCTCCCTTCTCTTCCGAACAGATTCACGCCTTCCGTTTGCGACGTCATCACCTGCTCGATCAATCTGCAAAAGATCTGGTCACGATTTGCCGTGACTTATGCGGAGTGCAGGCGCAGATCATGTCAGCCGCGCAACTCCAACTTTGGGCGCGTAACCATGCCATTACACCGGCCATGGTGAATGATGCGCTGTGGAAGACCCGCTCACTGGTAAAGACATCATTGATGCGCCAGACGCTGCACCTTGTCCCTGCGGATGAGTTCCCGCTTTACATTGCAGCGCACAAGAACGCGCGCGCCAAAGCCGTGCTCTCAATCATGGCAAGGTGCAAGATCACTCGGGACGAAGCTGATGCGCTGAGCGCCTTGATTCTGGAACAACTCAAAGCAGGTCCCGCGCCGCGCGCGGCAATTACTGCGGCAGTTCGACCTAAAGTCAGCAAGCGGCTGCGCGCGTGGATGGATAAGGTATGGAGCATTGTGCGGCTGCCCGTGATCGAGGGCCTGGTCTGCTACGGCCCTGGCGAAGGCAACCAGGCAACATTTATCCGCACCGAGCACTGGCTGCCCGCCCAGTCCAAGGTAGATGCAGTGCAGGCACAAAAAGAATTGTTCCGCAAATACCTGCGCGCCTACGGTCCGGCAACGCTCCACGATTTCGCCCACTGGTCCCTCATCTCCATGGCGGAAGTGAGGGCCCTACGCCCGCTGATGGATTCGGAGATCGCCGAGCACAATGGCCTCCTGCTATTGCGCGAAGACATGAAAGTCCTGCAGGCTGCTTCTTTCAGCCATGGCTCTGTCCATCTGCTTCCCTATTTTGACGTCTACCTGCTGGCCCACCGATTCAAAGAGCATTTCCTGAAACTGCAGTTCTATAAGCGCGTCTATCGCAACCAAGGATGGATTTCTCCGGTGGTCTTGATTAATGGAGAGATTGCCGGCGTATGGACTTATAAGTTCTCCCGAAAATCTGTTGAGATTGAAGTTGAACTCTTCGCGCGAATCAGCCCGCGCACGCGCAGGCAGATAAAAGATCGCGCTGGAGAATTAGCGGAGCTTTTTCAATGCCCTCTCGTATTTTCGTTCAAAGATTAGGCGAGCTAATGGACGCTAGGCCAGCACCATCGTTTGGACAATCGCTTGGAAGCACGGGATTACCAAAAAACATTCGCGCTCTTTCGCGTTTATTCGCGGCCAATTGCCTGATCTGCGTTCATCTGCGGAATCGGCGGCGAATTCATTTGCCTTTCCACACCGGCTTTCTTTTCTCTATCCATGCGGCGATTCCCTCTTTCACGTCTTCCGTCTGCATGAGTTCTTCCAGATAAATCTTCTCTGCCCGCGCCAGGCCTTTGTCCAGATGCATTGAATCCCACGCGTAAAAAGCCTTCTTCGCCACTGCCAGCGCCGCCGGGCTCAACTTCAATAAATGGTCGACGGTGCGCTGTATCGCCTGCTGCAACTCGTCTTCAGGATGCGCCTCATTCGCGAGTCCCCACGCGGCGGCTTCTTTGCCGCTGAATGTCCGCCCAGTAAAGACCAGATCGGCCGCGCGCTTCTGCCCAACCAGCGCTGCAAGAGCAGTACACGCCACCGGTGGATAACATCCCAGCGTAATCTCAGGAAATCCCCACTTAGCGTCCGGCGTTGTGAAGCACATATCACAGACCATCGCCAGCTCCGCGCCGCCACCCAGGCACGCGCCATGGACTTCCGCAATCGTGATCTTGGAAAACTTTACCAACGCAAGAATCACGCCGTGAAATTTCTGCAACATTGTCTGGACTAGCTCCGGGGTATGTACCGCCACGTCAACTCCAGCGGAAAAAGCTCGATCACCACCGCTGATGATCACCACAGAGACTTCTTTGTGCTGCTCCAGTTGCTGCAAGGCCGCCAGCAGCTCATCCATCATCTGGAAGTCGATGACATTGAGCGATGGATGAGTAAGAGTGATGCGGCCCACCGAATCCAGCGCGTCGACGGTAACATGTTTCGTTGATGTTGCCGAATCCAAATTCTTCTCCGCGTCTCCGCGTCTCCGCGGTAAGCTTTTGGTTTTCCGATCACCCGATTTCCCGATCACCCGATTCTCTAGCTCGTCCAGAACCCCTTTGTATCGTACTCCCGGATCGCCTTCAGCTCCGCTGCGTTCGGTTCCGGCGTTGGCCGCGCGTCCGGCGCGACCTTCAACTTCCATCCGGTATTCGCCAGCACATTGTCCACACTCACGCCCGGGTGATAAGTAGAAAGGAACGCTTCCGCATCATCGCCGAAACGCAGCACACACTTCGTGGTGATCACCGCAGAAGGTCCCCCGCGCGGCAGTCCCACACGCTTGCGCCATCCCGCGCCATCACCATTTCCCGGGCTGGTAATGTAGTTTACTTTTTCCGGCAAGCGATGTTTGCCGTGTTCCAGCAGAGATACAAACCGCTGCGCCATGGAGGCAATATCGCAAGCGCCGCCCGATCCTGGCAGCCGCACCATTCCATTCTTCCCTTGCACCTGCGTCGAGTTCAGGTTGCCGTACTTATCAACTTCAGCGGCGCCCAGAAACCCAAGGTTCACTCGCCCCGATTGCAGCAGGCTCATCACCTCCAGCATGCCCAGGCATTGCGTTGCGCCTTTGATGTTCGGTGGATCGGCCATGGTATAGATCAGTTCCGGTGATGGCGTCGAGCGGATCACGCCATTCTCAAACAAACCAACGGCATTCGGCGCATGCGTCTTCTTGGCCACGACAAACGCAATCAGCGGCAGCCGCATGCCGACAAAGACGACCTCGCCGTCTTTAATTTCTCGCGCCGCCGCCACGACCATTAGTTCGTTGAGGGTATATTGCATTTGCTTTTTCTGAAATCCCGAATCCCGCGCAGCGGGTGAGGGAGCCCTACTCCCTTAAATGCTGCTTCAGGGTAATCATAGCAACAGAGTTTTATATTGCAGGTTCGCTCACTTGACGTTCAGCGATCACGCAAAAAATAAGAGATCCCGATGTTCATTCAAGATCATAGGGATCCCTCGCTATGCTCGGGATGTGGGATTACTGCACCGCGTTCAGCGCGCTCTTTCGTACTTCGCCGATCGTGAGCAGCGGGTCCTTTGCTCCCGTCTTGGGCGCGATCCATTTCTTTTCTGAGCCGATAATATCCATCAGCAGCTTTTTGTCTGCTGCCGTGGGCAGCCAGCTGTCCAGCTGCTGCTTGTATTCTTTTTCGTCCATCGGCTCGCCCGTCTTAGGGTGGAACATCTGTCCCTTCCAACGTCCAATCATGCGGTTGAACTTAATGTCAGGACAATAGAGCTCGGTGCTCCCCGGACGCTGCCCGGCGCTGATGCGCTTTACCAACCCCACGCATTCGTCACGATAGAGGTGCCGGTTGTAATCATTCAGATTATCGAGATCGGGCGCCGTTTCGTTTTTCAATTCGTCGTAACGGCCTTTCAATCCCCACGTATAGGCCCAGTGTGCCGATGAAGAATGATCTGTGCCGAACAAGTCATAGGCGCTGGAAATCCACTTGTTGAGATATTTCTGCATCAGCCAGCCCGGAACCACGCCGGCTTCCGCGATGCGCGCCAGCCCGGTGTTGCCCGTGCCCATGTGAAACGCTTCTTCACGCAGCATATAACTCATCGACCGGCCTAGCGGCGCAAAGGCGGAATACTTCAGCATTTGCAGCTGGAACTTTCCGTCGCGATCCACAAAGTCAGTGAAGGCAAAAAAGTCCAGCCAGTTATCGCACTCTTCATTAAACGATCCCAGCAGGCGCTTGTTCTCATACGCTTTGCGTTCCAGCATCTTCTGCGCTTCCACTTTGCCGGTTGTGCCAAAGTGATCGATCAGCAGCGCGCACATCTGCCAGCCGTGGCGCATCTCTTCAATCATTACCCTTGTGAGCGACGAGCGGTCATAGTCGCTGGGCGCGGTCTCAAACAGCCAGCGCTGCTGCTCCACGCTGGCAAACTCCGTGTCGCCCTGGTAAACAATCAGGTTCATCAGTGCGTCGCGCATGTTCTGTGTGGGAATCTGGCGGACGTTCTCCCACTTGTTGCGGCCTTTGTAATAACCAAAAGTAATTTCGTCCGTCTCAATGGCGCCATACAATGTATCAAATTTAAAATTGCGAATATCGTCGTGATTGACGCCGATTTCCTCGCGCCAACCCTTGAACAGCCCTTCCCAATCACTGAACGACCCAATCTTCATTATTTTTCCCGGCATGATTTACCCCTATAAATCTCTTTGCAACTGTGTGCGCTTGCTCTAGCGATATCCCATCTCTGGATCAAGCGGCATCTTGCTTCTAATAAACATTCCGCTTCCGCGGGCGATCTCTACTTCCTCATTGTTGTATAAAACTGATTCCGCCAGAAACGACGATCCGCCACCGCTTACCACTTTTCCCACTGAGCGGATCACGCCCGCCGAAATCGGCGCGAGCATGTACAAGTTGAAGTTGCTGGTAAGAACAAACCGGTCTTCAACCAGCGAGCTCACGGCAAAAAATGCTGCGTCATCCAGGCTCTTGAAATAAACGGCACCGTGGGCCGCTCCAGCCCCATGAAAGAAACGCTTGTCGATCTCGACAGTGATTTCGGCTGTCCCCCGCGCAATCTTGATCGTAGGCTTGAAGAACTCATTAATCGGCGCGGCCAGGTACATGCGCTCCAGCCTGCGATAATGCTCTTCCCCGGTCATCGATACTGCGGATTGGGCGGTCATGATCTAATCATTGTGAATACTTTAATGGTTACAAAATCATTCGCCGTAGAGACGCAGCAGTGCTGCGTCTCTATTCCATCATTACAGATTCATCCAAACTGATTTCAATTCCGTGTAATGCTCAATCGCGTGCATGCCCAGTTCGCGGCCAAAGCCTGACTGCTTGTACCCGCCAAAGGGCATTGCCGCGTCCATTACGCCATAGGTGTTGATCCACACCGTTCCCGCTTTCAATCGGCGCGAGAGCTGGTGCGCTTTCTTGATGTCATTGGTCCAGACCGCCGCTGCCAGGCCGTAAACATTCTTGTTCGCCAGCTCGGCCACCTGCTCAATGTCATCGAACGTGAGCGTGGCCAGCACTGGGCCAAAAATCTCTTCCTGGGCAATCTGCATGTCATTATTCACGCCGCCAAAAATCGTCGGCTCAATGAAGTAGCCGTGATCGCCGTTGACCTGTGCGCGCTTGCCGCCGGCTAGCAGCTTTGCGCCTTCGTTCTTGCCGGTCTCGATGTAGCCGAGTACCGTCTGCATCTGCTTTTCGCTGACGATGGCGCCCAACCGCGTCTTGGGATCCAAGGGATCGCCCAGCCTGATCTTTTTGGAAGACTCAACCAGCTTGGTCACGAACTCGTCTTCGGCTTTCTTCTCAATGAACAGTCGCGAACCGGCGCAGCATACTTCGCCTTTGCCGTAGAAGATGCCATTCAACGCCCCCTTTACCGCGGAATCCATCTGCGAATCCGCAAATACAATATTGGGCGACTTGCCGCCCAGCTCCAGGGTCACACGCTTGAGCGTGTCCGCCGAACTGCGCATAATCTCTTTGCCGACTGATGTTGATCCGGTAAACGCAATCTTGTCCACACCCGGATGCTTCACCAGCGCCGCGCCCGTCTCCGGTCCGCCGGTAATAATGTTGAGCACGCCAGCCGGCAATCCGGCCTCAAGCGCCAGCTCGCCGAAACGCAAAGCAGTGAGCGGCGTCTGCTCCGCAGGTTTCAAAATCACGCAGTTGCCGCAGGCCAGCGCGGGCCCCAGCTTCCAGCTGGCCAGCAGCAACGGGAAATTCCACGCCACGATCGCGCCGACCACGCCCACGGGATCGCGCAGCGTGTAAGTGAAAGCGTTGCTGAACGTATTGACGGTTTCGCCGTGGATCTTCGTCGCCCATCCCGCGTAGTAGCGGAAAACGTCCGCCACCATTGGCATGTCCACATAGCGCGACTCAAAGATCGGCTTGCCGTTGTTCAGAGTCTCCAGTTCGGCCAGCTCTTCAATGTTCTTCTCGATAAGGTCAGCAATCCGCCACAGCACCTTGCCGCGCTCGCTGGCGGAAATCTTGCGCCACGGGCTGCTCACGTCATCAAATGCTTTGCGCGCCGCGGCCACTGCCTGTTCAACCCCATTGGCACCGCCTTCAGCTACCTGCGTAAGCACCTCTCCCGTTGCGGGATTGAAAGTGTCAAATGATTTTCCAGAACCGTCCGACCACTTGCCGTCTATAAGCAGTTTGCCGGGAGAAACTTTTGCTTTTGTTGCTGCGATCATAATCCAGCCTCTAGCTGCTAGCCACTGGCCGCTAGCTTTTTCTGAAATCCCGAGCTCTAGCGAGGGATCCCTATGGTCTTTTGAATCTCGATTGCTACACCTTGTGAAAGCGTAGGGCTCCCTCGCTTCGCTCGGGATGTTAAAAACTACTTCGCCTTGAAAGTTGCCGGCCGCTTCTCCACGTACGCCGCCAGACCTTCCTTGGCGTCGTCACTGGCGAATAAACGCTGTTGCAGTTCGCGCTCAATGGCCAGAGCTGATTCCATGGGAACTTCCCATCCGCTCTGCACACTCCGCTTGATGTTGCCCACGGCCTTCGCTGCCTTATTTGGTGGCGTGAACTGCCGCGCATACTCCATTACGTTTTCCATGAAGTTGTCGCGCTCGTAAATGTCATTGACGATGCCCATTTCCTTCGCTTCTTCAAAAGTGAAGGTGTTGCCCGTCACCATCAGTTCAATCGCTTTGCTCTTGCCCACAATGCGGCTTAGGCGCTGCGTGCCGCCGGTTCCGGGCAGGACGCCAAGATTAATTTCCGGCAAGCCGACCTTGCCCGCGTCCCTGCGCGCAATACGGATATCCGCGGCCATGGCGATTTCCAGTCCGCCGCCCACGCAGTGGCCGTTGATCGCGGCGATCACCAGTTTGGGCGTGTGCTCCAGACGCAGCAGCATTTCGTTGGCATGCAGGCAGAAATAATATTTAAAGGTGGGATCGACGCTGGAGAGCATTTTGATGTTGGCACCGGCGGAAAAGAATTTGTCGCCCGCTCCGGTCAGCAGCAGGACGTAAACATCGTTGTCCATGCGCGCTTTCAGAATGGCCTCATCCAGCTGCCGGTTCATTTCATAGGTATAGGTATTTGCCGGCGGATCGCAAAGCTCGATCACCGCTATGCCGTCTTCAACGCGATAGTTCACCAGGGTCTTGGTTTCCGTTGCTGTGGTTGTCGCCATGTTCAGAAGCTCCTTATAAATTTCAGATCTTGGTTTCTTCAGGACGCCTTCAGGCGTTCGTCTTTGCGATTTTGCGTTTGGTTTTGCCGGGATTGAGCACGCCGCGCAAAAACAGGTTGCTCATTTCCTCGGCCATGGCTCCGGCGTCCAGATCCACGCGCGGGTTATGCCAAGTGTAAATCCAGTTGATCATGCCAAAGAGTCCCAGCACGGCCAGCCGTCCGGAAAATTGTAGTCCTTTTTCACGCCGGAGATCCTCCAGCAGATCCAGGCAAATTTTGTAGTACTCGCGCTTGATGGCCCTGATCTCAGCGCCGCGGCCATTCTTAAGCGTTTCATCTTCGTGCGTCAGGACTTTCATGGCTTCTTTGTTCGCCAAAAAGTATTCCAGATGGTTCTCAATAAAGATGCGGACACGCTCTTCCGCGTCCTTAGATTCCTTCAGCCGTTCCTGCGATCGTTCGATAATCGTGCGGAACGTATGTTTCTGGATCAGGTAAAGCAGGTCTTCCTTGGACTCAAAATAATGGTACAGACCGGCCAGCGACATACCGGCCGCGCGGGAAAGATCGCGCATGGAAGCGCCTTCATAACCTTTTTCACAGAAGATATGGGCGGCATGGTGCAGCAATTTGGAGAGCCTGCGGTCAAAGCGGGAATCCGCTGCGTCTTCGTTGGTTGTGAGCGCAGTTCGTCCTTTGCGGCCGTCAAAGGCCGGGCCAGACAAACGGGCTTCCACGTTTTGCAGCGCCATAGTGAAGGCTAATACTTACCGAACGTTCGTTCGAATCTATATTATGACGCATGGTTGCCTGTGGGGTCAATTTGTGGATGATCTCGCTTCGGCGCGGCTTCGGCTTTAAGAAGCCGGCTTATACTGAGCCAATACAGGGGCTGACGATGACAGACCGTGATTTGCTCATAAACATATATGACGTCTTTAACCGCTGAGACATTGAGGCCGTTCTCAGCGCCCTGAACCCCGAGGTCGATTGGCCCAAATGGCATGGAAGGCGGCAGGGTCTATGGACCCGAAGCTGTCCGCCAATACTGGGTACGGCAGTGGAGCCAGATCAATCCAACTGTCGAGCCCCGAAGCTTCCGCACCGATCCAACTGACGGAATTGTGGTAGAGGTCCATCAGGTCGTACGTGATTTGTCCGGCACCCTGCTGTCAGAAAGAATGGTGCAGCACGTCTATTGGATCGAAAACGGGCTAATACGATTGATGCAAATAAAGGAAGCTGGCTTGACGTCTTAAGGCCGAATTCAGGCTGCATATATTTTTCGCTGCAGTCGCCGCCACTATATACGGTAAGCGGACTACATTTCTCAGACGGACCCCAGGCGCTCGATTCCCCCCAGAGCTTCCAAATGCTCGATTTCACAGCGATTCAATGCCAGAGCTTCTTATTCAGGAGCCCAGGGCATCTGTCCGCAGTGTGTGCGGGCACTGCCGTTAAAGAAAGTTGTTCCAGCCAGGGTGTGACCGCTGTCATATCACCAGAGCCAAAAAAGCTTATATACATCGACGGTGGACTGAGAAACCTCGACCTAGCAGCTTGGTCCCCTCCAGGAGAGATACAAATGAAAACGCAGAATCACAAGAACTCACTCAATCCGGTGGCCAAGTTCGCATCCATTTTTGCACTGGCAACACTCATAGCATTGGCATCCGGTTGCGGCGGTGGCGGATCATCGCTCACCTCCAATCCAACACCAACACCCGTGGGGGCCAACTCCGCCCAAGTCCGCTTTGGCGACGCACCAGCCGATAGCGTGATTTCTTTTGAAGTGTCCGTCTCATCGTTATCGCTCACACCCGCAGCCGGTGGAACGCCGGTTACTGTTGCAGTCCCGGCCAACAACCGCATTGAATTGACGCACGCTTCAGGAAAATTTGAACCGTTCATCGCCGGCAGCCTGCCCCAGGGCACGTTCTCTGCCGCAAACCTCACGTTGGCGAATTCTGAACTCACCTTCCTCACCGCCGCCGGCACCGCAGTGCACATCAATGGCCCGGCCAGCGCGTCCATTACAGTTCCACTCAGCCCGAACCTCGTGATCGGCGGCAGTCCCTTGGTCCTGAATATTGACGTGAATGTGGGCGCCTCAATCACCACGGCAGCCGGAGTAGTAAACGGAATTGCTTTCACCTCGACATCCTTCAACATCACTGCCAAAGCTCCCGGTGTGGCCGGCAACCAGCAGGATGATGACGGAGAAATCGAAGACGTACAGGGAACAGTGACCGCCGTGAGCGGATCCAGCTTCACCTTCAAGGTCGGCCAGACTGGCTCGTCAATGACCTTCAACACTGACGGGACCACGCAGTTCAAAGATGGCGTCACCAGCGTTGCCGGCCTGCTGAACCAGGTTGTGACCGTGGAAGGCTTCACGCGTGCGGATGGCACCTTGTTCGCCAAGGAGATCGAAGGTTTGGAAAACAATTCCGGAGCAGAAGTTGAAGGTCTGATCACCGCCATCAGCGGCACCACTCTTACGGTGAATGCTCAAGACGGCATTGGCAGCGGCATGGATGACACCAAGATTGGCGCCAGCTTCAGCGTGAATATCGCCGGCTTAAACGCCAGCAAGTTCCGCGTAAAAGCCGGCAACGGTTTCGGCGGCGGCTTGCCCAGCGCAAGCTTCCCCTTCGACGCAACGACCATTCATCAGGGTCAGCGCATTGAAGTTGACACCAACGCGACTGTGCCAGCGGGCAACGGCGCAATCACTCCGGACAAGATCAACCTGCAACAGCAAGGCGTCTCCGGTGTGGTGGCAAATGCGGCAGCCAGCACCTTCGACATCAACCTGGCCGCCGATTCAGCCCTGAAAACCATCTCCGGACAGACTGTGGTCCACGTAACCAAAACCGCCTCAACCGATAGCCGCGTGAACGTGGCCAACGGCGGCAGCGTTCAGGTTCGCGGTCTGCTCTTCTGGAACGGAACGTCGTGGCAGATGATCGCCCGCCGCATCCGCTAACCAAATCGCAGCTCAGTACGCTCCTCAACTGGCCGCATCCGCAAAGGGTGCGGCCGTTTTTATTTGTGATGCGATTTCTTGATTGCTGGCGGTGGATCGGAAGCATGAAGCGTGGAGTTGGCAACTATGCAGAGAACGTAGCAACGCTTTGATCGCGGGCGAGTGTCACCCCTGATCATGCGTGAAGCAATCATTTTGAGAGTGAAATTGAAACAGCGCAGCAGCTTTTCGATTCAAAGCTTGCTGCGCTGTGGAGTTTTTACCAGCGAGGTTCGCGAGGCTGGCGCGCGTGGCCGGAATAGTCGTCCCTGCCTCCGCCGCCGCCGCGACCGCCACGATCAACTTTGGGACGCGCTTCATTCACGGTCAGCGCTCGTCCGCCGGAATCTTTGCCGTTCAGAGCGGTGATGGCCTTTTCCGCTTCATCGTTGTTCGGCATCTCCACAAAACCAAAGCCGCGTGATCGTCCTGTGGCACGGTCGGTTACGACCGTCGCACTGTCAACAGCTCCGAACGGCGCAAACATAGACCGCAGCTCGCCTTCGGAAAGGCTGAAGGAAAAGTTACCTACAAAAATCTTCTTCATGGAAGTCCTTTTTTACTAACGTACGAAATGGTTCTCAGCAGAAATAGGCAGGCACTAACAGGCGACGTGTCTATCAGAGTCGAGGACGAAAGAATAATAGCAGGTAAATTGGCCACGCTCCACAAGTTCAATTTTACTGTTCGATACCGAACATTAAGAGTTTGCAAATATTTGCGGGTAAAAACTAATCCAATTGTTCAGCATTTCCTATCCACAACCACTTTTGCTCAGCAACACGTGAGACATCCTGAATTGCCTGGCGGCAATCTTATCTCTGTTACTCCCAACTTATTCCCGCCCGACGAGGACCCTATGCCGCATTTTGTTAGAGATATACAGGAGATACGCCAGCGCGCCGTTCGCAAAATGGAAGATGGCGCCGTAACAGAAAGTTATAAAGGCGACGTAAACAAGACCATTGAGATCCTGAATGAAGCTTTGGCCACCGAGATTGTCTGCGTGCTGCGCTATATGCACCATTACTTCATGGCGACCGGCGTTCACGCCAAGAGCGTGGCGGGTGAATTCAAGGAGCATGCCGATGACGAACGCGAGCACGCCGACTCGCTTGCGGAACGCATTCAGCAACTGGGCGGCAAGCCCAATTTCGATCCCAAAGGACTGCTCGAGCGTTCCATTTCACAGTATGTAGAGGGTGAGACGTTGGCGGAGATGATCCGCGAAGACCTGATTGCCGAGCGCATGGTGATTGAGGTTTACCAGGATATGGTCCGCTATTTCGGCACTAATGATCCCACCACTCGCATCCTGGTGGAAGAGCTTCTGCGCAAAGAAGAAGAGCACGCCAGCGATCTTTCCGATCTGCTGTACATTGCCAATCCGGAAACCGGCCAGTCTGAAGGCCAGGACCCCGGCACTGATCCTTTACAGCTACAGCGCGAAGCAAACGATAAAACGCGCGAACGGACCGAGGAAGAATTGAAGAAGGGCCGTAAACCGGCAGCGTAGTTTTCCTTGTCCCGAGCAGAGCGAGGGAACCCTACGCTCTAGTAAAATGGCCTTGGTATTCTCGGTCCCGGCTTTCAGGCCCATTCCGCTCCAGGCGGAGGAAATCCAAACCGACCGAGCTTGCAGGGCGTGCCTTGGAACGTGCGCCTATCCGGCGAGAAAACAACGGCTGTCCTCAGCGATAGCCGTTGCGCGTTTAGAAAACATCGTCCAACCTGCAGTGATTCGTTGCAATAGGGTTCCCTCGCTGCGCTCGGGATTTCACAAACCCAACTGCGTCAGCATAAACGCATAGTCAAACGCAATTTCTTTCAGATGATCGTACCTTCCGGACGAGCCGCCATGGCCCGCGGCCATATTGGTTTTTAGCAGCAGCACATTCTTGTCCGTCTTGAGCGTGCGCAGCTTGGCCACGTATTTTGCCGGTTCCCAGTACATCACCTGGCTGTCATTGAAAGAGGTCTTCACCAGCAGCGCGGGATACGCACCCTTCTTCAAGTTGTCATACGGCGAATATTTCACCATGTAATCGTAGGCCGGCTTCTCATTGGGATTGCCCCACTCCTCGTACTCTCCCACGGTGAGCGGCAAGGATGCATCGAGCATTGTATTCATCACATCGACGAACGGCACGTGCGACACAACAACCTTGAACAGATCAGGACGCAAGTTTGTCACCGCGCCCATGAGCAGTCCGCCTGCCGATCCGCCCTCAATGGCAATCTTGTCTCGCGAGCCATATTTATTTGCTACCAGGTATTCGGTGCAAGCGATGAAGTCAGTGAACGTGTTCATCTTGTTCATCATCCGACCGGCATCGTGCCAGGGCTTGCCCAGGTCGCCGCCGCCCCGAATATGGGCAAACGCCATCACCATGCCCCGATCCAGCAATGAAAGCCGGGTTGAGCCAAACGTCACGGGAAGAATGGCGCCGTAGGAACCGTAGGCATAAACATAAATCGGGTTGGAACCGTCAGCCTTTTTGAGATCTTTGCGGTATACCAGAGAGATGGGCACCTTTACGCCATCTTTGGCGGTGGCCCACACGCGCTCAGACTGATATTTTTTAGGATCGTACCCAGGCACTTCAGTCTGCTTCAGCAGCGTGGAAGTATGTTTCTCCACGTCATAATCAAAAACAGATGCCGGAGTGACCAATGACTGGTAGGCGTAACGCAGCTTTTTCGTCTTGTACTCGCGATTCACCTGGACCGAAGCCGTGTACACCGGCTCGGGATAGTTGATGCGCTGCTTTGCGCCATCGGCAAAATTTACGATCGTAAGCTGCGGCAAACCATTTTCGCGCTCCACCAGCGTGTAGAAGTCTTCAAAAACTTCAATATCATTCAACATCACGTCTGGCCGTGTGGGAACCATTTCCTTCCAGTTCTCTTTTCCCGGCGCGCTCACCGGCGTGCTCACCAGCCGGAAAGTCCGGCCTTTGTCATTGGTGCGGATCAAAAACTGGTCGCCGTGATGGTCAGGGTAATATTCCACGTCCTGCTGGCGCGGAACTATCAGCTTCCACTCGCCTTTGGGATCTGAAGCATCCAGGTATCGCGCTTCAGAGGTGGTATGACTGCCGATCTGGAGAAAAATGTATTTGTCGCTGCGTGATTTTGCCGCACCCACGTTAAAACGTTCGTCTTTTTCTTCGTAAATCAGATCGTCTTTGCCCGTCGCAGTCCCGAGCTCATGCCGGTAAAGCCTATACTGGCGCTTGGTCTTCTCGTCTTCCACCGTGTAAAACAATGTCTTGTTGTCATTGGCCCAGGCCACTGACCCTACTCTGTCGGCAATCACCTCAGAATCTTTGCCGGAGCGCAGATCGCGCACGTATAGCTTGTATTGGCGATAACCTGTGTTGTCCGTGGAGTAAGCCAGAAGGTTACCGTCATCGCTCACTTCATAGGCGCCCAGCGACATAAAAGGCTGCCCTTTGGCGAGTTCGTTCTGGTCCAGCGTGATCTCTTCCGCCGCTTCCACGCTTCCTTTCTTGCGGCCGAAGATGGGATACTGCTTCCCTTTTTCCCAGCGCGAATAATAAAAATAGCCGCCGTCCTTGTACGGGACGTTCACATCGGTTTCTTTGATGTGGCTCACCATCTCGTCATAGAGCTTTTGCTGGAGCGCGGAGGTGGGCTTCATCACGCCCTCCGCATACGCGTTCTCGGTGTCAAGATACTGCGCAACTTCAGGATTCGATTTGTCACGCAGCCAGCGGTAATCATCCACCAGCTTGCCGCCGTTAATGGTGTTTTCCGTGTGAATGGACTTGGCCACCGGAGGCGGCGGAGGCGCGGGCGCATTGGCCGTGCCGGCGGTTTTATCTTCTGCGTTCAGGAATGTACTCATGAGGAGAAAAAGGACAACCACTGATTTTTTCATAAATCCGCCTTTTGCGAGTGGAAGGACGAGAACTTGCCCAAATTATAGCAACAAGGAAAGGGACTGACGTGCGCTGGTCATGAGCCGGTAATGGGCCTCTTTGAATTTCCACAGGGTAATCGCGGTACAACGTGAACGGGCGCACCCGTGTATCAGCACGGATGCGACCCTGACCAAAATCACCTGTTGAGAGGCGACAATGGCTACACGTAAGGCTAAACGCTCTCGCGCTCGAAAGAAAGCCTACCAGCGCGTTCTCACGTTCCCCACGGCAAAGGGCAAGATCGTTGCCGAAGTGGAGCTTTCCATCTCACCTGATTACCGCATCATTGAAGTCATTTTTCAGGACAAGACTTCGCTCACGTTCAATCTTGAATCGTGCTTGCAAGTCACTCCTGAGCTTGTCAGTTGGAAGTCCGGAAGTTACAAACCGCTCAAACGCTGGCGACCTGTTCACAGCGTTTAAACACATAACCCGCCGAGAGGCGGGTTTCTTTTTGCGCTTATTTCTTTTCCGGAAGCTCAAGCGCCGTTCGGATTGACGATTCTACCTTGCGCAGGTTCTCTTGGGTTAGAAACCCAAGTGCAGGATAGACGGCCCGCTCTTTTTCTACTGTAGTCACTTGATCGCATTTTACCCACGATTCAAAGTCCAGCCCCCCTTCGCCAGCTTTCAGTTTCGGGCGAAGGGAGAACTGTTTATGTTCAATTTTGGAAATAGGAACGATGCACAGATCAAGAGAAAACCTGTTGAGCGCATCAGTAGAAACGACCAGCGCTGGCCTTTCTTTATCCAAGTCAAAAAGGCACACATCGCCCCGGCGTGGATACCATCCGTGTGGCTTTGTACCTCGCTTCCAAGACATTCGTTCGTTAATCTTCCCTAGCTAAAGACTTGATAGAAGCTGACTGGAACGCATTTTCGGACGCCCTGTCCTCTCCAGACTTGAAGAATGCGGCTGCTTCAGTATGTAGGCACTGGCGGCGTTCGACCTCAAGCCCAACTTTCAGAAGACAGTTTACTCTCTCGCTGGTCGAGCGGTCTCCTTTTGTACGTTCAACTTCCTTCAATACGCTCTTTTCGAGGGAGAGGCTCTTCGTGGTTCGGGTAGCGGTTGGCATGGTGGACTCCCTAATAGGAAACACAGTATGGTTCCTATTAGAACACATGTCAAGAAAATTGGTTGCATTTCAACTGGGCGCATCAAAGGCGAACATGTCTAAAATCAACAGTTTGCATGTTGTTAACTTTTGTGCGGGACATTAATTAATCTAATATACGGGTTGCCGGGACCCCTGAGTTATAGAAAATGAAGGTAGACCCAATAAACCCTAGTGTGGCATAATTATAAACATGCGTAAACGCTCAAGCACAGGGGATGAAGTCCAGAACGCTCTGCGCGTGGTGGAACAGGCCATAGGCGCACCCCTAAAGGCAGAGCCGCGCAAGCCGATACGGTTCCCAGCCCCTAAGAAAAATCCGGCTGCTGTAGCCCTCGGCAAGCTGGGCGGAATGAAGGGCGGGAAAGCCAGAGCAGAGAAACTTTCATCCGAGCGGAAAAAGGAAATAGCCCAGAAGGCCGCGAAGGCCCGCTGGGCTAGGGTTGAACATCATATTTAGGCTGTTAGTGCAGCCCGCGAAGCGGGCCTACCTGCCCCCAAGCTCAGATCACCCCGCGAAGGTAGCTGGCTTGGGGGTTTGTCATTACAGCCCCTTGCACGATAGGCAAGATACAAAGGGCTAGCGGGTATTATTTTTAGTTGCATCACCTTCATCCTTCCATTGCCATGCGGTCTGCTTCCGCATAGTTTTTACGTAGCAGAAAACTTGTTCACTGTGATGCTCAGTTCCCCTGAATCTCCATCTTTAGCTGAGTACATCACGTCAAAAACGCTTGCCGCTAGCTGTAACCATTTTTTCCGCGCCTCTATTGGCCATGGTGTTTTAGCTGGCGGGAGCTGCGCCAGTAGCCCTTGGATAAAGGGGTCGAGCTTTTTCCCTTTGTCTTTTTTATCGTCGTCTTCTGGGTTGCTTCCGCCGGGATCGTCCTTAGGTTTTTCAGGTTCACCGCTGGCTTTGATGGTTGGCGGAACTAGACGGTTATTGCCGTATGCGAAGAATCCAGCTTGGGTTGCCGAGCGCTGGAATACCTGGCGGGCTTTGTCCTTCTGTTTCGGGGCAACTCCGAGAGTTTCCATTGCGCTCTCAAGGCCAGCATTGGGCGGAAGAGTCGTCCCTTTGAATTGTTCGTAGATAGCCTTGTACAGCGGAATTGCTAAAAACGCTTCGACTCTGGCACTCTTCTGCTTTTCGGGGTCAGAAATTTTTTGCCCTAATGATGTCAGTGAAACAGTGCCTCTGTCATAGCTGACGAAGCCAAACAATTTCGCAGTGATAAGTCGAAGATTAAATCCGCCACCCGTGGCCGATTGCTCTAGCTGTGCGGCAAGCTGATCTTTCTGACAGCTCGTACCGCCAGCGGTATGGATTGCCTTCGCGACTTCGACCGCATCATCCAAGTCCAGATAGGGGAATTTGATAGTTGACCGCCCCTGACCGGACTCCTCTGGTTCGAGGGCATCTTCAACTTGTCTAACAGGCTGTTGTGGGCTCATCTCTGTTTCTCCTTGCGACTTCCTAAAGTTAGCAAATAAAAAGGAAGGACGCAAGGGTTTATTTGCCTACTTCGCAAATATTTTAGGGAAAAAAGAATAATTTACTTGAATGCATACGCGCTCAAGCATACAATTTCATCATTATGAACAGCTTAACGATTGCGGAAAAAGCCAAAGTAGTAATGGCATTAGTTGAGGGCAACTCCGTTCGGAGTACCTCTCGCATGACTGGACACTCAAAAGGCGCAATTTTAAGGCTGTTGGCTGACCTAGGGACGACTTGCGCTGAGTACCACGACAGGCACGTCCGCAAGTTGAAAGTTCGCCGTTTGCAGTGCGATGAAATTTGGAGCTTTGTCGGTTCAAAGGCGAAAAATACCAGCGTGGAAAAGAAGGCTGAAGGCTGGGGCGACACTTGGACTTGGACGGCGATTGATGCCGACACAAAGCTGTGCGTGAGCTATCTGGTAGGTGGACGCGATTCAGGCTGGGCGCATGAGTTCATGCAAGATTGCGCCGACAGAATCAGCAACAGAGTGCAGATCACGACCGATGGCCACAAAGCATATTTGGAAGCTGTAGAAAACGCATTTGGAGCAGACATTGATTACGCGCAGTTGCAAAAGATTTACGGCGCACCTTCAGAGCAGGAACAGCGCCGTTATTCTCCTGCGCGTTGCATAGGCGCTGACCTGAAAGTTGTGAGCGGAGACCCTGACCCCAAGCATGTCAGCACGTCATACGTAGAACGGCAAAATTTGAGCATGAGAATGGGAATGCGGAGATTCACGCGCCTGACAAACGGATTCAGCAAGAAGGCTGCGAATCACTGCCATGCAATCGCGCTCTATTTCATGTACTACAATTTCGCCAGAGTGCATCAGACTTTGCGCGTTACTCCGGCGATGGAAGCTGGGCTGGCAGATCGCGTAATGACGATTGAAGAAATTTGCGCGCTGGTAAAAGTCAAAAAGCCCGTATCATCAGCGAAGCGCGAGAACGCAATGGTTCTCAAGGCTTTGGGCATGATGAAACAGGCTGTGGAAAACTAAAGAGGCCCACTACCCATGAGCCAACCGACTGGACAAGGCATTTGTCGAGTTCACCTTTCCACTCCGTCAGCTTTGAGATGAGCCGTTTTCGACTGCGTTCATTCTCCATTTTCTCTGCTTCCTGGAGACATGCCTCCACTTTTTCAATCGCCAGGCCAAAGTTTCCCCGTGCCTCTGCGATTGCGCCCTCCGCGCGCAGACGAACGGACTTCAGTCGGGGATCGGCGGGCAGGTCGTCAAGCCATTGTTGCGCCAGATCGGGCCTCTTTCGCCGCAGAGCCTGAAAGATGGTGGCATCGGCGATCAGTGAATTTCGGATTTGTGGAGTGCCCTTTCCAGAAAACAATAAGCAGGTCTCAAGGTAGCAAGCTGCCGCAGAATTATCTTTCTGGTAATACGCTCGGGTATAGGCGACAGCATAGGCCACCAGCGTGGCCGGAGAATTGTCATGGACGGAGGTAAGCTCTGCAATGAGGTCAGGTGAAAGTGCTTCAACATCTACACCCGACTCCAGTTCATCCCGCAGTTGCGCCAATGACAGCGCTCTTTCATGTTTGGACGGCTTAAAAAGGGCGCTCAAAATCTGCAACCCGTCAGACCTAAACCTCTTGCCTCTAAAAGGAATCAGATTATTCATACCCAGGAATAGTGACACAGCAATAAACGCGCCTGAAACAAATGATTTTTGGTACGGCAGCAGTAATAGCACGAAACCTGAGATAAGATTTGCCAACGGCCCGGATACAATCATCACCATGAACTTCCAAGGATGATGCTTCATCTCCTCTGGAAAGAAACAAGCCATTCCTAAAGGGGCCCCATTCGCAACATGGGAACGCGAAAGCCGCAAAGAAGAATTCACTTCAAGCTTACCTAAACGCATGTACCTGAAGCGGAACCCAGCCATTAGCCCCGCAATCACGTGTCCCAATTCGTGTATAAGCACGGCTCCACAAATGGCGGCTAAAATAAGAACAATTGTGATTAGGACCTTAACTCCCACCCAATCGTGCAGAAAAAGAGCTTGCAGATTGCGAGATACCCATCGGAGTAGAGGATCCAGAATTGAGGACGGCAGGGCAAAAAGCCCAAAAAAAGAACCATACACTGTGACTAGACCAACGAGCGATTCGTAATTTCTTCCTAACCATCGAGCTATTGCAAGCTTCGGCAAAGGAGTTAAGCGATCGAGGATTGGGGTTTTAGCCGTTGGGATTTCGCAGGAGGTTGCGCTCACGCCGCGCAGTTTAGCATGAAAACCTTGCGAAATGCGTCGGCGCACGCGGCTACTCAGTTAAATGACGATCTGAAGCAACACGTAAATCCTCGAGATGCCCTGGCACCGTGAACACCCGTGCTACCCGGTGCTGAAAAAACTCAACTGTCATGGGAACGGACTGCGTTCCATCCTTGCGGACCACTACCAACTGGGCTTCCTGGTCAGGAATTGCAGGAGTCGCTGCCAACGTTGCGAAGATGCTACTGTCACTCCAATCATTGATCTGCAAGGCAACGAAGCTTCCGGCATCATGATTGAGCATTAGGCGGATCTCACCCGCATCCGGCCCAAAGCTGCAACCGTTGATGATGACCGATGCACGCGGCTCCAGCGCAAATTCCGCGTTCCGGGTACCGAGACGAAAGCTCTTGGCGAACGTCTGGAAATCAGAAGTCTGGCCGGCGATAAGCGGGCGCTCACAGAAAACAAAATCTGTGATGAACTGTTGCGCTGCATTCAGTTGCAGCGTTGCGTTGGGATCATCCAGTTGCTGCAGCTTAAGTTGGGTCAGGAAAACTCTCTGCCAGCCGCCAGCCTGCTGCAGAGTTGTAAAACGTTCCTTCAGTTGCTGATTGTGCTGCTCTATGACGCCGCGCTGGTGTTCATTCAATTCCGCAGCCATCTTTTTCAGGTCGGGCCTGGGCTGCGAATCAGGGCTCTTCAGCGCACCAGGGAGCGCCGGCAACACCGGTTTTTCCGATGCAATGGTGGAGGGCTCCCCGGGATTAATGATTGCTGATTGAGACTTTACCGGTTGTTGCGCAGCTGCGCTGAACACCATGGCAGCCAGAAAAATAACGATTATTGCCCAGTTCTTCATAGTCCCCCCTCGGTTCGTAACTTTCTATAAAAAATCGATGGATTCTCGACGCGTAAACACAACTACTACAGGAGAAATTTCGTGTACAAAAGGGGAGGAAAAACGGTCCGGTCAGTCAATCTCCGGGCTCATGCAAGAATTTATCCCATGCTGAGGCCGACCGATAGCAGATTTTGGATGAGGAGAGTATCCGCAGGCCAGCGAAGGCGGGCCGAAAGTACCTGAACAGACAAACAACGCGAGATTGCGGCGGGAGTTGCGGGAAGATGCGGCGATTCACGCCGTGAGAAAACCTACTTCTTCATCGCGGTTTGTGCAGCGCTCTGCGGCGTAGCCTCAATGGGGCTGGCGGCATTCTGCAAACGGTTGGTTTCCGTCACGCCTGAAGGGCTCAGGATCACCATCTTGGAACGGCCTTCGCGTCCGCCGGGAAGAAAAATCATCTTGTGCGCCGGGTCATACGCGATGCTGTAGCCTTTTACGTCCGTGGGCAGTTCGTGGTCAACCACGTTGCGGTTGAGATCAATGGCCAGCACGGAGCCATCTCCCGCCGCGGCATAAAGCAGATTGCCGCCGGGATCGAGCACCAGGGCATCCGTTCCGCCGGGAGCAGGGATGCGCGCGACTTCAGCGCCGGTATCGGCGTTCAGCGCGAGCACGGCGTAGCGGACGGCGACGTAAAGACGGCGGCGCTGCTCATCGAGCGCCAGCCCCGTAGGTTCCGAGGCTACAACTTTATAGCGGCCGATAATCTTGTTGCTGTGATCAATTGACGCGATCTGCCCCAGGTCCTGCAAGGTTAGCAGCAAAACCTGGCGAGCGCCGTCATAGAGCATGTCCTGCGGCAGCGCATTCAGGTCCAGTACCTGTGTCTCCGCGCTGAGCCGAAGATCAATGATGCTCAAAGTGCGGTCCAGTACGCTGGTGGCGTAGAGCGTTTTTGTTTGCGGCACCCACAGAAGCTTTTCCGGGCGATGCTGCACCGGTATTACTTTTTCCACGCTCCAGTTGCGCGTGTCCACCACGGCGATGCTGTTGTTACCGGCCAGGGCAACGTACATGGTGCCGGAATCGTTGTCCACAGTGATACCGCGCGGGTCGCTGATCTGCGATATACGGGCAACAATGCGGCGCTTTATCGGGCTGAAGACTTCAATGGTGTTGGTCCCCGGCCGGGTAATCACAACCTGGCCATTCGCCATTGTCACTTGGCTGAAACCGGGACTCCCCGGCAGATCGATGAGCGCCACCTGGCGCAATTTGGCCGCCAGCCCAAACATGGAGCAGCTCAGCAACGTGACTAGAAGACTAAACTTGAAATTCCGCATAGGGGGACAGGGACCTGCCGTAAAGGTGTTTGGATGCAAGTAGCTGGTGTTCTGATGCCCCGGCTGTTTTTAATCCCGAGTGGAGCGAGGGGATAAAACAAAAGCTTGCGTCTGACCTTACGTCATACCCCACTATTCCCTGAGAGGGCAGATTGATGTACCGAGTGAGCGATTTTGCCGAAAAAGCGGGAGTAACGGTGCGGACCTTGCACCATTATGACCGCCTGGGGCTGCTTAAGCCCAGCGGACGCACGGAAGCGGGCTATCGCCTGTATGGCGAACGCGACTTCGGACGGCTGCAGCAGATCGTCACGCTCAAGTTCATCGGCCTGCCACTTCGGAAAATCAAGGACCTGCTGGATGGGAGCGATCTGGACTTGGCAGCGACTCTCCGGCTGCAAAGACGGCTGTTGCTGGAGAAGCGTCTGCAACTGGAAGCCGCCATTCAGGCGATTGAAGAAGCGGAGCGTTCTCTTACGTCCAATCGCGCCCCCGATCTTGAGGCCTTGAAAAAAATTATTGAGGCAATGGAAAGGCAAACCGCTATGGAATGGACGAAAAAGTATTACAGCGAAGAAGCGCAGGCAAAAGTCGCCGACTGGGCGAAAACCTTTACTCCGGAAATGCAGGCGAAGGTGACGCAGGACTGGAATGACCTGATCCGGGAGCTGGAAGCCGCCATCAGCATCCATGAAGATCCCGGCAGCGCAAAGGCACGCGAGTTGGCGGAGCGTTGGTCAAGTTTTACTCGCGGGTTCACAGGCGGTGATCCCGAAGTGCAAAAAGGTTTGAACAAACTCTACTCTGACCCAGGCGGCTGGCCTGCCAGCTTTAAGAAGCCCTGGAGCGACGATGTGGAGGCGTTTATCAACAGCGCCATGGCCGCGCACAAAATCTCATGCAAGTAAGCGCAGCCGAAAATCAGCTCACCAGAGATGTTTCAATTCCTTCACCGCTGCAATACCGACGAAGGAGCTCGCCGGCGCGCTGCAACCAACGGTCCAGCCCTTCGGGACCTGTAAAGGAGAATACAACCATCAGGACTTTTCTGGTTTCCAGGCTGACCATCGCCCGCTCGGAATCGCTGGTGGGACTGCCAAAAGGGCCCGTAGCATCGGCAAAGACCGGCAAGCTTTCTATGTTGATCAGGTCTTTGCCGATTCCTTTATAGCTTTCGCCCGCAGCCCCAATGCGGAGCTCGATCGGTGCCGTGATCATTCCCAGATCGTATGTGCCCGCCGGATTCAGAGATTCCAGAGAAACCAAATTATTGATGTCCACCGCGCTGTTGATCTGGTAGAGCCCCTTGCCGGAAAGCACGCGGCGCAGCAGAGCTTCCGCCGATCCACGATAGCGCGAAGGATCTTTGCCCAGCGCTTTGTACGCGCCGCGCATGGCGGCAATTTGCGGGGCCGTATTGATCTGTTCAGGCTTGATTGTGGCAGTGAGATGCGCGAGGTGCGCGCTGATCTCGTCCCATAACGCAGCATTGTGCTTCTCAACCCAGACCGTTGCGCACACGCAGCCAAGGAAAAAGGATGGCAGCGCGCGCTTGAGTTCGGGATCGATCGAAAGATTCATCGAAAAGGCCTAACCAAGGACACAAAGGAGCACAAAAGCAAAGCATCTAACCACAAGGGCAGGGGCGCATGGGATCCGCTGCGAGTGACTGAATTTTTCAGGGATCGTGTCCGGCGCTGCGAGCTCTGTTATTAGCAATTTGTTATTTCACAGCAAAAGTGATCTCCAACGGGTATCTGGCTGCGACCTTCAATTCGCTTCCCAGGGAGAGATCGCGAGGAGCCGAGAGATTGGCTAGGGGCATACCCGTCGAGGTATCAACCAATATGAACGTGATCGAGGCATCGTGGGAGAGGCTGTTCCAAAGCGGGTCAGCAGCAAAATCAGGCAGATCGAAGGCGAAGCTGCCATCAGTTTCCACTTTAGCGCTTGGCCCTAAACCGAGCCGCCGCACGGAGCGGCTTGGCAGGCCGAAGAACTTTTCGGCCCAGAGGATGCTGTAAAGCGCGCCCACCTGCAGGGTTTTTCCGGCAAAGCGCGAGACGTCTACCCGGCCGTGCAGCGGAGTGCTCGGGAGCGTCCGGCATTGGAGATCGGCATGACGCACGCTCGTGGTGAGATCGGCAGTGACGATTTCAAACTGACAACCTGGTAAGAAGGCAATCGCCTGAAGACTTTTGGCCGGCTTACCGGCGAGCGTGGTTCCGAGCACGACTCGGGTACTACCCCTAAAATCAACGCTTCCTAGATAAGTGCTTGCCGGCTGCGGCTGCCCGGAATCATCTCTGAGGATATACTCCACCTGAAGCGACGCCGTAATGACTGGCGCGGTCATGTTGAATGCGAAAAAGTCCTGGTTGGTACTGGCTTGCGCTGAAGCGAGAACTGAAACGGCCAGGAAAAAAGCAGAAACCAATGCAGGCTTCGGCATGATGGCTCCCTTCAACTGTGGACACATTATTGCGCAAGAGAGGTTGGTTTACCACTGAGGAAACAGAAACACCCAAGCGCAACAAGAAGACCTTCGTGACCCTTTGTGTCGTTGTGGTTTACCGGTTTCGGCTAAAAGCCAATGGCTAAGAGCTAGCAGCTGGTTTTTTACGCCAAATTCAGCGCCCGCTTGAATGTTCCGCGCTCTTTCTGGATTTTTTCCTGCAACAGCGTGATGGCATAAATCAACTGCTCAGGGCGTGGCGGGCAGCCGGGCACATATACATCCACGGGAATGATCTGGTTTACACCCTGGACGAGCGCGTAGTTATTGAATACGCCGCCGGAGGTCGCGCAGGCGCCCATGGAGATCACCCACTTCGGCTCGGGCATCTGCTCCCACAATTGGCGGATCACCGGAGCCATCTTTTGCGAGACGCGGCCGGCAATAATCATCAGGTCAGACTGGCGGGGCGACGGGCGAAACACCTCAGCGCCGAAGCGCGCAACGTCAAATCGCGACGCGCCCATTGCCATCATCTCAATGGCGCAGCAGGCCAGGCCAAATGTCATAGGCCAGATGGAACTCTTGCGCATCCAGTTGACGACGTTATCCAGCGAGGTAAGAATCACACCCTGCGGCTGTTCGTTGCCGAACAGCACGTTCTTCAAGTGCTGGGCATCGTCGGGATTGCCGGCCGTGTTCTCAAAGCGCTTGGTCAGCAGCTCACGCTCGACATCAGAATTCACTAGATGATCACTCATGATAGTTCTATTTTAATTGGATGCGGCGAGGATGGGAAGGACGCTGAAATACCTGGAAACAAGCGCAAAGATCGAATAAGTGATGGACTTCTTGAAATTGGACTCGGGTCCAGAGACCCAGATGTAAAGAATTCACGGTGACATGTATCGAATACATGGCAGGTGGTTCGATTGGTGATTCCTTGAGTGTCGCGGCTTTGGCGTTGATCGTGCTTCAAGATTCGTCTGAACTCTTCGCTGAAGACGGTAAGCGTTCGTCAACTTTCATAGTTCAACGAAAGGAGATACTGATGACACACGAGATCGCAGCCGCAAACAAAGAACTTGTCCGCCGGTTCTACAAAGAGGTTTACGGCAACTGGAATATGGCGCTGGCGGATGACCTTATAGCACCGCAGTTCACATCCCACGATTGGCCGGAACACGGCCCGACCGGTCCGAAAGCATTCCGGGACTACTACTCTGCCATCCGGTCTGCGTTACCCGACGCCCGATACGAAGTCGATGATCTGATCGCGGAAGGTGACAGGGTTGTGGTGCGGTGGCGACTCCTTGGAACACACAAGGGCGCCTTCCGCGGCATCGCTCCAACCGGCCAGCCGATCACGCTCAAGGTATTGCCATCTACCGGACAGAGCACGGTAAGTTGATGGAGCGATGGGTTGTATCTGACCTGTACGGCGCTCTCGCGGAAAGCGGAGCACTTTCGGCGCGCTGACGATCATCTTTACAGTCACCGCCGCCTTGATCAACAGACTGTCAATCCCGCCGATGTTCGACCGCGATGGGGAGTCATCGATCGCAAGTAAGTTCGCGAAAGCTAAAGTGACATACAATCTCTCTGATGAGCTACCACAACTCGCGCATTCTCGATCAGTTCACGCGCCAAGCTGCGCCATTTGCCGCCGCCGCGCCAATCCGCAATCAGGAAGCACTGGATCGCATTGTGCAATGGGCTGGCACCGGCCCGGATGACACAATCCTGGATGTGGCTTGCGGCCCCGGGCTGGTTGCCTGCGCGTTTGCTCGAGTTGCAAAGCACGCTACGGGCATCGATATGACTCCGGCGATGTTGGAGCAGGCGCGTAAAACCCAGCAGGAACAAGGTTTGAAAAATGTAAGCTGGGAGCAAGGTGATGTCTATGCGCTTCCTTTTCCGGACGCGCACTTTTCCATCGTGAGCTCGCGTTTCGTCTTTCATCATCTGCAAGATCCACTGGCGGCTCTAAAGGAAATGAAACGTGTATGCAAGTCCGGCGGCAAAGTTGTACTCGCAGACATGGCTCCACAACCGGAAAAGGCGGCCGCGCTGAATGCCGCTGAGTTGCTGCGCGATCCTTCGCATGTGCGTGCCTTGCCTGAAAAAGAGCTTGGCGCGCTGTTTGTCGAAGCGGGCCTGCCCTCTCCACAGGTTTCGTACTATCGCCTGGAAAGCGAACTGGAAGAGCTGCTCTCCCGGTCGTTCCCCAACGAAGGCGATGCCGACCGCCTGCGGAAGATTTTTGCTGATTCCATTGCCGACGACGCTCTGGGCCTCAACACCCGCCGGGAACATGGAAAGATCCATTACGGCTTTCCTGTGGCCGTGATGGTAGCGCAGAAAAACGTTTAGCAAAGTCTGTGCCTGACAAGAACCGTCTGAACCGCTGAATCTTGCGCGCTGGCGCCATCATCAACATACCTCACATGCATGTCTCTGAAATCTGGCGCTATCCGGTCAAGAGCCTCAAAGGCGAACGGCTGAATGAAGCCGAAATCACCAAGTTCGGTATCCCGGGTGATCGCCAGATCGCGGTGATCCGAACGATCAACGGACGATTCCTGACTTCGCGCTCGCGGCCAAAGCTGCTCGGCCTGCAAGGCTCTATCAACACAAACGGCGTAGCCACAATCGATGGGCATCGCTGGGACTCCGCCGAAGCTCTCGATCTTGTTCGCGAAGCCGCCGCCGAACCGGTGACGTTGCAGCAGATTCCAACGCCGCGAGCCTTTGACGTACTGCCGCTGCTTGTGGCAACCGATGGCGCGGCGCGCTACCTGAACATTGACCATCGCCGCCTGCACCCAAACATTCTTCTTGCCGATGTCCCTGAACTGGAAGAACGAAATTGGCCCGGCCACATCATCGCAATCGGTGACGTGCGCATCCATGCTGAAAAGTTGCGTGATCGCTGCGTGATGACTACCTTTGATCCCGATACCCAGGTGCAAGATCCGTCTGTGTTGCTACGCATCGTGCGCGAACTGGATGGCAGCACCGCGCTCGATAGTTCAGTGATCACTCCGGGCAAGATCCGCGTGGGAGACCGGGCGCAGATCATCGACCGCTGATCGTTATTCGGTGACGCTTCAATCAAAAACTTTCAGCTCGGGCCAGAGATCCTTCAGATTTGCTTTGCGGCCGCGGCAAAGATAAATGTCAAAATATTCGTCGCGACGCGCATATGGGTGCTCCACGCGACCCACGTCTTGAACAGTCCGGAACTGCTCGGGCTCATGGCGGCCATCACTCCGAAGAATAATCATGGTGCTGCCGTCATAGTTGCGTGGTCCCCAGATCCAGTAGCTGTTGTGTTTGCTGATGGCCTGAGGCAGCCCATAACGTGGGCCGTAAAAATCCACTGCCGCTGCCTCGCCCCAGCTGTTGGAAAAAATGGCAGTGCGGGCGCGCTCTTCCGGCGGCAGGCTGTTGTAAACCTGTGCCACTTTTTCCACCATCTCCTGCCAGCCAAACTCATCGGCATACCACTGCGGTAAAGGGCCGTTCTGCTGGTGCTCAATCTCAGTGAGTTGGAGGCCAAGCGCTTTTTGATAGCGCAGAAAGCTTTCCGGTGACAATATCGGCACGGAAAATGGCATGAGCACCACTCCCGCCGCAATCACCAGCGCGACATATGCACCTCGCATCCACGCGCCAATGCGCCGACCCGCAGCCAGCCGCTCCAACCCTATTGCTCCAGCGGCAAATAAAATCGGATAGATGGGCGCAACGTAATAGTTTTTTGCCTTGAGCGCGATAAAAGCGATGAGCACTACAAGGTAAGTCCAACCGAAAACGCGGTACCGCCCCACATCGTGCGACGACTTGTCGTTGCGTGTGTCGGCAGACCGAACATCTTTACCAAAGAAGAGCCATATCAGTCCGCCAACCCAGAGTGGAAAGAGAATTGGATTCATGATCATGGCCTGGTCTGCGATGAATGCAACCGGCCCGCGCACAACATCGCGATTGCTCATGCGAATGTTACGCATCAGTTCCAGGAAGGGAAAGTGATAATGCACCTGCCACAGAAGATTCGGCAGAGAAATCACCGCGCACGCCAGCACGCCCAGCCATAAGTAGCGGCTCTTCAGGAAATGCCGATGCAGCGTGAGCAGCACTCCAACCAGCAACCCAAGCAACAGAAACGCAATTGAATATTTATTTTCGAATCCCAGCCCTGCCGCAACGCCAAACCAGAGCCAGTAACGCGCGTTGCCCGTGTTGACGGCCCGCATCACCAGCCAGATGCAAGCCATCCAGATGAGTTGTTCAAACACGTTGTCTGTGAGCCACGTGTGAGCCAACAAATAAAGAGGAACCACAAAAACGGCCAGAGCCGCCATGCCCTGGGCAAAACCGCCTCCGCCCATTTCTCGCGTCAACGCGCCCGCAAGCCATACCACGGCTGCTCCGGCAAGGATGGGCAGCAGGCGCACTCCTAACGGTGAATCGCCCAGCACCACACGCGAAAACCATGCGATCCAAACAGTGAACGGCGGATGGTCAACGTATCCCCAAGCCATGTGCCGCGAACAGGCCAGGTAATACATTTCGTCGCGAAAGATGCCGTAACGCGCAACCATCGATAAATGCAGCAACAGCTTGGCCGCGACGGCGTAAAGCACGATCGCCGGGCCGGAGAGGAAGCGGCTGGGCGGCGTTTCCGCTGGAACGGCTCTTTGAGCGGTAGGATTCATTTGCTTTTTCAAGCGGCTTTATAATCGACAACGATCAGCGTTAGATCGTCATGCTGTTCTCTGCTGGTGCTTCCGCACCACGCCGCAACATGCTGAATCAGGCCGTCGCAGAAATCCTGCGCTGATCGTCCTGAGTTCTGTGTCATGAAATCCTTGAACCGCTCCATTCCGAACTCCTCGCCGGAGAGGCTGGGCGCTTCGGCGATCCCATCTGTGTAAAGGACGAACCTGTCACCCGGCTCCAGAGCTGCTGTCATAGATTTGTACGCGCCTTCCGGAAAGATGCCCAGCATGAGCCCGTTTTCTTCTATCGACTCAACTTTCTTTTCTCGGCCTCGCCACGCCAGCAGCGGCGGATGCCCTGCGCCCGCATAAGTCAACGCGCCCCGTCGCGGATCAAGATACAAATATCCGGCGGTAACAAACTGTCCTTGAAGATTGCCGCATAGGATGGAGTTCAGTCCGCTGAGCACGCGGGCAGGATCATTCGCCCAGTCGCGCTGCGCAGTGATGGCCACCTTGACCATTGAAGCTGACAGTGCAGCCGGCACGCCGTGTCCGGAAACATCGGCGATCAAAATGCCTAACCCGCCATCTTTGGGCAAGAAATCATAAAAGTCACCGGCCACAGAAGTGGCCGGAACATAGCGGCTGGCGGTAGTCAGACCGGCAACAGAAAAACCCTTTTCCGGCAGCAAGCCCGCCTGAATACCGCGCGCGATTTCCAGTTCTTTGTTCAAGGTAAGCAGCTGTTCCTCATTCCGCTGTGTGCGGGCCGCAGCCACGTATCCCAGACAGCCCAGGAAAGTCACAAAGCCAATAAATTCCAGGTCAGGGCCATGAGAGATCATGCCGATATTCCCCAGGTTGGTGTGCACGATGAACAGCAGGAAAACAAAAAAACCGGTCCGGAGAATTTTCTGTTCGCGGCTGGCAGTGCGTCCGCCGATAAATAACAAGACCATCAAGACGGGAATAACCACAATGGCGATGAGGTGAATCGCTTTCTGCGTGGCGCGCTCGCTCTGGACCAAAAACAGCTCTGCCATGCCGACCGCCCCGATCACGCAGAAAATCCCAATTGACCACAGGGCTAGCTTTCTCCAGCGCCTTGCCATGGTCGCGGTAAAAAAGAGAAGCAGCGGGATGGGAATGACCAGGGCGATCACTTCTGTGATCCAGTCCCACTGTTCTTGCATGTAGTTTGACGAACCGTTGATGAACAGCCGTACGCCATACAACATGGCTCCCAAACCAAAATACAGCAATGGATACTCTCTTAGCTTTAGTCGGACGGCAAAGAACAGGCAGCTCACCGCGCCGGCCGCAACAATGAGCACGCCAAAGAGCATCCGCGCAAAATCCAGCGCGGAAAACGCCGCTACGTGGTCCGTATTCATCCTTATTTCAGCCTGCTCTCACCCTCAGCCTTCAGTCAACTGTAAGTAGGTGACTACGGATTCAAAATAACCTTGCCGAACTGCTCGCTCTTTTCCAGCCGCTCATGCGCGGCTGCGGCTTCACGCAGAGGGAAGCTTTTATCGACTACAGGTTTAATCTTCCCGGCAAAGATATGCTTCATGACTTCATGGAAGTCGCCCATGGTCCCCATAAACGAACCCAGAAATGAAAGCTGGCGGGCAAATAAAAACCTTATATCTAAATTAGCTTCAGGGCCGGTGGTTGCGCCGCATGTCACCAGCTTGCCGCCCGGCTTGAGTGACTTCATGCTCTCCTGCCAGGTGGCTTTGCCTACATGCTCAAAAACAATGTCACACATCTGGCGGTTCGTGATTTTCTTTACTTCGTCGCCAATTTTTTGTTTGTAGTGGTTGATTACGTGATCAGCGCCCAGGTCTTTGCACTGGTCTAGCTTGTTCTCGTCACCCGCGGTGGCAATACAGGTTGCGCCAAACATCTTGCAGATCTGGATAGCAATGCTTCCAATCCCTGACCCGCCGCCCAATACCAGCACTGTATCGCCGGGCTTGATGCCGCAACGGCTTACCAGCATGTGCCACGCCGTGACAGAAACCAGCGGCATGGCGGCCGCTTCGTCATACGTCAGCTCCTCCGGAATTGGCAGGACGTTAACGCGCGGCACGGCAATGTACTCACAGTTTCCGCCGTCATTCAAATAGCCCAGCACGCTGAATTGCGGACAGAAATTCTGCTGGCCTTCAGTGCATTTTGGGCACACGCCGCAAAAAGTCATCGGCGCCAGCAGCACGCGCTGGTCCGCTTTGAGATCGGTAATGTACTCGCCCACCTCGGCAATGTCGCCGGAAACGTCGCTGCCGTTGATATGTGGCAGCTTCACTCCGGGCAATCCCTTGCGGATGAACAAATCAAGATGGTTCAACGCACACGCCTTCACCCGCACCAGCACCTGGTCTTTGCGCGGCTTTATGTCCGGCGCGTCTTCATACTTCAGGACTTCCGGGCCGCCAAATTCATGGAAGCGGACAGCTTTCATCAGGGACTCTCCTCAACGACAAGACAAACAAGCGAGGTTATCAAAAATCCACCACGGAGGCACGGAGACACGGAGGAAATCTGGTAACTGAATAACCGAAAAATTTGATAATTGAGTAATTTGGTAAATGGGTAGATGAAAATCTGCTGATCCCCCAGCCTCAAAATTACCCAATTACTAAATTACCCAATTACCAAATCGATCGAGGGGTTTAGAATTCTGCGAGATGATTCTCGGTCTCCACGCCATCCTTTATTCACCAGACGCCGATAAGGTCCGGGCTTTTCTGCGCGACGTGCTGGGTCTCAAGTCGGTGGACGCCGGACACGGCTGGCTCATCTTCGCCGCGCCGCCGGCCGAGCTTGCCGCCAATCCGACTGAGCGGGATGAGAAGCCGCGCCACGAACTGTATCTGATGTGTGACGATCTGAAAGCCACGATAGAAGAACTTTCCGATAAAGGCGTTCAATGCAGCGCGATCACTGAAGCCCCTTGGGTTTGAATACGTCAGTTCATCTGCCCGACGGTGGCACGCTGGGGTTATACCAGCCAACGCATCCGACGGCCCTGGGGATCTAGGACATTCGCTGACGCCAGCTTATCAACGCCGAAAAACCACGTCGGTTCTGTTTCTTTACTAATCAACTTTTTGCCTACCCCACCCCCTTATCGAGACATTTATTGAAAACAAACGCCGAACCCCAATTCGAAAGGACTGTCAAAAGCCTGTCGAAGCTCCTTTTTACTCTCATTTCAACTGTCAATCTCGTTCAATTTTTTTGGTCTCGCAAACTCAAAATTTACCAACTAATCAAGACTGGTCAAACGCGGACGGGCGTGCCTGACTGCTAATTGCTGCCGCTGACTGCTAAATTGTCAAAGACCCGCGACATCCCGGCCTTGGCCGGAGCAGTGCTGGAAGCCAATTTGCATAGGACATTATATCGTTTTTTATTCGCTAACGCGGCTTTCTTTACAGGCAGCTTTCTTTAATGGATGGGGCCATTTCCCCGGTGGCAGGCTTGCCGACTTTAGCAGCGAAAATCTTGTCCACAAAGTCCCCACCCCGTTCAAAGAACGGGAAAATCCTGTTGAAAAGAGCTACTCAATGTGCAACAGTTGCCTGCGAAGAGAGCAAGTACCGTGCCACAAAATCCGTGGTTGAACGATTCAAAATTTCCTGTTTTACACCACGAGCATGAAAGGACGGATATGCGAGTTCACGCATTGATACTGATTTGCATTTTAGGAGTTCTTGGCATTTCTGCAAACGGACAAGAGATGGCCGGGAAGGTGCATAGCACACCTGATAGTCGGGTGTCAGGAAAAGTAACAGACATACATGGCAAGGCAGCGCCTGGTGCGATTGTGACTTTGCGAGACATTGTGACCAGGGAAAAAACGACGGCTACGGCCGATAAGCAAGGCAAGTACCTCTTTGCAAAAGTTTTCCCTGGAGATTATTCCTTGTCGGCCAGCTTCAAAGACAGACAATCTGAGGCGCAAAACATTTCGTTAGGCCACGGAGAAAATCTTCAGAAAGACCTCAACATTAAGAATAACTGACCCTGACGCATCACCATAAATGGTTCAGGCAACCAGCAAATAGAAGTGATCGAAGCGCGCTGAAACGCCCAGAAAGGACAAATATGCGAGTTCACGCATTGATACTGATTTGCATTTTAGGAGTTCTTTGCATTTCCGCAAAGGGACAAGCTGCGGGCGGACCAGTGCATAGCACATCTGATAGTAAGATCTCAGGAAAAGTAACCGACCTCCATGGCAAGGTAGCGCCGGGTGCGATTGTGACTTTGCGAGACGTTGTGACCGAGGAAAAAACGACGGCTACGGCCGATAAGCACGGCAAGTATCTCTTTGCAAGTGTGTTCCCGGGAGAATACTCCCTGTCGGCCAGCTTCAAAAACAAAGAATCTGACTCGCAAAGCATTTCTTTAGGCCATAGAGAAAAGCTTCAGAAAGACCTCAAGATTAAGAATGACTGATCCTGGCACGTTTGACAAAAAGGCGACGGACTGGACAGATCCTGAACTGCGCGGCCTTCTGAATCAGGCGCTAGCCATAGAGTTTATAAAGGCGACAAAGCAGCCGGAAACCAGAACACACTGGCTCCAGGTGCTCAATTCCAGCACCATTGCCGCGCTGATTACGGTGATTCTCGGCACCGTGTTGGGTTCGTTCCTCTCCTCATCGATTCAGGAAAAGTCCAAGAAAAACGATACACAACTGGCCTCCTACAAGGAATATCTGGAGCGGGAGCGTCAAGTGGTGCAGCATGTCTTTGAAGCCATCGGATCACTTGAGGCGGCTTCCGAAAATCTGATTGCATCCACCGGTGACGATTTCGACACCTCCAAGGGTACAGGGAAGAAGAAAGAAGAGACCGAAGGAATGAAAAGCCAGTTCTTACAAGACTACAATACCGCTGACAAACAGTGGCACACCCAGGAGCCGCAATTAGGCCTGGAGCTGGACCTGGAACACCAAAACGATCCCGCCGTTATCTCTGCATGGCAAAACGTTTCTCCTGACATGACAAGCTTTTCCGACTGTGCCAAAAGATGGGTGGACCATCATACTCTTACGACCTTCGCGATCCGGAAGGAGGCCTGCAACGAGTTTCGCAGCAAGTTAAACCAGGATCTGCAAACGTTGACACAGAGCATTGTCGCTGCGCGGGCCAAAGCTGTTGCTGCAATCGGGAACCCCGGCAGGTAGGCCCTCATCAGTAGTAATTTGCCCTTCACGCTACAATATCCCTGTGGACATCTATGAAGAGATAACCCGGCTGCGGCGGGAAGGCCGTCGCGGAGCGCTCGCGACCATCATTAATGTGCGCGGCTCCATTCCTTCGTTTGAGTCGGCCAAGATGCTGGTGCGCGATGACGGGACTATAGTCGGCACCATTGGCGGCGGCTGCGTGGAAGCCGAAGTCTGGGAAGCGGCGCGCGAATCCATGAAGACGGAGAAGCCACAGACGCTGCACTTCGACCTGAACAACAATCCCAAGTACGATACCGGCCTGGTCTGCGGCGGGACGCTGGAAGTTTTTGTAGAACCCGTTCTGGCCGTCTCGACGCTCTACATTTTTGGCGCGGGACACGTCGCCTGGAGCCTTTATAAAGTCGCGCGCCTTGCGGGCTTTGATGTCGTCGTAACCGATGACCGCGAAAGCTATGCCAACCGCGAACGGTTCCCTGATGCCCGCGACATTTATGCTGACGAGTACGAGCGTGTCACCGCGCAACTGGCTCCGAATGACGCTTCGTACATCGTGATTGTTACGCGGGGCCATCGTGACGACATGCGCGTACTGCGCTGGGCCGCTGAGACGCCGGCGCGTTATATCGGCATGATCGGCTCGCAACGCAAGACCATCGCAATCTATAAAGAGCTGGAAAAAGAAGGCATCGCCCCGGAGAAGTTGGCACGCGTCTATGCGCCTGTGGGCATCGATATTGGAGCAATCACGCCGGAAGAAATTGCCGTTGCGATTGTGGCCGAACTGATCGCCATCCGCCGCAACTCCACTACGCCGCTGCCGCACATGAAGAGCGCAAAAGCGGCAGAGATCCTTAAACAGCTGTAAGTCCGCCTTACACCGCCGATCCGCGACATCTTGCGTCCAGTGATCGCGAATCGATGCCAAGAACGCCGAAATTGCCAAACATTGTCCTCGGCCGCGCGTCAATCCCGGCGATTTTTGGCAATCTTGGCAATTTTGGCAATTTCAAGCGGCCACCACGTTTGTAGCGTAAACAATTTCGCCCACAACCAATTAAGATATAGTTCTACCCATGGCCCTTTCACCTTCATTTGCGGGCGTTATCCTGGCTGCCGGAGCATCTTCGCGCATGGGCCGCGACAAAGCGCTGCTGCCCTGGCGTGACGGCACATTCCTCTCTTCCGCCATACGCGCCTTGCAACCCGCAACCGAACTGGTGATTGTGGTGGCGGGCGCAAACGCGCCTAGCCTGGCGCCGATTGCCGACTCCCAAGCGGCGTTTCTGACGGTGAATGCAAATCCACAGCAAGGCCAGTTCAGCTCTCTGCTGGTGGGCCTGCAAGAGGTGCTCAACCGCGGGCGCGACGCGGCGATTGTTACGCTGGTGGACCGTCCGCCGGCGGAAGTGGAAACCATTGAGCAGATCAAGGCGGCATTTCTCTCCAGTGACGATCAAGTCTGGGCGGTAGTGCCGGAGTTCGGCGGCAGGCACGGCCATCCTTTTGTGATCGGACGTGAAATGATTGAGGCGTTTTTGCGCGCGCCTGTCGGCAGTTCAGCGCGAGAAGTGGAGCACGCGAACCAATCGCACATCCGGTATTTTCCGGTAAACGATCCGCTGGTCGTCGCCAATGTGGACACACCGGAAGACTTTGAGAAACTTCGCGCAGGTACCGCCATTTGAGAACTGAGACTTCCGCCAGCCAGAAATTTGCTGACTCCGTCCTGGCCTTACGCCCGCGTGTTGCCGTGTTTGATTGCGACGGCACATTGTGGAGCGGCGACTCTGGCGCGGATTTCTTTTACTGGCAGATTGATCGCGGCATGTTCCCGCACGGCGTGGCGGAACGCGCCGCCGCACGCTATGCCGACTACAAACAAGGCAAGGTGGATGAAACCGAAATGTGCGGCGAGATGGTCACCATCAATGCCGGCAATTCTGTAGATGTGCTGCAGGAAGCGGCGGAAGAGTTTTTCTCCAGCATCGTGGAAAAGCGCATCTTCCCGGAGATGCTGCGGCTCACACGCGAACTCGAATCCCAAGCTTGCGAGGTATGGGCGGTCTCATCCACCAATGACTGGGTGGTGCGTGAAGGCGTTAAGCGCTTTGGTATTCCGCGGCGGAGCGTGCTGGCCGCCAGCGTTCATATTGAAGACGGACAAATCACTGACCGGCTCATCCGCGTGCCCAGCGGTCCGGGCAAAGCCACGGCGATTGCGGAAGTGGTGAAGAAGCAGGTGGACGCATGCTTTGGCAATTCAATCCATGATGCGGCCATGCTGGAGATTGCGCGGCACGCTTTTGCGGTGAATCCCAACCCCGACCTGCAAGAAATCGCGCAGGAAAAAGGCTGGCAGATTTACTGGCCTTCTGGCACCCGCAACCATTGATGGTCAAGCGACGCCCGTTCGCAGCTACGCCATCTGCTGCATCGCCGCCTGATATTCCTCATATGTACCTTTAAAGTCTTCGATCTTGTGATCGTCAAAGTGCCAGATGCGTGTGGCCACTTCGTCGATGAGATCGTGATCGTGCGTCACCAGAAACACCGTTCCCTGGTAGCGTTGCAGCGCGATATTCAGCGCGTTGATGGATTCGAGATCGAGGTGGTTCGTAGGTTCGTCCAACACCAGCACGTTGGGCTTTTGCAGCATGAGTTTGCAGAAGAGGATGCGTGCCGCTTCGCCGCCGGAAAGCACGTCAGTCTTCTTGGTGGCTTCATCGCGGACAAAGAGCATCTGCCCCAGAAGGCCGCGGATCTCTTCATTGGAAACCGAAGGGTCCCACTGGAAGATCCAGTCCAGAATGGTGCTGCCTTTTTCAATCAGGCTGCGATGGTCCTGCGGAAAATAGCCGATCGCCGCTTCATGCCCCCAAACGGTTTTGCCGCCATCGATAAACGAACCGTTGTAGCCGGACGTCTGCCGCAGCTCACTCTCAGGCGTGTTGGGCGAATTGGCCAGCAGTGCATTCAGCAGCGTTGTCTTGCCTGCGCCGTTGCGCCCCATGAGCGCGATTTTTTCTCCGCGCGTTATGCTGGCAGTAAAGTCCTGTATGACGCGGTTATCACCATAAGACTTGGTGACGCCTTCAATCTCAAGAATGTGTTTACCTGAAGGCCGTTTCATTTCAAACTTAATAAATGGGCGGGCGATGTTGGACCGCGCCAGCTCCGTTACCTGCAACCGCTCAACTTCCTTACGGCGTGACTGCACCTGGCTGCTACGCGTACCGGCGGAAAACCGCTGGATAAATTCCTGGAGTTGCGCAATCTTTTTCTCGCGTTGCGCGTTCTGGCTTTCAATCTGCGACCGAATCTGCGTCTTGGCCATCACCATATCGTCATAGCCGCCGGTATAGGTGATGATGGTTTCGTAATCGATATCGGCAATGTGTGTGCAGATGCTGTTCAGGAAGTGGCGATCGTGCGAGATGGTGATCAGCACGCCATCATAACGATTGAGAAAGTCCTGCAGCCAGTGGATGGAATCAAGATCAAGATGGTTCGTCGGCTCGTCCAGCAGCAGCGCCTGCGGATTTCCAAAGAGGGCCTGCGCCAGCAGCACGCGCATTTTTTGTCCGCTGGGCAGCTCGCCCATCTTGCGCTCATGCACGGTGTCCGGGATATCAAGCCCTTGCAGCAGAATGGCCGCGTCGGTTTCCGCCGAATATCCGTCTTCTTCGCCGACCACGCCCTCAAGTTCGCCCAGCCGCATGCCGTCTTCATTCGACATCTCGGGCTTTTCATAGATGTGGTTACGCTCTTCCATGGCGGCCCACAGCCGCTTGTTGCCCATGATGACTGTATCGATCACGCGATGCGCATCAAAGGCGAACTGGTCCTGGCTAAGCACGCTGAGCTTTTTGGGGCGGACAACGCTGCCCTTCTGCGGCTCAAGCTCGCCGGAAAGCAGATTCATAAACGTCGTCTTGCCGGCGCCGTTGGGGCCGGTAAGGCCATAGCGCTTCCCCGGCGTAAACGCCGTGGAGACCTCTTCAAACAATATTTTTGCGCCATAGCGCATGGACACGTTACTGACTGAAATCATTAGTTTTATAAGGAACTGCGAAGGGGATTCCGGCTCGCAAGCGGGACCGCAGCTGCAGGCTTTATTTTAACATGCTTAAGCAGTGCCTACCGCGGATTGCGTGGATGAAAAACCAATCTTCACCACGGAGGCACTGAGACACGGAGAAGAACAAAACCAGCCGCAGATTACGCAGACAGGCGCAGATAAGAAGAAAAGGTCTCTAAGTCGTCTGAACTCTCGCGAAATCCTAGCTTTATTCATTCTATCTGCGTTCATCTGCGCAATCAGCGGCAAAAGTTTTTGCCTTTCTCCGTGTCTCAGTGCGTTGACAACGATCCCTTTAGATTGACCCGGTTTCCACCGCAATCTATAGTTTAGGATTACCCAAGCGCGAGCGCAGACACTCTTGACGAACCCGATACAAACCATCAAAGACCTAACGCAATCAGCCCTGGGCGACATCAACGCCGCAGCTACGCTGGCCGATTTGGAGAAGGTCCGCGTCGCCGTGCTGGGACGCAAAGGCGAGCTTGCCGGCATCAGCAAGACATTTGGCTCGATGGCGCCGGAAGATCGCGCAAAAGCCGGCCAGCTACTGAATGAAGCCAAGGCCACGCTGGAAAAATCATTGGAGGATCGCAAGGCATCGCTGGAAGGATCTGAATCCGACCAGCGCTACAAGGCGGAATGGATTGATCTCACGGTTCCGCCGCAGGGGATTGCGCCGGGGCACATTCATCCGGTGACGCAGGTGCAGGATGAGATTGAGCTGCTCTTCACCTCCATGGGATTCCGCGTGCTCGATGGACCGGAAGTTGAAACCGACTATTACAACTTTGACGCGCTGAATATTCCTGCGGACCATCCCGCGCGCGACATGCAGGATACTTTCTGGATGACCGATGGTCATCTGCTGCGAACGCATACGTCGCCGGTGCAGGTGCGCGCTTTACAGAAGTATGGAGCGCCCATGCGGATGATCGCGCCCGGCCGCGTCTTCCGCAATGAGGAAGTGGACGCATCGCACGAGCACACGTTTTACCAGGTTGAGGGCATGATGGTGGACCGCGATGTTTCCGTGAGCCACCTGATTTATTTCATGCAGACGCTGCTCAGCTCAGTATTTGGCCGCAAAGTTACGGTGCGCCTGCGGCCCGGCTACTTCCCTTTTGTGGAGCCCGGCTTTGAACTCGATATCCAATGCCTGATCTGTGGCGGCAACGGCTGCGCCGTGTGCAAGCAGAGCGGATGGGTGGAGCTGCTGCCGTGCGGGCTGGTGCATCCTAACGTGATCAGCAACTGCGGCCTTGATCCACAGGAGTGGAACGGATTTGCTTTTGGCCTGGGCCTTACGCGACTGGCCATGATGCGCTACGCCATTGACGATATACGCCTGCTGCAAAGCGGCGATCTGCGTTTCCTGAATCAGTTCTGACCTATGAAGTTTTCTTATAACTGGCTTCGCGAGCTTGTCCCCGGCCTGCAAATGGACGTGACGGAGCTTGCCCGCCAGATCACCATGAAGACCGCCGAGTGCGAAGGCGTGCACGATCCGGGCGCGTTCGCCGGCGCCAGCGTTGCGGCCGTTGCCCGCGCGGAAAATTCCGATCCCGACTCCATTATTGAGATTGACAATAAGTCTCTTACCAATCGTCCTGATCTCTGGGGACATCTGGGCATGGCTCGCGAAGTTGCAGCCATCGCCGGCCTGAGCGTTGCCGATCCAGTTGAAGACCTGCCAGCAGGCGCAAACAAAGGCGACCTTTCCATTACGATTGAAGATGCCGCGCTCTGCGCGCGCTTTAGCGGACAGCGAGTGGAGAACGTAAAGGTGGCGGCTTCTCCGCTATGGATGCAGTATCGGCTCAACTCACTGGGCGTAAATCCGATCAACAATCTGGTTGATGTAACAAATTATGTTCTCTGCGAACTGGGCCAACCCATGCACGCCTATGACGCCGATCTGCTGGGCGATACGATTGTGGTGCGCGCGGCGCACAAGGGCGAATCCATTCTGGCTTTGAATGGTGAGAAGTATTCGCTCAGCCCGGAAGACATCGTGATTGCCGATCCGCAGAAGCCGGTTGGCATTGCCGGCATTGTCGGCGGCAATGACACGGCGATCCGCGGCACCACAAAGCGTATCGTCCTGGAAGCGGCAAACTTTCCCGCTGCTCAGGTTCGCAAATCTTCTTCGCGGCTCAAGCTGCGCACGGATGCTTCCATGCGCTTTGAAAAAGGCCAGGACCCGGAGAACACTGTCCGCGCACTGGCGCGAGCCGTCGAACTGCTGAAGCAGATTTCGCCCGGTTGCCAGGCTGCGCCGCCCATTGACGTTTACGCGCGCAAGTCCACGCCGCCTAAAATCCAGCTTGATATTGATTGGGCAGAACGCAAGCTGGGACGCAAGCTTTCCACGGAAGAAGTGATCAACATCTTCAAGTCACTCGTCTTTGGCGTGGAGCAGATTGACGCGCGCAAACTTCTGCTTACAGTCCCAAGCTGGCGCGCGACCAAAGATATTTCCATCCCTGAAGACCTGGTGGAAGAAATTGGGCGCATGGTCGGCTACGCTTCCATCGTGCCGCATGCCCCGGCGGTTTTGTCAGAGCCTACGCCGCGTAATCTTCAGCATGAGCAGCAGCGTGCAATTCGCGCGGCCATGGCTGGACAGGGCTTTACTGAGGTTTCCAACTATTCGTTTATCTCTGACGCGGATGCGGCCATGTTTGGCTACTCGACAGACAAGCTGTTACAGGTGGCGAACCCAATCATTGCCGATCAAAAATACATGCGTCCTGCGCTGCTGCCGGGAATCCGCCGCAACCTGGCGGACAACAGCCGCTATTTCACCGACTTTCGTCTGTTCGAGATCGGCCGCGCTTACAGCAAGGGTGCAGATGGCGCGCCGAAAGAACGGACGCATCTGATGGCAGCAATTTATGGCCGCGAGACCAACGGCGCGAACCTGCTGGAGATGAAGCGCGTGCTCCAGTATGTTGCTTCGGGAGCGAAGATTGTGACGGCGAAGGCGCACAACAAGACGATGCATCCGGAGCGCGCGGCGCATGTTGAAGTCGGCGGCCAGCACGTGGGAGGCCTCTACGAATTGCATCCCGGATTGCTTGACCGCGGGCGTGCCGCCATCCTTGACCTTGATCTGGATGCGCTGCAAGCTCTGCCGTCACAGCGACAGGCGTATCGTCCGCTACGCCGCTTCCCTACCAGCAGCTTTGATCTTTCAATCGTCGCGCCGGCGCATACGCTTGTGGCCGATCTGGAAAACAAGCTGCGTCAGTTTGCCGGAGACAGCCTGGTCAGCTTGCAGTTTCTGCTGATCTTCCCGCTGCCGCCGGACAAGAAAAGCGTTTCCTTCAGGCTGACCCTGGGGGCCGATGACCGGACGTTGACCGCTGAAGAAGTCACGCGCACGCGGGAAAAGGTGGTGGAAGGAATCAAAGCGGCGGGGTTCGAGTTGCGCGAGTAACGCAAATGACTACCGCAGATGACCGCGGATAGAGCATTTCTAAGATTGCTGTATCCCGAATCATCAATCTCGATCCTCATGAATGCGCCATCCTGAGCCGAGCACACGATGCTCTGCTCCTTGCACCATGCTTTGGACGCGAAGGATCTGCTCCGCTGCTCTTCAGGGCAGCCGATCATCCAAGCAGTCTTAATAGCCCTACGGTGCAGCAGAGCCGATCCTTCGGCTTCGCGAAAACCGTGTCGAACCACCTTGCAATTCGCGTAGCTCGCCTCAGGATGGCGCGTCGCGGGGTGAGATGGATCGCTAGTCACGCCGTGTGTGTTGGATACCGCAACTCAGAAAACCCTCTAAAATCTTATTGTGCATTCTTTGATCCGCGTTGATCGGCGTTAATCTGCGGTAAAGATTTGCTTCTACTTAACGCGTCTCGCGATTGCCTCCGCAAGCCTTTCTGCCGCGCCGTCTGCCAGTCCCAGAAACAATTCCGGCTCGATCAACTCAAGTTCCATCAGCACCAGTTTGCCGTCTCTCGCTACTGCATCAATCCGGCAATAAAGGGAATCACGCACCTGCGGCACCGTTGAGGCAATTTCATTCGCCTGATCCAGAAGAGCCGAATCGGGATGAAACAGCTCCGCTGAACCGCCATGCTCCTTCTGTACACGGAAATCGCCAGCGGCGGGCAGCTTCAGCACAGCATGGCTGTACGCGCCGTCAAAATAGATGAACGAAATCTCGCCTTGTGTCTCTATCTCAGGAATGAACTGCTGGATGAGAAATGGCTCGCCTTCCATCTTGCTCTTCAGTTCGGCTTCGTTCGGAACCACCACGCGATCAAACAGCCAAGTCTTGTGGGCTGAGGCCGACACTGCGGGTTTTACCACTGATCTGTTCCAACTCCGGATTTCGTGCCATGCTGATGATGCCATGGAGCCGCTGCCATTGACGAACACTGTCGGCGCAATCTCGATTCCCTGCTCCTCAATCTCACGAAGGTAAATCTTGTTCAGGTTCCACAAGACTGTCTCGACAGGATTCAGGATTTGGACCTGGCTGCCAACTGCGCGAAGCCATTCCGTAAACTCAGCGCCTCGCAGGTGATAATCCCAGCAGGAGCGCAAGACCAAGAGATCAAACTGGGATGGGACGAACGCCGTGCTTCGCGCGTCTTTATTTTGCAAATCGGCATTTTGGGAATCCGTTGACGAACGAATCCTCCGCCAATCGACGAACTGCGTCTCAATGCCGGCCGCTGCCAGGTACGGCAGCATCAGCCGCTCGCTCTCCGCGCCGTGCGGGAGGCCGCTCCATGTAATCAGCGCAAGCCGCTTTTTCATGACCGAAGAGAGATGTGGCGGCCGCTCATATTTTCTGCAAGTCGGCTACCGTACGCTCATTCTGCACATTCCCAGTGTTGAGCGTTGTGGCCGGCTCAAACAGGATGACATGAGTTTCCTCCAGCGTGTAAGGCATATGCTCCGTGCCGTGAGGGACGATCAGAAACTCGCCCGGACGGACCGGGTCGTCATGCTCGCGCCCTTCAGCGTCGCGCCATTTCATGTGCAATTCACCCTTCGTCACCATAAACATCTCATCTTCGGCGTCATGGTGATGCCACATGAATTCGCCCTGCACTTTTACGAGCTTCACTTGAAAGTTGTTCAACTCGCCCACAATCTTGGGATTGAAATAATCCTGAAAGGCGGCAAACTTCTGTGCAAGATTCACTACCTGCATCGTTGTACTCCTCCACCGATGTGAAACCAAAGGCTACAAACATTTCAAATTGTTGGATTGCCTGCATCGGGGCATGGATTCATTAAGAGCGTTTCAGGTTCAGCGATGGGCGGCAACATGTCAGGCGTCGAAAGTCTAGATCCTGTCGCGCAGCAAACTAATCACGTCGTCCGCGGTAATGATGCCGGTAAGCCGCTGTTCTTCATCCACTACCGGCAACGTGAGCAGGTTGTATTTATCGAACATTTCCGCCACATCTTTTTCTGACGCGCTGGCTTCCACAAAGATCACGTGTTCCGGCGTGAGCGTTCCCAGCCGGGTGCCGCCGGGGGCCAGCACCAGAGAAACCAGCGACACGGCTCCCACCAATTTCTCCTGGGAGTCCACCAGATAGATGGTGCTCACGGTTTCCACGGGGCCTTCAAAGCTGCGCAGTCGATCAATGGCGTCACCTACGGTGTGCTCGGCGGAGAGAGCGATATAGTCCGTGGTCATGCGGCCGGCGGCGGTGTTTTCATGGAAAGCCAGCAGCTCTGAAACTTCCTGCCGCTCTTGCGGCTCCATTTCTTCCAGAATTTCTTCTGACGTTTCCTGGGGCAGGTCGCCCAGCAGGTCGGCGGCCGCATCGGGGTCCATTTCTTCCAGAATGTCGGCTGCCTTATCAGAATCAATGGACCGCATGAGTTCGATCTGCATTTTAGGATCGATCTCTTCCAACGCTTCAGCGGCCACTTCTTCATTCAACGATCCGAAAATAGATTCGCGCTCGGCGGGAGCCAGCTCTTCCAGAATGTCGGCAATGTCCGCCGGATGCAGCTTGGAAAGCCGCTCATAAGCCAGCCGCAAGCGCACACGGCGCGCAGGATCGGTTTCAATCAAATCCACGGCTTCCCAGGGAATGGATTTTTCCGGCATGCGCATGGCCAGCGCTTCAATGGCGCGGCTGGGAGCCATGCCCTTGAGCAGCCGGCGGATAGCGCCGCGCAAGCCGATATCCACGCGCCCGACTTTGAGCTTAAGCGTGCCATTGGACTGCTCACGCAGCAGGTCAACATCATTCACGCGAACAACTTTGCGTCCGGAAACGTCGATAATCTGCTGGTCCAGCAGGTCGCGCTCCAGCAGCAACATGCCTTCAGAGCTGGAAAGCGGCTGCCACTCATCGGCCGAACCATTGACCTGGATGGCCGAGCCGATCACGGTCTTGACCTGGCGGGAAGGCAGCAGGCGGTCGCCTTCACGGGTTTTCACGATGAAATCAGAGATGCGGTTGGGATCTTCCTGGGGAAAAATGGCCACTTCACGCACGTGTCCGGCAAACGCGCCGCTGCTGTCATAGACAGACGCGCCCAGAATGCTCGAAAGTGCGATCTCTTCCCGCATTTTTCTCCCTACTTGGCAGAATACTCAATGTGGTTGGCCCTGACCAGAGCTAAGCTCATTTGCACCAACTATTTTTCAGACAGATTTTTCGAATTGGATTTCAGAGCAAGGGCCGGATATTTCTGTTCGGACGGTCGGCCATAAGATGCACTAAGCAAGAAAACAGGCTGGCGGTTTAAGGCTGAAAAATCTGAATCCCCGCACCCAATAAACGATCTGTTACAGGAAGGAGTTTTCCCCAATGGCAATTCAGGTTACAGACCTGCACATGCTGCGCGACCAGTTAGTGATTCGGCGGCACAAACTGGAAACCGCAGTGGCCAAAACGCAGACAGCGAACCTTCTTCATCTGCTGGAGCAGGTTGACCATGCGCTGGAACGCGTGGACCACGGCAGTTATGGCGTCTGCGAGCATTGTGCCGGGACGGTTGAGCCGGAACGCCTGTTTGCCGATCCATTAACGCAGCTCTGCCTAGACTGCCTGAATCCCACGGAACAGCGCGCGCTGGAGCAGGACTTGCTGCTGGCGGCAAGGATCCAGGCTGGATTGTTGCCCAAGCGCGACTTCAGCGCCGCGGGATGGAAAGTTGCTTATCACTATGAGCCCGCCGGGCAGGTCAGCGGCGACTATTGCGATCTGGTGCAGCACGGCAAAGACCTTTTTTTCATGGTAGGCGACGTCTCCGGCAAAGGCGTGGCCGCGGCCATGCTCATGTCAAACTTACATGCTTTGTTCCGGGTGCTGATTCCCACGGGCTTGCCGTTGGAGCAATTGGTAGAGCGCGCGAACCGGCTCTTTTGTGAAAGCACGCTGCCCACGCAATACGCAACGCTGATCGTGGGACGGGCAGACGAGTTTGGCAACGTGGAGATATGCAACGGCGGCCATCCTGCGCCGTTTCACGTGGGAGGCCACGGAGTGGCGGCGATTGAAGCCGCTACAGTCCCGATTGGGCTCTTCTGTGACCAGAAGTTCACAAGCACCAACCTACGCACCGCTCCGGGCGACAGCCTGGTGATTTATACCGATGGGATTTCGGAGTCGGAAAGCCCGGAGGGCGCTGAGTTCGGGAGCGCTTCGCTGGCAAAGCTGCTGGGCGCGTGCCATCAAATGCCTTCGCGTGAGCTGGTGGATAAATGCCTGAAAGAAGTCTTGAGCTTCCGTTCTGGCTCGCCCGGGATGGATGATCAGGCACTGATGGTGTTGCAGTTTGCCCCAAATGCGTGAAGGATGACAGAGTTGGGAAGAGTGTTACATCCTTCAAGAGTTCTCCGCTCGCGCTTCTCTGCCTGGGAACTGCATAAATTGACAGCGTCTCTTGGTTTGACAACTCAGTGTCCGCGTAGGCACACTTAGTACTTCACGGCGCAGACCCGTTCGCTTAGACCGTGTCTTTAACCCAAATATTAAGTGAATCGTCCCATGACAAACCGGGTCTCGTACACGCTGGAATCAACGCTGGAAAGCGTTAATCAGGTTGAGCAAAAAGCCACGGAAGTTGCCGCCGGAGCGGGATTGGGTGAAGACGAGCAATACCAGGTGGCCATGGCGGTGCGTGAAGCGGCGGTGAACGCGGTACTGCATGGCAATGCTTATGATCCCGGGAAAAGGTTTGTGGTGGCGTATGAAACCACCGACGAGTCACTAGTGATCACCATCACAGATCAAGGAAAGGGACTGGATCCTGAATCCTTGCCTGATCCGTTGGCGCCGGATAATCTGATGAAAGGTTCGGGGCGTGGGATTTTTTTGATTCGCGCATTTATGGACGAAGTAAAGATCCGGAATAAGAATCCGGGGACGGAAGTAACACTCATCAAACATACTGGCCGCAACGCGGCGAATGCCAAGTAGGAGGAAGCACAGTGAGCATGAAAGCAACCAATCGGCAAGTGGACGGCGTCGCAGTGGTGGATATGAGCGGCCGCATTACTCTGGGTGAGGGCAGCGTGGTATTGCGTGACACCATTCGCGACCTGATCGGCAAAGGCAGCAAAAAAATCCTGCTTAACCTGGGCGACGTAACCTATATTGACAGCTCCGGCATCGGCGAACTGGTAAGCGCGTTTACCGCTGTACGGCGCGAAGGTGGCGAACTGAAGCTGCTGAAACTCACAAAGAAAGTCCACGACCTGCTCCAGATTACCAAGCTCTACACCGTCTTTGACATCAAGGACGACGAAGCAACAGCAATCCAAGCCTTCGGCAAATAACCTTCGATTGCGGCAGGCGAGTTCCCGCTCGCCTGCCCAAGGGTACCTGCATGCCAAGAATCTCCCGCATTGATCGTGCTGCCGCTTCGCCTGAGGTCGCCGAAGTTTACGACCACTTCATGCACACTCGCGGCAACATTCCCAACATGTTCCGCACTGTGGCGCATCGGCCGGAAATTATGCGGACCATGGTGGCGCATTTCCGCGCTGTAATGGAAACCGGCACGGTGCCAGCCAAGCTGAAAGAGCTGGTTATCGTACGGACGACGCAGATCAACCGCTGCGAATATTGACTGGCGTCACACACCGTCTTGGCAAGACGGCACGGCTGGACGGACGACCAGATCAATGAGCTGGCCAACTTCGAACAGCGCTCTGATTTCACGGACAAAGAAAAAGCCGCGCTGCGTCTGGCTGAACGCGTGACCCGCGACGCGCACACCGTGGATGACAAGCTTTTTAGCGAACTGCGTCAGCACTTTGATGAGGGTGAGATTATCGAACTGCTGGCGGCGATTGGGCTGTTTAATTATTTCAATCGGTTCAATGATGCGTTGACGATGGAGCCAACAAAATAAGCAGTTAGCAATTGGCACTTAGCAATTAGCTCAGCTAAAGCAGGGCGTGAGAAGTCGGGCTAAAGGCGAACAGCCAAAAGTCAAAGGGCGAGCAGCCAATTGCTTTTGTCAATCCCTTTTTTTAACGCACAACAATCTTATCCTTAATAGCGTTGAACTGATCAGGTGAGACCACGCCTTTGGTGCCGACTTCGTCCGTGGTGTGATACGGGCGGCCTTTGATGATGCGGCCGGCAGTCTCTTCGTCGATGCCGGGAAGAGTTTGCAGCTTGGTCTGGGACGCAGCATTGATGTTCACCGGCTTGTCCGGCGTGGCGAGGCCCTGCTTCACGCCTTCAGCAATGGCTTTGCCCTGTACGGCAGCTTGCTTGGCGTCTTTCTTCAACTCAACGGCCGCAACCTTGCTGCCTTCTTTAATTTGCTCCGTGGCTTTGGCGGCTTCCTGCTTGGTTTTCTCCGTATCCTGATTGGAGCAGGCGGAGAGCAGCAGAAGAGAAAATGCGACCGCGGCGGTAATGATGAATTTCATACGCAATCTTAAACGTGACCTCATACGTAGCCCAGCATGTACAGAATAAGGATGATGAGCAGGATCAGTCCCAGGCCGCCGACCGGACGATAGCCCCAGTTGCGGCTGTGCGGCCATGACGGTACCGCACCGATCAACATCAATACCAGAATTACAATCAGAATCGTGATCAAAAGACCTCCAACGCACCTCATGTTGGATTGTGAGGAGCTGGTGGAAGTTGGCTGTGCAAAAGCACTCAGCATTCAGTAATCAGCATTCAGCCCCACCCAAGCCAGAATTTTTACCGCAAAGGACGCAGAGGTCGCAAAGGAAAACGGGAAAGCGTTTTCGGAAGGCGGCCCCAATAGGCTTCCCTCGCTTCTCTCGGGACAAGAACGAGAACAAAAATCAGCCGGAGAACATGTCCCCGGCTGAGCCTCAGTTTTCAGTTTTAGGAGAAAGCGTTTTACGACGCGGTGCGTCGCGGACGAATACTCAAGTCGCGCACCTGCGCCAGCAGGCTGGAGCGCTGCATGGAATCCAGCTTGTCCAGGCATTGAATAATCTCGGCAATGAACTCGTCATGCATCAGGTCAGCAATATCATCTTCCAGTGACCGGCTGGAGCCTTTGAGCAGATCGGCCATGGAAACTTCCAGGGCAGTGGCCAACCGCTGCAATGACGAAAGCGTGGGCATCGCCTTTTCATTTTCGATCTTCGATACATACGTGCGCGGCACGGACATGCGCAAGGCAAGCTGGCGCTGGCTCAATCCAGACTTTTGTCTTAGCATACGGATGGCTGACGCAACCTGCAGATGGGAATGATGTCCGTTGGACGGCGGCTCCGGCGGCGCCTGGACTTCAAGGATCGGCTCAGGCTCATCCTCATCCAGCGACGTGCGGCATTTTCTGCAAAGATTGTTGTTGGTCCTGAATTGGACTAAATGACAATGGTCACAACGTACAACTTCCCGGGAATCTACCGGCGCCAATGCTGTTGCCATGGATGTTTCGGAGTTGCCAGAGCGGGCAGTTTCTCCAAAAACCTTTACTTCGGGGGTACCTGTAACTCTCGTAGTCTCAGGCATCAACTCACAATTGTCAACAAGAAATTTAGGTAAAAACCTGAGTTAATGGTAAAACTTGAGTGAATAAAGAGAGAAAACAGGTATAAACCTAGGGTAAAACATGGAAATGGATCAAAAGGATGGAGCCGAACTGAATCGCAACCAGGCTTGGGGCCTTCTCTGCGAATACACCCAGTCAGAGAGCCTGCGCAAGCACATGCTGGCCGTGGAAGCATGCATGCGCGCCTATGCCCGCAAGTTTGGCGAGGACGAAAACAAGTGGGGCATCACCGGCCTGCTGCATGACTTTGATTATGAAAAATATCCCACGCCGGCAGAGCATCCGTTTGTGGGAAGCAAGATTCTGGAAGAGCGCGGCTATCCGGAAGACGTGCGCCGAGCCATTCTTTCCCATGCCGACTACAGCGGCGTGAAGCGCGAGAGCCGGATGGAAAAAGCGCTGTATGCCTGCGACGAAGTTTCCGGCTTCATCACGGCCAGCGCGCTGGTAAAGCCGAACAAGTCATTGGCTGAGGTGGAAGCAAAGTCCGTGCCCAAAAAGATGAAGGACAAAGCCTTTGCCCGCAGCGTGAATCGCGATGACATCATCAACGGCGCTGCTGACCTGGGCGTCGATCTGGAAGAGCACATCGCGTTCTGCATTGAGGCGATGAAGGGGATTGCGGGGGAGTTGGGGCTGGCGGGGATGGATCAAGATCGGGTGATCGGGTGATCGCGCGTGATCGGGTGATCGGTGGTTTGAACATGCCGAAACCCACCACGGACGAACGGGGCACGAAGAAAAGGGCGGTTGGAGCAGCCTTTCCTTGTCTCGTGAGCGCAAGCGTGAAGATGATGCAGTATCGAATCAAATAAAGGCTCAAAGATGAACGATCAACAAAAGAAAGAGCAGTATTCCGGGGTGCGAGATCAAGAGATCCGTGCGGCACTGGATCAGCATTGGGCGGCGTCCGATGCCAATGATTTTGAAACAGAGCACCGCATTTATCACGAGGATGCGGTGCTGGAATATCCGCAGTCAGGCGAGCGAACGCGCGGGCGACGCAATATACAGAACCAACGCGCTAGTCAGCCGAGCCAAAAGAGGTTTGCTGTTCGACGAATCATTGGCGGCGGTGATCTTTGGGTCACCGAATTCATCCTGACATATGACGGCAAGCCGTCCTACACGTGAGCATCATGGAGTTCACGGACGACAAAGTTACGCGCGAAACTCAGTACTTTGCGGATCCATTCGTGGCGCCCGCATCGCGCTCTCAATGGGTCGAACGGAGGACTCAGCTTAGCGCGCTCCGCTACTCTGCGCGCGGATCTCCACCCCACCGAGCCAACAACAGGCTCGTCGGGGACCCCGGACCTGCGGCGCAAGGAAGGACCTTTTTCTCCGCTTACCCGGCGCTTATCCTTCAGCTCGCAAGCTCGTCTCGGGAACGCACGGCTCCGATCAGCGAGTGAGTATCCCTCACCTTTGGCAACTTCTGCCGCAACACCCAGACAAAGACAATTATCAGAAAACGTTCGGTCTGTCCCCCTAGTTTTGTGTCCCCTAGTTTTCTAGGTTTTGCTAGTTTTGTCCCCAAGTTCTTACGGGCACGGGTTTGTTGCCAGTATCCGCCGGAAATTGTCAGTCTCGAGAAAAGAACCGCCGTTTGGTTGTTGAGGTGTTATTCGACTGATGCGTGCAACTGGAAGCACGGCGCCATATTCGGCGTTAGAGGTCCCACCAAAGTTGTTGTTGGTTCCTGGAATGTGAGGTCCTCCAAAATTCCAGCGACATTGGGTTGCCGTTTTTGCAATGGAGAAGATGGGATAGAACTGTGCTCCGTGAGGAGGGTTCGTGCAACCACTGCCTCCGGCAAACACGTTACAAGCGGGATTGCTAACCAACTCATTGTCGGGCAAATTGGTTTCAAAGGCCACCCGGGCAAAATGTTTCTTAGTAGTCGCGGGTGAGCCAGTGGGCCTGAATGTTGGGCTGCTGAATTGAATGGTGCTGGGCTTACGGCTCAGGTCGACAGTGGGAGTACCGGTTCCCGGCCATTGCAGTCGGTAAGGTGGCCCATCAAAATCAGAATCATTCCCAATGCAAGCTCCGATGGGACGCAGTCCGAAACTGCCCAGAAAAGCCCCGCTGAAACATGGGCCGGTCTTGTCATCAGCATCGAGGCCAAGCGGATCGTTGACTCCATGTTGAATACAACTGCCGCCCTCTTTGTTGACCGCGTTGCAGTACTCGAAATGGCCGATTTCTTCAGAAAAAGAAATGTTGTAGGTATGCGCCGTCCAGGTCGCGCGGGTGTGCTCGCTCGAGCTTGCATACATGGGGTGAAACGCAAAAGGGGTAGACGAACATGTCCTGGTCGGGTGTTTGGGATCAGGGTCGGGGTCAAAATTAACCTGGGCAAAGCCGTTGGCAATGCTGGCTGTCATGGAACCGGTTTTGCCGGATGTTGAATCCTTAACGATTGCTTGAACGCCATTGGCAGTGTCGTGGATGGATACGGCCAGAGAGTCACCGGAGTTCATCCGGAAAGTATTCGCCGTGGCTGCGAACTTGCCAACGGTATCCGGGTTCAGGGGATCAGCTGCCGCTTGCGCGATCCCATTGAGCGTCAAAAAAGCAGCGTTGAATGGCTCCAAACCAACTTTCTGAACGCAATCGGCGTTATTGACCTTGCCCGTCAGGTCCTGGACGCTGAAACTGAAGATGGCCATGGATACGCACCAGAGTTTCGGGTCAGAGCATGTATTGAGCCCGCCTGGAGGATAAAACTGCAGCTCCAGAAAAGCGGCCCCCGGATGGTGGCCGATGAACTGGGATGAGGTGGGATCACGGTTGTCAAAAATATTGGCGTCTGTATCGGGGTGGCAAACGTGAGTGAAATTGGGAGAAGACTGGGTATCGCACAGCACCATGCCGAACCAGAATGCGGGGGTCAACTGGAAATTGGATGTCCCGCCGGTACCATTCTGCGCGGGCGCAACCGGTGGATCCCCCGGAAGTTTGACCAAGTAAGTAACATTGTTGCCAGCACCGGCTGAAGCGGAATAAAACAGGACCGCTGGCTCATCGTGACCTGTGTACCTCCCCACCAGTTCCGATGCTCCGCGGGAAAGGTCCGCGCAGAACCCGGAACTCGAAGGACAAAGCTCAGGTTTGAATGCAGAAGTGAACGTGGCGGCAGTTTGCGAATATGCCACACTTGCGAGAAGTAAAAAACCTGAGAGAAACCACTTGACTGTACTCATCTCATACCTCCTAAGTACTCCGGGACCTGACCACTACGGATCTAGTATTTTCTTTGACTATGTTCGGGACTGTACCCAGCGTGGGACTGGCAGCCGCGGGTCTTTCTGCCGCTGAAGAGAATGGAATAGTTAGTCCGCCGCGGCAACTGGTAGAACTACCAATCGTAAAACGCTGCGCTGACGTCGCGGTATTAGATTCTCCAACCGCTTGCGATCATTTTCTTAGGACCAAGCAGCAGCTTGGCCAGACATACGTTGACGAGAACAGAGCATTGTTGAGCACTTTGGGCATCAACGCTTTTGAGCAATTAAGACAACTATCATGCCTGCGGAGAACGCTAATCCACACGAATTTCCCACGCCCTCATTTTTGTAACATCTGAACGATTTCCGCGTGATGCCATTTTTTCAACCCGATTGAAACCCTTTTTCCTTGACATCTAGGCGAACAAATGGTAAATTTGAAGATTCGCCATTGGACGAGATTTGTCCTGTGGCAGGTCTTTGAAAACAGAATAGGCGACAAGCCAAAGATACGCGATTGGGCAGCGAAAATGAACCCAAAAAGGGCTTCGACCGTTCGGTGACCGTCCGGTCGAATTGGATTTCCCCTTTGTTTGCAACACAAGTCTTACCCCCGGGTGGGCTATGTAGGGGAAAAGCAGCTTTTAGCTCCTAGCTACTAGCCGCTAGCTAAACCCAAACCAACCCCAGAACCTCACCAAGTCCACGCCAATCGAGACTTGAAGGCTGAAATGCACGCAAATCTGGATGACCTTGGGATGGTGATAAGCAAAGCCTTTAGAATCCTAGTTGGCCGATAGGGGGAGGGGAGCGATCGCCGGAATCGCCGTCATCGCGCGACATCGCACGTGATCGGAACTCCAAAAGCTCACGACGCCGGCGAGGAGGAGAACTAATGCAAACCTACGCCAATTGTGGTCTACATTCTCAAGTGCACGCCAATCTGGGATGCCTTGGAATGACCCCTCCCAAGTCCACGCCAATCTGGGATGGGTATAGGAGGGGGGTAGGGCTCCCTTGCTTCGCTTCGGGATGTGAATCGCTACTCGTACCTTAGCGCCACCATCGGATCCACCTTGGTGGCCGTACGCGCCGGAACATAACTGGCCGCCAGCGTCACAATCGCAAGGATGGCCGTTACGGCCGCAAAAATCACCGGGTCCCATGAGTGGATGCCAAAGAGCATGCTGCGCATGAGATAGGAAACCAGCATCGCCGCCCCGATTCCGGCCAGCACGCCGGGAACGATCAAGCGAACGCCTTGCGCCAGCACCATTTTCAGGACGCTGCCACGCTGCGCGCCCAGGGCCATGCGAATGCCGATTTCCTGCGTGCGCTGGCTTACGGAGTATGCGACCAGGCCGTAAAGCCCGATTGTCCCCAGCAGCAGCGCAAGACCGGCAAACATGCCGGCCAGCACCGCCGGATAGCGATGGAGAAATGCCGCAGGCGAGCGCTGGATACGGTCTTCCATGGTCTGGACGTTGAACATGACCGCATCAGGATCAAACTGGCGGATGCTGTTTTGTATTTCGGCGGACAGCGCGTCTGGCTTTTGCTCCGTGCGAATCAGCAGTCCGAAGAACAGTTGCCCGTTCGCTTCCATGGGACCGTAAATTGCCGGGCGCGCTGGAGTATCGAGCGGGCCTTCTTTGATATCGCGCACTACGCCGATCACCTGGCGAGGCTTTTCTTTATCTGAGTAGGTAAACCAGATCTGCTGCTTCAGCGGATCAAGGCCAGGCATGAACTGATCGGCGAGAGTCTTGTTTATGATTACGCGTTGTGGGCCGGTGGCGTTGTCAGCATCGGTAAACCAGCTTCCCTGCAGCAGTTCCGCGCCCAGCGTTTGGAAATATGTTCGATTCACTGACCGGCTGTTGGCTTCACGCCCTTGCGGCGTACTGGAAGGCACGCCCACAACGCGAAGATTGCTGGTATTGCCGCCGTTCGATACCGGCAACACACTGCTGGTGCCCACGGAATTGACCCCCGGCAGCGCGCGGATTTTATCCAGCAGAGTTTGCATGGCCTGCAACTGTTCGGGATCTTTGGGAAAGCGCGATTTCGACAATCCAACGCCCATGCCGAGCAGGTTGTGTTGATCGAAACCAGGATTAACGTTGAGTAATCGATAGAGGCTCTTGACCAGCAGTCCCGAGCCGGCAAGCAGCACCATGGCCAACGCAACTTCACCCACGACAAGCGCCGAAGCAAAGCGTCGCCAGGAACTGGAATGGGAGCCGCGAGAGCCCTCTTTCAATGCGCCTTGCACATCTGTATTCGCCGCCTGGAACGCAGGAGCCAGCGCAAACACAATGCCGGTAATAATGGCCAGCGCACCGGCAAAGAGCAGCACACGCGCGTCAATGCTCATGTGCTTGAGGTAAGGCATGTTGTTCAGCAAAGCTGCCGGAATCATGGCGACAAAGCCTTTGATGGTCCAGTACGCAACGGCCATACCCGCAGCCGCGCCAGTAAAGGAGAGGATGAGACCTTCTGTCAGCATCAGGCCGATCAGCCGCGCCCTGCTTGCGCCCAGCGCGGTGCGTATGGCCATTTCATTTCGGCGGGCCATGGCGCGCGCCAGCAGCAGGTTGGCCACGTTGGCGCATGCAATCAGCAGCAAGAGCACCACGGCGCCAAGCAGTACCAGCAGGATTGGACGGATCTGGCCAACGATGACTTCATTCAGCGGCACCAGTGTTGTCCTGAGTTTGTCATTCGTCTGTGGATATTGCTTTTCCAGTCCTTCAGCAATCAGGTTCATGGCCGCGGCTGCACTCTCACGCGCGATGCCTGGCTTCAGGCGTCCGACCGCATTCAGCCAATGCAGGTTTCTGCGTTGCAACAATGGACCGCTGGCATGAAGAGTGAGCCATACATCAGGATCGCCGACAGGAGCAAAATGAAAATCCGCGGGCAGCACGCCAATAATGATAGTTGGCTCATTGTCGATGTTGAGCGTCTGCCCGATGACATCTTTGCCGCCAAAATGCCGCTGCCACCAGCCGTAACTGAGTATCGCCATGCGCGGCGCGGAGAGCTGATCTTCACCGGGGCGGAAGTCGCGTCCCGTCAGCGGACGAACTCCAATCGTTTGGAAAAAATTGTCAGTGGCCACGGCCGAGGGCAACAGTTCCGGAGCGCCTGCACCCTTCAGCAAGACCTGGTTTTGCGAGTAACCGGCCAGACCGTCAAAGACCTGCTGTTGCGCGCGCCAATCGAGAAAGTCAGGATAGGAAGTCTCAAATTGCGTGAACACCTCCGCCGTCCGCGTGTCATAGACCTCCATGAGCCGCGACGCGTCACGATACGGCAGCGGACGCAGCAATGCCGCATCGACGAAAGTGAAGATCGCGACGTTAGCGGCAATGCCCAAGATCAACGTGATAAGCGCAATGGAAGTGAATCTGGGCGACTTAAGCAACGCACGAAACTCATAACGCAGGTCTTGCAGAATGGTTTCTATCATGATGAAAATCCTTTGACAGCAGAAACAAGCAAAGCACGGACACTATGCCACTGAAGAATACTGGCAGTCAGGGGAAAGGTTCCCGGCTTCACGATTTAGACGCGGGAACAACGGATACGTTTTGCTGGAGAGTTGGGATAAACGAGCTGGAATCCGAGACGAGCTGCATCTTTTCCGCGTTCGCTGATCAATCTGGTGGAAACGGCGAAAGAGAATTGGTCATTTGGCAAGGGCGCGTCACCATTTCCGTGGGTGAAGATTACTTGGCTATTGCACCGTTGCGGATCAGCTCCGCCAGCTTGGCAAAATCATCCGCGAACACGCGGTCATGCTCGACCTTCGGGCTCACGCTGCGGATGGCAGCATGCGCTTTCTGCAAGGGCGGGCTGCTTTTGAGCGGCGCCAGAAAATCCAACGCCTGCGCCGCCGCACACGCTTCAATCGCAAGCACATTCGTGGTATTCGCGATCACGCGTTTCAACTTGATGGCCGCCGACATGCCCATGGAAACATAATCTTCTTTGTTGCCTGAGGTGGTAATCGAATCCACCGACGCTGGATGCGCCAGCCCTTTGTTTTCGCTGGCCAGCGCCGCGGCCGTCACTTGCGGCATCATAAAACCGGAATTGAGGCCGGCATCGGGCGCAAGAAATGCGGGCAAGCCTTCATTCAATGCCGGATTCACCAGGCGCTCAATGCGCCGCTCAGAAATTCCCGCCAACGCGCTCAGCACGATCGCCATGTAATCCAGCGCAAAGGCCAGCGGCTCACCATGGAAGTTTCCCCCGGAGATGATGTCGCCTTCGCCATGACCTTTGACAAACACCAGCGGATTGTCCACTGCCGAGTTCATCTCGATCTCAAATGTCTGTCGGCAGAATGCCAGCGTATCGCGCACCGCGCCGTGGACTTGCGGAATGCAGCGCAGCGAATAAGCGTCTTGTACCCGTCCGCAATCTTTATGCGATTCGCGAATCTCGCTTCCGGCAAGCAGCCGCCGCAGATTGGCCGCAACCTGAGTTTGGCCTGCATGCGGACGCGCGTTGTGTATGCGCGCATCAAACGCGACGTCGGTCCCGTGCAGCGCGTCGAGTGACATTGCGCCCAGTACGTCCGCGGTCTCCGCTAGATTCTCTGCCGCCAGCAGTGAAAGCGTTCCCACGGCCAGCATCGCCTGCGTTCCATTGATGAGTGAGATCGCTTCCTTTGCTTCTGGGACCAGCGGTTTGATTCCGGCGCGCTGCAAGGCTTCAGCGCTGCGGGCGCGGGCATTGCCGTTCCACACGTGCCCTTCGCCGATCATCGCCAACGCCAGATGAGCTAAAGGAGCAAGATCGCCGCTTGCGCCAACGCTTCCCTGCGAAGGCACCACCGGATGCACATCTTTATTCAGCATGGCGCAAATCAGGTCGATCACTTCAGGACGCACGCCGGAAAATCCTTTGGCCAGCGAGTTGGCGCGTAACAGCATCATCGCCCGCGTCTCTTCCTGGCTGAGCGGCTCACCCACGCCTACACAGTGTGAGCGGATCAGATTCACCTGGAGCTGCCGATTCTGCGCCGGCTCAATGTGCACATCACTCAGCTTGCCTACGCCCGTGTTGATGGCATAGGCAACGCGGTTCTCACGCAGCAGTTTTTCCACCACTTCTCGCGCCGCGATAACTTTGCCGCGAGCGCTCTCCGCCAGCTCCACCGGCCGCTGCTCATAGACCACCTGACGCAAATCGTCGAGTGAAAGATCGTTCCCGTTAATTTGAAGAGCGCTCATGAACTTTTCTTGGTCCCATTGAAGGCGCGCATATATTTTTCCGGCAGCGCCGTCCGTTCCAGCTTTCTATTAACGATGATGTGCATGGTTTCACCGGTGGCCAGCAGCATGCGGTCGGCCTCACGAAAGATTTCATAGCTGAAGTGCAGCAGCGACGAACGCACGTTCTTGATCTGCGTGCGCACCACGATCTCATCATCATACTGTGCCGGCGCTTTGTACCGGACGCGCAGATCGACCACCGGAATGTGGCAGTCATCCTCGGTTTCCATGTCGCTGTACTGAAAGCCGAGCTGCCGCAGCAATTCCACACGCCCCACCTCAAACCATATGACGAAGTTGGAGTGGTACACCACGCCCATCTTGTCGGTTTCGGCGTAGCGCACGCGCAGTTTTGTCTCACCCCAGATCTTCGTCTTGAGGTCGTTAGCCTTAAGGTCCTTTGTGTTGCCGTCCTCTATTTTCCTGTCCAAGTGGGTTTGCGCTTCTCCAGAAATGCTGTGATGCCTTCTTTGAAGTCGGCGGTCTGGCGGATGCCCGCATTGCCCTGCACCGCTTGCTTCACCTGACGATCCAGTTGCTCGCGAGTATAGCTGGAAAGCAGCTTCTTGGTTGCCTGCAGCGATGCGGGACTGTTCTCCAGTAACTGTGCGGCAAGCACCTGAGCTCGCGCCATCAACTGTTCCGGCGCGACGATCTCATTCACCAGCCCCAGCTTCAAAGCTTCCTCGGCGCCAAAGATGCGGCCCGTCAGCAGCAGGTCGCGCGCGCGCTTCTCGCCGATGTTAGCGATAAGAAAACTTGAAACGATCGCCGGAACAAAGCCAATGCGCACTTCTGTGTAGCCAAACTTCGCATCGGGCACCGCCAGCGTGAAATCGCACAACGTCGCCAGCCCTGTTCCGCCGGCGATGGCAGGGCCGTTCACCGCGGCAATGGTCGGCTTGGGAAAGTCATACAGCGTCCGGAAAAGCGATGCCATAGTTTCTGAATCCTGAATGTTCTGCTCATGCGTGCGTCCGGTAAGCTGCTTCAGATTGTCCAGGTCCATGCCGGAGCAAAAAGCCTTGCCCGCGCCGGTGAGTATCACGATTTGCGCTGATGAATCTGCAGCCCGCTTCAGCGCCGCCATCAGGTCATCGATCAGCTCGTAGCTGATAGCGTTGCGCTTGTCCGCGCGGTTGAGGGTGATGGTGGCGATGCGGTTCGATTCGCTGTAGAGAACGGTTTTGTAATCGTGAGTCATTGAATTGGTGTGAACTTCCTGGCAATGTCCGCCGACATCGCGAGTACGGAATCCAGAGGCTTCTTTAGGGGGACATCTGCCCCCTGCACGATCAGCGCCTGAATTGCAATCTCTGTCGGAATGTTGCCGATCATCTCGTCTTGCGCGAACGGACAGCCTCCGAGACCGCCAATGGCGGAATCAAATCGCCGGCAGCCAGCTTCATAGGCGGCAATGATTTTCTCCGCCGCACCCGCTTTCGTGCTGTGCAGGTGCGCGCCGATTTCAAGATAATCGTAAGCCGCGGTCACAGCGGCGATCAGGTCTTTTACCTGCGCCGGCGTGGAAAGGCCGACCGTATCGGCCAGCGAAATTTGCGTGATATTCATGTCCGCCAGAATACCGACGGCTTCAATCACTTCTTCGGCGTTCCAAAGGTCGCCATAAGGATTGCCAAACGCCATGGAAATATATGCGACAACATTCAGCCCGGCCGCGTCGGCTTTTAACTTAATCTGCTCCAGTTCATCGGCTGCGGCTTCCAGCGTCTGGTGTTGGTTGCGCTCCAGGAACGTGGGCGAAACAGAATACGGGAACCCAAGCGTCTGCACGGCTTCGGTGGCAATGGCGCGCTCCGCGCCTTTCTGGTTCACCACAATACCAATGATCTCCACGTCGTCCGGCGGATCAAGTTCTTTCAAGACAGCTTCAGAATCCGCCATCTGCGGAATGGCCTTGGGCGAGACGAACGACACAGCGTCGATATGCTTAAACCCAGCGCCAATCAGCGCGCGCAGGTACTGCACCTTGACGGCTGTGGGAATCTGACCCTTGAGGCCCTGCCATGCATCACGTGGGCATTCGATGATTTTTACTTCATTCGACATAAAGTCAAAAGCTTATTCACCGCGGAGTCGCGGAGACGCGGAGTCAAAAACCTTTCTTACGATTCCTTGTCGCAGAATCGGCACGTTGAAATTGATGATGAATCCAACCGGCTTGTCCAGCAACTTCAAATAGGTAAGAAGCTGTGCTTCGTGAATGGCAAGAACGCGCTCAACACACTTGAGCTCCAGGATCACGACATCCTCGACAATTAAATCTAGGCGATAACCACAATCAAGGGACACGCCTTTGTAGATAACCGGTACGGTGACTTGTCGCTGAAACCGCAACTTTCGGAGATGCATTTCATGGCAAAGGCATTCTTCGTAAACTGATTCCAACAACCCAGGCCCTAATGCCTTATGTACTTCCATGGCAGCGCCAATGACTTGTTCTGTCAGCGCTTCATGAATAAGTTTCCTCTGTGCCCCGACAGCTCCGTCTTGTTCAGAATGAAACAAAATTTTTTCTTTCCTCCGCGTCTCCGCGCCTCCGCGGTGAATGTTCTTTTGCTCTTTCCCATGTCACCGTGGTAGGTTTTTATGTTTGCAAAACTCCCACCTTAAACTCCTTCACTTCCGGATTCAGGCTCGCCGCTTCCAGCGCCGTGATCAGCGCCTGCCGCGTCTCCATAGGATCAATGATTTTATCGATCCACAATCTTGCCGCGCCGTAGCGGGGGTCGGTCTGGTGGTCATAGGTAGCTTTGGTAGCGTCGAAAAGTTCTTTGCGGTCCTGCTCGCTCAGCTTTTTTCCGCCGCGCTCCAGTTGTTTGATCTTGATTTCCACCAGCGTTCCCGCGGCTGCCGCGCCGCTCATGACGGCGTATCGCGCTGAAGGCCAGGCAAAAACAAATCGCGGATCGTAGGCTTTGCCGCACATGGCATAGTGGCCCGCGCCGAATGACCCGCCAATGATGACCGTGATTTTGGGCACCACGGAATTGGCCACGGCGTTCACCATCTTGGCTCCGGCTTTGATAATGCCGCTCCACTCGGCGTCGCGGCCCACCATGAATCCGTTCACGTCATGCAGAAAAACCAGCGGCACAAGATTCTGATTGCAATCCATGATGAAGCGCGCGGCCTTCTCGGCGCTTTCTGTATAGATCACTCGCCCAAACTCCATGCGCTTTTCGCCGGTAGAAGAATCGGCCTGCTGCGCCGACGACGCCTGGTTCGCCACAATACCAACCGCAAAGCCGCCGATGCGCGCCAGCCCACAAATTATGGTCTTGCCGTATTCGGCTTTGTATTCATCGAACTTCGCGCCGTCCACGACGCGCGCAATGATCTCTTTCATGTCATACGGGCGCATGCCGTCGGCTTCAAATATCCCGTAAATTTCTTCCGCCGCGTAGGCCGGAGGCTCAGCCTTCACGCGATTGAACGGCGCACCCGGCTTGTGACCAAGCTTGCTCACGACCGACCTAAGGCGCTCCAGGCAGATGTGGTCGTTGGGCTCGCGATAATCGACTGTACCGGCGATCTGCGCATGCATCTGCGCGCCGCCCAACTCTTCCGCAGAATACTTTGCGCCAATCGCCGCCTGCACCAGCGCCGGTCCGGCGAGAAATAGCCCGCTGCCTTCTGTCATCAATATGGTGTCACACATTACCGGCAGGTATGCGCCGCCCGCAACGCACATGCCCATAATCGCCGTGATTTGTGGAATTCCCATGGCGGACATCACAGCGTTATTGCGGAAGACCCGCCCGAAGTCATCGGTGTCAGGGAACACGTCTTCCTGCAACGGCAAAAACACCCCGGCGGAATCGACCAGATAGATTGTGGGGATGTGATTTTCAATAGCGATGTTCTGCGCCCGGATCACCTTCTTCGCCGTCATGGGAAAGAATGCGCCGGCTTTAACCGTGGCATCATTCACAATCAGCATGAACAGCCGCCCATGCACTCGTCCCAGCCCGGTAACGACGCCCGCTGATGGCGCGCCGCCCCACTCTTCATACATTTCATATGCGGCAAAAAGCCCAAGCTCAAAAAATTCGGTGTCGCGATCGATGAGTAGGTTGATGCGCTCGCGCGCGGTCAGGCGCTTCTTATTGTGCTGCGATTCAATCGCCTTTTCGCCACCGCCCAGCCGGATTTTTTCCTCTTCATTGCGGACAGCGGCCACCAGTTCCGCCATGGCGCGCATGTTCTTTTCAAAGCGGGTGGAAGTGGCGTCGACTTTTGTGGGGAGCTTGGGTATCTGATCGGCCATAGATGTTAAGACGTAAGCCGTTAGGCAAACTACTTAGATTAAATGAGGGGAGAAAGAGCGCGCAAACTGCGGGACAAAAACTTTCCACTGATGCCACAGAAGACACGAGTTTCACTGACAAGGAAAATGCTTTGGTCAAGAACAATGCAGGGCTTCAGATCGTCGATGTTGAAACGGGGCTGTTATCTAGAAGAACCTGATGTAGAAGAACACTGCCGTAATCAGGAAATTGATAAGGCTGATACCGATCCGAATTTTGGGACCATTCAGCCGCAAGGTTAGTTGAGCTCCCGCGTATCCTCCCAAGGCCGCAGCCAGCAGCATGATCAGCGTTTCGCGCCAGGCAACGGAGCCAACAAAGGCGAAGCACAGGGCAGCGATGGTGTTGGCGGCAGCCACCAAAAAAACCTTAACGGCATTCATCGCCCGGATATCGGTGAGGCCCAGCACGCTCCACACCGCCATCATCATGATTCCCACCGCGCCTCCGAAATAGCCGCCATACACGCCCAGGAGAAATTGTGCCGCGATCAGAAATGCAGTATTCGGCCGGTAGTATTTGCGCAGCCGAGCCCCCAGCCATGGTCCAAGCGCAAAAGCCAGTGATCCCAGCAGCAGAAGCCATGGGATGATCTTGTCAAAGGCGGAACTCGGCGTCAGCAGCAACAAGACTGCGCCCACCAATCCGCCGGCCAGGGTCGCCAGGAACATTGCTCTGACGGAGACGTTAAGGATTGCCTGAAAATTTCCGCGGTAAGCCCATGCGCTGGTGAGGCTGCCCGGATACAAAGCAATGGTGCTGGACATGTTGGCCGAGACCGATGGAATTCCGATATAGATCAGGGCCGGGACAGAAACGAATGACCCTCCGCCGGCGGCAGCATTCATGGCGCCCGCGATTAATCCCGCAAGAGAGACGATGAGAATTCCGTGCATCAGGAATAGTTATTCTATTCGCGAAGTCGTTCCGGAATTTATTGTGCGATGATGTGATGTAGTGCATGGTTGATCGGATCATCCGCAATGGCATCCACCAGCCCGATCTTCAACGCCTCGTCGGCTCTCACCATCTCTGCGAGCAGAAACATCTGCATAGCTCGCGATTTGCCGATTAGCCGGGGCAGGCGTTGCGTGCCACCCCACCCGGTCATCACTCCCAGGCTGGCGCCGCGATGTCCAAAGGCGGCGTTCGGCGCAGCGATGCGATAGTCGCAGGCCAGCGCCAGGTCCATGCCTCCGCCCATGCAATAGCCGCGAATAGCTGCCATCACAGGAACCGGAAAATGGTCGATGGACCGCATAAGCGCCTGCCCCTGCCGTGAAAACTCAAAGGCTTGTGAGGCCGTCAGCACAGAAATCTCATTCAGGTCGGCCCCCGCGGAGAAGAATTTGTCATTGCCGGTAATGATCAGGCGTTTGATCTGGCCGCTTTCCGCCTCAGCCGCCAACTCTTGAATGGCCCCATGCAGAGCAAGTATGCAATTCATCCCCAGCTTGTTCGTGCCGTCAGAAGAGACCAGCCGCAGCACAGCGCAATCCTGAAGGCGCTCTAAAGCAAAATAGTCGGTGCTCCTGGGGCTGGCGATGTCTCCGTGCATGATGGGCTTGAGATGTGGTTCTTCAGTAAAAATCGCTGCAGCTCAGAAAGAAGCCACAGGTCTTACATACCATTTTGCAGCGGGATTCCCGCATTTTTGAACCGCAATTGGGGCAATAGCTGGAAAGGTCAGGCTTGGCGGCGGGCTTTGCCTCAACTTGCTCGGGCAACTGAGAGTCTGGTTGGTGTTGCTCGCTCATCATCCCGCAGTGTAAACGCTTTCTGCTGCGGATGCACCGATAAGAGCACTCCGGCCGCCCTGAAGAACATGGTTGCTATAGGGCTCCCTCGCTGCGCTTCGGGGTTTCAGGGGCCCGGCAACAGGTCTGGCCCGGAATACATCTCACCATCGCGAGCTCAATCGCGCAAGGACCCTGGACGAGTGAATATAACTGTTTTTGGCCTGACGCTTTCCTCCTCATGGGGCAACGGGCACGCCACGCCCTATCGCGCTATTATCCGCGCGCTGGATAGACTCGGCCACAAAGTGCACTTCTTTGAGAAGGATGTCCCCTACTACAGCTCACGCCGCGACTTTGATTCCTGCAACTACTGCGAGCTGACACTTTATTCAGCCTGGTCAAACATCCGCGAACGGGCGCTTTCAGCCGCTGCGGATTCTGATGTGGTAATTACAGCCAGCTTTCTTCCGGAAGGCCGCCGCATCAATGACGAAATACTGGACCTGGCACGGCCTCTTCGCATTTTTTATGACCTTGATACCCCGGTGACGCTCAATGCTCTGCGCCAAGGCCAAGTGGAGTATCTTGACGCTGGTCAAATCCAGGCTTTTGATCTGGTGCTCTCTTTTACCGGAGGGAAAGCGCTGACCGAGCTGGAACATGAATATCGTGCCCGAATGGTAAAGCCTCTTTATGGCTGCGTGGATCCCGACGACTACTATCGGGTTGCGCCAGCCCCCCAGTTTCAGTGCGACCTGAGTTACATGGGAACATATTCAGCCGACCGCCAAGTCAAGCTCGACGCTTTGCTGCTGGAGCCCTCTCGCCGCCATCCGGAGAAGCTATTTCTGCTAGCCGGCTCGCTCTATCCCTGGCACTGGCAATGGGGGGGAAACGTCCGTCGCATGGACCATGTCGCTCCGGCGGAGCACTCCAGCTTTTATTCATCGTCTCGACTAACGCTGAACATTACACGGGGAGAGATGGCCGCCAACGGCTGGTGCCCTTCAGGACGGTTCTTTGAAGCCGCCGCCTGTGGAACTCCGCTGATTACGGACGGGTGGGACGGACTGGATTCATTCTTCGATTTGCAGAGCGAACTCCGTGTCGTGACCAGTGCAGAAGATGTTGAAGCTGCTCTCAGCTCCTCCGATGAAGAGCTGCAATCCATGGCCAACCGGGCAAGACAGCGGACGCTGGATGAGCATTCCGGCAAGGTACGCGCCCATCAGCTTCTGCAATACATTGAGGAAGCGCGTTCCGGCGCGAATGCATCCATGAACAAGTCACCCATAAATAAGGCATCCATGAACAACGAGGTAGCCCAATGATCGGAATCATACCTGCCGCCGGCGCGGGAGAACGCATCCAGCCCCTGGGCTGTTCCAAGGAACTGCTGCCGGTGGGCTCACGGCTGGTCAGCGGCGTGGAGCGGCCCAAAGCCGTTTCTGAATACCTGGTGGAGCGCATGATAGCCGCAGGGGCCACCCAGATTTGCATGGTCATCTCGGCGGAAAAGACTGACATTGTGAAGTATTACGCTGAGCGCGACTACGCTGCGGAAATCTTCTACGTGGTGCAGCAGCAGCCGCTGGGACTATGCGACGCGCTCTTCCGGGCCGAGCCGTTTGCCCGCCAGCATGACCAGGTCCTGATTGGGCTGCCAGACACGATATGGTTCCCGGAAAATGCTTATGCTCCCGCTCTGGCGCCCAACGGAGCTGAGTGCAATCTGGTGCTCTTTCCGGTGGCGAACCCCTCAGTGTTTGACGCGGTGATCTGTGACGATCTGGGCTATGTGCAGGAAGTGCAGGTAAAAAAGCCGAACCCTGGCTCACATTGGATCTGGGGAGCCGTGACGGTGCGCGGCGAAGCATTTCATCGTTTGCGCCTGCTGTGGGAATCGCGGCACAGAACCGACAACTATCTGGGAGAGCTGCTGAACGCTTTCATTGCCGCCGGCAATCCGGTAAGGGGCAAGTTTACGGGCGAGAGTTACATGGACGTGGGAACGCTGGAAGGCTATCGCAACGCCCAGGATTTTCTGCGGACAAACGCTCCAGCGCGGCGCGCAGCCTAGCCGCTGAGCACGAACGGCGGATCGAAACTAGGCGCTGGCTTTCAGAATGTCGCGAATATCGCGATTGATTTTGGCGCAGTCCCGGCTGGCCTTGTCGATCAAATCCGCCCACTTCTTGGCATTTTCATCCAGGCTAAGCTGGGCCAGCAGGTAAGAGGCCTGCATGATGGTCTCAACAGAATTGCTGAGATCATGCGCCAGCGTTCTTAACTTGGCGTTGATTTCTGCGGGAATTTTGGCCGCCGCCTCGGTCTTTGGTTGAGCGCTCATATTCCCTTTCTCATCAGGTTGCATTCCACACAAGTCCCATCGTTACGTATCAGCTCTGATTAGACGCAAATTCTGGCGCGTCTGTTGCTCTGGTGAGCGCGCCTTTGCGTTGGCCATTAGGACGTGTCCTAGTTCCCTAGCCTGTACTGCTCGGGCATTCTGTTTAGTTCTCTAGGGTAAATCATGGTGAAAAGCTTAGAGCTTTCGCGGATTGGGGTTACAGCCAGTTCGGCTAGAATCCGCACAAACCTGCAAGAAGAACCAATATTTCAATAGCCAAAAGCGCATTCCGTCGTTTTTTCCGGGGCGACGCATGTCCGGGGGAGTGTTGTGCCAAATTACGGGATTAGGGTCGCTCTTTGCGTCATTCTGTCGTCAGTATTCGCTTCAGCCGGGACTGCTTTTAAGGCCACCACCACCCTTGCGGCGGAAACCTCAAACAATACCAGCGCAGCCGATAGCTTTGCCACGCAGACCAATAACAATTTAGGGGCCACCAACATCAGCAAAGTCCCCATCCGCAGCCTGCTTTACCCTGGCTCAACGGCCAAGATTTATGCCCATCTGGTTCCCTGGTTCGGCTTTGGCGATCACATGGATGTGGGCTACGTCTCCAGTGACCTGCTGCAGGTGCAAAAGCAGGTAAATGACATGCTGAGCCGCGGGATCGACGGAGCCGTTATCGACTGGTATGGGCGTGGCGAATCCAGCAAGAACTTTGCTTCCTATGATCAAGCGAGCCAGGAATTCATGCATCAGGCGGAACTTCATCCGGGCTTCAATTTCGCAATCATGCATGATGCCGGAGCGCTTAAGACCTGCGCCGCCACGCTTGGCTGCGATGTTACCCAGACGCTTATTGATGACCTGAATTATGTCAACGTCACTTATTCAGGCTCCACTGCCTACGTTACCAGCGGCGGCCGGCCGGTCATTTACTTTTTTGGACATGAGGCATACGCCATTGATTGGACACGGGTTCGCGCCGGCGTGGCGGGCAATCCGATGTTTATCTTCCGCAACGGCAGCGGGTTCACCAAACCCCAGACGAGCGGAGCTTTTTCCTGGGTGGAGCCGACAACGGTAAGCGCCACCAACCTGATGGCAATCAATTACCTGGATAACTACTACAAAACGGCGCTTGGGTTTCCAACCGAATATTCCACCGGCTCAGCTTACAAAGGATTCAATGACACGCTGGCGTTGTGGGGCAGCAATCGGATTATTGACCAGCAGTGCGGCCAGACGTGGCTGCAGAGCGTTGCTGATGCCGGGAAATACTACTCTTCTTTGAAGCAGATGCTGGGTATCCAATTGGTGACCTGGAACGATTATGAAGAAGCGTCAGAGATTGAAAGCGGCATAGACAATTGCGTGACTGTCTCGGCTAGCGTGGCAGGAACCGTGGCTTCATGGAGTACCACCGGCCAGATGAATACGGTGGACCACTTTATGGTCTTTGCCTCGCAGGACGGCGCAAATCTGATGTCGCTCGCTGATCTCCCGACGACGACAACTTCGCTGAATATTGCCAGTTTTGGCTTGAATGCCGGAAATTACACTATCTTCGTCAAAGCCGTGGGCAAACCTACACTCACAAATAAGATGTCCGGCGGCGTGCAGCTCACCATAACGAATCAGCCGCCTACAGCGGCGCTAAGCATCACGAACTCATTGACGAAAAGTTCTGTGATCGGATCTGTGGCAGCGCCTGCCAGCATCACCGCTTCTACGGCAACCTCAACTGATCCGGACGGCAGTATTGTGGCCAGCACCATCAATTTTGGCGATGGCAGCGCGCCAGTCAGCGGCCCCAGCGCTTCCCACAGCTACACCGCTGCGGGAACATACACGATTACCGGGACGGTCACCGATAATCTAGGCGCTACGGCCAGTAAATCGGTGGCGATAGTGATTTCCAGCAGCGTCAACCAACCGCCAATCGCCGCGATCTCGGCCACTCCCAACTCGGCTTACGCGCCTGCAACCATCAGCGTGAGTGCAGCCGGATCATCCGATCCTGATGGAACCATCGCAAGCTCCGTGATCGGCTTTGGCGACGGCACATCGGCCAGCGGGCTTACCGCGTCGCATAAGTTTTTCGCTGCCGGCATTTATGTTCTTACAGCCACGGTTACTGATAATTCAGGCGCATCTTCAACGGCCACGACCAGCGTCACCGTAAAGGCTCCCGAAGTCATTGTGAGCACCCCCGCGCCCGGCGCATTCGTGCCTTCACAAATCCACGTTATTGCCAGCGGATTCTCAGGCTCCCCAGTGATCGCCATGCAGATTTATGTGGACGGCGCGATTGTTTATTCGGTGAACTCGGCCAATCTGGATCGCACGATTACAATTGCCAGCGGGACGCACAATCTCACCATCAAGGGATGGGACAACGCCGGACGAAATTTCTATAAGCAGATTGCCGTCACCATCAACAAGCCGCCTATTGCGGCCTTGACTCTGTCTTCTGGATCGATTCTGGTAGGCGGATCAGTTACTGCTTCGGCTTCCGGCTCCACTGATCCTGATGGCACCATTGCCGGCACGGTGATTTCATTTGGCGATGGCTCGTCGGCAACGGCAGTCAGCGCATCGCATCAGTACAAAATCGCCGGGACGTACACGGTGAAAGCAACAGTCACCGACAATCTAGGCGCTTCTTCCAGCACCGTTTCAACTGTTGTGGTGAAGCCGGAATTTGTCACGATCATCAGCCCGACGTTTACCTCGACCACATCAACTTCAGTCCGCGCCACAGGGACTTCTTCATCCGGCTACCCGGTTGTGGCGACGCAAGTTTATCTCGATGGCGCGCTCAAGTCCCAGTCGTCAACGGCAACGGCGGACACAACTCTGCCCATTACTGTTGGCACCCATCAGATCATCATCAAGGGTTGGGACTCTTCCGGAGCTTCGTTCATGGCAACACGGAGCGTTACCAGAAACTAGAATTTCGCCCCTGACTACGCAGAGCAGCGCAGATTAAGCCAGAGAAAATAGGCCGCGAATTAACGCGAAGACACTCGAATCATATTAAAAAACGATTCGGTCACTTCACGTGGTTCGCGGCTCGCTTTCAAATTACCCAATCCAAATCACTCAACACCAAATCTTCTTCTATTCACGTTTATTCGCGAAATTCGCGGCTGCTTCCCGATGAACGTTTATACCGTAATCTGCGGCAAGGGTCCCGGCAAAGTTGTAACAGATCGGGAGGCTAACGCTTGTTCACAATCGGACGCTCGTCGAGCGGCTGAATGTCGCGCGCGTTGGGCGTTGGGTAACGCCGCTCAAACTCCGCAATCTGCGCTGCCGAAAAGGTAAGCATCGGCTTCAACACAAAAAAAGTGATGTTGTCCGTGCACGGGGGAGTGGTGAGCGATCCGCCGTAGCTCCAATAACCTGCATTGACATAATTGGGCGGCAGAAGCCCTTCAAGGCTGATCTGGACGTTTTGGCGCCCGGCGGGCGGCGGGAAATGGCTAAACAAAATATTCAACAAGTCGGTGGTACTTTGCTCAGGCGTGCCTTCCTTGATCAGGATTGCGATTGCGGCCACGCATCCGGGTTTTCCAGGTTCGCAGCCGGCCTCAATTTTGAGATGCACCAGGTGGAGGACCATGGGAAATCTGCGATTATCGATGGCCTCTTCGCTCGGCCGGTGAAAATGAAATTCCAGCAGCCTGAACGTATTGCTTCCTATGCTGATCATAGCAACCGGATTGGTGCTGCTCTTGTAATCAATTTTCAGGTTGTAAGGGTTATGAGCATAAACATCCAGGCTCGTTTTCTCGTTGTATTTATTAAACACGATAGCGGGTTGCGCCGATTCCTGCGTGTTTGAAATGTTGATTGGGGCCTGCCGCAGCGCTCCGATTTCATTGCATCTCCCACACCAGCTCTGTTGTCCCGATGCACCATGGTCATAGCTGAATGGCTGGTCGGAGCACTCACTGGCCGCTTTTTTGTCCTGGGGCGTGCCCAAGGGGGATGATGCGGAAAACGCCGAAAACACGAGCAATGTCAAAACCAGAATACGCACGATCATCTGTGCCTCCTGAAGTCCGGTCGGGTCGGAAATGAAAGGGTGGTCGGGAATGAATTGTAGGTGCTTCCCTTCGGAATGCAATCGCTTTACTCAAATTATTCCTTCGCGAGTTCCATTTCGGAACGCGCCCTTATATCCGGATAACGGGAGTTTTGCAGGTTCTGGACTTAAACGTTTCCTGATTTGATGTATCCACTAAGGACTATCCAAAACTGCTTGGATGATCGGCTGTCCTGAAGAGCCGCGCAGATACTTCGCCTCGCATCCGGAACATGATAAAGGAGCAGAGCATCGTGTTCGGCTCAGCATGGCGCATTCATGAGGATACAGATTGGTGATTTCTGGATGCAGCAAACCCAGAACCGCTTTAGAATTTCGCCACTGATTGCGCCGTTCGCGGCTACTTCCCTGCTGGCGCACATCAGCGTAAATCTGTGGCAAAGAATATTTACCCTTCCCAGACAAAGGCGTCAAAGCGGCGGCGTGTTTCAAAGCCCAGGCGGCGGTAGAGTTCCACGGCCTTGGTATTGGCTTCTGTCACAGTAAGGCTCAGGCCCAGGAAGTTGCGGGTGCGCAACTCCTGCGTGCACAGTCCCAGAAGCGATTCGCCAATCCTGCGGCCGCGAAGCTCCGGCAAGACACAAACCTGTGTTACGTGACCAACATCTTCACGGACGCGCGAACACAGCAAGAGTCCGGCAATCGACCGCGTTGGTTTGTGCAGCGCCACGAACGAGGCATGCGCGTCAAAGACGCCGCATCCTGGAAAACGGACAATATTATTCAGGAAGCGCAACGAGCCGTTCAGACTGCGGTATTGATCGTTAATTTCTGAATCAATGTGGCCGCGATACGCCGTGGTGATTACCGCCGCGCCGGGCTGGAAATCCTGCTCTCCCCAGCGGCGAAACTCGATATCGTGCATTGTGGCTATTTCCGGACGCGCGCTGTTGCGGAGCGGCAGCGTCATAAATAACCGCGGATATTGGCGGAAACCTTCGGCAAGAAACGGCCCGCTGAGCACGCCGGATTCATGCGGCAGCAGCTGCGCTTCAATGCGTTGTATCCCGGGTGACTGCTGCAAGGTGCTGATCACGTGCACGGCCAGCCGATTTTCGACGGTATCGCCGGGAATGCGGATGGAATCGTCGGCGTAAAGATCGCCGATCACGCCCTTGCTGCCTTCATAAACAAAAAACGAGTAGCCGCCAATGTGGCCATCTTCCACGGCGGCATATCCGGGCAGGATTTTGGAATCGATATAGCGCAGAATCATCTCGGCGGAGGGCCGGTAGTCCCATGACATCATCTGCGCCCACAAAAGCGTTTCCCGATCCAGTAAAGGACGCAGGTTGTGGGAGCTGAAGTGCCTTAGGTCCAGAATCTCCACGCCAAAAGGGTGTGCCCGGTGTGTTTCGATAGGGGTATGAAGGCCCATGAAATCTTCCATTACCGCCCTGCAAATAGCGTACTTGGGGGCGAGCTAAGAGTCTAGCTTTGCTCCCGGAAATTATCAAAGCCTGTATCCGTAATGGAACCAAAGCAGTAGGAACCAGCAGCGACACTTGCCAGCGCTTACTTTGCGGCACTTACCTGAAAAAACTCCAGGTGTTGTGGCGGAAAAGTCCCAATGGATTTTACTTCCCGATCGCCAGCCACCGCTTGCACCGCGCCAAGACTTCCCTCACGGGCCACCACAACATGCTTTTCCGACGGGATGCCGGATGGCAGATCGAGAGGGCCTTCCTGCTCGTAATGGCTGATGGGCTGGTTGCGGTAAAAGTCCAGTCCGTACGCGACTTGCCGCTTAACGTTGAAGGTGGCGACGGGATCGCTGGCCAGTACTCCAAGCTCGGCGAGCCGCTGGTTGATGGGCCGGGCTGATTGCGTGCGGTCAATGGTCGCCGCTGCCGGCCGCAAGAGAAAAGCCACGGCAAGAATCGTGGGGACAAGCGTGACAAAGTGCAGGACGCGAGCGCCCTCCCGCCGGACCATCAGGAGGACCATGAACGCGATGACTCCGCCAGTGACCGCCATAAACATTCCCATATAGGAAGGAGGCGGCACTTTCATCATGGCAAATGGAGCCATCAGCGCTGCAACCATCAGGACAGCGCAAAGCAACGCGTGAAATGACGTCAGCAGTCGTGGAATGGTTTTGAGACGGTGCACATACTCTGCCGTGAGCAGCGCGGCTGCAGGAATTGAAGGCAGGATATATCCCGGAAGCTTGGCGCGGGAAATGCTGAAAAAGATAATCGGCACGAGAACCCAAATAAACAGGAAGCTGGGCAGGCCGTCATCATCGGCGGCATCAACCGTGGTTGGCTCCCCATCAATGGGTTGCGAATTTGCGCGCCACCGCTCCCACCCATTTCTTCCGGCATCTATCAATGCGGGGACAGCAAACAAGGTCCAGGGAATTGTAGCCAGCAGAAAAACCGGAATGTAATACCAGAACGGCTGCGAGTGCTGATAAAGATTGGTGCCAAAGCGTTCAAGATTGTGCTCAACAAAGAAGACGCGGAAGAACTGCGGCACCCGGTGCTGCACCGCCAGGTACCAGGGCAGCACAATGGCAAAAAACAAAACAAAGCCTGGGATGGAGAGGCTGCGGAGAAAAATTTTACCGTCGCGTCGCAGCACAGCATATGCGCCGACTACCAGCACCGCCAGCGCGGGAGCGACCGGCCCTTTGGCTAAAGCGCCCACACCGAGCAATCCGTAAAAGATCAAAAGCCAGAGTTTCTTGTTGGTCTGGCGGCATGTCCACCAGCTCATCATGGCGAGGGCAAATGGTGCGGAGACCAACATGTCAGTGGATGCGCCGCGGCCAAAGCCGATCATCCCTGCGGAAGAAGCGGCGATCATGGCGGCATCCAGTTCGCTGCCAAAGCGGAAACGCCGCATGAAGAAAAATATCCCAAAGACCACGGCTGTAGCATGCGCTGCCGCTGGGATGCGCGCGGCCCAATCGCTCACGCCGAAAATGGCGTAGCTGTTCATCATCTTCCAGTAGAGCAACGCGGGCTTTTCCAGCCAGGGCGAGCCGTTCAGCGTGGGGACAATCCAGTCATGCCAGGCCAGCATCTCGCGGGCGATCTGTGCATAGCGCGGCTCGTCCGCGCCGGTGAGGCCGAATGCGCCCAGACCAAAAAAGAAAAAGAAATAGCAGATGGCCGCGACAAGCGCGAGCTGGGTGGCCAGCAATTTGTTTCGAATAGAAAACATGCAAAGCGGTGGTTAGTAATTAGTACTTGGTATTTAGCTTTTTTGGAAGTTTACGTGGTGCGCCGACGAAAAGCAGCAACTATCGTTTCCAGTAGCCATCCAATGAGCAGCCACCAAAACGTTCCCACAACACCCCATGCGATCAAGCCCAGACTGGTCTGCCCCGACCAAAGCAGTCCAGCAAAAGATCGAAATAGGAATATCGGCGACCCAGAGAACGGAAAAGAATGATTCATTTTTGCCGCTCATAAATGCTTCGTTGTGGGTCACATAAAAAAAGCATCCCGCGGCGAAGAGAGAGGCGTGAACGAAAGGTAGGATGTAACGTAGTCGCCGCACTCTCCCCGATAAAACCATAGAGTTAAGTTGATTCAGAAAGCGATGGTCGCAGTTCGGTCAAAACCCTTTTGACCGCTTCCTTAACCGGGCCTTCGGTGGAGAAACCGCCGGCGCACTCATGGCCACCGCCGCCAAACTTCTGCGCGATTTCCGCCACGTTTACCGCGCCCTTGCTGCGGATGCTGACTCTTACGCGCTGATGCGCTACTTCACGGAAGAAGATCGCCACTTCAATGCCCGCAATCCCAAGCGCGTAATTGACCAGGCCTTCGCAATCTTCATCCAGCGCGCCAAAGCGTTCCATGTCCTGCCGCGTAATGGACATCCATGCAACCGCGCCATCGCGCTGAAGCGTCGATAGCGCAGCGCCCAGCAGGCACATCTTGGACATCGGCGAGGAAAAATAGACGTTGTGGGCAATCTTGCTGGGATCAGCGCCGTGCTCCACCAGATACTTGGCCAGCTCAAAGGTGCAGGCGTTGGTGGGAGCGTAACAAAATGCTCCAGTGTCAGTGAGGACAGCGGTGTAAAGGCAAGTTGCAATCTCCGGCGTCAGCTTGACCTGCGCGGCCTGGGCCAAACGGAAGATCAATTCCGCTGTGGCCACGGCGCTGGAATCAATCCAATTGACGTGGGCAAAAGCTTTGGAGCTGATGTGATGATCAATGTTGATGAGAAAAAGATTTTCCAGGCCTTCAAGCCGGGTGCGCTGCACGCTATCACACTCAAGGATGATCGCGGCCTCGTAGTCGCCTTTCACTTGGCCAGCGTGACCGATGCTTTCAGCATGCGGCAGCGGCTGGTAAATGACAGGGACGGGATCGGCGAGAACAACATCGGCGGTTTTGCCCATCTTGCGCAGGATCTGGGCGAGCGCCAGCGTCGATCCAATGGCGTCACCATCGGGACGCGCGTGCGAAGTTACCAAAAAGCGCCGGCGCTGTTGAATCTCCTGTAAGACCTGTGCGAGCTGGTCCATGGCCCCTATTTCTTTTTGCGTTTCTTGATTCGGCCCAACAAATCGTCAATTCTCGATCCGTACTCCTGTGACTTATCGAGTAAAAAATTCAGCTCCGGCACATGGCGCACGCCCAGGCGGATCAGCAGCTCGCGCTTGATATAGCCCTTGGCCGCGTTGATGGCCTTCACTGTCTGCTCCTGCTCGCGCTCGTCGCCCGCCACCTCTATATAGACGCGCGCGCTTTTGCCGTCCGGCGCCAGCGCAATTTCCGTGACGGTACACAACGCAATCCGCGGATCGCCCAGCTCGCCTTCTATGATTACGCCGATCTCTTCCTTCAGCGTCTCGCCCACCCGCGCCCTGTGGTACGCCCTGCCCCGATGCTCCGGCATGTTATTTACATCCCTGCGAAAAACTTATGAGAATACCAGAGATAGTGCGCGGAAGGAATAGGGATGTGGCCAGATCGGTGGATCGGGTGATCGCGCGTGATCGGGAAACCAAACCTTACCACTGATCGACACGGATAACACTGATCAGGAAATCTGTTTGCCACGAACCTTCTGCTTGTCGCCAAACTGTGGCGTATACTCGACGGGTGTTCTGAAAGCTGGAGGAAAGAATGTTTCACCTGATCTGGTATGTACTTATTGGGCTGATCGCGGGCGTTGTCGCGAAAAATGTGATGCACGTGCACATGACGCTCTTCTGGACGATCGTGCTCGGCATCATCGGGTCGATCGTGGGCGGCGGCGTTAGCCACATGTTTTCACGCCCGACAAACCAGCGATTTCATCCCGCCGGGCTGATTCTTTCCACGCTGGGCGCAATCCTCGTCCTGTTCATTTGCTACAAACTGAACATTCATTTTCCCGCAGTCAACCCATTCTAGAAAAGCCTTTCCTCTGATTTACCCGGATAACAACGATCGGAAAAAGATCGGGTGATCGCGCGTGATCTGGAGATCGGGAAGGCAAGAACTTACCACTGATTTACACTGATAACGCTGATCAGAAAAGCCGCTGGAACAAACGGCCTAGGAGAACTCATGAAGGTTGAAATACTTGCCTGCCCGACTTGAGGGAACAATAAAGCCAAGGTCGCGAGTCTCGCGGCCCTGATTAAAGAGCGGCTTGGTATCGACGCCGTGGTTACGCCGGGAAAGACCGGACAGTTTGAAGTGCTGGCCAATGGCCAGACAGTGGTGGAGCGCGGAGGCAACTGGCTCACCAGAAGCTTTGGCGCTGGCTATCCTGATATGGATAGCGTAGTTGAGCAACTTGAGAAGCGTCGCGGCTAGATCAAAACCTTACCACTGATGAAGACGGATAACACGTGTCGGGAAAAGATCGGGTGATCCGGTGATCGCGCGTGATCCGGTGATCGGAAAAGCAAGATCTTAGCGCTTGATTAAATACGGATAAGCGGATCAAGAAAAAGATCGCGCGATCCGGTGAGGGGAAGCAAAATCTCACCACGTATGTACCCAGACGCGGAGGCGCGGAGAAAGAACACAGCCGAGGGAGGCTGTGCTACATGAGCATCGCTGAGTGAGAAAGTCTGGGCGTGCGATTCACTGCTCCAGATAGTCATTGCTCCAGATAATCCATAAATGAGTCGACGACTTCAGCTCCAAGATTGTTGGCTTGGCGCGTGGCGGCCTGCTCCACGTTGCGCATCAGGCCTTCAAGGTAGTCGCGCGAAGGGGAGATGCTGACGACGCCGAGGGTTGCGCGCTGCCAGAGATCGGTGACGTCAATTTCAGCAATCGAAATATTGAAAGAATTCCGCAGGCGGTCTTTCAGGCTGCGAACGACCTGGCGCTTATCTTTGAGCGAGTGCGCGCCTTCAATACGCAGTTCAATCGTGAGATAGGCAATCGGCATGGTAATTAGCGAAAAAGGATACCGCGGATTTGCGCGGGATCAACGCGGATTTCAGAAAATAACCCGAGCACGCGCGCTCACCTGATTTATCGGCTGCGCTCCCGAACTTCTTCTGAAGTCAGCCCGTAAATGGGAGGTGTGGGAATTCCCAGCATGCCCAGGTAAGTGTAGATCTGCGAGCGATGATGGACTTCATGCTCCACCATGGCGCGCAGCCACTTCCAAACCAAAATGGGAGTTCCGCCGGGAGTGACGCACTTCTTCTGCAGATCTTCAGGGGAGAGGCGGCTGAAGATGGCGATGGACTCCTGATGCAGGCGGTTGAAAAACGCTAAGACGTTTTCCGGGCCGTCGGCGAGTTCAGGAGCGTGGCCGGGATAGCGACTGGGCTTTAGTTGAACGTTCTCCGCATACATATAACGCTCAATGGTGGCCAGGTGGCGGATGATATCGGCAAAGCTGAATTTGCCATCGGCATAACCCCAGTCAAATTTTTCCGGAGGAATGCAGGCGATGACTTTTAACGTGCGCTGGCGGACTTTTTCCCAGTAGTCATTGTCCCAGAGAGCGGAAGGTTCGCGATTGATGGCAATTTCCATAAAGTGATCTTATTGCGGCGCAACATCAGCCAGCAAATGGAATAGCAATGCAGGAGGGCACGGCTCTACAGATTATGTCCGGAAGAATCGACGACTGCTTCCACTACGGTACCTTGGTTCGGTGAAGAGCGTACGGCGAGTTTACCTCCGACCATGCGTAATCGTTCCCGCATGCTCACCAGCCCCAGGCCATCACGCGTTGCGCCAGGATCAAATCCAACGCCCGTATCCTGAATGCGAAGGCGGAGGAGGCCGGCATTGCGCGTCAGCTTGACGGTGATCGTTTTGGCGCGTCCGTGCGTCGCAGCATTATTCAGCGCTTCCTGCGTTACTCGAAAGAGGCACAAACTGATGTCATCTCCCAAGTCCTCAAGCGGTTCAGTTTCCAGATTCACAGCAATCTGGTATTGCTGTGAAAATGTACTGCACAGTGCTTTCAGGGCATTCGGAAGACCCAGATGCTGCAAAATGGTTGAATGCAATTGGCGCGCAACATCCCGCACGGCTACTGCGACCTCATCGGTCTGGCGCCTCAATTGGACAACCTCTCCATGAGCCAGCGCCAACTGATCCGCCGACAACGATTCCAGGCGGTCCAGGCCAAGGGCCAGCAAGGTGAACTGCTGGGTAAGACCGTCGTGGAGTTCGCGTGCGATCCGGCTGCGTTCCTCTTCCTGGCTGTGGATGAGCCTGCCGGTAAGGTCGCGAATGCGATTGTAATTTTGATTGAGTTCTTCCTGGCTTTCCAAAAGACGAGCTTCCGCCTGTTGACGTTCTTCAAAGAGGATCGCCACAAACATGATGGGCAAGGCGAGCTCGGCGAGGAACAACTGCAGAAAATGCATGTCGTGCGCGATCAGATAGAAAAATGGACCTTTATGCCGCGACATACCGAGGATCAGGAACACTGTTGTCAAGAAGAGCCCGCTTGAGGCGCCAATGGTTCCAAGCCGGAGGGCAGCCCAGACCAGGAATGGAAACGGAGCATAAATAGCAAGGACCGATCCATCGAACAGCACCGCATAACAAAGGCAACAGGCAAAGCCGATTCCCCACACAATGGCCTCAAGCAAACGTGGACGCATCCCTCGGTATTCCCGGGATAACCACAGCAAGAGTGTGGGCGTGACGACAAGGTTCGCGAGCGCGTCACCAAGAGACCATTGGCCGAAGGCCGGCCAGAAAGGATGCCCCAATGCAAGATGACGGAGTAAACCGCCGAAAAGGCCTGAAAGCATTGGAGCCAGCAGCACCGCAATACCCAAATAGGCGGCGTATCGTCGCACCGTATTTAGCCGGATGGGATTTCCAATTGCATATTGCAGGAAATGTGCAGTTAGCAGTCCCTTGGCTACATCATTGGTCCACGTCAACCATAAAAACCAGGCGCCAATCGGGGCGCGCACTGCCGGAACAAACCGAATCGGCGTGCTCATCAGCACATAGAGCCACCACTTCTTCCTGGGAACCAGCAGAAGAGTGCAAAGAAGAACGGCATCAGGAAGCCACAATCGGGTTCCTGTCCTTTGGGCAAAGAATCTGGAAATGCCGTAAGAAGCCAGATAAGCTACCGCAAAGAGCGCAAGGCTCCGCAATTCGCGAAGAAGCTGGCGGCTTTTCGGGCCCGCTCCGTCCGACTGGGCCCCCGCCGCAATTTTTTGCTGAGGCATAGCAGAATGCAATCACTCTTGTTTCTGGCAGAACTTGAGCCCGGTAGCGTCGGCACCTAAAGTAAAAGGGGATGGTGAAACGCGTTGCAAGTGGCGACATCATACAACAACATGATCCGCTCACAACAGAGGCACCGAACGCCCATGGGCCAGCAAGTGCTACACACGAGCTTTAATCTTGCACATAGCAGTTACTGCAAGCTTTTGAGCATTTTTAGAAACTTTTGGCTCTTGAATAGTTTAAGACCCGCAGCGGTGAGGCGGCTGAGTTCGGCGAAGCAGGCCTCGTCTACTGTGGTGAAGTTGAAGCAAGCCTTGCCCTGCATACGTTTCTTCAGGGCCGGCGACATGCCCTTGAGCAGTTCTGGCGCGCTGTAAACGGGCAGCAGATGAAAGCTCACGTAGTTCTTGCCGGTCCGCAGGCCGGCAAAATACAGCGGCTTGCCGCGATGGAACATGCCAGGAATTTCCGTGTGGTAGTTTCCGGGCTTATCTGTCTGTACGCGGATTTCACTGAGAAAGGGCTCAAGCACGTCCTTGCGCAGAGCGGTGAAGACGGTGGCGAAGTCCGGCTTAGCGGTCTTGCTGGGCGCGGCTGCCGATTTCTTTTTTGCAAGTTTCGTTTTTGCGGGTGTTGCGGCTGGCATGATCGCAGCAGTATAGCGAAGTTACCGGTGCTTCCAAAAAGAAAAACGAGGAGCGGAATTTGCTCCGCTCCTCAAATCAAACATTGATCTCAGTCTCCGTCGTGATTTCCGTCGTGATCGTGGTCAGGCAGGGACTTCAGATATTCAACAAGATCGCTCTTTTCAGCGGCGCTGAGGCCGAGGCTCTTGCAGGAGTCATAGTGATCCACAACATCCAGCAAGGTGGCAAAGCGGCCATCGTGATAGAAGCCGCCTTTGGTATGTGTCCACAGGGCATTGAGCGGAGTAGTGCGGTAGCGTCCGTCAGGCGCACGCATGGCCTGGAAATCGTCCACGCAGACATCGGAAGCCAGGTGCATGTTCCATCCCGACTCAGTCGTCAGCGGCTCGACATGGCAACTGCTGCACTGGCCTTTGCCGTTGAAAACTTCTTTGCCGCGCGCGGCAGCCGCATGATCAAAGCTACCTTTCGGCGGCGGCGGAGCAGGCAGAGAGAGCTGATAGAAATGCAGTGCCGCCAGCTTGGACGTGATCTGGTCGTCGGCATTGGTTACGTGCCCGAAACCATTCTTGGCGGCTATGGGGAATTTCGCGGGATCGTCCAGCCGCGGATCAAAGAAATTGCCTTTGCCGTGCATTTCAAGATTGGCGACGAATGCGTTCCAGTACGGTACAGAACCCCATCCGGTATAGGTATGCAGGTTCACGCCCGCAAGCCCAAACGCAGGAGGAATCAGGGTCGCGGCGGATTTGCCGTCGGGACGAAACGCTTTTCCGTCCATGAACAGCTCTGCGTCAAACTTGCCCGGCCCCCAGCTAGCAAGGACAGTCTTGACGGTTGCGACGTCCACGCCCAGAACATCGGCAACAGGCTGGAGATTTGGAGAAAGGCCGACAATCGCGCCGACGTTCAAGTCACGGTTGGCCCAGCCGTCCAGGCGATGGCCAATGCCTGGAGCAAATGCATTGTCCACCGTAGAATGGCAGAGCGCGCACTGTATGCCCATGGATTTCAGAGTGCCGTCGGGATTGAAAAATCCGGTAACGCCAATCACGGCATTCAATTTAAGCAATGCCAGGGTCACAGCCGGATCATTGAGATCAACTTTTCCCGCCGAGATCTGTTGGACCAATGCCGGCGGAAGCGCGTCCTGATCAACTTTGAGCCCGACGGCCAGCGCCGTGGCCGGAGACACACCCGGTCCAACGCCGCCATGCTGCGCGCCTTCAATGGCCTTATGCAACTGGAGCGCGCCGCCCCAGAAGTCCTGGTCGCCAAAGGTGTCATTGCGGAAAATATTTTTGCCCTGCTGGGCAAGCGACTGATGCTTTTGTTCAGAATAAAGAGTAAAAGCGCCAATAAGCGCCAGGGCGATCATGAGAGGGAGTCTGATCTTTTTCACGGAATTACGCCTCTACTGTTCAGGGTTTTTAGAAGGCTCCCGGAAAAGCTCTTCGATAGCATTGAGTTAGCAGGAGCGTTTTTGGTGACAAAAAATCGCAACTTATTCGCATTACGATGTAAATAGTTGAAGATATTCGGCTTCCGTTTCGAATGACCGCTCAGATGGTAGTAAACTGCTCCACCGGAGATGACCATGCCCTCCACAAAGAAAGTTGCGAGTTCCATTTATGACGTCCACCCCAGTCTTGGCATGTACCAGAGCTCGCTCGCTGCTTTGAAGCAGAAAACTGGCCGGACGCTGGAACAATGGATCAAGCTGGCGCAAAAGAGCGGCCCCGCCACAGAGAAAGATCGTCGCGCATGGCTCAAGGCAGAGCACGGCCTGGGAATGAATTATGCAGGGTGGATCGCCGAGCATTCCGTGGGAAAAGGCGATGACGGAAATCCTGAGACTTACCTGCGGCAAGCGGAAGAGTTTATACAGAACATGTTCTCTGGTGACAAAGAATCTCTGCTGCCGATTTATAACGAACTCCTGTCACTAGGACGCAGCCTGGGCAAGGACGTAAAAGTCTGTCCAGGCAAGACGATTGTGCCGCTCTACCGCAAACACGTTTTCGCGCAGATCAAACCTACAACGCGCACCCGCATCGATCTGGGACTGGCGCTCAAGGACACCAAAGTTCCAAAACGGCTCATCGATACCGGAGGTCTGGCAAAAAAAGACCGCATCACCCACCGGATTGAGATCACGTCACTGAAAGGCATCGATCGCGAAGTGAAGAAATGGCTGAAGACCGCATATGAGATGGACCGCTAGCTTGTCCGACGAGCTCGCAAGCTGTTGCACCGGATGCCCACCGCCCTGGTGAACTCGCCGGTTCATCCGTGCAAGCAGCAGAAAGTGTACCGAATAAAAGGCGAAATGTTTCTTACAGATGTTCCCACAGGAACTCGCATATCTTTCGCCTCTGCGGGCAATCATGGACATTGTCCCTAAGGACACTGGCCATTAGGTCACAGCACCATGTGACGCACGGTCAGTGTCTAAATTCGGAAATTAATTGCACTTTTTTGACACGCTAAAAATAAAAATAATCGCTTTAATTCCAGCAACTTACATCCATTTTTTCAAAGCAGTGTTCCTGACTGGGATACTATATGTCGGTACAAAAGTACACTCACACAAGTCATCTGGGCACACAGCAACTTTGGGCGCGCCACGCTAAAGTTGCCGAACTCTTCATGTGTTGAGTTGCTTAAATCAGGGACGACGTAAAGTGAAGTTTTTGCGTAAGTGGCTGTGAAGGGGAAGGTACTCGGATCGTGAAGTCAATGGCCAAATCGAGGACAAGTTTCGCCTTGCAATCAGGCTTCACTCTGACAGAAATGATTGTTGTGGTCGCAATCATTCTCGCCGTGGCTGGCATGGCCATTCCGAACCTCACCCGGGCCATTGATGCTTCCCGGATCAAAGGTTCTGCCCAGGCACTGGCAGCTGCTTACCAGGACGCGCGCATCCGCGCTACCCAAAATGATACTTCGTATCAGGTGCTCATCTCTCCGCCCGGAATTTCGCCTGCACAAATCTGCATAGACCTTGACCGAGACGGAACTTGCAGCGCCGGAGACCCGGTGACCACCTTTCCTGGGCAACTTAGGGTAAGCAACCTTGGGGTGCCGGTTCCGCTGGGCCCTGCTCAATTGAACTACCAGGCAATTGACACGGAACACTCGAGCGCACCGGGCAATGGCCTCACTTGGAACGCTGTTGGTTTGCCATGCCAGCAAAGCTCGGCTGCTACCTGCATAGCGATAGGCTGGGTGCAGTACCTGCAATTTTTCCGCGGGAACGGAGACGTAATGTATGCAGCCGTCACCGTAAGCTCCACGGGCAGGGTGAAGACGTGGACATTTATTCCGTCTGGGAACGGAAACGGTACGTGGCTTTAAGACACTATATGGATACGGATCGCCAAACTCGAAGGGCCACAACGAAAAACATGACGCGCGGATTCAGCCTTATTGAAGTGATGATCGCCACGGTCGTTCTGGTGGTAGGGCTGTTGGGCGGCATCGCTGTAATCGCGGTGGCGACCGCAAACGATGGGCGATCCAAGTTGCATTCTACGGCTATCCTTCTGGCACAAAGCACCATGGAAAAGATTGCGGCCATTCCAGCAGCCGCTGGGAATACCCAAACCACGCTCACGGATTGCGCAGGGACGCCGCACACCATTGAGACGGCCGTGCCTGCCGCGGGTGGCAGCCCTGCCCTGATTGATAGTGGAGCTTTTTCGGGAACCATCGATTTCTCGAAGCCAATTGTCGCCAATTACTCAATGGTTTATTCCACGTGCTCGAACGGCGGGAACGTTGGATATGACGTCCGCTGGCGAATTGATCCCGGCCCAACCCCGGCTACGCAGTTGGTTACGGTGAGCGCCAAGCCGCTGGTCACAGCCGGAGCAACTCAGTTGATTCTGCCTTATACGCTCCATCAATTAAGGGGGAACTTCTGATGATGTCGCGCTCCCCCCGTTTGATGGTCAGGACTAACCCAAAAAACAGGAAAATAGCAGGTTTTACCCTGATAGAGCTGCTGGTTAGCTTGGCGATTCTGGTTATAGTGACCGGAGCGGTATTTGAGCAGATTAACTCGATGCAGAAAAAAGCAGCTTCACAAGCCGTGAATGTTGATCTGACCCAGCAATCGCGGGACTTTCTGAATCAGACCGTACGCGACTTGCACATGGCAGGATATCCCGGACCCGGCATGTACTCGAACGTGGCGCATCCTTCACTAGTGGCGTACGGACTGATAAGGGTTTCGCCGACCGAAATCCTGATGGAAGGTGACGTTAACAACGACGGCGCGGTTGAAAGCGTGGACATCACCTATGTGGCAAGCGATCCCAACGATCCCAATTGCCCATGCATCCGCAGAAGCGCCCAGGCAAAGACCGATTTCGGCTCATTAAGCCAGGGGATCAATCCGCTTTACACCGAAACACAACAGGTATTTCCTCCCGGTACTGGGGCAGGCCAATCCGGTGAAGACCTTTTCTCGTATTACGACCAGAACGGAAATCCCGTTTCAATCGGAAACGGTGTAGATCTCTCCACGCCATCAGGCGCAACAACTCCGTCAGGACAAGCGTTGATTAGCTCAATTAAAACCATAAAGATTAACGTCAGCTTGCTTACAAACCAGCGCGATCCGCAGACGGGCAATTATCTGCGCACATCAATGTCGGCAAGTTCGAGGTTGGATTACTAAAATGGCAAAGATCATGTCCAGAATGATGAAGCGGGACGAGCGGGGAATGGCCCTGATGCTGGCCTTGTTCGCGCTCTTGCTGCTTTCTGGCATTGGCCTCTGCATGGTCCTGTCTTCCAACACTGAGACACGCATTGACTCTAACTATGGCGGCAACCTGCGCTCTTATTACGCAGCCCACTCCGGTCTGGAAGAAGTACGGGACAGGATCAGCTATCCTTCTACTTCCCCTATTTTTCCGAACGGTCTGGCCGACAAACTTCCTACAAATATTGCCGGGAATTCCAATGGCGTGTTATATGTGATCAATCCCAAGGCTGGCGAGACGGTTGACCCTACTGATCCGACCAGCCCGTACTTTGACGTCCAGCTCTGCCATGATTACAACTCCGGCGTAACCATTCGCGATTCCAGATGCTCGGCGGTTCCAAGTACGGCCAACTGGATGGCTTTGCAAAATGCCGCGCCAGCCGCCACTCCAACCGGCCTGCCATTGGGCTACAAGTGGGTGCGCATCAATGTGAAGACGAACCGGATTGCCGCGCCCTACTTTGTCGACCAGAAAGGCGATCCCACAACACTGGACACGCGCGTTTGCTGGGACGGCGAAACCGAACAGCTCTCTCCTGGCGGTGCCAGTCCGCAGTGCGATGCCAACGGAATGCAGCCGGTTTACATGCTCACTTCCTTGGCTACGGCACAAGGCACGCGAAATCTGTTGCGTGCAGAGGTGGTGGGCTCATCGATTCGTCCGCCCGCTGCGGTCACGGTAGAAGTTGGGAGTTCTACCAGCTCCACTCCCATTTCTGCGGCCTTTATCCTTCCTGCAACTTCTCCCACAAGTTCTAATGACACGCTGGTTCCGGCCATCAGCATCGATGGCGGAGTTCACGCGGTTGCCGGAGCACCTTCGACCGCTTGTTCGCCAGTGGCGGCGCTGGCCTCGAATACTCCCCAAGGCACAACATCTTTGCAAACCGGCCTGAATAACCTGCGATCCGCTCTTGTCGATCACGCCAACAACTTCTGTAATGCCGACGGAAGCAGCGTATCGGCTAGCAACCGTTGCACGCCACTGTTGGCATGGGTGCGGGGAACAGGCGCGCTCCCTCAATTCACCACTGCTCCGCCGACCACAGTGCAGGCGCCGGCGGCAACGCCCACACCAACACCAATACCCGCTCCGACTCCAACGTCTACTTCGACCAGCAGCAACAACAGTGGCAAGGGTAATGATGACCACAAGAATCCGACTCCGACTCCAACACCCACGCCTACTCCCGTCCCCACACCCACGCCGACACCTACAGGCGACTGCAGCACAGCGACACAGAGTTGTTACACAAACCTTGATCTTTCGTTGTTGACGCTTAATCTGCCCCCGCTTTTTGCCGGTAACCCCGGGAACTCAGGCGACGCCGCAGTCTATCAATCCCAGACTCCAACTATTGTGGCGGATGAGAACCAGGCAGTCCTCGACTATATTGATGCCCGTAAGGCGTCCGGCTCCAATTACTTTGAGCTTGCATCAACGAGTCTTGACCCAAAACAGGCCTATGGCTCATTGGCTCAGCCTGCGGTGCTGATCATCACCGACAGCAGCCTGAAACTGAGCACGAACCTGACTGGTTTCGGCATCCTGCAAGTACCGAACGATTTTGAAATGAACTCTACCTCCAACTTGCAATGGACTGGAATTGTGATGGTGCGCTCATCATCATCATCTCCATCGGGCCAGTTCCTCATTAGCTCAGGAGCTACGGGATCCATTAATGGAGCCTTGATGCTGCAGGCAACAACGCAATTCGTTTTAACCAACAGCAATACCAACGCTGGAGGAACTCCAGCATTTACCGTTTCCTATAGCTGCCAGGCCATTGACGCTGCCATGGGCAACAGGCCGTTGAAAGTGGTTTCGCACACGGAAACATCGTACTAATCTCTGGGCCGCCCTCTCTAAGCGCGAACTCTTCCGCGCAAAATTCTTGCTGGCAGAAAGATAATCCCTCTCACCAGTTCCAGGACTCCGCCCACGGCGATGCCAACAATCCGGAATGGCAAGAGCACCAGCCATACCAGGGGATAAAGCACCAATGCCAGCAGGGCCAGTGGCCAGCAGATTACCAGCAGGATGCACCAAAGCAAAAAGGTAAACATAAGCGCCTCTAAGAATTTATACGGAAGCGATCCTGATCTGGTTCCCGCTATCATCAGCCGCCAACAGTGTTCCAGCGACTAGACGCCGATGATCTCGCCTTGTGCATTCACGTCAATGCTCCCGGCGCGAGAGACTTTCGGCAAACCCGGCATCAGCATCATGTTCCCCGCGATCGCCACAACAAAACCGGCCCCCGCCGAAAGAGATGCGTCAGTGATATTGAGCGTCCATCCAGTGGGAGCGCCCAGAAGCTTGGGATTATCGGAAAACGAATATTGCGTCTTGGCGATGCAAACGGGCAGCCCGGCAAATCCCCAATCACTGAATTGCTGCAATTTAGCACGAGCCTTATCGCTCAGCGAAACTCCTGCCGCACCATATATTTTTGTGGCGACGCTGGCAATCTTGTTCTCCAGTGATTCTTCAAGGCTGTAAATGGGCTGCACGTTAGGGCTGGGGTTCTTGTCGATCGTCTCCACCACTTTTTGCGCTAGGGCAGCCGCGCCATCTCCGCCTTTCGTAAAAGCCTCACTCAAAGCGCTGACCGCGCCCTGCTGCGCGCAATACTCCGCCAGCCGATTTAGATCTGCTTCAGTATCGGTTGGAAACCGATTGATGGCCACCACGGTCGGCACGCCAAATTGCTTGAGATTCTGAATGTGGCGGACCAGATTAGGCGCGCCGCGGTCCAGATCGCCTTCGCCCTGATTGCGCAGGCTCTGGACAGTGGTCACCAGCACCGCGCACGCGGGAGCAATCCCCGACGAGCGCATCACAATATCAAAATATTTTTCCGCGCCCAGATCAGCGGCAAAGCCGGCTTCATTCACCACGTAATCCGCCAGCCGGATTCCCATATTGTGGGAGATCACGCTGCTGGTTCCGTGCGCAATGTTGCCAAACGGCCCCGTGTGCACCATGGCGGGAGTGCCTTCTGTTGTTTGGGCAAGGTTGGGCATGATCGCTTCACTCAGCAATGCCATCATCGCGCCCGTCGCGCCAAGATCGGCGGCGCGCACCGGTTTGCCCGCCCGCGTTACTCCCACCACAATCGCATTCAGCCGTCGGCGCAAATCTTCAAAGCCGCTGGCCAGCGCCATAATAGCCATGACCTCTGAAGCGGCGGTGATCACAAATCCGCTGTTGCGCGTAAGCGCGCCTTTTTTCTCGCCGATATCGATGGTAATGCGGCGCAGCGCGCGGTCATTCATATCCATGGCGCGCGGCCATGTAATCTGGTTGATGTCCAGGTCAAGATCGTTGCCGTGAAACACGTGCGCATCAATCAACGCGGCGAGCAAATTATGGGCCGTGGTGATGGCATGGAAATCCCCATGGAAATGAAGATTGATTTTCTGGCTGGGCTCAATCTGCGATTTTCCTCCACCCGCGGCGCCGCCTTTCATGCCAAACACCGGCCCCAGAGAAGGCTCGCGCGAAGTGATGATCGCCCTTTTCCCAATGCGCTCCAGCCCCTGCGTGAGCCCAATGGAGGTCACGGTCTTCCCTTCACCGGACGCCGTGGGCGTGGTCGCAGTCACCAGAATCAGCTTGCCTCGGCGCGGGAAAGCCGGATCACCAAGAATATCCAGCTTCAGCTTGGCACCGTGGCGTCCAATGGGTTCAAAATATTCTTCAGGCAGGTTCAGCTTGGCAGCAATGGTTTGAATCGGCAGCATGGTTGGGATCGATATGGTTTGCATTGATGAAGATTGGCTCATAGGGGGACAGACGATAGTAGAAGTCTGTCATCAAAGTGGCAAGCGATAAAAATAAAGAGCGCGAAATTTGCGCTTACCTTCGGGACATTACGCGGCAACATTGCGACCTTGATCCGACTCTCAGTTTGGCAGGCAGACGACACGCCGTGCTTCGCGTTCGCAAGCGGAAATGATACCCTATCTGAGTCCCATCACGTGCGCCCGTAGCTCAGCTGGATAGAGCGGTTGCCTCCGAAGCAACAGGCCGGGAGTTCGAATCTCTCCGGGCGCACCATTAAATCAATCATTTACCGCGTTAAAGTTTAGTTACTCTTCTGTTACTGTGCCGCAAAATGTGCCTTAAAGCTCTTACTGCACTCTGGCGTCACTACTCCCTACATTCAATCCCTGTCTGATGACTTCCAGATCAGGATGCTGATAATGCATTGCAATCCGCGGATCGGAATGCCCCATAACCCTCATAACTGCCGCGAGGTTCCCTGTCTTCTGCAAGACGCGGGTTCCGAAATCATGCCGGGCAGAATAGAGCACGAGATTCTTCGGAAGGCCCGCTGCTTTCCGGACCTCTCGAAATTGCTTGTCCAGTGTAGTGAGGTGCCCTGCTGCAGAGTTCGCTGGAAATACCCATCCCTCGCGTCGCTCACCGCAGCGGATCATGAGCAGATCCAGAACGCGATCACTCATGGGAATGTAACGCCTTCCGGTGGGGGTCTTGCTATCTGGAACGAAGATCGTACGGGTGTTCCAGTCCAGGTTCTCTATGCGCATACGAAACAGCTCTTTCCGGTTACGCATGCCAGTGTCTCGCATCAGAATGATCACGTCGCGCAGGGGCTGGCGAGCATACGCCAGGAGTTTGCGCTCCGCCTCTTCGTCCAAACGTATTGAACGACCGAGCTCTTTCATCAATCTGATTCTTGGCACTCCACCGATCAGCCCCCATTCATGCGCCAGATTCAACATACGTCGCAAGGTCTTGAGCGCACAGTTAACGTTGTATGCTGAACCCGGAAACGTCAGTGCGTCAATGTCTTCCGTCCGTATGTTGCTCATGCGCATTCCGATGATTCTCGTTTGCTCCAGCAGCTTCCATCCGCATCGCAGATACCTCTTGGAATTATCCGCCAATTTAGCATTCATCAGATAAGCCAGGAAGCGATCAGCAAAGTCTGAAAGCACTGGTGCCTTCTTGCCACAATGAAGGTTCCTGCTTTCAGCGATGTCGGTTAATAATCGTGCCGCTTTGGCCTGGGCGGCAGTTTTGTTGGTCTCTTTGGTTGATCCGCGATACCGCTCTCCGCGGACGGCGAAGTCGTACCACCAGCATTTTGAGTTCTTCCTCTTAAAGAGTTCCACGACGCTCCTCCACGAGCGCTCGCACGGAAGGTACGCGGGTGTTCCTCTTGATGAAGTCAAGAAGCTCCTCGACATCATACCTCACCGCCGCCCCGAGCTTGACCCATTTCGGCCCCAGTCCGCGCGAACGCCAGCTCTTCAGGGTTCCCTCGGTTGTCCCCAGAATCTCGGCTGCTTCCTTCGTCCCGATCAATTTCGTCACGATGGTTGTCCTTGTCGCTTCGCGGGCAAGCATGGAGGCAAGGGGCCACTGCGGTTGCTGCGAGCTCTCACCCTTAGTCCCCGCATGCGGGGTAGTGCGGGGTGCTAAAAGGTTGAATTCATGGCAAATATTTTTTCTGAGCCCCTTATTGGGTTAGCCAAAATGAGGGGTGGCACATTAAAAAATGAGGGGTGGAGATCAGAAATGAGGGTCGTATCACTCGTTAGGAGTGACTCGGGCGCTATTTGCTTTTCGTTTCTCGTTTATTTGAGACCATCCAATTCTTCGCTTAGCTGCTGCAATATGTTCATCAACTGTCTTGCGACTTAGCCCCAGGCGCTTAACAATTGCACTCACCCTCAGGCCGTATTCAAATTTAAGGGAAAAACACTCGCGCTGCCGGTCCGTGAGTGCCGCTCCGTCGATGTACTTGGATAAATCGGCCGTCTTAGCCTGCAGTTTTGCTTTGATTGTACGACTGGACTGGATTTCACTTCTATCAATCGTGGTCTCACCCGAGAGGGTTACTGATGACGAACTCGGGTTAGGATTGGTCGCAGTTACGTCACGGGAAATTTGTGCTTCATGAATTTTCTGTGCGACCGTAAGCCCGTGAATCTCACTGATGACAGATTTTGGAGGAACTTCCTGCTGAGTGACGGTTGCCAGACGGCTTAAAGCAGTGGTCAAATTCAGTTGCCAGTCGTCCCTTCTAAATTCGAGTTCCTTTTTGTCGTTGTGCAACCTGTCAATTGCCTTATCTATGTCTCTAGGCCGGAACGTGGATGTGCCTTGCACGATTGCTTGCGTAAGTGATTGCTGGAAGGCAGTAATTTTCGTTTCAAGCGCGGCTATCTTTGCCTCGAAGTGCCGTATTCTTTCGCGTGCCTGATCCGCTTCCCTTTGTGCAGCCACTAAGACAAGGCTTGGTGGCGACGCGGTTGGATGGTCAATTCTGAGAGGTGGTTCATTGGTCGAGTCTTGTTTAACGGGCAGCGAATCACTATGGCCCGTACTTTGTTTCAGTTCTGATGCTTGAAATTCCTCGCGAATTTCGGAGAACTCGACCGTTGGAAGCGACGCCAAACCGACGTGTGCCTCTCCAGCCAATTTGTCCACATTGAACCATGCGGGATCCAGCATCTTACCTGTAAGACCCCGCAGCAATTGCTCAGTAAACTCCGCATCGTCCGCCCTCTGCCACGCCGTTGCGGCGTTTATAAGGAGCATTACCCGATGGCTGCATATAGACGAATGCGGGAGCGCGCCAATAAACCCATGCACACCACGCGTCAAAAGTGCTGACATCGAGATCCAGTTTATTTTCCTGTTCATCACACATTTTTTTGATTAGGTGCGGGACAGTCCATCGAAGCGAAAACAGCAATCCTCGCGTGAGAGTTTTGGCCCATTCCACCGCTGGAAGTGGGAGCTGGCTTTCCTGAGCTAAACCAATTTTTAGAAATGCATTTAATGGCACGGCTACATTTTTCTTCAACAGCTCGCCATATTGCTTAGTCCAATGGGCGAAGCGCTCGGATTCTGTCATGTCCTCGAACTGCAGGTGCCAGGTCTCCCGAAGGTCCGCCTGTATCAAATTGGGACCGCCTTTGTAAGTCGGTGAGGTGGTAAGTTCGGGATGAAGGCACAGATAGCAAACGCACTCCACCTGCTCAGACAGCTGCCATGCAGCCGTTTCAAACTCTCGGCGGATATGCATAACAGCGGGCTTCAGAGGCTCTGGCGTGATTTCTTCCCAATCGCGGGGTTTATCCCAGTCGGCTTTGAGACGCTCTCGCGATTTTTTGAGCGCAGCCATTCCTTCCTGGACTATGCGCTCGAATTCCTGGTCAGCCATATAGAGTTAGAGTTGCTAAGCGAGGATTGGGAGGAGCCTCCGGCCAAGCGTCGAGCGTGATTGTTGATAATCAATGATAAGCGGATTCGGCTCGCGCTGATCCGCTAATGCTGTGAAAAAAACAGCCTCAAGGAGATGCCAAACGGGTGAGAAGAATAGGAACCGTGACCTTTATTGCTTCGACCGCTGAGATTTTCTGAGTCTTAGGCCAAGGAATGGGGCAATGTCGATGGGTTTGAAAGCATATTTTGGCACATGCTCGGTAAATCGACTTCTGGGTCTTAGACATCAACAATTTGCGGCGCTTTCGGAACCCTTTCGAAACGCCGTTAAGAAGATCCGAAGCATGGTTTCCATTCTTAGTACCCGATACGGTCGCTGTCGACAACGGTCCATCTTAAGCGTGTCTCCAATCGGATGTTACTTCTTCCGGATGCGTACTCCCGGACTCTCGTCATTGAGGAACTGGATTCCTGCTTTTTCCAGCGCTTGCTGGACTTGGGAGAGTGTAGAGGTGCGCGAGCCGATTTGGCCGCTGAAAGATTCCATACGGCGAATAGTGCCGATGGCGACGCGCGAGCGCTTCGCCAGTTCGATTTGTTCCCAGCCGAGCAACACCCGTGCGGCGCGCAACTGTCTTCCAGTGATCACGAAGCGACCGTAACACGGAGGCGCTCATAACCCCAAGAAACTGAATGTGATAACTATATATTTGATTATCATAATCAAATTGTGAGATCATTTCCACGCTATGAAATCCAGGTTCTTTAATGTTCTTTTAGACCTGCTGTTCGATGTTCTTTTGTGGCTCCTGGGGGTAGAAGACGACAACGCGGGCATTGGCGTTTCCACCTCTCCCGAGCGAACACAAGCCGACACCCGGAGCATCTACGCTGGAGGCACCCGTGGCTGACCGCGACGCCGCCGGTAAACTGCGCATTTATCACACCATCTACCGCCTTAATCTCTCATTTGCCAATATCGTCGAACACTGCGCTACGCTGCGGGAATACGGCGTGTTTACCGCGAAGTTCACAAGGCTTTATCAGTCCTACGCCCAGGAGTTGCAGGCCGAGATCAATCAGGATGTGGTGGAGATCATGGACGGAATTGAATCACATGACATGTTTAGGTTCGGCAAGGTGCGCTCGGCACGCGAAAAGGAGCTCCGAGATCCCGACGACGTCTTCATTCAGGCCGAAGAGCGCCGGCAAGAACTTGCGAGGCAAAGGAAGAAGCACCGCGCTCGAAGGAAGAAAGACGCTAGCGGTCAATCAAGGGTCAAGCACGCCGTCGCAAAGCGGAAGCCGGCTGGCAAGAAGATACGATCAATATCGCACTCACAAGGAGGGGCTAATGGCTAAGAGCCAAAAGTTTTCATCCGGGTTTTCTCACAACAGGCCAATACAGTGCGTCGCTCTTTATGCGCGTGTATCCACTCTCCACGGCCAACAAGACCCAGAAATGCAGCTTTCAGAATTGAGGGAGTATGCCATTCGCCGCGGTTTGAGCATTCATGAGGAGTACGTCGATCAAGGTGTCTCGGGCTCCAAGGAGTCCCGCCCGGCACTCAATCGGCTCATGTCTGATGCACAGCGATGCAGATTCGATGCTGTGCTGGTTTGGAAGATTGACCGCTTCGGACGCAGCCTCAAACATTTGGTCAACTCTCTTGCCGACTTGAGCGCCTACGGAATTGCTTTCATTAGTTTTCGTGACAATCTGGATCTGAGCACACCGTCAGGCCGGCTGATGTTTCAGATTATCGGCGCCATGGCTGAATTCGAGAGAGCGCTAATTCAAGAACGAGTAAGAGCCGGGCTTCGCAACGCCAGGGCCAAAGGCAAGCGGATCGGGCGCCCGCGGCAGGAAGTCGATTCTTCAAAAGTGGTTGCACTTCGTGGGCAGGGACTTTCTTGGCGCGCGGTTTCGAGCCGTTTGAAGCTCGGGCTGGGGACGGTATATCGTGCCGCCGGAAAGCTAAATTCTGATGCGTTGAAAATTGTCGTCGACAAAAGCAATGCCGTACTTGTCGTCTTCGTCAATTGAAACTTATTTCCCATTTACTTGAGCCGCGCCAGTTTGAAGAACTGCTCCTCAGTAATGATAGGGATTTTCTTCCGATGTGCGACCTCAAGCTTTTGTGTGCTCTTTCGACCACCCAATATTTCGGCGTGAACGAGACACTGCACGGACCCCATAGCGCCTGCCTTTTTCACAATGCGGCCTCCAAGTCTTTCCACTCGAGGATACAGCTTCCGCTTGCGAGGCCAACCGGCAATCGCGCCCGTGAAAGCAAAGACGTGGCCCTGGATTTGTTTGGGAATATTCGCTGGTAGACCTCCTATTCGCGCAGCTTTCTCACGCAGTTTTCGCTGGTCTTGTTCAGCCTTTTTGCGTTCAGTCCAGAGTTGGCGATACTGATCCAGCCAACGCTGACTAACCGGTCTGGAGTGCGCTCCTAGAAAGTGTTCATCAAAGTACTCAAGGAGCTGTATCACGACCTTTCGGTCATCAAGGAAGACATTGGTTTCATAGTTTGTGCTCAATCCTCCTCCAGTCAGGTTGGACGATCCGATGACCGCAGTTTTAGTTGCGTCCTGTCGAGTGAAGATTGAGAGCTTCGGGTGAAAGAATGTTCTCCCAGGCTGAAAACGTCTTAACTTAAAACTCAGTTTGTACTTTCTCTGGATTGTGCACAGATCCTCAATAGCCGCCGGTTCGGTCGGCAGGTCGATGCCGAAAAGCACGCGTCCGCGCCCTCCCGCTTCGAGACAGCTTTCGATCGAAGAACTAATGAGATCCAAGCCATTTTGGGTGATTAGCGCCATTCCAAAACAGAACTTTCTTGCTCTCGAAAGCTCGGTTTTTAGCAGCTTGACTAATGCGCCCTCACCTTGAAGCGCGTTCACTCCGTGTTCCCCTTACATTTTTGAGTTGGCATGGCACTTCCGGTTACTCCGATAGATTCGCCCAACTGAACACTCCGACTCTCATCAAATCATTCACCTTTTGAGAGAAACAATTGCTCAAGCACAGGTCGCCACCGGGCAAGCAGGAATCCATCGATACGAATAGCTTGAGACGCCTATCGAGTTCGAATCAGTGAACTTCCTAATTGCGAGTCCCTCCGCTTGAATTTACAATGACCTAGCCCCCTTTAACTAGCGGTTTTTAAAGTAGACTGAAAGTCCCCTATGGTTTCCTGTCCAGAGGTCGGCCAGTTAGTGGTCGTCCGTAAGCGCCCCTTCGTTGTTATGGAGATCGTTCCGTCCGCGGTCACTCCCGCCACGGCCGGCAAAGTCGCGTCTCATCTCCTGAGGCTTTCTTCCGTGGAAGACGATGGCCTCGGCGAGGAACTCGAAGTCCTCTGGGAACTCGAACCCGGTACTTCTGTCCATGAAAAGTCCACGCTACCGGAGCCAACGACTTTTGACGATCCCAAGCGACTTCAGGCGTTCCTGGATGCTGTGAGATGGGGGGCAATCTCCCAGAGCGATGACCGGACACTGCACTCACCATTCCGTAGCGGCATAGAAATAGACGACTACCAACTGGATCCTGTGGTCCGGGCGCTCTCCATGCCGAGAGTGAACCTCCTGATTGCTGACGACGTCGGCTTGGGCAAGACCATTGAAGCGGGACTGGTCGTGCAGGAGATGATCCTGCGTCATCGCGTTCGATCTGTTCTCATCGTCTGCCCGTCATCGTTACAGCTGCAGTGGCAGGAGGAAATGCGCGACAAGTTCGGCCTGGAATTCCGGATCATAGATTCTGAATCAATCAGCGAGCTTCGGCGCAAACGCGGGATTCACGTGAATCCCTGGAGCCATTTCCCTCGGCTGATCACGTCTATCGATTTCCTCAAGCGCGAGCGGCCGCTACGCTCTTTCAGAGAGACGCTGGAAGGCGAAGCTGCCTACCCGCGATCTTATGATCTCCTCATCATTGATGAGGCCCACAACGTTGCACCCTCTGGCCGCGGCAAATATGCGACGGAATCCATGCGCACTCTGGCAATTCGATCACTCACGCCAAGTTTTGAGCACAAACTGTTCCTCTCAGCTACACCTCACAACGGTTATCGAGAAAGCTTTGCAGCGCTGCTTGAGTTGCTTGATAACCAACGCTTCGCTCGCGCCGTCGGTCCGGATCGGAAGCAGCTGGATGCAGTGATGGTCCGGCGTATGAAGAATGAGTTGAAGCTGCGGTGGGATGGCAGTCGACGTTTTGCTGAACGTCACGTAAAACATCTGGAGGTTCCCTATACCGAAGATGAAAAGAGAGCGCACCATGCGCTTCAGGAATACACAGCCTTGCGGCTTTCGAGTGCAAAGACCGCCGAGGAGCGTTTTGCCTGCGAGTTCGTTCTTAAGCTTCTGAAGAAGCGTCTTTTTTCCTCACCGGCGGCCTTCGGGCTCACCCTGGAAAAGCATGTGAAGTCTGTCGGCGGGCATAAAGCGCTTGCCGGCTGGCAGCGCGATGTAGCCGATTTCTCTGACGACTATGCCGATGACGAACTCTATGAATCAGAAGCAGGCGAGGTCGTAAGCACTGCCAGCCAGGTGCTTTCTCCCTTGTCACAGGATGAACGGGCGTTGCTCAAGGAACTAAGCGACTTTTCAACCAAATCCAGTTCGCTCCCAGATTCAAAGGTCAAGAAGCTGATTGCCTGGCTGAATCAGAATCTCAAGCCGGATGGCAAATGGAACAAGGAACGCGTCATTATCTTTACCGAGTACAGGGCCACGCAGAGGTGGCTCTATGATGTGCTTGCACGCCACGGGTTTGCGGAACAGGACCGCCTTGAGCTGATTTACGGCGGCATGAAGAGTGAGGAGCGTGAACGCATCAAGGCCGCCTTCCAGGCCAGTCCCAAAGATGCCGCGGTCAGAATTCTTCTTGCCACAGACGCCGCTTCTGAAGGCGTGAATCTTCAGAACCACTGTTCCAGGCTCATCCATTATGAGATCCCGTGGAACCCGAATCGCATGGAGCAGCGCAACGGCCGTGTTGACCGTCACGGACAGAAGGCCGAAGAGGTCAACATTTTCCATTTTGTCGGCAAGGGCTTTGGTTCGGCAGAGATGGTCGGCAAAGTCGGCGATCTTGAAGCCGACCTCGAATTTCTCATGCGGGCCGCACTCAAGGTTGAAACCATTCGTGAAGATCTCGGCAAAGTTGGTCCCGTCATTGCCGCGCAGGTTGAAGAAGCCATGCTGGGCAAACGCACTCAGCTTGATACGGCGCGCGCCGAGCAGGATGCAGAACCAGTCCGCCGTATCCTGAAGTTTGAGCGCAAGCTCCGCGAGCAGATTGGCAAACTGAAGGATCAACTTGATGAAACCAAGCGCGAGCTCAACCTCACGCCCGACCATGTTCAGAACGTGGTGCGTGTTGCCCTTGAGCTGGCCAATCAACCGGCGCTGGTTCCGGTTGAGATGCCTGGAATATGGCCTGACCCATTGGGCATGAGAAAAACATGCCCGGTCTTCCGGCTTTCGGCAATGTCAGGTAGTTGGGCGCAAAGCGCGGAAGGTCTCATGCATCCGCACACTCGCGTGACTCGTCCCATTGTTTTTGACGCTGACCTGGCCGTCGGGCGTGACGATGTTGTGCTTGTCCACCTGAACCACCGTCTCGTGCAGATGTGTCTACGCCTTCTTCGCGCCGAGATCTGGAAAATTGGGGAAACACGCAAACATCTCTCGCGGGTGACGGCATGCATTGTCGATGACGCGGCGCTTTCCAACCCAGTCGTGATCGCTCACGGAAGAATCGTGGTTCTCGGCGGTGACAACCAACGCATTCATGAAGAGATCATCACCGCCGGCGGAGCCATCGTGGAAGGCCGGCTGAACCGGCTGAACGTTGGTGAAGTAAAAGCGGCGCTCCAGTCCGCCACGAATATTCCTGTTCCAGATAACATTCATATGCGTTTTAAGGTCCTCTGGCCCAAACACCAGGAACCGCTCATGGCTGCATTGGAGGCTCGCCGTGTCGAGCGCACTAAGAACCTGGAAAAGAACTTCCAGGAAATCGCTGAAAGTGAAGTCACCAAGCTCACCACCATCATGACTGAATTGCAGCGTGCCATCCAGGAAGAGCTAGACAGTAAGGATGGTCCGCAGTTGTTGCTGGACCTCGGCGGTGAAGAGCGGGCGCAGCGCAACCGCGACCTTGACACCCTTCGTCGCCGGCTCGACGAAATACCGGGCGAAATCGAGAAGGAATCAGCCCATCTGCGTGAACGTTATCGCAACCCCAGCGCTCGCTTGTTTCCTGTTGCTGTCACCTACCTGATTCCGCGGCGTCATGTCCTCGGCATTATCGGAGGCCGCGCATGAGTATTGCACGCCATCACGCAGAATGGCTTTCACTGGTTGAAAGCTCCGGTCCGTTTGTTTCGCTGCCGGTCTTGCTTCGCGTTTTCCCTCAAGGACTTGATCCTCGTGAGCCTGAGCAGGCAAAGCAACTCCGCCTGGCCTATGAAGAATGGCAGGACAATCCGAAATTTGCCGGCAAGCAGCGCTCATGGATCGATTTTGTCCTCACTCAAGGCTTGGGATATCCGCAGGATCTGCTGCTGCAAGGCCAGGCTCTTCCACCTGCTCTCAGCGCCATCATGGCGGAGTACGGTGAAACCTTGCGTCCGGACATCGCACTCGTCGGCCCCGCCGGAGGCGATCTAGCCGGCAAGCCTCAACTGCTCATCAGGATTTATGACGCGGAGCAGGCTCTGGATAAGCCTGTGGCCGAAAAGCATTGGAAGGCCACACCAGCCACAAGGATGATGGAACTCCTCCACGCCGCGGACGTTCCCCTGGGCCTCATCACCAATGGTGAGCAGTGGATGCTGGTCTTTGCACCCCGCGGTGAGACCACCGGCTTCACCTCATGGTTTGCTTCGTTATGGATTGATGAGCCCATCACGCTCCGCGCTTTTCTTTCTCTTTTAGGCATTAGGCGATTCTTCGGCGTGGCGCCGAAGGAAACTCTTCTTGAACTGCTGAAGGAAAGCGCCAGCAACCAGCAGGAGGTCACGGACCAGCTCGGTGACCAGGTCCGCGACGCCGTGGAAGTCCTCATCCAGGCCTTTGACCAGCTTGATCAGGGTTCTGACCGCATGCTGCTCAAGGGCGTGGACGAGAAGAGCCTCTATGATTCCGCCCTCACCGTCATGATGCGGCTGGTCTTTCTCTTTTCGGCAGAAGAGCGCGGCCTGCTCCACCTGGGCAAGCCGATTTACGACGAGAACTACGCCGTCTCCACCTTGCGTGAGCAGTTGCAGGATGTGGCCGATCTTTATGGTGAAGAAGTCCTGGAACGTCGTAATGATGCGTGGGCACGGCTGCTGGCCACCTTTCGCGCCGTTCATGCCGGAGTAAGTCATCAGGACCTCATGCTGCCCAGCTATGGCGGATCGCTCTTTGATCCTGATCGGTATCCTTTCTTAGAGGGGCGTCCACAGGGCAGCCGCTGGCACACCAAGCCGGCTGAACCACTGGAGATCAACAACCGCGTCGTTTTGCACCTGCTCAAGTCGCTGCAGATGTTGCAGGTCAGGGTGCCCGGCGGCGGACCGGCGGAGGCGCGGCGCATCAGCTTCCGCGCGCTTGATATTGAACAGATCGGCCACATCTATGAAGGCCTCTTGGACCACACGGCGGTAAGGGCCAAAGAGGTTGTGCTCGGCCTTGCGGCGTCGCGGAAAAAGCCCGTGGCTTCCATGGAACTCTCGGAGATGGAAAAGCTGCGGCAGCAGGACGAAACAAAGCTCGTCGAGGCCTTGGAAGAAGAGACCGGCAAGCAGGCAAAGTCGCTGGAAAAATCCCTCAAGAGCGGTGCGCCGGAAGAGTTTCACAGAGTTCTGGTCGCATGCAGGCAGGACCAGAAGCTGGCGGAACGGGTGATTCAGTTCGGCGGGCTGCTCCGGCAGGATTCTTTTGAGCGGCCGGTGATTGTGTTGCCGGGCGGGATTTATGTGGGCCAAGGCAGCGCGCGCCGCAGCACCGGCACGCATTACACGCCGCGGAGCCTCACCGAGCCCATTGTTCAGCACACGCTGGAACCGCTGGTCTATCCAGGGACCGGCGGAAGGTTTGCCTAAAGAACAGTGGCGGCTCAAGTCGCCCAAAGAGATTCTTGATCTCAAGGTCTGTGACATGGCCATGGGTTCCGGGGCGTTTCTGGTGCAGGCCTGCCGCTATCTATCTGAGCGGCTGGTGGAATCCTGGGAGAACCTGGAAAAAGCGCATCCCGGAGAAGTGCTCATCACCCCGGAAGGCCAGTTCTCTCAGGGTGAACCAAGTGAACGGCTTATCCCCAAAGAAGCCGTTGAACGTCTCGCCATAGCGCGGCGTTTGATAGCTGACCGTTGTATCTACGGCGTGGACATCAATCCTATGGCCGTGGAGATGGCCAAGCTCTCCATCTGGCTCATCACGGTGGACAAGACTCGTCCGTTTACTTTTCTCGATCACGCGCTTAAGTGTGGCGACTCGCTGTGGGGAATCAGCCGCTTCAAACAGCTTGAAACGTTTAGCCTTGACGACGAGAACTCAAAGCAGGTCATCATCCTTTCCAATTACGACGAGCTGATTCAGACGGCGATCAAGAAGCGTCGCGAACTGGAGATGTTGCCGAGTAATGATGCGGCCCAGATCGCAACCAAAGCAGCATTGCTCAAGGAAGCCGAAGAGCGAATGGAAAGGCTCAAACTCGCAGCTGACGTGCTAATCGCTGCAGAACTGACTGAAGGTAACGAAAAGAAGAAGGAAATGGCGCGCGCGGCGGCGCACTTGAGGGTCACCGAATATGTTCACAAGTCGATAAGCGAATTTCGACATTTCGTGTCTGGACAGCTCGCTGGTCGGCGGCCCCTGCATTGGCCGATTGAGTTTCCGGAAATCTTCGAGACAGGCGGGTTCGGGGCATTCGTGGGGAATCCGCCTTATCTTGGCGGCAAAAGAATCTCTTTTCGTTTGGGAGATCAGTTATTTCAATTTCTCAAGGACTCTGTTGGGCATGCTATTGCAACCACTGATTTGTGTGTTTTCTTTATGCTTCGTTGTGCCAACTTGGTGCGCGAACGATGCACTATCGGCTTGGTCGTAAGCGACATCGTCCGACAAGGCGACTCGCGGGTGTCTGGGCTAGAGAGCCTGATCGACCGCGGTTTTTCTATCGTTGATGCTGTCTCTTCGACCCACTGGCCCGGCACTGCTGGCGTAAAGATATCTCACGTTCATTTGTTCAAGGGACAATGGTTTGGCAAACCACGTTTGGATGGTAACGAAGTCGTATCCATCTCATCGTATCTTCGGGTTAAAAACGCAAACTCTGGCCCACCTCTGGCGCTGACAGCAAACAACAATCTTTGCTTCACGGGTCACTATTTGATGGGGCAAGGTTTCGTTCTCTCTGAGTCAGAATCATCACGTTTAATAGAAGAAAACCCTCGTAATACGGACGTATTATTTAATTACGTGAGAGGCGAAGACGTAAATAATGAACCATTGTTACTGACGGGCCAGAAAGTCATCAATCTGGGGGTTCGAAATCTTGATGAATGTCGCCGACTCTACCCTGAGTGCGTTGAGAGGATAGAGCGATTGGTCAAGCCAGAACGCGATTTGGTGAAATCGAAGGGCGAACGTGAATATTGGTGGCGCTACGCCAGGCCGCGTCCCAATTTGGAAAAGGCTGCTGCAAATCTCAGCCAAGTGTTGGTTCAACCGTTTACAGCAAAATTTGTGATCCCGTGCTTCGTGCCAGCAAGGTCAGTATTCGCACATCCCCTCGTCGTGATCGCTGATCCGAGACCGTCGCGCTTTGCGGTCCTGCAGTCAACTCTTCACCTCATCTGGGTGTGGGAATACTGTTCGACAAGTCTTGACCTGCTGCGCTACACCGCGAGCGATGTTCTAGAGACATATCCATTTCCTGCGGATTTGGCGTCCCTGTCACTGAATGCGGTGGGGCACCAATACATAGAGCATCGCGATTCAATACGGCAGTCCAAGCTCCAAAGCGTTAACGACATCTATAACCGATTCCATGATCCTTTAGAGAAATCGGCCGATATCGTGCGACTAAGGGAGTTACAAGTAACGATGGATCAAGCGGTTGTCATCGCCTATAGCTGGGGTGAGTTTGACTTGGATCACGGGTTCCATGAAACCAAGCAGGGTCTGCGCTTTACAATAGGCGAACATGCGCGCCGAATTGTTCTAGATCGCCTTTTAGCACTTAATCACGAGCGCTACGAAGAAGAGCTAAGCGCCGGACTACACGAAAGTAAGGTTGGTTCGAGCAAACGCGTCTCCCACATAGTGGGGGAGGCCGCGGCTCAAGGCGAGCTGTTGTAACCTATATTCACTCAGTCCAATGACTCTACCCACTGCAACACCTCACTCAATCCGCGACGAACTGACCCAAATGGTCGTTCGCGACCTGCTTGGTCCCGCCGGCGGTGGCGACGAAGAACTCGATCAGCGAGAAGATCATGTGTACCAACGCTACCTGATCGGCATGCTCGCGCCTAAAGCATCTGAACTGGCCGCCGAGCAGATGGACGAACTGGCGACCGAGGAAGACGAAGAAACTGAAGACGGCGCAACGGAAAGCGGCGTGCCAGCCGGCAACACCTATTTCCCTTCGTCCATGGGCTTGAGCTTTGTCGCCGACCTCAATGCCAGGGAGCTTGTAGTCGAGTGCCAGTGGGGCCGCTATCTCCGCATCAAGAGCCCCACGCAGGTCACCAAAGTGGGCAATCCTGCCACGGTGTGGAAGCGCGAGCCGGTCAAGCCGCAGCCAATCCCGCTGCCGCTCAAGGAAGGCTCGCTCGGAAGCATCGTCCCAGACAAAGCGCACCCGCTGGTTGCCCTGCAGGGTCGAATTCGCAAAGCGGCATACGGATGGGTAGTCACAATCTTCCTGGTGAACCAGCAGGAAGAGCGCAAGGGTAACCGCGAGCCAAAAGACGAAGTCTGGCTGTTCCAACCCAAATTGCGCGCCCACGGCGTGGACCATGAGCCCATTTTCTGCCAGCGCAAAGAGATGAAGGCGGACCTCACCAAGATGGACCCGCTGACGCGCGAAGAAATGGAAACCATGGCGATGCTTTATCGGCATCACCGTGAGTTCGCCGTTGGCCATGGCATCTCCATACGCGCAACGCTCCCAGAGCCATTGGCCGAACGCGCAACCATGGTGGAAACGGAATGGGCTCCGGTTGCAGAAGTTCCTCAGCAGACTCCGCGTTCCCAAGCCGACGACGATAACTTGACTGGCCTGACCCTGGACATGAAGGCCCTGGCTGAAATGCAAAAGCCGGAACTGATCGCCAGCCTGCGCCGAATCGAAATCGCCTACGGAATTTGGATTCAGGCGGAAACGGCAAAGATCGCCAATCCCGCGGAAATGCTATCGAGCCATCAGTTGGCAGCCCAGCGCGCCGTGAACGCATGCGCACGGGCCGAACAGCGCATCAAGGCCGGGATCGATCTCATCGAGCAAGACACCATCGCGGAAGAAGCATTCCGCTTTGCCAACCACGCCATGTGGAAGCAGCGCGTCCACAGCATCCTTGCCCGCAAGGTCCGCAAGAAGGAATTGAAACCGTCTGACGGCACTGCGTCCGTTGACCTGCCCGAAAACCGTAGCTGGCGACTCTTTCAGCTGGCGTTTATTCTGCTAAATCTCCCGAGCCTTACCGATCTCAACCATCCTGATCGCAGCCATGAGACCGATGCCATTGCTGACCTGCTGTGGTTTGCCACAGGCGGTGGCAAAACAGAAGCCTACCTTGGCCTGACGGCTTACACGTTGGCCATGCGCCGGCGGCAGGGGAAGATTGAAGGGCGCGATGGCGAGCACGGCGTGGCCGTGTTGATGCGCTACACGCTGCGCCTTCTCACCCTCCAACAGTTTCAGCGTGCGGCCGCCTTGCTGTGCGCGTGCGAATCAATCCGCCGCGGTGGTCAAACAAAATGGGGAACAGTTCCATTCAGGCTGGGATTGTGGGTTGGTCGCAAGTCAACGCCCAACTCACTCCATGACGCCGCGGAAGCCCTGCGCCAGGGGCGAGTGGGCGGACGCCCACATATGGGCGGAACTCCACACCAGATCACCTCATGCCCGTGGTGCGGGACTGAGATTAAAGAGATGCACCTGAAAGTTTACGAAGCGCCCAGTGATATAGGCCGCTGCGTAACCTATTGCGGCGACAATCTGGGCACCTGCGAATTCTCTGAGGCCAAAGCTCCCAAGGAAGGCCTTCCGGTGATGGTGGTGGATGAAGACATTTACAGGTGTCCGCCTGCATTGCTGATTGCCACTGTGGACAAATTCGCCCAGATGCCATGGAAGGGCGAGACCCAGATGCTCTTTGGCAAGGTGAACGGCCTTTGCGAACGTCATGGCTTCAGGTCGCCTGAAATCGAAGACGCAAATTCTCATCCGGCAAGAAACGGATTGCCCAAAGCTCATAGCTTGCCGCATGGTCCATTGCGTCCGCCCGACTTGATTATCCAGGACGAATTGCACCTGATCTCCGGCCCCCTGGGTTCCATGGTCGCACTGTATGAAGCTGCGGTAGACGAGCTGTCTTCCTGGGAAGTGAATGGCAAACGCGTCCGGCCGAAAGTGATCGCTTCAACCGCAACCATCAGCCGGGCTCCGGACCAGGTGCAAAAGCTATTTGTCCGCAAGCTGGAAGTGTTTCCTCCGCAGGGAACGGACATTCAGGACAGCTTCTTCGCCATCCAGCGTCCGACCGGAGAAAAGTATCCGGGCCGGCGTTATCTTGGTATTTGCGCATTTGGCCGCCGGTACCCGGTGGCGATCATCCGCACATACGTAGCCCATCTGGCGGCTGCGCAGGTCCTCTACCAGAAGTATGACAACCTGGCTGATCCGTGGATGACCCTGGCTGGTTACTTCAACTCCATACGCGAACTGGCGGGAACACGCCGATTGGTGGAAGACGACATTCGCGCGCGCTTGCGCGATGCAGACCAACGCGGCATGGCCAAGCGGCTGATACGAGTGGTGGAAGAACTTACGTCCCGCAAAGCCGGTACAGATATTCCCAAAATCCTTGAACGTCTGGAAGCCAAGTTCGATCTGGCAATGGACGAGCAACGCAAGCAAGAGCGCAAAGACGGCAAGCCCCCAAGCTCACCCACTCCTTATGATGTGGTGTTGGCGACCAACATGATCTCTGTGGGTGTGGATGTGGACCGCCTGGGAATGATGGTGGTTGCCGGCCAGCCGAAGAACACTTCGGAATACATCCAGGCGACCAGCCGTGTTGGGCGCTCTACCTTCGGGCCGGGTCTGGTGACCACGGTATACAACTGGGCGCGTCCGCGGGATCTTTCTCATTACGAGCGCTTCGGGCACTATCACGACACCTTTTATAAGCATGTTGAAGCTCTGTCTGTGACTCCGTTTTCTGCTCGCGCCCTCGATCGCGGCCTGACGGGGGTTCTGGTGGCCATGATGCGACTGTGGGAACAGCGAATGAATGCGAATGATCGGGCAGGTATGCTGCAAGATGCTGATCCCCTGATGCCGGAAGTATTTGAAAAACTGGCGCAGAGAGCCGAAAACGCCACGCATGACAAGTTAAGCGGTGAGCGCGTACGTGACCTGCTGGAGAAACGCCGAGATGAATGGTTGAAAAGAGTGCACGGCCAGACAGATTACCAACTCACCTACCAGCCAGACGGCGGCGCAACGGTGGGGCTGCTGGAACATCCTGCAATCAAGGACTGGGACACGTTTACCTGCCTGGATTCTCTCCGCGATGTGGAGGGAACTGTAGACCTGATTCTGGACAAGCGCTCAACAGGATTGAAGGCCGAATAACTCATGAATGAAATAGGACAGATTCGACCGAGCCAATTGATCTTCACTTTTGGCATCGCGTCACTCATAGACCTGCCCAACATGTCTGGCCTTGTCATGGGACTGGACGATTGGAACACTCAGTATTGCCGTGAAATCACTGAAGACCGTTTGCTTGCGGCGATCAAGAAGCGGATGGGCGCACAGGTGGCGCGGCTCTTTTTGCCCCCGATTAAGCTGGACGAAAGTCAGAATGATCCAGGCGCGCCCGCCATCGGCGTGCCGGTGGTGCCTTTCCCGAGATGGATGCGGTGCCCTTACTGCGACACTTTGTCGACGGTGGATTCCGGGGTGTTCAAGCTAAGTCAGGACCAGTGGCGGCCAGACCGAACGGAGTATCGCCACGAGGGTTGCACAAAGGTGAGAGGCAAAGTCACACCTGGCGCTTTGTCGGTTCGCTTCCTGCTGGCCTGCCGGGAAGGCCACCTGACTGATTTCCCGTGGATTGAATTTGTCCATAACAAAACCGTTGCTTGCAAGCCGGCCCAGCTGACTTTGCGAGAATACGGCATTTCCGGCGATGCTTCTGACATCATCGTAAAGTGCCTGTCATGCAATACAGAGCGAAGAATGGCGGACGCGTTTGATCAGGACACGCACTTTAAATGTTCTGGTCACCATCCACATTTGAGGCGCTTTGATAACGACCCCTGTCCAGAGCAAGCAAAGACGATTTTGCTGGGTGCTTCCAATAGTTGGTTTTCGGTATCGCTTTCCGCGCTTTCCATTCCACAGGCGACGGACCGCCTGGCCAAGCTTGTTGAAGAGAACTGGGAAGAGATCAAGAACGTGGATTCTGAAAGTGAACTCCAGTTCTACAGGAAGAACGCTCAGAAGTTTCAGGCGCTCATTCCGCTGTTTTCCGATTTCAAAGACTCGCAGATTTGGAACGAGATCGAAGCCAAACGCGCAAGCAGCCAGGAAGAGAATGACACGACTCCAGATATTAAACTGCCTGAATGGCAAGTCTTCTCTAAGCCGGATTCAGCAACAGAAAGCAAAGACTTCAAACTGCGCAAAGTTGCACCCCCAAAAGGATTTGAGCAGAGCTTTGAGAACACAGTGTTGGTGGAACGCATCCGTGAGGTTCGGGCCCTGCTTGGATACACCCGGCTGGAGTCAAACTCAGATTTCGCGGAGATAACAGCGTTGGAAGACGCGAGAATCAGTCCCATCTCACGCACTCCTCCCACCTGGATACCAGCATCGGAAGTCCGAGGCGAAGGTATTTTTCTTCGTCTGAATGAAGACGAGGTACAAAAGTGGGAAGGCCGAAACGAAGTAAAAGGCTTGCATCAGATTTTTCTGGATTCTCATAAGCGCTGGAGGCAACTGCGCAACCTGCAGCCGGCGGCCGAAGGCTTTCCTGGTATTCGCTTTGCACTCCTTCACTCGCTGGCCCATGCACTCATAAGACAGATTGTTCTGGACTGCGGCTATACTTCGGCGAGTCTGCGGGAGCGGCTCTATTGTCGTCGGGGGAACGAGAATGGTGGACCGATGGCAGGCGTCCTTATATATACCGCGGCTCCTGATAGCGAAGGTACTCTTGGTGGCTTGGTCGAGTTGGGCACTCCATCCACGCTAGGGAGGCACCTGCAGCAGGCGCTGGAAAGTATGAAGCTTTGCGCTTCAGATCCGCTGTGTTCCGAGCACGCGCCCTCAAGTGACGGTCGCGGAATCCACGGTGCTTGTTGTCATGCATGCCTGTTTGCACCGGAAACCTCCTGCGAACGTGGCAACCGGTACCTGGACCGCTCAGTTCTGGTAGAAACCTTTACCAGCAGCGGTAGTGCATTCTTTGGATCATCATCGTGAAAGCTGACCTAAGCGGATGCATTGACGACTTGATTCGAGAGGCGCCGCGGTCATGGTTGGAAGCTCTGTGTACGGAGCTGAAATCGTGGCCCGCGGGTGCGCAGGCTGAAACCCTGCTTCATCGCGTGCCTCCGACTTACAACGCGGATCTCTCGTACACGCTGAGAGACGCTCTACGTCATGCCTCCGGGACCATGACTTGGGAAGCACTCTCCTGTTCAATTTCTCTGTGCGCAGCGCTGTATCAGCGATGGGAAGCAACTAACAAGAATGAACTCTTGTGGGCCGGACCGCCTCCACCCGGCGGAATGCCAGCAAGGCGGATTGATCAAGCACTTTACGACATGGTCGGCAAGGCCCAAAGAGAAATTCTGCTCATCACTTTCGCTGCTCACAAGATGAAACGTTTGGCCGAAGCGCTTACATCAGCTTCTCGCCGTAACGTGCGCATCCGATTGCTATTGGAATTCGGGATCCATTCCCAGAACCAACTTACTCATGATGCCCTGAATGCTTTCCCACCAGACCTGCGAAACAAAGCAGAAATCTTTTACTGGCCCTTCGAAAACCGAGAGCTTAACCTATTTGGCAAGCCAGGCAAACTGCATGCGAAGGCCGCGGTCGTCGATGATCAAGCTCTGCTCTCTAGTGCGAACCTGACGGATGACGCCTTTCTACGGAACTTGGAATTGGGAGCGCTGTTTACGGGCGGTGATATGCCGATCAAACTGCGCCAGCATTTCGAACACTTGATTGCAAATGGCACGCTCGTGCGGTGGAAAGTCTGAATACCGGCTTAAGCTGTCGGCGCTGGCGTCCATGTGCGGAATTTTGCAACCTTGAGACACTCCTTTTATCCGTTCCAAAAACCTCATCAGAACCGCGCTGCTAAGTAGCTGAAATTCCAAGCCTATCCAGAGCCATTGAAGGCGTTTCTAAACCACATGCTTTTGGAATCCGGAAAGATTCCCTGGAACAATTGCCGGTAAATAAATTCTTTATCTCGTCGAGGCCCTGCACAATATGGAGTTGCTGAAGTCCGTCTTTTTTTGCATTGAGTGGGGGTTTAAGCATAGCGTCGTCGCGTCCGTCACCCTCGTCCTCCGAGAACCGTCGATTTCTGTTTTCGAAGCAATCATTCGCGTCTCACCTGAGCTACCTGACTTGTCTGGTGCTGCGGCTGGATCCTGGCGGACTGTTTGGCACCCAGGATACCCTTGCGAGGATGGCCGTGGCGTTGACCGCTCGTTCCTGGCGAGTTCTCAAAGGAGCGGGTTCCTGCTCGCGTTGCTAGCGAGTTTTGAGCCTGCGACTGTTGCGATGCTGCTGGCCGGGCTCCCAAGTGCTGCCTCGCCGTCCCCCGCTTGGAAGCAACGGGGGGCTTTTGGGGCGTTAGATTTACTACACTGTCAAAGTGATCTGGGCTGATTTCAAACTGTGCGAAGGCAGGCACTGCATAGAGCAGGAACAGGAACGGTCCCGCGCAAACAAACTTTCCAGACAATTTCATGACACGTTTACTCCTCAGGACTTTGCAAAGGGTCCGATGACATTTATCTGAGTGACCACGCCGGGCAGACCGGCTACGAGCATTCGATCTGCCCGGCGCAAAGATTCAGGCTGCTGCCTTGCGAGCTTGTTGGACCGACTTCATAAATTTCAGCAGGTCGGCGTTGACTTCGTCCTGGTGGGTAGCCGTGAGACCGTGTGGCCTGCCCGGGTAATAAATTTCCTGCGCCCCTTTGATGAGCCTGGCCGACTTCTTGGCTGAGTCTTTGATAGGCACTACCTGGTCGTCCTCGCCATGCATGACCAGTGTGGGCACATCGAATTTCTTGAGGTCCTCGGTAAAGTCGGTCTCGGAAAATGCCTTAATGCTCTCGTAGGAGTTCTTGAGACCGCCCTGCATGCTCCATAGCCAGAACTGGTCGAGCATTCCCTGGGAGACGCGCGCACCCGTGCGATTGGCGCCGTAGAACATTACGGCAAAGTCTTTGTAGAATTGTGAGCGGTCTTTAGCGAGACCGTTGCGCAGTTCGTCGAACACTTCGATCGGAATCCCCTCGGGATTGTCAGCGGATTTCAGCAGGATCGGGGGCACCGCGGCGATCAGAATGGCCGCTGCAACTCGTTTTGTGCCGTGCCGTCCGATGTAACGCGTGACTTCGCCTCCACCGGTTGAGTGTCCCACGAGAGTTACATCTTTCAGATCCAGCGCTTCAATGACAGCTGCCAGATCGTCGGCGTACCCATTCATGTCGTTCCCGGCCGAGGCTTGGCTGGACCGGCCATGGCCGCGCCGATCGTGCGCAACGACGCGGAAACCATTTTGGGCGAGGAAAAGCATTTGTCCATCCCATGCATCGGAGCTCAGCGGCCATCCGTGCGAAAACGTGACGACCGGCCCCTTGCCCCAGTCTTTGTAGTAAATTGTCGTGCCATCTTTCACCGTAATTGTGCTCATATGAATTTTCTCCTTGAACATTTCGACTTACCAGAAATACTCGCAACCTTTGATTAATTGCCGGGCACCAGCACCGGAGCGCCTTTGTCCTTCACGAAGAACACGACGAATTTCGCCGGCTTCGTTTGGCTTGCGTTCCGACCAACGATGTGAATGTCATCGGGACCCTCGTAAAAGGTCTGACCAGGTGTCAGAGTTGATTCCTTTCCACCCCGCACCTGCATTACGATCGAACCCTCCAGCACGTAAACGAATGCATGTGCATTGTGGCGATGTATAGGGTCCGAACTGCCCGGCGGATACTCCACGATTACCATCAGCCCTTCCTTGCCGGGAAGGTTTGCCAGGTCTTTCGACGAGAGCTGAGTCACCTTAGCTTCCTGTGCCAGCAGCGTGATGCACATAAGACATGCCAGAGCCAAAATTATCTTTGTGTACGTCATAAATTAACCTTCCGCTAGATCGAAGCCGCTTGAATGCGTCGTCTGTGCTGGCGGATGCCCGCGGCGACGATATCAACTAGCTTTTTTATGGCTCTCTTCCCCCTTGGTCACAACTGCGACGCCTGTGGGCTGAGAATGTGGTTTTGGAATTTGTCCTGCTGGCTGACTCAGCCATGTTTCGAAACGTGTCTGGCCTAGTCGTGCATCATTGCCCGGAACCAGTGCTTTCTCGCTGAGTCTCGCCCCAGAGTAGAGCGCCTTTGGGTCAGCGATCACTTCGCGGGGATCTTTTAGTGCGGCCAATCTCCGCCGAACCAGGTCATCCAGACGAAACTGTTCCGGGCCTGCAATTTCGACGGTTCCGTTTACAGGGGGACCTGCTGCGACCCTGGCTAAGCCACTCGCGACATCGTCAGCAGCCATCGGCTGGAAAAGCACATGTGGCAAATGCACCTTGCCGCCGTCGGTGGAAATGTCGGCAAGGCCCTTGAGGAACTCGAAGAACTGCGTGGCGTGCACGATGGACCAGGGGATGGAAGATGCTTTGATCAGTTTCTCCTGAGCGATTTTGGCCTGCATGTAACCGCTTTCGGACAGCCGGTCAGTTCCGACGACTGAGAGCGCAACATGATGACCTATGTTTGCTGTCGCCTCATACGTAAGGAGGTTACGAGTCGATGTTTCAAAGAACTTCATTACTGCTTCGTCCTCCCATGCGGGCGAGTTCGATACGTCAACCACTACCGAAGCACCTTTCAGCACTTCGGACAGTCCCTCACCCGTGAGAGTGTTGACCCCTGAATCCGGTGATGCCGCTACTGCTTCGTGTCCGTGCTCGCGAAGTTTGGTGACTAGTTTTGATCCAATAAGTCCGGTACCACCGATCACTACGATTCTCATTTGTGTCTCCTTCCGCTAAGGTATTTCAGAGCCATCGATCTCTTCTACTCCCTAAGACAAGATTGAGTGAGACTTTGTGACACCTGCTCATTCGCTCTGCATGAAAACCGCATTGGATCACTCAGCCATTTTCACGCACCCCTCGATTGCTGTGATGGCAAAGGCGCAAGTGTTCTTGTGGGTGTCATTGCGCGGATCGCCGATCAGTGCGCGCCGTCTGCATTACGTTGCGGGGCCCACTTCGTCGAGTCCGAGCAGGAACTTCGCTGGGTCGTGGCGCTGGCAGAGGAACGATGGCCGATTGGTCCATCGCCGTATAAACATTCAAGATTGACTTGCGGGTTGCGAGCGTTGTGCAACTCTGCCGTATTGGCATGATCTCGCAAAATGGACCGGTCAGCCGTAATATCATCGGCCACAAATTGGCCGAAGATGGGCCAGCCGGCCGAAGTATCAGCCAGGGGAGTCAAGAGCCCAACCCCGGTTATGTAGCAAGACGTTTTTCGATACGCCGATCCGGAATCAGCCAGATCAGCGCAGCGATCACAAGAATCACCTGGGCAATCCACGAGGAACGGACGGTGGCAATGATCGCTGCGATATAAAGCACAAGTGAAAGCTTGCCTTTCCAGTCGTGGCCAATCGCTTTCTTCAAGATTGAGTCCTGCCCTTGCGCGCGGACGATCGCCTGTTGGAGAACCAAATACGCAATCGCGGCCATCAACAGCACCCCAGCATAGAGCGCGGTAGGTATTGCGGTGAAATGGTTTTCACCCATCCACCATGTAGTGAACGGAAATAACGAAAGCCAGAACAACAGGTGTAGATTAGCCCAAAGTATAGCGCCCGTCACCGCGCTGCATGCATGCAGCATATGATGGTCGGTTGTTCCAGTAGATTCCGACATAAATAAAGCTTAGAACGTAACTTAGAAACACCGGAAGCAGAGGCGCCAAATCTTCCAAATGCCCGCCATGCGGCACCTTCATCTCCAGGACCATGATTGTAATAATGATCGCGATCACGCCGTCGCTGAAAGCCTCCAATCGGCCCTTGGGCATCTAGCCTCCTCTCTTGTTTCTACGGCAGCTTTCCCTTTCGGTCCCTGATCAAGGTAGCATCACAAGCGAGCCGTTGCCCTTCGTCCACGCTTATAACAGGACAAACCCTCCCGATGTGACAAACATAAGCATTCCCAAGTGGTTGCGCCGCTGTCACAAAGCGAAGTCGTGGTTGGTCTTAACTTCGAGACATTCTAAAGCATCAGCCACCCTCGATGTGACTGACGCCGAGCCCAAAGCGTCTCACGTCGATCGGCAAATCGACCCGAAAACAGTTGGAAAGGCTTACTCAGGGAAAACGCAATGGCAAGCAAGGGAACAATTATCGCAACGGGAGCATCGCAAGGCATCGGCGCTGGTGTTGTGCAAGCATTCCTCGATCGCGGCTACAACGTGGTGGCGAACTCCCGAAACATCACCAACTCCGGCACATTTCGTGTGTCTGACAGACTCGCGCTCGTGGCTGGAAACATCGGAGAGACCGCGGTCGCAGCAAAGATTGTGGAGACCGCGATTGCCAAATTTGGTTCCATCGACGCGCTAGTGAACAACGCTGGTATCTTCTTTGCCAAGCCGTTCACGGAGTTCACCCCGGAAGACTTCGAGTCGCTCTCAACTGTGAACCTTAAGGGCTTCCTCTACGTGACGCAGGGATCGGTGAAGCAGATGCTTACGCAGAAAAGAGGTGGCAGTGTAGTCAGTATCACCGCTGCGACAGTCGTAAATCCTATTGCCGGCGGACTGGCGTCCGTGCCGATGATCACGAAAGGCGGTATAGAAGCCGTCACTCGCAGCTTGGCGATCGAGTATGCAAAAGAACACATTCGCTTCAACGCCGTGGCGCCCGGTATTGTCGACACGCCAATGCACTTGAACGAATCGAAAGAATTCCTGAAGACTCTGTCGCCGATGGGCACAATCTCCAGCATCAGCGACGTCGTGGACGCCATCGTTTACCTGACAGAGGCCCACAACGTTACCGGGGAGGTGCTGCACGTGGACGGCGGTGCGCACCAGGGACGCTGGTGAGCCGTACGCGCCCGGAACGCCACCCTTCTATGAGCGAGGAACCCCGGATAGTCAAAAAGACGATGGAGGAGACAACATTCGCAAATAGAGCTGGGCAGCTGTCACAAATAGAGGTCGCGGTTGGTCTTTTTGTCGGAGAGGCCCATCGAAGACGGACTGGCAACGGCACGTCCAACTTTCGCATGCCGACTCGCGGTCGTAACGCAAATGGGCTGATGGCTCGCCTGAGTCAGTCGGATGAACAGAGTCGTTCATTCAAGAGTAAACAGATTTGACGAGGAGCACAGAAATGGCAACCGACAAAAGCAACGAGAAAAACAGTCAAGACCATTCCGAAGCCTACTATGAGAAATTGGCTGGCCAGGAGGAGATATACCTGGAAGAAGTTGAGGAGCGGGCACGGGCAGTTTTGATCTCAGAGCAACCGTCTCTTTCAGAGTTGAGCGTTGACGTAGTCTCCCTGGAGGCAAAGTGTTGCGTGACCGACGTAGGTAGCTGTTCGGGCACGGCTGGGAGTGGCGATGAACAGTTGGAACAAGCGGCCGAAGAACTGGTCACCGGCGATTCCGATGATCCTCCACTCAGCGACGATGCGGTGACGAAAATACTCAAGGCGAGTTGACCGCTCGGAAGGACCGATCGGAGAGATGTGTCAATAGTGCGCGCCACGTTCAATTTTAATCCGACTTTAACTAAGGAAACCATCATGATGGAACTTACGCTTCCCGAAATTGCTCTCGTTGCTGGAACACGAGCATTCCTGGGGATTGGCATTGGCTTATTGATCTCCAGCAGACTGACGCAGGACCAGCGCAAAGGCGCAGGACTCGCCCTGACGCTCGTTGGAGTGGTTACGGGGATTCCACTTGCCCTGGAAGTCATAGGTCACAAGAATGAATCTGAACAACGCATAGCGCACGCTGCTTAAAACGGACTTGGCTTTCTTGCGCTGCGCAAATGCGCCAGACAGCCACACTGTCCGACCTGAGCATTCCACTTACGAGTCAGCCATCCAAGCCGGCCCGCTCTACAAGTTGAACGTGCATGCAACACTGCCGTGTTGATTCCTGCTGGATTGTGGTTCTAAAATAGTGGCCTTCAAGAGCATCATCGGTTACACGTGGTAACCGTGCCACTGAAAATGAAAAGCCACGATGATGCCGTGAGGATCAATGTGCAGCTTGCCGGGTACTCTCTTGACCGCGTGCGGGATGACGGAGAGTTCATTCTTTACCGAGGTCGCGCGAAGGAGATGGAACTGCCTTCTGTGCTGCTGCTGGCCCCGACGTCAAATCGGCCCAACCCCGAGACACTCAAGAAAATCGATCATGAATACTCACTGAGGAGCGAACTGGACCCGGTGTGGGCGGCGCGGCCTCTTGCCCTTTTAGAAGCAGGTACGAAGATGGCGCTAGTACTTGAGGATCCTGGGGGCGAAACTCTCGACAGACTGCTTTCGAAGCCGATGGGGCTGCCCAAGTTCCTGAGCTTCGCTGTCGGTCTCGCAGAGGCACTCGCCGGCGTGCACAAAAAGGGTCTGATTCACAAAGACGTGAAGCCGACCAATGCCCTAGTCAATTCCGCCACGGACCAGGTTCGGCTCATTGGCTTTGGAATCGCGTCCCGCTTTCGGCGTGAGCACCAGGCCCCCGAACCTCCTGAGTTCATCGCCGGGACACTTCCTTACATGGCTCCCGAACAAACGGGGCGAATGAATCGCTCGATCGACTCGCGAAGCGACCTCTATGCCTTTGGCGTGACGCTTTATGAGATGCTGACTGGCAGCCTGCCTTTCACGGCTTCCGAACCGGTTGAATGGGTGCATTGTCACGTCGCAAAGCATCCGGCGCCGCCTCACGAAAGAGTGGAGAGTGTGCCGGCCTGTGTCTCCGCGATCGTGATGAAGCTGCTCGCCAAAACTCCCGAGGAGCGCTACCAGACTGCTTCTGGCGTGGAGAGAGATCTTCGACGCTGCCTTGATGAATGAGCGGCGCACGGACACATCGCGGATTTCACGCCGGGCCAACACGACATTCCAGATCGCCTGCTAGTCCCGGAGAGGCTGTACGGTCGAGAACGCGAGATCGAGACCCTGCTTACTGCGTTTGACCGTGTGGTAGCCGGTGGCAGGCCAGAGTTGGTGCTGGTTTCCGGCTATTCCGGAATCGGCAAATCCGCCGTCGTCAATGAGCTGCACAAACCGCTGGTTCCTCCGCGTGGACTTTTTGCATCGGGCAAATTCGACCAGTACAAGCGCGACATCCCTTATGCGACGCTGGCGCAGGCCTTTCAGAGCCTTATCCGCCCACTCCTGAGTCAACGCGAAGAGGAGTTGAACAAGTGGCGCAACGCCCTGCATGAGGCGCTTGATCCGAACGGACAATTAATGGTAGGTCTGGTCCCGGAACTGAAGGCAATTATTGGAGAACAGCTACCGGTTCCTGAACTTCCGCAGCAGGACGCCCAGCGACGGTTCCACATAGTATTCCGTCGATTTATCAACGTGTTCGCGCAGCCGGAACATCCCCTGGCGCTGTTTCTAGACGATTTGCAATGGCTGGACGCGGCAACGTTGGACCTGGTGGAAGACCTGCTAACGCAGCAGGATATGAAGCATTTGATGTTGATCGGCGCCTATCGGGACAACGAAGTGGACTCCACCCATCCGTTGATGCGCAAGCTGGAAGCGATGCGCCAAGCCGGAACGTTACTGCGCGACATTGTTCTTGCGCCCCTAACCCGCGCAGACCTGGAGCAGTTAATTGCAGATTCTCTTCATTGTGAGCCTGGGCATGCTCGCCCACTGGCGGAATTGGTTCATGACAAGACGACCGGCAATCCATTTTTCGCAATCCAATTTGTTTCTGCGCTGTTTGAAGAGGGTTTGCTGACTTTTGATCATGTCGAAGGGCGATGGTCCTGGGACCTGAATCTTATTCACGCCAAACGGTATACCGATAACGTGGTGGACCTCATGGTCGGGAAGTTAGCCCGGCTGGCTTCTGAGACACAGAATGCGTTGAAGCAACTGGCCTGCCTGGGCAACAGCCCAGAGTTCACCGTGCTTAGTGTGGTCTACCAAGACTCAATGGACCAGATGCATGCCCAACTTGCGGAAGCGGTCGGGGCGGGTTTTATCCTGCGTTCAAAAACTTCGTATCAGTTCCTTCACGATCGCGTTCAGGAAGCAGCTTATTCCCTGATCCCGGAAGAGATGCGTGCAGAGGCGCATCTCCGAATCGGGATGTCGATGTCATCACACACCCCAGCGGACAAAATTGAGGAAGGGATCTTCGAGATCGTCAACCAACTCAACCGTGGCCGTTACCTAGTCACGTCGATTGCGGAATGTGAAAGCATTGCAGAGTTGAATTTGATTGCGGGTCGGCGCGCAAAGAATTCAACGGCGTACGCCTCGGCGTTGATGTACCTCCGCGCGGGACGGGGATTGCTCACGAACGAGGTCTGGAACCGTAACTACGATCTTGTGTTTTCCATCGAATCTCTCACAGCCGAGTGCGAGTTGTTGACCACTGCCATGGCGGCCGCAGAAAATCGGCTATCCATGTTGGCCGAACGGGCGAAAGGAGCCCATGACATCGCTCGCGTCACACGTTTGCGCCTGACTCTCTATACAGCTTTGGATCGCAGCGATCGTGCTGTGGAGGTCTTTCTTGAATTCTCGCGAGGTCGCGGCGCGGATTGGCCCGCGCACCCTACCGACGAGGAAGTATTGCGAGAATACGACCACATCTGGTCCTTGCTAGGAACCCGGCAAATCGAGGAACTCGTGGACTTACCCTTGATCACTAATCGCGATGTGCTCGATGTTCTGGATGTTTTGTCCGAGGTCGTGACACCTGCGTTGTGGACCGATGCTGGATTGCATGCTCTCGTGATTTTTCGGATGGTCAGCCTGAGCCTGGAACACGGCAACTGCGACGGATCATGCTACGCCTATGTATGGTTGGGTATGTTCGCTGGATCTCATTTTGGAAACTATCGGGACGGATTCCGGTTCGGCAAGCTTGGTCACGATCTGGTGGAGCAGCGCGGATTGCATCGCTATCAAGCCCGCACCTATATGGATTTTGCGACTCTTGTCATGCCATGGACGAAACACATCAAGGCAGGGCGAGAGCTCCAGCGTCGCTGTTTCGACGCTGCGAACAGGATCGGCGACCTCACTTATGCCGCATATAGCTTCCACGTCCTTATTACAAATCTTCTCGCAGCGGGAGACCCTTTAGCCCAGGTGGAGCGTGAAGCTGAGACTGGTCTCGAGTTCACGACGAACATCCGCTTCGGTTTGATGATGGATGTTGTCTCGACGCAGCGCGCTCTCGTCCGCATGCTGCGGGGAGTGACAAAGAGATTCGGCTCCTTCAACGAGGAAGGCTTCGACGAGCTTCGGTTCGAGCGTCATTTGGCAAATGATCCGGTTTTGGTGCTGCCCGAATGCTGGTATTGGATCCGAAAGCTACAAGCGCGTTTCATTGAGGGAGACTATCCGTCCGCGATTGAAGCGTCATTGAATGCGGAGCGGCTACTCGGGAAATCGCCATTTCCCTTCGAAGTGGCGGAGTACCACTTTTACAGTGCGCTCTCGCGAGCGGCATCCTTTGATTCGGCAACGGACAACACGCGACAGCAGCAATGCGAGGCCCTGGCTGCTCACCAGAAGCAGCACGAGGTATGGGCGCAGCATTGCCCGGAGAATTTTGAAAACCGGGCTGCGCTGGTAGGCGCGGAGATTGCACGCATCGAAGGGCGCATGCTTAAGGCCGAACAGCTATACGAACAGGCCATCCGCTCGGCGCACAGCAACGGCTTTATCCACAATGAGGCGATCGCCTATGAACTTGCGGCGCGGTTCTACGCAGGTCGCGGTTTGCAAAAATTCGCAGCAGCGTATTTGCTTGAAGCCAGGTATTGCTATCAACGCTGGGGGGCCGATGGCAAGGTAGCACAGCTGGACCGTCTATATCCTCATCTTATAAAGGAATCGCAGCTCTCTGCGCCGACGAGCACATTCCTGTCGCCTACCGAACTTTTGGACCTGAACACGGTGATCAAAGTCTCGCAAGCAGTCTCGGGCGAGATGGTTTTGGAGAAACTAGTCGACAGTCTCATGCGCGCGGCGATCGAGCATGCCGGCGCTGAACGAGGTCTCCTGATTCTTCCACGAGGCGATCATCTCCAGATTGCTGCAGAAGCTACCACCGGCGAAAACGATGTTACGGTGCGCCAGGGAGACGGGGCCGACAGTCGAGCCGCGATGCCGGAGTCGATCGTGCGCTATGCAATGCGCACCCAGGAGAACGTGATTCTTGAAGATGCATCGTCTCAGAATCCGTTTTCCGCCGACCCCTACATCGCCCAGCGCCGTCCTCGTTCGATTCTTACTTTGCCATTGGTTAACCAGGGCAAACTCATCAGTATTCTCCATCTAGAAAACAATCTGGCGGCTCACGTTTTCACTCCCGATCGCATTACAGTGCTGAAGGTGCTGGCATCGCAAGCAGCGATATCCCTTGAGAATACGCGGCTTTATCGCGATCTTGAAGATCGGGAGCGGAAAATCGGCCGACTGATCGATTCGAATATCATCGGGATCGTCATCTGGGACATGGACGGACGGCTTATCGATGCCAATGACGCGTTTCTCCGCATGGTCCGGTACGAGCGCGAGGATTTGCTGGCAGGGCTGCGATGGTTCGACATGACACCTCCGGAGTGGCAAGAGGTGCACGCTCGCCAGGAGGCTGAAGAGCTCCAGGCGACCGGAATGATGCAAGCCCGTGAAAAAGAGTATTTCAGGAAGGACGGCACCCGTGTGCCCGTGCTGATCGGGGCGGCTTGCTTTGAAGGTCAGTCCAACCAAGGCGTTGCCTACATCCTCGATTTGAGCGAACAAAAGCGCGCCGAGGAGGCTCTGCGACGCAGTGAGACTTACCTGGTGGAAGCGCAGAGCCTGACTCACACCGGTAGCTGTGCGATTGATGGGACAAGCCACCAGACTGTGTACTGGTCCGACGAAATGTTCCGACTTTTCGGCTTTGATCCACAGCAAGGCCTACCCATGTTCGAGCAATGGCTGCAGCGAATACACCCAGAAGACCGTGAAAGGCTGACCCTCGCAAACGAGAGGACATTCCGCGAGAAAGTAAATTGCGACGTGGAGTTCAGAATCGTGAAGCCCGATGGAACAGTCAAACACATTCATGGCATCGGCCACCCAGTTTTGAGTCCCACGGGAGAGCTTATTCAGGTGGTTGGCACGATGGTGGATGTTACCGAGCGAAAGCGGGCAGAGGCGGAGCGTGAGCGATTACGCCGTGCACAGGCAGACCTGGCGCACATCAACCGCGTGGCAACGATGGGAGAGCTGACCGCTACTCTGGCCCACGAGATCAAGCAGCCGATCGGAGCGGCCGTCACAAATGCGGAAGCGTGCTTACGATTAATCGATCGCCCTGAGCCCGATCTGCCAGAGGCGCGCGAAGCTGCTTTGGAAATGATCAAAGATGCCAGACGAGCAGCCAACATCATTGATCGCGTCCGGTTGCTGTACCAAAAAGGTTCCTCTCAACTAGAGACGGTTGATCTCAACCAGGTAATTGAAGAGATGGTTACTATGATGGGGCATGAAGCGAATCGTCATGCAGTGGCGATTCGCACCGATCTTGCGCACGGACTCCCCACTGTGATGGCAGACCGCGTGCAGTTGCAGCAGGCGCTAATGAACCTCATGCTCAATGGTATTGAGGCGATGCAGGATACGGGCGGTGAACTCACGGTAAGGTCGCAGTTGGCCGCGGATGGTCGACTGCTGGTCTCCGTGATTGACACCGGGGTGGGACTGCCGGTTGAAAATCTAGATAAAATGTTCAACGCGTTCTTTACCACGAAGACTCAAGGCACAGGTCTGGGATTGGCAATCACGCGTTCCATTGCCCAGTCGCACGGCGGCAACATCTGGGCAGCCCCAAACTCCGGCGCAGGGGCAACATTTCATTTTGCGCTCCCGGCCGGGGAGACAGGCGCCGCATGATCTCTTCCGATTCACCCGTGGTGCTAATCGTCGACGATGACACGCGCATGTGCGCGGCGATGCAGCGCCTGTTGAAGACGGTTGGTCTGCATTCTGAGTCGTTTGCCGCACCGGAGGACTTTCTGCGGCATAAGCTTCCCAATCGGCCCAGTTGCCTGCTTCTGGATGTGCGATTGCCCGGAATGAGCGGACTGGAGGTGCAGAGTAAATTGCTTGAGATGGGAGTCAACATCCCAATTATTTTCATCACCAGCCATGCAGACATTCCAATGACGGTGAAAGCGATGAAGTCAGGAGCAGTGGAATTTCTGACTAAACCTTTCCGGGACCAGGAGCTCATTGAAGCGATTCAGCAAGCTCTCACGCGCGACAGCGCAACACGGCGACGGCAGAACGAGAGTGCTGAATTGGAAGCACGCTACGCGAAGTTGACTGCGCGAGAGCGCGAGGTCATGCTTCTGATTGTTTCGGGCATGCTTACCAAGCAGATTGCATCGACACTTGGCACGACTGAAATCACCGCGACCGTCCATCGCGGGCATGTGATGCGCAAGATGCAGGCCAACTCCCCGGCCGAACTGGGTAGGATGGCGGAAAAGCTCAAGTTACCGGCAATCGAGCAGCCCTGAATCGCCGATCGAACCGCAACCACGCCCATGTCAATTTAGGTCTCTTATACACACATATTAGCGACCTTATCAAAACTGATAATTGCGTTCTGTAGTCGACCCGATGGATCCTGTGGCTGTATGGCTAGGGAGAGGCGGGGAAAGATGGTTGCCGTTATCGATGACGACGAATCGTATCGAGCCTCCGTTCAGCGATTACTGAAATCTGCGGGGCTTTCGGTGCAATCGTTTGGCTCCGCCGAGGCTTTCTTGAACTCCGGCCAACAACACGAGACTGGCTGTCTGATCACCGACATCAGAATGCCGGGAATGTCAGGGCTGGAACTCCAGTCCAAGCTGAACTTTGATCATTGCCTGATCCCGACCATCTTCATCACCGGGCACGGCGATGAAAAAATGCGACTGAAGGCAATGCGAGGCGGTGCGGTGAAATTTCTCACGAAGCCCTTTGACGGTGAAACTCTACTTGATGCTGTGCGAGTGGCGTTGAACAGTTGAGGTCTGATCCTGGTTGCCGGCATACCTTGGCGGGAAGATTTGTAGGCTTTCTCGAGGGACTTTGGTGTGGTGTACAAAGACGAAAGAGACCGTGAGTTCGAACAAATCGTAGGCAGTAGCGCTTCTCTGGAATCTGTCCTCGCTGAGGTTGAACGCGTGGCGCCAACGGACTCAACCGTTTTGGTCCTTGGAGAAACTGGTACCGGCAAAGAATTGATCGCGAGCGCTATTCACAACACAAGCTCACGTTGCGGGCGCCCATTCGTGAAGGTAAACTGCGCGGCCATTCCCTTCGATCTGCTGGAGAGCGAGCTGTTTGGGCACGAGAAAGGCGCCTTTACCGGGGCCATAGCACAAAAGGTGGGCCGTTTCGAAATGGCGGATACCGGGACTCTGTTCCTGGACGAAATCGGGGATTTACCCTTGGCGCTGCAACCGAAACTTTTGCGAGTTTTACAGGAGCAAGAATTCGAACGACTGGGAAGCGGCCGCACACATCGCATCAACATCCGTCTTGTGACCGCCACGCACCGCGACCTGGCCGACATGGTCGCACGCAACGAATTCCGCAGCGATCTTTACTATCGGCTGAACGTCTATCCTGTCCTCATACCACCCCTGCGGGAGCGCAGGGAAGACATAAGCCAGCTCGTCCTGCACTTCGTGAACATGTTCTCCAGACGCATGGGGAAACGGATTGATCAGATAGCAGAGACGACAATGAAGGCATTCTCAACATACCATTGGCCCGGCAATGTGCGGGAACTCCAGAACATGGTTGAACGCGCCGTGATCCGATCGGATAACGGAGAGCTTCGGAATCCCTTCTCGACATCACAGACGAAGACAGTCCCCGCGGTTACCACGCGCGGCACATTTCGCGATCACGAAGCGGCCCTTATTTTGCAAACGTTGCGAGCCGCAGGAGGAATGATAGGCGGCGCGCAAGGAGCCGCCGCCAGGCTGGGGCTTAAGCGGTCGACACTAGTGTCCAAGATGAAAAGGCTTGGCATCTTTCGACCACGACAGCGATTCATGGGTGAGTTCGACGAAGGATCCGAACTTGCATCTTCAGGACTGGCTGGTCAAGGCTAGCCCAATATCCAGTATCTGCTTCATCTCGAATCTGATCCAATGTTCAGATTCTAGGTCCGCGATCAGCCGCAACTCAAACGATAGCTCTTGCTCCTCAGCATCCAGACTGAAACCAACAAGACTAAACGGAATTCCGTAGCCTCCCAAGGTTGAGACCGCCTATCCCATGACATGTGTCGCTATTTCGCGGGGAGGCGACATCAAGACGCACGCTGATCCTTGTGGCCTTGGTTAGCCGCCGCTTAGGACGCGCCAATTCTATTTCATTCGAAGCCGTTGTTTGGAACGGCACTTGCAATTACATAAGCCGCGAAACACGAATACGCACACATAGATATACAGAGGAGATGCATTATGGCAACTGCAGCCCAAGCACTTTCGCGAACCGCCTCACCGCTTCGCATTGAGATGGAGAACACGGAACACGACGACGGCTTTTCAGTCTTTGTCGCCCTGCGTCCTCGTCTCTTCAGTATTGCTTACCGCATGCTCGGAAATGCGATGGCGGCGGACGATATCGTGCAAGACGTCTGGTTGCGGTGGCAGTGTACGAATCGGAGCGCGGTTGAGAATCCGCCAGCGTTCCTGGCGACGACAACAACGCGACTGTGTATCAATCTGGTCCAATGCGCCCACTCGCGCCGCGAGACCTGCATAGGGACATGGTGTCCCGAACCGACGGACACGAGCGGCGATCCGGGACTAGGTGCAGAACGCGGCGAAGCATTGAGGCTTGCGGTCCTGCTGCTTCTTGAGAAACTCTGTCCCACGGAACGCGCCGCATATGTTCTGCGCGAGGCATTCGACTACTCTTACCGGCAGATCGCCTACGTCCTGCAAATGCAGGAAGCAAACGCTCGCCAAGTCGTCTCCCGTGCCCGTAAACATATCGCGGATGGCCCCCACACGCCTGTCAGTTCAGGCGAGCATCGGCGCTTTCTGGAAGCTTTTATCCGTGCCGCCCAAAAGGGGGACATGGCGGGATTGGAAGGTCTCTTCGTAGAGGGTATTGTTTCTTGCTGAGATGGCGGTCGGTTGGCGTCGTCGTTCAGAAATTATGGCCGGTCTTTGCGCGAAGGTAGTTTCACAACGGTCTGGTTTAGAAACACTCAGTTACGTCGCTAAGAACCGTGACGAATCAGCGACTTAGCTAAGGGAGTGAGAGCACCCTTTTGGAACACTTGTGCGCGGGGCAAAAGCTCGGCGGATTTTGAGTCCCCCTCCTAATTTTCTAGACATCACAATAACCGCATGTTTGCTGAGCTTCTGGGAATTCCAATCCGCAGGTCGGTGAGGTTCGGTGAAGTCGGATTAGGGCCGGTTGGTCACAATTCGGTCACACGGATCTCATGACAGAAAATCGAATCGTCAGAGTCCCTGCTCCTTAACAATCTTTACGCTACCTCAAGATTAGTCGCCCCGTGGCCAGGTTGGTTTCGCGAGAAAGTGGGCCGGACCTCTCGTCAAATCACAAAGGCCGGTTGGTATAGCATTCAGCGATCTTGCTTTTGCTCGTTCCGGTGGCCCCCGAACCATACTTGCTTGGTAGTCCTGCCCAAGTCATCAAGGGCGCAAAATACCAGTTCATTATGGATTTCGGAAAACCAGAATTATTTAGAAATCTTTATATTTATTTAATCCTGAAGAGATAATCTTGCCGATATAAGGTTCCCGCAGTATCGGGGGGGCAGCGATTTTTGCTCCTAGAGAGCAATTTTCGTTGCAGCTTGCTTGCTCAGGCGAGGGGGATAAGGGCTTCCGAGGGCTAGCCTGTTCCCTCAAAAACCGATAGTTCAAGAAATAGAGGGAGGCGGAAGTGCCTACAGTCGTCTCGTTTCAGCCAAATCCTCAACAGTATCTGGTTGTCAGTCCTGATGGAAACCAGATTGAAATTCCCAAGGAGTTGTTCGTCCTCTTGTGGGATTTCAGTGAAGGGAGCAAGCAAACTGGTTCCGTGATCATGCAGTTCCGGAATGGGGGAGTTGCTGGACTGGAAGCGGTGATCAAGAAAACATATAAGTAGTCAGCCGGACAAAAAGGAGTTTATTGCGTACTCTTTTATTGCTTTTACTAGGAAGTTAATGCGCCAAAGAAGTGGATGAGCCCCGATTTTTGTTTCCCGGATTTTCCGGAGCAGACGAGAAATTTGGCTCAGAGATGAAACGCTCTCTGAGCCTTTGTTTTTTGCCACGCTTTTCCGGAGAACTGAAAGGGTCATATCCAAACCAATCATTCCGCACAGGGCATAAAGCCCAGGAGTAAACGAAAATGAGACGGAACCCCCTTGCCGCCTGCATTTTGCAACTACCACGTAAACTGTCACGCCGCCCGCCTGGAGTAATCTTGCAAAGAAAACTGCACGCCTTTGCCTCGGATCTTCCATGTTGTCGCCAATCTGGTCGCCATGCGCTCCGCTGTTACTGAGCACCCGCCCTGCGCGGAGATGCGGTTGCTTAGTTTCGGTGAATCCTTTTGTGAAGACCAACCAGAGGTTCAGACAACTTTGAGAACGAGGAATGCAGGTTTTTATGTCCGATTCCAGAATCTACTTTGCAGGCAGTGCTGCGCGATTCTCCACCAACGGTGACTCCGCGCGTGATCAAAATTCTCTAGATACTACAAGACAATTGAAGGCGGAAGAGGAGCAGGAACCTGGTCCCGAGCCGGCCTACCTTGCGACGTCACCCAACGGAACAACATTACATATACCCAAGGAATTGTTCGTTGCGCTATCTGATTTCATGCAGACGCGAAAATGTCCTGGTTCAATTACTATCCAGTTTCGCAAAGGCGAAATTGTCTGCGTTGAGGCGGTAGCAAAGAAGACATACCGCCGTCCCTAAACCTGCTTGGCAGTCAGTGCTATGAACTGCTTAAGGCCCTGATTTTCGTTTGCCGAAGATCGTTCTTCGGCATGGACAGAAGATTCGGCCCAGAGATGGAAATATTCTCTGGGCCGTTTTGTTTTTATGGATGCCTGGTGAGAAATGGCGCTGAAATCGTCCTTTCGCGGGTATCGAAACCATGGATGTTACTTAACAGTATCTATTCGAGCGAGGGAAAGAAAATGGCGATGTCAAGACCTGCGTCAATCAACGTGTTCTCTGTGGCATTGGTTTCCGGCGTGCTTCATGGGGGCGCGGCAATGCTGTTTGTTCCAATCTTTTCATTCCTCTTGCTGTGCTGGAGCAATGCCCCGGCGCAGATCATACCATCCACAAGCGTCGATAAAGGTATGGTTCTTGCGGTTATCGCGCCAACTCTTTGCGCTGCCTTCGGCTTTGTTGTCGGGGCGATTGGGGCGCTCGCTCACAACACGTTGGTACAGAACCAGCGCCGGCATACCGCTGAGGTCAGTGAGCCGGCTCAGGTGCGCACGGCCTCATTCAGCAATGTGGCATAGCCGCGACCTTGTGCCGGAAGGCACGGTTCAACTATTCTCGGGCGAGCGCTTGCCTGCTCACCGTTTGTTTCGTGCCACGTGGCCGGGCGCGTTTGTTGGACGCAGCTAAAGTATTTCCGTGAATCGTGGGCACCGTAAAGCCCACGGGAATACTGGTATCTCCTGTTCCCTGGCCTGCGTCTTTAGAAACTGAGAACTGCCAGACCGTATCGCGGGTCATGCAATCATGCGCAAGGCCACAGATTCCTGCTTTCAATCGAGCAGTATAACTTTCGCCGGCTTTCAGCATTACTGAGTTGGGGAAAAGGCCCCAGGCTCCGTCGCCAATCTGGTCAACCCACGCTGGCACCTGCACTCCGTGAGAATCGGTAAGAATGAAGCTGCGGTTGTCCACACCACGAACTGGCTGGGAGAAGAAAACCTTGACCACAGTATCCTGATAGGCATTGCGCTCGCCCGCACCAGGATAGGTAGCTACACGCAATACGGTTTCATCGGCCGATGCACCGTCCACCAAAATCACCCAATTTCGCACCACCATGGGGACCGGAGGCGCCCCTTCAACCACCGGAGGTTCAGTGGCAGGCTTGCGTCCATCACACAGGCCGCCAAGCACGCAGGGCTCAAGCACAAAATTGCCGTTGCTGTCCGCCATATTGCCCAGGAAGTGCAGTGCCACTACCGCCTCTATTGATTGGTAGTAAACGGTCGCGCTTACGGCAACAGGACCCTTGGTACCAGGCGGAATCACGACTGCGTAACGATCAATCTTCTTCTCGAATTCAGGACGCCCTCTAGGCTTGAAGCGCGTATCACGCAGGAAGGAATCGTCGAACAGGTCGCCGTTACCGTCAATATCTTTGAATTGCGGAAGAGCTCGTGAATTGTTCCGGTCGATTACGCGGCCGTCTTTGTCGATGGGCAGTCCTTTATTGTTGGTCACCAGGTTCAGAGGTGTGGCATACGGCAAATCCAGCGTAGGACAACCGTCACCGAGCGACGCCACCGCCTTAAACTGCATGGAATACGGGTCAGCCGAACCAGCGGGGATCTTCCAATTGCAGTCAGGAAAATTGGGATCGACCATTTCTTCGGTCGTAAGGTTCCCCACACCGACCGAGACGCGCTTCCACACATTGTCCTGAATTGGCAGTTCTTTGCCGCTGGCCAGATCATAAGCATGAAGTGCTAGCCAGGCCGTGCGTCCTTCAGGAAATCCGGTAGGAAAATCGTGGCCACTGCCGGTGTTGGCAACGGTGATGGAAAGCGGCACAGAAGTATTGGCCGCGGCTGATGCGGGCGCTCGCAAATCCATGCTGAGCACATGCCGTAAACGGTCCCAGGCGAGCCGGGCCTGCTGTGAGTACGCGCCCTTGCGCTCCACGTGTGTCCAAAAGCCGCGCGAATAGGGGCTTTTTTCATCTGCGGAAGAGAAACTAAACGCAGACAGCTCGGGATAAGGCGCGACATTTCCGCTCTGGTCCACGTCCTTTCCAATCAATCCGGGAACGTACGCATTACCGCCAACGAAGTGGTGCGTAAAGAAAGGATGCGGCGAACCACCTTCATTCGCTACCCGCTCCACCAGTGGCGGAAGCGGTTTTCCATCCTTATATAAGGTATATAAGGTCTGGGCTGTTCCCGGCTGACCGTAGTCCTGTTGCATATGGCAGCTCTGGCAATCGCGCTTGAACTTGGGATCAAAATTCTTGTTGCCCGGGCGGTCAGCATAGACGCTGTTGGCCCATTCGGTGTAAGTCCGCTCGATCGGGAAACCGCCCACCCACTTCCCTATCGGATTCTTGATGGGCAGCGCATTGGTTACGTCATGACATGCCGCGCACATTTCAGCGCGAAGGAACATTGCCTGGTGATAGCCCTTGTGTTTGGCAGGATCGATCTTCTGGTAGGCGATGTCCTGCCCGAAGATCTGACTGGTATACGCATCTTTCTCTTCCTGAGGCAGCGTCGCCACAAGTGGGCCAAACCGCTCTGGCGACCCGATGGCATGGGGTGAAAGGCGATAGGATCCGGCTCCGATGCTATAGCCCAGGTTTCGCTTCTCTTTGTCCGGCACATTGAAGGTGTCCTGCTGGCTTGGCGCCAGTAGCTCAGACCTTGGCTTGATTCCGGGCGCAGGCGTATAAGCGCTGGCGCTGCTCTGATAGTTATGGAACGGCGTGTCTCGCGTTTCCGCGTTGGTGTGGCAGACAGTGCAAATGATTCCGCTCTTGCCCGCGTCGGTATTCCGATATTGCGCCGCCAGGGCCGAGAATGCGATGCCCGTATCATTGTCCGATGTTGGATTGAAGTTCGGGTCGACGGGAGCGCTCTCCAGATGGGTGTGCGGTTCAAGGCTTACGGTCTTGAGCGGAACGTTATCGATATAGTCGGTGGGCATGTGGCAGCGCGAGCAGAAGGAATCCAGCAACGATCCCGGACGCGACAACTTATATTTTTCCGTCCCGATATCGAAGGTGGAAGAGCACTCGTCTTTATTGGCAAATGGATTGTGGCTGGCCTTTGCTGTACCGTCTGGTGGTTCCGGAGTATCGCACTCGCCATTGGCGGAAGTCGCCCGCGCCAGCGCAAGAAACGCGGCCCGCCAGACTGGATCGCGCCACGCGTTCGACATCATTGAGCCGTTCCATTCGTCGAAGATTTTTTGATGGCAGGTCTGGCACTGCCCCGGACTGTCTTCCTGCTCCCAGTGATCATGATAGGGCGGCGGAAACGCTTGCGCTTCCGCAACTACATACGGCGCGGCCTCCGGAAGCCGGTTCGGAAGGTCATTTAACCTGCGCTGGTCCGGTTGATAGTAGATCAGCGCGCTCGTGGCCACTGTGGTGGCAAAGAGCGCTGCCAGTTTCAACGACTTCCCGTTTCCGTTCATCATTGCTCGACTCCACGAAGTTTGCGTTGCTCCGGTTTCTGATGGAATGTGCCATGCAACCGCTCAAACGCCAAAATGGGATCGTTCAACGGCACCAACGATGCTTGGTTGAGGGTCCGCACAAATGCAAGAAAGAGAAGCGCGATACCCCCCCCGGCAATGGCAATCTCAGCGAAACCGATTTTTGGGGCTTTCCGGACAGATGGCATGACCAGCAAATAAAGATCCAGCCAGTGACCGCACAGAAGCAGTACAGCAACCGTTTTAAGCACTTTGCCGGTGCACTTTGCTCGAACTGAAATCAATACAAGAAAAGGAATGACCCAATTCATCAGCAGGTTAAGTGCAAACAGGTAGAGCCAGGGGCCGGTGGTGCGCGTGACGTAGTGGCTCACTTCTTCGGGAATGTTTCCGTACCAGATCAAAAGGTATTGGCACACCCATATATAGGCCCAGAAGGTGCTGAAGGCAAAAAGCATTTTGCCCAGATCATGAAGCTGATGATCGCTCACTGAGTCCTTCATGAAACCGTGTTCTTTTAAAAGAACAACTGCCAGCGTAATTGCGGCAATTCCCTGTACAAATGTCCCCGCAAAAATATAGACGGCATACATGGTGCTGAACCATCTCGGGTCCATGGAGATGAGCCAGTCGTATGCGGCCAAAGTAAGAGTCAAAGCGAATACGGGGATGAATGCCACGGCGTAGCGCGTCATCTTCTCATGCAAAACCAATCCAAGTTCAGGGTGCGCGTCCTGGTGAAGTGATGCGCGGCGAAAGAGCCGGGCAAAAACCATCCAGGTAACAACAACGATGACCATGCGCGTGAAGACCCACGATGGCTGCAGGTAGCGTAGCTTGCCCGCGATTGCCGGCTCAGCGGCCATTGCTCCCGGATTACTCCATGAATAGAGAACATGACGGCCAAAGAACAGCGCCAACATCAGCGCAGCACCGAGCGGAAGGATGCGCAGAAATGCCTCGGGGACCCTGCGTAGGCTGGCCGACCAGCGCGCGCCGGTGGCCCGTTGCGTGGCCAGAAAAAACATGGCCGACACACCGGCAGACGTAATGTAGAAGCCGCTGAGCAGGAGATTGGGCCACGTGCGTTGCGGCACGACAATCACACCGTAAATCGCAGTGACTACTCCAATCGCGAGCAGTGAGAGCGCCAAATTGCGGATGCGCCAGGGGACTTGAATCGATGCCATCTGTGTCATTGGCTGCCTCCATTGCTCGTGGCTTGTGGCTGGTTTCTATGCCCCTGCAGCACCACGTGCACATAAGTGACGACCTTCCAGCGCTCATCCGCACTGAGTTGGGATGCATACGTAGGCATCTTTCCTGTTCCAAGAGTGATGACGTGAAAAATCCGCCCGGGAGGAAACTGGATCAGACGATCAGAAAGATACGAAGGCGGAGGCGGGATCTTGCCGGAGATCGGTCCATCGCCCTTGCCCTGCTCGCCGTGACAGACGAGACAGTAGGTCTGAAACAGCGCTTTACCCTCTTGCAATGTCTGCGGTGTTGCGCGATATGGATTCTCCAACTCGCGTCCGGCGCGGGCCGCTTCCTCTTCACCGGGGCCATAGTGAAAAGGATGAAAACCTCGCGGGATGGTTCCAGCAACCGGTCGCTGGAGCGTGAGTCCATCCCGCGTTATGGAGTTTGGTGCATATGCTTTGTAAGCTGGGCCGCGTGCCATGTCCGGCATGTATTCAAAAGCGCGATGATCTGATGTAGCGCCACAACCGGCGAGCCCAATGGCAATGGCCAGAGCAGCCATGATATGAAATGAAACCTTCACGATTGCACCTCTTTTTCCCGGATTCGGTCGGCACCGCTTTCTTCCAGGACCTGCCATGCGCGACGGATGCTGAATCCGTCTCCGTGCTGGCGCAGCACGAGCGCGAATGTGTCATTGGTCACGCCCTCGTCGAATAGAAGCTCCTTCTTTCCTGGATAGAGGCGCTCCCGCAGAAAAAGTGCTGCGACAGTTGCCAGCCCTGAGATCAGTACCGTCAGTTCGAAGCAAATGGGCACAAAAGCCAATGTGGAATTGTCCGGCTTGCCGCCGACGTTGAGCGGCCAATCAAGCACCGTAGTGTAGAACTGGAAAGTAAGCGCAAACGTCAACGCCACAACTCCCGCTATGAACGTAATCCACGGCAGCCGCGAGCGCCGCACGCCCATGGCGTGATCGAGACCATGAATTGGATATGGAGCAAAAACATCGTAGACACGAAAGTTCTCAGCGGTTGCCGCGCGCACCGCACCGAGCAGAGTGTCAGCGTCAGAGAAAGTCGCTATCAGGAAGGACCTAGGCATTGACGGGCACCTCTTCCTGGTCGTCGCTACTCAAGGCCATCTTGTGCGCGCCGTGTCCGACCACGCCTTTGATCTCCCACATGGCAATCATCGGCAGCAAGCGGATAAACAGGAGGAAGCAGGTAAAAAACAATCCGAAACTTCCAACAAGAATGCCGACATCGAAGATCGTTGGGTAAAACATTCCCCAGCCTGAAGGCAGGAACGCGCGATGCAGTGAGACCACGATAATCACGAAGCGCTCAAACCACATGCCCACGTTCACCATGATGGAGACAATGAAGAGGAAGGCTACGCTCGTCCGCGCCTTTTTGATCCAAAGCAATTGCGGAGTAACCACGTTGCACAGAACCATCAGGTAAAAACACCAGGCGTAAGGCCCGGTGGCGCGATTGATAAAGTGATAGCGCTCATACAGATTGCCGCCATACCACGCGCTGAAAAATTCAGTGAGGTAAGCGTAGCTGACGATCATTCCGGTAAGCATGGTCACCTTGGCCATTTTGTCCAGGTGGCGCAGAGTGATGTAGCGCTGCAGGTTCATGGTGGAGCGGGTGATGATCAGGAGCGTCAACACCATGCCAAAACCGGAGTAGATGGCGCCGGCGACAAAGTATGGTGGAAAAATTGTCGTGTGCCAGCCTGGCAGGACAGAAGTGGCGAAGTCCATGCTGACGATGGAATGCACGGAGAGAACCAGTGGCGTCGCCAAGCCTGCCAGAACGAGGCTGACAATTTCATATCGCGACCAGGTGCGGTGTGAGCCGTTCCATCCCAGACTCAACAGCCGGAAAACAAATTTCTTGATTCCACCCGTTGCCCGGTCACGCAGGGTAGCAAGATCTGGAATCATTCCCAAATACCAGAAGACCAGAGAGATCGTCAGGTACGTGCTGATGGCAAAAACATCCCACACCAGCGGCGAACGAAAATTCACCCACAGCGGCCCGCGTTGATTGGGAAAGTACGGAAAGATAAAAAATGCGTCCCACGGCCTGCCCATGTGGATGGCGGGAAACATGCCGGCGCACATTACGGCAAAGATGGTCATCGCCTCAGCTGAGCGATTGATGGATGTTCGCCATTGCTGGCGGAAAAGAAGCAGAATGGCTGAGATCAGCGTTCCTGCGTGCCCAATGCCCACCCAGAAAACAAAGTTCGTAATGTCAAAGGCCCAGCCCACGCTGTTGTTCAATCCCCATATCCCAATGCCCTTGGCAACAAGGTAACCAACCATGCCGCCAAGGTTGAGCAGCGCGGCAAACGCGATGGCGAAACAAATCCACCAGCCTTTGCCCGGACGAGCTTCCAGCGGCCTCGCGATGTCATCCGTGATCTGCCGCAAAGTCGGATTGCCGTCAACCCAAATGGGGGGCGCAAGCACCTGGGCGGTCGGCTCGGCCGCGGTCGCCTTTCCGTTAGCTGTAATTATGCTTGTGCTCATCGGGGCTCCTTACGTGGTCTCCAGGGGATTACGAACTTTTTTCAAGTAGCCTACGTTTGGCCGCGTTCCCACATCGTCCAGCACGCGGTAGTTGCGGCGGCTTCGTTGCATCTGGGAAACGCGGCTGTCCGGATCTTTAAGATCACCGAATACGATTGCCTGCGTCGGGCAGGCCTGCTGGCACGCAGTCTGTATCTCGCCGTCGGTCAATTCGCGTTTTCCTTGCAACGCAACATTTTTGACCAACTGGATCCGCTGCACGCACATGCTGCATTTTTCCATCACGCCGCGCGAGCGTACCGCAACGTCAGGATTTAGAACCATGCGTCCCAGCGGGCTTTCCATGTTGAAATCAAATTGCGGATTTTCCGTGTAGTTGTACCAATTGAAGCGGCGCACTTTATAAGGGCAATTATTTGCGCAGTAACGCGTGCCGATGCAACGGTTGTAAACTTGCTGGTTGAGCCCTTCAGAGCTGGTGCTGGTGGCCAGGACCGGACAGACCGTTTCACACGGAGCGTTCTGGCAATGCTGGCACATCATCGGTTGGTGGACGCTGAGGGGATTGTCTTCCGTCCCGCTGTAATAGCGATCAATGCGGATCCAGTGCATGATGCGTGTGCGCTCGATCTGGTCTTTGCCGACCACGGGAACGTTGTTTTCCGCCTGGCACGCAACCACACACGCCGAACAGCCTGTGCATGAATTCATGTCAATGGCCATGCCCCAGGAATGCTCTCCTTGGAGACGTTCCGCCCAGAGCGTTGGTTGGGCTTCGGCCTCGCTTCCCGTTTCGGCGGCTTCGGTGTCTTTGTGCAGCTCCTCCAGCGATGTTTCCAGCACAATGGGGCGCCCTTCCATGGAAAAGTGCGTCTGTGTGCTGGCCAGCTTTTCCGTGCGTCCAGTTTTTTCTATCTGAACATTCGTTGCGCTATAGAGGCGGTGGCCACTCTGGGCGCTGACCAAGTGATAGGCATTCACGCCAACGTTCTGTCCTGCCCGTCCAACCTGCCACCGCCCGTAGCCCATTGCCACGGAAATTGTGCGTGGCTCCTGGCCCGGCTGGATGAATACCGGAAGTTCTATTTGTCCAGTTTCAGTCTTCAACCGCATGACGTCGCCATCTTTTAAATTGAGCTTCGTTGCCATTGCTGGCGCAACAGCAGCATAGTTGCCCCAGGTTGTCTTGCTAATGGGATCGGGAAGTTCCTGGAGCCACGGGTTATTGGCATGACGGCCATCGCGCAAGGCCACACTTTCATACAAGTGAAGTTCGTAGCGGTCGTCAGGAGTCGCCTGAGCTCGCTTTGCCAGAATCGATTCAAGCGCAGTCTTCGCATCGCCGTGGAACTTGAGCGCCACAGCGGGGGTCGTGGCAGGAATAGCTACAACACCATCCTGAAGTGAGCTCTCCCAGAAACTTTGGAAGCCCTGTATGTTTCTCTGCCGGGGGAAGATGCTCTTTTGCCAGAACTCGCGAAGATACGTGTAATAATCCGATTGTTCATGCCCAAGCCACTTCAGCAAACTTTCCTGTGCTGCGCGCGTGCCAAAGAGCGGAGCAATGAGCGGTTGCCCCAGACTGAAATGCGACTCCACCGGCTCGGCATCTCCCCAAGCCTCAAGGAAATGGTGGTCCGGACATACAACGTGCGCATGTGAACTGGTTTCGTCACGGCGATCAGAGAAAGAAACTGAGAGAGCAACTTTTTCCAGGCCGCTGAGGAAGCGCTCAGGCTGGTGATAGTCATAGGCCGGGTTCACGCCGAGCATGAACAAAGCGTGAACGTCCCCGCGATTCATCTTCTCGACTAACGCCGCCATTGCCGCATCGTTCCCCTGGCGCTGCAAAGAGGGCCGCGCCAGATCAATGGTCCTGCCAACATTGCCCAGTGCGCTGTTGAGCGCACTCACTGCAAGTTGCACCGCCAGGTCGTTCGTACCGGCGACCACCAGAGATTCACCGCGATGCTTCCAGAGCTCTTCGGCAACAACGTCCAGTTTTCTGGAATCGATGGGATCTCGTTCCTGTTTAAGCTCGGGGAGCGCGGACTTGCGCGCAATGCGCCGCAGCAGCGAGACGGCTAAGGCACCCACTTGCGAAGGCGCAACGGTGACTCGCAGATCGGCATTGCTGCCGGTCACTGACATGCCGGACTCAAACTGAATATGAAGTGAAGGCGTGCCTTCAGGTTTGCGATTCGCAGCATACTGACGAGCAAACTCAACTGGAGAGAGCCATGTGCCCAGAAAATCGGCTTCCAATCCGAGGATGACACGGGCTTTGTCGAAGGCGTAGTGCGGCACAACCGCCCGGCCGAACGATTGCTCATTGGCCGCGCGCATGGCGCTTAAGGAGATGGCGTCGTACTCAACGTGACGGAAGTTGGGATAACGCGTCCGCCACTCGTCGATGATCGCGCGCGTTGAGGGGCTTGTGATAGTCCCCGAGAGCAGCACGATTTCGCGCTTGGCCGCCTCCACGTCTCGTAAGGATTCCGTGACGCGTGAGTCGATTTCTTCCCATTGGGCCGGCGCGCCGTGCCAGAGTGGCCCGCGCAAGCGCTCGTCATCATAGAGGGAGAGCACCGTGGCTTGACCGGTGGCGCACGTTCCGCCGCCAAAGATCTGCGACTCAGCATTGCCCTCAATCTTGATCGGGCGTCCATCGCGCTGCTTCACCAGCAGGCTACATGAAGAAGCGCAGCCGCGGCATGTTGTGGCATACCAGTTGGAAACGCCGGGAACGATCTGGTCCGACCCCACGAGCAGCGGAATGGCATTTTGCACTGGCGCGCGGCATCCAGAAAGTCCTGCCGCGGCAAGCGTGAAACCCATTAGCGCAAGGAAATCACGCCGCGTAGTTCCCGGTGGCTGGCCAGAGGCGGACGGCAATCCGCCGGGAAACTCGCCGGTAAGGCGCGGACCCTGGTGAAGCTCTTCCACGCTCTTCCAGTAATCGGTGAGCCTGGGCTCGCCGATCTGCACAAGTCCAGCTTTCGGGCCCTTGCAGGGGGGGCGATCTCCGTGCGCTTGTTCTGAGTGACTCATGAATTCTCCCGGCTTCCCTTGCTCTAGTAGTGACAGCTTGCGCAGTCCAACCCTGCCACCAGCTTCTGTTTTTTTGTAAGACTGAGCGCAGCGCGTGCGAAATCCCCGGTGGGCATCTTGGTGTGCTCGCGATGGCACTGGAGACACCAGCCCATGGTCAGCGGCTTAACCTGTTCGATCCGCTGCATTGTTTCAACCGGCCCGTGACAGCTCTGGCAGGCAACCCCGGAAACGACATGCTGGCTGTGATTGAAGTAGACAAAGTCGGGTAGGTTGTGGACCTTTACCCATCGAATGGGCCGTTGCTGCTGCACCGCTTCTTTCAGCTTTTCGATCTCGACTGTCTGCTTCTCCAGGATCGTGTGGCAATTCATACACACACTTGCTGGTGGAATACCCGCGTGACGGCTCGTCCGTGCGGCGGAATGGCAATAGAGACAGGGGATCTTGTTGTCGCCGGCATGCACTTTGTGGGGAAAGGCGATCGGCTGCTCCGGTGAGTACCCCTGATGAATGCCGATGCGCGAGAGCTGATATGCTCCGGCGCCGCCCGCAACGACCATACCCATGATCCCCATCAGCACCAATTGCAATCGCATGGATGTTTAGTCCTCCTCCGGCCAGAGCCAGTGTGCAGGATTGTGCCCGCGTAGCCAGCGCTCTGCGGAATGACCTGCGGCGGAAATAGGACGGCCCAGCAGCGCCAGAATAGAGTGCAGAGCAAAAACCAAGAATGCTGCCAGACGAGTGAGCGGCAGGACCGCAAGCATGGCGAATGCGGAGAACACATGCAGCCGCACAAAAAATGGCATCTGCGTTGCCAGTCCCGGCGCCGGTCTGCCCCGCAAAATGGAAGCTACATACGGCGTAAGAACGAGTGCGCCCCACGACGATCCCCAACGATACAGCACCGCCATGAGCACACCGGAAGCGATGGCAATAAACAACAGGGCAAGGAAGACCGTGTCCGACAATTCAGTGATAGCTGATCGATTGCCGTGGGAAACTTGTCTCCAAATCAGCTTGGCCCAGCCGGCCAGCCCCGCAAGCCCAGCGCCGAAAGCAATAGCTTCGAACAGGTAAAGCCGCACGGGATTGTTGTTCCACGCAAGGACAGACTGCGGAAGGAGCAGAACGGCCGTGTGTACGACGAGCAGCAGAGCCACGCCGGCACGCCACACATTTGCGCCGCTAAACACGCTCCATGCCTCGGACATCTCAATTCCGACGGCGTCCATGCGCTTCCGCTCCAGCAGGTAGCGGACCGCCAGCCCTACCGCAAGCAGCGAAAGAGCGATATAAGGCCATGCAGAAAAAATAAAATTCATTCTCACGGGGCTCTTCCTTTCTGCGTATCGCCCAGCCGGGCCCGAACGCTATGGCCCGATATTCCATCCGCCTTTGCGGAGCGAGAGCGTTCTTCTCTTCTGTCCGTCTCGGCTCTCTGCTGCAATGCCGCTTGGCGCAGAAAAACCTTCAGCGAGAACGATTCTTTCGCTGTCAGGTAATGTGTCTCCGGAGTTCCAGCGCTCCATTGAAAACAAGGATGGCGGAGGAACTCGGTGAGAGCACGGTCCTGATACTTGAAGTATGTTTTGCTCAGGTCAGGTCCCAGGCTCCCGCCCCACGCTGCGCCTCGAACGGAGTGGCACGCGGCGCAGGACTGTGCGCCGTATTTCAAACCCTTGCGGCCGGAAAATAAGTCGCGGCCATTTTCGGCATCCGCCACGGTGCCAAGTTCTGCGCTGCGCTCATCGGCGGGCTTGATGTCAGGGCCGCCGATGGCAACATAATCGAGAATGTCATTAATCTGTTTTTCTGAAAGGTCGGTCCAATCCGGCATGCGCTGCTGTTTGAACTGCGCGAACAGGTCCGTTGCCGTGAGATCGCCCGATTTGATCACCACGGATGAGGCATGGATGAACTTGATCAGCCAGTCGCGCTTGCGCCGCTCGGTCACACCTTTCAGGTCAGGGCCCACCTTGATTCCCTTGCCATAGGTATGGCACGCAGTGCAACGCTTGTTAAAAGTCGCTGCGGCCTCTGGGGAGAATCTCAACGCGGTGTTTTCCGACTCATCTTCAGCGCAGGATGTCTGCACTCCGACTGCTATCAAGAGAGCAAGAACAAGAGACCGACGCAGATTCTCAATAGAACGACAAGCTACCGACCCCATGATGACTACGCCTCCTTTTCTCAAGCCTTGCTTGCCGCTTCTCATTCCTTGCAACGCTCCAGGCCGCGTTGTCCCTTTCCAAAAGAAAAAGGCCTGAAGAGATGAACTCTTCAGGCCAAATATCCTGCCCGCTCCGGGTTTCCGGGAGACAAAAATCGGGGCCTGCGCTTTTCCTAGCTGTTCTAATCAGCCCCTTCAGGCCAGCTTTTAAAATGCTAAAAGAGCCTTCAAGGAAGTGTTGCCGGGACCCCCACGACCCCCAAGCCAACACTTTGCTGTTACACAACGTTCAAGTTGCCACGCAACCGCTTTACACCTAAAAATGAAAATGGCCCAGAGACGAAACGCCTCTGAGCCAAATCTTTGGTCGGGCCGATCAACTATCGGAACGAAAAATCAGGGCTCACTAAAATATGAACAAAAGGGTTATATCTAAAAATCCGGAGCATGTCAATTATTCCTTATTCGGTGTCAAGCTGCCTGTGTAAAAAGCTTGAGGGTACGATTTTTCCATTCCAGGTTGAATCTCTGGAAAATGGAGTAAATGATTCGATCCACGCTTTGCACGTTCACAAAGCAAACCATGGGCCGGGTGCGGCGCCGGACTTCCACGAAGCAGCGCTCGATGATGTTGGTGGTTCGTAACTTCTTCCACAGCGGCCGAGGCAAGGCGAAGAACGACAGCAGTTCCGGCAGGTCTCGTTCCAGTTGTCGAACCAGGCTGAGATAGTTCCCCTGCCAACGGCGGCAGAAGCGCCGGCCAGCCGCCTGGGCCTGTTTGTGGTTTTCCGCTTGAGAGATCGCCCTGAGCGTCGGCCTTGACCTGCTCGTCAACCGGCTCATGCGAGCCATTCCATCAGTTTGGATACGGCAGGTGTATAGCCGAACATAGTTGTATGCTTGATGCCTTCATTTGGCGGCACTTTTAAATCTATAGGAAAAACAAAAATTCGCTTTCAAAGAGCCGCGCCCTGAGGACAAAGATTTCGGCATGAGGGACTCGTTCGTGACGTTCCAAAGTCGACAGCAGTGGTCTCAACGGGTTATAGGGGCGCGAAAAGGCAAAAGTCGGGATTGACTTATTTGAAATCAGGAAGAAGCGGACAGCTAGGCTGTGACGACAGGGAAGTAGTGTCCGACATAATTCATTGATTTGCCGTTACTATCGATCAATGGATTTCTCCCAAAGTATTTCAGGATCATCTCTGCCCAAGACAATCGGCGTGGGCGGGGGCGTCGTTTTTGATCCAGCAGCCTAAACAGGATGGCGAAAACACGGCTTCGGGAACGCGGCGCCAGCAAGCCATAGTAGCGGACGGAATGCAAATATTTTTCCGGTACGTGATCCGCTAGAACCTTGATGAATTCTTCTTTAGGCAGCTCATCCAAAACGGTCTCTTTGGTGGCAGTGTCTTTCGTCAAGAATTTAACCGTCGGCCCGTCGATTTCCTGGAAACGATGTTGCGCAATGGGAGGTCTCCGGATATAGCGGGCTGCATACCCCAAGAAATGGCGCTTTGAAATACGTTCTTGCATATCGACGTGCCAGCCGACTTCGTATTTGTCTGCAAGTAGCTCTCGCAACTCCCAGCTTTTCAACTCTGATTTCAGTATTCCTGCCTTAAAAGCGAGGCGGAGATATGTGATGATGCAATGTTTCCACAACTTCATGAAGCCCACCGGATTGAGAGTCAATCCTTTTATCCAGCGGCTTTCCGCTTCCGCAAGGCCGCCGGCGGAGACCAGCATATGCAGGTGCGCATTGAAATTCAAGTGCCGCCCGAAAGTGTGCTGCACCACCAGGATGAGCGGCCGTATTCCGTACTTGTCTTTCATCCACTGCAATACCGCCTCACCGCCAATGGTAGGGAGGTCATGCAGCAAGTGCCGGTTTTGTTTGAAAATACTCCAGAAGACATCGGGCATGGTAAAGACTAGGCCGGCATAGGGGACATCTGGGAGCTGGGTCCACTGCTCCCGTTGCCATTGAAGCGTCGCTCGATAACCGCAGCTCGGGCAGGACCGCACTTTACATGTAAAATAGACACGTCTTACCTCCGTTTCAGAAGCATAAAGGAGCCATCCCAATACCGGCGTTCTACATTCGATCATTTTCCCGAAGCTTTCGCGGACGCACGGGCGGGTACCATCGTGGTCCCAAACAGGCCGAGTGTCTTCAAGGATCCGCTTTATTGGTTCTTCTAATTGCATGAGCCCTCCTCTCGAAATCCAAGACATTGGGCTATATCTTCTGAAAGGGCAAGGATTGGTACCGACGCCTTGATGAAGATCACGTCCACGGCGCCGAGCACTTCAGGTGCCAGAGAACTCAATCGGCTTACAGTCTCGCTCAAAGTTGCATTTTGCCACCGGCTTGCTGGCCGTCGTTTAGACTTCAGCTTCTTCACCTGCCGGGCAACCAGCTTTTCTGCAACTCTCTCCATGCCGCGGTGCCTTCTGTAGAGTTTCAGACTTTCGCGTTGGTGACTGCGCGATTCTTTGGACCATCTCCAAGCCCTATCGATCTTGATCTCTCCGTTGCACAGTGCTCGCAAGATTTCCGGATCGCCAGTCTTTAGTACTTCTAGTGCGTGGCTCAGGGTGCCGACAGAAACGCCAGCTGCTGACGCCATCTCTTTGCGAACCTCAACCTTGTCAGCTTCCGTCAATTTTGACGAACCCTTGCTCTTACCGCCGGCCTGCTGGTGCTGTAGCGCTTTTTCTCTCAATGATTTCGCCAGATCTCTTGCCATGGCGATCCGGGTGAAAGGTGGCAATCCTGGAGATGGGCGATGACAAAGAAGAAGCCGACGGAGGGCTTCTTCTTCAGAAATGTCGTATTCGACGCATTCGACAATTGTGCGTCCTTGCAATCGTGCTACTTCGAGGCGAGCGTACCCATCGATGACGATGCCATCTGATGTCACTATCAGGGGAAAGAGAAATGCGTCTTCACCCATTTCGATCAGCACATTCAGCCTGGATGCGTGAACTTTGATGCCGAGTCGCGCATAGCTGGGGTGCGGCCGGAGTTTACCTACTTGCCAAGGCACGAGCTGGCTTCGAGTATGTGTAATCGTCGGGGAATTATGGGAGCAAACGCTCTGGCCATTTTTTTGATTTCGTGGTTCCGAATCCGACGAGATATGTCCGCGATTGTCCGAGAATTGAGATTCAGCCATTGCCCAAAACGTGGCGTCGTCACGGCAGGTGCAGGACACGTTGCAGAAGAAGCGCCGTTATCCGATTTTCCAAAAGGAATAAGCGGTCCAGCTGTCATTCAGGCACACGGCGATCGGTGTGTGCCGTAAATGTGCCATACGGCGACAACTGGCTGTCAACTTCCAGCCACTTCTGCAACCTTGGCGATACCTTCCGTGCGAGCGTAAGTTGGGGGTAAGTGATTGATTTGATTTGACGAGCAACTATTTTTGGCTGCTCACGTTTTCATGCCTCCGAAGCAACAGGCCGGGAGTTCGAATCTCTCCGGGCGCACCACAACTCACCTGTCATCCAGCCCCTTCAACGCCAATCCCCGTGCGACTGACGTAAACTCGTTTCCCGCGCGAATGCGCTCTGCGCCGAAACGTGTTTCAAAGATTCTTCTGACGGACGGAACAAATGATGAGCCTCCGGTAAGAAAGACCATATCTACGTCTTTGGGTTTTACCGCCGATGAATCAAGTAGAGAATCCACGCAGCCGGCAATCAGCTCAAGTTCTTCGGAAATCCACTTTTCAAAGGAAGCACGCTTGACGGTTGCGTCAAGATCGATGAATCCGTCCGAGAAACGAAATGTGGAGACATCGTTCGCGGACAAATCAGACTTGGTCTTCTGGACAGATCGATGCAACTGGTATCCAAGGTCTTCTCTTATCAAGTGCATCGATGCCGCAATCTTTTCAGGTTCAAGCGCCTGCGCATGCGTGCTTTTCAGCATGTCCATCACGTCCTTGGTCCTGAGCAAAGACAGATGATGCCAGCGCTCGAGCTTCGCATATACCCAGCCTGGAACAGGCAGGATCTTGTGCATGGATCGTATGCTGCTTCCGGCGCCCAGTGCGGGCGAGACCAGATGCTTAATGATCTTTGCGTCAAATGCATCGCCCGCCAGGCCAAGGCCCGCATTACCCAGCAGGTCCGCTGGGCTTCTGCCCTTTTTGCGAATGGAAGGACCAACGCGGACCAGAGAAAAATCGCTTGTGCCGCCGCCGAAATCGCCAATGAGAATGAGCTCATCATGGTCAAGGGTCGACTCATAAAAGTGAGCGGCGGCAACCGGCTCCAGTTCAAGGTCAATCGATTCATATCCAGCAAGCTGAAACGCCGATTTGAGGCGACTCTCGGCATAATTGTCATCAGCTTTAGTTTCAGCTCCCACAAAATGTACAGGACGGCCAACCACGGCAGACTTGATCCTGGTTCCAAACTGGAGTTCAGCTTTTTCGCGGAGATCGCGCAAAATGCGGGCGATAAGGTCTTCAAGCGTTACGCGACGCCCAAAAACTTCAGTACCCTGGAGCGTGCGGCTGCTGAGAAAAGACTTGAGAGACTGAATCAGCCGGCCCTTGGTTTCTGCGGCCAGATATCGCTCAATGCCCTCAGGCCCGGTCCAGGATTTAGTGACCTTAACTCCCCTTTCGCGCTCCTGCTCAAGGTACAGGAGCGAACGATAGGCATCAGTCAGGCCGCCCATTTGCGGGAAGTGCGCAAGCTCTACATTGCCTGAGCTGGAAGCATGGGCAATGGAGCTGTTCGTTGTCCCAAAATCAATACCGATTGCGCCTGTGGCCATTTCTTCAGTTTAGTGGAAGCGATTGTGTAAAACAGAAGGCCGAGACTAAAGCTCTCGCACGCCGTGGCTGCGGACCAGGAAATATGTTGCCACCGCCACCAGCAGAATGCCGTTGCAGATAAGTACCACGGGAGCGCCCAACTTGCTGGCAAAATATCCGCTCACCAGGCTTCCCAGCGGCATGCCGCCGCGGAAGGCTACCATATAAATGCTCATCACCCGCCCACGCAGCTCATTGGGCACAACCAGCTGCACCAGTGACGTAACGGTGGCAAACACGATAATCAGCGCCGAGCCGGTAAAGAAGAGAAGAACATCACTCAGCCACAAGACGCGTGAGAGCGCGAACATGGCAATCAACAGGCCGCAGAGCGCCTGAACGATCAGTGCAGTGCGCCCCATCCGCTTGTACTTTCCCATCCAGGCCACGACAATCGCTCCAACCACCGACCCCGAGCCTGAGAACGCCATCAGCCGCGTGTATTCACCCACTCCCTGATGAAAAACCTGTTTTGCAAACAGCGGCAGAAAAGTCAACACGGCGAACGCAAGAAACGTTGTGGTGAAGGCCAGGACGGTTAGAGCCAGCAAGCTGCCCTGGTGCCGGACGTACGACAGGCCACCACGCAACTCTTCGTGGATCCGGCGCGGCGCGGCGGGTGGCGTATGTTTTACGTGGAGCATCATCAATGCGATGATCACCACCACAAACGACAATCCGTTAAGAGAGAAACAAGAAGTCATTCCAAAGATTGCCAACGCGCCGCCTGCCAGCAGCGGTCCCACAACGCGGGCCAGGTTGAATTGGATCGAGTTGAGAGCGATTGCGTTCGGCAGATCGTTCTTTTCCACCAACGTGGGAACCAGCGCCTGAGACGCCGGTCCGCCGAAAGCCTGAGCCGAGCCGGTAATAAATGACAACACCATGATCGGCCAGACGCGACTCAAGCCAAAGAAAACCAGGGTGGCCAGCGTGAAGGCTGTGGACATTTGAATATATTGCGAAACCAGCAGCGTCTTGCGACGATCAAACCGGTCTGCCAATACTCCTCCCAAAAGTGAGAAGAGCATGATCGGCAATTGCTGCAGGAAAGCGTCCAGCCCCAGATAAAACGCCGAACCAGTCAACGAAAGGACGAGCCAGTTCTCGGCAACGTTCTGCATCCAGGTGCCGATACTGGAAGTACACGAGCCGAGCCAGAGAATCCGGAAATCACGGTATTGAAACGCCGCCAGAGTCCGGCGGAGAGCATTGGCGCCGGCCAAGGTTGTTACCGGCGCGGCGGAAGCTGGCTTGGCTTGTGCGGGGCTATCCAAAGGTGTCCTGGTTTCACTCAAGAAATGCTTCACTCAAGAAATGTTTCGCTCAAGAAATGTTTCACTCGAAATCACGTAGAGTTTGAGCGTATCACAGCCGCGAGCTCAATAATCAATGCGGCTTTTCTGCGATCAGCAGCAGGGCGCCAATCCTCTTGAAATCCCGCAATTCTTCAGCATTCTTGAACCACTTGCCGGAATATACTTCAGGTGTGGGACTGCGGTCCGGTATGCGCCGCGTTTCCACGTTCTTGAAACCATGCTTTTCCAGCAGGGCTTTGTACTCCGCCTCTGAGAGCGCCTGCACCGGAACTTTCAACTCCGTGACCCAGCGGAGCGAGTAATGATTGTCCTTATAGAGGTTACTCAGGATGAACAGCTTTGCTCCGGACGCCATCACGCGGCGCAGTTCGTCCAGCGCTTTGCCTTGGTCCGCATAGTAGTAAAATGATTCGACGGAAAGCACCTTATTGAAAGTATTGTCCGCCTCAGGAATCTTTTCCGCCGATCCCCAGGCATAGCGCACGTTCCTGAATGCGGACGAAGACTGCTCAGCGCGCCGCAACATCTCATCGGCAACATCCAGGCCAACAACTTCACCGGAGGTCGCAATGCGTGCCATCCGGCGTGAAGCCCAGCCCGTGCCGCAACCCAGATCAAGGATGCGATCACTCGGTTGGATATCCATCAAGGCCAGCGTTTGTTCTGTAATGTCAGAGTGGTGGCTTTCCATTTCGTCGCCACGACCGGCGGCGGCCCACTCGTTAAATTCCTGTTGCAGTTTTTGATCAGCCTCGGAAGAGTGCAGGTCGACTTTGGTTTCCATGTTGCTATGCTACATTGAAATGTTTCACTCACTCAATGGACGGTGAGATGGCTGAGCCAAAAAAACCACAGCAATCGCAAGACGCGCTTTATTGTCCCAACTGCGCCCGCGAAATTACCGATCCGCTCACCTGTGGCGACTGCTCTGCCGTAATCTGCCGCGCCTGCGGCACGCCCCTGGAATCTTCTTCCGACCTGGGAATGGGATAAGGAACCTTCATGATCACAATCGTTCTGTTGCTTTTCTCCAATATTTTTATGACTTTTGCCTGGTATGGCCACCTGAAATATCAGAACGTGCCGCTGTGGAAGGTCACGCTCATCAGTTGGGGAATAGCTTTCTTTGAATACTGCTTTCAGGTCCCGGCCAATCGTATTGGCAGCCATACGTTTAATGCTGCGCAGCTCAAGACCATCCAGGAAATTATCACGCTGGTGGTGTTTTCAGCATTTTCTGTCTGGTATCTCAAGCAGGACATCAAGTGGAACCATGCGGTGGGATTTTTCTTCATCGTGGTGGCGGCATTCTTTATTTTTAAGAAGTGGTAGGGTGCGGCTCCGACGAGGCTCCAGCCGTTGTATTCCCTTCGCTTTAGAGACATAACATACTTCGTCTCCACACTAGCGTTACCAGTCGCATCCTGAATGCTGGCTCAGACTGGCGTCTTCGTCTTCCTCTCAGGATTGAAGAATGGCAGCTTTGCCACCTTGGCTGTTACTTTTTGGCGAACGGCTTCAATGGTGATCTCCATCTGCAACTTCGTTCCTGGTTGTGAATGCGCCGTGTCAACGCTGGCCAGCGCGATCATCTTTTTGAGCAGCGGTGACCATGTTGTAGACGTGGCTTTGCCTACCTGTTTGCCGCCCAGATAAACCGGCACGTGGACGCGTGAAGCCTGCGCCGGCGCAGCCGGCGTAAGCCCGAACTTTTCATAACGCTCTTCAATCTCCACCCAATCCATTTCCAGACCAACCAACTGTCGTGCAACTCTACTCTTTTGTTGCTGGGCCAGGGCCGCCTTACCAACAAAGTTTTCTTTCTCCAAGTGGACCATCTTGCCAAAGCCGAGTTCATAGGGGGAATATTTCTGCTCCGGGATTAATGCCTTCTTGCTGCTGATGTAATCCACTTCAATCAGCAACAATCCTGCTTCAATACGCGCAACATCGAGCGCCAGCATGCCCGCGGGATGAATATCAAAGCGCTTGCCCGCATCCATGAGCGTGTCCCACACCTTGACGGCATCGCGGCTGTCGTTCATCGGCACCCAGATTTCATAACCCAGATCACCTGTGTATCCGGTGCGAGAGATGTCCACCGGCACGCCGGCAATCTTGCCGCTGGTCATGCGGAAATATTTCAGGTTAGTGACGTCGGCTTCGGCAACGTTCTTGAGCAGCTTGCCGGAGGTCGGGCCTTGCAGAGCCAGCGCCGCGACCTTCTCTGAGATGTCCTCAATGTGGACATCCATGTTCAGCCCGTTCTGTCGGAACCAGCGCAGGCTGGGATCGGCGGCGGTCCAGCGATATTTATTTTCTGCCAGCCGCGTAATAGTTCCGTCGTCAATGACTTTTCCCTGCTCGTCGCACCAGCAGCAATAAATCACCTGGCCGGGCTTCACCTTGTTAATGTCACGGGTAATGACCCGATTTACCAGCTTGGTAGCGTCCTTGCCTTCCACAATGTACTTGTAGAGCGGCGTGATATCGATCAGCGCGGCGGCGTTGCGGATGGCGTTGTACTCGTGCTCATGATGCACCTCATAGCTGCTGACCGTGTAAAAGCCCGACCATTCGCGATAATTCAGGCTGTGGCAGAGGGCGAAGGTGCGATCGTGAAATGCGGTACCAACAGGCAAAAGGAAAACCTCAAGAGTAAGTTGCGCGCTACTGATTATACGAGAAGCCGGTTTCGCGCAGAGGCGGAGCCTCCGGAAATTAGCAGGTTTTCAGGGCCTGATTCCGTAGCCCGCTATTCGGTGACCCCATCATTCACTTGCCGCGCCACCAGCCGTAACGTACCGGCATCATTGAAAAGGAAGCCATTGAACCGCACCACGTTGCCGACGCCAATCGCCGAAGAAGTAAACATCTGGGTATTTCCGTCAACATAAGCAAACACGCTGGTGGCCCCGTTCAACGTTGGAATAATGTCATAAGCCGGGAGCGCGACCCTATACACAGTGAAAGTACCGCTGGTGGAAATAGCACTCACAGTCCCATTGATGGTTTGAGGCATGAGGGTAATCGTGTTCGCGGTCGTAAATGTTCCCCCAAAGTGAGACTTGAGGATAAAAGAGACAGCAGCATTCTGCCCTGCAACCATATTTGAAGCATCAAAGACTGGGATGAAGGGTAGATTCGTGGAAGCAGAAAACTCACCTGAGACCTGAAACACAGCATTTGGGTTGTAAGAGTAAGTTTCAAAGATGATCGGGTTCACGCTCAGCTCATCACCCTGCTGTTGTGTCCCAAAATCAACAAACTCAGGGGCCAGAGGAGAGATGAATGCGACCGGACCAACCATTACATTCAGGGCCGAAGTATCCTGCATCTCAATGCGGGTCGCCTGTAGAGTACCATCTGGCTGAATGGCCGCGTCCAGATCAATGAACATGCCTGGCGCAAGTGCAGCAAGACCAGAAACACGCTGGTAAACTGTGTTCCCGCTGGCAACCACGGACAAGGTCGGGCCATTCGCCAGATTAGAAAACGACCAGCCATTATTCGCGGCCAGAGTCAAATTATTGCTGCCAGCATTTAAAGAAACTATTCTTCCGTGGATTCCGGCCAGTTTTCCGTTCCGAATATTGGTCGGGGACGAGGAAACCGCAGTTGCGGTAACGTTGAATGTTGGCGTTATGGAGTATGTATCCGGAGTTCCCTGGCAACTGCAAGTGAATGATTGTGGAACTTGTAAATCAAGAAAGAGCGCCATAGCGTTGCCGCTGATGGTTATGGAAGAAGGTAAGTTTACCGTTGCAGACTGGATGCCCAGGCGATTGGCATCAGTATTGAAAACAAGACCTCCTGTAGCTCCCACGTTTATATAAGTAAACTCCGGATTGGAATATGTAACCTTTGCAGACGTATAAACACCTTGAGGAACTGTGCCCATTCCGACGAGTGCGGTGCTGCTATTCAAATGGCTGAACTCCACCATTTGCGGAGTATCGAGCAAAGTGACGGAGTTACCGGAGGCACCCGTCAATGTAATGCTGTTGAGCGTCATGGGAAACGCCGAGAGCTGGCCGTTGGACGTGCTTGTAGCTTCCACGGCAACGCTAGTGGTTCCAGCAGGACTGGGTGAAGGCGAAGGAGCGGGAGACATGTTTGAACCACAACCTACAATGAGTCCCAAAAGGATTATTGCAGCCAATACGAGAAAAGCGGATAACGAGTACGCGGAACGAGATTGTGAAAGAAATCGCGATGCCATCTTATGATCTCCAGCGAATTGATGAATACTAAGCTGTCAGTAAGGTCGGGGGATGGCAACGATTACCAACTGCATTGTTGCATGAATTAACAGAGAGCAGACGGGCAAGTTGCTTTTTCAATGTTAATTATTGTTGGGAGTACGTTATAGACCTGATGATCGAGTCATTCATTGTCGTCGCTCTTCGCGTAGTCGCCGTGATTTGCGTTACGCGATAGTTTGGGCTTTGCTCACTTTCAGCCGGGGAAATATATACACAAATTAAAATCCTGTTGCGGTTCTACCAGATTCCCTGCAAGCCGAGCTAAAGACAAAGTTGCAACTCCTCCGCTAGAATTGGGAAGTCACTTCCCTGGTTCATTCCGGATTCGTTGACGAATGCAATTTCCCTCTAAAATATGGCTTCTGTTTCCAACGGTTCGAAAAAATATGACGTAATTGTGATCGGCGGCGGACACAACGGCCTGACGAACGCCGCCTATCTGGCCCGCGGCGGCAAGAAAGTGCTGGTGCTGGAGCGCCGCCACGTATTGGGCGGGGCAGCCGTTACAGAAGAGGTTTTCCCAGGCTTCAAGTTCTCTGTTTGTTCTTATGTCGTATCGCTTCTGCGGCCCGAGATCATTCGCGACCTGGATCTGCCACGCCATGGTCTGGAAATCCTGCCTCTGGACGGAACTTTCACTCCCATGCCAAACGGGGATTATCTATGGCGAGTGAACGACCACGGCAAGACACGCCGTGAGATCGCCCGGCATTCCAAGCTGGACGCAGAAGCTTATGAGGAGTTCGGCAAGGCCATGCAGGCCATGTGCCGCTTCGTCAAACCGATCCTCAGCATGGTGCCGCCTGATCCTTCAACGCTCAATCCGCGTGAACTAATGAAGATGCTCTTCATCGGGAAGCGCTTCCAAGGCATGAGCAGCGAGGACAAATACAACCAGGTCCAGCTCATGACCATGAGCGCCATTGATTTCCTGGACCAATGGTTTGAAACCGACGTGCTCAAAGCGACCATGTCGGCCTCTGGAATTATCGGCACGTTCCTGGGCGTACGCTCGCCCGGCACAGCCTATGTTTTGCTGCACCACTACATGGGAGAAATCGACGGCGCATTCCGCTCGTGGGGATTTTCGCGCGGCGGCACCGGCGCAATCTCCAATGCCATTGCAGATGCCGCCCGCGAACTGGGTGCAGAAATCAGGACTGAAGCGCCGATCGCAAAGATCATCGTGAAGAATAATCGTGCGCAAGGCGTGGTCTTGCAAAATGGTGATGAGGTTTACGGTGATGTGATTTCTTCCAGCGTTGATCCGCGGCTTACGTTCATCAAGTTCATCGAAGAAAACCAGCTGCCGGGAGAATTTCTGGAAGACGTGCGGCGCTACAAGTTCCGCGGGTCGTCCGGCAAGGTGAACATCGCACTGGACGCGCTGCCTGACTTCAAATGCCTGCCCGGCCCGGGCGCGCACCTGCGTGGCGCGATTTCTATTTCCCCGAGCGTGGAATACATGGAACGCGCGTATGACGATGCTAAATACGGCAATTTTTCCCGCCGTCCATATATCGACATGGTGATTCCATCGCTGACCGATCCGTCTGTCGCGCCGCCGGGAAAGCACGTGATGTCCTGCTTTGTGCAGTACGCGCCGTACAAGCTGCGTCCGGGATTGAACTGGGACGATCAGCGTGAGGCCTTTGGCAATACGGTGATTGATACGATTTCAGAGTATGCGCCGAATATAAAGAACATCATCCTGAACAAGCAGGTGCTTACGCCGCTGGATCTGGAACGCGAGTTTGGACTCAGCGAAGGCAATATTTTTCAAGGAGAACTTTCGCTGGAACAGCTTTTCTTTTTGCGCCCTGTTCCGGGTTATGCGCAGTTCCGCACGCCAATCAAGAACCTATATATGTGTGGCTCAGCCACGCATCCCGGCGGCGGTATTATGGGCGCGCCCGGAAGGCTGGCAGCGCTTGAGATTTTGAAAGACGGAGCCAGCTAGCTGATGGCTGAGTCTCGCGACGTCATCATTATCGGCGGCGGCCACAACGGCTTGGTTACAGCTTTTTACCTGGCCAAAGCGGGCTTCCGGCCGCTGGTGCTAGAGCGCCGAGCACAGATCGGCGGAGCGGCGATCACAGAAGAGTTCTCTCCCGGCTTCCGCTGCTCCACGCTGGCGCACTCGGCTGGCCCACTGCTGCCGGAAATCGTGAGCGACATGCGATTGGCGCGACACGGCCTAAAGCTGGTGACGCCCGACGTCGCAGTCACAGCGCTCTCGCCTGACGGCCGAGCTCTGGTTCTATATAGCGATACCGTGCGCGCGGCGCAGGAGCTTAGTAAATTCTCGGGCAAAGATGCGGAACGCTATCCCGTGTTCCAGCAGGCGCTGGAGAAAATAGGCCGCGTCATTGGCGATGCACTGAAGCTTGCGCCACCCAACATTGACGATCCCAGTCGCGGCGATCTATGGGCCATGCTCCAGACCGGACGCGCGTTGCGCAAGCTGGGCAAGAAAGACATGTACCGGCTGTTGCGCTGGGGCCCGATGGCCGTCGCGGATCTGGTCGCTGAATTTTTTGAGACAGAACTCCTGCGCGCCACCATTGCCGCGCGGGGTATCTTTGGAACCGCCATGGGCCCTTGGTCGGCGGGCAGCAGTCTGGTATTGCTCATCCGGGCTGCGGGCGATCCTCACCCTGCGGGTTCGTCATTTTTTGCGATCGGCGGCACGGGCGCCATAACACAGGCTATGTCTGCGGCCGCCAAAGAAGCAGGCGCAGAGATTCGCACGCCTGTGGAGGTAAAGGAAGTTCGGATAAAAGATGGCGCGGCTACGGGAGTAGTGCTCGGCAACGGTGAAGAAATTTCAGGAAAAGCCGTCATCTCAAATGCCGATCCTCGTCGCACGTTGCTCTCGCTGGTCGATCCCACGCATCTCACGCCGGATTTCGTGATGAAGCTGCAGAACATCCGGATGCCAGGCACGGTGGCCAAAGTCAATCTTGCCTTATCCGCGCTGCCAACGTTCACAGCGCTCAACGGAAACGACACTTCCCTGCGCGGGCGCATCCACATTGGCCCTGAGATCGATTATCTTGAACGTGCGTTTGATGAATCGAAATACGGGAGCTTCTCGCCGCATCCATATCTTGAAGTCACCATTCCAACTCTCACCGATCCGTCGCTCGCTCCAAACGGCAAGCATGTGATGTCCGTTTACATGCAATATGCACCGTTCAAGCTGAAGAATGCTGATTGGGACAGCCAGCGCAGCACTCTGGGGGAGACCGTTGTGAAGACGCTGGCAGAGTACGCGCCGAATTTACCGGCGCTGGTGGAAGATGGCCAGATCATCACGCCCAAAGACCTTGAAACAACTTACGGTCTTACCGGGGGACATATCTTCCACGGCGAGCTTGCGCTGGACCAGTTTTTCACCATGCGTCCGCTGCTGGATTGGGCGCGCTACAACACGCCAATACAGAACCTATATTTATGCGGCTCCGGCACGCATCCCGGCGCGGGCCTGACCGGCGGCTCAGGTGCCAACGCGGCCCGGGAGATATTGAAACAGCTGCGGCGGTAGAGCCAACACCTTTGAAACAGGGAGGAAAGGAGGAAGCGGAGGGAGAAGATAATGCTTAACTCACGCATCAGAAACATAAATCTCTTACGCAAATAGCAATATAAGTAAGACGAACGCTTGAAAGCTGTTCCGACAGATAATCAAGTTTTTTCTCAGACAATCACGTGATGATTCAACCTCCCTGTTCCACTCCGTTTCCTCCTTTCCTGGGTGTTTCAAAGGTGTTCATTTCAATTCCGGTGATTTTGGCAATTCTGGCATTTATGGCAATATTCATTTGATGTCCGCGTCTTATTCCAACACTCGCCCGGAAGTAGCAGTTTCTGAAGCCATGACTCTTCCCCAGAGCTATTACACTGATCCGGCATGGTTTCAGCGCGAGATGGAAGCAATCCATTTTGATATGTGGCTCTGCGCAGGACGCACCAGCCAGATTCCCAACACCGGAGATTATTTTCTGCGCCAGGTTGCGAACGCCAGCGTGATCGTCACGCGCGATGATGAGGGCAAGATCCGCGCATTCCATAATGTCTGCCGCCATCGCGGCACAATGCTATGCCAGCAACAAGAAGGCAGATTTGCCGGACGCATTCAATGCCAGTATCACGCATGGACTTACAAGCTCGATGGCACGCTGGCCAGCGCACCGCACATGGAAAAAGTGCAGGGCTTCTGCGAAGCCGATTATCCGCTGAAGGTCGTTGCTACAGCAGTGTGGGATGGACATATCTTTATCAACCTTTCGGCGCGTCCCATTCCCTTTGCCGAACATCTGGCCGGCCTTGATCGTAAATTTGCGCCGTGGCGGATGGCAGAGCTTCAGATGGTTGAGCGGCGCAGCTATCATCTGAAAGCAAACTGGAAGCTCATCATCCAGAACTATTCCGAGTGCCTCCACTGCCCGATCGTCCATCCGCTGTTGCAGAAGCAGTCGCACTATATGAGCGGCGACAATGAGCCAGCGCAACCCACATACCTTGGGGGCCGCATGGACCTGCGCGATGGCATTCAAACTTTGACGATGGACGGCACGACCAATCGCTGCTCATTGCCCGGTCTCAGCGGCGACGATCAACAACACGTTTACTACTATTGCCTGCTGCCCAATTTCTTTCTCAATTTGCATCCCGATTACATGCTGACATTTACCATGTGGCCGAAAGCTGCGGATCAGACTGACATCATCTGCGAGTGGCACTTCCATCCCGACGAAATCCGCAAACTAGACTTCAATCCGCATGACGCAGTGGAGTTCTGGGACATTACCAACAAGCAGGATTGGGCTCTTTCTGACCTCGCGCAGCAAGGAATCAGTTCCAAAGGCTATCAGCCGGGGCCATATTCCAATCGAGAAGAACTGCTGCTGGCGTTGGACAGGTTCGTGTTGGAGCGGGTCGGGAACAAAACCTAACCACAAAGGGCACAAAGATTCACCAAGGCTGTAGTCTCGTATCGCCTTCGTGACCTTTGTGGTAAGAGCTTCCTAAAATTTCGCCAGGCTCTCCATCGTCTTAAACAAATCTTCCGATTGCGGCAAGATTACGTCTTCCAGAATAGGCTGGTAAGCAACGAATGTGTCTGTGGCTGCAACGCGCCTTACTGGAGCATCCAAGTCTTCAAACAGCTCGTCACCAATTCGTGCGGCGATCTCAGCTCCATATCCCCAGCTTCGCGTGTCTTCATGTACCACCAGTGCACGGCTGGTTTTGCGGACAGATGTCGCAATCGTTTCCCAATCATATGGGTTCAGCGTGCGCAGATCAATTAACTCCACGCTGACATTCTGCTCGCGTTCGATTTTCTGAGCAGCCTGCAACGCGCGCGGAACAGTAGCGCCATAGGTGACTACAGTGAGGTCTTTGCCTTCTTTCACAATTCTCGCTTTGCCAAACGGGATCATGTAGTCGGCGCCGGGATAAGGTGCGCGGCCAAAAGTTTCACGATAGAGGCGTTTGTGTTCCAGGAAGATTACTGGATCGTCACAGCGAATCGCCGTGCGCAGCAGTCCGTTAGCATCCAGCGCGTTTGAGGGGAAACATACCCGCAGTCCGGGATTATGCGTAAATAGGCTTTCTCCGCACTGTGAGTGATACACCGCGCCACCGGTAAGGTATCCGCCAATGGCCACGCGGATCACCGCCGGGCAGGAGAAGTTCCCATTTGAACGCCAGCGAATCACAGATAATTCGTTGCGAATCTGGTGATACGCAGGCCAGATGTAGTCAAAGAACTGAATCTCAACGACTGGTTTCAAACCGCGCGTGGCCATGCCAATGGCGCGGCCCACAATGTTTGCTTCCGCCAAAGGAGAATTGAAAACGCGTTCGCCGCCAAACTCCAACTGTAGTCCGGAGGTCAGCTTGAACACGCCTCCCTTGCCTTTGATTTGTTTTTCCTTGAGATATTCTTCACGGCTGCAATCTGCCACGTCTTCACCAAACACCACAATGCGATCATCGCGGCGCATCTCGTCCTTCAGGCACGCATTGATCAGGTCGGCCATTGTCTTGTCCGCACCTTGGGGCTGCGGATCAGTCGCCATCTTGCTGGGATCAAGATCGTGAGAATAAACGTGCCAATATATCGAGTCTGGGCTAGGAAACGCAGCCTTCAAAGCCTGGTCCGCAGCGGCTTCCACTTCCTGGTCTACGGATTTTTCCAGCTTGTTCACGCTGGCTTCATCCAAAATGTTTTCGCGTATCAAAAACATTTGCAGACGAGTTACGGGATCGCGCTTTGCGTCTTTCTCGCGCTCTGTGTCCGGACGGTAGAGCCTCTCGTCATCGGAAAGTGAGTGGGAATACGGCCGCGTCACGTGTCCGTGCACCATCGCGGGGCCTTGCCCTGAGCGAATGTAATCCACGGCGCGTTTGCAAGCCGCGTAGGAAGCAACTAGGTCAGTGCCATCACATTCTTCCAGCAGCAGGTTGGGAAAATTGCTGACCAGCTTCGAAACGCTTCCGCCCGCGGTCTGCACTTCCACAGGAACAGAGATCGCGTAGCCGTTGTCTTCAATCAGGAACAGGACAGGGAGCTTGAGATTGCAGGCTGAATTCATGGCTTCCCAGAATTCGCCTTCGCTGGTGGTGCCGTCGCCCGCGGAGACATAAACCACTTCGTCGCCGTGGAACGTTACATCCTTAAACTGACGGTAATCGCCGTCATGCTTCTTTGCGGCCTCAGGATGGCCGCTGAAATAGCGCCCTGCTTCGGCGCATCCTACCGCTTGCAGAAATTGTGTACCGGTGGGCGAGGATTGGGTAACAATATTCAGCTTTTTGTGTCCCCAATGTGATGGCATTTGCCGCCCGCCGGAGGCAGGATCGTCGGCTGCGCCCACGCCTTCAAGCAATTGCTCATAGGGCGTCATGCCCAAGGCAAGGCAGAGCGCCCGGTCGCGATAATAGGGGTAAAACCAGTCATAACCCGCTTTCAGATTCAGGGCCGCCGCTACCGTCAAGGCTTCATGTCCCGCGCTTGAAATCTGAAAGAAAGTCTTCTGTTGATTTTTCAATACCTTTTCCTTGTCATCCAGCCGGCGCGAAAGGTACATAAGCCGGTAAATATCTACCAGTTGCTGGCGTGTGAGCCCTTCATAATTCTTGTCGGCTTTCGCCGGCATCTCAGCCACTGCAGAGGCATTCTTCTTGGAGTCAATCTTGGTTACAGCCATGGGTCTCCTATAACAATACGGGCGGGTTTGGGCTTACTCAGGTGTACCTTCCATTTTAAATGCTAAGGTGTTTACCGGGATATACTGAAAATGGATGATTCGCAAAAATCGCCCCATCCCGGGCCACACCGCCAAGCTGCTCATCTTTGATCTCGACGGAACGCTCATTGACTCCCGTGAAGACCTGGCCAACTCCATCAATGCCATGTTGATTCACTTTGGCAAGAAGGAGCTGCCTCATGAAGTTATCGCCAGCTATATTGGCGACGGCGCGCCCATGCTCGTCCGCCGTTCGCTGGGCGATCCTGACGATGAGAATTTTGTCCAGGACGCGGTGCTTTACTTTATGAGCTGGTATCGCGAGCACAAGCTCGATAACACTTACGTTTATGAAGGCGTGAAGGAAGCGCTTTCTGCCATCCAGAAAAGCCGTGATGGGCAGCTGCTGAAAATGGCCGTTCTCAGCAATAAACCTGTAGGGCCTTCGCGGGCGATTGTTGAAGCGCTTGGGCTTGGTCCGTATTTCTTTCAGGTCTATGGCGGCAATAGCTTCCATACCAAAAAGCCTGATCCTACAGGCGTGCAAGCTCTGCTGGAAGAAGCTGGGACGGTCGCGGAAGAAACGGTCATCATTGGCGACTCAGACACTGACGTGCTTACCGCCCGCAACTCCGGGATTTATTCCGTCGGGGTGACCTACGGCCTGGCGCCGCATACGCTTGAAGACGCGCCACCCGATGTGCTGATCGATCACCCTTGCGAATTAGCGGACATACTGGGAAATCGGGAGCAGTGCCGGCTCGAGTTTCAAGCCGACTGACTCGCTACAGACGCACTCTGAGAATCTGTTGGACATCACGGCGTCCGTGCAGAATGGAAACAACCTGCAGCGGCTTTGTCTCGGGTCGATAAACAACCAAGTAGGAATAAACCGGAAAGAACTTTACCGGCTGCTCCGTTAAGTTCCTGCGCCAGTGTCCGGCGCCGGGGTTTTTTACAAGAAAGCCGATCCTGTCCAGAATTACTGATTCAACACGATCCGCCATCTCGCTGCTGCTTTGCTTCTTGATGTAACGCCAGATTTCAACCAAGTCGGTGGCGGCTTCCGGCGCAAGCAGGTAGCGCCCACTCATTCAGGCTTGGCTTTGAGCTTCGAGAGATAAGCCTTCAACTTGTCCTCAGGAATTCCCTCGCCCCGATCAAGCTGGTCAATCCCACGCTGGATCTTGGCTTTGATCCCTTCTCTATTTTCCAAAAGCCACCGGTCCTGCTCTTCCTGGCTTTCCAGCAACCGCAGCAGCAGTTCCTCCAGGCTGTTGGATCCTGTCGCCTCAAGTTGTTTTTGCAGCCTTGCTTCCAGCTCAGGATCGCGAATTTGGATCGTCATGGCTTTGCCCTTTTTTGCATGGAATTCTGCTTTCCATGCTAGTCGAAGGTGGACGAAAGTCAATATCCGCAGCGTTCCCAAAACAACGTGTTTGCGTGTAGAACTCGAACGCGACGCAGGGACCTTCCTGGACTTAGGTCGTCCGGCGAGTCGACAAGAATTGATGGGTACAATCTTTAACTTCACGAGCGTATGGCTTTCTTCTTTCGTTTAGCCAGCTCTTTTCTCCGCTCTTCGGCTTTTATAAATACGTCATCCGGATCGCTGAGTTCCTTTTCCCGCGCCTGCCGGACTTTGCCATAGCGGTTCCAGTCTTCCAGCTCTGTGCCATGCAGTATCTCCAACAGCTCCTGATTGATTTCCGCTTGTAGCTCCTGCGTAAATCCTTGGAAATTGCGCAGAGATTTGGACGGGAAAAATCTCGTCGCTTCCAGCGTTTGGCAATGCGCCACAATGGCCGCAAATGAACGGTTCAGCCGGTAAAGGGTGTGATAAAGCTCAACTTTTTTGGTAACGTCGAATGTAGCCATGTTGCCTGTTCTCCTATTGGATAAGGCGATTTGGTCAGGGCTGCGTCGGTGTTAAGGCACTGGCGCAGCCTGCTTATTAAGCTTATACGCGCAAATAATTAGCGAAAGCAATAGAAAAACCAAATTATTTTTGAGGATATCTTGGAAAGACTAGAATTTCACTTAATATTCTAAAGTTCACTACATGTTTCAAACGCTGCGGCACCCACAGAAAGTAAAGCGGAAGGAGCGGATGATCTTCCTTCCCAAAATTCTGGAACTCCTCGATTTCGCTAATTGGAAAAAGCAGCAAGAGAAACCGACCGGGAGTATGGGACAGATCATCTCTGATCTATTTGATCAGTGTTATCGGTGGAATCAGCGGTAAGTGCGTCCCTCCCTTGTGGTATGTTCTTTCGTACCCACCGAACGGCATTGGAGCAGCTTTGTCCACCACTCCGGAACACTTTGACGTTTTGATCATTGGCGCGGGCCTTTCCGGCATTGACGCTGCTCATCACCTGCAGAAATTCTGCCCGAAAAAGACCTACGTGATCCTGGAGCAGCGGGAGCGCATCGGCGGTACTTGGGACTTGTTCCGCTATCCCGGCATCCGGTCCGACTCTGACATGTTAACGATGGGCTATTCATTCCGCCCATGGACACACCCAAAAGCCATTTCGCCGGGCGAGGACATACGCGAATACATCACGGCCACGGCCCGCGATGAAGGCATTGACCGGAACATCCGCTTCCGGCACCAGATCAAGCGAGCGTCGTGGTCATCAGAGGATGCAAAGTGGACAGTAGAGTCCGTCAAACAGTCGTCTGGCTCTGAAGAAAACGGTGTCCACGAGGAAGCCGTAACCCTGACCTGCAACTTCTTGTTCTGCTGCGCGGGCTACTACCGGTATTCCGCAGGATATCTACCGGAATTTCCTAATGCCGCCCACTTCAAAGGACAGATGATTCATCCGCAGGCATGGCCTCAGGACCTGGATTACGCGGGAAAGCGCGTTGTGATCATCGGCAGCGGAGCAACAGCAGTGACACTCTTGCCTGCGATTGCCAAGGCCGCCGCGCACGTCACCATGCTGCAGCGCTCGCCCACATACGTGATTTCGGCGCCGGAGAAGGACCGCATCGCCAACTTTCTGCGCCACATCATGCCGGCAATGTGGGCTTACCGGCTCAGCCGCTGGAAGAACGTTGGTTTTATGACGTACATCTACCAGCTCTCCCAGCGCTTTCCTAACTTCGTGAAGAAAGGCATTATCAAGAAGGCAAGCAAACAACTGGGGACAGACTTTGACGTGGAAACACATTTCACTCCGCGTTACCGCCCATGGGAGCAGCGGATGTGCCTGATCCCGGATGCGGACATGTTTGAGGCCATCAAATCCGGCCGCGCCAGCGTGGTCACTGACCAGATTGAGACCTTCACAGAGAAAGGCATCCTGCTCAAATCAGGCAAAGAGCTTGAGGCAGATATCATCGTGACGGCTACCGGTCTGGCAATGCAGGCATTTGGCGGAATGGAACTCACGGTAGACAAACAGCGCGTGGATTCCAGCCAAGTGCTGGCTTATAAGGGCGTAATGATGTCCGGTGTGCCGAACTTTGCTTCTGTATTCGGCTACATCAATGCCTCATGGACGCTCAAAGCCGATCTGATCTGCAACTATGTTTGCCGGCTCTTGAACTTCATGGATCGAAAGGGCGTCCGCCAGGTGACTCCCAATCCGGTGGGAGAAAGCGCTGTCGCGCCTTTTGTGGAAAATTTCTCCTCAGGCTACATTCAGCGCGCGCTGGCCAGCTGGCCCAAGCAGGGACAGAAGAAGCCATGGCGTGTTTATCAGAACTATTTCCGTGACACCATCAGCCTGAAATGGACCCGCGTTGACGACGAAGCGCTGGAGTTTTCGAATCCGGCGGGCCAGCAGATGAAATCAATCAAGCCGACCGAAGACAAGCAAGTGGCGGTTGGCAATTAGCCATCAACAAGAATCTTTTACCACTGATCAACACTGAAGCCACTGATCGGAAGTGCTCCAAAGAAGCATTTGCCCGGAGACGCCCTTCCATGTCACGATAGAGAGATTTGCACGGCCCAAGACTGCATCTTAAAAGGCTTCCGGCAGATTCATCGATAGGATCGGCAAGGCATTGTTCCCTCCTTGCTTTTTCTCCGTGTCTCCGTGCCTCCGTGGTGAGGATTAGGTTTTTTACATGGATTTTCGCTTAGTATCCGATTACAAGCCCAAAGGCGACCAGCCCAACGCCATTGAAGAGCTTACCCGCGGCATTTATGCCGGCGAAAAGCACCAGGTGCTGCTTGGTGTAACCGGCTCAGGCAAAACTTACACCATGGCCAAAGTGATTGAGCAGCTCAATCGTCCGGCGCTGGTGCTGGCCCACAACAAAACTCTTGCAGCGCAGCTTTATCACGAATTCAAGCAGTTTTTCCCGGCGAACGCCGTCGAATACTTCGTCTCTTATTACGACTACTACCAGCCGGAGGCCTACATTCCCGCCGGCGACGTTTATATCGAAAAAGAAGCCACCATCAATGACGAGCTGGACAAGCTGCGCCTCTCAGCCACGCGGTCTTTGTTTGAGCGACGTGACTGCGTCATCGTGGCATCGGTGAGCTGCATTTACGGCCTCGGCTCGCCGGAAGCCTATTACGGCATGCTGCTGTTTCTTGAAAAAGGGCAGAAGATCAAGCGGCAGGATATCTTCAGCAAGCTGGTGGAAATTCTTTATGAGCGCAATGACGTGGATTTTAAACGCGGCACGTTCCGCGTTCGCGGTGACGTGATCGAAGTCTTTCCGACCTATGACGACAACGCCTATCGAATCGAGCTATTTGGCGACGAAGTGGATTCTCTTTCGCAGATCGATCCGCTGTTCGGCACGGTAAAACAGAAATACACGCGCCTGCCGATTTATCCCAAGAGCCATTATGTAATGTCGAACACCACCAAGAACCAGGCCATCGGCACTATTCTGGAAGAGCTGGCGTGGTGGGAAGATGTGTTGTTGAAAGATGGCCGCCTGGTGGAGTCGCAGCGCGTACATCAGCGCACTCGCTTTGACCTGGAGATGATGAAATCCGTGGGCTACTGCCACGGCATTGAGAATTACTCACGCCACTTCAGCGGACGCAGACCCGGAGAGCCGCCGCCGACTCTGCTGGATTATGTGCCTCGTGACTTCATCATGTTTATCGATGAGTCGCACCAGACAGTTCCGCAGCTGCACGGCATGTGGCACGGCGACAGATCACGCAAAGAAAACCTGGTGCAGTATGGTTTCCGTCTGCCCTCGGCGCTCGATAACCGACCGCTCAAGTTCGAAGAATTTGAAGAGCGCAGCAACCAGATTATCTACGTTTCCGCAACGCCTGGCCCATATGAACTAACGAAATCTGCCGGCGTGGTGGTAGAGCAAATTATTCGTCCTACCGGTTTGGTTGATCCTCCGGTGGAGATCCGCCCGGTCAAAGGCCAGATTGACGATCTGCTGCATGAGATTCGTGACCGTGTCAGCAAAGGCGAGCGAGTTCTGGTGACGACGCTCACCAAGCGCATGTCGGAAGATCTGGCCGAATATTACGCCGAAGTTGGAGTGCGCTGCCGCTACATGCATTCGGAAATCGAAACGCTGGAACGCATCAAACTGCTGCGTGACCTGCGCAAGGGCGAATATGACGTGCTGATCGGCATCAATCTGCTGCGTGAAGGTTTGGACCTGCCTGAAGTTTCACTGGTAGCGATTCTCGACGCCGACAAAGAAGGCTTCCTGCGTTCCGCCGGTTCGCTGATTCAGACGATTGGCCGCTGCGCACGCAACCTTGAAGGCCGCGCCATTCTTTACGCCGACAAAATGACGGATTCGATGAAACGCGCCATTGACGAAACCGATCGGCGTCGCGCGATTCAAGTTGCTTACAACCAGGAGCATGGCATCATTCCGGAATCGATCATCCGTCCGCTTTCCATGTCGCTGGCAGGAATTGCCGAATCAGATTATGTGGATGTCACTCAAGCGGCTGACGGACTGCCGGACTTCAAGTCGCAGGAAGAACTTGATGCCTATATTGCCGGCATGGAAGCCGACATGCGCGAAGCGGCAAAGAAATTTGAGTTTGAAAAAGCCGCCAAGCTGCGTGACACTGTGCGTGATTTGCGCACGAAAGAGTTTCTGTTTACTTGAGCGCGGCTACTGCGTTCAGATTCAGTTCTCTGGCGAGCGGCGTGAGTTCATCGTATGTCGGACATCCGTGCAGGCGAGAAAGGCACGCGGTTTGAACGGATTCCGGCATGCGGTTCCTGAATTCGGATTCGTTATTGAACAAGACCATGATGCCGGCGAGGGTTTTTGTCGGCAAAATGGCCGGCTTTACGCACAGACTGGAAGAGCACCCCTGCGGCAGCGGCATTTGTTGCGAAAAAGAAAGTGGAGGCCGCTTGCCATTGCTTATGTAAACCGAGACCTGCGTCACCATTCCATCGCGAACCCCGACCCTTGTACCCAAAAAAATGTTGGGCGCGAGGCCCAAGTTTCTAAGGAAGTGGTTCGCCCTCACAGTGTAATAAAAGCAAAAACCCATAGAGCACTGTAGGCCCATCTTCTGGAAAGCCGAGCGACCAAGCAATTCAGCCTCCGTCGTCTTTCCCACAGTAATTTTGTTAATTGCCTCAAGATCGTCCGCTGCAGCCCGGGCGGGTGCCATGATTTCATACCGGATGAGGATCACGGCCGCTACAAGCAGTAAAACAACGGTGGGAACAATATATTTTTTCATGGATGGTCTGCGCTGCTCGGATCCGTCGAAGCTCTAGAATGCAAGGCTGCGACCTTCTTGCGGTGGCGGGATGACTTTCTTTGTGGCTGATTTGATGGCTTTCTTCTTCCCGGTTTTAGCTTTGGGCGTGGGAGTGGCCGCCGGTTCCGGTTCACCCGCCAACTTTCGTAGCACTTGTTCGAGATCTGCTCGCTTCAGCGCCCCGGTTCGCCTGTCGACGATTTTTCCTTCGGCGTCAATGAAAACCGTCCCCGGCATTCCCTGGTTTACGCCGAAATCATCCAGACTGTCGAGCGTCGCGCCCATCATTGCGGTGAGCTCTTCACCCTGGTGCTTCTTGATAAAGGCTTCAACCTGGGGCTTCATGTCTTCATCGTCAATCGACGCGGCAATGAACACCACCTTGCCCTGATATTGCTTCTGCATCTCGTTCAACAACGGCATCTCAGCGGCGCATGGGACGCACCACGTGGCCCAGAAGTTCAGCAGCACCGGCCTTCCGCGATAGTCTTCCAGCGAGTGCGGTGTGCCTTTCAGGTCATGCAGCTTAAGGGTGGGCGCCGCCTGTGGGGCGCTCGTTTGCTGTTGTGCGCCCACGGGTTGTTGGGCGCGAAACGGCGTAGAGATGAACAACACAACCATCATCGCAAGGGTCTGGGCCTTTGGCATCACGCTTATATATAACACGGAGTCTGCGCCAGCCTCTCAGGCATAATTTAGAATCTATCCGCGTACAAACCGGAGGCAGTTTGCAGTCAGCAGTTCAAACCTCGCGTAACGAAAGCCAGTCCTGAGAATGTTTGTCGCCTGCTTTCTACTTGCCATAGGAATTCTGGGCGGTACGCTGCTCACATTTCTGTTCGATCACAACGCTCCCCGCGCTGCACGACTCTGCATGGGTGCAACCGTTGGCATGGCGCTTCTGGCGACGATCGGGTTTCTGCTGGCATTGGTGCTGGGGCTAGGGACGGCCACCATCAGTCTTAGTGCAGTCATACTTCTGCTGCCACTGCTCCTGCTGGTGGATCGCGAACGTCGTGCTGCCATTGTGAAGTCGATGTTCTCCCCGGCTTCGGCTGCGCGGAAGTCGAGCATTGCGGGCATCGGCTATCTGGCCTTCTATCTCGCCATCGCCATTCTGCTGGCCATGGTTTTCAACCGTGCCGTTTTCGAGCGGCCCGACGGCATTTATACCGGCGTAATGAATAATCTGGGCGACCTGCCGCTGCATCTGCAGGTCATCAACAGCTTTGCCCAAGGCCATAATCTGCCGCCGCAAGATCCCACTTTTGCCGGTGTTCGCTTTGCTTATCCGTTTCTGGTGGATTTCCTTGCCGCCATGCTGGTGCGCGCGGGCGCAGGAGTGATCTTTGCCATGTGGCTGCAAAACATGGTCATGGCGCTGGCATTGGTAGGCTTGCTTCACTATTGGACTCTGCTGCTCACACGCAACCGGCTGGCGGGAGTGATTGCGCCATTACTCGTACTTTTCAGCGGAGGCCTGGGATGGTGGCTGCTCTTCTCCGAAAGCAGCAGTGACGGATTCTTTGCCATGCTCGGCAACTTGCGGCACGATTACACGATTGTCCCCAACAGCATTTTGCGCTGGGGTAACTCTCTAACGACATTGTTTGTGCCGCAGCGGAGCATCCTTTTTGGGATGCCGCTGGCAATCACTATCTTATGTCAATGGTGGCTGGCGTTATCACCGCAGGAAGACGCCAAAGTTTCAGATCCAGGCCCGACTGCCACTTCCGCAATTGAACAACAAGCCGTCAAAGGCACTAAGCTCCCCAAATCCCGGCGTAAAGCGTTACGACAAGGCTCAGCATTCCCGCAACATGAGCCGCCCAACGCTTATCTCCGACGCATGCTGGCTGCTGGAATCTGCGCGGGATTGCTGCCTCTTATCCATGCCCACACGTTCCTGACGGTAATGGCAGCCGCCGCGTGCCTGGCAATCATCTTCCGCTCGGCATGGAAAGGCTGGCTGTATTTCTTTGTGGCCGCGCTTGTGGTCTGCGCGCCTGAAATCCTGTGGCTGGCGAACACTGGGGGCGTGAGCGCCCGCACTTATTTGGGCTGGCAGCCGGGATGGGACCACGGCCAGCACAACATCATCTGGTTCTGGTTTGTAAATACCGGGTTATTCATTCCGCTGCTGGCGGTTGCGCTGGTATGGCGACGCGGCACATCCAAGCTGCCACAACGCGTACTCAAGTTTTACGTGCCCTTTATCTTGTGCTTCGTTGTACTTAACTTGATTAAAGTGGCGCCCTGGGTTTGGGACAACATCAAAGTTCTTTTCGTCTGGTATGTGGTTTCCGCGCCGCTGGTGGCATGGTTGCTGGCCCGATGGTGGCAACAGCGTTCTTTATTTCGGTGGCTCGCGCCAGTCGCTCTGTCCACTCTGGTTCTGGCAGGCGCCCTGGACGTATTACGGGTGGTCTCTGAAGCCTCTGAATACCAGGAATTTGACGCCCAGGGGATTGCCGCCGCGAAGCTGATTTCTGCGGAAACATTGCCCCGCGCGCTTGTCTTGCACGCACCAACTTACAATTCTCCGGTATTCTTAACAGGCAGGCGTTCTTTGCTGGGCTATCCCGGTTGGATGTGGTCGCGCGGTCTGGATTATTCTAAACGTAGCGCCGATATCACGCAGATCTATTCAGGAGCGCCTGAAGCGGAAGCCCTGTTGCGGAAGTACAACGTGGATTACGCTCTTGTGGGACCAATGGAACATGCGTCATTCAAGGTGAATGAGCAATTCTGGTCAAAGTATAAGACGCTCTCGCCGGCAGGCGCGTATCGCGTGTATCAAATCAGGGACCAAGGCAAGTGAGGTAAAGAAATGAAGATTGGCATTCTTACTGGAGGCGGCGATTGTCCGGGGCTGAACGCGGTAATTCGCGCCATTGTTCGCAAAGGGATTTTTCATCATAACGACCAGTTCGTCGGTTTTATGGAAGGCTGGCGCGGCGTGCTGGAAAACATAACGCGCCCGCTCGACCTGGAGGCAGTGAAAGGCATTCTGCCGCAGGGCGGCACTATTCTGCGCACCTCGCGCACTAATCCATCCAAGAAAGAAAATGGCATGGAGCGGTGCATTGAGAACCTGAAAAGAAATGGCGTTGAAGCTTTGATCGCTCTGGGCGGCGACGACACGCAGTCCGTCTCTCTGAAGCTGTATGATCGCGGCGTGAAAGTGGTGGCTGTCCCCAAGACCATCGACAACGATCTTACCGGCACAGATCTTTGTTTTGGCTTTGATACGGCGGTGAGCATCGCGACGGAAGCGATTGACCGCGTACATACGACGGCCGAGGCGCACAACCGCGTGATTGTGGTGGAAGTAATGGGGCGTGAAGCCGGCTGGATCGCCATTTACAGCGGGGTCGCAGGCGGAGCGGACGTGATCCTGATCCCTGAGCAACCTTTTGATATCCAGGAGATTGCGGAAACGATCAAGAACCGGCATGACCGTGGACGCTACTTCAGCATTATTGTGGTGGCAGAAGGCGCAAAGCTTGCCAACCGGACCCAGGATCATGAGCGCAGAAAAACCGACGAGTTCGGACACGTGCGCCTAGGCGGCATCGGTAATACGCTGGCTGCGGAGATCGAGGCGCGTACTGGATTTGAGACGCGTGCCGTAGTGCTTGGTCACATCCAGCGCGGCGGATCGCCAACGGCTTTTGATCGCATGCTGGCGACGCGCTACGGAATCGGAGCCATTGACCTGGTGCATCAAGGCAAGTTCGGACGGATGGTGGCGCTCAAGGGAAATGACATCAGTTCCGTTCCCATCGCTGATGCCGTGTCTAAGACGCGCTACGTGAGCCAGGAATTTATTGATGTTGCGGAAAGCCTGCGGGAACAGCATTCTGAAGAGGTGTCCAGTTCCTGAATTTCAATGATCCTCGTTTAGGATGAGGGCACGGATGACACAGCTTTCCGCCCAGCCACGCAAGCGCAAACCGCGCGTGCAGTCGAAATTTTCCGCTGCGGTGCAGGAATTGGGAGTCCCTTCACGCGATGGCTGGTGGTGTGACAGCCTGATCGTTCTGCTGGCAGCGGCGTTGCTGCGGCTGATTTTACTCACGCAAAAACCTTTGCACCACGATGAAGGCGTCAATGGGATGTTTCTGGTCAATCTGTTTCGGACCGGCTATTACCATTACGATCCCAGCAATTATCACGGCCCATCGCTGTATTACCTGGCGGTAATTCCCACGGCCATCAACAATGTATTTCATTGGGGACACGGCCTCAGCACGTTTGCCATCCGCTTTGTCACAGCTTGCTTCGGCGTGGGTGTGGTGTGGCTTATGCTCTGCCTGCGCCGGTATTTGGGATCGGCCGCGGCCTTGGCAGCCGCGGCCTTTGCTACCGTTTCACCCGGATTTGTTTTTTTCTCCCGCTATTTCATCCACGAAATCCTGTTTGTGTTTTTCTCGTTGGGAGTGATTGCCGCGTGGCTCTGGTATCGAGATACAGGAAAGCCGCGCTACCTGATGCTGGCGTCCGCTTCCGCCGCAATGTTGTTTGCTACCAAAGAAACCTGGATTATCACCGCGGCAGTCTGGCTGATTGCGATTCCCTGCACGGTATTTTTTTTACGATTGCGAAATCATGCGGATGAGATACCGCCGTTGCTGCCGGAACATGAGCTAGGGAAGGACGCCAGAAGTCGAAGGAAGCTTTACCTGCAAGCGTCCGCGCTTTTTGCCGCTATATCGATCCTGCTCTACTCGTCTTTCTTTACGCATCCCAGAGGCATTCTGGATTCAGTGTTGACGTTTACCTACTGGACCAAAACAGGACGAACCGGAATCTACAATCGTGAATGGTCAACGTATTTTTTCTGGCTGTGGCAAGAGGAAGCGCCGATCCTGGTCCTGGGATTGATTGGAACCGGGGTTGCCCTGATTCGCGCGCGGAGTTATCTCACGGTTTTTTGTGCTTTCTGGTCGATAGGGATTTTCACCGCATACTCTCTGGTGCCATACAAGACTCCGTGGCTAGCATTGAGCATTATTTTGCCGCTTGCGATCATGGCAGGAGACCTGATCGGGCAAACTTATCAACCCGGCACTCGCGCATTTACGGTGATCATTGCCGGAGCGGCGATTGGCTTTTCTCTCTACCAGGCAATCGACATCAGTTTTGTGAATTATGACGATGACTCTTACCCATACATTTATGCGCATACCAAACGGGATTTCCTGGGGCTGGTAAATGAGATTGATGCGATTGCAGCGGCGAATCCGGCGAAGAAAGAAATTGGGATCACCGTTATGTCGCCGGAACATTGGCCGCTTCCGTGGTACCTGCGCGATTACACTCATGTGGGCTATTGGGGGCATATCGTGGATACGTCAGAGCCGATTGTGATCGCCTTGCAGCCGCAAGTTCCTGAAGTGGAGCGACAGCTGGGCAAGGACTATCGCGAGTACAGCGCACACGAGCTTCGACCCGGGAACACGCTGGTGATGTTTGTCCGCAAAGATGTCCATCCGTAAAGTCCGTGGCCCTCCCATGATTGGGATTGGCAGCCCATCTAAGAGTCTCTGCTGTTAAGAAGAGCAAAGCTCTGGCTGCGGCAATCACTTTTAATGTAATGCCACGTCCTATAATTGAGCTGACATGAAGGCCAAACAGTCTCTGCCAAAGGTTTCGTAACTATAGGGTTTCCTCGCTGCGCTCGGGATTTCAGAAAGATCTCTGCCGTATTCAGGAGCGAAGAGTCTCCCTGCGAACCGTCAGCTTTTCAATCAAGTCGGTCTTGACCTTGAATCCCCTTCCCGGATTCTCCGGGACTTTGATGAAGCCTTGCGGCGAGACTTCAACTTCTGGCTCGATAATGTCTTCTTTCCAGTAGCGCTTTGAGGCGGAAACGTCGCCGGGCAATGTGAAATTGGGCAGAGTTGAAAGCGCGATGTTATGAGAGCGGCCAATACCGGTTTCCAGCATGCCGCCGCACCAGACAGGAATGCCCGCTCGATGGGCCACGTTGTGGACTGCAACGGCTTCACTAAATCCGCCAACGCGTCCAACTTTAATATTGATGATCTTGCAGGCCCCCAGCTCCAGCGCGGCTTGCGCGTCACGCCAGCCGTGAATGGCTTCATCCAGGCAGATGCTGGACTTGAGTTGTTTTTGCAGCCGGGCGTGGAAGTAAAAATCGTCATGCCAGAGCGGCTGCTCAATCATCAGCAGGTTGAAAGCGTCGAACTTTTTCAGGTGATCGATCTGGTCCAGCGTATAAGCAGAATTGGCGTCACAACTGAGGACTATTTCCGGCCAGCGTGCGCGGATTTTCTCGAAGACCTCAACGTCCCAGCCGGGTTTGCATTTGACCTTAATTCGACGATAGCCTGCATTCAATTCGGTCTCGATTTTTTCCAGCAGCTGTTCGTGCGAGTTTTGAATGCCGATGGAAACGCCACAAGCAATTTGTGTTTGCGTTCCGCCAAGAAGTTGCCAGAGCGGTAGGTTGCGGGCCTGAGCTTCCGCATCCCACAACGCATTCTCGACCGCGCCTTTGGCCATGCGATGTCCGCGAACTTTGCCATACAACGCAATGGCATCACCAGGCCAACCAAGTTGCTTGCCCAGCAGCGCCGGAGCAAGATAGCGCTCGGTGGCATACCATGCGGTATCGATTGATTCCTCACTGTAGAAAGGGTCTTCACCGGCGACGCATTCGCCCCAGCCCTCCGGGCCGTCGGTATGAATGGTCAGCAGAAGGATGCGTCGTTCCGTGGTGCGGCCAAAGCTGGTCTCAAAGAAATGGACCAGCGGCATATGAATCTCGCGCAGGGTAATGGCTTCAACTTTCAACGGGACTCCTCGACAATAACCGGTTAGCCGCAGATTTTCGCAGATAACCGCAGATCAGGAATTTAGCCGCGAATGAACGCGAAAAACACGAATTTACTTTTTGTTTTTACGGCAATAACGAAATTGATAATGGTTCTGTACCACTGCTCACAACTTTATCCCTTAATCCTTCCAACTCCGGATTTCCGGTCTTTGCTTTGTGTGTGGCTATTTCGGTCTTATTCCGAACGGAGCGGGATCGCTACTTCTTTCAGACTTATCTTTCAAACAATTCATACTCGACTCCCCCACCCAGCATGGCGGGTATAGGGTTCCCTCACCCCCGCACCAGAATTTCAAAAAACGGTAGTTGGTCACTCGCGGGTTCGGGATTTCAGAGAAAGCAGTTAGTGCCAGTTGCCAATTGTACTGCCGACTGATTATCGCTACTTTTCGTCACCGGAAGCATATGACCAGTTCTCATCCCAACGTCCCAGCAGGAACGCGCCGTTCTCCTGCGGGTCGCGCTCATAACCTAACGCAACCAAGCCCGCCGAGAATGCTGAAAGGAAATCCTGCCGATTGCGCTTTTGCACCTCAGCCGCTTTGGGCCGGTCATCGCCCGAAGCCTTCCAGGCGTAAATCTGCGCCGGAACTTCAATCTTCTTTTCTAGCTTGAATTGCGGGGGCTGCTTCTTGTCCAGAAGATTAACCACGCGTTTCGATTTAAGCCACCACTCCGCTACCAATCGATCCGTGGGCAAACCACCTTGCAGCGGCGAGGACGAATGGCCGTAATGGTTCACGCTGTAGCGCCGTGCAATTGCCCCGAGTCGAGACAAGTTCAGATGGGCGTTCTTTATTTCCAGCGGATCGAAAGTCCACTCCAGCAATTCAAAGCCCTGCTGGATGGCGTCATCGCGTTGCGCAAGTTTCAGTTTGCGGCCCAGGCCGTGGTTACGAAATGAGTCGCGCACAGCCAGCATGTGGGAATGCAGGTAAGCATGTCCGGCGCGGCTACCGGGAATGGAAAAGGCAAAGCCAACAAGATCGTCGCCATTAAATGCCCCGATTGTCTGACCGCCAATTTTCTGGCTGACCACGAACATGCGCAGAGGAATCAGGTCAAGGTCACTGAAATTCCAGACTTCCTTCTGGAGTGCAACGCAGGCATTGAGTTCCGAGATGCCGGCACATTTGCGAATGGTGATCTGTTCGGTCCCGCGTTCGGCGACGCTCAAGGCTGTGGTACCTCCAGGGTTTTGGCCTGCTGCCATAAGGCTTCCATTTCTTCCAGAGTGGCTTGCTCCAGTGTTCTGCCCTGTTCACGCAAACGCTCTTCCATCCAGCTAAAGCGACGGCGGAATTTACGGTTGGTTTTGCGCAGAGCAGATTCGGGATCGACGGAAAGATAGCGGGCAATATTCACCAGGACAAAAAAGAGGTCGCCGACTTCGCCTTCCACATGGTCACGCAGCTGGGCGGGAATTTCAGGCTTCCCTGAAACGGTGGGCGGCAGTCCTTGCAGGTGTTCCTGCAGTTCCCACGTTTCTTCAGTCAATTTTTCAAAAAGGCCTTGCACCTCTGGCCAGTCGAAACCCACATGCGCGGCCTTGGAGCTGATCTTGTGAGCTTCTTGCAGAGCGGGCATCTTGGAGGATACGCCCTCCAGCAGGAGAGCCGGGCGGGCTTGGGGGACTTCACCATTACTCTGCAAACTTTTGCGCTTTTCTTCAGCCTTGAGCGCTTCCCAGTTCTTAAGCACCTGTGCAGAATCATCTGCTTTTGTGTCGCCAAACACGTGCGGATGGCGATGAATCAGCTTGTTGCTGAGAGCGTCAAGCACATCGTCGATGGTAAAAGAGCCTTGTTCCTCCGCCATCTCAGCGTAGAAAAGCACTTGCAATAAGAGATCGCCAAGCTCGCTTGTGAGCTCCTTCCAGTCTCTGTTATCAATAGCTTCCAGAACTTCGTATGTTTCTTCTAAGGTATATCTCTTAATGGTATCGAAGGTTTGCTCACGGTCCCAGGGGCAGCCACCGGGCGCCCGCAACCTTGCCATAATCGATTTAGCCCGCTCAAATTTTGCGCCGGTTGCCATGAAAGTAATGCTATCATTGCGGCGATTTCCCCAAAAATCCACACTTCCGGGGTCAAAGCCCAATGCGTGTTCAATTTAAAAACAGCGGCAAAAATGTACTGCAAAGCGCATTGGACGCCCGCAGACTTCTTCCATTCGCCTTCATCCTGATGCTGGCCTTTCTGGTAGCCATGGCGTGGGACAGTTTTTCCCGGACACGCGAGCTGCTGAGTTCACAGGCATATGTGGAACACACGCACCAGGTGCTCTATGAACTGGATGCCATTCAAGACGGTTTGGGAGACGCACGCGAAGCCTGGCTGCACTACATTTTGACGCCGGAAAAGCAGGACTTGGATACATTTGACGATTCTTATAAAGAAGTCTGGAAGCGCGTGGCGCGCGTAGAAGACCTTTCCAAGGACGATCCGGCGCAGCAGGAACGCATCAAGCAGCTTCAAGTTTGGATTGCAGAGGAACTACAGCAGCTACGCGACAACTTGCGTACGAACAAGACGCTGTTGATCTATCACAGTCCGGCAACGGATTTTAAGCAGGACCGGGTACGCAACGCGGTGCAAAAGTTCAAGAGCGAGCAGGAAAAGATCCTGCGGGAAAGAAACCTGGCGGCGCAAGCGCGCGCAGAAGAAGTGGAACGCAGCGTATCAGTCCGCGTAGGCGGATTCAGCGCTTTGATGGCGGTGCTTTTCCTGCTGGTGCTGCGGGAATCAAAAAAGCTGCGCATTGCGGAGCAATTAGCGTTGCATTCACAACTCAAACTGGAAGGCTCGCTCCAGCAGTTGCAGATTGAAACCGAAAGCGGCAAGATGCTGAATGAGCTGCAGGCAAACTTGCAGATTTGCGTGAACGCGCCGGAGGCCTATGAAGTTCTGGGCGGCTATGCGCAGAAATTCATTCCGAATAGCGCCGGAGCGGTGTTTGCCATTGACAGTTCGCGCAATCTGATGGGAGTAATGTCAAGCTGGGGAGATTCTCTGAGCCCAACCCAGCACATCCTGTCTCCAGAAGATTGCTGCGCGATGCGCGGAGGACGCCTGCATCTTCAAGTGGAAACTTCACGCGGGCTTACGTGCCGCCACTTCAGCGGCAGTATCCCTGAAGCCTATGTTTGCCTACCCTTGGCGGCGCTGGGTGAAACCCTGGGAATTCTGCACATCAGCACTGAAAGCTCTGAGCATCTTTCAGCTTCACGGCTGGCAATGATCCAGCAAGCCGGCGAATACGCGGCGCTACGGCTGGCCAACCTTCGGCTGCGCGAAAAGCTGCATGACCAGTCAATCCGTGATCCGCTCACCGGTCTGTACAATCGCCGTTTTCTGGAGGCAACGCTGGAGCAGGAACTCCACCGTTCCGGACGCCACCACACCGGTCTTGGCGTGATCATGGCGGACATCGATAAATTCAAGTTGTTCAACGATAGCTTTGGTCACACAGCGGGCGACATCGTATTGAAAGAAGTGGCCGCCATGCTACGCCGCTCAGTGCGCACGGAAGACATTGTCTGCCGCTACGGTGGCGAAGAGTTCCTTGTGGTACTGCCGGACACCAGCCTTGAAAGCGTAAGCGAGCGCGCGGAACAGGTGCGCGAATCGATTGCCAAATTGGACCTGCAACACGCAGGGCATTCCCTGGGAAAAGTGACTGCTTCATTCGGCATTTCTTTCTCGCAGGACGGCGTGCTCACTCCAGAAATTTTGCTGCGCTATGCGGATGAAGCGCTTTATGAATCCAAACGCAGAGGCTGCAATTGCGTGAGCCTGAGCGATTCAGTCAGTAATCTGCTCGCGTCAGAAAAGCAGCAGGAGAAAGATTCGCCTCCGCCACCGCTGAGCTTTAAGATCGCGCAAACATAACGCGGGCTTGAAAGACCGCTGCCGATCAACGCTTCCCAATTTAGCGCTCGCCTATGAGCGCTGGCCCGTGCTGCCCAATTGGGTGTTCAGAACAGCTCACTCAGACCACTTGTAGTAAACTTAAGGTTTACGCTTGTGTTTCTGCATCTCACTAAGAGAGAGGCCTTTGCTGATTCCCCTGACCTGGGCCACCGATTTCTTTCAATGACTCCAAAATCCGCCAATAACAAATCGCTGGGTTATGTGACGTTTGCTTTGCATTCCCATCTTCCCTACGTCGTCAACCACGGAACGTGGCCGCATGGGATGGAGTGGCTGCATGAAGCGGCTGCGGAAACGTATCTTCCGCTGCTGCGGGTGTTTGGCGAGCTGGAGCAACAAGGGCTGGCGTTGCAGGCCAACGTGAATCTCTCTCCTATTCTGCTGGAACAGCTCTCGCACCCCGAATTCAAGGATGAATTCCCAAAATACCTGCTGCGGAAGATCAAAGCCGCGCACAAAGACGCCGACGAATTTACCGTCCAGAACGATCCGCACATGGTGGAGGTGTCGCGCTTCTGGCTGCATTTTTATGAGCAGGCGCTGCGACAATTTGACCAGCTTGGCTCCAACATCATCCGCGGTTTCCAACGTTTTTACGATTCCGGCGCCATTGAGATCATTACCTGCGGCGCCACGCACGGTTATTTCCCGCTGCTGGGAACAGACTCTTCCATCCAGGCACAGGTGAAGACCGGCGTGGAGACGCACGAGCGCTTCTTTGGACGCAAGCCGCGCGGCATCTGGCTGCCGGAATGCGGCTATCGACCGGCAGGAACGTGGCAGTTCCCGGTCACGCCGGATGGTTCTTCGCGTCCGGCTAAGCCCTTCTATCGCGAAGGCGTGGAACAGATTCTGGCGGAGCACGGGCTTCAATTCTTTTACGTGGACACGCACCTGGTTGACAGCTCCACGCGTTTTACTCCGTACGAGTTGCTGGCGGGCGGCGTTCCCATTGCGATGGAAACGGTGGAAGAGCCGCCGGCTAAGAATTTTTATCGCCCGTACTATGCCGATGGGCCGGACCGCGATGCGCAGGTTGCGTTCTTTACCCGCGATCCCCGCACCAGCGCGCAGGTTTGGAGCGGCGATCAGGGATATCCGGGCGACGCAAACTATCTGGAGTTCCATAAAAAGCGCTGGCCCGGCGGCAATCGCTACTGGCGGATTACCGGTAGAAAAGTCGATCTCGGGCTGAAGCAGCCGTATGATCCAGCGATTGCGCTGGAGCGCACGCGCGAACACGCAAAACATTTTGTCCGAATCACGCATGAAACGCTGGACCGCTACGGCAACAACGGCGCAGCTGCTTCGATTCTGACCGCGCCCTTTGACGCGGAGCTTTTTGGGCACTGGTGGTTTGAAGGTCCGGAATGGCTGAAGAACGTGGCGCTGGAATTTGCGAAACCGGAATCGCGGGTGAAGCTGATTTCCTGCACTGACTACCTTGATCAATTTCCTCCAAGCGCTTACGTGGCCCTGCCGGAAGGATCGTGGGGCGCGGAGAGCAACAATAGCGTCTGGCTGAATGAAGATACGGCCTGGACATGGAAGCATATCTACGCTGCCGAGACTGCGGTACAGCAGATGGCCAACAGCGATTTGTGGCGTGGCAATGACACTGCAACGCGTCTGGTCAAACAGATTTGCCGCGAACTGCTGTTGCTGGAATCCTCTGACTGGCAATTTTTGATCACCACTAAAGCCGCGCGCGATTACGCGGAGAAGCGCTTCAATACTCATCTGGAACAATTCCGCGCATTGCTGGACACATGGCGGCGCTTTGAAGCGACGCACCAGATTTCGCTGGAAAAGCTTCAGGAACTTGAAAGCATTGAGCTGCGCGACTCGGTCTTTCCTGATATTGACCCCGAGTTGTGGGGCACAACGCACGGTGTACTTTCCCAAGTACGACCGTAAGTCATAGGAATATAAAGCTTTACTGTCACCACTTAATTTACCTAATACGTGCTCATAAGTAACGTTGTTCTTTCCTGAAAAAGCATCTAAATATTGATGGACGTGAGTAGCTCGATGCAATCGAAAGATCAGAGCTTTGACGTGCTGGTGATCGGCGGCGGCATCAACGGTGTTGCCATTGCGCGCGAGTGTGCGCAGTGGAGCAAGCGCACGCTGCTGGTTGAGCAAAATGATTTCTCTTCCGGCACCACCAGCCGGTCCACGCGCATCATTCACGGCGGCCTGCGTTACCTGGAACATGCAGAGATCGGGCTGGTGCGTGAGTCGTTGCGTGAACGCGAGCGCTTGCTGATGCTGTCGCCGCATCTGGTGCGTCCATTGCAATTTTTGCTGGCGCTGCCAAAAAAATCTCATTCCATGCTGCGCAGTTCCCTTTCCATACGCACGGGATTGTGGCTCTACCATCGCTGGGCGGGCGGCAAGCGCGGATGCTGCGGCGATCTTTCCGCATTTGAACGCCAACTCGACCAAGGCAATGGCTGGTCGATCTACTCGTATGAAGACGCGCAGTGCGAATTTCCCGAACGCCTGGTGGCGGAGTGGCTGGCGGAAAGCGTTGCCGCCGGAGCAGTGGCGTGCAATCACACCAGGCTGCTGGAAATCACGCGCGAAGGCGGCCCCCAGAAAACCGGACGCGTTACCGGAGCGCGGCTGCGCGATCTGATTTCCGGCCAGGAATATTTTGTCCGCGCCAAAAACGTTGTCAACGCCACCGGCCCGTGGGCCGACGCGGTGATTGGCGCTTCCGGAATTTCCACGCCGCGGATGATTGGCGGCGTGCGCGGCTCGCATCTGGTGCTGCCCAAATTTGCCGGCGCGCCGCAGCAGGCCATGTATAGTGAAGCCATTGACGGCCGTCCGATTTTTGTTATTCCCTGGAATGATCAACTCCTTGTCGGCACCAGTGAAGTGGCGGATTCGAACGTCCCTGATAATCCGCAACCCAGCGCGCAGGAACTCGAATATCTTTTCCAAAGTTTTGCGCGGCTGTTTCCGCACTCCGGCCTCACTCCCGCCGACATTCGTTATAGCTTTGCCGGAATCCGTCCACTGCCGTTTGCGCCGGGCAAAGCGTCATCGGCCATTACGCGCAAGCATATTTTGCACGATCACGCTGATGACGGCGCTGCGGGCTTGATCTCCGTCATCGGCGGCAAGCTAACCACAGCCGCCAGCCTTGCGCGGGACGTCGTTCGCAAACTCGGCGTTGACATTCCGGAACCCATCAACGTCTTTGCCTCGCCCGCCGGTGAAGAGGACGTTCAATCCACCGTGCGGCAATGGGCGCGTGCCGTGGCCTGCAAAGCCAAGATTCCTGAAGGCTGCGCGCAAGCGATTGCGGAATGGCATGGCCGTCACGCCCTGGCCATTGCTCATGCCGCCTCGCTCGACGAGCGTCTGCGTGAGCCACTCTGCCAGCATAGCTGCCATCTGGTGGCGGAAGCCGTTGAGGCCGTGGCGCATGAAGCCGCCGTAACGCTGGGCGACATCCTTCTGCGTCGCGTGCCCGTGGCGCTGGGAGCCTGCTGGTCAGAAGCGTGCAGCCGCGAAGCTGCCACAAAAATCGGCAGCGCACTGGGCTGGGACCAGACCCGCGTCCATCTAGAACTCCTGCGACTGGAAGAAGAACGCACGCAGTTCCTGCATCCGAGCGCCGGCAGTCCAGCTAATTCTCCACAGAGCTGCGTGGGAAAGCTGCCGCTGCAGAACGCTAATCTGGATTCGTAAGACCAACGGCTATAGGGCTTATTCGAACCCACACTTTCCTTCGAACTGTAAGGAAGCCAGCATGGGCCACCCCGCCTACGGAATTTCCGAAGTCATCCATTTCTCACGATCCCCATGCGCCTAGCATGGGAACGATACAAGCAGAACAGCTCACCACGGAGACGCGGAGAAGAAACAATATCCTTTTTGCCGCAGATTATGCGGATAGGCGCAGATCGGGAAGGGCAAAACTTACCACTGATTAACACTGATGACACTGATCTGAAGGATTGCCATAATTTGAAAACCAAATCTTTGTAACACGGAGGAATGGAGGAAGCGGAGGGGAACAGCTTTACCGAGGAGAAGCGGAGCAGCGGAGAAGTTTCATTTATGTCGCTCCGCTGGCGCTGCGCGACGGGCCTCCACCCCACCACGCGAAGCGCGTGGGCGGGGACCCCGGGCCTGCGGCGCAAGGAATGGATTTCTTCCATGCTCTTAAGGCGCGGCTGAAGCTGTGCCCTGACACTTGTCTCGTGCGTGGATGCGAAATCGAATGACAATCATGTAGTGCGGATAGAATGGAACCCACCCTTTCGCAAAACCGCGAGAGTACGGAACCGCCGGTGCGGTGAGAATAGGCAGGCACTCGGCGGGTATTGCTATGTTCTGAGATTAAATATGCTGATGGTTCCAGCTATATGCTATAGTTCCGTGATTTCCCGAAAAGACTCGACTAGCAGAAGGTCGCCCCCATGACGATAAAACAGTTCACTGTGTTCATGTTGGCCATGATCTTTGTGAGTTGCGCACAAAGCGAGACGTTGCTCGCCAAATATGAGTTCAGCCGCAAGGATGGCGACAAAGAAATGCACGGATTCTTTGTCAAAACCGCTTCGGGACAATGGCAGGAGCGCACCGATATACCACCGGGTATACCTACCTTTAACTTCAAGGAAATCCAGGGGGAAGAAGGCTGGACAACGCTCTATGATCCGACCAGGAAACAGTATGCACGTTTCCATGAAGGGGTGGACGGGCCTTTGCAGGTGACCTATGACCCGTCGATGAGCAAGTGGGGTGGTGCGCGGCAGATGAAGTATGTATCAGTTGATTCGGATAAATGGAGCGACAAGCAGATAGCAATCGTCTTCGGCATCGCCGGCGTTGTGGTGATGCTGATAATAGCCTTTTTCTTCCCGACCCCGAGTCCGTTTCAGTACACCATATTTCGAATCGTGCTTGCGCTGGTAGGTGCGGGCGTCGGCGCAACGATCCCAGGGCTGTTAGCCGTAGCCTCTGGCCCCATTCGCGCCAGCGGCGCCATTGCTGTATTTGTAATCGTGTACTTTTTCAGCCCAGCGCAATTGTTAGCACGTAAGCCAACTCCATCTGTTCCGGACAAGCTATTGTAGATCGGCAAGAAATGGTGGGACACCCGCCGAAAAAACGGATGGGGGGCAACTTCAAAAATAAATAGTGCGAATGATTATTCGCTTGCAAAGCAAGAGCACGATCAAAGAGTTGAGGTGCTCGGATGCGCTCGGCGATAATTTTGGCAATCTTGGCATTGGCACTGATCCTTGGCTGGCCAGCTACGAGCAGATTCGTGGTTGTGTCCCTTGTAAATTGCTTCGGTCGAGCGAAGAGAATTCCTTAAACTATCAAACCATACTTTCCATGCTTCGGGATCAAACCGATAAACTTTTGCGCTCTGATCCCATCCATACCACGTCGGTACAGGAGACCCGAACAAGTGAATCCAAATTGCTTCAGCGTGGGGAACTGCCTGTTGCCAACCACTGGTCGTTACCCATCTCAACAACCGGAAACATGTGAACTTGCTGAGCCGGTTGTTGACGGGATCCGAGCCCCATTCAACAAGCTTCTTAACTAAGGTTGAGTTTTTTGCACTGGGAACAGAGATTTCAAAAGACTTAACAAGTTCCCTGAAATGATTTCTATCAAGATCCTGAGGATTTTCTACAACCAAATCGAAGCCAACATTCTTCCACTTGAAAGAAGGTGGGGCGTTTACTATCGGGCCAACAGCGATCTGAGTTGGATTGAATCCGCGTCTGACGACATTCGATCCCCTAACAATGGGGGACGGCGGTTTGGCCGGCTTCGACTTGCCGCTGATCTGTCCGTGGGGCGCTTCAGGTTGTGGATCGCGGGAAAAGGTCTTGCCATACCGCTGTGCCACACGGCGAAACTGCGCTTCATGTATTTCTGTGTATTCGATACCGATTCCGTCGAGAAACTCGCGAATCGAGCTTGGTATATGCGGAGCAACCAACCACATTATGACCGAAGTTTGGTTGCGGCGCGCCAACTCATCTTTGTATTTGGCTAATTGGGTAGCATCCTCATATTTCGCGACACGCGCCTTCAATTCCACGAGAATCATCCAGCCAAACTCATCCTTGAAAAGAAGATCGAAACGCCCAACATCAGCAAAGGACTGCTGGCGATCAATGAGCGTAAATTCTTTGTTGAAAAAGTCTTTAGGGTGAGCCGCGATTAAATCTTCCATGTCCCTTTCAAGCATCGATCTGAGAGTCCTCCAAGCCTGCCCAATTTATACAGCAAAATTCATTGGGATAGGGCGATTTGGGGTTCACGTCTCTTTCGAGTGCCGCACCTACGGCGCTCTGGTTTTATAAGCCATCATTTTCCCAGGGCTTTACGCGCATGGGCTAGGCTCTTTCGCGCTCTCCGGCGCTGTGGATTCGGTCGCTGCAGGATGCGCACATGCGCTGATTTCCGGAAACATTCAGGATTAGCAGAGCTGGAGACGCGGCGTGCCGCGTCTCTACATTGGGATTATTTACGGGGACCAAAACCCTTTTACCACTGAGGGCGCAGAGGACACGGAGAAAACCAGGGCTTGCCGCTGATGACAGTGACTTTGGAGAACCGGATAATTTGCCGGTTTACAGTCCACTCGCGTTATCGGACATTCACTTTAGCCCGTTCTTGCAGCTCGCTGGTGTTAGCGGACAGATAATTGGGCTAGTAGTTTACAGTTCACGCGCGTTATCAGACATTGATGCAAAACTTGTCTATTGACAGCAGCTTATTTGTATGCGATATTGAAGCTGGATCTGACGGGAGCGGCGCCGGCGGATCAGCAGCCTTGGCAATACAAGCCTGGTTGATGGGGAAACCCGAAAAGGCCTGCACCCCTGTGGTCAGTGGCCTACCGTTTGGGTCACAAGTTACCGCGGCCTCCGATGAACTAGAGTGTGTCCTCAAAAAGGGACGTATTCTTGCGCAACAAATCGTCATCGGATAGGTGGCCGTGGTGTGCGAAAAAGTCAGCTCTTGGCCATTGGCTCTTAGTTTTTGGCTTTTCCTCTCAGCTGCATTCATTTCAGCAATTGGCAAATAGCAATTAGCAAATAGCCAAAAAGTTCAAAACAGCCTTTGGCTCTTAGCCTTTAGCCAAAAACCTCGAGACATCAAGATCATAGCGCTTAAGACGCAGGCGAGGGCGCCTGCGGTCCACAATGATTGAGTAGAGGCAACGGAAATGTCCACCGGCAGGAGTGCCGGCCAAAAAGTTCAAAAACAGCCTTTGGCTCTTAGCCTTTAGCCAAAAACCTTGAGACATCAAGATCATAGCGCTAGACATCAAGATCATAGCGCTTAAGACGCAGGCGAGGGCGCCTGCGGTCCACAATGATTGAGTAGAGGCAACGGAAATGTCCACCGGCAGGAGTGCCTGTGCCACACGAGTTTCGTAAAAAACAAAATCTTGAATTTAAGCCACCTTGCCGGGTGGCTTTTTTGTTGGAAGCAGCCATTAGCTCTTAGCCATTGGCCTTCACAAGCAGCCATTAGCTCTTAGCCATTGGCCTTTAGCTTTGACTCACAGCTGCATGCATTAAAAGTCAATCCTGAAACTCCCCTGCCTATCAAATCCCACAGCCGAGGGCGGCTGTGCCACACGTGCATGAATAGCCTCACGCTTCCCTGACACACAGGCAGGAGTGCCTGTGCCACACGAGTTCGTAAAAACAAAATCTTGAATTTGAGCCACCTTAACCGGTGGTTTTTTTGTTGGAAGCAGCCTTTAGCACTTAGCCATTGGCCTTCACAAGCAGCCTTTAGCACTTAGCCATTGGCCCTTAGCCTGTGTTTTAGCTGCATTCATTAAATCGATCCTGCAAAGCCGTTCTGTTTTAACTGCACTCTTCAAAAATTCATCTCAAATTTGAGCCAAGAGCATGAGCGATGACGCGATTCACAACCCGAGCCCAGCCACGAACCTAGAAACCGAAATCACGATCGAAAAAATCGTGGAACAGACTAACGTGACAGAAAAACCAGCCGAGCCTACGCACGAAACTTTGCCAGCGGACGATACGTCCGGTAAATCAACTCAAACCATGGCCGGTGAGTCAGTTCAAGACATGTCCAATGAACCGGCTCAAAACACGGCCGCTCAATCAGTTCCGGACACAGCCAGTGAATCGGATCAAGACACGGCCGGCCATGAATCCAGTTACCAGACGAACCAGCCCATTTATCAAGCAAACCAGCCCGTGGCCAGGCGCGTGCCAGGACGTCCGACATTGAAAATGAGCAAAGAGCAGTTGATGGCGGCGATTGCAGAAGTTACGGACAAACTAGGCCACGTGCCGAGCCATGCCGAGCTGATGCGGACAGGCAAGGTCAGCGGCCGGCAGATTGTGAAGCACTTTGGCACGTACACGCGAGCGCTACGAGCGTGCAATCTGGAGCGCAGCACGGGAGGAAAGAAGCTGCCGCTGGAGAAGCTGTTTCTGGACTGGGCGCGGGTGGTACGGGAGCTGAAGAAGATTCCCAGCAGGGCGGAATTTGCGCATATGGGCAAGCACAGCGACACGCCGCTGAAGTCGCGATTTGGGAGCTGGGGCCAGGTGCCTCGGTACTTGAGGCGCTACATGGAAGAGCAAGGGCTGACAGAAGAATGGAAAGACGTGATGGAGCTTATCCGCGCGTACGAGCAGGGACAGGATGGAATGGAGATGGCTCCCACCCCGGAGTGTGAACAGAAAAAAATCTCAACTTTGAAACCCGGTGTGATGACGGACCGTCCTGTGTATGGTCCCCTGATACGGCCGTACCCGATGATCCATGGGCCTATTAATGAAAACGGGGTGCTTTACTTGTTTGGAACGGTATCCGACAGGCTGGGCTTTGTGGTGACGCTCATCCAGGGTGCATTTCCGGACTGTTACGCGATGAGGCTGGTGGATGTGGACAGATGGCAGCCAGTGAAGATTGAGTTTGAATACGAAAGCCGCAATTTTCTGCGGCACCTGCATGATCCGAAAGGGTGCGACATTATTGTGTGCTGGAAGCATAACTGGCCGGAGTGTCCGCTGGAGGTGATTGAGCTGAGCAAGATTGTGGGACAAATCTAAAACCTACCACGGAGGCACGGAGACACGGAGAAGAACGGGAATTTACCGCGGATTGGCGCGGATTAACGCGGATCGGAAAAGGGCATAACTTACCACTGATTAACACTGATGACACTGATCTGAAAATCGGGAAAATCCTACCCGATAGAAACGCAGATTGAAGACATAGACGAATCCGCAGGCGAGGGCGCCTGCGCTCCAAAGAAGTCTTTGTTCATTTGCAGCCTCATCCTCCTTGTTGCACCCGTATCCCCCATTTGCACAGCATCCCTCTTTCCTGTAAACCTTGTCACTTAAAAGAATGCACTTGGCCGACCGTAGCTTCCGCCCGGAACGATTGAACTAAACTCGGGGCCGGTACGTATCCTTCTCGACGGGGAGACTGCTTGGAAGAGCAACAAACAGGGGCACTTGTTCGCCGATGCCTGGCAGGCGATGCCGCGGCATGGGAGGAGATTGTGCGCCTGCATAACAGGCGGATCTACAACTTGTGCTATCGGTTCACCAACTCCCCGGACGACGCCCAAGACCTGACGCAGGAGGTTTTTATCCGCGTTTACAAGTCCATGGGCAGCTATCACCTTGAAAAAGGGGCGTTTACCACCTGGCTGACCACTCTGACGCGGAACCTTCTGGTGGACCATTTCCGCAAGAGCAAGCAGGACCGGGTGACGGATTCAATGGATGCAGGGTTGCGCGAAGATGAGGATTCTCTTACTCTGGGCGACCGGCTGGAAGACCCGAGGCCGAACCCGGATGATCGGCTGGCCAGCAAAGAGACCCAGAAAATGGTGCAGATGGCGCTGGCAAGGATCAGTCCGGACCTGCGGGAAGCAGTGATTCTAAGGGACTTACAGGATATGGACTACAAAGAGATTGCCCAGGTGTTGCGGTTGCCGGAGGGAACGGTGAAGTCGCGAATAAACAGAGGAAGAATGGAACTTGCGCGATTACTTTCTCGTAATAAAAGGCAGGCAAGCAATGAATGACCAAGCAAAAAACGGGATGGAATGCAGCGAGTTTGAAGCGCTGCTGGCTGACGCACTGGATGATGCTATAGCCGCTGACGCGCGGCCGGCGTTTGACGCGCATGGCCGGAGCTGCGCGGTCTGTGGGCCGATGCTGGCTGAAGCCCTGGAAGGCATGGTGATGGTCCGGGGAATGGTGGAGCTGGAGCCGCCCAAGAACCTTGTCCATAACATCCTGGCGGCAACCAGCAGAAAAGAAGCTACAGCAGAGCAGATCGCGGAAGAAGCGCGGCTGGGCTGGATGGAGCGTCTGCGGCGCGGCATGCGGCCACAGGTCGGCGGGCTGCTGCATTCACGCTTTGCCATGTCATTCGCCATGGCGTTCTTCTCACTCAGCATCACGCTGACGCTGGCCGGAGTGAAGATTACTGACGTGAAAAATATGGTCGAGAACCCGAGCTTGCTGCGCAAGAACGTAGTGCTGGGATATACCAACGTCGAAGCCAAGGTGACAAGCTATTACGAAAATCTGCGGCTGGTCTACCAGGTACAAGCCAAAGTCCGCGAGCTGAAAAAGAATGCGGCGCCGGCGGCGGAGCCCGGGGAGAATCGGCAACAGAACAGGAAGTCTGCGCCGGATAGACGCGAGAAACAGAACGACGATTACAGCATGGAGCGCGATGGAAGGTTGATCGCCCAAACTTTTACTTGGCATGAAGGAGCCCGGATATGAACTGCGCCGTACACAATCAGACTCAGGCAGTAGCGTACTGCCGTACGTGCGGCAAAGCGCTTTGCGAAGAATGCAAACGCGACGTGATGGGCGCCGTCTATTGCGAACCGTGCATTGCCGCCAGACTGCAAGGGGCACCCGGAGTAACGCCGGGCGCTATGCCTCCACCGCCGCCCCCGCCACTATCGACCGTTCCCGGCGCACCCAACCCGGTCATTGCCGGCATCCTTGGATTTATTCCCGGCGTCGGGGCCATGTACAACGGGCAGTTTATAAAAGCGTTTGCCCATGTAGTGATTTTTGTCATGTTGATTATTGCGGCCAACAACATCCACTGGGCATTTGGATGGATGATCGCGTTCTTCATCTTTTACATGGCCTTTGAAGCCTATAAGACCGCCGAGGCAAAGAGCCACGGCTTGCCTGGGCCCGATCCTCTGGGCCTGGACAAAATGTTTGGCATCCAGGAATCTCAGGTCCATTCCACTGGCCTTCCGACCACAGTGAACACGGCCGCCGCATATCCGCCTGTGTCGCCGCAACCCACACAGCCGGTTCAGGTTGAGCCGCCGCCTCCGTCCTCGCAGGACAATGCTCCTATCGGCGCAGTTGTACTGATCGCTCTGGGGGCCATATTTCTTCTACAAAACGTGGGCATTTTTCGCATACACAACCTGTGGCCGCTATTCCTGATCGGCGTGGGCGTATGGCTTGCCTATAAGCGCATTGCGCAGCCCACGGTCGGAGGTCCGCAATGACTCCTTACATCCGAAACAGAAACTGCCAGTGCACGCGCTGCCGCGCTCACGGACTGATGGGCGCTGCGGTGCTGATCACGCTAGGTTTTCTATTTCTTCTTGATAGTTACGGAGATGTCCGTTTTCATGAGACTTACCCTATTCTTTTTTTGGTAATCGGCGGCGTGCTCCTGGTTTCGCGCACCGGTTCCACTGAAGGACACATCCAACCCGGCTGGATTGCTGGCCCTGTAGCTCAGCCCCCAACTCAGCCGTGGCCAACAACCGCCACTCCTCCTCCGCCTCCGTCGTCCCAGCAATGGGCTCCCGGTGCGGATAATCCGCCGTCTTCCTCCGGCCATGATGATTCACAGGTGAAACCATGAGCGCGCCTTCACAAGTTCCTTACTATCGCCCGCGACCGCGTTCCATCGTTGGTCCACTCGTCCTTATCACCATCGGGGTGCTCTTCCTGCTGCGCACCACCGGCGTGATTTCCTTCCAATCACTTCGCCACTGGATGGTGCGTTACTGGCCGCTGCTGCTCATTTTCTGGGGCATAGCCAAACTGCTGGAATATGTCTGGGCGCGCCAGCACGGTGAACCGGCTCCGCGTCTGGGCGCGGGCAGCATTGTGCTCGTGGTCTTTCTAGTCATGTTTGGTACGGGGATCACACGGACTGCGGACTGGAACTGGAGCGGCATCGGTGATGAAATTGGCGCCGACTCTGACTGGGACAACATGTTCGGCAATCACTATGACTTCACTGAGAACTTTGCCCAGCCGCTGGCCGGCGGTTCTGAAATAAAGATCCTCTCCGCCCAGGGTGACATCAGCGTCACTCCCAGTGAAGACAATCAGGTCCACGCCATAGTGCGTAAGTCCGTGCACACGGATTCGCAGGAGAACGCGAACCGGCTGAATGACTCCACGCACCCCAAGTTTATCCAGCAAGGAAACCTCTGGCTGCTTGACCTGACCAGTGGTGATTTTGAAAAAACGCGTTTTGATCTCGATTTGCAGCTGCCCAAACAGCTTGCTCTCTCGCTGGCCACGCGGCGCGGCAACGTGAGCGTATCCCAGCGCGAAGGCAATGTGGACCTAAGCACAGATCGTGGCAATGTAAGCGCTGAAAATATAAAGGGCGTCACGTCACTGCACCTGCGCCATGGCTCGGTCAACGTAAAAACTGTCACCGGCAATGTTCAGGTGGATGGCGAAGTTGAAGATGGAAGCGTCTCAGACGTCACCGGCACTCTGGAGTTTAATGCCGGATACAACGGCAATGTGCAGCTTTCCCACATTGGGCAGCGGCTCCACTTCAAATCAGTCCGCACTGATTTCCAGCTGGCCAAGCTCGATGGCGAAATCTCCATGGGTCACGGCGATATCCGTGCTACTGCGCTGGCGGGTCCGGTCAAGCTCGATACTCGCTCCAATGAAGTACATTTCGAGGAAGTCAGCGGTGCGGTTGAAGTGCAGGACCGCAATGGCCTGGTTTCCATTCGTCCCAAAGCGCCGCTCGGAAATATTGACGTCAACAATGAGCGCGGAGGAATTGAGATTGAATTGCCTCCGGAAGCCGGCTTCCGGCTGGACGCCGAGAGCCGGAACGGCACCATTGACGTGAATGATTTCAGTATCAGCGTCGATAACCAGCGCCGCGATGCCACGGCGCGCGCCACCATCGGTAAAGGCGGGCCAGATATCCGCCTGCGTACCGATCGCGGAACTATTCAGATCCGCAAGCAGTAGGTTTGATGTTTATTTCCAAGGCAGCATGTATTCATGCCTGCATTTCGGAACCCTGGCGAGAGGCGGAAAGCTTTGCATCAATCACCTCAACCGCTCGCGCCAGCACCTGGTCCAGCGTGAGATAGGTCGAATCAATAAATACAGCATCCGCGGCCGGCTCCAGCGGTGAGTTCGCGCGCGTTCGGTCGCGATGGTCTCGCGCCTGCAACTCAGCTATAACAGACGCTTCATGCGTCGCTGCCGCCGGACTCTGCTGGAAGCGCCGCGTGCCGCGAATCTCCGGCGCTGCATCCAGAAATATTTTTATTTCAGCATCAGGAAAGACTTTGGTTCCAATATCGCGGCCTTCCATTACTATGCCGCCGCTCGAACCCATCTTTCGCTGCGCCGCTACCATCCATTCCCGCACCGCCGGATGCACTGAAACCTTCGATGCCGCATCCGTTACCTCCTGGCTTCGCAGGCACTCAGTAATGTCCTCTCCATCCAGGAGTACGCGATTGCCTTCGAGATTCGGCGCCAACTCAATACGCGACTTGTCCGCCAGCGCCGCCAGCTTCTTCTCGTCATCCAGTGAAACGCCGCTCTTGACCGCCTTGAATGCAAGGGCCCGGTACATAGCGCCCGTTTCAATGTTGGTGTAGTTGTATCGTCGCGCCAATAGCGCAGCCAGCGTGCTCTTACCGGAACCGGCAGGACCATCTATGGCAATCACCAGTTTCCTACCACCGGGATTTTCACCGGAAAAAGCGTCATCACGCATTGCGTCTCCGTTGGGTGTCAGGCGGCGGCGTCAATCGGATGAGGCTCTTGGTTCCGATCGTCACCAGGCTGAGCTCGCGCGCTTGCAATAGCGCGCCCACCGCCTCGCGCACCTTTGATCGCGATGTCATGTGCGAGAAAAACTGTTCAATGTCGTCCTGCTCCACCGCAATCGCAGTCTCAAGATATTTGCTCACTAGCGCCGTCACAGCTTCCGGCACAGAAATGTTGATGCCTTCTTTTACCGGCCCTGGCGCCCAGCGATAGAGCACGTCCCATGCAGCGCCTGCTCCCGGGCTGTAATCCACCCGCGTAATCTTCAGGATCGACCACAGCTCCGCCAGTGCCCGATCCAGCGCCGCCTGGCTGCTTTCGCGGCCCACATGCTCCTGCAGCTGGGGCTTGTTCAAGGGCCCATGTTTTTGCAGAGCTTCAAATACTTCCCTGGAGAGCTCAGACACTGCTGCGCCCTGCGCTTTTTTCTGCGGCAGCGATTTCGGCGTGCGGTCGCCCACCAGCCCGTAAAAGAAAGGAAATGCTGCCGCGGAGACGATCAGCGTGTTTTCTCCGGGCAAGATCATTTCAAACGCTGAGCGCTCACGCAGCAGACGCACCATCAGGTCAGTCGCCTGTTGTGCCCTCGGATCCGCATAAGCATTCTTCGCCAGCGGCAATCCCGCCGCAGAGCCGGCATACGCTCCCAGAAAAGTTGCTACGCGCGGCAGCGTCCGCTCGGGATACATCAAACAAAAGCCCACGGCCTCTACAAAACTTCGCGCTTCTTCCACCGTATGGACAGCATTGCCGTCAATCCGCCAGTTTGCCGCCCGCTGCTGCTCAAGTTCTTGCTCAGTCATTTTCCGTCTAAAAGTAGAGCTATTTCAGGATCAATGTGGCCTTTCTTCATGTCGTCATCCCGAACTCCGTCAGCGAAGCGCGCGTTTTCTTCAGCGCGTGAGTAGGAGTGAGGGACCTTGTGCTTTTCTCGAAGATCTGTGGTTTTATTACAGCGCCCTAACTCCGGACCCCCACGCCTGAGCCCATGACATATTCACTCAGCCAGCATGCAAGTTCAATCTTTCGTCCTGAGCGAAGCGCGTCGATGCCCTTGTAAAAAACAATGCTCATTGGCGCGAAGTCGAAGGATCCCGAGGACACCTCAATGTACCATGCTGTCTCCGGGAGTTCTCACAACACATCTTCGTAGCGAAATGAATGACAAATATCCTCTGCTCCCTCTGTTCCTCTGCGTTTCAAAGGTGTTGTCCCCCGCTAAATCCTCTTAAACGCCTTCTGTATTTCCTTTACAGAATACCGCAACACCACCGGCCTCCCGTGCGGACACGTCATCGGGCACTCAGTCTTTGCCAGCTCTTTCAGCAGCCATTCCATTTTGTTCTGTTCCAGCGGCATGTTGATCTTGATGGCCGCGTGGCAAGCGATGCTCGCCGCAATCTTCCCTCGGATCTTCTCCAGGTTCAGCGCCTGCTCTTCCTGCTGGACCTGGTCCAGCAACTCGACCAGCATCTTCTCCACGTCTGCTGGACGCACGCCTCCCGGCGCTGTCTTCACGGCCACTGTCCGCGTCCCAAACAGTTCCACTTCAAAACCGTTGCGCCGCAGCTCTTCTGAAATATCGGCGAAGACCGCCTGCTGTCCCGGCGTAAGTTCCACCAGCAGTGGAATCAACAGTCGCTGGCCATCTTGGGCCGCATCGTTCTGCGCCCGCTCACGCAGGATCTTTTCAAACAACACTCTCTCATGCGCCACATGCTGGTCGACAATCCAAAGCCCGTCCGCATTAACCGCAAGAATGAATGAATCGCGCACCTGTCCCAACGGCTTCAGGCTGGCCAGCGCCAGTTGATCGACAACCGCTTGTGGCTCATCTTCCAGCACATTGCCGCACGCATCGCTATGGCCGTTCACGTGCTGCGCCATGGTTGCGGCGCCCACCGCTCCAAAACCACTAACGGCCATGTTGGCTTCCACCGTAATAGCTTCTCCGTCAAACCGCAGCCGCTCGTTCATCGGTGGTAGTGTCTCCGGACAAAGAATAAAATCACCTGCGTGCTGTTGCGCTCCTGGACTTAATCCCGGTCCGGCTGTCGGCTGCGCCGTGATCTCTCGCGTGAACTGCGGCACAGGGCGCGCCTTCATCAGCGCTGCCCGCACGGACTCGCGAACAAAATCGTGGACCAACGTATGCTGCCGGAATCTTACTTCGGTTTTTGATGGATGCACATTCGCATCCACTTCCTCATTCGGCAGCTCGATAAACAGCAGCACCACGGGAAAAACCGTTGGCGGCAGAATATTCCTGTAGCCTTCAATAATCGCGTGCTGCACCATGCGGTCGCGTATCAACCGCCCATTCACAAACACGTAGATGGAGTTGCGGTTCAGCTTCTGCAACTCCGGTTTGGAAATAAATCCATGCAATCGGATGTCGCCCGGAACCGGCGCTTGGTAATCTTCGCCTCGCCGCCAAGGCGGAGACTCCGGTATCCCGACGCGTTCCAGCTTCATCGTCGCGGCAAGCGGAACCAGCTGATCCAGGGTCTCGCGGCCAAAAATCTGGTAGATGCGATCAGAGTGCGACCTTACCGGCGCGGCCACCAGCATCGCATCCGTGGCCGAATGCAGCTCGAAATGCTTTTCCGGATGCGCCAACGCGTAGTGCGTCACCAGCGACGCAAGATGAGAAAGTTCCGTGGACTCCGCTTTCAGGAACTTCTTGCGCGCCGGAGTATTGAAGAACAGGTCGCGTACCGCCAGCGACGTTCCCGGCGGCAGCCCCGCTTCTTCCACCCGCAGAATCTTTCCGCCGGCAATCTCCAGCACCGTGCCACCATCTTCTTCCGTCGCCCGTGTCTCCAGCAATACCCGCGCCACCGACGCAATCGAGGGCAGCGCCTCGCCGCGGAAGCCTAGCGTGTGTATGTTCAGCAGATCTTCAGCGTCTTTGATCTTTGAAGTCGCATGGCGTTCGAAAGCCAGAAGGGCGTCGTCACGAACCATGCCGCAGCCATTGTCGGTGACCTGGATCAGCTTTTTGCCGCCCGCTTCCACCTGGACCCGGACGCGCGTTGCGCCCGCATCCAGCGCATTCTCCAGCAGCTCCTTCAGCACCGACGCCGGACGCTCCACCACCTCGCCCGCGGCGATCTTGTTGGCAACATGCTCGGAAAGTACGTGGATTCGGGCCATTTTTGCTTGTTCCGAGCGCCAGCAGGCGCTCCGTCTTCATTCCGAGCGCTGGCGCGAGGAATCCCTATAATAAATGGTTTCCAGAGGCGAGGCGACATGGCCCCGGTCACCGGAATTCCGGCGTCTTCTCAAGTGGTTGATCGGGTTTACAGGACTACCAACCCCTGTTGTCCTGAGCGGAGCGCGTGGAGTGTGGAAGAACGATAATGGATGATCGGCGCGAAAGTCGAAGTTGAGCCGTCTTGCGGGCGTTGCCGGGGCCCCCAGCAGCGGTTTTCGCGTGCTGGGGTGGGAATCCGCAGGCGAAATCCCGAGCGAAGTCGAGGGAGCCCTTCGGACCCGAGGATATTTCCTTCGCCATGCCGCTACAGGGCGTTCTCACGATGCACAGTTGGCTTAGGCTTCGAGCAGGGAAATCGCAACTTCCAAGCAGTTCTCGAAACCTAGTTCAACCGAAGCGCACGTAACGATACTTAGCGGCCCGCCCTATCGCCGGCGACAACGATTCCTCGCTGCGCTCGGAACTGAACAGACGTCTCCGTGCCCTCTGTGGTAAAGAATTCCTATTTCGTCGCCGAACTCAGTCCCGGTGCTGGATACGTCGGCAATTTCTCGCGTGTCCTGTTCGCCCGTTGAATATCCAGTTCGCCAAACAAAATCGACGGCGCCACAATCGCGCTCGGCAGCGGCTCTGCGCGGTTGTAAACGTAATTGTCGTTCCCTGTGGCCACGATGTCACTACGTAGCGCGCGTGTATCCAGCTGCTTGAACACTGCGCCGCGCACCAACTCCTGGTGCCCGTCGTTCACGTAAATTCTCCACAGCAGTCGCGGTGACAGCTGCGGCCCGGTTGTCTCCACAAAATACCCGTAGGGACGTCCCTGGTCTTTGCACATCTGGATCAGCTTTTTCTTCAGCTCGTCGAAGGGAACGCTGTGCTCTGCCTTGAAGATCAGGTTTGATATCTGCGGACGCGGCGCTCCCGCCAGCGCTGTCCGGCCATGCCCATTGGAATGCGGAAAGTCACGAATCGGCTCACGGCCAAGCAGATAATTCGTCAACATGCCCTTTTCGATGACCGTGACTTTTTGCGCTTCCACGCCTTCGTCGTCCACATCATAAAAGCCCGCAAGAGATTGATGCTCAAACTCTTTGGCCTTCGGATCGTCCACCACCGTAAACGTTTCCGGCAGAACGCGACCCTTATAGTAGGAAGCAAATTCTCCGTTTGTCCGGGCCGGATTTCCCAGGTCAGGACGTATCCCCAGAATATTGGGAACAATCAGCCGCTCGAAAATCGACGTTGCCGCATCCGCCGAGAAAAGCACCGGCCCGCGATAGTCGTCTTCCACCAGCGGAGCTTTCTTGAGCGCCGCAAAGCTGCCAATCAACTTCTTGGCTTCCTCCGCCACTTCTTCTTTCCTGGGCAGCTCGTCCGCTTTTGTCACCACCCAGCCATGGCTGCGCTCCAGGTGCATGCCATCATCAGATTGATCGGCGGCGGAAAACAAAAGCGAGTAAATGCTCTTGCCGTTGCGCGCCACCGTGCCTTCAGTATTCACAAAGTAGCGATTCAGCACGCGAAAATTCAACATGGCGCTGCTCATCTCCAGGCTGGGATCGCTGCGGAACAAATCAGAGGTCGCTCGGACTTCCTGCTTCCATTTATCCAGCTCCACATCCAGCTTGGCCAGGTCGCGGACCGATTGCGCCGGCTTCTCCTGCGAGAAGTCAGCCAGGTCAGATTCTGTTTCCACGTTCTTGAGCGCCGCCTGCTTTTCCGTAAAACCGCCTAGCGCGGACTTATATGCCTTGTCCGTGGCCAGCCAGAGCTGCCGCCGAAGCGCCAGTTCATCATTGTCGGTGGGCAGTACTTCCACTGCGCCCATTCCTTCGCCGAAATAGCTGTCCTGCTTGTAGTCGCCGATTCGGACTACCACGCGTACCAGCCGTCCGCTGTTGACCTGGTCGGTGCGTAGTGCGCCCAGCGTCGCATCGGCAGTGTTGTCCTGGATTTCCGTGACTTGGTAATCGATGTAATACGGCCTCTGCAACTGCCCCAGTTGCAGCTTTTCCTGTGAGCGCTTCAGCTCCGCAAGCATGGCCTTGAGCACCGCATCGCCATGATCGTTTGTAGAGACTGATGTCCCCGCCGGAGTCGCAGCACTATCACCTGCCAGTCCAACCGCCGAAAAAGCGACCATAAAAAAGAGAGTGGAAATCAGCCGTCGCATTAGTGCACCTCCGGCTTGCTGGATTGCTGGTTTGCGATCTCGGTTTTTTCTAAACCCGGCGGCGGCAGCAGCGGCGGTCGCTCATGCCCCTGCGAAACCTTCTGCACCTCAATCTCTGAAAACAACATCGCCGGCGCTGCGGCGGCCACCGGAACTGAACCCGATTCCGCTCCACACTCGCCATTAAAAACATCCATCTTCTGCCCCGTCAGCACAATCCGGTTCAGCGCGTTCAGCGGCGTTCCAATAATGTCCACGCCACGCACCAGTTCGTCCGGACGCCCGTCCGGATAAACCTTCCACACCATCAGTGGCATCACCTGAAACGCCTGCGGCATGTTGCGCATCGTCAGCGTAAACCCACCCGCGATATCTTCAAAGTAAAGCCCAAATGGCTTTTTCTGTTTTCTGATCTCGTTGATCAGCTCCTGCCGCAGCTGTGAATCCGCCACAGTCTTGTTGGAACGGACAATCAAATTCCCCTGGCGACCAACCGGCATCATGCCTGCCTGCCCGCGTCCGTGCCCGTTGGATTGCAAGAAGCCTTTCACCGGCATGCGCGACATCAGGAACTGCTTCAATATGCCGTTGGAAATCAGCTCCACCTTTTTGCTCTTCTCGCCTTCTTCGTCATAGCTGTAATTGCCGCTTAGCTCCACACCGTCCAGCTTAGCCAGCGTCGGATCGTCTTCCACGCTCAAAAACTTCGGCAACACGGCCTGACCGATCATCTTGGTAAAAGTCTGGCCCTCATTCTCTCCACGCTGCCGCTGACCTTCTAGCCGATGTCCCACCACCTCATGGAAGAACACCGCAGCCGCGCGCCCGGAAAGCAACGCTGGCCCGTTGAACGGCTCCACCACCGGCGCTTTCTTCAGCTTTTGCAGGTCCTGCGCAATCTTTTCAATCTTTGCCGCGATCTCCTGCTCCGGCGCGAGCTTGTCAAACGTGGAAGCATCAAACGTCTCCGACCTTGCCAGCTCCATCCCGTCGGAAGAGCGGGTGCTCCCCAGCGCCAGCACCCGGATCAGCGGACGTGAATCCACCAACCGCGAGCCTTCACTGGAAACAAAGTAACGCGTTGTATCCTGCACCAGCAGCACTACCGTGGAGCTTTCAATATCTGGATATTTTTTAAAGATAGAAGATAGCCTGCGCACTCGCTCTTCCCATTCGTGCTGGTCAAATTTGGGAGGAACAATTTCTTTCCCGATATAGACCTGCGGCTTTTCCGCTGAAAAATCCGGCGACGAATCTTCTTCATCCGCCCGGACCTTCGTATTGGTCTTCACCTCAAGAAATCCCTGCGCGGCTTTCTTGTACATCCGGTCGGTATTGATCCACAGCACGCGCGCAATCGCATCGGCTTTGTCTTCCAGCGGCAATGAAGCCGTGGTCACGGCGTTAAACCTGTTCTCACCATGCGTGTTGTCCAGCTCGCGGCTTCCCACCCGGACAGAAACATCCACGGTGCGATCATGCCGCTTAATGTTGGCCATCATCGCGCCATTGCTGGCCATAATGACGGAACCAAAATCTTCATTGCCAGCATAGCTGATGAAATATGGAGCGGGATCGGCCTTGCTCAGCGAGCTCATCGCGCGATCCAGTTCCTGCTGCAGCGTGTGCAGCAATACCGGATCGTTAGCGCCGGCCGCTGCGGTCTGCCCCAGCATGGCCGGCGCAGACAAAGACAATAGTAGACAGAGAAAATATGACTTCAGAGATGACATGGCTAAGAGAAGTGTACCTCAAGCATTCAGCAGCGGAAATGTTACCTTAGGTGTCTTCCGCAGTCTCGAGCGAAAGCGAGAGATCCCTATGATTAAGAACTGTATAGGGTTGGGCCAAAGTGGGTAATACGCTAAAACGCTTATGGACTGAATGCTCCGCAGCCCTATAGGGGGATTAGGTAGTGAAAGGGTTCCCTCGCAAGCTCGGGATTTCAGAAAACCTATTCCCCCGCACTCTTCGCTGCTGCCGGCTTCCACCTCAAGATCGGCTTCCTCGCCGCGGCCGTCTCATCCAGCCGCTTCACCCTCGTCGTATGTGGGGCATTCCTCACAAACTCCGGATCTTCCTCCGCTTCGCGTGCAATCGACTTCATCGCATCCACCAGCAGGTCCAGTTCTTCCAGCGACTCGCTTTCCGTAGGCTCAATCATGATGGCTCCATGAACCACCAGCGGAAACGACACTGTATAAGGATGGAAGCCGTAATCGATCAGCCTTTTCGCAATGTCGCCGGTTTTGACGCCTTTTTGTTCCTGAATGCTGTCGCTGAAGACCACTTCGTGCATCGACGGGCTCTGGTACGGCAAGTTGAAATCGCCTTCCAGTTTTTTGCGAATGTAATTCGCGTTCAGCACCGCATCTTCCGTGGTCTGCCGCAGGCCGTCCGGACCATTGGCCAGCGTGTAGGCCAGCGCCCGCACGTGCATGCCAAAATTTCCATAGAACATGCGCACGCGTCCTACTGATTTTGGCCTATCATAATCAAACGCCAGTGTGCCGTCGGCGCGTTCCACGATTACCGGCTTCGGCAAAAATGGCTCCAGGATTTTTTTGCAAGCCACCGGACCCGATCCCGGCCCGCCTCCGCCATGCGGCGTGGAAAAAGTCTTGTGCAGATTCAGGTGCATCACGTCCACGCCAAAATCCCCCGGACGCGTCTTGCCCACCAGCGCGTTCATGTTCGCGCCATCCATATAAAGCAGGCCGCCCTTGCTGTGCAGGATTTCGGCAATTTTGTGGATCTCCTGCTCAAAAATTCCCAGCGTGTTGGGATTGGTAAGCATCAGCCCCGCGACATCTTCATTCATCTGCGCCGCCAGCGCGCTCACGTCCACCATGCCGCGTGAGTTCGACTTCAAATTCTCCACGGCGTACCCGCAAATCGCTGCCGTCGCCGGATTGGTGCCGTGCGCGGAATCAGGAATCAGGATCTTTTTGCGCGGGTTCCCTTTCGATTGCAAATACGCATGCATCAGCAAAATGCCGGTCATCTCGCCATGCGCACCCGCAGCGGGTTGCAACGTGATCGCGTCCATGCCGGTGATGTCCAGCAGACAATCGGAGAGCGTCTTCATCACGCGCATTGCGCCCTGTGACACGTCCGCCGGCTGGTAAGGATGCGCGTTGGCCAGCCCCGGGAAACGCGCCACAACTTCATTCACGCGCGCGTTGTATTTCATGGTGCACGATCCCAGCGGATACATGCCAAGATCAATCGCATAATTCCACGTAGAAAGCCGCGTGAAGTGGCGGATGATCTCCATCTCACTCACCTCCGGCATGTTGCCCAGGTCTGCGCGCGCTGCTGCGCCCAGAGCTGCCTTGTAATCCACCTCGGGAACATCCAGCGGCGCCAGCCGGTAACCTTTCTTCCCGGGTGAAGACCGCTCAAAGATCAGCCCTTCATTCTGGTTTACGTGGTGCGTAGCTTTCTTGATATCCTTATTACTCATTGGCCCACCGCCTGCGCCGCTGCGTCAATCTGCTCTTTGCTATTCATCTCCGTACAACACCACAGTGACGCATTGCCCAGTTCCGGATAATGCCAACTCAGCGGGAACCCGCCAATCATCTTTTTCGCTAGCAGGCGTTTGTTGATGGCGTGCGGGTCGTCTTTGGTCTTCACCACAAATTCATTGAAGCGCGGCCCGCCGTCAAACAGAATCTTTCCCTTTTTGGCAAACTCGTTCCGCGCATATGTCGCTTTGGCCAGATTCTGTTGCGCCAGCTCTTTCAGCCCTTCGCGACCGTAGATCGTCAGGTAGATCGTCGCCATGGTGGCGATCAGCGCCTGGTTGGTACAGATGTTCGAGGTCGCCTTCTCCCGGCGTATATGCTGCTCCCGAGTCGAAAGCGTCAGCACGAATCCACGTTTGCCGTCTTTATCTTTTGTTTCTCCCACCAGCCGCCCCGGTATTTGGCGCACGAATTTTTCTTTCGTCGCCATCACCCCCGCGTATGGCCCGCCGTATCCCAGCGGCACCCCAAAGGATTGTGTTTCCATGGAAACAATATCGGCTTCCACCGGCGGCTTCACGATCCCCAGTGACAACGCCTCCGCAATCGACACAATCAGCAGCGCGCCTTTCTTGTGCACCAGATCGGCCACGGCAGCAATGTCCTCGATGGTGCCAAAGAAATTCGGCGACTGGATCAGCACGCACGCCGTATCTGACGTAATCTTCTTCTCCAGGTCAGCCATATCCACGCGGCCATTTTCCAGGTAATCGCATTCCGTAATCGGCAAGCCCTGGTGTTGCGTGTACGTGTGCATCACCTCGCGGTATTCCGGATGCACGCTGTGCGCCACTACAGCCGCTTTCCGTCCGGTGATGCGCACGGCCATCAACATGGCTTCAGCCGCGCCCGTTGAGCCGTCATACATTGAAGCGTTCGCCACTTCCATGCCGGTGAGCTCGCAGATCATCGTCTGGAATTCAAAGATGGCCTGCAGCGTTCCCTGCGCAATCTCCGCCTGGTATGGCGTGTATGAGGTCAGGAACTCGCCGCGCGAAACCATCGCGTCAATCACTACCGGACGGTAATGGTGGTAAGCACCGGCGCCCAAAAACAGCGCATAGCCTGCTGCGTTCTGGTCGGCTCTGGCATGGAAATAGTCAATGATTTCCGATTCCGCCATCTGCCGCGGCACCTTCAGGTCGCGCGTAAGCCGGTATTCCGCCGGAATCGGCGCGAACAGATCATCTATGGACTTGCATCCGATTTCGCGCATCATCTGCGCACGATCAGCGGGAGATTTAGGTAAGTAGCGCATGTCTTGGTATTCAGGGCCTTCTATAGAGGAAGTCGAAAAAATGGACGAAGAAACTCGCCGGTTTCTCCGTGCCTCCGTGTCTCCGTGGTGAAGATTACTTTTCTTCCGCCACGTACTTCTCGTAATCGTCCGCTGACATCAGACCGTCCGCCTGGCTCGGGTTTGTTAGCTCCAGCTTGATCATCCACGCCGCATTGGCGTCCTGGTTCACCGCTTCCGGCCCCTGATTCAGGCTCTCATTCACCTCAACAACTTTGCCTGAGGCTGGCGCATAAAGTTCAGACACGGCTTTAACTGACTCTACCGTACCAAAGCTCTTGCCCGCTTCCACTTGGGCGCCCACCTTGGGCAATTCCACAAACACGATATCTCCCAGCGATTCCTGGGCGTGATCGGTGATTCCCACTGTGGCAGAGTTGCCTTTTACCTGTATCCACTCGTGCTCTTTCGTGTACTTGTAATCTTTCGGATATGCCATCTTTATATTTAAAGGCGCAACAACGCTGCGCTGTTGTGCCCTCATGCTCCATTCGCGCGGGCCAGCGATCACTCGCATTTCACCCGCTTGATTTGCATTCCTAATTCGCCGCGCTCAGCTACTGCGATTTTTTCGGTCGCTTGTAAAATGGTGTGGGCACAACCTTGCTCTTGATCTTCTGCCCTCTGATCTCCACAAAAACCTCGTGCCCAATCTCTGAATGCTGTGGCCGCACGTAAGCCAGGGCAATGTTCTTTTTCAGAAATGGCGCGGGCGATCCGCTAGTGACATACCCGATTTCATTTCCCGCTTCGTCGAAAACTTTGTAACCATCGCGCGGAATTCCACGATCCACCGCTTCCAGTCCTACCAAAATCCGCTTCACCCCAGCGGCCTTCACTTTTTCCAGCGCCGCCTTACCGATGAAGTCCGGCTTCTCCATTTTGCAATAGCGGTCCAGCACGGCCTCAAAGACATTGATGGTGTCGGAAATCTCGTGGCCGTAAAGCGCCATCTTGCCTTCCAGCCGTAGCGTGTTGCGCGAGCCTAGCCCGCACGGCACGATGCCGAATTCTTTTCCGGCTTCAGTCACTTCATTCCAAACACGTTCGCTGGTCGGAACATCAGACGGAACATAAATCTCAAATCCATCTTCCGCTGTGTACCCCGTCCTGGCGATGAGCGTGTTTGGCAGGTTGCAAACCGTACCATGCTTGAACCAGTAATTCTTGATCTGTGAGAGATCAACATTCGTCAGCTTTTGCAGGGTGGCTTCCGCCTTCGGTCCCTGAATCGCGATTTGCGTGTAATAGTCGCCCACATCGTCGGCGTGGCAACGGAATTTGCTCACGTTCTTGCGCACCCAGCCATGGTCTTTCTCCCGGGTGCCGGCATTAATCACCAGCAGGTAATCGTTCTGCCCCATCTTGTGAACGATCACGTCATCCACGAACGTGCCTTCCGGATAAAGCAGCGCGGAATAATGCGCCTGGCCTTCCTGAAGTTTCGAGGCGTCATTCATGCTGATCCACTGCACAGCGTCCAGCGCCTGCGGCCCACGAATCAGAATGTCTCCCATGTGGGAAACGTCAAACATGCCCACGCCGGTGCGCACGGCCAGATGCTCTTTCACCAGGCCTCCGCTCGCGGGATACTCAACCGGCATGTCCCAGCCGCCAAAATCCACCATCTTGGCGCCGAGCTTGCGATGCGTCGCGTTGAGGGCAGTCTTCCTGAGCGTCTGGCCTTCTGCGGTAGAGGACAAATCTTTTCCCTTTCGACACTTGGATACGGTTGACAGAGTCCGCCAAAGAGGACAGGCGAACCCTCAAGGTTAACATCCGAGATTTACAGGGTCAATGAAGGATGGCAGGCATGTCAAAGCTCGTTAGAAATGTCCCCTTTTGATTGATGGTAAGAGCAGCAGTGAATGAGATCGGATAGTGCGATTGCCTCTGCTTGCCGCCTTTCCGGGCGGTTACCGCAAGGCCATCGACCATCGGCCATTGCCGGGGAGCCAAAATCGCGATAATCTCCGGCCATGGCCAAAGAATTCATGTGCATGATCTGCGACCAGCCTGAGAGGACCTGCTCCTGCAACAAGTACTGCGCGCTATGCCAGAGCCTCTATGAAGTCCGCCTTTGTGAAGACGGTATTTATTACTGCCGGCCCTGCCGCGAAGCCTGCGACTTGCAGGCCCAAGTCGGCGGCAAGAGTTCCAGCTGGTAAAGGCACGCCAATAGTATCTGCTCAGGGCCGTATCATTGATCGCTATCCCGGATGCCAAATTGCTGAATGTTCTAAGATTAGCTCAAGGTGTCAACCGAACTGAGCAAATCTGAATCCGTGCCCTCGCAAGAATCGCGTCGGTCCGCTACCCCGATCACCCGATCACCGGATCACCCGATCACCCGATCTGAAATCCCTTCCTATTACACAGCTCTTCTCGCCCGCTATGGCCCACAGAACTGGTGGCCCGCGTATTCGCGTTTTGAAGTAATCGTTGGCGCGTATCTCACCCAGAACACCAACTGGAGCAACGTGGAAAAGGCGCTGCTCAATCTTCGTCGCGCCCGGCGGCTCAGCGTCAGTGCCGTGCGCCTTACGCCCATCAATGAACTGGAAACATTGGTGCGGCCCTCAGGCTACTTCCGCCAGAAAGCAACCAACCTCAAGACGTTTATCGCTTTCCTCGACGAGCGATACTCCGGCTCGCTCAGCCGTATGTTCGCCGAGCCAACTGCAAAGCTCCGGGCAGAGCTCCTGGAACTCAACGGCGTGGGGCCGGAAACTGCCGACTCCATCCTGCTCTATGCCGGCAATCATCCTGTCTTCGTGGTGGACGCATATACCCGCCGTGTGTTGCTGCGCCACGGCATGATCAACCAGAAAACCAGCTACGAAGAAATTCGCGCCATGATCGAGCGCGCGATCAGCAGCTCAGCACGTGAGTCTCTCGTCGTGAAAGAATCCGGCTCTGATCCGCGTCATCCGGTTTCGCGCATGAGCAGCTCAGCTCGCACAGAGCTGGCCCAGCATTACAACGAGCTACATGCCTTGATCGTCAGAGTAGGCAATCATTACTGCCGTGCCAAGCCAATCTGCGAAGGTTGCCCTCTGCAAGTGTTTTTAAAAACTCTTAATGGTGCAACGACGCATGGTGCACCTGAATCTTACTAGCAGGCAAACGAAACGCCTTAACGAATCTAGCCAAGGGGGGTACTACATGCTTTTGCTTATCGGTATTGTTCTGTTCGTGTTATGGATTCTCGGGTTCACCGCTTTTCACGTTGCCAGCGGCCTGATTCACCTGCTTCTGGTTTTTGCCGTGATCTCCATCATCTGGCATCTGGTGGCCGGAAGACGCGCAACGGTTTAACATCGCGCTGAATTGACTGTCTGGCCCGGCACTTCCGGGCCAGTTTGTTTTTTTGGAACAAGTGTGCAGGCAGGCGCGCAACCCGTCGATTGAAGAGACCGGCACTACGCCGGCCACATCTCCAGCGCTGTCTTGCTCAGTATCTGCTCTTTCACCGCCTCCGGCAGCGCAAGCGCCTGGAATTGATCCAGATTTTGTTTAATGTCGGGAATGCCCGGGCTTGGCCAGTCGGTGCCAAAGAGTGTCTTGTGCGCAATCTCTTCCAGCCGCGGAAAATACTTCAGCAAAATCTTCGGCGGAATCCCGCTGATGTCCAGATGCACGTTCTTATGGCGCCTTAGTAAAAAGAAAGCCGTCTGCATCCAGATCGGCCGGCCGCCGTGCGCCATCAGTATCTTCAGCTTGGGAAAATCCACCGCCACATCATCCAGATAAATTGGATCGCCAAACTTGTTTCGCGCCGCCGGAAATATCGACGTACCGGTATGGATCATCACCGGGATTCCGTTCGCCTCCGCCGCGCGATAGACGATTTCCAGTTCCTTTATACCGTTCATGTAGTCATTGGCATAGAGCATCTGGTGCGGTGGATGGATTTTAACCAGCCGTATGCCGAGCCGTACCAGATTGTCCATCTCAGCTTGCACGTTCAGCGTGTGCCGAGGATGCACGCTGCCGCATGAGAGCAGGCGCTTCGGATTCTCCTTGCAATAATTCGCCACCCACGGATTCACTTCGTGCGTGAAGCCCATCGTCTCCGGCGCAACATAATTAATGAGCACCGCGCGCTCTATGCCGATGGAATCCATATACTTCAGCAGCGCCTTGGGCGACCGGCAGTATTCCAGGATGTCCTCATAATGCCCGCGCGCCTTCTTCATCACCTCAAGCGGCCCAGCCTTGAACATCTCAACGGGTTGTATGTGGATGTGGCAGTCAGTGATGATCATTGCTTTTTCTGAAATCCCGAACCCCGCCGATCTTGCGGGTGAGGGAACCCTACCGGTTAGCAAACAGCAAATGGCAATTCGCAAAATTGATCATCCAGAACCTGTTCACCCAGTTGGGTTCCACCAATCTGGATTGTGGATCACGACCCGCGCTCTGAGAGTTCCGAACTTCGGTCCTTCTGTGTTGGTTCGCTGGTTCGGCACCAAATCCACGACCGGAACGCCGCGTCGACAAATGGTTACCACATCGCCGCTTTCGACTACACGGATCAACCAGCTCAGGTTTTTCCGGGCGTCCTTTAGGTCTACCTTCATGCTTGTTAATGATACTAGCGCCGACTCATTTTTCACTTCGCAACGATATGGACTCTCTCGCTTCGCTGGGTATTTCAGAAACAATCCTTTGCGTCCTCTGCGGTGAAAATTAAGACGTGGCCGCAGCCATTACCGCCCGCTTCGCGTAGACCTTCACAATTTCCCGCCGATACTCCGGCGTAAGCCCTGAAGTGGTTAGTGGCTTGGCCATCTTAGCTGCGAGTTCGCCGACCAAAATCGCGACGTGCTCATCAATCTGCTTGCCGATCAGCGCGTTCTCAGCGCCTTTTACCAGCAGCGGGGCGGGATTGACTGCCGTAATCGCCACGCGGGCATTCTCCACTGGTCCGCCATTTTTCTTAAGTGCCACGGCCACCCCGGCCAGCGGATAGTCGATCGACCCGCGAATGCGCAGCTTCATGTAGCTTCCCTTCCATCCGGCAGAGTCCTCCGGCAGAAAGACGCGGGTGAGCATTTCATTCGATCCCAGCTTCATGCGCGCATCACCCACATTGGTATAAAAATCCTTGAGCGCAACGCGCCGCAATCCCGCAGGTCCCGCAATCTCCACTTCCGCGCCCAGGCACAGCAACGCCGGAGGCGTATCCCCGGAAAACGCTGCCCAGCAGAACTTGCCTCCCGGCGCCACATGGCATAGATCGCCATCTTTCTTGATGCAGAACCCGCATGAGCGCCGCCACTGCAGTGACTGGTTGTACCAGACGCAGCGCGTGTCCAGGCATATGTTGCCGCCCAGCGTTCCCATATTGCGCAAAATCGGTGACGCCACCGTCATCGCCGCCTCATGCAGCACGCGATAGCTACGCCGTATAAACTCTGAATCCTCAATCGAGGAAAGCGGTGTGAGCGCGCCAATCTCAACGCCCGCCCCCGGACGCATATGTATTCCCTGGATCTCTTCAATTCCACGGATATCCATCACAAATCCCGGCGTAAACAGCTTCTGCTTCATCGAGGGCAACAGGTCCGTGCCGCCGGCCAGGATCGCCAGATCGCTGCCGTGCCGCGCCAGATAATCAACCGCCTGCCGCAACGATCTCGGGCGTAAAAATTTGAATGAAGGAAGGCTCATTAGTTTTTAAATCCACCACGGAGGCACTGAGACACGGAGAACAGCAACGGAGCCACAGATCGCATACCAAAAAGGAGAACTCGTTTCCGCAAACTAATCTTCCCTCCCTATCTGCGTTGATCCGCGTAAATCAGCGGCAAATATTCTTGTCCTTCTCCGTGTCTCCGTGCCTCCGTGGTAGATGTTATGTTTCGGTCGAAGTCGCCCTTCTCGACGGATCATCCGCATGCCGCTGCGGTCCTTTGCCTTTGAACCATAATGATCCCCCGTGCTCGCGAAACGCCGTCGGAGCCACAGGATCCGACCCGCGCGTAATCTCCAGCGCTTTCTTCTCGGAATGTTTTGCTTTGATCGCGGCCAACACGCGCTCCGGCGTGAATGGCGCTTCACGCAACCGCACACCAACTGCGTCATAAATTGCGTTGGCGATAGCAGGGATCGTCGCGGCTAAAGAGCCTTCGCTGGCTTCCTTAGCGCCGAACGGCCCTTCCGGGTCGACAGACTCCACAATAATGCATTCCACCTCGGGCGATTCCGTAGCTGAAGGCGACTTGTATTCCAGCATCCCAGGATTCATCAGCAGGCCGTCTTTCCAAACCATTTCTTCCTGCATCGCTTGGCCCAGCCCCATCCATACGGAGCCAATCACCTGTCCTTCCACCGAAACAGGATTCAGCGCGCGCCCGCAATCATGCGCCGCCCATACTTTGTGGACTTTCACTTCGCCAGTCTCTTCATCCACGCTCACTTCGGCCACCTGCGCGGAATACGAATACGCCGGTGACGGGCCCACGCCCGCGCCTTTGAACGCTCCGCCGCGGGCGTCTTTGGGCGGCGCATACGATCCCGTGCCGGTGAGCGCTCCGGTAAAGTCGATGGCCGAGACCACCGCTTCCTCAAAGCTCATGCTGTCCTTTGGGCCTTCTTCCTTGCGCTTCTGCTGCAACGATCCGCGCAGCGTCTGCCCTTCCACGCGCCCGCTCACTTCTCTTACGCTTCCTCGGGGCGTATCAATCTTCTCCAGTATCTGTTCGGCATGTTTCCCATCTGTCGCCGGCTCAGCTGTTCCGCGCTTCCACACACGGTCGTCGCGCATCATCACGTCTTCCGGCGCGCAGTTCATCTTTACTGCCGCTGTTGCGGCAATCTTCTTTCTTACGTCCTGCGCCGCGCGCAGCGCCGCGTTACCGTTCATAAAGGTCACACGGCTGGAATAGGATCCAATATCGATCGGCGTCAGATCAGTATCGGCAGCAATAATTCGTATCCGTCCGAGACCGATGCCCAGCACCTCGGCCACAATCTGCGCCACCATCGTGTCTGAGCCCTGTCCAATGTCTGAAGCGCCGGTATAGACCACAACTCCGCCATCGCGATCAATCTTTATATTCACCGTGGAATGCGGCATGTCTGAGCGGATAATGCTGTTGGCGGCGCCGCTCACGTAATGGCTGCACGCCATTCCCATGCCGCGCGCCGGCGGCAGTTTGCTCCGTCGCTCGTGCCAGCCCGACCGGTCAATAACTTTATCAATGCATTCCGGCAGGCCATAGCTCTGCACCCGCAGATTGTTCACCGTGATGCAAGGCGGCTTCAGCAGATTGATGCGGCGAATCTCCGCGGGATCAATATCCAGCTTCGCCGCAATCTCATCGAGCTGGCTCTCAAATGCAAATCGCACGTTCACGGTGCCATGCCCGCGCATTGCGCCGCAGGCCGGTTTGTTCGTCAGCACACGATAGCCGTCATACTTGATATTGGGAATGTCATACAGCGCGCCCAGCAGCGCGCCGGAATAAAGGATCGTCACCACGCCGTAGGAGCAATATGCGCCGCCATCCTGAATCACCTTTGCCGCCACAGCGGTCAGGTGTCCATCTTTCTTCGCGCCGATCTTCATATCAATAATCGTGCGCGGCCGCCCGCGATGGGCCCAGAAAACTTCTTCTCGCGTATAAGTAATCTTCACCGGCGCTTTAGCTTTGCGCGCCGCCACTGCCGCGATGATCTCCAGCGGAATCACTTCACTCTTGCCGCCAAATCCGCCGCCCACCAGCGGCTTGATCACACGAATCTGCTGCATCGGCAGCTCCAGCACAATGGAGAGCTTGTGCTGCAGGTAGTACGGAACCTGGGTTGACGACCACACTGTCAGCCGTCCGGGCTGCCCTGTCTGCGAATCGATCTCAAATGTCGCGAGCGTGCAATGCGGCTCCATCGCCGCGTGCGTCACTTCGCCCGCAATATAGCGATGCTCCGCCACCACATCGGCCTCGGCAAACCCCTTGTCCGGATCGCCAAAGACATGGTGATAATCTTTTTCAACATTGTTGGGCCGCTGCGGATGGATCCATTCCTTCTCCGCCTTCATTGAGTCTTCCGGATCAAACCACGCGGGCAGCTGCTCATATTCCACTTCAATCAGCTCCAGCGCGCGCTCCGCAATGGACTCTGACGTCGCCACCACGCAAGCCACGTTGTCGCCCACGTAGCGCACTTTTTCGACGGCCAGCGCTGTCTCATCATGGCCCACCGGTAGGATCCCATACTTGTTGGGCGCGTCCGGCCCGGTCACCACGCAGACCACTCCGTCCACTGCTTCCGCCTTCGACGCATCAATCTTCTTGATCCGCGCGTGCGGATAAGGCGAATGCAGGATCTTGCCGATCAACATTCCCGGCAGTGACAGATCGTCAGCATACTTGCCCTGGCCCGTGGTCTTGCCCGCCGAATCGACGAGGGCAACGCGTTTCCCGATGATGGAGAAGTCAGACATTTTTTTACATCCCGAGCACAGCGAGGGAGCCTTATTCCCTTCCAAGCTACTAGCCACTAGCTCTCACCGCTTCTTGAACCCTCTGCGCTCTCCGCATCCTCTGCGGTTCAACTTTGTTCCTTTGCGTCCTTCGCGCCCTTTGCGGTGAATCTCTTTCCGATCACCAGATCACGGCGATCACCAGATCACCCGATCCTATGTTTCTGCTCCGCCACTATTGCCGCCTTAATGGCCTGATACATCTGGGTATATCCCGTGCAGCGGCACAGGTTCCCGCTCAGCGCATGCTTGATTTCTTCCTCGCTTGGCTCCGGATTGCGGTCCAGCAGCGCCTTTACCGTGACCATGAATCCCGGAGTGCAGAAACCACATTGCGCCCCACCCCAATCGCCATAAGCCTTCTGGATCGCCGCCAGAGCGCCGTCGTCGGCGATACCTTCAACGGTCGTAATGTCCGGCCCGTCTTGCTCGTCTGAGGCGCAGCTCATGGCCAACATGGTGCAGCTCAGCGTTGGGACTCCATCCACCAGTACCGTACACGCCCCGCACGAGGAATCGTCACAGCCGCGCTTCGACCCCGTGAAATCCAACTCCTGGCGCAAAACGTCCAGCAGCAGCGCGCTCGGCTCAATTGCCAACTCGTGCTTGCGTCCGTTCACGCGAAGTTCAATGAGTTCTTTTTTCATGAATAGCACTTAGCCATTAGCAATTAGCCGTTAGCCAAACCAGGATTTCCTTTGCTTCAACGATAACACCTCAGGCCATAAACCGCTTCTTCGCAATAAAGCGGATCGGCTCTGCGTCCTCTGCGGTTCAATCGGCTATCGATTTTCAGATCACCCGATCACGCGCGATCAACCGATCACCCGATCTCAATATCCATAATCCGTCTGCGCCGCGTACGCATGCTGCTTCACACCCAACTCTCCCACCCTCGCGGCGCCCAACTGTTTCACATACTCGCCACGATCTGCCACTCCGTTCACCCATTTCTCTGCCCAGGCATTGAAGTCACCCTGGGTCTTGGTTTCCGCGTGGTATTGCTGGAAGAAAGGATCGTCTCTCTTGTTATAGCCCTGCACGGGCGAAGGATGCGCGCCCAGCGGACACTCCACCACTGCCGTAACCAGAAAGCCTGGGATCACCGTGCGGTTCGGGTCGCTGGCAATCACGTCTTCGCCCACGATTTCTTCCGCGCAGACAATCACCTTTTTTGCCGCCCGTACTCCTTCCAGCATCACGCCAAAATTTCCCCAGCAATGCGCGTTGCCGTTCTTGTCCGCGCGTTGCAGATGAACAATCGCCACATCGGGCACCAGCGCGCGTACTGCCTGCAAAGTCTCTTTTGGTTCAAAGGGAGAAATAATCTGGTAGAAAAAATGATTGCCCTTTGGGACATCGCTGCCCATGGCAGTCCGTGTCGGCAGAAACGGCACGCCCATGGCGCCGGCCTGCAACGCCAGGGCCAGCGTAAAGTTCGTCATGTTAAAGACGCGCAGCTTTTCGCCCGGCTTGCCCGGATTTTCCACCTCTGTGGCACGGCGGAAGTTATACGCCGATCCCATCATCACGTTCCCCACCCAGGCCGCCACCACGTCTTCCACGCAGCCCGCGCCAATCATCTGGTCAAAAAGAATGTCGGAAATTGGCCCAATCAGGCGTAGTCCACGTTTCTTCTGCCGGATGATCTCGTGCCCGGCGGCAAACGGGATCATCTGCTCCAATTGCAGACCCAAAGCCACGCTCGCTCCGTCAGGAACGTGCTCCGCGATCGCCTGCCGCATGGTCATGATTTTCGACATTGAATGATCCCTCCAAGTACAGTCTGTGGCGCGAGAATCACCCTGCGGGTAACACCGCCAAAACGCCCTGAATGGCCACTTAACGTTATACCGGAATGCATCAAAGAAAATTCCCCAGAAATGTACTACCGGAGTACTAAGATGCCTCTTGAAAATGTTTTCTCCGGCGCGTGCCATCCTCTGCTCTGTCCAGAGCTTCTAGTTTAATAAGAGCTATACTCGCGCCGCTTTAGTCGGACCAGTAGTACTCGCCACTTTCGTCGATTTGAATAAAATTCAGGTCCACGGGAGTCCGCTTGAAGAAATTAGTTCTGTTGCTGATCGCCTTTTTCGTGCCCGCGCTGCTGACCGCGCAGATCCCAAATTCGAACCATGTGGTTGTTGTACTGGAGGAAAACCAGAGTTATCCGGCTGTGATCGGCAGCGCATCCATGCCGTACCTGAACAGTCTGGCATCACAAAATGCGCTGGCCACGCAGTATTACGCCAACGTGCATCCTTCCATCGGTAATTACTTCATGCTGACGGCCGGACAACTGGTTACCAGCAATGACTCGTTGAATACCACGGTGAATGTGGACAACATTGTGCGGCATTTGCTGACTGCCGGCAAAACCTGGAAGAGTTACGCCGAAAGCCTGCCTTCCGTGGGCTACATTGGCGGCGATCAATATCCGTACATCAGGCACCATAATCCCCTGTCTTACTTCACGGATGTGGCCAACAGCAGCGTGCAGCGGCTAAACCTGGTCCCGTTCACGCATTTCAGCGCTGACCTGACCAATAACCAGCTGCCGAATTACTCATTCGTGGTGCCAAACCAGAACCACAACGCGCATGACTGCCCCACTGCACCCACTGGTTGTACGAACGCGGTAAAGCTGGCCACCGCGGACACATGGCTCAAGAATAATATCGGGCCTTTGTTCAACAATCCCGGATTTCAGCAGGATGGCATTCTGATCCTTGTCTTTGACGAAGGTTTCAACACGGATACCGCTCACGGCGGCGGGCATGTAGTCGCGCTTGCAGTGGGGCCCGGAGTGAAGAAAGGCTTCAAGTCCACAGCGTTCTACCAGCACCAGAATATTCTGCGCACCACGCTCGATGCGCTGGGCGTACACAGCTATCCTGGCATCGCCGGCAGCTCCGCCGACATGAGCGACTTATTCGGTACCGCGCCGCCGCCACCTCCACCTTCGCGCTGCACCGCGACGGCTACAGGCGTGACTGTATGCTCACCAGCGGCAGGAAGCACGGTGGCGTCGCCGGTGCATTTTGTTGCTGCCGCCAAGTCCACCCATCCCATTACGGCTATGCGAATTTACGTCGATAACATTGCCAAATTCACCGTCAACGCCAGTTCGCTGGATACTTCCTTCGCACTTGCCACTGGAGCGCACTCGGTTGCCGTGCAAGCATGGGATTCCACCGGAGCTGTATTCAAGACACCCCTGACCATCCATGTGCAGTGAACATGCCCCTTACACAATTAAGGCCCCGTCTCGCTCTACAAGTCGGGGCCTTCTCATAACTCTAAGTTTTCGCAACGCTATCTTTCAACTGAGCTGCCGGACTTCAAAGCTCAAGCTACAATATTTTCCAGACGGCGGCGAGAAACCAACGATGGATTGGCGCCCTGACGGACTTCGATAGTCATACTCTCCGCGCAGCTCTGGCACAGCCAAAAATGCTCTATCGTGGCCCGCGTTGCGGAGGCAATTGCGCGCGGGACCGAAAACAGTTTGCCGTGCCGGTAATAAATAAAAGGTTTCCGGCAGCTCGGGTTGGCGCACTCTGAAACCATGTTCCTGGCTCCTTAAGCTTTTTCAATTTCAATCATCTACTCACGCTTAATCCTGGACTGTGATGTCCGTCACCCCCTACTGTGACTCTCGGCGGGTGCAACTTCACGTTTCATGTGTGATATCCATCACGTCTTCCCCGGAGATCGGGCGTTACGATTTACTTTGCCGTCGAAGTTTCTCCGCCACTGAGTGCGCAAACTCAAGGCGGCCAGGAGCCCGAGTCAAATGAAACGATCAAGAGCTGGTGTTTTCGTTATGGGTTTGCAGGGAGCGGTTCTGCTGGCAGGGCTTTTCGCCGCGGCAAGCGCGGCTCCGGACGAGAAAGCAAAGACACAACAGCACGATCCCGGGCGCCTCATCCAGTCACTGAATGGACCTGACATCTACCGAGCTTATTGCGCAAGCTGCCACGGCGCGGAAGGCAAAGGTGATGGCCCGGTGGCACCGGCGCTCACCACCAAAATGCCTGATCTTTCCACGATTTCCCAGCGAAGTGGCGGTATCTTCGCGGTCGCACGCGTGCGCAAGATTATCCTGGGTGACGAAAACGTTGCCGGCCACGGTTCCCGCGAAATGCCGGTCTGGGGGCCTATCTTCCACCAGATCCAACAAGATCGCGATTATGGCGAAGTTCGGCTGCAAAATATCACTACTTATTTAAAGTCGATCCAGAAGTAGCTTCGGAGTCCTGAGCTGCGCTCGTGGCACAATAAAGGCCATGAGTCATAGTGCCCGACCAGCAGTGCCTGAAGCAGTCGCCGATCTGGCAACCCAGGTCACAGAAGCGGCCGGCAGGATTCGAACTGTGGTGGTCGAAACTCCAGTCGAGCAAATTGAGGAGCTAACTCCCTCTGAGGACGTTGAGATCCTTTTTAAGCTGGAAAATTTGCAGAATACTGGCTCATTCAAGCTCCGCGGGGCCAGCAATAAGATTCTTTCCCTCTTGCCGGCGGAAGCTGCACAGGGAGTAATCGCCGCTTCCAATGGCAATCATGGTCTGGGAGTCGCCGCCGCTGCAGAGCGAGCGGGAATTGCCGCTGAGGTTTATGTCTCCAATCACGTTTCTCCTTCCAAAGCGCTACGCATACAGGAATATGGCGCTTACATAAAGCGCGTGGGAAACGACCCGCTTGAAGCCGAGTTAGCGGCGCGGGCAGCCGCCTCCGAGCAAGGCAAAGTATTCATCTCGCCTTACAACGATATTCAGGTCATGGCTGGTCAAGGCACCATCGCCGTTGAGTTGCTGCGCCAAGTGCTGCACTTGGACGCGATATTCGTAGCGGTTGGCGGCGGCGGGCTCATTGGCGGAATCGGTTCTTATTTGAAATACGCTTCTCCTGAGACTGAAGTTGTAGGCTGCTGGCCGGAAAACTCTCCCGTTCTTTACGAGTCGATCAAGGCTGGGCGTATCCTCGACGTTCCTGAACGGCCTACCCTTTCTGAAAGCACAGCCGGCGGTCTTGAGCCTGGCTGCGTGACGCTGGAAATTTGCGCCCAGGTAATCGACACCTCGGTCCTCGTATCAGAAACAGAGATTCTCGATGCAATGCGCAAGGTCCGCGCATTAAAGGGATGGATCATTGAAGGCGCTGCCGCAGTTGCAGTCGCAGCCTTTCTGAAGAATGCAGCCCGCTATAACGGAAAGAGAGTGGCTGTCGTGATCTGCGGAGCCAACGTTTCGGAGAAAGTCTTGTCCGCGCTATAAACTAATTTCCGCCTTTCACCTTCCGCCATGACGCTTTAGGATGGAGCAGCACGCCGCCATTCCCTAACCGATGAAGATTGCCATTGACGTACACAGCTTAGGCACTCAGTCCGGAGGCAACGAGACATATTGCCGCCAGCTTCTGCGCGGGCTTGCTGACTCGCCTGGCGGAAATCGATACGAGCTTCTCTATACGCATGCAGTTGCGTTGAGTCAGGAAGGCGTTGGCGATCCGCCCTTTCACTTCACTCCCATACAACAGAACCCGGTCGTTAGGATCTGCGCCGGTCTGCCTCGCCTGCTTGCCAGAATAAAGCCGGACGTTTTCCACGCCCAGTATGTGCTGCCGCCATTCGTGAAGACCAAGACCGTTCTGGCGATCCACGATCTGGCTCACGAGCATTTTCCAGAGTTCTTTCATCCAATCGAAGCTCGTCGCATGAAGACGCTGGTGCGCTGGTCGGCAAAACGCGCCAGCCATATTATGACAATCTCGGAGTTTTCCGCGGCTGATATCGCCCGACGATTTGATCTCCCGCGAGAAAAAATCACAGTAGCCCACCTCGCGGCGTCTCCGGATTTCCATCCGAGACATAAAGGACAAAGCCAGGAACATCTCGCACGGAAATATAGCCTCAGTTTTCCTTTTATCTTGTACGTGGGAAGAATCCAGGCGCGGAAAAATTTACTTCGCTTGGTGGAAGCTTATGCTCGACTGCGCAAACAAGGTTTAGACGCAAAACTGGTGCTGGTGGGAAAAAAGGACTGGCAATCGGGACAACTGCTGGAAAAAATCAAACAACTTGGCTTGCAGGACTCCGTTGTCTTCCCCGGATTTGTGCCCTTTGATGATCTGCCGATTTTTTATAATGCTTCTGAAGTTTTCATTTTCCCTTCGTTCTTTGAGGGCTTTGGATTGCCTGTGGTGGAAAGCATGGCCAGTGGTATCCCGACGATTACTTCTTTCGGCTCTTCGCTTGAAGAGGTCGCCGGCGACGGCGCGCTTCTCATTGATCCAGGCGACACAGATTCAATAACGGATGCACTTGGCAAGGTCCTTGGCGATCCAGGTTTGCGGCAAGACTTAGCCGTTCGCGGCTTGAAAAGAAGTAAGGAGTTCACAGCAGGCAATCTGGCTGAAAAAGCGCTCGCTGTGTATCGCTCGCTGGTTTGAAACTCGAATCGCGATATTTCAGGCGGAAATCAGGGTCGCGCTTTGCGCCCGCCGCGCCAGATAGTTTTCCAGACCCTCTTTCCAGTGGGTGAACACATTCAGGGATTTGCTCTTTAATGCCTGGTTCTCAAGGACAGAATACTTTGGCCGCGCTACCTTTACCGGGAACTCCCCGGGCCGGGCCGGCTCCAGACGAATGTTGGTCTTCGTCAGGTCGAAAATGGCAGCGGCAAATTCAAACCAGGAGCAACTGCCTTCGGCGGTGGCATGATAAAGCCCATAATCTGAGGAGCGGCTCAGCCGCACCAGTTGCTGCGCGATCTGCACCGTAGGCGTCGGAGTAACAAACTCATCGTCCACCACCCTGAGTTCCTTCCGTTCCGTGGAAAGCTTCAACATCAGTTCCACAAAGTTCAATCCACCTTTGGCGCGGCATGGATTTTCTCCGTAAATAGCGGAGGTGCGTACTACAAAATGGCGCGGGTTGGTGGAACGGACAAATAGTTCCCCGGAAAGTTTGGTGTTGCCATACACATTCAGCGGGCCCGGTGCATCGGCTTCCGTATATGGAGCATTCTTGCGCCCGTCGAATACGTAATCTGTGCTGATGTGCATCAGCGTGGCATCCATCTCCTGAGTGACCTGGGCGAGATTGCGTGCCCCAATTCCATTGATGGCGAATGCATGCGCCGGATCGGCTTCGCATTTCTCCACGTGATGAAACGCCGATGTGTTCACCACCAGCTCAGGCCGCAGCGCGCTGAGCGACTCACGGACTGATGCCAGAGACGAAACCTCTATCTCCTGATGAGTAAAGGTTGCGACCTCGTGACCGTCATCGGCGAAAGCTGACCCTGCGTCACGGCCTAGTTGCCCGTTTCCGCCGATTACCGCAACTTTCATTGCGTGGCCCCGACTGAGCTGGATACCAGCTTTGACTTCTCGTCGCGCTCCAGCCCCTTGAATACCTGAATGTTGTAGTAGTTGGGATTGTCCCAGTCCTTGCACTTTGACATGTTCTCAATCAAATTGCGAACAATGGTCTTGATGCTGTGATGAGGATGGAAGCTGAGAATATTTTTCGCCCGCTCAATCGCTACTTTGTAGTTGCGGATGTCCTGAACATGATTGATATCCAATGCCGGGCTGCTTCCGGTCTCTTCATGTATCGTGCTTTTCACCAAGTCGGCCACTTCTCCCACGGTGTGGTTTCCGGACGCGATATTAAAAATCCCTGAAAGAGATCGGTTGGCCTCAATGGCGCGGATGTATGCCATGGCCGCATCCTCAATACTCAGGATGGGCCGCCATGTGGCAGGGTTGTTCACCCGAATGACGCCATCCTTCATCGCGCATTTGAACATGGTGTTGATAATGAGATCGAACCTCATGCGCGGGCTATAGCCTGAGACAGTGCCCTTGCGCAGCGCAATGACGGAGAAATCATTGTCGATGAGTTGCATGACCGCCTGCTCACCCTGAAGCTTGGAAATTCCATAGGGGTATGAGGAAGCCACAGGACGGTCTTCATCGAACAGTTCATTTTCAGTGTAGCCATACACCGAGCAGGAGCTGGCGTAAATATAGCGGCGCACCTTGGCCTGTTTGGCGATATAGCAAAGATAAGCCGGGGCCGCCGCGTTAAAAATAAAGTTCTTGCTGGGTGAAAATTCCGCCATAGGATCATTGGAAAGCCCGGCAAGGAAGATCACCTGCTCGTAGTTCTTCAAATCGCCGACCTGAAGGTCGAACAGGTCGCGATTGATAATGCGGACTTCCGGCGGAAGCGAATTTCCAAACCAGAAAAGGTCGACCACGTCGACGTCATAACCACGCTCCAGCAGCTTGGGTATGAGTGCTGAACCCACGTACCCGGCGCCGCCCGCTACCAGAATCCGCATAAGCCTCCCTGTTGTAAACCGCTGCTTTAGGTTATTTCATCACAATCACTGGCGCAAGCCGAGCAAGGCAGACCAGCACCTTAGAGGTCATCTTGCTCACGCACGCGGGGACCGGCACTCTGGTAACTCCGCTTAGAGTGAAATCGGGCCGTGGCCTGCCATTGTGGATGCAGCCGGGGAGAGTTTCTACCGGACAGCCACTTGAGCCTCAGCTTCACGTACGCTGGAGTGGACCTGTGTTGGGTCTTCGCCAGCGGCAAGCTGGTAGAAAAGCTCTTCATATTGGTCCACAATCCGCTCCCAATTGTAGAAGGTGCGGATCCGTTCCGGAGCGCGATGGCGGTAGTCTTCGGCGAGATCGGGATTTTCTTCGATGAGCTGGATCTTCGTAGCCAGTTCGGAAGCATCCTTAAACAAAAGTCCGTGTCCGGCCAACACTTCAGCATTGAATGGATTGTCATGCGCCAGGATGCAGTTGCCGAAGCCAAGCGCCTTGAGGAGTGCTGGGTTTGTTCCCCCCATCATATGGCCGTGGATGTAAGCGTATGAATTGCAGTGAAGTTCTTTGATGTGCTCAATGCTGTCAACATGCCCCAGAAATCGCACCCGGTCACCGGCATTGTTCTTGAGGTCATCGATAAATCCACTGCGGTAATTCGCGTCTCCGGCAATCGCAAGCAGTCGTTTCGTCGGCGCTTTCTTGAAACCTTCCACGATCAGGGCCGCGTTGTTTTCCGGCACCAGCCGGCTGGCAATCAGATAATAGTTCCCCGGCTCAAGCCCATATTGACGAACGATCTCCGGATTGGATGACGTCTCAATGTTGCCCCCATACGCGATGCACGCAGAAGGTGTTTTAAACTCGTCAAGATAAAGCTTCCGCATGGCATAGGCGTCCGTGATGATGCCTTTAGGCAGAATCTTTCCTGAAAGCCGCGCATTCCAGTAAAAATATGCCTTGCCCAGGCGTCCCCACTTCCCGCGTTTCCACTCAATTCCATCCACGTTCAGGGCGCAGTTCTGGCGCAATATTCTGGGGATGGCACAGTGAAATGCGTTGGCCACATTGGTAATCAGCATTGCATCCACATTGCGCCGCTGCACGTCCATCATGCACGCCAGCGTGTGGGTGAATGTGCCAAAGTTTTTGGTTTCAAGGCTGGGCGTGTAGATCAGGCGGACACCCTTGTACAGGGTAGGGCGTTCATTGAAAAGCGCCTTCCGGCAATACACAATCACATCATGGCCGCGTTCCACCAGCCGCGGCGCCAACTCGATAAAAAATGTCTCCGTGCCGCTATAAGTGGAAGGGATGCCTCGGCCGCCGAAGATGGCCAGCCGCAGCTTGCGCCCATAGATTGGATTTGATTTTGCCGCGTCGTTCATCTCAGTGAAATCTCGGTCCCGGCCGTATAGATCGCGGCAACTGTCTCATTTTTAGCGGTTCTCCTGGATAACGCAAGACCCGTTGAAGCGGGTTCATACGGACTATAGATTCTATGCCTAAACAAAAATGCGCATGGCTTTTTAAGAGTACAGCGCGAAAAATTATTTCACATCGTGAACTGTACCGCCAGATTGTCTGGTCTCCGCCAGGTCAACCGGAGACACCTTGCCGCGCCTCTTTCCCGTATCCGTCTTTTGAGGCGACAAAGATTGAGATGGCGCAACCAATGAGTCCAAGGTGGACCCAGGAAAAAGCCAGCAGTGTGCCCTCAGTGGCTTGAAATGAGACGCAATAAACCAAGGCAGATGTCAACAGTGCTACCAGCTCTGGATTCGATTCCAGTTCAAGTACCTTCCTGGACCGCCGGTACAAAGACACCAGAAACGCAACAAACACCGCCAACCCAACAATCCCTGTATCGTGAAGAACACGCATTTCCGTATTGCCGATCCAGCCTTGCTCTTCCCATTCTTCTCCCAGCGACTGCCAATCAAAAGCCAGCTGAAAACTGGACGTGCCACCGCCCATAAAGGGATGCTTCAGTACTTCATCAAAAGCTGAGGTTACCTGCACGATGCGCGTAAGCGTGTTGGGATCCGCCGCAGGTTCGCCAACATCCAGCGTATTGAAACGCTCAGTATATTGCGGGATGACGGCTGGAAGCACGACAAGAAGCGCGCACAAAGTGGCCTTTATAAGGCCGGATCGCATTCCTACAGGTAGAAGTCGCTTTTTAAAACTAAAAATCGCGACCGCCGATAAGCCAATAAACGTCGCGCCCAGGGCGCCTCGGGAAAGACTAATCGCCATTCCAGCCAACGCAAGCGCAAAGCCCATCAAAAACCTGCGGCGATGGTCATACAGATACATCACCAGCATCATTACGGCCAAAGCGCCGCTATAAGACCCAAGAAGATTGGCTTCATATTGCAAACCATAAGGAGCGGAAGTGTCTCCATATTGACCTATGGTGATGCCAAATCCGGTCCCAAAAAGAAGGTTGGAATAAAAACAAATGATCCCGTATGCCACGGTCGCAGCACCAACCGCCAACAACGCCATGACTGCCTTATGCAAACCGGCACGGTCTTCTATCAGGACACGCAGGAAAAAGTACGCAAGAATAACCAGAACTTGCTGAATGGCCCATTTGATGGTTTGCCGGGGTTCAATCGACATGAACAGAGAACTAAAAAGATTGAGCGCAGCATAGGCTATCAGCAGATAGTCCGGCCAAATCCATCGGATTGGCTGGCTGCGCTTCTTCCTCAGAAACAGGATGCTGATACATAACACGCCGCAAGCCACATGCTCAGGTCTTGCTTTGAGACCGCCAATCTCGACATACAGGCGAGGAGCCGCCGACCCAAGAATCAAGGCAACAATTGCGCCGAGAGCGCTGTATGACATCCAGAATACGGCGATGGGAACTGCTATGGCAGCGGCTACCAGGAGAGCTGTGGTGCCAGATGCATCTGGCCAGAGCAGGAGCGCAGTGGCCGCGATGAGGAACAAAAGAGGCGTCGGGTTAGGAATCGACGCGGTTGAAGAACCAATTTTCATTCAAATATAACGCGATGAATGCTTTAACATTACCACAATTCACCGCGGGCGGCGATTAAGCAAATCAATGCATGGTTCAAGCTATAGCCGAAAAAAGCGGACAAATTAACCGTAAAGGATCTCGCTGTCCGGCGGTTTTCCGGTGGTGTGAAAACGAAAGCCGAGCCACTGGCAGGCGATAAGGAACAGATATGCGGGGCTCAGTAAAAGATATCTGCGCCACAGCCGCCGGGGCTCAGTGCTCAACCGGAACAACCATTCCAGTCCGCGGTCTTGCATCCATTGTGGCGCCTGCCGCAACGTTCCCGCCAGAAACGGAAAAGCAGCTCCAACGGCCAGAATGGGTAACTTAAGGCGATCTCTGAATTCATATGCCCATACCTCCTGGCGTGGGCAGCCCAGACCAACAAAAACGAGTTGCGCGCCCGATTTCCTGATATTTTCGCCAATGCGGTCGGCAGCTTCAGCCGTGATTCGCCCGAAGGTTGAGGGGCTGGCGCCAGCAATGATCAGTTCGGGAAACCGCTGCTGGAGATTGGCGGACAAAAGCGAAAGGACATCGGGCGAACTTCCGTAAAGATAAACCGGAAGTTTTTCCTGCTCCGCGCGGGCAAGCACTGACAACATCAGGCTAGGGCCATAAACGCGTACGCGCAGGCCGGCTGAGTGCAAGTGGTTCAGGGCCCAGCGCACGGGTTGACCATCCGCTACAACCAGTTCAAGGCTGTTCAGGCGATACAGGTGCGCGGGATCCAGCACCCCTTCCATAACGCCGTGCACTGCAATGGCGGAGACACTGAAAGGGCCGCCACGATGAGCGGCGTCAATTACCAAATCAGTAGCGGTACTCGCATCTGCGTCATCAATCAGGACCCCGAGAATATTTCTCTTCGCCACCGCACTCATGCGTGGACAACTCGAGAAGAATCCTTCCACCGCTCATGGTTCCGGTCATGGATCTCGCGCAGAATAGCCAGGCTATCAAACTGCAATTCGTATCCAGGATAGTGCGATTGGAATTTTCTAATGTCGCTGATCCACCAGATGTGGTCTCCCTTTCGATTTTCACCACCGTATTGCCAGTTCATTTCCCGCCCCGAGATTTGCTGGCACATGGAAATAGCTTCCAGCATGGAACAGTTGGAAAACCGGCTCCCGCCAATGTTATAGACCACGCCTGATCTTGGCGACTGAAAGAACCTGTCAAAGGCCCGCACCAGGTCAGCACTATGCAGGTTATCGCGCACCTGTTTGCCTTTGTAGCCAAAAACGGTATAGCGGGTCCCGGTAACGTTGCACTTCATCAGGTAGGCAAGAAAGCCATGCAATTGTGCGCCTGAATGGTTGGGGCCGGTAAGACAGCCGGCGCGAAAACATGCGGTTTTCAGCCCAAAATACTGCCCGTACTCCTGCACCATCACGTCGGCTGCAACCTTGGACGCCCCGAAGATGCTATGCAACGAATGGTCTATCGACTGCTCTTCCGTGATTCCGTGCTTGGCAAACTTATGCGCCTTATCCAATTCCCACCGCGACTCCTGCTCCACCAGTGGAAGAGCATTGGGAGAATCGCCATAAACTTTATTCGTCGAAGTAAAAATGAATGGCGCTTCCGGGCAGAATTGCCGGGTGGCTTCCAGCATGTTCAGAGTGCCGGTGGCATTCACGGAAAAGTCCGTGAGAGGCTCACGCGCCGCCCAATCGTGGGACGGCTGCGCAGCTGCATGGATCACAAGTGAAATTTCTTTCCCAAAGCGCTTGAACAGTTCGAGAACGGCGGCATGATCGCGAATATCAATGCTGAAATGCTGGTAGTGAGGGATAGTCGCTTCAAGATGCTTGCGCATCCACTCCGTAGATGCTTCCGGACCAAAGAAATATTTCCGCATGTCATTGTCAATCCCCACGACATGCAGTCCTTTAGCGGCGAAATAGCGGACAGCCTCCGAGCCGATCAACCCTGCCGATCCGGTGATCACGGCTACGCTCATGCGCGCCTCATGGGAGTGGCTGGAGAACTCTGATGTGCCCGAGAATTTGAGGCTGAATTCTTCAACGGTTTGTCAGCACGATAAAAACTTGCCTGGGGCATTTGTCTAAGATGGAACCGGATGCCTTGGTAAATGTGTTGGAGACGATGCTGGGTCGAGAATAGCATAGACATACAGGGGGGCGGCAACCTGGATTTGCACAGTTGACACTGGCTTCGCGATTCGATCATCCTGCATGAGCCTGCCCTGCCGCTTCCCGCGCCCGTGCGTAAATTGCCAGCAACATTTGCGCATTGGCAGCGCCGGTATAGCGGTCTTCAAAGACCTGCCGCGCCTTCGATCGCATCGCACGCAACTGGTCCAGGTTTTGTGAACACCATTCCACCCGCTCCCTTAGCTCAGCAACGTTGCCCGGAGTGAAATGGAATCCGGTTTCGCCGGGAACCACCATGGTTGCAGGTGGACCGATACTGCTGGCGACTACGGGAGTTCCAACCGCGAATGCCTCCATGATGGTCCGGCCCATGGTTTCATACCATTCAGAAGGAAACACCAGAAATTCTGCGGTCCGCATCAGATCCAGGACTTCCGGCAGCGATCTTGCGCCGAGGTATTCAATTTTGTTACATCGGCGCGCGGAAGCAATCACAAGCGCTGCCAGCGGGCCTTCACCGGCAATCTTCAGCGGAATGGCTCCGTAGGCTCCCTCCCACGCATTCAGCATGGTCGCAATTCCCTTTTCCTGGCTTAGCCTGCCCACATAGAGCGCGTAGCCACCTCCTCCGTGACCCGGCGAGGGACTTGGATGGATAAAGTTGGGCTTCACTGAGATCTTTTCGGCGGGTAAGCCGCCACTGATGTATAGCTCGCGCGCGAATTCAGATACAGCAATGTACGCAGCGACGCGCTTACGCCACGTACCAGCGAGCTTGTGGGCCCCCACCATTCCAGCAACCACTGCACTTGCAGCGCGGTTATTGCGATAACAAGCATGTACTACGCCGTGCCACGGAAGAAAGCGCCCCAGACATTCCTGGCAGATATGCTGGTCACGAAAGAAGAGCGAGTTAACGCACATCAGCCGATAGTTGTGCAGAGTCTGCACAACAGGAACGTGGTTGTGGGAAGCCGCATAATAGACCGCAGGAGACCACAGGGGGAAAAAGTTTTGGACGTGCAGAATGTCGAAACGGCGCGTTTGCAGCAATTCATCAATGCGGCGATATGATTCCCGCGACCACACCGTTCGGATTGCCGTCCGCACCTGGCCGAGCTGCTCTATGCGGCGATTGTCTTCTTCCAGAAGCTCCACTTCATGGCCATGGTCGCGCAAGAGTGCAGCTTCAGCAACGCTGCACTGGTCCTCCCCGCCGGGGATCAGATACCTGTTGTGCAGCATCAGGACCCTCATCGCATCCTGAGCCTGGGCCCAAATAGCTGGAGAAGAGGGTAGGCTGACTCCAATTCATCAGCAAGATAATGCAGTGGCATCGGGGCAGAGTATAGCATGCAGCTTCAGCGCGCCTGAGGTTGGATGCCCGGCACCGCAATCAGCGTCCCGCCGGGCATTTATGCGAGGTCGTACGTGCCGTTTACGGCGCGAAATATCCGGACATATCCAAAATCAAGTGTACCGATTGTGATCCAAAGCCACTGATCAAACCATTAGTTGTGGGCACAATCGCCATGTTGGAGGTAATCGCGCCATCGACCGCATTCAGGGTGGAAACAAGAGGTCGCGGTGTGCCCTGCGGCCAGAGCGTTAGGAACCCAAATGGAGCAGGCGGAACAACCGTGGCATTTAATACATACGATTGAGCGGCGGCGGGAGCGCCACAGCCGCTGAGCATCACGCTTACGTCAAGAGAGCCGTTGAATGTGGGAGAGCCTGGGGCATTTCTCGTGTCCAGCACGCGACAGGGCGTCAAGGGATAGAGTGACAGACCGCCGGCTGCCGGCGGAGCAAAATACCCGTTTACGTCGATAACCACGTCAGATGGATTGGAGACAAATACCGAAATATCACCATTGGCGCCAGCCGGCACAACGGCGGAATTTGCCGTAACGCCTCCAAGATTTGCATTCAGAGTTGAAACCAACGGCTGCGGCTGTCCTGCCGGCCATGTAGTCAAGAAACCCAGTGGCCCCTGGGGCACAGCAGTGAAATTCATAGAATAGGCTTGCGCTGTGGCCGGCAGGTTACAAGGTCCTGAGAGAATCGGGAACGTCCGCGCCGTGTTGCCTGCGATAGCCGGGCCACCAAGGGAACCAGCGGCCAAGCGAGTATCCACCAGGCGACAGGGGGTTACCGGAAAGAATGCCAAAGCTGTAGGGCTGCTGTTCGGGACAAAATAGCCGTTAATGTCGAGAACCAGCTCTGTGTCATTGGTGGCGAAGAAACATAAATCACCGTTCGTTCCGGCAGGCACAATGGCCGCAGCGGCCTTCACGCGTCCATCGATAGCATTGAGCGTTGAAGCTAATGGGAGCGTCTGTCCGCATGGGAACACCGTAAGGAACCCGAGCGGACCGTGGGGAACAACCGTCGCGTTTACTGAATAGGCCTGCGCCGTGGCGGGTATGTTGCAGCTGCTGCTGGGAATCGTGAAGCCGCGAGTAGAGTTAGCAGCCAGGAATGGTGCACCAAATGGACCAGGAGTGAGGCGAGTGTCGGCGACCCGGCAGGGAGTTACCGGAACAAAGGTAAGCCCAGTGGGAGTTTGCGAGTTAAACCCCATGGCGCACGAACCGCCACCAGAATTCAGCCAATTCGACTGAATCAGGAATTGTCTGCCGCTGAGAACGACATCGGCGTGCGCGCCATTCAACGCAGGAAAGGTTGTAGAAAAATCAAAGGGGACAGTAGCAGTGCCGAACTTGAAGTTACATAAATCGCCAACTTCTCCGGCGGTATTCGTGTGAAACCATGCGTCACCGTGAGGGTCGGTAACCGTCTCATTCAACTCATGGGCCATTACGCTAGCCATGGCATCTGCGCCTTCATTTCCGTTAGGGCTGAGGGTTTGAGCAGAGCACGTTTTAGCAGCAGGTTTGAGCGGACATTGTGTAGCGGGGTCTCCGACAAAAGCAAGTTTTATGTCGGTGGAAGTGGTGCCGTTAGTAAGCGTGGCGGAGGTGTGAAAACCGCAGAAAGCAGTACAAAAACCTTGCGGGGGACCGCCGGGCGTGGCGGGAGGGAAATTCAAGGTCACATCTGGGGACGTGAGCACGAAATAAATGCCATTGGGATCCACGGGAAGCGTGCCATTATTGAATGGCAAAAGAAGGACATTGTTTAAGGTGGTGCCGGTTAGCGCCGTGCCCTGCGAGTAGTTGTCAAAAGCCGCACCTGCCATGGTGACGGTGTTCGCGATATTCCCGGTCGCATCGCCATAGCTTGTGTTGGTATTGAAGTACTGCGAGCCGCCGAAGCCGTTAATAAGATCTGGCAGGATCGTGAGAGCGCTATTGCCCGAAAAATTGCCATACCAGATGAAGTAAACATTATGCGGGCCCAGCATGACCGGACCACCGTTGTACTCAATGCCGTTGCCGGTAACGATGGCTGCCCCAATAGGAGCCAGTTCCTGGCTTGCCGGATCGAAAGGCTTGGTAACGCCGATGAATTGCGCCTGGGCAACGTTCCCAAACAGGCCAAAGGAGAGCACTGCCAGGAGAATAACCCGCTTGAATATTTCCATAATGTTCGCTGCTCGCCTTCTTGGATCGGAGCACACGTCGGTTGACAATTTCCCTGAGCACTTCTCTTCTGGGTTGCGGGCGCTACTCACGTTAATCATCAAACATCACCTTGTCTTCAAAAATCAGAGTAGCACGATATCCTAGAAAACAACGCCGTTCAAGCCGCATCCAGAACAAATTTTTCTAATCGGCGATGATACGTTTAGCCTGGCTAAGTCACACGTTGTGCGGACTTCTTCCACAGTCATTTGAAAGTCATACGCGCGGGGAAGAGCGACTCCCTGAGGGGTGAGAGGTTAATATGCCACGATCGCAGCAAAAAGTAGTTTAAACGCTTGTATCTTCTTCAGGTAATTTTGTCATGCAACCGGCCCAGAACCCCTTGTACAGGGAAAGCACTTTCTGCCAATCCCGCTGCGATGAAAACACCAGGGTGCGGTAAACCATCCAAGCGCAAAAAAAAGGCATTTTGAACGGCCATAGCCTTCGCGGGACATGCTTGCGTGCAAAGACCATATTGCCGCGGGCGAGATAAAACTCGATGAATCCGTTCCGGTGATTTTTATATGTGTCAAAGTGCTCGCGATGCCAAATTACAGCCTGAGGAACATAGACCCCTTTGAATCCAGCCCGTGTGAGCCGCAGAGACCATTCAATATCGTCATAAAAATGGAAGTAGACTTCTTCCAGTACCCCGATTTGCCGCACTACAGCAGCCTTTACCAGAAAGGCACAGCCGGTGAGAAATGACACCTCGCGCATCCTGTCATATCTTCCGTCGTCACGGTCGCGGAGACCGATCACTTTGGGGAACAGTCTCCACCCTTTCTGCTCGCCTCCCGCGTAATTCAGCCGGTCGGGACGGTCAAAAAACAATATCTTGGGATTAACGGCGCCGATCTTCTCATCCGACTCGGCAACCCGGACCAACTGGCTGAGAAAATCGGAGGCGACGATGGTGTCATTGTTGAGCAAAAGAATGTAATCGGTGCCGCGGCGGAGCGCGTCACGCATTCCCACATTGCATCCGCCCGCAAAACCCAGATTGCTGGCATTTTTGATCAGCCTGATTTCAGGTGCGCTTGCCAGCAATCTTTCAGGGGAGCCATCGACAGAGCCGTTGTCCACCAGGACCACTTCAAAATTGCGGTAATCCATCTTCCTCAGTGACAGCAGGCAATCCATGGTGACTTGGTAGCTGTTCCAATTCAGTATGACGATGCTGACGCGAGGTTCGCTCAATGGCATTTGGATGGTTTCGTCGCGGCCCGATGACCTGCCGATTTCCCATTGTAATGTGAGAACCTGAATGCTGAAAAGCGCGTTACAATGGTTTTCGTCACTCGATGAAACCTGATGCATCACGCCTCCCTGAAGAGCAGTCGGTATGATATTTTCACCAATGAAGACCGTTTCAGCCGGAACTACGTTTTTCTTGAGGAAGCGAAAAAGTACCGCAGCATCCTGGAATGCGGGTGCTCAACCGGTTTCATCTCCAAACAACTTGCGGCAGCCGGCGCCCGTGTGGTGGGCATTGAAATTGATACGGAAGCCGCAGAAGAAGCTCGCCAATTTTGCGCCCGTGTGCTGCCTCTGGACCTGAATCGGCCGGATTGGAGCAGTGCCGTGGGTGAACGGTTTGACCTGGTTACCTACGGCGACGTGCTTGAGCATCTTTTGGAGCCGCAGGCCGTTCTCCGCGAAACCCGAAACGTTTTAGCGCCGGGTGGCCGCGTGCTCATTTCCCTTCCCAATATCGCGTTCTGGACCGTCCGGGCAAAACTGCTGATGGGAAGATTCGAATACGAGAATATTGGACTGCTGGATTACACTCATCTTCGCTTTTTTACTGTTCATACGGCACGCAAGATGATAGAAGAAGCCGGCTATCGTATTGTTTTCTTCCATCCGGCTATGGGCGCCAAGTTCACTAGTCATTTCCGTTCGATGTGGCAGCGATTGACGAACTTGTTTCCTAATGCCTTTGCCTTTCAAATGTTGTTTCTGGTTGAACCGGTCGCTAACACTTATGAATCCAGCCCTTCCTGATTCAACGGCCAGCTCAGCGGCGCTCGCCACAACAGAGATATGCTCGGTGATGGTGGTCCATAACCCAGACTCAACGCTGGAAGAAAATATCCGGGCGCTTCTAAGAGAGGTGGCCAGCCTCATCGTGGTGGACAACTGCTCAGAACCATCCCTCCGACCGAGGATAGCGGCCCTGTCTACAACCTGCAATTTCGAAGTGATCTGGGAGAAAAAAAATATTGGGTTGGCGGCAGGGTTGAACGAAGGCATCCGCATGGCACTCCGAGATGAGCGCTATACGTGGATTGCGACCTTTGATCAGGACAGCAGAGTTTCTCCGGGGTTCAGCCAGACCATGGTAGCCGCCTATGCGTTGTGCCCATTTCGGGATAAGGTAGCGCTGATCGCTCCGCGCTACGTGCTTTCACCGGAACGTGCTGCCGGAGATCCGCCAATTGACGGTCCGCAGTTTCAGGAAATACCCGTCACCTTGCAGTCAGGGAGCCTGTTCAGCCGCTCGGCATTAAAAGATGTGGGGTTATTTGATGAGTCATTTTTCATCGATTACGTTGACTTTGAATTCTGCCTTCGATTACGAAAACGTGGCTTCCGCATTATCGAAGCTACCCGGGCGCCGCTCAACCATTGCGTGGGAACACCTACCGTTCATACGTTCTTGAACAAGACTTGCCTGGTCTTTAATCACAGCCCGGTACGGCGTTATTACGCGGCCAGGAACCGGTTGCGCATCTATGGAAGGTACTTGTTTTCTGACCCGCGCTGGATCGGCCACGATATGTGGTCATGGTGCAAAGAAATCATAAAACTGGCGCTGTTTGAAACGAACCGTTTGGAGAAGTTGGCATACATGGCCAGAGGCGGCTGGGACGCACTTCGAGGACAGTATGGCGTGTACGCTAGATAAGTTTTTTGGGGAAAACGCGTATTTGGATGCCAGCATCTATTGTGCCGGATTTGGCGTCGTATCGACGGCAGGTCCCAATAATTTCCAGCGACAGTGCAGCCTCAACGCAGGAAGCAAAAGAAACTATGGGTGTTAGAAAGATATGTAGTATCAAGAACATGACCGAAAATCACCATGGGGGCGCGTGGTGTTAGTCCGCGATCAACTTTCCCGCTCAACGAATTTTCGACAATCAAGAAATCCTTGAACACTGGCCGAAACAACTCAATCAGTTCCTGGTAGGTGTTCTCTTTTGAGTGGAAAGGATTTTGTTTATTGCCCGCAAACGCTTCGGGATTCGGGGTCGCAATAAAGCAGAGACCGTCTTTCTTGAGAACCCTGCGAAGCTCCCTAAGATGTGATGCCTGATCGGGAAGGTGTTCAAAATTCTCTGATGAAAAAATCAAATCAAAGAATCCATCAGGAAAGCGCAGTTGCTGGGCATTCATTTGGTGGAAATCAACCTTTGGATAGCGTCTTTTCGCAAATCTTATGGCACTTTTGGAATTGTCAATGCCGATAACTTGTGCGGCGTGTTCCGCCAAGATTGCCGTGCCGTAGCCCGTTCCGCAGCCCACATCAAGAACGATCTTGTTCGACGCCAATTGGGAGAAAAAAAGATAAACCTTTTTATGATTGCTGAAATTCTCGCTCGGAAAATCAGGGTTCACTCTTTCGCCATTGTGCCAATAACCTGTCCTGGCAAAGTATATTGAACTCGTCAGCAGATGGCGTGCGCGGTCCGATGCCCTGGACCACAAGGTGCGGGCGCGTGTTCCTGATGTCGGTGAGGTTGCCAAAATACCCTTCAACTCAGTTTCTATTAAACCCCGATTACGCCTCGTGCACCATCGTTGCAAATTGTTACACAATCGATCGATTCATTGAAGGCACAGGCTTCAAAGTCGACGAAGAAATCCATTAGGCGCGAAGGAAAAACCAAATTTCCGCTCCCGCTCGAAATCGAACTCATAATCCTGCGGATACTTGCGGATGTACTCCTGGACCGCTTCATACGGCCCCGGCCCAAAAGATCTGAGTACCGGGTGACCATTTATGTTGGAGTCTTCCACTATCATGTAATCGCCGGCGACCAGGATGTCTCGCAGACTCACCATTTCCGCGAAAACATGTTCCTTTGAGTGATCGCTATCCAGAATAACGAACACGGGACCAGGAAAATTATGTCGTAGGTCTTGAATAGTTTTTTGGACCTCCGGGGAGGAAGACGAAGCCGTCAACAAGCGGACGTTAGGATCTGATTTTGCTTTCTCGGAAATGCCAGAGGCGGCAATATCCACCGATACGATCATGTAGGGCCGCCCAATCTGCCGCATCACCGAGGAGAAGAATAAGGCCGATCCGCCTTGATGCGTACCGAATTCGATAATTAGGGAAGGCTGAAGCGAAACCAGGATCTCCTGATAATTCCACATATCCATGGGAGACTTCAGTGTGTGCACGCCCATCCATGTGGTCTGTTGCCAAACGCCGGTCTTGTAATACCAGAGATGGTAGTAGCGCTTGGCAAGAGAATAGATGAAGTCAAAGGCCATCGAAAGAGTAATGGAAGCGGTAAAAGCCGATTATATCCGATACACGTCAGCCCTATTGTCCGTGCAGACCTGACGTTACCACTTCACACGCTGCAGCAGATACATTAACAGCGCACGCCCGGTGAACGGGAGGATGCATGCTAAACGATCTCTTGCAGCTCCGGCGACGCCCGTTCCAGCGAGGGCCGAGAAGATTGCAGGTTATTGAAGCTGTTATAAATTCGTTATGCAGTGTCTATAACGGCATCAACGAATCGCATTCGGGCGGATATAACATGGCGTTCAGAGCGCTGATTCGCTTCTGCCGCATGGCTCGCCCGGGGATATAAGGCAATTACGTGCGGTATGATTTTCACATGAGATCGGCCTTGACGCGCCTGGATTGTGCGAACATCTTAAATTTAGGAGAATACCGCAAGGAAATGAATTGCCCCTTTTGCAAATCTTTAACACATATTGAACATCACGCCCGAGAAATGATGTTTGGTTTGCGTGAGAAATTCACTTATCTTGAATGCTCCGGTTGTGGCGTTCTTCGTCTCGCTAGCCCCCCGCATAATCTTTCAGATTACTATCCGAAAGGGTACTACAGCTTTGAAACCGCGAACGGTCCAGTTGGAAAATTGAAGCCATTCGTCCTATCTCTCGGTCGTCTTAAATTGCGCCGGCTTATCCATTCTGTCCTCCCGATGCCTGCCGTGGATCTAATTTACAAGCTCGATATGACACCGGAGATGAAAGTTCTTGACGTCGGGGGGGGCAATGGCAAACGAGTTAAAGACTTGCGGCACGCGGGCTTCCATCGTGCATTGTGTATCGACCCATTCGCCTCACAGGAAAGCGCATACTGCCGCAGAACAACGCTGGCTGAAGTTGAAGGTACCTGGGACCGGATCATGTTTCATCATTCCTTCGAGCATATTGAAGATCAACTCGGCGCTCTTGCGGACGTGAAAAACAAGCTTTCTCCCAAAGGGATATGCATGATTCAAGTTCCGGTAGCTAACTGGGCGTGGCGCCATTATGGTATTGACTGGGTGCAACTCGATGCCCCGCGCCACATGTGCATTCATACCCCAGCGAGCATGCGTATGGCGGCGCAGCTCGCGGGCCTAAGTGTCAGGGAAGTCATGCATGACTCGGGAGCATTGCAGTTTTGGGGAAGCGAACTCTACCGCAGAGACATTCCTCTTATCGAAGGACAACGGAACTTGTCAAAATACTTTGACGCTAACACCATGAAAAAGTTCACCGCAGAATCCAAGGCCTTAAATGCTTCTGGTGAAGGCGACCAGGCAACATTCGTCATGACAGCCAGCTAATGGCAGAGAACTGTTCGGTAAGGGAGATCGGGATGCTGCCGCTGAACAGCGAAGTCTCCGGGTGCCGGCGCATTATCCTTTGAGGCGCTGCAGCAGATAGATTAACGGCGCACGTTGTGCCGGGGTAAACATCCATAGCCACAATGCCGGCACTGCAACAAAAAAGACTACACAGACGACAATCAGTTTGATCGCCACGCCCGTAATTAAAGCCACACCCAAATTGAGCGCCAAGGCTCCGCCGATCATCAGCGGCAATCGGGTCACGATAAAACGGCACTCGGGTAACAAGCGGGACGAAAACCAGAACAAAAGAAAAGTATCGATCATCACTCGCATTATCCATGCAACTGCTACGCCCGTAATACCCCATGATCGAGCCAGGAAGAACAGCATCACTAGATAGACAGGAAGCTCCATCAGATGGATTTTGGCGGTTAGGTCAGGTCGTCCAACGCTTTGCAGATGGGCAAAGGGCACATGCGCCATGCTGTTAACCAGCACCGCAACGGCCAGCAGCCGCGCGACCGAGGCGCTGTTGTGGGCAAAGTCTCTGCCCAGCCAAACGGCCAGCCCCTCCTGGGCAAAAATCACAAGAACCAGAGTGAGAGGGAGCAGGAAAACAAAAATATATTTGACTCCGCTCTCATAAAGGAAAGCCAGACGGGCACGATCCACGGAATTTGTGGCTGAAAATGCCGGGAACAAGACACCGATGAGGGCGCTGGAAATCAGCCACAGCTTTGTTACGACTTCATATGGAATGGAATAATACGCCACGGCGGCGATGGAAATGATGCTGCCAATCAGGAAACGGTCAAAGGTGACCATAAGCGGCCCCAGTACGTTGCTCACTGTCATCCAGCCGCCAAAGAGGAACAAAGGCTTGACCGAAGGAGCATGAAATCCGAAACCGCGACGTAAACCGGGCAACACGTGGAAGCAAGCCCATAAATGGGCAGCGCAGGCAAGAATCCTCCCCAACACAAGCACCGCAATAATGGGAATCAAGCTGTGCGTAAATGGCAAAAGGGCAACCGGTCCAAGATAACTAAAAATACCCATGGGAACACGGATGGCGGTTGCCAAACGGAAATGCTGCACAGCCTCAAGCACTCCGCGGAGTCCCGCCGTCAACACGACGATCGGGACGGCGGCGCCCAGCCAGTAAAACGAACCTAAAGCCTCATGGGAAAGCGAAGCCGGAACCTTTAGGAGCCGCTCCACCAGATAAGGCGCAAGAAGAAAAGTTAAAAGCGCGCCGACTATTCCCAGAGCGGTCATAAGGGAAAGAGAGGTCCAGACCAGTGATGCGACTTCAGACTGCCGTCGCTGCGCGATTCTTTCCGCCACCAACTTGGTCAGCGCCCGCGAGAGCCCAAGATCGAACAGGCTGAAATAACCAATCAGAACCCATGCAAGGCTCATGATTCCAAGACGTTCAGTGCCCAAACCGCGCTTGAGCATGGGCAAACACACCACTGCCACCACTACTGGAAAGCAATTGCCGAATAGGTTCCACAGAGTATTGCCGGCAAGTGAGCGTCCGCTGGGGACAGCAACATCAAAGGACGTGGTCTCCGGATCAAGGTTCTCGGATGCTGGAGATATTTCTTGGGGGATAATCTTCATTCTTTATCTGCTGCGCTAGACGATGAAGCGCGCGGGCATTTGCCTCTTCCTGGAGGTTTCCATTTTTGCAATCTCCAATTCTTCGCCGACCATTTCGGTCACGAGTTCGTCAAAGGTAGTGCGAGGGCTCCAGCCAAGTTTTTCCCTGGCCTTTGCCGCGTTCCCGAGAAGGTTCTCGACTTCTGCGGGTCGAAAATAGCGAGGATCAATAGCCACAATACGCTCGCCGGTTGTGACATCAAAAGCCACTTCATCCTGCCCTTTCCCTTCCCAGCGGAGGCTGATCCCCAGCTTCTGCGACACGGCACAAACAAAATCGCGGACAGAATGCTGCTTCCCGGTGGCGATCACATAGTCCTCAGGGCGGTCCTGTTGCAGCATGAGCCACATCGCTTCCACGTAATCGCGGGCGTGGCCCCAATCCCGTCTAGCCTCGAGATTGCCGAGATAGAGGCAGTCCTGAGCGCCGAGTTGAATGCGCGTTAGAGCGCGGACGATCTTGCGCGTAACAAACGTTTCGCCGCGCACGGGCGACTCGTGGTTGAAGAGAATTCCACTGCAAGCGTAAATGCCGTACGTTTCGCGATAGGTCGCAGTAATCCAGTGGGCATAAAGCTTGGCAACGCCATACGGCGATCGCGGATAAAAGGCCGTGGTTTCACTCTGGGGAACTTCCTGGGCCTTGCCAAACATCTCTGACGTTGATGCCTGATAGAAGCGCGTCTTGCCCTGAAGGCCCAAACTGCGGATCGCTTCCAGCACGCGCAACGGACCAAGCGCGTCAGATTCCACGGTGTATTCAGGCTGCTCAAACGATACAGCTACGTGGCTTTGGGCCGCAAGGTTATAAAACTCATCGGGCTCCACCATTTGTATCGTGCGCTTGAGGCTGCTGAAGTCAGTCATGTCACCATAATGGAGAAAAAAACGGCAGCCTTCAGCGTGTGGGTCCTGAATCAGATGGTCGATTCTCCTGGTATTGAATGAGGATGATCGACGCCTGATACCGTGGACTTCATAGCCCTTTTGAAGAAGAAGCTCCGCGAGATAGGAACCGTCCTGGCCGGTTACACCAGTGATTACCGCCCGCTTAAGCGCCATGCTGCGTCTCCATCTTCATGCCTGTGTGACAACACGCCGGATCACAGGCACAGGAGGGATTCTTCCTGTTTCCTGGACTTGGGCCTTCCTATTGTAAGGGAGCAAGAGCTTTGTAGGCGGTGACGCGGGCACGGTTATTGAAAGAATTTCGATTGACGCAGAGGATCAGTGACCAGAGCCTCGGAAGACGACAGGAATGGTTTTGCAAAGAATTTTCAAATCCAAAAACACATTCCAATTCTCGATGTACTCCAGATCAAGCATAACGTTTTTTTCGAAAGACGGATCGTGGCGGGCGGTTACCTGCCAAAGGCCGGTGAGCCCAGGAGTAACGTCGAGCCGGCGGAAGTGCTCAAGATCGTAGCGCTTGAAATCATCTTCGGGATGCGGACGCGGACCAACCACGCTCATATCGCCCTTAAAGACATTGAAGAGTTGCGGAAGTTCATCAATGCTGTATTTGCGCAGGAAACGGCCAAGGCGGGTGATGCGCGGATCGTCAACGATCTTGAAAGTAGCGCCGTTGCGCTCGTTCATATGCATCAAGCCGTTTTTGCGGGCGTCGGCATCAGCACACATGGTGCGAAATTTATAGCAACGGAATTTACGTCCCTTGCGGCCAACGCGCCAGGCTTTATAGAGGATTGGGCCAGGAGAATCGATCCTGACCGCAATCGCGGTCAACAGCAGCAAAGGGGAAGTAACTGCCAGCGTAACGATGCTGATAAATAAATCCATCAGGCGCTTCACAAAAAGACCAAGAGCTGGAATCGGCTGGCGATTGAGTTCCAATACCGGTACGGAGCCGATGTAATTCATGCCGGCGCCGATGGCAAGGCCTCCGTAAAGATCAGGGACCACCTTCACGCCGATGCGCTGGCGGCGGGCTTCGAGGACAATCCGAACAACCAAGTCACGGCTGATCGACGGAGTGAAATAAATCTCGTCAATAAAATTTTCAGTGAGAATGCGTGGCAGATCGTCCGGCGTTCCCAGGCAGAAAGGCCGGGTGCCGGGTTCCCAGTCGACAAATCCGCAGAATGTTTTGCCCAACTGCGTGTGGCTTTGCAGATAAGAACGGAACGCCTGTCCAACTTCTCCGCTGCCAACAATCAGGACGTGCTGATTACCAATGCCGCGCTCAATGCGCTTCAGGTTATAGCGCTCCATGACGTAACGCAGGCAAAGAACGCCCGCCAGACTGAAAAGCGGCGTGCTGGCAACGATCAACCGCGGAACAGCTTGTTCGCCCGCAATGAACACAATCATGATGGAGATCATGGAAGAAACCATGAAGCCCTTCAGGATTCTCATGCGTGCGCCCCTGGCAGAACGGATTGCGGCGTCAGAGTAAAGGTTTTGCGCAGCGTTGCAGATCACCGTGAGGCAAGCATACGTAAGCAGGAATACGAACAGGCGCAGAGGCGGAGTTGTAACATTGACGGGTGAAACTCCAACCAGATCGCCCAGATAATCACGCCCTGAATAAGCCGCGTAACCGGAAACGATGACTATCAGGGCCTCCAACATGGCGACGGCCACGCCCAGCCCGGTCCCTTTTTCATGTGCCAGAGCACGATGAATCTGGGTCCCCGAGAAGTGCGATACTTCCAAGAGATTGCCTTGTTCCTTCACTACCTCTTGTGTAGACACCGTAGCCTCCTGACTGTGTCTGTGCTCATGCCTGAGAAATCTCGTCCGGCCGTCCTGCACGATGGCGCGGGATGCTGGTCACGGAACTTGAGCTCTTGCGGCCAACGCGAAGCACCTGCGAAATCAACATGCGCCTTGGGTCGTCCTGGTCCCAGCGGTCCCACCAGTTCTTGATGAAATAACCCAGGCAAGCCAGCAACGCGCTCAGCAATGTTCCCAGAACAATAATTAGCTTCCAGGAAGGCTCTCTTCTCTCGGGGATTGAAGCGGGATCCAACACCTTGACGGACGGGATCTCCTTCGCTTCCTGGATTCTGGCCATTTCATATTGCTGCGTAAGCAATTCAACTACCGTTTCGCGAATCTTGGTTTGGCGATACAGATCGGCCCACTTGACTCCAAGGATCGGCAGGTTCTTCACCGATGGATAAGGACTTGTAGGATCTTGAACGTTACCTGCGCGGCCCGAATTGAGCTTGGCCAGGTCGCGTTCCAGTTCGCTCACGTGAGCCTGAACGCTCTTCACGCGAATGTTCTCTTCCGTGTAAGTCTGCTTGAGCCCTTCCAATTGTGCTTTTGCGGCGATCAGCTCACCCTGCAGCCTGGCCGCGGCTTCCACTGTGACCTTGGTCTGTTCCGGCACGTCCAACGCCATGTTGGCGCTGGCGAATTGGCTGAATTGCCGCTCCGCGTCCTGTAGATTGCCGTTTTCATCGGCCAAGCGTCCCTCGATAAAAATGCGTTCGCGACGCGCCGCAGAGGTGGAAACCTTGGCCATCACTGAACCGAGCTCGTCTACATAAGCATTGGCAAGTTCCGTGGCCAAAGCTGCGTCATGGTCCTGAACGGAGATCGCGATCACGCCGCTCTTTTTATCTTCAGCAATTGAAGTGCGTTTGCTCAGCTTCTGGCGCGCATCTTCCCAATATTCTTTTCCGTATACTTTCCGAAGATCAAAGCGGTCAATCAGATGGTCCTGGACGGTGCGGCTTTCCAGCACTCTGGCGAATATCGCGCTTGTACTTTTCATCCCCATCATGTCGCTTGCCATGCCAATCAGACCGGGTGATTTGGAAAGGGCGGGAACGAGTGAGGCCAGACCGGAACCGCCACTATCCGGGGGCATAATCTGGGCGGTGCTTTCATATTTGGGGTAACGCCAGGCAACAAACAGGGACAAGACAAAACCGAGGAGCACCCATCGAAGAATTTGACGGCGTTGCAGCCAGAGATGGTAAAGCGCATCTGTCCACTGGAGCCAGCTCGGGCTGGGTGCAGACAGTTGGGCCCCATTGGCTTCACTTCTGAGAACTTCTCTTTCGGCCTCGCTTAGCGGCATCCGCCAGCCTCCCTTGCGGGCCTAGCGATCCAATTTCCCACAATTTTCAGCGGACCAGATTTTTGAACTTCCAATTTACGTCCAATCCCCTTCCAAGCATCTTCGTCTTAAACGTCTTTCAACATATAAAGTTGCAGAACCCAACCAAACTGTTGCCGTCCTAAGTAGAGAGAAGCGCCCTTTTCATTCTGGGGGGAGGTCAAAAACCAGTGTCTCTCCCGGGCCAGATGGCAGAAGCACCTGAAAAAAGTGCATTTGTATAACCATTCAGCTTACCTCAAATCGGCAGAGGAAGTTAGCTATGGGCAAATAGGTCACGAATCTAGATTATAAACCCTCTCCAGCGGCGTTCTCCATTACCTAAAGAGGTGACTGCACCAGATTTGGTTCAGTGCTCGTACTGTAGCCGTTTGTACCAGTGCTCCACATTATCGAGTTGAAAGGCAACACACCTGGGAACGTATTTTGTTGGTCTTTCGACGTTGCCAAGTTGGTCTTCCACTTGCAATCATGGTTAGGTTTTGGGGTTGGAGTTTGCAGTTATGGGCAACTCAAACCCTGCACGCGAATCAGACCAGAGAGGTGCACCAAAACCAGCAGTTCCGATTTGACGATCACGCCTTTAAGAATAGATACTGACACGAGAAATAATCCCAAGTAACTGGTAGCGGGATTTGTTTTGCTTGGAGAAAGCAAGAAGATGCAAATCTCTGTAATCGGTTCGGGCTACGTGGGCCTGGTTGCGGCAACATGCCTAGCGGAGTTGGGTCACAAGGTAGTCTGTGTGGATAGTGACTCAATTAAGATTGCAGCCTTGAAGGCCGGCGAAACCCTGATCCATGAAGACTATTTACAAGAGCTGTTGAGCCGGCATCGCGGCAACCGCCTTTCATTTTCCACTGACCTGCAGGAAGCGGCGCGGAACTCAACGGTCATTTTTATTGCGGTGGGAACTCCTTCCGCCGAAAATGGCGCCGTCGATCTTTCCTGTGTTGAAGCGGTGGTCCACTCACTGGCGAGCGCGATGAATGGCTACAAGGTCATCGTGGAGAAAAGCACGGTACCGGTTTACACAAGTGAGCGCGTGCAAAAAGCTTTGTCACCCAAAGGCGGCGCGCATCCGGATTTTGACGTAGTTTCAAACCCTGAATTTCTGCGCGAAGGAACCGCCGTCACGGATTTTCTTTATCCCGACAGGATTGTTGTGGGCGCCAGCAGCGAGCGGGCAGCGGGAATTATGCGCGAAATTTATGCTCCGCTTATTGACAGTTCATACGCTCAACTGGCCAGCGCCGTTCCCAAGCCGGAGCCGGCGCGCGCCATCCCGATGTACATAGAGACTTCGCCCCGCAGTGCGGAACTGATCAAGCACGCCTCGAATGCGTACCTGGCCTTAAAGATTTCATTCATCAACGCTGTGGCAAGCTTTTGTGAATCGGTGGGCGCAAATATTGAAGAGGTGGCAAGGGGCATTGGCAGTGACAGCCGCATTGGCCCGGAGTTCCTGCGGGCCGGCATCGGGTATGGTGGATCATGTTTCCCCAAGGACGTGGCCGCATTTCGCGCGGTGACCCACGAATTCGGATTCGAATTTCCACTGCTCGATGAAATCAAGAGGATTAACGACGAGCAGCGTATACGTTTTATCAGCAAAGTCCGGAGCGCGCTGGGAACAATCAAAGGCAAAAAACTGGCCGTGCTTGGATTGGCGTTTAAGGATGGCACAGACGACGTGCGCGAATCACCGGCCATCAATGTGATCGAGCAACTGCTTGAAGAAAAGTGCCATATAACAGCTTTTGATCCAGCCGCAATCGACCGGGCACGGCAAATTCTGGGCAGCAGAATTAAATATTCGACCGATGCTTATGCTGCCATGGAAGGCGCCGATGCATTGCTGATCCTGACCGAGTGGAAGGAATTTGCGAATCTCGACCTGGTCCGCATCAAGCATCTCCTGCGGTCTCCCATTGTGCTGGATGGCCGCAACGTTTTTTCTCAAACGGAGATGGCGGAAGCGGGTCTTTCCTACTTCAGCATCGGTCGCCCGGCGCTTGAAGCCTCTCGCAGCTTGCTCAAGAAAGGCCAGAGCGCAAGGCAATAAACATCTAATGTAGTAATGCGAGCACGTTCGTCAACAGGAATTTCTGGATCAAGAGTGAATGGGGCTGATTCCAACAGCCCCGTCTTTATTTAACACCCATGGAGTCCATGAAATCGCAGCGCCGCAACAAGAAAGTGAACGATCCAACAGCCAGAACCCCTCCAGAGATCCCATCTGACCTTCAGCAGCTTACTCCGACGGCCGAGGCTCTCGGTGATTCTGAAATTTCATTTCGAGAATGTCTCATTGAAAATTTCAGCTTCAAAGACCATTCCTGTAAATCTGTTGTCTTTGAAGGATGCGTTCTGAAGCACCTGGACTTTAGCCGAAGCAGCCTACGAGGGTTGCGGCTGAAAGACGTGCGTCTGATTGAATGCGATTTTGCCAACGCCGAGGCGATGGGGTTGAAAGCCGTGCGCGCGGAATTTATAAATTGCCGCTTGACTGGGCTTCGCGCTGTTGAGTCCCAATGGCAGGACCTCTTGATCTCTGACGGCGACGCCAGTTTTTCTCAGTTTCGATTGGGAACCTTCAAGACAAGCGAGTTCAATGGGTGCAATTTCGCAGAAGCTGACTTTCACGGCTGCGACCTGCGTGGCGCGCTGCTGAAATCCTGTGAATTCAAAAACGCGGATATGACCGGAGCCAAGTTGGAAGGAGCCGACCTCCGCGGTTCCCGCGTAGAAGGTCTCATGGTACTGGCCACCGATCTTAAAGGTGCAATCGTCGATCCCACTCAGGCAATGATCTTTGCCGAATTGTTGGGTTTGAAAATTCGTTGAATCCTTTATTCTGACGTACGCTTGCTGAATCGCTCATTCGGTTTGAGCCTGAGACCTCCTCATTCTTCTTTATGTGGGCACTGCTTCTCGTAATCCTTTCGGCCCATCTTAAGAGCGGAAGGAAAATGTCGCGTTGGCCATAGCCAACTTCTCCCGTCTAACTTTTGCTTCCTGCCAACAGACTTAACGCAATACGCGTCTTTAACCCAACTGCTCACCCCTCGGGATTTAGGCTAGCCGCTTCCCCGGAACACTAGACCAACCAGGAAGTGGCCATGGGTTCATGATGCAATATTGGAATGGTACATGTCCTGCCGATTAATTTTCGCCCTGTTTTTAAGCATTCCGAGCAGGTGCTCGGCAACCAAGAAGAAGCATGTAACACGCTGAAAATGTGATGTTTATCCCCAATTTAGCGCCTGCAAGATCCCTCGCATTGTTATTAAAAGTTTTAATACACACCCAATGAAACCTTAATCCCCACCCCGCAGAATGTGCACTGCAATGCACTCCGGACAGGACTCGTGTGATCCGGCGGCACTGAGCGATTTAGGAGAAAAACGATGAAACCGTCTTCCGGGACTCTCTGGTTCCTGCGCATTTTCGTTGGTGTAGTTGCACTCGTTTTTGCAGTGGGCTACTACGGCCACGTTCGAGCGCAGGCTACTAACTCAGATCCGAGCGGCGTAGGCTCCGTCAGGGTTCCATTGCGGCCTCTCGCGCCGCTTTCAAGCGTTCCCATTCCCCCAGTCTTCGGCATGGAAGGAATCCTTGCCGATAAAACAGCGGCGATTGAGTTGGGAAAATCTTTGTTTTGGGACATGCAGGCAGGAAGCGATGATATCCAAGCCTGCGCCAGCTGCCACTTCAATGCAGGAGCTGACAGCCGCGCCAATAACGAAGTAAATCCTGGACAGGCTGGCGGCGACAACACTTTCCAGCTAGGCGTTCCGCTCAACGGATCACTGGGTCCAAACTATCATTACAAAGCCGGCACGGCTGGCGCTGGTTTCGGCGGCTACCACGACGGAGATTACCCGTTCCGCAAGGTTGCCGACATCAATGACCGCTTCAGCGTGATCTCTGACGTGAATGACGTTTCCGGATCGCAAGGCCAGTTCGGGCTGACCAACGATCAGATTACGATTAAGAATGGTGGGGATGCTGATAGCAGGTCTAATCAGATCAATAATCCCTCTGGGGGCGGGGCTGATCAGGACGAGAACGGTAACCTGGGCGAACTCCGCGGCCAACAAGGTCCGGGAAACACCTCCAATCACCAGGCAAATCAGAACAGCGGCAAAGGCCGAGGCCAGGGGCAGCCGAACGGCAATCAAGGAAACGGCACAGGCAATAAAGATGCGAACGCCAGCAGTGTCGAAACGACGACTCCGGTTCCTGACCCGGTTTTCTCTTATCCCAGCGAAGTGGACCCGACCCAGCGAATCAACACCCGCCGGGTAACCGGACGCAATACACCCAGCGCGGTGGATGCAGTTTTCAATTTCCGCAACTTCTGGGATGGCCGTGCACAGAACGTATGCAACGGCGCAAATCCATTTGGCACCCGTGATAAGGCAAACCACCTGCTTGTGGTTGATCCGATCGATGGCAAGCTGGGAGCAACCCAGGTAAACATGGTGAATTCGGCGCTCTGCTCGCAATCGCTGGGCCCGATTCTGAGTTCGACAGAGATGTCGGCCGATAACCGCAACTTCCACCAGGTCGGCAAGAAATTGCTCGCTCGCGTACCGTTGGCCAACCAATTGGTTGACCCAACTGACAGCGTGTTGGGCGCGTTTTCAAAATCTCCTGCCAAAGGGTTGAACACAAGTTATTCAGCGCTGGTGCAGAAGGCATTTCAGCCAGAGTGGTGGCAGTTCACGGCGCACATTTGTGAAGCCGCTGATGGCACCATGATGGGTACCGTCAATCCGGTCAAGTTTGAAACCTGCCCCGCCGGCGCCAACGAGTACAGCCTGATGGAATACAACTTCTCGCTGTTCTGGGGCGTAGCGGTCCAGATGTACGAAAGCACTCTGGTAGCCGACCAGACACCTTTCGATAAATATCTGGAGCAGCAGCAGAGCTACACGCTAATTGGCGACAATCAACAGAACCAATACACGATTCAGTTGAAGCCGGGCATCACGCCCTACACGGTTTCGATCATCGGGCTGAATCAGAGTCTGGACGCCAGCGACCAGGACACGTATGCATTTGACGATGGCCAGGGACGCGTGATGGGCGGCGGAGTCAACGGCGGAACCATTGATTACGCCAGCGGTACTTTGACGGTCTTTTTCGGAGAAGCGCCTGTATCGCTGGTGCCGATCCAGATCAACTACTCCGTGGGAGCCGTACCGTTGAGCGACGGGCAGCTTCGCGGACTGCACCTCTTCCAGACCAAAGCGGGCTGCGTAGTTTGCCACGGTGGTCCTGAACTCTCCAACGCTTCAGTGGGAACGGTAACCGGATTCCCAGTGGAACGGATGATTATGGAAGACGACAGCGCTCGCGTTTATGACACGGGTTACTACCACATCGGCGTACGGCCGGCGGCGGAAGATGGCGGCCTGGCAGGAACCGATCCGGTAGTCGGCCTTCCACTCTCACAAGCAGAACTTATGCGTCAGCACGCTTGCGATGGTGGCTATGAAATGGCGCTGGTACCCGGACGCCGCGGTGATGGAATCTCTCCTTCACCGATGAATTGCAACGATGATATTGCGCGCGGTGGATTCTTCAAAGCGCCGCAGCTTCGCAACGTTGCTCTTACGGCGCCGTATTTCCACAATGGCAGCCAGCTCACACTGGAACAGGTTGTGGAGTTCTATAACCGCGGCGGCGACTTCAACACAGTTGCAGAAGTCAAGTACATGGACCCGGATATCGAGTTGCTGGGCCTGACCGCACAGGAAAAGATCGATCTGGTCGATTTCCTGCGCAACGGCCTGACGGATCCGCGGACTGTCGCGCAAGCGGCCCCGTTCGATCATCCGCAGTTGTTCGCACCAAACGGTCATCCGCACAGCGGGAACGGCTATCCGATTACACCAGACCCGAAGCATCCGGACCGTGCAACAGACCAGCTTCTGGAAATTCCGGCAGTGGGAGCCAAGGGCGGCAAGGCTCTTCCCACATTCCTGGAGAACCTGTTGGGAGGCCAAAATGCCGGCTCCAACTAGGTTCGCAACGGATAGAGCCTTGACCCAGCCTCCGGCGCGGTCAGGGCAGCACGATCAAGACAAATCAGCAAGGCAGAGCAACACGAAAACGCAGTACACCGACGGAAGGAGCTTCAAAATGCGGGGATTTGAGCAACTAACCAAAAGATTCAAGGTAGCGGGAGCTGTACTGCTGCTGCTGATTATAGGACTGGGCACGAAAGCATCGGCCCAGATCCTGTCGAACCCAATTCCGTGGCCGACGCCGGCCGCGGTTCCTCCGGCGCCGCCTGTGATACCGGTGCGGGAAAACAACATGCCCACCGGCTTCCAAATCACCGGATTCATCCAGTACGCTTCATTGGATGCAACTCCGGGGCTCTGCAACAAGGACGATAATCCTGCACCCACGCCGGACAACCCCCCACTGCCGGCGCAGTGCAAGATCACCGGCGGCTGGGTTGAGGTAAACAACAACGTCATCCGCGTGCCGCAAAGCACCGTGGTGATCTTCCCCAATACATTGTTGACGTGGGAAGAAGCCTTCGAATTGAACCCGAACACGCACCAGACCGATCCGATTTTCCAAACCGGGCTGGCGATGTCTGACACGGTGCGGTTTCCGGGAACATATCAAATCAGCGTCCAGGGAAACATTGTCAACGGCCAGTATATTGCCGGACTGGTCTATCTCTTCCAAGACCCAGCGAACTTCACCCAGGGCTATATCGAAAGATTTGATTATGCCAACGGCGTCATGTGGGTGAACGGGATGCGGGTGCAGATCAACGATCCGGCGATCACGTTCACGGTACCGAATCAGGATGGCACGCCGCTTTTGGATGGTGGGGGAAACCCGACCGTATTGACAAAGGGCCGTTACAGCGCCGGAAAGTCGGCTGACCCACGTTTTGCTGTTGACCAGAACAATCCGACCGTGACGTCGGAAACCGGCTATCCGATGTGTATTCCTTCGGTGAGCCCCTATGTTGACGGCTCCGACGGTTCAAAAGGCCCGTCGCTGTCACTGCTGAATGCTGACAATTTGCAGGACCCGCAGTGCCCGGAAAAGAACCGGCCTCGTGATCCGACTACCGGCACGTTACTTGTGCCGATATTCACCATGAACCAAGTGGGCGATCCGCCGACAGTGGAGAACCCGATTCCCCAGGATCCCCTTCTGGAAATGCCGTTTGAAGTGGGCGATTTCGTCAACATCATTGGCACGCTTGAGATGGATGACCAAGGCCCCTTTATTACCGCCACGGATGTTCAGGCCCTGACTGTTGGCGCCTATACATGGCCGGGATCCGATCCAGCCTACGTTATCGAAGAAGTTGTGATTCAGGGTACCGGTGGAGTGGATCAAGCCCTCTTCCCGCAGGAAGCCGGCGTACGCACCAGGGTGGAAGGCTTTACCACTGACATAGCGCGCCAGATTGACGTCTCCGCGATTGATCAGGATTGCAACGGCAACCTGACCTTCCGCGAGCCGGCATGGGCATCGAACTTTCCGGTTGAGCCGGGACCTCCGGGAGTCGGCGTAAAAGGCCGTTGGCGCATGCGCTTCCCCCAGGGCGGCAATTTCCTGCCCGCCGTGCAGAACGTGGGCGCGCGCGTGAGCGGCAGCCTTCCGGGAAAGACCAAGAATGGTCTGACCTATTCGGAATATCAATTGCCTAGCAGCGAGTTCATCTTCCCAGAGAACCAGGTGCCAGGCTCACGTCAGCCGATGTCCAACTTCGCTGACATCCTGTGGCTGGATAACGGCATGGGCCAGCTGCCAATGGTCAGCGACGTTTTCGATAGCTCCCAGGTTCAGCTGGGACAACAACCAATTCCGTTTTACCCCAACCAGGTGATGGGACAGCTGAATCCGTTCCCGGATAACACGCTGCCTCCGCTGACCTGCGTTCCCGGCGCGATCACTACGCTCGCCGTGCCGAAATTTACGTCTAACCCGAACCCGCCGTTTGCTGGAATCACAGTCACGCTGGACGGGACAAGCAGCAATCCGCCAACCGGACCGTTCCAGTGGGCGCAGATCATCAATCCCGGCGATCCGGTTATTACTCTGAGTGATCCGTTTGCCGCCAAACCAACCTTTGTGGTTCCGACAATCGCTGGAGCGCAGAACCTTACGTTCTCCCTGGTTGTGGGTGGACAGACCAGCAGCGTTCCGCAATCGGCTTCGGCAAGTCTGATCGTGCCGGTAGTGATTGCGCCTGCAGGGACTGCGCCGGTTGTCAATGCTTCAGCGACCGGACCGAATCCTGCTCCAATTCTCGATGGCATACCGCCTCCGCCTCCGACCGTGAGTGGCACCACGATCACGGTTGCCAGCGGTGCACCAGTAACCTTGAGCGCGACCTGCGTTGATCCTGCTCAGGCGCCTAATACGCCATGCAATTCCACCTTCACCTGGACCTTGGTATCTCCGGCGGCTCTGCCTCCCGATGCCTCACTGTCGGCGACCACGGGATCACCGGTGATCTTCACAGCGGGTACAGTGCCGGAACTCACGCCAGCTCAATCCTTCACCTTCCAGGTGACGGCAACCAGCAGCGTATCTCCGAATCTGGTTAGCGCGCCTGCAACCGTAACCGTAATTGTCCAGCCGGCCACTGACAAGATCGTGATCAGCAACATTGTCTATCGCCGCACCAAGGGCCGTCTGATCGTGAACGTAAGCGACTTTACTCCGGGCGTTACGTTAACCGTGACTCTGGACATCATCAATCCCGCCACCGGTCTCCAGTGGCAAGGCGTGATGGGACCAATCATCCCGTTCGCACAGGGCGTGTTCTCGCTCCGCTTCAGCAACATACCGCCGCCGAACCTAGTGACGATCACTTCGGACGCTGGTGGATTTGCTCAGGGTGGCATCACGTTCCTGCGGTAACCAAACCTGGGGCTGCCGGACTTTCGGCCCGGCAGCCTCAATAGCAGAAAGTACTTCCCCCGCATCGGGCTCGAAGAAGCGGGACTGATTAGAAGAAGCATTCATCGAAGAGAGGAACCAAAATGAACTCGAACTTTATGCGGGCCGCAAGCAAGGACAGCAAACAGACCTTGCTAACTCGCTCATGGAAACGCAGCCTGATGCTGGCGCTGGTTACCCTGCTATGTGCAACCAGCGCGTTTGCAGGACCGGGCGTGCAAGTGGGAAATCAACAGATGTTTCGCCCTAGCGGGTTGATCAAGGCAACAGTCACAACCCCGGGCGGAACAATAACAGACTGGTGGGTGGCGGATGAAGCTTCGGGCTTTTGCCGCCTCGATAACACTGGTCCGGACACCGGGCCTTCCAATGGCATTCTGAACCTTGGCACCTGCTATTTGCCGGGAACGTTCGCTCCGGTGGATTACCAGGTAGAAACCCGCGGTATCCTGAACAATCAAGGTCTTCCTTCCAACGGTTATGTCTTCGTTGCCGGAGTTAAGGAAGTCACCCGCCTTGAGTTTATGGCCTCCCCCACGGAGCCGGGCAGAACGATCATTAACGCCGCCAGCCAGATCTCAGTTTTCGACAGCACGAAGTCGGTCTTCACGAACGGCGCACCAGTAAACGGACCTCGCTTCATTCGCGACAGTCGCATGGGTCCGGATGGCAAGCTGTACATTTGCTTCCAGGGCAGCGGCGATATCTGGCGCATCAGGAACCCGCTGACGCCTAATTTCACGCAAGCCGGCAACGCCGTAGAAAGAGTGGGTACTTCATTCAGCGGCGCCACATTGCTGAGTCTCGCCTGGGTGGGCCACGATCTTTGGGCCACGCAAGCGGGCTTTTTGAATCGCATTCAGAACGCCGACTTGTGCAACTACACCCTGCCTGCCTGCCAAGCCATTCTGGAGTTCGGCAAGCTGCAAACCCAGCAAGGTCTGATCTCTGATCAGTTTTTCTCAAAGAATACCAACGGCCGTTGGCTCTACTGGGGCAACGGCAACCGCGTAATCCGCTATGACACGTTCAGCGCCGGCAACATGCAGGTTTGGAACCAAACCGGTATTCCTTGCGCAGTAGCTAAGGTCGCCCCCCCCTGCGTGCCCAGTTCGATACCTCAGCAATATAGTCTGATTTTGGGCATGAACTGGATCCAGAGTGCAACGCCGATCGCGCTCAATGAGAAGAATGCTGACGGAACCACGGCGTTCATTGAAGACATGACCGTTACCACTGACCCGATCATTGAAGCTCCGCCTCCGGCAGTTGCCGGCATTCTGCCCAAGACCGGCAGGGCGTGGCTGTACAAGGCTTCCAGCGGCCTGACGCAGGAGCCTTGCGTTGTAACGCGGTTTAATCCGCCTCCATGCGTCAACAGCGAGACTGGTAACGACAATCCTCCGGTTGGCGCACCCAGCAACGATGCCAGAAGGCGCGCAGTCCTGCTCCTGGCTGGCGTAACCCACGCAAGAGGCCTGCTCTGGTTGCAGACCAACTGGTGGGTCTCCGATGAAGACAATGGTTTCTGCCGCATTGATCAGAACCTGATCACCGGCGCGGCTTCCATGACCCATTGCTTCAAACCCGCTGGCTTCATCCCTGGCCAACCTGCTGCTGACAAACCGGATGCCCTGGCACGCCAGAATGTTTACGTGCCCGATTCCTCCGGCGACAGCAAGGGCGTCGTCAGGTTGAAGTTTATTCCCGACGGAACGGGCGGAACCGTTTCGCAAACCGGTCTGCTGAATTCGGGCAGAGGCACTGCGAGTGCAGTAGCCATTCCAAACGGTCCATTCAACGATGGAGCGGTTTACGTCGGTTACTACAATATCGGCTCTATCAACAAAATCCAGCAGCCGGCAACGGCTCCAACCGCAACCATCCCGGTCGGTGGACTCGCCAAAGGTGTCGGAACACTCAGCTTGGCCTTCATGGGGAATGATCTCTATATCGCCGAACTTGGACCACCGGCAAGCACCGCGGGCCAGCTCGTCAAAGGCAGCCAGGTCACCGTGCTTGTGGCAGCCTCACCCGACTTGCAGAGAGGCAGCGCTCGCACAGTGGATAAACCCATCTCGCGCCTGCAAAGCCCTGATCCGCAATCGCTCCTGAGTCCGCAGTTGCTCATCAACCCGGCAGCCTTTGCTGTTGGCCCGGTGGGTGATCGCGAAAAATGCCTGCCGCCGCTTGGTGTAAAGCTTTCAGCCAGCGTGCCGGCAGATGCTGGAGCGGCCCCTGGTCTCTTCATGGGCAGCCTGGGACTTCCTCCGGCAAGCGCGGTAAGCGGCGGACTGGCCCTGCCGCCTGAAGTGGCCCAGTTCGGATCAATCTGCACCACCATGATTGACTGGGTCTCGCAGGGTTCAGTCAGCCCGCTCATTAGCCTGAACCTGGACATGGGACCGATAACAGCGCTGGCTTTCAACAGCCAGACCGACTCGAAAGCCAACCTGGCGATTGCTGACGATCCTGGTTTGATTGTTCCTGACCAGACGCTGCAAAAGAGCCACATCGTGCCGCCCTCAACCGGAGTGCACGGTCAGGGACATGTATTCATCGTTCCGTAACTTCAACTATAACCAACAGGCTGGCGGAAGATCGCCAGCCTTTTTTATTGCCATCGCCCAACGAGGTAAACTGCTGCTTATGCGATTCCAATTTCTCATTTTGATGTTTTTATCTTCGTTACTTATATTCGCCAAGGACGCTCCGAAACCGATGCTGGTGTCACACAATGACATCAAGGGCCCCGTTATTGGGAACACGCACATTGAGGACCTTGAAGTATTTGCGGACGGCCGCGTGCGCTATAGTGAGTCCGGCAATGATCGCAAAACCGGCACTGTTTACATCAGGCTCACGCCTGCGCAGTTGCGAAGGATGACTGTTTTGCTGAACAGCAAAGAAATGCGCGCCGTGCCGGCGGAGATCCCTTCACAGATTAAGGTCGTGGATTTTGACTGGGAAGCGCAGTTGAATATCCAACATGCTTCCGGCCGGCAGACCATCGCCATCAAGAATTTCTATCCCTTGCTGAACACGCAGCGCCCGGCTTATCCAAAAGCGTTGATCGAACTGGAATGTATTCTGCGCGATCTTCAGGCCCGCGCCACCAAACGGCCGGTTCATATTAACGAGGACGAAGACTGGTGTCCGGAAAAAGCGCACTGAAATTACTACGCTGTTGAATGCAAGAGGCGCGTAATGGCGAGCGCGCGTAGTCAGGCCCCATTAACGCCCGGCTTTGGCGTGAATGGGCAGATCAGCGCGCGAGTAGGATGGAGGGACCTTGTGCCTTGCTTGCAATTCGATGAAGCGAACACAAGGTCTCTTGCCGCTATTCCGGCGCTGAAGAAAACGCGCCGTCGCAAACGCGGCTTGAGATGACGTTCGCAGTAGTGGAATCAAGTTTAGTTTCCCAATCCGGCATTCCAAACTGGCCCACTATTACACTGCCCTGTTACGCCAATAAATAACCCGCCGTTTTTCGGCGGGTTGTCATGTCTGAATCCTTGGCCTCTAGCTAATGTTTCTTACGCTGTTTGGCCAGTTCTTTCCTGCGTTCTTCCGCATGAATGAAAACGTCGTCAGGATCTCTGAGATACTTTTCCCATTTCGCGCGGACTTTGCCGTGGCGGCTCCAGTCGTCCAGCTCAAGCTGGTGCAGGTCTTCCACAAATTCCTGGTTGATTTCCGCCTGCAGCTCCTGGGTGAAGCTGGAGAATAGTTTTGCCGCTTTTGATTTGAAAAATCCAGTCTGCTGCAGTGTGTCGCAGTGGCCCACAATCGCCGCAAACGCTGTGTTGAGTTCAGAGAAGGTGTGATAAATCTGGGACTTTTGAGTAACATCAATAGTAGCCATTGTCGCCTCTGTATTAGGTGCTTTGGTTAGGGACGTTACCCGGTCGTAACACCGGGAGCGTCCCGACTTGTTTATACATTCCGCGCGAATTGGAAGCAACGAAAAAAGAGCGTAACTGTCCCGGTTTGAACGAAATATTTCAGACCGTTTTCCTGAGTGCCGCGCGCGTTTCGGCGAAGCCGGGATGAGCGCAAGTGGAAACATCGCGGGTATGTGTACCACTTCATACCAATCCAGCGAGTTCTCCGCATAAAAATCCGAACTTCTTTCCTGCATCAGCCAACGCCATCCATCGTTCGTATTGCGACTAATCTTTTGAATTTTTAATTCATCTTTAACGCCAGCTTAATTCTGTCCGCCTACTCTTGCCATGTTAATGAGTACGAACTTCTGATCTGGCTCCTTCCGGGCTGGACCAAAACACTGCGAGCCTGATTTTTTGGGGAAAGAGAAAGCGGCATTCCCTTCCGGTCTCAACCCTCTTTTTGTTTGTTTTATTTTGCGGCGATTTGTCTCCGTGGAGACAGCGGACGGTCATGCAATGCGATGCGGGGCAACCGCGCATTAGCTTGCAATGGGTCCGCCAAAGCAAGGCGTTGGCAAGAGCGGCGCGGTAAATCAACAAACTTTTTGAAAATTTAATCCAACTCCAAGCTGCCCTTAATGCCCGGGATTAAGTATCGCTTTACGAGTATCGCAACACGAATTATCAGGGTAAGAGGAAAGTCCCTTCCGGGCTCCAATCCCTAAAGCAGTTTCAACAAGGCTTTCTGTTTTTGCACCCCCTTTTGGAGGCAACACCCATGCGCGCCCAAATTTCCACGCGAATCAATACAGGAACCAAGCCCGCCGGACTGCTCCGGCTTTTAGCCATGTTAGTGCTGGTGATGGCGGTCCTGTCTCCTCTGGCCGCGCAGGCCCAGGGGAATTATGTCTATGTGAATAACCAGGCGGCCGCCAACGCGGTCTCCGGTTATTCGGTCTCCGCCGCGGGTGCGCTTACGCAATTGAGCGGCTCGCCTTTTTCTACCGGCGGAGCGGGCGCGAACGTCGTGTGCTACGGCCTGAATCGGATCACATTGAGTCCGATTAATAATCTGATGTTTGTGGCCAATACGGGCGACCGCACCATCACCTCGTTCCAGATTAATCCAGCCACCGGCATACTTACGCGCGTAGCCGGCTCGCCCTTTCCAACGTTGCTCACGCTGGATTCATGCCAGGGCATTTCGCTGGCGGCAACGCCGGACGGCAATTTCCTGTTTGCCTCAAGTAACGGCCAGATTGAAACTTTTACCATCAACGCCGGTGGGACGCTGACTCCGTTGGCCACGCCTCTTACGCCGAACTGCTGTTCGCCTAACGCCAGCATGGTGGTTTCTCCCAATGGCCAGTTCCTGGCAATCTCAAATCAAAGCAACGTCTCGATGTTCACCATCAACGCGGGCGTACTGACGGCGGTACCGGGGTCGCCATTTTCAAAAACCGGTTCGGGAAGTCTTTCCGGTTTGGATTTCAGCTGCGCCGCCGATCGCCTCTACGCGGGTGAGGCCATTGGCAGTCCCGCACTGGCAGATGCATGGACAATCGATAACGCGCCGGCCAGCCCCACTCTCGGCCTGCTTACTCCGGTGCCTGGAACGCCATTCACTTCATCCGGAAACAATTCCAACATGGTCTTATATAGTCCGGACAATAGTTTGCTTTTCCAGAGCAACCAGTTCACCAACAGCGTCAACTCTTTCACCGTAAATCCTGATGGCAGCCTGGTGAACGTTGGAAAATTCGGCACCAGCACACAGCTGCACACTCCCGCCGGAATGGCCACGGATGCTACCGGCACTTTCCTTTATGTAGCCGACGACGCTTTCGGAGTCGCGGTTTTCAGGATCGGCAATGGCGGCGTGCTTGCAGCATTGAGTGATGTTGCCATCAATCGCCCCGGTGAAATTCAGGATTTGGTGGCCTATCCCGCGCGCAGCTGCACCACGGCGGACCTCAAGCTAGAGATGACGGCTTTGTCGCCTACAGCCCCTGCGGGTGCGCCGGTCCAATATCAGCTCAAGATCACGAACCAGAGCGATAGCACGATTTCATCTGCCGTGGTGGGGGACACATTCCCGCCAACACTCAGCGCGGGCGGAAGCGCTCCTATCGTGAATCCGGCAGGCGCATCGCGCTCAAATGACGTTTCCAGCGGCCTTAGCACTGTCACCATCACAACCACAGTCCCGCACCTGTTACAGCCCGGCCAAAACGTCACCATCAGCTCAGTGCCCGCGCCCAGCACACCGAACCCGATCCAGTCCGGATTCTTCCTGACTGACCCTACGTTCACCGGGGTTTACAAGGTCCTTACGACCCCTACTGCGACCAGCTTCACCTATCAGCAGGCGCTTACAACTTCGTCGTTCCCGTCGCCAGCTCTTGCAATCGCCGCCACGAACGGCGCTCAGCGTTTGAACGGCACCGTCACTATCACAACAACCCAGCAGTTCCAGCTCCCGGCGGGCGAGATTCTGACGATTTCCAACGTAAGCAATCCAAGTTTCAACGTACCGTCCCCTGGAGTCGCCGTCACCCAGATTGCGCCGACAAAATTTACTTATCAGCAGACCGGATTACCAGATGCAGTCAGCGGCGGTGGAACGGCCACAGCACCGCCCAACGTGCCCTCTTCTGACAAGGCGGGCGGAGGAAGCGCCAACAATGCAACCTGCCTTGTGACCAGCGGCACCGGGACGTGCAGCTTCTTTAACTTCGCTCCCCACCCGGTAATCGTCGCGAATACCGGCGCAAATCGATCTGGCAACGTGGTGACCATTACCACCGCCGCGCCTCATCAAATTTTTGTGGGCCAGACAGCCACTATCAGCGGCGTAGCGAATACCACGTTTAACGGAGCGTTCGTGGTGACGTCAGTTCCTTCTCCGACGACATTCACATATAAGCAGACTGCGGCCAACGCAATCAGCGGAGGCGGCAGCGTGAGTGTGCCTGCCACACAGGCCCAGTTGATCACGTTCCCTGCCCTGGCTCCGCAAGACGTACGCACCTTCAATCTGAATGCGACGACGAAAGGCAATCTGACCAATGGGACCGTCGTAATCAACACGGCGAACATCACCAACAAATCCACCGTTGATCCGGATCCGACCAATAATTCTCCCAGCGTAACCATCACGATTGGCACGCAGACAGCGACATCGCTGACGGTTCCGACCGCCACTGGCCCTTACGGCGGAAATGCCACCGTGACTGCCACGCTGAAAACCAGCGGCGGCACACCAATTCCGAATGAAACAATTGGATTCAACTTCAACCAGAACAACAGTACTTATAACGCGGTAACAGACTCCAACGGCGTAGCCACGGCCATCGTCCCCCTGGGCTTCACCACAGTCGGCACACATCCGCAGGCTTTCACTGTGACCTTTGGCGGCGATGCCAGCTTTGCTGCCAGCAGCGCTCTGGGTGATTTGATCGTGACCAAAGCCCAGTTGACCGTCACGGCTGACAATCAGTCCAGGCTCTATGGCGATCCTAATCCGGCTTTCACTTATGTGATTACCGGTTTTGTTAATGGCGACGATATCTCTGTGGTAAGCGGCGCAGCAGATTGCACCACCACCGCCACGCAGGCAAGCCCGGTTGGCACTTATCCGATTACGTGCACCGTGGGAACGCTTTCCGCGCAGAATTACGTGTTTGCCTTCGTCCCCGGCACTCTCACAATTAATCCTGCGCCTTTGACCGTGAACGTGGATAACGCATCGCGCGCTTATGGCGATCCGAATCCCACATTTACTGGAACAATCACTGGCCTGAAGAACGGCGATGTGATCACCGCGAATTACAGCACCACGGCAACCCAGCTCAGCCCGGTCGGAACGTATCCCATCACGGCAACCCTGGTTGATCCCAATAACGTAGTGGGCAATTACGCTGTCACGATCAACAATGGAACTTTGACGATCACTCCGGCAGCCCTGGTGATCACGGCCAACAATGCGGCGCGGCTCTATGGCGATCCGAATCCGGCCTTCACCGGAACGATTGCCGGAATCAAGAATGGCGATAACATCACGGCGATCTACACAACGCCGGCAACGCCTGCCAGCCCGATTGGAACGTATCCAATCATTCCTTCTCCCAGCGACAATGGCACCGGCGCACTGGCTAATTACGTTGTCACGTTGAACAACGGTTCGCTCACTGTCAGTCCTGCTCCGCTGACCGTAACGGCTGACAACGCAACCCGCGCCTTTGGCGCACCGAATCCGGCGTTCACCGGCACGATTGTCGGAATTAAGAACGGTGACAACATCACCGCGACTTATTCCACTCCGGCGACGGCGAACAGCCCGGCGGGAACGTATCCAATTATTCCTGCTCTGGTTGACCCGACCGCCAAGCTGGGCAATTACACAGTGACCATCAATAACGGCACGCTGACTGTGACGACGGCAATTTTGACCGTCACTGCCAATAACGCCAGCCGCTTCTATGGCGATCCGAACCCGCTCTTCACTGGCACAATCCAGGGAATCCAGAACGGCGACAACATCACCGCAACTTACTCGAGCGTTGCTGATCCAACCAGTCCAGTGGGAACGTATGCCATCGTTCCTACACTGTCAGACAACGGCACTGGCGCGTTGGCGAACTATGTTGTCGTGAGCAACAACGGCGTCCTCACTGTAAATCCAGCGCCGCTGACAGTAACTGCGGTTAGCGTGAGCCGCCTCTATGGTGACGCGAATCCCGCGCTCAGCGTAACGATTGTCGGGATCAAGAATGGCGACCCGATCACAGCCAGCGTGAGCACCACGGCCGATCCAACGAGCCCGATTGGAACCTATCCCATCGTGGCAACGCTGGTCGATCCGACAAACAAGCTCGGCAATTACGCCGTGACCATCAACAACGGCACGTTAACCGTCAACCCTGCTCCTTTGAGCGTGACTGCGGCCAACGCCAGCCGTCTGTTTGGAACGCCCAACCCGCCGTTCAGCGGAATCATTACGGGGATCAAGAACAGCGACCCGATCACGGCAACGTACTCAACCACAGCTACAGCGACCAGCGCTGCGGGAGCCTATCCGATTACTCCGGCGCTGGTTGATGCTGCCGGCAAGCTCGGCAATTACACTGTCACGTCCACCGATGGCACGTTGACTGTAAATCCTGCGCCCACGGCAAACTTCCTCTTCGTGAATAACCAGGCCGCAACCGGCAACAGCATTGCCAGCTACTCGGTGGCCGTAGACGGCTCACTGACCGCTCTGGCTGGCTCGCCTGTTGCAACCGGCGGACTCGGCGCGAATGCAGCTTGCTCTTCTGTGAATCGCTTGGCTCTAAACGCGGGTAATAACCTGCTGTTTGTTTCCAACGGAGGCGATCAGACCATCAGCGCATTCCAGATTGATCCAACAAGCGGCGCATTGACGGCGGCTGCCGGTTCACCGTTCGCTTCTGGTCTCACGCTCGACGCGTGCTCCGGAATTTCCCTGAGCGCCACGCCTGACGGACGGTTCCTGATGGCCTCAAGCAATGGCCAGATCACTACCTTCAGCATCGGCGCGGGTGGTGTGCTTACATCACTTTCCACCGCGGCTAACCCGGTTGTGCCGAACGCCAGCATGAAGATTTCAGCCAACGGACAGCTTCTGGCAGTGTCAAACGGCGCCAGCGTCTCAGTGTTCTCCATCAATCCTGATGGGTCGCTGACCGCGATCGCTGGATCGCCCTTCGCAGAGGCCGGGACCGGATCGCTCGCGGGTCTGGACTTCAGCTCCGCCAGCGGCTTGCTCTTTGGCGCGGAAGCCAGCGCAAGTGCCGGCTTTGCGGATGCATGGACAATCGGCACTAACGGCGTGCTCTCATCAGTTGCGGGCAGCCCGTTCAGCACCACCGCGATTAACTCCAACGTTGTCCTGTTCAGCCCGAATGACAGCTTCCTGTTCGCCAGCAACCAGGGCAGCAACAGCGTCAGCTCATACGGCGTGGGTGTTGGCGGCAGCCTGAGCAGCATCGGCAGCTTTGGCGGCGCAGCTTCACTGCACGCTCCTGTAGGCATGGCAACAGACCGATCCGGCAGCCTGCTCTTTGTGGCTGACGATACCTTCGGCGTGGCCGTCTTCAGCATCAATGGCTCGGGCTCGCTTGCACAGCTTGGAGATGTGGCGATTGCAAACGCAGGCCAGGTGCAAGACCTGGTTGCATATCCGCCGCGCATGACCAGCAACGCAGATCTGAGCGTCGCGATTTCAGCCTCACCGTCTAGCGTGCAGGGCGGCCAGAACGTGACCTATACCATTACGCTGACGAACAATGGCGTTGATCCGGCGGCTGCAACTGTTACTGACAGCTTGCCTTCCGGCTTCACTCTTGTCTCTTGTGCGGCAACCGGAAATGGCGCCTGCATCACCAACTCCGCAGCAGCGAGCTATTACTTGCTGCAAAGCGGCGAAACCCAAACCCTGACAATTGTTGCCCAGGCGGGCCTCTCAATTCCTGACGGTACAGTCACCAATAACACCGTAACCATCAGCAACAGCTCAGCGGTTGACGCGAACGCTGCTAACAATTCGGCCAGCGCCACGGTGACGGTTACACAGCTCGCCATTACGAGCTTGGCGGTGGCTCCTGCCAGCGGAACCTACGGCGGAAGCACCACGCTTTCAGCAACCCTGACCATCCCAACCGGTCCTCTGGCCGGCAAGACCGTCAGCTTCTCGTTGAATGGCACGTCCATTGGAAGCGCCGTAACCGACGCAACCGGATTAGCGTCACTTCCTGCAAGCCTGGTGGGCATCGCCGCTGGATCGTATCCTGCGGGCGTAACCGCCAGCTTCGCCGGTGATTCCACGAACAAAGCCGCCTCAGGTAGCGCAGACTTCACCGTGAATCCCGCGGTGTTGACTGTGACCTCGGCAGATGCAACGCGGATTTATGGCGATCCGAATACGGCCTTTGCTTTCAACATCACTGGTTTTGTCAACGGCGAAACTGCTGCGGTTGTGAGCGGAAGCCCAAGCTGCACCAGCGCCGCTCCGACCGCCGCTGTGGGTACGTATCCGATCACCTGCACAACTGGCACGCTCTCTGCAGCTAATTACTCGTTTACCTTCGTGAGTGGCAATCTGACGGTGACGCCGGCCGCGTTGACAGTGACTGCAAATAACGCGACCCGTCTCTATGGCGATCCGAATCCCGCATTCACCGGCACGATCACAGGAATCAAGAACAGCGACAACATCACCGCCGCCTATTCCACCACGGCCGACCCAACCAGCCCGGTGGGGACCTATCCCATCACTCCGGCACTGGTTGATCCAACCGGGAAGCTGGGCAATTACACAGTAACTTCCACCAACGGCACGCTGACGATAACTCCGGCCCCGCTGACCGTTACCGCGGCCAGTGCCACCCGTGGCTTCGGTGATCCAAACCCAGTCTTCACGGGCACACTTGCCGGCATCAAGAATAATGACAACATCACCGCTTCCTATAGCACTACGGCCACGGCCGCCAGCCCGGTGGGAGCTTATCCCATAACTCCGGCCCTGGCAGACCCAACCGGAAAGCTTGGCAATTACATAGTAACGTCAACCAATGGCACACTAACAATTACCAACGCTGTACTCACTGTGACGGCAGCCAATGCCAGCCGGTTCTATGGTGATCCGAACCCGGCCTTCACCGGAACGATCACGGGCCTGAAGAACGGCGATAACATCACGGCGACGTTCTCCAGCGTAGCGGTAGCCACAAGCGCGCCAGGAACATATGCAATCGTTCCGGCACTGGTGGATCCTAACAACCAAGCCGGCAATTACACGGTGGTCCTCAACAACGGTGTTCTCACCGTGAACGCAGCTCCACTTTCAGTGCTGGCGGCTAGTGCCACCCGCGCCTATGGGGCCGCAAATCCGGCCTTCACAGGGACTATCACTGGCCTGAAGAACGGGGACAACATCACGGCGAGCTTCACGACCGTGGCTGATCCAACCACCAGCAATGTCGGCAGCTACGCGATCACGCCGGTATTGAGTGATCCGACGAACAAACTCAGCAATTACGCTGTGTCGCTCACGAATGGCACTTTGACGATCACACAAGTGCCGCTGACTGTGACCGCCAACAACGCGAGCCGCGTTTATGGCGATCCCAACCCGGCGTTTACCGGAACGATTGCTGGACTCGTGAACGGTGACAACATCACCTTCAGCGCAACCAGCGCCGGTCCGACGGCTGCCGTGGGAACGTATCCAATCGTGCCCACGTTGGTTGATCCCACCAACAAGCTGGGGAACTATACCGTAACTTCAACCAACGGCACGCTTACGGTAACGCAAGCGCCGTTGAGCGTGGTTGCGGCGAATTCCACCCGCGCTTTTGGCGATCCCAACAACCTGAGCGGAACGCTTAGCGGCGTGAAGAACGGCGATAACATCACCGCTGTTTACAGCACCACGGCAACCGCTAGCAGCGCGCCTGGAACATATCCGATCACTGCCTCTTTGAGTGATCCAGCCAATAAGCTGGGCAACTACAGCGTGACAATCACGAACGCCACGCTGACCATTACTCCGGCCACGCTGACCGTCACCGCTGCCAACGCCAGTATGGTTTATGGCGATGCGGTTCCTGCTCTGAGCGGGACGATTGCGGGAATAAAGAACGGCGACAACATTACGGCCAGCTTCAGCACCGCGGCAACTTCAACCAGCGCACCTGGAACGTATCCAATCGCAGCAGCGGTCTCGGATAACGGAACTGGCGCTCTGGCGAACTACAACGTGGTTATCAACAATGGCACGTTGGTAATCAGCCCAGCTCCGTTGCTTGTATCTGCAGCAAATGCCAGCCGCCTCTATGGTGATCCGAATCCGGCATTCACTGGCGCGATCACCGGCTTGAAGAATGGAGACAATATTGGAGCTACGTTCTCCGCTGCTGCCGATCCAACCAGTCCGGTCGGAAACTATGCAATCATTCCGACTCTGTCTGACCCGGCCGGCAGGCTAAGCAACTATGCTCTCACGGTTAACAATGGCGTTCTTACGGTCGCTCCGGCGCCGCTCAGCGTGATAGCTGCTAATGCCAGCAGGGTGTATGGAGATCCCAACCCGGCATTCACCGGCACACTGACTGGCGTTAAGAACGGTGACAACATCACGGCGAGCTTCTCCAGCGCCGCGACTGCTGCCAGCTCAGTAGGAGCCTATCCTATCGTTGCAACACTGTCGGACCCGGCTGCTAAGCTATCGAATTACTCGGTCATCTCAAGCAACGGTACGCTAACTGTAAGTCCTGCTCCATTGACTGCGGCTGCCACCAGCACCTCCCGCGTCTATGGGCACGCTAACCCCAGTCTCAGTGGAAGCATCAGCGGCTTGAAGAACAATGACCCCATCAGCGCGACCTTCGCCAGCCCTGCGGACTTGAACAGCGCGGTGGGAACTTACCCGATCCTTCCAGTCTTTAGTGATCCGGCTGGAAAGCTCGGTAACTACACCGTCAATGCCACGGGCACGCTGACAGTAACCCCACAGCCATTGTCGGTGACCCTGGCCAATGCAACTCGCCTGTACGGCGATCCGAATCCAGTCTTCACCGGCTCTATCGGTGGAATTCGCAACAATGACAACATCACTTTGGCGCCGACCACAACTGCCGATCCGACCAGCCCTGTGGGAACGTATGCCATCGTGGCAGGGTTCAACGACCCTGACGGCAAGATAGGCAACTACGCAGTAACATCCAATACTGCGACGTTGACCGTAAACCCGGCGCCGCTGACCATTCAGGCCAATGACGCTACTGCACTAGTCGGCGGCCCGTTCCCAACCTTCACCGGGACAATCGCCGGATTGAAGAACTCAGACGTAATCACGGCGTCCTACAGCACCACGGCTGATAACACCAGCCCCGCTGGACAGTACCCGATCATCCCCGCCGCTGATGCTAGCCCCGCGCTTGGAAACTACGCGGTAACGTTGATTAACGGGACCTTGACGCTGCAGTAAACGAAAAAGCCAGGGCCAGCTGAATCTCAGCTGGCCCTGGAATCCTCCAAATCAATTGCGTTGCGAGTCACTTCGAGGATAATAAATATATCCTCATTAACTTTTTTAATTGTCTCCTATTCCAGTCCTAATCAGCCGCGCCCATGATCTTCTCAAATCAGGGTTACCAAAGTAACTAAGTGGCTTCTCCCCAGGCTCGAAACTAGCGAGAACCTCTGCGCGTGCCGGCGCGTCATCTTCCCGGCGGACCCCATAAGAAGTCTCAAGTAGTTAATAAATCTCAGGTAAGTTCTTGCTGTTCTTCCGGGCAGCGAGCCGTGGTGTCCATTTGCGCGCGGGCAAATGCACGAGAGATCAGCAGGGCCTTATGGGTTCCTGTCTGCTCACTCGTATTTCCATAAACGCGCGAAGGGTGCATCGCGATGCAACGCCCCATGCGTATCGGCAATGACCTTTACGCAGGGTGACAAGTGTGCACACGTCCGACGAAAACCGGGACTGCGTGAAGCAGAAGTTTCGATCAGGTCGTGGCACACCTTCCGGAGGATGAAATGCCCCACAGCAGCAACGGTTTAACTTTCCGTCCACTTTTCCTGGCCACCAACTCAACAGACTTTTCTCAAGCCGCGCTGCGGCTGATTCCGGCATTTTTGCTGGTCCTTCTATTGCTGTCGCCTATGGCGCTGCATGCGCAAGGCAACTATGTCTACGTCAATAACCAGGACGTGGCCAACAGCATTGCCGGTTTTGCCGTGTCCTCCACCGGCGCTTTGACAGCGGTACCCGGCTCTCCATATTCCACCGGCGGCATTGGCGCCACCACCACATGCATTGGGCTGGACAGGATCACCATCAGCGCGCCCCAGAATCTTTTGTTTGTATCCAACAGTGGCGACCAGACGATCAGCGTGTTTCAGGTTGATCCTGCGACAGGTGCTCTCACTGCAGCCGCTGGTTCCCCGGTGCCAAGCGGGCTCACGCTCGACGCCTGCCAGGGTATATCACTGGCCGCGACGCCGGATGGCGCGTTCCTGATGGCTTCCAGCAACGGGCAGATACAGACCTTCGCGATTGGCGCCGGTGGTTCACTCATGCCGGGTCCAACTACCGCGAACTGCTGCTCTCCGACAATCGGCATGAAAATTTCTGCTCACGGGCAGCTTCTCGCCGTAAGCAATGAAAGCAGCGTCTCGGTTTACAGCATTAATGCTGATGGTTCGCTGACTGCCTCGGCTGGTTCGCCCTTCCCTCGCGCCGGTACCGGATTGGTTTCCGGACTGGACTTCAGTTGCGCGGGCGACCGCCTCTATGGCGGCGAGGCGAGCTTTGCTTCCAATACCATCACAGATGGATGGTCGGTGGCGGCTGATGGTACTTTGACTCCGCTTGCCGGCAGCCCATTTCTGGGCGCCGGGACTGACGGGCAGGTCGTCCTCCTTAGCCCGGACAATTCCACGCTCTTCACCAGTGATCAGTTCAACAACAAGATCAATTCTTCAAGCGTTGTAGCCGACGGAAGTTTGAAGACCATTGGCAGTTTTGGCGGCGTCACTTCTGTTCACGTGCCCACCGGGCTTGCCACTGACGCCTCAGGATCGTTCCTTTATGCGGCCGACGAGAATTTCGGCGTCGCCGTTTTCAGCATCAACGGCACGGGCGGATTGAAAGGCCTGAGCAATGTCCCAGTGGACCGCGTCAGTGAAATTCAGGGTATAGCAGCTTATCCGCCGCGGAGTTGCATGAGCGCCGATCTTGCGCTTACGCAAACTGCCGCGCCAGCCTCGGTTGAATCAGGGTCTAACGTCACATACACGATTGTCGTAACCAATAATGGTCCGGATCCCACGTCGGCCACCATCGTTGACAATCTCCCTGCTGGAACTTTAATTGTTTCCTGCGCTTCCACCGGCGGCGGCGTTTGCAACAACAGCCCACAGTTGAATCCGCATACGGTAACGTATGCTTCGCTGGCCAGCGGTGAATCTGAAACCATAACCATTGTTGCCGCCACCAGCGCCAGCTTGCTGAATGGCGCTTCGCTCAGCAACACCGTGAGCGTTGGAAACAAATCGGCGGTCGATCCCGATCCGACGAACAATTCAGCCACGGCAACCATTGCGATCACAGCCCAGGCCGGGCCTTCCACACTAACCGTCTCGCCAGCCACTGCACCCTATGGAGGGTTTGCAGTCCTGAGCGCCACTCTGCAGAAGACGTCCAATGGCGGCCTGATTTCCGGGAAGACCGTAACCTTCGCTCTAAACGGAACGACTGTAGGCACAGCCCTAACCAATAACGCTGGCCAGGCTTTCCTCAGCACAAGTATTGCGGGAATTTCGCTGGGATCGTATGCCGGCGCAATCAGCGCAAGCTTTGCCGGCGATACGCTTTTCACGGCCAGCAGCGGCTCCGGACCACTCACGGTGAACCGCGCGGTTCTGACCGTTGTGGCTGCGACCGTAGCCAAACTCTATCTTGACCCAAATCCGCCATTCACATACGCGATTACCGGGTTCTTGAACGGTGACACAGCGGCCGTTGTCAGTGGGTCCACAACTTGCAACACGGTTGTTCCAACCGATTCAAGTACTCCAGCCGGGCGCTATGCGATTCACTGCCCAGTGGGAACTCTCGCCGCTGCCAACTATACATTTGTGACTTTCGATGGGACGCTCGTCGTCAATAAGCCCCCGCTGACCGTGGTGATCGACAGCGCGACACGTATTTACGGAGATCCTAACCCACTATTCACCGGCACAATTACCGGCCTGCGGGGCGCGGACGTAATCACCGCAACTTACAGCAGCCCGGCCGCAGCCGGCAGTCCAGTGGGAACGTATCCCATTGTTCCAACGTATATCGATCCCGCTGGAGTGCTCGGTAATTACAACCTGATACTTACCACTGGAATTCTCACGATCACCCCGGCGCCGCTGAGTGTGACCGCTGACAATGCCAGCCGCGTTTATGGCGATCCGAATCCCGTCTTTACCGGCTCAATCGTGGGCATCAAGAACGGCGACAGCATCACCGCGACTTATACCAGTGTTGCCAATGCAGCCAGTCCGGTGGGGACTTATCCCATTGTGGCCAACTTGATTGACTTCACACATAAGCTGAGCAATTACACCGTAACTAAAACAGACGGAGTGCTCACCATCACCCAGGCTCCGCTAACAATGACCGCGGCAGACGCTACGCGACTGTATGGCAATCCGAACCCTGTGTTCACAGGAACGATCGTGGGCATCAAGAATGCTGACGCCATCACTGCCACATACTCCAGCCCGGCAACCGTATTGAGCGATGTGGGACCGTACCCGATTATTCCGGCGCTGGTGGATCCGGGGCTCAAGCTCGGCAATTATGCCGTCACATCGATCAATGGTGTTCTCACCATCAATCCTTCGCCGCTCACTTTCACGGTGGCGAATGCCAGCCGTGCATATGGCAACGCCAACCCGAATTTCACCGGAACATTTGTCGGATTAAAGAACGGTGACGTTTTAACTTTGACGTTTACCTCTGCTGACGTCACCAGCCCGGTGGGAACTTATCCCATTGTGCCTGTGGTCAGCGGAGCCAAAGCGATTGATTATTCAATTACCGTCAAAGGTGGCGTGTTGACAATTACCCCGGCTCCGCTTTCAGTGACAGGACCCAGCGGAAGCCGCTTGTATGGCGATCCTAATCCCCCCAGCACGATCACCGGACTCAAGAACAACGACAACATTACGGCGACGATTGCCAGCCCCACGGCGACCAGCGTCCCCGCGACCTATGTTACGGTCCCGGTACTTGTTGATCCCACAAGCAAACTGGGCAATTACACGGTGACCAGCAAGAATGGTTCGCTTACCGTCAACAAAGCGCCGCTCTCGGTGACCGCAAACAGCTTCTCGCGGCCCTTCGGCTCAGCCAATCCAACCCTCACCGGCGTGATCACCGGCATCAAAAATGGTGAGAACATTACCGCCGCTTACAGCACCACGGCCACGCAAACGAGTAATGTGGGAACATTTGCCATTACTCCGGCAGTTTCATTCTCACCGGCAGCTCTCAGCGGAAATTACAATCTGACCACGGCCGCTGGCACGCTCTCGATCACGGCGGTGTCGCTTAGCATCACGTCGAATAATCAAGCCGTGGTATTAAACGGCACGATTGCCGCCAGCGCCACCTATAGCGGCTTTGTTCTTGGCCAGGGTCCAGCAAACCTGACTGGCACGCTGAATTGCACCTCCAACGGCAGCACCATTGGCACGCATACGCTCAGTTGCTCCGGACAAAGCTCAACCAACTACACGATCAGTTTTGTGAACACCGGTGTGGAAACCGTGACGTACGCTGCGGTCGGGACTTGCTCCAATGGTCCGGGTCACCAGATCCTGGCGCCGATTGCGACCAACGGCACCACGCAATTCACAAAAGCTACAACGCCGACGGTCCCAGTGCAGTTCCGGGTTTGCGATGCTAAGGGAGTTGCTGTCTCCAGCACTGTAATCTCCAACTTCACTCTTTCGTCGATCAATGGTGTTCCGGCCAGCACTCCGGCTCCGCAGGGTGGTCCGTTTGCATTCGTGGGCGGCACGCTGCTGAACGGTGCGGGCTCCGCGGGCTGGCAGTTCGTTCTCTCCACCAGCAATCTGAGTGCCGGTAACACTTACGCTTACACCATCAACCTGAATGACGGTACTTCAATACCCTTCCAGTTCAGACTCAACTAACGGTCCAACAGCAAAAAGGGGATGGCATGCTGCCGTCCCCCTTTTTACGTCTTCTATCCGTAGCTGCGATACCAATTCTCGAGCGAAGGCTTCCGGGAAAATTCGGCGGCCTTTTTTTTGCAGATAAGTAGGCAAAGCTCTGCACCCCATCACGGCCGCAAACACGTGCAAACACTACGGAAACGCTCAAGATTAAAAACTTTAATGATTCTCCAATGTCGATCTAATTCCTAAGGCCTAAAACTGAGAACACTAATTGGCGAATCTTCGCCTGTTTAATGAGCACGGCTCGCGCTTCCGGTGTTTGCGAGACTGGACTCGGGTGAGGAATCGTGACGATCGTGATCCGCGAGCAGTAGCTCGCGGCTGCGGCCGTCTTGTTCAGTACGGATGAAACCTTGCACATAAAAAAGCAAGGAAGATCCTGGGGCTAAGCTCCGGGACAAAAGGCGAAAAAAATGAGCTCCTCCACACGGACTACAGCTGCCCAGGGCAAAAACTGCGTTCAAACACTCTCAGCGCGCAATTTGTTCTGTCTGGTAACAATTCTGATGCTCGCCGTTGTCACGGCGGGCGCCCAAACCCTTGTCACGCCACCTTCCACGACGATCCAATATCTCGGCGTACCGAACCCGCAGAACAACACAGCGGCTGCAGTTACCGCTCCTTTGGGCGGCATCGTTCTGAATGGCACCGCCATCAACCCTGCTACCGGCGCGCAGTTCCGCCATTTATGGGTGGATGATGCAACCTCAGGCATCTGCCGCATTGATCCGGACCTGGATTCACCTGGCCCTTACGCCATCAATTTGCAAACTTGCCCGTTCAAAATCAATGGCGCTTCCATTACGGGCGGACCCATGCAGTTTGATCCCACCCCGCACTTCCTTGACCCCGCGAATCCGACGGTAGCCACAAACTACCTCTATTTCGCGGATGAACAACGGGCTTCTCAGGGCATTATGCGGATCGGATACCTGGCCAGCGGTGACGGCGGCCACGGATTCCTGAACTTCGCCAGCCTTTTCGTTATGGGTGGCAGCACTACCGGCGCACGCTTCGGCGGTGGAACTACCGGCTGCGATATTCCTGGAAACCCTGGAACTCCTAGCTCGACCGTTCTCGATCCTTTGGGCAACCTGTGGGTCGGTTTCAAGAAGGGCGCTACAATCGTTCGCTTCAACCAGCCGGGCACTGCTTCTGAAACCGGCTTTGGCACATGCGACCAGTTCATCGTCCCCGTGGTTACGATCAGCAAGAAATCATCCGGTCTCGCCTTTATTGGCCATGATCTCTGGGGAGCGGACGGCACGTCACCATTCTTCATCAAGAACGCGGACACAATCTGCATGGTTCCTCCGCACGGGATTTGCACCGCCCCGACCGATGTAATTAACGTCCTGGGTGCGGGTCCAGTGGGTGCTGCCGCGGTTGCCGTGATGAGTGACCAGTATTATCCGGCTATCAATGGCAATAACGTCTATATTGCTCTTCAAGAAGCGCCGACGGTGCCGCCTGCTCCGCCTGCGCCTCCAGATAATGTCGCCTGGCTGGGCAATGCCTCTGCCGCAGATGCAACCATGGCCAATACGACACTCGACGGGACGTTCATGGGGACGTTCGATCCGATTGCCGGTTCAAATCCTCCACCTACTATCCTCAGTGGAATTGCTGTTGATCCGAGCGATCCCGCCAACGTCGTGGCCTACAGCGCCGACGATTACACTGGTGGCGGCGTCCTGGCCAAGGGCATGTGGTTCCAGAGCTGCCAGGGCACCGCACCCGCTCTACCTCCGGGACCTGGTTTCACGCCTTTGAACTGCCCGACTCCTCCGGCTACGGCGGCACCGGGCGCTCCGCAAAACGTTTTTGGTGTTGCCAGCAATAATGCAGTCACCGTGAACTGGAGCCCGGCGCAGTCAAATCAACCGGTCAACAGCTATACCGTATTTACCAGCACTGCCGGCCCTGCTGTTGCTCCAGTGTCGGTGGTCCCAGTTGCTGGATCACTTTTCCCGCCGACCTCCGTTTTAATCGGTGGATTGGTGAATGGCACCTCATACACCTTTACTGTCACAGCTACGAATGCGTCCGGCACCAGCCCGTTATCGGCTCCCAGCGCTCCGGTTATTCCTCCGGGCATCGCAATTCCTGCGCCGCCTACAGGTGTCTCCGCCCTCGCTGGCGATACGCAGGCTTCTGTAACCTTTACGGTTTCTCCGCCTCCGCAAGGCGCGCCGATCACTAGTTATTTAGTGACGTCGAGTCCTGGTGGAGTCACGGTCAGCATTCCGCCGCCAGCCAGCGGAAACTTCGGCACGGCGTTGGTCGGTGGTTTGACGAACGGCGTGAGCTATACGTTTACGGTCCAGGCGGTTAATCTTGCCGGTGCAAGTCTGCCTTCTGCGCCTTCGAACGCGGTGGTCCCGTCAGCCGCGCATGTGCCGGTTTTGAACGTGACAATGAGCGGTCCTTCGTCGGTTTCCACTACTCCGGCGCAGGCCATTTATACGATCACCGTTACAAATCCGATTACTGCAACGTCGAACTTCCCTGCTAACGTGTCGGTCACCCACACTTTGTCCCCGATTCGCGCCACGATTGTTGCTGGCGGCGCATCGCGCAATGTGGCAACGGGCATCGTTACCATTACCACGAATACTTCACACGGATTGAATATCGGCCAAAGCATCACGATTGCCGGTGTCACCGATCCATCCTTCAACGGAACTTTCACCATCCAGGATGTTCCAACAGCCACCACGTTTACATATGCTCAGGCGGGGGTTGCTGCAACCAGCGGTTCCGGGACAGTTACCGGTTTGCCGCTCTCTAACATTCTGGTGGCTCAGACCAGCCAGGGTACATGCACGTCGGGCGGCGCTGGCGTCATCAGCGTTTCCTGCAATCAGGGAATCCTGAATGCCGGATCTTCGACAACCATGACCGTGACCGTGCAAGTCCAGAATCAGGCTATTCTCAACACCGTGGTCGCAAGCGGAACGGACCAGGCGGGTACGCTGCTGGCAAATGCAACTACCAGCCTGACAACCACCGTGCCGTTGCCCGTTGTTTCCAGTATCTCGGCGCCTGTCTCCGTGGCGGGAAATCTTCAGAATCCCACTCCCAACGTGGGTCAGGCAGGCAACATCATCTGGACCATCTCCAACACGTCCTTCACAGCCGCTCCAAATGTTGTTTTCACGATCTTCATTCCAAACGGATTGACCATCAATGGTCCAAATCCGCCGAGTGTGACCGTGAACAACGGAGGCACGGCTGTTTGTGGCGCTGGTACAGCGGCAACCGTAAGTGGCGTCACGGGGACGCAGTTCGTTTGCTCTGTCACGGCGAATTTGGTTAATCCAAACGCGGCCCTTGGCGGATCCACTAAGGGTGGCGCTAAACCGCCGCAAACCATGATCATCACTCAGAATGTGCAACCGGCAGCGGGCACGTCCAAAGCGGTGTTCAAGGTATTCGGCACGGTCAGCTTTGGTCCAGGAGGCACGGATACTCTGCCTAACTCGTCCACTCTGACTATCTCCGTAAGATAACAATCAAGGGACTGCCGGGATGCAATCACATCCCGGCAGTCTTTTGTTCTAGCAATTGCCGATTCTGTGAAATGCTTTCCACAGAAACTACGCAACCTGCCCAGCGTACCTTCTTATCTCTAAAAAGACTTAATCTCGTTTAACGATATATTTACCCCACTTCGTCAACTCTCTTATTCGAAACCAGCAATGATTAGGGGTCAAAGGACCCTTGAGGCTACAAATAAAGCAGGGCGGGCCGCATCGGACCCGCCCTGTATTTCCGTGGTAAGAACTCAGTACATCTTTTTCGTCGGTGACTTCTTGGCCGGATGCGCCGATGTCGGCGTGGCCTTGGCGGGAGTTCCAGCGCTGCAATAGTGCAAGGTCGAGGCCGGCATTCCGGCAGCTTCCGCAATCGTCATCACGAACAGTCGGTCGTATTCATTTTCGCCGATGGGCGCCACTGTTCCACCCTGAAGCCGGGCGATCACAAAGGGCACTGTGTCACTGTGTCCCACCACAAGAATGTTTCCGCCGCCGGTATAAACCAGGTTCTTGATCAACGCGTTGGGGTCTTTGGCCGGAAGAATTGTTGGCTTAATCTTTAGCGCTTTGGCCAGTGGTGCCGCTGTTTGCTGGGTGCGCGTTGCGTCCGTGACATAGATCTGTTTTATGCCCGCGTCCTTAAGAGTGGACGCCAGGCATTCTGCCCGCTTTTGCCCTTCAGGACTCAGCGGCGCATCCGCGGCAGCGGACGCTTTCTCCGCGTGTCGCACCAGGAATACGGTGCGCACGTTTTGCTGTGCGACGGCAAGTTGGCAAAGCAATAGAGCAGGAAAAATTGCGCGTAAAAATAAACATTTCATGGGTAATCATCGACCTCCGTGGTCTTCCTGATGTTTGTATCACTTCTCTAGCAGTTTGGCTGAGTGAAAAATTCGCATTGCTCCGCTGCTAAATCCTCGTAAAGCACTCGCCGTGGCGCTATTGCATCAGGTGATCGCCTTATAAGCTCATGGGGATAGAAGGAAAGGTGTGCCATCAAAAAACAAGATATGGTAGGATATCGCATCTCCCCCAAATTTCTTGCCACCATTGCTGAGGAAGGTCTCGTCATTCATGATCCGAATTTTCATAACTACTCTTCTGGCTGGAACTTGTGCGTTCGCCCAGACACCGGGCACATCTTCTCATGCGCCGCTTATGCAGCCGCCCGCGCCGACTGTGGGACAACAGCAATTTAATCCCGACAACGTTGCCCCAAATGCCCCTGTGGTGACAATCCATGGCGTTTGCCCAAAGGACACAGTGTCCGCCAAAAATGGCCCTGCCAAATCCGATTCTTGCCAGACCGTGATCACCAAAGAGCAGTTCAACCGCATGCTCTCCGGGATGAATATTGCGGCGCAAATCTCCAACCCGGCGGCGATGCGGAGTTTTGCGGAAAGCTATTCCCAGTTGCTGGCCCTGGCCAGTGAAGGTGAAAAGGCCGGCGCGGAAAATGATCCGCGCTACCAGGAATTGCTTAGGATTGCCCGCATCCGAGCGCTGGCTGATTCCTACCGTCATTCCCTTGAAGAAAAGTACAGCAACCCGCCGCAGGAAGAGATTGAGGCCTACTACAAGGAAAACATTGCCAAATACGATTCCTTCAAAGTTGAGCGCATCATTATTCCCTCAGTCAACCCCAATCGCACGCCCGCCGCGCGCGCAGAGTATCAGAAGAAGTTCCAGCAGTTGGCCAATGATATTCACGATCGCGCAGCCCGGGGTGAAGAAACACAAAAACTTCAGGATGAAGTCTATAAAACTCTCTCCCTTCCATCTCCTCCAAAGACTGATCTTGGGATGAAACGCAAAGGCGGCCTTCCTGCGGGAATTGAAAAAGATGTCGTCGCTTTAAAGCCAGGTGAAGTCACCAAGCTTGAGAGTGAACTGTCCGGCATGAATATTTATAAGCTTCGCAGCCGCGATACCATTCCGCTCGAACAGGTGAAAGGAGAAATTGTCCGCGACCTTCACCAGAAGAATATGGAAATCGCGCTTAAGGCCGTCACTGGGAGCATACATCCGGAACTCAATGAGCAGTTTTTTGGTCCTACCGGCAGAACGGCTGGCCCAATTCTGCGTACCCCGCAATCATCAAATTCGATTGTTCCCCAAGGCGTCCCGACGGGAACCCAAACGCCAAACGCGTCAACTGTAAATCCGGGGGCCGCAACTCCGGCGCAACTTGTCTCGCCCAAATAAAAAACCGACGGCGATGTGAATCGCGGCCACCGACTCTCTGAAAATAGCTGATTAGGAATTGCTGACCAACTTCATTTTTGCTGGCCTGTAAATGCTTGAAAGATGGTGGCCAGGGACGGAATTATATCCTTCTACACGCCGGCCGAGGTCAGATGCATTGTTTTTGATGTTGGCATTACGGGAAGAGCGATTTCGGAGTGACCGATGTCGCTTTTGCCTTCATGTTCACCGTCGTAAAGACAAGCGCCGGATTGGCCTGATTAAAAATCGCATCATGCGCCTCCATATCCAATGGCTGCACGCTGGTATGCGTCGGCTGTGAGCATGACGTACATGTGCCGACATTTCCCTGCGCGTCGGTTTTCAGAATGTGGAACCCGGGGCCGCCGAAGCTCAGGCTTCCCACGTAAGAAGCACCGGCTGCCGCGTAACCCCCATCAGCCGTCTGAATGACGTCGTTCAGGATGACGGCATTGAATCCAGTCGGCTCGGTGCCGGAGTACAGATTTTGCCATTGGATGTTCCCAAAGGTATCGGTCTTTACCAGCCACCCGTCCCATTCCTGCAAGAAAAGGTCGCTATAGCCTGCGAGAATGAAACCGCCATCAGACGTGGGAGCGGCACTAACTGCGTCCGTACGGTTGAATCCTCCGTTGGCTCCGCCGTAACCTTTTTGCCAGATTACGTTGCCTTTGGAGTCCACATGCATTAGCAAGAACAAGGTTTCGAACGGGCTTCCCAACGTTTGAACCGTTCCTGAAACAGTGGCGCCGCCATCAGGCGTGGGAGAAACTGGATACTGGAGGCCCGACCCGGGATCCCAACTACCCCATGTGGGGCTGTAATAAGCACGCGACCATTGCACGCTTCCGGCGGAAGCAATTTTCATGAGCACAAGGACGTGGGCGAATCCTGAAGAAAACTGCGCATCGGCTACGCCCGAAAGCATGTAGCCCCCATCAGCCGTTGGAACTATCGAATTGAAATTCAACCCGCCGCTGTTGTTGACAACAGCACCGGCGAATGAGCCGGCGGTCTCGGTAAACAATTTACTCCACTGCGACGCTCCGGTGCCGGAGAGCTTCATGATCAGGCCGTTGATCGCCGACGATGCATTGGGCTGCCCGAATCCGGCGGTAATGTACCCGCCGTCTGAGGTTGGCGTGACGCTGACTCCTGAGCCGAAAAAGCTCGTGAGATCCTCTTGCCAGACAATTGTGCCGGAGCTCGTAAATTTGGCCAGCCAGGCGCAAGGCTGGCAGAAAGGCATGGAATCGTCCTCACCGGAAAGGATAAAACCTCCGTCAGGCGTGGCTCTTACAAAATTGGCCCACTGGTCGGCGTTGGCGCAATCGGAGTACAAGTTTTGAAAGACATTATTTCCGCCGGGCGTGACAGCGATTACCCATGCGCCTCCGAAAAAGCCACGGCAACTATTCCGCTGATAACCGCCATCGGCCCCGGCTGCGACCAGTGTGCCGTTCGTGAGTTGGGTTATCGACTGTCCCCATTGGTCGCTTTGATCGAACTGATTGAGCGCGACGCTCCAAACTTTGTCGAATGGGCCAGAACCGGAAGCGGGTGCAGGATTGGATTTGGCGCCGGATTGCGCGCGAATTGGTGTGGGCTGCTGACCGGGGACGCACGTCGCGGCCATTATCACAAAGAGCGCTGTAACAATGAGACTTCTGCTTTTCATGATTGACTTCCTCTTTCTATTAATTCCCCTCTATCTTCAGTTTGCGGATAATGTTCGTTAAGTACCAGCCTGATTTTTCCTTCGCGCGAATGCATTCACATTATGGCGGTGGATAACAGTGGGATTTACTGGATCATGGTCCGCTGGCAACATAGGGTTTGACCATGTGGATATGCCGGCAAGTAACATTTACGATCTGAGCTGCACTCAATCTGCGAAAAGACACAAAGTTGGCGTAGCCGAATAGGAGGCTGAAGAGTGGGATCGTTCGTTTCTTCATTGGGAGTCTCCTTGGTCCGCGCACCGCACGTGTTGATTTTCAGGACAACTGGGAGATCAGGTTGAGCTGGAGTCAGGGGAAGAACTACGGCTGAATCCTGAATCGTGCGATGTTCCTTTCTAGAGATGTGGGATATGGAATGCAAGTTGTCACAGCACCGTTAGTCTACGCTGATGGATCCATTGGATTTACCTATGTCGCGAAAAGTGCAAAAGTAAGTTGTGGTGAAGCATCTCTTTTACGCACACCCATTCATCATGAGGGCTATTTGTAAGTATTGGCTACCGATTACGCTGTAGCTGCACAGACCAAACCCTCATTACAGGCGAGCGCTGTTGCGTAGCCGCTCAAGAGTTGCAATAGCGCCCGATTAACAACTATCGGCAGCCTGACACTCATGCGACTAATCGCACACCCTTTCGCACCGTTTCGGTAGCAATGCCGTAAACAAAGTGAGACGATAATCCGTAAACATGCGATGAGAGTGGAGACTCTGTCGGTTTGGGGGCGAGACCAAGCGCCGGAACCGCTATTTCATCAGCAATCAAGAACAAGACCGCGCCGAATAAGCTTCCAAATCCGACACGCGCGACCGGCAAAAACTCTACTGACAATCCGTAGACCGCACCGGCCAGAGTGCCAAACGCATAGTGTATCGCCGGCCCAGCCTTCTTCTTCTCTTCCGTATCAAGATCTCGCCCGAGCGTGGCACGGGTTAGTTCCTGTGCGGCTTTCACTGTCGCATCTTCACTTTCTTCCGAGCTCTTTTCCTGGCGTTGGCTGTTGCGCTCCTTCTCGCGCTCCGTGTCTGATTGCAATTCTTCCGAAGCCTTACTCCATAGAAGCTGAAATTGATTCATCGCCCATGCTGCAAGAAACCCACCGGCAGCTCCCGCAAGAACGCCGCGAAGCCGCCTTGGCTCATCCTTATTCCATAACTTTTCCATCTAGAGCCTCCTCTGTTTAATGTGATTTGATGGTGACCACAATGAAATGGAAGCCTCACGCATGCCCCGCGCAGTGCCTAGTCGAGATTTCTATGAGCCAGGCAGAAGATCTGATCAACAATCATCGATCTCGGTGCAATCGATATTCTTTATTGCTCGAACAGCGGCTGTGAAAGGTGTTGAGGTTCGCATCTTTCATTAGGGATTTGGATTCATTCGGTAAACCCAGGAGCTGGTGCTTCCCTGATTGAATGTTTCCGTAGAAGTATCGGCCGCATTCGCCGCCGAAAGGATGCTGTCAACCAGGTGGCGTTGCGGAGACAATGAGCAAACGGGATCTGTAGCACCGGCGTTTCCTGTCAAGAGCAAAGCCTGACAACGGCAGCCGCCGAAATCCTGCATTCTCCGTTCACAGCTGCGACAAGGAGAATCCATCCATTCCTCGCCACGAAAGTGCTGAAACGCCGAGGACTCCTGCCAAATCCAAGTAAGCGAGTTGTGCCTAACATTGTCGAACTGTAGTCCGGGAATCACTCCCGCTGCATGGCAAGGGAGGACTTTGCCGGTCGGATCAATGAGCATCAGACCGCGTCCCCATCCACCCATGCAAGGCTTGGGAAAGCGCGCATAGTAGTCGGGGATGACGGAATCAACGCGAATCCGGCCTTCTAGACGTTTTTGCGCGGCTGCAATCAATAATAAGGATCTCTCCAATTGTTCCCGGCTTGGCAACAGCGCGGTGCGGTTTTGCAAGGCCCAGCCATAGTATTGCGCATGAGCAATCTCCATACGATCTGGCGCCAGATCCTCCACAAAGGCGATCATCTCCTCCAGATGGTCCAGATTCTGGCGGTGTACCACGAGATTTATTGTGAATGCGATTGAATGCTTGCGAATGAGCCGTGCCAGCTTCGTCTTGAATTCATGCACAGGTACTCCCGAAATCGACTTGGCGCGTTCCGCGATTGAATCCTGAAAGCTGAGTTGAATATGGTCGAGACCAGCCTGAAGCAACGCTTTCAGTCCGATTTCCGAAAGACCGATCCCAGAAGTGATCAGGTTTGTATAGAGGCCTGAAGAACGAGCGCCCACTATAAGTTGTGTGAGATCTGGCCGGCTGAGCGGTTCACCTCCGGTCAAATGGAGATGCAGAACGCCCATTTTTCCCGCTTCCTCAAAGACCCGGAGCCACTCCTCTGTTGATAATTCTGATTTGCTGTCAGGCATATGAAGAGGATTGGAGCAGTAGACGCAGCGCAACGGACAGCGGTAAGTGAGTTCAGCGATAAGCGCGAGCGGGTTCGGGTTCATCAGTAGTCCACAATCCGTTGTAGCTTCAATTGTTCAAGAAAGTCGCCGATATCTTCCTTGATTTCTGTGGAACCTGCGCCTGTATAGACCATTTGTAGTGCTTGCACGATTTCTTGGAAGGTACGCTGTCCGTCACACCGTTCAAGAATTTGTCTGCTTGGACCTTCCAGGCGAATGGCGCCTTCGGGAAAAAGGATGACTGCTTCGTCTGTGCTGATACCCCACCGACATCCGGAAGCAAGGCGGGGGCGGCTTTGATCAATCGGCTGAGCCATGAGCACACTCCTGAATGGAAAAAGCGCCCATGGGAGGCCAGCCGGGCTGCACGTAGGCGAAATAAAGCGCGTCTAACTGGGCCCACAATATATCGCATTTATCGCGCAGAGCGCGAATAGCCAGTTCCTGCTGCAGGCGGCTTTGCGCATGTTCACACACATACTGGAACGCGAACTGTGCATCCTCCGGAGCCTGGGACAGACGCATCTGAAAATAATCCAAGCCTCCAGATAACCATGGATAATGGACGCGCAGACGATCGATCCTCAAGGCGATCAGGTCACGGGAAAACATTTCAGTCAATGACGAAGCTACAGCCTCCAGCAAAGTACGCTTCTCCACGAGATGCAGATATTCGTTGACTGCATACCGTGTAGCCGGCAAAACAGCATCGCCGGTCATTACCTTCGCGCCCTCCAGCCCGGTGGCTTCGGCCAACTTGACCCATCGCTCAATGCCACCACTATTTGCGCCATTGCCATCATGATCGATTATTCGTTTGCGCCACGCCAGGCGAAAGTTGACATCGTCACTGCGTGAGAGAATGATGGCGTCTTTGATGGGAATCTTGCTCTGGTAGTAATAACGATTCAATGCCCACGCTTGCAATTGCCCACGAGTCAGGCGGCCCTCATGCATCATGAGATGGAAAGGATGGCGATGGTGATAGTGCTGCTCGCCAATTTTCAGCATCCGCGCGCGCAACTCACCCGGAGCAAGCAAGACATCGTCAACTCTTTCGGTTATAGCTGTATGTTCCATCCGTCTTCCGCTAATTCCCAACCAGCTTTCTGAATCTCGCTGAACTCCGCGCTGGATTCGTCGAGCATCGGGTTGGTATTGTTGATGTGGATGAATATCTTGCGGGGGCGCCGCAAAGCCGCAAGGCGATGCAGGCTTCCTCGCTCTGACGATACGGGTATGTGTCCCATCTCGCCTGCGGTCTGTCCACTGCCTTGTATCTTGATCAATTCATCGTCTTGCCAAAACGTGCCGTCGAAAAACAAAAGATCGGTGGATTCGAGCACTTGCAGAAGACCATCGTCCACCTGAGACATGGCCGGCATATAGGCAAACCGATTTCCTGATTTGTCCTCGATAATGAGTCCGAGCAACGCTTCACAGGGTGCAAATTCCGCTGCCCGGCGTCGCCTCGTGTACGCGGGATAGCGGGATGATAGCGGGATAGGCTCGCACTTCAGCCCGCAAGACTCGCCGGCTGAGGAAGCTAGTGCAAACGTCTCGGCGGGAATAATATCACTCCAAAGCGCCTGGTCAGAAACCCGGTTTAACATGGCGAACATTGAATTGTCCTCACGAAGAAGACGTTGAATCGAGGGTGTCGCGTAGACGCGGAGCGGCTGCAACTCGCGTAACAACAGCAACCCAAGAACATGATCAAGATCACCGCTGGATAACACTACACCTGCAATCGGTGATTGACGCAGACCGTCTCTCGGATGCAGTTCAGGAGAGACTTCAATTTGCGCCCGAAGATCAGGACATGCACCCAGCAGGAACCACGATCGGTTGTCTGCGCTTACGGCTATCTGCGCCTGGGTGCGGACTTTTCCCGGAAATATCCCCTTGCGTACTAACGTACAGTTTCGGCACGAGCAATTCCACTGCGGAAAGCCGCCCCCGGCAGCAGATCCAAGGACTTTGATTTGCATCCCGGCAACTAGAGTTCAGCGGTTCCGTAAGAGTTGATTTCACAGTTCAGTTTCATTTCTTGAAAGCTCGGCTTCGTCCAGGTCATGGATATTACCTCCAGTGAATTAGCTTGTGTTATCTCACGTACCCTTTATCGGTTCCAATACTTCTTTCCTATGCGTCTTCGAGTTCGCAAGGCTATTTTGTTGTCCGCGAATTGTTCCCCTAAAACCCAAGATACAATTCCTTTTAGACTCAAGAATCAGTGATATTGTCACGCCGACAAAAACCATATGCTCACTTCATTTCGAGTTTTAAGCAACCGCAGCTTTCGTTTGTTCCTTACGGTGCAGACACTCTCGGTAATGGGGAGTTGGATGCAGTTGACTGCCCTGGGATGGCTGCTTTACCGCTTGAGTGGCTCCGCGTACATTGTTGCGATTCTCGTTTTTCTAAATCAGATACCGGTTTTACTACTGTCCCCGGTAGCGGGAAGTTTGGCCGACCGGCTGGATAGGCGTCGCCTACTACTATGCACGCAGTCCACATCGTTCGCAGTAACTTTGAGTTTGGCCGCTGCAGTGCTACTTCACAAAACGGATGTCTTTTGGCCCCTGAGTCTGGTGGCGGCAAGCGGAATCGTTTATGCGCTCGATTTACCGGCACGTCAAAGTTTTCTTTGTGATCTTGTCGGAAAAGAACAGCTTCGATATGCGATCATTCTGAACTCTTTGAGCTTTCACCTTGCCCGAATGATAGGCCCCCTTGTCGCCGGCATATTGATTTCCAGCGTGGGAGAAAGCTGGTGCATTTTTCTGAATTCATTCAGCTTTTTAGCCGTCGCTCTGGCACTCTTGCGGATAAAAAAAGACCTGCATCACCACAATGAGCCAATCAAAGATCATGCCGCAGGCGTGATGGATGGGCTTTATTACGTGTGGAAACAGCCGGCTTTAGGGCGGATCCTTCTGCTGCTTTCAGTTGTCAGCTTCCTTGGCGCACAACACTCAACCTTCATCCCGGTCCTGACCCGACAAAACTTTCATGAACAAGCGAAAGGATTGGGGCTGCTTATGGGTGCTCCAGGAATCGGTGCGCTCGCCGCTGCTCTGATGTTGCTTTTTCGATCTTCGAATAACCGCTTAGGTTCACTGCTTCCCGCAATGACCGCCGGATCAGGAGTGGCGCTTGTTCTGTTGGCGTGGTCCACCCATATGTGGGTTGCAGAAATCCTTCTGATCGTTCTTGGATTTTGCATTACGTTTCAAAATGCGGCCAGCAACATACTTCTCCAGGAGGATGCGCCGGAGTGGATCCGTGGACGCATCATGGCATTGTTCTCAATGGCTTTTATGGGATTGATGCCCGTGGGCGCGTTCGCTCTGGGATTCGCAACCAGACACGCGAGAGTTTCCACAGTGCTTACCGTGGCGGGCATGACTTGCGCAATCGTGACGCTAGTCGTCGAAAGCTTGTTTCGAGCGAACATTAAACCTTCATCGAAGGTAGCCGCTCCCGCAAATTGAATACTTTGAAAAGCGGAGATAAGAACGCTCCGACGTGTCAACAGGAAACACAATCGCCGTTCCAAATTCAACGGAAGAGACAGATAAGGGCGGGAGATCTGCAAGCGTCCGCAGAGGTTCACAGCTGGTGTAACTCTCTACCTGGAAAAGCTTCACTCCGGCCGCGTTGGTTGTCGCGGCCGGAGTCGGTGCACCATTGGGTGCTACGGCAGTTTGAACGCAACGATCGCGTCGCCTACCGGATCTGGTGGGAAGTTTTGCCGTTCCAGAGCATTTCCGCCAAACGGCATGACAATGTACTCGGTCGAATTGACCACGTACGCGATAGGACCTCCATTGGCGCCGCCGGCGTTTGGAATGGAAGTTCCGTCAAAAGTGAAGAGGCTGGCGCCAGTGGCTGCATTCACGCCGTGGAAAACACCATTGTCTTCACCATAGAACAGGACGTCGCCGGCCACCAGCAGTCCCGATGTTGCAGGCTGGACAGTGGTATTCTTCCAAGCTACTTTGCCTGTATTGACATTCGTTCCTCCGAAAATGCCGAAGGCGTTAATTCCTGCTGGTGATCTGCCAAACGAAGAGCCAACGATTTGAGGCGGAGTTGAGCCGGGCCCTCCAGGTACTGTATCAGTATTGTTCGGCTTGGTCAGGTAGCTGGTTGGTTGATAACGCGCTCCATAGTAAACCAGATTCGTGCGCGGACTAAAGGCCGCGGGCGGCCACTCGCATGATCCTTGTGAGCCGGGCTGGATCAGTACTTCCTGCTGACTAGGCGGCGTCCATTGCGGCGCAGATGGTATTCCACTGGTGTTAGGACGAACGAAGGTCAGCGGCGTTAAAGTCTCAACCCCGGTTGAAATTGGCTGTGTAGGCGACGCATTCTGGTAGCCCGGAGCTGTTGGAACTGCCGTCTCGGTCACGGTGAACAACGGTGTGCCGTTGCGGCGATCCAGAATGTAGTATCCGCCGTTCTTGCTGCAGTGTCCGATAGCAGGAGTGGTCACGCCACCTTTGGTGACGTTGAACAGTACCGCGGTTGAAGTGGAATCATAATCCCAAATGTCATGGTGCGTTTCCTGGAAAAACCAGGCAAGGTTGCCGGTATCAATGTTTAAGGCAACAACGGAAGCGGTGAACAGATTGTTTCCCGGCCGATTCTGCCCCAGGACATCAGGAGCAGCATTGCCGGTAGCAAAATACAAAAGACCCAAAGAGGGATCCACCGTCACCGGATTCCATACCATCCCTCCGCCCGTTAGAAAGGCGTTTCCACCCCAGGTATCCGGTCCCTGCGCAGTGAAGAACTGCCAAACTATGTTTCCGCTGGTTGCATCCAGGGCGAAAACCTGACCGCGCGCTTCATACTCGCCGCCCTGAATGGCGATCACCACGAGACCATTCGGATGTTGCGCAGTTGTAACAAATTGCGCGCCATCGGTAATGGAATATTTATCTGTAGCGGCCAGGGTCTTCCTCCACAATACTGCGCCTGTCGCTTGATTGAGGGCCATCACAACGTTGTCCAGCCGGCCGAAATAAACTCTGCCGCCTCCAACCGCTACGCCCCGGTTGTTTCGTCCGCAGCAGAGCGGCAGACTTTCGATAGGAGGCATGTCAGTGGGACGAAAAGCCCATACCTGAGCTCCGTTGGCCGCATTGATCGCAAACACATTATCGTGCCCGTCTATGGCGTACATGACACCGTTGATGACAATGGGCGAGAGTTGCAAGGTCGCAAATTGATCAAGCACTCCGGTATGAAACACCCAGGCCACGGTCAGGTTCTTTGCGTTGTGAGTATTGATCTGGTCCACGTTCTGGAAACGGGCGTTGTCGAATTGATTGCCATATGTAGGCCAATCGAGCGTGACTGGTACTGCTGCAGTAGTCTGCAATGCCGCTGGTTTGACTGCCGCAGTTGTTTTGACAGCCTTGGCTGCTTTGGCTTTGGGCGGATTCACTGCCCACGATGATGTTGCGGCTGCCAGGATCAGCAGCGCTAAAACGAAATAAACTCTTTTCATAGCTTTCATTGACGCATTCCCCTTTTCTGAGCTGGCTGCGGAACCATGATCCGCGCGGGCTCAATCTTGGTTGGTGTACATCTCCCGGATGTGAAATCCGGAAGAGTTCGTGATGTTGATTGCTGAATCAAGATTTGCCCCTAACTGATGCGAATCGGCTTGCAGGCCGCAGTGCGCAGCTGACTTCAGATGCGGTGAAAGTTTTCTCATGCGAAGGGAACCATATTCCAATATTTGTTTCCTATCCCGATGTGTAATTTGCTACCGCTCTTGCGAATGCAAGATACATGTCTCTCTTTTTGTGTTAGATATGACGACAAAGACGAAACAACTTTGCAGCGATATTTATTTCCTATCAGGAATTAACCTATATTTGTTTCCTATAGGTAAATTAAAACCAACATGATTGGTGAAGATAAAATAAATGTTGAGCATTCATTAGGAATCAGGACTAAATGGTTGAGGGCAGCCACTCGCGCGTCTGCCCTCAAAATTATGCTGCAAAATTTACTTACTATTGTGGAAGGGTGAATGCCACAATCGCATCGCCGACCGGATCCGGCGGGAAGTGAAGACGGTCCAGAAGATTACCTCCAAAAGGATTGGCAATGAATTCCTGGCCGTTGATTACATATGCTATGGGGCCGGCGTTAGAACCGCCAGCATTGGCGATTTGTGCCGGCGCATCAAAGGTAAACAGAACAGTTCCCGTAGCGGCGTTAACCGCATGGAATTTCCCGTTGCTCTCCCCAAAGAATGCCACATCCCCGGCTACAACGATGCCTGATTTCGCCGGCTGATCCACTTCCAGCTTCCATACCACTTTGCCGGTTGTAGTGTCGGTAGCGCCGAATATTCCAAAGGCATGCGTTCCCGAAGTTGGAGGTGTGGCGAACGATGACCCCTGGTCCTCTGGAACATCCGTTCCGGCGACGGGAACAGTGGACGTGTTATTCGGCACCGTATGGAACGTAGTGGGCTGGTAGCGGGTGCCGTAGTAAACGAAGTTGGTGCGCGGGCTGAAGGCTGCCGGGGCCCACTCGCAACCGCCATCGTTGCCGGGCACCATGACGAATGTGGTTTGCTGCGGCGGCGTGAATTGCGGGGCCGCCGGGAAACCCGTATCATTCGGACGGACAAAAGTGAGTGGCGTAAGGGGTTCTACCGCGGAAAACGGCTGAGTTGGCGACGCATGCTGAAATCCGGGGTCGGTCGGCACGGGCCGCTCAGTAACTGCGTAGAGTGGAGTGCCGTTACGCCGGTCAAGAATAAAGTATTGGCCGCTTTTGTTACAGTGGCCTATCGCAGGAATGCTTACACCGTTCCTAACCAGGTTGAATAACACCGAGCTCTGGGCAGCGTCATAGTCCCAAATATCATGGTGTACCTCTTGGAAGGTCCATTTAATAGCTCCGGTATTTACATCCATTGCCACGATAGAAGCCGTGAAATTATTGTTGCCGGGGCGGTTCTGGCCGAGAACGTCAGGAGCAGCGTTTCCGGTGTTGACGTAAATCAGTCCCAACACCGGATCGATGGATGGAACATCCCATACGGTGGCTCCTCCAGTAAGAAAGGCATTGCCGCCCCAGGTGTCCGGCCCCTGTGTGGTAAAGGTCTTCCAGACGATTGCGCCGGTACCGGAATCAAGAGCAAAAACCTGTCCTCGGGCCTCGTATTCTCCGCCCGCGAGGCTAATAATCACCAGGCCATGGGGAAACTGGGCGCTGGTAACAAACTGCGGCGCGCTAACGATAGCGTATCCCTGATGAAAATCGGCCAGCGTGGTTTTCCATACGACAGCGCCGGTCTGAGAATTGAGCGCCACGGCCACATCATCAAAGCGACCGTAATATACGTTACCGTTTCCGACGGCCACTCCCTTATTATTCCTGCCGCAGCAAAGGGGTAGGGTTTCCAGTGCCGGCAGTTCACCATTGTCAAGCGGCTTGTAAGCCCATAGCTGAGCGCCGGTGGCGGCATTCAACGCAAAAACATCATCATGGCCGTCTGTGATGAACATACTCCCGTTGACCACAACGGGTGAGACTTGTAGCGTCGCGAACTGATCAAGAACACCAGTGTGAAACACCCAAGCGACTTGCAGATTTTTGACATTCTTAGTGGTGATCTGGCTTACATTCTGGAACCGATTGTTGCCCAGATCATTGCCATAGTTTGGCCAATCAAGGTTGGTGGGAACCTGCGCTTCGACGCCGTACCGCGCCGTTGGCAACAGCCAGAAAGCTGTGGTTGCGAAAACCAACGCAAGTATAAAATAAACGCCTCTGTTAACTTTCATTGACATATTCCTCTTTCTCAGTTTTGGCTGCCGAACGAGGTTCGCGCGGCCGGATCTGTTGATGTGCATCTCCGGAAGGCCGGGCTTGTCAGGGCACCACAAGCTGGGTTTGAACGCGAGCGACCACGCTCGGTTAACACGGATTAAAGCTTTCATGCTCCATCCGGATGGAGCTTAAGACCCTAGGACTCGCGATCTATCCTGCCTTTCTGTGTGCCAGGGCCTCGACATAAAGTGCGAACTGGTCGGGATTATCTTGTCTGGGGGTCTCAAAAACAAGTTGACAAGATCGGGTTGGATCAGCTCGTAGATTAGACGGAAACGACGACTAGTTGTATTTTTCTAGCATCATGCCGGATGTTGTCTCATGCATGCGCAAGGCTCTTCCAATACTTCTTTCCTATCTCAGGAATAACCCGGCCTGATTATTCAGGCCTTAAGATCTCTATGTGGCTCTGATTGCGTATGTATTCAGCCTTTGCTCCTGCATTTTCTCAGCCCATTCCGCCGCAGCCTGGGGCCAATTTTCCGGTCGTATGGAACCTATCCCACGCTGAAGCTTCTCTTAAGGCTGTTTTGAAGTTGCCGCCACGGCTGGACTCTTCCTGTGTGCAAGCGCTTCTGTGTAGAGCAAGAACTGATCGGGCTTGTTTGCAGGGGCATTCTCATAAGTGAGCTTGAGGAGATCAGTTTGAATTGCTTCATAGGTCAGACGGTAGTGCTGACCAGGAGCATTCTTTTCGCTTTCGAAAATGATTTTCTTTTTATCGGGTGAAACCGTCACATCGTAGTGGACCACGTGTCCATCGTTGTCATCGTAGAAAGCCTTTCTGATTCCACCGTCCCAATAGACAATCGTCAGGTCATCGTGAACGGCGCCGGGCTTTGCTTTGTGTGCAGGGTATTCAGCATGGTTCTTGCGTACCAGGATCTTTCCACCTAGATCCGTACTGAAACTAATCCAGCCTGTGCCGGTTGTGCCGAGGCCATTGCTACTGCCAGTCAGCCATTCTCCTATGAGAAAGTTCCAGTTGGTCCAGTCATATCCAGGTGATAATTGACCGGAACCTGCAAACGAAAGCGATAACAGCAGCAGCAGAAGAAATAATAATTTTCGCATGATGATATGCCCGTGGTTAAAGAGGCAGCCGTTTTCGCGGCTGCCTCTTCAAGGGTTATGGCAGGGTAAACGCGATGATCGCATCTCCCGGCAGATCAACTTGTTGATTGGCGCGTTCCAGGACGTTGCCGCCAAAAGCATAAGCGATGTACTCTTTGCCATTCACAACGTAGGCTATCGCGCCGGCGTTCGCTCCTCCGGCTCCGGGAACGGTGTTGGCGTTAAAGGTAAAAAGTATCTGCCCAGTGGCTGCGTTCGCGGCATTCAGGTTGCCGTTGTCCTGGCCATACCACACCAGGTCACCGGTAACAGTCATGTCCGATGTTGCCAGATCCTTCGTGTCATTTTCCCACGCGATCTGCCCTGTGGTGGTATCAGTTGCGCCGAAGATGCCAAAAGGATTAGTCGTGAGTAGGGATCTGCCAAAATCAGATCCGACAAACTCCGGGGGAATCTGCCCCGGAATCGGCGTCGGCTCATTATTGTCAGGATGTGTGACATAGCTGGTCGGTTCGTAGCGTACAGGGCTGTAGAGGAAGTGAGTGCGCGGGCTGTAAGCCGCAGCCACCCACTCTCCGCCTCCCTGGGCGCCGGGTTGTTGCAGTTCCACTACTTCCGAAGGCGGCGTATAACGGGGGGGACAAGGGATCCCGCTGGTATTGGGTTTGATGCAATTGAAGGGAGTCAAATGGGCGACAGCAGAATGCGGCTGCGTCGGAAATGCATTCTGGTAGGGCGGATTTGTTGTCGGGACAGGAACCTCAGTAACAGGGTAGATGGGCGTACCGTTGCGACGGTCGAGAATATACAGTTCGCCGTTCTTGCCGGTGTGGGCAATAGCGGGAGTAGTAGTCCCATTTCGCGTCAGGTCGAAGAGCACCGTGGTTTGCGCCGCGTCGTAATCCCAGAGGTCGTGATGTACCTCCTGAAAAAACCAGATGAGATTTCCAGTGTCCAGGTTCAGGGCCACCAACGAGCATGAATACAAGTTGATTCCCGGACGATTTTGGCCCAGAACATCAGGAGCTGCGTTTCCGGTATTCAAGTAAACCAGTCCTAAAGTAGTATCAATTGAAGGTGTATTCCACTGGAATGCGCCGCCCGTCAGGTAAGCATTTCCACCCCACGTATTCGGACCTTGTGTGGTGAAGAACATCCAGACAATCGTGCCGTTTGAGGCATTGAGAGCGAAAACCTGTCCGCGCGCCTCGTATTCACCGCCGGAAAGGCTGATGATGATCAGACCGTTCGGATGCAAGCTGGTGGTGACGAATTGCGGGGCCATGGTGATGGAATAACCTTGGGCAGAATCCGCCAGCTTCACCTGCCAGGCCACCGTGCCAGTAGCCTGGTTCAACGCAACTACACTGTTGTCAAGCCTTCCAAGAAATACCTTGCCCTTGCCGACTGCTACACCGCGGTTATTGCGGCCGCAACATAGCGGAAATGTCGGTGGCGGCGCCTGATCCACTGGATGGTAGGCCCACATTTGGGCACCGTTGACCGCATTGAGGGCAAACACATCATCGTGGCCGGTAGTCGCATACATGACACCATTGATCACAATGGGCGTGACTTCCAAGGTTGAGTTGTCATCCACAACGCCGGTATGAAATACCCATGCTACTTTCAAGCTGCCGACATTGGACGGGTTGATCTGGTCTACATTCTGAAACCGCTGATTGTTGTACTGGTTCCCGTAATGCGGCCAGTCCAGGGTGGTGGGCGTGATAACGGCAGCCGTTGCAGTTATTGCCTTAGTGCCTTTGACCGTTTTGGCTGTTTTGGCGGGCTCGGCTGCCTTTGGCGGTTCCGCTGCCCATGACGATGTTGCGGCTGCCAAAACCAGCAGCGTTAAAACGAAATTAACGGTTCTCAAACCTTTCATTGACGCATTCCCCCTTTTCTGAGCTGCCTGCTCTAACTAGCTCCTGTTATGACTGTTTGCTGGATTCAGTGATCTTCCACAAATACGACTGGAAGTAGACCATGAGATTTTTGTGTGATGTTGTTTAGCCAGTCGCTAGCTTTGACGTTTTGTGCCACCGCACCCGCAGCATTGCTTCTGGCATCGTTTGCCATATGCCGGATGTTGTCTCATGCATGCGCAAAGCTCTGCCAATACTTCTTTCCTATCTCGGATATTATCCGGTCTGACTATTCAACATCCTAAGATCGCTATGTGGCTCTGATTGCTGTATGTATTAAGGCTTTGTTCCCGCATTTTCCCTATGCAATACTTGTTTCCTATAGCTCGCTATTTCTGTTGTTTTTTATTACGTATCGGTCGCATGATGTGCCATGAAGTAATGAGGGCTATGGCTGTGGCGTTTATCTGGAAACAACAGCTCAACAAGAACTGTCAGGTGCAGCAGGTACTCAGGAGCCAGGTCCTTCTCGTGGCGCTGTTCTTGTGCCTGTCCACGTGCCTGAGCGCGCAAAGCAACACTGGAGAGTTGAGGGTGAGAGTGGTGGACCCTGCGGGCCTGGGGCTGCGGAGCGTAGTTGAGCTAGTCTGCGAAGCGAATCAAGTCCAGCGCGCATATTCGACGGACGTCGGAGGGATACTGGAAGCCAAAATGCTGCCGTTCGGTATTTACCGAATTCAAGTCAGGCAAAAGAGTTTCCGCACATATTCTGCTCTAGTTGAGATTCGATCGGCATTTCCCCTGGAGTTCGAGGTGAAGCTTGCCATTGCGTCGAACCAGACCGTGGTGGAAGTTACCGACGCCGATACCCTGGTTGACCCGCATCGCGCCGGCACAATCAACCGGATTGGGCAGGACACGATTCAACATGCTCAGGTAGGAATGCCCGGTCGTTCGTTGATTGATCTTCTAAACACCCAGCCGGGTTGGCTGCTTGAATCCAACGGCACTTTACATCCGCGCGGCTCTGAGCAAAGCACCCAGTATGTGGTGGATGGTATTCCTTTGACTGATAATCGGTCCGCGGCTTTTGCACCCGAAATTGAAACGGACGATGTTCAATCGATGGCCATCCTGACGGCAAGTTTTCCCGCTGAGTATGGAAAAAAATTGGGAGGAGTGGTCGAGATTTCAACCATACGAGACGAAATACCTGGGTTACACGGAAAAGTGACCGGGTCGAGTGGCAGTTTCGGAACCGGCGATTTGCACCTGGCAGCACAATACAAACAGGGAAACAACACTCTGGCCTTCAGCGGGGGAGCGGCCAGGAGCGATCGCTACTTCGATCCTCCATCGCTCGACAACTTCAATAATCACTCAGATTCGAATGCGTTCTCCTCCCGCTATGAACGTGATTTCAGTAACCATGATCGTCTCGGCTTAACCATACGCCGCGCACAAGCAGTTTTTCAGGTGCCCAATGATCTCGATCAGCAGCTCGCCGGTCAAATGCAATCTCGGAGCAACTCCGAAACAATGGGGAGCTTTTCCTATCAGCACCTCTTCTCCACTGACTTTTTGGGCGATCTACATGTGATGTCACGGGACGTTTCTTCGCGTCTGACATCAAATAGCCTCTCCACGCCCATTATTGTTGACCAAGATCGCGGGTTTCGTGAAGGATATTTGAAAACGAGTATCGCAGCGCACCATGGAACTCACGAAATGAAAGCAGGCGCGGAGGTAAGCTACGGTCATGTCCATGAGCTGTTTTCGGATGTAATCACTGACTTTTCGCAGTTCGATGATGGAACTCCAGTATCCTTCAGCTTTGCCGGAAAAGCTGTTGACCGGGAACAGTCGCTGTATGCACAAGATCTTGTATATATGGGACATTGGACCTTGAGCCTCGGCGTGCGTTGGGACCATTATCAACTCCTGGTGGAAGATAGCGGTATTAGTCCTCGCCTTGGCGTTGCGTGGTATTGGCCGCGCGCTGGGACCATTTTTCATGTGTCCTATGACCGGGCCTTTCAGACTCCGGCATTCGAGAATCTTCTTCTTGCCAGTTCGTCCGCAGTCATTGCTTTAAACCCGCAGGTGTTGCGCGTACCCCTGAGACCTTCAAGAGGGAATTTCTATGAAGCCGGACTGACGAAGAATTTCTTGAGCAAGCTGCGAGTGGAAGCGAACTACTATCGTCGCACGATTGACAATTTTCCCGACGATGATGTGCTGCTTAATACAGGCGTCAGTGTTCCAATAGCATTTCATAAGGCAACCATATATGGGGCCGAATCAAAGTTGGAGATCCCGCATTGGGGTCGTCTTTCTGCCTGGCTGAGCTATTCGTATCTTGTGGGGTTCGGCTATACCCCTGTTACCGGAGGCGTGTTCCTGGGAAACGACGCAGGTACAGCATTGAATTCCACGCGCTTTCCAATCACGCAGGACCAACGAAATACTGTGAGTGCAGGCGCACGCTACCAGTTGACGCACCGGCTTTGGTTTGCTTCAACCGGATTCTACGGAAGTGGATTGCCTACCGAATTCGATGGTACGCGGGAACAGGCCCTGCAGCAGTTTGGCGATGCAATCGTGAACCGAGTAAATCTCGACCGCGGACGAGTTCGGCCCTCGCTCTCTCTCAATGTAGCCGGAGGCGCCGATCTCCTCAAACGGGACAGAATCTCAATGAGCGTTCAGGCCCAAGTCCAGAACATAAACAACCGGCTTAATCTAATCAATTTTGCTGGGCTTTTTTCGGGTACCGGCATCGCTCCCCCGCGGAGCTATGCAATGCGACTTACTGCTAGTTTCTGAACTTTTATGGGCCCCACTCGGCCGCCGCAAGTTGTTGCCTAATACTTCCCAAAAGCCATCGTAAATGCCTATGCGAACGATATAGGAAACAAGTATTGGATATCCAGCAACTCACGTGATCAACTCCGTCCCGCTCTGCGGCAAAAAAGCGCAGGGCGCGACAGGAGAGAACGATGAGCGATAAATTAGAAGCAAAGAATGGGAAAGCGGATGATTCCGGCAGCGAACCAGAACAAAAATCAAAGGCCGGACGCAGATCATTCCTCAAAGGGGCCGCCGCAGTCGGGGTCGCCGCGGGCCTGATTGGTCTGGAGCCAATTGTCATCGCGTCAAGAAGCACACGAGTTTCCGCGACGGACATAGGACCACAGGATGGAGTAACGCGCGCCGATGCGGCGCTGGAGAACCGTACCGAACCGGCGCAGTCTGAACGTAACCAGCCAATCCCGACTCACCCAGACAATGGTGATGAAAGTTTGTATGCAGGTCACCATCACTTCGCCAATTTCACCAAAGGTCTGGCCCAGGACGCCACCACGGGTGAAGCTAATAACACCGCGTATGCCAATCTGCTAAGCGCCATCAGCACAGGGACCTTTGCGGCGTTCGAAGCTCTGGCTACAAATGGAACGTTCGGCTGCGGCACCGTTTCCAGTCAACGACGCCTGGTAAATCCGTTGGGGGGCTATGCCTACGATCTGGAAGGACAGGATTCTCATCAGATCCAGGCAGTCCCCGGCTCCGGCGTCGGCTTTCCTAAACCGCCAACGTTCGCCAGCAGGCAGCAAGCAGCAGAGGCTGTGGAAGTGTACTGGGCAGCATTACTGCGTGACGTGCCCTTTAGTGACTATCCGAACAATCAAACGGCTATTGACGCGGCAAACGACCTTAACCGTTTCGGAACGGATTACAAGGGACCCACTCCGGTTACGCCACATAACCTGTTCCGTGATAATTATCCAGGCTGCACTGCTGGACCTTACGTATCGCAGTTTCTTTTGCAATCCACGCATTACGGCGCACAGACTCTGGACGCGCGAGTAGCGTCAGTGCCTCTCCAGGATTACATGACGACTTTTGCGGATTGGAAGACGGTCCACCGCGGATGCGATGTTCCGCGTACCAGCCCGAATTATGGTTCGCGTCACTTCATTCAGACTGGGCGCGACCTTACAACTCTCGTGCACTTTGATCTGGAAGGCTACAACCATTATCTGCTTGCGGCGTTGTTCTTGATCAATGGCAAATACCTGCTAAACCGGGAACTTCCTGAAGGTGGAAATCCTTATGGCCCAAGCCTGGATGACGGGACTGGCACACCGCAACCAACGTCGGCGGATTCCGCTGCGCAAGTTGGTTTTGCCACTTTTGGCGGTCCATGGCTGACCGCTCAGGTGACTCGTCCGACGGTGCCCGCAGGAAAGAATGTGTGGTATCAAAAGTGGCTGATTCATCGCCGATTGCGTCCGGAAGAGTATGGCGGCTGGGCCGAAGTGCAGCGGCGCGGACTCGATACGTTTCCTTTCAATGGTGACTTTCTGAATGACATCGTGCTGAGCCGGGTCTTCAGCAAGTACGGTACTTATCTATTGCCCCAGGCATTTCCTGAGGGATCTCCCATGCACAGCTCTTATGGATCAGGCCACGCCACCAAAGCGGGAGCGTGCGTAACGATGCTGAAAGCATTATGGGATGAAAATCAGGCCATAAAAGATCCCGTGATGCTTGATCCCACTGACTCCACTGGACAGACATTGGTTCCGTTTAGCGATTCGGCCGGAACTGTTCTCACTGTTGGTGGCGAGTTGAACAAACTTGCTTCTAATATTTCGCAGGCACGCAACATCGCTGGCGTGCACTGGAGAACAGATGCCAACAATTCCAATCTGCTGGGCCAGGAAACGAGTATCTTCATTCTGAAAGATGAAGACGAAAGTTATTTTGAAACTCCGCCCTTCCAGGGTTTCACTTTCCACAGGTTCAATGGTGACGCGGTCAACGTCACGCCCTGGCCATAGCAGTAACTTCACATTCTTAAGCAGAATGGGAAAAGCGCAGCCGTGGAAGCTGCGCTTTTCGCTGATTGGGTTCAGCCTTCCGCTTCACGCCGGAAGGGTATGTTTTCGCAATGCAGCAATCACTATTGCGCTGCGATCCCTTGCACCGACGTTGGCAACCCGCTGATATTTCCGATCTGATTCAGACTTGCTCCATGGACCCGGAAAAATACAACTCTCCCTAGCCTTGAATCGACAACGTAAAGGAAACCACTGTCACTGGTCAGGGAAGAATCAATGGGAGCACCACCATTGAGCGAACCCGCCACCGCACTTTCCAAATCGAGAGTGCCATTGCCGCTCACGTGATAAGTGGAAAGTGTTCCGCTGCCGGTGTTGGAGCTGAATCCGAATTTTCCGTCGCCGGTCAACGTTATCCAACATGTAGCTTGTTGCGTGCTAGGAACTGCCGGGCTGATGACATTCAAAGTGTCCTGCGCCGTCAGCGTATATGAAGAAGCAGATCCGGTATTCGCCTCCACATTCACCAATACTCCTCCTCGTCCGAATCTCATGCCAAAGGGGCCGGAGCCTGCGGAAGCGGTTGTCGTGACGCCGGTGACTAGACCACTGTTGTTGAGTTGAAACACATCAATCTCGTTGGTCACGTCCTCACTCACGAGCAGTCTTGTTCCATCCGGGCTGAACCGAATATCGTGAGGCGCCGCTGTGCTGCCACCTGGCAGGTTCCGCGTTGAGCCAGCAATCGGCTGCAGAACCCCGGTTGAACTGACCCGGAAGCCGCTGATGTTCGGCGTACCATGCGCGTTCAGCACGTAAACCAGATTTCCGTTGAGCGCGACACTGTTGGGAAAGACGCCGCCGGAAGCCACCGTGCTCAGGAGTGCAAGACCTGCGCCACCGGCACGCAATGATGAAACCTGGTTGCTGCCGGCATTCACAACCAGCAGCAGAGAGCCGGTCCCGCTGAGGACCAGGGAATCCTGCGAGCCCAATGGATCAAGAGGGCCCACTCCGTTCCCGGCTCCGCCCAAACCCCCAGTAGATACTTGACTGATCTTCTTGAGTGAGCCATTGCTAGAACGGGCAAATTGAATTACTGCATTTCCTGTCGTCTGATTGGTTGCAACATAAACAAATCCGCCTCCTTGCGCGGCCGCAGTTGTTTGGCAAGCCAGCGCGAACATAAGAGCGAGAGAAAACGGAACTATCCGTGAGATGAGAGTTGTTCTGAAATGCATTTCCTTTCCTTTCGGTATATCCATCGGAGCCGCTTTCGACTGCGGCATTCGGGTTAATAAGTAGAAAAATTAAGATGGAACGCGGATAAAGGGAGATGTCCCATTCTGTCGTGAACTACCCGGCCTGGCGAACTCTGATAGTAGACATTCCATAGGATATGCCTATAGCAGCTTCAATGATTGGCCAAACGATAGAAAGCAAATAGACATAGAATCCAGCTACAAACCATAGAAAGTAAGTATTGGAATCAGTTCACCTGCTCATGATCAACTCTGGCCAGCTCTGCATTTTGTCATGTGCGTAGCCGAATGGAGAATTTCATGAGTGACAAGGACGTGAAACTCCCGATTGACCCAGGTAAACCCTTAACCCAGGCGGTTCCCCAACAAGAAGCACCTTCTGTAAACACTGTTGCCAGCAATGGGACGAACCCTGACGAAAAGAAAAACAGCCAAAACAACCATGAACGGAATTTGCCCGCGGATCGCAGCCGGCGATCGTTTATGGGCCGGGCCGGCGGATTCACCGCTATGGCCGTTGCTGCTGCCATGGTTCCACTTGAACCATTGCTCGGCGGAAAAGCGACGGAAGCGGAAGCTTCGGACATTGTCTACTCGGAGAACAACCGTTCCAATCAGTCCTTCAACTATCGCAAGTTCGAAGCCCAGGCTGAAAAGATCAGCCCTCCGGTAGCGCCCGACAATGGCGACTTCGCCTTGTATACAGACCACAGTGGCACCTGGAGCAAAGCGCTGGTGCATGACAACCTGGAGCTAGTAAATCAAGCTTCTTTCACCAGCCTTACCAACGCGCTCACCAGCACCAGCTTTGCTGACTTTGAAAACATCATTGTTGGCAATCCCGGTGGAACCAACTTCAACGCGGAGCTGAATGGGCCGCAGACCGCGCTGGCGTTCGACTTGGAAGGCCTGGACTCGCACGCTACGGTGCTCGATCCCGCGCCAACCACCGCGAGCGCGCAGACGGCTGATGAGGAGGTGGAGCTCTATTGGGCATCCATGCTGCGCGACGTCAATTTCACGGATTACGCCGGCAACGCAACAGCGCAGGCGGCAGCCGCGGAGTTGAACAGTCTAACCTACGTCAAAAGCGCAGCCGACAATGAGTTTCCCTTCCCTGTGACTCCGCAGAATCTATTCCGCGGCCAAATTGTTAAGGGCGACGGAAATGTGCAGGGGCCATATCTCTCGCAGCTCATTTTGCAGCCGACATTCTTTGGCGCTCAACCGATCAGCCAGATGTACAAGGTCTTTTCGCCCAACCAGAGCTTCATGACCACTGTGGCTGAGTTTATGAATGTGCAAAATGGCGGTGTGCCGAACGGCGTTCTGGCATTCGACCCAACCTTCCGGCACATTCGCAATGGCCGTGACCTTGCTTCGTATACCCATGTGGACGTCCTTCATGAAGCGCACTTTATCGCCTTCCTGGTATTGGCCGGCATTAACACGCCGCTCAACCCGGGCAATCCTTACGGAACCAGGCAGATTCAAGGGACCGCTGTCGGCAACAGGTCGGAGCACGGCTTTGGCACGCTGGATCCAGCGGACTGCGCCTCAACGCTGCCGGAAATGGCAACGCGGGCGCTCAAGGCTAGTTGGTTCCACAAGTGGATCGTCAACCTGCGCCAGCGTCCGGAAGAGTACGGAGCCCTGGTGCACGCACGCAAAACCAACAGAGCGCCTATACCCCAGGCGGCCAACGCCTTGCATGCTGACGTTCTGAACTCGCAGGCCGCAGCCAGGGTATTCGCGCAGTTTGGCACTTACCTGATGCCGCAAACCTTCCCAGAGGGAGCGCCACCACATCCGTGCTACCCGACAGGCCACGGGACCGTTGCGGGAGCATGCCTCACTGCCTTGAAGTTCTTCTTTGATGGCAACCAGCCGATCCAGCCATTGCTCCGCGCCGCCGGCAGTGACGTGATGGAGCCCAGCTCGGATGGTCTCACACTAGTACCTTACACTGGTGCAGACGCCGCTACGCTCACCGTCAATGGCGAGATATCAAAACTGGCGTTCAACATCACGTTTGGTCACGGCATCCATGCCGGAATCCACTTCCGCAGCTCCAGCCGCGCTTCCGTTCTGCTGGGTGAACAGGTGGGGATCAGCGTGCTCAACGACCGAGCGCTGAGTTACAACGAGCCGTTCAGCATCAGCATTAAGAAGTTTGACGGCACGACTCAAACATTCACCAACAGTAACCCGGGTGTATTCAATAATGGCACCAACTTCAATAGCACCTGCCCGGCTTCGCCCGCTTAACCGTTAAAAGAAAGTTTTTAACGCAACTGGATCCTGGGCTAACCGAGTGTTAGCCCAGTTTTTTTGCCGGATGTAAGCAAGCGCAGCAAAACCCTTGAGGCTTGCGACTTCCCGCTTCAGAATTTTCAGGATGCGCAGCCATGGCATCGGGCAATGCCTTGCGCCGCATGGTTGTGGCGCAGTTCTGATGACGCTGTGAAATGGATCCCGCCTCTAATCAATCAGAGGTTTGAGAGAAACGAACCAGGCTGCTAAAGCATCCGCGACAAGACAGTCTGCCCATGAGCAGTACTTTGCCTTTGGTTGTCAGGATAACGCTCTCTAGGCACTTTTCCTCAAGTTAAAACAAATGACTCCATTTGCCGGCCTGTTATTTCCTCCCTCGGAACGCAAACCATCGCTCAGGACACTTGAAGCGGCCTCCAACTCGGCCTGATAGCGCCTGAGATCAACTATTCTGCGGGCCTCTGCTTTCGTCTCCTGTATTTGCTGCAGGATGGCCGAAGCACGAGGCAGAAAGGATTCTCCCAGCGGCGTGAGCTTTGCTGCCCTGGGCAAGCGCTCGAACAGCTTCCCGCCAAGCTCGTCTTCCAGCTTAAGAATCTGTTGTGATAATGATGGTTGAGCCACATGTTCGCATTCTGCCGCTCGCGTGAAAGTACCGTGTTTTACGATGGCACAAAAATATCTGAGCTGATGGACTTCCATGGTCCGCCCTCCTGATTGCAACAAAATGCACAAAGCCAGTACCGCCTGAAACAGAAATACTTCGAGATCTCTTGCATGACCCTATTGACGAAGAGACGGCAAAACGGGGCCTATATTCAGCCTCGCAGTTTGTTTCCGGGCAAACCGTAGTGCTTTACCCGAACAAGGATGGGTAGTGGGTATTTCAATAGGGAAATCTGGAAATGTTGCATTTTTTTGCACTCCTTTCTTCCAGTTTTTCCATCGAGCGAAGGGGCCGGGGCAGGAGTCGGAAGAATAATAAGAAAACATTAAGCTATGTGACGCCAACTTATGCCACCTCTGTGCATATAAGTTCCATTTTGGGAAATGAAGCGCCAACTTATGTCATCGATACAAGTACGGGAATGAAGCGTCAACTTATGTCATCGATACAAGCTCTGCCATTGGCACAACTTCAAAAGTTGCGCCCCGCATCTTGCTCCATATGGGAGGTTTTACTATGCGTAAGCTAGGGTTGTTAGTGCTAGTTCCCGTCGCTTTCGCGCTCACGATGCTTTACGGGCAGATGAGTACGACGCAAGGAGCAAGCAGCCAGACTTCTATGGGGAAAATGGACCAATCCTCAGTTGAGAAAATCATATCCTCGTGGCCGGAAAAACCACGAGAAGCCGCCATGAAGTTTATGGCCAAGAACGGTCCGCCCGCAGTGGCCGCCGAAGACATGCTGATGTGGAAACAAACGGGACCATGGAAAAAAACCATCATTTACAGCAAGGAGATTCCACACGAGTTTCCGGAGCCGCACACGGACTTTCTCCAGCAGACGATCAATTATCGCGTGCCTCCAGAGAAATTTTCAGACCTTGCAAAGTATGATGGCAGCGTGATTGTGGAACGCACCAAGGGCGAGATGTCAGCCCGCTGTGATAAGGAAGAATTGAACATGCTGGCTATCAATTTGGCCAATGATGTTGTTACCGGCAAGAAATCCGTATCCGACGCGCGGGATTTTTACGCCAAAACAGCGATGGCTTTCAAACAGGGAAAAATGGATCCTTACGTTTCCAAACTGCAATTCCAGCCCCAAGCTAACGAAACAGCAACGGCCGATCCAGACAAACCGGCCCAGAAAAAAACCGCGATGAAATAATGGGCGGCATAATCTGGGGTTCAGCCCGTCTGCCTGTTATTGCATTTCACATGCAGACGGGTTGCACTTTTGTCCGGTCTTAATGTGAACGGCCTAACCATCCAATGGCCGCCGAAAATGAATAATTCAATGACTTCTCCGTACCCTGCGGGCCCGAGAACCTCATTCCTCTGGGGCTGCATGGCTGGTGCGTTGGTTACAGCGCCATTGCTCGCCATCTTTTATCTGGGTCATCAGATCTTGGCATTACCTCTGGTCGCATTTGATATTTTTGACTGGCTGGCACGCGTGCTGCCCGGCAGTTTGTTGACCTTTGCAATCGATTCTTTGTTGAAATTTGTAATAGCGTTGCACCTGGGACAGAGTTCCTCCGCGGCGAAGAGCGCCGAACAAACGTTGGCGATGCTGATCATGCTGCTGGCTGGAACACTGGCTGGAGGTATTTTTTTTATAGTCCGCCGGAGCAGGAAAGGCTTTGCTCCAGGGATCGTGCTGACTCTAATCGTCGGCGTACCCAGCGCACTGATCAGCTACAGGATGATGCACCAGAACACAGCAGCTGTAGCGCTCGGCCTTGTCTGGATCCTCGCTGCATTTTTGATTTGGGGTCTCATATTAAATTGGGTGTACCTTCGGATCGCGGCTGCAACGGACGCCGCTGGGACCGACGCCAGCATCGTGAGAATAAACCGCAGACAGTTCATGATTCGCGTTGGCGGCACGGCAGCGGTGATTACAGTAGCTGGCACAACTTTGGGGAGATTCCTTAACCGCTCTGGGGGTGAGCCAGCCATGCAAGCCAATCAGTGGTCGAAGAATCACCCATTGCCGAACGCTGCTGCCACGGTGCAGCCGGTTCCCGGCACTCGACCAGAGCTCACGCCGTTGGAAAAGCACTATCGGATTGACATTGATACAACGCCCGTGAGAATTCACGAAGCCGGCTGGAAATTGAAAGTTGGAGGCCTGGTGGAAGAACCACGAGAGCTCACGCTTGACGACCTCCGGCGCAAGTATCCTTCCACCGATCAATTCATCACGCTATCTTGCATTTCCAACCCAGTCGGCGGTGACCTGATCGGGACGCAACGGTGGACGGGCGTAAGCCTGCAACATTTACTGCCCGAGCTGCGGCTCAAGCCGACCGCAACGCATTTGAAGATCAGCTCTGCTGACGGATTTTTTGAAACGGTCGCACTGAACGCTATCAAATCAGATGAGCGAATCATGCTGGCATATGCATGGGACGGCGTTCCGCTGTTGCCTGAGCACGGGTTTCCTTTGCGTATCTATGTCCCGGACCTCTACGGCATGAAGCAGCCAAAGTGGATTCTTAGCATCGATGCGATTGATCAGATGCAACCCGGTTATTGGGTGGAGCGGGGGTGGGATGCCAAAGCGCAAATGCAATCCACTTCAGTGATTGATGCGGTTGCGCAAAATGGGCTCATCAAGCGCGATGGGCGCACTTTCATCCCGGTGGGCGGCATTGCTCACGCAGGAGCGCGCGGCATTTCAAAAGTAGAAATCAGAGTGGATAACGGTCCGTGGGAGGAAGCGCAATTGCGGACTCCGCTCTCCAGGTTGACGTGGGTGCTATGGCGCTACGAGTGGCCCTTACAGAATGGACAACATACATTCAGTGTACGCTGCGTTGACGGAAGCGGATTAGCGCAGAGGACCGATGAGCAACCGCCACATCCAAGCGGAGCCAACGGACTGCATTCGATCCAGCGCCCCATTACATAATTGCAAGCCACTGCAAAAATGCCCAAATCGCTGCTTTAACCGATTAACCTGCCCGCGATCTTTCAGGGATAATGTCAGTCTGGGAAAGGTTGCTTTCGTCAAGGTGCAAGCTGAACCAGGCATTTACGTACTGCAATATTTCAACTGCTTTCTCGCCAAAGGACCCCAAATCGAGAATGATCGCATCGGGTTCTGGTCTTCCGTCTTGATGCAAATCGGTAATGCGCAAAATTGCTGAAGGTATGTCACGAGCAACATCGACGTCCGAGACACCAAGTCGCTTTAAAAGACTGGCAACACAATTATTTGCGCTATGGGCCGAGCCCTCCACAACAAGTATCTTCTTACTGCAAGGTTCCCGGTGTTCGGAGTTATGGGAGCCATTCAAATACAAAAGACCTGGCGTGGTGTGGGCCACCCACAAATCCAGTTCATCGGCAATGGCCATCACGGCGGATCTGGGTTTTTCATCAAGACGGCGGACAGGCAAGCCCAGGCGTTCTTCCCAGCGCTGAACGGTGCGGACTCCGCGGCCAAGATATTGAGCTATTTCTTTCCAGCTACCCAGATACCTGCGTTTTTCTTCGATCATGATCGGCTTTCGAATTGTGGCTCGATTTGCTGCGGGAGAGGGCCAAGCCAAAATCATCCAATCTTATAGCGCGATGGAGATTATGCTGTCTGTTCGATAAATGACATTGTTTCGTCTCTTGCTGTCCCGTATCCCGGACTCGAGCCGCTGGCTTCCATGAAGTACGCAGTCTGCTGATCATTCGTGAAGGGCGGCGACGATAGTCAGAAAGGAAACCGTCAAAACCAGGGCTGCTGAGGGGCCGCTCTGATAAATGTTTGTAGCGATCATATTTCATGCCAAGCCTGCCGCTATTCCTAGTGCTAAGGTGTTCAGATGGCCTTTCCCAACGATGATGACCGTCTTTTTCCCTGTGCCAGAACGTACCTCCACGGAGCCGGGGTTTGTTGCTTCAAAGTGCTGTAGCTTTGCTAAAAACACGCTCAGATCGGCACTGAGTTGTTCGATGTGCAGCTTATCGATATACACGCGGTTAGTCTTGCTGGCGCGCAACTACGCGGTACTCGCGTGCCTTCTGGTCGCTAAGGAATGTTTCAACCGCTTCGCGCAGAGTGAACTCGCGCCGTGCTTCAATCTTTTCTCGTTCCGGATCAATCTCGTTTTCGAGTTCGCGGGCCAGTTTCTCTGCCGCTTCCCAATTGCCCGTCTGCGTCGAACGGCGGATCTTTGTGCCGTTGAGGAGAACTCCGCGAATCCATTTGGGACAGTGAGAGCGTCGCCAGTGAGCATCACCGGAATGTGCGCACTTGACCAGATGGCGAGTATAAACGTGGAGCATTTTGCCGCTTCCTTCAGAGTTTCTGAATTAGCGCCGAGCGTAGAGGCGAACCAAAATTCGCGCAAATCGGCTTCGTGGAAGGGCAATTTTCGGTGCAGAAAACGGGTCGACGGTACATAGGAGGTACACAGCCGAGAGCCTGTCGCTAACTTGTTGGTTTCAGAGCTGTTAAAATGGTGGCCAGGGACGGAATCGAACCGCCGACGCCAGCCTTTTCAGGGCTGACATCGGGCGAATTCGCCGCGCTGATTCTGCTGCCTTTATCGCTCACGCACTCATTCTAAACCGCCAAAAGTTTGTGCCCAGCTTGTGCCCACCTGTACCCAACGATGTCCCCATTACGGTACCCATGGGCGCAGGCCTAACAAGCCGGCAATCCGGAAGAGCCGTCCCAAGCATTTTCGGTTGTTCAGCGGTGGAGTGATAAATGAGCGGTGATGGATCGATGCATCAAAAAGAACTGGAAGCCTTAGCCGAGGATGGGCTTCTCGTCACGTGGGACAAGGACCACAAGTTTTCATTTTCCCAAGTCTGCCGCTTAATGGCCGAATTTGTGATTGAAAGCGGCAAACACATTCCGTCCGTCCGTAATCAGTGGACCGGTTCTGACTATGAATTAGCGGGCCAGATAGAGAATGCCGCAGAGGCCATCACACGAAGGCTCACAGAAAACGCAGTCAGGCTTTCCATCACGCGACATGATCTCAAGGACGACGATGGAGACATTGACGATCAGACAGAACAGGACATAGTTAACGACACAATATCAGTAGCCCTCGGCGAAGATACCGGCTGCCTTGATCCGGATGCGCTCAGCTCTGAAAACTGTGAAGTCCTATTCGTTAAAGATCAACTCTTGAAGCTTGTGCCGCTGCCGATACCCTACGGCGGCCCGCTGATCGCAGCTTTCAATATTCAGAAGGTCAACGCCAACTGCTTTAAGCTTTATTTCTTCGGTTCGCTCATTGGGGCACATCATAGCGAGAAGCAAGCGATCACGCGCGCTGAACTTCTTTCCAGGCATATGCGGAAATGGGCTGCGACAACTGCCGAACCAAAGGATCAGCGCCCACCAGACGGATTCGCTTACAAATACCCTGACAACGCAATACGTCTCAATCACGGCGAGACGATAAACGGCTGCGATCCGGTGAAACAGATGCCTTACTGGTTTGAGCCGATCACGAAGGTCGCGAAACAATGAAATTCTGCGACGAAATGAAAGGCATGGAATTAGCCGAGAACGTGATCGAGGAAACGATCATCGTTAACGGCACTGTGGGCAATTGCGCGACGGTGGAGATTCAGGGTTCCATTCGCGATCGCAAAGGCCGCGTTTGGGAAGGCACTCAGTATGTGCGCCTGAGAATGCATCCGCCAGCCAAGGCAGAGGTCACACGCCACGCATGAATTGTGACACTGACATGCCAAAGCTGTTAGCCAGGACTTCCAGGCTGCGGAGACCGATCTCCTGCCGCGCGTTCTCTACTTTGGAGATGAAGGACCTATCGAGGCCGCTTTCGGCGACGAGATCGGCCTGGCCCCAACCACGGCTTTGCCGCAATGTGCGAAGCCGCGCTCCAAGGCGCACACAAATATCAACATCCGGCCGGCTGTCCGGTCGGATGCCCGGCTGGCGTTCCGCTGATTTCTCTTTCTTTACCATGCCTCAAGCATGTGGCTTGGCCATGGCCGGATGTGTGGATTGCAGTCCACATGGAACACCAGCGGTTAACTTTATAAGGTCGCCCACGACAGAGGGCGAACCTTAGACCTATGAATCGCTAAGACAACCCAATCCTTGCTGGAGTAGTTCACAAGGGTTGGAGGAATTTTCAAATTCGTTACTAAATAAATAAAGGCGCAATTTATGCCCAAACATCCACTATATTCGATCCATGGCCGCAACAAGCGGCATGGAGTAACACATGAAAAACGTAACGCGAGCGCTGATCATAGGCCTGATCGTGATGACATCTATCGCATCCGGAAACAAAGCGGCGGCCCATGCCACCGCGCAAACCGCGCAGTGGGTATGCTGCGCCGATCCGCCAGCCTGTCCTGGCTTGCCGATGTGTCCTATCAACTAAGAAAATATTTATCTTGCCATTGCCTGGCCGCTAGTTTACAAATTGGGCTGCATCCCCTCATAGCACACCCCCTCCGAGGTGCAGCCCAATGCTAGCGAATCTCTCCAGCTTCGACGTATTCCTTTGGCTTACCATTGCTCTGGGCCAGACCATTCTTTCTGCCATCATTATGAGACGGCGGATGGACCGCCGATATCTGGCGTTTTGTTGTTATATCTATTTCTCCACGCTGAAAACATGGATACTGATCTCCATTCCCAGCGGCCACGCATGGCTTTATTTCTGGCTTTCCTACGCATGTTCCGTCACGGCGTGCATTCTTATGGCGATGGCCGTAGGCGAGCTTTACCGTAAAACATTTGCGCCGGGATGGGCGCGGGTCCCGGCATGGGTGCCGCGCAACGTGGCCGCGTGGCTGGCCGGCGCCATCAGCTCATGCGCGGTGCTGGCAATCGCGCTCAGGCCAATGGGATGGAACAGGTATGCCGCTGTGATGGCGGGAATCCAGGCGGCGCTTGTTTCAGCGATATTGATCTCACTGGTTATTCTGGCGCTCTATGCGCGGCATCTGGGAATTACGTGGCGGCCATGGCCACTGCGGATTGCGTGCGGCTTTATTTTTTTTCTCGGCGTGAATGCAACCACAATGCACATGCTGGGTATAACTTCGCGGGAGACCGCGGAGACGGTAAGGCGGCTGGGACAGATCGCCTACCTGGTTTCACTTTTGTGGTGGGGCGGCGCGCTGTGGGGAATAGAGACGGTCCCAACAGCGGCCACGGCAGAGCAAATAGCGGACATGGTAAGCGAGCATCGGCGGACGGTTACCGCTGCGGCGCGGCTTACCGAGGTATAAGGAGAAGGAAATCTCGGTAGCAGGAAGAAAGAACTATGACCCTTGAATCGCCACAGCACATCGAAAGCAATGATCCTGATACGCCAATACGGCTTCTGGCAGCTTATCGCCATATTGAATTTCCCACGTCGAACGAACGCACGCCAGCCTGGGAGCAGGCGCTGATTCTGGCGCAACACAATCTTAAAGTGACCATCCGCTTTGCCGGCGCACAGGCGGAAGTGCTGGACCCGGAGAGCGAGAAATACGACACGGTGATGTGTGCCAGCCGTGAGGCCGTGGAAGCATTGCTGACGGTGAAAGCAGCGCTGGACGCGCCGACGCCTTCCGATTTCCACATCCAGCTAGAGAAACTGAAACGGCAATATGCTAGCATCGTTGGTCACATCCGCCACATGATGATTATTGACAGCCATGACCGGCCGCTGTTCGGCTTCGTCGAGGAATACATGTGAGCGCCGCAGCCATGCCAAAACGAGAGCTACCACCGGAAGTATCAGCACGAATCAGCGAGGTCGTGTCCGAGTTCACGGTCAAACTGAAAGAGTGCCTGACTACGTCTCTGCGTTTCTATCGCATGGATATCATTGATGCCGTGCTTGAGGTCTTGGACGATGCGCAAAAACCGATTGGCATTGACGAACTGGCGGACATCTTAGAGCGCGGCGGCATTGTGGGAGAAAGCCGTTCCCATGGCGGCCCAACCAGCAACATAAAACGGTCTTTCGGCTGGCACACCAACAGCGCTAAGAAAATTAAAGAATTGAACGGGATGATCGGGCGCGTGGAATGGCCAGACGATAAGTTCAAGCCTACAGACGCCAGTAAGGAAGGAGAATAAACATGCCACAAGACGCATCTCAGCCAGCGCGGGTTCCCGGGGAGCAGGTAGATTGGGCGGGCAGGCCTACAGGGAAGCAGCCGTCAGGCTTAGCGGCCGTTTCCATCGGCGAGCTTTATTTCTTTATGTGGAAGCTGCTGGCAGCGGCGGCGCTATTTGCGATCCCATTCCTGATCGTGTTTCTCATCTTGGCAAACCGCCATCTTTAGTATCCGCCACATTTGAACTGCGGAATATCTGCGCGAATGCCAGCGGCAGCGGCTTTGGCCGCAGGCTTCCGCTTCGACGGATTCATCAACTCGCCCCGGTCCTTTGCCTGAGAGTAAGACCGATTCTTGATCTTGAGCCATGCTGTTTTGTGATCGGCTTCAAGGTAGGTGGAATCGCGGCGCTTGGCCACTACGCCTTCCAGATCGTGCTGGCAGCAGAGCGCAAAGAATGCCGGACCATCGGACGCCTCAAAGTGCTCCACATAGCGGACATAAGGATCGCAGCCGTGCAGCGTCTCGCGCAGGATGTGCTTGCGTTCCACCAGCGGACGCCGGCGCAGATCGTGCCCATTAAGCCAGAGCAAGTCAAACGCGTAGAAATACGGATCGCCGCGGTGAAACAGAAGCGTGTTGAAGTCGGCTTTGCCGTGCTGGTCCAGGCATACGATCTCGCCGTCCAGGATGGCATCCGTTATGGCCAGGCTGGACAGAGAAACGCAGAGCGGCGTGAATTGGGGAAACTTATGGTCATTGCGCGACCACAGCTCTGAGCGGCCGCGTTCGACATACGCCAGAGAACGGAAGCCGTCCCACTTTAGCTCGTAAAGCCACGCGGGATCACTGAAGGCAGACACACGTCGGCCAAGGGGCAAAGGCTGAATTCTGGGCAAGGGCACGTTAGATCTATTGTAAAACACTGGGCGGAACGGCTGCATCCAACACGAATAAGGGAGGGCAATGACAGATGTCAGACGACAAAAGCAACCGGGGCACGCCGGACAGCAAGCTGATAAGCCTTAGAGAAGACTACGAAGTGCGCTACTGGACGAAAGAGCTGGGCGTAAGCAAGGAGCGGCTGGAGCAGTTAGTGCGTCAGCATGGCAACTCAGCGGCCAGAATTCGCGAAGTGCTGGGCAAATAGGGTGGGGCCGTCAAAATTAAAGGGCCACCAGTGGTAGCCAGTACCACAAGACCTGAGAGTTACGCCTTGCATGGAAGCAACAGATCATGTTTGGAACATCGCGGAACTGCTGGCATTTTAACCAGCAACTCCCGGCAACGAAAGCTGCGTAGCGGATACCGCCAATGACCGCTGCTTCTTTTCGTCCATAAACGTTAGAGGCGGTAGACGCAGGCGCGCATCAGAGAGTATTTCTTTGATGGTGACGAATTGGATTTTTGGATATGTTCCTGAGTCGCACGTATAGAAACCACAACTGTCCGCTTCTTTGCGCATCTGTTTTGTTGGCTCTTTTAGTGTGATAAGAACTCCCATTGGTGCGTGTTCACGCAAAACAGAACCCTGTAGTTCTCGTATAAATGGCGCTTTCAACTGACCGCCTTTGACGGAGACAATAATCTGCTTGAGTTGTTTAGCATCATCTCCATAAAAATATAGTCTGCCATCTACGCCTTTATCGCCGCTTCGAGAGCGGGACGGAATACCTCCTAGCTTCTGTATCGCCCAATCTTGAAACTGGAATGGCTGTTCCTTTGCAAATGCCTCGGCTGCTCTCATGTCGCGCGGTCGGTAAATCATCTCGTAACTGTTGTGGATTTCTGGCCCTAATTTAGGGAAGCGTTCTTCCCTGATAACGCGCATCGCCTCATATGTAACATCAATTCCTATCCATCGCCGCTTAAGGTGCAACGCTGCTTCAATAGCAGTACCACAGCCGCAAAATGGGTCGAGAACTATATCATCTTCATTACTCGAAGATTTCAGAATCCGTGCGAGCAGCGATAGCGGCTTTTGAGTTGGATAGCCAAGAGTTTCGGCAGATCCAGAATTGGGAGCGTCTATATCCACCCAGACATCTTGTAGAGAAGAGCCCTTTTTGAGGTCAACTGGCCTCAGGACGCGCGGCATCCCTGTTTTGCTATATACAATGCGTCCCTCCGCTTCCAACCTGCTTTTCTCTTCCGGTGTGAAGCGCCAATTGTGCGTAAATCCGTTCCATTCATAACGCGGCCCCCGGCCTCCCGGTGCCCGGCAATTGTCTTTTCTGTATATCTTTCCGTCCGTATGGCGATAGAGATCATGCGTCTTCGGGGCGCTTGCATCCCGTTCAGTGAAAATGCGATTGAAGCGCCGCTCTTTGGATTTGGAGTAGAAAAAGACAATGTCATGCACTGCGCCAAAACGGGAGAGTTTAGTGTCGTTATGCGCCCGTGTGCGCTTCCAGATGATTTCATTCCGAAAATTATCGGGGTTGAATATCGCGTCTAATAATATTTTGAGGTAATGGCTTGCAGTAGGATCGCAATGCAAATAGATCGAGCCGGTTGGTTTCAGAACGCGATGAAGCTCGACTAGACGCGGGGCCATCATTGCGAGATATGCCAACATATCGCTCTTGCCTAACAAGGCATGGAATAGCCCCATCAATTCGCTGACCTTGCCACCAACTCTTGATATTTCCAAAAAGTTTAGTTCCGCCTCTTGGTTCCATTCCCACGTATCCTCAAAAGCTAGGATCTGAGAAGTTGATAAAGCGCCATCCTTTTGCCGAAATAATAAATTGTAGTTTTTGTCGCTTTTAAATGGCGGGTCTAGATATATCAAATCGACGCTTTCTGAGGATATGTCCTTGCGTAATATCTCCAGATTGTCGCCGCAAAATAGAAAATTTAGCTTCTTCTTGGCTGGCACGAGCGTACTACTGCTTTCTTGGGGGAGAGTGCCGATTTTCTCTGGATATAGTGCCGTAATCAAGGTTCCCCAAGTAATAGTGGCCTTGCATTACGTGGTTCATGCACTATATGTGGGGCATTGGAGGTGAGTGCCACAATAGAAACCCGCCTTTCTGCGGTGTTTTGTTTAGTTCTTGACAGTCCGATTCATTTGTAATACATTTGAATACATGGGAGAGGGAAAGACATTCCGGCCGGACGCGCTCGATAAAGAGATATGGGAAAAGATCAGGAAGCATCTGCGGGAAACGGTAGGGGAACCATCAGAGACGCAGATAGTGCGCTTTGCGTTGCGGGCGGCAGATCGGGAACTAGCAAAGAAGCCTAAACAGAAATAACGGGCCAGCCTGAGAGCGCTAACTCTCCGACCGGCCCTAACCAAAGTAACTACACCATCGAGGGGTGCAATCAATGGCTACGAACTATTTTACTCGCCTTTTCAGATACTCTGGATTACTCTCAACGGGCATGAAAAGCACGATGCTCGTCCTAGCTCTTTCCCTGCTTGTTGGATGCGGCGGAGCCACTTCGCCCCTTACGAGCCAACTGCAGCCCACCGCAACTCCCACGCCTACGCCCATCACTGCTGCCGAAGTTTTCAGCAACCACGCCGAAACTTGGGAGTTTAAAAACGGGTACGGCGATCTCACTTGGATTGATGTAGCTCCGCAGCCTGATGGAAGCACAGTTTGGCACTACACCAAAAACGCTGCCCGCGCTTACTGGATGCCAGACGGTATAGATGCTGAAGATTATTTTGATCTTGAGCAAGATGCTACCGGAGCATGGTATTCCACAGGCGGACGTATTATTGCCCCGTTTGGTTTCCCTTGGGATGTAACGCATACGCCCCAAGACTTCACCTACGCCACAGAGGGGATTGCTGGCCATCCTCGCCCTTACCTGATCCTTGCGGATAGCGGCATCACTGATGACACGATATTTCCCGACATCACAGCAGAGACGCGCTGGAAAACCATGATGTACGTCGAAAAGGGAATGCTGATCAGCGAACAATGGGAAGGCCCATGTATTCACGAAAAATGGTACTTCGCTATAGGTCGCGGCCTGGTTAAAGTTATTCCCTTCGATCAAGGCAGTTGCAACGGCACCGATCCGCTGTTGACAATGGAGCGCATCAATTAGTCGTGGTCGGCGAAGGCGTTTATGCCGCCGCAAGAAGTTCCAGCGCCGGCCGTCGCTGGCGCTTCGACTCTTACCGTGAAACCAGAAGCGGTAACGGTCTCGGCACTAATACTCGGGGCTTGAGTTGCAACAGAAATGCACGTTATTGAGAGGGTGTAGTTCGCATCAGCAAACGCGCTTGTCCAAGTGTAGGCTGTCGTGCATTGCGCTCCTGCCGTTGTTCCTGTCGTGCAGGTGGTACCGAACCGCTGATGCTTGTGTCCACTGCCCTGAGAGATGCCCGTATTGAACGTAGGGCTGGTCACGACTGGAGCTGTCAGAGTCTTATTGGTCAGCGTCTCGGTTCCGCTGTCAGTGCCAGTGGTGCTAGGACTGGTAATCGTTTTATTCGTGAGCGTCTGGGTGAGCGAATCGCCCACGATGACATAGTTTCCGGCTTTGAGTGTGGGCGATCCCGAGGCGACGGCATCGGTGACCAGCGATGTTTTACCCGATGTTGCGCCGGTGATTCCAAGAGTGCGCATGTCGCTTTCGCCTGACGTGTTGCCATTCGTGGCGTTTCCGACACCCACCACTCCAGCGCTCAGCCGATAAATCCCTGTATCCGGCACTACCGAGACGAGGGATCCAGAGCCGAATCGAAGGCCAGCGGCATTACCAATATCAATATCTCCAGCGCCTAAAAGAAATGTTTCAACGCCGCCCGTGGTCCACGACGTGAAGCCATTTACCCGCTTAAAAAATCCAGTCGAAGGATTGCTCGCAAAGGTGACAGAGGGAAGAGATACCGTACCGTCTGCGGCTAGAATCTGGCCAGTGAACGTGCCATTGTTAGCCCTGTCATCGGTAGTTCCGCTGCTTACCGTCATTTCGCCGATGGGCCAGAGATTTGTGCCGTCACTGGTGAAGGCCTGGGTGCTGGCCAATCCGGCGCCGGTGGCGATGGACTGGCCTTTCACGTTGGTGGGCCAGGCAAACGTCCGGCCGCCGACGCCATCCTCCGAGATGACGAAGATCACGAGCTGGTCCTTCACCGATCCGGTAAGCGTGCTGGAAGTCACGTTGCCGGTGAGAGTGATGTAAAACTTTGACACCGTGGCGGCGTTGAATGTGGGCGTGGCGCTGAAAGCTACCGTCGCGCTGGGCACGGTGACGCCGCCCGTGAACGACACGGCTGGCAGCACCATCACGTTGGGGTACAGCGTGCCGCTGTAAGGCGCGCTGGGCCCGACGATCCATGTACTGGTGCTGATGAGCGTGCCGCCGCCGCTGGCCCCGGTGAAGAGCTGCGCGGTGTAGAACGTCCCTTGCGGACAGAGCGCGGAATTTCCCAGCACCGTGGTGAGCGGCATATTGCCGTTGGCATCAAGATTGATGGTGTAGCTGGGCGTGGATGCGCCGCCGCCCACGCAGATAGTGGCGCTGGGATTGGAGAGCGTGAGAATCACCGATCCGTTGGCCACCGGCACGCCGGCGACCTGGAAATTGCCACCCTGCAAGGTGAAGTTCTGGGCGGAAGAATTCACCGCAAAGGACGCAAAGAGCGCGAGAGAAAGCAAGAGACGTTTAAACATAGAAAAACTCCTGAGAATCAAAATCTTCACCACGGAGACACGGAGGCAGAGAGCAGCAAAAACAGGTTTGGCGGAACTACAGATGTCAGTAGCGGGCCAACGTCAGCCCTGGGTAGAACGGCGTGAGCATATCGTGTAAATCCCACAACGTGTGCGTAGGCGCGAGTTGGTGGCCGTGCTGGGCGCAGAGCGCCGCCAGCTTGTCCCAATGGTGCTGCTTGAATTGTTTGTGGGCGTGGCGCTTATTGGTATGTAGATCGGCCAGCGGAAGATCGCCTTCATTCTGCGGATGGCTCAGGCGCGCGATCTCGGGATGTCCAGACCAATGGATCTCATGCTGGTCCTTGGCGAAGTCACCGGCGACGAGGATGTGTACCGGCTCACCGGCAAGGCCGGGCAGTTCGACATAGCTATCGCCAAAGAGCCAGGAATGGCGCGGCATGCCGTTGACCGGATGATCTTCAGCCCAGACGGATTGCGGACAGATAAATAATTTCTTCATAATCTAAACGACAGAGAACACGGAGAAAAACCAATCTTCACCACGGAGACACGGAGACACGGAGAACAGCCGAACAATTTCTTACCGCTGATTTACGCTGATGAACGCTGATCAGAAAAGGAGAAAAAACGTAGCAATACAAGTTCTCTACGTCAGGAGCATTTCTTTCCTTTGCGACCTTCGCGCTCTTTGCGGTGGAAACCCTACGACCTGGCTAATGTGCCGCTGTTGCAGGTACGAATACGCGGACGGACGGAACCGATCAAATAGGTGTGATCGCCTTCCACCACAAGTCCGACGACCATCCCAGGCTGGTTGCTCCACGCTTTGGCGGCGACGGCGGTGAAACCTTCGTCGTCGGAAAAGAGCGATTCGCCGATCCTTAGATCCGGACTGCGCTTTTCCTGCCAGCATGGCTGCGCTACTTCATTCTGGCGCAGGCAATCGAGGCAAGCAGGATTAACACCGCTGTCGGCATGCGCCTTGCATGGCGGTTTAACCCACACAACGCACGGCACCGGCCAGGAATGGTTTTCCGTGACCCAGATTTCCTCGCCGCATTCGGTATGGATCACGCTCCATGAATTGCTCCAGCCATGAATTACTTTGAGCACCTTGACCCAGCGGCCGCGATCGCGAACGTAATCGCCCACCACAACTTCATCGTGGCGAATGACGCCTTTTTCGCGATGCCGGCAAACCATGTCACCGCGCGGGCAAGCTCCGCCAACGGGATCGCCACTACCGCCAGTCCCGGAACCGCTTGACGGCGCCGTGGTCATAGCCAGCGGGCCGATGTTCATGGGAACGTGATCATTGCGTCCGCTGAAGTAGGTGGCGTTGGGCGTGAGAGCGGTATACGCGATCGCGGGCGAACCGACCGCGCCGGCAACATTGGCATTGTTCACAAAAGTGAAGGGCGCGCCGGCCACTGAATCGTCCACAAAGGGATAGCCCCAATAATTTTTGCTGGCGGTGAGGCCGGTGACCGTCTGGCTACCGGAATAGGCGGTGAGATCAAGATTATTGCTGGACTGGCTGGGCCGCGGCATGGTGCCGCGATTCAGATTGCCGCTCCACGAGATCACCAGACTGGTGCCGGGGACCGCACTGGACCACGTGATGGTTCCGGTCCAGCTCGGCGGCACCGATCCCACGCCAGGCCGATAGATTCCGGTATTGATGTCGATGGCGCCGGGACCGTCGCCGGGCAGCGTGAATTGATACACCGCAGCCTGGCTGAGCGGTTGCGGCCGTCCGCCCACGGTGTTAAACGATGGAAACTTAAAGAAGATGGTTTTGCCGTAAAAGCTGGAATCGTACTGATACTGAAAGCTGGCCTGATCCAGACGGCAGAACGTTTCACCGGCCGTGTGCGCGGCATTGGTGGTGCCCTTGAGGCCGCGATGCAGCGTATCGAGCTGATAGGTGTCTTTATCCACCAGCGTGGCATTCTTGTACGCCAACACTTCAAATGGATTGTTGTCCGTAATGTCAATCAGGACGCACTGCGAGATGAATTGATCAAAGTCCGCGGTGCTCATGTTTGGCAGCACGGCACCGGCGCTCGACATCTTGACTTTGAAGCTGGAGGGATCAGGATCGACCGAGCCGACGCCCAGCGAATTCACCAGCGCGCCGATGCGTGCAGGCGTGGTGATCTGCTGGCCGTTGAGCAGATCGTATTTCACGCCATCAAAGCTGACGTAAACATCGCATCTGCCCCAATCGGGCGATTGCCCGCTCACGAAGCCATAAAGAATGTTTCCGGCCTGCATGCCGAGCCGGTTGTTGGCTTCAAAGATCAGCGCCGTGGTGTTACCGGGATCCGCCTGGCCGGCATTGGGCTGGAAACCGATTCCCACCTGACGGCTGTAGAGCGTGGGCTGGGCCGTGCCCCACGGGAACTCTTCCGCCGTGATCTCCATTCCCTTTTCATCGGGATTATCAACCGTCTTGGTGATGCGTACAGGCGTCTTCACCAGGCCAAGCTCCGGGACAGTGATCGTGACCAGGTCCATGGGTTCGAAATAGGTGTAAGTGCTGGGCAGGGAGAACGTGTACTGCGCGCGGATATTTACTGATCGCTTCACGCGGAGATTACCGGCGAGCTGCGCGGCGGCCAGCGTGGTGATGAAATCCCAGCTCTGCGGGCTTTCAATGCGCAGGCCGTAGCGCTGGATGGCGGCATCATCCTGTTCTGTGGTGACCTCAGTGTTGTAAGCGTTGCTGCGGTTGATCCATTGGATCTGTACCTTATTGTTGGCGTCCTGCCAGGCCGAGCGCGTGATGGTGGGCTCAGTGAGGAAGTCACCCAGCAGAACGCCGGACGCGCCGTTTAAATCGGCCACCGGCTGCGTTGGCGCAACGTATATCTGTCCGTTACCCGCGGCGCTGGTGTCACCGTAAGGAACAAACTTGAGCTGTACTTCCGACCAGAAGCAGGCCACCATGCCGGATTCCAGGATGGGACCAATCACAGATGCGAGGGAGGTTTGCTGATCGATCAGCGGCGAGATAAAGAATGAATTCGCAACCCAAAAATTGGAAGCAAGCGTGAGATCGCCGATGTTGGCGGCAGGAAATCCTATGCCAAAGAACGGATCGAGCAGCAGTGCGTTGATACAGTCAGCGGGATCGCAATCGACAATTCCGGAACCATACTGATATGGCGCCGCGATTTCATAGGTGTAGTTCGGCATCTCGCCGTTGGAGCCGAGATCCATTGCCTGGCTGGCCAGCAACGCAATTTCGCTGTATCCGATGGCAGCTTCAGGATGGCGCGACGTGAGATAGCTCCACGGCGACTGCCCCTTGGATCCGTTCAGCAGCGTGAGATTCAGAGAAGTGGCGGCATCGCTCTGCTGATTTGTGGTGTTCGTCACATAGCTGATGGCGACGGCCTTGGCGACGTCGGCAGCGTTGAAGGTGTAAAGTCCGGCTGCAACGGTATATTGCCCAGCGGCAGGAGCGCTGCCGACTTTCTGGAGCGCTGCGCCGGTTGCGGTGAAAATGACGCCCTGGTCCTGCAGGAAGTCGGCTGAGTCGTCCACCAGAATCTGAAAGGGCGAACCGGGAATGCTGGCATCTTCCAGATTGCTGACGTTCAGCAGATTGAAGCTGTAGCTGATCTGGACTTGCTTGCCTGCGTCGGCCGCATGGAAGGAATAGACACCCGTAGCGGGATTCACCGCGTACACGCCCGGCGCTGGCACCGTTCCGGGCACCATGGGGACGTTGTACGTCCCGCTGAGGGTATTTGCTCCGGGCGAGCCGAAATCATTCACCGTTCTACTGAAGGGCTGCTGAAAGCCAACGCCGCGGTCAACTTTAAACAGACCATGATTGTTGACGGTGTAATTGCCGCCGCCACCCGGAACGGTGAAGCTTTCCGTGACGCCGGTTTGCTGGAAGTGCCCTTTGGTGTCCCAGACGTTCACCAGCCCATTCACCGGGCCGGAACACAGCGCGCCCATGACCGCGGCCGTGTAAGTGTAAGTAGTCTGCGGCTGGGACGATCCGCCGCCACCGCCAAGCCCTTTGCCGCCTCCGCCAGCCGATGTCTGCTGCACGTGAGGGACCGCGGTGAAATCCGAATAGTAAATCACCTTGATGGGCAAACGGCGCTGGCCCATGGCGATGGGCAGGGTTATCCCGATCACTGCCTCGGTGATGTGCATGTTGGCAAGCTTCGAGGGAGGCGTCTGCGCCGGCGATTTGGTTTTAGGACGTAAGAAGGCCATGGGAAAAGAAGCTCTTAGCCGTTAGCTCTTAGCAATTGGCCAGAGGGGAAACATCTTTGGCTAAAGGCTAAGAGCCAATAGCTGGTTTTAAAAAGTTCCTACGAAAGAAGCGCCGCTCACGGCGCTGAAGATGTGGATCGATACTGACGTCTGCAAAAACCACGCCATGCCCGATGATGGAGTGAACCACGGTCGGCCAATTGATCACGATGGCGCCATGTGCGAAGGCGCGCGCCGTTTTGAACAGCACCATGTCTCCCGGCTGGGCTTCAGCCTCGGTGATTTCATCGGCGTAACGCAGGATGGTGTCAACGTACTGGGTGAGCAGGCGCTCATGCGCTTCAGTCAGCGGCTTGTGAAGGTGGGCCTGGATCGAATAGCAGCCGTGGTCCACATCTTCCACCAAACCGAGGTCGCGATAAACGCAGAGAATAAACGTCGCGCAGTCACAGCCCAGGCCTTTCATCTTGGCATGAGGGATGTACGGCGTGCGGGCGGTGACCCATGCTTTCGCTTCGTCCACGACGGCGATGCGCTGTTCTGGCGTCAGTAGTTTCTCGCCGCTGATTTCCGCAGATGGAAGATGATCTGAATTCATTTCTAATATTTCACGGCCAACAGTTCGTCTTTCTTTTCGACGAACGCCTGCCCGATGATCAGCCGCTCTTTGAGTGGAAAAATATTCAGAGCTAATTCCAAGAGCATGTAACCGATGCTCGATCTAAGCTCATTCATTGTTTCTCTGCGTCCTTTGCGTCCTTTTGCGGTGAAAACTACAGAACTACTTCCGGTTGCGGCGTGAACGGGAAGCCGCGGAAATGTATCAGGTTGCCGAATGTATTGCTGCAGGTAGACTGAAGCTGGTCGCATCCGGGCGTGATGATGAACTGGTCGCCAACGTTCACCGGGAAGATAAACGGCGCGTCCAGGACGATCTGTGTGGTGGAATTCTGCGCCTTGATCTTTGCTCCCAGTCCGAGATTGGCCCCGCTGGTAAACCGGATGACGCCCAGCGGATATGGCAGCGGATTGGCGCCAATCCCTGGCAGCGCGATGTTAGTGTTCAACACCAGTTGCGTACTGCCGGCCGCAACCTGCGCGCCCGTTGAGAACAATGCCGAATTGAGCGCGCAATGCGCATCAAACAGTGTATTCAGGCAGGGCGACTGAATGATGGCCTGCGGCGTCTGCTGGTTTAAGCGATACGTAAGATCATGGCAGGAGAAAACGGCCTTGCTGCGGTCCAGCGATTTCAGGCCGGTAATGTCGCCCATCCACTTCATTTCCAGGCCAAGCGACGTATCAAAGCCATTGGCATGCCGGTTGAAAACATTGGGATCGAGCGGCGCATATGCCGTGTACACCCAGACCTGCGCTTTATCGAATAGACCGGTGGCCACCGTCTGCATCAGCGGGACGTTGGTGCCGGGATAATTCACCGTGGCATCATGCGGAATCGTGACCGTCAGCTCCATCTCATTGTCGGTGGGTTGAAATGTGGCTTCTGACGTGATTGGCCCACGCTTCCAGCGGCCGAATGCGCTGGCAAAGTAATTCTGCGGCGGCGCGCCGGCATTGAGGATATCGATCTGCCAGTCTGTCGCGGTGATGGCCTGGCCGTTGGCCACCTGAATCACAAATAGGTCGGCCCGCTGAAACTCCACGCGCGATTGCAGGAAGGCGAGAAGCTGCGGATTGTTTTTGATGGATTGCTTCATGGGCTAAGAGCTAAGATCTAAAAGCTGGTTTTTACAGAATGATGCTCTTCCACTCCAACTGCTTCATTGTCCAGTAGTTGGGGAAGACGTGTTCCAGCGCGTCCATGCCGTCCTTGAGGAAGCGACAGCGAAAATAATATTTGCCGCTCCAACTCAACACATGGCCGGATGTTGGCGCTACGGTAAAGCTCACCACACCCTTGGCGTCGATGGAATATCCAACTCCCGCTCCCAGTGGGGTGCCGGCGTCGTAGATCACCGGCGTACCATTCAGGTTTTGAATGATGTCCTGGTAGTCACCGATTGGCCGTGTGATCTGAAATTTTGTGCTTACTCCATCGCCCACTCCGAATTGCACCGGCGCCGAAGCTGGAATGGTGTTGTCATTGTCCACAGAGGAATCATAGAGCCATGAATTGGCCTTACCCTGCATGGACAAAAAGAAACCTACAGTTTTGGCCAGATAGCCCGTGGGATCGTTGAAAGTGGAGTTCAACTTGGGAAACGTCATTTCGAACTGCCAATATGCGTAGATCCCGGTAGCAATGCGGGTTTCACCGACCTGGTTCGTCGGCGTCTGCTCAATCGTCGGCGGAAAGATGGGCCATTTTTTGATTGGCCAGCCGCGCGCCGCCCCGCTGACGTTGCCCGGAGGGATGGGAAAGATTGCGTTCGACATTTTTAGTAATTCAACCTTCGCAGTTCACCCATCAGGTGATTGTGAAACTCGGCATGGTGCGTCTTAAGCAACTCCTGAATACCGCTTTTGTCGATCGTCTTGATCACTGGCGCAAAGACTGGGGACACATAAAACTTATGGCCACCTCCGCCGCTTCCCGATGCCATGCCGGCCGCGTTTACCACGAAATTAGCAATATGCTGCGGCAGGATCATCTCTTGCGGATGCGTGTGGACCATCATGTCGCGATTGGGCAGCACCGCGCCGCGCTCAGCGGCAGCGAAGCCGGCGAATCCCATGCCTACGCCAAAGGCCATAGCGGCCAAAGATTCCGGGATCGGAGGCAGGAACACCGCCGAGGTCAACGCAAGAGTTTGCGCGGCAGATACGGCCGCCGCCGATGTAGCCAGCATGACGTTGCTGGCGATGGCCTTTTCTTTGTCCTTGTCACGGCTGCCGCCAAACAGCGCATCAATGGCCAGCATGATCGTTTTCGATTCGACATACTCCAGCGCCATGCTAATGAAACTCTCCGCCGCGCTGACGGCGAGTTGCCGGAAATTGCCCTGCCCGGTGACGACGAACGCCGCGATCGACGAATTCATCTCGCCAATAGTCTGGCGGGCGAGCTGGCTCACGTGCTGTTGAATCTGGCCAAATTCAAGGGCCATCTTTCTCCACTGCGATTGCTCAGTGTTCGCGGCCTTCAGACGCTCGGCATCGATCTGAGCATTGAACTGTTTGGTGATCTGAAGCTTCTTTGCCTCCATGTTCTGATATTCGAGCACGGCTTTGGCGTATTGGACCTTCTGATCATCCGTTCCGGTTGTGCCGCCGTTAGTGGCAGCACCCAACTGCTTCGTGATGGCGAGTTGGCTCTCCAGCCGGTTGTTAATTTCCGCAAGCTCATCGGCCTTGTTTTTATCCAGCGTCTTCAGGGCCTGCTGGACGGCCTGCTGCTCGGTCATGTGCCCGGTAGCAACAGCCATTTTTTGCGCTTGTACCGCTTCCTGATCGCTGATCTGTCGCGTCAGCGTGGAAATTGTCTGTTTGACATCGTCTATTTTCTGGTACAGCGCCAATTGTTCGTCGATGGCCCTGATGGTGGCGGCGTTCTCCCTCTCGATGCCTTTGATATTGCGATCGGTCTGCCCCTCAATCATCGTGGAAGACGCCTTGATCGCGTGATCCAGGATGACCATCTTTTTGAGCTGGGCTTCGTTATATTCGGCAACGTCCTTTTGGTTCGCCACCGTGATTTCGTGACTTTGCAGGTCCGCAACCTTGCCCTGTACCACTATCTGCGCCTTCAGGGTATCCACCAGGGCTTGCTGCGATTTGACTTCGCTATCCGTGACACCGAGGCCGGCTTTCTTTAGCGCGATGAAAGCCTCTTCAAACTTGGTCGCGCCCTCTCCCGTGGGATCGCGCTTGTTTATTTCTTCGCTTGTCTCACCCGCGCCTCTCTTATTTGCGATGTATTGCTTTTGAAAGTCGAGGATTCTCTGCGCGCTAGCGAGAGTGCCAGCCAGCAGGTCCCCGGCTTCTTTACTCTTGCCCTGAGCTAACAACGAATCGTACTGTGTTTTAAACGTGGTGAGAGCGTTGCGCGCTCCTTCCGAGCCGATGCCAAAGCTGTACCAGTGGGAAGTGAGATCGGCAAACACCTTGTCTGCGGCTTTGGAGATTACATCAAAAGAATGGGCCAGTTCGGACATGCTTTGCTGGTTGATCAACTCCAGCCGCTTTTTAAGCGCGTCCAGGTGATTGTGACTCAATTCATCGGCATGAATCCCGGCTTCCAGCAGCTTTTGATCGAGCGAGTTAAACGTTTCACTGATGGTTGTTTTAAATTCGGTTTGGGCCAGCGCGACTTTTTGCGCTTCCTCTTTAAACTTCATCAGTTTGTTCGCGGCTTCGCCGATGGCCACGGCAATGGCAATGACCGCCAGTACCGGGAAGGCCGCGCTCATCGCGGCGCCGACGCCTGGCAATGTGGCGATGAACGCCTGCACATGCCGCGGCAGATGAATGCCGATCTCTTCACCCAGCACCATAATGCCGCCGCGTGCTTCGCCCATATCCATCTTATTGAACGAATCCTGAATGTCCTTGGCAGACCTCTTGCCAGTTTCGGCGGCCTTGCCTAGCGGACCTTCAAACGAAGCGGTCCTGGCGACGAGATCAACCGTAAGTGTGGAGACAACGGGCATAAGAAAGCCTCTAGCTACTAGCCATTAGCAAGTAGCCGGAAAAACCAAAAGCTCAAAAAACAAAAAAACACAAATTAGTCGTCAAACACTTCCAGCAGGATCTCTTCCGCATCCAGGCCCTTGTCGGAAAGGTTCTTCTTCCAGGTTGCGCGCGCCGCGGCAATCTGTTCCGGTGTGGCCTTTTCCGCGTGTAACCACGCAAGCTGTTCCTGCAGGATTGCAACTATCTCTTCAAACTGCGCTTCTTCCTCATTGCGAGGGACAAAATCCATCTCAGTGAAGACGTGCTGGCTGGATTCAGTGCGTCGCGTGTTGAGCACCGGCGCGGCCACAATGCCGGCCACGTAACACTGCCGCTTAAACGCGATACGCCGGCGCTCCCAGAGAAGCCAGAACCGCGACAAGCTCAGCCGTAGAAAAGCCCGCTCCGAGAGTCCAAAATCGTGGACCGCGACGGCCCACGCTTCCCTGAAACCTTGCGGCTCAGGATCTAAGACTTGGCGATTGCGGCGGCGGGCTGGCTTTCCCCCTGCAGTTCAGCCTTTTCACTCGACGGCGGCGCGGTCTGGGAATCTTTTTCTTTTTGCGCCTTGATCATCCGGTCAACCCAGCCGGGAAAAGCAAGGTCCATCAACATGGTGCGGATGTTCCATGTCTCGGCCGGAGCAATCATGTGCGAGACCTGTTCCTCGGTCACATCGGAATGGAAGCGCTGGAAAGAACACCACAGCAACGTAACGAGGTTTTTGGGAGCGATAGGAAACCAGTTCTCGGCTTTAGCGAAGTCGATGCCGGTTTTATCCAGCGCCAGTGCGATCGCGCCGTAGTCGAGCACCAGATTGAAGGACTTATCCACTTCTTTGGGCTCGCCTTCCACCATCTCAAGGAGTTTGACGTTGATCCTGGCGATATCCACCGATGCAGTGTTAATTTGTTTGACTTCCATGTTTACCTTTGCAAAAGAAAATCAGCCGCCAGCAACCTGCTACTGACGGCTGTAAAAAGAGGAGAGAAACTTTAAGCGCCGGCGAGGCTGTGTGTTACCGGACCGCTGAGCTTGATCTTAACCTGCTGGATGGTGCCTTTGTTGATTTCCAGCTTGTGATCATCAGCGGTTTCGATGATCCCGGCGAAGCTGCGCGTCCCATTGCCACCGGGATTGATGCACTTGAAGTTGTGAGCAGCGCCATCATCGGCGGCCTGGAAAAGCTGGTGCGTGGGATCGTTGGGGTTCCAGAGAACCGAGATAGAAACCATACCGGGATCTTTCAGGCGGCCGGCAAAGCGCTGGACGGAATCGGTATTGTCGGCACTGGTCACATCTTCAGTGGCGCGCTTGCTGCTGCCGAAATCGACAGACTGAACCTGGTTAATGGTGGTGAAGTTCTCGGGCGTGGCGCCATCGCCAATCTGAAATTGGCCACCGAGAAAAGTGAAGGTTGTTGCGGTTACGTTGATGCACTTCATCACAGAGCCATAGAACATGGTCCGCAAGAACAGCATTAGAAGCTTATACATTGTTAGACTCCTCTCTTTTTAAACACTCACTTCAAAACAATCTTGCCCTTCACCGCTACCTTGCCTTTCAGGGTCACATTGGGCGGCGGGACGCTGAACATCGACATTGACATTGCTACCCATCCAGATCCTGCTGATCCGGTTGTCGTCCAGTTCACGGCAGTGGCTCCGGTAGCGGCGAACTGATATTCGTCAGCCGTGTCATTGCTGTCAGAGGCTATGATTCCCTGCGTTCCTCCGGTCCAGCTAGCGCCAGCGGCAGAGATCGCGCCAGCGCCCGTGTTTGGGTCCACCAGTGCGGCTGCATAGAGCACTCCGGATTTGCGCGGCGTAATGCTCGGCGTGTTGATGGGAGTTGTGCCGCTGGTAGGGTTGGCGCATACGTCAGAATCGAAAGTGGCAACGCCGATATCCGGCGTGAATTCCACCGCGTGAACCGATACACCATGCGCTACGGATGGCGTAGCCGTGAGCGTCATGCTGGCGGCCGGTGTATTGGTGAGGTAGAAGAGCCAAACCTTTTCGCCAGTGGAATAAACGCATGGCGAATTGGGCGTCTGGGTGAAGCTGTGGCCATTGCCATCGGTCATCGCCATGGTGAAGCCGGTGGCCGTGCCCAGATAGAGCACACTGGCCAGAACCACATGTTTCGCTCCAACTGTTGGCAGCGACACCGTTGTGGTGGCCGGTGAAGCGCCCGCGGTGGAGTTCCATGCTTTCTGAACTTCCGTCCATTGAGCAAAGCCGGATGCGCCGAGAAATAACACGGCCGCGAGGACTCTAATTGTCATCGCGGCCCCAAACGGTCAGCGAGGTTCCGCTGTTAAAGTTCACGGTGGTGCAGGCTCCATTGATTGTGGTGCAGGCTTGAAATTGGATGGTGCCAATCCCGCTGGTCGTGTTGTTCCAGGTACAGGCGATGTGAGCGAGATTGGGTGTTACGGCCGCTGATGCGCCAATGCCTGACGTTTCAATGGTGAAATATTTAATTGCCGCCCCAGGGTTACTGACATTCATCTGCACAAAACGCCCAACTGTTGTGGCGCTGCCTGAGACTGGACATCCACTTTGCGCGGTCGAGCCTGAGCCCACGCCGGTGACGGTGGGCGCCGTAGAAGTCCCTGACGCAAGATTGAAGCCACCGAAAGCATAGTTAGTTCCAGTATCAGGGGTGCTGGTATTACCAAGCTGCGCCCTTGCTATGCCACCGCCGCCGCTATATCCAGTGATGATCAGCCGAACGATGTAATGCTTGCGCGCAGTGGTTGCGGTGACTGAGATCGTGGACGTAGAAGCCGTTGTACAGCCGGTTGCTCCACCGGTAACAGAGCAGCCGAGAGGTTGCCAAATCCCCGTATCCGTCGAATCTAAAGTCTTGTTCTGGATCGCCTGCGTTTTGGTGAGCTGGACGACCTCTTGCAGCGCGCCGCCGTTTTCGCTTACCTTGGCGACATTGGAATCGGCGGTATAGCGCACCGATCCCGCTGGACCCACCGCACCGGCATTGGTCGATACAACATCCACAGCGCCATTGGTGGACGTGGCATCAAAGAACTCAAAGCCGCCGCTATCGCGCCAGAAATCTCCGGCAATAGGCGTTGTAACCGCCGGGCCGGAAGGAATGTTGCCGCTGGCAGCTCCGGCTGTAGATGCGGCGAATGTTCCTTCACCGGGAAACGTGAATGGGTTCGCGATCGACAGCACAGGAGTGCTGCCACCCGTGGATGCAATCTGATTCGCGGTACCAGAAACCGAACTTACTCCGCCACCGCCGCCAGCGCTGGGAAGAAACCCCTGCACCAGCAACACAGTCCCGGTGGCATTAGCCGCAGGGCTGCTGAGAAGCGTACCCACGATCCATCCGCTGGTCGGCACCGTTGCGCCGGCATCCAAACAGCGGCCGGCTGTGGCTGTGCTGGCCTGGACGTAGTGCCCGGCAGTTCCTCCGCTCGCGTCAAATTTACAGATTACCGCGCCGGCAACCGCGAGTTGGGCGTTGCCAGTTGTGCCAGCTCCACCAACAACCACGAATACCGGAATACCGGTGTCTGTAGTTCCGGCGTTGATGGCATTGCCGCTGCTGTTCGCTTTGGCAAGCTGATTGAGCGTGGTTCCGGTAGTGCCGTCATTCGCAACCTGCAAGGAGAGCTGAGATGACGCATCAAAGCGGGTTTGCGCCGCCAGCGATCCAGCCAGCAACGTTAAGAGCAGAAGTCTGCGCATTATTTTAGAAGGTATAAAGATTGGCAACCAGCGGATTGCCAGTGCCAGGTGCGACAACAGTGGTGATGGTGGCCCCGGAGAGGGTGTAATCAACTCCACCCGCAGTCAAAATCTGACCGTTCTTACTGAGAATTAAGCTACCGGCCGGACTTGGAGAATGAGCCAAAGTAAAAGTGGTTCCGGTAAGAGCCCCAGATGGCGTCTCTGGAACAGTGGCGAAATTGACGGCAGCAGCCGTATCAGGAATGTCCTGCCCGAACAGCATGATGGTTGCCGTGGAAGCGGCGGACGTAGTGGTGAGTGAACGCCCAATAATCTGATTCGCGGTAATTGGCGATGCGCCCGCAGATTTGCATCGCCCCGCCGTTGTGGTGCCTTCCACAATGTAATCGCCGGCCGTGATGGAGTTGTCTGCGGTGCATCCGGCCTGGCCATGGATGGCGATCCCAGAAGATCCCGAGGTCCCGCAATTGACCAGGCATACACCCACAATTCCCGAGGTGTCACCGGTGCCGGTAAGTATCACCTTGGACGGCGCGGAGGCTGAAAGCTTGACCAGGAGATTCGCCGTTGTGCCAGTCACCGTGTCATTGGTGATGGTGGTCAGCAACGACGATGAACCCAAGCCGAAGTTGCTGCCAATGTCACCCGTGAAGCTGGGAGTTGCCAGCGTGGGCGATGTGGCCAGAACAACGCTTCCCGATCCCGTGGCAGTGCCTGAATTTGTGCCGCCGTTCGCGATCGGCAGAATGCCTTTGACCTGGGTGGTGAGGTCAAGCTGCGTAACCACAAAACCAGTGGCGAAAACGCACATGAGGAATAGCACGACGAACGCGGTCCCACGCGTCAGAGCGGCGTGACGTTTCGGTGTAGCTTTATACTTATTCATTTGCAATTTACCTCTCAAAAGGTATAGACGGCCAGTTCGGCAACCTGCGGCGCGAGCACAAAGGTCACAGAAAGAGCAGCCACTGTGTAATCGCCAGGAGACTGCAATATCTCGCCATTGCGAACCATCAACAGAACCGCGCCAGGCGCACCAGACAAAGTGAAGACATGAGGATCAGCGGTTGCGGTAATCGTGAGTTGACGTCCGCCACCACCGCTCACCGTTCCCGGTTTCCATGTTCCGGAGGCCGCGTCATATACCAGGCCTTGGCCATCTGTGGGCGCCGTGGCGGAAACCGGCACACCTTCAAGATAAGCGGCGTTGGATCCCGCGACGGGCGCCTGAATCGGCGTGAACGGCACCGATCCTGCTCCTTCGGTATGCCAGAATTCAGCCAGCAGCAAACGCCGCTGCACGTAGCCGTTTGCGCCCGGCTCCTGCGGCATGCCGTGATCCTTGGTGATGATCACGCCCTGAATCTGAGTATTGGCCAGCGATACCTGGCGCATGTTCTTGATCAGATCGCGGACCGCATTTGAAATCTGAAGCGCGATATTCGGATAGACGTGGTAGCTGTCAAACTGAACGGGCTTCATTTGCAGCGCGTTCATTGCCTCAGCGCCGGCGTAAAACTCGCCGCCCGGCATGGTCTGAAACACCAGCGCGGGTGAATCCGGCGCGTTCTTGGGGATGGCATCGCGGTAAACGTTCGGCTGCGGCACACCCATGGCCGCCGCGATACTGGCGTCTGTAGAGAACAGCGTGTAGAGATCGTCTTCCAACACCATGCCCATTATTTCCCCGCCGCGTGACGCAGATTTATGCTTTTAAGAGAATTTACCCAATTGCTCATTTAGCTCATCTATAAAGATGTTTAAGATTCTGTCTCTGTTCTCCTCAAAAGCCGGGGCTATGAATGGGCGCGCTGGCTGATGGATGCTTCCAAACTCATAAAATCTGGCTTCAAGATGCGCCCAATGATAGGGGTATTTAAGAGGGCCGGATTTTCCGAACATAACCAACTTCTGCTTATTGCCCTTGGTTGTAAATGTAGGGCCGGATATCAATTCATGTGTCCCCTCTGCATAGCGAAACGCATGAGAGTCAACTTTCACATGCACGGTGATAGTCGATACACCAGGGCTCTCGCTTGCTGCTGCATTCGAACGAATGATGAAGCTATCGGCAAGCATCCCTGTCAGTCGCGGTGCTGCTGCTTCAATAGCTACTTCGAGAATTTCACCACTGGCGCGGCCAGCACGGCGGATGGCCGTTTTTGCTTGTTTCGGCAGAAGTTCTGAAAGCTTCTTATCCAGATCGTCCAGGCCTGATATCGTGCACTCGACATCGGCCATTAGTTTCGCGGCTCAGGCATCGATCCATCGCGAAGAAAGCCGTCGTCGCACTGGACAAGATCGTCTGTCCAGTAAATGGTCATGCCATAGAGCACGCCCATGTGCGCGGTAGTGTGGTCTTTGTCCTGAAGTTTGCAGGCGATCTTCTCTTGCGCCGTGACTTGAAACACTGACGTGCACGGCTCCGGAGCAGGCTGCACGCCGGGAAGGACCACGGTTTCCACAATCGTGACTTCGCCTTCGCGGCGCATGCGATAGAGCTTTGACGGATCAGGATTGGCCAACACCTTCAACAGATCGAGCTGGATCATCAATCCGTCGATGGTGAGCACACCGGTATGGGAATCTAATTCAACCTTCACGCTTGCACTCCACTAACACCGTCATTGCGCATGTAGCAGTTGATCCACAGCTCGCGGCGCGAGCCGTCCGGATCAGAAGGCGAGCCCTCAATCTCATAAATCCTGCCTTCTGATTTGATCCGCATGGCCGAGGTCACGCCATCCATATAGCGGATGATGATCTTGTGCGTGGCCTCGCTCACCGATTGTTGGGATTTCTCTTTGTACGTCGAGGTCAGAGTTTGAATTCTGGCCCAGACATTCGCGGCAAAGACATCCCAGACAGCGTTGCCGGCGCCATCTTTCTTGAGAACTTTCTCGATGTCGATCTTGCTGTTCAACGCCCCGATAGGCGTAGGCGCGAAACCGGTTGATATGCGGCGCGGCAGCATATTAGTGCTGGAGCTGAATCACCGCGAACTTGATCAGGTTGCTGTTGCAGGTGAGGAAGACCTGTCCGGTGTTCTGCTTCCAACCCGCCTGAGTGTTCACGTAGATCGCGGCAAACGTGCTCAAAGGCAAGCTGTAACCGGTGAGCGAGGTGTCTGAGCGTCCGAGCTGGTCCGGCAACGAGCTGGCAGTAAAGGTGTGAGCGCCCGCGGCGTCAGAGTTCTGCACCATCAGGATCTCATGACCGGTACTAGTGAAGGCGTTGCCGTTTACGTTGTCACAGGCGGTGTAGGTGATGGCGAGATCGCCCGCGATCACGGCATAGTTGTTTTCTTTGAGCGCCTGGATGGTGAGAGTGGTCTGCGCCGCAAAGGCCTGAGTGGTGGCGAAGACCATCATCATGATCAGCGCCAGGGCAACGATCTGATTGAAGCGTTTAAACATGGAAGCTCCTTTTTTTGATTTGCAGCGGATGGCTGCAAGGATTAGGGCCGCAAGTTGTAATACAGTTGCTGGATATGAAGAGGCAGCGTGACGACCTGGCCGGCAACAACCGGCTCACGGTTGAAATACCAATGCCCCACCAGATGCATGATGAGGACTTTATTCATATTGAATCCCGGGTCTGCGGCCAGCGCTTCAGCGGTGGTATCGGCTAAGCCGGCGACGAAGCGGACTATCACGGCTGTGGGCAGGTTAGCCGTTGGCGGCCAGGGCACACCGATCTTGGGGTGAATTCTCCCCGGCTTGCTTCCCGTGTCCACCACATAGGTGGTTGGATCCATGGTTTGCAGTACGCCGCCCGGATCGAGATATTTGACCGAGGTCACAGATTGCAGCGGCGGCCTTAAAAGATGGATACAGTGCCGATCCATCGAACGGTTGTAAGCGACTCCATCGCCGCCAGGATGCGGAAAGGCATCCATGTATTGCTCCCATGTCTGGGTGAGAAACGCCGACCGCGTAAACTTTTCAGAAGATGCGCGCGCTGCGGAGATTAACCCAGTGATGTAGCTATCTTCGTCGGCGAAGGCGAGCGCCAGCTTGAGATGGGTCTTGATCTCATTCAACGTTACCGGCTCTTCAATTGGCCCGGTAATAAGCTTGTTGGAAAGAATCACCGGCGCGCCTTCTTGTGTTGCTGTGATACCTGAGGCGTTTCAGATGTCTGTACCTTCTGTACCTGCGGAGCAATAAATGTTTCGCTCTCGGGATCAAACACGGCCTGAACGGCCTGGCCAGTTGCGATGAGATGGCGAGCGGTCTCGATCGGCACCGGGCCGCGCACTTCGCCTTCATACCTGCCAACTTTAAAGAGTAAGTGCATGATGATGAATAAGTCCTAAAGGGGCCGGATTTTTTCCCGGCCCACCGGTTTAGAGGAATTGGTTAAGCGTTGACTGTTGGACTCTGATCGTTCTGATAGCGGCCACCGCTGAGGATTGCCACACAGGAAGAGATCACAGAGTTCGCTCCGTTGGTGACATTGACCGTCACATACTGGAACGTCTCGCCAAGTTGCGCGATGACATCAGCGGCATCCACTTCAATGACGTAGAAGATGTCATCTACGGCTGACGGTGTATAACCTGCCGCCGCGATCCGCTGCTTTGCGGCAAGCTGATCAACGGTTGTGGTCTCAGCCGTATACAGATCGAAGGCGAGAGCGGCAGCGCCAGCTCCCGCCGCACTGGTAGCGCCTTTCACCAGAAGCGCGGTCTCCGCAGCGGCGGATACGCCGATGCTGAGAATAAAAGTGATATGTTCCCACTGTTTGAGCGCCATCCAGCGCCCGGTTTTTCCTCCAGTGAAATCGACCGGGGCAATGACGCTGGCCACATGCATTTGCTGGGCAATATTTGTGCCTCGCATAAAAATTTCTCCTTTTGCTCAAAATTGGAAAAAGGGAGGCCTGCGCCTCCCCTCGGGTTGATTGCCTTAGCGAATTACGGCCGCGCAGCGAGAGTGACGAACGGCGAAAGAGTGTTGCCGCCATTCTTCGGCGTCAACGGCTTATTCCACGTCGGCTGAGCATCCAGCCGCATGATGAAGCGGAATGCCATTTCATCCGTGGTGAAGTTCACATGCATGCTGGTAGCGGCCTGCATGAGTCCCTTGCGCGCGAAGGCGATCTGTGACGGATCAAACAGCGTGATATCGCCAGCGGTCCCGAGCGCCGCATTGTATTCCGTGGGAATTACAGGCCGCCCAAACAGCGTGCCATAGGGCGAACTAGAGAGGCCTCCAGGCGGCATATAGACGACGGCGGTAGCGCCACCGCCGGTGCCGACAGTCATGGAATAGAGTTGCGGTTCGATAGACTGATCTATGCACCAGAGGGCGGTCTTTCTGGAGCGTCCCCAGCAGCGCGACCACATCTTAAGAACGTTTGCGCTAACAATAGTTGCGGTTGGCTGGGCGGCTTCAGCCGCGACGGTGATCAGCGACGGGCTTTGCAGAAAGCCGATCGGCTGTCCACCACCAAGGCCATTAAATATTGCATCTTCAATGCGGAAGGAGAATTCCAGCGGGAATACGTTGTTGATTACGCTGTTCATCACGGCGGCATCCGCCAACATTTCATCGGTGGCATAGCAGAGGCCGGTTAGTTTGTTGAGGATCAACTCCAGACGCCGAAATTTCGGCTTTGTAGCGGTAATAGCCGCTGCTTCATTCGACCAGAAGACCTGGACACCACCGAAGCGGGAGCCATTGGCGCGGCTGGATTCGTCAATTGCGTTGATGCTGGTCCGGTTCGAGCTGCTGCTTATCTCGATCGGCTCAGGCATCTGGCTAAGAATCTCGCCGGTTTCGTAAGTCCGCTGCAATATCCCTTCCGCAAGGTCACCCTGTACCAAGAAGCCGCCTTCTGCCGGCGTGGATTCATTTAACCCGGCAGCCGCAGCCATGGCCTTATTCTCGGGAAACCCGCCTTTAATCAGACCTTCAGCCACGAGCTTGACATATTTCTGGCTTCCTACGGCTACCAGTCGTGGATCACGATTTTCGCCATTGCTCTGTGTATAGCGAGCGACAGCCATGAGCTGTTCGCCCATACTTTCGAATCTCGGCTCATCGGAACACTGAACCGAAGCCCCGGGATTATTGGCGGACTGGACAGGCTTCTTGAGCAGGCTGGCCTGGGCGGTCCGAAGGCCTTCAATGCGGTCAATGCGCGCATTGACAGACTTAAGCTGTGCGATGTTGGCGTCGTGCGTGGCCTGCTCTTCAGGTTTAAAGTCGCGATCTTCCTTCTCAGCAAGGTCGATCAACGCTTCATTCGCCTTGATGAGGTCCACACGTTTCTGCTGGAGACTCATCAGTCCCTTGAAATCCGGGACTGCGGCCGCAGCCAGGCCCACGGCAACGGCGCCATAACTAACGGCATGAGCGAAGCCATGCTTGCCGTGGGTGCTGGCCCCGGCAAATTCGCTGAAGTGGCCGATACCGCCCAGCATCATGACGATGCCTGTCACTATGAGCGCCAGGACAGCGACCGGGCCAAGCATGGGCGCGAAGCCGAGGAATGTGAGACTGATATTGCGGGTGCCACCGAAGTGGCGCATGTTGTTATAGAACTTGCGCTTTTCACCCGCGCCGTTGAAGAAACTGCCTCTTTTCCGTTTCATTTGTTACCTCGTATTTTTGGGTTGGGTCGCCGTGCGAAGTCCTGCCAACGGGCCTTCCGACGCAAAGCGCAGACCGGCGCACACGCGCTATGGCGCATGCACGCTGAAACTTTTGGTTGAAATTGGGTACTAGCTGGATTTTCGGAGTCGTTCGTTCTGCATACGCAGACCACGCATCTTCATGCGGTGCTTGTTTGGCGTGGCCGCAACTTCAACCGGCGCCGCTGCCGCGTTTTCATCGTCCGCTTGCTGCGGACAGCCAACACACCCCGCATAATTACAGTCAGGGTTGCTGCACTGTGTGCAGTCGTCATCCATGCAAGCCGGGCATTCACACTCACACTCCAACTCGGCGGCCGGCTGTGAAGCTGCCTGAATTGCGGAATCGACAACTTCAGCGCTCATTTGTTTTACCTGGCCGGAAACACCGAAGCGGGCAAGCGTCTGGTCAAAAGTGGCGATGCGGTCCACCATGCCGAGCTTGAGCGCGTCTTTGGCGACTACGCAGCGGGCCTGGCCGAAACCGTTCTTGACGTCAGTAGCGGGCACGTCTCGATTGCGGGCGACGTCTGCCACAAACGTGCCGTAGAAGCTATCGACAAAGCTCTGGATGGCGGCCTGCGCTTCCGCGGACAGCGGCTCATCCGGATTAGCCTCTGTCTTATATTTGCCCGCGCTGATGTAGGTGACCTTGAGGCCGATCATCTTGTCCATTTCAGACCGGTCATTGTGGGTGGTAAACACGCCTATGCTTCCCACCATCCCGCTGGGTGAGACGACAACTTCATCGGCGGCGCTGGCCAGCCAGTAAGCGGCGCTTGCAGCCGTGGTGTTGGCGACGGCAACCATTTTCTTTTGGCCGCGCGCGGCGAATATTTCGTCGCCCAACTCCTGGATGCCATCCACGTCGCCACCGGGCGAGTCAATGTCGAACACGATGGCCTTTACGGTGTCATCAGCCAAAGCAGCGCGGAATTGCTTGGTCAGGCCCTGCACGGATGTTCCGCCGCTGTAGTCCGACATGAGACTTGAGCGATAACAGATAACGCCGCAAACAGGAATTACCACAACATTACCGGGAGTTTTGGGCGACGGCCGTTTGCTGGCGGCAACAATGGCTTTGATTTCCTCATCGCTCACGTGGCCATTGGCGGCGCGCAACTCCAGCAGCGCCTTGATGGCCTCATATTTCTCCGGCAGAATGGCCCAGTTGGAAGAGAAGAAAGCGTTCAGGATGCGCGAATATTTCAATTTGCCTCCCCCATGGCCATGGCGGCCAAAGCCCGCACATTGCCTTCAAAAGACTTGACCAGCGTTTCAAGCTGGTCCCAGTTGCCACCCTTGGCAAGATTGCAAAGCATGGTCCCGTTGGTCGCACACCACCGCGCGCAGCGATCATGATCAATCCGCAGGCTGGCGGCTATCACGCTGGAGTGCTCCGCATAGAATTGGCGGACTTTGGCGACAAACGTTTCCGCATTCTTATTGAGCGCACTGGGATCGACTTCTTTAGCCTTCAGCAATTCACGCGCGGCCTGCTTGTGTTTTGCGACCAGCGACGCGAGCGCTGAAATTTCCTTGCGCACCATGCGGCTGGCCGCCGACTCCGCCAGGGCAAACAAACGATTGCGAGTTGCGCTGGCCTGCTCGTCCGCATTATCCGGATCGTCGTCATTGCCAGTACTTGAGCCGCCGCCTTCGCCGGCGGGGCTGGACCCAGCGCCAATCTGTTTCGGCTGCGGAATACCTTCAATTGTCATATTGAGCGGCCGCAGGTATTCATCGCCCTGATCGCCGATGGAGTTCATATTTTCCAGCCGGCGCACATCGTTGGCGCTAAGCCACCCCCAATTGCGGCCGATGGAGTAAGAAACGTACCGGCTTTGCTGATCACCACGGCTCAGTCCGTCGAGCAGAAATTCAGCGAAGTACTCACATGTGGGATCGTCATACAACGGGAAGAACAGGTCCCGCGCCAGCATACCTTCCCAACGCTTGGCGATGGGCAACATGCACAACGAGCGAAACTCCAGCCCATACTGCTCAGCATTGGAATGTGTGGCGCGCTCAGCAAAGTTGATCATGTGCGGAGGGACGCGAAATGTAGAGGCGATCCGGCCATCCGTTAGTTTGTCGCTTTCAATGATCTGCGCATCACGGTTGCTCATGCCGATCTTGTTGGCCTTTAATCCCTCTTCCAGAATCATGGCCTTGTGGCGATTTTCCCCGGTGTTATCCGCAGCGGTGGACTCCTGAAGTCGCTTATATGCTTCCTCATCGAGCAGCGCGGGATGTTCCAGAACGATGCTTGGAGAAATGTCATTCTTCAGAAAACGCGCAACATAATCCTGCGAGGCAAGGGCAACGCCGATAGTATCGCGCTGGGCAGAGATAGGACTGAGCCCGATCACACCATCCTGCGACCAGCCGCGAAGATGAAGAATTTGAGATGCCGAATATTTACTTGTGGTGCCATCGAGCGCACGGACCGTGTAGTCAATACTGTTGTCTGTATACAGCGTTGGTGTGACACGGTCCGGATGCAGCGGCCACAATTGAGATACCGGCCCATATAGGCCTGGCTCTTTCAAGGAATAAGCATTCCCGCGCAGGTCAAGATGGGCCTGCATCATTTCAAACCATTCAAACGAAGTCTGACGGCTGTTGGGCTGATCATGCAGAAGCCGGTAATTCGGATGTTGCGGCGCGCGCTCCTTGTCTCCATTGGGCAGACGCTTGTAAACGATGCATGGCAACGTTGCCAGCGTCTCTTTGCGGATATTCACGCAGGAATAAACCGCGTTGGCCCGCAACGCCGATTCCGGCGAGACGCGGATGCCTGCAGCCGTGTCATGTCCGCCATGACTGGACCAATAGCGGTCATCGAGCCAATTGGGCGCCGGAGCGCTGGCCCGAAAAAGAGATGCGACCAATCCCATTTACTTTTTCACCCTAGTTTGCGTGGACTGCTGCGCTTTCACTTTTCCATACCAGAGCCCGATGAGGATCAGATAACCCCCTGCGACCGCGATACCAAACCACAAACCGAAATGAAAGGAGACAACGAGAAGCACGATCAGCCCGGCGAACACCAAGAGATCTTCGATATCGATCACAGTCGGCGAATCCCTCTCTTTGAGTACACAGACCGCGGCGCTTCACGCGGTGCGGCCATCCAGCGGTTCATGCACATCAGCATGCAGATAGCCGGGTCAATCTTTTTTGATCCGGCCGGCTTGCGCGGGAAAAGATTTCCTTTTACGTCTTCTTTGCAGATGACGTTGGAAACTCCCCAATTCAGAATTCTGTCGTTGGTGTGATGGAGACGTCCGTCGAGGATGACGGCTTCAATCTCCTTCATCGGGTTGGACAACATGTCCACCCGCTGCGGCACTTCGACGAACGTAACTTTCTGGTCCCAGTCCGCGCGGTCCTCAATGAACTGCGTAAGCACCAACGCAAGGTGAGGATCGTGGGGAATTTCCCTGATCTTGAATTGCTTGGCATCCTCCACAATGTCGTGAAGGATGCGCTTCATGTCCGTGGCCTGGCCGGGAGTTTTTACCAGCCATCCTTCATTGATGCACTGCTCATAGAAGTGCCCGTTTTCAAAGGCCAGAGCGCCCTCTGTTACATAGTGCCGGCCGAAAAGATAGAAGTGATCCTTACTGGGATCCTTCTCGTCTATGACGCGGCGAAACATCTTCAGCGTGGAAGCGAGATCCTTTTTTGTGGAGAGATCAAGGGCATTCATGCATGGGTCGCCCTTGAAATCTTCGATCTTTAAATCTTTGTCATAACATTTCGCCCAATCCTTAAGGTTCATCCAGCCAACAGCGGTGTTGGTCCAGATGTTGAGGTGTTTGCGCTTAAACGCATTCTGCTTACGCGCAGACTGGATGGCCTCGCGCTGGCCGGCGAGAAGCTTGTCGGGATCAACGCTGATGCCATAATTGGGATTCGCTTTGCGAAGCGCTTCCTCTGTGGTCCAGTCATCGCCTTCGTCGATCTCATAAATAATGACAAGGAAATTCTCATTGACCATGGCGCCTTCGAGGATTTTTTTGCAGTCCTCTTCAAGCGCATAACATGGACCAGAGATGTCGTCGCCCGCCGTGGTGATGATCAACAAGAGGGGATTCTCACGGCCAACCATGCCGGTCTCCATCGTATTGATCATGTCATCGGTCAGATGCTCATGAAATTCGTCGATGATGGCACACGATGGAGCTGCACCGTCACCAGGCTTGCCGATGATGGGCTCAAACTTGCTGCCATCTCCGCGTGTCAGGCTCTTGGCGTGGACGGTGATTCCGAAATGTTTTAGATAGCCAGGATCGCGCTCGGCCATGAGCTTGGCCGGCGTGAACACCTCCCATGCCTGCTTCTCTGTTGTGGCGCCGGAATAGACCTCGGCGCCGAATTCGCCATCGGCGGAGAATTTAAAATGGCCAACCGCAGCCGCCCATGGACTCTTGCCATTCTTGCGCGGCTCTTTGCAGTAAGCCTTCGTGAAACGATATCGGCCAGTCTCTTTGTGAACCCATCCAAAAAGTACGCAGGTCTTGAAACACTGCCAGGGCTGCAGCTTTAATCGCTGACGTCGCGCCGCCCAGCGCCCTTTGGTGTGGGGCTTGGTTTCAATGAATCGACAAACCTTGTTCGCCTTTGCAGGATCGTAGCGATAAGGAAAAGCCGCAGACTCAGAGCGATTGAGATCGTCGAGCTGGCGCTGGCATGCCAGCTTGATCCATTTACAAGCAAGGATGCTTCCGTCGAGCACGCCACTGATGTATTGAGTAGCAACATCACTGTGACTAGTTGGGCTTGGTTGGCTTACCTGTTGCGTCCTGGTCAAACTCCTGGTACGGATTGGCTTCCGGCTTTTCTGTTTCTGGAGAGACGGCAACTTTAGCTCGATCGGATGGAGTCATACCCAACTTACTGAAACACTGAAGCAGCAATGCGCCCTGACCAGTGTTTAAACCGTAACGTCCGCCCACGCCATCTTTGCGGAGAACCGCCCAGAGCTTGCAGCACAGCTCCACAACGCCGCGTTCAGCGTTGGCAAGAACACCTTCGGGAGCAATGCGAGCCAGTTCACGCCAGCGATCCTTTTCTTCAGGACGGAAATCCGATGGCGGCAGGCCCAGAGGACCAGTGGTACGAGGATCGACGCGAGTTCTGCCCTTGTTCTTCTTGAAAGCACCGTTCAACTCAAGAGCAGCGGTTGGTTTGCGTGGTCTAGCCATGGGCGATAATCCACAAAATGGAATAATTTGAAAACTTTCATTTTGGGGACGTAAAAATTTGTCTTCGTGGGGGTCTACAGAAACAAAGGACCTAAAAAATTGACCCGCCCTACCCCATCATACCGCCGGAACCATCAACGTCCAGCGCTTTACAGCCTCAGCGACACCGTTACTGTGCCCAAGGCAACCAAACGCTATTGTTCTACCTGCAGCAAGCCGTGCATGCGTCGCTATCTTGCATGTACACACAGCCACAAACTTGACGCTCTGTTCCAACCTGATCTTTCTGTTGTGGCAGCTATCACATACACCTTGCAGGTTGTGCTCAATGGAATCACTACCACCCGACGCCTTCGGGATGATGTGATCCACAATCTTGCTTTGGTTGATGCACTCAATCCCAAACGGATCCCTGCATATAGGATCACGTCTCAGCACCGTTGGCCTGATTCGCTGAGACCAATTCCTGTCATATCCACGACTCGCAGCGCTACCTCGCCACCGATCGTACTGAGCTGCGTTAGCCTTGGCGCTATGCTTCTCGCAGTTCAGCGTTCCACATCTACATGCAACCGCTGGCGCGTTGGGCATCTCAGCTCTCCACGCCAGCGGTTACAGACATCAGTAGTTAAGCCGCTACAATTGTCGGAGCAGTCGCAGGCTTAGGCAGGTTCTGTAGGATGGCATCCAACTCGCCGTTCACCAATCCAACCACTGCCGTCACCTTTGTCAACGTCGCAGGATTCTTGATATGACCCGCTGCCAGCAATCCTGTAAGGTTGTCTTTCACCGACTGCAAGCTCGATTGCAACCCTGCCGGCGCAACGCCAGTGCCATGCGCGCCACTCACCAGAGCCGCCGCCAACGCCAGATCGCTCTGTGTCTCCGCTACAATGTTGCCCACTTCCTCTGAATACTCAGGCCCAGTCGTTAGCGCAAGAATTCCCGTGAGCAACGGCGCAGCATAGCTGATAGCGGCGCTGGCTTTCTGTGTCCAGCTCGGTACACCGCCAAACAACTTCGTGAAAAAACCACCAATCTTGTGAAACATGTTTTCCTTTTCTCCTTCTCGATTTATTGAAATTGACGAAGCCGCTAAACCTTCGGGCCATCTGGCCCTTGCGCGTTTGGGCTTGGACCACTGTTGCCGGCGCGCAACTTGTTTCCCAGCACGCCCAGCAATGTGCCGATGAAGCCTGCAAACACCACCAGCGTTTGGTATGCCACGCCCCACTTCACGCACAACATCGCGCACACGGCAAAGATGATCACCAGCAGAATCACCGCTCCCGTTTCAAGCAATTCCTTGACGTCTGAATTCATGCGGTTCATGTGGTTATCCTCTCTTCCGTAGCGCCAGGGATCGCCGTCACCAGCAAGCGCAACATTTCCGGATCGATCTTCGAGGCGTCTTTTGCTATCCAGATAATTCCCGCATCCTGTATAGCTCGCGCCTGCAACTCCGAACAGAACACTGTCCCCGGCCCAGCGATGTTCTTGCCCAAAGCAATTCCAACAATTCCGGCCTTGTCATAGGCGCATCCCACTTTGCCATTCACTGATGCCTAGAACTTTTCATACTGCTCATCGGTTGCTGGAATCGTCACGCGAATCTGCAATACGAACTTCGCATAATCCGCAGGCCTGATCTTTACGCCGTCCTGCATCAGCGCGCCCAGCAGCTTGCCATCTGGAGTCACTACATTCACATGGCTGATCTCGCTGTCTCCCTTCCACTCGATCAGGTGTGAGATGAACGCTTCCCCGCGCACAAATTGAAATGTGATCGACCTCATTGCCGACTGATCTCCAGCACCGGATGTAGCTCAGCGCCGTTCGGCGCCACGCCATCCTGACCGTGAATGAAATCGAAAAAGAAAACGCCGGTCACCGTTACTGCAACTGGTTTATCCAGCGTCTTAAACTTCGGCGTCGCGTGGCCAATTGATTCAATAAATGCGGCCGCTGCCTTAAACTGCGCCGCATATTTCTTGTTCGCGCAGCTCGCCGCCGGTATCTCCGCGATCATCGTTTTCCTGCGGTCCACCGGATCAGCCAACACCAGGTGGTAATCGCTGTCGGCTTCTTTCTTAAAGCCGATCAGCAAAGCCTTCACGGTGTAAACCTGTTTTTCCGCATCCAGCCGCAAATAAGGATTGATCGTCCGCAGGTTCGGCGGCTGTTTCGGCTCGCGTAGCGCATGAACGGTTGATTCCACCGGAACAAAATGGATCTCATGCACGCTGGCATCCTGCAACGTTTTCACCGGCCAGCGCTCCGCGCCACACTGCGCTTGCAGCACCGCTGATCCCAATAGCAATAGTCCAACCAACACGAGATTTCGTGATGCAATGGTCATCATTTTTCCCATTCGCGCCATCACTTCACGTCTTTATCGACGTAGCATCTTTCGCTAGGCATGTTCCAACACACCCAATGCCAACCATGTGGAGCTTCTAAATATGGCTTGCCGTAATACCTGGCAGAAAGCTCCCAATCTTTATCCGTCCATGAATTCACCCGAGGATCTTTCCCTAAATGCCATATCCATCGCCCTCGCGTTGTTTTTACGTTGCGGCACTCCCATGCAACATGCCCAACCGTCGCGAGCGTATGCACGGCGCAACCAACAGAAGTAAGTTGAGCCGTAGTTCCCGGTTCAGCGCCGGGCACTTCCATGTTTTGCACGGTCGCGCATCCGTTGCTGTTGCATGCCACAAACGGGCGTCCACTCACGGCAGCGCTGTCAGTCAAATGCCGATGCGCCGTAGCACAGCCGCACATGAACATAAGCGCAGCAAAGAATCCAAGCACCACAAACCGCCTCTGGCTCCATGCAGTGCTCATCTGTATTTCCCCATTCGCGCCATCACTTCAGCCGCATAGTTCGGATTGCCGCCGCCATTCCACCGCTGCAAGCTCGCGGCTACATCGCCGCCATGGTTGTCCATGATGTGCTTCAGATATTCGCAGCCCACGTGCAGCCCAATATCCGGATCGCACAGCGACGAAAGGAATTTACCTTTGAATCCGCGCTCTCTCGCCACTTCGCCCATTACCTGCATCAGCCCAAATGACATGGCCTTGGCTATTTCCTCGGTCGTCGGCGCCTGCGGCAATGCAGGATGGATATAACGCGCCTCAAACGCCGGCTCAAAGCGGATGGCGTACGTGTCCCACTCCGACTCCTGCTCACACACCGCACACACCAACGCGGGATCAATCACATAAACCGCCGCCCGCTGCTTTGCCTGTTCGATCAGTGGTGTGTCAGCCATTACGCTTCCATTCACGCGCGTTCTTGAAATACAACGCCGCCGCAAATACATTCAGCGGCATAAATCCCCAAAGATGAAGTTTGATATTGATCACAACCAGGAACACAAGATTGACCAAATAAAGCAGCCATGCCCACCAACGCCTCTTGCCGGCGAAATAGATCGCCGCAATCGATATCAGGCATGACACCCAATCAAGGTGCCAGATCATCCAATCACCCGATCACCGGATGTCCCGATCTCGGCATTACTTCCAGTCCTTCGCGTCCACCGTTACCGGCGCAAAATCAACGCTGCTGCAATGGAACCCGCCAGGCATCCGTAGATCGTGGCAGTCTTTGAAATCAAAGTGCGCTAGCATTCCAGAGCCATACCGGCAATTGCTGCATCGGTGTGAGGCTTCAACCTTTTCGCCGGGCGACAACATCAGCGCCAGTATTGCCAGTCCCGCCAATGTTGTTAACCTTTTCACGCTTCAAGCTTTTCCAGACGTCTTTAAACCACTTCTCCAGCCAGGACTCGCGCTCATCGTCTGTCCACTCATCCCAGAATCCATCAGGAAATCCCGCCGATCTCGGCTGCGTTATTCCGTCAGTACAAGCCCGCCTACCCACCCTTCCAGTTCTCTGCACTCGGCGCACAGAATTACCTCATCTGCATGGAGCGGCCTGTTGCATTCAGTGCAGCGCTCGCTCTGCCTGGTGAAACAATCACGATCCATGGCCAGCCGCCGCACCGTTGGCCCTTCCCACGCGGCCCTTCAAGTACCCGATGTCCTGAGCGTGCTCGCCTATCTTTGACCACTGCTCTTTCTGTTCATCTTCAATCTTGGTCGTTCGATCTTTAAGCCCGGTAATCTCCGTGCGGATCACGCCTTCCGTCTTGCCCTGAGAACGCGCCGTGATCAACGCGTTTCCCAACACGGTCAGTGCGCCAGAAATAACTGCACCGCCAATGGCGCTAATAATCGTGACTGCGTCCAAGGTTGAAAAGCCCTCCGAGAAAAGCGATTAACAGCTACGCGTTCAGATATCTCATGATGATTTCCTAGCGCTCTTTCGCGGTGCGCGCCCGCCTGACTTCGTCGTAACAACCACGCGCCGTCGTGCTCCGATTCGCCGCCTTTTGTCTCGGTGGTATCTCAATCGCCAGCGCCAACTTCTTCTTTCGCGGCTTCTTTGTTTTCGGTTCCCGATTTCTCGGCTGAATGTGGACCGCAGCGGCCCTCGGCTGCGTCGGTTGCTGCTCTCTGGAATCACTTAGGGCCAGCGCAACGATCTCCGCTGGCTGTAATACTTCAATCTTGACGCCTGTATCTTGCGGCTCGCCTTCCACCACCACTGGCAGCGGTTCGCGGCATTTCCGGCAATTCCCGCTCACGGTCCTGAACTGATTCAGCCGGCATCTCGGATTGTCACACCGCACAACCTCGCGCTCATCCGTCACTGAATTGTCATCCTGAGCGAAGCGCAGCGGAGTCGAAGGACCTATGTACCTTGCTTCCCAAAAAACTCAAGGCCAAAAGCCGGTTAGCCTTTGACCTTGAGGTTACCCGGAGAGAACTTCCTTTTTAACGCGTAACCGAATAACCCTGGCCGAATGATGTGGAGAAGTACTGCGTCTTGCCCGTGGACCGCAGTTCTAGTAGATCAAGCGCCATATAAATCGCCGTCACATCCACGCTTGGCCCCACGCGGATAGCTTTGTCGTCGCCCACCATCGGCCACAGTCCCACCTTGGCTTCCGTGCGCTCGGTAAAGTCTTCCTCTTCCACGCGGTTCGTCCGCGGGTTCACACGCGTCATGCGTTTAAACTCAGGCAGTCCGGCTGTGCGTGAGCGGTTGCCGGGAAAAATCTTGGCCGCGGCGTTCCGCTCCATCTCACTCTTTATGATCATGGTGTTGCTGGTCTTCACCGCCTGGCTGGCCCGCGCCGTCAGGCGGGCGCCAATCAATTGCCGCGCTTTGCCGTGCTGGCGCGCATAGATCGGCGTCGCATCGCCACAATCAAATAGCCCATGCATCTCTCCCATAGGGATATAGCGCATGTGAGTGTCATTCACATTGCGCAGCGCAAACTGGTTTCGTGTGTTTCTCATTGGCTTGATTTTGGGGAATACGAATCCGGCTGGTACCGCGTCCCGCTTCGCGTGGAGGGCCTTTTCAGGGCGCGCTGCCGTTCGCCGGCAGAATAATTTTGATCTTACTTTTTTTGATTGCGGCCTAGGCCTTCCGGAGCCTAGGCCGCAAACCCTCTTAGGAGCCCACTCAAAACTGAAACACTGGAGAAAGTAAAATCATCTTGCGCCAGAGTACCTGATGGGTGCAATAGACCATTTGGTCTATGCCATAGGTTGGGGTAGGTTGCGTGAGCGGATCATCGCTTAAATAGAGGCCGTATTCAGAAAAGATGTAGCTTAACAATCAGTAAAACTGCCGTTTATCCACAGATATCCACAGCATGTGCACCTTTTTATAGGTAGCAAACTGTTTGTTTTTATGAACTAATGGATAAGATAATCCAAATGGTGCAATTTGGATTTTATGGCCCCGTCGCCTAATTAGATAAGGCAGCCGTTTCGTAAACGGTAAAACCTCCCGCAGAGGATGTCGGTTCGAATCCGGCCGGGGCCACTCACAGACTATATGTTAACAATCCTGTAAATTTCAACGTTCCTCTTTGTTCGCTGGTAATCGACCTATTTTTACGGATGTGGCGGCAATCGCCAAAGACCTTCCACCTCCTTCAATCTTCCGCAACGAGCCCGCCTCGCGCAATTTCCCGATGTGATAGTGCACAGTGGTTTTGCTGATCCCCAACGCGTCTGCGATCTCGCGCTCCGTTGGCGCACAGCCATGCTCGACAGAGAATTGCCGTATGACGTTCAGGATGTCCTGACGCCTCGTCACTCTCTGACCTCCGCTCCCTCTGTTCCTCTGTGTTTCAAAGGTGTTGGGGTTATCTGCGGCAATCTGCGCTCATCTGCGGCTAACTCTTCCGGTGCTTCATCTCCGCCGCATGCAATGCCTCCGCGCCTACGTGTCTCCGTGGTGAGCAGGTTTTGCTCTTCCTCGGTTCCAATCAGATCAGCGTCATCAGCGTTCATCAGCGGTAAGGTGTTTTCTTCCGGCCCTGTCAGATCGAACAGCGTCGGCGTCGCCAGCTTTTCCTCCGCCGCGCGACAGTACTCCGCGCCATCCAGAAAATATCTTGGCTCCAGTTCGCATCCTCTTCCGCGCCGGCGCAGCTTCACCGCGCAATACGGCACGGTCATCAGCCCGCCAAACGGATCGTAAACCTCTTCGCCCTCCATCGTGAACTGGGTAATCAGCCGCTCCACGATATCGAATTGCAGCGGACACAGATGCATCTCCCTGCCCTTGGCATGTTGCGCGCCGTTCAGTGTGCGCATCCGCGTTACGTCTGTCCAGACGTCTGGATGCCAGCTCTGCGGCGGCATCAACATAAAGTCATTCGGCAACCGGTGCGCGGCTTCCAGCGCCTCGGTCAACCTCACATGCTCGGCAAAGCAATACTGGTTAAAGAATGAGTACTTCCTGAATAGCCGATATATCTCGCCCCACTTCATGCGCTTGAATTCGTCTTCACACAGCAGCCGATTGCCGTCCGACCGCGTGAACCCATGCGCATCCAGTTGCCACTTCGCCCGCGAATACCCCGTGCCAGGGATGATGTCCAGGTCTCTATCGAAAGGCACGGAAGAATCTTCACCACGGAGGCACGGAGACACAGAGGAAGAATAGGCTAGTTCACTCGCTAAGATTTCCTTGTCTATAGACCTCCACCCCTTGCAATCCTCATCGCCACAATCGCAAGGTGCTATAACCCTCCCGCGACACCTGAGTTCGTCAACAGTTGCGCCGGCTCTCTCCGCGAACTCGTTTTCAAATTGTTCAGCAGTTATTCTTCCCGCTGTTCTCCGTGTCTCCGTGTCTCCGTGGTAGGTTTTCCGATCAGCGTCATCAGCGTTGATCAGCGGTAAACATTTGGGTTTGCTCTTCCGCACCGGTTCATCCGCATACCCATTACTGCTGTCAGTAGGCGGCTTCCTGAACAGCAGCACATATTCCGGCAAGCCTGCGCCCATCCTGCTGCCGTCTTTACATTGCTCCGTCCATCCCAGCCGATACGTCTGATTATTTTCCCGCACCACGTCGGTCACCACGGTCTTGCGGGCGAGAAATGCGAATCCATGACTTTCAAAATGCCGCCGAACGTCGTCACTAAATGCATACACCGTCTGAAATCCCAGCCCGGTCATTCCTCCCGGCATGATGCGGTCCTTGCAATGGATCGCCGCCACGCGCCCTGGCTTCAACACTCTGAGCAGTTCCGGCGTCAGGTAATCCATCTGGGCAAAGAAATGTTCATTGTCTTCGGTGTGGCCAAAGTCGTGATAGCTGGGCGTGTACTCGTATTGCGTGCTAAATGGCAGGCTGGTAAGCACCATGCCCACGCTGTTCGCGTCCATGCCGCGCGTTTCCAGAATGCAATCGTTGTTGGCCAGCAGGTAGCGTTCTCCCACCAGTTCGCGACGCTCCACGCCCATCACGCGGCCCATCTCTTTTTGCAGCGCATTCGTCGCCAAGCCATACTGACGGATGATGGCCGACATATTCGCCGTCAGCTCTTTGTGCCGTTGCCACTTCTCTTCCAGCGCCGCCCGGATGTCGCGCTCCGCATCGGTATAGATCAGGTCAATCCGCACGCGCTTGGTTTGCAGAAAACGGTGTATCCGATGAATGGCCTGGATGAAGTCATTGAACTTCCAGCCAATCCCCAGAAAGATGGCCCACGCGCAATGCCGCTGGAAGTTGCAACCGCTGCCGGCAATCACCGGCTTGGCCGCCAGCTCCTGTATGCGGCCGTCAGAGAATTTCACGATGATGTCTTCCCGCTCCGTCAGGTCCTGCGAACCATAGACGCTCACCGCGCCCATGCCGTTCGCTTTCGATCCCGCTCCTGCAATTCGTGTCGCGTTCTCAATCGCTCGCCGTTCATCTTCCAGATCGTGCCACAGTATCCGATGCGCGCCGGGATCTTCCGCCCGCAGCTCCATCATCTTCGCGATCCGCAGAGCCAGGCTGTTCCGCTTTTCCCGCGCCGCGCCAACCATGCTGATGTTTTCCCCGCGCATCAGCTTCTGTTGTGTCCAGCGGTTTTGGGATTTACCTTTGTTTTCCTTTGCGTCCTCCGCGTCCTTTGCGGTGAATTCTTGGGTTTGAACTTCATGCCACCTGACATCGAGATCGGGTAAGACGTATCCATCATCGCTATAACCCAGGTCGCTCGGCTTTTGTACGAACACCGCCCACGTCGAGAGCCACAGCCAGAATTCCCGCTCTTTATGCGGATGCAGCGTCAGGGCGTCCATCTTCGTGCTGTTGCGCTTAAAGAACCGTGTGCGCGCCGCGCTGATGTCCATCACATCCAGAAACGCCGAATAGCTCAACAGCTCCTGATATTCATTGGGGCTGGGTGTGGCCGTGGCCACGTACTTGTAGCGAGTGTCGCGAAAGTGTTTAAAGGCAAACTCGCCAAAGGTCTTGTTGCCCCGGCCGCGCAGGACTGACGCTTCATCCAGGCTTACGCCGATGAACCCCTTGGGGTCCATCTTGCCGTCGCGGATGGTCTCGTAATTCGTCAGGTAGATGCCCGACTCTTTGCATTCCTTGATGCGCCGGACAAAGGTGATCTTGATGCCCAGCTTCTCGGCGTCGCGCTTGAATTCCTGCCTCACTCCCAGTGGCGCAACGATCAGGAAGCGAGCCGGTTCTACACTCCCCTGTTTTTTCCCGCTCTTGCCCGAGGCTACATGCAATGACTCCGCGCCTCCGCGCCTCCGCGGTGCGCCTTTGGCTTTGGCTGAGTGCTGAGTGCTGAGTGCTGAATGCTTTCGTACTACCTGGTCCGCGATCTCCAACTGCACCATGGTCTTGCCCAGCCCAAACGACGCAAACAGCGCGCCGCGCCCTTTCCGCAGCGCCCACAGCACCATGTCGCGCTGATGCGGCTTCAGCAGCTTGTGGACAGCGCTCGGCGGCAGCTCAAAGCCCAGCTCTTTCTGCTTGATCACCTTGGCCCGCAGAAATTCTTCGTATGGCAATTTGGTCGCTACTGACGTCAAGAGGCCTTCCTTTTTGGATAGCGCTTCTGTTTCCACTGAGCACGCATACGCAGCAAGCAAGGCATTGCAGCCATTTCAGTACGGTGACGATGGCCACAGTTTCCGATTAGCAAAGAGCGAACCTGAAAATAGAGGTCTGTTTGCGAAATAAGTTCGCCGGTGGCGCGGTCAAATGTTTGCTGAAACAATGTGCAGATTTTTACTGGCTGACTTTTCATGGCATCAGCTTCCATATCCACTCGGCGGCCACAGCGCCTAGCATGATGCCGCTAACTGCCATCAACGACACGGCGACAATCACCACGGTCCCTCGCAGCCAGCTCTTTGCTTCATCCTTCGTCATCTGCTTCTCTCCTGATCAGCGTTCATCCGCGTAAATCAGCGGTAAAAACTTTCCTAGCGGTTTGGCCTTCCCGGTTTGCCCCGCTTCCGGTTCTTCCAATATCCCAGCGCCGACAATTCCTCTTTCAATATCCGATACAGCTTTTGCTTCCGCGTCAGCCGTCGCAGCCAGTGCCGTAAATAGTTCTCACTCACCCGTAAGGGCACGTTTACCTCGGCTAACGTCCGTTGTTTCCCGTGGAACACGGATACGGCGAGGCGGCTCTGGTATCCCCTGCTCTTTGCGCCAGTCCGCCCAGCTCGGGTCAGTCATCTTGAATTCAATCCATTCGGGATGATCCGGTTTTATGCGCTTATAGGGCGGCTTCGATGCAGCACAGCGGGGACAAACGAAGTGGTCTCCACGGAAGCCGGATAAATGCTCACTGCAGAAGTAAAGGCCACAGCCATCATCCCCGCCGTAAGGCTCTCCGCCGCACACATAGCTAAGGCCACGATCAATCTTCTTGTTGCATTTCGGATGATCGCAGTACGCCGGAACTCCGTAGCCGATATCACGTTGCCAATTTGAATCGAATCCTAATGACCAGCCCATTACGCCTTCGCCGCCTTTCCCTTTGCGCCCTCTGCGTCCTTTGCGGTTAAATCTTTGGCTGAATGCTGACTGCTGACTGCTGAGTGCTGCTTTTCCAGATACTGCTCCGCCAGCCGCCTGATATGCCCGCCATCGGTTTGTAGCTTCTTGACCAGCTCTTCCGGCTTTTCCTGCCGTAACCCTTCGATCTGTTCTTTCTTTAGTCCCAGCGCCCGCGCAACTTCAGGATCGCTGCCATGATCGGCCATCAGGTAATAGGCCAGCACCTTGTCGCCCTGGCCATCGCGATGGATACGCCCAATGCACTGCTCATGCACGCCGGGCGACCAATCCAGTTCGCCAAAGACCACGGTGCGGCAGATGCCCTGCAGGCCGTCCACGCCCGCGCCTGAACGCAGGCTCATGATCAGCACTTTGGTTGTGCCGGCCAGAAATTCGTTCTTGGCATGGTTCTTGGCTACAACGCTTTCGCTGCCGGTATACATCAGCGGTCGCAGCTCCCACAACTTGTCCAGCCATATGGAATAGACCTCGCGATGCCAGCCGTAAAGCACCACCGGTTCGCCGTTCTCCACCAGCAACCGGACGAACTCCGCCACATACGGCGCCTTGGCGATGCCGGTGGCCTGGCGCAGCAGGTTGGCAAACATCTCGCTGGCCTGCATCTTCTCGCCGCGATGGTGCTCATTCTGTTTCAGGATGGTCTTTGCCAGCTCCGCGCAGCTCGCGCTGACTTTATCCAGTTCGCTCAGGTTGGCGTCAATGCGGTGCGGGACCTTGGTCAACTCAGGCAGCTCGCGTCCCACATCGGCCCGGGTGCGCCGCAGCATGATGCCGCTTTCTTTCAGGTAAGCGCCGAAGGCGTTGGGATCAAGAATCGACATCTGGTCCGGTTTGTCGCTTCGCCCGCACCATTCCCGATCAAACTCTTCGCGCGTTCCCAGCACCTCCGGACGGATGCAGTTCACCACGTTGTAAATTTCGCCACCGTAACCGTAGATCGGCGTCGCACTCAGGGCCATCCGGAATCTAACGCTGGAAGAGATGTGGATCGCGGCGCTGTATTTCTGCGTTAATTCACTGCCATCTTTAGCGCGTCTCAGCTCCTGGCACTCGTCATAGACCACAGAATTCACCAGTGGCGATATATGCTCCGCCCAGCCATGCAGCTTGGCGTAATTCATGATCACCACATCGGGGAAGCGGTTTGGGATGGCTAATTGTTTGCGTTTGCTCTTGCTCAGCGCCAGCGGGTCCGTAAGGTCATACGGAATGCTGCTCTTCACGATGCTGACGGTGAGGTTCGGCGCAAAGCGATTGATTTCCGCCTGCCATTGCAGCGGCAGATGCGTCAGCGTTACCACCAGCACCGGCAGCATGCGCGGGTCAGCGAAAGCCGTGATCGCGCTTACTGTTTTGCCCAGGCCTACATCATCGGCCAGCAATAACCCGCCTTGCGACAGCATGACCGCCGCGGCCAGCTTCTGATATTCCCTCGGCGGCAGCGCCAGTTCGAATTCTGGAGGTGGCATGCGCCGGCTGAGCAGCTTATCCACCAGCGCGGTCTGTTCGCGATGCTCTTCCGCCTGCTTCGCCAGCCGGGTGCGGTCGGCGCGGCTCGGGATCTCCAGCGGATAGCGTTGTAGAAACCACCGCAGATCGTTGCACGTCTCTACCGTGTCTGAGATAAAGAACGCTCCATGCTGCTGTTTGTCGATCCTGGCAAAGACGCGCTTCAGCCGTAGCGCCACATGCGGCGCGCACTGGATCACCCAGCCCTTCTTGCCCTTCTGACTCGTGACAAACCGCACCGTGCCGTAGGTCACAGAAAGGACCTCCCAACAAAGAAGGCGATAACAGGCTTGCCGTTGAAGGATTCAGTAAGGCCGATATGATTTACCAGTGTGCTTACGAGAAGAATTTCTTTGACGCAATCATGTTGAGCATAGCGATGGAGTTGCCGCAGGACTGCGCTGGCTGATCCGCCGACTTTTACTTCGATGGCCACATCGCCCACCATGAAGTCAGGCCGATCATCCGCGTTTAATCGCACTTCTCGCTCGTAGGTTACGCGGTGCAAATCGAGGCAATGCGCGATGGCCAATTGCAGCGTGGACTCATCCGGTGAGCTAAGCTGGTAGCCAGAGAGCAGGGTGTGAAGGTCGAGCGCAGTCATGCTGGCATCACCCGTTTGTATTCAATTACCCACACCCACGGGTTCTTGTACCAGCCAAATCCGCGTTTTTTGTTCAGCTCATCCCAGAGCATCTGATAAGTGAACTTGTACGAGAAACTTCCCGGCCCAAGCAGTCTTGCCAGTTCTTTCATGTCTGGTGATTCATCGCTGATCTGGCAGTCGTCAATATTCTTCTGGGTCATTGAAAATGGTTCTACCCCTTCTGCCTTGGCATCCGCTTCGCTGATGTCCTGCACCCGCTCTACTCTTACCTCTGTGATCTCCAACGTGAGACGAGAGGCCCAGCGCGGCATGTGGATGCCAGGGACGCGCCGCCGGAAAACTACTTCCCGCTTTTCAATCAATTGTGTTGCCTTGATATGGCTCGATGATTTTGTTCGTATCGCATCGCAATAGAGTAAGCGTGAAGGAATGCTTCTTTTGGCCGCCCATCTCTGCGCTGAAACCACCAACACAATACTCAAGAGGGCGGTGTGGTTTAGCGGCATCTTCCCAAGTCTTAATTCTGTCGTCATGGTGCCAATGTGTTTTGCCGTCAATCGTCCATGCCTCGAAGTTTCCCCAGCAGTCTGTTACTCGGCAGTAGTAGCCACCACATTCGCTTTTATAGAGTGCGCTCTCCCGCACCCACAACCTGTCTCCCGGCTTTCCGTAGGGACATTCAATGTGGTGTGCCCACATCGGAAATTCGGCATCTTCGTTTTTGTGAAAGCGGAGAATTGATCCGTGCATTCGCGCAAACGGATAAAATTGCGCCATTTTGTCCGGTGGCTGCGGCCTGACCACCCGCCGCGTATGCGTCTTTGGATCAACCTCGCGCATGCTGGCGCGCACCATCTCACCGCTCATCAGAATTGGCCGCTCGATCATGCTGGCTCCTTACTGGCGTCAGTAAAGAGCGCGGCCTGGCTGGCTAAGGCTTGGGCCTTTCGATTTCGGCTTCCAGTCGGTGCCACCGCTCCACCGCGGCCATGGCTTTCTTTCGCCTCAACGTGCTGCGCTTCCAGCTTCGCGATGCAATCCAGACACGGGCCGAGCTTCACACCATCAATTCGGTGCTGCGTATGGCGCTCACACTTGCCACACCATGCCGCTGCCGATACCGTGTTCCGCGTGAAATGCTTCGTCATTCTCCGCGCCTCCGTGTCTCCGTAGTGAAGATTGGTTTTACGCTGAATGCTGAGTGCCGACTGCTTCCTGCTCTTCCCTACTGACGCCTGTACTGCGCTTTCTCGGCACCAGCGTTTTCTCCACGTGTACCGGCGCGTATTCTCTTTGCAGCTTCACTCTGGACGTGTATGACCGCCCGCCGCTCTGCCGAAGCATGTCATCCACTTCGCCCTGCATCTTCAGCTCGGCAATCGTGCGGCTGAGCGTGTTGCGATGCATCCCCAGCTCGCGCGCGGCCTTGCACTGGTTTCCCCGGTTTTCCCGCAGGACGTTCAGAATGAACCGCTTCTTGAATTCGCGCAGGGCTTCGCTGTACAGAATTCCGGTTTGATACATCTGCCGGACTAACTCTTGCAATTGGTCTTTCATCTCTCTCTCCTTGGAGGCCGGCTGCTCCGTGCAGCTCTGGTCCATGCAATGGGGTTCCAGTTCGTCTAAAATCTCGCGCACGCTTTTCGTCTCGATCACAGGTTTCATGCCGTGGCCCTCTGCTGTGTTTCCGTGGTAATAAACTTCACATCGTCGGCGCGCCCGGCAATCGCTTTCTCCAGCACGTCGCCAAATTTCTCGCCGATCTGTTTAAATTCGGCGCTGGGGACGCGCAGGGTGAGAACGCCTTCATCCAGCGACACCGCGCGCAAGGGTTTGATCCATGTGTCAAAGCTGTGCGGGCTGATGCGCGCCTTCACGTAATCGCGGACATACTCAAACACCACCCCGGCACGCTTGCCACTCTCCATCCGGCGCTGCACCTGCTCGGCGGATTCTTCGTCCGGCCTGGCCGCATCCCGCTCTTCCGGAAAAAGCGGGTTCTGCTCAATCAATCGGTCGATGTTGGGATCGTTGGGATAGAAAGGCTTCAGCAGCTCATGCAGACGTTGCAGCGTGACGCCGGCGAGCATGGCCGCTCGCTTGGCCGTGGCCAGCCATTCGCGATCGCTTCCATTCCCGCTTCCGATGGACGCGCCTTGCAGCTTGTCAAATTCTTCCCGCCACCGGCGCAGATCCCAGGAGTCGCGCTCGGATTGAGAAAGGCGGGGCCGCTTTTCGCCTCCCCTGGAAGAAGTCTTCTGGAAGTCTCCTGCAGAAGTCTCTTGTTCCTTATAGGATTTGGCGTTTTCGTGCACTGGATTTGGCGTTTCTGTGCAATCTATAGATTTGGCCGATTGGGGCAATGCATTTGGCGGATCGGTGCATTCCGATTTGGCGTTTTCGTGCAATCCATTTGGCGCATCCGTGCAATCCATTTGTCCGCCATGGCTCTGGAAAAAGACCTCAAGGATTCGCTGAAACTTCACTTTGAAATGCAGCGTGGGAGCGCCATTAACCTTCTCTAATTTGGTCTCCATGAAGCCCAGCTTTTTGAGCACCAGCTTGGCTGTATCCTGTTCGCGACGGCTCAGGCATGTCTCTTCCTCCCACTCTTCCGCCGTCTTATAAAACCATCCGCCGCGCTCCTGGACCTGCTTCATGCGGCTCCAATAAATGGCCTGGGAACACATCAGGCCCGCCTGTGCGCCGCCGCACAGCCGCGCGATCGCCGGATGAAAACTGACAGGGTTCTCCATCAGCTCAAGGAAAGCTTCAGAGACGCCGGCCGGTAGCTTGGGAAGTTTGGTCTCAGCCATGCGTCACAAGTACCGCGAAAATAAAATTTCGGTCAAATTGGCCCATAATTCGCTGATCTATGCCGCCTTCGCTGCCAGCTTCTTTTTGCGCCGCTCGATCCAGTGTTTCTTCATGCCATCAGAGATAGTCCGCCGCTGTTCTGGCGTTCTCACTCGATAGCCAGCCGGACGCGCGTCGCCGCGCAGCAACGCAATCGCGCGATCGATGGCGTCGCGCTGTGCTTCCAGTTCCGCGATGATCTGTTCGATTTCCATTAGTGTGTTGGTCCTTTCAGACTGGTGATCACCAGCTCTTTCCCTGTTGGTTGTTGGTCGAGCCATTGCAGCCATTGGCAGAATTGATCGGCTTCATACTCAGTGAAGAAATCAATCGTCACGCGGGTGAATTGCTGCGTAATGACTGTTCCGGGCGGCACACAGAGTTTGGGTGCGATCATTGGTTTTCTTCTTTCTGTCTCCGCTTGAGCAGCGCCATGGCCTCAATGAACGCGACCAGCCGCAAGGGATTGCCCAGTTTCATCCGCTTGATATCGCGCCCGATGCCCGGTGGCAGGCTCTTAAAGCACGTCCAGCAGAACGACGTCATCTTGCGTTTCACCGTGCGACAGAACGGGCATTGTTCTTGCATGTAGGAATTCCACATCAGCCGCGCCATATCCTCACCCTGGCCTTCCATGGAGAGAGACTGGCGCAGCTTATTGGCTTCACACACCAGCGTGGACAGATGGGCATAGCGTCCGTCCGCCATCTTGGTCACGGCCACGCCCTTGGCGCACAGGACGCATAGCTCCGCGAAGCGGGCGTCCATGGCGATGGGCTGGACTTCTGGTTTCACCATGGTGATCACGCTTTGCGCTTGCCTTTCGGCTTCGCTTGGTTCTTAGCCTTTAGCCCTTGGCCTTTGGCCTTTGCTTTTGTGGCATCGGCACTCTTGCCGGTGGATGCTGATTTGCCGGAAGCAATAGGCTTGTGTGGCACAGCCGCCCTCGGCTGTGGTTTTTGGGTTGACGATTTGGCCTTTCCTCCGTGTTTCTCTGTGGCCTCTGCGGTCACAGGCTTTTGGTTTACCGGGGTTGGTTTGGCTGCTCTCCGCGTCTCCGTGTCTCCGTGGTGAGCAGGCTTCTGATTTACTGGCGTCTGTTTCTTTTTGCGGTCATCGGCGAGCTTCCTTAGTCCCTCGGCATCATGCTTCTCAAGGTCCTTAGCTGCCAGAACCTTGCAATGTTCAGACGAACACACGTTTTCATGGACATCGGTGAGTGGAGCGCCAATAGGTATCCACGCGCATCCACCTTCGCATGGCGTCAGCTCGGTGCAGCCGCAATAGAAGCAGGCCTTCTCGATCCGCGCGGTCAATTCCTTGCGCACCTTGCTCAGATCGAGCTTGTTGCGTTTGGCCCACGTCTTAATCTGATCCGATTCATGGTCGATGGTGTCCGGGACCATCAACAGCCACACCAGCCGCGACAATTGCGCCAAGTCTTTGCCGTTCTTGATCTTCTCTATCGGATCAGACTCATAGAGTTCGTCCGGATCGAAGCCGAGCCCCGACGCAACTCGATCGGCATCGAAGTATTGATTCTGTAAAAAGAATTCAGCGATGGGCCGCAGGAATTCTTCATCTGGCTTCTTGATCGTCGCCGCTTGTGCCGCCAGCACTCGATGCACGATCAATTCATTCACCGCGGCTTCAGCCTTGTGCCGCGCCGCAGCCATGCGCTCAGCTTTGTCTTGCTCTATGCCACCGATTGCGCCGGGAAAGCCAGGATTGGCCTTGCGGTAGCGTTCAGCCTCTTCTTGCGTCAGCCCTCGGGTGTTAATTGTGGCGCTAGTGGCGGCGCTGTGATCCGTCACACGTGCATCATTGCCTTCGCGTCCCCCTGCGTCCTTTGCGGTGAATTCCCCTGGTCTTCCTCCGCGTTCCTCTGCGCCCTCTGCGGTTGAATCCCCGGCTGTTCTCCGTGTTGCTCCATGCAATGGCTCCGCGCCTCCGTGGTGAGCAGGTTCAAACGGAATAGCCACTGGCGGATGCTTATGCACCTTGCATTTCGCGTCGATGCAGACGAAAGGCGTGTGCCCCTCTTGATCGCCGCCGTTGATAAAGATGGCGCGCACGGTTTGTTTGCACTCCCCGCGCCGCGCCGGGACCCATTGCCCCGCTTTCAACACAGTGGCATTCGGCAACGCCGGAGCAACCGCTTCCTGCACCGATATCTGCTGCAACACCTGGTTGGTCATGCGGGCGTTGTCGCGCTCATTGTTGATGTGGGTTTGCTTCTTCTGCGCGAAGCATGCCGGCTTCATGCAGCGCTGCTTATCGTCGCCGGCAATCTCGGCAAACAAAGCAGGATCGCTGCCGCTGCGGTGCGGACACACGGTGCACGCGCCAGCGGCCGGCACCAGGTCGGCATCGTCGAGGTTCCATGGGACCTTGCTGAGGTCGCAGCGCTCGTTGTCGGCAATCCAGAGGCGCAGCGCTTTCTCTGACATGATGGGCGCGCCCGCTTCCGCCTTGCGCCTGACAGCCTCCACCACGGTGTGATGATTCGCGTTCCACGTCTCATTGAACACGGCATACATGGCACGCTCTTGCGCCTGATAGTCGCCCAGGCGGGCGATCAGCACGGCATGGCCGGGCGATATCCATCCATTGCGCAGGATTTGTTTGCCCCATTCCGCCAGCGCGCACAGCTTCACCATGGCGCTCACATATTGCGGCGACTTGCCGATGCGCTGGGCAATCTCCGACCCGGTGAGGCCTTTTTCTTTTGTCATCAGCGCCTGATAGCCTTCCGCTTCGTCCAGCGGATCAAGGTCTTTGCGCGTCAGGTTTTCAATGAGCTGCATTTCCAGCACTTCGTCATTGCTCAGGTTGCGCACCACGGCGGGAATTGTTCCCTTGTTGGCGAGCTGCGAAGCTCTCCAGCGGCATTCGCCCAGGATGATCTGGAAGATGTTGTCGCCGGGGTTGAAGTCCGGTTCAAAGCCGAGGTCCATCACGCGCTGCACGTCTTCCGGCCTGGCCGTCCATTCGCGCAGCACAATGGATTGGTGCACGCGGGCGCGCGCGATCGTTACCGCCAGCTCAGCGATATAGTTCTGGTCAAACGTCTTGCGCGGGTTGGTGGGCGACGGAACAATCTTTCCCAACGGCACAAAGACTGCCATTTCCGCGATGCCTTCTTGCTTGGCTTTGTTCTCCGCTGCTGCGGCCTGCACCGCCGCGCTGGGCTGTGTTGGTTTTTCGATTTCTGCTGGCGGCGCGATCAATGATGGCTGTTCGTGCTTTGTCTTGATGGGCGTGGTGCTCATGAATTCTCTCCTTGGACAGAAACGGCTATTGGCTCTTGGCCATTGGTGATTGGCTCTGTGTTTTTGGGAAGCGCGTTAAACCAGTCAGATAACTCTTTGCGGTAAGCCTCGACCGATATTTCTCGCCGCTGGATATCGACGGAATGACAGCCGCCTGCGCCGCCAGAACACATGCCACAATCAGGACCGTGCTCTTCGATGTGCGCGGCAAGTTTATGGAAAGTGCGGACGACATAATCCCAATCGTCGCCGCCTATCGAGATGCGGACTTCAAACGGATGGCGGGGCGCTGGCGGAAGAGTGCGTTCTGACGTCTGTAGGCCCTTCTCCGCGTCTCCGTGACTCCGTGGTGAAGATTGATTTTCAGCGCTCATCTGCGTTTACCAGCGGCAACAATTGCCGTTCTGCCTTTCTTGCTTTCGGCTGCTCCAGCCGTCGCATCTTTTTCCAGTCGTACGGATATTCCGTCCCGCAACCCAGGCACACGATGTACGTCTGCCCCGCCTTCCATGCGCCCAGCAATTTGCCGGTCGGCACGGTGATGGGCATGCTCAGCCGCGTGCATCGACAAAAGAACAACCGTCTGATCCATGGCTTCACGCGCCCGCCGCCTTGGCTTTGGCGTGGACACCGGCCATCACGCTGGGCGTTTCCGCTTTTTCCTTTTTTGCGGCATCGGCTTTCACGCGGTCCGCCGCAACCTTTTTGGCCAGCGTCGCTTCCGCACCTTTGGCTTTCTCCATCGCCTCCAGCGTCAGCTTGAAACGCGCGGGATCAATCACTTTCTTGCGCGTCAGCATCTTTGCCACGTCAGCCACGGTGGCCGCGTCGTCGATATCGCTGTCGTCGATCTCTTCAATACCGAGCGATTCTTCCAGGTTGATGGCCAGCTCCACGAAGTCGAGCGAGTCCAGACCGAGATCGTCGCGCAGGCTGGCGCTGGCGGTAATGTTCTCCGCTTCGCAGCCCATAAACGATTCGGGACCGCACAGAACGTGACCGACAGCGGCCATGGCGGATTCGCGCGTCAATTCCGGCTGATCGCTGACGGCTGGTTGCTGAGTGCTTTTGTTTAGCACGGCTTGCCTCCGCTGTGGGACATCAGCGCAAAGATGGCAGCAGCCTCAATATCCGGGTCGCCCACGGTGACCTTTGCGCCGCTCGGCGTGAGCGCGTACCACACAATGTCTCCTTCGCTCTGGCAATCGCCGTAGCCGATTTCTTCCAGCTTGCTCATTGCCTCCACCAGCATGACCATTCCTTCCTGCAAGTCAGGCGTGGGGATATATTTGATCCGCCACAAAGCGGTGAACGCCTCAATGGCGTCCACGCGCTTGGGATGGTTCATGGCCAGCACCGCCAGAAGCGCGGCTTCAAGGCGCGTGATGCGGTAACTATGAGAGGTGCTCATTGCTGAAACTCCTTGATCTTTTTGTCGATCTCTTCCCGCGCTTGCCTGAGCGTCTGTATCGTCGCGGAATTGCGCCCATGCTTTCTAAAGAAGTCCTCGCGGAACAGCGTGTAGCTTCCGGCCGGCGAGATGCCGGCAATAAAGATGGAATTCTGGAAGAGAGAGTCCGGTACCTCTTGCTGCCAGACGGTGAAGTCACGAAGGATATCGTCGCTCTTAGCGTCCTTGCTCATAGCACCTCCGTTTCAAAGTTGATTGGTTTCACGGACAGCGCTATCGCGATGGGCTGCACCCATACCGGCTGCGCCGACAGCTGGAAGCGTTCTCCGCTCCACGACGCCAGCAGCGCCTGTCCCATCACGCCGGCGATGACTTCCGCCGCGCCGGGCGGGACAGCGTTGCCGATGCGTTCACGCTTGGACGAATCAGAATTGCCGCACAGGTCGAACGGCTGGTCACCAAACATTTCTTCGGGATCGACAAGGCTTTGCAGCGCTGCCAGCTCCAGCGTGGTGAAAGGGCGGTGCCACGTGCCATCGAGTGAGCGGATGATGCAGACCAGCTTTTCTTTCTCAGCTGGCAGAGCAACATCCACCACGGAGGCACGGAGACACGGAGGCATTGCATGCAGCGGGGTTTCAGCGCGAGGATCAGCCACAGAGAAGCGTCCGTTATCGTGACCGCCTTGCGAGGCTATCGCTCCGCAAGGTTCTTCCCACGGAACTACACCGTAAGGATCGGAGCGCTGCGCTTCAATGCGCGGGTCCGCCACCGCATACGCGCCCTGTCCACTTGTGCTGGCGCCGATGACTGCATTCGCGGGATCGCCGAAATCCGTGACCTTATATTTCTTGCTGGTGAAGAGACGCGGCGCTCTGGGATCGGCCACGGCATAGCCGCCTTCTTCTGAATGATGGCCGCCGATCACGGTGCCGGTGTTCGCGTCCCATGGCGTGACGTGATATTTGCGGAAGAGCGGACGATCAGGCGGGCGCGGATCGGCGACGCATCCAGCTCCGCCCGCAACGTGATTTGCGCCGATGATGGCGCGGCTGTGTTCATCAAAGCGGACGATGCGGTACACGTTCTGATGGCGCGCTTCACTTTCTGGCATGCGCGGGTCCGCCACCGAGAACGCGCCCTGCCCTGGACTGCGCTGACTGGTAACGACGCCTGTAGATTCTTCCCAGCGACGCACGCCGTATTGGCCAAAGTCATCGCGACCGTCGAAGCGGGGATCGGCTACGGCGCCACCACTGTTCGTTGCGCCATCTCCGCCAGTCACCGCGCCTCTGTGTTCATCCCATAGCGAGACGCGGAACGCGTTGTGAAAATAATCTTTCTGTGCGCGTGGATCGGCAATTGAATAAGCGCCGTTGGTCGGACCACCGCGACCGCTGATAGTTCCTGACGGTTCTTCCCACCGCAGAACACCGAGAGTATCGGCGCGATACTCAGGAATGATCAGATAATCCTGCAGCTTGCCATCGGCGACGCGCAGCTTGTTTAAACTACGCCAGTCTGAACCGGCTTCAACAAAAGCCAGACGCACCCAGGTCTTCCATTGCAGGTTGGGAATGCCATGCATAGGGCCGCCGCGGGGATCGCCGGGCAGAGGCATGCGGCTCAGGATCTCGCCCACGGCGCGCAACGGACGTTTGGGCGGCTGATAGAGAAATGCCGGGACCTTGGCCTGATGCCGCGCCACCATGAGAAAGCGCTTGCGCGATTGCGCCAGCCCGCCGATCTCGCCGCAATCATGCGTGGTCTCCGCCACGGCGTAGCCATAGGCATGCAGCAATTCGGTGATCTGGTCCAGCAGCTTGCGGCCGCGGTTGGCAATGCGCGGCACGTTCTCAAAGATGAACAGCTCGGGCGGATCGTCCGCCCAGGCTTCCAGCATCAGCCACAGCGCGCGGATGGCGAGCTGGTTGAGCGCCTGATATTTGCCGGACTGGCTGCGCGTCTCACTCAGCAGCCCGCTGAAGCCTTTGCATGGCGCCGACAGAAACACGATGTGCGGACGCTCATACCAGGCCGAGCGCTGGATATCCTGCGGCGTGGCTTCGCGCCATCCTGCGGGCGGCTCAAGACCGTGAAACGCGGTGTATTGATCGCGCGAGAAGAGATCGATGCAAGTAAGCGGCACGCCGGCGAGCTTGAGGAAGTCACGGCACGCGGACGGATCAACATCAAAGCCGCCAATGCAGCGGAACCTGGCGCGCATGTTGGCCACGCGGGCCTGGCCTCGATTGAAACCTTTGGCTCCTCCGCCCAGCCCGCCAAAGCCGTGATAGACGCGTATATCGACGTCTGTAAGCATTAGCTTTTGGCCTTTGGCTCTTGGCCCTTGGCTCGGGCGTCATAGAACGACTGCTCGCAGAGCATTTGAATGATGCTGAAGGAGGCATAAACGAAGTGACCAAACGCCGCCAAAACGAGGGCGATGGCCAAATCAGAAACGGAGTAAACCCAAGCGGGAAAGGACTGAGCAGGAAAATCAGAGAAGAACTTCTTCTCGTTCCTGGCCGAGTAAAGCATGATCCATATCATCGTGTTGAGCCATTGCAGGAAGACAAACACATTCCATGCTGGCTTGGTTCCATGAATACCCAGCCACATCGCCGCGACGATGGCGGCTGTCACAACCAGCCATAGAGCGCCGCGATAGATCCTTCTGCCGAGGCTCGGTTTAGCTGGAGTGGTCGTGATCAGCCGATATTTAATTTTGATATTGCTGCCGTCGAATTCATCGACCGCCTGGACCAGCGTCCCGCACGATGGGCATGCGGCGATGTGAACGTGGTCTTTCAATCCTTGGCTCTCTTTTAGTCGTTCAATCTCGTCGCACTTTGTTTGATCGTAAGTGTTCATCCGTGGTAAGCCCTTTCTTCTTGCTCGGTCGCGGTGATCAATGTCTTTATCTCGCGCAGCAGTGGAAGCCAGCCGAGGAACGATTCAATTTCATCCAGCGTGTCGAAAGCGAAATCACGGCAGGCTTCGCCCGCAACGCCGGGAATGCCGAAGTCGAGCAGGAAGGCGCGGCGGCCGTCCGGCAGGTAGCACATGCCGCAACGTCCCACGGCAAACCAGATCGCCTGGTTCTTCCACGCGGGCAGCATGCGCACGATGCGGACCTGGTCATCCGGCAGCGTGCAGGTTTTGCCGCTGATGGTCCGCTCTGGTGCTGGCGGCGCTGGCTGGGCGCGTCGGCGTTCAATCTGGGTGGCGACGGTCATAACGAAGCCTCTGGCTCCTGGCTGCTAGCCGCTAACTCAAGCTCTTTCTTGATTTCGTTGAATTGTTTGGAATCGGCCAGCAGAAGTCCGCCGCAGTACTTGCCCATCGCGATTCCGGTGACTACATCGCCAGCAACACCTATCGTGACCTTTGATCCATGCTTCATCTTCGTGGCCTGAGTCACGTTATCCAGTGTCGAAAGCCGGATGTCGAGGTTGCGCTCACACATGACTTTCAGCACGTCAAATGTTCCAATCGGTTTTTTCTGATCTGCGTTCATCCGTGTAAATCCGTGGTAAGAAGTTGTTCTTCCCGGTTCGCCGGCCAGCTCACCACGCCAAGCACTTTGGTGAATTCGCCGCTCTCGGTTTTTCTGGTTTCAGTCAGGAACGTGGCATAACCGCCAGCCGTGCGATCGATGGATTCAAAGTCCTGCTGGCGAAAGCAGAAGATGCTGCACTTGCGGCCGGCATCGCGATAATTGATGATCCGCGCCGGGCCGTACTGTGTGGTGGTTTCATAGACGTCGCTCACCCAGCAGGTAAGCTTGTTGCCGTCCCACGCGGCGGGCGATGGGCAGAAAGGCTTGTCCGCCGCGGTGATCATGCCAATCAGCCAGCGGCGGAGATGAAGCTCAGAGCAGGCCTCGCCGCAAAGCACGCGAGCGCCGTGACGCTCGGCGGCAGCCGTGAAACGCTGATAGTCGCGATGCGGCTCAAATATCAGGCGACCATCAGCGTCGATCACGGCAACAATCCATCGCTCGCCCGGCTTCATGACCTTGAAGCAGCCATGACCCTGGCAGCGATACACGCGGATTGTTTTGGATGAAGGCATGGAGGGGGTTATTCCTAGATGCTGTCTTTCTCGCAGGGGGTAAGATCAACAAATACGAACTGGCCGGGTAACAACTTTCCAAAAGCGTCCAGATTGCTGACTGTCATGGTCAGGCTGGCCACTGGCGTCCATTTCGACCACTGCTTATTGGCTGAACCTTCCTCGTTGCTGTAGACAGCATTTGAGGCCGATTTCTTCTTGACTTTTATTACCGTTTGAGTCGGCAACGCTTTTGACAGAACCGACTGACATCTTCAAGCGTAAAACTGCTTCCATTTCTCTCTCCTTTGGTTTAACTACTTACCGATTGCCAAACTTGCTAAAACTCTTATCTGCTGGCGGCCTTCGCCATTTCAGCGAAGTACGGATCTTCCTCGACAAATGCGACCGGCCCGAGCGGTTCTACGCTGAGAATGCTGGCGGTGGACTCTCCAGCCATCGTGAGAACGCGGTTGATGGTGTCACCCACACGCGTGCGCGGCAGATGAATGGTGCGCGTGGCGCGGGCCACCGCCATCACCAAAACAAAGCGGCTGGGAATCTGCGCGGAGGCGCGGAAGATCAACTCTGAGCGCGTGGGCATTTACTGGCCTGCTTTCGGCGCGGGCGTGGCCGTGCGCCCGTCTTTATCGAACAGGGTGCAATAGCGATGGTTTTCCTTTTCGCCAACATGCATCCACCATCCACCGTTCTGCTCAAATTCTTCACGGAAGGGATGATCACCAGGACACACCCAATTCTTAGGCGGCTGGATGAAGCGGATTTTCTGGCTGCAATGGCCGCACACGTCGAATATGGCTTCTTCAGCGCGGACAACCATATCGATCAGCGAAGCGATTTCAGGGAAAGAGTCAGCGGGGATAAAGCCGCCCGCGCGGAGGCGTCTGCCTTCAGCGTTGTAGGAAATTCCGCCTTCATCCATCAGATCGGCCAGCGCATTGTCCACCACCACGCCCAAGGCTTGAAGCGGCGGACACGGTGCTGGCAGGGCGACGTGTCCGCTTCTCTCGCATCGAGCGCTCGCCAGAGCGGCGGCGTTCGGGCCAGATGGAATTGCCGGTGCTTGGATTTGGCTGGTCCGCACACCGGCGCCGGCAAAGGACTCCGTCCTACCGGCAAACTGTGAGCTGCGAAAATATCTGTTCACTTCTGGCCTCCAAAGAAATGCAGCACGATGATCGCGACGATCAAAATGAATAGAAGAGAAAAGACAGTGCCGAAGATCGCGCAGAGCAAGACATCCGTGGGCTCATCCGGCGCTACTGATGTCTGTACCTTTTCACCGCGGCTTTCCGCGTGACGGAACAATTCGTTGTCGGGATTCCAGGTCGTGCTCATGCGGGCACCGACGTGGCTGCTGCAAGGTTTTTAAACTGATACGCCATCAAGCCAAAAGCGTCATCGAGTTTCTGAAATCCTTTAATCCAGAATTGAAAGATGATGTGTTGCTTGCCTTCGTAAATCGCCTTGTGGCGCACTCTCGCATTTCCGCGTTCCGGGATATCAATGAGATTAAAAAGGTCCCGATCATCGATAAGGATGTACATCAGGTTTCCGCCGCCGTCGATTTTATGGACCGCAAGAAATGCGGATGCGTTCTTGTAGTTGTCGTTCGCGCTCATCGAACACCGCCTTTAGAAAAAACGGGGACCAAAGCCGAAGGAGTTGTTGCTTCAGTCCCCAAGGAGGCTGCCATCCCCAGACAGCTACTCACCTTGACAAATTTTTTTACGAGGCTCGATGCAGTCGTCATGCGGCGCCGCCTTCCTGGGCCAGCACGGTCAGATCGCGCAGGATGTAGCCTTTGGTTTCCAGACTCTTGAGAGCACGGCTGATATCGGCTGGCGTGGGCGTCTCATATCCGAGCAGTTCAATCTCTGCCGAGATATCACGGAGTGCAGGAATCCCGGTTCCACCCTTTTCTTTAATGCTGCTAAGCGCCTGAAGGACCCTGCGGTCAACCGTGGAGCGCAAAAGCACGCGCTTGGAACCGGCTGTTACCTCGTTAGTATTATTTTCTGCTTGCATGTGTTTGTTGCTGGATACTATCCATGTATCTTTTCCGCAAGTCAAGCAAATTATAGAGAATTGACAAAATATTGTTTGACTTACCATATTGGTATGTGGCAGAGTGCCTGAGCCGATACTTGGATAGTATCGGTTCCCTAGCCGGATACTTAGCGGCTAAGTGATGAAAAATCATGCATTTAAACGGACAATCCACAGCCAATGGTGGTAGTTTGAGCGACGGGACGGCACTTCCGACGTTGCCGCGCCAGGAGCTGTTGGCCATGGCGAAGCGTCGGCATCAATCTCCCGCGCTGAAACCGCATGGCGGCTGGTGGACCATTCGGGTCCGGCGCGACATACTGGTGGATGGCAAGCTTGCCCGGACGCATCTTCGCGTGAAGATTGCGCCGGTGAGCACACCCATGCGCCAAACGCAGAAGCTGCGCGATCAATACCTTGAACGCGTGAATTTTGCGCCACCCACGCTGGGCGCGGCGGTGACGTTGCAGGCTTTTACCGATGGCATCTTTCGCAAGATCGATTTGCCGACGCGGTCAAAGTCGCATCGCGAGCGCTATGAAAGCGTGCTGAAAATTCATCTGCTGCCTGCTCTGGGCAAGTGCACCATGTTCGATCTGGAGCAGCAGTCAAGCACTCTGGTGGAAGAATTCTTTATTGGCTTGGCCGTGAAGAAGCTTTCGCTGGAGTCTTACCGCAAGATTCGCAATTGCGGATCGAGCCTGTTTGCCGTGGCCATCAAAAAGGGCTACGCCAACCGCAATCCGTTCTATAAAGCCGCGCTGCCCGATGGACGGCCTACCCCCAAACAGAAACCCACCATCACGGTGGAGCAGCTTTACAAGCTGATTGAATTGATCAGCGAACCCTATGCCACGATGGTTTTTATCTCGGCGATGACCGGGCTGCGCGTGAGTGAGATCCTTGCGCTGAGATGGAAAGACATTCTGGAATGGACCGTTGCTGTGGAAGAGAAGAGCGATAAATTGCAATTTGCACTCACCATTGACGAAAAGTTTTGCCGCGGAGAGTGGGGCTCGCCGAAGACTGAAGCGTCTCATGCCACGATTGCCGTGCTGCATTGCGTAGTACAGCGCATTCGCCGGCTGATGGGCGTGGAGGTACGGATCGGCGGCGGACGTGGAGGATATCAGACGTTTAAGCTGGTGAAGTCAGACAAGCCGGACGATCTGATATTCCGAGGCGTGCGTTGTGGCAAAGAGATGAGGGACAACAATATTCTCACTCGCCATATCAAGCCCGCGGCGCGGCAATTGGGATTCCCTTTTGTAAACTGGCAGCTCTTGCGGCGCACGCATGCAACGCTGCTCAAACGCGCCGGCGTACCGCTGAAGGATGCGTCTTTCCAGATGCGTCATTCACGGACCGCTACGACTGCCGAAATCTACCAGATGACTCCCATCGAAGACCAGGTGCTGGCGATGGAGAAACTGGAAGCTCTGACCGCTGCCAGCGGCAGACCAAACTAAAGACGTCAGGAGAAAACAACCTTGGATGAATCCGTAAAGAAAAAACTACATGACGATGCGGAACGAATAGCCAGGGGAATACTCGACGGCGGTCCTTACGATGAAGACGTTCTCCGTGGGCGTATCTCCGCTGAGATCGAACTGATATTGGTGGATGTGGCCTATAGCTTGATCGATCCACCGCTGAAACGCTGTCCAACGTGTGGCGGGAGGCCGAATGATCGCCGCGAAAAACAGGTAGGAAATGGGCGGATGGACTTTGTTACGTGCAACGACCCGTTCCATAACTAGAAATGTTTGTGCCCAACATGTACCCAAGCCGGTTTTCTATGATGCGTAAGATGTTGATAAATGGTGGCCAGGGACGGAATCGAACCGCCGACGCCAGCCTTTTCAGGGCTGCGCTCTACCGACTGAGCTACCTGGCCATTCGGGTGGGTTACATACGTGCATCTTCGGTGGGACCGACTGAAGACTTTGTGCGTACGGAACGTTCTCGATTATAACAACCCCACTGAATTCACTCAAACCGGAGCGCCGGCTCGCTAGTCAATATACAGTCCGATTTTGGGCCGTCTGCTTTGCTGCCAATGAAAAGCGCGGTTCGCCGGGAGCGCCATGCAGGACTCGTTCGCTCAAGTACTCTCCCACCGGGGGGCCGTGTTTAAAGCCATGCCCCGAACCTCCGCCCGCGATCCATACATTTTCGAATTGAGGATGGCGGTCGATCAGGAAATCGCCGTTCCATGTATTTTCGTATTGGCAGACGCGTGTCTCGAGCACCGGCGCGTGCTCCAGTTGAGGTATGTGCTGCCGCAAATATTTTCTTAATTGAGCTATTGAGGATTCCCCTACTACTCGCATATCCGTGTCAGGATCAAAGCGTTCTCCGTGACGGTCAAAAGCAATTTTGAATCCGCGCCCTTGGATATCCGGCAGCGCATAAGGCAAGCCGGGATGTGTGCGATGAAGCCACACCGGCATTTTTGGCGGACGGAAATCGGTGCTGCCCGCCGGAGTGCCAAGAAAAAACACTTCCTGTCTGGTTACAAATATCCGCTCTGCTAATAACTCAGGGAAAATCCTGGGTAGCCACGGACCACAACAGTAAATAAATGTTCCGGCAGAAATGAATTCGCCCAAAACCGTTTTGATCTGCGCCAACTTTCCATGGCCAGAAGGCGCTTCTGCAGCCACGGGCAGATATTCCACACCACTCTGAACGAGTTCTTTGACCAATGTCTGCACGGCCTCGCGGGCCAGTAGAAGTCCGCTCTGCGGCTCCAGCACACCCCAGGTCACATCGTGAAATTGAAGTTGCGGCCAACGCCGCGCAATCTCGACGCTCGTAAGTTCTTCACGCTCCACTCCGGCCTGCTTGAGCACGCTGCACAAACTTTTCAGGTATGCATCGTCATTGTTGCTTAGCCAGAGAACGCCGGTTCGCCGGAAAATCTCTCGTCCCGTGCGCGCGGCTAACTCCCGCCACAGCGGCAAAGATCGCATGGCCCAGCGCGTGTAAAGTTCATCGGGCCCGTAGCCCATGCGGATCACGCGGGTTTCGCCGCCGGAACTGGCACGGCTGTTCGCTGGTCCGTAAGCATCCAGCAACGCAACAGAAGCGCCACTCTGCCGTAAAAAGTGCGCCGTCCATGCGCCGAAGACGCCCGCGCCAATGATCGCATAATCGTATGTATTGTTTGCCATTTGTGAAGGCTGTTAATTCTATCTTGCGCTGCAACTCTGATAGATGAGTTGCGCTGTTACCAAATCTTCAAGGGCACATCCCACGCTCTTGAACAATGTAATCGACTCGGCATTCGCACGCGAGGCTTTCTTGCCTGAAGCAATCTCATGTAAATCGGCAATGATATGCGAACGATCGATCGTTCCATTCTTGATGGGTATCAGCAAGTCCCCAGCTTCCTGCAGTGCGCCCTCATAAGTATCCACCACAACCCTGGCGCGCTTTACCGAGATGTCATCAACCTCGCGCGTCTCGGGCTGAAATGCTCCTACGAGATTCAAGTGTGCGCCAGGACGCAGCCAGTTCCCGTCAAATAAAGGTGAGGTCGCGGTAGTACAGGTACAGATCACGTCCGATTCTCGCGCCACAGTTTCGGCACTGGCCGCCTCAACGTTAAGGCCGAGATCATTTTTGATTGTCTTGAAAAATACCTCTATGTCAGAGCGTCCCGAACTGCAGACCAGAAATCGCTTAAACTTCCGAACACGCGGAAGCGCGGCAAGGTGCGCCAATGCCAGCCTTCCACTGCCAAAGATGCCCAGGGTTTCCACATTCTCACGCGCCAGCAGGTCGGTAGCTACGGCGGAAGTCGCAGCCGTTCGAGCGTCCGTGAGGTAGTTCGCCTCCATGCGCACCAAGGTGGTTCCCGTTTTAGCATCAAGCAATTCATAGGTTGCCTGAACGCCAGCTTTGGCGCTCACGCTGACAAGTTTTACTCCTGCGGCACCCACCGCGCTGTCATAACAAGGCATGAGCAACAAAATGGCATTATTCATGTTCAACACGGTCCGCACCGGCATATGTACCGAGCCAAAGCCACGCGCAAACGCGGCACGGATGCCGCAGATCACGTCATCGATGTTGATCGCTCGGCGAACTTGATCTTCTGAATAAAGAACCATGGGCATGCGTCTATTTCTTGCGCTTCCCTGCCCGGGCCAGTATCCGTCGAACTTTCTTGGGCGATACAGAAAGCCGCTTGGCCACGCGTGCGACTTTCCTATCTTCTTTTTCCCAGACTTTGGGAATCACAATCTCCGCGAACTGCTCCGTCAATTCCTGAAAGGTTTCCTCACCGGTTATTCCCTGCGACCACGCACGCAACAGCGGATCAATGCTGCCTTTGGGCATCACCTTTTGCTTTAGCATCTGAAGCTCCTCCCAAAGATCGTCATAGTCCACTGCCTTCAGGAATGAGCTGGCAAGTTCGCAACAGCGCTTAGCATCCTCCGTGTCATGGATCGCCGGGTGGCAAGCCGTGAGGCCACGCCATATATATGCGCGCGCCAGCAGGCGATGGTTCTGTGTGTGCTTGGCTGCTTCCACGGCTTCACGCGCATAGTCGCGGGCGGCCTGGGCATGCTCCCATGTATGTGCAGTGCCTTCAATCTCTTCTTCCAGCTTTCCGTTCTCCGCCTCACACTGCAAAAGGCGCGCGCGGGCCATCAAGATGGAATCGTTAACTTGTTTACCCAGTTCAAATGCCTGCGCCGCCTGGGCGCCGGCATTATCAAGGTCTCCTATGTCGAGGTAAAGCAGCCCGCGATTTTCCAGCACACTGCCGATTCCGTGATGATGGTTGTGGTGGCGATAAATATTTTCCGCCAGCTCCAGATTGGCAAAAGCTTTTGTGCGTAGCTCTTGATGCTGCCGCAATAGTGTCTGCTTCTGGTCACGCGTGGCAACGGTCTTTGTGCCCTGGCGGCGCTCTCTCTCAGCATCAATCTGCTTGCCCATCTGGACCGCCACCAGTCTCTGCACGTAAGCGATGTTGGTCAGCGTCCGGGCCAGATTTCTGTGGTGCGGGTTTGTTTTCTGAAAGTGCTCAATGGCGCGAGAGAAAAATTTCAACGCCTCCTGATAATGTCCCTGGCGGCGCACCATGCGGCCATGCGCGGAATAAATGTTGCCCAGTGTGATGTGGTCGTCGCTGTTGCGGAGCGCTGCTTCAGCCTGGTCCAAAATGCGCGCAGCATCCCGATATTGCCCTTTCTGGAACAGCAGCCAGCTTTCCAGGACGCGCATAACGGCAGCCATGTTGGGGAACCCCAGCTCCTGCGCCAGTTCGCGTCCGACGCCGGCGCGCTTGAGCGCTTCGTCATATTCGCCCTTCTTGCGATGGCAACGCGCGTTCCAGAAGTGCGCTATGGCAACCACTTCCTTGTCTTCAATCTCATCCTGCATAGAAAGCACAAGATCGAATTGGCGCAATGCCTCATCTGGATTGTCACGTAGAAGCGCAAGCAGCCCTTCCGCCATCCGAAGTTGAAGATAGTCGTTTACTGGAAGACGCCCGCGGGTTTCTCTTGGAAAACGGGTCAGCACCTGTTCGATCAAAGCAGGCTCGCCATACCCGATATCGACCCACTGAGCGAGACAGCCAACAAAAGCAGATGCGTTCGGCAGCTCCGGGCCGACCGCGGCAAAGAGGTGCTCATGGCGGTCCAGCAATTCAATGCCGCTCGATACCTGGCGCATCACCAAGTTGTGCTTCAGTTCCTGGAGCAACTGGCGAGGCACGCCAGAATCTGGCTTTTTAGTGAGCCGGGCTGTGGACACAATGTTGGGAATGATAGCACTTTTTTGTCCAAGTAGTCCGAATCGGACTACTGAATGGATTTGGATGTTGTTGATTCGTCAGAGGGTTGGGCAGGTACAGCAGTAGCAGTATGAATGATGTGTGAATGAACGGGCTGTTGAAGGTTCTGTGCCCTCTTCTGCTCCACGATTTTCAGAGCTTCGGCCTGATCAGTGGTTTCGACGATGGCATAGCGGTTGAAGATCGATTCCGTTTGATGGCCACTGATTGACATGGCCACTTTACGGGCAACCCCCTTCTTAACCAAGTTGGAAACAGCCGAACGTCTCATGTCGTGGAACAACGTGCCATCCTTGCCCACCTTACGGCAAACGGTAAGCCATGAATCCCGGAAACAGCGAATTGGTTCACCGTTCGAACGGGTCAGAACAAAATCATCCTGCCCCTTGCCTTCACAGCATTGGCTGACCAACTGAAAAATCACTTCCGTCATGGGTGCCGTTCTGCCCTTGTCGGTCTTCGTATCATCGGGATTCAGCCGCAGGGTTCGGTCACTCAAGTCCACGTTACGAACCCTCAGGTTGATGATTTCCCGTTTACGCCATCCCAAGGTGAAAGCAATCTCAAAAGCAGTCCGCAACCACAACCCCCCGGTTTCCGTGCAAGCATCAACGAAGGCCACGTAATTGTCGTCGGTGATGAAGCCCTGACGGACGTTTTCCTTCAAGCCAGTGGGGAACACTGGCTTGGTCTTGAGTTCCCCTGCTTTCATGGCATACTTCCAAGCCACTTTCAGGATGTTGAGTTCCCGATTGATGGAACCAGCAGCAGCCCCTTCACTCAGCCGTTGCAATTGAAACCGCTCCAACAGGCTGTAGGTGACTTGGTTACAGCGAAGATGGCCGAAGAACTCTTTCAGGGTGGTTCGTGTGCCCTTACGGTTATGGCCACTGTGGTCGGTGTGCCATCTGCCCTTGAGAGTTGCCAACGATGGCCTGTTGCGCTTCTCATAATCAGACAACACATGCTGATAGATTTCAGCCACGGTGATTTTATCGGCATCAGGACTGAAATTGCCTGAGTTCACTTCCTGCAACCGCTTGGTCAGGATTGATTGGGCTTTGGTCTTAACATCGGTTTTGGTTGATTCACGGATGAGACGGCCATTCTGATAAAAGGCAATCCAGAAGAATTGGCTGCGTTCGGGCTTGTAAACCGAACCCGTGCCCCTTGCACGTTTTGCTTTCACTGGCCACCGCCTGCAAGAGGTTTCACCACCGTCTTCTTGACGGTGGGTTTGGGATCAAAACCGACCCGCTTGATTTTCAGCTTCACAGTTTTTCCATCCTTGTTCTTCCATCCATGTGTTCTCATACGGCTTAGAATTGCCCGAATGCTATGGGCAGGATCGCTGCCTTTAATAAGACGATTCGTTTTCTTGGCAATTTCCAACGCTCCCAATCCCTGTTCGGCCAGTTTCTGAATCTGCTGATAGTTGATTGCTTTCCGTACTGATTTGGTAGCCATCGTGTGTTCCATCCTTTTGAATGAATTAACAACACGACCATCTTCACGCGGACGCAACATTGCGCCTATTGTCCGCACCAATGTCTTAAGACCGGCTGAGAGTAGAGCGAAAGCTCATTGATGATTGCGATAGTGAGGTGGCGTTCTGAGCACTAGCCACTCTTGTGGGCTTCAATCCATTTATTCAGGTCAACGATATCGAACAACAGCCGTGCCCCTTTCTTCAACTGAACTGATGGCAGATCGCCAGCCCACACCAGACGGCGCAAGGCCCACTCACCCACAGACAGGTAATGGGCAGCAGCTTTCAGCGTTAAGAGCCGTGGTTGGATTGAATTGTTGTTGGGAGACACACACAATATACCCGTAAAGTTTTCGTCGGATGAGGCCACAGGACATAAATATTTCAGAAATATTTATTCCGTTTCGCCTTTTTACCGTCAAGTTTACGGGTATTACTGTGTGCGCACTTATTGCCGAAGGGCAAAATCATGAGTGCGCCAAGGGGAATCGCAAATGCAGTGTGGAATGATGTGGTGTGAAGGGTTGGCGCGATGGCAGATGAAACGAAGGGGCAAAACGATGGGGTTGTTCTGTGATGGCTGCCATCAATCATTATTGAAGGGCGGTTGTCGGGCACCGATGGAACTGTTGCGGTGCCTCACAGCCTCGTTATCTAAGAAATATACCCGGGACGCTTAAACGGGCTGCCATGGAGTTAGCAGCCCGTTTGGAGGAATTACTATGACGTGCTGGAAGAACAGCACCCTTTAATATTGACGCGGAACTGTGCGAATAGCAAGCGTTCCGGGTATAACGAATTATCTTTTATTCCTTAACCGAAGCCCATAGCCGTAAGGCGTGGGCTTTACTATTGCGATAAGGTTGAAGACACACTCATAATTCACACGAATGTGATCGCACGATTTCGCTTGACTATGTGGAACGGTATCGTATTCTAGTAATAGAGAACAACATTACAACATCGTTCCTTAGTTCCTTCCTCAAGCTGAACATGCCTGTGTCATCGAAACAGGCCACACGGTTCAGCAATTCAAAGAAAACATTGTGTGAGTAACGACAGCCCTATGGTTTTTGACCTGTGATGGTGATTCGGTGTGTTGAATGTTTGCTAGTGCGTCTCTGGGTGGTAGACCGACCCAAAGAGAATTAAATTCCTGCAAAAACGGCGGAATCGTGGCACCGAATATGAAAGTTTGAACGGCTCTGGAAACAGAGTACAGCTCCTTTCATAACACTTTTATCGGAATGGAAAAAGGTTTTGTACCAACCCTAAATATTTGGTTCGCTGGAAAAGGTGGACTGAAGAACAGCTCTTGAGCAATAGCTAATCCGTGATTGCCACGGCAGACCTTGGAAGAACAACAGTCTAGAGCGTTGGGGACGTTAATCGGTGGCCTACAACTTGATTAACAAAAGCTGGAGTGAAAGCCCTTGAATTATACGGACTGAAGGAAAGCCGACGACGGCCCTCACCTTAAATCAAGATTTCGGTTTTTGAAATCGCAGATTTATGTCCACTCCACTAGTAGCCCGAAAGGGCACTAGAAAATGGAAGTGTCGAATTTTTCGCTTTTAAAAACCAAAAAGCTCAAATTCGTTGATCGATTTCAGCAGTTCTTCAGTTACATGCAAGTTATTTCGATTTGAGGATTTTATGAGCAGAAGAAATAAATTCATACCTAGTTTTGCTAATTGCACTCCTGAGTTAAAGACCAACGGAAGACAGTTGGTTTTATCTTGGGAACAAAAATGCATTTCAGTGGGAAGACCGATTGGTCACATCAAAATCTTTGGTCTTGCCCAGAACGAAAAGACCATAAAAGGATCAGTAGCAGAAGCAATCTGTGGATGGATCGACTGCAATCCAGAGTGGGAGTCGCACTGGTCTTCAGTGCTTGAAAGAGTGGAGACGTGTGCGTTTTTACAGAAAGGCTTCAACAACTTTCTTCCAGATATCAACTGGCTCTTTTCGATCAGCAAGGACGGCAGACGTGGAATTGAATTGGTGATGGACGGCAAATATGACCGTTACCGAGTGAAGGAAACCAACAATCAGCATTTTGCAGACGCTAAAAACGTTAATCCCGATGGCAGCATGAAGAAAAAAGACTACGACGGAATTATCGCGTCGGCAAAAGCAAGTGGCTGGAAAGTCGCAAATAAAGAGGAACAGTTATGCCAGTAATAATAAACGGAAAAATTTATCTCTCACTTAGTGAGGTCGCAGAACGTACACACTCGCACTACAAAGCAGTTCATCATTGGCTCAAGGCTTATGGCCTTCCAACGATCCGCATTCTTGGACTGATTGCGCTGGCCGAAGACGATTTGGCAAAGCTTCTTTCAGAACATCCAATTTTGGCAAGACACAAGACGGCCAAGAGAACTAAGAAGCCCAAGGCCGAGGTCACGCAATAATGAGACTTCCATTTGGCAAATTCATGAACAGCGAGATTGAAACCGTGCCCACAACTTATCTCTTGTATGTAAAAGGTGTGTCTCTGAATTCGTATGAAATGTGCCTCAAGGAGCTTAACCGCAGAGCCAGTGTGGAACTTCAGGAATTCATGGAACGCAAGGATGAAATGCAATGAATTACAAAGACCATAACCGATATCAACCATCAACCGTGCAGCCATTGTGCAGCCCCACGACCAATGAGGACACGACGATGGCATACAGATTCAAATACGGCACGAATAGAGGACTCGAACCGTCCCAGTGTGAAACACAATTTCTTCTGATCGTTTTGAAGGAAGCCCGTGATTCCATTCCAGCGATTGAAGCAGAACTAAAAGCCCGACATGTTGACATCGAGGGCACAGAACAGCCAATAAAGATTTGGCAAAACCAAGACCGCTACGACGGTTAATGAGGAAACCATGAGTAAGAAAGGAGCACCAACACCAATCAACGAAGTCACACCAGCCAACACCGTAACCGCAACCGAACCGGCAGAACACCCAACCTTAACCGAGACGCAGAAGGTGCAGATTCTCACCCTGCAACGTAATGCAGTGGTAACACAGAACCAAAAGTTCCAAGCCGACCAAGCGTTCGAAAAGGCCATGGCCGAACTCAACCGTGCCTATCAGACAGTCAACAACCAGCAGGGATTCAGCCTGAATGAAAACACGTTGGACTTTGTGTCCACACAGGGGTAAGCAAATGAAGTTAGTTAAATGGGAAGATGACCACGGCACCCTGCGTTTCACCATAATGGCAGAGAGTGAGTCAGAAGAACGGTTGTTGCGTGATCGCAGATGGCTGATGGAATTGGATGTTGTTGAATCCGAATTTCCCTACACGCCATCACCACGGGACGAAAGACCTGCTTTATCGTTCGATGAAATCCTGAAACTTCAAGCCCAATATGACACGGAGTGGGCAGCCATGGCAAGAACGCATTTTTCCGTTCTTCAACCCAGTCGAACGAGGCTTAACATGCACCCAGTATTCGAACAACTCGAAACCCAAACCGCAATCAACAACCAGCAAGTCTCAAGGCTGCTTGAAGCCATCGAGCAAATCAAAAAGCTACAGGCCGACAGAAAGGCCAAACAGAGGTAAATACGAAGGGGCAGCCGTGGTGGTGTTGCCCCTGAGCAAATTAGTTCGTGCTATTATCACGCAATTGGAAACAAGAGAATGAGACATTTGACCAACGAGGAAACACCAAAACCAATCGTGTTGGTTCGTCAACGCGAGCTTGATGATTGTGCTGTCGCCTGTATCGCAATGGTTGCAGGAGTTTCATACGATGAAGTGATAAAGGAAACGGGTAAACCGGAGTTCATTAAGTGCCTGCGTGAAAAACGTCTTCCTGCTCGTCAGCGGGAAATGAATGAGAAGTTCAACCAGTTCATGTTCAATCGCGGCTTCGCAATTCTTCCAATCGCAAACCCGACCCAGACAATCCGTGGACGGCGATATGTGGCCAACATCATAATCCGTCACCCAGAGACTAATGAACCTAGCGCACTCGAGCATAATGTTGTGATTGATGAATCAGGTGTTATATTCAATCCAACCCTAGAACCCGTTGACCCAAGCCTAAAGTTGCGGGTTTCGGTGTTGCGAGAAATCGTTTACCTTGGCGACGAATACATAATCCCTAAACGCTAAAACGAAAGGAAACGCAATAATGGCTGAGATGACCCCGGAAGAAGAGCAAGCTAAGAAGATGGTGAAGAGCTGCCCAAGAGACTGGTGGATTGTTGACGACCTAGAGCAGAAGAAGGTGTATTACAAGAACCAGAAGCCACCCCACACCCCTACTGATACCCCTTACACCACCAATCACGTGCTAATCGCCCATACCAAGTTTATTGGCCCGAATTACGATCTATACCACATCGCATTGGATCGCGAAGTAAACGACAATCCTAAAATCATTCATTACACCCCGGCATGGAATCAAGCATTAGGATGATCTCCCTACTCATCTTCAATCTCTTCAGTCCGATTTTCTTCCCTCACCGTCTCTATGTTTGCGTCCCACTTGGATTGATGTTCAGGATGTGTTGCCTCATATTCTGATTCTGCTTCCTTCTGTCGAGCCGTCGCCTGTTCGAAGTTGGCCAATCCTCGTGTGCCAATCATACGGTTGAAGTTCTTGCCATCAAGCTTACATTTCGGGCAGTAGGCGTACCAACGCTTCACACCTTTATAAATCTTGATGACCCGTTTTGAACTGACGGAAATGAGCAGATTGTATGCCTTCGACTGCGAAACTTCCGGCTGAGTGGCCGACTCATAGTAGAGCGTCACGTTGATGTCGCAAAACATGTTATGTCGCTCCCACAGGCTGTCTGGAATGAAGAACCCGTCCTTCCGGTCAGGAGCAACAACCATGTGCATATAAAGAGTCTCGATCTTGCCCTCGTCGTTGTGGATAACGGCTTTCGTGATCATGAAGCGGGCAGTGCCTAAATTCCTCACCCAAACTCTGGGACGTCGATCCTGAAGCTTAAGTCCGAATCGGATGTGAATTGCCTGTTGCGATTTGAATTGCTCACGCATAACCGCAACCATCTCATCGGTGGCTTGGGCATATTGCCAAGTAACCACAGCAAGCACCACAGTAATGGCGAAGGTGGCGAGTAAACTGATTGCCTGCAATTGATTCGGATTGTGCCAGTACAGATAGAACAGAACCACGGACGTAACCGTCACAATGATGAATAAGACCGCCATCAGAATGGTCTTCAGGTTTTTGTTCATAGATGCCGAATGATAACCCAACAACGTATCTTGCCAGCAACAAAGTTCAATTAGACAAATGTGCGGCGGGAGATGTGTCCACAATTCCACAGTTCCGATATGGCCCGTATTGCGCTACACTGAACCTCTAAATGGCCGAAAACCAGAAACCACCTGTTCGCACATGGAATAATCATGCCGTCCATATGTGGATCAAAGAACAGCAGCACGCTGGTTTACTGAAGCGTTGTGTCAATCTGCACGTTTATGAATCGCCCCGAATGAGGGAAGGTAAACGTTTCATCTATAATGTCCCGGGATGCACCAAGAAAAGTTTCGAATGGCCCGACCTTCCATGGGCACTTGACGCCGATCGGTTAAACCGTTTCTTAGAAGATTCCTTACATCAAAACCCCATACGTTGTCCCCACAATTGCGTCCACTATCAGTCGCTTCGTGTTGCCCAGTGGAAAAAGGCAATCAGCAACTTCATTCCATCCCGCAAGACCTTGGCTATTCCGTTTGATTACTTCATCAAACTCGATCCCACCACCCGAGTGCTCATTTTTATCCTCTTAATCGTCGTGCTTGCTCCTCGATTGAAAGACCCCATAATTCAAATTTACAAGTCTCTAACAGGCAAATGACCCTGATCTTGTTCACAACCCAAGCACCCGATCCGCTCACCACGGAACTCTCACAGCAAGGCCATACGGTCTATGAAGCCATAGCCATCACTGAAGTGTATGCCCTGGCCGACCAGCACCCCACCGCCCAAATCATCATCACAGCCGACATTGATCCCGAACGAGCCAAGGCCGTCCAACATCATTACCCGACCATGCACCTGAAAGTCAACGCCACAATCAAAGACATCATTTGGGAACTCTCAGCAAACGGCGAGATCCGGACTCAATAGAGGGTAGGGTGAGGCGACCAATCGTCTAATTCTTCTTCCGCCAAGGTGAAAGGACTCTGCTGGTGATCCCACACTGTGCGGCCCCCGCAGATAGCCCAATCGCATTCCGTTTCTTGTTCCAACAGCATGAAACGTGCAGCCTGCAAATGCCCGCCCGTTGTTTTCATATCATCAATCAGAACATACGTGCCCTTTTCTCGAATCCGTGAAGTGAGCACAAGATTGTCGTAAAGCTCCTGCGGGTCGCGGGTTCCGCCTTCCTTCGAAGCCGATTCCATTTGCCGCGTCCAGCGCAGGCAATCCAGAACGGATGTATGAGTCTGTTCGCCTGTAATGGCCTCAGCCAACGCAACGGTACGTGGAACTTCGTCATTTTGAGTACAGCATGAGCTGTTGGGAACCGGTATAAGAATGATGGGCGCGTCTAACTCTTTGCGCAGAATGTAAGTGGAAGCCATGCGGCCAAACCATTTCAGTGTCCGTTCGGCGTTAGTAGAATCCAAGCGATACCGGTGGCCTAAAACCGGGACCGTGGCATACCCGTTGATGATATTGCCCTTGAGTGCCTGAATAAACTTGAAGGCGTCCCATTCATCATTGATCCGCCGAAGCCCGGAATTTCCGCTCAAATAGGGGGTAAAAGATATGACGGTAAGTGGCATCCATCGCTAACTATACTCCAATTGCACGCAGTATATCAGGGGTGGAATGGAGTGTAACGCAGCGTTCGTACTCCACAAATCTGGTGGGCCATTCCAGTTCCGGGTCCTCCACCACGTTCTTGCAGATGAAGAGCCACCGGCCCAAGCGCATACATTCGGCTGCCTGATGTAGAGTCCCAGACGTTTCCCCTGCTTCTACTATTGCGGTTCCATCCGATATGGCTGCCATCAATTTATTGCGCTCAGGAAAGTTGCTGGGAAAGACCCGTTCTCCGGGAGCGAATTGAGAAATCAAAAGATGTTCGCGGTAAATCCGCTCCTGCAATTTCTTATTCTCCGCCGGATAAGCTTGGGTTATGGGTGTGCCGATCACAGCAATGACTCGCCCACCACTGTCCATAGCCGATTGCAAAGCTTCAGTATCAACGCCCTTGGCTAGACCCGAAACCACCACCACACCAGCCGCAACCAATTCCTTGGCCAACCGTCGTGCTCGTTTTGCCCCATCTTCAGTAACATTGCGAGTTCCCACGATTGCGACACACTTCTGCTTCAAGAGCGAGGTATCGCCCACACACCAAATCTTGTCTTTGATTTCAAGGCGATGTTGTTGTTCGGGAATGATTGTACGAATGCCGCCAATCAAATCACTAAGAGTTTTGATTTGAATCAGATCATCTGACGGACTGATGTATTTCTCTTTGGGTCGATGCCGAAGAGGTTTCGGTTCGTGTGTTGCTCTGTCTCGTCGCGGCAGTGGGAAAGCCTTCATCTGTCGGATGTCTTTAGATGTCTTGTTAACGATGCAGGTTAACACATCCATTTAAGCAATGCAGCATAAAACACATCGTATGCAGCCAATTTAATATCGGACGGAATTCAAACGGGTTCGAGTTGCATTCAAAGGCGCAATCATTTGAAAAGATGGTGATATTCAAAGATAAGCCAAGCTGAAAGGCCCATGACAAGGGCAATCAAACAGGCAAGTCGGATCAGGAAGGATTCAAACTTGTGCATGTGGTCTGCTCCTTAAATCAAAAGCAAACCCAAAAACATAGTCTGCGCTCAGGTGCCGATTGTCAAGATCACTTTCAAACCAGTTCTCCTACCAGCAATAGCCAAACGGAAGAATTTCATACGCTTCAAATGAGAAAAACCCACTTTTCAGGTTCATCGGTAGGAGAAAAAATATTTACTGTGTCAACTTTGTAAACCGCTTGACGTAACTGATAAGGCGGGTTGGAAACGATAACAACACCACCCGATCCACAGAAAGGATCAAAGATCATGATGCCTTCCCCCTTAGCCAGAATCCAAGAATAGTGCCCAGCGTCGTGAAAGCCCAATTCTGCACTTGAGGCTGATACCCACCTGACAAGATGATGTATAAAGCTGCCATCATGAGGAGAAGACTCGATCCAATCTGCCCCAACTGCATGAGAGTTATTTTCATAGGCACCAGGTACTGCGAGAATTCTATCGCCAGTAGAGGGGATTCACGCAGTATGGACGGGAGAATTTAACAAAAATCGAAAGAGTCAAGGTTGCGAAATATTAACACCCGTTCTCATCTGACGACGACCGCTTAACCCATCTCATCATTGACTCCCTTCAAGCACTAGAATACCCCGCCAATTGACGAAGCGTAATGCCATGAAATTCCATGCACTTGTGATTACACCAATTCAATTCGGGGATTCCACAGGCATTAGACCCCCATGAAACAACAGGCAAGGGAGCATGGCCGCGACCTCTGATAGCTGCGGCCAATCCCTGACGCATTCATCCCGCATGTTCCCCACCTTCGTTCAGCCGAAAACGGCTTCACTCGGCTGCTTATCCTTTATATGGTTGCCGCAATTATCCAACCCCACTCGTCCGTAACAGACTAACGGGCAACGCAAACCCATGTGTCACAATCCCTTGCAAACCTGTGTGAATAAAGGCTGAACAACCCCAACCGTGCAGCCCGTTTGCGTTGAAGCAAACGGGCAAAACGTCGCCAACTCCTGTGCCAATGAAGCTACCTATTCACGGCCATAGGGGGTGGGGTGATGGCCCTCAGCGGCCCAGCCCGGGGTAAAGGTGCATAATATGCAGACCTATCAGAATCGCCTGAAGACTTCACAGGCATTTACGCCTGATGGAAAGATGGGACAACAGGTTATCAGCCTCAACACCTTCACCGGTCACGTGGGTGATGCTTCGGATTTGGTCAACACTTTACGCAATAGCAATAGCCCACTCATCAACAAGCCAATGAACGATGTGGCCAAGGCCATGGGCAACGACAAAATTGCTCCATTCCAAACCGCACTCGAAGCCGCCAAGAAGGAATATTTGAATTTCTTGAATGCTGGCCATGTGGAAAGCAAACAGGATCAGGAATTGGCAGATAAGCTTGTGGATGCCAACCAGTCACCAGCCCAGATTCAGGCCACGTTGAAGCAGATGGCGAAGACCGTATTGATCCGCGCCAACTCCATCAATGGTTCCTACAAAACAGTGATGCACAAAGATTATACGGACATGCTCAATCCCGATTCGATTCAGGTGCTAAACACTTTGGGATTCGGTGCTCAGGCATCGCGATTCAATGGTGGCGCACAACCGCAACCACAGACACAACAGACCCAGCAACAAACAGCTCAAATGTTTGCCGTTAATCCGCAAACCAAACAACGCATCGTCTCGAACGATGGTGGTAAAACATGGCAACCGACACAGTAAATTTGCCAGCAGGCTTCGTGTTGGAAAACAATCCGACACCCGCTCCACAAACGCAGGGGCAAAGCTCGCCTAATCTTCCTCCCGGCTTCCAGTTGGAAGACCAGAATACGGCACAGCCAGACCAACAGGCGCAAGATCAATCTGCCAACGATGCTCGTCCGTTTTGGCGCAAACTTCTTGGATTGGCACCCGAAGCAACAACCCCACAAGATAAGACGAAGGAAGATGCATTTTGGGCCGACCAGAAGCAGCGCATGGCAGGCGCTCTCACTGATGACTACCAAGCCAAGGCTGATCCATTGATTGGTATCGGCAAAGCAGCAGGACAGACCGCCATTGATACAGACAATTTGGTTCGCCACGGCCTGAACAAAGTGGGTGGTGATTATCAGGACATCGAAACCCCAGACGCTCTACAGCTTCATGGTGAGGGCCAGCACATGGGTGCTGTGGCTGAAAACGTTCTGGAATTTGTGTTGGGAGACGAAGCACTCAAGAGTCTTTCGTTAGCTGACAAACTCGGCAAAGCTGCCAAGATTGCAAAAGTGATGGAAGAAAATCCATATCTGACCAAGATGATTGGAACGGGTCTGCGTCAAGGTACCGTGAGTGGTGCCCAAACCGCATTGCATGGTGGTGATGCCGGTGATATTGCGAAGTCGGCTCTGATTGGTGGAACCCTTGGTGGAACGTTTGAAGGTGCATCAGGCTTGCTCGAAAAAGGTTTGGCTAACCGTGCAGCCGCTTCGGGTGTTCAGGACACAGCCAATGAATTCTCAGTTCCGTTGTCCGCTGGTCAATCAACCACGGGTGCCGTAACTCAGGCAACTGAAGCAGCCCTGAAGAAAGTGCCGTTCGTCAACGCTCCATTCAACAAGCTTGGTGCAGCCCAGAACGATGCCATTAAGAGCGCAGCCGATGAGATTGCAAATTCCATTGGCAGCAAAGCAGCATCAGGAACCGCAGCCGGTGAGGACATTCAGAACGCAATTGGTAAAGCCAAAAACACTGCTGGCAAATCCTATGCCGATGCCCAACAGCAAATCAGTGACGCTGGTGCAGCTCAATTGCCAGTTCCCTTGAAGGGCACGATTGCAGACACCGCTCAAAAGATGTTGGACAACATTCAATTGCCAGATGAATTGAGCGCAGGCGTTAAGGATGTTCAGGGCAGACAGGCCGCCGTGGACGTGTTGAAGAACCTTGCCAACGATACCGCAGCCGATGGAACACCACGTTCCATGACTTGGGAACAGGCTCGCCGCTTGAAATCGCAATTGTTTGATCTTGCTAATTCTGGTGACTCGAATGTGGGAACGGGTGCCATCAAACAGATGACGGGTGCCTTGGATAAATCCATGCAAGACACTTTGGTGGGTGCAGGTAAGGCGGATTTGGCAGACCAGTTCAGCCAAGCTTCCAATCATTACCGCAGCATCAACGATGCCTTGGATACGAGCATCGTCAAGAGACTCAGCAGCAGCGACCCCATTGATGTGGGCAAATTCTTGGTCAACAACGTTTCGCCTAACACGATCAATACCTTGAAGCAGGTTGCACCGGCCCAGATGCCACAAATCCAACGTGGGGTTTGGGAAGAACTGTTCAACCGTGCCCTCAATAATCCTGATGGTGTGGTCGCTGGAAAGGTGTTGCAGAAGGAATTCCAGAAACTTGGGCCTGAAACCGCTTCAGCTTTGTGGAACCCTGCACAGCTACAGAAGATCAGCCGTTTTGTTGATTTGGTCGGCAAAGTAGGATTGACACCGAAGGCCGCATCAACCACCGTTGGAGGATTGGGTGAAGCGGGTTTGCTCGGCTGGCACGTGGTTCATGGTGGCCTGTTGCTAGGTGGCCTCAAGACAGGTGGCACACTTCTGACTGCTCGTGGATTATCAAAAGTCATGACCAGCCCGGGAGGAATTGAGACCGTAACGAAGGTCTTGAATGCTTCTCAGAAGGGCATGAACAATCCAACTGCAAAACAGGCACTAATCGGCTTAATTAACTTCGCAACATCACAACACACCAACGATTTGAAAAAGGAATAACCGTCCCGTTTGGACGCACACCAGAGAGATAAGACCAATGCAAACTCCAGTTCAGGATTTTCTCAAGACACTTTCAGACCACCAACTCCGTGTAGGGTTGGGGATCACATTGACGTTGCTGTTTAGCATCGTCGGCTTCGCTGCCACATTTGTATTTAAAAAGACCAAAGGGTTTTTCGAAACGATGGATCAGAAGTTGGACGTCATCAAAGACAACCACCTAACCCACATCGAAACATCCACGGGCAAAACCGTGGAACTTTTGGAAAAGCTGGTGGAAGGGCAGAACGATGCCAACCTGAAAGCAGCCGAACTCGGTGCCTTCATAAAAGCCAAGATGGATTAATGGGTGCGAAATGCAACAGATCAATCAACCAGAATTGCGGACGTTCGTATTAGATAAGGATGGTGAAGTTGAGGAAGCCAAATTTGCGATGTTCAGTGTCCATGTAACAACTGTCGATGGTCATACGACTTACAGATACGATGGCAAAGAGAAATCATTTCTTCAATTGCTAATGGCTGCCCTGATCCGTTCCGACGTAATCATCATTGCGATTAATAACCCCGAAACGCTAGCGCAAGCATAGAAGCTCCAGCCCATTTTCCGAAGCTTAGGTTTTACCGTCGCAATCAGGACGACTGTTTTTCTTAATTACTCCCCACAGTTGGCCCAAGCCGTGTGCGTCACAAAACGGGTTTTCCCATGGGCATCGATTTCCATTTTGCGATGAGAGAACTCACAGGCATGACTCGCCCCCACGCCGGTACAATTCCCCGTGTTGGTCATCTGCTCTCCGTCATACGGGCAGGTTGCGGTAATCGGGCAAGCCCATACGCTTCCAATCAACAGCAGCACAACTCCAATCAGTTTTTTCATTGTCTTATTCCCTTCTGTTTTTGAAATCTTGTCTTATGGCTTATATATGGCGTCCAACTGGCGGGCTATTTTGTAGTTGGAAACCGTCCAGTAAGTTTCGGTGGCTGTAACGCCCAAGGGGAGAATTCTTTCCAAGCGATGATGACCGTGCCGATGCAGCCAATACATCAGGCCCACTTCTGTAGCAAAAGATGCCGCAAAGTAGAAGCCCACCCCAACCCGTGAATTCATAAACGGACGGGCCACGGGGTTCATTTCAGGGCTTTGGCCGGGAAAATTGATGTAGGCTTGAACGTGGTCACCTGATAAAGCATCCCCGACAATCGTGGCTGCACTGGCTGTAATCAGCCCCCGGTTGGCCCGGTCCATAAACCTATGGGGTTTGGGTGCCTCGGGTAGGGTTTGGCCGTGACAAAGGCTTGCTATCATCAGGAGTGCTATTGCAATCAATCGTTTCATCTTTCATTACCTCGCCCTCCTATGCGGTACTCTGCTTAATCGGTATCATGTTTTGCTAAACAGGCACCACAGCCCACCATCAGGCACTACGTTTTTGTCTTCCGCTTTTTTGCCCTCTTCTGATTTTCCAATTCCTTCTTCCGTTCTTCGGCCTGAATCAGAACATCGTTCGGGTCTCTGAGTCGCTTTTCCTCTGCCTGACGGATTTTGCCGAACCTGCCCCAATCGTTTAATTCGTCTTGGTGCATTATTTCCAACGTTTCTTGATTGATTTCCGCCTGCAACTCTTGTGTGTATCCTCGTAAGGTCTTCAACATTCCCTGCCTCAACAACTTTGCCTGATCCAATAGCCCAAGCTGCTCGGTGATTAGATCAAAACAACGGTTCATTCGGTAAAGAGTTCGGTAATTCGTGGATTTGATGGCTGCCATCTGCCCCCCCTGAAAATTCGTCCGGAGTCTACCAGTGAACTCGAAAATTCCAGAGTCCGTATGTATGAAGTGTGAATAAAGGGTGCTAAAGCACCACCATTCATCACCATCATTCACACCACAGCCAAAACGAAACCCGCGATAAACACGATGTTTAAAGGGGGTTCAGAATGGTCAGGCAGTCCGAATCGGACGACTTGGTTTGCAGCCCGGAGTATGCGCGCATCTAATGGGTGCGGCGGAAAGAAACGTTTCTTTTTTTGCCCCGCAATCATAGACAGACAATACGGAGGCTTCAATCGTGAGACAAACCCCAGAACAACGCTTACAGGAAAAATGGATACAAGATCCCCGCTGGACGGGCATTCAACGGCCTTACTCGGCCAAAGACGTGGTGCGGCTGCGCGGCACCGTGCAGATTGAGCACACGCTTGCCTGCCTTGGATCGTTGCGCCTCTGGGACATGCTCCACACCGAGCCATACGTAAAAGCCCTGGGAGCGATGACCGGCAACCAGGCCGTGCAGCAGGTGCTGGCCGGGCTGAAGGCCATTTATCTTAGCGGTTGGCAGGTGGCAGGCGACGCGAATCTTGCCGGGCAGATGTATCCCGACCAGAGCCTGTATCCCTGCAACAGCGTTCCCAACGTGGTGAAAGAGCTTAACAACGCTTTCCTCCGCGCTGACCAGATGCATCATGCCGAAGGCAAGAATGGCATGTACTGGTTTGCCCCGATCGTCGCCGATGCGGAAGCAGGTTTTGGCGGCAACCTGAACGCCTTTGAACTGATGAAGTCGATGATTGAAGCGGGCGCGGCGGCTGTCCACTTTGAAGATCAGTTGGCCTCCGCGAAAAAATGCGGACATATGGGCGGGAAAGTTCTGGTTCCCGCACAGGAGTTTGTACAGAAGCTGGTAGCAGCGCGCCTGGCTGCCGATATTCAAAACGTGCCCACGATCCTGATCGCCCGCACCGACGCGAACGGCGCCAAACTGATCACGTCAGACAGCGACCTGCGCGATGTGGAGTTCCTGACCGGCGAACGCACGCCTGAAGGTTACCTTGGCTTCAAAGGCGGAATCGATGCGGCGATTGCCCGCGGCCTGATCTATGCGCCTTATGCTGACATGATCTGGTGCGAAACATCAGAACCGAACATTGAAGAAGCGCGCCGCTTTGCTGAGGCGATCCATGAAAAGTTCCCTGGCAAACTGCTGGCTTATAACTGCTCACCTTCTTTCCACTGGAAGAAAAAGTTGGATGAAGAGACTATCGCGAAATTCCAGACTGAGCTGGCCACCATGGGATACAAGTTCCAGTTCGTCACGCTGGCCGGCTTCCACGCGTTGAATTACAGCATGTTTGAGCTTGCCCACGGCTACGCTCGTGAAGGCATGACAGCATATTCACGGCTCCAGGAAAAAGAATTCAAGAGCGCGGACAAGGGTTATACCGCGGTGCGGCACCAGCGGTTTGTTGGCACCGGATATTTCGATGAAGTGGCACAAACCATCGCCAATGGGCAGTCGTCCACTACGGCAATGGAAGGATCCACGGAGACGGAACAATTTGTTGTTGAGCCTGCAGCTGCGCCTGCTCTTAAGCCTGCTGCTTAGTTGTATCCATTGAGGTGACTCGACCTTCCTGCCGCGGCCCGGCAGGAGGGTCATTTTTTGTTGTCGCTATGCGACAACCGCTCCAGGTTATTTTCTACCGCGAGACTCTTCCGGCCCTTGATGCAAGCGACTCGGCGCGCAAAGTCGGCCTCGCCGGCGCTTCTTCACGGCTGATTAGACACATTAGCCCGGGATTTGGTCCCTAAAGTTTGCACCAGCAGCTTCGTATCGTCGGAAATGATTCCATCCACTCCCATTACAGCGGCCTGCAACATTTTGTTTGGATCGTTCACCGTCCAGGTGATCACTGTTTTCCCCGCAGCATGCAATTCATCGACTAGTTTTTGGGTAAGCAATGAGAAGTGAGGTACCACGTAGCTGACGGGCAGGGCCTTCCAGCGGCGAAGATGCCAATAAGACTTGGAGATCGCGCCCAGAACCAGAGATGAATCCAGAGCATGCAGCTTGCGCACAACGCTAGGCAGAAACGATGAAATAAAATATCCGCGCTGCGGCGGAAAGCGCTTAACCGCTTCAAGAACCACCTGCTCCATACCGCGCACCTTTACTTCAATATTCAGGAATGCCTTTCGTGAATAGAATTCAAGAACGTCTTCCAGGCAGGGCGGTTTGCCATCGCTCGAACATTTTGCATGGATCTGCTCAAGTGTGCGGGTGCGCACGGCCATGCGGTTGAATTTTCTGTCATGGCAAACAATAGACTCTTTGCTGCGGGTGCAGCGGACATCGAACTCAAAGCCATCAACGCCATGTTTTAGGGACAGATCGAAAGCCGGAAGAGTGTTTTCCGGCGCGTAAAGCCGGGCGCCGCGATGTCCGAGCAGTAGGAGTTTGGCGGGCAAAGCGGTCAGCTAGTCCAAATCAAAATCGCGCAGCGGGCGGCCTTCGTCGGGCGTTTCTTTGGCCTTCTTCACGGCTTCCTGGAATTTCCTTTCCAGCAGGCTGGCGTTGTTCTTCTGGGCGTCCACGGCCTGGCGAAAGATGGATTCCTTGCGGCCTTCCTGCTCACGCATAGCTTTGGCAGCAGCCTCAAAATCATTGAACATCTTGGGCTTCACGGCGGCAACATGGGAGAGTACTGCCTTGGTTTCAGGATCGACTTTCAGCACCGCATTGCAGCAGGGGCAGCCAACTTCAAAGGGTTCATGAGAAGACTTTGCCATAAGGAGATTGTATGCCAAGTTGTGCCAGAATAGCGCTTACTGTTCAACCACCGAAATTACTTGGGATGAATCGGTTCCGAGCCCGCCGGGTTTGCGTCCTGCTCTTGCTTTTTCATTTTTTGCGCCACTTGTTCAATACGAAGGTAGAACAGCCAATGCCAGATACAGGAAAACAGGAGCGCGAGGACCAAGAAAAAGATGAAGAACGCGCGGGCCTGTTGCAGTTTCGGCTGATCGTTCACCAACCCACCGGCAACGACAGCGCCTAATAGCGTGCCCCAAAGGCAGCTCATAACCGGAGCCATCCAGCTCTCGCGGGTAGGTTTGGGAAGCTTCTCTTCCAATTCTTCGGCCGTATAGTCGGGCATTGACTGTTGCCATTCCGCGAGAGTAAATGGTCTCATCTCCTCTTCCGAGAGCTCTGCGAACTCATCATCATCAGGAGATTCCTCATCGGGAGATTCCATATCCGATTCCGGCGAAAACGATCTCGCCTGGAATCCGTCTTCAGGATCGCCAGTCCCAAATTGGTTCTTGTCTGTGAATGCCATAATCGCCGACTGAAGCCGCGGTCGTCTATTTTGCTACAATTCCTGAGAGAAACTCCAGTTTTATGCCAGCTGAACCAGCCTTTACCGATGTCCCCACGGCGATTGAGGAGATCCGCGCCGGTCGCATGATCGTGGTGGTGGATGACGAAGACCGTGAAAATGAGGGCGATCTAACCATGGCCGCCGAAAAGATTACGCCAGAAGCCATCAACTTTATGGCCAAGTTCGGCCGTGGCCTGATTTGTCTAGCGATGACGCCGGAACGGCTGGATTATCTGCGCATTGGTCCCATGACGCGGGAAAATACTTCCCCTTACGGCACGGCGTTTTATGAAAGCGTGGAAGCCCGTGAAGGCGTCACGACTGGCATTTCAGCTCACGATCGCGCGCGCACCATTCAAGTCGCTATTGAGCCGGCAAGCCGCGCTGCTGATCTGGTGCGTCCAGGTCACGTCTTCCCTCTTGCCGCACGCAAAGGCGGCGTGCTGGTCCGTGCCGGACAGACGGAAGCATCGGTCGATCTGGCGCGCATGGCCGGCCTGATTCCCGCAGGCGTGATCTGCGAGATCATGAATGAAGACGGCACCATGGCGCGCATCCCTGACCTAACCGAATTCTGCAAGACTCACAACCTGAAAATGCTGACCGTGGCGGAGATGATCCGCTACCGCATGGAGACCGAAAGCCACGTGGTTCGGATTGGGGAAGCTATGCTCCCGACGCGCCACGGTGAATTCAGGATGATCGCGTTTGAAAACCAGCTCGACGGCGAATCGCATGTTGCCCTGGTGAAAGGCGACGTGGAACGGGGTGCCGACCCTGTGCTGGTGCGCATGCACGCGCATTGCCTTGCGGGAGACGTCTTTGGCGGCTCGCTTTGCGATTGCCAGCAGGTCCTTAATCGCTCACTGGAAATGATTGCGCGCCAAGGGACAGGAGCACTGATCTACCTGCACCAGACTTCCAAGGGTTTCAACGTGGACGACGAAAAGCGGCTGGCGTTCCATCGTGAACCACGCTCTGCACCGGCCCATCAAAGGAAAACACAGCGCGATATCGGCGTGGGAGCGCAGATTCTTTCGAGCTTGAATATTCGCGCTATTCGGCTGCTGACCAACCACCCCAAACGCGTGGCGGCCCTGGAAGGCTTCGGTATCAGGATTGTCGAGCAGGTGCCGGTACCCACCACAAAGTCTGTGGCTAAGTAAGCCCATCACAGCCGAGGGCGGCTGTGCCACATGATTATCGTAGTTTCAAATGCACGGCCTTCACATCATTTGACGTAAACACGCTGCGGAATGGCGCTGGAGCGGCAGCTTTCTCCACCGCAGGCCGGCCCCCGGCTTCCAGCCGTTCAACCAAACACGCCACACCCATGATATTGAAGCCGAATTCCCGCGCCGCTTCAATGGCCTGGATCGTCGAACCGCCGGTAGTGCAAACGTCGTCTACGATGACGACGCGCGCGCCTTTTTCCTGAAAGCCTTCCACGCGACGGCCCATGCCATGGGCCTTTTCTGCTTTGCGCACCAGAAAACCGTGAATCGGAGCGCCCATTTGGGAACTGATGACCGATGTTGCTACAACGATTGGGTCTGCGCCCATGGTAAGGCCACCCACAGCCTGCGGTTGCCATCCCTGCTGCTGAATAAGTTCAAGGAAGACACGCCCGGTGAGTTCCGCGCCATGGGCATGGAGCGTGGTGGTACGGCAATCAATGTAGTAGTCACTCTTGCCGCCGGAAGAAAGCGTGAATTCACCCAGACGGAAGGAATTGGTAGCCAGCAACTCAAGAAGTTCGTCGCGCGCAGAAGACATAGGTTTTTAAGATAACTTATTTCGGCTCAGATTCCCTGCATCTGCCGGAATCCGTGCGTGGCGATATAGGTCTGCAATAACAGGGTGAAATTATAAGTCATATGCACAATGACGCAGGTGGCCACAGAGTTGGTGCGCACCCGGGTAATGGTAAGCGTCACGCCCACCACAAAGATCAGAAGCAGCGGTGCCCAGGAATAACCCAATTGGGCGCCATGAAGCAGAGTAAACGCAGAAGCAGTAATGATTACCGAAACGGCAGTGCCTGTCCATCGAGCCAGGGCGGGATACAGGAAGCCACGGAAAAGCAGCTCTTCCATGAGCGGGGCCACCAAAATGCCAAATGCGCCCAGCAGCAAGGCTGACGGACGGTCTTTGAAAAACTCGGTAATAGGGAGTGAGTCCGGTATCCAGCGATGGAGAACGACTTCGCCGATATCTGAGATCAAAGCTAGGGCTGTACCTGTAACCAGCGCAAATCCCCACACGCGCGGAAGAGCGGGGACGTTCCAATGGACCGCTTCAGCCAGCGAAGTTTTATGACGTCCCCAGACCAGCAGCGCCATAAAACCAATAATGGTCAGGTAAATCAAAGATTGCGTAGGAACAATGAAAAATGCATTCTTTGCCAAGGCCTCTCCCAGTACCTTGGGATCCAGCCCAGAAGATCGATGCGTAAAAATAAAGATGGCCGCTGCTACGCTGCCAAGGATGAGGAATGCCATCGCCATCGTCACGCCCACCAGCAGGACATCAATCAGGTCGACTTCGGTTTTTTCTGGTTCAGCAGCCTGCAAAGGTTCCATCGCGATGGTCGGCAGCTGATCGGCTTGCGAAATGGGATCGAATGAATGCACAGGATTCGAGGATTGAGTCCTTTTAATTCCAATGTACACCATGAAGAGTTTTCTTTGGAAAGACTAAAGGGGTAGCGTTTGAAGCGTTAGAAAGCCAAAGCCGCTACCCCTCGATTGTGCCCAGGTATAAGGAGAAGGTTGCAAGCAATGTAATTTACCAAACAAATAATGAAATAACTTTTGTGTGGTTTGTTACGAATCTGGAACGCAGTCGCACAACACTCTTGCAATCAATTATTTGCGCGCTCTGCTCATGTATTCTGCCAAAGCCTGCCCGGTATAGGATTTCTTGATTTTGGAAACCTGATCCGGCGTTCCTTGTGCCACCACTCTCCCGCCGTCTTCTCCTCCCTCCGGTCCCAGATCAATAATCCAGTCCGCGTTGCGGATGACATCGAGATTATGCTCGATGATGATCACCGAATTTCCCAGATCAGTAAGGCGATGGATGACTTCCAACAGCTTGCTTACATCTTCAAAATGTAGACCGGTGGTTGGCTCGTCCAGCAGGTAGAGCGTGCGCCCGGTCTGGCGTTTGGAAAGTTCCTTGGCCAGCTTCATGCGCTGTGCTTCGCCGCCGGAAAGAGTCACCGCGGATTGGCCCAGCTTGATGTAGCCCAGTCCAACATCATCCAGAGTTTGCAGCTTTTGCCGGATCTGTGGAATGTCTTCCAGGATCGGCAGCGCATCAGCAACGGAGGTTTCCAGCAGATCGGCTATGGATTTGCCCTTAAAACGCACCGCCAGAGTTTCATGGTTATAGCGATGCCCGCCGCAGACCTCGCACAGGACGTAAACGTCCGGCATAAAGTTCATCTCAATGCGGCGCTCGCCTTCACCCTGGCAATGCTCGCAACGCCCCCCGGAGACGTTGAATGAAAAGCGTCCTGCTTTGTAACCGCGCTCGCGCGATTCCGGCAGCATGGCATAAAGATCACGGATGTGCGTGAAGACGCCGGTGTATGTCGCCGGATTCGAACGGGGCGTGCGGCCAATGGGCGATTGATCAATGCGGATGACCTTATCAATATGCTCCGCGCCGGAGATTGCCTTGTGCGCGCCGGGCTCCTCTCGCGAGCGATAAAGCGCCTTAGCCAGCGCCTTGTAAAGAATGTCATTCACCAGCGTCGATTTTCCCGAGCCCGAGACGCCAGTCACGACCGTGATCACTCCCAGCGGAAAGGTTACATCAACGCTGCGCAAGTTATTGGCCTTGGCGCCCAGGACCGTAACAGCCTTGCCATTTGTGGCACGCGGCTCAAAACGCGCGGCAATATTTTTGAGTCCGGAAATATACTGGCCCGTAACGGAGCCGGGCTGGTCCATGATTTCTTTGGGAGTGCCGTAGGCCACCACGCCTCCGCCCAGCAATCCAGCTCCAGGACCAAGATCAATCACATAATCGGCGCGACGAATGGTTTCTTCATCATGCTCCACCACCAGCACCGTGTTTCCCAGATCGCGCAAATGCTCCAGGGCTTGAAGCAGCCGGTTGTTATCGCGATGGTGCAGGCCGATGGAGGGCTCATCGAGAACATACAGCACTCCGCGCAGCTTTGAGCCGATCTGTGTTGCCAGCCGAATGCGCTGGCCTTCGCCGCCGGAAAGTGTGGCGGCAGAACGGTCGAGCGATATATATCCGAGGCCCACTGCATGAAGAAATTGAAGGCGCTCACTAATCTCATGCAGCACGCGGCCCGCTATCAGCCGTTCGCGATCATTCAGCGTGATCTTAGCTGCCACATCCACGGAGCGCGAAACCGGCAGCGCGGTAAAGTCAGAGATTGACAGCCCATTCACCTTCACGCCAATGCTTTCCGGACGCAGGCGCTTGCCCTGGCAGACGGGGCACTTAGTGGCTGACATGTAACTCAGCATCCACTCGCGATAGCTTTCAGAAGTGGATTCTTCCATGTTCTGCTTCAGAAAGCCGAGCACACCGCGAAAGCCCAGTCGCGGAGCTTCTTTTTCATCGGGGCCGTAGAGCAATAAGTTCTGAATTTTCGAGGGAAACTTTTCAAATGGCGTGGCCAGATCGATTTTGTACGCGGCGGCCACAATCTCAACCATCCGCTGAAGATAAGACGATCCCGATCCGGGGCCGAGTGCGCCATCCAGCAGAGGTTTTGACCAGTCCACAATGATCTTGGCCGGATCAAAATCATACTTGCTGCCCAGCCCATTGCATTCCGGGCACGCGCCGTAAACGCTGTTAAAAGAAAATGAGCGTGGCTCCAGCGACGGAATGCTAATGCCGCAATCGGGACAAGCCATGCGCGCGGAATACAGATGCTCTTCCCCATTCACCACCGCTACCTGAACCAGTCCCTTGCCCAGCTTCATGGCCGTTGCGACGGATTGCTCCAAGCGTTTTTCAATGCCGGGCTTCACCAGCAGACGGTCAATGACGACTTCAATCGTGTGGTTCTTGCGCTTGTCGAGCTGGATTTCGTCGAGCTCTTCGTCCAGATGGCGAAGCTCGCCATCAATGCGCGCACGCACAAATCCGTGTTGCGCCAGCTTTGCCAACTCTTCCTTGAACTCGCCTTTGCGTCCGCGCACCAGCGGCGCCATGATCATCACGCGATCTTCAGCTTTCAACTGCATCACGCGTTGCACAATTTGATCAGACGTTTGGCGGCTGATTGGTTTATCGCATTTGGGACAATGCGGCACGCCAACCGACGCGTATAGCAGGCGTAAATAATCGTAAATCTCAGTGATTGTTCCGACTGTGGAGCGCGGGCTGCGTGAGGTAGTCTTCTGCTCAATGGAGATTGCCGGACTCAGTCCATCGATGGAGTCTACGTCCGGACGCTCCATCTGGTCGAGAAACTGGCGCGCGTACGCGGAAAGCGTTTCGACATAACGGCGCTGGCCCTCGGCATAAATGGTGTCAAAAGCGAGCGACGATTTGCCCGAACCGCTCAGCCCCGTGATTACCGTTAAGGTATTGCGCGGGATCTCAACCGAAATGTTTTTCAAATTGTGCTGGCGAGCGCCCCGCACCGTGATGCTACTGATAGCCATGGATCTTCTAAACCTGGTTCGGAAACTGTGAACAACCCCAACAAAACGTGGGAAACCTCCACTGGGAGGCTCCGGACGGTGAGCGCACAGCTCTACTTCGTATCTTATCGTTGGCTGGTTAAGCGGTCAATTCCAGCATTCACTCGAAATGAACTCGGGGATTTGACCTAATGACTTCAGGTGTTTGCGGGTGTTATGACCAAAGGGCATGATCACGTACCAAGGGTGCAGCAACGGCGGTAATGCAGACAATTGAACCAATATTGCCGACAATGCACATGGCTGGAGAAACCAACCGGCCCAAGAAAAGGACCATCAAAGAGATTGGACAATGAATCCCATTCTGGCTTCCTCCACCGTGCTCTTTACCATTCTGTTTTCACTCGTCTTTGGTATTGCTTGCGGCTACGCTGTTATCAGCGCGATCCTGCACGCTTTTGCCCATAGACAGGTTGAAAGCCAGACGACCCAAACTGCCGTGATTGCCACTACGGCATCCAGCCACTAAGCCTTATTTTTCGGCACTTCCCGCTTTGCAATAAGCCTAGCCGGCATGCCGGCCCATGGCTCCGGAATGCGGAAAGTTTCTCCGCTGCAAGAGTCGCAACGCCAATCCCAGGCCAAAAATTACATCAAATGCCATGCAGAAACCCGGCCACCAGTGCGGTACTCCGGGATTTGCGATAAAGCCGGGACGAACAAAATCAAATATTCCGTGCCCGACCAATGCAGCCGCAACCAGCCAAAAATTCCCTTTAAAACCAATTACAGCAAAAAGGATGAAACCGCATGCCAGTGCGATTTCAAGCATCAAGGTTCGTCGCGTAGCTCCCATAGCCGCAAACAGCACGTAATAAGTAGCCACGACGATCAGCACCGTCGAATAGAAAGATCGGTCCCGGTCAAAGCCGATCAAAGCGGCGAGAACCACTGTCGCCAGGCCCAATAAGATGCCGACCAGATATTCCATTTCCCGTCACCACTTTCTGATAGATCAATTCTTATTGAAAGCCAGCAACAGGCTTTGACTTCGGAGCGATTGTTCTACCGCGGCGGCAGCTTTCGTGGAGCCGGATTGGGATTATTCGTTGGATCTTCCGGTGAACCTTTTTGCCGACGCATTTCCTGTAGCTCTTGCAGCAATTGTTCTGGCGTCTTCGGCTGCTGGTTCGGCGGCGTCTCAGTTTGCGGAGGCTGTTGTGGCACCGGAGGTTGAACTGGCGTATCCTGCGGCTCGCCAGCATTCGGTTGCTCTTCAGGAACTTCCTCTTCTTCACCCTGATTCGCCGCCGGAGGTTGCTGCTGCGCCTGTGCTTCGGCCGCTCCAGGAGCGTGCTTTACCGTGAGAATGACCTTCTGCACTATGTTGGGACTGTCTGGTCTTCCAATAGCGAGGAAGTCATATTTCGAGCCTGCAAAAATGGCGGCCAGAACGTCACCTTCAGGCGCGGGGCCCAGAGCAATGGCTACTCGCTCTGAAATCCCCTCTGCGCCTTCAAATTCGATCCCAGTCTTGTTCCGGATGGCCGTTACTACGCTGCTCAGGTTTGAGTTCAGCGCCTGGACGCTAAGCAGGCCGTCTCGATAGGTAACCACGGGCGCAACCGGAGGCCCCATTGGGCTTGGCTGCACCGCCGGCTGAGTTGGCTGCCCGGTCACAGGAGCCGGAGCTGGAGCTTTTGGCACTGCAGCCGCGGGCTGGGGCGGTTGAGGAGCAAGGCTGCCAGGCGGATTGGGGCGTTGGACCGGCACTGTGGGACGCGCGGCTTGAGCCTGAACCAGCGTCAGTGTGCCGGTAAGAATAAAACACCCACAAATGATTGAAAAAAGACGCGCCATAAGCATTTTTTACTGAGAGTTGCCCCTGAATGTGTTTGTTCTTAGGATTTTACTCCTTATCACTAAAGAACGTTATGACTAAAGAACGTTGGGCCGCCGCAAACTTGTCCGGTAAATTTCACGTCGTCAAATTCCGGATCGCTTGCCTCTTTCCCTCATCTCCGTCAAACCGATATATTTACCTATGAGTTACGGGCTCGATCAAGAAACGGCGTGCATCTGGAAAGCCGTCCAAAGCATCTTAGATTAACCGGAGTACCGCACTTTTATGAAGCAGCTTACATTCAGGATTCTTACAGCAACGCTGGTTTTGGCCGGAAGCTTTTCCGCATGGGCCCAGACCTGCCAGAGCAAGGACGAAATCCCTGAGCCTACACGCAAGGCCATTGAGACCGCGGCGCAACAGGCTTTCGATCAAACGGCCAGCGGCAACATACAAGGCCTGCAGGCCAGCTCAATTCCTTCGCTGCAATCGAATTTTGCCGGCATCGCCGGCGCGGCGAACGACAACAAAGACGCGTTTACCGGCGCAAAGCCGCAGTTCCGCAACCTCTACTTTCTGGATACCGGTACGAATCCCGGGCCGGACGGCACTTTTTATTGTGGCGTGTTTGGCGCTAATGGCATGAATCCTAATACGGCTGAATTTGATCTTGCCGGAATCCCGGTGGGTAAATATGCCATTGCTATTCAGGATTTCATCGGCAACAAAGGGCCTTACGTTCTTTCCATCATATTTCAGGACCTTGGCGGCTGGAAGATCGCCGGGTACCAGATCCGTCCCGGCTCGGCCGCTGGGCATGACGGTCTGTGGTACCTGCTGCAGGCACGCGATTACAAGAGCAAAGGCCAGACACACAACGCCTGGTTCTATTATCTGAATTCCTACGACCTTTTGCAGCCCGCCACGTATATGAACACAAAGATGCTCAATAAGATTACCGATGAAACCAACAGCATCCAGCCGAAAGATATACCCGTGGGCGGAAAACCGGTGGCGTTTACCGCCGGCGGCAAGACCTACAACATTACCGAAATGAATTTCTTCCGCAATGACAAGAACTTTGATCTCACCATAAAATATTCCGTCCCCAGCACCGCTGATTTCAACGCCACTCAGGCCGATGCTCGCAATCTGGCCAATGCGATGATCGCCCAATATCCCGAACTGAAAGACGGATTCAACAACGTTTGGGTACATGCCGTGGATCCGAACGGCGGAGACGTGGTGGGACTGGTAAAAATCAAATAGATCTTTTCGTGGCGGGTTGGCCCACCAAGTCGACGCGCTACATCCATAACACGAACTTTCCGCCATTCGTGGCTATGATGGCCAGGTTCATCACCACCAGCATCAGGTCGTAATGCCAGCCATCTGTGCCGTGCTTGCCCCAGAAACCTGTTTTCCATACAAAAATCTTCTTCTGGATAGCGCCCAGCATCAACAAAATCAATCCTGCGGCGGCAACTTGCGTCAGCACGCCGAACATTACCCCCAGCGCTCCCGCAAATTCTGCTGCGCCAAGAAAAACCGTGAAACCCTTGCTCATCCCGATGCTCTTGCTGCGGCCCTCCGGGTCTTTCAGGTGGCTCCAGCCGCTGCTCGCAAATATTGCCCCAACCATCAGGCGCAGCAGTAAAATGGCAAAATTTTGAAACGCGGCAAGTTGAGGAAACATAACGCTATTCTCCCCTGGCTTCATGATTTCACAGCGAACAAGAATCTAATCCGCAGTTCGGAAACGGGCTCCACACTTCACTCAGTTTTACAAAATAGCCCAACTCTTTACCAACTGTTTACGCTTTCCCGGCAAACATATGGGCCACTAAAGACAATCCAATGTATTACTCACAGTTATTGGAACTAGGGGGGAAGAAAGAGATTCTCACATGGGTAAGTTGGCGGTGTTGATGGCAAGTCTGCTAATCATTGCAAATGGCTGCGTAATATCGCCGCGCCGTAGCGTCTCATCCAGTGGCGGCGGCGGCAGCAACTCAGAGTTTAGTTTGTCGGCCAATCCTACCTCCCAGGTAATCACCGCGGGCGGCTCTGTCACTTACGCCATCACCGTTTCCGCCGTGAATGGTTTTACCGGAACCGTGTCGCTGAACGCCGCTGCTTCCAATTCAAACATTGTTGCCAGCTTTGATAACTCGACCATCACCGGAGGGTCTGGCTCCGCAAATCTAACGGTCTCCACCACCAATGGCGCTTCATCTGGCAATGTCACGATCACGATCACGGCTTCAGACACGGCAAACAATATCTCCCAAAATGTTGTGGTGACTGCTGCGGTTCAGGGCGCGGCTGCAACCGCGGGCGCACTCATCTCCTCCGCCGAAAGCGCTGTTGTTCGAGCTGGGTGCGTAAGCACGCCGCCAACCTCAATCGCTCAACGAGTGAGCTTTCCTGTCTCACCGACCGATGGCTTCAACGCGACCTTTTCCGTTACGCCCTCTTCAGCGGCCATGGACGCTGCTTTAGGTTTCTTTGCACCGGCGACGAGCCACCAGCCAGTCTTGAGCAGCCTGATCGCCTTTACTCCCGGCGGTTTCATTCAGGTTCGCAATGGCGATTCATTTGTTTCATCCACCGTTCCTTACACTGCCGGTGAAACACTCCAGTTCCGACTGGTAGAGAATCTGCCCGCAACCACTTATTCGCTGTTCGTCACGCGGCCAGGTGCGGCTGAGATCGCCTTGGCCACCAATCTTCAGGTTCCTTCCAACCAGCGCGGAACAACAACGCTGGGCGGCTGGGGACAGCTAGTGACCGCTCCCGATAATGCGACGCTAAGTCTCTGCAATTTCTCGCTGCAATAGCCGTTTATCACCTGACTGTTTGATATGAACTAGCTGCCGAGCTGCAAGAGATATTAGAGGTCATCCTGCAAAGCGAGTTTGCAATTGCCAATTTTTCAATCATGGGCATTTCTTTGGCATCTCGTTCACAAACCCACTGCCTGTCTCCCTCAGCCAGGCACACCACGCCCGGCCTTTTTCCACCTTTTATTGAAAACAAAGGTCGAACCGCCAATCGATCCTTGGGTGGCCCTTGCGCGACGCTTGGGTGGCCATTGGGCCACGCTTGGGCCACCCTATCCCAACCCCAATCGGCAGAGGGTCGCAAGATGGGTGCAATCTCTTGATTTCATCTAAAAGCTAATGGTTAAGAGCTAATGGCTTCTCTCACACCCTGAGGCGCTGCCGGAGTATAGCCGCTTTGATTCAGCGAATCAATTGCGAATCAGGACAATACTGCCGCGCGCCAACTGTCTCTTCTGCACGGTCGTCCGGCCACATCACTTAACGGAAAGGCGTACCGGGATGTTATAACTCTGATTTGCGCGGGCACATCCTTGAGCAGCGCACGAATAACGGAACAATGATCTTCGACCGCTACATAGGCATCGATTATTCTGGCGCTGAAGTACCCACATCCAGCCTTAAGGGTCTACGTATATACCAAGCTGACAGCCTCACGCATCCGCAGGAGGTCGCTCCTCCCAAAAGCGCCCGCTGGTATTGGACCCGCCGCGAGATCGCTGAATGGCTTGTGGCCAATCTCAATGCCGGCCCTCCTTCCATCGTCGGCATCGATCATGGATTCTCATTTCCACTTCGCTATTTTCAAAAACATGGCCTGCCGCTTGACTGGCCTGCATTTCTGGATGATTTTCAGCAACACTGGCCTACCGACGACGATAATATGTACGTCGATTTCGTACGCGACGGCCTACATGGAAATGCAGCCGCCCGCTCAGGCGATTCGCGTTGGCGGAGGCTTACCGAAATGCACGCCCGCACGGCCAAATCAGTTTTTCACTTTGACGTTCCCGGCTCAGTGGCAAAATCCACACATGCGGGCATTCCCTGGCTGCGTTATTTGCGCCGGCATCTTGCTCGTCCCGTGCACTTCTGGCCCTTTGACGGATGGCAGGTTCCACCCAACACCTCGGTGATCGCCGAGGTTTACCCCGCCCTGTGGAGCAAGAGCTTCGCCTCGGAAGGGCGCACCACAGATCAACAAGATGCGTTCGCCATTGCTGAATGGCTGCGCCTGACCGATAGCGGGGGAACACTCTCAGACTTCCTTTATCCTGTCCTCGCGCCGGCCGACCGCGAGATTGCAAAAATCGAAGGGTGGATTCTCGGCATCGCACCCGCGCCGCCATGGGCCGATCTTAAGGCGTCCACGCGCATTCAATAAATATCAGTCCCCTCTACTTTCCCAAAAATTTTCCAATCTTCTCATTCAGAAACTTCAGGTCTTCCGGATTCGGCCCTGCACCCGCCGTATGTCCCCACAATGACGGAATCGGCATGAGCGTCACCGTGCTCATCATCGCGGCCTCATAGCGTGCGTCACCGATGGGGAAATAGAGATCGGTTTCCGATGGCATATAAAGAAACGGCGTTTTAATCGAACGAAGCGCTTTCTCCACGTCGCCATTAAAGCCCGGAGTCGCGCCCACATCGTGCTTCTCCCACGTGCGGCATTGCAGGATTAGGTTATTGGCGTCGGCTCCCGGAATAAAGTTTGTGCGGAACTCATGCAGCGTCTGTTCAAACGTGGTTCCCGGCGGCGACGAAGCTTTCCACAATTCCTTGCGCCACCACTCCTGCGAAAACAGCCATGCCGTCCAAACTGTGGCAAAAGCTTCCAGGCCTTTCTTTGGCGGCGCAGTGTAATCGCCGTTTTGGAAGGCGGCATCGGCCGTGAGCGCGGCAATCTGCCCTTCCAGCCGCACCACACCGTGGGGATAGGTTTTTGCCGTGCCTGCCGTAGCCACAATTTTGTCCGCGAAATCCGGATAGCTCACTGCCCATTGAAACGCCTGCTGCGCCCCCATCGAGAAGCCCACAATCGCGCGCAGATGCTTGATCTTCAACTCTTCAATCAGCAACCGATGCACCGCTTCCACGTTGTCGCGGATCGTCGTTACCGGAAAACGCGGACCATGAAAAGGCTCCGGCGTATTGCTGGGCGAAGATGAATGACCATTGCCGAAAAGTTCCGTTGCAACCAGAAAGAGCTTGGAAGTATCCAGCGCGCGGTCCGGGCCGATCAGCCATTCATATCCGTGGCAATCCGCCATGTAGTGCGATGGCAGAAGAACCACATTGTCCCGCGTTGCGTTCAGGTGGCCGTAAGTTCCATAGACCACGCGCGCCTGCGGCAACGTGACTCCGCTTTCGGTCCTAAAGTTGGTGATGACAAACTCGTGGATCTCAGGTTTCTCTGCTGTGTCCTTGGCCGGGGCGTCTTTCTGGCCCGCGTCTTTGCTTTGCGCAGCTTTTTTCTGGGGAATTCCCTTGCTCTGCGAATCCTGTGCCGCAACCACGTGTGAAATACCTGCCCATACCACCAGCAACGCAACCAGACTCTTCGTCCTCATAGTTCCTCTCCACTTCGCAGTCAGCATTTATCCCAGGCCTGCGGCGCGCCCATGCTATCACCCTTGTGCTATTCAATCCGCATTTCTGTGTTTTAAAGGTGTTGGTTTGCAGTTCCGGCGGTTTTGGCAATCTCTCTTGATCAGTGTCATCAGTGCTCAGCAGTGGGTTTCGCATTGCGTTACCATTCTCTTTGGAGGCCCGCCATGTCCATCCGTCCGGTCAAGAAGCTCATCAAGTCCAAGCCCACCCTGGAAGGCGCTGGAGTCCATCTGCGTCGCGCGTTTGGATTCGGCAACACCTCTGACTACGATCCCTTTCTTCTCCTGGACGATTTCCGCAACGAGCTGCCGGAAGATTATCTCGCTGGATTCCCATGGCATCCGCATCGCGGCATTGAGACCATCACGTATGTTCTCGCCGGGACGGTCGAGCACGGAGACAGCATGGGCAATCGCGGCGCCATCGCCGCCGGCGACGTGCAGTGGATGACCGCCGGAAGCGGCATCATCCATCAGGAAATGCCCAAGGGCGATCCCACCGGACGCATGCATGGCTTCCAGCTCTGGGCCAATCTTCCGTCGGCGCTCAAGATGACTCCTCCGCGTTATCAGGAAGTAAAGGCCGCGGAGATTCCCGAGATCACTGACGATGACGGCACGCATGTCCGCCTGGTCTGCGGCAACTTCTGGGGCAAGAAAGGCCCGGTGGAAGGCATCGCCGCCGATCCCACATATATCGATGTCTCAGTCGCGCCCGGCCGTCGCAAGACCTTGCCGGTGGAACACACGCGCCACGCGTTTGCTTACGTCTTTGGCGGATCAGGGAAGTTCTGCAACGCCTCCGGTCCGCTGGCGGTTCCGACCGAGAGCGTGAACTGGCTCGACACCGCGCCGCCTTCCCACGCCGACAATCGCTCGCTGATCCTCTTTGACAGCGGCGACGAAGTCACCGTGCAGGCCGGTGAAGACGGCATCCGCTTTCTGCTGGTCTCTGGCAAGCCCTTGCAGGAGCCGGTGGCTTGGTACGGCCCAATCGTAATGAACACGCAGGAACAGTTGAGAGACGCGTTTCAAGAACTGGAGAAGGGGACGTTCTTGAAGACGAAGAACGCCTAGCCTATGAGGCGCACATCGCGCCTGCATCCTCTCCGTGACCGTCATCCTGAAAGGCGTTAGCGAGCCCGCGTTTTCATCAGCGGGCGAGTAGCCCTGAAGGACCTTTTGTGTTTTTGCTGTTTATGAAGGCAAAGCACAAGGTCTCTCGCCACGACTCCGGCGCTGAAGAATGCGCGCCTTCGCAAAACGCGGCTCGAGATGACGTATTTGATTTAGCTTCCCTCGCCGTCATTCCAAAGTGACCCGATCTCTGGGTTACACTTTAGCGCATGCTCCCGCTCGATAATGCCGTCTGGACGGCGCTCACGACCAAGCAAGCGCAACTGGCGCATACGTCGGCGCTGGCGCGCAGGTTCCAGCCGGAGATGACGCTGCTCGGCGCGCTGGCTGCCAATACCGCCATGGCATTTGACTCGCTCGCACAGCTCATTCAGCGAGACCCTGTCACGCTTTACTTCACGTCGCCGCCTCAGATTCCAACTGGTTGGGATGTTGTTCGGTCCGTTGAACTGCTCCAGATGGTTCACGAAACAGAAGCGCCCCGGCCCTCTCTAGAACGTGGAGCCACACCTGAAGTCATTGAGCTTACTCCCGCCGATGTTCCAGAAATGAGTGCGCTCTATATCGCAACGCGGCCCGGACGCACGCTTTGCCCGCGCATCCAGAAGTTAGGACAATTCCTGGGTATCCGCGAAAACGGAAAGTTGGTTGCCATGGGCGGACTGCGGCTGCACCTTCCCGGATATCGCGAGATCACCACAGTGGCTACGATGCCCAGCCATGAAGGCCGCGGCAATGCAACCGCCATTGTGCGCGGATTGATCGACCGCATTCGCTGGCGCGGTGATCGGCCATTTCTTACCGTCCGCAGTGACAACACCCGCGCCGTGGAAATCTATCGCCGCCTGGGATTCAAAGAACGTACGCTGCTCTACTCGCAGACGATCCGCCGGGCAACCTAGAACGTTCTAAAAAGTACTTTTGTTACGGTTAGTTTGTGCGCGTCACGAATAAATTTACCCACGCAAAAACGGAGGTTTTTAAAGTGACGTCCTCAGAAGATAACGGCGCGAACTGGAACATTGTGCTCCAAGGCGTGGCGCACAAAGTTGCCGACTAACTGCGTCGTCGCTATTCGTAGCGCAAGGCTTCAATCGGATCCAGCCGAGACGCCTTGATGGCCGGCAGCATTCCGCTGATGAGTCCCACCACAATCAGAATCCCGGTGGAAACCAGCAGGTGCACGGGCGAAATAGCCAAATGGATATCGCCCGCTTCGGCGTTCTTCGCCATCACGCTGTAAACCGGAATTGTCCCGATGATCCAGGAGATGACGTAAGCCACAGCCACGCCCAGCAGTCCGCCGGCAAATGTAATTGCCATGGCTTCAGCCAGAAACTGCGTGAGTATGTCGCGGCGGCGCGCGCCCAACGCTTTTTCAACGCCAATCTCGCGCGTGCGTTGCGTTACGGAAACCAGCATGATGTTCATCAATCCCACGCCGCCAATGCCCAATGTGAGCGTGCCGATAACTGTCAACAAGACCTGCAGCGCCAGGGTAATGATCTGCCAGTTGTTCAGGTTCTTCATTGTGTTCCAGACAAAGACCGCGCGCGGGTCTTTGCCGTTGAAGCCGTGGTACAAGCCCAGCACGCTGCGAATGTCGCCCTCGACCTTGTCATATTCCATGCCATCGTAATCCAGCCATATTCCGTCGAGATAGCGCGTGTCGCGGATGTCTCCCATCGTGGAAAAAGGGATGTACACGATTGCGTTTACGTTGTCGTTCCCTTCTTCCTGCATCTTAGGCTCAAGCACGCCGATCACTTCAAAGCTGATCCCGGCAATGCGAACGCTTTCACCCAGCGCGGGTTCGCCGGAAAAGAGTTTGTCCTTGGCGTCAGATCCCAGCACAGCCACGCGGGAACGCTGCATCTCGTCGGCGTCATTGTAGAACCGGCCTTCTTCCGCCTTAAGCGCGCGCACCGGCACAATGGCCGGCGTAAATCCGCCAACGTTAAATTTCTGCGTCCGATTTTCATGCTGCACGTTCGTTTCGAAGGACGCTTCCGGCGAGATATGCCGGACCACGGGAATCTGCTCCTGCAAATGCTGCACATCTTCGATGGTGAACCGAATCTGCGTTCCGGCTTTGGCTCCGCCGGCCTGTAAAGAAGTTCGTCCGGGAAATACCCCCATCATCTGCATACCAAAGGTGGAGAAGATCGCCGTGATGGCCCGACCAAATCCTGCGCCATAGGCCAGTAGGATTACCACCGTAGCAATGCCCCACGCCATGCCGAGCATCGTCAGCGCCGTGCGCCGCCGATTGTGCTTAATGGACGAATACGCCTGCCCCAGTAAATCGTGGACCATCTGGTTATTCCTTTCTCAGCGCTTCCACCGGCTGCAACAGTGAAGCTTTGCGGGCCGGATACAAACCAGCCACAATACCTGCAATCGAGAGTGAACCTACGGCCACCGCCGCCGATGCCGGCACAATATGCGGCAGGTCAAAGCCCGGCGGCGTTGGCAGCTTGGCCAGGATAGCCATCACCCCAGCAGTAATTGCAATGCCGGTCCCGCCGCTCAGCGCAGTAAGGAATGCGCCTTCCAAAAAAAACTGCATCAGGATCCGCCGATTCGTAGCGCCGAGCGCTTTCATCAATCCAATTTCCTGCGTGCGCTCCGTCACCGATACCAGCATGATGTTCACAATGCCGATCGCGCCCAGCACCAGCGTCACCATGCCGACTCCGCCCAGGAAAATGTCCATGCCATCAAAAATCTTGCCCACCGTGTCCTGCGTTTTCACCGTGTCCCAGCCCTGAAAAGCATCTTTGTTGCTGGCATCAAATCCATGATTGCGGGCGATGATCCTGTGTACCTGCTCCACCGCACCCTCATGCTTGTCGCGGCTCACTGGCTTCAAGACCATGTTGCCGATGTCATCCGGCGTATGCTCATTTTTCATCGGGAAATACTGGTGCATGGTGCTGAAAGGAATGTAGAGGCGCACGTTATTCAGGTTATTTTCCTGCCGCCCGATATTCGCAAGCACGCCCACCACCTCAAACCGGATCCCATTCAGCAGAACGGTGCTGCCAATGGCTGGCCTGCCCGGAAACAGGTTGCGCATCATCTGGAAACCCAGCACGCAGACCTGGCGCTTCTGCTCTTCATCGGCCTGGTTAAGCCAGCGCCCTTCACCCTGCGGCAGAAAACGGATGTGATTGAAGTTCGGCGTGCTGCCACTTACGAATCCGCTGGCCGTGGCAAAATCGCTCACCGCCCGGATATCGCTGCGGCCTATCACCGGCGCCACTTCGCCCACCAGCGTGGCTTCATGCTTAATGTCCAGATAGTCCTTGTACGTCAGGAAATAACTGCGCTGGTTTTGCGTCTGGCCCGCCACCACCGGAATCTGTCCGCCCCAGGCAAAGATTACGTCCTCGCCAATCGTCGCCATGTTCTTGCGCTGTCCGGAGCGGAACCCTTCACCCACGCCCACCAGAAACAGCAACGATCCCACCCCCCAGGCAATGCCAAACATGGTGAGAAATGAACGCAGCTTGTGCGCCCAGAGGATGCTCAGCACCTGCCCGATCGTATCTAACGCCATTCTCATTTGCGGTTTTGCCTGGTCGTTCCCTATTGCTGCTCAGTAATACGGCTGGAAAGCCGGTGTGGTTCCACGGATTTAGACGGCCAGAAGGCGGAATTGTCCCCTGAGTAAGTCGGCAGTCAGGCTATCTTTCCGACCTCGACGAGAGAACGCTCGGCCCAGCTTATCTTTGCGGCAGGCCTTGCTGGTAATGCTCGATAATATTGCGGATCGCCACCGCGTCTGCCTTGCTGTGGCCGTGGCTCAGGATGGGATTACTGCCGCCGGTGGAATCGATGCGTATATCCGACCAGAGCATTCCCGTGCTGATCAAAACGGAAGCCACCTTGGTGACGGGAATACTCTCCTCTGAACTGCCAAAGAACCGGGGCTTGATCCGCAACACGCGCTCCGGACTTACTTCAATACGCGTGGGAAAAAGCAAATTGCCGCGTGTCCAGCGGCTGGCCTTGAATACCCTGCTGGCTGCGGACGTAAGAGGAGCGGTCGACATGCATCTATTCTACTTGGAAAATTGGATGATCGCTTCAATGCGCCTTGGCGGGATTGTTAGCTTCGGCTTCCTGCAATGCTTTTTTCTTACGACGGCTCAGGATAAACGGACGCCGTCTGCGCCGCTCCACCCGCTTGTCGATCTTCTTCCAGAAGCCCCAGAAGTAATCTACCGCCGAAATCAGAGACACAGCCACCATGAACCATATGGCCATGCGCGCTACAAGGTCCACGTCCAGCACAAAGGAGAAGACCCGCAGATTGAAATACCACGTGTCCCAGCGCAGGGCCAGGATGGTGGCCACCACTGAGACAATCTGCACCACCATCTTCAGCTTGCCCAGTTCGCTTGCCTCAATGGTAAAGCCCTCTGATGCGGCAATGGACCGCAGGCCGCTGATCAGAAATTCTCGCCCAATAATCAGAACTACCACCCAAATATTTACTATCTCCGGGCTCAAGCGCAGCAGCGTGATATAGCAGGCGGCGATCATTAGCTTGTCCGCCAGCGGATCCAGCAGCATGCCCATGGTGGTGATCTGGCCGCGACGGCGCGCGAGATAGCCATCCAAGCCGTCAGTAATGCTGGCCAGTATAAAGATGCCGGAAGCCAGCACCACGCGGAGTGTTTCTTCCTTGGCGCTTTTCCCGCTGAAGTAAGGCGTGGTAAGCACCCATATGATCAGTGGGATAGCGGCAATCCGCGAGAGCGTTATGTAATTCGGCAGGTTCACAGAGGAAACGGGACAGCCGGGGCATATCGGCTGCCCTGATTATCCTTGGATTTGGCCCCAAGCGCAAACTTTAACTTTTGCGGCGGAAATCCTCTAACTTATGCTATTTCTTGCCGCTAACCGTGTTCAGGCAGCGCGTATATAGCTCCAGCAGGTGGCTGGCATAGTCCTCGGATTTACTCTCCACTCCGCCGTGGAACCCAGCCCCTGAAGCAACGGTCTTTCCAAAGTTGGTGGTAGCGGCAATAAATTTCATCAAGTCCAGGGCAATGTCCTCATTCCGGCGCGCGCCGACGATTCCTGCTAGCGGGTCCATGAATCCTCCAAAAATGAATGCAAATATCTATTGTAATGGGCGAAAGTCCAGCAGTCAGCCCTCAGCCCAACTTTCACCGCAAAGGTCGCAGAGGACGCAAAGGCGAAGAGACTAATCGTGAGCAGCGTCAGGCCGGCCGAATTTCCTTTACGATCTTCGCGGCTTTCCCGGCAACTCAAAGGATGGCTGCATGCCCTGACCATGGCGGACGCACAACGCAAAAGTAAAGATCAAATCATCCCTGATTCCTTTGCGACCTTCGCGGTAAATCTGTTTGGCTGATTGCTGACAACTGATCGCTGAGGTGCTACTCGTAGGCCAGCGCGTCAATCGGATCTTTCTGCGCTGCCTTGAACGCCGGATAAATCGCCCCCAGCATGGCCCCGCCAATGGCGATTAATGCAGCGTAAATCGCCCATTTTAGGGTGATCGGTTCCACGCGCAAGGTCGGGAACTGGTGCACCAGGCTAACTTGGCCAATGGTGCTGATCAGATAACCCACAAGGATTCCAGACACCGCCAGCAACAACGTCTCCCGCAGGATCACCCGCACCACGTATGACTTGGATGCCCCCAGCGATTTCAATATGCCGATCTCCCGCGTGCGTTCCATCACTGCCGTGTACATCGACTGGAAAATCACGATAAAGCCGATGATCACGGCTATCCCAATTACGATTTTGATGAACAGGTTCAGCCCGGGAATCTTGTCCGCCGAGGTCGCGGCCAGCCATTGGCTGGTGGAAAGAATGTTGTAGCTCTCCATGCCTGGAATTTTCTTGAGCTGCTCAACCACTGCATCGGCATTGATCGGATCGTCCAGCTTCACATAAAACATTGACGCTTTGTTCTGCGCGCCAGTCAGGTCCTGCATTGTGGCAATAGGAATAAACCGGCGCGCGCCGCGTCCGTGCGGCACTATGCCGCAGACTTTAAAGTTATGATTCAGCACGTTCACCATATCGCCCACATGCACTTTGTTGCTTGCGGCAAATAAGTCGTCCACAATCATGTCGTCGGGACCGGTGAATGGGCCGCCTTGCAAATATCGAAAGGAACCGCCCAAAGCCTGAAACGATTCCAGATCGATTCCATAGATGATCTCAATGTTAGTGGTCGAAACCACCTGCAGCATCACCGGCGTCACCGCGACCACGTGCGGTTGCTTGCGCAGGATATCAGCCACACGCATCGGCACGGGAGCGCCTCCGAACGCAGCCAGGTTCGATGAGCCTGGAGGACGCACCGTAAGGTCCGCGCCAATTCCTACTTGGCGTGATTTGTTGTCATCCAGAATGCCCAGCGCCAATCCCACGATCATCAAAATCAGCGTGACTTCCACAGCCACGGCAAAAATGGAAATAATGGACCGGATAGGGCGGTGGACCAGGTTGGCCACAATCATTTTATTCATAAAATTTATGAGCAGACAGAACGGCTCACCGTTTTTTCCTTCGCAGACTCCCGGTTATTGCGGCGGCTTTTTATTCTCTCCTTCGGGAATGGTTGAGGCCGAGGACTTTGTGTCCAGGTTAATCAGCTGCGATCCCGGTGGCTGTGTCAATACAAACTGGTCATCGGTGAGCGGAACATTTACGTCAACCTTGACCATGGAAATTGTAATGCCGTAACCCTCGATGGGACGCTGAATGGCTACAATCGCCGGCAACATCAGTCCTGAGTAATCAGTGAAATTCTCATAACGGACAAACGTCGCCAGTCTGCCTTGCCGATCGTAGATAGATTGCTCATGGGGGAGAAGATCGGTCCGGCTGAATACGATCTTGCGCGACAGGTAATAACCTGCGTTGTCTTTATCGATGGCCAGTACGGTGTACGCCAACTGCTGCACGTCCTTATGGTTTTTAGGGTCCTTTACCACCTCGGTTGTGTTTTCCAGCACGGCGATTTCTTTGCCTTCTTCAATCGGCTTCAGCAGCAGCGCGTCAGAGATATGCTGCGGACGAAGATTCTCCAGCGGCTGCGGCGAAGGTTTCACCGGCTGCTGGTTTGAGCCCACGTAAAATTTGCTTTTGATCGGCGAGGCTAGCTCAAAGTTCGTGCCATTGCTGACCATATCCGCCATTACGTTGTGAATCACCGGAACATAAATGCGCATGCGCAACAGTTCGGGTTTGCGTACCAGAATCAAGCCGGCTACCTGCGGATTGTCCTTGACCCGATCCTTCTTCTCCTCAAACACCGAGCTGTCAATATCGACCGTTGCTTTCAGGGTCTTCAGCTTTTCTGCGTTCGTGTTAATGCTTTCCACCAGCTGTTCCAGCGTCGCATTTTTGAGCGTAGCCGTGCTGGTGCGCATTTTTACCGGATGTGACGAGCGGAACCCGCAACCAGCAACCGATAAAAAAACAATTAAGAATATGAGAGCAATTTTGCGCAAATGAGAGTGCATCCGTCCAGTTCTTACTTCGTTAATTGGATGCACTTAGTATAGCGGACGACGCAGCTTGTGTAATTCCGGCAAGCTACGGCAAACAATGACATTTTGCGTCATTTTACGCGCGGTTACCGATTTACTGCCTGCGCCACCGCGCGCCGGTACGCCTGCACGTTGGCGATATGCTCCGAATCGGTGCGGGCAAAGCGATGGTGGCCCTGATTGTCGCTGACGAAAAACAGGTAATCCGTCTTGGCCGGATGCATGGCCGCCTGTAGTGAAGCCCTTCCAGGATTAGAAATCGGACCCGGCGGCAGTCCGGCGGTCCGGTAAGTGTTATAAGGCGATTCAAAATGCAGGTCGGACTGATGGATCACGCCGTTGTAACGATTATTCAGCAGCGCCGCGTAGATCACTGACGGGTCTGTGGCCAACACCATGTGCTTCTCCAGCCGGTTGTAAAACACGCTGGCTACTTCTGGCCGTTCTTCCGGCGCGCCGGTCTCTTTTTCCACGATGCTCGCCATCGTCACCACGGAATGGAAATTCTGGTTCAGGCCAACGTCTTTCGCTGCCTGACGGAAACGCCGCACCATGGCCGCTGCCATGTCGTGCAGAGACTGGGTCCGCGTGAAGTGATATGTGTCGGGAAAAAGGTAGCCTTCCAGACTCGGGGCCTGTGGGTCAAGGTCTTTAATCAGTGCCGTGTCGCTGCGCGCGACCTTCAGGAAATCCTCGCGCTTGCCAAGTTGCGCTTCTTCAATTGCTGCGGCGATGTCAAACATGTTGTACCCTTCCGGCACAACCAGCGTCTGGAAATAGATATCGCCATGGGCAATGCGGTCATAAACTTCGCGTGCGGTGGCGCGATGATCAAACGCGTACTCGCCGGCCTTCAGCGGTTTGCGCCCATGCAGATAATGCCAGGCTAGAAAGGCATATTGGCTGCGGATGATTCCCGCATTGGCCAGCGCGGCGGCAATGTGGTGCGCAGAAGAACCGGGCTTAAGCTGTACCAGCTTTTGCTGCGTCGGCCCGGCAGGCAGAAGCAGGCCATAAGCCAGCAGCGCACCCGCCAGTACCAGCAACACCACAATCGTCCTGAAGAGAAACTTCAACATTGATACGACTTTTCTGTCTCTTATATTCTAAGGGCGAATTCAGTTCCCGCAGCTATCTTCCCGCTCCCGGAAGCGTCACGAATGGACAATGCACTGCCGGCTGTACTTGGGAGTTTGGAAGGGATTCTTTGCCGCTGAGTTGTAACCGCCCGGACCGTCTGAACCAAGTGCCCACGGCATGAGATTATTTCTAGTGAATTTATTTCTATTCGATGATGCTTCTCGACTGCATGAAGCTTTGCAGGATCAATACCGCGGCCATTCGGTCTACGGCCTGGGTCCGCTTTTTGAGGCTTACCTCATTTTCACGCAGCAGGCGGTTGGCTTCGGCAGACGTGAGTCTCTCGTCCCATAGATGAACGGGCAGTTGAAAACGTTTGCGAAGCTCTTCCGCAAACTCAGCCACCTTTTGCGATTGCGTACCTTCCTGTCCGCTCATGCGCAAAGGGTTACCTAGCACGATTTCTTTTATTTCATATTGGCGGATGGTGCGCTCCAGCCTGCCGAAGTCGGCCCGATTGTTCTTGCGCTCCAGCGTTTCAATCCCCTGGGCTGTGATGCCCAGCGGATCGGTAACCGCAAGCCCCATGCGGCGGCTGCCGTAATCGATCGCCAGAATACGTCCGGTGGCTTCCACGCGGCGATTATACGAGTTTCCGCATCTCACCAATATATGGCGTCGAACCGCATTATCCCTCCCGGCCCTGAGCAACTCATGCCGGAGGAAGCCCCAGACAGCCAACTCGCCGAAAGAGAGCTGGAGGAAAAAAAACAGCGCCAGCTCAATACCGCCGCTCATGCCGGTGCGGTGGCGCAGGTGATTATCGCGGCTGCGGTGATTCTCGCTATCTGCTATGTAGCCAAACTGATCCTGATAACGCTGCTCGTATCGATCCTGCTGGCTTTCGTGCTGGAGCCCGTGGTGAACCTGCTGGAAAAAATCCGTTTGCCACGGTCAGCGGGGGCATCCCTGGCCGTCCTGCTCATGCTTGCTCTCATGTACGCGGGAAGTTACTTCCTCTATGGCAAGGCCATGAGCTTTGTTCACGAACTGCCGAAATATTCTGACCGGATTCGCAGCCATCTGGCCCACTTCCGCCAGCAAACCAGCGAACTGGAGAAGACCACGCAGCAGGTCTTTCCCGAAGATAAAAATGCCAAGAAGCCAATGCCGGTAAAAGTCGAAAACCAGGGCGGGCAGGGCATGGTCTCAGATAAAGTCGGCGAGGTCACTGAAGTGGTGCTCACGCTCTGCTTCATTCCTTTTCTCACGTATTTCATGCTGAGCTGGCAGGAGCACGCGCGCACCCAGTCCGTGCAGCTGTTCCGTCCTGAAAACCGCAGCACCGCCTACGTTACTCTGGGCCACATTTCCGCCATGATGAAAAGTTTCATTGCCGGAAACTTTGTTATTGGGCTTTTCATAGGCATTTGCAGCGTGGTGATCTTTGGCTTTCTTGGCGTGCCTTATTTTTATTTCATTGGCTTCATCAGCGGCTTTCTCAGCCTCATTCCTTATTTGGGGGTCGCCGTTGCCATGCTCCCACCCGTTGCCGCCGGTCTTGGCACGATGAATGACACGCGCCTGCTCCTGGTGGCGGTCACGGTCCTGGCACTGCACCTGCTTGCCATGAATGTCCTTTATCCCAAAGTGCTGGGTAAGCGATTGCAATTGAACCCGCTGGTGGTCACGCTTTCATTGCTGCTCTGGGGCTTTATCTGGGGGGCAATGGGATTGATTCTGGCCGTGCCGATCATGGGTGCCGTGAAGATCGTGTGCGATCACGTGGTTTCCTTGCGGGCGGTGGGCGACTGGATGGGGGAATGAAGGTTTAATCCCGAGCAAAGAGAGGGAACCCTATCCCTCTTTGAATGCCTAGACTTACGTCATTCATCTTCTAGGTACGTCCCACAGTTCACTTTTAGAGTGACTTTTTGCGCGCAAAATGCCATCCTATTTATGGCAAAATGCAACTGCGTACCGGGAGCCACATGGAATTAGGCAAAGCGAAACACGAATATGGTTCTGGCCCTGCGGAAATTCCGCGCGCGCTAGAAGACCGCGAGGTACTTCATCGCATGCGCAAGAAGCTTGGCATCCGCAGCCCGTTAAGATCCGATGCCGATCTGGTGGCACTCGTAGAAGAGCGTCTTCCAGTGGCCGCAATCTCAGCCCTGATGGGACATGGGATTCTGGAGAAAGAAATTTATTCCGTGATCGTGCCCCGGCGCACGCTTCAGCATCGTCGCGCCCGCAAAGAAAACCTGAGCCGTGAGGAATCCGACCGCGCTGTCCGCTTAGCCCGAGTAGCGGCTCTCGCCGAAAAGGTTTTCGGGGACTCCAAAGAAGGAATGCTGTGGCTCCGCTCGCCTAAAAAGCGTTTCCATGGCCGTACGCCTGTTGACATGATGGCAACCGAAACAGGGAGCCGCTTAGTGGAGGAAGCCTTGTATCAGATTGACGAAGGCATGGCCGCATAAAAGTGATCTTGTGGCGGATCAGCAACCATACAGACCTTATTGGCCTAGGCGGGCTTAAGGCGTCAGCGCGATGGCATACCCGAGGCCGCCGGATCGTGTACCTCTCATCGACGCCAGCATCCGCGCTGCTGGAAGTTCTGGTCCATCTGGAAATTGAAGAGGGCCACTTGCCTCGTTTTTACAAGCTTCTTGAAATTCAGGCGCCGGACGATGTCGGCATCGACAAGTTAGAGGACTTTGCGAAGTTGCCGAAAGGCTGGCCAAGAAAAGAAGCAGTAACGCGAGCTCTCGGCGATCAATGGCTGCACCAAAATTCCGCTGCGCTTCTGCAGGTTCCTTCAGCGCTTGTTCCCAGGACCAGCAACTTTCTCCTGAATCCACTGCATCCAGAAGCTGCGAAAATTCATGTTGCTTCTGTCTCCAGGCAAGTTCTGGATCCCAGGCTCTTGCAGTAGTCTTCCTTGCACAGCTCAAGTGCCATCCGCCAACTGCTTCTCTGCCCACAGCCTGCACCGCTCCAGCGTCTCCTGCATTTGCTGATGGAAACCCTTCATCTGCTCGTCGGTGGCATCGGCGGGCACGTACATGGGACCGCTGCCGTAGATCACGGCCTGTGAAAATGGTTTGGGAATGATCATCTGATCCCAGGAATTCAAGATCCACGCCCGCTTCACGGCGACATAAAAACAGCTGATGGGAATACCGGTTTTCTTCGCCAAGAGGACCGGCCCGGGCTTGGCCACATAACGCGGGCCTCTGGGGCCGTCTATGGTGAACACCACGCCGTGCCCCTGCTCCAGTTGCTGGCGCATGCCGATCAGCGCTCCCACGGCGCCGCGTGAACTTGATCCGCGCACCGCTCTGAAGCCTAGCTTCTGAATAATGCGCGCGATGTATTCGCCATCAAAACTGCGGCTGGTCATCACGGCCAGTCCCTTGTTGCGAAAGCGATAGGTCGCGGGAATCACCGCGCGATGCCAGAAGCACCATATTGCCGGTGGCCCTGTGCCATAGGAATCCGCAACGCAGCCCGGATCAAGAACGGCCTTGTACCGCAGCGTCGCCCCGATGACGCGGATAAAAAGATATCCGGCCCATGTAATAAGCCAAAGCTTGACGCGTTGCCCGAAAGAAAACGAATGCATGCTTTTAGCGCTCTCGCGCTTGATTTCGGCCTGGGCAGCGTCACTCACATTTGTGATTGTATAGGGACGCTTGAGGATACTTTCGAATAGAAGGGTCAATGGTCATGTGAATAGAAACTCTTGCTGCTTTACCGAGCTGCGGGATTCATCTGCCGCTGCTTCAGTGCTGAAGCAATCCGGGATTTGTGGCAGGGCATCACAAGTAACAGGAGGGACCAATGCCCGAAAAAGAAACTCTGCAACGCGCGGAGCAGGACAAGCGCGAAGGCAAATCACCCAGCACACAGGCCGGCGAGTTTGTGCGCGAGGAAATCCACCACATTCGTGAAGGCAAACATGGCGCCAAGTCAGCCAAGCAGGCCATTGCCATAGGCCTTTCCAAGGCGCGGCGGGCGGGAGTTGATCTGGCTCCGCCGAAAAAAGGCAGCGTCTCAGAAAAGACGCGTAAGTCGGCAGTGCGCGACAGCAAGCGCGGCTACAGCCGCAAAAAGAAAACCGTATCGGCCCGGCGCTCACGCAGCAGCGAGGCAGCGTTAAAGCGTGAACCGCGCGCAGCAGCTTCGCACAAAGCGCTTTCACGCCAGGCAAAGAGCGCCGCGCGTACGCGCAAGAAATCAGCAGCAAAAACCACACAGTTCGCGCAGGACGCAGTCGAGACGCAAGGCCGCCTAGAGATATCAGGGGACAAAAAATCATTGAGTTGAACGTGCTTGGCGAGAAACACGCCGGGGTCTTCCCGCTAGCGCTATAAGGCTGCATAGCGGGGCAGCGCGTCGCGTGGATCGGCGGAGTTGGAGGTGAAATCAAACTCCTCGCGGTTGGCGTAACTCTCTATTGCTGTTTGAATCTGCCTGCCAGTGCTCTTGAGACTTCTGTTCACCTGCTGCATACGCCTTCCTCCACGTGTGAACTGTGATGTGCAGGCGTAAACCGCTGTTGTCTTTTCTCCAGTTCTGCTAGGCCTCCTGCCGCAAAGGGCACATTCCTTAGCTCTGGGCGATCGGCCGCAGGCGGACAGTTTTCCCGCAGCTTGCTGTAATAGCTTCTTGCCTTCTTGGAATCACCGGCCATTTGCTCGGCCGAAGCAGCGCCATAAAGATCGTTGAAACGATTGGGAGAGATTTTCAGAACAGATTCGTACTCTGCCAGCGCTTGTGCCGGCTGGTGCAATTCCATGAGCATGTCGGCCAGCATCTCTCGCGCGGGAACGGTAAAGTCGCCGGAATCTTCCTGATCCTGTATGTTCGCTGCGGAGCGCATCAGCTTCACGGCTTTTTTGCTGTCGCCTTTGGCAAACGCGACCCACGCCTCAACTTCCTGGCGGCGATAATCTTCCAGCCGGGTGTCTCTTCCACCCTTTTGCTTCATGGTCTTTTTCAGGTCCTTGTAATTCTCTTCCGCCGCTTTGACATCGCCGGTACGGGCCGCCGCGATGGACCGAAGCGCATAGACCAACTGGAACTCAAAGGGATCACCCTGGGGAGCGAACGCCAGGGCCTCTTTCCAGCGATGCAGTTCCAGCAGATTTCGTGTGCCTAGAATCACGCGCAAGTTCTTGATCCATTTTTCTGACGCGCCGGTAACTTTATTCAGATCTTCAACCACCTGCTGCGCTTTGGCTTCTTCACCCAGTTGCAGGTAAGAGAAATCCAGAAAATCCATGGCATGAAACTGATACTGCGGCTCGCCCATGTGGTTTTTGGTAGCTTCCGAGGCTGCGGCGGCAGCGGCGAGATTGGAATTAACGGATTCCTGCCACAATCCCAGGCGGACAAAAATGTGCGCGGGCATGTGAAGCGCGTGGGAAGAATCAGGCGCGATTTTGGCATAGCGCCGCGCCGCTTCCAGTCCCTGGGGCGCAAGCTCGGATGTATCCGCCGCGTGAATCAGGTAATGGACTGCGCCGGGATGCTCCGGTTGAGCGGCCATCAGTTTATTCAGAATGGCAATTGCCTGCTCGCGGATTTTTCTGTCATCGTGCGGCAGCGCAAGCAGGGACAAAGCGTAAAAAGCCTGGGCCTCGCCATCGTCAGGATAATGCCTTGCGATCTCCGCCATGGCTTGGCTATAAGCCGCAAGGCGCTCATCTCCCACACGACGATTGTCACTGAAGATGATGCCGATTGCGTTAATGTACTCGCGTTCCCGCGGGCTTACCGGCCAGTCTTTCTGAATTTCACCCAAGAAATGCCGGCCTTTGTCGAGAGCTTTTTGGTCCGCTCCGTCCCACAACGGCCGATAGCTGGACATGGCCAGACCCCAAAAAGCCATGACGCACTTTGGGTCGGAATGCGATGCTTCAGTAAAAGCGTTTTCCGCAGCAGCATATTGGAAGGAATGAAGTTGCGCGATGCCTTGCAAAAGCGCTGGCTGGGCGGCGGGAGAGCAGGAGTTGGGAAACATAACTTTTCCCAAGTTTTGTGAAGATGTCTGGCTCGGGGTACTCTGCTGGGTTTGGCCAAGCGAAAACAGCGTTAAGACCATTAAAATCAGCAAGAATCTAACAGGTAACATCGGTAAACCACCTAGCACTGTGCAACAAAAGAACTTCTGCCCGTATTTCCATACAAGCTATTGAAACAAAAGCAGTTTACAAGCTAGACGCGCTCGCCGGCAAAAGTGCGCCCGCCGCAAGACCAAGTGACTCAAGGGCAAGTCCTTAGGGTATATGGCTGAGAGCGTTCGTTGCCTCAATAATATGTAATGGACGTGTAGAGAGTACCATTATGTATGGGACGCGGATAAGAACTTCCTTAAGCCCACACGGACTCACTCTGCGTCGACTCAACCCTCGAGAGACTGTTATTCGGGGTCACAAAGGAAGGTTCCCTAATGATCGACATTATTCTTGGAATTGCGCTTCTGCTGGGTACGGGTCCGATTAGCCAAGGGCCGAGTGGGCCAATGGGTCCAGTTCCGGCTCCACAGCCGCCCGCGGACTAACTGAACGGCACGCAGTAAACTATCGATGAAGCATAAGCTGCTTACGTTTGATTACGTGTTCTGGTACGTCACTATCGTTTGTCAGGTGGTGGCGTGCTGTGCTCTGGTCAAACGCAAGCAGTTTTTCCAACACTGGAAGGTTTTTGGTTATTACCTTTTCTATAGCACTGGCGTCGCAATCTTTATGCTCGCCATGGCGCTATTTGCCAGTATCAGCGCATTTGCAACCGCCTATTCGGTGTTGGATTTCATTGAGGCGATTTTTCTCAACCTGGTTTTACTGGAAATCCTGGTCAAGGTCCTGGATCCATTTGAATCTCTGCCGGGCCGCACCGTGGCCAAGTTCTGTTTCTGGGCTGTGCTCGGCATTTCCACCGCCGTAGCCTTTTCCGTGATGATGCCTTCCGGCCATAAAGGGCCTCTTATCGAAGTACCGCTTACTATTGAACGCACCATCTTCCTGGCTGACGCCGCCCTGCTGTGGATCTTGCTGATACAAGCGAAAAAACTGGGCATCACCTGGAAATCTTCTGTAGCGGAGATTGCCATTGGCTTCGTCTTGTACCTCACGGTGCAGGCCACGGCGAAATTTGTGGGCAGCATTTACACCGATCAAATGCTGCAGAGCATCTCAGGCGAGGTCGGGCAGTTCGCCTTCCTTATAGCTGTGTTGGGCTGGACCTGGACGATTATCAAGCGTGATCCTATCGAGGAGCCCCTTTCGTCTGAGGCCATGGCGAGAATCCAGAAGACACTTGAAGAAGATGATAGCGTGGCCAAAGAGAGAATTTTTGCTGCTGTAGGCATCAAGATCAATAAACCGGAGAAACCTGAGAATCCTGCCGCACAGGAATGTGGCGCCAGCCTGCCTTAGTTTTACTTCCGTGATTAGCGCGAACTTTGCGGACTCTCTTTCGGATCTTGAATCCTGCCCTTCCATTCGCCGCCGCGACCCATCCAATATCTCCAGGCTGAATGGAACGTAGCTCCCACATAAAAGACCGCCGCCAGGGGCAGAGCCAATGCCCACAAGGGATTGAGACGGTAAAGGCGCAGCACCGGCCAATAACTTAGGACCATCAGCAGCCATGCCGCGCCGCCAAGCGCAGCAGGCAAGATTCGGTGTCCTGCAAGCACAAGCGCGGGCGGAAGCAGGTATGTGGCAGCCATTCCTACCATCGATACAAACAATAAAAAATTTGAGTGGCGCAGCTGATTGAAGGCGCTACGGGAAATCATGCGGCCGATTTCGGAAGCGCCTTCATAGGGACGGATGCTGCGCGTGACAGCGGAAGCGCCAAGCCAAAGCCGCCCGCCATTGCGCTTGACGCGTGCCGCGAGGGAGCAATCATCGATTACCTCCTGCCGAATAGCCGCAATGCCGCCGGCTTTTTCCAGCGCGGGGGGACGGATAAGAATGCATCCCCCGGCCGCGCCTGCTTCAGAGCGGCGTGGATTGCCGATCCATGCAGGCGGATAAAGCTTGAAGAAAAAATAGACGAACGCGGGAATCAGGAGTTTTTCAGCCACCGATTGGCAGTGAAGCTTCACCATGAATGACGCCATGTCATACGGGCCGGCCTCCGCAATCGAGACCAGCGTGGCAATGCTATCCGGCGCGTGCTCAATATCAGCGTCAGTGAATAGAAAGAAATCCGGCGCAGTTTTGCCGGCCGGCTCAATTCCCTGCTGCATCGCCCAGAGCTTGCCAGACCAGCCGGGAGGGAGAGGGATTCCCTGAACAATAGTAAGATTTTGCACTTGGTTTTCAGCAGTGGCGGCTGCGCGGGTGGCTTGGGCTGTGCCATCGGTGCTGGCGTCGTCGACCAGAAAGATGTGGAGTGCGTTGTGCCCGCGTTGTAGCAGTAGCGATCGAATGGCCCGCCCAACTACGTCAGCCTCATTTCTAGCGGGAATGATGACGGCGATCCTGACTGGGTTTACCTGAGGGGCATTTGTCGAACGATCATTTGCGTCGGAAATCAGACCCAACGTCGCAGGATACAGGCGCCAAAAACCGCCGCGCCCGAACACGAGATACACCCAGATCAGAAGGCTGAGAACTCCGGCGGCTATGAGCATTTCTGTTATTGTACGGTCCACCGCGAAGGCGTCATCATCCTTTGCGATGGTGAGTATCCGTATCATCCAAGAGCTGAGACGGCGTGACATGCAATGCGCAACTGATTCTCGCAAGCGTTGGTAGAGCCATATTTTCAGGCCCGGTGGTCAAACGGGCGACTAAGCCAACCGAAATGCCTAATTTCCTGGCAAAGGCGCGTTGCGTCAATTCCCCTTGCGCCTCGCGAAGCTCCCGGTGCACAGTTTTGGCTAGGTCCTTTCACCGCACCCACGTGCTTGGATCGAGAAAGGTTCCGCCATTGGACGCAAGAGTATGAAGGCCTTAACGGCCTTTGCGATGGTGAGCATCCGCGTTATCCAGGAACTGCGAAGGTGTGACGCCCAGTGCCCGACTTATCTTTTCAATGGTACGCAGCGTGGCATTTTGCGGCGTGTTCTTTAGACGAGCCAGCGAACCGATGGAAATGCCGAGCTTTTTCGCAAAGGCGCGATGTGTCTGCTCACCTTGCGATTCCCGAATCTTCCGTTGAACCGTACAAGGTCCCTCCGTCCTACTCACGCGCTGGTACAAGCGCGCGCTCGCTTAACGGACGTCGGGATCACGAGTTTAAAAAGTTTAGGGTTAACACTAAAAGTGTTCAAGCGAGACGAACGATGTGATTTTGCGCTCCGCTTCGCGGGCCGACAATAAAAACGGGCCTCTGAGCTTTGCATACGATCGGCGCAAGACCCAGAGGCCAAATTTTGTTTATACAGGCTTTGAACTAACGCAAAGTCACGAACACTGTCTTCCTGGTGCCATCATCCAGCGAAACTGACGCGGAATAGCAACCGGCTGACAGACCATCAGTCTTCCAGTTGAATTGGAAGGTGTTGTCCTGGAATTGTAGCCCGGAATTTCCGGCCGATCCGGCATCAAAGGGAACGCCCTCACCGCCTGCTACACAGGAGGGATCAGGCGCAACCTGAACCGCAGTGATAGAGCTAAAGCTGCCGATAAAGCCCTGCTGCGCGTTTTGGAGCGTCCATTTCAAGGGAACAGTTGAACCGAGCTTAAAGGTCTTGTTGGCTGAAATGGGGCTAAAGAAGCCGTTGAACAGATAGTCCACGTCATAGCTGGCGCTTGCCGGTGCGGCGATATTGCCCGCGCCATCCGTGGCTCCGCTGCATGTCGCGGTGAAATGCCCAACACCATTCGCAGTCCCGCCGGTAATGGAAAGCGCCGCCTGAACCGCGACGCCCGTGGCCGAGTCTGAGGTGGAGCAACTTGCCGCTGGGACCGCTCCCACAGTGTATGTTGCTCCATTGCTGACGCCGTTGAGAACGACTACAGGCGCGGTGGTATCAACGACAGAGACCGTGAAGCTGCCTTCCGCAGTCTTGTTGCGGCTATTGGTAGCAGAGCAATTTACCGTTGTGCCGCCCAACGCAAACTGCGAGCCCGAGGGCGGAGCACACGTCACAATCAGGTTGGTATCGCGCGCGTCTGTTGCGGTCGCGCTATAGCTCACAATGGCTCCTGCCGCGCTGGTGGCTTCCGCCGTGATATTCGCCGGCAGGTGCAGTACCGGAGGCGTAGCCTCAGGCAGAGTGAAGTAGGCCACGGGCATGTCATGGTCAGAGATACGCTCGGGGCGGTTGGGATCATTGCGGAAGACTTCAGGGAAATCCGCATCGTTGCGAGCGATGGCGAAACGGTTGAGCTTGGACAACAAGCTCTGGTTTACCACTACGTGGTCCAGCACCTGATGGCTTCCATTGAAGTCATACGAATACTGCTGATCATGAGGCAAGGTGGTGACCAGATCAGTGAAGTCAGGATCGACGAGATCCGGGCTGGCAAGAACAACCTGATCTGCAGGCACGGGATGGCCAAGAATTGCTCCTATCAGATCCACATAACCATCACTGAATTCAAAGGCATTGCAATCGCAGACCGAGATGACGTTTTCACCCGCAGCCTGATGCGATTGCAAAAGATTAGCCAGGAATTCTGCCTGGGCTTCACGCTTGGCGCGGACGCGCGGGCCATCCACCGGATCATCGATGCTCAGCAGCGAGCGCAGATGATTCACTACCATGGTGAATGGCAGAGATGTATCTGAGTTCGGCTGGGAAGCCGTGGCCGTGAGCACCAGCGGAGGCCGATCATTCAGCAGAGCAGTGGTGCCGTCCGGTTGGACGAAGGTTGTGTCCTTGCCGAGCTGCTCCACGGAGATCACATTGATGGCGCTCTTGACCAGAAGACCAACATCGATGCCGCCTACATCGTTACCTTCAACCAGAAAAGCCTGATAGTTGGGGCTGGGCTGACCTGCGGCGGTAGCGTCGGAATTGACTTTGTCGGCGAGCGCCTGCAGCGTAGATTGATGCTCCATCTCTTCAACGCCGATAACATCCGGCGTGTTCAAAACCGTGCGAATGGCCAGAGATGCTTTGTTCAGCCGATTGGCGAAAGCCGTGGCGGTAAGCGCAACGTCACTGGTGGCCGGATCATTCACAGTGTCAAAGAATCGCTCCATGTTGAAGTTGGCGATGGTGAGCTCATTTGGAGCGGCCACGGGAACCGGCGTGGCGCTAACATTTCCCGTAGCTGCTGCGCCTGAGTTGGGATCGGTAAGGATGGTGTAGAAACGCGAGTTGAAATCAAGCGGGCCGGTCAGGCTAGTAACAGTGGCGCCCGTGGTGACATCGAGAACAGTGGAGCCGGCCTGGACCGCTGAATTCACGCGCAGGATTTCAGGGTTGGTATCCCAACGGGTCACAGTCGCAGGAGCGCCGGCGGGCAGCGGATCAGGCAATTGCACTCCGGGTTCGCGGAAGGGCTGGGGAATTCCGGCGATCACGCCGAAGAAGACGCCGTTGGAAGTTGAAGTGGCATTCGCCTCGTTGAGATTGCCGTCAGTCGGGCCGCTGGCAGTCATCACGGCCACATGCACGCGCATGCCTTCGTATTTTTCAAGCTGATCGAATGTGCCAGCGGGATTGGTATCCACGGCAGTGAGTGTGATTGGCGTGGGCAAAAGATTCCCTGTGCTGATCAGCGAGACGGTTGGCGATCCGGAAATTTCGGTTGAAGGCGGGCTGTTGGGATCGCTGCTGGGGATGAATTCAGCAACCGTGCCAACAACTTGCATCATGTTTCCGACCGCGGCCTTGGCCGTTGGCCGGCTTGAGGTGAAAACAAAGACGCCTTCAGAGGTGTTGGGATCAGCGTCAACTGCATTGTCAGGGTTCTGGATGAAGAAGCCGTTCGACACCACGGCAGTTACGATCCCGGTGGTGGATACTAGACGGCCAGCCACGGGCGATATGTCTCCCGGCCCTTGAATGTCATGGATCGACAGATTTAGTGGCGCTGCGGTAACGACCAGCGAAATAGTGGCTAAGCCGCTGCGGCCCTGCGCGTCAGAAATCGAGATCGGGAGAGACTTTATTCCCGGGGTGGTGTTGATGGTAACAACCGTTGAAAATGAGAACGTGTTGTTGCCGGCTGTTGCGTCGCCGTTGGTGCCGTCATCGAAGAACGGCTCAGTGGCGGACCCGCCAATGCTGCTGAGGTCACCGGAGACGACGATGCCGCTACTCGTCGGATTGGCGCCGGGAGTTACAAGCACCGTAAGTAAAGTTGTGCCACCTTGAATTACCGAAGCGGGAGTTGCCGCACCAGCGCCGCTGGGATTGGTGTTGCCAACCGGCGTATTGCGCGGATTGGGCGCGCCGGTGACGAAGTCCGCCGTGTTGCTGTCAGTATCCTGAAGGCCGTTGTTGCGGCGAAAATCAGCCGTGGTGTTGGTGAGCGTGGGAGCAGCTGCAGTGCCTTCAAAACAAGAAGCTCCTCCAGAGCCGGTGCCATAGCCTACAAAATCGATAATCGCGCCGCCCACTGGACAGCCCCCAGACAAAGCAACGGTGTTGCTGACAAGCGCGACCTTACCGGCTGTCGCACTCATAGCGATGTTGCCCGTAGCATTGGGCGCCGGGAGATTCGTGGTGCCGCCGGCGCCCTGTGATTCCTGGATCAGGAAATATTGGCCAGGGGCAAGCGAGCCGTTCAACGCGGTCACCTGCCACGTTGTCCCGGCGGCAGAAGCATACTGAACCGACCATCCGCTCAGATTTACGGTAGCGCCATCAGCATTGAAGATTTCAATGAAATCATTCTTAAAGGTTGATCCGGCGTTGCCGCCGCCTCCATAAATCTGGCTGATGACAATACCGTTGGCGCTGGCCTTCACCGATCGAAACGGCGACACCAGGACTGAGCTAAGAAGAAGGACAAGACACAGGGAGAGACGCAGAGAGACCGCTTTCGTTTTCATAGGCTGGATGAGTATCCACGGCAGAGAACCAGAGCACAAACCAAAATTCGGTTAAAAACAAGATTCCTGTGGATATCAGGGGAGTTCCATTTTGGGAATCCGCCACGCGCGAACGCAAAACTTACAGCGGATGAGAAAGAGAAGTGGGTCGCGGATCCGGAACTCGGCACCGCAGTGCGGCCATAGGAGTGACGGGGTGATCAGTCGCGGCTAATGTAGTTGAAACGCAGAGCAGTACGCAAAGATCACGAACAAAAATCCGGGGCCATTGACGGCCCCGGAGGAATTTCTATCGATAACTCAAACGTTATTGGACGATCGCTTACTGAACGTTCAGGGCTACGTCGTCAAGAACGAATGAGGTTTGCAGGCTGGTGTCTTCAGTTCCAATGAAGCGGATCTTCACGGTCTGGCCCTTGAAGCTGAGGACGCTGAACGAGTGCTGCTGATATCCAGCAGCCTTGTTCAGGTTGGAGAATGTGCCTAACGTCGCCAGTACGGTGTTAGAGCTGTTGAGCACCTGGATTTTTATGGTGTCAAAGGCCGTAGTGGTGGTGGTTTCCGCCGTATCAATGTGCAGCCAGAAAGTCAGCGTCGCGCTGACTGCGGTTGAAGGAATTGTGACCGTCTGGTCTGCGGTATCTGTATGAGTGGTGCCGTAGCCATCAAGCCAGGCGTCCTTGACTCCGCTGTGCGGAGGCTCGGATGCGGAGGTATTCAGCACCCCAGCGGTCAGAACCCACGGAGAAGCCGTAGCAGCTTCAAATCCACCATTCACAATCAGTTGCTGGGCGCCGCCGCCACCTGAAGCAGCGATGGTCAGGCTGATCGAAGTTGTATGGCTGAGCGTTCCTGACGTTCCAGTGATCGTTATCGATGAAGTTCCCGTCGTTGCCGTTGAACTCGCGGTGAAAGTCAAAACGCTGCTTCCGGTTGTCGGATTCGTACCAAAGCTGGCCGTTACGCCGCTCGGCAGAGCCGATGTGGAGAGCGATACGCTTCCGGTAAATCCGCCGCTGGGAGTCACGGTAATGGTGGAGCTGCCGCTGGTTCCCTGCGTTACGCTCAAGCTGCTGGGCGACGCGGAGAGCGTGTAGTTCGGCGTGGTACCGCCGGCAGCCGGGAACGTGACGCAATTATTCGCGGAATTGGAGAATTCCAGTTGGATTACATACGAGGTGCCATTGGCCACGTAGGTAGCTTGTTGGCCGTTGCAGATATCGCCGATTTCGCCATTCGTTGAGTCATACCATGCAAGCGGCGGCCCGATCACTGTAGCGATGCCGACTTGCGCATCCGTCATTGCTTCTGTCAATTCATGGCTTGTAACCGACGTATAGTTTCCGAACACTGACGATGTTCCGCAACCCGTGGAGCAACCGCTGCCTGCCTGCATGTCCGGCAGTACGCCGTAAAGGACGTGCTTCGAGTTCAGCGTGCTTGACGTGGTGCCGTGGTAAGCGCAGAATCCGCCTGCCTGGCAGCTATTGCTGCCTCCTTGCGAGATCGTTTTTCCCGGCGGGAAATATATCATATAAAGAGTGTTCGGGTTACCCGTGGCATCAAGAATGGGCGCCGGCAAATGTCCCGCATTGATTTGGGCCAGAAGTTCTGACTGGATCTGTGTGTCCGTGATCGTGGAACCGTTGTTGCCCGCTGCCGGGACAATCTGGAACAGTCCAGCGAACGTGCCGTTCCCGAAAATCTGATTCGTGCCGCCAGAGATGTTCGTGTTGTACTGCTGCATCAGGCTGATCAGTCCGGTGCTGGTGATATCGGCAAAGAAATTGCCCATGGTCGGCGACGTTGTTCCGGCAATTTGTGCGTTGTAAGAACCGCTGCCGTACAACACCTGGATCACCTGCACATTGGAAATGATCGGGCCATTGTGGTAGGTCAGGTGCGCGCCGGCTGGGGCGGCAAAACCGATTTGTACCGCGCTGTTGTTCGGGTCCCGCCACGGAGTGCCGTGACGCAGAGGTTGCAGTGACAATACAGGCAGAGGCTGGGCTGATTGCGCGGTTGCATCGGCTGCATCGGCTGCATCGGCTGCGGGGCTGGCGACACTGTTGGCATTTGGGTGTGAAACCTGCGCTATTACAGGCAGGGCTAGAATTAACATAAGACATAGAAACAACGCTGAACCGCGCAACATTCGGGACATCTTGGCTCCTTGTTCTCAACGCTTATTCAAGCCAACGCTTTATGCACGCTCTTTCAAATAAGCGTTCTTTTCTTTTTCGAATTGGAAATAGTTAAAGCCCTATAAAATAAAGCCCAACATATAAAGCCGGAAGAATATTCCCTTAAGAGCGCGATTCGGCGCCGGTCGCCATCACAGTCACGGTTTCAAAACGCCCCGCCTCGGCGGAATTTCAAATCCATCTCTGGTCGGACAAGCGCTGCGCCACTCCATGTCCCGTCTGCATCATCAAGGCGTACCGATGCAACGAAACATTCACGCGGCGTGACGTGTTCCTTACCATGGATGGATCTCCTGATTTCCGATTTTGGGCCGTTTGGATTAACGTCGAACTTAGAGCGGTAGTGAGCCTAGTACCGTTACTTGCCTATCGCGACTGGCGTCCATACTACTAAACCCGCAGAGACACTGAAAACTATTTTTGGTACAGTGGCCTTTATTGCCAACCCTTTTTTCCCGATTTGGAACCTTCGTCATCGTGCAACCAACGTCGCACATACCCGCATCGCCGTTCTGCTTTTCGTTCCAGGACATTCCGAGCTGAACTATCTTCGTGCCACGCTGCCGACACAGCGACATGCTGTTCCGAGGGGGCTGAACCTTACGAGCGTCTTCAATTGTGCAGTGCTTCCGTGAGGGGACCGAGGAATCGGATCCGCTGATCTCAACGGCCACAGTCCAGCAGTAATTGGACAGCAATGCATGACACTCATCCAATCGACAAACTCAGTGCAAGCTATTGCTTTCGTTGATCATGCCATTCAAGCCTCTCCCTATTTCAGATCAGTGTCATCTGTGTTCATCAGTGGTGAGATTTCGGGTTTCCTGATCCGCGCCCATCCGCGTTGATCCGCGGTAAGCTCCCGGTTTTCCGATCACCGGATCACCCGATCACCCGATCTATACTCTCAGTGCCTCCGTGGTAGGTTTTGTTTCTGATCTGCGCTTTTCTGCGTAATCTGCGGCGAAAAGGTCGATCTCCCGGTTTTCAGATCAGTGTCATCTGTGTTCATCAGTAGTGAGATTTCGGTTTTCCTGGTCCGCGCCATCCGCGTTAATCCGCGGTAAGCTCCCGGTTTTCCGATCACCGGATCACCCGATCACGCGCGATCACCCGATCTATACTCTCCGCGTCTCCGTGGTAGGTGCTGTTGTGACCTCCGGGTTGCCCAGCGTTTCAATTACTGAAGTCACCACCTGAATTAAAAACAAGCTGAAAACCGCATCGTGGACGCGGTATTGTCTCGGGTAACGAGGTACTTCGGCCATGCAACATCACCCTCAGCTCGCGTCGTCTTCTCAGTTCGCCTTGAAATCCGGCGAAAGAATTACTGACTGCTCTCCGCTTTGGACTTCCGGCTCAGATCGCGTCCTGCAAGAAATTGCCAACTGCAGTCATTGTCTCCAGCCCACATATCGCGTCATTGTTATAACTTCTACCGCAGGATTGGAACGCCGGGCCTCATTGTGCCTTCAGCACTTTGTTCATGCCATCAGGACGTTCCCGGAATTACGCCGCCAGTCCGCCTGATCCACGCCCCTCTGCGCAATCTGCCGCGAAAGGGTTTTCGATCCCCAATTCAGATCAGTGTCATCTGTGTTCATCAGTGGTGAGTTTTTTCATTTTCCTGATCCGCGCCCACCCGTTCAGCAGCTTTCCCAGCGCTCGCCCCACCATGGCCCAATGCCAATATGCCGGACGGGCATGGTCACAATCATCTAGTGCCCGGTGAGCCACTCATACTGTTCTTTGCTGAGCGGAACCACGGAGAGCCGTCCCTGGCGGACCAGCGGTGATCCTTCAAATAGCTCACTGGTTTTTATTTCTGCCAGAGTCACGGGATGAGAGATGAGCTTGCCGGCTTTGATCCTGACCTTGGGCACCTTGGGATCAGCGGCTTCGACCGATTCAACCGTGGCTGTGCCGACCGCGCTTTTCACGTCGCCCGTGTGATAGATCACCAGCTTGTCGCCTTTTTGCATGCCACGCAGGTTTTTCACCGCCACAGGATTGGTGACGCCGTCCCATATGGTGGACTGCTCTTTTTGCAGATCGGCAAAGCCATAAACGGTGGGTTCGGTTTTGAGGAGATAAAACATTTTTTCATCCCGAGCGTGCGAAGGATCACTATTGTCGCGGCGCTCTTCAGGTGGGGTTAAGCCAGCAAACAGTTTAAATCAGCGATCCAATTTTGTGTCCTTTGAGCAAGTCAACCATAGGGACCTCTCCCCGTCGGAAAAAGCTCAAGGTCGAGATTTCAGAAAAACCGCTATAATCGCGGTCGCCATGATACTGAAACGTTTTTTCCCGCTGCCCCTGTTTGCTGTCACGCTGTTTGCCCTGCTCGGCATCTGTTCGTCGCAAGCGCAGACGAATGAGCCAGTCACACCGCCGAAATATCCTAACTATCCCAGCGAAACGCCTGCCAACCTGAAGGAAGCCACCGCGACCTTTGACTATGAGCGCCGCGAAGTGATGATCCCAATGCGCGACGGCGTGAAGCTGCATACGGTGATTCTGGTGCCGCGGAGCGCCACCAAGGCAAAGCATGCGCCAATCCTGCTGACGCGTACGCCTTACAGCGCGGACGAACTTACCACCCACGCTCACAGTTCCCATCTGGGGCCCGCGCTCTGGGGCTATGACAACGCCACGGAAGTGATTGTGGAAGGCGGTTACATTCGCGTGGTGCAGGATGTGCGCGGCAAATACGGTTCTGAAGGCGACTACGTGATGAACCGTCCGCTGCATGGCCCGCAGAATCCCACGCCAGTGGACCACGCGACCGACACGTACGACACCATTGATTGGCTGGTGAAGAACGTACCTGAATGCAATGGCAAGGTGGGCATTCTGGGAATTTCTTATGACGGATTTCTGCCGCTGATGGCGCTGGTGAATCCACATCCGGCGCTGAAAGTTTCTGTGCCCATGAATCCCATGGTGGATGGCTGGCGCGGCGACGACTGGTTCCACAATGGCGCGTTCCGCCAGCAGAACCTGCCTTACATTTTTGAACAGGTGGCCACACGCAAAAACGAAGCCAAGTGGTGGACTGACCATTTTGATGACTACGATCTTTATATGGAGGGCTCGGCCGGTGAGTTAGGCAAGGTGCACGGGCTGGAGCAAATCGGCTTCTGGCGCAAGGTGCTGGAACATCCCAGCTATGACGCCTTCTGGCGTGACCAAGCGGTGGACAAGATTCTTGCCGCACAGCCGCTGAAAGTTCCCGTAATGCTTGTGTATAGCCTTTGGGACCAGGAAGATATCTACGGCGCGATGGCTGTTTACAAGGCGATCAAACCGAAAGATACGAACAATGACAAAGTATTTCTGGTGATCGGCCCGTGGCACCACGGGCAGGAGATTGGCGACGGAAGCACGTTGGGCGCGTTGAAGTTCAACAGCGATACAGGGTTGTATTTCCGCCAGCAAATCCTACGCCCATTTCTGGACCATTACCTGAAAGACGAAGCGCCGAAGGCTGACGTGCCGCCGGTATCGGCATTTGAAACCGGGACCAACACCTGGCAACGGCTAAACGCATGGCCTTCAGGCTGCGCCATCGGATGCGCGCCCAAACCCACGCCACTTTATCTCAACGCGGGGATGAAGGCTGGTTTCTCCGCGCCCAAGGCGGGTGACGGTGCGTATGAGGAGTATGTTTCCGACCCGGCCAAGCCGGTGCCGTTCCGCGCACGTCCGACTCGTCCTGTGGGCTATGACATTGAAAAAGGTTTGACGTGGCCGCTGTGGCTGGTCGACGATCAGCGCGAAGCTTCTGGCCGGCCCGATGTTCTGGCGTTCACGTCCGATGTACTCACCACGCCGGTAAAAATCAGCGGACAACCTGTGGCGAACCTCGTGGCCTCAACCAGCGGCACGGACTCTGACTGGGTAGTGAAGCTGATAGACGTTTATCCGGACGAAGTCGCCGGACAGGAGCAAATGGGCGGTTACCAGTTGGCGGTTTCGATGGACATCTTCCGCGGGCGCTATCGCGAGAGTCTGGAGACGCCAAAGCCGATCAAGGCCGATACGCCGCTGGTCTATCGCTTTGAGCTGCCGACGACGAACCACGTCTTTCTTCCCGGCCACCGCATCATGGTGCAGGTGCAGTCAAGCTGGTTCCCGCTTTACGACCGCAACCCGCAGACCTTTGTGCCGAACATTTTCTGGGCCAAGCCCGAGGATTATAAGAAAGCCACGCAGCGGATTTACCACCAGCCGGGCGAGGCAAGCTTTGTGGAACTGCCGGTGGTAAGCGGGCAGTAGTTTTTTCTGAAATCTCGAACGGAGCGAGAGATCGCTATAGCCACGATTGATCCAGAGTTCCGTACATATTGAAACATGCGGACCCTTACTTTATTTGTGCGGGTAGGGTTCCCGCGCTACGCTCCGGGATTTCAGAAAAGCGCTTAATAGCTATGCAGCTTCCGCGCTTCCCTTACCACGTCTTCCACCTTCGGCAAAAAGAAATGCTCCAGCGGTGGTGAGAACGGCACCGGTGTATCCAGCGCGGTGATACGGACGATAGGACCATCGAGATCATCGAACGCTTCTTCATTGATGATGGCCGCAAGCTCACCGGCCAGGCCGCCTGTGCGCGTGTCTTCATGCAGAAGAATGACCTTGTTGGTTTTCTTCACGGTCTGCGTGATGGCTTCGCGATCAAGCGGACAGAGCGTGCGCAGATCGATGATCTCAATCTCGATTCCCTCTTTGGCCAGGATGTCAGCGGCTTCCTGCGCGGTATGGACCATGGCAGCATAAGTAATGATGCTCAGATCGCGGCCTTCGCGATGCACGCGGGCTTTGCCAATCGGCACGACATGGCCGTTTTCCGGCACGTCTTCTTTAATGCGGCGATACAGAAATTTGTGTTCAAGGAACAGGACAGGATTGTTGTCGCGAATAGCCGACTTGATCAGGCCTTTGGCGTCACTGGGGGTGGCCGGAGCCACAACCTTCATTCCTGGCGTATGAACAAAGTGCATCTCGGGATTCTGCGAGTGGAACGGGCCGCCATGGACACCTCCGCCGCAGGGCCCGCGCAGGACAAGCGGCGCGGGTGCTCCCCAACGATAATGCGACTTGGCCACCATGTTCACGATCTGATTGAAAGCGCACCCGATGAAGTCCATGAACTGGAACTCAGCGACAGGACGCAGGCCGGTAAGCGCCGCGCCAAACGCCGCGCCAACAATGGCGGACTCGGCAATTGGCGTATCAATGACACGTTGCGTGCCAAAGTGATGGACGAATCCGTCGGTCACCTTGAACGCGCCGCCATAAATGCCAATGTCTTCGCCGATACAGAAGACGCTGGGATCGGACTCCATCTCTTCCCAGAGTCCCTGCCGTATTGCTTCTAAGTAAGTTGCTTGAGCCATGTTTTTAAATCCCGAGCGGAGCGAGGGATCCCTACCCACTGGGATGTCCTCTTTTTTCTTACACGCACTTTCTCTAGTGATCCTAAAAAATTCTTACCGGCTATAGTGATCCCTCGCCTCGCTCGGGATTTCAGAGAAAGCAGCTACTTGAAATGTATCGCCGCCTCGCTCTCCTTCAGCTTGCCTTCACTCCGGCGCGCTTTCTGCGGCATGCCGTACTTCGGCTTGATTTCATGGCAGCCATCTTCGCAGAAGACGCCTTCGGCGGCGGTGTAGCCCTCCGGCATGGGAGAGTTTTCGGCAAACTCGCGCTCCGCATCAATTTCTTTCTCAATGGCTGCAATCATCTCTTTGTCCTGCGCGGGAGTGAGCCATTTTTTCTCCAGCAGATATTTCTGGAATCGGTCAATGCAGTCGCGCTTGCGCCAGAACTCATGCATTTCTTTAGGAACGTAGGCCGCAGCGTCGTGGATGGCGTGGCCTTTCATGCGCATGAGTTTGGCCTCAATCAGCGTCGGCCCTTCGCCGCGATGCGCCCGCTCCACGGCTTCATAGGTCGCGTCATAGACCTGGCAGGCATCAGTGCCGTCAATAATCACGCCGGGCATGCCATAGCCAATAGCGCGGTTGGCCAGGTCTTTCACGTTGACCTGATATTCGGTGGGCGTGGAGTAAGCCCAGAGATTGCTCTCGATAATCAGCACCAGACCCAGCTTGCGCACGGCGGCAAAGTTGATGCCTTCATAACTAACGCCGGTGGATTGTCCGCCGTCGCCGATCCATGTGAGACAGGCCAGCTCTTTGCCCTGAAGGCGCGCACCCAGCGAGACGCCGGCCATTACCGGCAGCAAGTCGCCAAGCATGGAAATGGGCGAAACCATGTGGCGCTTTTCGATGTCGCCATAGTGCGAGGTGCCGTCTTTGCCTTTCGTCGGCGAGCCGGCCTTGGCCATGTATTGCATCATGATATCGCGCGAGTGGAAGCCGCGGACAAGCTGCGCGCCCTGGTTGCGAATCATGGGCGCAAACCAGTCATCGGGACCAAGCGCGTAGGCAGAAGCGCAGGAGCAGGCTTCCTGTCCGAGGCCAAAATAAACGCCGCCAACAACCTTGCTCTGCTTGTAAAGATTTTCCAGAGCCACTTCCATGCGGCGGTTCATCACCATCCAGCGGTAGATTTCCAGATGCTGTTCTTTGCTGAGATACTTCGATTCACGAATGGGCGGCACCGGCGTGTTGAGCTTGCCTGTGATCTCGTAATGGATCTCCGGACCGTCGGTGACTTCGCGCACTGCAAATTCCGGCTGCTCCAGCCGCCAGTCTGGAATGCCATACTGGTTCACGCGGACAGCGGGGGCCTTGGCGGGCGATTTGCCATTCGGCGATTTGCCATTCGGCGATTTGCCATTCAATGTCCGGCCGTTGGAAGAGACTTCGGTCTTCGATGTTTTGGCATTGCTTGGTTTGGTTTTGGTGGCCATACAGACGTTAATAGTTTAGCACTCAGCAATCAGCGGTCAGCACTCAGGCAAAAGGGTTTTAATCCGCAAAGGACGCGAAGTACGCCAAGGAGAAGGCGCTTTGATTTCCAATCTCCTTTGCGACCTTTGCGCCCGTAGCGGTAAAAGAAGTCTTACCTGAGTGCTGATTTCTGAATGCTTCCAACTGCGCCTACGGCGCAGGGGCATGGAGTCAGGCTGCGGGTTTCTTGTTTGAGGATGCGGCCTGAGTGCCATGCTTGCCGCCGTTCTTTGCGCCATTGTTTGACTCATGCTTGGCAACGGCTTCCGGCGCCTTGGCAGCCCGGCGGGCTTCACAGGCTTTGCGGATTTTCTCGTAGCGCTTTTCCAGTTGGTCCAGCTCTTCATCGGAAAGCTTCTGGATGTCGATTAGATCGTCATTGGCCGGGTGATGCGAGCGGATGAGTTCGTCCAGCTTCAGGTGCAGGGCTTTGGCGTCTCGATTTTGCGTGTTCTGGATGAGAAATACGACGAGGAAGGTAATGATGGTAGTGCCGGTATTAATGATGAGTTGCCAGGTATCAGAGAAATGGAAGAACGGGCCGCTCACCGCCCACAGTACCAGCACAATCACGGCAAGCAGGAACATATAAGGATGCCCGACCACGTGCGCTGTCTCGCTGGCAAATCGGCTGAACCACAGGTTTAGGCCGCCGGATTTCCGGACCTGCTGATGGGCTTCAAGGTACGGTTGGCGATGTTCGGCTGGCATAGCTGTAAGTAGGATGAAAGTTACTGCCACGGAGTTTGTGCAGTTAAACGATAAATGTGTCTTTTTCGCCGGCCAGGCGGCGAGTTTTCTCTGGAGCGCGGGGCGGCGCAGGTAAATTAGATGCCTTCAGCAGCCTGTTATCATAGATCCTTGCCCAAATCCTGAGCTCTTCGTTGCAGCGGGACATCGCTCCATGCGCGTACCGATATTCCAGGTTGATGCCTTCACCACACGCCGCTTCGCGGGAAATCCCGCAGCAGTCATGTTAATGGAGAGTTTTCTGGCTGATGAAACGCTGCAGGCAATGGCTGCCGAAAACAACCTGGCGGAAACGGCTTTTCTGGTTCCCGATGGTTGCGACTATCGCTTGCGCTGGTTCACGCCCACGACTGAGGTACCGTTGTGCGGCCACGCCACGCTGGCCAGCGCAGCTGTGGTGATGGAGCGGCTGGAGCCAGGGCGCCGCAAGGTAGTCTTCGATTCGGCGAGCGGGCCGCTGACGGTGAACCGCACGGATGAAGGTTACGTCATGGATTTCCCGGCCCGTCCGTCCGAGCCAGTTGCGATTTCGCAAGAGTTGGCCCAGGCGCTGGGCGTTGTACCCATTGAGGTTCTTGCCAACTCTTTCAACTACATGGCATTGCTGGAGAGCGCACAAGTCGTGGCCAAGCTTGCTCCTGATATGGCCGCGCTCGTCAGCCTGGATCGCAGCGGAGTGATCGTGACAGCGGAAGGAGACGGGACCTGCGATTTCGTCAGCCGGTACTTCGCCCCTGCCAAGGGCATCCCGGAAGATCCCGTGACCGGTGGGGCGCACTGCATGTTGACGCCGTACTGGGCCGGGAGATTGGGCAAGACTGAGTTTCGCGCCCGCCAGCTCTCACGGCGCGGAGGAGAGATCATTTGCCGGCTGGCCCGCGATCGCGTGGAACTGAAAGGTACTTGTGTCTTCTACCTGGAAGGCACGGCGGAAATCTGAGATTGACTGCGGTGCTCGGTCTGATCCGATGGATTCACTGACGCAAGAAGAACTCACGCCAGATAAATGTCTTTTTCGCCCGCCAAGTGGCGGATTTCTTTCGGAGCGCTGGCAGGCGTGTCCTGATTGGCGGGGGACTCGGGTTGCACGGCGTCGGGCGTGGAAGCCATCAGCGCATCCAGAGACTCCAGCCAGAGTGTCTGCGCCTCAAACACGCGGCCGAAGTTCCGGGCCACCTGCTGCGCCAAATCTTCGAGGGGCGGCAATTTGCGGTGGCGACTAAGCGCGCTTTGCGCCATCTCCTGCTCTAAAGAGGTCACGGGTTTGTCCGTGATGCCGCACGGGACAATTAGCTTGAAGTAGTCGAGATTGGTATTCACGTTCAGCGCAAAGCCATGCGAAGTGACCGCACGGGAAATATGCACGCCGATAGCGGCAATTTTTCCAGGCGGGACATTTTGCGTCCACACGCCTGTAAGTCCGGGGATGCGCTCGGTGACAACGCCCAGATCGCCGCAGGTGCGGATAAGCGTTTCTTCCAGCTTGCGGACAAAATCCACGGCGCCAATGCGCGGCTCAAAGGCGCGCAGATCGAAAATGGGATAGCCGACAAGCTGGCCAGGGCCGTGGAACGTAACGTCACCGCCGCGATCCGTCTCATGCAGTTCAACACCGTTGGCAGAAAGGAACTCACGTGAGGCAACAATATTCTGCGCTCCTGCGTTGCGGCCAAGAGTGATCACCGGCGGGTGCTCGAGCAGAAGCAATGTGTGGGTGATGCGTTTGTCTTTGACCAGACGGACAAGCGTCTGCTGCAACTCCAATGCGATGGAGTAATCGATGCAGCCAAGATAAAGGACGTTGATGACGCGAACAGGCATTGTCCTTATTGTAGCCATGCAGCAGGAGGAATTCATTGTTGTTAATGCCAATTTCAGGCATGATAGGCGGTATGATTTCCCGAAAACTGATTGTTTTACTGCTGCTGGCCAGCTTCGCCACAGCGCAGCAGGCACCCAGGACTGAGGCCAAGACTGAGAAGTCCGAGTCAAAAGCTATCATTCTTGACCTGCAGCCCGCAAAAGAGCCGGAGCTTGATACGCAAGCCGTGGTGAAGGAGACCGAGTTCGTAGATTCGCGAAACCACAAAATGGGAGTTTTCTGGTGGGTGCCAATCGAGTTCTGGGAGATCAGCCTGCAGAAGCAGGGGTTCAGCTCCGAAAGCGCGAAGAAAGCTTTTGCACCGTTCAAAAAATATAATCTGTTTATTGTGGGCGTCGGCGATATGGGATTGGGGAACATCTCATGGATGAAAGACGCGGACATCAAAAAACGCGTGCTGCTCCGCGACCAGCACGGAAACACCTATACACCGGTCGATGAGATCCCCGAAGATGCCGCTTCGATTGTGAACGTGATGAAACCTATGCTGAAAAATATGATGGGCAGCATGGGAGAAGGCCTGCAGTTCCTGCTCTTCCCCTCCGTTGACAGCACCGGCAAGGTCTTCGCCGATCCGCACAAAAGCTCAGAAATATACCTGGACGTTTCAGACATCATGGGAACCGCTTCCAGCACCTATACTTGGAGATTGCCGCTCTCATCGCTCAGTCAGGCAAAGTATTGTCCGGTGGGCAAAGAGAGAGTAGAGGCGAATTGGAAATTCTGTCCCTGGCATGGCGTGAAACTGACCGAAGACGCAACGGCGATGAGTGTAAGCAAGTAGGCAGCCATCAGCAATCAGCCGCAGGCGAGGGCGCCTGCGCTCCAGAGATTTTTCCCTCATGCTAGATATTGATGGCGGACTGCCCTCTTACGCAATCCGCTCTTCGTCGCCCATATCGTCCATATAGACGGCTGGATCGCGCTCAAATTTCCGCAGGCAGTCAACGGAACAGAAATAGAGCGTTTCACTGTGATAGTCATGGCTGCCAGCGGCATCGGCAATGCTGATTTCCATTTTGCAAACCGGATCGATAGGCATGGAAGGACCTCCTGATATTTATGATCCCGAAGCGAGGGGAAATGTTTCCTGAAAAGCAGCTGGCAATTGGCAAATAGCAATTGGCCGAGCTAAAACGGCATTGGCTTTTGGGCGGAGCCTTGCGACGCGGTAAGGAACTGCTATCTGCGGAAAACTTAGCCGCGAATTGACGCGAATAAACACGAATCAGAAAAGCAAATTCCTGCGCCACTTTTCTCGTCGATGGAAAGACAGATATAGCCCTTGACGATCAAGCGGCGGCTAATGGCCCATCCATTCGCGTAAGAGGTGCCCCGTCCCCAAAAGAGAATCGCGGCTAAAGGGTTCCCTCGCTGCGCTCGGGATTGCAGAAAACCTTACGCGTTAATCGCCTTGCCTTCCACCGAACTGAAAGCATCAAGCATGCCTTCTGAAACCGTGGGATGCGCGTGGATGGTAAACATCATGTCCTCAATAGTGGCTTCCAGTTCCATGGCCGTAACGGCTTCAGCAACCAGCTCGGTTGCCACCGGGCCAATGATGTGCACGCCCAGAATTTCGCCGTACTTGGCCTCAGACACAACCTTGATGAAGCCTTCATGATTATTCATAATGGTGGCTTTTGAGTTTGCGGTGAACGGGAACTTGCCAACCTTCACCTGATACCCGGCTTCCTTGGCTTTGGCTTCCGTCAGTCCCACGCTGCCGATCTGCGGTTCACAATACGTGCAGCCGGGGATGTGGTTCTTGTTGACCGGTTTGTCTGGCTTGCCGGCAATGCGAGTTACGGCAACGATCCCGCACATTGCGCCTACATGCGCAAGCTGCGGCATTCCGGCAACGATGTCACCAATGGCGTAAATGCCTTTTTCGCCGGTCTCCATCCATTCATTGGTGTGGACAAAGCCGCGCTCCACTTTGATTCCAGGCGTTTTCTCCAAGCCAATTCCTTCAGTGTTCGGCCCGCGGCCAACGGCGACCAGAACTTTTTCCGCTTCCAGTTTCTGCGTGGCTTCGCCATTCGGCGTGAAACTCACGGAGACGCCATTCTTCGTCTTTTCAACCTTTTCTACTTTGGTGTTGACGAAGCAGTTGATGCCTTTCTTCTTGAATGACCGCAGAAGCTCTTTGCTCACATCTTCATCTTCCACCGGAACCAGGCGCGGCAACATTTCAATGATCGTGACCTCAGCGCCGAATGAACGATAGATGGAGGCAAATTCCACCCCGACCGCGCCGGAGCCAATGATGACCATCGATTTGGGAAGGGCGGGCAGGCTGAGCACTTCAATATTGGTGAGAATACGATCGTCAGCTTGCAGGCCGGGCAGCATACGCGCAAAAGATCCGGTGGCCAGAATGATGTTTTTGGCCTGGACCTGACTCGCACCTTTGCCGCGCTCCACCTGAACGGTATGCACTCCGTTTTTGGCGGGGCCGGTGAGGCGTGCAAAGCCAAGCACGCGATCAACCTTATTTTTGCGCACCAGAAAATCGAGGCCCTTGGTGTGCTTGGTAACAATCTTGTTCTTGCGGTCCTGGATGTTCTTCCAGTTCAGCTTGCCCGCGCCCAGGCCATCAATGCCATATTCTTCAGCATCCTTCACGTGGTCATACACTTCAGCATTAAATAGCAGCGCCTTTGTGGGGATACAACCAACGTGGAGGCACGTGCCGCCGAGCTTGTCATCTTTTTCAATGAGGCAGGTCTTCAGTCCAAGCTGTCCGGCGCGGAAAGCGGCTGAGTATCCGCCGGGGCCTCCGCCGATGATGGCGACGTCATAAATAGTGTCTGGCAAAATAGCGCTCCCTCTGAATGGAAAATCGTGAGCAGGCAAACAGTTGATTGTAAAGCACTCAGCCTTCAGCAGTCAGCATTTGGCCCACGATCCCAACGAAAATTAGATAGCACCAGGGTGCATTAGGATTCGTCGCGGGCGCGGCTGCTGGCGGGAGTGAACTATACTTTCGCTTTCCGCCGCGGCCTCTGCTTGGCTGAAATTGAACGGATGATCAGCTTCCCTTGGCGCTGCGACGACAACGGTGTTTTAGCCTGAGCAACGGCAGCCGCGATGAGCGCCTCGACGCGGGTGTCGGCCAGCATCTTGGCCGAGCCTAGACGGATGAAGCGATTCTGAGCCCCTGAGCCGAGCAGCAAGTTATGCGGATCAGGCAGACTGGCGCCACGATAGAATGACAATCCGAGCCCGTTTGCCCCGGAAGCAATGGAAACAATGCAATCTGACGGGCGTTCGGTGGTGCAGTAGCCAATGACAAAGAAATTGTAGTTGTCATAGACGAGCTCGTTCGCAGCCGGCAGTCGCCTGCGCAACGCCTTGCGCACCTCGCGAATCAAAGTCTGGTGTTCCGGCCCAAATTTACCGATGAAAGTTTCAAGCTGGGCTTCGGCATTCGCTGCCGGGGTGAGCTTTGCTGCTGGCTTCATAAGACCTCTTGCACCGCTTTAGAGATTGGCTAGCGAACATTTTAACTTCTGTAAATCCGCCTCACACATTCTTAGAAGGGGAGTCGGATCCGGTTTATATGCCTGAGGGCCGCAGACTGTGCTAGCCTTGGCTCGCTATGTCTTCCACATTGATCATTCCCGTTCCGCCTGCGAAGCTGGCCCGTGCTGCATGGGTTCGCGTGATCGGCGTGCTGCTGCTTGGGTTGCTGGCCGCCGTGGCTCTGGCGTTTTACGGATATGAGCTTTATCGGCTGAACGGAGCGCTGAGCAGATACCAGCAGGCGATGTTGCAACACCAGATGAGGATAGAGGCGATCAATCGGCTGAGCGAGATGGACGTCTCATTCAATCGCTACCTGCTGGATGGGAACTCCGCGAACACAGGATTAATACAGGCTGACAAGCAAAGAATTGAGCAACTGGCGCAGGCCAATGCCGACGCGCAGAATGACAAGCTTTTGCAGGGATTGGTCGCCGCAGAGCAGAAATGGTATGCGCAAGCAGTGCAGCCGCTGATCGAAGAACGGCGCAAGCTGGCGATGGACCAGGGACTGCCGGAAGACTTTCTGGCCAAGTATCGAGCGGCGCCGCAGGACCTGCAGATCGTAAACCTGGAAATAGCCACGGAAAACGCGCATCGTGAAGCACTGCAGGCATTGCAGGGAACGGAAGATCAATTGCGGTGGCGATGGCTGCCGTTTCCCCTGGCGGGATTGGCAATCCTAGGCATGCTTTGGCTGGTGATCGGCGCGGTGAAGAACGTGAGTTATCTAAAGCAGGCGGCGGAAAATCCGGAAGAAGAGGATGATGAGCCGGAGCCGCAAGATCACACATCCGGCAGTAAATGAGCTGGCTAAAGCTTATAAGGTGGCAAGGCTTTAGTTGCGGTGATCAGGGCAAATCTTCGGCCAATTAGCCCAGCAACTTTGCTGCGTCTTTCGCAAAATAAGTGAGTATCATCTGCGCTCCGGCACGGCGGATTGACGTGAGCGATTCCATGATCACGCGGTCGCGGTCCAGCCAGCCGTTGTGGATGGCTGCCTGCAGCATGGAGTATTCGCCGGATACCTGGTAAGCCGCGATGGGCAGATCAAAGCGGCGGCGCGCTTCGCTGATTACGTCGAGATAAGGCATGGCGGGCTTCACCATAATCATGTCTGCGCCTTCTTTGATGTCGAGAGAAATCTCGCGCATGGCCTCGCGGATATTTGCGCCATCCATCTGATAAGAGCGGCGATCGCCAAACTGCGGCGTGGAATCGGCGGCCTCGCGGAATGGACCGTAAAATCCCGAGGCAAATTTGGCTGCATAAGAAAGGATAGGCGTATTGAGGAAGCCGGCCTGGTCTAGCGCTTTGCGAATCGAAGCGACGCGGCCGTCCATCATGTCAGAAGGAGCAATAATATCCATGCCCGCTTTGGCCTGAGAAACCGCGGTCTTCGCCAGAATTTCTAGGGTGGGATCATTAAGGATTTCGTACTCCACTTCCGCCGCAACCTGCGTTGCAACGCCTCGTCCACCGTTGCCGCCTCCCCGCTTCGCCGACGCTGCGCCACCCTCCGCCGCACTCTTCTTCTGCACAATGCCGCAGTGCCCGTGCGACATATATTCACACAAGCAAACATCGCCGATCACCGCCAGATCGCGCACTTCCCGCTTGATGGCCCGCGTGGCTCGCTGCACAATTCCATCATCGGCCCACGCCCCGGTCGCGACTTCGTCTTTCTTCTCCGGCAGGCCAAACAGGATGATTCCTCCCAGACCCAATTGTTTGCCTTCACGCGCTTCTTTCACCGCTTCGTCCACCGACAGGTTAAACACGCCAGGCATGGAGCTAATCTCTTTGCGCACGCCCTCGCCCGGACAGACAAATAGCGGATAGATAAAGTTCGTAGGCGTAAGACGCGTCTCGCGCACCAGCGACCTCAGCGAATCGGTCTGGCGCATGCGGCGCAGGCGTGTAGTTGGAAAGGACATTTAGTCAGAGTTTATCAGTATTTCAGCTAGGTTGAAGCGGCTTTTTCCCTCCAGACCCTGCTTCGCGATACCATCATTACAGCATGGTCCCCGCTCCGCTCCAGCATTCTTCGGCTCGCGTCCTGGAATTCGATCACTTTCGTGACGTTCTGGGCGCATACGTCAGCTCGCCGCTGGGCAAGGCCCGGGTCGCGCAACTGGAGCCCTCGCTTGATCGCGCATGGATCAACCAGCAGCAGCAGCTTGCCGACGAATCTCGCCGCTTTTATGTTGCCGGCGGACGCTTCGACTTTGCCGGCCTGTTCGACGCTCACAATCTTCTGGCCAAGGCGCGTATTCCCGGCGCAACGCTTGAAATCGAACAGATTCGCGACCTTGTCCTGCTGGTCGATAAATCTTCTGAGTGGCGAGAAATGGCGCTGCATCCGCCGGACGCCGTAAAGCCGCACTGGATCGGCATGCTGGCGCTCACCCAGCAGATTGCCGACTTCACTTTGCTGCTGCGCCACTTCCGCAACAAGATTCAGCCGGACGGCACGCTGGACGATCGCGCCTCCGCTGAGCTCACGCGCATCCGCCGTGACGTGGAAAAGCAGAAACGCGCCATCCAGGAATCCTTGCGCGGCTATCTGCGGCGGCTGGCAGAAGGCGGCGCCGTGCAGGATGAACTCGTCACCATTCGCGGTGAGCGTTTCGTTATCCCGGTAAAAACGGAGCAGCGCAAGCGCGTCAATGGTGTCGTTCACGGCGCAAGTTCCAGCGGCCAAACCATGTTCATTGAGCCGCTGGAAACCATTGAGCAGAATAATGACCTTGTCCGTCTGCTGGAAGAAGAGCAGGCTGAAATCCGCCGCATCCTGCAGGAGATGACTGAGCGACTGGGCGAGCACAGTGAAGCCATTGCCACCGCTACCAATGTGATGGCGGAAGTGGAGCTGCAAATCGGCAAGGCGCGCTTTGCCGTCGACTATGATTGCGTTCGCCCGGAGCTCACGAGTTCTGAACCAACCCAAGCCTTCACTGAGCTGCGCGCCGCGCGGCATCCGCTGCTGGAGCGTAATCTCAAAGCGAAAGGCGGCAAGATCGTTCCGCTCACCCTGGAGATGGACGCCAACCATCGCCAACTCATCATCAGCGGTCCCAACACCGGCGGCAAAACCGTAGGCCTTAAAACTCTTGGACTGCTGGCGCTCATGGCGCAGGCCGGCGTTCCCGTGCCTGCCACTTCGGCGCGGCTGCCGGTGTTTGATTCCGTGCTGGCGGATATTGGCGACTACCAATCCATTGAGCAGAATCTTTCCACTTTCTCCGCGCACGTAACCAACATTGATTTCATCTCGCGCACCGCAACCGCGCATTCGCTTGTCCTGCTGGATGAGCTCGGCTCCGCCACCGATCCTGAAGAAGGCGCGGCTCTCGCCGTGGCCATTGCAGACCATTTCCGCCGTAGCGGCGCGCTCAGCATTATTTCCACGCACCATACGTCGCTCAAGGTTTATGCCGCCAATTCGCCGGGCGTGCTCAACGCGGCCGTGGGCTTCAATGAAGACACTCTTCAGCCCACCTATGAGCTGCGCGTCGGCGTGCCGGGAGCTTCGGCGGGCATCAACATTGCGCAGCGTCTCGGCCTCAATCGCCAGATTACCGACGCAGCGCGTGAACGCCTGACCACGCAGACCCAAGACGTCAGCAAGTTTCTGGATAAGCTGCACTCTGAGCTGCGCGATCTTGAACGCGAACGCCAGGCGGCGCAGCAGCGCGAACAGGAACTCGCTCGCGAGCAGAAGCGCCTTGAAGCTGAAGGCCAGCAGGAGCAGCGGCAGAAAGTCCGCGAGTTTGAGCGCAAGATGGAATCGCTCATCAAGGACTTTGAATACCAGGTGCGTGAAGCCATCAGCGCCGTGCAGGACCGCGCCGCCGCGCAAAAGCTCAGCAAGCACGCGGAGCAGCGCATCGCCAAGCTGCGCCGGGAATTCAAAGAACAGTTTGACGCTGGCGTGGTGGCGCACAAAACCGGCGCAGATCAGGGTGATCCCAACGCGCGTCCGCATGAGGTCAAGCATATTTCTGAAGGCGATACCGTCAAGCTCAAGTCGCTGGGCCGCACTGCCGTCATCAAGCGCAAGCTGGACGAGAACACCTTTGAAGTCGAAATCGGCAACATGAAGATGAAGATTCCGCGGCATGACGTGGCTGAAGTATTCGGACGCACCGGCGCAGGCGGAAGCGGCGCCGCGCCGAATCCCGTGGCCGCAGCCCGCGCGCGCGGAATCTCCGTCACGCTCAAAGAAGATTCCAATTCCAATGCCCCCACTGAGCTAAACGTAATCGGCCGCAACGTGGACGAAGCCACCAGCGCGGTAGAAAAATTTATCGACCGCGCATTTCTCGCGGGGCTCACGCGGGTGCGTATCGTCCACGGCAGTGGCATGGGCATTCTCCGTAAAGCTCTTCGTCAATACCTGCAAAAACATCCTCACGTGGCAACAGTGGCTGAACCTCAACAGAATGAGGGTGGGGCGGGTGCGACGGTGGTTGAGTTGAGAGAATAGAAAAAACAAAATCTCACCACGGAGGCACGGAGACGCGGAGAAAACCAGAAATGAATGTTGAATTTATCAAGGACTTGGATCCAACTTTTTCCGCGACAATCTACATTGATCCGAGGTAAGTTCTTTCTGCCGTTCTACCTATCTCGGTTCTGCTTTTCTCCGGGTTCTGCCGTTCAATTTCTTTGCTTTCTCCGTGTCTCCGTGCCTCCGTGGTAGGTTTTTCTTTCCTATCTTTGCGCCCTCTGCGTCCTTTGCGGTTAAAAGCTTTTGCTCTTCGATTCCCGATGTCCCGATCAACCGATGAAACACCTTCCTCAGCTCTATCACCTCCAGCGGACACTCCTTCCAATTATGTTTCCAGCACACAATCCCATCGCATCCGTCCACCCTATGCCCATGCCGCAGGAAGTTCCGGCTCTCAAATTCAAACTCAAGTTTCATCCTCTGTAGCTGTCCGCGTACCACCTCCCGCAACGCCTCGCAGTCCGGGAACGCGGCCTGGAACCGTAGCACGCTGAATCCCAGTTGCCGCGCCACCATGCCAAACGCAAACACCACGCCAAGTTCGTTCAGCGGCTCATGGACCATCTCCGGCAAATTCATCAGCGGCCCATACAGCGGACGGTCGTGAAAAATGTCCTGCTTGCGCGTGCGCTGGTGTGACGCTCGTACGTTCACCATGCTGCCCTTGATCTTGCCCGCCTGCTCGCCAATCATCCCCAGCACGTCCTTCCACTTGCTCTGTATCTTTTCCTTCCGGGCAAAGCGTGCGAAAGCATCAGGCACGCTGGTCCAGTTCCCATAGCGGGTGTGGAAAGGCATATCGCTAAAGCCGCCGCGGCTTTCGTACTCCGTCACCGTGGGAATCTTTCCCAGCCTGCGCGCAACTCTGGCCCAGTCCAGCAGCACCGTGGACTCCTGCTGTCGGAAGCCCGATCCGCTGGGCCGCAGCCCGGCTTTTTCCAGCGCGCCTTTCAGGCCGCCAAAATGTTTGTGCAGCGCCTCTTCTGAAACGCGCGCGGTCAGGCGTAGTTCTCGGCGGGTTGGATTGTGTTTGAGTTTCCTGGCACACGAACGGATGGCTTGGAGGATTTCTTCTTTAGACATAGCTTTCTCACCTTGGAAGGGATTTGTTAGGGAATTTTGGGACTGGCTTTTCAGGCAGCGGTGCAGGTGTTTTTGGGCAATAAAAAAGCCACCCGTTAGGTGGCTGCTCTGGATAGATTTTGGGTCACTTTCCCGATTCACGCGGGACTACAGTGATGCCAGCAGCTGAAACACAAAGCTAATTACTAATGGCTAAGTGCTAACTGCTGATTTTAGACACACTTATAGCGTACGGGTTTGAAGGCTCAAAAAACATAAGCTGCGGCTAACTTGCGGATAGCCAATCACTTATGCCAATCGGACACTTCTAGGTGCAGGCCTTTGATCTCGCCCAGCAACCGCAATTGCTGGCGTCCCCTTTGGACTGTAAGGGGCAAGCCGCTGCCGCTCCCGGCTGTAAAACCTAGATGGATTTTAGCAAATACAGGGCGAATAAAGCAAGCAAAAACTGCGTTGGATTGGCCCCGCAGCATCGGGAGTAATTTGGCGGGTTCAGCAAAGGCCATTCCTGTTATGGCCAGTACCCTTGGAGTTCAGGCAAAGCCAAAAAAATTGGAAGCATCTGAGGTAAAGGAGAAAGAATATAAATACATTTGACAAAAGGCGAAATATAGACGAATATTCATTTTTCGGCGGAATGGACTGCTTGGGAAATAAAATCACGAATTTTCGATCCGTAAGAAAATATTTATTGACTGTCAGTCAAAAAACATTGACAACGTGGTTGTTCAAGTGTACTGTTGGACTCGAGATGAGCAAAGCTCGTTCTTTGAAAATATAGAGGGTTGAAGCGAACAGTTTTGAACGGCTTCACGAATCACCTCCCCGTGAACTAAAACTCTTGGGCATGCTGCTGAGAACTTTTACGTTTACGCGCCTGAAACATGGGCATCGGAGCACTGGCCAATAGCTGGTACTCCCCATACGAGGCAACAGCAAGAAGTTGCTTGGTAATGGCTACGCGCAGGTCGGCTGCGCGTACAGTGACACGGTCGGAAACGACCGCGAAATCACTGAGATCAACCTCGGAGGTGAAGGTAGATGGAGCATAAAGCAAGAGATGGTCCGAAACGCGATTCTGTTCGTATGTTGAAACGAGCTCTCCAACTAGCAAGATGGGGGGCGGGTTCCAGCATCTCAGTCACTAATGAGTCCGAGAGATTGCTTCAACGCCTTGAGCAGTACGTCAAGCGCTTGGAGAAGTTAGCGGCATACGACCCCCAGGAAAGATTCTGGAGGGTTTTGCGCAACGCTCTTCACAAGCTTTTGAAATACGTCAAAGCGAAAAAGTAGTCTTTCGGACTTTCTGGAATTTAGGAATTAATAACGTGACCCTAGGAAATGCAATCAAATTGATACGAACTGCCAAAGGAATCAAACAGCAAGATTTGGCAAGTCGTTTAGGAAAAAGCGCTAATTATTTGTCACTTATAGAGGGCGATAAGAGAGAACCAAGCATGTCTTTTTTAAAGCATCTTGGGCGAGAATTGGGTGTTCCTGTTGCAATGTTTTTTTTGTGGCAAGATCCAGAGTATACGAATTTACAGAATGCGGATCTTCGAGAATTTCGTGATTTGATGGCCCGACTGGAAGCAATGTATGTCACCGAAAGTCGCCGTGAAGAAGATGAGCGCTCCCGGAGAAATCAGCGTAACTTGTTCTAAAACCGCAGTCTGTAAATTCTTAGCTATAGCGCCGGGTGAACTGGACTACGTTGTTTGGCAGTTGCAAAAAGGCAAAGCATACCGCAATCGGCCTAAGAAAAAACCTGACGGTACGATACGCAATTGCCAAGCACCAATTGAGCAACTTAAGAACCTTCAACGAAAGATTGTTGATCACATCTTAAGCCGGGTCCAACTCTCGCCGTCTGCCTTTGGCGGAGTAAAAAACAGATCGATTGTCAAGAACGCACAAATGCACGTCAGACCTGACGCGCTGATCACCTTGGATATTGAAAAGTGTTTTCCGAATATAAAAGACCATCATGTGAGGGTCGTCTTTGAAACTCTGGGCTATTCAGGGCAAGCGCTCTCACTTTTAGTAAGAGTCTGCACTTTGGATTTCGCTCTGCCTCAAGGGGCGCCCACAAGTCCGATTTTGGCGAACATTGTGCTCAAGGGCATAGATAAGAGAATTGGTGCCCTGGCATGGAAACATGGGGGTATCACTACTCGTTATGTTGATGATATCGGCATTTCCGGACCGCGCCGATTGAAGAAGATGATTCCTCTTTTTCGGCGAATTGTAAAGAGCGAGGGATTTTCAATTAATGAATCAAAAACACGTGTAATGCTTAAAGGCACACGTCAGCAGATCACGCAGCTCTTAGTAAATGAAAAGGTAAACCTGCCCAAGGAAAGGATTGAGGAGATCAAGATTCACGTCAGAGCTTTAAATAGTCAGTCAACTGAGCGCGATTGGAACAGCGTGTCGGGCAAAGTATATTGGGTACGAGCGGTAAACCCCCATGCCGCAGCAAAACTCGTACGACAATTCAAAAAGCAGAAGAGCAAGTTCTATCAAAAACTTAGTTCTTGATATTGAAGCTGCTCGCGTTTTTTCTGTTATGGGCTTTGCGGAACAAAGCGTGGTCTATTTATCGTAAAATCAATCGCACCTTTAGCTACAGGCGCCTAGTCAGACCTATGCATCCAACAGGTTCGTATCAGGGCACGGGCTTCAGCCGTGCCGTAAGGGAGCTAAAACGATTCCGGCTTTAGCCGCTGGCCTTTTTCTTTCTGCGCAGATGCGCAGAGCAATACAGATAATCTTCCGCTCGGGCGGCCAGGCCCGCTTTGACTGGATTGTCGTCAATGTATTCCTTGTGCGCGAGAAAACTCGTTCGGTCGATAACGCGCACCTCGGAAAATCCTCGCTGCCAGATTTCTCCCTCCAGACCCAACTCTTTCCTGCGCCGAAACGAAAAACCACCCTTGATAAGTTGAACGGCCCGCTCAATGCTGGTTTCAGCGTCCAGACTAAGCAGAACATGGAAATGATTGGGCATGACGACGAACTCATGGACCTTGAATTTGCCGGCAAGGGTGTAAGAGCGGAGCACATCGATTAAGAGGTCGGCAGAGCGCTGCGATTGGAGAAGGTGCTTGCCCTGGACGGTCCTTGAGGAAACGAAAAATGTCCGGACGCCCGCGACGATCGATTGACGCGAAGAGTTTCGTAGAGGTTTGGCCATAGGACAGGGGCTAAAGCCAGGCATTCTACTACTCTGATACGGCACGGCTAAAGCCCGTGCCCTGATACGAACCCAAATCTCCCTGTGCTGCACCTATTCGTTGCGTCTACTCTGCCAAAAAACCAAGTGCCGGATGCAGGCCCTACCTGATCACCCCGGACGTAAGGAAATCGTGCATCCAGTCCTGTTTGTAGCCCTTTTGGCGCAGATGAGTCGAGAGCTGGGCCCAGTGCCGGACGCCGTGCAGCAGCGCATGAATAAAGATCTTGCGGCGGCTGGCGGTGAACTCGCCGGCTGAGCGCGTGGGAAAGGTGAGCGTGCCGTCCCAGTCAGAGTCATTGGCGGCAATGGCGAAGCTGCGCAGGTCTTCCAGGCTTTTGCGCCCGAGCGCGAACAGCTCTGCACCGGGCTTTCCTTCGAGCGATTCATACTCCGTGATGGGCATGTTCAGCAAGCGTTCCGCGTAGCGCATCTGCACGGCCACAATGTGCAGCACCAGCTCGCGTACGGTCTTGGTCCCGGCGATGTCGCAAGGCACGTCCAGCGCGCCAGGATGTGTCTTGAAGAAATCGCGCCAGTGGTTGCTTTCTTCCGCGCTGTAATCCAGCAGCTCGCCGAAGCTCAGTCCTCGCATGGGGACACCTCATGGGGAAATATAAATCCTTTAACCACAAAGGATACGAAGGAACACAAAGGATTTGGAGATCGCCGGAATCGCCGTAATCGCGCGTCATCGCCGTAATCCGAAAGACAAAGGCATTTACCACAGAGGACACTGAGGAACACAGAGCAAGGCAAGACATGAGAAGTTCAGTACGGGATCACGTAAATAGGAAACGAGTAGGAATTTATTTTCTGATCAGGGGCGATCTTCCTTCCTTTGCGACCTTTGCGTCCTTTGCGGTAAAAAGTTTTACTTTTCAATTCTCACTTTTGGCAATTTCGGCGATTTTGGCAATCTTGTTCTTTGCGTTCTCTGCGTCCTTTGCGGTAAAAGGGTTTCGCTTCCGATTACGGCGATGACGCGCGATCTCGGCGATCACGGCGATCCCCTCATTTCAACTGCGGAATATCCTCCAGCGCCTTCTCGTCAATCTTCTTAATCCCCAGATGTTTTTGCAGCCAGCGATCGCGGTCGAGACGGGCGGCGGCGTTGAGTGCGTGCCCCGCGTTGTAAAACTCCATCTTTTTATCTTTGGAGCTGAAGCGGTCAAGATATTTCTGCGCTTTCTCTTTGGTGATGGGATCGCCGGAGGCAAATTGCAGGAAGATGCTTTCACGGTCAGTATGGCCGAGGAAATAAACCGGATCGTCCCAGGCGTACTCGCGGTAATATTCGCGGACATTGTCCTCGCCCACCTGCTTGATCTGCGCCACGCGCTGCGGATCTTTGCTGGCGAAGGCCTCTTCCTGGTCGGAATAGCCGCTGGCCATGAGCACATACGCGGTGATGCGGGTTTCCACGCCGGCCAGAATCGCGCCCACATGCGCGTCCCAGCTATGGCCCACGTAAGCGATGCGCTTTCGGTCCACATCTGGACGCCCATAAAGCAGGTCGATGCCGCGGCGCAAATCCGTGACCTGGTGCACTGTGGCTTCACTCTGCTGCTTTACCTCTTCCATCGGACCGGCATCGCTCTTGGCTTCAACCCACTCATGGCGGACCTGCGGCGCGTCAATCAGCAGAGAGACCACGCCGGAGTGGGCCAGCGCCAGCGCTTCTTCCAGAAACTCATCTTTGTTGGCCAGTGGCGAGCCTTTCATCAGCCAGTGTCCCCAGATGATCGCCGGAAACGGGCCGCCTCCCGGAGGAATCAGCAGGTAAGCCGGCACTCGATCGCCGCTGGCGCCGGCATAGTTGAGTTCGATCAGCCGCACCTTGTCGCGCATGTGCACGTCAGTTTCGCGCATTTCCAGGCCGGCATGGCTGTCATAGTCAAAGCGCGGCAGCAGGTCAGGATAAGAAGGCTTAGGCGGCTCGGCATTCTCTTCCGCCTTCGCCGGAGCAGCGGGCAATGAATGTGGCGTGGGCGTTGGCGACGGCGACCCAAGGCCAGTATTCGACGGAGCAGTGTTCGAGGATCCGGGCCGATTCAGCGTGGGCCGGTCTTCAGGCGTGGGAGTAGATGATGGCGGAGGAGTTGGCGAAGGCGATTGCGCCGCGCTGGTCGCCATCAGAAATAACGATAAGAGGAATGACAATAAGGTCCGCATGAATTCAATCCGTCTGTAAAAACGTGCTCTTAACACTGTATCGCGAAGACCGCGCTTGTGGCCAAACCTGATAGTTGCTCCGGCTGTGGCGCGGTGCTAATCTCAAGCCCTCATGGACCCCATGGAAGCTACAAGGCCCGCACGGAACTTTGGCCCGCTGAACCCGGAAACGTTCTTCGCCGCGCAAAAGCGCAATCGTCGCGCCACGTGGCGCATGTCCGCGCTCTGCACGTTCGCCGCATTCATCATGGGAATTCCGCTCACCCTGGTGCTTACGCCGCTACTATACGCAGGCACCATGATCGTGGCGGAAATCGTGAACCACTTTGCGCCGCTGCCCCCGGATTTCTGGCGGCAGGCCAATGATCTGGCCAAGCTGGGCATGCGCGTAGCTGACTATGTGATCAACCAGAAAGGCACGCTCGATCCCGGCGAGCTGGCCGCAGGTCTCACGTTAGTGCTGCTGCCGGGGATGGTCGTCGCATATGGATTGTGGTTTGCCATGCTGGCGCTGTTTCGGCATGGCGGCGTGGGCGGCACGCTGGCCAGCATGAACGCCCGCGAGCCGAACCAGGCTGACCTGAAAGAGCTTCAGCTTGCGGACGTGGCGCAGGAAATGGCCATCGCCGCAGGACTGCCCGCGCCCAGGATCATGCTGGTGGATTCCATTGGCGCGAATGCCGCGGCTGTGGGCACATCGATGCATGACGCGCGCATTGTGATTTCACGCCGCCTGCTTGATGATCTTGATCGTGACCAGATGCAGGCCATCCTTGCGCATCTGGTTGGCTCCATCGGCAACGGTGATTTGGGAATCGCGTTCACCGTAACCAGCGTTTTTGAAACTTGCGGCCTACTGCTAGACATCATTAATGCGCCGTTCGGCAAAGAATCACGCACCCATTTGTGGCGCGTTGCGCGATACATGCTCGGCGGCGGCACGCCGGAAAAACGCGCGGCGGACGCCGCAGAGATCGCCGAATCACTCGCTACTTCAATCGATAGCGACACGCCGGACATGGACCAATATTTCAAGAAGGGTAATCCCGGCCTCATCAAGAAAGCTTACCGGTTGCTAATTTTCCCGCTCATGTTCACCAACATGGCGATCAGACTTACACTCTGGATTTTTCTGAACGCATTGCTGGGACCATCCATGGCCATGCTGTGGCGCACGCGCCGCTACCTGGCCGACGCAAGCTCAGTTGAGCTTACCCGCAATCCTGACGCGCTGGCCCGCGCGCTGCAATGCCTGAGCGAAGACAACACCGCCTTCGATAGCGGTGATTGGGCCACACACCTTTTTGTGGTGAATCCCAAGGGTGACAGCGGTCTGCGCGGTCAGCAGCCAAGCCAGCAGCAAATGGCCAAAGCCATTCAGGCGTGGGCATCCACGGCGCACGTGATGTCGGCGCAAGAAGCGGCAAACCTCTATGACGTTCCGGTTACGGCTGGGGCCGTGGGCGGGGTTCCGGCTGGACTTACACCAAATGATTGGCCCGGCGTGCGCCAGGAGATAATCACCACAGTAAAAGCGGCAGCCATGGGAGACCAGCGGGCCGCGGCGCGCTTGCAAGCTATTGCAGGAATTATGGGCGAAAGATTGCCTGTTGGACTCGGCGAGCTACCCGATTTTGCCGACATTCAAGCAGCCAGCCACGGCGACAAAGCCGCAATCGAGCGTTTGAAACTGGCGCAGCAAGGCAGGCGGCCAGCTCAGCCAAAGCGCAGCCAAAGTAGCATGCAGAGCTTTGCTTCATTTCATCCGCCGCTGGTAAAACGGGCCAAACGCTTGCAGAAGATGGGCTCACACATGATCGCGCCGGTAAGAGCCGGCGGATGGGTGCTGACGGTCTTCATGACCTTGCTCTATCTGATCATTGTCCCACTGCTCACTGTGGCGGGCGGGGCCGTGCTGATGGTCATCGGCATCTTGATTGGCATGAACCTGATGCTACTGGGAGTGTGGCTCACCGCGATACATTGGTTCTTTGTCTGGCTGAATGGAAGATAATAATTTATGCCGCAATCTCTCCCGGCGAGAGTTCATCCACGTAGCACCAAATCCATGCTTCTCCGGGCTCGATGGAGCGGATGAGCGGATGCTTGCTGCGATGGAAATGCTTAGTCGCGTGCTTGTTCTTCGATGAATCGCAGCAACCCACATGGCCGCATTCCAGGCACAAGCGCAGATGGACCCACGTGTCGCCGGTCTTGATGCACTCTTCGCAGACGTGCGTATCAGTGGATTTGAATTTGATCTGCTTCATGTGGCTGCAATTCTGGGCCATGGCTTCTCCTTAGGCCGCACCAGCGGCGGGTTGCTCGGTTCTTTCCAGTGCAGCGCGGTCCCACTTCGCCAAGGTCGCCCCGGCTTCATAGGAGCTCTGCAAAAATTCCAATACCGCGGAAGTAGGCGAGCTGGCGCGGCGCGCATCTTCATGCATCAGCAGAAATTCGCCCAGCTGTTGATGATAAAACGCTGCCGCAGGACGCACTTTTTGCTCGGCAAAGCCTTGCGGGGTCGGCGCAGCATAGCAATAGAACGCGGCATCTCTCACGTCGTCGCCTCCCGGCCACCAGCCCGCGCTGATCACCTCATGCGAATAGGCTTCCTGCATGATTCTGCGCAGAACCGGATCAGGATCATTCCGCTCCGGCGCGGGACGCCCGGAAAAGCGCGTGACCGCCAGATCAAAGCTTCCCCAGAAGAAATGAACCGGGCTGGATTTTCCGACAAAGCGCGAACGGAAAACTTTGAACACGTCGTCCACTGAAACCAGTGTGCGCCAGAAGCGGCGCGCATATTCTTTGTCATACGACGCGTGAGTTTTGTCCTGATCAAACGGGATGGGATTGGCGACCTCCACCGGCATATGCCAGATCGTCACATCAATCTTGAGCGCCCGCAGCGCCGCCATGAATTCCTGATAGAAATCGGCCACAGAGCGTGGCCCCAGCGGAATGATTTTCGTAGCCGGGTCGCAGGTCTTGATGATGAGCTGGTGCTCAAGAAAATCAAATTCAATTTCAAATACGCGATCACCGTAAGGAATGGCTGAAGTTGTCAGTCCACGCGCGGTCACATAAAGCGCCACATTCCACCAGTGATTGGTTTTGGGCGTGAGCGCCAGCCGAACTTTGCCCACGATCTGCGTCCACATGTGCAGCGTGTCACGCGTATCTTGCCATGCCGAAAGAGGTAAAGCGGGCCAGCAAACGGGAGAATCGGAAACAGCAGTTTTATTGTCCTGGACCATTACTGCCTCCAGGACTCAAGTATAAGGGCCAAGTCTTCGCAGGCGCAAAAACAGGGCTGATGTTCAACTAACTTCAAAGCCACTGACGCGGCGCTCACCCGATATATAGGTACTAATTCAATTTCGCAAACTGGTCGATGCCCTGCTGCCAACCCGGGCGGACGGCGAGCGCCACTCTCCGGACTGTTACAATAATGCTTAGACCTGCATCCAAAGATTGAATCTTTTGTGAGTGAATAAAGCCATTATCTATGTTTGAAAATCTTCAGGAAAAGCTGCAACGGACGTTCAAGAACCTGCGCGGACAGGGCACGCTCACTCAGGAAAATATCCAGGAAGCGCTAAAAGAAATCCGCATGGCCTTGCTGGAGGCCGACGTAAACTTCAAGGTCGTCAAAACGTTTATTGACCGCGTGCAGGAAAAAGCCGTTGGCCAGGAAGTAATGACCGCGCTTTCTCCGGCGCAACAGATCGTTAAACTGGTCCATGACGAACTGGTTGAAGTCCTGGGCAAGGACACCGCCAAGCTCAAGTTTGCATCGCAGCCGCCTTCCGTAATCCTCATGGCCGGTCTGCAGGGCTCCGGTAAGACCACCACTTCCGGAAAGCTTGCCGCGTGGCTAAAAAAAGGCGGACATCGCCCCATGCTGGTTTCCGTGGACGTCTATCGCCCCGCCGCTCGCCAGCAGTTAAAAGTCGTGGCGGAAGCTATCAAGGCCAATCTGTATGAAGGCAAAGTTGAAAACGCCGACACGCCGACCGTCGAGCGGCTGGCCAAAGAAGCGCGCAAAGAAGCCATCAACAACGGCTGCAATTTCCTGATCGTTGACACCGCCGGCCGCCTGCACATCGACGACGAGCTGATGTCAGAAATGCAGTCGCTCAAGAAGATCCTGAACCCGCAGGAGATTCTGTTCGTGGCCGACGCGATGACCGGGCAGGACGCGGTCCGCTCTGCCGACGAGTTTCACAAAAAGCTTTCCATCACCGGCGTGGTGCTCACAAAAATGGACGGCGACGCCCGCGGCGGCGCTGCGCTCTCCATACGCCAGGTCACCGGCCAGCCGATTAAGTTTATCGGCGTGGGGGAAAAGTATGACGCGCTGGAACCTTTTCACCCTGACCGCATCGTCGGGCGCATTCTCGGTATGGGCGACATCCTCACGCTGGTGGAAAAAGCGCAGGAGAATGTTGACCAGAAGAAGGCGGAAGAGTTCGCCAAGAAGGCCCTTGGCGGTGAAGGCTTCTCGCTGGAAGATTTCCGCGACCAGCTTCGGCAGGTTAAAAAACTGGGATCGTTGCAAAGCGTCATTAAGATGCTGCCCAGCATCGGCCCATTCGCCAACATGCAAAAAGCCGCCGACTCAGTGGATGAAAGCCAGATCACCCGCGTGGAAGCCATCATCAATTCCATGACGGCGAAAGAGCGCAACCATCACGAGATCATTAACGGCAGCCGGCGCAAGCGCATTGCCCGCGGCTCCGGAACCAGCGTGCAGGAAGTAAACCAGCTTCTGCGCCAGTACGCCCAGATGCGCAAAATGTTCAAGGACATGGGCAAATCCAGCTTCAGCCGCAAGCTGGCCGGAATGAAGCTGCCAGGGATGATGCGGTAGCGCTTACCACTGATTTTCACTGATGACACTGATCAGGATCGGGCCGCGAATCAACGCGAAGAACACGAATTAAAACTTCTTCTGTTAAATTCGCGCCGATTCGCGTGCATTCGTGGCTAACCTGTTCTTCTCCATGCCTCCGTGTCTCCGTGGTGGGTTTATTTTCTTGGCTCTCAACGAACAACTCGACTCACTCACCGCCAAGCTGCGCGCCATGGTTCCCGCAGAACGCTTGGCCGTAGTTGATCGCTTTGCCGAGGAATTGGTCAAGTCCGGACTGGCTGATCGGGCGCTTAAGATCGGCGATCTCGCTCCTGTATTCGAACTCCCCGACGGCGACGGCATGCTCTGGCGCTCCGAAGATCTGCTCCGCAGCGGGCCGCTGGTAATCGTCTTCTATCGCGGACGCTGGTGCGCTTATTGCAACGCACAACTCAGCGCCTTGCAGGAGATTCACGCACAGATTGCCGCAGCCGGCGCGTCGCTGATCGCCATCTCGCCGCAAACGCAAAAGCACTCTTATATGACGCGCGACATGCATAAACTGCGCTTCCCTGTCCTGAGCGACCAGGGAAATCAGGTCGCGCGAAAATTTGGGCTGGTATATCGGCTCTCGCCGGAGTTGCAGGCCATGTATGAGAGCATTATGACCAAGCTGCCCGGTTACAACGGTGACCAGAGCTGGGAACTGCCGCTCGTTGCGAGTTATATTGCGCAATCGGATGGGAAGATTTCTTATGCGCGCGTGGACACAGACTGGCGGAAGCGGCCAGAGCCGGAGGAACTTCTAAATAGGCTGTCCGCTTATAATGCCACTCTATGAAATTATTGGGCGTAGAAATAGTCAATTACGCATGCTTTCAGCGCCAATTTATCCCTATCCGTGAAGGCCTAAACCTCCTAGTTGGCAAGAATAATTCTGGTAAGACTGCGCTTTTGAAAGCTTTAGGTGCGTTCTCCGCTTTACAAATGGCAAACCGGCCATATACCTCCCAAGAAACCCGCAAGTTCGTTAACCAAATGACGGGATATCTACATGCAGCCGAATCCATGGATGCCTATGAAGCAAATGTCTTGTTTGAAGTGGAGAGAGGAGATTCCCTCACAATTGCTGGTGATCAAGAACTCTGGAATGCCTTTATAGCGGAACACAGAACGCTGGCACGATATTCGTTTTTGTTTATGCCCCGCCAATCGGAGGATCAAGTGATCTTTCGGTCTGCCCAACTTGAGATTGAGGGGCAAGCTCCTTTAATTTTCTTAGAGTCGAATGACCAAGGCTTCCTCTTTCACGCCTTTGAACTCGAGGAAAAAGGCTTTAAAAAAACAGGGACAGGCCGTATAGGCAGTAATGGTAGATCCATATATGGACCGGATGCCAAGCACCACTGGGTGCAATTACCTTCGTCTGACTATTTTAATCCTCTACTTCCGTTATTGGGATGCAGCTATGTTGCTGCACATCGAGTTAGCGCGCCATCTGTTGACATTCAAACAGCCGAATCGTTACCGCATAATGCCGAAAATCTTCCTGTATTTCTTCAAACGCTTCACGGGAACAAACGAAGGGCTTTTCGCCAAATCGAAAAAATGGTCGCTGAAATATTTCCAGATTTGATATCCGTGAACACGGCGTCGCAAGCCAATCGAGTCCATATCACTCTCAGCCGGAAAGACATGGAACAAGATATCCCACTTACACACTTAGGCACGGGCGTGGAACAAGTTCTGGCTATTGCTACATTTTCCGTTACCGCTGAACCAGTAGCAACGCTCTTATTAGATGAACCGCATTCGTTTCTTCACCCGTCTGCTGAACGGCAGTTAATACAATTTCTTAAGCAGGATAGCAAACACAGATACGTGATAGCCACTCATTCAGCGGTGTTTATCAATTCCGTCGAAGCAGAACGCATAATACATGTTGAAGCACCGGGCATACCGTACGATCCTAAGCCCGTACCCCCTGAAATCGGTCGAGTATTGCAAGATCTTGGTTACAGAAATTCAGATATTCTGTTTTATGACTCGTTGATTGTTGTTGAAGGCAAGAGCGACAAGACCATTCTCCCGCATCTCTTGAGAGCGTCTGGTACACCAAGCACGGCGGTTAGCGGCATAGGATTTCCAACGATGGAGGGTGTCCCCGGCGACACAAAGAGCCTGCAAATTGCGGTGCATAAGCATGAAAAGCTACTAAGGGCCTTATCGCAGACACAGCAACAACGAGTGTATTTATTTGACGGAGATCGCTCGCCTGAAGACATCGAGCTTTTAAAGAAAATGAGAGATGCATCTGGAAACAGCAGTGTGCCTGTGAGATTCTTGCCGCGAACTGAAATCGAGAATTATTTGCTAGTGCCAGATGCCATCGTAGCCGCCCTCAATGAGGAATCGACCTTGGCGGATGTGCAAATATATGTTACAGAAGCATCCGTGCGCGAGAGTATCGAAAGTTTCCTGAACAGCGATGACAAGGAGCTCTTCCCTCACGGCAAAGGCACGGAACCGATCAAAACAGTAAAAGCCTCTCTGCTCCTTCATAGACTTTATGCTTCAGTAGAGAATCTCGTTTATGACAAGGACAAGAGCGGGAGACTAATCGCAAGTCATATTAATTCCAAGAACCAGCCAGCACTAGCCGAGTTGCGTGATGTGCTGAAAGACGCCTTACCTACTTAGCTGTTATTAAGTCGCGCGTTGGGGGCGCTTGTCCGTTTGTTCCATACTGAGATTGTTTGTGCGGTTGCTTCGTGCATGCGAGGAGAAGTCCCGCGCTAACTGGTTTTCCTCTTCAACAGCTTTCTCATCGAGTTCGCGGAAATAGCGGGCGGTTGCGCGGGCAAGTCTCCGGCGGTTTTCCTTTGCGCAACGTAATTGGGATTGAGCCATCTTTGTCGTTTACCTCAGCGGCAAGATCAAGTTTACCGTAGGCATAAGCGCGATTGTGCTCGAACACGCAGGCGCAAAAGCCGCTGGTGAAGCCAGTGTAAGCCGGCATGGCTTGTTCGACACAATGAGCTTCTAGCTAGAAGTGCTCCTGTAATTCCACAAATTTCTCCACCTGCAGCAGCCTCAGTCCCGCGGGCGCGGGATTTACCGTCTCATGCTCCAGCGCCCAGGTGAGATCATGCGGCACAAAGACGGCATTAATCCCCGCCGCCAATGCAGGATTAATATCTGACTTGGGACTGTTGCCGACCATCCACGTCGTCTGCGGCTCGAACTCATACTTGGCGACGATCTCTTTATAAGCAGACTCCGTCTTCTCCGCCACAATCTCAATAGCGGCAAAATATTCCTTAATGCCGGAGCGTTCCACCTTTCCCGCCTGCTCCGTGATATCGCCTTTCGTCATTACCACCATATGGTGACCCCGGCCTGAAAGATAGTTCAGCGTCTCCGGAACGCCCTCAATCAGCTCAATGGGATAGTTTGACACCTTGTGGGCAAAGCCCCAGATGAATTCATGCAACTCCGGCGTGACCGGCTTTTCCGCCAGGCGCTCAAAGCATTTCACCAGCGAATGAGAAAAACTGTGCGACCCGTAACCGCGTTCCAGGACCGTCTCGCGTTCCACGTCATACAGGAATCTTCGGACTTCGTCCGGCGAGAGGTGCTGATGATTCAGCCGCTCAATAAAATCGGCAATCGCCTGGTCAAAATAGACGTTGTTTTCCCAGAGCGTGTCGTCAGCATCGATGAGTAGAGTTTGCGGAACCATTCACAGAGAATCTACCACGGAGTCACGGAGACACGGAGAAAGTCAAAAGAATCAGCCGCTGATTTTCGCAGATGTCGCAGATCAGGATTTGGCCGTGAATCAACACAAAAGACGCGAATCAAAACTAACTAGGCAAAATTTCGCGGCCTTTGCGGCTAACCTGCTTTTCTCCGTGCCTCCGTGTCTCCGTGGTGGATGTTTCGCGTGCCCCAGGCTGCTAGAATCTTGGCATGAAAACAGAACGCTGTCTGTTGGCAATCCTATTCGCGATGATTCTTCCGGGAACTCTATTTGCTCAGGCGGGACGCCGGGCTGCGCCGCCGCCCAAGACCGCCGATAAATGTCTTTTAAAAGAGAACGTGAATGAAGATATTGCCGCGCAGGTAAACAAGTTCAAACTCGTTTCCATGCCTTTCAGCGTGAACGGCCTCACCGACAATGAGCGCAAGATGGTTTACAAGCTGGTGGAAGCCTCGCAGTTTCTAGAGAGCATCTACTGGCGGCAGAGCGATCCTAAAGGGCTGGAGTTGTACAAGCGCCTGCTCGGCTGCAACCAGGTAATGAACCAGAAGATCCGCCGCTTTCTGATGATCAACGGCAGCCGCTATGACCTGCTGGAAAACCAAAAGCCATTCATCGGCAGCGACCCGTTTCTGCCTGGCCACGCGCTCTACCCTGCGGGAATCACGCGGCAAGAGATTGAAGCTTATGTCGCGAAGCATCCGGAAAAGAAAGCCCAGATCTATAGTCCTTTTACGGTGGTCAAGCGGCAGGGCGGCGAGTTGGTTGGAGTCCCTTATCACGTTGAATACAAGCCGTGGCTCTTGGGCGCGGCAAAGGCACTGCGTGAAGCTGCTGCGCTCAGCCCGGACAAAGCCTTCGCCAACTTCCTGCACTTGCGCGCCGATGCCCTGCTCACCGACGACTATTACAAGAGCGACCTGGCATGGCTCGATCTGGAGAATCCAAAGTTCGACATTATCTTTGCCCCGTATGAAACATACCTCGACGATTTGCTGGGCGTAAAAACTTCTTACGGCGCGGCGGTGATGATCCGGAATCAGGACGAGAGCGCCAGTCTGGATACTTTCAAGAAATACGTCCCGGACATACAGGATGCGCTGCCTTTGGCGCCAGAAGATCGACCCTCGATGCAGGGCAAGAGCACGCCGATGGAAGTAATGGACACGCCGTTCCGCGCCGGCGATTTGCGCCACGGATATCAGGCCGTGGCGGACAATTTGCCAAACGATCCGCGCATCCACCAGGAAAAAGGCACCAAGAAAATTTTCTTTAAAAATTTCATGGATGCGCGCGTCAACTACGTGGTGCTGCCCATCGGCAAACAGCTTATGCGGGAAGACCAGGCAGCCTTGGCCAGCATGGAAGGCTATCTGGCCGTGGTGCTGATGCATGAAATCTGCCACGGACTGGGGCCAGCTTATGCTCGCACCGCCGCCGGCAAGGCTGATATTCGCGAGTCGATTGGGCCGACATATTCCGGACTGGAAGAGGCCAAGGCTGATGTGGTCGGCCTGTTCGCGCTGAACTGGCTGATGGACAAGGGCGTGATACAAAAGACGCAGGCTAACACCTTTTATGCGTCGCACGTTGCGGGGATTTTCCGCACAGTGCGCTTTGGCGTTGCGGAAGCTCACGGTCGGGCGGAGATGATGGAATTTAACTACTTGGCCGAGCAAGGTGCCATTACCTTTGATCCCAAAACATCAAGGTATGCAATTGATTTCACAAAGATGCCGCAAGCGATTGCCACGCTGGGCAAGGAACTGCTGGAAATTGAGGCCACGGGTGACAGGAATCGCGCTGAGCAATGGTTTAAAAAGTATGATTCCATGCCGGCTGAGTTAAAATCGGCGCTAACGAGCGTAAAAGATGTGCCGGTGGACATTGATCCAGTCAGCGCGTTTGGAGAACAGATTCAATGAGGCCTACGCAGGAAGCGCAAAATCCACAAAATCCGGAAGAGCGCCGCAGGTTTGAGCGAGTGGACATCGCGCACCAGTCGCAAGTGCTGGTGATGGACGCCAAAGGCGGGCAAGCCGGTGTGCTGCGCCAGCTGGCGCGCGGCGGCTTTATGATGGAGCCCGATCGGATTTACAACGAAGACAGCAAGATTTATTCCTTCACCATCCATGAGCCCACGGAGGACATTCGCGTGCGCGTGAATGCCCGGCTGCGCTTTGCTGACCAGCAGTACGCCGGCTTTGAATTTGTTGACCTTGATCCTGAGGCGGCGGTTGAGATAGGCCACATCATCGGCAAGTATTACGAGCACACCAAGGCGTAAACCCGAACAACGCTACTGCTGATTTGCGCGGATGATCGCGGATCAGAAGCGATTGCCAAAACCAATCATCCATCCGTGAAACCATTGGTTCAGGTTTTGCCCATGCATGTTCCAATTCCTATCCGCGACGATCCGCGTTGATCCGCGGTAAAGGTTGGTAATTTCCCCGATTAAAGCGATCCCGTTTGATTTGGTATCGGATCCCGCCGGAATCGCACAGCATGGTTCGCCAGGCGGTTGGCTTCCTGGTTTTGTTCGCGCGGGATATGGGAGATGCAAAACTTGAGCGTACGAGCCAGCTTGCGGCACATCCAGTGGAGAGAGTAAAGCCGCGGGCTGCGGCAGGAGTACTCGCCGGTCATTTGTTTCACCACCAGCTCCGAATCGGTAAAGACGCTCAGTGAGGTGGCGTTCAGTTCCAACGCGCGCTGCAGGGCTTCCAGCAGGGCGGCATACTCGGCCACATTATTATCGTGGTGGCCAATCCAGCGGGCAATCCGGATCATTTCCCCGTCCGGCTTCTCAATCAAGACACCAATGCCAGATGGCCCCGGACTACCGTGGGAACCACCGTCGACATAGGCGATGAGATCTGACATCTTCTCCCGTAAGACACACAATGAGGCAGATCAGGTTGCGCCGTCAAGAACATCTTTGGTTCGTTGGCGCATGTTGGCCGGTACTTTCGGCCATGGCATTTTGTGGAAACCGCTGTGGAAATCGCCGACACCCAAAGATTATCGCTCTTCTGACCGCGTTTTATGGGTGTTTTCGAACTCACATATCTGTTGAAAAAAATCTTCAATTGCACAAGTCACGGGCGTTGACTTTTCATGGTCTTCAGCTAGGATCACTCATGTCGACGGTCGAAAGGGTTAGCCAAAATAAAACGTGGTTAATCCGAAGTAGACTGGGTGATCAGGTTCAGTGGAGTGATCCAGTGAACACCCGGACCCGAAAAAACCGACAGGCTCTGCGAGGGGCAGGTTGGGGTCAGGAACTGCGAAAGCAGTGGTCGCATCAAGGGCTGTGACGGTACATGCATCCACGTTGTTAACTCCCTCGCAGGAGTTGGCAGCTAGAGCATAACCAATGTCACAGCCTTTACTATTTCTGGCAGACATTTAACCCCACCCCTCCTTAGTGCCTTTCCAGCTTTATTCATTCAGTACTCCCGTCCTTCCACTCTCAATTTTTTCTGTTCCGTACCCTGATACATCGTGTCTAATTTCTGTAAGCGGCTGGATTGAGTAACCGGCGCGGACCTTGGCAATTCTTGTCCCGCTTGGCTATCCGACTCCTGGCTGCGCTCCTTAGGGTTTCAGGTTTGCTACCTGAAACCCATTTTTTTTTGTGGGCCGCAGCGTGTCCCTGCTGACACACTGTCTTCTCCCGCACGCATGCTCCATCTTACGCAAGCAGTAACTCTCTTGTTTTCAATCACTAGCCATTGGCTGCCTGCCTGCTCTTAGTCCTGGTGTCACACGACATTAGGAGAAATCAACATGCGGCGGCTAGTTGTGATCTCAGGAAAATCGAAATTCATTGCCATCTTCGCGGCCATAGCCTTCTCCCTCACCAGTATCCATTTGGCTGCCAAAGCGCACATTGCCAGCCTGCAGCGGGAGCAGGAACAGCTTGACCAATCAGTGGTCAAACAGCGTTCGCCGCTGAGCCAAGAAGCTCAATTGGCGGCAAGCCACCCGGCAATCCAAGTTCCGGTAGCCACCGACCAAAAATTTACCGTTCCCAAAACTAAGCTCACTGAAGCCAGCGTCACAGCGACTCTCGATCACAGCACCAGCCCAGCACTCAAACGCCAGATCATCATTAGCATTGCGGACCGGCAACTGGCGGTCATTGATCGCGGCCAGGTATTGAAGACCTATCCCATCGCCGTAGGCGCGCGCGGCACGCCAAGTCCCGATGGAGATTTTGTGATCATCAATCACGCCAAAGACCCCATTTACAGGGGCGCAGATATGAAGATACCGCCGGGAAAAGACAATCCGCTGGGCTCGCGCTGGATGGGGCTGAGCCTGAAAGGTTATGGCATCCACGGAACCAATGTGCAAAGTTCAGTCGGCAAGGCGGTATCGCACGGCTGCTTCCGTATGCGCAAACAGGATGTGGAAGACCTTTACACGCTGGTGCAGGTTGGCGACACAGTGATGGTTAGGCGTGAGCGCGACGCGATGATCGCCAAGGTTTTCTCCACGCCAACAGCAACTCAGCCAGCAGTAACGCTGGCAGCCGCTCAGGGTAGCGATATCCAGGTTCCAGCCGCTGCCGGAACCCCGACGATTGAAACCACGGAGCAATAAAGATGAAGTGGTTTGAACCGCAGAGAACGCGGAGATCGCAGAGAAAGACAAACAGAAAGATTAGCCGCGAAATAACGCGAAGGAACACGAATCAGACCCATGGGTTCGGAGAACATGGCATATGACTTTAAGTAAGCGAGACAAAGCGAACCAGGTAACGCGTCAGTCGTGTGAACTCCGTCCTTGGCGACCTCTGCGGTGAATTGGTTTTGGAATTTTAGGAGGCATTGCGATGTTGTTCTTGAGATACCTGCTGCTGTTCACCGGTTGGGGCCTGCTTGCGGCCGTTGCCATTGAAGTTTTCAAAAATCTTTACCAGGTTGTCCAGTATCACCGCCAGTTGCGGCATATAGCTCCAGGCTCCTTGTCCGGACTTTCATCGGGACCGGAAGGCGCCCCCGCGGAGTTGCCATCAACCCATGGCGCTACCGTGGAAAAACCGCAACTGAACTGGACCACTGCAAAATGGGCGTTTCCTGCGGCCTGGCTGCCGCTCATCCTTGCTGCCGGCATAGTGGTGGTGCCCAGCGGGATGGGTGGCATCAGAGTGAGCCAGACCGCGGGAACGCTGCCCGGCACGTTGTATCCGGGCGCACATTTCGTTATGCCATTCGATTCAGTGGTGCTCTATGACATTCGCGACCAAGTGCTGACTACATCGTCCGGAAAGGACGGGCTTGAGTCGACCAGCGAAGCTGAGGCCGAGAAACGCGAAGGCAAGAACAAGAGAGCCGAGGTCTTTACGGTGCAATCGCGGGAAGGATTGAATATTGGGCTGGCCATTACCGTGAGATACAAGTTCGATCCGGCGCGGCTGGATTTCATCCATGCCAACCTGCCGCAGCCAGTGGAAAAAGAGCTTGTGCCGCCGGTAATTTCCAGCGTGTTTCGCGAGTTGGCCCCGAATTACACAGTCCGCGAAGTCTTTGCCACCAAGCGCGAAGAAATCCGGCAAAGCGCCGCAGACCGCATAACCCGGAAGCTGGGAGCAGACGGAATCATCGTTAAGGAAGTCATGCTGCGCGATGTGCAATTGCCGGAGGAATATGCCAAAGGGCTGGAGGGTCTGCTGCTGAAAGAGCAGCAGAATGAAGGCATGGGCGTTGAGACCGAAATGAAAGCCAAACAGGTGAAGATCGCGGAACTTGAGGCTGAAGCGGCGCGCGTCCAGCAGGTCAAGCAGGCACAGGGAGCGGGCGAGGTCAGAGTATTGCAGGCCAAGTCAGAAGCGGACGCAATGCAATTCACGCTGCCGTTGAAGCAGAAGCAGATTGAGCAGTCGCGCCTGGAAGCCGAAGCCCAAAAAGAAACCACGGTGAAAAATGCGGAAGCGCAGGCGCAAGCCAAGGTGATTGACAGCAAGGCTGAGATGGAGCGTCGCGGCATGCTGGCCGAAGCCGAAGCCAATCGCATACGCATTGTTGCCGTGGCTGACGGCGAACGTATGAAGTCAGAAGCGGCGCTGCTCAAGGAGAGCCCGCTGTTGATCAATAAGATTGTGGCCGAGCGAATGTCTGACAAGCTGCAGATCATGATGGTTCCATCTGACGCCAAGATCTTTTTTAACGACATAATGAAGAGCGCCATCACTCCTGATGCTGTGACCAACGCCAAAGCGGCGCAGACCGCGGCGGAAGAAAGTGAAGGGTCCGATCAGGAGCAGGACGAGCAATCGGCGCCGGCACAGCAAGCAACCAGGAACAAAACGTGGAAAGGCAGATAAGGTTCTGCCGGAGATTATCCGGGCTGCTTGTTCCCGCCGGAATGAGCGGCCCGGGCCGGCGGAAAAATTAATAATCTTCACCATGGAGACACGGAGAACAGCAAGCAAGAGAAAAATGTCACCGAATTTGACCAGCGAGATAGGTGACGACGCGCGATCATTTAACCCTGAATTTCCTCTGTGTCTCCGTGCCTCCGTGATGGATTTGCTCTTGACTAGTTCATTTCCCCGATTGCTAATTGAAGTCTTTTCCAGTCAAATGGGGAGCTATACCAGCTTTCATTCAATGCTTAAGACCGCCAATAGACGATGGCTGTGCGTGTTCTTATTTTTCTGCGTGGCGATCTTTTCAGCCCTGGCGCAGGATGCGCCAGCTCTTCCAGCCGCTGCCGTGGAATTCGTGCAGCTGATCCAGTCGCGCGCGGGATCGCCATCGGCAGTCGCTGTGACTTTCCAGAACCTGTCTTCACTTTCGCCGGAACGGCAAGAAGCTTTGCAGAACGCAATCTTCAATGCGTTCCGCAATGCCAATGTCAGGGTAGTGAAACCGGAACAGGCAGTCGCGGAAGTCCACGTTACTTTTTCTGAAGACTGGCAGGGCTATCTATTGATCGCCGGCATTCAGCAGGGATCAACCAGCCAAACGGTGATCAAAAAGTTGCCGCGTCCGCAGCAGACGCAGGCGGCACATGCAACCACGCTCACTCTTCGCAAGATTTCGGTATGGCTGCAGGAAACGCCCATCCTGGACTTTTATCAGGACAACCAAAACCTGATGGTGCTTGAGCCCGGTCAGCTTTCGTTGTACTCAATGGATTCCGGACAATGGCGTCCACGGCAAACGCTTGGCATTCCGCACCAGAACCCGTGGCCGCGTGACCTGCGCGGGAAGTTGGAGGTACACGGCGGAGAACTCAATGTCTTTCTTCCAGGTGCGCGTTGCAACGGGAGGATTTCTCCACCATCGCTCGACTGCCGCGCCAGCGACGATCCCTGGCCAATCGGGGAAGGGCTTGTCGCGTTCTTCAGTCCGCGCAGGAATTTTTTTAACGGTCTGCTGGCCGGGTCGAACGCAGGAGCTTCTGTAGCTTCCTTCTTCTCTGGCGCAACATGGCAAAGCGGCGACCAGCATGTTTGGCTCTTTACCAGCACGGATGGTCATACGCGGCTTTTTCAAAATGATCTTGGCACGCCCACAGCAACGTTCAATGGCTGGGGAAGCACGCTGGCGCCCGTGCATTCAGTTTGTGGTGCAGGGTGGCAAGTGCTAACCAGTTCGCCCGCAGACACTACACGCCCGGATAGCGTACAGGCGGTCGAAATTTCCGGTCGAGAAGCTTTGCCGGTGAGCGCTCCGGTGGATTTGCCAGGTACGGTGGAAGCGTTGTGGACCGCAGGCAATTATGGTCAGCTGGTGAATGGTGTGTTGCATTCGCAGCAAGGAAAGTATGAAGCGTTTACTCTTACAGTTATTTGCAATCAGTAGCTTGGTGCTGCTGGCGGTTGCAGCGTTTGGCGGCTCGCGTCCGCGATACGGCGGAACTGTGCGCATTCTGCTTCATGACCGTGTGCTTTCGATTGACCCTTTGACCGATGAAGACCGACCAGCCACGCGTGACCGCATGGCCGCGCTCGCGTTTGAGAACCTGACGGAAGTTGACGCGCAGGGCCGTTTGCGTCCGGGGCTGGCTGTGACTTGGCATGCGGACCAATCAAAACGCGCATGGCAATTTCGGCTCAGGCTGGCGAATTTCCATGACGGAACCGTTCTTACGGCTACGGATGTTGCGGCGAGTTTAGCGAAAAGCAATCCTGCGTGGAAGTACTCTGCAGTTGACCGGCAGACAGTGTCGATCGAAACGCCTTACGCCGTCCAGCAGATGCCGGAGCTGCTGGCGCTGCCGCGCTATGCAATCGTAAAACGGCAGGCTGATGGCAACAATGGAATGGTCCTGATTGGCACAGGGAGCTACAAACTCAACCAGTGGCAATCCGGCGAACACGCGCAGTTCACGGCCAATGAAGATTATTGGGGAGGACGGCCTTATGCCGATGCGATTGAATTCCAGATGGGCGCATCTCTTCGCGACCAACTCATGGATCGCCAGCTTGGCTCATTTGCAGCAACGGAGTTGAGCATTGAACAGATTCGCAACGTTGAACAGAACAACCAGACGGTTATGCTGTCTCGCCCTACCGATCTGCTGGCCCTTGTTTTCGTGCAGCCGGAATCCGGCGGAAAAGCGGGTAGGAAGCCGGTCGATGCACGCGTGCGGCAGGCGCTGGGATTGACGATCAATCGCGCTGCCATTAGCAATGTTATTTTTCAGCGCAGGGCCATCCCCGCTTCCGGACTGCTTCCGCAGTGGCTTACTGGGTACGAGTTCATGTTTGGCGGAGCCACAGATCTTAATCGGGCGAAAGAGCTGCGCGCCGATGCAGCGGCGTTTGTGGTGATCAGCCCTATTGCGCTCGCGTATGATTTTGCTGATCCTCTGGCGCGGCTGGCCGCCGAGCGCATTGCCGTTGACGCGCGTGAGGCCGGCATCATCGTTCAGCCCTATGCTGAGTCCCATCTCTATAGCAAAGCGGCAAGAGGTTCCATGAACGCAGACGCGGTCCTGCTGCGCGTGCCGCTCCAGTCGCTCGATCCATCAGTTGCGCTGGCGACGCGCATAGACGACCTGGGGCTTGCCCCCGAAAGCGCGCCGGCCATTCTTGGCGCCACACGCCCTGAAGACCTGCTGGAGATAGAACGCAAATTGCTGGAGACGAACCGCGTGTTGCCTGTGGCGCATGTTCCCCAGGTGCTCTGGCTTAACAACGCGGCGCACAACTGGCAGCAGGAGTTGAATGGCGGGTGGAACCTTGACCAGCTATGGATGGAAGGAGCGCGATAAGCATTGTCTTTAAAGACCAAGCTGCTTCTTCTGGTGACGATCAGCATTACCGCCAGCGTTGGGGCCGTGGCGTGGTTGATTGAAGAGCGCGCGCATGAAGCCTTCCGGCAAGTGGAACAGGAACGAACGGCAGCGCTGGTAAATCAGTTCCGGAGCGAGTTTGAGCATGCGGGCGACGAGATTACGCGCGGCGTGGATGCAATTGCCAGTTCGGATGCGATGCAGCGCACCGTAACGGAACTGGCCAACGGCGCCGAATACGCGAACTACGTAAATGAAGCTGCGGCCAACGCCACGGCGCAACGCCTGGATTTTCTTGACCTGATTGCACCCGACGGCGCAATTATTTCTTCCGCGCACTGGCCCGCGCGCTTTGGATATAAGCAGCGCTGGTTCCTCGATCTTCCGTCGCCTCTGCCGCGGCAGGCTTTTCTAAGACACGTTGAAACCCCGCAGGGCAGCGTGCTGGCCATGCTTTGCTTCCGCACGGTACCGGTCCACGGGCTGAATTATTATCTGATCGGCGGCCGCAAGCTGGATACGGTTGTGCAATCGCTCTCGCCACCGGAAGGTTTGCGCGCGGCCATCTTTAGCGTGCCGGAGCAAGGATCGGGCGAGATGATCGGCCCGGGGAAAGAAAGTTTTGATGCTTCGCGACTCAGTCCACTCATCCAGAAAGTTCTGGCCAAACACACTGAGGACTCGGCCACGGTGGATCTGGGACCAGCGCTGGGAAACGAAGAGATTGTGCACGCGATTCCCTTGCCCGGCTATACCGACCGCGTTCCTGCGGTGCTTCTGGTGGGCAACTCCCTTGAGCAGGAGCTTCTGCTGGAAAAACGCATTCGCAATATCAGCCTGATGATTGCCGGAGTGGGCGTTTTTGTTGGGGTAGCGGTAAGCGGGATTGTGACAGCGCGATTCAGCCGGCCCATCAAGACGCTGGCGCAGGCAGCAACGGAAATCGGACATGGCAATTGGGACGTTCGCGTGGAAACTTCCGGCAAAGATGAAATCGGCAAACTTTCCGTGGCGTTCAATCAGATGACCACGGAATTGATGGGGCAACGTGAGCGACTTGTGCAAAGCGAGCGGGTTGCAGCATGGCGTGAACTGGCGCGCCGACTCGCCCACGAACTCAAGAACCCGCTGTTTCCTCTGCAGATTACGGTGGAAAACCTGCTGCGCGCGCGGCAAAATACGCCACAGATGTTTGATGAAGTGTTTCAGGAAAGCACCGCGACGCTGCTGGCGGAAATTGCGAACCTGAAGACCATTATCGGGCGCTTCAGTGATTTTTCCAAGATGCCTGCGCCGCAGCTCCAGGCAGTCGATCTGAATGAATTGGTCCGCAGCGTAGCGCAACTGTTTCAAGGACAGTTCAATCGCGATCCCGGGCGCATTCAATCGAAACTACAACTGGGGGACGTGCCACAGGTAAACGCTGATCCTGTGTTGCTGCGCCGAGTGATAGAAAATCTCGTGCTGAACGCGATTGACGCAATGCCGCAGGGCGGCACGCTGACTTTCCGCACCATGACCAGCACTGACGACCGATTCGGGCTTATTGAGCTGGCCGATACCGGCGCGGGCCTGACCGCAGAAGAGTGCGAGCGGCTTTTTACTCCTTATTACACAACCAAGCAGCACGGCACGGGCCTGGGACTGGCGATAGCGCAATCGGTGATCAGCGATCATCACGGGCGAATCACGGTGAGCAGCAAGAAGGACCAGGGAACGACGTTTCGGGTTGAGTTGCCGCTGTGGGAAGGTACAGGCGCTAGTGGCATATCAGGTATTTTGTGATTTGTTTTTTCTAAAATCCCGAGCGGAGCGAGGGAACCCTATCGCACAGGAGACTTTCTAGGACCGTGAGCCCGACCCGCCAAAATCAGTACGAAGGTTCCAGCGCTGCTATTTTGTTTATATCCTGGCGAGCCTGCAGGGGACACTGTATGTTGGTCTTACCGACGATATGAGAAAGCGCATGATTCAGCACAAGTCTGGCACGTTTGATGGATTTACAAGAAGTATGGGATCGACAAACTAATGTACTTTGAAACTTACACTGAGTCGCAGGTGGCAGCCGATCGCGAGCGACAGATGAAGAAGTATCGGCGAGAGAAGAAACCTGCTTTGTTTGCTGAGAGTAACCCGGAGTGGAAGTATCTGACGCCGGAACTTTTTCAGAGTATAGGGATCTCTCGCTACGCTCGAGACTTCGGAAAAAGCCATGAGAGCTAACCTCTTTATCGTCGATGATGACGCCAACACGCTGGCGTCGCTTTCGCGCGCGTTCCGGCTGGCGGGGCACGAAGCCACTGTCTGTGACAATCCAATCAAAGCGCTGGAGATGATCAAAGCGGAAAGCTATGAACTGATCTTTTCTGACGTGGTTATGCCCGCGATGAATGGCCTTGAATTGCTGGAGAAGATCAAAGCGGCCGGCGTGACGACGCCAGTGGTAATGATGTCCGGCCAGGCGCACATTGAAATGGCAGTGAAAGCTACGCGGCTGGGCGCGCTCGACTTCCTGGAAAAGCCAATCTCCACGGACAAGCTCTTGCTCACGGTGCAGAACGCGCTGCAACTGGAACGGCTGAAGCAGGAAAACCAGCAACTGCGCCGGCAATTGGGCAGCGGCGGCATTGTTTTTACCGGCGAGAAGATGCGCAAATTGATGGCACAGGTGGAACGCGTAGCCGCCAGCGAGACGCGCGTGTGCATCTTCGGCGAGACCGGGACTGGCAAAGAGCTGATCGCGCGTACGATCCATGATAAAAGCTCGCGCCATGCCGGACCATACGTCACATTGAATTGCGCGGCAATTCCGGCGGAGTTGATTGAGTCTGAATTGTTTGGTCATGAGAAAGGATCGTTCACCGGCGCGGCGTCACGGCACATTGGCAAGTTTGAGCAGGCCACGGACGGCACGTTGTTCCTTGATGAGATCGGCGACATGCCGCTGGGGATGCAGGCAAAGTTGCTGCGCGTGCTGGAGCAGGGTGAAGTGGAGCGCATTGGCGGCGACAAGCCGACCAAAGTAAACGTCCGCGTGGTGGTGGCCACCCATCGGCAATTGGAAGAGCAGGTGAAGCAGGGGAATTTCAGGCAAGACTTGTTTCATCGGATTTTTGTTTTTCCCGTTGTCCTGCTGCCGTTGCGTGAGCGTCCCGAAGATATTCCCGCCCTGGCCGCGCATTTTGCCGCGCAGATTGTGAAACAAAATAACTGGAAAGAAATCACGTTCAGCCCGGAAGCCTTGCAGACATTGCAGGCACATTCATGGCCGGGAAATATCCGCGAGTTGCGCAACGTGGTGGAGCGCTTGCTGCTCTTTGCTGAAGGCGACACGGTGACTCCGGCCACAGTGCAGGCAGCGCTGCCATCGCAGGCTGCAAGCGGTGGAGACATGGTTTTCTCCGGGACTGGCACGCTGGCCGAGCGCGTGGAGCAGGTGGAGCGGCAAATGATTGTGGAAGAAATCAAGCGCCACAACCAGAACATCACAAACACGGCCAAAGCGCTGGGGCTGGAGCGCAGCCATCTATATAAAAAGTGCCAGCAACTGGGGATTGATCTGCGGGAGCTGCGGAAATAGCATTCAGCACTCAGCCGTCAACATTCAGCATTGAAACGGCTTTGCGCGTCCCGGCAGCAGTCTCGTTGTGGATGCGGAATTGGCAACCATAGCGAGCGTGTGCGAAACTTGAACGCGGGGCCTGTAGCTCAACGGTTAGAGCAGCAGACTCATAATCTGTTGGTTGTAGGTTCGAATCCTACCGGGCCCACCAAAAGAAATTGCCAGAATTGCCAAAATCGGGTAATTGCCAAAATTTAAGAGGGCCGTCGCGAATACGGCTCAATTTAGAAACCCAAAGAGAACCATCATCCAAATTTTCACCGCAAAGAAACGCAGAGGTCGCAAAGGAAGGTCGCAAAGGAAGGTCGCGACAAATTTGCGCTGATGCAAGGCTTGGCTTTTTATCCTCGCGTCGCGCTCTCCCCAATTAGATCACGCTCATTCCACCAATCATTCGGCGCTCTTCTACTTCCCCCGCGCATCTCTAAACCAGTTCTTCAGTCGATGGGGCGGGACGCCCAGCCAGTAAGCCAAGCGCAGCCCATATATAAGGAGCGCCGTGCGGAAGACGCCGTGCTCAATGTAGCGCCGACCGGAGATGGTGAGCGGCGTTCTTAACACCACGAACTTCCCTGCCTGCTTGATGCGGCTCACCAGTTCCACGTCTTCAAAGAGCGGCCATTCCGGCGCACCGCCGATGGAATCAAACACCGACTTGCGGACGAAGATACCCTGGTCACCGGTGGCGGAATTGCGGAAGCGGGCACGAACGTTAATACCCCAAGCCACCAGCCGCAGAGGTCGCGGACGCGCTTCGGCGAAGCGCACGTAAAATGCGCCGCCGGCAAGCTGCTGGTCAGCCAGCGCGGCGTGAAGTGCGTCGATCGCGGGCTGGGAAATGAGGCAATCAGCATGAAGAAAGAGCAGAGCAATATCGGGACAGCGTGACGTGGCGATGGGTTGGGTGGCGGTGCTTTGGATCGGAACGTCTTCGGCCGTGGCTGTTCCAGGCGCCTCGGCGGCTGTTCCAGAGCTTATGATGGCGGCCGCTGGTGTAGCGGGCGACTCTTTACCAGAGTTTTCGGTGGGAGGTTCGGTCGAGGCGGTTTCGGTGTTGCCGCCTTCGGAAATATCGGAAACATCTGAGATGTCGAAAGCCGCGGCAGCGCCGACGTTCATCTGCGGGCCTTTGCCGCGAACGGACCTCACCAGCACGATATCGGGCTGGGCTTGTAGCCACTCGACGGTTCCGTCGGTGCTTGCGCCATCGGCTACGATGATTTCCGCGATGCCGCGGCAGGCGCGCAAGGCCGCAATAGTCCCGGGCAGCGAAGCGCGTTCATTCAGAACAGGGATGATCACCGAGAGCTTCATTCGGAAGGCATTTTCATTTCGGAGTGATTCTACTTTGGCGCAATCATTTGGCGTGATTCAAATCTTTTGACAGCTCATTTCGGTGGACGCCTTACTTCGGTGGAGAAGCCTGGCCGAGCAGTTCAGCGGTGCGGGGCGCGGCGGCGGGATCATTGGCCAGCTGGCGGCGCAGGCGTTCAAGATCTTGATGGCTATCAATATCGAACCAAGGATTGATGAGCACGGTCTTCATGCCAAACTGTTCCAGCTTGTGAACAGTGGCGGCCAGCGTGGTGGAATGGCTCCACTGGATTCCTTCCAGCACGCCGACGGGACAATCCCTGAGGCCGATGAGATAAAAGCCGCCATCAGCGGAAGGGCCAAGCACGGCATCGGCCGTGGCGAGGGCCTGGCGGGCGTTCTCAAGATAAGCGGCGGGAAGGCCAGGGCTGTCCGCGCCAATGGCCAGTACGATTGGCTTGCGCTTGAGGGCCAGCCGCAACACTTTTTCCAGACGGTCGCCCAGATCGCCTTCCGACTGGAGCCAGACTTCTTCCGGCTTGAAGTAAGGGCGCTCAAAAGTTTTGGTGGCCGCAATAATGCATTCCGCCCATGGAACGGTTCGGACCATCGCAACAGTGTCTTCAAGAAACGCTTCCGCCAGTTCCGCCGCGCGCTCCGCGCCAAGCTCTGGAATGAGACGCGTCTTTACCGATCCCGGGATTGGCGGTTTAGCGAAAATGCAGACGATGGCTTCTGGCATGCGATCTGTTCCTGTCGAGCAAGACTGCTACGCTACGCTGGTTTTGGGCGCAAGGCTTTTTGGCGGAAAATCCCGCAGCAAGATCAGCTCATTGTTTCATGCCGGTGTGGAAATCGGTGCCCATTTCTTCGCGCAACGCTTTGCGTGCGATACGCCCCAGCCACCATACCAGAGCAACGATGGCCGCCAGTCCGGCCCATAATAAGAGACGCCCCGCCATCCCGGAGTTGGGCCGTCCGCGCAGGAGATCGGAAATATCGTTCATGACGGAGCCCAGGTAAACATAAAGCACCGTGGCGGGAAACATGCCGATCCATGAGGCCAGCATGTAATCCCGCAGGCGAATGCTGGTGAGTCCCAGCGCGTAATTCAAAATATTGAATGGCAGTACCGGTTGCAAGCGCAGCAGGACCACGGCCTTGAATCCATTCTTTTCAATGGCGCGATCAATGGCAGCGGCTTGCGGATATTTTTTGATGCGGCGCGTAACCCAGTCTCGTGCAAGATAGCGCGCGATGAGAAATGCCAGAGTAGCTCCGGCAACGCTGGCCGGGGATACGACTAACGTGCCGATGATAGCGCCATAGAGAAAACCCGCGCCCAGTGTGAGCGGCAGTCCGGGGAAAAAGAGCGCCGTGCCGGCAATGTAAACGACGGCGTAAAGCGCGCCTCCGGCTGCCCCCATGCCCTTGGCCCAATGGATGAAGTCGACCATCCATTGCAGGAACGGAAGCGCATTGGCGAGCAAAAGCATCTGGCTATCATCTCAGATGATGGCGTGGGATGAAACATCGGGAGGGGAGCTATCTGTGCGGCACTGACTTGCGCTATTCGCTATTCTGTCCAGGCATCACCCCAGTCCGCTTTGCGGGCGCGCTTATAGGCCGCTTTGCTGGACCGCGTGACTGTGCGATTTTCAATCTTGCCTTCTGCCGTGCAGAGCACAAGCTGAACGTGTCCGCTGTGCTTGCCGGGATGGCGCACGATGCGCGCTCCGGTAAATGGCGGATTGTTCTTGGCTGCGACGAGATAAGAAAATTTCTCGTCTTCATAGCCGAGTGCGCCGCCCTTCAATTGCCGATGCTGCGATGTGCGTTCCATGCGCTGCGAAAAATGACACCAGTCGCCAGCCGCGGCCATGGGACACGTGAAATGATGTGGACAAGGAGCAAGAATAGTAGCCGCACCCGCAATCAGCACTGAGCGGAGCGTATTGATGGCGGCAAAGCCGCGCCGCGTTCCCGGCTCAATGACGACAAGAAACTTGCCGGCACATTTCCATGCATTATTGAGCACGGCTCCAGCGGCGGCTTGCGGCAACTCTCCCAGCGTGTAAGAAATCACCACCAGATCGTGCTCTTCGCAGGCAAGCCCGGAGCGCAGATCTTGCTGCAGCCACTGTCCCTGTTGAACGGACGCGAAATCGCTTTGCTCGGCAAGACGCTTGCCCACGGCAATCCAGCTAGCGTCGGATTCGATCAACGTTGCTTGTCGAAGCTGCGGAAACTGTTGGGCGGCGGCAAACAGCGCTGTACCAGGACCAGCGCCGAGATCCAGCAGGCTAGTGATTTCGTCCTGCGGTGCGAGCAATTTGATTTCAGCAAACACCCGGGAAATAGCAGCGTACGTCGCGGGCATTCGTACCGCGAGATATGCGGCGCGATGCGCTTCCGTGGCAACAGCAGGTCTGGAGAAATCGGCGGCTTTATAGTGTTCGGTAAGTTGCGCTGTCGCCTGCGCCAGCTTGCGATGGTCTACTTTCTCGGTCTCCCGCTGAATGGCGTCCTGCAACTCGGCGGAAAGGCGCATCGCGGTAGCGAGGCCTCAATCCTTGTACTTTACGGAGCAACCGTAAGGACGCGTGGCAGCGTCTGTCACCGGCTTGCCGTTCATGGCCTGCTCAAGCGCCGCGGAAACATAGTTCTTGGAACCCGCGATGTCGCCCTGATCAGACGTTGGGTGATCGTCAATGGCACCGTTATAAATCAGCGTTCCGTTGGGATCCACAACGAACATGTGCGGCGTTGTCTTGGCTGCGTAGAGATGGCCCAGAGATCCGCCGGGATCCATCAGCACCGCTGTCGGGGCGGCGTTCATCCTCTTCAGATAATCATTTTCCTGGGAGGGCGTGACAAAGCCCTGCGTTCCGGCCGCAGAAGAAATTACCGTAAGCCAGACGACGCCTTTGGCTGTCCACTCTTTTTGCAGGCGCTGCATATTGCCGCTTTCATAATGCTTCCTGGTGTAAGGGCAGCCCTGATTGTGCCATTCAAGGACAACAAACTTGCCTTTGTAGTCAGAGAGACGCTGCTGTTTGCCGTTGCTATCAACGGCGGTAAAGCCAGGTGCGGGCTCGCCGACCTTGACGGCAAATGCCGACGCCAACAATGCCAGAAGTGCGCATGCCCACAATATAAGACGTTGCCGATGGTTCATTACCCGTCCCTTAGATGTTCCCATTGCAGCTATTGTATCGGCTGCCGCACGGGCGCTTCAATCCGGTAAGGCGGACTTCCGGGTGTAACCAGCACGCCACGCAAGACTGTGATCGGGTTAACAAGCAGATCGGATTTCTTTAAAGTTATCTTGACGCCGGAACGCGTTGGCTGAAGATTTTGCGGGGCAGGATTATCGATCTGCCCGAGATCAAGGGGAAAGAATTCTGCTTGCGTAATTGGCTTGCCTGCCCGGATCGTCAGGACAAAATCGTCCTTGGCCGACGTGGCGCTCGCATTCCAGGCGCGAGGCAAAGATTGCGGGATCAGTTTGCCGGCGTTTGCGAAGAGCTCTGCATGTTGCTGATCAACCCTTTGGATCGACCACACGGGCAATGTCAGATGTAGCTTGGCATGCTCGGGAACGCAAACTTCGCGGCAGATGAGCCATTTAACTTCCACTGCGAATTCAACCGGGCTGCTAGTACCAAGTCGCGTAGGAACATGAATGTTGATCGGCAGCAAGATTTCACCGTGATAGCCGAAGTCTGCCAATTCCTTGTTGGGCTGAATGCGCTCTGGATGCGGCCACTGAATCTCGCCGGGCGTGAAGCCGGAAGGCAATTGCCATTTGAAAGAAGGTGGCTGGCCTGAGTCGCCGGGATTGATCCAGTAAATGTGCCAGCCGGATTCTAAGATGAAGTGCACGCCCAGTTGCGGGTCAGATCCCGGTTTTACAGACGCTTGCCGCGCCAATAATTCCACGCGGGCATGCTGAGCGGAACCCTGTTGAGCCATTGCTGCTGCCGTCGTGAGCAGCACAAGAATAATTATCCCGCGGCGTATGCGCGTAAATGCGGCCACATTGATATCTTACGCGGTGAGCGCATTCTGTTTCGTGTCCACTTCAAGCCGCTTCTTTCTTCAGGATCTCGCGAATCTTCTCCGCGGAATCGCCGTGCTTGTGTATCAACTCCTGCAAATGTTCGCGGCTCACGCCCAGCGTTTCAGTCCAGCGGCGGATTTCTTGATGTTCACTCAAGCTGATCCTGCTGCCATCCTGCGCACCGGGATTATTTCTGTCATCCGCGTTGTCATTGCTTCCACTCTGAAAATCGGTGTCGCTCAGTCGCAACGAATCCTCACCTGCGGGATCTGGAATAGTAGAAGGAGGATCGCTGGTGGGAAATGAATCGGCCAAGGTTTTGTCCAGCATCTTCTCGCGTAATTCGTGTTCGTTTGCGGCAGGACGATCTTCAGGGTCCCGCGATACGCCACTCTTTTCCAGGTCATTATCTTGATCTTGCATTTTATTCCTCGTTATCGAATTGGATGCCGCAGCGGCACTTCATTGATGCATTCAATCGAGGTAGCCGCTTGTGGCGTGCCGCTTAGTGACAGAAAAAAGCGCCGGCTCTAAACCGGCGCTCTGTTTGAATCAAGTTGAAGTTAGTTTACGGCAAAGCGTAGCGCAAGCTCACAAATACCTGCGTGAGATGGGCATTCTTGGGCGCGCCAGCCCCAACAAACCAAGGGCTGCGGGAAATGTAAGACAGTTGGTTCACCATGAACACTGACCCGTATTGTGGGTTTTTCCAGAAAGTCTGGTTCCAATCAAAGGTAACTTCCTGGATGGTGCGATTGTTGTTAACGTTCGAACCTGGTCCGCCAAAACCGATAAAGGTCGGGGTACCGGTCTTGGTAATGTCCAGAACGCTGTTGCGCTGAGCGTACATTGCTCCTGCGTAAAATCCAAGCAGTGTCTTCTTGCCCGCCTGAGCTTCAAAGCCGGCGATGGCGTCGCCGGAGTGAACAGGGGAAATTGCTGCATCGCAACCGCCAATTGAACTGCATGCCGCGCCAGGCGCTGATACAGGCACCACTACGATCTGCGGGGCCATGCCAATCAGATACCGTCCCACGCCGGGGCCCCACATGCCACTGGCCAGGAAGCGGAAGCCCTTAAACAGTTCGATATTGGTGGCTGCGAAAATGCCGCCTTCAATCTTGGTATGTTTCACAAAGGTTGCGGCCGGTACGGAAGGGATAAGGGTGATCTTGGCGCTGGTGGTCAATCCGCCGGCTTCAAAGTGGAAGTGTTTGCCGGGATCGAAAGCAAATTTCGTGATCAAATCCGGCATCAGATTAGGAACGGTAGCGGTTGCCGCGGAGTCAATCAGAGTTGGCACGGTCGCGAAATTGGAAGCCGCAGGGAAGGTGATTTCGCCCTGGCCGCCAAACTGTTCCGGGTTTTGCAGGGCAAAAGCCCATACGAAGTGATCGCTAAAGTGGTAGGCGGCACGGAATTCCGCGGCGCGCGTGTAATTCAAGCCCACGTGGGTTTGCGCATCCTCACCAATGGTGATTGCCAGGTCGGCTGGATTGGGTGATACGCCTACACGGTTCGGAGTCTGCAAGCCCCACGTCTGGCCTCCCAGAAACTCCCAGCCTCCACGCTTAAGGTCGACCCAATAAAGCCTGACCCTCATGGTGTGGGGGTTGGATGTTACAAATACGTTCGTGGCATCATTGCCGTTGAAATCAGCTTCTACGTAGCCTGTAACATTGTTCTCACCGTATTTTCCGTTTACTTTCAAATTGATTCGGGAATATTGCCCGGTGGAGCGGTACTCAGTAAGATGACCAGCCGCAGAGTTGCTGAACGGAATGGCCCAGAAGTTGGTTGCAGTTACGTTTCCCGTGTTGGTGGTGCGGAAAATGTTCTCAAAATCCACGAAGCCACCAGGGGTAAAATCGGTGCTGCCAATGCGGAAGGAAAGTGGAGACTCTTTCGGTTTTTCTGTTTCCTGCACCACAGTGGCTTTTACCGGGACCGGCACTGTGCGCATGGATGCATCGGCCACGTGGGGTATGCCAGACGTCTTGTTTTCCAGTTGCTGTTCCAGAGTCTGGATCTGTTGTTGTTGCTGGGAAATTTGCTTTTGCTGCTGGCTGATAGCTTCGCGTAACGCTTTCAGCTCGTCTGCAACTGACCCGGTCCCGGCAGAGCCGCTATTCGTTGCGGTTGCCTGGCCCAACGCCAGCCCAGAGGCCAGCACCACGAAACTCATCTTCTGTAACAATCTCATTGAGCTTTTTCTCCTCTGCTTCTTCGTTTATCGGCCCATCAAGGTGATAATTCCGGTCCCGTGATTTTCTCGCAACTCAGGAACCAAATGGTGGCTTGAACTCGCGTGTCAATTTCACACCATAATTGCCTACTTGTACATACTTATGTACAAGGAAGTGCAACAGCTTCCAGATATAGGACTTCCAAATTTGGAAGAAAACGGGCAGTACATCTTAAACTTGGTAGATAACGCTCTAGCGAAGGAAAAAGGGCGGTCCGGAAGTGGGAATTCATCCGAACCGCTATGGAAATGGCTCTTTTTGCGATTATCTTGCAGCGCGCGTCGCGTCCCGAGAACCGGGGATGTCGCTAAATGAGATTGCATTAGCCACGTTCGGGTAGGGCTCTCCGCCTAACTCAACATAAGGAAAAATCAGGTAATTCACGCGATCACCGTGTTGGGCCGGGCTCAGTTGCACGTCGCGTCCCACGCTGAACTGCACCCGATTCACGTCATGAGCGCCGAAAAAGTAGTCTTTTTTCTCCTGATGCTTCCAGGCTTCAGAAATGTCGACAGGGAACCAGCCCCGATCGCGCGTATAAAACTCAGCCCAGCAGTGGTAACCGACAATCTGGCCGGCATTCTGGCCTTCCGGCAATGACAATCCCATTTCAAAGCGCGCAGGGATCTTCTGCGAACGCGCCATGGAGATAAAGACGGAATGGAAATCCGTGCAATTGCCATGTTTGGCGTCACAGGCCCAGAGCGTGTCGCCGCGTCCCCAGCCGGTGCCGGTCTTGTCATATCTCATGGTGGAGAAGGTGTAATCGTAGAAAGCGCGGCCTTTGTCGAGATCAGACATGCCCGGCTTTACCTGGGCTGCTGCCAGTTCCGCAGGCTTGCCGGTAATGGGCACAAGCTTGTCTGCTTGCAGGAAGCGTTGAAGGCTTCTATCCGATGCCGGATGCTTGAGCGAGACCTCTGCCAGATGCTCCAGCCGCACCACATCATATTTGACGGTGAAATGATATTCGGGCTGAGTGGCCTTGTCCGTGTGAGCGTAGAACATCTTGTTGCCGTATTCGGGATCAGTGGTTTCTTTGAGCTTGAGATCGCCGCTCTTGGAAAGCACTTTCACCTGCTGAAATTGGTCCGACTGGGCCATGGGGAACCAGACATCAAGCGGTTTGCCCGAATCTGTGATGCGAACCGTGAAAGAGTAATTCAGCTCAAAGTGGCGCGATTTCGTTTGGGCCAGAGCGCAAACAGCACACAACAGCAAAAGCGAGACAGCAGAAATTACGCGCAGCATGGAACGAAGCATAAGGTTCTTCCTTTTCGGCTAATTCAGAGATGTGGGTAGAGAACGTCCGACCGGAGGTTTAGTGGACGCGCCGTCAAGTAAAGCCGTGGAAGAAGCCAGACATTTCGAGAGAATTGTACGCTTGGGAATGGTCGGTTGGCAAAAAGAGAAGAACCTTTGAAACACGGAGGGGATGAATCAGAGGAAGTAAAGGCTTCGGGTTCCCGAGTCTGTTAGCAACATCCGATAATTTGGAATTTTTGGGAAAATTTTCGGCGTTACTACAGATTTTCATTCCCTCTGCTTCCTCCTTTCCACTGTGTTTCAAAGGTTTGTTTTACTCTGCCTCGGCTACAAACTCACCTGTCTCAATCTTTCCTGCTCTTTTTATCTGCACAAAAATCCGATAGTCACCCGGCTTGGGGAAGCCATAAGGGAAGGTAACTTCTGCTGAAGGTGCGGCATGGTCCATGGTTGCCATGTTTGATTTCGCACTGCTGCCTTCGGCTAGGTTAACGGCGGCCATTGAAACCGAACCTGCGGGATGGACATGCGCGAAAACATTTCCATCAGTGCTTAAAAATACCGCGTGGGCGGCCATGCCCATATAGGGCTCAAGATCGGCGGCCGGCTTGCCGTCTTTGTCTTCCACGCGAAAGCGGAACCAGTAAGGCTGATTGGCCTTGAAGGGACGATCTTTTGAGGAAATATCTTTCGAGGAAAGCCCGTCGCGCAGCCACACCATGCGATAGCCGCCGGAAAGCTGCGCAACTTTATCTGTGGGAGCCAGATCCAAGGAGCCAGAATCGTCGCCAGTCAGCGCCTCGCCCGTCACGGCTGGAAGATTCACGGTGGCAACTTGCGTTTCTGGAAAGCCGGTATGATGAACGATATCGGCATAAAGCTTGTACTGGCCTTCCGGCATGATGGGCAAGTTCACGGCGAAATCTCCGGGCTGCGTCTGGTCCGGATGCAGGTGCCAGAAGGCTTTCATATCCGGTATGCGCACAATAAAGAGATGCATCAGATGGCCGTGATCCGGGATGAGATCATCCAGGCGGATGCGGTCCGGCTGCTCCGTGCGAAAGCGCGTTGGCTCAGCTTCATTAGGATTATCAAGATGCAGCCGCAAAATGCTTCCCGCCGTGAGCGAAGGCTGCATGTTGGGAATCCGGTAGTTCAGCCGATCATTGGCGCTGGCTTCACTTCCCCACCATTGATTACCCATGATGAACGCCGCAAGCACGATTGCGGTGGCAACGGCCATACCGATGCGCCCACGGCGAGCTTGCGCGGCCGCAGGACATTCCTCGGCATGCAATTCCGCATCACGCATCGCGGCCACAATAATGCCGATCAATCCCGCGGCCAGCGCCAGCCCGAGAAACGCCAGCAGGATTCCAAGCCCAGCGTGCATTGATTGTGAACTGGTGGAGACTGCGGGCAGAGGCACGTCGAGCTGTGCGACGCCCTTTTGTCCTGTTACCTCGATCTGTACTTTCCAGGAGCCGCGCACCATGATCCACAGACTGCCGGTGAAAAGCTGAGGATCGTCTGCCGACCGTTTGGCCGGATCAGGCAGCGGCGCCATCTTTGCGCCCACGCCGATCATTCGCAACGGCAGAATTTTTATTTCGCTTACATCGCTCCCTACGCTACGAATTTGCACTTGCGCCACACCCGGCACCACCGCCGGCGGTCGTAACGTAACCAGCAGATGATACGTCCCGGCGTAGCCGTCATAGTAAACGTCCGGGCTGTTGACGTGGGCAGTCCCTGCCAGTGGCAAAAGCAAAAAGATAAATGGAAGAAGCTTCTTCATGATTCTTTTGTGAAATCCCGAACGCGCTATTGCGCTGAGGGATCCCTATTCCCTTCAAGACTGCGATAGCAAAACTGCTCCCCCACCCGCTTGGGTTAATGATGGGGCTCCCTTACCAAGAAACGCGGGTTCGGGATTTCAGAAAAGCTACCGTCTCACCTTTTTCAACCAATTGCCCCAGTAAATGCCGGCCCACATGCTGGCCACGGAGAATAGAAATCCCAGGCCCATGTTGCGCCAGAATTCACCCGGAGTCCGTTCCCATGGCACAAAAACGTGATTAACAGTGGGCGAGGTAGGCAGCGCGAAGTAAGGAAAATCAGTGGTGGAAAAAAATCTGTTCCGCGCCATGGATGACATCAAGAACGTCGCGAAGGGCCACTCCACCGCAATAAGAATCGCCAGAAATGCCAGGCCGCCAAAGATCGCGTACTGCCACTTGGGTGCGTCTTTGAACAATGGCAATAGCAAGTCGAGAAAGAACGCAGGGACGATCAGCAGGATGGGAAACGGCAGCGGCACCATGTGCGTGATGTCCTGGTATACCGGGCCAAGTTTGGGATGCGCGGGAAAGAGTGGTAACACCCACATGAGGACCAAGACAAAGGCCGAGTAAATGCCTGTCATGATGGTGCGCGCCCAACGATGTCCGGCAACGCGCGCCAGCCCTTCCATCAAAAGCAGCGTGCCAATTCCCATTACCATATAAGAAATGGCGCTGTGCAACAGAACGCGATTCGTATATTCCAGCTTGAGCGTCATGGTCTGAATTACGATGAATCCGCCCATCAGCAACACGACTCGCTGCAGCTTGATGCGCTGCTCGCCCTCGGCGCGGTTCAGGTATGACGCTCCCAGAATCGCTCCGCCCCACATGATTCCGGCAATGCCCAGAGCCAGCAGCATATGCGGCGGACTGATGATTTTTACGTCGAGCCCATAAGCTTCATGCCACCAATTATCGAAGGGCGCGGAGGTAAGCATGGCGCCGCCGCCCCAGGCCGCGATGAACGCACCCAGCGGCGCACGAAATCCAAGCACGTTTACAGAATTGCGACGGTCGTCTCTTATAAAGGCATTGGTATCGCCGCCGAAAGTGGTCCGCATGATGACCACGGCAGAGCCAAAAGCGCCCATCACCGCGCCGAACTGGATCAGCAGATGCGCGGGTGTCCAGAAGCTGTCACGGCCAATGGTTTCATGCCAGGAAATGTCCCAGTAAAGCCCAGTGGAAATGCACATGGAGGCAATCACGTTGGCCCAGACCAGCCACGGCACGGCTTCCGCTCGCGACAAAGTGGCTGGCGTGCTTATGCTCGACGCAGCAGTAATGGTGCTCATGTACGCGCCCCTTCAGCGAAGATCATGCGCCCTTACGAAGTGGATACAGGATACACTGAATGGCCATTCAGTCTGAAGGGGGAATGTGGCCGGGAAGAAAAGTAGGGCTCTAGGATTGTGCTTCCATTTTTTCCGCAATTTCCAGCATTTTGGTCACAGTGTTCCAGTTACGGCCGGTACCTGACGTTCCAAGAGTACGCTCAATGGCAGGCCAGGGAAACTTAGATCGGCCCTGGCCATTCGGGAAATAGATAAATGCTTCCCGTCCGATGAGATGCAGCTCTTCCGGGCCGACCTTGATGGCCAACACTTTTTCCCGAGCTTCTTTGCCGGGATCGTCGGCAAGAAAGTTCACCAGCAGCTTGCCGGGTTCGATGCCGCTACGTTTGGCGAAGGGGTTCCGCGCAACTAGTTCCTGCAATTCCGCCAGGGTGCGCAGCACCACGCCGGGCCGGAAAACAACGGCCTTTTCAATTGCATCCTGTATCCGCTTGGCAAGTTTCGTCAGATCTTTTTCGCCGCTGCTGAAGATGACATTGCCGCTCTGGACATAGGTTTGCGGGCCTTTCAGTTTCAGCCCGACGCAGAGCGCCTTGAGCGCGTCCATTTTGATCATGTTGCGGCCGCCCACGTTCACGCCACGGAGCATGCAGATGATGACTGGCATAGGCTAAAACCTACCACAGAGGCACAGAGACACGGAGAAGACCAAACAAAACACTTCCACCCGGCGGACTTGTACTGCACAATGGCTTCACCCGAAAACGAGGAAAATTGATGAAGAAGATGTATGCGTGCTTATGCCTGTTGACGGCGACTCTCGCCTGGGGCCAGGCAAAAAAGGCAGCGCCAGCCGGCGGCGCGGTTTCAGCGGCGGCAGCAAAGATCTGCGACAAGCCGTATGCTGCCGGCGAGGTTACCGATGGATGGCCGGAGGCGCCCGTCACCATTCTTTTTCACCGCGAAGAAAGCAAAGCGCCTTGGGCGCACAATCCAGCGATTCGTGTGCCCGGATTGGAGGCCGCCGCGCCGGCCAGCGCCCGCACTCTGGTGTGTGTGATTGAGTCACGAGTCGAGATGGGGCATTACGACTCCGGCGAGCCTGGATATGCACCCTCCTGGGGCACAATCCTGGTGCGCCTCTCAGACCACAAAGTCTATTTCATGGGCCACACTTTGGATGGAGAGATGCCTCCGCAGGTGAAATACAACCGGGGCGCGGGCGTGGGCAAGCTGCCGACAGAAATCTTTGTCCGGTGGCTGCGCCTGGTGCTGGATCAGAAGGTTGCGCGCTTCAAGATGCGGCTCAAGTGGAAGGAATACGCTGAGGTTTCCGCCATGGCGTTTTCCGGCGACGGCAGCCGGCTGGCCGTGGCGCAAGCGTCGCGCCGCCCTCTCGATGGGGGAACACCTCCTTCGCCAATTACGGTCTTTGATCTTGCGACGGGAAAGCCTGTGGCCGCCATGCATGCGGATTACTCCACTGACGCGATTGCGGTCTCAAAATCTGGAAGCATCGTTGCCACGGAACACTACGGTGACGTCGAAATATGGGACGTTGCCACAGGGGCGGTTACACGCAAGCTGGAAACCAGCAAAGTGAGATCCATGGTGTTTGGACCGAACGACATGCTTGGAGTGGCGGGCGACGAAAAGGCCGCCGTGTGGGACGTGAGCGGAAATCGCGTCGTGCATTCGGGCACAGGGTCAGTTGTGGAACTTTCTCCGGAAGGCGCGTGGCTGACGATGGCAAAAACGGCGAACGGATTCAGCGTGCGTGAGCTGGAAACAGGACGTGAGCTGGGAACCTTTCCCGGTTGCAGCGTGCCAGACAAATGCCTGCCTTCGCGCGACGGCAAGATGATGGCGCGATGGTCCTCACTGGGTGGGGCGTTATATTCGAGCGGAAACCGGGAAGGGAAGAATCTCTCTCTGCCTAACCTGGGCGTGGGCATTGTATATGCGGCTGCGCCAACCGGCGACGGCTTCGTCATCGCCAACAATGACGGCATTGCCGGCGTTGTTTCTGCAAATGCTGCCGAACCGCGGGCATTTGCCACGGATATGACAAGCATCAAGGCGTTGGCCGTCTCGCAGGACGGCAAGCTGGTTGCGCTGGGAGACAGCAGCGGCATGGTGGAGGTTTGGGAGTTGCGGTAAGTGACGAACCATTTCTTATTCGACCGCTCACAAATTAACGAATTGCAAAGCTGCCGTTCGCGTAAGGCATACACCGCAATCGATGTTGGTTGTATGTGGTTGAAAATCCTGCTGATTTCAGGCGGCACCCCTTACCCTTCCGGTGGCAAAACCTTTTGACAGAGCCATCTTACGTCCTTAAACTGACAAGCATGGAAGTACACTTCAAACCTGAAACGGCCTCCCGTCTTGCCGAACTTGCCTCAAAAAGCGGGCGCGCGACCGATGAGCTCGTGGAAGACGCCATGGCAGGGTATTTGCAAGAGCTGACGGAAGCCCAGGAAATGCTCGATAGCCGCTATGCCGACATCAAGAGTGGCCGGGTGGCGCCCATCGATGGCGAAGCCTTCTTTGCTAACCTGCGCAAGCGCGAAGATGAACTCCTCAAGAAGCGCAATTTGAAATGACTTCAGATCAGGGCTTTAAGCTCCACCCTGAAGCAGCGCGGGACATCATCGATATCTGGGAATATATTGCGGAGGAAAATCCTATTGCCGCAAGGCGTGTGCGCGAGGAGATACTGGATTCCATCCGCAAACTTGTGCCCTTCCCACATCAAAGTCACAAACGACCGGATCTCACCTCACTTCCGTTGCGCTTCCAGACTGTACGCAATTACATTATCGCCTACGCGCCTGAAGAAAAGCCCCTCCTTGTCATTGCCGTGCTCCACGGAAGCCGTAATCCCCGCGTGATCGCAGCAATCCTGAGTGGAAGAAAGTAAACCGCGATTCTTTGCATCCCTCTAAACTGCCGCCATACACCCCGCCACGCTTCGAATGGGCGCGGACAACCCCTTCATCAATTTTGCGAATTCGTCCAGATTCAGCGATTGCGCTCCGTCCGACAATGCACGTTCCGGACACGGATGCACTTCGATAATTAGTCCATCGGCGCCGATGGCCAGAGCCGCTCGGCTGGCTGGAGCGATCAGCTCGCGCTTGCCGGTGCCATGCGAGGGATCGGCCAACACGGGAAGGTGCGATAGTTCGCGCACCAGAGCAACGGCGGCAAGATCGAGTGTGTTGCGCGTCATCTCGCTTTCAAAGGTCTTGATGCCGCGTTCGCAGAGCACCACATTGTCATTGCCGCCGGCCAACAGATATTCCGCTGCCAGCAGCCACTCTTTTACGTTGGCCGAAGGGCCGCGCTTGAGCAGGATCGGCTTTTTGGCTTTCGCAAGCTGGCGCAGCAGATCGTAATTCTGCATGTTGCGCGCGCCCACCTGAAGCATGTCGGCATGGTCGCAAATGAGCTGAATATCATTGGTGCTCATCACTTCGGTGACCACGGGCAAGCCCACTTGTTCACGGACTTCGCGCAGCAGACGCAGGGCTTCAATGCCCAGTCCCTGAAAATCGTATGGCGAGGTGCGGGGCTTGTAAGCCCCGCCCCTGAGCAGCGTAGCGCCGGCAGCCTTGATGGCATGCGCCGTGGAAAAAAGTTGCTCGCGCGATTCCACCGAACATGGCCCGGCAATCACCACGGCTTCTTCACCGCCAATAGTGACCCCGCCAACGTCAACCTGCGTGCGCCCGCTCTTGGTTTGCTTGCTGACCAGCTTGAACGGATGCGCGATTGGCACAACGTCTTCCACCCCAGGCGCGGCCTTGAGCGCCTCCAGGGCCATGCGCGACCCCCCGGAGCCGACCGCGGCCACAATGGCCCGCTCCGCGCCGCGAGTGACATGCGGCTGAAAACCGCATTCGATCACGCGCTCAATTACGTGTTGAAGTTGTGCTTCCGACGAACCTGCCGCCATATTGATGACCATTTTGGATGACTCCCTTATTAGCTACACTAGCTTCTAGCCGCTGGCTTTTGGCTTTTAGCTACTAGCTCGAAATCGAAATTTTCTATCGCAGGCGAGGGCGCCTGCGCTCCACTATTGTTCCTGAACTGTTATGGCCGAACGACCGTTCTGCTCCTGCATGCATTGCGTGCCCAAACGGCGAGTTTCGCGGATGATGCCAGCGAAAATGTCCGTGACACTCTGCTGATCGAGCGGGCCGGTGTTCTTTTCCACCACGCGGGCCAGGACTTGACGCTCTCGATTGCCATCGTATGCGGGCAGGCCCGAGGCCACCTTGATCAAGGCAATTTCACAGGCGATGGCGGCACGCTGATTGAGCAGACGAAGCAGTTCGGCATCGAGCCCGTCAATTTGGCGACGCCAGTCATCGAGCGTTTTGAGGCCGGTGCCGTTTTGCAAATCCATAAAAAGCTCCTAAAGCACAAAAGTATTGGTTCAGTTTGTTAACTCAGGTTCATCGCTACTTGCCCCCAGCAACGCGCAACACCGACGCGCACTGGCCCCAGCAACGCGATGAACGTCTGCCTAAAGGCCCGCGATTCGCGAGCGAATCGCTAGACGCTGATACTGGCTTTTGGCCAGTTTTCAAACTGACCAACTACCAAAAGCAAAAACCGCGACCCTTTGGGGATCGCGGCTTGCGGTGATTTATGATGACTAACTTCTTATTGCATGGTCAGCACAGATCCGCGTCGCCGCTACCCGTAAATTGGTAGCGGTAAGTAAACACGAAAGTAAATCGGCTGGCGTGCATGCTCAACGGATAGTAGTCTAGGTTTTCAGCTGTTGTCAAGAAAGTTAATGTAAGGCAGCTTCCAGCCCTTAGCTCTTAGCCTTTAGCTCTTGCATGTTGTGTGACACCGCATTGGCTAAAGGCTAACGGCTAAAGGCCACGGTAAAAGGCTAAACATGAGCAAAACCATTGATTCTAAAGATGCGGCAGCGGCGCAGCAAAAAACCGACTGGCAGGCGTATGTAGAAGATTTCCGGCGTGCCGGACACGAAACCGTTGACTGGATCGCCGAGTACCTGACCAATGTGGCGGAAATGCCGGTGCTGGCGCAGACAAAGCCCGGCGATCTGCTGGATGCGTTGCCGAAATCGGCGCCGGAAAAGGGCGAATCCTTTGACGCGATCCTGCGCGACTTTGATCGGGTGGTGATGCCTGCAGTAACGCAGTGGAACCATCCCCGCTTCTTTGCTTACTTTGCCTGCACCGGTTCAACACCGGCGATTCTGGGTGAGATGCTTGCCGCGGCGCTCAACACCAACGGCTTGCACTGGAAAACTTCTCCAGCGGTGGCAGAACTGGAGCAGCGCGCGCTGGACTGGCTGCGGCAATGGATCGGCGTGCCTGAAGGTTGGTTTGGCATCGTCTATGACACGGCTTCCACCAGCAGCATGCATGCCGTGGTGTGCGCGCGTGAACTGATCGATCCGGAAGCGCGGACCGAGGGAAGCCGCAATGATCTGGTGTTATACACGTCAGACCAGTCGCATATGTCGATTGAGAAAGGCGCGATTGCCGTCGGCGTGGGCCAGAAGAACATTCGCAAAGTGCCGTCAGACGCGGAATTTCGCATGCGGGCCGACGTGCTGGCAAAGATGGTGGAAGAAGACAAGCGCGCGGGCAAGCGGCCGTTCTGCGTGGTTGCGACTGTTGGCACAACTTCTTCCACCAGCATTGACCCAGTACCGCAGATCGCTGAGGTCGCAGAGAAACATGGCTTGTGGCTGCATGTGGATTGCGCTTATGCCGGTGCGGCTGCGATCCTGCCGGAACAAAGGCACATTATGGCCGGAGTGGAGCGCGCGCATTCTCTGGTGTTTAATGCTCACAAATGGCTGCTTACCCCTATCGATCTGAGCGCGTTTTACACGCGACGTCCGGACATTCTGCGGCGCGCGTTTTCCCTTACGCCGGATTACCTGAAGACGCAGGACGATCCCCGCGCGCATAACCTGATGGATTACGGCGTGCCGCTGGGCCATCGTTTCCGCGCGCTCAAGCTGTGGTTTGTGATGCGCTACTTTGGGCGCGAGCGGATTGAAGCCATGCTGCGTTCGCACATCCAGTGGGCCAAAGATTTCGCGACGCTGGTGGACGCGCATCCGAAATTCGAACGCACAGCTCCCGTGCCGTTGTCTGTCGTCTGCTTCCGCTATAAAGGTTCCGACGACGAGAACCGCGCGATCCTTGAAAAAGTGAATGCTTCAGGGCGCATGTTCATTGCCAGCACGGTGCTGAATGGAAAACTCACGCTGAGGCTGGCAATCGGGCATCTGGAAACGAAATGGGATGACGTGCAGGAAGCATGGGAATTGCTGCAAAAAGCCGCAGAGGAACTTTAGCCGCGAATCACGCGAAAAACCGCGATTGAAATAAAGGCAACGAGATTGCTTTCCAGCGACGTGAGTTCGCGGCTACTTCAGCCTAAGCGGCGCGGTTCTGCAGGAAGTAAAACGCATAACACAGCGCGAGAAACACAGCTTCCAGTCCGGCAAAGACAATAAAAAAGCTATTGTGGATACGGAAGAGCAGTCGATTGTCGAATCCCCATTCAGCGGCAGGCGGACGCGCCTGCATGGCCCGATAAAGACCGCGAGCCGTCTGCATAAACAAGTGCAGCAGCAGGCCGTAGAAGCCGATCCAGAAGACTACCCAGAAGATCGGCCCAACACTGGAGAATAGCCCGCTCAGTCCATAGTCACTGCCGCTCAATGCCACAAACAAAAATCCCAGCAGCACCAGATTGGGCCAAAGGCCTTCCGCGGTGATGAAGTAAAGATAATAGTCGGCCAGATTGCGCGCGTGCCGATTGCGCGGAAACTCTCTCTGTGCGCCGTGGCTGAACAGACCGGCGGCCAGGAACAGCGCCAAGGAAAAAATAAGCGGGCTCCCGGAATTTACGATAGCCATGGTGCTCTGGCGCGCGCGAAGATTACGCTCCCGAGCTGTCATCTGTTCTTTGTACTGCTCTTCAGAGCTGCGCGATTCCTCCAGCGAACTGTTGAGGGCGGTGAGCGCTTGCTCGCGGCTGAGCGGCGTTGCGGAAATGTGCAGTTTAAAAGTAGAGTTCGGGGAATTGGAGATTCTTCTGATCTCGGCCTGAGTGGCTGAAATAATTTCTTCCTGGCGCTTGATCTCCACCTTTGAGCTGGCCTGCAATGCCGTGATTTCATCTTCCAGCTTGCCTGAATGGCGGGTTGTGAGCCAATTCAGTCCGGCGACGATGACTGCGATCAGCACCAGGCCTTGCAGCGCAAATGCGCCGGGGGAAATCCAGCCGCGTAGTCCCGCAACCGCAGCATACGGTAGAAGCTCGGCGTTCTGGTCGATCACGTTTTTCTGGCGGAGTAGCGGGATAGCGCCGGGTTGCTGCTGCCATTGCAGACGGAGCTGGTCCTGCGGCGTTAGCTCAACTTCGCTAACCTCGGCTTCATTCTGGTACACCGATTCCATCGTACTGGCTTGTTTAGCACGCTTTGAAAATCGGGCACAAGCACCAACAGTGCATAGGCTGGATGGCACTCGCGGTAGAAACTTCTTACCGCCGCACCACGGTTATCGCCGTGGGCGCTGTGGCCACGCCAAAGGGCGATCCCTTCACGGGCTGGAGCGCGCCGTTCGATGCAATGCTAAAGGCCGCAACGTCGTGGCTTCCCTGCTCCGTTACGTACGCGAAAGAAGTGTCTGCATCCACGGCAACCGCTGAAGGTCCAACGCCTCCGGTAGCAAAGGGAGATCCGGTCACCTGGCCCAGCACGCCGTTGCTGGAGTCAATCGCATAGGCAGAGACGTTATTGGATCCGCTGTTAGCGACAAACAGAAGCGCGCTCTGCGGATCAATACCTAGTCCAACGGGCGCTGCGCCCGCGAGAAACGGCGAGCCGCTGATCGGGGTAAGCACTCCCCCGGTCTGAATCGAGAATCCCAGCACCGCGTTGTGCGCTGGATCGGTCACGTAAAGAAAGCGGCCGGAATGGTCCACCGCGATTGAAGTCGGCGTGGCGCCCGCGCCCACTGAGGTCGGCAATCCTGTCTGCGTCAGCACTCCATTTCCGCCGACGCTAAACACCGCGATGGTGCCTTCCGTGCCATTGGCCACAAACAGAAAGTTGCCCGTGGGTGAAATCGCCGCGGACGAAGGATGCGACGCCGGCACAATTGGAAACGGCGAACCGGCAACCACTCCCAGACTCCCCGTACCCGGATCAACGGTGTAACCGGTGATGTTGCCGGCGGTCTGGGTGACGGCAAACAGGAACGGAGCCGTGGGCGACATGGCCAGGGAAATCGGCCCTTTATCTGTGGCAAAAATGTTGGGTGGATTCACCGGATTAACAATGCTGACGCTCACCGGCACGGAAAGATTTCCGCTGCTCTGGTTAATGTCCAGCAGGGTAACGTCATTGCCGGAAAAATCGGCTATATAAAGGAAATCCCCGGAAGTATGCGGCTTCAGCGCCACCGGATTTGATCCGACAGGAAAATTCGGCGTGCCCAAAGGGGCCAGCGATCCATCGGCCTGCACGCGGAACTCAAAAGTCTCATTGGTGCCTGGGCCCGCCACATATAGAAACTGCTTGTGTCCGCTGGCGCACCCGCTCAAAAAGCCGGCCGCACACACCGCTAGAAACGCTATTCCGCTGAAAAAGGCCTTGAACCCGCCTGCCCTCATTGAATCTCCTCGCCCAAATTGAAAGAAAGTAAAGGATACATGAACCGGGTAGAAACACGCATCCCTAAGAGCCGTCTGCATTAGAACGGTCGAGACAGCAAGGATTGCGGGAAATTGCTGAGGAAAGCTAAGTGCAAGCTGATTTCAAAGATACGAGGCGAGAAAATGAGTTGATAGCGATGGGCGGCTGGTTGAGAGACATGGGCACAGGCTAAAAATCCCCGGGATCGGAACTCAAAAACCATGACGTGGGCTGGAGCGTCAGCCAACTTCCAGGGCGACTGTGTTTAAATAGAAGAACCACTTATGGATTTGAAAGCTATTCAGTCAGCCCTGCATGAGCGCAATATCGATGCATGGCTGTTTTATGACCATCACCATCGCGATCCCATTGCTTACAAAGTGCTGGGCCTGCCTGAAGGCCAGATGGTTACGCGCCGCTGGTTTTACATTATTCCCCGTGAAGGCGAACCAACCAAGCTGGTACACCGGATTGAAGCCGGACGCCTGGATACTGTTCCGGGCGCTAAGCGCGAGTATTCTTCATGGCGCGAGCTTTGGGACAACTTGCAGGCCATGCTGGTGCGCCATCGTACCGTCGCAATGCAGTATTCGCCCAACAACCTCATTCCCTATATTGGCCTGGTGGACGCGGGCACGGTGGAGCTGGTCCGCAGCTTTGGCAAAGAGATTGTAAGCTCCGGCGACCTAGTGGCGCGCTTTGAAGCTGCCTGGAGCGACGAGCAGATCGCCAGCCATTTTGCCGCTCGTGACGCCATTGACGCCATTGTTCCAGAGTGCTTCAAGGAGATTGGCCGGCGCGTCCGGAATGGCGGGACTACGGAATACGAGATTCAGCAGTGGCTGGCTGAGGCTTTTCGGCGCGAGGACCTGATCACGGAAGACCTGCCGGTTGTGGCGGTGAATGCCCACAGCGGCGATCCGCATTACGGCCCGAGCCCAGAAACTTCTTCGGCGATTAAGGACGGCGACTTTGTGCTGCTGGATATCTGGGCGAAAAAGAAAATCCCGAACGCTACCTATTACGACATCACGTGGACCGGAGTACTGGGTACGCCATCGGAAAAACACGTTGAGATTTTTAACATTGTGAGCGGGGCGCGCGATGCGGGCATTAAAAAAGTGGTGGAAGCCTTCGCCGGTAAGCGGCGTATTGCCGGATGGGAAGTTGACCAGGCCACGCGTGAGCACATCAATACCGCCGGCTACGCGCAATATTTTACGCACCGCACGGGGCATTCCATCGGCGTGAACGTGCATGGCAATGGCGCCAACATGGACAATCTTGAAACCAAGGACGACCGGGAAATTATCCCGAACACCTGCTTTTCCATTGAGCCGGGGATATATCTGCCGGAATTTGGCGTGCGCAGCGAAGTGAACGTGCTCACACGCAACGGCGCGGCCGAAGTAACAGGTAAAATACAGAACGAACTGGTCATTATTTGATGGCGAAAACAGAAACCACTACACCGGACGCGCAACCCACAACCGCGGCAGTTCCCTTCACCGGAATGGCGGCCATGGCTCCGCTGATTGGATGGCTAATTCCCGGCGCGGGCCATTTGGTCCAGAAATGCTGGATTCGCGGCCTGCTGCTGATGGCTTCCGTGGCGGGGATGTTTGCCTTTGGATTGGCAATGCAGGGCAAAGTCTACCAGCCGAACACGGGCGACTTGCTGGATATCCTGGGCTTCATCGGCGATCTTGGCTCTGGGGCGTTTTATTTTATGGCGCGGATCTTTGACTGGGGCGGCACTTCAATCACGTCGGCCGTGGCCGACTATGGAACAAAATTCATTGTTGTGGCTGGCCTCTTGAACATCATGGCTGCGGTGGACGCATACCACATCGCAATTGGAAAGAAACAATGATGCTGGCACTGCAACTCTCTCACTTTACCGCCGCCACGCTGTTTGCATTCTTCTTTTCCATCGTGTTTGGCATCACCCAGCGCAACACTCCAAATGAGATGGTCCGGTACGGCGCTTATTGCTTTGCCATGGCTCTGGGCGGGTTGTTCGTTGCCGGCTGGTTTATGTGGCTGCTGCATCACTAGGATTTTCTACGTCCCGAGCGAAGCGAGGGATCCCTACCCATTTTCGGATCATTAGGCGCGAAAAGTCAGAGCACCCTGCATCTCGGGAATGCTTTACGCCCTTTCACTATTTACGATTGTTGAATCGTCACTACCTGAGCTTCTTCTCGGCAATAGGGTTCCCTCGCTCTGCTCGGGATTTCAGAAGCTCTATTTCGGCTGCGATTCATTCTTAATCGGCTGTCCGTTGTAAATGATCCGGGTTTTCACGCCAAAGCGCTTGTAATTGGTGTATTTCAATGTTTCGCGGATATGCACGTCGCCGCTCTTGAAGTGCAGCATATCATCGGCCCGCGTGAAAGTTGGGAACCAGTATTGTCCGTCCACTTGTTCGCGATAGGTCACGAATTTGGGGCTTAGATTTTCCTTGTCTTTCTTGTGAGTATCTGGAACGTTCTTGCCGCAGGTCTTCACGATCTGAAAATCGCGATTGTCCACCCAGATACGTCCCTGAAAAAAGCGCGGCCCGCCTTCTTTCTCCACCTTTTTTGGCGCGACGTCAAAAACGTATGTATCCAATTCGTCCACGTGCTGCTGGCCGGCATAAAGAATGTTGTACTGCGGCAGGTCTTCCGTGGTCAGCACAAACGGCAGATGGTTGCGGAAATCGTCGAAGTCTTCCTTGGTCAGCATCACGCGCGTCAGTGTATTCATGGGCGCATAGGTAACGTTTTCAATGCGCTTCCCCTGATCGTCATAGAGAACATCCGTTGTCTCCTTGAACTGTCCATCAACGGTTCCGCCGTCCAGCGTTTCCACAGAGACCTCTTGCGTGTAGGTGTAGTGGTTGCGGGCTTCCTTAAAGATGGCTTCCCGCGCCGCAAACTTCTGGATCAAGTCCGGTACGCTGATATTTTTGGGTTGCGCCGAATTCAGGGGACCATTGCCTTCCTCGCAATTTGTTTCTGCCGTTAAAGCCAGCGGGGACGCGAGCGCAAGGATTGCGAGGGCAAAGATCGTCACCCACACATGCGACGTGAGTTTGAGCAGCCTCATATTAAATTTCCTTCTGGAGTTCTACTTTCTTTGGATGCCAAGCTCACACTGAGGGACGCATTTGAACCGGCGCTTTAACAAATAAAAACAAAGAGCCACCCGGCTGACGCGAATGGCTCTTTGGTATTAAGCGTTGGCAGCTTTGCTACGGCTTTTTGTCCGGGGTCTTTGAGCTGTCTTTGGGATTATCTTTCGGATCTTCTTTCGCTTCGCCCTTAAAGATGATCTTGGTTTTGGAGCCGAAGCGCTTGTAATTGGTCAGCTTAATGATCTCGCGCATATGAACGTCACCGGTGCGGAAATGCAGCGTGTCGTCGGCACGTATATAAGTCGGGAACCAATACTTGCCGTCAATCTGCTCGCGATAAGTCACGAATTTCGGCGAGAGGTTCTCCTGCACATTTTTGTTTTTCTTGTTGGCAATTGTATCCGGCACGGTTTTGCCGCAGCTCTTCACAATCTGCAGGTCATGATTATCAACCCAGATGCGTCCCTGGAAATAGCGCTGCCCTTTGACGATCGTCTTGGGCGCGATATCGAAAACATACGTCTCGACTTCATCCTGGCGCTGCTGTCCAACGTAAAGCAAGTTGTACTGCGGAAGATCGGAGGTGGTAAGGACAAATGCCATCTTGTAGCGAAAATCCTCGTAATCCTCACGGCTTAGACCCATCTGGCGCAAAGTATTTTGCGGAGCGAACGTAACGTTCTCTATACGTCCGCCTTTGTCATCGTACGTGATTTCCTGGACCAACCGGAATTCGCCGCTTACCGTGCTGCCATCCAGCTCCTGCACCGTAATGTCCTGGGTATAAACATAATTGTTAAGTGCCTCGCGAAAGATTTCTTCCTTGGCGCCAAATTTCTCAATAATTTGTTGTGGCGTCATGCCTTGAGGCTGGGCAAGATTCAGGGGGCCTGTTCCCTCGTCGCAATTCGTTTGCGCCACCAGCGCCACCGGGATAAGTACAAACCCATATATGAGGATACGCAGAGCGGTGTTAAGAAGATTCATTCCTTTTCCTTTAAAAATAGCGGGCTGAAAACCGCCAACTTACAACAGAGAGCATGATTGCATGCTGGCCTGAAACCACAAAAAGGTTTTACACTAACTTGCTCTTTTCAGGAGACCGCATGCGCCGATTTACGCTCTTGATCGTTTCAGCCATGGCTATTTTACTCATGGACGGCTTTTTTGTTCAGCTTTCCGCCCAGCCCACCGCAAAAAAGCCTTTCACCTTTGAGGAGATGATGTCCTTGAAGCGCATTAGCGGCCCCACGATTTCGCCAGACGGCAAATGGGTGCTGTTTGCCGCCGTGGATGTGGACCTGAAAGAGAATAAACGGACTTCCCATCTCTGGGTGGTCCCAATGGCGGGCGGCCCTGCGCGACAACTCCCCGGCACGCCCGCGGGCGAGAGTGGTGGGCACTGGTCGCCCGACGGCAAGAGCTATCTCTACGTGAGTTCAGCCGAAGGCGGCTCACAGGTTTGGGTTAGCGGCTTTGATTCGGCTTCAGGCACGCCCAGCGGCACGCCCAAGAAGACAACCAATATCTCCACGGAAGCCGATGGCGCAATCTGGTCACCCGACGGCAAAAACATTGTTTTTGCCTCTGAAGTTTTTCCTGGATGCGCGGACGATGCATGCAACAAATTCAGCGACCAGGAACGCGCGAATTCCAAAGTAAAAGCTACTGTTTTTGAGCATCTGCTGTTCCGCCACTGGAACCACTACAGTGCCGGCAAACGGAGCCATCTTTTTGTTGTCCCGGCGGAGGGCGGAGTGGCAAAAGACCTGACTCCGGGCGACCATGACGTTCCTCCGTTCAGCCTGGGCGGCCAGGATCCCTATGCAATTTCCCCGGACGGGAAAGAACTGGCTTACACCAGCAACTGGGACGAAGTAGGCGCAACCAGCACAAACAATGACATTTTTGTGGTGCCCATCACTGGCGGCGAGCCCAAAAAGCTCAGCACCAGCCCTGGCGGCGATTCCACTCCGCTTTATTCTCCCGACGGTAAGTGGCTAGCATGGCGCATGCAAAAACGGGCCGGTTATGAAAGTGACCGATTCCGGCTGGTTGTTTACGATCGCAAAGGCGGCGAGATCAGGAACCTGACGGAGAATTTTGATCAATGGGTGGAAGCGATTGCGTGGTCGCCGGATTCGAAGTACGTCTATTTCACGTCGGAGAATAAAGGTGAAGCGCCGATCTACCGGATTGACATTGCCGCGGCAAACGCACCTGTATCCGCTGCCGGCATACGCTCCAATGCAATCCGGGAAATCACGCGCGGCGCAAACGATGAATTGAGCGTCACCGCCGATGGCAAAGCGCTGGTATTCACGCGCTTATCAGTGCAAGCCCCCAACGAAGTTTACAAGATGGACCTCGACAGCAAAAAGGCTGAGGAACTCAGCCACCTGAACGATACGACACTGGCGAACGTCGCAATGCAGCCGGTTGAATCCTTCTGGTTCGCCGGCGCAGGTGGAACCAAGGTCCAGGGATTTTTATTAAAGCCGCCGCGGTTCAGCAAAGACGAGAAATACCCGGTCAAGTTTCTTATCCATGGCGGTCCGCAAGGCCAGTGGGGCGACGAATGGTCATTCCGTTGGAATGCTGAGCTTTTTGCCGCCGATGGATACGTGGTGATCATGATCAATCCTCGCGGCTCCACAGGATACGGGCAGGCTTTTGTGGATGGCGTGAACAAAGATTGGGGCGGCAAGCCGTACATCGACCTGATGAACGGACTTGATTACGCGGAGAAAACCTACCCGTTCATCGACAAAAACCGCGAGTGCGCGCTGGGCGCCAGCTATGGCGGTTACATGATTGACTGGATCCTTGGGCATACCAATCGATTCAAGTGCCTGGTATCGCATGACGGGATGTTCAACACGGAAAGCGCTTACGGCACCACGGAAGAGCTGTGGTTCCCGGAGTGGGAGTTTGGCGACACACCGTGGAACAATCGCGAAGGCTACCGCAAATGGTCGCCACATCTTTTTGCGGCACAGTTCAAGACGCCGACGCTGGTTGTCCATGGGCAGCTTGATTACAGGCTGGACATCTCCGAGGGCTTCCAGCTCTTTACCACGCTGCAGCGGCTGAATATTCCTTCAAAAATGCTTTACTTCCCCGACGAAGGCCACTGGGTACTGAAGCCGCAAAACAGCGAGCTCTGGTACAAGACCGTGAATGGGTGGGTGGATTCATACCTGAAAAAATGAGCATCGCCGGGCTCAGAGCACCCTACGAGTAAGAGATGCAGTAGCGCAGGTAATTGGGGGATCGGGGGATCACCGTGAACGGGTGATCCCCAAATCTCAAAAACCATGTTGCCCGATCTGCTCTTAACTCGCTTCTTTGAGTTTTTTGAGCGCAGCTTCGTATGTTGGGATCTGCGCTTTCCGGCTCTCCGGAACGTTTTGCAGCACGGTCTCCCAGTTCTTTATTGCTTTTTCCTTATCGCCGGCGGCTGTGTAGGCCCGCGCCAGTCCCACATACGACCAGAATTTATCTTCAGGATGTCTTTTCTGGTTAAGCTTGAAGACTTCAATAGCTTTTGCAGTTCTGCCGGCGCCCAGCAGGCGCACCGCGTAAATATGGACCGGCAGCAGGTCGGCGCCAGTAAGCTGGAACGCCTTATCCATCAGCTTATCTGCCTCATCCATTTTGCCCATTGCCTGCAGCACTTCTGCCTTGGTCTGTACCGTGGAAAAATCTTCATTTCCGACGGTTGCTCCGCGGAATGGACCTTGAATAGCTTTGTCCGCCCAGATCAGGGCTTCATCCAGATTGATTTTGTTGCTGGCACAAAACTGCGCCGCGTTCTGCCAATTCTTGTAATCGAATCCCGGCCATGAGAGCAGGTTGTGCCGCATCTGCGCCACGTATAGTTCGTTCACATTAGGCACGCCAATACGGAATGAGACTCTCTTGTCTTCCCATTGGAGAAACGCCGCAGTCGAATCTGGCTTGCGCTCGTCAAATCCAAACGTGAGAAATTCCGTATGCGGCGCGGACACAGGCGTCGCCGGGACCCTCAAGACATCCTCTTTTGGATCATATTGAAAACTTCCCCAGCCCGCATTGTTTGTGGAGAAGATCCACTGCCACGGCCCTTCCTTCTCCACGTCCAAAAACAGGCCGTAGGTTCCGGCTTTGAGCGTTTTGCCCTCCACCTTCACATCGTGAGAAAACGAGATGGTGGTAGTTTCATTGGCGCCGGCCCTCCAGGGCGCGGCCTTGGTTGGCCCAAAACCTTCGTCAACAAAGCCATAGTGCACCACGTCGCCCCAAATGTGCCCGGTGCGGTCCGCTCCTCCGCCGCCATGCAGACTGGGACTGTGATAAGAAATGGTTACCTTTACCAGCCCAATCCATTGAGAAACCTCCGCCTTTTCATTGTTTCCGTTGGGCGGAGTAGGAATCTCGGAGAGCTCCTGCGCCCGCGACATCTGCGTAAGTGCAAGCAACATGATCAAGGTCGACAACAGCGCATAATTCTTTTTCATTTTGGGCCGCCTAACAAAGAGTTTTTGAACGAAGAGTAGAAACATGGACCGTGCCACCGCTTGGCCCAACGGCCCGTCATAAGCGCTGCGCAGGTGTGCTCCAGCCACTTGGACTCAGGGCAAACTCAAATGTTAGCCTTTTGCTGCAATTGGAATCCGAACGGGAACTGTGGGGCGATGTCAGGAGGAGTCGAAACCGTTCGTTTCATATCTCCTTCAGGTTGTCTGGTCACAGCCAGCAACCATCGCGCTCACCGGCAAATGCTACAATCCGAACCGTGCTGAAACAGGCCCTGACAATCCTATTTTTGCTGGCGGCGGCCATGGGCCAGGACCAGCAACCGCCCGCTCCGCAGCCCAGCGCCCAGCCCACCGCGCCTTCGCCGGACGGCAAGCCGCAGGTGAAGGTAAATTACCTGAACGTGTGTACGCCGGGGAAGGACGAGGAAGCAATCATAAAAAGCGCGCTAGCAGCGGTGCAGCCAAAGCCCGCGTTCAGCACGGATTTTGAGCTTTCCCGTGGACGCACTTCGTTGAAAGACGCTCCCGACGCAAAGTATGTCCGGCTGCGCAGGGACTTTGCCACGGAGTCGCCGTTGCTGACGGCGCAGTACTCCATGAGCACTGACGCAACCAACACAGTTGAGATTCTGGTGCTGCGGCCCCGCGATCCTAAAGATTTTCTCCAGGTAGTGATGGAAGACCGCATGTCTGCCAAAGCGGCCAATCCGCTTTCTCTGTTGCTGGTGGATACGCCAACTTCACGCGTGAGGGTGGAACGGCTCAACAAGAGTTCCGCGGTGCTGACACGCTGCGAGGATGTTGACCAGAGCGCTTACGAACCGGTGTTTCATCAGGCATCGGAAATCATGGCGCAATACCGCGCGGCGCTGGGATTGCGGACAGCGTTCCGCTCAGATCTCGCGTGGCTTAATGCCGATGCCAAGGCGGCAGCGCCGCCCCCCAGGCGGAAGCCGGCCGCGGCAAAGCATTGAAACTAAATCGAAGGTCATGAATCTAATGGATGCCATGGAAAATTCCGTTCGCGATACAGTGGTTCTGGGCACCGGTTGCGCCGGCCTTACGGCAGCAATCTATGCGGCGCGCGCCAACCTGAACCCGCTGGTGATTGAAGGCCACGAACCAGGCGGCCAGCTCTCTCTTACCACGCTGGTGGAAAACTTTCCCGGCTTCCCTGAAGGCATCCAGGGGCCTGAGCTGATTGAGAACATGCGCAAGCAGGCGGCGCGCTTTGGCGCGGAGTACATGCGCGGGCATTTGGCAAAGGCTGATTTAACGGAGCGGCCTTTTAAGCTGGATTTCGGCGGCGGTAAGACGGTGGCAACGCGCACGCTCATTATCGCTAGCGGAGCCTCCGCGCGCTGGCTGGGATTGCCGAACGAGCAGAAGCTGATCGGCCATGGCGTGTCTTCATGCGCCACCTGCGACGGCTTCTTTTTCAAAGGCAAGCCGATTACGGTGATTGGCGGCGGCGATTCTGCGATGGAAGAAGCTTTGTTCCTCAGCCGCTTTGCCACCAAGGTCACGATCATCCATCGACGTGAGCATTTCCGCGCGTCCAAGATCATGCTGGACCGCGCGCGCAAGCACGAGAAGATTGAGTTCCTTACCGACACCATGGTCGAAGACGTGCTCGATCCGAGCCAAAAAGAAGTCGTCGCGCTCAAGCTGAAAAACCTGAAGACCGGCAAGGTCTGGGATTTCCCCACCAGCGCCATGTTCCTGGGCATTGGCCATGAGCCGAACGCCAAAATGTTTACCGGCCAGCTTGAGATGGATGATGACGGTTATCTCAAGACCCGCGACTTTGTTATGACGCGCGTCCCTGGCGTCTTTGCCTGCGGTGACGTGCAGGACCGCCGCTATCGGCAGGCGATTACCGCTGCGGGATCAGGCTGCGCTGCGGCGATAGAAGCGGAGAAGTTTCTGGAAGAGCACGGAAGGTGAGCAGATTGAGTAATTGGGTAAATTGGTAATTTAGTAATTGCCAGCATGCTTAAGGGCGCGTCAATTACCCAATTGCTAAATTACTCAATTACCAAATCCCGCCATTTCTCTGAATCCAGCAGGTATGTTAAAAGAGTAAGTTCCTTTCTATGCCCTCATTTCAGACCATCCAGGAGCGCAGTTGTTAAGGGCCGCGTTTATTTCCCTGTCAGAAAGCAAATCTCTGCGCTCGGCGGCGGAGAAAACCTGGATTGGCCAGAGGCTCTCACGCCGCTTTGTGGCCGGGACCACTATTGAGGACGCGCTCGCCGCCACGCAGGCCATGAACAAACTTGGCCTGGGCGTGAGCGTGGACAATCTGGGCGAGAACGTTACCAATGCCGACGAAGCGCGGCACAGCGCGCAGCTTTACCACCAGATGCTGGACCAGATGAACTCGCTGGGATTGAACGCCAATGTGAGCCTAAAGCTGACGCACATGGGGCTGGACGTGGATGAGGCGATGGCGTATGAGATTGCGTCGGGCGTGGTGCAGCACGCGGCGCGGATCAACAATTTTGTCCGCATTGACATGGAGGGCTCGCCCTACACGCAGCGGACGCTGGATTTCGTCCACAAGCTGCATGGCCAGCCGGAAAATGGCGGACACGTAGGCGCGGTGATCCAGTCTTATCTTTTCCGCAGTGAAAAAGATGTTGAAGACCTGCTGGCGCAGCGGATACGGATTCGCCTGTGCAAAGGCGCTTATAAAGAACCGCCGGAGGTCGCCTTCCCGAAGAAGACTGACGTGGACGCGAACTACGTGAAGCTGATGAAGATGCTGCTGAAGAGCGGCGTATATCACGGGATCGCCACGCACGATGAGAACATGATCCGGGCGACCATTGAGTTTGCACAGAAGGAAAAGATTGCCGCCTCGACGTTTGAATTTCAGATGCTTTACGGCGTGCGTCGCGACTTGCAGCAGAAGCTGGTGAAAGAAGGCTGGCGTTGCCGCGTCTATATTCCTTTCGGAACGGAGTGGTATCCCTACCTGATGCGACGTCTGGCGGAGCGCCCTGCGAACGCGATCTTTATTTTGAAGAACCTGTTCCGGTAAGAATTTTTGCCGCAGATTTTCGCAGATGAGCGCTGATAAAAACAAAGGCCAGTTTTAGCCGCGAATGAACGCGAAAAACGCGAATCTTACGGGAGGTTTGCGCGAAATGGGCACGGATCATCGCACTACAAAATCTGAGCATATGCGCACAGGTATTTGGCAGTGGTAGTTGGCCAAGAGCCAAGAGCCGAGCTTCAACGCTTCTTCTTCAACTCCGCCAAAGAATACTTTGTTCCGCGCCAGGTGATGGCGCCATCGCGCAGGGCGAGAAAGGCGGACCGCAAAGCGGCGAACTCGAATACCAGCGCAGCGACGGGACAGGTGAGAAATAGCAGGGGAGAGGTTCCCATGAGTCGTCCGGAGAGCGTGTAAACCAGGGCGATCAGGACAACCGCGGCGGCAAAAGCTGCTTTGGCCCAGCCGTGGACTAGAAAAATTCCCAGGAACGGGCAGACGCATAAAAAGAAAGTAAGCGCGCAGACCGCCAGCACCAGGCTGATGCGAAACTGCAGAAAAGCAAAAAGATTTTTTTCCAGGTTGGCCACCACTCCAGCTGCGCCGACCGCCCAGCGCAGACTGACAAGGTCGCGGCCAAAGACCACATCCTGCCGCAGGCCGGCTTTCTTGATGGTTTCACCCAGCTTAAGATCGTCCACCACTTCCAGACGCAGCGCTTCATAGGTGCCGATGGCGTCATAGGCGGAGCGGCGGATCAGATTGAACGCGCCGACGCCGATGTGATCGCGGGCCTTGGGATCGCGCACCTTCCACGGACGCATGGCAAAGCTGGACATGACCTGCGGAAAGCCAATCATCATGCGCTCGCCCAAGGTCTTCATGTGAGCCGTCGGAAAGAGCACAAGATGGTTGGTAGAGGTCTTGCTAGCGTAATGCACGGCGCGACGCAATGAGTCAGGGTGAAAGACACAATCAGCGTCAGTAAAAAGGAGCCAGTCGCTGCTGGTCTGTTGGGCGGCATTTGCTTGCGCGGAGTTTCGCTGTGTGGTGCTTATCTGTGAACCATTTATTTGTGAGCCATTTATCTGTGAACCCAGCCACATAGCATGGACTTTGCCCAGCCAGCCAGGAGGCAGGTCGCGCACATGGATTATACGCAGCTTGCCTTGCGCGGCAGGTTCGGCAGAAAGGCGTTCCATAATCGCGCCGGTCTGGTCCGTGGAGCGGTCATTGACGGCGACGATCTGGTATTGCGGATAGTTGAGTTGCAGAAGAGATCGAAGCGCGGCTTCAATTTCAGCTTCTTCATTACGCGCCGGAACAACAATTGTGAGCCAAGGCAGCGGTGAATCCTGTGGCGGATTCCACTCGGGCTGCGTGAGGTCGGCGACTTCAGAGGAATGCAAAGCAAGCTGCAAAGCGGGAACAAGCCAGATCAGGGTCAGCAGCAGACCTGAAATCCAAAAGAGCAACGTCCAGTCAAATACGATCATGCTTCCTGGACCTGCAATCGTGGAGCAAACTTTGCGCCATAAAGAAGGATGAGGCCGGAGATGCCCGCAGCTACGAAAGCCACCCAAAACGCAATTTGCAAAGAACCGGTCTTATCAGAGATGCGGCCAATCAGCGTGGGAGAAAATGCGTCGCCCAGCAGATGGATGATAAAAACGTTGACTGCCAGCGCAGTTGAACGAATGTTGGCGCTTACCGAATTGACCAGAGCAGCATTGGTGGGCCCTGTGCCGACCAAGACAAAGAATACGGCGACAAACATGGCGGGGAACATCAGCGAGCCGGTGACGTAAATGGCGGCCACCATGAACGGCACTGCAATCAACATGGCAATTCCGGAAAAGGAATAATAAGCGCCGTAAAAGCGCTTGAGCAGGCGGTCGCCCAGCCAGCCGCCCAGCAGCGTAGCGCCAACGCCGTTGATGATCACGATAATGCTGAAGTCGATGTTCGCGGCTTTCAGATCCAGGCCGCGCAGGCGAACGAGGAATGTAGGGATCCATACCTGCATGCCGCCCATGGCAAAGGTGTAAGCAGCCATGCCAAAAGTAGCGGTAAGAAACGCGCCGTTGCGCATCAGCCCACGCATAAGCCCCTTCACCTTGGCGGGCGTAAACATTTCGTGTTGACCGCGCGGCGGTTCGGGAAGCATCCAGAGCAGAAGCGCAAGCAGGAAGCCTGGGATTCCGGCGGCCATGAACGGCGCGCGCCAGCTGCCGAAATAATGCGCCAGATATCCGCCGACAAAATATCCCGCGGCGCTGCCAACAGGCAGGCCCAGAAAAAAGATTGAGAGCATCCGGCCGCGCTTGATGGGAGGAAATGAATCGGCGATCAACGTGGGAGCGATAGTCGCGTAACTGGCTTCTCCGATGCCAACGATGGCATGACGCAGAAGAAGCTGGTTATAGTCATGCACCAGCCACGTGAGAAATGTGAAGCCGCTCCAGATAAAGATGCCGAAGACCACAATATTTTTGCGCGGAAAGCGGTCGCCCATCCAGCCCACCACCGGGGCGGCAAACATATAAGTAAAAAAGAAGGCGCTGGTGAGCAGGCCGATCTTGGCGTCACTCACAAAGAATTCTTTTTTCACGTCAGACTGCACCGCGAATAGCACATTGCGGTCAATGTAATTCAGGATATTCAGTCCGGTAAGCACCGCCAGCAAAAGGCGAGGATAGAGTTTTGGCGGCATGCGATGGAGGGATTATACGCGGGGAAGTTCCAGCCGCGACCGGCGGATCGCCGCGCACTGCAAAAGGGAAACGATCCGGAGAATGTTCTCGCGCAAACCGGCTATTTTCCCGGTTTCTGGTGTAAGATGCTGCCACCAAACCCAAATCAGTCGTCAGGAAAGAACATGTTCAAATCTCTCAGGCCCATCTTATTGCCGGCATTTTTCGCGGCGATCCTGGTTGTGTCGGCCCACACCGAACCGCAGGCGATCCCAGTGCAAACGGCACCGCAGTCGGCGGGAACGCAGCCCGCCTCAGCAACGCCCGTAAAGACTGAAACGCAGCTTCTGGTGGAATGCGTGGTGGGGGAACATCATGAGTGCGCCACTGACGTGAGCGTGCCTCTGGGACACCACGTCAAGCTCAAGGTCCGCAATTTAAAGAGCTGGATCGACCAGAAGAATTCGCCCTCGAACCTGGTTTTATTCCTGAATGGCAGGCAATTGGCGAAGACGTATCCGGTATCGGTCGAGGTTGCTTATGATCCCGCACACCCTGAATTGAATGAGTTGCTCTTCAAACTGCAAAGGACGCCCGAAACAGATCAGACGTGGGACGACCTTATCGTGGAGCAGAGAAACGTGCGCGGCCTTTTCCTGAAAGGAGTTTCACGGAAGGTGCGGCCCAGCGTCGGCCTGGAAGGAGGAACCCCGGCGGAGAGCAGCGCTGAGTTAGAGATGGTCCTGCTGCCGCTCGGATGGGAGTACGTGTGCATCGCGTTCCTTTGCGTCACGTTAGTGGGGGTGTTGCTGCTGGGACGCAAGACCTCGCTGCTCAGGGACTATAGCGCCGGCCCGTTCAGCCTGGCGCGCACGCAGATGGCGGTGTGGACATGGCTGCTGCTGAACGCATATTTCTTTTTATTCATCATGACTTGGGACCCAGCCGTGGACATTCCCACTTCCATTCTCGGGCTGCTGGGGATTAGTTCCACCACGTATCTAGCCGCGGTGTTGGTGGACCACAATAATACGGCCAAAGCTTCGAGCCGGGGCTTCTGGAAAGACATCTCCGGCGGCGACAACGTTGAACTTCACCGTCTCCAGATCATCGCCTGGACCGTGGTGCTGGCTTTCGTGTTCGTCGTCAGGATCTTCACGAAGTTGAGCATCCCAGATTTCAATCCTACGCTGCTTGGATTGCTGGGCATGAGCGCTGGGACCTATGTGGGCTTCAAGTTTCCGGAAAATAAGAGCTCGGCAGAAGTCCCCCCTCCGCCCAAGGATGCGGAAGCGGCAAAGAAAATGGCCGCCGGAGCCGCTGGCTAAAGCACTTTCATATTTTGGTCTTTGTCCCGGGCCTGGGCCATCTCACCTCAACCGTTGTGCCAATTCCACCGCGAGGACGGAACACGCCTTTCACAACGGCCCATTTTGGCTTGCAGGCGCGCACCACATCTTCCAGCACCTGATTGACGATGTTTTCCTGAAAAATGCCCAGGTTGCGATATTGCAGCAAGTATTCCTTCAGCGACTTCAATTCCAGACAGAGTTTGCCGGGCATGTAGCGGATTTCAAGAATACCAAAGTCAGGCATACCGGTTTTGGGGCAGACGGAGGTGAACTCCGGCACATCAATCAGAATTTCATAAGCGGGAAACTGGTTGGGCCACGTATCGATTTCCGGGAAGCGGTGGTCGAGCCCTGATTTTGCGTGGTCGTCGGTATAGCCTGTACGATGTGACATCAGGAACCTATTGTAACAACCGCTTTTTCAGTGCGTAACCGCCGGGGCGCGGCGATCATCTAAAATAGGACTGCCCGGCAGCAAAGTCTGGAACCACTGAAGCGTAGACGCAAGACGCATGGGATTCTGTCCCGCGCCTGGGCTTGGATATATTTGAAGTTGGGCACCGATTGAATTCATTACAGCATGGCGAGACAGAGCGCAAATAACGGTCGCAGGCACATAATAGCGGTGGTGGTCCTGGTGATTGCAGCAGTGCTGCTATTCACCGGCATCAATCGCCGGCGCGTGGTAACGCCGGTGCGCGCGGAAAAAGTTGCTCGCCAGGAGATTGCCAGCGTTATCTCTACTAACGGCAAAATTGAGCCCATCAACAGTTTTGAGGCGCATGCTCCCGCGCCAGCGACGGTGAGTAAAGTCCTGGTGGCGGAAGGCGACCACGTGAAAGCGGGCCAACTTCTGGTGAAGCTTGATGACGCTGAAGCACGCTCGCAGGCCGCGCACGCTTTGGCGCAGTTGCGGGCGGCAGAGGCGTCCCTGAGCGGGATCAAAGCCGGCGGTACGCAGGAAGAGCTGCTGACGGGCCGCGCCGACCTGACGAAAGCGCAGGCCGAGCGTGACGAGGCGCAACGTAACCTGCAAGCCATCCAGAAATTACAACAAAGTGGCGGAGCGTCCCCGGCGGAGCTGGAAGCAGCACAGAACCGGGTGAAAAAAGCTGAGGCCGACATGCAATTGCTGCAAGCTAAAGTGAATGGCCGCTACTCTTCACCGGAAGTGGCCAGGGTAGAGGCTTCAGCAGCGGAGGCCCGAGCGGCGTATGCTGCCGCGCAAGACCTGCTGCAACACTCTAACGTTACCGCCCCATTTGCAGGTACGGTTTACCAGCTCCCCGTACGGGCGGGAGGCTATGTGAATGGCGGCGAATTGCTTGTGCAGGTGGCGAACCTGGAAAAAGTGAGGGTCCGCGCCTTTGTGGATGAACCGGAGATCGGGCGGCTGGCAAAGGGCCAAAAGGTAGAAATCAAGTGGGACGCGATTCCCGGCCGCACCTGGGATGGAACGCTGACGCGCGTCCCAACTTCAGTGACCACGGTAGGAACACGCACCGTGGGCGAAATCACTTCTGAGGTCGACAACTCAGACCGCAAGCTGCTGCCGAACGTGAATGTAAACGTGAGCATTATCGCCGCGCGGCATGACAATGCCCTCACCGTTTCGCGCGAGGCGGTGCATGACGTGGATGGCAAGCGCTACGTTTACAAGATTGAAGATGAAAAGATACTGGCGCAGGAAGTGCAGACTGGGCTCTCCAGCCTGACGCGGGTGGAAGTGCTGAAAGGAATCCCGGAAGGGACTTTAATCGCGCTGGGCGCCATCAACGCACAGCCTTTACGCAATGGGATGGATGTGAAGGTGGTCGAGCGTTGATTTCCCTGTTCCGGTTGGCGGCCCTCTTTTTATTAGTTGCTGGTCCGATGGCCGGGGCGGACGCGGATCCGGCGGCCCTGCTTAAAGCCGGCAAGGCCGACCAGGCAATCCATTCACTGAATCTGGCCATTGCGCGCGCGCCCAACGATGCGCGATCTTACAACCTGCTTTGCCGCGTCTACTATCAGCTTGAGGTGTGGGATGATGCCGTGCGCACATGCGAAAAGGCGGTGAATCTGGAGCCGCCGAGCAGCTACTATCACCTGTGGCTGGGACGCGCCATGGGACGCAAAGCGGAAGTGGCCAACCCGTTCACCGCATTCAACCTGGCGCGCAAAGTCAAAATCGAATTTGAGCGCGCAATCACCCTTGACGGCAATAATCTTTCCGCCCGCTCTGACCTGAGCGAGTTCTACCTTGAAGCTCCGGGCTTTCTTGGCGGCGACAAGAACAAAGCCAAACAGCAAGCAGACTACGTGGCGGAGCATGATCGCGCGCTGGGCAGTTACATTTATGCCCGCGTAGCGGAAAAGCAGGGCAACACCGGCGCGGAAGCGGAATACAAAAAAGCGATTGCGGCCAGCAGCCAGCCCGCGCGCTACTGGGTGGAGCTGGCACATTTTTACCGGCGCACGGGGCGGATGGGCGAAATGGAAGACGCCATTCGCCATGCGCTTGGCACAGTGCACGAGGGCGAGCCCAGCGAGTTTGACGCAGCCGCGCTGCTGGTACATTCTGGACGGGACTTTGCCGGCGCGGCGCAGATGCTGCGGCACTATGTCTCCGTACAAGATACAGCCGAGGACGGCCCGCCGTTTCGCGCCCATTACCTGCTAGGCGTGGTGCTGGAAAAACAAGGTAAAAAGAAAGAAGCCGCAGCCGAGTTCCAATCCGCGCTGAATATCGCCTCAGAGTACCGTCCGGCGCAGGATGCGCTGGCGCGGGTTTCCCGATAGAATCACGTCTTTCCACATCATCCGAACAAATTCGCGCAGGTGAAAAAATGAAATTGCATGCCCGTGTCATCATCCTGATTGCAGCGTGTGTCGTTGCGCTTCCGCTAACCCTGCTGGCGCAAGATACTTCTTCCGGCAAGGAAAAACCGCTGGCATTCCGCACGGCCATTGAACTGGCGCTCAAGAATAGCGCCACGACAGGTCTCTCACAGGCTGACTTGCAGCGCGCGCAGTCCGTGGTGAGACAGACGAAAGACGTATTTCTGCCGCAGATGGTGCTGGGCTCCGGGCTGGGAGGATCGTACGGCTTCCCACTGAGCCTGGAAGGCGCAGCGCCTTCAATCTTTAACGTGAATTTTCAGGGAGCGCTCATCAACCTGGCGCAACGCAATTATGTGAAAGCCGCAAAGAGCGATGTGGAAGTGACGACAGCCCAGAATGCCGACCGTCGCAATGACGTGATGATGGAGACGGCGCTGGATTACGTGCAGCTTGATCTACTAGATTCGTCACTGACGATTCAACGAGAGCAGCAACAAGCGACGCAGAAGTTTCAGGATATTGTGGCGCAGCGCATACAGGCCGGTTTGGATAGCCAGGTGGAAGGCACTCGAGCGAAACTTGCGGGCGCAAGAACGCGGCTCGACATCGCGCAGACACAGGCCGCAGCCGACCAACTACGTTTGCGCTTGTCCCAGCTGACGGGACTTCCAGTTGCAGAAATCAAAACATCAACGGAGACTATCCCGGAAATGCCAGCGGTCGGGCAAGACCAGGATTTGCCGGGGGAAGCGCTGAAGAATAATCCGGTGGTAAAAGTGGCGGACGCAGCGGCGCAGGCAAAAGAGTTTCGCGCGCAGGCGGAGCGCAAGCAGCTCTACCCGGCAATTGATTTTGTGGGGCAGTATGCCGTGCTGGCGCGGTTCAACAATTACGATCAGTTCTTTCAAAAGTTTCAACGCAATAACGTGACCGCCGGCGTGGCAATACGATTTCCATTTTTTAATCCGGTACAGCGCGCCGCAGCGGATGCAGCAAGAGCAGACGCGGTGAAGTCACGCAAAGAAGCGCAGACTGTGAAGGAGCAAGTGAGCACGGAGACGCTGAAGCTGCAACGGTCAGTAGAGCAACTGGCGGCGGCCCGTGAGGTAGCGCAACTGGAGCATCAACTGGCGCAAGCCGATATTGAAGCCGCCCATGCGAAGATCGAAAGCGGCGCTGCGAGCATTAAAGATGAAGAGAACGCTCGCGTGGCTGAGCACCAACGTTACACCGCATACCTGAATTCCAGCTTTGAACTGGACCGCGCGCAAATCCAGCTGATGCGCCAGATTGGACAGCTGGAAACGTGGGCGCTTGGTGCGCCGAAGCGGTAATTAAAACACGTCCCTTTTAGGGGGCCATGACTCCGGAGTGGCGCAGTGCCAGCCAAGCCAGAATCGATCCGATGAACGCAACAGAGGCGATGAGAGAAATTGCTCCAGCGACAAGAACAGGAACAAGCGGATGTGGGTCCCATGGTTCGATTCCCTCTTGAACCTGGGGCGCGGGTTGGAGTGAAATCAGATCGAGTTTGGGCCGTTCTTCCGCAATATTTTGTACCGCTGCGCTGCTCATAAAGAGGCCTCCAAGAAGCCAATCTAGCTGGATGGTACGCAGGCGCGCTGTGACGGCGGTCACACAATGGATGTGATGAGATCACCAGACCGGAAAACCTATCACGGAGACACACAGGCACGGAGAAAGATCGGGAGCAGGAGGCAAGTCGGCAGCCGTGGTAAATGGTCATCGACGAGATCTGCTAATGCGTCCGTGTTCATTCGGCGGACGCTTCACTGCTACAGTCTCACCCGCCAAAGATGATCCGGCTTCAAGCGCCAGAAAACGCACGCGTCCGCTAGCGACGCTACGGCCGTCGGAGTCAGTAACGGTGGCTTCCCAGATTTGCGTGCGGCTGCCGCGCATTAGCGGTCGAGCGGTGGCGCGGAGCTTTCCTTCGCGCACGGCGTTCAGGAACGACGTATGGTTTTCCAGCCCAACCACGGACTGGCCGCGCGACAACGCGGCTAATGCTGCGCCCACGGAGGTCACCGTTTCAATCAGGCCGGAATGCACGCCGCCGTGGACGATTCCGTAAGCCTGGTGATGGTCTGCGGTAATCTCCAATTCGGCGACAACTTCATCGCCTGTGGCAACGACGAAATGAATTCCCATGGCCCGGGTCCAGCCGCTGATCGAAACGTTCAGCGCTTCAGCAAAATTTCCGTCAGGAGAGGCGGTGAGGCCCGGTCGATTAGTCATAGCGCGCAATTCTAATGCAAAACCTTACCGCGGATTAACACGGATAAACGCGGATCAGAACAGCTCTCGATACGGCGCGGAGAGCCCAACTAGGAACAATTTATAGCTAACTTAAGGTCGCGAAAAGCCCCGGAGGCATGATAACTTCTAGTCGCTGGTTTGCTGCAGAAGGAGATTTGCATGCGATATGCCGCGGTTGCGCTGTTACTGGCTTGCACGGTCATGCCGATATCGGGGCAGGACAAGTCGGACGGGCCCCAAGACGCGAAGGCGCACAAAACCTATACCGAAGGTCTTGAGGCCCTAAAGCGCCACCAGGAACTGGATGCGCTGGATAAATTTAAGAAGGCAGACAAACAAGATGGCGGACACTGCCTGGCGTGCCAGAAGAAAATCATGAAGTACGGCAGCGAGTTGGGCGAATGGAAGACTGCCGAACTTGCAGGCGAGGAGATGGTGGCGCAGGCCCAGGGCGACGACCTTGCTGTGGCCCACTATCAGCTTGGCGCGGTGCTGATGAGTGAAGCATTGTCCAGGCATAAGGACGACCTCTACAGCCGGGTGCATGATGAGATGACCAAAGCGCTGGCGGCGCATGATAATTTTCCCAACGCAATCTATCTGGATGGACGTGCGCTGGCGCGGATGAAACAAGATGACGCGGCGAAAGCGCAATTTGAACGCTTCATAAAAATGCTGCCTGAGGATAATCCTGACCGCCAGCGTGCATTGCGCTATATTAGCCAGCCGGAGCTGGCGCGGGCCAGAATGGCGCCGCCATTCGTGGTGACCACGCTGGATGGCCAGCGCGTTTCCATGGACTCCCTGAAAGGGAAAGTGGTGCTGCTGGATTTCTGGGCGACATGGTGCGGGCCCTGCCGCGAGGCGCTGCCACACATGCAGAAGATCGCGAAAAAATTTGAAGGTGAGCCATTAGTCGTGCTGAGTGTAAGCCTTGATGACAATGAGCAGAAGTGGAAAGACTTCATCGCAAAAAACGGGATGACCTGGTCGCAATATTTTGATGGCGGCTTTACCGGACCAATCTCGAGGATGTTCGCCGTCAACGCGATTCCTCACACCTTTACCATTGACGCGGATGGCGTACTCCAGGATGAACAGATTGGAGACTCGTCCGTTGAAGGCAAATTGAAGAAGCTGATAAGCCGCGCCAAAGAACTGGAGACGAAGAACCTGCAGGCAGCGGATAAACCTAACCAGTAACGACTTTCATGTCTTCTTTCTCTTGCTGCGCGCACGCTTGTACTTGAGCGAAACGAGTCCCCGGGAAAAGCTTTTGTTTTCCGTGAGCGCAAAATCGAGCTGAGGAAAGCCGCTGGGAAAAAGCGGCAAGCCTTCGCCGAGCAGCACCGGCACTACGCCGAGATGGAGTTCATCGACTAGATCGGCTTTCAGGAAGTCACGCGCGATTTCTCCGCCGCCCATCAGCCAAATGTCTTTGCCTTTATGCCGGCGAATTTCTTCCACCAGCATTTGTGGGGATGTGTTCACAAAGATCTTGCCTTCGCGCTCACCCGGCGGCAGCGTGCGCGAGAGAACATAAGTCTTCAACTTTGGACCGAAGCCACCTTCATCCTGCGCTTTTGCTACTTCATAGGTCTTGCGGCCCATGATGCCGGTATCAATGGACGCAAAGAACTCCGCCATGGAAAAATCTTCAGGCATAAACAGAAAGTCAAATGTGCCATCCCGGCGGGCGATGTAACCGTCAATGCTGATGCCAAGAGCAAGAATGATTTTCCGCACGGCTGAATTTACTCCAAATAGCAAACGCCAAAAGACTGATCACCGCATTCGGCGCAACGGCCTGCCGACTGCTCTGGCGTAATTACCATGGGATATTCGCAGGCGGTGCAGGTCTCCCACGGCGAAATCTGCTGCTCGGTGAAACCATAGCGCTGGCGGAGGACTCTTTCTATTTCCGCGACGATCCGCTGACATTCCGCGGCGCTCAGAAGTTTATGGTTCAAGGCCCAGGCTTTGCGATCGGCATAGTCAGGAAACTTTGGCGCTTCTCCCCATTGCCATGAAGGATCTGTAGAGTTCCGGCTGCGCCCCAGCAGATGCAGGTGAACGCGACGATGTTCAGGCGCAGACTTTAATGCGCCAGAACCAATGCCCGCAGAATCAGTGCCATGCGGCTCGGCGGCAAAGTTCAGCGCCCAATTGCCGGCTTCCCAGTAATTGATGCACCCAAGATCAAGCTGCGGCAAGGTGCGCAACATGGCCTGTCCGGCGGCCGCAACCAGAAACGACCAATTTGTAAGCTCGGCGGGCGTAAGTTCGCTTCGTTCCCAGACTTCACGCGGAGGGTTTACCAGCAGGTTGCCGCCATCTTCGCGGCTGACCAGAGCTGCGCCTTGATCGGGCAGGGCCAAGTGTCCACCAGCACAGCTAAAAAGTATGCGTCCCAAACGGGGTGCTCCTTGAAAATCCCAGCGTAGCAGGTTCTTGAAGCAAGCAGTAGCTCTGGCCAGCAGCTCTGGTAATCCAGCTCTGCCCGTGAGAGAGGCGCAACTCGCAGTTTATACAGTGCATCCCAATCTTCGAGGCTACAGGAAGGCACACCATGATGAAACGCATACTCTTAGCAACGTTATTTGCAGGTCTGACCGCGTTCACCGCTAACGCACAACAGACTCTGCCTTCAGGCACCGAGATCAAAGTAAGAACAGACACCTCCATTCCCGCGAAACCTGCGGCTGATTCACGCTACAGCGCCAGCGTGAGCGACGACGTGAAAGACGCATCCGGCAACGTGCTTATCCCTCGTGGATCGCGCGCTCGGCTGATTGCTGTTCCGTCCACTGACGGCAAAGACACCAACCTTGATCTGCGTTCCGTAACCGTAAACGGCACGCCGTACCTGATTGACGCAGCCGGTTCCGGCAGCGGAACTCCCGGCGGACTGGGCGCGAACAAGCGCACCGGAATGTACGTGGGCGGCGGCGCGGCAGTAGGCGCATTGCTGGGCGCTTTGATGGGCGGCGGCAAGGGCGCAGCCATTGGAGCAGTGCTCGGCGGCGGCGCTGGCGCTGGAACACAGGTCCTTACCGGCAAGAAACAGGACCTTCCGGCGGAAACGCAGCTCAGCTATAAGCTGGCCACCAACGCTCAACTGACGCCGATGCGACGCAACTCGCAACCTCCATCCAACCCACAGCGGTAACTGATTCAGCAGGTTCAAGCCGAACCCGGTGCGCAATGCGCCGGGTTTTGTTTTTGCGCAGACGTTCATCTCGTCACCCGATGAATCCCCTTCAAACTGACCGCACTGCTTATGCCGATTTAGTTTCTACTCTGCCTCTTTTACTTGTTGCTCGTAATCCCCGACGGCCGTCAGCGAGAGCGCGCAGTCAGGGCCCCATTTACGCCCGGTTTTGGCGTGAATGGACAGATCAGCGCGCGAGTAGGCCGGAGGGACCTTGTGTTTGTTTTTTCATAAAGAAGCACACACTGTTTTTCATAAAGAAGCACACAGCATTAGAAATTTGCAGCGCCTTTCACCAAACAATTACAGTAGCCATCAGGAGAATCCCTAACCACTTCCATGTGCGGGCGTTACCGATTAACGGCCAAAGAACGCTGGTTAAGCGCCTATTTCAACCTTGATCCAGAGGACGTAGCCTGGGCCGCCCGATGGAACGTAGCGCCAACGCAAGAGATCGCCACTATCCGGCAAGACCGTAAACAGCCCAAGCGCATCTTCGCGCTCATGCGCTGGGGATTGGTCCCGTACTGGGCCAAAGACATCTCTATCGGCAATAAAGCGATCAATGCCGTGTCAGAAACCGCGGCGGAAAAGCCTGTCTTCCGAGAAGCCATCCGCCGCCGGCGCTGCCTCATTCCCGCCGATGGCTTCTATGAATGGAAACGCATCGGGCCAAAACTAAAGCAGACATACAACATCGGCCTGCCGGACGATCAATTATTCGCCTTTGCCGGCCTGTGGGATCGCTGGAAGAATCCTGAAGGAAATCCCGTGGAGAGTTGCACCATCCTCACCACTCAGGCCAATGCTTTGGTCGCCGACATTCACAACAGAATGCCCGTGATCCTCAGCCCGGAAGATTACGACCGTTGGCTTGATCCAGGTGTAACCGATCCCGCGCAGGTTGCCGATCTCCTCAAGCCGTATGATCCGCGCCTCATGCGCAAGTATCCTGTCAGCGACTTTGTAAACCGCCCGGATAATGAAGGGCCAGAATGCGCCCAGGAAGTTGCTGCAGATGCGCCGGAGCAGCAGAAGTTGTGGTAGAGGCAGCCCCTAATTAAAGCAGCGCGGCGCAATAACCGCTGCGCCTCAAACTGTCATCGTTCTTTGCCGATGGCCAAAGGCCAAAGCCCTGAGCGCAGTCGAAGGGGAGCGGCGAATGCCGGGAGTCGAACGATCTAGATCGGCGAAGCCTCCCCCACCCTGTTCATCCCGATTGGCAAGGTCTTGGGTTTCCGATCTCGCGCGATCTCGGCGATCCCGGCGATTCCGGCGATAGCCGGCGGTCTGGCACCCCTCCGTACCTCAATTAGGATTCCAAAGGGCTTATACCATTCAACCCCAGGTCAATCCCGGGTTTGAGCTGCCACCATCTTGTTCCGATCAGCGTCATCCGTGTTGATCAGCGGTAAGAGTTGGGTTTTGCGTTTCCGATTCCGGCGATGACGTGCGATCTCGGCGATTCCGGCGATCAGCCGCGCCTCGCGCGGCCCCACGGTCGAAGCCCTTTTTTTGCGTTTTTCGGGGCTTCAATCGCCATCAATTTCAGCCTTGCTTCCCCGTCAATGTCCGATCGGCAGAGGGATGGCAGCTTTGAAATAGCCGACGCCAACTCCGCTTTCGTCCGCTTTCTAGTCAAAGGCTCTTGGGGTTTTCCGGCTAGGAGCTAGAGGCTAGCCGCTAGCAGCTTTCTTATGTCAAAGACCGTCCACAACACTACTTTTTCGCTCTGGAGCGAATCTCTCACTCTACCATTTCTTCGCCTCAGTGTCAAGCAAATACTGCCTCTTCTTTGATCGAGAAAGGTTCGGTCGAAACTATAACAACGCAAAAAGCAGGTTAAGGACCGTATCGGCGCTTAACCTGCAAGTTGCGGAGCTCTTCGGTTCTAGTCTCGCGGTGCTACTTCTTTACGGCTTTCTTTCTTGCCGTATGTCTCACAGGCTTTTTATTTGTATTGTTGGTATCCAGCAGCGTCAGCGAATCTGCTGCGTTGAATGGGTACTGCCGGACCGACTCCTGAGAAGATTGGCCAGCATTACTCAGCGTGATGTCCACCCGACGATTGCTGGCCAGGATGATCGCATTCATGTTATTGAGCACCCTCTGCCGGTCTTCCGCGCTCAACTCCGGGTTCCGTTCAACTGCGTTTTTCACCTGATCGTCGGTCAGGTTTTGTTGCTCGCCCACCGCCTTAGTCTGGATGTTACCGGCAGGAACGCCCTGCTCGACAAGGTAACGTTTGGTGCGGTCAACGCGCCTTTCCGAGAGTGCTTGGTTGGCTTCCGCTGAGCCGCGCGGATCGGCATGGCCTTCAAGAGTCAATTGGGCATCCGGCTTGGTTTGGAGATAGGTCTTGAAATCGCTTGCGAGCGTAGTAAGAGTTTTTTCCTGGCTGGGAAGAAGACCAGCGTCGGGATTTTCTATGGAAGGTTTGGCCGTCGCAAAATAGACGCTGTGCAGAGCAAGCCTTTTTTCAATCGCGACGATTTCCGGCGAAGGAGGAGGCGGCGCTGCAGCCTGCACTTGCACGGTGGTAGTGGAAGAAGCAGTGAGCGGTGGATTGCGATCATCGCTTGCGTTGCATGTAACGGTAATTGCGCCGGCCTGTGCGCCTCTGCTGTCCAGGGTGGCGGAAGAAGTATTGCCGGTGATGTTCCCGCCGCTTGCAGTGTAGCTGTAAGTAAGCGCACGGCCATCTGGACTGCTGGCCGTTGAAGTGATTGTGGCAGTGCCCCCGGCCGGCACGCTTCCATGATCTGGAGAACAGGAAATTACGGGCGGATTAGGCGTTTTTACAGTGAACGTCGCATTACATGAAGCAACGCCGTTTTTGCTGCCATCGCTCAAATTGGCAGTAACCGCGTATTTGCCCGGCTGCAAACCGTTGGTATCAATTTGCGCCGAAGCATTGCTTCCAGTAACTTTCACGTCGTGGCCGCTCCAGTTGTATTTCACGCTACGCCTGGGATTGAAATCAGATCCACTTGCGGTCGCCGTCACTGGCTCGCCGGCAAAGACTTCGCTGGGCTGGGTGGTGCAATCTGCGCGGGGTGAAGTAGCTGGCCGGTCATCGCCGCCGAACTTGAACACGATACCAGCCTGCAAGCGTACGCCGCTAAGATCTGTGGTAGGGGTAGTGGCCTTGGGACCATAGCGGTAGCTGGATTGAACGTAATCGGCCCTGAAGAGGCGCAAAGCAATACGTCTTGATACATTGAGGTCCAGACCACCGCCCCCCATAAACCCTAATTTATCGATATCGTGGAAGGCGTCGGGCATAAGCCGATGGTCACCCACGAGCGCTTCCAGAAAGGGGGAGAAATGACGGCTGCGGAACGTAATTTTAGGACCGAAGGAGAGATTAGAAAAAGCGGCATCGTCAATTTTTCGTGCCAAGGTAGATTCGCCGCTGCCCCAATGAGTGCTGGTGTCGAGCGTTAAACCAAACCAGCGGTTGAAGTTGTAAGTAGCACTCAGGCCAACTCCGCGCGGATTTGATTCCAGGCGGCTCGTCAACGGGACCAATCCCAGCGGGAGAGTACCGTGGATATCCGCGCCGGGATAGAGGAAAGAATATCCGCCATAAAGCTCCCACTTCGGAGCAGGCCCGTCCTGAGCTGCGGTCAGTGTGCCAAACGCACACAGAAAAACAATCGTTGCCGGCAGCATTGCTATAACTCGACCAAGATGGCCCTTTGAATGAAATGACATGCGAGTATTCCTCCGGACTGCAATAACCTGAAGTTGTGCTTTTCCACGCGGACTAGGCAGCCGGCCAGCTTGAGGCTGGCCGACTGCTAAATACTTATGGGCAAGGAGGTACATTGACGGGATTGCTATCCAAGGTGACTGCGCCGGTTCGCGCCAATGCTCTGCCGTTCAGCACCGCACCGGTGGTACCCGTGATGGATGCCAGAGCCATGATGGTGCCCTGGAATAGGGTGTTGGTACCAAGCGTGGCGGAACTACCAACTTGCCAAAACACGTTATGGGAGTTAGCACTGTTGATTAGGATGATGTGGCTGTTACCGGCTGCCGTAGTTAAAGTGGACTGTATCTGGAAAATCCACACAGCATTGGGATTGCCTCCACCATCGAGCGTGAGGTTACCCGTGATCCCCAGCGAAGGCTGGGCGGTTGTGGTTCTATAGACGCCGGCGGGAAGAGTTTGCCCACCGATGTCTGCCGGAAGCACCGCGCCGCCTGCTGCACCTGCTGCGTTGTTGTAAGCCGTTGTCAAATCGCCTTGCGCGGTCTGGGCAACTGCATCACCCGCGTGTTTGGTGCCCGTGAGTGTCCCCGGAGGGAAGCCAACAATCGAAGCTGCCGGCCATATTCCGATATCTCCCGTAACAGCCGTGGGGCCCACATTGGTAACGGATGGCGTAGCGGCCAGAATTCCGAAACTGCACGCTGTTCCCAGCGATAGGACCGTGGGCGGTGGCGGACATGCCGCTCCAGTGGTAAAGCTCCATACAAAGTTGGCTGCCAGCCGATTGCCGAACGTATCAGCCACCCCGGTGGCGATGGTGGCTGTATAAGCCGTGTTCACAGCGAGAGGGCTCGAGGGCGTAAATGTTGCAATATTGGTGGCGGCAGCATAGCTAACCGTTCCAGCTACGTTTGCGCCGCCTGGCGCCGTCAGGGTAAATGTTGACGTTGTGATGGTTGCAGGGTTCATCGCCTTGCTGAATGTGGCGCTGATAATGGCGGTGGTGGAGCAAAGGCCAGTATTGCCGTTCGCTGGAGTTACCAGGGTTACTGTAGGCGGAGTGGTGGGGGGTGTAGCGATCGCATTCTTGTCTGGATCACCGCATCCGCTGGTGATACCAACTAGTAGAAGTGCCGTGAACCAGATCTTGTGAGTGCTATATCTCCGCATTCAAACCTCTTCTTTTTGGCAACTGCACAATCATGCTTGCGCCAAGCTACGACCTTAACAGTTTCGGTAAAGTTATGTTGTGCACTATTGCACAGTGCAAGCTAATATTTACAAATTAGTAAACATGTTTGTTAGCTCACATCGCGTATTTCAATTCTTCTATTCCTATGGGCGCGTGAGAAAGTCCCAAACTGGATGTAACGGACTCAAGATAAATATTTAGTAAACAACGTTGCCGGGCCTGAAATGGCGCAGATAGTCTGCTCCGTCTGGCCAAAGGGCGGACATTCGCAACTCAGATAATTTAATTCATCGACTCTGTTCCATATTGCACATGGTTCTGCTTTGTCGCGTGCTACAGTAGGTGCGTCTGAATGTGTCGAGGGATTTACGATCTTAAATTCGTAATCTCTTTCTTGAGTTCACCGCCGGGCTAAGCCAAATCGAAACGATCCCATCCAGCCAATTGGCATTCTTCAGCCCGCGTGTGCGTCAGCCAGTAATTTTATGGCGCATGAATCGGCGACATCTGCCATACCAGGAGATTACTGAATGAGAAAACTGCTTATACCCATTTCCATCGTGCTAGGCTCGCTGTTCACGCTGGCACAGACCGATTCCAGACAAAACGTCCCTCTTCACCGCATTACCGTTGTTACGCGGACCACGAGCGCGGTCAATTACAGGCACAAAGGCAAGAGTACACATGTCAATTTCAAGGGCACCAACCTCTTGCCTGAGGGCGGCGGCAATGCCGAAGTCAAAAGTAAACAGGGCGCAATCCACATTGAAGCTGAATTCAGCGGCCTGCAGCCTGCAGGCAGGTTCGGTCCCGAATATCTGACCTATGTCCTTTGGGCGATCAGTCCTGAAGGACGCCCGGCGAACCTGGGTGAAGTTCTGCTGAACCATGAAGGGCATAGCAAGCTCAACGTCACCAGCAATCTTCAGAGCTTCGCCCTGATTGTTACTGCGGAGCCGTATTTTGCCGTGACCCAACCGAGCGACGTGGTTGTGATGGAAAATGAAATAAGGAGTGACACCAAAGGGACGGTTGAACAGGTGGATGCGAAGTATGAGCTGCTGCAACGTGGGCTCTATGAGAGCGACATCAACCCCGCCGATATGCAGCCCATGAAGGGTGGCAGCAAGACTCCCCTTGAACTCTATGAAGCACGCAATGCGGTCCGCATTGCCAGATGGACCGGCGCAGAACAATATGCGTCCGACACATTCAAGAAGGCCCAGGTGAGCCTGCAGAACGCAGAAAGCCTCCAAACCGGCAGCGAAGATAAGAAAGCTGAAATCTCTCTCGCCCGCGAAGCGGTGCAGACAGCCGAGGATGCACGCGTAATAACAGTCAAGAAAATGGACGATGAACGCCAGGCAAACGAGCGCCAGGATTCCGCGAACTCCGTAGCTCGCGCCGGCGAGCGAACCGACAGAGCCAACCGCCAGAGAGACAAAGCTCAATCGGAAACAGCGCAGGCCCAATCCGACACTGCACGTGCGCAAGCTGACACGGTACAGGCAAAGTCCGATACCGCGCAGGCCCAATCTGACATGGCGCGCAACCAAGAACGCAATGCAGACGACCAGCGCATTTCAGCCGATGCTCAGGCGCAGTCCAAGGCACAAGCCGACGATGCGACACGGCAGAAAGAACTAGCTCAGTCTGAAACGGCACAGGCCAGATCTGATCGCGCACAAGACCAGGCGACTTCAGCCAATGCCGTGGCCGCCGCTCGGGCGGATGCTGATCAATCCCGCTCTGCAGCCCAGCTTTCGGACCAGAGAGCGCAATCCGCTGAGAACGACAAAGCGGCAATGCGCGCCCGTCTGGAACAGCAATTGAACTCCATTCTTCAGACCCGCGACAGCGCGCGTGGGCTGATCGTCAGCATGTCAGACGTCTTGTTTGACACGGGAAAATATTCATTGATGCCAGGAGCCAGGGAGAAACTGGCCAAAGTCGCAGGCATCCTGCTTGCGTATCCGGGACTTAACATCGCAGTAGGCGGCTACACAGATAACGTGGGAAACAATCAATATAACCAGACACTTTCTGAGCGCCGTGCCGGATCGGTACGCGACTATCTGGTGCAGCAGGGAGTAGTGGCAAATTCAGTGACCGCGACCGGTTTTGGCAACAGCGTACCCGTGGCTTCAAACGATAATGCGTCAGGACGCCAGGCCAACCGCAGGGTTGAGCTTGTGGTTTCCGGCGAAGCGATTGGTACCCAGGCAAGCCGGACCTCCGGTAACCTGCAGTAAAAGAGCAATTGCGATCAGTAATATCGGCGCGAGTTCGAAATTGGGCTCGCGCCTTTTCTTTTCTTGAATCCCACTTGATGGGAAAAACCGGCAGGCTTGCAGTCCTATCCGAGTCCCCACGCCATTCCCACGGGCGGGAAGGCAGAGAGTAAATAGCCGAAATATCGCAATCCGACACATTACGCCTTAGATTCGCCGGAATTAGACGGAATTCGACGCATGTTCAGCGTTATTAAAACTAAACATCCTTCACGCCGATTTGCGCCAGCGCCCTGCATCTAACTAACGAACTGCAAAGAAACACAAAAATGCAGGGCGGTGCAGGTACCTGAATCCACAAGGAACAGGCATTGCTCAGGAGGACGTGAACCAATGAAGATTCATAAGGGAATGCGTATTTTGAGTTCGATGGTATTGATGGGGGCACTGGCTGCGCCTATGGCACTGCAGGCGCAAGACCGCGACGACAAGCATGACAAGGACGATCGCGCAAAAAATCAGCGGATCTACGACCGCGATCACAAGGACTATCACAACTGGAACCAGGATGAAGACCGCAATTACCGGCAATGGTATACCGACTCGCACCGGAACAAGGAATATCGCGACTACAACCGGCTGAACAAAAAAGACCAGAACGCGTATTGGAACTGGCGTCACCAGCACGGCGACAACGATCATGATCGCGACGATCACAAAGATAAAGACCGCGATCATCGATAAATATAGGTAAAGCGCGGCAGTTCAGAAAAAGTAAAGAGTCCGGAGTATAAAACTCCGGGCTTTTTATTTTGCGGCTTTGGCGGTCTTGCCGGCGGCTTTTTTGGCGGCGGTGCGGGCATTGTCCGCGGTCTTGGCGGGATGTTTGCCAACGGCCCCGGCCGGCATGTTGAGTGACGCTCTTAAAGTGCGGTTGCGCTCACGCTTGGCGGCTTGCGATCGGTTACGCGTGTTTTCGCGGGCATTGAGTTTTGGCATGGGTGGGTCCTCTCGATGGGAATGGTTCTTCAAGTGTCTGCTTCCATCCTACGTGAGAATTGCCAAAATCGCCGAAAAACCTACCAGACACTGAGGCACGGAGAAGAGCCCGCGGAAAAAGCTTGAAACGCAGAGGATAAGGAGGAAGCGGAGAAAAGGAATTGCCGGGATCGCGAACATCGGAGAGCCGAGAACCTTTTTGCCGCAGATTTGCGCAGACGAGCGCAGATTGTAAAACCTGGGAGAGCAGTCGCCCTCGCCTGCGGAATTCATCGAGAGGAGAGTTACCTGTGGCCCTGATGCGGCATCAGCCTCGAGGAGGACGGCCATCGGAAACGCAAAGATCGAGCAGCCTGGAGGAGGCCATTGAATGATGGTGAGAGCATCGAGAGCCTAATCGGGCATGACTAACGGGTGGCCGCGAGAATGACGGCCTACCCGCCCAATGCGCTAATCGACCATTGGCCTGCCGCTTGTAACCGCTTGGATTCTCTGGACTTTAGGGCGCAGCAAAGGATGCTAATATTAAAGCTAGGACAGACATGCCATTAAAAACATTATTCCTGAATCCTCCGTCGTTTGAGAACTTTGACGGTGGCGCCAGTTCGCGCTGGCCAGCCACCCGCGAGATTGAGTCCTACTGGTATCCGGTATGGCTGGCGTATCCGGCAGGGATGCTGGAAGGCTCGCGGCTGCTGGACGCGCCGCCGCACCATGTGAGCGCGGAAGAGACGATTGAGCTGGGCAAACAGTATGAGTTTCTGGTGCTGTTTACGTCCACGCCGGGGTTCCCGGGTGACATCAAGCTGGTCACCAAGATGAAAGAGGCGAATCCCAGGCTGAAGATTGCGTTTGTGGGACCGCATGTCACCACGCTGCCAGAGCGGTCTTTGAATGAGTGCACGGCCATCGACTTTGTCTGCCGCCGCGAGTTTGATTACTCCGTGGTGGAGTACGCCAACGGCAAGCCGCTGAGTGAGATTATCGGGATTTCGTATCGCGACGCCAGCGGGAAAGTTGTTCACAATGCAGATCGTCCGGACGTGATGGACCTGGATTCCCTTCCGGACGTAGTTGATGTGTATTTTAGAGATATGGATATAAGGCGGTACAACGTACCGTTCTTGCTTCATCCTTTTGTGGCGCTTTATACCACGCGCGGTTGCCCGGCGCAGTGCACATTCTGCCTCTGGCCGCAAACTTTGAGCGGACATCCCTGGCGCAAACGCTCCTCTGATGCGGTGGCCCGCGAGATGGCAAAGGCCAAAGAGTACTGGCCCTGGGTGAAGGAATACTTCTTTGACGACGATACCTTCAACATCCAGAAGGCGCGCACCGTGGAGCTGTGCGGCAAGCTGAAGCCGCTGAACCTCACGTGGTCCTGCACGTCGCGCGTCACCACCGACTACGAAACTTTGAAAGCGCAAAAAGAAGCCGGCTGTCGCCTGCTGATCGTCGGCTATGAGTCCGGCGATCCACAAATTCTCAAGAACATCAAAAAGGGCGCAACCGTGGAGCGCGCCCGCCAGTTCACCAAGGACACCAAAAAGCTTGGCCTGAAAGTCCATGGCGACTTCATCCTCGGACTCCCCGGCGAAAGCCGCGAATCCATCCGCCGCACCATTGATTTCGCCAAAGAGCTCGACGTGGAAACCATTCAGGTCTCCATCGCACACGCGTACCCGGGCACTGAGATGTACGATTTCGCCAAGAAAAACGGCTTCATCGTGGGCACGGAGCGCATGGTTGACGACGGCGGCCACCAGGTTGCGCAGATTGAATATCCCGGCTTGCCGCGTGAGCACGTAATGGAAATGGTCCACAAGTTTTACGATGAATATTATTTCCGTCCCAAGGCTGTCTTCCGCATTGTGCGCAAGGCCGTCTTCAACGGAGAAGAGCGCCAGCGCCTATATAAGGAAGCAAAGTCGTTCATGAAGCTGCGCTCCGCGCGCAACAAGGCCACCAAAGACATGGTGGCGGCAAAACACGCTGCGGAAAAAACTCGCAGGGCTGAAGTCGCCGGCGACTAATCCTCGCGGCGACAAGGTTGCGCTTAAAATACCGCGCTAAATCCAGTTTCACCCGCTTCACGCGGGTTGCAGGCGGAACAATCCGAGTGAAGTTCAAGAAAATCTTCATCTATCTGGCCATCGCCTGCTGCAACGGCGCGGGCGACGTGCTGCTCAAGCGCGGCATGGAAAACCTCGGCGAAATCCACCTCAACCACTGGACCCACATCTTCAACGCCTTCGTCGACCCCTGGATCATCCTCGGCATTCTTTTTCTCGCCGGTTTTTTTTACTCTTACCTTACCGCGCTCTCCTGGGCTGACCTCACCTTCGTTTTGCCCGCGACGGCATTCGGTTATGTCGTCACCGCTTTCCTGTCCCGTGTTTTCTTGCATGAAAACGTCAGCGCATGGCGATGGGCCGGTGTTCTCCTGATCACCTGCGGCGTAGGCCTCGTCACGCGCGGGCCTTCACTAACTGAGCGCCATACAAAAGATGCCGCACTCGGTAAAGATGCACCACTCACTAAAGACGCGATTCTGAGCAAAGACGCATCAATCGCCAAAGATGCGCTTGCCAAGGAGCAACATGAACTCGCTTAAGCTCTGGACCGCCATCGGAATGCTGGTGCTGGCCTCCAGCGCTGGAGACGTGATGCTCTCCGCCGCCATGAAGCGCATTGGCGATCTCGACCTTATCCGCATAGAAAAAGGACTCCTCGGCGTGGTCAGCCGCGTCATCAGCGAAAAACTTTTTCTTCTCGGACTCTGCTGCCTTATCTTCAGCTTCTTCTGCCTGCTGACCGCGCTCTCCTGGGGTGACGCCAGCCTCGTCGCGCCGGCTTCCGCGTCACTTACCTATATCTGTTCCGCCATCCTCGCCAAATTCCTGCTGCATGAAAACGTCGACCGCCGCCGCTGGCTCTCCGCCGCGCTGGTCTGTGTGGGCGTGCTGCTGCTGGTGAAGTGATTCTTATCCCGAGCGCAGCGAGAGATCCCTATCAGCTTTCCCGAAGTCCCGAGTTTGGCCAAGTATCCCTACTCTCTTATTAGCTCTCAAGGATGACGAGACATCTCTGTCTGCTTGTCGAATCCGCGAACACTGCGGTTTCCGATTGCGAGCGCTGCATCACCTCTTGCGAACGGCCCACGCCCGATGAACTTGAATAACTGATTTACCCTGCTTCCTTCTGGAAATGCCGCAACACAGTCTCAATCGATCTCGCCAGCACTGCGCGGTCCGATGGGCATCGCCTGGCCGTGACGACCAACATTTGCTTACTCCTTCCATGCCTGGCCTGTTACAAACTTGTCGGCCGAGGTAAAGGTATTTATCCCTGAAATCCGTTTATACTTGTGGCCAAATTTTCCATATAGCAGCGGAGATGACCAACATTGCTCAACAGCAATTGTTGCATGACATATTTATCTGGCTCGGCAGAGCGACTGTGGGTGCAATTTTCTATGCCCTGTTACGGGCCTCGTGGCTGATCGCGGGTAAGGAGAGTGGGATGGGATACTTCGTAATAACCATCGGGATTTTACTGGCCGGGCTGATAGTTTTTTGCTTCGTCTACTTCCTGCTCAAAAAACCGGACGATCCCACAACAGACGCCAATCAGATGTCGCTGGGGCTGCGCAGAATTCTGCTTGGCTATTTCTTGCTGCTAGGGGCGCTCTTGATTTCGCTGTTGGTTGACCTGAACATGGTCGACTTTCCAGAAAGCGCAGTCTCTATACAGATGACGCCTCCGGCAGCTGCGTTTCCCGCATCAAATCCTACCGTGGCGAATCCTCCAGCGGGAAGCAGCACGACCGCGCCTCAAACCTCCGGTTCTGGAGCAACAGAACCAAAAGCGGACCCCGTGATCCTCCAGGTTATTCCACGGGTAACATCTGGAAGTCCGCCTACTACCTACCTTGCCGTTTACGGGACGAATCTTAAGGATGGATCGCAGATCAGAATCAACGGGGAAGTTCGAGGAACTAAGATCCCAGGTCCTGGCCTTCTGGAAGCACAGCCGGAGGCCAGTGATATCCAAGGTAGAGGCACCCTTACTGTTGATGTAATTACAAATGACAAACCGAACAAGGTATCAAACTCTATTGTTGTGGCCGTCGAAAAACCAACTGCGCCTCTCAATTTGGGCAAATGTAAGCCCTACATCACGCGGGAAATCCAGTTACTGCTTATCGTTCTGGCGGCGGGAGCACTGGGATGCTTGGTTCATGGCCTGAGATCTATTGCGGTCTTCATCGGAAACCGAAACGCCGTTTCAAGTTGGTTCTGGTGGTACATCACACGTCCTTTATTAGGCATGGCAATGTCGCTGATTTTTTATTCTTTGCTGCGCGGCGGCTTCCTGGCGGGCACGCAGGCTGATGCCAAGGTCATCAGTCCTTTTGGAGTGTTGGCCATCGGGGCCTTGGTAGGCATGTTCACTGATAAAGCAGTGGGTAAACTGGCTGAAATTTTTGACATGCTATTCCGGTCTAAGGCAGACGAAGCGAACAAGGACACAATCAAAAAAGTCACGATAAAGACAACTGCGCTGCCAGATGGCACGGTAGGTACCCCATACCAGTTCAAACTTGAAGCGAACGACGGAAGCCCATCCTTAACCTGGAACATTACCGGCTTACCAGCTGGGCTGACAGCGGATCCAAAGACTGGCATCATCAGCGGAACTCCAGCGGCGCCGGCGAGCCCAAACAATCAGGTTAAAATCGTGGTGAACGATGGTCCGGGAAATACAGACTCAAAGTCCTTAAACCTGACAATTCAATAATGCGCGATTGAGCCAGGCGCTTGCGGATTTAAATAGTCGCCCAACGGCTAGCCAACACCGGTGCCGCCGCGACTCTTGAAAGTGCTCAGCACCGCCTCTGTCTGGCTCGTTGTGAGCACGCGCCCCAGCGCGGCGGCGTCGGCCTGCTACACCGCGCGAACGCTGCAGAGATTCTGAAGCAATCGCTGAGATCCATCCGAGATTGGGTATTCACAATTGCTTTTCTGCCAGAAAATCTTCCAGCAATCGGCGAAACACTGCTGCGGTTGGCTTCCATTGACCCTTCATCGCCTTGGCTCCGGCTTGCCCGTAACTCGCATTGGGCCTGGGACGTAACCGGATAAACGGGGGCAGACCGTAACGCATCGCCACCAAATTTGCCCATAACCGTGCCGTTCGCCCGTTGCCATTGGCAAAAGGATGGATTCGTACCCACTCCGAATGCGTCCACGCACAAAGGTCAATGATGGCGGACAGTTGGTCGAGATTTGGCTCTTGTCTAGATGGGAGCACCTTGTCTAATTCCGCGACGAGCATCTGTAGTTTTGCTTCAAACTGCTCTAACGCCTCGGCCACATCTGCTGGATCAACACCATTATTCGCGCCCACCCGAATGTTGACGTTTTCCAGTCCGGGCTCGCCGCGGAATGCCCCGACAAATCGTTTCTCGGGCACGTCTAGGTTTCGCATGGCAAGGGCTTGCCAGCGTCTGGCTGTTTCCAGGGTTGGTTTTTCGCGTTGGTCAGCTGCAGCGGCAATTTGTGCCAGAATCTCTGTGAGATTTGCCCTGAGTTGCGGGCTATCTTTCTCCCAGTCAGGCACCAAGGATATCTCGGATTTTGCTTTGCACCGGACCTGCCGCCTTGGCTTCCTTTGGCTTAGCCTCTACTATCTCACCTTCAAGCGGGTCTTCTAACGTCGCTTCCGCTTCTACAAATTCAGCAATTGCCTCTTGGTAAGGCGGGTCCTTCTTGCGATACGCTCGTAGGCTCTCAAGATTCGCTTCCAAGCTGCGCTCTTTCCTACCCCGCTGCCGAAGATATCCCTTGATTGCCTCATTCAGTAGCTGGTTCATCGGGCGTCCCTCAATTCGGCTGAGGTTTTCCAATGCAGTACGCTCTTCTGCGTCGATTCTGAGTGTAAAGGCGCTTCTACCCATGGCTACAGCTTACCGCCCATGGCCTATGATGTCAATATCGCATTTTGACGTCATACGGCTTTCTACCCAACTTCCTTCTGAAAATGCCTCAACACCGCCTCTGCCTGTGGCTTGGTCAACACTGCTCCCAAGGCGGCCGCATCAGCTTGTTGCACCGCGCGCACACTGCCAAAATGCTGCAGCAATCGTTGCCGCGTTCGTTCGCCCACGCCGGGAATCTCCAGCAGTTCTGATTTCCGGTCGCGCATCTGCCGGCGCTTGCGATGGAACGTCACGGCAAACCGATGCGACTCATCGCGCACCATCTGCACCAGGTGCAGCACCGGAGAATGCCGGTCCAGCACCACCGGATCGTCTTCCTGGCCAAAAACGTAGATGATCTCTTCTTTCTTTGCGATCGCCGCCAGCGGCTGGTTGGTAATCCCCAACTGGTCCAGCGCCTGGGCTGCGGCATGCAACTGCCCAAGTCCGCCGTCGATCAGCACCAGGCTGGGGAACGTCTGGTTCTCGTCGCGCAGGCGCTTGTAGCGGCGCGTCACTACTTCGCGCATCGACGCAAAATCGTCCACGCCCGTCACCGTCCGCACAATGAACTTGCGATATTCGCTCTTGTTCATCTTGCCGTCTTCCCACACCACCATGGACGCAACGGTCTCCGCGCCCTGGATGTGTGAAATATCAAAGCACTCAATGCGCTTCGGCGCATCCGGCAAGCCCAGCGCATCCTGCAGCGCTTCCTGGACGGCCTTTGCCTGTGGCTTCATCACGCGAAATCGCTGATCAAAAGATTGCTTCGCGTTCTGCGCCGCCAGATCGATCAACGAACGTTTCTCCCCGCGCTGCGGCACAAGAATCTCTACCTTGCTGCCGCGCTTCTCCGATAGCAATTCTTCCAGCTCCGTTCGGTCTTCAAAGTCCACCGGCGCAAGAATGTCCCGGGGAACGTATTGCTGGTCAATGTAAACCTGCTTCATCAGCGCAGAGAAAAACTCTCCCGGATGAAACAAAGATGTTTGTGGACCGTGGCCGCCCTCGGCCGCGGGTTGAGCGCCCTCACCGTCCACAACTTGTGGACCACAGGCGCCCTCGCCTGTGATGGTCGCAGCCGGGGGCGGCTGCGCTCCAACTTCTTGTGGTGAACCCGTCTCCGGCAGCTCTTCCCAGAAAAACTCTCGCCGATCCAGAATCTTTCCACCGCGCAGGTGAAACACGTTCACTGCCAGCATGTCATTTTCATAGTGATAGCCAAAAACGTCCTGGTCGTCGCCTTCAGCGGCGGCCATGCGCTGCTTTTCCTGGAGCTGCGCCACGGTTGAAAGCATGTCGCGATAGCGCGCCGCGCGCTCATACTCCTGCTGTCCCGCAGCTTCGTCCATGCGCGCGCGCAGTGACTTCGATAAATCGGTTTGCCGGCCTTCCAACAGGAGCTGCACATCGTGCACCGCTTCCAGATAAGATTGCGGCGTAGTCAAATCTTGGACGCACGGCCCCAGGCACCGCTTGATGTAATACTGCAAACACGGCCGCAGATGATATCGCGTGAGGTCAACTTTGCAGGATGGCACCAGAAAGCTGCGATGGATCAGGTCGACGATCCGATAAGCCAGGTTCCCCGGAAAATACGGGCCATAATAATTGCTGCCGTCCTTGCGTAGCCGCCGCGTCACATACACGCGGGGAAAACGCTCGCCCCTGGTCAGCTTGATATAAGGGTAGGTCTTATCGTCGCGCAGCAGGATGTTGAAGCGCGGCTTCTTCTGCTTGATCAGGTTATTCTCAAGCGCCAGCGCTTCTTTGTTGTTATCCACCACGATGTATTCAACATCCACCGCCTCGCGCAGCAGGCTTCCCGTTTTTGCATCGGCCTCGCCCACGCCTTCCTGGAAATAGGAGCGCACGCGGGCGCGCAGGTTCTTGGCTTTGCCTACATAAATGACCTCGCCTTCGGCGTTTTTATATAGGTAAACTCCCGGCCGGAGCGGGATTGTCCGGATTTTCTCTGTCAGATCCATCGGGGGAAAGTTGAGGCTTACTACCTAGATTCTTCCTGTAAGGCTCCGGGTGCGTAAAAATTCTACGGTCAGGTACTCCGCCGGGCCAACGGAACCGTTCTTTGAATCATCCAACACACTGATTATAAGCCATTTACGCTAAGACTGCCTGGTGCGGCTCATTGGCATCCCAGTTGCTCTTGTCTAGGGTGACTTTATAGGCGGCAACACCCTGCGCCGCGTCGGGTCTTAAGGAGCTTTCCCCATGAATTTGAAATCTAGCCTTTTGGTTCTGCTGGCCGGCACCGCATTGATGGTGAGCACCGGTTGCACAACAAAGAACTATGTTCGCAAGCAGACCCAGCCAATCGTCGACAAATCCAACGAACTTGACGCCAGAACGGCCAAGAACAACGCCGCAATTCACGATGTAGATACCCGCGCAACTGCCGGTATTGCTGGCGCGAACACCAAGGCCGGTGAAGCCGACACCAAGGCGTTGGACGCTCGCAATCGCGCAGACCAGGCCCAGACTCTGGCAACGCAGGCCAATACCCGCGCAGACGCCCTGGCCAATCAGGTCGCCAATCTCGATAATTATCGCCCCGTTGCTGAGACCTCAGTTCACTTCGCCTTCAACAAGGCTGATTTGACCGCCAAAGCCAAGACCGCTCTGGACCAGCTTCTGGCTGAAGTCCCCAATACCAAGGGCTATCTGGTTGTGGTTGAAGGTGACACGGATTCCGTCGGCTCGGCAAAATACAATTACAAGCTGAGCGAGAAACGCGCTGATGCCGTGGTGCAATATCTCTCTTCCAAGAGCATTCCGGCGCATAAGATTTACCTGATCGGAATGGGCAAAGACAAATACGCCGCTCCCAACACCACCGCTGACGGTCGCGCCAAGAACCGTCGCGTTGACGTTCGCCTTATGACGAACGTTCTGGGCACTGAAACACCAAGCTCTGCGCAGAGTACCACTCCTAACCCGAGCCGGTAGTCTCTCCTCCCCCGGGACATTGCGCAGAAACAGAGGCCGCCAGATTTTTCTGGCGGCCTTTGGTTTTCTGGCCGGCATACACTGCCCTGCAAGATTCCTCCCGTCAATCGATCTTCCAATAGAATATGTATATGAACGCCCGCTCTCATATTGTTGCCGCAATCCTGTTTTTTGCCGCGCTATTCCTGCTGCCTGTGCCTCATGCTCTCGCCCAGGATAGCCAGGACGATCAGCCCCATATCCAGCCGCGCAACTCTCCCACGCCAACTCCAACGCCTACTCCGAAACCGGCAGCCAGCCAGCCGCCAGCCCCCAAGAAAGACCAGTATGATCGCCCGCCTTTTCCAGGGGACGTCCAGCAGAAGCCCGGTGCCAATGAGCCATCACCCAAGCCCAGTGACGATAAATACGAGCGTCCTCCCTTTCCCGGAGACGCGCCGGGTACCAATCCCACTGGTGGCGGCGTAAGCGGTGAAAGCTCCAGCAAGGACTCGCAAATGGATACCGATATCCACCCTGACAAAGAAGAGCCTGCTGCCCCGGCCGAGGATGAAACAGTCCTGAGGCCGTGGGACCCGCACAAGGCCGCCAAGGACGTTGAAGTTGGCCAGTATTACCTTAAGCTCAAGAATTACCGCGCGGCGCTGGAGCGCTTCAATCACGCGCTAACCTACAGGCAGAATGATGCTGAAGCCATCTTTGGTCTCGCCATCACCCAGGAAAAGCTCGATCTGCTCTCTCTTTCCGCGCAGAACTATCGCAAGTACCTTGAGATCCTGCCGAACGGCCCAAAATCTAAAGATGCGGAGGAAGGATTGAAGCGCGTGGCGCCGGAGGCCGCGGAGCGCACTCCGTCCAACGTCAGCGCCAATCCAGCGCAACTCGCCGCGCACGATATCGATGTGGGCGAGACCTATCTGGCCAGCAATAGCTTTGACAGCGCCCGTGAGCGCTTTGAAGAAGCCCTGCGGCTCACCCCGGACAATCCTTTGATCTGGTTCCGGCTTGCTCAATCGCTGCAAGGCATGCAGCGGCTTGACCCCGCGCGGCTCTATTACAAGAAGTATCTTGAAGCTCAGCCCAAAGGAAAGTTCGCGAAGGACGCAAAAAAAGCAATTTCGCAGATCGACTGGGTATTGGGTAAGTCCTAGGTCAGTAAAATCCTGCTAAAAAGCTTGGGTAAGTAAGGCTATTCTTTCCGCAGGAAAACCCCTGAACTCGCGTCCACCAGCACCGTAAGCTTGCCAATGGAATCGCTGCCGTAGATCACGTGCCAGCGCAGCTGGCTGGCCTGCGCATCAAAGTCCAGCAGGTATCCCACATTCGTTTTGGGATCTTTCTCCAGCACCTTTTTGCCGCCGTGTTCCTGCGCCACTTCAAACGCCTTGTCCGTGTCCACTTTCAGAAAATTCAGGTCAAACGGGCGCGCCAACCTGTTCGATGGATTATAAGTGTCTTCCACGCCATGATTCACGCCTTTGGGCGTATCTTCGGTCGCCACGCCGGACCAGGTAAACGGCTCCGACTTTTGCCGCCCTGCGGAAGCAAACTGCGCGCGCCAGAAATTCGCTTTGCCGTCGTGTCCGGTGCTGCCTTTCAGGTTGGTCGATTCCAGGCGCACCGGCAGCGCGTCCCCTGACCATCCTCGCGCGGGGACCAGCATTCTTTGCAGCGCGAAGCGTCCTGTTTCTGACTGCGAGGCGGCTGTCTGTTCCGTGTTGCCGGCCGGGGCTTTGGTCGGCTCGGAATCGCAGCCCAGGCACATTGCCGCTACGGCCAGAGAGATGGTGAAACCAATTTTTTTGATGAATGTCATTGTTTGTCTGACGTAATCAGAGTCACTTCATTCTAGACGGAGCAGCCGCACGAACCGATGTACAAAGGTGCATGTATCCGTGAGAGTATCTGGGTTGTTAATCGCCGCACTATTCGCTGGGCATCCCCGACTTGCGGGCCTGTTCCTGTAAGGCGTCCAGTTTTTGCTGCGCGGCATCCAATGCCTGCTTTTTGCCGTTGATCTCATCTTGCTGTTTGCGCGCATCCTCGGCGAATTTGGCCTGGTCGCGCAACATGGTGCCTGCATCGCCATAAAATGCCGCTGCGCGCAGGCGCGCTTCCCGCTGCGCGATGTCCAGCTCGCGCTGTAGCGTGGCAACTTCTTTTTTCTCGCTGTCGATTTGCTTCTTCAGCTCTTCATTTTTCTGCTTCTGCGCGTCCGCCGAATCTTTCTTTGTGTCCTTCTGGTCGGCGTCTTTGCCGTCTGCGCTCTTGTCGTCGGATTTCCTGGCCGCATCGGCCTCGCTTCCCGCGGAAGGCGCTGAGCTGTGCGGCATGCTGTCGTCATCCAGCTTTACCGTGCTCGAGCTGGCGTGCTTCTTCGCGCGATTCGCCCGCGCCACGTCCCCAAGCGATTGGGCATAGACAGTGGCGCCGAACAGGCACACTGCAAATATCAGCAGAAACTTTTTCATAAAGATGATTACCCTTGAATCGTTCTTCCCTATTATTCTACAGCTCCAGCGCAAACGATTCTCCTGCTTTCCGTAAGCGGAAACGATAGGGTAAACGCCGTATCGGACTTTAGTTTGTGTCGCTTCGCCGCGTAATCGGGTTCCCGGCCAATGGTCCTCCGATCTCAGTGCAGCCGCCCCAATCCGGAGATATTGATATACCACTGGACAAGCGCCGTCCCCCAAAAGCCCGCAACCAGCGCTGCCGCTCCCAGGAATACGCCGAAAGGAATCTCAAAATTCCTGTAGATGAGGATTGCCGAATTCCAGGCCCGACTACGCGATACGCTGGCCGCTTCTGCGCGATGAGTCCTGCGTCGCCTCAGCAGTCGTTTCAACCAGACCCAGAGAATCAGGAACACGCCAAAAAAACTCCCAATCAACGATCCCAGCAGCAGTACCAGTAGCGTTAGTTTCACGCCCAGAAATGCCCCGATCAGCGCCATCAGCTTCACGTCGCCACGGCCCATGCCTTCAACGCCACGCACAGCTTCATACAACAACGCCACGCCCCATATAAACGCCGATCCCAGCACCGCGCCGGCAATGGCGTTGATCAATGAGAGAATGCGCCAGCTATCCACCGCCGGGAGAAAGTGATGCGCCGGCCCTTCCAGCGGGACCAATAGGCTGAAAACCACGCCCGCCACCATTCCCGGCTTGGTCAGCAGGTCCGGCAGCAGCTTGGTTTCAGCGTCGGTAAAAATCAGGCCAATCAGCAGGAAGCACAGCACACACATTTTGGCTGCGATCAGGAACTCGTTGGGTCGTACATCCAGCGGCCATTGCTGGTAAATCAGGCGGACCATCGACGGCGCGCTCAAATATGAAAGGAGAAAGAGAGCGCCCGTGAGCAATTCCACTCCTGCATAGCGAGCCGATATAAGACCTTTGCAATTGCGGCACTTGCCGCCCAGGATCAGCCAGCTCAGCACCGGAATATTGTCATATCCGGCTATCGGCGCTTCGCACGCAGGACACGCCGACCGCGGGCTCACCACTGAAATCTCGCGCGGCATGCGATAGATGCACACGTTCAGAAAGCTGCCAAACACCAGCCCAAACAGGAAAAACGCTGCGGCAAGAAAATACACGTTTCCGGCTAGATCAAAAGTAGTCAGGGCTCGCTCCGCTGAAATTGTGGCTTCAGAAGGAGATTATATGGAAGATTTGGTGATTAGGAAGGTAACAGAAGTTATGAGGATTTGGTAAATGGGTAATTTGGTAATTGGGTAATTGAAAACAAAACCCATGATGACTGCTGCCGCTTACAAGGAGTTGCTCCCGCAGCTTTTCAAAATTACTCAATTACCAAATCCTGAATTACCCAATTACCAATTCTCCTCAGTGTTCATCCGGAATCCGCAAAATGTATCCCGGCAATGCTGGTAATTTCGAATTCATCGGCGGCAGGTCTCCGGTCCAGTTAATCTGCTTGCGATTTGCCAGGCGCATCTCCGCATCAACCGATTTCCATCCTGCTCCATTCTGCTCGCGGATTGCCATGTTGAAGCCCATCTGGTTCGGATCCTGCTCTGCGTCGCTCCATTCCAGCAATGATGCTTCAAGGTCTTCCGCAATGGCCTCATGCGGCAGCAGGCACAGCACCCACTGATTGCGCGTGTTCTGCGCATATGCGCCTTTGCTCACGCCCGGCACGGCATTGATCACCTTTGCGCCATGCTCTTTTGCTACTTTTACCGTTTCGTCGCGTGAGCCGTGGTCCACGACGATCACCTCGTCGCACGGACGCAATGAATCCAGCGCGCGCCCCAGGGAACGGGCATTGTCACACGTGTGGATCAAGGCGCTTATTTTTGTTTTTGCCATTCAGTGTTTTGAGCCTTCAGAAGTTCTTGCTGTTCACAGGTTAGATGCTGAATTCCCATCCAGCGGGTCTGGAAATCTCAACCGCCATCGCCTTGCCACCGCACCGCCGCATCAGGAGCACGACGGTGATAGCTTGGGCTCATTGTTGAAACCGATTTTTTCTCAAATTCGTCATCCCGGTGGCCGTGAAGCGAGCGCGCGCCGTCATCAGCGCGCGAGTAGGCCGGAGGGACCTTTTGTTTCTTCTCATGATCTACGGTACTCATTAAACCGCTACAGCGGTTTGGAGCGCAGTGACAGCGACACTAATAACGACAAACGCCGCCACGAATGGCGGCGTTCATGCACTAAATTTAACAGCGTTATTGATTCATCGCCGAGCGGTTTGCTCCCGGCGTCACAGTAACCGGCCCCTGCAATTGGAACGCAATCACTGCTTCAGGCTTCAAGATGATCTGTTGTCCCTTGGTAGCCGCGGAAACGCCTGTTCCCGCGCCTGCGCCTGCTGCTGCGCCAATGGCTGCACCTTTACCGCCGCCAAAGATTCCGCCCAGCACCGCGCCCACAGCCGCGCCGCCGCCAACCTTGGCAGCCGTTGACTTGCCACGGCCATTACCGGATTTAGTCCACTGGCTGGTCTGCAGTGTATAGGTTTTGCCGTTCATTGTAAGCTTGGTGAGTTCAAGCGTTAGCACGGACTGTCCCGCGAACCGTCCAGCCGACTTCACTTCCACCACGCGCCCTTCAACATCGGCGGTGGTTGGAATAACTGTTTCTTCGCCAACCGTCACCGGCGCTGAGATTGATCCGTGAAACACATCGCCAACCTGAGCTTTTTCTGAATCCACTTCATCATTCAGACGGATGCTCAGCTGAGTTCCAGATGGCACTGTAATTTTCTGCGGTACGGGCACCGGCGTGGGGCTTGGCGGAGCACTCGATTGGGACGTGTCATAGCTGCTGCCTGAATTTCCGCTGCTGCTGGTATTTCCGTTGCTGCTGCCCGACGGCACGGTCGTGCGCAAGCCGGTATCACTATCACTGCTGGCCGACTTCTTGGAACTTGAACGCGAACTGCGATAACGCGTGCTGGGTGAAGGACGCGATTCTTCCCTTACCGGCGGCGGATTATTGTTGGCCTGCTCCTGCGGCGGCTGTGCAGTCTGGTTTGCCGCTGAAGCTGGCGCCACCTCAAGATTGTTCACCACCGTCTTCACGCCTTCAACCTGCGCGGCATCATTAGCAGCTGCGTTTCGCGCAGCATCGCTGGCCACGGTTCCCGTAAGCGTAACCACGCCGTTGTTTGCGTTGATATTGAGCTGCTTGTCCGGGATGCTGCTGTCTCCGTTGATCTTGTTCTGCACATCGGAAGCGACCTGAGCATCCGGGCGGCTACTTACGCGGGAGCAGCCCGCCAACAGCGCCATGGCAATCAGGACCACCGAAAGATTTCTCTTCATGACCATAAACTCCTCTAAATTTGGGTGGCGTATATTTCGTTAGATGCAGAGCAGCTGGATTTGACTGCACCGCACTGTAAAAAACTTGTAAATCAACCACTTACAGCAACACGCCAGAGCAGATTCACTCGGCCAGAGGATCCCTATCTGCTACCCCCTGTTCTAACCCCGCTCAAGGATCAGAGTTGCTGAATTCAGCCCTAGCGGTACCCGGTAAATCACTTAATTTCTTAAGGTATGTCGCCACGTCCGCACCCGGCAAATCCGCGCGGGTTGATGCCAAAAATACGCTTCATCGGCCCGATGTCGCAAGTTGATCCTTCAAGCAGCATGCGCAGCTGGTCCACCGTCACCGGCGGACTCTTCAGTACTTTCTGCATGACCCTGGCGCCTGCCATCATAAGCGGCATGGGAATATGCACAACCGGCTTGCGTATACCGGCGCACCTTGCAATCTCGGCCAGCACTTCGTTCAGCGTTAGCTCGTCTGCCCCACCCAGATCCACAGTCTGATTGGTAGCCGCCTCATACGTCAGAGCGCGCGCAAAGCAGGCTGTCACATCCTCCACTGCAATCGGCCGGAATTTAGGTGAGCCATCGCCCGGCACCGGACGGAACAGCGGAGCCGACCGCATCGTCGCCATCATCTGCGTCACAAAGCCATCGCCCTGGCCAAAAATCAGTGACGGCCGGAGGATGCAAAAGGGTATCCCGCTCTGCCGGACCTCTTCTTCGCCCTTCCACTTGGTAGTTTGGTACTGGGCAACGCCATTGGCCCGCACGCCCAAAGCCGACATCTGCACAAAGCGCTTGATGCCCGCCCGCTTTGCCGCTTCCACCACATTGCGCGTCCCCAGATGATGCACCCGCTCAAAAGTGTTGTTTCCCTTTTCCACGATGATCCCCACCAGATGGATAACCGCGTCGCAGCCCTGCATGCCTTCGTCAAGCCTTGTGCCTTCAACGACATCGCCGGCCACCAGCTCAGCTTTTGCGTTTTCTGCCAGGCCAGCCTTCTGCGGATCACGAATCAGCGCGCGAACCACGTGCCCATCGGCAAGCAATCGCTCCAGCATGTGCCTGCCAACAAAGCCCGTCGCGCCGGTGAGGAAAACTTTCATGAAAGGATTCTAAATTGTTGGGGCCCTGAAGATTGCGTGTGGCTGTGAGGCGAACAAAATCTTTGAAAAACAGAGGAACGGAGGCAGCGGAGGTAATTTGGTAATCTGGCAAATGAAACGGGACACGCTTGGCCTTATGAGTGGCTCATCATTACCGATTTCAACTCTCTCCGTTTTCCTTCTTTTCATCCGAGTTCCAAAGACTCTGTTTACATCATTAGCTGAAAGAAACCCTTCCGGCACAGCCGAATGTAGCTTGTCGTCATCTACTAAATTACCCATTTACTAGATTGCCTTCGTCCTCCGTTTCCTCCTTTCCTCTGTGTTTCAAAGGTTTTGCCCCAAAGGGAGACCTGGGCGTTCGAGATTTCACACAAAATGTGATAAAAACTTCCGTTCCCCTTATGTCCCTTCGAGTCGCGCGTGGTGTTTACAATCCGGAGAAACAGCGGTTCCACTATTACGTCTCTTTCAAGCCCACGCTCGACCCCACCGACGACGACCGAAACGTGGAAGGCAGCCACTCAGTGGACGTTGCCATTTCCGTCACGGAAACCGGAGAACTCGCCGACTTGGCTTTCAGCCTTCCTGAGTCCTGCCGCAGCCGCAGGTCTCTGGAATACCTCAACCGGACCCATTCCGCTACGCTGATTGACGAAAAAGTCTTCATCACCGTTCCTGGCCTGAACGGAGACTCCGTGCTTCAAGGGAAAGGAAATCTGGAACTCGACGGTGCAGGCCGGATCATGGGGCTGGACATCCATTAGCCGAAGTATGCTTTGATCGACAGGTAAGGCCCCTCGTACGTTGCTCGGGCGAAATCCAGAGTCTCTGCCTGGCAAATCCAGAGTCTCTGCCTTACATTTCCCTCTCATTCACCAAAAATTTATCACTCGCCTTAGTTCCCCCTAACACTATGCGCTTCATCCCGATATCTGTCTCTCTTTACAGTGTCTTAACCTTCAAAATCCCTCTGAATCCAGCTACTCTGCTTGGTTTTATGTCGGGTAAGGCTCTCACGGGCCTAAGCGTCCTTACCGATTTCTTGCCACACTCATTTCCCGCATAGTGCTCGCCATGATGAATCGATCAAAGAGAATCTCCATCGCAGGAAAGATGTCCATGGCGCTGGCGCTGTTTATCGGCGTGACCGCATTCGCTCAAGTTCCCCGCTCGAAACACGTGTACATCGTGGCGGAAGAAAACCGCAGTTATGAACGGGTGGTCGGCAGTGCCGCCATGCCCTATCTGAACAGCCTGCTAGCCAAGGGCGCGGTAGCCACGCAGTTTTATTCCAATGAACATGGCTCCCTGGAAAATTACCTCATCCTGACCTCAGGCCAGTACCTTACCCACAATAATGACACTTTGGCCGTTTTTAACGTGGATAACATTGAGCGCCACCTGCTGACCAACGGCATGACATTTAAGTCTTACGCACAGTCACTGCCCTATGCTGGCTATACCGGGCTTTACTCCGGCGCCTACATGAAGCGCCACGCTCCGCTGCCCTATTACACTGACATGGCCAACAGCAGCCTGATCAAAGAGCATGTTTCCTCCACTGAACTAGCCAAAGACATTGCCAATGGCACGCTGCCCAACTTTGCCTTTATCACCCCGGACGGCAACAATGACATGCATAACTGCGGTACGAACCTGAACATCTGCTTTGCCGCCGCGGATAACTTTCTGAAGAACACTATCGGCCCGCTGCTCGCCTCTGCGCCATTCCAGCCGGGCGGTGACGGCGTACTCATCATCTGGGCAGATGAAGCTGACCTCGGCACTGACAACCGCTGCAGTGCAACAGTATTGACTGGTTGCGGTGGTCACATTCTGGTGGCGATAATCGGTCCCAAAGTGAAAGCCGGCTATAAATCCGCCACGAACTATCATCATCAAAGCGTTCTGCGGACTGTTCTGGAAGCTATGGGGACCACGGCAAACTTTCCCGCTGCTGCCAATACAGCGCCAGACATGCGTGAGTTCTTTGTGAGCAGCACCGGACCAACTGCCACCGTCGGGGGGGTGCAGGTTTCTTCCCCAACCAGCAGCACTGTTACAGGACCAAGCGTGAGCCTGGCAGCGAGCGCCACTGCATCCAATCCCATCACTTTCATGCGCATCTACGTTGATAGCGTAAGCGTCGCTTCCGCCTCCACCAGCAAGATTGCCGCCACGATTAGCATGTCCAAAGCGACCCATTCCGTTGTCTTCCAGGCCTGGGACAGCAAAGGCAACGTTTACAAAGCAGCAAGAACAATTACGGTGCAGTAAGCAAGTTCAAGCAAGCGTATCCTCACCAAGGACACGAAGCCACAACGGAAGAACCTAGCGGTACTTCTTTGTGGTTCTTCGTGTCCTTTGTTTTTCTTTTCCTCGCGGCTTTCAAGCTAAAATCATCCACGATGGTCCACTCCCAGCTCTCCGGTTTTGTTCTTGCGGGCGGCAAGAGCACGCGCATGGGGCAGGATAAAGCCGCTGTGACCCTGAATGGGATCACGCTGCTGGAGCATGCATTGGCGGCCTTGCGCGAGGTTTGCCGCGATGTTGCGATCCTTGGCAAACGCGACTTATATGGCTCCCTGGGGCCAGTCTATGAAGACATTTTTCCCGGCTGCGGACCGCTGGGCGGCATCCATGCGGCGCTCTCCAATTCGCAGACACCGTTCAACCTGATCATCGCCGTGGACACGCCTTTCCTCGCACCGGAATTTCTCTCATATTTGGCAGACCGGGCCATCGATTCCGGCGCAATCGTTACCACACCGGAGATTGACGACTACACCCAACCGCTGTGCACCGTCTACTCGCTCGACTTTCTGGCCATCGCGGAGCAAGCTTTGCGACAAGGCAATTACAAGATCGTTCCGCTGTTTCCCCCAGACCGGACACTCGTAATCAAAGAAGCTGAATTGCGCGAGTTTGCCTTCGCCGCTGATATGTTTGAAAATCTAAACACGCCGGAGGACTTGGCGCGCGCGCGCAGGCGCTTCTCCGGCCAGGATTCATGAGCCATCCTCCTCAAAATTCGGAGCAGAAGCCGTACATCGAGTTCCAGCATGTGTACAAGGCGTTCGGCGATCACAAGGTGCTGGAAGACGTAAGTTTTCAGGTCTTCCCCGGTGAAACACTCTGCATCCTGGGCCGCAGCGGCGTCGGCAAGTCCGTTTCGCTTCATCACATCATGGGATTTCTCAAACCTGACTCCGGTCGCGTGATCGTTGCCTTTGAGGACATTACTGAAGCCACGGAAGCGCAGCTTGAACGTATCCGCAAGAAAGTCACAATGGTTTTCCAAAATGGCGCGCTTTTCGATTCGCTCAGCGTGGGTGAAAACGTCGCCTTTCCGTTGCGTGAACGCCACGATTTGGATGAACAGCAGATCTATCAGATTGTCGATGGCCTGCTCGACATGGTGGGCGTAAAAGCCATGCGTGATCTTCTTCCCTCTGATCTTTCCACCGGGATGAAACGGAGCGTCGCTATTGCGCGCGCGCTCTCCGCGCAGCCGGAATGCATTCTTTACGACGAGCCCACCACCATGGTCGATCCGCTCATGGCGCAGCTCCTCGGCGATCTCATACAAAAGCTAAAACACCAGCTCAAGCTCACCAGCATCGTCGTGACGCATGACATGCGCCTGGCCAAAAAGCTGGCGGACCGCATCGTTTTTCTGCATGAAGCCCGCGCTATCTTCGTGGGATCAGTGCATGAAATGGAACGCTCCCCTGAAGAAGTGGTGCAGGAGTTTTTGAAATTGGATGAATTGGTCGTACCCGGACGGGATGATGGATACCAAGCCTACACCTGAAAGCAACAATTGGAACCCAGAGGAACCGCCGAAGCAGAGGAAATCACAATTTAGTCCTGCGGTATCGATGTGAAGCACTTTCGCGGCCTGGCACGGCCAATCGCAATGTGTCAATGGCAAAGTCTTAGTTCGCTGGAAACATCAACCTTTGTCATCCGAAGCGAAACAGCTTCAGCCCGCAAATTAATCTTCCTAATATGACTTTTCCTATATTGATTTCGGCAAAATTGCAGGTTATAGTCCGCTCGTGATGACCTCCTCTGGTTCTCCAATGCCGTGTTGTTGCCCGCCGTGCCCACATAGCGCACATAGGCGGCAGGGGGCTCTGAGTTAGAAGAGTTTTAAGCAATCAACAACGCCTCCCCGCTGCCGAGATGCAGCGGTTTTTTTTGGTTATAGCGGGAACAAGGCACCTGATTAAGTGAGGCTCGCCGGCCGTTTGGGCAGCAGCGACAAGCAATAAGCCGCAAGGCCGCCCACGCGCGGAGCGGCGTGATTCAGGAGCAAGAAGATGCAGACGATGAGCGAGGCTTTCCGGCGGTTTGGAGCGTAGCGACAAAAATGAATGACGGCTCCATCAATCACCGCGCACTACTGATGAACGCCCGCCGCCTTGTGATCAAAGTCGGAACGGGTGTGGTGTGCAACAATGCAAACGAGTTTGATCCGCTGCAAATAGCCGCACTCGCCGGCAGCATCGCCAAGATGGGCAAAGAAGGGCGACAGGTGGTACTGGTCAGTTCCGGCGCGGTAACGCTCGGAGCGGCTGAGTTAGGCATCCATCGCAGCCGCCTCAAAGATGCCAGCGTCACTCGCGCCTGCGCCGCCGTGGGCCAGTGCAAGCTGATGCAGGCTTACGCGGAATCTTTTCGCCCGCACGGCATCAAAGTCGCGCAGGTTTTAGTCACTGAAGATGACATCAGCGACCTCAAGCGTTACAGCATCCTGCGCCAGACTTTTGAACGCCTGCTCAAACTGGGCGCTGTACCGATCGTCAATGAGAACGATACTGTAACAAATATCTATACTGAGCAGGCGCCGGTCTTTCGCGACAACGATCGCCTTGCTGCTCTGGTTCTCAGCAAGCTCGATGCTGACGCGCTGGTTCTGCTCTCCAATGTCGACGGCCTCCTTTACAGCCCAAACCAGGATCTAACCAATGCCACGGTTGTAACCATGGTCACTGAAATTACCGCTGCGATTCGCGAGTCTGCCCGCGGTGCGTCTGCCACAGGACGCGGCGGCATGACCGCCAAGCTCGACGCAGCTGAAATCGCCATGAAGGCCGGAGGGATCGTGGTAATTGCCAATGGAAAAACTCCCGGCGTGCTGGAACAAGTGTTTCAAGGTGAAGAGGTGGGCACGCTTTTTCTGCCCGGATCGCGCATGGCGGGCAAGCGTCGCTGGCTGGCGTTTGCCACCACGGTTCGGGGACAAATTTCCATCAATCTCAATGCCGCAAAGGCGCTCCTGTATCGGCAAGCCAGCCTGCTAATCTCGGGGGTTACGGCATGTGAAGGCGAGTTTTCTGCCGGACAGGTAATTGCGGTGCTCGAACCAGGGGGCGCTATCATCGGTAAAGGGATAGTAGAGTTCGGCAGCCAGCAGCTTGCAGGGATACTCTCTTCCGACGAAAGCAAGCGTGGCGTACTCGTGCGTCGCGAAAATTTCCTGATCCTCGCAATAAAGGAAACCAGTGTCCAGCGCAGCGGAATCTAGAAACCAGGAATCCATTGCAGCTCAGGTGCAGGCCGCACGCCGGGCCGCCCGTGAGTTGGCACGGCTCTCCGCCCATCAGCGCAACCAGATCCTGCTTGCCGCCGCCGACCTCTTGGAAGCTCGCGAAACTGAAATTCTCAAGGCAAATCAGCAAGACTGCGAATCACTCGAACGGGAACTGATCGCAAGCACCGCTTCTGCCGCGTTGCTGAAGCGGCTTAAGACATCCGCTGCAGGCATCAAGGACATGGCAAAACAGGTTCGCGATGTTGCAAAACTCGAAGATCCGCTGGGCCGCTTGCTGGCCAACACGGAATTAGATGACGGGCTCACGCTGCAAAAAGTTTCCTGCGCTCTTGGTGTTGTTGCGGTGATATTTGAATCGCGTCCGGATGTGGTGCCGCAGGTCGGATCGCTGGCCATAAAAACCGGCAACGGCTTGGTGCTTAAAGGCGGCGCTGAAGCGCGGCAGACCAATCGCATCCTGGTTTCAATCTGGCATGAAGCGCTCGCTGGTGTCAGCCCGTCATTGCGACCCGCGATCTGCGCGTTGACGGACCGTGCCGATGTCGCGCGCATTCTTGAAATGGACCGCGACATTGACTTAGTTGTTCCGCGCGGCTCGACCGAATTTGTGAATTATGTTTTTGAGCACAGCCGTATCCCGGTGCTCGGCCACGGCAGCGGCATCTGCCACATATACGTTGACTCCGCCGCCGATCTAAACATGGCGCGGGAAGTCATCGTCGATGCAAAAATCCAATATCCTGCAGCCTGTAATTCCGTGGAAAAAGTCTTAGTGCACCAATCGCTGGCACAGGAATTTTTGCCGGCACTCGTAGGCAGGTTGCAGTCTGCCGAAGTTGAAGTCCGCGGTTGCTCTCGCACCCTCAACCTGCTTCCGCATAGCCAGGTTATTCCAGCCACGGAACAAGACTGGGACACCGAATATGGCGACCTCAAAATTACAGTAAAGATCGTAAGCGACATGTCCGAAGCCATCGAACATATCAACCATTACGGGTCGCGGCACACTGAGAGCATCCTGACAAAAGATAAGGCAGCGGCCGAGCTCTTCATGGATGAAGTTGACGCAGCCAGCGTCTTTCACAACGCCTCAACCCGCTTTGCCGATGGCTTCCGCTATGGCCTGGGCGCAGAACTGGGAATCAGCAACAGCAAGCTTCATGCTCGCGGGCCGGTGGGCCTGGAAGGTCTGCTCACCTATAAATACAAACTCCACGGCAGCGGCCAGACCGTTACGGACTATGCCCAGGGCAAACGCACCTTCAAGCATCGGCGGCTGTAAGCCAAATCGGGCAGCATACTTTCTTCCATCATTTGCAATATAGTATCTGTGTTGATTATGAGGAGAGTTCCATGGAAAGCTCAGGTACTGTGTCTTCCGTCGCAACGGCTGGCTTCTGGATTGGTGTGCTTGCCTGCCTGCTCCTGATGCTGGATGGCCCAGCTTATCGCGCGCACATTTTAAGTTTATACGCGGCGTTGCGGATTGTGATTCCTGCCGCGCTGTTTCTCGGCCTCATTGCCATCATTCTCTCGCTGGTGGGATTGGCGCGTTCCAGCAGCAAAGGCATGGCTCTTATTGGGTTGATTCTGGGCCTGATCGCCGCAGGACTGCCGGCCAAGAACATCAACACCGCGCGGCACTCTCCCATTCACGATGTAAGCACTGACCGTGACAATCCTCCCCAGTTTGTTGCCGTACTGCCGCTTCGCACGGCAGCCAAGGCGGCAAACCCGACCGTCTATGATGCCAAAACAGCGGAGCTACAGAAAGAGACCTATCCCGACATCGGCCCCTTGCATCTTGACGTGCCTCCCGCGCAGGCTTTTGACCGCGCCGCAGCCGCAGCCAAAGAAATGAAATGGGACATCGTAGCCACCGATCCCGCGCAAGGCCGGATTGAAGCCACGGCAACTACCTTCTGGTTCGGCTTTAAAGATGACATTGTGGTCCGAATTACCGCCGAAGGAAGCGGAAGCCGCATGGATGTCCGCTCACTTTCCCGCATCGGCAAGAGCGACGTGGGCGCCAACGCAAAGCGGGTGCGCGAATATCTGGCTAAGGTAAAAGCTGCGTAGCTTGTTTCATATGCTAGACCAAACTAGCGTTATACCTTATAGATTTGGGCCACCAATTTGGTAGACTCTAGGGCCACGTCGAGCGCTGGCTCAAAGGATTGCTACATGGTTCGGTCCCGCATTTTCTTTTCTCTTTGGTTCTTTTTTCTCGTTGGTTTGCCTGTCGTCGCCCAGCAGGGCGCGCCGGCTGCGGCGCAGGGCCCTTGCGCCATGCCTGTATTCACCAGGATAGTCAATGAGCCCAATATTTTCAGTGAGCAGCAGGAAGAGTGGCTCGGCGAAATTATGGACCGGGACATACGCCGGGAATTCAATGTCATTGAAGATCCTGAAGGATACCTGCAGAAGCTCGGTGAGCGCCTGCTGGCCCAACTGCCTCCTTCTACTATTCACTACCATTTCGTCATTATTGATTCACCGGAGCTTAACTCCTTCGGCGTGGCAGGCGGCAGGATTTATATCCACCGCAGGATGATTGCTTTTACTCAAAATGAAGCTGAGCTTTCGGCATTGCTGGGCCATGAGATTGGCCACGCCGCCACTCACCAGGTTGCCATTCAAGTATCGGGCTGGTTGCGGGAGCTCGGTGTCACTCAACTCGGTGATCGCCAGGACGTATTTAATAAGTGGAACCTCTTCAAAGACAACGCAGCCAAGATCAAGGAGCGTGGAGGCGCCAAACGCTATCACGATGAGCAACTCATTGCTGACCGGGTTGGGCTTTATGCCATGACGCGAGCAGGCTACGATCCTGGCAACTTCATAGAATTCACTGATCGTTCGCTGCAAACCAAGGGCAAGACCGGCGGCTTCTGGTCAGACTTTTTCGGCGCCACCAATTTCGGCTCCAAACGGCTCCGCGAGATCATCAAGAATTCGGCTCCCATGCCGGCAACCTGCATTACCTCCTATGCTGCTGACACAACGCATTTCGCCAAATGGCAGCAGGACGTCATCGCCTCAAAAAGAGTTGTGGCCAAAGAAGAGCTTCCCGGCCTGGTACGCAAAATAGCCCTGCAGCCACCGCTTCGAGGCGACCTCCAGCACCTTGAATTCAGCCCTGACGGGAAGTATCTGTTGGCCCAGGACGAAAGCAGCGTGTTTGTTCTCACGCGCGACCCATTGGCCAACGTTTTTCGTATTGACGCCGCCGATGCGCACGCTGCGCAGTTCTCGCCCGATTCACAGGCCGTAGTTTTTTACGATAAAGAGCTCCGGGTAGAAAAGTGGGACATTGCTACCCAGCAGCGCAAAGCGATCAATGAGCTCACCGTCCCAGAGTGTTATCAAAGCAGCCTTTCACCTTCAGGCGAATACATGGCTTGCATTGACGTTTCATCCGACTTTGAATTCGGCCTTCAACTCATTGAGGTCAGCAGTAACAGAATTGTTTATACGCGTAAAAATTTTTATACAGCCACCTGGTCTGACTATTTCCCGCTTTTGCTTGCCCGCTTCACTGGACAGCCCTCAAGCATTTTTGAGCTGCGCTTCTCGCCGGACAGCCGCTACTTCGTTGTCGGCCATCACGCAGCGTCACTGGCATACGATCTCAAATCCAAGTCCGAGGTACGCCTTCCGTCACGAATTCATGACATGCTGGCATTCACGTTTGCTTTCGTCTCGCCGGAAGAAATCGCGGGTGTAGTGGGCGGAGGCGACTTTGGAAAGCTGGTGCGGGCGCGCTTCCCTTCCGGCGACAAAATCGACGAATTCAAGCTTCCGGCCTATGGCCACCTTTACAGCACAAGCCAGAGCAACTACTTGTTGATGCGCCCCGCAGGCACGCTTCCTGTGGGCATTGTGGACTTGAACGGTAAGAAAATTACCCTGGCCTTCAAGAGTCCGGGATTCGCGATCTATGGCCAGATATTCGCCGGGGAACAGACCAGCGGCGAGATCGCGCTCTTCAACGCGAGCGATCAGAAACGTACCGGCCGCGTTCAGCTCCCGGACAGCCCTCTGCCCGGCACAAAGGCCGCCGCATTCTCCAGTGACGGTAAGTGGCTGGCACTTTCCGGCCGCACTCGGGGCTCAATGTGGCAGCTCGATACCGGAGAACGAATCTTCTTTACTCAGGGCTTTGAGGGCGCTTTTTTTGACCACGAGCAGATGATTGCCAAGTTTTCCCAGCAGGAAAAGGTCCCTTCGCGCGTCTTTCAACTTGATCCGGCAAGCAAAGGCGGCAAAAAGCTATATGAGTTCGAGGTCGACGAAAAGCGCGTTTGGCAGGAAGGACGGATTTTGATCCGGCTGCGTCCGGAAAAAGAAAAGGACGGCAAGAACAATTTCCTGCGCGGAAACTCCATCATGGAGGTCCGTGACATCCGTAATAACGAGCTGCTCTGGGAGAAACAGATCGGCAAAGCGGTTCCCATGATCTTCAGCAGCGGGAGCGTGCTGACGCTGGTGATACGTGACCTGGATAGCATCAAAGCTGCTGCCAAAGAAAATCCCAGCCTGAATGCAGCGCTGAATTCCGTTCAAGCCAAGCGCGATGCCTACCTTCTTGAGGCCTTTGAAGTAGGAACAGGAAAGCCGCTAGGAGCTGTCTTGGTGGATACAGGCAAGCTTTCGTTTAACGTGAAATGGGCCGTCACCATGGGCGACACGGTCATTGTGGCAGACTCAATCAATCGCACGCTGGTTTATTCCCTGAAATCAGGGCAGCAGAAAGGCAAGCTGCCAGGATATGTCTGGGCCACCAGCGCCAAGGGAGATCGCATGTTGGTTGAAATGGGGCGCGGTGTGGTCGACATGTACGATACCACTACGTTGCAGCCGCTGGCGCACTACAGTTTTCCTTCGCGCCTTTCCGACGCGCAATTTTCTGAAGACGGCAGCACCTTCATGATTTTGACCGCAGACCAGACCGTTTACCAATTGAATATCGACGCCGCCGCGCAGAGCGCGCGTGTGGACGAAAAGAGCAAGTGAACGGGCCCATCAGCCTTGTTACTTCCCTGCCGGCTCAATCTGCACAAATTGCCAGCCAAAACGCCCTTTGATGCACAGATTGCCGTGCGTCACCGGATGATCAAGGGGAGATGTAACCTTCACGATCGCGCCCTCCTGCTCATGCACGGTAAGATTGCAGCCAACACCGCAATAAGGGCAGATAGTCGTAGTCTGCTCCTGGCGTGATTCATCCCATGTGCCGGCCTGGCGCATATCGTATTCGCTCTTGAACATCAGCGCGCCGGTGGGACAGACGCCAATGCAGTTGCCGCAATAAACACACGCGGATTCAGGCAGCGGGACCTGGAACTCCGTGGCAATTGACGCGGAAAAGCCGCGCCCGGAAACCGCGATGGCAAAGGTATTCTGCGCGTCCACGCCGCAGGCTTCCACGCACTTGTAGCAGAGAATGCATTTTGAATAATCGCGGACGTAGAGGTCGTTATCTATCTTGACGGGCTGCTCCACCGTAGCGGCATTGCGGCCAAAGCGCTCAGGCTTTGCACCGTAGCGTTCCATGTATGCGGCGAATTGCGGGGCGGTTGAGACATCCACCGACGAACCCAGAAATTCCAGCACCATCTTGCGCGACAAGCGCACGCGCTCTGAATCGGTCTTGATGGCCATCTTCGGCTCAACCTTGCGTGAACATGCGGGGACCAGCGTGCGTGAACCTTCCATTTCAACGACGCAAACACGGCAGACATTCACCGGGGTAAGGCTTTCAAGGAAGCAGAGCGTCGGCGTGTCGATGCCGAGCTTGCGCGCAGCTTCAAGAATGGTTGAGCCTTCAGGAACCGAAACCGGCTGGCCATCAATGGTGATCTCAATCATCCGGCGCTCGCGCGGTGGTGGCGCTTGCGGCACAGGGCCGGGGGGAATTGGCTGTAAAGGAGTGGGCGCCAACTCCTGCTCTGCTGCTTTCATCGGGATTGACATGGTCGGTTTCATGCGAATACGTTCCACCTTTGCAAAGCTGATTCCAGCGCGCTGGCGGCTGTCTGTCCCAGACCGCAGATGGAGGCGTCACGCATGGCCTGCGCCATCTCTTTTAGCATCACCAGTTCATCCTGCTTCGAGCCGGTTGGGCGATTCTCGACAAGCCTCTGCAACGCTTCCTGCTGGCGCACAACGCCAACGCGGCAGGGCACGCATTGTCCGCAGGTTTCATGGCGGAAGAATGCGGCGATGCGAAGTAGTATGCGTTTGAGGTCAACGCTGTCGTCCAACAGCATCACCACGCCGGAGCCCAGTGTGGCGCCGATGGCGCGCGTACCTTCAAAGGTAAGCGGCACATCAATTTCTTTAGGTGAAACAAATGTCCCAGCCGCGCCGCCCAGCAGAATCGCTTGTAAACGTCCGGTGCCGGCCACGCCGCCTGCCATGGTCAGCAACTGGCGCAAAGTGGTACCCATAGGCGCTTCATAAATTCCCGGGCGTTCAATGTGTCCGCAAAGACAAAACAGCCGTGGCCCCGTGGAGCTCTCAGTGCCAATGCGGGCGTAAGCTGCGCCGCCTTGATTAATGATCACAGGAACGTTGATGAGCGTTTCCACGTTGTTCACGACCGTCGGCTGGCGGAAGAGGCCGGATTGCGTGGGAAATGGCGGCTTGTTGCGCGGTTCTCCGCGATGTCCTTCAATTGAATTGAAGAGCGCCGTCTCTTCACCGCAGATGTAAGCACCGGCGCCGCGCCGAAGTTCGATATCGAAATTAAGGCCGCTGCCAAGAATATCCTGGCCCAGAAAACCTTCCCATCGCGCAGCTTCAATGGCAGTAGCAAGCCGTTGCGCGGCCAGCGGATATTCACCCCGCAAGTAAATGTAGCCGCGCTCAGCGCCGGTAGCCAATGCGGCAATTGTCATGCCTTCCAGAACGGCAAATGGATCGCCTTCCATGACTATCCGATCTTTGAAAGTGCCGGGCTCGGACTCATCGGCATTGCAGATCAAATAATGTTTGCGCTCGGGGTTTGCTTTCAGCAGGTCGCGCTGCAAGTGCAGAGCTTCCCACTTCTTCGCCGCCGGAAAAGCCGCGCCGCCGCGCCCCAGAAGCTTTGACGCGTTCATCTCACGCAGAACGCCGTCAGGGCCAAGATCAAATGCTTTGCGCAACGCTTCATAGCCGCCCAGCCGTTGGTAGCCCTCAAGCTCCGGCGCATTGTTTTTGCCCACGCGGCGCAGCAGAACCAGTTTGGGCGATCCTTCCTGGGGTACGGACAATTGCGGATTCAGGACGTCGGGCGCGGCCGGCATCACATCGTTCGCGGCGTCATTGATCATCGATTGCACGCGATCGGTGGTGGCCGGCGCAAGTACGCGCTGCTGCGGCTTCTGGCCCGCCTTCACCACCAGCACAGCCGGCGCGCGTTCACACAAGCCCAGGCAATTGCTGCGCACCCACATCGCGCGCCCGCCGGCGCACGGCAAATTCTCAGGCCCAAGGCGAGTGTCCAGTTGATCGCAAAGTTCTTCTGAACCGCGCGTCATACAGGCGATGTCATCGCAAACGTGCGCCACAACCGCCGGACGTGGCTGAAGAGAAAACATTCCGTAAAAAGAAGCCACGCCGTAAACTTCCGCGGGCGGCACGTCCAGGCGGAGCGCAGTGTAGTTCATGGCTCCACGGCTAATCCAGCCAATGCGGTTCTGGATGGCATGCAGCACCGGCAACAAAAGATGCCGCTGCGATTCCGCTTTCTGGTTGCCGCTGTTCGCAGAGCGAGTATCGGCTTCTACGTCGGGCGCTCCGCCTTCCCAGACGGATCCCGGCGCGCCGCCCAATTCAAAATCAATGGCGGCTTTTTCTTCAGGTGTGGGACGGTCGCCGGTGAGATGAAGGTCCAATTATTGCTCCAGATACTTTTCAATGCGGATGGCGGTGGCCTTGAATTCCGAGGTCCCGGACCTGGGATCGACCGCATCGATGGTGAGATCGTTGGTGGCTACCTGATCGGGAAAGTGCATGGTAAGAAACGCCAGCCCCTGACGCAGGCCGGAATCAAACCGCACCGGGGCAATCACCGAACCTCGCCGCGAAGTCACCCGCACCTTGTCGCCTTCATGCAGATTGTAGTGCCGGCCATCCACGGGTGAAAGATCAATGGTTTCCTTGCTTCGCAACGGAGAATTAAGCCAGCCGCTCTGGACCCCGGTATTGTAGGAATCAAGACGGCGACCCGTGGTGAGTCGAATGGGAAACTGCGGATCAAGCGCGTCAACCGGATCAACGTTCTCCACCACGCTGAATGGAGCGCGCGGGCCAATCAAAGGATCGTGCCACAGACGGCCATGCAAAAACATTTCGCCGGGATGCTGCTCGTCATAACAAGGCCATTGTATTCCGCCATGCTCTTCCAGCCGAGCATAACCCATACCTGCATTCATCGGACTCAGCGAGCGTAATTCATTCCAGATGCATTCAGCTTTCGGCTCACCCCAGTTGTGTCCCAGACGGCGGGCCAGATCAAAGATGATTTCCGTGTCGTCGCGCACACCGTCCGGCATGGGCACAGCGGCACGGACGCGCTGCACGCGGCGTTCGCTGGATGTAACGGTGCCTTCGCTCTCACACCAGCCTGCCGAAGCGGGGAGTACCACGTCCGCCAGTTCGGCGGTTTTGGTGTAGAAAAGGTCCTGCACCACCATAAATTCCAGTCCGCTGAGCAGCTTGAGTGCGCGATGGCGGTCCGCTTCGGAGTCGGCCGGATTCTCACCCAGGCAGTAAAGCGTTTTCAGTTCGCCGCGCTCCATGGCATCCAGCATCTGGCTGATGTGCCAGCCCTTCTTTGCCGGAATTTTTGTTCCCCAGGTTTTTTCGAACTTGGCGCGGAGCGCATCATTTTCAACATGCTGGAAGCCGGGCAGCCGGTCTGGGATTGCGCCCATGTCGCCCCCGCCCTGGACATTGTTCTGTCCGCGCAAAGGACAGACGCCGCTGCCGTATCGCCCCACATGGCCCGTTACCAGCGCCAGATTGATCAGGGCCAAAACGTTGTCAACGGCATTGTGATGCTCTGTGATACCAAGCGTCCAGCAGAGTTGTGCGCGGCCCGCTCCCGCATAAGCATGTGCCACCTGCTTAATGGCCGCTGCCGGAACTCCGGTTTCACACTCCGCCCGCTCCAACGTGAACTTCTGCACGTGCTCGCGATAGGCCTCAAATCCGCTGGTGGCATGCTCAATGAATTTTGTGTTCGCCAACCCGGAATTGATAATTTCGCGCGCCATGGCATTGGCCAGATAAATATCTGAACCCACATCAAGACCCAGCCATGTGTCCGCCCACTGCGCCGAGCTGGTGCGCCGGGGATCAATCACAAACAGCTTCGCGCCATTGTGAATGCCCTTGAGCACATGATGAAAAAAGATCGGGTGCGTTTCCCGTGCGTTGGAGCCCCAAAGCAGGATCACGTCAGCATCTTCAGCTTCGCGATATGAACTTGTTCCGCCACCCGCTCCAAAGACCGCCGCCAGACCGGCGACGCTGGGGGCGTGTCAAGTACGGTTGCAACTATCGATATTATTTGTCCCCATCACGGAGCGGACAAATTTCTGCGCTGTATAGTTCAGCTCATTCGTAGTCTTGGAACAGCTGAACATTCCGAAGTCGCGCCAATCATTTTTGGCAATAGACTTCTGAAAGGCTGCGGCGACGCGGTCCATCGCTTCATCCCATGTAGCAGGACGATGTGCGCCGTTCTCGCGCACCAGCGGCTGGGTAAGGCGGGATTTTAGTGGCTTAAACATTGCATCTGCTCAGATATTGCGGTGCCCGAAAAAGGGGCTCTGTCAAAATCCTAGCACTTTTTGAGTTGGAATCCACCTGCGGTACTGCAGCAGTACCCTTGCGGGTAGCCCCTGCGCGGCACAGCAGGTGGAGCCAGCTCTCATCACTTACTGCTTGGCGGGGCAGGCGCTGTGGCAGTTCCTGGCGCAACTATTGTCGTAGCCGCCGGGGGTGATTGAAATAATTTCCGTGCATTCTTCCAAAGCTGGGTAACTCCCCACGTCCAGGGAAGCCCAACAAACAGCCACGCCAAAAGCACCAGCACCACAGGCGTTCTCTTGATCTCACCTTGCATGATTTGCTCCTCCTGATTGGCGGATCGCCTACGCGCAATCGTCCGCTGGTTAGGCCGTTGCCAGTTCCTTGCTTGGTTCCTGAGCTTTGTACCAGTACCTGGAGCTCACCGGGCGCACTGCGGCATTGGCCACCAATCCCACAATCAGCAACCCGACCATGACATATAAAACGGTGGAGTAGGAATCAGCCAGCGGAACCCCACGGTTCTTTTCATATTCACGGATGTAATTGACCAGCACAGGCCCGCAGATTCCCGCCACAGACCACGCGGTGAGCAAGCGGCCATGAATGGCACCGACTTCCATGGTCCCAAACAGGTCACGCAAATATGCCGGCACAGTGGCGAAACCGCCGCCATACATGCTGACAATCACGGCTGAGATGATCACGAACAAAGGAATACTGTTCATGCCGCTGACGCCTGTACGCGGCGCCAGATAATAAAGCACTGCGCCCAGAACAAAGAACACATAGTAAGTATTTTTACGTCCGATATAGTCAGAGACACTGGACCAGATAAAGCGTCCACCCATGTTGAACAAGCTAAGCAAGGCCACAAAGCCGGCAGCCGCTGTGGCATTAATCCTGCCCCGGAACAGCTCCTGGATCATCGGTGATGCCTGTTCCAGAATCCCGATGCCAGCCGTCACATTCATGCACAACACAATCCAGAGCAGCCAGAATTGCAGCGTGCCGAATGCCGCATTCACTTCAACGTTGTGGGCCGTGACCAGAGCTTTAGGCTTTGCGGGAGCCACCCAGCCTTCAGGCTTCCATCCTTCTTGAGGGACGCGAACAGTGAAGACGCCGAACATCATGGCCACAAAATAGATCGCGCCCATCACCAGAAAAGTCTTCCCCACGCCCAGGTCGAAGTTGGAGCGGAAGTAGTCCATAAGATTTCTGGCCAGCGGAGCGCCGATCAATGCGCCTCCGCCAAAACCCATGATCGCCATTCCTGTCGCCATGCCCGGCCGATCAGGAAACCACTTAATCAGCGTAGAAACCGGCGAAATGTAACCGATCCCGAGACCGATTCCGCCAATCACGCCATAGCCCAGATAAATGAGCCAGAGTTGGTGGACTTGCACGCCAAGCGCGGATACAAAAAAGCCGCTGGCAAAACAGATGGCGGAAACAAACATCGCCTTACGCGGACCGGCCCGTTCCAGCCACTTTCCGAATACGGCTGCGGACAGCCCCAGAAAGACAATGGCCAGGCTGAATATCCATCCCAGATCGGTAAACTTCCAATCCAGAGGGTTGGGACTGTCCACGCCGGGCAGGGCCTTAAGTCCACCGCCGGCGACAGAAACCTGCACCAGGTAATTCAGTGGTTTTTTGAACACACTGAAGGCATATGCCTGGCCAATGGCCAGATGAATGGAAAGGGCGGCCGGAGGCACCAGCCAGCGGCTGAATCCCGGCTTGGCGATAGAGCGGTTGCGATCAAGGAAAGACAATGCACCCATTGCTCACACCTCATTCGTGAAATGGCCTTGCTTACGAACGCAGCAAACCGGGCAGTTTCGTTGGCCGGTTGCAACTTTCCGGAAGGTGTTCTGGGGTTTCCGCGGTAGGCACGTTACCCAGGAGCTATCTTCGTTAATGGTGGAAATATAGCATCTCGTGCTGCGATACATCAAGCGCTTTGTTGCTGTTGGCGGAAAGGGCAGCCATCTGCAAGGCAGGATGCGCCATCCCATAACACATGGGATGGATACAGGATTATCGCCGCCAAAGCTCGCAAGATTCTCATGGTCAGCCGGATCCGGAAAGCCAGTTTGCCGCGGCAGCCCATTCACGCTGGCGTGAACTGGGCGAGGAACTGCGCGCTGACGTAGCGGAATTCAACAAGCAAGGCACAGGCGCGGATTTGGCTGTGGAAGGCGAAGATACGTATCGCGTCCGGAACTCGGGTTCAGGGCTGGAACTGGTGCTGAAAGCTGATTTCGAAAACCACTCCGCCAGCTACGACTACACGGCGATCAACCAGCAGACCGCGGGCGTGCCTGAAGGCGGCATGCTTTCCATGCGTCAGTCGCGCCGGGGCGACGTGGAGTTTTATTCCGCCGACGAGCGGCTTACCTCAGAAGAGACCCGGCAGGTATTGTTGGAGCCGCTGCTGTTTCCCAGGCAATCATCAGCAGCGTAAACTCACGCACTGGCAGCACCCAGCAGCGCGGCAAGCTCTGCCAAACTGCGTACTTCATAATTCGGAGTGGCCTTTCCCTGTCGCGCCGCTCCTGATCCCGGCCTGATCGACGGCCGGTTTACCCAGACACTCTGAATTCCCAGCGCGTTTGCCGGAGCAATGTCATGGTAAAGGCTTTGTCCGGCGTGCAGGATCTCGCCTTTGCTCAAGCCGCTGCGGCGGATGGCCTCCTCAAAATTCCTGTAAGACGGTTTATAGCTCTGCATCTGCTGGGCGGTAACCACAAAATCAAATTCCACAGCCGCCAGCTTCTTTCGCGTTGCGGCAAAAAGGTCATCATCCACGTTGGAGATGATCCCCATCCGGAACCGCTTAGCCAAAGACTGTAATGCGGGTACCGTGTCGATGAACGGCTCCCAGCGCGTAAGCGACTCGGCAAAGGCGCTGCCTTCTTCGACTGAGACTTCTGCGCCCACTCGACGAGCGATTTCCCGAGCAGCCTGCGTCAGTACTTGCCGATAAGGCAGATAGGGACCGGCTTCAAGTTCAGCTTCAATCTCGCCGTAGAGTTCAAGGATCTGCAAATCGGAAACACGACGGCCATCGCGGGAAAGCAGAGGCCGCAATGCTGCAAGCATGCCGTTTTCCCAGTCAATCAAAGTGCCGTAACAATCAAACGTGATCAGGCGGACGGATTCAAATGACATGGGCAGGATCTCTGTTCAAGCGACACAGCAAGGCGCATTCATGTGGCCCGCGCCAGATTATGCGTACTTGATCCATTTCATAATTTCCGGCAGGTTCGGCTTTTTCCCATACATCAGGATGCCTACTCGGTATATCCGTCCGCAGAGCCAAATCATGCCGTAAATCGTTGCCACCATCAAACCGATGGAAAGGGCAATCTGCCACAATGGCGGCTGCTGCAGCGCGATCCGCGTAAACATAACCAGCGGCGCGGTTAACGGGAACATTGATCCCCAGAAGGCCAGGCCGGAAGATGGATGCTGAAATATATTCGCGATGACAAAGACGGATAGAACCATCGGCATCATCACCAAAAACTGCAGCTGCTGCGCCTCCTGCTCAGAGTTCACCATGGAGCCGACGGCAGCGCACAGAGTGCTGTACAAGACGTACCCCAGTAGGAAGAACACGGCAAAAAAGATCAGCAGTTTCACCGTGATCACGCCTTTCAGGATTCCCGCAGAAGCTACCAATCCGGGAGTCGCATAAAGTCCTGCTGAGATCGCCCATATGGCTACCTGCGTCAATCCCACCGCACCCACGCCCAGAATTTTCCCCGCCATCAGTTCCTTGGCGCTGGCCGTCGATAGCATGACCTCCATAATGCGCGAGGTCTTTTCTTCCAGAATCGCCCGCATCACGTTAATGCCATACAGCAACACGGTCATATAGAGCACCATCACCAGGCCAAAGGTAGTAATGAACATTGCCCCCGGATTGGGCGCGTTCTTCCCCAATGGGCTCTGCGCCTCCACTTTCACCGTCTTCAGCGCGGCTTCGATTTCATCATCGTTCAGGCCTTTGCTCTTGAGGGCGCTGCGCCGCAATGCTTCAGCCACGCTCTCGCCAAGAACGCTGTTTTCAATGACGCTGGAAACATCCGGCGTCACAAAATCGATCTTTCCGGCCTTGATGGCTTCCGGCGTGGCCCAGAGAAAAGCGTCCAACTGCTTGTCCTTGACCCTCTGCGTAAGCGCCGAGCGTTCTGAATCAGTCGTGTTGGTGCTGACCTCCACGGTGTAGCGTGACGGCGTCAAACCTTTTTTTTGACCCGTTTTGCCCTCCGCTTTGTCCCCCGGTTTCTGCTCGCCCTGCTTCTGTTCGATGCTGCTGCGGATCATCTCCGCGGTATCGCGGTTCGCGGCCACTACAACCATGTGCTTGGCCTCGCCGGAAGTCCGGTTCATCAGCAGGGTGGGCGCCAAGATGGCGCCAAACATCAGCATTGGAATGAAGAACGTCATGATCACGAACGAGCGCGTACGCACCCGCTCCAGGTATTCCCGCTTGGCAATAATGAAAGTATTATGCATTGGCTTTTCCCACCGTATTGATGAAGATTTCTTCCAGCGATGGCTCCATCACCTCAAACTTGTTGACCCGTGATTTTGCCGCCACCATGTGCAGCAACTGCTGCGCGTCCGCTCCCGGCGCCAGCCGCACTTCAACGTAATTGCCATAATTGTTGTAAGCGCTCACCAGCGGGTTCTTCTCCAGAAAATCGCCATTGCCTTCATACTCAATTTGGACGTTGCACTTGCCGTAGCCGGACTTAATGGTCTTGAGATCCCCCTGAAGCACGGCGTTACCTTTGTTGATGAGGCAAATGCTGTCACAAAGCTTTTCCACCTGGTCCATGCGATGGGTTGAAAACAGGATTGTCTTCCCTTGCTTCTTCAGGTCCAGCATCACGTCTTTGAGCAGCGTGGCATTGACGGGATCAAGCCCGAAAAACGGCTCGTCCATGATGATGAAGTCAGGATCATGCAGCAATGCAGCGATAAACTGTATCTTCTGCTGCATACCCTTCGAGAGCTCTTCCACTTTTTTCTGCAGCCACGCATCGATTTCCAAGCGCTTGGACCAGAGCACGGCTTGCTGCCGCGCATTAGCGGCGGCCATGCCATGCAATTCACCCAGAAAGACCAATTGGTCAATAATCTTCATCTTTTTGTATAGCCCGCGCTCTTCCGGCAGATAGCCGACTTTGTTCAGGCTCTTGCGCTCAAAAGGCTTACCAAAAAGATTGATCTGGCCGGAGTCGGGCACAGTGATACCAATCATCATGCGGATTGTGCTGGTTTTGCCGGCGCCGTTTGGCCCCAGCAGACCGAAAACGCCTCCCTGCGGGATGCTAAAAGAGAGGTTATTTACGGCCACAAACTGGTCGTACGATTTGCGGACGTTCATGAGTTCAATTGTTTGCATTGAAAAAGTTCCTGCTCAGAATGTTATACGGTGGGAGTATTCCAAAGTTACACGATTTCCAGATATTGGTCGATCCAGCCGCGGACCTTAAGCCTGCGTTCATCAGTGGGATCAAAGCGCATGCCATAGATTTTGTCGCTGTCGCGGTACCAGCATACAAACGCCCGGACATACTGCTTCTCTATCCCGGGCAGCGTGAGCGTAAGGCGAATAGGATCAGATTTGGGCAGCGGCGCAAGGCAGCGTATGGAGATGCCGCCGGAGCTAACTTCCACGGCTGTTCCGATGATGGGCCTGCCATTGACATCAAATTCCACCTGAGCGGAAACCGGAATCCGTACATAGCGCCGCAGTTCATGGATCACCAGCAGGTGCGTGGCGCGGACAACCTTCAACACGCTTTGGCGGTCCAGTGGTTCGTCCAGGACGGCGTTGATTCCATAGCTTGCGTAACGGAGCGCTTCCTGCGTGTTTCGTGCTATGCCATAGATCACCAGCCGCCGGTTAGAAGGCGAGTTGCGCGCAGCTCTCAAAATGCTGTCGGCTTCCGGGTCATACAGGCGCAGGACGCAGGCCTCAAATTTCTGACGATTCAGCTGCAGGATCGGGTCGCCATCCGCCGGGACCACCGTGATGCCGAACTGGCGGAAACAGTCATTGAGGAAGCTATTACAAGCGGGATCAATATGGATGCTGGCGATCCTGGCAGTGATCTTGCCCGAAATGGCCGCGACTGTGGTGCTGCTCATATCTCCCTAATTCTGTTATCTGGAAGCGGAAAACTCTTTCTTTGTGTCGGCGGAGGCGACCTTATTGCGTCCTAATTGCTTGGCTTGATATAGCGCGGCATCGGCCGCAGCCACTACTTCATCGCGCGTCACGCCGTGTGCGGGATAATCCGCCACGCCGCAACTGATGGTAACAGGGCGCGGCACTCCGGGAAAAAAATGCGTCTCCACCTGGCGGCGCAGCTTTTCCGCGACCCGCACAGCGCTCTCGCCACTTGTTTCCGGCACCACAATGGCAAATTCGTCACCACCATAGCGGCATACCATATCCATCTTGCGCAGCTGCTGCTTCAGGATGGTGGAAACCGAGCGCAGCATTTCGTCGCCCAGCAAATGCCCGAACTCGTCATTCATTTTCTTGAAATGGTCAATATCCACCATGATCACGGACATACGCCCCTGGAAGCGGCTGGCGCGTTCCAGTTCTTCCACAATGCGCATCTCGAAAAACCGCCGGTTGTGGATTCCCGTAAGACCATCCACATAGGCCAGCTGCTTCATGCGGTCAAAGTTGTGCGCGTTCTGGATGGCGGCGGCGCAAATATCGGCAACCGACTCCAAAGGCTGCACGTCATCATGGTCGAAGGCATTTTTACTGGCACTATCCAGCGCCAACACGCCCAATTTTTCACCAAAGATGACCAGCGGCACGCACATTTCCGACTGCGTTTCCGCAAAGCCCGCTATGTAGCCGTCAACGGTCTTCACGTCGTTTTCAATCACGCTTCTTCCCGTTATCAGCGATCGTGCAGCCAAACCAGCTCCGGGAGAAAGCATCTCTCCCATGGAAAGATTCGGGGTAAGCCGGCCTTCATGCGCGCGCACGCGCAGGCTCTCACCTTCAGCCAGCAGGACGGCAGCGTGATCAATGCCAAATAAATCCATCAACAGGCGGCAAACCACGGTGAGCAGTTCATCCAGGTCCAGCACGCGCGTGGTCTTTTTGGCTACGGCATTAATGGCCTCAAGCTGCTTGGTCCGCCGGCGCTCCGCTGAATACAGCCGGGCATTTTCCAGGGCCATGGAAGCCTGCGTGGAAAATAGCGTCAGCAGGTCAATTTTTTCCAGATCAAAGTAATCAATTTGATCGCTCTGGAAATCCAGCACGCCAACCACGTCATCGCGCACCATCAGAGGGATTGCCACTTCAGACTTGGTTTCATCAACCTTTCGCAGGTAACGCGGATCTTTGCTCACATCGGGAGCGTACACCGGGCGCTTGATCTCCACTGATGCCCAGGTCAGGCCGGTGCCTCTGGGAATCCTGTAGCCCACGTCGAGATTGCTGCGGCCAAGATGGGCGCGGACCTGAAGCTCCTGCCCTGACTTATCCATCAGAAGCACGGCCCCATTCTGCAGCTGGAAAAAGTCACGAATGATGGTGAGAATACGGTTCAAGACCTCATCCAGATCAAACGTAGACAGGATTGCCTGACTGGCGTCATACAAAATAGCTATCTTTTGCATCGACTCTAGCAAGACGAATCCTTCTCCAAAAATAATAAATTTTGGACTACGCGGCTCCCGGCAGGATGACCTATCTGTATGCCGGAGGGGGAGTGAGCACGTTCAACCTATTCAGGGTTGCCTTAATTTTATAGCGTAAAGCGACCGAATGAAAGGTGATTTTGGTCACCTCTGTGTGTAAGTCTTTGGTCATGAGGGATATTCGCGGTTTTTCCGGCTGAAGATGACGTTTAAGGGACAGAGAGGCCGATAGATTTACATGGAATAAACTTGCAAAACCTTCCTGTGCCAAGTAGCTGTTTTCTGAGCTTTGCCTGGATCGGCACTCATCGTGAAGGCTTAGCCGCAAGGGCGTTATTGCTTTGGCGAATTCGGCCTATCGTTTTAACAGATCGATTGGCTCATGAACGTCCGTCACGCGGAAATACTTCGCCAGCGCAGGATGCTTCTTTGCTACTTCTTCATACATGGCATAAGCCACGTTCCGGTAAGAAAAATGTCCCGCCGCTCCGCTGCGCAACTCGGAAATGTAGAGCGCTTCAGCAAAATCCATCTTGAACAAAGTCCGCTTGCGGAACGCCATGGGCAACAGGTAAAGCTCCGTGTGTGTGCCGCTCACGTTGACCTTGTCGGTGGCCTGGATCGCTTTCTGAATCGCAGCTTTGTAGCGCGACTCAAGCCCAGCCTCCTTAATGTCTGGCGGCGTGTCATATCCGTGATGGCGCGTGAACCCCTGCTCAATCTGGGTGCAGCGGCGGTGGCGATGCATGTCTCGAAAGCCGCCGATGTCCATGAGGATGTCAAACTTGAATTGCTGCCCAGCATGGAAGCTCCGCAAAAGTTCATCATGCCGCCCGCGATGGCGCATACCCAGATCGATGATCTCGCTGCGCTGCCTGGCCGTAAGCGCCTGCACCCGTTCTGTAACCTGCCGGTACCCGTGATGGCAGGCCGAATACAGCAGCGTGGCGGCAATTTCCACTTCCAGCGGGCCGTCCTCAACCAGATCAACCAGCGGCGACGCCTCAAGCGGCACGCCTTCCATCAATTCGGCGGCGGCGTGTTCCAGCTCGGTTCGCGTCTTGGTTTCATATTCGCTGGCGTTGGCATACTTCACCAGCGTAGGCGCTACACGCGTCGGCCGCAGCAGCTGTTGCTCGGCCCTCGCACCCAGATCAGGATTTGCCGTCTTGATCTCTTCCACCAGCGGCCGCATGGATTCCGCCTGGACATTGTAAGAAGGTTCGCGGGCCGCATCTTTCAGCAGCCCGCCCAGGTGGCGGACCTCAGGATACGGACTTGAGAGCAGCCGCGCGATCTGCGTCTCCAGGGTCCGCGCATTCACGATCTGCCCTAATGAGGTGTTCGTAGCCAGCGGCAGAAGGTAGCGCGAATTATCAAAGGCCCGCGCGCGCAATGTTCGCGTGTACTGGTCTTCGGCCATTTCTGCCGGACGCGGAGTTTTGCCGGTGTAATACCGCAGCATCTCCTGCGTAAACGCTTCATACTCGGCAAAAAGAAAATCGATGGTCGCGCAATATTCGGCTCTTGCGGCAGCGTCTGCGCCGAAATCAGGAATAAAATAGCCGCTCTTTTTGAAGTTCTGGTAGCGCGTGGAGCGCTCCTGCCCATCCCAGCGCTGCTCATCGACTAGCACAATCGCAGCCAGAATAGACAGCTTCTCAATGGCAAACGCCAGATGCGCCAGGTCGGCAATCGAGCGATGGCCGTACTGAAAATAAAATGTGTTGAGGAACTGCTCCGCTTTCTGCTCGCTGATCTCCTTGAGCGACTCTTTCATCGACAGCGCCGACCGCGAATATTTGGCCATGGCATAGGCCTGCACCTCAGGTTCCACGCCGTGCACGGCAAACACGTTGACCTGCGGACCGGAACTGGCCCCGTTCTTCTCTGTTGCCGCCGGATTGGTGGTGACGGGATCGGGCATGAGAAATAGATTCTATTCCATTCCTGCAAAGCACTGAATTCAATCTGCACGGCGTGGTGGAGAGATTTTCTACGAATGGCCCTTCACCCGATAATTCAGTTCCACTACCCCGTCCGGAAACGCCTTGCTGGAGAGTAGCTTCAGAGGAATTGAGCGATGACGGGGCTGGATGAGCGGAATCCCCTCTCCAATCAGAATGGGAATAACGTGGATCCTGAACTCGTCGATTTCGCCTTCGTCCAGAAATGAAGCGATAAGCTCGCCGCCACCCATCATCCATATATCCTTGCCCGGCTGCGCGCGCAGCTGTTGCGCAAACGGCTTGACCGCCTTGCCGGTCCACTCGAATCCCGGGAGCAATGACTTCCGCGACTGGCGAGAAAAGAGATAGTTCTTGGTCTTCGGGCCGAAGTCCGCCCTCTTCATCCCCATCTCGATGCCCTTGTCATATGTTTTGCGGCCCCACAGGATTGTGTCGATGGTCTTGAAGAATTCACCCATTCCATAATCCCTTTTAGGCCCCGGACGGTCGAGCCAACCCACGTCACCATCAGGGCGTGCGATGAAAGCGTCTGTGCTCATCGCAACGGACACAATGATCTTTTTGCGTCTTTTCATGGTTCCGCGCCTCCAAAAACGTCGCCTCAATATACCTCTGACGGGGCATTTGCCTGGGCCCAAAAGTCGGGCTGAAGAAATAGTGCATTCCACCCCGCTTATCCACAGTCGCGCCCTTTCTCACCAGCCCCGCAGATGATAAAATTTATAAAATCCACTCCTCGGAGTTCCGATGCAGGCTATCCTTGCGCTGGAAGATGGACGAATCTTCAGCGGCATAGGCCACGGCGCGAAAGGCGAATGCTACGGGGAAGTCGTTTTTAATACTTCCATCACCGGTTACCAGGAAATCTTTACCGATCCTTCTTATGCAGGGCAGATTGTTGTCCTGACGAATCCGCAGATCGGGAATTACGGCACCAACCCAGACGATAACGAGGCTACGCACCCTTATATAGAAGGTCTGGTCGTGCGCGAGTTTTCGCCCATCAGTTCCAATTGGCGCTCGCAGCAGGTGACCGACGAGTATCTGGAAAAGTTCAAAATCCCGGTGATCGCCGATATTGATACGCGCGCGGTGGTCCGGCATCTGCGGACGAATGGTGTCATGCGCGGTGTGATTTCTTCTATTGAAAACGACCCGGAAAAACTCGTCGCCAAGGCACGCGCGCTTCCTAAAATGGACGGCACTGACCTGGCGAAGGTGGTCACGACCAAGCAGCGCTACCAGTGGGACACCGGCACACGATCGCACGAACCCACGGAAGTTGTCGGCGTAAAAGACCTGCCGCCCAGCAAGCATGTGGTGGCGTATGACTTTGGCATTAAGCAGAACATTCTCCGCATGCTGGTGGATCAGGGCTGCCGGGTGACCGTTGTGCCGGCCATGACCTCTGCGGAAGACGTGATGTCACTCAACCCTGATGGTGTGTTTCTCTCCAACGGCCCCGGCGATCCCGAACCCTGCACTTACGCCGCTGACAATATTCGCCGGCTGATGGGCAAGACTCCGATCTTTGGCATTTGCCTTGGCCATCAACTGGTCGGGCTGGCGCTAGGCGGCAAGACTTACAAACTCAAGTTCGGGCACCACGGCGGCAACCATCCGGTAAAGCAACTGGAGACCGGCAAGATTGAGATCACGGCGCACAATCACAATTTTGCCGTTGATCCCGATTCGCTGAAAGATTCGGAAATTCTGAAAACGCATATCGACCTGAACGACAATACTCTGGAGGGCTTGCGCCATCGCACGCTGCCGCTCTTCACGGTGCAGTACCACCCGGAGGCCTCACCCGGCCCGCACGATTCACACTATCTCTTTAAAGACTTCATGGGGCTGATGGAGGAGTGGAAAGGGAAATGAGAATCCACCACGGAGGCACGGAGACACGGAGAAAGGCAAGAAGAGGCGTTCGCCGCAGATCAGCGCAGATGAGCGCGGATCCGAACGAGCTGACGGGAATACTTTTTGTGATCAGCGTCGATCTGCGTTCATCAGCGGCTACGTCTTTTTGCTTTTCTCCGCGCCTCCGTGTCTCCGTGGTGAATTGAATTTAAAATGCCACGCCGTAATGACATCGCGAAAATCCTGATCATCGGCTCCGGCCCTATCGTCATTGGGCAGTCTGCGGAGTTTGATTACTCCGGCACGCAGGCCTGCAAGGCCCTCAAGGCTGAAGGCTACGAGGTGGTGCTGGCCAACTCCAATCCGGCCACCATCATGACCGACCCTGAGATGGCGGACCGCACCTACATTGAGCCGCTTACAAAAACGTATCTTGAAGAAATCATCCGCCAGGAATCAGAAATGCTACGCGGACAAGCGGGCAAGTTCGCTCTGCTGCCCACGGTGGGCGGCCAGACAGCGTTGAACCTTGCCGTCGAACTGGCGGATTCCGGCGTCCTTGAAAAGTACAACGTTGAACTGATTGGCGCGCAGCTTCGCGCCATCAAGATGGCGGAAGACCGCCTGCTCTTCAAAGACGCCATGACGCGCATCGGGCTTGACGTGCCCAAGTCCGCACTGATCAACAACCTGAAAGACGGTCTGGATTTTTCCGGTAAGATCGGATTCCCGCTCATCATCCGCCCATCATTCACCCTGGGCGGCAGCGGCGGCGGCATTGCGTATAACCGTGAAGAGATGCTGGAAATCCTGGCCCGCGGCCTTGATCTTTCGCCGGTGCATGAAGTGCTGATCGAAGAATCCGTGCTGGGCTGGAAGGAATATGAGCTTGAGGTGATGCGCGACCTCGCAGACAACGTAATCATTGTCTGCTCCATTGAAAACTTCGATCCCATGGGCGTACACACCGGCGACTCCATCACGGTGGCTCCCGCGCAGACGCTGACCGACCGCGAATACCAGCACATGCGCGACGCATCGATTAAGGTGATCCGCGAAATCGGCGTGGAGACCGGTGGATCGAATATTCAATACGGCGTGAACCCGACGAACGGACGCATGGTAGTGATTGAAATGAATCCGCGTGTCTCGCGTTCGTCGGCCCTGGCGTCAAAAGCGACTGGGTTCCCAATTGCGAAGATTGCAGCCAAGCTTGCCGTCGGCTATACGCTGGACGAAATTCCCAACGACATCACCAAGATGACGCCGGCCTGCTTTGAGCCCACCATCGACTACGTGGTTGCGAAGATTCCGAAATGGCAGTTTGAAAAATTCCCCGGCGCCGACGAAGGCCTGGGCCCGCAGATGAAATCCGTGGGTGAGGCGATGGCCATTGGACGCACCTTCAAAGAAGCGCTGATGAAAGGCATACGGTCACTGGAGACGGGCAGAAAAGTCGGTGCGGAAAAAATCGAGCCGCGCATCCTAACGCAACGCCTGGTCACGCCACATCCGGAGCGCCTGACGTATATCCGCTACGCGCTACATCAGGGGATGACGGTAAAAGAGCTGCACAAGATGACCAGCATCGATCCCTGGTTCCTCTACCAGCTCAAAGAAATCGCGGCGATGGAAACCGAGCTGGTCAAACTGTCAGCCGATTCATTGACCGATGAAATTCAGCAGAAGGCCGACCGCCTGGGCATTGGAATCACGCCCACGGAAGCGAAGGACCTCAACCATTCGCAACAGCCGCTGACGAAAGAAACATTGCGACAAGCCAAGCGTCTGGGAATTTCGGACGAGCGGATTGCGCTCTCCATCAATACCGGTGTGCAATCCGTACGCCGTATGCGAGAAGAGCTGGGCATCCGTCCGGTTTACAAGCTTGTGGATACCTGCGCCGCGGAATTTGAAAGCTATACGCCGTATCTTTATTCGACCTACGAAGAAGAAGACGAGGCACCGCCGACTGACAAAAAGAAGATCCTGATCCTGGGCAGCGGCCCGAATAGAATCGGCCAGGGCATTGAGTTTGATTATTGCTGCTGCCACGCGGCTTTCGCCCTGCATGACGATGGCTATGAAACCATCATGGTCAATTGCAATCCTGAAACGGTTTCCACCGACTATGACACCAGTGACCGCCTTTATTTTGAGCCGCTCACGTTTGAAGACGTGCTGGCGGTTTACCAGCATGAAACTTCCGGCCGCGCTCCGGTGGGCGTGATTGTGCAGTTTGGCGGACAGACGCCTCTCAACCTGGCGCTGCCGCTCAAAGGCGCTGGTGTGACGATCATCGGCACGTCACCGGAATCGATTGACCTGGCGGAAGACCGTAAACGTTTTGGCAAGCTCCTGGAAGAACTCGACATTCCACAGCCGCCGGGCGCGATTGCCACCAGCGTGGAAGAAGCCGTTGCCGGAGCGCGCAAGGCGGGATATCCGGTGCTGGTGCGGCCATCTTACGTTCTTGGCGGACGTGCCATGGTGATCGCCTATGACGATGACAGCGTTGTCCGCTACATGAAAGAAGCGGTGGAATATTCCCAGCAGCGCCCGGTGCTGGTGGATCACTTTCTAGAGGACGCGGTTGAGGTTGACGTGGATGCGCTATCTGACGGCGAAGACGTTGTGATCGGCGGAATCATGCAGCACATTGAAGAAGCCGGCATACACTCCGGTGATTCTTCCTGCGTGCTGCCGTCGGTCGGGCTGCGTAAGGCGGTGCTGGACACAATCCGCGAATACACGTTCAAGCTGGCGCGTGCGTTGAAAGTGATAGGGCTGATGAACGTCCAGTTCGCGGTCCAGAACGAAAAGGTTTTTGTGATTGAAGTCAATCCGCGCGCTTCGCGGACGGTGCCCTATGTTTCCAAAGCGACAGGCGTGCCGCTGGCCAAGATTGCCGCCCGCCTGATGACCGGACGCAAGTTGCGCGAGTTCTTACCCACGAATGTTGAGAATGGCCTCGACCTGGCCACCGGGGCAGGATACTTCGTCAAATCTCCTGTCTTCCCCTGGAACAAATTTCCCGGTGTAGATACCGTGCTTGGTCCGGAGATGAAATCCACCGGCGAAGTGATGGGCTCAGCCGACACATTTGGCGAGGCATTTGCCAAAGCCCAGCTTTCCGCCGGACAGGCTTTGCCCACGCAGGGTACGGTTTTCATCAGCGTGATTGACCGCTACAAGCAGGAGTCTATTGAACTGGCCCGCCGTTTTGTTGAGATGGGCTTCAGCCTTGTCGCAACGCATGGCACTGCCGATCGTCTGGAGCGCGCAGGCCTTGCAGTGGACCGCGTCTATAAAGTGAAGGAAGGCCGTCCTAACGTGGTGGACTTAATCAAGGGCGATCGCGTTCAGCTTGTGGTGAACACACCTCACGGCGCAGAACCATGGTTTGACGAAAAAGCCATTCGCCGGGCCGCGGTCACCAATCGCATTCCTACTATCACCACCATGGCGGCAGCCTGGGCCGCCGCTGAAGGCATTGCCGCACTTCAGCGCAATGAAGTGAACGTACGGTCTTTGCAGCAGTGGCATGGGGAGCAGTCGGCACTCAGCATTCAGCATTCAGCCAAAAATAATTAAACCGCAAAGGTCGCAAAGGTTCGCGAAGGTATTTTGGGAAACTCAGATCTTTCCTCACGGTGTTTGCGGTACATGTTTACCCGATCACTGGTGATCCCGCGGGCGCTGCGGAGTTTCGTATTAGTACACACATAGGCTCGCCTAGGCTCGGTGTCGGCATAAAGCTAGCGTTTGCAGAAAACCGGCGACCATAGACTAGAATTCCCCTGTTCATATCGTCCTCAGGAGATCACTTATGCGCCGGTACGCTCATATTTTATTTGCATTGCTTTTGTCAGTCGCTTCGGTTCTCGCCGTAGCGCAGGATAAACCGCTTCGTCCCGTGCATACTTTTTCAATCGTGGCGTTTGATCCCGCCACGGGTGAGATGGGTGTCGCGGTGCAGTCACACTGGTTCGCCGTAGGCGGAGAGGTGCCGTGGGCAGAAGCCGGCGTAGGCGCCGTCGCGACACAGTCTTTCATCGATCCTAGTTACGGGCCGCTGGGACTAAACCTGATGCGCGCGGGCAAGAGTGCGCCCGATGCATTGCACGGTTTGCTGATCGCCGATGATGCTTGCAATGTTCGCCAAGTGGCGATGGTGGATACGCAAGGACGCGTCGCGACTTTCACCGGGGCCAAAGATATAGAGCCTGCGGGCGGAATTGCCGGTTCTTCGACGGGAAGCCCTGTGGCAATCCAATGCGGCGGCCAACCCGCCGGCTCAATACAGGTGGGCAGGAACTATGCCGTCCAGGCGAACCTGATGAGCAATGACCGAATCTGGCCTGCGATGTCCAAGGCGTATGAATCCACCAAAGGTGATTTGGCGGAACGCATGTTGGGAGCGCTCGATGCTGCGCAAGCCGCTGGAGGCGACGTGCGGGGAAGACAATCGGCGGCGATAGTGATTGTTCCCGCTAAAGGCACAGGCAAGCCTTGGCAGGATTATGTTTTCAATCTGCGCGTGGATGACAGCGCCGAGCCGCTTAAAGAGTTGCGACGCCTCGTCACGCTCCAGCGCGCTTATAACCACATGAATGCTGGCGATAAAGCCGTTGAGCTACATGACAACGCCGGGGCGCTACGGGAATACGGCGCGGCCGAGCAGCTTGTCCCGGACAGCGCTGAGATGATCTATTGGCACGCAGTGGCGCTGGCCAACATGGGCCGCGTGGATGAGAGCCTGCCGCTGTTCAAGAAGGTTTTTGCCATGGACCGCAACTGGCTTGACCTAACGCCTCGGCTCCCCAAGGCGGGTCTGCTCCCGGATAACCCGCAGTTGATCCAGAAAATTGTGGCGCAGGGAAAATAAGAGTTCTCTCACACTTCCTGCCTTCGAAACGAATTTTAAGACCCATCTGGGCCGCTAATAAGGTAAGCGCTAGAAGAGATCCTATTCTGTTTTGTGGAAAAGCATGTTTTTTCTATAGCGAAGCTATTGGGGCAGATAGGTTTAATAGCTTGTTTGAAAGTAGTGCAATAGTTTGCGTTGAAGTATGTAAGTTTTTCCGCGTGACATATCTGCCCAAAACGTTTCATGAAATCCATAGATTAAATAAAAATTAAAAAGGCTAACTCAGCTAGTCGGAGCTTGACACTGGGACACAGCGGGCGGAAAATCTTTAACACCTTAGATACGGCTCGCCATAAGCGCCCACTTCAGCGTTGCAACAAGGATGAGCCCTGAAAGAATTTGGCCGGAGAACACATGCAAAAGCTAGACCCCAGCGCGTTGGCAGACGCCCGTAATTCTGGCAGCCGCGCAATACGCCACGAATTAAATATCCCGCTGCGATACCGGTTGGAGGGCCAGGATGACTGGGCCACCGGTGAGGCCCTTAATATGAGCGAGTCCGGCCTGCTCTTCACCTCAGACCAGCTTCTTGAAGTTGACTCCAAGGTGCAGATCACGTTTCAGAGCATCGATACGCCGCAGGTAAAGTCGAGCACGCGACTGGCCCGCGTGGTGCGCCGTACACTGAGCAATTGGCCGGAAACGCGTGTGAAATTTGGCGCACGATTCTGTTCCTGATCGCCTAAGCTCGAACGCATTTCATCACAATTTCCCTACTTTTGCGGCTTGATTCCGCGACGACGGAAATCAGCGCGCAGCGTTATGCTGCGTGCAATGGAGTGGCCGTGCGCATCGAATGGGCAGTGTACGAAAAACCACACATTACCCGGACAGCAGGTATCATCTAAGATACTGAGACAGCGGGCCGCCGTGCAGGTACCTTTAGATTTGAAGGGCCGGGGGCGGGCGCGAATCCAGAATCTCAGTTGGCCACCGTTCGGTTGCGATGGTAAAACAGAACCATGAGCTCACAAGACGATTCCAAGGCAAAATCGCGCTTCGAAAATTTTGGCCGCAAGCTGGACGCCGAATTTGGCGGCGCGGCGGAGAAGCTGGAACGCGAAAAAGAGAAGGTCATCACTTACCTGAACAACGAAGTGGTGCCTGCGATCCGCACACATTCAACCAAGGCATTACGCGTGGCGGCCGAGCAGCTCAGCAAGTTGGCCGAGTACATGGACAAAAACCGCTCGTCCAGTTAGCGGCATTACTTTTGGTGTTGGCTTTTTTGGCAGGATGCGCCGCCCATCGTGAGCCGCCACCGGCCATGCCTGCGCCTCCACCACCTCCATCTGCTTCAATTCCATCGCGGCTGCCTACTCCTACTCCCACGCCTGTACCAATGCGTCCGGCGACGCCTGCTCCCACGGTCAGCGGCGAAATCAGCGTTCCCAAAAACGCCAAAGTGCTTTACACCGAAGTGGGATACGCCAGCTGGTATGGGCCGGGATTTCAGAAACGCAACGCCGCCAATGGCCAGCCCTATGACATGAATGCCATGACCGCCGCGCACCGTACGCTTCCGCTGAATACCATTGCACGCGTGACCGACGTGAAAACCGGCGACTCCGTCCTGCTGCGTATTACAGACCGGGGCCCGTTCGTCGGCGACCGCGTGATTGATCTTTCCCGGGCGGCTGCGCGCCGTCTAAGCGTTTTCCAGAAAGGCGTGGCATTGGTGCGCATTGAAGTGCTGGAAACGCCTGCACCGATCAAAGAAGGCGGGCGTTGGTGCGTCCAGATTGGTGCATTTGCAGATGCGAGCGACGCTTCACACTTAAAAGAAAAACTTACGCGCCGCTATCGGACAGCCAAGGTGCTGCAGTTCACCAGCCCTATGGGCGGTGACTGGCTGCGCATCCGCGTGGCCGAGGACGATAAACAGCGCGCGCTGGAAGTGATGCGTGAAACCCACACCGATGCCAGTGTGTATCTGGTAAGGCTGGATTGATCTCCTTGCAATCCCCAACTCAAAGAGGATTGCTATATTGGGTAATTGAGTAATTTGGTAAATTGGTAACTTGAAATCGTGCAATATACTCTTTTTTCAATTACACGATTACCAATTTACCCAATTACCAAATTAGCTTATGACTGACTGCCTCTTCTGCAAAATCATCGCCGGAAAAATTCCAGCTAAAAAGGTTTATGAAGACGAAAAGGCATTTGCGTTTGAAGACATCAAGCCGCAAGCGCCTACGCACATCTTGATTATTCCCAAGAAACATATCGTCGGGATTGACCAGGCGACCGATGCGGACGCGGAGCTGGTGGGATATTGCCAACTTGTCGCGGCAAAAATCGCACGCAAACGGAAGCTGGAGCATGGGTTTCGCACCGTGTATAACGTGGGCCCGGACGCGGGCCAGACAGTTTTCCATCTGCATTTGCATCTGCTGGGTGGAAGACAGATGAGCTGGCCGCCAGGATAGCACTCAGCCATCAGCACTTAGTAAAAGAACACGGCCGCAGATTTCCGCTGATGAGCGCAGATCAACAAGAGCTAACCGCGAATTTCGCGAATGCACACGAATCAAGAAAAAGAGATATAGACACGCGTGTTTTGCGGGTTATAGCGGCTTATGAATACCGTAGGCCTATCGAAAAGAAACACAAGGTCCCTCCGGCCTACTCGCGCGCTGATGACGGCGCGCGCTCGCTCACGGCCCTCGGGATGACGGACTTGAGAAAGCTACATGCTGTGCTTCTCAGGCTGCCCCGAGTTAAGCTCTGGAAGCGAGAAAAGAAATCTGTGGACGCGCCACGAGTTCTCAAGACCGATAGGGTTCCCTCCCCTTCGACAAGCTCAGGGTCGGGATAAAGAACAGGTCGGGACAAAGAACCTACGCCGCGCCTATCAGCCGTGAAGCATTAGGGAATGACCGCTGCCACACTGCTGTCAGTAGCGCGAATTGGGGCAAGAACTGGGCAAATCCATCGGCCATCCCTTCAATTTCACGCCATTGTTCAGCGCTAAGTTCTTTTAGGAGTGCGCGATGGTCTTTGACAGGTAGTCCCGAGAGCAGAGCGCGAGCGCGCCGGTTCAACTCTTCGCGGGCGGTAATAAATGAGGGATCGGCCAGCAGGCGTTTGCCATCGAGCCACGCCGAAGCAAGGTAACTGGGAAAGGGTGAGAGCGCGCGATAGACGCTGAGAACGTTCTTGGCGCCGGTGGTCTTTTTGATGTCGGAGTAAATCAGCCAAACTCGCAGTCCGGCTTCGCGCTCATTAGGCACGTGCACGCGCACCATCTGGGCCAGGGCTGAAACCTGCTTGAGCTTGGTAACTCTTCCCTTTTGTCCGCCGGAATAGCCGCGCTGCATCAGGCGGGAAAAGAGCGACATCTGCGCCGTGGCGCGGGCAAACAGCCCCACGATGCCGCCAATGACGCGAATGTCGGCGTTGGAGAATTTATCGGCGGAAAGGACGGCCGGCTGATCAGAAAATGTCCAGCCGCCGCTGATCGCGGCCGAGTGCGCAATCTCCTGATAAGCGCGGGCAGCGGTTTCAAATTCACGGGAACATACCACGCTCTCCAGGTCTTTCCAGACCACCTTTAGATATTGCGGGATTCCCGCAGAGAGCTTGAAAACCGTTGGGACAAACGGAAGGTCAAATGATGCGCGGATATTTGCATACATCCGGCGTATTTCGGGCGGGACCTCATGTTCTTCATACGCGCGATTGAGAGCCATGGTTTGCCTTTATGGGAGATTGGACGTTCCCGGCAGGTACTCAGTTGTAACAACGGCGGAAATAATCAAGAGGTCGAGTGTTTTCAATGTGTTTTCAATCGCATACGATACCGCACACGGCGGACGCCAGGACCATCAACCCGTCCCAGTGTGCCCGGATTTTAAACGCGGTTGAAGGTATCGTCCGTGTCGTCATCCGCGCCGTGGCGGCGGAGAATGCTCACCAGATTTTGTGAGAACGCTGAGCGAGGCATGACCACATCGCAACCGGCTTCCACAGCCTTGACTTTAAGATCGCCCTGGACATGGGAGACAAAGCCGACGATGGACGTGGCTTTCTTGTACTTGGAACGCATTTTGGTGATGACCGGCAGCGGCTTGATGCCGTTGCTATTGAGGTCAACGATAATTAGAGATGGCTTTTCTTCCGAACCTTCGGTCTTTTCCGTGATCTCTTTATCGGTCTTTACGAACTCGACCTTCACGTTGAGCTTGCGCGAGACTTCCTGAATTTTGGCCACGAAGAAAAGATCGTCGACGAAGGCAAATATCTTTGTGGGCGCGTCCACGCGTTGCGTGAGCGGTTCCATATTGGGAGTGGCCTGAGCGCCATTGTGGAACCGCGCTCCCTGCATGCTGTTGCCATTGCCCTGGTTGCGATAGCTATGGTCCATTGGGCCGACAAAGCCCGGTCCGCCGCGCCTTTGTCCGCCGCCACCGCCGCGATTGTTGCGGTTCTGGCGATTCTGCCCGCCGGGGCGTCCCTGATTGCTGGACCCATTTTGGCTATTCTGGCTATTCTGGCTGTTCTGGCTGTTTTGGCCGGGGTTCTGCGAGCCAAAATTCCGTCTCCGCCGCCGCGACTTACGATTGCGCGGGTTCTGCGGATTCTGCGGTTGGTTCAATCCTTCATTCATTCGTATACCTGTGAGCTTTGATCTATCTGCCGGACTTCCAAATGTGGTGACCCGCTGTAAGCGAAATCCTCAGGGTCTGGCTGGAAGTCAGTCGGCTAAGTTTCGGAAAATCTTCGTTATATCTGCGCTTGTTCTAAAATCTTTTCGCGCGAAACGTCGCACCGGAACGGGCGGCTACTGAAGACTCCGTGATGTTACCACGAACGTGTCCTGAAGCAAGCAAAAAGTTATAAATTTCCACCCGTCAAAGTCCGCCGATTAAGATTCAGATTAGGACCTTGGGAATGGTGGGCGCTATAGGATTCGAACCTATGACTTCCACCGTGTGAAGATGGCACTCTACCGCTGAGTTAAGCGCCCGATCCGCTGGGGTCTTGCCGCGTCGGGTAAAATTATTCTAACAGAAGGCTTTTCCCACTGTCCTGCGGCAGCCAAGATCCCGAACTTAACGGAAACTTACAGATGCGCAAAAGCCACGCTTTAGAATAAACTCTGATGTCGGGGCTTGTGCTGCCCTCTCTGAAAACCTGCAACTTTTTGGTTGCCAAGGGGTTTACAGGGATGTGAGCAGCGTGGCCTTAAAGTCGGGTTTGTTCATGCCCACATTTACCGGCAGGATGCAGGGTATTGCGGAAATGGCAGCAAGCCACGTTCCTTATGATTCGCTTAGCGATGCGGAGGTGATGCTCCGCGCCGGGACCGATGATAACGCGGCCTACGAATATCTTGTGACCAAGTATCACCGGCCCATGATCGCCTTCATGTACCGCATGTGCCATAACCAGGCACTGGCGGAAGAGCTGGCGCAGGAAGTGTTTCTCCGGGTCTATCGCTCACGCAAGACCTATGCGGCGGAAGCCAAGTTCACCACGTGGCTCTACCGCATTGCCACCAACCTGGCTGTGAACCATGCGCGCGATCACAAAATTGAGCGCAGCGGGAAAGTGGTAAGCCTGGATGAGCCGGATGAAGATACCGGCATGACGATGGATGTTGCCGATCCTACGCTGAATGCGGAACAAAACATTCTGCGCCGGGAAAGGCTGCAGGCCATTAAAAAACATGTGATGTCGCTGCCGGAAAAACAGCGCGCCGCCGTGTTGATGCATAAATATCAAGGGATGGATTATCGCGAGATTGCAGGAGTTTTGAAATTAAGTGAGTCCGCCACCAAGTCTCTGCTGTTCCGCGCCTATGAAGTGCTGCGTGACCGGCTGAAGGAATTTGTATGAACTGCAATGATGTTCGGGAAAATCTGATTGAGCTGCTCACTGACGGTCCGGCCGACCCGCAGGTGAAGGCTCATGTAAGCCAGTGCAGCGCCTGCACAGAGGAGCTTGGCTCCATGCGCAAGACCATGGCGCTGCTGGATGAATGGGAGGCTCCGGAGCCTTCTCCCTACTTTCTTACCCGTCTGCGGGCGCACGTGAAGGAAGAACGCGAGAAGGCCCCTGCCAGCATGTTTGGCTGGCTGCGCCGGCCTATGCTGGCTGCTGCCCTGGCAACTGTATTGGCGGCAGGAGGCGTAATCTATCGGCTCACAGTGGCAACGCCGCCGCCGGATAATGGCGCCGTGGCCGATATTGAATCTCTAGACAAGAACCACGACTTGATTATCGATACGGACCTGGTAAACGAGCTTACCGGTGGTCCGTCTGACGATGTAGCTGAGCCTTAAACTTTCTGCTCGGGGGAGCGAACTGGTGATCGGGGCCAAGGTAATTTCGGCGGTTTTGATGTCAGGGTTGATGACCCTGAATGTGCCTTCGCGCGTAACCACGTCGGCCCGTCGACCAGCGCCGGTACTGCTGGTACAAGCCACACCGCAAAAAAGCCCGAATAGCGCCAATCATCCGGCACAAAGAAACGGCTACAAAATGGGCGAGTGGCTCCAGGCGCACAAAGATCTTCCACTGGATCAGCAACTCAAACTTCTGGAGAGCGAACCAGGATTCAAGAAGCTAGCTGCCGATCGGCAAGCGGCATTGCGCGAACGGCTAAAAAAATTCAACAGCCTGCCGCCCGCCCAACGCGAGCAAGCTGTGAAGCGCATGGAGTTCCTCTCCAAGTTGACACCGCAACAGCGGCAGCAGTTGCGTGACGCCAATCAGCAGCTCAAAGGACTGCCTCCGGAACGGCAGGTCGCTGTGCATACGGCGTTGCGGCATCTGCGCAAGATGCCTGCGGCTGAGCGGCAACAGGTAATCCAGTCAGACCGCTTCCGCAGCACTTTCTCCGATCAGGAACAGAAGCTGATCAGCCAGCTGGCTGAGATGTCGCCCGCTGCTGCGTCAGCCCAGAGCCCGCAGTCGAAGTAAATTTCACGAATCGAAACAAACAAACGCTGTGGAAGACGCAGTTGCTTGGTGGCTTCCCCTGTCGGTTGAAACAGGCGTAAGCTGCTGCCGGTTGCGCTATCATAGCCACATCCGATTTGGCCGCAGACATCCAAGGGCAGGCGTTGGGCCACTGGGAATTCCGGCTGCGGCTGTGGTGTAAGAGAGGGAGTGACGATGAAAGGCTTTCCACCGCGCCTGCTTCGCGCCGCAACTTTTTCCTGCTTCCTTATAATTTTCTGCTGCTTACTTATATCGATGGCTGGGTGCTCTCCCAGCAGCGTCACCAGAGGCGGCCCCACGCCGACTCCAGTGCCGGGCAACGCTTTTGTCTACACGGCCAATGCTGGCGGAAACAGTATTTCCGCCTTTGCCAACGATGGCACCGGAGCGCTAACCCCAGTCCCGGGATCGCCTTTTGCCGTGTCCGGACAGCCTTTTGGGATCGCCGCCACGCCCAACAACCAGTTCCTTTACGTAACGTCATTCCAGAATAACCAGGTCAGCGAGTTCTTTATTAATCCCGGCAACGGGACCCTTACGCCGTTGGTTTGCACCACAACTGCCACCACTGACGTGCAGCCCTTGAAGATCGCCATCAATCCTGCGGGAACGCTTCTTTATACGGCCAACCAGGTAGGAAGCATTACCGGCTTCAGCATTAACGCAACTACAGGATGCCTTACCGCTATCTCAACCACGCCCACGGATACCACGGCGCGCGGAATCACCATCGACCAAAGCGGCCAGTTCGTTTATGTCGTAACCCAAGGCGGAGGCATTGACGCTTTCCAAATTGGAGCCAGCGGCACGCTCACCCGGCTGGCGATTGCCGGGTTCGATTCTGGTAGCGGAACCATGCTGGCCGTAAAAGCTGTTTCAACATTCGAACTACTAATGGCGACTGACGGCGGCAGCACTAATAACATAATCACTTTGCACGTCAACAGCGGCTCGGGCACGCTGACTCCAATTGTTACGACAGCGGGAGGATCGTCGCCGGCAAATCCCAGCGCCATTGCGTTTAATACGCCGCTGAATGCCACCACGCCGCTGTTTTACATCGCAAACACCGCTTCTAACAATCTGTCGGTGGACACCGTGGACGCCACTGGCGCCATTGGCCCCACCAGCCTTACCGTGCCTGTGGGCACAGGTCCCATTGATCTGGCCGTGGACCCCACAGGCAAATTTCTTTACGTGGCCAATAATGGATCGAATACCGTGTCTGTGTTGAATGCAAACATCACGGCTGCCAATGCCACTACGGCTTTGATCGCCAGTTCTCCGACCGGCGGCGGGCCAGAGTCGATTGTGGTGGTGGGGCATCCGTGAGGAGGAGCAACTAGCTATTGGCAATTAGCAGATGGCTCTTGGCTCTTGGCTTTTGGCTCTTAGCCGATCAGTGTTATCCGTGTTGATCAGTGGTCAGAGTTTGCCTTTCACAGTCCTGCGTCCTTGGCTGAAAGTTTTGAAATTGCGGACCAGTCAAGCTCTCCCATACCTTGACCCAGCGCGGCAAGAAAACGGTCGCGGACCAGGCTCGCCATCGGCATGGCGACAGCATTTTCTTCGGCGGCGGCCAGCAGCAGTCGATTATCTTTGAGGCCCAGCGGCAGCTTGAATCCGGCGGGCTCAAACTTCTGCGAGTTAATCAGCGCGCCATAGGTCTTATAGATCGGCGCGTTGAAGAGCGAGCTGGTCAGGATCTCATGGAACAGGTTGGCGTCTAGCCCGGCTTTGCGCACCAGTGCAAAGCTTTCCGCCAGACCTTCAATCACGGCGGTGATCAGGAAATTTCCGGCGAGCTTCATCAGGTTCGCGCCGGAGGCGTCATCACCGGCGACAAAAGTTTTCTGGCCCATGGCGTCAAACAGCGGACGGCAACGCTCGATCTGCGCCGCCGGTCCGGCGGCGACGATAAACAATTTTGCTGCGGCCGCAGCTTCCGGACGTCCAAAGACCGGAGCGGAAACATAATGCTGCTTGCGCTCAGCGTGCGCAGCGGCCATCCGTCGCGAGAGGGCAACGCTGATGGTGCTCATGGAAATGTGGATCGCATTGGGTGGGAGCGAATCGAGCAGGTTGGCTCTGCCGGCAGTTCCCTTTTCATTGCCCGATCCGGTTTCTGTACGGCCAAAGACAACGGATTCCAGGGCGTGATCGTCGGCCAGCATGGTGATGGCGACCTCAGCGCCGGCAGCGGCTTCGCCGGGAGTGGAGGCGACGCGCGCGCCCAGAGGCTTGAGTGCGTCGGCGCGGGCGCGGGTGCGGTTATAGACAGAGAGCGTGTGTCCGGCTTTGATCAAGTTGGCGGCCATGGCCGAACCCATGTTGCCCAAGCCGATGAATGCGATGTTCATGGATTTTATGCGGGACACATGACCAAGGATACAGGCAATTGGCCAGGTGCTGCTTGCTCGGGTTGCGCAATGCTTCGCAGTATTATTATGAGACTGCAGGTCACACCCTGCGGAAAATGGTTACCACGCGCATTCCACATGAAATAGATGGCGTTGGCTTGGTTAGAGCACAATCATTTCGGATGAACTTGTGATCCTGGCCTCTTACGGGTGATGCCCCAAACCAACTGCTCCAATGGATCGGGTTCAGCTTTTCGGAAATCCACCCAGGTGAACACGTTCAGAACAATAGGCATATCTTGGGGATCAGTCGCTTTGGCAAGGAAGACCGGGATTAGCGGTATGTTTCTTTCTACAAACTGCTGCAGCATCGCGTACATCTCCACATTTTGCCATGGCCCATTTCCCTTTTCGCCCACAAAGATGGCCACGGCACTGATTGACGACACAACCTCCTGCAACGAAACCACCCACGGTCGTCCAGGAATCGAATTCCACTCGTCTAACCAGACCGAAACACCTTTTTCCTGCAGAAGGTGGGCTATTTTTTTTACTTCAGGTTTATCAATACTGTTGTGACACAAAAATACGTCGAACTTGTCCACGCTAGCCTTCGTTGCCACACCACCACGATATTGTTTTATTCGTTCTTCACACCATTCGAGAATGTGCGCTTTTTGCTTAAACTCTGTTTCGGTCGCACGAAACACAGTCCAGAACTCTCGACTGAACACTTCCGCCAATCGATGATCGGTGAGAATTAGCTCACTTATGCGGCCCGTTCGAGGCTGCCCTTTATTGCGTCTGTCAGTCCTAATTCTTATTTCAGTGCCTCTGAGTTCATAACAAAGATCGATCGCTTCCGGCGTTAGGCACAATGAATAGTTATCAAAAGTTAGAAGATGCTTCAATTGAACCAACTGGGACTGTAATTCATCAGCGCTTAAGGGCATTTGATAGTATTCAGGCGCCGCAAAATACTCCTCCAGAACAAAACGGTCGATAATATCTATCCTCCGATGCTTTCTAACATGGTTCTCCCATCGCTCCTGCTCCCATCTTGATTTCTCTCGCACGGCATCAAGATTCTGCGGCGCTGTGCCATATGACTGATAAAATCGTGCGACTGCCTCAATGCAGTGTGTCACGGGCGGAAGAAATGTGGTGCACATATAGATAGGGCCATCATAATGTGGGGCGTTCTGTAGTTCGCGGAAACGCGTCAAGAAATAGCCGGGATCACTGACTACTTCGCCCATCAACATTTTAGTTTCCCCGCTGAATCTCCTGATCACAAATGGCCCGCTAATAGCCTGTTGGTCGAAATAAGAAGCCCCGGGCTTTTCGCTTTTGGTCCATAGGAGAGGTTTGAGGCTTTCAATGACAATAGTTGCTATCCAAGTTGGCTCCATTACTAGTCGATTTGTCCGATGGCGGCAAGAATCCGCACACGCTTGGACCCGCTCTTTGACCTCTGGAAGGGTTTCGTCAGCACATAGCGCAAATACAAAAAGATCGACGTGGTCTGATTTGATTTCTCCCTCCAGCAGGTCACATATTGTTTCGGGTGATCCGAGCAATTCATCCTGCATCAGAAATCGAAAAGCCACTATTTCCGATTCTTTGCTGCTCCTTCTGAACAAGAGCCATTGTTTGAGATTTTGAAGCTGCTTTGTTTTGGGCAGAGAGCGCTCAAAATCTGCTTGAACCTTTAGCCACCAATGAGAAAAAGCCTGAACTGTCTCGTCCACCGACATACTTGCAAACCCTCGGGACATCTCCGGATCGCCGAGGGGAACTGAAAGGTTAGACAGGATATGATCGCGCAGTATCATTTCTTGGGCCTCCAGATAGTCCCAAGCGTATGTCGTTCGTACTCTGTTCCGTGCATTAACCCCGGTTTGATTTTGTACCAAGACATTTCCATCTCAAAGTATTTCGATAGCTCATTCTTTAATTGTTCCAAACTAAATAAAACGCTATGCACATTCGCTATAGGGTCCAAAATTACCAAAAGATCTTGGTTTTCTAGCCCCTTGACATGTGGGCATGCGGAATAATAGCCATCTTTAAGCTCTGCCAATGAGAGCAGCAGATGTCCACTTGGGGAAAGCACTCTGTATAACTCAGTGAGGTATTCACCGCGCGCAATGGGATCAATCTGGTGCTTATACACGAATATATCGGTAATCAGATCGAAGCGTGAGTCCGGCGCTGGAATTCCAGATGTGAGATCGTGCTGAAAGAATGTAGGCGTTCGAGCCGCGTTACTGTGGATGTTCGCTTTGCTCGCGAGGGCGATGGCTTTCTCAGACGAATCAAAACCGAGAACGTTGATGCCTTGTGCCGACATATAGAGTGCGTTTCTTCCTGTTCCGCAGCCTACATCTAGCGCATATTGGGGCACATCGCAATTGTCAAGGAAGCGCCAGTTTGCCAGTGCCCACAGAAGGACACCCGAGGGCTCCGAGCGAAAGCTCGACGGGATACCTCGTTTCTGGTACTCACTGTCCCAAGACGTGCTCATGTTCCCACCTCGAAATGATGGGGTAGGAGGCGCTTCGCACGTAAAATGTCTACGAAACCGGAGTCATTAAACAGTCCGTTTGCCTTAAACATTGTCAGTGTTGGACGGGCGGACTCCTGGATACTTGTCATTAGCGATTCTTGCGAGAGTATTTCTGAAACGATCCTTCCTGGAACCGGAAATTGGCTTGGAAACTGCTCAAGAATTTGCAAGAGCCCGCGTTCGCCCGGTTTCAAGAAACCCAGAAGCATATCTGGCAGCCAGAGCTGCACTTTCCATTTAATCGGTTGCGGTAAGCGAGGCCAGAGTATCTGAAACAGTTCTTTAAAATAAGCATGGTGGCGACCTTCGTCCATCGCATGATCACGAGCTAAATCCCGGACGGCTTGTTGCACATTTTCGTCCTTCGGAAGTTTGGTTAGACTTCCGGTGATCAAGGTTTCTGAGACGATAACAAAAAACAATTTAATTAATGGCTGATAAGTATGTTCCTCTCGGGCAGCTATGCGATCCAAAACTCCCACGAACTCTGGCTCCAACTTTAAAGACTTTACTCGTGTGTGTTCCTCAACCAGACGGATCAAGGAATGGGACATTTCGGCATGTCCCCCTTCGTCAACATAAATTTTTAGAGCATCATCCTTCATTTTTACAGGGAGCCAATCGAGAAACCCGGGACGGCGAAGCATTTCGCACACGTCATTGACGGGCCCGGTCTCCAGCCAGACCGTAAATTCAAGGTAGTTATATAAGTAAAGGACCAGGATATCCCGCCGGGTCGCGGGGTCTACATGCTGGACTTCCGGATGCGAAAACACCGCCGTAAGTGTTTCTGGGAAAAAATCCTTTTCCGGATCAAACGGAGTGTTTTGCCGTATACCAGAGCGGACCCAAGATTGCTTGTCCCATTCCTTGAAACGAGAATGGTAAACAGATGACGGTTTGTGGTGAGACATAAATAAGTTCTAACGGCTGGTGACACGTGATAGGCAACCGTTTCACTTTTCTTGAAAGAAATTTTAACGCTCTAGTCGCCATTCAACCTCTTCGCTCAGCTAATGGCTTACGGAACATTTTGAAAATAGCTTTTCAAAATCAATTTATTGGTGGGCATTTGTTTGTCAAGATGTACTTCCTCGCAGTCGGAGATCGACCTAAAAGCCTATTGATTCTGGATGCGGTTTTCGCCTATAGTTCGGGGGAAAGAAGCTGCTAGCCGCTAGCTCCTGGCTTCTAGCCAGAGCAGCAAATCAGTTCACATTCGACAAGGATAAACTCTGTCGATACTGCAAGATAGAGCCGCTACTCGCCGAGAGAGCAGGCTCGGGCCACAAGCACAGCAAACGTCAGAAATCAAAGAATCGGAAAATCAAGGCCCAGACGCTAGAAAACCCAGGAACTAAGCGTCAGAAATCCAGACAGTTACACCCAAATTCCCTTCCTTTTGGAGAATGCCATGAGCAAAGAAGAGGTTATTGCTGCGATACAGGAGTCGGCGGCACGGTTGGGGCATGTCCCGACCTTTAACGAGGTAAGGCGTGCGACGCAGATGAGCAAACATGAGATCCGGAAGCATTTTTTGACTTATGCGAAAGCGCTGAGCGAATGCGGCCTGCAAAGGACCGGCCCCGGCTATGAAGCGGACGCAACGGAGCTATTTAAAGACTGGGCGGCGTTGGTGCGCAAGCTGGGCAAGCTGCCGACGATGGCGGAATACGAGATGCATGGCAGTTACAGCGTGCGTCCGCTGATAAGGCGGTATGGCGGCTGGGTGCATGTGCCGGCGGGGCTGGCGGAGTTTGCCCGCGAAGAACGGCTGGAAGGGGAATGGGCCGATGTGCTGGACGTTATGGCGCGGCACAAGGAAGAGGAATCGGACGGCAGACGGACGTCTGGGAGCACGAACAGCCGGATGCCGAAATCCAACATAGTCAAACCCAGAATTCTGAAAGACCGGCCGATCTATGGAGCGCCGATGATGGACATGGCCCTGGGGCTGGCGCCGACGAACGAGATGGGCGTGGTGTTTCTGTTTGGCACGGTGGCCAAAGAGCTGGGCTATATGGTGGTGAGGGTGCAAGCGGAGTTTCCCGACTGCGAAGTCTTCAGGCTGATTGACCCCGAACACTGTCAGTTGGTGCTGGCTGAGTTTGAGTTTGAAAGCCGGAATTTCCTGGCCCATGGGCACAAGATAAATGGCTGCGATTTGATTATCTGCTGGAAGCATAATTGGGAAGGGTGTCCGCTGGAGGTGATTGAGCTGAAGACGCTTATGGGAAAACAGCTTACCGCGGATGGGCGCGGATGAGCGCGGATCGGGTGATTCGAAAACGCCGGAATCTTCACAGTGGAGCGCTCCGGCCTACTCTTGCTGCTGTGCCCCCGCCGGGTTGTAGCCCGCCGGTATTTCAAACCGGGCCGGGTCTGGCTCTGAGCGGTTTACACCTGTCACTGTCATGACGACCCCGCCGGTGCGTGGATCATTATGTTTCAGCACCAGATTGATGCGCAGGTCTTCTGAGTACCAGTATTCGTCCGTGATCACCACGCCTTTTCCGCCGTTTTCGGACGGAATAGTCTGGGTTTGACGAACGCCGTGCACAGCCAATCCTTCAATCACCTTGTTCCCTAAATCTTCCTCCCTGGTGAACTGGTTCTGGGGAAGAGTATTCAGACCGGAGGAAGCCGACAAAAACGACGGCGGCACCGCTTCCGGCGGGCGGTTTACAGTATTTTTGCGGAAGGTATGCTGGCGATCATTCACCATGATGCTGGTCCGCGTTTCCGGATCATAAATATGGGCGCCTACAACTTGCGGCGGCTCATTGCTTGAGGCCGGCACCAGCGTACGCATCTGGTTGAAGATGCGGCCGCGGCTGTCACGGCCAATCTCACGGGCCGTTTTCGACTTCATGATCTGGCCTTCCTTCTGCACGAATGACCGCTCGACGTTCACCGTGCCAGTGAAGGGATTGGAAGGAATGGGCGTGACAAAGATGTCAAGATTCTGCGCCGGCGCGGAAGAAACTGCGGCGATGACGAACAACAGAACAGGAAGAGAGATAAGCCTACGCATCGTGCCTCCAGCAACTCTCGTTTCCAGAATAGGTTATTCCTAGGGACGGCGGGCTGGCAAGCGGGATTAGAAAGACACGGAGAAAACCAGAAAAAATCTGACCACTGATTCACACTGATGACACTGATTGAAGATCGGCGGATCGGTAAAGTGCTACCGCAGATTTACGCGGATGATCGCGGATCAGGAAAGAGCTAAACCTTCACTGCGGAGTCGCGGAGCTCGCGGAGAAACCGGGGAAAATCTGACCGCTGATTCACGCTGATGACACTGATCGGAAAAGGGGGCCGGGGATATGGGAATCTGAAGAACGCTGCATTTGGCCTAAGGGCGTTTAAAGCAAAGGCCAAAGAGGCAGAGCAGGTTCTGGAAGACCCAGTCGGCGAAAAGGCTAAGGGCCAATGGCCAATGGCTAAGAGCTAACGGCTAATGGCCAAGAGCTAAGAGCCGGGGCTAGTGGTAACTGCTTTTGCTCAGGCAACCAAAGCTCCGCGAAAACGCTTCAATGTTTAGTCACATGGGATTAACAGCGAGCCGGTCGCCAAAGAACGAGAAAGCCCTTATCTATAATGGAACCGGGCAGGCTGAAGCATGGCAGAGTGAAGCCCGAAATCGGGGCGGGCAGGGCAAGCCGGCAAAGGAATTGAGCCTGCTACAAAAGGAATCGACACAGCGCCGTAAGGAACTGGGCCAGAATTACAAAGGCTTGGGCCAGAAATCGGGCCAGAATCGAAAAGAAACGGGGCCGGGTAGGTTATTTATAGTGTCCGGGGCAACCCGGGCGGACAACGAAGCAGCTACAAAGCCGCATCCAAAGGAACAGCGGCCTCAAAAGGTCAAATTGACACAAGCAAAAAAAGTAATCGCATCCGGAATGACCGAAGCCGAAGCGATTGATAGAGCTAAAGCCGGTGATGCGGAGGCGTTTTCAGGGCTCTACGGGCTCCACAAGCGCCGTGTGTATTCACTGTGCCTGCGCATGACGGGCAACACGGCGGAAGCGGAAGACCTGACGCAGGAAGCGTTTTTACAGCTTTACCGCAAGATTGCCACGTTCAGGGGCGAGTCGGCGTTTTCAACCTGGCTGCATCGGCTGGCGGTAAACGTGGTGCTGATGCACCTGAGAAAGAAAGGCCTTCCGGAGATTTCTCTGGATGAGGCGCTGGAACCGCAGCATGAAGATGGCCCGAAAAAAGATATCGGCGCACGGGACAACGTGCTGGCGGGGTCAATTGATCGGGTGAACCTGGAGCGGGCCATAGAAAGCCTGCCGCCAGGATACAGAATTATCTTCGTCCTGCATGACGTTGAAGGCTATGAGCACAACGAGATTGCCGAGATGATGGGATGTTCGATAGGAAACAGCAAGTCGCAGTTACACAAGGCGCGCATGAAGCTGCGCGACTTGCTGAAACTCAGTAGAGCCGAAAAGGCCGCCCGCAGGTAAACAGAAATCCCTAGCGGCTGAGAAAGTAAGACCGAGTCCATAACGCGGCGAGTTGATTCGGGCGACGTGAAGAAGAAACGCTGCGGTCGGCCCGAAAGAGAACGCGTTTTGTGGTCCCCCTGAAAGCGAGTTGGGAGAGGATGAAGAAAATGAATTGCCAGCAGTTCCAGGAAACACTGCCGTATATCATTGAACGCGGCGGCGGGGGCGAAGACGATTCGCACCTGCAGGAGTGTGAGTCTTGCGCGTCGTTGGTGCAGGACCTGCGCTATATCGCGGAACAAGCCAAATTGCTTTTACCCATGCACGATCCAAATCCGCGTGTATGGAACAATATTGAGCAATCTCTGCATCGAGAGGGATTGCTCCCGGAGGATCGAATGTCCCCCCCGGGACATATACAGAAAAACTCGACCTCTCAAACACAAGCGAAAAACTGGACTCCCCTAGGCTGGCTGATGGCCCTTACGGCGCTGATCCTCTTTGCCGTCGCACTTACCAAATACAATTCAGCTCCCTTGCAGCAAACCGCGCTCTCAGCGCAGAATAGCGTTGCGGATTCAACACAATTTAATTCTGACGATCAGCAGTTGATCAGCCAGCTTTCGCAGCAGTCGCCGGAAGCGCAGCGCGCCTATGAAGCCAGCCTGCGTGACGTGAACGCGTATATCGCGGACGCTGAACAGGCGGCCAAGAGCGATCCCAGTGACGCATCCGCGCAAGCGCTGTTGCAGAATGCGTACGAGCAGAAAGAAATGGTGTACCAGATGGCGACCGCCCGTTCGTTACCCTGAACGGATGAGGAGGCAGTAATCGGCTATGAAGTCTAACGCCGCAACCCGCGCTCTGCTGGCTACAGCAAGCCTCGCCATTTATTTTTCCGCGGCCGCACTGGCGGCCCACGCCGCCGATTCACGCAAGGAAGCCCGCATTGATATCGCTCCGGGCGGCACTGTCAACATCGTCAGCGGTGGCGGCTCCATCACCCTGCATTCCGGCGCTGGACGCCAGTTGCTGGTCAAATACACAGTGCACTCCACAAAAGTTGAGGTCGACCAGAGCACCACGGACAACAAGCAGCGCGTTGAGCTTCTTACCCACGCCCTCCCCGGTGAGAAGCCCACGGCTGATGAAGCCAAAGTCGATTACGACGTTACCGTCCCCGCCGGCGTTTCCGTAAATGTAAGCACCACTTCCGCGCCCATCACGGCTGACGGCATCAGCGCAGATATTGGCTTGTCGTCTGAAACCGGCCAGATCACGGTCCACAACATCACAAAATCTCATGTGCACGTTCGCAGCGTCACGGCGCCTGTCAATCTGCAGGATGTCACCATGAGCCACGTTGATGTTCAATCGACAGGCGGCGCGGTCCAGCTAAAAAATGTCAATGGACAGCGCGTTACCGCGGGCACCACCAGCGGCAATATCGACTATCAAGGTGATTGCTCCGGCGGCGGCAATTACATTCTCACCACGCATAGCGGCGCAATCGACGTAACTTTGCCCGCCACGGCGTCCGTGGATCTCACGGCCCGCTCCACCACCGGCACGGTTGAAAACGATTTTCCTCTACGGCAAAAACCTCATACGTCTTTTGTCCCCCAGCAAGGACGTTCCTTCGCAGGTACCTCTAATTCCGGCTCATCTTCGGTTGAGCTCCAGTCTTTCAGTGGTAAAATCCGCGTGAAGAAGCAATAAATAAGCAGCGCTTAAAAGTAGCGCGTTTAAAAATAATGATGGCCGTTCCCCACGCCCGCCAGCCCGGCGCATGCCGCGATTCCCGCAACTGAATGCGATGCGTAGTCCTCATCGGGTTTATGGGCGCGGGCAAAACTACTGTCGGGCGCGCACTGGCCAAAAGGCTGCGCTGGAATTTTCTGGACCTGGACGACGTGATCGAACAGCGCGAGCACAAACGCGTGGCTGAGATCTTTGCTTCTTCCGGTGAACCCGCGTTTCGACGCATGGAAAGTGCGGCGCTCGCGGCTTTGCTGCAAGATCATCAGGCCGGCAGCGATCTTATATTAGCGCTGGGCGGCGGAGCGTTTGTGCAGAAGCAAAATCGTGACGCCCTGATTTCCGCCGGCGCAATCACCGTTCTGCTGGAAGCTCCGGTAGAGGAATTGCGGCGGCGCTGCCAGGGTGAACACAAAGTCCGTCCGCTGGCGCAGCAGGATGCAAGGTTTAACGAGCTGTTTACCGCGCGTCGCGCAGATTATGCTCTGGCGCAGTTCACGGTTCAGACGCTCGATAAATCTGTGGAGCAGGTCACAGCGGAAATTGAACGGCTGCTGCAATCGGCAAACGTACGACCAGAAAAGTAGAAACAGAATTTCGGAGGTAGAAAAGTGAAAGCAGTAAAGCTTGCCATTCTTTTAAGCGCGGTGCTCGCCACATCCATCTGTCTTAACGCTGCTGACCAGACCAAGGACAAAGGCAAGGGCGCGGCGGCGAAAGTGGCGGATTCCGGCAGCTTTGGCATTTTTATGAATGGCAAGCGCGTAGGCACGGAGACGTTCAACATCACGGAAACGCCCAACGCCGACCATGCCCGCGCTTATTCCACCGCCTCCTCTGAAATCAAGTTTGACGATGGCCATTTCAAGGCCACCCAGAGCGCTGAAATGCAGGTCACGGCCAAAGGCGAGCTGCGCTCATACAACTGGCACGCCACTGTTCCGCAGAAAGAAGAATCTTCCGTCGAGCCCAAAGACGAAATGCTGGTGGAGCACATTACGCCCGCCGACCAGAAAAAACTCGACGTCCCCCACATGCTGCCTCTTTCCACCATCATCCTTGACGATAACTTTTTCTCGCAGCGTGAAGTCCTGCTGTGGTGGTATCTGGCCAACGGCTGCCGCCGCGATGGAAACGCTCTGGCATGCGGCCCCGGCAAGTTCGTGATTCTTGTTCCCCGACAGCATCTTTCCGGCAACGCAACTCTTGAACTGCTGGGCTCCGGCAAGGTGATGATCAAAGGTGTGGAGCGCGAACTCAACAAAGTAAAGCTGGATATGACCGGCCCGCAATCTCTCACATGGCTTAACGAGACGGGCCGCGACTCCGACTCCGCACAGTGGGTGTTGTGGGTGGACGATCAATACCGGGTGATCAAAATGACGGTCGCCGGGACGAACGTTGAAGTGGTGAGAGACTAAAGCAGATCTGAAGCAGTCATAAGCTAACGCCGCCGATAGTAGCGATGAATCCAACGTAGAGACGCAGCACTGCTGCGTCTCAGTCTGATCGCGACGAGACTGATCGGGCTAGCGCTAATCCGTTTCATCAGTGTTGATCAGCGGTCAGATTTTTCTTACGATTTCTCCGTGTCTCCGTGCCTCCGTGGTGAGTTCCTTCTTCCCCCATTCGCGTTGATCCGCGGTAACTATCAATGTCCATCGCGGGCGGGACAATAATCAGAGTCGCCCCCAGCGCCGCGCACATCTAGCGTGATGAATGAAAATCATCGGCATGATCGGCGGCATTGGGCCTGAATCGACCATCGACTATTACCGGCGCTTGCTGGAGGGCGCGCAGAAGCGCAATCCCGGCGGCCCCGCGCCCAGCATCATCATTAACAGTATCGACCTGCAAAAGGGACTGGATCTGCTTGGGGCCAACCAGCTAAGCAAGTTGACTGAATACATTGTTCCGGAAGTGGTGCGCCTGCACCGGGCGGGAGTAGAGTTTGGTTTCCTGGCGGCCAACTCTCCGCACATTGTTTTTGACGATATCGCCCGACGCTCTCCCATTCCGCTGGTGAGCATTGTTGAAGCCACCTGCGTATCAGCCAAAGCGCGCGGATTCAAGAAGCTGGGCCTGATGGGAACGCGCTTCACCATGCACGGCAGCTTTTATCCCGAGGTGTTTACCCGCGAGGGTGTTGAACTCGCTGTGCCGAGTGCCGACGAGCAGGATTACATTCACGACAAATACATCAACGAACTGATTCCCGGAAAATTCCTGCCAGAAACCCGAGATGGCCTGCTGGCCATCGCCATGCGGATGAAGGAACAAGATGGCATCCAGGCCCTGGTCCTCGGCGGGACTGAACTGCCGCTGATCCTCACAGACAGCTCACTGCTCGGAATTCCCTTCCTGGACACAACGCAAATCCACGTGGATGCGATTCTGGAAAGAGCGATGGTGTAGCGGCGAAGCGCGCGCTCTTGTGCGCTTACAACACGCCAAAGGTCGTGCCCTGATACGCCAACACCCCCAAAAGCGCGCGATTGCCGGGAACCGGTTACGCGTCGCTGCATGGGTGCAGGTTCTGCATCCGAGAAAATAGTTCAGCCGTTTCAATGCTATTTGCTCGAAAACACTACGAAGATGGGACGTTCGCGGCTCGTAAGGATTAGGAAGATGGATCTCGTCGCTGCTAACTTGTACAGCTAGAGAATACAGCAGGATTATTCAACTCGCACCACGCACCCAGATTCCGACTCAACATGATGCTTATGGGTGTCTACATCAACTTGCTGCGCTGGTTCGCTAATAGCATCCCTATAGAAATCACTAGTCGTCATCTGTGCTGATTCAAGCAAGACTCGATCGTCGGCGGTAGGTACTTTTGAGATGAAGATGCACAATGCCACGGCTTTTCCTGGCTCCAAAATCTGTACGGATGCTTTTTTTGTTACGGAGGCGTCCCTATTAGGGTTACTGCTATCTGTGATGTGGTAGACGGCTTCAATGTTCAAGTTAGTAGCTGCCCCTTGACCCCGATTTTTCACAACCGCAAACACAAACTCCTTCTGCTGTCCACCAGAATTGAACTCCGCGAGTGCTCGCTTATAATCGTCGTTGTCGATAGGAGTGAGAGAGCCCACATTCGTCTTGAATGTCGGATCCTTCGTATTGATCGTTTCAAACAGAAGATTAGGGGTGTGTGAAAATCGGACACTCCGTTCCATAAGAGTAGAAGATTCCACAGCAGCTTTTGCCATCCTCTGATTTTGAAGTAAAATTTCGTACGTAACTAGTACATACATCGTAGTCACAGCGCCGATCACAGCAGCGATGAACAAACTTACGCGTCCGGCATCGATTTTGGTCCGCCAAACCCAGACTAGAGCAATTGCCAGCAAAATCAGGACCAGTGCCAGTCGGAGGATTCTCGCAAGTGACATCAGAGAGCAACCTCATCGGAGGAGGTATATTTGTCTTGACTTTCGCGCAGGCGCTCCATTGCCGCTCGGATTTGGATTAATATTCCTTTTTCATATTGTCTTGCCTCATCCTCAGTATCGAAAACCGAATCATATTCTCTGCTGATTTGATTGAGCGAGATAGACCCGCCATACTTTGAGCCGCCTTTTGTCCATTGCAATTGTATTTTTGGCACACCGAAACTGCTCATCTTCGTTATTTCTTCAGTTGTAAAATCAGCAACCTCAAAATTGACATGGTAGGTACCTGCGCTCAATCGACGGTTCACTTTAACCTTCATTATGCTTTGTCCATCACCTTCATTCGAAAGCCTAGTCGGGCGTAGCTCGTATTGTCAATTATCTCAAACCACAAGGACGAGGTCCTGCCAAACCACATTCCGGGGTTTGCCGCCTCGCCTGGTGCAGCCGTCGTAAACAAGCCGGGCACAGGGACTTCTACCGAGTCGACATGAGCGACGAAAGTGATCGCGAGACTCAGTCGTTCGTTCCCCTCACAACTCTTTTCGTTGCGCTCCGTGCCAAATGGTACTGATAATCACTCGCTGGCCACGCACACGATAAAGAACAATGTAAGGAGTGCCACCAATGATCAGCTCGCGGATTCCCGGCTCGGTTCCGGCGTGCCCGAGGCGAGGATGGTTCTAAAAGCTTCAACGACGGCGACGATTCTTGTGGCCAGCCGCTCGGCTGCCTGAGGCTTGTCTTTAGTCAAGTAAACCAATGCCACGTAAGCGCGATTTTCCTGAAGCCGCGCCAACGCCAGCGGTGACCAGACGATTTCTACCGGCACTGTGGGCCGTCGTCATGCCTTTGGCCGCAAACACATTTTGGCAGCGGCAGCTCGTGGTCTGTGCCCCACGAAAGGAGCCAGGCCTTCATGTCCTCATGCGGGATGTAATGCTCGGACTTGACCTGCCGGTCTGCCTGACGCAGTTGCGCCAGCATCTTTTCCTGGTCGGCAACATTGCACACGCCAGTCACCCTCGAGGTCTGCGGAGTGGGCCGGCCTTTTTACGCCGCTTGGCAGTGGGAGAATGCAGGGCGTTATTGGCAAGTCCGCCGGTGCGCCGAACGGCCCGCGCAGTATCCAGGACCCCGCGCAGGGCCTGGTTCACGGCCTGTTCATTGGGAAAGGCTTCCGCGACCTCTGGTTCCAACACGACGATATTGGTCCGTTCGCGAAGCCGCTTTAGGTACTTGGCCCGGACGCCGCCTTTCATCGCCGCAAAGTCATACTCTGGGCGCATCTCGCCGTTCGCATTTCGATCAGTTTTCTTCATAGAACTTTAGCTCGCGCCGGGTAGCCGCACGGGCGCTGATAATTCGAATCGTATCATCCTCTTCAGTATGCGCCACAACTAAAACGGTCCCGCGGGCCGACCTTCCAACAGTGAGAAAGCGCTGCTCGGTTTCGGAATGGTCGTCGTCAGGAAACGTAGTGGACAAAGGATCGTAAAAAGCGCTGGCCGCTTCCTTAAAATCGACGCCGTGCTTCTTGAGATTGGCCAAACCTTTCCGGGCATCCCAGGTGAACGTCACCGAGCCAGTATAGCCGCACATGGAAGAATTATGTCAGGCGAGAACCACCGATCGGATGAAGGTCGGAAAAAGTAGGAATTAGGGTGATAAAGGCGAACAAGCGCGAGAGTACCGACGATCGGGGGATACATCTTCTATAATTTCCAGCTGCATCCAATAGACACGGGTTCCCTGTTCACTTCGTCAGCCTTGATATAGAGGGGATATATGCAAACACGCAACTTTTCCGCAAGAATGCTGGCGCTGCTTTTGGCCCTGGTGCTGACGCAGCCTTTGGCCTTTATGACGCAAGCGCAGGCGGAGGCTGCCGGGGTTCCGCAGCTGCCTGATCCGGGCAAGACGGGCATGACCCGCGAGCAGCAGCAACAACTTGGCCTGCAAGCAGTGGGCGAAGTTTATAAGCAGATGCCGGTGCTGCCGGATTCCAGTCCGGAGACGCAATACATTCAGCGCCTGGGCAAGAAGCTTGCGGGCGTGATTCCGGCGGACCGGACATGGCCCTACCAGTTCCATGTGATTCCGGCGGCAGACATCAACGCTTTTGCGCTGCCGGGCGGACCAATCTTTGTGAATGTGGGCACGATACAGGCCGCCGACAATGAAGCCGAGCTGGCCGGCGTGCTGGCGCATGAAATGTCGCACGTGTACATGCAGCACTCCGCCAAGCAGGCGCCCAAATCTTCAGTGGCGCAGATTATTGCCGGGCTGGCCGGCGCTGTGCTGCCACAGAGCGGGCTGGGCAGCCTGGCGCGCATGGGCATACAGTTTGGCGCAGGCACGATGCTGATGAAATATTCACGCGCCGATGAAGCGCAGGCGGATTCAACCGGCGCAATCATTATGTATCGCGCGGGATATAACCCCAAGTCGATGGCCGACTTCTTCCAGAAGCTGGAACAGAAATACGGTAGCGGCGGACCGCAGCTGTTGAGCGACCACCCGAATCCCGGAAATCGGCAGCAGGCGATCCAACAGGAAGTACGGAACTGGCCGCCGAAAAACTACATGACCAACAGCGCTGAATTTCCGCAGATAAAACAGGCCGCGCTGAAGGTGAAGGCCTATAGCGCGCAGGAAATTGCGAATGGCGCGAAGTCCGGCCAGTGGGAACAGCAGAACCGGCAGAACCATGTTGTGCCGGCGAATCTGCCGTCGTCATCTTCATCGAACCAGGGCAACGGCGCGGCCGGCGGCAATGGTCCAGTTGGTTCAGGCGGCGCAGCGGCGGAAAATGTTTCATTCAAAGATGTAAAGCCCAGCGACCATCTGACGCGATTTGAGGGCCAAGGCTTCACCATGTACTATCCCGACAACTGGAAGGCCGGAGGCGACCAGAACAGCACGATGTTCGTGCCTCCTTCCGGCGCAGCGCAGACCGGAATCAGTTATGGCGTGATTGTTGCGAACCAGCCGGGCGGCGGAGGATCGCTGGACGACGCAACCCAGAAGCTGGCGCAGGGCATGGCACAGGAAAATCCTGGAATGACGATTTCCGGCCAAATGAAACCGATTGAGATTAACGGCACGCAAGGGCGGTCGCTGGAACTTTCCGGCAAATCTCCACTGACGCAGAACGGACAGCCGCTGCCTGAACGCGACTGGCTTGTCACGGTTCCGCGGCCACAGGGAGGCTTGGCGTATCTCGTCTTTGTCTCACCCGAACGCGACTTTAACCAGCTCCATCCTACATACCAGAAAATGTTGGAGAGTCTGCAACTGCAATAAAGTAGCGAGATTCGGTAAGTGTGGTGAGCTCGGTAGTGTGGTCAGCTCGGTAAATCTGGTGAGTTTCGGCGCGTTCGCTGCTGAGACTACTCCGGAAAAAGGACATGCATCAAAGAAAGGGTGCGGGTGGTGGAGCGGGTTTTTATCGTTTCCTCGCGCGAGTTGTACTGAAGTCCAACGATGTCAGGTGCAACTACATCACCCAATCATTTTCAGTTCTGTTCGCTTCAGCTCTGCTTGGCTTCCAGCTCCGCCCATCGGCTATAAAGTTGATCCACCGTTTTTTGCGCTTGTTCCAGCTCAGCGTGCGCTTTGAGCAACTGCGCTGCGTCGCTGGCGATAGATGGATTTTCCGCCGCGGCTCGCTTCTGTTGCAGCGTTTCTTCGGCCTGCGCAATACGCTGCTCAATGGTGGCAAACTCACGCGCTTCAAGGTAAGAGAGCTTCTTCTTGCCGGAGTTTTCTGCCGCTTTCGCCGGCTTTGCCATTGCCGATCCATCGATCTCCGACCGACCGTTCTCCGCGCGCGCCGGCTGATTGCTCTGGGCTTGCCACTCTTCCCATTGCAGATAGTCGGCAAAGCTTTCCGCGCCGCCGCGTCCGTCAAGGCCAAGAACCATGGTGGAAACGCGGTCCAGCATGTAGCGATCATGCGTTACCAGCACCAGCGCGCCAGTGTATTCCAGCAGACTTTCTTCCAGGATTTCCAGCGTAGGGATATCGAGATCGTTCGTTGGCTCGTCCAGCAGCAGCAGATCAGCCGGTTGAAGCATGAGCTGCGCGATGAGCACACGCGCGCGCTCACCGCCGGAAAGCCTGCCTACAGGCTGGTTCAACTGATCACCGGTGAACAGAAATCGAGCCGCCCATGAAGCCACATGAACAACTCGGTCCTGATAGACAACAGCATCGCTGTCCGGCGCGAGTGCGCGGCGTAATGTCACGTCAGGATCAAGCACGCGATTCTGGTCAAAGTACACGACGCGCAGAAAGTCCGCGTGACGAATCTCGCCTTCGGTCGGTTGTATTTCTCCGCGCAGCAGACGCAGCAGCGTGGTCTTGCCGCTTCCATTCGGGCCTACCAGCCCCACGCGCTTGCCTGCTGTGAAAATAAAATTGAGATCGGCAAAAAGCGTGCGCCCGCCAATCGCATAGCTCACATCTTCCAGTTCCACCAGCCGTTTAGTCTTGCGGTCAGTGGCTAAAAAATCAATCTTCGCGTTTGCCGTGCGTGTGCGGGTGTTCAGGTCAGCCAGTTCGGTAATCAGCCTGTTCGCATTGTCGATGCGCGCTTTAGCTTTCGTCGCTCGGGCTTTGGGTCCACGCCGCAGCCATTCAATCTCTGTGCGAACTCTATTCTCCAGCGCGTCCTGATGTTTTTCCTGCGCCCGCAGAAACTCTTCTTTCTGCATCAGGAACGTGCTGTAGTTTCCGGGCACACGCAACAGCCCGCCCGGATAAGCGCGGCTCAACTCCACGGTCTGCGTGGCCACGTTCTCCAGAAAGTAGCGATCATGGCTCACCACCACGCACGCAAAGGTTTCAGCGCGCAGCAACTCTTCCAGCCACTCGATCCCTTCAAGATCAAGATGGTTCGTCGGCTCGTCCAGCAGCAACACGTCGGGCTGCTGCACCAACGCTTCGGCGATCGCCAGCCTTTTGCGCCAGCCTCCAGAAAGCGACGCCGCTTGCGCATCAAAGTCTTCAAAACCTGCGCGTCCTAGCGTTTCAAACAAACGACCAGCGCGTTCGGCTTCCGGAACCGCGCTCCGTTCCAGCGCTTTCATCACCACTGACCGCACAGTTTCACCCCCCGCAAACTGTGAGTCCTGGATCACATAGCTCAATCGCGTGTGCCGCCGCACCGCCACCACGCCGCTGTCGGGCTCGATGTCGCCAGAAAGAATCCCCAGCAGCGTGGATTTGCCCGAGCCATTCGGCCCGATCAGCCCAATGCGGTCGCCTTCAGAGACGGTGAATGAAATATCTTCAAACAGAGGCGACGCGCCATAGGCCTTCGCAATCGCTTGTGCGTTGATGATGGGCGGCAAAGATTTACGCGGCTCCTTGCAGCTTACTTCCCGACATATAACTCCGGCAGAGTTTGTTTCAGGTGGTCGAGCTTGGGCAGATCATTGATGGCGATGTACGGCTCATAGGGATGATGCTCGGCGTAATCCTGGTGATAACCTTCCGCGGGATAAAACGCCTGCAGCGCGACCACTTGCGTGACAATTGGCTCGGAAAATAATTTCGCGCCATTGATCTGATCAATATAGGCCCGCGCCACGCGATGCTGCTCTTCACTGGAAAAGAAAATCACTGACCGATACTGCGTGCCTTCATCCGGGCCTTGCCGGTTCAGCTCAGTGGGATCATGGGCCACGGAGAAAAACACTTTCAATATCTGTCCAAAAGAAACCTGTGAAGGATCGTAAACCACTTTCACTGATTCCGCGTGCCCTGTGCGGCCGGTGCTCACCGTTTCATATTGCGCCGTGTTCGCCGATCCGCCGGAATATCCAGCGGTAGCGCTGGTCACGCCTTTCACGTGCTCAAACACGGCCTGTATGCCCCAGAAGCATCCGCCCGCCAACACCACGGTCTCTGAGCTTTTAGTTTTGCTGAGCGGCTCGTCGGCTGCCGGATTGGGCAGCTTCACCGCCGCGCTGGAAGCATGGCACGCTATGGTGGTGCCTAAGCACATCATCAAGAGGGCATTCGCGAATCGAGGTAACATTGAATCTCCTATCATCCACTAAATCGTCATCCCGAGTTCCGTAAATGAGGACGCGCTCTCGTCAGCGTCCGAATAGGAGCGAGGGACCTTTTGTTTCATCGGAATAATTAATAAAGATTCAAAGCACAAGGTCCCTCCGTCCTGCTCGTTCGCTGATGAAAACGCGAACTCGCTTCACGGCCGTCGGAATGACGATGTAGGAATAGCAATAACCAGCTCAGGCCTTCTTTTTGAAGGTCAATGAAGCGCTGTTCATGCAGTAGCGTTGCCCGGTTGGACGCGGACCATCGTTAAATACATGGCCCAGGTGGGCGCCGCAGCGCTTACATTCCACCGCCGTGCGGCGCATGCCAAAGGTGCTGTCATTAATCGACGCGACGTTTTCCTCGGCAATCGGCTGATAAAAACTTGGCCAGCCTGTGCCCGATTCAAACTTTGTGTCGGAGCTGAACAACGCCGTTCCACAGCACACGCACCGGTAGATTCCCGGCTCGTGGTTGTTCCAGTATTCGCCGGTAAAAGCCCTCTCCGTGCCATCTTCACGCGTCACGTTGTAAGCGCCCGGTGAAAGCTGCTGCTTCCACTCGCTCTCGGTCTTCACCACCTTGGGAACATGCACCCTGTCTTTGCGCTCGCCGGAGTCGGTAAACTCCACAATATCTACTTCCTGCGGCGCGCCGCTCTGCTTATGCTCACCACCAGCTTCCGTTGTCTCGGTTTTGTTTGAAAAGATACTCATATAAGAAAAGTATAGTCCTCCGCCAAGGGTCACGGCAGCAGCAAGGAATGCCCGACGGGACGTCTTATTCGTCGAAGATGTGTCTATCGGATTGAACATGCTGGCACCAGACCTTCATCATTAGTACGGCACAGAGCGGATATTGGATTTACGTCGGGCTGAGGCCGAAGCCCGTTTAACCACACGACCAATGCTATTAAAGCTGCTCCTCTTTTTTCAATGTGTTCCCTTGACTCGCGCTTCTTTCTCTGGATGTGACGAAGTTCTGCACCAACTCCTGTGACAAAGTGTTAAGGGAAGATTGTCAATGATTCGAGCTCACATCAGACGGCCTCATATCTACTGGCTGAATCTCACTGGGTCTAAATCAAACGACTTAAACAGGAGAATTAGCAATGCATCGTAAAATCCTTGCCTTAGGGCTCGCGCTATGCGTGTGCCTGCTCGCCGTGTCCGTTCCAGCCTTCGCACAAAACTCCGCAAAGAGCGCTTTAGCTGTTCCGGTCACAGGCACCGTAGCGCCTTCTTCCACCGCCGGGCCGCTCAGCGGACTTGGTACCGGAACATTTAATGGCACCTTCAACATCCAGCAGTTCGTGAATCAGAATGGAACCCTTACAGCTGTGGGAACCCTGGTTGGAACTGTGACCGGCGCCGGAGGACAGGTAACAAGTGTGGTCGTCAACAACGTGTCCACAGCGGTAACGGCAGCGAAAGCATCCTGCCCCATCCTCTCTCTTACGCTCGGCCCGCTTCATCTTGATCTGCTCGGACTTGTGATTGATTTGAACCAGATAAATTTTAATATCACTGCCGTTCCGGGTGCAGGGAACCTCCTGGGCAATCTTCTGTGCGATGTAGCCAATCTCCTAAACGGCAATGGTGGGTTGCTTACCAGCGTCACCAATCTGCTCAACCAGCTTCTGGGCGCGCTCAGGCTCTAAAACTTAAACTCCGCAAAAAAGGCGCGATTCATGATCGCGCCCTTTTTGTGGGTAATAGAATTTGTTTCGCTGTATTTGCCGACGATCATCAATGAGATCGTGATCATGGTATCGTCTGCCAGATCCCTGCCGATTCAGGGAGTTCTCCCAACAAACGCCGATGACTCAGCTGTGAATGTCTCTTGATTTCTGCTCCCGCTTTTCTCCGTGTCTCCGTGGTGAGATTGATTAGCATTTAGTCTCCCACTTGCTATTTAGATTTCGATCTCTCCCACGCCTTAGCATATTTCCAACTCACGTATGCAGCATGGTTCATCAGCACTAGCAAGCCTTCGCGGCCATCCAGAAAGCCGCCGCGGAAGAAATAGGCCCAAATGAATCGGACCAGAGGCCTAAGAACGATGTTCACCACGCTGAAGCTCACCTTGCGCTCCCGCGCCACCATATCCGCGCCCAGTGACGAATAGCGATTCGCATGCTCGATAAAACTTTCCAGCGTCGGATAGGCGTGGTGGATCATATCGCCCTTTAAATGGCCCAGTTCCCCGGGCATTTTCATGTCTTCGTGCACGTCGCGCAGTTCAAATGTAGCCGCGCCGCGCCTTATCAGCCGCAGCTTGGGATCAGGATAATAACCGCTGCGCTTGATCCACTTGCCGAAATACAGGTTGCGGCGGTTCATCGTGTATCCCGCAAACTGCTGCGTGCCCCCAGCCAGCAGCGTCTTGATGCTGGACGCCAGTTCCGGACTCGCTTCCTCGTCGGCGTCCAATGAGAGAATCCAGTCGCATGTTGCCTTTTCCAGCGCCGAATTTTTCTGCCGCGCAAAGCCTTTCCACGGTTCCACCGATACTTTTGCCCCGAATTGCTGCGCCAGGCGCACGGTTGCGTCGGTGCTGCCTGAATCGACGACAATGATTTCATCGGCAATGTCTTTCACGCTCTTTAGCGTGCGGCTGATATTCGCTTCTTCGTTGAGCGTGATGATGCAAACAGAAAGACTCATGCGCCGAAGGATAACAGGAGTATAGATTCACGGTCTTGTAAAATGACCGAGCACTCTAATCAGAGCGAATGAACTATCGCGACCAGGAAAAATTCTTTCGAGGCAGCCGGGGTTGGGGCGGCGCGGTGTGTCTTGGATTTTTGGCGGTCGCTGCCCTATCCCGTGTTACGTTCAACGGGAGGTGGCGCAGCAGTGAGACAGTTGCGTTCTTATTGGCTTCCATCGCGGCTGCCGTGCTGATGTATTACACGCCGGATTACCTTCACCTGAGCGTGTCCCCGGAAAAGAAACGCCGCTGGGAGATCAACCTGCGCTGGCGCATTGCCGGGACCGCATTGCTGCTGGGCTTGTTGCTCGCTCCCTCCAACGGCGGCCGCCTTTTTGCGATTTTCGCGACATTGGCGCTTGCCGGCGCAAACTGGCTAGCGCTCAAGAAAATTCCTCCACGCCATCTTCCGGCATATTTCTGGATAACCGATCTTCTCCTGCTCTTTCTTTCACTGGTGCGAGCGGATGCGGGTTCTGCCGCGATCCTGTTGATCGCTCTTGCGGCTGCCGCCCATGTGGCAATCGTCAGAAGGCAGGATCGCCATCTCCTCTGGACAGCGATCACCTTAATTTCCGGAATGGTGGTGGTTTCATTTGCCACGGGACCGTTGGGCCGCAGCGCTTTTCTCTCCGGCTCCCTGCTGCTGCTGATAGCCACTTTCGGGACGGCCTGGCTGGTCCACCGCGCACGCCAACAGAACGCAAAGAATATCGCCGCCGCCATAAGCGAACTGATTGCCTTCACCGACTATCCGGCAGATCGCATTCGAGAATTGTGGGCCACCAGCAATCAGCAACTCGCCGCCAATTGGCAGCACTCCAAGCCCGCCGAAGATAATCGCGAGCAAATGGCGGAGTGGTACCGGCAGAACTCTGAGCTTTATCTCTTTGCCATCTCCGCTTACAACCTGGAATATAAACGCATTCGCTCCAATATGAAGGTCTTGCGGCTGGCTGGCGGCGCCACTCTTGACTATGGCGCGGGTAACGGCGAAATTCTGCTTGAACTGGCGCGGCGTGGCCATCGCGCAACTTATTATGACGTTGAAGGCGTCACCATGCGCTTCGCTCGACAGCGCGCTGCGAACCAGGGACTTGCGATTGAGTTCTTCCACACCAAAGATGCTCTGGCGCAATACGCCAGCGCAAACGGCTTTGATACCGTCTTCTCCTTTGACGTTCTGGAACATCTGCCCGACCTTCCCGGTGAACTGAGTTTTCTCTCTTCCCTGTTAAAGCCCGGCGGATTGTTTGTTTTTGATGTCCCCGCCGGATCCACGAGTGCCCATCCCATGCACCTCAACCACAACCTGAACGTGCTTGAATATATGGGAACCAAAGGCCTGGTGGACGAACGCGACCTGATGCTGCGCCTGCCCTTTCGTAAAGAAGAAAAATTCGTCTTTCGCGCACCGCCGCAAACGCGTTCCGCTTCCTGACTTGCAACGTCAAATAGCGCCTTGTCATCCGCCGATTTCGCTACTAAACTCGCCCCAGCACTTCTGCAAAAGAGCTCCTTTGGCGCCCAATCCACAAGGCGACGCATTTCCGCTGACCCGCCACTCCGTCGTGGCGGCCGCGCAGGGCTGCGATCCCGCGGAACGAAGCCGCGCCATGGATGCCATCACCAACTCTTACTGGCGTCCGGTATATAAGTATGTGCGCCTGCGGTGGCACGTGGAGCGCGAGGATGCCGAGGATTTTACGCAGGACTTTTTCTCCCGCCTGCTGGAGAACGACTTTCTCGCCTCGTTCGACCCCGCAAAAGGCAAGCTGCGCACATTTCTTCGCACATGCATCGATCGCCTCTTCATGAACCAGCTTCGCGATGCCCATCGGCAGAAGCGCGGCGATGCCGCGGTCCACATCTCGCTGGACTTTGAGGAAGCCGAGCACGAACTCGCCACGTCCACACAGAACGGCTCGGCGGAAGATTATTTCGAAAAAGAGTGGGTGCGGACTCTGTTTGCTCTGGCCGTGGAGAGGTTGCGGGCGCAATGCCAGTCGGCTGGGAAGACGACACAATTTGACGTGTTCGAACGCTATGATCTGGGTGATGAGGACACTCGTCCGTCCTATGCCGCTTTGGCCGCAGAATTCCGCATCGCCCCGACCGACGTGACCAACTATCTGGCTTTCGCCCGCCGCGAGTTTCGCCGTTGCGTGCTGGCCCAGCTTCACGACATGACCGGCAGTGACGAAGAATTTCAACGCGAAGCGCGGTCGCTGCTGGGAGTCGAGCCCAAATGAAGTTCATTCCAGACCAAGTCGTCGCCCGCTTGCAGACTGAGATGCAGAGGCCTGACCTGTCCGGCACCCGCTATCGCGCGCTTGAACTTCTGGGCCATGGCGGCATGGGCGCAGTGTGGCTGGCGCAGGATTCCATTTTGCAGCGACGCGTCGCACTCAAAATTTTCACGGCGGAAAACAGCTCGGCTGATTTGGCGTCGCGCCTTATGCAGGAAGCCGTGGTCCTGGCGCGTTTGGAGCATCCCGGCATCGTCCCCGTTCATGATGCCGGCACGCTTGCAGATGGGCGCACGTTCTATTGCATGAAACTTGTGGAAGGCCAGACGCTAGACCGTTATGCCCACAAGCTGCCTCTGCGCGAAAAGTTGCGTTTGTTCCAGCGCATTGCGGAACCGCTGGCCTTTGCTCATTCTCGTAGCATCATTCATCGCGATCTCAAGCCCGCCAATGTGATGGTGGGCTCTTTCGGTGAAGTATTGATTATGGATTGGGGACTGGCCAAGGTCATGGCGGCAACGGGCGCGCCGTCAACGATGTCTCAAGCTCCTGACCGAGTTACGGATCCTATTGGACTCTCGTCGCCGAAACAAGATTCAGGAGCCGACATGGGCGCTATCGGAGTGTCCTCGCCAGCTGCACAAGTTTCCGGCCATCTCATCGAAAGCACCGTAGTGCCTCCGGAAACGAAACAAGTGTCAGGGCACGAGTTTACTCGTGCCCTCCAAGGCCTTAAACCTGGGGCTTTAGCCCCTGAGAATGCTCTCGCCACCACAGCACACGGAACCGTTCTCGGCACGCCCGGCTATATGGCGCCGGAACAGGAACGCGGCGAAGTAGATTCGATAGATCAGCGGACCGACATTTTTGCTCTGGGAACAATCTTGAAAGACTTGTTGCGGGAACCGCCCGCCTCGTGGCCGCTCCGCGCCATCTGCGGCAAAGCCATGTCCGCCGAAATGTCCGCGCGTTATGCTTCCGTGCAGGAGCTGGCTGCCGACGTGGACCGATATCTCGACGGTATGCCGGTCAGCGCCTATCGCGAAAATATTTTTGAGCGCAGCGCGCGTCTGGTAAGCCGCAATCGAGTGGCGGTGGTGTTGGTCCTGGCGTATCTGTTCATGCGGCTGTTATTCATTCTTTTTTCGCGGCACTGATTTGCACACCAAATTTAAAGGTTCCGGCAAATGCGGGTAATACGTCAGTAGAGACAGCATGTCTCAAGGAGCGGCAAATATGAGCAACAAGATTGTGCTGGGTCTGGTGCTGGGCGGCATCCTCGGCATTCTGGACGGGCTTACGGCGTGGTTCACTCCGGCGGTGCGCGCTGGAATCGTCGGCATTGTTTTTGGATCTATGTTTAAAGGACTGATCGCGGGCGTACTGATCGGCGTCTTTGCTCGCAAAGTTCATTCGCTCGCGCTGGGCATTGTATTTGGGCTGGCGGTTGGCGCATTTCTGGCGTGGATCATCGCCTATATGCAGCATGGCTACTATTTCCAGATCATGCTTCCCGGTGCGATGGTCGGCTTGATTGTGGGATACGCCACACAGAAGTATGGAGCCTCAAGCCAGCTGCAGCGCGCATAAGCGTCTGACGAAGGATTTTTGCATTAGTGTTGCTGCTGGCTATCTTTGCTTCACCAGCTCATCCGATAGTAACCGCGCCTTCATTGCCAGCGTGTGGGCGCGCGCTGGATCATTTTCCGTGGTAGCGGTGCGGCTCTGCTTGATGAACTCCCGGATCTGCGCCCGCATCGCCTCTTCATCTTTTGATAGCGTTCGCGTGATCCCGTTCAGATTTGCTTCCGCGCCCTGGAGCAGCTGGTCTGTTGAAATCTGAGTATTGCCGCCTGCAGGCGTTGGACCGGGAGAAATCTGACCCGTCTGCTGCGGTGTGGGCGAGGGCTCCGGTGGGATCACTTTCCTGGATGGACTGTTGCGTGCGACTTCAGATTTGTCGCCGTGCTTCTTTGCTGCCGCATGGCTGCCGTGTTTGGGCTTGGTTTTTGCCGGCGTCTTTTCTGCGGCTTGGGGCTGCTCCGCCGGAGTTGTTATTGGCTGTGCTTCCTGCGGCTGCTGTTCGGCGGGTTTGGCCTCAGTCGCCGCGGGCGTGGGCGTAGCCTGCGGCGTTGCCGTTGGAGGCGGCTGCTGTGGCATCACCAATACCGGCTTCTTATGCTGGCAGCCCGCTGCAATCAACGCGAGCAATAGCACGCCGGCGGCTGCCGGATTTAGACGAAGTGTTTTCATGCCTTGCTGACTGAATCCTCTTTTACTGCTGCTTTTGCTATTGCGGGTACGTCTCCGTTGGCAGCGGCCTCTGCCAGCGGGAAGCGCAGATAAAACGTGGTTCCATGATCGATGATGGAAGTAAACTCCACCGATCCGTGATGCATCTGCACCACGCGATAAGCCATGGCCAGGCCAATCCCGCTTCCGCCCGTCTTTGTAGTGAAGTATAGATTAAAAATCTTGTCGCGGATATTCTCCGGAATACCAGCGCCCTGGTCGCGAACGCTGATGAGCGCGTTGTCAGCATCGCGCTTTACTGTCAGGCGCAGAGTGCCTCCATCCGGCATGGCCTGCACGCCATTGAGCACAATGTTCAAGAGCGCCTGCTTCACCAGGTCAGTATCAATACGCACCGGCAGCGCATCCGGCGAGGCTTCGCGTTCGATCACTACCTGATGCCTTTCCGCCGCCGGTGACGCAAGGCTCACAACATCTTCCACCAGCTTGCGCATGTCCAGATCGTTCAGGCGCAGCTCCACAGGACGCGTAAAGTCCACCAGCGTCTGCACTACCCGGTCCAGGCGCTGGATTTCACTGCTGATTACATCCACGTGGCGGCGCGTGTCGGGATCGATTTCCTTCATCTTCTGCCGCAACACTTCCAGATGCACCACAATGGCGTTGATGGGATTTTTTACTTCATGCGCCACGCCCGAAGTCAGCCTGCCAATGGCGGAGAGCCGTCGCGAAAGCTCAATCTCATCCTCAATGCGATGGACAGACTCGGCATCGCGCAGCGTCAGCAGCGCGCCAATGCGCTCGCCTTGCTGCTCAATAAAGTCAAGCGAAATCTGTATGTGCCGGCCCTGCGCGTCTTCTATCTCTTCCTGGCCCACAGCTTCGCGCGAAGCAAACGCATCCAGTATCTTTCGCCCCAGGACTGATTCGCGTGAGAAAATCTCTTCCGGTCGGCGTCCCAGCATCTCACCGCGGGCCTTGCCGATAAATCGCTCTGCCGAGGCGCTCACAAGAACGGCGTTGGAATCGCTGGTAAATAACATGACGCCGTCCTGCAGATTGGCCATCATCTGGTCCAGATTTTCCTTCAGGGCGGAAAAAACTTCTTTCACGTCGCGCATCTGCCGGCCCAGTCGCTCGATCTTGGTGGAAACTGTGCCGTATTCGTCGGAACGCTTTTGCGGAGTCGCCACCAGATCAGCTTTGCCGGAGCTGATCAGATCCAGCCGGCGGCTGATGGCGGCCAGTGGTCGCAGCGCAAGATTTGAAAGTCCCGCGGCCAGAATCATGCTGAGCAGGATGGCCGTCCCGGAAAACATCAGCGCACGGCGGATTTGTGGCTGGATCTCCTGCTTCAGGAACGCGGTATAAACGCCCACGCGGACTTCGCCAAACGGCTTGCCCGTTGCGGTATGGATTAACGGCAGGCGTACGTCATAGGCGCGCGCCGGACCGTAAATCAGCTTCAATTGCTTGCGAAGGCCGCTTTGCAGCACGGTGCTGAAATCCTCGCGTGCCGGAATAATGGTTCCCTGCAGCGCCGGATTCGTATGCAGCAGTGCCAGACCGTCTGCGTCCACGATGCTCACATCAAGAATGTTGGGTGAATCGCCGGTCACGGATTCCAGAAGCGCGGTGATCCCGCTGTCGTATTGCAGCAATTCCTGCACAGCTGCTTCAACCTGTTTAGGATCGTTCAGGTCAATCTTGGAACTGCTCAAGTCCACGCCCATGGCCGGTTTTGATACGGCGAAGACGTGCAGCTTGATAACGTCCGCTACTGTGTAAACCTCATGGATTCTCTGCCGCACCACCTCAGAGATGTATAGCGTCGCGAGCGTGGCCACAATCGCCACCACCATGGTGGTGATGGCAAAAACCAGCTTGGTTTTCAGGCTCAAGGCAGGCATCATTCACTTCTTCAAAGCGCGAACTTGCGATGTTTCATTTGCCATCTTCAGCTTTTGCCACGGCAAATGCAAAGGCTTCTTTAGCTGGCGCCGTCGGTAGCCACGGCGGACGCGCTACCATATTCCTTCAGCTTATTGTGCAGGGTCTTCAAGCTGATTCCCAGCACTTCCGCCGCCCGAGTCTTGTTATTGTTGTTCGCCGCCAGCGTTTTCAGGATCAACATTTTCTCGGCCTCGCCGACGGTGGTTCCCACTTCCAGCCGGATGCCTTCGCCATCGCTTGCAGCAACGCGGACGCCCACGTTGCCGAAGTTTGGCGGCAGATGCCGCTGGTCCAGCAGAGAGCCATCGCACACAATTACGCCGCGTTCCATGGTGTTACGCAGTTCACGCACATTGCCCGGCCAGTTATGGCTCTGGAACATTTGCAGAACATGGTCCACCACGCCCGCCACTTTGCGGCCATGCTTGGCGTTCATGTCGGCCAGCAATGCGTCCACAAGCTGCGGAATATCTTCTTTGTGATCGCGCAGCGGCGGCAGATGGATATTGAAAACGTTCAGCCGATAATAAAGATCGCCGCGCAGCTCGCCTTTGGCGACCGCCTCTTCAGGAACTTTATTGGTCGCGGCCAGCACTCGCACATCCACAGGCGTTTCTACCTTGCTGCCCAAGCGGCGGAGCTTGCGGTCTTCCAGCACGCGCAACAGCTTGGCTTGCGTGGCTGCCGGCATCTCTCCAATCTCATCCAGCAGCAGCGTGCCTTCTTCTGCCAGTTCAAAGCAGCCGGCCCGGCGCTCCATCGCTCCGGTAAACGCGCCTTTCTCATGTCCAAAAATTTCGCTTTCAATCAGCGTTTCCGGAATGGCCGAGCAGTTAATGGCAACAAACGGCTTGTTCTTGCGCGGGCTCAGATCATGGATCGTGCGCGCCACCATCTCTTTGCCGGTGCCGCTTTCTCCGGTGATCAAGACGGACGCTGTGCTGGGAGCCACCATCTCAATCAGGTGAAAAATCTCCTGCATCGGGCGTGATGCCCCAACCATCTGGCCAAAGACGCCCGTATCGCGCAGCTTCTTTTTCGTGACTTCCAGCTCTACCGACGTTCCTCTCTGCCGAGAGGCATTCTGCAAAATCTGTTTGAGCCGTGCGGGATCTACCGGTTTCTGGATAAAGTCGTACGCGCCTGCCTTCATGGCATCCACGGCGACATCAATGCTGCCCTGGGCTGTCAGCAGTACCACGGCGATCTGCTGCGGCTGGTCGGAAAGGCGCTGCAGCAGCTCCATGCCGTCCATGCGCGGCATTTTGAAGTCGGTGACTACAATCCCGGGGGACCAGGTGGCTACTTTTTCCAGGCCTTCCAGACCGTCTTTAGCTGTGTCAGTTCGGTAGCCCCACGCGGAGACGAGCTCAGCTAACCCAGAGCGTTCATTCTCTTCGTCTTCCACAATCAGGACTTTTTCTTGTGTGCTCAAACGCTTCCCCTTGTGTAGAGATTATCACTGGGCCCGGATTCCTGGAGCGGGTACTCTGGCTTAGATGACAAACCGTGTAAAAAAGTCTATTAGCTGATTTCGGCTTGCCTCCGCTTCTCAGCGTATCTGCGGCGCGCTTTTGCCTGCCGATCACCCGATCTATTCTGCTCTCCCATCCGTGTGGTTCGGTAGGTTGCCTTTCCCGATCCTCCGATGCCCCGATCACCCGACCTTCGCCAATGTCATCCGCCTCAATCGAGGGTAAACTCTTTCCTTCCTGATCGTTACCCACTAAATACTGAAAACTAAATACTGTTTTTCTTCTACATAGCCCACCCGGGGGTATGACTTTTGTTGCAAACAAAGGAGAAAACGAATTCAACCGGACGGTCACCGAACGGTCGAAGCCATTTTTCACCCGTTTTTCGGGGTCAAATCGGGGCTAATTGCTAGTTGCCAGCAGCTCGCTGCTCAATTGTCAAGGATCGTCCAACACACTTGCTTTTCCGCTCTGGAGCGAATTTTTTACTTTACCATTTGTTCGCTCCAAAGTCAAGCAAAAACTCCCGGCCCTTCGGTGGAAGAACGGCCCTTTAGGGCCGTGAAAAGATGTGAGCACACTCCCCTCCTTGCGCCGCAGGCCCGGGGTTCCTGACGAACTCGGATTTGGCTCGATGGGGTGGAGATCCGAAGGATCCCCGACACCAAAGACTCCCGGCTTTGGCAAGCTGGCATCAACGTCTTAGAAATAGCTTCAAAACACCAGGAACTTTATCTTCAAGCCAAAATGTTTATCTCTGTCATTCTGAGCGATGCGTGAAGGAGCGCAGCGACTAAGCGCGAGTCGAAGAACCCCGAGGATTTTTCTTTTATTCATAATGCATTAGGGAGTTCTCACAATACTCCACCTGCTCTCAGGTACGATCCGCCATTCACGGTTTCCTAAGCTCAGTCTTTTGTAAAGCCGTTTCTGAAGCAACCTACTAGCTTGAGGCCCCAGGCCGAAGCCCTCCCGAAGGGCCTTTGGTGGAAGAACGGCCCTTTAGGGCCGTGAAAAGATGCGAGCAAACTCCTCCGTCCTTGCGCTGCAGGCCCGCGGGTAGTCGAAGGGGGCTTTCTCGTGTGGTGTCTCAGAATAGCTTCACAACAACCAGGAACTTTATCTTCAAGCCAAAATGTTTATCTCTGTCATTCTGAGCGATGCGTGAAGGAGCGCAGCGACTAAGCGCGAGTCGAAGAACCCCGAGGATTTTTCTTTTATTCATACTGCATCAGGGAGTTCTCACAATACTCCACCTGTTCTCAGGTACGATCTGCCATCATCCTTTTCCTAAGCTCAGCCTTTTTTCACTGTAAAGCCGTTTCTGAAGCACCTTACTAACTTGAGGCCGCCAGGCCGAAAACCCTCCCGAAGCGTCTTCGGTGGAAGAACGGCCCTTTAGGGCCGTGAAAAGATGCGAGCAAACTCCTCCGTCCTTGCTTCAAAACACCAGGAACTTTATATTCAAGCCAAAATGTTTATCCCTGTCATTCTGAGCGATGCGTGAAGGAGCGCAGCGACTAAGCGCGAGTCGAAGAACCCCGAGGATTTTTCTTTTATTCATACTGCATCAGGTAGTTCTCACAATACTCCCCACCAGATGCGGAGAGTTTTCGGCCAGTTGAACCGCTCCACCTGTTGCTACCTCGAGGAGCAGGTATTTCGTTACAACAATCGTGCGACCACAAAACATTTCATTGGCGATAGCGACCGTTTCTAGTTGGCCATCTCGCAACTATTAGGCAAGCAAATCACTTATCAGGAACTCACTGGTAAGGGTATGGAGCGGCCCTACCAAGACGTACCGTTCTAAGCGATTCGACAAACCTATGCAGAATCGCGGGAAGGGCCGGATTCGCTGGCTTTAGATTTCTTCTTGCGCTTTTGTGCTTCTTGATTTTGCGCTGCATTTCATCGGCGGGGACCGCCAGCAGTTTTGTCATTGCGCGGTCAAACGTGCCGAATTCATCAGTGTTTTTAGGCTCGTATTTGTCGGGAACTTTCATTGCAGTTATACCTTGCATCTTACGCCTCCCTTGATAAAATTGCGCGCCATGTACGCCATGATTGCGCTCTCGTTTTGCCTCTTGCTCCAAACTCCTTCACCTACCGTAAAGCCTGAAAATCCAGTCGTAGAAAATAAACCCAGCAATCAAAAAACAGACGCAGTCCAAAAGCACAAAGGAGCACAGCCTTCTCCAGTTGTGACTGTAAGCCCCAAAGAAAGCACAGATCAAAGCAAGGCCGCAGAACATGATCACCAAAGCAGCCCTAATGGAGGGGGTTTATTTGGTTCATGAGATTTCGCCACCAGATCCAAAAGACGCCCCGCTTTTTTTTCCATACCTGATCGCTACTATTTTGGGAGTAGCCGTTAACGCTGTCATTCTTGCTTTGATCTGGCGACAAACTGAGATCAATTGGCGTCAAGTAAAAGTCGCCCTGCGAACCGCGCGGGCTGCTGAAGCCAGCGCCCAATCGGCACAAAAAAGTGCCGATGTACTCATTGCCAGTCAGCTTCCCCAAGTTGCTGCCAAGCCGCACGGCAACCCAGGTGAAGAGTTTTGTGATCCCAAAGGGCAACATGTTCAGATCGCTCTTTACAATACGGGGATGACAACCGCCTATGATTGCGCCGTCGAAACATGGATCGAAGTCATCAACCCTCCATTTGTTGGTTTCACGGGCAAGGCTGATTACTCTAAGCGCGCGGATGTGTTCTCGCTTTACTCGAAAGATAAGCCAGTCATAATCAATATCCCGATTGAAACCACTATTACGCCGGAAAAACAGAGGGCTATTAAGCATCACCAACTGCTCTTGTGTGTTCGGCTGTTGGTAAATTACCGGGACAGCTTTACTCCAAATAGATACGCCAACTTTGGCTATGTTGTCATGGGTGGAGGATTGGGGTTTTTGCCGAAATACAACGATTCCAACTAAAAGCCCTGTCGCGGCAGACGACAAAACCCGCCTTTCAGCGGGTTCCGGTTTGATGTTGGGGAAATTGTTATTCGGTACGGAGAGGTCGCCAGCGTTTGATGCGTTTGTAGTTGTGAGTTTTCCAGTCGGAGTAATCGGGAGTGATGCGAAGGAACGGCTCAATATCAAATGCGAGATAGGTTCTGTCTTTGAAAAGAATCCTGATTGCGCAGTGGTCGTCCATGGTCGAAACTTCGATTCTTTCAACGACCTTGCCACGGACAACGGCGAACGGGTCTCATTGCGTCTCTTGTTGGAAGGCTGAGGGAGGCATTGCAGACTTGATCTAAGCCTCTGAATCTATTGAATTTAGAATCCAGAGTAGACGGTTTTAGCGCAATTTGCATCTGAATCTTGGCAGGGTAAAGCGATTCTTCGCAGCTGGATTTGCCAATGCTAGTCCAGACCCGGATTTTTACACCTAAATTGTCCGAGACCCAGGGATTCCAGAGCTTTAAGATTACTCAGAGAGGAAAACATTGAACATGAGGACATTTTGTATCGCCGCTATTGCGGCAGGCTTGGCCGTCACGGGCGCCACAGCGCAGACCTCGGCAGGCGGTGCGGCGTCCGGCAACGCTTCCATTACTCCCGGTCAGGCGAGCGCTGGAGCCAATACCAGCCAAAGCGCACAGACTCCGAACACGTCAACCCCGGCCGCGTCAACCAATGTGAATGGCGGCGCGAATGGCAATGTTTCACAATCGAACCAGAAAAATGGACCAGATAAAGGTTCCGCTGCTGCAGGCAGCAACAGCGCAGTAGGAGTGAACGGCGCTTCCGGACTCTTGAGTAGCGGAACGACTCTGCAAGCTGAATTAACGAAATCCATCGACGCTAAAAAAGCAAAGCAGGGTGACGAAGTCACGGCCAAGCTGACGCAGGACGTAAAGAGTTCAGGCCAGGTGGTGCTGCACAAAGGAACAAAGCTTGTGGGGCACGTAACCGAAGCGCAAGCCAAAAGCAAGGAGAGCGGCGAGTCCAAGCTGGGCATAGCTTTTGATAAAGCGGTCTTGAAAGGCGGAGAGGAAATGGGGTTCACCGGAGTGATTCAAGCGCTGGCGCCCCCCGTGCAAGGCTCGCTATCCGCAACAACCGATGCTGCCGGAAATACGGGATCGGGAATGGGAAACGGCAGCGGCAGCGGCACTGCCATGGGCGGTGGACGCACCAGCAGCGGCGGCGCCAGCAGTGCTCCCATGGGTGGAGGCGTAGTCAATTCAACAGTGGGAACTGCTGCAAACACCGTGAATAATACTACCGGATCAATCTCCAACACGGCGAACGGGGCAGTGAACGGATCAGTCAATCAGGCGACTGGCATTGCAGCAAATGGCGCCATTAACTCTGCAACCCGTGGCGTCGTGGGAATGCAGGGAGTAGCTCTGAGCACAGCGACTGCTGGCAGCGCGCAGGGCTCAGTTATCAGCTCTGCCGGCCGCAATTTGAAGTTGGATTCAGGAACGCAAATGATCTTGCAGGTAACCGGTTCTGCCGCATCACGATGATTGCATACTCTTTCAGCGGCCAGGCTTCCAAACCTGGCCGCTTTTATTGTTGCAGGTGTTGGAAAGTGGAAATACCGGCAAGCGTGAAGCCTGCGCAATAACCCTTCCTTCATTGGCGCGCGACTGGTGCGGTGTGAGTCGCGCGCCATTTGATTGTGAGGCCCCATCCCCATTGTCGGCCTAGGCTTGAACTCTTTAAATTCATTGCCCTTCAGTAACTTGTTGGAGCAAAATCATCGTGTCACTCTCACTGCATTCAGTTTTCAGGGAAAAGACCGTTTCAACCCATGCGTAGCATTCTGCGAGCCATTGCCGTTTTCGCTAGCTTGCTTTGGATGTCTGCCGCCCTTGTGGCGGAGCAGCCATGGCAACCCATCGGACCGGATGGCGGAAACGTGCGCAGTCTTGCCATAGATCCAAAGAATCCCGACCGTATTTTTCTCGGCACCAGCGCGGGCAATCTTTATCTTTCCATCGACAAGGGCGCGACGTGGTCCCGCTTTGCCCGCCCTGGCAATTCAGCCGAGATGGTGCTGGACCACATCGTTATTGATCCAACAGACTCACGAAATATGTTCGCCGCAGCATGGAATGCACAACTTCCCAACAGCGATGGCGATCTCTTTCGCAGCCATGACGCAGGCAAGACGTGGGAAATCGTGGCTGACTTGCACGGCAAGTCTCTGCGCGCTCTGAGCATGGCCGCTTCCGATCCAAAAATTCTTGTGGTTGGCGCACTGGATGGAATCTACCGCAGCCGCAACGGCGGACGTGACTTTGAAAGAATCTCTCCAGCGAACCATGCTGAAATCAAGAATGTGGAATCCATCGCCATTGATCCGGTAAATCCCGACGTGATTTACGCCGGCACGTGGCACCTGCCATGGAAAACCGAAGACGGCGGCAAAACCTGGCACAACATCAAAAAGGGCGTGATTGACGACTCCGATGTTTTCTCCATTGTGATTGATCACGCACAGCCCGCGAATATTTTTATCAGCGCCTGCTCCGGCATTTACCGCAGCGACTCCGCCGGAGAGCTTTTCCGGAAAATTCAGGGAATTCCGTATTCCGCGCGGCGCACGCGCATGCTGCAAATGGATCCCATTGATCACAACATCGTTTATGCCGGGACCACGGAAGGTCTGTGGAAGACCATCGATGGGGGCACGACCTGGAAACACATGACCGGCTCCAACATCATCATCAATGATGTGCTCATTGATCCGCGACAGCCTTCGCGCGTGCTGCTGGCCACCGATCGCAGCGGCGTGCTGGCCAGTGATGATGGCGGCGTAACTTTTACGGCTTCAAATCGTGGCTTTACTCATCGGCAGGCGGCGGCTTTGCTGGTAGATCGCAAGAACAGCAACGTGCTTTACGCCGGAGTTCTGAACGACAAGGAATTCGGCGGCATGTTTGTTTCCCGCGACGCCGGACAAACATGGAAACAGAATAGTGACGGTCTGGATGGACGCGATGTTTTTGTGCTTCGCCAGGCTGCGGACAGTACGCTGGTGGCCGGTACCGATCATGGCATCTTCGCGTTGCCACCAAATGCTTCTCGCTGGATAGCGCGCGATCTTCCATTGAGCAAGCCGCAGGCAATCCTTAAGAAAACTTCAACGCGCCTTGCAACGGCTCCTGATCCTGCTCCGCGCGTGACTGTTTTGGAGTTGGGCTCGGACAAGTGGTTTGCCGCCACTTCCAGCGCACTCTTCGTCACCTCGGATTCCGGTGCGACATGGCGGCCGGAATCGCTGCCCGGCATCGGCGTTCCGGTAAGCATCAGCGTGGCGGGTAAAATGGTGGCAATAGCTGGACGCAACACGGTGGCAGTCTCCGTCAGCGGAGGCGAAAGCTGGCTGCCGACGAAAACTCTGGATGGCGATTTTTTCATCAACTCCGTTGCCGTTGATAACATCGGCGATGTCTGGCTCGCGACGCGCACGGGGCTCTTCCGCAGCACGGATGCAGGCGATTCCTGGAAAAAAGTTTCATCGCTACGCCTGGCCGATATTCAGACCATCCACTTCGACGACGAAAATCATCGCGTGCTGGTCACAAGCGGCCTATCCGTCAACATCTTTGAATCGGCTGATAATGGCCGGACATGGAACGCCATCACCACGGGATGGCGTATTCGCAATCTTCACGTCGCCCATGGGCGGCTGCTGGGAACAACGGCTTTCGACGGCATTGTGATGCAGCCCGAAGTCACCGCCACCGCGGAAACTGTATCCGGAAGCGGTACGCGTTAGCCTTTTCTCCACACGTTAGGCCTTTCTCAACGTAGAAACAGCTACTCTGCCGGTGGTAAAAAGTACACACTTCCAAAATATCGGCCCTATAAACCTAACAAAATAAAGCGTTGTTTTTGGCATCCGCCGTGCTTTTACCCATGGTGGCAGTGCCCCCCACACTGCCGGGGTACGCAATGAAACGAAATCTGTTCTTTCTGATATTGCTGGTCCTGGCGGGACTTGCAGCGGGCTGCGGTGTGGGCGCGCAGCCACCCACTGTTGCCACAGACACGCCCGCAACGTCTCCACAGCAGCAGTTGCCTTTCGTTGAAGGCAAGGCGCTCGTGGTGCCGGCAAACACCGCTATTTACGTGCGGCTGCAGCAATCCATTTCCAGCGCGACAGCGCAGTCCGGACAGAATTTTTCTGCCGAGTTGGATGAACCTCTTGTAGTGGAAGGACAAACTCTGGCGCCCAAAGGCGCTCCCGTAACCGGCAAGGTGGTTGCCGCCCGCGAATCCGGGCACATGCACAATGCCGGCTATCTGCGGATCACGCTTTCCTCCATCACGCTGAATGGCAAGACCGTCCCATTGCAAACCAACAGCGTGTTTGTGAGCGGCGGCAGTTACAAGAAACGCAATCTGGCATTCATTGGCGGCGGGGCCGGCGGTGGCGCGCTGCTGGGTGCATTGGCCGGCGGCGGCAAGGGCGCAGCCATTGGGACTACGGTGGGCGCGGCCGGAGGCACAACCGCTGCTTATGCCACGGGAAAAAAGGAAGTCGGCTTTATTGCCGAACGCCGTCTCGGCTTCCGGCTAACGCAGCCGTTTAACGCGAGCTAAACTTTTCTGATTCGTTAAGGTATGAAGGAGCCGTATTTGGCTCCTTTTTTATTGGTCATTGGAACATCTAATTGGCCGCTTCAGATTTGTGCAACGAGGCTACAGCTTCACGCCCAGCTGCCAGAACAAGAAACTCCAGACATCCACGGCGTCGTCCACTAGTTTTGCGATTGGCTTACCCACTCCATGACCTGCTTTGGAATCGACGCGCAGCAGGATCGGACGCTCCGGACCATTCGCCGCTTCAGCTTGAAGCAGTGCCGCCATTTTTACCGCGTGCATGGGATCCACGCGGGTATCGCTTTCCGCCGTCATAAATAACACCGCAGGATACTGCGTGCCAGCCCTCACGTTGTGATAAGGCGAGTAGGCGCGCAGATACTCAAATTGCGCGGGATCGTCCGACGATCCGTATTCCGGAACCCACAGCTTGGCGATCCGGAAACCCTGGTAGCGCAGCATGTCCAGCAGCGGCACCTGGCACACCACGGCGCGGAACAGGTCTGGCCTTTGCGTAAGCGCCGCGCCCATCAGTAGGCCGCCATTACTGCCGCCCTGGATCGCGAGATGCCCGGCGTCAGTATAGTTTTCTGCAATGAGATGTTCCGCCGCGGCAATGAAGTCATCGAAAACATTTTGCTTTTTCTCCAGCATGCCGTTGCGATGCCAGTCTTCGCCAAACTCATTTCCGCCGCGCAACTGCACGTCAACATACACGCCGCCTTGTTCCAGCAGCAGCAACATCACGTTGCGATTGAAAAATGGCGTTCGGCCAACATTGAAGCCGCCGTAGCCGGAGAGAAGCGTTGGATTGCGGCCATTTTTCACCGGTCCTTTTTTGCTGACGACAAACATTGGCACGGGCGTTCCATCTTTGGAGTTGAACCAGAGCTGTTCCACCTGATAGCGCGCGGGATCAATGCCGGATTCCACGCGCGCCCACTCCCTGGTCTGCCCGCTGAGGCTCACTTCAAAAACTGTAGGCGGAACAGCATACGAGACAAAGCCAAAAAAGCCTGACTCGCTGTTCCAGTTGCCGCCCAGATCAAAAATGCTGCCCAGCGCGGGCATGGCGACGGTCGCGAGCGGCTTGCCGTTGAGATTGAACAGGTGGAGCTGTGACCTGGCATTCTTGATGGAATGCACAAAGAGTTTTCTGGAGATAACGGAGGCGCGGCCTTCTATCACCGCATCCGACTCCGGGATGATCTCTTTCCAGTTTGCGCGTTCTGGCGCGGCGCACGCGGCCTTAAATACCCGGAATCGCGGCGCACCTTCATTGCTGGTGATGTAGAGCTCGCCTTCCAGTATTTCACCGTGATAAAGGAAGTTGCCGCCGCTGGTGATGCGCTGGAATCGCCCCTGCGGCATGGCTAGGTTCATGGCAGAAAGTTCTTTTTTGGAAAAATCTTTTAGGTAAAGCTCCGTTTTGGTCCAGCCTTCACTCACATCCACCAGCAGCCAGCGACCGTCGTTGGAAATAGAAACGTTAGGCCACTGCTGCGGCGCAAGCTCAATGCCATCTCCGGGAAAAATCAGAGAATCCTGCGCGCCATTGGCATTGCCAGCCGAACCAAGCTGGTGGAAGAACACGCGGCGGTTGTACATTTCCTCGCCGGCGGGCACGTCTCCCGGCCGGGGGTATCGCGTGTAATAGAACCCCGAGCTGTCCTGCAGCCATGCAAGGCTGGCGGCGCGGGTGCGCTCAATTTTTTCCTTCAACAGCTTGCCTGTGGCGCTTTCAATCACTTGCAGTGTGCTCAACTCTGATCCGTTCGGGGACGTGCCAAACGCAACGTACTTGCCATCTTCAGAGGGGTACCACCAGTCGAGCGCGATGGTGCCGTCAGGCGCAAGAGCATTTACGTCGATCAGCGCACGGTCGTTTCCTTGGCGTCCTTCGCGCACATAAACCACGGCTTGGTTCTGTCGGCCGTCACGCCGCTCATAAAAATAATTGTTGCCTCCGATGCGCGGCGAAGCCACGCGCCCAATGGTGAAAAGCTGCTCCACACCACGGCGCAGTTCATCGCGCCCGGGAATATTTTCCAGCATGCTGTGGGTATAGGCGTTCTGCGCCGCGACAAACTGCTGCGTCTCCGGCGCGGCAGAATCTTCCAGCCATTGGTAAGGGTCGGCGATCTGCAAGCCATGGTAGTGGTCGATGACGGTCATGATCTTGGCTTTAGGTGGCGCCTTGCGCGGGGCTTGGGCAGAAGATTCAGGTGCGATTTTGGGCGAATCGGCGGCAGCTAATTCTGAAGCTTTGGGTTCTTTACTCATGGAGGCGATTATTCGGCGCAGGTCTCAGTTCTGAAAAGTCTAGATCTGAACACGGAGATTCAGAACGCAGTTTTATATTAACGATTCCCGCGATTTGCTGCCGTCGAAGCCATGATTGGCTTCCCTTCTAAGCCAGCGCACGGGCCAAATACCGATGAAGCTTAAGGAGAAAACTGAGTCGATTGGAGACCCGATTTCATGATTGCTAAAGGCTCCAAATGCATGCTATTTTTAAGAAGACAACTCAAGCGGCCGACCACCCCTCTGGCGGCCTGTTTGCCCACTCCTCAGTAGCTCAATGGCAGAGCATTCGGCTGTTAACCGAAGGGTTGTAGGTTCGAGTCCTACCTGAGGAGCCAATCTTTTGTTGTCCATTCCGGAGACACACGTTACACTTTGGCCCGAAGCGGTTCTCAAGGGCTGTAAAGTTTTCTTCCCCAGCCCTCGATAGGGGCACAGGAATCTGATGCTGGATCGAAATCTTCTGTGCTTTCGCTGAATGACGGATGGCTGCCCGTTTTAACCAGCCAGTTTTTCCGCCATGTCTCTTGAAATGAGCGGAACGCGAACGTCAACGACAGTGCCTCCGGCTGGCTTCGAACTAATCGTCATAGATCCGCGTACGAGCCTGACTCGTTCCTGCATAGTGACAAGACCCAGACCTTTGCCCTGCCGGGCCTCTTCCACGTCGAACCCTGCGCCGGAGTCGCTGACAATCATCTGAACCTCACCTAAGCGCTCCGTCAATCGCACTTCTATTCTCCTTGCCCCTCCGTGCTTGACCGCATTGCCAATAGCCTCCTGCAGAATGCGCAACAAGCAAATCCCAGTCTCACTCGGCGGAGCGCTGGAAAGATTGCCGATGAAGTCAAGCTCGATTTTGTGCCGGTCAGCGAATTCCTTGCACCAGCTCTTGATGCCGGCAACCACTCCCAGATATTCAATTTTCGACGAATGAAGCCCGTGGGACAGCGCATGCACGTCCTTGCTGATATTAAGGACCGCCGCCTGGAAATCTTGCAGACGAGTATTGAGCTGCGGAGCATCAGCCTGTAGTCTCCCCACTTCCAGAGACAAGAGGGCGAGCCGTTGCAGAATGTCGTCATGAAGCTCCCTGCTGATGCGCCTGCGCTCCTGCTCGTGGGCCTCGAGTAATTTTCCACTCACGGCTGAAAGCGCATCCTGCATCTTTTTTCTTTCGGTGATGTCTTCGGCAAAAATGAGCATGCCTCCCACATCACCGTTTGCAGTCCGCCAAGGCCGCAGCTCCCAACGTACCCACATGTCGCCGTCCTTACGGCGCCAGCAGTCTTCGTCAGCTCGAAGCGTTTCCCCCGCAAGAGCTCGGCTATGCATCTCCCTCCAATGCGGGGGGATATCCGGAAACAATTCGTAATGGGAACGGCCCAGTTGAGAGGCATCCATCGAATAATCCGCGCACCAGCGATCACTCACCTGGAGATAGCGCATCTCACGATCGAGCATAGCCACTCCCGCCGGTACATTCTGGACGAATGTCTTCAGAAGCTCCTCGCGGGATTCCAGCACGGCCGTCTGCTCTTCCAGAGCACGATTCAACCGGCGCAACCCTTCTTCGGCGGTTCTTTGGTCATGAACGTCGACGCAGACTCCAATGTAGCCCGCAAAGGAACCATCCGGCTGAAAGCGCGGCGTACCGATATCAAGCACCCAGCGATATTCGTCATCATGCCGGCGCAAGCGGTATTGCATTTTGAACTGGCGCCGCGCGCCAAATGACTGCTCATAAGTCGAGAGGCATTGTTCAAAGTCTTCAGCGTGGACTCCTTCAGCCCAGCCGTTGCCAAGCTCCTGCTCCACCGTCCGTCCGGTGAAGTTCAACCACGGCTTATTGAAATAGGTGCAGAGCTTGTCCGTACCGGCCATCCAGATCATGACGGGCGCGGTATCGGCCACCAGCCGGAAACGCTGCTCGCTTTCTTTCAAGGATGCTTCCATCTGTTTTCGATCGGTAATATCACGCGCAACCTTGGAGAAGCCGGTCAGCCGGCCATTTGAATCTTGAATTGGCCCAATCACCAGAGATACGTCCACCAGCTTTCCTGCCTTAGTGAGGCGTTTGGTCTCATAATGCTCGATTCGCGCGCCGGATCGTAACCGGCGGAGAATGGCATCTTCTTCGTCGTTTAACTCTGGGGGAAACAGGATCGTGATCGGCTTTCCAACTACTTCCTCTTCCTTGTAGCCGAACATGCTCTCGGCGCCTGCATTCCAGCTGGTGATGATCCCGTCCAGGTTCTTAGAAATAATTGCGTCCCTGGATGACTCAATGACCGCGGCGTGCCGGAAGCGAGCTTCTTCTTCGCGCTTGCGATCGGTAATATCGAGCACAACGGAAACCCAACCGTCAACGGCCCCGTTGCTATCACGGATGGGAGCGTAAGCTGCGGAAACCCAGCGTTTACCAATCCCACGGACATCGACCTCTTCTTGGAACCTGACCTCGCTTCCACTGAGAACCTGCTCGAAATGCTTCCGCAGAGATTCGAAGGCCTGAGTACCCAGAACATCCTCGATGCTCTGGCCGAGAATCGACTCCGGTGGCCGCTGAATCCATTTCGCGTACGCCTGGTTTGCCCAGACATAGCGCAAATCACGGCTGCACCGCGCAACCGCAGCCGCCATTTGCTGTGTGACTAACTCGAGCGTTTCCAATGCCTGATGATCACAGACCGGAAATACATTGGCCATGGGTATCCATTCGGCAGTCTTGTTCTGCTCTTGAGAATTCCTGGGTGGGATCTCTTGCGGCTTACCCCAGTTCGCGCAAGGATGTTTAAAGTTTAGCACGTCCGCGCCCATCCGCTCCACTACGAGCGCGTTTCGGTGATGTCAAGCTGCTTGTGTAAAAATCTTGAGGGTGCCATTTTTCATTCCAAGTTGAATCTCTGGAAAATGGAGTAGATGATTCGATCCACGCTTTGCACGTTCACAAAGCAAACCATGGGCCGGGTGCGGCGCCGGACTTCCACGAAGCAGCGCTCGAGTCCTACCTGAGGAGCCAATTTTTGCCTCGCAGAATTCAAATCCATTCGTTCCTAGACCCAAGTAAATCCAGACCGTCAAGCGCACTGGCGTAAGAAAACTTTTGCACACTGCAATTCTTCAACAAAATCCTTTCGGCTCTCTTGACATGTGAGTCTCTCACCCCCATACTCGACGCAATCAAGATCAGTTGTGCTCGATGCGGCGCCAAGGTATGTGCAGGCGCGTTCGAACCCCTTTCGACGGGTATCCCAGGGTAAGCCCTTTATTGGGCTTAAGTTGCGCATTTCTCAATAAGAAGGTTGTGGTATGAATCCCTGCAAGGCTTTGCGGCCGCTTGTTGCGGCCATGCTGTATTTTGCTGTTTTGTTTGCTTCCGCCCAGAGCCCCTCGGCCGGTACTAACGTGAACATGGTGTCGGGTACAGATTGGACCACCGGAGATCCATTTCTCCAGCGCCAAAATGAACCCTCAGCCGCCGTGTCCACACGGAACCCTCTGCACTTGCTGGCGGGAGCCAATGACTATCGCACGGTGGATCTTCCGGGGCTTCTTGGCATCGATGAGCGCGGCGACGCCTGGCTTGGCATTTTCAAATCCTTTGACGGTGGCCAGACGTGGCAAAGCACTTTGCTTCCGGGCTATCCGCTGGATTCCTCTTCTGACGGACTGGCCTCTCCGCTACGTGGTTTTCAGGCCGGCGCAGACCCCGCCGTGCGCGCAGGAACCAACGGCCTTTTTTATTACGGCGGTATTGCCTTCAATCGCGGCACAAATCCGCTGGGAGCCGTTTTTGTTGCGCGTTTCGTTGACAATGACAATCGCGAAAACGGCGACGCCACGCGCACCCAAGGCGCGATCACGAATGTAACTCCCGCGGATTCTATCCGCTATCTGGGAGAAACGGTTGTTTCTCTGGGCAGTGCCACGCAGTTTTTAGATAAACCCTGGTTGGCGGTAGACCTTCCTCGCGGCACGGCGACCTGCACCATTAACTTCACCAATCCTGACGGTTCAGCGGGCAGTGAAGTGGTACCGGCGGGAGCAGTGTTTGTAAGCTATACGGATTTTGTCACCGGCGCCACCGGCGATGACCATGGTCATGATGATGACGACCTGCCTTCCAGCAATACGCAAATTCTGTTTTCCCGCTCCACGGACTGCGGCAAGACCTTCAGCCTTCCTCTAAGGATCGCGAGCAACTCCGTCAACCAGGGTTCGGTCGTGGTGGTGGATCCCAGCAGCGCAAAAAATACCACAGCTACTGTCTATATTGCCTGGAGACGCTTCGCGGATTCGCTCCATCGCGGCGGGATTGCAATCGCTAAATCAACCAATGGCGGCGCTATGTTTGGCGCACCCGTAGATGTGGTCACTTTTCCTGTGGCCTGTCTAGCCACGCCCACCGGCGCCGGATGCCCAATTGATCAAGGGCTTAGCATTGGCGGAGGCTCGTTCCGCACCAACACGTATCCAACCATGGCCGTGGATGATACCGGCCGCGTTTACGTCTCATGGTCGCAACGGCAGAGCAATGGCGATGCGCGCATCATGATGTCGGTTTCCGCCAATGGCACAACCTGGTCAGGTTCGGGCGCACCCGTGGATCTCGGCCTGGTCGCCGACGATAACGGCAATCCATTCACGAACCTGACAAATCCTTCACGCGGACACCAGATCATGCCCACTCTCAGCTTCAATGCGGGCAAGCTCATGCTGGTGTATTACGACCTTCGGCAGGACCACACTCTGGGCGTCTTTACCCTGACGCCTGATCTCACCAGTTACATAGAAACGCGAAAGCTGCTGGGCGAACTCGATCCCAGCGATGCGAATTTCAATCCCGCGGCGGTCTTCAATTCCTTCATGACCGATGGCGCCAACGGTGTTGGCTCCACGCTCACGATTCGTCGCCACACCATTGATTTGCAGGGCGCGCAGACAAGTCCTGCCGCGGCTGGCAGCCTGGTGGTTCCCAGCTTTAATTCATTTCGGGTCTCTCGGTACCAGTTTGGCGTTAATCCTTTTGACTCGACCAGCGTGGCTGAACAGCTCCAGGTCAACACACCCAACCTGCCTTTGTTCGTGTCAGGCACGCAACCCTTTATTGGCGACTATATTGATGTTGCCGGCGCGCCTAGCTTCGTCATCAACAATGGCAAGTGGAGCTTCAACACTTCGCCCAGCAGCAATCCTGTGTTCCATGCGGTTTGGACCGATAATCGAGACGTAAGGCCGCCACTGGATGGAGACTGGACAAAATATACGCCGCCGTTTTCCGCTTCCAATCCCGCCACAGCGCATACCAGCGTTTTTGATCCCACGCAGACCGTTCCGGCTTGCGCTGACGACAGCCGCAGCGGCATGCGCAACCAGAATATTTATACGTCCCGGATTGCTCCCGGAGTCTTTGTCGCTGCTCCCGGCAATTCAAAAACGCTGGGATTCATTGCCAACACCACAACGCTGCTGCAGCGCATGTTTGCCATCACCGTGCAGAACACGACCGCATTTGAGAAAAGTTTCCGCATCACCATTGCGAACCAGCCTTTGCTCGCAGACGGCACGCTGGATCCCGCCGGATCAGCTTCATTGCAGCAGTTTGGCCCGGTTGTTGCGTTTGAAGATGTCACGGTTTCGCCAAGCGCCGGGATTTCGCGCCCGATCTTTGTTCAGTCGGCCAATCCAACAGCCAGCGTTACGGTGAACGTTCAGGAAATTACTGCGCCCGGAGGGACTTTGGTGGCCAATGGCTTGCAGGCCAGCACCACGTTGAACCCGGATCCCACCGCGCCTGCGATCATCGACCCGGACAATCCGGCGATCGCGAATCCGGCCATTGCTAACGCCGAGGTGTACAACCCGGCCATTGCTAACCCGGCCATTGCCAATCCAGCTATTGCCAACCCAGCCATTGCGAATCCAGCGATTGCTAACCCGGCCATTGCCAACCCGGCCATTGCCAACCCAGCGATCGTAGCGGCTCTGAATCCAGCCATAGCAAACCCTGCAATTGCGAATCCAGCAATCGCCAACCCGGCAATCGCCAACCCTGCCATCGCCAACCAGACCGTGACTGACGCGAGCTACACCATTGTGAACAACGGCAATACGGTCGGGTCGTACGCAATTAAGCTTTTTGGCACGCAGCCTGCTGGTACCAGCCTGCAACTGATTCTGAGCAAACTGTATGCGACTCCGGGATCGCAGAACTGCCAGCTCACCCCGAATGTCCAGAATGTAATCCTGGTAAGCGTCCCCGACCCAATCATTGAAAGCGCCGATCAGCTAGGCAATCCGGAATTACCGAATTCCAGCACGAAGAATGCGACGCTGAATTTGCGTCCCGGTGAAACTGGCATCGTCACCCTGCGCGCGAACGTAGGAACCGCTGCGGCGCTTCAGGACATTGTGAACAACATCACGCCGGTCGTGGTTTCTCATGCTGTGAATACCGGCGGCGGCGTGCCCCCGGCTACGCTTGCGATCACCACAGCCAACGGCCCGCTGCCTGCTGGAGTTTCCGGTCTAACTTACTCGACCTCGCTCAGCTTTTTTGGCGGTAATGCGCCTGCAGTCTGGGCAGTTGTTAACGGAGCGTTGCCTCCGGGACTCGCACTGGATCGCCCTACGGGAATTATTTCCGGCACGCCAACAGCCTCCGGTCTTTTTAGCTTTTCTGTATCGCTCACGGATACCTCGGCGCCAACTCCGAGTGTCGCTTTCCGCAATTTGAGCATCACCATCGCGCAGCCACTGCTGATTACCACAACGTCTCTGGCAGATGGCGTGGTCGGCGCGTCATACACGCAGACTCTGTCAGCAACCGGCGGAGACGCAAATTACACCTGGAGTTTGAGCAGCGGATCGCTGCCCGCAGGCTTAACGCTGAGCTCTTCCGGCGTGATCAGCGGCGCACCAACGGCAGCCACAACCGGCACCAGCTTTACCGTGCAGGTGCAGGATACGGGAACGCCGCAGCAGACAAAAACGCAGCTTCTCAGTATTCGCATTGCAGCACCGCTGGTAGTAACTACCGCGCCGACTTTACCGGATGCCATCATTGGCGTGCCTTACTCAGCTACTCTGCAAAGTGGCGGCGGTACGTCGCCTGTTTTGTGGTCACTAATTTCGGGCGCATTGCCTCCGGGATTGCAGCTTAGTACGGCAGGGGTAATTAGTGGAACACCCACATTGTCCTCAGCGTCCTCCTCAACCCTAAGTCCTGCAGGCACCTTCACCGTACAGGCGAAGGATTCCGCTTCGCCCAGCCAAACCGCCAGTATTCTCCTGTCTCTCCATGTGGCCGCCCCGCTTTCTGTTGGCACGCTGACGCTGCCGGACGGAATTACCGGATCGCCCTATCAACAGACGCTCATCGCTTCAGGCGGGACCGGAAACATCTTCTGGACTTTGGCTTCCGGCACGTTGCCGCCAGGCCTCACCCTTTCGCCCGCAGGTGTGATCAGCGGAACGCCCACTGCCGTCAACATTGTGGGTTCGACTTTCACGGTACTGGCCAGGGATTCTGGATCGCCGTCTCAGTCCGCGCCGAGGACTCTCATTTTGCGCATTGCGGCGCCGCTCGTCATCACCACGGCCAGCTTGCCGGGCGCAAAATATGGAGTCGCGTTCAGCCAAACGCTCGCGGCCAGTGGTGGTATCCCGCCGCTTAAATGGGCGCTTGCTGCCGGTTCAGGACCTTTGCCCGCAGGACTAACATTGAGCGCGGCAGGGGTGCTGAGTGGAACTCCCACAGCAAGTGGCACATTCGCATTTACCGTTCAGGTGGCCGATACAGCCACACCCCAGCAGGTTGCAACCAAGTCATTCAGCATCACCGTTGCCTCGCTTTACACCGTAAGCTTCTATGTGCAGCCCAGCGACTCGTCGCCGAGTAAGCAGATCACGCCAGCCATGAAGGTGCTGGTGGTGGATGCACAAGGTAAGGGAGTTTACGGCGTTACGGTTACGTTGAGCATTGCGGTGAATCCAGGCGGGGCAGTATTGACAGGAAGTACTGTTGCGACTACTGGAAATAACGGCATCGCAATCTTCGCCAGCAACAACCTGAATAAAGTCGGGATCGGTTACGTGTTGAAAGCGACAACCAACCTGGCGGGGGCCGGGACTGCACTTTCCAATCCGTTCAGCATTCGCTAACAGTATGTAGGCGGGAAGCGGCTCCTAGCGGCTTTCGAGGCGGCGACGAGCGTCAGAGATTAGCTCGCTGCTGCCCTCCGGCTGCATCTTTAAGAACGTGCGATACGTGTCTGCGGCGGAAGGGCTCTTTAGTCCTTCCTGCGCTCGCGCCAGGAAATAATAAACCGGCGGAATGAGCCGGAGGGTTGGCACATCGTCAAGAAAGACCGCGCTCGCTTCACCGCGGCGTTTCAGGCACAGCTCAAATTCTGAATCAGCTTCAGTGAACGATCCATTCTGCAGGTACGCCTTGCCCAGGTAAAAGTGCCCCAGCCAGCTATTGGAGATTTTCTGCGCCTTCTCCAACGATTGAATAGCTTCCAACTTCGCGCCACGGCTCAAAGAAATAGCTCCCTGCAGCAAGGCTGCATAAAGCTGCGGCTCAGGCTCAATTTTGGAAGAAAGTTGGGTCACAAGCTTGGCCGCGCGCGCTGTGTCACCGGCGTTCACGTAAATCTCACCCGCTGCCAAAAGAACGCTGGGTTGCGGATCAAGTTTGATGGCATTATCAGCGGCGCTCAGTGACTTCTTCTTGTCGCCCTGCGCAAGATAAGCTTGCCCCAAGGCGATAGTTTTTGCTGCGGCGCTGCCGGACTCTTTTGCTCCAAGGTCAGCAGCAATGCCTTTTTCCAGCAGGTCGATTGCTTCGGCGTTGTGTCCCTGCAATTCCGCCATATCGGCAAGCCCGATATTAGCCATGGACGCGCCCGCTGGCCCAAGAGCCCCCAGTTGATGATATGTCGCGGTGGCGCCGCTTAAATCTCCCTGTCCGGTCTGCGCAATGGCCAGCGCGCCCATTGCCTCAGGATACTTTGGATTTTCTTTTAGTACGTCCTGCGCCGCTTTGGCTCCGGCGGCGTAATCGCCGGCGTAAATGGCGTAGAGGGCCAGGTTATTGCGTTGCAGCAGCGCCTTGGGAGAAAGATCCACGGCGCGCTTGCCCTGTTCCATAGCTTTCTGCATATCTCGCCCATAGAAGTAAGAGAGCGCAAGGTTTGTGGGGCCGGCGGCATCCGCGGGGTATTGCTCCACCAGCGCGCTGAACTCCTGGATTGCCTTCTCCGGCTGCCGTGTCATCAGATAGTAACCGCCTCGAGTGCGGTATTTCTCACGATCGCTCATTCGATCAATGTGCGCCATGGCCGCCTGATAATACTTTTCCGCCTCGGCTCGGTGGCCTGTGTTCGCATTGGTTACAGCCAGCCCGGCGTAAGCTCGGCCCATATTCGGATCCAGCTCAATGGCCTTTGAGTAATGCGGCAAAGCATCCGCCCCTTTGCCGGAAAACTGCAGCTCCTGCGCTACCGCATATTCATGGACGGCCTCAAGTGAGCTGGATGTGACCGTTTCCTGCTGCTGGAGCCGGGAGGAATCCGGAGTCGTGTCGCCCAGGACGCGGCGCATTTTGTCGGCCAGTTGCGCAACTGCCTGCAGGACGCCCGACTTTGCGCTAGTTTCCGTTTCAGCTGAGCCCAGGGTTTTAGAACTTACTGGATCCACGGCCTTGCAGGAGATCTTGTAACCGCTGCCCAGCTTTTCCACCGCGCCGCTGATCACAACGTTCACACCTTCACGCACCGCTACCAGGCTGGCGCCTGCTTCATTCAGCAGGTTCGCTGTGGGATCGATCGCCGTGAGCGTCTTGCGGGCTTGCGTACGGTTATAAGCGCTGATGAACGGCGCACCCTCCATGGCCAGAGCAAAGCTGGATTCCAGTGTGCCATCAAAAACCGCATCCGAAGTGTTGTTCTGGAAATCCGCCAACAATACTTTCACAGTTGGATGGACGGCCGTCGTCGAGCTTCCTGGGGAACTCGATGACCATTTCACAATTACCGCGATCGTAATGAGTCCGGCGAGCACAAAGCTGGCCACTGCCCAGAGCACTTTTTGCGAAATTCGAGGTGCGGACGGCAAAACCACACTGCCGCCATTGAAAGCCTTGAGGTCGCTCAGCAGATCATCGACCGTCTGATACCGCTTTGTAATATCCCGCTCCAGGCATTTGGCAACAATGGCGCTTAATTGGCGAGGAACTGCCGGATCAACTTGTGAAGCTGGAAGAGCCGCTTCCTGCGTGCGCTTGAGCAGGCTGGCCATGGCGCCGTCTGCAGCATAAGGCGATTTGCCGGTGAGCAGTTCGTACAAAATAATACCTACGGTAAAAATGTCAGACCGCGTATCCGCCTTGGCGCCTTTGGCCTGCTCCGGCGACATGTATTGATATGTGCCTATTACCGCCCCGGTCTGCGTCATCTGGCCGATGTTGTCGGCACGTGCCAGACCAAAATCCATCACCACCACCCGGCCGTTCGGTTCCACCATGATGTTGCTGGGCTTCAGATCACGATGAACTACTCCCTCAGCATGAGCGCAGGAGAGCCCGCTGCAAATCTGCATGACAATAGAGACCGATTCTGTAATCGGGAGCTTGCCTTTCGATTCCACCAAGCTGCTGAGATCACGGCCTTCCACGTACTCCATGGTGATGAATTTCAGGCCGCCGGAATCCCGGACGTCAAAGATTCGGATTACATTTTTGTGGGCAATCTGGCGTGCGAGCAGCAGCTCCTGGGTAAAGCGCTGCGCAATTTCAGGGTCCTTTGCCAGTTCAGGGCGGATGCACTTCAGTGCGATGACGCGGTCAATGTCGCGATCATGGGCTTTGTAAACAGCGCCCATACCGCCTATGCCGAGCATTTCCAGGATCTCAAAGCGACCGCCCAGCACCTGTCCAACTTCAAGGATATTGCTCGTGCCGCTCACAGCGCGCTTCGCGCCCGCCGCAATGGGCGACCTGCTTACACCCACGGTGGGTGCGTCAGATATCCTCTTAGGATCCTCTTGTTTCATGGGCCTGCTTCATTAATCCCGGCACGGGTCGGATAATTGGCAGAAGTATACACCGTTACTCGCGGGTAAACACTGCCATTTCCAACAGGTTTATCCAAAAACGGCAGGTTTTTTGCGTTTCTCAATGGATAAGCCATCTCCACGCTTCGACCAAATTTACGAACACTATGGTAGTGCCGGGAAATGGGCTGGCGTTACAGCGGGATATAGCCGTCTATGTTGCCCGATAGGTTCGAGTCCTACATGAGGAGCCAATATTTTGGCTCGGCCGCCGCTATTTGAACATCTCCTGAACTTTTTCTTTGACCCACTCCCATGTGGTCTGCTGCCGTGGGGGCGTGGCGGTCCAGTTGCGCAGTGAGTCCACGCGACGGAAATCCTTGGGCACGTCAAACAGCGTCAACTCTAGCGGGCCTTCCTTGAGTTCCACAACTTCTGAGCCCCAGGTGGAAGACAGAGTGCGTTTGCTTCCATCTACCTGGGTTGCTTCGCTGGTGAGCGTGGTAGTTACTTTTACGGGGAAGCCAGTTTCCACGCCGCTGCGGTGCACTTCAATCTTGTCCATTTTATTGAAGCATTTGTCGTTCGATCCGGCGGAAACCTCGGCTGCCAGCACCAGGGCATAGCTGTTCTTTTTTTGCCGGCGCCATTCCGGCATCACGGAGCCGTCAATGTACCAGCCGTCAGTCTCAGTCATCGACGGCTTGGAGCATGCGCCGGGGCCGGCAACGCGCTTTTCGCGGGTAATGATGTGCCGCGCGGTATGCCCAAAAAGATCTTTGCGCTCTCCGGTATCCACGTTGTCAATCCATATCTGCAATGTGCCGCCGGAATCCACCATGGGCCGCTTCATCGCCACGGATCCGCGAGAATCCATCTCATAGGTGATGTATTCGTGGGCCGCCAGGTCCAGCATGAAAACACGGTCGCGTTCCCCGCGCAGGATGATGGTAGCCATAGGAGGGCCGGACCCGTCGCGCATTTGCGATTGCCACTCATTGCGCAGGCGGTCGGGCGCAAGATATTCCGTGCGGGTATCAGTAAAGCCGGCCGTAATCTGCCGCGTTACGATCTTTACGCCTTCAATGGACGGGTTTGGCGACGTTAGCGTGGTAACGTACAGCAACAGCATCGCTAGCGGCATATTCATTCCTTCTCTCGTCTCTCGTCCCCGGGCAGGGCAGGCTTTGGGGATTTATTGTACTGCCATTGCTGGAAGTATAGAAGATTTTAATGTGAGTAGATGCCTACAGAGCCGTGCGTTGCAAGCTGTTGATTTGACTTAGCCTTGGGGCGGGGTGCCCAGTTTCTTGAGCACCTGCGCCAACGCGTCCATGGCAAGATGAGTTGCGTGGACTGAGGCATTCGGCAGTCCGCCCAGCGCTTCCAGCAGATTCTCACGCTGGAGCGCAGACGCTTCAGCCAGAGATTTTCCCTGAATCATCTCGGTGAGGCATGAGCCGGCGGCTATCGAAGCCACGCAGCCGCGGGTACGATAACGGACCTGTTCGATGCGTCCATCGGTGAGCTTGACGGCCAGACTCATAATGTCCCCACAGACTGGATGCTCCAACCGCACCTCGGCATCCGGCGAAGCCAGTTCGCCGATGTTGCGCGGATGCTCGAAATGGTCGAGGACTGTGCTTGAGTAGGACATTCCTTATAATCTCAATGATGCCAGAAAACCGGGCTTTTCAAAACTATGTGCCCCGGCGAGTCGTGTCGCTCCAGCCCAGCGTGACCGTGACGCTGCGCGATTTAGGATTGCTGGATCGGCTGGTGGCCTGCACCAAATATTGCGTCGATGTCTGCCCTGAGGTTCTAAAAACATGCTGCGTCATTGTAGAAGATTCGTGGTCGGCAAAAGCGGACCAGATCATGGCAGCCAAGCCTGAGCTGGTGATTGCCTCGGTCCCATACCAGTTGGATTCCGTGGCGGAAATTCTCAAAAGCGGCCTGCCTTTCCTGGGGTTGGCGCCCAAAACTCTTGATGATATTTACAAAGACATCATGATGATTGCGCGGGTAATGGGATTGGAGTCGCGGAGCGCGTCACAGCAAGGCACAGCCGTGGTCGCAAAGATGGAAAAGCAAGTTCAAGCAATGTGGCAGCGGACGATGGGATTGGAGCGGCCGCTGGTCTACTGCGAAGAGTGGGGCAAGCCGCTGATTCTTTCACAAATGTGGGTGGCGGAACTGGTGGAAGCCGCCGGCGGGCGCTTCTTTGGCCAACCGGGTAAACATACGACGGAAGAAGAAGTAGCCGCTGCCGATCCTGACGTGATTGTGGCCGCGTGGTGTGGGGCCGGAGATCGTGTACCGCTGGAAAAGATCATCCCCAAACGCGGGTGCGAACTGACCAAAGCCGCAAAAAACGGGCGCGTGTACTGCATCAACGATGAGTTTCTGAACACGCCCGCCAGCACGCTGATGCAGGGATTAAATGCGCTTGCGGCGGCGATTCATCCGGAAATGTTTGGAGTGACAAAGGGCTTGCGGCGAATACAGGAAAACACCCTTGAAACACAGAGGAAAGGAGTAAGCGGAGGATTGAGAATCGATTCTGAGTGAAGTTTTTGTTTCCCCATTTCCTCTGTTCCCTCTGTTCCTCCGCGTTTCAAAGATTTTGAATGTAAAAGCATGAACAAAATGAAACAGGTGGTTGCGGCGATTATCGTCCGGGAAGAAAAGATCCTGATCTGCCAACGCAAGAAAGGTCAGGCCATGCCGCTAAAGTGGGAGTTTCCCGGCGGCAAGGTGGAGCGCGATGAAGACCTGAAAGACGCGTTGCATCGCGAACTGGATGAAGAATTGGGCATTGACGCGGTGATTGGCTGCAAGGTCGCGGCCATCCAGCATACTTACGCCAATGGCGCGTCGCTGGCACTCTATTTCTACCGCGTTGACCAGTTTGAGAATGAGATCGAGAACCGCATCTTTCACGACGTGCGCTGGGTGGATCGCAACGAGCTGCCGACCTATGACTTTCTTGAAGCGGACGTGAGGCTAATCAAGGACATCAGCGCGGGCAAGCTGCTCTAGCCATGGCCAGTAATCTGCGTCCAGACCAGCGCAATGGTCAAACCGATCATGATGGCGCTGGTAGCCCAGGCAATCACGTTTTGCAGCTTTGAGTTTTTATAGTTACCCATCAAATCGGTCTTGTTTACCAGCTTCAACATGAAGATCAACACAAAAGGCAGCAGGATACCGTTGGCCACCTGAGAGAAAAGAATCAGCTTGATCAGCGGCAAATGTGGAATCAGCACGAAGCTTGCGCCGCCAAGGATCAGGAACGTGTATATCCAGTAAAACGTGGGCGCTTCAGAGAACTTTTTGTTTACTCCAGACTCCACGCCCAGACCTTCGCAAATGTTGTAAGCGGTAGCCAGCGGCAGAATGGCCGCAGAAAGCATCGCGGCGTTGACCAACCCAACGGCAAACAATAGCGATGCCCATCTGCCGGCAAGCGGTTTTAGCGCCTGAGCAGCTTCAGCCGCGTCAGTAATATTATGGTTGCCGGTCCCGTAGAGCGTGGCCGCGCAGGCCACCACGATGAAGAAAGCAATCACGTCGGTGACAATGCAGCCCAGCACCACGTCCCAGCGGGAGAGCGCATATTGGCGCTTGCCAATGCCTTTTTCCACGATGGAAGCTTGCAGATAAAACTGCATCCACGGCGTAATCGTGGTGCCCACCAGGCCCACTATCAGCAGAATGTAGTCGGCATGATTATTGATCACGGGAACGAAGGTGTCTTTGAGCGCCTGGTGCCAGTCAGGATGCGCCAGCAGCGCGGATATGGGATACGTGAAGTAGATCAGCGAAAACAAGATCAGGATGCGCTCCACGGGCTTATATGATCCGCGCACCACCACAAACCACACGATGGCCGCGCCCACAGGCACAACGAGATATTTGCTGACGCCAAAAATTCCCATGCCAGAAGCCAGGCCGGCAAACTCCGCCATAATGTTGCCAAAATCGGCGATGCCCAGGACCACCATCACAAAAAACGTTGCGCGCAGGCCAAACTCTTCGCGGATGAGATCGGCCAGCCCTTTGCCTGTGACGGCTCCCATGCGAGCGGCCATTTCCTGCACCACGATCAAAGCAATGGTCGTGGGGATGAGCGTCCATAGCAGCGCATAACCGTACTTGGCTCCCGCCTGCGAATAAGTGAGGATACCGCCGGGATCGTTATCGACATTGGCAGTGATGAAGCCCGGACCAAATACGGCCAGAAATGCGATCAGCCTGTATTTCAATACGCCGAATCCGGCGACCCGCCGGGGCAGGCTGAGGTCTCTTTTGAATATTTTCAGCTTCATGGTCTAGCTGCCACAGCAAAGCACCTTCGCAATTTGTAAGAAACTTGAGTGAACTAAGGCGGACGAACCAATTACAGATTACTGGAACACCAGGAGCAGGCTGAGCACGATCATTACGGCGGCCGTGCCCCAGGCCACCCAGTTAAAGAAGCGTGAGTTTACGTATTTGCCCATCAAGCTGGTCTTGTTGATCAGAAGCAGCATGAAGATCAGCACAAACGGGAGCAGCACGCCGTTCAACACCTGGGAGAGCACCAGCATTTTGAGCAACGGGAAGCGTGGCAGCAGGATTACCGCCGCGCCAGCGCCTACCAGCGCCGTATAGAGCCAGTAAAAAACTGAAGCTTCACTGAATTTTTTGTCCAGCCCGGATTCAAAGCCCAGCCCTTCGCAGACGGTGTATGCGGTTGAGAGCGGCAGAATGGACGCCGCAAACAGCGATGCGTTGAACAATCCCGCGCCGAAAAGAATTTGCGCCCACCTGCCCGCCAAGGGGCCAAGAGCGGTCGCCGCATCGGCTGCATCAGTAATTACGCGGTGTCCTGACTGATATAACGTGGCGGCGCACGCCAGAATGATGAAGCCTGCTACCAGAGGAGCAAAAATCGAGCCTACCAGCACATCAATTCTGGTGGTCTTGTAGTCGCGCATGGTAACGCCTTTTTCCACCACAGAAGCTTGCAGGTAAAACTGCATCCAGGGGGCGATGGTGGCGCCAATGATCCCCGTGACCATGTAAACGTAACCAGGAACGCGGAACGCGGCCGCATGGGTTGGAAGTTTGACCGTGCTTACGGCAGCGGCAGGCCAGTTAGGCCGAGAAAGCACTCCGGCAATGATGTATGCGATATAGAAAAAGGATGCGGTGAGAAAGACCTTCTCCACGCTCTTGTAGTTCCCTTTCACCACAATCAGCCAGACAATGGCTGCCGCGATGGGCACGCTGACGAACTTGGAGACGTGAAAAAGCTCCATGGAGCTGGCCACGCCCGCGAACTCCGCCATCACGTTGGTGAAGTTCGTCGCCACCAGGACCAACATCATTAAAAAAGTGATGCGCAGGCCATATTCTTCGCGGATCAGGTCACTCAGACCTTTGCCGGTGCAAGCGCCCATGCGGGCGGACATCTCCTGCACTACGATCAGCGCAAGAGTCATGGGAATAATGGTCCACAGAAGGGAGTAGCCGAACTGCGCGCCGGCGAACGAGTAGGTGTAGATGCCACCGGCATCATTGTCAACGTTGGCGGTAATAAATCCCGGCCCGATTACTGCCAGAAGCAGCAGGGTCTGGGTCTTCCAGCGCTTGAGCCATTTCATTGGACACGGACATACAGAAATTCACTACTGTTTGGCAGAATAAATGAGAGTTGGAACAAAGAACAACCCGGCAGCAAACTTTAAATAAAGATTCCGTCAATGCGCGGCTGCTAAGCGGCCAATGCATATCTATTGAGTGTTGCTCCGAGATTGCTCAGCCAGTTCGGGTTCTGCCCAGAAGAAAATCCAGTACGGCGGTGGTGAAAACGCGGGGCTGTTCCAGGTTAGAGAGATGAGCGCTCTCCAAACGCACGGCTTGGGCGCCGGGAATATCGCGGGCCAGCACGGAGCCGTTTCCGTCCCAAGGAGTTGAGGGATCTTTATCACTGCCGATGACCAGCGTGGGGACGGAAATTTTGCTTAGTTCCGAGCGAGTATCAGCATCGCGGAGTACGGTGCAGCATGCGGCGTATCCAATGGGATCAGTCCCCAGAACAACGGCGCGCGTGGACTGCGCCCAGACACTTTGCTGGTTTTCCGCGGAGAAGAAGCGCTGCATAGTGGCGTCGATAATGGCCTGCATGCCGCCTTCCAGCACCGCTTTGCGACGGTCATCCCAAGTCTCGCGGGTGCCGAATTTGGCAGAGGTATTGGCCAAGACCAATTTTGTGAGGCGTTGCGGAGCGTTGATGGCCAGCCACTGGCCCACAGCGCCGCCCATCGAGATACCGCAGAAGGCAAGCCTGGAGAGATTGAGCTTGTCCGCCAGGGCGAGAACGTCTTGCCCTAGCTGATCGAGCGTGTAGTCACCCGCCGGTATTGCCGACGCGCCATGGCCGCGCGTGTCATAGCGAAGGTTCTGGAAATGGTCGAGCAGGTCAGGCATCTGCGGGGCCCACATGCCAAGATCGCAGCCAAGGGAATGTGACAAGACAAGTGCAGGGAAATCGCTGCGGCCTTCCAGCCGGTAAAACAGGTGAGTGTTATTGACGTCAGCAAAAGGCAAAGTTTTACCTCGATTTTTAGATGCGTTCCGGGGCGAAGCCGCGGAAGAGCCAGCAATGAATGGTATGCTACCTAAATTTTGGTAAGAAGAGGGAATGTTATGGCTGAGGAAACGATGCTGGACAAACCGACAATCGATAAGACGAGTCGAGTTCCGCTGCACGTGCAACCGGCCAAGCATTTTGATTTGCGCCTGAAGATGATGTCTCTCGTCGCCTTGATGGTCGCCGCGCTGACGGTCGGTGGTCTAAGTAGTAGGGCGTCTGAATTGGGCCGGACAGAACGCCCTCTGTGCCATCAGCTCTGGAGTATAATTCCGGCATGAAAACCTCACTACTGCAACGCGTCGTGTGCCTATTGATGATCTATGTATTACTTGTGCCGCAGACTTGGGCCACATGTGGCGGCGGCGGTGGCGGAGGCATGGGCGGTATGGGCGCGGGATCGAGCCAGCAGACCTATCAGGTGCCGTGGAAGCTGATCAAGCCGGAAGACACGGTAAAGGAAGGCCTGGCGGTGTACTGGTTCCCGTCCAGCCAGAATGAACTTGAGAAGTCCAGCCTGCGCGAATCGCGCACGCTGCAACTTTATTCCGGCCAGTGCGTCACCATGGGCATTGCGGATGCCCGCACGGCGCTGGGCCAGAAGTATGTCCCGGATGGGAAAGTGCCGGTGGTGCTGCTGGTGCAGGCCGATGGCACGGTAGTAAATAAAGTTGCGGACAAGAACGGCAAGCTCAGCGTTGGCGACGTGGAAAAAGTCGTTGAGAGCGAGATGAAGAAGCGCGAGTCCGCGCTGAAAGAGAAGATGGAAGCCGCCAAAGCCAAGGCCAAATCCGGCGATAACCAGGCCGCGATTGCCGAGCTGAAGCAGGTAGTGGAGCAGAAATGCATGTTCCCCGGCAAGGCCAAAGACGCGGTAAAAGAGCTGAAAAAACTTGGCGTGACCGACTTGAACGCCGAAGCGATGCCCGACGGCCCGAACTTTGATCCGGCGGTGAGCGCGAAGATCCAGAAAACGATGTCGATGGGCCTAATGGCGGAAAACGCCTCCAACTACACGCTGGCACAAAAGTATTACACGGCCGCCCATAACCTTGATCCTAACGATCCCACGCCGTTGCGCTACCTGGGCGAGTTGTATCGGCACCACACGGGCGAGTGGGACAAAGCACGCACCACTTTCGACGCGATCCTGGCCATGCCGGCCGATCCGCTGTCGCGCGCGGTGGCGCTGCATGGGCTAGGCAAAATGACGATCCATGAAGGCGACTTCAAAAAAGGTTTGGGGCTGATGGAAGCGTCAACGCAGGAATTTCCGCTGGCGCTGGCCTACCGCAACCTGGCCGTCTATTGGAATTCTGAAGGCGACAAAGTGAAGGCCGACGCATACACGCGGCAGGCGCTGGCGCTTGATCCGAAGGAGCCGTTTAACCTGATCTTTGCCGCGGCGTTTATGGCAGGCAATGGCCATGGCGACGAAGCGCTAAAGATCGCAAAGGACAATGAAGCGATTTTGTGCGCGTCCTACAATCTGGCGGCGATCTATGCGCAGCTGGGGCAGAAAGATAAAGCGCTGTCACTGCTGAAACGCCACTTCTTTGAGTATGAGCGGTATCAGTCTGTCCGCAGCAAAGAGATGATGGAAGCGCGCGTGGATGCGGTATTTGCGTCGCTCTATAAAGACCCCCAGTTTGTAGCGTTGACCAGCGGCGCGGATGGCCGTCTGCCTTTGCCTGCGATGGGCAGCAAACCAGCGGGAAACTAGCAGGCGAGTATGCAAAAAGGTGCGAGTTTAGCGGTCGCCGAGTAGCGAATTGCCGGTCTGATAGTTCCCATTTTGGGAATCTAGAAAACCGAGGTAATCTCGTAATCCTTGTGGGCGGTTTGGTAGAGTCAGCTTACTTTTAGGAAAAGCAAGGTAAGTATGAAGACCCTCACAATTCTTGTAGCTGAAGACGATTTGCTCACACGCATGACGCTGGAACGCTCGGTGGTCCAATGGGGCTATCAGTTGGTTTCAGCGAGGGATGGCGAGGCTGCGCGCGAGTTGCTGCGCACCCGCACCATCGATGTCTGCTTATTCAACTGGGACCTGCCCAAGCTGAACGGCATTGAGCTTTGCCGCTGGCTGCGGACGCAGGGCACGCCGCAAGCGCCGTATGTGGTCCTGATTACCGGGCACGAGCAGCCGGAAGAAATCCAAACAGGGTATGAAGCCGGCGCCAATGATTACGTCACAAGGCCGTGTGACCTGAAATATTTGCGGCGGCGGATTGCAGCCGTGGCTGACAAGCTTAACCAGCAAGAATTGCGGCTGGATAAAGCCGAGATCGCAGGGCTGGAAAACCGCAGTGTGGCTGGATTGAATCCGCTGGATATTTATCTATCGGACCTGCGATTGATGCGGCGCAAGACGTAATTGGTGGGAGCGGATGTTTGCTGTGGCGGGAACCTTTCCGGACGCGCGGAAAGTTGCCGCCTGCGGAATTTTAAAACGCGCTTTCCGCAATTACCGTAATTTGCTTGCCCATGCGCTTGCCGACTTCAGTACACGCGGCAATGGTTTCGTCGTCGGTAAGCTGGGCGCGCACGATTTCTAAATTCTTGCTGCCGAAAGCAGGATTGCCAAAACGCATCCCTGCAATCCTGGCCGCACGATAGGTTACCGAAGCAATTTCGCTCACGCTGAGAGCTGTGGTGTTCGATACCAGGATGGTTTGCGGGCGGCAGATTTTATCCAGCAGCGTAAAGATTTCGATCTTGGATTCCAGTTCGTCCGGCACGGCTTCAATCACCAGGTCGGCTTCACGCGCTGCATGTTCCACCGTTGAAGCATATTCCAGGCGGTTGAAAGCAGCCAAGGCTTCGGGTTTGCTGATGGCGCCAAGACCGGCGGCGCGGGCCAGATGCTGCTGAAGTTCGGCGGCGGCAGTGCGCAGGCTGGAAGGCAAAATATCTTCCAGGATCGTGCGATAGCCGCCCAGTGCAGCGGCAAAAGCAATTCCGCGGCCCACCGCTCCTGCGCCAATGACCGCGATCGTCTGGATTTCGGCCATTTAGCCTTTATCCAGGTTCTCCAGGGTTTTGGTGAAGTTAGGGTCGGAGTTGCGCATGTAGTCGGCCAGCCGTTTGCGTTCTTCCGGGGTCATGCCGGAAATTCCCACCACGATGCGGCGGAGCGTGGCGGCAATGTCGTCAACGTAATTCATCATTCTGATCAGTTCACCGGTTGCTGGCATGCTGGATGTAGCTCCTTTATCTTCAAAAATCTATTTTCAACTGTTCCGGCAAAATTAGCAAAGCGTCCCGCGCGCCGTGTCACACCGCTCCGGATTTGTGCATCTAAAGCTGTTGGAGCATTACGCCTTCACACGGCCCTGATCGCAAAGCATTCCCATGAGAGCCAATCCAGCGATATTGACGCCTGAAACCAGCGGTATCTCGGAGTGCCTTGACCGCTTAGCGTCAGAGAAGAGTTCTGCGAAGCCGCTCTCCACGTATCGCCTGCAGTTTAACGCTGGCTTTCGCTTTGAGAATGCGCGCCGCCTTGTGGGATATCTGCATGCCCTGGGCATTTCCCACATTTATTCCTCGCCCATTCTCAAGGCCCGAACTGGCAGCCAGCATGGCTATGACATTACCGACCACAACCAATTGAATCCTGAGGTTGGCAGCTATGAAGAGCTGCAGGAGTTGGTGGGCGAGCTCAAGAATTACGGCATGGGCCAGGTGCTGGATATTGTTCCCAACCACATGGGAATTGGGCTGGGCGCAAACCCGTGGTGGTGGGACGTACTGGCCAACGGCCGGGCATCTGAATTCGCTGAATTTTTTGATCTCGACTGGGAGCCGCTGAAGCCCGAGCTGCGCAACAAGCTTCTGCTTCCTATCCTGGGCGATCAATACGGCGCTGAGCTTGAGGCAGGACATCTCCGGCTGGTGAGTACTAACGGCGAATTTCATATCGAGTATTTTGATAAGCGGTTGCCGCTCGATCCTCAAACCATCCCCATGATTTTTGAGCCGCGCGCTTACGATCTGCCGCAGGAGCTGCGCAATCTGCTGTCCGGGCTGCGTAATCTGCCTTCGCACAGCGCGTCGGAAGGCGACCTGGTGCGCCAGAGACGGCGTGCCATTGGCGCTTTGGCGGCGGCATGGAAAGAGTTGATGGAAAAATCGCCGGAGTTGCAGGAGACAGCGGCGCGTGCTGCCGCAATGATGAATGGCCAGCCGGGCGACCCTCGCAGCTTCGATTCACTGCACCGTCTGCTGGAAGCGCAGGTTTATCGTCTGGCCAACTGGCGCGTTTCCGGTGAAGAAATTAATTACCGGCGCTTCTTTGACGTGAATGATCTCATCGGCCTGAGCATGGAAAATCCGCGCGTCTTTGCCGCGACGCACCAACTGCTGCGTCACCTGCTCGCGGATGACATGGTGCAGGGCGTGCGCGTTGACCACTGCGACGGTCTGCTGAATCCGCGGCAATACATGGTCCGGCTGCAAATGCTCTATGCCGCCAGCCAGTGCAATGGCCCAACGCCGCGCGGCACCCTGGCGGAAAACGGAATTGAGCTGGACCTGCAGCAGGCTTTTGGCCAGCATGACTGGATGAACCAGCGCGCCCTGCTCTATACCGTGGTGGAAAAAATCCTGGAGCCGGGTGAAGAGCTTCCTCGGGAATGGCCGGTGGATGGCACTTCCGGATATGACTTCACTACGCTGGTAAATGGGCTCTTCATTGATCGCCGCAATGAAAAGAGCTTCACCAATTTTTATCAGCGCTTTGCCGGCGGAACCCAGGACGTGGAAACCATTATTTATAACAGCAAGAAGCTGATCATGCATGCCTCGCTCGCCAGTGAAGTGAACGTGCTGGCGCATATGCTTGACGCCATTTCCGCCACCGACCGCTATGCTCGCGACTTTACCCGCAAGTCTTTGCGCGACGTGATTCGTGAGACTATCGCCTGCTTCCCTGTCTATCGCACATATATTGACGAACGCGGAGAGATGACTGAACGCGACCGGGCTTACATCCATGAAGCTGTTGCCAAAGCCAAGCGCCGCAACATGGATAAAGCCCCGGCAAGCTTTGATTTTCTTCGGGACATCTTGCTGCTGAAGCACAAGAATTCAGAGGACCAGTCTGACCTTTATCGCAAAAAGCTTCATTTCACGCTGAAGTTTCAGCAGCTCACCGGGCCCGTAATGGCCAAGGGCATGGAAGATACCGCGTGCTATGTCTATAACCGGTTTATCGCCGTGAATGAAGTGGGCGGATCGCCGGCGCAATTCGGCATCAGCCCGCAAGAATTTCATTCCGGCAATCTCAAGCGCGCGGAAAGCTGGGCGTATTCCATGCTGGCCACGTCCACGCATGACACGAAGCGCAGTGAGGACGTTCGCGCGCGGTTGGATGTGCTTTCTGAAATGCCAAAGACGTGGGCAGCGCACGCATTGCGCTGGCGTCGCACCAACCGGCTGCGCAAGCGCATGCTTACGGATGGCCGCCAAGTGCCGGATTTCAACGAAGAATATTTCCTTTACCAGACATTGGTTGGGACCTGGCCGTTCGAGTACCGCGCGAGCGGATTGCCTGAAGACTATGTAGAAAGAATCCAGCAATACATGTCCAAGGCGGTGCATGAAGCCAAAGTAAATCTAAGCTGGATCAGCGACGATCCATCGTATGTGGAAGCGTTGCGGCACTTTATTGAGAAGATTCTGCTGCCAGGAACGCCTGCGCGGCCCAACGCTTTTCTTGAGCAAATGCGGGCCTTCATGCCGCCGGTACATTTCTTCGGGGCGATCAATTCGCTGGCACAGCGCTTGGTGATGCTTACCTCCCCAGGAAACCCTGATATCTATCAAGGCACGGAGCTCTGGGACTTTAGCTTGGTCGATCCTGACAATCGCCGTCCGGTGGATTATGCGTTGCGCGAGCGGGTGTTGACGGAGCTCGACCGCAAAGCTGAATCCGGTGATCTTCCCTCTCTCTGCGCCGAATTGCTGGAAAATTATCAGGATGGGCGCATCAAAATGTGGACAACCATGCAGGCGCTACGCTTGCGTCGCGACCGGCGTGACCTGTTCCATCCCGGCCTCTACCAGCCGATGCACCCCAAAGGCGCGAAACAACAGCATGTGGTCGCTTTTGCCCGTGAGCATAACAGCCATATGGCAATTGTGGCCGTGCCGCGCCTCAGTTACACCCTGGCTGGCGGCGCCCTGCGCGCTCCGCTGGCATCTCTATGGGAAAACACTGAACTGCCGGTTCCGTCGCGCTGCCCGGAGTTCCTGGAAAATGTTTTTACCGGAGAGAAGATCAGGGTCACCCCGCAGCGAACGCTCTTATGCCGCGAAGTCTTCGCGCATTTCCCCGTGGCCCTGCTGGTCAGCAGCTAACGCTTGCGGATTGCGGTCACAGACGGTTGTAAGTACCGCCAGCTTTTCCGCCAATGAATTCGGAAGCGAGCCCTTTTTAAAGCGCCAGCCCCAATTGCCGTCGCTCAACGATGGCGTGTTCATGCGCGCTTCGCTGCCCAGGCCCAGGAAATCCTGCAAAGGCACAATTGCCATCCGCGCCACTGAAGAAAACGCCGCGCGGATAAACGCCCAATGCATCCCGTCGGCGGGTTCGCCAAGATAGTTTGCGGCGAAGCGCTTCTCTTCTTTGTTGGCAGAAGATTTCCACCAGCCCCCCGTCGTGTCGTTATCATGTGTGCCGGTATAGACCACGCAATTGGGCTCAAAATTTTGCGGAAGATAAATATGCGCGCCGGGATCGCCAAAGCCGAATTGCAGCACCTTCATCCCGGGAATACCCAGCCGCTCGCGCAACACATGCACCTCTTGGGTAATCAAGCCCAGGTCTTCAGCGATGAAAGGCAGATCGCCCAGGCTGGCCCGCAGCGAATGGAATAAATCGTCACATGGCCCCTTCACCCACCTGCCATGCACCGCCGTGGGCTCGTCGGCGGGAATCTCCCAATAACTTTCAAACCCGCGAAAGTGGTCAAGACGAACGATATCGCACATCTCCAGCGTGCTTTTCATGCGCCGGGTCCACCAGTGATAACCGCGGGCCTTGCACACGTCCCAGCGGTAGAGCGGATTGCCCCAGCGCTGGCCGGTTACGCTGAAAGCGTCCGGCGGGACTCCCGCCACTACTGTGGGCAGCAGGTTCTCGTCCAGAAAAAATAAATCAGGATTCCGCCACACATCAGCCGAGTCATAGTTCACAAAGATGGCAACATCGCCCACAATCCCGATGCCGCGCCGGCGGCAGTATTGATGCAGTGCCCGCCACTGCTCAAAAAATGCGAATTGAATCGCCCGCTCACGTTCCAATTCAGGTTGGTGCTCCAGCCCGAATTTATGCAGGCCCTCAGCTTCACGCCGCGCCAGTTCTTTTGGCCATGAGCTCCAGGTAGCGCCCTGATGCACCTGTCGGATCACGTCAAAAAGCACAAAGTCTTCCAGCCACCCCGCATGCGCTCGCTTGAATTCCTCAAAGCGGCCACGGTCGCCATTGCCGCGCTCCAGGAAATTCTGTGCTGCCCGTTGCAGTAAAGGCAGCTTAAGGGCCTTTGCTTCCTCAAAATCTACCCGGCCGTGCGGAGCGGGAAGTTTTTTTAGCTGGTCTTTTTCTATCCAGCCGCGTTCAGCCAGCCTTTCCAGGCTGATCAGCAGTGGGTTGCCGGCAAAGGCGGAGATGGCCGAATACGGAGAATTGCCAAGTCCGGGTGGTGAGAGCGGAAGCACCTGCCATAGGCCCAGGCCGGAGCGGGCCAGAAAGTCCGCGAATTCGTACGCTTCCGGCCCTAGATCGCCGATACCACCCAGCGAAGGCAGTGAGGTTGGATGCAGCAGTATTCCGGCCAGGCGCTGGGACAGCATAGTTCTCTTATGATGCAGTCTTAGCTGCGGGATTTGGCAAGGTTGTCCATTTCTGTTTTGTTGATCTTTACCTTGCCCTCTTTTTCAAGACGGGTATTCAGATCACTCACAAACAGGCCCAGTATTTCCTGCCGTTTTTGTCCGGCCAGTCGCTCGCGCAGCTGGTCACGTTGCTTGGCAAACTCGGGGTCGGATGTAGACGGCTCTTGCCGCTCCACAATCTGCAGGACTGCCTGGCTTGAGCCAAGGTTCAGCGGACCACTGATTTCACCTTGTTTCATCGTCAACGCCGCGGCGGCTGGACCGGACATGCTGCCGATGTCAGGCACCTGCTGCGTTCGCGAAACCATGTCACTGGTTTTAAATGTCGCCCCCGCTTCCTTCGCCGCTTTCGCCAGATTATGTTCGGCATGGGCCCGGTCCGCCAATTCCTGGGTCTTGCGCCGCAGGATATCCGCCGCCCTCTGGTTCTTGAACTCCGTCGCCACACGGTCCTTAATCTCGTCAAAAGAAGGTGTGCGCGCGGGCTCGATCTTGGTAACTTCAAACACCACGGTGCTTTGCGGCGTCTGCCCAACTTGCGGACCTGACTTCTCGTTGGCGGAGAAAATGGCATCCATCAGCTGGGGTTGGGGGCCAATGCCGGGCAGCGCATCAGTCCGGCTAATCGGGTTACTGGTGACAACCTGTGCGCCATACTTGCTCGCGGCCTTGTCCAGCCCCTGTTTCTGCGCAATGGCTTCCGCATCCGCAGAAGCCTGGGTCATTGTTCCTTTGATCTTTTCCTGTTTGATGGCTTCTTCGATTGTTGGCTTTACCTCGGCCAACGGCTTCAAGTGCGCATCTTCTTTATCTTCAGTCTGGATGATGTGAAACCCGAAAGATGACTGTACCGGGTCGCTGATCTGTCCTTTGTTCTGGCCAAATGCTACCTTTTCGAATTCCGGCACCGTCTGCCCCTTATTCAGCCAGCCCAGTTCGCCGCCTTTATCTTTGCTGCCGGGATCGCCGGAATATTTCTTTGCCAGACCGTCCCAGTCTCCAGTGGCCTTTATCTGCTTTAGCACGTCCTGGGCTTTGGCGCGCGCCTCATCCATGGCTTTCGGGTCAACTTTGCCGTCCGGTCCGGCTTTGGGCATTTCAATAAGGATATGGCGGACTTTCGCCCGCTCCGGAATACGATAGGCATTCTGGTTGGCGCTGTAGGCACGCTGAATTTCAGCTGGATCCACGGTCACCTTGTCGGCGAAATTCTTGTCCGTCAGGACAAAATACTTGATCTGCCGCTTCTCCGGGATGGAGTTGGTATAGCGCGGCTTGTTCGCGTCATAAAAAGCCTTCAACTCCGTATCAGTCGGCTTGATGGTCTTAGAAACGTCATCCAGCTTGATGACGGCGTACTCAAATTTCACTTTCGTGTTCTGGTCTTTGTAAGCCTGCTCCACCTCGGACTCGGTTGCTGTGGCGCTGGCGCCGATCACATTCACCAGTTTCCGCTGCAGCAGGTCAAGCCGCACATCGCGCTCAAAGTCCTCTACCGTGGTGCCGCCCTGGGTCAGCAACTCTTTATATTTTTCCGCGCCAATCCACTTCCCGCCGGGGAAGAAGGCCTGCTTGTATGGGCCGTACTGCAACTCATCGCGAAACTCCTGGTCTGAAACCTTCAGCCCCATGCGCTCGCTTTCATACTGCAGTTCAGCCTGCTGGATCAGCTCCCTGATTGCCTGCTGCCGCAGGATAGGCATGTAGAAGTCCGGAATCTGGTTCCCACGCGCTTGTGCCTGCACCACGCGGGCTACCTGCTCGCGCTTGATCTCATGGCCGCCCACTGACGCCACTACTCCGGTTTCTGTAGCAGCGGTTGTATCACCCATGAATCCGGGGATGAGGTAGGTCACCATGCTGGCGGCAATAAGCAAGAGAAATCCGGCGAGGAGATATTTGGCGGCTTTGTTGCCGCTTTGCAAAAACTTGATCATGGATGGAAAGCTCCAGGAAAAATGATGAGGTCAACTATCCTTATTATAAAGTGATCTGCTGCTTTAACAAAACTTTACCCGATTACCAATGGTCGAACGGGCCGGTGCGAGCATCTCACCTTCCGACGTCCCCCAAAACCAGCGATTTTGTGCGAATAGAGACCCTATCCGCAGGGTCAAAATCAGAGCTTGCGGAAGAAATTACAGTTCCGACTCAGACATATAGCGTTGCTACAATTCGGATTAGACGCAGCATTGCTGCGTCTCCTTTAATCGGCATTCAAGGCCTGAATCACCTGTTTTTGATGTCATACTTCTTTGATAAGGCACGAGGTAAAACATGGTCCCGGCAAAAAAGCGTTTCTTACTGTCTCTCGCGACAGCCATTACTCTCATGATCGTTGCAGGCTGCGGCGGCGGCAGCAAACTCACATTTCCTACTCCTCAAGGTACGTTCACCAATGCAAATCTGAATGGCTCCTTTGCGTTCTCATACATCGGCTCTGACCAGGGAGGCTTCTTGGCCGTTGCCGGGAGTTTTGTCGCCGATGGCGCAGGCCATATCACCTCAGGAACTCAGGACATTAATAGCGGAGCCGGGATAAGCACCAATGTTGCTTCTAGCGGGACCTATCTGGTGCGGTCGGATGGGCGGGGCACCATCACGCTTAATTCACCTGCGGGAAACTCGACTCTGGATTTTGTGATTGTCGCCGGTGGTCACGCGCTGGTGACGCGATTTGATACCCGCGCCACAGGCAGCGGCACCATTGATCAGCAGACGACTTCCGCTTTTTCTAATGCTGCGCTGGCCGGCCCCTTTGCCTTTAGTCTGTCAGGGATTGATGCTGGCGGGCTTCCGTTGGCCATTGGCGGCGTCTTTACTTCTGACGCTTCAGGTAACCTGACCGCGGGCCTCGATGACTCCAATGACAATGGCTTTGTGGTGACGAATAATCCAATCACGGGATCTATTCCGGTGGCTTCCACCGGCCGCGGCACCGCGACCATGAATACCTCTCTGGGCACTTTGTCTTTTGCCTACTACGTTGTGGACGCCACTCATTTGAAGATCGTGGGAATAAACAACGTTTCCATTCTGGGTGGCGAGGCATTCCGCCAGACCGGGCCGTTCAGCAATGCGTCGGTCTCCGGGCCTTTTGCATTCACGATTGCGGGAGCTGATTTGCTCAACGGCAGCCCATTTGCCGCCGGCGGAGTGCTGACCTCTGATGGCGCTGGCAACGTCACAACCGGAATTGAAGACTTCAATGACGGCGGCACTATTAGCACGGCCGTACCTTTCAACGGCACATACACCATGGCGTCCACCGGGCGTGGGACCCTGACCCTGAATACGGCTGCTGGCGTATTTACCTTTGCCATCTACCCTTCCAGCGGCGGAGTGATTGCGCTTGAAACCGATAATCGCTTTCTGACGACTGGTACCGCGCTCCAGCAGCAGACCGCGGCCTTCAGTGCGGGTTCTTTCACGGGGATCTACGGTATGAATTTCACTGGCGCCTCCAGCGGCTCAGAGCTGGATTCCATTGCGGAACTTACGGCGGATGGCGTCAGCAAGCTCACCGGAATCATTGACATCAACAATAGCGGCGGCATCACTTTTGGCCAGCCGCTTTCCGGCACCTTCACCGCTAACGCCAACGGCCGCTTCCCATTGTCACTGCAAACGCCGTTAGGCACCCAGAACATCATCGTGTATCTGGCGAACGGTAACCGCGCGCTGTTCGTTGAAGTGGATGGCGGGCTGATTGCGGCAGGCGATATCCGTCACCAATAGAAGATTGCAATCTATGACCCAGGGCGGCAGAAATGCCGCCCTTCACTTTTCCCCCGACAGCTCGGAGAAACAAAAAGGCGGAACGCCTGTGCTGCGCGTTCCGCCTTTGGCTCTTTAGAAAGAGCTAACCTCGTTGTTAGAAAAGCCGTTTAGTAAACCCAGTTACGGCCATTCCAGTAAACCCAGCGTCTTCCATCCCAGCGCCGGTTGTAGCCGTCATTGCGGCGATCGTATCGCCCGTCGTTTCGCCAGTCCCGGTCCACGTAGCGCCGGTCGTCGCGGTCCCGATCGCGATCGACCCGATAATTGTTGTAGCGGCGATCTCGGTCGCGATCCGTATCCCTGTTTCGGTCGCGGTCGCGATCTCTGTCATGGTCTCGATCTCTGTCATGGTCGCGGAATGCCACATCCTGTTGAACCACCTGTGCCGATGCCAAAGCCGAACCGCCGGTAATCAGTGCCGCTCCAACTAACATCATTTTTAAACGATTCATATAGTCTCCTCCGATTTTTGCCAGGCCCGACTTCTTTAACGTTTGGTTCAGGTCTTAGCTTTTTCGTTCTGCCTATACAAACCCCCATTTCCCGCCCGTGTTTTGAAAGCCCTGTAACGAATGTCTAAGCCGCTGTAACGAAACGTTGGGTTTTGTAAGGCGGACAACTTCCTGCCAGAAACCCTAAATTTTTCTGTTCCGGCGACACAGTTGCCCGGGTCTAAGCATCCAAGATCGCTGAGAGGTGCTCCTTGGCACATTTTCCCCCGATGAGTGAATCCGAGCAGCTACTACATGCACTTAGGCACTGCGGCGACCAGTTGGCCCTGTGGATCAGCCAATCCCCGGCAAATGCCTGCCTTCTGGTAGAAGACCCGGCAGCAGCCATTGAAGCCGCTACCGCCCCGAGTGATTTGGATCTCGACACCATGCGCGAGTTGGAGTCCGTCTTGATAAGCCTTGCCCAGAAACTAGATCTGCCTCCGACCATCCGCATTGAGACCGATTTGAGCAAAGTCTCATAAGCGATTAGCGCTGCAAGTTCCTCTGGTGCAAAGCCCGGCCGCTCTGCGCAAAATTCCATTCAGAAAACAAAATGGCCCGGGCTTTGTGCAAGCTCGGGCCACCTCGTTATTGAGTAAGGGGGGTCATCCTACTCAAACCGTAAAGCTTCAATTGGATCCAGCATCGCCGCTTTCCGCGCCGGATAAAATCCAAAGAAGATTCCCACTGCCGTTGAGAACACCACCGCCGCTCCCACCGCCACTGGCGAAATCAATATGCTCCAGCCCAGGACTCTGGTGATGGTCATGGAAGAAGCCACGCCAAACAAGATTCCCAGGATTCCTCCCGCCATGCTCAGCACCACTGACTCGCTGAGGAACTGCCGCAGCACGTCAGACTCGGTCGCCCCGATCGCGATACGAATGCCGATCTCCCGCGTGCGCTCCGTCACGGAAACCAGCATGATGTTCATGATCCCGATTCCGCCCACGATCAATGACACGCCGGCAATCGACGCCAGCAGCAGCGTCATTACCTTTGAAGACTCGTCCGCCAATTGCGCGACGTCCGCCAGATTGCGCACGCTGAAGTCGTCATCCTGTCCCATGCGAATGCGATGCCTATCGCGCAGCAGTGAAGTAATCTGCCCCTGCGCCGCATAGCTGGCGTCCTGTGACGTTGCGGATGCCATGATGTATTGCAGCCAATCCTGGCCGGTAATCTTCTTTTGCAGCGTAGTGATGGGCACAAACACGCCATCGTCCTGGTCCTGTCCCATGCCTGATTGCCCTTTCGCCTGCAGCACGCCGACTACCTGAAACGGCAGGTTGCCAATCCGGACCGTCTTGCCCGTGGGATCGCTATTCCCAAACAGGTTCTGTTGCACCGTCGCGCCCAGTACAACTACGTTGCTGGCGCGGGTCACGTCATCCTGTGAAAAGTTAGCGCCCTTGGCAAAGTCCCAGTTGCGGATATCAAAATACTGTGGCTCGGTACCGGTAATGCGCGTGCTCCAGTTCTGGTTATCAGCGACAACCTGCGCACTTGCCCCGGCTCCCGGCGCAACCTGCCCGATAGTCGGCACCTGCTGCTGAATCGCCTTCATATCGTCATAGACCAGCGTTTTCGTAGCGCCGCCACCCAGCCGTATGCCGCCTTTATTTACGCTGCCGGAGCTGATGTAAAGCAGGTCCGTCCCCATGGACGCAATCTGATCTTGCACCTGTTGCTGCGCGCCCTGCCCCAGTCCCACCGTGGCGATCACCGCTCCCACGCCAATCACAATTCCCAGCATCGTGAGCAGTGAACGCATTTTGTTTCTCGTCAACGCTCGTACCGCTATTTTCAAAATCGCTATGAAATCCATATAACCCCCGTTTGTACTGCTACCAAAACTAATTTTTGCTTTTCTCCGTGCCTCAGTGTCTCCGTGGTAGATTTTGTTCCCGATCACCCGATCTCTAATCCTCATCCACCGTCGGCAAACTCCTCAGCACCTCAGCTGCCCTTGGCCTGTTCTTCACCGGATCGTCGTGCCTGATCTTGCCGTCACGGAATACCACTGTCCGCTTTGCAAACTGCGCGATGTCCGGCTCGTGGGTCACCAGCACAATCGTGAGCCCGCTGTCATTCAGGTCCTGGAAAATCTGCATGATCTCCACCGACGTTCTGCTGTCCAGGTTTCCCGTAGGCTCGTCGGCCAGCAGGATTGCCGGTTTGTTCACCAGCGCGCGCGCAATCGCCACGCGCTGTTGTTGTCCGCCGGAAAGCTGCGAAGGAAAGTGGTCCATCCTCTCGCCTAATCCCACCAGCTCCAGCACTTCTTTTGCCCGGGCCTGGCGTTGATCTTTCGCCATCTGCGCATACAGCGTGGGAAGCTCAACGTTTTCCAGCGCCGTGGTGCGTGAGAGCAGGTTGAATCCCTGGAACACAAACCCCAGCTTCCGATTGCGGATCGCCGCCAGCTGCTTCTTATCCAGGCTGGAAACATTCGTTCCCTCCAGGATGTATTGTCCGCTGGTCGGCTTATCCAGGCAGCCCAGCATATTCATAAACGTCGATTTGCCGCTGCCGCTGGAACCCATGATCGCCACAAACTCTCCCGGCTGGATCGTCATGTCCACGCCTCGCAGCGCGTGCACCTTGGTCTCGCCCAGATCGTAAAACTTGTGCACGTCCTGCACCTGAATTACCGGGCTGCCATTGGCCGTACCTTCCTGCTTCATTCCTTCATTTTTCAGTTCGACTTCTGCCAGCGTTGCCATATGCTTCTCCTAGTTCTCTGTCCTTGCCCGATCTACTCGCAAAGGTCGTTCTATTTCTTTGCGTCCTTAGTGACCTTTGCGGTAAATCAGATTCTCCGTGTCTCCGTACCTCCGTGGTAGGTTTTACCTTCCTACCCTGCCGCCCGCAGCTCCACGTGTTGCGCCCATACCCGGTGCTGCCGCGCTAGCACTGGCGCTCTTGTTGGCCGCTGCTGATCCCGTAACCACCTGGTCCTGCGGATTCAGCGATCCTTTGATGACCTGCGCTACTTCCGTCGTGGTGTGGTCCGTGATGCCCATCTTGATCTGCACCGGTTCCACTGACTTGTCTGCATTCAGCTTCCACACGACAGCCGTCGTGGCCTGCTGTCCGGACGCAGCCTGCGCGCCCTTTGCGCTTTTGCGTGCTCCGCCCGTCGCCGCGATTCCCGCTTTCTGGTAAAGATCGCTGATCTGCTGCGCCGTTAAATCCGGAGTAAAGCGCAGTGCTCCGTTCGGAACTTTCACTACATCGGTCGCCGTAGCCACCGGGACCGTTACGTAAGCCGTCATGCCGGGAAACAACTTCATTTCCGGGTTATCAAAATCCACGATAGTGGTATAAGTCACCACGTTCTGCACGGTCGTGGCATTCAGCCGCACGGCGGAAACTTTGCCTTTGAACGTATCTTTAGGAAACGCATCCACTTTAAAGTTCACTTCCTGCCCGGCGTGGATCGTGCCCACGTCGCTTTCATCGGTGCTCACGTAAACCTGCATCTTGGTCAAGTCCTGCGCAATGGTGAAGAGCGTGGGCGCCTGCAAGCTCGCAGCTACCGTCTGGCCCACATCCACGCTGCGGGCAATCACCGTTCCATCGATCGGAGACCGAATGGTGGAGTGGTCAAGGTTGGTCTGTGCCACCGTGACTGCGGCAGATTTCTGCTGTGCCTGCGCTGCGGCCTGCGTTACCTGCGCCTTGGCTGCTCCCACCGCGGCATCCGCGCTCTGTGAAGTTGCGCGCGCCGTATCCAGTTGCTGTATCGGCACCACGCCTTCCTGCGCCAATGTGGTGTAACGATTGAAGTCCAGCTTCGCCTGGGCGGCCGCTGCCTGTGCTTTATCCAGATTGGCTTTCGCCGCGATCAGGTTCGCTTGTGCATCAGCCAGGTCAGCCTTCGCCTGCAACAGCGCTCCCTGGAATAGTGACGGATCAATCTGCGCGATCACCTGATTCTTTTTCACGTGCGAATTGAAATCCGCCGCCAGCGTCTGTATGGTCCCAGACACCTGCGATCCCACTTGCACCGTGGTCACGGCGTTGATGGTGCCCGTAGCCTGGACGACGTTCTGTATGTCGCCCTTCTGCACCTTCTCAGTGAAATATTGCGGCGTCTTCTTGCTCTCATACTTGAAAGCCGTAAGCAGCCCAATGGCCACCAGAAGCACGCCAATAATCGTCCATTTACTTTTTAAGAATTTCATTTTCGAACCCCCAGGCCGCCAATTTCCATTGCAGCCTCTGTATGCTTAAACCCGCAAGAGTTGAGGTCGGGGTAAACACTGGGTAAGATGAGGGTTAATAATTGTCAGGCATACGAGTGCGGGGCAGGCTCAAATGGCGGAGAGGGTTAACGGAACTTTACGATAAGACGTTTGCCGCTGATTCGCCGACGGGATCTACTTTCTTTCCTCCGCTTCCACCTTTGCTCTGTGTTTCAAAGGTTTTTCACGGAACCGCGCTTCTCCAGCACCGCCACTAAACTATTCTTTGCTTGGCTGCTCAGCCTGCCGCTCCGTAAAACATCTTTGATCAAATGGATGGGAAGCTCAGCCGCCAGATGAATCAGCCGTCCCAAAGGCGTGTTCTTGTTCCCCAGCAGCGCTGCCTTCACGTCATTGCGATAGGACCATTTCTGGTGGCGTGAAACCGCGGGCGCCAGCAGTTCCGTCCCATGTTCAGCTTTCAAAACCTTCACAATGGAAACTTCCGTCATCTGCGGATTGGCCAGCGCCGCTTGCATGATGCGCTCTTCTTTATCCAGCAACAGCGCGGCAGCCACGCGGCCTGAGCTGCGCCGCGCCAGCGTCGCTCGCTCGCCCGACGAAATACTTGCCAGTTTGTTGATGAGCACTTCTTCCGCGGCGCGTTTCACGTCCGGCTGCACCGATGGCAGCAGCGCCACCTGCATCAGCTCAAAAGTATAAAGATGGCGAATCGTCGGCACCGATACATGGCGTGGAGTGCGCGGATGCATTACCACCGCCATCCGCACCTTGCGTTGCCGCATCAGCGAGCCATTCTTGCTCAGCGCTTCCAGGGCTTCACGCGGCAGGTCGCGATGGTTGAGCAATGCCAGCGCCAGGTCTTCCGTGAGGCGCGCATCGGCAGCCACGGCGGCAAGAATTTCCGGGTCGGCGTCGTGCAGCAGCCGCTCCAGATCGGCATCGGCGGGCAAAGATATTTTCTTGAATTCACTTCGGACGCGCGGCGGTTCAGGCTGCTCCGGCGCTTCCAGTCCGCCTTCGTTGTCGTGCGAGGCCCACTCGCTCATCGTCTCACTCCGCGTTGTGCGGCAATCTCCAGCGCGCCCAGCACGGGGCGTACAAAAGCAAAGCTCACGGCGGCTTGCGGCTGCTCAAGTTTCATGGCTTCCTTAAAAGCTTGTCGCACCAGTGGCGATCCCTGAAGCACTCCGCCTGCCAGCGCCACCGGTACCACGCCTCCGTCAGGCCATAGCCGCTTGATGACCGCACTCGCCAATCCTGCAAGCGCTTTGCCCGCACGATCAGTAATGCCCCGCGCGCTGGCGTCGCCCTGTTCCGCGGCGTTCACCACGGGCCCCGCGAGTTCGGGAAATCTTGGTTCAGAGGAGTTTGCCAGCCGGATTACCTCTTCCGGCGCGACCTTCCAGCAATCGGCAATCGTGGCGAGCAGGCCGTTGCTCTTGCCAAAATCAAACGCATGCAATGCTGCCGTCACGGCCTCCCGGCCTACCCAGAACGCTGAGCCCTCATCGGAGACGTTTGGCCCCCAGCCTCCGGCCCGCGCCGTTTCTCCGTTCTGGTTCCGGCCAAAAGCAATCGATCCCGTGCCGGAAATCACCAGCACGCCCGGTGACGTGCCAAACGCGGCGCGATGCGCGATCACGTGGTCGCCCGCAACATAGATTGTTGAATCCGGCATCAGTTCGCGGATGGTCTGTTGCGCCCAGTGCACCGCTTCCGCCAGAGAAGCTCCGGCCATTCCGATGCACACATGCTGGATTTTGCTCGCATCCACGCGCGCGGTTTCGGTGGCCTGGCGAATCACTGCCTGCAAGTTTTCCCGGCCGCGTTCCTTGCCCACGCGCGCCAGTTTGCAGCTTGCACCCGTAGCCTGGCCCAGCAGCTCCGCGCCGTTGCTCACGGCGCAGTCTGTCTTGGTGCCTCCGGCGTCAATACCCAGGTACAGTGGCATGATTGGACTTTAATTCATCTTCCCACAACTTTTACTTTTGCTTTCAGGCATTTTTCCCGAATAATGACTTGGCACACATATCCCATTCATGCGATTGCAAATTGTTGACCTGCTCATTATCGCTGTTTATCTGATCGGCATCACTTTTTTTGGTCTAAGGTTCCGCAAGTCCCAAAGGTCACTGCGAGATTATTTTTTGGCCGACCGCAACATTCCCTGGTGGGCCATTGCTCTCTCGATTGTTGGCGCTGAAACCAGCACACTCACGGTAATCGGCACGCCTGGAATCGCCTATGGCGGCAATTTCGGCTTTCTTCAGCTTGTCTTCGGTTACCTTCTGGGCCGCATCGTCGTCTGCCTGGTCTTCATCCCGCAGTATTTTCGCGGTGAGATGTTCACAGCTTACCAACTTATTGATCGCCGCTTTGGAAAAGAGCTGCATAGAATTACCGCCGGAATCTTCCTGGTCACGCGGGCTGCGGCGGAAGGCGTGCGTGTGTGGGCCGTCGCAATAGTAATCAGCATCGCTCTGGGCACGGGAGGCGTGACGTCTGTCGCCATCGTTATGGGGCTCACGCTTATTTATACATTTGAAGGCGGCATGGCCGCTGTTATCTGGACGGACGTTGTCCAACTCGCTATCTACGTCGGCGGCACGATCATTGGTTTTTTCACTCTGCTGCATTTGGTCCCGGGAGGCTGGCCCGCAATCCACGCTGTTGCTTCCGGTGCAGGCAAGTTGCAACTCTTTGATTTCTCTCTTAATTTTTTCAAGACATACACATTCTGGGCCGGGCTGATCGGCGGGATGTTCCTGAACACCGCCACGCATGGCACTGACCAGCTCATGGTCCAGCGCCTGCTCGTTGCGCGCAATCAACGCGATTCCCGCACGGCTCTGCTCTTCAGCGGCGGCGTGATTCTGGTTCAATTCACGCTGTTTCTGCTCGTCGGCGCGGGACTCTGGGTTTTCTACCGCCAATTTCCTCCCATTGGGCACTTCGCGACCAATGACTATGTTTTCCCCACATTCATTGTGGAGCACATGCCGCGCGGCATTGCCGGATTGCTGATCGCCGCAATTCTTGCCGCCGCCATGTCAAACCTGAGCGCCGCGCTGAATTCGCTCTCTTCCACAACGATGATCGATTTTTATCTGCGCCGGAACCCACAAACGTCCGATAGCAAGCGGCTCGGCCTTTCGCGGATAGCTACTGTGGTCTGGGGCGTTGCTCTCTTCGGACTGGCGCTGGCTTCGCGCTATGGTGGCAACGTACTGGAAAAAGGCCTCACCATCGCTTCGCTGGCGTACGGCGGACTGCTTGGCGTGTTTCTTCTGGGATTGCTCACCCGCCGCGCCAAACAAACCGGTGCAATTGCTGGTATGCTCTGCGGACTGGCTCTCAACATTTATATCTGGGGATGGACGCACATCGCCTGGACCTGGTACGTAACATTTGGTTCCATCATTACGTTTGTTGTGGGATATCTCGCTAGTCTTCTGGAGGCTGAGACCGATGCAAAGCGCGCCGAAACCAGCGCCTGAGCTGCTGCGCGAGTTAAACGCCTGGCATTCGACGGCCATTGTTGTCGGCACCATTATCGGCAGCGGAATTTTTCTTGTTCCCGCCGAGATGATGCAGGCCGTGGGCTCGGCGCGTCTGGTTTATCTCGCATGGATCGTCGGAGGCTTGCTTTCTTTCTTTGGCGCGCTCACGTATGCCGAACTTGGGGCTGTGCGTCCCTGGGCTGGCGGCGAATACGTTTACATCCGAGACGCATACGGGCCATTGCCCTCGTTTCTTTATGCCTGGACGTGGTTCCTCATCGCCAAGCCCGCCTCCATCGCCAGCGTAACCAGCGGGTTGGTGCGCGTGCTGGGCAATTTCTCCGCGTTCAGCTTCCTCCCGCATCCGATATTTGCCCTGCAAGGCGGTTACCAGCTTACCTACGGACATCTGCTCGCTATCGCGGCAACCATCCTCATTACTGCTCTGAACTATGTTGGCGTGCGAAAGGCCGGGAACTTCCAGCTGGTAATGACCACGCTGAAAATTGTGATGATCGCAGTCATTATTGCGGCAGGTTTCAGCGCCACCACTGGAAACTGGAGCAACTTTGGCACTACATTTCTCGGGGCCAAAGGCGGCATGGCCGGCTTTATGGCCGCGTTGGTGGCCGCGCTTTGGGCTTATGACGGCTGGAATGACCTCAACATGGTCAGCGGTGAGATTCGCAATCCTGAGCGCAGCATTCCTGTGGCGTTGATCGCCGGCGTCGCCATCGTGGCCGTGCTTTATATCGGCGTTAATGCGGCAGTGCAGTTTGTAATGCCGGCATCTGCTGTGGCCGCTTCACCCGTCCCCGCTTCCGCTGCAACGCAGATAGCCATCGGGCGTTTGGGTGCGCTGCTGGTATCAGCCGGAATGGCTCTATCCATGTTCGTGACGCTCAACGGGACCATCATGAGCGGCGGACGCATTCCCTTTGCCGTGGCCCGCGATGGCTATTTCTTCAAAGCCCTGGCTGAAGTCCATCCCCGCTTTCATACTCCGTCGCTGGCGCTCATCGTGCAATGCGTGATGGCCATTGCCCTGCAGCTCGGCGGCGGATCATTCAGGGATTTCCTTGAACTGGCGATTTTCTCTGAATGGCTCTTTTACATGATCGCCGCGAGTACCATCTTCGTCTTCCGTATCCGCGAGCCGAACACGCCACGTCCCTACAGCACGTGGGGATATCCTGTGGTACCGGCGCTATTTGTCATCGCGGCAGCCGTGCTGCTGTATTACACGTTCATCGACAAGCTGCATCATTCGCTGGTTGGAACAATCGTGATGACACTGGTGATGCTGGCTGGAGTCCCGGTGTTCTGGTATTTCGCGAAGCAGAAGAAAGCCGCTTAACGACAGAGGACACGGAGAAACTTTTTTCTGAATCTCGAGAGATCCCTCTCGTCGCAAAACATCGGGGGTGCCATTCCTGAGCGAATCGCGGCTATAGGGTTCCCTCAGCCGCGCAACCCGGCGGCTTCGGGATTCCAGAGAAAGCTAGACTCTGCTGAACTCCAGCACCTTCTCTGATGGTCCGGGCTTGGGTGGCGAGAGGCGCTCGTAAACCTTCACATACTCTCGTGCAGAGGCGGTCCATGAGAAATCTTTCTTCATGCCATTCTGCATCAGCTTGAGCCACGCGGCCTGGTCTTTAAAGGCCCGCAGGGCTTCATGGATGCAGTTCAGCAACGCCACACCGGAATATGCGCTGAACTTAAACCCTGTTCCCTTGGCAGATGTCGGGTCCCACGGCTCAATCGTGTCGTCCAATCCGCCCGTGGCGCGGACGATAGGCACCGTGCCATAACGCAGGCTATACATCTGGTTCAGCCCGCTGGGCTCATAGCGGGATGGCATCAGGAACATGTCTGCTCCGGCTTCAATCTTGTGCGCCAGCGCGTTGTCATACGCTACTTTCACGGCAATCTTATCCGGATGCTGCTTTTGCAATTTGAGCAGCAGGTCCTGATATTCCTTCTCGCCGCTGCCCAGCGCGGTAATGATCAGCGGCAGCCGCGCCAGATCACTGCCAATTTCTTGGATCAGGTCAAAACCTTTTTGCGCCACAAAGCGCGACACAATGCCGATGACCGGCGTATCTATGGGCGCGCTTTCCAGGCCGAATTGGCGTAGCAGATCGTACTTGCATTCCTTCTTGCCCTGCAGCCTTTCCGCTGAATATTGCTGGACGATGTGTTTGTCTTTCTCCGGGCTCCATTCGTTGTAATCCACGCCATTGATGATCCCGGTCAGCGATCCCGCCCGCGACTTCAGCAGGCCTTCCAGTCCAAATCCGTATTCACTGGTCTGTATCTCCTGCGCGTACCTGCGGCTCACCGTGGTCAGGTGATCGGAAAAAGCAATGGCTCCTTTTAGAAAATTTACCTTGCCCCAGAACTCCATCTGATCAATGGTGAAAAGTTCCCAGGGCAGCATGAGCAGCGGCAGCGTGTCCGGAGGAAAGATTCCCTGGTAGCCGATATTGTGGATCGTGAACACGGTGCGCGTGCCGCGGAAGACCGGATCGGCTTCATAACTGGTGCGCAGCAGGATAGGAACCAGCGCGGACTGCCAGTCGTGACAATGAAAAATATCCGGTACGCCCAGCACCTTGGAAGCTTCCAGCACGGCGCGGCAATAGAGCGCGAAACGCTCGGCGTTGTCGGGATAGTCGCCTGCGGAAGTTCCGTAGAGCGCTTCGCGGTCAAAAAACTCTGGATAGTCGATGAAGTAGAATTGCACTCCGGAACGTTTTCCGCCATCCAGCACTGAGCAGAAGCGGTATTGATCGTCGAATGGAATGGTAATGCTGCGCAGCAGCACCTTGGCGTCCGGCAGCTTGGTCTGTTTATATTTAGGCAGGTACACGGAAACGGAATGGCCCAGTTCGGCAAGCGCTTGCGGTAGAGCGCCAACAACATCAGCCAGTCCGCCGGTTTTGGCGAACGGCACGCACTCAGAAGCGGCAAAAGCGATTTTCACGGGGGCCTCCGTGGCAGTAAATACAGAACACGGCACGAACCTGCTATAGAAAATTCTAAATGGCGGCAACAAAAAGGGCCAATTCGGGAGCGGTGAAAAAACCCAAACTGGGCCAGAACTTTCTGGCCGACGTGGGCGCCGCGGAGCAGATTGTTGACGCGCTGGGCGACGTCTCCAATTCCGTGGTCGTCGAAATTGGCCCTGGCAAGGGCGCGCTCACGCAGGTGCTGGCGCGCAGGGCGCACCGGCTGATCGCCGTGGAACTGGACCGCATGATGTCCACGGAGCTTCGCTTTAGATATCGCCTGCAACCGCAGGTGGAGATCATTGAAGCGGACGTGCTCAAACTGGATTTCCGGACGGTGCTGAACCGCACGATTGGCCCGCTGAATGATCTGCGCCCGCTTAAGCCTTCTCGCGCGCGTGTGGTGGGAAATCTGCCGTACTACATCACGTCGGACATCCTTCTACGGCTGTTTGAATTTCATGAGCAGTTTGACGTGATTGTGATTATGGTCCAGCGCGAAGTGGCTGACCGTATTGCTGCTCGTCCGGGCACGCGCGACTACGGCATGCTCTCCGCTACAGCGCAGCTTTATACGAAGGTCGAGAATCTTTTTACCCTGCCGCCGGAAGCATTCTCGCCTCCTCCCAAAGTCCATTCCTCAGTCTTGAGGCTGACCGTCGCGCCACGATCCGCCGAATTGCAGGTAAACCCGGCGGAGTTCATCGTATTCCTGAAAACCGCGTTTGCCATGAAGCGCAAGACGCTGCTCAATAACTTGAAAAAAGATTATTCCGAAGAGATCATTCGCAACAGCTTGAAAGAAGCGGGCGTGCGAGCGGATGTACGAACCGAAGCGCTGCCACTGGAGACTACGGCGCAGATTTTCCGAAAACTAAAGAATTAAACACCAAGGACACGAAGGAACACAAAGGAAGGCAAGGTTTGGAAATCGTTCTTCGCTGTATAATCCGACGCCTGCATTGTGAACTGGCATCTGCTTCCATCGAGATATGCTAAAGCGGGTTCTGGGATTGCTGTATCCAGAATCACCAATCTCTATTCTCGTGAATACGCCATCCTGAGCCGAGCACGATGCTCTGCTCCTTTACCATGCTGCGGATGCTCGGCGAAGGATCTGCTCCGCTTCTCTTCAGGGCAACCGATCCTCCACGCAATCTTGGATAGCCCTACGGTGCAGCGGAGCCGATCCTTCGGCTTCGCAGAAGTCGTGTCGAAGCACTTTGCAGTTCGACGTAACTCGCCTCAGGATGACGCGTCGCGGGTGAGTTGGTCCTAACCGCGACGCTGTGAGCTTTGGGGCGTTTTGTGTACCAACTGGCATCCAAAATAAAAGGGGGCACTAAAATCAACCTTCGCGCCCCTTTGTGTCCTTTGTGGTTAAGCTCCTACTTTGGTCTCCCGTGCGAGTTGTCATCCGACGATCTCCCATGGCTTTCCGGCGGCGCCGACTGATGTACCACAGGCGCTGGCGGCGGAGCCGATTGATGCGCTGCCGGCGGCGGTGGTGGCGCTGCCTGCTGATGCACAGGAGCAGGCGGCGTGTAAATATTATGTTCCGTCGGCCGTTGCGGAGCGGGCGTGTAAGTCTGCTGCGGCGGATTGTGCTGCCGATCCGTCTGTACCGGCGGCGGCGTGCCTTCATTGTTCGAACGTTTTACCGGTTCAGGCGTCGGCTGATGATTATCGCGTGAGCGATTGAAATCGCCGCCACGATCGCCCGCGCCACGACCAGGCTGCTGATCAACTATTTTCGGATTGCGGTCGCCTTCAACTCGTCCGTGATCTTTATTTCCGTGATCATGGTTGACATCCGGTTTTGGCTGCGGTGGCGGATTGTCGGTCCTCGGCACTCTTGCCACGTCATCATTGGTGTAGATGCGCTTGTTTCCTTTATCTCCGCTGGAACGTCCAGGCGCATGCTCATCGCCATCTCCAACTCTGCCTTCTACAGGGCCAGTGCTTCTTCTCACAGGTCCACCGGTTGCAGTAGGCGGTTCCGGATGATTTCTCACCGGTCCGCGGTCCACAATTCTCCTGTCTGCGGGCGGAAGCGGAGGACGAAATCCCGCAGGCGCATTCACCAGCCGAGGCCTGCTATACCATCTGTTCCAGCCACCCGGCGCCCAGCACCAGCCGCGTCCGTTCACAAATACCCACCGCCCATAGCGATAAGGCATCCAGCCCCATGGATAAGAAGAAACCCAGGTATAGCCAAAGCCGGGAGAGTAGCTCCAATAGCCATTGCTGAACGGGTCCCAGTTATACCCAACATTGTTCGGCTGCCAGACTTCGCCGTATCCCGGGACGTCATAAAACTGGCCGTAATAGTTCAGGTCACTCGCTCCGTATTGATATGGCGACTGCGCGTAGCCCTGACCGGCAGAAGCGTACGTGCTCAAGGCATCGTCGCGTTGCGTGCTCCACTGGTCCAGATCGTCCGTATCCACGCCTTTATCCAGCGCATAACGCGCCGGATCATTGGGATCCAGGACAAACGATTCATTTTTCTTCACGGCAACTTCGCCGCCGTTATCCGTGTCGCTAACGCTGACTTCACCCTTCAACACCGCAACTTCCAGCGGATTGGCATTGGTGCTGGTCACGCGGAACGATCCGGAATGCGTAAGTGCGATGGTATTTTTCTTCACCGTGACGTTGAAGTCGCCGTCATCATGCTTCGCAACCTTGAACTCGGCTTCGCCCTGGTCAAGGTCGACTGTGGTGAGCGTCGCGCCCGACGAAGCGCGCGCCAGTTGCGTGAACGCAATCACGCTATCCGGAGCCAGCCGGATCAGGCTGCCATCTTCGAGTTGTACTTCAGCCCAACCGTCACGGCCCGTCTGCAGCCAGTTGCCTTCTGTGAGAGGGACGTTCATGGTCGCGCTCTCATAGCCGTGACCGTTGTCCAGCCGCACGTCGCCTTCAACATAGCTGATGCGCACGATCCGCGCCTGCGAATCATGCCCGTCTTCATCGTCAACATCTTGTGCGTGAGAAAGCGGCGCTAAAGAAAATACCAGCGCGAAAATCATAGAAAGGAGCAGCCCTGTCTTACGCAGGCGCCCGCGACTCATTGGGTTTTGCGACATCAAATAGTGGCGCAGCATAAACCCTCCTCAAAAGCATTGCTACTGTATTAGATCGCTGCCTGGCCACTTAGTTTCTTATTGTTAAGTGTTATTGACGATACTTAACTATTACAGTCAGAACTGCTGGTTGCTTCACTCAGACTTGGCTTTCGCGAGCAGCCTTTTGGCCCTTTGGCGGGCGATATTCAGCACCTTGGTGTCGTCCTGGATGCTTTTCAGCGTGGGTGCAATGATTTGCACTTCCGCCAGATTGTGGCTTTCAGCGGCATCTTCCATCGCTTTCAGCTCGTCTTCCAGACCCAGTTTGTCAAAGCGGTGCAAGTACGCCAGCTTGCGCCCGTGTTCAATAGTGTTGGAAATCCCCGAGAAAAGATTCGTGATCTCCTCGATCGCCTTATTGTCTGAATAATCGTATGTTGTGCTGAAGTGACGCACGGGATCGGAATACGTCAGGGTCTTTTTCCCCGTGCTGGCGACTACATGTTTTTTGAAACTAAAATCGCCATCGAAATAATTGGCTTCTCTGGCCTCGCGAAAAAGCTTTTGCTGGCTCCGCGATGATAGAGTGAAGTCCAGCGTGTAATCGGGATCCGCTCCCGGCTCAGGCGGCGAGAAAGGATTGCGCGAGACGTATCTGGCCGAGCCGGTTGACTGAACTGTAATGGTCACGTTCTGCGGCTTGTAAGCTTCCCATACACGATCAAATGTAATTGTCGGACGAACAGGATTTTGTTGCGCGTCTTGTCCCGACAATGCCAGCTGCGCGGCCAAGATCAGCAGGAAAATGATGAGACCAGCCCGTTTCATCGCGACACCGCCGCGTAGCGATTGTTGGTGGCCGCTGTATGAATGTGACAGATGGCAATAGCCAGCGCGTCCGATGCATCGGTGGGTTCGGGTGGCGCGGCCAGGTTCAAAAGCCGCGTAACCATCTGCTGCACCTGGATCTTGTCTGCCCGCCCATAACCGACGACTGCGGATTTGATCGATAGCGGCGAGTACTCCGCCACCTGCAAGCCGGAGGTTGACGCGGCCAGCATGGCCACGCCTCGCACCTGTCCCAGCTTGAGCGCGCTCTTTACGTTGACCGCGTAAAACACATCTTCAATGGCCATGATCTCAGGCTGGTGTTTGGCGATGATGGCCGTGATGTCAGTGAAGATTTTCTCCAGCTTGGCCGCCATTGGCGTACCCGATTTCAGTTTGATTGCGCCATTCACATGACAGACAAGTTTGCGCTCAGCCGTCTCTTCCACTACCCCATAGCCGGTGTATTGACTGCCGCAATCGATGCCAAGGACGCGCATTGAAGAAAGTGTACCGCAGAAATCGGGTAATCGGGTGATCGCCGTGATCGGGTGATCAGGTATTCAGAACAACTCAGCAGCACCGCGGCTTCTTCAGCATGGCGGCATCGCGTTCGCGCGTGAACTCGCGGTAGGTGCCGACCGAGCGGGAGGCGTGTGTCCGGAGCAGAAAGCGGTCATAGGCAGATTCGTCGAAGATCTCACGCAATGCGGCGCGGAAAGTGCGCATTGCTCTTCCAAAAACCGCAGCGGCTAAAGCCCGTATGTTTTTGCTCTTTATGGCACGGCTGAAGCCCGTGCCCTGATACAAACCAGCGCACTCTCCCGATTTTTCTCCGTGTCTCCGTGCCTGTGTGGTAGGTTTTTGGTTTTCTCCGCGCCTCAGCGTCTCCGCGGTGAACCCGCCTTTCCGATCACCCGATTTCCCGATCACCAGATCACCCGATCTCTTCATACCGCCTCCTCCGCATACTGCGTCGCCACAAAAGGCGCTTCCTGCGTTGCCGCCTTATGCCGACCGGAGATCACGCTGATCCACTGCGTCGCTGACTCGATCACGATAACGCTGACCAGGACCACTAAAAGCCCGCAGACAGCGGCATCAAGCTGGTCATTAAAAATTCTGCGTTGCAGTCCCGCCACTGCGGGCCCGGCTGCTAACTGGCGGGCATGCGCCAACAAGCCAATCAGTGGGTTGGGATCAAAGACTTTATGCCATGACGCAGCAAACGTCACCGCTACCAGCCAGCAGAGCGGCGCCAGTGTCACCCATATATAACGTGCGCGTCCCATCTTCACGATGATCGTTGACGCCACGCAGAGCGCCACTGCTGCCAGCAACTGGTTGCAAATGCCGAAGAGCGGCCACAGCGAGTTGATCCCTCCCAATGGATCGCGAATGCCCTGCCAGAGAAAATATCCCCAGGCCGCCACTGTAACGGCGCTGGTGGCAACAATACTTGGATACCAGCTCGTGCGGCCCAGCGGTTCCCAAATATGGCCAAGGGCATCTTGCAGCATAAAGCGCGCGACGCGGGTGCCCGCATCGAGCACCGTGAGGATGAACAGCGCTTCAAACATGATGGCAAAGTGATACCAGATGGCCATCACCGCCGTGCCGCCCAGACTGTCAGAAAAAATCTTTGCCATGCCCAGCGCAAACGCCGGAGCGCCGCCGGTGCGGAAGAAAAGCGTTTTCTCGCCGACGTTGTGCGCCAACATTGCCATTTGATCGGTCGTGATAGGAAAGCCCCAATTGCTGATCGTCGCCACTGCAGCAGCGGGATTTCCGCCCACCATCCCAGCGCCGCTATTCACCGCCAGATAAGTTCCCGGCTGCAGCGTGCATGCGGCAATCATCGCCATAATTCCTACAAACGATTCACACATCATGGCCCCATAGCCCACCATCCGCGTCTGCGTTTCGCGGGCAATCATCTTGGGCGTAGTGCCGCTGGAAATCAGCGAATGAAATCCGCTGATGGCGCCGCATGCAATGGTGATGAACGCAAAAGGAAAAAGATTGCCGGCAAAAACCGGCCCGCTGCCATCGATAAAGCGCGTGAGAGCCGGCATCTGCAGCGTGGGACGCACCAGCACAATTCCCAGCGCCAGGATTGCGACCGTGCCAAGTTTCACAAAGGTGCTCAGGTAATCGCGCGGTGCCAGCAGCAGCCACACCGGCAGCGCCGACGCAGCAAAACCATAGACGATTATAAGAATTGCCAGCGTGGTTCCGGCCAGCGTGAATGCTGCGGCATGCGTGGATTGTGAAACCCACTGCCCGCCAAAGATCGCCGCCACCACCAGCAGAAAGCCGAGCACCGAAGCTTCCAGCACGCGTCCTGGGCGCAGGTAGCGCAGGTAAACGCCCATAAGCAGCGCAATGGGAATTGTCATTCCTATGGTGAAAGCGCCCCACGGACTGTCTTTGAGCGCGTTCACGATAATGAGCGCCACCACGGCCAGCAGAATAATCAAAATGCTGAGCACCGAGATAAATGCCACGGTGCCAGCGGTTTTGCTGATTTCTTCACGCGCCATCTGGCCCAGCGATTTGCCGTCACGCCTAACGGAGAAAAGAAGGATCACGAAATCCTGCACGCATCCGGCAAAGACCGCGCCAACCAATATCCACAGCGTCCCTGGAAGATACCCGAATTGCGCGGCCAGCACCGGCCCAATCAGCGGCCCTGGCCCGGCGATGGCGGCAAAGTGATGGCCGAAGACCACCCACTTGTTGGTGCGGACAAAGTCGCGTCCGTTTTCCAGGCGCTCAGCAGGCGTGGCGCGCATGGCGTCCAGCGCCAGCACCTTGGCGGCGACAAACTTGGAATAAAACCTGTATCCCAGCGCGTAGCTGCACAGCGCAGCTACCACCAGCCACATGGCGCTGATAGGTTCGCTCCGATGGAACGCTATCGTCGCCAGCGCCAGAGCGCCCGCCGCGGCTACCGCCAACCAGATCAGGACCTTGCCGATTTTCATCCGCATTCTCCGCCGCTATTCTGCCTAAGACCAAAGCAATTGCGCAATATCCGCGAGGGATTGCGGGTGTTATTCTGAACCAGCCTTCGAAAAGGACTGCCGTGGAGGGCGTCGCCGATCCAATGGAATTTATTTTAAAGCTGATGCGAATGGGACATACGATCCTGGGCATCACTGCGCCGCCTCCGGAGCACGAGCGCGCCTATCTGCTGGGATGGATACTCTCATTGATATTCATCGTCGCATTCAGCATCGGTCTGGTGTTCTTTCTTGTTCCCAGAGTCATGCGCTAGAGCTTCAATGTTTGCGGAGTTGGCGACCGCTTCCTCCAGGGCAATCACATAAGCTGATCAAACCAGAACACCTCTTCTCTCAAAATCGCATCTAACTTGCCGAAGGGAGAAGCCCATGAATGTTGTCGTCACTGCGCTTGGTCTTGTATTGATTCTTGGCAATGGACTTGTGCAGCTACAGCAAGGAGCCAGCCAGACAACTCAGGCTGCTTCCCAGCAGGCCTCTCCTCAGTCACCCAGCGTCCAGCAGGTTCCTGCAAGTCCCATCGGTGCACCCAGCAACGGCGTGCAAATCACGCATGGGCCAGTGGTTGAAAACGTGACGGACACCACCGTTGAAATCGCATGGTCCACAAACGTGAATTCAGGAACAGCGCTGCACTACGGGACCGATCCCAGTCATCTGGACCAGACTGCCGGCATGCCCTGGGGCGGCTTCACGCACAGGGTCTTCATCAAGAACCTGAAGCCGAATACCACCTATTATTTCAAGGCTGAATCAGGACAGGCTCAGGGCACAGGGACGCTGGCTCAGGCTGCGCAGGCGTCCTTCCAGACCAAGCCCGCTGGCGCAACCGCTGAGAGGTAAAAATCGCAGACGAACAGGCTGGGTGTAGTAGACTGGCGCGGTGAATATGGACCTCACGTTCGCCCTGCTTTGGATGGGTATAGCCGGCGCCCATTTCTATCGCTTTTTCCGCCGCAATGTCGACTGGTCGATCTACCTAGGAATCCTATTCCTGGGCGTTGGCATAGCGCACTTAGTTTCATACGCCAGGCTCGCTCATCACTAAACAGAACGACGCCCTGCCTGAATCGCGCCCGCCTGCATGCGTGCTTTCAGCCGCCCGGTAAACATCAGCCCAAGCATTCTGAAATCGCTGATTAGCGACCAGAACGGATGGCCGAATGTCGCCGGCTTGTTGCCTTCGATCATCAAGTGTCCGATCCAGGCAAAAGCGTAGGACACAACCGGCCACAGCAGCGCATACCAGGGATGGCCAACCGCAAAAGCCACAATCAGCGTAGCCAGTCCGAGCAGCGTGCCAACCGCATGCATGGCTCGATTGCGAGCATCGCTGTGCTCATGCAGATAGAAGGTAAAGAAATCTTCGTAGCTGGCAAATTCCTGTGGCGGCATCATTTGTCCTCGTTTTCGGACGGCATCTCGGGAATGGGTAGGAGCTTGATGGGTGATTCCTGGCCGTCTACTAAGACTTGTAATTTGTCGTATGCCCAGACACCGGCAGTCTTCTTTGCAACGACATACACAGTTCCACGATGAAAGCTCCCCTTAAGAGGAATCGCCAAGTCGGCATTGCCGGAGCTTCCCGATACATTTATGTTGCCGGAAATATACCAGGCGGGCACAATCGGCGTCCCCAGTTCACGCACAACAGCAGGATTGCTGCTGGCTACCGCCACCGCGTGTTGATAGGGCTCGCTGGATTTCAGCAGCCCGAACACAAAAGTGATCAACGCACCAACCGCGACTGCAATCAGCAGTACCAAACCCAGAACCAACGTGGGGACAAACCACTTCCAATTACGCGAAAACCAGCTCTCTGGCAAAGTTAACGCGGGCGGTGGAGACGCTGGAATGTAGCCGTAACTCATGAAGGCGAATTTTACTATGAGTGTCTGGAAACTGCGCTTAAGCTGCCTTCTTGGCGGGCCGGATTTGCTCCATGGTGCACTGTTCCGGCTTCTTTTCCGGACGCCAGCGCAGAAACTTTGTTCCATGGCGGAAGCGTCCGCCGGAAAAATGGTCGTATTGGAACTCGCCGACCAGTTTGGGCTTCAGCGGAAACCACTCTGTATCGCGGGCGTCGCGCGTCCAGCGGCTGGGACCGCCCGGAGCCTTGCCGGAAAATCCTTCTCCGCCCATGAGCGGCTTCAGGATGGACTTCAGCTTTTTGCGGTCTTCCCGGGTAAAGCTGGAGCTGAAGCCGATGTGGTCAAGCTGACCATTCTTGTTGTAGAGACCAAGCAGCAGCGAGCCCACTTCTTCGGTTGGTCGCTTCTCAGTATCTGCCGGCTTCGAGCTTGCGGATCTTGAGCTTGTGGATTGGGAATTCGCGGCTTTGGCTTCTGAATTCTTCCCACGCGCCCAGCGAAACCCGCCTACTACGCAGTCCGCCGTGCGAATGCGCTTGATCTTGACCATGCCGGTCCGCTCGCCGGACATGTATTCGCAATCCAGGCGCTTGGCGACAACGCCGTCCCATCCGCTTGCAGCGCCTTCGCGCATCCACTTTTCCGCTGTGGCGAAATCAGTGCTGGCGGGCGAGAGCATGGTGCGCTCTTCGGCGGTCTTCAAAGCCGTTTGTGATCTTTCTTTCTTGCCGGGCTTGGGATCAGGGTCGTCCCCGATGTTGGCGGCCGCAAATTCCTGCAATGCCATGCGTCGCGCGGAGAGTGGCTTTGCGGCAAGCGAGCGGCCTTGGCCATCGACCACAAGATCAAACACCATGTAAGTGGAGGGCGTTTCCTGCGAGAGCCGCTGGATTCGGCTGGCGGCGGGATGAATGCGCTGCAACAACGCGTCAAAGTCCAGACCTGCGCCGCTGCGAATCACGATTTCACCATCCAGCACAAACTTGCGCGCGGGCAGCGCGAGCAGGGCGGCAACAATTTCAGGGAAATAGCGCCCCAGTGGCTGACCAGCCTTGGACTGCAAGATCACTTCGCCACCCTGGCGAAAAGCCAGACAGCGGAAGCCATCCCACTTGGGTTCATACAGCCAGCCGGATTCGTGCGGCAATGAGGCTACCGACTTGGCTTCAGCCGGCGGATACGGCGGCTGGATGGGCAAATTGAGCTTGGGAAATGCATGCTCAAGCGCTTCAGCGGGAACGGCGGCGGATTCAACATCGGCAGGTTTGGTTTTTCGTGGCGAGACCATGCCAATTGGATGCGCAGCGCCGTTCGTAGCGCAGTCCGATCAGACCGGCTGTTGGCTAGTGAATCACGCGTCCCCAGGAGTAAAACGCGGAAAGCAGGATCATCTCAAGGATAGCTAGGGCATAAAAAGTAACTCTTACTCGTTTGTTGTTTGCCATATGTTGGAAGAATGGCAATCTCGCATATCCTTGCACGCCAATTACTTAAGTTTTGTAAATGCAATTCGCCCCATGCGGCGGAAAAACACGATCTTGGCCGATTATTTAAGGTTTTTGCCGGTATTTTCTGCCTGTTCACCCCTTAGATTCGTCTGGTTTTAGCTGATTGTTTCAGGCTGGCAGCCGTCCTATAATCGGCTTCCTCTGGCAGTTATCTCAAGGATCAGGTGGGATAAAAGGTGTTTGGCCTTCAGTGAGGTGGCGGAAGCCGCCGGAAGCTGATATCTAGAGTGTAACCCGATGAAAAAGCACCTATTTACCATCTTGATCGGCGCCGCGTCGATGGTAGCTAGCAGCCCAGCCCGAGCCCAGAACATCGTTGCCACTCACGATGCTTATGGCCACACGATCTGGGTCGCCAGTGACGAGGCCAAGCCTCAATCCGAACCGCAGACTGTTGCTCCCAAAACCGTTGTTCCTCAAAACCAGAAAGCCCAGCAGACAGCGACCGCAACCTCGACGCAGCCTGCTTCGCCTTCGGTAACGGAAGCCACGCCTTCACGCTACAGCGGACTGGTTTACTGGAGCCACAAGGAACATCGGTGGGTACCAGTTCCATTGGCGAGTTCCGCCACCATGAAAGCGGCCCGGAGCGCCGCCCGGGAAGTGAATGACATGGTTGCGGTGCCCGTGAGCAGCAGTGATAGCCGGGCACTGAAACATGCACGTCCGGTCGATCTCAAGTCAGCCAACCTGACAGAGACGCGTCCCGTGGACTCAGTTGCCGTGGACAAAGCGATTGATGCAGCGGCGGAGCGGCATGGCGTTGATCCGAACCTGGTACGCGCCGTGGTGAAGGTGGAATCAAACTTTAATCCGCATGCGGTTTCAAGCAAGGGCGCCATGGGGCTGATGCAGCTCATGCCGTACACGGCGAAATCGCTCAACGTGGATAACGCGTTTGATCCGCGCCAGAACATTGACGCCGGAGTTCGCCACCTGAAGAGCCTGCTGGAAAACTATAATGGCAACGTGGAACTCTCACTGGCGGCGTATAACGCCGGCAGCGGCGCGGTAAGACGGAGCGGCGGCGTTCCTCCTTTCCGTGAAACGCGTGACTACGTAAAGAAAATCACGGACCTTTACCACGGAGCGGCCCTGCGCTCCCGTCTGGTAGAGACCCGTGACGCGGATGGTCACCGCGTATTTTCCAACAACGAATAAAGCGGCTTCGGGTTTATTCTGTAGGTGCTTTGAAATAGCGGTAATGAACATCGGACCCAGAACTCTCTCGCGTAAAACGTTCGCTTGCGCACTGGCCTGTCTTTTGCTGGCGCCAGTAAGCACGTTTGCGCGCACTGTAGCGCAGAAAAAACAGGCTGCGCGTGCCCAGTTGGAAACCGCTGAACGCCTGCGCGATTCCCTTGAAAGCAAGCCCGAAGCGCAACGCACCCACAAAGATTTCCAGAAAGTAATGGACGCTTACCGCAAGGTCTATTACACCGCCCCGAGCCTGGCCAAGGCTGATGTCGCGGTGCAAGCTGTGGCGGAGTTGCTGGAAGACCAGGGCCGGCTGCTGAACGATCCCAAAAGCTTTAAAGATGCGATTGGCCAGCTTGTCTTTCTACGTCGCGAATATCCCGGCAGCAAGTTCCGTGCAGATGCTCTTTTCACCATTGGCGAAATTTATCGCGACGATCTGGACGACGCAAAACAAGCCAAGGCCACGTTTGAAGATTTTGTAAAGCATTATCCCGGCAACTCCCGCGCACAGGACGCACGCAAAGCCATTGCCGAAATTGATAATCCATCCGTGGCCAAAAGCCCTTTCCAGGCCAAAGCACCCCGGCAACGCCCAGGACGGCAAAAGAGTTTGCGGGCAGCCGAAGATGCTCCTAAACCTCCGGTTCCCGATGACGCGCCGGATGCTCCTGTGCAGCCGCAACAGCAAGAGGCCGTTGCTGTAACCAACGATTCGCAGCCTCATCGTCTCCCTCGGCTTACGGGCATTCGCCATTGGTCCACCGGAGATTACACGCGCATCGCTATTGATCTGGAGCAGGAAGTAAAGTACCAGTCCGGACGCGTGCCGCATCCCGACAGGATCTTCTTTGATCTGTACGGCACCAAGCTCGCACCGGAACTGGTGGGCAAAAGCTTTGAAGTTGACGCCGGATTCCTGCACAAGATCCGCGTGGCGCAATATAAGCAGGGCTTGGCGCGCGTGGTGCTTGACGTGGACGACGTGGCTGAATATTCCGCGTTCCTGCTCCCTAATCCTTACCGGCTGATCATCGATATTCACGGCAAGCTCCCGCCGAACAAGCTGGCAAAGAACAAAGAACCCAAGAACACGCTACAGGACATTAAACCCGTCCCACCAGAGACGCAGCCTTTAACCGCTGACGAAGACTCCAGTCAGGACGTTACGGTTACCAAGGTGAAGCCATCGGACAATAACCCGTCGTCTTCAAAGCCAGCCGGAAGTTCGTCCAGCGACGTACAAATAGCGGACGCCGGAAAGGCGGTTCCGATCAGAGGCCACGGGAAAGATAAAGATAAAGACAAGGAACGGGTTATAGCGCAGACCCCGGCGGAAACCGCCAAAGTTATCACGCCGAAGATCACCGGTGATGACGCCGGAATGGAAGACTCCGACCGCGCTGCCGGCGAACCCACCAGCGGCCCAACGTTTGAATCGATCTCGCCGAAAGAATCCAGCAGAAATAAGCGGACCAACGTTGACGCAAGGTCGCGCAGTTCCGCCAGCATCGCCGCAACTACACGCACAGCAGCTCCCAACGCAGCCGGCGAACGCTCTCTCATTCGCGCGCTTGGCCTGAAGATTGGCAAAATCGTGGTGGATGCAGGGCACGGCGGACATGACACCGGAACCATCGGACCTAATGGTCTGGAAGAAAAAGACCTCGTCCTGGACGTGGCGCTGAAGCTGGGCAAGCTGCTGGAAAACAAGCTGGGCGCTGAAGTGGTTTATACACGCGACGATGACACGTTCATTCCGCTGGAGACGCGCACCGCTATCGCGAACAAAGAACAGGCGGACCTGTTTATCTCGATTCACGCCAATTCTTCTGACGATCCCACTGCCCGCGGAGTGGAAACCTATTATTTGAACTTCACCAGCCGCGCCGACGCGCTGGAAGTGGCAGCGCGCGAAAACGCGGTCTCAGAGCAGTCAATCCACGAATTGCAGGACTTGGTAAAGAAGATTGCGCTCAAAGAGAAGATTGGCGAATCGCGCGAATTTGCCTCTGACGTACAGCGCTCGCTCTATGCCGGGCTGAGCGCGAAGACCCCCAATCTGCGCAATCGCGGCGTGAAGAAAGCGCCGTTCGTGGTGCTGATTGGCGCCAATATGCCTTCCATCCTGGCGGAAATTTCTTTTGTCAGCAATCCTGACGACGCCAGGAGGCTGAAGACCAATGATTACCGCCAGCGCATTGCTGACTCGCTCTATAAAGGTGTTTTTAAATATGTAAACAGCCTGAGCGGAGTTAAGGTGGCCTCGAAGAATAATGGTTCAGGCTTTAGCGGCGACGAGGCGACCTCTGTAGCGGCGGCGAAGTAAATCCGCCCTTCCAACTCATACCTCCTTTAGATCCGGTTTCAGCCAGGTTTCCCTCGCTTCCTTCGAATCAATTCGCTCACGGCTGTAATAGTTGAATGCCAGATTCTTATCGCTGAGCTGGCTGTGCACCTTGCGCACTGAGATTTCCAGAGATTGGCTACGATTCAGCCGCTGGTTGACCTGCATGAGCCAGAACCGTGTCAAGGTCTCGTGATAGAACCCGGTCACGCCATGATGTGCGGCAAAACGCTTCAGACTGGCGCGCATGCGATTCATGGCAGTCTCAAGATCTGCGGAATACAGATACACCACAGCAACTGTCAGGTGATCGCGATGATGAAAATCTTCCTTGGCCGGCAAGCAGCGCTCCAGGCGGTCGACCAGCGTGAGGATCTCGGCGTCGGTCATTTTTGTTTTTGTTGCTCCAAAGAAAAACGCCCGCCGGAAAGAACCGACGGGCGTGATTTGTGTTCCTGTTCAGAGTAGCCGATTGACCCGGTCGGAATCAAGGGCACAATCCAGAGCCCCGCAAACAGAAGCTACATCGCGTTTGCTTCCCGCCACTGCCGAACTTCATCGTCGACAGAAAACACTTGTGTCGCGTTCTGGCTGAAGCGGTCTTCCAGCGCATGCGCCATCTTCTCCAGCGGAATCTCTTCATAACTCCCGCCCTGAATAAAGCCGTTGACGAAACGCGTAGCAAACTCCTTCATATCCATCTGCGAGTACTGCACCACGTGAACGAGCTCATGAAAAAGCACGGCATCATTGAATTCTTGATGGGAGACAATTACGTCCACAAAAGTGATTGCGGTCATCGCGGCGAAGTCCGGAAGGTTGCGGATGCCCATCATCTTGGCCATGGCGTACATTGACGGATTCGACACGCGTGCGCCGCGTAAAACGCAGAGCCGTGCTGAATCGAGCACTGCGGATGAGAAAAATGGCTGCATGGCGCTGCGTTGCGGGTCCGTCAAGGGAGTGGTTTGAGGCGCATATTTTTTGCGACCGCTTGTGACATAGTCCTCAACCATGTTGGCGAGTTGAGAAACCATTGAGGAAGAAAGATTTTTAAGGTCCATGAAGAAATTTAGTAAATAGGTAATTTGGTAACTGGGTAAATGAAATCGAAAACCGCTTGAAAAAAGCAATTGAGTAATCCGGAATGGGTATGGTGCAAAAGCCAAACGGCTTTTCAATTACCCATTTACCGAATTACCCAATTACCAAATCGTCTTACGCGACGCCCATTTCAGCAGCGATGCGTTCGGTCACAAACGCCTCAATCACATCGCCCTTCTTTACGTCATTGAAGTTCTGGAGGTTAATACCGCACTCCATGCCATTGCGAACTTCGCTGGCGTCGTCCTTGAAGCGCTTGAGCGAACCGACCTTGCCTTTGTAAACCTGCACGCCATCGCGCACCAGGCGAACATCGGAATCGCGCTTGATGATGCCATCCAGCACGTAGCAGCCGGCGATGGTGCCTGCCTTGGGCACGCGGAACGTGTCGCGAACTTCGGCGCGGCCCTGGTAGTTTTCCTTGATGACTGGATCAAGCAGGCCCAGCATGGCTTTTTTGATCTGGTCCTGAAGCTCATAAATAATCGAGTGCAGGCGGATATCGATCTTCTCCTGGTCCGCCAGTTCCTGCGCTTTGCGCTCCGGACGGACATTGAAGCCAATAATCACCGCATTCGACGCGGACGCCAGCAGCACGTCATTCTCATTGATGGCGCCCACGCCGGTATGAAGAATTTTGATCTTCACCTTCTCATTGGAAAGCTTAGTCAAGGTATCGGCCAGAACTTCTGACGATCCCTGCACGTCGGCCTTCAGGATGATAGGCAGCTCTTTCATGCCGGCAGTCTTGATCTGTTCCGCCAGTCCTTCCAGAGAAAGCTTGGAGCTCTTGGCCAGCGTAGCTTCACGGGCGCGCTGTTCACGATATTCGGCGATCTGCCGCGCTTTTTCACGGTCGGCAACCATGAGCACGTCGCCCGATTGCGGCAAGCCTTCCAGACCAAGCACCTCAACCGGAGTTGACGGCGGCGCTTCATCCACGGCCTTGCTGCGATCGTCAAACATGGCGCGCACCTTGCCAAATGTGTTGCCGATAATGAAATTATCGCCGACGCGCAACGTGCCGTTCTGTACCAGCACGGTAGCCACAACGCCGCGGCCGCGATCCACCTTGGCTTCAACCACGGTGCCCGTTGCCGGACGCTCCGGATTCGCCTTGAGATCTTGAAGGTCGGCCACCAGGCAGATCATCTCCATCAGCAGGTTCAAATTGGTGCGCTTCTTGGCGGAAACATCCACAAACACCGTGGTGCCGCCCCAGTCTTCAGGCATCAGTCCGCGATCAGCCAACTGCTTCTTCACACGGTCCGGCAATGCATCGGGTTTGTCAATCTTGTTGACCGCCACGATGATCGGAACCTTCGCGGCTTTGGCGTGGTCCATGGCTTCCAGCGTCTGCGGCATCACGCCGTCATCGGCTGCGACGACAAGGACGACGATATCCGTAACTTTGGCGCCGCGAGCGCGCATGCGCGTAAACGCTTCGTGGCCCGGAGTATCCAGGAAGACAATTTGCCTGCCGAATGCGGGCGAATCTTCCTTGGTGATCTTCACCTTGTAAGCGCCGATATGCTGCGTGATTCCACCAGCTTCGCCGCCGGCGACATCGGTTTCGCGGATGGCATCGAGCAGCGATGTTTTGCCGTGATCGACGTGGCCCATGATGGTAACCACCGGAGGACGCGTTACCGCGGCTTGCGCGGCTTTTTCTTCCGTCACGCCGGTAAGCGCGGCCATTTCTTGCGCCGCCTGGTCTTCAAAGCTGATCGATTCAGACTCAGCGCCAAAATGACGCGCCAGGTCCTTGGCCAACTCGAAATCGAGGCTCTGGTTCACCGTGGCCATTACGCCCTTCATCAGCAAGCGGGCAATCAAATCTTTGGCGCGCACTCCCAGCTTTTCCGCCAAATCTTTTACGCTGATGCCTTCACCAATGGTGATGGAGCGCGTGATGGGAAGCGGCTCGTTCGACAACGCCAGACGCGGCGGTGGCGTAAAGCCCTTCATCGTGCCTTCTTTTTCCCTGGGGATATAAGGCTGGCCTGGGCGGCGCGTTGGCCCGCCCGGACGTGCCGGTCTTCCCGCAGGCGGCGGTGGCCCACCTGGGCCTACGCCTCCCATTCCGGGGCGTGGCGGATAGCCACCCGGACGCGGCGAGCTTGTGGGATGCGGGCCTCGACGTTGCTCGCCGGGCCTGCCTTGATATGGAGGACGCGATCCCGGAGGTCCGCCGGGGCCGCTTGGACCGCCTGGTCTGGGCCGCTGGAAAATTGGCTGGCCACGAACCACGCCCTGCGGACGCTGCCCTGGCCCACCCTGACTTTGCATTGGCCGAGAACCCGGCGCACCTTGCATTGATCGTCCTTGGGGAGCGCTGGGCGCGGGGGCGCGCGGCGGCGGAGCTGTATAAACCGGACGAGGCCCTGTCTGCGGCGTAATCATTCTTCTCTGCTGCACAATCGGCTGGCCCGGAACAGGCTTCGTCGAGGGCGGAGCAGCCGGAGTTCCTTGCGGGCTTGCTGCCACTGGAGCCGCTGCAGGCGGCTTTTGCGCTGCCGCTGGAGGTGGCGTAACCACCACTGCTGGAGGATGTGCAGGTGGCGTGACCACTACTGCGGGCGGAGCGGCTGGTTTTTCAACCGGTGGAGGCGCAACCACTGCCGGCGCGGGCGGCTTAACCACGGAAGGTGTAACCACAACACTTCTTTCCGCTGCCGGAACAGCCGGTTTGGGCATTACAACGGCTGGCTTTTCTGCCGATGCCGGAGCTGCCGCGGGCGTCGCTGTTTTTACGGGCGTCGGAGGAGCAGCGGGTGGCGCCGTAACGGCAGGCGCTTTGGCCGCAGGCGCGGGCGGATGCTGTTGCTGCTGCTCTCGTTCTCTGAGCAGCCGTGCTACGTCACCAGGCTTGGAAATCTTGGAGAGGTCGATTTTCGGTTTGACCTCTGTCGCGGACGTTCTTTCCCGCGAAGACGAGCCGGATCTGGCCGAAAAATGCTTTCGTACCCGTACCGCTTCATCTTCCTCAATCGAGCTTGAGTGGGTTTTCTTCTCAGTTACGCCCACTTCCGGCAGGATATCCAGAATTACTTTGGCCTTCACTTCAAGCTCTCTGGCCAGATCATTGATTCGAATTTTCATCCGCTCTCTGTTGCCTCCAAGTACCTGTTACGCGATCATAATGACCTCACGGTTTTTGCCTTGAATCTCACTACGAAAGTTCTTCTTCCGATTTTTCATCCGGCTTTGCCGGCTCCGCCGATGCTGCCTCTGCGGATAAATCTGCGCCAGCCGCATGGATTTCCGCTGCTTCTGCGTCAGGCGCGTTCCCCATAACCGCCGCCGATTCACTGGCTTGCTCTGTCTCTACCGCTTCCGCATTTCCGCTTGTTGCATCCTGTGTTGCGACCTGTGTCGCATCTTCAGCGGGCGCGGTTTCTGCCACTGGCTCAGCGGCCTCTCCGCCTTCCACAGCTGCAGGTTCACCTGCTTCAGGGGTAGCAGCCACGGCGCCTGTTTCAAGGGTAGAGAAGTAATTATTCACCGCAATGCTGATTTTTTCCACTGTTTTGGGGCCTACGCCGGGCACTTCTTCCAGCTGCTCAGGCGTCATGTCAGCCAGGGCTTCCACGGTGGAAATGCCCGCCTCGCTCAGCTTGCCGATCAATGCCTCGCCAAGGTCCGTAACGTTTGCCAGCGGCGTGGATTGCTGCGTGGTCAGCGATTCCATCTGCTGTTCCACTTCCTGGCGCTTCTCTTCTTCGCTCTTAATGTCGATCTTCCAGCCCAGCAGCTTGGCCGCCAGCCGCACGTTCTGCCCTTTCTTACCGATGGCAAGAGAGAGCTGGCTGTCATCCACCACAACTTCAAGGTGCTTGTCCGCCTGGTCCACCACGGTCACGCGGCTTACCTTGGCAGGTTGCAGAGCTTTCTCCGCGAACGTAACCGGATCTTCGTGGTATTCGATAATGTCGATCTTTTCCCCGCGCAGCTCGCGGATAATTGATTGCACCCGCATGCCTTTCATTCCAACGCATGCGCCTACCGCGTCCACGTCCTTATCGCGCGACATCACGGCAATCTTGGTGCGCTCACCGGCTTCCCGGGCAATGGCCCTGATTTGGACTGTGCCGTCATAAATTTCCGGCACTTCCGTCTGAAACAGGTTTTGCACCAGCTCCGGCGCGGCGCGCGAAACAACAACAGCAGGCCCCTTGGAGTTCTTGTCCACCCGTACCAGCACGGCCCGTACGCGCTCGCCTACTGAAAATGATTCCAGCCGCGACTGCTCTTTCTTCGACATGCGAGCTTCAGCCCGGCCAATGTCAAAGATCACGTCTGGTCCTTCAATGCGTTTTACCGTCGCATTCAAAACTTCCCCAACGCGCCCAATGTATTCGTTGTAAACCGTATCGCGCTCGGCTTCGCGGACTTTCTGGAAAATGATCTGCTTGGCAATCTGCGCGGAAATGCGTCCCAGCCCTTCCGTCGATTTCAGAAAGCGTACTTCACCGCCCACTTCGGCGTTGGGATCAATCGCTTTGGCTTCATCCAGGGAGATTTCCAGCTGCGGATCTTCAATGTCGTCTTCCGACGGCAGAATGCTCTTCACCGCATACACGCGGATCATGCCGGATTCTTTGTCCAGCTCGCCCTTGAGATTTTCCTGGCTCTTTTCCTTCTTGCGGGTGGCCGCAACTATGGCGTCTTCCACCGCGCTCACCACAATCTGCGGGTCAATGCCCTTTTCCCGGCTCAGGGCGTCAATAACGTTATAAATCTCACTCGCCATAAACTTATTTCTTCCCTATGAATTCCGTCTTAAAACTTCCGATTTGCCAGTTTCCGCCTGTACCGATTCGATGCCCCACCCCCGGTACCCTCAATTAGGATTCCAAAGGACTTACAACGTTCAACCCCGGGGATCGCATATCCAATTCCGGCGCCCGATCACGCGAATACCAGGAATTTCTTAAATCTCCGGCACCAGATTGGCCTTTTCCACGTTCGCCATATCGATCTCAAACTGTTGCGTTGGCTGCGCGTGTCCCGGCTTCGGCTTTTTCTTGCCCGGAATCGTTTCCAGAATCAGCTTGCCTTCTTCAAATCTCTGCAACCGCGCTTCAAAATGCCTGTTGCCGTTTACCGGCTCGCGCGTCGTCAGCTTTAACCTGCTTCCGGTAAAGCGCCGGTAATCTTCCGCCCTCTTCAACGGCCGGTCCAGCCCCGGTGAAGAAACTTCCAGCGTGTACGACGGGCCACTTACTGCATCTTCCACGTCCAGGATGGTCGAAACATCCCGGCTGACCATGGCGCAATCTTCGTGCGTTACGCCTTCCGGCTTGTCGATGGTGATTCTTAAGGTGCGCGCTTTGCCGCCGCCTCGTAGTTCCACATCCACAACTTCAAGCCCTTGTGCCGTGGCCACCCGGCCAGCAATTTCGCGAATTGTGTTGAGATCTGCTGCCATCCACTTCCGAACTGTGCTTCCATTAACAAAACGTCGAGGCCGACTTACTCAATCAGCAACTCGGCCTGTCTCCGCCGAGTTGCGCCGCCACAAGCGCTTTAATATCTTTTACGTCTGATCAAAATCAAGCGGTTTGTCGCGAAGCGACCAAAACTGTTGCGAAGCGACCAAAACTAATGACCCCAAAATAAAAGTGGGCAATCCGCCCACTGGTACGTTCGCCGAATTGGGGACATCTAACCCACCCAGACCCGGGGTCCCCAGACAGGCACGCCTTTCGCTTGTTTGGGATGGAGCCCCTCTTCCGGCCTGAGCCGAAACCAGCTACAACTTCTTAATAATACGCCCAATACTCGCAAAAAACAACGTGTCTATGCCGATGAACGGCCCATATTTGCGGATTTTGAGGCCCTGCAACTCTCTTATTTACAGATAGTTCCGCCGAAATCTCGTGAAACGATTTTTCCGATCCTTCAGGTATTAAACTTATTTCCCTAGCAGCCCTATCCGATCAGCCCCGGCATGATGTGTGATGTCCACGGCCTGCGCAACATATTCAAAATCGACCTCTGGATCGGCTCTCACAAAACCGACGTGATCAATCCTGAATTTAAACGCGGCCATCAGCCGCGATTCCAGAGTGTCCCAGGAAATTTCCTCCTGATTGATCTTCAGCACTGGCCGTTTGCTTTCACCCACGTCTTTTAATTGGATGACAATTGGCGACGGAGGATTCCTCTCCATGCTCTCCGCGCTCGGCTGTGGGATTAAAGTCTTCTCGCCCCACTTGTGTTCTGGTAGGACGACCATAAAAATAATCAGCAGGACCAATAGAACATCGATCAGCGGCGTGACATTAATCTCACTCGACTGCGTGTTGCGCGCTCCAACCATCATTGACATGGCTTGGCTCCTTCATCCGGGGCCGCGTTAGCGATCCCTCTTGAGTTCTGCGCGCTGGAGTAATTGACACTTCAACCGTGCGAGATGTTCCCGGACAAATGGCAGGAATCCGGGCCGCGAATTTCGCGAATAAACACGAATCTCAAGAATGAAACTTGTTCTGCGTAGGTTTTGCCAAGTGAAATGGGCCCAAAAGTCATTTTTCCTGAATTCGCGTTCTTCGCATTTATTAGGGCCAACAAATTTCATTCGCGGCTAGCAAATAAAAACAATTTCTCACTCTTTGAACTCGTTCCTGAATAGCAGCAGCCCACACCACGACATGCCATCCCGAATCCCGAGCCTGAGGCTTGCCGAAGGCGAGTGGTGAGGGACCGGCTCCGCTAGAGCATCGGGACCAGAACCGATGTTGACACCAAGCGAACCACGAACCTTCTGGAACCTTCGTCTCTAATTGTCTGTCCAAGTTACTCTTGAAGGACAGTACACCTAACAGGGCACGAGTTTAGCGTTTTGCCCGCGCGAACGGAGTGAGCAAGGGCAGCGGAGTCGTGCCGATCAGAGGTTCCACAGCTCAATTCCACTCTGCCGAAGGCAGGCGCGCAGCGAAGCGGAGCGCCAATAAAAAAACGTCTCAGTGCCTCACCAGTCTGTTTGAATCGACTGCTTTCCTGTACTCTCATCGGCATGAAAATCTTTCTGCGCCTGTGCCTCTGCTTCACCGCGCTTCTCGCCTCCGCCCAGCACCTGGTCGATCAAAAAACATTTGACGCTATCGCCAATGAATATTCCGGCGAAGCCGCGCAGGAGAACACCCGACGTATCATCGAATACCACCGCATCCAGGGCAGCCCCATGATGTCCGCTGTAGCCGAACAAGTCGTTCTGCCCCGCCTGAAAGCCGCAGACATTGATGCAAAGATCGAACAATTCGTTTCCGACGGGAAAACAAAATACGGCACCTACATTTCGCCTATGGGCTGGGACATGCGCGGCGGCGAGCTTTGGGTTGATCAAGTAAAGGCTGAGAACGCTGCCGCCGCAAAAGACTTCAGGCCCATTATGCTCTGCCGCTATGCAGACGTGCCCATGTGCGTCTCCACCTATTCCAAAGGTGGCGAATGGTCAGGCGAACTAGTGGATGTCGGCAGCGGCACCTCGGACGCGGATTATCAAGGCATCGATGTTCACGGCAAAGTCGCTCTTGCATCCGGCTACGCCGCCAACGTCGTGCGCGAAACGGTATTAAAGCACGGCGCTGTCGGCGTTGTGATTTATCCCGCAGCCGGCGACCGACCTGATCATCCGGATATGATTCGCTATAACGGCATCTGGCTGCGCGCTGAAGAACTCGATAAAACCAGCAGCGGCTTCCAGATTTCACGCAATCAATATGACATGCTGAGATCCCTGATGAAGCAGGGCGCGGTGCGGGTGCATGGCAAGATTGACGCCACGCTGGGCCCGGGCAAGCTGACGCTCGTTCACGCCTATATCCGTGGAACGGAACACCCGGAGCGCGAAATCCTGATCACAGGACATCTAGACCATCCCAAGTGGAGCGCAAATGACAACGCCTCCGGCTCGGGCGCCATGATGGAAGCCGCGCGCACGTTGCAGAAGCTCATTTGGGAAAAGAAGCTTGCTCCCCCCAAAATCACGATTCACTTCATGTGGGTGCCGGAATACTTCGGCACGCTGGCTTATATCAGCAATCATCCGGAAGCGCGCCGCTGCGACTCGCCATGGGACGATGCCCGTAAGCAGCCGAAGTATGCGGTTCATCCCGGAAAGTCATGCGTCGTTGCCAATATCAACATGGACATGGTTGGCGAGGACACGGTCAAAACCAACTCGCGGTTCTATTTCACCAAAGCGCCAGATTCTGTACCTTCATTTCTCGACGGGCTGCTCTCAGATGTAATGGCGCAGACTCGTGAAGCTGATTTGTATGCTCAAACCGGCACGCGCGATTATTGGCAACCTGAAGCCATTTCGTATGCTCAGGGCAGCGATCACGACGTGTTTCTCGGCCTTGGAATTCCTGCTACCATGTTCGGCCACGATCCCGATTGGACGCACCACACCAGCGAAGATAAGATTGACAAAACAGACGCGAGTGAGTTCCGGCGCGTGGGCGTTTTCGCCAGCGCGACGGCGTTCTGGATCGCTGCTGCGGGACCGCAGGAATGGCAACAGCAGCAAGATATCTGGGTACCATTGCAGACTACAAAGTTCAGCCAGCGCCTCGCCGTCGCTCGAATCGCTGGTTCCCAACGGGCAATCAAAAGAACGGAATATGACCTCTCAATCCCGGTTTGCTTTCTGTACGAGACCAACCTTAAGAACGTAAGCATCTGTGACACCTATAAGCTTCCGACGAAAGGCCCGCACCGGCTCACGCTTCTTCCGCTCGATGCTACTGTCTTTGAAAGTACGAGTCCCGAAGATGCCAAGTGGCTCGCCGAGCAAGAAGCCCGTTTCGCCAGCGACTCTGAAGGCCTGGCTACCAAGCCAAACTTCGCGTTAATCAGCTTTGAAGCAGTGAACTTTATGGACGGCCATCGCAGCACGGCCGAAATCGCCGACCTACTCTCCGCCGAATACCTGCTCGATGTCGACCAAGGCTGGGTGGACCGACTGGTGAACATTTTGGAAAAACAGAAAGTGGTTTCCAGATAGCATGGCCTCTGCTCACAAGTCTGACGATCTTGCACCGGGCAATGAAACGGTTTTCACAGTAAACGACTACTACGATGGTCCTCTCAAGGGAATCGCTAACTTTTAGGGCAAACCACATTTTTACGAGCGCATTTTCGATTCAGCCAGCGATGATTACTCAGACATGTACCGTCTCACACCCATTGATGAACCGACCTTCCGCCTGGCTATGGAAGACTGGGAAATCTGGTGCCGATGGGAAGTCGCTTTTCATACCGGCAAGACTAAAAGCGAATCACATCCCGCTTTGCCACAAGACGCTGTGAGACATGAAGAGTTAAAACATATCCTCGACAGGGCGTTGCAGAGTAGTCCCAAGGCAATCATTCAAACAGGAAAGTTTTCCGTTTTGGGAGAATCAAAGATGCCTCGTGGCGCGAGAAAGCTCCAAGTGAAATGGACGAATCCGTAGCAAAATTCTTGCCTTTTCGCGTTCATTTGCGGCAAAAGGCCCGGCTCACCGTAGGTGATTGTTACGCGGCTTTGGCTAATTGCTATTTACCAGTTACTAGCTGCTCCGTGCAGCCGCTTGTCAACTCGTATTTTTGACATCTAACTTTTTTCCAGCAGCGCTTCTCATTCTGGAGTATTTTAGTGTGCTGTGAGGTGTCCCCATGCAGCGCCTTGTCATAGGATTTTTTGCGCTTCTACTTTCCACCGGCGGCCTGGCGCAGGAATGCAAGGTCACTGTGCTAGCCTCGTTTTATGATCAACCCACCAAAGACGAGATTGAGACGCTCAAAACACAGGACTTGGAAGTAAAAATCAACGGCAAAAAGCTACCCGTGGAAAATGCCAGCCGTGATTTTGACAATCGCCTCTTGATCCTTCTGCAAACCGAGGGCTCAGCCAGGAATGAAAAACTTGCCGATCTGGTCAACACCGTGACTAAGCAGGCAAGGCAAGCGCCGGCGGGCAAGCCCGTCGCTTTCGGTGTCTTTGCCGAAAAAGCTACCTTCACCAAAGGCTTCTCCGCTGAACCGGAGATGCGGACCGCCGCCATCAATGAAGTGGTAGAAGGCGCTCCTCCGCTGGGCAAACGCGTTGCGCTGTGGGACGCCCTGCATGAAGCGTTGGCCCTGTTTGGGCCGCACCAGCCGGGCGATACCATCTTGCTTGTCGGCGATCCGTATGATGACGCGAGCCACCATTCGCCGGAAAGCGTGGAGAAAGAATTTATCGCCAATCAAATGCGCCTGTTCATGATGCGCCGAACACAAGGCAGCCGCGTGGAGCGCGACTTTATGTGGGACAATCACGGGCTGGAAAAGATGGTGCTGCAACGCATGACGGAGGAAACTGGCGGCCTGCTGAGTGTTTATGTTCCTTCGCTTATCCGTTTTGCCTGGGCCGGGTACCTTCTTGACGTTAAGGTGCCTTCCGGCGTGAGCAGGACGCACAAATGGAAGGTACAGTTCCGCGGCGATGCTGCATACACCCACCGGAAGACGAACTTTTACTATCCAGCCCGGGTCCCGGCATGCGATCAGGAAGACGTTTCGCCCAAAAAAGAAAGCGCCCAAAAGAGCGCTTCTGAAAACTAGCTGAGGTTGAACGGTTACTTCTTCTCTTCGTCGCCGCCCTGTTCCGCGGCCGCCGCTGCCTGCTCTTCTTCCATCTGCTTGCGGACTTCTTCCTGGCGCTTGGTGCGGATCTCCGCCCGCTTGGCGCGCTTGGCCTCAATCACCTTCTCACTGCCCAGCAACTCGATGTAGCAGGTTGCAGCGCCATCGCCCTGCCGCCAGCCTTTGTGGATGATGCGCAGGTAACCGCCGCTGCGGTCGCCGAAACGCGGCGCAACAGTTTCAAACAGGCGGCTGACTGATTCACGCGTCATCAGGTAGCTGCCGGCCAGGCGCCGCGCGGAAAGGTCTCCACGCTTGCCCAGGGTGATCAGTTTTTCCACGTGCGGACGCATGGCTTTGGCCTTGGCCGGCGTGGTTTCAAGCCGCTCTTCCATGATGAGCGAGGTCACCAGGTTGCGCAGCAACGCGCGCCGATGGCTGGTGTTACGTCCGAGTTTTTTCGTGTGTCTCTGGTGACGCATGTCAGTTTCCTTCAGATCCGGTAATTGAGTGATTTCGTAATTTGGTAATTGAGTCAGGAATTGAGATTTTTAAATTACTCAATTACCAAACTACCCGATTACCAATTTTCTCTAAAATTCCTGCCCGTCGCCGCCTTCATCCAGTCCGCCGCCGCCACCCATAGGCACTGCGGATGGCATCTGGCTGGTGGGTCCGGGAACGGCGTTGCCCTGATCGTCGATCTTCATGCCCAGAGAGAGCCCCATGGTAGCAAGAATTTCCTTGATTTCATTGAGCGACTTGCGGCCGAAGTTCTTGGTCTTGAGCATCTCCGCTTCCGTCTTCTGCACCAGCTCGCCAATCGACTGGATATTCGCATTCTTCAGGCAGTTGTAGCTGCGCACGGAAAGCTCCAGCTCTTCCACAGACCGGTTCAGGTTCTCATTCTTGATCAGCGGCTTATCTTCGCCACGCGATTCCGTCTCCAACTCTTCTTCAAAGTTGATGAAGATGGTCATGTGGTCTTTAAGCAGCTTCGCCGCCAGGCCAAGTGCGTCAGCCGGGGCGATAGAGCCATTGGTCCAGATTTCGATATCGAGCTTATCGTAGTCGGTAATCTGTCCCAGGCGGGCCGCTTCCACCGTGTAATTGCACTTGCGCACGGGGGAATGGACTGAATCGATGGGGATAAAACCAAGGCCGAGGTCTTCGTCAAAGTTCTTGTCGGCAGCCACATAGCCGCGGCCGCGCTTCAGGCGCATTTCCATGTCCAGCTTGCCGCCTTCAGAAACCGTGGCGATGTAAACATTTTTGTCCAGGATTTCCACGTCGCCATCAGCCTCAATCATGGCGCTGGTCACCACGCCCGGCTGCTCGGCTTTCAGGTAAATAGCTTTCGGACCGTCGCCGTTCAGCTTGAACGGGACCTGCTTCAGGTTAAGGATGATGTCGGTTGCGTCTTCCACCACGCCGGGGATCGACTGGAATTCATGCAGCACGCCTTCAATCTTTACGGCGGTTACAGCCGCGCCTTCAATGGAAGACAGCAGCACGCGCCGCAGGGCGTTGCCAATGGTGGTGCCGAATCCACGCTCAAAAGGCTGGGCGTAAAAGCGGCCATATTTATCGGTGAGCGTCTCTGTATCGGTGGCAAGACGCTTGGGTTTTTGGAAACCTCTCCATAGAACCATGTGCTTTTTTTGTCCTTTCAACTCCGCTCCGTTTGGCGCATGCGGCTGGGAGGCCACAAGGCTGTTCTGGTGCGGGCAATTGCGGAGCTAGCGGCTGTGGGCCATTAGCTCCTGGCTAATCTAATTTTTAAATGGATGAATCAAGTCGGAGTCTATTTGATGCTCTAACTCCCTTCCCTGATTCATCATGCCGAAAACCGGCCTCGCGGCCTTCTCCCGGCTAGAAGCTACCAGCTAAAAGCCAGTAGCTCTACTTCGAATACAGTTCCACAATCAGCTGTTCGTTGACCGGGGCATTGATGTCTTCACGCTTCGGCAGAGACAAAACGCGGCCCTTCAGGTTGTCGCGGTCCACTTCCAGCCATCCGACCACAGGCTGATGGCTCGAATAATCGCGCGCACCCTCAATCACCGTGAATTTCTTGGCCTTATCGCGCACCTGGATCTCGTCCCCGGCGCTCACCTGGAATGATGGAATGTTCACGCGGCGTCCATTCACGTCAATGTGGCCGTGGCGAACAATCTGCCGCGACTGGCGGCGCGATGTGGCGAATCCCAGCCGGTAAACCACATTGTCCAGCCGGCGCTCCAGCTGTTGCAGGAGCAGCTCGCCGGTTACGCCCGGCTTGCGCGCGGCTTTCTCAAAGTAGTTGCGGAACTGGTTTTCCAGAGTGAAATACATGCGCTTGGTCTTCTGCTTTTCCCGGAGTTGCAAGCCATAGCCTACGACTTTGGCTTTGCGGTCCTTGCCATGCTGGCCGGGAGCGAAGTTGCGCTTTTCCACGGGGCACTTGTCAGTAAAACACTTGGCCCCTTTTAAGAACAATTTCATGCCTTCGCGACGGCAAAGGCGGCATACTGCACCTTTATAACGTGCCATTTCTTTTCTCCTGCTTTCGGTTGTCGATCGGTTTACGGGGTGGCTACCCTTTCTTCCCGATCCGAATTAACAATCGGTTCATCGGGTGATCGGTCCATCGGGTGGTCGAAAACTAAAAGCAAATCACCCGATCACCGGATGGCGGCGATCACCAGATCTCAGACGCGCCTTCTCTTTGGTGGCCGGCATCCATTGTGCGGAATCGGCGTGACATCTTTAATCGTCTTCACGTCCAGACCGGCGGCGGCCAGAGCGCGAATGGCCGACTCTCGCCCCGATCCCGGGCCATTCACCCGCACTTCAACAGAGCGCATGCCATGATCGCGGGCCTGGCTGGCGGCGTTGCTTGCCGCCTGCTGCGCAGCAAATGGCGTGCCTTTGCGCGATCCGCGGAAACCCAGCGAGCCGGAGCTCTTCCACGCCAGAGTCTTACCTTCACTATCCGTGATGGTCACAATGGTGTTGTTGAAAGACGCCTGGATGAACGCCACGCCGTGCGGAACGTTCTTGCGTTCTTTCTTCTTGAAAACTTTTTTCTTGCCTTTGGTTCCGGTAGCGCCGGTGCCCGGTGCCGCTGTTGCTTTTGCCATAATTTAAATCCTGTTCTCTATCGGCCTTGCAATGTCGCATCGGCCATCAATTTCATAAGCCAAGAGCCAAAGGCCAAATACCAATAGCCGGTCTCTATGTTTTTGACGCTGTCTTCTTCTTGTTTGCGACCGTGCCTTTGCGCGGGCCTTTGCGGGTGCGCGCATTTGTGTGTGTGCGCTGTCCGCGCACCGGCAGGTTGCGGCGATGACGATAGCCGCGATACGAACCGATTTCAATCAGCCGCTTGATGTGCATGGAGATGTCTTTGCGCAGATCACCTTCCACGTCCCCTTCAGCCTCAATGGCCTGGCGGATGCGGTTGACTTCGTCCTCGTTCAGGTCCTGGACCTTCTTCATGGGCTCGACCTTCGCGGTTTCCAGAAGCCGCGTGGAACGCGAGTTGCCGATGCCATAGATATACGTAAGCGCGATGTTCACATGCTTGTTGCGCGGAAGATCAACGCCTGAAATGCGTGCCATAAGACTTTTCTCCTGAGGGCTCCGCCGCGCTTCGCTGCTCCGCCCTCGCGCTCCGTTCGCGCGGGACAGCACTCTCTTCGCGCTTCACCCGTCCCTTTAATTCAAGTGTCGATCGGTTTACAGCCGCAAAGGGCCTTCATCCCGATCCCGATAACTAACCTTGTCTCTGTTTATGTTTCGAGTTCTCGCAGATCACACGCACCACGCCCTTACGGTGCACGATCTTGCACTTGTCGCAAATTTTCTTTACTGATGCTCTGACCTTCATAATTTTCTGGTTCCCATGTGGCGCAGGCACTCTTGCCTGTGCTTCTTATTTGTACCGATACACAATACGTCCGCGAGTGAGATCGTAAGGTGAGAGTTCCACCGCGACCTTGTCGCCGGGAAGGATGCGTATAAAGTTCTTGCGCATTCTGCCGGAAACGTGTGCCAGCACCTGATGCTTGTTTTCCAGTTCCACCCGGAACATGGCATTCGGCAGCGGCTCAAGCACCGTTGCCATCACCTCAATCGCGTCTTCTTTGCTCACCTAGCTCCTTGAGAGTCTCGATATGGAGATCCCTCGAATCTTCTTGATGCGGGCCTGAAGGACCGTTCTTCCAGCAGCTTCTTACTCGGTCAGCACCAGCGGGCCATTCCGCGTTACTGCCACGGTGTGCTCGAAATGCGCGCTATAGCTGCCGTCTTCGGTCACTGCAGTCCACTTATCATCCAGAACACGCGCTCCCGGCTTGCCGATATTCACCATCGGCTCAATGGCAATCACCATGCCTTCACGCAAGCGCGTACCATGTCCGCGTGTGCCAAAGTTCGGGACTTGCGGATCTTCGTGCAGCCGCGTTCCAATTCCGTGTCCTACAAACTCGCGCACCACGCTGAAGCCATTGGCCTCAACGTATTCCTGCACCGCCGCGCCCACGTCGCCAACGGTCTTACCCAGCCTGACTTCGGCAATGGCTTTCTTCAGCGACGTTTCCGTTACGTCAAGCAGCTTTTGCAATTCCGGCGCAATCGCCTTGCCCACCGGAACGGTGATGGCTGAGTCGCCATAATAGCCATCCAGCACTACGCCGCAATCGATGGAAACGATATCCCCTTCCTTCAGCACGCGCTTTTCTGACGGAATACCGTGAATGATTTCATTGTTCACTGACGTGCACAGCACGCAGGGATAATCGCAATAGCCCTTGAATGCAGGCTTGGCCCCGAACTCGCGAATCTTCTCTTCTGCGGCATTTTCCAGGTCCATGGTGGAAACACCGGGAGCCACCAAGGCCTTTACGGCATCCAGCACCTGGCGGACGATTTGCCCGCTGCGCTTCATTTTTGCCAGTTCAGATTGTGATTTGCAATTAATCATTCTTACTTCAACTACGCTCTTACTTGAACTACGCTCAGTTCACTTACTCGGTGGTCGCCGCGGCCGCACCGCCTTCAATCGCGCGAAACATCTCCGCCGTGACCTTTTCAACAGGTTGATCTCCGTTGACGCGGCGCAAACGTCCATGCTTCTGGTAATACTCTTCCAGAGGCTTCGTCTGGCGCTCATAGCTTTTCAAACGCTCAGATATAACCACTTCCGTATCATCAACGCGCTGGAACAACTGGGTGCTGCAGGTGTCGCAAACGCCTTCAGTTTTGGGCGGCTGGAGATAGATGTTGTAAATCTTGCCGTCGACAGGACAAGTACGGCGGCCTGTAAGCCGTTGCAGTAATTGATTATAACTTACCTCAACGTCTACCACAACCGTCGGCCTCTTCTCTCCTGCCTTCGCCGCCAACTCTCGATTCAGCCATTCCGCCTGCGCTACCGTCCGCGGAAACCCATCTAATACAAACCCTCGATAACAATCCGGCTGCTTGATCCGGTTCGCAACCATCCCATTTACCAGGTCATCGGACACCAGGTCGCCCCGCTCCATGACCCTTTTCGCTTTCCTGCCCAGCTCTGTGCCTCGGGCCACGTTGTCCCGCAGAATGTCCCCGGTGGAAATGTGGGGAATCCCGTAATGTCCGGAAATCAACTTCGCCTGTGTACCTTTGCCTGCTCCGGGTGCTCCCAGCAGGACGATTGGGCCGACAGGTATGTTTTTTCCGCTCATAGCGTCAACACCGTTGCCGGCCGGAAATTCCGCTTAACCCCAGAGCCTTCTGCCGCGGACGCGTCCGCTGCGAGAAGTAAAGCCTTCATAGTGGCGCATAACCAGTTGTGATTCAATCTGGTTCACCGTGTCCATGGCCACACCCACCACAATCAGCAGCGATGTGCCGCCAAAGTAAAAGTTCACGTTCAAACCGTGCAGCACCCACGTCGGCAGGCCGCTGAATATCTTCGGTCCAATCCACGGTATGTGATCAAGATGGATTCCGGCAATCATCCACTCCGGAATTAACGAGATCAGGATCAGGTACAACCCACCCACCAGCGTCACACGCGTCAGCACGTCATTGATGTAGTCTCGCGTGCGATGGCCGGGACGTATGCCGGGAATAAAGCCGCCGTATTTCCGCATGTTGTCCGCCACGTCCGACGGATTGAACACAATGGAAACATAAAAATAAGCAAAGAAGATGATGCCTACAGCATAAAGCAGCGTGTAAAGAGGCTCGCCCCACTTGAGCTGCTCCATGGTGCCACCAAAGTAGCGGTTCAGTGTTCCGCCCGGCTTAAAGGCGTTGGAAAGCGTAAGCATCTGCGGAATGCTGAGCAGCGATGAAGCAAAAATTACCGGCATCACGCCGCCTGAATTCACGCGCAAAGGCAAGTGAGTTGATTGGCCGCCCATAATGCGGCGTCCTACAACGCGCTTCGCATACTGCACCGGAATGCGCCGCTCTGAGCGTTCCATGAAGACGATGAACGCCACCACCAGCACCATGATCGCAACCAGGATCAGCAGAGCTGGAACGGTAAAACTTCCCCAGGCTGATGAGCGCGCTTTTTGCGCTAGATCAACTACGGCCTTGGGCAAACCGACGACAATGCCGGCGAAAATCAGCAATGACATGCCGTTGCCCACGCCGCGTTCCGTGATCTGCTCGCCCAACCACATAATGAAGATGCTGCCCGTGGTCAGGGTGATAATCGTCATCAGGATGAACGACGGTCCTGGGTTCAGGACAAACTTCTGCGCCTGCAGCGTAAAGGCGATTCCCATGCTCTGCAGCACGGAAAGAATCAGCGTGAGATAGCGTGTCCACTGGGTAATCTTGCGCCGACCCAGGTCACCTTCTTTTTGCAGCCTTGCCAGCGGCTCCCAAACCACCGTGAGCAGCTGCAAAATAATCGATGCCGTGATGTACGGCATGATGCCCAGAGCAAAAATCGTAAGACGGCGCAGGTTGCCGCCGCTGAAGAGGTCATAGAAGCCCAGCAATCCGCCGCTCTGCTGCTGAAAAGCTTTCTCCAACTGGGAAGTATTGATGCCCGGCGTGGGAATGTGCGAACCCAGGCGATAGACCGCCAGCATGCCCAGCGTAAACAGCACGCGCTTGCGCAGGTCAGGAACTCGAAAGATATTCGCCAGCTTCTCGAACATTTAGGTCACCTTTTTCTTTAGTTTCGAAGGTGCCTTGCTTTTGCCCGACTGGGGTTCGTCCTTGGTCGCGGCCGCAACGGCAGCGCCGCCAATAATCTCAATCTTGCCGCCGGCCTTGGTAATCTTTTCTTCCGCCGACTTGGAGAATTTATGCGCCTGTACGGTCAGCGCCGTCTTCAGTTCGCCATCGCCCAGCACCTTGATCAGATCGTTCTTATGTACTACGCCATTCTTGATCAGGAGTTCCGGGGTAATGTTCTTTTCGCCCAGTTCCACAAGGCGGTCCAGGTTTACTACCTGGTATTCCACGCGGAAGATGTTGGTAAACCCGCGCTTGGGCAAGCGGCGATGCAATGGCATCTGGCCGCCTTCAAAACCGCGCATCATGCGCGAGCCTGAGCGGGAACGCTGGCCTTTGTGGCCGCGCGTTGAAGTCTTTCCCATTCCACTGCCCATGCCCCGGCCCACGCGCTTCTTGTTCGACGTGGCGCCCTTGGGAGGCCGTAAGTTCGATAAATTCGTTGGCACTTGATTTCCTTTTGCGCAATCATCGCTGGCTTAGCTGCGATGAGTACTCGGTTTCCCTGTCTTTGATTTGGCAATTTACCCAATTACCAAATTACCCATTTACCAAATCTACTTCTCTAAGATCTGAACAAGGTGCGGAACCTTAGCGACCATGCCGCGAATTGACGGCGTGTCTTCCCGTTCCACTACCTGATAAAGCCGGGTAAAGCCCAGCCCTTTCACCACCAGCTTGTGTTTCACTGGCGTACAAATCTTCGAGCGCACATATTGAAGTCGAATTGTCTTTTTCTCTGCCGTCATTTTACAGCTCCTGCAGCGACTTTCCGCGCAGTGTGGCCACGTCCTGGCGGTCGCGAAGTTTAAACAGCGCATCAAACGTGGCTTTAATCACGTTGTGCGGATTGGCGGTGCCAATCGATTTGGTCAGCACGTTCTGCACGCCGACAGAGGTCATCACCGCGCGCACCGCGCCGCCGGCGATTACGCCTGTTCCTTCCGGAGCGGGCTTGAGCAACACACGGCCGGAACCAAACGTTCCCAGCACGGCATGCGGAATTGAAGTCTTGCTCAGGTTGACCCGCATCAGGTTTTTCTTGGCCGATTCAATTCCCTTGCGGATGGCCTGCGGCACTTCCTTGGCTTTGCCGGAACCATATCCGACCACGCCCGCACTTGGATCGCCTACTACGACCAGCGCCGCGAATGACATGTTTTTGCCGCCCTTGACCACCTTGGTCACGCGGTTGATGGCCACTACCTGGTCTTTCAACTGGTAGTTGCCGGCGTCGAGCTTTTTCTTGGTTGCGATTGCCATTTTATTTAGAACTCCAGACCTGCTTCACGCGCGGCATCCGCCAGCGCCTTGATGCGCCCGTGGTACAGATATCCGCCACGATCAAAAACTACCTTCTTGATTCCTTTTTCCTGCGCCCGCTGCGCAATCTCTTTGCCGATTTCTTTGGCGCTGGCCACGTTGCCGCCCGTCTTCTTGCCGCCTTTTTTGCCCTTAACCGTGCTGGCTGAAGCGAGCGTGGTGCCGGACATGTCATCAATCACCTGCACGTAAATGTGGTTGAGTGAGCGATACACGTTCAGCCGTGGACGTTCCGTCGATCCGGAAAGCTTGTTCCGCAACCGCTGGTGAATCCGCCGGCGTGTTTTATCTTTTGAACTATCTGGAATCATGTTTTTACCCTTTGCTTCGTAGTGCTATTGAGCGCCACGATCAAAATTCTATTTTCCCTTATCCGTTCAATCGGGTGATCTGGTGATCCGTTCATCGGGTGATCGGATTTGGATCACTCGCGCTCCGGATCACCCATCATCCTCTCGTTGTAAGCCTTACGCTTCAATCTTTGGGACTTCGGGTTCAGATCACCCGATCACGCGCGATCACCCGATCTCCCGATCTTTTATTTGGCTCCGGTCTTGCCGACCTTCTTCTTCAACTTCTCGCCCACGTAGCGGACGCCCTTCTGCTTGTACGGGTCCGGTGGCCTCAGGCTGCGCATATCCGCTGCGACTTGCCCAACTTTTTGCCGATCAATTCCTGATACGGTCAGCTTGGTCTGCTTGGGATCCAGGGCAACCGTTACGCCCGTAGGCAGCGGAAATTCAATTGGGTGCGAATAGCCGAGAGTGAACACCACCGTGTTCTTGCCTTTCAACTCCGCGCGATATCCAATGCCGACGATCTCCAGATCGCGGTTCCAGCCCTTGGTCACGCCTTCAACGGCGTTGTTCACCAGAGCGCGTGCCAGTCCGTGGACAGCCGCATGATGGTCGTCCTTGCGGGCAACCAGTATGTGTCCGTCCGCCTGCTTCAGTTCCACGCCCGATGGGAGATGCGTCTGCACCTGGCCTTTGGGGCCATTCACGACAACGGTGTTGCCCTTTACTTCAAACTTCACTCCTTGCGGGAGCGGAATCGGTTTTTTTCCGATACGAGACATTTTGTTTCCTTTTTCTGGTGAGTCCCCCGAAGCAATCATTGCTTCGAGTTCCACAACCGTTTCGTCTTCAGCCTTTGGCTCTAGCCCTTGGCCATTAGCTAATAGCTATTGGCGTTTTGCCTCTAGCCGAGGATCCAACTTTTTCATTACGGCTTCCACGTTCACTGGAGCCGCGCGCATCTGATTACTCAAGCCGAAAGCTAAAAGCCAATGGCCCAAAGCCGTTCGTGCCTTCGGCGCGAACTACCATACTTCGCACAGAATCTCGCCGCCCAAGCCCTGCTTGCGTGCCTGGCGTCCTGTCATCACGCCTTTGGGCGTGGTCAGGATGTTGATACCCAGCCCGCCGAGAACGCGTGGAATGTCATTGCGTCCTACGTACACGCGGCAGCCGGGACGCGAAATGCGCTGCAGGTTGGCGATAGCGGCATTGTTGTCCTGCCCATACTTCAGGTAAATGCGCAGGACTTTTCTGCCTTCTTCCTCTGTTGGCTTGAAGTTGGCGATATATCCTTCTTCTTTCAGGATGCGCGCAATCTCCAGCTTCAGCTTGGAAGCCGGAATATCAAGCTTCTGGTGCCGTGCATGGATCGAATTGCGAATGCGTGCCAGCAAATCTGCGACCGGATCGGTCAAACTCATCTTCGTTTATCTCCTCTTATCATCACCCGTTTGCTCCGGCTCCGCCGGAGAACCTGCCGTGACGTACTGCAAACCAGCCATTAGCTGTTGGCCATTAGCCTTTAGCTCTGGCTTTTGACTCTTAAGCTCCTCTGTGTAGTTCTTTATGCTTGCTCGGTTCGACTATGTTCTTTCCCCGTCGACATACAAGCTAAAGGCCAAAGGCTAAGAGCTAAAAGCTTCTTTTCCCTACCAACTCGACTTCGATACCCCAGGAATCTCACCTTTAAGCGCGAGACCGCGGAAGCACAGGCGGCAGAGGCCGAACTTGCGCAGAAAAGCGCGTGGCCGTCCGCAAATGCTGCAGCGATTGCGGTGCTGGGTGGAAAACTTGGGTTTCTTGTTCGTTTTGGCGATCTTTGCTGTTGTTGCCATCTTTTTCCTTCGCTCGGCCTCTCGGCTTTCACTTCAGGCCTCTAGCCTTTAGCTATTAGCCTTTAGTACTTCTAAATCTTTGCTTCGCTCTACGTTGTTGCAATCAACAATATGTTGAGCGAAACCGCTTGCATCTTCCAAACAAAGCCAAAGGCTAATGGCCAATAGCTAAGAGCTGCTCTACTGCCTAAAGGGCATTCCAAAACTCTTCAGCAATGCCCTTGCCTGATTGTCGTCACGCGCCGTGGTCACGATCGTTACGTTCATGCCCTTCAGTTTGTCCACTTTCGCGTAATCGATTTCCGGGAAGATCAGCTGATCGCGCAGGCCCAGCGTGTAATTGCCGCGACCGTCAAATGACTTCGTCGAAACGCCGCGAAAATCGCGCACACGCGGCAGAGCGACATTGATCAAGCGGTCCAGAAATTCGTACATGCGAGTGCCACGCAACGTCACCATCGCGCCAATGGCCATGCCTTCACGGACCTTGAAAGCCGCAATCGATTTCTTGGCCTTGGTCACAACCGGCTTTTGCCCGCAGATTTCGCCCAGATCACGCACCAGCGGATCCAGCATCTTGGTGTTCTGGGTGGCTTCGCCCACGCCCATGTTTACCACGATCTTGTGCAGATGCGGGACGGCCATCGGGTTGGTCAGGCCCAGTTCCTTGGCCAGCGCCGGAGCAATCTCTTTATCGAATTTGTCTTTCAGCCTTGCCGTTACTTTTGTCGTTGCCATTTCTCTTCTGTTTCCTTCTCCCACGGTTTCGGAGTGGTTACCGGTTCGTAGGGTCCTCAATTTCTTGTGGACCGCAGGCGCCTTCGCCTGCGCTTCCTGCTTCTTAAGTTTCCAAACTTCTCAGCGTTAGCCAAAGCAATTTCTGTGGCTGGATGCTGATTGCTGACCGCTAGAAGCTATTTATCCAACGGCGCATCGCAACGCCGGCAGATCCGCACTTGACGGCTGCCGTGCAATTTGTGTCCAATGCGCGACGGTCCGCAGCTGGGACATACCACCATGACGTTCGAGATGGCGATCGGCGATTCCTGCTCCGCGATTCCGCCCTTGATGTTGCGCTGCGGATTCGGGCGCACGTTTTTCTTCACCATCATTACGTGCTCCACCAGGACTTTGCTGGTGCCGGGGAAAACCCTCAGCACGCGTCCCTGCTTGCCTTTGTCACGTCCAGTGATTACTTTCACCGTGTCATTGCGCTTGATATCGACTCTTGTATGCATTGTCTGCCTTCAACCATGGGCGGCCTCAGCCTTGCATCCGCCGGAAAAATCTTGTCTTGCCGTTTATTGTCGCTCTTTACTACGCGTGGGCGCTTACAGAACTTCCGGCGCCAGAGAAACAATCTTCAAAAATTTCTTTTCCCTGAGTTCGCGGGCCACAGGACCAAACACGCGCGTGCCGATTGGCTCGCCAGTTTCATTGATCAGCACTGCCGCATTCTGATCGAAGCGGATATAGGTGCCGTCCCGCCGGCGATGCTCCTTGCGCTGGCGCACGATCACGCATTTCACTACCGTGCCCTTCTTGGCCGTGCCGTCCGGCGAGGCTTCTTTTACTGAAGCGGTAATCACGTCGCCCAGGCTGGCGTTCAGGCCGGTGTGTCCGCCCAGCGGCAGGATCATCTGCAGTCGGCGCGCCCCGCTGTTATCGGCCACATCGAGAATACTTCTCATCATGACTGCCATGGTTCAAATCTCCGTTTCATTTGAAAGCAACGTAAAACTACCGCTCTCGACTTGCTTAATTTCTTCTTGGAGCTATTAGCTCTTAGCCAAAACTGTTTATCTGGCTGAAGGCTGAATGCTAGCTGCTGCTTTCCGACGCCGCTTCTTCGCCACCCACCAGCTTGGTTTTCTGGATCACGTTCTTCAGCCGCCAGCGCTTCAGCTTCGACATGGGGCGCGTCTCTTCAATCTCCACAAAATCGCCCACGTGCGCCGTGTTCTTTTCGTCATGCGCGTAGAACTTCTTGGACTTGGCGACAACCCGGCGGTAGAGCGGATGCGCCTTCTTCATAATGACCTGCACCACGATGGTCTTGCTCATTTTGGTGGAGGTCACGCGGCCGATCTTGGTGCTGCGTCTGGTTTGTTTTTTCTCGGTTGTTTCTGCCATTTACTTCTTCCTCGCTTTGGCTGCGATCTTTTTCTTGGCCGGCTTCGCGGTCTTGCTCTTTGCGGCACTCTTGGTTTTTTCCTTGGCGCTCTTGCCGGCAGCGGCCGTCTTTGCTTTTGGTTTTGGCTCGGCATCGGCTGCGGCGGGCGCGTTGTGTCCGTTGCTGGGCGCTGCTATGCCCAGTTCCTTTTCCCGGATCACGGTATGCACGCGCGCAACGTCCTTGCGCAAGCCACGGATCTTGGTCAGGCTCTCCGTCTGCCCCATCTTGAGCTGGAACTTGAGGCGGAAGAGCTGGTCATTGAGCTCCTGCTGCTGGTGCAGCAGTTCGGCATCGGTCAGACTTCTCAGTTTTTCGACATCCATGATTTTCTCTTTGTGGCACAGGCACTCTTGCCTGTGCTTTCTTTCATTCTTCTGGACCGCAGGCACCCTCGCCTGCGATTACAATTCCAATTTGCTGTAGCCCTTAGCCTTTAGCTAAACCTGCCTTGTTCGCTGATTGCTGGCTGCTATTTTCTAGTGCGCATCCGCGCGGGCCACAAACTTTGTCCGCAAGCCGAGTTTGTTGGACGCCAGCCGCATCGCTTCCTGAGCATCCGTGCGGTTCACGCCTTCCATTTCAAACAGGATCTTGCCCGGACGAACCACCGCAACCCAATGGTCCGGCGCGCCCTTGCCTTTGCCCATACGGGTTTCAGCCGGCTTCTTGGTTACGGGCTTGTCCGGAAACAGGCGGATCCAAATCTTGCCTCCGCGCTTCACAAAACGCGTCATAGCGACACGGCTTGCTTCAATCTGGCGGTCGGTAATCCATCCCGGTTCCATGACCTTCAACCCGAAATCGCCAAAGGAGAGCTCTCCTCCGCGCCAGGCTTTACCGCACATACGACCGCGCTGCTGCTTGCGGTACTTAACTTTTTTCGGCATTAACATAACGTCGAGTTCCTTCTACGCTGCTTCCAGCTCTGTACCAGCCGTTAGCCCTTGGCCATTAGCCCTTTAGTTCACGTTGCTCTTACCCTCTCGATAGTCAGCTAAGGGCCAAAAGCTAATGACTAAAAGCTGTTTTCTTAAAATGCTCCCGCGCCCGCGCGCTCAGGCTGCCGCTTTTTCTGCGGCAGAATGTCGCCTTTATAAACCCAGCACTTCACGCCGATGACGCCGTACGTGGTGCGAGCCTCGGAGAAACCAAAATCGATGTCGGCGCGCAGCGTGTGCAGCGGCAAACGTCCCTGCAGGTACCACTCGGACCGCGCGATTTCATTGCCGTTCAACCGGCCTGACACGCGGACCTTGATTCCCTTGCAACCGAAGCGCAGCGCCGAATCCACTGACTTGCGCATCGCCCGGCGGAATCCTACGCGCTTTTCCAGCTGCAACGCGATTCCTTCCGATACCAGTTGGGCGTCCAACTCCGGCTTGTGCACTTCCTGGATATCGATGAAGACGTCGCGGTTCGTGCGCTTCTGCAGCTCGATCTTCAGCTTGTCGATCTCCGCGCCCTTGCGCCCGATGATGATTCCGGGACGCGCCGTACGGATGATGATCCGCAGCTTGTTGCCTGGACGCTCAATCTCCACCGAGCTCACGCCCGCGGACTTGAGCTTGTCCTTCAGCTCGTCCTTCAGCTTCACGTCTTCCAGAAGAAGCTTGTCGTAGTCTTTCTCAATGAACCAGCGCGACCGCCAGGGCTTGGTGTATCCCAGCCGAAATCCGTAAGGATGGACTTTCTGTCCCATGCATTTACCTCTTGTAATCTTTCTTCCGCGCAACTGATTGCGCTTGCAAACTGTTTTCTACTAAAAACTTTACCGCGCCGCGGCGGTCTTCTTCTTGCCCGCAGATTTCTTCTTGGCGCCAACCGCTTTCTTCTTAGCCGTGGTCTTTACCGGAGCAGCATCTTCTTCGCCGACCACCGTTGCCAGCCCCTGCTTGTTCTCCGCGCCTTTTTCCGCCAGCACAATTTCCATGTGCGAAATCCGCCGCTGGTAGCGGAACGCGCGGCCCATCGGCGCGGGACGGATACGCTTCATGCGCGGCCCCTCATTGGCGATGGCGTGCTTCACGTAGAGCCGGTCCAGGTCAACGTCCATGCCTTTTTCCTGGCTCAGGTAATTCGCGTTCTCCACCGCCGAGCGCAGCAGCTGAAAAATTGCCGGAGCAATGCGCTTCTTGGTAAAAGTCAGCGTGGTCAATGCGTCTTCCACGCGCCGGCCTTTAATCAGGTCCAGCACCAGCCGCGCCTTCTGCGGCGATACTCGGGTGAATCGGGCTTTCGCTGTAAATTCCATGTCGGTTAACCTATGCTCTCAATCTTTACTATTTCGAAGGAGGCGCTGACGGCGCAATCGCTCCCGGACCACCCGGTATGCCCGCCGGCTTGGCGGAAACTTCCGCCGCCTTCATCGAGTGACCTTTAAAAATCCGCGTGAAGGAGAACTCGCCCAGCTTGTGTCCTACCATGTTTTCCGTGATGTACACCGGAATAAACTTTTTGCCGTTGTGCACTGCGATGGTATGTCCCACCATTTCCGGGGAAATCGTCGAACGGCGCGACCATGAACGAATGACCTTCTTGTCATTTTTCGCGTTCAGGTCTTCAATCTTCTTCAACAGATGGCCGTCAATATGCGGCCCTTTTTTCAGTGAACGAGCCATTATTTCTGTCTCCTGCTGACAATGAACTTGTCTGTCCGCTTGTTATTGCGCGTTTTATAGCCGCGTGTCGGCTGGCCCCACGGGGTCACCGGATGCCGTCCGCCTGAGGTCTTGCCTTCACCACCGCCATGCGGATGGTCGACCGGATTCATGGCTACGCCGCGATTGACCGGCTTCTTGCCCAGCCAGATATTGCGTCCGGCTTTGCCGATGGAAACGTTTTCGTGGTCCACGTTGCCAATCTGCCCAATGGTCGCCATGCAATCGATCAGGACTCTGCGGGTCTCACCGGAAGGTAGTTTCACCAGCGCGTACTCATCTTCTTTTGCTACAAGCTGGGCTGATCCACCGGCCGAGCGCACCATCTGCGCGCCTTTGCCGGGCTTGAGCTCAATGTTGTGGATCGTGGTGCCGGCCGGAATGTTCTTCAGCGGCAGCGCGTTTCCCACCAGGATGTCGGCTTCAGGACCGCTCACAATCTTCTGGCCCACGTTCAATCCCACGGGATGAAGGATGTAGCGTTTCTCGCCGTCAGCGTACGCGATCAGCGCGATGCGCGCCGACCGGTTCGGATCGTACTCAATGGAAACCACGGTCGCCGGAACGCCATTCTTGTCGCGCTTGAAATCGATATCGCGCAGCTTGCGCTTGTGTCCGCCGCCACGATGCCAGATCGTAATGTCGCCCGCGTTGCGGCGACCGCCGGTGCGCAGCTTGATGCTGGTCAGCGGCTTGTGCGGCTTATTGGTCGTCAACTCGTCATTGGTCAGCGTGGTCTTGAAGCGCAACGACGGCGTAATCGGTCTGTATGTCTTAATTGCCATGTAAAACCAGCCTCTAGCTGCTAGCTTCTAGCCGCTAGCCTTTTCATCTGTGGCTTCGAATCTCACGAAGCTCAAAATCGTGTCTCACTGCCTGCATCAACCGGTTCTGGCTAGAAGCCAGGAGCTAGTCGCTAGCAGCTAAATATTCGCCGCGTACTCCGGCATCTTTTCGCCCGCCTTCAGCCGTACGTATGCCTTCTTCCAGTCCGGACGGTACCCGGCAAACTTGCCCCGGCGGCGTTCTTTGCCGACAAAGTTTGCGGTGCGCACCGAATCCACCTTCACCTTGAAGATCTTCTGGACGGCTTCTTTCACTTCCGTCTTGGTCGCTGCGGCGTTTACTTCAAAAACCAGCGTGCCCTGATTTTCCTTTACGCCCAGACCTTTTTCCGTGATCACCGGTTTGCGGATAATCTGATAGGCCGACTTCATTACGCCACCTCCGCTTTGTGCTTGGGCGCAGATGCCTTCAGCGAATCCTGCAATTTCTCAAGAGCGGGCTTGGAGAAGATGGCCGTTTCATAGCGCAGCAGGTGATACGGATGCACCTGGTTGCCGGGAATGAGTTCCACGCCGCGAATGTTGCGCGAGCTCAGCTCCAGGTTGCGGTTCTCTTTCGATCCGTCTACCAGCAACGTGGTCTTGCCAACGCCGAGTTTACCCAGCGTCTTGCGGAACGTGTTGGTTTTGGCTGCATCCAGCTCGAACGCCTCCACCACCATCAGCTTGCCGTCAGAAAGCTTGGACGCGAGCGCGGAACGCAATGCACCCAGCAGCTTCTTTTTGGGAAACTGGTAGTCATAGGAGCGAGGCTGCGGTCCGTGGACCGTGCCGCCGTGACGCCACAGTGGCGACCGGATGGAGCCCACGCGCGCGCGGCCTGTGCCCTTTTGCTTCCAGAGCTTCTTGCCCGCGCCGGACACCAGCTTCTTATTCTTGGTGGCGTGCGTGCCTGCCCGATGCGCTGAGCGGTAATGCTTTACCGCTTCCCATAAAAGGTCTTCATTAATACCGCCAAAGACCTCGTCGGCCAGCTCCAGCGAGCCTGTCTTCTTGCCTTCGAGATTTACAACATCAATCTTTGCCATTGTTTTCAGCTCTTAGCTATTAGCCTTTGGCTCTTAGCTTTGTTATGTGGCACAGGCACTCTTGCCTGGACCTAAAAATTATTTCTTCGACTTACCAGCAGCCGCTTTCTTTGCAGCCTTCAATGGATCAAGCGTGGTGGATCCGGCAAAGCCACGGCGTTCGCGCGGCGGTTTCTTTGCTTTCAGGATCACCACATATGCGCCCTTCGGGCCGGGTATCGCGCCTTCCACCAGAAGAAGGTTGTCATCGGTATCGATGCCGCGAATCTTCAGATTGCGGACCGTAACCTGGTCCACGCCCATATGTCCCGACATTCTCATTCCGGGAAACACGCGTGAAGGAAACGACGATGCGCCAATCGAACCCTGCACCTGGAACATGTGTCCGTGTGCTCCGGGGCCGCCGCCAAAGTGATGGCGCTTCACGACTCCGGCAAAACCACGTCCTTTGCTCACGCCGATTACATCGACAAACTTTTCATTGGTGAAAATATCCACCAGAACTTTTCCGCCGACCTTCAGCCCGTCGCCGTTCGTCGCGGCCGCTTCGCCTTCCGCCGGCTGCGCTTCCGCTGCCGCCGTCTCGGTGCCGTCCAGCATGGCAACTTCGCGCATGAACTTTACCGGCGGCAGATCGTGCTTGCCAAAGTGTCCCTGCATGGCCTTGCTTACGTTCTTGCCCTTGACGAACTCAACCAGGCCGATCTGCGCGGCTTCATAGCCTTCTTTGTTATTGCGTTTGATCTGCGTGATCACGCACGGTCCGGCTTGCAGGACGGTGACCGGGTGAACGTCACCCTTGTCGTCAAATACCTGCGTCATGCCGATTTTTTTTCCGAGTATTCCGTTGATCATGATTCCTTCTCCTCATCATTCCTGCACTGCCAGCAGCATTCAGGAACTGTAGGTTTTAGCCGTTAGCTCTTAGCCCTTGGCCTTTAGCCAAAATCGCTTGCGCGATCCGTTTGGCTAAGTGCTAATTACTAATGGCTAATTGCTTATTTATGCTCTTTCCCGAACGCCTTGATCTCCACATCCACGCCGGCGGGTAGATCGAGTTTCATCAGCGCGTCCACCGTGTTCTGCGTCGGCTCCAGGATGTCGATCAGGCGCTTGTGCGTGCGGATCTCAAATGCCTCGCGCGACTTCTTGTCTACGTGAGGGGAGCGCAGCACGCAATATTTGTTCTTCACCGTGGGCAATGGAATCGGTCCAGCAATCTGCGCCCCGGTACGTTTGGCCGTGTCAACGATTTCGCCCGTGGACTGGTCCAGGATGCGATAGTCGTACGCTTTCAGCCGTATGCGAATTCTCTCTTTACCTATCACTCTTTTTATCCTCAAAGATCTTCTGCGGTCAGGCCAGTTTTAAAGATCGAAGGTCACTGCCGCTCGTTCGATTTCTGATTTCTAATTTGTGAATTGTGAGTGAAGTCGCAAATCACCAATCACAAATCACTAATTCTCGCTTACTGAATAATCTCGCTGATCGTTCCTGCTCCCACCGTCCGTCCACCTTCGCGGATGGCAAAGCGCAGTCCCTTTTCCATGGCCACCGGCGTTATCAGCTCAATGGTCAAGGAAACGTTGTCGCCCGGCATCACCATTTCCGTGCCGGCAGGCAGCTCGGCCACGCCCGTTACGTCTGTGGTGCGGAAGTAAAACTGCGGACGATAGCCCTTGAAGAACGGAGTGTGACGTCCGCCTTCTTCTTTATTCAGAACGTAGATCTCTGCCTTGAACTTGGTGTGCGGCGTAATCGATCCGCCCTTGGCCAGCACCATGCCACGCTCCACGTCGTCTTTGCCGATGCCGCGCAGCAGCAGCCCAGCATTATCGCCCGCCATACCTTCGTCCAGCTGCTTCTTGAACATTTCCACGCCCGTTACTACGGTCTTACGTGTATCGCGGAAGCCGACGATCTCCACTTCCTCGCCTACTTTCACCTTGCCACGCTCAATACGGCCTGTAACCACCGTGCCGCGGCCTGATATGGAGAAGATATCTTCAATCGGCATCAGGAACGGCTTATCGATGTCGCGCGCCGGCAGCGGAACGTACTTATCGACAGCCGCCATCAGTTCGTCAATCTGCTTTTCCCACTTGGGATCGCCATTCAACGCGTTCAACGCCGAGAGGCGGACCACAGGAACATCGTCGCCGGGGAACTTGTAGCTCTTCAGCAGCTCGCGAACTTCCAGTTCAACCAGATCCAGCAGCTCGGCGTCATCCACGGCATCGCATTTGTTCAACGCCACCACGATGCAGGGCACGCCAACCTGGCGGGCCAAAAGCACGTGTTCACGCGTCTGCGGCATGGGGCCATCCGTGGCCGCTACCACCAGAATTGCGCCATCCATCTGGGCTGCGCCGGTAATCATGTTCTTGATGTAGTCGGCGTGGCCCGGGCAATCCACGTGGGCATAGTGCCGGTTCGGCGTCTCGTATTCCACGTGCGCCGTAGCGATAGTGATACCGCGCTCGCGCTCTTCCGGAGCGTTATCAATCGAGGCAAAATCGCGAAACTTGATCTTCGGATTGTGCTTCGACAACACCTTGGTGATCGCCGCCGTCAACGTGGTCTTTCCATGATCAATGTGACCAATGGTTCCTACGTTTACGTGCGGTTTGCTGCGATCAAATTTTTCTTTTGCCATTGCCTGAAGCTCCTCTAACTTTTGCCGGACCAGAACGCGCCCAAGCGACTCTCTGATTCCGTTAAACCTTCAAATTCTTTGTCCAGCCGCTCATACTCGGCCAGGTTCTGCTCGCGGAAGCCGTTGAACTCTTCTTCCGACTGCCAGTAATCCAGCGTGAGATAGCGAAAATCAGCAGCAACATCTCTTACCAGCTCCGTCTTGATGTAGCCTGCGGAACCACGGAAGAAACGCGCCCATGCTCCCTCAGGCCCGTACTTCTGAACAAATTCTGCTTCCCTTGCCTGTCGCACCCGAAAGTCCCAGACGATTACGTACTCGCCTGTTTCGGCCATTTACCTTGCTGCCGGCTTGCCCTGCACCTTGGCGACAATCTCTTCCGTCACCGCGCGCGGCGCTTCGTCATAGTGCGCAAAGTGCATGGAGAAGGTCGCGCGTCCCTGAGTGTTCGAGCGCATATTAGTTGCGTAACCGAACATTTCCGCCAGCGGAACCAGTGACTTGATTACCTGCGAACCGGCGCGATGCTCAATGCCTTCAATGCGTCCACGGCGCGAATTCAAGTCGCCGATGATGACGCCCATGAACTCTTCCGGCACTACCACTTCGACGGACATGATCGGCTCCAGCAGCACCGGCGAAGCCTTGCGCGCCGCTTCCTTAAAGCCCATAGAGGCCGCGATCTTGAACGCCATTTCGTCGGAATCTACTTCGTGATAGCTGCCGTCATAGAGCGTTACTTTGATATCCACCAGTTCATAGCCGGCCAGAACGCCGCCTTCCATCGCCTGCTTCACGCCCTGCTCAATGGGCTTGAAGAATTCGCGCGGAACCGAACCGCTCTTGATCTCATTGATGAACTCAAAGCCCTTTCCCATTTCGTTGGGCCCGATGCGCAGCTTGACGTGACCATAGTGCCCGGAGCCGCCGGTCTGGCGGATGTACTTGCCTTCCGCCTGCGCTTCCTTGCGAATGGTTTCACGGTATGCCACCTGCGGTTTGCCCACATTGGCTTCCACTTTGTATTCCCGCATCATGCGGTCAATGATGATTTCCAGGTGCAGCTCGCCCATGCCGCTGATAATGGTCTGTCCGGAATCAGGATCGGTCGCAACCTTGAAGGTGGGATCTTCCTGCGCCAGACGGGCCAGCGCGACACCCATTTTTTCCTGATCGCTCTTCGTCTTCGGCTCGACGGCGACGGAAATCACCGGCGCGGCAAAGGTGATCGACTCCAACAGAATCGGCGCTTTATCTGAGCAGATGGTGTCACCCGTGGTGACGTTCTTCAGGCCTACACAGGCGCAGATGTCGCCAGCATAGATTTCGCTGATTTCTTCGCGCTTGTTGGCATGCATTTTCAGCAGGCGGCCAATGCGCTCCGACTTGCCTTTGGTGGTGTTCAGGACGCTATCGCCGGTCTTGAGGTGGCCGGAGTACACGCGCACGAACACCAACTGGCCGACAAACGAATCAGCCATGATCTTGAAAGCCAGCCCGGAGAACGGTTCATTATCAGCCGGTTTGCGCTCCAAAACTTTTTCCGGATGGTCAGGATCGTGGCCCTGGGTTGCCGATATGTCCAGCGGCGATGGCAGATAATCGACCACCGCGTCCAGCAGAGTCTGCACGCCTTTGTTCTTGAAGGCAGTTCCGCAGAGGACGGGGAACAGTTTAAGGCTGATGACGCTCTTGCGTAGCGATGCGCGCAGCTCGTCGGCGCTAATGGACTCGCCTTCTAAAAATTTGTGGAGCATTTCATCGTCGTTTTCGGCGACCGACTCAACCAGTTGGGCGTGGAAAGCTTCAGCTTTCTTTTTCAGCTCAGCGGGAATCTCTTCTACTTCGTATTTCGCGCCCAGGGTCTCATCGCGCCAGTAAATGGCCTTCATGCCGACCAGGTCGACTACGCCTTTAAAAGCTGCTTCTTGTCCAATGGGGATCTGAATCGCTACGGGACGGGCGTTGAGGCGCTTGCGGATGGTATCGACGGCGTGCTCAAAATCGGCACCCATCTTATCCATCTTGTTGATGAAGCAAATTCGGGGAACGCCGTATTTATCGGCCTGACGCCATACGGTTTCCGACTGCGGTTCCACGCCATGCACGGCGTCAAATACCGCTACCGCGCCATCCAGGACGCGCAACGAGCGCTCGACTTCCGCGGTAAAGTCCACGTGGCCGGGGGTATCGATAATATTGATGCGAATGTCGCGCCATGTGCAGGTGGTGGCGGCGGAAGTAATCGTGATGCCGCGCTCCTGCTCCTGCTCCATCCAATCCATGGTGGCGGTGCCTTCATGCACTTCACCAATGCGGTGCGTGATGCCGGTATAGAACAGGACACGTTCAGTCGTAGTTGTTTTGCCGGCATCAATGTGGGCCATGATCCCGATGTTGCGGCAACGTTCTAATGGTGCTTGTCTGGGCATTTCCCTAAGTCTCTCTATGTAGAGACGCAACACGTTGCGTCTTTGAGACGCGGCATGCGGGCGTCTCTACCTCAAAATTTCTTACCAGCGATAATGTGCAAACGCCTTGTTGGCTTCGGCCATGCGGTGCACGTCTTCTTTTTTCTTGATTGCCGCGCCGCGACCATTGGCCGCGTCCAGCAATTCGTTGGATAGCTTATCCACCATGCCTTTTTCGCCGCGATCACGCGCGTAGCTCACAATCCAGCGGATCGCCAGCGAGGTGCGCCGGTCAGGATTCACTTCCACCGGGACCTGATAGTTGGCTCCGCCCACGCGGCGGGTCTTCACTTCCAGCATGGGCTTGGCATTTTCCACGGCCTTCTTGAACAACTTCAAGGCTTCGTCGCCGCCCTTGGCCTGCAGGTTTTCCATGCACTGATAGAAAATCCCTTGCGCGGTGGATTTCTTGCCGCCCCACATCATGGCGTTCACGAACTTAGTTACCAGCGTTGAGCTGTAGATCGGGTCCGCGATCGTTTCGCGCTTGGGAACATGTCCTTTTCTAGGCATAAGTCTTAATTCCTCTAAATCTTTGTCTTACTTCTGCTCTTGCCAAAACTGATTGTTTTTCAGATCGCAGCAGGCTCCCGCTTCGCTCACGCCTGCTAAAGCGCGATCATTTCGGTCGCTTGGCTCCGTACTTGCTGCGTCCCTGCTTGCGGTTGGCGACGCCCGTCGCGTCCAGCGTTCCCCGCACAACGTGGTAACGGACACCGGGAAGGTCCTTTACGCGGCCTCCGCGGATCAGCACAATCGAGTGCTCCTGCAGGTTGTGGCCAACACCTGGGATATATGTGGTGACCTCAATTCCGTTTGTCAGGCGTACACGGGCCACTTTACGCAGCGCGGAATTCGGCTTTTTAGGCGTTTGCGTGTAAACACGCGTACACACGCCACGCCGCTGCGGCGATGACTGCAGGGCCGGGCTGGCCGTCTTGTAATTCGGGGCCGTCCTGCCTTTTCGAACCAGCTGATTGAATGTCGGCATAGTTATTTCCTTATGTCCGTTAATGCGCTAAAACTTTGCTCGTTTTCGCAGGCAAATATTCGCGCACACGGGCGCGTCCAGCCTGCTAAAGGATCCCGCGTTGCGAGACTGGCTGCGATGCATGCAGCCATAAATCCGCCAAATGGGCGGAGAATATTGAATTACCCTATCTGTGGTTGAGAAACGACGGTGGCACCGAGCCTAATCGGGGGCACTCCGTTTCGTTCTCCTGGCCCGCATACCCTTCCGTGTGGAAGGTAGCGCGAACCATTTCAGCGAGGCATGCCCAAACTAATCAGAACAAAATTTTCGGGCACAAATACGTTGCAGCTCACTACAGGCAAGCCAAATTGTACTCGCGGAACCTTATAAATATAGCAACTGACACCAGATTCCGTCAACACGGCCATCCCGTAAATCGGGACAAACCGGCACAGAATCATCGGAGTAAACCAGCCCTGGTGCATTTCTCTCGGAGCGACCGCGCCTCGTCGGTCCATCCGCGCTGAACACCGCCCGGATTGGCCGTGGTGTTGAAGAAATCGCCGCAAGAATCTACACTGAACTCACTTCTATATTATGCGCAATCAAGTGTTTCTCAAGATACAGGAAAAAAGCCCACGCTACCCCGTTTTTGCCGGACTGGCCCTTATTGCTTTATTTATCTCATTCGCAGCGGGTTGTGGCGGCTCAAAATCAGCGAACACCACGGTAGCCGCTGTCCGGGTAGGTACTTCCTCTCTTTCCATGGTGGCTGGTGAGGTTGTAGCGCTGAGCGTCTCAGCCGTGAATTCCGACGCTGGCGTTGTTTCCACTACGTTTACCTTCAATTCTTCAAACACCCAGATTGCAACGGTTTCACCCGCGGGCAACGTTTGCGCGGGAGTGTGGGATTCCTTGTTTGTGGTGTGCAACGGCTCTGACGCGCATGGAAATCCCATCAGTGGGACAGCGATCGTTACCGCCACCGCCGCTGGCGGCGTGACCAGTGGACCAGTGACCGTGGCCGTGCATCCGTCAATAACTTCAGTTACGGTTGACAAAGTAACCGAGCCTTGCTTCTCAATTGCGCAGACGCACCAATTTGTGGCGCACGCATTCCATAACACCACGGACATCACCAACCAGATTGGTAATTTCAGCTGGTCAGCTTCATCGCCCTCTGTGGCCAGCGTGGATGCCAACGGACTAGCCACAGCTCGTTCGCCTGGCATAACTGGAGTGGTTGCCAGCGTAGGTTCAACCACCTCACCGGCTGTTTTCCTCAAAAGCTGCATGCCGGTGCAGATTGTGCTGCATATTAATGGAGATCCAGCCGGAGTTCCGACTGAGTCCGCAGTGATGAACGTTGGCGACACCAAGACGGTCCAGGCCGACATGTTTGATGAACTGGGAGCGGTAACGCCAAACGCTCCAGTGACCATTCTCAGCAACAACAGCACCGTCGCCGCAGTGAGCGGAACCGCGCTGACGGCGGTATCGCCCGGAGGCGCCGGTTTACAAGCCGTATGCGCGCCGCCCAGCTGCGGCATTGGAGTCAATACGCCGATCTACAGCAACCTCTTCGGGATTTTTGTGGGCGGAACCAGTCCCAACACCACCACGGTTTATGCCGCTAGCACGTTTCCCAATGTGCCAGGCACCAGCATTCCATTGATCCCGATTGATGCCAGCAAGACTCCGCCGGTGGCAGGGACGCCGATCAACCTTCCCGGCTTTCCCAACTCTCTGTTGTTTGACCGCGCCGGCACAACGGGTTTCATCGGCACCAGCAATGGGCTAGCTACTTTAAACACTGCAACCAACGTGGTGAACCTGGTTTCACCGGTACCTATAGGTAAAGTGCTGGCAGTTTCGGCTGATGGAAATCAGGCAATCATCTCAAACTCCGCCACGGATCCCTCCACCGGACAGCCGATTGACAACAACCCGTCCGAGCAGCGCGTGTGGCTTGTTGACAAGAACGCCAGCACCATCACGACTTTTATTTTAACCGGCGCAGTGGCAGCAAACTTTGACGAAGATGGCTTCAGGGCCTACGTTGCGGCTAGCAACGGCAATGTATATGTGGTCTCCTCATTCCTGACGCCACAGACAATAAGCCTTGGCGGCGTAAACACTGACGTGACCCAGCTGGCTTCCGGCCCATTTGTTTACGTATCCAATTCCGCGGGCCTGCAATCGATTGCCACCTGCAACAATGCTCCTCAAGCTTCGAATCCGCCAACGCACTCCACCACCGCTATACAGTTCGTACAGTCCGTGAAGGATACGAACACCCTGGTGGCCGTGGATTCACCCGGAGTTGACATTGTAGGCGTGAATACCGCAGATCTAACTCCTCCGACCACCATTACTCCCGCGAATTGCCCCGGCATTGTCAGCTACAACAATAGCTTTATCGACTTCGGGGTTGGCGCGTTCACAGCGCATCAGTTGCTGGTGGGATCGGCCGGGACGCATATCGCCGTGTTGCCCGCAGGCATCAACAAGGTGCTTACCGTGGTGAATGCAAATAATGTAAACAGCCCTGTGGCCGTTCCATTGCCTGCGGGCGCTACTGAGCCATTGAACGGCAGCCTGACTCCCGATGGAGCCACGCTGTGGGTGGGCGTCGCCGGAACCAACACGGTGGACCGAATCAATCTGAACAGCAACGTCGATGAAGTCCAGATCCCCACCACCTTCAAGAAAGCGGACGGATCGCCCGCGCCACCGAATCTGGTCGTGATCAAACCGAAATAGCAATTAGCAAATCAGCAATTAGTGTCCTATTTGTGTGTTGCTGAAAGACCTCCGTAAGCACAAATAGGACACTACTCATTTAGCCTCTCTGTTTTAGAATTCAAGTAAGTTTTGGTAGTGTCCTAAACTTACGTTGGAAAGTTTAGGGCACTACTTAGTTTTTGGCTGAAGGCCAACAGCTCACGCAAACGGCCGGGGAACCGTGCTCCCAATCTTAGCGACGCAGTTGGCAGCTAAAATACAAAGCTAAAGGCCAAGAGCTAATGGCTAAAAGCTCTTCTTATCGCGGGCGGCTTGCGCCTTCACCCACCGGATATCTCCATCTGGGACACGCACGCACCTTCTGGGTGGCGTGGCAACGCGCCCGAGCCGCAAACGGCGAACTCATATTCCGCAATGAAGATCTCGATTATCAGCGATGCAAGCCGGAGTTCGTCCGCGCCATGTATGAAGACCTGCGCTGGCTGGGTCTGGATTGGGACGAAGGTTTTGATCTTGACAGCGGCGGGAACCGAGGCAACTTCGGGCCGTACTCGCAAAGCGAACGCCGCAGCTTTTATCTCGACGCATGGCGCAAGCTGCGCGATAGCGGCTTGATCTATCCGTGCACCTGCTCGCGCAAAGATTTAGAGCGTGCGTTATCTGCGCCGCATGAAGAACCACACTCATGTGGCACCGCCGGCCCCGGCGGTGGGTTTTTCGATCAAGGAGCATCAGAAAAGGCAGTGAATGATTGTGGACCGCAGGCGCCCTCGCCTGCGTTCGCAAAAGTGCCTTCTGCGCAGCCGGGGGCGGCTACGGTCCAATTTCCCACCGAAGGACCTTCATCGCAATCTCCGGCAACCGCAGTCCAATCCGCAGCCGACGACGAAATTCCCTACCCTGGCACCTGCCGCGAAAAAATCGGAACTGCAAGAGATTACGATTCGCCCGCAGGAGTGAGCTGGCGCTTCAAAGTCCCTGACGGCGAGACGATCTCCTTTGAAGATGGTTATTTCGGACACCAGGAGTTTGTCGCCGGGCGCGACTTTGCAGATTTTCTGCTCTGGCGGCGAGACGATATCCCCGCCTATCAGCTTGCCGTGGTGGTCGACGACGCAGCGATGCAGATCACAGAAGTCGTCCGCGGCGCAGACCTGCTCAAAAGCACCGCAAGACAATTGTTGCTGATCCGCGCGCTCGGATATCCAGTGCCTGGGTATTTTCACTGTCCGCTGCTGCGCGACGAAAAGAATGTCCGCCTGGCGAAGCGGCACGATGCGCTGAGCTTGAGGAAGTTGCGGGAGCATGGCATGAAGGCGGCGGAGCTGAGGAAGAGGTTTGCGGGAGAAGATTTCCGGGGTCCATACTTCCGGTAAAGGGATCAGGAGTGAGAAACCGCCGCAAGCTTCATTTAGAATGTGTCGCGATTTTAAACTTATGAGAATCCCAATTCTGTTGTTGGTCATCTGCTCCGGTGCCGCATTTGCGCAGCCATTGCCTCCCGCGCCGCACGCTCACCTTACCGATATAACGCCTGCACCCGGTTATTTTAATGAGCCGGCCATCGCGGTGAACGCAAAGGACCCGCAGCAGGCTGTGGTGGCATGGCAAGTCAATGCGAGCGCCGCTTATTCCCATGACGGCGGGCAAACATGGAAGATCGCCGAAGGGACTGCGCCCGGAATGTACCGCGTCTCTGGCGACGTTTCGCTGGCATATGATGCCGCGGGCCACGCCATTCTGTGTTACATCGCTTTTGACAAGCTCGGCAGCACCAACTATTGGGCGCGCGGCGCAACACGCAATGGCATCTTCATCCGTCGCTCACTGGATGGCGGCCAGACCTGGGAGCATGACGCGCATACCGTGATCTCCCATGAGTCAACTCCGGGCATTCCCTTTGAGGACAAGCCCTGGGTCGTCGCCGACACCGCCGGGCCGCATCCCAGCAATCTGTATATCGGATGGACACACTTCACTCTTGCAGCCAGCGAGCTCATGTTCTCCCGCTCTACCGACGACGGCATCACGTGGTCCAGTCCCATCAAGCTGAGCAGCGTTCCCGGATTGCCGCGTGATGATAACGGCGCGCTGGAAGGTTTCCACGGCGTAGTTGGGCCTGATGGCGCGCTTTATACCATATGGGACGCGCGTGACGGCATTATGATGGCCACATCGCATGACAGTGGCGCAAGTTTCAGCAAAGATCGCCTCATCATCCCCGCGGGTCCCGGCTATTTCGGCATCACGGGCGTTTCGCGCTCCAACGGCTTTCCCCAGATTGGCATTGATCCGCATGGGAATGGAGATAAGAAGCGTGGCGGCAAGCTTTACGTCGCCTGGAGCGACTACAGCAATGGTGACGTGGATGTTTTCGTCTCGTCGTCAGCCGACTACGGCAAGACATGGAGCGCGCCAGTGCGCGTGAACACCGATCCTATCCATAACGGCAATGATCAATTCTTCCAATGGATGGCTGTTGACCCGCAAAGCGGCGCCGTAAATCTGGTCTTCTATGACCGTCGAACAAACAATGAGGAAACTACAGTGACCCTGGCCCGCTCTACCGACGGAGGAAAAACATTCCAGAATTACACATGGGATCCGGATGGATTCAACGCAGAAGGCGACTTCCTGGGTGACTATCTGGCGATCACCGCCTTTGGCAACAAAGTCTTTGGCTCATGGGCGCACGAGACATCAGCGGAAGCCAAGACAGAACGCGGCAAAAAAACCAGGACCGTGCTGCGGGTGGGAACCGCGGATTTTAATTAGCCGTTGAAAGAATATCGCTACAGATGAGCACTGACTAACGCAGATAAAGGAGCATTAGCCGCGAATCAACGCGAAACACGCGAATCTTTTCAATTTCTGATTCGTGTTTATTCGCGAAATTCGCGGCTATCCTTTATTCATGCAGCTAAGCTGCTTTGGCGATTATTGGCGCTGAAACTTAGTTTGGTTGCAGCACGATCACCTGGTTCGAGTCCGTGACATAAGTAAGGCCGTTCGCCAGATCAACCGCTACTGCCTGCGGAAAATTGGCCGGTATGGGCAGTGTCTGCAAAACCTGGTTTGTGTTCCCATCGATAATGGTCACACTTCCACCATTAGAGTTGGCCACATAAACTTTGTTGTTCAACAGGTTCACATCCACTCCATTGGCAAATGGCCCGGCGGGGACACGTGCCGCTTCCTGATTGGTGGCGCCGTCGACCACAATTACTTTGTCTTGATCGGTTACGTAAGCGCGATCCAGGCGGAAATTCACCGCCACATTCTCAAGGCCAAAATCTTCAGGAATGCTGGCGATTTCAGTGTTGGTAGCGCCGTCAAACACCATGATCAACGCAGGAAAACCCGTGCCGGCAATGTAAATGCGGTTCGTCTTGGGATTCACCGCAATGCCCCCAGGCTGTGTGTCAACGGAAACCTTAGTGATGATGGTATTGGTCTGGCCGTCAATCGCAATGTACTGTTCATTGTCCGCGTCACTTGCGTAAATCCTGTTGGTCACGGGATTCACCGCCAGTCCCTGAAGGCCAATGGCATCGCCGCTGGCAATGGAGATATCGGTGATCACCTTATCATTTCTGCCGTCAATCACGGCAATCTTGCACGCGCCGGAATTGCAAGCGGAGGCGTAAATGCGGTTGGTCAGCGCATTTACCGCTACGAAATTTGCGGTGATGCCGGTGTCGATTGTGATTCTGTCTGTGACCTGCTGTGTCTTTCCGTCGATCACAACGACTTGTCCGCTGCCGCCGACATAAATTTTATTTGTCCTGGGATTGGCCGCAATCCCGGTTGCTCCATTGCCTACTGTGATTGTGGTCAGGACTGAATCAGCCCTGAGTTGTAAAGAGAATAAGAATGTTGAGAGAACGAGGCTTGCGAGACTTAGAAACGCTTTTTTCATACAGGACTTCTCCGTTCAGTTTGAGTCCAGGGGTGCTGGATACAGCAGCAACTCTCATGCCAATCAAAATCAGAAGGAGAGCTGCTGCTGGACGGGCACGCGTGAGCCGCGTTTGGGCACGAGAGTTCCACTTTTGTGACGACCAAAGCTGCCGGGGGGTCGGAAGACAGGATTAAGGTGCTCCGACTCTCATCGTGGAATCCTGAGAGTCCGCAATGCCTGCCGCGAATTTCGCGATCACGGATTAGAATTCCGCGTGTTTCGCATTGATTCGCGACTGATTTTCTTTTATCTCCGTCCATCAGCGCTCATCTGTGGCGATGTCTTCAGCTGACGGCTGAGTGCTGTGTGCTGATTGCTTGATTGCAACGTTCCGGCCAGCAGCTTCATCGCATTACCAGCATGACTTGCAACGTTCGCATCGGCACTTCCGGCTATCATTACAAGCACTGGGTAGGCACGTTTTATCCGCCACAGATGCCCGCATCAAAGATGCTCGATTACTACGTCCAGCACTTTGATACCCTGGAATTGAACAACAGCTTCTATCGCCTGCCCTCGATTGAAGCTTTTGAAGCATGGCGAGACGCTACACCACAGAATTTTGTCTTCGCTGTAAAAGCCAGCCGATTCATTACGCACAATAAGAAGCTTAAAGATCCTGAAAATGCTCTCGATAACATCCTTCCCCGAGCGGAGCATCTGCGCAAAAAGCTGGGGCCTGTGCTCTTTCAACTTCCGCCAAGGTGGAAGTTAAATCTTGAGCGGCTGGAAGGCCTTCTGGAAATTTTGCCGCGCGAGCGGCGTTACACCTTTGAATTTCGTGAATTGAGCTGGATCACCCCGGAAGTCAACCGGCTGCTGGAGCGCTACAACGCAGCTTTCTGCATCTACGAGCTTGCGGGCTATCACACGCCATTCGATATCACCGCCGACTTCGCTTATGTCCGGCTCCACGGTCCCGATGCCGGCAAATATCAGGGCAGTTACAGCCACGCGCAGCTGCGCGAATGGGCGCAACGCATTGAAGAGTGGTCGCAGAGGTTGAAGGCCATCTATATTTACTTTGATAACGATCAGGCCGGTTACGCAGCACAGAACGCGCTGGAGTTGAATCAAATGGTCTTTGGCGCCTCGCGCGAAACCAAACACTCAGCGGCCTGAAATGGTTCCAAAGCCGCGCCCTGAAGAGGCAGCTAAATCATCCCTGAAAATCGCAGCAACAAGCAACAAAAGATGGAATAAATTCCGCTCTCTCCGGTTATTCAGCTAAATTATTGCGAACAACATTTTCTTGAGCGGTCGGGGAGACTACTTGCGGAAGGCGATTACCGTCACACTATTTTCATATCTCGCTGTAGCCGCATGGGCGCAGGAAGCCAATCCCGGACGCCCGACGGTTTCCACGCCGGCCACTCTCACGCCAGTGGGTTATCTGCAATTTGAAACCGGTGTCCTGGGAGCGGAACATTCTCCTGATCTGCCCAACCAAATAAGCTTCAATGAAGTGATGAAGTTGTCAGTCAATCAGCGCGTGGAGCTGCTTCTGCAAACGCAGCCCTTCGCTCATTCAGATCTTGGGGATTTGAGATCCAATGATCCTGGCGACATATCGGCGGGAGTTCAGGCGGTGTTGGTTCCGGGCACTAAGAAGCGTCCGACCGTTGCAGTGAGTTATTTCCGGCGAGTTTTTGGCGGCACCGCTCCAGATCTAGACATCGGATCCAATCGCCAATCGGCAATTTTTCTGGTTTCAACGGATGTAGTTGGATTCCATATTGACACCAACGCCATGTTCAATGAGCAGATTCAGGACGCGCGGCATCGCGCTCAGTTCGGCCAGACGCTTTCCATTGCCCATGCATTGTCACGCCACTTCGGATTGGGCGGCGAACTCTGGCACTTCACCCAGCCATTTCAAAATGGACACGCTGCCGGCTTCCTTTTTGGACCGACCTACACGCCACGGCCGAACTTGGTTTTTGACATAGGCTTCAATCGCGGTCTTACTTCCACCAGCACACGGTGGGAGGTTTTTATGGGATTTACTTATCTGCTGCCGAAGAAGCTGATTGGTGCTCGCTAGCTCTTGGGTTTGCCTGCCACATCCAGCCGTGCGCTGGCGCGCTGCAATGCAGCCTGGGCTTCCGCGTTGCCTTCCGGACCGGCCTTCTGCAATTCGGCTTCGGCTTTTTTCTTCGCTGCCTCGGCGCGCGCGGTATCTATCTCTTCGGCTTTTTCCGCCGCCTCCGCCAAAATCGTCACTTTGGCTTGCAGGACCTCAGCAAAGCCCCATGCCACCGCGACCCGTTTGGTCTGGTTGCCCATGCGGTAGGTTAATTCGCCGGCGGCCAGTTCGCTGATCAGCGGAGCATGCCCCGGCAGCACCCCGAGATATCCCGTCTTGCCGGGAATTTCGATGTAGTCGACGGCCTCATTCACCACCAGCCGCTCCGGCGTCACGATCTCGAGTTGAATGGTATCTGCCATTGCTTACGCTGCTGCTCCAGCCTTCATCTTTTCTGCCGCTTCCAGCACTTCTTCAATCGCGCCCTTCATATAAAAGGCCTGCTCCGGAACATCGTCATGCTTGCCTTCAATAATTTCCTTGAAGCTCCGCACCGTATCCGCCACTTTCACAAACCGGCCTTCCATGCCCGTGAACTGTGAAGCCACAAAGAACGGCTGTGACAGGAACTTCTGCACTTTGCGCGCGCGGGAAACCGTGAGCTTGTCTTCTTCACTCAATTCTTCAATGCCCAGAATTGCGATGATGTCCTGCAAATCTGTGTAACGCTGCAGAATTCTCTTCACGCCCTGCGCCACGTCGTAATGTTCCTGGCCGACGATGTGCGGATCGAGAATGCGGGAGGTCGATTGCAGTGGATCGACAGCCGGATAAATTCCAATCGCCGTCAGCGGACGCGAAAGCACCGTCGTCGCATCCAGGTGGGCAAAGGTCGTGGCCGGCGCCGGATCGGTAAGATCGTCGGCGGGCACATAAATTGCCTGCACAGAGGTGATCGATCCGCGTTTGGTAGAGGTGATGCGCTCCTGCAACTCGCCCATTTCCGTGGCCAGGTTCGGCTGGTATCCCACGGCTGACGGCATGCGGCCCAGCAGCGCAGACACTTCTGATCCGGCCTGGGTGAAACGGAAAATGTTGTCGATAAAGAGCAGCGTGTCAGCACCTTCTTCGTCGCGGAAATACTCGGCGACCGTGAGGCCGGTGAGCGCCACGCGCAGGCGCGCTCCGGGCGGCTCCGTCATCTGGCCGTAAATCAATGACGCTTTCGATTCTGACGCGGTACCCGGCTTGATCACGCCGGACTCAGTCATTTCCAGCCACAGATCGTTGCCTTCGCGGGTACGCTCTCCCACGCCTGCAAACACTGAGTAGCCGCCATGGTGCTTGGCCACGTTGTTGATCAGTTCCATGATCACAACCGTCTTGCCTACACCAGCGCCGCCAAACAGGCCAATCTTTCCGCCCTTCAGGAACGGCTGGATCAGGTCGATGACCTTCACGCCGGTTTCAAACATTTCCGCCTTGGTCGCCTGCTCATCAAACGCGGGCGCTGGACGATGAATCGGCAGCCGTTTTGCCGCGTTCACCGGGCCCAGGTTGTCCACAGGTTCGCCGATCACGTTCATCACGCGGCCCAGCGTCTCTTTTCCCACGGGCACAGAAATCGGCCCGCCAAGATCAAGCGCATTCATGCCGCGCACCATGCCGTCAGTGGCCTGCATTGCGACGGTGCGCACGCGGCCTTCACCCAGGTGCTGCTGCACTTCCAGCACCACGTCAATCGGGTTAGGCACTTTGAAGCCTTCACTCGTCACGCGCAATGCCTGATAAATCGGCGGAAGATTGCCTTCAGAAAATTCCACGTCAACCGCGGGACCCGCGATCTGTATTACCTTGCCAACATTTTGAGTCGCCATAATTTTTATCTCGTCATCCCGAACCCCGTCAGCGAAGCCGCGCTTTCTTCAGCGGCTGAGTAGGGGTGAGGGACCTTGTGTTTTAAAACTTTTACTACAGCTACTGCGCTGCTGCCGCGCCGCTCACAATCTCAATAATTTCTTTGGTGATTTTCGCCTGGCGGGCGCGGTTCATGGCCAGCGTAAGCGAATCAATCATGTCAGAAGCGTTGCTGGTGGCCGAATCCATGGCCGTCATGCGCGCCGCATGCTCGGCGGCTTCAGATTCCAGCATGGCGCGGAACAGCTGCGCGTAAATATAGCGGGGCAGCAGATCGCGGAACAGCTCTGCCGGCAGCTGCTCATAAATGTAGTCCACCTTCGCTGTGCCAAATTCCGCGGCCCGTGTATCCATTTCCGCAGTATCTGCAGCGCGGACACCCGCTCCGGAATGCGCGGCGGCTTCCAATCTTCGCGTGCGCTCCTCGCCTGTGACTTCTTCGGTGAGCTCATGAACGGTCTCGCCAATCGCGCGAATCGGGAGAACCTCATCCACCACCAACCGCTGCGCAATGACCGACTTAAATTCGTTATAGGCGATGTAAACGGAATCGACCTTGCCTTCCGTGTAAAGGCGGATTACCTTGTCGGCAATTTCACGCGCGCTTTTCAATTCTGAGCGATTCATCAGGCCTACGTACTCCGCTACCACCTGAATCGGCCCTTTGCGTTCCGTACCTGCCTCAAGCGCCACGGGATAACGGCGGCGGAAGTAGTCACGCGACTTTCTTCCCAGAGACAGAATGTCGATGTTCTTATCCTTCTTGTGATCGATGAACTTGGCTGCGGCTTTCAGGATGTTGGAGTTGAATGCGCCAGCCAGCCCTTTCTCGCCTGACACCACGATCAGCAACGTGCTCTTTTCTTCGCGACGCACCAGCAGCGGATGCAGCGGCTCGCCCGTATTCGGATCATAGACATCGGCCCGCGCGACCAGCGATTTCAGAACGTTGGTGATCATCTGCCCGAAGGGACGCGTTGCCAGCGCGCGCTCCTGGGCGCGGCGCAGCTTGGCCGCCGAGACCATCTGCATGGCCTTGGTGATCTGCCGCGTGTTGCGCACGCTACGGATTCGCCGCCGAATGTCTAAAAGGTTCGCCATCTACTTCCCGTAAGGGACTCCTCGAATGTTCCCACCTACTCCAACCAAAGCAAAGCGCCCAAATGCAAGAATTAAAACTCTGATCGCCGTGCCCAAAATCGGAATCCTGTAAAATCCAAACCCTAAAAAGCTTCCAATCCAAGCTGTTGGAATTAGCCAAAGCAATTGGAGCTTGCTCCAACTAATCACCAGAAATAAAATCGCCAAAACCAAAAAAGCCGTTGCCTGCGTCATCGTGATGATGTGAATGGGCTCTTGCTGTCGGGCATCGCTTCTCATTCCCCTCACGAAGCCTACCAAGAGCACCACGTCGAGTCCCCACAACAACCATCCAACGACCAACATTTGTCATTATGCTTTCGCCGCGCCCGCCGACTGCCGCTCCGCGACAAAACGCTGCTTAAATTCCTTCAGCGTCTTTTCAATCTCCGCCTTCATCGAGTCGTCAATCGTCTTCTTCTGCATGATGGAATCCAGCAGCTTGGGGTTCATTGACTCAACGTATTTGTTCAGCTCCTCAGAGAACGGCCGCACCTGCTCGACTTCAAGGTCATCCAGGAAGCCGTTGGTTCCGGCATAGATGATCATGATCTGCTTGCCGAAGGAAAGCGGCTGATACTGGTCCTGCTTCAGGATTTCTACCAGTCGTTTGCCGCGATTGAGCTGCGCCTGCGTCGCTTTATCCAGGTCAGAGCCAAACTGCGCGAAGGCCGCCAGCTCACGATACTGCGCCAGCTCCAGCTTCAACGTGCCGGCAACCTGCCGCATCGCCTTGATCTGCGCCGAACCGCCGACGCGGCTTACTGAAATACCTACGTTCACCGCGGGACGCACACCGGAATTGAACAGATCGGTTTCAAGGAATATCTGGCCATCAGTGATGGAAATAACGTTCGTTGGAATGTAGGCGGAAACGTCGCCTGCCTGCGTTTCGATGACCGGCAGCGCCGTAAGCGAACCGCCGCCCATCTTGTCTGACATTTTTGCCGCACGCTCCAGCAAACGTGAGTGAAGATAAAACACGTCTCCCGGATAAGCTTCGCGTCCCGGCGGACGGCGCAGCAGCAATGAAATTTCGCGGTAGGCCGCTGCGTGCTTGGAGAGATCGTCAAAGATCACCAACGCGTGCTTGCCGGTATCGCGGAAGTATTCGCCCATGGCGCAGGCCGCGTAGGGCGCAAGATAAAGCATTGGCGCAGGCTCTGAAGCGGAAGCCGCGACCACGATTGTGTAATCCATGGCACCGTTGTCTTCCAGCACCTTTACCACCTGCGCAATCGACGAACGCTTTTGCCCGATCGCATTGTAGATGCAAATCAGGTTATTTCCCTTGCTGTTGATGATGGTGTCCAGCGCCACGGCGGTCTTGCCGGTCTGGCGGTCGCCAATGATCAATTCACGTTGGCCGCGGCCCACGGGAATCATGGAATCAATGGCCTTAATTCCAGTGGCCATGGGCTCACGCACAGGCTGGCGGTCAATCACGCCCGGGGCAATGCGCTCAATCGCAATCTGCTTGTTGGAAGCGATAGGGCCCTTGCCGTCAATCGGCTGGCCCAGCGCGTTCACTACGCGGCCAATCATGCCTTCACCCACGGGGACTGACATGATTGTTCCGGTGCGCTTCACTTCGTCGCCTTCTTTGATTTCAGTGAATTCACCCAGCAGCACCGCGCCTACCTGGTCTTCTTCCAGGTTCATGGCCAGGCCGGAAATACCATGCCCGAACTGAAGCAGTTCGCCGGCCATGACTTTATCCAGCCCGTGGATGCGGGCGATACCGTCGCCCAGGGAGATGATGGTGCCCACCTCATCCACGGAGACCTTGGATTCGTAATTTTCAATCTGCTCACGGATGAGCTTTGTTATTTCGTCTGCTTTAATCTGAGCCATAGATACCTTATGTAAGAGGAAACCTTTTCGCCAATTTGGTAATTGGGTAAATTGGTAATCTAGTAATTGAGAGCCGGTGGAACTAACAGTTTTCAATTACCCAATTACAAAATTACTCAATTACCAATTTCCCTACGCGCTTGCCAGTTCCTGCCGCATGCGTTGTAGCCGGCCTTGTACTGAACCGTCATAAATCGTGCTACCGACACGCACCAAAACGCCACCGAGCAGACCCGGATCTTGAGAATATGTTGCCCGGACTACCTTCCCCGTAAGCACAGCCAGCTGCTGTTCCAGTGACTTCTTTTCCGCGGAAGACAGTTCTCGTACCGAACTCACTTTTGCATCAGCGATGCCCATGCGGCGATCCAGTTCCCGCTTGAACTGCTCCAGCAGATCGCCGATATTGCCGATGCGTCTGTGATCGATCAGCACTGCCAGAAAGTTGCGCAGCATTTTGCTTGCGCCAATGTGCTGGATGATGGAATCCAGCAATTTAAGTTTCTGGTCTCGACTCACGGCCGGATTCTGCAAAACATTCCGCAGCTCGCGGCTGCTATTCACCACATCAGCCATCTGCTGAAATTCTGCAACCGTCTTTTCAGGATTCAGTTTGTGCGTGACGGTTACTTCAGCGTACGCGCGCGCGTAGCGGCCCAGGACTGCTGCCATTTAGTTGCCGTCCTTTCCCATTTGGGCGGTAAAAGCGCGCACCAGGGCTTCGTCAGTATCGGTACTCACGCGGATCTTCTTCTCCGCCAACTGCACTGCCAGCTCGGCGACGTATGCTTTCAGGTCGCGGCGCGCGGTATTAGCGGCCATTTCAATTTCCTGCTCGGCGGACGTAACGATGCGGCGGCGCTCTTCTTCTCCCGCCGCCAACAGGCGCTGCTCTTCGGCCTTTGCATTCTCGTCGGCTTCGCGCCGCATTGCCGCAATGTCGGTATCCAGGCGGGAAAGTCGTCCTTCAACTTCAGACAGCCGGCGGCGCGCGTCTTCACTCATCTTGCGCGCTTCTTCAATTCCCTTCTGGATTGTGGAAGTGCGGCCGCTGAAATAGCCTGGCAGCATCTTGCGCAACAGGCCCGCAATGGCAAAAAAGATGATGGCAAAATTCAGGCCGATGCAAAGCCAGTAAGCCCCATTTTTTGAAAGCCCAGTGTGGCGGGCAATCCATTTGACGGCCGGAGCGTTGCGTATAGCATCCGCTTCCCCGCCTTGTTCCAGCTGTTGCTCACCTTCATGTCTGGGTGAAGGCTGGGCGGGCTTTGCCTGACCATGAGGCGCCGAGGTGGTCGCCGGGTTTTCCTGCGCACGCGCCGTTCCTGCTGGAGTGATCGCAATCGCCAGCACCGCTGCCAGCGCGCAAAGCCAAAGTCTCTGGAAAAGCCGATTCATAGTTATCGGCCCCCTGCTGCTGCCGGCTTCAGGACCGTTGCAATCACCTGGTCGGCCAGCACATTGGCCTGCTGTTCCAGAGCCGCTTTTGCCCCGAGTGTGTCTTTCTCCATGGCTGCACGGGCTTTTTTCACCATTTCGCCAGCGTTCTTGCGCGATTCCGCCAATGCGGCGTTGCGCTCATCCATCACGCGCTGGCGATTTGCCTGCTGTGCCTTATAGATCTGTGACCGGGCTTCGCGAACTCGCTGTTCGTATTCCGCAGTGCGTTTTTCCGCAATGGCGATTTCCTGCTGCGCGCGCTCGATTGCGCCTTCCGTCAGCGCATGCCGCTGCTCCAGCACCTGCCGGAGCTTGTTATGCACCAGGAAAGTGTACGCCGTCCACAGGATCAGCACAGAGATGATCGTGGGGATGGAATTAACCAGTAATTCGCCTATTTGCCTGAGTATCGCGTCCATGCAAAATAATCTTTAAGTTGTTGTGAACAAGAAGCGGTCGGGGCTGCTAGTAAACTCTCTAACTTAACATTCGCTTCACAGGAGTGTCAACGCGAGCAGCCACTCTGGAAGCTATCTCTCGTGTGGGATTAGGGCATTGTTTTCGACCTTCACCACCGCGCGAGTCTTGCGGTTTAATTTTCGAAATTCAGCATCTCGGTTTTTTATAAGAAGCTGTTGCGTCTATCATTCCGGCCATGACTTACCTCTACATACTGCTTGGCCTTGTGGTTGGCGTGTTTTCCGGGATCGTGGGCATTGGCGGCGGAATCTTGATTATTCCCGCACTGGTTTATTTCTTCCACATGAGTCAGCACAAGGCCCAGGGAACCTCATTGACGGCGCTGCTGGCGCCCATTGGCGCGCTCGCATTTTGGGAATATTACAAAGCAGGAAATATCGATTTGAAAGCTGGCCTGCTGATTGCTTTGGGCCTTCTCGTGGGCGGGTATTTTGGCGGACTCTGGGCCCAGCACCTGCCGGAAATGGTCTTACGCAAGGTGTTTGGCACTTTGCTGACAATCATTGGCATCCAGTTGCTACTGTCGCGGGGATGATCACGTCCTTCATCTTTATCGGGGCACGCATAGGAATGCATTTCTCCTTTATTTACAAGGGCTTTTGCGCGACGCGAGGCAACGGTTATCAAGATAATCATGTAGGTATAAAAAGAGTTGGCGGATCGCTTGACTTCGTCCCTAAGTGGCCTAAAATAAATACATCACCTCCGATCCGATTCAGGATCGAATGGGCTTGTGGCCAAGGAAACCGTCACCGCTTCTTGGTCTCAGGCCCATTTTGAATTTGAGCCGCTTTGCGGGCGTGAGCGAAGGCGAATGCCGAGCGGGAGCCCGCAGGCGAAATCCTGAGCGACTCCGAGGCTTGCCGAGGAGGAGTCGAAGGATCTGCAATTCGCCGCCAAAAATCAACTCTTAGCCATTAGCTCTTGGCTTTGTCTCCTTACTGCACACTGATTTCATTTCTGCCGTCATGCATCCCATAATGGTCCTCAGCGATACTCCGCCCTGGCGTGGGTGCGCAAGAGTGCGGTCGCCTGCCGTGCGTGAAGGAGCCAAATGAGAAACCTAATCTTCGGAATCAACATCACCCTGGACGGCTGTTGCGACCATACCAACCAATTTGCGGATGAAGAGACCCATGAATATTGGACGGACATCCTGCGAGAAGCTGACCTGCTCGTCTATGGGCGCAAGACCTATGAATTGATGGTTCCTTTTTGGCCTGAAGTCGCAAAGACGCAGTCGATGACAAAAGCATTGAACGAATTTGCTCAAGTGTTTGATTCCATCAAGAGGGTTGTTTTTTCACGGTCCCTGGATAACGCTGAAGAAGCCAGCGCCGAAGATAAAAATACAAGAATTGTTCGCACGGACCTGCGCGACGAAATACTTAAATTGAAACAGGAAAAAGGCAAAAATATTCTGACCGGCGGCGTAAATCTCCCGTCACAACTTATCGAGCTTGGTCTGGTTGATGAATATCTTTTTGTGGTTGGGCCAGTCATTGCCGGAGAAGGCAGACGGTTGCTGGATGGGGTAAGCCTTCAGCAGAGATTGCAATTAAAACTTGTTGAGTCAAAGATTTTAAATCAGGCTGCGTTGCGCTCCGTTACCTGAAACAGTAATCCGTATAATGAAGCCAGACGTATACAAAGCTTTGGTTGCGCAATATGGGAAACATGACTAAACCACCGGCGAATATTCTCGAATTACCCCTGGGAGAACGCGCTGAAATGGCCCTCAAAGCGGCTGTTGAGAAGGGTCATCGAGGCGCATATACGAAACGGGCGTCCGATCTCTATCTGGCACGATGGCAAGGTGGTTGAGGTGTCCGCGCAGGAGTTGCGAGACACTCCTGTCAAGCCGCAGTGATTGCGTGCCAAAATCAAATTTATGCCATGCTTCCACGCTGCTTTATTCTGTTCCGGCGCATTATGCAGATAAGGCGAGCTTGCAGGTTTCGGCGGGAGGGATGCTTGATGCACATAGATCTAGCCACCGTCAAACTCATCGATTTCGTCCCAGATGTCGATCACATGGCGTGCTTCGCTGTCGTAATCAAAGGATCGGCCCCATGTAATTAGATACAACAGCGTGTCGGGATGAAGAGTAATTGTGTGCTCGCCGTAAGTAACTTCGTTCCGCCCATCCATGAGTGCTTTAAACACAAGGCGCAGTGGAGTGGGAAAAGGCGAGGTCTCGTCTGTTGCGAACAGTAGCGTAGCAGGCTGGTGAATTGCACCAAGCAGGGAAAGGAATCGTGTTTCGCTAATACCTCTCAGGTCTATCAAGGTCCAGCGGCTGTCTTCGCCTAAATCGGAAAGCACATTGGCAATGTGGGAGGGCGAGCCTGCGAAATTGATTGCTGCCGTCATGCCCGACTGCTTGGTAAGGAGCAACTCTCCCAGGTGATCGGCCACGATGCGAGCCGTCACTCCATGCGTATTCCGCCAAATGTCTTGGGCTCTCCTTAGAATCTCGTCCTGTTTTTCGTCAGCGACACGCCACAGCAGAATCTTTAGTGCTTCTCGGACCGGGCACCGTCGGCCTGAGCGAAGAGATTGGGCAAGAATATTGACGCACTCTTCCCATCGGCGCAGAGAGTACATTGCCGGATCATCGGTCCAGTCGGGCCCATGAGTTAGCAATTCCGCGCACGTTTTTAAAACACTGAGGTGGAACGTATCGCAGTCACGCGTTGCGGGCTGCATCGCGTATGCTCTTTCCAGCAGGTACTCGGCGCCGAATACCTCGTTGGACTCCGGCACGGACAAAACAACGGTGTTAGGCGGCGAAGGTTGGCGCGCGAAACGATCAAGCACAGACTGCATGGAACTGTCGATGGGATAGAGCGACGCGCTCGAAATTGGTTGCTCGTATTCCTCATCCTCAAAGACAAGGTTTCGGTGCTGATGAAAGAAAATGCGGTATGGAATGTAGCGCTCGTACACTTCCGGATCGGGCGCGACCAGGAACAATGCGCGTTGCCGCACGATTCGCTGAATCGCATCTACTGCGATGAGCTTGATGAAGCCGCGCTCCCCGGGAGCCGACGCTACTTGCTTTCTCCATTCCGGAATAATGAGATGATCCACAACTCCTATATTGCCGTCCTCGGCGCCGTCGGAAGCAAAAAACAAGGCCACGAAGGCATCCCAGGTAACGTCAATGAGCGGGGTCTTTGTGCCCGCCTCTTTACCAAAGTGCTGTGCTGCCGCCATATACTGGTCGGCAGTGAGATCCGGATGAAGCGACTTCAACGCGTAGCCAAAGGAGCTGACGCGCGACATGCACGCCTCGACATCCGGTTTGGTCCCTGCAGCATCGCGACGGTATAGCGTTGGTACTACGCGCCACGTGCGATTGCGCTGGCCGCGATACAAAGAGCGCTCGCCTTCGCAGTTCCAGTCTCCACCCTGGCGCATAGACAGCGCGGCCGCATAGACATCGGGGAGGGGATCGTCTTCATGGCGGCCTCCGCTAAGCTCCAGCGCGATCGAGCGCATGACTTTGACCGAACCCCAGACAAGTTCCAGAGACGAACTCAGATCGTATGCCTGCGCCTGAAGTAAGATCTGCTTCTCCTGGTGCGTACGTAGCGCGGAATCTGCAAGTGAGAGGGCAACCGCAGCATCCGAGCCCGATTTGCTGAGAAAGGTCACCAAATTGCGATAGATTCGGTAGGCATGTTCATACTCCGTGCGCCATGTTTGTCCAAGACAAAGGTCAGTATAGACAGGCGGTATTCCGACCACTGTGATTGGAGCGTCGAACTGGCGTCCTGCAAGTTCGAACTGTTCAGCATCGGCGTCGCGTAGAAACAGAAAATGTAAACTCTCTTGATGAAGCTCCTCGGTCTGAGCGCCCGTCTGGACAACAACGAGTGAGCCCGGCTTCTTGATAGTGAGGCTGCTGTCCAGAACTAGATTCTCAGTAATGGCCGCCGAATAGCTTTTGGGATTCTCTGCATATTGTGGCCAGTACTTGGCAAGCCGCGCCGGGATTAGGGATACTCCAGCGTGGATCAGGATCAATGTCTCGCCCTCCAATAGCGGCCGAAGGAGCTTCCACGGTTCCCGCGGACCGAGGAAATCGGAAGCGAGTTCAACGATCTTACCCGAAATAACACTGGCAACGCCCTGAGCGATGGCCTGCAAGGGACGTTTTCCTTCATATCTACAAAAAGATGAGCTCCCGGGCTCAACAATTGTGGGCAGTGTTTCGATCAAGGACAGATTCAGAGCCCTGAGGAATGCATTCTTATCAAACAGCACCATAAGAAAACGTCTCCCATCCCCTTGGCGGGCCAGTATACCTCTGAGTCCTGAGAATTACTGAATGAATGACGGAAAACTGGGCGCAGACGGAACGTTTCATACTTTTTCGAACGAATGGAGGTGGGTGAACGCCGATCTGTCCCCAGCTTTTTTTATGCAGATATGTGCCGCACATTGGGGCGGATTCCGAAGGCCCGTGCTTCGTTGAGAAGGTGCTTGCCCTGAGGCGGCAGGAACCGGAGCGCCGTTTTCTCGCTAGGCGGCTTGCGGAATTGAAATAAAACTCAAGCAGTCGAAAGAATAGTTCACCTCTGCTGTCGATTTTCTCCGTGTGCGACGACTATAGGATGAACGATCCAGCGCGCAGGGCTGCGCCGCTGGCTTCCGCCGAGAGGAGAAGAACCGATGAAATACATCTGCATGGGATACTACGAGCCGACAAAACTTGCGGCGATGACCAAGGACGAGCGAAACGCAACGATTCAGCAAATAGCAATTGGCAAATGGCAAATGGCGGTCCACGATCATCAAGAGAATAAGGTCTTGCACAGCCCAGGGGCACCGGCGCCACAAGCCCAACGAAAAAAGGGACACGCGGACCGTCTTTCGCTATTGCATCGCCCCGCGGAATGCGCTATTCTTCACCACCGCCGAGGGCAGCGGTGCCACACTAGCATCGTAAAGTGGGTGATAGGGATCCCTCCCTTCGCAAAGAACGCTTCGGGTCGGGATTTCAAAAAGAGCTAGCGAGTCCTGGGCCTAATCTCATATTCCCGCAAGGCGCGAGCGAGCGATTCCGGCGCTTCCACATCTAACTGGACTTTGCTGTCACGATACGAGCGCTTGAGGATGTGCGCCCGTGATTCAATCAACGACAACAGCTTGCCTTCACTTTGGGGAACGCGAATCCGCATGTGCTGGATGGAGTCGATTTTCAGATGGCCGTCAATGGCGGAGAGCAGGTCATTGAGGCCCAGCTCTTTTGCGGCCGAAATATAAACGACGTTGGCACTGTTCTTTAGCTCGCGGCGCTGCGCCTGGGGCACAAGATCAATCTTGTTCATCACGCGAATCTGGGGACGGTCCATTACCTCAAGGTCTTTTAGCACGCTTTCCACCTGGGTCTGCTGGTCGTGCGCGGAAGCGCTGGTGACATCGGCCACATGCAGCAGCAGCGCGGCGCGCTGGACTTCTTCCAGCGTCGCTCGAAAGGCGGAGACCAGAGTGGTGGGCAGGTTGCGGATGAATCCTACCGTATCCGACAACAGCACTTTGCGCTTGCTGGGCAGCGTAACGCCACGGACTGTGGGATCGAGCGTGGCAAACATCTTGGCGGACTCCAACACGCCCGCGCCGGTGAGCACATTGAATAATGTGGATTTACCGGCGTTGGTATAGCCCACCAGAGCCACTGTGGGCAATGGGACAGATTCACGGCGCTGGCGCTGCTGGCGGCGTATGCGCTTTACGTCCTCAAGCTGCTGCTTGATGTGGCGGATGCGGCGATAGATTTTTCGGCGGTCAGTTTCAAGCTGCGTTTCACCGGGACCGCGCGTTCCGATGCCGCCGCCGAGCTGCGACATCTCAATGCCGCGTCCGGCAAGCCGCGGCAGCATGTATTCAAGTTGCGCCAGCTCTACCTGCAATTGGCCTTCACGGCTGCGGGCGTGCCGGGCAAAAATATCCAGAATGAGCTGGGTGCGATCAATAACCCGCGCATTCACTTCTTTTTCTATATTGCGCTGCTGTGAAGGAGAAAGCTCGTGATCGATGAGGACCAGGTCGGCATCAACGGAAGCCACGGCACCGGCAATTTCCTGGAGCTTGCCTTTGCCGATGAGCGTGGCGGGATCAGGGCGGTCACGATGCTGGATGAATTCGCCGGCAATCTCCGCGCCGGCGGAAGACACCAGCTCGCGAAACTCAGCCAGCGATTCTTCCACGCCCACGCGAGAGACACTTTTCGCCTGCGCACGGTCAGACGCTACATTGCGCGCAAGCACGGCGCTGGGCGGCACGTGCAGATCGCGATCGGAACGGGAACGGTAACGGAACTCCAGCGCTACGAGAAATGCCCGTTCGGGACCATCACGACCAGTCTTGATCCCGGCCGACGGTTGAAAACGGCGGGAACGCTGCCCAGGAATAAATTAGCCCTCCGACTTGCCGGTACCGCTTTCGCCTTCCCCTGATGATCCGTGGGAACGGCTGTCAAAATGGCTGCCTTTTGCCATTACCACGGTTGAGATGGCGTGTTTGAAAATGAGTTGTTCCTGATTGTTGGTTTCAAGGACGACTGAATATTTGTCAAAGGACCGGATACGGCCTGTCAGTTTCACCCCGCTCAGCAGATAAATGGTGATCTGACTTTTGTCCTTGCGCGCGGTATTCAGAAACGAGTCCTGTATGTTTTGTGCCGGCTTATTTTCCATCTGCCGATCTTTCTCCTGTGCTTGCATAGGGACGCGAAGCCTTGGTAGCTCTTCTTAATCATTGTAGCTTTTCAGGGCTTTCCGGGCAAAAAGCGCAAGGAGCGGTGGTGAATTTAGATACGTTGAGATTAGTCCGTGAAAGTTGGTCTGCGGAAAATCGGCCAAGCGAGGTACGAAGCTTAAGGTCCCGAAATTGAAACCGTACCAAAGTGCCGAGAAAGAGGAGAGACAAATCCGTTCTTCCCATTGGGAAAGCGAGCGGGAACCGATTTGGCTCTCCGACTGTAGAATCCGCGGCAATGCTAGAATTTTATGAGCTCTATTTTTAGCCTATGAAAAGCGCAGGCCACAAAGCCGCAGCCGATGTCCCCATGCTGGACCTTTCCCGCCAGTATGCTGGGATACGCAATGAGATTTTGGCGGCCGTGGCGCGCGTCTGTGACTCTCAACATTACATTCTGGGCGAAGAAGTAGTCGCTTTTGAGCGTGAATTTGCCGCCTTGTGCGCCACCGCGGAGTGCGTTGGCTGCGCTTCCGGCACAGATGGACTCTGGCTGGCCTTGGCTGCTGCCGGGGTTGGCCCTGGCGACTGTGTCATCACCACGCCTTTCAGCTTTTTTGCCACGGCCAGTTCCATTTTGCGCGCCGGAGCCAAGCCGGCTTTTGCCGACATCGATCCGGCAACGCTCAATCTGGATCCCGCGAAAGTTGAGCAGCGGCTCAGGACGTCACCTAAAGGCATGCGAGCCGTGATGCCGGTGCATCTTTACGGACAATGCGCGGATATGGATGCTTTTAGCCAGATCGCAGCGGAATTCAACGTGCACGGGGTGGAAGATGCGGCGCAGGCAGTTGGCGCAACCTGGAATGGCAAACGCGCAGGATCACTGGGACTGGCCGCAGCGTTCAGCTTCTATCCCACAAAAAATCTCAGCGCATTTGGCGATGCAGGCGCTGTAACCACCAACGATGCTTCGCTCGCTGAACGCATGCGCTCGCTTCGCAACCACGGCGGCAAGCAGCGCTATTATCACGATGAAGTGGGTGCCAACAGCCGGCTGGATTCCATTCAGGCGGCGGTGCTTCGGGTGAAGATGCCGCACTTGGCTACATGGAATGAAGCTCGTCGCGAACGCGCGCGGACGTATGGCCGTCTGCTGAGCAGCGCTGGGCTGACCAAGACAGGCTCTGATTCAACTGCGCCAGTTGTGCTTTTGAAAACTTTGCCCGGAGCGCATCACATCTATCATCAGTATGTGATTCGCGTTCGCAATCGCGACAAGCTGCGGGCTTTTCTGAGCGAACGTGGTATTGGCTCAGAAATTTACTATCCCATTCCGCTGCATCTGCAGAAGTGCTTTGCTTATCTAGGCTATGCTCCGGGCGATCTGCCGGAAGCCGAACGCGCCGCGCTGGACGTGCTTGCTTTGCCGATCTTTCCTGAGCTTGAGGAAGAAGAGCAACGGCACGTAGTGGAATCGATTGCAGCTTTTTATTCCTGAGCAAGACAGATGGCGAAGACCTACACCGTATTTGTCGACGATAACTTTCATTACATGGATGAGAGTGAGCGTTATAAGCTGGGAGAGTTCGCTGACTGCGCCTCAGCGCTGGCTGCTTGCAAGCAAATCGTCGACGAATTTTTGACTAGCTGTGGTGGAAATAATGACGCCGAACTTTACAAGCAATATGTCACTTTTGGCGAAGATCCCTGGATCAGCAGCGAGGATTCCGAGTGCAAGTTCTCCGCCTGGAACTACGCGCGCGAACGGGCGAAAGAACTGGCGCAACAGAAATGATTAGCTGGGCGGAAAATCGGATTAAAGCAGCCCACAGGCTCCCGGAGTGGCGCTGCAATCTAAAAAGTAGCGGCGGGAAGGGACGAAATGAGCGCCGAGCTCTGATGTTCTGATTTCATCAGCAGCGTTCTGTAAATATCAGCCGCACGTCGCAACCGCTGCTCTTCATCTGATCCGTTCATGGCATTGGCCGCCATCAAGCAATAGGCCAGCCGAAAAACCGCATAGGCTTTGATGAAGCCATTGATTCTGTGTTTGGCATTGTCCCCGCTGGCGCGGCAATAGAGATCGAGGAACTCCGTCGTTTGCTGCTCACTCATTTGCCATTCGACAATCGCGCTCGCCAAGTCCCACGCGATGTCTGTTGGCCCGGGAAAGAAATGGTCATCGCCATGGCTGCCGGAATCCGTCTTGAGCAACTTGCCTTCTATGGTCAGCAGGCATTCGTGCGGCTGCATTCTTCCGTCGGCAATGACGGGACGCTCCAGACGAAGGTCAACCGGCAATTCAAAGCCGAGCTCACGCAGATTGTGCTCCGCCATATGTTGGAGGGAATTGAGATTAGATACTTCAACCGCGAATGCACGCTGCCGGAAAGCGCAATACTCAGCCAATCGCACCATTATTTCAAAAGACAGGTCGCTGGCAGCTAAAGGGCGGGCATCCATCCATGAATACGAAATGAATCCGTCGCTTTCCTCGCGCGGCACTGGCCCAAATCCAGCGGCGGCAACTTTCTTTTCGCGTTCCAGGACTACATCACCGTAATGGCCCAGACCAGCAAACTTGAAGAGCCGCTGCTTACCTTCTTGGCTCGATGACAAATACTTGAGCCGCTCAAAGTTGGTCCATGTCGCTGGCCATTCGGATTGCTTCTCGAACGCTCGGCTGCGCCACTGGCCGCCCTCAATAAAATCTACTGCTTCTGTTGGCCTGCGAGCTTCTCCTCCAGCAGGTATGCAACGAAATCGCTGCCATCGTCGCGCTGCATTGTCAGCGCACAGCGTATTTATATCCGGCTCATGGCTGCTGACCAATATGATCTTTTCCGTTGACGCTCCAGCTCGCTCCAGAGCTTCTGCCACGGCCAAGAATGACGATCCACTTAGCCCCGGGCCTTCATCTACCACGACGAAAGTTGCCCCGCTTGACACTGCTTGCCTGACCACAGCCAGCTGCTCCGGCGTGAATTCAGCGATACGGTTGTAAGGATGCCCCTGCGGACGCACTGTCATCCTCTCCACGACAATCCCGCGTGCGCGTGCCGCAGCAGCGGCAACCGCACTCAGCGTTGTGCCAATGCTCCTTATACCCACAATCAGCAAACGTTCGCACGCAGGGATCTGGCTAATGACGTCCGCGTACGCTATTGGATGAAGTGCGTAGTATGCGAAACCTTCAGGAGTGGAGATACTGAGTTGCTCAAAAGCGGGAAGCGCCCGCGCAGCCTCGATCAGAGATTCAGAAATCGTCGGCCCAATGGACAGGGAATGAAACTCAGGCTTTTGAAAATCGGGATTAGAAGCAGGATTAGAAGATGACGCGCGCTCGCCAGCCAATAGCGCGTCGGCAATCTCATCGGTGAGCCGTTCGCAACATTGCGCAGCTTCGGGATAAGCATCCGCAACGCCGCACTCGAACTCGCCGGCGAGCAGTAGAGCACCCACTAACGTTCGGTTTGAAAGAGGGCTGCGCACCTGCTCAAGCCGAGCAATGAGTGCGGCCTTCATATCTTTCCCGCTGGCGCGCCGCCGGTCTCCACGGAAGACCAGCAGATTCAAACCGCTCATGGGTGCTCGTTCAGACTACCGTCGTACTCGTTCAAGCTACTTTCTTGGCGGTTCTGCGCACGGCTCGCGGCGACCGCGCCACATCGCCTTCTTTATCCACGAAGTAAAGATACTGGTTATCCCGCTGAATTGCGTTCGGCACCAGCACCTCGGTTTCGCCTTCGCCAGATTTCGACTTGCGGCTTACGTTCCCACTGCCGTCAACAAAGTACAAATACTTCTTGTAGTCCCGTTCCAGATGAAGTTCTTTGACCTTTTCTGCCATACCGTGTTTGGAGGACAAATAAAGCTCTCTGGATGCCAGCACCTTAATCTTTAGATTTTCCTTTGCTGCTGGCCCGAGTTCCCTTGCGATGCCGCGGTGCGGGCGGTTCTTCGCCTGGCGCCAAAACTCGATGCACCAGCGGCGGATTGAATTTGTAAGTACGTTCCCGGATGCTGCCGTCATCGGCTTTTATTCGCAGCACGAACGTACGCAAATTGCCTTCTTTCTCAAACTCCTGCCGTCCCAGCGTTACTGGAAGAACGCCTGCTAATTCCCGCTCACGATACGCGGTTTCATAGCGGTGCTTGCGCGCGTTCCAGGTAAATACCCGCGCCTGGCTAAAGTCGTAAGGCAGCCCTTCTTTTTCAGTAAACAGCACCAGGTACTCCGGAACCTTCTTGTCTCCATCCTGAACTTCATCCAGCGGATATGCCGCGACAATCCGCTGTCCTTCAGAGTACTGCGCAATCTCTTCCGGCACTTGCAAGTAAAGCGCCCTACCTAGAACCCAGCCCACACGGCCTTGCGCGTCGCGCACCAGCCACCAATCTTCACGGACTGCCGGTGGCGCGGCATTATCGCTCTTTACCTTCTCTTCATCCGGAGCGTCGTCCGCGTCTTTCTTGTCGTCCTTCAGTTGCAGCGGCGGAGCATTGCGGTCCACCGGTTGGCGCTGCAGCATGTCCACCTTTTGCTTTTCGTTGAGCAGGTAGAGATAAGCGGTCTTTCTTCCCGGCAGCACATGCACTTTCACTTGCTCTTCCGTGGTCGCGGTGGCCTGGGCCGGCTTGGTCTTATATTCTTCCGCCAGCTTTTGAAACTGCTCGAAGGTCGGCTGGTCGGCAAGGTAGCGCTCCTGCACCCAGCCTTCTTCTCCGCGTGGCGAGCGCACTCGAACAAAGCGTTTGCTCTGCATCCGCTCCAGGATCTGCACGCGCTCTCCGTTATGTACTACGCCAGTCTTGTTATAGAAGGTTGCAACGTGGTCGCGAAGTCCGGCTTCGGTCACGGCCACGTAAGCGTATTCTCCGTGGTCGGAGACGCCGCCTTTGCCGCTGCACCCTGCCAGCAAAAATAGCCCGCCAATAGCCAGCAGCGCGGCCGCAAAATTGATTCGCTTTTGAATTCGGATCAGACCTGTGATCAAAAATCGTCCCATCGCCTTTACCGACAAATATAGCAGCCATCCGCCATGCAAGACAGGCTCGCCATGTCCGCAAGTTTGCGTCATCGATATTCATTTCTCCGGCGCGGCTCCCTGCTGGGCAAAGATCAGGTAATGTCCCACCGGATCTTTAATTCCGAATTCCTTTGACTGGTAAAACGTCGTGCGCACCGCCATCACCATCTCCGCGCTTACCGTGGCTTCCAGTGCGGCATCCAAGTCAGCCACTTCGATATACAGAAAGCTCGGCCCTTTGCGGACAGCGATCCCAATTGCGGCATTATCTTTATCGACGCTGGAAAAGCTCTGGTACATCAGCTCTATTCCGCTTTTCTCCAGCAACACGAACCCGGTCTTGTTTCCCTCCGGCACTTCTATGGTCTTCTGAAAACCCATCTTTTCGGTCCAGAATCGGATACAGGGTTCAATTTCTTCAGCAAATAGGATCGGTGTAATTTTCTTTACTTCTGCAAGTTTCATGGTTATCTCCAAAGTTTGAAGTTGCGAAACCCGCAAGGGGCGCGAGCGCACAAAGCTGTGACTGAGTTCAGAATCTCCTTGCATACTATTACTAGTCTAAATTAGACTACAGCGACGATATGACATCGAACTCACAATGTCAACCCGGAGTTTTCATGCCCGTACAGCAGCATCGTTTGCAGGATTTAATTTCCGTGGGGCCAGCCATGCTCCGCGACTTTGAATTGCTCGGTATCCGCAGCGTGAAACACCTTGCGCGGCAAAGTCCAGCACGGCTTTATCAAAAACTCTGCCGAATCACAGGACAGCGCATCGATATCTGCTGCCAGGACATTTTCTCCGCCGCCATAGCTCAGGCACGCAACCCGCTGCTTCCTGCTGAGCAATGCCAATGGTGGTACTGGAGCCGCCTGCGAAAGACTGGCCATGCTCGCCAATAAAAAGACCATTGCTAAAAAGCGCGAACCTAAAAAGACAGCGCTGACGGTGCCGGACCTCGTACTACTCAGCCTTCTGGCAGAGCAGCCCATGCACGGTTATCAGGCCAACCTGGAACTGGAGCGCCGAGAAGTACAGGACTGGGCCGGAGTATCCCGTCCCCAGGTTTATTACTCGCTGGAAAAGCTGGCGCGCCTTAGCTTGATCGCAGAATCCGGCGACCACGAACCCGCGCTCGGCCCGGAACGCCGAATTTTTTCCACAACCGCAAAAGGCAGAGCTGCTTTAGCCGCCGCACTTGAACGCGAGGACTGGACCAACCAGCGCGATCAGCCACCTTTTCTCACATGGATGGCGCTTTCCTGGCAGGCCTCGCCTGGCATCGTACTGAAACAACTCCAGCGCCGTGACAAGTTTCTGCAATCCGAACTCGACCGCGAACTGGAAACGTTATGTGGGGTGGAAAAAGAAGTGGGCCATGGTTTTCATGAAGCCGTCTGGATGATCAAACTTCTCATCGAACAGTTCCGGGCTGAGCTGCGCTGGCTGCGCGAAGTTATGGCTGAACTCCCGCATCGAGCACCCGCAGCAAATCCGGCACACGCCAGCAAGAACATCTAGCGCCCTGCAATCTAGTGTTAGCAATGGCGAGTTTCCACATTCCTTAACGCTATACTGCTCAGTTAAAGGAGAAGAATGGCGACCCGCATAAAACTGCTTTTATTCCTTAATCTTTTTTGTTTCCTGGCCGTAGTTTCAGACCAGCACGCCAAGACAGACGATTCGCAGATCCGCGGGGCCATGGAATTCCTTGCCAGTGACGCCATGCAGGGACGCGCCAGCGGGTCCCATGACGAACTGCTCGCCGCCACTTATCTCGCTTCGCAACTGCGCGAAATTGGCATTGCGCCGGCCGGCGACGACGGCGGCTATGTTCAAAATGTCTCCGGCGAGTTCAACTTCTATCGTGAAGGCAAGAAGCAGTGGAACACCCGCAATGTGATCGGCAGACTTGAAGGCCGCGATGAAAAAATGAAAGATCAGGTCATCCTTCTTACCGCCCATATGGACCACATTGGCATCGGAAAGCCCGTCAACGGTGACAATATTTACAACGGCGCCGATGACGATGCTTCCGGCTGCGTCGCCGTTCTCCAACTGGCGCGTGAACTGGTGCACGAGGAAGCGCCAAAGCGCACCGTGCTGTTTGTCTTTTTTGGAAGTGAAGAGACCGGCGGACAGGGCAATCAATATTTTCTCCAGCACCCGCCCGTGCCGATCAAGAACATCGTTGCCAACCTGGAATTTGAAATGATCGGCCGCGCTGATTCCGCGGTAAAACTTGACGAACTCTGGCTCACTGGCTTTGATCGCAGTAACCTGGGCCCGGAGTTGGCAAAACATGGCGCCAAGCTGGTGGCCGATCCACATCCAAAACAAAACTTCTTTCAGCGCTCGGACAATTACGCTCTTGCTAAGCAAGGCGTTGTCGCTCATACGGTATCTAGTTTTGGCCTCCACGCTGACTATCATCAACCCGGCGACGACGTTGCCCACATCGACTTCAACCATATGGAAAGTGCAATTCACTCCATGCTTGGTCCTGTGAAGTGGCTCGCGAATTCCGATTTCAAGCCAGAATGGATGGAGGGGAAGAAGCCTTAGGCATCATCGCCCCAATGAAAGCGGGAGACTGCAAGATGAGACATCAGAAATGGGCCGCGCTGGTCTACTCTTGTGTCTGGCACCCACGGGAGCGCCGGGCAAGTCTTCTTTTCAGGCGCGGCAATTTCGCTCAATCCCTCGAACGGCGTGAATACTTCGTATACGTATGGGTTCTTGCTCCAACAATCGAGAAACGGTCAGGGGCAGGAGCCGCCGTTGAGAGCGGCTCCAAGATCAGGTAGATGATGTATAGGTTTAGAAACACTGGAAGTTGACTGTCGTCTGTCCCACCACGACATGGTTCGAATAGGAGGTCTGTACCGGCTGCCCCCAATTCGCAGCGCTCCCATCACCGTTGGTCGCGTTTTTGTAGAAGCGCCACCGCACCCAGCCGTAACTATGCTTGATGCCGTCATATGGATTTGTTGTGGCATCATAGGCAAACTCGAAGACTTCACGTGATTTGCAGTAGTTCACGTTCTGCTGTGAACAGCTATACGTGTATTGGAAGATGATGGTGTTGACCGAAAACGGCTGCGACGTGTCGCTGCTCCAGTAAAGCGTGAGCGGCCCCCCCGGTCCTTTCAATTCCATCAATGCGTTTTGCAGATTTTGGGGTGGCTGGATCGCACCATTGACATAGGTGTAGTACTGGCTGTTGTGGGGTTGCGTAGGAGGCGCCGAAACCCAAAACGAGCCGTTCTCGCCTCCCGGCACGGCGCAACGAGCCACAATGGGATAGGAGAGGTCGGCGGTACTCGTGTTGCTGCCATTATTGTGCTTTCGGCAGCTCGTCGGGTCGCTCCAATGATTGACGCCGTTCCATGTGTCGAGTTCAGTTACCCACTGATAGATATACCCCTGCGAGGGAATTCCTGGCTGATAGTCATACAGCTTGATGTCCCATGGATTGCCTTGCGGGTTTTTAACATACCAAACCTTGTTATTACTCTGCCACCACTCCGTGTAAACATAGGAACTTGGATTCCCGGTAGTCGGATCGAAGCCTTCCATGTGATGATTCGCGGACAATCCGGGATCCATCACCATTAAGCTCAGAGTGTCCCAGTAACCGTGTCCTGCTGGACAAGAGATAGTTGATTGGATCTGGGCAAACAATGTAGACGTAAGCATCAAGGATGCTCCTAACACCAGCGCTAACGACATGGTGGTTCGCCTGTTCATAGATGTGACCTCCGACCCAATGGGAACTGCAGAGGTATCGATGGGGTTGCTGCTCCATAGGAATAAATCGCATGTCTCTGGTCGGCTCAGGGCAGTTCAGCGCGTAAAAGAGGCTGAACTAGACTGGTCCCTTCAATCAATTACCAGATCACCCTGAGTTCTTCCCGGTTCATGATCCCAAGTATGTTGCGGGAACCAAGCGCTCCACATAGCCTTTCCATGGTAAGTCCTTGCTCTTTTGCGCGGACGCGCAATTTGGTTTCAAGTTTGGAATGTATGGAAATGCTCATGCTTCTGAAGCATTTACCGCGATCCACCTAATTCGGTTTTTTCTTTTTCCTGCGCAGGATGCGCTCGTCGATGGGCTTGCGGCCTTTGAAGCCTTCTTCCATGCCGTGCCAGAATTCGATTTTTTCTTCACCGTACTTCCAGCACAGCAGGACAATCTCATCGTCCACCGCGCAGGGAAAGTCCAGCAGGCCTATGTCAAGGTCTTTTACCTGCACGCCAATGGCATCAATTTCCGCCAGCGTGTCTTTGATGTCTTGAAAGACTTTGTCGCGCTCGGCGCGGCGCCGCGCCACGGCCGGAACGTCAACAAATAGCCCGCCGCTGAGCAGGATTCGGTGTTTCAGGTCAATGAGCTCTTTTTCCACGGTTTCAATCACGCCCTTGTCATCCATGGCGCGCTTAATAAGCGACCGCAATACCGGCACCAGAGTCTGCGCCTCTTCCAGCGTGAAAGTTTTTTGTTTTGCCATAAATTGTCTTCGCGTCCTGCCTCGCCTCACCGAATGTCCAGCATCCTGTCCAGGGCCACGCGTGACCAGTATTTCACGTCGTCCGGAACCTGGATACGGTTCATCACGTTCCCTTCCGTCAGGTTTTCCAGCACCCAGCACAAGTGCTGTGGCGATATACGGAACATGGTGGTGCAAAGGCAGCCTGATTCATCAAGGGTAATCACCATTTTACTCTCGTCGGCAAATTCTTTGCCCATGCGATTTACCAGATGGATCTCCGTGCCCACGGCAAATTTGCTGCCCGCCGGAGCGTCGGCAATCATCTTGATCAGGCTTTCGGTTGAGCCTACGCCGTCGGCCTTTTGGCAGACCTCCCAGCGGCACTCCGGATGCACAATCACTTTGATCTCCGGATGAAGCGCACGCACCCTATCCACATGCTCCGGTAGAAAACGCTGATGCACCGAGCAATGTCCCTTCCACAAAATTACTTTTGCTTTGCGCAATCTTTGCGGATCGACTCCCCCGCCAATCATGAACGGGTCCCACACCACGCATTGATCCAGCGGAATGCCCATGGCGAATGCGGTGTTGCGGCCCAGGTGCTGGTCAGGGAGAAACAGAATTTTCTCATTGCGTTCAAACGCCCAGTTGAACGCCGCCGGCGCGTTCGACGAGGTGCATACCAACCCGCCACGCTCGCCGCAAAAAGCTTTGATCGCCGCCGTGGAATTCATATAAGTCAATGGCATAATGCCGCGCCCCATCTCATCGGTGAGACCGAGTGCAATCAATTGCTCCCAGCAGCTTTCCACCTGGCCAATCTCGGCCATGTCCGCCATTGAGCATCCAGCATTTAGATCGGGCAGGATCACCTGTTGTCCCGGGTGCGCCAGCACGTCCGCACTTTCCGCCATGAAATGCACGCCGCAAAAAACAATGTATTCCGCGCTTGTCCGCGCGGCTTCCTGCGCTAGCTTGTAGGAGTCGCCGCGAAAATCGGCAAAGCGGATCACTTCATCGCGCTGGTAGTGGTGGCCCAGGATCACCGCGCGCGTGCCAAGTTCGCGTCTGGCTGCGGCAATGCGCGCATCCATGGTGTTATCGGGGAGTACAAGGTAATTATCAAGCGAGCAACTGACGCCTCGCTCTTCCAATGGAGCAATCACAGTCGACATTTTTCCGCCTTCAGTCCCTATGGCTTTTTGCCACGGAACGGAGATGTTGAAAGCATCCACAGGCTCCAGCGGATCCACTGCGCAAATTGAACGCCCGATCCGCGGGGTTGTTGAAGCCCGCAGTCTTACTGGTTCTTTTGATGACTCTCACTACAGGTTCGACGCAAAACTATGCCGCGCCAATCCGCCGAAAAGTCACCTTTTATTGTGCCATTCAAGGTACTTTCAGCGCAAATACGCGGAAATCTACAGAAATGCTTAGGCGATTGAGGTCCCGCTCCCATCTCCATAAAATCCTTTCGCTCTGTTACCCTGAATGCGCCTATGCGCCTTCAAAAAAGCTTGCTTCTAATAATCGCTGTAGCAATTGCCTCCTTCGGCCAAAACCCAGCCCAATCTCCCAAACCGGTGGCGGACCGGCTCGCGGTTCAGAACGCTCTTTTTGAAGAGCAGTATGAATCTGATCTCCGTAACTCACCTGAGCGGGCAACCGCCTTCGGCGATTATCGCTACAATGACAAGCTTTCAGACCACTCGCTTGCGGGCATCGCCCAGCGGCACAAGACTGACGAAGATTTTCTGAAACGCCTTCAGGCCATTCCCACCGGCGGCTTTTCTGACCAGGACCAGCTCTCGCACGATCTTCTAGTTCGCGTGCTGGAGCAGCGCATCGCGGACTTCGACCTTAAAGAGTACGAGATGCCAATTAATCAACAGGGCGGCATACATACCGGTCTCGCGGACCTTCCTCTTTCCGTGCCGTTCGACTCCGTCAAGCATTATGAAGACTACATTGCGCGTCTTCATCAGGTGCCGCGCGTGTTCAACCAAACCACTGAAGTCCTTCGCGCCGGCATGAAGGACAAGCTGATGCCTGTGCGGTTCCTTCTAGAGAAAGTCCCGGTACAGTGCCAGGGCATTATCGACGCTGATCCTTTTCTTCTTCCGACCAAGAAATATCCAGCGACCATCTCTGCCGAAGACCAGAAGCACCTGACCCAGCAAATTACCGATGCCGTCGAGAAAGACGTTATTCCTTCCTACAAGAGCTTCGCCACGTTCATCAGCAAGGAATACGCTCCACAGGGACGCACTGCGCTTGCAATCACCTCTTTGCCGGATGGCCAAAAGCGCTATCAGAATGACATCTATGGCCGCACCACGACGCACATGACGGCTGACGAAATACACCAGCTCGGTCTGCGCGAAATCGAACGTATTCAGGGCGAGATGCTGGCAATTGCCAAGAAGGAAGGCTTCGCTGATGTTCCTGCCTATCGGGCGTCGCTCAAGACGAATCCCAAATACATTCCAAAGTCGGCAGAACAAATCCTTGACGATTTCCGCCGCTACATCGGGCAGATGGAGCCTAAACTGCCAGGGCTTTTCAACCTGCTGCCCAAATCGCCGGTTACGGTTGAAGCCATACCTGCATTCCAGGCCGCTGCGGCAACTCACTATGTAACCGGGACTCCGGACGGCAAGCGACCCGGCCGCGTTGTTGTGGCCACCTCCAATTTTGCTGATCGCTCGCTCATCAATGATGAAGCCATTGCCTACCATGAAGGTGTCCCGGGACATCACATGCAGCTGTCAGTCCAGCAACAGCTCACCGGGCTTCCCAAGTTCCGCCTCCACAATTTGGGCTTCAATGCTTACGTGGAAGGCTGGGCGCTCTATGCGGAGCAACTCGGCAAAGAGATCGGCTTCTACCAGGACCCCGCTTCTGACTATGGCCGTCTTTCCTCTGAACTTTTCCGCGCGGTGCGTCTGGTGGTCGATACCGGAATCCATTCAAAAGGATGGACGCGCGACCAGGTTGTAGATTTCATGCGCAAATCCGGGGCCGTTGATGAGCCGACAATCCAATCTGAAACCGATCGGTACATTGCCTGGCCTGCGCAGGCGCTTAGCTATAAGCTGGGGCAGCTCAAATTCCGTGAATTGCGCGACCGCGCACAAAAAGCTTTGGGCGCCAAATTTGATATCCGCAGCTTTCACGATGAAATGCTGAATGGTGGGACCTTGCCACTCGATCTGCTTGACGCGCGTACCGATAAATGGATCGCGGAACAGAAATTAAAGTAAGTATCCATAGCGGGCCGAGCATTAAGGACTACCGTGGACATCAGCCATCGCGCCCTAACTCGCTACTCCGCTCACTTATCGATGCTCAATTGCAGGAAGAAAGCTAACGCGCAGACACACAACCTGGAATACAGTCATCAGAACAAAAAGGAGTCCCGCGGTCAGCGGAGACAACGAAGATCTAAAACGAAAGAAGCTGCCGATTCCACCGAGTGCTGCAATGCCAACGATAACGGTCATAACAATTTCAATCGGAGAAAAATGGCCGCTGAGTACATGTGAGATGCCAAGTAAGAACGACCAGATGAGCGCCATTAATATAAGCCATGCCAGAAAAAGTGGCATAGTTGCCCATGCGGTCGCACGCGAATGACGGAAACCAAGTATCACGCCGACCCAAAGCGGAATTGTCTGCACAACATGGCGCAACACGAGATTGGTAGCCAGCCCAACACCAAGCACCAGGGCAGCAATGATGGTGAGGCAACAGATCGCGATAACGACCGTTTCGGTTGATCTTGGGTCCCCTGGACGTTGTTTTCGCGCCTGCAAGGAAGCACTTGCTGAGTTGTGAGAGGCCATAGTCAGCTCGCCATCGTTAGCCTTCTTACAATCTCTTCTGCCACCGCATCTGCGCGTGCTGCAATCTGTTGCGGCGTCTGGTCCTGGATGGGGTGCTGGACGTAAACGGCGTCAAAACCTGCGCGTCCCAGCGCGCTGGCTTGTACTCGCGCAGGCGCCGTGAACTCGCTGGTGGCAACGGGCACAGCGGGGATACCCAGATTTTCTAAGCCAATCGTATCGTGCAAACTGCACGTTGTACACGATCCTCAATCCGCCAGCCCTTCCACCACCGCGTCCATGCCACGCAGTTGCTCGATAACCTGCGGCGGAGCGTTCTTGGCAAAAGTCGGTTTGCGTGTGCGCAGGATTTCTGCTGCTCCGTATTTCGTTCGTAGAATTTCTTCCAGCCGGTCAAGAAAGAAGCTTCCGCCGGGCTTGCTGATGTCGAGCAGCCCGATCTTCTTACCCTGCAAGCTGGCCAGCCGTGCCGGAGGCTTTGCCGCTTTCGGCACGCTCTCATTTCCAGGATGGATAATTGTTAATGGCATACACTCCTCCTATTTGTCCGGAATCGGGTACGTCACCATCTGGCTGCCCGCCGGCCCGGTTGACCAGCTACCGATCACGGCAGAAAACTTTCCTGCCGTTCCTCCCGCAACAAAAATACTGATTGCCTCCGGAGAACGGAATTTCTGGTAGCACTTTTCTCCGCGTACGGTAATCTCTTTGTAGTTTGCCGCCAGCTGCGTGCCTTCTGCCCGCTCCGAAGGCGAATAATGCCGCACCGGCACGCCGGTATTTTCAAACAAAAATTGCCGCGCCTGCTCCTTCGTAAAGCCATCGCGATGGATGGTCTTCACATGCTCCGGGCAAAGAATCACAATGGCCTCCGGCATCAGGCACGTGCGATAAGTCCACACTGTGGCCAGCGCAAAGGAAATCGTTTCCAGCACCGTCTTGCCCTCAGGAGCCGTGTGCTCGCTCACGCCGCGCGGCGGCTCAGCGGCGAACAAGGACACAGCGCTCTGCTCGCGTTTAAGACCGCGGGTTACATGGAAAGGCTCCCATGGATTCTCTTCTTCATTTTCAGCAATACAGAAAGAAAACTTGCCCGGATTTCCCAGCGCGGACATGTCGACCTCGTCCGGCCTTCCGCCGCCGATATTCAGGAGGATCAACTGGAACGCCCGTCCCAGCGAACTGTTGGCCCGAGCCACGTTGGAGAAAACATTTTGCTTTGACCAGAATCCCAACTCTTGCCGCACCGGCCCATTAATCATCACCAACGGCGCGGCAAAATGCGTTGTCGCCTGGACGCCGTGGAGGTTAAAGCGCTCATCGCACGCAGCCCGCACCAGCGGCAGCAGCACGCGTATCATCTCCGGCAAGCATCCGGCCATTACTGCATTGGCCGCAATCTTCTCGACCGTTGCTTCACCATAGAACGGCGGCACGCGCGCGATCACTGTCTCCGGCGCCAGACCGCTGGCTTTTACCATCGCTTCAACTTTCTCGACAGTCGGCGGAATTACCGGCAGCGCATCTCCAAATTGTTTGCGGCAATACTCGAAGGCATCTTCTTCGTCGCTTAACGTGATACGGGAAGCCGGATCGCCTGTCCGTCGCAGCATCTTAGCGCCGTGCTCCTGGGCCTCTTCCTGCTGCTTGACTGCCGCTTCGGGCTCCAAATGTCGTGAACTGCATCCCGGCTTCCACTCTGGCGCGCCATCGTCCGCTGGAGCGATCGGCGGCTGGCCCAACGCCGAGGCCAACTCATTCAATCCCTGTTTATCGAAGCCCACCAGCGACTGCCGCACCTGCCCGCTTTCATCGAGCAGATAAAACGTGGGAACATTCTGCGGATCGTAAGCCCGCGAGATCTTCAACCCCGAATCCAGCTCAACCGGATAAGTAATCTTCAACTGGCTGACGAACTCGCGCGTCGAGCGCTCATCATCCTGCGAAAGTCCGATCACCTGAATGGAATCGCTTATAAGCGAGTTCAAATAGGGCAGCGCAAGCTGGCAGGTAGGGCAGTCAGCTTCAAAGATGACCACCACGGCCTTCTTGCCGGACTGCAGTCCCGGAATAGGCGGCGCATTCTGCACTTGCGGCATGAGACAACGATAGAAGGAGTGCCGGGTTAGGGCAAGTGATGACGCCACAAAGCGCCATCTTTGTGTATCCTATCTGTCATGGAAAAGAAGCCTCCCCTCGACGATGCAAAGAACCGGTTTGCTGAAGTAATCCGGCAATCACAGGAACGCCGTGCCGAGTTGAATAACAAGGCAAAAAAGAAGCAGATGGAAGATATTGAGCTTCCGCCCCGCGATGAAGAAATTGTGGATACAAAGGAAGACGACGAACCTGCGATTTAGCTTTACCGCGCTGCTTGTTTCAGCCTGATGAAGTTCTGGCGCAGCCATGGCAGCTGCGCCATTTTCCGAAATGCGGGGCCTAGTACTTTGGCATCTTGGGATCAATCCGGTCTGACCACGCAAGAATGCCGCCAGCCAGGTTCTTGGCTTTGAATCCGGCATGTTGCAGGAAGCCTACGGCCCGCGCGCTGCGTGCGCCAGACCGGCAATGCACCACCATTTCCTTGCCGGGATCCAGTTCATGCACGCGCCGGGGAAGATCGTTCAACGGAATCAGCACGCCGTTGAGGTTGCAGATCTGGTATTCATGCGGCTCGCGCACGTCCAGCAGGACAAAGTCTTCCTTCGCGTCAAGACGCTGCTTTAATTCTTCCACGGTAATTTCCGGCACGCCGTTGCTCACTGGTTTCTCCTGACCTCGCAGTCCGCAGAACTCTTCATAATCAATGAGTTTAGTCACAGTGGGATTGGTTCCGCAAACCACGCAATCAGGATTTTTGCGCAGCTTGAGCTCGCGAAACTTCATGCCCATGGCATCCACCAGCAACAGCCGTCCGATGAGCGGCTGGCCCGCGCCCAAAATCAGCTTGATTGCTTCCGTCGCCTGAATCAGTCCAACTAAGCCGGGAAGAATGCCGAGCACTCCGCCTTCCGCGCAGGAAGGAACCAGCCCGGGCGGAGGCGGCTCAGGATACAGGCAGCGATAGCACGGCCCGTCTTTGGTAGCAAAAACACTGGCCTGGCCTTCAAAACGAAAAATCGACCCATAAACATTCGGCTTACCGGTAAACACACAAGCGTCATTCACTAGAAAGCGTGTCGGGAAATTGTCCGTTCCGTCCACAATGATGTCAAAGTCGGAAAAGATCTCAAGCGCGTTCTGGCTGGTTAGCTTGGTGTTAAATGTCTTTACGTCAACATAAGGATTAATGGCCGCAATCTTTTCCTTCGCCGACTCCAGCTTGGGACGGCCAACATCGCTGGTGAAATGGATCACCTGGCGTTGCAGGTTCGTGAAATCTACTACATCGAAATCGACCAGCCCGAGCGTGCCCACGCCGGCCGCGGAGAGATACAGCGCCAGCGGCGATCCCAGGCCGCCAGTCCCAATGCAAAGTACGCGCGCGGCCTTGAGCTTCTGTTGGCCTTCCATCCCCACTTCCGGCATGATCAGGTGCCGTGAATAGCGGAGAACTTCTTCATTGCTTAATGCGGGTGGCTCGTGCGAGGTGATTGTCGTGGCCATGGAAAATTCCTTTCCGAAAGAAGAAAAACGAATATGCGTGATCGAGCAGGATTTCAGTGGAATTAGCGGCGGGAGGCCCGCATGAAACATCGGGCCATGGCAGGCATTCGGCGCCGCGGCAATAATGTGTGGGGATCCATCAACTTATTATATGTTACGTGCCATATACCGGCGAGCGCTGGTTCGCCAGAATCTCAATGCTTTCTCCCTGAAAAGCTTTCTTGTCCTCTGACCCCAACAGGACAAATGAAGCCGTCGAGGTAGGCGTTCCGTGCTCAACACTGGTAATCACGTAAGAACAATCAAACCAGTGGGCTTCCGCCAGGTCGGTGGAAGAGTAATTAGGTGAATGGTCTGGGTGCGAGTGATAGAAGCCGATAATGCTCTCCCCTCGGCTACGCGCCAGCTTCAGTGCGGCAATCACCTGCTCTGGATTAATGCTGTAGCGATCAGCCGGGGAATCCACCCGCATGTTTTCACAGGTGAGCATCAAAGTGACTTGCCGGTGCCCTTCCACCACATTGCCCAGCAGAATGCCACAGCATTCATGCGGATAGCTGCGTTTGGCTTCCCAACGGATCAGATCATAGTCAGCCTTGCTGATCTTTAACATCTCGGACTTCTCCTGGGAAGTGGCGGCTTCACCAGTCATCCGGCCAGGGACGATTCAACGAAAGCTTTCCGATCAAAGTACAGACGAAGGGGCACCATATTAGATGATCCAGAATGGAATTGCATCAGCTTTGCAGCATCTTTTTACCAGATTTGTGGCTGGATCGCGGAATCCTGCACCAGAGACTGTGCATTTTGATCTTCAATATTAGATTTTTCTAAGCAATTGTTGATCGCGTGTCGCCATTTCGTGCAATGGGGAAATTCTTTTCCCGAACATCGCATCTCTTGTTGACATTCGACAAGGAAGTTAGTCAAACTGCTGTCGACATTCGAGGGGAGCTGTTTGAATGGGGAACCAGATTGAGTTGTTGCAGGGAACCTTGGACCTACTGATTCTCAAAACTTTGATGCTAGAGCCTATGCATGGCTGGGGAATAGCCCAGCGTATCCAGCAGATTTCACAGGACGTATTGCAGGTTGGGCAGGGATCGCTTTATCCCGCGCTTCACCGTCTGGAGCAGCGTGGCTGGATTGGCTCCGAATGGAGCACCTCTGACAACAATCGCCGGGCTAAATTCTATTCCCTCACGCGCACCGGCAAGAACCAACTGGAAAAAGAACTGGGTGAATGGGAGCGGCTTTCCGCTGCCATTGCACTGGTTCTGCAACAAAGCTAAAGGACTTACGCGCCATGATCTTCAAAAAACTCCGAGCGGTCTTTACCCGGACAAGCCACCACGAACACGACGCCACGGACGAACTCCAATTCCACCTGGAGAAGGAAATCGAGAAAAATATCGGCGCAGGCATGTCCCGGGAAGAAGCGCGCCGCCAAGCGCTGATCGCCTTTGGCGGCGTCCAGCAGACTCGCGAGTCCCTACGGGAAGTTCATCGCGGCCGCTTTCTGGAATCGCTTCTGCAGGACTCGCGCTATGCCTGGCGCATGCTGCGTAAATCGCCGGCCTTTACCATCATCGCGGTCGTAACGCTGGCGCTGGGGATCGGGGCTAACACAGCGATCTTTAGCATGATTGATGCGGTGGTCTTCCGTTCCCTGCCGATTGCAGACCCGCAGAGCCTGATCGTCTTTCAGTGGCAGGCGCATAAAGGCCCTGGAAATCTCAGCTACCGCAACTTCGGGGAGTGCGACGAATCGGAAAAGAGCGCGAATCCGCACGGTTGTTCGCTTTCGCTGGCTTTCTTTAAGCAAGTCCAGGCAGAAGCTGGCGTCTTTTCGCATCTAGCGGCGTACACGCCGTCGGGTCAGCTGGATATGAGCGGCAACGGTCAAGCGCGAATGGTGAAAGGCGAATTCGTGACGGGCGACTACTTCCAGACGCTCGGCGTGCGCGCTCATCTTGGCCGGCTCATTAACGTGGGCGACGACGACGCGAGTGCCCAAACGGCCGCGGTGCTGGATCACAGCTTTTGGCAGAGTGAGTTTGGCGGTTCGGAGTCAGTGATCGGAAAAACGATCCGTTTGAACGGAATACCATTCCAGATTATCGGCGTCACTGAGCCACGGTTTGACGCGCTGACCTTGTCCAATAAATATGACGTGATCATCCCCATGGCGCAACGCCCCGTGGTGGTTCCTAACTGGAAGCCCAGAGACGATCAGGCGGACCACTGGTGGCTGGTCATGATTGGACGCCTGAAGTCTGGCGTTGCTGTGAGCCAGGCCCAGGCCGGCGTCAGTCTGCTATTTCGCAACTCCATAGGATCTGTGGGCAAGCCTCTTTTCAAACCAGATAGCGATCCTCGAATCAGGCTTGCGCAAGCCAGCCAGGTGCTGGGAGGAGACCAGGAAAGGACCTTGCAGCCACTTTACGTAATGATGCTCTGCGTGGGAGCGGTGCTTCTGATCGCCTGCGCTAACGTCGCGGGACTACTGCTGGCCCGCTCGGTCGTCCGGCAACGCGAAATTGCTGTACGCCTTGCGCTGGGCGCAAGGCGGAGCAGGATCGTCCTGCAATTCCTGACAGAAAGCGTAATGCTTGCTTTTGCCGGAGGAGCCCTGGGCATGCTCCTCGCAGTTTGGGGTTCACGGGCGCTAATGGCAATGGTTTCCGCAGGAGCTGTGAACCCGCCGATCTTCTCGCCACAACTTGACTGGCGCGTGCTGGGGTTCACTGCCGCGGTTTCGCTGCTCACAGGGATACTCTTTGGACTTGCTCCCGCGCTACGTGGCTCAGACGTCAATCTCACCTCTTCACTCAAGGCTGTGGCGGGCACCGGCACGACAATTTCCGCCGGTAAGCAACGCCGGTTCTCCGCAGGTGGAATGCTTGTCGCGGTGCAGATGGCACTGGCTATCGTGGTGCTGGTGATCGCTGGGCTGCTGGTACGTACGCTCAACAACTTGAAAAGCCTGAATCCCGGCTTTGATACGCAGAATGTGCTGCTCTTTGGCATTGATCCACGGTTGGCTGGTTACAAAGGCCAGCAGATCGACAACCTGTTTTTCGAATTGCAGGAAAAATTCTCGGCGATTCCTGGCGTGACGTCTGCCACGTATTCGTGGATCCCGTTTCTTGGCGGCGGACTGTGGACCACCGGCTTTCACAAGCCCGGTACTCCTCCGCCAAGCAAGGCAGAAATGGAGTCAGGGGCGGCGGACAAGAATATGGTTGACTCCGACGTTTTTCCTGTGGGACCCAAGTTTTTCTCCACATGGCACATTCCGTTTCAAGCAGGACGCGATTTCACCCCGGCAGACTACGTTGTGGCCGCGAGCAATGACGGGGACAAACCCAGCTCAAATCCGACGACGGTTATCGTGAACCAGGAGTTTGCACGCCAGTACTTCCCAGAGAAAAATCCGCTCGGACAAATCTTTGGTGAGCAGGAGCCGACCGGGATCGGTGACGCCAAGGCCCCAGGCTATTTGATCGTGGGTATAGTGGCGAATTCGAAGTACAACAATCTTCGCCGCGAAATCAAGCCGGTTTTCTATCAACCGAATGTCGGCGGAGAGGCGTTCTTTGAGCTACGGACAGGCACGGAACCGCTATCACTTGTACCCACCGTAAAAAGCATTGTGGACCGGCGGAGCCATGATCTGGCGGTTTTCCGCATTTCCACCGAAACAGAAGCAATCGACCGGCAGGTATTCACGGAAAAAATGACTGCCCGACTCTCCAGTTTGTTTGGGCTTCTGGCCTTGCTGCTGGCGTGCCTTGGGCTTTATGGACTGCTTTCTTATGAGGTAACACGGCGAACGCGTGAGATTGGCATCCGCATGGCCATAGGAGCGCAGTCGCACAACGTGGTTGGCCTGGTCATCACTAAAGCCATGGGACTGATTGTCGCCGGCGCCGTCGTGGGCATTGCCGTGGCTGTGGGCGTAACGCGCTTTCTGGCCAGCTTCCTTTACGGCGTAAAGGCGGGCGATCCTATTACCTTATTGGCTGTGGCAGCTCTGCTGGTGCTAGTTGCGCTGGGGGCATGCTATATCCCCGCGCGCCGTGCAACAAAGGTCGATCCGCTGGTGGCGTTGCGCTATGAATAACAATTCAATTTCCAACAAAGAATTTATGGACCCACTCACCGGAAGTGCCCATTGCTTTCGGTAAACCCTAGAATTGAGGCGGCATCCGGACATGTCAGAAAACGTTGTACACTCAGCCCATGGCCGCCACTGCGGCATGGAGATAGAGATGAAAACAACGCGTCTGCTCGTGACCTTCTTTGTTCTGTTCGGATCGGCTATTACCCTCAGTCATGGCGGCAACCAGCTAGTCAGTGCCGCCGCGCCATCGCCAGCCCTCGACTGCTGCAATCCCTGTCCGCCGCTCTATCCTGCAAAATAGGAAGAGATTTACAACTCAATCGCTTAAAGATCAACCATAGCGGAAAATTGCCGTTCGTCTTGGTTGGAAGCAGGTTCATCCGCCTATAAGGGCCCCTTTGTGAGATTGCATCTGGGCGATTCTCCGCTTGTATGCCGATGCCAACATGGGCTATATTGCGCTTATCATGTTCACCTCTCGACCCAACCCGGCGCAGGCTGCATACCCGCTCCCGCGGGCCCATGGGCTGGGGTGAAGATGGCTGCGTAGAATTAAGATCGGCATTCATATTCAGTCCCGTTGCCCCCGCAAAGGCAACGGGTTTTTGTTTTTGGAGCTTGATATCCAGGCGCGGAGAGGATTCAGATGACAACTTTATCTACCACACGGAAAAAGACCGTAAACGCCGCGAAATCCCATGCACAAAAGAAGATAGCCGTCCTCGGCTGTGGCAAGATGGGGACCATTCTGCTGGAGTCATTTGTTGAGCGGAAGCTGATCTCCCCCAATGAGGCCACAGCGACGGTGCAGCATGGCGAGCGCAGCCAGGAATTGTCGCGCGAACTCGGCGGCGTTCCCGTTGGTACGGACAACCGTGCTGCCGTCACAGGAGCCGAGATTGTTTTGTTGTGCGTAAAGCCGCAAGTGCTTGGCCAGTTGCTGGAAGAAATTGCGCCCGCGCTTGCGCCCACAACGCTCGTAATATCGATCGCCGCTTCAACCACAACAAGTTTCATCCAGCAAAAGCTGGGCAAGGATATTCCAGTTGTCCGTGCCATGCCCAACACACCTGCCATGGTGGGCGCCGCGATGACCGCCGTTTGCGCCGGCCCGGCAGCAACCTCCCAGCATTTGGAAACGGCGAAGCACCTGTTTGAAAGCGTGGGCCGCGCCCTGGTTGTCGATGAAAAGCATATGGACGCGATCACGGCGCTTTCTGCCAGCGGTCCCGCGTTTGTGTTTGTGATTTTGGAATCCTTGGCCGAGGCCGGAGTAAAAGTGGGGCTGCCACGTGAGATGGCGACAACCCTGGCTGCGCAGACTCTTTATGGATCGGCCCAATTGGCCCTTGAAACCGGACATCACCCCGCGCTGCTGAAAGACGCCGTCACCACTCCCGCGGGCTGCACGATCGAAGGGCTGATGGAACTGGAAAAAGGTGGCCTGCGTGTGACCCTGATGAATGCCGTTATTAAGACCACGATCAGGGCCAGGGAGTTGATGACGAGTTAGTTTTTCTGAAGTCCCGAGCGCGAGCGAGGGATCCCTTTCCCTGACGTAGACCTATGTGAAAGCGAAGGTGCACAAGCACCAGATATTGCCCACTGGCTGCCAATGATGTAACCTTATACCTGATGTTACTTTCTGTCTCCAACATGGCCATGTGCTGTTGCGCGATGGCTATGCGTGTGTTCACGCCAAGGCAGAAAGGTTCATAGCAAGTTTTTATTCAGCAATCATGAACCCGCTGCCTCAGGGCAGCGGGTTTTTTAATTCTGGACGGAAAGGTTTGAAGATGGCTGCAGAACGAAGTAAAAGGGAGCAAACAATGAGCACGGACCTGCGTTACGAATTGCGATGTCGCGAATGCCAAACCCGGTGGGGTAACCAGCCGATTTCTTTCTGCCAGAATTGCTATGCCCCGCTGGAAGTGGCCTATGACTGGGACCGCATCCGCAAAGAAATCAGCAAAGATAAAATCGCAGCCCGGGCTACCAACCTCTGGCGCTACAAAGAACTGCTGCCGCTGCCCGATACGTACGACGCATCGACGCCCGCGGGCTTCACGCCTCTGCTGAAAGCGGCCAAGCTGGGCGACACTGTGCGCAGCCGGTCGTTGTACCTGAAGAATGACGCTGTATGCTTCCCTACGCTCAGCTTTAAAGACCGAGTGGTGGCCGTGGCGCTCACGCAGGCTAAGAATTTCGGATTCGATGTCGTCAGTTGCTCTTCCACCGGCAACCTGGCCAACGCCGTCGCGGCGCAGGCCGCCCGCGCAGGATTAAAAGCCTGCATCTTTATTCCCGCCGATCTTGAACCGGCAAAAGTTCTGGGCACGCAGGTCTACGGCGCGCAGATCGTCCGCATTGACGGAAATTATGACCACGTAAACCGCCTGTGCTCACAGATTGCGGACAAGCATCGCTGGGGCTTCGTTAACGTGAACCTGCGGCCTTATTACGCGGAGGGCTCGAAGACCGTGGGCTATGAAATCGCTGAGCAGCTTGGCTGGCGGCTGCCGGACAATATCGTTGTCCCGATGGCCGGCGGGTCGCTGATCACCAAGATCTACAAAGCTTTCAAAGAGTTAATCGATCTCGGGTTTGTGGAAGAAAAGCAGGTCAAGTTCTTCGGTGCGCAGGCCACCGGCTGCAGTCCCATCAGCATGGCCGTAAAAGCCGGGCGCAATGAGATTGAGCCGCAGAAGCCACAGACCATCGCCCGCTCGCTCGCGATCGGCAATCCCGCCGACGGTTTCTATGCCGCCAAAACAATTCTTGGCAGCGGCGGCTGGGCGGAGGACGCCAGCGATCCTGAGATCGTTGAAGCCATGGCGTTGCTGGCTGAAAGCGAAGGCGTATTCACGGAAACCGCGGGCGGCGTCACCGTGGCTGCGGCGCGCAAACTCTACGCGCAAGGGCGTATCCATCCGGACGAGACTACCGTCCTGTGCATCACCGGTAACGGGCTTAAGACTACGGACGCTCTTGCAGGTAAGTTCGATGCAGTTGAGCCGATTCCACCCAAGCTAGCAGCATTCGAACAATTTCTTGAGACCCAATTCACAGGCGCGCATTCCGCCGGCAAAGGAGCTGCTTAATGAGCGTTAGAGTTTCCATTCCAAGTGCATTTCGGCGGCACACTGAAGGCGCAGAGCATTGCGAGTGCGATGGCGCTGACCTAGCTGGTCTGCTGGATTCGCTGGGCAGCCGCTTCCCTGACCTCAAGCCGCACCTGCGCGACGAGCAGGGCAACGTTCGCCGGTTTCTGAACATTTACGTCAATGATGAAGACATTCGCTTTCTGGGAAAAGACTACAAGTTCAAAGAGGGAGATGAGATAACCTTGGTACCGTCTATTGCGGGGGGAATGAGAGGATGATTGGACGTAACGTGACAATGCACTAGATAAGGCATATTCCTGCCGCGTCCAGTCAGAGAATCAGCCGATGCCTTCATCTGGAATAGAGTAATTTCAAGCAGGGGCAAACAACTTGCGGTCTGCGGCGAAGGCGAGACAAGCTCTGATGTCCTCGGCTTTCAGATCAGGGAAGTCGTTCAGAATCTCTTCCTGAGACATGCCCGAAGCGAGGTACTCAAGCAGGTCATAGACGGTTATGCGCAGCCCACGGATGCAAGATTTTTCCACCTCGCTTTCCCGCCTCCATCGTGATTCGGCCTCCGTAATTCATGGAACCAGACTATGTCTTCCGGTATCACTGGTCAAGCGCCTTTAAGTTAGCTCTCCCTGCGCAACTCTTCCATTTTGAAGGCCAAATGTATTGGGAGAATCCGCGCCATTCCCCTACTTCCCTTTGAGCGCTGCCATCGTCGCCGCTGCATGTTCGTCCGGTTTCAGGCCGGTTAGCACCGCGGAAATCCGACCTTCCGGGTTGATCACAAAAGTGGTTCGCTCGATCCCCATATATTTCTTGCCATACATGCTCTTTTCTTTGAGCACGCCGTACTTAATCGCGACGGCTTTATCTTCATCGGCCAGCAGCGAATATGGGAGGTCGTATTTTTCTTTAAATTTCTTCTGGGCAGAGGGCTTATCGGCGGAAATGCCCAGCACCACAGCCCCGGCTTTTTGCATGTTGGTGAATGCGTCGCGGAACCCGCACGCCTCAATCGTTCAACCGGGCGTGTTGGCCTTGGGATAGAAAAACAGCACCACATTCTTGCCGCGATAGTCTTTTAATGCGGTTGCCTTGCCTTCTTCATTGGCAAGAGAGAACTCCGGGGCTTTATCATTAACTTCCATAGGTTTTCCGTGTTTATAAGATCAATGAATTTATATAGCAGAAGCAGGTTCCTGGCCAGCGCGTTGCTTGTGCTGGTATGTGCGGCGGCCGTGGCCACCGCGTTTGCTCAGCGTCGCAAAGCGCACAAGCTGCGGGCCACCTCCGTGGTTGAGGTCACAACGGACTCGGCCGGCATCGTCGGCACGCATATTTTTCCTGTCACCATTCTGGACGAAGGCAGCTTTCATGACGCGAGCATCTATAAGGCCACGCCGCAGCCCATGGCGCTCGATAAGGGCATTGTCTATGAAGCGCAGCAAGACGGGATACCGGTTGGCTATGCCACCATCCTGAGCAGCACCAACAATAACGGCTGGACAGCGCTGGGCAAATGGCAGGTGGCGGAAGAGGCCCAAAAAAAACCGGCGGCGGCGCCAGCCCCTGCTACCGCTGGTGACGACCGCCCGATTATTCATCATGGCGATTCCAGCCCTGCACCTACTCCCTCCAGCACGCCCGCGCCAGGCACTGACTCCACGACCAGCGTCTCATCTCCAAGTCCCTCTTCTTCTACGAGTGCGCCGTCAAATGACTCAGCCAGTGCGCCAGAGGATGCTGACAGGCCAGTACTCAGACGGCGCTCTCCGGGCCAGCCGGAACCAGCGTCCACGCCTCAACCTTCCCCGACTCCATCCGCACAAGCGCCGGCAGAAGGCACACCTGCGCCGCGCACCAAGCTGCCTGTAATTACCTCTGGGACCAAAACGTTTGTCGCCGTCTCCGACAATGACCCGACCGATGTTCGCTCATTCGCCTTCAAATGGAAATCCGGAGAAGAACAGCAGATGGAAGCCAAGATGCGCAAACTGGCACTGGCCCAGCTTCCGCGAGAAAACGCGCAGCTCAACACTAATTCTCTTCAAAATGTCGTGATGCGCTCTTTTGATCTGGATCTCAGCAATGACGCCGTTATCGTCTTCAGCGCGGAAATTCCCGGCAGCTACCTTGCTCCGGGCGGCAAAAGCGAGCCGGGAAAATTCATCTCGCGTTATGTGACCCTAATCGCGCGTGTCGATTTTGAAGGCGTGCCGCAGAAGCTTGCTTCCAGCGTGACTGACTCTTCACGGCTGGACGTGGCGCCGCGGCTCGAGTTAATTGACGCAGTTGACGTTGATGGCGATGGCCTGGCCGAGCTGCTCTTCCGCGAATATGGCTTCGATGAAAAAAGCTTCATCATTTACGGCATCGGTCGCAGCACAGTCACCAAAGTCTTTGAGGGAGCAAGCACGCCTCTACGGTAGAACATTTCAGTGGTCTTAGGCGGAATTGTCGAAGTTAGCCGCCGCTTACCGCCGGGACAATCAGGACTTCCGCCCCAGCCGGCACTTTGGTGGAAAGGCCTTCGGCAAAGCGGATGGCTTCGTCCCCCACAAAAATGTTGATGTGCTGGCGCACCGCACCTTGTTCATCCACGATCCTGTCCCGCAGGCCGGGATATTCGTTCCACAGCGCCGATAGCGCTTCAGCGACAGTCGGCGGTGAGCCATCGATCGCAAGCAGGTTGCGCCCGCCGGCAAAAGACGCCAGATACGTCGGAATCCGAATGGTGATTGGCACAGGTTATCTCGCAGCCCGCGAACGGCCAGCGGTCTTGCGTTTTGCCGATCTGGATTTTCCCGCCGTCGCCCTGCTTTTTGCCGCCTTGCTCTTTGCGGCCCTGCTCCTTGCGCGCATATTCTTTCCAGAGTTTCTCTTCTCCGTGCCTCTGGGTCTCCGCGGTGCGTCCAATCCATCGCCGCCCACCCAGGCGGCTTTCACGCAGACCACAGCCGGCAGGCCTTCCATAATCACCTTCCATGATTTGCCGTCGTCACTGGATCCATAGACCTTGCCGCTTCTGGTACCGAAGTAAATGCCCGCTGGGTCGCACGTATCCGTTGCCAGCGCATCGCGCAGAATGGTCTCATTAGCATTCTTCTGCGGCAACCCGCGCGTGAGCGGCTCCCAACTTTCCCCCGCATTCGTGGTCCGATAGACGCGCAGCTTGCCTTCCGGCGTGCAGCGGTACTGGTCTGACTCAATCGGCACAATGTAAACCGTTTCAGGATCGTGCGGATGCGTGGCCATACAAAAGCCAAAATCAGATGGCACGCCGTTCGCGATGTCCTTCCACGAGTTGCCGCCATCTTCGCTGCGATAAAGTCCCCAATGGTTTTGCAGAAACAGCCGCTCCGGCCTGTCACGATGCTGCACCACCTTGTGTACGCACTGGCCAAACTCCGGATACTTGTCCGGCATAAATTCTGCTCGAACGCCGTTGTTCCGCGCCTGCCACGTTGCGCCGCCATCGTCCGTCCGGTATGCGCCCGCCGTGGAGATGGCAATCATCATGCGCTTTGGGTTTGTCGCGTCCGGCACAATCGTATGCAGGCACAGCCCGCCACCGCCGGGCTGCCACTTTGGGCGATGAGGATGATTCAACAATCCCTGGACTGGTTCCCACGTCTTGCCCGCGTCGCGCGATTCAAAGAGCGCCGCAGGTTCCACCCCGCAATAGAGCGTGTCAGGATCGTCATTGCGGCCCGGCGTGATCTGCCAGATATTCTTGAGCGTGAGCTTGGATTCCTCTGGGAACTTCACGGAATAGGTTTCCGGCTCAGTCACCGTCTTGCCGTAATCGTCGGACGAGCACAGCACCGTGCCCCACTGAAAGCTCTGCTGCGCCCACCACAGCCTCCGCCGGTCCTGGCGCTGGTCAAAAGCCATGGCATACACCGGCGCTCCTATTGAATATGGGCCGCCAACCTCCCAATTTTTGCGTGCTTTGTTGGAGCGCAGCACAAATGCGCCTTTCATGGTGCCCACCAGTACGATCACGTCGCCGTTCTTTGCCGAGACGTGTTTAACTTTCGGCATGGTCCCTCCGCCAAAATTTGTTTCCGCCATTTTATCGGTGAGAGGCCTCGCATTTCCAATGCGATACTTCCGGAAATTGCAATCTGCAGATTAAGTTTGAACTCCGCGCAGTTGATGTCTAAGATTGTCCGTTCGCCATGCACCAACGCCAATGCTTTTATGCACGTCTGAGAGGGGACATCGATGCGGAAAAGTATTTTTGCCATAGTTTTGTTTGGACTGCTTGGGGCCATGCACGCCTTTGGCCAGGGTCAGGACTTCAGCAAAGTTGAAATGAAAGTGCAGAAGGTTGCCGGCAGCGTTTACATGATTGAAGGCGCGGGCGGAAATATTGGCGCCTCAGTTGGCGAAGACGGCATTGTCATGGTGGATGATGAGTTCCTGCCGCTCGCAGACAAGATCGAGGCTGCGCTAAAAGGCATTACTGATAAACCCGTTAAGGTCGTGCTAAACACGCACTGGCATGACGACCATACGGGAGGCAACCCGCATTTCGGTGAAAAAGCTCCCATCGTGGCGCAGGAAAACGTGCGCAAGCGCCTCGTCACCGGCGGCAAGACCCGATTCGGCGAAACCAAGCCCGCCGACAAGAGTGCTCTGCCCATCGTTACCTTTGAAAACGATGTCTCAGTCCATCTCAATGGCGAAGATATTCATGCCATTCATTTTCCCAACGGCCACACCGATGGAGACAGCGTGATTTTCTTCAAGCAGTCCAACGTGGTCCACATGGGCGATGATTTCTTCAACGGCGGCATGTTCCCATTCATTGACATCGATAGCGGCGGCAGCGTGCAGGGGATGATTGCCGGCGACGAAAAAGTCCTGGCCGAAGTTCCCGATGACGTGAAGATCATTCCCGGCCATGGCCCGCTTGGAACCAAAGACGATCTACGCAAATTTATTGCAGGGCTGAAAGAGACTTCAGCGGCGGTCGAAGCGGGTATCAAAAAAGGCAAAACGCTCGACCAACTCAAGCAGGAAAAAGTCCTGGCCAAGTGGGATTCATGGGGACAGAGCTTTATCAAGACTGACATGTTCATTGAAATCCTGTATGACAGCCTCAAGAACAAACGCAGCGGGCCAAAGAATGCGCATGGGCATTTAAGTAAGTAGCATCTAGCATCTGAGAATCGTGAGCTAGGCGAAATATTTCCCGATCTTCAACCCATGCGGACCTTGTTTATAGCGCGTCAGGCCACTTGCGTGCGGCATGGAGGACACCAAGAATTTCGATTTGGCTTTTTCGCAGGCGATAAAAAACTATAAAAGGTGTTCCTGTGATCACTAGCTCGCGAGTTCCATCCAGCCTACCCTGTCGCCCTAAATTGGGATATTGTTCCAGAACGTCGATGCTGACAAGAATCCGATCCACAACGGTATCCGCTCGTGCGGGCGCATATATTCATGTACAGATTTCAGGTCGTCTGTTGCGACAGCCGTCCAGCGTATCTTCACTTCCTGCGACGCCAACGAGAGGCCATTTTTTTGATCTCCCCGTGATCAATCAACCGGCCTGCGTCCGCCTGCTTGATGGAAGCTTTGATGTGCTCCAACTGCCATTGTTGGACATCCAGGTAGGCGGAAACGGCCTGATTCAAGAGACAGGTGCGGTCGCGGTCAAGGGCTTTCGCCAATACATCCAGAGCATCTACTTTGTCGGACTCAAGCCGGAAACTAATCGTATGCTTTTCCATAATATTGTATATTATGGCGTATTATTCCATATTGCAAGATAAGCCCGGTGGCTACCAAGGAAGTGTTTAGCCGTATCGGGCCGTTGTGTTGCCAGGTTAGCTGCCTAGCTGCTTTTTCAACATCTCATTCACCAGCTCCGGCTTGGCCTGCCCCTTGGACAGCTTCATCACTTGCCCAACAAAGAATCCAATGATCGTCGTTTTGCCCGCGCGATATTGTTCCACTTGTTTGGGATTGGCGGCGATCACCTCGTCAATGATTTTTTCGATAGCCGAGGTATCAGTAATTTGCTGCGGTTTTTCTCGCTCATAAACCGCTGGAAAATCTTCTCCGTTGGCGAATGCTTTCTCGTAAAGATCCTTGAGAATCTTGCTGGAGATCGCGCCCGACTCGACCAGATCGGCGGACATGGCCACCCCTTTCATGGAGATAGGAGATTGTTGAATCTCCAGGTTTGCCGCTTTCAGTCGTCCTAAGAGTTCGCCCTGCACCAGATTGGCCACACGCTTGGGATTCTTCGCCACTTTGGCCGCTTCTTCAAATTGGTCTGCCAGCGACTTTGTCACAGTCAGCACACGCGCGTCATATTCGGTGATGCCGTAGCCGGCAACCATCCGCTTGCGACGTGCTTCCGGCAATTCCGGCAATGTCCTGCGGATCGACTCCTGCCAGCGCGCGTCCACTATCAGCGGCGGCAGGTCAGGCTCAGGAAAATAGCGATAGTCGTGCGCCTGCTCTTTGGATCGCATGCTGTACGTGCGGCCTTCCTGGGCATTGTAGAGGCGAGTTTCTTGCTGAATTCGCTCACCCGCTTCAATCACTTCAATCTGCCGGTCAATCTCGTATTCAATGGCGTCGCGGATGAAGCGGAAGGAATTCACGTTCTTAATTTCGGCCTTGATGCCAAATTCTTCCTGGCCGCGAGGGCGCACGCTCACATTGGCATCGCAGCGTAGCGATCCCTCTTCCATGTTGCAGTCGCTCACCCCGGTATACAAAATAATTTCTTTCAGCAGCGTGAGATATTCAAACGCTTCATCCGCGGACCGCATGTCTGGTTCGCTGACAATCTCCACCAGCGGCGTTCCGCTACGGTTCAGGTCAATCGACGTATAGACGCTGGAATCGACCAAGCCGTCATGGATGCTCTTGCCCGCATCTTCCTCCATGTGCAGGCGCGTGATCCCGATTTTCTTGCTGCCGCCCTCTGTCCCAGTGATTTCGATATACCCATCCTCGGCCAGCGGTTTATCAAACTGCGAAATCTGGTACCCCTTGGGCAGGTCAGGATAAAAATAGTTCTTGCGGGCAAAGATCGACGTTGCTCGCACCTGACAATTCAAGGCCTGTGAAGCCAGCACCGCAAACTCCACCGCCCGTTTATTGAGCACCGGCAGCGCTCCCGGCAATCCCAGGCATACTGGGCAAATATTTGTGTTGGGCGGAGCGCCAAACTGAGTGGAGCAGCCACAGAAGATCTTTGTCCGCGTGAGCAGTTGGACGTGCACTTCCAGCCCGATCACCGGCTCATATTTGTCCCGCAATGCCGAAGAAGCCTTGGGATTAGCAGGTTTTGGGCTCACGGACATGGAAAGATTATAGGGCCAACCGAGCGCTTATTTGGGAGCAGGAGTGTCGCTGGCTGCCTTGTCCATGGGAATATCAAAGTAGAACAGCTCTTTGGTGCCGGCCTTGATGCCGGAGATATACAAATGCGCGCCCGGCTGCGGCGGATCACCCTGCATGTCGAAGAACAGATAGCCGGCGTGGGTGGAATGCGGTGTTACCGGAACAGGAGCAAACTGGGCGGACTCATACTCTTCCTGCGTGTCTTTGCTGATGGCCTCTTTTTTCTTGCCTACCGGGAATGGCAAATGCATGCCGGGATGGCTCTTATCCGCGCGGTTAGGCCTGACAAACTTACGATAGATATCCTCATTCGAGGCAGGCTGCAGCTTGTCACGGCCCGCCGTGATGTACTCGACCTTCAGATCCTGAAGCATCAGCGTCTGGTCGCTGTCATTGGAAATGAGCAGGCGCACCGGAAAAAGGCCATGCTCCCAGTAATTCTGTTTGAATACGCTGGACATTTTCTGAGCGTCCACGGGATCGGCGGCAATGGTCACCTTTTCGTCATTATGCGCCTCATGCAGAGGATACGTGTTGGCATGGTTCGCAGGCGGAGGATTGAAGTGCTTTTCGCTGAAAAGCAGGGTCGTGAGCAATAGAATGCAACCGGCAATACGGGCGGCTTTCACAGCTCAATTATATCCAGCCACGGGCAAGGTTTGCACAACCGCGCCGTTTCCATAGAATGTCCAAAGCCACTCAATGTATGTTTTCTACAGTTTGCTTCTGGCCTGCGCGGCGCTGCTCTCGCTGCCATGGTGGGTCATTCAGATGCTCCGCCTGGGCAAATACCGCTCCGGCCTGGCGGAGCGCCTTGGCTTTGTACCTGCCCGATTGAATGACGCCCAGCCCGGCTCCATATGGTTGCATGCCGTTTCCGTGGGAGAAGTGCTGGCCGTGAGCCAGTTAATCAATGAGTTGCAGAGGCAATATCCGGACCGGCAGATTTTTGTTTCCACCACCACCGCCACAGGCCAGGCTTTGGCACGCCAGCGCTTTGGTGAGAATCGCGTGTTCTTTATGCCGCTCGATTTTGGCTTTTCCGTCCGGCGATATCTCAACGCGCTCAAGCCACAGCTGATTGTGATCGCCGAAACCGAGTTCTGGCCTAACCTGCTCCACCTGGCGCGCAAGCGGGGGACATCGCTGGCAATCGTGAATGCGCGCATCTCTGACCGATCATTCCCGCGTTACAGGCGCTTCAAATGGTTCTTTGGGCGCGTGTTGTCAGAAGTGGATTTGTTTCTGGCGCAGACTACAGAAGACGCCCAGCGGTTGCGCGAAATCGGCGCGCCCACGGAACGCGTGCGAGTCAGTGGCAATTTGAAATTTGATATCCGCCCCAATGCGCAGCCTGCGCTGGTGAATAGCCTCCGCACAGCCGTTGGTAAAGATTCACCCGTACTCGTGTGTGGCAGCACGGCGGAAGGCGAAGAAGAGCCGGTGTTGACGGCGTTCCAAGCTGTTCAGCAGACGTTCCCGCAGGCCGTGATGATCCTGGCTCCGCGGCATCCAGAGCGGTTTGAAAAAGTGGCATCGTTAATTTCGGCGGAAGGCTTTGCGCTTCAGCGCCGCACCCAGTGGCGGCCGCAGCAGCAAATTCGCAGCGGCATCTTTCTGCTGGATAGCGTTGGCGAACTCGCCTGTGTTTACGAGCTGGCAGATATAGCTTTCGTAGGCGGCAGCCTGGTTCCGACCGGCGGCCATAACATCCTGGAGCCCGCGCAGTACGGCGCTGCCATTCTGGTCGGGCCGCATACATTTAATTTCCGTGAGATCGTCAGCCTCTTTGAACAAGGTAGCGCGGAACAGGGTGGCGCGGTAAAAATCGTGACGACTGAGACTCTTGGATCAGAGTTTCTCCGGTTGCTGCGTCATCCAGAAGAACGACAGCGCATGGGGCGCACGGCGAAAGATTTATTTGTGAAACACTCGGGCGCCACGCGCCGCACTCTGACAGCGCTCGCTCCGCTTTTGCCGCAGCAGGAGCGTGCGCGATGAATCCGCTCTCTGCCATCTTCGGCGCTGGCGTAGCCGTGCGAAATGCCTTGTATGATCGTCGCGTCTTTCAAGTCAAGAAACTGGCGCGGCCGGTCATCAGCATTGGAAACATTTCCGTAGGCGGCAGCGGCAAGACGCCTTTCGTGATCGCCCTGGGCCAGTTGCTCGCGGAGCAAGGGATTCCCTTCGACGTCCTCTCTCGCGGCTACGGACGCTCTTCCACCGGAATTGCCGTTGTCGATCCCGATGGCTCACCCTCGCAATTCGGTGATGAGCCTCTGCTGATCGCGCACAAACTGAAAACTCCGGTGATAGTTGGGGCTGACAGATATCAGGCGGGCCTTCTGGCCGAGCAGAAATTTTCCAGCAAGCTTCACCTGCTGGATGATGGCTTTCAGCATCGCCGCCTGCACCGCGACTTTGATATCGTCCTGCTGCCCGAGGAAGATCAGAGAGGTTCTTTGCTGCCTACAGGCCGTTTGCGCGAGCCGATGAGTGCATTACGCCGCGCGGATGCCGTTGTCGTGACCGATCAAGCAAAGCCACCCGGAGCTAAAAGCATTTGGCATGCTCGACGAGTGATTGAACTTCCAGCCGCTGCCGGAAGAACAATCGTTTTTTCCGGGATTGCGCGCCCCCGCCAGTTCGTTGAAGGCTTGAAATCCTCACAATTGGAAATCGCCGGCACGATTGCTTTCCGGGATCATCATCGTTACCAACAGCGCGATATTGACCGTCTGCTCGACGTAAGGAAGCAAACCAATGCAGATAGTTTCATCACCACTGAAAAAGACCTGATCAATCTGGGAACACTTGCCTCGCAGTTGTCCCCGCTGCTTAGCGCGAAGCTTTGCATGCAGTTGGAATCGCCTCAGCAGGCGGTAATGGAGATCATAAAGACCATCGAACAGCGCTCGGGCAACCAGATTCAGCCTCCGGCATGAGAAAATCGTGAGTCCATGCAAAAAGCGCAAAAACCGGCCGACCGCCTCGTTAAAATCATCGAGCAGTTTTCCAAGCTCAGCATCACCGTGCTGGGTGATCTGATTGCCGACGAGTTTATCTATGGCGAGATCTCACGGGTCTCACGGGAAGCGCCGGTGCTCATCCTGCGCCATCGTGATCGCACGGTGGTTCCCGGCGGAGCGGGCAATGCCATTTACAATCTTGCCGATCTTGGAGTCACGGTCCTGCCCGTGGGCGTGATTGGCGATGACGAACCCGGCCGCATGCTGCTGCATGCATTCCGCCAAAAACACATTTCCGTGAGTGGCATTCGCAGGATCAAAGGCCGTGGCACCGTTACCAAGACGCGCGTACTGGCCGGGACCACCCACTCGCCCCGGCAGCAGGTTATCCGCGTGGACCGTGAACCGGAAATCCCGCTGGACCGTGCGACCATTCGCGATATTACGTTTCAGGCGCGTGGGTATGTGCGCGCTTCAGACGCGTTGCTGATCTCCGACTATGGTTATGGAGCGGCCACGCCGGAAATTTTTGATAATATCCGCTCACGAGCCTCTCTCAATGGCTTCCCCGTAACGCTTGACTCACGCTACCGAACGCTGGCTTATAGCGGCGTTACGGCTGCCACGCCGAACGAGTCAGAGTTGGAAGAACTTCTGGGCACACGCATCGGCAATGACAATGCGCGCCTGTTCGCCACCGGCAAAGCCGTAATGCAGAAAATGAAATTGCAATCCCTGCTGGTAACACGCGGCAAGGATGGCATGGTGGTTTTCTCCCGAGGCAACAACCCGGTTCCAATCCCAATTTATGGTTCTGACGAAGTAGCTGACGTTACCGGGGCAGGAGACACCGTGATCGCCACCTATACAGCCGCGCTCGCAACCGGGGCCGATTCGGAATCAGCCGCGCGCCTGGCGAATTATGCCGGGGGGATCGTGGTGATGAAACGCGGCACCGCCACCGTAACTCGCGCTGAACTGCTGCGCGCCGTAGTGGAGGGATAACTGGCCGAGACCGCACAAAAAGTATTTTCAGCCACTGAACTCACAGAGCAGGTGCGGCACTGGCGATCGGCGGGAGACAAGATCATCCTGACCAATGGATGTTTTGATCTTCTTCACGTGGGACATGTCCGTTACTTGCGCGCTGCCAAGCAGTTGGGCGGCAAATTGATTGTGGCTGTGAATTCAGATGCAAGCACGCGAACCCTGAAAGGCGAAGGACGGCCTCGCGTTCCCGGCGATGAGCGCGTGGAGATTCTGGCGGCGCTCAGTGACGTTGACGCGGTCACGCTTTTTGATGCGCCGGATGTCACCGAGCTCATACGCTTGTTGCGGCCGGACATTCACGCCAAAGGCACTGACTACACGGAGCAGAATGTCCCCGAACGCGATGTAGTGATTGCCTGCGGCGGACGGGTTGCCATCGTTGGCGATCCTAAAAACCACTCCACCACTGATTTGCTTAAAAATGATCTGCTGAAAAATGATTCGCTGGAAAAAGAAGTGCCGAGGCGGGAATGGCAAAAATCCTGATTGTCCGGCTGGGAGCCATGGGAGACGTTCTGCATGCCTTGCCGGCAGCAACCGCAATCCGTGCCGCCCTTCCCAACGCCACAATAGGCTGGCTGGTGGAGGAGCGCTGGTCTGAGTTGCTTACCGCTCAGGGCAGAAAAGCCAGCCCGCACGGCGTTAGCCCGCAGAAGCCGGTGGTCAACAACATTCACACGCTCGATACACGCCGATGGCGAGAGCATTTTTTTCGTCCTTCTGCCACAACAGAAATTGTCGGCGCACTTAAGCGCGTAAAAAAAATCGATTATGACTTTGCCTTGGATTTTCAGGGCGCCATTAAGTCCGGAGTTTTTGCCAAGCTGGGCGGCGCAAAGGTCCTGGCAGGATATGCCGATCCTCGCGAGTCTTCGACGCGGTTTTTTTATCGGAAAATGATTGCCCGCCGGGGCGAGCACGTTATCGAACAAAACCTTGCACTGGCCAGCGAGGCTCTTCAGCCACTGCTTGGAACTCGGGGCTTGAAACCGCTGGCTCCGGAACTCCCTGTTGATCCCACGGCTGAAGCATGGGCAGATTCTGAAATCAGTCGGCTAGGCATAGCCAGCTATGCAATTGTGAATCCTGGCGCAGGCTGGGGCGCAAAGCAATGGCCGGCGGAGCGATTCGGCCAAGTAGCAAAGGCACTCGCGGCCCACAACATCAAGACACTGGTGAACGCCTCCGCGGAGGAAAGTGAACTCGCCCAAGCGGTAGTAAGGGCCAGCGGCGGGAATGCATTTGAGCTGCGATGCACTATTGGGCAGTTGATTGCGCTTACACGTCGCGCACGTATCCTGGTTGGGGGGGATACCGGCCCGCTGCACCTGGCGGCTGCGCTGGAAATTCCCGTCGTGGGATTGTATGGACCTACCGACCCGGGGCGCACTGGTCCGTACGGTGCCAAGGTGATTGCGCTACGGCATCCTGAGAGCGAGACGACCTTCTCTCACCATCGAGAAGCTGAAGCCGGATTGCTGAAGATTTCTGCCGACGAAGTGATTGCCGCTGCTCGCCACCTGTTGGGGGGCGGCCATGCCTAGCTGGTCGCGTATTGCTACCCGATCACGTGTGCCTCTCGGCTTTATTTTCGCGGCGGCGTATTTCTGGTTTGCCCATCCTACATGGATTTCGCTGGGCGCAGGTTTCGCCGTCGCAAGTTTGGGCGTTCTCATCCGTGCTCTTGCTTCAGGACACATCCGCAAGAACGCGGAGCTTGCAACCACCGGCCCTTACGCTTATACGCGCAACCCGCTTTATCTTGGTTCCATCATCATTGCCGCAGGTTTCATTATTGCGGCGCGTAATCTCTGGATTGGTATTGGCGCGTTGGCGATGTTCGCCTTCATCTATCTTCCGGTGATTACGGCAGAAGAAAAATATCTGCGATCTGCATTTCCGGGTTACGAGCGGTACTCTAACGAAGTGCCGCGATTTCTGCCGCGCGTAACACCGTATCGGGGGGAAGTCGAAGTAGATGAGGCCTCGGTACATTTTTCTTCAGCGCTTTATCTCCGACATCGCGAGTACAATGCCGCTCTCGGCGCTGTCCTGATGCTCGGCGCTCTTCTCCTGAAAATGCTGGTAAAACATTGATCCGATTTGGTGACCGGGAACTCTGACTTTTTATCTGCTGCGTATCGAAGAAAGTAATTCCCGATCCACTTTAGCGCCACCAATTGTTGAACGGTACGTGTGAGAGCCGCTTTTCTGCAATAATAGCTCTGATAGCTTTAAAGACTCATAGGGGGAGCATGAGCACGCATCCGAAATCTGATCCGGAACTGGTGGAAGTATTTGACACAATGCAGGAATCGGAGGCCATGGTAGTCCAGGGGCTGTTGACCTCTGCCGGTATTGAGTCCATTCTTGCCAACCTGGAGGCGCCGCAGGATGTCCTTCCGGGGGTGGGCGGCATTTCCGTTCGCGTAAATGCAGCGCAGGAAGAAGAGGCGCGGCGGCTGATTGATGATTATCGGAACAATCCCGCGTCGGAAGATGATTCCTTACCGCTGGACGATGATAGAGCTCAAAGCTAGGCCATTCCATTGTGAGCAAGCCAGCTAATCTCACAATGTGCCCTCGTCATTCAAGTTATGGGTTGCGCCTGCGCTTGGGCCATCCAACCAAAATAAAATACCCCTCTCTGGGTGGCCGCCCAGAGGCAATGGTGGAATGTGCGCATCCTGATCATTGAAGATGAACCTAAGATTGCCCGCAGCCTGTCTGAAGGCTTTGAAGCGGAGCATTTCGCCGTGGACCTGGCGGAAGACGGCGAAAAGGGCCTGGAACTGGCAACTTCTCAGATCCGCTATGACGGCATTATTCTGGATTGGAATCTGCCTCGCATGGATGGCCTTTCTCTGCTGAGAAAATTGCGGCAGGCCGGATACACCACGCGCGTTTTGATCTTAAGCGGACGCCGCGAAGTTGCTGATCGTGTGGCTGGGCTGCAAGCCGGCGCTGACGATTATCTGATTAAGCCGTTTTCTTTTCAGGAGTTGCTGGCGCGGATGCAGACGCTTTTACGGCGCGCACAGGAGACGTCTGAGCTCCTCAAAGTTGGCGACCTGGTGCTTGATCCGCAACGCCACATGGTGGAACGCGCCGGGAAAGCCATTAAGCTCAGCCAGCGGGAATACGCGCTGCTTGAGTACCTGATGCGCAACGTTGGACGGACAGTGACGCGAACCATGGTGGTGGAGCACGTTTGGAATCTATGGTTTGACGGGCTCACCAGCGTAGTGGATGTTTACATCAGTTATTTGCGCGCCAAGATCGATCGCGATTTTTCCACGCCGCTGATTCATACCGTGCGCGGGGTTGGCTTCATGCTTTCCGAGGAGCCCAAGCCGGAGAAAAAAGAAAATTAAAACGGTCCAATAGCTTTTATTGCGGTTGAACGCTCGCTTCCACGCGCTTTCCATCCAGCAGAAACGTTATTGCGCCCTGCAGGTCTGTGCGGTAGGTGCGGACCTCCGCCGCTTGTAGTCGGTCCAGCACTACTTTTCGCGGATGCCCGAACGGATTTTGAAATCCTGCTGAGATTACGGCAAGGCGTGGATGAACAGCGGCCAGGAATTCCGAAGTTGTGGAAGTGGCGCTGCCATGATGCGCGACTTTCAACAGGTCAGCGCCTGGCGATTCTGTGGCCACAAATCGTTCCATATTTCTTTCCAGATCGCCGGCCAGCAATGCCCGTGTCTCGCCATAACCGATCAGTAAGGCCAATGAATCGTCATTTGCACGTTTCAGTTTAGGTTGCCAATCCGACGGCGGCGAGAGCACGCGGATGTGGGTCCCGGCCCAATCCACCTCGTCGCCCGCCACGTGCCTGCGGATAACAACGTGATTCTCATTTGCCACTTGGTAAAGATGCAGCAGCGCCGCGCTTTCAGGATTGATGCCAACCCATAATTCGGATGGATGAAAGTTTTCAATGATGCGCGGCAAGCCGCCGATGTGGTCACCGTGCGCATGCGTTAGCGCAACCACGTCAAGGTGGCCCAATCCTCGCGACCAGAGATAGGGCGCGACTACATCTTCGCCAAAATCAAATTCACTGCGCACCGGACCGATGCTGCCGCCGCCATCGATCAGCATGGTTCGCCCCTCGGGCGAGACCACCAGCAGAGAATCCCCCTGGCCCACGTCAATGGCCGTGATCTCCAGCTTGCCGCCGTTAACGTGAGGTGCAGCACAGTAAACAGAGACAATCCCTGCGGAGAGAAATAACGCGGCCAATCCGGCAGTCGCGATCATGCGTTGCCTTGCCACGGCAAGGAAAGCCAGCAGAACTCCCGCCACGGCCAGCAGCGCGAGGAGAAGGGTAGGATCAGGAACGCGCCACTGCGCGACGTGAAAACGCGAGAGGAAATGAAGGCAGTCCAGAGTCCAATGCAGAGAACCGGCGGCAAGCGTGGCAGCAAGCTTTGCAAACGGCAAGGAAATGTAACTGAAGACAATTGCGCCGACGCCAGCGTTGAGCATCAATCCCGCTAACGGCAGGACCAAAATATTGGCGGGAACCCCCAAGATGGCAGCGCGATGAAAATAGGCTCGCATTGGCAAAACAAGCACTGCCTGTGTGATCGCGGAGACCAGTAGAAGTTCAAAGAAGCCGAGGGATACTGCAATTGAGCCAGTCACAATGAACTGTGCCACACGCTTGCCGACAAACTGTTGCAACCTGCCAGTTACCAGGCGCAGATCGAGGCGGAACTGCGCAAGCTTTGGCTCAAGGCCAAGATCGTAGCCAGTGGTATCAAGATGCTTTAGGGCGGAGCGGTATGGGGCGGATGTCCTTTCCAGAACAGGCAAGCTGATGCCGGTAATCGCCAGGAGGGCCAGGAACGTTAATTGGAATCCGGGCTCGAACAGCGCAGCAGGAGAGAGAACAAGCACAACCAGCGCGGCAAAGCCAGTGGCATTCAGGGCGCTGCGGTCGCGATAGAGAAGACGCGCCACCAGAAATACAGAGAGCATGAGCACCGCGCGCATGATCGGCACGCCCATGCCGGCAATGTAGGCATAGAAGATGGAAAGCACGATGGTGAGCAGCGAGGCGGGCCATTGCGGAAGGCGGAGCCGCCGCGCCAGCCAGAAAAGTGCGAACGCAAGCAATGCCACATTCATACCGGAAACCACCAGCAGGTGATAGACACCGGTCTGTTGGAATTCTTCACGGACATCGCGTAGGAGTAATGAATCGTCGCCCATGATCATGGCGGCAAAAATGGCAGCATCCTCTTTGCTCCAGAAACCGCTCTGGTGAATATGTTGCAGGATGCTGTTGCGAATGCGGCTGCGCCAGAATCCAAGCCGGCTGCCCGATGTCCCCGGAAGGACTTCCATATCTTCTGACTTCACCGATGCGAGAGTGCTGATGCCCAGGCCGTGCAGGTAGCCTTCGTAATCGAATGCGCCTGAGTTGCGAAAATTGCGAGGCAGGCGCAATTTTGCCGTGAGCCGGACTCGCGCGCCGTAAGCCATATGCGGAATTGCAGGCGCATTGTCGTCCTGCGTTTCCTCTGCCGCATCGCGAGAAAAAACTGTAGCCCGGATTCCAATCGGCTGAACGAACTTCTGACCATTCAGTTCGATAGTTTCAGTCTCCAGATCAAAGCGCTCGCGTGGGCCTCCGGCCGCCAGCAACGCGCCGTCATTCGTAACATGGCCGAGAATTTCTACATCTTTTACGTTGAGAAACTCTGGCGGCGGTGCAGTCAGGAGAGGCGACGGTGTCGCAACTCGGGCGAACGCTCCGGCACATACCAGCGCGAGCAAGGCCGCAGCCTGGGCTGACCGCAAAGTTCTGATCGCCACCGCAAGAATCGTGCAAAGAGCCAGGGAGGCTGCTGCCCATCCCCAACGGGCGGAAGACAGCTGCCAATGTGTCGACGACCAGATTCCGCATGCGAATGCTGCGGCGGCCAGAGCGAGAGGAGCGCGGGGTTGGGCTTTCATCGGCAGGGCTAAAGTTTGCCGAAAGACTATAAACCAGAGATCGATAATGACAAAATATTCTGAAAAGGAAAAGAAGAGGGTTTTATCCGCGAGCGAGCCGCACAACGCTTTCAATATGGAAAGTTTGGGGAAAGAGATCGACCATGTGGACTTCTTCCACATGATAGCCAGTCTCAAGGAACAGGCGAGTATCGCGTGCCAGCGTTGCCGGATCGCAGGAGACATAAACGATTCTCTTTACCCGCAGGGCCGCCAGCAGTTGCGTGGTTTTTGCGCCCAGACCCGCGCGCGGAGGGTCTACCACCACCAATTCAGGCTGCATGTTGAGGCAGCGCGGCAGGAAGCCTTCCACGGGGCTCAACACCGGAACGGTATTCTTAACGGCATTTGCCTGGAGGTCGGCGGCAGAAGCGGGCGCTGACTCCACGGCAAAAACCTGATCGAAACGCTTGGATAGATGACCAGCAAACAGCCCGACGCCGGCAAAGAGGTCCAGCGCGATCTTTCCATGAAAATCGCCCACTACGGTCTGCACCAACTCCTTCACCATGTAGCGGTTGACCTGGAAGAATGATCCGGCGCTCACGCGAAAAGCTTTCTCTCCCACCTGATATGGCAGTGCGGTTTCGCCGACGGAATATTTTGGCAGCTGGCTTCCGGAGTCTGCGCCTGAACTCTCCGCAAAGAAAGCGATTCCCTTAATCTCGGGCGCTTTTGCCTGCAACGCCGTAGCAAACTCGCGCATTTCCGGCGCGTCCGGCGCGAGATAAATTTCCAGCACCATCTTGGCGTCGGCGTGGTCGGCAAAAAATTCAATCTCATTCACGGCGGTGGGCACTTTGCCGGCTTCGCCCATCTCCCACACATGAGTCAGCACACGATTGATAGCAGCTGAGCTGATCGGGCATTGCTTCACCGGTAAAAGCTCATTTGTGCCCATCTTGTAATAGCCAATGGCAAAATCCGGAGTGGTGCGCACCTTCATTCGCGAGCGATTGCGATATCCCCAAGGCTCGCCGGAGTGCGTGATGATCTCGCCTTTCCATTCCAACTTCCCATTGCGCAGCAGTGTTTCTTTCAGGATGGCGCGCTTGTTTTCCAGTTGCGCGGTATAGCCTGCGTGCTGGTAGTGGCAGCCGCCGCAAGTGCCGAAATATGGGCATGGCGGCGCAATTCTGTAGGGCGAAGGCTTGATGATCTGGTCGACGGTGGCCCGGGCGAAGCTGCTTTTCTCCTGGATGATAGTCGCGCTTACTTCTTCCGCAGGCAGCACAAATGGCGTGAAGACCGTCTTGCCTTCAGGAAGCCGGGCGAGGCCGTCGCCGCCGTACACGAGTTTTTCGATTGTCAGGTTCACAAGTAAAAGAGGCTGAGCCGCGGAATCTTTGCTTTTTCAAACAGGCGTTTGTGGATAAATTGCTTTTGCAGTTGCTCAATCTGCACGCCGGGCATTTTGCTGCGATACGGCGCAATCTCCCGGTCAGCTTCTGTACGCAGGATGAACAACTCGTTTTCAGGAGTGGTCATGGTCAGGGCGGCAAGAAGTTTTTCTTCCATCACGGTCAGCCGCCTCTCCAGGTCCTCCAATCGTAGAATCGATGCGGTAGCCAAGGTCGAGGCTAAGTCCGTTAGTGTAACAGCACACTCTTCCGCGACCAATGTTACCGCAGTGCCTGCCTTTAGCTGACGCAGCTTTTCAGCATTCCCCACCAAATATTGGGCTATTTCTTCGTGCTGCAGTCCCGGCTCGGCATTGTTTTTTTCCGGTTGCGCGCCGACAGCGGCTTCTTTCATCTCTTCCGCAGCAGTAAGCACTGCCTGCGCGCACCAGGCGAGACCATTAATCTTCTGCGTCTTCGATGGCCGCCGCTCAAACTTGTCAAAAGCCTCGTCCATGCCGCGCAGCACGGCTTCCAGCGGAATTCCTGCTTCTTTCCATGTGGTCATCAAGGCCCAGTCAAGCGTGGAAACAGTCAGAAGCGTTCCCCGGCGTTTACAGAAGTGCTGTTCAATTTCGGTGTAGTAGTTAAAGTAATTGTCCACAGCAGGGCCGTCAGGAAGCGGGCTTCTGTTTTTGCGCCGCGTTGTTGCGCTCCCAGATGATGCGGAGTCCGTCCAGAGTAAGCAGATCGTCCACGTTCTTAATGTACTTTGAGTGGTCGCCAATCAGGCTGGCCAGCCCGCCGGTCGCCACCACCTTTGTGTCGGGGCCTAGTTCATTGATCAGGCGTTCCAGGATGCCGTCCACCAATCCCAGATAGCCGAAGAAAAGACCTGCCTGAATGCTGCCAACAGTGTTAGTGCCAATAACTTTCGATGGCTTGCGGATATCCACCAGAGGCAGACGCGCGGTATGGTCATAGAGAGCGCGCGCTGAAATTCCGATGCCGGGCGAGATCACTCCACCAAGATATTCTCCCTTGCGGGAAATTGCGTCAAAGGTGGTGGCAGTGCCCAGATCAACCACGACACAGGGCCCGCCAAACTTTTCAAAGGCGGCTACGCCATTCACAATGCGGTCTGCACCCACTTCCTGCGGATTCTCGTAAAGCACCGGCATACCGGTCTTGATGCCCGGCTCAACAAACAACGGCTTCAGATGGAAGTAACGTTCGCAGACTTCTCGCAGAGTGGAATCCATTGGAGGCACTACGGAGGAAACGATGATGCCGCGAACTTCAGCAACTTCAATTTTCCCAATGGCAAACAGGTTGCGGAAGAGTACGCCGTATTCGTCCACGGTGTGCGTCATCACTGTGGCCACGCGCCAATGGGCCATTAGCCGAGCGGCAGTAGCCTTGCCGGCAAAGCCGGGAGCACTGTTCTCATAGACGCCTAGCACCGTGTTGGTATTGCCTACGTCAAGAACCAGGAGCATCTTTCCTCCCAGGCCGGACGCTTCCGGAAATAACGATACGCAAACCGTTGTCTGTGCGCACACGCAGGAAACCGCGAGGATCAAGGCCATCGGTCACGCCGTTGTAACCGCCGTCTTCATTTACGTGGACGAGTTTGCCATGCGCATAAGACGAGCGCGACTCCACGCGTCGCATGATGGGCTCAAAGCGCAACGCCGGAGTGCGGATGGGGCTGGTCATGGCGCGAAGCAAAGCGCGATATTCACGGTCAAGCGCGCGGATCAGCGCCGCAGCCACATCCTTTCGGGAATACTCCCTGCCGCCTTCGATCGACATGGAGGTAGCTGATCCATTCAGGTCATCGGGAAAGTGTTTCTGGTTTACGTTCACGCCAATGCCGATCACGGCATGATGCACTTTGTTTCCCTCAGAGCTCATCTCGGTGAGAATGCCGGCAAACTTCTTGTCATTGATCAGCAGATCATTGGGCCAGCGGATATCGGCGGCGAGCCCGGTTGTTTCCCTCACTGCATCCTGTACTGCAACACCGGCGATCAACGAAAGCCATAGCGCTTCTGAGGGCGTCATGGGCGGGCGCAACAGGAATGAGCAATAGATGCCGGTACCGCGCTCAGAGTGCCATGAGTGGGCGCTGCGGCCGCGGCCGGCAGTCTGTTCTTCAGCCAGAAAAACTGCGCCTTCCGGAGTGTCATCAGGGTGCTGGCCGGACAGGACCGCTCCACGCAACGCAATTGAGTTGGTGGAGTCGGCCTGTACACAGTGATGGATATTGCCGGAAAAAATAGTGTTGCGCACCATAGGCGCAAGCAGTTCCGGCAATAGATGCTCCGGGTTCGTCACAAATTATTTCCCTGCAGCTGCCGGCGGCGCCATATGAGCTTCAACGTTGAGGTCGATTTTTATATCATTGCCAACCATTCCCCCGCCTTTGGATACACCAAAATCCTGGCGATTCACCGTCAAGGTGGCATGTGCGCCCATCACTTTTCCCATTTTGCCGGCATCAACAGGGCCCTTTAACTCAAATGGCAGGTCCACATCCTTGGCAACGCCCTTGATCGTCAGCGTGCCGTGGGCCACGTAATCATTGCCCTTTTTCTCAATTGACTTGCTCTGAAAGGTGATGTCCGGAAATTTCTCCGCATCAAAGAAACCGGGCGAGCGCAGGTCGTTATCGCGCGAGGTATTGTCTGTGTTAACGCTCGCAGTCTTGATGTCCACGCTCACGGAAGACTTAGTGACGTCCTTGTCGTCATAAAGGACCTTTCCCTCAAACGAAGTAAACCGGCCATTCACGGTGCTGACCATCAGGTGAGTTACAGCAAAGTTGACCGACGAATGGTTGGGGTCAATCTTGTATTCATCGGCGGCCAGCGCAGAACCGCAAACAGCGACTACTGCCAACAGCAATCCCAGGACTTTACGCATGAGTGAAAAGTTCTCCTTTTTCAGACTGTACTTTTTCTTGTAGTTGTTGAGCTTGCCTATAATACCGAATCTCTTCCGCAAACTCCCGCGCCAGTTCTATCTTGTTGATAAGGCTGGAAGTTCCTCCTGGCTCGATGGGTCTGGAACCTGGCTAGCCCGACCTTTTGAAACCCCTCCGGCCCGCGGTCTTGGGCGGGGTAGTGCAGTTTACTACTTTTACATCTACGCTCGCTATTACGCTGGAACAATCCGCATGCTCAGGTCAACGGCCTGCGGCGAATGAGTGAGCGCGCCAACGGAAATGTAATCCACGCCGGTTTCGGCGTACTCGCGGACGTTTTCCAGTCGAATGCCTCCCGAGGCCTCAACGGGGACTTGCCGCGAATGGGCCGCCACGCGTTGCACCGCCTGGCGAACATCTTCCACTTTCATGTTGTCCAGCAGGATACTTTCCGCGCCATTGGCCAAAGCTTCATCCAGTTCAGCCAAAGACCGTACCTCGATTTCAATAGGCTGCTCCTCGCGACGATTGTGCAACGCCTTTTGCAATGCCACGGCTACGCCCCCGGCCAGCGCGATGTGATTATTTTTTATGAGCACCCCGTCAGAGAGATCCAGCCGATGGTTCTGGCCTCCGCCGCAGCGGACCGCGTACTTATCCAGCACGCGCAATCCCGGAGCGGTTTTGCGTGTATCCAGAATGCGGGCCTTGGTGCCATGGATTGCGTCAACATATTTGCGCGTGGTGGTGGCAATGCCGCTCAGCCGCTGAAGGACGTTCAAAATGACGCGCTCGCAGGAAAGCAGCGCCCGCGCGTTGTGCCGCACCACGGCAATGGCCTGCCCTTTACGCAGCCGGACGCCATCAAAGATCTCGCCGTGGCTGATGACTTCCGGGTGGCCGATCACGTTGCGGTCTAGATGCTCATAAATTTCCAGAATGCGCGCGGTTGCGCCCACGCCCGCCAGAATGCAGTCCTGCTTGGCCAGGATTGTCGCGGTGGCGCGCTGTTGCGCGTCAATGCAGGCGCGCGACGTGGCGTCACTGGTTGCCCGATCCTCAAGCAGCGCATGCTCCAAAATCGCGCTTAGTCTTCGGCTATGCCAATCCATAGTTCTTTGTCGCTTCGCTCCGAACCGCTTTAAAAATATCGTCCTGGTTAGTTTAACCAGCCCCGCATCACGCCGCTCGGCGAGCACGGGCCTCGCGGCATACATCCCCTCTGATTTGTCGCTTCGCTCCGAACCGCTTCAAAAATATCGCCCTGGCTAGTTTAACCAGCCCTGCATCACGCCGCTCGGCGAGCACGGGCCTCGCGGCGTACACACGTGAGAAGCGCGAGCGTTTTTTTTCAGCGCTTTCACAAATTCTCCGCTTGGGGTAGATCCTTAGCTTAACCCAGCTTTGCCAATGCGGTCTTTACCTTTTCTATTAACGCGTGCAATTCACGCTGACGTCTTTTTATACCTTCAACCACCTGCGCCGGCGCTTTGGCCAAAAACTGCTGATTGCCCAATTGACGGTCGGCATTGGCCAGTTCGCCTTGCAGCTTGGTCATTTCTTTGGTCAGGCGCTCACGCTCAGCAGCGACGTCGACTTTTTGCTCATAGACCAGCGCGACTTCAAACTTCGGCGTGCTGCGCGCACCGGGCATCTGCGCCAGCGACTCATTCACAAACTCAATGGCATCGACGCTAGCCAACCGTTCCACCATACCGCGATTTTCCGTAACCAGCGTGCTTACGTCCGCAGCGGGGTGGATCTTCACCGGAGTCTTTACCTTGGGCTCCACTTTCATTTCTGCGCGCATGTTGCGGATTTTTTCAATCAGGTCCTGAAGGACCAACATCTGCTCTTCTGCCTGATCATTCAGCCAGCGCTCATCCAGTTCAGGATAGGCGGCCAGAGCAATCGACTTGGCCGGCGGCTTGCCCTCGTACATCGCATGCCAAACTTCTTCTGTAATGAAAGGCATGAAGGGGGAAAGCAGGCGCAACGAGCCTTCAAAAACATCGCCCAACAGCGTAACCGCGCTACGGGCTTCGTCAGGAGCGCCGGAAAGAGCCGGCTTGATGATTTCCAGATACCAGTCGCAGAACTCGCCCCAGAAAAACTTATAGATGGTATTGGCCGCCTCATCAAAGCGATATTCGGCCAGGCTCTGGTTCACCTGCCCGGCAACACGATGGAAGCGCGAATAAATCCAGCGGTTCTCCAGCTTGCCGAGCTGCTCCGGCTTTGCGCCGGCTGTCAGGCTGGCTCCTTCAACGCGGTCCAGGTTCATGAACATGAAGCGTGCGGCATTCCAAATCTTATTGGCAAAGGCCCGATAACCGTCGGTGCGGCTCTCAGAAAAAGCAATGTCGGTACCGGGGGATGCCATGGAGGCCAGCGTGAAACGCACCGCGTCAGTCCCGTATTTTTCCGTGACCTCAATGGGATCGATCACGTTCCCTTTGGTCTTGGACATCTTTTGCCGGTCAGCATCGCGCACCAGAGCATGGATGTAAACATTCTTGAACGGCACGCTGCCTTGCGGATGGCCGGCCATGAAGTGGCAGCCCAGCATAATCATGCGCGCCACCCAGAAAAACAGGATGTCAAAGCCGGTAATCAGCAGCGTGGTGGGATAAAAAACATCGAGGTCGCGCGTCTTTTCCGGCCAGCCAAATACCGTAAACGGCAGCAGACCGGAAGAGAACCATGTATCCAGCACGTCGTTATCTTGCGTGAGCTTGGTATTGCCACATTTTTCGCAGGCTGCAGGCGCTGTGCGCGCGACAGTGATGTGCGAACACGCTTGGCAATGCCACGCAGGAATGCGGTGCCCCCACCAGAGCTGGCGGGAGATGCACCAGTCATGGATATTGCGCATCCACTCGAAATAAGTCTTGGCGTAATTCTCCGGCGTGAATTTGATCTCGCCTTTTTCCACCGCTTCAATCGCGCGATCGGCCAGTGGCTGGATTTTGATGAACCATTGCGTGGAAAGCCGTGGCTCAACGATGGTCTTGCAGCGGTCGCACTTGCCGATGGCCAGCGTGTGGTCCTTGATTCCGGCCAGCAAGCCCAGCTCTTCAAGATCGCGCAGGATTTTTTCCCGCGCCTCATAGCGGTCCAGCCCCTTGTACGGGCCGCCGTTCTCATTGATGCGCGCCTGGTGGTCCATTACGTTGATCTGCGGTAGATTGTGGCGCAGACCAATCGCAAAATCATTGGGATCGTGCGCCGGAGTGACTTTGACGGCGCCGCTGCCGAATTGCGGATCGGCAAAATCATCGGCAATGATGGGAATCTCGCGGTCCACCAGCGGCAGGCGCAAGTTCTTGCCGACAAGACTTTGATAACGCTCGTCTTTTGGATTCACCGCAACAGCCGTATCGCCCAACATGGTTTCAGGCCGCGTGGTGGCGATGGTGACAAACTGCTTGGCATCATCGGCCAGCGGATACCGAAACTCATACAGCTTGCCGGCAAAATCTTCATGCACGACCTCCAGATCAGAGATTGCCGTCATGCATCGCGGGCACCAGTTCACAATGTACTTGCCGCGGTAAATCAGATCTTGCTCATGCAGGCGGACGAAGCACTCAATCACCGCGCGAGAAAGGTTCTCGTCCATGGTGAAGTACTCGCGATCCCAATCCACGGACGCGCCCAGCCGCTTCATCTGCGCCTGGATCGCGCCGCCATAAAGCTTCTTCCATTCCCATACGCGGTCTAGAAACGCGTCGCGGCCCAAAGCCTGCCTGCTCTTGCCTTCACTAGCCAGCTGGCGCTCCACCATCATCTGCGTGGCGATGCCGGCATGATCGGTACCGGGCAACCAGAGCGCGGTAAAGCCGCGCATACGCTGCCAGCGGGTGATGATGTCCATCTCCGTCTGGTTAAGCATGTGGCCCATGTGCAGGCGCCCGGTAACGTTGGGCGGCGGCAGCAGCATGGTAAAGATAGGCTTGGCAGCCCGCGGCGAGCCAGCTTCCGGCGTCTTCACGGAAAAGAGCTTTTCCGCAACCCAGTATTCCGCCCAGCGCACTTCAATGGCGCTGGGATCATAGGTTTTTGGGAGTTCGTGGGACATGTGCGCTGTAAGGAGCTAATCTTCGATCTTACAGGCGCAGTGCGGATGTGAGCAACCGCTGGCGAAGTGCAGCGATTTATTGCCGATCAACAGAAGACATCTCGCGTTAAAAAGAAAATCGCGCGACCAGCAAATCCTAGTATCAATTTGCCGATCGCGCGACTTCAATCACTGTGCGCTGTGCGCTTACCGCTCGCAGTGTAGCTTGCCATCGTCATTGATGATATCGCTCTTGCACTTTTGGAAGTCGTCGAGCTTGGCATCACGTGCGCCGCCATCGCGAGTCTGGCAGTGTGCTTTCAGGTCATCACCATCGATGCGAATGCTGTCGCACGATTGCGTGTAAGAACCCGCCGGCCAGTTTCCCTGCTGATAGGCACCCGCCGGGTAACCGCCGCGCCCGATCCCGTATCCAGCAGCTACGCACTTCAGGTTGCCATCTTCATTCACGATCTGTCCCTTGCATTTCCGATAATCATCCAGCTTGGTGTTATGCCAGTCGCCATTTACGGTCTTGCAGCGAGCTTCAAGATCATCGCCATGGCTCTTGATGTCCTTGCAATTCTGCGTGTAAGGGCCGCTAAATGCGCCCACCGCGGAGCCATAACCACCCTGATACGCTCCCACGGGCGCTCCCGGTCCACCGTAAACGCCTGTGATGCAGCGCAGCTTGCCGTTGTCATTCACAATTTCGCCGCGGCATTTGTTGTAGTCATCCAGCTTGGTACTTTTCCAGTCACCATTTGCGGTTGGGCAGCGCGCTTCAAGATCGTCGCCATGCGCGCGCACGTCCTGGCAGGATTGCGTGTAAGAACCGCCCGGAAGTCCCGCCGCGACCCCACCGCTAACTCCGCCGCTTCTGCTGCACCGCAAAGCGCCGTCATCGTTAATGATGTCACTCCGGCAGCTTTGCACGTCGCGCAGTTGAGCGCTTTGCCAGTGGCCGCTGGAATCCTGGCAATTCGCCACCAGAAGGTCATCGTGAAAATCAATGTTCCTGCAGGTTTGTTGATACGATCCGGGCGGAGTCGACTGTGCCTGGGATGAAATCCCAAGCCCCACAACGAAAATCACAGCCATCACCGAACATCTGAAAATGCCGCGCATACTTTTCTCCCTTCAACCCTCGCCGGTATTCCCCCTGGCGAATATCTGGTCTGTTGAAGTTAGATTCCATGCCGTGATGCGCCGTTGTGACGAGAATTACGCCCGCGCTGCTGGATTCAGGCAACCTGAAGCTTTCAGCACTGATTGAAATGAGAGCAGACTTGCACTGCTTCAGGAACACAGATTTCGGAAGTTACTTTTTAGACCGCAGCTCGCGCATAATTTCTGCCACCAATTCCGGCTTCAGGCGCTCCATCACGCGATGTACGGCCTGCGCGATGTTGTGGTGCTCGGCTCCAGTTTCCGTTGCTGCTGCAACAGCCACAGCTTCCACGCCCGACGTAACAGCCTCATGGATCTGGTGAGTCGCGGCTTCATGCGCCGAAGCAGAAACTGGATCAATGCTCTCCGGGACCGCAGCGGTGCTTTCAAAAGATGCCGCCGGGGCTATCTCCACCGGCTCGGCAATGCGCACTGGCGGACGATATTCAAATGATGGCACTGCTTCTTCTACAGGCTTTGCCTCAGCCGCCGCGACCGCATCGGCGGACGGTTCAGGCTGTATTTCTACCGGCGTCACCGGGCGCTCATGTACGTCAATCGGCGCCGTGGCGTGGCTATAAGCGGCCATGGCGGCCGCTACACGCGCTTCAAAATCTGCATCGCTGACTTCCGCCGTCGCCCCGCTGACAGCAGACTCAATAGCTGTCGGCGCAACTTCCATTAACGGCGCTTCCCGGGCCACAGTACCTGAATTATTGCTGGATGGCCAGGATGCAGGCTGTTCCGCTGCTGCGGATTTTTGTGCTGTTTGCGGCTCGGCTTCGAAAGTTGAGAGTAGTCCGGGCTCCACCTGGTCGGCCACAGTTGCACGCGTAGTTTCGTCAGCCGTTTCCTGCAACTCCGGTTCGCGTGGAATCTCTATGTCGCCGGTAGGCGGCGCAGCCGTTGGCAGCACTTCATAAGCAGCTGCTTCTGGTTGTGGTTCCGGTTCCGGTTCTTTATAGACCGGGATAAAGTGTGGATGTGCGGGCTCCGCCCCGGATATAGCTTCAGCGGCTTCCACCGGCATTGCGCTTATTTCCGGATCAGCAAGCGGCTCCATTGCCACTGTTTCCGGCTCCGCTTCGGCGACAACCGCATCATGCACAACTTCTACCAGAGCGGCGGTAATCGCTGGCTCGGGCTCGGCGGCAGGCGCAACCGCAGCGGGTTCCGGTCTCGCTTCTTCTTTCCATGAACCAGGCAGTTCGTACTCTGCTGTGGGAATCGGCGGAGCCGGCACGATCACGGATGTTTCAAACGTTGCGGCAGGGCTGCTCACCCCAAAATGCTGCGGACTTATCGAAGAATCTGCTCCCAGCATATCGTTGAATGCGGCCGCCCCAGCCATGTGGTCGGGGACTTCAACCATTGGCTGCGAGCTGGCTTTCCCCATGGAACGTTGCTCCATGTGTTCAACCGCTGCACTTGTATCTTCCTGGTATTGCACTTCAGCCTGAACAGCCTGTGCCACCATGGGTGGTACTGGCGTCTGGGCAATGCGCTCTTCAAACTTTTTGATAATCGCCAGAAGATCACTGGCTTCAAATGGCTTTATGATAACGCCGTCTGCCTTTACGCGGTTCGCGTCTTCCGGCTTGTACGGCTCCATCTTGCCCACAGTCAGCAGCACCGGAATCTTCATCGTCTCCAGTGAGCCACGGACTTTCTCGCAGACTTCCAGCCCGGAATATCCCGGCATGTATACGTCCAGGATGATGATGTCGGGCTTTTGCTCGGCAATTTTTTTCACGGCAGCCGCGCCATTACTGACGGCCACCACGTCGTAGCCCGCTTCAGAAAGGATTTTCTTGCCCATGTTCTGGGCAGTCATGCTGTCATCGGCAAATAGAATTCTTAAGGACACGTAAAAAACACCTTCTTAAAGCTGCGCGCCGTGCATCAACTGCCATCAGTGCGCCACTGGCTATGTCACGTCCGGACGAGCCAACATCGCGCGCCGGCGCATCTATCCCTTTGGTGAGGCGGGAAACAGGGCTAACTTACTGATAATTAGCTTTGAAGTCAATCAGAACACTATCTCAGAACCAACAGAGACATGCATTCTCCACATTCCAAAAGTGCTAGTCCCTGTGGGTATCCAAAATACCAGTCAAGCTTCCGCTAAAACGGAATCAGCTTCCGCAGCCCCTTTTTCTCTTTCTTCTTGCTGCTGGATTCCTGCTTGGGATCCGCCGCTGCTGTCTTGCTGTCCGCAGTAGCTGCCTGGCCGTTCTCCGTAGTTGCCTGGCTGCTCTGCTGCGCCGGATCGGGCTTCTGTATGTCATTCACCTGTGCCGGAGCTGGTTTCGGCGCGGCCCCCTCGGTCGGCGTGGTATCTGCGGTGCCCGGCGCTTTTTCGTTCGCGTCCGGCGTTCCCGTTCCTGTGCCCACGGTTTGCACTCCAACGCTGTTGCTGGGCGCGGCGCCGCGAACCTGGTTATTCAAGTCATTGACGATTTCCGGCGCGCTTGTAACTGTTTCATCCTGCAGGTTGGGCTCGCCTACCTTGGTGGATGGCGCAACGTTTGGATGCTTTTTAAAGTTGCCGGTCAACTTAGCTACCAGCTTTACCTTTTCGCGGCTGGATTCTTCCGCTTTGCTCTCAGCCAGCGCTTCCGCCGTAGGCTCCGGAATCGGGGCTTTTAGGCCTTCCAACCGTCTTTTGGCGTCGTTCACGCGGTCCGTTGCCGGATAACGTGTGATGATCTTGGAATAAGCATCAATCGCCTTCTTCTCGTAAACCGCGACGAGCTTTTCTTTCTTTGCGTCCGGCATTTTCTGTTTGCGAAGGCCGGCAGCTTCTTTTTCATATATGTTGCCCAGCTCAAACAGCGCCTCATCGGACTGTGAATAGAGCGGGTAGGATTCCGTCAGTGATTGCAGACGCGCTTGTGATGCCGCCAGATTCTCACGGAGGAAATAGAAGTTCGCAATTCGATATTGACGCTCTGCCAGTATCTCCTGCACCTCCCGCAGTTTCTGCTTTGCCTGGGGTACCAGCGGACTGTCAGGATATTGCTGGATCAGCTGCTTATATTCGTCGGCCGCGCGCTGAGCTTCGGCGTAATCACGGTCCGGCTTTTCCATTTCACGATAGTGCATGGAGGCAATCTTTAACTGCGCCTCTGAAGCTTCCGGCAGATTGGGGAAAAAGGTCTGGAAGTCCTTGTATTCCGACTCGGCCTGCTGCCATGCCGCTTTGCCGCCTTCGTTGTACCAGGCATCGCCCAGCGACAGCTTGGCTCGGGCAATGTACTCGGAATCAGGATACGTGTTGATCAATGTCTCAAGCAGCGTCCTGGCTTCCTGATAATGGGCCTTCCTCATTGATTCCATGGAGCGGTCAAACAAGGTCTTGTCCGGCTGCTTGGAATCGATGTTGGCCAGGGGGTTCTGCACTTTATGATGGCATCCGCTTGAGGCCAGCACTGCGCCGGCCAACACGGCTGAAATAAGAATTTTTCGCACCATTTACCTACCTTCAGTGCGGGTCAGTCAAAACTGACCCGCGATGTGTATCAATGTCTAGCGATTCGCTTGCGAATCGCGGGCCTTTAGGCGGACGATCACGCGCCTCTAAACCCGTTGCAGCGTGGCTTCTGTCGCCAGCTTGAGCAGACGCTGCGTGTTCTCTCTGGGATTTCCCTTGCCGAAAACGGCATTTCCGGCCACCAGCACCTCAACCCCGGCCCGTACCGCTTGCCCAATCGTGTCTGGGGCCATGCCGCCGTCTATCTCAATCCTGAAGTTTGCGTTGCGCGCCGTGCGCATCAGCGCCAGCTTGCGTACTTTCTCCAGCGACGAAGGAATAAACTTCTGCCCGCCAAACCCCGGATTCACTGACATCACCAGAATGTGATGCACAATGTCCAGAACTTCTTCCAGCGTCCCCACCGGCGTTGCCGGATTGATTACCACTCCCGGGTTCGCTCCATGGCTGCGGATAAGCTCAATCGTCCTGTTCAGGTGCACGCATGCTTCCTGATGGACAGAAATCCAGTCCGCCCCGGCATCCACAAACGCCGGAATGTACTGGTCAGGATTCTCGATCATCAAATGGCAGTCCAGCGGCAGGTTTGTAACCTTCCTCAAACTGGCCACCACCGGAGGCCCAATCGTGATATTCGGCACAAAATGCCCGTCCATCACGTCAACGTGCAGCACCGTTGCGCCGCCTTCCGCCACCGCCTGGATTTGGTCCGCCAGGTGGGCAAAATCCGCCGACAATATGGAAGGCGCTAGCTCAATCAATAGAATCGTCTCATTGGGCCGAGGGCTACTCAAATTCTAGCACGCTGAGCTGCCCGATCTTACGCCTTAAAGCTGATTCAAAAAGCCTTAATCCCTGCCGGCCATTCAAGGTAGAACGGGTGAAAAGGCCTTTTTTGCGTCGTGATTCCCCGGCAAGCCGTTGGTTTAACGGACTTGGCCGGAATGGCCCGCCGGCCACAAAAAACCGCGCGGACGGACCGCGCGGCCAGAGCGGCACCGGGACGATTGCTATGAAGAACCTTTTCCCTCGGGAAAATTCTTGAAGAATTTTTCCATCGACTTCCCGGCCCCCTTGGATGTCTTGAACATGCCGCTGCCGCCAACGCCATTCGCGACCCCATAATAAAGGACATTCCCGGTATGCGCGTCGACCACGGCGATGTGGTAGAAGATACCGCTATAGGTGTTGCTGTGCGCCATCGCGGAAAGGAACGCCTTGCCGCCGGTGACCGTCTGGCCAAAGCCGCGGACAAATATCAACGCGTCAGCCGTCCCGCCGGGATTGAGCTTGGCCACCTCGTCGCCCAGCGTGAACCGCCCTTTGCGGACGTCTTTCGGCTTTCTCTGCATCTGCGGCAGCACCTCATCAAACCGCTTTTGCAGATCGGCCACCGCGTACTTCAGGTCAGAATCCTTTTCCAGCGCATCGCTGGAAAAAGCCTTGTCGTTTACCTCGCAGTGTTTTTGGTTCAGCGCCCCGGTAATCAGTGGCGGCAAGGCGTTTTCGAGGTCCCGTGACACCTCCGGCATCTCTTCCACCGATTTCACGCCGTTCTTCATGAATTTGACGTTCGGCGGCAGGATCACCAGGGTTTTCACAACCGCTTTACCGCTCTTCAGATCAGGATGCTCAAACTGCGCCCATGCGGCCGTGCTCAGAAATACCAACAGGACTGTTATCGAGATGCGTGGCATGTAAGTCTCCTTTTTACTGAACTAATTTTGGGTCGTGTTCGCTGATGCATTTGCGGTAGAAGCCTTTTCCAGGTCTTCAATCCTCTTTTTAATCCGGTAGGCGTCCATGGCGGTTGGCGAAAGCTCAAGGTACTTGCGATAACCTTCCAGCGCTTGCGTCGCTCTCCCGTCTTCGTCATAAAGTGACGCTTGCCCGCGCATCGCCCGGGCATGGGTTGGCTCAAGAGTCAGCGCGCGGCTGTACGCCTTCTCCGCAGACTTCACATTCTCGGCCCACGCCTTCTTTCCTTCAGGAGTTGCCCTCAGCGCGTTCTCATATTCCAGAAGCGTCATCTTGCCAAGCTGTTTGCGCGTGGCGCCTTTTGCGCTGTCGGTAAGCTCCTCCGGCTGGGGGCGGAAACTGCGGCCACCCAGGGACCTGTACGCTTCGCCCAGCAGATAGGCATTGTCCGCGCTCTCAGGATTCATCTCTGTCAGCCTTATCGCCACTCCAACCGCCGTGCGCTCCCGCCCAATCAGTATTTCAAGCGGAACGTCATGCCGCATCACGCGTTCCATCTGCCGGGAATACTCGGCAGCCCTGACCACCGGCTCGCCTTGGATTTTGAGCGTTTCTGCCATTTCGCTCACGTACTTGATCCGTTCATCCAGTCTGGGATGGTCGGTGTAAAGCCCACGCGCTTCCTTATTCAGATGTACCTCGTATCCTGACTTCAGGAGTTCAAAGGCCGCTCCCATCTGGTCGGGAGAATAACCGTTTCGGACCATGGCGCGAAGGCCATAAACATCGGCCTCGTGCTCTAATTCACGGCTGTATCCGTAAATGGTAGTCACAATCAGGCTCGGGATCAGGCCACCAATTACCCCGGAAGCTGCCCCTGCTATGCCTCCGGCCCCGCCTGCCGCGCCGCCGATAGCCCCAATAATGTTGGCAGTCGCCATCTTCTTACGGGCGGAGCGGTTTTCCAGATAACTATGGCGATTGACGACATGCGTGACCTCATGGCCCAGAATGCCTGCCAGTTGCGCCTCATTTTGTAGCATCGCCAGCAGCCCGCTATGGATGTAGATCGTTCCATTCGGCAGCGCAAACGCATTGGGCTGCGCGTCCCTCAAGATCCTGAAGCGCCACTTCACGTTCTCCAGCGGGCCTTCTGGAGCCACTTTCTTTCCGATCTCCTCTATGTAGGCGACCGCCGTCGGATCGTCGAAGACCAAACCCCTGTGATCGAACTCCTGGTCTGCTTGATTGGCTTTTGCCAGGAGCTCTACATCAATTTTGGTGAATTTAAAAGGGCCCGATGTCTCATCGGCGCGCGCAAAGCCTGAAGATAGAGAAATAATAGCCAGAACGCAAATTGCCAATTGCAGGCGTTTAGCCCCAGGCCCATTTGTTCGCATCACAAATCTCCTTCACGGCGTACCTTGAGGTTGGTACACGCTACTCGGTAGGGGGTAAATAGAAGGGGGTGCGGATTTTATATGTCCAATGGCCTGATTTTGCAACTAAATAATCTCTAATCGAACCCTGCCGGCCGAAAGCTACGGCCGCTGGAAACTGGTATTCCCGCATACTGAACTAGCCTGTTGTTCTATATTTCTAGTAATGCCCCTGCTCTCCACCCGCGACCTCGTCAAGGTCTATCAGACCGACGAAGGCATGTTCGGCAAAACCAAGCGTGAAATTCGCGCGGTCAACGGCGTCTCGCTCGAAATCACTCAGGGTGAAACGCTGGGGCTTGTCGGCGAATCCGGCTGCGGCAAGACTACCCTGGGACGCATGATTCTCCGCCTCATAGAGCCCACTTCCGGCGCCATCACCTTCAACGGCCAGGACGTGCTCGCAGCCCGCGGCAGCCAGCTTCGCCGCCTCCGCCGCGACATGCAGATCATCTTCCAGGACCCTTTCGCTTCGCTCAACCCGCGGATGCGCGTGGAAGAAATCGTGACCGAACCACTGGTTATACACGGCGCCACCGCCGCAAACGGCGGCTCATCAACTGCGTCCTCAACCAGTTCTGCTGATCTGCATCAGGCCGCCATAGACATCCTGCGCGCCGTCGGGCTCGACGAATCCGCGCTCCGGCGCTATCCACATGAATTTTCTGGAGGTCAGCGCCAGCGCATCGGCATTGCCCGCGCCCTGGTCCTGCGCCCCAAATTCGTTGTCTGTGACGAGCCTGTCTCCGCGCTCGATGTCAGCGTCGGCGCGCAAATCGTCAACCTGCTCAAGAAACTCCAGCGCGACTTCGGCCTCACCTATCTCTTCATCTCGCATTCCATGCCTGTGGTGCGCTATCTATGTGACCGCATCGCCGTCATGCGCCGCGGAGAAATCGTCGAAATCGGCCCCGCCGAAGAAATCACTTCACGCCCCCAGCACGAATACACGCGCACCCTGCTCGCGGCCACGCCGGAGCCCGAATTCAAAGTGGAATAAATTGGATCAAAAAAGGCTTGGAGTATCCGGACTATCTTGCTCCAGCGGGCCACAGAGCGGGCGATTTAGCAATTCTTGCGCCTCCGCTTCCTCCGTTCCTCTGTGTTTCAAAGGTTTTGGACTTGCGATTTTGGCAATCTCCTTCACTTTTTCCCCAAAAACCTTATCCGCCCATTCAGCGTCCGATGGTCCGTCCCAAAGAACGTCAGGAACGTCGGCGAATTTACGTTGTTATCCACCACGGTGGGATTTTCCCGATTCAAGACATTATCCACGCCTAGGCGCGCGGCCCAGCGATATCCATGAAACGCGAACTTTCGTTCCACCGCGGCATTCAGGGTAAAGAACTCAGGGTAGCGGAATTGTCCGGGGCCGGAAACAATCTGCCCCAGCTGGTCGACCGTCACAAAGCTGAACCCGGAACGCCATATGCTGGACCATGCCATATCGAACTTTTTGAATTTCCACGGCAAAGGATAGCTGCCCCACGTCTGCAATTGGTTGGGCGAATCCCAGGGCAGCACTCCGCCCACCTGGTTCCCCACCAACAGCGCATCAATGGCAAAGTCCACTGTCTGGTTTGAAGTAGCGCGGGAGCGTGTATAGGAAACCATCACCGGATACCCGCGCTTCAACTCTTTTCGCAGAGTCAGCTGCGCTGCGCGATAGCTATCTTTCTTGTCGCTAAGCAATACAAAGTTGTTTCCCGGCTGGCTGGCAAAGTCCCAGCCATGCGCGCCCTGCCGGCTCAGGTATTCCACGCGAGCATAGACCTTGCCCGGCAATCTCCGCTCCAGCGCCACGCTCCAGTTGGTGAAACGCGGTAGCGTGAGCAGCCTGGGATCTACCGTGAAAGTCGGGATAAACAACGCTGGCACGGGAGCAAAGAATTCATCCGTCCGCGTGCCTTGCGATCCATTGGCTGCCAGCGCGAGGTTGGACCGGTCGTAATAAATTCCAATGCCCGCGCTGAGCTTGGTTTCACTGGACGCGCTGATCAGCATTGTCCCGGCAATCCGGGGTGAAAAGAAGTCGCGGTCCAGATAAGTATCGTGGTCCCAGCGGCCGCCGGTTTCAATAATCACGCGCTGCATCGGCGTCCATCTATCTTGAATGTAGGCGCTGGATTCCAGCGTGCTCAGGCTGAAAGGCGGCGCGTTGGAAAAAGTGATTTGCCGCAGCACCGCTCGGCTTTCATCCACAAATTGCACCGTGCCACGATTGATGTCCGCACGGTACATCACGCGGTCCGCCCTGCCGCCTACTGTGAATTGATGCGTGCCGGCCAGCTTCCACGGACGCAGATACAAGTTGGCAAAACCCTGCGTGCGTGTGGAAACATTTTGGTTCGTAACCCAGTAATTTCCGGAGCGCCCTTCCGGCCCCAGCACGTAGGGAAGATCGCCCTGCGGAAGCGACGACGCCTTGTTGCGATGGAACGCCCCGCCAATCTCCAGCAACGTGTCCCGCGCTATCGTGATCTGGTCTTTCAGTCCTAGAAGATAAAGATAATTATGGTTGTGCAATGAGACTGAGACCGGATCAAACGCTGAGATTCCCGCATTTTGCGAATCTTGCAGGTTCAGCACCGCGCTTGCGGTCAGCACATTTCCCGGCGTCAGGTTCATCCGCAGACGGCCAAGGTCGGCGGTCCGCCACAGGCGGTTCGTGTCCGCGCCCACGGGCAGCTCTTTAATAATGTTGTAGTCCGTTTCGCCTTCATGAGAGATATCGAACCACAGCTTGTCTTTCACCAGCGGCCCGGAGAAATACCCGCGTGGGGTCCAGTTATTCAGGTGAAAGCCCTTCACAGTTTGGAATGTCGGGAAAAAATCCGTGGCGTTGAAGCGAAACCGGTTGTCTCCATCCTGCGCCTGCAAATCCACCAGCCCGCCGGAGCCTTTACCGAACTGCGCCGAATAGCGGCTGCTGCGCACATCAATTTTCTGCAATGAATCCGGATTGACGCGGAGAGAAAGTGCTCCGCCCGCGGGCTGGCTTACTTCAAAACCATCAAAATAATCCTGTATCTCTTGTGTGCTCGCCCCGGCAATGTGAATCTGATTCCCAATGTCGTGCACCACGCCCGGAATATAGGCCAGCACGCCGCGATAATCGCGCGTAGTGGGATAGGGAATAGTGGAAATCTCGTTCGCCGTGATGGCCTGCGCGCTGCTGGTTTCCTGCGGATCAATCGGTGAAGCCTGCGCCGTGACTTCTATTTCTTCCTTGTACTCGCGCAATGGCTGTAGCTTTGCCTCCACCGGCGACTGTTGCCCTGCCGCAATCTCCAGCTTGGGTACCGCCGTGGTATAGAAACCCGATTTTTCCAGCAGTATCTTGTAAGTCCCCGGCGCAAGCCGCAGCAGCGCATTGCCTGAAGGCGTTGTCCTCTCCTGCGCCACAATCTTGTCATTCTGCTGCGCAATCACAATGACCATGGCCAGAGGCTGCCCATTTTGATCGGTGACGGTGACTTGTAATTGGCCGGTCAATGCGGGCACGCCCTGCCACAAGCCTTCCGCTGAAGCTCTTGCTTCATTCCATGGCAGAACAGAGCAAAGCAACAAGACCATAAGAATGCGGTGTTTGGTGTGACAGGACATCTTCAAGACCACGGTAGGCTCCGAGAACGCGCCCTATTCGCTTTCTCAAGCAGGTAACAAGCTGGCTTTATTGTATGCGAGCGATAGGCGATTCACCACAACCGCAGGTCCACTGACCTGCGGACATAGGATCAGAGTAAAAGGAGATGGGGAACGAAAAGGGCAATTTCTTTCCGCGCAGTCCGCGTAAGGCCTTTGCCTTTCAATTTTGGCAATCTTTGGCAATCCGGGGTCCCCAGCGAGCCCGCTTTTGGCTTGCTGGGGTGGAATTTCGGCGATTTTGGCAATCCTAAAATCACTCTGATTGTGAATGCGGCGTCGATTCCACGATGATCGGCTTTCGCACTTCAGCCTTTGCGCCCTCGGCCTTGGGTTCCATTCTTTCCGCCACGCGGCTGCGTTCGTCGAACTTGCCAAAGATCATCTTTCCCGCCGTGGTTTGCAGCACTGACGTTACGGCAATATCCACGTTCTTTCCAATCAGCTTGCGCGCGTTATCCACCACCACCATCGTGCCATCGTCTAAATACGCCACGCCCTGGTTGTATTCCTTGCCTTCTTTCAGGATGAAGACGCGCATCGTCTCCCCGGGCAGCACGATCGGCTTCAGCGCATTGGCCAGCTCATTGATGTTCAGTACCTCAACGCCCTGGAGCTGCGCCACCTTGTTCAAGTTGAAATCATTGGTAATGATTTTTCCCTCATACACTTTGGCCAGCTCAATCAATTTCAAGTCAACTTCCCGGACAGTGGGAAAATCGTCTTCCACAATCTGTACGCTCACCGTCACCATCTTTTGCACGCGCTGAAGGATGTCCAGCCCGCGGCGTCCACGATTACGCTTGAGTGAATCTGCCGAATCCGCCACCAGTTGCAGCTCGCGCAGCACGAATTGCGGAACCACCACCACGCCGTCCAGAAAGCCGGTATCGGCGATATCGGCAATGCGGCCATCAATGATCACGCTGGTGTCAAGGATCTTGAAGCTTTTGCGCCCTTGCTTTTCCGCGCCAAAGATTCCGCCCAGCGCCGCCAAATTCAGCAGGTCGCCCTTGTTGGCCCCCACAATCAGCCCAACGTAAGACATCAAGAGCATCACCATCAGCATGAGGAAACGCTGGGTTTCTGAGTGGGTAATGCTGTTCTTGATGACAACGCCGAAGAGGTAAGCGCCGAGAATTCCCAGGATGCTGCCGATCACAGCCCCGATGAGCCGCTTTAGGCTTACTACGCGCAGGCGTGCTTCAAACCAGACAATAATTATGCCAATGGCAATGCCGACGCAAGCCGATATCCATGCGGGTAGATTGGCTAATCCGAACGGTTTTAAGTGATAACAGGCAACTGCAACAACAGCAATGAAAACAAGACGAATAATAAGTAGGTCCATACGGACCCTCCCGACCGGGGCTGCTGCTGGTCAAGGTAAAAAGTTAATGGTGTTCTCAAAACCCTTAATAAGTAGCCCCCCACAGCTTTTGCATGCGGGGATTGAAAAAATAGCTTAAAAAGCCCCGCAATAATTCAAGTTCGGCACAGTATACATCAGTCGGCCAAATTCAATGCCACCTTGTTTGTTATCGACTAAGTAAATACTGCGTCCGCCTTTCTCATTGACCCGCCTCGCGGCCGCAAGGCATCTTGTTGATACAGAGCTTTCATCCATTTTGCTTTTGAACCCGCCTCCGCTCTGCGAACAAGTTGGCCGAAAGTAGATGAGCGGCCTGGTCCTCCCGGTTTCGGGAGAACCTTTAAAGCCGGCGCCGAAAATCTCGGGGGAGAATAGGCGCCGGTTTTGATTTTGAGGCGATCAGGAGGCGTGAGCGAGCCCTGAGCCTGCCGAAGGGTGAGCGGGAGCCTCCTGCCGAAATCCTGAGCGAGCGCAGCGAGCCGAAGGATCCGTTCTGAGCCGCTTTGCGGGCGTCTAAGTAATCCTCAGCGAGCGCAGCGAGTTGAAGGATCTACTCTGGACCCGTGTTGTGTGCGTCGGAGCCCGCAAGGGAATTCCTGAGCGTCTGTCCTGTGCGAAACATCTGTCGAAGCCCTCCCTACCGGTTCTCTATATTTCCCAAAACATCGTCGTAATACGCCATCATGGCTCGCTTGGGCCTTTCTTTTAGCCCTTTCAACGGCACGTGGCCATCCACGCTGCTATTGCCGGAAACCATTGCTGATCCCAGCCGGGCAATCCTTCCGCCAAGGTCAAGATAGATCGGCACCAGCATTACAAAATCCTTGCTCACGCCGGACTGTGACACCTTGAAGTCCAGAACTGGATCGCCGTTGGCATTCGTGGAAAATGAGTGCTCAAATTTGTACGAGGGATACTCCGTACCGTAAACATATTCGCTGAAAAACCAGTCCATTTTGTGGTTCTTATCGACGTCCATTTCCGGCGTCATGTATTTTTCCACCATGGCCTTAAAGTCTTCAGTGCTGGCCTGGCGGTTGGCATAGGTTTTGGTAAAGTCGTGCAGCATTTCTTTAAATTTTAGGTCCGGATCGCCGTTTCTCTGCGCCATCATGAAGCGGACCATCTGCAGAATGTAGGCGCCTTTCGGATAAAGCAGCCGCCGGCCAATATCGAACCCTGTTCGGGCATTGTTCAAGCGATAGCCCATGGTTACCGGGCCCACATCAATGGCTCGCCTGCCTAGTTTGTTCTTATCGGTCAGGATCTGGCGTTCGTCCGCCCAGAATTTGTGGTAATCATCCAGATTCTTTTGGCCATAGATGTACTGCAGGAATAGCGATGCGGACATGTCGGAAAACCCTTCGCTCATCCACTGGTCGCGGTAGGAATTGAATCCCACCATGTGTCCCCACCACTGATGTGCAATCTCATGCGGTCCCACCACTTTGAAATACCCGTGGGCATCCCCCATGCCGAGTTGGTGCCGCACCGTGCTATCGAAAAAGTAGGTGATCGGCAGGTACACTACGCCGGGCCACGATTGGCCATAATTGAATGCAGTTTGTTGCGTCATCGCCAATCGCTTGTAGGGCGCTTCGCCAAAAAAGTCTGTATAGATCTCCACGGCAAACTGGGCTTCTCCCATGGCCTTCTTCATCAGGCCCACCGTACTCATGTTCCCCAGGGTGCCGGTCAGCGACGACCGGCTTCCGCCAGCGTTAGACATGTCGTCCAGATGCTGTATCCCCTCAATAATGTCCGGCGGATTTGGATTGGCAAATGTCTCCAGCAAGTAAGGCTGCTTGAATGGCTTGCCTTCATCGCGCTTAAAGTTGCCGAAGTTAAAACCGGCAACGGACTGCGGAATTTCTGAACTCCATTGCGTTACCGTCTCATTGCCTTCATCAATCTTCTTCAGCAGCTTGCCCGTCGCCACCATCGTCATGCCTTTGGGCACGTGGAAGGTCATTTCATACGTGGCATAGCTGCCAAATCCCTGCCCCGGATACCAGTTGTCGCGCGCAATCGGGTAGTAGTTCCCGCCGCCTTCGTTGCGGATGGCGTCTTTCCCGCCATACTTTGTCTTGAATGTGTAGCTTTCGCCTTTCTTCAAGTCACGCGGCAGGATCACGGCAAAATTCGCGTCGTCATCTTTATCTTCCTGGATAAAAGCCAGCGCCGTGCCATCCTGTGCGGTTACCGACTCCACACGCAACGAGCGGAACAAGTCTAGCGGCACCACACGGACTCCATCCTGCAGTGCTACAAAGCTGGTTTCTGCCGTGCCGGATAAGTAAGCATTCTTGGCGATGGTAGTGTCCAGCTTCTGCCGCTCCACTGTCACGCTGTGATTATTCTCATCACTGTTAGCCGTATGGTTCTTGTATTCCGCCAAAGAGTGGAACCCGGCCCAAATGCCTTCATGATTATCGTCCCACAGCAGCAGCGCATTCTCTTCCGGAGCTACATCAAGCGCGCCGTGCGGATCAACGTCATAGATCATCTTGTCGCTGTACTTCTTGCCATGGATAAAGGCAATGAACTTCCCTCCTGGATGCTCACTTAGCACATCTTCCAGCAGACGCGCTGCCAGGTTTTCCTTTAGCTTTTTCTTGAGCTGCTGCTGCACGTCGCCCAGCAAACCACCCGCATCTCCCACAGGCGAACTGTCTCCATTCGCTGCCTTGCGGATCTCTTCTTCGCTTCCATCGGTAAAGCGCAGCACCACACTGGAGAATCGCTCTTCAAATGGCTGCCCTTCTGTCAGGATGGCGAGATTGCGGCGCTCCAATTCAATAGGAGGATTCAGCACGAAGCTTCCCTCGCCCACAAAGACCGCTCCGGTTATCTTTCCATTCACCGGCTCCACAAATTGAAAAGCTCCGTTTTTGAACGTGAAGGTCCCCGCTTCCCGCTTTAATGTGAAGTCGGTGACGTGGACTGTCACTGTTCCGAGCTTGATGTTCCGCAGCTTGAGGTAATTTGGTTCGTTATTGGCTAATGCACGTGGTGACAAAGGCGAAGTCGCAGGTTGCGGCGGCCTTGTCTCCAGAGTTTGTGCAAAAGAAGCTCCAGCTAAAACGGGCGATAATGACAGGGCAAGAAAAAGAGTGGCTAGGCGAGACATGGTTCTCCTACAAAAAACCTAAATGGGAAATTCCGGCGGAGATTATGCTCGAAGTAAGAGGATTAAACAATAAAGAAACAACTTAGAGAACGCGACTGTTCGAACTTACAGCGGCCTAAGCGTTCACCCGCTGGGCGGGGGTAACCCTTTGCACAACAGTAATGTTGCTGTAACGGCTCTCCCTGTGCGACATTATCCATTCCCTGCTTTCCGGGGCAACGGCCCGTTCGTGTCTGGAATCGAATCGGCGGTCAGGTGGTTTATGGCGACAACAACGACAGAGAAGCGTACGTATGAAGAAGCTGTGAATTGGCTTCGCGACCATGGCTTTGACATTCTCGAAGCTCCCGGCACAAAGAACCGCGTTTTCGTGAAGAAGTCGGGCGTTTCCGCAGCCATTGAACGCGGCGATGACGGTGCAGCGCGCCTATTTGCCAAGCCGGGAATCCAGATTGGCGGTGAAATCTCTCGCCTTGTCGATAAGGGATACCAGAAATTTCTGAAGACCACTAAAGCGGAAGTCCCAGCCACCGCGGAACATCTCCAGGCTATTCACCAGGTTTCAGAAGAACTCAAGGAAGCCACCGGCAGCATCAGCCTTTATAACGAATCTCTGGGCACCGTGAGCGACCGCTATACCTATGATCGCGTTGAAGACCGTGATCTGCCCGAGGCACAGCGCCCGCAACGCGCCTGGGAAGGCAAGAAAAAGACAGGACGCAAGCCCGCCTAGCGCTATTTTTGCAGTCCGCTTGGCGATTTCTTGTCCTCTTCCTTCTTATTGACTTCCTTGATTATTTCCTCAACTTTGGCGCTTAAAGCTTTGTTGCACTCTTCAGCGGCAGTCTCTGGCGCAACGTTTTCATCGAACACTTTGGTCAGGGCGTTGTGACAAGCCTTGACATAGTTGTCGCCGCTAACGGTTCCGTCGTTAGTCTTATATGCACTCAGATAGTCCTGAAGCAGCTTTAGCGTCTTTTTGTCAGCATCAGATTTTGCATCTGCTTCTGCCTGTGCATATGCCCTTGTAACATCCATTTCCAGAACTTTTTCATGCGATTCAGCGCTTTTGACAAGCACAAACGCATAACGTCCAGATTTGGTGAAATCACTGGTCAAGCCGTTGCCACAGCCAACCAGACAAATGGATGCCGCGATGAGAAAAGAAATAAGGAATCGATTCAACAGTGTGCCTCGTGGAGTTCCGAATCCTACCTTTGACTTCAGGTAACAGTCAAGATAGCCATTCGACCTTCCTATCCCGTTTTAGGTCAGGGCAGTTTTTTGACAAATTACTCTCCTCCAACCTAGACTTTTAAGGTCTTGCACTGAATTGACTTGTACTTTCTTTAGCTCTGGAGGAGATTCTTGACTATGTTCCACAAAAACACTCGGGCCATTGCAGTTCTGTTTATGCTCTCGCTTTTTGCCACCGCGTCTTTCGCGCAGGGTGGAACGGCAGCACCCGGCAAGGATGCAACTGCCACCAAGAAGAAATCTGATACCGCTGCAACCAAGACCAAGAAAGCTGACTTGGTCGATATCAATGCCGCCAGCAAGGAAGATCTCACCGCGCTTCCCGGCATTGGCGACGCTTACAGCCAGAAAATCATTGATGGCCGTCCTTACAATTCCAAGCGCGATCTCCTGACCAAGAAGATCGTTCCCCAGGCCACCTATGACCAGATCAAGGACAAGATCATTGCTCATCATGTCGCCGGCGCTTCCAGCGACAAGTCGAAAGGTAAAAAAGGCAGCGGCTCCACCACACCTAAGTAGAAACTTTGCGTGACCTTGAAGCGCCCTTGGCGGGGCGCTTTTTCTTTGGTAGTACCACGGTTTCTGCCGATTGTTCCACCCAGTTAACCCTGAAAACAGGAACGGCTTCGCTGCGGCCTTTCACTTTCAGTTCCGGCAGGCGCTCCAGGTCAATTGTCTTTCCCGTTTTGCCCAGCTTTTTGGCCGTCGATTCCGAGATTAGGATCTGCCCGCCCGCTGCATTTGTCATTAATCTCTGCGCGGTGTTAACTGCATCGCCCACCACCGTATAGTCGAGCCTGCGTGGCGATCCAATGTTGCCCGCAATTGCATTCCCTGTATTGATCCCGATGCCTACCCGCAGCTCCGGCCACTCTCGCGCGGCTGCGTCGCGGTTCAGTTCAATCAACAGCCGCTGGATCTGCATCGCCGAATTCACCGCTGCGGCAGCGTCATTGCCTTTGGAAATCGGTGCCCCAAAAACCGCCATTACTGCGTCGCCAATGTATTTGTCCAGCGTGCCGCCGTTATCAAAAATCACGTCCGTAACGCGTGTGAAATATTCGTTCAAGATTTCCACCACGCGGCCTGGTTCCATGGTTTCACTCATCGTGGTAAACCCGCGAATGTCGGCAAACATGACGGTGACTTCCTGATTCACGCCGCCCAGGCGGATGTCAGGATTTGCTACAACCATTTCGACGACTTCAGGCGACAGAAAGCGTTCCAGCGCCGAACGCTGCAATGACTGCTGTGCAATCTTTTCATGCGCCATGGCATTGTCCACGGCCGCGCCTGCCTGCGCCGCCACCAGGGCAAAAACATTGAGCTCGTCCTGTGTGAAGGCTGAAGCTTTTTCCAGATTGTCCACGTACAGCACGCCAAAAAGCTGGTCTTTGCCCACCAGCGGCGCGCACATGGCGGAGCGTAACCCGGAAATCTTGAGGCTCTCACTGCCGGTGAATCGCTCGTCGGCGCTCACGTCGTCAATCAGGATCGGCTGCCGCTCTTTGCGAATCAACTCCAGAACCCTTGTGCTCAGGATGATCTGCGGACGGCTTCCGGCGCTTGCTGGATCGCGATAGCGTACCTCGGTTTGCTTTGCTACTTCGCCGCGTTCATCGAACAGCATCACAAAGCCGCGCTCGACGCCTTCAATCAGGCAGGCCAGCGAAATCACTTGTTCACAGATATGCTCCAGCGCCAGCTTGGAACTCAATGCCTTGCCGGCTTCATAGAGCACCGTAAGCAGGTAATTTTCTCGCTCTAGTTTTTTAACCCGGCCCGCCAGATCGGTAAGCTCGTTGCTGTGCGTATCACTGCTGCGCGGCAGCGCGGCCTGCTGTGTGCGGTCGCGCATGATGTTGTTCAGCGTGGAAGGCCACTCGCCCCGGCGGACCTGAAGGCCTTTATCGTCGACGTTTTCCAGGCGCAGCCGGTAAAGTCCCAGCAGCGCAACATCGCCATTTTTAAGTTCGGTTTCTTTGCTGATTTTTTCGTCGTTCAGGACGATTCCATTCGTGCTGCCACGATCGGCGACGAAAATAGAATTGTCTCTTAGCTTAAAGACCGCATGAAAGCGGCTGACGCTGGCGTCGTTCAGCACCAGGTCGTTGGCATTGCCCCGGCCCACCGTAATGACCGGCTTGTTGAGCTCAAGAATGCCGTTCTTCCCGTCGGGCGAGGAAATAATTAGGCGGGCCATATTACATGGTTATTGTTTTTCTAGAAGCTCGTCAATGTTGACGACTTTACCCTTTTGCACCTTGATGTTTCTGTGCACCGGCTTGTATCCGCTCATTTGCAGCACGATGCTGTAAACGCCAGGGTCGGCGGGCCACCGCGCATTCGTCTTTTTGGGAGCCGCTTTGCCGTCGACAAGAATCGTTGCGCCTTCTGGATTCGTCCGGATGTGCACCAGCCCTTTGCCTTCCGGAATACTATCCGTGCCAAAGAACCGCCGTAGCGGATTTGAACTCTTCCCGTCCTCCGGCTGAACGTTTGTGCTCAGCAACACCGGCGAAAAGCTCATTGTCTGGCCTTCAGCCACCGTATCTTCCATTGACATTTCTTTGAACCCGGCCTTCCGCACCGTGACTTTATGGAATCCTTTTTCCACCGTGAGCTGCGTCGGCGTAGTCAGGCCGCTGTCTTTGCCATCCACCCAAACGTTTGCGCCCTGCGGATTACTGGTGACCACAATCGTGGAAACCGCCGGCGCCAGTTGGGCTGATACGTCAATACTCTTGCCGGCCACCGACTCCACTGATTTTGTCTGTTGCAGGTAGCCCGACTTGCTGAACACGACGGTATGCATCCCCGCTGCCAAGTGCGACGCGGTAAACGGCGTCACCCAATTCGGCTCGCTCCAGCCATCGATTTCCACCTTGGCGCTGTCCGGCTGCGAAAGCAACTTCAGCTCGCTTTGTGCGACGAATACTTTGTTGGGCGAACTGGTGGCCTTGAACGGCAGTGGCGCTTTTTGCGCCGGCACGGATTTTTTCGCCGCGAAAAATTTAACTGTCGTGTCCGGAGCTATCTCTTCTTTCTTTTCCGGCGTGGGAGCGGGAATTGCGATTGCAATGGGCTCGCGTGCCGCCTGCTGCAATTCTTTTATCTTTTGCTCTTCCGCAAGCTGATGCATCTTTACCCGCGTCCGATGGTACGCGTAACCTCCCATCGCGCTTCCCAGCACCACAATCGTGATGATGGTGGCCAGCAGAACGCTTCGTTTACTGGAAAGAATTGCTGTGGTGGGACGCTTTACCGGAATAGGCTTTTTAGCCAGTGCCGGTGCCGCCGCAGCGGCCCTCGCCGTATTTCCGGAAACTACCCTCAGCGGCAATACCAGTGTTTTTTCCGGAGCGGAAGGCGCAGGGCTGATTGCAGAAGTCGAGCCGGTGCGCACCGGCCCCGCTAGCTTGTAATTTTCAAGATCGCGGACAAGGTCCGCGCCGGTCTGGTAACGATCGTCAGGCGCTTTGGCCAGTGCCTTGGTGACAATCGCGCTCAGACCGGGATGGACAGTTACATCCAGATCGCGTGGCGTGATCGGGTTTTCATTGACGATTTTGTAAATGATCGTCGTAACATTCTGGCCGACGAAGGGTTTTTCGCCGGTCAGCATCTCGTAAAGAATTACGCCCAGGCTAAAGAGATCGGACCGTCCATCCAACTGCCGCCCTTTTACCTGTTCGGGAGCCATGTAGTTCGGAGTGCCCAAAACCTGCCCGGTATTGGTGACCTGCCCGCCGGACTTCGCAATACCGAAGTCCATGATCTTTACCGTGCCGTTGCCGGTGATCATGATGTTGGCGGGCTTTATATCGCGATGAACAATGCTGTTCGAATGCGCGTAATCCAGGCCACGGCAAATCTGCCGCGTAAGCTGCAAAACCTCATCCGTTGCCAGGACGCGTTTTTCCGCCAGCAGTTCATGCAGCGTGGTGCCTTCAATGAACTCCATGGCGATGTAGAAAATTCCGTCCTGCTCGCCTGCGTCGTAAATAGTAACAATATTGGGATGGTTCAGAACGCCCGCGGCGCGCGCTTCATTCTGGAAACGGCGCACCATTTCCTGCGCGTCCAGACCGTGGACGTCGAGCCGCATCGTTTTTAGCGCTACGGTCCGCCCGATCGTAGGGTCCAGCGCCTTGTACACAACGCCCATGGCGCCGCGACCAAGCTCACCGGTAATCTCGTATCTGCCAACCGTCTGAATAGACATCATGAGGGCTTATCTTTGTAACTCAGTGGCGCCCTTGCCTGTCTTGGGGGAGTAGACGTATTCAAATTTGCGAAACAGTTGCTGGAGGACACACACTCCGAGTGACCCGAAAATATCTCATTCCATTACTCCGGGTCAATGCTCGCCCACGCCGGATATGTGACTTTAGTTTGCCGAGCCACAGAAGAGAAATACCTTAGTTTTGCCGATCCCGCCGCCTTACAATGCCTTCTATGCGCCTTCACCTGATCGCCATACTTCTGCTGCCGTTCGTTCTTTCCGCCCAGACCATAACGCCTGACAAATCGCCGCAACCAGCTCAACAACCCACGAATAATTCTCAGCCAGACGAAACTCCCGCCGACCAGCGCGCCACTCTTGAAGAGGGAATCAAGCATGTGTTGCTGTCCCAGGTGGAAGCATGGAACCACGGCAAGCTGGAAGCTTTTATGCAGGGTTACTGGCACTCGCCGGACCTGACGTTCTTTTCCGGAGCCACGGAAACTCGTGGCTGGGAGCCAACTTTGGCGCGCTACCGCCAGCGCTATCAGGCGGAAGGCAAGGAGATGGGCAAACTTGAATTTCAAAAGCTGAACATCGATCTGCTCAGCAGAAGGTCTGCGGTAGTAACCGGCCAATGGCAGCTCACCATGTCTAATACAAAAACGTCCGATGGCAAACAGCCGCACGGCCTATTCACATTGATTTTCAAACGAATGCCTGGGGGATGGAAAATCGTGCACGATCATACGTCGGCGGCAGAATAGCATTCTCATACTGGGTGCAGCATGCCTTCACCTACAACAATCCTGGACCGCAGCCGCCCCCGGCTGCGCTGAAAGAATTTAATAACGCAGGCGAGGGCGCCTGCGCTCCACATTTTTATTTCTTCCGCTTTACCCGCTGCAGCTCCCTATACGCTTCGCTCTTAGAAATCCCTTGCTCCTTCGCCAAGACTTTCAACGCCGCATTCTCATCAACTTTTTGTTCACGCATGATCTCCGCCAGCCTTTGAGCGATGTCCTTTGCCGCAGTTTGCTCTCCAGCCCCTTTACCGATCAGCAGTGTCATCTCGCCCTTGAGCTCATGGGCCTGAACTCTTTGGAGGATTTCGGCCGCGCTGCCGCGAATAAATTCCTCATGTACTTTTGTAAGCTCGCGCGCCAGCACCACCGGGCGCTCCGCTCCCAATAACTCGACGACATCTTGCATCGTCTCAGCAATCCGATGCGGCGCTTCATACACGACGGTCGTCTGCTGCGCATCCCGCACTGACTCCAGCAGCGTGCGGCGCTCACCAGATCGCGCAGGCAGAAAGCCCAGAAACTGAAAGCTGTCGGTCGGCAAGCCACTTCCTGCCAACGCAGCCACCACGGCTGACGCACCCGGAATCGGGACCACCTGAACTCCGCGCTCAATCGCCAGCTTGATCACCCGATAGCCTGGATCAGAAATCCCGGGCATACCCGCATCGGAAACCTGCGCGATATTCAGCCCCGCGGTAAGCTTCGATACTAGTTCTTCCGCGCGCGCAGCCTCATTATGTTCGTGATAGCTCACCGTTGGCTTGTCGATCCCGTAGTGATGAAGCAGCTTGGCCGTGTGGCGTGTGTCTTCGCAGGCAATCAGGTCAGCTTCTTTCAACACCCGCACCGCGCGATAAGAAATGTCTTCCAGATTGCCAATCGGAGTGGCCACCACATACAGCGTGCCCGGTTTTGTCTGCTCTGTCATTACTCTTCGATTTCCGCCGTTAAGCTTTTCTGAATTGCTGTATCCACTACGCCACGTTTGCAGCTTATGGCTCCTTTACCCTGCGCCATCCCGAGGCGAGCCCCGCGACTATTATGCATCTCGATTCAGTGTCAGCGAAGTCGAGGGATCGGCTCCGCTGGATCATAGGGCCATCAGAAACGGCTTGCGTAGGTGCCCTGAAGAGCAGTGGAGCGACCCTTCGCCTCGCGTCTTAGGGATGGGCAATGGTGAAAGCATGGCGTGCCCGGCTCAGGGTGGCGCGTTCAACTGGATAGTGACTCGTGAGCGGGAGACAGCAAACCAGGAACACAGTATCCATAGCATCAATGCGCTTATTGGGATCGGATTCTTCCCGCTTGCGGCTCTCTGCTAAAATCACATCGCAAACACTTACAAGTTTTATGAGGATGTCTTCGAGTGCCGCTCTACGAATATCAGTGCAAGAAGTGCAAACACAAATTCGAAAAAATACAAAAGTTCTCTGACCGGCCCATCAAAAAATGCCCCGAGTGCGGCAGCCCCGTAGAAAAGGTCATGCATGCTCCAAACGTGCAGTTCAAGGGCACAGGCTGGTATGTGACCGATTACGGCGGCAAGAGCGACAAGTCCAAGACCGACGGCGGCCCGGAAAAAGGCGGCGCTGAGAAAAGCGGATCAGAGAAGAAAGAAACCACCGCCAAAGAAGATGGAGCCAAGTCGAAAGACAAGGACAGCGGATCAAAGAAGTCAGAGCCTAAGAAGTCTGAAAGCAAGAAATCCAAAGGCTGAAATCCTCGCGAGTCTGTCGCAGGCACAATAAAGGCCGCCAACCAGTTTAGAAAAATGCTGGTTCGCGGCCTCAATCGTTTGGGCTTAACTGGCGCGCCGCGCGCCTACCGGCTTCTCCTCAGTTCGCCCGCTCACGGTAAACACCATCTGCCGTTTCGGCACGTCGGCATCCACAACCACATGATCGCCATGCAGCACTTCGCCTTCCAGGATCTTCAACGCCAGCGGGTCCTGGATCAGCCGCTGGATCGCTCTCTTCAGCGGACGCGCTCCATAAGCCCGATCATACCCTTCCACAAACAGCAGTTCCTTGGCTGGCTGTGTAAGCTCAATGGTGATCTTGCGGTCCGCCAGTAGCTTGCGCAAATCGTCCAGCCGCAGCTCGATAATGTGGGTCAACTGCTCCTCGCCCAGCGGCTTGAACACAATGATGTCATCCACACGATTGAGAAATTCCGGACGGAAATGCTGCCGCAGCGCCTCCATCACGTGGTCGGTGGCTTCAGCAAACGCTTCCGGCGAGCTCACGCCCTCGGCCTGCAAATAACTTGCGCCAATATTGGACGTCATGATGATTACACTGTTCTTAAAATCCACCGTACGGCCGCGCGAATCCGTGAGCCGTCCATCATCAAGAATTTGCAGCAGAATGTTGAACACATCCGGATGCGCTTTCTCAATCTCGTCGAACAAAATCACCGAGTACGGACGCCGACGCACAGCTTCTGTAAGCTGTCCGCCTTCGTCATAGCCAATGTATCCCGGTGGCGCGCCAATCAGCCGAGAAACCGCATGCTTCTCCATATACTCGGACATATCGATCCGAACCATGGCGTGTTCATCGTCAAACAGAAACTCCGCAAGCGCCCGCGCCAGCTCGGTTTTTCCCACGCCAGTCGGGCCAAGAAAAATGAAGGACCCGATCGGCTTCCTGGGATCGCTCAAGCCTGCCCGCGAACGCCGTATAGCATTTGACACGCGCTGTAACGCCTCGTCCTGTCCCACCACGCGCTGGCGTAGCCGTTCTTCCATGCTCACCAGCTTGCGCACTTCGCCTTCCAGCATTTTCGATACCGGTATGCCGGTCCACTTGGAAACGATTCGCGCCACGTCTTCCTCGTCCACTTCTTCTTTCAGCATGCGACGTTGCTTGTCGTCGGCCTGTGCGCTCAACCTGGCCAACTCCGCTTCTGCCTGGCGCAGCTCGCCATAACGGATAGCCGCCACACGTTCCAGGTTTCCGCTGCGCTCTGCCTGTTGCTCTTCAATCTTCAACTGCTCAATCCGCTCCTTAAGCTGCCGGATGCGCGTGATGCCTTCCTTCTCTTCTCTCCAGCGGACCTTCAGCCCATTCGCCTGCTCGCGGATTTGCGCCAGCTCGCGCTCTACGATGGCCAGCCGCTCTTTGGAGTTGGGATCGTCTTCTTTCTTCAGCGCCTGCTTTTCGATCTCTAGCTGCGTCGCCCTGCGCTCCAACTGGTCAATTTCCGTCGGCATCGAGTCAATCTGGATTCGCAGCGAAGAGGCCGCCTCATCAATCAGGTCGATGGCCTTGTCCGGCAGAAAGCGGTCGGTAATGTAGCGATTGGATAATGTCGCCGCCGAGACAATGGCCGAGTCTTTAATCCTTACGCCATGGTGCACTTCGTACTTTTCTTTCAATCCACGCAGAATTGAGATGGTGTCTTCCACGTTGGGCTCGCCTACAAATACCGGCTGGAAGCGCCGCTCCAGCGCCGCATCTTTTTCAATGTATTTCCGATATTCGTTCAGCGTTGTCGCGCCAATCGCGCGCAACTCTCCGCGAGCCAGCGCCGGCTTAAGCATATTGCTGGCGTCAATCGCGCCCTCAGAAGCGCCTGCTCCCACCAACGTATGCAGCTCATCAATGAAGAGAACGATCTGCCCGTTGGAGTCTTCAATCTCCTTCAACACCGCTTTCAGGCGATCTTCAAATTCACCGCGATATTTTGCCCCCGCCAGCATCGAGCCAAGATCCAGCCCAACCACACGCTTATTCTTCAGGATTTCCGGAACGTCGCCAGAGATGATGCGCTGCGCCAGTCCTTCCACAATCGCCGTCTTACCGACACCGGGCTCGCCGATCAGCACCGGATTGTTTTTTGTCCTGCGCGAGAGCACCTGAACCACACGGCGGATTTCCTCGTCACGGCCAATCACAGGATCCAGCTTGCCCTTCCGCGCCAGTTCGGTGAGGTCCTTCGCGTAGCGGGAGAGCGCCTGGTACTTGCCTTCAGGATTTTGATCGGTCACGCGCTGCGATCCCCGGACGGAAGTCAGAGCTTTCAGGATCGCATCATGATCAGCCCCGGCGTTGCTAAGAAGTTGGCGCGCTTCGTTGGACTTATCCTTGTCCGCCGTCATCGCCAGAAGCAGGTGCTCGGTGGAGACATATTCGTCTTTGAAGATATCGGCTTCCTTAAAAGCCTGGTCCAGCAATTTCGACATCGCTGGAGAAAGATGCGGCTGCGCCGCCGCGCCGGAAACCTTCGGCAGCCGGTCAAGTCGCTCCATCACCTGGGCCTGAAGCGCTGACGGATTCACTCCCAGCTTGGCCAACACAGGCGCAACGATGCCTTCACTGTCCTGCAACAGCCCCGCCAGCAAATGCAGTGGCAACATTTCAGGGTTGCCGTTCTGCCCCGCCAGCTCATTTGCCTGCTGGATTGCTTCCTGCGCTTTGATTGTGAATTTGTCCCAACGAATTGCCATGATGTGCTCCTAAACTTTTGTTGAACGAGACCATTCGCCTCGCTCAGAATTTCGCTTAGCGCCTCAATTTGTTAGATCATCGGTTCTTGCCAAGTGTTTCTGTATCGATCCTCTTTATGTTCGTTTGCGCTCACCCGTTCCGCGTGGCCCAAAAAACAAACGGGAGATGAGCAATCCATCTCCCGTTACGACCGTCAATTTAGCGGAACATGGATTTCCTCCATGCTGCTTACCCCTGGAGGGTCTTCTGGCCGATTCCAACTTTGATCTGCCGTGGTTTGGCTTCCGCCCGCTTCGCCATGGTGATCTTCAAAATGCCTTTCTCATAGCTGGCTTCCACCTTCTCCGCGTCCACGGTGTTCGGGAGCTTAAAGGTGCGGACAAAAGAGCCGTACCGGCGCTCAATGCGATGGAAGTTCTCTTCTTTCTCTTCCTTCTCAAACTTGCGCTCGCCCTGGACGGTCAGGGTGTTGTTTTCCACGCTGACGTTGATGTCTTCATCGTTCAGGCCGGGAATTTCCAGCTTCAGCATCAGGTTCTGCTCGTCCTCATAAACGTCGACGGGAGGAACAAAGCTGCCTGCGGTCAACTGGTCTTTTCCGGTTGGCTCGGTAAAGGTCTCAAAAAAGCTCGCCAGTTCGCGGAAAGGATCGATTCGAGTAATTGTCATGTTCTTTTCTCCTTCAAATGAGTTGGTTTTTTATGAATGCCGTTACGGGATATTTGATGCTGCATTAGCACAAACCAATAATAAAATATGAGTGTGTTACTGTCAAGTATTGAGACGAAAATATTCTTTGTTTATTTTCAACATCTTAGAGTGAATCTGTGGCGGATTCTAGCTCACAGAGAGTATGAAACACTTCAGATAATACGTTTCCGGGACTCCCAGCAGGATCGGATGATCCTTGGCCTGGGTGCGCTTCTCTAGTATCCTCACCGAGCGGTGAGCGTCCTGCGCCGACTGATTGAGCACGTCTAGGAAGTCCTGCTCGCTCACGGCAAAGGAACAAGAGCACGTGACCAGCACCCCGCCCGGATGGAGCATCTTCAGTGCCCGCAGGTTCAGCTCTTTATATCCCCGGATAGCCGATTCCAGGTGCTTCTTTGACTTGGCAAAGGCCGGCGGATCAAGCACGATTGTGTCGTACTGCTTGCCTGCGGAAGCATAATCCCGCATGAGATCAAAGGCGTTGCCTTCAATCCACTCGATCTCAGTTTTCTCCCCGGCGGCGTTCAGCTTTTCATTCTGCTCGGCCACCTCCAGCACCTCGCGCGAGATATCCACGGCAGTCACTTTGTCACAGACTCGCGCCAGATGCAGCGCAAATCCGCCTTGGTAAGTACAAACGTCAAGCGCCTCGCCTTTGGCGTATTCTGCCGCCGCAGCGTAGTTTTCGCGCTGGTCAAGAAACGCTCCGGTCTTTTGCCCGCCCAGAGCGTCATATTGAAACTTAAGGCCATTCATGGTGAACACGGTGCTGCTCTTATCGCCCTCAACCAGCCCGGATTCCATCTCCGGCAGCTGTTCCAACTCGCGGATGCGGGAATCGGCGCGCTCCACAATGTTTTCCGCTCCAGCAAATTCTTTCAGCCCTTCGATGATGGCCTGCTTCAGCTGCCGATCAGCCCACGCTTGCGTAAGCACCTGTAGGGTAAAAACGTCGTTATAGCGGTCCACAATGAGACCCAGCAGTCGGTCTGCCTCGCTAAAGACCAAGCGGCAGGCATTGGAGTTCTGGACAACTTTGCTTCGATAGGCAACGGCCTCAGCCAGACGCTGCCGCACCAGTTGCAGCAACTCTTCCTCTGACCGCAGAGCCTCGCGGCCAATCAGCCTGAGCTTGATCTGTGACGACGAACTGTAAATCGCCGAGCCCAGAATCTTGTCTTTCGGGCCAATTACATGCACCATCGCGCCCGGCTTCGCGCCCGCGTCATTGAGCACGTCGGAGGCATAAACCCACACGTGGCCGTCGCGCAGGCGTTTGGCAGCGCGCTCATTCACAATTACTTTTCTTGGGAGACCGTTTGCCATCAGGCAATCAGCATATAGGAAGGAACGTTACTGTGTGGGGCTGGCTTCCTGCTCGGGCTGCTCAGCCTCGGTTTCTGCTTCCGCGACTTCGGCCGCTCGCGCCTTGGACTTCTTTTTTGCCGGCTCCGGCGCTGCTGGTTCGCTGGCCGGATCGAAATACAGGATGCGACCACAGGAGTTGCAGGTAATGATCTGTTCGTTGGTGCGAATTTCCTGCCAGATTTGGGGACGGACCATCACAAAGCAGGCCATACATTTCTGGTCGCGGGCCTCAGCCAGGGCCGACTTGCGCTGCCGCATCACGCGGTCATAGTGGGCCAAAGAGCTGTAATCCACACCCGTGCGCAGCTCGTCGCGCTTGCCTTTGAGCCCCGCCAGAAGCTTTTCGTCTTCGGCTGTGCGGACACGCGCCTCAGCTTTTTGTTTCTCAACGTCGGCGGCTTCCGTCTTTAGTTCGGCCTCGGCAACTTTCAGGGCTTTTTCTTCATTTTCCAGTCCGATCATCAGTTCCAGGATCTTGTCTTCACAGCCGCTGATCTGCTTTTCCGCGAATTCCACTTCATGCATCAGGGCGCGGTATTCATCGTTGGTTTTTACGCTGGATGACTGGCTCCGGTACTTGGCAATTTTTTCCTGGAAGCCCTTGATGTCAGCTTCATTCTGGCGGCGGCTCGCTTCATTGCCCTTGACCCGTGCTTTGGCCTGTTCCACAGCGGCCTTATGCTCCGCCAGCTTGGCTTCAATTGCCGCAACACGCCGGGGCAGGCTGGCGACTTCATCGGTCAGCCGCAGGGCTTCCTTGTCAATCTTTTCCAGCTCGATGAGTCTTTGCAGGTCTGCATTCATGGGAAGGGCTAGTCCCAATTCTAACATGCGTAATTGGCCGTTCGGCACCACTTTTGCGCCTTTAACTAGGTTTTTCTACTGATTGTCGCGGTGTGGTGGCATGCTTAGACTACATTCATATGATCGTAGAAATCACCAGACTGCTGTTGGGCGTGGCCATTGCTGTCTTTCACCGCCCGCTGGCCACCATGATGATGCAGCAGGAACGCCAGCTCGATGGGTTTTTCCGCAGCCGCGGCGTCGAACTGCCCGCGCCTCCCAGTGACTCGACCGCCCAAAATCTCTACTTCATGATCGGTATCTTCATCGCATTGATTGAATCTGGACGAATCTGGCTCTCCATCACCTAACCCGCGCTTTTTACACGCCGGATTTTAGTCCCTGGGCATCGGCGGAGTTGTATCCGGTTTCCTTCTGAAAAAAAAGCGCGCAATCAGCAGCAAGGCAATCGCTCCCCAGCCAAGATATTGCGCCATGGCGTGCCTATGCGGATCAGGAGACGACCTCACCACAAAGCCTGCCACGGCCATGCCGATTGCAACGATCAATATGACCCAATAAGCTGCTGGTCTGTTTCCCATAGTTCCTTCCTACGCTTCAGTCCGCGGAAAGTTACATCGACAACCGCCGCGCTCACCATTCAACCTACATCATGCCCCAAAAAGATGGGCTTTCCTCTGGCAAGAACCCTTGCGCTTCGCAGCTTATTTTTTCCTTCCGCCGCTTGAATGTCCTGCTGCCGCCGGCACACCTTGCTCCGGCTGGTTATGGTAATTGGGGAACGCAGAATGCTTGGCCACGGGCAGCGGGTTTTTCTTGAGCGAATCCATCACCAGCGTAACGGCTTTTTCCAGCTGCGGATCATGCCCACTGGCCCAGTCTTTGGGTGTGATTTCAACTTCGTAGTCAGGTGCAACGCCGTGGTTCTCAACGTCCCAGTCTCCGGTACGATTGTAAAAGGCCACGCGCGGGGCCGTAACGCCGCCGCCATCCATGAGCGCGGGATAGTCATAAATTCCCACCAAGCCGCCCCATGTCCGCGTGCCCACAAGCGGGCCCAGTTTGGCATCGCGGAAATACCATGGTAGCGCGTCACCTCCGGAGCCTGCATACATGTTGGTGATCATGGCTTTGGGCCCGAAGATTGCTCCCACGGGCGTAGTGAAGTCCTGGCCTTCACGCGTAATCCAATAGTTCTGCAATGGCCGGCGCAGGTAATCGATGACATAATCTGCGGCCGATCCACCACCGTTGAAGCGTTCATCTATCACGGCGCCTTCACGTCCGACCTGGGCAAAAAAGTAGCGATTGAATGACGTATAGCCGCCCATGCCGGTGTCCGGCAGATAGACATACGCCAGTCGCCCGCCACTGAGTTTGTCCACTTTGTGCAGATTGCCCTCAATCCACGCGCGGTTGCGCAGCGCCGCCTCAGATTCAATTGGCACCACGGTCACAGTGTGCGCGCCTTTGCCGTCCGCCGCGGGACCAACTTTCAACACCGTCGATTTATCTGCCGTGCCTTCAAACAGCTCAAAGATTTCATCTGTCCCGCGCAGATCGCGGCCATTCACTGCCAGCAGGTATTCGCCTTCCTGGACGTTGACTCCGGGCTGCGTCAACGGCGCGCGCAGCTGCGGGTTCCAGTTTTCACCCTCATAGATCTTTGAGAAGCGGTAACGTCCATTTTCAACCGTATATTCCGCGCCCAGCAAGCCTACCTTGCCCTGTTCGGTTGGTGGCTCCGGAGGTGTCCGGATGTACATATGCCCCACGGTGAGTTCGCCCAGCATCTCTGCCAGCAAATAGCTGAAGTCATAGCGGCTGCCCACGTTCTCCAGGTACGGCTCATATTGCTTTTTGGTGGCGGGCAGGTTCAGGCCGTGGAGATTGGGATCGTAAAAGAAATCGCGCTCAATCCGCCAGACTTCGTTGTACTCCTGCTTCCATTCCGCACGGGGATCGACGCGCACTTCCATCTTGGCTAATGCCAGCGGAGTTTCTGGCTTGCTGGCAGACGCGCCCCCTTCACCGCGCGCGGGAGCCGTAGCCGAACTGATGAGCCACTTCTTGTTCTCGCGACGGCCCTTGCTGTAAAGCATCTTCTTGCCATCAAATGACACGGTAAAGTCGTTCGCGCCTTCCATCAGCTTTTCCGGCTTGCGTGACGTCAAGTCAAAACGCCACACGGTGTTCTGCTGGTCGGGGCCGGGACGCGGTGAATCTTCAATCAGGAAAATTGTCCCGGCTTTGCCGGCCACCAGTTTGCTGTAGTCGCGTGGCGGAATTGGCATGGCAACAATGCGCTGGCCAATGTTCTCTGCATCAATCCGCACCACAACGCCTTCATTCTTTACTGATTTGGCAGCCCGCGCGTCCTGTGCCTTGGCCTTTTCGTCGGCGCTGCCCGGCTCCTGATCTGGCTTATCTTCAGTCTTGGCGGACTTGTCCGCATCCTGCTTGGAATCATCTGCGGCGGATTTCTCTTCGTCACTCTCCGGCGCCAGTGGTGAAGGCTGGTCCTTGCGCAGGACCATCAAATAGGCGCTGCGCGTTATGGGACGATTGATGCTGGAAAGATCAAGCCAGCCGGTCGTCGGGCCTACGTCAGTGCTCGCAGTGAAATAAAGATATTGCCCTTTCTGGTCGAACGCGGGAAAACGCGCGTCGCTCAGGCCATCGGTCAGTTGCAGGCTTTTCGCCTGGTCCAGCGAGTAAGCGAAGATCGCATGCATATGGCTGGTGAGGGTTTTGGAGTAGGCAATCCAGCGGCTGTCAGGCGACCACACGGGATCAAGCGTGCGCTGCGGCGCGTCGTAGGTATCGGTGTCGATCTTGATCGGCGTGCCTTTGGCCAGATCCACGTACCAGAGGTTTAGCCGTTTATCACTGAAAACGATTTTCTTGCTGTCCGGCGACCAGATGGGTTCGTAGTAAAAAGAAGCGGGCGTGCCCAGAGGAATCTTCCTGGCTTCGCCCATGCCGTCCGGATTTTTTAGAAAGAGCTGATACTCGCCGGATTCATCTGAGAAATACGCCACCCACTTGCCGTCAGGCGACCACGAAGGATCTCGCTCCATGACTCCTGGCGTGTTCGTCAGGTTGCGGATGTCACCTTTTTCCGCGGGCGCGGTCAGCACTTCACCATGAGCTTCAAACACCGCGCGAGCGCCACTGGGAGAAAGCGTGGCCGAAGCAATTTCATTATCGACTTTCTTAAAGTGCGGACGGACATTCGGCAGGTCTGCCGGCACCGTCACCGCAACAGCTTTGGACTTTCCTGTTGCCGGATCAAAGAGATTCAGCGAACCAAACTGCTCATAGACGATCGCGCCCGGCCCAGCCGAAGCAGACTTGATATCAGCGCCGTTGCTGGGCAACGCCTGCTCAACTTTCTTATTTTTCGAATCGTAGGAGAACAGCGTAAACGGGCCATTACGATCAGAGAGGAAATAAATCCTTCCGCCAACCCACATGGGATTGCCGTCGTTGGATGTCTCGCGCGGCACCTGATCTAGATTGAGATCGGTAAGGTTCGCGATCCACACGCGCGAGGCCCTGCCGCCGCGATAGCGCTTCCATCCAATGGCCGAGAGCCTGCGATTGTTGTCCACTGGAACGTACGCGATGTGCTTGCCGTCTGGAGAGAATGCTCCGAATTCCGCCGTCGGCAGCGGGAGTTCATGCGGCAAGCCACCCTCAAGTGACACCGTGAACAGCCGATTGAACCGCGAATAGCTATTGCGAGAGGACCGGAACAGAACGGATTTGCCGTCCGGTGCCCAGCCCACCACTTCGTCCACTGCAGGATGATGCGTGAGGCGGTGCGGAACTCCGCCTTCGCTCGGCATCACGTAAACATCCACATTTCCGTCATAATCGCCAGTGAAGGCGATCATGCTCCCGTCCGGCGAGAACACCGGATCGGTCTTTGTCCCATCTCCACTGGTCAGCAGCCGCGCTTCGCCTCCTTCACGTGAAACCAGCCAGAGATCGCCCGCATAGGCAAAAGCAATGTGCGTTTTTGAAAGCGTGGGCTTCTGCAGGAGCAGCGGGCCTGAAGCATGCGCGGTCAGAGCGTAACAAAAAGCAGCAACGATCAGGAATAGATGGCCGAGGGACTTCTTCATAAACACCAACCAACGATGGAATTTCTTTCGACGAGGTAGCTTAGGTTAGCAGCAACACTGGACCGGAAACAAGACAGCAAAGTCTTGCAACTAAGAGGAACAGAGGTAGCGCAGGACGATAGAAGGCAAAACGCAGGAACAATCTAACCGTTCCTCCGCTTACTCCTTTCCTCTGTGTTTCAGGATTTTGTTCTTCTTTGTTGTAGAACTTCTCAGAACCGATTGCGCTTTGGCAACCTCCAGCAACACCGCCACATGCGCTATGGCAGCATTGTCTGTGCCCATGCCTTCCGGCGTCTTCGCCTTAATCCCGACCTGATTCGGTTTCACCCCCAGCAGTTCGGCCACGCGAGCCTGAATTTTCTTCGCGTGTGGAACGATCTTGGGCTCGGCCAGAATCACCGTGGAATCTACATTGCTCACCTTGTAGCCAGCCAGCCGGACCTGCTTAAGCGCTTCTTCCAGGAAGATGACGGAGTCGGCGCCTTTCCATTTAGGGTCGCTGGGGGGAAAGTAGCTGCCGATATCGCCCGCCGCGACCGCTCCCAGCAGTGCGTCGGTAATGGCGTGAAGAAGAACATCGCCATCGGAATGGCCAGCCAGGCCTTTGTCGTGGGGAAGTTCCACGCCACCGATTTTTAGGGGGACACCAGATTTGAATTCATGCGAGTCCCAACCGTAGCCTATTCTCATAGTTTCTTACCGCTGATTAACGCTGATGACGCTGATCTGAAAAGATTCAAGAAGACCCTCCTTGGGCCCGGGCTTGCAGATGCTTACGAGCATTTTCGAGCACCAGTCGGCGAACCTGCGGCCGAGGGCCGAAGTTCAGGACAAGTCCCAGTTCCAGCGAAGTAGACCGCAAGTAGTTCAATAATTGCGCTTCGTGGGCGGGAACAATCCGTTCCGCAGTTTTCAATTCAAGCAGGAGTACGCCGTTTACAACTAAGTCAGCCCTGAAGTCACCAACGTTTTGTCCGCGAAAGCAGACTGAAACAGTGACCTCTTCCTCAATGGTCAAGCCCTTTTCCAAGAGTGCAAGACGAAGAGCATTGCGATACACAGATTCCAAAAAACCGAACCCAAGTTCGTTGTACACGTCATAGAAGACACCAATGACCGTATCCGTCAATTCAGAGTACTTAAAATTGTTATCGACTCTCACTCCAATCAGCGTCATCAGCGCAAATCAGCGGTAAGAAATTACCCCGCCAGTCCCTTCGTGGCTCTCTCAGCCTGGGCGAAATATTCCGCCAGTTCCATGTCCGCCGGCGTGGTGATCTTGATGTTTCTCGCCGAACCCATCACTACCCAGACACTCTCTCCCATGCGCTCCACCAGTGACGCTTCGTCGGTGCCGGTAAAGCCATCGGCAGCGGCGCTGTCAAAGGCACGCTTGATTAGTGCATAACGAAATCCCTGCGGCGTCTGCGCCTGCACAACGCGTTCACGCGGGATAGTCGAGGTAATAATTGCGCCTTCTGCCGCGCGCTCAACCTGTTTGATGGTATCCACGGCCGGCAACCCGGCGATGGCTGCGCCGTGCCGCTCTACTTCATGAATCACGTTGGCAATAATCTCGTCGTCGACAAACGGCCGCACAGCGTCATGCACCAGCACAATGTCCTCGGGCGCAGCCTTTAGCTGTGAAAGTGCGTTAGCCACGGATTCCTGGCGATGTTCGCCGCCTTCCACTACCTTGACCTTTTCGGCCAGCTTCTCTTTTTCCAGTTGGCGGCTAAAGCGCTCCATCTCATTCTTGCGCAGCGCCACCAGAATCTGGCTGATCTGCTGGTTGCGCGCAAACACGCGCAGTGTGTGGATCACGATTGGCGTCCCGCTGATCTCAAAAAATTGTTTTGTGGGCGCGCCTTTTTTGCCGGCAGGCGCCATGCGTGTGCCAAGACCGGCCGCCGGGATAATAACTGTTACCTTCATACGGGGTGAAAAGTATAGCAACTTTGGCAACGCCTGGTTTGTGCGGATCGCAACGGGAAATTTTTAGCTCAGGCGGCGGAGCTTGGCCGCGAAGTTGGCGAATTCGGGCCAACGGAAGTGGCGTCTTCTCCGGGAAGCACTTCCCGTAGCGCCCATTCAATCCGGCGGGTTCCTTCCTGAATAATTCGTACCTGCTCCGCCTGTTCTTTCACATAAGGCGAATAGATGATGGGCTGGAGCGCATTGCGTACATGATGGTTCATTTCAGCAATCACGCGCATCTTTTCCAAAATCACTCTGTGCTGGTGGTGCTCATAGGCGAAGACCAAAAGGCCGGCAAGAACACCGATCAGCATGTCATCGATTGCCGCGGCAACGCCGCTGACACCCCACCTGTCCAGCAGGGTTCTGAGGGTAAGGCCGAGAATAAAGATCCCGCAGCCCAAGCCAAAACTATAGACAGCGCGCCGCGTGAGAGTGATGTGTTTTCTGTACATAGGGCACCAATTATTTCACAATGGTATAAAGCGTTTCCAAGGTTTCAATGTTGGAAAAAGTCCTCAGATATATCCGTGATCAACAGCTGCTCCGCCCCGGAGAGCGCATCGCGGTGGCGTGTTCTGGCGGCGCAGATTCCGTTGCGCTGCTTCACATTCTGGCGGAGCTAGGAGAAGAGCTTGGCATCGTGCTCGCGGTGGCCCACTTTCATCACCAGATTCGCGGGCTTGAGGCGGATGCCGACCAGCGCTTCGTCGAAGAGCTTGCCGCGCGGCTTCAATTGAATTTCTACTCGGGATCCGGAAACGCACCCCAACACGCCTCCCATAGAAAAATCAGCCTTGAGACGGCTGCCCGCGAATTGCGCCATCAGTGGTTTGCTGCGCTCACCAAACAACATATCGCTGACAAGATCGCGACAGCCCACACGCTGGACGACCAGGCGGAAACCGTGTTGATGCGCATCCTCCGCGGTACCGGCGTACGCGGACTGGCTGGGATTGCGCCGACCCACAACGAAAAGCACCTCCTCCGGCCTCTTCTTACGACTAGCCGACGTGAAGTCGAAGCGTACCTTACGGCAAAGGGCCAAGTCTGGCGCGAAGATTCGTCCAACCAGGATCTTGGCCATACGAGAAATCGCATCCGGCATACGCTGCTGCCTCTGCTTGAGCGCGAGTTCAATCCGTCGATCCGGCAAACTCTGGCTGATCTTGCGGATCTGGCCCAGGCTGAAGACGGCTATTGGAATAAGGAGCTTTCCGCGCTGTTACCGAGGCTGATTCATGAAGGTAAGCCCAGCCGCAGCGGACGCAGCTCAAGCGGCGATGCTCAGGGCATTCTGGCTCTGGATTTGTCGGATTTGCGCAGCCTGCCTCTGGCGCTCCAGCGTCAAGTCATCCATAACACCGCACTCAGGCTCGGCGTTCCGCTGGAATTCAAGCATATTCAACAGCTTACGGCACTTGCGGAGCATGGCAAACCGGGAGCCAAGCTGGCATTACCAGATGGTTTGGTGGCAAATCGCACCGCCCGAGAGCTCCAATTCAGCCGAAACACGCAAAAACCACCCGAAAACTATTGCTATTCCCTAACTATCCCGGGGGAAGTTACCGTGTTTGAGCTGGGAATCACCCTCCGGGCGCGGTTAATAAGTGATGGAAAACAAAAGGCTTCAAGTTATAATGGAGCAACGCTGTTACAGGCAAGCCTGCTTGGTTCCGAGTTGAAAGTAAGAAATTGGCGTGCTGGTGATAAGTTCTTTCCGGTCCACACGCAATCCCCCAAGAAAGTAAAAGAGTTGCTGCAAGCCGGTCGGCTGGGGCATGAGATTTCTCCTGCCCAGCGCAAGGCCTGGCCGGTGGTTGAAAGCGCGGGGCAAATCGTCTGGCTGCGGTCTTTTCCGCCATCTAAGGACTTTGCCAGCAATTCAGGGGATGCGGTCTTGATCGAGGAGATAAAGATGATTACCGAGGCAGGCGAGTGACCAGCGTTCAGTCTGAATATCCCAGAATTCTCTTGACGGCTGAGCAGATCAAAAAACGCGTACAGGAGATGGCCCGCCGGATCTCCGCTGATTTTCAGGGTAAAACGCTGCACGTTGTCGGCGTGATGGAAAACGGCTTTGTCTTTATGGCTGACCTGGTTCGAGAGCTGGATCTGGACGTGGTCTGCCAGTTTGTAAAAGCCGAGTCAAAGGAAGCGAACTCCACCACAACAGAGATATTCTTCAGCCCTGAGCTTGACGTGAAAGGCCAGCATGTTTTGCTGGTGGAAGCGCTGGTCCAGTCTGGCCTGACAAGCGAGTTCCTGATTCGGAACCTGGTAGGACGGGGCGCTGCCAGCGTAAAACTGGCTGTCCTTCTGGACAAGCAGTCAGCCCGCCGGGTGTCCCTGCAGCCCGATTACTTTGGTTTTCTCATGAATGAGAATTTTGTCGTAGGCTATGGGCTGGGGGAGCGCCATTTGGGCCGTAACCTGCCCTACATAGCCGGACGAGCTGAGGCTGGGGTAATTCCTTAAGCATGTCTTAAGCGGTTTTACTGCACCCAGAGTGGCGGGAATGGGTATAAAATCTTGGGAGTGGGAAAGTTTAAGTCCGAAACCCAGTCGTTCCGCATCTAATTGGCATAACCCGGCGTGTTCAGAGCTCGGGAACCTTTTTCATTGGAAAACGTCTGTAACGGATACGACGTCGTTAAAAGCCATGCAGGTCAGAGGATACGTGTCCTGACCGGGAAATCTAGGAGCAATCAGTGAATTCGACATTTAAAACGGTGATCTTGTGGGTGACGCTGGTAGCGGTCGCCGTCGTCCTTTGGAGAATGATTCAAGGCGGTCCGAACGCCGGCAAAGATCAGGAAATTGCCTACACCCAGTTCATGTCAGACCTGAATGACGGCAAGGTCGTGGATGTCACGATTGAAGGCAATGTGGCGCGGGGCAAGTTACGCGATGGCAGCATGTATCATTCCGTGGTTCCGGCCACAAATCCCACCCTGTTGAAGGCGCTGGACGACCACAAGGACACCAAAACGACGTTCAAAGATAGCCAGGGATGGAACTGGCCCATGGCCATCATCCAGTTCTCGCCTTTCATCCTGCTTGGCGTGCTGTGGTTTGTGATGATCCGGCAAATGCAAACGGGCGGGAACAAGGCCTTGAGTTTTGGCAAGAGCCGTGCGCGACTGCTTTCCATGCAGCAGAAGAAGATCACGTTTAAAGATGTGGCTGGCGTGGATGAAGCTAAGGAAGAGCTGCGCGAGATCATTGAGTTCCTGCGCGAAGCGCAGAAGTTCCAGAAGCTCGGCGGACGCATTCCCAAGGGCGTTCTGCTGGTAGGCCATCCTGGAACCGGTAAGACCCTGTTGGCACGCGCCGTGGCCGGGGAAGCCAACGTGCCTTTCTTCAGCATCTCCGGTTCAGACTTTGTTGAGATGTTTGTGGGCGTGGGCGCAAGCCGCGTACGTGATCTTTTTGAGCAGGGCAAAAAGAATGCTCCCTGCATCATCTTCATCGACGAAATTGATGCCGTTGGACGCCATCGGGGCGCAGGTCTGGGCGGCGGACACGACGAACGTGAACAGACTCTCAACCAGCTGCTCGTGGAAATGGACGGCTTTGAATCGAACGAAGGCGTGATCCTGATCGCCGCAACCAACCGGCCTGACGTGCTTGATCCCGCGCTTCTGCGTCCGGGACGCTTTGACCGTCGGGTTGTGGTTCCACTTCCTGATGTTCGTGGACGTGAAGAAATTCTCCGCGTACACACACGCAAGATTCCTTTGGCGGATGACGTGGATCTCTCCATCCTGGCGCGCGGCACACCGGGCTTTTCCGGCGCCGAGCTTTCCAACATGGTGAATGAAGCGGCGCTGAACGCGGCCCGAAACAATCGCAAATCCGTATTGATGTATGACTTTGAGCTGGCCAAAGACAAGGTCCTGATGGGCGCGGAACGCAAGAGCCTGCTGCTCACGGAAGAAGAAAAGAAGGTTACGGCGTATCACGAAGCCGGCCATGCGATTGTGGCTGCCTTGATGCCGCATGCTGATCCTCTGCATAAAGTCACCATTATCCCGCGCGGAATGGCGCTGGGCGTGACCATGCAGCTGCCAGAAACTGACAAGCACAATTACACCCTGGACTACCTCAACACGCAGATTGCCGTGATGATGGGCGGACGCTTGGCGGAAGAAATCTTCCTGAACCAGATGTCCACCGGAGCAGGCAATGACATTGAGCGCGCCACCGAAATGTCGCGCAAGATGGTGTGCGAATGGGGCATGAGCAGCCTGGGACCGCTGACCTTCGGCAAGAAAGAAGAGCAGATATTCCTGGGTCGCGAGCTTTCACAGCACCGCGATTTCAGTGAAGAGACGGCGCGTGAGATAGATTCCGAAGTCCGCCGCCTAGTCAACACCGGCTATGAGAAAGCCAAGAGCCTCATCCTGGAAAACCGTGATGCCATGGTCCGCATAGCCCTGGCGCTGCTGGAGCGCGAAGTTCTGGATGCCAACGAGCTGAAGTTGATTCTTGAAGGCAAGCAGCTACCCGCACGCGTCATCCCGCAAAAGGGCGATGGCGACGGCGTGCAGCAGGTACTGAAGCCGGAGCCGGGCAGAACACCGGGCATCGCGCCGGGTAAGCCTTCACCAGCATAAACAGTTTTAGACTCAAACCAGACAGGGCAGCTTCGGCTGCCCTGTTTCTTTTGCTGTCGCGTAAATCCTTTCGTCATCCATAAAGGTATCGCCGGAGTTAGCCGAGAATTTTCTTGCTTCCACAACGTCTTGAAGCTCCGCCCTTGTAAAATCCTTAAACCATCTCAGCGCAAATAAGTTGCATATTCAGCTTGTAAGGCGTATTTGTTACGAGCTTGAATCAGGAGACTTCAATGTTGAGCCGCAAAACCGTTCTGTACGTAATCCTGCTGTCCGCTTCAATTCTGGTAACAACCGCCATGGCGCAGACTGCGCAGCCCAAGGGCAGCCCTGCACCGGAAAAAATCACGGTCATCCACGCTGCGAATTTGATTGATGGCATATCGAACCAGGTCCGGCACAACGTGCTGATTGTGATCAAGGGCAACAGGATTGAAAGCGTGACCAGCGGAGGCAATGCGCCAGCGGGAGCCAGTCTCATCAATCTGCCCGCCGAGGTGACGGTGCTTCCGGGGTTGATCGATACCCACACGCACATTTTTCTTCAGGGTGAAGACCCAAAAGTTGAAAGCTATGATGAGCAATTGCTGAAGCATCCTTCGTCGTACCGGGCGGCACGGGCTGCTGTCTCGGCGCGGCGAGCGCTGGAACAGGGCTTTACCACGCTGCGTGATCTTGAGACTGAAGGCGCAGGCTACGGCGACGTCGGAATCAAAGAAGCGATCAATGCCGGCTTCATTCCTGGCCCGCGAATGCTGGTGGTGACGCGAGCTATCTCCGTAACTGGTGGCTATCCCCTGGAAGGTTACAACCCAGATATTGTGGTGCCCAAGGGCGCGCAGCTTGGCGACGGCCCTGTTGAGTTGCGCAAGATCACCCGGCAGCAACTGGAGAACGGCGCGGACTGGATCAAGGTATATATGACTCATCGTTCGTGGGTCGATAAAGAGGGCCATCTGGTTTCCCAACCCACGCTGACGGTGGAAGAGCTCAAGGCTGTGGTGGACGAAGCGCATGGCCAGCAGAAGAAGGTCGCATGCCACGCCTATAGCGGTATTGGTCTGCATCGGGCATTGGATGGCGGCTGCGACTCCATTGAGCACGGCCTGTCTCTGGATGACGCGGCCATCGCGCAGATGCTGAAGCAGGGAACCTGGTATGTGCCGACGCTTGGCGTCTACTACACGGACTGGTCACCGGAAAACACAGAAGACGGGAAACGCGATCGCGCACGCGCCAGCGAACATGAAGTGTCATTCAAGAAGGCATTGAAGGCGGGAGTGAAGATTGCTTTTGGCACGGACATGGGCGGTATTCCCTGGACTGAGCCGATCGCGAATGAATTTGGCTTAATGGTAAAGTTCGGTATGTCGCCGATGGACGCCATTAAGGCCGCGACTTCTACCGCCGCAAATCTTCTGGATATGAAAGGCGATCTTGGCGTAATCGCGCCCGGAGCATTTGCAGACGTCCTGGGAGTGCAGGGCGATCCGCTCGCCAATGTGGAAGCGCTCAAAAGCGTGAAATTTGTGATGAAAGATGGCAATGTTTTCAAACAGTAAAGCTGCGCTTAGAGATCGAACGGACTCATAAGCACTTCGTTCAGAAGAGATCATGTGGGGAGAAATGAATGGCAGCAGGAAAGAGCAGTGGCTCGTCGTCAGTAACCATGGCAGTGGCGCGGATTGTGGTGGGCGTCATATTTTTGTTCTTTGCCCAATACAAGCTCATGGGGCATGACTTTGCCCACGGTGGTTATGCCAAATATGTCACCGGATACGTTCAGGAAAGCGCCGTGCCTGCTTACAAGCCATTTCTGCGCGCGACGCTCAAGTACCCGACGGCTTCCGGCTATGCCGTGGGAGTGGCGGAGTTGCTGATTGGGCTTTCCATGGTGCTGGGTTTCTGGGTGCGCCCCTTTGCCATTGTTGGTGCTCTATTCATGGCTAACCTGCTGCTTTCCACGTGGGTGCTTCCGCAAGGCGTCCCGCCATGGCGGTATTTTGGGAACGAGCTGGATAATATTGGACTCCTGCTGTTGTTTCTGGTGTTTTTTGCTCATAATGCGGGTACCACTTTGGGGCTCGACAAGGGGAAATAGGACCTCACGGGCTAGTTTTCAACTTCGATCAAAGCGCCTTTCGGCCGAAAAACCGGTGCCGTCTCCACCCACTGAATTCCGCTGGAAAGCGCTAGAACGTCTAAAATCTAGACACACGTTACAAAAGACTTGCCTCTCTTATTGGAGACGCTTGTCTTACCCCAAACAAAGCGCAGCATGGCCAGTAGCGGGCCAGATTCGGCAGGAAAGGAGAAACGTATGTCGGAAAAGTCGATTGAACCCTCTTCTTTGCCGACTTTCGTTAGGCCAGCCGAACAGACTGCCGAAGACGCGCAAAAGTTTCTCGCTTCCATTGTGGAACATTCTGAGGACGCGATCATCGGGTGCACGCCGGATGGAATCATCGTGAGTTGGAATCGGGGAGCGGCGAAATTGTTCGTGTATGAGGTCCCGGAAATTATCGGGAGAAGCCTGGCTGTTCTTGCCACAGAAGAGGCAGCACCCTTGGTGAATACCGCCATTCAGCGGATGAAGCGCGGCAAAGCTATTTTGCCCTTTGACGGTAGCGGTGTAACCAAAGATGGCCGCCGCATTGAAATCAACTGTTCTGCAGCGCCGGTGAAGGACGCCGATGGAAACCAGGTGGGGATTGCCGCTATTTTGCGGGACATCAGTGAACGCAAGCGCGCCGATGAAGCGCGAGCGCTTCTGGCCGCGGTTGTAGAGTTCTCTGAAGAGGGCATACTCGCAGTCTCCATGGACAAAAAAGTTTTGAGTTGGAACCGGGGAGCCGAGGCTATTTATGGATATTCCGCTGAAGAGATTATCGGAAAATCTGTGGCATCCACCATTATTCCTCCGGAATGCATGGAAGAGTATGACAGGTCTTTTGGGCGCGTTCTGGCAGGAGAAACTCAGGTTCGGTTCGAGTCTCAGCGTCACCGCAATGACGGCTATCTGGTTGAAGTAGCTCTGACATTTTGTCCAATCAAGAACCAGGAGGGTACGGTCATCGGCGTATCCGCTGTTGTCCGCGACATCACCCAGGCCAAAGCGACGCAACGGGCGCTGCATGAAGCAAATGAAAACTATCGCGCTCTTATCCACAATATTCCGGACGTCACCTGGATGCTCGACAGCAATAACCAGCTGAAGTTCTTAAGTCCCAACGCGGAGAAGCTTTTTGGATACAGCATCGCAGAATGTTATGCGCGCGGCGCCTCGATCCTGTTCGACGCCCATGCCGACGAAGCCCAGCAAGTCAGGCGCATGTTCCAGTCGTTCTTTGCTGAAGGTGCACCCTTTGACATGGAATTTCGCATACGCCGCAAAAATGGCGAATGGCGCTGGGTCCACAACCGTGCCATTCAAACGTTTGAAAAAGACGGGTTGCGGTATGCCAGCGGACTGGTGACTGACATAACACAACGCAAAACCGCTGAAGAATCGCTGCGCGAATCGGAGCAACGCTACCGGCTTTTGTTTGAGCGCAACCTCGCGGGTGTTTTTCGTTGCTCGTCGCGAGGAATTTTTCTGGAATACAACGACGCCGGGGCCAGAATTCTTGGCTACGATTCGGGCGCAGATCTTGTGGGACGCCCAGCGACGGATATATTTTTCCATCCAGCCGACAAGGCTGCTTCGGACCAGAAGATGGCTGAGCACGGAACTGCTTCCAATCAGGAATTGCTCATGCGTCGCAAAGACGGAACCCCAGTCTGGATAATGGCCAATACCACTATGGTGAGCGGCGCTAGCGGGACAGAAATTGAAGGCACCTTTCTCGACATTACGATGCTCAAGCAGGCGGAAGAGCAAATGCGAGTTGCCAAGGAAGCCGCGGAATCCGCAAGCCGGGCCAAGAGCGAGTTCCTGGCGAACATGAGCCATGAAATTCGTACGCCAATGAACGGAGTAATAGGAATGATTGACTTGGCGCTGGATACCGACCTGACTCCCGAACAACGCGACTATCTGGCAACGGTAAAAAGCTCAGCGGGAGCATTGCTGGAGATCATCAATGACGTCCTGGATTTCTCAAAGATTGAAGCGCGCAAGCTGGAACTGGAACGCGTCCCCTTTAGCGTGAAAGACCTTGTTCGAGCAACCGTGAAGGACCTCTCAGTTCAAGCGAGGAACAAGCAGCTCTCCCTGGAATGCGATTTCTCTATCGACGTTCAGGAGATGGCAATTGGTGACCCCGGCCGGCTGCGGCAAATATTGATGAACCTTGTTGGCAATGCTCTGAAGTTCACCCACAAAGGAAAGATCATGGTGCGCGTCATACGACTGCACGATGGCGCCTTGCAATTCAGTGTGAGCGATACGGGAATCGGAATCTCCGCGGAAAAGCAGAAGACAATCTTTGAAGCTTTCGTTCAGGCAGACACTTCATCTACCCGCCATTACGGAGGCACTGGCCTGGGCTTGGCCATAGTTTCCCAATTGGTTGCGCTTATGCAAGGCCGCATCTGGGTTGAAAGCGAGCCCGGCAAAGGCAGCACGTTTTACTTTACGGCACGTTTCGGTCTGCCTACCGCCAGCCCAACTAAAAATGAGACTCAGCACCGCCACGAGCCAACTGCGACAAAGCCGTCCAGAAAACTGCGGATTTTGATTGCAGACGATAACCTCGTTAACCTGCGCCTGGCCCGGAGTCTGTTGGCAAAACAAGGCCACTCTGCCGTGGACGTAAGCAGCGGACGTGAGGCCTTGGCGGCACTGGAGCAGCAGAGTTTTGATTTGGTCTTGATGGACGTGCAGATGCCCGATATGGACGGTTTCGAGACGACGAAGGCCATACGCGCCCAGGAACGAGTCTCTAAAAAGCATCTCCCGATTGTGGCCATGACAGCCCATGCCATGATCGGCGACCGCGAGCGCTGCCTGGCCGCAGGCATGGATTCCTACGTAACAAAGCCCGTGGATGCAGCAAAGCTGTTCACCGCCATTGCAGACGCCCTTCCCAGAGATTCAGCTTCGAATCCTTCTCAGCCCGAAAGCACGCCTTTGCGCGGACAAGCGCCACAGACAATTGATCTGGACCACTAAACAGCAGCTCTTCTCACGGCTACTGCCACAAAAGCCCGGTGCGCTCTGCGAACAGGCATGGACCAGCGGGGAAACGGCTGCGCCTGTAAAATAGAGTCAGCCAATGGTGCAGTTCACTGAACAATACGATGTGGTAGTTGTGGGCGCAGGCCATGCCGGGTGCGAAGCTGCCATGGCGGCTGCCCGCATGGGACTCAAGACTGCTCTTTTTACGCTCAATGTGGACCTGATTGCGCAGATGTCATGCAATCCGGCTGTTGGCGGAATCGCCAAAGGACACTTGGTGCGGGAGGTGGATGCGCTCGGCGGAATCATGGGCGAAGTGACCGACGCGGTTGGAATCCAATTCCGCCTTCTCAATACTTCGCGTGGACCTGCGGTTTGGTCTCCCCGGGCGCAGTGCGATAAGCAGCAATATCGGCAGAAGATGCGCGAAGTATTGGAAAGCCAACCCAATCTTTTCATCAAGCAGGCTGAAGTAGCCGAGCTGATTGTGGAAGAACACCTACCACGGAGACGCGGAGACACAGAGAAAAACGATTCCGGGGAAAATCATTTGGGAAACGGGCTCGGTGCAATCGAACAGGAATCTTCATCAGATTTTTCTTCTTCCGTGCCTCCGCGCCTCCGCAGTGAAATGTTTGCAAACGGCATTAAACTCCGCGATGGCCGCACGGTCGGTGCGCAGGCCGTCATTGTTACCACAGGCACATTCCTCAACGGCCTGATCCATTGCGGCGAACAAACCTATCCTGCCGGACGCAGCGGAGAGCCGCCATCGCAACTATTGGGCGAATCACTCAAGCTGCAGGGGCTGCGCGGATGCAGGTTGAAGACCGGGACACCGCCACGGCTGGATGGCCGAAGCATTGACTGGTCACGCTTCGAGATGCAACCGGGCGACGCCGACCCCACGCCGTTCAGCTTCCGCACAAAGAAGATCACGCAGAAGCAGGTGCCGTGCTATATCGCGTTCACCACGGCGGAGACGCACCGCATCATCGCGGAAAACGTCCACCGCTCGCCCATGTATTCGGGACAGATCCAAAGCATTGGTCCGCGGTATTGCCCGAGCATTGAAGACAAGATCGTTAAGTTCCCAGACAAGACCACGCACCAGCTCTTTCTAGAACCAGAGGGGCTGAACACGCATGAGATTTATGTCAACGGCATGAGCACTTCTTTGCCCATTGACGTGCAGCTGGCGATCGTCAAATCTATCCCAGGACTTGAAAAAGCGGAGATGCTGCGGCCGGGATATGCGATTGAGTACGACTCTATTGACCCGACCGAGCTTGAGCGCACTCTGGAGACAAAAAAGATCGATCATCTCTTTCTTGCCGGACAGATCAATGGGACCTCCGGCTATGAAGAAGCCGCATGTCAGGGATTAATGGCAGGAATCAACGCAGCGTTGAAGATCAAGGGCGAGCCGCCGCTGGTGCTTGACCGCACCGAAGCCTATACAGCAATTTTGATCGACGACCTCATCAGCAAAGGGACAAACGAACCTTACCGCATGTTCACTTCGCGTGCCGAGTTTCGGCTGCATCTGCGCATTGATAACGCCGACCGTCGACTCACGCCCCATGGCCGCCGCATTGGCTTGATCAACGATCAGGCGTGGGCAGACTACCAGGCTAAGGAACAGCGCGCACAGAAGCTGACGGTGCTGCTGGAGAAGACGCGAATCTCGGGTGAGATGCTGGAAAAAATAGAGCGGGCGCAGCAGGAGCGGCTGGCGGCGCAGTCGGTGCTTGCGGATCCAGCAACGGACGAGGGCGTCGATATTTCGACCAAAGATGCAGTGGTGAATAATGGCAATTTGAACGGCGCGCTTGGCTCGCCCATGGCACAACTGCTCAGGCGTCCGGAAATTGTGATCGAAGATTTTGCAGGGCTGATTGCAGAGGGCTATCCTGAGTTTTTCGCGGAAATTGCTGGCGGAGAACAGGGGCTAAAGCCCGAATCAATAGAGGCGGTGACGGCACGACTAAAGTCGTGCCCTGATACGAACCTAAATGGGCAGAGCAAGCTCTCCTCCGCAGCCCGCAACGAAATGAAGACCGTCGAGACCGAAATCAAGTATGCGGGTTACCTTGACCAGCAGCGGAAGTCCATTGAGCGCCTCAAAAAAGCCGAGCAGCGGCTCATTCCTGATTGGTTCGATTACGGCAAGGTCAGCGGTCTCTCGCGCGAGATGAACGAAAAGCTGCAGCGAGTCCGTCCCCGAACGCTGGGCCATGCTTCGCGCATTCCGGGCGTTACGCCGGCTGCTGTTTCACTGATCAATGTCTATATTGAGATTCAGGCAAAGCGCTTCGCCCTAGCACAACAGACCGCAGGCTGATCGTATGGCCACATCCGAAAAGAAAACTGCTCAGCCAATTGATCCCGAGGTTCGGATCGGTCACGTGCATCTGAAAGTGGCCGATTTGGAACGCGCTATCGGATTCTATCGGGACGTGTTGGGATTCGAACTCATGCAGCGCATGGGAGACCAAGCCGCATTTCTTTCCGCAGGCGGTTATCACCATCACATCGCATTGAACACATGGGAAAGCCTGGGCGGACCACCGCCGCCCTTTGGCACTACAGGGCTCTATCATCACGCATTGTCTATCCGAGCCGAGCGGCTTTGGCGGATGCACTGCGGCGTTTGATCGCAGCTGGAATTGGGCTTGAGGGCGCTGCCGATCACGGTGTGAGCCAATCGCTTTATCTGCGTGATCCCGATGGCAATGGAGTGGAGTTGTACGTTGATCGTCCCAGAGAGGCGTGGCCGCACACGCCGGACGGGAAGCTTGCCATGTACACGCGGCATCTGGACCTAAGGGCACTTTTGGCGGAATTGCCTGAAGCCGAGGCAAACGATCTTCCCACGACCAAGGACCTATAGACTTCGACCAGCTCGCGTTTATTCGGCTTTTTCACGCGCTGTCTCAGGCGTTCCAGACAAACGTTCGCGCTCGATCAGCGGCTTCAAATAGAGAAACACCTGCCGCCGCTGCTCCGCACCTTTGAGGCGCGTGCCCAGGCGGGCCTCAGGATCTTTGACCTTGGAGAGGCGTCCGAGGAGAGTTGTGCCGTCGGCGAGTTTCTTGCTGCCATCAGCGTCATGGCATTTGGCGCATCCGGCAGAGGTGAAGAGCTTCTTGCCCTCACTCGACTCCGGACCTGGCGCGGCAGGATTCTGGGCCACCGCTCGGCTCAGCGCCAGCAGGATTGCAATCGCGGAGAATACAACCGCTTGCCTCATGGCCATTAGACGTAAGAGATGAGCATATTGTAATCCGGTTATCCCGCGCGGCGCAGACATCGAGGATGACATACCGGCCTGTATTGCGATAGCGATCCCTCGCTCTGCTCGGGATCTTTTCTATAGCGGTATATTCCCATGCTTCTTCGGCGGATTTTTGTCGCGCTTGTTCTGAAGCATCTCCAGCGCGTCGATCAGTTTCTTGCGCGTCTCCTGCGGGCGAATTACAGCGTCAATATAGCCGCGTTCGGCGGCGACATAAGGGCTGGCAAAACGATCGCGGAATTCCTCAATCTTTTCATTGCGCGCCTTGGCAATCACTTCAGCTTTTTCTTTCTCCGATTTCGCTGAGAGCGCGGCCCGCTCGATTTCTCGCTTGTAAACAATATTGACTGCGCCTTCTGCTCCCATGACCGCGATCTCCGCCGTAGGCCAGGCATAATTCACGTCTGTACGAATGTGCTTGGAAGACATAACGCAATATGCGCCGCCATAGGCCTTGCGGGTGATCACCGTAATCTTCGGAACGGTGGCTTCTGCAAAAGCAAACAGCAGCTTGGCGCCATGGCGGATGATTCCGCCGTACTCCTGCTGCGTTCCCGGCAAAAATCCGGGAACGTCTTCAAAGGTAATTAGAGGAATGTTGAAGGCATCACAGAAGCGTACAAACCGCGCGCCTTTTACTGATGCATTGATATCGAGCACGCCGGCAAGAAACGCCGGCTGGTTGGCCACGATCCCCACAGAACGGCCATTCAGGCGGGCAAATCCCACGACAATATTTTTTGCGTAGTGCTCATGCACTTCAAAAAAATAACCGTCGTCCACCACACGCGTAATGACGTCTTTCATGTCATAGGGCTGGATGGATTCCGCCGGAACCACAGTCTGAAGTTCGGAATCGGCGCGGTCAATCGGGTCAGTGCATTCGCGACGCGGCGGATCGTCGAGATTATTGGACGGAATGAATCCAAACAGTTCGCGCGCCATGGAGAGGCACTCGGCGTCGTCATGCGCCATAAAGTGCGCCACGCCGGAAGTTTCATTGTGTGTGGCCGCGCCGCCCAGCTCATCTTTTGTGACCTCTTCATGCGTTACGGTCTTGATCACGTCCGGACCGGTCACAAACATGTAAGAAGTCTTATCCACCATCAGGATGAAATCGGTGATGGCCGGCGAATACACCGCACCGCCCGCGCAGGGGCCCATAATGGCTGAAATCTGCGGGATCACGCCGCTGGCCAGCGTGTTGCGCAAAAAGATATCGGCATAACCGGCTAGTGACATCACGCCTTCCTGAATGCGAGCACCGCCGGAATCATTGAGCCCGATCACCGGCGCGCCAACCTTCATCGCCGTATCCATGATCTTTACGATCTTGCCGGCGTTAGCTGCCGAAAGCGATCCGCCGAACACGGTGAAATCCTGGGCAAAAACAAAAACCAGCCGGCCTTCAATCCGGCCATAGCCGGTGACAAAGCCATCGCCATAGATTTTGTTCTGCTCCATGCCAAAGTCCGTACAGCTGTGCGTCACCATCTTGTCGAATTCTTCAAACGTTCCTTCATCCAGCAGGAATTCGATGCGCTCACGCGCGGACATCTTGCCATCTTTGTGCTGGCGCTCCTGGCGTTCCTTGCCGCCTCCGGCTTCAGCCAGGGAATCACGGCGCTTGAGTTCTGTAAGTTTCTGTTCCAGGTTCATGAGAATGAATTATAGGGGAAACCCAAAGCCTGACGTATTTCGGGCTGATAGAGAAAAATTTGGTGATCGAAATTTATTCTCAAGTAAACAGAGTAGAATCTCCGAAGATCAGGAGACCGTCTATGCCTGGATCGGAAAACCCTTCACATAGATTTCGAGTTGGGCCGGGAATTGTTTTGACCATCCTGGCTATGATCGCCCTTCCCGCAGTCATAACCCTTAACAAGGTTCACGACGCAGGCACTCTCAAAATCTCCAGCTCTGACCCCACGCCCTACGGTTACACATGGAGCTTGTTGCTGTTTATTGTGCCGATTATCGTGATAGCTGGCTGGCTCTTTCCCCAAGAACGCATCCGGCTTCCCCAGAGGGCCTTTTGGCGAACCATTTCCATCCTGGTTCCTTTTGGCTTCGCATTGGATTTTTTCTTTGCCCACAAGTTCTTTGTGTATCCCAATCGCCAAGCGACTCTGGGGATAGGCGCACCTGCGCTGGGCGGACCAGTTCCAGTTGAAGAATACATTTTCTACTTCTCAGGTTTCATCGCCATACTGCTGATCTACATCTGGCTGGATGAGTTCTGGCTTGCGGCGTACAGCGTGCCAGACTATGCGGGAGAAGCAAAAAAGAATACCAAACTGCTGGTGTTTCACCCGACTTCGGCTGTCTTAGGCGTGCTGCTGGTAATAGCTGCCATCATTTACAAAAAAATATTTTCACCAGAACCGGTTGGGTTTCCAGGCTATTTGACGGTGCTGGTTCTCGGTGGACTGATTCCATCAGTCGGTTTTTATCCCACGGTGAAAGCCTTCATCAATTGGCGTGCCTTCAGTTTAGTGCTGTTATACGTTTTGCTGGTCAGCCTGCTATGGGAGGCCACACTGGCTTTGCCTTACGGTTGGTGGGGTTATCAGCCGAATCAGATGCTGGGAGTCTCCGTAAAAGCTTGGTCAAGCCTTCCCGTTGAAGCGGTTTGCGTCTGGATTGCGGTAACTTATGGGGCCACCATCACCTTCGAAGTGATAAAGCTCTGGTATGCATCGCAGAAGCCCGCCAAAGAAGCGTTCCTGGGAGCAAAGAAACCTCGTCCAAAAGTTGACGCCGCCTCAGCGAGGTAAAGCGCAATCGATTTAACATCACAGATAGAACGCCGGCCGCAGGATCTTAGCGGCCTTACTGAAGCGCATCTCCCGGCTCCCAGCGCCAGCGTTTTTTCTTGACTTCCCACCATACTGCGGAATCCATCACCTGAGATTCCAGCGCCTTGATAACGAAGATGGGCGGCTTTTTCTTGGTGATGAGCATGCGGCCCACTTCAAGCGTATCGAAAGGAACATTGATCAGGACGAACTTTGCTTTTGGCGTTGCAGCATGCCAGCTTTCTTTACCGCTGCCAAAGATCACCAGCAGATGGTGCGCGTGCTCCGGATCAACACTGAATGTCGATGTCAACTTTGGATTTCCAAAGCCGAAATAAGCGTGGTAAGGATCGGCTACCTCATACTTAAAAGCATACGAGTCTGGCAGCGGATCTTTGCTGTTGGCCACAATCGCAACATCTTCCACGCCATCGCCATCAAAATCGGCGGTAATCACCGGCTTAGAAACTTTTGCCGGGATGGTAAATGTATCGCCAAACTGCTGCTTTACTGTCGCAGCAAGCTGCGTTAAGTCAATGCCTTGCGCAGGAGTTCCCGCCGCTGTTGGCGGGCTTGTCTGTGGCGATTGCGCCACCGCAGCGCATGCGGCCAGCAGCACGAATTTGCCCAAAAACTTCATGAGCAAAGTCTATCGCTTTTATAGCCGAATGCACCTCGAATTAGCGGTTTGAATCCTGCTCGCCAATAGCTGCCAGGCGCTGTTTGCGGTCCATCCACGCCTGCCAGATTGTCATCGTGGCTCCAGTAGCCAGAGCGGCGAAAAGCAGCACCACCACGGGCAAAGGTAAATAAAAGTACATGCTAAGAATCCAAAGAACAAGTAATGCGAATGTGATCAACATAATTTCAAGGGCCCCTAAGGTGCGCCACTAGCATCAGGCGCATCTTCCAGCTATGTAGGATGGAGAATGCAAGCTCCGAGTTAGCCCGGCCCCCTCCTTTATTCGATTTTTATTTGCAAACGCAACTGCCATGCGCACCAGTTCGTTTTCCCGTTGGGCTGCATGGGACAGAGCAGACGCATCTAACCTTGGAAACCAGCACCTTTCGCGTATAGGTTCTAAAGGGCCCAATCATGAAATCAGTTTTAGCGTCTTTCTTTGTAGCGGCAACACTGCTTTGCGCCGGATGCGGCGGTGTCTCTTCCCACGTAACCACCCCTCCACCTCCTGCTTCGGCAACGGCCGACCACGTTTTTCTCGTCATGCTGGAAAACCACAGCTTCGGCCAGGTTATCGGCAATCCGGCCATGCCTTATTTGAATAGCCTGGCCACCGCCCACGGCCTCGCCGCAGATTATTTTGCCGACGCGCATCCTTCCATCCCGAACTATTTCATGCTGACCACCGGAAATATTGAAACCTTTGACGATAGCTTTAACGGCACCATCACCGATGACAACATTGTCCGTGCGCTCACCGGCGCGGGAAAAACATGGAAGGCGTACATCGAAAGTATTCCTTCCGTGGGATACACCGGGCCCAATGCTGGAACTTACTTAAAGCGCCACAACCCATTTTCTTACTTGAGTGACGTTACCGGCTCGCCGGCGCGGGCAGCTAATATGGTCCCGTTCTCGCAGCTTTCCACCGATCTCAACGCCGGATCGCTACCAAACTTTGTTTACGTCCTGCCGAACTCACAGCACGATGCCCACGATTGTCCTGGTGGCGGCACTTCATGCTCCGATGACCAGGAGCTGGCCGCAGCTGATGCATGGCTGCAAGCGAATATCGGTCCAGTGATCAATAGCCCCAAGTTTGGCAACAGCGTGCTCATCATCACCTTTGACGAATCAGTTGCTACCGATTTCACCAATGGCGGCGGCCAGGTCGCAACTGTTCTGGTGGGACCGCATGTAAAAACCGGTTTCCGTTCTTCCACCATGTATCAACATCAATCATTGCTTCACACCATGCTGCAACTGCTCAACGTCAGTGACATGCCCGGCGCATCAGCGGTTGCCCCGTCCATGGGAGAGTTCTTCCAGTAATTCCCTTTTCGATAAAGAGCTGTCAGCACTCTGTGACCGGCCTGCAAGTGGGTAGTGGTTCAGTTTGAAAAACTGACCACTACCGCGTATCAGCGTCTAGCGATTCGCTTGCGAATTGCGGGGTCCCCAGGACCGCGCCGTTTTTGCGTGGGCTGGGGGTGCAATTGCGGGCCTTCAGGCAGACGTTCGTCGCATCAGCGATGAATCCTTTTTCGAACTGACCCACTACCTGCAATTGACCGGTCTTGCTTTTAGGGCCACAATCCGCCTGTTAAACCAGCATTTCCGCATAAGACCAACATCCAGCAGCTCTGCTGCATCTAACGCCGCTGTGTGCAGGAGATGGTTCCTATGGCCTCAAAGACCGTATGCGGCGTCATGTTTGCATTACTTCTGTTGCTCGGGACAGGTTGCGGCGGTGGCGCCGTTAGTGCCTCAGGTTCCACAACAACTGCAACGCCGACCCCAGCTCCAACGCCAAGCCCAAGTCCCATTCCATCACCCACGCCTGCAACCTTCCCTGCAGCCGACCACGTATTTCTGGTCGTGCTGGAAAATCACGCGTTCAGCCAGGTGATTGGCAGTCCTTTTATGCCGTACCTGAACTCGCTCGCCGCGCAGCATTCTTTGGCAACAAATTACTTTGCCAACACGCATCCTTCCATCGGCAACTATTTCATGCTCACCACCGGCAATATTGAAACCAATAATGACGCTTTTCCCGGGACGGTAAGCTCAGATAGCATCCCGCGTGCCTTTGCCTCCGCAGGCAAAACCTGGAAAGCCTATATGGAGAGCCTGCCATCGGTTGGTTACACCGGCGGCGATGTCTATCCATATTTCAAGCACCATAATCCGTTCGCTTACATGACCGATGTTCTGGGCTCAAGTGCAGAGACTGCGAACCTAACGCCTTTCACCCAGCTTGCTTCAGACATGAGCGCGGGCGCGTTGCCGAACTTTGCTTTCATCGCCCCGAACGCGGAAGATGACGCGCATGATTGCCCCACCGGCGGCTCCGCCTGTCTGGACACGGATAAACTCGCGGCGGCGGACAACTGGCTGAAAAACAATATCGATCCCTTGATCAAGTCGCCGGCGCTCGCCAACAGCGTTTTCATCATTGTCTTCGACGAATCGCTAGACGTGGATGTTGTGAATGGCGGCGGCAAAATTGCCTGGGTCATGGCTGGCTCCCACGTCAAATCCGCCTTCAAGTCCACCACAACGTATCAGCACCAAAGCACTCTCAGGTTGATCATGGACCTGCTTGGAGTTGCCGACCATCCCGGCAATTCCTCTACCGCGGCGACCATGCTGGAGTTCTTTCAGTAACGATACATTTTGCACCCTTCCCGACTTGCCCTCCTGGGCTGGGCCACGGTTTCACCTCGATTTGCCACCGGCAGCCACGGCCGAAGGATCTCCTGAGCCGCGCCCCGGGGTTTTCCGATGCGGCTTGGCTGTACCTAATTATGGTACTGGGTCACTTTGAGATCAATTTCACCTGCTACTAAAATTCGTCATCCTGAGGTCCGTAAACGAGCAAAGCGCTTTTTTCAGCTTGCGAGTAGGACCGAAGAACCTTGTGCTTGCGGGTTGATAAAGCTCATTAAACCCAAAATGAGCCACTACCTAAATTGTCAAAGACCGTATCTTGACATCCCGCGTTAGCGATTTTAGTTGAATGTGCATTCCTATCTCGGCGATGACGCGCGATGTCGGCGATTCCGGCGATTGCTCCCCCTGCCCCTCCCCGGGTATCCCACCATATCCCAGTTTGGCGTAGGTTTATCCCACTCGACCCCAGGGTGCTCCGTCCCATCCGGGAACTCGGTGACGAGCAGGAAATCTACCCGTTTACAAACATCCATGCGGTATATTAGCTCTCTTAGGTTTGCGAATCAATTGCGAAATAGTACAGTGTTCTTTTTCGTGTGAGCTGGGCGATATTGGATCGTGCCAACCACACCTTTGTCTAAAAAAATGAGGCTGACCACTGATTCACACTGACAACATTGATCAAACCAAACGGGATGGAGCAGGCGTTCAGGTGTTCAGGCCTGCGGCAAGCGTTCCCGGGAAACATCCATCACCCCCGCGACGCGCCATCCTGAGGCGAGCCACGCGAACAGCAAAGTGCCTTGACGCGGTTTCCGCGAAAGCCGAAGGATCGGCTCCGCTGCACCATAGATATCCAGGACTTCTCAGCTCAGGATGGCGCATTCATGGAGGATAGCGATTGTGATTTGCAACCATAGAACCGCTTTCCGCAGTAACACTTTTATGAGTGTCATCGCTGTTCACATGATGAGATTTTCTTTTTGAGCAAAAGCCGCCTACCACCGCTCCCGAATGCGCCTGCCCCCTTTCTAGCCCTGGCTTACAGCGGTTCCAAAGTTGCTATGTCATTCTCAGGGTGGAGCAGGCATTTATGCCTGCGGTAAGTGCTCGTCCATTCCCGGCTTTAGCCGCTGAGGTAAGGCTGTCACGGATTGGCTTGGAAAGCGCTCAGAATCCCATAAACAGCATCTTTTTCGGAGCTTTCTTTTGCGCAAATGGCCGGTTCATGAACTCAATCATCGGGGCCATCGCCGCAAATCGTTTTGCCACTTCGGGCACGACGCGAGGCGTGGTGAGCACGCTGATCGGAAGCGTGGACTCCAGATACCATTGCTTCCGCCGCAACAGATCCTCTGCCGGATGGTCCACGAGAAATCCCTTGGGCATGCGGCTTAATTGCTCTCCTTGTAAGCCTCCCACTAATTTCCGCAACCGCTTATTCTTCAGGATCTCCGCGAACTCCTCATGATGCTCCTGTAGCAATGTGCGGTAGGCCAGCAACTCGTCGCGCTCCGGGCCCCATACGCCGCCAAAGGCCAGCAGCTCTTTTTCCGTGAAGTGCAAATAGAAAACCGCGCCTTCCCGCTTGGCCGCGCTGTGCCGGGGAAAGATGGCGGCAATATGTGTTTTGTATGGCGTCTTGTCCGGAGAGAAACGAGTGTCACGATAGATGCGGTAAACGGCCTTTGCCGGCGGCGTGACGTATGCGGGCGCAAAGCGGGCCATCTCTTCATTCAGGCACCCGATAAATTCCAGCATGGGCGCTTTAATCAGCGCTTCATACTTTTCTTTGCGCGGCTGGAACCATTCGCGGCGGTTGTTGCGCTTGAGCGCATGCAGAAATGCAAGAGCGTCAGGGGAGAAACCAGGGAAACGGGACATCAATGAATTTTAAATCACCCAACTGGAAGGCATGTGCGGGGCGGCCCGGAACAGTTGAGAGTTTTATCGCAATCCATGCCGGGCTCAAAGCGCCTGAGAACGAATGAGCACTTAGGCTGCTGTCACCAGAATCAATGCCAGCCCATCATAGCCTTTAGTGCCCACCGTCTGGATCACCGTAGTTGTCACGCGCTTCTCCGCGGCCAGGGCTTCATTAAATTTCCGGATACCCTGCACGTTTTCGTCGGCGCTGGCTGCGTCGGCAACCGCGCCTTTGCGCACCACGTTGTCGGCCAGGATCAGTGTGCCCGGGCGCGACAGCTTAAGACACCACTTCAGGTATTCGGCATAGCCCGGCTTGTCGGCGTCAATAAAGATCAGGTCAAAGGGTGCGTGGCCCTCCGCCAGCAATTGTTGCAATGAATCCACTGCGCGGCCCAGCCGTATCTCCACCATGTTGGCCAATTCCGCGCGCGCGATATTGGCACGGGCAACCTCCGCGCGCATGGAATCGATTTCCAGCGAGATCAGCCGGCCTTCCGGCGGCAGGGCCCGGGCGAGCCAAATGGTGCTGTATCCGCCCAGCGTACCCAGTTCCAGAATGCTGCGCGCTCCCTGCACCCGCGCCAGCAAGTGCAAAAGCTTGCCCTGCGCCGGAGACACATTGATGGTCGGCAATCCTGCCGCTTTGCTGGAGTCAAGCGCGGCTTCCAGGGCAAAATCCGGCGCGAGAAAAAGCTTCTCAATATAGCTGTCAACCGCCGTCCATTGTTCCTGGGACATAACGTGAGCACCTAACCAGCTTTGTATCGAACCTTATCCCAAACTACCTGGACGCGAGCGCTGCTTGTCTTGGCCGTTCCTTTTTGCCGCTCGATGCTGCATAAATAATCTGCCGCGCTATTCGTTCCCGATGAAACGTTGCGTCGCCCAGCATGGTCTCTGAAGCCTTGGCCCGCCGGTAGTAAAGATGAATGTCATTCTCCCAGGTAAAGCCCATGCCGCCATGGACCTGTATGCCGCGATTCCCCACGTTGCGGGCCGCGTCGCTCGCGTACATTTTGGCCACCGATACCGAAGTCGAAGCGTCCGGCGTATTCTCTTCCAACGCCCACGCGGCATAGCAAGTTGCGGAGCGCGAACTCTCAGTCTCAAGGTACATATCGGCGCAGAGATGCTGTACGGCCTGGAAAATGCCAATCGGTTTGCCGAACTGCTTGCGCGTCTTGGCGTACGCCACAGTCAACTCCAGCGTGCGCTGCATGCCGCCGGTCATCTCCGCGCACAGAGCAGCCGTGGCAACATTGAGCGCGCCCGCCAATGCGCCAGGATTGCCCAAAGCTTCTGCCGGTGTGTCTTTGAATTCCACGGCATAAATCTTTCTCGCCAGGTCCATGCCTTTCATTGTTTCAATGCGCAGGCCGGGAGCTTTTGCATCCACCACAAAAACGCCGTCGCGTGCCGCGACTACGATAAAGTCGGCGACGGCAGCATCCGTCACAAACAGCTTTGTTCCCGTAAGCTTATTGCCGGCGCTGCTGATTTTTAAACCCTGGGTGTCCCAGCTTCCCGCGGCTTCCACCAGCGCCACGGTGGAACGCGCTTGCCCTGCCGCAATGCGCCCCAGATACTTCTTCTTCTGCTCGGGCGATCCGCAAGCGTCGATCACGGTTCCAGCCAATGCCACAGTAGAGAAGAATGGTCCGGGCAGCAGCGCGTAACCTGCTTCTTCCATCAGCAGTATCAGCTCTACCTTTCCCAGGCCCATGCCGCCGAACTCTTCCGGCGCAATGATTCCGGTGAATCCCTGCTCCGCGAGCTTCGTCCACAGCGCAGCGTCATAAGCTGTGTCCGTTTCCATGGCCTTCCGCACGGTGGCGATGGGGCTCTCACCGGCGAAGAACTTGCGCGCCGTGTCTTTCAGAATCTGCTGGCTTTCGCTCAGTCCGAATTGCATCTTCGCACTCCCTTTAAGAGTCTTCTAATATCCACGAACACCTTGAAACACAGAGGAACGGAGGTACCGGAGGGCAGAAAGAGAACCGGGAGATCGGGTGATCCGGTGTTAGGGTTCAAATTACCGAATTACTAAATTACCCAACTACCAAATTACTCAATTACCAATTTCCTCCGTTTCCTCCTTTCCTCTGTGTTTCAAAGGTTTTGCCTTTGCTGACTGCTGACTGCATGACTGCATGACTGCTAATAACTTTTCGGCAGCCCCAGCACAAAATGCCCAATAATATTGCGCTGGATCTCTGACGTACCTGCTTCAATCGTGTTGCCGCGTGTTCTCAAATAGCCGTAAGCCCACATGCCATTGTCGATAGCGTGTTCGTCTCCGGCTTCAAGCTGTCCGTATGGCCCCATCACTTCCTGTGCCACCTGCTGGAAACGCTGGTTCAATTCGCTCCAGAAAATCTTCTGGATGGACCCTTCTGGTCCGGGCACGCCAGTAGCATTGATGCGGCTGAAGGCGCGCATCTGGTTGCAGCGCATCACTTCGATTTCGGCATAACATTGCGCCAGCTTCTGCCGGATCACCGGATCTTCAGCCGCGGGCCGCCCGTTTCGCTCCGTAGTCTTCGCCAGGTCTATCAGGCGCTCCATGTTTCTGCGATACGTAATCTGCAAGCCCGCGCCAAATGTTCCGCGCTCATGCATGAGCGTTCCCATGGCAACGCCCCAGCCCTCATTCACCTTGCCGACCACATTTGTCACCGGTATGCGCACATCATGGAAAAAGAGTTCGTTGAATTCCGTTTCGCCTGTCATCTGGCGCAACGGACGCACTTCAACTCCCGGCGTCTTCATATCCACCAGCATCACGGTGAGCCCTTTGTGTTTGGGAACATCAGGATCGGTGCGGACCACCAGCTCGCACCAATGTGCGGCCCAGCCATAGCTGTTCCAGACTTTCTGGCCGTTCACCACGTAATGATCGCCATCAAGTTTGGCTTCACAGCGCACATTGGCCAGGTCAGAGCCCGCGTCCGGCTCTGAGAATCCCTGGCACCAGATTTCTTCAGCGCTCAGGATTTTGGCCAAGTGGCGCTTCTTTTGCGCTTCAGTGCCAAAAGCGATAATCGTGGGACCAATAATGCCCAAGCCCAGCACATTCGCCAGGGGCGGCGCCTGGGCCAGCGCCATCTCCTGCCAGAAGATCACCTGCTCCATCAAGCTGGCGCCGCGGCCGCCATATTCCTTGGGCCATGAGATTCCCGCCCAACCGCCTTCATAGAGCTTCCTTTGCCAGCGCTTGAGATATTCAAAGCGTGACTCCATTGACTCTTCTCTGCGCTCGTCCCAATCCGTGGGAGCGTTGCCGGCCAGCCATGTGCGCAATTCGTCGCGAAACTTGATTTCATCGGGGCTAAGATTCAGGTCCATAGGTCCTCCCACATACTGCTTGAGCAGCTAGCGGCTCCAATGCCGGACGAGAAAAGCTCGTCAGCGCATTGCCACTTTAACGCCTAGCCGCTTTCTGAATAGCCATTCATTTTGGCAGACAAGTGTACATCGTTACTACTGTTGCTAACGATCCGTTTCTTTCACCATATGAATTATGGGCAGCGTGATGTCCCCTTCCAACGGGACTTCCAGCCGTTCCACAGCAACATACCCTCTTTGCTGGAAAAGTTTTGCTCCCGTCAGCGTGGCTCCCATCTCAAAGCGAGTAAAACCGGCCGCGCGGGCCGCCGATTCGCAAGCATCCAGCAATAGGGTGCCAATTCCCTGACGTGCCCAATCAGGATGGATAAAGAATGCGCGGATCTTCGCAGCATCCGTTTCAGGATCAAGCAAGTCATCCTGGCGATCTCGCCAGCGATCACCGCCATAAAGCTTTTTTCGTTTACTCCAACCGCCGCAGGCAACAATCACCGGATTCTTCTGTGAACGTTTCTTCTGTGAGTCCGCAGGAACGGCTTCGACCACCAGATAAGTGCCGTCATTCACGAGTTGGCTGTCAACGCCAAAGACCGTCCTGAGCGCGCTGTCAATTTGCGCGGGCGAGTAATCGCCGGACTGCAACCGCCGCACTGAAGCGTCTATCAACTCGCGCAGGACCGGGATGTCACTCGAAACGGCAGGCCGGATTGCGAAGACTGTAGACATTTAAGCGAGTAAATTCTACCTAAAAACAAAAACGGCCCTTGCGGGCCGCGTTTGCAACGAGTGTTCTTTATTTGCTTCCTTCTTTGCCGCGTTGCTTGCCTTTCGGCAACTGACAGCTTCTTATTTCTTTTTTCTTTCCTTGTAAGTTGTCTCAATCTTGCCGCCGATGGCTTGCAGCATGGCCTTCACATCATTGGCGTGCGGACCGTCGGGGGCAAGCTCAAGATATTTGTTCAGAGCTTCAGACGTGCCGGCAGGCGCTTGCAATTTGCCATCTTTATCCAGTTTGCTGTCGCCCACCATCAGCGATCCTTTAATGAAATAGGCGTCAGCCCTGTTGGGATCGGCTGCAATCGCTTTGTCGCACGCAACCAGCGCGCCCTGCGTATTGCCGGCGTTGTACTGGGTAGCGCAGATATTGAAGTAAGCGGTCCCCGGATTCGGATCCATAGAAGCGGCCTTGGTATAAGCGTCAATCGCTTTGTCATTCTGTTTCAACTTCAGATAGGCATTGCCCTCATTCGTGAGCATCTGGGACACGCCGGCCTTGGCCTTAGCGGGATCAGCCTTGGGATCGGTCTTGGTGACATTCTCCGCCAACGGAATGGCCTTTTCATACGTTGCCACGGCTTGATCGAACTTGCCTTCACTGAATTGTGCATTGCCCAGGGCCTGCTGGTAGTCCCAGCGGTTGGGATTCATGGCAATCAATTTCGTGAGGATCGGTTCAGCTGTTGCCCAATCTTTGGCTTGCAAAGCAGGGTTTAACTGCGCAATCAAGGTATTTTCGCCGACTGCCTTTTCCCGCTCCGCTTTCATCTTCTCCAGCTCTTCTTTGCTGGGTCCTGCCTGGTTGCCGCTCGTCATTTCCACTGACAGGTCGTCTTCGGCCCCACCTTCGGCCTGGACCCGGACCTGGACTTTAAAGCGCTTTTGCCCGGCGGCGACTTCCTCGTTATAGAGGCCTAAGGGAATGCCTATTCCTGAGAACTGGCCATTCTTGTCGGTCTTCATCTTGAAAGTCCTGCCATTATCAACACTGGTCAGGGTAATTTGCGCGTCTGGCACCGGCTTTCCGCCGTCCGTAACTTTACCGTGGACCTTACCTGTGGTGGCTTGGCACCAGCTTGTTGAAACAGCCGCCAGGAAGAACACCATCACCATCACGGGATAGATAAGTTTCATTTTCATTGTTTTTCGAGCCTCCGGCTTCAACCTGAATCTTAAAAATTTAACGCCCTGCCACTTTTTGCAAATGCTCCGGTGGTAAATAAGGAATTGGGTCCTGCGTTTTAGCTTCAGCAAAAGCGCGCCGCCGCAACACGCAACTTTCACACACGCCGCAAGCTTTATCTTCGCGGCTATAACACGACCAGGTCAAATCGAACGGAGCGCCCAACTCAGTCCCCAGGCGCACGATCTCAACCTTGCGCAGGGCAATCAGCGGTGTAACCACCTGAATCCTGCCTTCAGCGGTGCCGGCTTTAATCACCGCGTTGAACGCCCGATAATATTCAGGACGGCAATCAGGATATCCTGAACTATCCTGCTCTACCGCGCCGATATAAATCTTTTCCGCCCCCAGCACTTCCGCCCAGCTTACTGCTGCCGCCAGGAAATGCGCATTGCGAAAAGGAACATACGTAACAGGTATCTCCACGCCAATTTCCTTACCGGCGACTGGCACTTCAATGTTGTCATCCGTCAGGGCAGACCCGCCGATGATGCCTAGCGCCTCATTCCTGATCGCCAGCCGCCGCTTGATGACCAGATAATCGCAGATCCGCTCAAACGCCCAACGCTCACGCTCGGCTGTGCGCTGCCCGTAATTCACGTGCAGGGCCGCGGCCTGGGTATCTCGTGCGGCAAGCGCGGCGCAGACACAGGAATCCATGCCTCCACTCAACAACACCACCGAGCGCGGTTTTTCGCCTGCCAAATAAATCCCCTGATATACGGATGTCTAGTTTTCAGATGGCCCGGCAGCCAGAATAGCTGCCCAATCTATTCTTAATTATCGCAAAACTTCAGTGTTCATGCCGGGTTGCAGCCGCCCATTCAGACGCCCTTGGTCGCGGGCTCCCATATAAATTTATGCATCTGCAGGCCCAGGCGAACGTTCAGTCCGTCTGCCAATATCCACTCCGCCAAAATGCGAGGATCAAGTTGGCAATTAGACGTATCGCGCTCCACGCTGGGGTTCTTCAGAAACGCCGGCGAAAACAAAACCGCCCCCGCTTTGTGTTCTAACCCGTGCTGGCGAGTGAAGTCTCGCGCGAACTCATAGTCTGTGCGATCGGCCAATACAAACTTGATTTCATCGGCAGGAGTGAGGACCTCCAGATTGCTCATGCGAAACGTTCCGCCTTCGCCTGAACCGGGGCACTTCACGTCCACGATCTTGTGGACCGCAGGCGGCACACGCTCCAGCGGACGCTCGCCGCTGGTCTCCAGCAGCAGCGTATATCCGTAAGCCAGCAGGCGCTCCATCAGCGGGACCAGTTCACGTTCTTGCAACATGGGTTCGCCGCCAGTGAACTCAACCAAGCCAGCCAGTGCGAGCTTAAGCACTTCCTGCTCGACTTCTTCGGGCGACATCTTCTTGCCGCCGGTAAACGTGTATTCGCTGTCACACCATGCGCAACGCAGATTGCAAGCCGCCAGCCGCACAAAGATGCATGGCACGCCCGCGAAAGACGATTCTCCCTGAATAGAACGATAGATTTCGATGATCTGCATGTGCTGGAAGAACACAGCCCAGAAGCGGCTGTGCTCCAAAGTTTATTCCGAATAGCGCGCAGTCGTGGTGTCAGTTTCCCAGATAGTAACGTCCTTCACCGCAACGCGACCGCTGGTAATCGACTTCAGGCGGCCATTGGTTTGATCGTAAAAATATTTTGCCAGATTCTCTGCCGACGGGTTCAACGCAATAAAAGGCTCGATCTCGTTCAGCATCTGGTGGTCCAGCCGGTCAATCACATGCTTCATGACCTCTTTCAGGTCTTTAAAATCCAGCAGCAGTCCGGCTTTATCCAGGGTTGGCCCCGTCAGCGTGACGCGCACCTTGTAATTATGCCCATGCGGGTTCTCGCATTTGCCTTTGTAATCCCGCAGGTAATGTCCCGCGGCAAATGAGTCTTCGACAGTAACCTCGTACATCCGCTCCCCTTATTGCCGTGGCGTACTCACGGCCATTCTTCTATTGTAAATGCCAAGGGTTGAACGCGGAAACAGCATGCGCTTGGCGCGCCTACGTGAGTTTATTGCCGATCCGATACATTGCTCGAGCGGGCAATAAAGAACTCGTCGACCTCGGCAATGTCTTTGGTCTTTTTGTAGGCAGGCAAGCTGTCAATAAAAGTCTTCCCATAGCGCTGTTTCAAAAGCCGATTATCCAGGAGCGCGAGCACGCCGCGATCTTTAACCGAGCGGATCAGGCGGCCAAAACCCTGCTTCAGCGAGATCACCGCCGCAGGCACCTGGTATTCGAAAAATGCATTGCCTCCGGCCGAGTTAATGGCGCTGATGCGCGCGGCAACCACCGGATCGTTTGGCACGGCAAACGGCAGACGGTCAATGATCACGCAGCTTAGCTGCTCGCCCTGCACGTCAACCCCCTGCCAGAATGATGACGTAGCAAACAGCACCGCATTCGGCGTAAGACGAAACTCTTCCAGCAGCGCGTTCTTGGGCGCCGACCCTTGCAACAACATGGGGAATGGCAGCTCGCCAAGCAGACGGTCATGGATGTCATGCATCTGCGCGTAGCTGGTAAAGAGACAGAAAGCTCTGCCCTGCGTGATATCGAGCAGGCGACGGATTTTCTCCGCGGCGGAGCGTCCGAACTGGGTTGAACGTGGATCAGGCATATCCGGAGGAACGTAAAGAATCGCCTGCTTCGCATAATCAAAGTGCGACGTGACGATCATCTCACGCGCATGCTCCAGGCCTACGCGCTGGCGTACATAGTCAAAGTTGCCCCGATCAGGGTTGCCGGCTACGGCCAGCGTGGCTGAGGTCAAGACAGCGGTTTCCAGGTTCTCAAACAGCGTTTGCTTTAGGATCTGGGAAACATCGATCGGTGTCGCTTGCAGCACAATGTGCGTTTGTCCGCCGCGCGTCCGACGGCCTTCACGGCGATACTCGATCCAGAAGACTGTGTTCTTATCGGTTGACTCCAGAATGAACGCGAGCTGGGCCTGCAACTCCTGCGTGCGACGGGAAAAGCCAAAAACTTCTTCCGGCTTTTGCGGCAGCAGCTCAAGCTCAGCCAGCACGCGGGCCAGCGACTGCATGACGGAATCGTAATCATCGCCATGCTTTTCCAGAAATCCATCTCGATTAGTGAATGCTGACCGGCCTTCTCCCGGCGGCAGCAACCCAAAGAAGAATCGCGAGCGCTCGCGCAGCTTGGCCAGCGCAGTGATTACACCCGGCGAAATAGCTTTCTTCTGCTGCAGCGTGACTTCAATATCGCGCGCCAGCTCCTCAAATCGCAGGTTGCTCACGCTGACGCCAAAATAGCTTCCCGCCACATCTTCCAGTTCATGCGCTTCGTCAAAGATTACCGCGGAGAAATCCGGCAGTACGCCCGCATCCGGTCCGCCCGACTGGCGCAGTGACAGGTCAGCAAAAAAGAGATGGTGATTGACGATGATGATGTCACTCTCAGCGGCGCGGCGGTGCATCTCCGTAATAAAGCAGCGATCCCACTGTTGGCATTTCTGTCCGGTACAGCGCTCGGTGCGAGCGTCGAGCTTTTGCCAAAGCTGCGCGTTTTCGGGAAGGCCCTTCAGCTCGGCGCGATCACCGCTCTCGGTCGTTCCTTCCCATTCGGCGATTTGGCGGTACTGCTCAATCTCCTGCAGCCCGCTCAGGACCGGCTGGTTGGTGAGATCGTAAAGCTTTTGCCGACAAAGATAGTTATTGCGGCCTTTCATGTAGCAAACGCGCAGTTTACCCAGATGTCGCTCCAGGAATGGGATATCCTTGAAGAAGAGCTGTTCCTGCAGGTTCTTGGTGCCGGTGGAGATAATCACGCGTTTGCCGCTGCGGATCACCGGCAGCAGATACGCCAGGGTCTTGCCCGTTCCCGTTCCGGCCTCGACGATCAGGTGCCTTTTCTCGCTAAGCGCTTTTTCCACCGCCTCCGCCATCTGCAATTGGCCGCGACGGAATTCGTAATTCGGGTGCGCTTTGCTGAGCATTCCTCCTGGGGAGAAGAACTCATGCAAAGTGGGTAGCCGTCGCAAAGGGACTTCGGTTTCGGGCTGGTAGGGAGTGGCCATGGCGAGCGTGTTTTTATAATAGCTGGGAACGGCAATTATCGGTTAGCAATTGGCGCTCCGGCAGCCGCAAAATTTGATTTGGACGTGGAGCAGTATTGGCAGAAACCAAAAGTAAATTGAAACCACCCCTGGTGGCCATTGTCGGACGGCCCAACGTGGGCAAATCCACGCTGTTTAACCGGCTGACGGGATCGCGGCGGGCCATTGTGGGCGACGAACCGGGCATTACACGTGACCGCCTCTATAGTGAGGTCAATTGGGACGGCCGCCTGCTGCGCGTGGTGGACACTGGCGGGATTGTTCCGGACGACAAAGCTTTGATCCCCGCGGAAATATTTCGGCAGGCCAAGGTGGCGCTGGAAGAATCCGATGCGGTTGTGATGGTGGTGGACGCACGCACGGAGTTAGCGTCATCGGATATGGAGTTGGCGCGACTGCTGCAGCGCCTGGGTAAACCGCTTTTTCTGGCAGTAAACAAAGTCGACTCGGCCAAGCAGGAAGCCGCAGCGCAGAACTTCAGGACCCTGGGTATCCGTGAAGTTTTTCCCATTGCCGCCGAACATGGTCTGGGCACCATGGAATTAATGGACGCCATTATGGAGGTTGTGCCGATCGTAACGGCGCCCAGTGAGCCGGAACATGATCGCCGTGGCGCAAAGAAAGCGCCAGCAGGAGATGTCAACGAAGAATCGCCAGGGGAAGCTTCCGAGGGCGAGGCTTCCGAAGAGGAGAAAAAAGAAACAAAGGTGGCGATCATAGGCCATCCCAACGTGGGCAAGTCCACGTTGCTCAACATACTCACCGGCAGTTCACGCGCTATTGTCTCACCTATTGCAGGCACCACGCGTGACGCGATTGATGAGCTGATTGAAAAAGATGGTCACACCTACAGGTTTATTGACACTGCTGGAATTCGCCGAAAAGGCAAGACCCATCTGATTGCGGAAAAGCTTTCTGTGGTGATGGCGCGCAAGCACCTTGAAGCCGCTGATGTCGCGCTGCTGGTAATTGACGCTGTGGAAGGCGTGACCGGCCTTGATGCCACAATCGGCGGGTACGCGCATGAGAGCGGCAGGTCAGTGATTGTGATTGTGAACAAATGGGACATGGTGGGACCTGGGCGCAAAGACGGTCGGCCCCCTGCCGATCGCGATCTTTATGAAAAGCAGGCGCGGCGTGCCTTGAAGTTCCTGGACTATGCGCCAATGGTCTTTGTCTCCGCTGCGGCGGGTAAGAACATTGACAAGATTTTCCGCGCTCTGGAACTTGTGGCCAGGGAGAGACGGAAGCGCATCGGGACTTCCCAGATGAACAAATTCCTGGAGTCAGTGGACTTTACCCGCGCGTCGGTGCCGCATCGCCAGCAGGTCAAGATCTTTTACATGACGCAGGCTTACGCTTCCCCGCCTACGTTCATTCTTTTTACTGATAAAGACGTGAAGCTGCACTTTTCTTACGAACGGTTCCTGCAAAACCAGATTCGCCAGAAGTTTGGCTTTGTCGGCACGCCGATTTGGATTAAGAATCGGCCCAGAACTAAAGTGGAGCTGGGACCGAAGAAGAAATCAAAGCGGAGAAGCTAAGCGTGGGCTGTACGCCCGGCGTTTTTGCGGCAGAGGCGCATCAGTCGCGGATCGACGGTTCATAAGTGCTCGCGGAAGCTTGCAAGCCTGACACAGCACTTTGATGCCACGAGGCTAGGCTTTCAAACGCCTTTTCACAAACCATTTTGTGGCGCAGCTTCTTGTCGCGTACACGGCGGCGGGTGGCTTCATCCAGTTGCGGCAGCAAGTCAAACGTGATGTTGGCGGGCTGGAAACTTTTGCTTTCAGCATGGCAGATATAGTGAACCAGCGAGCCTAGCGCAGTTTCGCGCGGCGGCGGAATCGCCGGCAATCCCTGCGCAATGCGGGAAACGTGAATACCCGCCAGCATTCCCATGGCAATGGACTCGGTGTAACCTTCGACTCCCGAAATCTGTCCGGCGAAAAAGACATTAGGATGTTGCTTGATATTGAGCAACTCCGTCAGCAGCGTGGGAGCATTGATGTAGGTATTGCGATGGATCTGCCCGTAACGGACAATCTTTGCATTCTCCAGCCCAGGAATCAGCCGCAAGACGCGCGCTTGATCGCCAAACTTCAAATGATTTTGAAAGCCGACCAGGTTGTAAGAATCCGCGCGAAGATTTTCCTGCCGCAGTTGCACTACGGCGTAAGGCCATTTGCCGGTGCGAGGATCGTCAAGCCCGACCGGCTTCATAGGCCCAAAACGCAAAGTATCACGGCCACGCCGCGCGATCTCTTCAATGGGAAGGCAGCCTTCAAAATAATTCAGGTTCTCCCAGTCATGCCCTTCCACCATTTCGGCCGACGTTAGCGCGTCAATAAAGCGGTCATATTCTTCTTTGGTAAACGGGCAATTGATGTAGTCCGCCGTGCCTTTGCCGTAGCGCGCCGCCATGTAGACCTTGCTCATGTCAATGGAATCGGCTTCAACGATGGGGCTGATGGAGTCGTAAAAGAACAGATGATCGCTGCCGGAGAGGCGCGCAATTTCCGGCGAGAGAGCATCCGATGTCAGCGGGCCGGTAGCGATGATGGTGAGTCCGTCGGCTTCGTCGATGTGCGCAACTTCCTGGCGAATGACTTTGATGTTGGGTTCGGCAGAAATTACTTCAGTGACTTTGGCCGCGAAGGTTTCTCGATCAACAGCCAGCGCGTGTCCGGCGGGAACGCTGGTTTCCGTGGCGATGCGCAGCAGCAGCGAATCCACTCGCCGCATTTCTTCCTTTAACAGCCAAGGCGCGGTATTCTCACTTTCGGACTTGAGTGAGTTGGAGCAGACCAGCTCGGCAAACTTGTCCGTCTGGTGCGCCGGAGTGGATTTCACCGGTCGCATCTCATACAACTCGACTTCGACACCACGGCGCGCGCACTGCCACGCGGCTTCACAACCGGCCAGACCGGCGCCGATGATTTTGATTTTGGGGATCACTTCTTTGCGCTGCCTTTAGTATCGGCAATCGACTCAGGCATTTCAGCGGATGCGAGGCGCGAGAGATCAGGCTCCATCAGACGCATGGTTTCCCATTCGTCCATGATGTGAGCGCCAAGGGTTTCATAAAATTTTAGTGCCGGTTCATTCCATTCCAGCACCTGCCAGCGCATACCGTAACAATTTTCCGCCACTGCGATCTGCGCCAACTTTACCAGCAGTGCTTTGCCAACGCCTTTGCCGCGCATCTCCGGCAGAACAAAAAGATCTTCCAGGTACAGGCCCGGCTTTCCCAGCCAGGTGGAGTAGTTGTAAAAGAAGAATGCGAAGCCGGCGGGCGCGCCGTCCCATTCGGCGATCAGGCAGCGATATTTTGGCTCCGAGCCAAATCCGTCACGAATAATATCTTCTTCGGTCGCTACCACGGCATCCGGTTCGCGCTCGTACTCTGCAAGGCGGTGGATGAAGTCGAGAATCAGAGACGCATCGTGGGCCGTGGCTTTACGAATGGAAAGCATTCTTTAGACGTTACCGCAAAGAACGCAACGGGCGCAAAGGCATCGGGACATTGGGCCATTGGGCCAGAATCTTACCGCGGATTTTGCGGATGCACGCGGATCAATGGTTCCCAAAGTTGTAGATCGTATGCGATTGCCGATTTTACGCAGTCGCTTTGAATTGCCGCAGCGCTTCGTCTTCCGCAGCGTAATCGAATTGGGTTGAAGATTCCTGCGGAGGATTTGAGCGCTCCCACTCGATGGTGCGGCGAATGGCTTCATCATGCGGCAGAAGCTCGCGATAGTCAAGCTCTTTGCGGATGCGTTCTGAAGATGCCACCACATGCTGCGCGGTGTTTCCCGGCGAGAGCAGGTGCTTGGGCGTGCGGTTATGCGGCAGCAGGACGAATTCGCCCGCCCAGTCTGTGGCGGCAGCAATTTTGCGCGCCCAGTCGAGCTCGCCAAAAGACTCCGTCTCGGAAACGTTGTACACGCGTCCGGCCGCCTGCGGAGAAGTCGCAGCCAGCGCAACGGCTGCGCCAACATCTTCCACGTAACCCCGAGGCGTGCGCAACGGCGCTACGTCATCGGCAAAGATGATCTGCTTTCGGCCATCGTCAATTCGCTTCAACACGGGATAAAAGCGGTGCAGCGGATCGCCAGGGCCATAAATCATGGGCAGCCGCAAGATTGTTCCCGGCAGCTTGGGATCACCGAGGACGGCTTGCTCGACAGGTATTTTGTCGTACTCTTCGTCAATCCAGGGATATAAGGAGGTACGCAGCCGCTTGAGAACCTCAGGCGGATACGTGTTGCGGCTTGTCCTGAGCTCTGAGTCTTCAGTCAGAGGCAGCTCCTGCAAGCCGCCGGGCTCCATGTTGTAAAACACGCCCCAGGCGCGGTACACGTCCATGCTGCTGAGTCCGACCACCCGGCCCACAATGCCCCGGAAGGTATCCATGAGTTGCTGCGCCTGGCGACCGGAGCTGAGAACAAAATCGACGACAACATCAAAGTTCTGCCGCCGGAATTCGGGCTGATGGTCCTGGAGAAACTGGCGATTGCCAAGAATTTCTTCTGTGCCTTGCGGTGCGCTGGTCTTGCCGCGATGAAAGATGGTGACGTGATGACCGTTCTGCTGAAGCTCCCGGACCGCGAATTGTCCGATGAAACCGCTACCGCCGATAAGAAGGATCTTCATTTTTACCGTTGAACGCTTCTTTTTCTTCTTGGGAGACGTAGCATGCTACGTCTCTACCCAATAATTATCCACCGCCGATTAAACAATAATTCTTTCATCCCCCACGCGGCGCGTAACGCGCTGCTGGTCAAGGTATTCCAGCAGGGGAATGGCGTATTTGCGGGTGACGCCGAGCAGGTCTTTGAAGGTGGCGACGTCAATCTTTGGATTCCTGGCTTTCTGCGTGGCCATGAGCTGGCGCAGGCCTTGCAGGGCCGTTTGGTGAAAAACCAGATCGTCCGCCAGCTTGATCAGGACGCGGTCGCGGAGAAGAAGCGTGACGAGCTTTTGTGCCCGCGCTTTGTCCACGGGAAGCTTGTCGAGCACTTCTTTCATCAGCGGTACTTTCAGGCCGGCCTGGGCAAAAGCCTTTTCGATTTGCTCTTTGGCTTTGGCCTCTTCGTCTTTTAGCTCCACGCCTCGCCCCGCCAAACGGACCTGCTCCCCTGCAACTTCGGCTTTCTTGTCGCGCATGAGCTGGGCCAGCATAGCTTCCATCACGGTTTGATTGAGTCCAAGCTTCTCGCGCAGCTCTTCTTTGCTGATGCCGCCGACGAGTGGGTTGGCTTTGTGAAAAGCTTCTAACGCCGAGACAAGTTTTTCCCGCGTCTTCTGCATAGCGTCGGTGGAGAGTAGGAACTCCGCCACCTGAATGATTTGTTTCTGCTGGACCAGCGCAGTGATTATTGGCTGTAGGACTGATTGTTTTAGTCCAGTCTCGCGCACGGCGGCTGCCAGAGAGAGACCTTCATGCCCGCGCCGGTTAATGCGGGCCAGCAGAGCATCCATCTGGTTCCCGGAAGAAAGTGTCTGCAAAAAGCGTTGCACCGCATCTTGTTTTTGCCGCGACATGGGAAATGTGTCCAGCACGACAGCGCCTCCAATGGTGATGACCGGCGAGAACTGGCGCAGGATGGCGCGATCTCCGGGCAGCAGCAATAAAGGCTCAGCGGTACGAAGCTGCGCGAATGCCGAAGCGCCGGGCTTGAGTTCTGTCATGCCACGCAGCGCGACCTCGGCAATCGTCTCTGAAGTAAACGCGTGAAAGTGGACGCGCGCACGATTCTTAAGCGGCTTGGCGTCTTTGAGAAGCGAAATCTGGACGTCAAACTTTTGCGTCGGTTCAAAGACTCCGGGGGCGGCGAGCGTCATGCCACGAGCAAGTTCTTCCATCTGCACGCCAGCCAGATTGAGCGCGGTACGCTGTCCGGCAATCGCCTGGTCCGCTGTGCTGCCATGGACCTGCACACCACGCACCCGAGCGCGTTTCCGCGAAGGAAAGACCTCGACTTCTTCTTCCTTTTTTGCTCTGCCAGATATAAGTGTCCCGGTAACAACTGCCCCAAAGCCTTTCATCGTAAACACGCGGTCTATGGGCAGTCGCAAAAGCGCTTCAGTATCACGCGCGGGGACTTCGGCGCCGAGCCGGACAATTTCGCGCTTAAGTTCTTCCAGTCCCGTGCCTTTGAGCGCGCTCACGGCAACCACAGGCGAGCGGCTCACATCGAGAAACGATCCGCGTACAAAATCTTCAATCTCCATGCGTGCGACGCTGAGCGTGTCTTCATCCACCATGTCGGCTTTGGTAATTACCGTGATGCCGCGCGGAATGGAGAGCAGGCGGCAGATTTCAAAATGTTCGCGCGTCTGAGGCTTGATGGATTCATCGGCGGCGATGACCATCAACACCAGATCGATTCCGCCCACGCCAGCCAGCATGTTGCGGACAAAACGCTCATGGCCAGGAACGTCTATGAAGGCCAGTCTAATTCTGTCGCTTCGCTCCAAACCGCTTGAGATTCTTGTCGGCTTCAGCGCGTTCAGCTCCCCTTGCAGGCGGCTCGGCGCGTGGTCGGCCTCGCCGCCTCCTATGTCCAGCTCCAAATGTGCAAATCCAAGATCAATGGTGATGCCCCGGCGCTTCTCTTCTTCCAGTCGATCGGCGTCAATGCCGGTCAGGGCTTTGACCAGAGCGGTTTTGCCATGGTCAATGTGTCCGGCGGTGCCGATGATGATGGATTTCATGTGCGAACTCAGTTTACTGGATAAATGCCGGTGGCTGAATGCGCTGGCGCGTTGGCCTCTAGATTAGACACCCGGGCCGCCGTACAGAAGAAGATTCGCGTGGCTGCCAGACAGCAATCAGCCCCTGAACCATTTCGTAATCGAACGGCGCAGGGGCTGCTTGTGGTGTGCGTGAAAACTTTTTACTTCTGGGTTTGCTGGGCCAGTTTTACTTTTGTGCTTTCCAGCTTCTTGGTCACTCGCGCAACGTCCTGCTGGTCCACGTCTGCCGGCACTGATTTGTTCCATTCATCCAAGGCGCGTTCCCAGTGGGCGGCCGCAAGCTTAAAGCGGTTGGTGCGCGCATAAAGTTCGCCCAGATGGTCCTGCACGGTAGGATCATTCGGAGTCTTATCGGCGGCGCGGCGCAAATTCTCTTCTGCCTGGTCATAATTGCCAAGCCGGAAATAAGCCCAGCCCAGTGAATCCAAATAAGCGCTGTTCTCCGGATCCAAATCCAAAGCCTTTTTAATCAGCGTGAGCGCCTCTTCCAAATGGCTATTCCGGTCAGCCAGCATGTAACCAAGGTAATTCAGCGCCATGCTGTTGCTGGGATTCTGTTGCAGAACCTGCCGGAAAGCCTGCTCCGCCTGGTCATATTTTTTCTGCCGTTCGTAAATAGAGCCTTGCACAAACCGGATATATTCCTTCTCTTCCGGCCGCACAGCCAGTTTCTCCGCCTGCGCGATTGCTTCTTCCGATTCCTTCCAGCGCTTCAGCCGCATGTAAATCTGCGAGAGCATGATGTAGGAGTCGCGGTCTTCCGGCCCGCCCTTGAGCACGGACTTGGCCAATTGCACGCTCTCATCGGCCTTGCCGTTGTCGGCCATCTGCTGGGCCAGCGTCAACTTCAGGCCTTTGTCATTCGGCAGCTTTTTCACTGCTTCCTGTGCCGTCCTGGTTGCGTCATTCCACTGCTTCTGCTCACGATAGGAATCGATTACGTCCTGATACCCGCGCGCCGCTTCGTCTCCGCCCAAATCGATGATCTTGCGGAACGTCTCCAGAGACAGCAATGGTCGGCCGGCTTCGCGGTATACATTCCCAAGCCGTTCCAGAAACAACGCACGATTGCTCTTGTCGCCTTCACGCGCATTGGCCGGCAGCGGGTGTGCTACCAGCTTCTGCAGGACCGTGGCGGCGTCCTCATACTTACCTTGCGCTTCCAGAATCAATGCTTCGTTGTAAGGAATTTCCAGCGAGTCCTGTACCAGCGCGGCGGCTTTCTTCAGGTTCTCCATGGCCAGATCAAACTTGCCCTGGCGGCGGTAAATTTCGGCCACGCGCAGCGCTGCGGTGGCATCCTGCGGGTCCGCATCCTGGATTGTGCGGTACTCGTCCAGCGCGGCATCAATCTGATTGTCATTGGCAAGGTTCTGGGCCAGACCGCGCATGGCGTCCAGGTTTTCCTTGTCCATGGCCAAGGCCTGCCGGAACGAGGCAATAGCCTTCTTATAATCCTTCTGCTGCTCGTAAGTAGTTCCCAGAGCGGAATAAATCTTGGCGGAGCGCTGGCCTTCCGGCACAGTCTTCAACAAGTCGGCGGCTTTGTTGTTGGCGCCTTCATCGTTATAGAGATAGGCCAAGTTGGTAATGGCTTCTTCAGAATTCGGATCAAGGTTGAGCGCGGACTTGAATTCGGTTTCCGCTTTGACTGCATCTTTGTTCAGGAAATACAGGCGTCCCAGCAACAGGTGATTGTCCGCGTTTTTAGGCTCAATCTTGGTAATGGATTCATATTGCTCGATGGCGAGTGTGAGCACTTCACGCGACTGCGTTCCTGGCTGCAGATCGCCCAACGAGCGCAGATAAATTCGTCCCAGCAGCTTATGAGCTTCCAGATTGTTAGGGTCGCGCTTGATAATGTCTTGAGCTTCCAGAACGGCGTCGCGAATGCGTCCGGTCTTGGCGTAGAGTTCCGCCAGCGACGCATTCAAATATTCCGATGAAGGATCGTTCTCAATGGCCAGCCGGTACTCTTCAATGGCTTTGGTGGCGAATTCCGAGCGCCCGTACATCGCCATCATTTCTTCATACATGTGCGCCAGAGAGAAATGATAGTAAGCCGCAGCCTGATCGGGCTTTTTGTCCGCTTTGGGCTGATCCGGTGTGGCCTTGGCAGCCGGGCCCTGCTGTGTGGGAGCGGCATCTTTCTTAGATGGAGCAGCTTTTGCAGGCGGCTGAGACTTTGGCGCGTTCTGCAGGGCAAATACGCTGGTGGTTGTGAGCAGAAGCAGCCCGGGGAGAAAAATGCACGTTTTTATGAAAGTCATAGAGCGAACCGAAATACCCTCTTATTGGATGCACAGGCGCCACTTCCGGTGGCGGCTATTCACTTGTCTAATTTTAGACCTTAGATCCGCCCTTTCGGCACGTGATTACAATTCTTGACTAGTGACGGAAGTGGCGCACACCAGTGAGCACCATTGCCAGGCCCAGGCGGTTAGCCGCGTCAATGACTTCCTGGTCGCGCATGGAGCCGCCGGGCTGGATAATGGCCGTTGCGCCGGCCTTGGCAATCTCTTCCACGCCGTCCGGAAACGGGAAAAAAGCGTCAGAAGCCGCCACCGTGCCCTGCAAAGGTAAGATCGCTTTCATAGCGCCAATCTTGCATGAATCCACGCGGGACATCTGGCCCGCTCCCACGCCCACGGTTTGGCCCTCCCGGGCATAAACAATGGCATTCGATTTCACATGTTTACAGACTTTCCAGGCAAACAGCAGCGCGCGCATCTCTTCCGGGGTGGGTTGCCGCGTGGTGGCAACTTTGAGATCGGCCTGAGTCAAGGGACGAACGTCCGCATCCTGCACCAACATGCCGCCGGAAACTTGTTTCATGGCAAACTTTTGCGTACTTGGCTTCACTTCAACCAGACGCAGGTTCTTTTTGGTCGCGAATTTTTCTTTCGCTTCAGCCGAATAGCCCGGCGCGGCTATGGCCTCCAGAAACAGCTTGGCCATCTCTTCCGCTGCTGCGCCATCAATCACACGGTTTACGCCGATCACACCGCCAAAGGCTGAAACTGGATCGGTTTCCTTGGCGCGCATGTAAGCCTCTACCAGCGTCTTACCCGTGGAGCAGCCTGAAGGATTGGTATGTTTGATGATGGCACATGCGGTTTCCTCGAACTCCTGCGCCAGGTCCCAGGCTGCTTGCAAATCCACAATGTTGTTGAATGAGAGTTCCTTGCCCTGAAGCTGCTTGCCATTGGCTACGCCTGCGCCTGACCCGTCAGAATACATAGCGGCGCGCTGGTGCGGGTTCTCTCCATAACGCAGGTCCATGGCTTTGTTCAACGAAAACCGCAGAACCGCCGGGAAGTCATTGCCGTCAGTTGCTGCCTGGGGAAGCTGAAAGTCTTTGGCGTTTTCGCTAAGGGAGGTGCTGGCCAGAGTGGCGGCAATTGCGCTGTCATAGGCAGCGGTTGTGGCAAAAGCTTTTTGCGCCAGCCGCCAGCACGTCGCCAACCCGAGTTCTCCGCCGGAACTGGCCATTTCCTGTGCGATGGCCGCGTAGTCAGAGGGCGAGGTCACGATCGCGACGTCACGAAAATTCTTGGCCGCAGAACGCACCATCGACGGGCCGCCAATGTCGATGTTCTCGATTACCTCGTCAAAGTGCACGCCAGGCTTGGAAGCGGTCTTCTCAAACGCGTACAGATTTACCACCACCATATCGATTGGCTGTATGCCGTGCTCTTTGGCCGCCGCCACGTGGCTGGGATTGCCGCGGATATGCAGGATTCCACCGTGAACTTTGGGGTGCAGCGTCTTGACTCGGCCATCCAGCATTTCGGGAAAGCCGGTGAGATCGGAGATGTCTTTTACCGTAACGCCGGCTTCGCGCAGCAGCTTGGCCGTGCCTCCCGTGGAGACCAACTCCACGTTGAGTGCGGCCAGTTTCTGGGCAAATTCTACCAAGCCAGTTTTATCGGTAACGCTCAGGATTGCACGCTGAATTTTGGGCACTGTTGTTCGTTGTTCCTTAGGAAGGAATGAAAGGACTAAAGAATAAGGTATCAGCGCGAAACGAGTGCGTGCAACCGAGAGAAGAGCTTCAGCAGCTAGCCCTAGAGGCGGGGAGCGGCGCACTGAAATTGCCGACGCACCCAAAATTGCCGGCGCACCAAGCTGGCACAATTTTCTGCTTCAGGGTTTTGGATTTGTTGTTTCAACGCTCAAGGTTCCTGGCTTGTAAAACAATTTTTCAGAAGGAAGCGGGATCGCCGAGTGACCGAATTATGCATCTACGCTGCCGCGCCTTATTCGCGGGGGGAGAAGAATTTTTTGCTGGGACGCAGAAATGCCCAGTTCCTCAAACTGTTTGCGCAAAGTGCTGTAACACTCGCACGACACCTTTTCCAGGCCCTGGCGGTCACGGATGTTTACTTTTCCCCGCGAATAACTCACTAAACCCGCCCTTTGCAGGATTCCGGCGGCCAGCGTTACGGTGGAACGAGGAGTTCCCAGCATGTGCCCCAGAAATTCGTGCGTAATATAGAAGCTATCGGATTCCATGCGGTCATGGCACATCAACAGCCAGCGGGCAAGCCGCTCGGCAATATCGTGCAGGCGGTTGCAGGCGGCAGTCTGCGCGGTTTGCATCAAAGAGGCTTGAATGTAGAAATTGATATTCTTCCGCAGCGTTGGGGAATTCCCGAACTCTTCCAGGAGCCGCTTTACTTTGATCTTGTAGCCCTCGCCGGCAATCTGGATGAAGGTGCGCGTTGGCATGCTTTTGGTGCCCAGCAACACGGAAAACCCAACGATGCCTTCTTTCCCAGATATGGCGGTCTCAACCGTTCCGCCATCGGTCATTTCTACGACTACTGACGCCAGCCCGCTCTCCAGGAAATACGCATGGGTGATCTCCTCATCGGGTTCTTGCAGGTTGTGATTCACGTTGAGTTCCAAAGCGGTAAGATGAAGCGCAAGGCGGTCGATTTCCGCTCTGGGTAATGAACGTAGAATTTCGTTTTTGTAAGTGGGACGTGGTTCAACGGCTGAAGACATGATGCGGCTCCTTGGCACTGATTCGCGAGATCGAAACGACCCGCATCTCAAGGCGCAAGTAGCTTCATAACAGCCTGCGTTTAAAGATGTACCTTAATAATACGCCTTCAATCGCATCTTATGTACGATACCGGACACATATGTACGGTATCGGACATAAAGATCTTTGCCCAGAGTCCCGTGCCGTCACCTCTGGGCCGTGGTAAAAGAGAGGTTTTAGGGTGGCGCAAAAGTCGCTTGTGGGCTGCTTTCGCAATTCACCTGGCCATTGAGAAGGATGTTTAGAAACTAAGCTGCGCCGGCTGCCCGTGCTTTGGCTTTTGCAGCCTGTGGCACCGGTTTTACCGTGTTGATCTCATGCATAGTCAGCGCCAGGGCTTCCGTATCTTCTCTTCCGGAAAAGCGGTCGAAGAGAAACGCGAAAGCCAGGAAGGCTATACCAAATATGGCGACATCCAAGAAGGAAAGGGTGGCAAGAAGCGACATTAGAGGGCACTCCTAACGCAGGGGACTATAGTATGCTGCGCTTCGTCCCATGGGGTCAATACCGTACCGGTTTTTAAAATTACGTAGTCCGTGGGCCATAAAAAGCAGAGCTGATGGGCAGCCAATCTGGTTAGGTAGCAAGATGCCGGTGGCGGGATCGCGGCCTGGCAGTTTAGGATGTAGGGCCAGAAAAGCTCCGTCGCGCAGCCATACTTTTGTCGCGCAGCGATACCAAGGAGAACCTCATGTCGAGCGACTTCGAACCCAAAGCTCTGCAAAATACAGCCGGGCAAGACAATGGAACTGCAGAAAGCCCTATCCTCAACCCGCTCGACCGTCGCCACTTTCTCGTAAGCGCAGCCGCCGGAGCTGCAGCCATGGCTCTTCCGCGCTGGGCGCGCGCGGATATGCTCGGTTCCAGTGCTGGGCTTAGCGCATACCAGGATGACCTTGCTCCGATTCGCGCTGAGATCGCTAAACGGCATGATGAAACCGTGCAGCGCATGCAGACATGGATCAAGCAGCCTTCCATCGCTGCGGAAAATCGCGGCATGAATGAAGGCTGCGAACTCACCATGCAGATGCTGCGCGGTGCCGGATTCCAGCAGGTCACTAAGATCCCCACCGATGGCCAGCCGGGAATCTTTGCCACCTTGGACGCAGGCGCTCCTAAAACTCTTGGGCTTTACTTCATGTATGACGTAAAGCAGGTTGATCCCTCGGAATGGTCCTCACCCCCTTGGGAGGCGCGCATTGTGGACAAACCCGGCTTTGGCAAAGTTGTGGTTGGGCGTGGCGCGGTGAATCAGAAAGGGCCTGAAGCTACATTCCTGGCGGCGCTGCATGCTATCCGTGGCGCAGGCCACAAGCTGCCGGTCAATTTTGTTCTGGTCGCCGAAGGCGAAGAAGAGATCGGCTCACCGCATTTTCCCCAGGTCGTCCGCAGGCCGGAAGTGCTGGCTGCGCTGAAGAAAACAGTGGGAATTTTTATGCCGTTTGCCTCACAAGATCCTGACGGACAAGTTACGGCATTTTTAGGCGCAAAGGGCGTAGTGGAACTTGAACTGGTTTCCAGCGGTGAGAAGTGGGGTCGCGGTCCTAAGGAGGACATCCATTCCAGCAACAAGGCACGGCTCGATTCACCCGCATGGCATCTGGTAAAAGCGCTGAACACATTGGTCTCTGCCGACGGCAATGATCCTGCGATTGCCGGCTTTGCCGATAAGGCGCGCCCTATCTCCGCGCAGGAGAAGGCTATGGTGGCGGAAGCGGCGCGGCGGCTCGACGAAAAAGCCGTGATGAAGCAGATGGGCGTGGAGCATTGGGTACATGACGTGAGTTTTGAGGGATCACTGGAACTGCTGGTTTCCAAGCCGACGGTAAATATTGAAGGGCTTGTAGGCGGCTACACCGGCCCGGGCGGAAAAACCGTCCTGCCGCATCGTGCCGTAGCCAAGATGGACATGCGCCTGGTGCCGGACATGACCGCAGACGGCGCGCTGGCCGCGCTCAAAGCGCACTTGGCCAAAAACGGCTTTGGCGACATCGAAGTGAACATGACCGGCGGCTATGATCCTACTTCTACCCCGGCTGACGCCGCACTGGTCCGCGCGGAACACGCCGTTTACAAACGCAACGGAATTGATCCCATCGTAATGCCGCGACTTGCCGGCTCATGGCCGGGCTATGTCTTCACCGGCGATCCTTTGCGCCTGCCCGCCGGACACTTTGGCCTAGGCCACGGCAGCGGCGCGCATGCTCCCAATGAATACTACGTGGTCGAATCCAGCAATCCACAAGTAAAGGGCATCGACGGCGCAGTGATGTCCTACGTGGAATATCTGTATGAGGTGGCAAGAACGACGTAACCTCGGAAAGCGAATCGTCGGAGCAGTGTAAGGCTGAAATTGCTCAGCAATCCTCAAGCGCCGGGTAGTCTAAAAAATTCAGCTCGCTCCCGACGGGCTGCACACGAATGCCCTGCTCACAATTTGTGTTGCCCTCCCGTCTAAATGCAAATGAACGCGCCACTTCTTATCATCGCTGTCGCAATTGCCACAACCCCTACTGACGATGCTCTCGTCGGCAATTGGCGCGGCGACTCCACTTGTCTGGTGCGCCCCAGTGCTTGTGTCGATGAAAAGTCGTTGTACCGCATCAAGAAGCTAGACCAGCCAAATCACTATTCAGTGCAGGGCGACAAGATCGTTAATGGGCAGCCTGTCAACATGGGAACGTTTGATTGTGTTTTTGCGCCAGAAAAGCAAGAGTTGAGCTGCCAGCTACCCAAAGGTGCAGTTCATCTTGCCCTGCGCGGCACACGGCTGAAAGGCGCCATGAGCTTGGCTGATGGCACACTCTGGCGCAACATCAGTCTGGGAAAAGACAGCGCACACTGATTGGCTTTAGCGTCGTGAGGATTCGGTCCCAATTTGTTTACCCAAGCAAAAAGCCCCTGCCATAAAGCAGGGGCTTTCACGTTAATGATGATTGAAGCTATGCGCCGCGGCCAACGCCCATATACTCAAAGCCCAGGGCTTTCATGCGTGGACCGTCAAGCAGGTTTTTGGTATCCACAACCACGGGGTGGCGGATGATGCGCCGAATGCGGTCAAAATCCAGTGTGCGGAATTCCGGCCAGCCTGTGCCCAGAACCAGCGCGTCCGCGCCTTCCGCCACGGAATAAGCTGAATCGCAATAGCGCACGTTGCCGCTCAGCTCCTGCTGCGCGTCCGGCATTGCAATGGGGTCATAGGCCTTCACGTGCGCGCCGCTTTCCATCAGGCTGCGCGCCAGGCGGATGGAGCCCGAACTGACAACGGAATTTGTATTGGGCTTGAATGCCAGTCCCAGCAGTCCGACCTGCTTGCCTTCCACTGAGCCCATGGCGCTGTTGATTTTCCGCATGATGCGTCCGCAGAATTCCTGGTTCACTTCACGCGCCGCGCTCAGGATCTTGAGTGACACGCCTGAACCAGCCGCCAAGTTGGCCAGTGAGTCCATGTCCGATTCGGTAAAGCTTCCACCCAGCGACCCAGGCTGCAATGACCGCGGCGCGATCCGCTTGTCCAGTCCCAACGCCAGAGAAAGATCAACCGCATCGGCATTGATGCGTTCGCACAAACTTGAAAGTTCATTGATGAAAGAAACTTTTGTCGCCAGGAATGCCGTTGAAGCTTCACGCACCAGCTCCGCTGTTTGATGGCTGGTTACAATCACCGGCACGCCGCGCATCACCAAGGGACGATAAAGAGCTTTCAGCGAAGTCACGGCCGCGTTTGAAGTTGTTCCCAGCACGATTCTGTCTGGCCAGTTGAAGTCTTCCACCGCGCAGCCTTCAGACAGGAACAGCGGATGGGACACTACCGTGATGTTCTTTCCGGAAGCCTTCAGGCGTTCTTCAATCCTATGCGCCGTGCCCACTGGTACAGGTGTCACCAGGACCAGAATCTGACCGTGATCACAGTAATTGGCAATTTCCATCGAGATCGCTTCCATGTCCCGGTTAGCGTCTTCCGCCAGATAGATGATTTCGGCGCGCTGTACCATCGACTGGAGATGCGTGGAATACATGAGCCGCCCGGAGCGAACGCCGCGGCGGACAATGTCACTTAAATTCTTTTCATGGAAGGGTAAAATGCCGCTGGCCAACAACGTGGTATTGACCGAATCGCTTCCGTACGCTGTCACGGGCACGCCAAAATCGGCCAGACACGCAGCCACTACAGTTCCCAGATAACCACAACCGTAGACACCGATCTGCATAAACTCTCCTGGAGAAATCTAGAGCATCGGCGACTCGGGGGACGGATTGAGGGTTCGCCAACTGGTCTTTAATTTTTCTGTTGCCGTACTGACTAACTCAAACAGTTGTGATTAGAAGCTTTTACTTAGTACATGGCAAGATCGTATTAGGACATGTACCAACCAGAAAGTGCATGCCCCAGCTGATTTTTCTGGGCTTTGCCCGCTCAACTGCAAGCGCCGCCCTGCACAAATCTCGGTGCAAAACTAAGGTGCCCATCATACAGCTTTTGCCGTTCGCGTCAATTAATCCATCTTGATTTCGATCTTGTGACCGTCCGGATCGCGTACCCAGGTAGAAAGCCCTTTCCCTTTCGAACCGCTGTTGACCTCCGCCGGCGAGGGATCCATCCCTTTGCGTTTGAACGTGGCAATAACGTCGTAAATACTTGATCCGGTGGCAGATAGACAGATGTGCTCTTCGCTCAAGTTAGCCGTCGGTGCCGGGTTTGTGGGCGAAGCTTCAAACAAATCAATGAGCGAATCCCCCGCCCTGAACGTCACCACGTTATAGCCGGCTTTTGATTTGCCCTCGTACTCCAGGGCCATTCCAAGGTTCTCCATATAAAAGATCTTCATGACGGCGAGTTTTTTCGTTACCAGCGCAATATGGTCGACGCCTTTATAAGTGAACACGGTTTCTCATTCTGCTGCCTGCGTTCCCGCTGCTCAAGGATATTTTTCAACCCCGTACCATGCTGCGCACCTTTCGCCGGCATTGCCGAGCGGCTTTTCTGACCTCAACTGGCTCGGTTTTCTGATCGTGAGCCTCGCTAAATAACCTTATTTTCATCAGCTTACCTGTTGACCTCGGTTTTACCCGCAGTTGAGCAGGCGTGCATTGCCGATTGATTTCGTCCGGGAGCATTGTGCCGTCATAGCAAGCGACAGGGGCGGGATTTGGCGGAAAGCGCAGATCCTTCCGAAAGGCTTTTGCAATCGCGCTCCGGTCGCAGGCGAATCATGAATCTGAGGTGATTTCAAATGCTCAACCATTGGCCATCCAATCAAACCATTCCCAATATCCGGTCAAAGAACCCGGGATTTCGCGAAGCCAAACGGATCCAGCAAAGCTTCCTTGCCAACGCAGAAAAACGTGCCCTGATCTGGCTGGCTGCCCGAACTCCTGCGTGGATTAACTCTGACCATCTGACCCTGCTCGGCTTGCTTTCAATGGCGGCGGCCGGCGCGGCTTATTGGTGGTCGGCTAGTAACCGCTTCGGGTTAGTGTTGGTTGTCCTTTGCCTGGCGCTCAATTGGCTGGGTGACTCGCTGGACGGAACGCTGGCCCGCTTTCGCGATCACTCACGTCCACGGTATGGCTTTTACGTCGATCATATTGTCGACGCCTTCAGCGCATTCTTCTTGCTGGGCGGACTCGCGCTTTCCGGATATATGTCCCCGGCAGTCGCGATGGGGTTGCTGATCGCTTATCTCATGTTGTCAGTAGAGATCTATCTGGCTACCTACGCCGTGGGCGACTTCAAGATCTCTTATTACAAAATGGGGCCCACGGAATTACGCATCCTGCTCTCCATCGGCAATCTTGCGGTGTTGTGGAAGTCCACGGTGCATCTTTTCGGCCGCGCTCACCGGCTTTTCGATGTCGCCGGCACGCTCGGCATTTCCGGCATGTTGCTGATTATGGTGATTTCCGCAGTTCGCAATACTATCCGCCTATACCGGGAAGAGCCGATTCCGGTCGGCAAGCCGCTGCCCAATGCGCAAGAGACTCACCTACCTTTTTCCGCCCCACCACCGTGCCTCCAGGGTGAATCACGTCTGTGAGCGAGCAGCCGCAGACGCAGTCTTGTGTCGGCGCTCGATTGCTCGCCCGCTTGCCCACTGATAAACTTAGGAGTTTGCCCTGTTCGATCAAACTCTTCATACAGTAGGTTTCTCATATGGCACAAGCTACAGACATTGCAATCGTAAGCGGCGCGCGCACACCCATGGGCCGCTATTGCGGCAAATTGCGCGACTTCACCGCCATGGATCTGGCAGCCGTCGCAAGCCAGGAGGCGATCCGTCGCTCGGGCGTCGATCCCAAGGAATTTGACCATGCCGTGTTCGGCAACGCGCAGCAAACATCCGGCGACTCGCTTTATGGGGCACGGCACGTTGCTTTAAAAGCCGGATTGCCGCTTGAAACTCCTGCGCTCACGGTGAACCGTCTCTGCGGTTCAGGCATGCAGTCGCTGGTGAATGCCGCGCAGATGATCCAATTGGGAGAGGCCACCACCGTGCTCGCCGGTGGTATGGAATCCATGTCACAGGCGCCTCACGTTGTTCGGGGCGCGCGCTGGGGGCTAGGCCTGGGTGAAGGCAAGCTGGAAGATTCGCTCATGGTCGCCCTGCTGGACACTTATTGCGGTCTTTACATGGCCAACACGGCCGAGCTTTACGCCGAGCAGCAGGGCATCACGCGCCAGCACATGGATGAATTCTCTCTTCAGTCGCAGCAAAAAGCAGGCGCGGCGCAAAAGGCTTGCCGGCTGGCGGAAGAGATTGTCCCGGTGGCGCTCAAGAATCGCAAAGGCGAACCCACGGGCGAGATGTTTGAGAAAGACGATCACCTGCGCCCCGAGACAACGATGGAAGGCTTGGCCAAGCTGAAGGCTGCTTTTGGCAAGAACGGAACAGTTACGGCAGGCAATGCCAGCGGGATCGTTGACGGTGGCGCGGCGGTTGTGATGATGACGCTTGATCAGGCTGAGAAACGCGGCGTGAAGCCGATGGGGCGCATCGTGAGCTGGGGAATTGCCGGAGTGGATCCGAAAATCATGGGCAGCGGCCCTGTTCCTGCAACGCGCGCGGCTCTTAAGAAGGCCGGGCTCAAGCTGGACGAGATTGATCTGATCGAAGTTAACGAAGCATTCGCCGGCCAGTACCTTGCAGTCGAAAAAGAGCTTGGCTTGGATCGCAACAAAGTGAACGTGAATGGCGGCGCGATTGCGCTGGGACATCCTCTGGGAGCGACAGGGACGCGGCTGGTGATCACCCTGCTGCACGAACTGCGCCGTCGCAAAGCTCTGTACGGCTTGGCCACTGCATGCATCGGCGGCGGCCAGGGCATTGCGATGATTGTGGAGAATTTGCAGCGGTAGCAGTCAGCAGTTAGCACTCAGCCGTCAGCCTTCTTTGGTGTCCCAACAAACCTTTGAAACACGGAGGAAAGGAGTAAGCAGAGGAAATAGAATCAAAAATCCCAACTCCTCCGTTTCCTCCGTTCCTCTGTGTTTCAAGGTTTTCATTGGGCATACGTTGCTGTTTCAGAGCTGAGAACTGATTGCTGAATGCTTAAGGAGTTGGAATGACTATTAAGAAAGTTGGCGTACTCGGTTGTGGCCTCATGGGCTCAGGCATTGCCCAAGTCAGCGCCGTTGCCGGTTATGAAGTAACCGTGCTGGAGCAGGACCAGAAATTTCTTGATAAGGGTTTTGCCGGGATTGAGAAGTCGCTGGCCAAGTTTGCCGAAAAAGGCACGCTCAAGGAGCCGGTGGATATTGTCCGTCGCCGCCTGAACGGCGCAATCCGCGAGCCGGAGGCGCTGGCCGATTGTGACATCATCATTGAAGCCATCATCGAAAATGTGGAAGAGAAGAAGAAAACGTTCGCGGAACTCGACCGCATTGTGAAGCAGGATGCGATTTTTGCCAGCAACACGTCTTCCATCTCCATTACCGAGGTTGCCGCCGCCACCAAGCGCGCCGATCGCTTTGTGGGACTGCATTTCTTCAATCCCGTGCCGCTGATGAAGCTGGTTGAGGTGGTGCGCACCATTGCCACCAGTGACGAAGCTTTTGAGACGGCCTACCGCTTCGGCCAGAACCTGGGCAAAGTCCCTGTGCGGACGAGCGACAAGACCGGCTTCATCGTGAACCGTCTGCTTGTTCCCTATTTGCTGGATGCGATTCGCGCCTATGAAGAAGGTGTCGGCTCCATTCCAGACATCGATAGTTCCATGAAGCTGGGATGCGGCTATCCCATGGGCCCATTCACGCTGCTGGATTTCGTGGGCCTGGACACCACGTATTACATTTCTCAAGTCATGTTTGAAGAGTTCCGTGAACGCCGCTTTGCCTCGCCGCCATTGCTCAAGCGGCTGGTGATGGCGGGCTGGTACGGCCGCAAGAGCGGCAAGGGTTTTTATGATTACGCCGATCCTTCGAATCCTGTCCCGCAAAAATTTTAACCGCGGATGAACGCGGATAAACGCTGATCAAGATTCTTATCCGCGTGATCCGCGCAAATCCGCGGTAATAAGGTTTTTTTTGATGACTCTCGAAAATCTCAAACTCGAAAAGAAAAATCAGATCGCCTACGTCACTATTGACCGGCCAAAAGTCCTGAACGCGCTGAACATGGCCACCATGCAGGAGCTGTGGCAGGTCTTTAGCGAATTAAAAGACGACCAGCAGACTCGCGTCGTCATCCTGACCGGCGGAGGAGAGAAAGCGTTTGTCGCCGGGGCCGACATCAATGAGCTGGCGAAGAACGATCCCGTCCAGGCCAAGGCCTACACGCATAAGGGCCAGGCCACGCTTGATCTCATTGAGAACCTCGGTAAACCAGTGATCGGCTGCATCAATGGTTTCGCTCTGGGCGGCGGATGCGAGATCGCCATGGCGTGTACCATGCGCATTGCCAGTGAAAAAGCAAAGCTGGGCCAGCCTGAAGTAAAGCTTGGCCTTATTCCCGGCTATGGCGGCACGCAACGGTTACCGCGTCTGGTCGGCACTGGATTGGCCATGCAAATTCTTCTCACCGGAGAAATGATCACCGCGCAGGAAGCGCATCGCATCGGGCTGGTGAATGAAGTAGTCCCGGCGGACCGGCTGATTCCGCGCGCTGAAGAGATCGCGCAAAAGATCATTGGCATGGCTCCGCTGGCGATCCAATACTGCATGGAAGCCGTAACCCAGGGCATGAACATGACTTTACCTGAAGGCCTCTTTCTTGAAGCCACGTTGTTTGGCATGTGCTGCGCGACAGAAGACAAGCGCGAAGGCACCACGGCTTTTCTGGAAAAACGCGCGGCCAATTTCCAGGGCAAATAGCATGCATCCAGACTGGGAACCAGATAAGCTCGCCACTGCCGCCGTTTTCTATAACCTGCATGAGGCGGACATCGCGAAGGGCCTGCTGGACTCGTGTGGCGTAGACTGTTTCCTGTGCGATGAGCACATGCATCGCGTTCATCCGCTGACCAGTGAAATTATCGGCGGCGTGCGGCTGCAGGTTGCGCAGCAGGATGTTGAGTTGGCCAAAGAGCTGCTCAAAGAATACAAACCTCCGGAAGATCCCTCAGGTCCAGGTTCGATAGAATGAGTTGTCGAACACACGTTGAGTGATTGGATCGAATGATCAAGGGCATAACCACAATCCGCCATGTCGCCGGCACTAAAGAATTCAAGGCGCTCAGCAAACTATTTGACGCGATGGGATTCGAGCGTGGAACTCCGTGGAAGACCGCGCGCGGGCAGGCGGCACCATTCAAGGCCCCGCTGGGACAGATTGAGTTTGTTGAGGGATTGGAAACCACCCATGCCGATATCTGGGTTGAGGTCACGGACCTGGATTCGATTCGCGACCTGCTGGCAAAGGAAAACGTGAAAGCGTCCGCAGATATCCGACAGACGGCGTGGGATTCGCGGTTCCTTGTAGCGGAACCTGCCAGGGGAGCGAAAGTTCTTTTTTGGCAGAAAAATCGGCCGGCAGAAGATGCTGTTGAAGGTGATCTCAACGCTCGTGGCATGCGATTTGGGGTGGTGGTGAGCCGCTGGAATTCGTTCATTACCGAACGCCTGCTGCAAGGCGCGCTGGACGCACTGCGCCGCAGCGGGTGCCGTAAAGAAGATATCGGGGTCGTGCGCGTGCCGGGCGCATTTGAAATTCCTTCACAGGCACGCACACTGGCGCAGAGCGGAAAGTATGATGCCATCGTTACGCTGGGCTGCCTGATTCGCGGCGAGACCACTCACTATGAACATATCTCCACTGAAGTTACGCGCGGCATTGGGCAGTCCGCCCAGGAAACTGGCGTGCCGCACACATACGGAGTGCTGACCTGCGAGAATCTGGAGCAGGCTTTGGATCGCGCGGGGCTGAAGGCTGGCAATAAAGGTTTTGAAGCGGCTATCTCCGCCGTCGAGATGGTGAGCCTGCAGCGGAAAACGCAAAAACGTGCGACGAAGAAAACTGCTGCCAAAAAGAAGAAGAGCAAAGGCCGTCCATAATGGGAACCCGACGTAAATCTCGAGAGCTATGTTTACAGATGCTCTTCCAATGGGACATGGGCAAGCAAGCCCCGGAGCACGTGAAAAAAACCTTCTGGTCAGAACGCGGAGAAGTGGACGAAGACACGCGCAACTTTGCCGACGATATTTTCCAGGTGGCGGTTGACCGTCAGCAGGAAATTGATGAGTTGATCCAAAAGCACGCGCAGCATTGGCGCATGGAGCGCATGGCCGCCGTGGATCGCAATGTTTTACGTACCGGAGTGGCAGAGTTTCTGGGCCCGCATCACACGCCCCGGCCGGTGGTGATCAATGAAGCGCTGGAGATCGCGCGCAAATTTTCTGCCCCGGAATCCGTCCAGTTCATCAATGGCGTGCTGGACTCAGTTGGGAAAGAGCTTTCAAAATAACTTAGCCGCGAATGCACGCGAATAGGCACGAATTTCAAAAAAAGTAACAGGAATTCTGCTGATTCGTGTTGATTCGCGGCCATGCCCCTGCAATGCTAAAATAAAGCACTCCGACGCTTCTGGTGCCCGCAATAATAAATACAAACGGACCTTTGCTTTTGAAAAAGACTTCCATCACCTATGCCGATAGCGGTGTCGATATTGATCGCGCCGACCGCGCCAAGCAGCGCATTAAATATCTCGCCCACCGCACGTTTACTCCGGGAGTGGTAAGCGAAATCGGCGGCTTTGGCGGGATGTTCGCCATTGACAAGAAAAAGTTTCGCGATCCCGTACTGGTTTCCAGCGTGGATGGCGTCGGCACCAAGCTCAAAGTCGCGTTCATGATGAACCTGCATCACACCGTAGGCGGGGACCTGGTAAACCATTGCGTGAATGACATTGCCGTGCAGGGCGCTACTCCGCTGTTTTTTATGGACTATCTGGCTACCGGCTCGCTCGATCCGGAAATTGCCGAAAAGATTATTGAAGGGATGGCCGATGCTTGCCGGCACAACGGCTGTGCGCTCATCGGCGGAGAAACGGCTGAGATGCCGGGTTTCTATCCTAAAGGCGAATACGATCTGGCTGGATTCATTGTCGGCGTGGTGGAAAAAAGCAAAATTATTACCGGCGAAAACGTTGAAGTTGGAGACGTTCTGGTGGGATTACCATCGAATGGTTTGCACACGAATGGTTACTCTCTGGCGCGCAAATTGTTTTTTGATATCGCCAAATACACGCCGGATACCTACGTGAATGAAATGAAGGCAAAAGCCGGCGCCGAACTCATGCACACGCACAAGAGCTACTGGCCGGTGCTGAAGAAATTGATTGCGGCTGAACTGGTTCACGCCATGGCGCACATTACTGGCGGCGGTATTACAGACAATTTACCGCGCGTGCTTCCCAAAGGCACCGGAGCGGTGGTGGAAATGGGCACATGGCCTGTCCTGCCGGTGTTTAAGCATATGCAGCACATTGGCAACGTTCCACAGGACGACATGATGCGGACCTTCAATATGGGCGTCGGTATGGTGCTGGTGGTACCGGCAAAGAAATTCAAGCGCGTACAGTCGATGATCGAGAAAATGGGCGAGAAAGCATATCTCATCGGGCGGATCGCCAAAGGCGACCGCACAGTGCATTACGCATAATGGCCGTGACCAAAAAACTGGGAATCCTGCTTTCCGGCCGAGGCTCAAATTTTGAAGCCATTGCGGATTCCATCAAGGCTGGAAAACTTCACGCGGAAATCGCAATTGTAATTTCCAACCGCGCTGATGCTCCTGGGCTTGAGTCCGCAAAGCGCCGCGGCTTGAACGCACAATTAATCCCTTCAAAAGGCCGCGTTCGTGAGGAGCACGATGCCGATGTGATTGTGGCTTTGAAGCATGCGCAGGTGGATTTGATCTGCCTGGCCGGATACATGCGCCTGCTCTCCCCGGAATTCATACGAGCCTTTCCCAATCGCATCATCAACATTCATCCATCGTTGCTGCCGGCATTTCCGGGCATGGACGCGCAGAAGCAGGCGCTGGAATACGGCGTAAAGGTCACCGGCTGCACCGTGCATTTTGTCGATGAACATTTGGACCACGGCGCAATCATTCTGCAGAAGACTGTGCCTGTGCTGGATGGCGACGACGTGCATACGTTATCAGCCAGGATATTAGAGCAGGAGCACACGGCATACTCAGAGGCGATTGCGCTCTTGCTTTCCGGCGAGGTAGAGATTCAAGGCAGAACGGTTGTGCGACGCCACGTTCGCGCGGAGGGCAAGTAGGTGTTAAGCGTAAAGCTTTTGTCGCCATCTGCTAAAGCCCCAACCGTTGCGCATCCGGGAGAAGACCTGGGATATGACATCTATTCGGCTGAGACCGTGACGCTGGAAGGTCGGGGCCATGCCATTGTCTCAACCGGCATTGCTATCGAATGCACATCGCCTTCGGGTGAGCCGATGGGTGCGCTCTTGCGGGACAAGTCATCTATGGCCGCACGACGCTTGGTGCTGACCGGCGGAGTCATCGACGCCGGCTATCGCGGCGAAATCAAAGTGCTGATGGAGAATTTGAGCGACCTGCCGGCGACCATCCGCGCTGGAGATAAGATCGCCAACCTGATCCCCTACCCTGTGCTGACTGACGAAGTGCAGGTAGTTGAAGATCTGAATGAATCCAGCCGAAAGGCGGGTGGATTCGGATCGAGTGGAAGATAGCTTTTGGAAGCCGAATGCGGTATTGCGGATTTGATAATTGGGTAAGTTGGTAATTTGGTAATCGAAGGCAAATAGCATTGCTGGTTCTTCAATTACCCATTTACCAAATTACTCAATTACCAAATTGAACGAAGCAGTTCTCTATAATTGACTCGCATGCCAAACTTTCCTCCTGTTGAAGAACAACTGGCTTACATCAAGAAGGGCGCAGCGGAGATCATCCATGAACGCGAACTGCGCGAACGCCTGGAGCACTCCCTGAAGACCGGCAAGCCGATGCGCGTAAAAGCCGGCTTTGATCCTACGGCCCCTGACCTGCACGTCGGCCACACGGTGCTCATTCGCAAGCTGAAGCACTTTCAGGATCTGGGCCACACCGTGATTTTTCTGATCGGTGATTTCACGGGGATGATCGGCGATCCAACCGGTCGTTCCGTTACGCGTCCGCCGCTTACGCGCGCCGATATCGACCGCAATGCCGAGACCTACAAAGCGCAGGTCTTCAAGATTCTTGATTCGCAGAAGACAGTAGTGGACTTCAACTCGCGCTGGTTTTCCAAAATGTCGGCGGAGGATTTTATCCGGCTCGCCGCGAAATTTACCGTGTCACAAATGCTGGAGCGTGAGGAGTTTCATAAGCGCTTCCAGGAAGAAAAGCCTATCGCTATTCATGAGCTGTTGTATTCCATCTGCCAGGGATATGATTCTGTCGCTCTGGAAGCCGATGTGGAACTGGGCGGCACCGACCAAAAATTTAATTTGCTGATGGGACGCGTGCTCCAGAAGGATTATGGGCAGCCTTCACAAATCATCCTCACGATGCCCATCCTGGAAGGCACGGACGGCGTGCAGAAAATGTCGAAGTCCTATGGAAATTACATTGGCATTAGCGAGCCGACACAGGAGATTTACGGCAAAGTCATGTCCATATCAGACGAGCTGATGTGGAGATACTATGAGCTGCTGACAGACGTTAAGGTGCCCGAAATTGAGCAGATGAAAGCCGATGCGGCATCTGGCCAACAGCACCCGATGCAATTGAAGAAGGCGCTGGCCCGCAGAATCGCCCAGGATTTCCATGGAGAACAAGCCGCTGCAGCAGCGGATGCGAATTGGGCAAAGCAATTTCAGAAGGACGAGGTGCCGGAGAATGTGGAAAGCCAGGCTATCATCTTTGCAGAGGTACGATCTGGTTCGGAGGCTGATCAGTCACCATATCCGGGCATTGTCAAAATGGATAAATTGATTGTGAAAGCTGGCCTTGCAGATTCAGCGACCGATGCTCAACGAAAAAGGAAGCAGAATGCAGTAAAGATCGATGAAAAAATAGTTGATGACCATGCACTAATCTGGAATCGACCATTAAGCGATGAATTTATTTTAAAAGTAGGCAGAAAGATAAAACGCATTAAGTTTATCTAACAAGCAGCAATCTAAGGTTTGTGGCACAGGCCTCCTGCCTGTGCTTGAATTGACCAAGAAGGACGCAGGCACAGACAGGAGTGTCTGTGCCACAAAACCTGGTTTTTTAGTAAAAATTCAGCGGACAAGGTCTGGGAATGCATTTTTACAGAAGAAACCTGCCGCACATTGAAAGCTTAAATGCGACATATTTCGTGACTTTTCGCGCCTGGGGAGTTTCATATCTGCCACCAACGACGAGATCGATTGCATTGAAGCACTGCCTCTTCGAGAACGGCAGAAGAGTCGAGCTTCATGCTTGTGTGATTATGCCCCATGTTCACCTTCTGTTTACTGCGCTCGAGAACGAACGTGGCGAGCCGTTTTCACTGGCAGAGATCATGAAGGGCATCAAGGGAGCATCAGCTCGCAACATCAACAAACGACTAGGAAGAAGAGGCCAACTTTGGCAAGACGAATCCTTTGACCGCATTATGCGAGCCGGAGAATTTCACAACAAGTTGGATTACATCATCGCTAATCCAATAAATCCGGGACTTACATCCAGACCTGGTGAGTATGAGTGGGTGTGGACGCAGGAGTCGCAAGAGTCACAGGCAAGAGTGCCTGTGCCACACAAGTCATCCTCTTCCTCATGATTGCAGCTGCACTGCTTCACCCAGACGTATCGCCAAAGACAGTCGATCGGTTCAGAAGCAGCGGCGTCGAGATTAAAATTCAAGACACTCTGGATCCAACTGAAAACGTTTCTGCTGCGCTCATTTTCGGGGGCGACGGGACAGTCCACCGTCACCTTCCGCAGCTCCATCGGCAGAAAATCCCTATGCTGGTGGTGCCCACGGGCAGCGGCAATGATTTTGCTAAAGCGTTGGGAATCCGTAGCGTAGCAACTGCATTGCAGGCATGGCAGCAATTTTGCGCCCAAGGGAAAAAAGGTGAAGTAAAAAACGTCAAAGAGATTGATCTAGGTGTGATTCGCTCGGGCGGCCAGGAAACGTTCTTCTGTTGCGTGGCTGGCTTGGGAATGGACGCAGATGCCAATGCGCGCACCAATCGGATGCCGCGATGGCTAAAAAGCCGAGGCGGATATGTACTCGCCGCTTTGCAGTCTTTGATCGCGTTCAAGCCTGTGGAAATGAACATAACGGCCGAGGGAAGCAAGATGCAGCGGTCGGCATTTTTTATTGCCGTGGGAAATGCCCGCAGCTATGGCGGCGGGATGGAAGTCACTCCGCAAGCCACGCTTGATGACGGGCTGCTGGACATTTGCCTGGTCAACAAGATGAACAAGCTCAAATTGCTTTGCTGGGTGCCAACGATCTTTTTCGGCGAACATCTGCGGCTTAAGCAAGTGGAATACTTTAAGACCAGTCAGATCACGATCGACACGGAGCTCAAGCTGGATATCTATGCTGATGGTGATTGCGCCGGGCAAACACCTGTACAGATTGGACTTATCCCACGGGGCTTGCGGGTGATCGTTCCCGGTTATTCCCCTAAAGGCTGAACTTAGGGATATTTCAGGTTTCGCGCCGACCCGGAACGCCGGTGGCACCCGAAAGTGTGTATCTCGCTGTAAGCAAAACGGTTCTTGACGCGGAAGCCTATTTCAGGTGGAATAAAAGCCATGACCAAAGCCGATTTGATTGAAGAGGTTTCACGCCTGGCAGAGCTGACACGCAAAGACAGCGAAATTATCGTGGAAACTATTTTTGACAGCGTGGTCCGCTCTCTGCGCTCCGGCGACAAAATTGAGATCCGCGGCTTTGGCAGTTTCCGGACTCGGCAGCGCAAGCCTCGTGTGGGCCGCAACCCGAAAACGGGCGCGCGCGTGGAAGTGCCCGCTAAGAAAATCCCTTATTTCAAACCTAGTAAAGAACTTAAGGACGTAATCAATCACGGAAAAGCGGCAGAAGCCGCGGCTCCATCCACTGCACCGGTTGCCGAAGGCCCAACATCTTAACTGCTGAATGCGGCAAGTCCCATTCAGCTAAGTACCTCCTAATTCCGAAATTTCCGGAACCAGAGCCCTATTCCTCCGCTCACCAAGCCCAACAAACCCAATAGGGGCAAGAACGTTGCTGTCGCGGGTAGACGGCGGCTGCCTTGCGCGTCGTTGGACTGCTGTTTCTGGTTGATTTGTGGCGTGGTGGAATTTTCCGCGCTTACGCCATTGTCAGCAGATTGGCCATTAGCTGCAGGTTGAGTTGTGCCCGCCTGGCCAGTGGCTGCATTTTGTGCCGGCTGGCTCGCCGAAGATTTCGTCGCACCGTTCTGCTGGTTTGCCTGCGCGCTCTGAGTAGCGGACTGGGTATCCGTGCTCGGTGCCGATCCTCCTTGTTCCAACGCTCCTGATCCAAGCGGAGGCATATTTTTTGCCATGGTCACGCCGCTTTTGTTGTTCAACATTGCCTGTACATCTTCGTTACCCAGGACCTTCGCATTGCGCGTGCCTTTTTCAGCTTTGTATCGGTTTGACACTTCGGCCAGGCTGATGGTGCTCGGTCCCGACGCCTCAGAAGCTCCCCTTGTACTTGATCCAGATTCATCAGAAGGTCCTCGCACAAGAGTGGAAGCCCCAAGATCTGTCTGCGCTTGGTCTGTTACGCCGGATGAAGGCGCTGTTGGCTCGGAAAAAGACGCGCCTGGTGTGGCCAGCCCTATCCCCGGATTGGCTGAGCCGGTCGTCACGTCGCTTCCGTTCGTCGCATTGCTGATACCAGCGCGGCCAGCAACACTGATGCCGGCGGTGGGCACCGGATTCGGAAAGGCTGCGGAAGGGGTCACGAGTATCGGACCTCCAAACGGTTCGTTGGCCGGCGCAGTTGTTGTGGACGGAGTGGCTGTCTGGCCTTGACCAAACACAGCCGAAAACACAGTTAGCGCAGCGATGAGTAGAGTTCCGCGCGACATAGATCACCTCTGACTTTGTATCCAATAACTTGGATTACTCAGAGGTAAACAGAGGATGCCAGAGTACTGCGACAATACGATGATCAGCTACCCACAAAACGGGCATATAGGCTGCGCGCCACGGATGTGTCATTCGTCCCTTTGATGATGGCCCGGCCATCGGGAAAAAGAGTCATCTCAAAAGGTTCACGCCAAAACTTAAGCACAAAAGCGTTGTGCTTCACTGTCCCGTGGACGCCCAGGCGGGCTGACATTTCAGCGAAATCGACAGGACGGTTGCGCTCATGGATTTGCACTGAGTTCCTTCCGCACAACGTGATCTGCGGCCTGCGCTCTCCCGCCAGATGAATAAATTCTCGCTTTTCACAAGTCTGGCAGCCTGGTCGGGGTCGGCCGGCAGCAATCTCCGCCTGCTCGTTGTTCCATACGTCAAAGGAAAGCAAGGTCTTTCGCAGCTTGTCTTTTGCTCCCACCAGAAGTTTAATTGCCTCGGTGGACTGAATCGATCCAATCAGGTTGACTGCGCTGTTCAGAATTCCCGCTGTGTCACAGGTTTCAATAGTCCCCTCCGGCGGGGCCGGGAAAACGCAGGCCAGGCAAGCCGTTTCTCCCGGAATCACATTCATTGTGACGGCGTAGCCAGCCACGGCGGCGGCATAAATCCAGGGCTTGCCGTGTTTTACAGCGAAATCATTGATGAGGTAACGGGTTTCAAAGTTGTCGGTTGCGTCCAGAATCAAATCGGCTTCAGCAAGAAGCGATTCAATGTTTTCCGGCGTCAGATCGGCCACAACCGGCTTTACTTGGACCTCAGAATTGAAAGCAGCGATCTTGCGTCCAGCCGCTACCGCTTTGGGCAGCGACTCAGCCGCATCGGCTTCATCGAAGAGCGACTGGCGCTGAAGGTTGCTTGGCTCAACATAGTCCCGATCGATAATCGTTAAATGCCCCACGCCTGCCCGGGCCAGCAGACCGGAAACGCACGCCCCGGTCGCGCCGCAACCAACAATAGCGACTCGCCCCTTGGCCAGGCGCTGCTGTCCTTCCGGTCCGATCCCGGGAAAAAGCACCTGGCGCGAGTATCGATCCTCAAAATTCATGCCACATTTATTATAGGTGTTTGAAGCCAAAGGGTTTTATGCGTTTGGTCGCAGGCAGCTTACAATGCTCTAAAAAGCTTGCGTGCAACTTAGGTCCAATCTGCTGCCATCGAACTACACAAAGCGACCTCAAATTAAGGGGCTTGTATTGCCGCGCTGCCGATCAGTGTGCCTGATGGTCGTGCTCTGTCTGGGTCTGTCCTGTGCTCAGAGTCAAGACAGTTCCCCGCCTCAAAACACCAATGAAACCGCTCCGCCGGCCAACACAATAGCTGCCCCGATACCTAACGGTCAGGCGCGGGCACCTGAGCCCACCTCCTCGCCCGCCGGCGCACCCGCAGGGTTACAACTCTCGAGTGGCCTCAATAGCTTGCAGGGACTCAGGGTGGCAATGATTCGGGTAAACGGCGCAGGAATCGATGACCCGGGAAGCCTGCTTTCCATTCTGCCGCAGAAAATGAATGAACCGCTTGATCGATACAAAGTAAGGCAGTCCGTGCAGGCGCTCTATAACACAGGCCGTTTCGCGGAGATCCAGGTGGAAGCGCAGCGCAATCCCGCGGGAGAAGTGGTGCTGGTATTCGATGCTCGCGAAAACTACTTTTTTGGCTCCATTCTGGCGGAAGGATCGCCCGCGCACCCAAGCGATAACCAACTTGTGAATGCCAGTAAACTCAATCTTGGCGAGCAATACACTGACGCAAAAATCGCTGCCGGGATTGAGGGAATGCAGCGAACACTGCAGGAGGATGGTTACTACAAAGCCACTATCAAGCCATACTATGAGTGGGATGCGGGCAATCAGCAGGTCAAGGTGGAGTTTATGGTGGACCGGGGCAAGCCTGCCCGCGTGGGAATGATCAATATTGCGGGTTCCTCCGGTTATAGCGCGGAAGAGGTGCGAAAAATAGCCAAGCTGCACTCTGGAGATAAAGTTACCTCGGCTCGTCGGACAAAGGCATTGCAGCGGCTGCGCAAGCGCTTCCAGAAACAGGACCGATTGGAAGCCCAAGTCACCATGACCCAACGAACCTACCATCCAGAGACCAACCTGCTGGATTACACCTTTGAGATCAACCGCGGCCCGGTGGTAGACGTTAAAGTTGAAGGCGCTAAACTGCGCCGCGGGTTGGTCAAGAAATTTGTTCCAGTGTTCGAAGAAAGCGCCGTTGACGAGGATTTGCTGAACGAAGGAGCGCGCAACATTCGCGACTATTTTCAGTCCAAGGGCTTTTTTGACGTGAATGTTACGTACGAACAGACACAGGATTCAGCGACGGAAAGGCGCACCATAATTTTTCACGTCGAAAAAAATCAACGGCACAAGCTGGTGGAATTGGTGCTCCAGGGAAACCACTATTTCAGCCGGGAAGACTTGCGCGAGCAGATGCTGATGCAGCCAGCCGGAGGATTACTGGTACATGGCTTATTCAGCCAATCCATCCTGACGCGCGACGTGCAAGCCATTGAGAATCTTTATCGCAATAACGGTTTTCTGCAAGCCAAAGTCACGCCAGAGGTAGAAGATAATTACGGCAAGGAAGGACACATTCGCGTAAATTTGGTTGTGGTGGAAGGCCCGCAAACGCTTGTAGGAACGCTGAAGATTCAAGGCAATGATGCTCTTCCGGAGGGGCAGATTCGCGGCTTGATCACGGCTTCAGAAGGCCAGCCATATTCCGACTCAATGGTGATTACCGACCAGTCAGTGATTCTGGAGCAATACTACAATCTTGGATTTCCAAAAGTGAGATTCGAGTACACAACGCAGCCCGAAGCGGACAATCCCAATAAAATTGATGTGGTCTACACCATCAATGAAGGAGCCCAGGTCTTTGTGGATAAGGTGCTGATTTCCGGGCTGAACTATACGCGGCCTTTTATCGCGGAGCGTGAAATAAAGGTCGCCGCCGGCGACCGGTTGAGCCAGAGCCAAATGTTCGATTCCCAGCGTCGCCTGTATGACATGGGTATCTTCAATGAAGTGGGCGTGGCGGTGCAGAACCCTGAAGGCGATGCCACCAGCAAGAAGGTTAATTTCCAGCTTTCTGAAGCGCGGCGCTATACATTTAATTATGGCCTTGGACTTGAAGTTCAGACCGGACAGTCCGGCAGTAATACCAATCCGCAGGGGGATACCGGCGTCAGCGGTCGCGTGTCGTTCGACGTTACGCGCCTGAACTTTCGTGGCCGCGACCACACGGTGACGCTAAAGACCCGTTACGGCAATCTGGAAAAACTTGCTCTCATCGGCTATGGCGCGCCGCGGCTTTTCGATTCGCAAAAACTTACGCTGGACTTTACGGCCTTTTACGAGCAAACCAATGACGTTAGCACGTTCACTTCAACCCGGCTGGAGGGGGCAGCGTCAATTAAGCAAGAATTGAATCGCGCCACAACGCTTCTTTATCGCCTCATTTACCGGCGCGTCAGCACCAGTAATCTGGTCATCGATCCGAACCTGGTGCCGCTGTTTTCTCAGGCGGTGCGCGTCGGTATGCCAGATTTTAGCTACGTTCGCGATACTCGCGATAATCCCATTCAGTCGCTCAAAGGTACGTTCAACACGGTTGATCTGGGCGTCGCTTCAGGAATATTCGGTTCGCAGACGAACTTCACACGCGTAGTGGTGCAGAATTCCAGCTACTATCAATTTCATAAACGCCGTTGGGTGTTTGCCCGCTCCACGCGCATAGGCGTGGAAGAACCCTTCGCCTCCACGGCCTTTGCTCCGCTCCCTGAACGCTTCTTTGCCGGAGGCAGCACGTCGCACCGGGGATTCGGTATCAATCAGGCGGGCCCACGCGACCTTACCACCGGGTTCCCCCTGGGTGGTGAAGCTCTTTTCCTGAACAACCTTGAACTGCGTACACCGCCGCTGCCGCTTCCGTACGTTGGCAACAATTTAAGTGCCGTGGTGTTTCATGATATGGGGAACGTTTTTTCCACGGCTGGAGATATGGCCAACAGCATTCTCAAGTTCTCTCAACCCAATCGGAGTCTCTGTCTGAATCCAGCCGCGGCCACCTGCAACTTCAATTATGTCTCGCACGCGGTGGGCGGTGGTGCACGTTACCGCACCCCGATCGGCCCTGTGAGTTTTGACGTCGGGTATAACCTCAATCCGCCGGCATTTCCGATTTCTGCGCCTGCTGCCCCGGCTGTCCCCTCTTCACAGGTCCTGAGGCATTTCAATTTCTTTTTCAATATTGGGCAGACTTTCTGATGAGAGCGCGCCGCCATTTCGTGATTGTCCTTCTGCTTGCCGGAATTGCGCAGGCCCAGGTGGTCGACCGTATGGTGGCAGTGGTCAATAAGCACGTAATTCTGGAAAGCGAACTTGATCAAGCCACACGGGTGGAATTTCTGGAGCAAGGCAAACCCATTGAACGCCTGACCTATGCTGATCGAAACGCAGTGTTGGAGCGTTTGATTGACCGCTCGCTGCTTGACCAGCAGATCGTGAATCCGGCGATGCTGGACCCCGGACCGGAAGAACTGAAGGCAAAAGTTGAAGAGCTGAGGCAAGGCATTCCGGGCGCGTCGCGGGACCAACAGTGGAAAGATATTCTTGCCGGCTACGGCTTGATACAGCCGGACGTGGAAGAACAACTGACTTCGCAGTTCCGCATTCTTCGCTTTATTGACCTGCGTTTTCGCGGGCTAGTGCGCGTTGATAAAGAAGCGGTTGCCGCCTATTACCAAGACCGCTTCTTGCCGGAAGTACGCAAGCGCAATGCTTCCGAGCCGAAACTCGCAGAAGTATCAGGCAAAATTGAGCAGATACTTGCGGAGCAGCGCATTGATGAACTTTTAAACAATTGGCTCAAGACTTTGCGCGCCCAGGCCCACATTGAGCGAATGCTGCCGGTGACCGCCACCAACGCTGGGACCCCATGAGCAGCAAAACCGAGGTAAACATTGCGCCGCCTGCCACCCCCGCGAAGAAACGCAAGCTCAGGCTATTCGTCATTTTTAGCTGTCTGGCGCTGGCCGGCGTTATTGTTGGCCTGTTGTTTTATTTGAATAGCGGTTCCTTCCGCGAGACTGTCCGGCAACGAGTGATTACCGAACTACGGCAGATGACGGGCGGCAAGGTGGAAGTTGAATCGTTCACATGGAACCTTTCCACGCTTCATTTTGAAGCACGCAATGTGACGATCCACGGACGCGAGGCGGCGGACGAAGTTCCTTATGCCCATGCTGATCAAATCGGAGTTGATGTAAAAATCGTTTCATTTTTCACGCGCAAGATTTCATTGGAAAACGTTGCAATAGATCGTTTTGTGCTTCACTTGATGATCTATCCGGACGGCACCACCAACCAGCCTCCGCCCCAGCCGGGCACTCCTTCAGACGAAGGACCACAACAGAACCTGTTTGACCTCGCGGTAAGACAGATTGCGGTGCGGCAAGGCACGCTTATGCTCGATCAGGAGAAAATTCCGTTCGATCTTGACGGCAAGAACATCTCCGCCGCGATGAATTATGTTCCCAGCCAGAAAGCCTATGAGGGCCACCTGGATTTCACGCCACTGACGATCACATATAGAAACACGCCACCGATGCAGGCGGAAATGCATCTCGGATTCCTGCTGCGCTCAGGCGAAACGGAAATAAAATCGCTCCGGGTGGCGGTGGGTGCTTCAAAGCTTGAAGCCAGTGGGGCTCTGCGCAATTACAACAATCCGGAATTGACGTTGCAATATCAGGCTTCTTTGGATCTCGCGCAGGTTGGCAACACGGCAAAATGGAAACAGCTTCGAGGTGGACGGGCCGACCTGAAAGGCGCGGGCATTTACCAGAATAATCGCTACTCTTCACAGGGAAATCTCAGCGTTCGCGACCTTGAATGGCGTAATGCCTCGGCGCGGGTCTCGTCGGTTGACGCTTCCTCGCCTTATTCAGTCACACAAGACAAGATCATCCTCTCCCGCCTGATCGCGCATATATTTGGCGGCGTAGTGCAAGGCGATGCGCAGATCTCGAATTTGGTTTCTCCTACGGCGGGGAAGAAAACTTTGCCGCAACAGGGCATTACGCGGCTCCATTTATCCGGCGTTCAAGCGAGCAAGGTTGCAGCGGCTATTTCCTCCGCGAAGATGCCATTGGACAAGATTGAATTGGCAGGCAGCATTTCCGGGGACATCAATTCTGCGTGGACAGGGTCTCTGGAGCGCGCGGTTTCTTCCTTGAAGCTGGAGGTGGCTCCTCCCGCAGCGCCTTCGGCCAAAGAGGTGCCTGTAACCGCACAAGTGCAAGCGACCTATCATGGCGATGCGCGCACACTCGACGTTGCCGGACTTACTCTGGCGACGCGTGCCATTCGCGTAAACGCCACTGGATCATTGGGATCGGAAAAGGCGCAGGCGCAGGTTTCCTTGAATGCGACTGATTTGCGCGAATTGCAGCCGGCAATCGATGCGCTTGATCCGGGAACGCGTATTCCAATCACGCTGGAAGGACGATCGTCATTCAATGGCGTAATTTTCGGCAGACTCGATGCACTTTCAACGCGTGGACGCCTGGATCTGGAAAAGTTTGACACGGAATTCCATCTGACCAGCCAGCCTAAAGGCGTGCGGACCAAACCTCCGCGAATCCACTGGGACGCGCTTTCAGCCGACCTGGCATACTCGCCTTCAGTGCTGTCTCTGCAGCATGGAACATTGCGGCGCGGCACGGCACAATTAGGATTTTCTGCCAGTACAACGTTACGCCAGGGCGACTTTGACGAGAACACCAGCCAAGTCAATGTCACTCTTCGTATCCAGAATGAAAACGTCGCTGATATGCAGGCTTTAAGCCAAACCAGCTATGCAATTACGGGTGTGGCGAATGCTGACTTGCAGGCCACCGGCACGCTGCGAAATTTACAGGGCAGCGGAAAGTTGCAAATCGCCAAATTGACTATCTATGGAGAACCCTTCAAGACTTTCTCCAGCGACTTGCGGCTGAGTGGAACCGAGGCCCGGCTGGAGAATATCCAGCTTGCGCATAATGGCGCGCGGTTTACCGGATTTCTGGCTTACGATTTGCGAAACCAAAATTATCGCTACGACCTTACCGGCGCTAATATTGACTTCGCCAACTTTCAGCGTTTTGATCTCCCCCGCCTTGCCGTTCAGGGGCAAGCCGGCTTTCACCTGACCGGCTCCGGTACTGAAGATGCCCCGGTCATCAATGGCGAAATCGATCTACGCAATATTGTGCTGAACCGTGAGACGGTTGGCAGCATGACGATTCTGGCGGAGACGCGTGGCGAAAATGTGCAGCTGCGTGGACGCTCGAACTTTGATAATGCGGAGCTGAACGTGGATGGGACGGTGCGTCTTCGCGATCAGTGGCCCGGCCAGATCAGGCTGAAGTTTTCGCATCTCGACTTTGATTCATTGATTCGTGCTTATTTTCAAGGGCAGATCACGGGGCACTCTTCCATCGCGGGAGAGATTGACATCCACGGCCCCATGAAGCAGCCACGCAGCCTGATGGTTACCGGCAACGTTACTCAGCTTTCCGCCGACATTGAAAACGTAAAGCTGCAAAATGACGGGCCCATTCATTTTGGGCTTGAAAGCGAATCGCTGAAAGTGGACCAGTTCCACCTTACAGGAACAGAAACCGACATTGATGCAAAAGGGACTGTGCATCTCACGGGCGAGCATATGCTTGACCTGAGTGCACTCGGGCGCTTCAACCTGAAGCTATTGCAGGGATTCAATCCCAACCTCTTGGCGAATGGCCCCGCGACCTTTAGGGTGAATATCACAGGACCTTCGGCTCGTCCGCAATTGAGCGGAAGACTTGAGGTGAAAGACGCATCGGCTTCACTGCTGGACCTGCCGAACGGTCTCAGCCACATTGCCGGGTCTTTGGTGTTTGCCCAGGACCGCATGCAGATTGAGAAGCTTACGGCCCATACAGGTGGCGGCGAGCTGGATGTTGGTGGATTTTTGGCTTACCGCAATGGAATCTATTTTGATCTCACTGCAAAAGGTAGTGACGTGCGGCTGCGCTATCCGCCCGGGGTGAGTTCATCCGCGGACGCGACGCTGCGCTACACCGGTTCAGCAAAAAGCTCGCTGCTCTCCGGCGATATCCTGGTCACCCGATTTGGTATGAACCCCCATTTTGATTTCGCCAACTATCTGGCGCAAAGCAAAAAGGCGCCGATCATCTCCACCCTGAACCCATTTCTGGAGAACATGCGCCTGGATATGCACATCACTTCCACGCCGGAATTACAGGTGGAGACGTCGCTGGCCAAGCTTTCCGGCGATCTTGACCTGCATGTCCGTGGGACCGCGGCGCGGCCGGCCATTGTGGGCAGGGTGAATATTGCCGAAGGGGATGTGTTCTTTAATGGCACAAAGTATCGGCTGGAACGCGGTGATATTACCTTCAGCAATCCGCTGTCTATTGAACCGGTGATTAATCTTGATATGTCTGCGCGCGTACAAGGCTATGACGTGACGATCGGATTGCATGGACAGGCGATTGGCGGTAAGGGAATCAGCATGACGTACCGCTCCGATCCGCCGCTGGCCAATTCTGACATCATCGCGCTGCTGGCCTTTGGGCGCACGCGTGGCCAAGGTGTTTATAACGCACCAAGCCAGCCGGGCGTGAACACGAATGACACGGCATCGGCTTCCAATGCAATCCTGGGCGAAGCGCTCAATGCCACCTTCAGTGACCGCGTGCAGCGGCTCTTCGGGGCCAGCCGGGTAAAAATCGATCCGCAATTTATCGGGTCAGAAAACAATCCCAGCGCTCGCGTGACCATTGAACAGCAGATCAGCAATGACATTACGTTTACTTACGTCACCAGCCTTACGCAATCGGCTGAGACGGTGATTCAGGTGGAATACAATATTGATAAGAATGTATCGATTGTAGCCGTGCGAGACCAGAATGGGGTACTGGGTTTTGACGTCCACATACGCAGGCGGAAAAAGTGACATATGAACGGGAATGGCTCAGAACCGTTCGCTACGGAGCGCTTTTCCATGGTGGAAAGCCAGCTGCGCCAGCGTGGTATCCGGGATGAACGCCTGCTCGCGGCGATGAGCAAGGTGCCGCGGCATGAATTTGTGAGCCAGCAAAACTGGAACAAAGCCTACGCCGACCATCCGATTCCAATTGCCGAAAACCAGACAACATCTCAGCCTTACATGATTGCCGCCATGGTGCAGGCGGCGCAAATCAAGCCTGAAGATCGCGTGCTTGAAATTGGGGCCGGGTCTGGATACCAGACCGCAGTCCTGGCCGAATTGGCAAGCCAGGTCTTTGCGGTGGAGCGATATGCATCGCTTACGGAAGCAGCACAGAAAGCTTTGGAGCGGCTGGGCTATCGCAATGCCAGAATTATTACCGGCGATGGTTCACTGGGCATGCCGGAAGCCGCGCCTTTCGATTCCATCATTGTGTCGGCGGCTGCTCCTCGTATCCCCCAGGCGCTCATAGAGCAGCTTGCTGTGGGAGGACGCCTGCTTGTTCCGGTGGGGGACGCCGACCAGCAAGTTCTGCAACTTGTTCAGCGGAATACGGATGGAACTACCAGCGTGCGCACGCTTGAAGGCTGCCGCTTTGTGCCGTTGATCGGGGAGCAGGGATTTTAAGGGCAGCTCTTGGCTCTTGGCTACTAGCTTTTCTGAAATCCCGAGCGGAGCGAGGGATCACTACTGTCACAAATATCTCTGGGGAATTATTACTTGATACGCTAGAGAGTTTATGTCGATAGCGATCACTCGCTCCGCTCGGGATTTTAAAGCTACAATAATCTGTGTCCCTCCTCACCAACATCAAAACAACGCTGGAGATGATCAAGTGGGAGCATTCCATTTTTGCCCTGCCATTTGCTCTCTGCGCTGCCATGCTTGCCGCCGGCGGAATGCCAACGGCAGCCAAGCTGGGATGGATCGTGTTGTGCATGGTTTCCGCACGTTCCGCCGCAATGGCCTTCAACCGAATTGCGGACGCAAAAATTGACGCAGCCAATCCCCGGACAGCCATGCGCGCAATTCCCGCCGGCACGCTGTCACAGAAATTTGCGACGGCTTTTGTGGTGATGGCCTGCCTGCTTTTTATCTTTGGTGCGGCGAAACTCAATCGCGTAACGCTACTGCTATCCCCTGTGGCGCTGGCGGTTGTGCTGTTTTATTCCTATACCAAGCGATTCACGCGTTGGTCGCACCTGGTGCTGGGATTCGCACTCGGGATTGCTCCGGCGGCGGCATGGATTGCGGTACGCGGCTCGCTCGATCCGCGCATTCTGTTACTTACGGCGGCGGTCACATTCTGGGTGGGCGGTTTTGACGTGTTGTACGCATGCCAGGACATTGAGTTTGATCGCGCCAACTCGCTGAACTCAATTCCGCAAGCGATGGGCGTTCCCAAGGCTCTTATAGTCGCGCGGACCTTGCATGTGGTGATGCTCGGCTTGCTGATCGCGCTGGTGGTGGTCTTTGGGCTGGGAAAATTGGCCATCGTTGGAGTGGTGGTGGTGGCGGCGCTTCTGGCTTATGAGCACTCGCTGGTCGCGTCGAACGACCTGAGCAAATTGAACGCGGCATTTTTTACCATGAACGGCGTGATTGCCGTGGTGTTTTTTGTGTTTGTGGCGGCGGACCTGCTGATGCGAGTTCCAAAGCCGTGATAGGCTGACTGCGCATGCGTGATCCGGTTGAGTTGGAAATCTTCAAAAGCCTATTCCATTCCATTGCGGAAGAGATGGGAGCGGCGCTGCGCCGCACCGCGTTTTCTCCTAACATCAAAGAACGCCGCGATTATTCCTGCGCTGTTTTTGACGGCGCGGGCGAAGTCGTCGCCATGGGTGATCACATGCCCGTGCACCTGGGATCGATGCCAATGTCAGTTCGCGCGGCAGTGGAGACGCTCGCGCTCAATGTAGGTGATGTGGCGATCCTGAATGACCCCTTCTGCGGCGGCACGCACCTGCCGGACATTACGCTGGTTGCGCCGGTTTTCGTTGGCGGGAAGAGTAAGCGCGCGGCGAAGCCCGCATTTTATGTGGCATCGCGAGCCCACCATGCCGATGTTGGCGGAACATATGCCGGTTCCATGGGCATCTGTCGCGAAATTTATCAGGAAGGCATCCGCATTCCTCCCATCAAGCTGATTGCCGGGGGCAGGCTGCAGGATGATGTCTTCCGCCTGCTGCTCAATAATGTGCGCACTCCGGAAGAGCGCGAAGGCGACCTGAACGCGCAGATTGCCGCCTGCCATACCGGTGAAGCGCGATTGCTGGAGATCACGGAGCGTTATGGCCTGGCGCGCGTGCAGCAGGTGATGGATGAATTGCAGGAATATTCAGAAAAACTGATGCGGGCTTTTCTGGGCAAGGTGCCGCAGGGCCGTTACGAAGCCGAAGATTTTCTGGACGACGATGGGGCTGGTTCGGGGGCGGTGCGGATTGCGGTGGCGCTTACCTTTCAAGCAGCAACCGCAGGCAAGCCGCTGGTGACTGTCGACTTTACCGGCAGTTCACCGCAAGTAGCAGGCAGCATCAATGCCGTGGACGCGATTACTTTCTCGGCATGCTTTTATGTCTTCCGCTGCCTTCTGCAGGAAGATGTTCCAGCCGCAGCAGGACTCATGCGCCCCGTGCGAATGGTTGCGCCCAAGGGAACGGTGGTGAATGCGCGGCCACCTGCGGCTGTGGCTGGCGGGAATGTCGAGACCTCACAACGCATCGTCGACGTGTTGCTGCGTGCGTTGGCCAAAGCCATGCCGGATTGTGTGCCAGCCGGTTCTTCCGGCACCATGAACAATTTGACCATCGGGGGATTCGACGAACGCACCGGCGAGCCTTTTGCCTACTATGAAACTATTGCCGGCGGAATGGGAGCGCGGCCTGACCGGGACGGCGTGAGCGGAGTGCATACGCACATGACAAACTCGCTCAACACTCCGGCAGAGGCTCTGGAGTATGCGTATCCTCTGCGGGTAACGGAATATTCTTTACGCAAGAGCAGCGGCGGCGCGGGCAAGTTCAGGGGCGGTAACGGGATTGTGCGCGAAGTGGAGTTGCTGGCGGATTCCGAAGTCACGCTGCTGGCTGATCGGCGCAGCCGCGGACCGTATGGATTGCAGGGCGGCGCTGACGGCGCACCTGGGCGAACTGAAGCGGCTTACCTTGACGGCTCGCGTGAAGCACTCCCGGGCAAAACGAGCGTGCGCCTGAATAAGGGCGTCAAGGTAAGGATTGAATCACCCGGAGGTGGAGGCTGGGGAAAGACATAGATCAGGTAATGAGTTCGTCCGGTGATAGGCTGATTTTTTTGGCATATCCAGGACAGGGGTCCTACGGCGCCCATTTATCGCTGAAGAGGGCGGAAAGATGTCAGCCGGAAGACTTTATGAGCACGGCTAGTTTTTTCAACATCATTTTGCTGGTGGTTGCAACCGCATCTACGGCCTCTGGAATGTCTCCATTATGCCCCAGTTCCAAAAGAACGATTGGCAGGTTGGGGTTGAGGGCCTTGAACGTCTGAGGGAGCGTAATACCACCGTCGGTCAAAAACTCTGAATCCAGCACCACAGCGGCAATTTTGTTGTTAGCGCAGGCTGCCACAGCGTGCGCGGGGCTGGATGCTGAAAGCACTTGATATAGCCCTGCGGGAAGCGCAGCACACATTTGCGCCAGCCTGGAAAAGGAAACAGAAAGACAAAGAATCCGCGGTTTTACCCGGCCCGTCACGAGTCCGAAACTCCCTTTCGGCTTTAGCAGTGGAGGGTCTGGAGGGGCAGGCTTGTGCCAGGGCAGGCGGACCGCTGTAAAAGCTGTTTCAATGGTACCACTTCTTATGTGCGGTATCGAACAATGTTGTGAATGGCGACAGTGGTTATGTGCGGTGTCGAACATTGTGCAGCATTGAACAAGGCTGTGAATGGGCGTCAGTTCTTATGTGCGGTATCGAACAGAGTTGTCGATGAGGATCCTTCTTATGTCTGATATCGAACAAAGCTAATGAATCGCGTGTTGTTGTCCCTGCCAAATCCGAAATTGGCCGGTTCCCCGGGTGAATTTTGAGCCTGTGCTTCTTCCCCAAAACCTGGCCCTAAGCGAGCCGGGCGAGAAAATGCTCTACGCTTATTTTCTTGAGGATGGCATGGCTTCGATTGCAGTCACAATGAAAATGGGACCACGGGTTGAAGTTATAGTGGTTATACGAATGGGCGCTGAAGCGCAAAAGCGTTGCGCTAAAAAATCAATTCGCTTCTTATAGAAACTCCCAGGTCCGAATATGGGGCGACGAAACTCTATTCTTGCATTTGGTCAACGTCCGGCGATTCGTCCGCGCCGCTGGGCGAAGCCGAGATTCCTCCATTCGCGGTGGCAGCCTTGGCTTTCAGAATCCGGTTTATCGCTCGGTTCACTTTTTTAAATACAAATTCCTCACGCCCTGATTTCGGGAAAACAGAATTCTGAAGGGGACGCGTCGCCGGCTGGTCTCCCTTTAACGCACTCCGCCTTCGGCTGCGTGCGGGCCTTCGGCAGAGAGGAAGAGGATTCTTCCCTTTTTTCCCAGCGCTTACTCTTCAGCGCGCTACGCACGCTTCGAGCCGCGCTGGGCTAACCTGTGGTCGCGCCTCCGGCGCTTGGATATTCGCAGCTACTGGTCCTGTCGCTATGCCGCAAAATCGCTGCGCTGTGTCTTGCAGTTCGCTAGCATTGCCGAAGCAGACAAGCCAATCAGCGATTCTAGCCTTATACTCACCAACGGCTTCGATTAGCAATAGCTAGGGGGAAAGATCTTGCCATCCATCACACAAGAACGAACTGGAGAATTTGTTAAGACAGCGTTTCAGGTTTTGGCCGAGAACGACGGCCATTTGCCAAGCAGTGATGTGGTCCGGCTGGCTGCGCCGCGCCTGCATTTGAATGAGCACGAGCTAGAGCTTCTGCCCAGCGGCGTACCGCGTTGGGAAAACGCGCTTCGATGGTACACGGTGGATTCTGTCAAGGCAGAATGGCTGATAAAGCGGAATGGCGTTTGGTATCTCACTGACCAAGGACGAAAAGCCATCAGCCTGGATCCGCTGACATTTTTCAAGACCGCAGCGCAAAAATATAAAGATGCACTCGCCGCGCGGCGAGCTTCCGCGTCGCCAATTGTTCAAGAAAAAGCCGGCGAGGTACGGGACGTCGCTGCCGACGAAGATGCTATCAAGCGGGCTACGGCAACTGCCGTGGAGAACGCCGAGTCGATGGCACGCGCGGAGATCGAAGATTACATCGATTCCCTTGGGCCATACGAATTCCAGGATTTGGTAGCGGCTTTGTTACGCGGCATGGGTTATTTCACTCCTTTCATTGCACCTCAAGGAAAAGACGGCGGGCTCGACATTCTGGCGTATCGCGATCCGTTGGGAAGTGTTGCGCCCCGCTTGAAGGTGCAAGTGAAACATCGTGAACAGAAAGTCGCTGTGAACGAAGTACGAGAGCTCTTATCTTTGTTGACCAAGGAAGGAGATGCCGGCCTGATCGTTTCATCTGGCGGTTTTACCTCCGAGGCGGCATTTGAAATCCGGCGCGCGTCCAGGCACATAGAAAAGATTGATTTAAGCGACCTTATTCAGATGTGGGACGACCACTATGACAAGATGGAAGAAGAAGACAAGCGATTGATGCCGCTGAAGCGTGTTGCCTTTTTGGCGCCTCCGGAGAGGACTTGAGGGCTGGCAGCGCTGGGATCTTTCCCTTAAAAATTATTTTTGGCCCGCCTTGTAAGTTGTTGATTACACGTAGGGGTACCACCTGCTTGACCTATTCATGAAATCCAGGGTACTTGGATTCCATGTTGATATTGTCCTTTCGCAAATCAGCCCGAAAGACTATTGCTACAACTATCTACGCCAATGGCACCATCCAGATTACGATTGAGCCCCCATGAAGGACGTGGGACTCGCGGTTACCTCCATCCCGGGAATTCCTTGCGCTGCTTTAATTGCGCAAGTTATCCATTCAGGTCTTGAGCTGTTGAGCCAAATCGAGCATCTTGCCGTCCGTGACTGGAACTTGAAAGCGAGTTTTTGCTTGAAAATGAGGCGAACAAATGGTAAAGTCAAAAATCCGCTCCAGAGTGGAAAAAGTAGTACCGTGGACGATCTTTGAAAAAAGAAAGCTGCTAGTAACTAGCCTCTGGCTCCTAGCCAGCCCCCCAGGACGCCTTGACCGGAAAGCGGAAGAAAAGGGGTTTGCGCTGCAGGGCTTTCGAAGCTTGCAGCCCTCTGCCGACCGTTCGGTGATCGGGGAACAGGGCTGAAATTGATAGCGATTGGGCGGTGAAAAACGCGAAAAAAAGGCTTCGACCGTCCGGTGACCGTCCGGTCGAATGGGGTTTCTTCTTTGGAATCAACAAAGTGCTTACCCCCGGGTGGGCTATGTAGGAAGAAACAGCTTTTAGCTTTTAGCCGTTAGCTCTTAGCCAGACCCAAAAGCCAGGATTGGATCCGGTGATCGGGTGATCGCGCGTGATCGGAAAGACCGAACCTTACCACTGATTTGCACTGATGACACTGATCAGGAAGAGGGATATTCAAAATCTACTCTGTAGCAGGTTTGCGGTAGCCGCCGGTCAATGACATCCAGCGGATCCTGAGGGTGTCCACGCCCATATAGAAGCCGTCGCGCCAGGGATGGACTTTGGAGCGCTCGTCATTGCCCCACGCCACAGGCACTTCAGCCACTTTCAGCTTCAAGTGGTGGGCCAGGTAGATGATTTCCGCGTCAAAGCCCCAGCGATTGACCTTCTGCAGAGGAAAGATCAGCCTGGCCGCGCGCTGGGTGAATGCCTTAAAACCGCATTGCGTGTCGTGGTAAGGAAAGGTCAGCACGGCCCGCGTAAACAGGTTGAAGGTGCGTGACATGATCTGCCGCTTCAAGGGCTGCCGCTGGAATTGCAATGAAGGATCAAGCCAGCGGGAGCCGATGGCCACTTCCGCGCCTTTTTCCAAGGCGGCAAACAGCTTAGGCGCTTCGGTGATGGGGGAGGAGAGATCGGCGTCAGTAAAAAGAATTACTTTGCCGCGGGCGTTGAGCACTCCGTTGCGCACGGCGTAGCCTTTACCCTGGTTGCCGGGATTCTCGATCAGCCGTACCTCGGGATGTTCGGCGGCAAACTCGCTGACAAAGCCGGCGGTATCGTCGCGCGAGCCGTCATTCACCACCACCACTTCGGCGCTCCAGTTTTGCGCGCGAATATGTTTCAGCACCTGCTCCAGCGTTGCGCCAATGCGTTCACGCTCATTGTAAGCCGGCACCACAATGCTGTATTGCGGCTGGGCCGCCTGCAATCCTTCGTTGGACAAGGGGAACTCAACGGCCAGACTCATGCGGCTTGTTCCTTCTTCTTGAGCATGGAAAAGAACTCTGGCACAAGATTTGGATCCCAGTAGCCGCGCGCCGCTTCTTCAATCATGGTGCGCTTGGCTTCTTCATGGGTCAATGCGGGTTTGTAAGGGCGAGCGGTGCGCAGGGCGTCATAAACGTCGACAACCTGAAGCACGCGAGCCAACAGAGGAATATCGTAGCCCGTAAGCCGGTCAGGATAGCCGCTGCCATCCCAGTGCTCATGGTGATTACGGATGATAGGCAACACGTTCTGGAACGACTTTAGCGGGCGGCAGATCGATTCACCGATTTCCGGGTGCTGCTTCATGATCTCCCATTCATCCGGGGTAAGGCGCGTGCCTTTTTTGAGGATATCGTCGGGAATGGAGACTTTGCCCAGATCATGCAGATAGCCACCGCGCTTCAGTGCGATAATGCTGTCGCCGTCGAGGCCAATATGGTGCCCTAGATCGGCGGCGTAATGGGCCAGCCGCTCACAGTGGTTTCCGGTATAGGGGTCGCGCGATTCAATGCCCAAGGCCAGCGCAACCAGCACAGCTTCAGCGTTTTCAAGTTCGTCAGTAAATTCTTTGAGCTTCAGCAGTGACTTGACGCGGGCAAACAGCTCTTCCGGATACAGCGGCTTGCTCAGGAAATCGTCGGCGCCGGCTTCAATGCCACGCACGCGGTCGTCGCGATCAGAAAGGCCGGTGATCATCACCACGGGTATCAGGCGGGTAAAAGGATCTTCCTTGAGTTCGCGGCAAAGATCATAGCCGGATTTGCCCGGCATGACGACGTCCAGCAGGATCAGCTCCGGCCGTTCCGTGTGGACCATCTGCTTGGCTTCTTCAGCTTCTGTGGCTGTAATGATGTCGTAACCGCGAGAGGAAAGGAGTTCACGAAGGAGTAACAGTGTATCTAGTTTGTCATCGACAACCAGAATCCTTGGCGCACGCTGCTTAAAGCGGCCATACTCCTCCCTTGCCCTTTCCGAAATGGGTGCCATCGCTAAATGAGAGGGCAGAGTTGAGTCGAGGGTTGTATCGAGCAACTCTCGAACCGCTTTATCTAGTGAATCGTCTTTGAAAAGCACAATATCCCGCTAGCTGCGCCTCTGTTGCCTTAGATTGGGCGCTGCCCGCAAATGGTTAATTGGGGAGTCATTAATTTTATGTTCAATTGTCCCAAATTGAAAGTATCAAAACGGTGTAGCGGCTTTCATTAGGCATTGCCACCGCTGCATCAACCTAAATAAGGCGATTTGCCGCTTCACGCTTACATTTCCAAGTGCGAAACGGCAATCATTAGACCGCTTCTAATATTCCAGAATGCTCTGGCGTCACAAATTTCAACTCTTTTGGTGCAAGGTCATATAATTGGCCACAACCGTGCGTCCGCTATGCATATTCACTAGTTGTTTGTTATTGGCCGGCAACAGCTTTGCCGTGCCCAAGTCCCGTACCGTTGCCTTGGGACAGTGGCGCTCCGTGGAGGTCCGCTCGGAAGCCGGGGAGAAACAGCCGCTTAAAGTCCGCGAACTCCTCATCGACGGCCGAGTGCGCGAGTACACTACAGGCGCGATGCATGAGGTTACTGACCGGCTATTCGTTATCCGGCGCGCGTACCGCATCAATGACGCGCTGCCTGAAGAAAAGAAGCCGCAGCAGTGGGTCTGGCGATTGGATGGATGGATCAGTGTTGACCGCCAGACCGGCCATGTAGCGCAGCTCAACTTGCCCGCTTTTGACGGCGAGACTTCAGAAGCAAGCTGGTATCGTGACTACGCTGCCTATTGCGGCGCTTCCGACGATGGCGCGAAAACCTACATGGTCGTCTCGCAGCTCGGCAAGCGGAAACCGGTCCTCAGAAAAGAATATCCCGGCCCTGCTTGTGCCGCGCCAAAATGGGAACGATCTCCGAGCCGTGTTACGTTCACCTCTGCCGGAGAAAAAACCAGCTTTGTGGTGCATGCGCACAGCGCCGATCTCCAGCCTGAAACCGCAGAAGAAGAGGGCCCGCAACAATGAAGTCTCTCCAGGAATATCTCGATGATGCCGCCATAGCGCACGGCCATCTTTGTGCCGGACAGGTTCTCGGCGTCCGCATGGCCATGTTCGGCTTAAAGAAACTTGGCTTGGAAGATCCTCAGGGCAAAGACCGCAAGCGCATTGTCACATTTGTTGAAATCGACCGCTGCGCTACCGACGCGGTAATGGTCGTGACCGGCTGCCGCCTGGGCAAGCGTGCTCTCAAATTTCGCGATTGGGGCAAGGTCGCCGCTACTTTTGTTGACGTGGAAACCGGCAAAGCCGTCCGCGTTGCCGCGCGCGAGTCCTCCAAAACCCTCGCCAAAAGCATGCACCCGGAAATCGAAAACAAGAACCAGCAGCAAATGCTAGCTTATCGAGAGATGTCCGACGGGCAACTGTTTCAGGCGCAATCTGTCCACGTGGAGCTGCCGCCGGAAGAGTTTCCCGGCTATAAAGGTGAGCGGATCGTCTGTGCGCAGTGCGGTGAAGGCATCAATTTTCGCCGCGAGGTTAAACTAGGCGCAAAGACGGTCTGCCGGGGATGTGCCGGCGAACGCTATTACGAGCCAATTGTCTGAACTGCGGTGCGAATTCAGGCGGAACTTTTAACCGACGCCGCGCGTATTACTGGCTAGAGCGTATAGACACAACTCTGGCTTGCTTTCAGGAGGACCCAATGAGATCGATTCTGCTTCGCACGACGCCGGCCGTTTTTAGTGTTCTTATTCTCGCGGGTTGCTCCATCACCACCCACGATAAAGGCAACGGCAAAAAGGACGATGTTGATATCAAGACGCCATTTGGCTCTCTCAGCGTGAAGGAAGGCGCTTCTGACGTGAAGGATACTGGTCTCTCAGCTTATCCCGGCGCCCGCATCGCCAAAAGTGACGATGATGATGATCGTCATCACAGCGCCAACGTGAATATTTCCAGCTCCCTCTTTGGCCTGAAGGTGGTTGCGCTGAAATATGAAAGCGATGATCCGTCTGACAAAGTGCTCTCTTTCTACCGCAAGGAAATGGGCAAATACGGCAAAGTTGTGGACTGCACCGGCGGCTTCAACATGAATTTTCATCATCACGACAAAGACGCCGAGGTGACCTGTGATGATCGCAACGGATCGGACCACGGCTACAGGGAAGAACTCAAGGTTGGAACGGACAATAACCAGCGCGTTGTGGCCATCAAGCCCAGGAATAACGGCACAGAATTTACTCTTGTCTATGTGCGCGCGTGGGGCGGCAACGATACGAACTGAAAAACGATACAAACTAAGAATTTAAGACAGGTGCGGCGCGATCGACGATCCAGCAGCTTACAAATATCAAGAGGATGGCCGCAATCTGGTCGTCCTTTTTAATTGATTCCAACCTTCATTCCTCGATTGTAAAAAGCATCCAAATCTGCGTCAGTCAGCATCATAGGAAGCGTTAAAAGAGCTGGGTAATCCGGCTCCCAGATGTTGAGGCCCTTTCGCATCTGCTAGTTTAAGCGGCTCTGTCGTTGAACAAGTGTTCGAGTCCGCGGTAAAAAGCGGTCCGCTTTAGACACTGAGAGAAAAGAATAAATTTTTACGAAAGCACTGACATTCAATGGGATGGACTGTCCTTTGTGTAAGTAAAATCTCACCGGCTCAAGTCACCCGGAACATGATTCTGGAACGAGCTGGTTACCAGATCGTCGCCATCGATGATCCCAATGAAGCGGTGCGGATATTCAAGACTTCAGTGGTGGATGCGGTTGTTTTTGGCGATTCCATCAATGGCGATCAGCGGGTTCAGCTGGCCCGGGCCTTCAAGAGCTTGAACCGCGCCGTTCCGATTGTTGCCCTGAGTAAGACCAGCGGCTCGCAGTTTCCGGCAGGACTTGTCGATCAGCATTTGGAGTCGCTAGGCGATCCGCACTTATTGCTGGAAGCTTTGCAACGAATGCTCTCGCGGGACGGTGATGGGGCGGGAAAACGGGCACCGGTTCACGATCATGACGATGGAGCCGTGCACGATGGCAACAGCTCCGCGAAGTCGGCTTCAGCCCACCAAGACCGTCGGCCATCAACTGAACTATCCGGCTTCAACGCGCCTAAAAATCCAGCTATCTGAGAGAAACGAAATATGCCTGCACGTGCTGCGCAGAAAAAGAAAACATCCGCTTCGCCCGCCCTCTCTTCTCTGGTGCTGGAAAAGGTCCCAACCGGCATCCGCGGCCTTGACCAGGTAACTCATGGTGGTTTTCCCAAAGGCCGCACTGCGCTCGTCTGCGGCGGCCCCGGTACCGGAAAGACGCTGCTTGGACTCGAATTCCTGGTTCGCGGCGCGCTCCTTTATAACGAGCCTGGCGTCTGCATTGCCATGGAGGAAACTACCCAGGAACTTGTCACAAACATGGCCTCTTTGGGCTATAACCTTCCTGCTCTGATCCGCTCCAAAAAGCTGGCCATTGACTACGTCCACGTTGAGCGCAAGCAGATTGAAGAAACCGGGGAATACGATCTTGAAGGCCTGTTCATTCGGCTGCGTGCAGCCATTGAGCAGGTCAAGGCCAAACGCGTGCTTCTGGATACCATTGAGCTCCTCTTTCTGGGCCTGAAAAATGATGGAATCGTTCGCGCCGAACTGCGCCGCCTGTTCCACTGGCTGAAAGATGCGGGCGTTACCTCCGTCGTCACGGCTGAAATGGGAGAGCGCACCCTCACACGCTACGGACTGGAAGAATATGTGGCCGACTGCGTCCTGGTTCTCGATCACCGCGTCAATGAGCAAATCTCCACCCGGCGCTTGCGTGTGGTGAAATATCGCGGCTCGTCGCATGGGACCAACGAATATCCTTTTCTGCTCGATGATCAGGGCATTTCAGTGGTTCCCATCACTTCACTGGGATTGAACCACACGGCTTCCACTGAGCGCATCTCATCGGGTGTTCCCACTCTTGACGCCATGTTGGGAAAGAAGGGCTTTTTCCGGGGCAGCAGCGTGTTGATCACCGGTACCGCAGGGACGGGCAAATCCAGCTTCGCTGCCGCGTTCGCGGGCGCCGCCTGCGCACGAGGGGAGCGCGCCCTCTATTTCGCTTATGAAGAATCCCCCAGCCAGATTCTTCGTAACATGAGTTCCGTGGGCCAGGACCTGGAAAAGTGGATCAATCGCGGCCTTTTGCGTATTCACGCTACCCGGCCCACCGCGGCGGGATTGGAAAGCCACCTCGCCACTGTCTATACCGAAATTCAGGAGTTCAAGCCGACCGTGGTAGTGATTGACCCCATTACCAACTTGGTTTCAGTCGGTGACCTGCATGCGGTCAAGGCCATGCTCACCCGCCTGATTGATTTCCTTAAGCTCAAGCACATCACCGCGATGTTCACCAATCTGATATTCGGATCGGGAGTGATGGAAGAAACTGCTGTGGGCATCTCATCTTTAATGGATACGTGGCTCGTGCTGGGTGACATTGATCAGGGCGAGTCGGAGCGCATGCGCACCCTGAACCTCTTAAAGTCCCGCGGCATGTCCCATGACACGCGCATGCATCGCTTTACTCTAAGCAATAAAGGAATTGAAGTTCATGGCAACACGTAAACAAGCATCATCCCGCAAGCCGGGAAAGGACGGTACAGAGCAAGAAAATAACCGCAAAGGTCCCTTCAAGCGCCCGCTATGGGAGCTGCGGCTTTACGTCGCCGGAATGACTCCCACCTCCATCCGCGCCTTTGAAAATCTCAAGCGGCTCTGTGAGGAGCATATGCATGGCGCATATAAGATCCAGGTCGTCGATCTGCTGGAACGCCCCATGCTGGCCCGTGGCGACCAGATCATTGCCGTCCCAACTCTCGTCCGGCGTCTGCCCACTCCGGTAAAGAAAATTATCGGCGACCTCTCAAACACTGAGAGAGTGCTTGTCGGCCTTGATCTACGGCCGGCGGGAGAATGGCGTTAAAACTCCCGTCTATGAAGGGTCCTCAATTCACAATTGTGCTTCTGGCCGATCGCAGGAATAGCCAGACAGCAAAGGCCCTGAAGGGTCTCGGCTTTCGGGTGATGACAACCTTTACCCCGGACCACGCCGTTGCCATCTGCGTCAACAACCCTGTGGATGCCGTCATTCTGGACCAGGAGCACTTCATCCAGACGGAAGGTTGGTCAGTGGCGCAGTCGCTCAAATTGATCCGGAATAACTTGTGCGTTGTTCTTGTAGTTCGCGGCAAGATTGTAGGCTCTGACTTGCCTACCGGAGTGGACGCAGTGGTTCCAGACCACGATGTAATATCGCTTACGGCAACGCTGAAGCATTTGCTGAAAGGGTTCTAGTAGTCCGGGTTGTATCAGGCCGCGACTGCCCACGCTCTCAGCAGTTCATGGCGAAAACTCCCCGGCCCCACAGCACGCGGTCGATTGAACCCATCTCATACCTGCTGCGAAAAAATTGGAGCTTCTTAAGCACAGGTTCGAATGGCTGAGCCGTTTGCCAAGCCAGAAAAGCTCTTGTAACGTGAAATGTATGCAAAGCGATTGCCACCGCTGCGGACATCCCATTGAAGGGCAGCTCGCCTTTTGTCCGGCCTGCGGTGCGCCGCAGATAAGGGTGTCCAGAGCAGCTGAACCTTCTCAACTGGAAACGAACGCCCCTGACTCAAGCCTTCCTGCGCCCCCTTTTCCGGATTCGCCTTTGCCTGCTGAGCTTTCCGCTACTGTGGGAATCGACTGGAAATACTTCCTTCGTACCGCCATTCCGTTGGCCGCGCTCACTGACGTTCTTACCATGACGCTGCACCCTCTGGCCCTGTTTGTATTTCTGCCCGCCAACCTGGTCTGGGCGATTTCACGTTACAGGCGTCACCGCCCAGTTGTTATCGGCAGCGGACAAGGGGCGCAAATGGGCGCAATAATGGGTCTGCTGACCTTTGCCTTCTTCCTGGCTTTCTTCCTTATCACCATCTCGGTCCAGCATGCCCAGTACCGCGACATCATGATCAACCAGATCCATCAGATTTCCGCCCAGAATCCCGATCCCCAGGCCCAGCAGATGCTGCAATGGTTTGCAACTCCCGATGGGTTAATCACATTCACGGCCATCGCCCTCGTCACGATTCTTCTCATCTGCGTGGCTGTGGGCAGCGGCAGTGGGGCTGCGGCCATTGCCCTGAGAAAAAATCGGCGACGCCCTTAGAAACGGATAGTTCGGCACAAGCCGGAAGATTTGGCGCATCGCGTCCGCTTCCGATATCATGCGGTGACTATGAATCCTGCCTCCACTCGACTTCCCAACCTGCACGTGAAAGGGCGTCTGATGTCCGGCTCTGAAATTGAGCGGACACTCGTTCGCCTGGCGCACCAGATCGTCGAAAAAAACAATGGCGTGGAAAATCTGGTGCTAGTTGGCATAAAGCGCCGTGGCGTCCCGCTGGCCAGCCGATTGGCAGGCTTAATTCAGCAGATTGAAAAAACTCCGGTTCCAGTCGGAACCCTGGATATCACCCTGTATCGGGACGATCTTTCCACCGTCGGCGCCAGTCCGGTAATCCAAAAAACCACGCCGCTGGGCACTGACATCGTCGACAAAAATGTGATCCTGCTGGATGACGTGCTTTATACCGGCCGCACGGTCCGTGCCGCCATGGACGCGCTTTTTGATCATGGACGGCCTCGCCGCGTGCAACTCTGCGTGCTGATTGATCGCGGGCACCGCGAATTACCGATTGAAGCTGCTTTCGTGGGCCGCACCGTGCAGACCAGTGATTCTGAAATCATTGAAGTCAAGCTGAATGAAATTGATCAGGAAGAGCAGGTCCTGCTGGTGGAACGCGTTTCTTAACCATGCCGCGCACACGCTCGTTACTCGAACTCGAGCACGTTTCGGCGGATGAAATTACTTCTTTTCTCAAGCTGGCGCGGCGCATGCAATCCGGCCCGCCTCGGCCGCTGCTCCGGGGAAAACGCATTGCTCTTCTTTTCTATGAGCCCTCCACTCGCACCCGCGTTTCATTTGAGTTCGCCGCCAAACTGCTCGGCACACACACTTCCATTATCAATGCGACCGCTTCCAGCATTGAAAAAGGCGAGTCGCTGGTTGACACCGGAAAAACTCTCCAGGCCCTCGGCTCGGATTGCATTATCGTGCGCCATCCTTCGTCGGGCGCGCCGCATGTGCTGGCGCGCAACCTGAAAATACCCATCATCAATGCCGGCGACGGGATGCATGAACACCCTTCCCAGGCCCTGCTCGATGCCTACACGATTCTGCGCCACAAGCGGTCATTGAAAGATCTCCGCATTACCATGGTGGGCGATATCCAGCACAGCCGCGTAGTGCGGTCTAACGTTCACCTGCTCTCAAAGTTTGGCGCGCAAATCGTCCTCTGCGGCCCGCCGGAATTGCTGCCCGACTACGCCGCTTCGCTCGCCCCTGGCGTGAAAGTCAGCCGCCATATTGATGAAGCTGCCCGTAAAGCCGATGTGATCATGATGCTCCGCGTGCAGAAAGAGCGTCTCGCCGGACTTAAGCTCGATGTAAACAGTTACATTGCCCATTACCAGCTCACCCCGGAACGATTAAAGCTGGCAAAGAGTGACGCCATTGTCATGCACCCCGGTCCGATGGTCCGCGGAATGGAAATCCAAAGCGAGGTCGCTGACGGCGTTCAGTCCCTGATTGAAGAACAGGTACATAACGGCGTTTATGTAAGGATGGCGATCCTGGCCAGCTGTCTGGGGGTGGTTTAGAAAATGCATTCGCCGCAGATGAACGCAGATGAGCGCAGATATAAATACACAGAATTGACCGAGCAGATTATCGGTATTTTCTATGAGGTTTACAACGAGCTTGGCTTCGGATTTCTTGAAAAAGTTTATGAAGAAGCAATGGCTCTGGCCTTAAAAGAACGTGGAATCGAATTTCGTCAGCAAGTTCCCATTCCCGTTTGGTTCCACGGACAAACAATAGGCTCTTATGACGCTGATTTGATCGTCGGTGGTGCCGTGCTTGTTGAATTGAAAGCATGTAGAGCTCTTGAATCTGCCCATGAAGCTCAGCTACTTCACTACTTGCGCTCCACGGAAATCGAGGTAGGACTTCTGCTGAACTTCGGCCCACGGCCCCAGATAAAGAGGTTGGCATTTGAAAATGAAAGAAAAAAGATCAGCGTTCATCTGCGCAAATCTGCGGCGAAATAGCTTTTGGTTTTTGCATGAACAATAAAGGATCTCTCGCAATCCGCAACGGTCTCCTCATCGACCCCGCTGAGCATCTTGAGGGCAAGTACGATCTATTGCTCAAAGATGGCCATGTGGTTGAAATCGCTGCCCCGGGAAAACTGCGCGGCAAAGCCGACGACACCTTCAACGCGCGTGGCCTCGTCGTAGCTCCCGGTTTTATCGATATTCACGTCCATTTGCGCGAGCCTGGCCAATCGCACAAAGAAACCATTGCGAGTGGCACCATGGCCGCCGCGGCCGGGGGATTTACCTCCGTCTGCACCATGCCCAATACAAGTCCTGTGAATGATTCGCCGGAGATCACGCGATGGATGCTTGATCCCGCTCGCGGCGCGCACGTCAATGTCTTCCCTGTGGCCGCCGCCACGGTCGGCAGTCTGGGCCAACAACTCACCGATTTCGCCGCTCTCAAACGCGCCGGCGCTGTCGCCGTCAGTGATGACGGCAAGCCCATCTTGGATGACAAGATCATGCGCCAGACGCTCACCGCTGCTGCCGCGCTGAACATGCCTGCGGTGCAGCACGCTGAAGACTGCCGCATGACGGAAGGCTCTGCCATGAACGCCGGTCCCACGGCTTTTCGTCTGGGTCTGCGCGGCTGGCCCGGCGAAGCGGAGAGCACAATCGTTGAGCGCGATATCCGCCTCACCGCTGAGACGAAAGGCCGCTACCACGTTGCGCATCTGTCTACCGCCGCTGCGCTTCGCGCCGTCCGCAAAGCCAAGCGTGACCACCTGCGCGTGACCTGCGAGATCACGCCACACCATTTCACGCTGCTGGATGAAGACGTGGGCCAGTACGACACCAATTACAAAATGAATCCGCCGCTGCGCTCGCGCGAAGATCGCGAGGCCCTTCTCGCCGGCCTTGCCGATGGCGCTGTCGATTGCGTCGCCACGGACCACGCTCCGCACGCCGCGCATGAAAAAGACCAGGAGTTTGACCGCGCGCCTTTCGGCATCACCGGTCTTGAAACCGCGCTGGGCTTGTGCGTCTCAGTCCTGCATTATCGCCACAATATCCCGCTACGGCGGATTATCGAACTGCTCTCCAGCAATCCCGCGCGCGTGATGAACCTGCAAGGCCGAGGGACGCTGGCTGTGGGCGCCCGTGCCGACGTCACCATCTTCGATCCCGCAAAGAAATGGACGTATCATGCCGCGCAGTCGCACTCAAAATCAAAGAACTCGCCATTCGATGGGAAACAGATGCAGGGGAAGGTGATGGGGACCGTGGTGGGCGGAATTCTCATATTCCGAGCGTAGCTTTCTGAAGTCCCGAGCGCAGCGAGGGATCTCTATAGCCATACCTAAAATAACCCGGCTTACAAAAAATCAGGATTCTCGATCCAGCTCCCGGAAAACAAAGCGTTGAGACGCATCTTTAAAGGAGTAGGGTTCCCTCGCTTCGCTCGGGATTTCAGAAAAATTAATTAATGATCCCCATCCGCGTTCCCACCTTCTTCAGCACTTCCAGAGCTTTGGTCAACTGGTCCTGCGTATGTGTCGCCGTCATGATCGTGCGTAGGCGCGCTTTGCCTTCGGCGACCGTCGGGAACGCGATGCCCGGCGTGAAGACGCCTTCATTGAAAAGCTCGCGGCTGAAATCCATCGTCAGCCGTCCGTCGCCGATGATGATAGGCGTAATCGGAGTCTCACTGGCCGGAGTAATGCTGCCCCCAATGTTGAATCCCAGCAGCCCCAGCTCTTTCTTAAAGAACCTTGTGTTGGCCCAAAGCTTGTCCATCAGCTCGGGCTCTTTCTCCAACACGTCAAAGGCGGCAATGCAGGTTGCGGCCACAGATGGCGGATGCGATGTGGAGAACAAAAACGGCCGCGCGCGATGATAGAGAAAATCAATCAGGTCTTTTGATCCGCAAACATACCCGCCCAGCGCGCCAATCGCCTTTGAGAGCGTTCCTACCTGGACATCAACTCGCCCGTGTACCTTGTAATGGTCCACCGTGCCGCGGCCATTGCGTCCCAGCACGCCGGAAGAGTGCGCGTCATCGATCATCATGATGGCGCCGTATTTTTCCGCCAGATCGCATAGCGCGGGCAGCGGACCAATGTCGCCATCCATGGAAAACACGCCGTCTGTGATGATCAGCTTGTGGCCCGGCTCGCCCGCAATTTCTTTCAGAAGTTCTTCAGCATGCGCCGTATCTTTGTGGCGAAAGACTTTTATTTTGGCCCGCGAGAGCCGCGCGCCATCGATAATGCTGGCATGGTTCAGTTCGTCGGAGATAATAAAATCTTCTTTGCCCAGGATGGCCGAAACGGTGCCCGCATTCGCCGCAAAGCCGGACTGAAACACCACGCAAGCTTCCGTGTTCTTGAAGCGCGCAATCTTCTCTTCCAACTCCATGTGGATAGACATGGTCCCGCTGACGGTACGCACCGCTCCCGACCCTACTCCGTATTTCTTGGTAGCTGCAATCGCGGCTTCGCGCAGCTTGGGATGCGTCGTCAGCCCCAGATAATTATTCGAGGCCAAATTGATCACATGCTTGCCGTCCACCGTGCACTCCGGCGCTTGCGGATCCTGAAGCACACGCAAATTAAAGTGCGTGCCCTTCTGCTTGAGTTCGTTCATCTGGTCGGCAAGGTATGAAAGCTGTGGGCGGGTGGTGGTGGTTGGCATGTCTCACTCCTGAAAGACTTCTTGCCGCTGATTTACGCTGATCAGCGCAGATAAAACAATTTCAGCCGCGAATCAAACTGAAGATGGCTCGCACCTCTTCAAGAGCGCGCGGCTTGTGGTTCTCAAATTACTTAATTACCAAATTACCCAATTACAAAAATGGTTTGATTCGTGTTGATTCGCGAAATTCGCGGCTAAGTTTTTGATCAGCGCTCATCCGCGCAAATCTGCGGCTAATTCTTCGGCATCCCATTCGGATACAACAAAATTTTACTCGACTCTCCGGTTCTCAGTCGGTCCATGCCTTTGCTGAAATCCGCCATCGGCATGCGATCTGTAATCACCGGATCGAGGTCAAGTTTGCCGGCTTTGAGCAGTGCATTCATCTGGAACCACGTTTTGTACATCAGGCGTCCGTTAATGCCTTGCACCACAGCGCCTTTAAAAATAATGTCGTTGGCCAAGTTGAGCTCCATCGGCTTGGATGGAATACCCAGCAGTGACGCTCTGCCGCCCAAGCGCAAGATCTTAAATCCCAGGCGGATCGCATCCGGATGGCCGGACATCTCTAGGATCACGTCCACGCCGGTGCCGCCGGTCGCGCTCATTACCTGCTCATACACATTGTCTTTCGCCGGATTCAGAACGTGATCGGCTTTCATTTTCTCCGCCAGCTTCCGTCGATGGTCGTTGATTTCCAGCGCATACACTTCGCTTGCGCCGCAGGCACGCGCCACGGCAATGCAGAACAAGCCAATCGGCCCGCAGCCGATCACCGCTACTGTCTTGGCCGCAATCTCTCCGGCCAGGACCGTGTGGACCGCATTACCCAACGGGTCAAGCACGCTGGCATAATCCGCCGGAATGCCCGGATCTATCTTCCAGATATTTGATTCGGGAATTTTCACGAACTCGGCGAACGCGCCGTTAGCGTCCACGCCAATGATCTTTACATGCTGGCAGATGTGGGCTTCGCCGGTGCGGCACTGGTAACACTTGCCGCAGGCCACATGCATTTCAGCGGAAACAAAGTCGCCTTCCTTCACCGCCGTCACGTTCTTGCCGGTAGCAACAACGTGTCCACAAAACTCATGCCCCGGGATCAGCGGCGGCTTGATGCGGTTCTGCGCCCACTGGTCCCAGTTATAAATGTGCAGATCCGTGCCGCAGACTGACGCCACTTTCACTTTCACCAGAACATCGTCCGGGCCAATTTGAGGAACCGGCATCTGCCGGACGTCCGCTCCCGGCGCGGCTTCCGGTTTCACTACGGCAAGCATGGTTTCAGGCATTCAATTCCTAAGTTGGAGCAGGTGAGCGAGTGCAAAACTCTCTATTTTAACAAATTCATTTTGCTCGTCCCGCGAATCAAACCTTTGCCATCTTGCATACGCTGATAAATCGATCTGCGCAACGCCCTATTTAGAGCGTGATATCTGGGACGGAAGGTATGGCCATTTCTCCCGACTTCACGGTCACGGAGCGCGTTTGCTCGAACGGAGCGCCATCAACTGTGCCTGCGATTTTGACATGGTAAAGGCCCTGCGGAACGAACGGACTGCTCCATGTCAAAGAGGTCACCGGCAGCTCTTTTGCGATCGTCACAGGCTGATTGCTGCTGTCAAAAAGCGTGGCTTTCAAATTTGACTTGGCAAACTTTTTTGCCGCGTCCTTAATGGTCACTTGCACATACCCCGGCTTGCTAGCCGCCTCCCTTTCTTGAATCGTTTTGTCGACTTGCGCCTTGAGAGTCGAAAGCTGCGTGGCCACATCCTTTTCCATCTGCGCCATCGTGCTCTGAAACTCGGTCACCCAGTCTTTTGTCTCCTGAAGAACCAGGCCTTCCACCTCAGATCGGAACTGCTTGGCACGTTCGATTAATGGTGTAACCGTTTCGGGAGACGGCTTGGCATTTGCGGCGCTTGCCGCGATCAGGTCGGGGCCGGCCTTCGCCATAAGGTTCGTCCAATCCAGACGGAATTCTTCAAGACTTTTGCGAATGTTGCTCGCAGCCAAGACGTAGCGAGCCCAGCCACTGGAAAATCCAAAAGCCTTATCCAGGCCAAGAAGAGCCGTCGCTATTATCAAGAAAAACGACGCCCACAGTCCGTTCTTAAAATCCACGGAATGCCTTGCGAAGAACTTGTCGAAAAGCGTTCCTACAACGGGCAGAAGCCCGCCTATCGTAGCCAGTAGCCAAAAAAGAAATCGGATCGCTTGCGAACTTCGCGATTTCCAGATCTTTCGTGCCCAATACCAATCTGTCGACTTCGCCGCTTCCTCGATCACATACTTGTGAATCTCCCCCAGCGATTCGAAGGGCCGCTCGGGGTCCCACTTGGGAATGGTGCTCGTCGAGGACACGATATTCGTGGCAGTGCCCCGAGACCATAACTCAAAGAGCGAGGCTACAAAAACCAAAACGGGCAACCCGTGAATCCAAGGACCACAAATTTTAAGCCACCACCCGATCAGCCAAAAAATGAGAAGGGCAACAATCAATCCCCAAAATGCGACACTACTGTTACGCTTTGCATTATTGGGCTTTTGATCATCGCGCTTCTTGTCGGTGTGGCCTGAATCTTTCACCTGGGACACATCGCCTGCTGGCTGGCTTGACATGGCTTCCTCTTAACTTTGGAGTGGCTGCGACATAATAAACTCCCCAGCCCGCGAATTCCCTCAAGCTTTTCTTAATTTGCCAATCGCTTATCGATCAACGATAATCTAACTAACCAGTTAATTAATGGCATCGGCTATTAAATCCGGCAAGTCCGGCTCCCGCGGCGAGCCTGAAAAGACCCGCGCCGCTATCCTCAAAGCCGCGCTGGAAGAGTTTGCCCATGAAGGCGTTACCGGGGCTCGAACAGATGAAATCGCGCGCCGCGCCGGCGTAAACAAAGCCCTGCTCTATTACTACTTCAAGGATAAAGAAGGACTCTACGCTGCGGCCCTTGACCAGGTTTTTTCCGGACTCCATCAACGTGTGGCCAGTGTGCTGGAACGTGCTGATCTTCCGCCGAGAGAGAGATTGCTGCTTTATGCGCAAACTCACTTTGACTACATTGCCAGTTCGCCCGTTTATCCGGGACTGGTGCAGCGCGAGTTTATGCGCAGTGCGGGGCGCGCGCTTTCACCCGCCGCCAGCCGCATCATGGAGCGCCATGGCAAGCCTTTATACAGTCGCCTGGAAAAATTGATCGATGAAGGCATCAGCTCCGGCGATTTCCGCAAGGTCGATCCCGTCCAGACCGTGACTTCGATTATCGGCACCATTGTTTTTTATTTCATCAGCATGCCCGCGCAACAATTGATGCACGCCGGTGATCCCGCATCTCCGGAACGAATCGCCGCTCGCAGAACTGCCGTGCTCGATTTTATTTGTGCCGCGATTTTCACTCCCGCCGCCGCGCAGAAAGTTTGCAGATCATGAGCACGCGGAACCGCTTTTTCGCCTTTCTCGGACTGTTGCTGGTTATTGCCGCCATCTATTATTTTTTCTCCGCCGATCATTCGTCTGACCTTGTCCTGATCGGCACCGTTGACGCCAATCAGGTGGTTGTGAGCCCGAAAATCAGTGGACGCATTGAGCGGCTCGCAATCGACGAAGGCACGGAGGTAAAAGCCGGAGACACCATTGCCGTGCTCGACTCACAGGAACTCACTGCTGATCGCCAAGCCGCCGAAGCGGTGCTAGCCAGCCTTCGCCATCAGGTATCGCAAACGCGTGCAACAGAAGAGCAGACTGCGGGCGAGACTTCCAGCGGGGTCGTAAACGCAGAGGCGCGCTTGCGCGCTGCGCAGGCCACATTGCTTCAGGCGCAGGCTGATTTGCAGCGCATCCAGGGTGATACGCGGCGCTCCGTCGCGTTAGCGCAGCAGGGGATCGCATCGCAGCAGCAGGCGGACCAGGCTGAAGCGCAGCTCAAGGCGCAGCAAGCTCTGGTTCGGGCTGCTGAAGACCAGTCTCGCGCGGCGCAGGCGGATCTGGTAACGGCGCAGGCGCACACAAGGCAGACTCAAGCAGCACAAAGCAATGTCGCATCCACGCGTGCGCAGCAACTGAATGCGAAAGCCCAGTTGGAAGCCGCAGAAGCCCGTCTTGGCTATACCAAAGTCACCGCGCCCGTGAGTGGGATTGTCACCGTGCGTGCTGCGCGCGAAGGTGAGGTCGTAAATTTGGGCCAGCCGATCGCCATTATCACCGACCTGAATGACACCTGGGTGCGTGCCGCCATTCCGGAAACCGAAGCCGTCCACATTGCACTTGGCGATAAACTCAACGTGCGCCTGCCCTCGGGCGATATCGTGCAGGGCAAAGTTATTTTCAAAGCGCCGGAAGCTGACTTCGCCACGCAACGCGACGTAAATCGCCGCAAGCGCGACATCAAAGCCATCGCACTCAAGCTGCAAGTGGATAACAGCAAGAAAAATCTCGTACCCGGAATGACCGCAGATGTCCTGATTCCTAAAGCCAAAGTGGAAGGCCGCTGATGCCGACGCATGCGATTCAAGTCGTCGATATCGTGAAGCGCTTTGGGAACTTCACTGCCGTTGATGGTGTCTCTTTCGCGGTGGAAGAAGGCGAAATCTTCGGCCTGCTTGGCCCTAACGGCGCGGGTAAATCAACGCTGATCCGGATGATGACCACCTTGCTCGACATTACGTCCGGCACCGCCATTATTGAAGGAGCTGACGTGCGTAAAAATCCGAACACCGCTCGGCGCTCCATGGGCGTGATTCCCCAGGCCATGACCAGTGACGGCGACCTCACCGTCTGGGAAAACCTGAGCATCTATTCCAAGCTTTACAGTATTCCCACCGCCGACCGGGAAAAGTCTATCGACGAATTGCTCACCTTGGTTGACCTGAACCAGTGGCGGGACGCTCCCGCGCGAAATCTTTCCGGTGGGATGCGGCGACGACTCGAGATCGCGCGCGGCCTGGTGCATCGCCCACGAATTTTTTTTCTCGATGAGCCCACCACTGGTCTTGATCCTGTGTCCCGCGTTGCCGTATGGGAAATGATTACCAGCATTAAGCAGAAGCGCAACCTCACGGTTTTGATCACCACGCATTACATGGATGAAGCCGACCGCCTTTGCGACCGCATTGCCATTGTCGATCACGGCAAGCTCGTTGCCCTGGATACGCCGCGCAATCTCAAGAACAGCATTCCCGGGTCAAGCGTGATAGAGGCGCAATTCCTGCAGCCTCCCGCAGATTGGCAAAGCAAGCTGGAAGGTCTGGCTGGTGTGAAGTCCGTGCAGCCAGAAGGTGCGGACATGTATCGCATCCTCACTGAAGACGGATCACGCACCACCACCGCTCTTGTAGAAACAGCGGTGCACTCCAACGTTGTAGTGAAAACACTTACCGTACAGAGTACAACGCTGGATGACGTTTTTGTTCATTTCACCGGAAGGCAGCTGCGCGACCAAATTGTGGATTCGCCGCTTTACCAATCTCCCGTGGCCTGGGGCAAGTAAGCGTGCCCAGCTTTTTTAAGAGCGGGCGCATGATGGCCATTGTGGAACGCGATCTGCGTAAATTCTTTCGCTCGCCCGCGCTTATGGTGGCCGCAATGGTCTTCCCGTTGGTGCAGCTCATTGTTTTAGGCAACGCCTTCGGCGGCAAGATCAAAGATGCCAAAATCGGAATCGTCTCCCACGATACCGGGCCGCAAGCCATTCGCGTAATGGAAGCGTTGCGGGCCGTCCAGAGCAACGCGCGCACTTTTCAGCCAATTGTTTATCGCGACGAACAAACCATGATCGCCGCCGTCCGTCGCGGCGACCTGAATGCCGGCTTAGTGATTCCGCCGCAGTTCTCGCGCAACGTGTACGAGCAAACGCGGCCACACATCGGCCTGGTGCTCGATAACACTGACAATTTCATGACCTCCACTTTCGTGGATGAGATGACTCAACTCGTGGCTGCGCTCAACCAGCCGGACGTACAGCCACGGGTGGTGCAGCAGATTGGGCTTCAGGTGGTGGAGCTTTATCCCTATATCGAATATATGAAGTACCTGCTGCCGGGCTCTATCACGCTGGCCATGTTTGTCAGCGTGATGATCGGCGGTGGCATTGTTTATATCGACGATAAAGCCCGCGGCGTGCACGAAGGCTACCTGGTAACGCCCATCACCAAGCTGGAACTTGTAGCCGGCTTGAATGTTGCCGGCGCTTTCAAGGCCATGGGCGCCGGCATAGTGCTCACAATTCTTGGATCGTTGATTGCCGGCGTGGGCTCCACATTTCAGCCGGCAAATTTTCTCTGGCTGCTTCTCCTGATCGCCGCTACTTCATTCGCATTTATCTCCATGATGTTCGTCATGATGGTGCGGGTCAACGATCCGCTGATTCCGCGTGCCGTTTTTGGCATTTTGAACACGCTGCTTTATTTTCCCAGCGGAGCAATTTATCCGGTCCAGGCTTTTCCCAAATGGCTGCAATGGATCGCCTGGATCGATCCGTTTACTTATTCTGTCAGCGGCTTCAAGGCGGTTTTGCTCAAGGGCGTGGGACTGGCTGCAATCTGGCCTGACCTGCTGTATCTTGGTGGGTTCGCCTTGGCGGCTTTCGCGCTTTCTACATTGCTCTTTAAACGCACGCTATAAAGGAGCCTTCGCATGGCATTGATGGATGCAAAAGAGTACGATCCCCGGCCGGCAGAGCGTCGCCGGAAAATCATTGCGACTGTAGTTATAGCGGCAGTCACCATCTCCGTCTATCTTTACTTGACCCGCTACAATTCCGAAAAGAACGTCATCAACAACTTCTTCCAGGCAATCGAACAAAAGGACTTTGATAAAGGCTACGGAATCTATGAAGGCGATCCCAACTGGAAGCAGCATCCGGAGAAGTACGCCAACTACTCTGTGAACCAGTTCAAGCTGGATTGGGGGCCACAAAGCGAATATGGCGTCATTAATAACCATCGCATTGACTGTGCCCTGGAACCGCCGAAGAAAGATTTTGCAACTCCCACAGGCGTCGTCATCGTAGTCACCATCAACAATCGCGCTGAACCCAGGTCAATGTGGGTGGAAAAAAAGAGCAAGACCATCAGCGATTCGCCGGTCTCTGTGGCCTGCCACGGCGCACCTTAACGCGCCCGCGATCTGAGCAGTTAATAGCCTTGCTACTATATTTGGCGGAATGGAGACTTTTATGGCGGAATCAGTTCAACTTTCGCGCATTGCGGCCATTATGCTCGGCGTGCGAGACCTTGCAGCGGCAATCGCGTTTTACAAAGACAAGCTGGGACTCAAGCTGATTATGCAGGAGCCGGCTCTTGCTCTGCTGCAATGCGGCAACATCATACTGGGGCTTAATCCTGGGCACATGAGTGCGTCGCCATTGGCGGAAGCCGTTGAAGTTTCTTTTGGCGTGGACAATCTGCGGGCCACGCACAAGGCGCTGGGTGAAGAAGGCGTAGTTTTTCTGAGTGAGCCGCGCGCGGTCACGCCTACGGATTGGGCCGTCCACTTCAGGGACGTAGATGGACATCTGCTGTCATTATTTGGGCCCGAAGGCAAGGCCTGATCAAGGGCGATTCTTAGCGATGCAGGAACTTGCGGCGAAGGTCCGGCCAGAACTCATGCGCCAGATTCATGCCGGCATCGCGCAAGAGAGTAAAGCTGACGCAACTTGCAATCGGGTGCATGCCCTGGCGCTCGCCGGGCACATAAAGGTCCGCTACCGCGCGAGAAGCCGCGATACTCAGGATACGTGATGAATTAAAAGTCTGGCCGCCGCTATCCGTGCGCGTGACCAGCACGCGACTCATGGCATACAAAGCGCGTTGAAGAAATGGCAGATCAGGATTGCGAAAATATCTGGGGTCCTGCTTGAGCAAAGTAGGAAAAAGAAAGCGCTGGAAGAACACGTCAGTTTCATTGGTAGCCAGGTTGATGCCGTAGCGCTGCCCGACCCCGCGAAAGCCAGTCTCATATTCGCGGTTCAGATGGTTTCCCTTGGCCCGGTCAGCCGCTTCATCGATGGCAGCGTTGGCGAAGGTGCGTGGCGAATAAGTGCTATGAATAAATACATCGAACTTTTGCCGCGTAGTGAGCGGGTTCCATTCATTCAGAGATGGATACGGCTTGCCGTCGATGGCGCGGTTCACCTGCAACTTGATCATATTCTTCATGTGCTGAATGCGGGTGGGCTGCAGAAGCAAGGGCGCTTCCGCCATTGCCATAAGGCTGGACGAAGAATCGGGCTCAATGGCCATGACGCTGGAAGATTCCATTGCGTCAGGGGGTGGCGCCTGTGCGGAAGCAAATCCGCAGCTGAAGATCAAAACGAGAGTCAGGAAGAAACGCGTCATTTTTCTCTTAGAATTTGCAAAATTTTGAGTGTTCAAAAGTGAACGTTGACCTCTGGAGAGGAACTTCGTCTTACCTAGTTAGAACTAAGGCCGGGCAGAGAGGTTGTAGAAACTAAGAAAAAATGCAGCTCTGGTGGACGTTTTTGAATCGCCCAGGCAGCAGCTTGCGTCCGGAACTCACAAGCTATACTTCTTTAGGATGAGTGTTTCCCATCAGCCGCTGCCCGGTGTCTCATGGTTTGATGTCTCCGACCCCAACTCCCCCGACCTGGATAAACTGGCTGACCGCTTTGGTTTCCATGAGTTGCAGGTAGAAGACTGCCGCCATCGCCCGCAGCGGGCCAAGATGGAGGAATACGAGACTTACATTTTCTGCGTGCTCAAGCACCTGCGCAACGACGCCGATTTCACCTTCGAGGACTTTGACCTCTTCCTGACCAAAAAGGAAATCGTGAGCGTCCATGAACCAAATTCCGACATTCTGGAGAAAGCTCGTCTCCGCGCGGAACAGAGCAAAGTCACTGATGTCGACAAGATCTTCTATATCCTGCTGGACACGATCGTGGACGAGTATTCACCCGTCCTGGACCGCATTGCCGACGAGACTTCTGAGATTGAATCAATCGTGCTGGAGTGCCCGGAGCCCAAAGTGCTGGCGCGTATCTTCAAACTGAAGCGCAACTTGATTGAGTTTCGCCGGGCGGCTGGCGGAATGCGTGAGGTGGTGAACGCGCTGGTCCGGCGGGAAGGCGGGTTGCTGTCTGACAAGTTCGATCCCTACCTGCGCGACGTTTATGACCACGTGGTGCGCACCACCGAATTTATTGAGACCTACCGTGACCTGCTCAGCGGCGCGCTAGACATTTATCTTTCCGCCGTTGCCAATCGCACCAACGAAGTCATGAAAGTTTTGACCATCTGGGGCACCATCGCATTGCCGATGGTGATTATCACGGGATTTTTCGGCATGAACCTGCCGCTGCCCTGGCATGACAATCCTCATGGAACGCTTTATTCTGTTGGCCTGATGGCTGTAACCACGGTGGCTACGCTGGTGTACTTCAAGATGAAGCGATGGTTCTGAATGCGCGGATATACCGTCCTCTGTTTTCGTAGGGCATTGCGATTCCTCGAGCGGCTCTTTGAAGAACCAAGGCGACAGACGATTGTCTCTGGATGCGAATAAAAATTGGGCGCAATAAATAAGCAGCGCTTTGGGCGCAAACTTAGCTCAAGCCTTTTTCGCCGCTCTTGCGAAGGTAGGAATCCACACCATTCGCCACACCACACTGATTCTCTTCATAACGACCAATTCCGTATCCACTGAAAGACAAGTGTCAGGGCATCACTGACGCCAAGGCTGACGCGAGCGACAGCGAGCAATCCCTGCGATTGGGCCCCAGTACGCGCGGGCTTCGCGTGCTGGGGTGAGGGAGTCGTGCCGTAGAAATGCAGAAGGGAATCTTCCTTGTGCCGCAGGCCCGGTGTCCCCGACGCGCGTTTCGCGTGGGGGTGAAACCCGCGACACGCAATCCTGCGCCTTCTTAAGCCCGCCGCGGCCCGCCCTTGGCTGATGCGCAGTCATCGCGGTTCCACAATTCTTTCTGGCCTTACACGGCAAAGCCTTGTATCGTATCCGAGGTTTGTAGCTGCTTTGGAATTTAACTTGGGGCGAACCTGGAGGCAACAAATGAAGACTGCGGTTGCAATTGCATTGGTGGGCGCTGCACTACTTACAGGATGCTCGCAGACAAAGACTGTAAGCGTGCTGGGACTGAAGTGGGAAATTGGCCAGCACCAGGATTGCGTGTATAAAGCAGGCAATCTTTATTGTATTCCCGCGAATTCCACGACCATCGTCGGGCTGTCTCAGCGCGGGTGGAAGGACAAGTCAGGCAAGCCCGTTGAGATGAAGCGGTCAGAACTGCTGTTCATACAATCGGTAACTTTGACGCACAGGGTGGAAGCAAACCGCGCGGAAGCTCTAAGAGAAAAAGATGCCGAAACCGGCACGTACGACACGAAATTCTCCACTGACCCGCTGGACTACTCTATTTGGGATTGCCTTAAGACGGGGGTTGCCTCGCCCGGCATTTCGTGTGCGCTTGCTAGAAAGCCCTCCGGCGATAAAGATTTGAAGTTCATTGCGGACAAAGAGCAAGAGGAGCAATTGAACGACGGTTTGAAGGAGTTGACCATGGACGGCCTGCAAACCAAATGCGGCACGCCTGGCAACATCACGTCGGACAGCATTTCTCGCTCCCTGATCTACACTCCCGCGTCCGGAGTGCCGATTGCATTCCGCTTTGAAACCTTCGGCGAGCACAATCCGATCATGCTTGATTCGGCGAGAAGCCAGGAGCTAGATGATTCCAAGTCGCCGAGAAAGATCTCTTGGTGGAAAGACGCATCCAGCGCGCACGCAGCCGGGGTGCTAGCCAAAGAAATGCCATGCCTGAAATAGTGGAGGGCGAGTGGCCAACCTCCCCCTACTTTTTTGTCTAACTCACCAGTGGCCCCGGCCATCGCATTTTTGGGACCGAAAGCGACGGAGAATGTTAAGACCCTTCCCTTAGTACTGCCAGTGTGCGCAGTCTGCCCAAAAGGCATCTCAGAGAAGGTGGATTCCTTCCAGGGAGCAGAGCGTGATTAGCGCGAAGATAAGAAACTGGATGGCAGCCCTGCTTTTCCTGGCCGCCACCTGTATTGGCGGTGCGGGCAGGCAGGCTGAAGGACAGCTCCGTTGGGAGTATCCTCCCAAGAAAGCGTCGATACGGTTGCGCCTGGTTGCCATAGCTTTTGCTGATCATCCGCGCTCTTCTTTCTTCTCCAGTCAGGAAGTTTTTGTTGCCGAAACGGAGATTGCCCACGAAGAGTGGAGTCTCATCAAGCTTGTCTTCACCTTCCTGCCGTATGAGCCTCGGCTCTCGGAATCGGGCTTTGATTACTCTGTTGTCCATGAGGTCTCAGCCTGGCGGGACGAGAATTGCGACCAGACCATCGCCCAGCTAACCGCCCGAAGCCAACCTGATCGCCATGAGCCGTTGATCTATTCCCGCAACGTGCCCAGAGAGGACCTGGATCGCAGACGCGCCCCTCTGCCTTGCTATGAAACCACCGCGAACGAATACATAAGATCGAGCTTTGAGCCTGTCGCTCCGCCTCTCCAACCACATGGACCGGTGCTTGAGACGCGTCCGGATTCGAAATGACCTTGTTGTAGGCGGCTGGGTGGACCGCCTTTACCTCTAATCCTCCGCCCTTAAAAGGGTTAGCTCTGTTGGCATTTGCTTTCGCACCGGAATGACGCTCATGAAAACAAAAGACTTAACCGCCGTGCTCTCTTTTCGCCGGCCCGGATGAAACGCTTGAGCTCTGTTTATCACTAGTCATTTGTAGGGCGGTTAGCTGAATTTAGCAGTTAACTGAATTTAGCACCGCGGTCCCGCATTTACTGGAGCGAGCGTGACGTCGGGAAAACAGGGACTTCAAGCCAGAGACAGCGGTCTCCCGCGCAATAACCCCGGATGGCCGAGGGTTAGCCGTGTCGGGCGCGCCGGCAGGTGCTTTTGCCGGAGCCTCGTCTGGGGGAGTTTCTGAGGTGAAAAGCGCGTCTGTGCAATCACGCATCGGCAAAAAGAAAGCGTTGAGCGCTTTGTTGCCTTACCCCGCTTCAGCAGCATCCGTAAGCGCCAGAAAAGGGAAAGCAGCAGCAAAGGCTGAAGTATACTGGATTGAAAGACCTCCAGTGGATTTCTATTCTTTCGACGAAGATTACCTGCGCCGCCTCGGGGCTCATGATCCTGCCACCGAAGCCCACTTTGTCACTTACTTCAGTGAACGGCTAAGAATCACGTTGCGTGCTCGCGGCATTGATTCGCAGACCATTGAGGACGTGCGCCAGGAAACTTTTTGCCGTGTCTGGGTGGCCATTCAGTCCGGCAGCGTCAATAATGCGCAAGGGTTCGGGGCATATGTGCATGCGGTTTGTAAGAATGTTCTTTCGGAAAGCCGGCGGCTTCAAATTCGCAACCAGCACGATTCGCTGGACGGCACTGACGTTGTCGATCAGCAACTGAGTCTGGAAGAACTGATGCAGCAGAGTGAGAACAGCGCCCTGGTGCGCGCCATTTTGGCTGAGCTTCCTGAAAGGGACCAGCATCTGCTGCAGGCGCGTTTCTTTGAGGAACGCGAGAATGAAGACGTTTGTGGCGATTTTGGTGTGGATCGCGACTATCTTCGCGTCCTGTTTCACCGGGCGATTCAAAAGTTTGGCGAACGTTACAAGAAAAAAATGAACTAGTTGGCCGCTAGTAACACAGGGGAAAAGATAATGAACGCACGAATGCTAAAACACGAGGACGCCGTTAAAGATCTTATGGCGGAGCGCTACCTCTTGGGCGAACTGGACGCGGCCGAGCGCGAAGCTTACGAGGAACACCTTTTCTCCTGCGACGCCTGCTTTGAGCAAGTAAAGGTCGGGACGGAGTTTGTCAGCCACTTGCGCCACATTGGAACGCAAGATCCCCAGGCTCCGCTTGCTCCCGGCTTCATGTCCCACCTTATCGCGAGCGCGCGCCAGCCGCTTACCATTACCATGTTCGGTTTTTTGGTATTCATTGGCGGCTTTGCCGTCCACCAGAAGTCGGAAATCGCTCATCTGAAGGAACCTCGTCCTGAAATACGTTCTGTATTAACGGGGATTGCTCATGGTTCCGGCGAAACCCACGTGATAAAAATTCCGAGAAACTCCGCACTGAGCCTGAACGTGGAATATGCGCCGAAGGGCGAATTTATCTCCTATCAGGCACAGATTCTCTCGGCTTCCGGAAAAGCGCTGCATGCAATCGCGCTCCCGGAAACGCAAGTTGGAACCACAGCTTCAATAGCTGTTCCGGCAGATGCCTTGAAGCCGGCACAGTACTCAGTTGTAGTTTTCGGGCGCAGAAGTGATGGCACGCAAGAGGAAGTAGGCCGCGGCGCTTTTGAATTGCAGTTCACTGATTAACTAGGTTCCGGGCTTCGATGAGCGGTATGTCTTCTCTACTTTATCTCTCTGCCTGCGGCACAACTCTTCGCCCAAATTGGCCGTAGTACAATCGGCATATTCGGGCCAAAAAAGACACCTTCGCAACTCATGAGTGTCTATAAGTGTGCCCATGCCCAGTTGTTCATTCAGGTGAAATACAGGGAGAAAAAAATGAAGTGCACGCGCCACCACTCGCAACATATGTATCAGGCCTCGGCCTATTCAGTTGCGGCCGAATTCGAAAGACCCAAAAAACATAGCCTGTCCCCGCAAGCGTCAGTTGTCCTTGCTGGCCACGGAGGTCATGGATCCGCTCGTGCCTCAGCCTACAGCGCTGACGGCCTTATTTCTTTTAAAAACGCTTACTCTGAAGTCGGCGGCAGTTTCGATGACTGTCACGGCATCCACACTACACACGCTTGGTCCGTGGTTGAAGGACTGAACGTTGCGGACATGCTCACCGCAGATCGCATTGTTGCCCGCATGGCCGTCTATCATTCCAGCGCCACTGGCAGCGAAGCCAGTTATGACATCACCGGCAGCTATTTTGAAAACCTCCGCATTGCCGGCCATCCAATCGAGGTAAAATTGGCCACTAATGTTTTCCACGATCACGATTCCTACTCAAAGTTGGCTAAGGCGCACCATGCCCGCAAGATCGACGATTGGCTCGTGGGCGGCAAGCTGGCACAACTTGGGGATGATAAGCTGGCGAAGTTGGAAGAAACTTATCATGCCCTGAGCGGCATGTCTGGATTGGTCAAGGAATGGAAGAAACCCAAGCGCCCAGAGGACCGCGGAATCTACTGGCTCTCCCCGGCAAACCATCTCGACTGGAACGCGCAAGTCGGTTCATCCGAAATCCTGGGATTTGGTTCCATCATTTGTATTCCCAAATTCGGCGTCATTCGCCTGGCGGAAATGGTAGTGCATCATCATACGCGAACGTTGCGGATGTTCCGGGTGCAGATGTGCTCTTCCGGTCACGGCACCACAGATGGCGGAACAACTGGAACTGGATCTGCGCCCCCGCACTAGCCGTAATTATCGTTCTACTGTTCATTAGCATCACTGGATGCGAAGGCAAGCGGGCCTCTCTGGAAAGCCGATACTCTGAGGCCCGCCTACTGTTCCAACAGTACTACGTCGATCAACCTCTTCAATTGGCAGAAGAAGGATATAAAAAATCCGCTTCCTACCCAGATCTGAACTGGCAGTTTCGTATTCTTACGGCAGAAGCACGCAACCGTAAGCAACGATTCGATGCGGCGCTCGAGATTCTGGAACCCGAGCCTCCTTCCAACATCCCTTCTGAAATACTCTGGCGGCGACGGATCACTCAGGCTTCTTCTCTTTGCCAGTCGGGCGCATACCCGAAAGCAGAAGTATTCTTGACGCAAGCGGCGGCTCTGCATGCGGAGCCTGGCGCGTTGAATTATGCGTTTGGTCAATGTGCGATGGACCAGGGCGAATTGAAAACGGCAAAAAACTACCTGCTCCTGGTTACGATACAAAGCTCAAATCCCGATCGCTTTTTGAAGGCTTACGCGCTGGCAACTCTCGGCTGGCTGGCCAGGCAGGATCTAGATTATCAAGAGGCGATCGATCTAAATAAGCAATGCCTGACCATCGTTCACCTTCTCCAAGCCGCTCCTCTGGAAGAACTAGTACTAGGTAATTTGGGCGATCTGTACATGGAGTTAGCAGATTTCAAGCATGCCCTGGAAACCGCGGAAGCAGGAGAGAAAATAGCTTCGCAGTTGAAAGATTCGAACCAGCAGAAGTTTCTTGTGAATATAGGCCTCGCCAGGGCCGGCGAGGGGCAATCTGGGATGGCAGAACAATCATACAATCAAGCCCTTGCTATTGCGTCGAAGCTACAAGATTCGAATACCGCTGCCATATGTCTGCACGATTTGACGCTTCTCAAGCTTAATCAGCATCAACTCGATGCTGCGGAAAAATACCATCTCCAGGGGGCTAAGATCGCACCTAAAGAAGCTCGACTGTCCGACTGGCAATTGGATGATGCCGATATCGCGACGGCCCACGGCAATTACGCAAGGGCCATATCCGAGTTGCGCGAACTAGTGCAAAAGCTAGAAGCTGACGATGCACGCCAGCATCTGTTTCATTTCAGGCAGCTTCGGGCGTTGCAATCCCGCCTGGCCCGCAATTACGTCTTACAAGGGAATTCAGTTGAAGCGGAAAAATGGTTCCGGCGCAGCATTGCAACCATTGACGATGCCGCGAAAAAAATAAAACATCAAGAGTTTCGCACTTCCTTACGCGACAATATCCCAGTCTATGATGGATATGTGGCTTTCTTGATCGCCCAAAAGCGATTCGCCGATGCGCTGCAAGTTGCACAACTAGGACGCGCCCGCACATTGTTGCTTGATGAGGAGGAAGGTGATTCCAAGAAGCCCACTACTGAGGACGCAAAAGTCTGGCTCTCGAAGATTCAACGCTATCTCGCACGTGATAAATCAGTGCTGCTCTCGTATTTTGAAAGTGAGGATGAATGCTATCTCTGGACGGTCACGGCCACACAGTTACGCCTTTCTCCATTAGGCATAAAGGGCCCCGATTTAGACAATCTGATTGATTCTTACGAACAGGAGATCCAGCAGCACTTGCCTATTGTGGACAGCGCAACAGCGAAAAAGCTTTACCGACTTCTCGTCCAGCCTGCCAGCGATCTCGTCCCCGCAGGCTCGCATGTAATCGTGGTTGCAGACAGCAAAAGCTACAGCATCAATTTTGAAACGCTGATCTCTTCCCGGGGCAAGGACCATTACTGGATTGAGGATGTGGAGCTGGAGAATGCGCGTTCTATCGATTTGCTCTTGGCCTCCCATCCTAAGCGTGCCCCCGCAAAGGGTCTGCTTTTGATAGGCGCTCCCGCTCAGGCTGATCCGCATTTTGTGGAATTGCCCCATGCCAAAGAAGAGATGGCGAGCGTGGAAAAACATTTTCCATCCGGCAAAATAACCAGCTTTACTGGTCGCGACGCCACGCCCGATTCATATCTACAAAGTTCTCCCGGCATGTACAAATTTATTCACATGGCCACGCACGGTACTCCCGACGCCATTGATCCTCTCCAATCGGCGATTATTCTCTCTTCTGGAAAGGGTGGGAATTTTAAGCTTCTGGCCCGCGACATTGTCGATAGCAAAGTTCGGCTGAATGCGGATCTTGTTACGATTTCCGCGTGCGAGGGCGTCGGCACACAGATTCAGTCGCTGGAAGGCCTGCTTGGTTTGGAGTGGGCTTTCATGCGGGCCGGAGCGCATCAGGTAGTCGCAGCCATGTGGGACCAGGATGACGCCGTGACGCCGGCGTTGATGGACGACTTTTACGATCAACTCACAAAAGGTAAAAGTGCAACAGACGCGCTTCACCACGCCAAGTTATCGATACTTAAGGCGGGCGGTTTCCATGCCGCTCCCTATTATTGGGCATCACTCCAACTCTACACGCGGTCATAAAAAACCGGCGCTCGTCAGGCGCCGGCATCTTGCAGGTTTGCTCATCCAAAATAATTCAGCAGCAATTCGGGAAAGTTGTCGAAGCCGCCGAGCGTAATCTGTGCGCGTGCCGAATGGTTCTGGGCTGCATCCGGATCAACGTGCCTTTTCTTTTAGGCGCCGCGCCCAACTGCTTGTACTCCGCCACAAACTGCTGCTTTGCCCGATGCAGCAGCACACGCAGATACTCCCTGCTTACGCCCAGTTCCATGCACACTTCATTTTTGTCTCTTTGTTCAAAGAAGACCGCTCGCAGAATTTTCTGGTCCTTGGCTGGAAGCTTTGCCAGCACACGCCGTACCTGCAGTTTGGTTTCTTCCGCCAGCAGCATGCCATCTGGCGTCAGGGATTGGTCGGTTGGGTCGCACTGCAGGTCATCCAGCGGCTTTACCCGTGCGCGCGAGCGGTACGATTCGCGGAGTATGTTGTTGCAGACCGAACTCACAAACGCGCCGAACCGTTCCGGCTGGCGAATGCCTCCTTCGGCCCGCACCGCTGCCCATGCCCGCAACAGCGTTTCCTGCTGTACGTCCTTGATATGCTCCGGACACATCAGCCTGCGCCGCAATTTGTTCTGTAGAATTTTGCTGAAATATGCCACAAAATGGGCTTCTGTGGTTACATCCTGCGTCCTGAGCTCATTCAGGTAAGTTTCGTTGAACTGGTGGAAATCCATGCATTGTGCGGTAGCCATCCCTGCTCCTTACAGCGCATTCTTCGCTCGATTGGCGCTGCCGCAAACGGCATTCCCCCGCAGGGTCCGGGTTTCTCCTCCCATTGCCTGCCGGGCACATCACTTGAATGTGTGCTAAACCGTTGCTTGTTTCATAAGACGCTGGTGCCTGCAATTTCCCTGTGAGGTTTTAACTTTTGTTTTTAAAGTTTTTTAGGATCCCTTTTTTAGGATCCCTAACGACGGCTGCTGTGGGTGGATCCCATGCCAAAGGCAGATTTTGGGTTCGATTCGCAAAAAGCGAGCTGGCGCAGCTATTGGCACCAGCCCGCTTCATGGTGTAGGCCGCTTTCTTGGAAAATTCTTAGGGACGGGGCACAATCACCAGTTTAGGAGTCTAAGGTTTAAGGCTCGCTATTTTGGGCCCGTGCCCGTGCGAACCAGTATCCCGCCTATCTGGCAGTCTACCAGCGATGCCACCGGAAGCAGCCGTGCTGCCTTGCCCGGAGATAGAACTGCTGGAAGGGTAATGGGCGATGTCTCTTCAGTTGCCTTGAAAGCTGCTGGGCGGAACCCACCGGTGACACCAGGTTCCTCATAATCGGAAGCTTCAATAGAAGCGATTTCATATTTTTCCTGCAACTCGGGAAACGCCTTAGTCAGAATAACAAGATTGAAGAACTCGATTGCATGCTCTTCCCGTTTCTTGGGATCGTGGTTAATCGGTCCGGCGCCAAAGAAGTAGCGGAGAACTCCCGGAGGGCAATGCGGCGACGGCGAACATTGCATTTCGCCTTGGTTACATTTCAGTTTTACTTTTTGCTGGTCATCGACGCGGTATTCCAGAATGTAATTCGTTGGCATTTTGCCAAACGGTTTCAGTGCTTTCTTGCCGAACTTTACATCAAGAGGCCTACCGCTGAAATTAATGCTTCTGGGGAATGGTAGATCCAGGACCACCAAACTGGGAGGCAAAAACCATTTCTCGGCCTCTGCGCTGAAGTCATCGAACCCCGGATTTAAATATGGATCAATGTTTTTCCGCTGGTCGCCCTGACCGTAGTAGGTATGCAGCCCGTCCGCGGAAAGTTCAAAGCGAAATTCCTTCGTCTTCTCACTCAGTTTTTTCGGATCTTGAGGGTCATTGAAACAAAAATAATGCTCCAGGTCTTTTCTGCCAGGATCAGGGAGCGGCACAAATGCTGTAAGTCTTTGTGACTGCTTCTGCAGCACCACCGCGAAGGCCCCTTCGAGGAGTATCTGTAGAGTATGTATTTTTGTTTCTTTGGAATGGGATCGCGTGTCATCCGAGTCCCCACGCGTGCACCCCTGCAAAACTCCCACCACGGGCAGGGATCCCAGAGCTTTCAAAAGATCTCGTCGATTCATATTTCCCTTCTCCTGACATCTAGACCATGAGGCTTACTCTAATGCGCCGCTTCAAGGACCGACACCAATCGTAAATTATGGCCACTTATATGCCCGGAACGCGATTAGCTTGCTTTTCCCGTAAAGCTGAAACTGGCCCAATAATAGGGGTGCGGCCGGTCAACCAAAATCTGCTTCCGTGCCAGATAGATGGCCTGCACGATGGATTTCCCGGCGGCAATATTCTCATAAAAATTGATCATTAGGCGGGAGGTGCTGGCTGAGTCAACATCCCAATGACTGGCAACAACGCTTGGAACCCCCGCTATCAAGAATGCCCGAACCAGACTGTTGGTATCTAACAGCCCGCTCTCCCTGCCGACCGCTGTTGAGCACGCCGCCAATACCACGAGTTGCGATCGTATGAAAAGTTTCGGATCAATATCTGTTGCGCGCAATGAGTCATTGGCATTCAAAACCAGGCTTGTGCCGCTCCCGTCGCGTCGGCCGTGGCCCATATAGTGAAATATTTGACTCAATGCGAGCTGGGAATGTATTTCACTCCAGCGTGTCGTTGAGGAATTTACGACGTGTGTTTGCGGAAAGAGGCGGGAGATTAAGTTTCTTTGAGCTTCCATCCCGGGTAGATAAGTGGAACCGGATGAACGAGACGCGTCAAGCAGGAGCAGTTCCGCGTCCAGGCCAACTGACGGGGGAACACGAAGTGCTTGCTCCATCCGTGTGCCAGGAGAGTATGCAACAGGATACTTCTCGCCGAAGTACCATCCTGCCGGACTGGTCAAGGCTTCCATGGAAAGGTTATAAGCCGATCGATCCAGTTCCACAATCACAGTCTGGGATTCCGGCAAGGACGCTATGATGGGCTGAAGTAATTGGGCATACAGCCATGTGCCTTCCTCCCGCAATTCAGACAATTTGGAATCAGGAGTCGCACACCGTTCAGAGAAATCACGCACCGTGCGCTCAAAATCCTGCTGCTTTACTTTCACCCAGGTGCTCTGTATTCCCTTCTCATTGGACAGCCATATCTGCAGGCCATCTTTGAAGTTGGCATAAACGAGACGCGTTTCCCCGAGGCCCATCACAGGTTTCTTCGAACTCTTGCCTTGATTCGGGTTCGACTTGGTAGTGGAAATTGTAACTTCACTAGCGCGGAAGCCCTGAAGAAGCGGACGGCTCTGGTACCACTCCCACTTTTCCAGCGCTTCTTCAGCTTTTTTTTGCGCCAACAGAACACGAACAAGTCCTCGATAACTGTCATCCGTGGCCTTAAGCCATTTGAGGCGATCGCCTCCGTCCTTGAGGCTCTTCAATGTTGTCTCAGCAATTTTAATTGCGTTTTGGTATGCGCTTTTGGCTTCGTCCAGGCTGCCCAGTTCCCGATAAATATTTCCAGAGACGCGATTAACGTTCAGGGTAATGAAGTCATTTTGAACGGTTTTCAAGCTGCTACTTATTCTTTTGATCGTCGCCAATGCCATCTCAGGGTCGCCTTGCTGTAATTGAAGTTCTGCAGGCTCAATGTCATTAATCAGGCGATACTCGGTAAGATCAATCGTTTTGTCTTGGAGATTCGTCAGCAGGGATGACGCAGCCGCGTCCTCCGATTCTGCAAGCTTATATTGCTTTTGCGAAAGAAAGATGTTCCGCAGGCGAAGATGCAGCATGGCTTCACGGAAGGGATTGTGAACTGTAGCCATCCTGCGCAAGGCCAGCGTATGCTGAAGCACATCCCGCGCGGCATATAAAGAACCGGACTCCTCTGTGCACTGCCATAGAACCGCATAAAACTGGTCAAGCCGATCTCTGGGATAAATCCCTTCCCAATATCGTTTCAATCCTTCCACGCCTTGCTCCCACGCACCATCACATCGCCCTTGCTGAAGATGCATGCTGGCGGAAATGCCGAAAACGCGAAGTTCGAGCACAGGGAAATGCGACCGCTGTGCAAGATTCAGGCTCACTGCAGAATCGCTGTCGGATTCACCTAGTTCGCCGAGAAAGTTTTTGCATTGCGCCCTTTCCAGTGCAACCTGTCCCTGCAACCATCGATACTTGGTAGAAGAAAGCGCTTCCCACAGTGGGTTTGCGCGCACCAGGCATTGCTCTGCCAGCAAAAGACTTCGCTTTCCGTAAACCCATTGAAACTGCGCGAACAATTGTCCGGGCACGTTCTTATGGGCCTTAAATACTTCTTGCGCTATCTCTGCTTGGGAAATCGCTACGTCATGAAGTCCCCGTTCGTTGGCCACGACAGCGGCACTAAGCGCTCGCGCCCCCTCGCTCTCCGAAGGGCTCATCAAAGCGAGGAAAGCTTTCATCCATTGATCCGAATGCTCTTTCGACAAGACATCTGCCAATGAACTAAGCGCACGATACGCATCGCTGTTCTTGTCCGCCATGGCCGCCGGGAGCCACTGGCTCAAGGCTTTTTGCTGATATTGTTCCGGATCTTCAGGCCTTAGAGTTCCCTGCTTTTTTTGTTGCAAAAAAAAACCGGGTCTGAATAACTCTGCCGGTGCATGTTGGAGGCTTTTGCTTTCGCGGTTTCAAGCCGTTGCTGCGCTTCGTCCGTCCATCCGCTTGTGCTATCAACCTTAAGGTATTTTTCCCAGGTCTCTACCGCCAGGTCCCATGCCTGAGTCTTTTCATAAGCGATGGCCAGGTTAAACAACGCGCTGGCCTGATCGTCTTTGCTCAGGTTGGGTTTGCTCAGGACTTCGCTTAATAGGTTAAGCGTACGCTGCAGATTAGGATGTTCAGCTCGGCTGTCGCGCTCAAAGTAGCTGGCAGCCAGATCGATTTCAAGGCTGGGGGTAGCCAATCCCTCGGCGCGCGCTTTTTCAAAATCTTTCTCGGCTTTTTCCAGGCTGCTGGGCGTAGCTTCCCACAGCAACGCGCGACCCTGGATTTGCAGCCACTGCGGATCTGCATTTGCGGCCCGAAGATTTTTATTTGCCGCGCCGCTGGCGTCGTGCAGCGATGGCGGCACCTCATCCACGCCGCGTCCATCTTCCGCGCCCAGTACCACTGGAAATGGGCTATACGGCGAGTAATCCACGGAGGGCAAACGCATGGTCGTTGTGCGCCGCTCCACAAACGCCGCAGCCACCTCTTTTTGCGCCTGGTGTAACTTGAATCCGGCCCACAACGCAGGCCCCTGGATCACGCCAAAAATCACCATTGCCAGCGCTACGCTTGCCGGCACGAACTTCAACCAGGGAAACCGACGGCCACCACCAATCAACTCCCGCACCAACTTCTTTTGCCACGCAGGCTTGGAACTCTGCAACTCTTTCAGGATGGCGATATTTTCCGGCGATTGCTCGTCAGAAAACTCTCTCAGGTATTGCCGCAGCGTGGGCCCGCAAGACTTGCACTCCACCACGTGCAGCATGGTCTGCTCGGCCATTGCCGGGGCCAGTATCCCTGCAGCCAACCCCTGGAGCACGTCGTTATCCGGACAATTGGGCCGCGGGTGGTTCATAGAGCAACCTTCCTGACGCAGATAGTTTCAGGCAGAATAATTTTTCGCCTTGTCCCGGCCGCCATCACGGCAAGAGCAGCACAACTCTGCACGGGCATCACCCGGATTTTGTCAGAAAATAGCCGCACGAAATCCGGTATGTCTCGTTTTGCTTTCTCTTTCATCTGGTTCCTTACACTGCCTCTTCTATCCCTAAAGACGTAACAGCCCGCGCGAAACCTTTTGTTGCCTCTAAGCCTATAAATACTAGTAGGCTCAATCCCCCGCTTTGGGTTCCTTTAGCCCCAATTTTTCGCGAACATAGCGGGCCAGGCGAAACAGAACCGCCTCCACACCTTTCACCGTCAGACCGACGCCGGGCAGCAAAGAAATTTCTTTTGCCGTATAACCCTGCTCGTAAAAAAACCAGAAAATCCCCGCGTCTCTATCGTAGGTCTCAGAGGGTGAAAGCGTTTCCAAAATCTTTTGGACTTGGTCCTTCTTATCTAAAAACTCAAGGCGCTCGCGGTCGCGCTGGCCGGGCGGCAATACGGCATCGCTCAGCTCAATTTCCTCCGCTTTATTTACAGATTGGCGGAAGTGGTCTCGCACAACATTTGAAGATATAACCTTTAAATATCCAAAGATTGTATTTTCGTGTTCATTCTTGAGGGCGCGTAACGCCTTCTTGTCATGGGAAAAAAGTTTCACATACGTGTCCTGGATCAGATCATCCACCAGGCTGGGAGCTGGTGTTTTCCATCGGCGCACGGTATTGATAATCACGCTGGCGATCAGGGGCTGGGTCCTACGTACAAATTCGCGCCACTGCTCTTGTCCATCTGAGCTTAGGCAGAGATGAAGCAGGTCCCGAATTGAGGTTTCTTCTTGTGCCATCCGGCCGTTTTTGTCGTGAATCGAGATTCTACTCGGTACGGAGCCGGACATTTGAGGGAAGTTTATGATTTTGCTGGAATGCATGTCCATGCGGAGATCACTAGCCCAAGCATTGCTCTTAATTTCAACAGCTTAGAAGTAATCATCGCTCCCTGTCCATGACCGAAGGCACCCTTAATGCAATGCCGCAATACCTCCATTTGTGATATTGGCAGGAAAACAGCCTAGGTGCAATCCTGAACAATGCACCGGTGCTGGTCGTTAATTCCTGCCTAATAATGTCAAGAACTGCCCGTTCGGCGAACATTAAAAATCTAATCGACAATTTAAAATATCTATCCATGGTTCCCGTATCTCATGCTCTTGAAATCCTTCGACGCGTCCAGATCTTTAACGGGCTCACCGAAACCGAACTCCTGTTCCTTGCTGAACGCGCCGTTCCGCGCGACTACAGCAAGGGCGAGATTCTCTTTACTGAAGGTGATCCCTGCACTGGTCTATTTGTTATCGAGAGCGGACATGTACGGATCTTCAAGAGCTCGCCCAATGGTCGCGAGCAAATTTTAACGGTTGAAGGCCCTGGCAGCTCAATCGCCGAACTGCCCCTGTTCGATGGCGGCGCTTATCCGGCATCGAGTGCCGCCGTCGACGATGCCAGAATTTATTTCATCAGCAAGCAGGATTTCCATTCCCTGTGCCTGGTTCATCCCCAAGTCTCTCTCAAAGTCCTTAAAATTGTGGGTGGACGTTTGCGAAAACTGGTTGGAATTATTGAAGAGCTGTCTTTCACCACTGTCCGCTCCAGGCTCATTTCGGTGTTGATTCGTCTTGCGAAAACGGGAAAGAAAACAGCGGCAGGAATTGAGATCCAATTGCCGCCAAGTAATCAGCAATTGGCATCAGAGATTGGCACGGTCCGCGAACTGGTATCGCCTAACCTGAGCCGCTTGCAGGCCGAAGAACTCATCAGCATGGACGCAAAAACCGTGACCATTCCCGATCTTCGGCGATTGCAGGCGGAACTCGAAACCTCAGAATAATGGGCTCTGCGTGACAAAAGTCATAGGCCCGGTTGGCGCGCGCTCCTAAACTCGCAAGTGATAGGCAAAAGTCTTCTAAGGAGTTTGAGCCATGAATCTAAGTGCCACCAGGACGGTAAGAGAGTTAGCCATAGAAATTCCCAATGCGACCCGGACTTTTGAGAAGCTCGGCATCGACTATTGCTGCGGAGGGGGAAAATCGCTGAACGATGCCTGCCTGCATGCGCATCTTCCGGTTGATGATGTGCTGCGCGCTTTGGAAGAGGGCGGCAGCTTCACAGCGGCGACAGAAGTCAGCCAGCCGGATTTTACGAACGGAGCGCTCGGTAGCCTGATCGAACATATTGTTACTACTCACCATGTTTACGTGAAACAGGAGATCCCTCGTATTCAGCAGCTTTTGCACAAGGTGGTATCGGTCCATGGAAAGAACCATGCAGAATTGGGCAAGATCCAGCAGACATTTCAGCCGATGGCCGGTGAGTTGACCTCACACATGATGAAAGAAGAGCACATTCTTTTTCCTCACATCATCGCGTTGGAAAATGCAGTCAGCAGTGGTCGGCCCAAGCCGAGGCCTGTGTTCGGCACGGTGAGCAACCCGGTGCACATGATGCAACTGGAGCACGATTCGGCGGGCGCTGCCCTGAAGTCAATCTCCGAACTCACTCGGAACTACACGCCGCCTGAGGAAGCCTGCTTCAGTTATAAAACGCTGTTCACGGCCCTGAAGGAGTTTGAAAGCGATCTGCATCAGCACGTTCACCTCGAGAATAACATTCTCTTCCCGCGTGCAATCGCCATGGAGAGCGAAAAGGAGGTTAGTATCTAATGTCCGCCATGGTCTCAGTGAGGGAGCTTCAGGAGAAGACGGTACCCGCCATCCTGCTCAAAGCCAAGGAAGAAAAAGCCCAGCGATTAATGATGGTGTATGCCATCACCGGGCTCTTCTTCATGCTTTTGCCCGGCACCTTCCTGGGAGTGTGGAACCTGATTTCAATCAGTGAACATCGTGGCGAGGCCATCGCAGCCAGTTGGATTCAGGCCCATGGGCACGCCCAGATCTTTGGGTGGATTGGAACATTTATTCTTGGCATTGGTTTCTACTCCATTCCCAAGATGGCAAGCAGCGTACCGCAAACATCATCCAGAGGCTGGGTGGCCTGGATGCTCTGGACGGCAGGTGTTTTGCTGCGCTGGGCCGCGGGTTTCTATCACCTTTATTGGCGGGTGGCTCTGCCCTTTTCAGCTTTGCTTGAATTTTGCGCTTTCCTCATTTTCCTTGTTTCCGGCAGGGGCCATCGTCCGTCCGATTCGAAGCAACTATCCCAACGCAAGCCTGTTTGGATCATCGCAGTCCTGGTTGGGACAGCCGGCTTTGGCATTGGATTGCTGATGAACCTTTTGACCGCCCTGTGCGTCAGCGTGCGCGGCACCGGCCCCGAATTCCCAGCGGCGTCTGAAGGGCGGCTTCTTACTTTGCTGGCCTATGCCTTCATTGTTCCAACCATCTGGGGCTTCAGCGCGCGTTGGCTGCCGGTCTTTCTGGGTCTGAAGCCTGTGAATGAAACGGCGCTCCGCTATGCTCTGGTGCTCAGCATTCTTGGCGTAGTACTGGCCGAGGCTCGGCTCTCTCATCTCTCCGCCTGGGTGATCGCTCTGGGAGCAAGTGTGGCCGTCTTTGCTTTCCATCTCTTCGGACGTGCCGAACGGCCGGCCAAGACCGTGGGAGTACACGCGTCATTTCCTGCCTTCGTGCGTATCGCCTATAGCTGGCTCTTGATTGCGGTGGTTCTGGGTATTTGTGCGGCATATTTTGACCGTGGCAACGGATGGGTCGGTGCTTCACGCCATGCGCTCACAGTGGGTTTTGTTTCCACCATGGTGTTTGCCATTGGCCAGCGAGTGCTGCCCGCGTTTGCCGGTATGCGAGTGTTATACAGTCCGCGGCTGATGCTGACATGCCTGCTATTACTGAACACAGGCTGCCTGTTGCGCGTGACGAGTGAAATTCTGGCGTATGAAAACTACTGGTCGCCGGCATGGGGAGTCTTGCCGGTATCGGCAATTTGCGAACTGGCCGCCGTCACAGTATTTGCCTTGAATCTGCTTCTGACTTTCAAGCAGCCGCCGGCTCATTTGCAATCCTTTGCGGGCCGAGTCCCGTCTTCGTAGTGGGACTTTCATCGTGGTGCGTGGCCAATCTTTTAACGCTGATCTGAGAGCGTCAATAGAAACGCAGTTTCTTCCAGAGCGTCCACACTGTGCATCACGCTGGGAGCAAGTGTGAGTAGTTGGCCGGGCCGAAGATCAACCGTTCCGTTGGGTATCTGGAAGCGGATATGGTCACGTACGGAGCCGGACATTCGAGGGCAGTTTATGAATTTTGGTGCAATGCAGGTCCATGAGGAGATGATCGAAATAGGTTTTGGTTTTTGGCTTCAACAGCTTAAGGCAACTATCACTTCGTGATTAACGGCCTTGAGCCTGTTGCGTGCGATGATCGGTTGAAGCCAATTAACCCTCCCTAATTCCTCATGCTGCTTTCTTCTCCTCAAGCTCGTTCGAAGCTGGCTGCCGCCTTACTCGGCTCAGCAATGCTCCTGCGGCCAACAGTCCCAGCCCGGCGCCCAGCCATTTGCGGTTCATCTCCAGCCAACTCTCCATGCTGAAGGAACTGGCGCGCTCGTCAAAGGTTCCGTGCGCGCCGTGGTCCCCGGCAACCGGCTGCCAGAGATTGTTTGGACGGTTGGGATCCTCTGGCCCATCATGCTGCTGCGAATCATATCCTTTTCGCGCCAGGTAATGATCCGCGAATGAGGGTACCAGCTTGTTGCCGAAAATCGCCTTCACCGTCGAAAATCCCACATAATACTCGCGACGTTCAGGATGGTGCGCCGCATAGTAGATTGCGCGAGCCGCAACCTCCGGCTGAAAGATTGGCGGAACTGGCTGCGCCTTGTGCGGCAAACGGCTCTTTACCCATCCAAATTGCGGTGTGTTGAGCGCTGGCATCTGCACCATAGTCGTCTTCACGTTGCTTCCGTCGTGCAGTAGCTCGGTACGCAATGAGGCAAAGAACCCCAATACCGCGTGCTTCGATGCGCAGTAAGCTGCCTGCAGGGGAATGCTGCGATAGGCCAGCGCAGATCCTACGTGAACGATAGTCCCACGGTCGCGCGGTAGCATCCGCTTCAGCGCTGCCAGCGAGCCATAGACATATCCCAGGTAGGTCACTTCCGTGACCCGCTTGAACTCCTCGGCGGTCATTTCCTTGATGGGCGAAAAAACTGATGCCATGGCATCGTTCACCCAGATGTCGATGGGGCCTAAGGTAGATTCCACCCGCTCCGCGGCATTTTCCACCTGCGCAGCATCGGCTACATCAACCGGAAGCACCAGGGCGCGCCCGCCGGCATTTTCCACCTCGCGCCGTGCTCCTTCCAGTCCATCTGTTCCGCGGGCAATTAATCCAATTGACGCGCCACGCTTTGCGAACTCACGCACAGTCGCCCGTCCAACTCCTGCCGACGCTCCCGTAATAACAACAACTTCTTTCCTGGCCATCTCTCCCCCACCTTTCGCGATAAATCTTTAACCTCAGTAAGATGCGCGCAACTGAATTCGATGTTTGCTACATATCGTATTACGATAAAAATAAACGGGATGTTCACGGGTGAAGCTACCCGCCATACGCGTGCGACATCAAAATATATGTCGCTGCATTTTCTGCTCGGATTGAAGCAGGTCTCTTGGCTACACCGTTCTCATGCTGAGTCATTCACAAGCCGTTCCCATCAGCCGTATTGAGGTAAAAACTTTCACCGTCCCTACCGACTTCCCTGAATCTGATGGCACTGTTGAGTGGGACCGCACCACTCTGGTGCTGGTTGAGGTTTGGGGCGGCGGCAAGCAGGGCCTGGGCTACACATACGCCGACACCGCGACCGCTACCCTGATTCACGCTACGCTTGCTTCCTTTATCAAAGGTATGGACGCGATGTCTCCCCCGGCAGTCTACATGGCCATGTGGCGTCGGCTGCGTAATCTCGGCCGTCCGGGTATTTGCTCCATGGCCATCTCGGCCGTCGATTGCGCACTCTGGGATTTAAAGGCCCGGCTGCTCGGTGCACCGCTCGTCACTCTGCTCGGGCAAGTCCGTGAAGCAGCGCCGGTTTACGGCAGCGGTGGCTTCACTTCTTATTCTGACCGGCAACTCGCTAAACAGCTTTCCAGCTGGGTCAACCAGGGAATTCCGAGCGTAAAAATGAAGATCGGACGCGACGCAAAGCGCGATCTTGATCGCGTGCGCGTTGCTCGCCATGCCATTGGTTCTAAAGCGGAGCTGTACGTTGATGCAAATGGCGCTTACACCTGCAAGCAGGCGCTGGCGCAAGCGGAACGATTTGCGGCTTTCGGCGTGCGCTGGTTTGAAGAGCCGGTCTCCTCCGACGATCTTGAGGGGCTTCGCCTGATTCGTGATCGTGCGCCCGCTCTCATGGACATTGCTGCCGGCGAGTACGGCTATGACATATTTTATTTCCGCAACATGCTTTCGGCTGGAGCTGTGGACGTGCAGCAAGCCGACATTACGCGTTGCGGAGGTGTGACAGGATTTTTCCAAGTCGCAGCGCTCTGCCAGGCTCACAACATCCCACTCTCCGGCCATACCGCGCCTGCGCTGCACACGCACGTGGCCTGCGCCGTGACGCCGTTCAAGAACCTTGAGTATTTCCACGACCACGTGCGCATTGAACGAATGATTTTTGACGGCCTGCCGCAGCTCGTGAACGGAGCGCTCCGCCCTGACCTCTCGCGACCCGGTCTGGGTCTTGAATTGAAGCGCCGCGAGGCGGAAAAATTTGCGGCATAGAAAAATTTGCGGCATAAAGGAGTAGAGATGTCTGCCAGCAAGGTCCCGCTGATCCCGATAGAAGAACTGAAACAGACAATCGCCTCGCGACCACCTGACTGGCGCTCCGCCGGGGATGACGTTGACGCAGCCGGACTAGAAGCAGAGCTGCGCAGGAAAGTTGAAGGCGAGGTCCGCTTTGACGCCGGCAGCCGAGCGATGTATGCAGTGGACGGCTCCAACTACCGCCAGCCTCCTATCGGCGTGGTGATACCGAAATCAAAGGAAGACGTAGTTCAGACAGTAGCTGCGTGTCGCAAATTTCGTGCGCCGCTGCTTTCGCGGGCCGGAGGCACAAGCCTGGCAGGCCAGTGCTGCAACACCGCTATCGTAATGGATTGGTCAAAGTACATGCATGGCGTGCTGGAGTTGAACGCGGCGGAGCGCTGGGCGCGCGTGCTGCCCGGCACAGTCTGTGACGAGCTGCGCAACCGCGCACTCAAAGAAACCAGCAATATGCTGAACTGGGGGCCTGATCCGGCCACGCACAACCACTGTTGTTTTGGCGGCATGATCGGCAACAATTCCTGCGGCGCTCACGCGCAGATGTCAGGCCGCACCAGCGAGAACATTGAAGAGCTGGAAATCCTGCTTTATGACGGAACTCGCATGACCGTGGGCTGGATGGATGAAGCGGAGATGGACCGGCTCATCGCACAGGGCGGACGCATTGGCGATATCTACCGCTATCTCAAATCCCTGCGCGAGGGCTATGGCCGCCTGGTGCAGGAAAGGTACCCCAAGATTCCGCGCCGCATCTCCGGCTATAACCTGGATCAACTTCTACCCAACCAGGATGGCCGCTTCAATATTGCCCGTGCGCTGGTCGGGAGCGAAGGCACTCTGGTGACGGTCCTTGAAGCCAAGTGCAAGCTGATCGATGCCAGGGCTGAGCGGGTCGTTTTGATGCTTGGCTATCCTGATATTTACGAAGCAGCAGACCACGTGATGGATATCGACCCTTACCACCCGACCGCGCTGGAAGGAATTGATTACACGCTCTACCAGAACATTGAGAAAAAAGGCGGCCCGGACAAACAATACCTGTACATGCTGCCTGAAGGAAAAGGCTGGCTCATGGCAGAGTTCGGCGCGGACAAAAGAGATGACGCGCTGCAAATGGCCCATGAGGTTATGGCCAAGCTGAAAACCAAGCCGAATGCGCCCTCCATGAAGCTCTTCACTGACAAAGACGACATGGAGCATATCTGGAAAGTGCGTGAATCCGGGCTGGGCGTGACCGCCTTTATTCCCGGCCAGCCGGACACATGGGAAGGCTGGGAAGATTCTGCCGTGCCTCCGGAGAAGCTGGGCGGATACATGCGCGAGCTGCGCGCCCTCTACAACAAGTATGAATATAACTCTGCCATGTACGGCCACTTTGGACAGGCCTGCTTACATTGCCGTGTCAGCTTTGATCTGACGAGCGAACCAGGAATAAAGAAGTGGCGGTCATTCATGGAGGAAGCTACCGATCTCTGCGTTAAGTATGGCGGGAGCTTCAGCGGCGAGCATGGCGACGGGCAATCCAAAGCCGAGTTCCTCTACAAGATGTTTGGTGAAGAGCTGATTGAATCTTTCCGGGAATTTAAATCCATCTGGGACCCGGACTGGAAGATGAATCCCGGCAAGATCGTCGATCCTTACCGCATCGACCAAAATCTGCGCCTGGGGGCAGACTACCACCCTTGGGACCCAGCGACCCACTTCAAATATCCGCAGGATTACCGCAGCTTCGCTCACGCGGCGCTGCGCTGCGTAGGAATTGGCAAATGCCGCAGAAAAGATTCTGAATCGGCGGAAGGCGACACCATGTGTCCGAGTTTCATGGTGACTCATGAAGAGCGACACACCACCCGTGGCCGTGCGCATCATCTCTGGGAGATGCTCCATGGCGGCGTCATCAGTGACCGCTGGCGCGACGAGAACGTAAAGGAAGCGCTCGACCTCTGCCTGGCCTGCAAAGGTTGCAAGGGCGACTGTCCGGTAAACGTGGATATGGCCACCTATAAGGCAGAGTTCCTCTCCCACTACTGGGAAGGCCGCATACGCCCCCGGCATGCATATGCTTTTGCGCTGATCGATCAATGGTCGCGCTTGGCTTCGGTCTGGCCGGGAATGGTGAATCTGGTTACGCAGACGCCGGGGCTAAGTCATTTCGCAAAATTGGCAGCTGGCATGCCGCTCCAGCGCCGCATTCCTGAATTCGCTCCGCAGACCTTCCGCAACTGGTTCAAAAAGCGAGAATCTGAAGATCATCCCAGGTTCAGCGGCGAACACAACAGAGTCATTCTCTGGCCGGACACGTTCAACAATTATTTCTTCCCTGAAACTGCGCAGGCCGCAACAAAAGTCCTTGAACAGGCCGGCTTCGCCGTCCAGGTTCCGCAACAGCACCTCTGCTGCGGGCGCCCTCTCTACGATTACGGCATGCTCCACCTGGCAAAGATTTATCTGCAACGCGTGATGCTCGCGCTGAAGCCGCAACTACTCGCCGGAGTTCCCATTGTGGTGCTGGAGCCGAGCTGTGCCTCTGTCTTCCGTGACGAGTTGCCTAATCTCTTCCCCGACGATCCGCTCGCGCAGAAGCTCAAAGAGCAAACATTGCTGCTGAGTGAATTTCTGGAACAGAAGGTCGGCAATCGTCAGCTTCCGCAGCTCAAGCGTAAAGCACTGGTGCAGGGTCACTGCCATCACAAGTCGGTGCTCAGGTTTGACGCGGAGCACTCAGTGCTGAAAAAGCTGGGCCTTGATGCTCAGGTTCTAGACTCCGGGTGCTGCGGCATGGCGGGGTCTTTTGGATTTGAAAGCGACAAATACGATATCTCTGTCGCGATTGGCGAACGGCGCCTGCTGCCCACAGTACGAAAAGCGGAAGACTCGACCCTAATCGTCGCGGATGGCTTCAGCTGTCGCGAACAAATTTCGCAACAGACTGACCGTGAAGCGCTGCACTTGGCCGAGGTCATCCAGTTGGCCAAGGCGTCCGACACAATCCATGGAGAACGTCCTGAAGCCAAACTTACCGCGCGCAGAAAAGCCACACGGCGCAATGCGCGTTTACGCGCCGCGGCGGTACTGGCATTGATTGCCGGTGGAGTTGTGGTTCTGGCAAAGCGTTTTGGCCAGCGGTAGCACATATTAAGGAGGCAGACATGGCAAATGCAATTGGAGTGAAAGAGTGGGTCATCGCAGAAGGTTACATTCCCAAGGAAAGCCACGGGCCTTCGCCGCAGATGATTAGCCATGAAACCGTGTGCATTCTCAACTGCTCTGGCCAGGATGCGCATGTGGAAATCACCATCTATTACAAAGACCGTGAGCCGGTTGGCCCTTATCGTGTAAAGGTGCCCGCGCGGCGCACCCGGCATGTGCGCTTCAATGACCTTAGCGATCCCGAGCCTATCCCTCGCGACACGGATTACTCCAGCGTTATCCGGTCTGATGTTCCAATCGTAGCGCAACACACACGGCTCGATTCGCGACAAGCCGAGAATGCATTGCTGAGCACAATGGCATATCCCAGCGCCGCATAAGCCAGTTAGGCCAATCCGTGCTGGACTTTGTTTGCGACTGCCATGGTTGCAAAGGTCATGCCAGCCGATAGAACGCGCCAAGGATCGCCCCGAATACGGCATGCGACAGAAGAATAGCCACCGGGGTTTGAACACCATAATGCAACGCCAGAAATCCTGGTGGCTCCAGCATGTTGTGCGCTTCCGGCCCGTGCTGCTCGCTGGCCATTCGGGGATGCAGTCCGGGCAGCAGAGACATAATTACCACCAGCACAACGATGCCGTGGCAGACCCCAATGAGCGCGCCCCGCCACCATCCTGCTTTGCCCAGCGACTGAAAAATCCAAACGTAAATGAGCGAGAACGCCAGTCCTGTGGCCAAGTGCACACAGAAGCCGTAAAGTTTGGCGCGATCGCGGGCGGGAGTAAGCATGGAACCCAGCACGTAAGGAAAGTTCATCCGCGTCAATCCAAGCCCCTGCGTACCGGCGCTGATGGTTGTAAGCACAATCGTCGCCAGAAATCCCCACAACAGCCAACTTGACCAATTCATACCCGCGCCTCCGTGCCAGCGACTTTTGTATTCGCGCCCGTTTCCTCTGCGGGATGCGGCTCGCCCCGTTCTTTTTCTTCAAGCGTTAGCGCAGCGCTGATGAGGCCGACGTGCGTAAAGGCCTGCGGGAAATTGCCCAACGCGTCCCCGGTTGTGGGATCAGTTTCCTCAGAGAACAATCCAACATCACTGCCGTACGAGAGCAACTGATCGAAAAGATCATGCGCTTCACGTAGCGCGCCTCCGCCAAGCGCCAGATATTCCACTGCCCAGAAGCCGCAGATTCCAAAGGCCCCTTCCTCGGGCTGCCGGGGGTAGCGATACAGCAGGCCGTTACTGGTGCCAAGCTGTTCGCAAACTCTGCGATAGGTCAGCTTCATACGCTCAGAATCGGCGGCTTCAAAGCCGTACCACGGAATACGCAACAACGTTGCGTCTATGCCTTCACCCTTGAGCGTGCTTACATAACTCTGAACTTTCTCATTCCAAGCGTGGGTCTCAAGCTGCCGATGGATGCGCTCACGCTCCCGCAAAAATTCTTCACGGGGCGCGCCGGCCAGTAGGCCTTTGTCGCACAATGCCAGCAGGCGGTCGAGTCCCGTCCAGCACATCAGTCGAGAGTGCGTGTGGTTCTCTCTTTCGCCACGCGGCTCCCATATTCCTTCATCGGGAGAATCCCAATGCCTGGCCACGTATTTCCCTAGCCCGATCAGTACCTTTTGTGTGGCACGATCAAGAGTTCCCTGCACATTGGCGTACTGCGCCGTGGCCTCGATCACCTCGCCATAGATATCGAGTTGAAGCTGATGGCGTGCGCCGTTGCCGATACGGACCGGGCGCGATCCGAAATAGCCGCCCAGAAAATCGAGTTCGCTCTCACGCGGAGCGATCCCGCCAAACACGTCGTACATAACGCGCAGCTTCGGCTGAGTCAAACGTGTAGCATGGAGCAACCACGTGAGGAAGCTCTCGGCTTCATCCATGTATCCCAGCCCGACCAGCGCGCGGACTGTCAGGGAGGCATCGCGCAACCAGCAGTAGCGATAGTCCCAATTGAGCGAATCGCCGATTCTTTCCGGCAGAGACGTTGTGGCAGCTGCGGTAACCGCTCCGGACGGTGCATAGGCCAGCAGCTTCAGCGCCAGCGCGCTGCGTGTGACCATCTCGCGATAAGGCCCCTGATACTTCGATCGCGCTGCCCACTGCTGCCACCATTCTACGGAACGCTCAATGGCGGCGCGCACGCGTTCGCCCAGCGCGGGCAGCACAGCGGGCGATTCTTCAGAATAGCTGAGAGAAAATTCCAGTGTCTCGCCACATTTGAGAACTATAGTGTCTAGCACTCTGTCCGATTCGAGATGTAGCGGCCGGTTGCAACGCAGCCAGTAAACACCTGCGCCGGACTCAAAGCGCAATCCAAGCTTGCCATGATCGCGCAATAGTACGGGTTGCTGGCCGTATGCGGCGCGGGGCCGGAATTCAACCTGAATCTCAATCTCGCCTTCTGTGCAAACCAGACGCCGAATCACTTCATGGTCCGCCATCATAGCAGTGCGCTTAAATTGCTCTGACGCAACAGGCATTAGATCAGTAAGCACCGCTTGGCCGGAACCACAAACGAACCGTGTTTCCAGAACATTTGTGTTGTGTATATACCCGCATTCAAAGCGGCACGGCGATGTGGGTGTGATGGACCAATGACCGCCTTTATCCGGATCCAGCAACGCTGAAAAGATCGCGGTGCTGTCAAACCGCGGCCAGCACAGCCAGTCCACTGAGCCATACCGTGACACCAGGGCAGCAGCCCGGCAGTCTCCGATGACGGCATAATCTTGAATTTTTGGAACCACCGCTGGAATGGAGAGCACAATTCAATAGATGAACGTTTCCGTGCGGAATGATGCTTTAAAGGAAATACGTGAGAAACTCTGGCTTCAGGTAACTTGCCTGCGGGTCTACATCGCATTGAAATGAATGGTCGGGGAGAGAGGATTTGAACCTCCGACCCCCTGGTCCCGAACCAGGTGCTCTACCAGGCTGAGCCACTCCCCGACGCAGACCACCCAAGCGGACGGTCATGATAGGCCTCGATTATAGCAGAGTATCGGGGTCCAAACTCAGAAACCGTGGTTCATTCTTTAAAGTAAACCGGCGCATTCTTGACGCAAACGATGTTGAGAATTGCACGGTCCGTTCCAAGGGAAACGCCACAGTCCATGGCCGATTGTTCGCCAACAGCAGGTATTCACCTGATTGTGGCTCAGTGATTTGTAACCAAGAATATTGATTCGCTGCTTGCGTCTATATGCTTTCACTTGACATCTGCGATCGAGCCACCGCGCCGGAAGGGCCGGCCACAATACCAACTGAAGTCGCCGCGCCTAGCGTCGGCGGTCCTGCAGATGGCCCACGCGTGGTTAGAAATGGCCCTCACGTCGCTATTGATGCCGCACAAAACGAAACCAATGGCTCACATTTTGCGGCAGCCGCAGATGGTTCGCGCGTTGACCCGGACTCACAGCGCATCAGCGGCATTCGATGGCCGCTGCGTATTTCCACGCGGCGTTTGATCATTTTGGCTGCAATCGTTCTGGCAATAAGGATCTTTGTCGGCGAAGCGTCTGTCGTGCCCACGGCATCCATGGAAGGCACCATCCTGGTGGGCGATCACTTATTCATGGACAAGATGCTTTATGGACCGGAGATTCCGTTGGTCCATTGGCGCTTGCCCGTGCTGAAGACCATCCATCGCGGCGATATTATCGTCTTCCGCTACCCTAAAGACGTTACGGAAACTTTCCTCAAGCGTGTGACCGCTCTTGGCGGCGACCGTCTTGAGATAAAGAATGGTGTGCTGTACGTAAATTCTCAGCCGGTCGTGGAGCCATACGCGGTGCATCACGCGCCCATACACAACCCGCTGGAAAGCTGGGGGCCAACCGTTGTGCCGGAAGGCAAGCTCTTTGTGATGGGAGACAATCGCGATAACTCCAGTGACAGCCGCGATTGGGGTTTTGTCCCAATGAGCAACGTCATCGGCGAGCCGCTGTTTGTCTATTGGTCTTATGACGCGCCCACATCGCGCTGGCTGGATGAGAATCCAGGACACAGGATTTCTTTCTACGCTTCCATCGCAGAAAACTTCTTTTCCAACACCCGCTGGAACCGCACCGGAATGTTGCTCTAGCGAGCGGTCGATCACCTTGGGAAATCCAGGATTTAGGGATTTGGCCTTTGCAACGAAGCCGTGGAGAGTCACGCACAGTTTCAACTTTGCGCTTCTGCCTTGATCAGATCCACAACCTGCTTCTGCACTGCCGGATCGGATCCAGATTCTGTAATCCAGTGGACCTCCGGCTCACGGCGAAACCACGTCATCTGCCGCTTGGCATAATTTCTATGGCCCTGTTGTGCCGCAACAATCGCCTGCTCCAGTGAGAGTTCTCCGCGCAGGTGTTGCAGGGCCTGCTTATAGCCGAGAGAATTCAGCGGCCATACGGACGAACCGTATCGGTCAATCAGCATGCGGGTTTCTTCCAGCAGACCGGCAGAAAACATCTCGCGTGCACGCTGATTGATGTGCTGATATAGCGCCTCGCGGTCAGGGTTAAGGCCGATGCGCAGGATTCTGAAGCCCTCCAGCGCATCGCGGCCTTGCTGCCACAAACCAGTCATGGCCGTTCGCGCGCTGAGGCTTACTTCCAGTGCACGCACCACCTTGGGAACATCATTGGCATGGATGGCTTGCGCTGCCGCCGGATCTATGCGGCGCAGCAGCTTGTGAAGATATTCAGGTCCACGTTCTGTCGCGCGCTCTCGCAGCCGGACGCGGAGTTCTTCTGAGCGCGGCGGACCGGCGAACAACCCTTCCAGCAGCGCGCGCAGATACAGGCCGGAACCCCCTACAATAATGGGCAAATTCCCTCGAGCAGTGATCCCCGTGATTGCCAGCCGTGCCAGCCGCGAATAATCTCCTGCTGTAACTAACTCCTCCGGACCGGCAACGTCGATCAGATAATGCGGGACGAGGCGACGATCTTCCTGTGAGGGTTTTGCCGTGCCGATCTCCAGCTCACGATAGACCGCGACAGAGTCGCAGCTGACAATCTCTCCCTGCATCTGCTCAGCCACATGGAGTGAGAGCGCGGTCTTGCCACTGGCCGTCGGACCAAGGATCACCACGAGTAAAGGCAGGCTCATCCGCCGCTCCACCTGCGCCGCAGAATCACAAGAAGAAGTATGAGCAGCGCTAACAAAGCCAAACCTAGTGCTTGCTGTCGTCGAGAATCCATTGCATTCACATTGTAGCTAGGGCGCCTGCCGCCCAATGTGCCGGGCCATTGGGCGCAAACAGAAGGTGCTAAACTCTAGCGCAGAACCTTACTTCCCAGCGCTTCAACTATTTTTATGGCAGTGGTTATCAAGTACAAATTTGATGAATTTGAGGCTGACCTTCGCGCGGCGGAGTTGCGCAAAAATGGCAACCGCCTGAAGCTGCAGATGCAGCCATTTCAGGTCTTGCTGGCGCTGCTTGAGCGTCCTCAGGAAGTGGTCACCCGTGAAGAATTGCGGCAGCGCTTGTGGCCGCAGGATACATTCGTCGACTTTGATCACGGCCTCAACACCGCCATGGTCAAGCTGCGCGATGTGCTCGGTGATTCCGCCAGCAAGCCGAAATTCATTGAAACAATTGCCAAGCGCGGCTATAGATTCCTGGGGACGGCGGAAGCCATGTCAGATCAGCACGCGCCCGCGGAGCTGAAAGCTTCGGCCCAGCCCGAAGCCGGCGCAACAAACCTCACTGATCCAAATCTACAGCCGGCAAGTCTTCCGAGAGAAACAGATTCAACTCTTCCCCGCGCCAGTCGAAACACCGCGCGTCTCTTGTTCACCCTGACGCAGATTATGTACCTGGCTTTTTATCTCTCAGCGCTTTTCAGCTGGGAAAACACCTACAAAGCATCGTTCAATATATGGGGACGCGCCGGTGCGACTGCATTCGCAATTTATATGGCAACATCCATGGCCGGCATTGCCGTGCGCTTGTACCTGATATCCGCCACGGCAATGGATTATCACCTGCTTGGCGGCAAATACCGCGTGCTTACGCCCGCACTTTTTGTCCTGGATGTGATCTGGGCCTTGTCGCCGCTTCTCATCGCGGACCGGATTGGCCTGGGTTTCGCCCTGGGCGCGTGTGCGGCTCTCGTCTATATGCCGTTTGCGCAACGCACATTAATGAAGATGATGCAGAGCGGAAGGTAAGGTCGGGTTATTCCAGATCATTCTTCTCTGGGTTGTAGTAGAAGCGCGCCCGGATCAAAAGATAATCTCCGGCGAACTGCGTTGGAAGGTTGGGCAAGGGGATGGCATCTGTGATTGCGCCCCAGGCGGCGCGATCCAACGCAACATCGCCCGATGTGCCTACCAGCTTCATGCCCATGACTTTGCCTTCTTTGGTGATGGCAAATTCAATGATCACCACGCCTTTTTTCATCACCGGCGGCATGGCCGATTCAGGGATTAGCGGGTCCCAGTGCGTCTGCACGGTATAGCGGAGGCGCTTCATGTATGGGCCAAAATCCACGCCCATGGTGTCACTCAATATTTCCAGTCCACCTTTGGTGGCGACGTTTGGCTTTATACCGCTGCCATATTCGCCCCCGCCAAATGTCACCGGTGCATTGCCGTGGCCGGTGGCCGCGGAATGAATCGCGTCATTCATTGAAGCCCCGGGAGACGCAATGGCAAATGGCGATTTCTTGGGCGCCGCCGGAGCAGGTGATTCCACCTGGGCTGTAGCTGGAGGCGTAGGCTGCACGGCTGGAACTGGAGCGGTTGATTGTGCCGTTGCAGGATTCTGCTGCGGCGCCGGCTGGCCTGCAGGCGGTGGCGGAGAAGCTTTCGGTGGCCCTGCCTTGCGCGCATCCATCAGCTTGCGTAGTGTCTCTTTGTCCACCGTAGGAGTTTTCGTCTGCGCGATGCGGTTTTTGTCAGAAGTTATATTGGTCCTGGGTGGCTTCACCTTAAGCAGGTCATCCGGCAAGGGGATGAATGTGGTTTCCTGCTTTTCTTTGATCGGGACAATGACGGGCCGACTGAAATCCCATTTCGGTATAAAGATCAGCAACGCAATGATGACGGCATGGGTAATCAGCGAAATCCATGCTGCCTCGCGCCGACGGTAAATAGTGACAACGTCATCTTCTTCCGGCAGATCAGCCGTGAGAATATGCAAACGCGTGTCAACCGCCGTGATCTTCAGCGGCCCTTCTGCTTGCGACTGTTCCCCAGCCGAACGCCCTTTTTCTTCCATTACAGGAATAAACCACCACCAGCCTGCGTGCAGGCGCTGTTGCGTTGTTAGTTACTATTCTCTCATTAGAACGGCAGTTGTGAGATGCTCTTGCGCGCACGAACCATGAAAAAACGCGATTTTCTAGTGCAAACCACTCATTACCAAGGGACGAATTGCTGGCATAAATACAGGTTTACAAGAATTTACAAAGAATGTATTCGGGCACGCTTGGAGTGTTCTTCAATGGCAGAGAGGATGCTCAGCGCAACCGCCAATGCGCGCCGCCCATCTTCCAGCGCGACTACCGGTTTGCTGCGATGGCGCACCGCGTGAAGGAACGATTTCAGCTCTGCCCGCAGCGGCTCTTCGGCTTCAACTTTTGGTTTGTTCAGAGTCACGCCCGGAATCGGAAGCGTTGAAGGCGTTTCGGCAAATGACATTAAATTGTGCAGAGAGAACTTCTCTTCCTGGGTAACACGTATCTGGAAAACATCCTGGCGGCCATAATCGATGGAAACATACTCCTTGGGCTGGAAGAAGCGCAGCTTGCGCACGCGTTCCGTGCTGATGCGGCTCGCCGTCAAGTTGGCGACACAGCCGGAGTCAAATTCCATGCGCACATTGGCGATGTCAACTTTTTCCGTGACCACAGGCAATCCCACGGCGCGTATTTCTTTTACCTGCGACTTCACGAAAGAAAGCACGACATCGATATCGTGAATCATCAAATCCAGGACCACATCCACATCAAGGCTTCGCGGGCTGAAAACACTGAGACGATGCACCTCAAAAAACATCGGCTGAGTTATCAGCGGGATTGTCGCTCGCACGGCGGGATTGAATCGTTCCAGATGGCCGACTTGCACCACGCGTTGGTTGGCATTGGCGAGGCTGAGCAACTCATCGGCTTCCGCCAGGGTGGAAGCCAGCGGCTTTTCGATCAGTACATCAATGCCTGCAGCCATCAGCGCCGCAGCCACGTCGCGATGATGCAGCGTTGGAACCGCCACGGATGCTGCTTCCACGCGTCCAAAAAGCTCTTCCACGGTAGCCAGCGCGGAACAGCCAAACTGGCTGGCCACAGCCTGGGCCTGGGCAGCATCGCTATCCACCACCGCGACAAGTTCCACGCCCGCGCCTTGCTTTTGCAGTTCGTGATAAACGCGAGCGTGGTTGCGGCCGAACGAGCCTACACCAACGACCGCCACCCGAATTGGACTTTCGTGAGCCAGACGTTGATTTTCTCAGAGGTTGGCCAAAGCGGCAAAGGTTATCATCAGAATACTGGGAGGATCCGGTATGGGACGCGCCTTTGGGTTCATAAGCTTGATCATGGTGGTGGGTATTGGTGCTTATATTTACATGCACCAGACACAGAGCGTGATGTCTGCCGGTACCAGCAATCCCACTGGGACGGTGGATTTAATCGGTGTAAGAAACGACCTGCTGGCAATCGCCCAGGCGGAACGCAGCCACGCGGCAACTCAGGGGAGTTACGTCTCCATTGAGGCGCTTAGATCGCAGGGCGACCTCACCATGACGCGCGATAACCGCGGCCCATACAACTATTCCGCAGAAATCAGCGACGGCTCTTTCCGCATTCTGGCCACTTATTCTGGTCCTGAAAGCTCCGGGATGCCAAAAACTCTTAGTGTTGACCAGAGCATGCAGGTCAGCCAGCAATAACCGGCTGCTAAGCTGCCCGGCGCTGCTGCAATTGCGCGGCGACCTTCTTTAGATCGGCCACAAACTTACGCATTTCCTCATGGCGGGACTCGTCATCGGGAGCACGTAAAATCGATGACGGATGGACGGTCGCCAACACCAGCGGTGCAATGCTGGACTGCACCCACTGCCCACGCTGCTGGGTTACGCGAAACTGGTTTCCCATGATCCCCTGCGCGGCAGTGGCGCCCAACAACACCACCACTTCAGGCTTAACCACTTTGATCTCGGCTTCCAGCCAGGGACGGCAGGCGCTTATTTCCAGAGCATTGGGCTTCTTGTGCAAACGTCTTTTGCCGCGCGGCTCCCATTTGAAATGCTTCACGATGTTGGTGACGTAAACATCATTGCGATCAATTCCGGCTGCGGCTAAAGCTTTGTCCAGAACGCCGCCTGCTGGCCCAACAAACGGTCGGCCCTGCAAATCTTCCTTGTCTCCAGGCTGCTCGCCTACCATCATTACTCGGGCGGTTGCGCTTCCTTCGCCGGAAACAGTCTGCGTACCCAGTTTCCACAGATCGCACGCTTTGCATCCGGCGGCCGCAGAGCGCAGCGTAGCCAGCGTGAGCTTGTCCGGGATGGGAGCAGCAGAGATGCGAGTTAAACGTTTGGCCATACTAATTTTTGATGCATTGACGGCAAGCCTGGGCGGCTTCACTCACAGTTTCATCGTCATATAAACTGCTCGGCAAGGCTCGATTACAAGGTAGGCTTCGGCATGAAATTTCATACGGAATATCTCACTTTTAATACGAAGAAGCATCGCGAATACATCCACATTACGCCGCAGGTGGAAAAGATTGTGCATGCCAGCGGCGTTAGCAACGGTATGGCTCTGGTTTCCGCCATGCATATTACGGCCGGAGTTTATGTGAATGACGATGAGCGCGGGTTGATCCAGGACATTGATAAATGGCTGGAGCAGCTTGCGCCCTTCAATGAAGCGTACCTGCACCATGAAACCGGAGAGGACAACGGCGACTCACACCTGAAGGCCTTGCTTATACACCATCAGGTGATTGTTCCGGTGACCAACGGCAGATTGCTGCTGGGAACATGGCAGCGGGTTTTTTATGCGGAGTTCGACGGCCAGCGCTCAAAACGAGTAGTGGTGGCTGTAATGGGAGAATAGCGCCGGCGCAAAGTTCATCATTCGATTTTAATGGACAATGTCCTGACGGCTGGCCTGCGTTGCCGCGGGCAGTTTCAACAGAATTTCGGCCTGACCGCCAGTAAGCGACATTTCGCCGCCAATGGAATAAACCAGTTCCAGTATGCAGGCGAGTTCCCTGGCAATAATTTCCTTTGCGTCCAGCAGCGGTAACGGAGAATCATCCGCCGGCTTCCACTTGATTTTAAGCAGGCAGCGGCCCTCATTGGCCTGGGCTGAGATTGTGAGCACCAGCGGCCTGGTATTCCGGCCCACCAGTTTGCTCAGGAATAACACCATTAGATGGCGCAGCACCGGACTGCTGGTGACCTGAATGGAAGAGTCCCACTGGCGCTCCAGCGTCAACAAGCCAGAGTGGAGCAAGACAATAAAATCGTTCAACAGATCATTGAGCAGAGCGTCCAGTGATGTCCATGGCCCACCAGGCACGGGGACTTCCCGCACCAGCGCCGATATTCCCTTTGCCAGGGAGATAGCGCGATCTGCCTGCTGCTCAATTATTTTCAGATCTGCCGGAGGCGTTCCAGGACCATCCTGATGCATGCCCATGATTTCCAGAAAGCAACGTATGCTGGTAAGTGGCTGCGCCAAATCGTGGGCCACCGAATGAATCAATGCGCGCATCGGCGTTTGCTGCACGCCCGGACCATCAGCGATGCCGGTCAGGGCGCTGGGCTGATGGTCGCGATTGAATCTCGCATACGCCGCGTCTGAACTCAGCTCTGAAGCCGTGCCTTCAGCCGGTGACGGGGCCGGCCGGCCAATCCTGTATCCTGCGCCTCTGACCGTGTGAATCAGCTTAGGTTCATCGGCAAAATCGATCTTCTTGCGCAAGTAGTTCACATAAACATCCACCAGATTGCTGTCGGTTTCCGGCTCCAGTCCCCAGGACTGATGCAATAAGTCGTGGCGCGTCACGGTTTCGCCTGCGTGGCGCATCAATAAAAACAGAAGGTCAAATTCCTTGGGGCTAAGCTTGATCTCGCGTTTAGCGCGGTGAACTTTGCGCGATGCCGGATCAACTTCCAGATCTTCCACTCGCAGCAGGTTCAGCGCTGGATCGGCCTTGCGGCGCAGCAACGCATTCGTCCGCGCCGCCAGTTCTTGGAAGGAAAACGGCTTGGTGATGTAATCGTCCGCGCCCAGGTTCAGCGACTGGATTCTGTCAGAAACGCGGTTGCGGGCACTCAACACCATGACAGGGATCTCAAGCCCATCAGCACGGAGCTTTTCCAGAAGCTTCAATCCGTCCGTCTGGCCGAAGTTCAAATCAAGAATGATTAATTTGTAGCTCTGCCGTTGTAATTCTGAAAGAACGCTATCTTCATTCAGCGCCGTATGGACAGAATAGCCTTCTGACTCCAGCGACTTCGAGAGGAATGTTGCGAGGTGAAGATCATCGTCGGCAAGCAGTATGGACACAGCAATTTACCTTTCACTCTGTTGCCCGGCGGAACATCTTTGAGAGTACTGACCCCGGATCTAACTAGCTCTAAAGCAACTGCAAGCTATGCATGTAAGGTTAGACGGCACGATTCTAGAACAGAACGAAGCTCCATGGGCGATCATAAAGTAAATTTTAGAAAGCCTCTGTTCCGTATTGATCCCGCTATTTCGAACGGAATGAAGGGACCTGGGCGGCCACACGGCGCAAATGCTCCCGGGATTGTGTCTTTCAATGGATCCTCGCATTATGGCCAGGACTCCCGGCACGCGTGGCGCCCCACGTTTTTGGTACGATAGAGGGTTTGATTCCAGCGAAAGGCAACTTCTGTATCAATGGCAGCCAAAGTCTTCAAGAATTTTATCGGCGGCGAATGGGTAGAAACCCGCAGCGGCCAGACCTACGAAAACCTGAACCCAGCTGACACGCGTGACGTGATTGGCGTATTCCAGCGCTCAGACAAGCGCGACGTGGACGATGCCGTCTCCGCCGCCAAGCAGGCATTTGAGCGTTGGCGGCTGGTTCCAGCGCCCAAGCGCGCTGAGATCATTTACCGCGCCGGGGAAATCCTGCTGGAACGCAAGGAAGAGTACGCCCGCCTGATGACCCGGGAAATGGGCAAGGTGCTGAAGGAAACGCGCGGTGACGTGCAGGAAGCCGTGGACACGGCCTACTACATGGCGGGTGAAGGCCGGCGGCAGTTCGGCGTGACGGTTCCCTCAGAATTGCCTAATAAGTTTGCTATGGCCGTGCGCATGCCGCTGGGAGTATGCGGGATGATCGCGCCGTGGAATTTTCCGATGGCGATCCCGTCATGGAAGCTGCTGCCTGCGCTAGTCTGCGGCAACACCTGCGTGATCAAGCCCGCTGAAGATACGCCGCTTTCAACGCTGAACCTCCTCAAAGCTCTCACCGATGCCGGCTTACCCAAGGGCGTGGTCAATGTGGTGACGGGTTTTGGGCCGGAAGTCGGCGCGCCGATTGCCGAACACCCGAACGTGCAGGCAATTTCGTTTACGGGATCGAGCGAAGTGGGGCGCATTGTGGGTGAAACGGCTGCGCGTGGTTTCAAGCCGTGCTCGCTGGAAATGGGCGGCAAGAACGCCATCATTGTTCTGGACGATGCGAACCTTGATTTGGCTATTGAAGGCGTTCTGTGGGGCGCGTTTGGCACTACCGGCCAACGGTGCACTGCGGCCAGCCGCGTCATTGTGCAAAAAGGCGTGTATCGCCAGTTTGCGGATAGGTTGATCTATCGCGCACAGCGGCTCAAAGTGGGCAATGGCCAGGATGAAAGCGTGGAGATGGGCCCACAAATCAATGAACAGCAGGTGGCGACCACGGAGAAGTATGTCCAGATTGGCAAGAATGAAGGCGCGAAACTAGAAGCCGGCGGCAAGGCCCTGAATACCACGGACCATGCTTATGGCTGGTTCTTTGAGCCCACGATCTTTACTGACGTGAATGAAAAGATGCGCGTGGCCCAGGAGGAAATCTTTGGGCCCGTGCTCAGCCTGATTCCGGTAGATAATTTCGACAAAGCTATCGAGATCGCCAACGGCGTGCCTTATGGTCTCTCATCATCGGTGTACACGCGTGACGTGAATAAGGCTTTCCGCGCCATGCGCGATATTTACGCCGGCATCACATACGTGAATGCCCCAACCATTGGCGCGGAAGTACATCTGCCTTTTGGCGGGACCAAGGCGACTGGCAATGGACATCGCGAAGGCGGCCTGGGAGCAATCGACTTCTATACGCAATGGAAATCGTGTTATATCGATTTCTCTGACCGACTGCAGCGGGCGCAAATTGATACGGGGGAATAGCGCTTTTCTCTAAATCCCGAGCCGCAGCGAGGGATCGCTACGATCCTTTAACGAAAAATGCGGAGTCGTTGCAATAGGGTTCCCTCACCCGCGCTTTAACTCGTAGAGAAGTTCGGGTGAATTTAGGCCGGCGGGTTCGGGATTTCAGAAAAAGCTCCAGCTTATAATGTCCTTCAGGACTCCCGCTAATTCTCTAAATACGCGAGAGCTGTTTTGTGTCCGAACAGAAGCCGGATAAAACCAGTCGTTCTCTTCCGCTAACGCAGCGGCGCGCCCTGCTGATTCCGCTGGCGCTGGGCATAGTCCTGCTTTTTGGGGTTGTCTTCTCACAACAGGCTTTCAACCTTAAGCAACTGCGGCCTGATTCCGCCGGACAGACGCTGGGACTTGTAGCACTTTCAGCCTTGGTTTTTCTGCTGCTGGTGGTGCTCACTTTTGTTCTGTTCCGCAACTTGCTCAAGCTCTATGCCGAGCGGCGGCTGGGAGTACTGGGTTCACGCTTCCGCACGCGCATGATGGTGGGCGCTCTGGTGCTGTCGTTTGCGCCTGCGATTGTGATGTTTATGTTTTCTTATGGCCTGATGAACCGGTCGATCGACAAGTGGTTTTCCAGTCCCGTAAACGCATTGCATCAAGGTTCAGGCCGCGTGGCCGCTCTGCTCACCGCTTCAACAGGAGACAGCGCCAGCCATACCGCCATGGACATTGCCGAATCACCGGAAATTCAGCATGCTTTTGAGACGGCCAACTACAGCGGTGTGCTGCATGAATTTCGCCGTCACCAGAACACGCTGCAAAACGGCTTCGCGATGGCAATTCGCGATGACACCGCCGTGGCGAGCTGGAACCTGCCGCGTCCATGGCCGACGTTGCGTCAATCTCTCCCCGACCTGAAAAAGCTCCAGCAATCGCCGGAAAAATGGGAATTCCAGAATACGGAATACCTTGTAGCCACGGCCCCGGCGGGGAAATCCGGGGCCATTCTGATCGGACTACCGCTGCCTAAAGATTTCACTCCAACACTGGAGCAGATCAACCAGGACCAGCACGACTATGAAACTCTGGGCCATGAGGCAAAGCGCATTCGCGGGCTCTACATGCTGCTGCTAACGATGCTCACTGTGCTGGTTCTGTTTGTAGCTACATGGTCTTCGCTCTTTGTCGCCAAGCTGGTTACGCGTCCGGTGGAAGCACTGGCAGTGGCGACACGGGAAATATCGTTGGGCCATTTAGGGCACCGCGTTGAGGTTTCGGCCGCCGACGAACTGGGAGAGCTGGTTTCTTCATTCAATACTATGGCTGGGGAACTTGAGTCCAGCCGCACCAAGATTGACGAGTCTGCCCGCGCGCTGAAAGAAACAAACACTGAGCTGGAGCAACGTCGCCGGCACATTGAGACAATTCTGGAAAGTATCCCGACCGGAGTACTTTCTCTCGATCCTGAACGACGCGTTACGCACAGCAACGTGGCTTTCGGCCGGATGTTCTGGCCCAATGGTGGCGCGCCCGTGATTGGATCGACGCTGCGCGAGGTCTTTGATGACGAAACCGCTTCCGACCTTGAGCATCTGCTGCGCCGCGCAGACCGCATGTCCGTTACTGCCGCGCAATTTGAAATCCCCCTGGAAAAAGACAAGCTCAACGTGAGCGTGACGGTTTCATCCGTGCAGCACGGCAAGCAGCGGCTGGGATATGTGATTGTCTTTGAGGATTTTAGCGAACTGTTAAAGGCACAACGCGAAGCCGCATGGCGGGAAGTGGCGCGCCGCGTGGCGCATGAAATCAAGAACCCGCTCACGCCAATTGCGCTTTCCGCCGAGCGCATTCGGAAACATCTGGAACGTGGGCTGCCGCCAGACCAGACGTCATTGAAAGTAATTCATGACTGCGCGGAAACGATTACTGAAGCGGTGCAGACGGTCCGCTCACTGGTGGATGAATTCTCTTCACTGGCTCGTTTCCCAGCGGCCTACCCGCGCCCGGCGGACATCAATGAGATTGTGGAAGGCACGCTTGCAATGTTCAACGGCAGGCTGGATGGCATTCGCGTGGAGAAGCAATTGGACACCAACCTGCCGCTGGCGATGGCCGATCCTGAGGCGATCAAACGCGCACTGGCCAACCTGATCGACAACGCCGCTGAAGCCATGCAGGATTCACGCGTACGCGAAATACACATCACCACATCGCTGCTGGATGGGCGTGACGGTCTGGAGATAATGATTGCCGATACCGGCCATGGGATTAATCGCGAGGTAAAAGAGAAATTATTTCTGCCATATTTTTCCACCAAGAAGCGCGGCACCGGGCTAGGACTGGCAATCGTGCGGCGCATCATTGACGACCACCATGGCACTATCCGCGTTGAAGAAAACAAGCCTGCGGGCGCAAAGTTTTTGGTAGAGCTGCCGCTGGCAACAGAAGCAGCAGCATCGGAGTCGCAGAGTGCATAACGTCCTGGTGGTAGATGATGAACGCGATATACGCGAGTCGCTGCGCGGCGTCCTGGAAGATGAAGGTTATAAGGTGCTGCTGGCGGAAAGCGGCGAGGCCTGCCTGGAACAATTGAAGAAGCGTACCTCTGAAGTGGTGCTGCTTGATATATGGCTGCCGGGCATCGACGGGCTGGAGACGCTGGAAAGAATCCGGCAACTGGAAGATCCTCCGGAAGTGGTGATCATTTCCGGGCACGGCACGATTGAGACGGCTGTTCGTGCCACCAAACTCGGCGCGTTCGACTTTCTGGAAAAACCGCTTTCGCTGGATAAGACGCTGATTGTTCTAAAGAACGCCCTGGAAGCACATCGCCTGCGGCTGGAGAATGCCGAATTTAAAAAACAGTTTCAGGCCAAGAGCGTGATCGTGGGAGAGAGCATTCCCATTAAGGCGTTGCGGCATGAGATTGCGGTGATGGCGCCGACGAACGGCCGCGTGCTGATTTATGGCGAGTCCGGAACGGGCAAAGAGCTGGTGGCCCACGCCATCCACGCGCACAGCCTGCGCAAGGACAATCTTTTTGTGGAGGTCAACTGCGCCGCCATTCCGGAAGACTGGATTGAGAGCGAGCTCTTTGGCCATCGCAAAGGCGCGCTGCCCGGAGCAGCCAGCGACAAGGAAGGCAAGTTCGAAAAAGCGAATGAAGGCACGCTGTTCCTGGATGAAGTGGGCGATATGAGCCTGAAGACGCAGTCCAAGGTGCTGCGTACGCTGGACGAACAGAAATTTACCCCGGTAGGCGATGACGATCCGGTGAAGGTGGACGTGCGGGTAATTGCCGCGACCAACAAAGACCTGGACGAAGAAATTTCACGCGGCAACTTTCGCGAAGACCTTTTTTACCGGCTGAACGTGATTCCGTTTTACGTTCCTCCGCTGCGCGAACGCAAAGAAGATATTCCGCTGCTGTCAAAGCATTTCCTGAAAGAGTTTTCCGCCGCTTATAGCCGGCGGTCCCGCGAAATCACTGATGAGGCGATTGACACGCTCAGTCGCTATTCCTGGCCGGGAAACGTACGCGAGCTGCGCAATGTGATCGAGCGGCTGGTGATCATGAATCCCACGGCGCACAAGATCGAGCGCAAGCATCTGCCGCCGCTGATCCATCGTGAAGGCGGGCGCTCTTCCACGGGGGGCTTTTCCACGCTGCATCAGGCCCGCGCCGCCTATGAGCGTGACTACATCCTGAAAAAACTCGACGAAAATCATGGTAACGTGACCCGCGCCGCGGAAGTGCTGGGCCTGGAACGCAGCCATCTGTACAGGAAGATGAAGACGCTAGGGATTGCGGTGAAGGAGTAGAGCTGGTGCACAAGTTTACTGAGAAGAAGAATCTGTACCACTCGTTTTGAACGTACGTAAGTCAGTTTCAACCTGTAGGCCAGCTTATTAGTACTCAAGCACAAGGTCCTTCGGTCCTACTCGCAAGCTGATGAAACGCTTGCTCGCTTACGGCCCTCAGGATGACGATTGCCTAGTAGTGGATGAAGATTGGCAAAGGTGAAATCGATTTCCAGTTTGAGCCACGTCCATTAACGTAGGTAAAATATGGTTGCAACCAAACAGGGAGTTGTTGATCTAATGCGCATGAGACGAATTTCAGCGCTGGCGATTCTGGCAATCGCCGTGGTTTCTGTTTGCATGGCAATGCTAGCCAAAACGACTGACGCGGCTGTCCCACGCAAAACCGTGGTGGTGGAGTTGTTCACTTCAGAAGGATGCTCCAGCTGCCCTCCCGCGGATGAGTTGCTGGGGCGCTTGCGCCGGGAGCTTTCCGCCAAGAACGTTGAGGTGATCCCGCTGGGCTTTCACGTGGATTATTGGGATGGTCTGGGATGGAAGGACCGTTTCTCCTCAGCGAAGTTTACACAGCGGCAGGAGCAATACGCGCAGGCATTGAAAGTTGAGGGCCCGTACACGCCTGAAATGGTGGTGAATGGCGCGGTGGAATTTGTGGGGAACGATGCCGGCCGGGCGCAGAGCACGATTCGCCAGCAGGCCAGCCAATTGGAAACCGCGCCGGTGAAGATTGCGACGGCTGGCACTGACCAATTGAGCATTCAAGTCAAAGGCCCGGCGGCTTCGGCTTCGTCAAGCGGCGGCAATGCATTGGTGATGCTGGCGATCACCGAGGACAATTTGACCACTCAAGTAGGCTCAGGCGAAAACGGCGGACGCACACTGCACCATGCGGCAGTCGTGCGCGAGCTGCGGCAAGTGGGCACGCTACATGATGGCGGAATCGAAACCACGGTGTCGCTTAAGCTGGAAAAAGACTGGAAGCGCAATGACCTGCACGCGGTCGTGTTTATTCAGAATGGTCCCAGCGGAAAGATTGTGGGCGCTGCTTCAGTTGCCCTGGCGGACCAGTTGCGCTGACGTGCGTCCTAACTTATCAAGCTCATCCTGGAAAAGGTGATTGTTAGGAAATTGCTGGTGCAGAGCTTCCAGCTTGCGGCGCGCGTCGTCAGTATTTTTGAAGCGCACATCTTCAAATACCACCAGCAGCCGGGCAAACGGCGCAAGATAGTGGGCGTGATCGGCCGCCAGCGTTAGTTCCTTTACGCCTTCACCTTCATCGCCTTTGAGTCCGCCCAGGCGAAGCACCCAGCGCACAGGCGCGGATTTACGCGCCACAATCACTTTGCCCATTCCGGTGGCGACATAAGCATCATAGGAGTCCGGGGACTGGGCCAGCAGTTTCTCAGCGTAGGTTGTAGCGGTTTTTATATAAGAGATGGCCTTAAGGTCTTTCTTGGTGAAGATGCCAAAATCATCGCCATGCAAGCCGTTGATGAGTGACATCGCCAAGAGCGCGCGAGGATCACTCTGGCTGCGGTTCAGGCGGTCTTGCGCCAGTTTTTCCGCCTGGTCAAGACTGCTGTCGAAAATTTTCTTGTTGCCAGCGTCCCAGGAATAGGCATCGCGGGAATTGTAACTATCGTCTGTGGCAAACAGCTCACTGCGGAGAATGTGCAGCCGATCGAGTTCACGGAAGAATATCACCCAAGCCTGCGCCACATAGGGCAGCGGATCGTCCTGCGCAATGGCTTTAGCTTCATCAGCGGACTTGAAGGCTTCCTGGAATTTCAGGTCGTACATTGCGTGATAGGACTGGGCCAGCTTATCTTCGACGGTCGGCGATTTGGAGGCGACGTTCTGCATCTGCGCCGATGCTCCGGCAACTAACGCCAGCATGGCAAAGGCGAGGAAAGCAGCGGTTTTCAAGGGTTTTATGAGTTCCAAAAATACTCTCCAAAGATCCTTCAGCGTATCGGAATGCTAGCAGGTTGCATGGGCTTTGCCGATGTACGAAAGGGTATGTCCCCGCAGACGCACCTACAAATGCACCTTTCAGGGGGCAATGTTCAGGCAGGTTGTTCAATCTGGGATGTTTCCATTGTAAATGAGAATTGCCGGTTAGTTCTGGCCGGGGCCGGCGGGCGAATGGTCCAGTTTGGCAATTTCCCGCAAAAAGAGCGGGTTATTGGGGAAGTGTTCACGAAGCCACTCAAGCTTCTTGCGGGCGGCGGCGGTGTTGTTGTGGCGCAGATCGTCAAAAGCCAGCAGGATGCGGGCAAAAGGCATAAGAAAACGGCCATGGTCGGCTACGAGCGTAAGCTCTTTTACGCCTTGTTCCTGATCGCCTTTGAGGCCGCCAAGGCGCAGCATCCAGCGGACCGGAGCGGCTTTGCCTCCAATAATGTATTTGCCCATCCCAGTGGCAATGTAAGCGTCGTAATATTCCGGCGAGCGCGCCAGCAGGCGCTCCGCGTATCCATTGGCGGTCTTGGTGTAAGAAAGCGCGCTGAATTTTTTCTTGGAGATAAGCGCGGCATCGTCGGCGCGAAGTCCGGAGGCCAGCGTTAGAGCGAACAATGCTCGGGGATCGTCCTTGCTCTGTTTCAAGCGCTCCTGGGCCAGCCTTTCCGCTCCGGCCAGCGCTGTGTCAAAGTCTTTGCGGCGCCGTGGGTCCCAGGTAAATGGAGGCCCGTCAATGAATTTGTCATCGGCGGCAAAAAGCTCGCTGCGCAAGATGTGCATGTGATCAAACTCGCGGAAGAGCACGGCGCAAGCCTGCGCCATCCATGGAACAGGGTCGTCATTGGCCATGCGTTTAGCGGATTCGGCGAGGCGCAACGCTTCATCGAACCGCAGGTTGTACATGGCGCTATAGCTTTGATCTAGCAGCGCATCCAGATTTTGCGTTTGCGCGCTGATGGTGGGCTTAACCGCGGTTTGGGCGTAGGCGCTGGCCTGCCAGGACAATGCGATGATCGCAATTGCCATCAACGTATTCCTATTCTGGCTGCCTACCGACAATAGATCCTCCGCGCGGCTATGCCGCAGCATAACAGGTGGGATGCATTTCCACGCAGACGATGCCTCCTAAAAGGAATTTGCCCTCAGCTAGATAGAACACGTTAATGGAGTCGTAAAGGGTTAAGAATTGTTTTCCTTGCTTGCCGGGAATATTTCTTCCGCCGCTGAGTTAAGTCACTGAGAGCGCGTGACAGCCACAAAGCGGCGCGAACTCCCAACAAGGAGGAAGCAAATGGCCGGCAAATCGAAAGACGAAATTCTGCATGACCACAACCACGACGGCATTGATCGCCGCGGCTTTTTAAAGTGCATGGCATGGGCCGGCACTGGAGCATTTTGCGTGATGCAAGGCGGCGTGCTCAAGTCCTATAGCCTGAGCGGGCTGGCTGGGCGTAGCGCTAAGGAAATGAAGGGCGAGCTGAGCTTTGTCCAGATCAGTGATAGCCATATGGGATTCAACAAGCCGGCCAACACTGATGTTGCGGGCACGTTGAAAGCGGCCATCGATAAGATCAACGCGCTGCCCACCGCTCCAGGGTTCATCCTGCACACCGGCGACATCACACATCTTTCCAAGCCGGAAGAATTTGATGCTGTGGACCAGTTGCTGAAAGGCGCCAGCGCTAAAGAGGTGTTCTACGTCCCGGGCGAGCACGACGTGGTGGGCGATGAGGGCAAGCAATACCTTGAGCGCTACGGCAAGAATGCCAAAGGCGCAGGCTGGTACAGCTTTGACCAGAAGGGCGTTCATTTTGTTGGGTTGGTGAACGTGATGAACCTGAAAGCCGGCGGGCTGGGCAGCCTGGGCAATGAACAACTGGAATGGATGGAAAATGATGTGAAGCATCTTTCCAAAAGCATGCCGATCGTGGTGTTCGCGCATATTCCGCTGTGGAGCGTTTATCCGGAATGGGGCTGGGGAACCGACGACAGCGCGCAGGCGCTGGGTTACCTCAAAAAATTTGGATCGGTCACGGTACTGAATGGCCATATTCACCAGACCATGCAGAAAGTGGAAGGCAATGTGACATTTCATACGGCGGCGTCCACCGCGTTCCCGCAACCCAAGCCCGGAGAAGCGCCTTCACCAGGGCCAATGAAGGTTCCAGCGGAACAATTGAAGAGCCTGCTGGGAATCCGCGACGTGAGTTATGTCCAGGGTAAGCACGCGCTGGGCGTAACCGATTCCACTTTGGAATAGATATCAAATTAAGAAGGACAGGAGATCAGCAGCCATGAAAAGAACGGCTTTAACATTGGGATTTGCGGCGCTGGCCATGGTGGCAATCATGATGGCCAGCAGGTCCAGAAGCTTTGGCGCGACGGTGGACGATAAGCCGGCCACGCAAGTCAAAATCGACAACTTTGTTTTTTCACCGAATCCGTTAACGGTCCCGGCGGGCACCACGATCCGCTGGACCAATCAGGATGACATTCCACACAACGTGGTGAGTGAAGACAAGAGTTTCAAATCCAAGGTGCTCGATACGGATGAAACCTTTACCTACACGTTCACCAAACCCGGCACGTACACCTACTTTTGCTCGATCCATCCCAAGATGACCGGCAAGGTTGTGGTGCAATGAATCCTTTTGATCTGAAATCGGTCTTGTTGGCCCGCCACGCTCAGCATGTGGTGCTGATCCATTTCCCGATCGCGTTGTTTCTGGTGAGCGTGGCTTTTGATTTCGCGGCGCAGTGGTGGCGCACGGCGGCATTCGCCGCAGTGGCTTATTACAACCTGACGGTGGCGGCTTTCGCGTCAGTGCCGGCCGTGGCTACTGGCTTGGTGGCCTGGCACTGGCAGCTTGAGGGTCAAAAGATCAAAGGCAATCTCCTGTTGCACTTGCTGCTGGGGTTGGCGTCAACGGCTTTGATCTGGTTGGTTTGGTGGCTGCATTTTCGCGGCCGCAAGCCGGAGCGCACGCTGCCCGCGTATCGGTTGCCTTTGGAGATGGTGGCGGCTGGCGTAGTAGCTTTAACCGCTCATCTCGGCGGGTTCCTAAGCGGCGTTAACGCCGGGGTGTGAAGGAACTCATGACGGAGCAAGAGGCTTGCGGTCTGCTGGAGCACGCGAGCATTTCAGGCGGAAACTTCACCAAGGGGAGTAAAATCATGGCCGCCACCGTTGTTGCGCGAGGGAATGTGAGCGGCTTGGAAAACAAGGATTTCGAAAGACTGGCGGTCCCGCTGCTGGACGGGTTATACAACTTTGCCCGCTGGCTGTGCGGTGACGCCGACGAAGCCCGCGACCTGGTGCAGGAAACATTTTTGAAGTCTCTGAAAGGCTTTTCGTCATTTCGCGAAGGCACAAATTTTCGCGCCTGGATGTTCCGGATCCTGCGCAACACGTTCCTGACCAGCCGGACCGGACTGGAACGCCGCAATACGCAGCAGGAAGACGAAGAAGGTTTTGAGGAAAGCTCCGTCAGCCAGGAGACCCCGGAGATCGCGCTGATACGGCGCGCCGACACTGAGCTGGTGCAGGCCGCGATTGCACAGCTTGCGCCGGCATTCCAGGAAGTGATCCTGCTGGCCGATCTGGAAGAAATGAAATACCAGGAAATTGCCGAAGCGCTGGATATACCGATTGGCACGGTAATGTCACGGCTGGCGCGGGCGAGGAAGCAAGTACGTGAACACATTGTGCTGACGCTGGGCGGCAGAAGAACTGTAGGTGCAAAGTGACAAATTGCGAATGGCGGGAAAAAATCGGACTGTATGTGGATGGCGAGCTGGAGCCGGGTGCAGAGCAGGCCATCGCCGGCCATCTGCAGGGCTGTGCCGATTGCTCATCGGTCGTGCTGGAGCAGCAGGCGCTGAAGAAGGCTGTCCGTGTGGCCGCCAAACGCTTCACTGCGCCGCCGGAGCTTTATGCGAGCGTGCATCGGCAGATGCTGCCGAAGAAACGTAACGGATTGTGGCTTAAAGCCAGCGCGCTTGCAGCGTCAGCGGTCTTATTGGCCGTTATCGGGTTTGCATGGATCTCCCGTCCATCACCGTCCAGCGCCCCGGTATCCCAGTTGATCGATCAGCATGTAACGATGCTCGCCAGTTCCAATCCGGTGGATGTGATCTCCAGCGATAAACATACGGTAAAGCCATGGTTCCAGGGCAAGCTGCCATTCACGTTTAACCCGCCGGAATTGGCTGCCGGATCACCATTCAGTTTAGTCGGCGGCAAACTGGTTTATGCGCAACAAACTCCCGGCGCGGAGTTGGTGTACCAGGTGCGCCAACACAAGATCTCCGTCTTCATCTTTCAGGCGCGCGACATGCACGGAGAGCCGTCTGCAAGCAATCAGACGTTTGTTGTGAACGGATGGCAGCAGGGCGGCCTGCAATATTACATTGTGACGGATGCCTCCCGGGAAGATGCCGACCGGCTGCGCACACTGCTACAAGACGCGAACCGGCAGTAGCTTATTTCTCGCTGCCGGTGCGATATCTCTGGCTTACTGTTTGCCGGTTGGCTTGATGTCTCCCTTCAGCATCCAGGGGACAGAGCTTACTTTGGAAACGAAACGGTTTGCCAGCTTCCAGTCTGCGCCGTCCTTCTTCCAAACATCGACCACAAAAAACTCTCCGCCGTCCGGCTTGCCCTTAAAGGTGGATTGTTGCACGCGATCAAATTTGACTACCGCAGAGTCTGCCCCATCCACCGCCGAAAGCTGCCGCACTGTAAATGTTTTCAGCACGTAGTCTTTCGAGAGAATGGATTTCATCCAGTCATCACAAGGCAACGGATCTGCATCGGGCATCTCGATGATGCAATCCTCCGAAACCAGTTTGCTCAATTCCGCTTGATCTTTGCTCTGAACAGCTCGGAGCAACTGGTTCTCCAGGCCGCTGAAGATCGCGACTTGGCGGGTTGCGGTAATGATTCTGGGGTTCAGCGCGGGCTTGATGGGTTCCTGAGCGGAGCCAGCCGAAAAGCCGGCAAGAGTGATGAGTGCGATAGAGACATAATTGCGAATAGCCATAACCAACCTCGAGAAAACAAATTGATTGTAATGAAAAAGCCGTCCGGGAATGCCGGACGGCTTCAAAATCGAACCATGAAAACTAGTTGGTGAAGAACGCGCCACCCAGGGTCTGGTCGCAACCGCCGCCACGGCTGTTTTCCCATTCCATCTGGATTAGCCAGCTGTGGCCGCCAAATGTCTGGTTGATGTGGGCGCCATTAGCAACTGTTGTGGTAGGACCAAACTTGAAGTTGCACTTGTCCGCGTCTTCATTGCCGCTGGCGTCGAACCAGGCATTCAAGTCGGGATCAGTGATGGCTTCTTCGGTCTCGTGCGTGATTACGTTGCTCATGCCATCTGCGCCGCCTACGCCGACTGCCGGGCTATTAGGGCCTGTGGCCTGGGCTTCGCAGCCGGAGGGGCACTGGTCAACGTTACCGACGAAAGCGTATTTAATATCCGCGCCGCCAATGGTGGCGTGGGTATGGAAACCGCAGTAGGTGCGGCAGAAGCCTGAGCTCTCTTTTACGTCAGAGGAAGTCAGTACGAGGTAAACGCCGTTGGCATCCAGCGGCAGATCATGGCCCGCATGCGTGCTGACGATCGTGGTCAGGTTCCTGTCGCCGAAACGGGTGCCTTGAGAATAGTTATCAAGCACAGAGCCGGAGAAATTCAGGTGGCCACTGACATTGCCGGTGGTGTCGCCATAGGTGGTGTTGATTGCTTCATAGGTAGAGCCGCCCAGAGCGCTGCTGCTCAGGAACCCTTCGATCAGAGTCCTGGTAGCCAAGCTATCGGAAAGCTTCGCGCCGTTGGTCCAGTTGCCATACCAGATAACGTAAATTGGAACCGGACTGGCCTTCAGCACCGTGCCGCCGGTGTGGTAGTTGATGCCGTTGCCCTGAACGACTGTACCGCCTTTAGGAGCAGCGGGAAGTTTTTCTGCCGCAGCGCCTTGCACGTGGCCAGTAGGTCTAACGTCTCCATCAGAGCCTGGACGCATATCTTGCGCGGCCAGGAAGTTCACTGACAGGATGAGGAACAGAAGGACGGATGCGAATCTGATCTTTGCGTGGGAATTCTTCATTGTGCGATGTCCTCGATGTCGTTAATTGTTGCTGGTCCTGTTGAATGATAATGAACAGAAGAAGCCAGAAAGCATTTGATACGACTCTTATGAAGATGAATTTGATGAATTCTGATTCGCGGCCCCCCGGAATCGAGCAGAACAGAATATGGAGAGAGTAGCATGAGAACAGGCCGAGTACAATCACTGAATATGCGTCTTCTTATGCCAAATATGCGGCTTTCAAAGCGTCTCCGCGTTCGCAATCCAGGTGTATTTTGTTTTCCCGGAACAAAGAACGTCTTGCATAATTGGCTGGTTAGCGGCACTTTCGGAAGGGAAAAGATGGGGCCGCCAGGAGCAGGCGGCCCACAAATAAAGTTGTTTACAGATGCTGCGCGCAGGTCCCGCTGCCATTGTTGCGCCAGTTCTGCTGGAGCATGTAGTTATGGCTGCCAAACGTCTGGTTGTATTTGGCCGCACCAGCGCCGGCGGAGCACAGCCCGTTGGCATTGCAGGTTGAGGTCGCGCCGAAGTTGAAATTGCACTTATCGGCATTCTCCTGGCCGCTGGTATCAAACCAGGCGTTGAGATCGGGATCGGAGATGGCTTCTTCCAGTTCGTGAGAGATCACGTTCGCCATGCCGTCAATTCCGCCCACGCCCGAAGCCGGACTGTTGGGGCCGGTGCTCTGGATTTCGCAACCGCTGGGGCAGCGGTCTACATTGCCGACGAATGAATACTTAATGTCGACCCCGCCCAAGGTGGCGCGGGTATGAAAACCGCAGTATTGCGTGCAGAAGCCTGACGTTTCATTGATGTTCGACGAACTCAACACGAAATAAACGCCGTTGGAGTCGCGCGGCAGTGAACCATTGTTGAGCGCATTGGAAACGGTGGTTTGCAGGCTCGAATCGGAAAGATTGGTTGAGCTGCTTACAATCGTGCTGCCGCCAAACCGGACCGCGCCAGTCACATTGCCGCTGTTATCGCCGTAGGTGCTATTGACCAGTTCAAGCGCAGAGCCGCCGATGGTGCTGAGGAAATGCTCGATGGCGGTGCGTGTGGCCCCGGTGTTGGAACCCGTGCCGTTCCAGTTTCCGTACCAGATCACGTAAACGTTGGGTGTGCCCTTCATCACTGGGCCGCCGTGGTAGTTGATTCCGTGGCCGGTACTCACGGCCTGGCCAATCGGGCCACGGACCGGGGTCGCTGCCTGGCCGGAGTTTCCATGTTTGCCGTTCGGGACCAGATCGCCGGCAGCGTTGGTGAGAGGCTTTTGCGCGGCCATAAAGTTCACAGCCAAGATCAAAAAGAAACAAAGAGATACAACTTTGAATTTTCCCAGGGGAAGTTTCATTTCTGTGACCTCATTCTTGTTTGGGGTATGCTGCGTCTGTCAAATCGAGATGAACAGATGAAGCCGCGATGGATAGGGGTATTTTTCGTCACACTGAAAATTTAGCTTTATGAAATGATCATTCGCATTTCTGGCGGAAAGATAAAACCAGAAAGTCGGCTGAGTGTGCTGGAGCTTAGCACCGCAACCTGAGGGCAAAAAAGTAATCCGAAAAAATCCGGAATGCGGAAACGGGAAAGCCGCGCAAATCAAGATACGGTTCCTGCAACCTTTTCGATTTTCAATGGAAGTCACTGCAAATTCGAATACTGTGGACAATCTGGTGAATGGCGTCGGTCTCCAGTGGTGTGGATCCGAGCGGTGATTCATGGCGGATTATTACGTAGAAGAAATCAGGGCTGGCGTTACGAAATCACGATTTTCTGTTCCCATGGGTCCTCGCCTTCAGGAACAGAAGCAGCCGATTGAGACGACGGCTGCGGGATGGGAGCAGCGGCAGATTGAGCAATAGGAGACGTTGGCAAACTTGGTTCCTCCACTGGCTGATCAAGCGGCGGAGCGATAGGACGAGGATCGACCGGCAGCAAACTGGCGTTTTGCGCTGCCCATTTGGCAGCCAGACCGTTCAGGGGACTCTTGGTGTTGTACTCCTGATAAGAAATCATTCGGCCAATGCGAATGATGAGATCGTCCAGGGACTCTGACGCGGCCCAGAAGTCGCCGATGCATACCGAGCTGTCGTCAAAATTGGGATGAAAGACAGGCGTAAGCATGCGGCACTGCGGCGCACGCCTTGGATAGCCCAGAGAAAGATTTACTTCCAGCAGGTGATCGTTGCGCTCAAGGATAGCGCCATCAGAAGCCACATACAGCCCGCGCACCAGATATTGGAAGCGATACAGTTCCGGAGGCATTCCGGCGGTGCCCACAATGCGGATCAAAGGCCATCCGGAAAAGCGCTTGAAGAGCGAATCGTGATCGAGTTTTAGCCGGCGAATTCTGGGTGACAACATAAGTGACTCAAAAAGTAAATATGGTGTTTCTGGCCACAGTGAACAAGAGAACAGTAACCATCAGGCAAACCGCAGCGCTGCGCGGAAATTTCAGAATGGGAAATTGATCATACCGTATGGTTCGATAGCAGATGAAACCGAACCACAAGCATGCAACGGGAAACATCAACGTGAATAACGCGTTGTAATGGAGCGCGCTCTGAATATCCAAATGCAACAACGAGTGCAGCGCGCGCGTGCTGCCGCATCCGGGGCAAAGCCAATGCGTCGTCAGATAAATCGGGCAGCGCGGATAAAACGAATACTCGGTCGGCGGGAATCGGTACACAACGGCCAGGCCGCCAAGGAGCGTCGCGATTGCCATACCGGTGATACTTCTACGTTTCATCAGCTCTGAGGTGTCAGGACGCCCGTCTTCTTCCATTGGGCAATCCGGGAAAAATGGTGCTGAAAGTAATAGACGTTGAAGAAAAAGACCATAGCACCGTTCAGCCGCAAATGGATAGGCTCAGTGGAGTTGTAGTGATCCTCAAGGTCGCTCTTCATTTGGAACACACCCACCATATAAAGGACGAACCCGGCAATAGTAATCAGAGAGCCAAATGGGTTCCGTTCTCCATGGTTCATCGCGGTGATGACGCCGTTTATGAAGCCGCCGCCAATCAACACGGCTGTAGCAAGAATTATGAAGAGCAAGCCTTTGCTCTCAGACTTCAGCTTTTTTACGAATGCCGCCTCAACAATCAACCATGCATAGTTAAACAGACCGCATGTGAACACACCGATTAAAAGCACGAGCGCCCAATGGAAATCGGGTGGAACGAGTGGGCTTCCCTGGATTGGTACCGCCTGAACTCCGAAACCCGTGGTCGATCCGTCGTAAACGGTTCCGCTGCCGCCGTAGACCGTTCCTCCGGCGGAGACCCCCGCTGCGGTTCCTGCCGCCAGAGGAATGGGAATATTGCCGATGACTTGCGATACGGGCGTCCACTCCGTCATGCCCTCGCTACGTGTCAGGTCACTAGGCAAAATGCTTCCCTGCGCGACATAGCGCTGCAAGTCGGCCAGAGTATAAGGGCCATACTCATTGAGTTGACGCTGAATGTAATATTTCATTTCGTTACCCATGCACTCAGCTGAAACGGAGGCCGGTGCTATCCTTTTCCACGATGCAGATTTCGATGATGGCCCAGATCCAAGACACGACGCCGAGATAGCCCAGCGTCAAAACTGTAAGACAAAGTTGACCCACTGCGCGGCCCGTGTATCCGGCATAAAAGTTGTGTATTCCAAGCGCGCCGAGAAAAATGCCGAGGACAATGTAGCTAGTCCGGCTCTTGTGCGTGGAAGCATAGCTTGGGGCAGCAGAAGCAAAGACCGGCGCAGCAGAAGCATAAGTCGCCGGGACAGCCGGCAGCGATGGATTCAGCGCGGCGGATGGAACTTGCGCGGGCGCAGTTGCGGCTGCTTGCGATAAACCCAATGGCCCACTATAGCGCGATGGCTGATACCCTTGCACCTGAGCCGCTTGCTGGACCACAGGAGCATATTGCACAGGAGCGTACTGCTGGGCTGGTATCGACACGGCGCTTAAATCGCTTTGCGAAACCTGCAGTTTGGGATCGTCGGCAGGCGCGCGTTTGCAGCCGAAGACTGTGCATCCGCCATTTTCCTGGTAGCAATCTTCATGATGCGGCATGCCGCAGGCGGTGCAGAAGATCTTTGGTGGCGAGGCCGCGTCAAAAGCCATGCGGCAATAGGGGCAGACCGGTTCGGCCATTATTTCCTCTGCCTTTCGCGGAAGTGGAACGCATATCGCCCAATCTGGATGAGGTCACCGCTTTGCAATGCTCGATTGCGCGCGGGCGCTCCGGAAATAAATACCGGCCCGTTAGAACGGATGAACGTCTGAGCGCCCCGCAGTTCAACAACGCCGTGCTGAGGAAGAATGCTGGTGTCCTTGAATAGATAAATGTCCGACGACTGGCTGCTGCCGATAGTGGTAAGCGGCTTATAAAGGATGAATTGCTTCCCTGCCAACGGACCCGACGCCACATAGAGCCAGCGGTCTTTGAGCGCGGATTCAACAATGCCTATGGCAACACCGGTGGCCAGCCCGAGCAGCGCAAAACCAACGCCACGGCTTACGCTGGCCCTGCCGGGGCCTGTGAGAAAGCTGATCGGATCAAAAAGCGCTCCGCCCAAACCCGCGCCGATCAGGCCGCCCAGGACGCCATACTTGGTCTTGCTGCCAGAGCGGTCCACCAAACCGTAAATAAGTCCTGCGGCTGCGCCGAATATTGCCCAGGCAATACCGCGAACCAACCAGAATGCGGGATTCCTGTTGGTTTGCACACCCAGAGCGGAAATGATTGCGAGGCCGATTCCGTAGAACATATTGGCGAACCGGTCAAAGATGAACCCGAATACAATACCTAGCGCAAGCGACAACAGTCCGCGAAGCAGGGCCTTTTTCCCGGACCTTTCCACAATGCTTTCCGCCACGCCCAGGCCAAGGCAGGTAAACGTGATCACAAACGGCAGAAGAAGAAAATTTCCCCAGTGCATCTCCGTGTGTGCATCAACGAAAAAGGGTTCACAGATTCCCCAGCCCACCAGTGCTCCCACGACACCGGCCAGCCCAAGGTAAAACCATCCCTGTAAGAAGATGTGTCCCTTCTCTTCTGTCACCATAGCGGGACCATCGGCAGGCGCGGCGATGTTGCCATACTGTTTGGTTCCGGCCGCGGCAGGCGACATGTTTCCCGCAGGGACAGCCGCAGGCAGTTCGACGCTTGCCAGGTCTTCCAGCGTGATCTTCAGCGCGGGTTTATCGTTAGTGCTTGCCATCGTTTCCTTTTGGATTGTTGTTTTCTGCTGGAATTTTCTCTTGCTGGATCGGGGGTGGATTCAGCCCGTTCGAACTTCCGCCGCCGCGCAAGCCCAGAACTCCCGGATGCTGCGCATCAAATTGCCTAAGCGCGTCCACCAGTTGCTCATACCTTTCGGCCTGCTCAAACACCGGCTCCCATCGCCAATTCAGAAACAAAAAACATAGCAAGAACCCAAGCAACGCACCCGAAAAATATACAAGTGCCCGGATGGCCCATTTCATCCATGCCGATTGGGGCGGTCGGTGATCGCGGTCAGTACGGACCATGGAATCCAAAGCGCCGTACTCATCTTCTTCAAAGTCTTGCGTTGACGCCGCGGTAAGCTCAACGTCCTGGGAATAGCCCACGCGGATGGTGGAAAGCTTTTCAATATTGCCGCCAATCCAGCCGAAGCAGCCTTCTTCATCGGTGTGCGGATCGTAAACCCACGCCACCTGCTGCGGATTGGAAAAGAAATTCTGCTGGATGAAGAGATCGTGCTCGGAGAGGAAAACGCCGAATCCGGGATGCGAGTGATACCAGCCGACAATCTTGTCGTCCGGATATTCCTTGTCCTTGATCTTATAAATATGTTCCCAGGTGTCCTGGGTGAAGGTGACGTGAGCGCCGCCCTGCGCCGCATTGATGCCCGCGATGCACGCTTCCACGGTCATGCGCTCATTCTCAGTATTGCCAATCAATACGCCGCAGACTTCCGCTTTCATTGACGTGCGGGCGTGCTGGCGGATTTTGCGCGCCACTTCCGCTTCCATCACCACCACGGGCTGCGTGGAAACTCTGACCTTTACTTTGGCCGGCTTTGGCATCAGCGTGCAGCCCCCATCGCGCTTTGGCCGAGCACCTGTTTCTCGTCGCCGCCAATCAGATAGGCGATTTCGCGTTCGGGGGAGCGTGCTGTTACAACGTCAAAGAGCGGAAGACCGAGCTGGTCCAGAGTGCGATTTCCGAACGGTTCACTGCCGGAATATCCGTGCGCGGTGATTACGGCGCGCATTTGGCCATCTTTAGCGCACTTACCTTTTGAGTAAGGCACCGTGCCGACAGCAGCAAACAATTCTTCTTCCGCGCCGCAGCCAGGACACGCCAGCTTGTGAATCACGTCGCGGCTGAATTCAAGCGCGACGTCCTTTGACCCCAGGTCGAGCCGCGCGCGCTCAAGCAATTGGGCGAGAGAAAGATCGCGCGACGCTTCCTGAAGCCGGAGCACCTCAGCAAACGTGTAATGGCTCATGCAATCGCGGTTCTCTGTATATTCAACCTTATAAGAGGTATGGTTCAGCCCTTCAAAGATAAAGCCCTTCCCTGCCAGAACCGGCAGGCCATGCAGCAACTTCACCGCTTCCTGCACCTGCAGCCCGGCAATGATGGAAGAGATGGTTGGCGTGGTGGCGACTTTGCCCTCCGTATCGTTCTCCAGCATCAGCAGATTACATGACATGCGTTTGTTCAGGATGGCCCAGTCCGTTTCACCGAGCGTGCATTCATAGCAAGGCGGCTGTCCGGCCTTGAAGACGCGCGCCACGCCGTTGATGCCTTCAATTGCGCCATCGATCCATGGCTTGTTCATCTTCCAGCACGCGCGATTGATCCATAGGCGGGCTTCACGGTTATCTAGGCCGGCAATCACAACATCGGCCCAGGCGAAGAGTCCTAAACCAAGGCCGTGAACCACGTTAGCTGTGATGGCATGAACGCGGGCCTCGGGAAAAATGTTTCTGACCGCGTCGGCTGCAGCATCAGCCTTGCGGCGGCCCACGTCTGACGCGCGATAGAGAATGCTGCGAGAGAGATTGGAGGCTTCAATGGAATCGAGATCGACAACAACGATATTGGCGAAGCCGAGCAGCGCCATGTTCTTGAGAATCTCATTGCCTAGCGCACCCGCGCCGATGACCAGCACGCGCGCCGAGCGGAGTTTTTCCTGGTCCCACCAGCCGATGAGACGGAAGCGGCTGAACCTGTCATCACTGGCCGGAATGGGTCCGCCGCCGTTCGGCGATGCCACAGAATTACTCATCGCGCTCCTGCGGTGATTTCCGGCTGAAGGCGGAGGATGTCGCCTTCTTTTACGGCAGCGTCAGAGAGGGTTTGCGAATCCTGTATCTGGCGGCCTGAGTTTTTGTGGTGAAACTTATAGCTGAGCGGAGCGCCGTCTGGGCCATTTTGCGGCAATTGCAGCTTGTCCACCAGCACGGCGATGATGCGATTTGCCGGAGCGTCGTCCGGCAGTTCCACTGGGACGCGTTTGTTTTCCGTTGAGTCGTAAACCGTAACAGTTATGTTAGCCATTTTTGAGATTTTCCTATCGGGCAGCCGAGGTCATGGGCACTTTGCGCACCTTGGCCTGGTGAACAAAATCCGCCAGCAGGTTCCGGGGAGCGCTTCCGCCAGCAACAAAGTCCCAGTCGGATTCATGCAGAAGAGCATCCGTGCTGACCGCGAAGTTCAGGTTCTCGGCTTCCGGTTCCATGGAGCGCGCAACCTTGGAGGTAACGATGCCGAGCAGGTTGCCAAATTCGTCATACACCGGGCCGCCGCTGTTGCCCGGGCTGATAGGCGCGGAAACCTGCAACACGTCGTTACCCGGCGTGCGGGAAACAATGCCGTTGCTCACGGAAAAGTTCAAGCCTTCAGGATGGCCGATGACAAAAATCTTCTCGCCCATTTGCACGCTGCCGTAGGTCGCCACGGGCTGGGTAAATTCCGCGTCGCCGTAATGGCGCTCCAGCCAAAGCAGCGCGACATCAAGATGCTTGTGGCGGCCCACTACCTGCGCTGAGGCCCAGCCGTTCATGCCCACGGAAACCATTACTTTCTGTGGACCGGTTCGCGAACGCCAGCCTTCGCCATCGGCTACATGACGCGCCGTTGCCAGCAGGTAACCATGCGAATCCGAATGGAGAATCATGGCCGCGCCCAGCAGGCCGGAAACCCCGGCTGTCGGCTGGAACCAGCGCTTGGCGGCAGGCGATGCCAGCAAGACGAGCGGTTTCAACGTCGAACTCAACTCCACGCTGGACATTTCTTTGCCCGCAGGGAGCGTTGGGAAATTACCACGCTCGTCGAGATCAGAAAGAGAAGAGCTGATGGCGTCGGGCACTGGCACGCTATCGAGCGAGATGGTGAAAACCGCCAGCATGGTTGAAAAAATGCCGCTGATGATGAGCAATGTTAGAAGATACGAGGCCCATGTTTGCCGGACACGCGGCGCTTGAGTGCGCGTGGCTACACGCATGATGAGCGCTGCCAGACATAACAATGGCAGCACAAGAACCAAGGGCACAAACAATAGCCGCGTCCATAGCGGGACGGGGTTCGGCACTTTAGGGCGGACTTCCTGAGCTCCCTGAAGCGGAACCTGTGCCTGGGCAACTTCTTGAGTAGTGATAACTATTGGGTCCATGGAAATTGCTAGCTCACACCCGGGGGAGTCAATGCGGCGAGCGATACTAAATCAATTGGAAAGATCATTTTTATATCGGTTATAAGCCCAAAGCAAGGAAAACCATCTCAGCTTTGGCACATTAGTGTAACTCTATGACCGGCTGAAGCCATTCAGCGAATGCCTTAGCAAAGAAGTCCTTCCACGGGTAGAAATGGCTGCGGGAAGCATTCCAATACTTAGGAAGTCGCCACGCATCACTGCGTTCAGATATCCGGGAAGCCGACGGAATTTGGGGAGCGCTCTCAGCGACGGCGCGACGTTCAGTACAGAAATCAGGAGTATTTGGCTGGCTTTAGCAGAAACACTTTTTGTTAGGCAGAAATTGGGTTTTCGTGTTAAATAAAAGGCCATAGGCACAAGATTAGAAATTACTAATCTTTCAATCAACCGGGCCCAATTTGCTCAATTTCCAAATAAAGTCAAAAAAAAGAAAATCTAGCTTATAATATCAGGCAAAACATGGAAACGAATTTAAGAACAGACAAGTTGCTTGACCAGATTGGCTGGAAGCTGCTGCAAGAACTGCAAATCAATGGCCGGCTCTCTTACGCTGAACTGGGTCGCCGAGTTGGTCTCACGACACCAGCCGTGGTGGAGCGCGTAAAGCGCATGGAAGAAGCCGGAATCATTGTCGGCTATCACGCCGACGTTGACCCAATGAAGGTCGGCATGCCAATCACGGCTTTCATACGCATGTCCGTTGTGGGCGATGTTTTTACCCGGATTACGGCTGTGGTGAAGAACTCGCCGGAAGTAGTGGAATGCCATCGCGGCACGGGAGCCGATTCTTTCATTATGAAAGTCCACGTGCGCTCGGTGGAGCACCTGGAGTCATTAATAGACAGGCTGACGCCGTTTGGCACCACCTCCACGTCTATTGTTTTGTCGTCGCCGGTGGAGAAGCGAGCCGTTGATCGCATGGAAGAATCGCAGCATGCCGCCCAAACCGCGCAGGCCACACAACGAAAGTAAAATCGCAAAGCCTTGCCGTTGATTAACACAGATGAGGCTGATCTGAGTTAGTGTGCATCGCACGCTGGGTACATCCAATTCACCTGTCTTAGAGACTCGAATCCAGCCGAGACTTGATCCTAATCACTTTTCAAAATGGGCGTTCGTCCGTGGTGAGGTTTTTGTCGCCTCACCCGGACTTCATCTCTTCTTGGCTCGGTCATACTGCAAGGGCCATTGGATATCGTGACCAAGAGCGTGTGCTGCCAGAAGCGGCCAATAGGGATCGCGGAGGAACTGGCGCGCCATGATAACCACGTCCGCCTGGCCGGAGCGAATGATCTGGTCGGCCTGAGCGGGATCGATAATCATGCCAACGGCTCCAGTGGGAATGCCGGCTTCGCGGCGGATCTTTTCGGCGAACGCCACTTGATAGCCGGCCCCCACAGGAATTTTTGCCCGAGCCACGTTGCCGCCTGAAGAACAATCGATGAGATCAACGCCGAGCGGCTTAAGTATTTTGGCCAACTCGACCGATTCTTCCGGAGTCCATCCGCCTTCGGTCCAGTCAGTGGCGGAGACGCGCATCCAAAGCGGGTATTGCTCCGGCCAGACTTTTCTTACCGCCGTTACAACTTCGCAGACGATCCGGATCCGGTTGGCGAATGAGCCGCCATATTGATCAGTGCGCTGGTTGCTCAATGGCGATAAAAACGAATGCAGCAGATATCCGTGCGCGGAGTGCAGCTCAATCAGCTTTGCACCCGCAGCCTGGGCACGACGCGCGGCTGCGGCAAAAGCTTCAACAACGGCCCCGATTTCTGCCACGGTAAGGGCTTGCGGAACCTGATAGCCGTCGGTAAATGCCAATGCACTGGGCGCGAAGATTGGCGTCCAGCCTCCCTCGGCTGGAGTGATTGGCTTGCCGCCGTTCCAGGGCTGGTTAGTGCTTGCCTTTCTGCCGGCATGGGCCAGTTGGATACCCGGCACGGAGCCCTGTTCGGCAATAAAAGAGAAGATGCGCCGCAGCGGTTCAATGTGCGTGTCCTTCCAGATGCCCAGGTCCTGGGGGCTGATGCGGCTATCTGCGGTAATGGCGGTAGCCTCCGCAATTACGGCGGCTGCACGCCCCACAGCCCGGGTGCCCAGATGGACAAAGTGCCAGTCATTGGCAAATCCGTCTGTGCAGGAATACTGGCACATGGGTGAAACCGCAATCCGGTTCGCAAATTGCACGCCACGCAGCTTAAGGGAATCAAATAAATGGGCCATGAGTAATCATTGATTGTAAATTGCGATTGTAATTGCACGGGTCGCGACGGAGGTCTGCAAACCGTTTCATACATCCGGAAGCACGTGCATTGAAGAGCGGGGCCTCAAAACCGTGGGTCTTTAAAGCGGTGGTTCTAGGAAGTTTTGCTTGTTGTAATTTTGGGGGAATTGAGGCAAATTTGGCGCATGGCGCAGAAAAATTTTCAGGATGAATGGGGCACAGGCGCCCGTGAAGGGTATGAGGACCGCGGGACCTTCCGTCCACCACGCGCTCCACAGAAAGAACCCGGCAGCCCACTTCTACGTATCCTTGGCGCGATCGCAATTGTGGGCGGTATCTGCTGGGGAACGTACCTGGTGACAGTGAACGGTAACGTCGCGACCGCGTTGCAGCAGAACCGGGGACCGATTGCCATTGTGGGCCTGGGGGTAGTGGCTTCAGTACTGGGCAAATATTTGAAGGGATAGCCGCCAGCTCCGAGAAATCGCAACTATCGCCAAGAGTTTTTTTACACGATTTCAGTGTGTCCCGCGAGTTCATCCGACTGTCACTGCTGGAATAAATCCCTTACTCTCAATACATGAATATGTTCAACAATCCGATGGAGAACCACAACGGGACCACCCATGCAGGTACGCTAGGATTGTATTAGGCCAATGATTTCAAAATTCATATTCATAGCGAGTTTGCTGGTCTGCCTTGCCATTGCCGGCGTGGCGCAGGACGAAGCAAAAGCTTCCGCCAGCAATCAAGTGGATGAAGGTGTGCAGGCGTTTCGGCAGGCACACTACGATGAGGCGATCGCGCACTTTGAGCAGGCGGTGGCGTTTGATCCGGATCTTGTGGTTGCGCGGATGTATCTGGCCGCAACCTATTTGCAGGTGTTTGAGCCTGGAGTGGATACCCCGGAAAATGTTGTGCTGGCGACGAGAGCGCTGGAACAGTATTCAGAAGTGTTGCGCAGCAATCCCTCTGACGTTGAGTCCCTCAAGGGCCTTGCCTACTTGAAATTGCAGTTGAATGAGTTTGATGAGGCCAAAGAAGCCTATGCTAAGGCCATCGCGCTGAATCCGGCTGATCCTGAATTATTATATGCGGCGGCGGTGGCCAACTGGTCGAATGCAAACGGCGGCATTGCGGCGGAGAAGGCAAAGCTGGATGCGGAGACGGAATATTCATTGATCGTGTCCGAGGGATGTTCCGATGTGCGGACGCGCTTCCTCCCGGACATCGATAGCGGGATAGCGATGCTGAACAAGGCGATTTCTCTTCGCAAAGACTATGTCGATGCCATGACGTATATGGACATGCTCTATCGTTTGCGCGCAGAGTTGGAGTGCGGAAGCAAAAAGAATTTCAAAGCGGACATCAAGCAATCTAACGAATGGGCTGACCGCGCGGCAGCGGCGAGAAAGAAACAGGCTGAAGCAGCAGCAAAAGAAAGCCAGGAACAGCCGCCTGATAAACCTCAGCTGTAATCAATAAACCCACCTGCATTACTATTCCGGCCTTTATCTAACAAAACACCTTGTTTACATCCGCTGAAGCCGGAATGCGATCGCTAAAACTCAGGCAAACGGCTCCAGAAGAGTGCTTTTCAGCCGGTTCAAGATGGTGACTGAAGTACCGTTTTCCATTTAGCGCGTTCCGCTTAGACTGCTCTCAACACGAAAGACCAATGTACCCAGGCACACGGCAACTGTACTGCCGCCCGATGAGATTTCCGGCAAGAACTGATGGCAGGCAGGTACGCGGTGAGTGATTAGTGTCACAGGTCAGGAAAGTAGTTCCTTTTACGATTGCTGCTTCCGGAACTAAAACACAGTAAGCGTGAGAGATGACAGGCAGCTAGTTGTTTTCGACTGATGATGAACTGCAACTTCAATTTCGGCGCAATGAATGCCCTGCTCAGGATGAGCGGCCTGGTGTTTCTGCTGGCTTCTGGCGCTGCGGCGCAGACCAGCTCCGGCCAGCTGACCATCACCATGAACGTGCAGTCATCCATCACGCTGATTTTTCAGAACAATCCATCCGTAGGAACAACGGGTTTTTGTCCGCTGACGAATGCAGGCACCAACAATGTTGGCCTGGACTTCGGCACGGCCGCTTTTCCAGGAAGTTTTCATACATTGGCGTGCGTAAACTACCAGCATCTGAACGCCGCCGTGTATCAGGTCAGCAGCGCTTTTGACGTGATAGTGAGAAAGGCGAATTCCAGCAGCCCGAATTACCGGCTGGCCGCGCAAATTTCTACACCTCCGCCGGCAAACGTGAGTTGGCTGCTGAATAACATCACGTTAACGACTGCGGGCTTTACCACATTGGATGCCGCCGATAACTACGCCACTCCGATTACCAAGACCCTGCAGGTGCAGGTGAAGAACACGGTTGGGGCGCAACCATTGCTGGAGACGATTACTTTTCTGGCCACGGCAAATTAGGTTTTTAACCATGCTGAAGAAATACATTTCGATCATGCGCGGCACGGCCCTGGCGGGGCTGTTGATATGCGGCGCTTCACTCCGGGCGCAGACCACGGCCTCAGGCGTGATCAACGGCAGCCTGAACAATACCACCGGGATCTCAATCCAGTTTGACAGTGACCCAGCAGGGGTCACGCTTGGCGCCGCCGGGACGAATGCCGCAACGGCGAACTTCGGGACGGTGTCAGCTTTTGGTCCGCTTGCCGCGGGCGTGACCCGGCCCAGTGTTACGGCAGCGAACTTTACGGTGCGGACAATTTTTGATGTGCAAGTGATCCAGGGTGGCTTGAACAGCACCACGTATACCCTTACGGCAAATCTGGCTGCAGCTGCGCCAACCGGGCTGAATTACAAAGTGGATGCGGTCACGCTGACCACTGCATTGCAGACGATACAGGTGAATGGGGCTTACAACACTGCCATTGCGCACAATTTAGATTTGGTGATTTTGACGGCTACGCCGGGAGCGGGCGGGCCGGCAGTGAATACGCCTGTGACAACGACCATTAATTTTACGGCTACGGCCAACTGAGTTTTGTTTTGGGGCACAGAGTTTTTGCAGTGATGAATTTTTGAATTCGATATGAGGAGAGGAACACAATGAAAAAAGTAATGCTTCTAACCATCTTTGCGGCGCTGATGATGATTTCTTCAGCGGCCGTTGCACAAACAACCGCCAGCGGCACACTTACCGTGACCGCCACCGTCACGGGCAGCATCAACCTGGTATTTAACTCTGATGCTTCCGGCGTGGCGCTTTCCAGCGGCGCGGGAACCAATGCGGCGACACTGGCTTTTGGCAACGTGTCAGCTTTCGGCGCAATTCCCGCCGGGATCGTCCGCAGCACCACTGCGACCACCTTCACCGTGAGTTCCGCGGTTGATGTGCTGGTAACAAAAACCAATTCCGCCAGCGCGAATTACACACTGAAAGCTCAATTGGGCTCGGCGGACGCAGTAAACACCTGGGCCGTCGGCGGCGTGGCAGTTACCAATGCTGCGCAGTCAACGCTGACCGCGACCGGCGCTTATGCGGCGAACAGCAATTTCCCCGTGGCGATCACAGTTCCTTTCACCACGGCCAGCGGAACCCTTATCAGCAACACCATTAGTTACCTTGCAACCGCCAATTAAGGGTTTAATGGGATTTGCCACGCAGAAAGACTGGGATAGATAGATGGATTAGAGCTTGGCGGGAGGTGCGAAATCGGGCTGCGTTATGTCCTGCCGTTATTGCTGTTCGGTTCCTCCCTCATGACCGACGGGTGGACACAACACAAGAGCACGGTTAAACGCACCTCCAGCGCCATATCCATGAAGTCTGCAAGTGAAGGGGCAATCTCAGTGAGTTTTGTAAGCGCGCCGGATGGCGTCGCCTTGACCGGCGGAACTTCCGGCCAGCGCAGCTTGAATTTGGGGACCGTCTCACACGCAGGCGGCGCCCAGACAGCGAACGTCCAGACGCAGAAATTGCCTGGGCGATTTGTTGTTTCTACGCGGTTCGGCATGAGCATTCAAGCCGGATCACAAACTGCAACCACCGCTGCCGTGCTGGCCGCGCTTACCATTCCCGATCCTGCATACACGTTTCGGCTGGACGGGATTGCGTTGCAACCCGTTCCGCAATTGCTGCAGGGTCAGGCAAGAATGGGAACTACAGTGATACATCGGCTGGAGATTGAAGTGCCCACATCTCTTACGGAGAAGAATTCTCAATTAAACAATGCAATTATTTTTCAGGTTATTCCGAATTAGGTTGTCTCGATCCTTTATGCCACAGACACTCAGCAGTGCATCCGATGCTTTGAGGAACTGTGGACCGCAAGCGCCCTCGCCTGCGCGCCGGACATTCAATAGGTGTGTGGCGCAGGCACTCTTGCCTGCGTGCTTGGGCTTGCTTTGTTGTCCGGCTTGGATGAGCGCGCAGACAGCTGCTGCTGCTTCTTATTCGCAGCAACCTGCCGCTTCATCGCAAGGCGCTGTGACAGCAGACGCCCCGGTCCAGCCAGCAGAAAAGCCTTCCATCTCACTGAGTCCCGCCGTGGTAATGGCCAAGGGCAATTTCAGCCAGACGCTGTCACAAACGCTCACGCTTACGAATCAAACGGCACGCGATTTCGCTTTTGAAATGGTGGCGGAAGACGTTGTAGTGAAAGACGGCAAACGACTTTTTGTGGCAGCCGGCGAGACGCCGAACAGCATTGCCGCGTCAGCGGTGTTCACGCAGAAGACAGTGCTGGTGAAACCGTTTTCTTCCGCGTCCGTGGATGTGCGGCTTACGTTGCCGGCTGAAACCAACATCCGCGCTGTGGTGGCGATGTTTCGTGGAACGGACAAGTTGCCGACTTCTTCCGGAGCCGTGGGCATGACCGCGTCACTGGGCTCGCTGATCACTTTCAACCTCACTGACAACGTTAAGCTCAAGCCGGAGCCGGTGCGTGTGGTCCCAGCGAGCGAAACAGCGAACATGAAAATCGCGCAGTGGATTTCCAATTCCGGCACAGAGCCGGTTTTGCCGGAAGGCGCGGCGGCTGTCTTGAGTTCCAGCGGTGCGTTGGTCGGCAAAGCGGTTTTTGATCCGCAACGGCTGCTTCCCGGTGAGCGCCTGGAATTTTCCGCTGAGTATCCCGGCGAACTGCCTTCTGGAAAGTACCGCGCGCTTTGCTCTTTCCAGTTTGAAGGCAAGACGCAGACGACGGAAGCTGCTTTCGACATACCGAAAACTGACGTTCCCCGTAAATGAAACGCTGCTGGAGCCTTTTACTGTTGGCGACCGCCTGCTGTCTGGCGGCACAAGGACAAACTCCGCTTTCAGTGGCTTACCAGAAAACTTTGCAGCTACCGGTGGCAGGCGCCACTGCAGCCTACTCACTTGACCCCAATATTGCTGACGCGACAGCGGCCAACGGCGTGTTGGAAATCGTAGGCAAAGCGCCGGGGTCCACCAATATTATTGTCGTGACTTCAGCGGGGGCGCAGACGCTGGCTGTTACGGTTCCTGTTCCGCCTACCATTTTGCCTCCGGGGTTTGAGCCGCCGGAGCGCCAGGGAACCGGCGAGAGCGGCACTTATGAATTTCGCTACAACTCTGATCCCAGCCAGATCACAAACTCGATTGAGATGAAGCGCACGCAGGGACAATCCTTTACGCGCATGCAGGTGATCAACGCGAACCTGTTTTCTGCTTCGGGAGTGACCTCGGCCATCGGCTTCCCGTTCATGGCGTACCAGATCAGCCGGCCAGACAGGGACATTACGTTTATCGACAAGAACGTGTTGAACTCTCCGCTTACGCTGGATGGCTTTCTGGTGCGCGGATTTCACATGCGCCAGGGCGCGTGGGAATTTCACGGCGGCTTTACTTCCATCGCAACATTTCAAGGGCTGTTTCTCTCGACGGATCGCGAATACACGGCGGGCGTTACAAGGGTGTTTCATATTGACGACGTGAATTCGCTGGAAGCTAACGCATATTACTTTCAGAATCCTGAAAGCCAGCGCGCATTCGCCAGCAACGGCGCGGTGGGGTCGGTAGTCTATAGGCGCAAGCTCAGCGACAAAGGGAATTTTCTTGCTGAGCTGGGAATGAGCCACGGCTTTGGATTTGCCACGCGGGCCAGCTATGACGACAAGCGCAATCACCTGCTGGGCAACTTCCATATACAGTCGCGCAACTTCGCTTCGCTGGCGGTGAACAACCAGCACGGAACGTTTGCCGACCTGAACGCCAGCCGCAAGCTGACGGAACGTCTTTACGCCAGCGTTGATCTGAATCAATCGAATTACAACCTGCTCACGCTGAGCCAGAACACCTTCACCAGCAGCGGGCTGCTGAATTTCAAACTGAACAAGAATTTTTCAGTGAACGGCGGCGGCGGATACGCCACGTTTCAATCGAAGATTCCCATTGGGCCCGCCGTGACCACGGTGAACCTGCCTGCGGGAGTGGATTATTCGACGCGGCATTTCGGGACGGGCTTCGAGTATCAGCGCAGCGTCAACATTGATGGAGGAGGCGGAGGGAATGATTACGCGGTGAATGCGCGCGCTTCAGCAAAACAGTTCCAGATTAGCGGCTTCTACAGGCATGACGTGCAAGTGCCCACGCTGGCGGCAATCTTTTCGCAGGTACCGGGGTTGCAGGACGCGCTGGATCGCGCCGGGATCGTCGCTTCAAGTCCTGAGCAGCTTGCCGACCTGCTGCACAATACGGAGATCCTGCAACTGCTGGGATTCACCAACGCGTTCGTCGTGAACCTGGCGCCGTCACGCAATGACCTGAACGCCGCGGTGAGCTGGATGCAACACAGCCAGAACCGCCGCAAAATTGATTTGAGTTATTTTGATAGCGATACGGAGCTGTTGCAGGGACACTTCATATTAAAGACGGCGACGCTCAGCTACTCGCAACGGTTGAAGTCGACGAATGACATTGTGGGCTCCGCCGCGATGGTGCAGACAACGAACAACGGCGTGACATCGACGCATCCGCTGTTCATCATTTCGCTCCAGCACAGATTTTTCACGGTGCCCACGCTTCTGCTGCCGGGACGGCACGGGATGATCCAGGGGCATATCTTCCGCGATGACGATTCCGCCGGAAACTACAACGCGCAGATGCCCGCGATGGGCGGCGTGGAAGTGCGGCTGGATGAAGACCGCGTCACGCGGACGGATTCAAGCGGTTATTACGCATTTCATCATGTGCCGTTCGGCGTGCATCGTGTGGAAGCGAAGCTGGAAAGCGACGAGCCATTCTTTTACACCACGGATTCACCCGCCACCGTGGACATGAACGCCACGGCGGATTTTGGAATTAACTTTGCCAAGGGACAGATCTTTGGTTTCCTGCTCAACGACGCAGGCGGCGGCATTAACGGAATCACGGTGGAGCTGAAAGGCGAGAAATTTACGCGTCGTGTGCAGACCGGAGTGAACGGCAAGTTCGCTTTTACGGGGCTTGTGCCCGGAAATTATTCAGTGGCAACGCTGCCGGATTCTTACCCTCCGGGATATGCGTTGCAGGATTTGCAAGCGCAGACCGTCACAGTGGAGTCAGGCAGGCCAGCAAGCACCGAATTCAAGGTGAAGGCGCTGCGGTCGATTGCTGGGCGCGTGCTGGTCTATGACAAAGCGACGCTGCAAACCGTCGCGCTGGCTGGTGCAGTTGTGCGGATCAAAGAGCTCTCGCTGAAAGTGAAAACCGGCGCGACCGGCGCATATATTTTCCGCAATTTGGCGGCCGGAACTTATACGGTGGCGATTGAAAGCGACGGCAAAGAGATCACGCGGACAGTTGTGGTCCCGGCGAGTCCGGCGAGCATTCGGGATGTGGATTTGAATGCGGGGACGAAGGAAGCGCCTGCGCAAAAGTAAGAACCAAACCCAGTTTTAGCTGCGAATAGCGCGAAAAAACGCGAATAGGCCCTTTTCTCTGGCTCACGCCATAGAGCAGCAGGAGCCGATTCCCCTAGGGCCTCACAAAACGTGATGGCGAGATCTCGGGCAGCTTGGAGGTTCGGCTCTCGGAACAGCAGGCCGTTGGGTGGGCGTTGGGCGTTGGGTCTGGCCTCACGGGCTGGAGCGGCGGACGAGGCAAATCTCAATTAAGATATTAAGGATGAATCCGCACTGGGCATAGCATCGCGCCAGGAAATCTGATTGTTGAGTGATTGCGCATGGAAAAAGCCAAGATTGCAAAATTTGAAGAGATCCTCAACAAGAAACACGAGGAGCTACGCCGCAGCCTGAGTCGCACACAGGAAGAGCACAATGAGGCCCAGGATTTTGGTCGCGATGAAGGCGACCGTGCGAGTGCTTCATTGTCAAAGGAAATGACGTTCCGACAAAAGGCGCAGGAACGCGGGCTGCTACAACTGGTGGAAGCCGCAATCGGACGGATCAATAATGGCACGTTTGGCGAATGCCTGCATTGCGGCCAGGACATCAGCGTGAATCGATTGACCGCAGTGCCGTGGAGCCGCTATTGCATCACCTGCCAGGAGTTGATCGTGGAACAAGGGTGAGGGGGATTGCCAAAGTTGCATTAAGCGGAACGAGGGATTTCACTGCTTTATGAGATACAAAACGTATTTCAAGCCTTCAACAATAGCAACCGTCAGAATAATCACATCTACGACTATAATGTGGAGTTTCCGGAGCGAAACCCTCTGTTGATTGCGTCTCAAAACTACCCCCTTCATTTTGCTATCAGCCCTCAAATGCAACCCGCTCTTGAAGTGCCATTCTGATGTTATCCTCGGCGCGTTTTCTTACTTCGTCGTATAGTTCGAAAGCGGCGGAAAACGGGGGTGTATCTTTCAATATTGCCTCGGCCTTTTTCTTCATGTCTAAATCGCGGGGAAATGGCTCGCCCGGAGTTCCTGAAAATGGACCCATAACTGCAGAAGAATAAAGCGCATTGATAGCCAACTTAAGGTAGTCCGGACCAAGTTGTTTACACCGTTCAAGCAAGCGCGAAACGAATAGGGATTGTTCAAAAATAAAATCTTCGCTCGCTTCATCCAAAAGCTTGGAAATTATGCGGAGACCTCCGCTAGAGGCGCTATCAATCCAAGATTGCAAAAGGACAACAAGTTCATCATCGAACGGTTGGAAAATTGATTCAAAAAGTTTGCTGGCGAAATGGTGAAAGACCGAATCTTCTATAGGTCTTGATTCAATCCATTTGGATACGCGGTGAAAAATGGTTGGTAACTGACCAGACTCGCGGAACTGAAGCGGTGTGTGAACATAAGGGCCATAGTTACACGGACGACAAGCCCAATCTTTATTTGCCGCTGCGTACTCGACGCGCTTGATAAAGAACTCCAGTGTGCTCAAAGGATGAAGCTTCGCTGCAGTAGCAAGAAATCTCTCAATCCAGAAGCCTTCCAACTCGGGCAGCGACAAAAGTTTCTGCAGTATCTCATCCATGTCGCTCTTGGATAAAGAAGCGAACATATTGCTTTCGCTTCCGTAGAAAATCATCAAGAAATCATCCGCGACGCTGTGGGAAATCCCTAAGTTTGTGGATTTTAGTAGCTCAATTGCGACGCTGATGCTCTTTCGCTCAATCATTCGCAAGGCATGTGTTCCACTCCGCACGACGAACGGATCTTTCGATGTAAGTATTTCCCGAAGAAGGTTCCTCTCTTCTTCGGAGACTAGCGGAATTGTTTCAGAAGGAAGATAGCCTTCCCCAACCGCAGCCTGCAAACCGGAACGCTCCGAAGCAAGAAATTGTCTAGCCGTCTTTGTTGCAAATGGCCGCTCTTCTTTAAAAAGTTTTGCCAAAGCAATACCTGCAAAACGCATTGTCTTCGAGTCGGCCCGCAAAAGAGCATCCTCGACCGTTGCACGAGCAAGCGGAAGAGAGGACTGCACCAGTTGTGAATACAAGACAGAAGGAACAATAATCTTGTCCCCGTAATTCAATTCAATTTCTGCCAGATAATGCTCGAGAGTTGCGCGTAGAGATTCACCGTCACGAAATTGCAATAACAAGTCTGAAATCACTGACTGGTTATAACTGTTCCATCGTTGCTCCAGCTCTTGAGCGCTTTCAAATTTAAGTAGGTGGCCATACCCGTCAACGAATGCTCGAGTTGTACGGAACTGGATGTTCTGAGGCATGGAATTAATAACATTGATTGCAAGTGAGCCGGTTTCTCCGCCCGCATAATTTGCATGCCATGACACGGATGACAAAATTTCTACAAGGACAACAGCGTGTAGCGTGCTCTCTTCAATCTTCTTCTGGATTGCTTTAAGCGTCTCGGCGAACTCCCTGGTTAAAGCATCGCGAGTTTCATCGCCAGCGCCTTGGATTGGATAACGAAGTGCGTCGTGCAAGAAGCGCGCTGATAAGACAGCAATGCGTGTGCTTTCATGCGAGAGCATTGCAATTGCGCTTCCAATGACTTTTCGTCTCAGTTCAGCGACCGCCTTATGCCTGACCGTAAAAGGAGTAAGGGTAAGATTCAGACCGCTCGATTTGGTACTATGCCCCTCCGTCTGAAGAATCCCTTTCAAAAAATCGAATGGCGTGTATTTGTGAAGCCAAGATTCAGGTCTTCCAACCAGGGAAAGACCGAAGTCCACAACAACTTCGTTATATTGAATTGGTTTGTTCGGCTCCGCAGCGCAAAGCTCCGAGAGTATTCGAATCCCGTGGTCAGGTCGCTGGTTAAGCTGATCATTATCAGGCTTCCCAAGGCCCCATAGGCATTCACATGCCCGTGGAAGATGCGGGAGACTGTAAGCTACATATCTTAATAGTGTAGGGAGGCTTCGCAGATGAGTGCCATTGCGGATAAGCTTTTCTGCGAAATCAAGTGCTCTGGCGGGTTGATAAAATGCCACTTCTGTGACGGTTCGCAGGTGATTAGCCGAATCTTTTGACTCTCTAATCAGTTTGCTCCAGATACCGTCCAACAATCGGCTGTTAGTGGGGTCGCCATTGGAGCGTCGCCAGTCGAGCTTTCCAAGACTTAGCACCAGATTTTCAATCTGTGGAGGCGTTGCGGAATCGAACACATGTTCTGCGTATCCAGTCGATGTTCCGGCTTCTCCGAGGCATGCTTCTTCTATGAGGTAGTCGGCAAGCATGTCTGGAGACAATCGCATCTCAGCGCCACGCTTGAAGAGCACGCCAGCATCCGTGAGTACACGAATGAGCCGCCTTGTTTCGTACTGAGGCAGTCTTTCGACTTTCTCTACGATCTCAGCAAAGGTGGCATCATCAAAATGAAAAGGCTGTAAAAGAGCGGTAATTCGCAGTAGCTTTTTTATCGAGTCCGCATTGCTTCTGTTGCCAATAGTTCCGGCTATAATGTCTTTAAAGCGACCCAGCAATGTCGAACGAAAAGCATCTTCATTTTTAGCAAATTCAAGGTGCACTCCTCGCTGCGACACAATCTCACATCCGATTACAGTTGCTAGCGGGCAATCTCGAGTGATTCGACCGATATATTCAGCCTGGTCAATCGGGCCACCGAATTCTGTTAAAACTTGCTTGGCGAGCTCTGTTGCATCTGCAACATTCAATCGATCGAGTTCCACATGCCGGATCATATCTACCGTCAGACCAAAAGATGCTGCCTGGGATTTAATGTGATCTAGCCAATAAGGCCTAAAGGAGAGGAGCACCCGAGTATTCGATGAAACGGATGCATGCTGAAACAGAATTTGCCAGTCGGTTCTGTCATGCGCATCATCAATAATCATTAACTTCTTGCCGGTACCAAAGTCTTCACCTAAGCTCTTGGGTGTAAGGGTCGCTGCCGGAGCAAGAAACCGTACGATGGTGTCTGAACGACGCGCCGCTTCAAATTCATTAATAGCCTCCTTCAGCAGCCGAGTTTTACCGACACCACCAGGACCGACCAGAAAAACAAGTCTGCACTCATCATTCAACAACTCGTTGACGAGTTGTTGCTTCTTGTCGATGCGCCCCACTAAGTTCCACGTGTGCCTAAACATTCCTTTACCGCTTGCGAAGGGAGCAAAGAATTCATCGGTTGTTTGCCACGAGCCCGATTCCCCTTGGCCAAGAAGAGCAAATCGTTGTGTCGGGAAAAAGATGTCGACTAATCTTCGTATTGCTTCTTTCGGGAGTTTATGGATTTTTAGCGAGATGTCTTCTTTATCCCAAATATCCCATCCGGCGTGTAATTGCGCTGCCTCACGGGCCTTGGGACTCGCGATTCGTGATAGCAGAATGACTTTCTGGTCTGCCTTTACCGTGTGAGCGGCCACCGCCGAGAGCACATGCTGTGGACCGAAATTCTGGACTCTCTTGCACTGGAAGGTAAAAACCCCCGTCTGAGATTTGACCATTATGTCGATGCCATGTTGAGCGTCGCCTGATTTACCAGCACGATGTACTTGTGCTCCTGGGTACAGTGCATCGAGGAAATGAAAACAAAATCGCTCGAAACTTTCCGCAGTCAGAGAATCTAAAGGAAATGGTTGATCAAAGCTGACGGTAACTGGTGCACTTGTGTAGCCTGCGGCTGCTAATAGCTGATCAACTGGAACATTCAACGCACTTGCCAACGCGGACAATTGCTTCTGGCGTGGACGTGAATCGCCTGCCTCCCAGCGACTTATAGTCTGCTGAGTCACGTTCACCCTGGCTGCAAGCGCCGATTGATGGGCGATTCCAGCTTGTTCGCGAAGTTTTACAAGCATAGGGCCAAAATCTTTGTATTCTTTAACGGCACTCATAAAATGAGTGTTAAATATAACACACATTTAAAGAGTGCCATACATATTATTATGATTTTGCGGACTTCCGTGTGACGTCCACTCCGCTTCGCTGCGCGGCGGCCTGCGGCGCAAGGAAGGATCCTATTTACTGCCTTTTATGGCAGGGCTAAAGCCCGTGCCCTGACACTTGTCTGGAGGGTGGACGAATTTAAGAGAAGTGAAAAGCGCACTCCGCCTTCGGCTGGACGGGGATCTTCACCCCCCGCCACGCGAAGCGCGCGTCGCCCATCCCAACTTGCCAAAACCGGGCAAGCCGGGAGCTCTGGTGTCTGGGAACCCCGGGCCTCCACCCCACCACGCGTAAACCGCGCGTGTCGGGGACCCCGGGCCTGCGGCGCGAGGAAGGGTTTGCCCTATCATCTTTTCACGGCCCTAAAGGGATGTGTTGAGAACGATCTGTGAAGAATGTTCCTGAACTTTACACCTAAAGGGCCGTTCTTCCACCCAGCATGACGCTGGAGCGTCATGCGCAACAAAAGATCCTGGGTAGAACTCCCTGACGCAGCATGGCAAGAGGAGACATTCTCTGGATGTTTCGACTCGGCCTCACTCCTCCGCTACGCGGGATCGCTCGGACTTCGCTCAACATGACAAAATACAAAGAGTTTCAATCCAATTGAAGGCCACGAGATAAGAAGCCCTTGCGTGGAGAAGAAAAGTCTTGCTTTCGTGGTTTATTCGTGCTATAAAGTAAGCTGCTGGAGCGACCGAATGATCCACCTGTGAGCCCTCCAGAGCCGGCCAAACGGCATACCTACAACGGCCGGCGACACCCGTCGTCGCTTTATCTACTGCGACGGGATTTCCACCTATTTGTGCGAGATTTTGCGAGATTTTGCGAGGGCGGAGCCATGGCAATCACGAAAGATCAAATCATCGCGGCCATGCAGGCCGCAGCCCAGAAGCTGGGCCACGCGCCGACAACGACAGAATTCACGAGGCTGAGCGGAATCAACGATCGCAACGCCAGCCGGCTTTTCAAAACCTATTTGAACGCAGTGCGGGCCGCCGGGCTGGAGCCGAATAAAAGAGGCCAGCGATTGACCTCTGCCGCGCTGCTGGTGGACTGGGGAGAGGTTGCGCGCAAGGTGGGCTGGGTACCGACACGCCGGGAGTATCTGCGTGAAGGCCGCCATGGATACATTGTTTTCAGAAGCCGTTTTGAGCGCTGGGTGGAAGTGCCAAAAGAGTTTTGCCGGTTTGTGGAGGCTGGAAGCCTGCCGGGCGACTGGACGGACGTGCTGGAGAAGATCCGTGTGGGGCCGCTGCCGAGGTCGGGGGGCGGAAAGCGAGTGATGCGATTGAGAGAAGCGGTGAAAGCAGCCTGTACCCAGGAAAGGAAGCCAAGCAATCCGGCAGAAGCGGGAGCGGCGAATACGCGGGAAGGTGAACGGGGCATCGATTTAAGACAGGCATTTGATTTAAGACAGGCATTTGATTCGGGACAGGTATTTGATTTGGGACAGGTACGGGAACAGGGCCCTGAACGGGTATTGGAACGGGGCCCTGAACGGGATTATGCCGTGGCGCATCCCGTTCCTCCGCCGGTGGCGAACATGAAGTGCGTGACGGCAACGATGCTTGCGGTGTTTGTGGCGGAACTGGCGCCAAGCGCGCTACCGTGGATTAAAGCAGCGAACTTTCAGCGGCGAGTGCTGACGGACCGTCCGCTGCTGGGAGCGCCGATACGGACGCCGGGAATGGCGCATGCTCCGGTGAACGAAATGGGAGTAATGCTGCTGTTTGGCATGCTGGCAGTGCAATTGGGGTTTGTGATTGAGTTAGTTCAAGCGGCCTTTCCCGACTGCCTGGCCAAGATTGAAGTGGAACCAGGACGGTGGCAGTACCTGAGAATAGAGTTTGAATACGAAAGCCGCGCGTTCCAGGAGCATGGGCACGATCCGCAACAATGCGACATGATTGTCTGCTGGAAACATAACTGGAAAAAGTGTCCGGCGCACTTGCAGGTGCTGGAGCTGAGCAAGCTGGTGGGGATTAATTAATTGGAGACAAAAACCTTTACCGCTGATTTACGCGGATGAACGCTGATCAGGAAAGAATCGCCGTGATCGCCGACATCGCACGTCATCGCCGGAATCGGAAAGCAAAAGCGGGAGAACAAGATTGCCAAAATCGCCGAAATTGCCAAAAGTGAAAATTGAAAGGCAAAAACCTTTACCGCTGATTTACGCGGATGAACGCGGATCAGAACCGGCGAAAACCTTTACCACAGAAGACACGGAGAACACAAAGATCGATTGCCAAAATCGCCGAAATTGCCAACCAGTGAAAATTGAAAGGCAAAAAACCTTTACCGCTGATTTACGCGGATGAACGCTGATCAGGAAAGAATCGCCGTGATCGCCGACATCGCACGTCATCGCCGGAATCGGAAAGCAAAAGCTTACCGGCGGATTAGAAACCAAATTTTTACCGCAAGGACGCTAAGAGCTCAGAGGAAATCGGAAAGGCAACAGCTTACCGCGGATTTGCGCGGATGAGCGGGGCCTCAGGAAATATTCGGTGATCGCCGTGATTGGGAAACCAAAATTCTTTTTACCGCAAAGGGCGCAGAGAACCAAGCTCGAACATTACTGTCGTCAGTCGAACGAAGACCAAGAGATAGTACTTGGGAGAGAAATGCGCCAGGGGAATCGGCTTCGATAAAAAACCCCTCCCGCCACGATGGGCAAGAGGGGTGCGTTTGGTTAGAGAAAGTTACAGGATCTGGTTACTGTTGCGGCGGCTTCTGGGCCGGCTGATCGGTGGTGCTGGGCTGAGAAGCAGGCTGTGTTTCTGGAGCAGACTGCGGAGCCGGAGCCGACTGAGTTGCAGGCTGGCTGGCCGGAGTTGCGGTGACGCCGCTGCCGGTGGCGGGAGCAGAGTTGTTGCTGGCGTTCAGGTCAGCCAGGCCGTTCTTTAACAGGCTGATCTCAACTTTGCCGCCCTTCTGGCGATGGATCTTGCCGTCCTCTGCCTGAACGGGAGCGTTGCCCATGCCGACCGTATAGATGCGATAGACAGGAATCTCATGATTCAGAACGAGGTAACGGACGACCATCTGCGCCATTTCACGCGAGTTTTCAATGGCCGTGGTGCCGTTGCCGGGCGAGAAGCCCTGCACTTCAACAATGTAGCCCTTCTGGTTCTTGAGCGAGGTAGCCATCTGGTCGAGGGCGTCTTTGGCGTTCTTGCTGAGGGCGTTCTGTCCGGCGCGGAAGCGGATTTCAGCTTGCGTGATGGGCTGGTATTGGTCGATCTTGCTGACTGTGTCTTCAACCGTGGCAATACGCGTGTGCGCCTGCTGCGCCGTCTGCTGAGCCTGGTTAGCGCGATTGCCCGCGTCGAGGGCGTGCGTGTCGGCTTCATTGGCCTTGCTCATCGCGTTGCGAATGCCTTCGGTAGCGCGAGCGTCAACGTCGGCGATCATCTTGGCGTTCTTCGCGGTGAGTTCATCGAGCTCATTGACACGGCCGCGAACTGGATCCAGCTGCCGGTTAACATATTTCTTGCGGGCAAAGGGATTCAAATGTCCCCAAAAACCCTCTTTGCGCGTGTAGGTGAGCGGATCCTTGCCGGTCGCAGACTGGTCGTTGCCCTGGGCTTGGGTTTGCTGCGCCTGCGGTTGATCTTGTGTGGTCTGTTGATTCTGCTGGGCGACCGCTGGCACTGCCATGGCGGCGACTAGCGATAACGACAATAGATAATTCTTCATTGGGGTAAAATCCTCCGAACCGGGGTCGTTCGAGCATCGGGGTCACGCTTTGTGACAGGGTTTTCCAGCTCACCCCCGATTGCGCATAACGTCACGCTCTCTACTATTGCATTGCGATTGCCAAACTCCTGATTCCAACGCCCGCAAATTGCCTCTTTATTTTCAATATGTTGCGGCTTTCACCTTAGCCCTGGCTAGTACCCGGCTAAGGCCAACCGAGTAAATATTGCCCTGCCGGACACGGCCAAACTGCATGGTAAGTAAAACGGACTAAATGCTGCAAAGCGGCCTACGGACGAAACTCAGGTTACAATGACACACCTCTTTGTAGTAGTTCACTTTCTTAAGGACCATCACACCATGGCCGAATTCTGTACCAACTGCGGTGCGCCACTTTCCGGCGTTTTTTGCGGACGTTGCGGTCATCGCGCGCAATCAGCTTCTGCGCCGCCGCAAGCCTCTCCAACTCTGCAGCCCATCGCAACTCCGACCGCGCAGCCCATCGCGGTTCAGCAGCCGGCAGCCTCTCCGCAATCCACTTTTCAGCAGCCCGCTTCCACCCAACCGACTTTCACCCCGCCCGCCGCCACTGCGCCACAATCGCCCCCGACCCAAGTATCGGCCAGCGCACCACCGTCCGCCCAGCCTTCTGTCAGACAACAATCTGTCGCGCAACAACCAGCGTTTTCGCCTCAATCGTCTATAGCCCCGCCCAAATCTTCTGGCGGCAAAGCTTTGCTGATGGTCGGCGGCATAGTCCTGGTTCTCGTTCTCTCAGCATTTGGCGCGGTGCTCTATGGCGTCCACTGGGTCAAGCACAAAGTATCTTCTATAACTGGCGGATCGTTCGGCTCTGAAGTCTCGCAAGGCAACATGTGCAAGCTGCTTTCCACCTCAGATCTGCAGCAGATGATCGGCGTCACCGTGGAGCGCAGCGCAGAAATCATGGACGGCAACGATCCCGGCTGTGCCTATTACACCAACTCAGCGGCCTTCGCCCAACTGCAAAAGCTCGCTATTGCCCAGGCCAAGCGAGATTCGGAAAAAGTGAACAAAGAAACTGACGCCAATGCCAAGAGTGCTAATGGAAAGAGCGCTAATGCCAAGAGCAATGCAAAGAACGACGACTTCATTGAGCTGATGAAACACACCAAAGAAATGGAAGGCATCGTAAAAGGTTTTGGCCTCAGCGCGCCCGACCCCAGTGGCAAAGTTTTCTCCTTCAGCGTGGACCGTAACTTTGGCAGCGGCAATTGGCTGCCTCTGCGTACTACGCTCTCCGTTGTCCCCGGTTTCGATGACGTCAATGGCGTCGGCGACCACGCCATGATCGGCTCCTTTGGCCACGCGTTTTTTGTGCTCAAAGGTGACAGCATGTTTAAACTTGACACCATTTATTTGCCGGAAGCCCGCACCCGCGGATCGGAGATCGCGAACAGGATAATTTCACATTTGTGAGCGACGCCGGCAACAATCGGCAAACAGGCTGCCCAGGTCCAGTCGGTAGATTCCTTGAAGTTCCAGGCCGCTTTGGGCCAGGGCTTCTCTGTATGAAACAAAGTTTTTCCGTATGGAATGTCGGCGGACAGGGGTTATTTTCAGCAATTCCCTGTGGCACATTATTTTCTGGGTCAAACAGCGGGCTCTGGATTAATTCCAAGGTACGGATTGGCATAGCCATCCCGTCGAAACTCGGGCTAGTTAGAGAAGCAGGTATAAAGGAATTTGGCTAAATGTTCTACAATTGCGGCATGGCTTCGCTACGCACGTGCGTTTGCCTCGGGATCGCACTGATTGTGCTTTCGGTGCCGGTCCTTGCGTGCGCCTTACCTGGCCAGCAGATGAGCGAGGAAGAGCAGAACTGTTGCCTACACATGGCCGACGAGTGCGGCAACTCGCAGATGGAAATGCACTCTTGCTGCACCAAACTACCTCAGATCGGCGCAAGTGTACTCCAGGTGACCAATAAATACGCACCTGTTAATTTGGATTACGCGGTTCAAACTGCACTTGACCTTCAGCAAAACGTTCCGAACATGGTTGCCGCTGTGCCAGCGCATGAGATTAACGCCCCTGAATCTCCACCCGGTCAGCCCTCAGTCCTAAGAATCTAAAAACGGCTTTCGTCTATACACGCACACAAGACGTGTGCGCCCGTGCGTCTTTTCACAACGGAGATAAAGAGATGAAAGCGTTTCTGATTTTGCTATTGTCAACGACTGCCTTGGGTGTGGCCCAATCTTCGGACCTTGAGCATCCATCGAACCAGCCTGTCCCACTCGCTACTCTGATTGAAGAAGTGCAGCGAAGGAACCCTGACATCCAGGCAGCGACACATGAATACCGAGCGGCCAGCAGTGGAGCAAAGGGAGCCGGTGCGCTGCCGGACACCCAGCTTATGTTGCAGCACTTGAGTGTTGGGAGCCCACCTCCATTTGCGGGTTACACGAATAGTGACTTTGCCTATATCGGGATCGGGGCGTCGCAACAGCTTCCCTGGCCAGGCAAGCGTGCCCTGCGTTCTGAAGTAGCGGGACTCGACGCTGAATCCGTTAAGGCGCAATCAGGCGTCGTGAGCCGCACTGTGATTGAACAGCTCAAGGTGGCTTATTTCAAACTCGCGTACCTTCAACAAACGCTCGGCGTGCTCTTGAGGGATGACAAGCTGCTCGGCGAAATGGAGCAGATAGCGGAGTCGCGCTATCGCGTCGGACAGGGTAACCAAGCTGAAGCCCTCAGAGCTCAGCTCCAGCATACCCGTATCCTTCAGGAAATCACGATGCATCACCGCGAGGCGGGGCAAGTGCAAGCCCAAGTCAAGCAACTTCTCGGACGTTGGCAAGACTCCCCAGACATCATTGCTGAGCCGCTCCGCGAACGGGCATTGCCTCCGAATGGCAATTTGCTGGAGAACGTGTCGCAACACAATCCCGAAGTCGCATTCCGCCAGCAAGTCGCGAAACGCAATGAAAAGCAGGTTGAACTCGCCCGAAAAGAGTTCCGTCCAGACTTCGGCCTTGAATACATGTATCAGAACACTGACCGCAAGTTCCGCGACTACTACATGCTGACGCTCACGGTGACGTTGCCGAACCGTGGCCGTCGTCGGGCGGAGCTGGCTGCCGCAACCGAACACCAGCAGACAGCAGCCTCAGAACTCAGTGCGGAGATTCAGCGGCGTCTGGCCGAAGTGCAGAGCCAATACGTGGCAGCCCAAACGTCAAGTGAGCAACTCAAGATTTATCGCGAAGGGTTGATCCCGCAGGCAGAAGCGACGTACCGGGCAGCTCGCGCCGCCTATGAGGCAAACCGCCAGGAGTTTGGGGCGGTGCTTTCGTCATTCCGGGACCTGCTGGACTTTGAAGAGCAGTATCAAAAGGCGCTAAGCGAACACGAATCGGCGCTGGCGCGCCTGGAATCGCTAACGGGAGAGACGTTGCCATGAACGTACCCTCGCAATCCTATCGAAAAGCATTCTTTATTCTCCTGATGATCAACGTGGCTCTGTTAGCGGGCCTGGGCCTGGCATGGTGGAACCATCATCACCATTCCCTAAACAATGAAGAGAAGTCCTCAATGGACATCGCCGCTGATAACACGCCCCAGGCGCACGATACGCAACTTACTCCGATCCAACTGACTCCGCAGCGGATGCAGAGTATTGGCGTCAGATTCGGAACGGTGGCGTACAAAAACGTGAATGATGAAATTCGCGTTACCGGAAATGTGGAAGCTGACGAAACGCGGATTTCCTCCATTCAGGTCCGCTTTCCTGGGTGGATCCGGAAGGTTTACGTCGACGCGACCTATCGCTACGTCCGCAAGGGGCAACCGCTCTTCACGATTTACAGCCCGGATCTGGTTGCCACGGAGCAGGAATACTTGCTTGCCCGCCAGAACCAGCAGCAGCTAAATAACAGCACGGTTGCAGGTGTTTCCAGCGGCGCTGCATCCCTTGCAAATGCCGCGAAAGAACGCCTGGCACAGTGGGAAGTACCAGAGGAAGAGATTGCCAAACTCGAATCCACCAGCAAGGTCATTACCGATCTGACGTTCAACGCGCCTGCATCTGGCTACATTACGGAGAAGAACATTCTGCCCAACATGTACGTGCAGCCTGACACGAAGCTGTACACAGTGGCCGATCTTTCAACGGTGTGGGTAAATGCCCAGGTATTCCAACCGGATGTTGGCAAGATCAAGCCGGGTGATCCTGCAAAGGTCACAGTGGACGCCTATCCCGGCAAGACTTTCAGCGGTCGCATAGATCAGATTCTCCCGCAGGTTGACGCGAACACCCGCACGGTGCGGGTCCGACTAGTTTTGTCCAATTCTCAGTTAAAGCTGAAGCCCGGCATGTACGTCAACGTCATGCTGAAGGCGCCTCTGGGAAGGCAACTTGTGATCCCAGCGTCTGCCGTCCTTCAATCCGGCACCAGTCAGGTTGTATTCGTGAATCACGGTGCCGGCAATCTTGAGCCTCGCGAGGTCATTACGGGAGCGCGAGTCGGAGATGAGTTCATTGTCACTAAGGGAGTCAAGCCCCGTGAATCCATTGTGACTTCCGCCAACTTCCTGATCGACTCAGAGAGCCAGTTGCAAGCCGCCAGCGGGAGTTACGTGCCGCCACCTCCGGGTGCTGGTACAGCGAATTCTCCGCCGTCGCAGCAGGCCAATGCTGACCTGACGACCGAGCCTTCGCCGCCTCATAAGGGCAGCAATGTCTTTCGCGTAAAGCTAACCGGCGCGAATAATAGTCCGATGAGCGGAGCAGAAGTGGTCGTCACCTTCTATATGCCTGCCATGCCAGCAATGGCAATGGCCGCCATGAATACGCGGGTCAGCCTCGCGGACAAAGGCAATGGGATGTATGAAGGCAAAGGCGATCTCGGCTCCGGTGGGACTTGGCAAGTAACGATCACGGCCACGCAGAACGGGCAGACGATTGTCAACAAACATTTCACTGTCAATGCTGAAGGAGGCATGTAAATGATCTCCCGAATCATTGAATGGTGCGCTAATAATCGCTTCCTGGTGTTCACGACTGTTCTGCTGCTGGTCCTAGCAGGGATATGGTCGCTCAAACATGTTCCGCTCGACGCTCTGCCGGATATTTCTGACGTGCAGGTCATCATTCACACGGCATGGGAAGGCGAACCGCCCGATGTAATCGAAGATCAGGTCACCTATCCAATCGTGACTTCACTACTGGCAGCTCCACGGGTGAAAGCCGTTCGTGCGCAAACCATGTTCGGCGATTCCTATGTTTATGTCGTATTCCAGGATGGTACCGATGTTTATTGGGCACGCTCCCGTGTTCTTGAATACCTCCAGCAGATCGGCGGGCGACTGCCGCAGAACGTTCATCCGGCGATTGGGCCCGACGCTACGGGAGCTGGCTGGGTTTATGAATACGCCTTGGTGGACCGAAGTCACCAGCACAGCCTTGCTGATTTACGTAGCATCCAGGACTGGCACTTGCGCTATCAGCTTGAAACGGTGCCGGGCGTTGCAGAGGTTGCGACCATTGGCGGCTTTGTAAAGCAGTATCAAGTGCGCCTTGATCCCAACAAGCTGCTGGCTTACGGCGTTCCGCTCTCGACGGTGATTGATCGCGTGAAAATGAGCACGAATGAAGTTGGCGGCCGCGTGCTCGAACTCACCGGGACGCAGTACATGGTGCGAGGTTTGGGCTATCTGCGCTCATTGAGTGATCTGGAGAATGTTCCTGTTACGGCCAAGAACGGAACGCCAGTGCTCATCAGAGATCTGGGTACAGTGGCCTTTGGGCCGGATATCCGGCAGGGAGTTGCCGAATGGAACGGAGAAGGTGAGACGGTAGGCGGAATCGTGGTCATGCGCGACGGCATGAATGCCCTTAACGTCATTGAGGGCGTAAAGCAGAAGCTGAAACAACTCAAAGGCTCTCTGCCGCCCGGTGTGGAAGTCGTTTCCGGCTATGACCGATCCGGCCTGATAAACGCCTCAATTGACACTCTGCAACGCGACCTGTTGGAAGAAGCAGTGATCGTCAGCCTTGTAATCATCGTCTTCCTCTTCCATTTCCGCTCCGCGTTCATTCCAATCCTCACCCTGCCAATCGCTGTCGTAATGTCGTTCATCCCCATGTATTTCCTGCACGTGACTTCTAACATCATGTCTCTGGGCGGTCTCGCTCTGGCGATTGGCGTGCTCGTGGACGCAGCCATTGTAATGGTTGAAAACGGCTATCGGCATCTCGCCGAACGCCAGGATGCAGGTGCCGTGGACGAGGCAGAGCGCCGGAAGATCCTGATAGACGCTGCCAAGCAAGTCGGACCAGCGCTGTTCTTTTCGTTACTGATTATCGTTGTCTCGTTCCTTCCTGTTTTTTTGCTGGAAGCGCAGGAGGGCCGGATGTTCCGTCCGCTTGCCTGGACAAAGACCCTTGCCGTGGGCTTTTCGTCTCTTCTAGCAATCACGCTGGTTCCGATGCTGATGCTCATGCTAATCAAAGGCAGATTGCGCCCTGAGTCGCGGAATCCGGTTTCCAGCGTCACGCAAGCTCTATATCTGCCAGTCTTGCGGTTCTGCCTGCGAAACCGAAAAACCACGTTGGCCTTGAACCTTCTTTTCCTGCTGCTGGTCTTTCCGCTGGCGCTAAGGATTGGCAGTCAGTTCATGCCCCCACTGTTCGAAGGCTCATCTCTATACATGCCCACAGCGCTGCCCGGTATCGGGATCACCCAGGCCACCCAATTGCTGCAAGAGCAGGACCGTATTTTGCGCAGCTTCCCTGAAGTGGAGAGTGTCTTTGGAGTCATCGGGCGGTCCGACAGCGCAACGGACAATGCCCCGCTCGACATGTACGACACCACCGTGATGCTGAAGCCAAGAAGCAAATGGCGGGTCGCCATGACCTACGAAAAGTTGATTGCCGAAATGGATTCCAAGCTCCAGTTCCCTGGCCTATCTAATACGTGGACAATGCCGGTTGAGAATCGTCTGGACATGGAACTGACTGGGATAAAGACGCCGGTCGGCTTGAAGATCCAAGGACCGAGTATTGATGGAATCCAGCAACTTGGAGCACAGATCGAAAAGAAACTTTCCGGCCAGTCAAACGTGCGTGGCGTCTTTGCGGAGCGCGTCTCGCAAGGATTCTATATCAATGTTGACGTGAACCGCCCGGAAGCAGCCAGGTACGGGCTGACCGTGGAGGATGTACAGCGGGCCGTTTCATCAGGCATCGGAGGAGCCAATATCGCCGAGAATGTCGAGGGGCGCGAAAGATACCCAATCAATGTTCGTTATGACCGCGACTTCCGCGATAGCCCGGATGAGCTGCGCCGCGTGTTAATCGGAACTCCAGCGGGCGCTCAGGTTCCGCTTGAGCAGGTAGCGAGGATTTCATTCTCTCGCGGCCCTGCAATGATTCGAGATGAAGACGGAGCGCTCACTGGATACGTTTATGTTGACCTGAGCACCAGAGACTACGGCGGATTTGTAAACCAGGCGAACAATCTGCTGCGCAAGATGAAGCTGCCCGCCGGTTACACATATCAGTGGTCGGGCGAATATGAGTTTGAGCTGCGGGCCAAACAACGACTTAAGCTTATCTTGCCCGTAGTATTTTTTGTGATCTTCCTGCTGCTCTACATAATTTTCAAGTCCATCACGGAAGCCCTCGTCCTTATTTTTCCTACCGTGTATGCGATGACGGGAGGACTGCTGTTGCAATGGCTGCTTGGCTACAACTTCAGCGTAGCCGTTTGGGTTGGATATATCGCTTTATTCGGGATCGCGGTGGAAACCGGGGTTGTGATGGTCGTTTATCTGCACGAGGCGCTTGAGCGCAAACTCCGCTCCGGCCCTCCGCTTACAAATGCTGACGTGGAAGCGGCTGCGATTGAAGGTGCTGTACAGCGACTGCGCCCGAAACTCATGACGGTCACAGCCGTACTCGCCAGTTTGGTCCCCATCCTTTGGGAGAGCGGAATTGGTTCTGACGTAATGAAGCCAATTGCAGCGCCTATCGTGGGTGGAATGATTACATCAACAATCCATGTTCTGATTCTGGTGCCGGTATTTTTTGTGATGATGAAGGAGCGGGAGATCCGTCGGAAGGTTTGTGAACCGGGACATGTCCCGATTCGCGTCCTTTCGCGCTAATTCGCGGCCTGGTTGTTATTTGTTTTATTTCTCCACTATCCCAATGCACTCTTCCAGCACGTCCATGGCAATCTCCGCTTGTTCCTGCGTTACAACGAGTGGAGGGGCAATGCGTACGGAGTTTTCCCCGGCGCCCAGGAACAGAATGCCGCGTTCAAATGCCAGTTCAACAATGCGATCACGTTCGTCATGGGCAATGGCCTTGGTCTTTTTGTCTTTCACGATTTCCACGCCGATCATAAGCCCGCGGCCGCGCACGTCGCCAACCATGGGATGAGTTTTTACCCACCCGCTGAGGCGCTTCATCATGTGCTCGCCCACAACTTCCGCGTTCTTAATGGCTTCCGATTCCAGAACGTCCATCGTCGCCATGGCAGCTTCAATGCAGACTGGATTGCCGCCAAAAGTCGAGGCATGAGACCCAGGGACCCAGTCCATGATCTCGGCGCGCGCCAGCATAACGCCCAGCGGCATGCCGGAAGCAATACCCTTGGCGATGGTGATGATGTCCGGCTCAACGCCGGTGTGTTGGATGGCCCACCACTTGCCGCTGCGTCCCGCGCCGCTCTGGACTTCATCGGCCACGAGCAGAATGCCGTGCTGATCGCAGATGCGGCGCAGTTCGCGCATGAACTCAGTGGGAGCAGGTAGGTATCCGCCTTCACCCTGGATGGGTTCAATGAAGATTGCCGCGCATTCTTCCGGAGGCATAATGGTTTTGAACACGCGGTCCTCAATGAAGCGCACGCACTCGGCGATGTGCTCTTCTGCGGTCATGCCTTCAGGCTTGCGGTAGACGTTGGGATACGGCACGTGCGCCACGCCGGGAACCACGGGGAAGAAGCGACGGCGTTGCTGCGCTTTGGAAGCGGTGAGTGAGAGCGCGCCCATGGTGCGTCCGTGGAACGCGCCGTAAAAGGCGATGATGCCCTGGCGCTTGGTATGGTAGCGGGCCAGCTTCATCGCGGCTTCAACGGCTTCAGTGCCGGAGTTGCCGTAGTAAGCGCGAATGGGCCCGGACATGGGCGCAACTTTGCCAAGGCGCTGGGCCAGCGTGATCATGCTCTCGTAGTAAAAATCGGTGCCGGACATGTGGATCAGTTCGGCGGCCTGCTTCTGGATTGCAGCCACCACTTTGGGGTGGCAATGTCCGGTGGAAACCACGGCGATTCCGGCGGAGAAATCCAGAAATTCATTGCCGTCCACGTCCTCAACAATCACGCCACGGCCTCGCTTGGCCACCAGAGGGTAGGAACGTGTGTACGATGGAGAAATATACTGCGCATCGCCCTGCAGGACAGCCTGCGCCTTGGGGCCGGGCAGTTTGGTGCGAATCTTGGGACCAATAGCGGAAAAAGTCTGCGTTGCCATGTTCATCCTCTTTTCAAAAAAGTTGTTGCGTGTTGATGCCTTCGGCCCTGAGCAAGTGAACAGCATTCAGGCCGATGAAAGAGTGAGGACGTAAGTGGAAGATTAGTCGCCGGCGAAAAGATTGGCGCGGGCGTGCGATGGCAGCACGGCCAGATAACGGCGCGGGCACACAAGAAAACCCACCCAGCAAGCAAGAGATCGCTTGGGCGTGCGCGTTGCGAACCAGGATGTGCTGCGTGAATTCATGTCCACCTCTATTATAGCTCGAAAATGACGCGCGGTTGGCGGTTACCAACGGGGTGGGCAGAGTGCACTTCCATGCTTGATTCGTGCCTTCCAGTTATTTCGCATCGACAGGATTGGCAGAAGAGTCAGATGATAAGTACATAACTCATGACTGCGGCCCCACAAAATCGGTCACGAATCATCGTGGCTTTTGCCCTGCTGTATGTTCTGTGGGGCTCCACGTATCTTGCAATGCGGGTCATCGTGCGAGACATGCCTCCTTACGTCGCCGGGACTGTCCGCTACCTGATTGCCGGGCCCATCATGCTGGTGGCCTGCGCGCTGTTGGGCAGGAAGATTCGGCTGACTCGCCGCGATTTGGGCCAGCTGCTGGTAATCTCTATTTTGCTTCTCTCCACCGGAAATATTGGGGTGCTGTGGGGAGAAGAATACGTTTCAAGCGGGCTGGCGTCGCTTATCGTGGCTCTGGTGCCAATCTGGGTAGTGATGTTTGAGGCATGGGTCTTCCGTGCGGGGCGCATGACGGCCAAAGGCCTGATAGGGCTGGCGATCGGGATTGTTGGACTGCTGGTGCTGCTATGGCCGAGGATCACCGCAGGCACGCATTTAGGGCGGCTGGAGCTTTTAGGGGCGGGCATTCTGGCGGGAGCCTCGTTTCTCTGGGCGCTGGGATCAATTTTTTCTCATCGCTTTAATCTCACCATTGATGTGTTCGTTTCCGCTGCCTGGCAGATGACGCTGGCGGGTTCCGTAAATGGCGTAATCGCGCTGCTGACCGGGCAATTCCAGAAGACCCACTGGACTCATTCAGCGCTGAGCGGGATCGGCTATCTGGTGGTCTTTGGATCGTGGATTGGCTACTCGGCTTACATTTATTTGCTGGAACATGTGCCCACGCCCAAGGTGGCGACCTACGCGTATGTCAATCCAATTGTCGCTGTTTTTCTGGGCTGGATTATTCTCCGCGAGCAGGTCGATATTTTCATGCTGTTAGGGACGGCGATCATCATCGCGTCAGTGGCGCTGGTGAATACGTCGAGGTTAAAGCAGGCACCGGTCGACCTACAGGTGAGCGATGAAACGTGCCCAAAGACCGTGAATGTGTCGGGAGACTGAGGAGGATTTGGTAATTGAAAATCTGAATTGTCGAGGCTCCTTTGATCTTCAATTACTAAATTACCAAATTAACAAATTACCAAATCCTATTTACTTTCTCTTCCACCTGATCCCTTCCTTCGTATCTTCCACCAGGATTCCTGCATCCGCGAGCTGTTTACGGATCGCGTCGGATCGAGCGAAATCACGCGCCTTTTTCGCGGCATTGCGCTCTTCAATAAGGCGATTAACTTCGGCGTCAGAGATGGCGTCTGTCGGAACCTCAGAGTCTTTAAGGATGCCGTGGGACCGGGCCCAATCCATGGTGGCCTTCATCTTTTCCGCGTCGTCATCTTTTAAGACCGCAAAAATTTCATCGAACTGGTGCAGCGCTTCCAACAAGGGCGCTTTGTCGCCTTCGCGAAGCTCGCCGCGATCAGCCAGGATGTTGGCTTCCCGCACCATGTCAAAGATTGCCGCCGACGCATAGGCGGTGTTCAAGTCATCTTCCATGCCGGCACGCATTTCGCTTTTAGCTTTGGCTGCCGCTTCCTGCGCGGATGGATTAGTCCCCGCAGGAAGCTGAGACATTCGAATGCGGGCGTCAAAGGTACGCAGCCTTTCCACGGACTTTGCGCCTTGTTCCAATCCGGCGAAGGTAAAATTCAGCTGCTTGCGATAAGGGACTGAGGTGAGCAGGAAGCGAATGGCAGAGGGTTTGTGGCCTTTGATCAGCAAATCGCGCAGGGTATAAAAGTTGCCAAGGCTTTTTGACATCTTCTCGCCTTCCACCAGCAGAAAGCGGACGTGCATCCAGTGGCGCGAAAAGACTTTGCCGGTGAGCGATTCCGATTGCGCGATTTCATTTTCATGGTGCGGGAAGGTCAAGTCTTCGCCGCCGGCATGCAGATCAAAACTATCGCCCAGGTATTTCATCGACATAACGGAGCATTCAATGTGCCAGCCCGGACGTCCCGGGCCAATTGGACTTTCCCAGAAAGCCTCGCCTTCCTTGGGAGCTTTCCACAAGGCGAAGTCGCGGGCGCTGTCTTTCTCATACTCGTCCACATCCACGCGCGCGCCATCTTCCATCCCGGCGAAATCTTTTTTCGATAATTTGCCGTACTCCGGGAATTTGGCGATACGAAAATAGTAGGAACCGTCTTCCGTGCGGTAGGCGATTCCTTTTTTCTCAAGTTTGGCGATGAACTCCGCCATCTCCTGAATGTGCTCGGTGGCGCGCACCAGTTTTTCCGGCCGCTCAATATTCAGAGAACCCATGTCTTCAAGAAACGCATCTTCATACTTGCGGGTGTATTCCTGGACTGTTTTTTTGTCGCGCGCCGCGTTGCGAATGATCTTGTCATCCACATCAGTGATATTCATGACGTGCTGAAGCTTGAAGCCGCTCTGGCGCAGGAAACGACGCAGGATATCGACTGCGACAAACGTACGGAAGTTACCGATATGGCCGTAGTCATACACAGTAGGGCCACAGGCATACATGCGCACGGTATTGTCGGCGCCAGGGGTAAAATCTTCCACTTTGCCGGAGAGCGTGTTGTAAAGTCGGAGAGGCAAACGAAAATTGTAGCAAAGACAGCGGAAGGCGAGCCCCACCAGCCGACATCTTCGCTATAAATCGCCAGAGCTGTAAGATAGTAACCGTGCCTGAGCTGAGAAAAGACCCCGTTACCGGACGCTGGGTGATTATTTCCACTGACCGTTCCAAGCGCCCCGGAGATTTTTCCCGTGAGCGTGTCACACTGAAGGGCGGATTCTGCCCATTCTGTCCTGGCAATGAAAGCACCACGCCGCCGGAAATCCTGGCTTATCGTCCGGGCGAGAATTCTCATGCCGACACGAGCGGGTGGAACCTGCGCGTGGTTCCCAACAAGTTTCCCGCATTGGGGATTGAAGGCGACCTGGACCGGCAAGCAGACGGGATGTTTGACAAGATGAATGGCGTGGGCGCGCATGAAGTGGTGATCGAGACGCCTGACCACGGTGAAACACTGGCCACCATGCCGTTAAAACGCGTTGAGGATATGCTATGGGCTTTTCGCGACCGCATTCTGGACCTGAAGCAAGACCGCAGGTTCAAGTACATTCTGGTTTTTAAGAACTATGGCGAAGCCGCGGGCGCGTCACTGGAGCATCCACATTCGCAAATTATCGCGCTGCCAATCCTGCCCAAGCAGGTGGTGGAAGAGTTGGAAGGCGCAAAGCGGTATTTTGCCAATAAAGAACGCTGTATTTTTTGTGACATTATCCGGCAGGAAACAGAGGCGCGGGTGCGAATTGCCGCGGAAAACCAGGACTTTGTGACGCTTTGTCCGTATGCGCCACGGTTTCCTTTTGAAACGTGGATTCTGCCCAAGAGACACGAGTCCGCGTTTGAGAACTCGCCTTCCACCATGTATGAGAACCTGGCACGCATGCTGCGCACGGTGGTGAGCAAGGCGGTGCGCGTGCTGGATAATCCTGCCTATAACCTGGTAGTACATAGCTCGCCGATCCAGGAAAATACGCATGACTACTATCATTGGCACCTGGAAATTATTCCCAAACTAACGAAGACCGCGGGATTCGAGTGGGGAACCGGGTTCTATATCAATCCGACGCCGCCAGAGGAAGCAGCGAAATTCTTAAGAGAGGCGAAAGTCGCGGAGCCGCAGCCCGTGGGCGCGTAGGACAAATGGGGTAAGCGCAAAATCTAACCGCTGATTAACACTGATGGCATTGATCTGAATCGGGAGATATGCACTCAGAAGCCTTTACTGCGGATTAACGGGATGGTCACGGATCGCAAATCGCAAATCGAAGAGCGATCTTTGAACATCGCGAATGAGCGCGATAAACAAGGATTGGCAGACATCATGACAAGCCCAAAAGTCCTGTGGAAGGCGGTAGTGATCTCTCGCTGCGCTCAAGATTTTAGAAAAGAGACTACTTCAGGGAAGAAACTTCCCGCAGGCTTTTTACCAGCTCAATAATCCGCCTGGCCACATAATCAATCTCAGCTTCGGTGTTGAAACGTCCGATGCCAAAGCGGATGGCGCTGCCGGCAGCTTCGTCGCTTAAGCCGAGGGCCTTAAGAACATACGATGCGTGGGTCTTTCCAGAAGAACACGCCGACCCGCTGGAGAGCGCAACGTCGTTCAAGCCGGTAAGAAGCGTTTCACCGTCGACATCCAAAAAACTCATGTTCAAATTACCCGGCAGGCGATGCTCCATGGAGCCGTTGATAGTCACCTGATCGAGCCCGGCGAGAAGGCAGTCGCGCAGACGGTTCCGCAGACCGGCCACACGGCAACTCTCTTCCGGCATTTCCTGCTGTGCGATTTCACAGGTCTTACCAAAGCCGACGATACCCGGAACGTTCAAGGTGCCGGAACGCAATCCATTCTCATGGCCGCCGCCATCGATCAAAGGCACAAGCCGCGAAGCCGCGTTCTGGCGCACATAAAGCGCGCCACAACCTTTGGGTCCATAAAGCTTGTGAGCCGTGAGGGAAGCAAGATCGAGATTGGCGCGGTTAACATCCAGCGGCACCTTGCCCAGCGCCTGCACTGCATCCGAATGGAAAAGCACACCGCGATCACGGCAGAAGCGTCCGATTTCCTCAATCGGTTGAAGAACGCCGGTTTCATTGTTGGCCGCCATAATGCTGACGAGGATCGTCCGATCCGTGAACGCGTCTTTAAGTTGGTCGAGATCGATCAGGCCGTCACGGCCTACGGGCAGGTAGGTTACCTGGCAGCCGATTTTTTCCAGATGCTTGCAACTATCAAGAACCGCCTTGTGCTCGGTGACGGCGGTGATAATGTGGTCGCCTCTTTCGCGGCAGCCTTCCGCGACGCCTTTCAAGGCCAGGTTATCGCTTTCAGTAGCACCTGAAGTAAACACAATTTCCTGGGGCAGTGCGCCGATGGAGGCAGCAATCTGACGGCGGGCCTTTTCGACGGCGGCCGCCGCTTCCCATCCGAAAGAGTGACTGTTGCTGGCTGCGTTGCCAAATCGCAGCGTAAAAAACGGCAGCATGGCTTCCAGCACGCGGGGATCGAGCGGAGTGGTGGCGTGATTATCCAGGTAGAGAGGAAACTTGATTGCGCCGGATGCGAGGCCGTTGTTGCTCATGATTGGATTTTACTAAAAATGGCAAATAGGCTGCCCAGAATGAGAAAAGGCTGCTGGGCAGGCCAGCAGCCGGATAGAATCCTTCTTGAGCAACTGAATGACCGATGCAAACAAAAGTTCAGTTTGCTTCCACTATGGCTTTGAGCCAGTTTTGCTTTCAGGCTTGGCTTCAAGTTCTGTACCGGTCATTGGAATAGATACGGGAATAGACGCGATCTGCACCGTGCCTATCCGGCCTGAAGATCGGTCCAGGACACCGATGCGCAGCTTGCTCGTTTCGGGACGGAGCACTAACTGCTGGCGAAAAGCCACTCTCGTATTTGTGGAATTTGTTTCCTGTATCTTCAGGGTTTGACCAAAAGTGCCAGAAGATTTCCCCTGCTTATCCCAGCCTTCTATTGCCAAATCAATTACCGCAACCTTTTGTTTCTGGTCCCCGTCTTCAAACTGGAACTGGCTGCGATCAAAATCACATTCCAAAGTTACTGAATTAGCACCTTTGCTGCCCGGAGACAACTTTACATTCATTGAGATCATGGTGGAATCCGCGATCTCCGGATCCATTGATCCCACCAACATCCGCTCGAGCTCCGGAACGGTAAAGTGCTTATCAGGAATAGCGTAGTACGTGCGGCGATAAACCAGTTTCACCTTTTTCCCTGGCACCTTGACCTCAATCTTTCGGAGGTTGCCATTCCATTCAGTATTGCTTGGGCTATAAGCAAGGGTGTAATAGGAGGACCCCATGTCCATGCTGCGTCCAATTGCTCCTTTCAAATCATTGCCGTTATAAAACGCCTGGCCACCGGTATTCTTTGCCAGCAGTTCCATACTGTTGTGGACTGCGGAGTATTGAGTGGCCTGAGCGGACATGACATCGCCAATACTCCCGCTTCTATCCGTGTCAAACATACCTCTGCCACCAACGGTAACGTCCACGCCACCAACTAATACGCCCTGAGCGTCCACTGGATACACAGCAATCTGTGCCTGGGCCATAAGTGCCGTCGTTTGCTCGACCGCCTGGCGATAGTTCCGCGCCGCCACCGAAACCACGCCTCGAACCGCGTCTTGGCCGGAATCCTCCTCCAGGTTCAGGGGGAATCCGGACGAAAGCCAGATCAGATTTTTTCTGCCGGGGACACCTGCCACGGAGCGCGCAATTTGCTGAAGTGCTTGCAGCGTGAGCCCCACTCGCAGGTCAGTTTTGGATGTTTCAGTATTTTTGATGAAATTTGCCATCCTGGCGGCAACTTCGACGGCAAGGCCACCCCCCGCTTTTATATCGGCTACAAGTTCCCCATCATGATTTTGATCCGCGGTTGATCGATTGAGAGCCGAGGGCCTAAGCTGCGCCTGCTCAGCTGCGGCAATCAGAACATCAGAGCTGCCAGTAAAGTCCTGAATGAGGTGCAACTTGGTATCTAAGCCATAAAGAGCAACCTGTCGGCCTTTGGGCATCGCACGAAGAAAGCTCACCAGATGCCGCCGGGCCTCGCCCTGATCCTGGGTTTGCGTATTGAGCGTGTCCAAAAGAATAATGTTTACCGCATTCGGAACTTGCACAGGAACGTTCCTGTATTCATTCGGCGCTAAGGACGCGGTCGGTTCGGAGAGGGGAGCGCTAGAAGACATGCGCCGCTCGAATTGCTTTACTTGCTGCGGCTTGCCATCCTCCAGCACAACGAAATCGTCGCGGTTGAGGTCAGCGGCCGGCTGGCCGTGATCATCCATGGCGACAACATCCAGAACTACCAGGTGCACATTGGTGCGCAGAGTTGCCGGTGAATCTTTTTCCTGGGAATCGGCGGTTTGCTTCTGAGCCAGCACTGGAAGCTGAAGTAAAACTGCCAGCAAAAATACTATTTTCTTATTCATAAAGCCTCCTGAACGGAATCCATAATCCTGTTTCCAGTTGCAAGTTTTAAAAGTATTGCTCCTGGCTCGCCGCCGATAATTGTAAACCTGCAGAGCAACGGGCCAGATTCCAATGAGGCGCCAGACGAAAAATCGGGCCAGCCGCATGGCTGGCCCGATTTGGTTGTTTTCAACCCAAAAAATCGGGTTGAATAGTTTAGAAGTTGTACTTGAGCATCAACTTGATATCACGATGGCCTTGCTGCGCAAAACCGTTAACCAAGTAGGTGTTGCCAGGATCAGCGGTCGCATCAAGCACGTTGCTGTCAAGACCGAACGTGTTGTCTAAGTTCGGGTGATTGAAAATGTTGTACATTTCCACCCGAAGCAGGAGTTCATGTCCTTCTAGTCTGGGAATCTTCACATGGCGTGCAACTGCAAGATTCTGCAACCATGATCCCGGCGCAACGAGCGAGTTACGACCCACATTGCCGAGGCCAGGAGCAACGATATAGCCAACCTGCGATGCCGTTACAGGCACCAAGCTGCCATCGAAATTGTTCTGGTTAAGGCTATAGGTCGTCCCAGGCGTTCCGCCAATGAAAGCTCCATCAATACCAACTTGAGTCTTGGGTCCCGTACCAGCAAAAGGCAAACCATTGAAAGCGCTACCGTCGCCGTTGGTATCCAGGCCACCGATGAAGGGGGTAACTGGCGCTCCACTCTGCAATGAAGTGGTGCCGGAAACTTCCCATCCGCGAGTGATGTATCCCAGGCCGTTCATCAAACCATTGCTGCTATTGTGCAGGCCAGGGATGTTCCAGACGTAAGCAAACACCGCGCGATGACGGATATCAAAATCCGAAAGGCCACGGTTTGAAGCGCGGCTGAAAGGATTCTGCGGAGTTACAGATCCGGCGTCTCCGGTACCAAAGGTGTTGAATACATCGGAACCGTCGTCAATCGACTTGCTGTAAGTGTAAGACCCGCGCAGCAACAGACCGTGCGAGTACTGGCGCTCGACCTTTATGCTGCCGCCATTGTAGTGCGAGTCTCCGGAGTTATCACGAACGGTGATAGCGCCACGGAGCGGGTTAATGCGAGGCCGGGTGTTCAAGGTGCCAGGAGCGAATCCGCCGAAGGGGTTGATGATATCTGACTCAAACAAGCGCTCTCCGCGCGTGCCCACATAAGCCAGAGTCATGGTGAACTTGCCAGGAAGTTCACGCTGAATGTTGAAGTTCCACTGGAAAACTGTGGGGTTAACCATATTGGAGGCAACTGAAGTCTGCGTTGCCGTTGGAGTCAGCACCGGCACCAGGGTGGCGATAGCTCCACTGGCGTTCGGGAGACCACGTGGAGTAGTACCAGGGCCGCTTGCATTCGCCGCCGCTTGTATTGCGTTAGGCGAAGAGGCGACGGCATTATCCAGGATGTTGGTGTACAGGGAATCGTAAAACATACCGAACCCTGCGCGTATTACCGTCTTGTTGTCGCCAAAAATGCTCTTCCAGAACTGGGGCGAGTAGGCGATTCCGGCGCGAGGAGCGAAGTTGTTGCCATCGTCCTTGACGCGAACCGGAGTTGTCAGGTTCCCAAAGGGACCTTGGCTGAGGTCATATCCAGGAAAAGCTAGCTGGTTTTCAGGGTTCGGTTGGAACTCATAACGCAGTCCCAGGGTCAGGGTCAGATTAGAGGTCGTCTTCCATGTGTCTTCCATGTAGTACGCCATCTGATCAGCCCGTGGCCGAACCGTGGGGTTACCGAAGGTCTTGCTGGCAAATGTTCCGGTACCACCACTGAAGTTGTCCACAAAGTTTGCCAATGCCGAGAAACCACCACCTTTGTTGTACGCCTCAGAGCCGAAGAAGTTGAACGGAACTTCGTCGCGAATGATCAAACGGGTAATGTCAGCGCCAAACTTGAAGGTGTGGCGACCAACAGTATAGGTAAGGCCATCCTGGACTTGATAGGTTTGGTGTCCACGGCCCTGGGGAAGAGCTGTGCTTACACCAAAGCTCGGCAAGCCGCTGATTCCGGCGATAGAGAAACGGGGTAGTGTATAGAGTGGGTTGGCCAGAGTTGCCGCAGTGGGGGCAAACTGGAAGTCAAAGTGACCGAACGACGCACGCAATTCGTTGACCGCACGTGAGTTGAAGACGTGGGTGTAAGCAGCCACGATGTTCTCTGAAGGTCCACCCTGCTCCGTATCAAAACCCGGTAATGACCTAGGGAAGTTGAAGAAGTCAGGAACCAACGAACCCTGGTCATGCAGATAGCGCACAGACAGCGTGTCATGTTGGGTTGGAAGAAAGTCAACTTTGACGTTCCATTGAGTATCGGGATTCTGTTGAGCGGGCGAAGGGCGTGTAACTTGTCCAAACTGAACTATTTGGCCATTGCTCAAGGTTTGATTGCTGGGATTGTTGCCGGGATCACCGCGCAAGCTGCCCAGATATTGCAAGAGCAGGTTGGCGTTCGCGCTGCCCTGAGCAGCCAGAACCGCTGCGCCTGCTGGGGTGGGCAAGGTAATGACAGAGGGCGTCGCCTTTCCATAAAAGCGGAACCACTGCGACGTTCCAAAGACGAACAGCTTGTCTTTGATGATTGGGCCGCCGGCGGCGAAACCGAAGGTATGATCATCGAAGCGGGTCTTGCAATTCGCCCCAGTCGCAGCCAAATTTGCTGCGGTGCAGTCGCTGGTGACGCTACCCAGAAGGTTAGCATCTATGGATTGCAATCCGGAGCCTTGATACAGTTCCCAGGCGCTACCGTGAAATTTATTTGTCCCGCCCTTGTAGATAAGGTTGGTGACAGTTGATCCACCGCGGCCAAATTCTGCCGAGTAAGAGTTTGTGAGAATGGAAACTTCCTGAATGGCATTAGGGTTTGACGGTTGGAAGGCCTGCCCCTGGATTGAATTGTCATTGTTGTCCTGGCCGTCCAGCAGGAAGTTGTTCTCGCGCGGGGTCAGACCGTTAGCGGCGAAGTTGAAGCCGTTGGAGGTTCCGCGGCCATTTTGGTTGACATCTGCCATTCCAGGCTCAGTCAACACGAGCTCAATCGGATTCAGACTGGCGAAAGGCAGGTCAGTGACTTCAACCGTGCTGATATTGTGGGAAATTTCAGCATTGTCAGTCTGCACCGTGGCGCCGGTGGATTCAACATTGATGACTTCTTGCTTGGTGCCTACCCCGATCCTGCCATCCACAGATGTTTGAACCGCGGCACGAACTGTGACATTGTCGACGGTCAGGGTTTGGAAGCCTGATTTGTCGAACGTAACTTTGTAGGTTCCCAGATCCATGGCGTCCATAAAATATCCGCCGGAAGGACCCGAGGTTGCTGTACGTACCGTACCATGCTCCTTGTTGGTAGCCGTAACTGTGGCTCCCACTACAGAAGCACCCATCTGATCAACAACAGTCCCCGTGATCGCGCCCTTACTGGTCTGAGCCAGCGAAGGTAGCGCCAAGGACAGCGTGACAGCAATAAGTGCTATCAAGCCAAGCAGTTTACTCGCGCAGTTTGCGAGCAACGTGGCGTTGCGCAGTTTGCGATTCATCCTTTGTATCTCCATTTTAATTTTTCTTTAATGTGTTAGTTTTGATTTTGAAGCGAAACACTGAAGTGTTCTGACAAATACTATGCAAGTGAGCTGCCCTTCGTTCTTCTCTGGAAACAACAACTTACATCGGAATCAGGACAGAGTAATCCGCAATTCTGGATTTCAACGGGGAATAGCTACTGATTTTAGGAGATTTTAATGAAGCGTGCTAGTGCGGCTAATTTAAGGCATGGGCCTTAGTCTCGGCGAATCATCGACTTAGCACTAGACCAAGGGTTAGGCCTTCACTTGTTAGCAGGCGGTGAGGTGAACACTTCACCCGGCCTATCCGACATGCGAAAGCGCGTCCGGAAATGCTCTGAGATCAATGACACGGCGTCTTTGTTCCGCTGGGGGTCCTGTTGGATTAAATACTTCATGGCTTCCACCAGCAGGCGCTGTCCTTCCACATAGCGTGGGTCCGTTTTCCGCGGCTTCGCCTTCCGACGCGCTGGATCCGGCATTTCCGGCTTAATGGGAAGGGTTAAAACTTTGGCCACAAATTCACCTCAGTCCAGCCTATTCAGATGCCGCCAACCGCCCACGCGTGACAAAAAATCCGTCTGACAAAAAAGGGGCGGCCAAAAACAGGTATGACAAAAAAGTCGTTTTTGCCGCTTTAACGCCGAGAGCGAAAATCGGCTTACCGACTGAAAAACCCGTAACCGATCAGCCATAATCTCAAGCCTGCGCCTCAGCCTCATCCAGCCAATTCTAACTCGTGGGGCGAACCCGCGCTATCGAAGTTTTCCTTATTGTGGCTTGATGGTCTTCGTGTTTCCGTTCGTATCCAGATGGAAAACGTTGTCCGGAATCTTTTGATTCAGCTTCATGTTGGTGTAATGGGCCACCCGATAGTCGCCTGAAAGCTCAAAGAACTGTTGTTTCAGCAAAACGTCCCGATCAGGATCAATCCATAAAATGATCCTGTTGTAAGTCTGGCGAACTTTTTCCTTGTTTGGCGTCAGGTCCAGTTTGGCCGTTTTTACGCCGTCCACCGTCTCCCATTCATCCATTTTCACGGCGTAGTCGCGTTGCAATTCATCGCCACTGGCGCCAAATCCCAGGCTCAAGAACGCTTCCACGTCACTCTTGTTTTTGCCCACGTTCCGCTCGGTCACCTGATTGATCTTTTTTTCGTAGATATGCAGCATCCCGTCTTTGTAGACCACCTGCTTTGGCGCCGGTCCGCCGATATCAAATGCGGCATCCACGCTTTTCTCTTTCTTGCGAAAATAAATGCGGCCCTTTTGCGTATCTGTATCGTGGGTCAACTCCTGGTAAGACTGGAACTCGAAATCTCCCTGTGCAGACTTAAACCCTTTAGAAGATTGGTTCATCTTTGCCAATACCGTCGCCAGGTCGCCGGACGCCGCGCCAGGCTGCCCACCAGCGGTTTGCTGTTCAGAACCCGCTAAGGCCTTCGCTGATTTTTTCGATTTACCGGCGTGTGCGCTTCCCATCAGCATCAGGCAACACAAGGCTGAGAGCGCGAGCTTCAAATAAATTAATCGCAAATACCGCTGCTCACATTTCATCGTTTCTACTTTCTCTTTAGCAGATAAAGTCCAGAAAGATTCAGTGGATTCTTAAACACGTTTTTTATAAAGACGTTTTGCTTTTTCTGGAATCTATCTACGGACCCAGCCGCGATACGCCACCACGCGTCCACTGCCATCACGCAGTTGCTCAACGCGTTCCACGGTCACCGGGCCGGTAATCGGCCTGAGCACACGCTGAAAGTTCGCGCGCACCATGCCTTCGTCCTGGGCATCCACAGCGGAAGCATCTACCTCGTACGTCTTTCCATCTGCGCTCGCAACAATGCCAGTAAGATGCTCGGTCCGTTTGGGCGGTTTGTCTTTGAAATTGATGAAGTACGGCCCAATAAAGATAAAGGCCAGGATCAGCGTGACCATTACGTCATAATGGAAGCTTCCCCGCGTGTATGTCCAGAATAGATACCCTTTGAGCGTGCGCCCAATGCGAGACATGCCTCTAGTTTATTCAGTTGGCGGGGCTTAACGCAAAGGATAACGAGACCAAAATTGGTTAACCTTCCAGAAATCGGGTGATCCGGCGATCGCGTGATCGGAAATTAAAAGACATAGCTCACAACCAGACGCATTTAGACGGATCAAAACAAGGTGGCTTCCTCTGCGTCCTCTGTTCCTCTGTGTTCAAAGATGTTGCTCTTCAGCGATCATCCGCGGTAATGTTTCTGGTTTTCCCCATTCAGATCAGTGTTAACAGTGGCAATCAGTGGTGAGGTTTAAACTTTTTCGGCGTGATCCGTTCCGTGCCCATATACTTCCGTAGCGCCTCAGGGATCACCACGCTGCCGTCAGCCTGCTGATAATTTTCAAGGATCGCCAGCCACGTCCGCCCAATCGCCAGACCGCTACCGTTCAGCGTGTGCACGTACTCGCTCTTCTTGCTGCCCTCAGGACGAAATCTAATGTTCGCTCGCCGCGCCTGATACGCTTCAAAGTTTGAGCAGGAAGAAATCTCGCGATACAGCTTTTGTCCCGGCAGCCAGACTTCCAGGTCATAAGTCTTCGCGGAGCTCGGGCCCATGTCGCCGGTGCTCAGCAACATCGTCCGATAGTGCAAGCCAAGTTTTTGCAGGATCGTTTCTGCATCGCGCGTGAGCTGTTCATGCTGCTCATATGACTGCTCCGGGCGCGTGAACTTTACCAGCTCAACTTTCTGGAACTGGTGCTGCCGGATAATTCCGCGCACGTCTTTTCCATACGATCCCGCCTCGCTGCGGAAGCACGGCGTGTATCCCGTAACGGAAAGCGGCAGCCGCGCCGCGTCAATCGTCTCGTCGCGATAAAGATTTGTCAGCGGCACTTCCGCCGTGGGAATCAGCCACAGGTCGTGCTCGGCAATCTTGAATAGGTCGCTGGCAAATTTCGGCAGCTGCCCCGTGCCGTACATCGATGCCGAATTCACCATGTACGGCGTCAGCACTTCCGTATAACCGTGTTCGCTGGTGTGCAGGTCGAGCATAAAGTTGGCCAGCGCCCGCTCCAGCTTTGCTCCCAGGTCCCAATAGACGGCAAACCGCGCGCCCGTAAGCTTGACCGCACGTTCCATGTCCAATATGCCCAGTTGCTCGCCCAGCTCCCAGTGCGGCTTGGGCGTAAAGCTGAACTCTGGCGGTGTGCCCCATTTGCGCGCTTCCTTATTGTCGTCCGCAGAGCGCCCCACCGGCACCGACTCATGCGGCACGTTCGGGATGCCCGCCAGCATCGTCCGCATTTCCTGGTCGATTTCTCCGGCCTGGTTCTCCAGATCGTCACTCTGCGTGCGTAAGGCTTTCGTCTGCTCCATTTGCGCCGTCGCGTCCTGGCCGGTCTTTTTGAGCTTGGCAATCTCCTCTGACGCGCGGTTCCGTTGCGCCTTCAGCGTTTCAGATTCCGTGATCAGTTGGCGGCGTTTTTCGTCAATTTGGCGGAAGCCGCTCAGCACCTGCCCCGGATCCATTCCGCGCCGGCGCAGCATCTCTTCAATCTGTGTCAAGTTCTCTCGGACGTAAGCAAGGTCAAGCATGAATCAATTACTTTATCAAAAAGCATTTACTGCTGAGGGCGCAAAGTTCGCGAAGGATGATCTTCATAACATCCCGAGGGTAGCGAGGGACCTCTATCCCTGAAAAGCACCTGAGATCACCAAAAGACCACGCTGAGTTCGTTTTCCCCTCCGATCAGTGTCATCAGCGCTAATCAGTGGTAAAGGCCTTTTATTTCTCCTCTCTTCCTCCGTTCCTCCGCGTTTCAAGGCTTTTGATTTTCGTGTTTGATCCGTATCATCCGTGTTCATCCGTGGTAAGGTTTTGGCAAATGGAAAAGAAGATCTTCTGGCTGCTCTTCACCGTGCTGGGCGCGGTAATGGGACTCCTTCTCCCGCTGTGGTGGAACTTGGCCCTTACGTTGCCGCTGCTCGTCTTCTGTTGGTGGGTGGTGTACCGCAGCGGGTGGTTCAACTAATGGACTGGGGCAGGCATTTTATGTTGGCATAGATGCTTGCTGTAGCATCCGGCTTCAGCAGTTGAGGTATCGAGTCGAGTTGCAGGAATTGGGCGACCTGAAGAGGTGCTTCTGGACCATTTTCCTCCAGCAAAAATGCTGTACGCGCAATTAGGAACAAGGAAAGAGCAAAGGTCGGCCATTACCCATCGGACATTAGATGTTTACGAAAAAATCTCGACTAAATTCACCAGCCCGAGGAAAATAATGGAATAACAATATGGCTAATCCGGAGCACGTGAAGATTCTTAGGCAGGGAGCGGATGTGTGGAATGAATGGACCCACACAAGGTTGTCTAAATGGGCGCTCGATTCCGACCGCGACACTTTAGATAAAGGGCCAGAACTGGCCGATCTTAGTCATGCGCAATTGATAGGCTTAGATCTAACTCATGCCGAGCTCTCGACTGCATTTTTAGATGGAGCTGATTTAACAGGTGCTCGCCTGTCTTATGCAAATCTTGGCAGAACCTCGATTCCAATTCTGTCACCGAAGATTTGGGATGATATTTACAAAGTTGTCAAAAATCGGAATGATATAAAAGACTTACGATGTGTCGTCGGTGGAACTATTCTCCGGAATGCGATATTACGGGGCGCAATTTTGCATGACACGGACATGCATCGAGCCTCCGTATACAATGCAGACTTCACCGAAGCGAAATTTTCGGGCACCCGCTTTATAGACATTGACTTGACACATGTTAAAGGACTGGATCAGTGTACGCATCAGGGACCTAGCATCGTCGATTATCGAACACTGCTCCAATCCAGACGCACGCCGACTTCTTTTTGGAAGGGATGCGGGATTTCGGATGCATTGATTAATTATCTCCCCTCAGTTCAAGATGAACCTTTGCAGTTCTATTCATGCTTCATTAGCTACTCAAGCAATGATCAAGAATTTGCGGAGCGGCTACATGCGGATTTACAAAGCAAAGGAGTCCGGTGCTGGTTTGCGCCGGAAGACCTGAAGATTGGGGACAGGCTGCGTCCGTCATTTGACGAGGCCATTCGAGTGCATGACAAACTGATGGTGCTGCTATCAGAGAATTCCGTCAGCAGTCCATGGGTGGAGAAAGAAGTGGAGACGGCGTTTGAGAAAGAGCGCCGGGAGAAGAGGACCGTGTTGTTCCCTATCCGGCTGGATGATGCGGTAATGAAAACCGATCAGGCTTGGGCAGCGGACATACGCCGGGGAAGACACATTGGAGATTTTAGGAATTGGAAGAATGAGGTGCACCCCTGAGGTGAGACAGAAAGTTTATCCCACACATGTGATTGTGAACGGTGAACCCCTGATTTGAGACAGTCAAGAGAGTCATTGTGCACCCTCGTTGTTGTCCAGCAGGGGGTTGGGGTTCGGGGAAGGGGACGGCGTTTGAGTCCCCGT
>JBJMGE010000016.1:0-267839 GCA_045808085.1 Terriglobales bacterium | reverse complement strand
TGTGCTGCACCCCGAAAATGAGACAGAGATAATATCCCCACTGAGCAGGAAAGGAGCTGCGAGTGGCGAATTTAAAAGGGGTCAAGAAACGTGGGCTGCAGTTTTGGCAGGCCGCGGTGGCGCGGGTACAGGCAGGAGAGAATCTTGCGGAAGTGGCATTGGAATTGGGAGTGGATCGTCGGGGACTGGCGCGGTGGCAGGAGAGGCTGGATCCGGAGATGCTGCGAACGGACCGGCGGCGGGAGAAGGCGCTGGTGGAGGAAGTGGAGCAGTTGAAGAAGGCTTTGGCCGAGAAGGTACTGGAGGTGGATTTTTTGCGCGGTGCCTTGCACAAGGTCGAGGCGCGACGCCGGCAGAGCGAAAGCGCTGGCGGGGTGGAGTCTACGACCAGATCCAGGAAGTAATGCGTGTGCAAGGCAAAGAGCAGGAAGAAGGAAAGAGCGCAAGCGGTTTGAGTGTGGAGAAAATGTGCCAGGTAGCGGTGGTGAGTCGAGCAGGATACTACCGCAGCTTTGCCCGGCAATGTCCGGAAGAAGAAGAGATGCTGGTGCGGTCGGTGATCCAGAAGATCGTGGTGGAGAATCGGCGGCGCTACGGATACCGGCGGGTATGGTTTGAGCTGAACCACAAGCTGGGGATGGTGGTGAACCACAAGCGGGTGCTGCGGCTGATGCGGGAAGACAATCTGTTGGCGCTGCAGCGGAAGCAGTATGTGATGACCACCAATTCCAATCATAGCCTGGAGATAGCATTAAACCTGGCCCGGCACATGAAACTAACAGCGGTCAACCAGTTGTGGGTGGCCGATATCACCTACATTCGCCTGCGCGAGCAGTTTGTGTATCTGGCGGTGGTGCTGGATGCGTATTCGCGTAAGGTACTGGGCTGGGAACTGAGCCGTAGTTTGAGCAGGGAGCTGGCAGTGAGGGCGCTGGAGCAGGCGATTGTGATGCGGCAGCCGTCGCCGGGCCTGGTGCACCACTCCGATCGCGGAGTGCAGTACGCCAGCCGTGAGTATGTAGCGCTGCTGGAGAAACACCAGATGGTGGCCAGCATGAGCCGTCCGGGCAATCCCTATGACAATGCTCGCTGTGAGCGGTTCATGCAGACGCTGAAGCAGGAAGAGATTTACGCCAGCGCGTATCGCGACCTGGAACATCTGCGGGAAAACCTGGGTGATTTTATCGAGCGATACTACAACCGGAAACGGCTGCACTCGGCGCTGGGATATCGGACACCGGAAGAGTTTGAGCAAGCGCAAAACCAGGACCAAAGCCTGAAGGTGGCAACAGTGACTTTGACTTTTGGGAAGGCTAGTACATTACCGGGATCGGGGACGGGGACTCAAACGCCGTCCCCTTCCCCGAACCCCAACCCCCTGCTGGACAACAACGAGGGTGCACTATGACTCTCTTGACTGTCTCAAATCAGGGGTTCACCGTTCACAATCACATGTGTGGGATAAACTTTCTGTCTCACCTCAGGGGTGCACCTCAAAGTCTACGCCAATCTGGGATGACTTGGGATGACCCCACGCAAACCTACGCCAATTTGGGATGGGTAGGGGAGGGGGAGGGGGGTAGAAGATCGCCGTGATCGCCGACATCGCGCGTCATCGCCGAGATCGGGGAACCGGGACCAGCCCAAAGGCTCGGAGGTTCTTCCAAATTGAGAATCGCAGGATGGAAAGAATCGCAGGCGAGGGCGCCTGCGCTCCAAGATCATTACGCAATCGGAACTCACATTTTGCTACTTTGAGCAGATTTATTTAATCTAATACACCTCTCGCGGGACGCCTGATTTCGTACTTCAGTACAGCGATGAAAGGTGGAGAGATGAACATTTATAAGAACATTACGCAGACCATCGGGCGGACGCCGCTGGTTCAACTCAACAAGCTTACCCAGGGCGCCAAGGCAACAGTGGCAGTGAAACTGGAAGGCTTTAATCCATGCCACAGCGTGAAAGACCGCATTGGCGTGAGCATGATTGATGAAGCGGAAAAAGCCGGGCGCATACAGCCGGGCAAGACCGTGCTGATTGAGCCCACCAGCGGAAACACTGGTATTGGGCTGGCGTTTGCCGCGGCGGCCAAAGGATATCGGCTGATTCTGATCATGCCGGACACCATGAGCCAGGAACGCCGAGTGGTGCTGCTGGCGCACGGAGCGGAGATTATCCTTACGCCCGGGGCCAAGGGCATGAAAGGCGCGATTGCCAAGGCCAATGAGCTGCTGAAGCACACGCCGAACGGGGTGATCCTGCAGCAGTTTGCCAATCCGGCGAACCCAAAGATCCATCGCGAGACGACCGGCCCGGAGATTTGGAACGATACGGACGGCAAAGTCGATATCCTGGTTTCCGGCGTGGGTACGGGCGGCACGCTGACCGGCGTGGGCGAATACATCAAGCCCAAAAAGCCGGATTTTAAGCTTGTGGCCGTGGAGCCGGTTGAATCGGCGATACTTTCCGGCGGCAAGCCGGGGCCGCACAAGATCCAGGGGATTGGCGGCGGATTTGTCCCGGACGTGCTGAAGACCAACCTGATCGACGAAGTCATGACGGTGACGCTCGAGGAGTCACTGGATACGGCGCGCCGCATGGCGAAGGAAGAAGGAATTTTTATCGGTATTTCCGGCGGAGCGGCGGTTTCACAGGCAGTGAAGCTGGCCCAACGTGAAGAAAATGCCGGCAAGCTGATTGTGGTGGTGGTCCCGGATTTTGGCGAACGCTATCTCAGCACAATCCTTTTCCAGGGCCTGAAAGATGAAGCCGCGAACCTGCCAACAGTGGACGCCGATGTGGATACGTTTTTTATGATGAAGTCGGCGTAGCAGCGGTTACGCGGCGCGGGGCAACGCTTTGGCGCGGCTGGACGTCGTCCGCACCTTGCCCTGGCTGAAGTGAATCATGGGCGACTCACACACCACAGCGTGGGTTGCCTTTTTCATATTGACCAGCGCCGCCGTGGTTTCACGTTTGAAGTTGGAGGCCACACAGTCAGACGGCACAATGATTTGGTAATCGCGCAGGTGAGCATCATGCGCGGTGAAAAGAATGCATACGTCCGCGGCCACGCCGGTGAGGACCAGCGTTGTGACTTCCAGATGGTTGAGCAGGGAGTGCAGGGTGGTCCCAAAGAAAGCGGATGATTTGGGCTTGAGGACAAAGTAGTCCTCTTCCGCCGGCGCAAGCAGGCGGGCCACAGGCTCTCCGCGAACACCATCCTGCAGGCAGTGCCGCACCTGTTTTTTAAAGTCTGAGCGCCACTTGCCGAAGTTGTCATTGACGTAAATTACTGGGACGCCGGCGGCAACAGCACGCTTTTTTAATGCCGCGATTTTGCGCGCAGCAGGAAAGGTTTGGCGCAGCAGTTGTTCGCCGCCATCGGGGAACTCCATGTCATTGATGACATCAATCAGCAGGAGCGCGGTGGAACATTTGCGGCGTTGCGCACCGTTACGATGATAGCGATCAGCCAAGCTTCCTCCGTCGGTTTGCTCGTAGATCCAAGGTATTTGGATGCGGAGAGAGCATAGCTTGCGGCCTGGCTCTGGTACATCGGAGGCATCCGCAGCTATCGTAAATGGATCTCTCAAAGGCATTTTCTGCGGGCGATTGGTCCGGCAGTTCATTTAGAATTTATTTGTTCAGCACTTCTTGATGCGAGTTGATTCATGGGAAACCGTCCTTTACATTTTGTGACCTTGTCGGGCGTGCCGATCCACGTCTCTGAACTGAAATGGCCATTTCATCCTTCCACCTCTGGCGCTGACTGGCATGTGCTGCATGGCCGCGCAGAGCTGCTGGGCAATGAAGACGGCTTGCACGTGGAAGTAGCAGTCGGCATGACGCAAACAATGAAAGATGCGCTCGGTTCGCTGGATCCGGAACACGCGGAAAGCATGGTGGTGAACTCGATCCGCAAGACCATCGATAATGGCCAACTGGCGTTTGTGAAGTCCGGCAAGCTTCAGCCAGCGCACGTTACCAGCCGGTTTTATAGCTTTAGAGAAAAGAAGATTGAGTTTCCCACGCAGCAAGAGCAGGACGTGAAAGAGATGCTGAAACGCCGCATCTTCTGGCTAAGCGCGAAGACAGGCAAGGGGCAGCCGGTGAGCGTGGCGCATCCGTATGATTGCCAGTACGTAAATTTCGCGCGCGAAAAAATGCTGGATTTGGCCAAGCAGCTTGCCGGGGAAGGCTGGCTCAACGTGGAAAGCGAATTTGCGACGGCCACGCCTGCCCTGCTGAAAGAAGAGCCGGCATTTATTGCGGCAATGCACAAGGGCGTGGAAGCGGGGATCGCGGCGAACAAGGTTAGCGCGTAAGAACAGACTAGGCCGCGTATTTGGCAAAACAATTTAGTTGTGCGTTCCCTTCTCCAAGTCGAGCACCTGAACGTTAGCTTTGCCACGCAGACTGGCGAAGTGGCTGCAGTGCGCGACGTCAGTTTTTCCATCCCTGAATCAGGCACTCTGGGGCTGGTGGGAGAATCAGGCTCGGGAAAATCGGCGACATCGCTGGCGATCATGCGTCTGCTGCCGCCACAGGCACGCACCACGGGGAAGATAACTTTTGCCGGAGCGGACCTGCTGGCTTTGTCTGGTGACGAAATGCGGCGTGTGCGCGGCGCACGCATCAGCATGATTTTCCAGGAGCCCATGACCGCTCTGAACCCGGTAATGCGCGTTGGCGACCAGGTGGCCGAGGCGGTTCTGGCCCATCATCGAATAAGCAAAGCTGAAGCATGGACGCGCACTGTGGACGCTCTGCGCGAGGTCGCAATTCCCGAACCGGACAAACGCGCGCGCGACTATCCGCACCAGCTTTCCGGCGGGCAACGCCAGCGCGTGATGATAGCAATGGCTCTGGTGAATAACCCGCAACTCCTGATTGCAGACGAGCCCACTACGGCGCTTGACGTTACCATTCAGGCGCAGATACTGGACTTGCTGGCAGCGTTGCGGGAAAAGCACCGTCTCGCCGTGCTTTTTATCTCGCATGATCTTGGTGTGGTTTCACGTGTGGCGGAACAGGTGGCCGTGATGTATGCGGGCGAGATCGTGGAAATGGGGCCTGTTGATGAGATTTTTTCTTCGGCACGGCACTCATACACGCGCGGACTGATCAGCGCCATCCCGACATTGAAAACAGACCGTGGGCGACCGCTGGCGATGGTGGAAAAAGATGCGCGGCCGGCGAGTGCTGTGCCTTTGCTGGAAATTGCGCCGGGGCACTGGGCGCGAGTCTCACCGTAAATATTGATACACTCGTTGTTCATTCTCATTAAGGACTGCAAGCACCTTGCGCGTACTGATTCTGTCTGACATCCATGCCAACCTTGAAGCGCTGGAGGCTTGCCTGGACGCCGCTCCCGATTATGACCAGGTTTATAACCTGGGTGATATTGTTGGCTACGGCGCAAATCCCAATGAGGTAACGACGCGCTCGCGTGAGCTGGGATCGATTTTTGTCCGCGGCAACCATGACAAAGCTTGCTCCGGCGTAAGCGACTTGAACGACTTCAATCCCATTGCGGGCCTGGCGGCGCTATGGACCCGCGACAAATTGACTGATGCCCATCTGCAATTTCTGCGCGAGCTGCCACACGGTCCAATTTCACCCATGGAAAATGTGCAACTGGTGCATGGATCGCCGCGAGATGAAGACGAGTACGTCCTGGTGGCGAGCGATGCCTATGACATCCTGCAGGAAGCGGCGGTACCGCTAACGTTTTTTGGGCACACGCATGTCCAGCGCTGCATTCTGCTGGAAGAGAATGGGCAGAGCAAGTCATTTGCTCCGGATTACAAATCAAACAAAGGTAAACAGACAGCGACGCTGGAAATTAAGCCGAAAACGACTTACATGGTGAACCCGGGTTCGGTGGGCCAGCCGCGCGATGGCGATCCGCGGGCCGCGTTCTTGCTGTATGACACCGATGCCGCTGTGATCACGTTTCATCGCGTGCCTTACAACATCAAAGTCGCTCAAGATAAAATCTTTGCCGCCGGGTTGCCGGAGCGGCTTGCCATTCGGCTGGAGGAAGGCCGTTGAACCAGAAGTCATTATTCGACAACTCCTTTGATAAACCGGAGCTCGATAAAGCCGCGTTTGAAAAATCAGAGCCTACGCCTCGCCGCGTGGCAGAGTCCATCAAAGCCAACATCGACGGCGGTGCGCGCGGCAATCCTGGCCCTGCAGCTTACGGTGTGATTGTGCGCGATGCTAAAGGCGAGATCATCGCGGAACTGTCTGATTATCTGGGCATACAGACAAATAACTATGCCGAATATTCCGGGCTGCTGGCCGCGCTTGATTTTGCCGTGCGGGAAAAACATTCGTCATTCAAAGTATTGAGCGACTCTGAGCTGCTGGTGCGGCAGATGCAGGGCCGCTACAAGGTAAAGAGTCCGGGGCTGATTGATCTTTATGATCGCGCGCGCGCGCTGGTGCGGAAGCTTGAGCATTTTTCCATCGACCATGTTTTGCGGCAATACAACAAAGATGCGGACGCTCTAGTCAACCAGGTGCTCGACAGCCGGGGAAGAGGAGCACGCTGATGTCAGCAAAGCGGCAGAATTTTTCCAGCGGAACAAAATGGGAGCCGGTGGTTGGCTACTCCCGCGCCGTTCGGTTGGGAAACACGATTCATGTTTCCGGCACCACGGCCACGGATGCAAGCGGAAATATTGTCGGCGTGGGCGATGCTTACGCGCAGGCAGTGCAAGTGCTCAAGAATATTCAATCCGCATTGGAGCGCGCCGGCGCCAGCATGAAAGACGTGGTGCGGACGCGCATGTATGTAACCAACATTTCCGCTGACTGGGAGAAAGTAGGACGCGCGCATGGCGAATTCTTCAACGAGATTCGTCCGGCGACAAGCATGGTGGAAGTATCAAAGCTGATTTCGCCGGAGATGCTGGTAGAAATTGAAGCGGAAGCGATCATAGGCGAATGAATCGACGAGCTGCAAGACTGGAGCGCTGAGCTTCTGATCCGGAGCTTCTTCCATTGGCAGCGAGCCCGACCTTCGCGGCGAGCTGCCTGCAACAAGCGCAGAACAAATTTCAAATTCAAGAGTTGCTCTCAAGCGGTTTGGAGCGAAGCGACAAAACCAAAGAAAAAGGCCAGCCCATATCGGCTGACCTTTGGAAATTGCTCTGTGCGAAGGTTACTTTTTAGGAGCGATTACGTCTTTCACGGCCTTGGCAACGCGGAACTTTACCACGGTCTTGGCCGCAATTTTAATGGGTTCTCCGGTTTGCGGATTGCGTCCCATACGCGCTTTCCGGTTGGACTTTACCAGGCGTCCCAGGCCAGGAATCACGAACACGCCGTTCTTTTTGGTTTCCTTGATCGCGGTCTCCGCCAGCGTTTCCAGGAACGTTGCTGCGGTTTTGTTGTTCGTTTCCAGTTTCTCCGCCATGTGACGGACCAGTTGGGTCTTGGTCATGCCTGCTGCCATCTTTCCTCCTTGAATATTGAACACTTACGTCGGAATATGAGCACCTTTTGGTGCACTCATTGGGTATATTACATCAGCAAAGGGTCGATGCAAGCATTTTCACCTGATTTTATGCGGCTTTTTCTAGGGCCTCTGTGGAAAACAGGCATAAACAGCGGTGATAATCAATTGCACATCGTTACCGCCTATAAAAACTCAGGACAGCGTCACCCTGCCGCAGCGTACGATGCCGCCGCAACGCCCCAAATTCATCGCCGGGATCGAAGTGCTTATCGTGTTCCGCAATCACCTGACTTCCCGGGGCCAGCAGTTGCGACTGCGATAGAAATCCCAGCACCTGTTCATAGTCGCCCATTTTGCGGTATGGAGGATCAAGAAAAACAAAGTCACACGCCACAGCCTGTGAATCCAGCATGCGCAGCGCAACAGCAGCATCACGCTCAATGACCTCTGCGCCTTCATTGATCTCCAGGATCTGCAAGTTTTTGCGGATGGTCCGGGCCGCGGCGCTGGCTGACTCGACAAAATAAGCGCTGCGGGCGCCCCGGCTGAGCGCTTCAATCCCGACTGCTCCGCTCCCGGCAAACACATCCAGCCAGACGGAATCTTCAATTTGCGGCGCCACCACGTTGAAGAGCGTTTCCCGCAGCCGGTCAGAGGTGGGACGGGTCTGCATGCCGGGTGGCGCTTCCAGCTTTCGGCTCTTGTATTTTCCTGCGATCACGCGCATGAACCTGCACTCCGCTGCCTGACATCTAATTTACCGTATAGAATCACAGATTGGCTTGGCCCGGCTTGCGCGGCGAGCTGCCCGCTGCAGGTGCGAAAAGATTCTTTAGAAAAGCGAGACTCCCAAGCGGTCTTGGAGCGCAGCGACAAGGCATTTTCACTCCACCAGCAGCGAGCCCGGCTTGCGCGGCGAGCTGCTTGCCGTAGGAGCAGATGCATCTAGGGATCGGCAATGCAGCATAGCGGTTTTGGAGCGTAGCGACAGGCAGTTGCCATGCGCCAGCAGCGAGCCCGACTTGCGCGGCGAGCTGCTTGCCGCAGGAGCGAAAGGATTCTTTAAGAAAGCGAGACACCCAAGCGGTTTTGGAGCGCAGCGACAGAAAACAATGAGAAATTGGTCAGTATTCACGGCAAGGTTCGGCGGAAGAGAGATCCGCATTCACCTCACGTTTGTGGTTCTGCTGCTCTTTCTGCTGCTGGTTGAGGTGAACCGCAGCGGCCCTAGAGTGATTACGCGCGTTTTTATAGTTACCGGGTTGATTTTGCTCTCGGCCATGTTGCATGAATTAGGCCACGTATGGGTTTCCGCCCGCCAGGGATTTCCCATAAAAGGCTTCGTGCTGCTGCCAATCGGCGGGCTGGCGATGGGCGATCCCGCGCTCCAGGAAGAAAGCGCGCGCAATCTGCGCAAAGAGATATTGATCGCACTAGCCGGGCCGCTGGTGAATGTGGTTCTCGCCGGTATAACCGCTGCAGTCGTGCTCGCGATGGGTACAGCGCACTTGCTTCGCGTTACGCCGCTGGTTACACCTTTGAACCTGATCAGCAGCTTTTTCTGGATCAATGCAGGCCTATTTGTTGTAAATCTGCTGCCGGCCTATCCGCTGGACGGCGGACGGATCCTGCGCGCGGTTCTGGCGCGGCGTATGGATTTCCGTCTGGCTACGCGAAGAGCGGTCAGTCTGGGCCAGATTTTTGCCGGACTCTTCATGCTGGCCGGGGCCGCCCTGAATATTCAGGGGCTGATGCTGATCGGCTTCTTCATTTTTATCGCCGCCCAAATGGAAGAACGCACTGTGATGTTCCAGACCGTCGTGGAGGCCGTGCAGATGGAAGACATCATGCTCACGGAGTTTTCCATCCTCTCACCAGCGGACACCTTGGAAGACGCCTTAAACAAGGCCGTGCATTGCCTGCAGGATGATTTTCCTGTGGTCAGGGGCGGCGATCTTGTCGGGGTGATCACGCGCCAGACAATTGTGGATCGTCTCCGCGCTGAAGGAAACGGCTACGTTCAGGGCGCAATGAGCAAGGCCTTTGAAATCGCTTCACGCACGGAATCGCTTGGTTCGGCCTTCCGCAAGCTCACTTCGCGAGGCCTTAGCCTGATCCCGGTGGTCGATCAGGAGCGGCTGGTTGGGATTGTGACGCTCCAGCACCTGATGCACAGCATGGGATTGCTGAATGAGTCACGCAGGCTGAGAAGACGGATGGAAGAGCAGCCGTGATGAAAGCAACGGAAGCAGCAGTCGCAGGCCTGCAATATTCTTTCTCCAAAGCAAAAATACCGCGCGGCTCAAGCTATCCATTGAAACGATCTCTTCTGGATGCAGGCCTGGTGAGTTCTTCTATTACCGAGGTCTTCCACGTGTTCTATTTCATGCGGCATAGCGGCAATATAGTTATGCGGGCGGATTTCATGGGAGAAGGCCACGGATTTTCCCAGTTCTCTGCTGGCAAGATCTCCCTGACTGTATATGCTGTGCCAAGTCAAGAAAAACACGCTATCGAAACGCTGCTCGTCAAGGGAGGCCTGCCGTGTGTTTGTGCTTGGCTGCAACGAGTGCAGCAGGCCGGCAATGCATGGCGTGCGAAAAATCACTCGCTCGTGCTGGAATTTGCAGGTGGGACGTTGAAGGCATCAGAGGATTGAGCGCCGCCTTCGAGTACCGCCTGCTGATTGCCAAGTGTTAAACTTCTTGGTTTCATCGCACTGCCTGGAGACCACCTGTGAAGAGGCTTTTTCTTTCTATTTTTCTTGTGACGGCCACCTTTGCCCTTGCCACCGCGCAAGAGCTGACTATCCAATCCATTTTTGCCCCTGCCGGGCTGACCGGGCGCGTGCCGGACACAATTGAGTGGAGTTCTGACGGCAAAAAGGTTTCCTATTTTCTGCATCAGGAGCAGGGTGATAAGGCCGATCTTTATTACATTGACGTAACTTCGGGCAAGCCCGCCGTTCTGGTGGCATCAGAGAAAATTGCCGCCATGAAGCCGCCGGTTACCGGATCCAAGGACGATCGCGAGAAGGACAATCGCGAGCGCTATCGCGTAGCGGGCTATCACTGGGCGCCTGACTCTGAGCACATCCTCTTCGACGCCAACGGCCAGCTCTGGTACTTCACCTTGGCTTCGGGCAAATATGTCGCGCTGAGCGTGCAAGGCGAATCAGCCACCGATCCTAAGTTTTCCGCCGATGGCAAGAGCGTTTCATATATTCGCAAGCACAATCTGGTGGTAAAGCATATTGATGGCGGCGGGGAGAAGGCGCTCACCACAAATGGCGACGACAATCTGCTGAACGGCGAAGTGGACTGGGTTTATAGCGAAGAGTTGGAGGTCCGCAGCAATTATTTCTGGTCGCCGGACTCAAGAAGGATTGCGCTGCTGCAAATGGACCAGACGAAAGTCCCAACGTATCCCATTACGGACTTCATTCCGCAGCACCCCACGGTGTATCAGGAAAAATATCCCAAGGTAGGCGATCCCAATCCGCAGGTGCAGCTTGGCGTGGTGAACGCCGGCGGCGGGGCCGTGAAGTGGTTTCACCTGACTGACGACAAAGACATCTACATGCCGCGCTTTGGCTGGGTAAACGATTATGTGATCTGGGCCACGGTGCTCAACCGCGCACAAAATCAGCTGGATCTCTATTTTATTGACGCAGTCAGTGGCAAGTCGCGGCGGGTGCTCACCGAAAAGAGCGATACGTGGATTGAGACTGACAACAATCTGCAATTCCTGAAGTCCGGCGACAGGTTTACCTGGCCAAGCTGGCGCGACGGCCACACCCATCTTTATCTCTACTCGTTCGACAAAGCCAATGTTCTCGCGGATGCCAAGCTCGTCAACCAGATTACCAAGGGAGATTTCGAAGTATTTGATGTTGAAGGTGAGGTGGGGAATACGCTTTTCGTGACCACCAACGCCGGCGACGATCGCCAGCGGCATCTTTGCAGCGTAAAGCTTGATGGCAGCGCGTTTGAGTGCCTGACGAAAGGCGGCACGCATGAGGCCAAGTTGGCACCAAACGGGCAGTATTTTGTCGATCATTTTTCATCTTTAATGACGCCACCGCAACTTTCCTTCTGCCATGTTGGCGGAAGCTGCGATGTTTTCTGGCGGTCAAAGAGTGTTGAATCGCTCAACTTGATTGCGCCGAAGTTTGTTGACTTCAAGGCTGAAGATGGCACCGTGCTTCGCGGCATTATTTACCTGCCGCCGGACAGCGCCGGGAAAAAAGTGCCTCTGCTCAATAATCCTTATGGCGGCCCGCACGGGCAGAGCGTCCGCGACATGTGGGGCGGCGCGAACTTTCTCTTTAACCAGGTCCTCATGCGCGATGGCATTGCCATTCTGGTGGTCGATAACCGTGGCATGGGCGCGCGTGGCAAGAAGTTCGCCGCAGCATTGATCCACAATTTTGGTGAAGTTGAATTGAAGGACCAGCTCGCATCTATCGACCAGGCGCTGCAAAAATTCCCGCAGCTGGATGGTTCTCGCATGGGATGGTGGGGCTGGAGTTATGGCGGATACATGACGCTTGAGGCCATGACGCACTCTGATCGCTTCAAGGCTGGGGTTGCCGTCGCTCCGGTGACTGACTGGAGAGATTACGATTCCATCTATACGGAGCGTTACGCGGGCCTGGTGCCGCAATATGAAGAAGGCTACAAGAAGGGCTCACCAATCACGTATGCGACGAACCTCAAGGGCCATCTGCTTGAGGTCCATGGAACCAGTGACGACAATGTTCACATGCAGAACACCATGCAGATGATCAATGCCTTCATTAACGCGGGCAAGCAGTTTGATTTGCAGCTTTATCCGCGCAAGACGCATAGCATCTCCGGTCCGGGAACCCGCGTCCACCTGTATACCCGCATACGGGAGCAATTCCACCGCGAGCTCCTGGGGACGGAGTAGCCGACATTGAAGAGCCAGACCATCACATTGGGCGATTTTCAGCTGACTTCTCTGTCGGACGGAACCTATGTGGGCGACGGCGGCGCTTTCTTCGGCATCGTTCCAAAAATGGTGTGGCAGCGCAAGGTCCCCGCGGACGACCTGAACCGTATCCGCGTCAGCTGTAATTCCGTGCTTGTCCGTACCGGCAAACACACTGTGTTGATTGAAACCGGCATTGGAAACAAGCTGTCTGACAGGCTCAAAAGCTTTTTTCTACCTGAAGAGAAGCTCTTGGAAAGCTTGCGCGACTCAGGCGCCAAGCCGGAAGAAATCGACGTCGTGATTAATTCGCACCTGCATTTCGATCATTGCGGCTGGAATACCGTGTACAAAGACGGCGCGGCGGTGGCCACGTTTCCCAATGCCAGATACTTTGCCCCCAAGGGCGAATGGGAACATGGCCAGTTGCAAACGGAGCGCGACCGCATCAGCTACATCAGTGACAACTATGATCCGCTGATCCGCAATGGGCAGATGACATTGCTCGGCGGCAACCAGGAACAGGAAATTGTTCCTGGCATTTCAGTGGAAGTGTGGCCCGGGCACACACGGAACATGTGGGCGGTATATGTCCGCAGCGGAGGCAAGACAGCCTGTTATATCTCCGATCTCATTCCCACTACATGGCATCTTGAACCCACATGGGCCATGGCCTATGACCTTTTTCCCATGGAGGTGCTTGATAATCGCAAGCGATATTATGCGCGCGCGATTTCAGAAAAATGGCTCACCATGTTCACCCATGATCCCAACGTGCCCTGGGCTTATGTGGATAAGGTTGAAGGTAAGATGACCTTCAAAGCCGCGTAGCGCTGGCCTTCCGATTTCAAGACAGTCCCGCTTGCCGTGTAAGATAGCCTGACCATGCGCGGGAAGGCTCTGATTTGCCCAGTTCTGATCCTTGTGTTGTGCCAGGCCTCTCCGGCTCAGAGGGTCCAATTCACCCCTGCCGAAAAAGCCGCAGTCCTGGAGCGCATGAAGACCATTCCAGAGACCAATGCAACCCGGGCTGAAAAATTGAAAGAACTCTTCAGTAACGCGGGTTGCAATGGAAACTCTCTGACGGAGCAAAAGGTGGATGGCGTTGATACTCCCAACATTATCTGCCGGCTTGGCACTGACAATGAAGATATGGTCATTGTTGGTGCGCACTATGACCGCAATTCATCGGCGCAGCGCCCGCTGGATAACTGGAGCGGAGCCGCGGTCCTTCCGGCGCTCTACCAGAGCCTGCGCAACAGAAAGCGCAGTCACAGTTTTCTATTCGTGGCATTTGCCGATAGCGGCGCCAGCCCCGTAGGCGCTCAGTTTTTTGTAAGCCACCTGGGCCATACGCAGCTGGATCGGGCTGAAGCCATGATCAATCTGGATGCGCTTGGCCTTTCTCCCACAAAGGTCTGGACAGCGCATTCCGATAAAGACCTGGTCCATTCCCTAATTGTCATGGTGTATGCGCTGAAACTTTCTGCCAGCCAGATTGATATTGCTGCCGCAGGAGCCACGGATTCCGATCCGTTTGCAGCGCAGCATATCCCGCAGATCACGATTCACTCGCTGACGCAGCAGAACGTCACCACGGGCGCGACGACGCAATTTCGCCCTAACAATTATTACGACACGTATCGCCTGCTGTGCGGTTACCTGGCTTATCTAGACCAGACCCTGAAGCCAAGGCATCTGGCTTAGAGACGAGCCGCAGTTCAATCATGCCGATTAATCATAAGGAAACAGGATGGACCAAATCGAACTGATCGCGGAAACGATTCGGCTGGCCACGGAAAACGTCTCGCGTGGCGGCGGCCCGTTTGCCGCGATGGTGGTGAAGGATGGCCAGATCATCTCCACCGGCGTGAACCAGGTTACGGCAACGCTAGACCCCACGGCCCATGCCGAAGTTGTGGCCATTCGCGCCGCCTGCCGTGTGTTAAACCACTTTGAGCTTACCGGATGCGAGATTTATTGCAGTTGTGAGCCGTGTCCCATGTGCCTGGGAGCGATCTACTGGTCACGGCCGGCACACGTATACTTTGTAGCCACCGCCGCGGCTGCCGCAGACGCAGGTTTTGATGATTCATTCATCAAAGGGCAAATCTGCATGCCATACCAGAAACAGCAGTTGCCAATTTCACAGCTTCAGCATGAGCATGCGTTGACGCCATTTCAGGCATGGAAATCCAAGCCGGACAAGATCATTTATTGACCTAGTGCATAAAACATACCAACAAAATCTATGGCACTTTGCCGGTACTCGATAGTTCCGTAAGGCCTTTCGCTAAGCCCTGGATTGATTTCAAGCCTTATAGAGTCCCTTAAAGACGTTTACACCCCTCGATTTGCGCATTTTTCAATTGACGATCAGGAACTCTGCTTCGTAAACTTCATCACCTACCTTTCAGTTCGTGCCTTCGCTACCCGTGAAGCCGATAAGGAGTTCTGTGTCCAACCTTTTGCGTCCCTCGCGAGTTTCTGATCGTTCGCCTGTTCGTATGTTTACTTTTCGATCAGTGGCATTGGTGTGCCTTCTCATTGTGCTTTCGGGATTCTTGACTAGTACTTTCGCGCAGGACAAACCGGTTGATTCGCAGGCTCGTAACGAACCGGCGGCCGGACAGAACACATCCGGTGATTCGGCGCAAATTCAGCGAGCACCTGTGATCGATGCCGGCCAAGCGCAGGGATTAATTCACATTGTGCCGTTTGGAAACGTGAACAGCGCGATCCAAAAGGGCTCTGCTCCCGCCGGCGCCCACCTGACCTATTGGGGCGGGCCGGTGATCTCAAACATCCACACTGTGGCCGTATTCTGGGGGCCTAACGTAAACACCGCCATTACCGGAACACCCGGCATTGGGCAGTTCTTTACCGATATCACTACGAGCAGATATTACGATTTGCTGTCAGAGTACAGCACGGTCGGTGTTACCGGCGCGGGAATACCCGCAACAAGCAGCAACCAGACGATTGGACATGGGGTGTTCGACGGAAAATTCACCATCACACCCTCGGTTTGTCCCGGACCGACGGCGTGTGCCGTCTCAGATGCCCAAGTGGCGGCTGAGTTGGCGCGTCAGATCACTGCCGGGAACTTGCCGCAGCCGGTAACCGATATCCAGGGGAACGTGAACTCCTTCTACATGATCTACTTTCCACCCGGAGTCACGATTACACTTGATGCGGCTACAAAAAGCTGTGTGCAATTCTGCGCTTATCACAGCAATACGCCGGCAAATTTGAGCCCAAAACTGGTGCCCTACGGAGTTGAGCCGGATTTCGCTCCTCCAAGCGCGTGCGCAAATGGCTGCGGCGGCAATCCGGCCATGTTCGATAACGTAACTGAGGTGACCAGCCATGAAATGTCTGAAGCTGTTACCGACGCGCAGGTTGGGTCCGCCAGCACTACAGCGCCTCCACTGGCCTGGTATGACCCTAATCCGGCTGCCAATCCTCTGGCGGAAATTGGCGATATCTGCGTTGGGCAGGGTGCCGTTGTGAATGCCGGTATTACTACTTATGTGGTGCAGCAGGAATTTTCTAACGTGCAAAATGATTGCGTGGATGCACCGCCGGTATTCAACATAACTGCGCCGTCGGGAGGCGTAGTCCCATCATTGCCCTTTAACGCGACGCTGACCATCCAAAGCAGCGTAAGTCCATTCCCGCTCACCGGCTACACGGGAACAGTCCATTTCACCAGTTCAGATGCCCAGGCCGTTTTGCCGGCCGATCACACTTTCCTGCCGACCGACGTGGGCGCACACGTTTTTTCTTTTACCCTGAAGACCCTCGGTGACCAGACGATCACGGTCACAGATACGCATTCGGCAGGGTTTACTGGTACGACGACGACAAATGTAAACACCACGCCGGACCTGACGATCCGCAAGAGCCACACAGGAAACTTTTCTGTCAGACAAACGGGCGCCACTTACACGATCACGGCTTCCAATGTGGGCCATGGGCCAACGTCGGGGACTGTCACCGTGGTTGATACTCTACCGAGCGGGCTAACGGCCACCGCAATCGGCGGAACAGGCTGGTCTTGTACTTTGGGCACACTGGCTTGCACGCGCGCCGATGCGCTGGCAGCTGGAAGCAGCTATCCGGCAATCACTTTGACTGTGAACGTGGCGGCAAATGCCCAGTCGCCGGTGACGAATACGGCCGCCGTTTCCGGCGGCGGAGAAACAAATATTGCCAACGATACAGCCTCTGATCCCACCACCGTACTAGGTCCTGACCTAGAGGTGGGCATGGGTCACGTCGGCCCTATCAATGGGAACTTCTTCCAGGGGGAAACTGGCGCCACTTACATCATCACCGTTCAGAACCCGGGAAGTCTGGCGACCTCAGGAACGGTAACCATGGTGGACACACCGCCAGCTACCGGTCTCATTCCAAAAGCCATCAGTGGAACGGGATGGAGTTGCACTTTGGCAACTCTTACCTGCACGCGTAGCGATGCATTGGCTGCATTCTCTTCCTATCCGCAGATCACCGTGACCGTGGATGTGCCTCTGGGTGCGCCGGCAAATGTAATTAATACAGCAACGGTTTCTGGTGGCGGGGAGGTCAATACGGCCAACGACCTAACGCAGGACCCCACGGTGATTCTGCCGCCGCCCCATCCTGACCTCGCCCTCTTCATGAACCATTCAGTGAACAACTTTGTGCAGGGCCAGACCGGCGGCTTTTACCGGATTGATATCACTAACGTGGGAACGGCCACAACTTCCGGCGCGGTCACTGTCTCAGACACGCTGCCTACGGGCCTGACGGCGACAGACGTCAGCGGAATCGGCTGGACGTGCACGGTGGGCGCGACCTCCACATGCACGCAATCGACGCCTCTCGTGATCAACGATAGCTATGCACCGATCTTTATTACGGTGAGTATTGCCGCCAACGCGCCCACCAGCGTGGTCAACACGGTGACGGTGTCCGGGGGCGGCGACACCAATTTAGCCAACAATACGTTCAGTGATCCCACCACGATCGCCACACCCCTTGTAGACCTGTCGCCTTCAGTTGCCGGAACAGCATTTGCGGCGGAGGGGGATACAGGCCTCAACTACACCATTCTCATTGAAAACAACGGGAACGTTTCTTCCAACGGGATCATGACCGCCGTTACCACTCTCACCACCGGCCTGACTGCTTCAGCAATTAGCGGTTCCGGCTGGAATTGCACGCTCAGTACGCTCACCTGCACCCGCTCCGATGCTCTGACAGCTCTTGGCATTTTCCAGATCAACGTTACAGTGGATTTCGCTAAGAACGCGCCAGCTAACGGCCTTGTGGGCGAAACCGTTTCTGGCGGCGGCGATGGAAACAGCGCTAACAACACCAGTTCTGAGTTCGTGAATATACAGCCCATGCTAAGCATTGGTTCTGTGGGCCCACAGACGGTTAACGCCGGAACACCGGCCATCTATTTGCTCAATGTAAACCCGTTGACAGTCGCCGGCCCCGCCACCATGAGCTGCAGCGGATTGCCGACCGCTGCAACCTGCTCTTTCGACCGTGCCTCCGTTCCTGCCGGAGTTGGCGGCGTGGCAGTCACAATGACGATTAACACTACTGCGCGGACGGCGGGCGTGATGGATTTCCGCACAGGACCGGGGAATTACAAGCTCCTGTTCCCATTGCTTCTCCTGGTTACAACGATACTGGCGACCATCAGCCTGCGCCATCGCGTGGCACAGGGTAGAAGGCTTAAACCGGTGCTGGCCCTGAGTGGGCTCCTGCTACTGGCTGCACTCTCCGGCTGCGGCGGAGGCGGAAGCAGTGGCCCGCCAATTGTGCAGAATCCACAAGGTACACAGGCGGGAACCTACACGGTCACGGTGAATGCAACCAGCCCAAACGCGAGTGCCTCGACTCCGGTGACCCTGATCGTGAAATAGTTCAGCCTGTTTCTGACTGGATCGGAAGCTTAAATGGGTCCTGACCTGCTCGCACGCACGCTCCAGGAGTTCCTCTCTGAAGCCCGCAGCGCCGTGGTGCTGGAAGATGGGCAGGTGCTGTTTGATCTGGAAACGGCGCAGTACTCGTTGTCCTCGGAAAAAGACCGGTGTCTGCTGCATCTGTGGTCGCCGGAGCGCAATGTGGTTCGCCAAGTGCTTGATGCTGAGTTAAGGAACGGCACATTGACGTTGACCGCTCGGCGCTTTGGGCAGGCGCGTCCCATCAAGATAGAGATATGTCGCGACCGTGATCGCCGTCCACCAACGGCGCAGAAAGCCGCGCGCAGCCGCTATGCACGTCTGCTGGAGCGCGCTTTGCGCCGCGAGATGCCGGGCTGGTCGCTGGATAAGACCAGGCTTTCCACTTCCATGGATCTTGAACGCAGCTTTTCTCCGGTGTACGCGCGCGGTCTGGTGCGCAAAGGCCGTAGCGCATTCGCCGTGATGGGCGTGAACCAGCAGGAAACCCAGGCGTCAGTAGATGCGGCGCTTACCTTTGGCCTGCTCTGGCTGGATGCCTGCCGCGAACGTGAGGCCGGACGGTCTCTGGTGGAAGGCTTGCGGCTTTACGTTCCGCCGAAGACTTCAGCGACGGTGCAGATTCGGTTGGCGCATCTCAACCATGCCGCAGCAAAGTTTCAATTGTTTGAATTCGACGAGCGGGACGAATCTTCAACCCAGATCGATCTTTCTGATCACGGCAACATACAGACCCGGCTTGTGCGCCTGCCGGAGACCACCCAGGTGCACTCACGTTTTGCTGCAACGGTCAGCAAGATTATGGCGCTCGCGCCGCAAGCTGAGATCGCAGTCATTTCTGCCACCGAGCTGTCGTTACGTCTCCACGGATTCGAGCTTGCGCGGGTGAGACTGGCCAATGCGCCGGGAACATTTCAAGTGTCAGAAGAAGTTATCTTTGGTCCGCCGGGATACGAAACGCGCTTGAACAACGAAACCGAGCCGGTGTTCGCGGAGTTCATAAGAACAGTGGTGGATGCCCGCAGCCCGAATGGCGACCGCCGCGATCCGCTCTGGCGCATGTATCCCGAACGCTGGCTGGAATCTTTGATCTTCAAGAATGTTTCTGCCGTGGATTCCAGCCTTGATCCCGCTCATGTCTATTCACAGGTACCGGCATTTTCCGCTTCAGATCGCGCGATGATTGACGTGTTGACCTGCACCCGAGATGCGCGACTCGCAGTGCTGGAATTGAAGGCTGACGAAGACATGCACTTGCCGCTCCAGGGCCTTGATTATTGGGCGCGAGTCCTCTGGCATCATAGCCGCGGTGAGTTCCAGCAATATGGATATTTTGGTGGCATGCAGCTCTCGCTACGGCCGCCGTTGCTAATGCTGATCGCACCTTCGCTAAGAGTGCATCCCGCTACTGATACAGTATTGCGTTATTTTTCACTGGCGATTGAATGGTCGCTCATCGGCGTGGACGAACGCTGGCGGGAAGGAATAAGGGTGATTTACAGGAAGAGCTCAGCCAGGACGACTCGCGCATGAGGGCTTGGTGACCCGATCACATTTGCGGCGCCGGATTTAGGCTGAAGGCGGAAGCTGATCATTTTGTCTTCCGGCCAAAAGCGCGTTGATAAGACTTCCCACACCCCAGGCGCTCAGGACAAACCCTCCGATTACCAGGACTCGTGACTGGGTGAGCATGCTTCGATAAACGTAGCTCAGTGTCACATCGCCGTTCCACGTCCAGCCGTTGGAGTGAAAAGCGTAATAGATCAAAGTTAATCCAATGACGATAACAATCAAGGAAACCGGAGCACTCAACTGTTTGCGCATTTGCCGTCCTCCTGAGAACGCAGTTTGTGGACTTGAGATTTCATGATGGCTGCTGTTCCTCTATCGGCGGCAAAACAGGCGCTTCTTTCTCTCCGCGATATACTCGCGCAGCTCCGCGAGCAATCCTGCGCAGTGGAAGCTCGCCGCGATCATTGGCAAAGAATATCTCTCCCAATTTGTGGCTACGATAGTACCAGCGCTTAAGGATGGCCACCTCTTCGCTGAAGCGCTGGGCCGAATGGCTGCCACCGGTCACTAATGATTCCATCGCTTCGCGGATGCGGCTATCGAGTGTCTGTGCGGACAGCGGCTCTGGCTGTGCTTCCTGCGGCTGGCTGGGATCCTCGATGAGCGCGGCGTGTTCTTCTGATGCGCCGTTTTTTGGTTCTTTCTTTTCAGGCTCGCTGTCTTTTAATCCGATAATTTCTGATTCCATTGACACCGGTTGCGGGCCGACGAGTTCACCGCCATGGAACCGAAACAGTGCGACGGATTTTGCTTCGGCCGACGGTTGAATGATCACCGCGTCTAAACGGTCCAGGCGTCCGCAGATGTCGTCACATGCGGAAAGAATGCTTTTGATCTTGGCAACTTTTGCGTGTTGCGCCGCGGCGGCTTCAAAGTCCAGTTCAGCCGAGAGGCGCTCCCTTTCCGCTTCTAATTCCCGCAGCAAGGACTGGCCGCCGGAATCAAAGTACTCTTGCACTCGCGCAACTTCAGCGGCATAAGCCTCGTCGGTACAGCCTTTGAAGCATGGCGCCAGGCACATCTTCATCTCTGAGTAAACACAGCCGGGAAAACTGGGATCGGGATTCAGGTCAAAGCTGCAGCGGCGCATTTTGAACAGGTCAAGCGAGTCATTGAGAAACTTGTCTGCCACGGCGCGCGAGCGGAAAGGGCCATAATAGAGCGAGCGGCCGCCCAGCTTGCCAATGCGCGTGGTCACATAAGCACGCGGATATTCATTTTGCAGATTCAAGCGGACCACCGGCGCGGGTCGCAGACGCAGGCGCTTCTGGTATGTGTCCGGAAATTCCTGGCGCAAGGTTCGATACAGCAGCAGCACGGACTCAAAGTCTGATCCGCTAAGCGAGTACTCGATTGTGGCCGTGCGCTCACGCAGGTTCAGCCGCTTGGACTGTGACTCCGGCGGAGCCAACAACCGCTGCAGACGTTTCCTGAGATTGGCGGTCTTGCTGACATATGGCTCTGCGTTCTCATCCGCTCCGTGCAGGGCAAAGACTGCCGGAGCCGCGGGGAATTGGCCAAAGAAATCCGCAGCATGATCGGGCGAGAACGAAATGGAATGCGTCAGCAATGTTTCAGGACCTGCTCACAAAACTACATTGGCTTATTCAGTCTGGCACAGGACAATGCTGGTGCGCATCTGGAATGTAAATGGCAGGAAAGGGTTGTTTCTGCGTTTTCCAGAGCGGGATTCCTGGAGTTGCGGAAAACATGTCGCTGTTTCCTGGCCGTCTTTAAAGGGTAAGTGGATGCGGCGATCGTGATTTCCACTGCTTCCTTTGGAAACCACGATTCGCAATGTGGATTTGGTTGGAAAGCGAAGGCCCTATCGTTTGTTCCGTCATTTTTCTCACACGGTCATCAGATTCCAAGTCCGCTTCTTCACACCCTGTGGAGTCATCATCGGCTGTATCCATTGCTGTTGGCACAATATCCGAACCTTCCACAGGCATCTGCTACTACTACTGTATTTATATAGATATAAGTCTTTATATTCTTAGAAGAAGTAAGCGACAGACATATCAGCGAAACAGAAAACGTAGAAACGAGTTTAGGCTCTGGTTTTGTGAAGTGTCCTGATGTCCGGGCCTTTCATAGTGCGGACACGGCACATGTCATGCAGGCGGGAGCGCATACGGTCTGTGATGCGGTCACCCAATGTTTCCTCGCGTGAGGCGGAGCGAGCGTCTTCTTCTTCGCGAGACTTCTTTAGGCGGGAGATTTCTTTTTCAGCCTTGCCAGATGGGCCATCAGGAAAATTCGTGGTGATGATGGTGGTCTTCTTCTCGTTGTAGCGGCTGTTCAGGATATAGCTGACTGTGTCCCAGACCCATTCTGAAGATTTCACCGCTCCCAGTTCGTCCAGCACCAGCACTTCAGCTTCAAGGATGGGGCGCAGAATCTCCAACTCTGTGGCTTGCACCGCCGGATTGTAAGAGTTCTGGATTTCCTTGAGCAACTCGCGATAGTCGCAGAAACGGCAGGGCACGCCTTTATCCTGCATCAATGCCTGAATCATTCCGACGGCCAGGTGCGTCTTGCCTACACCGATGGACCCGATCAGCAGCATGCCCTGTTTTTCCAGCGGATACTCCTGCACAAAGCGCTGCGCGTCACGATGGGCGTTTCTGACTGAGAGAGAAATCTCATGAAGCTCAAGGTTGAAGTTGGCCAGCGTGCAGTTCTTGTAACGGGCGGGAATGCCGGCTTTTTCCAGCAGTTGCTGGTTGCGCGCGGAGATGCGGCAATCGCACCGCGTCATGCGGCTGGCTTTGCCCGGGACAGCAACTTGCTTCCAGCCAGTGCCGTCACATACGGGGCAAGCTTCTGCGGGCTGCGATTGATGCTGCGTTGCCATGATCGAGGAATCTCTAGTTATGAAAATACCACCATTTGCACACATCGGGTGAGCCTCAGCAGAGAGGGAATTCTACTTGTGCACAGGATTTACACAGACGATGCACTGTTGGTGGTATGCCATTATGTTCAAAACCAAACACAAGGTCTCTCGGGCCTGCTCACGCAATGAAGAAAGCTTGCGCTCGCTTACGGCCCTCGAGATGACGTTGTTTTAAGAGATACACGCAGATCAGAAGCAATCGCCGTGCGATGCATGACGTGTGGCGTATTTTAGTCCGCAGCGTTTCCCTTTGAAGGCGCTAACTGCTTTCCGCCTTCAGGGAAGATATCGAACACGTAATCGTGTGCCGCGAGGGCCGCAGGGCTCAGGGCGCCTGCCTGGACGCGTTTAACGGCCTCTTCACGCGTGAGGTCGAAGATGGCTTCCAGCATCTGCTTGCCTTCCTGCTTACTGGCCTGGCCAACAACGAAAAGCACGCGCGCGCTGTGCTGGATGTAGCGGGGAGAAGGCAGCTGCTTCATCAACATTTCCATGATCAGAGTAGCTTTCTCGCGGTCAAAGCGGCCACGCTCGCCCCGACGGTCCTGCTCGGCAAAGAATGCCTGTGTCCACTCATTGTGGTATTTCCAGAGTTTGTCGAACAAGTCTCTGGTAAAGCGAGTGCCCGCTTTTACGTGCTCGGCATTATCCGCCGGCTCAACGCCGTCTTCCGTCATGGCCGGGCGCTTGAGGTAGCCATCTTTGGTGATGACGGCCTGATGGCGCAGCAAAGTCCAGAGCCACGAGACATCGATACGGTAAGTGGCCAGGTCATTCATGAAGCGCAGCTTGAGCTCGTAATCGTCAATGGCGGCAGCAAAGTTGCCGTTTAGGATCTGGAAACCGTAGTTCGCGGCCATATAAAACGCGTGCTGAATGCGCTCAATGGTGATGTCGCCTTTGGGAATTCCATAGATCGCTTCCCAGCATTCAGGCGAAAGAAGCTTTTCCGGCGTGTCCAGGGATTCTTTGGTGATGACCTGCGGAGTGATCTTGCCTTGCAGATTCACCAAGCCTCGCGATTCGAGCACGCTACGCTCAGCGTCGCTCAGGCCGCTGGTGGCCGTGGGTACAGCCTGTTCTTTTACTTTGGTTGTTTCTTTGGGCGCGTCAATAATGGCCTGAAGCTGCTCAACCTTGGCCTGCAACGGCGCATTTCCCGCAGCGACATAGTCTTTTTCCGGGCTGGCCACCCAACTCTGGCGGTAAACGTCATAAAGATGGCCTTTAACGCGCTTGGCCAGGATGTCATCGAGCGTGGGTTGTTGGTTGGCGGCGAGCGGCTCGTCGGGGACAAAGATCAGGCCGAGCATGCGTTCACGCAGTTTGTCGATCACCATGGCACGCAGGGCGAGCGGATTGTAGCGGGAGCGTCCGTAGGGATCGCTGGCCTGGTAAATCATTACTGCGGCCATGCCGCCGATAGGCGCGGCATTTTCCAGCTCACCGTTCTTCATACCGCCCATCAGCATCATAAGCGCGTTGAAGCGCTGGTAGGCAATCATGTTGGGCGAGGCCATGCCGATGGATTGCGGATCGGGATAGACGCCCTTGGGATCGTCTTTCCACATCTCAATCAGGCTGCCCAGGTAGTCCCAGCGGCCCACGTTGGTGCCCAGCAGGCGGCGGCGCAGAGTCCACGCAATGGCAGGCAGCGTGCGGCCGGCATTGCCTTCTTCATACAGCATCTTGATCTTGATGGAGCCTGCGGGAATGGCAATCATGCTTTCCAGCCGCGACAAAATCTTTTCCACGATCAGCGCTTCTTTGGGCGTCTGCAGTTTGGGAATGTAGAAATAGACGCCGCTACCAGCGTTCTTGAGCGAGTCATAGTTATTGAACGCCCAGAGCGTGGTCACGACGATGGTGGCAGCCGCCGGGCGGCCATCGACAGTGACGTGATCGTAGTTAATATGCAGTCCGGGTGGACGGCCAAAGCGAGTGGGCCACTGCGCGGGAGGCTTGGTGATGTTGTAAGCGCGCGTCTTTCCCTTCTTCACCACTTCATAAGGCTTACCGGTCCATCGGCCGGCAAAAATCTCCTTGGCATTTTGCAACGCGGCGAAAACGCCCACAGGCACGTTGCTGGGCGTGCCATCGGGAAGGAAATGCGTGGGTGACGCGTCTTCAAAGTCCGGCATGTTCATGGGCGCGGGGCTGTTGAGCGCGTTGAACGCCATATCCAGCGGATGCCAAGGGCCAGTGAGCTCCAGCCCAGGGTTTTTCAATGGATGGGCATCTTTGGGGACAGGCACTTCGTCATTAAGCCGCCAGCGGACATCACTCTCTTTGCCGAGGAAGTTATCGATCAAGCCCTGCACGATCTGGCGATAGGTCCATGGCTTGCCGCTGATGGGGTCCTCGAACTTTTCTTCCCATTTTGGCCAGCCATATTTCTCACGCACGGGCGCAGGCGACTCAAGAATCTGGCGGCGGGTCGTCAATGCAGCGGCGATCTCCGGCCGCAGCTCGCGGGTGAGCGTGGTGATGGTTTCCTGGACGTTTACGTCGCGGCCGTTTACTTTTTTGGCGCCAAAGAGGTCAGGGAACTTCTGAAGGATGTCATTGCGAATCATGAAGCTAGGCTCCTAGGCTGGGCTGAATGACTAAGCTAAATAATCGATTTTACGCCAGTGGGAGTCAAAGCTCCATAATCGCGTGGATGGTCGTGCCCTTTGTCGCTCTTGGCGCGCCGGATTTCGCTATCGAGCGTATGGAGCTTCGTTCTTCGCAGTGAGACAAACCGAAGTTCGTTGAGCATCATCAGGATGTGCTTCGCTCGAGGACTCGTGCTCAAATTGCTGTTGACTGCGTCTTCACGTTGCTACATGATTACTTTGTTCAACGCAGCAACGGCCAAATTTTAGGTTCTGAGCCAACGTACCGCACGATATTCGGAGGGATTCAGATGGCGACGACTGACGCTTTCTCGAGAGAGCTCACGGTGTTCGAACAGCACCGCAAGGAGTGGTCGCGCTCTCACCCCGGCGAGTATGTCGTAATCCAAGATGACGTGATCGCAGAAGGCTTTTTCAAGAGTTATGCGGATGCTTTCAAGGCTGGCCTGCAGAAGTTTGGCGTTCGCCGGGAGTTCCTGGTGAAGCAGGTGTGGAACACCGAGCCTGTATATTTTGTCTCATAGCATGGCTCGCGTTGATCTTAGTTGGGATCCTTTCGATCCGACTGATCCCGGGCCATGCATTGACGTTGTCGTAATGAATTCACGCGATGTTATCGAGGCCGGACGGGCAATCGGCCTTGAATATCCTGCACCTGTGCGAATGAGGGCACTCCTGGATACCGGTGCATCCATCACCGTAATCAGCAAGACTTTTGCCAATTATTGCAGGCTCTTTCAGACGAGTGCTGAATTCGAGATAACGGCCATTGGCGCGACACATCGCTGTGGAGTACATGCTGGCGCGATCAGCTTTCCTGGTACCGATCTGAGACCCTTAGATCCCATCCCGATCGTTTCGACGGTGTTCGCTAAGGAGCGACACTATGCCTGTTTGATAGGGAGAGACATTCTCCGAAATTGGACTGTCGCATTCGACGGGCGTTCCAAGAGGGTGACGATTACAGAGTGACGAAAATGCCAGGTATCAGGCTGAAACTGTTGGCTTAACCTAAAGGCCACGTTTCAGCTGAATCTTTCGCCGCGCAGTTTCATCAAAACAGGTCGGCATATCTAGCCAAAACAGGCTAATTTCAGGTAAAATAACGTTTTACCGCGAAAGGTATCAGAGGGCAATGAAGCCAGCAATCCATCCTAAGTACGAAGAAACAAAAGTGCACTGTGCATGCGGAAACGCGTTTACCACCCGGTCCACCCACAAGGGCGCTATTAACCTTGAAATCTGCTCGAACTGCCACCCGTTCTTTACCGGAAAGCAGAAGCTGGTGGACACCGCCGGACGCGTCGAGCGCTTCCGCCGCAAGTATGCGAAGTCCGATGCCGGCAAGGCGCAGGCAGCGAAAACCGCAGAGGCCACCAAGCAATAAGGCCGCAAGTTTGATTGAGGCCTCCGCCGCGGCGGGGGCTTTATTTTGTGCGGAAAAACCCAATTTTCACCACGGAGACGCGGAGAAAACCAGGGCTTGGCTAATCAGGATTTAGGAGACGCTGAGCGGTTTCGAGTTCCAGGAGTCAATAGTGGCGGTATGTACTTTTGTGTTGCGTCTTTTCTCGGTGCCTCTGTGTCTCCGTGGTGGGGGTAAACTTAGTTTGTGAAGAAATTCTGGGAAAATCCGGCCAACAGCACTATCGCACCGCAAGGGGCGCAGGTGCCGGAGTCTCTCCAGATTGGCCGTGTGCGCATTGCCCCGGCAACGATTCTTGCGCCAATGGCGGGCGTGACGGACACGGTATTCCGTCGGTTTATTCGCAATGCGAGCTTCGTGCGCAGCCCGCAGGACGTGATGGCGGTTCCTGAAGCCGCTCACGGCGATATCGCCACGTCAGAGCTGCATCAGGTGCAGGATCTCAATTGTCACGAGCAGAAGCCCTCGGCGGTTTTCGAAAAAAGCGCCTGCGGCCTTTTGATGACAGAATTCACCTCGGCTGACGGCCTTTTCCGTACGCGTGAATCCAAGCGCAAACGCTATCTGACTTTCTACGAGGACGAACATCCCATTTCCGCGCAGCTTTTTGGCAGCGATCCTTACACGCTGGCTGAGTCGGCCAAGATAGTGGAAGATGCCGGCTTTGACCTGGTCGATCTCAATCTCGGTTGTCCTGCAAAGCGAGTGGTCAAATGCAACGGCGGCTCAGGCCTGTTGAAGGATTTGCCTGTGATCGGCACGATCTTTGAAGCGGTCCGCGCCGCGGTGGAAATCCCGTTTACTGTGAAATTCCGGCTGGGCTGGGATGATGAAAATATCGTGTGCGTTCCGCTGGCCAAAATGGCCGAGGACTGCGGCTTAAATGGCGTGGCGCTGCATGCGCGCACGCGCGAGCAAGGGTACAGCGGCAATGCGCGCTGGGAATGGATTGCCGCGGTAAAAGACGCGGTGAAGATTCCCGTGGTCGGGAACGGCGATATACGGACGTCGGAAGATGCCATTGCCATGGTGGCGCAGACTGGTTGCGATGGCGTGATGATCGGGCGCACGGCTGCGTCAAATCCATGGATATTCCGCCAGATTCGGCAGCATGCAGAAACCGGATGCTACGACCAGCCAACCGAAGCCGATCGTTACCAGATGATCCGCACGTATTTCAAAATGCTGGTGGATGAAACTATGCACGGCTCACCGGGCAAGATGAAGCAGTTTGTGGCTTGGTTCACGCATGGAATCCCGGGTGGCAATGCGTTGCGCCGCGCATGCTATGACGCGCATACGGGACCGGCCATCCTGGCCAGCGTGGAGAGGTTCTTTGAGGAGCTGCTGAGCGGACATGCGACAGAGCAGAATGTACAGGTTGCGGAACCGGAGATGGATTTATTGCCGGCCTGCGACTGAAGTGCTCTCAGGGGCTAAAAGCCCGCTCAACGTTAACGCTTTGCGGCACGCGTAAACGCGTGCCCTGATACAAACCATTGCGTGGATAAAGCAATCTCTAGAAGTCGTGCCGACACTTGTTCTCGCCTGTAGGAACATTTTCGCCTGAGTGCTGATTCGCTATCGGGCCAATGATTTGTTCAGGGCCGCAGCGGCGCGTATGAGCGTCTTGAAGGCGTCCTCATCCAATTCATCACCTTCATGCAAATCGATTGCGCGCCTGGTATTGCCTTCAAGGCTGGAGTTGAACAGTCCTGAAGGATCCTTGAGCGAAGCGCCCTTCAAGAAAGTCAGTTTCACCACGCTTTTATACGTCTCGCCGGTGCAGAGTATTCCATTGTGAGACCAAACCGGAACGCCTCTCCATTTCCACTCTTCCGCCACATCTGGGACAGCCTGTTTTATGAGAGCGCGGACACGGGAGAGCGTCTTGCCCCTCCAGTCGTCCAGTTCCTTTATTCTTGCGTCGATCAGACGAGAAGGCGATTCGGCTTTGGCGGTCGCGCTCTTTTTAATATTGGTCTTCTTCATATTGGTCCGTGCAAAAAATCCTACCATGGCAGCCGGATTGAGGACTAAGTATCAAAATGACGCTTCCGTTGGGTAAAAAATGCGTGTTTTGTGAACTTTCGCCCATTTTTGCCCCGAGTCTTTACTCTTACTATCGATACTGAATAAAAGTGCGACAATAGTTAAGGACGCAGGGTGGTCCTTTTCCCTTCCACGGGACATCTAATAAAAAGAGCCGATGACACAAAATCAAAATCTTTTCTTTCAGAAGTTTGGCATTACTCCCAATGATCTTCAGCGCTACCTGGGCGAGGCACTTTCCGCCGGGGGCGATTATGCCGATTTGTATTTCGAATATCTGACATCCACCTCAATCAGCGTGGATGAGTCAATTGTGAAATCCGCTTCGCAGGGGATTTCCGCTGGATGCGGTGTGCGCGTCCTGGCCGGTGAACGCACGGGTTACGCCTATACCGACGATCTTGCTCCGGAGAAGATCCTGCGCGCCGCGCGGACTGCGGCCCTGATTGCACGCGGGCCGGCGAAAAGTCCGATTGAAGGATTTAAGGAAAATTTAAATCACCAGCTTTATCCGATTGCGTCGCCTTCAGCCGACGCCGATATAGCAGCGAAGCTGGAGTTGGTGATGCGGGCCGACCGCGCAGCACGGGCCTATGATCCGCGTGTGGTACAAGTACGCGCCGGTTATTTTGACGAGATGCGCCAGATCCTGGTGATTGGCTCAGACGGAACTTTTGCTACGGATGTCCAGCCGATGGCGCGATTCACGGTGAGCACGATTGCCAAGTCCGGGGAGAATTCCGCCAAAGGCGCAGCCGGTGGCGGCGGTCGCGTGGGAATCGATTTCTTTATGACGGAGAAGACTCCGGAACACTTTGCCCAGGACGCGGCGCGGCAGGCCATCATTCAGCTCGGCGCGGTTGAAGCTCCGGCGGGTGAAATGGAAGTTGTGCTGGGACCGGGCTGGCCGGGAATCCTGCTGCATGAAGCCATTGGCCATGGACTGGAAGCAGATTTTAATCGCAAAGGAACGTCGGCTTTCTCAGGCATGGTGGGCAAGCGCGTAGCGTCAGATAAATGCACGGTGGTGGACAACGGCACGCTGCCTTCGCGACGTGGGTCAATCAACGTGGACGATGAAGGATCACCGACGCAGAACACCGTACTGATCGAAAAAGGGATTCTCAAGGGCTATCTCAGCGACAAGCTTTCCGCGAAGCTGATGGGCATGCCCGACACAGGCAACGGTCGGCGGGAAAGTTACGCGCATATTCCCATGCCACGCATGACCAACACATACATGTTGGCGGGCGATGATTCGCCGGAAGATATTATCCGATCGGTAAAGCGCGGCGTGTACGCGGTGAACTTTGGCGGCGGGCAGGTTGACATCACCAATGGCAAGTTTGTCTTCTCCGCGTCTGAGGCTTACATGATCGAGAACGGTCACGTAACCGCGCCGCTCAAAAACTGCACGCTGATTGGCAACGGTCCGGACGCGCTGACTAAAGTTTCCATGGTGGGCAATGACCTTGAGCTTGATGAAGGCGTGGGCACATGCGGCAAAGACGGACAGTCTGTACCGGTGGGCGTTGGCATTCCAACGCTTAAGCTGGACAGCATGACCGTGGGTGGTACCGCTCGATAATGGCAACCCATACCCAAACAGTAACTGAGGTTCAAACAGAGCTGCGTGATCTGGCGGCCAACGTGGTTTCACGCGCGATAAAGTCCGGAGCAACCGCAGCTGAAGCTGTGGTGCGCGAAGGGTCAGAGTTTTCCACGGTGGTGCGCATGGGAGAAGTGGAGACGCTGAAAGAAGCAGGCTCGCGTGCCATTGGCCTGCGGACATTTCTTGGTCAGCGCGTGGCCAGCACATATTCCAGCGACTTCTCAACCGATGGAATTCAGCGGCTGATCAGCGGAGCGCTTGAGCTGGCGCGCGTGACTTCAGAAGACGCTTACGCGGGCATTCCAGAGCCGGGACAGCTTGGTTCTTTGCAGGGCGACCTGAAACTTTATTACGAAGACGTGTACTCGCTTCCGCCGGAGCAGCGCATTGACTATGCTCGTCGCGCTGAGCGCGCTGCGCTGGAAGCCGATCCGCGGATGAAAAATTCTGATGGCGGATCGTTTGACGCGGCCATAAGCCACAAGGTGCTGGCCAACTCGCATGGATTTGTCGGCGAATTTCGCCGTTCGTATTGCTCGGTTTCCGCCGCGCCCATTGCGCAGGACGAGAACGGCAACATGCAGCGCGATGCCTGGTACGCGTTGGCGCGCACCATGGCCAAGCTGGAATCACCTGAATCCGTGGGACGTGAAGCTGCGCGACGCACGTTGCGCCGGTTGGGCTCGCGTAAAATTGCGTCCACGCAGGTCCCGATCGTGCTTGATCCCACGGTCGCCGAATCGATTCTGGATAACATCTTTGACGCGGTGGATGGCGGAGCGATTTACCGGCAATCGTCGTTCCTGGCCAACAAACTGGGAGAGCAAGTGGCGGCCAGCAACATAACAGTTGTGGATGACGGCACAATTCCCGGCGGCTTTGGCACAGAGCCGTTTGACGGTGAAGGTGTTCCTACGTGCCGGACAGTGGTCATCGAGAATGGCGTGCTCAAGTCTTACCTGCTGAATACTTATACGGCGAAAAAGCTGGGGATGAAAACCACCGGTAACGCTTCCCGCGGACTGGCTGGAACGCCGGGAATCGGCAGTGGAAACTTTTATTTGCAAAAGGGTGATCGCACGCCGCAGCAGATTATCGGCGACATCAAGCAGGGGCTGTATGTTTTCCAGTTTCTCGGCTTTGGCGTGAACATGGTTACCGGCGATTTCTCCCGCGGAGTGAGCGGCGTGTGGATTGAAAACGGCGAACTCACCTATCCGGTGGAAGAAGTTACCGTGGCCGGCAATCTCAAAGACATGCTGAACAACATCTCTGAGATTGGCAATGACCTGGAATTTCGGGGCTCAATGGCCGCGCCCACTCTGCGCATTGATGGCATGATGGTGGCGGGCGAATAACGCGGCAACCGCTGCCGTGCTCCAACCATCTGTTTCTATATTGGTCTCCTTAGACTTTGAGGAGTAAGTATGGAACACAAGCCCTTTCCTCCCGATGCGACCAAACCGCCGGAAAGCAAATTTCCCTGGCCGCTAATTGCCCTGGCTGTTGCGGTGCTCCTGCTCATCGCCACTCTCTGGCTAACGCCGCGCACTGACAAAGCTGCAACTAAAGCCATCAATGGTTCCACACAGCCCTCGCCACAGGTGCGCATTGCAGATGTTCGCATTGCGCCACAAAATGTGAATGGCCTGAGCAATGTGGACGTTTACGGCCAAGCCACAAATACCGGCTCACGCCCGATCACACAGGCCATTGTTTCAGCGGTTTTCCGCGATAAGAACGGCAACCCACTCCTGACACAACAAGTGCCGATGCAGGCAGCCGATTCCAAAAGTGCCGATGTCGCAGCGGTGAAGGAGCTCTCTGAGAAGCCGCTGAAACCCGGACAGTCCACCGCATTCCGCGTGCGCTATTCCCAGGTGCCAGGAACCTGGGACGGCAAGCCTCCGGAACTGAGCATTTTGCAAGTGACAGTGCAGAAGTAAAGCTGAAGGCAAACTCTGCGGCCGCATCACAGGTGCGCAATTTGTAACCGCGCGGGGTAGTAGAATCTCTCGCATGGACGATTCTCAAAGCGAACAGCTGTTTTCTCCCGCGCCGCAGCAAGAAGACAAAAGAAGCTGGTTGCCGATGGCAATCGGCGGTGTGTGTGTGCTGGTTCTGATCATCGGATTGGTACTGCTCACACGCGCAGGAAGGCCTCCAAGCAATGCGCCTGGCGATCCTAATCTGGCCAAGCTGCAAATTTCTGGGCTGCATATGGCCACGGCGGAAAACTTTGCCGGTGGATCTGTGACTTACATTGAAGGCAAGCTCACTAATGCTACCGACCGCAAAGTTTCGAGCGCGAGCGTGCAGGTGATCTTCAAGAATTCGCTGGGTGAAATCGCACAAAAAGACACACTCCCTGTAACTGTTCTGCTGCCCAATGTTCCTTATGTCGATTATGGATTGATTGATCGCGCACCGCTTGCTCCAGGCCAGACGCGCGATTTCCGCTTAACGCTGGAACACGTCACTACCGACTGGGACGGCCAGGTTCCGACGGTGAAGGTTGTGAGCATCGGGTACTGAACCCAGCAATTAGCACTTAGCAAATGGCAATTAGCCAAAACAACTGCAAACCTACCACGGATCCACGCGGATGAACGCGGATTTTCGGAAAATCCATTTACCACTGATTTTCACTGATAACGCTGATCAGGAAAGCCACTCGAGATTTCAGAGCAAGATCCCATTCCCTGTAAAATACCAACTGATGGCAGAACTCAAAACAATCCGGCTCACGGAGCAGGTAAAAGCTGCGGGTTGAGCAAGCAAGCTGAGTCCGGCGGCGCTGGACGCGGTGCTTGGGAAATTAGCCCGGCAAAATGACCCGAACGTGCTGGTTGGCTTTGATACAGCCGACGACGCCGGAGTGTACAAAATTTCCGCCACACAGGCTCTCGTCCAAACCGTGGATTTCTTTACGCCCATCGTTGATGACCCATTCACCTTTGGCCAGATTGCGGCCACCAATTCCCTGAGCGACGTTTACGCCATGGGCGGAAAGCCTTTGTCCGCGCTGGCAATCGTCTGCTTTCCCGATAAAGGCGATCTTGACGTGCTGCAACAAATTCTCGCCGGCGGCCTTTCCAAAATGATGGAAGCCGGATGCGTGGTGATCGGCGGCCATAGCGTGCGCGATCCTGAAATCAAGTTTGGCTACTCCGTTACCGGCATGGTTGATCCGCAGAAAGTTTGGGCGAACTCCAACGCGCAGATCCTTGACGCGCTCATCCTAACCAAAGCCCTGGGAACTGGCGTGATCTCCACGGCCATCAAGCGCGGCGAGGCCAAACAGGAATGGATTGACGCTGCCACCCAATCCATGACCACGCTGAATGCGCGCGCTGCCGAGATTGCCGGGTCGGGCAAGTTCACCGTGCACGCCGCCACCGATATTACCGGCTTTGGCCTTATCGGCCATGCGCGCGAGATGGCCGCAGGCAGCGGCGTTTCCGTGCGCATCAATTCGGCCAACGTGCCGCTGCTTGCCGGAGCCATGGACTGCGTGCGCGCCGGCTTCATCCCCGGAGGCCTGAACAATAACCGGGATTTCGCGGAATGCCTGGTCAGCTATGACGAGAGCGTCCCCGCAGAAATCCGGACAATTCTTTTCGATCCCCAAACCGCCGGCGGGCTGCTGCTGTCTGTCGCCCGCGCTGATGCCGCCGCGCTGCTCAATGCGCTTACCGATGCGGGCGTTCCCGCTGTCGAAATCGGCGAAGTGCTTCCGCCAGGGAAGCCGTTGATACAGGTAGTGTGAACGAGCAAGCGAATACTAAATTTCCCAACCACCCTTCTTTCGCGCAACAAAGATAAAACTGGGAGAGAAATCCTTCCGAGAACTTCTCCCCCAATTGCTGGAGTCCGCTTACTTGATGGTGCTCCCACCCGTCTGCTTAACAAAGAATGTGCGGGCCGCGCCCGACGGGCTCGACGTATTCTTGTCGTCGGGATAGACGATCAGCGATTCGCCATTCAGTCCCACATCCGTGCCAAAGTATTCAGCCAGGTTGCGGGTACCGCTGGCACAAGCCAATCCTTGATTGCAAATTGGACCAACGTGAATAACCGGCGTGGCCGTGGTCTGGCTAAAGGTTGGAACCGCAGCTGTGGCATTGCGGGACTGTGCCGAATAGACATTCCACTGCGCAGTGGGATCATTGGGATTGCTGGCGCTGGTGCCCCACCATGCAATGTCAACAGTTCCTGCTGCGCCTCCTGCGATCCATGCCCCAATAGCGGTCTTGGTTCCGGCACCGTTATTCACGCGCACCGGAGTAGTCCACGTTCCGCCTTGGTCAATTGAAGCCGCCATAAAGACGTTGGTTCCGTTTGAGAACGTCACATAGACATTGCTCGCCTTGTCAATTGCCACCACAGGGAAAATGTTGGCCAGATTGGTGCCCGCAGGTGCGGCGAAAACCTGTTTCAGTATCCAGGTAACTCCGCCGTCTGTGGAGCGCGCCAGCCAAACAATGTTTCCGTGTGCGTCAATAAACACCGTGTACACGTTGCCGTTGTTCTGGTCCACAATAATGTTGCCCTGATCTCCGGGCTGTACGCCCGCTTCAGGAGTGGTAACCGGAGAGACCTGCGTAAACGTCAGGCCGCTATCAAATGACTTGGCCACAAACAGCGTAACCGTCCCGTTAAGATCAGCGCCCAGCTGCTTGGTGGTGAGATACAGTTCGTTGTTGCCGTGCGGCGCAATCCACTGCCGATCAACCAGCGGCAAATCGCTGGAAACCGGATTTGACACCCAGACTGTTCCACCATTGAATGACGTGCTCTGCGTGGCTGAACCTAGCCAGAGCGAGCTTGCGTACACAGCGCCCGCGGGACTCACCGCCAGATCTTCATCGCCGCCGCCCAGGCCCACGCCATCAACGCCGGCAAGCGCAGAGCCAATCTGAACTCCATCCGGCTGGCCAAGATAGTTGAAGCTGCCGCCTCCGTCGGTGGATTTCCATACATCGATACCGCCGGGCACGCCCTCAATAGCCGCCACGTACAAGTTGCCCAGCGAGTCATGCACCACGCGCGGCTCCACATCCTGATCTGCCGTAAGTACATTTCCGCTGGAATTCAAGAAGTTGTCCGGCCGTTTCAATTCCTGGGGAGCGCTGAAAGTCATGTTGCTTTTCTTGTATCGCGCGGTACCGGTGGACATTGCCGGCTCAGGCGCAACCGTTGAGGATCCCGTATAAGTGGCGTTTACCACGGTGAATCCAACCACCTGCACCGTATAGGTGCCAGCGGGCAGCGCGCCGCAGTCGGCATCTTCAAAATTCGTCTGTCCCTGTCCTGACGAGCAAACCGTGGTGCCGGACGCGTCATTCACGTTCAAGTCAAAGTCATTGGTGTTGCTGGCCCAGTTAATTCTCACGTGCACCGCGTACGTGGGGTTCGACGTATAAAACGTGGCCGGAACATTCACGGTGAGCGCAAAAGTATCGCAATTCACGCTGGTGCAGGCGGCGGGATCAGCCGTCGCCCCGGAAAGTGGTCCGCCAGACCATGCTATTGAACTCGTTTGTCCTGCTGCTGGCGCATTCAGTGTTGCGCTGGAAGGTGTTGAGGCGACCGCCGAGGATACGATCAATAACAGCGCCGCCAAAGTGAGCCCAAACCACTTCTGAAATTTCATACGTACCCCTCAGGAAGGAAGTAGAAACGCAGGTGAGAGCACTACGTAGTGCTACTACGAGCGATAGTGGGTAAAAGATGCTTCCACCCTGGAGGGGGTTGCTCATCCATCACCAGATTTCCCGATTGGCGTGGGTTTGGGCAATGTCATCCCAGCCCATCCCAGATTGGCGTAGACTTCAGCGATCAGACCCCAATTGGCGTAGGGTTTGAGCAGAAATCCGCGCGGACGCAAAACCGCCGCGCCTCAAACTGTCATCGTTCTTGCCGGAGGCCGAAGGCCGGAGCCCTGAGCGTAGTCGAACGGGGAGCGGCGCAGCCGGGAGTCGAACGATCCAAAATGGCGAAGCCCCACCCTTGCTGGCTAATTGCCAACTGCTAATTGCTAGCTGCTATTTTTTCAAAGCGCTACGTGGTAAATCCACCCTTGGGCGCCTCGGGAGTATAGCTATTTTGTTCGCCCATTTCAATTACGAAAGAGGACATGTCTTCTGCGACCCTCTGCTTGACGGTGGTACATGTTTTTTAGGACAAGGGAAAAAAATGGTAGATAAACTCACAGATGCATTTCAGCGTCTGAGCTTTTCTCGTTTGCTTGCATCACCCAAAATTTGCAGATAGACTCTCCGCAAAAAAGCAAAGCCCCCTTAGAATGTTGAGCCCCGATGGATTCCACGCCGAAACTGGCCGTCTTTATCAGTTACAGTCACAAAGACAGACTCTTGAGAGACCGCATTGCCACTAGTCTGAGGGCTATTGGCCTAAATGTATTAGACGATACCAGTCTCCGCTCAGACCAAGATTGGGAGATCGAGCTAATGGGGATGAGGGAGCGTGCTGATGCTGCAATTTTGATCGTAACCCCAAACTTTCTTGCGTCGGAAACGATCAGGGCTTACGAACTCCCACGAATTTTGGAACTGCGCAAATCCCGCGGATTACGAGTCATTCCCGTAATCGCAGAAGAATCATCCTGGCAGTCTTTTTCCTCCGTTAACGACTTTCGGGTATTCCCTGAAGGCGGGCGGCCCCTGTTCAAGGGCAGCGCGGCCCAAGTCAAAGCTGACCTCGCATGGCTCGGCCGTGAAATCACAGGTGCAGATCCTCGGGAAACGGTTTCCAATGTCTCACCAAGCGATTCTGTTCCAACTTCCGCGCCTACTTTGGCGCAACTCCTCGCTATACGCCTCACCTTCAACACTGCTGGTAGTCCTGAACGTTTTGCTATGGCTTCACTTATCGCTCCGGATCTTGCTGTTACCGCTTCTCATGTGATCGCCGCGGCTGAACACTCTCAGCCCATCCAGGTGGGATTTCTAGGGTCTCCAACAGCCCCAAACATCTCTGCTGAAGTCGTCAGCCAAGATATCCGGACCGATTTTACTTTGCTCAAGCTATCTGCTCTTGCGCCGTTTCCTCTGCCAGTTCCTGTTTTAGGAGAAACGACCGGGGGGACGTGGGAATCTTATTTTTTTTCCCCAAGTCGACTTCCAATCGGTACCTCCGTCATGGGGCAGATGAGTGGAGCTGTTACACGATCTGGAACCTCTTATCAGCAACTTGTGCCAGTCAATCCGTCGGAAGAAATCCATTTATACTCCGGCGCACCCGTGGTTGTAGAAGATCGGCTTGTTGGCATCCTATCAGGGCAGTACAAAAGCCTATGGCTTGCGTTGCCAATTGCAGAAATTGCCAACACTAAAGCAGGAGCAGCCGTTCGCTCCCTTATGGGCCTTCCGCCATTGGAATTGGCATCAGAAGAAAGCACAAAGAAGTCCCATACCGAACCTGCCATAGGGCCGCTCGGTGATCGCGTTCGTGCAATCCTCGTCCGAGCAGATCAGATTCGAACCGGTCGCAATCTGAAATGGGTTCACACTGGAGATCTGCTCCAGTCTTTGGCGGAGGAAGGAAGCTTACTGTCTAGGCTCTTATTAGAAACTAATGTTGATGTCAAATTACTCGTCGGAGTGATTCCCTTCCATGACTCTGAACCGTCTACTGAGATAGACAAAGATCTTCCGCGAATATCGCCCAACGTCCGCCGGGCCTTGGTCATTGCTCGAGGACAGGCAGACGACGAAAAATCCAAAACAATCGAGGAGCGACATCTGGTTTTCGGAGTGTTGTCGATTGCTGGCAACCAAAGAGTCAAATCACTGAATGATCGTGGCATTACACCGGAAAAAATCAAAGAATTCGCTAACCGGATTGCAGTAGAAAAAAAATCTCCGGAAAGTGAAAAGCCTTCCCAATCTCCGCCTCCGCGGTCCGCGGTGGGCTTTGCCCTAGCTGGTTACAAATCCGATGATCCCACTGGTAAAGACTTACTCGATACTCAGAAAGAGGCGAATGCCTTAGCTTCGGTACTAGCGGCAAAAGATGTCGATCCGCCACTTTCCTTGGGTTTGTTCGGTGATTGGGGCAGCGGCAAGAGCTTTTTCATGGGCCAGATGCAGGCGCGCATTACGGAACTGCAGAAAGTAGCCCGGGAAGCTCAGGGCCAAAGCGCGTACTGCCAAGACATCGTCCAGCTTACGTTCAACGCTTGGAACTACATGGATTCCGATTTGTGGGCCAGCATGGCAGCGGAAATTTTTGAAGGCTTGGCGGCTGCTGTTGCAGAGAAACGAGGTAGAGATTCCCAAGAAGAGCGCGCGCTGGTTTTGGCAGCTACATCCAGCGAGCAAACCGTACTGTTTGAAGCTGAGAAAAAAAGAGACCATGCTGAAAGAGAATTGAAACAAACAGAAGACCGTTTGCAAGAACTGCAGCAAAGCAAGGCCGATGTCGAGGCAAATCTCAGTTCGCGCGAGTTCTGGAATCAGGCATACGAATTTGCTAAAGAGGAAGCAAGTAAGGACCTGGACCAGGCGGCCAAACAATTGCATGTTCCGGAAGCCAAAGCCGCTGCCGGAGAAATCGAAGCCGAAATTCTTGAGCTCCAAGGCATCAGCAAAACCCTGATATTCCTTCTGCGCAACACTAAGAAACTCTGGATGTGGCTCGTCGCTGCCGGCGGGGCTATCGGATTCGTAGTGTTGGCGCAGTGGTTAATCACACGATACCACTTGGGCAATATCGCTAATTCGGTTATCACGCTGCTGGCCGCGATCTCTGGTTTGCTAGCTCCTTTTGTAGTATGGGCTAAGAAAGCATTGCAGTTCATCCAGCGAGCCAAGGAGTCGAAGCAAAAGCTGATTGCTCAGAAGAAGGACATGAGGACTGCCGAGCTTGTAGCACAACAGGCCGAGCTTACTGCAAAGGTCGCTGAAGCACGCAAAGCTGTAACTGCGGCTGCACAAACCCTTGAAAATCTCAACCTGCGGCTGGAACAAATGCGCGCGGACCGACAAATGGCAGACTTCATCCGGCAGCGCCATGAAAGCAGTGATTACAGCCAGCGCCTTGGGACCATTGCCCGCGTGCGCGCCGATTTCAAGCATCTCAGTTCCCTTTTGCGGGATGTTCAGAACGAGTCCCAGCAGGATGCGTCCGCGCGCCGGCAACAGGACCAGAAACGAATAGAAGAAACAAAGCGAATCACTGAGCTGCGGCGTGAATTCCCGTCCCTAACGAACGTCGAACTGAGGAAAAGGCTCATGGATCGACGTATAGAAGAATTAGAGATGACGTCTCCAAAGATGAAAGAATTGGAAGAACTTGAGAAGAAAGATCCAGGGGTAAAGGAAAAGGCACTTCGCGAAATGGTAGAAAGCGAGTGGAAGCAGCTCTTATTTCCCCGTATTGATCGCATCATCCTCTATATTGACGATTTGGATCGTTGCCCGGAGAAAAACGTGGTGGACGTTTTGCAAGCGGTCCACTTGCTCCTGGCATTTCCATTGTTTGTGGTCGTGGTCGGCGTGGATCCGCGCTGGCTGCTCCACGCTCTGCGGCAGCACTCGACCGCTTTCCAAACCAAAAAAGAGAACGACGCGCCATCCGACGAAACCGCTGAAGAACTGCTCTGGCAATCCACCCCAATGAATTATCTCGAAAAAATTTTCCAGATCCCTTTCACTCTGCGCCCCATCAGAAAAAAAGGATTTGAGGAGTTGGTGGATGCCTTCGCCAAACCCATGGAGAAGAAGGCCACCATCCGCCAATCGGCGGGTACCCAAACCTCAACGGTCGTGCAAAAACCGGAAATCGAAGCGGACCCCGGCATGTCGGCGGATCCAGCGCAAAGCGGCCTTGCTGCCAATCTCCCCGAATCGTCTGTACCTGCAACACCTGCAGCGGTGGCACCGGGTGTGCAACAGGCCCCGGTGTCGCCCGCCGTCACGCCCGCATCTAAGCCCCTACCCTCAGTCGCTCCGGCGAATCCTGAAGAAACTATCGACCAGAATCCCGAACACTTGCGCATTTCAGATGGTGAGCGGGATTTCATGAAGAAGCTACATCAACTGATCCCATCGCCCAGAGCGGGCAAAAGATTTATCAATATTTACAGGCTTCTACGTGCTTCCGTGGAAGAGAAGGACCTCGTGGCTTTTGTTGGTGATGAAAAAAACGGGGAGTTTCGAGCGGCTCTTGTCTTACTGGGTATTCTTACCGGGTATCCCGAGGAGGCAACCGAAATTCTTAAGGCTTTGATGGAACAGCAGCCTTCAACGGCGTGGCACGAATTCTTGAATCAGTTCTGGATGGCGGCACAGGCAGCTTCTATTTCGAACCCCAATGCTTCTCCGCGAAAAAGCCAAAAAAATCGCGAACAGGTTGGGAAAATGAAACAGGCTGAGGCGGAACGCTGGTTGGAACTGCTGGGTAGACTAGAGGACATTGATCGCGATGCTAATTTGAATAGCGTTCCATGCGTCGTGTTTAATCGCTGGGCAGAAAAAGTTGCGAGATATTCATTTCAATCGGGTCGTGTGCTTCTATACCAAAAGGAACCCTGAGACCACGAAGCCGCTCACCCAAACCCAAATATTTCAGTTGAAGGCGCAACTCTTCATGGTCCTTGAGTTTGCCCTCGGTTGCCCTCAAACGTCCCAACACTCCCGCCGGTGGTTCCCTGACCCTCGGTAATGCGCTGATTCGCCTAAAGTAACGCTATTCTTGAGGTTACTGAGCATCGGATATTACTAGCGCCGTGCTATTGATCGAGGGGAGTTTGCGAATGAAGAACCGTCTGGCCGCCAAAATCTTGATTTCCGCCGCAGCCATTTTGGTAATGATGTTTGCCCTGGGTTACAACTTGTCTGCGCAGGCGCGTCGAGCGCAGCGGCATGACACCGGCCACACTGACCTGAACACCGCGCTGATCAACCTGGACAGCGTCTCACAGGCCACCCAGAGTGACATTGCCAACATGCATGTGGAGAGCTGGAAATCCAGCTGGAAGCCGGGCTTTTTGAAGGGCGGCAGTTCACACCAGGCGGAAGCGCAGCAGGCCGCAACGTCATTGCAGCGCAACCTGCGTTACGCGCTGCCGGAGCTGGTCCGCAACGTGCAGAATTCGCGCGGCAGCATGTCCACCACTTTCAAGCTTTATGACGATGTAAGCCTGGTTTGCGAAGCCGTGGATTCGCTTATCAACGCCAGCGAGGCCGCCGGCAAGAAGAGTGAAGCCGCGCCGCTGCTGGATGATTACGCTGCGCTGGCCAAAGTCCGCCGCTCGATTTCAGCCTATATCCAGCAGGCCACCGCGCAATGGGAAAATCACGGCAAAGCGCCTTACGCCGCGCTCTCCGCGCCAGTACAGCAGCCTGTGCAGCGTATGCAGCAGCCAGCCCAGCAGCCTCGAGTTCAGCAGAGTTTCCAGCAGCAGCAACCGCCGCCACAACAACAGCAGGCATATTCCCAGCCAGCCGCTTCTCAGCCGGCTCCTGCTCCTGCTACCCAGGTCATTGACGATCAGGGCGTAAAGAAGATCATCATCGATGACACCATCCCGGAAAAGAAGACTCCGCCCGCGGCCAGAAAGAAGCCGGAGACCTTCAGCAATTTGTAATGTGGCGTAAGTATGTGCCGGTCAGTTTGGATTGATCACTTCTTGCTGTTGCCTCGTATGGGGAGTACCAGCTATTGGCCAGTGCTCCGATGCCCATGTTTCAGGCGCGTAAACGTAAAAGTTCTCAGCAGCATGCCCAATTTCACCATCATTAAAAACTCGTCATCCTGACGGCCGTCAGCGAGCGAGCGCACTCATCAGCGCGCGAGTAGGCCGGAAGGACCTTTTGTTCTTTTGAGCCACACTTTCCACTCGTCCCAGCCGCGATAAAGAGCCCATTCTTAACTTTGCCAATCCGTTGAATGGTTGAGTTTTCTCCGCGTCTCCGCGCCTCCGTGGTAGGTGTTTCTTTTTCTGATCCGTGTAAATCAGTGTTATCAGCGTTATCAGCGGTAAGGTTTGCGAATTTTCCGTCTGTAAGAAAAAGTGTAACCAGATTACAATAAAGGACATCCTTCATCTGTCTATTTAGAAAGGCCTATGTCCTCATTACCTTTTCCGATTACCGCGTTTCTGGCCGGAATCGTCTCATTCTTGTCTCCGTGCGTGTTGCCGCTGGTTCCCGGATACGTCTCCCTGATCTCCGGTGCCAGCGTGGAAGAGCTGCAGACTAAAGACCGCAAGCTGTTGAATACAGTGCTGTTGCACTCGCTCATGTTCATCCTGGGCTTTACCCTGGTGTTTGTGATGTTGGGCGCGGCCGCAACCAGCATTGGCCAGATGATCCGGGAATACAAGAAGTACTTGGAATGGGTGGCTGGCGCAGTGGTCATCATTTTTGGCCTGCATTTGACCGGGATCATGAAGATCAAGGCCCTTTACGCCGATAAGCGTTTGCATTCCGTAAAAGGCGGCAAGTCTCCGCTGGGAGCTTTTGTTGTGGGCTTTGCTTTTGCCTTTGGCTGGACGCCTTGCCTTGGCCCCATCATTTCCGCCATCCTGATCATGGCCAGCTCGGCTGAGACCGTGACCAAGGGAATTATGCTGCTGTGGGTTTATTCGCTTGGCTTGGCCGTGCCGTTTCTGCTGACGTCGCTTTTGATTGACCGGTTCTTGAAGTTTTATGGCCGCTTCCGCCGGCACTTGCACACGCTGGAAGTTTGCAGTGGAGTTTTTCTGGTGGTGTTTGGTGTGCTCATCCTTACGCGCCACTTCGCCGTGCTTTCCAGCTATCTTGGATTTTTAAACCGCTTTACCTTGTGAGGAAATTGTTTTGAACCGTAACATCGTCGTCGTTCTATGTGTGGTGGTTGCCATTACCGGATTGCTGCTGCTGGGCAAGCGCGCCAGCAAGCCGCCTGCTTCCTCGGATCCAACAAAGCAAATAAGTGGCTCCGCCGAGCCTTCCGGTACCGATCCTGCCATTGGTTCCCTTGCGCCGGAATTTTCTTTAAAGAGCGTTCCAGATGGCAAGACCGTCTCGCTTTCTTCCCTGCGCGGCAAAGCCGTGGTGGTAAATTTCTGGGCCACCTGGTGCGGGCCGTGCAAAATTGAAATGCCGTGGCTGGTTGACCTGCAGAAGAAATATGGCGATCAGGGCTTGCAGATTGTGGGCATCACCAAAGACGATTCCAATGAAGAGACCATCGCCAAGTTCACCAAAAAAATGGGCGTGAACTATACCATTCTAGTAGGCGATCAGCAGGTGGTGGACCTATATGGCGGCGTGGGCGGACTGCCGACGTCGTTTTTTGTAAATCGCTCCGGCAAAGTTGTGCATGAAATTATTGGCCTGGATAGCGAATCAAAATTTGAAGATGCCATTAAGCAGGCGCTGCTCTAGCGCTTGATCTCACGCAACAGCAAAAAGCGATTGAGGATTTTTTGTGGATAGGGTTTTATGGATAGGGTTCTATGGATAAAAGAGTTGTCCTGATTCTTGCTCTGGTTGTCGCGTTCACCGGCATAGTAATGGTGGTGACCGCGCACTCGCGCGCCCATAACATTGTGGATCTCAGCGTCGCGCAGCCTTCTGGCGTGCAACAAGCCGCGAATCCCAACGCGCCGGCACCTGAGTTCCCAGAGCCGCAGAAAGGTTCGTTGGCCCCTGACTTTTCACTCAAAAATCTTTCCGACGGCAAAGATGTCAGCCTGTCTTCTCTGCGCGGCAAGGCAGTCCTGGTGAATTTCTGGGCCACTTGGTGCGAGCCCTGCAAGATTGAAATGCCGTCATTGGTCGACCTGCAAAAGAAATATGGTCCGCAAGGATTGCAGATTGTGGGCGTGGCCATGGATGACGCTGATGACAAAGAGATCACCACCTTCGCGCACAAAATGGGCGTGAACTATTTGGTGCTGCGCGGGACGGAAAAAGTTGGCGACCTTTATGGCGGCATCGACCACCTGCCCATGACGTATTATCTTGATCGTTCCGGCAAAGTGGTGGACGAAACCTTGGGCATGGCCGGCGAAGCGACTTTTGAAGAAGCCATCAAGCGTGCACTGGCGCAGGGCAATTGACAGGGAGCGGAATGAAACTTTATCAACTATTTTTATTTATTGTGTGTGTAAGTCTGTTGGGCAGCGCCCTGCTTAGAGCGCAGGAACCAGGCGCTCCAGCCGCTCCTAAGCCGCGCATGTTTGTTGATTTTGTTTCCGCCAGCAACATCGTTGTCTCGCCCGGACACTCCGCCCCGGTGCAGTTCACCTTTCACGTCCAGGATCCTTATCACATCAATTCCAGCCAGCCGCTCACGGAAGAGCTGATTCCCACTCAGCTGCATTTTTCGCTTCCCCCTGAAGTCGCGTTTGGCAAACTGCAGTATCCTTCGGGGAAGCTGATGAGCTTTCCTTTTGATCCCAACACCAAGCTCAGTGTTTACTCCGGCGACTTTGTGGTTAAAGGCATAGTAATCGCGCCCGGACAGGCGTCATCTGGAACGTACACTGTTCACGGCGAACTGAAATATCAGGCCTGCGACAACAACGCGTGTTATCCGCCCAAGAAGCTGCCGTTTACTTTCAATGTAAAAGTCGGCAGCGCCGGCAAGAGTGTTCCCAAAGCGCGGGCCACAAAGACCAGTCCGCATATTCACAATTAGCGTTAATTCGCACAATAATTTTGCAGATTTATTAAACAAGAGGTGAGCAGCTTCAGTCGGTTTCCATGACGGATCCGTGTACACGCCCAAGCTTGTTTTCGGCCAGGCTATTCAGCAATTGTGGATTGATACTGACGGAAGAATACTCATTTCCAGTAAGCCAAGAAGCAGTTCTGAGCCACTCCGTAGAGTCCCCGATCTTCTGAACTAATTGGTCATGCTCAATCAGATACCAGAACCCGTTGTGTGGAAAGGCAATCCAAATCTCCTTTCCGGTGTACTTCTTTCCAATCGTGATCCTGGACTTTAATTGAACTTTTAAAGTTCTAGTTGTGATTACATGGAAGGCGATGAAATCAGCGCCTCCCCAGTCGTCGGCCAACTTAATGCAGTTGAATCCATAATCGGCAAGCGTGGCGGAGAGTTTCTGAAAATTGAATATCTCCTTCTGCCGAGCGTTAAGAGTCTCATAAGGAATGTGCTCAAACATGGATTCTCGCTTCCATCAAATCGTCCCCAAATACTAGAGAATGGCACTAGAAAGACTGGCCAATTGCTATTTGCTAATTGCTTCCTTACAGTTTTAATCCCCGCACTTCATGCATCTCCGGCAGCTGTGCGATCTCCTGTAGCACTGCTTCCGGCGCGGGTGAATCAACCTGCACCACGGCAATGGCTTCCGCGCCATCTTTCATTTCTTTGCGCCCCAGCGCAAAATTGCCGATGTTCACGTTATGCCGACCCAGCAATGTGCCAATCTTTCCCACCACGCCCGGCACGTCGCGATTGCGCATGTAAATCAGGTTGCCGCCCAGTGGCACTTCAATATCGATCTCATCCACGCCCAGCAGCCGCAGAGAATTTCCGCGCAGCACTCCGCCGCGCACCTGCCGTTCGTCGGTCGTGGTTTTGAGCGTCACCGCAATCACGTCTGGCGCGCTGCCGCTGGCACCCTCAGCTTTCTTTCCTTCGTGGATCTGGATTCCGCGTTCCTGGGCAATGGCCGCCGCGTTTACAACATTTGCCCGTTCGGCCACGCGCTGGTTCAATATCCCCTGGATCGCGGCATTGCGGATCAGCTCTGTGTTCCACTCGGCAATCCGCCCGTTATAGCGGACAGAAATTTCCTGTATCGATCCCGCCGCCGGGACGATGTTGGCCAGAAACGCGCCCAGCTTTTCCGCCAACGCAATGTACGGCTGCATCTGCGTGTACTGCTGATGATCAATGGACGGCATGTTCACCGCGTTCTGAATCACGCCGCGCTTCAGGTATTCGCGCACTTGGCTGGCAATCTGCACACCCACTGCGTCCTGCGCTTCGTTGGTCGATCCCGCAATGTGCGGCGTAGCAATCACGTTTTCCATCGCCAGCAGCGGTGAATTCTTCGGCGGCTCTTCCGTGAAAACGTCTAACGCAATTCCCCCAACCTGCTTGCTCCCCAGAGCCGCGGCCACAGCTGTTTCTTCCAGCAGCTCACCACGCGCGCAGTTGATAATGCGCACGCCCTTCTTCATCTTGGCCAGCGACTTTTCATTGATCATCCCGACAGTTTGCGGCGTAAGCCCTACGTGCAGCGTCAGGTAGTCAGCCTGGGCATAAATCTGGTCCAGTTCAGCCAGCTGAATCCCCTGCTCACGCACCACTGATGCTGATACGAACGGATCATGCGCGACCACCTTCATCTCAAAGGCGCGTGCCCGTTGCGCTACCGCCATTCCAATGCGTCCCAGTCCTACGATGCCTAGCGTCTTCCCGCGCAGCTCCGTGCCTTGCAGTGATTTCTTTTCCCACTTGCCGGCGCGTGTGGTGGAATCTGCCCGGCACAAGTGCCGCGCTAGTGCCAGCATCAGCGCGATGGTATGTTCCGCCACGGCTACGGCGTTTGCTCCGGGCGTATTCATCACGGCGATGCCGGCTTTGGTCGCCGCTTCCAGATCGATATTGTCCACGCCCACGCCTGCGCGCCCGATCACTCGCAACTTCTGCGCGCTCCGCAGCACCTGCGCATTCACATCCACCGCCGAGCGCACAATCAGCGCGTCCGCATCCTTCAACGCGGCATCCAGCCCGCCGGTGAGCTGATCATGCGTGATCACGGTCCAGTCCGCTTCATCTTTCAGAAGCTGGACCGCGTTCGCCGCAATTTTTTCCGCAATCACTATCTTCATTCTTGTCGCTTCGCTCCAAACCGCTACAGAACGTTCTGCTGGCAGATATAGTCGTGCTCCTGCGAGTTGCCGCTCAGCGCGCAAGTCGGCTTCGCGGCTCGAGTTCTCCGCTACCGCGTCGCCATAGCCGGTTGTGTCGCTTCCGCATATACCTGCTGCGCCGCTTTCAATCCTGCGCCCAATTGCATCGGCCTGCCCATCTCTGCCAGCACTTGTTCCAGTGCGCCAATCGCGGCGATTGTGTCCAGATAGTCGTAATAGCCAAGATGCGCAATGCGGAAAAGCTGTCCCTTCATCTCGCCTTGTCCATTGGCCACAATTGCGCCAAAGCGATTGCGAAATGCTTTTACGATGTCACTTGAATCCACCCCATCCGGTGAAGCGATGGCCGTAAGCGCCGCGCCCGGAGAGCTGGCTGAAAAGAGCTTCAGTCCCAGAGCTTTGGCTGCAGCGCGCGTCATGGCTGCTGCGGTTTCCGCGTTGTCGATCAAAAGTTTGCGTCCCGCAGCCAGATCGCCGCCGCCTTGTTCGCGGATGTAATCCAGCGCCGCCACTAATGCGGTGGAAGGCGTATAAGAAGATTCGCCCTTTGCGCCGTTCTTTCTTTCTTTGCGCAGATCAAAGTAGTAGCGAGGGTTCTTCGTGCTTTCCATCCGCTGCCATGCGCGCTCGCTCACTGAACAATAAGCCAGTCCCGGCGGGACCATCACTGCTTTTTGCGAGCCGCCAATCAGCATATCAATGCCCCAGCCGTCGGCGTCAAAATGCGTCGTGCCCAGGCCGGTGATCGCATCGGCGACCAGCAGCGTGTCCGTGCCTTTCACCAGCCGCGCGATCCCCTCAACGTCGTGCCGCACTCCCGTAGAACTTTCCGTGGCCTGCATGTAGAGAACTTTGTGCTCTGGCTTTAGCGCTTCGCGTACCTGCTGCGGCGTCACCGTCTCGCCGTAAGGCGCGCGCACGGTTTCAAACTGCAGGCCATAAGCCTTGGCCAGCCCTTCCCAACGCTCGCCAAACTTCCCGGCAGAAACTATCAGCACTTTGTCTCCGGGCGAAGTCAGGTTGGCCACAGCGGCTTCCATCGCGCCCGTGCCGGAAGCGGTGAACAACACAACATCGTTCTTTGTCCCGACAAAAGTTTTCAAGTCCGCCAGCACTCGCGTGTAGAGCGCGCGGAACTCCGCTGTGCGATGGTGCATGGTGGCGGCGGCCATGGCGAGCTGGGCTGAAGGTAATAGCTGGGTTGGACCCGGAGTAAAAAGGCGGCCTTTGCGAATCATATTGAACCGTTCCTGTTCCTGAAATTCTGTTATTGCGTAGCCAGATCAATTTTGTTGAAATCTGCGGGACGGGCCGAGAGGGTTTGCGCGCCGTGTCTCAACAACACCACGCTTGCGGTTGGATCGTTCGCGTTCTGCACAACCAGTAAACCATCGCCATCGGGAGGTAACGGAGGACCTGACGTCATCCATTGTATCTTCCCCAATGCGCTCTTGGATATCCGCGCCAGAAAATCCACTTTGGGAAAAATTGCGTCGTAAGCAACTGCTCCCCGGCTGAGCATGCTCACTCGTTTGCGTCCGCTCGTATCCATCAGTAGATAGGCTGAGTCAATGGCGCTGCCGCGTCCGCCAAAGTCGCCGACAATATGCCCTGCAGGTTCCAACCGTCGTTCCTGCAGATAGCGCTGCACTGCGGTGGGGAAATCGTCTCGGGTCGCTGCATGCCACCCCTGCAACTGCTGGATTCGGACTGCATCGCCCGGCGCCACGCCGGAAGGCGGCGCCATCGTATTTGTATTGGCGCTCGCGCCCGGCATTCGATTGTAGGGTTGCGTGAAAATGTAGGGTTGCGTGAAAAGCAGGGCCACCAGGCAAACCAGCCCTCCAGCTAACGCTATCCGCACTGGCCAACTGCTGCCCCGTCGCGGCAGTGGATCAACCTTGATGAGATCTGCTCCCGGCATGTCCTGTATTCCTTTTGCCAGCGCCAGCATGGACTGCAGATGATCGAAAACATGGTTTGCCGTAAATGGCGGAATGGTGAGCTCTCCTAATTCAATCACGCGGTCTCGCAGCGTGAGTCCAGTCTGGGTTGAACAGCAAAGCTGCTCCAGTCCGCTCCTGATAGCGGTGCTGGCGGTGAGCAGCTTGAATTCCATGGGATGGTCCGTCCGGGCGTTGAACCTTCTATCCAGAGGCGGGCTGCCGGTGCGCATCAGCACGCGTCCTTCGTTTCTGCCGGGAACGTTTTTCGGGATCAGGAAAAAGTTAATGCCTGCCGGCACACGCATTTGAATGTGGAGCCCCGGCGTATCCACGCGATGAGAAAAGCGGATGATCGTGGGGTTGCCGCCATAGTGCCCTTCCAGCACCACGTCGCTCCGATCACGTAATGGCTGCGCCCTCAGCAGCTCCGCAATCTGGAGCACGTCCGGCTCAATGGCTTTGTAGCCCAGGAATACCGCGAACCGCCGCACCCAGTACACTACGATCCCCACAATGCCCACCACAATGGCAATGTTCAGGATAAGGGCGAGCGGCTGCATGATTTCTCCGGAGGATTAGGTCAGATGATAATTCCCTCTCAGGCTGGAATCAAACAGCTCAGCTTATAATTCTCTTTCTCCACCTCAGCGAGGTTTCCATCGATGACGATCAGCGAGCAGATCAAAAAAGATATGGTTGACGCCATGCGCAGCCGCGACGAGCTGCGCCTTTCCACCTTGCGCATGGTCAAGTCAGCGCTTAGCTATAAAGAGGTCGAAAAGCGCGCGCCGCTCGACGACAAAGAGGCGCAGCAGATCCTTAGCACGCTGATCAAGCAGCGCCGTGATTCCATTGAGCAGTTCACCAAAGGTGGCCGTCAGGAATTGGCGGATAAAGAAGCGGCAGAGATCAAGATGATTGAGCACTATCTGCCCAAAGCCATGGGTGAAGAGCAAATTGCTGAAGCGGTGAAAGCTACCATCGCTGAGATGGGCTCACCCACGATGAAAGATATGGGCGCGGTGATGAAGAACGTAATGGCCAAGCTGCAGGCTACCGGAGCTCGCGTTGAAGGCAAGACCGTGAGCGAGTTGGTGAAAAAAGGTTTGGGCGGATGAGAGTTCTCTTCGCGCAGTTGCTTAGTCCACACGGTTGTTCATGTCCGTCTGCTTTTTAGCACTCTATTCGTCTTGCTGCCAAAGTGCGCCAGTACCTTAGAAATTACTTGCTTGAGATAACCCAGAGTACTCATACTGCACTCATATTTATCAGCGTTCCCCAATTTGCTTTCGCGTTTTTTGCCGGAGCGGTGACGACGTAACGGCATAGACGGCGTAGTGCAGGGAAAAAGGGGTGACAAGGTGATACCTGAATCGAATCCATTGCAGCAGTTTTTCAAGGAAGTAGTTGAACGAAATTATGGTGACGTTGGCGTGCGCAGCTCTGAGGTGCATGACTATGTCTCTAACCTGCTCACCGAATTTTGTGAAGCAGAGACTCTCTACAAAATTAAAAACGCAGACGGCCGGGCACTATGCGATGTAGGCGAGATGCTGCTGGAATCTGATCCCGTTTACGGGCCTGCTCCTTCCTTTGATCGTGAGCGCCAGGTGCGCAAACACATTGGCGATTACTCGCTCTTCTTCACCGGCATGTTTCCTCAGGGGCTGAACAAATATCGCCTGCGCCGCACCCGTATGGAAAGCCTGATCGACTTTGTGAAGGCGGGTAAGGAGAGCTACTACATCGTCTCGAAGTTTGAGCACTTTGAGTATGCGAAAGTCGCTCCGCTGTTCCGCCGCATGTCTCAGGAGTTTGAGCAGCTGGTGTATGGTCTGAACCAGGTCAAAAACGAGCTGGAGGAAATGCAGCATCCCATCACGCGGCAGACACATGAATTTTTGATGTAACTTCAGAATTGGCGTTAGGAAAACAGGGCACGCAGGCAGTTTGGCGTGCTCTTTTTCATTTTGGTATCGTCATCACGATGCGTCTCACCACCTTGCTCGGCTTCATCGCAGGAACCTTGACCACGATTTCATTTGTCCCGCAGGTGGTGCATGCATGGCGCAGCAAGCGTTGCGACGATCTCTCCTGGGCCATGCTGCTTACCTTTTCCGCTGGCGTGTTGCTCTGGCTCGTTTATGGCGTTTGTCTGTGGGCCATGCCCATTATCGTGGCCAATGCCGTCACGCTGGCGCTGCTGCTGATCATCATGGCATTGAAGACGCGTTACGCCGCGCTGAGATAGCCGGCTCTTGGGCCATTTTGGAAAGCAATTTTGTCTAGCATAAATTCGTCATCCTGAGGGCCGTTAACGAGCAAGAGGTTCGGGTCCCGTTCGCGCCCGGTTTTTCGCGCGAATGGGCAGAGCTTGCGAGTTAGGACCGAAGGACCTTGTGCTTCAGCAGATAACCAAAAAGATCTTGTTACGCCAAACTGCGCCATTGCCGAAAGTTGGCTGCCTGCTGCCCGCGGTGAAATCCGTTAGAATGCTGAGTGACCTCACACCACGCCATCCTGCTTTTTCTCGCCGCCATGGCGGGTGGCACCGTGAATTCGGTCGCAGGAGGGGGCGGGTTCTTTGCCTTCCCCGCGCTTCTCTTTACGGGCGTTCCTTCGATCAATGCCAATGCTACTGGTACTGTCGCTTTGTGGCCGGGAACACTTGCTTCAACGGGCGCGTATCGCAAAGCGCTGAGCGCAGAATTGCTCAAACGTATTTTGCCTTTGATCGTCATCACCTTTCTCGGCAGCATCTTCGGCTCCATCCTTCTGCTCAAGACTGGGCAAGCCACATTTGACAAGCTAATTCCCTGGCTGCTGCTGATGGCCACTCTGATCTTTAGCTTCAGCAATCGCGTTACGGCCTGGGTCAATCGCCACCATTCCGGCGGCGGTCCCTCCATCAAGCGAGTCATCGGCATCACACTGTTGCAAGCATGCGCGGCGGTCTACATTGGATATTTCGGCGCTGGCGCCGGCATCGTAATGCTTGCCTTGCTGGCGATGATGGGGATTGAAAACATCCACAGCATGAACGGCCTAAAAACCCTGCTGGCCACCTGCGGAAACGCGGTTGCTGTGATCATCTTCATCGTGGCCCGAGCGGTTTTCTGGCCACAGGCGCTCCTGATGCTGGTAGGCGGCGCGCTGGGCGGATATATCGGAGCCTGGTACGCTCAAAAAATGGAGCCCCGCAGCGTCCGATTGGTGGTGATCCTCCTCGGCTGTAGTATGACGGCTTATTTCTTCTGGCGGGTGTACCTGCGGGGATAAGCAATCGCGGTTTGACCGTACCCCCTCTATCACGTTAAAATTACAAGGTTTGCCACTGGTGGAAATTCCTGCCTGTTGAGCATGGCTGCTGAGCAATCTTACAAGTCAATATAAGTCCTTTCCGGCCAAGCGCTTTGGAAGGGGCGATGGAGAGAGTTATGTACGCGGTAATTCGCGCCGGTGGAAAGCAATACCGCGTCGCACCCGGCGACGTAGTGAAAATGGAGAAGCTGCCCGCCGCTGATGGCGATGTGGTTGAATTCAATGACGTTCTCGCCGTCTCCGGCCAGGAAGGCACCATCGGTCCGGGTGCCGGCGCAGTGGTCAGCGGACAGGTGATGGAAGGCGGCAAGGCCGACAAGATTCTGGTCTTCCACTTCAAGCGCAAAAAGCAATACAAGAAGATTTACGGACATCGCCAGCCTTTTACCGCGGTAAGAATCACTGAAATCGCTTTCGACGGTGAGCGCTTTACCGCTCCCGATCTGCCGGCCCGCAAGCCTAAGAAGGCAAAGCCAGCTGAAGCAGAAGGTGCTGAAGGCGATACAGCTCCGGCAAAGTCGGCTAAGGCTAAGTCCAAAAGCAAGCCAAAAGCAGCCAAGAAGAGCACGGCGAAGAAAGCTGCCGGCAAAGGCAAAAAGAAATAACCGTCGGATCCGGACGCCGCGAGTGTTCAGGTCCTTCGCTTTGAGATCACGTAACAGGGCATGACTTTAGTCGTGCCGTCAACAAAATCTTACGACCGGGGCTTTAGCCCCTGAGAAGCAAAAGGGATTTATGGCACACAAAAAAGGTTTAGGTAGTTCCAGAAACGGGCGCGACTCCAACGCGCAGCGGCTGGGCGTAAAAGCATTTGGCGGACAGCTTGTCCCCGGCGGCACCATCATTGTCCGGCAGCGCGGCACACGCATTAAGCCCGGCGCAAACGTCGGTCGCGGCAAAGACGACACTCTTTTCGCTAAGGTCACCGGCACCATCAAGTTCGTGGACAAAGGCGGCTCCGGCCGTTTCGTCCTGGTAGAGCCCGCAGAGAGCGCGAAAGCCTAAGTCGCCAAACAGAGAAACCATGGCCCCGCGCAAATGCGGGGCTTTTTACTTGGACAAATCAATCGCCAGAGTAGTGGCTCAAGTCTCACGCACAGTGGAGCAGTCAAATGGCAAATCCGGCACAACCGTTGATCCGAAATATCTCTGACACGGCGCTCTGGGTCGCAGTCTTTCGCGCGCGTGAAACTGAGCGGAACGGCGCACTGTTTAGAGATCCTTACGCCCGTAAACTTGCCGGCGAACGCGGCGAGCAGATTGCTAAAAGCATGCAGGCCGGCCAGCGTTATGAATGGCCGTACACGGCGCGGACTGTACGCTTCGACCAGATCATTTCAGAACAAATCAAGCAGGGTGCTGACATGGTGATCAACCTGGCCGCTGGTTTGGACACGCGGCCTTATCGCATGGATCTGCCGTCATCGTTGCAGTGGATTGAGGTCGATTTTCCGGCAATGATCGATTACAAAGAAGAAGTCCTTGCTGGCGAAAAGCCACGATGCGCGCTGGAGAGGGTCCGCATGGACCTGGCTGATGTTAATGCCCGCCGTGCGCTGTTCCAGAGGCTGGGCAGCAACGCCAGAAAAGTTCTGGTGTTGACTGAAGGCCTTCTGATTTACCTGACACGCGACGAAGTGTCAGCACTTGCGCGCGATCTGGCTGCACAAAGCTCTTTTAAAGACTGGGCCATTGACCTCTGTTCTCCCGGATTGCTCAAGATGCTGCAAAAGAATCTTGGTGCGCTGAGCGAAGCGGGCTCGCCGCTGAAGTTCGGGCCGGAAGAAGGTCCAGATTTCTTCACCGCCTGTGGCTGGAAGGCGGTTGAGGTCTACTCCATGCTGAAGACGGCAGCTGAGATCAAACGGCTCACATTCTTTCTTCGGTTGATGTCTCTCTTACCGGAATCAAATGGGCGACAGGGTTCGCGTCCATGGGGCGCTGTGTGCCACCTGACCAGAATGTAAGTCAGTCCATCTCATAGAACGTTGTTTTACAAGGAGAGTTTTATGGCAAACGCAAAACCAATTCCTGAGGGCTATCACAACATAACCCCTTATCTCGTGGTCAAAGGTGCCGCTGCGGCCATTGATTTTTATAAACAGGTATTCGGCGCCGTTGAAATCATGCGCATGCCGCAACCCGACGGTCGCGTCGGCCACGCCGAACTTAAGTTTGGGGATTCCGTCGTCATGCTGGCCGACGAGTTTCCAGAAATGGATGTTGTCGGTCCCAAGACGCTGGGGAATTCTCCGGTCGGTCTGTTGCTCTATGTTGCGGATGTCGATAAGACCGTGGAGCACGCAGTCTCTAAAGGCGCAACCATCAAAAAGCCCATAGCCGACCAGTTTTATGGCGATCGCACCGGCACCATTGAGGATCCCTGGGGACATAAATGGACCCTCGCTGTGCATCTGGAAGATGTCTCGCCGGAAGAAATGCAGCGCCGCATAGCCGCCCAGGCAAAAAAATAGGAAAACATTCTGCCCCGTCGCCCCGAGACCCGCCTCTTGGCGGGCTCCGGCGAATCCCCGCCGTGGCCTGTACAATCAATATAGACAGCATGTTTATTGACGAAGCGATAATCAGGATCAAAGGCGGCGACGGTGGCAACGGATGCATGGCCTTTCGCCGGGAGAAGTTTGTTCCGCGCGGTGGCCCCTCGGGTGGCGACGGCGGCCGTGGTGGCGACATTGTGATGGAATCCAGTGAGCGCCATAACACGCTGGTCCACTTCCGCTTTAACCCGGAATACAAAGGCGAGCGCGGACGCCACGGTGAAGGCTCCAACTGCACCGGACGTGACGGTGAAAGCGTTATCCTGAAGGTCCCGGTTGGTACCATTGTTTACGACAACGAAACCGGCGAGCGTCTGCACGACTTCTCGCATCCGGATGAGCGCATGGTCGTGGCCCAAGGCGGACGCGGCGGCCGTGGCAACCAGCACTTTGCCACCAGCACACACCAAGCCCCGCAGGAGCATGAGCAGGGCTTTCCCGGCCAGGAGCGTGTTTTACGGCTGGAATTAAAGTTATTGGCTGATGTTGGCCTTGTGGGCTATCCCAATGTCGGCAAGTCAACTCTCGTATCGCGCATCTCGGCAGCTAAACCCAAGATTGCCGACTACCCTTTCACCACTCTGCAGCCAAACTTGGGCGTGGTCACCATTGGAGAGCTGCCGCATGAAGACAGTTATGTCGTCGCCGATATTCCCGGCCTGATTGAAGGCGCTCACACCGGCACCGGGCTGGGCATACAGTTTCTGCGGCACATTGAGCGCACGCGCGTGCTGGCCCACATGATTGACGTCTCTGACGCCAGCGGTCGTCCTGACCCTGTGGCGGATTTCAAAGTCATCATGGGCGAGCTGAAAAGTTTTGGCGCTGACTTGGAAAAGAAACCCATGATCGTGGTGGCGTCCAAGATTGATGTCGCTAATCCAGAAAAACTGGACAAGTTGGCCAAGCATTGCAAGAAACTGAAGCTCAAGATGTACGAGATTTCAGCGGTCACGGGCAAAGGCATTCCTGAACTGAAGTACGCGCTGGGCAAGATTGTTGCGGAGATTCGCGCCGGCTCTTACGCGGAGGAGCATCCTCCAGCCAAGAAGAGAGCTGTCTCCGCACGCAAAGATAAGAAAAAAGCGGAGCGCATGAAGCGCGTCTCCAAACAGCGTGCCTTTAAGCAAAGGCAGACCCGCTAGCATGAAGATTGCTCTTTTTGGCGGCACCTTTGATCCTGTACATCTTGGCCACATTGCGGTGGCGCGCGCTGCCGCGGAAAAGTTTGGCTTGGGCCGCGTGTATTTTGTGCCGGCTGACCTGCCGCCGCACAAGCAGAAGCGTAAGCTCACGGATTTCCAGCATCGTTTTGCCATGCTTGCGCTGGCCACAGCGGATGATCCGCGTTTCGTAGCCTCATTGCTGGATGCTCCCACCGGCCAGCCAAACTACTCCATTGACACAGTCCGGCGGCTTAAAGCTACGCTCAAGAAAAGTGACAAGCTCTATTTCCTGACCGGCATGGACGCATTCAAAGACATTGCCACCTGGCGGCAGCCGGAAGAGTTGCTGGCAGAAGTGGAATTCATCGTCGTCAGCCGTCCCGGATATTCGCTGGCCGATATCGGGCGCGCACTGCCTGAATCCTTGCGTCCAACTGACTTGATGCTGCGCGCCATGCGTCCGCAGCGGCCTGAAGGAACCATTGCTTTGATGGGCGCCACCATCCATTTACTAGGCGAGGTGCGGGAGAAGGTTTCTTCCACACAAATCCGCGCGGCTGCCGGAAGATCAGTAAAGCAGCTCAGCCGTTATGTGCCGCCGCTGGTGGCTGAATACATCAAGAAAGAGAATCTTTACGTCGGAGCCGCCGACAAGGAAAGTACCAGCGCAAGCCGGGACAAAGTGCTATCTTTTCAAGAAGCCCGCCAACACGGGCATACCAGCAGGAGCCATAAGAACGGATGAGTTCACAGACCAGGCAGCACGTTGCACAGGCGGTGAAGGCCATTGAAGGCAAAAAGGGTGAAGACGTTGTCATCCTTGAAATGGACAAGAGCAGCGGAGCATTTACTGACTATTTTGTCGTCTGCTCCGGCACCAACCCGCGCCAAATTCAGGCAATCGCCGACGATGTGCAAAAGAACATGGCTGAAGCAGGCCAACGCCCCAACAGCGTAGAAGGTTACACCCAGGCTGAATGGGTGCTTCTGGATTACGTCGACTTTGTGCTGCACATATTCTCTGAGCGCGCGCGCAAGTTTTACGATCTGGAACGGCTGTGGAAGTCGGCGCGCAAGCTGACCCCGGCCGACTTGGCGAAAAAGCCCACGGCAAAGAAACAGACTGCGTCCACCAGAGAAATCGCCAGGAAAGCGCCGCCAAAAAAGAAAGCTGCTTCCCCGCGCGCAGCGGCGCGTAGCAAGACCCGGGTTTCCAAGACAAAAAAGAAATCGCGGAAATCGGCGTGAAGCTCCAGATCGCCTGGATAGGCAAGACCAAGGAAGTTGCTATACGCGCGCTTACTGACGAATACCTGAAGCGCATCTCGCGCTATGTCGGCGCGGAATCGCACGAGATGAATACCGAACAGGTTTTGCTGGAATTGGCCGCCGATACCACCGGTCGCACCGCACCTGTGCTTATCCTGCTGGACGCCCGGGGCCGCCAGTTCACCTCAGAGGAATTTGCCAACCTGCTGCGCGACCAGCAGGACCGCGGTACGCAAAACCTTTTCTTCGCTGTCGGTCCGGCCGACGGCTTTAGCGATAAAGCCCGCGGCGCTGCCGACCTGGTTCTCTCCTTCGGCAAAATGACGTTGGCGCATGAACTGGCCCGGGTGGTTTTGCTGGAGCAAATCTACCGGGCATTTACAATCTTGAAAGGCCATCCGTACCATACCGGCCACTGATCTGCGCGAAAATGATTTGCGCGAAAAAAGATATGGGCGACGTTCACCAAGGGCTGATCATCGTAAACACCGGGCCGGGCAAGGGTAAAACCACTGCAGCCATGGGGACGGCTTTGCGTGCAGTCGGCAACGGCATGAAGGTCCTGATGCTGCAATTCCTTAAAGGCTCATGGCATTACGGCGAGCTTGATGCCGTGAAGGCCTTTGGCGAGAACTTTGTCATGAAGCAGATGGGCCGCGGCTTTGTTAAAGTAGGCGGCGCGGAAACCGATCCGGAAGACATACGCATGGTGGAAGCTGCGTGGCAGGAAGCGCATGAGGCCATTATGTCCGGCAAGTGGGATCTGGTTGTGCTCGACGAGATCAATTACGCGATTACCTATGGCATGCTTGATCCAGCCAAAGTCGTGGAGACTCTAAAGCACAAACCCGCCGGGGTACACGTAATCTTGACGGGAAGGAACGCGCATCCGACAATCATTGAGTTGGCCGATACCGTAACCGAAATGAAGCAGGTAAAGCATGCCTATGAAAAAGGCGTGATGGCGCAACGCGGCATCGAATATTGAGCGGCATCGAATGAAAGTGAGCAGATAACTTGGCGTGGTTTAAGCGCGAATCCAGTGAGATCCAAGCAACTGACGAGAAACGTGTGCGCACGGAAGGGCTGTGGGTCAAGTGCGAGGGCTGCCGGCAGATCATCTGGAAAAAGGAACTGGAAGATAACCTGAACGTCTGCACCAAGTGCGACTACCACTTCCGAATCGATTCAGCGCAACGACTCATGCTGCTGCTGGATGAAGACAGCATTGAGATTCAGGATGAAAACCTGGAATCCACTGATCCTCTCAATTTTACAGATACCCGGCCCTACAAAGCCCGTCTGGAAAAGAGCAAATCTTCTACCGGCTTGAACGACGCGATCAGAAATGCCACGGGCACAATGAACGGGCGACCCGTAATAGTGAGCTCCATGGAATATTCCTTCATTGGCGGCAGCATGGGCGCGGTTGTGGGCGAGGCCATTACACGAGCGATTGAGCGCGCATGCAAAGACCGCAAACCAATTATTGTGGTCTCGGCCTCCGGTGGCGCGCGCATGATGGAAGGCGTGGTCAGCCTGATGCAGATGGCAAAAATCTCAGCGGCGCTGGCGCGGCTGGATACTGCCCGTGTGCCGTATATTTCCGTGCTTACTGATCCGACTACCGGCGGCGTGACTGCTTCTTATGCCATGTTGGGCGACCTGAATATAGCGGAGCCCGGCGCGTTGATCGGTTTTGCCGGACCGCGCGTAATCGAGCAGACCATCCGCCAGAAACTGCCTGAAGGTTTCCAGACCAGCGAGTTTCTGCTGCAGCACGGAATGCTGGACGCCGTTGTTCATCGCAAGGACATGAAGTCATACATTGCACGTGCTCTCGATTTCATGGCTCCAAAGGCAGCCTGAGCTGTGTCCGCTACTTACGAATCTGCCGTAAATAATTTGTTGGCTCTGGGCCACGAACTTGCGTCCACCCGAAAGTTTGACTTGGCGCACATGCGCCGGCTGGCGGAGGCGCTGGGCAATCCTCAGCGCAAGCTGCAGAGCGTATTGATCGCCGGCACCAACGGCAAAGGGTCAACCGCTGCTACGCTCGCCAGCATCGTGCAAACAGCTGGCTATCGCACCGGGCTGTACACCTCTCCTCATCTGCTGCGGGTAAATGAGCGTATCCAAATAAACCAGGAGCCAATCAGCGACGCAGAATTTGCCGTGATCTATGATTGCGTTGAAGGCTGCGCGCATGATCTGGTGGAGCGCGGTGAGCTGCCGTGGCATCCCAGTTTTTTTGAAATGCTCACCGCGATGGCTTTTGAGTATTTCGCCAGCGCCGGAATCGATTTGGCTGTACTTGAAGTAGGTCTGGGCGGCCGGCTGGATGCGACCAATATTGTTGATCCCTTGATCTCCGTGATCACCGACATCGACTTTGATCACCAGAATTTCCTCGGCAATACACTCCCGGAAATCGCGCACGAAAAAGCCGGCATTCTGCGACCAAAAGGGACGGTCGTGCTTCTGCCGCAACATCCAGTGGTGAATGACACGTTAGGGAAAGAAATCATGGCGCGCGACGCGCGTGCTGTGAGCGCCGTGAAACATATGCCTGCAATGACTCCCGTTGCGGACGATGAGATGAATCAGCGCGCGGCGGCCCGTAACCAATTCACTCTGGCCGTTATGAACAAAGAAATTAAAGTTGATTTCCCTCTCGCCGGCCGCCACCAGTTGCGCAACCTGGCTCTGGCTATTACCGCCGCTGAAGAGCTCAATAGATTTGGGTTTCATATTTCGGCGCGAGACATTGAGCAGGGTATTCACTCAACGATGTGGCCTGCTCGATTTCAGGTGATCCCTCCCGCAGATGGCTTTCCTGAAGTTGTGCTCGATGTGGCGCATAATCCAGCCGGCGCGTGGGCGTTGCGTTCCGCGCTTTCTACGTTCTACGAAGGGCGTCCGCTCACTTTCATTTTCGGCGCAATGCGGGACAAAGCCATCGGCGAGATTGCCGATATTATTTTTCCGCTGGCTGATCGCGTAATCGCAACACATGCCGAGAATCCACGTGCTGCTTCTCCGCAGCAAATTGCCGAAGTCGGCGCGCACACGCAGACCGAGATATTGCAGGCAAAGTCCGTGCCGGAAGCGCTGGAGCGTGCCTGCACACTCGCCGGAAGCGGAGGCGTGATCGTGATTACCGGCTCCATTTATATTGTGGGTGAAGCGCTGGGCATTCTTGCCCGCAAACCAGTTCGGCAGGGTGCTTGATCTGTGCCAGAGACCACGCAAGCAGACATCAGTCAGCAGGAGGTAACAGGCGGTATTCGCCACGTTGGCTCGCGCTTGCGTTCCTATTTTGTCTGGACCCCGCTCGTATGGCTTTACACCCTGGTTCTGGGATGTGTTTCCCTCGTCGTTTCGTTTTTTGATCCCACCGGAGAACGCCAGCAAAATATCGCGCGGCTGTGGTCTCGGATGATTCTCTGGACTGTGGGCGCCAAGGTGCAAGTTGAAGGCCTGGATAAAATCGATATAAAGAAGCCGCAGGTATATGTCGTCAACCATCTTTCGGCCTTCGATATTCCAGTGTTGTATACGCACCTGCCATTTCAGTTCAGGATTCTGGCCAAGAAAGAGCTGTTCCGCTATCCGTTCATGGGCTGGCACCTGCGCCGATCGGGACAGATTCCTGTTGTTCTGGAAAATCCCAAGGCCTCCGTGCGGAGCTTGAATCTGGCGGTGGCGGCGATCCGTAAAGGTAACTCGCTGGTAATTTTTCCTGAGGGCGGACGTTCTCCTAACGGCCAGCTTCAATCTTTTATGGGCGGCGCATTTTATGCGGCGGTAAAAGCGCAGGTGGACGTGGTCCCCATCGTCTTGGTCGGCACCTATGAGATGCTCAAGATGAATTCCTATCACATCAAGCCGGGGCCGATCCAAATGGTGGTTGGCTCGCCGATTTCTACGGCCGGCATGTCCACGCGCGATATCGCCAAGATCACCGAGCAGGCGCGGATTGTGATTGGCGATCTCTACTACTCGCGGTGTTTGGTTCCGGATTTACGGACAGAGCAGCCCGTAACGAACGAACCTACAAAGTTATAGTGGAATAAATAAGCAGCTAAAGGGTAAGTTTGTGGCGAATACGATAAAAATCGACGGCACAGTGGGAGCGAAGCCCAGAATCGCCATACCCGAACCCTGCTCGTATGACGCTGAATACAGCGGCCGCGCCCTGCCGGCTTATCTGCGGGCGATAGAAGCCGCTGGCGGTGAACCGGTTGTTATCCCCTTAAAGGCTTCGCCGGAAGAAATCGCACGGATTATTACGTCCTGCGCTGCAATCCTGCTGCCCGGAAGCAAGGCAGATGTTGATCCGCAAAAGTTCAACGCTGCTGCGCATCCCAAGACGGCTCCAGCCGATCCGCCGCGTGATGCCGCCGACGAACTGCTCCTTCAGGACGCTTACAACCTACGCAAACCTGTCTTCGGCATTTGTTATGGCTTGCAATCGCTCAATGTCTGGCGCACAGGCTCGCTGGTGCAGCACATTGAATCCAAGGTAAACCACAGCCCCGGCGCAAAGGTGGGGTTCGCACACCAAGTGACGCTCGCTCAAGATTCTCTGCTGGCAAAAGAAATTCTCAACGGAAATGATTCAATGCTAGTGCGGGTAAACTCCAGCCATCATCAGTCTGCCGATGTTGTGGGTGATGGGCTGCGCGCCGTCGCCCACTGCGCAGAAGATGGCGTGATTGAAGCAATTGAAGGGACTGTGCCCGGACACTACGTTGTGGCCGTGCAATGGCATCCGGAGCGGACCTTTGAGACCGACCAGGTTTCCAGCAACCTATTTCGCGGGTTTGTTGATTCAGCGCGCGAATGGCATCAACGCAATCCTTAGCGCTTGCCGGCCTTGCGCGGATGGCGTGTTGTTCCGTATCGTACTTGCCATGCCGGGAAAAGGGATTGTCCTGTCGCTGGAAGGCCGCGTTGCCGTTGTTACCGGCGGCTCGCGCGGAATCGGCGCGGCGATAGTAAGGATGTTCACGCAGGCTGGAGCGCGCGTCGTCTTTAACTATCAAAAGGCAAGCAAAGTAGCGGACGACCTGTGCTGGGAGTGTGGCGCGGAAAAGCAATGCATCGCGGTCCAAGCTGATCTCTCTTCTGCCGAGGCAGCGAAGCCTCTGATCGATGCAGCCATTCAACAGTTCGGCAAAGTTGATATCGTTATAGGCAATCATGGTGTTTGGCCGCCGCAGGATGCGCCCATTGATGAAATGACAGATGAGCAATGGCGTTCAACTCTCGCCATCAACGTTGACAGCCTTTTTGGATTGGTGAAGTATGGCGTGGCGCAGATGAAGCGCCAGGGCACCGGCGGCCATATAGTATTAATCAGCTCCACGGCGGGGCAGCGCGGAGAAGCGTTTCACTGTGATTACGCGGCCAGCAAAGGCGCGATTATCAGCATGGTGAAAGGGCTTTCTACTGAGCTGGCGCGCGACGGCATTTACGTGAATTGCGTCGCGCCGGGCTGGGTGGAAACAGATATGGCCGCTCCTGCACTGCATGATGCCACCATCAGCAAGCGTGTTTACGCCACTATTCCGCTGGGGCGCGCGGGCAAGCCGGAGGAGATTGCGGCTTCAGTCCTGTTTCTGTGTACGCCACACGCCGGGTTTATTACCGGCGAAATCTTCAACGTGAACGGCGGCGCGGTGCTGGTGGGATGACGGCAAAAGCAGCAGCTCGGGACTTTTCTGCATCTAAGAAAGTATTGACCCCAATGAGAATTGTTGTTCTTATCTGTCTGTGCATGGCCAGTCTCTATGGCCAGCAAGACGCATCCACCAAGCCTGCCGATGCCCCAACCAACCAGCAAAAGGCCCGAGCCCTGGTTGACGGGATGGTCCAGGCCTTGGGCGGCCAAGCCTATCTAATGGCGCAGGATTACTACGCTGAAGGCCGCTCCGGCAGCTTCCACAATGAATCGCTTCAGGGCACGAGCTTGTTTTATCGTTTCTGGAAATGGCCGGATAAGGACCGCATTGAGCTAACCAAGCAACGCGACATCGTGCAGCTCTATGTGGGCGATGATGCGTACGAGATTACTTATAAGGGTATTCGCCCGCTCAGTCTGGAAAAAGAAGAGAAGGTTAAACAGGCGATCATCCGCCGCCATTACTCCCTGGAAAATATTCTGCGCAACTGGCTGAAAGAGCCGGGAATTCTGCTGCTGGACGAAGGCCCAAGCATCTCCGAAGGCCATATGGCGGAGAAGCTGACGATCATCAATTCCAAGAATGAGTCGGTAACCATTCTGGTAGATCCTTCAACTCATTTGCCGCTGGAGAAACGCTTTTCCGTTCGTGATCCTCGGTATCGTGACCGCGATGAAGAGGTACAGATTTACGGCGACTGGAAAGAGTTCCAGGGCATCAATACGCCGCGTATGACGGTCATCAAGCGGAATGGCGAAACCACTTCGCAGCAGATTATCCTGAATATCACCTATAACATCCATCCCTCTGACGCGCTTTTTGACCCTACTGTGGCCAAAATCAATCCAGTAAAAGAGAAGTAGTTCCGCTTTGGTCACCATCTGGGAAGCTATTGGGCACATGTAACTTACATGCAAAGCCACGATCTGTTGTAAAAAAACAACATAGGCCCAAGCTGCTGCCGGTGTAATCTGTTTAGTTGGAATAACTTGCCATTTGAACAGACAGTTCGGGCTCCGGTTGAGTGCAAAGGCGTAGGGCTGCACAGTGGGGCTAACGTGACCCTCCGGATCCTGCCTGCCGCTGCTGGAACAGGCATTGTCTTCCGCCGCAGCGACCTCGACGGCTTTGAGATTGAAGCCATTGGCCGTAATGTGGCCCGCGTGAGTTACGCCACTAGTCTGCAAAAAAAGGGCGTCCTGATCTCCACCACGGAACACTTGCTCTCAGCCTTTATTGGAATTGGCCTGGATAATGCGGTGGTGGAGCTCGATAATCTTGAGCTTCCGATTCTTGATGGCAGCGCAAAGCCGTTCGTCGATATGGTCCTGCAGGCAGGTTTAAGGCAGCAGAGAAAAAAACGGACGTATCTGCGCATCATGCGGGAGATCGAAGTCCGCGACGGTAATAAATTTATTGGCGCTTATCCCGCTTCCGGTTATGCCGTGGCATACAAGATCAACTTTGCTCCGCCCATTGGAGCGCAGGCCTTTGAGATTGATCTTTCACAGGATCTTTATCGCAAAGAGCTGGCTGCCGCCCGGACGTTTGGTTTCTTGAGTGAAGAGCAGGCCATGAAGAATATGGGCCTGATCCGCGGCGCGTCAGAAGCTAACGTGATTGTGCTTACGGCCACAGGGGTAAAGAACGGCCCGCTACGCTATGAAGATGAATTTGTCCGTCACAAAGTGCTGGATTTAATTGGCGATCTGGCATTGCTGGGCAAGCAGATTATCGGACGTATCGTTGCGGATCGCGCCGGGCACGCAATGCATACCGCGTTGGTTTCACGGCTATTGAAAGACCGTTCTCTGTGGGAAGAAACAACCGAAATCAGTCAACCGGACGATCACGCCGAGAGTACTGCTCTGGCCGCGCAAACTTCACGCCAAATCTAAGAAGCTAGACTGTTGTGGCGTTAATAAACATGGCGCCACCGCCCAGCGTCAAGGCCCGCTTCTCCAGCCAGATATCCAGCTCTTTCTTTGCTTCCGCTGACAGCACCTGAAAACGAATTCCTGCACGCCCTTCCGGCGTGGACCATGCAATCTCACCTTTGATATCCAGCGAACGCTTGGTTCCGGGCAGTTGCAATCGGACTCGAGCAGCGCCGCCTTCATCCAGCCGGCGGGAGCACTCTACTGAAATACCGCCGTGGCTGATGTTGGTAATATTTAAGGGAAGCTCCGCGCCCTGATCGACCAGGATTGCTCCCGTCGCTTTGACCAGATGCCTATGGTAACGACGGCGCTCACGCATGATCAAACCTTGAGCAGCGCGCACGCTTCGGGTCGCGCGATCCAGGGAGATCGGTTTATCCAAAACAAAATTGGCGCCCATCTCAAAAGCCTGCTGGATGTTGGTTTTACCGTTTACCACAGCAAAGGCGATGCAGCTCTTATTGGATTTTCCCAGCCTTAGCTCGCGAAGGACCAGCGGACCATGGGGCATGTCGTCGCAATCCACCAAAAGCGCGTCATACTTGCGCCGAAGCAGAATGTGGCGGGCCTGGTCGGCATTGTTGGAGAGGTCCAGATCGATATTTGCCGCGTCCAGGACGCGGCGTATCGTACGATGAACTTCAGGGTCATTGCTGAGGAGGAGCGCTTGTAAAGCCATACCCGCAAAGGGTATCTAAATCGTCATATTACGGCCAAGTAACCAACGTAACGGGCCGGCGCTTTGCCGGGTGGCAATACTTTCGATCTAAGGCGTCCAATTTCTATGAAAAAACTGGTTTATCTATCGCTGGGATCGAATCTGGGTGATCGCGAGAAATATCTTCGCGAAGCGATCTCCCGGTTGGAGGAATTGGGGGTAATCAGGCAGATTTCCGCATGTTATGAAACCCAGCCGGTCGAAGTGCAGGGCGAACAGCCCTGGTTCCTCAATTGCGCCCTGGTCATGGAAACTGAGCTGATGCCCTTGGATTTCTTAAGCCGCATGCTGGCGGTGGAGCAATCCATGGGCAGGATTCGTACTCAGCCCAAGGGTCCGCGCACTATTGACATCGATATTGTGCTTTTCGGCAACGACGTGTTGGATACACCCGAGCTAACCGTTCCGCATCCCGCCATGCACCAGCGGCGCTTTGTCCTGGCGCCGTTGGCGGAGATAGCGCCCGCGGTAGTTCATCCGGTGCTCAAACGTACAGTGCGGGAATTATTGGATTCACTGCCGGCTGATTCTGGTTTAGTGAACAAGTCTTAGCCTCCTGATTTACGATGGGGTGCGTGGAAACCGCCGCCATTGCGCATTTGCTGGAACCCTTCATAAGCCTCGATGAAACGCGGCTTTCAGCTATATCGACATATATCGATCTATTGCTGAAGTGGAATGCGCGCATCAACCTGACTGCCATACGCGAACCCAGTGAAATTGTGCAACGCCACTTCGGCGAGTCGCTCTTTGCCGCAAAATCTTTGTTGGATCAGAAGCTGCTTCACACGGCAATCGACCTGGGATCAGGCGCCGGCTTTCCCGGTGTTCCCTTCGCTCTGCTCGCTCCAGACGTGCAGGTGACATTGATTGAATCCCAGCAGAAGAAAGCGACGTATTTGAAGGAGTTGGTGCGCGCGCTCGGACTCAGCAACGTGAAGGTCTTTGCAGATCGTGCGGAAGGCTATTCAGGAACCGCTGATCTGGTAATGCTCCGTGCGGTTGAGAAATTTGAGCAAGCGCTGAGAATGGGGGTGCGGTTGACCAACGAGGGCGGCCGGGTCGCGCTGATGATCGGCTCGGGACAGGTTGAGGCAGCCAGGAAACTCGCAGTCGAGGTGATTTGGAACGATGCGATCGAAGTTCCTTGCAGCCTTTCACGAGAGCTGCTGGTAGGTACCAAAATGCTAAAAGTGGGATGAAGGCAGTCTTGCCGCTATGGACCTGTAACTTGTGATTCATTCTTGTCGATAATTAGAGGGCCAAAGTGGGAAATATATCCATATGAACCGAAGTAGTAAACACAGTCCAGCAGGAAGTGCCAAATTCCGTCTAAGACTCAGCCACCTAGAACCATAATTGCAAAAGTGGAACCGATAGCCTAATAAACATCGTGCTTTATGTCATCGTTGATTGATATGTTTAGCTCTGGACATGAAAAGTGGGAAAACTTTCCAGCCAGACTCAACCCAGTTAACACCACGTTCCACGTGGAACAATGCTCCTCCTCTGGAACCATGTTCCACGTAGAACAATGCACCATTTTGCGGCGTTGCGCTTCCTTGACGGCTCGTCTAAATTCATCCAGACGCTTCTTCAACCAAATCATGGGAATTGTAATCGCCGTAGCGAACCAAAAGGGCGGAGTGGGAAAAACCACAACGGCCATCAATCTGGCAGCATCCTTTGCTGCCGCAGAGGTTCGATCCCTACTGGTGGACTGCGATCCCCAAGCCAATTCCACCGGTGGGCTGGGTTTTGCCCGCGATCCTGACAGGATCAGCACTTACCATTTGCTAACAGCCGAGGCCTCCGCTGGCGAGGGACTGATTGCGACCGAACTGGAAGGTCTGAGCCTGATTCCGTCCCATAAAAACCTGATCGGAGCCAATATCGAGCTGGTCGGGGCAGAAAACAGGGAGTTCCGCCTGCGTAAGGCATTGGAGTCCATTCGCGAGCAGTTTGATTTCATCGTTCTGGATTGTCCTCCGGCTTTGGATCTGCTTACTCTGAATGCGTTGGTCGCTGCCGATTCAGTGCTTGTCCCCATGCAGGCAGAATATTTTGCTCTGGAAGGCGTAAGCGAACTCTTGGACACCATTGAACGCCTGCGCCAGAGTTTTAACCCGGGTTTGCAGATCGAAGGCGTGGTTCTTACCATGTATGACGACCGCACGAACCTGGCCCAGCAGGTAACACAGGAACTAAAACGACACTTTGGCGACAAACTGCTGGAAACGGTTATTCCTCGCAACATCCGGCTGGCGGAAGCGCCAAGCTATGGCAAGCCGGCATTGCTATACGATGTGCGCTCCCGTGGCGCCGAAAGCTACATCCGCTTGGCCAAGGAAATCATGCATCGCCGAATGAATCCTGTTTCAGCCGAAGTACCTGCTGCAATTCCAGAACAAGTTCCAGTTGCCGCTTCACCCGATGAATCCCAAGACTTCGCAACCGGTAATGAACTCAAGCGAGTAAATGAATCATGATCCACGACAAGATCAACGACAAGCGCAAAGCCCTGGGACGAGGATTGGATTCCTTGCTCCCCAGCCGGCCCACGATCTCGCCGATTCCGATGCCGGCACAAGCTGCGGCATCGGCGGCATCAGCACAGGAAATCTCCATTGATAGCATAGATCCGAACCCTTATCAGACTCGTCGGCGCATCAATGAAGCCGCTCTTGAGGAATTGGCGGAATCGATCCGGGCCAGCGGAGTGGTCCAGCCCGTTGTATTGCGACCGGCAGCTAATGGTCGGTTCCAGCTCGTCGCAGGTGAGCGGCGCTGGCATGCCTCGAGACGCGCTGGCAAGGCGACCATTCCGGCCGTGGTCCGCCAGATTTCCAATGAGCAAGCCATGGAAATCACGATTATTGAAAATCTCCAACGCGAAGACTTGAATCCGGTGGAGCAGGCGCGGGCATTCGAACGGCTGAGCCGCGAATTCGGGTTGACCCAGGAACAGATTGCCGCGCGAACGGGCAAGGACCGCGCCAGCATCGCGAACTTTATTCGTCTGCTGAAGCTGCCGGAAGATGTGCAGAACGCCCTGGAAGCGGGCGCGCTGAGCTTTGGTCACGGCAAGGTTCTGTTGGCACTGGCTGGCTTTCCGGAGCACATGGAACGGGCCGCTCGAGAGATTATCGAAAAGCAGCTTTCCGTCCGGCAAACTGAAGAGCTCGTAGCCAGACTGCTGAACCCGCAGGTGGCGGAACAAAAGCAGGAAAAGCCGACGGATCCTAACGTCCGTGAAGCACAGCGCAGCCTGGAAAGCTCTTTGGGCGTCAAAGTTGAAATTCATGATCGCAAGGGCAAAGGCAAGATCATCCTGAAGTATGGATCACTCGAAGACTTTGATCGCATTGTGGAAGCGCTGGCTACGAAGTAAAACTATATTGATATCTATCAATATAGTGATACGGCGATTCGACCTGCTTCACAATCAACTGTTGTGATGGTTTGCTGGAAATCTAGTGGCGCAGTCCGGTCCAGTTTTCTGAGATCACAATGGAATTGCCAGGATTGCCCGGATCGTACTTGATTGAGGTCATCAATCCGGCGCGGCAGGAATGCAGGTCAACCATGTGGCGCAAGCTGCTTACATCCTGTGAAGCTTCATAGCTGACGCCCGCAACGTCATAATGATAAATCAAGAGCTGTAATTCGCCGGAACCGTTCATCTGCATTTCATTTACATCGATCACGGTGCCATCGGTGATGCGGCCCATCTCGCTGATGCGCATACGGCGCTCGCGTTCGCGCTGGTCAGGGCTCTTGCGCCGACTGCGGGCCCACACCTTTGCGCCAAACAGCAGGCCGGCACCGGCTATCGCGATCATGGAATATAGACGAAGTTCGTTCATACGTATAACGTCTTTAAACGCCAAGTGTGGCGGGACATTGTGTAGATGAGTTTAATCCAACTTCGGCTCACAGAAAATCCGAAGGAACACTTATTCCTGAACCTCAGGTGTTGCAGGATTTCTGACAATGTGGCTTCACCAGAATCACCCGCGCTGCGGAAAATCACAAGGTAACCATAGTGTTGTGCTCCGCTAGCAGTGCATCGAAAAGTTGGAAGTCCTGCTTAGGGTCTTTTGGAGCCCGGCTCTCAATCGCCATCGAACACCGGATTGCTGATGGACCCGATGCCCTCAACCGAGATGCTCACTTCATCGCCAGCGACCAGCGGCCCGACGCCAGCCGGCGTGCCGGTCAGAATCAGATCGCCCGGCAGCAAGGTCATTACCTGGGAAATAAAGCGCAAGACCACATCCACAGGGAAAATAAATGCCAGCGTGCTTTCAGATTGCTTTATTTCGCCATTCACGCGGCTCTCCACGCGGACGCCCTTCCATGGATCAATTTCATCGGTCACAATTGGCCCTACGGGACAAAATGTGTCAAAGCCCTTGGCGCGGGTCCATTGCGGGTCTTTCTTTTGCAGGTCGCGGGCGGTTACATCATTGGCGGCCGTGTAGCCGAAAATGTACGGGCGAACGTCGTCGTTTGGTCCCAGGTTGTGGCACTTCTTCCCAATCACGATCGTCAGTTCCCCTTCAAACTCCACTCGCTGGGAGAATTGCTTGGGCCTAACAATTTTTTCGCCCGGCGAAATCAGTGAACTTGGCGGCTTGAAAAAAATCAGCGGCTCTGACGGAACTTCATTGCCTAGCTCCTTTGCGTGCTCGCTGTAATTTCTTCCCACGCAAACGATCTTTGAGGGCTCGACCGGATAAAGCAGCTTGGCTGAAGACAATGGCTGAGGAGAAATTTTCTTTGCCTTGGAAAAGTCAGGCAACAATCCGCCGGTCGCCCTTTGCGTGATTTGCTCAGTCCCGGCAACAGTTTCAATGAGCCCAAACTGCGGCCCATCAGGAGACGCGAAGCGGCAATATTTCATCTGGTGAAACGCTCCAAAACGCAAAGGGATTTCAGGCGATCATTCCTAACCATCAAACTGCCAAGAATGTGCCGGAAATCCCTATTTTACGTTACGCGTGTTTCACGCCGCCAAGCCGCTTAGAAACCAGCTTGCTTTGCCGCCATGTCGCCAATGATTGGCAGCTTGAACTGCTGATTGCCATAGGCTTTGATCATGCAGATTACCACCGCAACCACAACGCCGAGCCAAACTATCGTCATCAGCGGCCCTATGATGAAAAATCCCAGACCGTGGGTGATAAAGCCCAGGATCGTTGACAAAATCATTGCGCCAATCCACAGGGCGATCACTCCAACGCTCAAGAATATTGATTGAAACGCATGGAAGCGCACGAACTTATCATTTTTGTATGGCTCAATCACAAGAAAAATCAGGCCAGTGACCCAGCCGAAGAGGTAGCTTAAACAAGCTGCCACATTGTTCGTCATTCCGGTGCTTGGAGCACCCGCCGTTGATTGCGCCGGAGCCGCAGCTGCCCCCGCTGTTGTAGTCGCGCCACCTGAAACCGCAGTTCCGCATGCCGCACAAAAGCCCGAACCTGCATTGAGTTGAGCCCCACACTTTGCACAAAATGCCATACCCCTCATCTCCTTCTGAAAGTAAGCTCTTTTAAAGAGTCTTGTTTCGGTACAGTTTATTGCTTCCTGTGTCGGAATGAAAGAAAACTAATTGCTTAACTCGGCCAATTTAGGCCTTTTCCAGGGAGAGTTACAGGTAGGTTAGGGTGTTTAGGCCACTATCCGTGCTTCGCCGAGAACCACTTTTATGTCCATGCGTTTCTTCCCACGATAGATGGTAACTGTCACGGTATCGCCAGACCGATGATTTTGCATGACGTGGGAAAGGTCTTGCTGGTCCTCAATGGGCTGGCCTTCAATGGCGACCACAAGATCGCCGCCCAACATGATGGGGTAATTTCCCACATAAGCCCGCTCCGTGCCTGCACGCAAACCGGCCCGATCGGCGGCAGAGCCTGGCACGACGTCCACAATCAACAACCCCGAATCCGCAGCAAGTCCGAGCTGGTTGGCCAGCTCGGGCCCTATTGGAATCGTCCGGACACCGAGTTCCGGCCGGCGGACCCGTCCCAGATGGACCAGATCGTCCAGCACGGCTTTGGCGGTGTTAATGGGGATGGCAAAGCCGATTCCGGCGCTCTGTTCTACGCCGCCAGTCAAAATCATGGTATTGATTCCGATAACCTGGCCTCGGGCATTCAAAAGCGGCCCGCCGGAATTTCCTGGATTAATGGCTGCGTCCGTCTGAATGGCCTCATCAATGAATCCGCGCTGTCCTCTCAGTGAGCGAATGGAGCTGATGATTCCGCGCGTCATGGTGCCGCTCAGTCCAAACGGATTTCCGATGGCATAAACCTTCTGTCCCACCGCCAGGCTCTTGGAGTCGCCAATTTCCGCCTGCGGCACGGACTTGTTGGGGATCTGAATTACCGCCAGGTCATGTATGGGATCGGTGCCGACGATCTGCGCTTTGTATTTCTTCTTATCGCTGGTGGTGACCTCCACCTGGCGCGCGCCTTCCACCACATGGAAATTGGTAAGAATATGGCCTTCGGTATCAATCACAAATCCTGACCCCATACCTTGCTGTGGCACTGCACCATAAAAGAAATCGTACGTTACGGCGGTAGAGGTGATATTTACGACGGCGGGAAGCGCTTTCTTGTAAACGGCAATATTGTTCTGCTCTTCTGCGTCGTAATTCGATGGGCCTGCCGCTTCGGTAAGCTCAACGTGCGCGGGGCGCGTCACCCAGGAAGGACCATTCGGGCCGCTCATACGCGTGGTTACAAAGTAAAAAGTAAGAACCAACAAAAATGCGAGCAGAACTGGACGTAAGGACTTCATATGTCACCTGTCAAAACTGAGCCGCTTGGCCAGGACTTTTAACTCGGAATAGATTCGCTGCACCTGATGCCGCGTTTCCTCAACGGAACCAGAGTTGTCGATCACGAAATCAGCGCGCCGCGCTTTTTCCTCGTCGGGCATCTGTGCTTTGTTGCGGCGTTCAACGTCAGCGCGGGCTGCGTCTGCACTCATGCCGGTACGCTGAGCAAACCGCGCGACCTTTTGCGCGGGTTTGCAGGTCACCACCATAATCCGATCAAAACGATCTTTGACTCCAGCCTCCAAAATCAATGCCGCTTCCACAATGGCTACGGCATATGGATCCTTTTCACCCAACGATCGCATCCATTGGTCCTGTTGCCGGATCACGGCAGGATGCACAATTTTATTTAGCTCTTCAACGCGTCCGCCGTCAAACACCAGCGTAGCCAGTTTGGCACGGTCCAACTCGCCATCTGGCCTCAAAATTTCCGCGCCAAAATGCTGGACCAGATCTTCCAGCACTTGTTGACCGGGACGATAAAGCTCATGCGCAATGGTGTCGGCATCTACTATCTGGGCGCCAAGATCGGCAAACATTTTGGCCACTGTGGATTTTCCGCATGCTACTCCACCGGTAAGGCCGACGCGCAGCACCGGCTAGCTCCGTGCCTGCCGCTCTGGCCCGCGCCGCATCTTACACGCCTTAACCGTGTTTGCCATGAGCATGGCAATCGTCAGCGGACCAACTCCGCCCGGCACCGGCGTAATCGCACCCGCCACCGCCGCCACATGAGGATCAACATCGCCAACCAAAGTCGAGCCTTTTTCAGCAAAAGATTTTTCTCGTGCCGGATCGCCGGCAAAGAATTTCTCAAACTCAGCGCGGTCTGTGATCTTGTTAATGCCTACGTCGATTACTGCAGCGCCAGGTTTGATAAAGTCTTCCGTCACAAAACCGGCCTTGCCGATAGCGGCCACCAAAATGTCTGCCTGACGCGCAATCTGCGCAATATTCTTTGTCTTGGAGTGGCAGACGGTGACGGTGGCATTATTGTTCAGCAGCAGCATGGCGACGGGTTTGCCCACAATGTCACTTCGTCCGATCACCACAGCATTGCGGCCTTCAATAGCAATATTGCTGCGGCGCAAAATCTCAATCACACCAGCCGGAGTGCATGGCACCAGCCCCGGACGTTGCGTGGAGAGATTGCCCACATTCACCGGATGAAATCCGTCCACATCTTTTTCCGCAGAAACCGCCAATAATACTTTTTTGGAATCCACCTGCGGAGGCAAAGGCAGCTGCACCAGGATGCCGTCAATTTCATCGCGATTATTCAACTCATCGATCATCTGTAGCAGTTCAGCCGTGGTAACCGAATCCGGCGGAGTCAAATTTTCGTTCAACATGCCAAGCTGCTGGCAGGACTTGACCTTGTTGCGCACGTAAATCTCTGAGGCCGGATTATGCCCCGCCAGGATCACCGCGAGCCCCGGCCTTATGCCGGCAGCGCTAAGCTTTTGCACTTCTTCAGCGACTTCGGCCTTGATTTGCGCGGCGATCTTGTTACCGTCAAGAATGGTGCCAGTCATGGTATTCATGGGAATAATTATCTTAACCACAAAAAATGCAAAGGTACACCCGGAGCGGGTCGATGAGGAGTGCTCTAAAATAGAAAAATGATGCTGAAGCAAATCTTGGATGCGTTGGCTTGCCCGGTTCCGTCATGCCGCAAGCCGCTGAAGCTGGCTGAAGACGAATCCGCGCTGCAGTGCACCGTCTGCGGGCGGACATATCCCATTAAGGATGGGATTCCTATGCTGTTGATTGACTGATGGCAGTTAATCGGCGGAACTTGGCGCGGGCGAATTACGCTACTTCCACCGGTGATTCGATTTTTAAAGCGCGCAGGTACTCGGCAAAATCCGGACCCAGGTCAGGGCGCTTCAATGCAAACTCGACAGTCGCTTTCAAAAAGCCCAGCTTGTCTCCCGCATCGTGGCGCTTGCCTTCAAAGGTATATCCGTAAACTTTCTCGCCTGCACTGAGCAGTCCGCGCAGGCCGTCAGTGAGCTGCAGTTCGCCGCCAGCTCCAAGGGGAGTTCGTTCCAGGGTTTCAAAAATGGTTGGCGTAAGAACATAACGCCCAATGATGGCAAGATTAGAAGGCGCATCTTCCTGTTTTGGTTTTTCCACCAGGCTGCGAACATCGAACGCGCGCCCGTTGAACTTGCCTTCAATTCTCTGTGCGTCCAGCACGCCATAAGAAGAGATCGCCGGGCCGTTGACTTCCTGCGTGGCGATGATCGAGCACTGCGATTCTTCGAACACATCCATCATTTGCCTCAGACAAGGCTTTTGCGCATCGATCACGTCATCCGCCAGCAGTACGGCAAACGGCTCATTCCCAACCAACTCACGCGCCATCAGGACAGCGTGGCCCAGCCCCATGGCTTCTTTCTGCCGAACATAAGCCACGTGGATCATGTCTGAAATTTGTCGCACGATAGAGAGCAGCTCCGTTTTGCCGCGCTCTTCCAGCATTTTCTCCAGTTCATAGCTGACGTCAAAATGATCTTCAATGGCGGTCTTGCCACGGCCGGTAATGATGATGATCTGGTCACAACCGGAGGCCAGGGCCTCTTCCACGCCATACTGGATAATGGGCTTATCCACCAGCGGCAGCATCTCTTTGGGCTGCGCCTTAGTCGCGGGAAGAAAACGCGTGCCCAGACCGGCAGCGGGAAAAACGGCTTTGCGAACTCTCATCTTCATCATTAATTCCTGAGCACCGCATGGTGAGATGCAGAAATTCTAGCAGGGAGAAGTTTCCCATTTACAAAGTTCTTGAATCCAGATTGGCCAATTCAGATTCCACGTGGCGAGAGAGACCAGGATCCGCCCGCATGGCCTGTTGATAGTCCTCGATTGCCAGTTCTCTATTGCCGCTGACACGATGAACTGCTCCCCGCACAAAGTATGCTTTCCCGTCTTTGGGGTTCAGAGCGATGGCGCGACTCAGATCGGCAAGGGCCTGCCCGTAATCCCCTTTTTTAGCATAGCTCGCTCCCCGGTGCCGGATCGCTTCAAAGTCGTTGCTCCGCAGGCGGACGGCTTCAGTAAAAGCAGTGATGGCCTGGTCAAACGCCCCCTTGCGATAATAAGCAAGACCCAGGTTGAAAAATGCACCGTTGTCGTTCGGTTGCAGACGAATGGCTTCTGTGTAGTCCTGAATCGCGCGATCGTGGTTTCCCTGGTTCCCATGCATGATGCCGCGTTTATTCCAGACCTCGGAGAGGGCCGGATTAAGACGCAGGGCTTCGTTGAAATCCTGGATGGCACGTTCAGAATCCTTTTGCAAAGCGAAAACCGTGCCTCGGTTCGACAAGGTATATGGCTCATTCGGCTCCAAGCGCAAAGCCTCAGTGAATTCCTGGACTGCCTGGGCGTAGTCGCCTTTCTGAACACAGGCTATGCCCCGTGCTCGCGCTTCAGCGGATGCACTGGTTTCAACCGTAGGCAAGGAATGGCTGGGTGAAGTCTGCGGCGCAACCGTTTCCACCTCTGCGGATTTCTCAGAAGCTTCCATGGCAAGGCGAGTGGAGAGGCTAAAATCCTCGACCGCCCGTTTCTTGTCGCCGAGCCGGTCATAAGCCGCACTGCGGTTAGCCAACGCGGTGGCGAAATCCGGTTTCAGGCGGATGGCCTCACTGAAGTCTCTGATGGCCTGAACATCGTTCCCCAGGCTGGAGTAAGCGGCGCCGCGATTATTATGGGCATCCGCATCGGATGGATTTAATTGGATCGCCTTATCGTAGTCGAGGATCGCATTCGGGTAATCTCCTTTACGGCGGTAAGCCAGACCACGGCCCAGGAACGCATGTGGGTGGTCCGGCTGCAAACATATGACCTCCGTCAAATCCCGAATAGCCAGATCATACCGGCCCGTCCTTTCGTAAGCATTGCCCCGATTATTGAGAGCATCGATCAAGCCGGGCTGGAGATAAAGCGCCTGGCTGTAATCGGAAATAGCGCGTTCGTAGGCCAGCAATTTGCTGTAAGCATTGGCGCGATTGAAGAATGCTTCTGCAAGGCCAGGGCTCCGGCCAATGGCTTCCGTATAATCCGCAATCGCTTTCCCAAATTCGCCTATATGCGCATAGGACAATCCGCGGTTGATCAGGTACGAAGGATCTCCAGGAATCAAGGCAAGAGCGCGGGAGTAATCCTGGATTGCTTTCTGGTGATGTCCCTGGCAATCGTAGGCGATGCCCCGGTTGTAAAAAGCATCGGCATAATCAGGTCTCAGGCGAATCGCTTCATCGAAATCCTGAATAGCGAGGCTGTCATCACTGGTGGGCTTTTCATGGTAGGCTATGCCCCGATTATTGATGGCAACAACATCGTTCGGTGCTACTCGAATGGCCTCTGTGTAGTCCTGAATCGCCTGAGAATAAAGCTTTAATGCCTTGTATGCTGAACCGCGATTATTGAAGCAAACGGCTTTTTCAGGCGCCAGGCGGATGGCCTGAGTGTACAGTTCGACGGCTTTCTCAAAGTTGCCGCTGTTAAACGCAGCATTGCCCTCATTGACGCAATATTCCGCTGAAGGCGAGGTAGCCCCTGCAGGCTGCGGCGCGGATGAAGCGCGTAGAAAGCCGAACAATTTCACGCCGGCATTCTAACGTACTCATCCTTAAAACCTGCAACGGAGCCTGAATTCCGGGGTTACAAAACGGGCGAATTATCCCCCATCATCATCTGCCGCAGAAGCTTAATGGGAGGAAACCCCTGCTTCAGCACCTCATTGTGGAATTTCTCCAGAGAAAAGGCTGCGCCCATTTTCTTTTTGTAGTCCTCGCGCAGCTTCAGGATCTCCAGCTTGCCCAAGGTGTAGTAAAGGTATGTTGGATCAGACGTGCCGCGCTTGGTTTCACGCAGCCCGTTCATGTGCGACTGATATCCTTCTTTCTCGAAGAACTCCACACCCTGATCAAAGGTCATTGACCCAGTATGCATTTGTATTCCCACGATAAAACGCGCGTTGCGCAAGAGCGCATCCTGTAGTTGGCCCAGACGCAGTTTCAGAAACGCTGTGTCATGGTCCTGATCCACTCCCGGAGTGCGGCCGTAACCTTCATCCAGCATCATCTGTTCGCTGTAATGCGCCCAGCCCTCTGCGTTGGAGCTGCATCCCAGCAGCTTGCGCACTTTTGACGGCGCGTATGGCACCCACAGAAACTGCGTGTAATGTCCAGGATAAACTTCATGTACCGCCGTGGAGATGATCGTCCCGCGGTTAAAGCCGGCCATGTGCTCCTGGACCTGCTCCGGAGTCCAGCTTGGCTCGGGCAGCGTGACGTTGAAGAAAGCTTCTTTAGCAACTTTCTCAAATGGTCCAGGCGTGTCCATGGACGCGAAAGTAAGAGCGCGCGCAAACGGCGGCGTCTCCTCAACAATCGGCAGCACTTCTGATGGCAGCTTGACGATGTGGTGCTGGGACAGGAAATCTTTCAGCCCGCCCAGCGTATCGCGGAAAGTCTGCAAAAGCTTATCCGGCGCGGGATGATCTTTTTCCAGCTCCCCCAGAATGTCTCGCGGCGTTTTGTTAGGATCAAGTTTGGCCGCCGTCTCTTTGAAAGCCTGTTGGTTCAAGCGCAGATTGGCCATGCCAATTTCCAGCAATCGGGCAAGTGGAATATCCACGTCTTCGTCATAGAGCAGCTTCTTGTTGTAATTGTCCGCGCCGATGCGGAAATCACCATGCGCCTGCGGCTTGAGTTCCTTCTCCATCCATTGGCCATAACTCTTCAGTTCGTCCATTACTTTCTGGTTTGCGGCCTGGAATTGCGCGAGCAGCGCCTGATCTTTTACGTCCTTGAAGGCTTCAGGAACGTCTTTCTGGAAGAAACTGATCAGGCCGGGAATTTGCTCCAGCGCGACATCTACATATATCGGCGGAGGATTTTTCAGGTTCTGCCGTGCCGCCTGGAATACGGCAGGCACCTGCTTTTCCCGCGCGATTAGAGATTTCAGTCGCTCTGCCGGAGGCGCAAATGTCCGCGCCATAATCACAAAGATAGAGTTGGTGACGCCGGAAGAATATACATCGGGATTTTTTTCCCACGGGCGAATGCTTTCAATCGACAGCAGATGTGCATTGATTTCATCCAGCACCAGCGTGTGGTCAACCCGCGTCGCGGCTGATAGTTGTAGCGGATCGATCTTGCCTATTACCTTTTGGAAGTTCTTGAGCGTCGTGACCTGCTGGTCCAGCGAGGCTTTGGAATAATCTTCCAACTGCGTGTCGTACTGATGAAACCCGGCTGCGGTGCCCGCTGACGGATTGAATTTGAAATAGTACTTGTCAAAATATTGGTCCGCCAGAGAGTTAAATACTTTGTCATTATTGGCTGAATCGGAAGCCGGCATGGCATGGTGCTGGGCCTGTACGGCTAAACCTGCCAACAGTACGAATATGAGCGCTATGAATTTCACGAGGATCTCCTGCAATCTCTGAATTACCTAGACTTGCGGCAAGCCGCGCTGTGAGCGCGCGCCTACTTCTGCTTGTAAACCGTGCCGCCCTTCATCACCATCACTGGATCTTGCAGCAGGGTTACATCCTTGAGTGGATCACCATTTACGGCAATGATGTCGGCAAAGTTTCCATTCTCAATTGAGCCTATCTTCGACCATCCCAGCAGATCTGCGGCATTTACGGTGGCTGTCTGGATGGCTTGAAGCGGTGTCATTCCAATTTGTACATACACCGCAAACTCATGCGCGTTCAAACCGTGCGGATAGACTGCGGCATCGGTACCGAATGCAATCTTTACGCCGGCGTTAAACGCCTTCTTGATATTCTGGCGGCTCACGGCGGTAACTTCTTTCATCTTGGTGGCGTACATTGCCGGCAACCCGATCTTCGCGGCATTTTCCCGCATCCAGTCAGCCAGATAAAGGGTTGGCACCAGATACGTGCCATTCTTCTTCATCATGGCGATTCCGGCATCGTCAATATAAGAGCCGTGCTCAATGGAATCCACTCCGGCTTCAGAAGCCCAGGCAATGCCTTGCGCCCCGTGCGCGTGTGCCGCTACTTTGCGTCCCAGGCGATGCGCGTCGGCAACAATGGCTTTCATTTCTTCCAGCGTATATTGCGAGGCGCGCGGATCGTCGCCCTTGGAAAGCACGCCGCCGGTGGCGCAAACTTTGATCACATCAGCGCCGTACTTAATGATCTCGCGCACTTTATGTTGCACGCCTTCTACGCCATCGGCTGCGCCGTCAGACTTAGCGTGCCATTCATACGGCAGCAGGTTCTGGTCGCAATGGCCGCCGGTGATGGATAGCGCAGGACCACTGGCATCGATACGTGGTCCCGGAACCATGCCTTCATTGATGGCGTCACGCAGCGCGATATCGGTATAGCCGCTTGCTCCTACGTTGCGCACCGTGGTGAATCCGGCTTCCAGCGTGATCCGCGCATTCTTAGCGCCGACGAGCGCTTCTTTGGGAATTGAGATACCCAACTCCTGATACCCAAAGTTAGGATCGAAAGTGAGATGCGTGTGGGCATCAATCAATCCGGGCAGCAGCGTAGCATTGGGCAGGTTAATCACGTGCGCGCCTGCCTGATTGTCGGATTGAGAGCCGCTGCCACTGGAAACGCTGGTGATCTTGTCGCCGTCAATTATCACGGTCACGTTATCGAGCATCTTGCCCGTCTTCACGTCCAGCATGTGACCGGCATGGACCACTGCATGCTGCAGTTGCGCTGACGGAGTGGGTTGTTGAGCAAAACTGACGCACGAGAGAAGCAGGGCAAAGAGGAAGAGTTTCAGAGTTTTCATAAAGACGGGCGGATTATAACAGGTGAGAAAAATACTGTGGCATGGGGGCGGCACCGAGATCTGCCTCCGGGTATTACGTGCGGTAAGACTCTCAAGAGTGGCTCCTCCATTGACTTGATTTATCTTTGTTTCTGAATATCATAGCCATGCGCACCAGACGCCTTGCGCACAGACACCCTAGTAATGGCCACTGAACATGAACAACCCGAAACCTTAAACACGGACAAATGGATGTCCAAGGGTGATGCCGCTCGTGCCCGGGGCGTCTCCCGGCAGGCCATTTGGGAACTGGTAAACCGCGGACGCCTGACAACCTGCCGGTTTAAAGGCAGGGTCTATGTCTCACGCGCTGAAGTCTTGGGCTTCGCGCGTCAACCGAGAGGACTGAAGGAATCGGGGTACGTCAGGGTAAAAGCCGTTCGAGCCAAGAAGAAAAAGCTTGATCCCGCCAAGTGGGTTTACATTGTGGAAGCGTCGCGCCAGACAGGCCTGCCCCGGCTGGCGATTGTGGATCTAATCAGGCGAGGCCGCATTAAAAAAATCGTGAGCGGGGGTAAAACCTTCGTCTCGCGCGCCGGACTGGAAGACTTTATGCGGCAGAAAAACACGTCCGCGAAAAGGAAATAGCTGGTAGATTATCCAGGCGCCAACCCCTTCTCCGAAGCACTGATATCAGAAAGAGAAGCTCCCGATACCCGGGAGCTTCTCTGCCAGATCGAACTTACTGCAACAGCGTTCCATTCGTGTCTTCTTCAACTTTTTCTTGCAGCACCACCGCTGATGCCACGCGATCGCCTTCTTCAAGATGCAGCAGGCGAACGCCCTGCGTTGACCGCCCAGCTTCGCGAATGGTCTTGGTATCAATGCGGATGATTTTGCCGAACTGGCTGATCAGCATGGCTTCAGAAGTTTCATCCACCAGCATGATTCCCACCACGTTACCGTTCTTGGATGTGGTTTTCACGTTGATCACCCCTTTGCCGCCGCGCGACTGCAGCCTGTATTCCTCAACCGGAGTGCGTTTGCCGTAGCCTTGTTCAGTCACGCTCAGGATCAGGCTGGGCACGGTCTCTTCCGTGGCTTTGCCGTCTTTATCTTTGCCGTTTGTCTTCTTGAGCTCTTGCGGGGTGACGGCCATGCCAACGATGTAATCGTTCTTATCCAGGTCCATGCCGCGGACGCCATACGCCGGCCGTCCCATGGAGCGCACATCTTCTTCTCCAAAGCGGATTGCCTGGCCTTCATGCGACGCCAGGAAGACGATCTGGTTGCCGTCCGTCAGGCGCACCGCCACCAATTCATCGTCTTTATCGATACCGATGGCGATAATCCCGCGCGACATCACGTTGGAGAAATCTTTTACCGGAGTCTTCTTCACCGTGCCTTTTTTCGTAGTAAAGAAGATGTAGCGGTTCTCTTCTTCCAGATTGCGGACTTCCAGCAGCGTGCGCACCGTTTCACCCGGCTGCAAAGCCACCAGGTTGCCGATGTGCTTGCCCTTGCCTGCCGCGCCCACGTCCGGCACTTCATACACCTTTAGCCAATAAACACGCCCGGTGTTGGTGAAAACGAGCAAATAAGAATGCGTTGAGGCGCTGAAGAGGTATTCAACAAAGTCTTCTTCGCGCGTCTTCATGCCCGTGCGACCGGTGCCACCGCGCCGCTGCTGGCGATAGATAGATTGTGGCGTGCGCTTGAGGTATCCGCTGTGTGAGACCGTCACGATTACCTGCTCATCGGCGATCAGGTCTTCCAGCGTGATTTCCGTCGATTCGTCAATGATTTCAGTGCGGCGCTTATTGCCGAACTGCTCTTTCACTTCTTCAAGCTCTTTTACAATTACGCCGCGCAGCTTTTTGTCAGATGCCAGAATGGATTCGTACTCGGCAATCTTTCCGCGAATTTCTTCCAGCTCTTTCAGAATTTCTTCCGTAGAGAGCCGCGTGAGTCGATACAGTTGCAGTTCCAGGATCGCATCTGCCTGCCGAGGTGAAAGCTTCCCTTCAGCGCCGCCGACCTTTGCCTGAATCGCTTTATCGACAATCTTGTACTTCGCCGCCAGCAAGTTCTCTTTGGCTTCAGCGCGTGAGCCCGATCCACGAATGATCTTGATCACCGCGTCCATATTGTCTAGCGCGATCTTGTAGCCTTCTAAAATGTGTTCCCGCTCACGGGCTTTCTCCAGCAGGTAAACCGTGCGCCGCCGCACCACGTCCACGCGGTGATCGATGAAGTGCTGGATCGCCTGCACCAACCCCATTTCTTTGGGTTGTCCGTTCACCACGGCCAGGAAAATCATGCTGAAGCTTTCCTGCATCTGCGTGTGCTTGAAAAGCTGGTTCAGGATGATCTGCGCTTCAGCGCCACGCTTCAACTCCACAACGATCCGCATTCCATCGCGGCCTGATTCGTCACGCACGTCAGAAATATCGTCAATGACTTTGTCATTCACCAGCTGCGCAATGCGTTCCACGATCTTCGCTTTGTTTACCTGATAAGGGATTTCCCGCACGATGATCGATTTGCGTCCCTGATTCAAGTCTTCAATGGCCGCCTTGGCGCGCATAATAAACTTGCCGCGGCCATGTGTGTAAGCTGCTTCAATGCCGCTGCGGCCATAAATATAAGCGCCGGTTGGGAAGTCCGGTCCTTTTACGATCTTCAGGATCTCTTTCAGCGGCGTGGCCGGAGTGTTTACCAACGTAATCGCAGCTTCCACGATTTCTGTGAGGTTATGCGGAGGAATGTTGGTCGCCATGCCCACGGCGATTCCGTTCGATCCATTCACCAGCAGATTCGGTATCCGCGTCGGCAAGACGGTGGGCTCGACTGTGGATTCGTCATAGTTCGGGACGAAGTCGACCGTCTCTTTGTCGATGTCTTCCATCAACGAGCCGGCAATGCGTTGCAGGCGGCATTCGGTGTATCGCATCGCCGCTGGAGGATCGTTATCGACAGATCCAAAGTTTCCCTGGCCGTCGATGAGCGGGTAACGGAGGGAGAAATCTTGCGCCATGCGCACCAGCGTGTCATAAATTGCGGAGTCGCCGTGTGGATGGTAAAGACCCATGGCTTGTCCCACCACCTTGGCGCACTTGGTGTATTTCTTGTTGTACTGCAGGCCCATCTCCTGCATCGTGTAGAGAACGCGCCGGTGTACCGGCTTCAGTCCATCACGCACATCAGGCAGCGCGCGGCCAATAATGACGGACATTGAGTAGTCGAGATACGAGCGCCGCATCTCATCTTCAATGTTGATGGGCTGTATGTTTCCCGCGTTCGTACCGCCACCATCGCCGCCAGGAGGAGGTGTTAACGGTAACTGCGGATTCTGTTCATCTGCCATGTTTTTCTCTCATTCAAAAAGGGCGGATTCTATACACACTGCCAGCAATTTCAGCACCCCCCGCGATTGCGCCGAAATGTGTGCTAAATGGCTGCATTTACAAGAAGTTATGTGCTTGAGGAATACAGGAAATTATATCACAGGAGAGCACGAAACGGGGCCATAAGGCAGAGGTTGAAAGAATTGAAAAAAGGGTCTTTCCAGGCTGCTCGCCCGCTGATGACAACGCGGGCTCACTGACGCCCGGCGAGATGACGCTTCGTAAATGGTTTGGACTAAACGGGAAAAGTTTCTAACTGTGCCACTACCCAAAAAACCCGACTGCAGCTTGCTCATTGGTTCGCAACATTCGGAGACCGTATTTGCTGCTACGGCCTCTGGCGCACTTCCAAAGTTGCTGTCCCGATGAGGGTGAAGCAGGCCCTTCAGGGGCCCCCAAGCAAGCCCGATCTTGGCTTGCTTGGGGCGGAGGCCTGCGGTAAAGCTGGTGAGGAAATCGGCTTCAGCCGCTGAGGGTAAAACTCTGGAGATATACCAATTTTAGAATCCTCTAGTATGGGTGCTCTCTCTTTGCCAAAGATCGTGGAGGCGGACAGGCTCACTTACTTTCAGCCATTTCCAGCTTCAGCACTACAGAATATTTTCCATTTTCCTCTATGATCAATGCCCGCCCCCGATTACCAATCCTGCTGAGAAAGTCCGGCTCGTTTATTTCGGCGTCCAGGTTTACGCTTTCCAACGCCAGTAGCCGATAACTTCCGGGAGCCACTCCATGAAGAGAGAATTTCCCTTTTGAGTCGGCGCTGGCGCGGCGATACAAATCCGGCGGCCCCGGTTGAGCGACGTCGGGCACCAGCAGAATTGAGCCGCGGGTAGGCTCGTCTTTGGCGCCAAACAAGGCGCCTTCAATCTGGGCGCCGCGTGGACTCAATACAATTTCCATGTCCCCGCGTATCCCACTCACCACCACGTTGTCGGGCGGCAATTCATGGCCTGCAATCGCCAATGATTTCAAGTAGTAGTCTTCTCGCAGGTTGCGGACCACAGCATAGTATCGGCGCGCCGGACGCAACTGCGCTTCAAATTTGAGTTCGGGAGCATTGGCGGTGGCGCGTATCCGCGGTGTTAGTCCTTCTCCGGCAAACTCGATCAAAACCCGCTTGGGCTTCTGAACATCGCCGATAACCGTGACATGACCTGCAGCCACAAAATCCGGGAGAGCCGCAATCTGCACATTTTGCGCGCCTTGATCGCTCACTTCCACGGTCTGCTCGCCGGCATACGACTGATTATCTTCAGTGAAGCCGGCCCGCACCGTATAACTTCCCGGTGCAACGCCGCGGATCTCAAACGAACCGTCTTGCGAGGAAACCAGCGCCGGAACCCCGTCCCCCTCCATATACGTTGTCCAGAAGGCGGCGACCGATGCGCCTTTCGGTGGCTGTCCCGTCATTCCGTTTGTGACCTTGCCGCGTATGGAAACCACGGGAGCGCTGATCAGCAGAAAATTTGCGGCAATCTCATCGCCCGGATTCAATTTGAGGCTCTGGGCTTGTCGAAAGTCGGTCGTGTCCGGATAGAACAGCGGCGCATATGTGTACGGAGGGTCGGGTACCTTGGGCATCTCAACCGTTAATGGACGGCCGCGATTGTCTGTCACTGTCTGCAATGCGTTCACGTTCTCCACGATTGAGCCCAGCGTTGTGAGAGCTTTGGATTTGTATTCCGCCAGCACATAGTACTTTCCCGGATGAAGGCCGGGGATGCGGTACTCCCCCCGGTCATCGGTAGTTGCTTTCGCCGCCAGCCGCAGATACATCTGGCCAAGGCGCATCTGCGCTGCCATCAGCCTGATCTCCACGTCCTGCACCGGATCATTGTATTCATCCAGGATTGCACCGCTCACCGCAGCCGCGGGCATTAGCCGCACCGGCATGTTCTTGACGTGATCGCCGGCGGCAACTTCAAACACGGGCTGATATTCCCGGTTTCGGTCATCCGAGAAAAAGCCCTGCCGCTCTGCCATCAACCGATAAAGGCCGGGCTCAACGTTTTTAAAACTGAAGTGGCCGCTGCCATCGGCGCGCGATGACTTGCTTCCGCTGCCTTTCAAGTGCAAAAGCGTGACCGTGGCGCGCGGAACAGTCCGGCTGTTCTGGATGTTGATGACGCTGCCTTCAACAATGGCGGGCGGCGGATCTTCAGGTACATTCTGGGCAGCAGGAGCATTCTGCGCAGCAAGCGTGGCTGCCAGCGCGAATGCAAAAAGAATTAGTCTGTGAGCGCGTGCCATGCTTGCTCGCCACTTCCTGCCCAATCATTAGCTAGTAAACGGTCCCCGGTTGCAAAATCTTGTTAATTTCTGCTGTATTGGTTCTTCTTCTTTTCCTTATATCGCTCCAGCGCCAGTTGAATCAGCCTGTCAATCAGCTTTGGATATTCAAGTCCTGATGCCGCCCACATTTTGGGATACATGCTGATGGAAGTAAAGCCCGGCATGGTATTAATCTCATTTAAATAAAGTCTGCCGTTTTTCGGGTCCATCAGAAAGTCCACCCGCGCCAGCCCGGAACAATCCACTGCCTGGAACGCCCTTACGGCCATTCCTTGCACTTCTTTCATCTGCTTTTTGCTGATTTTTGCCGGGATCACCGGCTGCGATCCCTCGTCGATGTACTTGGCGTTGTAATCATAGAACTCCGCCGCCGGCACAATCTCACCCACCGTGGACGCCTGCGGCTCATCGTTGCCCAGTACCGCACATTCCAGTTCACGCGCCTTGTGCTTTTTCCCGCCAACACCCTGCTCGATCACAATTTTGCGGTCGTATCTAGCCGCTTCTTCAATCGCCGGTCCCAGCTCCTTGCGATCATGCGCCTTGGAAATCCCAACGGACGATCCCAGGTTTGCAGGCTTCACAAAGACCGGATACTTGAGCTTGCTCTCAATCAGCTTGGCCGCTTTTTTCGGCTCGCTTTCCCATCGGCTGCGCAGAATTGTGACGTGCTTCACAATCTCCAGCCCGGCAAAAGCAAAGAGCTGTTTCATAATGTCTTTGTCCATGCCCGCCGCGGAGCCAAGCACGCCCGCGCCCACATACGGAATGTCAGCCAGCTCCAGCAGTCCCTGAATCGTGCCATCCTCGCCGAACGTCCCGTGAAGCACGGGAAAGATCACATCTACGTCAATGCCTTTTTGTGTAGCGACTGCCGTGCTCTCAAAAGGGACAAGCCCATGCGCTTGCGGAACCGGCGGCACAATCACCGCTTCACCCTTGGCCAGCACCACGGCTCCGGGTGTGGTTTCCGGATCGCCTGCGCGAAGATGGCGCGGGTTTTCAGGAGAGGTCTTCCCTCCGTGAAGCAACTGCTCGGCGTGGCTGTCCGTAAGCCAGCGGCCTTCTTTGGTAATGCCGATTGGCACCACTTCATATTTTTGCTTGTCGATGGCGTTGAGGACCGACGCTGCGGAAAGCAGAGAAACTTCATGCTCGCCGCTGCGCCCCCCAAAGAGTATTCCCACCCTGAGTTTCTTCATCACCAGATACTGTAAAGCACTCAGCACTGAGGCGTCAGCAGGTGATTTACAGATTTCGTCCAAATGTTGTTTTGACGCGGTCTGAGCGCTTGAAGTAAAGGAACCAGGCAATGGAATAAATCGCGCTGCGGAAAATCAGAGTGATTTCATGAAAATTCTGGTTTGACTCCACAAAAGCCAAATCGGCAATTCTCACGACTAGAAGTAGAGCCGTGACGCCGAAATAAATCCACAGCCATACAAATGAATGCCGGTACAAATTCCAAATCATTATTCCTACCAGGATCCCAAGGCCGGCCCAGACAATATAGGAGGCTATGTCCGGCCCAGGCTCGGCCGACCACGTTATGAGCATCACGAAAAGCGGATCGATGACAATCAAGAGAATGCAAAAGAACATGAGCCAGCCGCCAATCTCCTTTCTTTTGCCTGGAGACATGGCTGCCGGCATGAGGTTCGGCCCAGCCAAGGCGCTTGACTGTTGCGTCGTCACAGAAGATGAAAGAGGCAGGCTTAACGTGGCTTCACGCCCGCATTGCGGGCAGATTTCAGAGGCATCGTCAATTTCTCGACCACATCGTGCGCAGAACACCGGCCCCTTTTGGAAATGTGGTATGCGTTTGTAAGTCCAGATTAAGGGAAGAATCTAGCACAAGTTTACGCGAGAGTCAGCTGAGTTCTAAATTTAGGTGTGCAAAGTAGCAGCAAAATCGCGGGTGGAAATCTTCGTTCATTGGCAATCCTTCACGATCTCCCCAACCGCATCCGCCAGCTTGCCTTCGCGCTGCTTGGCCAAAAGCGCGTCGAGCGTCTTTGCTGTGGCCTGCAGATCGGCTTTGAGGATCGCGGAGTAAGCTTTAAGCAAGCCTTCTATCCCGCCCATACTCTGTGCGCGATAGTTGTCGGCCTGGTCCGGATGTTCGATGACAAATGCCGTGCTTGAGATCAAGAGCTGATCGCTAATCTCTGCCCTATTTATATTTTGGCCGGCGCAGATCACCTAGCAGAATTGGGCAGATTCTTACATGAACGTCAGCTGCGGCCACGGCAAAATTCACGGCCCATTGCCGCTCCAGTGCGAGCGCCGGATCAAGCGGCGACACTTCCAGCTTGTGCGCAATCGTCACCATGCGCTGGCGGTCTTCAGGTGTGGAATGTTTTTCCGCGGGCTTTTCTGGCTGTACAGAAGATTTCTGCTGTGCGGCCGCAGCGTTTTGTGAAGGCTCTTTTGCAGAGTTGCCGGAAAGATGCAGCGCCCTGGCGCCAGCGACAATGAAATACAGAAACAGAACCGTAAACGGAGGATTTCCGCGGGAGATCACGCACGGCAGAGCTAAGTTCCTTCTTTCTTCTCTTCGCAACTCTTGCTCGCAGTGCGTACAAACTCGGCCAGCTTGCCTTGCTTCTGCTTCTCCAGCAAAGCGTCCAATGCTTTGGATTTGGCATCGGGATCGCTCTTCACAATTGCGCTGTAAGATTTGAGCGCGCTCTCTACGCCTGCCACAAACTGGGCATCGGTATCACCGGCTTTGTCCGGGTGTTCAATCATGTAAGCTGCGCTGCCGAATGTCGCCTGGTATGAAAGCTGTGGCGTGTACTTGTTCTGCTCCGTGACAAAATCCATCCCAAAAAGAATTGGCGCGCAGATATTCACGTTGATGTCCGGGATGTCCTCAAGCCATTTCTTGGCCCAGGTCTTTTCCGAATATAGCGACTTATCCAGCGGGTTCTGTTCCAGCTTGCGCGTGAGCGCCACGAACCGCTGGCGTTCCGCCGCGGTAGAAGGTGCATGCTTGGGTTCGTCTTTGGGTGTGTTCTGTGCGAACGACAAAACAGCCAGAAACAGTATGAGCGAAATCAGGCCCGCTTTACGCATTCTTCCTCCAACTACCTGGGAAAATTAGGACAAATGATTATAAAAGGTTCGCAGGAAAACCTTTGAAACACAGAGGAAAGGAGTAAGCGGAGGTTATCAAGGAACACCAAGGAAAACCAGAGAGAGTGGAATCGCGTTTCGCAATCTAAGACTCCAGCGCCTGCCCTCCTTTACCTCCTTTCCTCCGTGTTTCAAAGGTTTTCGACCAAAAACTAGAGGATCTTTTTTCCAAACGCTGAAAGCGCCAGTTCCACGGCCAGATCGGCTGTGCGGTTATGCTCGTCAATCACTGGATTGACCTCAACGATTTCAAAGCTGGTCATCCGGCCATGATCGGAAATAATCTCCATGGCCAAGTGGGCTTCTCGATAACTGGCGCCGCCGCGTACCGGTGTTCCCACACCGGGAGCGTCTTCCGGATCGATCCAGTCCATGTCAAGCGAAACGTGATACCCGGCCGTGTTGCGTCCGGCGATGCGCAAAGCTTCTTCAATCACCGTACGCATACCGCGCTCGTCGATATCGCGCATCGTATAGACCTCAATTCCGGTTTCTTTGATATTTTCCTTTTCGCGGGCGTCTACATCGCGCACGCCCACCAGCACGCAGTTTTCCGGGTGCACCTTGGGAGAGAAGCCGTAAATATCGGCCAGGTCTGATGGTCCCAGGCCCATGATGGCCGCCAAAGGCATGCCGTGTACGTTGCCGCTGGGAGAGGTCTCTGGAGTATTGATATCGGCATGAGCATCAATCCAGATCAAGCCTACCCTCTGCTCCTGCGTGCGCCGTTGCTGGCGAAAAAATTCAGCCACCCCGGCCACCGTGCCGGCGGCAACAGAATGATCGCCGCCCAGCACCAACGGAAACTTTCCCGCTTCCAGGGTTTTCAGTACCTGCTCTGCATGCTTGGTGCACGTAGCGGTGATTTCTTTCAGGTATTTGGCGTGCGGATCACCCGATTTCTTCTGCTCCGCAATCGCCACCGCGATATTGCCGCCGTCTTCTACTATGTGGCCCAGTTCTTCCAGACGCGCTTCAAGTCCCGCCACGCGCACGGCGGAAGGTCCCATATCCACGCCACGGCGGGAAGCGCCAAGATCCAGCGGCACGCCAAGGATCCTTATCTTCTTGGGAACAATGTTGTCCGCCACCACGGGCGGATTGGCAGGTTCGGTCTTAAGGGCTACTGGCGCCGTTGTTGTAGTTTCCGGAGTCATAAGTTTTTCCAAAAGTCAGCCGCGAATTAACGCGAAGTCACACGAACCTGGTTCAGCATATCTCCCATGTCCGCTTTCGTCCGTTCGTAATGACCCGATGACCAAATCCTTCTTAATTCGTCTTCATTCGCGAAATTCGCGGCTACGCTTTTTCGATCTGCGCCCGTCAGCGGAAATCTGCGGGCGATGCTTTTTCCTTCCTACGGATAAATGCGGGTCAATGTCCGGGCAAACGGAATTGTTTCTCGCACATGCTCCAGGCCGCACACCCACGCCACGGCGCGCTCAATGCCCATGCCGAACCCCGAGTGCGGCACGCCGCCAAACTTGCGCAGGTCCAGATACCACTTGAACGCCGCTTCCGGCAGGTCATGTTCGCGTATGCGCTTCACCAAGAGTTCATAGTCGCCAATGCGTTGCGACCCACCGATGATCTCGCCGTAGCCTTCCGGGGCAAGCACGTCCACGCACAGCGCCAGATCAGGGCGTTCCGGATCAGGCTCCATATAAAACGCTTTTACCTTGGCCGGATACCGATGCACCATCACCGGCTTATCAAATTGTGACGAAATATAAGTCTCGTCGGGCGAGCCGAAATCGCCGCCATACTCGAACTTTGCTTCCACCTGCCCTTTGGCATGGCCTTCCTGCAACATTTTCACAGCTTCGTCATAAGTGATGCGCGGAAACGGAGGCTTGATGTTGGCCAGCTTGGTTACATCGCGGCCAATTGTTTCCAGATCGGCTTTGCGGTTGGCTACCGCGCTTTGCACCAGATGGCTGATGAACTCTTCCGCCAATTCCATGATGTCGTCAAGCGTGGCGTACGCAACTTCGGGTTCCACCATCCAGAATTCAGTAAGGTGGCGGCGTGTTTTGGATTTTTCCGCGCGGAACGTCGGGCCAAAAGAATAAACCTTGCCCAGCGCCATGGCCATGGCTTCAATATAAAGCTGGCCAGACTGCGTGAGAAAAGCCTGATCGTCAAAGTAATCAACTTCAAACAGCGTTGACGTTCCTTCACAAGCCGCTGGCGTAAGAATCGGCGGATCCGTCAGCGTGAAGCCGCGTTCATCAAAGAAGTTGCGCGCTGCGCGAATGATCTCCGCTCGCACGCGCAGGATGGCCGTTTGCCGCGGTGTGCGTACCCAGAGATGGCGGTTTTCCATCAGGAAATCGATCCCATGCTCTTTGCGGGCGATGGGAAAAGGATCATCTTCCGGCACCCGTTGCAGCACTTTAACGTCGCTAACATCCATTTCATAGCCGCCGGGAGCGCGCTTATCCGCCCGGATTTTTCCGGTCACGATTACGCTGGATTCGTCGGTAAGGCCCTTGAGCGCGTCAAATACCTCTGGCGTTACCTGGTTCTTGGGGACAACGCCCTGGATAACGCCTGTGCCGTCGCGAAAAATGGGGAAGATGAGCTTACCGCTCTCGCGCTTGTTATATAGCCAGCCCCGAATGGTAACGCTCTGGCCGTCATGTCGGCCAACTTCTGCAATGGTGGTTATGGGTGCCTGTGTAATCGTTTCCATAGTGAAATCAATTCAAGTTCATCTCGGGCGGTCAAAGATCCAAAATCTTTGAAACACAGAGGAAAGGAGGGACCGGAGGAAGCAACCTTGCTTGCAATCACTCCAACTCCCAATATTTTCCGCCTCTTCGCGGTAACTTCTTCCGATCTCCCGCATTTCTCCGTGCCTCCGTGTCTCCGTGGTGAGATTTTGGTGTTCCGGTCGCCCATTCATTCCGCCGTCACGCCCGTGCTCTCCAGCTTTCCATAACACTCTGCCATTTTTCCCGGTACATCCATATTTTCTGCGCCTTCAACTTCCAGCAACATGGCTGGCGCTCCGGGAGCCGTGCGCAACGATTGCATTGTCTGCTCCCAATCAATGGTGCCTTCGCCCGGCCATAGATGAGAATCTTTGTCGCGCTTGTTGTCATGAATATGCGTGGAACGTATGCGGCCTTCCAGCAAGTTAAACGCCTGATGAACTGAACTCATCAGGTGCCCGTGACCCACATCAAAGCAGACGCCCAGATCTTCATAACGCAGCAGCCGTATTAATTCTTTCAGCTTCTCCGGCGTCGAGAGATCGTTGGGAATATTTTCCAGCAGCAGGCTTACGCCCAGCGGACGCGCAAAAGCGCGCAGGTGCTCGATGCCACTCAGAGCATTGTCAAACTTCCGTGGATCGTCGTACTCGTCGGGCTTGCCGATGTGCTGGATCAGATAACGAAAAGGCACGTACTCCGCCACTTCAATGGCCCGCTTGATTTCGTCCATCGCCTCGATGCGGTTACGCTTATCAGGATCAACAATGTTGACGGGCTGTCCGCCGGAGTTGAAATTGTTATCCATGTAAATGGGCGCGTGGATGGAATGAAACTCGATCTTCTCTGACTTGAACCAATTGCCCACTTCTTTCACATGGTCTTTATCGTCATAGTTAAAGTGGCCTCGGGCGGCAAAAATTTCCAATGCCTGTGCTCCGCCGCGTACCATGGCGTCCAGCAGGCCGGGATGCAGCCGCCGCTTGATATACACGTAACTCGACATCGCGCGCAGCATCAGTAGCCCACCGCCTTTCCCCCATTGCGCCCGTCCGGCGCGCCCAGCAGTTCGCCCGTTTTGGGGTCAACGGCGATGCACTCGCCGTCACTCCAATAAGTTTCCGTTTTTATCTTATGCCCGCGTACCTGCAATAACTTGATTGTGTCGGGTGAGATCCCGGTCTTCTCAATATCAATTTCGTCCGGTTCCCACTGGTGATGGAAACGCGGCGCGTTGACCGCCTGTTGAATGTCCAGGCCATAATCGATCACGCCCATCAGGATATTCGCCACGGTGCTGATGATGCGCGGCCCTCCCGGAGAGCCCAGGACCATAAACAGCTTACCGTCTTTCAATACGATCGTCGGAGCCATGGCGCTGAGCGGACGCTTCCCCGGCGCAATGGCATTAGCTTCACCCTGAATCAAGCCGTAGCCGTTGGGAACACCGGGCTTGGAAGTGAAGTCATCCATTTCGTCGTTCAACAAGAAGCCGAGCTTGCCCGCCGTAACGCTCGAGCCAAAGCTGTCGTTGAGAGTTGTGGTCACGGCCACGGCGTTTCCCTGCTCATCCACCACGGAAAAATGCGTTGTGTTGTTCGATTCGCGCCCGGTAAAGGGCGCATGCAGCGAGGCCGGTCGGTCAAGTTCGCCAAAGCCGGAGGGCCGGTGCACGTCCTGGCTGTCTGTGGCGCGCATTGTGTCCAGCGACTGGCGCCAGCCTTCGGCGTATTTCTTGTCAATCAATTGGGCGACGGGAATCTGGCTAAAGTCGGAATCGCCGAGCAGCTCCGCGCGGTCAAAAAAAGCCCGGCGAAAAGCTTCCACGGTCACGTGCATTGAATCGGCTGAACGGCTGCCCATTTTGGCTAGATTGTAGCCTTCCAGAATGTTGAGCGTCTCCATTAGGGTAATTCCGCCGGAACTGGGCGGCGGCGCACTGATCACTTCATAGCCGCGATAAGTCCCCCGGATCGGCCGCCGTTCCTTCACCTCATATTGAGCCAGGTCTTCCGCCGTAATCAGTCCGCCGCCGCGCTTAATTTCTGCTGCCAGTTCCTGCGCCATCGCGCCTTTGTAAAACTCGTTGGCTTTAGGATTGGCGGCGATCCGTTCCAGCGTCCTGGCCAGTTCGGGTTGGCGGAAGATTTCACCCGGCTCATAAAATTTGCCGTTACGTTGGAATATGCGCCGGGCATCGCCCAGGAACACACGCTCTTCTTCTGTGTGCGTTGTGGAATTTTCTTCATAGCGCATGGAATGCGCTTCCTGGTAAGTCAACCTGACGCCTTCACGCGCCAATTTAATGGCAGGATCCATCACGACGCGCAGTGACAGTTTGCCCCAATGTTGTTCGGCATAAACCAGTCCGGCTACCGAGCCCGGCACGCCAATCGCTTTGTATCCGACCAGGCTGGCATTGGGAATCACGTTCCCCTGAGCATCCAAATACATGTCACGCGTTGCGGCTTTGGGAGCTTTCTCACGGAAGTCGAGGAAGTGCAATTCTCCGTTGGCTTTGCGCAGCAGCATGAACCCGCCGCCCCCAATATTTCCTGCCGCGGGATGAACAACAGCCAGGGCAAAACCCGTGGCCACGGCTGCATCCACGGCGTTGCCGCCCTGGCGCAGAATGTCCGCGCCAATCTGGGAAGCCTGTGGGTGAATGCTGACCACCATGGCCTTGCGGGCATGCACCGGCCGCAAGCCCTGGGCATGGCCCAGCTCTGCCGCTGCGATGCAGCAGACAACTAGCTTACAAATCAGAGCTTTGCGTAGAACTGTCATCTGAATTGCGGACTCCGATAGGCTGATGCAAACCGGCCAAGCTTGCTACCAGCTCTTGCCGCCAAGGCCAGAGCCCATACGCCCAAAACTTGAGCTTACAGGCCAGCTAATGAGGCTAGCTTACCCATTGCAGGACAGTCAAATCCGGGCAGAGCAGTAAAGATGGCGACAGGACAACCGTCGGGTCCGAATTAATCTCTCGGCACGGTCTCTGAAGTCTCTTCTGACTTGCCGCTCTCATTGCCGCGGAGATCAACTGCCGTTACGGAATAAAAATATTTCATTCCCGGCTGGACTCCCGGATCAGCAAAGCGCGGCGTCTTGACCAGCTCTGAATTGATCTTTAGCGGCCGCTCATCTCCAGTGTGACGATATACGTTGTAGCCGGCCAGATCGGGTTCGGTGTTGCCGGTCCAGGTAATGTCGATAAAAGAGTTTGGCGCCGCTGCGCTGTACACGGCCTCAACTCCTGTGGGATTTGCCGGCGGGAATGAATCATGCGCCAGCACATCAACAACCGGAGAGTCGTCGCCTTCGATTTCGCCTTTGCGACTTCCATCCTGCCAGAGCGTTACGGGAACAACCCAGTAGTGGTAACTCTTTTCCCACTCAATTCCCGTGTCAATGAAGCTATTCGCTGGGTCGGCGGCCTTCAATTGCGTCACCAGCACAGGCTGGTTCGCGCCCTGCAGCCGACGCATGATCTTATACGCATACTGTGCCTGGGTGTTTGTAGTTGTTGGAACATCGCCGGATGGCTGCCACGCAAGCATGATCCCTGTGGGCACAGGTTTTGCTGAAAGCTTCTGCGGGGCAGGCAGATTAGGAACCAGCGGCACGGAAACGCGATTGGGCAGGCCAAAGGATTTTCCATTGTGTCCTTGCGCCAGGACCATGTAGACGGCGAAACCGGCGCCGCCGGAATGCAACAGGCTCGTCAAACTATCTGTCACGGTAGCTTGCTGCGCGCGATCGTCTTTCAAAGTAGGCTGCAAAGGGACTTCAGAAATTGTCTGGAAAGCAAGTTCTGAATTCTGACCCGAACGCAGTGCGCGTTGCACCAGCATCTTGCCCGGCTTGCGAATCAGTTCGCCATCGCTGGTTTCAGTCGGGGTGGTCCAGGTCAGAGTGACGGTGTCTCCTTTGCGTACAGCTTTTAAATCGCCCACAAAGCGCGGAATATCCGCAGAAGGAGGCAGCGGCGCGCCCGGGACGCCACAGCCTGAGGAGGAGATGAGAGCCAATAAGATGATGATGGTTATGCTAGAACGCATATTTTTCTGAAATCCCGAATTCCCGCGTAGCGGGTGAGGGAGCCCTATTCGCTGCGGAATTTCAGGGCGAAAATTTACATCGGTTCAGAACCTCAGGTGTTTCGTAACTATAGCGATCCCTCGCTCTGCTCGGGATTTCAGAAAAGGCAGGCCCGCTTCGTTGCACGATGACACTAATTAGTTCCAGCCAATCTGTGCCGTTCAACGCCATCCAAAGCCCGCCACAGCGCAAAGGCAATTCTCTCTGCGGCTGCCAATGCCTTCGTCTGCCCGTCAGTGTCGCTGTGCACCTGTTTTCCCAATTGCTCATTCCACACGCGGGCATGATGCACGTCAGCTGTTTGATGGACGGTGAAGTAAGCGCAGGTTTTGGCATCAGCGCCGTACATCTCCAGCAGGCCTCGGGCTTTCTCCTGCGCGATGCGCGGCACCTGCGATTCATAGGCGTAAAAGGCAGCCAGCGCCTCCGCTGCGGAGCCTTCGCGGGCGACGCTCTGGAAGGTATCAATCAAATCCTGAATCTCCGCAAGCGGCTGCTCACTGGACACGCTGGCGCGGTTCGCTCCCATGCCTTCTGCAAAGTCCAGCCACAGCTCTGCGTGGCCGTCTTCCCCCGCCCGGTTTTCAGCTACCGCCTGCACTAGTTCGCCATTGAGTTGCGGACGCGACTCAAACATCTCAAGGTAATCCGGAAACGCCGCTACATGATGAAAGTACTGCATCGCGTAATTGCGAAGATCTTTACGCGAGAGTTCGCCTTTGGCCCACGCCTGGTAAAACGGATGCGTCAACAAATCGTGCCGGGCGATCCGGGCATTTAGCTCTTGACGAAATTCCTCGGTATTCATTTATGTTCCTTTGGTTGAACGATGATCTCTTGAATTCGTGACTGAGCAGCATACGCGAAGCAGCTAGAGCGTTCAACTGTTCCTGCAATCCCGAATCCCGCGCAGCGAATGAGGGAGCCCTACCCTGCAGAATTTTAGCGCTGAATCCGCGCGATTCGTGGCCAGGCAACTACAAAATATACCGCGACAAATCCTGGTCCTTCACGATATCGGCCAGCATTTTTCTGACGTAGTCAGCATCAACATTGACGGCCTTTTCCTGCATGTCCGGCGCGTTGAAGCTGATTTCGTCGAGCACGCGTTCCATGATCGTGTGCAGGCGGCGTGCGCCAATGTTTTCCGTGGCTTCATTCACCTCGAAAGCGAAGCGGGCAACTTCATCCAACGCTTCACGCGTAAATGTCAGCTTGAGCCCTTCAGTCTCCAGCAGAGCCGTGTATTGCTTCACCAGAGAGGATTTTGGCTCGGTGAGAATAAGAATGAAGTCAGACATGGTCAACGACTTCAGCTCCACGCGAATCGGGAAGCGGCCTTGCAACTCGGGAATCAGATCACTGGGTTTGGAAACGTGGAACGCACCGGCGGCGACAAACAGAATATGGTCAGTGCGCACCATGCCGTAACGTGTATTGACGGTGGTGCCTTCAACGATGGGCAGAATGTCGCGCTGCACGCCTTCACGCGAAACGTCCGGCCCGTGGCCGCTTTCGCGTCCAGCGATCTTGTCGATTTCGTCGAGGAAAATAATTCCGGATTGCTCCACGCGCTCCACGGCTGTGCGCGTGACCTGGTCCATATCAATCAGCCGAGATTCCTCTTCTTGAACCAGGTATTCAAATGCCTCGCTTACTTTCATTTTGCGTTTCTTGGTGCGCTGGCCAAAAATGTTGGGCAGCATGTCCTTGATGTTAATGTCCATCTCCTCAACGCCCTGGTTGGAGATGATTTCAAACGCCGGAGTTGACCGCTCACGCACTTCCAGTTCCACCATGTTTTCATCGAGCTTGCCTTCACGCAGCTGGGTGCGAAGTTTTTCCCGCGTGCGGGAAGTTGAGCTGCCTTCTTCCGTCACAAGGGCAAAGCCTGCGGTGGAGTTCGAGGCCGCGGAAGGCGCAGCGGGCAATAAGAGATCGAGCAAGCGCTCTTCCGCCTGCGCCTCAGCTTTTTCCGTGACTTCTTCCAGTTTCTCTTCCCGCACCATGTCGATTGCGATTTCCACCAGGTCGCGGATCATCGATTCCACGTCACGGCCCACGTAGCCGACCTCAGTGAATTTGGAAGCTTCAACTTTCAGGAACGGAGAGTTCGCCAGCCGTGCCAGACGGCGCGCGATTTCCGTTTTGCCTACGCCAGTGGGCCCGATCATGATGATGTTTTTGGGCATGATTTCTTCCGCAATGTCAGGCGGAAGCTTCTGCCGGCGCATGCGGTTGCGCAGCGCAATGGCCACGGCGCGCTTGGCGTCATGCTGACCCACTACGTATTTATCCAGCTCAGAAACAATTTCTTTGGGGGTAAGATCGTCCAGCAGGACGTCACTTTCTTCGGCCACGCTGGGTAGGTAGATTGCCATCTTGTACTCCTGTCGCTCTAAAACCTTAGCAATTAGCAGCTAGCTTTTTCTAGAATCCCGAGCGGAGCGAGGGATCGCTACCGAAATAAATACATTTCAGGTCTGTGTGCCCTAAGAGAGCTTTGTAGCCATAGGGCCCCCTCGCTTCGCTTCGGGGTTGCAGAAAAAGCTATTTGCTAACTGCTATTTGCTTTTCCTGTCTTTCACTCGAATCACAAACTTCAGCCCTGACCACGTTTCGTCAATCGCGCAGACCTTTACATCCACTAGCCCGCACTCTAAACCGACGCGGCGGACGATGTCTTCCGTCAGGTCCGTTGGGCGTCCGCTGGCTTTCTTGGGCCAGCCGATCCAGAGCATGCCATCGGGAACCAGCGCAGCAGAGAGCCTAGCGAAATCTTTCTGCAACTCAGCTAGCCGGTCAGTGAAGTAAACAACAACGTTGGCATTACCGGAAACTCTCTCTGCCGTCTGCGTGCCTTCAGGGAGCTTGCCCAGGCCTTTGATGAAGCTGGCCGGATGATTGCGCAGGATAATCCGATGACCGGGTTTGATCCCGATTTTCTGGATGAGCGGCGTTCCTGAATAGCCTGCCATGTTGTTTTTTGGCGCACTCAATTCGCGGGAGCTGAGGCGCCCACCTTCTCCGGCACAGACGAGAGCTCCTCAACGGTGAAATTCTCATTGGTGTAAATACAAATCTTTCCCGCGATCTTCATGGCCTCTTCGGCGATCTTGCGCGCCGGCAGCTCAGTGTTCTCAACCAGGGCCCGGGCCGCAGCCAGCGCGTAAGAGCCTCCGCTGCCGATGGCGGCGACTCCGCCATCAGGTTCAATTACGTCGCCAGCGCCGCTGATAAGAAATGTCAGAGTGTTGTCGGCCACAAGCAGCAGCGCTTCCAGGTGGCGCAGCATCTTGTCCGTACGCCATTCTTTTGCCAGCTCGACGGCCGCACGACCGAGATTGCCATGGTATTGCTCCAGCTTGGCTTCAAACCGGGAGAACAGAGAGAAGGCATCTGCCGTGGATCCGGCAAAGCCGGCAAGAATCTTGTCGTTATAAAGCCGCCGGATCTTGCGTGCCGTGTGTTTGATTACGCCTTCCCCCAGCGTGACCTGGCCGTCTGCGGCCATCACGACACTACTGCCTCGGCGTACGCACACGACCGTGGTTGAGCGGATTTTTGCCGTGTTTGCGGCAAGCTCTTTTGTTGCGGAGATTACCGATCGTTTCGATGACATGAGGACAATTCTTGATTATACAGCGATATAGATGGCGTCGCTGCCGGGATGGACTCGCTATCTGGCTGCCATGTGCATCCAGGAGTAGGATGTATATGCAATTCGAGGAGGGGAAGCATGTTGAAGAAAGCCAAGATACTCATTGCGGCGCTTGTGATTTCGTCGTTCCTGGGCGGAGCAGTTCCCGCACGGGCGATGGACCGCGATCACGATGGCGACAGAAAATGCGAACAACAGATCCACAATGCCGAGCGCAAGCTACAAGAAGCGGAACGCAAGCATGGAGAACACAGCCGACAGGCGCAGAGCAAGCGTCGTGACCTGGAAAACGCGCGGGCACGGTGCCATCGTGGCGACCGCGATCACGATCATGACCATGATCACCACTAAACTCCGCTAACGAAATAATGCTTTCATGGGCCAGGCTCCTGCCGTCTGGCCTTTTTCTTTTTCATCTGTGGCTTTCCGCGCCAAGAGAGGGTTTGATAGATTCTCTGCATGGCAAAGAAGGTCCCTCTGGGTATTCGCGGACAAGCGGAAGAAACCGTTGAGCACAAGCACACGCTCAACCACCATAACGACAAGCTGCCGCCAATTTATTCCACGCCCAACATGATTGGGCTCATGGAGTGGGCGGCGGCAAACGCCATGCTGCCTTTTCTGGATGAAGGCGAGATCAGCGTAGGCACTGCCATCAACATTGAGCACCGCGCGCCCACGACGGTCGGTGATCGGGTAAAGACCGAGGCAGTGCTGGAGTCGCATGACGAGCGGTTCTATGTTTTTCGAGTCACGGCGCACAACGGCAAGGCCGAGATCGGGCGTGGAACGGTAACGCGGGCCATTGTGAATCCGGCGAAGGTGGCAGAGCGGCACGGCAGGCGTTGACATCGCGAACATGGCTTGTCTTCTGAAATCCCGAGCAAAGCGAGGGATCCATATGATTCACAAAGGAGATTAGGGGAGCATTTCCAGGGCCTTGGTGATTATAGGGATCTCTCGCTCCGCTCGAGATTTCAGAAAGACAATCTGGGGAGATGCTTTGTTCACAGGACATTACAGCTTTAGCTTTGCGGGTAAGGCGCTCGCCGGTAAATCCGGCGATCAAGACAGCGAGAAGCGCATTCCGCTCTGGCTGCTGTTCCTTGCTGTGCAGTGGATTGATGTGATGTGGTCGATCTTCGTTCTGCTGGGCATTGAGAAAGTCCGCATCGTTCCCGGTATTACCGCCTCCAACGCGCTCGACCTGTACTACATGCCTTACACGCACAGCCTTGTCGGCGTGCTGTGCTGGTCGGCGCTGGCGTATGTGGTTTGCCAGTTCGTTCCAGGCCTCCGGGGGAAGCGCACTGGTCTGATCCTGGCCGCCGCAGTGTTTTCTCACTGGATTCTCGACCTGATTGTGCATCGCCCTGATCTCGCGCTGTACGGCAGCATGGGCAAGATGGGATTCGGGTTGTGGAATTATCGCGGAGCGGCGTTTGCGCTGGAAATGGCTATGTTGTTCGGAGGGGCGGCTATGCTCTACCGCGCTGCGGCGCACAAAGGCCGGCTCATTGGATTTGTGATTTTTCTCACGACACTTCAGGTGTTTGGGACATTCTTCTTTCCGCCGCCACCGAGCGATCACGCGGCGGCGACAACGGCGCTGGTTTCTTACATTGTGTTGGCGCTAATTGCGTGGTGGGTGGAGTAGCAGTGCACCGCCGTGCATTTCCAAGCCGCAACAAAAAAGTTCGCATCCTGCGAAGATTTATTATATAATCTTCGCATAATGCGAAGAGACCAAGAAAGCACAAGTGCGAATAATAAGCCGAAAAAAGCTCAAACAAGCGGCAGGCGCCCACGCTGAGGCCAGCGCGAGCCTGGATGCGTGGTATCGCATCGCCAGAAAAGCAGCTTGGAAAAGCCTGGCAGACGTAAGAATCACATGGTCGAGCGCCGATATATTCGGAGAGTGCACAATTTTTAATATCAAGGGCAATAAGTACCGGTTGATTGCCTGGATCAACTATCGGACGAAGAAGATATTTATCCGGCATGTGTTAACGCACGCTGAATACACGAAAGGAGGATGGAAACATGACTGCTCTGGCCGTTAAGACTCCTGAATATGCGCGATTGCTGGCCCAAACCCTGCCCAGTGTGATTCATACTGAAGACGAAAACGAGCGCTTTATTACGACCTTGGAGAAGCTGGAACGCCGTAGCCGGAATTGGAGTCCGGCGGAAGCAAAATTGGCAGAATTGCTCACGCTCTTAATCGAGAATTTTGAAGATCAAAATTACAAGCTCAAAGCGGCAGCGCCAAGAGAGGTGCTGTGCGAGTTAATGGAATCAAACGGCCTAAAGCAAAAAGACCTGACGGATGTATTTGGAGCAGAGAGCACCGTCTCAGCAGTTTTAAATGGAAAAAGAGAAATGACGCGTGAGCACATTAAACGGCTTAGCAGTCGTTTTCACGTTTCACCGGAAGTGTTTTTTTAACTCTTCTTTAAATGTGTTCGAAATATTTTAGAGCCATGACGCAAAAAAGACTTCAGTTGCGTTCGAAATAAACAGATTCTCGCTACGCTCGGAATTTCAGAAAGAGTTTGTATCATACTCTTGTGACTCTTCCCTTCACAATCCAGGCCCAAGCTGGCTCTGCCCGTCAGGCTCGCATCTCCACGGCCCATGGCCCGGTAGAGACTCCTGCATTCATGCCTGTCGGCACCGCTGGGACCGTTAAGGCCGTTTCCCAGGACATTTTGGAAGATTTGGGCGCTGAGATCATTCTGGGCAATACCTATCACCTGTATCTTCGTCCGGGACACGAGCTGGTGCGCAAGCTGGGCGGCCTGCACAAGTTCATGAGTTGGGAACGCGCGCTGCTCACCGATTCCGGCGGCTTCCAGGTGTTCAGCCTGAGCGAGCTACGCAAGGTGAAAGAAGAAGGCGTAAGTTTTCGCTCGCATCTGGATGGCACGTCGCATTTGTTTACGCCAGAGCGGTCCATGGAAATACAGATCGCGCTGGGCGCGGACATTGTGATGGCCTTCGACGAATGCACGGAGCATCCTGCAGAGCGGGAACGGGTAAGGGCGTCCATGGAGATGACGCTGCGCTGGGCCAAGAGATCGAAGGATTATTTTGAGGCGCACAAGCACGAAGTGCCGTGGGCGAATCGGGGGATCGGGGCATCGGGTGATCCCGCGCAGCCGAGGGCGGCTGCGGTCCACAGTTCAATTTCACCCGAACTGCCAATCACACCCGCCCTCTTCGGCATTGTCCAGGGAGGCATGTACGCTGACCTGCGGCGAGAATCGGCCGAGCGGACAGTGGAGCTGGATTTCCACGGCTACGCCATTGGCGGGCTGAGTGTGGGAGAATCGCGCGAAAAGACGATGGAAATGATTGCTGCCGTGCTGGAGATACTCCCAAAGGACAAGCCCCGGTACGTCATGGGTGTGGGGTATCCGGAGGAAATCGTACAGTATGCGGCCATGGGCGTTGACATGATGGACTGCGTTCTGCCCACGCGGGCGGCCCGCCATGGCCTACTCTTCACTTCAGAGGGAAGAATCAACATCAAGAACGCGCGTTATGCGCAGGACCAGGGGCCGGCCGATCCAAAATGCGCCTGCCGGGTCTGTGCGCGATACACGCGCGCTTACCTGCGGCATCTTTTTGTTTCAGCAGAGCCGCTGGCCGGAGTGCTCAACACGGTGCATAATCTCGCGTTCTACCTTGACACTATGCGTAGTGTGCGTCATGCTATAACGCTTGGGGACCTCTCAGGAATACTGTCAGGCGGTGTGTCCTTGACCTGAGCTCCCTGATTCAAGCGTCAAGAAGAGCAAACCTCCGAAATACTCCAGCACCGGCGTGCCATGTGCGGAGTCCCGGGCGGGATTTTGATCAGCGGTCACAAATCAGGGTATAGGCTCTCACACTCCTGAGAGGCAAGTGTGCGTGCGGCTGTGAAGGCAATCTTTCTAGAATGATGAATAACGCGATAAGTATGTTTCTGTTCCAGGGCGCTGCGGGCGGTGGCCTGGGCATCTTCCTGCTGCTGCCCCTGTTGTTTATCTTTGCCACATTCTATTTCCAGCAACGCAAGACCAAGCGCTGGCAGGAAGTGCTGAGCAGCGTAAAGAACGGCGACCGCGTAACCACCAGCGGCGGAATCCGTGGGCTGGTTATTGCCCTCAAGGACGACGCGGTTCATCTGCGCGTTCCGCCAGACAATTTGAGACTGGAAGTGGCGAAAGCCTCCATCACTTCCATCAATCGTGAAGAAGAAGAAAAGAAACCATCGTAAAGAAGTACTCAGGACATGCAGAAAAATTTACTTTTAAAAACCGGAATCATTGTTGCCATCCTTCTGATTTTTGTTTACGGCATGCTGGGCCCCAAGGCATTTAGTGGAGCCGGGCTTAAAGCAGGCCTTTTGGACCGTATCCACCTTGGTCTGGACTTGAAGGGCGGAACCCACCTGATTCTTCAGGTAATGGTGAATGACGCTGTGGGAGCGCAATCCGACCACGCCACCGAAATCCTGAAAGACGAGCTGCAAAAAGCCAAGGTCAACTACGCCGATATCGGCAAGCTCGATAACCAGCCGGAAAAGGTTGTCATTAAAGGCGTTCCGCTGGATGCATCCTCCACGGTGCGCGGTATTGTAAGCGATCGCCTGCCGGAATATGACGTGGCAGCCGGCCCGGACAACAGTTGGATCCTGACCATGAAGCCGCAGGTGCTGGCCGACGTAAAAGACCGTACGCTGGAGCAGTCGATTGAGGCCATCCGCACCCGCGTGGACAGCCTGGGTGTAAGCGAGCCTCTGATCCAGAAAAATGGCCTGGGTGAGAACCAGATTCTGGTGCAGCTCCCCGGCGTGGACGATCCGGGCCGCGTGAAGGAAATTATTCAGTCCACGGCACGGCTGGAACTGCGTGAAGCGCTCGACCATGGTCAAACCTATCCCACTGAGCAGGCGGCACTTCAGGCTCACCAGGGCATTCTGCCGGCGAATACGGTGGTCATGCCCAGCAAGCCGCGCAGAGGCGAGCAAGAAGGAGGGTTCATTATTGTGAGCCGCGTGCCTGTCGTAAGCGGCACGGATATTCGCAGCGCCGATCCGGGCAACAAGTCAGATACGAATGAGCCAATCGTTAACTTTTATCTGACAGCCGCAGCGGGCAAAAAATTTGGCGCGTTTACGGCGGCGCACAGCAAGGACAGCGCCGATCCCAGCAATCTGGCCATCGTGCTGGACAACAAAGTCATTACCGCACCTTCAATCAATAGCCAGATCAACGACAGCGGAATCATCGAAGGCGGATTTACGGAAGAGAGCGCAAAAGATCTGGCTATGCTGCTGCGTTCCGGCGCCTTGCCGGCCAGCCTGCATTATCTGACGGAACGTACCGTTGGGCCTTCGCTCGGCGCGGATTCCATCCGGGCAGGCGTTAAAGCCGCCATCGCCGGAATGACAGCCGTCCTGATTTTCATGCTCATTTACTACCGGGGCGCAGGCGTAAATGCCGATCTGGCGCTGATCTTGAACCTGGTGATCCTGCTGGGCTTTATGGGATTCTTTGGCGCGGTGCTCACGCTACCCGGAATTGCGGGCGTGATTCTCACTGTAGGTATGGGCGTGGATTCCAATGTGCTGATTTTTGAGCGCATTCGAGAAGAATTGCGTAGTGGGAAGGCCGCTGCCGCCGCGGTTGACCAGGGCTTTGATCGCGCCTGGACCACCATTCTGGATACCCACGTCACCACGATTGTTTCCGCATTGATTCTGTTCTTTGTAGGCACGGGACCGGTAAGCGGGTTCGGTCTTACGCTGATTTTCGGCCTTTTGGCCAATCTGTTTACCGCGGTTTTTGTTTCCCGCGTAATTTTCGATGCTGTCCTCAGCCGCAAAGGGCGAGGCGAAGCTTTAAGCATCTAGTTCAAAAGGTCAAATAAAGTGGAATTTTTTCGCAATACAAATATCGATTTCCTGGGCAAAAAGTGGTATTTCCTCAGCTTCTCGCTGATTTTCAGCGCGGCTGGCATTCTTTCCATGCTGTTCTGGCACGGCATCCCGCTAGGCGTGGACTTCCGCGGCGGCACGCTGGTGTACGTGAAGTTTGTGAACACGCCAAATGTGCAAACCACCCGTGCCGCCCTGGACAAGGCCGGACTACATAACGCGACGATCCAGCGCTATGGCAATCCTGCGGATAACGAAGTGGTGATCAAGCTGGATTTGAAGGAAACCAGCGAGGCAGATCTTTCCAAGGGCAAGAACCAGATTATCAATGCGCTGGAAACGAATCCCATCCCGGGAAAGGAAAACATCAATAACAGTGACAGGATTGGCTTTACCGCCGTCCGGGACGCCCTGGTGGCCGCCGATCCTTTGCATGCCGAGCCTGCGGAATACGAGCGGCAGGCGCGTCGCGTGTTGGATTTCCGCGATAAGGAGCATGGCGGCGTAATCAAGTCAATGGACGACTTGAAGGGCGTGGTTCCCGATCCGGTTCTGAACGCGTTGAAGCAGGCCTTTTACACCAGCGATTTTGGTGTCCGCAGCGCTGATATCGTGGGCCCCCAAGTGGGCGGGCAGCTCAAGAAACAGGCTACGCTGGCAGTTTTATTTTCTCTGGTAGCCATGCTGGTGTATCTATGGTTCCGCTTTGAGATGATTTATGGCGTCGCTGCGGTGGTAGCGGTCTTTCACGATACTCTAATCACCGTCGGAGCGTTCTCCTTGACGAATCAGGAGATAACCCTTACTGTTATCGCCGCGATTCTAACGCTGGTTGGTTACTCCATGAACGATACCATCGTGGTGTTTGATCGCATTCGAGAGAACGTAAAGCTCATGCGGCGGGAGAGCCTGGCGGAGATCGTCAATAAGAGCATCAACCAGACGCTGAGCCGGACGATCCTGACTTCAGGACTTACATTCCTGACGGTGCTCTCGTTGTATCTTTTTGGTGGAGAGGTACTTCACGGGTTTTCCTTTGCCCTGGTAGTCGGCATCATAATAGGTACATATTCGTCGATTGCCGTAGCAGCTCCCATGCTCGTGGCTTATACGGAATGGCGATCAAAAAGCTCAGGAAGAGGAGCAATTCCCCTTCCAACCCAAGGCGCGAAGGGCAAAGTTCGCGTAAAAGTATAGGGCCGGGAGATTTTCCGGTTTTTGGGATCAAAACAAGCAGTCCCGGTGTCCAATTGTATTAATCGCTTAGTCCCCCTAGGATTGGAGATATCGGCATGTTTGAAGACAGCCTGATGGAATCCGGAGGCCGAATCAAGACCAACCAGAAGTGGACAGGGTTGGTTTCTGTTCTGGTGCAGCTTGGATTGGTGGGTTTTCTAGTACTGCTACCCCTCATTTTTACTGAGGCGCTGCCCAAAGGACAGCTGACGACATGGCTCGTCGCTCCGCCACCGCCGCCGCCGCCGCCGCCCCCGGCCGCTCCGCAAATTCCGCAACACGTGCAGAAAGTCAGTGAAATTGTGGATGGCGCGCTCCGGACGCCCAGCAAGATCCCCAAGAAAGTCCAGATGATTGAGCATGAAGAGGCCCCGCAGCAGAACGCCGGCGTTATGGGCGGAGTGGTCGGCGGAGTCCCCGGCGGCTCGTCTGGAGGAGTGATTGGCGGAATTATTGGATCAGCCGCGCCCCCTCCTAAAGTGGCTACACCGCAGAAGCTGCGTGTTTCGTCGGGCGTCGCCGACGGACTTAAGATTCACGACGTACAGCCCCAGTATCCCCAGATGGCCCGGATTGCGCACATCCAAGGTGACGTGACGTTGCAAGCAACCATAAGTAAGACTGGGGTGATCGAAAACCTTCATGCCACTTCTGGGCATCCAATTCTCATCCAGGCTGCGATGGATGCCGTGAAACAGTGGAAGTACAAACCTTACATCTTGAACGGCGAACCAGTGGAAGTGGAAACAACGATTAAGGTCCAGTTCCACATGTAATGAAGAATTACGACGGCGGGCCGAAGCCCCGCCGTCCCGGCCCCGAGAATGAGAAGGTTTCATGGCGACTTTGTAATCGCGCGCTGGTTTCCGTTCTATCCCGCCCCGGCTAGGGGGTAACACTCTCGGCAAACAATTGATTTAAAAGTTCTGAGGAGGAAAACTTAACCCATGCTTGTCGCAAACATTGCAACTCTTACGATCGCCAAAGCGCATATGGTGGCCTTCTGGCTGCTCCAGCAGGCAGCAGGCGATGACGCCGGTACTATCGGATGGGATCCCATCCACTTGTGGAAACAGATGAGCTGGGTCGCCCAGGTCGTCGTAGTCGTTCTCTTTATTATGTCGGCGTGGTCCATTGGCGTCATGATTGACCGCTGGATCGCATTCAGCGCCGCCCGCAAACAATCTCGCCAGTTCGCTCCGGTGGTTGCCGGTGCCCTGCGTGAAGGCAAACTGGACGAAGCCATCCGCGTGGCGGAACGCAACAAGAAGAGCCATCTGGCCAAAGTGGTGACCGCTGGCCTGCAGGAATTCAAGGCCCATGGTGAATCCACGGAAATCCCCGGTGAGCAGATTGAAGCCAGCAAGCGCGCACTGGAACGGGCAGAAGCTATTGTCCATGCCGAATTGAAGCGCGGTTTGGGCGGCCTGGCCACCATCGGATCCACAGCGCCGTTCGTCGGACTGTTCGGAACGGTTATCGGAATTCTGAACGCGTTTAAGAAGATCTCTGAGCAGAAGGCCACAGGCCTGGGCGCGGTCGCCGGCGGTATTTCTGAAGCGCTGGTAACCACGGCTCTGGGACTGTTCGTCGCCATCCCCGCTGTAATGATGTTCAACTATTTCACCGGCAAAGTGGAAGCGTTTGACGTGGAAATGGACAACTCATCCAGCGAGCTGGTCGATTACTTCTTGAAGCGGAGCAGCGCTACCACGGTGCGGCGGTAAGCCGGGAGTTGAGCAATGGCCATCAACGTTCGTAATGAAGGCGCAAAAGTAAACTCCAATATCAACGTCACACCCATGGTGGACGTGATGCTGGTGCTGTTGATCATTTTCATGGTCATCACGCCTATGCTGCAGAAAGGCCAGTCGGTAGATTTGGCCAAAGCCAATAACCCCATGCCTTTGCCGGATGCGGATAAGGAAGATGCCGTGATCGTCGCCGTGATGAGAGACGGTCAGGTGTTTCTGGATACGCAGAAGGTAACGCCTGAAGAGTTAACGCAAAAGGTAAAGGACCGCGTTTCCAGCCGGACCAACAAACAAGTGTTTGTAAAAGCTGACGCGCGGGCCAAGTACAAAGGAGTGGTGGAAGTAGTTGACGATGTCCGCTCCGCCGGCGTTGACCAGGTGGGATTGTTGACGGAGCAAAGACGCGATCCCAACAAGCCACCGCAGTAGGAAACAGGAACCAGACAGAAGAGGATTAATTCTATGGCAATGACAACTGGCGGAGGAGGCGGGCAGACCGCCGATATCAACGTCACTCCCCTGATCGACGTTTTGCTGGTACTGCTGATTATTTTCATGGTCATCACGCCGCTCACGCCGAAAGGGCTTGAGGCGCTGGTACCGCAACCGCCGCCGCCGCATCAGCCGGAAACCCAGACGGACCGTACCGTGGTGGTGCAGGTGCTGCTGGATAACGGAAAAGTAAAGTTGAAGATCAACCAGGAAGACGTGTCGCAGGAAAACCTGCAGCAGCGCCTCACTGACATCTTCAAGACTCGCGCGGAACGGGTAATGTTCGTAAAAGGCGATCCTGACGTTGAATTTCAGAACGTGGCCCAGGTGATCGATACGGCCCGGGGCACGAACGTCATCGACAGAATCGGCTTGATCACGGCAAAGATTGAAGCGGGACAGTAATACGGTTTAACTCCTCAGAATGGGGATGATCGGAAAGCCGCTCATCCCCATGAGTTTTACCCACCTCAGGGCCAAAATTTTCTCCACTCCGATAAGGGAGCAGCAAAGATGAATAAGACCGCACGACTCGTGACGGTATTAGCCGTCGCAGCCGCGCTGCTGAGCACGGCGGGTTGCAACAAACTAAAGGCTCGCGATCAGCTCAACAAAGGCGTTCAATCGTTTCGCGGCGCCAATTACGAGGAAGCCATTGGGCATTTCCAGAATGCCGTCAGCCTCGATAGCGACCTCAAGGTCGCCAAAATGTATCTGGCCACTGCTTATGCGCAGCAATACGTCCCCGGCGTAGAAACGCCGGAAAACCTGCGCAATGCGCAGCTCGCCATCGATCAGTATAAGCAGGTGCTGACGAGCGACCCGAAGAACGTCACCAGCCTCAAGGGCATCGCCTTCCTTTACATGCAGCAAAAGAAGTTTGATGACGCTAGGGAATATTACAAAAAGGCCATTGAGGCCGATCCCAACGATCCGGAAACTTATTACTCTGTGGGCGTAATTGACTGGTCCCAGGCCTATAAGGACGCGGCAGACGTGAAAAGTAAAGAAGGCCTGAAGGTTGAAGACGAACTGAAAGGCAAAGGCAGCCAAAAGATCTGCGACCAATTGAAAAGCAAAGATGGAGAGGTCGTGGATGAAGGCATGAAAATGCTCCAGACCGCCATTGACAAGCGCCAGGACTATGATGACGCCATGGCCTACATGAACCTGCTCTATCGGCGCAAAGCCAATGACATGACCTGCGAAGATGCGCAAGCCCGGGCCGAGGACGTGAAGACGGCCAACGAGTGGAGCGACAAGGCCATGGCCGCGCGCAAGAAGAAAGCGGAAGAAGCTTCAAAGAAAACCAGCGGCGGAATCGTGCTGGACCAGCCGAAATCGAAATAAGCAACTCTCATGAGCGCCCCTCCTGCGGGAGGGGTTTTTTATTGAATGCTGCTAGCCGTGAGCTATTAGCTTCCAGCTGAATTCAGGACGATGGTCGATCTTTTCAGTGTCACCTAATATCTCTTTACAGGGTGCCGAACCAGGCTTGTAGCTGGTGGCTAGCAGCTAGTAGCTGTTCTACAATCAGGGTTTCTTCTATGTTCAAAAAGGTCCTCATTGCCAATCGCGGCGAAATCGCAGTACGCGTGATGCGTGCCTGCCGCGAAATGGGCATTACCTCTGTCGCTGTTTTTTCTGATGTTGATCGCGCATCTCTCCACGTATCCAAGGCCGATGAAGCTTATTTGCTTGGGCCCGCGCCTGCGCGCGAATCGTATCTCAACATCGCCAAAATACTTGAAGTGGCCCGCAAATGCGGAGCTGAAGCCATCCATCCCGGCTACGGCTTCTTATCTGAAAATGCCGAATTTGCGCGGGCATGCGCTGAAGCAGGAATCAAATTCATTGGTCCGCCGCCGTCTGCCATGGAATTAATGGGCTCCAAGACGCGCGCGCGTACCGCGATGAAGGCTGCGGGAGTCCCCATGGTTCCTGGCTCGGCGCGAGGCCTGAGCATTGCGGAAGCGGAAGCAATGGCTGCGGAGATCGGCTTCCCTGTGATGATCAAGGCGGCTGCCGGCGGCGGCGGCAAGGGAATGCGCCTGGTTAGCAAGCCCGCCGATCTGAAGTCGAGTTTTGAAACGGCCCAAAGCGAAGCGCTACGCTCCTTCAATGACGGCGAAATCTACCTTGAGAAATTCATTGAGAACCCGCGCCATATTGAGATCCAGGTGCTTGGTGACGAGCACGGCAACGTGGTTTATCTGGGTGAGCGCGAGTGCTCCGTGCAGCGCCGCCATCAGAAGGTGATTGAAGAAGCGCCTTCCGCCATCGTCGATGAAGAAATGCGCCGGCGTATGGGCGCGGTCGCCGTGCAGGCGGCGAAGTCGGCTGGGTACACCAACGCAGGTACCATAGAATTCCTGGTCGATAGCGAACGCAATTTTTATTTTCTGGAAATGAACACCCGGCTTCAGGTGGAGCACCCAGTAACCGAATTGGTCACGGGCCTGGACCTTGTGCATCTGCAATTGCGGATTGCCACTGGAGAAAAGCTGCCGTTCAGGCAGGAAGATGTTCGGCTTCGTGGACACGCCATTGAATGCAGGATTTACGCCGAAGATCCCGACAATAATTTCTTCCCTTCACCGGGCAAAATCACCAAGCTCTTGCGCCCCTCCGGTCCCGGCGTGCGTGAAGATAGCGGCGTTTATGAGGGTTGGACGGTGCCGCTGGACTACGATCCTATGCTCTCCAAGCTGATCGCCTACGCTCCTGACCGGCCAACCGCCATTGCCCGCATGAGGCGCGCCCTGGACGAATACTTTGTTGGCGGCATCAAAACCAATCTGCCGCTGTTCCGGCGCATTCTGGAGCATCCAGACTTTGTTAATGCCCGTATTGATACCGGCTTCCTTGATCGTTTGCTCACCACCGCTGCCATTCCAGCAAGCGCTAAAAATGGGATGGCTGAGATTGCGGCTGTTTCCGCAGCTCTGTTCGCCGCCACCGCGCAACCGAAGAATGGGCAGAACGGGACATCCAAGCCCGGCTCAGAGAAACAATCTAGCCTATCCAGGTGGAAGAGTACGGCGCGCAGAGAAGGAGTGGGCGGCGAATGATTTATGAGGTCACGCTTGCGGAGAAAGTCTATCGTGTCGAATTGACGCAGGCGCGTGATCGTTGGAAATGCATGCTGGACGGCCGCGAACTCCCCGTGGACGTAACCTACGGTCAGAACGGTGTTCTTTCTCTTTTGCTGGATGGCAAGTCATATGAAGTGAAACAGGAAATCGTGGGGACTGAGACGAATGTTGTTGTGGGGCACGAGCGCTTCGCCGCTTCAGTGCGCGATCCACGGTCGTTTCGATCTCGCAGCCGCGCCGGCGCCGGCGAACAAGGCGTAATGAAAATTAAGGCTCCCATGCCGGGCAAAGTTGTAAGGGTGCTTGCGGGAGTGGGAACCCCGGTGGAAGCAGGCCAAAGCGTGCTGGTGATTGAGGCCATGAAGATGCAGAATGAGCTGAAGGCCCCAAAGACCGGTGTGGTGAAAAAAATTAACGTAGCGGAAGGCGCAGCCGTCGACGCAGGCCAGGCCCTGGCCGAAGTGGAATAGTTTTTTCTGAAATCCCGAATCCCGCGCAGCGGGTGAGGGAGCCCTATGGTCAGGATTTGTCTTCGGCTGTCTCGTAACTTGAAAATCGTCGGGGGGTGTAGCGATCCCTCGCTTCGCTCGGGACTCTCCAAAAGCTACTACTTCGTCCCTGTGTTCTTGAGAATGCCTTCAGCGTAATAGTTGTGGACTTCCGCGTTGTCGCGCAAAACTTCATCGTATGCAGCGCGCAGGATCTGCTCACGCTGGCTACGCAGTTGATTGCGTATGAACTGCTGCACCTGCGGATCATTGAGGTCGCGCTGCCCGGCGGCTTCCTTGCCAATCAATTTGATAATCCGATAGCCAAAGGGCTGGCGCGTTGTTGGATTTATTACCGGAATTACTTCGCTGAACTGCCCGGGCTTCAATTTGAGGATTGCATCCCGGGTTGCCGGCTCAGTGTTCTTCAGCTGTGATTCCGGCATTGGTCCTAGCTCGCCGCCGTTGCGCGCGGTATCGGGGTCTTCGGAAAACCTGGCCGCAACACTGGCGAAATCCTCGCCACTTTCCAGGCGATGCTCAGCTTCGTTGATCTTTTTTCGCGCTTCCGCCTCGTTCTGGGCTTTGCCTGGGCTTTCGCCCGGTTGTCCCATGGGCTGGCTGGTGACCAGGATATGGGCAACGAAATAGCGGGGTTCTATCAGGTTAAAATCGGCTTTGTGCTGGTTGTAATAATTCTGCAAGTCGGCATCGGAGATGGTAACTTTTGAGCCAATCTCCTTGTTCAGGAGCTTGTCGATGGTCAGGTTGCGGCGTATTTCCTGCTTCGAGTCTTCCTCGGTGATCCCCAAGTCTTTCAGGCGCTTCTGAAATTCTTCTTGCGTATAGGGCGCTTTGGCCTGGGCGAACTTGCTTTCAACTTCGTCATCGGTGGCAAGAATTCCCAGCTTTTCCGCTTTCTGCAAGTGCAACTGGATATCGATCAACTGGCTGAGGATATTCAACCGGAGGGCTTCCTCTTCCGTGGCTGTGGGCTTTTGCGGCGACCCGGCTACCCGTCCGTTATAGTTCTTGTCCAGCTCGGAACGGAAGATTTTATAGCTGTTTACCTTGGCCACTACTTCTTTATCGCTGCCGTGGCCCGCGCAGCCGGCCAGCATGAGTGGCAAAGTAACAAGCAGCAAAGGGCAAGACAGACTGCGCCGAAATTTACGCGCCTGGATCAACAGTCGCCTCCATGGGCAATTCAGATACGGTACGATAACAAGCTTCTAAGCGTCTGACTAGTTTTTTGCATTCGCAGGGGCCTGCTGCGCACTATCAGCCAGGGCACGATCCAGGGCAGAGCGCAATTCCTCTGCCGGCACTGCGCCGGTAAATCTTTCTCCATTGATAAACAGAGTCGGCGTGGAATCAACGCCCAGCTTGTCGCCTTCAGCCATTGATGCGCGCACACCGCTCTCATCCTGCTTTTGCATGCAGGCCTGTAATTTATTGGCATCAAGCTGATGTTTCTGCGCCTGTTCCTTGGCGAGATTATCAATGTTTTGAAATGCGTCAGTCCGCGACTTGCCGGCCATCTGCTTCTGGTTGGCATGGATGTAATCGGCAAATTCCCAGTAGGCGGGACTATTCTGCTCGCCCAGGCAATTGCCGTCGACGGCGGCATGCATGGCCCACGGATGGATTTCAATCAGGGGATAATCCTTGTAAATCACTTTGACCTTATCCGCGTAGTCCTTGAACACATCTTCAAAAAGAGTTGAGTGCAGTCGGGAGCAGAACGGGCATTGAAAATCGTCAAAATTGACGATGGTGACCTTGGCGTTGGGATTGCCCTTTACCGGGCGGCCCTTCACGTCAATCTTGGACATCAAGTCCTGGGAAATATCCATTTGTTCCAAGTGGGCCAGGGTCTTACGGTCTGTAGAGATCAGAAAATCGTGGTGCGTCGTGTTCGTTCCCCCGGTAAAGGAGACAACCAAGTCGTCATAGCCGGCCATGGCGCTTGCCTTGGGCTCGGAAATGGAAATCGTGACCTGTGGAGGCACGTTATAACGGGAGCGAATCTCCGTAGTTATCCGGTGTGTGATCTCCGGTGTGAGCGGGGCTGGCTTTGCAGCAGGCTCTTCTTTCTTTGCTGTTTTAGCCTCGGCCTTGCTGGTGGAAGTCCCGGCGCCAGCTTTCTTTGGGGTCGTCCCCGAACTTTGGGAAATTCCCGGCTGAGCAGCCAGGAAAACAAGCAGAAAAGTATTTAGAAAAATGCCGCTAAATCTGAACAAAAAGATCACCTCGTCGTACCAGAGAACTTCTTTAAATTATCTCATGGAAGCGCAAGCCCTATCAGGATATGAGCTTAATCAGGGGCGGGGAGGTCTTGGCGGCATTCATCGATCCGGAACGAAACCCTTCGGTATCGAGGGTCACAAACGTGAATCCCAGCGCCTTAAAGGTTCGGGTGAACTCGGCGAACATCTCCGGCGTAAGCGCGCGGGGTAATTCGTCCGGGGCAATCTCAATCCGTGCAATCTCGCCATGATGCCGCACGCGGCATTGGCGAAAGCCTAGCTGGCGCAAGGCTTCTTCTCCCTGTTCGACGGCTGAGAGGGCGTCCAGGGTCACCGGACGGCCATACTCAATGCGCGACGACAAGCATGCGGAAGCGGGTTTCTCCCAGACGCGCAGCCCTGCGGCACGCGCCAGTTCCCGGATATCGACTTTGGTCAATCCTGCTTGTAGCAGCGGGGCGGCTACATGATGTTGCCGAGCGGCCGCCTGTCCCGGACGAAAATCGCTTTGATCGTCAACATTCACGCCAAAGGCAATGGACTGGAAGCCCCTTTTGGCGGCAAATGCCTCCATCACCTGAAATAGCTCGTCTTTGCAGTGGAAGCACCGCTGGCGATCATTACGGACGTATTCCGGCCGGTCCATTTCGCTGGTCTGGATCACCTCTGTGGCAATCCTATGTTCCTGCGCGAAAGCAAGAGCGTCCTGTAATTGGGTGCGTGCCAAACTGGGCGAATCTGCGATTACCGCGAGCATATCCTGGCCCAAGACATTGTTTGCGACCCAAGCCAGATAGGCCGAATCGACTCCGCCGGAATATGCGACCAGAGTGCGTCCGAGCGACCGGAGCGAGTCTTCCAGGAGATGCTGTTTGGCGGCGAGATCCATCTCTAGATTCTAACCCTGAAAGAGGGTTCTTTCTGAAATCCCGAGCACAGCGAGGGATCGCTATCGTTCCGAATGCTTTCAACTTCGATAACGAAGTAATTTTGCTGGCGATAGGGTTCCTCACTACGTTCGGGATTAAAACTAGAACAGCCGTTCCTGCCGCTTCAGGTTCCCGAACGATCCAATATTTGCCAGCGTGAAAGCGAACCGGTATTGATTTTCATTCCGGACTGAACCGAGAGAAAAACGCCGGTATTCAAAGCTCACGCCGCAGCAATCCCAGTTATAGGCAGTTTGCGCGGCGCCATATTGCAGCAGATTGAACTCGCGATCAAAACCTATGTTGCCGGCGGCGCTCCAGCCCCTCTTCGTGGGACTGCCATATCCAAGTTGCGCGCGAATTTGATCAAAGAGCGGAGGCACGCATGAAGGCTGGTTGAAAACGTGCGGAATGCAGGTGGGTAATACCGTTCCTGTTGTGGGATCGGTTACAACTTCACCCGGGACCTGCAAGTAGGCATGGCTGGCGCCGACAAAGAAGTCGCCGAAATGAAAGCCCGTATAAAGCGTGCTGGAATTGATGCGGCCCTTCTGGGTGTCATAGTCGAGCTGCCATTCCAGATCGCTGTTGCTGCTGGTGCGCACACGCAGCCTCGAGACCACCGGAGAAAATCGGCGAGGTTCAGTAACAAAGGCAATGCCGGTAAAATTGACGGTCGTGGTGAAGACGTTGCGCGTTCCGTTCACGACTGCGCCGCCGAAAGTCGGGTCGATAAAATATTTCATTTTGACTTCCCAGTTCACAAAATCATCCGCTCCCGCGGGTGCACAGGAAGCAGCCGCAGAAATAGCCTGGGTTGTGGCCGAGGAAGCGGTGCTCGGGGTTTCCTGGTTGCAGCCGGGCCGCTCCCGCTTGGCAAAAAGCCTTTGCAGAAGGCCGAATTCAACTTCATTGGTGTTGCTGAGAATGTCCCTGAAGTCAAAGCGGATGATGGAGCCGAAATTCTCCACGCCATTGGTGTAGCGATAGATTAATCGTGGCTCAATGGTGTGCTTGATCTTCCGTCCGGCAATTGTTCCGTCAAAAACCTTGCTGAGCACCGGCGGACGCAGGTCAACGCTGGTGGCGATAGTGCGGCGATTGAGCACATTATGGTGGGCTATGGTGATGCCCTGCGCGGTGGATTCCTGCTCGGAATAGACGGTGTTGCGAAGTTGAACGTCCGGACGGAAGGTCCACCCTTTATAAAAAATGGGAAGACTCAAATCAGGGTCCACATCGGCCCGCCCGGCCACTCCGGGAGTAACGAATCCAGGCTGGCTGCGCCGCAAGCCGCCTGTATCCACGTCATACGACCAGTAAATGGGCGTGCTAAAGAATTTTTTTTCCACGCTGGAAAACTCGACGTCGGGCGCGTGCTGGATGGTGATTACGTCGTCATTGTTACTGCTCTGGAAATTCTGGTAGCGCGCCACAAAAGTGTTGAATGAAAAACCCTGAAGGTTTTTCGTCAGAAAGGCCACTGAATTCACCTCAGAGTTCACCGCTTGAGAAAAATTTTCGGTAAAAGCGAGGCGGAAAACAAAAGAGCTCAGGTATTCAAGCGAGGCAACACCCCGGACGTCATGGGCGAAGCTGGTTTCGGCATTCAGCTTTACGTCTTCACCACCTTGCTTCACGGTTTGTGAAACCGTTTGGCCTGCCTGGTTCACTGAAGTTGTGGTGATGCCGCGATCCAGCACGCCGAAGTAAGTCAGATTGAGGAATGAGGACTCATTGGGGCGATAACGATAATTTTCCTGCAGTCCCCATCCTCTCTTGGAGAGATATTCGCCGCCTATGGTGGCATCCATGCTGCGGTTGATGGCCCAGTAAAACGAATCGCCAATCACTGTTCCTTTTGTGCTCGACGTGCCAAAGATCGGAATCAGAAAACCGCTTTCGCGCCCAAGGCGTTCCACCGGCGGGGCCGCATAGGGCAAATAAAAAACCGGAACGCCTTTCAGACGAAAAGTGGCGTTATAAACATGGGCGGAGCTGCCCACTTTCAAAATGATTCTTGCCGCGGTAAACGTCCATTTGGGTCGGGGCAGTTCGCAGGAGGTAACGGATCCGTGATGAAGGACATATTCATCCGGTCCAGTCTGTTCCACCAGCTTGCCTGAAAAAGAAAGCGGGCTGCTGGACGTTAGCGTCACGCTTCGTCCTTTGAATCGCGCTCCCGTGGAGCCGCGCACATCATAAAACTTGCCCGCTTGAGAATGCAGGTTGTAAGTGCCTTCACTGGCGCTGATGTGTATGTCGCGATGGCCACCGTCCAAAGAAACATGGCCTTTAGCCGCAACGTCGCCCGTCGCGGAATCGTACGTAACCAGGTCGCCGTGGAAGATATAGTCCGCGAATTGAATCTGCACGTCGCCGCGCAGGGTGTAAACCTTGGCCGCCTGCTCGCATTCGCGCGCGTCGATAATGACTGGCTGCTCTTCGCTGATGGGCACACGCACTTTCTTGTTGCCTGGAGCTGTGGCCGAAGCGGTTCCCGGCGCTTGAACTGGGGCAGTTGACGATCCAACCTGCGGCACTGCCGGCGCAGAGGTGATCACAGAATGGCAATTTCCGATTGGGGCTTTTGTGGGCGCAATCTCTTGTGTCGGCTCGGCTGGCGTCGGCGTGGGCGTGGGGGTATTTTGTTCCAACAAGGCAGCAGGATTTTGCACGCTCGGTTCTGTGAGCGCCTGGCTTGTCACTAGCGGTGCGGTGACAAACAAGTGACAAAGCAAGCCTGCTGTGATAACAAACTTATATTGGGAACGCATGCCGTAGAAAGCCAGTCTGGGCAAGTTACCACGGCAAGTTTTATAAAAGCAAAATTTGGCCCAGCCAAGCATGCCTCCCGCTCCTGGCGAAAATCTCCGAACCGGCCCATGACTTGCCCTCTCTGCGGTAAGGCGTCTCCTTGCGTGCACACGCGCAGGAACACATCGGCGCTTGTGGACCACAGCGTGAATCCTGACATTTTTGGCAATGAGTTTGCTGATGATGCGGCCCCGTCCGCGCCGCCCGCGCCCCCGATTCGCGCTGTTGCGGGCGAGGCGCGCCCAGCGGCCGATCCGGCGTGGAGAAGAGAAATTGCCTCGCGGGTGCAGCAACATCGGGCTCGCCGAGGCCGTCCGGCTGACCCCAATGCCATGGAATTTAATTTTCCCGCAGACGGCCCGCATTCCTTTGGGACGGAGCCCGAGGATGGCTTGACGCCTCCGCCCGAGCGCTTTCATGAGATTGTGATTCCACAGAACATGGTGAAGCCGGTGATGGGCAGGCCGGAGCCGCCCAAGGTTATCCGCTTCCCCCGCACACAGCCGGCGTACGTGCCCACGGTGGAAGAAGTGATGCTGGATGAGTTGGAGCAAGCGGCGCCAGCGCCGGAATCGCCCAGAATCACCATGGAAGCTTACGATTCCGGGCCGCTGGACTTACGGCAACAGGAAATTGAGCCGCTCGAGATCGAGCCAGTTGCAAAACCATCCCTACGGGGCCAGCAATTGAATCTGCTGCCCAGCTTCGACGATATCCGACTGGAGCCTGAAGATGCGCGCATTGATCACGACGATGAAGTCATTCCCCGGCCTGCGCCCATGTATCAGCGGCTGGTGGCCGGATTGGTCGACGTGGCACTTGTTTTTCTGGCTACCGGAACGTTTGCTCTGACGTTTGTAGAAGTCGCAGAGGGAATACCGCACTCCAGCATGACGATGGTCTGCATGCTGGCTGCCGGTGGAATCTTCTGGCTGGTTTTTCAATATGTTTTTCTGGTTTACCGGCGCGCCACTCCCGGAATGAACTTTGCCGGGCTTGAGCTGTGCACTTTTGAAGGAAAAGCTACCACCATGTTTGAGCGGCAAAGCCGCGCCGCAGCCAGCGCGCTTTCAGGGTTTTCCATGGGACTGGGCTATTTCTGGGCGCTGGTGGATGAAGACAGAGTAGGCTGGCATGACCGGATCAGCCGGACGCATCTGAGGCCAGCACTCAGCAATCAGGCTTCAGCACTCAGCCAAAGAGAAGTTTACCGCTAAGGACGCAAAGGTCGCCAAGGAACCAGACCTGAGAGCCAGTCGAACCAATCAGCAGCTCAGCCCTAAAGTTATTTACTCGCGGAGAATGTAGAGGTTGCCCAAAGTACCTTGGTCTGGCCCCTAACTTCTTTGCGTGCTTTGCGCCCCTTTGCGGTAAAAATGGTTTGGCTGAATGCTGAGTGCTGACGGCTGAGTGCTTCTGGATCAAGCCACCAACTGCTCCGGCTCTTTTTCCACGGCTGGGATTGTCACAGTGGCTGACGCATCACCTGATAGCAGAGGCCAACCTTTGCGCAAGACGAATTCCAACCACGCGCCGGCTGCCTGCGATGTAAGCACCGCCACCAGAACCAGCGTGGTATAAAACGCTGCACTGATGATGCCAGCTTCAAACGCCACGCTGGCCAAGACAATGCCAGGACCACCACGAGCATTAGTCGCTACCGCGAGGTTCGTGACGTCGAGTCCACGGAAGCCAGCCAGCCGCGCTCCCAGCGCGACAGCCAGCAGCTTCAATATGCAGGCGCCGGCCAGAAACGCCAGCAGCATGGGGACGGAGAAGGCCTTGCCAAAGATCAGGCTGTAGCCCACCAGCGCGAAATATACCGGAATGAAGAGTGCGAATGAAAAACCGGAGATCGTGGCCAGGGCGTCGCCCAGACGCTTGCGCGAGACTGCAAAGCCGGCCAGAAATGCCGCGAACACCAGATTCACGTCCAGCAATCCCGCTACGGCAACATAGGCGAATGCGATCAGCAGCGTGAATGTCACGGGAGAATTGATGGCCAGCAGATTAAATCTCGATTTCGATATGCGCTTGGTGGCGCGTGGAAATAGGACGAGGCCCAGGATGAAGTAAGCCAGCGTGATTCCGATGTGTAGAGCGATCTTGCGGGCGGGAAGGCCAGAGGAGTCGGCAATCGCGGTGGCGATGGCCAGCACTGCCCATAGAACGATGTCCTCAAGCACAGCCACACCCAGCACCAGCCGGGCAAAACGCGTGTGCAGAATTTTAAGATCGAAAAAGATGCGCGAGATGACCGGGATTGAAGTCACCGCGACGGCAATGCTCATCACCAGCAGCAGAGAAGCGCGGCTGGACTTTACGCCCATAAACCAGCCCAGCGGCAGTACCGATCCCAGAGCCAGCATGATAAAGAAAGGCAGCGCGGTTCCTATGGCCGCCAGCCAGCCAATCTGCTTGCGTTCATGCTTCTGGAAGAGCGCTTTGGTCTCCGCGCCGGAAAGGAACATCAGCATGAGTAGGCCAAGATAATAGAGCAGATCGAGCGCGGCTTTCTTTTGCGGCGCGGCCACATCAAGCTGAAGAAAGTGCGTGTAAGCGGCCCATCGGCCGAGAACAAACGGCCCCAGAATGCAGCCCGCAAGGATTTCTCCGATCACACGCGGCTGCCGCAATCGCGCAAACAGGTAGCCGAGAAGATGTGCGCCGGTGAGCAGGATCGCGAGAAACAGAATGAGTGGGCCGATGGCGCTGGAAGGCATGAATTAAGAATCCCGAGCTGCTGTCAATCAGTTCAGATGAAATCAAAGCCTGTGGCGTTGGCTGGCCCAATCAATTGGCTGACCCAGGCACCTGATTGGCTTTTGTTACCATGGATATACATGGCTCAGACCGAAAAAGTTCGCGTCCGTTTTGCTCCTTCGCCCACAGGGCACCTCCATTTGGGGAATGTGCGCACTGCTCTGTTTAATTGGCTCTTTGCGCGCAAAAACGGCGGGACCTTTGTTCTCAGGATTGAAGATACTGACCTGGAACGCAGCGAAGCGCGATACGAAACCGAGTTAATTGAAGACCTGAAGTGGCTGGGCATTGACTGGGACGAAGGGCCGGATGTGGGTGGGCCTTATCCACCTTACCGCCAATCTGACAAGATGGATGTTTATCGCAACTATGCAGAGCGGCTTATCAAAGAACGAAAAGCTTACTATTGTTTTTGCACCGCCGAAGAATTGGAGCGCGATCGTCAACAGGCCATGGCGGAACAGCGCCAACCTAACTATTCCGGGAAATGCAGGAACATCGATCCTGCCGAGGCGGAGCGGCGTCTCTCCGCGGGAGAATCCGGCGCTATACGCTTGCGGATTCCCGAGCGCCCGATCCGATTCCATGACATCGTGCGCGGCGACCTGGAATTTTCGAATGAAGTAGTGAGCGATCCCATCATCGTCCGCTCCAGCGGCATGCCGACGTACAACTACGTGGTAGTAATTGACGATGCTGATATGAAAATCACGCATGTGATTCGCGGCGACGATCACATTTCCAACACGCCGAAGCAGGTTGCCGTGTATGAAGCGCTGGGCCTGCCGGTACCGGAATTCGCGCACCTTTCCACGATTCTGGGGCCAGATCGCGAGAGATTATCGAAGCGGCACGGAGCCACGTCAGTAGCGAACTTCCGCGAGATGGGAGTTTTGCCGGAAGCGCTCATGAATTATCTGGCGCTGCTGGGATGGGCGCCCAGCGGCGGCGACAAAGAAATTTTTCCTAAAGATGAATTGATCAAGGAATTTTCGTTGGAGCGCGTCACGCCGTCGCCTGCCGTTTTCGATACGGAAAAGCTGCACTGGTTAAACCGGCATTACATCAAGCAAAGCCCGCCGGAGCGCATCCATCAGATGGGCACAGAGACATTGCAGCGAGCGGGACTGCTGCCAGCCAGCGTGAACGGAAATGTTAGCGGCTGGACGAATAGCCTCATCGATCTGCTGGCGCCTTACGTTGATCAACTGGACCAATTGCCGGAGAAAGCAAAGATCATTTTCAACCATGACGCCGCAGCGGCGCTCGGGTTGCCGGATAACGCTGAAGTGTTTGCCAGTGACAAGGCGAAAGCCGTGGTGCAGGCATTTGCAAAGCGCACGGCCAACGAGTCGCCGCTTACGCCGGAACGTTTTAAGGCGATCATGGATGAGATCAAAGCGGAGACCGGCGCAAAGGGCAAAGACCTGTTTCATCCGGTGCGGATCATGTTGATCGGCTCGCATTCCGGGCCGGACTTCAACAAGCTGATTCCACTGATTGAAGACGGCAGCAGGCTGGAGCTGCCGGTACATGTTAAGAGCGTGCGCGAGCGGGTGACAGAGTTCATCGCGGCGCAAAAGAGCTAATCTTCAAAATAAATGTGGAGCGCATCCCGGACTCCGACGCCAGCTTCCTTTCCATGTGAAGAACACTATGAAACAGCATTTCTGCTTCGACTTCACCTTCCCGCGAAATTATGAAGTAAGAATCCTGGAAGCCGCTCCGCCTGTTCATCCCGTTGAGAAGCTGTATCACTATCCCGTGGAACTGGAGGAAGGCGATCGCAGTGGCGCGTACGTGCGCGTTACGCCGCAGAGCGGGCCAGCGTGGGCGGGATTCTTTGCTCTGGGTTTTGACTCTGACCAGGTGGTCAGCCAACTTTGTTCCACGCCCGATCCTGAGCGTTTTTGCGTGGTGGTGGGCGGCTACGCGTATGTTGTAAAAGCCTCTGATCCGGCGCAGTGGCTCCGGGTTGAGCAGCAGCCTGTCGTAGATCTGCGCGTGCTTTCGCAGCATGATCTGCTGTTGTTTGCTGGCTTCACGTCAATCACGGCTTTCGGCGGTTCAGGGATTGCATGGACCACGCAGCGGCTTACGTGGGAAGGGCTGACCATCACTGCCATTGATGACGACAAGCTTCTGGGTCTTGGCTGGAACGCGTTGGCAGATAAAGAAGTGCCGTTTGCAGTGGATTTAAAGACAGGGAAGCATACGGGCGGGGCGAAGCCGTGAACAACGTGCGCCAGCCTCGCATCAGGTCATCTTTGTGCTGGCAAGTGAAGAGAATATCCTTCGACTTCGCGCCTTCCGGCGCTTCGCTCAGGTTTCGGCAGGAAGCTCCCGTTCGCCCTTCGGCAGGCTCAGGGCTCACTCACGCTTCCTAAACGCCTCAAGAACGGATCCTTCGCTTTGCTCAGGATTTCGCCTGCGGGGCTCCCGCTACGCTCAGGCCCGCAAAGCGGCTCAAGCTATAATTGAACATGGCGACAAACCCGCAGCCCGCTTCACAAAAAGAGCTGAAGCTGCTGAATGCCAGGTTCCAGCAACTGCTGGCCAAGGTCGCCGAAAACCGTCCTTCTGACGATCTGGAAATTATCCGCAAAGCCTACGATTTCTCTCTCAAGCATCATCAAGGACAGACCCGCGCTTCAGGCGAGCCATACCTGATTCATCCGCTGGAAGTGTCATTAGTGCTGGCGGACATGAAGCTGGATTCCACAGCCATCTCCGCCGGGCTGCTGCATGATGCCATTGAAGACACGCCTGTAACGCATGAGGACATACGCCGCGAATTTGGCGATCAAGTGGTGCACATTGTTGAAGGTGTCACCAAGATCGACAAAATTAATCTGGCCAGCCGCGAAGAACGGCAGGCGGAAAACGTCCGCAAGATGGTGCTGGCCATGGTGGATGACATCCGCGTGGTGCTGATCAAATTGGCGGACCGCCTGCACAATATGCGCACGCTCAAGCATCTGCCGGAAGAGCGTCGGCAGCAGGTGGCAAAAGAAACGCTGGAGATCTACGCTCCGCTGGCGCATCGGCTGGGCATGGGCAAGGTGCGCGGCGAGCTGGAAGACCTTTCATTCCGCTATGTTGATCCAATCGGCTATGACCAGGTGCGGACGGCTGTGGAACAGCGCCGCAAAGCCGGTGAAGCGTTCCTCGCCAAGCTGGTAAAAATCCTGCAAGGCAAGCTCAAAGAAAACGGCGTGGATGCAAAGGTCGACAGCAGGATCAAGCGACTTTACAGCATTCACCAGAAATTATTGCGGCAGCGCATTACCGTAGACCAGGTTTATGACTTGATGGCGGTGCGCATTATCACCAAGTCAGTCAAAGACTGTTACACCGCGTTGGGGGCGATCCACCAGATGTGGCGTCCAGTACCGGGACGGATAAAAGATTTCATCGCCATGCCCAGACCGAATCTTTATCAATCACTGCACACGACGGTGATCACGGAAGATGGCCACCAGTTTGAAGTGCAGATCCGCACGGAAGAGATGCACAAGATGGCGGAAGAAGGCATTGCCGCGCACTGGAAATATAAAGACGGCGGCCCGGTCAGCGCCAAAGACGAACAGCGCCTGGCGTGGCTGCGACAGGTGGTGGAGTGGCAGCAGGACGTAAAAGATCCCAACGAATTTCTCTCCACTCTGAAAGTAGATCTTTACCCGGAAGAAGTTTACTGCTTCACGCCGATGGGTAAGGTTGTGATCCTGCCGCGCGACGCCAGCGCCATTGATTTTGCCTATGCCATTCACACCGAGGTGGGGCATTCATGCGTGGGGGCCAAGGTGAATGGGCGCATTGTGCCGCTGCGGAATAAGCTGCGCAATGGCGACGTGGTGGAGATCATGACGCAGCCGGGACACAATCCCAGCCGCGACTGGCTGGGCTTTGCCAAGTCCACGCGCGCGCGCAACAAGATACGGCACTGGCTGAATATTCATCAGCGCGAGCGTGCGATTGAGATCGGCAAGAAGCTGCTGGAAAAGCAGGCACGCAAATATCGGCTGGCGCTGAAAGATTTCAACGACACGACTATGGACGCGATTGCGAAGGAATACGGCCTGGGTGGCGGACAGGACCTGCTCGCGGGTATTGGTTATGGCAAGTATTCAGCGCGGCAGGTGCTGGCCAAGCTGTCACCGGAAATTTCCGAGCAGACGCCTACCGCGGAAGAAGCACCCAAGGCCGGCAGCACGCTGGGCACGGTGATCCGTCGCGTGTTTGGGCAGAGCGCGGACACAGGCGCAATCAAGGTAAAGGGCTACAACGATCTGCTGGTATATCGGGCGCGATGTTGCAATCCGATTCGCGGGGAAGCGATTGTCGGCTACGTGACACGCGGCAAAGGCGTCGCGGTGCACGCAGTCAGTTGCCCCAACGTGAACAACCTGATGTATGAGGCTGATCGCCGCATTGCCGTGGAATGGGCCAAGCCGCTCAAGGTGGACAAGACAGATGGACGTGGAACGTATCCGGTGAAGCTGACGGTTTTTTGCGATGACCGTCCGGCAATGCTGAAGCAGTTGACTGCCGTGATCTCTGACGACAATACAAACATCCGCAACATTGAAACCCGCACCGCCGATAGCCAGGCAACGATCGACATTGTGATTGATATTGAAGATGTGAAACACCTGGAACGTGTAATCGGTGGGCTGAGAAAGATTCCGGGGATTCACGATGTGCAGAGGCTGAATAAGGTCTAGGGTTTCTGCAATCCCGAGCGTAGCGAGGGAACCCTATTCCCACGAAGAGCCTATTTTTCAGCCGCGAATTTCGCGAATGCACGCAAATTAATTTTGTAATTTCTTTGCGAGTCTTATAGTGCTTCGTTGCTATGGGATTCCTCGCTGCGCTCGGAACTTCGGAAAGAGCCATGTCTGATATTCTGCTACATTGCAGATCAACGGAGGGTTTCATGAGCGGCTTCACTCGAGACGTGGTTTCAACTCCCAACGCACCCAAGGCGATCGGCCCGTATTCGCAGGCCATCAAGGCCAATGGTTTCGTGTTCATCTCCGGGCAGGTGGCGTTTGATCCTGCGACGGGAAATCTTATTGAAGGCGGCATTGAAGCACAGACGGAGCAGGTGCTGAAGAACCTGAGCGCAATCCTGCAGGCGGCCGGCAGCAGTTGGGAAAAAGTGGTCAAAACCACGGTGTTTTTGAAAAGCATGTCAGAGTTCGGACAGATGAATGAGGTGTACGGAAAAACCTGCAAGAACGCGCCGCCGGCACGTTCCACGGTGGAAGTAGCCCGCCTGCCGAAAGACGTCTCGGTGGAGATTGACGTGATCGCGCTGGCGTAAAACGAATCCGCAAGGAGCAACGATGGCTAGAAGTCGTTTTGCTGTTCTGCTGGTTTTTCTTCTCATAGCAAGTGCCTCATTTGCCCAATCCAACGATGTAGCAGTAAGTTTTGGTGGGACCTTCTCGCCAGGCGCGGAGGGGCCCGCGCAATGCGAGGCTATTCTCACTTGTCCCGTGGGGATTGTCAGCCGCTCGGTGGATCCGGGCCTTTCGGTTGAGGGCACCTATGCTCATCGGCTGGCAAACTTCAGAGTGGTTTCGCTTCATCTGGAACTGCCGTTTATGTTTTCCCCGACGCGGAAATCCGAGTTTCTGGGGTCGAATTTTTCGACGTTCTTTTTCACGCCATCGCTGCGACTGAAATTTCTGCCATCATCGGGCGTCTCTCCGTTTGTGAGCGCGGGCGGCGGACTGGGCCGCTTCAAGGAGGGCTCAACGTCAGACAATCATGGCGCTTTCCAGGTGGGCGGAGGGCTGGACTTCAAAACGCGCCTGCCGCTCCTGGGCTTTCGCATCGAAACGCGTGACTTTATCGCAGGAGCGCCCTCATTCTCCACGCTTACCAACAATCATTTGAACAATTTGTTTGTGGGCGGTGGAATTACGCTTCATTTTTGACGGGGCGCGCGGACCGGAGCGGAATCGTGGACTTTCGCGGGCCTGCTGGATATTCGCGAATATTGCAGGGTTCGAGACCCTTAGGACTTGGCCTTTGGTTACCGGAATGGTTCCTGGAGAGAGCAATTTTCTGTTCCGCGAACCAGCAATTCTGCATCTCAGGATGTCAGAACCAACTAAAAACTTAAATCCAGCAAAAGGAGCTTCCTAATGAAGCGCTTTTCTATTTTGATAGCACTATTATGTGCGTCCACGCTTGCCGTGGCGCAAAAAGCCGATGCAGCATTTGTGGTGGGTGGATCGTTTGTTTCCGATACGAACGGTACGGTCTTGACTGTTCCCACGACCATCCATACCGACCACCATATCTTTCTGGAAGGCGCTTTGGGAGTCCGCCTACTGAACGCGCACCTGGTTTCTCTGCATGCGGAGCTGCCGGTGGCGGGAATTCCTTCAACTCCCTTGACGGTCGCCGGAGTATCGACAGCAATTGATCACATTGGGACGTTGTTTATCATTCCGGGATTGAGGCTTAAAATTGCCCCCATTGCGCCGATTTCACCGTGGGTGAGCGTGGGAGGCGGATGGGCGCGTTACTCCCTGAATACCGCCGGCACAACGGAAAATAAGGGAGCGCTGCAATTCGGCGGCGGGCTCGACTTTAAGACCGGCCTGCCCCTGCTGGGCTTCCGCGCCGAGGTACGCGACTTTGTTACCGGAGTCCCAACCTTCAACAGCGGCTTTCTTACAGAGACCGGATTGCATCATCACAACATCCTGGCCGGCGGCGGAATTGTGCTGCGGTTCTGAAGAAGTAGTCAGCATTCAGCAGTCAGTCTGTGCATGTAAGGGCTGAACTTTATCGCCCGAGATGGACTGGATGGGCGTTGATCTGCGCATGAAAAAGGCCTTCCGTTTCGCGGGAGGCCTTTTGGATTTTGGATGCTGTTAGAACTCTCGCCTAAGCCGTCTTGCTGCTGACCGACGCTTTGACAACCTTGCCGGACTTGAGGCAGGTGGTGCATACGCGGACGCGCTTATTGGCGCCATTCACGCGGGCACGCACGGGACGCAGGTTCACGTTCCAGCGGCGGCGGCTCACGTTGTGAGCGTGGCTGATCTTATTTCCAAATTGCGGGCCTTTGCCGCAGATGTCACAAACTTGTGCCATTTGATTGACTCCAGATATCTGACGCAGAAGGGCTTTATGGGCTTCAGGTCGTGTGGTTAAAGGTAAATTTTACAGGAAGATAGCTCGAAGGGCAAATCGGCATTAGCTTGTGGCCGCCATCTGTGCGGCTTTGACGGCCCTGGAGGAAATTCGCTCCCGCAAACGCAGGAACGGCCGTTCGACGGCCATGTACAGGACAAAGGCAGCCAGAAAGCTGAACCCGAAGTAAGCGACCAAGGCAAGCCATCCGCGGCCTTCCACAAGCCTCGGCCAGTGCGAGCGTAGAAAATGAATGACCTCTTTGTGCGTGAGATAGGCGCTGTAAGCAAGGGCCGCGATCAGTCCGAATCCTGGAATCTTGGAGAGCGGGCTGGATGGAGCGATGCTGGAAGCGATCAGCAGACCAAGCCCGACCGCCAGCAATGGGAAGCCGACAACAGATTCGGAAAATGACAGCCGATCATTGAACAGCCACATGGCCGCGGCGCAGAGCGCGAGTCCGCCCACGAGCAAAAGATAGCCGTGCGACATGGCACGCTGCCACCATGCGGGACGGAAGGTCTTGATAGTGGCCAGGGTCACACCGACGAGCAAACCGTCGAGACGGGTGTGCGTGGGGTAATAGATTCTTTCCACGTAGGCCAGCGCAAACGCATCATCGTCGCGCGGGAAGATTGCTATCTGATGGAGATAGATGTAAGCCCTAATGCCGATGCCGAAGCAGAGAATTCCTAGAACCATGACCACAGCTTTGCTGAAGCTGGGCCTCCGCATCAGCAGCAAGATCAATACAGGCAGTACCAGATAAAAATGTTCTTCAACGCACAGCGACCAGACGTGGGAAAAGGCCTGGTCATGCAGGTAGTCGATGCGGAAATTTTCCGTGAAGGTAAGAAACTGCCATGCGGGCGAGAGGCCGGGAGCTTCGCGGAATCCGGGAATGGCGAAGTAGAAAAGCAGAACGGTCAGGTAGGCGGGCAAGACGCGAAAGGCGCGTCGCATATAAAAGCCGCCAATCGAAGGCCGGCTGCCACGAGTATAGGGGCGAAGAAGCTGCGAGCCAATGAGATATCCGCTCAGGACAAAGAAAAGATCAACGCCCATCCAGCCGTAACGCCCTGGGCCGCTCCATATGCCGGGACGCAAGGCAAAGTGCATGTGCCATAGCATCACCCCGAGGATGGCGACGGCGCGCATGAGGTCGAGGCCGGGCTCGCGGGCAGAGGATGAGTCAAGAAGATTCAAGCGACTCTTCCAGGTCGGCGCAGGGCGTTCAGCGTCCGCCGTTGCCTTCATCTTCCAGAATGACAAGATATTCCGCCCTGGCAGAGTTGAAAACAAGGTGGGTAATTGCATACCCAGCGGGAGTGAAACCCGGATCGTTCAGTTTGCCTTCCAAGTCTTGAGCGTCTTTTCCAAACACTACCTTATAACGTGGACGGCCTGAGTGCGGTGGTGGTGTCATAGGGGATAAAGTTTACATTGTTATCCGCAATGAACCAAATCCAGGATGGAACTATTCCATTACCACCACAACCTTCCCAAACGTCTCATTCGATTCCAGGCGCTGGTGAGCTTTGCCGATATCCGAGATTGGGAAAACGCTATCGACGTTGGGCTTGAGAATACCCCGGGCGAGCAGCGGCACGACCTCGGCTGCGAAAAGGCGGGTGGCGGCGATCTTTTCTTCCATGGAGCGGGCGCGGAGGACTGTCCCACGAATCTGGAGACGCTTGCTCATCACGTATCTTGCGTCAAGTTCGTAGCTGCCGCCGGCAACGGTGCCCACCAGAATCATGCGGCCCTGGTGGGCCATGGCTTTCTGGCTGGCTTTTACGTAAGGGCCGCCGACCAGATCGAGCAGCACATTGATTCCCTTACGGGCGGTCGATTTTTCTGCGGCAGCAGTCAAGTCGTCAAAATTTTCGCGAAGGTCGTTTTCTCGTATAACCATGCCCGCTTCCAGGCCCAGCGGTTTTGACTTTTCGATTTTGTCAGCGGTACGCGAGGTCCCATACGGGACCGCCTGAATCGCGCGGGCAAGTTGCACGGCAGCCAGGCCCACGCCACTGCCCACCGCATGGATCAGGACGGTTTCGCCGGGACGCAGGTTAGCCTGGGTCCAAAGAGCGTCATGGGCGGTGATAAAGACTTCAGGGACAGCGGCAGCCTGGGTCCAGTCAAGGTTGGCGGGAATTTCCGCCAGCAGATGCTCATAAGTGACAACATATTCAGCATGAGCTCCGCCGCCAATCAGACCAAAGACGCGCTGGCCGGGCTTCCATTGGCGAACAGATGAGCCAATTTCCGCCACCTCGCCTGCAAATTCCATGCCAGGAATCTCGGCAGGAAACCCGTAAGGCGGCGGATATTTCCCCTGGCGCTGAAGCAGGTCAGCGCGGTTGAGGGAGGATGCGCGAACCCGAACCAGAACCTGATCGTCATTCATCAGGGGTTTGCCCACGGTGCGGATTTCCAGCACTTCAGGGCCGCCATAGGTTGAGATCCAGACTGCCTGCATGGTGTTGTTCATCGGCATCAGCGACGCGCAAAATGATTATAAGTGGCGAGCGGCCAAGGCTGTAACCGTACTGTGATTCTGGTCACATCGCATACCCGGCATCTGCCTTAGCATTGATGGTTTGGGGCTGCTCCGATATAGTTTTAAGGGTATGTACGATGACTTTCACGCCACCGACCGCTGGACTGGACAAAGACTCCACTGTATTTACCAGGCCCTGATCGTCGCCATTGCGACGCGGCACGCCGACGCTATTGATATAAAGTTTCTTGTCAGCGGGCGTCCCGTTTGGATTGCCTTGCCGCATCCAACATGGGTGGAATACAACGAGCGAACCGGCCGGGTCATAACCGATCCGCTGGCCATCCAGATTGCCGGGCATTTTTTGAAAACGGCGATTGAGTCCGGCGCGTATGAACACGGACGCGAAATGTACACGCTCACGGTGGATGAATCGCTTGGAAATTTGAATGCAGTCCTGAAGGAAGTTGGCGCGCCCCAGGACGCGCTGATCCAAACGGCCTAGCCGGTTTAGGCCAGCCAAAAACCGCTGCTTGCGACCAGTTTTCTGGCCCAACAGAAACAGGAGACTTTTCCGCCATGTCGACTTTGCCCGCCATTGATACAGCCTCAGCCCTGGAAACACTTCTCAAAAGCGATAAAACCCATCGCAACCTGCACTCTGGCGTGCTTGTGGAACATGCGGTCCGTCGGGGCGAGGGGCTACTGGCTGATAACGGCGCTCTCGTGGCTTATACCGGAAAATACACCGGGCGTTCCGTCAAAGACAAATTTACCGTCAAAGACCAGATTACCGCCGAACTGGTGAACTGGGGCGACCATAACCAGCCGTTTGACCCGGAGAAGTTTGACGCATTGTTTGACCGCGTTGTGGCTTCACTGCGCGGCAAGGAACTGTTTGTGCAGGACCTGTATGCCGGGGCCGACCCCAAATACCGGCTGCCGATCCGCGTGATCAATGAGTATGCGTGGCACAATTTGTTTGTGCGGGCCTTGTTTGTGCGTCCCACGGAAGAAGAGCTGAAGACGCACCGCCCCGAGTTTACGATTGTCTCCTCGCCGGAGTTTCAGGGCGATCCACAGCGCGACGATACGCACTCAGAAGCGTTTATCCTTGTGAGCTTTACGCGCAAGATCATCCTGATCGGCGGCACCAAGTATGCGGGCGAGATGAAGAAGTCAATCTTCGGCATCATGAACTTCCTGCTGCCGCAGAAAAATGTTTTTCCCATGCATTGCTCGGCCAACGTGGGCAAGAACGCCGAGACCGCGCTGTTCTTCGGGCTTTCCGGCACAGGTAAGACCACGCTCTCAGCCGACCCGGAGCGGCTGCTGATCGGCGACGACGAACATGGTTGGAGCCCGACTGGCATTTTCAACTTTGAAGGCGGCTGCTACGCCAAGTGCATCAAGCTGTCAAAAGAAAACGAGCCGCAGATATGGAATGCAATCCGCTTTGGCTCCGTGCTGGAGAACGTGACGCTTGATCCCGATACCCACGTCCCGGATTACAACGATGACAGCCGGACCGAGAATACGCGTTGCGCCTATCCGGTGGACTACATTGAGGGCGCGGTGATTCCGGGAATCGGCGGCCATCCCAAGAACATTATTTTCCTGACGGCAGATGCCTTCGGCGTCTTGCCACCAATCTCAAGGCTGAATACCGACCAGGCCATGTATCACTTTCTTTCAGGATATACGGCCAAGCTTGCGGGCACGGAAAGAGGCGTAAAAGAGCCGCAGCCGAGTTTCTCCACCTGCTTTGGCGCGCCGTTCATGCCTTTGCGTCCCAAGGTTTATGCGGAGATGCTGGGACGCCGAATGCAGGAGCACGGATCGCAGTGCTGGCTGGTGAATACCGGCTGGTTTGGCGGGCCGTATGGAGTGGGATCGCGCATGAAGCTCTCTTACACGCGCGCCATGGTGAACGCCGCCATTGAAGGCAAGCTGAATGACGTGGAATTTGAAACCGATTCAGCGTTCGGACTCACAGTACCGAAGTCAGTGCCCGGCGTTCCCGTAGAATTTCTGCACGCGCGCGATGCATGGAAAGATACCGCGGCGTATGACAAGGCGGCCGCCGACCTGTCTGCGCGCTTCACTAAAAACTTTGAGAAGTTTGACGTTCCCGCGAATGTGAAAGCGGCGGGACCGGGGAAGAAGTAAAAGATCTATTTACCACTGATCTTCACTGATAACACTGATCGAGAAACTTCTTACTGCGGAGCAACATCGATTTCACGGATCAAGTCAGTGTTTTGAAGATCCGTGTTTAGGAATCAGTTCCGAAAGTCAGTAACCATCCGTGTTTATGCCGTGATGCTCAGGAGAATTCAACGAAAAAAGAGACGTGCTTTGCGGCACGTCTCTCGTATTTGGGAACGCAGTTCTGAGCAGTTTTAGAATGTCAGCCCGGACATCGCTTCAGGCAATCATAAGTCAGGCGGCTTTGTCGCGGCCCAGGTGTTGGGTTACGGTGGCATTGATTCGTTCGATAAAAGAAACCGGCTGCTCGTCAGCCGACGGAGGCGCCAGGCGTTTGCGCAGCAGCTGGAGAAATTTGGTGACGCGATGCAGGCGTTGTGAGTCCATCCGTTCCTGCACGTGCTGCGGATTTACTTCTGTCGCGGTCTCAATATACTGCCAGAGTAAAAGCCGCATATCATCCACTGCGCTTTTGAGTTCGCTAAGCATATCCACGTTGAGTTCGGCGGCGGGAACAGCCGGCTTGTCATTGGCGTTTGGTGCCTGCATGGCGAGCCAGTACAAATCTTCGTGCACGGCGGTCAGCGCAGTCGTAAGTTCCTTAAGATGGGATACGAGTTCATTTGAGTCGGTATGTAAGCGGCGGTCTGGCATTTTGGGGGGACTCCCTTTACTTCTGTACTTAAGTAGTACGAGTATTAGTGTCTAGGATGCGCCCAACGTTGCAGAAATGCTGGTTACTCAAGTCCATGCCCCAGGAGCTAAAGCCTGTATTTTCAGCAACTCTGGATTTCTGGAGCAGTCGAGCGTGATGCTCGCCATACCACTTCTATGCAATTGTTTTCAAGAGCATACGATGGCTTTGCATCTGAAATGAGGCGTTCTGGGTGTCCGAATGCACGGAAAAGAATAGTCCTAAATGAACGATGCGGTTGAACCATTGATATAAACCTTAGCGGCTAGTTCGGCGTCCAGTTCCAAATTGGGAGAGAACACAGCAGCATGTATTCGCGGCGGATCTCAGTGCAGTACGAGTTGAATGGGAAGCTGGCCAGGTGTCCCATGAAGTGGCTGGACAATTTTTCCATGCGCAGCTTTACCAATGATTCCATTTTTGACGATACGCTCCCGGTGGCCGATGGAGAGATGAGAATCGGGACACGCGTGCCTCTGCAAAGATTGAAAGAAGCAATGGAAGATTGGTTTCGCAGGAAAAGCTATTTAGGGAAAGAGCAGGAATTGGTGATAGAAGAAACCAAAGCCTAACTACGGATAGCAGGAAGAAAACCGCTACCACAGATAACACAGATCACACTGATTTTCACTGATAAAAAAGATCAATTACTGTTGTTGGCATTTTCGACCGCAACTTCTTTATCGGCAGTGACCTTGAACACGATGAGCACCTTGTCATCGTCGTTCATGCTGGCGGTGGAATAGGCTGAGACCTCGGCCAGCACGGAATCCACGATTCCCTGTGAGGTGCGTTCACGATTGCGGCGCACGCAATCCGCCAGGCGCTTGGGACCGTATTCATGCTTCTGCTCGTCGGAGATGCGCAGAATGCCGTCAGTAGAGCAGACGAGCACATCACCTTGTTCCAGCTTGACTGATCCGCGAGTGTAATCCACTTGCGGGAACAGTCCGATCACGGTGCCGCCCTCTTCCAGCAATTTGATTTCGCCGGTCTTGCCGCGCACTAGGATGGGAGGAATGTGTCCGGCATTTACATATTGGAGAACGTTTTTTCGGGTATCCACCAAGCCAAGAAACACGCTGAGATGCTTGCCAGACTTGGTATAGGTATAAAGCATTTCATTCAGCGAAAAGGCCAGCACCTCAAGCGAGTGCAGATGCATGACCAGCGCGCGCAAAGTTGCTTGAAGGTTGGCCATGATCAACGCTGAAGAAACACCGTGGCCTTCAACTTCAGCACTGACGAGAAGCAACGACTGCGGGCCGAGGTTGATGAAGTCATAATAATCGGCGGCAACGTCAAAGCAAAAATCGCTTAGCACGGCAATGTCATAGCCGGGAACGACGGGCGGCGCTTCCGGCAAGAGGCGATGCTGGATGCTGCGCGCCAGAGAGAGCTCGCGCTCCATGCGCTGCTTCTCCATGGTGTCACGATGCATCTGCGCATTTTCCAGCGCCATGGCCATGTGTCCGGAGAGCTTGTTGAGGAAGCCAACGTCATCGGGTGAAAAGGAGCCGCTTTGGGCGTTGAGCAGTTGCAGCACGCCCACGATTTCACCGGAATGATGCTTGATGGGAATACTCAGCAGCGACTTGGTGCGGTAATTCAGCCGCTGGTCAAAACTGGGATCGAAAGATTCCAGTCTGTATGCGTCATCAGTGTTGACGAGTTCACCGGAGACGGCCACCTGCCCGGCGATGCCTTTGCCAAAAGGAATGCGGATTTCCTGATGGTCGAGCCCCGACGCGGCGATGGACCATAACTCTTTGCGTTTGTTGTCGGCCAGAAAGACCGTGCCGCGCTCGGCTTTTACTTCAGTCCGAGCAATTTTCAGGATCAGCTCCAGCAGCTCCGGAAGATCGAGCGTGGAGTTGAGCATGCGCGTGGCTTCAAAAAGCAGCGAAAGCTGATTGATGCGCTTGTCTTTTTCCTGCGTAGCCAGCACGTTGTTGAGTTTGGCCGCACTCATCTCAGAATACAAGCGCCACCACAGCAGCAGGTCTTCAGCGGCTTCAGCGATGGTGTAAATGGTCAGCACCCCAGCAAGCTGGCCCGCGGCCAGCAGCGGATATCCAGAGATGTGCGTCAATCCAGTCTGGCGGGAAAATTCCAGATCGTCGCCGCCGAAGGTGGAGAGCACGATGTTTTCAATAATAGTTTTGTTGTGGGCGATCTTGCCCACTGCTCCGGCACCCGCGGCAGCATAATCCAGCCGATGCGTGGCGGGCGTGCCCTGAGCATGCGTGAGATAGCAGGAGCCGGAAGAGGCGTCCCAGAGCCAGAGCTCGGCGCGGGCGGCGTCAAAGTCAGTGACCAGCATTTCCAGCATGCGGGCGGTAAGATCTTCTCCGGCGCGGCTGAGCGCCGCCACTGCGCCGGCAAACGCGTTTACGTAGTTCTTGCCCTGTGTTTTTGTCTTCGTCACGCTATGGCGCCTATCAAGACCGTTTCCCCGGCTGGAAGCCGGAAAAAGGGCGAATACCTGTCCCAAGTTTACCGGGATTCCTAAAGACTTCAGCGGAAAGAGTGACGTTAGTTTATGAAGGAGGTACCCGGAATGTAAAGAAAAAGCAATGGGTTGAGGAAACTACAGTACCGCGAGTGCCGGCGAAGAGGTGAGCATCTGGCGATCAAGCATAAAAAGGGCCGTCCGAAAGCGGCGGCCCTAATGGCTTTAGAGACGTAGCTGCTGCGTCTCTGCGCTTATGCTGCCTTGTCCTGCGTGCCACAGAGATTACAGCCGCTCACTACCTTGTCACGATGTTCGCGGAGATGCTGCTGGAACTGCATCCAGCGGCGACCGTAGTTGGCATTGAGCGCCTGGTTGGGCGACTCGCTGACATCACGCCTTGCTGTGGTGCTTTGCCCGCTTTGGCCGCTTTGTCCCGGGACGCGATCGACTTTATAAACGCCGGGCTCACGCATTGCCTCCTTGTTGGACGACTCAGGCGAGCTTGAGACCTGATACTCGGTGCTCATTACGCCCTCAACTTCCCTTGTGGTCTGATGCGGCAGAGGATTGGGGTTTTCGCGGCTTGCGTCTTCCCGCCGTCCAGTCTCTGTGTGACTGGGGGCCTGCTGCCCAACGCGTCTCTCGCCGATATTCTGCTGGCCCGCATTTTGCCGGGTCTGGTTTTGAAGGACTGCGTCCTCCCGCCCGGCGATGGAAGCCTTCTGCGGCCGTAGGGTAGTCTTGCCTGTTCCAGAGTCGCCGACGCCCCACAATTCGTCGCGCTTGCCCATCCGTTGGGGGGTAAAGTCCCTGTTCAGGCTCCCTCTTGCTTGCTGGCTCAGCGGTTGCCCTCCAGCGGGCTGGGCTTGCTCATCCGCTGGAGGCGTAATGATCCGGCCCGTATCCTTGTTGTACATCACGGTCCCGTCATTCCAGCGCTCCTCATAATTCTTCTCGAATTTGTCCCAATCGCCCTCGTTCTTCAGTGTCTCGTTATTGAATTCCGGCAGCATCTCCAGGCGTTCTTTGTCCAGTTCGGCATAAAATTTGTCATCATGGTGTCCATAGGGCTCAACCCGGTTCGCCGGAACCATGATTCTCTTGCCGGAAAGCAGGCCTCCCGTCTTGAGCAAGATGTAGCGAATCTCTCCGTTGGAATGGTCGAAAATCACGTCGTCAATCGTTCCCAGCTTTTCGTCGTTCACGCCATATACTTCCGCGCCGCGCAGGTCGTCAACGTCTTCCAGTTTGTGATCATGAAGAAGGCCGTAATGAGGCATAGCTGCTCCTTATTGGTGTGTCTTTTTATTGAGATGCGGAGGGCCAATCTGGCGAGGCTTGAAATCGGGAGCTGCGGGACTGGGGCGCTGGTGAGCCGACTCATCGATTGGACGAAGCAGCTGTACCTTTCTTCACAGAAAGCACTTCGTCAATCTTCATAACAAAGCACTTCATAATAAAGCACTTCATAAAGCTTTCCACAGCCTGTTAACTGATTGCACATTGCCAGCGGACGTTTTGCCATATATGCTGCGTCAAGTCAGCCGACTTATACAATTTTTTGGCAACGCATTCATCAGAGAAACATTTATCAGAAAAACATGGCCAAGCTTTTTGAACCACCTCAATATATAGCCGTGGAAGGGCCCATTCGCGTGGGCAAGAGCACGCTGGCCAATATTATTGCGGACCGGCTGAACGCGCAGCGCGTGATCGAGCCGGAAGACAATCCCTTTCTGCGCGCGTTTTATGAAGGCGAGCGCGGCGCCGGCTTCCAGGCCCAGTTTGCTTTTCTGGTTCGCCGGTTTGAGCAGTTGCGAGCGCTGGAAGTTGGCCCCAAGTCACGCAAAACCGTGGTCGCAGACTACATTTTTGAAAAAGACAAGATTTTCGCTTACATCAACCTGAGCGATCCCGAGCTGGAAGTTTATAACCGGTATTACCAGCTTTTTCGTGAGCAACTACCCGCGCCAGACCTGGTGATTTATCTTCAGGCCTCGCCGGACGTGCTGAAGAAGCGCCTGCGCAAGAAGAACGTCGCCGGTGAAACCGCTGTGAGCGATGACTACATTGAAGAAGTGGTCAAAGCGTATGAACACTTCTTTTTTCACTACACGTCATCTGACCTGCTGGTGGTGAACACCAATGACATTGATTTCGTGGAGCGCCATACAGACCTGCAAGAGCTGCTCCGTCGCGTGAGCGAGCCCATCCGAGGGACGCAGTATTTCCTGCCGCTGGGATCGGCGGGCGCGGCCAGCGTCTAGCAGATTGCCTGCAAGAGATCGCGGACCAGAATAGCTAAACCGAACGAATCACCAGTACCCCCCTATCATCTCTCCACTTCTTGGTGGCGCTGTGCACAACGAGAAAAGCACATTCCACGCCAAGAAGCGCCGCACTCGTCACGAGCAACTCTAATCGAACAGACAACCGCATCTGATAGCGAAAAGGAGTTCGACATGAACAAGCTTTTCGCGGTCGTTTTGCTTGCAGGAGCGTTCACGCTAGGCTGCAGCGGAAACACCAAGGCAAGTCCCAACAATGCCGGCGGCGGCAACGGCCCAGGCGGCCAGGCGGGCCAAGCCGGAGGGCAGGCTGGATCGTCCGATCAGTCTGGGCAGGGCGCAACCCAGAGTGGATCAGGTGCGCAATCGGGCAGCGGCTCGGGCGGGGCAACAACCGGAGGCGCGGCAAACGGGCAGGGCGGAAGCTCAGACGCATCGGGCGGAACCAGCACCTCTAGCTCGGGCGCGAGTAATGGAAATTCTGCCGACACGAGCAGCACGTCCGGCCAGTCACAAACGGGCAGCCAGAAATCCGGGAAGAAGAGCAAATCAGCCCAAAAATCCAATGGACCAAGTCAATAGGCGGAGGCACGCATGAGCAAACAACCACACCATCAGCGCGGAGCAGAATCCATGGGCGGAGGCAACTCCGGCCGTCGCACCGGAGCGGAACCACAACTTCAGAGTGGGGCCGGAATGTCTTCTAAGAAAACAAATGCTGGAAGAAAGAAGAGCGCAACCAAGTCTCAGACTAAAGCCAAACGGGGGTGATTCATCTCGCAACAGAAAAATGCCCGCCGACTTGGCGGGCATTCTCTTTTATGGGATTTCCAATCTCGCAGATTAGGCTGCCGGCTTTTTGCGTCCTGTCTTTGTCTTATCGGTGGTTGTTTTATCGGTCGTTTTCTCATTTACATCTACCGAGCCCTGTTTTTCCACGCGAACTTCTTCGTGTCTCACTGTGTCGCTCACCTGTTGATTATCCTGGACAGCGCGCTTCTGTACTCTTACTTCTCCAGTGACAACCGGCTCTTTGACCACGCTGACCCTTTCTTCTGAAACAGGTATGCGAATCTCGCTTTCATCACCAATGGTTCCTGAAAGCGGTCTTGCCTCGCCTGCGGAAACCTGCTCAACGACGACTTCTTCTCGCGTTACAGGAACAGAGATCGTCTGGTTTTCAGTAACGATATCTTTACGGAGGCGAATCTCTCCTTTTTCCACTTTCTGTTTTACCGCGCGCAGCATTTCGCCCCGAAGCTGGATTCGCCGTTCATTGGCTGCTTCGGCTGCTCCCGCGCTGCTGCCAGGCCAATTTGCTCCGCTGGTTTCTTCGAACCCGGAAGTGCGCACATCGGCCTCGTGGTCTTCAAGAATTTCGCGCGCTTCTGTGAGCCGGGTAGCCGGCGCCGATACCGTGAGTACCGCGCCGCCCGCGGCTATTCCCGAGTTGTAATAACGGGCGCGTTCGCTGGAAATATTGCCGTACGTGCTTTCGTGGGCTTGCTCATCGCCGACGTAAGTCTCGTGACCGCCGGTAAAGAAATCCTTGATCTTGTCCCAGGCGCTCCGGTCGTCGGTTTTGCCATGGGAGGCTGATGCGCGGTTTGTATCCACCGGGCCACCAACACAGTCTGTTCTGAGTGGCTCAGATGAGGTCAGGCTGGGATCGTCCGCCATGGCCAGCCCGATCTGGTCTGAGGTGAATCCTGCATCTTTTAAATCAGCGATAGCGGCCAGTGCGTCAGACCGGTCCTTAAAAAAAGCGCAAATTTCCGTAGAGTTGTTTGATTGTACGTTCGGCATGAATGCGAACTCCTAAACTGGCTTAGATTTTGGTCGTGAAATACATCTGATGCCCTGGCACGCCACTTGGTGTATAGCTGGTTGGCCAAATCGAGCGCTGTCCGCGCGCTTCGCATCTCTCCCGAAAATTTGTGGCGCGCTCCTAATTTTTGGCGCGCTCTATATGAAAGCTGTCGTCGCCCAAACTCCGGAGCACTCCGAGAACCCTGTTAGACTCGACGTGATGGAAACGCACGATTCAGTCGGCAGCATGACCGAGGCGTATGCTCAACAGGCCGTGATCATTGCGCGAGAGTTCAATGCGCGTCTCGACTACGGCGAGAACTCTCTGATGGAACTGGAAAGTATCCTAGGCCAGCTTGCGCTCGACCTGCCGCCGGGAGGACCTTCTACTGATGAGCTGACAGAAATGTGCAAGATGTGGGGCTGTTATTTCGGAGAAGTCGTACGGCGGCGCTTTGGGGGTGACTGGAGCATCGACACGTATCCCGGAAAGCAATTTGCCACCTTGACACTGACGGTGGCCGGCAACAAACTTTTTCCTTCAATGAAAATCCATCGCCGCCTCACTGAGGGCGAAGCCGACAATGTGTGGTCGTTCTACAAGATGATCAAAGCCAAGCTGGAGCCAGCGCAGAAATCCAAACCAAATTGACTGGACTCCGCGCAGCCGAAACCGCGAGCGCAACAAGTTTTGAGCGCTCACAGTTTCTACCTGCTATCGGTCCTTCAACTCACATAAATGACGCAGTGAATGCAATGATGGACACGGGATAACGCATTGGGATTCTGATGTCCAACGGCCTTCTCTCCAATGATTATCACGCTGCTTTTCTGCGCGATTTGCCTCGCGTGCCGCCTGACGGGCGCTTGCGCGAGCTCTTTGCGGTCTCGCGACTAATCAGCTTATTGAAGTTACTCTGCTGGCCGTCGGCGGTTGTGTCCTGCACCAACAGCGCCAGGCCGCTTTCGTCGAACTTTTGCAGCCACTCATCCCATTCAATGTGCTCCAGCGATTGCTCACCGCTGAATCCCGGAAAGTCCAGGCGAATCATCCCAACATCTTCACCGCCTCCGGTTCCACGCACGCAAGCCGGATTCGCATTGCGCTCTTCCGCCCACTGGCGAATCTCGTCATGATCAGTCAGCGTGCGCGCGCTTGATTTTGAACGCCGCGGGGATGACGTGCGCGAGGCACTACCGCGCGAAGAAGCATTGCCGGAAGAACTCTTGCGGGAAGAAGCACCGCGCGAGGACCGCGATCCGGTTGAACTACTACTCCTTGCAGACTTGGACGCACCACTTCTACTCGAAGCGCTTTTGCTTCTTGAACCGCTGGCGCTTCTTGAGCTGCCTGTAGAACCGCCTTTTGATCTGCTGCTCCCGGACCGCACATTTGCAGAGGATGACCGTGCACCGGACGAACGTGAAGAACTGCTCTTTTTTGACCTGCCGCTGGATTTTGATGGCATGGGAATCTCCTTTTCCTGTTTACTCTTTGTGCGATGAATACGCCCACGTCACAGGATGCCAATAGCGGCGGCAATTCCCGTTAAATATCCTGCCACTCCTCTGTGTTGCCACTTGCGCTGTGTGGTTAGATAGAAGTAATGATTCAACTCTCAAATGCCGGCAAGCGCTTTGGCCCCAAAGTGCTTTTTCAGGAACTTGACTGGCTCATAACGCCGCATGATCGCGTGGGACTGGTAGGCGCGAACGGGACGGGCAAAACCACGCTGCTGAAAATCCTTGCCGGAACGGAGTCGCTGGATTACGGCACGATCACGCAGCAGCGCGGCATCCAGAGCGGATACCTGCCACAGGACGGTCTATCGCTTTCCGGTCGGACGGTGTTTGCCGAGTGTCTCTCGGTTTTTGAGCATGTGCACCAGATGCAGCGCGAGCAGGAACACCTGGCGCGTCGGATGGCTGAAGTTAATCATGCTAGCGCGGAGTATCAGCAGATTGCCGAACGCTTCAATCGCATACAGGCTGAGATGCAGGCGCGCGATGGTTACACCATTGAGGCTGAAGTCGGGACGGTGTTGAATGGTCTGGGCTTCAGGAAAGAAGACTGGCAGCGCCGGACGGAAGAGTTTTCCGGCGGCTGGCAGATGCGCATCGCATTGGCTAAGCTGCTGCTGCAAAAACCTAACCTGCTGCTGCTGGATGAGCCAACGAACCATCTTGATCTTGAAACCCGCAACTGGCTGGAGCAGTACCTGGTCAATTATCCGCACGCCTATGTATTGATCTCGCACGACCGTTATTTTTTGGACGTAACGGTGAAGAAGACCGCCGAAATATGGAACAAGCAGGTTTTCTTCTATTCCGGGAATTATGAGAAATATCTGGCGCAGAAAGCCGAGCGCCGCGCGCAGTTGGAAGCTGCCTATGCCAACCAGAAAGAAAAAATCGACCAGCTTGAGGCGTTCATCAATCGCTTTCGTTATCAGGCCACCAAGGCCAAGCAGGTGCAGAGCCGGATTAAAGAGCTGGAGCGTATGGAAAAAATTGAAGTCCCTCCGGAAGAAAAAGCCATTCATTTTTCTTTTCCACAGCCGCGTCCCAGCGGACGCATGGTTGCCGAGGCCAAAGATCTGGGCAAGAGCTATGGGGCTAAAGACGTTTTTAGCGGCGTGAATTTCGTGATTGAGCGTGGCGACCGCATCGCGCTCGTCGGCGTGAACGGCGCAGGCAAATCAACGCTGATCAAACTACTGGCTGGCCAGGAGCAGGCCACATCTGGAGAACTGCGGCTTGGCCACAATGCGGATGTCGATTACTTTGCCCAGGACCAGTACAAAGCCCTTGATCCTAACGCGCGTATGCTCGACGACCTGTTTGAAGCTGCGCCGCGCTCCACGCAAACGGAGTTGCGCAGTCTGCTTGGCTGTTTCTTGTTTTCCGAGGACGATGTTTTCAAAACCATTGGCGTGCTTTCCGGCGGCGAGCGCAACCGCTACGCTCTTGCCCGCATGCTGCTGCATCCATCGAATTTTCTGCTGCTTGACGAGCCAACAAACCATCTCGACCTTCGCGCCAAAGACGTTCTACTGGATTCGCTGCAAAAGTTTACTGGCACCGTCGTCTTCGTTTCTCATGATCGCTACTTCATTGACAAGCTGGCTACTCGCGTCTTTGAAATTGGCGATGGTCGCGTGGAAGTTTTTCCTGGCAACTATGAAGACTACCTCTGGCGCAAAGAGGGGAAAGAAAACGCCGAAGCAGATGCGTCTCTTGCTTCAAACAGTGCAGCGATTCCGGCGAACACTGTGGTTCAAACAAACCATGATGGCTCAGAAAAGGCCGGGACCGAGACGAAGTTGAAGCGCTTGAATCCCATCAAACTTAAGCAGATGAAGGAACGCTTAGTGGAAGTGGAAGAAGAGATCGCGCGCCTGGAAGCCGCTATTACCACGGCGGAAACCGCGCTGCAGAATTTTGTGAGCGTGGAAGAAACACAACGGCAGACAAATTTCCTGAATCGCGCAAAAGCGGACCTGGAGCAGGCTATGAACGAATGGGAAGAACTGAGCCAAACACTCGAAGCGCAGATCGAAGTTTAGCCGCTTACAACCGTTAAGGCACCACGCCTGAGCCGTAGCCGTGCCAATCTTGGTGGATGCCCCGTCCAGCGCGCCCATACGTGAAGTGTGCGTGCCGCTTCAGTCAAGCTAGCGGTCACAGGGTAGGAAACGTTGTTGCGTCGTCTGCTGATACTCAGGTGCTGGCCTTCTACCCCGCCCAGAGAGCAATTCACCAACTTAGGCCTGAGTTAAGAGCGTTTTGAGGACAACCCCCGTTGAGCCGGTGCTCTCCTAGTTTGAAGAACAATTCCAGGGGGGCTGCGCAGGCGGAGCTGTGTTGATCGTCAGCTGCCCGTGTGCCCCCCCGCTATAAGAAGTTAATTGGCGATTCTTCCTTTGTTCTGAAATGGGGCCCTGGGTGATCTCTCTTCGCGGTTTTCTTGTTGCAACCTTCCTTCTCGCATCGGCGAGCGCGGCATCTGCGGTTTGCACTGCCACAGTCGATAAAACGGTTAAGATCTGCTCGCCCGCTAGCGGAGCCACGGTGGCTTCTCCCGTAACTTTTTCCGCGGGCGCCCGGGACACTTCTCATCCGGTCACGGCGATGATTATGTATATCGATTCGGTGAAGAAGGCCCAGAGCCCGAATGCGTCGCTCACAGCTGTCCTGTCTCTGCCAGCGGGAAAGCATGCAATCGTTATCCGCGCGTGGGATTCTAGCGGATTTTTCTTCTCGTCTTCAGAGAGTATTACCGTAGCCGCATCACCAACTCCGACGCCAACCCCCACACCGGCGCCTAGTCCAACTCCCACGCCTACACCAACGGCAACTCCGACCCCAACCCCAACCGCTACCCCAACTCCTACCCCAACTCCCACGGCAACGCCCACGCCGACTCCGGGACCCGGTATCACGGCCATCAGCCACGTAATCTTCGTGCAACAGGAAAATCGAAGTTTTGATAGCTATTTTGGAATGTTGAATCCGTATCGCAAGGCGCACGGCTGGAACATTGGCGACGATCAGCGCGAGTATGACGTGGATGGCATCGACGACAAACTCACCACGATCTTCAACAAGAATGATGAAGGCACGGTGTTCCAGCTCTTCCATACCACCAGCAGCTGCCTAGACGATATGAGCTCGGCATGGCTGGAAAGCTTTGGCGATGTGAGCCGGTTTGATTTCACCACCACGCGCCCGATTCTGATGGACGGCTTCGTCCACACGGCTGAAGGTTTCGCAAAATCCGGCAGTGGCAGCGGAGCGTTTACTGATCTGGCCGGCCAACGCGCTATGGCTTTTTATGAGGACACCAGTACGACCGGGGCAGCCGAACTGAATTACTACTACTTCATGGCTTCGCAATTCGCGCTTTCCGATCGCTGGTTCTCGCCGGTGGCAAGCAAGACCATTCCCAACCGGCTGGCAACTATGTCCGGAGGCACAACGCAGGGATACGTATTTGATCCCGGCAATGACGATCATGCGCCCCAGCTCACGGCCAAGACCATATTCCAGTCGCTGGATGAACATGGCATTTCCTGGAAGCTTTATTACTCAACCACGAACGCCAATGGCGCTCCCTCGACGACGTTCACGTATTTCACCTATAGCGGCAAATATATTTTTAGAAATGCCAGTGGAGTTTTGACGGTGGATTCCACGCACATTGCGCCGATCAGCCAGTACTTTACTGACGTGCAGAACAATACCCTTCCCGCATTCGCTTATATCGAGGCGAATTTCGGACATGGCGATGAACATCCTGGCTCCGGCCAATCTATTCTTTCCGGCCAGGCCCAGATATCGAACATCATCAACTCCCTGATGTCCAGCCCATCATGGTCAAATTCGGCCTTGTTCTTTACCTTTGACGAAGGCGGCGGGCCTTATGATCACGTCCCGCCCGTTCCGGGCCATACAAACCAGAACACCAGCTCAGCGCTGGCAAGCCTGGAAGGAGACATTGCGCCCATCTCGGTGAATCCTGATGGATTCCTGCCGTGCCAACCCACAACCGCGGGAGTTTATACCAACCATTGCGATCTGCGACCATCGAGTCCGGGCGCGCATGCGGCTGATGCTGCCGCTGCCGGACACTCTGGCTTTGGCGCGCAACTCGGGTTCCGCGTGCCCAACATGATCGTGTCACCGTTTGCCCGCCGACATTACGTGGGACATACCGCCATGGACCACACTGCGGTGATCCATTTTGTGGAACAGCGGTTTGGACTACCGGCGCTGACGAACCGCGATGCGGCTCAACCCAATTTGCTCGACTTCTTTGACTTCACCGGCAAGCCCTGGGCCACGCCGCCGACGGGTGTTCCAGTGCCGCCGGGCGTGGGCTCGACCTGCCATCCGGGGACAATGCAGTAGCCTCTGGGCTCCGGAAGAACGTCGATTTACGGCACTCTGGGCCCATGTAGCGGCGGCGGAGACGCAGGTTCTGCCTTACCTAAAGTAGCCGCGAATGCCTGAATGGCCTCGATATAGCCTTTCGCCAAATCCATGTCATTGTGGTCGGCGTTCGTCGCCCAGAATGACTGCTTTGGCTGGTTGGCCAAATCGAACAGCTTTTGTCCATGCCAGAAGGGAATCACGGAATCCGCGTGGCTGTGCATGATCAAGACTGGGCTGTGAATGTGCCGGACGTATTTGTAGTTCGGAAACTTGTCAAAAGGCAGCAAGGGAATCCGGGTGAGTACACGAAACGCAGAAACGAACGGACTTTGCAGGATCACCCCTGCTGAAGGTCTTTTCGCCGCAATGTAAGCCGCTGGTCCCGTACCCACTGATCGGCCAAAGATAATGATCCTGTCCGGCGGCGTTTTCAGGTCGACGGCCACGAATTCATAAGCGGCAGCGGCATCTTCGTAAAAGGCCTTCTCACTCGGTTTCCCCTCGCTGGTTCCGTATCCTTCATAGTCATAAGCAAACACGCTAAAGCCCGCGTGCCGTAAGCTGTCCAGCCAGTACTTGTCATCGCCAAGGTCTTCAGCATTGCCATGGCTCACCAGCAGAGTGAATTTGGCGGCAGGATTGGGAAGATAGACGGCGGAAATTCTCTTTCCACCGGTGGTGGTGATCTTTATGATCTCCGCCGAATCCTGGTAAGAAGAAGGATGCGGCAAGAAGATCATGCTGTCTGAAAGGAAATAAGCAAATAGAAACAGGCCGATATAAAGAGCAAGAAGCAGGAACAGCATGACGCGTAGAAGTCTCTGGATGACAGGGGATCGCATTACGCAGGCCACCCTCAGGATACGCCCTCTCTCAATCACCGTCCCAATTCATTATCGATATGAATAAGCCATCCCGCGCTGCTCATGTGCCTTCCAATGTAAGCAGCAGATCAATTTGCATGTAGGTGTTTTATGAAGTCGGGCCGAATCCCTGGGCTTTTGGCAGCAATCTTCTTTTGCCTTGGAGCCAGCGCCTTTGGCGCAGTTGGTGTAACTGTTCATCCTGCCAAAGCTTCCCTCACGTTGACTGAGCCGCAACAATACACGGCTACGGTCGTTAACACCACAAATCACAGTGTGGTCTGGTCTGTGGACGGAGTACGCGGAGGCAATTCCACGGTGGGAACCATTTCCACATCTGGCCTGTATCATCCTCCCGCCAAACGAAGCACCCACACTATTACCGCCGCGAGTGTGGCCCAGCCAACCGCGAAAGGCTCCGCCAAGGTTTGGATCACGGATTACCCTGGAATGTTTACATATCATGCTGACCGTTTCCGCAGTGGCGTGAATCTGCAAGAGTTCGCACTGACAAAATCTACGGTCACGCCTTCGACATTTGGAAAAGTATTTACCCGTACTGTGGACGGCCAGATTTATGCTCAGCCCTTGCATGTTGCCAACCTGACCATTGCCGGGGCTAAACACAATGTGGTTTTTGTGGCGACGGAACACAGCAGCGTCTATGCCTTTGAGGCCGATGGCCGCACCACGGCGCCATTCTGGAAGCGCAGTTTTATCAATCCATCGGCGGGAATTACGACGATCGCCAAGCCGGCCAATGCTTTGATTGCGCCGGAAATCAGTATTAGCAGCACCCCGGTCATTGATACCTCGACCAGTACTCTTTATGTGGCTGTTTCCACCAGCGAAAATGGAAGCATTGTTCATCGGCTGCACGCTCTGAGCCTCACCAACGGAGCGGAAAAGTTTGGCGGGCCGATAAAAATTCAGGGCTCGGTTCCCGGAACTTATCCTGCGCTTTCCGTCAACGGTCGCGTGCCGTTTGTCCCTAAGCAGCATTTGCAGCGACCTGCTCTGCTGCTTCTGAATGGCAATGTTTACATCGCCTATGGATCCAATGGAGATACTCTTCCTTACAACGGATGGCTTTTTGCCTATAGCGCCTCCGGAACCGGAGTGCTGCATCAAGTAGCGGTGTTCTGCACCAGCCCTGATCAAGGAGCTTCAGCGATCTGGCAAAGTGGGGACGGCCCTGCCGCTGACTCTTCCGGCAATATTTATGTGGCGACCGGCAATGGTGCTTTCGACCTTAATACCGGTGGGCGAGACGCGGGAAACTCCGTCCTAAAGCTGGTATTGCAATCCGGAGCGCTGGTGGTGGAAGATTATTTCACTCCGTCGAACACCGCTGATCTTACGGCAAATGACCTGGATCTAGGGGCTGCCGGCCCAATTCTACCTCCCACTCAGTCCGGAGCCGTTGCTCCCAGCCTGGGAGTCGTGGGAGGTAAAGATGGGAAAATTTATCTTGTAAATCGCAGCAGCATGGGCAAATTCAACTCTTCCACCAACAGCAACGTTGAGACAGTTGCTGTGGGCAATCCAGAACCAACCAATGGGCTGTTCGCCACCCCTGCCGCTTTGGGATCGCGCATCTATTTTGGAGAGGTGAATGAGCCGCTGGAGTTGTTCACATTCTCAAGTGGCTTGCTTTCCACCGCCCCGACGGCCCAGACGAGCAATGTCTTTCTCTATCCAGGGACTTCTCCAATGATCTCAACCGATGGAACCAACTCTGTTGTATGGGCGCTTGATCTCCACGCCTATGTGGGAGGAACTCCCGACGGGACCATTAACACTTCTGGCCCAGCGGTCCTGCACGCTTATGATGGACCAACATTGACCGAGCTTTATAACAGTACTCAAGCGGGAACACGCGATACCGCCGGTAAAGCCTTGAAATTCACTTCTCCCGCGGTTGCGAACGGTCACGTTTACGTGGGCGGAGCAAATCAATTGACCGTGTATGGCTTACTGCCGTAATCACAGGGAGCTACTGAGAGAAAAGAGAGGCGCAGGAAAATCTGCGCCTCTTTACTTTCGTCGAGTAAGGATCACCTATCGCCTTGCCGGCATTTTGGCGTGGGCTGCGGCAGCCTGCTTTTGCTCGACTGAAGGTGCTGGCGGCTCCTGCACCAAAATGTGCAAGCCGAGTTCTTTTCTCAGCTCGGCCTCCAGCTTCACCATCATATCTTTGTTGTCCTTCAGGAATTGTTTTACGTTTTCGCGTCCCTGGCCAATGCGTTCGCCTTTGTAACTGAACCAGGCCCCGGATTTCTCCACAATCTCCTTGGCCACGCCCAGATCAAGCAGGTCGCCTTCACGGGAGATGCCTTCTCCGTAGATGATGTCAAACTCAGCTTCACGGAAAGGAGCGGCGGTCTTGTTCTTAACGATCTTGACCTTGGTCCGGTTGCCAATTACCACCTCACCATCTTTGATCGCCCCGATGCGGCGGATATCGACACGAACGGACGAATAAAACTTGAGTGCCCGGCCGCCTGTGGTGGTTTCAGGATTGCCAAACATCACGCCGATCTTCTCACGGATTTGGTTGATGAAGATCAGGCAGGTGCGGGACTTGGAAACGATACCGGTCAGCTTGCGCATGGCTTTGGACATGAGCCGCGCTTGCAGGCCCATGTGGCTGTCTCCCATCTCGCCATCCAACTCCGCTTTGGGAACCAAGGCCGCGACTGAGTCCACCACTAACACGTCGATGGCGTTCGAATGCACCAGCGCTTCGGCGATTTCAATGGCTTGTTCGCCATAATCCGGCTGGGCCACCAGCAGATTGTCCACATCTACGCCAAGTTTTTTGGCATAGAGAGGATCAAGCGCATGTTCGGCGTCGATAAAAGCCGCCATGCCACCCATCTTCTGCGCCTCAGCGATCACCTGGAGAGCTATCGTGGTTTTACCGCTAGATTCCGGTCCAAAAATTTCAACCACGCGTCCGCGGGGCAGACCGCCAACACCCAGGGCAATGTCAAAAGAGATGGATCCTGTAGAGATTACGGCAATGGGAACAATTGCCTCTTTGTTTCCCAGCCGCATGATGGAACCCTTGCCAAACTGCTTTTCTATTTGAGAGAGCGCAAGATCTATCGCCCTGGTTTTTTCCTGTCTTTCATCGGCCATTCATTTTCTCCATGCGGCATCTCCCTAAAAAGGAGGAGCCATGCCTTCAGCGGCACTGGTGGATTTTCCCTTGCTGCGGGGACTCGCTTTTATATTTCTACCATGTAGCGAATAAAAAGGGAACTGGAATTTTTAATGAGAAGAAAAAAAGGCTCCCGGGCCTGAAACCCGGGAGCTGAGCCGACAGGAACAAACTCGGTTTACCAATAGGTGAGCTTTGCGTTATCAACCCATTCTTTGTAGGCTGCATGGTTGCCCTTCAGATCAAGCTGGATTGCCACGTTCAGCTCGTTTACGCTGGAGGCCCTTGAGGTGTAATTGCGGTTGACGTAGTGCTTTACGCCGTCAATCGTAAGGGCAATGTAATCAACATAGTTGCCGTTGCGCTTGAATTCCCAGGTCAGATGGTGCCATTTATACGCTGTGGGCATGGAACAGTGAATGCCGGTGTGAATCCAGTTGCCATTGGCGTTGCCCCAGACGTCCCATTGGCCGGCGGCGATGTTGCACTGCGTGCCGAAGATCCAGCGCCTGTGCCCGTTGGCCTGGTTGCTGTCAAATTCGAGCGCCTGGGCGTTCTGAGGCGCAGTCAGGTAGAAGTCCACATCGTACTTAAGATTGTAAGCACCGTTAGCTGCGCCGAGCTGCTTCCACCACAGGGCATCGGCGTAAGGGTTGCTGCTGGCTATGGAGAAAACTCTGGATACGCCGCTCATAGAGGGCGATGAGGTAGTCGCTGTTGAGATGGATGCTCCGGGACCGGCGGCGTTGGCGCCAGCACAAGCCACACAATTTTGCCATCCACTCATTCTCTGGATCTGACTCTTGACTGTCTGGGCGGATGAAGGAAGCGAGGCGGCCGCCAAAAGGAACAGCGCAACTGCGAGAATGGACATGCTTTTGGTTGTTTTATTTACTATCACTACTTTTTACTCCAGGGGTTTTGGTTAGCCGCCATTTCCAACGGCCGAAGCTGAGAGTAACGGCCGATCTACTCTGCTTCAACCCTTTTCGACCTGCCGCGCGAGAAAGCAAAAATCGCGAACTACTAGGTGATTACGACAGCTACTTAGTCCCAAAAAGCAAAAGGAGCGGAATCAAATCCGCTCCTTTCGTGTTCATGAATGTTAATCGTTCTTCACATTAACCAGAGTTCCTGAGGCAAGTTCTCTCTGAAATGCCCGACCTTAACCCTGCTAGAACTCTACCAGTATGTGAGAGTGACTCTGTCTAACCACGTGGAATAGGCGTGCATGGCGGAATCCCCGTCCATTTGGAAGGCCACATTCATTTCATGGACACCCGAGGCCCGGGCCGGATAGCTGCGGTTTACATAGTGCGTGACGCCGTCATAAGTGAACCCGACAAAGATCACGTTGGTGGAAGTGCGCTGAAATTCCCAGGTGAGATGGTGCCACACAAAAGCGCTTGGAGCTGAGCAGGCAATCCCGGTCGTAAGCCAATTTCCGGCTGCATTGCCCCAGACGTCCCAGTGGCCGCCCTTGATGTTGCATTGTGTGCCGTAGATGAATTTGTGCACGGCATTCGACTGGTTGTTATCGAACTCCAAGGCCTGTGACACGCCTGGGTTCGTGATATAGAAATCCACGTCGTACTTCAGGTGGGTGGCAGTATCTGCCGCTCCAAGCTGTTTCCACCAGAGAGCGTCAGAGTAGGGTGTGGTACCGCTGATGCTGAATTTTGCAGAGTGAGCGGTGAGCGAAGGGGACGCCTGGTTTTCCACCATGGAGTATGTGGCCACCGGACCAGCGGCATTGGCGCCAGCGCAAACCGTGCAGCTATCCCAGCTGGGCATCTGTTGGATATTGCTTTTCACTACAGCAGTTGAAGGAGGGGCGGGGAGGCCCGGCGCTGGGGTTGGAGTTGGGGCTGGTGTTGGGGTGGGAGTCGGCGTGCTGCCGCTTACGGTCAGAGTGAAAGGCGCTTTGAAGTACGCTCCAGTTGAGTCCCAGGCTTGAACAACAACGCTGTGAGTGCCGGCCGACATGGTCACAGAGGTGTTCAGGCTGCTTGCAGAAACCAGGTAAACGCTCAGGTTGTCCACATAAATTCTCATGGCTGTAACCGGATGAGTGGATGTTGCAGAGGCGACGAAGTGGACTGGGGATCCTGCGGCGGATCCGGTTGCGGGGGAGCTTACCGTGACTCCCGCAAAGGATGCGGTGGCCAGAGTCAGGGTCGCAATCAATAACCGAATAGTGTTTTTCACTATCGTACTCCTTCAGGTCTAGGGTGCTTGGCTTGAGGAGCAGAGGTTACGGTTGCATCTACTCTGGATGTATCAGGAGACTCCTTAATTCGCTAGGATTTCACGCTTAGGCTGGTACTACGATTGAAATGTCAGGGAAGCCCGCTAAAATTGCGGCCGGAGGCGATGTCTGAAGCGACGAACTAAGTAACTTACCCGTGCAAAGCCGCCCCAAGCTCAGCGGAGCGGCTGCTGCGAAGAATCGGAACAGCGGTTATGCGGCTGAGTCTTGAACGGCGGCGAGCACTTTCTCGGTTTTGTAAATCAGAACGCCTTCCGCCTCTGACTGATGAAGCTTGTGCACCAGATAAAGCGGACGGCGGCGGACCTCATCGTAAATCCGGCCAATGTATTCGCCCAGCAATCCCGTGCAAATGAGTTGGACGCTCCCCAAAAATAGTATGGCGAGAAGAGTGCCAATGTGTCCTGCGCCGGGGATTATGCCGAAATATTTGAGATGAAACACGGTATTTCCCAAATTCACGAGAGAGAGAAACAGCGTAAAGGCCAGCACGATTCCGCCAAGAACCATTCCCAGCCGCAACGGCTTATAGCTGAAGCTGAAAATCGCGTCCATGGCGTACTTGAAGAGCTTGGGGAGCGTTTGTTTGGCTTCGCCCGCAGCTCGCCCGGCGCGTTCGTAATAAACAATTGCCGTGGGGAAGCCGACCCATGCGCGCAGCCCGGGAAGATAGCGGTTGCCTTCGGTAAGATTGTTGATGGCATCGGCTGCCTGACGGTCCAGCAGGCCGAAAATCCCCGCATTCAGCGGGATCGGAAAATCCGAGATCAGGCCCATTACTTTATAAAACAGAGGAAAGAGCTTGCCGCGAAGGCCGGTATCGGCGCGGCTGGAGCGCTGAGCGATGACCACTTTCGCACCATCTTTCCAGGCTTTGACCAAGCGAGGTAAAACTTCCGGCGGGTCCTGGAAATCGCCATCCATGAGCATAATGGCGTCTCCCTTGGCGGTCTGGAGCCCTGCGGTAAGGGCGGCCTGATGGCCAAAGTTGCGCGAAAACTCCACTACGCTTACCCGTGGATCGCGCTGCTGTATCTCTACCAGCAGTGAGAGTGATTTGTCCCGGCTGCCGTCGTTAACGTAAATGACTTCCCAATGCTCTTCCATACTCTCCATTACGGAGCGTATTGCGGTGTGAAAAGCAGGAATGTTTTCTTCCTCGTTATAAATTGGAACTACAACCGAAAGCATGGCCCAACTCCAGAGAAACTTTATTTACTGCGTGCAATTTGCCTTAGGCTCGTGAAAGGCCATGAACCGCGCTTCACCGTCTTTCGCCCGAAACTAGGCTGCTTCATTCTGTTTTGCTGCTTCTGCTTTTAAAGAAGCCTTGATCGTGACCGCGCGCTCACCCACAACATCAGGTCGTCCTACGCTGTAGTAATTAAGGCCTGCAGCTTCCATCAAAGCCGGCTTAAAGAGATTTCTGCCGTCCACCACAATGGGATAATGCAACAGCTGCTTGACTCGGGCAAGATCAAGAGCGGCAAAGTCTTCCCACTCTGTAAGCACCAGGCAGGCATCGGCGCCTTCCAGCGCCTCGTAAGGCCCATTGGCAAATTTCACCGCACTGTTCGGTCCGAATTCCTCCGCTGCCCGGTCCATGGCTGCGGGATCATAAGCGGTAACACAGCAACCTTCTTTGAGAAGCACCTTGATAATGGCGACAGCCGGCGACTCACGAAGATCGTCAGTCCCGTTTTTGAAGGCCAGGCCAAGCACACCCAGCTTTTTGCCTTTCAATGTCCATAACGCCTTGCGCACTTTGCGCAGGAATCGGTTACGCTGCTCTTCATTCACTCTTACGGTTTCATCCAGCAAGCCAAAGTGGCAGCCGTTTTCACGGGCCACAGAGCGGAACGCCAGAAGGTCTTTAGGGAAGCAGGATCCGCCGTATCCCACGCCGGGTGAAAGGAAGCGACGGCCAATGCGGGAATCTGTTCCGATGCCCTCACGTACCTGCTCCACGTCCGCGCCTACAGCTTCACAAACGCTGGCCACGGCATTAATAAAGGAGATTTTCATCGCCAGGAACGCATTTGAGGCGTGTTTGATCAGCTCTGCGCTCTTGGCGCTGGTGCGGAGTAGGTTTGCCCGGAAGGGGCCGTTCACCGGGCCGGGAATGGCGTCGGATTTCCGGTAATAGCTGCCATCCACTAGAGGCTTGTAAGCTTCAGCCAGCAGGTCAGCGCAGCGATCGCTATCGGCGCCCACCACAATGCGGTCAGGATAAAGGAAGTCCGCCACGGCAGTTCCTTCGCGCAGGAACTCCGGGTTGGAAGCCACATCAAACAGCTCAGCGGGCGCGCCATTCAGCAGCATGATCTTTCTTACCCAGCTGTTGGTGTAAACCGGGACCGTGCTCTTTTCGACCACGACTTTATAGTCGTCAATGGCGCAGGCAATGCCCTGGGCAACTGATTCGACATAAGAAAGGTCGGCGTCACCGTCATCCTTGGGCGGCGTGCCTACGGCAACGAAAATGAGCTGGCTGCGGCGCACGGCATCGGTGAGGTCGCCTGTGAAATCCAAACTCTTGCCGCGATGGCGCTCAAGCAGTTCCGGCAGGAATTTTTCATGGATAGGGCACTCGCCGCGTTGGAGTTCGGCAAGTTTGCGTTCATCGTTATCGACTAAAACAACTTGGTGGCCTAATTCAGCGAAGCATGCACCTGCTACCAGCCCAACATAACCAGATCCCACAACTGCAATTCTCATTACGGTCCCCAGGCTCCTGAACGAAGTTTGTCCTCAACAAAATCAGCGTTGAGAGCAGCTAAAAATCTCAGATGTCAGAACACCTGCTTGGGATGTCAAAACTAAGTAAATCCAGCAACACACAACTTCAGGCTGAGAGGCAACATCTCAACCATGACCAGAGTTGTTGCTCGCACCCCTCTGAGCTCAGCAGTTGCGGACGACTTGTCCCAGTCAGGCCTTTATGACCCAGCTCAAAAGACTCGCATTGACCAGTGTTTTTGCCATGCTGTCTCTCAGTCTTCTCACAGGCTGCCAGGGACTTGTCGCCGGCACCGGTGCTACTGCATCGCCAACGCCTTCACCGTCCCCAACTCCTGCCGGCTCGCTCCAGAGCGTGAACCACATTATTTTCATGATGCAGGAGAACCGCTCTTTCGACTCTTACTTCGGAAAGATTAATGATTACCGCGCCAGCCTGACTCCCGCCGTTGGACGGGACGCTGACGACCTAGAAACCGATTTCACTAATCCCACGGATTCCCCCGACACGCAACAGATAAGAACTTTCCATCTGGCAACAAGTTGCATATACAACACCACGGCTGGATGGCTGGAGAGCCACGGTAATGCCAATCGTTTCGACACCAGTGACAGCGCTCCCCTTCTGCTGGATGGCTTTGTTCATACCGCGGCGGGCCTGGCAATCTTCGATGGCGATGCTGATACCAAGGGCGTACGCTCCATGGGTTTTTACAACCAGTCTGACCTGCCCTCGCCTTACTGGTTCGCCACGCAGTTTGCCACTTCTGATCGCTGGTACAATCCCGAGCCAGCGCAGACAGAAGCGACGCGGCTCTACGCACTGGCAGCTACCTCTCAGGGGCTCGTGCACCGTCCGCAGGACACAAACACGCAGCTAACGGCGAAGACAATTTTTCAACTGCTGGATGCGGCGGGCATTTCGTGGAAAATATATTCGGTTGATCGCCAGCCTGACGGAAAACTGATCACGACTCTGCGCAACTTCCAGCCGTACGGCGCCACCAAAGAAGACCACATCGTCCCCATCTCTCAGTTCCTGACGGACGTGCAGAACAATACATTGCCGGCATATTCCTATATTGAGCCGGGATTTTCATCAGGACGGGACGAGCATCCGGGAAAGGGCAATAACATACAGCCTGGCGCGGCTTTCATGAATTCTCTGTTTGTCGCACTGATTAACAGCCCTTCATGGAAAGATTCGATTTTCATTGAGACCTTCGATGAAAATGGCGGGCTCTTTGACCATGTGAGTCCGATGATCGACGGGCGACCTATTCTGGAACTCGGCGCTGGAGCAACAGGGCAGGCAGTAGGCTCAGGCAAATATCCGACCGATGCGGCCATCATGCACGTTCCCAGCCCAGACGGCATCAAGCCTCGCGACCTGCTAACGAGCGATCCTCAAAATGATGATTTCGTCCGCACCGGCTTTCGCGTGCCGCTAATTATTGTTTCGCCATTTGCCAAGCCGCACTATGTTTCCCACACGCCCATGGACTACACGGCTGTCTTAAAGTTCGTGGAGAAACGCTTCAATCTCCCGAGCCTCAACGCGCGAGACGCAGCCCAGGCGGACATGGAAGAATTCTTTGATTTCTCCTCCCCCAATTTGAATCCGCCCTCGCCGGCGAGCCAGCCGATAAACCTAACCTGCAATGCAGATCTGGCGTCAGGCACCAAAAATGTTCCATTCCCTCAGTAGCAATTAGCTTCAGCACTCAGCCAGAATTGAGGTCTCGAGAAATCGGGACCTTATTTTTTGTGAGCGCCAAGTTTCGAGCCACAAGGAGTGCTATCGACCCGAGCGAGTTGTCCCATGGTTTAAACTCAAACTCCAGGGCTTCTGCCGGAATTGTGGGGACTTACCTGAACCTTTAAGGTAAATAACCGACATGCACTAACGATTGCCCCGTGTGGCTTGGGTTTCGCCGTTTTTCTGTGGTACTTTAGCCCCAATTACACTTGTGCGCGATTTCCCACCGCATTTGGAAAGGCTGCCCTTTCGGATTATTGATTTTTTATGGCACTCGGGTTTGGGTTCAACAAAGTAAAGGTCCTCGCGCAGGCGGAGAAGTTTGTCCAGCAAGGCAAGCTGCCCAACGCGATTTCTGAATATGAAAAAGTTATCAAGGAAGACCCCAAGGACCTGACGGTCCTGAACACGATTGGGGACCTATACGCACGCGTGGGCAACAACGATCAGGCCACATATTACTTCAAAAGAGTTGGCGACCAGTACGCGCAAAACGGCTTTGCCGTTAAAGCCATCGCCATTTACAAGAAGCTGACCAAGATCGGGCCGTATAACTCTGAGAACACCACCAAGCTGGCGGAACTCTATGGGCAGCAGGGTCTCTATAATGACGCCCGCGTCCACTACATGCAGGTGGCCGACCATCTTTTGAAGTCGGGCGATAACGCGCAGGCGGCCAGGGTGTTCCAGAAAATTCTGGAACTTGATCCTGAAAATGCCCACACACAGGCCAAGCTGGCCGATCTCTACACAAAATTGGGCAAGAAAGATGAAGCCCGCAATATTTATTACAGCGCGGCTGAGTCGCTTTACGCCCGTGGATCCTATACTGCGGCGGAAGAAGCCCTGGGCAAAGTGCTTGCTCTCGATCCATCGAACACTGGCGCGCTGATGCTGCGCGGGTTGATTTCCGTGGAAGCGGGCGACAGCCAGGCTGCGGTTGGATACCTGGAGCAGGTCACTGATCTCGATTCGCGGCCGGACGGCCTGCGCGCTCTTCTGCGCGCCAAACTTCATACCGGCAACGCGGATGGCGTGGAAGAAGTGGCGGAGAAGCTGCTGACGAAGCACAATGACACTACTGGCGTGAGCACCGTGGCGCAATGGTACGTGACGAACAATCGCGAGGAAAGCGCGCTGCGTTTATATGAAAAACATGCCGAGCGTTTGTTCGCCGGCAATCCGGCGGCATTGCAGGAAACGCTAGGCCCGCTCACCAACCGGGTAAAAGACAATCCAGCGGCGCTGGCCATTTTGAAGCGCCTGACCAATGAATCCGGCGACCACGCGCAGAACGCAGAGGTGATCGAGATACAGGCGCACGCGGCGGCGCAAAAAGGCAATTTCACTGAAGCGCGCGATCTCTACCAGAAGCTCACGGAGATGGAGCCGGAAAATGCGATTCACGCCCAGAATCACAAACAGATGCTGGCCAAGCTGGGAGAAGATTCAGCCACGCGCATCCTGACACCGGAAGAGGCCGCGCAGGCCTTTATGGTGGAGGAACTGGACGAGACAGCCACGCCGGTGCAGCAGAGTTACGATCCGCCGACGGAAAGGGCGATTGAATCCGCGCTGACAGACGCCGAGCTGTACGTTTCTTATAACGTGCCTGCCAAGGCGATTCCGCCATTGGAAGCCGCTTTGCCGCTGGCCCCAAAGGACGTGAACCTGAACCAGCGTCTGGCCAGCTTGTATGTCCGCGCTGAACGCTTCGCCGATGCCGCGCGCATGTACCAGAACCTGAGCAAGATATATGACGAGCTAGGTCATCCTGCCGAGGCGGCTAAATATCTTGAGGCGGCAAAGAAGTTTGCGTTGCGAGCGCCTGCAACAGCGGCCGCTGCTATGCCGCTGGCTCCGCCGCCAACCCCAGCAGCCGCCAAAACCACATGGCCGCCATTGCCGGTTGAAACCAAACCTGCTGCTCCGCCTGAGGCGCTGGCTGAACTGCCGGTAGAGATTGAACCTGAAGCTGCGCCTTCAGTGCAGGAATTTTCATTTGATGCAACTGAGATCGCGGCAGAGCCTGAGCCGGTGATGAATGCTCCGATTGACATTACTCCAGCCGCCGAAGCCGCCTCCCCCCCGCCCGTCGAAATAAGCCTTGAGCCGGTTGCGGTTGATGCGCCTGCTCCCGACGCGGCTTCGCCTGAAGCTGCTGAGATTGATCTCTCTAGTGAGTGGGAGGAGATGGTTGAAGTTGAGACCGAAGACTCCCCGGCTCCTGCGCTTGAAGTGCAGTCTTACCAGGAAATCGTGACAGAGCCCGCGATCCGAGAAGTTCCGCTGGAACCAGTGGTCTCGATAGAGCCCGACCAGCCTGATGTTTCCGCGCAAGTTGCGGACAAAATCCAGGAAATCAACTTTTACATTTCCCAACAAATGTGGGACCAAGCCAAGGCGGCTATTCTGGATTTGACGGAGATTGCGCCTGACGCTCCAGAAGTAACTGAACTCATTGCCCAAGTTTCCAAGGGACAGCAGGCGAAGGTTCAGGCTGTGACGGTCGAAGCCGAGCCGGTGGAAATCGAAGAAGCGCCCGTTGCGTTTGCTCCGATAGAAGCCGAGGAGCCTGTTCCGGCTGACCCGCTTCCTGCGGCGGCTGCGTTGGATCTGGAAAATGTTCTCGATATCGTTGAGCCAAAGCCAGCCAAGGATCCATCGCGGGCAGCCGCTCAAGCTGCCGCACAGTCGACAGAAGATATTCTTGGCGACTTTCTTCAGGACCTGGAAAAGTCAGATCTTGCGGATTTCGCGCCCAAGCAAACTAACAGCGCTCCAGCATCGCCCACTCCGGCGCCCGCGATGGCAGCCGCTGCCGTGCCAGCCATTGATAAGCGGTCCAATGGCGACATGAAGGACAATGAGTCCGCGAATGTGTTGAGCGACATTCTTTCTGAGCTCCAGGAAGAGACTTCTGAAGCGGCTGAGCCCGAGGAAGATCCGGAAACGCACTATAACCTGGGCATTGCGTTCAAGGAAATGGGCCTGCTGGATGAGGCAATCGGCGAGTTGCAGAAGGTCTGCCACGCGGTGGACAGTGGCGCACCGTTCTCTCAGCCCATCCAGGCATTGACGTGGCTGGCGCAGTGTCTGGTGGATAAAGGTGCGCCGGAAGCCGCCGTCCGCTGGTACCAAAAAGCGTTGCAACTGCCCGGACTGGACAGCGGAAGTCGCTGCAGCATTTATTATGATCTTGGAGCGGCTTATCAGGCCGCCGGAGACAACAAATCTGCCCTGACGAATTTTATGGAAGTGTATGGCTCGAATATCGATTTTCGCGACGTGGCCAGCCGGATAAAGACGCTGAAAGCATAAAATCTTCTATTGCATCCAAACTAAATACAACTGAATAACAAATCCCTGGTTCCTTTTGAAAATTACCTCCACGAATCTCGAAGATCCCACTCCGGCGCAGCCGACAGGCCCTGCCCCAGAGAACACGGCTGAGATGCCAGTGTGGCTGCAGCGGGTTTTTGTGGTGGTGTATGTTCTATTCTGCATCGAACTGGGGTTGGTGCTGATTGTTCTGCCCTGGACGCGCTTCTGGTTCAGTGACGGATGGACGTCACAATGGGCAGGGTTTCAGCATCTGGTGCAACTGGGCTTTGTTCGCGGAGCGGTCTCAGGACTCGGCCTGCTGGATATATGGCTTGGAGTGGCGGAAGCGGTCCGATATCGTGACCGGGTTTGAACGTTGTCACCTTGAGCAAAGTTATTCACAAGATAGATTGAATGGAAAACAGCAATCAAAATCCTGACGCTGAAGAGCCCATGCCGGAGCTGCTTCCCGCTCCCATGGCATATCTAAACCCGGAGTTCCTGAACAGCCCGGATGGACGCCTCCTGCGCATCCTTTCGGAATATCAGGAGCCGCTGTCACGGTTTCGGCGGGAAAAGATCCAGGACACGGTGGTATTTTTTGGCTCAGCACGCTTTGCCAGCCTGCCCGACGCGCAGCATGCCCTCACGATCCTGGAAAAACCCGGCTCCGCGAAGCCAGCTCCGCCGCACGAACAACCGGGCGCCAAAGATGGCGACGCCCTGCAAGCCGCGCTGAAGCGCGCTCATGCCGCAGTGGAAATGGCCCGCTATTACGAAGAAGCGCGCCGACTAGCCGCCATGCTCACGGAATGGACGCTTACGCTCCCTGGCAAGCGGCATCGGTTTGTGGTGACCTCAGGCGGCGGTCCCGGAATTATGGAAGCCGCGAACCGGGGAGCGCACGAAGCCGGCGGCAAAACGATTGGTCTGAATATCCGATTGCCATTTGAGCAGTATCCCAACCGGTACATCACTCCGGAATTGAATTTTGAGTTCCATTATTTCTTCATGCGCAAATACTGGTTTGCGTATCTGGCCAAGGCGCTGGTGGTCTTTCCCGGAGGCTTTGGCACCCTGGATGAATTTTTTGAGATCCTGACGCTGGCGCAGACGCACAAGCTGGCCAAGAAAATCCTGGTGATCGTCTATGGCCGGGAATATTGGAACCGCGTGCTGAATCTGGAAGCGCTGGCGGATGCCGGGACAATCTCTCCGGAAGACGTGAACGGCTTTACCGTGGTGGATACGCCGGAAGAAGCATTTGAAGTGCTCAAAGAAGGGCTCACAAAGTTCCATCTACAGCCCACAAAACAGGGAGCAGAGGAAGGACCGGAGATCGCAAAGACTCTGCCGTAGTTTTCTGTAATCCCGAGCGAAGCGAGGGACCGCTACATCTGCGAAGAGATTTAGCCGCGAATCAAACCAATGAACACGAATTTGGTCTTTTTTGATTCGTCTCCATTCGCGTTTATTCGCGGCTGGACCTTGAAATCTTTTTGGCCATAGGGTTCCCTCCCCTTCGGCAAGCTCAGGGTCGGGACATAAGAGATCAGGCCGCCTTCCGCTCCTCCAACTCTTCAACTTTCCTTTCCACGTGCTTGATTTCTACGCGGTCTTTGCGGATATCGAGGCGCAAGTGGGCGTAAATGCTCATGTACTGGTTAGCGATCCAGACAAGCGCGAAGAGCGCGACGAGATAGCCCCGCCAATCGTTGTACAGCAGCTTGTAATGTGTGATGAAGAGAAAAAATGCCGTAACGTAATGGCTGAAGCAGAATTCGCAAGTGAAGAGGAAGAAAAACTTGCGGCAAACCGGGTTGGGATTGGTCTCACTCTGGCGGACGCAATATTCACGCGGCTCGCGGAAGACTTCTTCATGCGTGACGGTCCAGGCAATAGAGGCAATGGGCAGCGCAAGCGCAAAAAGCCATACGAGCTGCAGCGAGAGAGGCATGCATAAGAGACTAATTTTGCGCCCGCGAAGTTGCCTGTAATGGCCTAGCGGCGCAGCAATTACAATGCTGGCCAATGGCCTTGCAGCTTTACTACATCACGGACCGGCGGCAGTTTGCAGGCGGCGCCCAAGAGCAGGAAGAACGGCTGCTGGCAAAGATTGCCGAGTGCGTGGCGGCAGGCGTGGAATATATACAGCTGCGCGAGAAAGACCTTGAAGCTCGAGAGCTGGAAGATTTGGCGCGCAAGGCCATGTCGGCGATTGGCGTTTCGCGGACGCAGTTGCTCATCAATGGGCGAACCGATATTGCGTTGGCGTGTGGCGCGCACGGCATTCATCTTCCGGCGAATGCTATTGCGGCCAGCGAAGTGCGTTCTATTTTTGCGCGCGCGGGCAGGAGCGATCCGATAATTGGAGTTTCCACGCACTCCGCTGCTGAGGTGGCTAGCGCTGAAGCGCATGACGCAAGCTTTGCCGTGTTTGGTCCGGTATTTGAGAAGAACGGAGCGGCGAATGCTGAAGGGCTGGAGCAGTTGCGGCAAATTTGCCATCGCACAGAAGCAGCGCAGCCGCCGATGCCGACGTGGGCGCTGGGCGGAATCACGCTGGAAAACGCAGGACTGTGCGCGGCTGTAGGAGCGGCAGGAATTGCCGCGATTAGGCTGTTTCAACAGAACGATGTGCACGCGGTGGTGAAGAAGTTGCGCGCGTTGCAGGAGTAAAAATCTAAGCCGCGCTTTATCGCCGGGCTTCTATGCGGCGATTGTCTTTGATCAGCCAGTTCAAAAATGCCGAAACAAGGCTCAGGACAATGGCGCCGAGCAGGGCCGCTGTCCAGGTATGGACAATAAATCCCGGAGTAACCGAGGCCGCCATCTTGAGCATGATGGCATTAATCACGATGAGGAACAAGCCGAGCGTGAAGATCGTCAAAGGGAAGGTGATGATTTTCAGCAGCAGCCCAAGCGTGGAATTTACAATCCCAAAAACAATGGCTGCGATCAGCGCTGCGATAAAGCCGTGCAACTCAAAGCCGGGAACAATATAAGCGACGATCAGCAAAGACACGGCATTGATAAGCCAGCGCACCAGAAGCCGCATACGTTCCGTCCTCTCCGGCAAGGATGCCTTATTCCATTATTGCAGAATCACTTCACAAACACGGCTTTCGGCATCATTACATGGACTCCCTTATTGCCGTCCACCAGTTCGGTAATGTCCACGTCGCCGGCAACGCTGGTCAGCATGTAAGCGTCATCGCGGGTCATGTGCCTGGCGCTGACAAGGAAATCGATCATCTCGCGCACGGCGATCCGGGTGGCCTCATGCAGTTCAGGATGAAAGCCCATGCTGATGTAATGCGTGGGGGTTTCAGCACGTGGATATTTCTGGCCCGTGCCTTTGTGCACAATGAACTCAAGCGTGCCGACCAGAGAAGTTTCAAGCGCGGTGATATCAACTTCGCCATTGCCCTGGCCGGCGTGTCCATCACCAATTTCAAACAGCGCGCCACGCGCATGCACCGGCAGAAACAGCGTCGTTCCGGCAACAAGCTCTTTGTTATCCATATTGCCGCCGTGCAGGCTGGGAGGCGCACTGTCAATGCGGCCAAAGCCTTCCGGCGGCGCAACGCCCATGCTGCCAAAAAAAGGATGCAGCGGAATCTCAATCCCCGGCGCAAACTTGGCCATCATGCGGTCTTTATCGAGCGGGATGATCTTCATTTTGCGATAGGGGAAGTCTTCAGGCAGAAAGCCGCGCGTGGGGCCAAAGGCGTTGTAAGCGTAGGGAATGGCCAAGTCGATCTTCTTGATGCGGACTTCGAGGGTGTCTCCGGGCTCAGCTTCTTCTATATAGACAGGCCCGTTCAGGATGTGTCCGCCGGGACCTTTATTGGTTACTTCTTTATAAATATCGCGCAGGCTCTGCTCCACCTGGTCGGGTGGGACCCCGGCTTTCTCCAGGCCGGTGGGGCTGTTGGTGATCAGCGTGTCGAACTCCACAGTGTCACCGGAGTGTATGCGCAACACCGGAGGAGCGGCGGCATCGTAATAACCCCAGGCAACCGTCTTGGGCGTGGCCGGCAGCTTGAAATGTTGCGGCAGGGGCAAGCCGGGTTTCATCTGTGCCGCGGCGAGAACAGGAACAATCACGAGCAGGAAGAAAAGAGAGCGCATGTGCCTCCGAAAAGTAAGGGGAGAATGCTTACATAGACGGGAGGGAAAGGGCAAGAGACTTGGCGCAGCAACAACCCACCGATGAGGCACGGAGACACGGAGAAGTTTTGTACTTGTTTGGAACGCCGGACATGGTCTGGTGCTTCGCCTAACGTAACCTGCGGTTTCGGCTGTTTCGAAAGCCTTTTTGATTCATTCATGGGACAATGATTCAGTCGCTTGCTCCCGGTGATGGATGGACAAGATGCTGCCGTTCGGCGGCCAGAGCCGTCCAAAGAGAATGTATGATGGGGGCAAGCCCATGCTGATATGGAGTGCTGCTTGAAGCATTTGAAAATGGTCGTTCTCGCCGCTGGATTGATGTCGCTACTGGGGTGCGAGAGCAAGGACACAAAAAAGTCGGCGCAGCCGGGTCCGCAAGCAATGGCGCCCAGCATCCAGCAGAGCGCAGCGACGCCTGTTTCTCTGTCGAAAACCCCGGAGCAGCAAACGCCTGCGCCCGCGCAGACTCCACAGGCGGAAAAACCTGATCCGGTGCCAGAGATGATCGCCCAGGCAGAAAAGGCCTATGCGGCAGGCCAGGACGACTACAAAGCCGGCCATCTGGATGCGGCCAAAGAGGATTTTAATCACGCAGTGGACATACTGATGCAAGGGCCGGTGGATATAAAGTCCGACGACCGCTTGCAGCAGGAGTTCGACAAGATCACGGAAGAAATCACCAAGCTGGACACGGTTGGGACTAAAGAACCCGACGGCTTTGCCGAGCAGCAGCCTGAGCCAGCCCCGATTGATGAAGCGAACCAGGTGACGTTTCCGGCTGACGCCAATGTGACGGCCAAAGCCGAGGCCGACCTGAAGAATATCCAGTCTGACCTGCCGCTGATGATCAATGAATATGTGGCGGGCTACATCAATTATTTTTCCACGCACGGACGCGGCGTTTTTGAAGGCGCGTGGGTACGCTCAGGCCGGTATAAGGAGATGATTCTCCGCATTTTCCGAGAAGAAGGCGTGCCCCAGGACCTGATTTACCTGGCGCAGGCTGAGTCCGGATTCAAGCCGCTGGCGCTGTCACGCGCTCGGGCTCGCGGCATGTGGCAGTTTATGGCCAGCCGAGGCGTTGGCTATGGCCTGCGGCGTAGCTTGTGGGTGGATGATCGTCAGGACCCGGAGAAAGCGACCCGCGCCGCGGCGAGGCATTTGAAGGATCTCTACAAGCAGTTTGGCGATTGGTATTTGGCCATGGCGGCGTATAACTCCGGGCCAGGAAACGTGCAGCAGGCCGTCCGCCGCACCGGCTATGCCGATTTCTGGGAGCTTTACAAACGCAATGTGCTGCCGGCAGAGACCAAGAATTACGTTCCTATCATCCTGGCCATGACCATCATGTCAAAGAATCCGGCGCAGTACGGGCTGGACGCGGTGCAGCCTGATCCGCCAATGAAATATGACGTGGTGAAGGTCAGCTATCCGGTGGACCTGCGGTTGGTGGCGGAATGCGTGGACGTGCCGATAGAGCAGATGGTGGACCTGAATCCCAGCCTGCTGCGCCGCACCACGCCCAAAGACCAGCCATTTGACCTGAGGCTGCCGCTGGGGGCAAAAGAGAAGTACGAGACCGCCATCGCCAATATTCCGGTGGAAAAGCGCGGGGCCTGGCGATATTACAAAGTGCAGCCGGGAGACACGCTGGCAGGCATTGCACGCAAATATCGCACGACGGAACGGGCCATTGCGCAGGCCAACAATTTGCAGCCTGAGCCGCTGGCAAGCGAAGCCAAACTGGTGATTCCGGTGAATAATGCCGGGGGCAATGGCAGAATCGTGTATTCCCGCTACGCTTCACACTACAAGACGCACACCGGCGACACGGTGCTGACCGTGGCGGAGGATTTTGGCGTGCCTCCAGACCGGCTGAGGCGCTGGAATGGATTGAAAACAAACAGCTTACGCCATGGCCGAGTGTTGATCGTCTATAAGCCGCTGGCTCCCGGCGAAGCCGATAAGGCACCCGCGAGACGCCGCAAAAGAACGGCACACGCGACGACAAAGCCAAAATCGACGGCCGCCGCCGAGGCAAAAGAGAAGACGGCGCTCAACGCCAAAAGCGAATAAATCAAATTTGCTGCGCGAATGTTGACAAGCAATTCATCCGGCTTGATATAATCCGCGCCTGATAATTTTTTATTTTGCTGTGCGCTTTCCAGCCCTAATTTTCTGGAGGAAAAATGAGCTTTTACGACGAGACCCTCAAAGCAAGACATGAGGACGATGATGATGAATATGGCGAAACCGGCGGCTATGGCAGCAGCTCAACCGAAGAGGATTATGACGAGGAAGAAGAAGAATCCATCGGCGGCGAAAGCAGCAGCGGCGGCGGCTCTGAAGATTCAGGGGCCGGCGAAGCTCCCGTAAGCGCTCCGGCTCCCGCGCGCAAGAGCGGCGGTGGCGGTGGCGGCGGAAAAAAGAAACCTGCGGCAAAAAAAGCTGCCAAGAAAAAGCCTGCGGCTAAAAAGAAATCGGCCACGAAAAAGAAGAGCGCGAAGAAGAGCGCCGGGAAGAAGGGCGGCGGCGGCTCTCGGGGGAAGAAAGCACCTGCGAAAAAAGCTGCGAAGAAAAAGGGCGGCAGCAAGAAAAAGTCGGGCGGCAGGAAAAAGAAATAGTTCTGCTTAGAAATTTCAGTGAGATGGAAAAGGCCGCGCGAGCGGCCTTTTTTTGATGAGATCGATCAACTCCCATCTTAACCGCCCAGTGTTTCTTGCGCACGAACTTTGCTCCATCTCCTCGCCGCCTTTTTGATCGTAAGCACGCTAGAAGACAGGGCTGAACAAAAGGGGGCAGCACAGGCCCACTATCCGCCGACCATACCATTCCCGTATTCAGACAAGATCGAAAGATTAAATCTGTTATTCCTGCTTCCTGGCCCTTTGAGATCCCAGTGAGTCTTTCTAGCCTGAACAAGCTTCGCAAGCTCGTCGTAGTAAATCCCTCGCTCATTCTGGTCGTACTTAATGTCGTTTCCGGCTGAATAGGAGAAATAACCCCTGCCTGTCCATGGCGAATAGAGCGCTATCCCGAAGGCAGCGATTGTACAAGAATGCGCTGCACATGCACTGGGCATAGGTAGAATGGCCGCCGCTGCGAACATGTTTGAAGCGGACCTGCTAACCAGCCAACGATCTCCGATACGGTTCCAAAAACGAGAAAACATAAGCATCAGTGTCTATCCACTTGAGCTCTTTTGCTCAACACTCCATCGGTTAGAGGTTCCGGCTTTGCGGGCCTGCCGGATTCTGAGCGAACACGAGCTCCCCACTTTCGGCAATATCGGGATAAAGAGAGTCTTCCGGCACTTCATTTCCCGGAACCGCGTACACACAATGCGCGCATAAAAGAGGGCGAGTACAGAAAATCGCTCGGCTGGTTGTTCGATCTTCCGTCGTTGAAGTCGAAGTACCACGCGTAACCTGTAGGATGTCCGCGATCATCGTTTCTGCGCTCACTGCTCCATTGATAACCCGTCAGGAACAGATTGCCCTTCACATGCCAAGTGGAGGGGCCATTGTCCGGGCCAGATAATCCCGGAGCATTGGCGCTGCGGTCGTAGATCATCTTCAACTCAGCGACCGTTGCTAGTCTCCAGTCAGAATACCCGGCCAACCTGAGATTACGGCAGTATTTTGCCGCATTCTTCCAACTCACGTCTTTACCGTTGTCTTTCCCCGCCCACATCAGAGCCGTGGAAGGATCGATCCAGAACCTCCTTGCCTGGGTCTCTTGTGCACCGCCACCCTGACTTTTCGGTGCTGGCTGAGCATTCGCCTGGATGACAGCGACAGAGAGCAGAAACACTGCGATCTTAGTCAAACATTTCACGATGTTTTCCGGATGTACGGACGTAAGCTCCAGTTAGCCGCGGTCCTGTTTGATTTTGCGATCAAAATTGAATACGTACAAGACGAGCAGGCCGTTGATGGCGAAAACGACAGCCGAGGCGATTGCGGCATGCACGGCTGTACTCCCCTCGTGCCGCATGAATGCATCCACGGACGCAGCGAGCAGCCAGAGTTGCACTACGACGCCAATGCCAACCAAAACCAGCAATGCCGTAAACAACGTTGTGCCTTGAGCCTGGCGGGTGCTCATGCGATCTCCACTCCCACGGCAAATATTTCATTTCCCTGTTGTTCCAGCTTGATTCGCGGCAGAGGACGTGACGGCGGACCCGCATAGGGCCTGCCTTCCGCTACGGAAAAATATCCGTGATGGCACGGGCAGAACAAGGCATTCTCTTTTTCATTGTGAATCACGGCGCAGGAAAGATGGGTGCACACCTGGGAGTAGGCCACAAGACCGCTATCGTTCTGCCGCACCAGAATGCACGGGTCTTCTTGCGTGGGATAGGAGAACAGCTTCGATCCTCCGATGGGAATTGAAGAGGCCAACGCAATCCGCGCCCTTGGCATCTCCGAGGTCTTGACGATATGAGGAAGACCCGCAACCACGGCGTTTGCTCCAGCAATGGTAAGTGACCCCAGAGCAAGGAACTTGACCATCTCCCGGCGGGTAATGTAATTATCGCTCTCCCAGTCCACGGGAAAATCCTCACGCCAGCGGGCATCTTTCTTCTTCTTGCATTCCAGACAGCCGTTTTGCTGCTTGTCTTTTTCGTCGGACATTTTCAATCTCCCATGAGCAGGTTGGCGACGTCATATTCGTCCGTCGTGGTTCGTCCGATCTGCTCAATTGACACATCGATTCTTTGCACGCTACGCGGGACCAGGACGTTTACCTTGGTGCGCACCGTCTCGCCGCCGAACCGCCACTCTCGAATGGCCACTCCCTGGCGCGTGCGTTCAATATTTTCACGAGTAGCAAAGGTGAGCGCCCCAGAAGGACAGACGGTGGCGCACATGGGCCCCTTGCCGATGCTGGTGCGGTCGTAACACATATCGCACTTCATCATCTGGTTGATCTCGGCCTTGTACTTAGGCACACCGAAGGGGCAGGCCAGAACGCAGTTGGAGCAGCCAATACAGCGTGGCTTCAGCGAACTTTGGACAATTCCGTCTGCGGTCTTCTTGATCGCGTCGGCCGGGCAGACCTGGGCACAGATTGGGTCTTCACAGTGCATGCAAATTTGCGGCGCGGTTTGGACACTATCCACACGCATGATCGTCTCCAGGTGGATCATGGAGACGCCGCGGTGCGTATCGCACTCCTCGCATGCTTGCATGCAGGCCTTGCAGCCGATGCAGCGCGAGTGGTCGATGAAAAATTCCATTCCCCCGTTGCCGTTCATCGCACTCCTCCGGCCTGCATTTCCAATTCTGAGATCGCATCATGCGGCGGCGGTACCTTACTCACGCGGACGGCACAGATTTTATATTCCGGAATATTTGAAATTGGATCGATGGCGCGCACAGTCATGTTATTGGCCGCTCGATCCAGCGGCCAATGGTAAGGAACAAAGACCGTGTCCGGACGAATTGTCTTTACCACGCTTGCTCGCACCGTAACTGAACCACGCCGACTCTCAACTTTTGCGAAGTCGCCTTCGGCTATGCCCAGCTTCCCGGCAAGCAAGGGATGTATCTCACATAAAGGTTGCGGATATTGGTCCACTAGCGCGCCGATTCTGCGTGTCTGCGTGCCGGAAAGATAGTGGGACACGACGCGGCCGGTCGTAAGAATGATGGGATATTCGTCGTCAGTTTCCTCTGCGGCAGGCTGCCACTCCACCGGTTGAAAATGGGCTTTGCCGTCTGGATGATTGAACTTATTGCCTTCATAAAGCCGGGGTGTGCCTGGATGATCGGAAGAGGGACAAGGCCAGCAAACGCCGTATTCCCGGTCGATGCGGTCCCAGGTTATCCCGTAGTAGTCGCAAACCCCGCCTTTGGAAGCGACGCGCAACTCATCAAATATTTCTTTGGGAGAGTCGAACGTGAATTTGCCCGCTTGACCCAGCCGCGCAGCGATGTCGCAGATAATTTTCCAGTCAGCGCGTGCGTCTCCAGGAGGATCTACAACTTTTTTGTGATGGATCACCCGGCCTTCCACGTTGGTGGTGGTGCCTTCATCTTCCTCCATTAATGAACCGGCAAGCACCACATCCGCGTAGCGCGCCGTCTCAGACATGAAGAAGTCAATCTGCGAGAAGAACTCCAGTTTTTCGAATGCCTCACGGATGTAAGAGTTGTTGGGCAGTGAAACCATGGGATTGCATGAGATGGCCAGCAGGCCTTTGATTTTGCCGGCATGAATAGCTTCAAAGATTGGGACCATTGAAAGCCCTTTGTGTGGGATCGTCTCCTCCGGCACGTCCCAGACACTCGCGATGTATTTACGGTGCTCAGGGTTCTCGACGTCACGCCCGCCCGGAAGCTGATCGCATTTTTGTCCTTGCTCGCGCCCACCCTGGCCATTACCCTGGCCGGTGATCATGGCATAACCGCAGCCTTCGCGGCCGATGCGCCCTGTTGCAACCACCAGGTTGATCGCGGCCATGCAGTTCTGTACGCCCTTGGTGTGGTGCTCAATCCCTCGGGCATGGAGCAGAAAGCTGGTAGAGGCCGGGCCCCAGATCTCAGCCGCTTTTACGATCATGCTGGCCGGAACGCCGGCAATCTTGGACGCGTACTCAGGCGTGTATTTCCTGACCGCCTCCTCAACTTGTTCCCATCCGGTGGTGTGCCGGGCAATGAATTCGCGATTGATCCAGCCACGCTCAATCATGATGTGCAACATGCCGTTAAATACGCCGATATCGCCGCCCGATCGCACCGGAATATAAAGGTCAGCGTTGCGTGCGATGGGCGTCATGCGCGGGTCCATCACAATCAGCTTGGCACCGTTCTCGCGCGCCTGCCATAAATAGTGGGTCGTGATGGGAGCGCACTCGGCAACATTGGCGCCTGCTACCAAAATGGCTTTTGCCAGTGGAATATCGCTCCATGGGTTGGCGGCGCGATCGATCCCGAAAATTTTCTTCGATGCCGCAGCAGCAGAAACCATGCACAGCCGGCCGTTGTAGTCGATATTGGCAGTCTTGACCGCAACTCGCGCAAACTTGCCCATGAGGTAAGCCTTCTCATTGGTCAATGAAGCGCCGCCGAGCAATGCAAAAGCGTCGTTACCGTATTTCTGCTGAATGCGCTTGATCTCGCTTGCGACTTTGTCGAGCGCTTCACTCCAACTCACAGCCGCAAAACCTGTTCCATCTTTCCGCATCAGCGGCGCTTTCAGCCGGTCGGGATGTTCATCCTGCATGTAGCGTTTCACGCCCTTGGGACAGAGCCGCCCCTGATTGAAAGGAAAATCTTCCCAGAGTTCAAAGCCGATCACCCGGTTATCTTTCACCTTGAGTTGAATGCCGCACTGTTGTCCGCAAAAGCAGCAGTGTGTCTTTACTGTACGGTCCGGTTCAACGTCGGCATTCCATCCGTTTGCGGGGATTCGGTTCAGAGTCGGCCCGAACTGGGAGACTAACTCAGGAATTGCTACTGGTGGTTTGGCCATATACCTCTCATTGGCTCTGAAGCAACTGAACGCGTGCCTTGTTCACGCCATTTCCCATCCTGGGCCATGGCAAGAGACTTGCGCCGGCATGAGGGACACACATCCTGGTAATGGCCGCTGCTTGGAAGTTGATAATCGATGCCCAGCGCCTGCTGGACTTCCTTAAGGTCCTCAATGTGAAGGCGTGAGGCAAACGGTTCGCCGCAGCGCATGCATTTTGCCTGTTCGGTCCGCGCGCCTTCTTCTTTATAGAACTGCACGCCGATCTGCGCCGGCCGCTGAAAAATATGAAAGAACTTCCCGAAGGGAAGATAAAGTAGCGTGAAAATCACCGTGACGGCATGCAGCATCGACAAAAAGCCATAATTCAGGCCGTGCAAAAGGTGCGTGGATGCCGTCAGGAAAAGCCCGGTGATGGAAATCGCAAAGAGCATGAGCAGTGGCATCATGTCCTGGGCAAATTGTTGGACCGAAATTGCGCCACGATCACGTGCGCGCCGGAACAAGGCCAGTCCCACTCCCAGCAGCACCATCACTGCGGAAACGTCCAGAACGTTGAAAGTGAGGGCCGCAGTCACCGTTCCCAGATGAAAGGTTGAAACGTGCTGGCCGAAAACGAATGCTCGATAGACTTCCTGATTATCCGGCGCGCTCTCAAAGTGCACCCATCCAAACGAAAGTGGAAAGGTAACGGCGGCGGCCAGAATGCATCCCCAGGCAATCAGCCAGTGCGCCGCCCAGCGCGCGTGCGAGCGCTTTTCAATAAACCTCTGCTCAACGAAGTCGGTAAAAAACACCTGCGCCAGGCGAACAACATTACGGGGCAAATTTGTTGGACGAAAAAAGATCCGCCATCCCTGAAACCAGTATTTGCGCGTGGGTGGGCGGTGCAGCCACATGGCAAAGCGGTAAGCAATGCCGAACGCGGAAAAAACACAAGCCCCGGTATAAGGCACCAGCGCGGCATCATAGTGCTTTAGCCCGCTACTGCCGGCAAAAATAAGCAGCAGCAGGACACCGGCTACTACCAAGCCCCAGATTGTCGCACGGGTTACATCACGGCCGGTTGCTGCGGTGCGGATCAAAGTTGCTCCTTGAAGCTTTGCCTGTTATTGCCAACTGAAAGTATATCGCTCTGCGACTAATAACTTCAGCTTGCGTTGCTAAGTTGCTTTCAATTGCCGCAGGCTATGTTGCCAGTGAGCAGTCAACTTCACCACGGCAAGGCAAAGCAAGGCAAAAGCCGCCAGCAACACGAAGCCCCAAAGGAACGATCCTGTCTGCTGCCGGATAATACCCAGGGCCAGAGGAGGAAAGAAGCCTCCCAGTCCGCCCATAGCTCCAACCAGTCCTGTTACTGCTCCAATTGATTGAGGAAAGTACTGCGGCACCAGCTTGAAGACTGCGCCATTACCCAGACCAATTGCGGCCGCCATCCCCAAAGCTCCAACCGTGAATGGGACCATTGTTTGCAAAGTCATCAACAACGCCATGGCCGCTACAAATGGGAATATCCAGAGCAGAATTGTTATGCCGCCCACTTTATCCGATAGCCATCCTCCTACAGGCCGCATGAGGGTTGCCAGCAGCACGAAACCCGCGGTCCTAAGGCCTGCATCTTGCGGGGTGAGCTTGAATAATTCCGTAAGAAACATGGGCAGATAAATGCTCATGGCGACGAACCCGCCAAACGTGAGAAAGTAAAAAAAGCTGAGCACCCAGCTCATCTTCTGGCTCAGCGGCTGCAGCATTTGTACCAATGATTTTGGCGGGGCGGTACGTGGAGCGTCTTTGGCATAAAAGATGAAGAGCACGCACCATACCGCCAGAAGAGCAGCAAAGCTCCAAAAAGTGTTGCGGAATCCGGCATAGGCGAATACCAGCGGCGCGCCGAATGCGGCCAAAGATTGCCCGACATTGCCGGCACCGTAAACTCCCAGGGCAAAGCCCTGCTTTTCCGGCGGGTACCAGCCGCTGACAAACGCCACGCCGACGGAAAAGCTGGCCAGCGCGATTCCCGTAAAGAAGCCGAAGAGCAGTAATTGCGAATAGGTCTCAACCGTACCCATCAAGAGCGCGGCTACAACGGAGACGACCATGGTCCAGGTAAAAACCTTTCGGCCACCCAGGCGATCAGCAAGCAGGCCGAGCGGAATTCGTCCCAGGCTACCCAGCAGCACGGGAATCGCCATGGCAACGCTGGCCTGAATCGGTGCAAGGTGAAACTGCTTTTTGAGGACGGGCATCATGGCTGAAAGTGAGCCGAAAACAGCGAAGCATAACGCAAAAGCCCCTGTGCCAAGAATGAGCTGAAGTCTGCGTGAGTTGTGGGGATTGGAGTTCATTGGCTGATTTAATAATTAATTTTGTCATGCCGGAGCATATGCCGCATGTGATTAAAATCACACTCTGCTTGGTGGAATTGAGCCAGTGGAACTGGCATAACACTATTCACAAATCGAGGCTAAGAATTGAGACCCCATAGGTGTGGGCCACTCCGCCGGGGCAAGAAATAGCAGGGCGGCGGTGACGCAGTTAATGGCGTTGCCGCTGTCCACGGCAGAAAGAATCCGGCCCGCGGAATCCGGTTAGGTTATCACCGCGCCGCTGGGATTGGTCAGCGTCTTCAGCGAACCATCCAGGTTGTAGCTGTAGCTCATTGACTTGCTCACGCCCGAGATCACGCGCGTTTCCGTCGCAAGTCTTCCCAAAACATCATAGCTGTAGCTGGCTGTTCCGGCCTGATCGGTGAGTGAGCTGAGGTGACCAATGGCGTTTGTGCCGGAATCATAAGCGTAACTGACCACGGGCGTTGCCAGCGGACAAGCCGGACGATTAAACGTATGGCTGTATCCGAGCGCGTCATAGTCGCAACTCACGGTTTGTTCGTCAACTGATACAGCTTGAACGCTCCTAGATCAGCGAGAAGGACCAACCCCATCAGCAGCGCGTAGAACAGATAAGGAGGCCTGACCTGGAGAGGAGCAGGATGGAGGCTTGGAGCAAGCTCATAAACCACAATGCCGGTCAGCACAAGGCATGCAAGACCGATTAGGATCGCGCTCGGCCTAATGGCTGCCCCGCTCAAGATCAAGATGGATCCTATAATCATGACTACCGGAGGTATCAGCATTCCGCCATATTCGAGGACAACAACGCGTGTCGAGACAGGTACTGACATCCCGCTGAGGGAGACATACGCCCACGCGATAGCTAGTGCCCATACACAGCCGATGAACAACATAAAAAATGAGAGAAGTCGTATCACTTAAGTTCCTCCTTCTTCGGCGGCTGTATATCTGCCTTTTTGTCGACCTGATTGGTCTGTTGGTAGTCCGACCAAAAAAGCACCTGTTCCCTCGGGAGAAGATTGGATCGGGAGATTCGTGGTGGGCCCGCCTTCCGGCGTAAAGTTAGCCTCGTATGACGGGCTTCCTGAAACGGTACCCTTTACTTCTGCATTCGTAGCTGCTTCATTGACCGTGATATTCACATTTGAAGCCGCCCCTTGGCCTACGGGCTGGAACGGATCACGCATGTTCATCTGCGGCTCGCCCGTTTTCAAAGATCTTTATGGCGCTTGCACCCTGAGGTGCTGCGGGACTATAGCTGATTTGAGAGAGCGAATCAAGGGCAAACTAAGGGAAAGTGGGGCTATTTTTGATCCTGCAATTTCCCTCACCGCTGCTGCACACAACATGTGGCTTCTCGGCAAAGCGGAGGGAACCCATGGAGCGGAGAGGTTGAGAAAAAGGAAGATAGGATGGTGGGCCACCCGCCAGTCAAAAACATCAGAAAACGTCCCGTCTGTCCAGCTTTCTCTCCTTTTATAAATTATAGAAAACCTCCCTTCATTTCAGCGCTCGGATGCACTTTGGTTCCACAGTGTAATGATCGGGATCCTGAGACTTTGAACAGTTTGCTGAAAGAGTTAGTGCAAGTAACTTGCCAGGGGCCACCTTGCTCTTCGAAAATTCTCGTCTCCTTTGGTCAAACAAATGATTTCCCCTCACTAACGGCACGCCGATATGAAGTACAGCATTCTTCTTGATGCTGGAAAAGCTTGATTTGACAACCCTTAAATCGAACCACTGTAGGGACTCGATGGTGCCGCTCCATATGCTTGGAGAGGGAAGAACTTTCAAGACAGTGCCCTGAACTGAATTTGTGCCATGGGCGGGCTCTGTGGCAGACGCTGCCAAACCAAAGCAAATCAAGCAAGAAAACAGGATGCTCCTAAACAAGTGACAATTTCGTCTCAACATCTATCCTCACTTATTGCGGCGGAAGCCCAGTTGGCTGATTGTTTGTATGTTCGACACTTACGTCCGTAATGGCCCCGGTAGGGCCAAAGTTGATGCGTTCCTTCGAGAACGAAAAGTTTATCTCAGCTTGGCTCCCTGAGTCTGTCAGCTTTGAGCTTTCTCCAATCCTAGCACCCAAACCCTCCTCATTGCGTTGAAGATTCTCGTAGCCTATAGCTTCTGCATGAGACGCTTGAAAATTGCTGCCATTAAGGGTTCCTGCATAGGCCTCAGTTGTCTCATGTATGACAATAGATGTCTCTGTAAAACCGCCTTTACCACTGATTTGATCGATGCTCTTAAAATTCAACGTTTGGTTGCCGTTACCATAGAACGATCCGCCCACCGTTCCAGGAGCGCTCGTTAGGGCGTTTATGTTCACGTGATGATTCGGGTCTTGGATGATTTTCTGAATCTGTTTTGCAACCGCAGACAATTTGTCCGGGGTTTTGGTAATTGAGAGTTTACCATTCTTGTCAGCAGCAATTGTTAACCCTGTAGCCTTCTCGGCGGCGTTAATATAACGCTTCGTCTCATCGCCCTTCACCGTAATATCGTGCCCGTCTTTGTCTGCGAATGAGGTGGGCGTGTTGTGAGCATAAGCGACCTGATTCATTGTCTGCGGGTTTTTGGAGTCTGCATACGGCACCGGTATTGGCGTTGGACTCCAATCCGCTGATATCCATCTTCCCAGCCCCTTCGAATAATATCTCGCCCCAAAATAATCCAGACCGGTTTCTGAGTCTCTCTCCTTTGATGTGAACTTGTAATGATTAGAATCGTTGTTGACGAACTGAAGCTCGCCGCCCCAGGGGTAAAAATCGGATTCGCTCTTGATGTTTCCCGACGCGTCGGTGATGACCGACGCGGTCTTGAGATGATCAGAAAAGTAGTAGGAGATGGCATTGCCGGGAAAATCTTTTCTCGCCACTCGCTCGCCGTCAAAAAACACATATTCCGCTTTGAGTGTGCCTGAAAGGTCTGATTCAGCCACGATCCCCGGCGTCATATACCAATACAGCGTTCCCGTCGTGCCATTCGATTTCTTTACTCGGTTGCCGTCTGCATCATAGGTGTAGGTGTAACCAGCAGCCCCGGTAATCCGATTTTCCTGATCGTAGCTGAGCGTCACGCCGTCGGTGGGATCGCTGGTCATATTTCCCGCAGCGTCATAGCCATAGCCGGTGAGCTGATTGTTCGGCAGAGCGGCGACACTGAGATTTTCGGCTGAACATTTCGTGACGCTTTTGTTGAGCAGATTGCCCCATGCGTCATACCCGTAATTGTTGCCCCAGTACTCGCTCTTGCCGCCGATCACCGTGGCCGCACAGTTTGTTCCCGCGTTTTGCGCGGAAGCCAAACGGTTCAGCGCGTCGTAGGTAAAGGTCTGAGTGCGATTCTGGTCTTTGTAATTCGTAATACCAAAAACATTTCCGTTATTGCCAGCTCCAAAATGAAAATCATAGCCAATATAGAAAACGGTCTGGCTGGGAGCGTTGGCCGACATGTTCACTGGTTGCAGGCGCTTGTTGTAACTGAACGCACTGGTAATCCCGGCAAACGTCGCGCTGTTGCCGCTGATAAAGCCAGTCAGGCCGCTGTCCGGCCCATATGTTGCGCCGGTGACGTAGTTGATGGTGTTACCGCTGTCCACGGCAGAAAGAATCCGGCCCGTAGAATCCGGCGTATAGGTAATTACCGCGCCGCTTGGATTCGTCAGCGTCTTCAGAGAGCCGTCCAGGTTGTAGCTGTAGCTCATTGACTTGCTCACGCCCGAGATCACGCGCGTCTCCGATGCCAGCCTTCCCAAAACATCATAGCTGTAGCTGGCTGTTCCCGCCTGATCGGTGAGCGAACTCAACTTGCCAATGGCATTTGTGCCGGAATCATAAGCGTACGTTACAACAGGCGTTGCCAGCGGACAGGTTTGCGCTCCGTAGCCTTTGCCGGTCACCCGATGCAGCGCGTCATAGCAATAGCTCACAATCTGCGTGGCCGTGCCGGTCTGGTTCGGCGCAGGCGAAGTCTTCTGCAGCAGATTGCCGTCCAGATCATAAGAGTAACTAATCAGTCCTGACTCGGGATTCGTGGCTGTCAGCAGCCGTGATAACGAATCGTAACTGAATCGCCGCACGCGCCACGGGCTGCTGGCGTCATTAGCGGGCGATGAATTGCAACCTGTTCCCGTAACTCCGCCGTGCTGCTCCACGCACAGCAAATTTCCCAGAGCGTCGTATTGATACAACGTCACAAGTCCCAGGGCCGTCAACACGGGGTCTGCGCCGCCGTTCAGCGTGCCCGATGCATTAAATGACGCTACCGGAAAATCTCCCGGATCGCTCGTTGCCGGATGCACCTGAACTGCCAAGCCATTGCTTGAAGCCCGGGAAGACGTGTCCCTGACGGTCAGCACCGTGCTTCCGGGCGTCAAAGTAGCGGCAAATCCGGAGCCGGTCAGCGCGTTCGCCAGCGCGGCTGCTACCTTGCCGGCCGTATTGTTAGCCGTACTCAGGCCGTAGGAAATAGCGGCGCTGGTAAAGCTTCCAACCGAGATTGTGACCGCACCTGAGTCCGTTACCTGAGTACCGGCATAAAAATCAATTCCGCCCGTCAGGGCCGCTCCGGACGCGCTTGGATTGAACGATGCAGCTGCAAAATTGGCTGTGTTATAGCTGGTGGCGGTAAGACTCAGCGTGATGCTGTTGCCCGCTGCATTCGCATTTCGGGCGGTTAAAAAGATCGTTGCCGTCGGCGGCGTAGCTGCGGTATTAACCACAACGCTTGAATAGTCAGCGGTGGAAGACGACGCACGGATCGAGGCCGCTAGAGAATTTGCGATGGTCGTAACCGTGTCCGCAGAGCTATAGGCATAGGAAAACAGCTGCCCATTGACAGAGACTTGGACATTCCCATTGTCATAAATGAAGGTGTCGTCGTAGAACTCCCAGTCAAGGCAGCTGCCGTGGGCTCCCAGAACAGCGCAGTAGCGCGCCCCAGGAATATCTTTCACCTGTTCAACTCCGCTCACCGTGATGCTGCCGGTCGCCTTGGCAGCCGCATGTCCGCCAACCATCACCGATTTCATGGCCCCGATATCGACGGTCGCTTGCGCCTGAGCGCCAATGGTGGCAGCCCCCGCCTCGTCTACTTCAAGCAGCCGTGCCATCGCGTCCGAACAGCTGCGCCGCTGCTTACCCGCTTCATCCGTCGTTGTGACGCAGTTGGCATTAAAAGAAACCGATGCGATGCTGCCATCCTGCTTGGTTATTTGCGTGGTTCTCCCCAGCCCGTCATATATCGGCTGCGTCACGCCATACGTCGCATCGGAGGTGGTGAAGTATGGGTTGCTCACGCTGGTAGCCTGGCCCAGGCCATCATACTTGGTGTCCACTTTGGCCGGGCCGCCGGGAACGGCATGCACGGCTTGGTACGCCCTGCCCACTCCGTCCAGATAAGCAGTGGAAGAGTCAGTCATGGCCGTGGTGATGGACTTTTGCTTCTGGATGGTGAACGGATAAGCAGCGCCAAAGTTGAAACTAGTCTGAGCGTTGGCGCTGCCATTGCCCGGGTCGGGCGGCGCTTGCGCGCTGGTGAGCCGCCATGAAGTGTCATAACCAAAATTGCTGGTATGCGCGCTGTCCCCAGCGGTATTGCCGCTGGCCTGCCCAGTGGCGTTTTCGCTGGTGAAGCTCTTCAGCAATCCCGTAAGAAAATCGTACGTTCCGCTCACGCAGTGGCTCACGCCGCTGGTTTGCGGCGAGCAGGTCTGCGTGGCCAGCATGCCATCATAAGCCAGGTCATAACTCACGGTCGTGATGTGCCCCAGTGGATCAATGTGCTGGTAAGCCTCGCCCGTGTCATACCATATGGTATTGCTGCTCACCGCGCTCTGCGCCGTCGGGTTGCACTGGCTATGGTCAAACAGCATGTGCTTGGTCGTGGTCAGGTTGCCGCGCGGCGTGCTTACTGCCTGGTGCGTGCCCGCGGGCAACGTCCCCACGACGCTCTCATAATTTACATTGGCATAGGCAGACTCGTCGTAAGCGTAATCGGTTTCCGCCATCTTGCAGCCGCTGCCGTCTGTAACAATCACTGAGGCCGGCAGGTCCAGCAATCCCGCATTCAAATACGCGGGATCCGCCTGCCACTGGTAAGTGGTCGCAGTTTCCCGCAGCAGCAGTCCCGGCGCTCCTGTCCCATAGTCGTAAACTTTTTCGTCAATCACTTTTCCAAAAGTTGCGTTCGCAGAGCCGTCGTACTGGCGCACGATCTTGCTGATTTTGTTGCCGGGCAGTGTGGTAGTGATGGTGTCCGCCACCACATTGGCGGGAAATGAGACGGTGTCATTCATACTCATGGTTCCCGTAAAATGCGTATCTACGGTTTTGAGCAGCGTTCCACTCAGATGGTCTCCCTGATAAGTCCGGGTTTCTGTCTCATACAGTGCGCACGGCAGGTTTGTCACCGGCGATTTAAAAACGTGCGCAGTCTCGTTTCCGTTGGGGTCAAGCACATAGTTGGTGATGCTGCCGTCACCCTGCATCGTTCCCCAGGTGTATTGCCAGGTTTGAACCGGGTTCATCAGGTCATCTACCTTGCGTTTGGAGACCGCCCGGCTTACCGCCGTCGTGTTGCCGTCCTGGCAGGAGGGGAGTGGTGCCTCTGTCCACTCGTATGTAATTACTCCTCCGGTGGGTAAATTCATAGTGGTGATGTTGCCGTATGCATCATAGGCGAAAGCCCACTTGGTTCCGTCCGGCATGGCCAGGCTGGCCGCGGCGTTGAGCGGGACCGGATAGCTCTTGAAAGTGGCATCGTTTGCCGCCGCCTCAACATTAGGCTGGGAAAATACCGGGGCAAGGGTGGGAGCGGTGTAGCACAGTGTGATCGGGCTTACCCGGCTGTCCGGTGCGGAAAAATTGAATAAATAAGCGCTGCTGATGGTACTTAACGGCATGCAATTGTCTTGCGCCGTGGCCGTTGCACCCAGATTACCCGAGGCAAAAGGTATTAGCTGGCCGTTGCTGTCAGTGGCCGGACCCACGGTAGTCGACCCGTCAGGGTTCACCGTAAAGCTGAACCCCATGGTGTTTCCATTCGCATCCACAATGCTGGTAGGACTTACCGAGTCATTGAAGGTTTGGACTGTGTTGTTCCCTTCTGCCATCGTCGTATTGCGCCACTCACCCACGTGCGCGATCACATTGGCGGAGGTCCCCCAAAGAGGTGTCATGAAATCCCGCGAACGGGAAAGATTGGAATAGTGATAGACCGTGCCGTTTCTCGCCTTCAACGCGCCGCTATCGTTACTGTGATCAAAAAGTGTTCCCGGCGTCAGCGTGAATTGAAAGTCTGATCCATCCTGCGTCACCATGTTGCCGTTGGGCAGGACGCCGGAAAGCCAATGAACCGTCCCGTCCGGCGTGCGTACTGCATAATTGCCATCCTGATAGGATTGCCCCCCATCCACGTAAGTGGTGATAGTGCGCACCCGCCGCAATTGGACATCGTAACTGCTGGTCAAAAACAGCCCTGGTTGTCCCGACAGCCTCCACCGGTAGTGCTGGCTCTGGCTGGCGCCAGTGTATTGGGCTACCTCCCAGTTCTTGGAATTGAGTTGAACGGCATACCCCAGACCGAGAGCGCCGCGCTGGGGATAAGAGAACAACGGAATGTGCAGCATCACATTGCCGTTTTGCAGATTTACCGTATCAATATCGCTTCCCGTGTAGCTGCCGAATGACTTAACGCCATTTTCGGTGTTCGGCTGGCTCTGGGCCAGGACCAGATAGCTTGTATTGAAAATGATTGCAAACGTCACCGCCAGCTTGGCTAATTTCATGAACTCACCTTGAGATAAAAGTTTTGCAGCCTAAAGCTTGTGTAGCCTCTTGCGCGGAAATTGAGGGGCCGACTTCTAAAAAGGGGTGTGGCTTAAGCTTATAAGCGGAGATGACTGAGGATAACAAGTGACTAGTTCGTAAACAGTGTGCAGAACAAGGTGATCGTTAATTATCCAACGGATAGCTGTTAGATGGATCTGGACTTTTCCTGGCACAGATAGTCTGCAAGCGGTTAGCTTGAGATGTGGCCAGATTCTAAATGAGCAGGCAAAAGGACAATGGCCATCTTCGTGATTGATTCGCTGATGGAATCGCGCTAAAGTTAGGCTTACCACTGATTCACACTGATGACACTGATAGGAGGAAAGGTCTATTCACCGCTAAGGACGCAGAGATCGCAAAGGTAAGCAAGGACACAGGGAAAGTGCCGAAATTGCCAAAATCGGGTAACTGCCAAATTGAAAATCAAAGGCAAGACCGAGCAGCGACAAGGGGCAGCATAGCTCTGGAATGAGCAAGCAATCGCGGATGCGATGCTGAGATTGTTCTTTGACAACTAGCAATCTGTAGTCAGCGCTCAGGATTGAGCCCCGAGCAATTCACGGCTCTTGAAAGGGTTGATGATCGGCGGAGATTGCGGCCGGGTAACGAATGAGATGTGACCAGACCAACGAAACCGCCTGCTGAGAGCAGACGGTGTTGAGCTGAACAATGTGATAGTCGGGAGGCGCGTGAAGCCGAGGGCGCGCAAAAACCGCGCTTTCTGGAGATCCGGCGCCGCCGTCCGCAATTACTTACGCATAGATACCGCGCAGCTTGATGGTATGCGCTACCCGCGAAATGGCAAGCATGTAAGCCGCGATCCGGTTGTTGACGCCGTGTGTGTCAGAGAAATGCACCACGTCCTCAAAGGCCTCACGCAGAATGAACTCAAGCTGCTCATTGACGGCGGATTCCTTCCAGAAATAGCCCTGGCGGTCCTGCACCCATTCGAAATAGGACGCGGTAACGCCGCCGGCGTTGGCAAGAATGTCTGGAATGACGAAGACTTTTTTGTCGGCAAGGATTTCATCTGCGGCGGCCGTTGTGGGACCGTTGGCGCCTTCGCAGATGATCTTGGCCTTGATCCCCGCCGCGTTCTGGCTGGTGATGACGTTTTCAGTGGCTGCAGGAATCAGGATGTCACAGTCGGCGAGGAGGAGCTCGCGGGGATCGGCGGCGTCAGCGCCAGGGAAGCCGACGATGGTCTTGTTGCGGTCGCGGTGCTCCAGCAGAGCGTCAATGTTGATGCCGGTACGATTGAACAACCCGCCATCGTATTCAGCAATGCCCACGATCTTGTAGCCTGCGTCCTGCATGAGCTTGGCCGCGTTGGACCCGACGTTGCCAAAACCCTGGATGATTACCCGCGTAGACTCACGGCTCATTTCAAATTTGCGCAGAGCTTCATCGCAGTTGATCATCACGCCGCGCCCAGTGGCTTCACGGCGCCCACGTGATCCGCCGATGTTGATCGGCTTGCCGGTAACAACAGCCGTCACAGTCTGGCGCATGTGCATCGAATACGTGTCCATCATCCACGCCATTGTCTGTTCGTTCGTGTTCACGTCCGGCGCGGGAACATCCTTCTCTGGCCCTAAGAATTCAATCAGCTCGGCGGTATAACGACGCGTCATTTTCTCCAGCTCTGACTGGCTCATCTTCTTCGGATCAACAATAATTCCGCCCTTGGCGCCGCCAAACGGGATATTCACGACGGCACATTTCCAGGTCATCCAGCTCGCCAGGGCGCGCACTTCATCCAGCGTCACGTCCGGCGAATACCGCACTCCGCCCTTCGCCGGCCCGCGCGCAATTGAGTGCTGGACGCGAAAGCCGGTAAACACTTCCAGCGTGCCATTATCCATGGCCACCGGTATATGCACAATAATTTCACGTTGCGGATAGCGCAGGATCTTCCACAATCCATCATCCAGGTTAAGTTTCTGCGCGGCAAAATCAAAGCGCGCTGCCTGTGCCTCCCACGGATTCAGCTCCTGCTCAAGCGATACAGTTTTCATCTAGGCTCCAAAGGGATTAGTGCGTAAAAGTGGGCTTCTCGACGTGATGCCTGCCGGCTCAGCACCGGCTTCATGCGTTCTGCCGACCGCTGCTTCCCAGCGTATTCATTATCCTTATCCATTATATCTGGTTTTCTGGTCTTGCTTTCTGCGCCGTATCAAAGGCGTTATCTGCCGATCAAAAACATTTCCGTCGATCGTTTCTTCGGGCTCATTGTTTCTGAATCCTGTCTTGCCCCAGCACAGCCGTCTTCGTCCGATTCGCAGACGCTTTCCGGTACATTCTTCTTTCTCTTTCTACCAGCCGCTCTCCGATCAGCGTAAATCCGTTTGATCAGCGTCATCAGCGGTAAGGTTTTGATCTACCTCATCAATCGTCTTGTCAGATTCGCACCCGTTTTCCGGTCCCCTTTGCAGATCAGTGAAAATCCGTTTGATCAGTGTTATCAGCGGTAAGGTTTTGCTGCCCCATCACAATCGTCTTGTCAGATTCGCACGCGCTTTCCGGTCCCCTTTGCAGATCAGCGTAAATCCGTTTCATCAGCGTTATCAGCGGTAAGGTTTTGATCTACCTCATCAATCGTCTTTGTCAGATTCGCACGCGCTTTCCGGTCCCCTTTGCAGATCAGTGAAAATCCGTTTGATCAGCGTTATCAGCGGTAAGGTTTTGATCTACCTCATCAATCGTCTTGTCAGATTCGCACCCGATTGCCGGTCCCCTTTGCCGATCAGCGTAAATCCGTTTGATCAGCGTTATGAGTGGTAAGGTTTTGGTCTACCTCATCAATCGTCTTTGTCAGATTCGCACGCGCTTTCCGGTCCCCTTTGCAGATCAGTGAAAATCCGTTTGATCAGCGTCATCAGCGGTAAGGTTTTGCTCTACCTCATCAATCGTCTTTGTCAGATTCGCACCCGCTTCCGGTCCCCTTTGCAGATCAGCGAAAATCCGTTTGATCAGTGTTATCAGCGGTAAGGTTTTGATCTTCGTCCCATTCCGCTATCATTCCATCGTCATGACTCCACTCACGCTCGCACAAAAAGCTTCAAGGCTGCTTGAGCTGCATCACGCCTCGCAACCGCTCGTCCTCATCAACGCCTGGGACGCAGCCAGCGCCGCCATGGTTGAGCATTGCGGATTGCCCGCCATCGCCACCAGCAGCGCCGCCACGGCCAATGCTCTCGGCTTCCCCGACGGACAATATATTCCCTGGTCGCAGATGCTTGAGGCTGTCGCTCGCGTCTGCCGCGCCGTCAAAGTCCCCGTCACTGCCGATATTGAGTCCGGCTTCGCCGCAAACGTTACAGCCCTTGAAACTTCCATCGCTCAGATCATCCAGGCCGGAGCCGTAGGCGTAAACCTTGAAGACGTAATGCCCGCCAACCCCGATCTTCAAAGTAACGAGCTTCAAAACAAGCAAGCCGAGGCCAAAGACGCCAACCCGCAACCAACGCCGGCTAACATCCGCCACGGCAGCCCGCTGTTTCCCTTGCAAGAGCAAATCGCCCGCATCCAGGCCACCCGACGTGCCGGCAATGCCGCGGGAATTCATCTCGTCATCAACGCCCGTACTGACGCTTATTGGCAAGCCGGCGTCGAACCCGCTGAAGCCATGCGCAATACCTTGGAGCGTGCCAAGGCTTATCTCCACGCTGGCGCCGACTGCATCTTTATTCCCGGCCTGCGCAACCCTGATCACATCAAGACTGTCATCGATTATCTGATCGCCAATCCTCCGCCTACCGATCCTCTGCCAGCAGATCGTCTATCTATCGAACATGGGGAGCCCGCCATCAATATTCTGGCTGGCCCTGGCGTTCCCTCCATTCCCGAACTCGCCAAACTCGGCGTCAAGCGCGTGAGCTACGGCTCCGGCCCACATCGTGCCGCCATGGGCTTGCTCCGCCGCATCGCCTCGGAGGCCAACTCCTCCGGCACATTTAAAGCCCTGACCGAAGGCGCAGTGCCGTATGAGGAGATCAATGGGTTGTTTCAAAAGTGAAGAACCTTGTTTCAAAAGTGACGAAGCTCGTGTAGCACAGCCGCCCTCGGCTGTGTCTTGATTTTTCCAATACAGACAAACTGTCAGGATATGAGTTACTCGTCCCGGTTCTGCCGACCCCAATGGACACGATTTTTTCTCATGCCGCCGACGCCCACATGCGTGCTATCAATATTCGACACAAGTGTCAGGGCACGAATTTTCTCATGCCCGCTGACGCCCAGATGCGTCCGATCCAGATTCGACACAAGTGTCAGGGCATGAGTTTACTCATGCCGCCAAAGCCACTCAAAAAATCAATTCCTTGCTGCCGCAGGCCCCGGGGTCCCCTGCGTGCGCCGCTTTTGCGCATGCAGGGGTGGATGCCTTCGCGTCTTCTAGCTTGAGGCCGCAGGCCGAAACCCTGAGCGCAGTCGAAGGGGCAGCGGAGCGGCAAAAAGAAACAACAATAAACCGCCCGTGCAACCACTCTCTTGCGGGACATTCACACGTAACAGGGTATGACTTCAGTCGTACCGTCTCGAAAACTAAAAGGAATAATTCCTTGCTGCCGCAGGCCCCGGTCCCCTGCGTGCGCCGCTTTTGCACATGCAGGGGTGGAGGTCATCGCGCCTTCTAGCTTGAGGCCGCAGGCCGAAACCCTGAGCGCAGCCGAAGGGGCAGCGGAGCGATAAAAGAGCAATAGCATAGCGCAGCGACAAATGGAGCAGCAGCGTAGCGGAGCGACAAAAAGAAGCAACAATAAACCGCCCACGCAACCACTCTCTTTGCGGACCATCCACACGTAACAGGGTATGGCTTCAGTCGTACCGTCTCGAAAATAGATAGAATAATTCCTTGCGCCGCAGGCCGTCGCGCAACGTAGCGAAGCGACAAAATAAAAGCAGCGGTGCAGCGCGTGAGCTACGGCTCCGGCCCTACCGAGCAGCCATGGGCCTGCTGCGCCGCATCGCCTCGGAAGCCAGCACCTCAGGAACATTCAAGACGCTTCTTAATCCGTGTCAAGTCGCCAAGGTGAATTTTGCATCCCCGGCGTGCAATCGGATCTGCAGGCGGCGGGAGTGATTCCAATTTGCAACTTTACCAGAGCTTCGCATTGGTACCACGAAAGCAACAACGGTTTTCATCAACGATGAAAGAACGTGCAGCGTGCCGTCGCAGCAATGTTCTAGAAATTAATTGGGCGATTTTTTGCCCGTTGTATCAGGCGTAAAACTCAATGTCACATTTGGCATCGCTTTGTCCAACTCGTCCGCAGCTCCATCGTGCACTCGGAGAACCGATTGATATTGTCGTGACATATTCAGGGTGTTATCGGGGAAGATAACTGCAACAGGCCGATCATTGTTGAGGAGCCTAATTTCATCGTTTTTTTCGTCCCACGCGATGTGGGTGTAAGACACGTTCTTCCCCTGTTTGTCTTTCAATGCTTCCAGTTTCTTTTGCAGCGATAAGCTAAACAAATGGTATTGCGGCGCTTTGTCGATTTCAGCCAAGGGTTGATAAGCCGACGCGACAGCGTTCGAGACTGCTTGAACATCGTTCTCTGGCAGAGAAATATTAATGAAGCCGTCCTTTTTGTCCGGCGTAACATCACTTGGCCTCAAGGCCCCTTCGTAAATCGCTGCGGTCGCGGCAATTGTCGGCCACGAGTCCGGAGCAAAATAACCCTTGCTTTTTAGCTTCACTTTCCTTTTAAGTTGAACCGTCGTCGGAGATGAAGTGTTAGTAAAATGAGCAATGGCAACCGAGCTGCCAGCAACTCCTTTCGGCAAGGCTGGCGAAGGCGAAGGTATGCTAGCCATGGATGTATGGTCTTTGTTGCCATGTTGGTGGTTAAGCCAAAATACCCCGGCAATAAGCACAAAGATTAAAGCCGCCACAGCAGCGGCTGGCCTTCCTGGAGACAAAACTTGTTCCCAAACTGGATCTATTTTCGAATCTGCTGGTTGCGTACTGATAGCAGCCATTTGTTCTTGGGCTCGGTTACGCATTACCTCTTCACGAAACTCACGAACTAAGTCCGGATTGGGCACTAAAGTCTGCAGGAGGGCTCGGCATCCAACGCAGCTCTCCATATGGCCCAGACGGTCAGCGGGAAGCGATCCAGTTCTTTCGAAAGTTAAGACTTCGTCAGGAAAATAACAATCACTACTCGGATACTGAGGAGACCTAGCCTGCCCTCTAACTTCTTGAAGCAATTGATCGCCGTTGGTTCCAAGTTCTTCTCCAAGACGTTCGATCTCGTGACGATATTGTGGCTTTCTCACGGTCTTTCTCCTTGCATTCCTTCAGACACTGTATATACGTCGGTAAACCTATTTTTCCCGATACTTGGTCGCATATATTATGAATACACAGGGTATATACCTTACGAGTCAACAGTTCCCTTAATAAATTTAGGTTGTTTCAGGTTTTTTGTTTACTTTCTGAAGCTTGGCGAAACAGGTGTTTCCTTAAATCCTTCCGCAGCAATGAAATCCGATTTCGGGCGGTTTTTAAGGCGATTTTTTCTTGTTGTGCTATTTCCACTGCATTTTGTCCGTCGAGGATATGCCTAATCAGCAGGCGATCGCTGGCGCTAAGGCCTTCCAAATACTGCCGAAAGCGCTCCTTTGACAACGCATTCTCCTCCGGACTTGGACGCCAATCAGGAATCTCAAATCCTATATCATCTTGGTCTATTGCGCCTGAAGGTTTCCCTTTGCGTCTCAACATTTCAACAGTTAGAGAATGACAGAGGGTTCTCACATAACCAAGAAAGGCAAATCGCGAAGAAGTTGCTGTTCCAAAATCAGCATGTCTAAAAATACGCAGCATGATTTCTTGGGCAGATTCTTCAGCTAAAAAGCGGTTCGCACCGAGGTGACGATACATAATCGAAAACAGATACGGCCACATTATGTGGTACAAGTCATTCCAAGCATCAGCATCTTCACGCGATGCCAGCAGCCGTTCCAAAATGGCCAATAATTTTTTCTCGTCCAAAGTGAGCCTGCTAGCTCAGCCATGAAAATTTCACGGCGGCGGCATCAATGGCACATTTAAGCGCCTTTCGCGGTTCCAATTGCTCTAACAAGTATTCATCGCGCCCTTCCAACTTTTGCGATTCGGCTGCTGCAAGGGAGATATTGCCCCATGTGGCACAAATCACCAAATTGGTCACGAGATCGACCTCGAACATTTGAGGTTGCGGAGGTAATTCTTTGCCTTCTTCTTGCGCCTGTTTTCTCTTCTCTTCTGCTCTGTTTAATATTTGTTGTCTAACAAAATTGTTGAGTGGACCTTTTGTCCACCCCCAACATGATCCTTTTAAATCTTCCACCGCCTTATCCTGGACGTCTGGCAGTACGTCAGCAATTTCGTTCCTGTAGCATACCAAGCAAGCCTCTTTAAACTTTTGGTATAGCATGGGGTCATACCCCCACAACGTTGGCAGCCAAAAGTGCCAAGCGTGAGTTAACCCTTTGAAATAGTCGCTGTGTTCTAATTTTTCATGATGCACATTGTGGATGTTAGCATCGCAGCCGGCAATATTTGCATGCGCCTCGCAAGGACATTTCTGGGATCGACAATTTGGATATTCCTCTTCCGGTGTTACGTTATGAACGTTATTGTTGTGCCCCTTGAACCCTCGGCTGCCAGCACATCCCATTCCGGGGACCAAACAACTCAGAACTGTCGCGGCATAGGGAACAAGATCATTCCAGCCCACCTCGTTGGTCACGCTTTCGTAACGCAGCCTCATGCGAGCCCACGGGAATCTGCGTTCAAGTACGCAGCCGTTCAGTATTACTGTGTTATACCGGAGTCCCTGAAATTTCCTCAGGGCCATACTACTTAGAAATGTGCCGAGGCTATGGGCGATAAGATTAGGTGGAGTGTCATTTAGGGCGGCGTCGGCAACTCTGCGATACACTTTTTCGATCACTCTGCCGCGGAGTCTATCAGCGACCACGTTGAGAATAAGAACTGATGTCAAGACACCAACCACATAGATGCACCACGCATTTATTCCAGGCAATACTTCAAGGTACCAGAGGAACATTGCCGCTGCCGCACCGAGTAATAAGACTAATAGATCCATGGCCAATTTCGGGATCGCCCATTCTCTAAACTCGTCATATTTGATAGGTATGTATCGGTAAAACGGGCTCAGCACAACGCTGGATCCTTCTTGCCAAGGACCTGTCGTTCGAATCCCGTGAATGGAAAACAGAAGAGGCTTCGCTACGGTGGTCTGAGGCATCGGCATATTCCTTAATAACGCGAGAAATCGCGCGACACCTCCTGTTAGCTGGGAGCCAGCAGAGGATAGGCCGCGATGCCAAGGGGTGAGGGCACGATCATACTGCGGCTTGGTATAGAAGTAAATATCGAATTTTACGAGACACCAATTGCTGACATGTAGTTCGATAAATCAACGCGGTCGGTTTATTTTTTGCAGTGCGCGGGGTCCGCCACACGTACAGGGTTTGAATTTCAGTCGCACGGTCCAATTCCTTGCGCCGTAGGCTCTAGCGCAGCAGCGACAATAAAGAAACAGTTGCGACGAGAACAAACCTATTGTCAAGATGCCTTCCCCCAAATCATCAACCACCGCGCCCGAAGTGGCCGTCGCCATAATCAGCAGATTAACAAAATCTGCTTGTTATCAGCCGCTAAACCGCATCGCCCGGCTATTTTACAAAAACAATTATTCCTGAACTGGACTGAAACCAAAGATAACCCTTGTATTCGTATTTTATTCATGTTATAAACTGTCCAGCCTGTCATGGCTGGCGGGTTGTTCCACGCTTTCCGGCAATTTCTTTTTCGTTCAAACGTGCATTTCAAACCCAGGGAGAAGTGTGTCTTGTCCCCGCGAGGTCCGTATCCTGCCCAAACCCAAATCGCGTCCTCCCAAAGCGCGTCCCAAAGTTCGCAACAAAGAGCAGATCCTCGTCGCCCTGAAATCGGCAGCGCGCAAGCTCGGCCATGCGCCCACCAGCAATGAGTTCACCCGCCTGAGCGGTATCACTATTAATCAGGTCAGGGAGCGCTTTGGCGGTTATCGCCTGGCGGTGCGCGCCGCCGGACTCACGCCTCGCCAGTGGGGCTTAAGAGTGGACACCGCTGCCCTGCTTGAAGACTGGGGTAAAGCGGCTCGCCAGGTGGGCGGAGTGCCATCGCGCAGAGAATATGAGCGCCTTGGGAGCTACTGGTACGATTGCCTCGCCAACCGCTTTCAAGCGTGGTCGCAAGTCCCGGCAGAGTTTTCCCGGTTTGCGGCTTCTGGCGGACTCGCGGGCGATTGGACGGATGTCCTGGAAACGATCCGGAGCGGTCCCATACCCACCCGTGGCGGGTGCCCTGATCTCCCAAAGAAGAGAATGGCGGCGAAAAGAGAAGCCGCGCGCCTGGCTTATAAAGCGGGGGTCACACAAGGGAAGCCAATTGGAGCGTCGGCGTCGCCGCAAGCCGAACCGCGGCAAAACGTCGCCACCACAGAAACGCGCCAACCAGAACCCAATACTGCCAACCCGCAAATCCTTCCGCCACCTTTGCACGGCATGAAATGCGTGACTGAAACCATGCTTGCCGTCTTCATCGCTGAACTCGCGCCCACGGGATTGCAGTGGATCACCGCCGCCTGCTTTCCTCGACGTCCGCTGAAGGACCGTCCGCTTTTAGGCGCTCCCATGTCCCTGCCTGCAATGGCCTATGAGCCGGTGAATGAAATGGGAGTGATGGTGCTCTTCAGCATGATGGCCCACCAATTGGGATTCGTGATTGAGTCGGTGCAATCGGCATTTCCCGATTGCGAAGCCAAGATCGAAGTTGAGCCCGGACGCTGGCAGCACTTCCGAATTGAGTTTGAATATGAAAGTCGCGGCTTCAAACAGCACGGCCACGACCCGAGCCAATGCGACCTGATCGTCTGCTGGCGGCATAACTGGAAAAATTGTCCGCCAAACATACAGGTGCTGGAACTGAGCAAGCTGGTGGCACAGCTCTCTCCGCGCTTCACGCCTAAACCAGCAAAATAGTTGGCGATGCGGTTTGAGCACTCAGAGAGCTCCGCAAAATCATCAGCTACGGGATCAAACCGAATCTAATCTCTGTATCGGGAAGCCATCCACCAATTATATTTGGCTACGACAGCAGCGAGGCCGACTTGCGCGCCAAGCTGCAAGCAGCAAGCGCTCGTAAGCACCGGAGGGCGACGAATCTGTCGAGCGGTGTGGAGCGGAGCGACAGAATGATGAAGAAAGCATTCCTCATCTATAACACGGCTTCAGGGCGCAGGCGCGCGAAGCGCAAGCAGGACATTGCGCGGGTGGAGGAAGTTCTACGGGCGGCGGGCGTGCAGGTTGAGACTTGCGCCACGACACATGCCGGCAGCGCGATCCAGCAGGTCCAGGAAGCGGCAGGACGGGGCTTTGACACGGTGATCGCCTGTGGAGGCGACGGCACCGCTAATGAAGCTCTCAACGGCATTATGCTGGCATTGTCTGCGCGGGCGTCGGTTACACAAGCCCCAGCAAATGTGGCGTTAGGGCTGGTGCCGCTGGGCAGCGGAAATCTGCTGGCGTCAGACCTGGGATTGCCCTCTGATCCGGTAGAGGCGGCAAAAAAACTGTTGGCATATCAACCGCGGGAGTTTCATCCTGGCATGATTTGCTCGCAGGGAAAAAACGGCCCGCAGAAGCGTTACTTTCTGGTCGCGGCAGGCGTGGGCGCGGATGCCGAGTTGATGTACCGCACGGAAGTGGAAGCGAAAGAATTCTGGGGCCGGAATGCATATTTTCTGGAAATGGCGCGTATGGCCCTGCGCCGCCGCTATCCTATGTTTCAAGTTGAGTGGAAAGATGAGCAGGGAAATCGTCATCAGGGCGGGGCCATGCTGGCGATGTGCGTCCGCGCCGGTAAATTTCCGGGGCTGTTGAGCCGGGTAAAGCTGGGGACAGGCCTTTGGCGACCGGATTTTTGCCTGCTGCTTTTTCGAACCAATAAAATCCGGCGCTTCTTCTCATATTTTGCCAGCGTGGCCACAGGGCGCAACTGGAAAGTGAACGGCGTGGATGCCATCCACACCAAATGGTTTCAGTGTACGGCGATTCCCGGCATGCGGACTGTGCATTCCCAGGCAGATGGCGAGTTGCTGGGCGTGCTGCCGGCGGAGCTGACTATCGAGAGCAGGCCAGTAAAGTTGTTGATGGAATAATGGAATCAAACCGATGCGGAGCCGTCTAACGGCTCCCAGTATGCGATCGTGCATCCGTCGGGCTCAATCACGGCTGAATACTTCACCTGAATCTTCTTGCCCGAGCGATGCCGAAGGGCGATCTTTCCAGTCTGCGTTCCTTCGGACAGAAATTCGCGGAACAGCGGGTCCGTCACGTTGGTTGAGCCATCCACAATGTCATCAATACGAAGTTCCATCAGCATGGCGCGGTCATAGCCCAGCAATTCACAAACAGGATCCGTGGCAAAGGTGTAGTTGCGATTCAGGTCAGCCAGCACAACATATTTGGCTTCTCCATCTGGGTTGTGGTGAGTGCGGGCGTGGCGCATACGTTCAATGCGCTTCAGCGTGTCCAGCATGGGCTTTACGCCGACCCGCGAATCCACCGCCAGATCGACATAGGGATTTCCCAGCGAGCCGCTATGGTGCAGCACCAGGACTCCAATCTTGGAATTGCGCTGCTTGGTTTTCTTGGCCAAAGTCTTGCGCTCCGCAAAAGAAAGAGTGTGGTTCAGGATGATCACGTCGAACTCACTATTTTCAATGTGCTGTTGGATCTCCTCTTTCGCAGCTGCCGCGACTATCTCATACCCAGACTTGCGAAATACCTCGCGCTGCATGGCAAGGACCGAATCGCTATGGCGGGAACACAAGAGAAGCTTTGTATTGGGTTGTGAGACGTTCATGCGAGACATACATTATTCCACTTTCTTGACCAGCTCCACAACACGCCGAGATGCGACAAACTGCCGTGCCATGTTGTTGCTGCAGGCGTTAGGCGCGGGTAGCCGCCATGTTTAAAATGCTAATTTGTTTCTGAGGTATTTCTCTGGATCCTGTCACGCACATGCTGACCGGCGCCTGCGTGAGCCGCGCCGGACTAAATCGAAAAACCGCCCTGGCAACGCTTACCCTGGTACTTGCGTTTGAGGCCCCGGACATCGATTCGGTTACCTATATTTGGGGCCCAATTACGGGCCTGGAGCACCACAGGGGTATTACGCACAGCCTGATTGGCGCGCCATTCCTGGCTGCAGCGGTGGTCGCGCTCGTTTACGGCATCCATCGATGGAGAAGCTCGCGGCAGAAGCGCGTGGCTGAAAGCGCTTCAGGCAGCACATTGCCCAAGCTGGCTCCGAACTGGAAGATGCTTTACGGATACGCCCTGCTGGGAGCACTGCTGCATTTGTTTCAGGACTTTACCAACAACTATGGCGTGCGTCCTTTCGCGCCATTTAATGAAAAATGGTACTCGTGGGACATCGTTTTTATTGTGGATCCTATTATGCTGCTGGCAATGTTTCTGGCCTTGGTGCTTCCCGCGTTGATGGCACTGGTCACCGAAGAGATTGGATCGCGGAAGCCGCAGTTTCGGGGACGCGGCGCGGCGATTTTTGCTCTTATCTGCCTGGGTGTGGTGATCTTCGTACGGGACTTCGAGCATCGACGGGCGGTGAATGCGCTCAATGCGCGGACCTACCATGGTGAAGATCCGTTGCGCGCCTCGGCTTTTCCCAAGCCTATCAATCCTTTCTCGTGGAATGGAGTGGTAGAGACGCAGGATTTTTTTGAGATGGCGCCGGTGGATTCCGGTTCGGGTGAGATTGATCCGCAAAATCTGGCCATTGTGCGCTACAAGCCGGAAGAGACGCCGGCATCGCTGGCGGCCAAGAAGTCGCGTCTGGGCCGCGTCTACCTGGATTGGGCGCAGTATCCATTGGTGACCCTGGAAAAGCTGGAGGGCGGACGATTTCAGGCGCAGTTTGAAGACTTGCGGTTTGAGAGCGCTGAAGCTGTCGCCCAGCATCGCAGGCCCACGCTGGCTGGCTATGTGGTGCTGGATCAGCAACTCCGGGTGGAAAAGATGCGTACAGGAACACCGCAGCCGGATTAGTGCCAAGTCGGGAATAGGCTATGCTTGACGTTTGCCATTTGAAACCGTCACAATACTTACTCTGAGGTGCGTATGCTCGCTTATCTATTCGTGGTTCTCGCAGTGTTGTTGCGTTTAGTTGCCGGTACCGGCGCGTTCGCCACCCTGGGCTTCAGCCTGGTAGGCGCTTCACTGCTGTTTTTTGGATCGCGCATGCCGCGCAAGCACTTCTGGATTCCCGCCGCGCTGTTGATCGGTTCGGATATCTATTTGAATCTGCGCGTTTATCAGATTCCATTTGCACTGGACCAAATCGTGATGTGGAGCTGGTACCTTGTTCCGTGCTTCATCGGGTTCTTCCTCCGTGATCGCATCAAGCCGCTGAACGTTTTTGGCGCAGGATTGGGAACGGGCGTCGGCTTTTTCCTCACCAGCAATTTTGCCGTCTGGGCGTTCGGCAATATCGCTTATGCCAAGAACCTTTCCGGCCTCATTGAGTGCTATACCAAGGCAATTCCATTCTTCCGCAATGGCATGATCTCTGATGTGGTGTTCTCGCTGGTGTTCTTTGGGATCGGGGCGCTGGTGGCGCAAACTCATCCGGTTGCTGAAGGCAAGAGCGCCGCAGCGTAGGATTTCGGCTTTTGGTAACTGACGAATTCTCGCACAGCGATCAAGTGGCAGTATGGTGTTCCTTCAGCAGCAGCGGAGCCGATCCTTCACCTTCGCGATTAAGACCATATACGCTCCGGGCAGCCTAGCTGTGCTCGGTTCAGGATGGCACTTCGTTGGGTTTAGCTTTTTCACGGACGCTAGGCTGCTCGTGTGGGATTGATCACTTCTCAGCTTGCGCTTCTTCCTCATGCTTGATCTCTTCCGCGATTTCTTTTGCCGGCTGGCGCAGTAATCGATAGACCAGGTAACAAACCAAAATCAATACAATCCCAAGAAGAACCAGATACAACGGATGGGTTTTGATCAGGGTCTTTGTCTCGTCAACGATTTCTTTCCCGAAAATCACAACCAGGACAGAGAGCACGCCGAATCGCACCAGCCTGCCGCTAATAATCGCCATAAGGAACGCGACGGGCTTCATTTCAAAGACTCCGGCGGAAAACACCAGCAATTTAAAGGGTGTCGGCGGCGGAAGCATGGCCGGAACCATGAGGGCCAGAAATTCCTGGCGCTCAAAGCGGTCGCGAATGCGCCTGAGGCGCGCTTCATTGATGCGCTTGAGCAGAAAGAGTTCGCCGCCAGCGCGTCCCAGGCCGTAGGGGACGAGGCTTCCCAAGGCCGAGCCTATCGACCCTGCAAGGCAATAGAGCCATGCTTTATGCGGATTGGCGTAAACATATCCGGCGACCAACGGGTCCATGGGAACGCCGAAAGCCGCGGAATCCAGAATGGAGATGATAAAGACGCCCCATGCCCCAAGGGTCTTGAGAGCCGCAAGCCAGGCAGTATATTTGAGGAAAAATTTCGGGGCGGACAAGGCTATATTGTAAAGCCCATTGCTGCACCTCTGAAAGGCGCGCAAACAGTTAGTCGTGGAATAGATTTTGAATGTCCTCGGAAACTGATCCAACTTTTGACGAGTCATTCCGACGCCGAGTCAGCGAACACGCGTACGGGGCGGAGTGTGAGCAGGCCGGAGACCTTGCGGCCGCTCTCGAACCGGAAAACGCAGATCCTTCGGTCTCTACCTCACCCGCTCTGCCCAATTACGCCAACGGCGAGCGTGATTGGGACCTGAAAACGCTGGTTCGCCTACAGACCTCAGGATGACGGTGATGTGGGTAGTGGGATTGCGCGGCTTATTCAAAACTGATTACAGTCAAACAGTTAGAATGGTTTAAGGAGATTTTATCTAGATGTCAGCCCAGCAAATGCCGGCCACACCACCAAGCCCCGTCCAGATATTCAATACAATTCAAGGACACCAACGCGCGTTTGCCTTGAAAGCCGCAGTGGATATCGATCTGTTCACCGCAATCGCCAAAGGCAGCCACACGGCAGCCGAAATCGCGAAAGCTTGCAGCGCGGCCGAACGTGGCGTGCGCATTTTGAGCGATGCGCTGGTGGTGATGGGATTCCTGGCGAAAAGCGGCAACAATTATTCGTTGACGCCTGATACGGCGTTCTTTCTGGACAGTCGATCACCCGCTTACCTTGGTCTGGCATTCATTTTCCTGCTGCACCCCACCCAACTCGCGAGCTTTGAGCATCTGGGCGAAGCGGTACGAAAGGGCGGATCGCCGGAAGAGCACAGCACGTTGTCGCCGGACGACCCAATCTGGATAGAATTTGCCAAGGGCATGGCCCCGATCATGGTTCCGGCAGCGCAGGCGATCGCCGGGTTACTGGCAGGAGATCTCGGGGCTCGTCCATCGGCCAAGATTCTGGATATCGCGGCCAGCCATGGTCTCTTTGGTATCACAGTGGCCCAGCGGCTGCCCCAAGCCCACATTTACGCGCTGGACTGGCCCAATGTGCTTGAAGTAGCCCGGGACAATGCTGCCAGGCAGGGATTAGCCGATCGATATCACCTGCTGCCTGGCAGCGCTTTTGATGTGGACTACGGCACGGGCTTTGACGCCATCCTGATTACCAACCTGCTGCATCATTTCGACCCATCTGAGAATGAAAAAATGCTGAAAAAGGCCCATGCCGCTCTCAACCCCGGCGGGCAGGTGATAATCTTAGAGTTTGTGCCCAACGATGATCGTGTTTCACCACCCATACCCGCAATGTTCGGCCTGACCATGCTTGGCAACACTCCGAAAGGAGACGCTTACACTCTTGCGGAGTATGCCACGATGTGCCGCAATGCCGGATTAGAAGCGCCGAGGCTGGTTCCGCTGGAGCCGATGCCGGAGTCACTGGTGGTGGCGAGAAAAGCTTTTTGAGGCGCGATGAACGTCTGCCTAAAGGCCCGCGATTCGCAAGCGAATCGCTAGGCGCTGATACTGGCTAAGCGTCAGTAAACTGACGCTTAGCCCTTTACACAGCATTTTTAGAGCAATTACACTAGCCGGTTTGACATGTTTGCAGGAGAGCCTCTATGCCGGGTATTGAGGACAAGGTAAAACAGATTATCGTGGACCAGCTGGGCGTTGACGCGGGGGACGTGACCGCGACATCATCGTTTGTCGATGACCTTGGCGCCGACTCGCTGGATCGCGTGGAATTGATCATGGCCCTGGAAGAAACTTTTGGCATCGAGATTCCGGATGAAGATGCAGAAAAAATTGTGACCGTCCAGAACGCGGTTGATTACATCCAGAAAAATGCGAAGTCAGTAAAGCAATAAGAGGCCCGGAATTTTCAGCGAACTTTTTGAGCATACATTTTTGAGTACATTTTGTTAGCACAGATTTGTTAGCACACAACAGAAGGAGACACTAAGCCTATGGCAGCAGCCGTTGAAGATAAAGTGAAACAAATTATTGTTGAGCAGCTGGGAGTGGACGAAGGCGAAGTTACGCCCAATGCCTCCTTCGTGGACGATCTGGGCGCGGATTCACTGGACACAGTGGAACTGGTCATGGCGTTTGAAGAAGCCTTTGACATTGAGATTCCAGACGAGGATGCGGAAAAGATCCGCACCGTGAAAGACGCGGTTGATTACATTGAAAAGCACGCGAAAGGCGGCAAGTGATTGGCCAGGCGGGTTGTTGTAACGGGCATGGGGCTGATCTGCGCACTGGGGCAGACCAGCACCGAGGTCTGGCAGAACATTGTTGCCGGAAAAAGTGGCGTCAGCAAAATCACCCGGTTTGACACCACGCAGTTCGCGTGCCAGATTGCGGCGGAAGTCAAAGACTTTGACCCTCTAAAATTCATCGAGAAAAAAGAAGTCAAGAAGATGGGGCGCTTCATCCACTTTGCCATGGCGGCTGCGGATGAAGCGATGTCTATGTCCGGGCTCAAGATCACTCCGGAAAATGCCACGCGCGTGGGCGTGCACATTGGCTCCGGGGTCGGCGGCTTTGACGTGATTGAACGTGAGCACGCAGAGCTGCTGAAAGGCGGCCCGCGCAAAATATCTCCTTTCTTTATTCCAGCCGCGATCGTGAACCTGGCGGCTGGGCATGTGAGCATCCGCTATGGAGCCAAAGGACCGAACGAGGCCACGGCCACGGCCTGCACTACCAGCGCACATGCCATTGGAGACGCTTACAAGATTATTCAGCGCTGCGATGCGGATGTGATGATTGCCGGCGGATCAGAAGCGGCCATCACGCCGATGGGCGTTGGCGGATTCGCCGCCATGCGCGCGCTTTCCACCCGCAATGAAGATCCAGAAACGGCCAGCCGTCCGTGGGACAGCGAACGGGACGGTTTTGTGATCGGAGAAGGCGCAGGCATTGTGGTGCTGGAAGATCTGGAGACGGCACAGAAGCGCGGCGCACAAATTCTGGCTGAGATTATCGGCTACGGCATGAGCGCCGATGCTTACCACATTACCCAGCCTGCGGAAGAAGGCGAAGGCGGCTGGCGCGTGATGACCGCTGCTATCCATGACGCGAAGCTTAGTCCGTCCGATATCAATTACGTGAATGCCCACGGAACATCAACACCAATTGGCGACGCGCTGGAAACCATGGCGATTAAGCGGACATTTGGCGCTGACACAAAAATTCCCGTGAGCTCCACGAAATCCATGACGGGCCATCTGCTGGGCGGCGCAGGCGGATTGGAAGCAGGCATCACAATTCTGGCGCTCCGTGACCAGATTCTTCCACCGACGATCAACCTCATCAACCCCGATCCCAAATGCGACCTGGATTACGTGCCGAACGTCGCCCGCAAAGCGCCGCTGAATGTTGCGCTTTCCAACTCGTTTGGGTTCGGCGGAACTAATGGGTCACTGATCTTTAAACGCTGGACGGACTAAGGCGTTTTGCCGCTGATTTACACTGATAACACTGATAGAGCCGATCTGAATTGAGGTCGGCTTTGCAGCTTATGTCAGTGATATCGATTATGTTCTTCTTCCGCCGACAACTTTTAACTCTGGCTCTTATGCTATCGGCAAGCTTTTCTGTTGGCGCGGCTCCAGCAGCAAAATGGAGTGCGCAGTGGGACCCCGTGAAGCTGGTCAACGGGTCGCCAGTATTGTTTCGCGTGACGGCCCCGCTTCGGCTGAGCGAAGTGCAGGGCAATTTCCTGGGACAGGAATTCTCTTTTCGCTCCAGTCAGGCATGCCATTGCTGGTACGCGGTTGCGGGTGTGAGTCTGGCGACCAAGCCGGGCACGTACACGTTGCGGGTCGAGGGCAAGGGCCCAGGCGCGAAAGATACCGCCATGAGCTACCTGGTGCATGTAAGCGCGGCGCATTATCCTACCAGCGCGATTAAAGTGGCGCCTGCGTTTGTGGAGCCACCCAAGGAAACGGAGCCAGTGATTGCCGCGGCTGACACCGCAAAGAAGCAGGCATTTGCGACCACGGATCCGAATCCGCTGTGGTCAGGAGCATTTGAGCCTCCGACACAGACTGAGACTTCAGGGGTGTTCGGCAGCTCCCGAACTTATAACGGCGTTAAAAAGAGCCAGCACCTGGGATTGGATTTCCGCGCCAGTATTGGTACGCCGGTCCACGCGACGAATGCGGGCACGGTGATACTGGCCCGGCCGCTCTATTTCGAAGGAAACTGCATCATGCTGGACCACGGCCAGGGCTTGCTGACAATCTACATGCACCTTTCTGAGTTCAAGGTAAAAGAAGGCGACAAGGTGGCTGCGGGGCAGCTGATTGCCCTGAGCGGAGGAACTGGACGCTCCACGGGGCCACACCTGCATTTTGCCGTGCGCTGGCGCGGAGAATATCTTGATCCGCGAACGCTGCTGGATCTGCATCCCCCTGGGAACTGAAGCGCAGCCCTCGAAGGCTGCGCTCTTGAGAGTGTGTTACTGCTTGGGCGTGGCGCTGGGCTGGCTTGTGCCTTTTTTGTGATGCTCACCTTTTTCAGCTGCTCCAGCCGCGCAAGTATCACTGATGTGATCGATGGACGCTACCTTGAAGTGGCGCTCGCCTTTTTCTTCCTTGCCTTTGCTTTCAGAGCCTTCCTTTTCGCCGATGTCGGAGCCGGTTTTGGTCCAGGAGCCGTGCAGCCGGACCTTATGGCCGACGTGTTTGCTTAAATCGTCGAGACCGCCGACCTCGACCTCTTTCTTGCCGTTTTTCAGTTCGTAAACACCTTCGTCATTTGGGCCGCTGAGGCAGCCGGTAAGCGTTGCGCTTCCCGCAGCCCCTTTCTTAGGCGATGCCTTTTTGTCCATCGACTGGTCTCCGGTGCCTGCCTGAGCACTGCCGGTTGAGCCGGGGGTGCTGCCGGTCTGGGCCGCGGACAGGAACGTGAACGCAAATAGTATAGTGAAAAACGCAAATACCTTATTCATGTACCCTCCTTGAGTTTTTAGATGACCAACACTGTCCCGCGTACATAGATCACCGTCAACCTCATGGTGTTGCCAATATACTGAAATATTTCAGCCAAACGCGCAACGCCTCCGAGCGAGAAGATCGGTAGACGTGTCTGTCGATTGTTTGATGGCGGGCAGTAATCGGCCACGGGCGCTAAAAAAGAGCGTGACCACGATGGCCACGCTCAAGCTGATAAAGGAGCATGAAAGAACGTCTAAATGGGATCGGAGCCGAGTTTCAAATCCTGCAAAACCTTTTGCGCTTCCCGCATGGCCTTCTGAATTTCAGGCGATGCCAGCAAGTCTCTCCCGCGCTGCGCCATATCCAGAAGGGACTTGTTGCGACCGAGCGCAGCCATGTTCTCATTGAGGAAAATGATATTGTCAGTATCCAAAGCCTGAAACATGCCTTCCGCGTTGGCGAGAGACGCCTGGAGTGCTTCGGCATCAAGATTCAGGAAGGACGAATCCCGCGAGCCGCGGTCTGGCAGCGTTACCGTGAGCGTTTGCTCGTGTTTATCCCGCATCACAACAACAGTCATCTTGCCGCCTGTGCGGTGGTTGCGGAGAATGTGGCTCAGATCACTACGGTCAGTGAGTTTTTCGTTGTCGGCTTTCACGATGACGTCGCCGGCTTTCAGTCCGGCTTTTTCCGCAGCGCTGTTTTTTTCTACCGAGCGCACCAGCACGCCTTCTCCATCTTTTACGCCAAAGTATTCGCCCAGTTGGCGCGTCAGCCCTTCCGTCTGCACGCCGAGTACGGAAGAGTATGTTTGAATCTGGAACGGCAGGTCCATGCTGTTGCGAGGGAATTCACCGGCCCGAGGAGTGGGTACAAGGATGCGCGGAAGAGTTTGCGCCACCACCGCGCCGTGGTCTGCCAATTGAACGCTGATCTTCATGGGAACGCCATCACGGCTTATGCCGATTGTGACCGTGCGTCCGGGCGGCACTTCACGAATGAGGCGACGTATCTGCTCTTCACTCTCAACGGCAGTGCCGTTGAAATCGAGAATTACATCGTGTTCGCGCAACCCGGCTTTGCCCGCAGGCGCATCAGCGTCCACCATCGTGATTTCCACTCCGCGCTCTTCTTTCAGTTTGAGCGCTGCCATGCGGTCTGTCGTTACGTCGCGAATATCAACGCCAAGGTATGACCGGCCTGCGGCAGAGAAGTAACCTTCTGCCGTGTGGGGAAGCGCCTCCGGTGTGGACGAAGGCTGGGATGCAATCAGCGGCATCGCCAGTCCAACGAGCAACAGCGCGACTGTTTTTTTCCGAATCATAGGGATTGCTCCAAAATGTCTTGTGCTACGGTCTTGCTTCTCTCTTAATCTCAATATTTCCCGCCGTGGTGTGGACGTGCAGCAGCGGGCCGCCACCGTTCAGGCTTCCTTCAGCAAAAAATTCGCGCGGCCCCATGGTGGCTGAAGGATGAGTAATCTTCAGTTCGCCAAACTCACTGCGGATCCCGTAACTCCGTGCCGCTTCCACCGTCGCGCGCACGTTCACGCCCAGGCCTTCCGGCACAAAAACGATAATGTCACCCATCTGGGTTTCCAGCTTGGAGTCCGTAAATGGCTCGCCGCCCGACGCTAGCCTGGCCATAATGGCGCCCGCGCCTGTTTCCGCGCGCACTCCGCCCCGGGCCGGCCCAATGTGGATGCTTCCGCCAGCGGTCTCAATTTCCGCCGCGCCGGCAATATCATTCAGTTGGATGTTGCCGCCACCAGTTTCCGCCTTGATCTTGCCATCGCACTTCGTTACCTCAATAGACCCGCCGGCCGTTTGCAGCGTCATCACCTTGGCCCAGCCGATGTTCAAATTCCCGCCGCCGGACCGCGCCGTTACGTGCCCCGCCGCCGACAATAGCCGGATGCTTCCGCCACCGGTTGAAGCTTCCACGTCATTCCCTACTTTGCCGATATCGATATTTCCGCCGCCACTGCTCACCGCGATTACGCCGGTGATGCTGTCCAATTGGATTCCGCCACCGCCCGTCTTCGCCTCCACGCGCCCAGACAAATTCTTTGCCGCCACCGCGCCGCCTTCCGTCTGCAAGCGCACCAGCTGCGTCTGCGCGGGCACTTTAATATCAAAATCAATCGAGCCCTGGTTTGATCCTTCACAGTCCGCCTGCAACACCACCGCATCGCCGGAACTATATGTGGTGAACTTCATGTGGCTCAACTCGCGCCGTGCGCGATCTTCACGGGCAGCGTGGACATGCTCGCGAATTGTGTACGTAACGTTATTCTGCTGCGCGCCCTCAATGTGAATTGACCCGCTGCTCGACTTCACTTTCACCGTCTTGCCCGCCGAAAACGTTCCTGAAACTTCCTGTATCCACTCATTGCCTTGCGCATGGTATAGACGCGGGCTCTGCGCGATCGCGGCAGCCATAGCCGTCAAGATCATCGTCGCGAGTTGGAGATGCTTTTTCATCGTTCCTAGTTCTTCTCTTTCGATCAGCGCATTCCTAATGCGCTACAAACCTTCCCCTTCCGATTCCAAGTCGCCTTCATCCTTCAAACAAAGCTAATTGCCAACTGCTAATTGCTGCCCTAATCCAGGTGCGGCATGCTTGCCAGATATCTCTTTGACTCGTCACGGATAAACTTGTTCGGATCGCGCTCGGCCAGGACCGTCAAGGCAGAGCGCACGCTGCTATCGGCTTTCACCGCGTCCAGCAGGCTGATGGCTTCCTGGCGCACCCCGGCATTATTGTCATGCAGCAAAGCCTCTACCACCGCATCGCGGACGTGCACATCGTCACGGACATAGCCTTTCAGCGCGTCCAGTGACTTCAAACGCACGCCGGGATTCTTGTCATACCGCAAAGCTTCGATCAACACTTCGCGTACCGCGTCATCTTCTGAGCCATGGGTCAGCACGTCAATGGAATCCAGCGCAATCGCGGGGTTGCGCGTGTTGCGCGCCGCCAGCACCAGCAATTGCCGTATGCGCGGATCATCGCTCGATCCGTTCAGGATTTGCGGCTGCAACGTGTTGTATTTGATCTGGACCTGGTTGGAATTCGCGCTTGGCGTAATCGATTCAATTGACCCAATGTTCGCCTCCGCCGGAACATCAACCGTAGCGGTGCCGCCGCTCGCCGTGATCGGAGGTCTCTTCGCCTCCATCATTTTGTACGTTGTGCCCACGCCGCCTACAAAGCCAAGCATCAGCAGCACGGCAGTCATGGCCGGAGCCAGCTTGATCTGGTGGAACCATCCTGTGGCGTCAAAGATGAACGAGCTGAAAATGTTGCGCGACTGCTCCGCATGCTCCAGAGCTTCCTGCAACTGCATTCTGTTGGCTGCCAAAAAGCTGGGCGAAACTTCTTTTACCGGCGCCGCAGCCATGCTTTCTTTGAATGCAAGTGCTGTTTCCAGTTCGCGCTTGCATCCGAGGCAATGCCGCACATGCTGTTCATACTCAAACTTGGCGTCGTCGGCCAGCTCACCGTAAATGTATAAAACAACGTTTTCTTTGGTCCAATCGCAGTTCATAATTTTGTTCCTATCGCAACTCTTAAACTGTCCCAAACTTCTCGATTCGTCATCCTGGCGGCCGTTGACGAGCACGCGAATTCTTCAGCGTGCGAGTAGGCCGGAAGGACCTTGTTTTTTTCAAAAAACGACAACACTCATAAAAGCATGGTTCCCAGATTCCCAGCTTTGTATCAGGGCACGCGTTTACGCGTGCCATACAGCTAAAAATCCCCGGGCTTTAGCGCCTGCACATGCCGCCTGCTGCTCACTGACCGCTCGCGTCATCCAAACCAGCTAGATACCAATTACTAACTACTGTTTTTCTCACCTCATCGGCCCCAATGCTCCTCGCAACTTCTGCGTCGCTCTAAAGAGCGTGTTCTTGGCGGTCTCTTCCGTGGTGTTCAACATCTCGCCAATAGTCCGCAGCCTGAGGCCTTGATAATGTTTCAACTCAAAAACCATGCGTTCGCGCGGAGTCAGCTTTGTAAGCGCCTGGTTGATCTTTGCTCCCAACTCTCGACGCATCAAATCGCGTTCAGGATTCGCGCCAGACCGGTCATCCGACACGCGTTCCAGCACGTCCACTGGCTGTCCGCTTGAATCCATCACCATCTGCGGATCTTCTTTGCGCGTCTGCCGTTTGCGCAGATGGTCCAGGCACAGGTTCGTTACGATCCGGTAAATCCAGGTATAAAATGAGCATTCAAACCTGAAATTGCCAATATGCCTGTAGGCTTTGAGAAAGGCTTCCTGATAGATGTCATGCGCGTCGGCATCCGATCCAGTCAGGTGCATGGCCAGGCGCAGCACGGCCTGATCATACTGGCGCACCAGTGTCTCGAAAGCTGTGCGGTCTCCGCGCTGAGCGGCGCGTATCAGCTCACTGTCGTTAATTCGACTTAGGGCTTGACTCACCATCTCTCCGGAAGAATGGGAGCTTCTTGTACCACCGCTCGCGCCAACCGTCACTCGTATAAATGCTGAGTCGGCCGGCATCTATTCTGTCCTCTGTAATCCCTTCTCCTTGCAATTACTTGGACGCAGCCAACAGCGATACGTAAGCTGAGGGTATCCCATTTTCGGACACTTGGGAAATCCCTGGGACAGACCGTAACCCCCACGGGATCAGCTGCTTCCCGGCTCCAAATCTGCCCACTGAAAGGTGCAGCTCTGTTCCGATCTGGAACTGTCCGACCCCTGATCTCCTCAATGTTCCTCTGTGACCTCTGTGGTAAAAGGGTTTGCTTATCCGCGTTCATCCGCGTTCATCCGCGCCAATCCGCGGAAATCTTTCGGGTTTTTGATCACCCGATCACCAGACCACGGCGATCACCCGATCCGATGTGGTTCTCTGTGTTCCTCTGCGTCCTCTGTGGTAAATCCCTCAGCTGCTTCCCTGATCTGCTGCCGCCCGGGTCGAATCGACATTCAACCCCCTCGACATGCTGTCCCGAGGTCGCCGGAAATTGCCGCAGCAGGACTTCATTCACTCCGGGCTTCGCGGGCGAGGGATCGGCTCCGGCTGCTCTCAAGGGTTGAAGAAGATTTCGGATTGTGTCGGGTTCCTGATTTCCGTGCCCCTGTCGGTGGTAAAAGCTTTTGGGTTTTCCGATCACGGCGATGCCGGCGATCACGCGCGATCTCGGCGATTACCGCCCTCTGCGTCCTCTGTGGTAAAGGCCTTTGCTTTTTGATCAGCGCACATCTGCTTATATCTGTGGCGAGTACGTTTGCACTAGCCCCTTCAGCGCAATCACCTCCACCGGACAATCCGGCCAGTTGTGCTCCCAGCAAATAATCAAGTCGCAGCCCGTCGGATCGTGAAAGTGCTGTAGAAAATTGCGGCTCATGAATTCAACTTCTACCCTCACTCTCTGCCACCGTCCTGGAGCCACCTCGCGGAAAGCCTCAACGTCGGGATACTGCGTGCCAATCCACGTAACGATGAAACCCAGCTTCTCCGCCATCGCGCCAAACAGGAATACCACGCCCATCTCGTTTACCGGGGCAAAGCCCAGCGCGGATCGCAGGAATGGCTCGCCATAAACGGGGCGGTCGTTCAGGATTTTTGGGCCTGAATTCCACCCCTTCCAGGGGCCTGGAGATGCACCCCCTGCCGCCGCGCGCAGCCCATGCTGTCTCGTGATCTCTAGCACGTCGGCCCATTGCTCTTCCAGCCCGTTTTTCTCCGCATACTGCAACAGCCCTGCCGGGACATGTTGCCATGAGCCAAACCTGTTGCGCAGCGGTCCACAGCTATGCTGGCTGCGCAGCTGATACTCCGCAATGCTCGGCACCTCTCTGCTTTCCCGCACAATTCCTGCCCATTCCTTAAATAGCTCTTCCATGCTCAGCATGAATCCTGAGCCCTGGCCATCGAATCCGCAGGCGCGCAGGGCTTTCGTGTAATTGCCAAACTGCATCGCAAAAACCCTTCTGCTGATTCCTTTCTCTCGTTTCATCTCCTCCTGGCTCGGAATATGTCCCAGCTTCGCGGCGCACGCCTTAATGGCGCTAATGATTTCTTCTTTGGTTGATCTTCCGGTTTCGGTTGGAGAACTGTTGCTGGTTGTTGCCGTTGGGGAGGCGTTGCTGGTGGTTACGGTTGAAGAGTTGGTGATGGGGGAGTCTTGGCTGTTCATTTTCATCGCTCACAATTTGGAAGTTTGTTGGTTCATAGTTCCCTTTGCGTTCCTTAGCGTCCTTTGCGGTAAATCCTTTCGCGCGTTTTCCCTGATCAGCGCTCATCTGCGAAATCTGCGGCGAATGGTTTTGTTCGTGTTGATTCGTGTTGATTCGTGTTCATTCGCGTCCATTCGCGTTAATTCGCGGCTAAGTCCCTTGCCTTGCGCTGACAAACGCCCGCCCTATGCCACTAATCCCCTCCACCTCCTTAATCTCGCCCGCCTCTTTCATCCGCTTTAACGTATTGTGAATCGGCGGCATCTCATGCTTGTACTTGCTCAGGTCGTACCCCATTTCAGCCATGCGGTTTCTCACCTGGGTCGGCGTCAGCGGCAAAAGCAGCGGCTGCCGGAACACCCACCGGATAGCCTCCGTCAGCCCCATCTCTTGCCCTGCCCCTGCGGCTCCCGCTTCGCTAGCGTCGACGTGCTTTAACTCATTGATTCTGTTCGCAATATTAGAGTCAAGCGTTTCACCGGTCAGGTGGGCCAACTGTTCTACAATCGGCCCCCAATGTGAAATCTGTTCTTTGATCTCGGTTTCCTGCCGCAGCAATTCCAGAAGCCTATCTTGCGCCGATTCATACATTTTTGACGTAGTTTCATCTGCCATCATTTACTTATACTAAAACTGTTCATACAATGTCAACATGTATTCCATGTAGTTTCACATTGTTTGTTGGCCATGAGCTGTAATCTAAGAGCTCGTAAATTTTATGACAGGAGCTCTTGACATTACTAGCAGGAGCTGGTAAAAAACTATCCAGAGCTCGCCAAGCTTGGACTGAGCGATTTCGCTCTATTCTGGGTACAGAGCTCAATGGAGAAAAAACATGAAAGTAACATTTCCAGCTATGGAAGGTCAGATTGGGCAACGCACTTACTACGCCTGCCTCATGAAGCTAAACGCCATCCCCAAGATGTTCACGTTCCGCGATTGGGCCGAGTTTACTGCCGAAGATCGCGAACAGCGAATCTTGAACAAGAAGCGGGTTCCAGACATCGCCAAGTACATCTTGGACAATGAGGACGGCTACCTCTTCGCGTCCATTACGGCGTCATACAAGAATAAAGCGGACTTCAATGCAGTTGCTCACGGGAGTAGCCTTGGCCAGCTGGAGATGGAGTTCGAGGACGCGAACTTCGTCATCAATGACGGTCAGCACCGCTGCGCCGCTATCGCTGCCGCGATCAAGGAGAACCCAGCCATTGGAGAAGAAACAATTTCCGTGCTGTTATTCCCCTACGAAAGCAAGGAGCGGGTCCAGCAGATGTTCTCGGATCTTAACCGATTCGTGGTTAAGACCTCCAAGTCGCTAGATATCCTCTATGACAAACGCGATGTACTCTCGCTTGTTACCCTCGACGCATCAGAGCGGGTGCCCGAGTTCAAGAACATGGTGGACAAGGACGCAGTCTCCCTGCCGGTGCGCTCCCCAAAGCTCTTCAGCTTGGCAGCACTGTACGATGCCAACGACGAATTGCTGAAGCAGGTTCGCATCAGCAGCCAGCCGTCCCACGATGAGATGGTGCGGTTGGCGGTTGAGTTTTGGACTGAAGTGGTCAAGTCCATACCAGCTTGGAGCAAAGTGATGAACGGGGATCTAAAGGCGCTGGAACTTCGGCAGGAGAGCATTTCTTCGCATGCCGTAGTTCTCCGGGCGCTGGGTGCGATCGGTGCCGATTTGGTGAAGGAGGACCCAGAAAACTGGAAATCCCGGCTCATGGGGCTAGCCTCAGTTGACTGGAGTAAGAAAAATAAGGACTGGGAAAACGTGTGCATTATCGCCAACTCAGTGGTCTCGAACCGGCAAGCTCGGTTGGCTACCAAGGCATACCTCAAGCGGCATTTGAAAATGGTCCTAAACGAGACGGAAGCCCGGTCACTGCCTTCGAGAGAACCAAGCCCCTCCGCCGAGGTCACGAAGATCGTGGAGGAGATGGCCAAAGGTAGGATTGCATAAACTTGTCGTACCTTAATCACCCGGCCTCTTGTCGGGGCCGGGTACCTTTCTTTCACAGTTCTTGCATGGGGCATTCTTAGTGCGGCCTTCGATGACCGTCACCGGAGGGATAAGTGGCGGACAAGCATGAGAAAAGATTCCTTCCATACTGCCGCAGACCCAGCGCACGGCCACAGCGGAGCGCAATAGATTGGCCGAGCCGTTGTGAAAACCACAATTATTTACTTTAAATTCCCTTCTGATTTTATTCCAATCGCGAACCAAAAGGAGCGATTGCTAGAAAGGCATCTCCCTCATGACGCTCGCGATAGGAACGACATGTGACTGCAATTACATTGGCGGAGCTGCCATTGTTTTGGTAGCAGATCGGCGCGGTTGCTACATGTCCGATCCGAATGCACCGCCGCTTACGATCAATGATCAATGCGGAAAGCTTTTTGACTTGCTACCGAAGAACTTCGCCGCCGCCATTTCCGGGACTGTACCGGTCTGCACCGCGCTGGTGTCGGAGATATACGCTCGGTTTGAAGATCTTCCAAATCCCTTCGCGGGAGACCACGTACGGCTAGCGATTCGTGAGGCGCGACAGTACGACTTTAGAATGTGGTGCTCCGAACAACTAGAGAGTATTCATCGCATGACGATTGACGAGTGGCTGAACCACCCCAATCAGAGGGTATACAGGCGCGTGGAAAAATTTTTGAAACAACTCGCCGACGAGTACCCAGCTTATCTCATTGTGACAGGCTTCGTGAGCGATAATACCCCGGTTCTTATTCGATCGGTCGGCGCCGGCGTAACTGAAGTTTGGAGCAGCCATTGCGTGATTGGAATCGGAGAAATCGAAGCATTTGATCACCTGCATAGGCGGAATAAGGATGAATTTACCGGCCTGCCAGAAACCCTCCTTTATATGGCTGAGGCGTTAGAAATTGCGCGGAAGAAGTACTCAACTGAGATCGGCCCGACAGATGGTTTTATCATTGTTCGCCCAGGGAGGGCAATGAAGAGTTTGCATCCGCAACATCCCATATGGAGTGAGCTGCACCAGCTCCATCTTGCTGGAAAATTACAGAACAACGAGGATATGAGGGCAAAATTAGACCTTGCGTTCACGGATATCGATACCCCTAAGGCTAATGCAGTGCGAAATGTAAAAGCGTGATTCACTTTCTTGACTGCTTGCCTCGGTTTGCGAAACGGCAGCCAATACCTAAACTCCAGTCTCGCTGGAGCGGGACGACCGATAGTAGCCTGGCATGTTTCAGAAGTGCGCAACGCGCGCTGAGGAATTAATGTCAGGTAAGCTAAGACAAAATCTTCCTTACTGCCGTAGGCTCGCGCACAGCGCAGCGGAGCGCCAATGCCTGCAACGGTGTGATATACTTTGGTATATACCAAGGAGCCCGACATGCGCCGTACCGCCAAAATTTTTCGCAACGGAAGAAGTCAGGCCGTGCGCCTGCCGGCCGAATTTCGGTTTGAAGAGAAAGAGGTCTTTATCCGGCAAGATCCTCAAACCGGCGACGTCGTGCTTTCGCGTCGCCCGGATTCCTGGGAGACTTTTTTTGAGCTCGCCGACGAGGCTCGCGTGCCCGGTGATTTTATGACGGAGCGCGATGATCATCCGCCGCAAAAACGGAACTTGTTCTGATGGCTGTCTGCTACATGCTCGATACCAACACAGCAAGTTACATCATCAAAGGGAATATTCCCGCGGTTCGCCGGCGGCTGACCCGGATTCCCATGGCGCAGGTGCGACTCTCAAGCATTACCGAGGCGGAATTGCGTTACGGAGCAGCACGCCGTCCTGAAGCCAAAAGGCTTCTCCAAGTCATCGAAGAATTTCTCCTGCGTGTGACCGTTCTTCCGTGGGACTCAAAGGCTGCTCAGGAATATGGGCTCCTGCGCGCGGGCCTGGAACGCGCTGGTCAACCTGTCGGCAATCTTGACCTCTTGATCGCGGCGCATGCTCTGGCCGCCGGCGCCACGCTTGTCACCAATGATCACGTCTTCGCCCGCATCAAAAATCTGAAAACGGAAAATTGGACAACCTAACCATCTTCCTCTGTGTTCCTTTGTGTCCTCTGTGGTTTAAGTTTTGATTCTCCGATCACGCGCGATCTCGGCGATCCGCTTTGGTCTGCCGTAACCTGAACAGCCGGGCCACCTGTTCTACAATCATCGCAAAGCATGGCCACCTCGATACACAACACGACCACTGATCCAAAGGCAATCAGCATCACGCCTCCGGCCACCTCGCGAACTCGGCTCGAATCGCTGGATATCTTCCGTGGACTCACCATCGCAGGCATGATCCTGGTGAACAATCCCGGAGCAGCCGCTTACTGGCCGTTTGATCACGCCGACGAGCTGATGACTGCGCACCCTTCGGGCTGGTATCCGGGAAAGGCTTGGGTTGACGCAAACGGATGGACCCCCACCGACCTGATATTTCCCTTCTTCCTGTTTATCGTTGGCACGTCAATGGTGTTGTCGTTTGCGGCGCGGCGCGCGCGTGGCGACTCGCGGCAGTCGCTTATGAAGCACGCTGCCCGGCGGAGCTTGCTGATTCTTCTGATCGGCTACGCCATTCGCATCCTTCCCTATGTCGACCTTTCCCACATGCGCTATCCCGGAGTCTTGCAGCGGATCGCCGTGGTGTATCTGTTCGCGTCGGCCGTTACACTGTGGACCTCGACTCGCGGCCGCGTCATCTGGATTGCCGGGCTGCTCGCCGGCTACTACGCCGTCACGCGGTTCGTCCCGGTGCCGGGATGTGATCACGCTGCGTGGTTAACGCAGATGCAGACGCAACATTGCACGCTGGCCGGATTCATTGACCGCAAGCTGATGCTCGGCCACCTCTACCGCCGCGACTTCGACCCTGAAGGCCTGCTGAGCACGCTCCCCGCAATTGCCACCACGCTGCTGGGCACCCTCGCAGGACAATTTCTGCGCGGCGCCTCAACCCTTTCGCACAAACTACGTGGCCTTGTCCTTGCAGGAGTCGCAGGCATGGCAGCCGGCTACGCGTGGCATCTCTTTTTTCCCATCTCCAAGCCGCTGTGGACGAGTTCCTACGTGCTTTTTACCGCCGGGGCCGCATGCCTACTGCTGGCGCTCTGCTGGTGGCTTATCGAGATGCGCGGCTGGCACGCGTGGGGCGCGCCGTTCCTGTGGCTGGGATCGAACGCGATTCTCGCCTATGCGCTCTCCACGTTCGTCGGCAAACTGTGGTCGATCATCAAGGTGGCTGACGGGCTCACCGTGCAGACCTGGATATACGAGCACGGATTCGCGCCGCTGGCGCAAGAAAAGAATGCGTCTCTGGCCTTCGCCCTGTGTTATGTGGCGCTGTGGACGCTAGCCGCCTGGGCTTTGTATAGGAAGAAGATTTTTGTGAAGGTGTAACCGGGTACCTACTCGGTGCCGGAGCGACTGCTTTCGAAAACAGGTGATTGCACTCAGAACCAGCAATGAGTGGAACGGACGGCTCTTTCACAAAATGCTAATGGTCACCCGCGGCCGCTTCTTTATTGATACGCTCCATCAGTTGTGGGTTTACTCGGAGCAGGAGAACTGAAGCTGGCTGCTCCTTCGACGCCGGCAGATCGAAGACGCCAAGCGGGATGATTTTCTGCGAAACTGAAGCCTCACCTGTGTGCAAGACAAGGAAAGTATTGCTCTCGCTTATCTTGAACTTACCGGATTGAACTTCAGCCTCTCCTGTTTCCGTGTTCATCCAAAGCCGTAGCGTTGCCTTCTCCGACTTTAGTTCCGCCCAACCCGGCTTGCCTTTCTCGAACTTTGAATCGATTTTCCATTCTGTGTTGTGCCACTGTTCCGGTCCATGGAAATAAACCATGACTAGAGGACGATGATCCGGCGCCGCAAGCCACATGGAGCTTATGCTGTTGGAGATCGGATAGCCTCCGAATCCACTAACCGTAAACTTCTCCTCGGGCGCAGCGATCGACGAAATGATCAACGCGGCAATGACCACGATTAGAGGAAGACGCCTCATTATCATAGACTTTTTCGATTCATAGGAATGGCAGAAGATACAACACTGCTCCGCCCTCATTTTAGCGCCTTCTCGCGCTCGACTGCGTAATCGGGCGTTTACAGAACCCATGTGGTGTGATCGCGAAGCTTCGATATGTATTGAGCGCAAGCCAAGAAAATAATGCCCACGCGCACGGCTGTTTAGCGGCTCAACGCCGCTACACTCGCCGGTTTCGTCATAGCCGCCTGCTTCACCGGTTCGCCCGTCTTCGACTCAACCAGCTTCATGTACTCAGTCAGCGCCACAAAGCGATAGCCTCGCGCTTTCAGGTCGGTGATCAGCCGAGGCATGATCGCCGCTGTCGTTGAGAGCTCATGGAAAGCGAGAATATGCGTGTAGACGCCGCGTTTCTCGCGCTGCTCTATCTGCTGCAACACTGCGTCGGGCAGAGACGGCTTAGGACATCCCACAGCTTTGCCGGCGCAGAGATAATCGAGCGAGTTCACGTCGCGCAGCGCCATCGGATTTTCCTGCGAAATAGTCAGCACACGATAGCCCTGCTTTTGCAGGTCGCGCCGCGCGTCGTCGGTCAGGATCCAGTCGGGTGGGCGCACGTACCGGGGCTGCGTACCGGTAACGGCCTTGATTGCCTGCGCTCCGCGATCAACGTCATGCATCACCCACTGCTCGCCGTTTTTCTTTTCTGCCGTGCGCAGCTCCAGATGGCTATACGTATGGTCTTCCAGCTCATGGCCGCGCCGGATCAGTTGCTCCGCTGCGTCAACGCAGCTAACGCCGATATTTTCTTCATGCCTCGGCTCTCCCCACGTTTTAGGTGTAAGCCGCCAGCCGACAACAAAAAACGTCGCCTTCACGCCGTTCTGGTCGAGAATATCCGCCAGCCCCGGACCGCGATTGCTCTCCTTGCTGCCGAACAGCACATAAGGCCGGGGACCATCGTCAAACGTAAGCGCAATCAGCTTGTCAGCCAGGGAAGCAGAAGTAATCTTTGCCACGGGGCGTACGGTGGCCAAGGGCGTCTCTTTGGAGATCGCACGGCCGGCAACCGTGTGCTCGGCAACACTAGAAAGGTTATTAGCGTTCGTGCCGACACTCAGAGAGCGAGTGCCGCTGCATGCGCTGAGCGCAGCAAGAGCGGCAATTGAGAAAAAGAACCTAACATAGCGCATCAAGATCACCCCGACCATCCGGTTCATTCCGGGAAATGGTTCAACTGCAAAAGTTGTCAGGGGAGACGGATGAAAACACGAAGCGGCAGATCGTTAGCTAATTTTTATCACGACCAAAGTCAGTTCGTAATAGCCCGAAGGTGGGTGACGAAAGTAACTACGCGCAGGCCGCACTGCCATGCCGGAAACAAAGTCGCCAATTCGCCGTCCACTGTTTTCCAGCGCAAGGAATCAAAGGAACCAGTGGATTCCAACTCAGACTAATCCGCAAGGATCCAGGTTGCGACAAGCATGTTTCCTTGGGTGAAAAACGCGCGTTCAGGAATAAACGTCCGGGTAAGCTAGAAAAGCTGCCACCTTAAGACTTGATCTCTCGGACATAACGGGCCATGCGGCCTTCAGGCTCATCGAACAAGCCGCAAAAAGTGAAACCGGCTTTTTCAGCCAGCTTGAGCGATGCAGTATTCGCCGGTGCGATTCTCAGGACCATCTGTCGCGCTTCTGTTGCTGTTCGCAAATATTCATCGATAAGATTTATCGCCGCTAAAGCTACGCCATGGCGTCGCCATTCGCGAAACACTCCATAAGAGACATTCACCTGGCCCGGCTCGACCAGACGCGCCAGGTGCACTTCAATGAAACCCAGCAAGCGATTGCTTCCACAATCGAATATGCCAAAAGCGCGTCGTGGTCCGCCTGTTTGCCAGCTCTCCTGGTTGTTCCGGATGAATGCTTCCACGCTGGCCAACGTGCTCCGTCCACCGCTTACCCATTTCGCCATCTCGTCATCTTCACCGGCGAGATGGTCGACCGCATCCTCCGTGCTCAATGGTCGGAGGAAAATCACTTCATCCGTGAATTTTGGGACCTGAACCAAATTGCTCCTCAACAAACTGATTTGCTTCTCAACAACAAAATGTCCCTTCTTTCCAAGCGTATAGCGTCCATCAGCAGAAATCTTCTTGACAGATTTACTGTTATAGTCAACTATAACACTGTACAGCGGCCAGCCGCTTGAAGGAGGATTCACATGAAATCGCTTCGCACTCTGCTTTCTCTCGTTCTGTTATCGATCTCAACTTTCGCTTTTGCCCAGTCTGACGCGCACAAGCATACTGCTGCCCCATCCGACGCACCAAAATCGGACGCGCAAAAATCTTTCGATCAACTTAAAACTCTCGCCGGTTCATGGCATGCTTCCATCACCACAGATCCGCCCGTGAAAGAAATGGGCAATGGCGCCATGGGGGATGTCACACTGCGCGTGACCTCCCGCGGCAACGCGCTTGTTCATGAGATGGGCGAAACCGGAAAAGACGATCCCACCAAATACGACCATCCAGTTACCATGTTCTATCTGGATAATGATCGTCTGATCCTCACGCATTATTGTGACGCAGGAAACCGGCCCCGTATGGCGGCCCGGGTGTCGCCGGACGGAAAGACCGTGGAATTCGATTTTCTTGACATCGCCGGCAACACGCAATACGGCCATATGGAACACGCGGTATTCACTTTTATCGACGCGAACCATCACACCGAGGACTGGACTTTTAAGATGAAGGGCGACAAGCTCATGCGCGCGCACATGGACTTGCAGCGCGTAAGCAAACAAGCGGAAATCTCACAGAAATAACAGGAACCCTGATGGACCGTGAGTGGAATGACAGCCAGCCGATTTACCGCCAGCTTCGCGACCGGGTGGTCGCGATGATCCTGGACGGCGTGCTCAAAGAGGGCGATCCGCTGCCCTCGGTGCGCACTGTCGCGGCAGAATATCGCGTCAATCCACTCACGGTCCTCAAGGGATATCAGCAACTGGTGGATGATGGGCTGGTCGAAACCAGGCGCGGCCTGGGCATGTTCGTCAATCCCGGCGCGCGCAAATTGTTGCTGCAGGGTGAACGGCAAAAGTTTCTTGCGGAAGATTGGCCCCGAATCCACTCCACCATTCAGCGGCTCGGCCTCAAGGCGGAAGACCTTCTGAACGGCGCAAATCGTCCGGCGTCTTCCGATGTCGTATCCCAGGACGGCCCGCAAAAAAGTGCCGACTCGAATCCCTCCGGCCTAAATCCCACAAAAAAAGAGGAGCGCTGAAGCTATGGCCTGCATAGAAGCTCGCGGTCTCCGTAAATCATTCGGAAGAACCATTGCGCTGGATGGCGTTAATTTGCGTGTCGAAGAAGGCCGCATTCTCGGGCTCATCGGTCCCAACGGCGCAGGTAAAACCACTGCGCTGAACGCGATTCTCGGCCTCACTCCCTATCAGGGAGAACTGCGCGTACTTGGACGCGATCCGTGGACGGAACGCGACCAGCTCATGCGCGATGTCTGCTTCATTGCCGATGTCGCCGTCCTGCCGCGCTGGATCAAAGTTTCCCAGGCGCTCGACTACGTTGCCGGCGTGCATCCGCGCTTCAATCGCGCCAGGGCCGAAGCTTTTCTTGCCAGGACCACTATTCGCCACGACAGCAAGGTCAAGCAGTTATCCAAAGGCATGGTGGCCCAGCTGCATCTTGCGCTGGTGATGGCCATCGACGCGAAGTTGCTGGTGCTGGACGAGCCCACTCTGGGTCTTGATCTTCTGTATCGCAAACAGTTTTATGACTCGCTGCTGAATGATTACTTTGATCGCAACCGCACCATCGTCGTCACCACGCATCAGGTGGAAGAGCTTCAGCACGTGCTCACCGATCTTATGTTTATTGATCGCGGCCGCATCGTGCTCGATTGCAGCATGGAAGAGATCGAATCCCGTTATGTGGAACTAGAGGTGCGGCCGGGGCAAGTCGCGGCGGCCCGCGCTCTCAAGCCGATCTGCGAGCGTGAAGTGCTCGGTCGCAGCATCCTGCTTTTTGATCGTGTTGACCGTCAGCAGCTCGCCGTGCTCGGTGAGGCGCACACGCCAAGCATTGCTGACTTATTTGTGGCCGTGGTCGGCAATCAGATAGACCAACAGAAAGGAGCCGCTGTATGAATACCCCAAATATCGCTATGCCAGGGCCTTCGCTCAGCTCGCAGACAAGCGCTCCCAGGACGATCTCTTACACCCAGTCCTTTTTCTGGTCCGTACGACGTGAGATCTGGGAAAACCGTTCTATCTATTTCCTCCCCCTGATTGCCGCTACGATATTTCTGTTCGGCTTCCTGATTAACTTGATCAATCTGCGGTACCACATACGTGGCGTGGCATGGACGCATGAGAATTTCAAAATGCCTCACGAAATATCAGGCGCCTTGATCATGGGAAGTGCTTTGATTGTGGGGATCTTCTACTCGCTCGAGGCCCTGTACGGCGAGCGCCGTGATCGCAGCATCTTGTTCTGGAAGTCTCTGCCGGTTTCCGATCTCACGGCTGTGCTCTCCAAGCTGAGCATTCCACTTATCGTTATCCCGCTGCTTTCCTTCGCCATCACGCTTGTAACCCAATGCATCATGCTGCTGCTGAGCAGCGTAGTGCTGCTGGGGAGCGGTGTGAATATAAGCGCGCTATGGGGCCAAGAGCCGCTCTTCCGCGTATCGCTGGAACTCTTTTATCACATCATTACCGTTCACGGCCTGTGGTACGCGCCCATTTACGGTTGGCTGCTGCTGGTTTCAGCCGGGGCACCGCGCGCACCATTTCTCTGGGCGGTCTTGCCGCCATTCGTGATCTGCGGAGTCGAGAAGATTGCCTTTAACACCACGCATTTCCTTGCCCTGCTGGAGCAACGGTTCATGGGGCCGACGGATCCAGCGATGCCAATGGCCGCAGGTGCGTCTGTGGATCCGATGCGCCTCATTCCGCACCATTTCTTGAGCCAGCCGGGGCTTTGGATCGGACTGGCCATAGCTGCTGCATTTCTTTTCGCCGCAGTCCGGTTGCGCCGCTATCGTGGCCCGATCTGATTGAGAAGAAGCTAGCTGGAAGTCGAATTTTTATGACTGAAACTTCATCGGAACGTTTTACGCACACCACCCGCGGCAGAATCATTATCACTGCCGGTCTTTTGGCACTGGCCCTTGTCGTCGTTCTTGGAATTTTCTTCGGTACCAAGAGCGCCTCACGGGCCTCTGCCAATCAGAGATCCACCAGACTTGTAGACGTCATCTCGCAGGCGATCAATAGCAAGGGAATTGACGCGGGGGTTGCGCAATACCGCAACCTGCGCGATCACGGATTTCCAGGCTTGCCCGAAAGCATCTTAGATACCAACAATCTGGGATATCAATTCCTGCGCAAGGGAGAAAATCAGGCAGCTATTCAGATTTTTCAGTTGAATGTTGAGACGCATCCCAAGTCTTCCAACGCCTATGACAGCCTGGGAGAAGCCTATGCATCCGCAAACAACAAAGATCTGGCGATTGAGAACTATCGCAAGGCATTTGCGCTTAATTCCGAGAACACAAATTCAAAAGCTGCGCTGTTGAGGCTCACCGGCCGGCCGGCAACGCTGTATTCCCCTCTGCTGCGGTTTCATATTGGCGGAGGCGCCATTGGATTGCTCTCGGGTTTCCTGGCCCTTGCTTTGCGCAAAGGTTCCCGCCGGCATCGCGTAGCAGGAAGGGTATTCGCCGTTTCAATGATGTGCATGGGCGGGGCTGCCGCATGGTTGGCGGTTATGAAATCGCAGCCGTCCAATGTTCTTGCGGGGACTCTCACGCTTTACTTTGTGGCAACAGCTTGGGTGACCATCAGACGCCGTGCCGGAGAAACCAGTAAGTTCGATTGGGTCGCGTTGCTGATTCCATTGGCGGTCGGCGCCGTAATGATGACAAGCGGAATACAGGCATTGAACAGCCTCACCGGCGCGAAATATGGAGTTCCCGCAGTGATGCACTTCTTCCTTGGTTCAATTGCCTTGTCTGCAGCCGCGGGAGACGTTCGTATGCTGCTGCGCGGCGGGGTTTTCGGCACACAACGTATATCGCGGCATCTCTGGCGGATGTGTTTTGGCTTGTGGATCGCCGCAGGCTCGGTGTTCCTGGCTCGGCAGCAACTCTTCCCTGCGTTCTTGCGGAACACCGGCGCGCTCTATTTCCTGACTGCATTGCCGCTACTAATAATGGTTTTCTGGCTAGTCAGAATTCGCTTCACAAGTGCGCAAAAGCGAAACCCGGCGCCAGCCAACGGCGAGACTTACTCAGCGCCGGCTTAAATAGATGACGTCATGATCGGCGCGAAGGAACAACGTGGTGGCAAACGAGAGCAAGGAGAAATGAATATGGGAGCACATGTAATGGCGCAATCGATTGGGGAAGCGTCACTGCGTCTCAAGGCCAGGATTACGGGGGTGCTCTATCTCATCACCATGCTGACGGGGATATTCGCGGAGGGGTTCGTTAGCGGCCGGCTTGTTGTAAACGGCGACGCCTCGGCCACGGCCGCCAACATACTCGCGCACCGGAGCTTGTTTCAATTGGGTTTTGCAGCCTACCTCATTGAAATGGCGTGCCAGATCGCGATGACAGCCCTTTTTTACGAACTCCTTAAGCCTGCGGGCAGGAGCTTCTCTTTGGTGGCTGCGTATCTGGGCCTCACCGGTTGCGTGATCAAGACCCTTAGCCGTCTCTTTTTTATCACTCCTTTGTTCATCCTGGGCGGCGCACACTACTTGAGTGTATTCAGCGCGGAACAGTTAAAGGCGCTGGCGCTTCTCTTTCTAAAGGTCAATGACCACGGCGCCGGGATCGCTTTGGTATTTTTCGGATTCTATGCACTCCTCACGGGCTACCTCATTATCAGGTCCACGTTCCTGCCTAGGATTCTGGGCGTGCTATCGGTATTTGGAGGTTTGGGCTGGCTGACCTTTTTGTATCCGCCGCTCGGATACCGTCTGTTTCCCTTCATTGCAGCTTTCGGCCTTTTGGGAGCCTTATCGCTCATCGTGTGGCTCCTTGTGTTCGGCGTAAACGCGCAACGTTGGAAAGCGCAGGCAGAGGTGGCGTCCTCAGCAACTTAGCACCCTACAATATCCGCGCCCCTCATTCGTCTACATCCCTAGAGGAAGGACATGGCGAGCCTGCAGATGGCACTCGAACAGGACCAGCGGATCTCCGAAGTGGTGAAGCGGGAAGGCTCCCGGCTGCGCAACTTCATCCGCCGGCGCGTGGCTGACCCGCGTGACGCCGAGGACATTCTGCAGGATGTTTTTTACAAATTGGTGGAAGCCAATCGCCTGTTGATGCCAATTGACCACGTAACCGGCTGGCTGTTTCGCGTCGCACGCAATCGCATCACTGATCTTTTTCGCAAAAAGCAGCCGGAGAACTTCAGTGATACAGCATTGCTGGATGACGAAGGCGAGGCATTGCAGATTGAAGATCTGCTGCCCTCACCCGATGCCGGACCGGAAGCGCTTTATCTGCGCAATCTGATTCTGGACGAACTGGAGCTTGCGCTGGACGAACTGCCTGAAGACCAGCGTGAAGCTTTCGTCGCGCATGAACTAGAAGGAAGCAGCTTTAAGGAGCTGGCCGCCGACACCGGCGTGAGCGTCAATACGCTGCTCTCGCGCAAACGCTATGCGGTGCTTCATCTGCGCGAGAGATTGCAAAGCATTTATGACGAATTTACGAACGCATAATTTGTGAAGCCACAATTTTTGAAAGTATGAGGGAACTGATATGACCAGAGGAAAACGAAGATTATTTTGGATTGTTCCAGCGGCCATTCTTGGTCTGGCGCTCTTTATCTTCATCGGCGGCGAAATAGTGATGCGCCTGTGGAACTGGCTGCTGCCGGGCTTGTTCGGCTGGCATCAGATTACCTTCTGGCAAGGGCTTGGAATTCTGGCGCTCTGCCGGATCCTCTTTGGTGGATTTGGAGCTCACCGTTCTGGCCGTCCCAATGTTCGCCGTCGCATACAAGAGCGTATGGCTGAACGCTATGCAAGCATGACGCCGGAAGAGCGCGAACGGGCGCGGCAAAGCTGGCGCGGACGCTGCGGCTTTGGTCCGAATACCGGCGAGAGCACAGGACCAGGACAATGACACGCTCAGGTGGCCGTGTCCCGCGACCCTCATCAGTTGCGAGTGCGGGAGGTCACCCCATCACCAGGCCTTCAATATCATGCTTTTGGGTAATTGGCTCCAGCTTATCCACCACTCGGCACACCAGCCGGTCGCGAACTGCTTGAGGCAATGTGGCGTAGAAATCCTCCGTCACCATCATGTCATGCAGAGCAGCGTGCCCTGCGCCGGGTGCGTCAACTCCCAGCACCAGCACTGGTCGCGCAATGGGTGAAGCGTGGGTGTTCCCCGATGCACTGTTAATGCCGAGCGGCATGAAACATCCCCCATTTGGGGAAATTTGCGGACGCCCCGCTCCTCAAAACGCTGCCACAGTGCCGGGTCGGGAAACATCTCTGCTTTCCATTCACGGCCATCATCCCATTGTGTGCCCGGAGCAATTTCAAAGGGTCCCATGTCTTGTGTCACATCCACGCCGGTCAGGTTGAACGCAAGCGAAGTAATTCGGCGGTCCTGGTAGGAATCTGGCGGAGATGGAAAATCCCGGTGCCAGGGCTGGACCTTTGCCCCCTGGAACGGAGTATCAAACCCAATTTCCACGATCTGGTACTCCGGGCCCAGCACCCCTTCAGCCATGGCTTGAATCCAGGGATGACTCACCAGATCCGCAAATCCCTTAATCGCCTGCGGATGCACTTCCACATACCAGCGCCTGGGGCCCCGTCCCACAGCGCCGCCGGGACGCTGTATCGCTTCCCAGAAAGCAGTCATCATGTCTTCTCTGAGCTGCTCCACCCACTCGCGGGAAAATGCTGACTTCTTTGCGATTATCCCGTCACGGTAGAGGACGTCGATATCGTGGCTCACATCAGGCGAAGTTGGAAATATTGCTCTGGTTGCCATAAGTGGTTAGATGCCGGGCCAAAGTTCCCGGACATATTCTGATTGCGGATGAGGCAGCTGGAGCAACTGGAACTCCTCTTCCAGTCTTTATTTCGGCCATCCATATTCGCGGAACCGAAAAAGGCGTACCATTCACGTGTCTCCAACTCGGCACTTATAGGTTTTTTAACTTAAAGTTTTTCGATTTTCGGATGGAGGCTGCAATGGCACTTCTCTCAGGTAGGTCCAGCACGCGGTTGATGATTGTTATCGCTTTGCTTGTGTCAACGGCCACGGCACAACGTGGTACGGGCTCCTCAGGTTCAACAGGTGCGGCTTCCCGCAGCACTCCGTCCACCAGAACACCGGGCGCCCCGGACACAAGTACAAAGCCAATCTTTGTATATGGCAAGGGTATATGGCAAGGTTCTGTTGCAGGGCGGCGGAACGCTGCCTGAACCAGTCCCGATTGAGCGCGTCTGCAACGGGACGGTCCGGCGTGAAGGTTATGCCGACACAAAAGGGCAGTTTGAGTTCCAGTTGGGCTTGAATCTTACGTTTCAGGACGCCAGCGAAAATGATAGCCGCATCGCTCCCACTTCACAGTCGCGATCCGGTAACAGCCTCAAGCCTCTTGACCTGAACGGCTGTGAGTTGCGCGCGGTGCTGGCAGGCTACCAATCCAGCGTGGTGAGCCTGAGGAACATGGGCGGCGATACATGGCAGTATGAAGTGGGCACTATCTTTCTTAATCGGATTGGAAATGCCCGGGGAACCACCATCAGTGTAACCAGCATGGCGGCGCCCAAGGATGCCATGCGCGCCTATGAAAAGGCGCAGAAGATCCAGGTGGAAAAGCCGGCCGAAGCGGAAAAAGAGCTTACCAAAGCCGTGAAAATCTATCCTCAATTCGCCGCCGCATGGTCCTTGCTGGGCGATCTTCATCGCGAGCACAATGACTTCAATACTGCCCGTGCAGACTACGCACAGGCCATCGCGGCTGACCCGCAGTTTGTAAATCCCAGCTATGGCCTGGCCATGATGGCGTCACAGGAAAAGAAATGGGAGGACGCAATCCGCTTGACCGAACAGGTGATCAAGCTGAATTCCGCCGCGTATCCGCTGTCATATTTTTTAAATGCCGCGGCCAATTACAATTCGCAGAAATTTGCGCCCGCGGAAGAGAGCGCCAAAAGGTTCAAGGCCCTGGATACACAACACGGCCATCCTGAAGTCTGCATATTGCTGAGCTATCTTTACTCCGGCCGGCAGGATTACACCGCCGCTGCCCGTGAAATTCGTGAGTACCTTGTCCTCGCGCCCAACTCGCCCGACGCCGAATCGCTCAAGAACGACGCCAAGCGCTTTGAGGATTTAAGCGTCTCCGCCAAGCGGGACTAGCCTGGCATTTATTTAGCTGGCGATTTTGCGTGCAACGGCGCGTCCACAGGAAACCTGAACAGCGCCGGCGCAGTGAACTTTTCTCCCGGCCTGAGCTGGCCGGTGTTGTCATCCACTTTGCTCCAGCCCACGTTAGCCGTCGCGTAAAACCATCCATCCACTTCTACGGCGTGTGTGGGATCGAGCTGCCCAATCTGGTGGATCACCTGATCGCCGGTGATCTCGGTTTGCGCCGGGTTCATGAGAAGTCGCAGAATTCGCTCCGGCTCCGTGCCGTTCTGTATGCCGATGAGCGAGTCGCCGTTGCTATAAAGTCCATCCAGCCCCACAACGGCAACATTTTCCGGATGCGGCAGGTATTTTAGTTTTGCCGACACATTCGGAGCGGCCCCGGCTGCCGGCAGATCGATCACCGCGATACCCATGGTGTAATCAGCTACAAAGAGCCGCTTGCCATCGCGCGCCGGCACCGGAGTCTGCGGCGAGAAAAGTCCGTCGGCAATTTTTTCCAGCTTCGCTGTCTGCAAATCTCCATGCAGCCGATACACGCCCCCGCCAATGCTGTCCGTTACATAGACCGTGCCTTGCTCGGTGACGCACATATCGCCCAGCACCGCGGGGCCGGTGGTTCTGGGATCAAAACGGTGCAGCACCTTGCCGCCCGTCGGATCAATCTCCATCAGCACGGCTTTGCCTTGCTCTTCTTTAGGAATGCCGCTGAATCCCGGCATGGCGGAAGCAGTCACCCATAAGACTTTCCGTTTGGGATCGGCAGAAATGGCCAGCGCGGGCCAGCGTTTGGCTTCCGTCGGCAACGGCAATTCTTCCATGCTGCATTGCCGGGTGCCCGCCTTGGCCAGTGAAACTCGATAGATGGTGTGGTGCTGAATGCTGGAAACATAAAAGCTGCCTGGCGATTTCGCATCCGCGCCCTTTAGATACGCGATGTCCTCAGGCATGGTATCGGCCTCCGACAGTTCGCAGACAAACTCGGCGTTGCTAATGGGCAGGCTGCGTTCCTTCATCAGCTCGGCCAGCTTTGCTCCGTTTCCTGCAGCCATTAGTGACTTCAGGTCTTCATCTCTGGAGAGATCAAAGCTAATGCCGGTTGCGGCATACTTCTCAATCCACTTCAGCGCCTCATCCTTATGTCCCAGCCGCGCTTCGATGGTCGCGACGCTGAGCATATAACGCGGCGTTGGGGCGGGTAGCTCGCGTCCGATCTGAGTCAACACTTCCCGCGCGCCCTGCCAGTCTTTCTGCTTCGCCGCTTCACTCAGCTTCTGGAAAAGCTCGCGATAGCGCGTTTTGTCGATAGCGTAACTGCTTGTGCAGGCAGCCAGTATCAACACAGAGAAGAAAGTGACCGTCAGCCTGTGAGCGCTTAGCTTCATCACGTCTTTGGACTCGCACCTTAACCCAACGTTAGCAACCACTCGACCCACTATTCCCACTTGTGGCATTGCGCTACTCAGGATTTCCAGCCGTGAACCAGCTCTCAATCAGGAGTGTCTCTGCTGGTTTTGGCATTCAGCATGCACTTATATCCAGCGACTCTCCCCTGGAATCCAAAAATAGAGAGTATGTGTGTTATGAAGAAACTCTGCTTCGTTTGTCCTCTTCTGTTGTTCGCCATCACGGCGTTTGCCCAAAACAACTTTGTTTATACCAACGATAATTTTTCTCCCAACACCGTTTCCGTTTTCAAGGTAAGCCCCAGTAACGGAGCGCTTACGCTCATTCCCGGATCGCCCTTTCTTACCGGTGGAGACGGCGGCGCCCGCGACGTTGGCCCTCAAACTATTACATCCGCGACTCTTGGCACAAAAAGCTTTCTCTATGCAGCCAACGCAGGCAGCGGCACTATTAGCGCTTTCGCGATCGACCCCAGGACAGGAAATCTCAGTGCTGTCCCGGGTTCTCCTTTTACCGTTGCGGTGGCAAATTCTGGCAATACGCTCTCCCTGGGAGCCAGCCCGGACGGCCACTTTCTGTTTGAGGTGGATGAGAGTTCAACGTTGATCCACACTTTCAACATCTCTTCCGCGGGCACGCTCACAGAAGCCGCTGGTTCGCCGCTCGATAGTGGCGCGTTTCCTGAAGGCGTGAAAGTCACCGCCAACGGAAAGTTCCTTCTGGTTGGTCTGAAGTCGACGGATGCGGTAGGCGTTTATACGATTGATGCCAACGGAGGTCTCACACCGGTCTTCGGGTCGCCCTTTCTTACCAACGGCGCAGCGGCGGCGGTGGACAGCAATTGCGCGAGCAACCGCGTGTTTGTTGCCAGCGCTGGTTCTGATCTGGTCGATGCTTTCATTATGGCGGCGGATGGCAGCTTGACGCCGGTTGCCGGCTCTCCATTTCCCAGCGGCGGCACCAGCACCATCAATGCGCTTACACTCACGCCCAGCAGCCAGGACCTGCTGACCAGCAACGTATTCAATTCCGCAGTGTCATCGCTGGCTGTGGGACAGGATGGCTCGCTCCAACCGGTGCCGGGATCGCCCTTTGCCGCCACCGACTGGGTGGGTTCCATTGCCACCACTCGCAGCGGCAAATTCGTTTATAGCTCACTCATCGCCCAAGGAGCGGTGGATGGATGGATGATCATGAGTGACGGAACGCTGCGGGCTGTGCCGGGACGTCCTTTTGCTACGGGATCGGGTGGCGCAGGCGTCCAGGCGCTGACTACTTTCCCTGCGCCTTCCTGCTCTGCCACACAGTAACGTCTCGATTCGCGTAACTTCGTCAATAAGGACCCGGGCCGACAAACCCGGGTCCCTTTTTTGCCACTGAATGAATTTTCGATTTGCTGCCGATTGGGCATCAGTGTCAATGGAGCCCTCGTCTTTCATACCTATCCCGCGACCTGTAATTCATTCGCAATGTAAGATGTCTTTCACTTATGACGTATTAATATTTAGGTCAATTGATTTTCAGCCCCCTGATTTCAAACCGCACTACATGCGTTGAATACCCTCGAATTCGCGATAATTTTCACGTATCTTTCAAACTGCTTCTGGTTTTTTTTCGCGGTTCGCTTTACCATCGCCAATAGTGTCCGCTTCAGAGCACAAACCGCTAAGTAAAGACAAAGACCGTCTCGTCTCCGCCGTGCAGGCGGAAGACGATGCGTCGTATGAACTCAAGCTGCGTCCGCGCTACCTGCGTGAATTTATCGGACAGAAAAAAGTAAAAGAGAATCTGGCAGTTGCCGTTGAAGCAGCCAAGTCTCGCGGTGAAGCGCTGGACCACGTTCTCTTATATGGTCCGCCCGGGCTGGGCAAAACCACGCTGGCCACAATCATCGCCAATGAAATGGGCGTGGCTTATCAACAGAGCGCCGGGCCGGCCATACAGATCAAGGGCGACCTAACGGCGATCCTCACGAACCTGCGTGACCGCCAGGTGTTGTTTCTTGATGAAGTCCACCGCTTGCAGCCTGCGCTGGAAGAAATTCTGTATTCGGCGCTGGAAGACTACAAACTCGACATCATTATTGGGCAGGGACCTTCAGCCCGGACGCACACCATTGATGTGAGTCCATTTACTTTTGTCGCGGCAACGACTCGGGCTGGGATGCTGTCATCGCCGTTGCGGTCGCGCTTTGGCATTCTGCTGCGGCTGGAGTTCTATACCGATGAAGAGCTGAAGTACATCGTGGAGCGCTCGGCGGAAATTCTTGGCGTGTCCATTGATTCCGAAGGCGCCGCTGAGCTTGCCGGCCGTGCCCGTGGTACACCGCGCATCGCCAACCGGCTGCTGCGCCGCGTGCGCGACTTTGCCCAGGTGCGCGGGCAAGGACGAATCGACAAAACCACTGCGCAGGCCGCGCTGGAAATGCTGGAAGTGGACAAACACGGCTTTGACGAAGTGGACCGGCGACTCCTGCTCACGATTATCCAAAAGTATAATGGCGGTCCTGTTGGCCTGAGCACGCTGGCAGCGGCGCTGGCGGAAGAACAGGACGCGCTGGAAGAAATCTATGAGCCATTCCTGATTCAGATTGGATTTCTCGATCGCACTCCGCGCGGCCGCGTTGCCACACGAATGGCCTACGATCACTTTGGTATTAAGTATGGCCGCCAGCCTGATCTTTTCTAGCGTCTGGTCAGAGCGGCGTAGATGTTAACCTTTCTTAAGCGTGTAAGTCTAAGAGTCGGAACCTTTACAGCTCATCCCAGGTACACATTCACGTGGCAAAACGACGACACTTCAGGAACATCATCACACTATTGGGGATGATGTTTGTGGCGGCGTCGCCGTGGTGTGTCTCCAAAATGTATGCCCAGCACAAAGGTCCCAGCCCGCCTTCGCCGAACCTGAAATCTGAAATCAGCTCGCTCACTATCCCTCGTCTAGCCTCCGCTCCCAAGCTGGACGATTTTGAAGGCATGGAGCCGGTTACTGAGCTAGCGCGAAAAATGTTAAAGATTGATAGATTCACCCAGCAGGAGCCGCGCGATGGCGCGCCAGCAAGCGAGCCCACACAAGCTTTCCTCGGGTATACCGCCAAGAATTTTTACGCAGTGTTCTTGTGTTCCGACAAGGAGCCGAAAAAGATTCGAGCGCGCATGCTGCGGCGCGAGCTGATTGACGATGATGATCAAGTCGGTCTATGGCTGGATACATTCCATGACCAGCGCCACGCCTACTTCTTTTATTCAAACCCGTACGGTATCCAGCAAGATGGACTTTTTGCGGAAAGCGGCGGGCCAGACAATTCATTCGACACGGTCTGGCATACCACAGGCAAGCTCACCGGCAATGGCTACATGGTGATGATTGAGATTCCGTTCAAGTCGCTGCGATTCCGGCAGCAATCATCATCTCTCAGCTGGGGCGTGATCCTGATACGCGTGATTCCGCGCAACTCTGAGCACTCATTCTTTCCACCCAACAGTAATCACATCCAGGGCATGTTGACCAAAGAAGGAACCATCAACGGACTGCAGGAAATTTCACCCAGCCACAATATTCAGTTCATTCCGTACACTTCAGTCGGCGCGTTCCGCGCATTGGACGAGCGCGATCCCGCAGCTGACCGATTTACCGGCAAGCACGTGGAGCCCAAAGCGGGGCTCGATTCCAAAATGGTGATCAAAGACAGCCTGGTGCTGGACGCCACGGTCAATCCTGATTTTGGCCAGATTGAATCTGACGATCCCCAGGTTACGGTGAACCAGCGCTTTGAGGTTTTCTTTCCGGAGAAGCGGCCATTCTTCCAGGAAAATTCCAACTTTTTCCAGACACCGTTGAATCTGGTGTTCACGCGGCGCATTGTGGATCCACTGTATGGCATACGCCTGACGGGCAAAGAAGGCCCGTGGGCCGTGGGCGCCATGCTGGCCGATGATCGCTCACCCGGCAGAAGCGTGATTGGCACTGACCCGCTTGCCGGAGCCAGCGCTTACTTTGGCGTGCTGCGCGTGAATCGCGAACTGGGAAAGAACAACAGCATCGGCTTTATCTATACGGACCGCGAACTGCACACCAATCCCAATTCATTTTGCACTGCCCTGCGTTGTGTGGTGGGGTTTAACCGCATTGGCGGCGTGGATACGCAGATCAGGATCAACCAGAACTGGCACTTCAATGCCCAGGCCGTGACCAGCGAAACCAAGTTCAATGATGGCTCGCATGAATCAGGCCCGGCATACCATGCGTTGATAGAGCGCAGCTCGCGAGCCTGGGAATATAACACTCAGTTCGACGACATTTCCGCAGGCTTTGATTCTGAGACCGGCTTTGTCAACCGCACAGACGTGCGCCGAGTAGGCACGTTCGTTGGCCGAACGTTTCACCCTGAAGGCCAGCTGCTGACGGCCCATGGTCTGCGCATTTTTGAGCAAAGCTTGTGGGACCACAATGGCACGCGCCTGGGTCATCTTATTAATCCCATGTATGAGTGGGACTTTCCGGGCAACAGCGCTTTTTCTGTGTTCACGGTGTGGGAACATGAGCAGCTGCGTCCGCAGGACTTTTCAACGCTGACGGTAAACCGGGACTATGCCCATCTTGTGGGCGGCGCGCAGATCAACACGCAATATTACAAATGGCTCAACCTGAGCATGGAGATGGATTGGGGCACGGCGACTAATTTTGTTCCGCGCACAGGACCACCGGTGCTGGGCTACCAGAACACGGCTTTTGCGCGCGCCGTTGTCCGGCCTACAAAAGGGCTTACCATTGAAAACACTTACCTGATGACGCGGCTGCTGGACCAGAACACGAACCTGAATATCTTCAACAACCACATCATGCGGTCCAAGTGGAATTACCAGTTCACCAAGGAATTTTCACTGCGCTTGATTGGCCAGTACAACACCACAATTGCAAATCCGTTCCTGACCACGCTGCAAAATACCAAGGGCTTCAACGGCGACGTCCTATTCACTTATCTGCTGACGCCCGGCACGGCGATTTACGCCGGTTACAACAGCGATCTGCAAAACCTAGACGACCGGCTGCTGCGCGTCTGCGCCGGCCAGCCTTGCGCTCCCGGACAAGGTTTTGACGGCCTGCTCCGCACGCGCAATAACTTTATCAATGACGGCCGGCAGATATTTATCAAGCTGTCATATCTGTTCAGATATTAGGCCGCGATCGGACTATGCCGTTTTTTGGGCAAACAGACCAGAAAAATATTGCCGGTTGCGATAAAACACAATCGCCCACAGAATTGTGACGATGATCGCCATGGGTATGCCCTTCAGATCCATCAGTAAATGGTAGAGAAGGATATTCACGATCACGGGGCCAAGAAGCGTAAGCCCCAGCGGAACATATCTGCCTATCAGCAAAAGCGCGCCACCCACCACCTGAACTGCGGCCACAAAGTAGATGTAATGCGATTGCATCAATACCATAATGTACTGGCCTGAAAGCCCCGTAGGCATCCGCCCCATTGGGATGAAATGCAGGAAACCATTCAGACCAAACACAAAGAAAATCAGGCCGAGTAAAATTCGAGCAATCAAAGCGGTAATTCTCATTTACTTATCCTTTTCACATTGCATATAGCTTCATAGCGCGACCTCAGCAGAATCTGCGCGTGAATCGCGCGATCTCTTGTCACTTCTGCCCAGGACCCTTGATGCCTTTAAATTTTGGGATGAGTCTACACGCCCACATCAGTCTTGGCTAGAAGAACGGCGATCCGAGCACTGCGTTGTCGGTTCATTCCTGCTCCAGATGAACATCGGTGCTGCGAGAGATTCAGTTTATTTTGCGCCAAAGCACGTATAGCTTTACCAAACTTGAGTCTTTTCACGCATGGCCGCCAACAACTCTCCTTGTGGTTCAGTGTTTCTGTAAGTGGCATTCAGCTTGCTCTTACCAGAAATAGAAGGACACGCTGAGCTTAGATAAGATTTTTGCGGCAGCTCCTTATGAATGCAAGTCGGCGTTGGGCTGCCGGCAAGGAGGATGTGATGGCGAAATTGATTGAGTTTTACGTTCCCGCAAATTTTCAGTTGTCCAACAAACAGTGGACGCCGGAAGAGCTGCGCGGCAAGATCATCAACTTCCCTACCGGCACTGCCCGCAAGTCGGCATAGCGTTTCTGGCTGGGCTGCTCCGCAACAAGGTTAGCGGCCCAGCCGATTCTTGTCTCTAAATGTTTTGATCAAGGCTTGCTGTCTTTCTCGGTTATTCATTTTTTGCTAGTCTTTTTGAGCTGCTGCAGATGCATCAACGCCCGCGGCGAAGCTGTTGATATCGTTGTAATTTCCTACTCGTTGGACATTCAAAATTCTTCTGCCTATGCAGTCAACTCCTGTGGGATGAATGAAATAAGGACATGAGGGTGTCAAATGAATTACGCTTAAATAAAAAATTGTTCAAACGAACTATTTTGAGTTATCATCAAATTATCCGATGACGAAGAAAGGGAGAATATGGCAGATCGAAAACAGTTCCTCAACCCTGGACCTGCCGATCCGGAGTTGCTTCGCCTTCTAGAAGCTTCCAAGGATCACCCGGTAACTGAAGATGATTTGCGCGAACAGCGCATTAGTTTTGCATTTGGCAATGCGCCAGCTTCTAATCTCATCACCAAAGAGACGGTGAGGCGGGCATCAGAGAAAATCAAGCTGAGGTAAAGTATCGCGGCTCTTCCAGAAGCCGCATTAAGAAGTCCTCCGTAATCTTAAATATCTTATGTCAGTAAGAGAGAAAGACAATCCCACTCTTTTTGCCCGAATCCAAGAACAAAATCTCCTCCGCCAATATGATTTGTTGTCCAATTGCATCGAAATTGGATTGGAAAAGGGCATTGAAGCCTTCGACAAATACACGCTTTGGGCACTTAACTATGCGGCGGTTTCTAACATTTCTCAGTTTGGTGGCCGTTACCGCGAAGAACCTATTTACGTAGGAAATCATAAACCCCCGCACTTCAAGGATGTACCCAACCAAATGGACCGTTTCTTCTCAGTAATTCATGAAAATTGGACCATTATCGATCACCCGACGATCCTTCCTGCCTATGCGCTTTGGCGGCTTAACTGGATCCATCCGTTCATTGAAGGAAATGGCCGTACGGCCAGAGCGGCATGTTATTACCTGCTATGTTTGAGGCAGGGAAGATTACTTCTGGGAACGAAAATTGTCCCTGAACGGATTAGAGAGAACCGACAACCGTATTACGATGCGCTCCAAGCTTCCGATCAGGCTTGGACTCAGGGAGACTTTGATGTGAATCAACTAGCAGCATATCTGGGTGATTTGCTCAAAGGTCAATTGAGCGATTCTGCCTGAAGTAGGGTTACTTCAAGTCGGGCTCGAGTTCCATCTGTTCCGGAACCCTTTGTCTTCGCGGGCGACGGCTGCCTTGAGCCATCCGCTAAATGGCCGTCAGAAGCCGCAGTCAACTGTTCAGAAAAGGCTTGTCTGTCGGTTATTATCATCTGTAACCAGTATGGCCACCTCTGTTCGCTCCTTTGCCAAAATTAATCTCGGTTTGAAAATTGGGCCGCTGCGTGAAGATGGATTTCACGAGCTGCGCACCATTTATCAGACCGTAGCGCTGAGTGACCATGTGCGGGTGGACGTGAGCAAGGGCCTGGGCATTGAGATCGCGTGCAAAGATCCGCGGGTGCCCGACGATGAGAGCAACACCTGCTGGCGTGTGGCGGACAGGATTTTGCGGTCGCTGAAAGTACGCCACAAAGTCCGCATCACAATTGAGAAGCGGCTGCCGGTGCAGGGCGGGCTGGGAGCAGCGTCGTCGAATGCGGTGGCCACCATGCTGGCGCTGGAAAAGGAATTGAAGCAGCCTTTAGCGCCGGAAGAGCGGCTGCGCATTGCGTCGGAGGTCGGGTCTGACCTGCCGTTGTTTCTGGTGGGCGGCACGGTGCTGGGGACAGGACGAGGAGAGCAGGTTTATCCGCTGGAAGACCTGCCCAGCTTTCATTGCGTGATTGCCACGCCGGAAATTGGGGTATCAACACCGGGCGCCTTCGCCGATTGGGACAAAAAATGCGCGGCAGTATTAGCTGACCGGAAATTGAGCGATGTTAAATTGACTGACAAAGAGAGCTCAGATAGAATAAATACGTTCAGCCGCACGGTTTATGAATGGCTGAACGGGAGTTTTACCCCAACCGGTGTCCCAGGCAAAGGCCGGGACCGGGCCGAGGCACTGCTTCTCGACCTTGTCCGTACCGGGATTGAAAACGATTTTGAAAGTGTCGTTTTCCCTAAGTATCCCGCAATACGCGAGGTCAAACGTGCGCTTGAACGATCAGGGGCGAAGTATGTGTCGCTATCAGGATCAGGTTCCGCGGTGTTTGGACTTTTTGCCGACCAGGAATCAGCGAATCAGGCAGTCAAAAAGCTGGAAACAAACGATATCCCGGCGCAGGCCACAGTGACATTGCCCAGAGAACGATACTGGGCGGAGATGATGGGCAAGATCGGGTGAGATGATGATCGCCGGGATCGGTGATCGGAAATCCAGCCCGTTCAGATTTGGAAAGAGCTGTTTTCGGGGCAGCTTGAACGCCAATTGGCGCGCAATTTATGATCGATCCCCGGGGTTGAAATGTGTAAGCCCTTTAGATTCCTAGTTGGGTAGGAGGGGGAGGGGTACCGTGATCTGGAGATCGCCGTGATCGGGTGACACAAAGTTGTTCTGAACGGTTCTTGCCGAATAAACATAAGGTCCCTCCGGTCTACTCGCACGCTGAAGAGTGCGCGTGCTCGTTTAACGACCGTCGGGATGACGTTCTTTGAATGGGTGAGGCGAGTGTTGAGCGCTGGATGGCGCGAACCCGAGCCGAGGGCAAAGCCGCTTGCGGCGGAGCCCTTGAATGAAGAGATTGGGCCGTCGACTAATGGTAGGTCAAGTGCCTTTGGAGCACTTTGTCTAGGTTCGAATCCTAGCGGCCCAGCCAAACTCATCGGGTGATCTGGAGATCGGGTCATCGGGTGATCGGAAAGCAAGACGATCCCAGGGAGTTTGTAGCTAGAAGCTAGAAGCAACAAATGCAATCCGATGTAGCAAACCAGCTCATACGGAGTGAATAAACGATGGCGACGATAGCGACAGCAACGCAAAAGCCGGAGAAAAAACAGGAAATGCAGCCGAAGGAACAAAAACCTCAGCGGGCGCGCACGGACGAGAAGTTCAAGATCTTCTGTGGTACCGCGAACGAGGCTTTGACCGACGAGATTTGCACCTTCCTGGGCCTGGAACGAGGCAAGGCCACGGTCACGCGCTTTTCTGACGGCGAGGTCTATATCCAGGTAATGGAAAATGTGCGCGGCGCCGACGTTTTTGTCGTGCAGCCCACGTGCTTTCCGGTGGATGAACACCTGATGGAGCTTTTGTTGTTGGTGGATGCGCTCAAGCGCGCATCGGCGCGGCGCATTACTACGGTGATTCCGTATTACGGCTACGCGCGCCAGGACCGCAAAGACAAACCGCGCGTCCCAGTGTCGTCAAAGCTGATTGCCGATTTGCTGACCACGGCCGGTGCGCACCGCGCGTTGGTAGTGGATCTGCACGCGCCGCAGATTCAGGGCTTCTTCAATATCCCGGTGGACCATTTGTTTGCTTCGCCGGTGCTGGTGGACTACTTCAAGAAGATGCAGTTGCCGAATTTGACCGTCGTTTCGCCCGACGCGGGCGGCGTGGAGCGCGCGCGCTTCTTCGCCAAGAAAGTTGACGCCGCACTGGCCATTGTGGATAAGCGCCGGACGGACATGAACGTGGCCGAGGTGATGCACGTGATCGGCGATGTGCGTGGCCGGACGTGCTTGATTATCGACGACATTATTGACACGGCAGGAACGCTGGTGAAAACCGCCGATGCGCTGATGCTGGCAGGAGCTTCAAAGGTTTTTGCCTGCGCGTCACACCCGGTGCTGAGCGGCCCGGCAATTGAACGCATATCGAAATCGCAATTGGAGCAGGTAGTGGTTACAAACACTATTCCGCTCACCGGCGCGGCAAAATCCGAGCCCAAGATAAAAGTTCTGTCGATTGCCGGCCTGCTGGGCCGCGCAATCCAATCCATACACGAAGAGACTTCCGTCAGCACGCTTTTTGCATGAAGCTGAAGGAAGCCGGAGAAGAAGGAAGAAACAAATGAGTGCACAGGTAGAAGTTGTTGAAGCCCAACCCAGGCCGGATAGTTCGCGCGGCAAAAATGAAGCGCGGCGTTTGCGCGTAAGCGGTCGCGTGCCGGCAGTGGTTTACGGCGCCAGGAAAGATACCGTTGCGGTGAGCCTTGATCCTAAAGTGATTTCGCGGATACTGGCTTCCGCCAGCGGCCACAACACAATTTTTGACCTCCAAGTGGGCAGCGAGAAAACCAAGGCAATGATCGTGGACTGGCAGTTTGAGCCGGTCCGCGGCAGCATCCTGCACATTGACCTGAAGCGCATTGCCATGGACGAAAAGATGCGCGTGATGGTGCCAATCCATCTGGTGGGTGAGGCCCCTGGCGTGAAAACGCAGGGCGGAATCATGGACCAGATTCTGCGCGAAGTTGAAATTGAGTGCCTGCCGGGCGATATTCCAAGCCACATTGATGCGGACGTTTCCACGCTGGAATTTGGCGTGGTGCTGCGCGTGAAAGACCTGCCGCACGGCGGCAAGCTGAAATTCATTACCCCTGAAGATCAGGGCGTGGCGCACGTTACGGCAGTGAAAGAAGAAGTTGCGGCAACTCCAGATGCGGCAGCGGCGGATGCGGCTGCGGGTCCGGCTGAGCCTGAAGTCATTAAGAAGGGCAAGCAGGAGACCGAAGAGGGCGCTGAAGCCGAAAAAGCTCCTGCTGGCAAAGAGAAGAAGTAGCCGCGGTGAAGCTGATCGTTGGGTTGGGAAATCCTGGTATCGAATACCAGTTCACGCCCCACAATATCGGCTTTCTTGCGGTGGACCGGATCGCCGAGCAGTGCGGGGTTGTAATCGATAACCGGCACTGCAAGGCGCTGACGGGCAGGACCAGAATCGGAAACGAAGAGGTCCTGCTGGCCAAGCCGGAAACCTACATGAACCTCAGCGGCATGTCAGTACTGGAGCTGGCAAGGAAGTATGAAGTTGAACCGCAGCGCGACTTGATCGTGTTTTATGACGAGCTTGATCTGCCTCTGGGGATGATCAGGGTCCGGGCGCGAGGTTCGTCGGCCGGGCACAATGGAATGCAGTCGATTATCAACGCGCTGCAGACGGAAGAGATTGGGCGGATCAGGATTGGCGTAGCGCCCAATGATCCGAGAAAAGGCGGAGCGAAATATATACTCGCGCCTTTTCGCAAGTCGCAGATGGTGGCAGTGGATGAAGCGCTGGACCTGACTGCGCAGGCGGTGAATGTGATCGTAAATGAAAACATTCTGATCGCCATGAACAGGTTTAATAGAAAGAATAAGCCGGAAGAAGAGAGTACTTAGCAGTTGGTAATTGATACTTAGCTTTGTTTGTAAGATGCAAGCCGTTTTCGGCCGTAAAAACAGCCGAGGTCTTGCAGCTAAATACCAAATACTGAGTACCAAAGCACTGAAGAATCGAGAGTTTGGAGACAACATGCAAAGATCTTATGAAGTAATGTTTATCGTACGGCCTGACCTGTTGGAAGAAGACATGGACAAGCTGATCGCAACGCTGCAAGGCCATGCCACCACGGCCGGGGCAACGATACAGAACACTGAAAAAATGGGAAAGCGCCGGCTGGCGTATGACGTCAAGAAATTCTCTGACGGCCAGTACGTGCTGTTTGTGCTGCAGGCTGATGGCAAGGCCATCCATGAACTGGAGCGCCGCCTGCGCGTCTCTGAGCCGGTGATCAAATTCATTACCGTGCGCACGGACGAAGAACAGCAAAGACTGGACAAAGTTCGTAAGCTGCGCGCTGCCAAGGTAAAGAGGCCACCGGCAGGATCACAGCAGCAGGCGGAAGCTGAGAGCCCAGCGGCTGTTTAGCTTTGCAGGGGCTAAAGCCCCGGCTATGTAGACAATTGCGGCACGACTGAAGTCGTGCCCTGACACTTGTATCGATCCAGGACGCAGCTTCGAAGAACGAAGAGGTCGGCCTAAAAAGATACCAAGAACAATTCGGGACCGCAGGGTTCCAGCGAGAAACAAGGAGAGTTATGGCTGACGACAATCAGGAAGTATCAACACCAGCGCCACGCCCGCACAGCGGCGGAAGGCCGGATGGTCCGCGACCAGATCGTGGACCCGGCGGACGCGAAGGCGGTGGCGGACGGAAATTTTTCCGGCGCAAGAAGGTTTGCAAGTTCTGCGTGGAAAAGATCGATGACATTAACTATAAGGACGTGCGCTTGCTCGGGCAATTTGTGGCCGAGCGCGGCAAAATCGTTCCACGGCGGCTGACTGGAGTGTGCACACCGCACCAGCGGCGGCTAACGTCGGCCATTAAGCGTGCGCGCAATATTGCTTTGCTGCCGTTTGCTGCGCGGTAAGGAAAACCTAGGATTCACCGCGGAGGCACGGAGACGCGGAGCTTCAAAAGAGAAGCATGAAGTGGATCTCTAGACCCTATAAACCAGCGGAGCATATCCCTCGGGTCCTATTTGGCTGCTGAAGACAGCGCAGCCAAATATACGGACCTCTCGGGATGACAACTTTTAGGGTTATGGCATTTCGAGATAACCACGAGCAAACTTGGTCGGCAGTACAGAGATTTTTTAACTGGAGATTCTGAAATGGAAGTCATTCTTAAAGAAGATGTTCCCAAGCTGGGCCACCGTGGCGAGGTAGTGAAAGTCGCGGAAGGATATGGCCGCAATTACCTGCTGCCGCACAAGCTGGCCATTGAAGCCACCACCGCGAACCGCGCCGTGATTGACCAGATGAAGCAATCCGCCGTGCGCAAATCAGCCGTGGAAAAAACCGCCGCGGACGCGCTAGCGCAACAACTGGACGGCACTGCGCTGAGCTTTCAACGCAAAGTCGGCGAGAAGGACCACCTGTTTGGATCGGTCACTACTTCAGACATTGCGGAAGCGCTGGAGCGCAAGGGCTTCAACATCGATCGGCGCAAGCTCCAGCTCAATGATCCCATCAAGAGCTTGGGTGAATTTGAAGTGCCGGTCCGCCTGCATCGTGACGTTGTGAGCAAGATCAAGGTCACGGTGGAGAAAGAAGCGGAAGCATAGGTCAAATCGTTGAGATTTCCAAAGATCGCTGAGAGAGAAATGCCTGCGGCTAAAAGTCCGCAGGCATTATCGTGTCACGATGAAAAGCGATGAGCGCTGACGGGCGTCAATCCCCTAAAAGCCAAATGAACTCAGCTAATCACGCTTGGCGGAAACGCTTAAATCCTCAAAGCGCTTGGCCTGATTCTTAAGCGATTCGGCATCGGGCGAGTTAGGCCTGACCGAAAGATATTCACGAATTTCGTGGGCCGCGCCAGCATAATCCTGTTTGGCTGAATAGAGATAGCTCAATAACAGGCAGACGTCAGGATGGCTGTGCTGTGCGTCCATGCTCTTGAATCTTTTGGCGCTCTCCTCCGCCGGCGCAAGTTTCTGGAGATTGTAATTCGCCGCGGCATTGAGAAAATACGCCATGGGAAAAGCGAGAGGGTTGAGCTTGATGACTTGATCGCTGAAGCGGATGACGTCATCCCATTTTTTTTGCTGCACGGCGATCACGGCCAAACCATAGTTCGGATTCACGAACTGGGGATCGGCCGCAATGGCTTGCGCGTATTCTTCCTGCGCGGCGTCAAACTGGTTCCGTTGCCGATGGATATCGCCCAGCAGCGTCCACGCGGCAGCGAACTGGGGATAACTTTTTACGGCTTTGTTCAGCTCTTTTTCCGCTTCGGCCGGCTTTTCCGCCATCATTTTCTGTGCTTTTTCATACGCATGCATGGCGCCCTTGGGAGCTGCCATGCTGGTTACGCTGATGGTGGTCCCAGGAGCATTGCCGATCCGCTTGAGAAAAATGGTTCCCACTTCATATTGCCAGCTTTCCGCGCCCGCCGTTTGCAGGATTATCGCGGTGGATTGATAGCCTGCCAGCACGGCGCGCAGCTCACAGCCATTCAGTTCATTCGGCTTCACGCCATAGTTGTTTCCGTTGCGCGGCTGCGAATTTGAGGTTGTATGGCCGTCATCTTCACTGGCGTCCTGGAACGTAAAATTCGAGCCTAACTGAAATCCAAACTGCCCTTTTGTATCGGCGTAGGCCTCGCGGCGCGTGGTTCCGTTGCAGACACGCTCAATGGGAACCGGTTCAGGCAGGGGCCCTCCCCCCTCCAACAGAACTTTGCCGGAGATGAAAAGCGGGTTGGCGTTTCTATCCGTGGTGCTGGGACTGAGGGGATTGGAGTTGGGGCTGATGCCAGGAGTGTTGCGGGACGGCGTTCCCGTTGGACCGCCTGTTGGACCTTTTGATCCGCCGCCACGTTGCGCTGTGGCTGCAGCCGCAAGCAAAGCAATGACGACTACTAACTGCGTTATGAACCGACTTGAGCCAAGCACCATTGCAGCCTCCACACAAAGCCAGAAAGACTTGCAGATTGGAGACCCAGAAATGAAGACCCTGGGAGACAAGCTAAATAGTACGCCTTTGCGTTCAGCGATGGTGAAAAATCCAGAGATCCTGAAAATCAGAGACCCGGAAAAATCCAGAGATCCTGGCAACCCAGGTCATTGCTGCCTTGCGGCGCTCCAGCTATCCAGCGCGCGGCTATTCTTTGCGGGTGTTGCCCAGCTCCGCGATAATCTCCTGCCCCATCATCTTGGGACCGTCATAAAGGACTTCAATCAGTCTGGTGCGGGTGGTGCGCGCATTGGCAACAACCGTAGCGAGCTCCGTGGTGGGGAACAGGCCAACGATCTCCCATTTGTTTTGGGCGGTCTGGACCCACAGCTCGTATTGCTTCCACTTGGCCATCAGCAATAAGTGTCTCACATTGGCGCTGCGCAAGGACGTTACTACAGCGATGCATCCATTGTGCGATGGTGGCCGCCAGGTTCAGAGTAATTTGTCCGGGGTGATGGGCAGATCACGCACGCGTTTGCCGGTGGCATGGAAGATTGCGTTTGCGATGGCCGCGCCGGTTCCGGTGATGCCGATTTCACCAATGCCGCGCGCGCCCATGGAGTCAAGCTTGGTATCCGGAATATCAAGGGCAGAAACATCGATCTCGCCAATATCGAGATTGCATGGCACGTGATAGTCGGCCAGGTTGGCGTTGGTGAAGCGGCCGGTGGGCGGATCCATTTGCGTATCTTCCAAAAGGGCCAGGCTCACGCCCCAAACAATTCCGCCAATGAATTGGCTCTGTGCGGTTTTGGCGTTCATGATGCGGCCCACGTCATAGACGGCCACAACGCGGCGCACGCGAGGCATGACCGTGAGCGGATCGATGGCAACTTCCGCAAAGACGGCGCCGAATGAATGTGACGAAAACTTTTTTGTGTCCAGATCAGGCTTGAGGCTGGCATGGCCTTCTACTGGCTGATTGCCGTGGCGGGCCAGCAACGCGCGAAAATCTTCTTGCCTGCCCGGTGACGACTTGGGAGAAAGCTTGCCGTTGTTGAAATCAATTTGATCAGCAGCAACACTATGCACCGTCGACTGCGGGTCTGAAGCGGCAAGCGCCAGCAGATTGTTGCGGGCCTGCATTGCGGCATCATGCACCGCGGGCGTAACGCTGGCCGTGGACATGGAGCCAGCGGAGATGGGTCCGGGAGGTAGTGTTGTGTCACCTATCTTTACGTCGATGAGAGAAGGAGGAATGCCGAGTGCGTCGGCGGCAACCTGCGTAATGATCGTATAGATACCGGTTCCGATCTCCTGCGTGCCGCAGGCAACCAGAACACGTCCGTCCGGCTGCAAACGGACAAGCGCGCTGCAAGGCAGACGCCGAGCGGGATAAGTTTCCGTGGCCATGCCCCAGCCGACGAGCAAGTCGCCATCCCGCATGGATCGCGGTTCAGCATTGCGTTTTGACCAGCCAAATTTTTCGGATGCTCGCTTGTAGCACTCGCGCAGGCTTTTTTCGGTAAACGGATTCTTGTTGCTGGGATCGACCTCAGCGTAATTCTTGAGCCGCAGTTCCAGGGGATCCATCTTGAGCTTGTACGCCAGCTCGTCCATGGCGACTTCAAGCGCGTAAGTTCCCGTGGCGACGCCCGGAGCGCGGTCATAGGTTGGCGTGCCCAAATTCATCTGCACCAGCCGATGAATGGTCTGCACGTTGGCGCAGTCATACATCACGCGCGTGGCAAAGGCCGAAGACTCGAGATAATCCTCAATCACGGAAGTATTCGCATGCACTTCATGCCTAATGGCTGTGAGCTTGCCCTCTCGCGTGGCGCCCAGGCTCAGCTTCTGGTGCGTTCGCGGACGAGCGCCGACCATGCCAAACATTTGCGGACGCTCCGTCACCAGTTTTACGGGACGTTTTACCTGCTTGGCCGCCAATGCGGCCAGCACGGCAGGCGCCCACGTCTGGCCCTTGGAGCCGAAGCCTCCGCCGACGAACAGCACAATCACGCGCACGTTGTCTTCAGGAATGCCAAACATTTTTGCCACGTAGCTGCGGCGATTGGTGACGGTTTGCGTTGTGTCATGCAGCGTGAGCTTGTCGCCCTCCCACTGCGCCATGGCGGCGTGCGTCTCCATGGGATTGTGATGGTGGATGGGCGTGGTGTATGTCTCTTCCACTTTCACTTCAGCCTGCGCGAGTCCGGCATTCACGTCGCCCCAGCCCGCGTCCCCCGGTTCTCCGTTGTGTTCTCCGGGATAGGATTGCGGAAAGCCAGCTTCAAAGTCGAGCTTGGCCGGCTTGGCGTCATAGCGCGTGCGGACAAGCTGAGCTGCGTAATGCGCCTGCTCCAGCGTTTCCGCCACAACAACGGCGATGGGCTGGTTCTGGTAATAAACGTTCGTGTCCTGCAAGACAGTGATGCGGCGCTCGGCTCCGGGCAGACGGAAGGCGTTCCGCGGCGTAATGACGGCGAGCACTCCCGGAGATTTTTCGGCGGCAGCGGTATCCATGCCGGCAATCTGGCCGCTTGCGATTGTGCTTGTAACCATGATGGCATAAGCAAGCTGCGGCATTTCAAATTCAGCCGTGTATTTTGCCGTGCCCGTGACCTTCTGCTTGCCGTCAACGCGAGTCAGTGGCGATCCAATTACGCTCATGCCACACCTCCTGCCAGCGTGAGCGCGCGCACAATCGCGCGCCTGGCCAACTCAACTTTGTATGCGTTCTGCTGCAGCGGCTGCGCGCCAGAGAGAGTCTCATTGGCTGCGGCTTCAAATGCAGCGGCGTTTGCCTGCTTGCCGGCCAGCAGCGCTTCGGCTTTTTCTGCGCGCCAGGGTTTGTGCGCAACACCGCCCAGTGCGAGCCGCGCGCTCTTGATCGTGCCATTCTGCATTTCAAATCCGGCGGCTATAGAGACCAGAGCAAAGTCATAACTGGCGCGATCGCGGATCTTTAAATAATGAGAGTGCGCCGCATAAGGAGACGGCAGAAGATCAATGGAGAGAATCAGCTCGTCAGGTTGAAGATTGGTATCAAGCTGCGGCGTTGTTCCCGGCAGGCGATGGAAGTCCGCGATGGGGATCATGCGCTCGCCTTTTTGTCCGCGCACGCGAATGGATGCGCCAAGCGCCGCCAGCGCTACCGCCATGTCAGAGGGATGCACAGCAATGCACTGCTCGCTGGCGCCAAAGATTGCATGGCGGCGATGGATTCCCTCGCGCGCTCCGCAGCCGGTGTCGGGAGACCGCTTGTTGCACTTGGGAAATGCCGGGTCCATGAAGTAAGGGCAGCGCGTGCGCTGGAGCAAGTTGCCGCCATTCGTAGCCAGATTGCGGAGCTGGGGCGAAGCGCCGGAGAGGATGGCCTGCGAGAGCAGCGGGTAGTCTTTTCGCACTAACGGATTGTTGGCCGTGTCACTATTGCGCGCCAGGGCTCCCAGCCGCAGGCCTCCATCTGGAGTATGTTCAATCTCCGTCAGCGGCACGCGGTTAATATCGACCAGGCGCGACGGAGTCTGCACGCCGTTTTTCATCAGGTCAATCAGGTTGGTGCCGCCGGCCAGAAACTTTGCGTCTTTGCCGCCTATGATCGCTTCAACCGCACCCTGCTCCTGCTCGGCCCGTTTGTATTCAAAAGGATTCATGTTTTGTGCCTCAGTGAGATCACTAGGTAATCAGCATCTCTCGTTATCCACGTTTCCTTTCGGCGCAATGAATTGCCAAGATTGCCAGCATTGCCAAAATCGCCGAAATTGAAAATCACCTGTCAGTCCTGATTTTTCAGATCAGTGTCATCAGTGCAAATCAGTGGTAAGTCTCAGCTCTTCACACTCTGTAGCGCGGCCACAATTCCCGGATACGCGCCACAGCGGCAGATGTTGCCGCTCATGCGCTCGCGAATTTCATTCGCGTTCAGCTCGGCTGTGCCGATTTTTCGCAGGTCAGCGGTGACATAGCTGGCGTCGCCGCGCCTGGCTTCCTGCAAGAGTGCGACCGCGGAGCATATCTGTCCGGGTGTACAGTAACCGCACTGAAAGCCGTCATGCTCCAGGAACGCCGCCTGCACCGGATGCAGCTGATCGCCTTGGGCCAATCCTTCTATTGTGGTGATCTGGTCGCCTTCATGCGTCAGGGCAAGCGAGAGACAGCTGTTGATACGTCGGCCATTGGCCAGAACGGTACATGCGCCGCACTGACCGTGGTCGCAGCCTTTTTTTGTCCCGGTGAGATGCAGGTCCTCACGCAGAAGGTCGAGCAGCGTGGTGCGCGGATCAATCGTGAGTTGGTGCTGCCTGCCATTGATCGTCAATTGCAGCGGCATGGCGTCAGCCTGGGTAGCGGGCTGTTCCATTTCAATCACCGTGGCGCCGCTGCCGTGAATAGTAAAGCCCATGACCGCGCCTCCGGTGAGAACGCCGGCAGTAGCAACGAATTGTCGCCGGCTCATGGACCACGGATAAATGGGGCGCTGCTGCTCTGCCGCAGCCAGTTGCGGCTTCATGTTTTTATGTACTCTCTCTGCTATATCCGGGTCAGGGAGTTTGGAATCCACCATTCCTCCTCGTGCGCAGGTACTTTGCAACCTTTTTTGGATGCAGGGCAGTTACGCCGTGATCACACCCGCATTCTTAAGATTGGTTAATGGGTCAAGGCACGAGGGGCCGCTCTTTCCGTCCCTCGTGCCTCGGCTTTGGATGATGCCGGCGCGTCCTTATGCCGTTTTTTGTTGTGCCATCCTGGCAAAGAACTGCTGGGTGCGCTCACGCATTTCCGCCGGGCTCAGATCTTCTTTGTGTGTGGCGATGCCCCAGCTATAGCCAAATGGGTCCATAAGGCTGCCATAGCGGTCACCCCAGAACTGGTCGGCCACCGGCATGGATTCCTTGGCGCCCGCCGCAATGGCCTGGTTGAAAGTTTCGTCCGCATTGGGGACGTACACGTTCAAGGTGCACGTACAGCCGCCCAAGGTCTGTGGAGATTTCACGCTGCCCGGCATCGGCATTTCCTCCGATAAAAAGATGACGGAGTCGCCGATCTTCAGCTCAGCATGCATGATCTTGCCGTCTGGGCTGGGCATGCGCACAAGTTCCTGCGCGCCGAACGCTCTTTTGTAAAAGTCAATCGCTTTTGGCGCGTCTCGCACTACAAGAGCGGGAGTTACCGTGTGGAAGCCTTCAGGAATTGGTTTTGCCGATACTGCCATGATTCATCTCCTTTGTGTGTGATGGCTGGACACGATCTCATCAGGTACAACGTTGCCGCGAAGGCAACGAAATAGTTTACTCGGATGTGGAGTTGCCGGTTTGAATATAGGGTGGAAAAAGACGCTCAGATGGGACGAAATGAACTCGGCTCGGCAAGACTTTCCTGGCGAATGATGCTACAAATATGAGTTTTCAAAACTCTAGGAAGCGCGGGGAAGGACCTTTTTTACATCATCAAGAAAGTCTGGCGCGATGCTGGAAGCGGCAGAGCAGTTTTGGACGGATTTCTTAAAACGATCTGGAGACAAACACAAGATTGGCATGGTTTTCAGCAAAGGACGAATTGATTCCACCAGGGCCGTTTGTTCCTCGACCGGGACCGTATGGCAGATCAAGAGCACATCAAAGGCGCGTGCCTTCAGCTGGTTCAGTGCGTCGCCCCATGAAAACACTTCAACAGTGTGGTAGCCGGCATTCTCCAACAGCAGCGTGCGAATGCGCATCAGCACCGGATCATAGCCAAAAGATAAAATTGAATATTCGTGGGACGAATTCATGGCCTTAACTTTCTTAGGCCGCGAGCAGCAGGTTCTGCATAGGCGCGGGCCGGACCAGAATCTCTACATTTTTCAGGCGTTGGCTCGCCTGGCAATAAGAGAAAAGTAGATAAGCGTTTGCGTCAAACAACATTTGGTCAACCACAATCAGGTCAGGCACAGGAAGCCTGCCGTTATGAACATCATCGAGCGCCAGCAGCGCCGATGGCAGATCGCTGACAAACTTAAGCTGCAAAAGTGGGCGGTTCTTCAGCCATGCACTTGCGGAGCTTTGATTGTCCGTCTCACCGAGAATTACGAAGAAAAGGCGATCCGCCTCTTCATTATCGCGGCCAAAATATTGGGCGATTTCTTTCCAGCTGCTGAGGTGTCTTTGTTGTTGGGCAAGCAGAGTAGGTTCTAGCATTTGAATTAGTAAATGCCGGATTGGAATTGGATCCGGCCCCCGGAAATTAACTAAATCGTAAACCTATGGCATTTGCCAGTCAGTTCGACGTATGACATAGGCAAAAATATTTGGGAGTACCTGATCGGAATAAGTCAGATGGGGAACGCCGCAAACTCAAAAGCGCGCTGGACAACTCCATGAATAAGCCCCGCACCCAATGTTTATCTCTCGCGTGCATAAATCATCAGCCTCAAAAGCCGGCGGACATAAACGCCGGCTGAAATCAGCCGGCAATCCAGACTGGTCGCGGCTTCGCCGAGAAGGGCGGCGGTTTGGCGTGGCGCATTTCCGTCCCGGGCAACAGGAAATCGTTGAAGCTGTTTTGGCCGGACGGGACGTGCTCGGCATCATGCCGACCGGCAGCGGGAAATCCCTCACCTATCAGCTTCCGTCCATCGTGCTGCCGAGCCCGACTGTAGTGGTGTCACCGCTGATTGCGCTCATGAAGGACCAGACGGAGAAAGCAGAAGAAGCGGAGATGGCGGCTGCCAAGCTGGATTCCACTCTCACCCGCTCCGAAGAACGTGAAACTATCGAAACCATTGAGCAAGGCGGGCATGAGCTTATCTATTCGACGCCGGAGCGGCTGGAGAACCACGAACAACGCGAGCAGATTGCCGCGGCAGGCGTCTCACTGTTTGTGGTGGATGAAGCGCATTGCATTTCGCAGTGGGGCCATGACTTTCGTCCCGCATATCTCACGCTGCGGGATGCGGCGCAGGCGTTTGGACGCCCGCCGATCCTTGCCCTGACAGCTACGGCCACGCCAGAGGTGAGTGAGGACATCATACGGCAGCTGGGGCTGGTGAAGCCTGTGATTGTGAATACAGGCATCGAGCGAGAGAACCTGATTTTTGAAGTGTTCCGGACGGTGAACGGTGACGCCAAGCGGGCAAGGCTGCGAAAGATCATGCAGGAAAATGAAGGGAGCGGAATTATCTATACGGCGACGGTGCGCACCGCCAATGAGCTATATACATGGTTCAAAGATGAAGGCCTGAACGTTGGCCGCTATCACGCCAAGCTCACAAAGAAAGATCGTGAGCGCTGCCATGAGCAGTTCATGAATGGCGAGTTCAAGGTAATGGTGGCCACCCGGGCATTTGGCCTTGGCATTGACAAGGCGGACATCCGCTTTGTGGTCCATTACAACTTTCCCGATTCGCTGGAAACTTATTACCAGGAGGCGGGGCGGGCCGGTCGCGATGGGAAACCTGCGCGATGTGTCCTGATGTACCGGCTGGAGGACCGCCGCATACAAGGGTTTTTTCTGGGCGGGAAATATCCGCGGCGCGAACACTCACTCAAGATATATAACGCCCTTACGGCATTTGCCGGACAAGCTGAACGGGCCACGACCAAAGTTGCAGATCTGACCACGGCAACAGAGCTGCCGGAACGACGCGTTAAGGTCGTCGTCGCGCAACTTGAGAGCGCCGGGATCCTTGAGCGGCGGCGCGGAGCAATCCGCAAATTGCGCGTTTTTCAGAGTTCGCAGGAGCTCGATGCTTTTCTGACCGAATATGAGCAGCGCCACAGCAGCGATCGCGAGAGGCTCCAGTTGGTGATGCGGTACGCGGAGAGCACAAGCTGCCGACTGGTTTTCCTGCGCAGCTATTTCGCCGAAGATGCGGGCCATGATTGCGGCCGCTGCGATAATTGCAGAGCAAAAGCCGAAGGCCGGTTCCAGGCAAAGCCAGAACCTACAGCTCCGGCAGATATCTCCGCTATAAATGGCGTGAGCTCGCCTAAACCTGAATTCCTGCGCGAGATCAAGCAAGAAGCAGAGAAGGAAATTGTATTTTCCATTGGCGACCGCGTAAAGCATAAGCGGTTTGGCGCTGGAACGGTGCTTGAACTGAGCGGAAGAAATCTGGTCATCGATTTTGGAGCCAAGGGAACCAAACGACTGCGCAGCGATTTTGTTCGGCAGGCAGCGTGACGGCCAGCCGTGGAAGAGCATAGAACAGCGGAGGGATCCTTCTCGAGGGAAAAGCGTGATCGCAATGGCTTTTGAGATGGAAGCTTTGATTTATATCGATTTCGCAAATACCGTAGACTTCAAAGAGAAACAAAAGGTCCCTCACTCCTACTCGCGCGCTGAAGAAAACGCGCGCTTCGTAACGGAGTTCGGGATGACGAGACAAAGAAAGATTACATTGAAATCGCTCTGTTGAAAAAATTGCCAATTGCCAGCGGCTTATTTCGCCACGGCTGTTACCAGTTCCATCTGCTTCTTCCTGGTAGTTTCAAGGGCGGCAAGATCGGGCTCAAAGCAGCGGCGGCAGCGGGCTTCATACATTCCGGCGGCGCCCACGACGATGAGGTCTTCATTGGCGATCAGCCGTTGCGTGTGCTTGGCCGGATTGCCGCATTGCATGCAGATGGAAAGCGTTTTGGTGATCTCGTCGGCCACGGCCAGCAGCTCAGGCATGGGATGGAAGGGGCGGCCAAGATAATCGGTATCGAGCCCGGCGATAACGATGCGCTTGCCCATATCGGCCAGGCGGACGACGAAGTCGATCATGGCTTCGCCGAGAAACTGCGCTTCATCAATGCCGATCACTTCTGTCCGCACGTCGAGCTTGGCCTGGACTTCCATGGCGTTGCTGACGGCTTCAGCATGAATGCGACCGTCATCATGGGAGACAATCTGGTCACTGGCATAGCGTTGGTCAATAATGGGCTTGAAAATTTGCACGCGCTGGCGCGCAATTTCCGCGCGGCGCAGACGGCGGATCAGCTCTTCACTCTTGCCGCTGAACATTGGCCCACAGATTACTTCAATCCAGCCCAGATTTCCCCGCATTGCATTCATTAGAAATAGCTCCTAGCTACCATAAGACGCATGCCACGTCTGCTACCCACAAATATTTCGTGCTTCATTCAGGAGACGTAGCGTGCTACGTCTCTATGCCGTGATTTTCGCACGTCCCAAAAGTCTCTGTTGCCCGCGCCTTCACCCGGTCTCGATTGCCGCTGGCTTGCGCTGCATAAATTCATTGAATTGTTCAAAGCTCGTAAAAATTTGTGTGGCACAGCCCAGCAGCCATCCGCTGATATGCTCCACGGGCATCCCGCAAATTAAGTAGACGGGAATACCCATGCGATGCGCGAAGGTCAACTCGCCTTGCGTACCCGCGCCGCGTCCGGCGTACTGGTCCCAGTAGCAGACAATCGCATCGCAGCGGTGCTCAATCAAATCAAGATCGTAGGCAATGATCTTTCGGATGGTCTGCTGAAAGCGGTCGAGGTCGCTAGCTTTCCAGGCGCGAAACTCGCTGGCTTCAACGGCGGTCAGGTTTTTCATCTCGTCTTCAGCGGGATCGTAAATCTCATGTCCCAGGGCCTTGAGCGCCGGAGTGATCTGGGCGCGCCAGCCTTTGCCGAGATCGGGAGAGTATTCAATGGAGCCTGCGAGATAGAAAAACATGAAAGGCGATTGTCAGCGATTCAGAGTGGCGCGTCAACGCAGATTTAAGGAGGTTTGGGACGGGTTTTCCAGAGGTTTTCCGCAAAGCAAAAACTTAGCCGCGAATTTCGCGAATAAACACGAATCAGAAATTCGTGTTCGCCTTTGCCGGCGGGCCGTTTACGTCAGGGTTCCTTATCTTTTTAATCTTCTCGGCATTGTGCCTTTGCGGAAAGGTTCAGCTACAAGTTGCCATTCGTCTTCATAGATCATGTAGCCAGGTTTGTCTGTTCTGATTTTCTTCACGTAAATACCGTTGCGTTCAAGGATGCGAACCATATCCCATATGCGGGAGATGTGCTCAGTAGAGCGGGTCTTGAACCAACAAATGCCGAGGCGAAGCTTGTCACGTCCGAAGGAAGTTGGCTTTTCCAGATTCTCGCTGAACCAGCCTCGCAGCTCGTTCAGTTCGTCGGCATCAGAGCCGGTGATGTTTTGCCACTCCAGCGCCTGTGCGGCTGCCTGAAAGATTCCCTGCTCAACATGACTCTCCTCGTCTTTGCGTCCGATGACGAACCGGACGTATTCGCTTTTTTCCAGCGCATTGTGACGCTCGAGGATGAAGCGTTCGTCCTCTGTTTCAACAAATGCGAGACGTCCGGGAATGCAGGATAGGACAGTACCCATGCCGCGCCCCACGATCTGCTGGAGAGCTTCGACGAGCGGGAATTCTTTCCGGTCGAGCGTGGGGTCTTCAGAGATTGCGAACACGTAGTTGGGAGAATCTCGTTTCTGTAACTCGATTGCGATATTGCCGGCGAAGAGTTTGTTGCTAGGAAGGTGCGGCGATACTTGGGATCAAAGTCTGTGAAGTGCGCGAGTTGGCTTGTGAACTTGTGCCGCAGGCGTGGGTTGGAGAGGATCTCCCTGTAATGATCGCGTTTGCTGCGCTTCACGAACGCCGCAATGAGTGCATGCTCGTTGTGCACGCAAGGAGTGTAACGCAGAACGCCGGATGGTCGGCAACCCGGAAGCTATTTCCGGCGGACTGCATTACCAGCGGCAGATTGGACTGGAAAGCCGAATGTCATCGTTGGCGTAAGTCGCATTATGGTCACTAGTGCGGCCGTTGCTCTATGTTGCCAGAGCCTTCTCTATATAATTGCTGCGCTTTCTGCTGATCACATCATCGCTCATTAGCCCGGAGGGTTCGATTGAAGTTTCTTTACGTCTTTGCACTCATTCTTCTTCAAACCGGCTTTATTTTTGCGCAGCGTAATTTTCAGCAACAGCCGGCGTATTCACCACAGCTTACCGCCGAACTCAAGCAGCTGCAGGAAGCGGCGTTGAAGAGCGACTATGCCTGGGACCAGCTTGCCCATCTGACAAACAATATCGGACCAAGACCTGCGGGATCGGCGCAGGCCAACCACGCTGCGCAATATGTCGCCGCTGAGCTGCGCAAGCTGGGGCTCGACGTGAAGCTGGAAAAAGTTGTAGTCCCGCATTGGGTGCGCGGAGAAGAAACCGGAGCGCTGGTGGAATTTCCCGGCATGGCCCCCGGGACAACACAAAAAGTGGTGCTTACGGCATTGGGCGGCAGCGTAGCCACGCCGGCGCAGGGAATCACTGCGGAAGTGGTGGTGGTGAACAACTTTGAGGAACTGGGTGCGCTCAGCCGCGACAAAGTTGCCGGCAAGATTGTGCTGTTCAACTACAAATTTGATAAAGAGCTGGCGGCCACAGGCCATGGCGGGCCTGCTTACGGGCAGGCGGTAATCTATCGCGCAATAGGAGCCAGCACGGCGGCGAAGCAGGGAGCCATTGCCGCGCTGGTGCGGAGCGTCGGCGGAGCGGACTACCGCATTCCGCACACCGGCGCAATGGTCTATCTAAAAGACGCGCCACAGATTCCGGCAGCGGCCGTAACCGCCGAAGACGCAGACACGCTGGCATATCTGGCGAAGCAAGGCAGCGTGCGGATGCGCCTGGTGTTGACGCCGCAGAAGCTGGCCGATGTTGACTCATACAACGTGGTGGCCGACCTGAAAGGCAGCGAGCTGCCGGACCAGGTAGTGATTGTTTCAGGCCATCTTGATTCATGGGACCTGGGCACAGGGGCCATCGACGATGGCGCGGGAGTGGTTGTGGCCATGCAGACGGCGCAGCTGATCAAGCAACTTGGGCTGCATCCCCGGCGCACGATCCGAGTGATTGCGTGGATGAATGAGGAGTTCGGCAACTCCGGCGGACTGGCCTACGCCGCCGCGCATAAAGGCGAAGCGGCCAAGCACTTTGCCGCTATTGAAAGTGATCTGGGCGCGGGACATCCTGTGGGCATAAGCATGGCCGCCCCGGCGGGAAACCTGCCTTTCCTGCAGCCGACAGCGCATGTTTTGCAGGCGAGTGGAGCCGGAATCCTGCGCGTAGTGGAAGATACCGAAACCGATATCGGACCACTGCTGGCTCTAGGTGTTCCTTGCTTTGGCCCGATCCAAGACGACCGCTTTTACTTTAATTACCACCACACGGCCGCCGACACGCTGGATAAAGTAGTCCCGCGCGAGTTGCAGGAAAACGCAGCCGTAATGGCAGTGCTGGCCTATTCACTGGCGAACTCGTCAAAGGACCTGGAGAGACCGGCCCCGAGGCCGGCGCAGGAGTTTTGATTGGGTACCTTCCCGGCAGGGGATGAACCAGCGATAGTGGGGCGATGCTAAAGATGCGATTCAATCGTATATTTTGACCATGTGGAATCCCAGAAGCATTGAGCCCCCAGAAGATCATGCAGTTCAAGGAAGAGCGTAACCGTTAGAAACCATCCGTCCTTATTCATACCTGAGCGCGTTCATCGGATCCACTTTGGCCGCGCGGCGCGCTGGAACATAAATAGCCAATGCGGCTATCCCCAGAAACACCGCTGTCACGACGGCGAACGTCAGCGGATCTGTGGCGCTGATTCCATAGAGCAGGAATGAAAGCAACCGCGTGGAAAGCAGCGCGGCCACAAGACCGATCGCCATGCCGATAGCAGTCAGTTTGAGTCCTTGCAGCATTACCAGCCGCAGCACATCAGTGCTCTGCGCGCCGAGCGCAGTGCGAATGCCGATTTCACGCGTGCGCTGGCTAACCGAGTAGGCAAGCATTCCGTACAGACCAACAACCGCCAGAACCAGCGCCAGCAGGCCAAAGCTTCCCAACAGGGCCCCGGTTGCTTCTGCAGGAAAGAGGGCCAGTTTCAGGTGCTCAGCCAGCGTTTGTGCCTCGACTGCTAACCCTGAATCAACACTGGCAAACTCGCGGCGGATGGTCTCAACCATCGCTGCCGGCGGGCCGGTGGTGCGAACCACCACAGCCGACTTGGGGCCGTAGGTCCGCAGCATCGAGACAAAAACAAACGGGCGCGGACTCTCGCCCAGGCTGCGGTATTTTCCCGTGCGAACAACGCCAATGATCTCGCCGTTACCTTCGGTTCCGGGAAGGAAGGTGACCTTGCCGATCAGATCCTCATTCGGCCAGGCCTTGCGCGCAAACGCTTCGTTCACGATCAGCACTGCAGGCCCGGTGCGATTATCACGCGCCGTAAAGTCGCGGCCTTTGAGCAATGGAATGCCCATGCTCTGGAGATAGCCGGGGCCGATAGCGGCAAAATCAAAGGTGATGTCTTTGCCATTCACCTTGAACCCGCTCTGGTTGGTCTGTTGGCCGAGAGGAAGGTGGGCGGCAAAACCCACGGAAGCCACTCCCGGCAGAGCGCCCAGCCGCTCCAACAACTGCTTTTCCACCAATTCGCCGCGCTCTTGGCTATAACCGGCGGTGGAAAGATCAAACGAGGCCACCAGAGCATGGTCGACTTGAAAACCGGGATCGACTGAATGTGCGTTTCTGAGGCTGCGTACACAAAGGCCTGCGATGATCAGCAGCAGTAAGCCGAACGAAACCTGCGAGACCACCAACAGATTCCGGAGTCGCGATTTCGAATAGCTGCCGGCCCTGGCGTACAGGTTCAGACCTGTAGCAATTTTGTTTCCTGTGCTGCGCAACGCAGGCGCGATTCCAACTGCTACACCCGCGACAATCGATAACGCGAGCGTAAACAGCAATACATGCCAGTCGGGAGCAACATCAACGGAGATCGGCAGGAACGAAGGCTTGAGCGCCAAAAGCAGCGGAGCGCCCCAGATGGCAATCAGCACACCCACTGCGCCGCCAAGGCACGCCAGCAGAATCGACTCCGTCAGCATCTGGCGAATCAGGCGCGACCGCGAGGCGCCGAGCGCCGCACGCACGGCCAGTTCGCTCTGTCGCCTTACTGCCTGCGCCAGCGAAAGATTGGTGACGTTGGCGCACGCAATCAACAACACCAGCCCGACAATGGCCATGATCAACGCCGAGAGACCGCTGGCCACGCCACGCATCGGCACCGGAGTGAGATCGGCCGGAACAACCACGGCAGTCAGGTACTTGTTGGTGTCAGGGTGCTGCTTCTGGATCTGTTGCGCCAGTAGACCAATCTGTGCGTTGGCCTGCTCCCGAGTGACTCCCGAACGAAGCCTGCCTGCGGCCATCAGCCAGTGGGCATCGCGGGTTTCCGTGAAGTTGGCATGCGACGGCTTGATCGCAGCTAGCGAAGAGATGGGCACCCAGAAATCTGGCGCAAAACCTATCAGCATGCCATCAAACTTCCGAGCCGCAACCCCGACGATCGTAAAGTTGTGGCCGTTCAGAGTGAGAGCCTTGCCGATGATGGCGGGATCGGCAGCAAACCGCTGCTGCCAGAAGGCATTTCTCAACACGACTACGGGGCTCGCGCCGGGGGCGCGATCGTCTTCCGTGGTGATCGTGCGACCTAAAGCGGCATTCACTCCAAGCACTGAAAAGTAGTTGCCCGAGACGAGCTGGCCCTGAAGGTTCTCGCTCTGGTCACCGTGGTTCCAACTCACAGAACCAAATTCCGATTCAAAACCGATCATCCCCGAAAAAACATGGTTGTTCTGGCGCAGATAGTCGAAGTCCGGGTAGGTGAGCGGAGGATAGCTGGCGAAGCCGCTTGCCGTCTGCACATGTTGCCAGACTTCCACCAGTTCTCCGGGCTTTTCCACCGCGGGCGCGCGAAACAGCACAGCGTTCACAAAGCTGAAGATGGTGCTGTTGATGCCGATCCCCAGGCCAAGCGACAATGCAACCACCACGGTAAAGGCCTTGGACTTGCGCAACATACGCAGGGCGTAGTGGACATCCTGAAGCAAAGTCGCCATGAATCATTCTCTCAATAAGTGAGTTTTGGCCTTGTAACGGCGGGACGGAAAGTGCATTTCTTGGGCCTAAACCATCAGGAATGCAAGTGATTGAAAACAAGCTAGCAACCTCGGCTTGAAGCGGGCCGGCTGCGAAGGAACGCTGTTCGCAAGCGAACTCGGGTGTTCGGAAACGATCAACCGCGCTTCCCCCACAAGGATTTGCGTGCCGCGCGCGAAACGGCTAGGCTAGTCAGTTTCAAGCCCACCGGAGGAGCAATGTTTTTAAAGCGGATTCTTAAATCTGCAGCCGTGATCGCGCTGGCTGCATCTTCTGCCTTTGCCCAGACTGCCGCGAAAACGTCGGCGGCGAAAAAGTCCAGCCAGCCATCGACAAGCCATGCAAAGGGGGCTGCCACCGTCGCTGAAGCGCAGGCATTCATGAAGAGAGCGGAAGACCAGTTGCTGGATCTCGGAGTTCGCGCGAGCCGCGCTAGCTGGGTGCAGGAGAATTTTATTACCGATGATACGGAGGCATTGTCGGCGCAGGCGAATGAGAAGCTGACCGCGGTGGTGACGCAGTTAGCGCTGGATGCGCGGCGGTTTGACGGGCTGAAGATACCTCCGGAGCTGGCGAGGAAGTTTTTGTTGTTGAAGCTGTCTCTCACGGCGCCCGCGCCTAATAATGATTCCGAGCGGAAAGAGTTGACGGAACTGGCCAGCAAGCTGGATGGCATGTATGGCAAAGGCAAGTACTGCAAGCAAGTGGACGGCAAGCAGAAATGTTTTTCACTGAACGATCTGAGCCGCATCATGGCGACCAGCACGAATCCAGACGAGCTGCTGGATGCGTGGGTAGGATGGCACAAGATTTCTGTGCCAATGAAAGATAAGTACGCGAGGTTTGTAAAGCTATCGAACGATGGCGCGACCGAGCTGGGATTTAAAGATACGGGAGCGATGTGGCGCAGCAACTATGACATGTCGCCTGAGGAGTTCAGCGCTGAAGTGGAGCGACTATGGCGGCAAGTGGAACCGTTTTATATTTCGCTGCATACGTATCTTCGCAAGCAGCTGATCAAAAAATATGGCAAAGCGGCCGAGCGCCCGGATGGCATGATCCCCGTGCATTTGCTGGGGAATATGTGGGCGCAGGAGTGGGGGAATGTTTATCCGCTGGTTGCGCCAGCGAATGGCGGGCAGGGTTATGACTTGACGCAGCAGCTGGAGAAACAAGGCCTGGGCTCAGGACCGGCAACACTCGACAACGCAAAAAAGATGGTGAAGTATGGCGAGAACTTTTTTACCTCGCTGGGCTTTGCGCCGCTGCCGCAGACCTTCTGGGAACGCTCACTGTTCGTGAAGCCGCAGGACCGCGATGTGGTGTGCCATGCCAGTGCCTGGGACATCGATTCAAAAGACGATTTGCGGCTGAAGTTGTGTATTGAGGTGAAGGACGAAGACTTTGTGACGATCCATCATGAACTGGGGCACAATTTTTATCAGCGCGCTTACAAAGACCAGCCGCCGCTGTTTGAAGACAGCGCGAATGACGGCTTCCATGAAGCCGTGGGCGATACGATTGCGCTTTCTGTGACGCCGGAATACCTGAAGGAAGTTGGGCTGCTGGATACGGTGCCGCCGGAGAGCGCCGACATCGGCTACCTGCTGAAGCAGGCGATGGACAAGATTGCGTTTCTACCTTTTGGCTTGATGATCGACAAGTGGCGCTGGGAAGTTTTTTCCGGGCAGATCACGCCGGCGCAATACAACAAAGCATGGTGGGACCTGAAAGCCAAATATCAGGGAGTGGCGCCGCCGGTGGAGCGCAGCGAAGCGGATTTTGATCCGGGAGCGAAGTATCACATTGCGTCGAACACGCCGTATGTGCGTTACTTTTTGGCGCGAATCTTGCAATTCCAGTTTCATCGGGCGCTGTGCCAGGCGGCGGGAATTCAGGGGCCACTGCATCGGTGCTCAATCTATAAGAACAAGGCGGCGGGTGAGCGCCTGAACAAGATGCTGAGCATGGGCAAAAGCAAGCCGTGGCCGGACGCGCTGGAAGCCATCAGCGGACAGCGACAGATGGACGCGACGGCCATCCTGGATTATTTTGCGCCGTTAAAGAAGTGGCTGGACGAACAGAACCAGGGCGAGAAACCCGGCTGGCAGGGCATGGACACGCCAACGGAAACGTCGCCGAGGCATACGAGTAGGTAGGGCAGCTGCTAGCTCTTAGCCATTAGCCGTTAGCTAAAAATCAGAGGCGCATCATCGCTCCCGGGGAAAGCCCTCGGGAGCTTTTTGCGTTTGGCAATTAGCAATTAGCAACTAGCAATTGGCAATTAGCCAAGCAGAAGCAACCCCCAAAGCAAAACCTTTACCGCGGATCAGGCGGATAGGAAAGGAGCGGCTCTTGGCTGTGGGCTATTGGTCTTTGGCTAACCCTAAACCAACAACAAAACCTTAGCCCCGGGATAAAGCGCGGCGTTGCGAAACGAGCCGTTGGGCCTCTCGTAGCCTTAAAAGCCAAGCAGCAAAAGCCACAGCCGGGGGCCGCTCCACCCCAATCAGCCAGAAACGGGCTGCTCGGGGTCCCGGGGCTGTGCTACATGAGTTATTTAGGGATTGAAGTTTCCATGTGATTCGCTTAATATTCGCTATACGCGAATTACCGGTTTTCAGCGGGAGCTAAACGGGGGACGATCCCGAGGCCCAAAAGCGATGGCGAAGGACGATGGGAAAAGAAGACAGCGGTAGAGAAAAGATCTTGGCGGCGATCAGGCGGGCGGCGGCGGAGCTGGGGAGAGCGCCGTCGCGTGGGGAGCTGCGTCGGATTACGGGAGTGAGCCACTATCGCGTGCTGGCGGAGTTTCCGACGCTACGGGAAGCCGTGCGCGCGGCGGGGCTGGAACCGAATCCGAAGGGCGAGAAGATCAGCACGGAAGATCTGCTGTCGGACTGGAAGAGAGTGGCGGAGAAGCTGGGAAGAAGGCCGTCGCGGGCGGAGTATGTAAGGGAGGGACGGTACAGCGCGGGCGCGCTGACGGTGCGGTTCGGTAGCTGGGGGAAGATCTCTACCACAGAGGGCACAGAGGAACACAGAGAGAAAAAATCGGCTCACCGCGGAGGCGCGGAGACGCGGAGAAAGAAAGAATTGCCAAAGCCGGAAGAGCGTAACCACAAAGGAGCCGAAGAGGCACGAAGGGAGAAAGGCGGCGTGGTGAAACATGGGCGCGCCGTGAAGCCTGGCGAATCCGTGCTGCACAACTTTGATCGCGTGCCGTTGGCTCCGGTGCCGTCGCCGGTGGTGGGAATGCGTCGGGTGACGGAAGCGGTGGCGCAGATGGTGGTAAATACGTTATTGGGAGACAGCATTCAGCTGTCAGCACTCAGCATTCTGCCAAAGCAAAACCAGGAATTCAACCACAAAGGACACGAAGGGACGCAAAGGAAGAGCGGGACTGAGCTGGCGCTGCGCGGAGTTAACGAGGTAGGCGATGACGGTTTGATGCGCGGCGATTTTACGCCGCGGGGCGTCATGAAAGACAGGCCGGTGATGGGGGAGCCGTTTGACCGGCGGCCGATGACGAATGCGCCGGTGAACGAGCTAGGCGTGATGGTGCTGTTTGGGATGGTGGCGGCGGGGTTGGGTTTGCAGGTGGAGTCGGTGCAGGGGAAGTTCCCGGATTGTATCGCCAGGCGGCAGGTTGCGCCTGGGAAGTGGCAGTATCTGCGGATTGAGTTTGAGTACGAGAGCAAGAATTTCAAGCTGCATGGCCACGATCCGAAGGGGTGCGACATGATTGTCTGTTGGCGGCACAACTGGAAGGAGTGTCCGGCGGAGATAGAAGTGGTGGAACTGAGCAGGTTGGTCCGGAGCAATTAGCAACTAGCAGCTAGCAATTAGCCAAAGCAAAACCGGGGATTTAACCACAAAAGGACACGAAGGAACACAAAGGAGGCGTGGAGAAAGTAAGCAGGACGCATAGCCGCTGCTTGAGGGGCGGGCTTCATAATTTCGTGCTCCGAAGGGTTGATTTCAGCGAAGAATCTATGATAAACACTGCGCATCAAATTAACTCGAATCGCCGGTACGACAAACTGCAAAAGGCCTACACCCCTTCCTTTGCGTAATCCAGCCGGACATGGAAGACTATGCGCATTCAACAGCGACACCGGGAATAAAAGGGATTTTTTGCCCATTTTCGTTGTTAACAGTGGCACGTGTAAATCGGCGTAAGCAAGTTATTGCACATTCCAGCCCCGGAGCAAGGAATCCGTTATGGACAAGGTCATCTCGCTACTCTCAAGCCTCTTCAGCCTGCCCAAAATGGCGTCAGTGACCCTGCCCGGGGTGTTCGCAGCGGCAGCGTTGGCGTATTTATTAAGACCGACGCTGCCTACGGACGAAGTTCTCATCTTCGATGTCGACCAAGATGTGCAATCCGAGTTCGAGGGCTGTTCCCAGGTGATCAAGGACACGACCTTTCCCCCGACCCAGAATAATCGAGCGGCTTTTGCGAAGTGTCAGCCTCCCGCAAAGCCGGCATGCAAGAAAGCGGATAGCCCCAAACCCTTAGAGGACACATTTAGCCTGGCATTCCACGGTCGTCGTAAAGCGGACCGGGACAACCAGAAAATTCTCGAGGACCAGAAGCAGAAGCTCGCGCAATGCATGATCACGGAAAAGAGCTGGCAGGGGGTTGAAAAACTCAAGGTCGATATGGCCAATGCGGACATCGCTACATTGCAGGCGCGATTCACGGCCGCCCAACAAAACCTGTTGGACCAGTTGAAAACCAACAGCACTCTAGCCGACAACTACCGCCGGGAGTTGAATCGAGTGCAGACTGAAATGGACCAGAAAAGAGCGGACGCGATCTTCTACCAGCAGGGCGCCAACTACCGGCAGAGCAATCTGGATGAGCTCAACCGTGCTGATGGGATCATTTCGACGCGTCTGGCCGAGCCGGGCCGATTGCGCCCGGCAAAGGTGTTCGATGAATACATTTCCGGGCTGGTCAATCATGTGGTTGGTTTCATATTGCTCGCGATCGCTCTTGGCCTGGTGGTCAACCCCATAAGCCAGGCGGTAACCACCTCTTGCTTCGACACGCTGTTTCCGGAGGGATTCTAGATGGGAGCCAAGGGGAAGACCGATGGTAACCTTTGGACCCTGATCATCCCGGGCCTTCTCTACGCGGCTGCGGGCTTAGTCTGGTGGTGTTTCGTTCGTAATGCTGAGAACTGGCTGGCGATCGCGGTTGCGGAGGTAATAGCCTGCCTCTCCGGGATTGCGTTTGCTTGGTGGCTCATACGATTTCTTCGCGTAACCGAGAAGGAGGAAGAAACCCAGCCCCCCTTGCCACTCCGCGGGAAAGCACCGGGGCCGAATTTTGTGCCAACGGGCAGCAAGCCGCCCAAGAAAACGCCGCCCTCCTGGCGTCTTTTTGCCAATCGGGCGGTGGAGATCGAAGCGGGGATCCAGTCACTCGAGGATCATTCGCGAAAGCAACGCGCAATAAGAGCCGCCAAAGCGCAAGCGGCCGAAGAGGCAGTCCTGGCGCGCGACCGGCGAACGGAGGCGGTGAATGAGATTGCGCGAGCCGCCGAGCCGCTAGCGAGGAATGTTACCCAATACCTCATATGGCAGCCCGTTGGGGCGCCGGGGCTGAGTAAAGAGGCTGCGACGAGCGCGGTGCAGTCAGCGCAACAGCAATTCGCGGAGCGAGGGAAGCCTTGGGGCGAAGCCCACGAGGAACATTTCCGGGAAATCCTCGGACAGGTGGATGAGCGGTTCGAGAGCGTACCTGCGCCAGTGGAACTGCGCAAGACTTTTGTCGAGCAGGCGAAGATGGGCAAACAGAGCTCCCAACCAAGCGATGCGGAAAGGGCGGCTGCCAGACTGGCTAGAGATATCGAGAAGCGGCTCGGCGGAAACGGGGGATAAAGCAGAGGGCCATGGCTGAGGATCAAATCCAAAGTGCGATTCAGGCGTTAAAGGGGGCGCTGGCGCAGGAGTTCGCCGGGGCCGAGAGTGGCGCCGCGCTGGAGCGCGTGGCCCAGGCGGCGATTGCCGCCGCGGAGGAGTCTGATCCCGCGCTGACCAAATTGTCGCTTCAGGCCGAATATGCGGTAGGCAAAGGGATCATTAGCCAGGATGAGCTCACCAATCTGCAGAATAAGTATGGCGCGCAGGGAGATCTCAGCCTGGGACTGCTGCCTCCCTTTCTCTTAATCGTATTTGCCGTCCTGGTGTCGACTGATTCGAATTTGAGGCCGTGGTGGTTCGCGCTGGTGGTGGTTGCTGTTGTGAGCGCGTTCCTCTTTTTCCTAGCGATTGAGCGCCGCAACAAATACAGGAAAGAACTCCGATTGCTCCTCCTGGGAAAAATTCAGAAACAAGTTGATGCCGATCAGGCCGCGAAACAAGCCAAGAAAGATGCGCAAAAGGATGCGGCGAAAAAAGATACGCCGGACGCGATCACGAAAGCTGTCCAGGATGCAATTTCCAAACTGAAGCTGGAAGTAAAGCCTCTAGTGGTGCAGGTACAAACGGAGCAACCACCTGCGAAAAAGGGTGATTCTCCGGTCGCAGCCCCCAGCGTTGCGGTGCCTAACACACCACCTGCGCCTCCGAAAACGCCGTCGACCGGCAAAGCCGAATGACTCTGGCAGTCACCTTGCGCAAGGCGTTGGAGAAGCGCTACGGCGCGGCGGGCTACACAAGCATCCGGGCCGAAGTGGATGAGCTTGCGGCGATCGGCGGCGGCCGCGCGGTGGCGCTGGATGACGCGCTGGAGATGGCTGCCGTTGGAGTCTCGCCGCTAACGACAACCGATGCGGCTTCTGTGCGGACGGCGATCCGGGGGGTGCGGCAATCGCTTAACGACCCTGACAGCGCGCTTTTGTTGATCGGTGGCGATGATGTGATTCCGTTCTGGCAGGTGGCAAACCCGGTCCAGGACCGCGTGGCGGATTCCGACCCGATTGTTTTTACAGACAACTATTACGGAGCGACGGCGGAAACACTGGAAGAGATTTTGGCGCCATCGCTGGCGGTGGGACGGCTGGCGGATGCGAAAGGGATGTCCGCCGCAGATCTTACGGCGCTGATTGGGCTGGCGCGCGCGAACCGGCAAGGGCGTCCGGTGCGCTCCGGCAGCGGGGCTGTTATCAACCAGGAATGGCTGGATTTCAGCCATCGCGCGGGAGCGACTCTGCCTGAGCCCGTGGATTGGCATCAGGCGCCAGGGTACGTGCTGGATGGGGGAAACATGCGGGACTCCGATCGCGAGGCGCTTTATTTCAATTTGCACGGTTTTTCCGGAGTGCCGGAGTGGAAGGCTTACAGCGACGTGCGCAGGGACTACATTAAAGCCGCCAGCCCTGACTCTTTTTCGGCGGAATTCATTTCCGGCACGGTCATCTATGCGGAGAACTGTTATGGAACCGAGATCATGGGAAGGAGCACCGGGAATTGCTGCGCGCTACGAATCTTGAAGGAAGGAGCGGCCATCATCGGCGCGACGGGCCGCGCCTTCGGGTCACATATTGCGCCGGACATGTTTCTGGAAGATGCGGACCTGCTGGCGCGCTTCTTCTTTGAAAGCTTCTTCCGCGACCGGCTGCCGCTGGGCAAGGCGCTGCATCAGGCCAAGCTGGCCTACTTGAATGACCCGGGCACGCCGGGCTCTGATCCTTTCAAGCAAAAAACGCTTTTGCAGTTCACGCTGCTGGGCGATCCGGAATGGAATTGAGATTGACCCTGGAGAGAAAACCGATGAACGTGAGAAAGATGCTGATGGTTGTAGCCGTGATGGCGGTTTCGAGCTGTGCCATGGCGAAAGAGCCGGACCGGGTGTTGGTGTTCAACGCGGAGCACCAAAATGTGACATGCCTCCAACTGGAAGAAGACGCCCCAATCTCTCAACCTGCGGTCCCTCCAGCTCCACCAAAATTTTGGCCGCCACGTTGCTTAGGGGCCTCAGTCAAACGAAATTTCCTGTCTCAGGGTGAACGGACAGAGCTGCGGGTCTATAACCGCAAGTTCTTCAGCGATTACTCCATAACGGTGGATTTCGTCACGACATTGGTCGGGCCGAAGATCAGAAATCTGGAGGAGGCGGAAGGTTTGACGCTGGGCAGCCAGGCCTTCATCACGCCGCCTCCGGCGAAGGGAGGAGCGCAGGGCATACCGGTGTTGACCTCCGGCGACTTTCTATTGATGTTGCTGGACGAATCCAGATCAGGAGACGCGCTCCGGGAGTTGCGCACGGAGGAGCAACAGATCAAAGACCGCGCGGCGCAGTTGCAGAACGACTTCGTGGCATTTAGGCAGAAGTACATAGCTATTATCGGCAATTTGCCCAAACCCGCGGGTCAATTTGCCGGCGCGCCTGACGTGGTCACTTTGTTGCAAGAGTTCCAGACGGCGCAAACTGCGGCCAACGCAGCACCGTTTGCGGCGGGGCCATACTCTGACGAGCATGAATTTGAACGATTAGTTACTCGCGCTGAAGATCTTTTGCGAGCGGTGAAAACTCTGGGCAAAATCATCGACAATTCCGCAATTGTTGCGCAGGGGCAGCAACTGGAATCATCCGTCGCGGAATATAGAACCTGGGTGCTCAGTTACCAGCAGAACCTCGATGCGGCCAACGGCGCAGCTTACATTGTCTCCACCGCGCACGACCCGCAATCTCCGCCGGCGGCGGCGAGCCGCAAGCTGGCGGAGGAACTCAGCCTGCAACGGCTGAAGAACCTCATACTGCAGAGTGCGCCCGATCCCAAACAGGTCGATACCGCACAACTGAATGAAGTGCTGAACTCGTATCGACAATTTTTGCGCTCGCAGAGTTCTTCTTTGGTGGCCAATGCGGCCGATTTGCATCATGTGATTGCAATACACGCATTGGAGAGATTTAATGCAGACCTCTTCTATGCCGATCTATCCGCGATGAGGACCCATCTCGCCGTTGATCTGCCTGGAGGGATCATTGCAGTCAATGCCGCGGAAGGCGCTCTACTGAGCCGCATCAATGAGATCTATGACCACTCAGAAGTTCGAGAAGCCCTGCCGAAACCACTTGATCTCAGTGGCCATTCCGGGAACCTGATCGTCTACTTCACGATCCGGCGCGTGGAAGGGTTCAAGCGGTATGAGGTGGACCAGCTGCTGGCGCCAGTGGGGCAAGGCCAATCTGAAGGGAGCCAGGTGGTGACGCTTCCGCCAGCCGCTGGCAACAAAGCCGCGGCTGCTCAGCCCGCTGCCGCCCCAGCTGGCGACAACGCACAGCAACCCCCGGCGGTTGACCAGACTCCAGGCGTTGTGGTGGCCCGCGGCCAGCTGCAGGTGCATGACTTCTACTATGCCAATGTGACGGCTGCGTTTGCTTTCAGCAAAGTCCAGGATGTTTCCATCCTGAAGCAGCCGGCCACGTTGACGAGTTGCACGACCCCGAATTGCTTCACTCCCATAGAAGGACGGCGCACCGAACAATTGAATTTAATTCTTGGAGTGGATTATTACTTCAAACCAAGGGACACATATCCCGGGGTTGATCACCATAGCTGTTGGAACCTATTGCAATCATTTGGCATCATGGGTGCGATTTCCGCGACTCATGCCAATAACTGGTTTCTTGGGCCTTTCTGGGAGCCGATCACCGGAGCCCAGTTCGCTGTGGGTGCCAATTTCGGGTCCGAGAAGCGACTTCAACAACCATTTACGCTGGGGACCCCGGTCGATATGGCGGGTGATTTCCCAACAGATGACAAACGAGTGAGCAAACTCTTTTTCAGCGCTGGAATGGATCTGGGTTTGTTCCGTAAAATTTTCGGGAAAATTACCGGTGTAGGCGGCGGCGCCAAGCCAGCAGGAAACCAATAACAACATTAACTAAAATAATTCGGGTTCGACTTGCGCGAAACTGGTTGGCTAGACAGGAGCAAGGAAGCAATCAGGAGAATCGCCAGCATCGCCGTGATCGCTCGAGGTCGTCGGCATCGGAAAATCAGCCAAAAATGCGGGGTTGATGGTACATGAACTATTTTCCAGGAAAAAAATCTCGCCCACGCTTGCGGGAATAAGGTTGTCCTGATACATTAATAAAAGACGCAAGAGATGTGGCAGCCGCTGTGATGTGCAGCGAGGGGCCGGGACGGTCGAGGAACAAAGTGAATCGACTGAGATTCCAGGTCATCTAAAGCAAAGCCGCTAGAAGCCTAGAGATCCTTCGCAGAAAACGCTCAGGATTTCGCCTGCGGGCTCAGACGCCCGCAAGACGGCTCAAAATCGCCTCCAAGGCAAAACCTGCGAGGCTCTATTCGGGAACTTGAATTTCCGAAGGGTACTTTAAAAAGTCCTCAAAAAAGTTCTTTAACCAATTGAATAAAGGCCCGCGCTTGCGCGTGTGTGAAAAGCACGCTTTTGGCTCTTGGTAATTGGTATTTGGCTAAACAAGGGAAAAGCAAGAGCGCAGGGCTATCGAGTGTGTCTGGGAAGCACGCAGCCGAGGACGGCTGCGGCCCACGAGAGATTGGGTCACAGGCAAGAGTGCCTGTGCCACAGTGTCAAAAAGGGACGCTGGATCGATTAACTCAAAGGAATTAAGAGTTAATAAAAGAGATTCGCCCCGGATTTCCAAGGAAATCCACATTGACAGAAAGCAGCCGCTCGGGGTAAGTTTGAAAGGTTCGCCTAAACAGGTTTTAGCGAACTGTGGTCTGGATAAGAATCCGGAGCGATAAGAATCCGGAGTAAAGAGCGCAGGCGAGAGTGCCGGCGCCAAAAGACAAAAAAGTTTTTGTTCCCAACGGCCCAAAGAGAGCCGGGTTCGGGAACGATCTGGGAAAGCCAGATCAAACAAGTTTCGAGGAGCTCCAGGCTTATGGTCTGGGGTACCTGAAAAGCGCCGCTCAGGCGGAGTGCTATCGGGTCTTTGACAAAATGGTTGAACGTGCCAGTCGTGAGATGAAACGAGGGTTATGGCCCGAGTGATCTCACAAGAATCAGGGCCATCCGGTGAATTCCGGACGTGCGGTTTCGCGTAAGCGGGACGACGTCTTATTAGCCGCGATGGCAACTCCCCTCAGATTGTCGGGATATCTACAGGCGCTTTTGTTCTGAGGCTGAAAAGCTGAGGGGTGAGGGTGTCGGTTAGGTTAGCCGATGACCCGTCAGGGGAGTGAACAGGTTTCAAACGAGAGTTTGATCCTGGCTCAGAATCAACGCTGGCGGCGTGCCTAACACATGCAAGTCGAACGAGAAAGTGGAGCAATCCATGAGTAAAGTGGCGACCGGGTGAGTAACACGTGACTAACCTACCCTGAAGTGGGGAATAACCTCGGGAAACCGGGGCTAATACCGCATAACATCACGAGCTGTAAACGCTTGTGATCAAAGGAGTAATTCGCTTTTGGAGGGGGTCGCGGCTGATTAGCTAGTTGGTAAGGTAACGGCTTACCAAGGCTTAGATCAGTATCCGGCCTGAGAGGGCGCACGGACACACTGGAACTGAAACACGGTCCAGACTCCTACGGGAGGCAGCAGTGGGGAATTTTGCGCAATGGGGGAAACCCTGACGCAGCAACGCCGCGTGGAGGATGAAGTCCCTTGGGATGTAAACTCCTTTCGATCGGGACGATTATGACGGTACCGGAAGAAGAAGCACCGGCTAACTCTGTGCCAGCAGCCGCGGTAATACAGAGGGTGCAAGCGTTGTTCGGAATTATTGGGCGTAAAGGGCGCGTAGGCGGTGCTGTAAGTCTGTAGTGAAATCTCTGGGCTCAACTCAGAGTCTGCTATAGAAACTGCAGTGCTAGAGTGTGGGAGAGGTGAGTGGAATTCCCGGTGTAGCGGTGAAATGCGTAGATATCGGGAGGAACACCTGTGGCGAAAGCGGCTCACTGGACCACAACTGACGCTGAGGCGCGAAAGCTAGGGGAGCAAACAGGATTAGATACCCTGGTAGTCCTAGCCCTAAACGATGACTGCTTGGTGTGACGGGTACCCAATCCCGCCGTGCCGTAGCTAACGCGTTAAGCAGTCCGCCTGGGGAGTACGGTCGCAAGGCTGAAACTCAAAGGAATTGACGGGGGCCCGCACAAGCGGTGGAGCATGT
>JBJMGE010000015.1:0-228416 GCA_045808085.1 Terriglobales bacterium | reverse complement strand
CCAGCGCCTTCTCCCGCCGCCGGTCCGTTCGCAGCATCTCCGGATCCAGCCTCTCCTGCCACCGCGCCAGTCCCCGACGATCCACTCCCAATTCCAATGCCACTTCCGCAAGATTCTCTCCTGCCTGTACCCGCGCCACCGCGGCCTGCCAAAACTGCAGCCCACGTTTCTTGACCCCTTTTAAATTCGCCACTCGCAGCTCCTTTCCTGCTCAGTGGGGATATTATCTCTGTCTCATTTTCGGGGTGCAGCACAAACTCTTCCATTCCCACTTCTGGTGGGGCTGGGCGCGGTCGGCTGCAGTAATGGGCGACTTGTGTTGCAGTAAGGGCGATTTCGCCTGCAGTGGGCCTTTCACGGTTGCTTCGCCTGCGGCGGGATCGCAGCCGTAAGCTGATTGGCACCGCCTTTGGGCTTCATCAGCGCCTCCAAATTGAATGCCTTGGCCTTGTGTCTAGCAGCGTGGCGTTCAGCTACATTCTGGACATGCTTGGCCACCTCGGCAGCAGGATCAATTGGAGGCAGTAGACCACCCTTCCCGTCGCTTGTCGGCATGCCAATATCGTAGAAGGAATGCCACGACCGAGTGTCCTCTACCTTGAGCTCGCCGCGTCCGTTGCAATTAGGGCAAGGAGGAGCGCCACGGATACCAGCGCACGTCGGACAGACGATCTGACCGATGACTCCACGATGGCCACATCGTTGGCAACCAACACCATTGCACGCATCGCAGAGAGTGCCGCCAACCACGCCGCAGCAGGCCGCGAGAACAGCAACCGAACCATCCGACATGTGACGGTATGCGAGCGCCTCCGCTGTATGCTCTGCCGTGCTGCCATCGGGCATCACGACGGACGCCGTATAAGTGCAGTGAGTCGCCATCTTCCATCCTTCCTTTTAAAACCTTTTTTTAGCGACCAGGCAATGCGCCGAGTCCGCCGCTGTCATCACCCGTACCAGCTCCACCGCCAGCACCAAGCGCGCCGCCACCGCCAGTTGTGGTGATCACTCCCACGATTACGATCCCATTGTCCGACGTCTTGATGTGAGTGCTATTGGTTGCGAAGTACACCATAGCACCGCCAGTGAATTTTGGATCGATGCAGTAAACCGCCCACTGACCTAAGCTGCCTGGATTCACTGAGCCGCTGTTATATGAGACCTGCCCATCTCCGAACTGAAGCGTGAACGCAGCCACGTTGATGGTCGGTGTTGCACCGGACTGGGTAAGCGGAGTGTTTCCGGTCAAGATGCCATTTGAATTTACAGGATTATTTCTGAATGTTCCGGCCAGCCGCTGCACGCCCAGGGAATCCACCTGCGCGATGGGCACCAGGCCTGAAGGAATCGGCGCACGCACCGAGAGCGCCGTCACGCTGTTATCAGAAAATGCCGTGGGCAGATATTGCATCAGTGTGAGCTCAATGGTGGGCGCGTTGGTTTGTCCGTTGCCGTTGCTGCCGCTGCCATCGGCCGCTGGAATGATGAAGTCGGACTTCATGATTTCGTAATCGCCCTGATATTCCTCGCTCACCGTCGCGTCAATCGTGATTATCTCGCCTTCGATATGCGACACAAGAGCGCGCGGCGTGCCCGGAATAGAGAGATCCACGGCATCCATAAAGCACGTCACCGTGCCTGCCCACGGCGCTTGATAAGGAGTGGTGTTGATGCCAAGGCTTCTGGCGAGAAGAAAATTCAGGATGCGCGAGACGCGCTCCGCCGTGTTGTTGCCCATGTTGAGTGATTGAGGCACCATGCGGAAGATCGGCGTCAGGCTCAAGCCGCGCTGGCCAATCGCGTTCTGGTGCTGCTGATGATCGGCAACGGGCGAGCGCACGGCAAAGCGGCTCTCCGGCGTGCCCACGGTGCCGTTGCCGCTGATCGTACCAGCCGGCGAGCTGGTGGTCTGGCGATAGGCGCTTCCAACACCGTCCGCTATTTGCAGTCCCCACGGTATGCAGACCGCGCTTGCAGCGAGAAAACCAAAAAGGAATTCCACCGCGCTCGATCCCGTCCACACAGCTGTATGAGTAAAGGGGAAGGGTTGCCAAACGGTGGTCACATTCACATTGACACTCTGGAAATCCAGACCACCGCTGCGCTGGAGCAGTAGCGTCACGGTAACGTTCACAGGCGCTTTCAGCCAGATAAGAATTGTGACGGGCACACCATTGAGGGAATTAAATCCCATCGTCTGTTTAAATCCCCAGGCGCTTCCCGTCGCGGCGGCCGTCACCGTATCGGCGGTGTTGCCGCCCAGCGGATCAACCTGATTGTTCCCCACCACGGTCGCGTTGGTGTAGACGTACACCGCGTTGGTGAAATCTTCCGACCACAGCGCCCAGTTCGCGTTGCCGCCCTGGTTGTAGGTGAACTTATTGCCAGCAGGAATGGTTACGATCGGAAACACGCCATCGAACGCTGCGTCATGCGTGGTGCTGTCCTGCGGCGAAACAATTTGTATGCTCTGGCCCACGCTGAAAGGATGGTTTGTCTTGGTCTGCACCGTCACCAGACTCTGGCCGTTGCGCGTGAGTCCGCTATTGGGAATGGTGTCGATATCGGCGATGCCCTGGGCGTTCAGGTCATTGAACGACGCAATCAACCGGTTCGGCGCACCGTGAAGATTGATTTTGTCAAACGACGCAGTGCCGGGCACGATGTGATCAGACTTCAAAAGGAACGTCGACGCGCGCGGTTGATCGGCGCAGATAAAGATGCGGCCGTTGGCCTCAGTGATGTAGAGCTGGGACATCATGCAGAGCTGCTTCAACGCGTCGATTGCAGCCGTGCGCTGCGGGAATGCGATCGACGATTCAAACCGCTTCTGCCCGTTCGCCAGCACCGTATTACACCAGCTCACCGAATTGGCAAACGTAGGCCAATCGATCCGCGCTTTCTCGGCCGCAACCAGATCGCCGCCAACAGCAGCCGCCGCAAAGGGATTCCACTCAGGCTTCAGCATGGTCCGCAGAATCACGTCCAACACTTGCTCCGCGCCGTTGGTGCTGAAGGCGTAGCCGGTCTGGTTTCCGCTGGCATCAAACTGGCGCACTTTGCTGGTGCGATAGTCGGCCACAATCGTGAGCGTGGCGCTAGGCGCTGCCGGATCGGGCGGCACATTGAACATCGAATAGCATTTGCGGCTGAACGTGGTGGGCTGGAAATTCGCAGGCAGCAATGACCAGAAGTTGTCCACGTCCTGGTCAATCAGCGCGACGGATACTTCATCAAACCAAGCCGTGCCGGCAACTGCTCCTCCATAGCCCAGCTGGCAATAAAGACGAATCGTGCCGCTGGCGTTTGGCACAAAGACGCAGGAGACAAAGGTAAAGGCGTGCGCAGCGCCATCCGCCGATATTCCAACATCGGGCTGGGCGGCATTGAAATCAAAACCGGTTTTGCTCACGATGGTGAACGCCGTGACTCCGGAGATGGGGTCAATATTCAGCACCGCGCCATCACCTGCAGCAGAGGGAACGCCGGAGGTCATGATCCAGGCCTGCAGCCGATAAGCCGCGCCGCCCACCACCGCGAAGTCCTGCGAGGAAAAAGAATTCGTGGCCACGCCGTTGCTGATCTTCAGAGAGTTGAGTCCGGAATGATGTTGATCATTCGCAATCACCAGGTTGCTTCCATTGCCCAGCGTCCAGCTCGTGGCCTGCGCGCCCAGCGTTCCGGTTTCGCCGTCGCCATTCACTATCAGGTTGAACTGCACCGCGCCCGGAGGACGTCCATAGGAAACCGGCGCAAGCCCCGCGCCCAGTGTGCCATCCACTCCAGGATGGAAGTGCACCAGCGACGTATCCGCATGATTGGCAATTTTGCTGTTGATGAAGAGCCGCTCGATCCCGTCCCACTCGCCTTCGCCGTTGATGCGAATCACCACGCGGTTCTTGTTGCTCAGCGCGTGATTCAGAATTTCATTGCCCTGTACGCGCACAAGGCCATACGCCACGGGAAGATCGATGCCGAGCTGGGCATTCTGCACGTCTGCCGGATTGAGCGTTACGGTTGGCATATCAGAGAATCGGCAGCGGTCTCCTTCCCCCGCCCGGTACCGGACGCGGAGGCCTTGGTCCGATCCCGGCCAGTGGAGGCACGTTCACGGTGTTAGGCATGGTTGTCAGAATGCCGGGATATCTTTCTTGCGCCAGGCGCGTGGCATCCTGGCAATCAATCAGTCGCTTAGGACACGAGCCGGCCGAGCCGGTGGACCCGCACTGCGCGGACTTAAACCGGAACGTGCAGGTTTCCGCTTGCACGTCGCCGGCAACAACGTATTGCGTGGGATCGAACAGCTGCAGCTCGCGAAAGCCGGCTTCATCTTCCTTGGGATTCTGCTCGGTCAATGAGCAGTGAAATTCGCGGATGGCCACGTCGAGCAGCGGAATCCACAAGCGCGTCACGGCGTATGCGCCTTCGAACTCGTGGTTTTTGAGCGCCGCCGCCACGTCGCGATCAATGGTGTTTCCGGATATGTTTTGCAGAAGCAGATCGCCCGCGTTGCTGCTCATGTCCTTGGTGCAGGTGAAATTGCAGCCGCTCTTGATCCATCCGTTATAGAACTGCGTTGCTCCGGTGAACTTGGTGGGATAGCTGCCTTCAAAGTCGCTCCAGAAATACTGCGTGCCGTCGAGCGTCTGGATATCGACGAGGATCACAGGCACGCACGATCCGCCTTGCTTGGAGAGAAATAGTTCCGTGCCGGCAGGCTGAGTGATTGGCATTAGCGCATTACCTCAATGGCGTCATAGAGGCAAAGGAAACCGGACGAACTTGCATTCTTTGTGCCCGTGACGCGAAGCTTTACGCGGTGCAAACCGAGAGACACATTTTGGTTGGTAAACAATGCGGCACTGGCCACCGTTGTCGCGTTATATAAATCGACCGTTCCCACAACGGTGCCATCCAGCGAGATCTCAATAATTCCCTGGAAGCTCGCCTTTTGTGCCCAATATCGGAAGCCGTACCCGACGTAGATAATCTCAGCAGTATCGTTGGTTGTGGAATCGAAGCTGTTGAAGCCACCGTGAGCGTTCGCGTCCGCGTTATGAATAGTCCACCCCGCGCCCGTGTACTTCACCAGGTCCTGGCCAAAGCCGTCGCGCTCTTCAATGAAAATAGATGACACACCCCACGCGCTGGGATACTGAAACATCGGCAGCGTGGGGGTCTCGACAAAAGTGGCGCTGATGTTGAACTGGTTATTCCCCAATTCCTCTAATTGAGGCTCGGCCAGGAACTGACCGCTGAAATAGCGGTTGCGCTGAAAGTTGAAATATGAAAAAAAATCCTTCTCGTACTGATGAAACCACTGCAGAAGAGCCTCATAGGTCGAGTACTGCACGGCCTTCCACTGAAACTGGAACTCCATGCCTCGCGCCATCATCGTGCGAGAGTATGGCTTGCCGCTACGCGGCTGCCAGTTGGAGTTGATCGCGGGATCTTTGTGCGGGATCGAGTACGTGGGATTCAACTGGCTCGCCGCAGTCGGATTGAGGATGTTCTGCTCGCTCATTTGGGTAGCTCCGGAATGAGCGGCATTTCAGGGAAGGGAAAGCTCCGCGCTTTACATGCCGCCAAACATTTTCCGTGACAGTCTTTATAAGGACCGTTGCAAAAGCTGCAGACCTCTGGCGGCGTCCACCCACACTTCTGACCAACGATATTAAGCGTTCCCGCCATGTCGTGCACGATCTTTAGTTCTTGTTCAGCGACAACTCTTATTTTTGCCAGCGCATCTTCCAGCCGCTTGTTTTGCCGCCACTGCATGATGATGATGACCACAGCAATAAGCCACGCGACGGTCATGAATCCGAACCGCCATTTCAATATTGTGATTTCGCTCATAGGGTTCCCTCACTGCGCTCGGGACAAATCTTCATCACATCGCCCCTTCCTGCTCCGCCTGATGCATCGCGTCCAGCAGGTCCTTGCGGAATTGCTTGCTCATCACGTAGCTGCGGTCCAGCGATTTTGGGTGAATGTGCACGTCGCCAAAGCTCGATCCCACTGCCTTGCCCGCGTTCATCGCAGCAATGGCGTTGAGGTTCTTTTTCGTTCCCTGGGAATTGATCACGGCCTCGCCATGGTGCAGCACGGCCAGCCCGGCGTTTCCGCCGCGCATCATGAATAGTCCACCTGTATCGAACTGCGGTGGACCAAACACCTGCGCGCTGCGGCGATCGCGCTCCGACTGCGTACCGCGGATGTGCGTTTCAGCGGCGTCAATCGCGGGATTCACCTTCTGATTGAAAACGTCATTGCCCTGGCCCTTCAGCGCGCTCAATTGTTTTTGCGAGTCCGTGCGCAGCTGCTCCAGCTGCTGGATGGCCGAGCTGGAGTCGATCTGGAAACCGTCAAAGCCGGTAGAGATCTGCGCGATGTCCGGCAGCAGCGTGTTGTCCGCCAGCGAGTTCGCTTGTTTCTTGCGCTTGCTGGCGCCAAATATCCCGCCGAATATCCCGCCCAGCAATCCGACGATGCCGCCCACAATTGCACCGATGGGACCGCCCACCAGGAACCCGGTGAGAGCGCCACTGCCTGCGCCCGCCAGCGATCCCAGGAGGCCGCCGTGTCCCTGGCCAACGCCAAAGCCGATCAATCCTCCAACGGCTCCGCCTACCAGCGATCCGGTACCGGCGAGGCCGAGCGTGCCATACAGCGAACTGAGCACAGGAGCAAGCTTGCCGCTGACCAGCAGGCCCATAAGAAGTCCGCCCACTTGCCCTGTCTTTCCTCCGAACGCGCCGCCGACCGTCGCCAGGCCAAGGCCGCCGAGACTGGCCAGATTGTTCCCGGTAAAAAGAGAAGAGAGGCCGCCAGCTTTCCCGCCCGCGCTTCCTGCCACTGTGGAAGCGCCGCCGCCGATGTTGGATAGGGCGTCCGCCATGGTTGCGGTAGTAAGCGCGTTGCTGGCCGAAGGCAATCCGCCGCCCGTGGCAGCGCTGGTGCCGGCAATCGCGCTGGAGAGCCCACCGCCGCCCGCGAACGACGACGGATCACTGAATATGCCGCCCGGCTGAAACGCAGCGCCTGAAGGCGCGGCGTTGCTGATGCCGCCGCCGACCCCAAGGATGTTGCCCAGAATGGATGTGCTCGATCCGCCGCCTCCGCCTCCGAACACGCCTGCGCCCGTTGATCCAGGTCCAAAGACAATAGAGCCGAGAATGCTGCCAGCAGCGCTCTTCATGATGTTGAGCGAGAGCAGCCACTGTGCCACGATCTGGAAAAACATCTTTTCCATGTTGGCCAGAATCCGCTTGCCGATGTTGCCGCTGCCTATGTCATCAAACACCGACTGCAGATCGCTGCCCAGGCTTTCCGTGAGCCGCTTGTTTTCCTCGCGAATGCGGATATCGGCCTGCACGATCGCGTCGTAGCGTTTTGCGTCCGCATCCTGATTGATGGCGAGGATTTGGTCCTGAGTGAGATGCTCCGCTGCCAGCTCCCGAAGTTTCTGGTCTTCAATCGCGCGCTCGCGACGGTTCAGCTCAATCTGTATCTGCGCGCTGGCACGCTGCCATTCCGGTACGACGGCAAGCGCAGCATCTTCCTGCGCCGTCTTCATGTCCTCGGCCGCGCGCTGCTGCATCTCCACGGTACGGGCCTGCTGCTGCGCAGTTTTATCGAAGGTTTTCTGGTCTTCGGCCTGGATCTTTGCGTTGGTCTCCTGATTGATCAGTCTGATGATCGCGTTGTAATGCTGATCATCCAGTTCTTTCTTGGCATAGAGCGCCCCTACAGCGTCCTTTTCCTTCTGTGCGCTCGCAAGTATTGCCGCATCTCCGGTCAGCGCGCTCCCTACCGCGCGGTCCTGAAATTCTCTTACGCGCGCGTCCTGCGCGGCGTTGTACGCGATGATTTTGTCGGATGTGTCCTGATGTATCTTCGCGATTTGTGCCTGGAATTCTCCGGTCCTCTGCACTTCAGCCGCGCTCAGCCCCATTTTCTGCGCGTCCTCTGCCAGCGTTTCCTTGATGCGATCCGCTTCCTCCTGCTTAACCTTCGCGATGCCAGAGAGAGCATTTTCCGTGACCTGATCTCGCAGCTTCATGGTCTCCATGGCTTCCTGTCTGTGGAATTCCATGACTTCGGCAGTAGCGCGATTGTCGGCAGCGACTCTGGCATCTGCTGCCCTTTGGTTCTTCATCCCAATTATGGATGGATCATCGTTGGCATTTACGTGAAACTCGCGTTGGAGATCGGCCAGCGCGTTCTTGTGCTCCTGTGCGATTTTGGCAAGGCCGCTTTTTCCAATTAGGTCAGTCGATTCCTGTGATCGTGCGATTTCATCGGTGATTTGTTTATTCAATATCCCGACGCGCTCCAGCAGCGTGATCCTTTTTTCGCCGAGTTCTATTTCCTTGGATTGCAGTTCCGCGTTGGCCGCGCTGTTGAGGGTGTCATTGAAAAGGAAAGCGGCAATCTTTCCCTCCAGTGTTACCTGCTGAGCGACTGAATCGGTTCGCGATTGCTGGAGCGTCTCCGCCTTCGCAAGAATGCCAATCTGTGCATTCAGTTGATTTAGGTTTTGCTGTCCGGCTTCAATCGTCTTCGGATTTAGCAATGCGCTCTGGCTGGCTTTAACGGTTTCCGCATAAGCCTGTTTCACTGCTGCTGTGTAACCGCCCAAATCGCTGGAGGCGTCCGCTATCTCCTCTCCGATCTTGACGAAGATTGGAGCGACACCCGCAAGTATCCCGATAGGGAAAGCCGCTGCCATCAGCGGGCCGAGAAGCGCGCTGCGCGAGGCGATCTGGTTTAGCGCACGACTCTGAATACCTAGAGTGGACTCCACCAGCCTGCCGGTAACGCTGGCTTTCATCATCTCACTCGTCATTCCCATGAATGCGGTGGATGAGTTTTTCACCATCGGAGCCCAGTCTGAAAATTTAACTATGCTCTGGACTTGTTTCGCTGCAACGGCAGTTGCCGCCATCGCCGTCGCGTTCTCTTTTAATTGCGCAGTTGCGGCGGCTATCGCCTTCTGATCTTCTTCCCATTTTGCAGTGAGGACCGCGACGGCCGCCGCACCCGTGAGAGTGGTCTTGCTTTGATTGGCAATTGCGGCGGATGCGGCTTCAGCGGCGGTTACGACCTTCGCTCCCATCGCATCGCCTGAGGACGATATCTGCTGGAAGCCTGTGACCGCTCCGTTCGCATCCACCGTGACCGTGATTTGTACTGGCGTGCCCATTAATGGAAAGACTCAAAGGAAAATCAAATTGTGAACGTGTGGGGTTTTATGTTTCTTCATTGCCCAGGAGCGAAGCGATGCTCCCAAGGCGTGGCCGCGAAGCGATGCTGCCACTCATCAGCGAAGCAGTGCTGATGTCTTACAAGATTGTTTCATCCTACAACACCGCGAAAGCTTTAGCGCCATTAACTACGAGAGCGCCTGCTTATATGCCTGCTGCGCAGCCGCAACCGCCTTGCCTATGATGCCGTCAATCGCGTTCAACTGCACAACTCCGCTAACAGCATCGAGCGAATTCTCTACAGCTTTTGTTACCGTTGATGCTGCGGCACCCACGCCGAGATCGCTGAGCGCCTTTTTTACCTGCTCCTGAAACTTCAGCACATCCATCGCGTCGATGATTTTCTGCTGCGCGCCGCCGAAGATCGTCATGAAGATAGACTTCAACAATGGCCTCAGAGCATCGTCCAACCTCTGCGGATCAATCACATCATCTGCTAATTCCACACCACTGCGCGCCAGATTCAGCGCCTCGCCGAATGAGATGTTTCTTTGCCTGGATAATTTTTCTGCACGCTCCGCAAGCGCAACTCCCTGCACGGGCCTTACGATGCCATCAGACCACACCTGCGTTTCAATCTTGTTAGCGAGCGCCTGCTTATAGATTGCCGTCATGTGATCTGAAGCCTGCGGAATCACGTCGCTTGGCCTGCCATTCTGGAAAGCATAATTCAAAAAGTTACTCAGCTCCATTTTGAGCGACGAGACAATATTCGGGCCAAGCCCTAGCTCAGAGAGACGGAAGCCAACTTCAAACACTCCAAGAAAAATGGAGTAAGCATCCATGCCCCCTGTCGAACCAGTCTTCCAACCGACTGCTCTAAGCCCTCCGTCCACAGCCTCGCGCACTTTTGAGGGGTCAGGCGTGGTTGACTTCTGCTTCTGCTGAACGATTTCAGCGATATCAGCCATCTCGCGGCGAGCCTGGCAGAGCGCTTCGCCAAAGTCGATTCTTTGCGCCCGAGCGATTTGCATGGCGCGATCTGCTAATTCTTGATTCACTGCAACCGACATAAAAAGAGTTCCTCTCGAAAAGAAAATCTAAATCTTACTCACACTTGCTCAGGCACGGGTTCTCGCGCTCGATGTGGCGCGTGACAGATTTGAGCCCAGTAATGAATCGGTCCATATGCATCAAGCAGTCGTAGCCAATGTTCCGTGGCCCATGCTGAAGAATAGCAGCCGCTTCCGTGAGTGATTGCTTCACCGATAACGTGCTGAGCGTGACAGCATTCAAAGAGCGGTCGCCGTCGTGCAGCTGCGTGAGTAATCCGCGCAGTTCTTTAGCTTCGGACACACAGGTATCGCCTATCTCGCGCAGCTCTTGCGCCGCTGCGCTGATGCGGTCGCGGGTTTCCTCCGCTCGCTTGGCGAATTTGGAAACTTCGCGCAGCAGCTTTTGCCGCCCAGCCTCAAACTGTTCCCTGGCAAGCGCCGCGCGGAGGTTCTCAACCTCGCTCGCAAAATGGGAGATGGCTGTTGCATCGTCTTTAATTTCGCGCTCGGTTTTTTCAATGCCCTGCCGGATTTCTACCAGTCGCGTCTTTGCGGCATCTTCACCCGTTCGCGCTGGAATAATCAGGCTATGCTCTTCAGCTCTAAGCGTTGATAGTTCCTGCTCGAATCTGGTTTTAGATTGCTGAATCTGAGCGATCTTGCCTTCGCGCTCGTTGATCTGTTGCTGCAATTGCGTAATGCTCACTGTTTTTTCTCCTTAAGGGCTGCATGAAAAGAGAGGGAGTGATCCATATCGAGCCTGCGATGTTTGCTGTGCTCGCCGGTCGCATGAACCCACGCTATTACTTTACCTATAACGCGAAAGGTGACTTCTGGCTCTGTATCGCCGTCTGCCCATGCGAACAACATGCCCTTACCTTGGTACTGCTCAAGAATGAAGTGGGTAACCTTTTCAGAGACCTGTTTCTTGCTGAGCGTTCCGATGTGAAGTCCTAACAGAGTGCTTGCGTCACCGATTGCAAGCATATCTCCTTCAGCAAGCTCTCGCAGGGCTATTGCTCGGGTATCTAACAGTAGGATATCGCCGCGCCCGAATGGCGGCTGCGAGTGGGTCACGCGAACAAACTTTGTCGATGCCCGGTTTTCTCCCAACATCTGCGCTGGAAAAGGAATTCTGTCAGAACCACTTTGGAGAGACTCCACCAGCGTGATCCCAGCTGCCGTTGATGTGTGATCTTTTGCGTGCTGATCCATGAATGCATCCAGCGTCTGCATGTCGATTCCCGCCTTTTCCCAAAACCATACGGCGTCGTTATAACGCCCGCTTTCGATTGCAACTCTGCCAAAGCGAACAAACATATCGGTGGAGGGTTTCTTCCCGCCCTCGCATTGCGAAACCAGGGGATGTGTTACACCGAGCGCCTTGGCAAATTTCGCCTGATTCATATCAAGGCTCTCGCGAAAGGCTGTTATTCGCTGCGCAGTTTGGGTTTTTTTACCCGGCATTTTTTTAGTTGCTTTACGTTTCATTTGTAATGTACACTACGTTACGTTTGTTACGACATTCCTAAGATGCAACAACATTTTGGAAGCTCAGAACATAAAGAAGACCACTCATTGAGGCGGCTAATCGCTGAGGCGATTCGCCGCAGCCCATTGAAACGCGCGGCCATCGCAGAGGCACTCACGGCCAAGCTTGGTATACGAATCACGGAACACATGCTGAACGATTTTACCAGCGACAACAAAAAAGGCGTGCGCTTTCCGCTCCTTTTCAGCTCCGCCCTCTGCGAAATCCTCGATGACGACTCCATTGGGCTTTTCGGAGTGCGTCCGCACATCCGCCGCTTGGTTGAATTCGCCGAGCGCGAGCTGCATTTGTGCCGCGATCAGCGTGAGCGCGAATGCCTGCGCGAGACTTTGCTTAGCGAGTTGTCACGCGAGCGTAAGCAAGCACGATCCTTAACCTACCGTCAACCGACACTACCCCTCGGAGAACCAAAGTAGTTATGAGGGTATGTGGGGTAGTGGCACCGCAGGTTGTGTGAAACGTCACAAAGGGGCATAGCGCGCGAATGTCGGGCCAACGGTGAAGCGGTTAGACCGTGTAGAGAAATAAATTTATGACCAAGGGCAGTACATCGGCGACCGGGAAGACAAAGCACAGGCCTGGCTACCGTGCGCGAGTCGGCGAGCCTCGCAGACGTCGCATGCCGCTTCGCATCGATAAGCTTCCTGCGGAAGTGAAGAGCGCGATCATAGATGCGCGCGCTGAAGGAAGAACATGGAAAGAAACCGCGCATGCAGCATCAGCCATAGCGGGCTGCACGCTGCATGCCTCAATGGTACAGCGCTGGTATGACCTCCGCATTGAGCAGCCGCAAAACGATGCATCCGCCATCGCTCCGCTGCTTCGCGAGATCATCGATCTTCTTAAATCCAGATTGCCAGCGGTGAACGCATGATGCCGCTGCACAGATACGCTCCGCCCTTCGCTTTTCTGGCGGGCGTATTCCTTCCGAAAGGACATCCACTTTCGGCAAGGAAGGGCGAGTACGTCTTCCTCAACCTCTGCTCGCCCAATATCTCTTTCCAGCGGAGGGCTGCATGACGCACTCCGTTTGGATTTCACGCGAGGAAGTGCAGCGTGTTACCGGCTGGGCCCGCAGCACTATCTTTCTCAAGCAGAAAAGCGGAGAGCTAATCACTCGCCCTGCAAAGTCCAGTGGAAACGGCAAGGCAGTACTGGAATATGCCGCCTCATCTCTCCCAGCCGATGCGCAGCTGAAGTTGATGCAGCTCAAGATGTCCTCTCAATCGCTTGTTCCGGTAAATAAATCAGTTTCCATCACGGCCATTGCCACCCTGCCCGCTCCGGACAGCAATCAGGTAACGATGGCGCTTGCGGCTTTCAGCGCGGAAGAGCAGATGCAAGCCAAGGAACGGCTGGAAGCGATCAAATACATGATCGACTTCGCCAATAAAACGAACGGTCACAAGCCGCTGTTTAAGGGAACCAACGGCGAGGATTTCACCAGCCTGAGCGCCGTCGCAAAACACATCGCCAAGGTCACACAATATTCAGAGCGAAACATCTGGCGCTGGTGGAAGCGATACACGGCACCAGGCGGTGTTTCCAATTTGATTGATGGCGCTCGCTCTGACAATGGCAAGTCTCGATTCTTTCAGGAGCATCGCGAGGCAGCGGCCTTTGCGCAGAATAAATACCTGAATGAAAAGCGCCTGAGCGTGACGCTCATTTTTGAAGAGATGATGAGTGAGTGGCCGCGCCTTCGAGCGCATCAGGACGCGCAGCCACCGAGTTACACAACGCTGCGCATTTACCTCCAGCGCGAGATAGCGCCGCTGCTGAAGATCGTCGCGCGCGAAGGCCAGCGCGCCTATAACGAGAAGGCCGCGCCGTTCATCATCCGCAACATTGAAGCCAAGAGCGTCAACGAGTACTGGATTTCAGACCACATGCTGCATGACGTGTGGGTACGTAATGACGGATGGTTCGGCGAGCTGGACCACAATGAGGCTTTCCGTCCATATCTGACTTGCATTGTCGATATGAAGTCGCGCCGCGTTGTGGGAACAGCGTGGTGCGTGAATCCCAGCTCCAGTACTATCAGCTCCGCGCTCCAGCACGCCATGCGGAAGTTTGGCAAGCCGCTCTGCTTCTATGTTGACAACGGGAAGGATTTCAAGCGGCTGGCCAAAGATGCGCCCACGCTGCCCGTTCCATCGGACGATGCGAATAAAGTGCTGTTCAATCTCGGCGTGCTGGTCCGCCTGGGCATTCATCCGCAGCATTGCCTCCCGCTGCATCCGCAATCGAAGCAGATTGAAAGCTTCTTCCACACGCTGCACCAGCGCTTCGATGTGCTATGGGGCGATGCCTACGCTGGCACATCTCCCAAGGATCGCCCCGAGGAATGCGATGCAATCCTGGCCGAGCATAAGAAACTGATGAAGCTTGGACGCGGTGACGATTCGCGGCTTCCTACGGCAAGCGAGTTTATTCAAGACGCATGTTTCTGGCTCGACGAATTTAACAGTACGCATCGCCACGGTGGGCAGGGAATGCGCATGCGCACTCCCAATCAGGTTTTCGATGCGGAGCTGCCACTTGAGAAGCGCCAGCCCGTAGACATCCGCGCCATCGCTCCGTTGTTTTGGAATTACCAGGAGAGAACGGTACGCGAGGGCGGCTGCATCGATCTCTTCAATACGCGCTACGAACCTGCGGACGGCGAATCGGCTGCGGGCATGATGCTGCGCGTTACAGCCAAAGTGCGCATCGCTTGCGATCCACTGAATTTGGGCGAAGCCATCGCCTTTGATGATGCCGGACATTTTCTCGGCCATCTGCGATCACAACAGATGCTGGTGCATGGTGCTACCAGCGAGGAAGACATCAAGCAATCGATGCGCGCGCGCCGCACATACTACCGCGCAGTCAAACAATATCAGTCCACCTTGGAACGTTCTCGCGAAGCTGCTGGCGATGTAACGACGCTGGAAAGTTTGAAGCGCCGCGCCATGCAGTCCGCACTTCCTAAACCAAACATCTACGCCTTGCCTGTTCCCAAGGCGGTCGGCGAGCGTGCGCAGCCGCGCATGCACGTCGATGACATTGCGGACAGCTTCTTTGAGGAAAACTAAGATGGCATTATCTGCTAAAGAGAAAGCCGATCTTCTAACCCGCAGCCTACCCGCGCGGAGAGAAACCGTCCGGCTGCTGCAAGACTATCTATCGCGTACCGGACTCACTCAGGTTGATTTCGCAAGGCGAATCAACTACTCCACGATTTCAGTTCGCATGTTGATCTGTGATCGGTACAACACTATTGCAGGCGACGATAGCGCGATCCGCGCCGCGATCCATGATTTCATCTCAGCTCACCCTATCGAAGCTGTCACCGATTCCGAAGGCAAGCTGTACGAGACTGAGAACGTCCAGTGCGCGCGTAAATATTTTTATGAAGCGCTCGACGGACGGCGCGCCTATTACTTCCGTGGCGCGCCTGGTACGCAGAAAAGCTTTGTCCTTCAGCATTTGATTGCCGAGCTAAACCGCTCGGAGATTGCCAAAAATGGCCACGGCAGGCGCGCTTTTTATGTCTACTGCTCTGACCTCATCAGGCCCAATCAGCTCATGCGCGCCGTCGCTGAGGCCGCTGGCTCCATCAGTGCTGGCGATAACCGCAGGATTTTCAAAAACCTGCGGTTCGATCTGGGCAAGCGCAAAGTTCTTTTCGTTTTCGATGAAGCCCAGCATCTCGACGTGCATTGTCTTGAGACGTTGCGCGAGTTGCTGGATATGCCGCCGCATTGCGGACTCCTGTTCGCGGGATCGCACGAGCTGGAGAAAACTTTCCAGCGGTTAGATATGGAGCAGTGGCATTCGCGTCTTCGCCAGGGGGCTGAGCTGCCTGGAATCTCCGAGACAGAAGCATTCGGGATTATCAGCGCGGAACTCGGCGCGCAGTCAGACACAAAAATTCAGGCGCTCATCAAAAAATGCTACGCCACGGATCTCCGCAAAGGTCGCACGGTGAAGTATATCTCTGCGCGTACTCTCTTTTGGTCTATCCAGTCAATTCAGGACAGACAGAAGTCGAAAGCGGGAGCGAACGCATGAGCACTACATCCACAACTTCGCCCGCGCAGCTTGCCGCGCTGCATTCACTGTTTCGTCTATACGCGCCGCGCTTTCTCGGTACCGCGCGGATTGAGCGTAAGGAACGGATCGCATGGGCTGCGGATCGCGTCGGCAGGCCGCTGGCAAGCTTCTCCGAGTTGCAAGCGGATGAAGCCGCGCGGCTGATTGATCTGATGAAAGGCGTGCTTGGACAGAAGATCACAGCTCCATCGCGTAGTGCTGCTGCTCAGTCAAAGTGGCAGCGTCCGGATCGCGACCAGGCGCAAGCCTACGGCACGGCAGGGCGGCGCTCCTCGCGCTCAAACGAACGCACGATAGTGGACACGCCCACGCTCGACCTGGTGGACCGGCTGCGCGCGAAACTCGGATGGAACCAAGCGCGGCTCGACGCATTCCTTAACTCCAAAAACTCTCCAGTATCGGGCGGAGTCATCCGCACACTTCAGGACGCGAACGGCGTCATCTGGGCAATGAGAAAAATGTTGCGCCGCGCAGAGACGCGGAGCTGCACAACGGTTTTAGTTCCTGATCAATCTTCACTCAATTTTGGGACTTGTCCCAAGGAAGGCTAACTACAATGAAAAAGTCTGTTAATCGTTCCACCCCTGCGGTTTCACAGACCAAGGGCCATGCAAGAAAACAACATCCAGCAGAGATCGCGTTAGATGAAGCGCACAGCGCCGCGCTGGGCTTAACACGCGCTTTTGGATGTCAGAGCCAGGGAGAAGCCCCTGCAATCGACGTTGTAATCATGGGACGGCTGAGCGAAGTTTTAAACTCGCTCGATGATGCCCTGCAAACGGCTTGCTTCCAGCGTGGGCTGCTGCCACGCATTATTGGAAATTCACTGCGGATGGCTTGTTTCCTCTCTCAAGTGCTGCCAATGGCAAGAGCAGCTCAGGCAGATACCGGCGTTCCAGCGAGCATCCTGATTGCCGAGGCTTACGAGATATCGGGCGCATATTTTTATGGATGCGCTTTTGAGTTACACCGTCCAGAGGCACATGACGTATTTAACAGCGGTGAAAGTTTTGCCAGCATCCATGATGCATTTCTCTCTCGCGCTCGCTCTCTGAGTGAAGAGCCGGCATTCCAGTCAATCATGCGCGCGACAGGTGATTCACGGATCGGCCTGACTTCACCTGCATATGCCTCGAATTTTCTGGCTTTGATCGCAGCATGGAGCAGAAACAAATACGGGGCTGAGCTGGTCAACACAATCGTCTCGCACGATTTGCTTGAGTGCGACCGGATGAGGCCAGTCGTTTAGACCAATGCCCAAAAATAGGACAGCATCGTGGAGACCAGGCGCGCGCAGAGTTGAAGCGCCACGAGTGAGTTACAGACCAGGAGCGAGTATGAAAAAAACAAACATAATGGTGGCGGTTTTGACTGGCAGCGAGCGTCACTTCTGGATTCATCCACATTTAATGCTGGAGCTTCTGAGAATGCCTCTCTGGCAGATAAAAACAGGTTGCGGGTTAGCTGTGACCACTATTCACGGCTACACCCCAGTCGCTGCCGCGCGGAATGTAGCAGTCGAGGAGATGCTAAAGCGCGGTGATGAGTGGCTACTCCAGGTCGATAACGACACCGTTCCTCCGCCGAATATTCTCGACATTTTTGAAAACATCGGTGATAGAAAGATCGTAGGTTTCCCCACGCCCATGGAGCATGGACAAGGGAAAACAGTTTTTAACGTTGGCCACCATGTAGGAGAAATGTGTGAGCTTTACAAGTCACTTCCTGCTGACTGGTCAACAGCGGAATTAGTCGGTAGTGGATGTCTTCTGGTGCATCGAGACGTATTCCTCTCTCTCAAAGATCCGTGGTTTGAGCATCGTGACGTGGTCAAACTCCGCAGGCATCTTAATGAAGATTTTTATTTTTGCGATAAGGCGCGAGAGAAAGGCTTTGAAGTCTGGACCAACTCTAATTTTGTTTGCAGGCATTATCACACGGTCGAGCTACTCGAGCAGATGGTTCAGGTGCCCCAGGCAGTGGAGAAATACCATCAGGGACTGAGCAGCGCTCTCGGTCAGAGGATGCCTACGCCACAAGATTTGAACCTTAAATTTTAAGAGTTTCCGGCCCCATCCTAAAATCGAAACAGCAAGGGAGTTAATCACCATGAAGAAAGTCGCACGCATCCTGCTTCTGTCGATCATAGTTATGACAGCAGCCGTCATCACCATCACAGCCTGCGGAGGCAGCAAGTCATCTGTAGGCACGGGCGCTGCTCTGCGCGCGCTCGTATTCAATGCTAATCCGCTGGGCTTTCACGTCACCAGAGGTTTTGGTCCATCACGCGCAAGCCTCGCGCCGTTCACCGTGAATGCGCAGACTACGACACCTGGAGGCGGAAATTTCCCTGGCTTTTGTGATTCATTTGCAACTGGGGTAGGTCGCGGCGCAACCGCGATCTATGGTATCGGGCGCTGGTCCTCAGGTTTGTGTAATGATAAATCAACGCCTGATAGCGATGTAGGTGTGACAGTTCCGCAAGATGGGCAGATCGGAAACGTGACAATAGACGCGCGCGGAAATGGCACGTCACCGGACGATGGCATTGTGGGACTGAATAGCTCCGCGTCCGGTCAGATCGAAGTAAAAGTGATACATCCGGATGGCACTCAGTCTAGTACTCCTATAACCTGCACCCTCGGGGTATCAGCTGTCGATGCCAAAGTGCATTGCGAGGATAAGAATGTGGCGCATCATTTCAATGTGGCCGCTGGTGACCAGGTGAGCACTCGATTCTGGATTCAACCAGGCGACTCGTACCGCGCGATCCGAGTCAACATCGAATACGCCACACCTACGTTCTGAACAGGTTTTTTACACTTTTCAAAAACGCCCCCTTGGGTTTTCCCTCAAGGGGGCGTTTCTCTGCCCGTCCATCGGACTGGGATCGGACTGGGATTTACCTCTTAAAACGCATCGGACTGGTCATCCATCGCCGCTGTTTACGCTGCTTTTAGCGCATGTGACCGGCCTTAAAATCGAGCACTGGGACTTGGATTACCATTTTTATAGACTGGCCTCACGTATTATCAACAGCTTACGCGGCGCTAGAACAGGAAAAACTAAAGGATGGCACTGACACCGAGCGCCGTCATGGTTTTCGCCGCGACCTTCCATTTCTCCGCGCCAAACCCGCAAAAGCCCGACATAGCCCGCAATAGCCCGCCACTGACACCTAACTCCTCCTTTCCCAAGCTCCAACTTGCTCGACACCGCGCTGAAGTTTCCGCGTTCGGCTGACTTCTGTTATGGTGAAAGTTTACTTCAGGAGATCATTTCCATGTCGATTCCGCAGCAGCCGAACATCCGCCTGGTGAACGCCACCGATTACCGCGACACTTACGCCAATTCAATACAGATCCGCGTGAGCGTGTGGGACTTTCTGCTGGTTTTTGGCCGCTTGCAGCCAGTGAACGCGCAGGAAGTAGAGGTCCAGAATTTTCAGGGAATCTACTTGAGTCCGCAACAGGCCAAGGCGCTGCTGACAATCCTGGAGCAGAACGTCCGCCAGTATGAAGGCACCTTTGGCGAAATCAAGCTCGATCCCAACATCACGGCGCAGCAAGGCCAGATCAACTAGCCACCTTCGCGCGAGAAGCTTAGCCATTGCCCACGCCAAAAACTAACGAACTGCCAGAGTTCTCGTTCAAACGCGTTTACCCGCTGATCTTTGTCATTATTTTTTTGCTGCACGCGCCACTCCTGCGGCTTCCCTTCTTTTGGGATGAAGCCGGCTTTTACGTTCCTGCTGCGTACGACCTCGCGCATTCTCACACGCTCATCGCCAAGACCACGCTCGATACGGGGCATCCGCCACTTTCCGCAGCTTACCTTGCATTGTGGTTCACCATCAGCGGATGGAAGCCTGCCGTGGCACGCGTTGCGATGCTTCTGTTGGCGGCCTTTGCCCTGACTAATGTTTTTCTGCTCGCACGAAGGCTGGTACGAACCGGCGTTGCTGTGGCCACCGCCATCGCCACTGCTGTTTACCCGATCTTTTTTGTACAAAGTTCTTTAACCCATGCCGATCTCATGGCGGCCGCCTTTACGCTCTGGGGAATCCGGCTGTATATTGAAGGCCGAATATGGCCCAGCCAGCTTGCATTTTGCCTGGCTGTCCAGAGCAAAGAGACCGCGGTAATCACGCCGCTGGCATTTGCGCTTTGGGAAGTCTTGTCTCATCGCAATGGCAGCGGTCAAAATCGGATCCGGCGCGCTGCGACTGCACTCATTCCTGTTCTTCCCTTGCTGGCTTGGCTGCTTTATCACCACGCCGTTACCGGAAGATTTTTTGGCAATGCCGATTTTTACCAATACAACGTCACCCAGGCGCTGAATCCATTGCGTTTTCTTCTCGCGCTGGTTCAACGCGTCTGGCATCTCTTTGGGACCATAAACATGCTGGCGCTTACCGCGGCTACCGCCGTTGCCATGTTCTTTCCGCCAGTGGTCGACTCCTCGGGTGAACGTCCGCGCATTGCTATTCCTGTCCAACTCCAATTCGGGCTGATTATGCTGGCACATCTGCTTGCATTTTCTCTGCTCGGCGGCGCGCTGCTCACGCGCTATTTATTGCCCGTGTACCCGCTGGTAATCATGACCGGCATGTCAACCCTGCACCGGCGCATCAGCCGGTGGGAATGGCCCGCAGCCTTCATGGTGATCGTCTTTGTGCTGGGATTGTTTTTTGATCCGCCTTACCGCTTTGCGCCTGAAGACAACCTCACCTACAAAGACTTTGTCGATCTGCACTTCAAAGCCGCGAAGTTCCTGGAAGAACACGAACAGAATGCCACGATCCTCACTGCATGGCCCGCGACCGATGAGCTAACTCGTCCGTATCTGGGCTACGTGAAGCAATCATTTCCATTTGTTCAAGTGCAGGATTTTACTGTTGAGGAAATGATCAAAGCCCGGCAGATGCGCTCAAAGTATCAGGTGGCTTATTTGTTTTCCACCAAGGTCGACGTGCCGCCAATGATCCATTCCGACCGCTGGGAAAAACTTAACCGGCGTTTCTTCGGCTCTCATGTGGATGTCTCTCCGGAATTAGCAGCAGAGTTCCTTCACGGAAGAATCGTATTCCTGGCCAGAAGCAAAGCTGAATGGGTGGCGGTTCTGGAAATGGACCAGCCGTCTTCGGTGGCATCGGCCATTGGGCAAAAATCTTTAACAACACAAACCAATGCAACCTGTAGAAGTACATCCGCCCGGACACGCAGCCTCCCGGAAGAAAGGCTGCGTACAATCGCTAAGAGAGTAACTTCGCCAACACTGCGTGAATGTTTGCGTTGTACCAGAAATAAGCAAACACCAAGCTCGCCGACTCAACCGTCCGAAATCTCCACTGCCGTTTCATGGCCCCGACCTCTCCCTACTTTTCCTAGCCTCTTGCCTCAACTTCTACACTTGCACGGGCAAAAGGCTGTTTCTCAATGGGGGAGAGAATACGCATCTTTTTCCAGTCGTAAGCGAATTCGGTACCACAGTCGAGACACACCACATACGTTCCGGTGAGCATGGCGGCCTCGCAGCGGCGCTGTCCTGGCTTGCTGGTCTGGGGAAAGCTGATTCGTTTGTGCCAGCATCCGAACAAAGCATCAAGGATCTTCACAATTTCCTCCTGGCTGCTTTCGCGCTTGCTGGGCAGCCTCAAATACCTGGGTCGGCCAAACATGATTAGACTCTCGGCCCGATACGTTCGTTACTGTAAGTAGTGCCAGTTTTGCCGATTTCGTTTCACTTGATTTCCACATCCAAATGACACAAATTGTCAGCAGGTTTGTCTTCTAAACGCTACTTTCAATACGTTGAACGCAAGTATTCTGGATTTGTTGCATTAAGTTTCGTTGTCGAGGGCGATCCCACATGGCTCATCCCTATCAGGATTCAATGAGTTAAATGAAAGAAAATAATTGTTTGCCGCGCCCATCCTCCTTCCGAAGAAGGTCCCACAAGCTTCATAACTCACTGGATTGTTAGAATTATCTTGCATGGAAACTATCGATCCCAAAGCTGTAGGACAACGATCCAAAGACGCCAGCCGCCCGTGGACGTGGTCCATCGCCATGTATGCCGGCCCATCGCCATTGCGCATGGCCGCTGCTCCCGGCGCTTCCAACCCTGTCATTTCCGCCGTCGATGTAACAGACGTTCCCGCGCGCTTTGTGGCTGATCCGTTCATGGTCCAGGTCGACGGGCTTTGGCACATGTTTTTTGAACTCTTGAATAACCAATCCAACAAGGGCGACATCGGCCGAGCCACCAGCCGCGACGGCATCACATGGCGGTACGAGCGAATTGTGCTGCAGGAGCCTTTTCATCTCTCGTATCCATACGTCTTCCGCTGGAAAGATGATTTCTATATGACGCCGGAAACGCTCGGCGCCAATGCAGTGCGCCTTTATCGCGCCACTTCATTCCCCGATCAATGGACCCTTGTCAAAGACCTGATTCCTGGCCCGCATGCTGATCCTTCAATCTTTCAGCACGGGGGAAAATGGTGGCTCTTCACCTGTCCAACGCCTCATAAGCATGACACGCTGGCTCTTTACTCAGCCGACGATCCCGCTTCCATCTGGACTGAGCATCCTTCCAGTCCCATCATTGCCGGCAATAAATCAATCGCCCGGCCCGGCGGCCGGGTGCTCGGCTATGACGGCAGGCTCATTCGCTTTACCCAGGATTGCTATTCCACTTACGGAAAGCAGGTCCGCGCTTTTGAAATTACCGAACTCACTGCGACCACTTACAAAGAGCATGAGGTAAAAGAGTCGCCTGTTCTGGTGCCTGACGGCAGTTCTTGGAACGCTTCCGGCATGCATCACATTGATGCGCATCAAGTCGGCGGATCATGGCTCGCCTGCGTCGATGGGCTGGTTGATTTTTAACGCACCCTGAGCAATCACTCAGGTTTTACAGGCTTGCTGCATTCCGGCTGAAAAGAATGAGACGCCAGATCAACGCATACGATTTCAGCTTTGAACGATCCCACGCGCCGGTTCGTGCCAAATGTGATTCCAGGTAGCAGGCCGGTTCTGAAGTCGCGCATCTGCTCCAGTGTCGAAATCAGTTTTTCTCGGGTTACGTTCTTGCCGCCGCGCGCCAGCGCTTCCACCAGGATTTTTGCTGCGCAATACGCTGATATCTGGACCAGCCGGTGGTCGCTGGCAAGATTGTGGCTGCTCAGAAAATAGTCGAACTCATCCACCGCGCCGACTTCCGGCTGCAGTTGGGGATAGGCGGCAAATATCCTGCCCTGGAAACGCGCCGGCGCACCAAGAATGCTTTCATCCAGCAGCGGCCCCAGCACAAAAACTCTTGGCGCCCATTCAGCTTTGTCGGCTGCCTGTATCCATGGCGCAAGCTGCTCTCCATCGCCAATAAAAAAGACACGCTCTATTCCCTGGCTGTGCAGATCGCGGACAACGTCTTCGGCCTTCGCCGCTGAAAACACAAATTCCTGCGGCTTCTCCACGCTCAGCTCTTTCCAAGTTGCTTGCATCGCAGGGGCCACGTCGGTTTGCAACTTGCTATCGGCGACGACCACTGCGGTTTTGCCCATGGCCGATTTGTCGCGGGCCGCAGCAAAGCGGACCAACTCCTGTTCCAGTTGCTGAAAGCCGGGAAGAAGATAAAACACTTCACGATTCACAGTTTCGCTAGGCACGGAAAGCGCCAGCAGCCCAACCAGAGGGACCTTGCTTGCTTGCGCCACCGCGGCCACCTTTTGTTCCGCGTCAGGCACAAACGGGGCCACCATCGCAAATACCGGAGCAGCGGCCAGCCGTTTCGCGCTCTTTACCGCAGTGGTGCCATCGTTTCCGGATTCATCAAACCGAAGCACAATCCGCCGCCCGTAAATTCCGCCGCGCTGGTTCAGGTCGCCAAAGTAGGCGGTCAAAACCGCTTTCACTGCGCTGCCCGTTTCGGCGTTCTCACCCGTCAGCGGAGCAAGGCTTCCAATCGTGATAGTGTTCGCGGTTATGCCAGGCTGCGGTGTGCTGAGCGGCTTTGATTGCAGAGCGTGAACGCGCATGTCTGCCGCATGTGCATTGCAGCACAACATCAGGCTCAGAAATGCCCCCGACAATCTCATTGTCCAATGCAATGGCAAACCTTCCAGAAAGTCTGGTGACCCTGGCAGGAGTCGAACCTGCGACCTGCGGTTTAGGAAACCGTCGCTCTATCCATCTGAGCTACAGGGCCACTCTAAGCATTTTAACCCGTAATATCAGCCTGCGTTGCCGCACCGAATCTGTTCTACTTCGCCCTCGGATGCGTCCTGTCATAGACTTCCATCACGTGGGTAATCGATAGCTGCGTATATCTCTGCGTGGTTGCCAGCCGCTCATGACCCAATAGCTCCTGGATGGCCCGCAGGTCTGCCCCTTCTGTCAGCATGTGCGTGCCAAACGCGTGCCGCAAGGTATGCGGATGCATATCCGGCGGCAGTCCTCTTGAAATAGCAATCTGCTTCACGATTCGCCCCACGCTGCGCGTGGTCAGCGGCCCGCCCCGATGATTTATGAAAAGCCGGCTCGTTTTCCTGCGCGTTGCATTCAATACCTTGTGCCGTGCTTCTCGATAGGCCGCCAGCGCCTCTGCGGCAGCGCCTTCCAGCGGCACATAGCGCTGCTTCTTCCCTTTTCCGCGAATCAGGATTACGCCATTGGCTTCTTCAATATCGTTCAGTTCGGTTCCCACCAACTCCGAATTTCGGAGTCCGCAGCCATAGAGCAGTTCAAAAATCGCGCGATCGCGCTCCGGAAATGCCGCGCTATCCGGCATTTCGGTATTCAGCAGTCCGTTGATTTCTTCCATCGTCGGGACGCGCGGCAGCCTCTTGGGCAATCGCGGGGCAGACACCAGCTTGGCCGGATTTTGGGCAACAATGCCCTCGCGTCCCAGCCATTTGTACATTGATCGCAATGATGCCAGCGCTCGCGCTACAGAAACTTTGCTCAGTCCGCATCCATGCAGGTATGAGAGAAATCCCCGGATCGTAATGTGGTCAACCTCTTTCCAGCGGCCTTCCGGCCCCAGGTATTCGGCAAAGCGGCCCAGTTCATTGCGATAAGCGCGCAGCGTATGCTCGGACGCATTGCGCTCCCCGCGCAGCGAATCTAGAAATTTGCTGATGCCGCGCTGTATCTCCTTGCTCGCTTTGGCTGCCTGCTTCATGGTTTTCCCGTTGTGCCGCTTCTCTTTCCTCGTGGATGAAAGTTGCGATACACAGTCTTCAGCCTGTCCAGCGCCACATGCGTATAAATCTGGCTAGTGGAAATATCGGCGTGGCCCAGGATCGTCTGCACTGTGCGCAGATCGGCGCCATTTTCCACCATGTGCGTGGCACAGCTATGGCGCAACATGTGCGGGCTGGCATGCCGTCCGGAAGCGGACGCATCTTTCACCATCTGCCACACCCGCTGCCGCGTCAGCTTCCTGCCGCGGTGCCGCACAAACAACATGGATGAAATCTTTCCCTTCAGCAGCGCTTCCCGGCCGTCGGCAAGATACGCGCTGATTCGCTCCTGCGCGGCTTTCCCAATCGGGACAATCCGCTCCTTGTCACCCTTGCCCCGCACCAATATGTGGCCAAGTTCCAGCTTCAAATCTTCCAATTTCACGTTGATGATCTCAGAAACCCGCATCCCGCTCGCGTAAAACACTTCCAGCATGGTTTGGTCGCGTTGCGCTATTGCCGCGGAAAGCTTGGAATCGCCCGCCTCGCCTGCCGCTTCCAGCATTGAATCAATCTCGCTTGCCGCCAGGGACTTTGGCAGCACCTTCCATTGCTTGGGCGAGTCGATCTCCAGTGTCGGGTCCTGCTCAATGATCCGGTCCAGCAGCAGATATTTGTAGAAATGCCGCAGCGTGGAAAGCTTGCGCGCCACTGAGCGGTCCTTTACTCCATTGCCAAATAACTGGCTCATAAAACCGCGCACATCTTCCCGAGTGGCTTTGTCCAGCTCGCGCCGGCGGGCGGCAAGAAATTCCGCGAACTGGATCAGGTCAGATTTGTACGCACCCACCGTCAACGGCGTCAGCCCTTTCTCCACGTTCAGGTAATCAAGAAAGTTCTTCACCACCGGATCTTCCCGATCCTCGCTCTTTCTCTTGTTATCAGACCTCATCATGTTCAGTATCCTTCCGTCTGTCCGACCAGCAAATAGCTCTGCTGGTTCCGATTGCCAATTGAATGCAAACACTCGCGTCCTGTCTTTCGGCGGTTTAGACTTTTATCCTGATCCGCGTCCTTCCGTATCAAAATCCGTGTCATCCGGGATTGGGTTGCTTTCCGTCTCCGGCGATATCGGCGATCCCGGGCAATTCCGGCGATAGGGCGTGAACGGACGGGCGCGCTTCGTGCCCCCTCCCCACCCCCCATTTCACCCCATTCCACCCCACTCACACCCCATGTCACCCCACTGTTACCCCAGGCTTGAGTCGCCTGTCACCCCACGTCACCCCACGTCTAAAACGTTTCAGAATGTTCGGCAGAGGGTCGCAAACTTGGCCAAAACACAAGACGCAACGGTTCCCCGTTGCGCCGCCTTGATGATATTTGTTCGCCCATGATGGAACCCCAGTATAGGGAATATTAAGCGAATAAATCTACTAAAAAAGCGTATTGCCGGAAATTTTTAAACTAACGCTGCCGTTCTCCGTCCTCTCCGCGGTGAAATTCCACTTAACCAATCCCCTTCACCAGCAGCACCACCGCCTCTGAACCTGCCTTGCGATCTTTTGAAATCTCCTGGTACTCCGGCGAATCCGCCCACTCATGAATGCCTTTTCATCCGGAAACGAAAGCAACACCACCTTGTCGCGCTCCCACTCGCCTTCGATCACCTGCGGCTTCTCATCCGCCGCCAGCACCCGACCCTGAAAACGCTTCATCACGCCCATGAACTTTGCCAGATAGCGGTCATAAGCTGCCCGGTCCGTGATCTTTAATTGCGCAATCGCATAAACGCTCATTTGCACTCCTGCCTCATCAAAACGCCGTATGTAAGAATAAATCGATGCCCAGCGCCCAACCCTCATCCATTCCCAGCTTCCTTTACGGCACCGCCTGGAAAGAAGACCGCACGGCGGCCCTCACTGAACTCGCCATCCGTTCGGGCTTTCGCGGTATCGATACAGCCAATCAGCGCAAGCACTACTTTGAAGCTGCCGTTGGCCAAGGACTGGATGCCGCGTACCGCGCAGGCATCGTCACACGCAACGACCTTTTTCTTCAGACCAAGTTCACGTACCAGGAAGGCCAGGACCACCGCCTGCCGTACGATCCTGCCGCAACTCTTTCCGTTCAGGTCGCACAGTCGATGTTCAGTTCACTGGAGCATCTTGGCACCGATCACGTGGACAGTTTTGTTCTCCACGGGCCCGCTTCCAGCTCCCACTGGACCACAGACGATTTTGAAACCTGGCAGGCCATGATTAAAGAACGCGACGCCGGACGCACGCGCCTTCTCGGCGTCAGCAATATTTCACTCACTCAACTGCAGCAGATGGCCCGGGCCCATGCTGAACCGCCTGCTTTTGTCCAGAACCGCTGCTATGCCAATCGTGGCTGGAACCGCGATGTGCGGCGCTTCTGCCGCGAACACAACATCATCTACCAAGGATTTTCTTTACTCACCGCAAACGTGGACGTCTTGCGCCATCCCGCCATCCGCACTCTTGCTGCCCAAGCTAATGCCACGCCAGCGCAGATCGTCTTTGCATTCGCTCATGCCGTCGGCATGTTGCCTCTCACCGGCACCTCTAATCCCGAACACATGAAACAGGACCTGGCCAGCCTCTCCCTGGAATTGCCGACCGAGGCTGTGAATGCGATTGAGGCAATCGCTGGATAGCGCTCATTTGATGGATACAAAATGATTGCCTCATCCACTAAGAATCGTCATCTCGACACTAAGAATCGTCATCCCGACACCCGTAAAGCGAGCGCGCGTAGTCATCAGATAGCGGAACGTAGCAGCTCTTTGCAGAGAACTGCGCTCGCGTCTTGCGGGAGCCGTGCAGGCGAGAATCGGGGAAAACTTGATGGACCAACCCACGCAGATAACTTGGCTTGATACCACACCGGATGAACGGACTATGGCAACCTTAGCCCATGCCTTGCAATTGATAGGCTGGTGGATCGCGCCGCTGATCATCTTCCTGATTCGGCGACAGTCGCGCTTTGTTTCATTTCATGCGTTGCAAGCTCTTCTCTTGCAGATTGTTCACGTCATGATCGCGGTCGTATTCATGGCGCTCTGGTTTGCCACAATCCTCACCACCGTTTTCCAGCAAACCAGCGGCCAACCTCCTGCGTTTCCTCCCGCGGTGTTCTTCTTGTTTCCATTAATTTGGCTCGTTTTTATGGCCATGTGGGTGGGCACGCTGACAATTGCGATCCTTTACGCTATCAAAGCAGGGCGCGGCGAGTGGGCAGACTATCCGCTGATCGGCAAGTTGGCTCGAAAGATGTTGAAGATGGAGCCAATGGAGGGACGATTTGCACCCACACCGCAAATGTGAGTTTACGATTGCTTCCCTTTCAACCTCAATCCTGCTCTCTCTTCCAGCAACATGATCGTCGCCGCGTAATCCAGATCATCGTGTCCATCCTTGCTGGCCTCTTCATAGATTTCGTCGATCTTGATCAGTCCCGGCAGATCGACGCCGTTTTCTTTTGCTGCATCCATCATCAGGTGCATGTCTTTATGCATCAGCTTGAGCGGAAAGTTGGGAGAGTAGTCCTGGTTGAGGATGAATGGCTTTTTGTATTCCGCCACGCCGGAACGGATCATTGACGCTTCAATCAGCTCAAACATTTTTTCCGGAGCGACGCCTAGCTTCTTCGCCAAAGTCAGGCTTTCGCACAGGCCTTCATAGATAAAGACGATATTCATGTTCTGCGCCAGCTTGGCGGAAAGCCCTTTGCCGTTGTCGCCCATGTGGATCACTTTCTTTCCCATGGCGCGCAGCAGCGGTTCAACGCGCTCGATATTGTGCGGCGCACCGCCAATCATAAAAATCAGCTGGCCGTTCTCCGCACCGCTCTTGGAACCGGTAACCGGCGCGTCAAGAAACTCACAACCTTTTTCCTGGAGACCTTCCATGAAAAGCAGGCTGGCGGAAGGCGAGATGGTGCTGGAGTCGACGACAACTGTGCCGCTGGTCAGGCCTTCAATCGCGCCGCCCGGGCCAAACAACACGGCCTGCACTGCCTTGGTATCAGAGACGCAAACCCATACGGCGTCTTTGTCTTTGGCAGCTTCAGCGGGCGTGGCTGCAGTTGTTGCCCCCTCAACATCACGGGGCGTACGGTTCCAGACCGTTACTTCATGTCCGGCTTTCACCAGGTTGGCGGCCATGGGCCGGCCCATAATTCCAAGACCTAAAAAGGCTACGCGCATGCTTGGCATTAAACGGTCTCAGGCCGGATGCAGTCAAGTGGGAAGCGGCCAGCAATCAGCAGTCAGCATTCAGCGCTCAACCTTAAGCCTATAGCGGACTCGCGAATATCATCAAACCTTTGCAACACGGAGGAACGGAGGTAGCGGAGGCGTTTTTCCTTTTTTCCTCAATTCCTCCGTTTACTCCTTTCCTCCGTGTTTCAAGGCTTTTGCATTTTCATCAGCCCAGTATCAGGGCTGACTGCCAAGTGCTGACTACTGACTGCTCTTTCCCAGTGATACAATTTTAGGTTTCCCCTAGTCTCTTAAAGGATCATCTTATGTCCCAGACTTCCACCCAAATCGCTCCTCCACCGCAGCCGCTGGTCGCGTTAACTGAAGACGAAATTCTCTTTCGTGACAACGTGCGCCAGTTCGCCGACCAGGCGCTTCGCCCTAAAGTCCGTGAGATGGACGAAAAAGGTGTCTTTGATCGCGACCTGATCGAGCAGTTCTTTCAGCTTGGACTGATGGGCATAGAAGTTCCTGAGCAATACGGCGGAGCTGGGGGAAAATTCTTTGAGGCGATTCTGGCGGTAGAAGAAATTTCCCGCGTCGATGCTTCTGCCGGCGTAATTGTTGACGTGCAGAACACCCTGGTGAACAACGCGCTGCTGCGCTGGACCAATGAAGACCAGAAGCGCCGTTTTCTACCGAAGATGACCAGCAACACCGTGGGAGCTTATGCCTTGAGTGAAGCCTCCTCCGGTTCGGATGCCTTCGCCATGCAGACGCGCGCGCAGCTCAAGGGCAGTGAGTATGTCCTGAATGGCCGCAAGCTGTGGATCACCAACGGTAAAGAGGCAGGCATATTCATCCTGTTTGCCACGCTGGATCCGGCGGCTGGATACAAAGGCATCACTGCTTTCATCATTGAGAAGGATTTTCCTGGTTTCACCGTCGGCAAAAAGGAAGATAAGCTGGGAATCCGCGCTTCCAGCACCTGTGAATTGATTTTGGAAGATTGCCGCGTACCCAAAGAGAATGTCCTGGGCGAAGTCGGCAAGGGATACAAGATTGCCATTGAAACGCTGAATGAAGGTCGCATCGGCATTGGCGCGCAGATGCTCGGTCTGGCTCGCGGAGCCTGGGAAAGCGCGCTCAAGTATTCTCAGGAGCGCAAACAATTCGGCAAGAGCATCTCAGATTTTCAGGGCATCCAGTTCCAACTTGCACAGATGGCCACCGAAATCGAAGCCGTAAAAATGCTGGTCTACAACGCGGCGCGCATGAAAGATGCAGGCATGAATTTCGTGAAAGAAGCTGCCATGACCAAGCTGTTTGCGTCACAGGTGGCTGAGCGCGTTGCTTCCCTTGCCGTGGAAATTTACGGCGGATATGGATTCACCAAGGATTATCCCGTGGAAAAATATTATCGTGACGCCAAGATCGGGAAAATCTATGAAGGAACTTCCAACATGCAATTGCAGACCATCGCCAAAATGCTGCTGGGCGGCAAATGAACCATCACCAAAGTACTTTGATCGATGTCTAATAAAATCAGGCACTTACACGTAACCGCTGTTGCCTTAAGGGAGTACCCGAGTTGTTTCCCCAGATGAAGGTGGTTTAAACTAACGGGAATTTCCGGCTGCTCACCCCCACGCCATTTTTTTTGACACGAAAACCATAGGGGCAGGAGTATACGTTGGTCCAGGATTCCCTTAAGGAACTACAAGATTTAAAAGTCGTTCATAGCTTTTATCTGGGGCTGCTCGAGAAGAACCTGGGGCACAGTGTGCCCATTCCGCTTGAGATCAAGAACATAACGGACCAACCGGAAAACGCCGCAGATCTGGTACCGGAGTTCAAGCTGTGGCTCAATCTGCTGGATCTGGCGCTCACGCCGCCGTTGGTGCGCGATGCACTGAAATCTCTCCCTGGATCAGAAACCGCGCACGCATTGCTGCGCTACTTCACCATTAAGGCGTCGCAACGCCCCGGCGATCGCGATAAGACCGACTGCATCATCACACATTTATTCCGCATGCCCGCCCAGGGTGACGCCCCACCGGCGTGGCATCGGCCGGAAGTGGACAGTTCATACGCTTTCATCTCGCAATCGGCGCTTGCCTTTGAGGCTGATCTGTACCGCGCACTTGTTGACGTGCCTTCGGAAGCCATGCCGCCCGAGCACGTTGTGCTGTTACAGGAATTTGAGTATCTCTATCAGGAACTGGAAGACTTCCGCCACTTTGACCAGATCATCGATTCGGGAATCGTGCAGCGCGTGCGCGAATTTAAGCTGTCGCTGGGCAGATCGTTTTATCATCCCGATTCGCTTGCCACACTGGCTGTTTGGAATGACGTGTTTGGACGCAAGTTCGACGAGCTCTTCCATGACGCGGCCATGCAGATCAAGACATTTGCTGAGACCGTGCAGAAAGAAGGCGGCAGCATACTCTCCAAAGTTGATGGTGACATTACCATAAAGAATTTGAGCGAAGTGGAAACAACTGAGATTCTTAAGGAAGACTACCAGTCTGCACAGGATGAATTCCGCAAGGTATCACGATATAAAAAGGCCGTTGACAGTAGGCGCCCGGTCAGAATGTCTCCGTCGGGAGCGCCGCGACATGTGGATCGGCCAGCACAGGAAGCAGCGCCGCCATCGCCGCGCCCCACCATTCCTCAGGCAAATACTGTGACGCATAGGACTGGCCCAGCCTCCACAACTTTCAACTCATCGCAAGCTCCCAATGCCACGGGAGCATCAGGGAGTTCTGGCAAAAACCTGAACACTGAAGTCCTTGCGGTCGCTCCATCGCAGGCGGTGAACAACGCCGTGCAGGAAGGAAAACTTCAGAGCGCGCGCCAGATTATCCGTGAGCACGTGCGCGCCGCGGATCCAAAGGTCGCTCACGTTTTTCCGGTTAAGAACTCAAAGATAACGCTCTCGCCGGCTGAGGTAGAGTCGTTTAGGGCCGATTATCAAACCGAAAAAAGCTTTCGCGCCGATTATGCCAACGTGATGATGACGATTGTGGCCTACCTTGCGCGCATGGTCATTGAAGTGGATGAATACAACCACAAGGCGAGTTCAGCTTATTTGTGGAAGCCGCATGCTGATGCACTGGGATATCTGGTCAGCACCCTGGAGCGGTTGAGTATGGAAGCCGAGCAGGTGATCTCCGTGGCCCGCGCTCGTGGCCTGGCGGAAAAGGCTGACAGTCTTGCCGCCTCGCTGGATAAGCTGCGCGACTATGGCAAGACGGTGTCGCAGACTTTGCAATCAGCAAATCATCCGCAATAATTTATTTTGTCCAACGGCTTTGAGCGGTACTCGGCTCGCCCCGATTATCTTCTGGGATTGTCTTTCGCGCCGTAATCCATGCCAGAGTATGGCTCAGTCTTGCTCGTCTGATGGGCGCTGGCGCCTGTCGTGCGCTTTTTCTTGGCTGCGGGCTTTTTGACACCAAGCGCAATATCTGCCAGTTCAAGAAAACGGCTGCTGTTCGGCGCGCCACCAGGACGGTTTTCCCAGGCGCGTTCGCCGGCCGGACCTTTTAGGCTATAGCGCGGTGCAATCCAGAGGTCCTTGGAGACCTCTCCTTGTTTGTCAGATTTCTTGGGCATGTGGTGCGCTGATTATCTCCATTTTGCGGCCCTTTTTCAACGAAAAAAGCAGAGTTCCCGGATCTGATGCGCTCTTGCCGAAGCCGCCCCAAGGTAAGTAGAACGCATCCAATCCCGTTATGGAACACCGGCAACGAAACTGGAAACGTCTGCTGAAACAGCACAAACAGCTGTTGCTTCCCTCAGCCTGTGACGCGCTCACCGCGAAACTGATTCAACAGGCGGGCTTTCCTGCCTACCAGATCGGCGGTTTCGCTCTGGACGGAATGCGCTTCGGCTTTCCTGACATGGATGTGACTCGTCTTGGCGAAAAATCGGCCATTGTGCGCGACATTGTGCATGCATCCAACCTGCCGGTGCTGGTGGATTGCGACGACGGCTATGGCGACGAAAAAAGCGTAGTCCATACTATCCACACGTACGACGATCTGGGTGTTTCGGCAATCTTTATTGAAGATCAAAAATCGCCCAAAAGATGTGGCCACATGAGCGGCAAGGAAGTGGTGGAACCCCGCGTGATGGTAAATAAGCTCCATGCCGCGCGCTCGGCCCGCCGCAACCCGGAAAAGCTTTTCATCCTTGCGCGGACAGACGCCCTGGCCGTGAACGGCCTGAAGGATGCCATCAAGCGCGCGGAACAGTACCTGAAAGCGGGAGCCGATGGCATTTACATAGAAGGCCCGGAAAGCGTTCAACAATTGCGCGCCATTGGAAAAGAGTTCAAAGGCGAGCCGCTGGCTGTGACTATTTTGGAAAACGGCGGTAAGACCCCATGGGTTTCTCCTGATGAAATGTATGCCATGGGGTTCAACATTATTCTTTATCCTACGACCCTGCTGTTTCGACAAACCAGGACCATAATGCGTGCCTTGGATGATTTGAAGACAGGGCGTCCTATGCCCAAACAGGAAGCCGTCTCCATGATGGAGTTCGAGGAAATTGTGGACATTGCTTACTGGAAGTCCATTGAGGAGAAAGCCATGCCAATGGGCGAACGCGTGCGGCAGGCAGTGAACAAAGTGGTGAAGAAAATTGCATGACTCCGGGGCAGATTGCAAACGCCGCTGATAACGCATGCCGAAGTTAAATGATGCGATTGAAAATGTGCTGAATGAAGCACGCATGCTATTGCTGGGCGGCCAGGTGCTCTTGGGCTTCAGCTTTCGCATATGCTTTGAACAAAAATTTGAGCAGATTGCCCGTCCGGCACAATTGGCAGAAATAATCGCGCTGGGAATCATGACAGCCGCGCTGGGATGGCTGATCTGGCCCGCCGCGTTTCATCAAATCAAGGAAAACGGCCGGACAACAGCGTCCCTCCATATTTTTACCACCAATGTTCTCGATTGGGCCTTGCTCCCTTTCGCCGTGGGCCTGACGCTCACGCTATACACGGTCTCCACAGCGCTCGAACTGCCCCATTCTCCCCTCATAGGAGCAGCGGCGGGTGCGTTTGCTATCGCCGTGTGGTTTGGCTGGTCCCTGTCAGGGCGAGAGCCCGGGGCTAAACAGAGAGTCCGGTCAGATCTTGCCCGACAGGAAAAAAATGATCGTGATAAGCCTGATCTCGGTGAGCGCATTAAAAAAGTCCTGATTGAATGCCGCATGGCTTTGCCCGGCGCGCAGGCCTTCCTGGGATTTCAATTTTCCATTGTCTTTGCCCAGGGCTTTGAACATCTGCGTCGTTCGTGGCAGGTAATCCATTTTGCCAGCCTTCTGGCCACTACGGTCGCAACCGTGCTGCTTATCACTCCCGCCGCGTATCACCGCATCCATGAGGCAGGTGAGGACACGGAAAACTTCCGCAAAGTCGCAAGCCGCCTGTTGCTTGCCGCATTAGTGTTTCTTGGCCCCGGCATGGCCGGCGATCTGTTCGTTGTAATCGCGAAGCAGACGCAATCTCCCGTTACGGCTGGCGCGACCGCAGGTCTTCTGTTGCTGGCTTTTTATGGCTTATGGTTTGGCGTAAGCGCCTGGCGCAGAAAATAACTCCGGACCGGCTGCCGGCATAGAAACAATAAAAATGTTGCGGAGATGATGGCGCCGGTGCCCGAACGAAGCGCGTCATTTAGCAAGAAAGTAGCTTATGACGTTCCCGCATGAGTCGACACCGAAAAGATCGGGCTACCGTTGCGGAGTTTGACCGGCAGCGGCTGCCTTGGCTTTCGGCTTGGCTGGTTTATCCTTCGACAAAACAACATCAGCCAGTTCCAGGAACCGTGAGTTGTGGGTACTTTTACCCTCGCCGTACTTAGATGAATGTGCCCCGCCGGCTAAATTCGATTTGGGGTTGATCCACATTCCGGGACTTTCACGTTTGCTATCCATTTCCCTGATTAGAACACACCCGCATCCAGAGTAGCTGTACAAAAGAGCACACAACGTGGTGCGGATATCCTGCAAGCCATGATAGTGCGCCTTCCCGACAGCGCAACCCGTCCACAATGGAAGCAGGACAGCTTCTTCCGCCGCTATGCGCCCATGTCGCCTGGGCTTTACTAGGGCACAAGAAGTAGCCCTGCCAAATGACAGGGCTCGAAGGAAAAGGCTCATCCGCTCGAAGGCTTCCTTCTTTTACCGCGGAGCCATTGTTGCGTTTCCGCGTCTCTTTTCAGAGCTATTTACAGAAGGCGCCTACGCCGATGCTGGACAAAGCAAGACAAAGATCGGCCCGCCCATGCCCCATCTGAGGTACGGAAAACGCGCGGGAAATTGCATTCGCCACGTCGCCCGGTTTATATGTAGGCCGCGCCTGCAAAACCAGCGCCGCTTCGCCGGCAATCAGCGGAGTGCTGAATGACGTGCCCCAGCCCGCCGCATAGTTTCCACCCGGATATGTAGTGATCACGCCTTCGCCGGGGGCCGCGATGAATACTGAATTGGTGCCAAAGTTGGTGAAAGTGCTTTTAATGTCAGAGTTGCTGGTAGAGCCCACTCCAATCACGCTGTTATACGCCGACGGAAAAACCACGATCTGTTCCCCGTCGTTACCTGAAGCCGCCACCACTACCACGCCTTTGCTGACGGCATATTGGATGGCGCTTTGCAGAGCAGGCGAACCCTGTGCAATTTCAAAACTCATACTGATAACATTCGCGCCATTGTCCGCGGCGTAATAAATCGCGCGAACGATGTTAAAGAGGTCGGAGCTTCCGTCGCCGGCAAAAGCCTTAAGTGGCATGATCTGCGCGCCGGGCGCAACCAGGTGAATCAGGCCTGCCGTCATGGTGCCGTGACCAAACTCGCCGGGAGGTCCATCCAAAATGCTGGTGGTTGATTGGCTGAGAATTGCCACAGTGGAAGCATTGAACTGCACCAGGTTCTGGCTATCAAGAATGCTGGTGGTGGACTGCGCTAATGCGGCGGCCATTTCAGGCGTCAAATCGACCAGTTCAGATGGATCGGCCACATTTGAGATGAAGTTGAAACCTGAAACAAGAGCGGATTGCAGTGCCGGATGAGACGTATCAACGCCCGTATCAATTACAGCTACCGTGATTCCCGTGCCGGTGAAACCGGAGGCCGCCTGCAAATCGAGCTGGCGGATAATGGCCGTAGCGGGCTGTGTGACATAGTTGCTGGGGACCAGAGATCCGTAGTAATTCACCACAGTGCGGCCCGGCAGGCCATCCAGAATCGATGTGGTGGATTGAGTCAGGCTGGCGTTTGTGGCCCCGGACAACTCAGGTACGCCGAGAGCGCGATTACGCTCAAAACTTTGCACGGCGCTGTCAGAGGAAATGCTGGGATCGACAGAAGAAGTTGAAACCAGAAAAACACCGTGAGACGACCCTTTTGTCAATTGCGTGAGACCATGCCGCCCGCAAACATCCTGCACTTTGGCCGGTGACGTCACTAGGACGAAGTTGTTTTGTCCCCAGAGCGAGATGCCCATGCACAGCACTAAGCCGCTGAAGACTTTTGCAAGCACACTGATTCTGCTGCTCAGAGAAGGACGCCACTTGCTTCGGAAGGACCTTCCATCCCTTGACGCATCAAAGATACTCAATTCCGTGTTTAACGGTCGTAGAAGCAGATTCTTTCGTGCTGCTTTCTGTTCCATTCCGTCTCTCATATCGCAAATCTTCCCTTGGTAGTTTTCCATGCTGAGTCGTATTGCGCTGTGAGGGAGGTCACACCTGGCAGACCCCAGCTCATCCAACTCAGTGCACGGTAGCACCAGGGCACAACGCCAAAAACAGCTGTTTGTTGCGTCGCGCCTTAGATAGCTTTTAGTCGATTCCGTCGACCTGTGGCGAGTATAGCCAGACTAGTTGCCCGGAAGAAAAGGATTTTCTTTAAAAACCCAAACAAAAGGTTCTTAAGCGAATTAAGTACGAAGCAGCCAGCCCCGTCTTCTCAGTATATGTATCGTTTAACACGTTGATTCGGAGAGGCTTGAGCAGTGCTAGGTGCTACAACGGGGTCGCAATTAGCTGGCATGTGTAAATTAACTGATTTTAATAAATCCCGGAATTGCGTCTGATATCGAACCTAAATCCTTAGACTTATTAATAATTTTTTAGATGGCTGAGGGAAGCTCCAGGGGGAATAAAGGCTGGCTTTATTTGCCGCTGACGCCGCTGGCGGTCGAGCCAGAGCTTGCTCCGCTGCTGGGGACCAAATTCATGAGCGATTGATAGAGATCAATGCGACCATAGCCCATATCACTAATCTGCTTGGTCTTGGAGAGCGCGTTGCTGATATCGCCTGGCTTGCTCGCAGGCCGCGCTTGCAGCACCAGAGCTGCTGCGCCGGCAACCATCGGCGTGCTAAACGATGTGCCCCATCCCGCCGCATAATTGCCGCCGGGGAACGTCGTGATGACTCCTTCTCCGGGAGCGGCAAAGGTAACCACGCCTGAACCAAAGTTGGAGAACGCGCTTCTAAGATCAGTGCTCGTGCTGGAACCAATCCCCAGCACTCCGCCGTAACTGGCCGGATAAACCAGGGTTTTTAAGCCGTCATTGCCGGATGAAGCAATCATGATCACGTTCTTACTGAGCGCGTACTGCACGGCAGCCTGCAATCCTGGGGAGGACTGTGCCATGCTGAAGCTCATACTGATCACGTTGGCGCCGTGGTTCGCTCCGTAATAAATGGCCCGGATAATGTCTGAAAGGTTTGAAGAACCATCGGCCCGAAAAGCCTTGAGCGGCATGATCTTGGCCGTCGGGGCCACCAAGTGCACAATCCCCGCCGTCATGGTGCCGTGGCCGAACTCGGCCAGCGAGCTATCGAGAATCGAAGTTGTGGACTGGTCCAGAATCGAAGTCGTAGACTGATTCAGGATCGCTACCGCTGAATTGAGGACCAGAGTGTTCTGAGCATCCAGGATGCTTGTGGTCGATTGCTGCAGTTGGGCGGCTACCGCGGGATCAAGATCCGCCAACTCAGAAGCGCCTAAGGTATCTCGCGTGAAGTCATAACCCGTAACCAGCGCGCCAGAGAGAGCGGGATGGCTCAGATCGGCGCCTGTATCGATAATTGCCACGGTGCCGAAGCCAGTGAGCTTTGTGGCTGTGCGGGCATCGCCCAGGCGAATGATGCTTGTTGCGGCCTGCGTGCTGTAATTGCTGGGAACTATGCTGCCGAAGAATGGGACCAGTGTGCGTCCTGGCAAAGTATCAAGAATGCTGGTTGTGGATTGTGTCAGCGTCGGAGTTGTAAGACCCGTCAATTCGGGCAAAGTAGCGCGTTGTTCAGGCTCAAAACCGAGCACCCGAAGGTCAGTTTCAACTTCTGTTTCGGTGCCGGCGATATCGGCGGACACCGACGTTACCAGCATCACGCAATTTGTGCCGTCATAAAGCTCTTTCACAACCGTGAGACCGTGCTGGTCGACCACGCTCTGAACAGTGCTGGGGGACGCGGTGAGAATGTAGCTCGTCTGCGCCGTTAGCGGCAGACCGAGCGCCAGACACACTAGTAAAAGTTGAAGAAATTTCCTCATTGTCGTTGTCCCAGATTCAATGCAATGTTTAAAGCGGGTCCTTACAGTTGGGGCGTCTTGCCTAACTGTACTTCCAGTTCCTGGCCCCTGGACTCCAGCGGTACCAGTAAGCGAAGATCGCTTTCCGGAACGTACTCAAGCTGAAATTCACCGAATGTGTTGCTGATCGACCGGGTGACTTCGCGGTTTCCTGCTACAAGAATTACGGGCAGGTTGGCCAGCAGTTCATCCGGCGTTTTCTGGTTGGCAATCTGGCCAACCAGCACCATGCTGGCAGATCCTTTTTCGTGCTCAAATCTAAGATCGACGGAGTAGTCGCCGGCATGGAAGAGCACCTGGCGATTAATTTGATGGGTCCCGCGTACGCCCACTGGTTGCGGATCATTCACGCTGTCATAAGCCAGGGTCGCCCACAAACGTTGCAGGGCAGAGCGGCGCGGCGCTTTGGCCAGGCCGATCATTGCTTTCACCTGCTGTTCTGCGGCTCGAGGAATCTGATAGGACGCTTCACGGGAACATACCGCAGCGAACTTTGATAATAAACCCTTGATTCTCTCGCACTTGGAGCAGCCACCCTGTAAATGGGCCTGCATCAGGTTGTGCTGACCGCTGGAAACGGCTTTCCTGACGTAATCAGCCCACTCAGTGATATCGAAATGGCGAACAGCTTCAGTCATAGAGGACTTTTTCCCCGTCTTAATTTCAAGGGGGAACACGGCTTCCGGGTCCATGTTCCCCTTTTTAGCAGTCGACGGATGAGCCTGCTTCTAAGCATAAGAGTGGGAGATGCTGTCAAAAATATAGGCAGAGAACAATTATTATGTTTCATGAGAATTTTCCCACCAGGGCGAAAGCCGCCCAATAGTAGGGATGGCGGTGCTTTTGCTTCAGTTTGAGCACTGCGCTTCGTAGTGCATTCGCCTTGTTGCCCGCTGCCCGATATCCCTCGTAAAAATCACGCATAAACTCTGCAGTACTTTGATCATGGACTTCCCACAAGCTGACCATTAACGTCTGTGCGCCTGCGTACAGCAATCCCCGAACCAGCCCAATCAGCTCATCTCCACCAATCACCACGTTCATTCCTGTACCGCAGCCGCTCAGGGTAACCAGTTCAGCATTGAACTGCAACTGATACAGATCAAAGAGACTTAGCAATGACTTGCCTAGCCGGATGGAAGAAAACATGGGGTTATCCTGACGAAAATATCCGTGCGTGGCAATGTGGATGAAGCGGCTGCTGGGCCCGTGTAGACGAAGTTGTTCCTCGGTTGCGTCCTCGCCCAGGAAAAGGTTTGCGTTGCCCATGGCAGCAGCCACAAACCTGGCTTCTTCATCGATGAAAGGCGCGCGGGCATCCGGCACCGCGAGTACCAGAGTCAGTCCATCGCCGGCCGGCGGCAGTTTTTCCTGGCAAACGGCGAAGATGCTGCTGCTGGGAGCATAGGAAACCGAGAAATCATCAATAAGGTAGCGCTTGCCGTCAGAAAGTGCGTGGAACGGAAGGTAATGCAAGAATGCATGCGGAACAATGATCAGGTGCTCGGCCGTAAGCTGGTCGCGGATCGGGGCGATGAGCAAGGCGTAAAGCTCTTCCAGATGCGCCTGTGTAGCTTCCAAAAGGCCTTTTTCCAGCCGCTTGATATAGTCCGGGCCCAACCGGAACTTGGCCAGTTGCAATTGCAGCAGGCGAAGCTTCTCCCGAACGCCCAGGATGTCGCCCAGCGCCACTATTCTGAACTGCTTACGCGAAACCAGGCAAACATAAAAACGATTCCGTGCGGTGTAGTACTCAATCAGAAGCGTATTTTCCGGCAGAATCTTTTGCAGCTCTTCCACTGAAACTGTTTTGGCGCTTTGCAGGCTGGCAAATTCCCGGTCAACACTTTGCACCTGGGAGAAGGCCTTGACCAGGGCGTCTTCATATTTGCGGCTCTGCTGTCGCAGTTGCTGGATGCGATCCGGTGAACCGCCCTCCAGGCTTAATTCTTCGATTTCTATCTGGTGATATGTCCAGTTCAATTTCTGGCGCAAGTCGCGAAATTCTCCCATGGCGGGCGAAAGAGCTTTCGGCTCCCGGGAAGCAATGGAGGAAGCGCGGAAAGCAATCAGGTCTGCCAGGCTGCGTGACTTGGCCTGCTCAATGTAGCCAAAGGCCTCTTTCTGCGCCCGTACGCCAAAGCTAACCGCCAGCGATGTAACAACCAACCCTTCATACACGGCCAGCTTGTTCTTGAGAAAAGCAATCTTCAACTCTTCCTTCCCAAGGCTGCTACGCAGGTCTTCCAATTTTCTGAACGCCTGTTCGTAAGCCTGGCGCGCCAATTCGGTATTGCCGCCTGCTTCTTCAGCCTGACCCAGCATGAAATAGGCCTGATAGGTAGCGGGCGAATCGATGTGGGTCAACCGTGAAAGCGCTGCACTGCAATAACGCCGCGCCTCCTCCGGATCGGCGCCCCGCAGTTCAAGAGCTGCCAGCAGCAGCTCGCATAGCGCCGCTTTCGACGGCAGCACGGAGTTACTGAAATATTGCAAGGCCTTCAGGGCCAGTTCTTCGGCCTCGTCATTTTCCGCGGCCTCGTAATGGACCAGGGCCTTGTATAGATCAATGAGCCCAGGCCATAAATCATTGTGTTCCTTGACGAACAAATCGCGCGCACGATCAAAACTCTCAAGGGCCTGCTTGTATCGTCCTTGCTGGCTTATCGCAATCGCGGAAAACGTAGCTGCCTTGGCGGCTTCATATTTCATGCCCAATTCCGTGAAAGCCGCAAATGCATCCTGGGCAAGCTCTGTGCCGCCCTCGGTCAGGTTCAATTCCAAATAGATCTCTGATTCGTCCAGATCGCACAAGGCGCGATGATAATGGTCGCCCAGTTCGGCGCAGAGCTTTCGAGTCTGGTCGTAGAGTTCAATCGCGCGGAGGTACTCTCCCCGCAGGTAATGCAAATAGGCCACATTGTAGTCGGCTTCCGCCACCAGCAAAGAGAATCCATGCTCGATGCAGTGCTGGCGCGCCAGACGGTATGTTTCTTCGGCGCGCGGAAAATCGTTCAGGCTGATGTAACAGACGGCCAGATTGCGAAGCACCGCGGCAACGTCCAGAGGTTCGCCGCATTGAAGAAATTCGCTGTACGCGCCTTCATACAGATCAACTGCTTGCTGGAACCTGTCCTGACGATAATAGATATTGGCAATATTGCTGTTCAGCCTTGCCAGTCGAAGCCGGTCCTTATGGGCATGAAAAATTGACCGCGCCTGCTCCCCCAGCCGAAAAGCCCTTTCATACTGACCGTCATAAATCAGGCTTTGTAAGGCGCCGCTGATGGTGCGAGCATAGTCAAGGTCGCGACCCAGTTGTTCAAAAATAACCAGCGCCTTTTCATACTCAACGATCGCCTGCTGGTATTTCCCAGTCAGGTATAGAACGTGCCCTACGGCCCGCGCGCTTTGCGCGGTCGAGGAGGGATCATTGATTTGTGCCGCGATCCACGAACCGGCCTGGGCTATCCTGCCGGCTTTTTGCAGGTCGATGCGTGCAAACGTGACGACGGCTTTGTAAAGAGAATCTACGGCTGCAGTGCTGCACATTTGCGGGCGCGCAGCCAGAAAAGCTCGGCGTTCCTCTTCGTCGACAATGGCCGCCAGATCAATGATCCATTGTTCCAACCCGAAATTCTGCTCTTGGGAGACCATTTAGAAGCCCAGCTCAGCCAATATTTTTTGCAGCCGGTTGAGACATCGCCCGCGGATGAAACCAATAGATCCCGTGGCCAAACCAAGCTTCTGGGCCACCTCGTTATACGGAACCGGCGGCTGCTCATAGAACAATAATTTCACCAGCTCGGCGCAACGGGGCGTAAGCCGCAGGATGGCGTCGCGCACGGCCTGCTCCTCCTGGACTTCCTGCAGCACCATGGGAGCGGCGGCAATTTCCTCAGCTAATTCCTGCTCCATTGCATCAAGTTCAACTTCTCCGCGCTGCTGCTTCTTCCAGTGAAAACACTTGTGCGTCGCCACAGTGATCAGCCAGGAGCGCAATGATTCAATCTTTCTGACTTTAGAAAGATTGGTGAAAAGGTCAATGCAGACATTCTGGAAAATATCACCCGCGTCATCCGGACTAAAGCCGTACTTGACCGGCACGGAATAGATCAGGCGCTTGTACTTATCGATAAGCGTGTTCCACGCCTTCTCGTCGCCACTCAGACACTCCTGCACCAGCCGCTCGTCTTCAGCGGTTCCGGCATCACGGATTGTGGCCAAAGTTAGTTCTTTGGTGTTTTCTTCCATCAAATTTTCCGGCGTTGCTTCCGGGTTACTGCTTTCCGGCGGGGGGGTGCCAAAAAAGTTCGTCTGCGTTCCAAAAAGTATACTGTTCAATGATGGCTGGATGGAAATTACCTAGGTTTTCCTGCGCTCCCACCAGAATATTGGGGCTGACCAGATACACCATGGGCAGTTGCTGCGCCAGAATCTCCTGCACACGGTCATACATTTTTTTGCGCTGCTGGTAATTCAGGGTGCCCAACTGCTTCGCCATGAGCTGGTCCAGTTCAGCTTCCCACGGCGTGGCCGGGGCCTTCTCGCCCAAGTGCCACAAGTGCGTCTGCCCATTTGATATCAGGATGTTCATGTCCGGAGTTGGATCGGCGTCTCCGCTAACCAGGCCCATCACAATTGCGTCATAGTCGTGTGAATTCAGTACACGATCGTTGGCTGAGCGGGATTCCAATGGGACCACATGGGCCACAATGCCAATTGCTTTCAGGTCCTCCTGGACGAGCGTGGCAATCTGGCCGCGTTGCGTGTTGCTGGAGCTTACCAGGATGGTGAACTCCACCGGCTGCCCGCTGGAATCCACTAACGTATTGTCAGGCTTCCAGGAAAATCCTGCGGCTTTCAGAAGTTCGCGGGCATGAGGCAAAGAGCGTACCGGAACAGGAATGGAGGAATTGAACCAGGCCTTATTGCCCGGACTCACATGAGTGGCCAGCGCCGCGGCTCGATTGCGATAAACCAGCCGCACGATGCTCGCTCGGTCAATGGCTGCGGAAACTGCCTGGCGAAAGCGCACGTCGCGAAACCACTTCTGCTTACGTGCCACTTCCGGCAGACGGTTCTCCGTATCGCTGTTCAGGTTAAACATCAAAAAGTTGTATTCAAGCCCCGGCCCTGCATCATAAAGCTTGAAGTGACGCGCCTTCTGCTCCGCTTCCAGCGCGGCGTAATTATCGGCGCTAAGACCGCTGATGATCTGCGAATCGCCCGCCTGAAAACGGATCACCTGCGCGTCTTGCGTGGGGACTACAACGAAGGTTAGCTCGTCCAGATACGGCAGCTTTTGTCCCTTTGCATCGACCTTCCAGTAATAAGGATTGCGCTCCAGAACGATTCGTTCGCCGGGAACAACCTGCTTCAGGCGAAAAGCCCCCAACCCCGCGATCTGAGCAGGCGGTGTGTTGAGGCTCCAATCCTGCCCGATCTTCCCTGCCTGATAGTCCTTTTCCAGCAGGTGGCGCGGCAAGATGGCGAGCCCATCAAAAACCCGTTCCGCCGCCGAATAAGGTGATGGAAAAGTGAAGCGGACCGTATACGGATCCAGCTTTTCCACGTTGACGCGCTTACCTGAGATCACCAGCAAGTCGCGTTCAATAGAATGCACCTGCTCATCGAGATAGACTTTGAAGGTAAAGAGTACGTCGTCCGCGTCAAACGGCTGGCCGTCAGAAAACCGAATGCCGCGACGCAGCTTCAAGGTAAATACAGTTCCATCTTTTGAAACTGTCCACGACTTGGCTAGAGCGGGTTCGGTTTTTTGGGTGGCGCGATTGATGTGGATTAAATCGCCCATCATGCGGCCCAGTACGCCAACAGAATTCTGGTCCACGCTGAGGATCGGGTTCAGAGTGCGCGGCTCAGACCGCTGGGCGATGACCAGCTTGCCGCCCGGAATCCCCGGCTCTGAGGTGGTACGCAGAAGGTCTTCCTGTGCAATGGCTTGCGCCCCGGCAAGCAGCGGCAAAAGCACGGCGGCACACAACAATAGAGAGCGACTTAAGCGCACGGGACCCGGCCTTTTGTGTTTGGATTAGATGTTTGATTTTATCCGTTCCTGTAGCGTCTCCGCCAATGAGTGATACGCCAGAAACACGGGAACCGGCGCCAGACCGGGTAAGAGCATCCACCAATAAGACACCAGCACATGATATTGCTGCGCCTGGGCCAGCATATTGCCCCAACTTGGAAATGGCTCGCCGATCCCCAGCCCAAGAAATGACAGAATGACCTCCGCCAGAATGAACTGCGGAATCAATACGGCCATCTGCGTGAGCAGCACGCGAAAGGTCAGCGGCATCAGATGCCGTCGAAGCAGGTACGCGTTGGACGCACCAAAGCCTCGCGCGGCCAGCACAAAGTTGCGCTCACGGGCACTCAAAATCACCCCTCGAACCAGGCGTGCAGGACGGCTCCAGCCGACAATCCCAATCACCGAAACCACCAGCACGAACGCCGTGACCGGACTAATCTGCAATGGCAGAAACGCTCGCACGGCGATCAGCAAATAGAACCACGGGATCGTGATAAATATCTCGGCAAAGCGCATGGCAACATCGTCAAGGCGCCCGCCATACATTCCCGCGATCCCGCCCAGCAGCAAGCCGGTAAAGGCAGAAAACGCAGCGGCCACAAAGCCCGCAAACAGCGATACCTGCCCGCCATAAAGCAGACGAGAAAACTGGTCGCGACCAAAGCCGTCTGTTCCCATCAGGAAAAGATTAGCGGGATCTGGAACGCCAAACAGATGTCGAGTGGAAGAAAACATTCCGAGAATGGTGTATCTGTCTCCCTGCGGAAAGAATTGGACGCCGACCGGCTGTGAGCAATCCTGCTGATACTCATCTAGAGTGTTCGCCGCCGCTTTGGTGACATAAACAAACGGCCGAAAATGAAATTTCCCCGAGCAGTCCACGAAATGGAGGTGCGTGGGCGGAGCGTATGGATGCTCGCGCTCCTGCGTCTCAAAGCTGTAGGGCGCAATAAATCCGGCCAGCACGACCACGGCATGGATGGCAAGCAGGAACCAAATGGCCCAGGTCAACCTCAATCCCGAGCGGAGCGAGGGATCGCCATTGCTGAAAATGTTTTTCGGGTTAATAGTGGAACCCTCAAGAATCCTTTTGGCAATAGGGTTCCCTCGCTGCGCTCGGGATTGCACAAGATTCTTCATGCCTGCCTCCTGATCCGAGGATCAAAGGCATAGAGCAGCACGTCACCCAGCAGATTGCCGACAATCAGAAATACCGTGGAGAGCATGACAGCGCCAATCACCACAAAAAGATCACGTGCCAGAATGGCTTCCAGCAGCAGCGGCCCAATACCAGGCCAACTCATCACCACCTCAATTAGAAGCGACACGCTCAGCAGCAACGCCACCGAAAGTCCGAAGAGTGAGATCAACGGATTGGCCGCCGCAGGCAATGCGTAGCCGAAGAGCAGTTTGAAGCGCGGCAATCCGTGACCTTCAGCGGCGCGCATGTAAGAAGATTCCAGCACTTCGCCCACGGCGGCGCGAACGTGACGCAGAATCATGGTCAATGACCCGATCACCATTGCAGCTACCGGCAATACCATGTGCCAGCCCAGATCGCAAAGCCACGCCCATGTTCCCTGATGTTGCGGATTGATTGACGTCATTCCTCCCACGGGAAATATTCCGGTCTTCAAAGCAATTAACAGAGCCAGCAGAGCGATGAGTACGTCGGGCAGGGCAAGCAGAGCGGAAGTTCCTCCGGAAAAAAGCCGGTCAGCCCAGCGGCTTTTCCATCCCGCCGCCAGAACTCCAAGCGGCACAGCGATCAGCCATGAAATCAGCAGCGCCGGAATGCTGAGCAGCAGAGTGTTGCGCGCCCGAGGCAGCAGCAGCGTGGAAGCGGGCGCGTTATACGCGAAGGAATAACCAAAGTCGCCCCGCGCTGATGATTTCAACCACTGCCAATAACGGACGGGCAGCGGCTGGTCCAGACCATATTGGACACGCAGTTGGGCGATCGTCTCTGCCGATATCTGCGAGTTCACCCGGATCTCACTCAGGAAATCTCCGGGCGCGGTCTGGAACAGAAGAAACATCAGAATGGAAACGCCAAACAGCATCAGTAAACCGTGAGCGGCGCGGCGCGCAAGATAGCGGATCATACCGTTCATACCGTGGCCTCCACTCCCGGCGCATGCAGCCGTTCACCGGCCTCCACCAATTCCCGCGTGGCCGGATGTACACTCTCACCGAGTTTCTCCGGCGTCGTGCGCTCCACAATCCGGCCGGAATCCATCACTACAACTTCCTGCGCAAACAGCGAAACAAAATTAAGGTCATGTGAAATATAGAGATACGTGAGCCCGTGGCGTGACTGCAAATCCATCAGAAGACGCACCATCTGCGCTTGCAGTGGCATGTCCAAACCGGAGAGCGCCTCGTCCATGATGAGCAGTTTGGGTTCTGAAGCGAGAGCGCGCGCCAATGCAAGCCGTTGGCGTTGTCCGCCGCTGAACTCACCTGCCAGACGTGATGCCCAACCTGAATCAAGCCCGACTTCTTCCATCAATTGCATGGCCCGTGCGGTGCGCTCTGCTTCGGACTTCCATCGCGCGATCTCGAGCGGCTCCGCCACAATCTGGCCGGCAGTGAATCTGGGGTTGAGCGACGTGGCGGCATCCTGAAAGATCATCTGCACAGGCGGTCGCGCGCCAGCTTTGTTCTTTTCGGCGTTATTTTCGGCGTGTCTGCCGTCCAGCAAAATCTCGCCGGCATCCGGCGTCTCAAAACCAGCAAGGCAGCGCGCCAGAGTTGACTTGCCCGATCCAGATCGTCCCAGCACCGCCACCGTGGAGCCGGAGGACAGTGTCAGATCAATTTCATCCAGCGACTGCACGACAAACTCTTTGCGCGACAGCATGCGCTTCTGGACAAATCTCTTGCTTAGCCCACGAACTTCCAGCAGCGGCGCGGCACTGTTCATACCGCGCTCTCTCTGCGCTAAGTTTGCCAGCCCCCTTTCCGGGAACAGAATGCCCTGAACATACTCATCGGCGCTCGCCTGCAGTTTTGCCATTGTGCCGCGCGCGACTGCCTCTCCCCGGCGCATGACCACAATCTTGTCTGCCACCGCAGCAAGTGCCCCGGCGTTATGAGTGATGAACAACATGGCCAGGCCAAGATCGCTCTTCAGCCGCTGCAACAGCTCAAGGATGTCCGCCTGGGTGGCCGCATCTAAGGCGCTCAAAGGTTCGTCGGCAATCAGGAGTTTGGGACGGCAGATGAGCGCCTGGGCAATGGCCACGCGCTGCCGCTGTCCTCCACTCAATTCGTGCGGATAAGCGCGCAAAATACGCTCAGGATCGGGAAAGCCAACCCGGTGCAGCATCTCATGGCAGCGCGCGTTGACTTCCTCTCGCGCAAGTTTGCCGTGGGCGCGCAACACATCGGCAAGCTGCTGCCCTAAAGATAAAACCGGGTTCAGCGCCAACGCAGGCTCTTGCGAGATCAGCGCAATTTCAGCGCCACGCAGTTGTCTTAATTCGGCAGGAGAAGATTCCGCCAATCTGCGGCCGCGATAATCAATACTTCCTGAAACTATCCGCGCGTTATTGGGCAACAGCCGCATAACTGCAAGCGCCAGAGAACTCTTGCCGGAACCTGACTCGCCCAGCACACCGACGCTCTGTGCGCCTGCAATCTCAAGATCAAGATTGCGCAAGGCACGGACCACGTTTCCGCCTGTTGCGTAATAGTCAACGCTCAAAGCGGATACGCGCAGCAATGGCTCGGGTTTTGGCAAGCCCAGGTCGCCGGAAGTCAATGTCTGAGTGCGCTCTCTAATTGTGAGTGGAGCTTTTGTGCAACATTATCACGCATCGTGCCTGAATTAATGAATACGCTCCGCACCTTAAATAACTGCCTTCAGGTACTTACCGTAATCCAAATCGAGAGTGGTTTCTCTGCGCCGAAGCCGAATCGCGAGACAGCCAATCTCAAGGTAAAAATGCGTTATCGGAAGTCCCCACTTACCATGACATTGTGCTGATCAGGTTGATAGTAAACAAGTTACGTTGGTTCTGAAAAACTTATCTTCACCGCAAAAGCTTAGTTTCCAGCAGGGTCATGTGCCATTGACCAGTTGCTCCCATGACCTCCGGTTACGCCGTAATCCCCTAATCTCAGGTTTTCAACGTAATCCAGGATGCTCTTCCACCATTTACAGTCCTTCCACGAACGACCAATAAAACGAATTTTTCTTGGGGGGTCCATGAGAGTTTGGCGGACTGCGCACGCTTGCATCGTGATTTTTGCTCTATCTCTGATGCTCACATCCTGCGGCGGAAACGGTTCCTCTTCAAGCTCGGCCAGTTCTTCGTCGTCGCCGAATGCATCGCCAACTCCAAGCCCAACGCCCGGCACTGCTCCTTCGCCATCGCCCACTCCAACGCCCACCAGCAGCGCTACAGTCATCAATCGGGTTGAGGAATCGCCCTGGTTGACCTGCGGGAACTGCGGCAACACAGGCGCCACCGGCGCGGCGGCAGCATACTCCGATACACTCGGCATCGCCACCCCCAGTGAGGATGGCTCGTCCACACAGTTCAACATTGCGGCAAGTGTCCCATACACCAATGGATATTTCTACCAGCACCACACGCCCGTGACCACGCAGATCAATGCATTAACTTACGAGTTCGATATATACATTCCTGCCGGCTCAGAAAATCTGCCGCAAGGAATTGAATTTGAATGCCAGCAAATTCTGAACGGATGGGTTTACAACTTCAGCTGGCAGGCGCTCTATCCGGGCAACCAGTGGCGCATTTTCGACTACGGCCTGAAACGCTGGGACGCCACCGGCATCGCGCTTACGCGCTTCACTCCCGGAACCTGGCACCATATTGTGGCTGAATACCACAATGACACCGTTGCTCACACGGTGCTGCATGACGCGCTTACCGTTGACGGCGTGCGGATACCTGTCAACATCACGCACAGTGCGTTTTTCTCCGGCGCGGTCAATAATCAGTTCACCAACGCCGTGCAACTCGATAGCAACAGCACCGCGGCACCATACGGTGTTTTCATTGACCAGATGAAGATTGCCTATCAGTAAACTTTAACTGCGGTCCTAACCACAAAGACACGAATGGTTTTCTGAATCTCGAGCGTAGCGAGAGATCGCTATCGTCGCATTGGTTCGCAGGATCTCTGGAGATCATCGTGAGCGATTAGGGGTCCCTCACCCGCAAAGAACGCGGGTTCGGGATTTCAAAAAACTACTCGTAGTGCAGCGCCACCATTGGGTCAACCTTGGCCGCTCGACGCGCGGGAATGTAGCTAGCGAACACACCCACCGCGGCCAGCACCAGCGCCATCGCCAGAAACGCGAGCGGTGAGTTGGTGTTGACGCCATACAAGAACGTAACAATCAGCCGGGCCAGCAGAAATGCCGCAACCAGCCCTGCAATAAGCCCAGCGCCCATAATTACGGCGCTCTGTTTCAGCACCATCATCAGCACGTCGCCTGGCTGCGCGCCCAGAGCCAGCCGGATGCCGAACTCGCGTATTCTCTGGCCGACGGAATATCCCACCACGCCATAAATGCCTACAGCGCAAAGCGCCATGGCGATCATGGCAAACACCGTGAGCAAGCTTGCGCCAAAGCTGGATGCCCACAGCGACTGCGAAATGACTTCACCAATCGGCCAGACATTAGTGATGGGCAAGTTGCCGTCCATTTCCTGGATGCGGGAACGCATGGTGTTCAAGACCGTTCGCGGATCGCCTTCAGTGCGGAAGAATAATGTAAGTGCGGCGCTGGGATTCTGTACCAACGCCACATACATATAAGGCACCGGTTCCTCGCCCAGATTGTTGTAGGTGGAGTCGTGCACAATTCCGACAACCTTGGTGTAATCCGCATCGCGAAAAAACTTAAATCGTTTGCCAATGGGATCTTCGTTCGGCCAGATCTGCCGGGCCGCTGTCTCATTGATGATCGCGGCGCGGGGCGTCTCTTCACGCACACTGCCGTCAAAAACCTGCCCACGGACCATGGGAATGCCCATGGTTTGCAGATATTCCGGCGAGACGACGCAATACTGCGCTACGTGCCCGCTCTGGCCGTTGGTGGAGTCCTCGCCTTCACGAAAGAGCGTTCTGCCGAAGCCGCCATTGAACAGCGGAACGGCGTTGGAGAGAGCGGCAGCCCGCACTCCGGGAGTGTTCTGTGCCGCTTCAAGGGCGCGTCGGGCAAACTCTTTTGCGCGAGCCGGTTCATAATTCAGCGCGCCTACGTCAAAAGACAGCATTGCGAGGTTATGCGTGTCAAACCCTGGATTCATCTCATGCGCGTTACGCAGGCTGATCAAGAAAAGTCCGGCGCCGACCAGCGCAATCAGGCAGACCGCAACTTGCAGCGAGATTAGAACGTCACGAACATTGAAGCGCGAGCCTTTACGAAGATCGCCGCCAGCACGCTCCTTGAGTTCTGAAACCAAGTCAGGCCGCGACGATTGCAGCGCCGGCGCCAGCCCAAAGATCAGGCCTGTGCCAATCGCCACGGCGAAAGTAAATGCCAGAACGTGCCAATCCAGCGAGAGGTCCATGCCGTCTGCCGGAAGCTGCGGCGGACGGAAACGCCACATAATATCGCGGCCAAGCAGCGCAAGCCCAAGTCCCAGTGAGCCGCCGGCAATCGCCAGCACCATGGCTTCAGTGAGCAACTGCGTAATTACGCGGCTGCGCGACGCGCCAATGGCAACGCGGATTGACATCTCTCGCTTTCTGCCTGCCGCGCGGGACAGCAGCAGGTTAGCAATATTGAAGCACGCAATCACCAGCACAATTCCGACCACGGCCATCAACATGACTCCGGCGCGCTTGAACTGTGCGCGTTGGTTTGGATTGATGCTTGATTCCAGCAGCGGCTGCAGCGTGAACGTGCGACCCTTGTTGGCCAGCGGAAAAGCCGTTTCCAGATCAGAGGCAATCGCCTGCAATTCCGCCTTGGCCTGCTCCGGACGCGCGCCATCTTTCAGCCTGGCCACAGCGCTATATCCCAGGAAGCGCCGTTCATTGAAGAGCTGCTTGGCGAATCCGGTAAGAATCTGGTCGTGCATTGATATTGGGACCCACATGTCTGGGCCGCCAATCACGGAAGTCCCCTGAAAACCTTTCGGAGTAACGCCAACTATCGTGAATCCCTGGCCATTCACCAGCACGTTCTGCCCGATCACCGCTGCATTGGCCCCAAAAGTACGCTCCCAGAAGCCATGGCTCAGCACCACCACCGGGCCTGCTCCGGCGGTACGGTCTTCTTCAGGACGAAATGTGCGTCCCAGTTGCGCGCGCACGCCCAGCACATCAAAGTAATTTCCCGACGATAGCTGCGCAAAATATTGGTTCGGCTGGCCATTCACAGTCATGCTTACAGGCGTGGCAAACGATTGCGAAATCGCCACGCCGGAAAAAGACTGCGCCCGCTGCTGTATATCCTGCGCGTTGGGAAAAGATGTGGGCAAAACATTTGTGTTGGAGCCAAATATCTTGCGCTGATCAAGGGTAAAAATCTCCACCAGGCGCGCCGGATCCTTCACCGGCAAAGGATGAAAAAACACCGCATTCACCACCGTAAAAATCGCCGTGTTGGCCCCAATGCCCAGCGCCAGCGTAAGAATCGCGATCACGGCAAAAGCGGGCGACTTGCGCAGGCTGCGCAGTGCAAAACGTATGTCCTGGCCAATGTTGCTCATTGATTCACCTGGGGATTCACCTGGGACGTCTCCGAAAAGTGAAGAACTGATGATTTAAGAGACGCGCACGCAAGCGCATTGTTAGCCAAGGGCAAGGATTCAGTTTTCAAAGAACATGTCCAGCATCGATTCCGATGTTGGCCCTCATTGTGAGGGGGGTATTCTGCTTTCAACCAGCGTATTCCGATTTCCTATCTCCCGAGTTCCCAAAGCCGCAGACTTTCAAATCCCCTACCCCCTCCGGCTTCATCCCACCGCATCCCATTTTGGCGTAGGCTGGTCCCAAGCAGGGCCTCCCAATATCTCGGCTAAATTCGCACTTGCGGCGTCCTCCCTTTCCAATCCGCGCTCATGCGCGCTTATCGGCGGTAACAAGCCCCTGCTTTCCTTTGCGGCCTCTGCGTCCTTTGCGGTGAATAGGTTTTGGCTGACGGCTGATTGCTGAATGCTGACGGCTTCTTCTTCACTGTCATCAGTGTGAATCAGAGGTAAGCCCGTTTCCAATCCGCGCTCATCCGAGTTGATCGGCGGTAACAAGCCCCTGCTTTCCTTTGCGCCACCGGGGTCCCCGGTTAGGCCGGTTTTGGCTTGCTCGGGTGGCTCTGCGTCCTTTGCGGTGGATGGCTCCGTCCAATACAAGCTCGCCTTATCAATGTCCTTCGTGTAAATCACTGGAAAGCCTCTCGCTTCGGCCAGCGCATCCTCCTCATCCACCAGATTCGTCGCCAAGTCTCGCTCGTCGGCCTTGCCAAACGTGGTCTGGCCAATGTTCGTGATCGCTAACTGCAATGAATACAGCAGCAGCCCGGCTTTCTTTGCCGATATCGTGTCATCAATCAGCGCCTTCTGTATCCGCATCACGGAAATCTGGATCGCGTTCGCGTCTTCCGCTGCCGGCAGCCTCAGCGCCAGTGCCCGTGCTTCCATCATCTGTTTATGGGCAAAGCAATAAATGTGCTTTTTCATCTGGGGTGAACCGCAAGTCGTGCCGTCCTGCCGTACCCAGCGGCACCGTGGAGCCGCGTCGGCGAGCTCCAGCCCCTTGCGCAGCTTCCAATGGAACTCTTTGTCCGTGATGGCTCGCTCCATCACCTGCTGTGCAACTTCTGGATCCTGTGCCATCAGGCCCTCCAGCGCGTCATACGCTTGGGTCAGCTTCCTCATCTGGGCAGCCGCCTCGCGTTGCACCTGACCCTTGGCTTCCAACTGCTGTTTTTGGCGCGCTTCATATGCCGCATCCGTCATCTGCGGCTCATACACAATCCGGTCGTCCATGGCACACCTTCCCCTTCCGCTGGCTTTTTTCCCAACGCGGAAAACGCTTCGATTTGGGTTTTGCTTCAGTCCTAGCCCAGCTTATCTTCGCGCAACTCTCGCCACGAATCAATAGCGAAATAGTTCATCGTCCTTTTACCTTAAGCAGGGGGGACCTGGGACGCAGATCAATTGTCCGAGTAGCTGGTGTTCTCTGCTCAAACGCCGATTGTGAGATGGCCATTTTCGGTTAGCAAGGAATCGGGACAATGACCGAAAAACCAGAGCCACATGCGAGAGCGCACCTCCAGAACGCGAGCCCGTGTGTCTGGATTTGATACCGTTTGAAAGCTGCTTCAATAAGCGACGTGGCCTATTTATTTTGACGAAACTTCGCGCCTCTTACTAAACTGACAACAGCAGCCAACGCCCCCGCAGGTTCGTGATAGCTGGCATCACTGGAAGTCTCAATAGTGCCATCCTTTTTAACGATTTTTCGTTTCACGATACGTACGGGCTTATCAGAAGCAGGCGTGAAAAGATATAACCCATACATCACCACCAATGCCACAAGCGCAGTTTCTATCACAGGAAGCTTTGTAGCTGCTTCATCAAAGGATCGTTCAATCGCCACATGGTCATCTTCGCCCCCCTGCAGGGCTGCATCCAAAATTAAGAGCGATCCTTCTTCAAGAGAAGCCAAGTCAAACTCCAGCCTCTTGATTGTGGAATTCAACTCCGGCTCCGGTATGCCTGCTTCGAGCAGAGTTTTTCGCATCTGTGACGGCGGAACGTCTCCACATTTTTCCGCTAAAAAGTACCTCGTCGCATGCAGAATCGAATCAGTGTTAGGGTTTTTGGCGTCGAGAATTTGTTCCAGCGTCACACTTACCTCCAATCTCCTTCAACTGCAATAGCCCAAGCTAGCCATGGTTTGCAATTCTGCGCGGTTTCTAGACATGCATGCCGAACCGCGGCGGCTAGCGATAGACTGTTTTTTGTCACATAAAGCTCCATAGCTCGATCGAGAACGGGAAGAACACGCTGTCCGACGACATCCCAGTGCGGTGCAACGAGCGCACGGGTACCACGGGAGCGTAGACCGAAGAATATCCCAAGGTGCTCGCCAACATTCACCACATGCTGAAATCCGCTTGAACAAGCTCCCGAAAAGACCGTCCGTGGTGTGCGATCAACTCTTAAGAGGTCCCGCCACCCGACAATGTGTCTTTTGTGGAGAGTGTTCTTGACTTGAATGGCTCCAGATGGGGGTAGTTGACCTGACGAAGCAACCATCCATGCTACCTCAAGCGAATAAGGCTGGACAAAACCGTGGCAGACGATCCTGGCTATGTCAGATGCACCAAGGACCGCAGCGAGAGCGCCCTTGTCGCAATCCTTTCCAAGCGCTATTTGCAAGTTCATGGAATGGTCTCGCGCAATGTTCTTTGCCCGCTCATCGGACTCTTCCATAGCGCGAAGAAGTTCCGAGTTGTCTGCAAATCTCGGAACAGAAACGACTCCGAGATCCCTGTGTTGTCGATCGACGTTCACATGTGGCAGGCCCAAGAGGTAGAACCAACTTGGCGCATACGACACTGACCAAGATTGCCCGAGACCTTGATGCCAGGGCATTCCTGCGGTCGATTCACTGTCGATAATGACAACATGCGCGGGTTCCGGGATCAAATCCAAAAGTCGACCCATCAGCCAGTCGCGGATGGTCTTCCAGTCGTCAACGTCCAAAGGGTCGCCTTGGCGGCCCTCAGTCCAGCTAGCCAGTCGCCACCGGATACGTTCCGAAATCTTTCCGAAGTGACTGACTGGCGCAGTTAACAGCTCAGCCTTTACATGCGTTTTGTTGGCAAAGGTTACTAAGGCTTGATTCGTTCCCCGGATCCACTCCACGACCGCAAAGTTTCCAAGAACCTTAGCAGCCTCAACAATCGCCTCATCACTGACAAACTGGTCATTATTTTTCTGCAGCGTAGCTGCCCTTGAGAAAATATCACGGCTTGCGTCCAGTGATGTCCTCCAGTCTGTGGGCTCGTCAGAATGGTTAATAACGGCTGCATTCAGATCATTGATGACAGCACCGAATTGATCCTCCTTTGGAGGCAAGCCCAAAGTGAAATCCAGTCGTTTGTATGTCTCGCGGAAGGCAAGAGGAACCGCCGCCAGAAGTGCTCTGCCGCCCTCCATATCTGTGTCGGAAAAGGCCGCCTCAGCAAGCTTCATGAGCGGTCTCAGGGGAGGCGTCATGCCGTTGTCAAAAGCTAGCTGAACCGAAAGCTCATAGAACGACAGAGCATCTTTTAGGCTGATATCCTCTAGCAGCTCTCCGGTCAATATCGCTAAGCCTTCGGCGAGCATCACATCTCCGGTGTCTTGTGCTTCCTTTAATTTAAAAGCCAATTGGTCGAGCAGCTTTGCAGTAATCTCGATAACATCGGGCCGCTTAAAAAGCTGCATGTTGCTATTTATTGCAGTTGCCCAAGCTGACGCGAAAGCAAGAAGCGCCGTACCTTCGCAATCGTCCACATTGAGGGCCAACAACTGTGTGAGCGCATCGCTCTCTCGATCCACCATTTGCAAAAGAAGAGCACCGAGCGCGTGCACACGGATCGAGTGAGATTTCGATAACGCATTGAAATATGGTCGAATCTCGTCCACCGCACGGAGAGCACCATCTTTATCGCCTGCGCCCAGCAGCGTGAGAGCAAGGCTTTCCAGCAATTCAATGCGTTCAGTTCCGGACGTTGCATCTTTCAACTCAGCAAGAATGCGCGCGGATTCTGCTAAGTCCCCGCTCTCGCGCAGCAAAATCGCATAATTTCGTGACACAACTCTCTGATCCTGAGGCGATGCATCCTTAAGAAGCGGGAGGCACTTTTCAATCCACAGGAGGGCGTCTCTCGAACGCCCAGATAGCCTAAGATGATTAGATCTCTCAACCCACAAACTCGCTCGTTCGACTGGGTCCGCCTCCTCTTCCCAAGGGGCTGCTTCGTCGCCAGCCATTGCCAGAAACTCACCAGGCAAACGCAATGTTTTGAGGTGACTTCCAAGCCAGGCTAGAGCTTCAGCATGAGCATTTGGTGATGAACCGTTGATCGTACATATCTGGTCTGCGAGACGCTTGAGCATATCTATATCACGGCTTTTCAGCAGAACTTGGACGAAAGGGTCGACCGAAGCGGGCGTTACTTTGCCGAACCGCTCTCGCATCTCCAACATCGCTTTACTTATCGCCTCGACAATCAAATCCGAAGGACCAGTAACGAGCGTACCGTGCATAAGCAGATCGTTTAGTAACTCGGGATAACCAGCCTTTGTCAATAACCGGGTCAACCGCTGGTGGATTTCGGCTACACCATCTCTGTCACCGTAGATAGTGGCGAAAGGAACCGAAGCGTCCCACAGATCGCGATAATTTAAAGTCTTACGGACACGTTCGGAAGCTACAGATAACCGTGCTAGATCCGATGTGAGATTATCAATGTCCAATGATGACATCTCGAAATTCACGTAGGCTTTTGCCCAGGCTGACGACCTCGGATTCTGTACGCCAATTGAATCAGCTATGGTGGCAAAAAGCGCTTCCATACAATATCGCTCGCGCTCCCCGAGTGCCTGTGCGTCAAGAACTGAAATAATTTTAGAGAACAGATCTGTAATGCCATCAAGCACGGATTCCGAACGAACGTATTTCTCTAGATCTTCTTCGAAGGTGGAATCGGATGGCGGGGCAGTAATCCATTCTTTGGCTAATGCGAGCCACGACTTGAACTGGATCTCAGTGAGGAACTGCTGAAAGGTCTCAGGGCTAGAAGAAGCTTTCATGCCCTTGAAGAGCCCAAGCGTGCTCAGATAAGTCAATGAGATCGTCTGTGGCGTTAACAACCGCCAGTTCTCGGCAATGTGCTGCTCCTGGTTGCGTTGTTCTTGATTTTGCAAAAAGCCGTTCCATTGCTTAGCCGCTACTTTTGAAAGGGATTGTATTGACGATCTTAAGTCCGCAAGGGTTTCCAGTCCATGAACCTCGCAATGAAACTGCTGAAGCCACTGAATGAGCGCCTGAAAGCCGGTGACAAAGTCTGGATTTGGCGATTGGACGATGAAGATTTCACGTGAGTCAGGGCTCAGATATCCAATATTGGGATTTCTTTCGAACGGATGCTTACAGTTGCTACAACACACGCCTTGTAATGTCCAGTGAAGAATAACAAGAGTCTCTCGCCATGACGTTGCCTTTCCAAATGCAAACCCTTGAGGATTAAACCTGGAATCAGGTTGACCGCAATTGGGACATAAAAAGTCGCCTTCCATTTTTTATCCAGTTTCTCTACTTCCGAGTTAACACCGCAGCAACTCGTCCATTTGCCAAACGATAAGTGGCCAGAGACAATTCCTCAACCCCTTATCTATCAGATAGTGGCAAATTATGAATAACTGTTTCGCAAAACCGACAGGTTTTCTATCCTGAAAGCAATTATAGTTTGGCACGTAATGCCGTCATTCTTATAAACTTTTAATATGGGTGCTTGTACCTAAAATGATGGTAAGTTGGATAACTCAGAGTGGGGCAAAAAAGATCACCCAAATGTTTGATCGATGCCAGGGTGAACAGCGATGAGCCGGGACGGTTTGGAATACCTGTTGAACCCGCTGTTTTTTCGCATGTCCTGAGAACACGTTGAACCATTTCCGAACACGCAAGAACCGGGCGGTCCACGTTTCTTGCGCTTTGGCTTTCTCTATTCTGCAGTGCAGAGCAAATTTGATCCATTCTCCCCTTCTGGACAATGTAGGGATTCCCGGCTAACGGAAACTTGCCAGCTTGCCGACGGGCGCTCGTGCGGTGATCCGCCCACTGTATTACCACAAAAGAATGCGGCGGAAACCACGCGGCGGCCGAGAAATGGTGACATTGAGACACTCTGGAAATCGAGGCTTTGGAAATCGAATCACTAATGGTGCTTCTCTGGTTAAACCATTGATTCCACTTGCCGGAATTTCCCAAATCGGGCAGAAACACTCTGAGCACGGCGGCTTGCCTTGCGTGATATTCTTAAAAGTAGCAAGATGGGGTAGAAACCCGTCCCAGTAAACAGAGAGAAAAGGCGAATCAGTGACACAAATTAAGGAAAAATTCGAAACTCGCAAGCTCCCGATGATGCCCATACGCGATGTGGTCATCTTCCCGTTCATGATGACCCCGTTTATCGTGGGCCGCGAGTCCAGCGTGCGTGCCCTGGAAGAAGCTCTTGCCTCTGACCGCAAGATCTTTCTAGCCACCCAGCATGACGCCAGCATTGACGAGCCCAAGCCCAATGAGATTTACCAGGTGGGAACCATTGCCAACATCGTGCAGAACCTGAAGCTGCCGGACGGCAATATAAAGGTGCTGGTGGAGGGCGTGGAGCGCGGCAGAATCCTGAAGCTCACTAATGTTGAAGGATATTTTGAAGCCGAAGTTCGCACGGTGAAGTATCCGCCGGACCCCACAAAGGGCCTGGAAGCTGCCATGCAGCGGGTGCACAATTTGTTCGACCAGTACGTAAAGCTCTGCCAATCGTTGAATCTTGAGCCGGTGATCATTACCGGCATGAGCGATCCGGCCAAGCTGAGCGACACCATTGCCCAGAACCTTCAACTTTCCATTGAAGAAAAGCAGGAGCTGCTGGATATTTTTGATCCGGCGGAGCGGCTCAACCGCATTGCCGACGTGCTGGATATCGAGATTGAAAAGCTGAACATGGACCGCACCATCCAGACGCGGGTAAAGCGCCAGATGGAGCGCGCGCAAAAAGAGTATTACCTGAACGAAAAGATCAAGGCGATACAGAAAGAACTGGGACGCGGCGAGAAGAGCGAATTCGACGAGCTGAAAAAGAAGATTGATACCGCCGGCATGCCCAAGGAAGTGCATGAGAAGGCTATCCAGGAATTGAAGAAGCTGGAAGCCATGCCGCCCATGTCCGCTGAGTCAACCGTTTCCCGCAATTACCTTGACTGGCTGCTGGCTGTGCCGTGGAAGAAGAAATCAAAAGAAATCCGCAACATTGAGCATGCGGAAAAAATCCTGAACCAGGACCACTACGGTCTGGAGAAGATCAAAGACCGCATCCTTGAGTTTTTGGCTGTACGGCAGTTGGTGAAGAATCCCAAGGGCTCCATTCTCTGCTTTGTTGGCCCTCCGGGCGTGGGTAAAACTTCGCTTGGCATGTCGATAGCGAAAGCCACGGGCCGCAAGTTTGTACGCATGTCACTGGGTGGCGTGCGCGATGAAGCTGAAATTCGTGGTCATCGCCGGACATATATCGGCGCGCTGCCGGGGCAGATTATCCAGATGATGAAGAAAGCCGGCACCAAGAACCCGGTCTTTATGCTGGATGAAGTGGACAAGATGGCTTCTGATTTCCGTGGCGATCCGTCGTCTGCGCTGCTGGAAGTGCTTGATCCCGAGCAGAACTGGATGTTCCAGGACCATTATCTTGACGTGGAATACGATCTGTCGCAGGTCTTCTTTGTTGCCACGGCCAACGTGCTGCATACCATTCCCGCCGCGTTGCAGGACCGCATGGAAGTCCTGCGGCTGCATGGCTATACCGAGCTGGAAAAAGTTGAGATTGCCAAGCAGTTCCTGGTGCGCAAGCAACGCGAAGCCACTGGACTCACGGAAACGCAGCTTACGTTTGGCGATGACGCTCTGCGCGAGATCATCCGCTCCTACACGCGTGAAGCTGGTGTGCGAAACCTTGAGCGCGAGATTGGAAACATCTCCCGCAAGGTGGCGCGCAAAGTGGTGAAAGACGCCACTTACACCGCCGCTTTGACGGCTGAAAAGGTCAATGAGTTCCTGGGCGTTACCAAATTCCGTGACACGCTGGCCAGTGAAAAGAGCGAGATCGGTCTGGTAACCGGACTGGCGTGGACAGAAGTTGGCGGCTCGATTTTGAGCATTGAAGTCGCAATCGTAGATGGCAAGGGCAAGCTCACCATCACCGGCCAGTTGGGCGACGTGATGCAGGAGTCGGCGCATGCAGCGATGTCTTACGTGCGCTCACGGGCCCTGCGGCTGGGAATCCCAAAAGATTTTTACCGCAACTTCGATATTCACATTCACGTGCCTGAAGGTGCTATCCCCAAAGACGGCCCGTCTGCCGGTATCACCATGGCCACGGCGATTTCAAGCGCGCTGAGCAAGATTCCTGTGCGTCGCGATATTGCGATGACCGGCGAAATCACGCTACGCGGCAAGGTGCTGCCCATCGGCGGATTGAAAGAAAAGCTGCTGGCTGCGCTGCGCGCCGGAATCAATGAAGCGATTATCCCGAAGGAAAACGAAAAAGACCTTGCTGACGTCCCGGAAAATATCCGCGGACAGATGAAAGTGCATTTCGTAGAGAACATGGACCAGGTATTGAAGATTGCCCTGGAAACGCCACTCCCGGATTTCCCGGAAGAAGGCGCACAGACGATCCCAGCACCAGCGGTGCAGCCGGAAATTTCACGCGAGAGATATCTGTAATATTTTAGAAAACTGAGCCCGCTCGACAAAGAGCCGGCTCAGTATTTTCTCCACCATTTGCAACCTACGGGTTCGTTGAGCGCCGCCGCCAAATCCACCCTTCCCGTGGTGAACGTCTTATTAATCAATCAATAATTATTTACTTATTAATCAATCAGTAATTATTTACTTAGTAACTTAGCAGCGGCATCTCTCTCCAGAGCTGCTGCATCTTTCCAAACAACAGCGCTTCTGAAAGTCTCCCCCTGGAGTGAGCGCCATACGAAGCGAAGGATTCGCCCGTTCCCCACGGACCGTCGTTTGCTGAGGAAGCCATTTCAATGAAATTGCCCGTTGCTGCCACTCTTCGATCCACTTTCCGATTTATCTCCACCGCGTTGCTTCATCGCCGAAGCGCTGCGATCACCATTGCCGCCGCAGCGGCCGTGCTTGCCCTTGCTGGTTGCGGAGGCGTGAATGCCAATGCGCCTGGCCCATCGCCATCACCAACACCCACTCCAAACACTCCTTCGTCTGGACCAACGCCGACGCCTGTCGCACCCAGCTCCGTCAACATCCCCACCTGGCACATGGACAATGGCCGGTCTGGGCTGAATAGCAATGAAACGCAGCTCACGCCCGCCAACGTGAGCGCATCCAGTTTCGGCAAGCTTTTCTCTTACCAAGTGGATGGATACGCCTACGCGCAGCCGCTGTATATCTCAAACTTGCGCATCAATGGCTCTAGGCGTAATGTTGTCTTTGTAGCGACGGAAATGGCCAGCGTGTACGCTTTTGACGCCGACAACTTTGGCGACGGCATTCCGCTGTGGAAGACTTCCCTGTTGCAGCCCGGAGACGTCCCGCAGCCGGGCGGAAATCCTCAGCCCGCGCAAGGACTCACTTCAACTCCCGTGATCGATGCCGGCTCCAATGTCATGTATCTGGTGTCGGCACAAAAATCTTCAGGCGGCGCTTTCTCTTTTCGCCTGCACGCCCTCGACATCACTACTGGACTGGAGCGCGCAGGCAGTCCGGTTACAATTCACGCTTCCGTTCCCGGCACAAATTCAGAGTCCGTGAACGGGGCCATTACGCTGAATAACAGTTGTCTTCAGCGGGCAGCGCTGTTGCTCTCACACGGCACGCTGTACATCGGTTTCTCCGCGTGTCCCACAGGCTGGCTGCTTTCCTATGACGCTGCATCGCTCAATCAGATCGCGGTCCTCAACATGAGCCCCAATGTTGATGGCTACGGGAAATTTGGCGGCGCTGGCGGCGTGTGGATGGGCGGCGGCGGTCCTGCGGCCGACGATCAGGGCAACGTTTATGTTTCCACCGGAAATGGCTTCTATGATGCTGGCCCTGAGTGGGGCGATTCAATCCTGAAACTTGACCCGCAGCTCCACATCAATGACCACTTCACGCCTTACGATTGGTCCTTCCTGCAATGCCGTGATCTCGACGTATCGGCCGGCGGCGTCATGCTCGTCCCGGGACAATCGCAACTAGTCGGCGGAGGCAAGGCGGGAAAAATGTACTTGATCAACACAACGAACATGGGCCAGATGCAACCTAATGATGCTGGCGCGGCACAAACGCTCTTCTTCAGTCCCGGCGCCACTTCACAAACCTGTGTCACCAACCACGGTGAAACCGTTACAGGCGATAGAGGCACAACCAGTTTTTATGGCACTGCGGCCTGGTTCAACGGATCACTCTTCGTCGGCAACGATCCTGGCCCGGTTAAACAATTTACATTGAACTCCGGACACCTCACTGCCGGAGCCACAACCGCTGAAAGCATTTCGCCCTTCAGCTATGGAACCACACCCTTCATATCTTCGAACGGCACGTCGGACGGTGTTGTGTGGGTGCTCGACCACGGTCATCCCATTCAGGACCCGGTTGCGTCGCCGGCGACCGCCATTTTGCGGGCCTATGAGGCAAGCAACATTACGCACTTGCTCTACTCCAGCGCGCAGAACGTGGCAGACGCTCCCGGCTTCGGCATCAAGTTCACCGAACCCGTTGTGGCCAATGGAAAGGTGTTCATCGCGACAGCGCACGATTCCCTGACTGCTGCTTCGCCGCACGGCGAGTTGGATGTCTACGGATTAAAGCACTAAACCAAAAGCAATACCCCTTGGGCCCGTGGCAACGCGGGCCCGTTTTTCATTCAGTTCCACTGACGATCAAGAGCAACGTGATATGGTCTTTAGAGATGCGGTGAGGCCGGCTCGAGCGCCGAACCGCCTGTCACAGGAGCTGAATAGCGTAAGGACGCGCAGAAATATTCAGCGGTTTGGAGCGCAGCGACAAGAAATAATGAAGCCTGTCATCGCCAAATTCCTTACCTCCGCTGCCGACCCAAAGTTCTTCCCCCCTGAAGGTCCGCCGGAGTTCGCATTTCTTGGCCGATCCAACGTCGGCAAATCCAGCCTCATCAATTCCCTGCTGGGCCAGAAAATGGCGCATGTCAGCTCCACTCCGGGTCGCACTCGCACCATCAACTTTTTTGGCCTGTACGCCAAGCCCAACCAACCGCATCCGGAAAGCCTGTTGGTCGATCTGCCCGGCTATGGCTATGCCAAAATTTCAAAGGAAATCTCTGCCGAATGGCCCAAGTTCATTGAGCCATATCTTCAGGAGCGTGAGACGCTGGCGCTGTCTATCATCTTGATTGATTCCAACATCCCTGCGCAACCGCCTGACCGGCATCTGATCGATTTCCTGCGTAGCGCCGGACGCGATTTTCTGGTCGTCGCCACTAAGGCCGACAAGATTTCCGGCAACAAATTACGCGGCGCGCTCGCAGCGCTCGCCCGCGATCACGGTATTGACACTCCGCTTCCCTATTCCTCCAAGACCGGCGATGGACGCGCAGAGCTGTGGCGTGAAATCAGGTCGCGCATTGACCCCGTGGCAGGCAACTAAGCTATGGATCCATTCGCCCGCAAAATGGTCTATGGCTCATTTGTTTATGGCGGCATGTTGTTGGTGATGTTCGCCGTGCTCACGGTTGTGTATCTGCACACGCGTCCGCGCTGCTCTGATCGCGTGGTGGCGGAGTCAACTGATCAGTCCGCGCAGTGGACCGCCACCCTGATGGAACGCCGATGCGGCGCTGAAGCCCCATTTTTTACTCACGTGAATCTTCGTCCTGCAAGCAAAGATCTAAGTACAGGATTTTTCTCCGGCTCGGCTACCGAAGGTGAAGTCTTTGTGCTGGAACAGGATGCCGCTGGTGCAGGCGTCTCGCTGCATTGGACATCGCAGCTGGCTCTGAGCATCACTTGCCCACATTGCAGCCCCAGTCTGGTAAGTAAGCATGATGAAAGCTGGGGCAATGTGAGTATCAAATACGATTTCCGCAGCGCCCGAAATAAGGATTAGCATGTTGGGGGCACCGGCCCATTGAGAGTTTCAACGTAGATACTCGGGCCATGGTTGGCACTTCTGCAGGGTTTTGCCTTAAGCTTGTTGAGCGCCGCTGAAGCTCGCGCCCGCTGATTGAAAAATATCTTCGTTTTGAAAAAGGTGAAAATGCATTTCTTCAGACCCTTTCTTCTCCTCGTGGCCGTCTGCGCGATCTTCGGCGCCACTGCTCTCGCTCAAGGGACGCCGCAAAAAGGCGTTCAGGCGGGCGACATCGATACCAAAGCCGACCCCTGCAATGATTTTTTCCAGTTTGCCAACGGCAAGTGGCGCGCTGAAAATCCTATTCCTCCGTCTATGGTCCACTGGAGTCGTCGCTGGAAAGCCGGCGAGGACGCCAAGGAACAGCTCAAGGGCATTCTGGACGACGTCTCACGCAAAACCGACTGGCCTCGCGGCAGCGTGGAAGAACTCATCAGCGATTATTACGGCTCCTGCATGAATGAAGCCGCCGTAAATAAACTGGGCATCACGCCTGCCAAGCCCATGCTGGAAAAGATTGACGCCATGAAGACTCCGGCTGATCTGCAAAGCATGATCCGCCAGCTGAATGACATTGGAGCGTTTGTGCCGTTTGCGCTCTTCTCCAGCCCGGATAATCACAATCCCACGCAGACCATCGTAAACATTTCTGCCTCAGGCCTGGGATTGCCCGACCGCGATTATTACCTGAAAACTGAACCGCGTTTCCAGGATGCGCGCGAAAAATATCTGCTCCACGTTGCGGCCATGTTCAAGCTCGCCGGCTACGATGACGCAAAAGCGAAAGCCGCCGCGCAGACCGTCTTCCAGATGGAAAAGAAGCTGGCTGAGGCATCTTTGGATAACGTCGCGCTGCGCGATCCGCAAGCCACTGACCATAAAACCTCTTATGCTGATCTCAAGAAGCTCGCGCCGGCCGTAGACTGGGATGGATACTTCACGGCCGCGAAGCTTTCTCGCGCGAATCTTAACGTCGCCGAGCCAAAGTTCCTGCAGGAAGTTGATCGTCAGGTCCGTGAAACGCCAATGGCTGACTGGAAAACGTATCTCAAATGGCAGTTCCTTCACTCCGCCGCTGACCAGCTTTCTGATCCGTTTGTGAATGAGAACTTTGCCTTTTACGGAAAATATCTCAACGGCGCCACGGAGTTAAAGCCGCGCTGGAAACGCTGTGCAGAAAGCACTGATCAGTTGCTAGGCGAAGCGCTGGGCAAAAAGTACGTCGAGAAATATTTCCCGCCAGAGGCCAAGGCGCGCGCGCAGGAAATGGTGAAAAACATTCTGGCTGCCATGCATGACACCATCGAAGGCCTGGAGTGGATGAGTCCGGAAACAAAAAAGAAGGCGCTGGAAAAGCTCTCTACATTCAATCCCAAGATCGGATATCCGGACAAGTGGAAGGATTACAGCAGCATCAAGATGGTGCGCGATTCCTACTGGAACAACACCATTGCCGCCGTAAGGTGAAACGTGGATGATGATCGTTCGCAGATCGGCAAGCCCACGGACCGCGGCCGCTGGGGCATGACGCCGCCAACATCCAATGCTTACTACAATCCTCTGCTGAATGAAATCGTCTTCCCTGCTGGAATCCTGCAGCAGCCGTCTTTCAGCGTGGAAAATGCAGACGCCATCAACTATGGCGGCATCGGCGTGGTAATTGGGCATGAAATCAGCCACGGCTTTGACGACCAGGGCGCTCAGTTTGATGCCGAAGGTCGTCTCAACAATTGGTGGACGCCTGAAGACATGAAGCGGTTTCAAGATCGAACTTCCTGCGTTGTGCGCCAGTTCGACAGTTATTTTGTTGAGCCGGGCATTCACCACAATGGCAAGCTGGTTTTAGGCGAAAGCATCGGCGATCTCGCCGGCGCCAAGATCGCTTTTCTGGCTTTCAAGAAAGCTGAAAAGGAACACCCGCAACCAACGATTGACGGTTATACGCCAGAGCAGCAATTCTTTATTGCCTGGGGACAGTGGCGTGGTGATGAGATTCGTCCGGAAACGCAGCGCACCATGGTCCAGGGTGACCCTCACCCCATCGGCAAGTATCGCGTGATTGGGCCACTCTCCAACCTGCCGGAATTCAAGCAGGCATTTAGCTGCAAAGATGGCTCCGCAATGGTCCGTCCGGAAGCCGATCGCTGCACCGTTTGGTAAGAACAGCAGACGTCAGCCTCGTTGCGCGTCTTTCATCCAAAAAAATAAAAGCCATGCGATTCGCCGCATGGCTTTTGTTCATTTACCGTTGAGTTAGTACCGGCGCCAGGTGCCGCCACTGATGTAGCCCTCGCGATATCCGCTTTCATACGCCTGGCGGTAAGCTTGTTTGTAGTAATCTTTGTTGCCGTAGGTTGAGCTGTAGCCACGGTCGGCGTGTTTGTAGTTGCTGTCCTGCGTCGGCCGATTGCTGTGACCGCTGCGCCGGTCACGCGCGCCATCGTTGATTCCATCCTGATAACCGTACTGCTGCGCCGCATTCGTTCCGTATCCGCCGTAGCCTCCGTTGCCGCGGCCATAGACTCCGCGATCACGGTCTCCATCCCTGTCCCGATCGCCATCCCTGTCCCGATCTCCGTCGCGGTCATGTCCCCAGCCGCCATTGTTGTAGCCGCTGTTTTGCCGGAAGCCGCGGTCGTACCCTGAGCGGTATGCCTGGCGGTCGTCGCGCTCGCGCCAGCGGCTGTCGTCTGGATCAAAGCGACGGTTGTGCCGCGCGTCTTCCTGTCCGCGGCGGAATCCTTCTTTGTACGCCTGCCGGTCATCGTTGTCGCGCTGTCCCCATCCCCATTGCACCGGGACAACGCTTTGTGCCACCGCCAAAGTAGTGGTTCCCGCCATTAACGCCGCTCCCAGCAGCATAGCCTTTACTTGTTTCATAGACCCTCCCGTTAAAACCGTCCTCAAAAGATTTCCGGCATTAACGCTCAAATGACTTCTGTTATGGAGTGCAAACCCTTGCGGCAACGCAATGTCTCTTGGATTCCGTTAAGTTGTGTAAGCGATGGGTAAGGAATGGTTGGGCCTATAACCTCTTTAGGCTTTACTGTGTCCTATGGCAGGGTGGAGCAGGTCTTTAGACCTGCGGTAAAGCTGATCAGACCCTCCGGCTTCAGCCGCCGGGGTACATTTGCACACGGATACACAACAACCTAGAAAGGTATAGCGCGGCTTTCAAAACATTCGTGAGTAAAAGGGCGTTACGACAACGTTCTCAATGCAACGCTGACAAACTATTGGCATTTTGCCCGAAGACGCTATTTCGCTTTCGCGAATTCCACTTCACGCCCGCGCTGCTGATAACCTTCCACGGTATGCGGACGCACCGCCTGGAAATAACTGACTAGCTTTTTCACGTATGCGGCCATAGGCGTGTATTCCATGCCGAACTCTGCTTTGCTGCGCGCGTTTTCCAGTGACGACATCCATTTGCCGCTGAACGGAGAGCAATGCGGCAACAGGCCTTCGCGATTGAGTTCTTCGCGAGGCACTCGAACAATCTTCAAGGGACAATGCATGGTCTCGGCCAGCAATTCCAGAAACTGTGTTAAAGATAAAGTTTCATCCTCTCCAATGTTATAAGCGCAGCCTTTACCTTTATCACTCTCAACCAGCCGCAGGATCGCCTGCACCACGTCTTCACCATACACATGCCGCACCGGCGCTCCGTCATCGTTGGGGATCAGAATCGGGCCTTCATCTTGAACGCGGAGAAAATATCCGTAGATCCGGTCATAGTGGTCTCGTTCACTGTTCACCATCGGCAGGCGCAGGCTGGTAAACGGAAATTTATTATTCGTCCACGCGCTCGCGAACACATCTTCCACCGCGCGTTTGTCAAAACCATAACGCCAGTTCTCATATTCTGAAACGTCTGCCTTCTGTGGCTCCGCCATCACCGGCCCGGCATAATCTTCTTCCTTATAGGGACGTTCAGCTCCCACTCGCACCAGATAGACCTGCCCCGTGCTTAGGAAGATGTAGCGTCCAACTTTGCCCGTAAATAACTCCACCGCAGCCTCGGCTTCCGTACCTGTGTACAGTGTGGTATCGATCACCAAGTCGAATTCCCTGCCACTTAGGACCCGCTTCAGTTCTTCCGAATTCGTCCGATCACCGCGTAATCGTTCCACTTCTTCCGGTAGGTCGTCCCGCGTCTGGCCGCGATTGAACACCGCAACTTCATACCCCCCTTGCAGCAGCGCGTGGACAATGGAAGGGCCAAGATTCCTTGTGCCGCCGATGATGAGTGAGCGCATGGCCATATTGTAAAAGGAGCGTATTAACAAACCGGTTTATGGAATAGTGCTGCTTGCTTTCGCTAAAATGATCGGTTGGTAAAACCCGCTCTCATCAGCACGAATCCAGCGGCAGTCGGCGAATCCTGACCGTGTCAGAATTTGGCTTAACTCATCCCTCATAATCGAGCGATAGTTCGAAATGTAATGCTGTGATTCCCATCCGTCTTGGATTTCCCTGGTTATATAAAGATGAAAAGTATATCTGCGATCGTCCAGCCAATCCCATACCTGATGAACGATGCGTCGTCCCTTTTTGTCAGAATAAAAATTGGGGCCCTGCACCACCGGTTTTTTCTGCGCCAGACTGTCGTAATCTCTTATGCTGGCTATAAAGAGCCCATCAGGCCGCAGCTTTCGCTGAATTTGGGTCACCGCCTGCAACAGTTGTTCATCGCTCTCAAGATGCGGAAGAGAGTTATCCATGCAGATAACCGCGTCGAAGCTTCCGTCTGGAAGTGCCGTTAGATCGAGCATGTCTGCGACAAGCGCCCGAACGCTTAATCCTCTCTTTTCAGTTTCCTTGCGGGTTCGTTCCACTGCCAATGGACTCAGATCACACGCAGTCACCTGAAATCCAAGTTTGGCCAGCCCCAGAGCCTGCGTTCCAATTCCGCATGCACAATCCAGGACTTTTGCACTCGCAGGAGGGCCGCACTCGCGTTCAAGGATGACTCCCAGAACTGCGGCTTGGCGACGGATTGAAGCCTCCCAATCTGCAAAGATAAGGTGGTAGTTGCTGGCCAGCTGATCGTAGAAATCTTTAACCCCTTCAGCCATGCGTCATTGTAGCGATTCCGTGACCCTGGATGTGCAGTGATATGTGCGTGAAGTGATTGTTCAAATGCGCTCACCACGTTACATCGGTATAAAACGCGTTGTTCCCTGTCCGCAGGTCTTTGCCGTAAAGCAGCACCACGCCCACTCCCAGCACATTTAGCTTCGCTTGGGGGCCGAGATCGAACAGCCACTTATGCGTGCCCAGCCCTGTCGATGAATCCAGAATCTTGCCCGTATCCAGAAATGGTCCCAGCTTCACAGTGATAAGCCCAGTCGAATACATGTGCTTCTCGCTTTCCCAGTTAGAAAGAAAATAATTCCGCCCCAGCGGCGCGCTTCCCTTCTCCCCATGGCGCGTGCCAATGTGCGCCCGCAACGGTAGATCGTTGTCGCGGTCCACGCCCAGCATAAACAGTTCATCAAAGGGTGTCTGCCCAAACGTTTTGCCGGCGTGTGCCCGCCAGAGCATCTCATAATCGTCACCCTGCTCGCGTGGAAACCAGCGCATGGCAATTGTGCCTTGAAGTTTTTCAAACGACTGCCCCGGTTGTGACCACAGTCGTCCCGCCTGGGAATTGCCGCTGCTGGAAATTACCAGTCGCTTTTCCGGCGACCGCCACAGCTCGTATGTGAACCGCGCTTGCTGCTTGATCTGATAGCCTTTCGCCACCAACTCTGGCGTTAACGCCGTGCCAGGAATAACGTTGCGAAAATCGCGGTGTGAAAGCTCCACGCCAGTCGACCACGTCCAGCGCGCGCCAACAAAGCGCGATATCTCCGCACCCACGCTTTCGCGACGCAGGTTCGTCGCGCCCAGGAACGTACTTGGGCCGGTGAATGATGTCTGTACGGTCCAATTCTCATTGCGGAAATCAGCGCCCATGCGGTAACGCCATTGCGGGTTTCCAGCTAAAGGCCCGTTGATTGTGGCCGCTGCCCGGCGTTTATCGGTATCAAACCGGAAGAAAGAAATAATGTTTGTGCCGGAGCCATGCAGGTTGTAATACTCCGGCGTGATCTCTTCAAACAGCGCTCCACTGAATATCCGGACCAACGCCTGGAGCTTGCTGTTGCCAAAACCGTTCAGCTCTTGCGCCCGAAATATAGCGTCATACTTTCCATCGGGTCGCGCCGATAGATTCAGCTTGTATGTTGGGAATATTTCCAGTCCGTGCAGCCGGACATTGCTGGCCAGCAGTTGATCCAGCGTTAAAGTGGCGGCAGGCGCAAACGCAAACGCGTGGTCCAGCAGTGCCGGACGCACCTTTAACCTCGGCTCGCTGCTGCGCACTTCAGCAATCTCAGGCTTGCCTACGCGGTTCCAGTACTTAAGCGCCGCTTCCAGATTGTCTTGAAGGAAATAAATGGTCGCCAGAAATTCATTGGCGTATTCGTCTTTGGGATCAAGTCTCAGCGCGCCATGGAGATCGTCCCTGGCCTCTCCATACTTCTTCTGCTTAAACGCCACGCCGGCCAGTTCGACGGGAAATCGCTTGTCGTTGGGAGCCAGCCTCTGCCCATTGGAGAGCGCCTTGCCCGCTTCTTGCCAGCGCTCCAGATGCGCCAGCGCGACGCCATAGTAGTAATCCAGATCGGCGGAGTTGCGTGGCGACTGCTGCAAGAGTTGAATAAGCTCAGGCCAGCGCTCCTGCTCAAAAAGCTGCTTGGCTGCGGGCGTGGGATCAGTCTGCGCCGGGGCATGCAAACAGCAGAGCGTTGATAGCAAGAGCACACAGGCGCACAGGATTTTTCTGAAACTGCTCACTTGGGCAGCGCCAGCAACGTCCAATGGCCCACGGCGCTCCACTGCTTTTCAAAATTGGCGCGATCCTGCTTGAGCAATTTGCGTTGGGCGGCGTCATTCAGATAAACGAGTCCCTCAACTGGATCGATCCCCACCACCACCACAAAGTGCAGTGAGCTTTCTAATGATGACGGCTTCAACGCGGCGATCAGCGGGCGTCCTTTTTCCAGATGTGGTTTCAGGTCGTCCCAGGTTCCGGCGAATGCAAACGTCTGAAAACCGTTTTGCTGGAAATAATGTTCCAGGTCAGAAGCGCGAATGCCATGATCCTTGCGCGAATAAAGCACGCGCTGGATTTCTGCCGCATCGGCGGCAGCGTCAACTTCTTTGGCTTGTTGCTTGCGCCAGTATTGCATCACCATGGCGATGCTGGCTGCGCCGCAGCCGTCTTTTTCCTGCTTGATGAAAGGGACGTCGAGCCACACGCCGGGAGTTGCGGCAAAGACAAAGCCGCAGAGACACAGGATACAAATGAGTCTCTGCGGCATATTTCGTGCCATCAAGATAATTCTAGCGAACTGCCACAATAATCAGGATCAGCACCGCAACACCAAGAATAATCAGGATCAAATCACGTTGGCTGAGACTACCGGCGGCAAAATCAGCCTGCGCTTTGTCCGCCCGCGCCGCCAGTTGGGCCAATTCCTGATCGTTCAGGGTTGAGACCGCTGTTTTTACCTGCTGCGTGTCCATCTTCGCCGACTTCAATGCTTGTTCGGCTGTCGACGTTGACAACAGGCGTTGTATTGAATCGATGTTGTGCTGTCTTACCTGCGACGCTGCCGTTGCCGCTTTTTGCAGGTCCGCGGGGCTGACCACGTGGCTTTGTGCAAGCGCCTCCGTGGGAACAATGAAGAGTGCAACCAGAACGGTGGCAATTGCCATCCGCAGGGATTGCCGCAAATTAAATTGCATAAATTAATTTCCTCCACTGATGTTCCGGCCAGATAGAAAGTATACATGACCTTACTGCGAGCACTTTTACCGGAGCAAAAGCACTCCTCTGGTCTTGTCGCCGTGCGCGTTGTGCCTGCGCAACCTCTCTATACCCGGTGAATTGCTCCAGTCACTAGCTTGGAACTGCAAAGCAAGGGAGCAGTTGCCTGCTCCCTTGAATACAAAGTCAGCTTGGAAGGCGTTTAGTTGGTGGACGCGGCCTTTGTCTCTGCTGTAGCTGATTCCGTTCCCAGTTGCAAAGAGATTTTCTTGCCCGCAAATCGCAGCGCCTTCAGTTCGCGCTCGCCCTTAGCGCCATTCAATACTTCCGCCTGGGTGTCTCTGGCTTTACTGTCAAGGGAAATTACGTGTGCCGGCGCGCTGGACACCACTTTTCTGTCTTGGATGATGTTTACCTTCACCGTTGGCCCTGAGCCTTCCCACTCTGCGGTGTATTCGCCCGCAGGCAGCGTTGTGCCGTTCACTTGTGTGGCTGCGGAAATTTCAAAGCTGCTCTTATGTGAATCGCTGGTTGCAAAAGCGCTGGTGGCGAAAGCCAATACCAGTGTTGCAAATATGATCCGGGAAAATAACGTGGATTTCATTTACCGCTCCTTTGATTCTTTCCCGCAGTTCGGCGGGAACCGGTTGAGGGCGGCCTTTTTGGATTAGCAAATGACTTTTCAATTCATTTCCTTATGACCTACAATCGTTCTCGTGGGTTAAGAAAACAGGCGCGCGTATGCGTGCCGATTTTCGGGGACTGTTCTCGCCTGCGGCCGCCAAAACCGTGGGCGCGAACATTCCCTGAACCCCGTTTCAAAACTGCTAAGTTCAAACTCTTGTCTTGATCTTCTCTTCTTACTTGCAAAGACGATGCCAATCAATCCAAAGTTCAACCAATTTGCCTTGGCATGCTTTTTTAGACGACAAGTGCATTGTCGCGTTAGCGTTCACTCATCCCTCTTACTTACTCTTTACGTCTTCTGAACAACTCGTCCCATGCAAAGTGTGCGGAAATGAATCGTCGCCGTGCGAAAACGAACAGTGGCAAATGCATTGTGTGTGAAGTTTTCGTAGTGGAAAGCGATTTACTGCTGAATATTTCTTGGAAGAAAATCCTATGTGGTGCGGAACGCGCGATTAACATCGAAATATCGTCGACCATCGTTACGGAGCGCCGCAGACTTTGCCTATGCGGGCTTTGCGTTTGAGAGATAGTCGGGAGTGGCAGCGAACGAATAAAGGACGTGAAGAAACAATTTTCGAATGTCTTCCGCGCTGTAAGACGACGAATACGGAATCCGACCGGCAAGCATTCTGTCGCGCAGCAATCCTTCCATCATTCCAATCAGCGCTGAGCGCATGCCTTCAATATGCAAATCAGAACGGAGCTGCCCCAGATCCCGCATTTCCTTGAGCAACCTGTCTGCCGTGTTTACCAGGCCAAGGAAGCCCTTGGTCATTAAGACCATGTGGCCTTCTTTGCGGATTCTGCGGCCCTCAAGCAAAAACAATTGTTTGAGCTGTTCGTCTTCTTCCAGCTTGGAAAGAATCAATCCCACCAACGCCTGCAGTTTCGAGCTGGGAGCAGGGATGTATTCCAGCGTGCCAAAAGCCTGCGCGATGTGGTTCCAGCCATCTTCAAATATCGCTTCCAGCAGGCCCTCTTTGCTGCCAAAGTGCTTGATGAGCTGCGACTCGCTGGTCTGGGCCATGCGTGCAATGGAAACTGTGCTGGTATTTTCAAAGCCGGATCCAGCAAACAAGGTTTTGGCGGCTTTCAATATGCGTTCGGCAGCGGGGCCCTTGGAACTCAGCGGGTTAGGATTAGAAGCCACTTGCTCTCCTCTGGAAATCAGGCAGAGTCGCACAAGTAAGTAGTACCACCAGCAGACATTCGATTCAAGAGAGTACAACCATAAATGATTGATAATAAAAAGAAAATTCTTTGGCAACTCGCTTCATGAATATACCTTCCAAAATTCAGCGGTAGTGCTACTACTCTCTGCCGCTTCCTTGGGTTCGGCCAGCTCCAGAAAATCACGCTTCAGGAGAAACCATGTCAACGCTTCCCTCCCCTTCAGCACCTACCCCCAAATCAAGTAATAAAGATAGATTCGCGGTGAGCCTCTCCAGCTATTGGCTCACTTTGCTGGCAATGATTTTGGTTTTGAGTCTGACGCGTGTTTCTTCCGCCCAGACCGCGAGTTCCATCAGCAGCACATCAGGGCCGGTTTCGTGGGACTTTGGTCCAGTCGTTGCAGGCACCGTTACCAACGTGGGCATCCAGGATACTTGTCCGCCCGGCGTATGTGACAACCACGATCTGACGATTACACTTCCCGCGCCGGCCGCAACTTTTTACCAGACCAACACGGTTCAAGTAACAATTAAATACACATGGAACAGCACCGCGCCCAGCGATCTGGACGTATTTGCTATCAGCCCAAATGCGGCTGACCACGGTCCCGGCTCGCCTGATGCCACCAGCACAGGCCCCGGCGAAGAAGACCTTACCCTGACCGATCCAATCGATGGTCTTTGGCATATTCGTTCCGTGGCAGCTACCGTGCCGCTTCCCGTTTCAGCGCACGCTGTAGTCAGCATGACAGTTTCTCCCCGTCCCACAACTGCACCGCCTCCGCCGCCTGCTCCCGGTGCGCCCGCATTCGTCAATTACGCTGCTCCGGAGAATATTCCACCCTCGCTCGGCTCAACTAGTGCCAGCCAGCATGCGGCTGGCGAACCTTCCATCGGCGTTGATTGGAATACCGGCAAAGCTTTTATCGGCGCCGGCAATCACACGCTACGCGTTACTTTCAATGACACAGTCACTCCGGCCACTTCCACTTGGGAAGACAAGCGTTCACCGTTTGCGCGCGTTAGCCTTGATCCCATTCTCTTTACTGACGATGGCCGCATGGGCGGCACAAACCGCACGTTCTCCTCACAGCTCAACGGCGTAACCAGCGAGCTTTCATTTACTGACGATGATGGCGACAACTGGCTTCCCACACAGGGCTCCGGACAGCCTGCCGGCGTCGATCACCAGACGGTCGGCGGAGGGCCTTACGCTTCTCCCGCTCCTGCCGTGCACACGTATCCACACGCAATTTATTACTGTTCGCAGGATATCGCCACGGCGTTCTGCTCACGCAGTGATGATGGCGGCGTCACGTTTGGGCCAGGCGTTCCCATTTACACGTTCACCACCGTTAACGGCGTGGACAAGCCTATAGCTCCGGGAACTTGCGGCGGCCTGCATGGACACGTTCGGGTTTCTCCCGACGGCACAGCTTACGTTCCGAATGAGAAATGTCAGGATGCGGCAGGCGTCAGCCGTCCCGGCGTTGCCGTTTCCAGTGACAATGGTTTGACCTGGGTGGTGCGGACCGTTCCCGATGGCGCCAGCATCAGCCCAGGCAGCGATCCATCTGTTTCGGCGGGCAAGAACAACACCATTTATTTCGGCTATGTAAATTCCGACGGTCACGCCAAGATCGCTGTGTCGCATGATCGTGGAGTGCACTGGTCGAAATCCCAGGATGCTGGAACACCCTTCGGCATCCAGAACGCCGAGTTTGCTGAAGTGGTGGCCGGAGACGACAATCGCGCTGCGTTTGCTTTCCTCGGCACGCCGAGCCTGGGCGACACGCAATCGGCAGACTTCCTTGGCGTCTGGCATCTCTATGTCGCCTTCACATATAACGGCGGGGTCACCTGGACCACTTCTGACGCAACCCCTTCAGACCCAGTGCAGCGCGGCTGCATCTGGAACGGCGGCGGCAGCAATCCGTGCCGCAACCTGCTCGACTTTAACGACATTACCGTGGATAAATTCGGCCGCGTACTGGTCGGCTATGCCGATGGCTGCACCGGAACGTGCGTCACCGATCCTTCACAAAACGCCACCGCTGGACCTGTGACGGCGCAGGACGCACTGGCCACCATCGCGCGGCAGACCGGCGGGCGCGGGCTGTTCTCTGCTTTCGATGGCACGCAGTTCGGCACGCGCAGCGGTGACAACGAAGGCGGCGGAAAACTCTGCTTTGGCGATCCTGCAAGCGGCGTCCACGGCGGCCCAGAGTGCGACGATAACCGCCAACACTAAGTTGTCGTAGCCATCAAGCCCGCGTGCAGGAAATTATCTCCGCGCGGGCTTTCTTTTTGTTCTAGCAATTAGAATTGTGGGTTTGGAAATGCAATGAAGAAGAATTTATTTCAGCTAGCGCTGTGTCTCGTCGTTTACTGCGGCGTCATGTCGGCGGCGCAAAAGTCCGCACCCAATACCACAAAGCAAGCCAAGCCGGATGCTTGCACTGTGCTCACCAGCGCGGATGTTCAGAAGGTACAAGGCGATCAGGTGCAGGAAACCAAGCCGAGCACGCAGCCTGCCGGCGGGTTAGTCATGTCGCAATGCCTTTTTCGCACGGCCTCTCCCAGCAATTCAGTAAGTGTTGCCATAGCTTCGGCGGGATCGGTTTCTCCACGCGCGTTCTGGCAGAAACAGTTCCACTCCGCCAAGCCGGAATCTGAAGAAAGAGAAAAAGAGAAGCCGACGGCCAAAAGCAAACCAGCCAGGGAAGAAGAGGAGTCCCCGCAGCCGCGCACCATTAAAGGCGTGGGAGAACAAGCCTATTGGGTCGGCAGCCCCTTGGTGGGCGCGCTCTATGTGTTAAAAGGCAACACTTTTTTGCGGATCAGCGTTGGCGGCGTACGTGAAGAGGCCGCGCGGATTGAAAAATCTATCGCTCTGGCGCGGCTTGCCCTGAAGCGCCTGTAAAGGGGTCAATTCTTTTCACTCGCGCGGACTGTCGATCATCTCCTTAATTCGCAACTGATTAGCCTCCATACGACATTTTTTCACAATTTTCTTTCCAGCCAATGAAATACCCTTGCGACGTGCTCTCTGATTTACCACTTTCATGGAAAATTAAACCTTTTAATTTCAGTCCAATGAAACCGTAATCTCGCGCTTCTAAAACCATGTGTAACGGACGTATTGCTCTGAAACGGATGAAGCACTCAGAGCACTAAGCAGCAGAAGCTTTTACAAATGGGCTTTCGGGGGCGGGCATTACGCCGGCCAGGAAGGATTTCCGCCATTATGGAACTCTGTTACATGGTAAGCATGAGCACGTTGCATGAGGTTTTGCAGTCAGAAGCAAAACCCAACACCGCCTATCGGCTCCTGGCCAGTGAAGACACCGTCACGGTGGTCCATTACGGTCCAGAAGGCTTAATCAATCAATTCGCATTTCCCATTATTTATCGCGTGGAAGACGTGCCAGAGGATGAAGGAACGCTCATGCTGATGGTTGCCACGGAACGCAGCCGCGAATGGCAAAGCTTCTGGGTACCGCTGGAAACAAAGCTCTCGCACTGCTGCTCCTTGAATACGGTTGCGTAAGGTAGGCGGCTTCAGCGCGAAGCGGCTTTTGCCCGCGCAGCCGGAGGTTGCGGCTGCGGTTCGATTACCCGAACTTTTCTGGAATCGTCTGTGGGATGCAAAATCGGTTGTTCTGAAGACTTTAGATAAACGGCGAGATCGGCTCGGCTCAAGCCCCACAGATGTTTGGCTGCAAGTTCCCAGTGTTCAGGTCGAGTAATAACTGCCAGCCCTTGGGGCCATTTCATCAAAAATTAAGATGCGGAGTTCCAGCCGCGGCGTTGCTTTTGTCGCAGGCTACGCCGCACACGACGATACTTGAGGTTGTGGCGCTTGCGTCGCAGGGCACAAGCGCACGTTTTACAACGATTTAAGGTACTCAATGATCGCCCAGCGATCATCAGGCGAGAGCGCCGGCCCAATCACTCCATTGCCTCTGGGACCATCTTTGAATTCGTGCCCGTGATTGCTGTTCCCGGGATTCGCCGTATCAAAAAGGTAGGCTCCCTTTAACTCGGAAGTATCGTAGCCAACCTTGACGGGGTCATACTGTTTGCTGCCCATCCAGAATTTGTTCGGTCTTTCACTCTGGGGTGAGAGCAAGGCATATAGATTTGGAACCGATCCGTTATGGAGATACAGACCCACGGCCCAGATTCCATTCAGTGGGCGGGCCTTATAGATGGCCTCGGCGCGAATGACGGCATCGGCGGGATCACGAAAACCGCTCCATTCAATTCGTTGCTGAGGAGTGAATCCCTTGCTTTCAAAAAACTTCCCAGCCATTCCAATCGTCACCAGCTTAAGCCCATCTTCAGCGGAGATGCGGCCTTTGCCAAGATCACCGGAATCGGCTTTGCGATTCATGAAGTCAACAGCTTCATGCGGATCTGTCCCCACATACTCTTGTTTCACGTCTTTGACTTTGAAAAATTGTTTCCCTTGCGCGTTCTTCCACCAATACTTTGGCTGGGCCGATTTCAGGTCTTCCTGCAATTCAACGGGCGGAGGTTGGTGGCAGCTTTCACAATGTTGTTTGTAAAGCGCTGCGCCTCTGTTTACTTTGTCCTGCGCCAGAGGAGGAAATACAGCTGGCCACTTGGGTGACGACAAACCTTGATACGGCTCCGTTCCCGCCAATAGATCCTCAATTACTTTCAGTCCTTCAATGTGGACGCTATTGCCCAATTCTTTGGCATCGTTGCCGTATAGCTTTGCTGACGCTCTCACGCCCAGCGCTTCACCTATGTTGCGGACCAACGGATCTGAAATGGATGAGTTGTATTGCACCCATGTAAACCATGAAGCGTCCCAGACTTGGGGATAACGAACAGGCGCGTTCGCCGGCGCAAAGTTGGCATTGTTTCGCATGTCGACGGCGAAAACCTGATTGCCTATCCGGGTAAGTGCGTCGGTGCGGCCGAAGCCCGCCATATTCGTGTAAATGTTTTCCTGGTCGGTGGCGCTCTTTTCGAACATCGCACGTGAGATGAATAAATCCAGTGCGCTTTTTAGTTTCTTCTTGTCGTCTGGGGTTGCAGTGGGACCCAGCACGTTCCGCTCAAAACGTTTGTAACGGAAGGGCATTTTGTCGGTCAGGATGAGCGCTACCCCAAGCGCCTTCTGAAATTGGAAAACTTCAATCATCGCCGGCGCGCCCTCTACCCGAACCGCATACTTATCGAAATACAACTCTCCCGTGTGGCACGCTGCGCATGTGAGCCCAACCACTTTGGACGTGCCATTGGATTCAGGGTCATAAAAGTTATCTTGTTTGGCGAAGCCGACAGGCAGGCCGCCCGGATTGAGCTGAGGATCCTGGTCACCTTCAATGAATCCAAAACGCGCGAGATAGGTTTTCTCGTGAAATGGCTTGCACCCCATGATGGAAAGGCAAGGCTGCTCCAGCGCCATGAACCATTCGTAAGGCAAAAGGCGCGTGCCTTGTGCCGTATAGTGAAAGCGGTGGCGCTGCTCCTCTGTCCAGTGTTGATCAAGCTGGACTTTTTGTTCCGGAGGCGCTTTGTATTCCGGAACAACCACTCTGAGTTTCGTCCACTCCTGATAGAGGAAGAATCCTCCGATGAATAGAAGTATGAGAACGCCGCCAACGACTTTCCTGCGCATAACCGCCTCTTTCTTACACTTACACTCGCAGGTTTGCTTTGCCCCATTTCCGGGCGATCGGGCTATGCCGGCTAAATTCTTAACCGATGGTCAAAGACAATTGGCTGCTAGTGGTGGGGCGAATTATAGCCCAGCAGTATGAACAGACGCACCGAAAAATAGATTAAGAATGTCTTTAGATGGCGATGGGGCAAAAGGATTGGTGGTCACCATACTCGGCATTTGCAACTTTCAGATTTTTATTTTTCTACCGTAGTCGGGAATTCGTTGAAGATCAAGGTTGACTTTCGCCAATGGCGATTGCGCAAAGAACTCTGTTAGGCTTTGGGGGTGCTTCGAGCTTGTTTGATGTTTAACTTTCTTACCGGCTTTGCTTCGGGGCTGCGATTTTTTCTTCTTCATGAATTTATTACCCTCCGGGTTCAGCCTATTTCCCTTCATTTTCCCACCGCTTACGCGCGGGGCTGAATAATTTCGCTCCTTCGATAATTAATTGTTCTTATCAGCGATCATCAGCGCAATCTGCGGCGAATGGTTTTACTCAATTCCCAGATCCTTCCACTTCTTATCCACCTGAGCCTTCGTTTTTTCGTCCATCAGGATTTCGTCCGGCCATGGACGGGTGAAGCCTTCCGTCGGCCATTTGCGCGTGGCGTCGATGCCCATTTTCGATCCAAAGTTGGGCAGGCGAGAAGCATGGTCGAGGGAATCGACCGGGCCGAGCGTGAACTGAATATCGCGCTCAGGATCAATATTGTTGAAAACCTTCAACACCACTTCGCCGATATCCTGCACGTTCACGTCTTCATCCACCACAACCACGCATTTGGTGAACATAGCCTGCCCTAGCGCCCAGATGCCGCTCATGACTTTGCGCGCGTGCCCCGGATATGACTTGCGGATAGAAACGATCATCAGGTTGTGAAACACGCCTTCCACCGGCAGGTTCACGTCAACGATTTCAGGGAGCGTGAGCCGCATCAATGGCAGAAAGATGCGCTCCACGGCCTTGCCCATCCATGCGTCTTCCATGGGCGGCTTGCCGACTATGGTGGTGGCATAGATCGGGTTCTTGCGATGGGTGATGCAGGTGACGTGAAACACCGGGTACTCATCTTCCAGTGAATAGAAACCAGTGTGGTCGCCGAACGGGCCTTCAGTGCGCAGCTCGTCAAGCTTGACATAACCTTCAAGAACGATTTCCGCCGACGCAGGAACTTCCAGATCGACGGTCTCACACTTGACCAGTTCGACCGGCTTCTGGCGCAGGAATCCGGCGATGATGAATTCTTCAATCTCCGGCGGAGCAGGGACGATGGCAGAGAAAGTAAGTGCGGGCTCCGTGCCAATAGCGACAGCGACTTCCATCGTCCCGTTGGGACGGTCCCCGGAGGCCAGCATGGAGCCTCCACCGGAACGGGCCATGATGTCCACTGCAGATCGTCTATTGTGCACAGGCAAGAGTGCCTGTGCCACAGAAGCTTTTTCCGCAGGCGAGGGCGCCTGCGCTCCTGATTTTTCACGCACAGGCGAGGGCGGCTGTGCCACACGATTTTCTCTTGCAGGCGAGGGCGCCTGCGGTCCACGATCATATTTACTTTGATCGTTCAACGCTCCGCGGCGCAGCAAGTCACGGTAATGCTCAGCGGCAACTTTCTGGCGCTGCCAGTGCATGCCCGCTGTGGTGGCGTCATAAACCTGGATGCGATACATGCCCGTATTGCGCTTCCCTGTTTTCGGATCACGCGTGATCACGCACGGCAGCGTGATGAAGCGGCCGCCATCCTGCGGCCAGCATTGCAGGATGGGAAAATCGAGCAGAGAGAAATTCTCTTTCTTAATAACTTCTTTGCAAGGGCCGGTAGAGACTACTTTGGGAAAGAACTTGCCCATATCGGCCAGCATGGGCAGCATTTTGAGCTTTTCAAGAAAGCCTTCCGGCGATTTCATATTGAGCAACTGGCGAATGCGCTCAGCGATTTCGTCCAACGAATCCACGCCCAGCGCCATTTGCATGCGCCGCTCTGAGCCGAACTGGTTAATCAACACAGGAACGCCGTTGCCGCCTTTAACGTTTTCAAAGAGCAGGGCGGGACCGCCGGGGCGTCCATACTTTTTGGCAGCGCCTTTGGAGACACGGTCGGCGATCTCAGTGATCTCCAGAATGGGATCAACTTCAGTCTTGATCTTCTTGAGTTCGCCGGCGCGATCCAGCGCGGCGATCCATTGTCTTAAGTCGTCGAAAGCCAATCAGCACTCCTACACAATAAAAGTCTTGGGGTAAACCGAAGATTATATAAGGAGCAGTCAGCAATCAGCATTCGGTACTCAGCCAAACGTTCACCGCAAAGGACGCGAAGGACGCAAAGGAACAAAGAGGAGGTGCTTCACAAAGACATAAGGAACGATGAAAAATTTCGTTCCGATCAAGAAGCCAATCGCTATTCCCTTCTTTGCGTACTTTGCGTCCTTTGCGGTAAATGAGCCACTGAGTCTGACACCGGATTGCTCGCGATCACCCGACAACCTGAAAGCAGCAGCCCACATCCTAGTTTTCGAAGCAAACCAGCTTACGAGTCCATCCCCCGAGGAGTCCCTGGTCCCATGGCAACGGCAATCAAGAACGAAAGCCAATATATTGATGCATTCTTAAAATTAACTTTGCGGCCGGCTTCTGCGTCCGATCTTATCCCCATGCTTAGCTCGCTCACGCCGCAGCAGCGGCAGGATTTTGTGGAGCTGGCGGATTCCAATCACGTAGTGATCCGCGCTTTTGAGGTGCTGAACCGCGTTGCCGGCAACCGCGGGAATAATGAGATCCAGGCTTGGGCGGTGGAATCGTTAACCAAAGAACGCGCCCGCATCTCCAATGCTTTGAATCACCTGGAACAAGTATGTAATGCGCTGGAAGAAGAAAACTGCCCCACGGTGGTGATGAAGACGCTGGACCATTGGCCTGATCTGGGCAATGACCTTGACCTGGTTTCAACCGGGCCGAAGGCGAAGATTGTGAACGTATTCAGCAAGCGGTTTGGCGGCAAGATTGAAGCGCGCAGCTGGGGTGATCGGCTGGCCTGCAAATGGAATTTTTCCATTCCGGGGCTGCCGGAGTCAATTGAAACGCACGTTGGCCGCCTGGGCCAGACCGGCGAGCATATTGGCTTGGCGAAGCGGTGCATTGATCGCCGCGTAACGATTCGGCTGAACGGGCACACTTTTTACGTGCCGGCTCCGGAAGAGCGGATTTTTGCCGCCACGCTGCAGCGCATGTATCGACACTTTTACTTCCGTGTCTGTGACATCCTGAACGCCACGGCGATTATTGAATCCGGCAAGGTGGATTTCCGCGAACTGCGCGTGGCCGCCATGGTGGCCGGCATCTGGCCGGGCGTGGCCAGTTTCCTAAAGATTGTTTCCGATTACGTGCAGCGCTATCGCGGGAGTCCGCTTGAGCTGCCGGCGGAAGTGATTAAAGACGCCACCATAAATGGCGACAAGATTTACACGCGCGCTCGCTTCCTGCGTGTTCCGATCATGCCGTACGGAGCACGCCTCTATACGAAACAGATTACCCAGGCGGCCTTCAGCGGCAATGTTCCTGCTACGTTCCGTTTGAGCCTGCTGCCGCCGCTGGCTTCCGCAGCGGCCGTGGCGTTCAGAATTACAGGCAGCGACAAAGGAGTCTGGTAACTGCGGGTTACAGTTCCACGCTTAAGCGCAGAAATGAGCGACGGATGGTTGTCCGTCGCTCATTTCTGTTTTCGCCAAGCAAACCTAAGAGTTTCTTGCCGTTCCGCTAGCGGTGGTGGGAGCTGGAGCCCGAACTCGAGTGTGATTCGCTGTGGCTTCCGCCGCTGTGGGACGATGATCCTCCACTATTCCCGTGAGATGACGATCCACCGCCGCCGCCGCTGCGCGACGAGCCGCCACCGCTGTTGTGCGATCCCGAGCCCGAGTATGAACCGCGAGATTCACCGCGCGGCGCAGGCGGATTCTGCCGAGGCTCATTGTGTTGGGCCGGCGGATTGTAACGAGGCTGACTCCGCTGCGCGGGCGCCGCACTGCCCGGCTGTTCCCGGGGAGTCACGATAGGCCGATGCATATCCAGCGGAGGCCTGCTGTTTCCAGTGCTAGAGTTGCCCTGCGATGCATGGTCAACGCGGTCTGCTGCGGAAATCCCAGGGCCTGAGTCGTGATCAACTGCTGAACTGTGATCTGAACCGCGGCCGGAGCTTGAACCGTGGTCGGCGCTGGAAGGAAATTTCTGCCAGCCACCGCTTTCCGGCGCGTGCGATGTCTGTCCCGTGCCGCGATCAGACGATCGCGACATCCCAGAATTAATCTGGTGGTCGCTCATTTGACGGTCGTTAATTTGCCGCCCGTTGATTTGCCGTCCGTTACTCTGATGGTCGTTGTTTTGGCGACCACTGACTCCTGCGCCTGAGCTTCGCGGGTTTCCCGGCGATTCAGAGCGGCCATTCCCGAGGTCGCCACCGGAATGGCTTGAGGGCGAACCAAATTTGTTCCAGCCGCTGTGGTCGGCGCGGGAATGGTCCTGCGCCGAGTTGCTAGTTGTAGAACCAGTGCTAGAGCCGCTGTTCTGTGCATGCGCGTTGTTCATGCCGGAGTCAATGCGGCGTCCGCCTTCATTCAACGAATGCTGCCCTGAGCTGGCATTGGTTGCGCCATTGGCTGCACCGCCAGATTTCGGGACTTCAGTGTTGCCAGTCCGTGCATTTGCGCCACCGGAATTGCCGTGGCTTGCGCCGGCAGTTTGCGGTCCCACAACGCGCTGCACGCGCTGCATCTGGTCATGGAATGACTCCTGCTTTGCCGCAGGAGGAGCGTGTTTGGTAAAGAAACGATCGCTGTTGCGCGTCTGTATGCCTGCGGGCGCGCCGCTATTGCCGCTGCTGGCATGCAGGCTTTCACGTGAAGGCACAACAGGCAAGTTCGCCGTCATCACGCGAGATTCACGTAGCTCATGCTCATCCACGCCGTGACGCCAGCCCTCATGGCCGCCGCGGCCAAAGTTTTCCGCTGAGACGCTAGTAATCGAGCCACGCACGCGAGGGTTGGTCAACGCCAGATGCGCGTTGGAGAAAAATGGCTGACGTCCGCGCACAGCAAGCGGAGCAATGAAGCCGCCACGTCCGTGGAAATTGTTGATCACTGTGATGTTGACCACGTTCACGTGGTGAAAGCCGCGCCCATACCAGGGATAAAACGGATCATGCGGGCCCACGGGGAACCATCCAATAGAGCCAAAGCCGAAGCCGGAGCGGTGTCCGAAGCCAACAAAGAAAACGAAGGCGGGAGACCATAACGGGCGATAGCCGACATACAGTGGTCCAGGCCACCAGCACCAATTATTACCGTAATAAAACCAACGCCCATAGTGATATGGGGCCCAGCCCCACGGCTCATAACTTACCCAGGTCCAGCCGTAATAGGGCTCCCATACCCATCTTCCTGTCTGATATGGGGCCCATGTTGCTTCCTGGTAAGGCTGCCAAACGTTGCCGTATCCGGGGACGTAAATCCACCTGCCATGAGCATCAAGATCATTCACGCCGGTGTAATAGCGGTTGGTGTGGCCGACGCTCTCTGAGTCGCGCACCACGTGGTCTCGATCACTATTCCAGATGTCCCAATCGTCTTTGCTGGGCGCGCTGCTGATTTTATATTCCGGCTCATTAGTCCCGCGGACAGTAATAATCTCTCCCGCATGCACCCGAGTGCTACCTTGCGGCGTGGTAATTTCCGCTTCGCCTTCTCGCACGATCACATCAGTCTCAGAGTCTGAATTCACCTGCACGCGATACCGTCCCGCCCTCAGCGGACGCACCGCCACATTCGGCGAATCGATCTCCACATCCGCTTCACTGCCTTTCAGCATGGTGTAACTGGCGTATCCCTGCCCCACTTGCACTTGAATGCGCTTGGGCGTCAGGTCAGCAATTTTTGCCTGGCTATGCGCCGCCAGCCGCAGGATATTCGCGTAATCCAGCTGGATTTCCGCGCGCGCATCCTGGCCTGTGGCCACCTGATCACCGCGCACCACCGGCGCGTTAATCGACGTGCTGCCCCAATCCCCGCTATCACCGCGCTGCGTCGACACATCGCCATGGATCAAACTAACTCTCGCCACCGCCGGCGCCGGTCCTTCGCTTCGTGGCGCCGTCCCGCCCAAGCTGGGAGCCGTTTCTCCATTTGGCGCCGCATCACCATTTGGACCTTGCGGATAATTCTGCGCCAGCGCTGGTGCTTGGCCGTCACTCGCAGGCGCTTGCTCGCTCGACGACGTCTCCCCATTCGGCCCCGGCGGATACGCCTGCGCCCACGCGCCCGCCGCGAATCCCGTCACCGCAAATAATATGATTGCCAGAAACCTGCCCGTTTTCATAAGTCCTCGTCTGGGTGGAATCGGGCGCGTTCAGCGCGCTACTTACTTCAACCCTTGCCATCCATCAAAGCAACTGCCATGCCAATCGGACGGAGAGGTATCTGCATGATTCAATGCTCGTTAGCGGAAGTTAAGATAAGTAGGCAGGCTCAATGGTGGTTTTCAACCAGTTAAAGCGGTGGATTTAGGCCGGGAGGGTCTCGATAAGCGACGATCGAAAGAAGCCAGGAAAAGTAAATCTCACCACGGAGACACGGAGGCACGGAGCAAGCCAGAAGAGATTGCCAGGATTGCCATGAGTGCATGATTGCCAAGAATCGCCGAAATTGAAACCCTTACAGCGGTTTTGCTTTTTCCGATCAGTGTCGTCAGTGTTGATCAGTGGTAAGAAGTCCTGATTTTCTCCGTGCCTCCGCGTCTCCGTGGTAGGTTTTTTGACTTTTTCGATCCGCGCCCATCCGTGTTTATCCACGCTAAGCTTTTGCTTTTTCCAGATCAGTGTCATCAGCGTCTATCAGCGGTAGGGTTGGTTCTTTCTGGCTAAGAGCTAGAGGCTGCTTTTTCTCATCCGTGTTTATCCGCGGTAAGCTTTTGTTTTTTCCAGATCAGTGTCATCAGCGTTGATCAGTGGTGAGTCTTGCTGGGTTTCTCCGCGCCTCCGCGTCTCCGTGGTAGGTTTTTGACTTTTTCGATCCGCGCCCATCCGTGTTTATCCGCGGTAGATTTTTGCTTTTTTCAGATCAGTGTCATCAGCGTTTATCAGTGGTAAGAAGTCCTGATTTTCTCCGTGCTCAGTGGTAGATTTATTTCGCTGCTGACTGCGCGAGAGGCTTTGCGGTCGCGGCCCCGCGCAATCCCCACAACACCAGCACCGCCGACCCCACAGTCGCCAGCCCCACTGACATAAACATCGCTGTAACAAATGTCTCCTGCCATGCCAGCGCGTGATGTCCCGCGCCCGTGATCGGAGAAAGCGCTCCAACTCCCCACGCCGCCGCCAGCACCGTCGCCACCCAGTTCACATAAGCGCCATACAGCGCGGACCAATACGCCGCAGCCTTCAGCTTCAACGAGAGCCGCACTTCCATCCACACCGCGCCCAACGCAATAAGAAAAGTTCCGTTCATCACGCCTTCCAGATGCGCCGCCAGCCCCATCCTCGGATTGGCAAACTTCGTCTCCATAAATCCCGTCAGCAGTCCCAGTAAAAACAGGAACATGCCGTGCCATATCAATTTGCGTCTGCTGTCCATGGTGGTGTCTCCTATACGATGCGTGTGAAAGATTTACCAAGATTCTATACCGGGCTTGGATTCATAAGAACTACCGCGCGCCACCGCGTAAGTCCAGCCCAGCGTCTTATCTCGCCAAACGGAAAAATAGCGCGCGTCTCGATGCTCGTGTAGCAACCGCCGCCCCGGGGTGGATTTGGGCGGGGACTAACTAATAACTTGGACATTGCGAATTTTCCAACGGTGGACGAACAAATAGAAAGTCGGCAATGCGAGGAGCGTAAACACAGTTGAAGTAATTAGGCCTCCCGTCATAACAATGGCTAGTGGACGTTCAATCTCTGTCCCGTGCAGACGAAGCAAAAGGATCGGCAGCAGTCCGAGAATGGCGGTTGCCGCGGTCATGATTTTTGGACGAACGCGGCCTATGCTTGCTTCTCGAACGGCCGTCTCGAAAGGTTTGCCGTGAGCCGCTAGCAACCGGGTTTGCGTGACCAACACAAGCCCGTTTTGGACGGCGATTCCAAATAGACCGATTAAACCCACGAGAGATGAAACATTCCATGTCTCTCCGCTGATTAAGAGCGCAACAATGCTCCCAACGAACGCGACAGGCAGAGAGGCCAGTATCAGGCCGGCATCGAGCACGGAGTCCAGTGCCAAGTAGAGAAGAAGGAACACCGCGACGAGAGCGATTACGATGGCAATGGTCAGAGATCTGCTTGCCCGAGCCTGACTCTCTACCTTCCCGCCAACATCGAAGAAATAACCCATCGGCAACTGCAGCTCACGAGACAATCGGTTGCGCACCTCGGCGGCTGTACTGCCCAAATCGCGTCCTGTTACGCTCGATTCGATGGCGATGCGCCGTGTGCCGGCCTCGCGACGTATCGAGCCTGGGCCAAAAGTCTGCTCTATGGCTGCCAGTTGCCCGAGGGGAATGCGCGAGCCATCATGCCCGTCTATCAGCAGGTTCTTGATCGCGTTTGGATTGCGAGGCTTCTCATCCTGAAGGCGCAGCACTAAGTCGAATCGCCGCTGGCCGACCCATATTTCAGATTCCTCCTCTCCAGCCAATCCGATGCGTATGGCGCGAACGACATCTCCGGGAGTTAATCCGACTCGGGCGACCGCAGGCCGGTCAATTGAGATTCGTAATTGTGGCAGGCCGGTTAACTGCTCCGCCCGCAGATCGGTGATACCTCTGATCCCGGCCATAATGTCGCGAGCTTTGTCTGCGATTTGCGCCAGTTGATCCAGATCTGGACCAAACACTTTGACTGACAAGTCGGCGGGGGTGCCGCCAAGGCCCTCATCAATGCGCATGCCGAGGGGCGTCGTGAACAGAACCGAAACACCGGGGACGGGTTTCAAAGCATCTCGCATCGCGTTTTCGAGTGCGTCCAAAGAGCGCGAGCGGTTAGCCTTTAACACAACGAGCACGTCCGATGCAGTGTGCGACATCGGATCCTCTGTACGCTCAGCGCGGCCAGTACGTCGGACAACGTCATCTACTTCGGGGAATTCACGAAGCGCATCTTCAACTCGATGATTCATTCTATCCACTTGGTCCAGAGAAGCTTCCGGCGGCATCAGCGTCTGGAGCAGAAAAGCGCCTTCGTCCAGTTTTGGCATGAAGTCTGATCCAACATACAGTCCGAGTGTGAGTGCAGGAACGGTGATAACGAAGCAAATCAGCATTACCAGGTTTCGGTGACTCAGGCAGGAATCGAGCAGGGGTGCATAGATACGCTTCAACCAGCGTATGACTGCGACGTCTTCAGACTCCTTCTCTCTGCGTGGTTTCAGCAAAATACCCGAAGCGACAGGAACCACGGTGAGCGACAGCAGTAAAGAACCTGCCATCGCGCTCACGACGGCCGCTGCCAGAGGGCTATACATACGCCCCTCAATACCATTCATCGCAAACAGTGGGACGAAAACTGCGATCACAATCAGCGTCGCGAATGCAATCGGCCGTCCTACTTCCATTGCGGCCTCAAGCGCATTTTGGAGTTTTGGCTCAGTTGGATGGGTTGAAATCCGATGAACGATGTTCTCGGTCATGATGATCGCAGCATCCACCAGCAACCCGACTGCGATTGCGAGACCGCCGAGAGTCATTGTATTAATTCCTATGCCCGCAGGCTTAAGCAGCAGTCCAGCAAGCGCAATGGATAAAGGCAAAGTGACTGTTACGATCAAGGCCGCTCTCAAATCGCCGAGCAACGCAAACAGCACTCCCACGACCAAGAAAGCGCCCAGGAAGATTGCGCGGCTCACTCCACCTAAAGCGCTGCTCACCAATTGAGACTGGTCATACACAATGCGCAGTTGGACGCCGTTTGGTAAAGTCCTTTGAATGTCCGCGACTGCTCTTCTGATCCCCTCCGAAACTTTGACTGTATCTGCCCCAAATTGCTTTGTCACCCGGCAGCTCACGACCTCACTTTTTAAGCGATGAGCAATTCCGCGCCGCACGGCAGGAGCTTCCCGAATTTCCGCAACGTCGCCAAGAACTACGGGCGTCGTGCCCCGAACTGCGACCACCGTTTCGCGGATATCCCCTACGTTTCGGGCGCGCCCAATCGCGCGGACAGTCCACTCCATGGAGCCCTCAGTCACAAAACCCCCGGCGGCGTTGAGATTTGCGCCTTCGACAGAGTGCAGAACTTCGTCCAAGCTAATTCGGCGCGCTGACATTCGGTCTGGATCTAACTGAATCTGGAACTGACGCAGATAGCCCCCCAGACGCTCGACAGCAGCAACGCCTGGAACCGCGAGCAGGCGGTTGCGAACATCGAACTCGCTCAAATCACGCAGCGTCATGAGATCAACTGTGCCCGGTTCAGCCTCCAAGGTAAACTCAAAGATTTCGTTCAATCGGCCCGTCAGGCTTGAAATAAGCGGTGGGTCTGTGCCCGGAGGTAGTTGCGAACCCGCCTGGGCGACCCGTTCCGCCACGAACTGACGTGAGCGGTAATAGTCTGCGTCAGGTTCAAACTCAATCGTGATTTGTGTAACTCCCAATTCGGAGTTAGAGCGGATTCGCCTGACTTCCGGCAGACCTGCAAGCGCAGCCTCCATCGGAATAGCCACACCGGTTTCAAGTTCCTCAGCGCCCATCGCGGGATTCTGAACAATGACGTTAAAAACCGGCGCCGAGAGATCAGGAAACACATCTCGCCGCAGGTCTGTCAGCCACACGGCTCCGAGAGCCGAGCCGGTCAGAACAAGAAAGAGCGCCAGCCCTCGTTTAGAAAACGATTTTTTAAGTATGTTATTCAGCATGTGACCTCAATCGTGATCATGCTCTTTGCCCTCACCGCGAGCCTTTTCCGCCTCAGCCTTTAGCAGGAAAGCACCGTCCACAACTACCTTCTCGCCGAGGTTCAAACCTTTGACAATTTCTATCTCGCCTTCAAGATCGCGTCCGCGGCCGATCTGACGCATCTCAAATGTGTCTGCCGTCTTGGGAATGAAAACGTACCAATCATTCTCAATACGCTGAACAGAAGCGACGGGAACCGTGATGATTTGTTGAGCAGCAGCTCCAAAGGGGACCCACGCCGTTGCTGACATGCCGGGACGCAGAGCGCCATCAGCATTCGCGATATTGACGCGAACGGGAATCGTGCGGGACGATGGGTCAACCTCTCTTCCAACCAGAGTGACTCTGCCTTGAAAGCTCCGCCCAGGCAAAGCGGGAAAAGTAATCTTGGCCATCTTGCCTGATTGCAAGCGCACGGCATCACGCTCAAAGGCATGAACGCTTAGCCAAACCGTCCTCAGGTCCGCAATCTTGAACAGCGGTTGAGCTGGGTCGGCAAGTTGGCCCCGTAGTGCTGTCCGCTCGATCACGGTGCCGGAGATGGGCGAACGCAAGATCAGCTGTGAACTGTCTGTCGCTTCATCTCCAGAGCTTAAAGCTCGGAGAGTGGCCCTGGCGGCACGCAAATCCGCATCAGCAGATGCAACCGCTGCTTCAGCTTCCTGAACGTCCCGTTGTGCGACGATGCGTTCACCCGCCAGCCGCCTCTTGCGCGCCAGCGTCTGTTGAGCCAGCTGTAGCTTCGTTTGCGCGGTAATTTCTTCTGAACGAGTCTTGCCAAGTTCGGTGCTCTGGAGAACCGCCAGCTGCTGTCCCTTCCCCACCCGCTGACCTGGGGAAGCGCTTATGCCGATCACGCGAGCCGAGATTGGCGCACCCACCTGCGAGTAGGCGTCTTCATTCACAGTTACCTCGCCCAGCAGGTTCACTCCGTCACCGCTTTGTCGCTTTTCAACTGCGCTTGTGGTGATACGCAGGTCCCGCAGCATTTCGGGCTCAATGTGAAGCAAATTGTCTTGCGACTTTGCTTCCTGCGAATGGTTGGGCTGGCCTTCCGTTCCGGCGGACTGCTGTTGATTGCTCGATTTTTTGCAGCCGACCGCAAGCAGAGTAACGAATACGATTGGCAATATTCGGTTCATTTCAAAACCCCCGCTTTCACTTGAACGTCAACGTCGGCAACGAACACGTCAAGGAGCGCATTCACATACAAAAGTCTTGTTTCAAGAGTTTCTCTGCGAATGATTAATAGCTCGGCCAAGCCTAACTCGCCCTCTTCGTAGCTGCGCCGCGCCAGAGTTTCATTCTCATCAAGACTTGGAAGAGCCCGGCGTTCCAACTCCTGTGCGGCTTCAGAGCGTTGCGTATACACCGCAAAAGCGAACTTGACCTCATTACGGATTGCGTTTTTCAAAGCTTCTAACTCTGCTCGGATTCGATGGGCGCGAGCACTGCCTGTTCCGGTCAGTGCCTGGCCACGTGAAAAGATGGGAATATTGATGCGGACTCCTGCTTGCGCGATGTTGTCGCCCTGGTCCCGTTGGTAGCGGCCAATGACTCCATAGTCTGGAGACCTGAAGGTTCTTCCTAGTCGAGCCTCGGACAGCGCCTGCTCCAGTTCGCTTTCCAGCACTCTGATGTCAGGGCGATCCTCCGCGCTACGAATCAATGAGTCCAGCTCATACTTCCCGAAATTCTTCAAATCACCCGAGAGAGAAAACTCTTCTTCTGCTGGTATGCCGAGCAAGAGCCGCAATACTCCCAGAGCGTCGGCCAATTCAGCGCGCCCGGAAAGCAGCGCAGCTCGTGTGCGGGCGGCCGAATTTTTCGCCAGGTTGACTTCAAGAACCGGGATATCACCTGCCTGAAATCGTCTCTCAGCGGTGCTCAAGAAAGCGGAAGCAAGTTGGTCCCCTGCGGCAAGTACCTTCAGCTTCTCACTCGCGGCCAACGCCTTAGCAAATGACGTCGCCACATCGTGGAGAAGTTGTCGTGCGGCTTCATGGCTGGCAGCGATTTCTTGCGATACGCCCGCCTGTGCGCCCGCAATTCGAGCACTGCGTCGTCCAAAGGCCTCAAAATCCTGGCTAATTGATACGTCAGCTGCCATAAAGTTTGATGGACCGGAAAACCGCGGGCCTACTGTGCCTTCAAACACCGGATTCGTTTGCAGCAGGATTGAAGAGCCCCGAACGCGCGCGAGAGCTTCTTCAATTCGCGCTCTTGCCGAAATCAGAATAGGGGCTTTCAGGCGCGCGCGATTCAGCGCTTGTTCCAAGGTTAGGACGGTACTCAGAGGCTGACTCTGAGCAGAGCACTCAGGAACGATTCCGCAGAGCAGTACAAAAAAGAACGCGGTACACGTCCGTTGTCTAGTTTTCATTCAGACCTCATTAGATTTTGGACAGGTGGCTTCGCACCGATTCGAGCAAACGCTGACAGCGCGAACAGTGTTCTGAAGAAAATTAGGCGCGTGGAGGTTGGGTGGGAATTGGCAGCTCTACAGGAATGTATTGGACTTTTTCAGCGGCATCCGCCCACATAAGCGGGGCAAGACCGTTGGGCGTTTGGAAACTCACAGTGAGGACATGGGCACAGCAGCACCAGCACTCAGCCTCAGAGGGCGTTCCTGGCGCATTAGGCGTATGCGTGGAAGTTATGCTACTTGACTGCTGCAATGGAGGGGCTATTTCAAGTCCGTCATCACATCCCGGAACCAAAATACACACGAACGCCCCGCCCAACAGTGTGATGGCGAGCAATCGATTCCAAATGGTTGAGAGCAGCATGTGTTAAGCAGGAGCCTAGTATACGTGTGCCACGGAGTCAAGCAGGCAGTGCCTAGCATATCTTGATTGGCTGGCGAATCGACGTGAAAAGCTGAACGAATACGCCACGCAACGAGCTGGTACATTGTCCTGATTCGCTATTGATTCGCTCGTAAAATTGCGCTAAGATACGACGGCCCTAAGGGGTGGAAGTGGGCAGATCATTGAAAATTTAGCCGGCAGCTCTTAGCCATCAGCATTCAGCAAGATTCGACCTCCCTTGAACGCGAAAAAAGAACTTCGACAAGCTGTCGACAGGCCTTTCGAATTGCACTTTAGCCTTTGCTTGCAACAAAGTCGTTATGGGGGGTGGGGCGCTGGCTGAAGGTACGCAGGCAGAGGGCTGCAAGAATCGCCGAGATCGCGCGTGATCGCCGTCTTCGCCGTGATCGGAAGAGCAAACCACCACGGAGCGGAGACGCTGAGAACAGCCAAGGTCGGAAGGTCGGAACACCTGAGGGGTGCACCTCAAAATCCGGGGTATCCCCGGGTTGAATTCTGTAAGCCTTTTAGATTCCTAATTGAGGCATAGGGGGAGGGTACACAAAGATATCGGAACACCGGTGGATCGGATGATCGGAAACCCGAACCTTCCCGAATCCCCGCAATGTTATCTTTAACCCTGCACTAAATTGCCCTTGGAACCCGGCTTCAGCCATGTCGATTGACATTCTTAAAGGCCTGTTTGAGCAGCATTTCCACGCGCCGCCGGAGCGCGTGCAGCCGTTGCAGGGCCAGCTTGGAGGCTCAGGACGCGTCATCGTCCGGCTATCGGGCGGCGAACAGGACAAAGCCCGGCTGGAAAGCGGCGGAGAAAACGATTTTCAAAGCAGTCAGACCGCCATCGGTATTTTGTATGACGTGCGCGAAGAAAACGCCGCCTTCATTGAGTTCTCGCGCCATTTCCGCCGCCACGGCCTGCCTGTCCCGGAGATCTATGCCGACGATCTGCGCCACGGCGCTTACCTTGAGCAGGACCTAGGCGACACCACGCTGTTTGAGTTTCTGGTGGCGAATCGCGCGGGAGAAAACATTGCCCCCGCCGTGGTGGACGCCTATATAAAGGTGGTGCGGACGCTCCCGCGCTTCCAGATTGAAGCCGGACGCGACCTGAATTACAAAGTCTGCTACCCGCGCGCCAGCTTTGATCGCCAATCAATTGCCTGGGACCTGAATTATTTTAAGTATTATTTTCTCCGGCTGGCCGGGATCGCCTTCAGTGAGCAGGCGCTGGAAAACGATTTCAGCCGTCTGACCAAGTTTCTGCTGACTGCGCCCCGCGATTACTTTCTCTATCGCGATTACCAGTCACGCAACGTGATGCTGCTCAATGGCGAACCCTTCTTTCTTGACTATCAGGGTGGACGCAAAGGCGCTCTGCACTATGACATTGCTTCCCTGCTGTATGACGCCAAGGCCGACCTGCCTCCGGCGCTGCGGCAGCAGCTGCTGGACCATTACACTGACGCGCTGCGCGGCATGATTGGCCTTGAGCGCGACGCCTTCATGCATCATTACTATGCGTTTGTGTACGCGCGCATCATGCAGGCGCTGGGCGCGTACGGCTTTCGCGGGTTCTATGAACGCAAGCCCCACTTCCTGCAAAGCGTTCCGTACGCGATCAAGAATCTGCGCTGGCTGCTGGCGAATGCTACTTTGCCCATCGCTTTGCCCGCGCTTACCAGCGCGTTCCAGGGCATTGTGGATTCGCAGAAACTGCTGGCGCTGACCGTGGAAGGCGACCGGCGCGGGCGCAGCACTGACAAACCGCAACCGCTTTTGCCTGCCGCCGCGACAGACAAACTTGTCGCCCGCATTTTTAGTTTTTCCTTCCATCGCGGCGGTCCCCCCAAAGATGAAACCGGCCACGGTGGAGGTTTTGTCTTCGACGCGCGCAGCCTCCCCAATCCCGGACGCGAAGAACGCTTCAAAGCTCTCACCGGCAAGGACGCGGCGGTGATCGACTATTTGTGCCAGCACAAAAGCGTGGATGAATACCTGAAGAATGCTGAGGCGCTGGTGGACGCAAGCATCAGCAATTACCAGAGTCGGGGCTTCAAGAGCCTGACGGCTTCTTTCGGCTGTACCGGCGGCCAGCATCGCTCAGTTTATCTGGCCGAGCAACTGGCCAAACATCTGCGGGCCAAAGCTGGCGTTGAAGTTGTGCTGCGTCACATTGAGTTGGAAAAGATGGAGTTGGCGAAGACAGTCGTGGAGAAAACAGGCTTGGAGAAACCCGGCCGATGAAAGCCATGGTGCTGGCCGCCGGCCTGGGCACGCGGCTGCGTCCGCTGACCAATGATCGCCCTAAAGCTTTGGTTGAAGTCAGCGGACGAACGCTGCTGGAAATCACGCTCACGCGCCTGCGCGACTTTGGCATCAACGATGTCATCATCAACGTCCATCATTACGCTGACATGGTGATGAATCATGTAAAAGACGCCGGCAATTTCGGTATGCACATTGAATTTTCCCGCGAAGACGTTTTACTGGATACCGGCGGCGGCCTGAAAAAAGCCGCATGGTTTCTGGCCGCAAGCGGCGACCCCAGCGCCAACCCTACAAGCACAACCAAAGACGAGCCCTTCATTCTTCACAACGTCGATGTCATCAGCAACATCGACCTTCAACGAATGGTTGAAGCTCACAAACAAAGCGCGGCGCTGGCAACGCTCGCAGTTCAGGATCGAAAAACATCGCGTTACCTGCTCTTCAACCATCACCTTCAGCTCTGCGGCCGCCGCTTGGTCAAAGAAGAAAAAACTGGGATCGTTCGGCCATCACAAAATATGGCCGAACTCGCATTCGCCGGCATTCACGTAATCTCGCCGCGGATATTCCCGCTGCTTACTGAAGACGGCATTTTCTCCATCATTCCAGCGTATCTGCGGCTGGCGGCGCAAGGTGAAAAGATCCAAGCCTTCCGCGCCGACGAATATCACTGGCGCGACCTGGGCAAGCCGGAAAATATCCAGCAAGCGGAGCGGGACCTAAAGGCCAACATATTTAAATGAAGATTTCAGGCAAACTCAGCGCAGCGTCGCGGCCCAGGCAACGTCAGTTGGATCGGCCAACGGATAGCCAAGTTCCTTCCAACTGGCAAAGCCGCCCTGCAGGGGTCGTACACGCGTGATGCCAAGTTTTTGTAGTTGCTGTGCCACACGGGCACTAGTGGCTTCATTGGGTCAAGTACAGTAGAGAATGATCTCCTGGTTTTTCGGCAATGTGTCAGCTCGGTTGGTAACTTCGGCGGGCAGCACGCGGATAGCTCCTGGCAGAGTCCGCTCGTCGGAAATTGAATCCAGCGGATGCCGCAAATCAAGGATGACAATTTGCTCGCCCGCATCCAGCATCTGGCGCACCTCTTCCGGCGTGATTCTCGATTTATACAGCGCATTCAAAAACTGGCGCCGTTGCGCATACTTAATGCCCACGTTCAACGCCAGCGCGAGCAGGCTGGCTTCAAACAGAATCGGGTCCACGGCGGACGCCACGTGCATGCGCTCGACGGGAAGATATCCGGCGAGCATCAGCACTACAATCCATAGGGCTGAACCGGCTGTATTGGTCACAAAGAAATGTTGGCGCTCGATTCCGGATAGTCCGGCCACGGCAGGCACCACGTGGGAAACGCCGGGCAGCCACTTGGAAAAGATCAGCGTCCGGTTGACGCCTTTTTCAAAAAACACTTTTGAGCGGCGCACGCAACTATCGGGCTCCAGGGAGATGCGGCAAAGCATGGATAAAACCCGATCGCCTTTTTTGCGGCCAATCTCGTACCATAACGTATCGCCCAGCACGCACGTGGCCAGCGCAATCCATACGGCAACATCAAAGCGGAGATGTCCGCCGGCCGCCAGCGCGCCTGCGGCCACCAGCACGGGAGAAAACAACAGCGGCGCGCCACCGCGTTCCAGCAGTCCGGACGCCAGCAGCACCATATAAGGATGCCCAAGCAGCAGTTGCATCAATGATTTCACTTGTACAGGAGTCCTTTGAGTTTGCGTTGGTTACAAAAAGCTGAGTTCTTTCTGCATTTTAGATACTCTAATGCCTGCGGAGATTCCGGTTCGTGAAAATTTTTGCCGTCATTCTCGGTATTGTGCTCATCCTCATGGTCCTGTGGGAGACTTTTGAGACCATCGTGCTCCCGCGCCGCGTCACGCGCCAGTTCCGGCTGACCAGATTTTTCTATCGCGCCACCTGGCGGCCCTGGACATGGCTCGCCAACCTGCGCCGCACCAAAAAGAAGCATGATTCCCTGCTCAGCTATTATGGACCGCTCTCACTGCTTCTGCTGCTCGCTCTTTGGGCGCTTACGCTGGTAGTGGGATTTGGGCTGCTGCATTATGGCCTGCACGATAAGCTTGCCGGAGCGCTCTTTGCCAGCGACCTTGGCAATGCCATGTACCTGAGCGGCACCACCTTGTTCACTCTTGGCTTGGGCGACGTTCTGCCCGCATCGCCGCTGGGACGTTTCATTACCGTTCTCGAGTCCGGCATCGGTTTCGGATATCTCGCTCTCGTTATCGGCTATCTGCCGGTGCTGTATCAGGCGTTTTCCCGGCGCGAAGTCACCATCTCATTGCTGGACGCGCGTGCCGGTTCGCCGCCTACAGCATATGAAATGTTGCGCCGCCAAAGCGGCATCCAGGGAATGGATGCGCTCACGCAATTGCTGGAAGATTGGGAAATCTGGTCAGCCGACTTGATGGAAAGCCATCTTTCTTATCCCGTGCTGGCGTACTTCCGCTCCCAGCATGACAATCAGTCGTGGATCGCCTCGCTCACCGCCATTCTCGACGTTTGCTCTCTCGCCATGGTGGGCCTTGAAGGTATGTGCCAATATCAGGCGCGGATGACGTTTGCCATCGCGCGGCATGCGCTGGTCGATCTCAGCCAGGTGTTTGCCGCTCCTCCGGCCAAAGAAGAAAAGATCAACCGCCTTCCCCCAGAAGCTTTGGATGAACTACGCAAGCGCCTAAACGCTGAAGGTTTTGTCCTGGCTGAAGGCGACGGCGCGGTGCAGGAGCTAACGCGCCTGCGCAACCTATATGAACCTTATGCTCTTTCTCTCGCTACCTATTTGCGGCTTGATCTGCCGCCATGGATCAAAGGCGTTGTCGCCAAAGACAACTGGCAAACCACAGCATGGCAGTTGAGCCAGGCACAACAGCAGGCAATCCCGGCACACGATGAACATACGTAAGCTCTCCTAACATCCCGAAGCGGAGCGAGGGAGCCCTATTGGCACGAGAAGCCGAAACGTTACCGGGCGCTCTTCTTATCGATCGCAAAGAACGTGTCGATCTGTTCGTGGACAGCAGCCGGACATTCCATATAGGTAAAGTGTCCGCAGCCTTTCAGCATGGCCATGCGGGCATTCGGAATTGCCTCAGTAATGTGCTCAGCCGTAGAGATGGGAATAAATTCGTGGTCGCCAGTGATAACCAGCGTCGGAATGCGGAGGCTTTTGAGCCTGGGAAGCAGATTGTATTCGGGTGCGGCCCAGGTCTCGGTCATCAGGCGGCTCTCGACGGCCCTTGCCTTGAGGATTCCCTCTTTCCCTTGCTGGACAAACGCAGACTGCATCCTTGAAATCAACTTTCCGTAGTCCTCTGATCGCGCCAGGCCCGGTTTGAAGTGGATGCGATAGTACGCAACCACTGCTTCGGGATCGGCTTCTTGGTAAGCGGCGGTGGCTGCAATCGCTTTCCGTCGCTCCATGTCCTCAGGCCGTTTCTCCATCCAATCTGTCCTGAGCTGCTTGTAGTCATCTGTAGACGCCGGCCCAGGATTCATCAGTATCAAATGAGACACGTGGCCCGGATACCGCAGCGCGTATTCCAGCGCAAGCACGGTACCCCAGGAGTGCCCGAGCAACACCACCGAATCAAGGTGATAGTACTGCCTCACCTTCTCTATGTCTGCGATATCGGATTGTAATGTAACGTCCTCGGGCTTCACGCCATCGGCGGACCGGCCACGACCTCGTTGGTCGTAATAGATAAGGCGGTAGGAATCCGAGAGGCGGTCCAGCTCAGGCAGCAGATAGCTGTGGTCGAAATCAGGCCCGCCATGCAGGATGATGATTGCCGTGCCCTGCCCTATTTCCCGCGAATATAACTTCGCGTTCCCAACCGGGACGCGGTTTTCACGAGCCACCGCCCTCGGCTTGCTCTGCGTCACAGTTGTCGAACCCAGAAATAACGATGTTGCACATGCTGAAGCAATCACTGCGAAGACTAGCTTTCGTTTCATGGCGCTAAGCTACATCAACCTATTCCCTCGTGCAATCAATATGGTGGCAACCCCTTGCTTCCCTTCGGGGTCAATCAGAAGCCGCCGGATGTACAATTTCTTCATGGTCACTGCTCCCATCGATACCGCTCCATATTCTGAGGCTGCCCGCCGCATGCTGCGGCCGGAAGATTGCGCGCTTGCCGTTATCGACATTCAGGAAAAACTCCTGCCTCCGATCTTTGAGAAAGAACGGTTGGTGCGCAACGCGCAGTTGCTCGTTCGTCTGGCCGACATTCTGTCTCTGCCGATCGTGGTGAGTACGCAATATGAAAAAGGACTGGGCAAAACCGTCGACGAGATTAGTTCTCTGCTTCCAGACATGAAGCCCGTCGACAAGCTGGAGTTCGGCTGCTTTGGCAATGGCGAATATTGCTCGCAAGTCGGCAAGCTGGCCAACCGCACCACGCTGCTGCTGTGCGGCATGGAATCGCATATCTGTGTCACGCAGACAGCGCTTGGAGCCTTAAACCAGGGGTTGAACGTTCACGTTGCCGCCGACGCCGTAAGCTCCCGCACTGAACTCAACTGGAAGCTGGGCCTGAACCGCATGCAGGCCGCCGGCGCGGTGCTTTCGTCGACAGAGATGATCATCTATGAACTGCTGGGCAAGTCCGGCACGCCGGCATTCAAGGAGATGCTCAAACATTTAAAGTGAAAGATCAGCCTTTAGCTATTAGCTCTTGGCCATTGGCTTGTGTTTCAGATGCCTGCTTGACTGGTTGTTCGTAGGTTTTCCCGGAGAGCCTCGCGCCTTGTGAAAGACGGGGCATGACTTGTTTACCAATTCAGACGTTTAAAGACGTACTTTAATTGTTCGGTAGTCAAATCCTTAAAGATGTTCAAGCCAACGCCTGCGGTCAAAAAACACAAAGCCACGAGCTAAGGGCCAATGGCTAAGAGCCGAAGGCTAGCTGCTCTTTCACCCCGCTTCTTCCTCACTCTCATCCACCATCCGTTGTCCCATCACGCGCGTTTCTCCGGCTGTAATTTCCAGGCTGATCGGCGCTTCGCCGGAAAATTTTTCCACCAGCTCCGCCAGCCGCTGCGAATGGGTAACCACCCAAAGCTGAGAATATTTTGCTGCATTGACCAACTGCTTTGCCAATGGCTCCAGCAAGTCCGGATGCAGGCTTGTCTCCGGCTCATTCAATGCCAGCAAGGATGGCGGATGCGGACTCAACAGCGCGGCCAGCAGACACAAATATCGCAGCGTGCCGTCGGAAAGTTCCCGTGCGCGCAGAGGACGCCGCAAGCCCGGCATGCGCAGCAGCACGGCAAACATTCCGTTGTCTTCGTCATGTTCAATCTCGAGCGACGCACCCGGAAACGCCTGCCGGATGGCCTCATGCAGATCCTGCGACTGCCCAACTTCATTGATGGTCTGAAGCGCCGCCGCCAGATCGCGTCCGTCATGCGCCAGCACCGGCGTTCGCACGCCGACTTGTGGATGGCGCAACGGCGATTCCGGGTCCGTACGGAAGTGATGATAGAAACGCCAGCGGCTCATCTCCGTGCGTAGCGACGACAGCTCAGGATAAAGATGCGGCTCGCGCAGCTGCGAAAGCACGGATTCGGTAGGCAGCAGTTCGCCGGAATAGTCGGCCAGCCGCTCGTCGTTATCCAGAATCCACGCGCCTTTGGGTGAGCGCTCAAAGAACGTGACTTTCAATCCGTGCGGCGCATCCATCCACACGCGCTCTTCCTTAACTTCCGGATCGAGCGAAAACGCCGACTTCTCTCCTGAACTCTGCTTCGGAAGCCCGCAAATCAGCTCGTAAGAAAACGTATCTGTCTTGATGCCCAGCGTCATGCGGACGCCTTCCATGCGGATGGTCCCCATGGAACGGCTCTTGCGCGCCCCGGCCCACAAAACCGACGGCATGCCGCCTTCTTCTGCAATCACCTGGGCAAAGCCTCCCGCGGCCGCCTTGGCCAGCAGAAAAACGGAGTTATAAAGGTTGGTCTTGCCGGTAGCATTCGCGCCGGTCAGCACGTTGATCTGGCTCAGGTGCAGCCGCAGGTTGCGTACTGAGCGGTATCCGGTTACATGAATTTCACGTATGGCCACGGATGCATATTAAATGAAACGCGGCGCGCCGTGGCAAAGACTGTCAGGAAATCATCCAGATTTTTCCACAGCTTTTTGCATTCTGCGCTGGCGCGCTCTATTCATACCTCAGCGCCACAATCGGATCTACTTTGGTGGCGCGACGCGCCGGCAGATACGCAGCCAGCAAGGCCACGCCAATTAGCAGCAGTGCCACGCCGACGAATGTCATCGGATCCGCGGCGCTAATTTCATAGAGCATCGATTGCAAGAACCGCATGAGGATGAACGAACAAACAACTCCCAGCAACACTCCAATCCCTGTGGTTACCGCCGCTTGTCCCAGAACCAGGCGCATCACATTGCCTGCGCTTGCGCCCAGGGCCATGCGCACGCCCATTTCCCGTGTGCGTCGGGCCACTGAATACGCAAGCACTCCGTAAATTCCGGCAATCGCCAGCAGCAAGGCGGTTCCGGCAAAAATACCAAAGAGCACCAGGTTGAAACGGCGGCCGCCAGTGGACGCAGCAAAGATCGCCGTAAAGCTGCTGGTGCTGGGCGGAACGTCCGGATCAAGATCACGCACAATTTTTCGCGCCGAAGTAATTACTGACGCTGGATCTCCGGCGGTCCGCACCACGGCGCTGAATTGGTAGGTAGCCTGGGGCCGCTGGCGATAGTTCACATAGATAGTCGGGCGCGGCGGCTTTTCCAGGCTGGCTTCACGCACATCGCCCACCACGCCGATCACCGTAAGCAGCCGCAGGTCACCATCGATATTTCCGAACTCAATGCTGCGTCCAAGGGGATCTTGATTCGGCCATTTCTCCTGCGCCAGTGATTCGCTGATCAGCGCCACGTGGGGCGCATCCATGGTGTCGCGGTCATCGAACAGGCGGCCGCGCAGCAGAGGAATTCCCAGGCTGCGGAAATAGCCTTCGCTTACTGAAGCATAGTCGGCTTGGCCGGAGGAGCTGGGATCGCGGAAGAGCTGAGTAAAAAAGTCGGAAACTTCCTTCATCAGCACGCTATCTTCCGTGGCGTTAACATGCGCAGTGCGGTTGATCATATCTTGCGTCTGCGCTGAAAGCTGCTGCGGGTTGACCACCGCAAATCCACCATAAGAAGAGACTCCTGTAGCCAATGGCAAGGCATTGGTGCCGCCAACATCCTCAACACCGGGCAGGGCGCGCAAACGGCTAAACAGATTATTCAGGAACTGAACGCGCCGTACCTTCATGTCAGGCGCAAAGGCCGGAGGCAAAGCCAAATCGATAGTGACGACATGTTCGGTGCGGAATCCCGGGTCCACAGAAAGCACCCGCATCAAACTTCGGCCCAGCAGGCCGGAGCCGATCAGTAGAGTCATGGTGATAGCCAGTTGCATTACCACGATACTGCGGCCGACGAGCTGCGTCCTGAAACTCCCGGCGCTGCCTCTGCCGCCTTCGGCCAGCGTAGTGCGAATGTCGCTAGAGCCTGAGCGCAATGCGGTGAGCGTCCCCAGCCCAACGGCGACCAGCAGACAAAGCCCAAAGGCAAAAAATAAGACCGGTAGATTTATCGATACGCCAGCCAAACCGGGCGTGTCCGCCGGAGCTAATCTCAGGAGCCAGTGAACTCCCCAGATTGCTGCCAGCACACCAATCGCGCCGCCCGCGAGCGATAGCAACAGAGTCTCCGCCATGAATTGCCGGACCATCCTGCCGCGTGAAGCGCCCAGAGCTGATCGGATGGCTAGCTCAGATTCACGCGCTGCTGCCTGAGCCAGCAATAAGTTCATCACGTTGGCGCAGGCCACCAGCAGAAGAAAGCCCACGGCGCCCAGCAAAATCAGTAGCGACGGACGGGCCGTGCTGGTCAGCGCTTCCTGCAGCGGCTGTACGGAGGCTCCCACAAGATCCACCTGATCGCCATACTGTTTCTTGATCGCGCCGCCGATCCCAGAAAGATCTTCCCTGGCCTGCTCCAGCGTCACGTCATCGCGCAGGCGCGCAATTGCTTCCCAATTATGCGCCGTGCGGGCAGGCAGGACTGGAGCAAGCTCTCTCGGCATCCATACGTCGGCATCATCGGGAAAGCGGAAACCAGGAGGTAGCACACCGATGACTGAAGCAGACCTGTTTTCCGCGCGCAACCTCACAGAAGAAAGGTCATCCGTGGAATTTAGATACTGCTTCCAGTAGCTGTAACTCACCAGCGCCACTGCGCCCGCGCCGGCCCTTTGATCTTCCGGAGCAAATCCCCTTCCTCGAATGGGAGATATCCGCATGATCGGGAAGAAGTCCCTCGATACTGACGCAACCACCAGGCGCTTCGGTTCAGAACCTCCTGATACCGATGCCTCGCCTGAGCTGTATTCCGCCAGTCCTTGAAGCGAGCGGTTCTGCGCACGGAAATCCTGGAAGTTGAGATCGGCCAGATTCATTTCGTGGCCTTTGCTGCTTTTTTCTGAGACCTTCACAAGTTGATCCGGCCGATCATACGGAAGCGGCCGCAGCAGCACCCCATAAACAACGCTGAAGATGGCCGTAGTGGCGCTGATGCCCAGCGCCAGCGTGAAAATTGCTATCAGACTGAACCCGGGATTTCGCCACAACATACGCACGCCATAACGCAAATCCTGGGCCAAAGTGCCCATCCAGTCTGTTCCCCAAACGGAGCGCGTCACTTCTTTGATCAAGCTTTCATTGCCCATTTCGCGGCGAGCGGCGTAGTGGGCTTCGTCTGGGGATTCGCCGCGCTCTATGCGGTCGCGCTCAGCCATCCGCAAATGGCTACCGATTTCTTCGTCCAGCTCCTGCTCGCGTTTTTGCTTGTCATGGATGCTCATGCTTTGCCCTCACCCGCCGCGGGATTCAAAATTCCGGCCATCGCCTCCATCACCTGCTTCCAGCGTGAGCGTTCCGTAGCCAGCTGCTTTTTCCCCTGTGCCGTCAAGCGATACTCTTTCACTCGCTGACGGTTCTCTGACACCTTCCACTCTGAATCAATCCATCCCTGCTTTTGCAGCCGATGCAACGCGGGATATAGCGAGCCGGTATCCACCTGGAAGACCTCTCCTGACTGGCTGCGTATGGCCTGGCTAATGCCGTAACCGTGCTGCGGCCCCCAGCGCAACGTCTGCAAGATCAGCATGTCCAGCGTCCCTTGTAAGAGTTCAATGCGGTTTTGATAGCGCTGCTTCGTCGGCATGTAGATAGCCTACACCCGTGGCAGTAGGCTGTCTACAGCCACTTACACGGCGACAGTTGACGTCACGGCGCTCCTGAATTATCTGCATCTAAAAAAGAGTATTCCGTTCAACGTCCATGGCCACCTTCATCAGCGGCGGTAAGCCAATTCGCATCGACCACTATCCGCCGAACCGCGCCGGCAGTAGCCCGGCAGTGATTCTCATTCACGGCTCCGGCGGGCCCCTGCATGGGCTCGACCCGTTTGCCGGCCAAGCGGCGATGTTCGGCGTCCACGTGTTTGTGCTGCACTATTTTGAGCGCACCGGGCATAACTGGGTGGCCCCCAGCCAGATCGAGTCGCACTTTCTTGACTGGCTCGAGACGGTTAAAGACGCGGTCAGCTTTGTGGCCGGCCAGCCCGGAGTGGATGCAAGCCGGATCGGCCTGCTGGGTTTTTCACTGGGGGCATTTCTCTCGCTATCGCTGGCCACGCAGGATTCCCGGATCGCCGCAGTGGCTGAACTATTTGGTGGTCTGCCGGAACAATTTGCAAAAGATGCCGGCAATCTTCCACCTGTACTCATTCTCCACGGAGCCCAGGACACCACGGTGCCCATCGATCAGGCATACGAACTGGAGCGAATTTTGCAACTGCATAAAATCCCGTATCAGATTAAAATTTATCCGGATCAGGGACATGTGTTCCGGGGCCTGGCGCAACTCGACGCTATGAGTCGCGTGGCGCAATTCTTCAGGAACCATCTGCTCAGGGCTGCGTAAGCGTAAGCTGCGCAACTACCTTAGCACTTGTGAGTTACGGCCCAGAACAGCCCAATTCCGGTTTCCTGCATCTAATTATTGCCGTATCTCAAGTGGAGCGCCTTATTTCAGATCCTTCATCAGCGTCAGTTGTTCCTGACAATAAAGAGCGGCGGCAGGAAGTGTCGAGCTTTCTGCCTTCCAGCACCCCAGACGGTGTAGCCGCAGTGGAACGCGCCATTAACCCACAACTTGTTGGGACTTGGGAATGGGACCCTGTCCAGGAAAGCAGCCAGCTTTCTCCGGAACTTTATCGTATGTTCGGCACCAATGCCGACGATCCACACCATGTAAAAAAATGGGCTGAACGGGTGCATCCCGACGACTGGGAAAAAGTCCAGCACTGCATGAAAGAAGGCGCCCAGACCGGAAACATGGATTTTGAGTACCGCTATCAGCACCCTGAAACGGGACTCCGGTGGCTCTACTGCAAAGGCGCAATGTTGCGCGACGGCTCGCGAATGTTTGGCGTGGTCATTGACGTTACGTCTGCCAAGCTGGCGCAGGAAGCATCGCGGCGAAGCGAGGAACACTACCGCGCGATTATTGAGACAACACCGGAATGCGTGGAAGTTATTGACTACGACGGCACGTTGCTGCACATGAATACATCTGGATTGAGCATGATTGGCGCCCAGAGCCCTGACGCGGTGATTGGAAAGAACATTTACGACCTGATTGCGCCGGAAGACCGGGAAAAATTTCGTGAATTCAATGAAAGAATCTGCAGTGGCGAAAAAGGTTCGCTGGAATTTGACCTGGTGGGAATCCAGGGTGAGCGTCGCCACATGCAAACGCACGCCGCTCCGCTCAGGAATGCCGACGGAAACATTGTCCAACTTGCCGTAACGCGTGACATCACGGCACGCGGTGAAGGCGAGAAGGCGCAGCGTCGTCTGGCGGCCATCATCGAATCCTCCGAGGATGCCATCGCCAGCAAGGACCTGAATGGAATCATCACTAGCTGGAACAAAAGCGCCGAGCGCCTGTTTGGCTATGCGGCGGAAGAAATCATCGGCCGGCCAGTCACAACCATCATCCCCCCGGAACTGCATGGCGATGAGCCAAAAATTCTGGGAAAGATCGGCGCCGGTGAACGGATTGAGCACTTCCAAACCGTGCGCGTGCGCAAAGACGGACAGCTGATCAATGTCTCGCTGACGATTTCTCCCATAAAGGACGACAAAGGAAAGATTGTTGGCGCGGCCAAGATTGTCCGCGACATTACGCGGCAGAAAAAGCTTGAAGAAGCCGCGCTGCGCCTGGCTGCAATCGTCGAATCTTCTGACGACGCCATCGCCAGCAAGGACTTGAACGGATACATTACCAGTTGGAACCGCAGCGCCGAAAGATTGTTCGGCTACACGGCTGAAGAAATTGTGGGAAAGCACATCACCATGATCATTCCTCCGGAATTGCACCACGACGAGGACATGATCCTGAGCAAGATACGGCGCGCAGAAAAGATTGACCACTTTGAAACCATACGTCTGCACAAAAACGGCGAACGAATTGAAGTTTCCCTCACCATCTCGCCTGTAAAAGACGATAGCGGGAAGGTGATTGGCGCGGCCAAGATCATCCGCAACATCACTGAGACCAATAAAATTGAGCGCGCGCTGCGGACCACTGAAAAACTTGCCGCTGCCGGACGCATGGCCGCCACCGTTGCGCATGAAATCAATAACCCTCTTGAAGCCGTGACAAACCTGGTTTACCTGGCTAAACGCGATCTGGCTAAAAACGAGCGCGTGGCAGGTTATCTTGAACTGGCTGGCCGCGAACTTGATCGTGTGGCCCATATCACGCGCCAGACGCTTGGTTTTTATCGCGACACTTCTTCGCCAGTAAAGCTCAACGTTACTGAAACGATCGACGATCTGCTGTTGCTCTATGAAAAGCGGTTTGAATCGCGGCGCATCAACGTTGTAAAGCAATATGACGATGGCCTTGAGATCACGGCGCTCGCCGGAGAAATTCGGCAGGCATTTTCAAACCTGATCACCAACGCCATTGACGCCATGCCGGAGGGCGGCACGCTCGCGCTGCGCGCCACAAATTCCCGTGAATGGAGCAACACGCAGGTTCCCGGCGTTCGCATTACCGTTCTCGACACCGGCAGTGGGATCGAACTACGGCATAGAAAAAACATCTTTCAACCATTTTTCACCACCAAGTCCGACGTTGGCACCGGCCTGGGCCTATGGATCACGCGCGGCATCCTTGAGAAGCATCGCGGCAGCATTCGGATGAAAAGTAGAACAGGGCAAAGCGGCCACGGTACCGCATTCTCGATTTTTCTTCCGACGAAATACTCCACCGGCGTTCCGGACGCAAGCTCCTCAGAGCGTGAGCGCAACAGCTTGATCTCCGCCGGAGACCCCGCTTAGTGAAAATTATCGTGGTTGATGACGAGCCCATCATCGCCGATACCCTGGTCAACATCCTGGAAGGCGAAGGGCACGACGCGCTGGCTGTTTCGCATGGCGAGTCGGCTATCAAATGGGCAAAAATGGTCCTGCCGGACGCCGTCATCAGCGACGTAATCATGCCCGGCATGGACGGAATTGAAACCGCCAAAGCCATCGTGAAGGTGCTTCCCCAATGCCGCATCATTCTCTTCTCCGGACAGGCCGCCACCGTTGACCTGCTGGCCAAAGCCCGTGCTGAAGGCTATATCTTTGAAGTCCTGCCCAAACCCATCAACCCGGAAAAACTGCTGGAAAAGCTCAAGGATTAGGCAGCGTCGCCGGGCATTCATCTTGCAGCAAATACAAAAGCGCCCACCTTTCAATGGGCGCTTGTTGTTGTTTCGAGGAAACTAGTCGTTGATCGCGGGATGTCTCTTGAACTGGCGCGGGACGGCAAATCCAATTTCCTGGGCCATCCATTCCGGTTCACCGCTGCCCTGGCACATTCCCCAGAGAGTCATCAGTTCGTTGCCGTAGCGCACCATACCGCTATGGCGAGCTTTGTCTTTGTCGAGCACGGGGTCAGGATCGGAGAACCCAAGCGAATGACGAATCATGTCCATCTCCTCCGGCTTGCCGGTAAGGAATGTCCAGTATTTGTCTTTAATGCCGTGCATTTCCATATATTCCTTGAGCTTGGCTGGAGTGTCCTGCTCCGGCTTCACCGTCATGGAATAAAAGAAGATCTCGTGGTTGATCTGCTCGCGCAGAATTTTCTGCACGCGCTTCAGGTTGGCGGTGATGGTTGGGCAGACGCCCTGGCAGTCCGCATACATAAAATTCACGATGACAATTTTGTCTTTCAGTATGTCGTCATAAAATTTCATCTTTCTGCCGTCGTGGGCCGTCAGCTCGAAATCGGGAAAGTAGCGGCGGCGCATCATTTCTCTTCCCGAGATGCGAGGTGCGAATTTATGAGCTGGAGCCGGAGCAGGCGCTTCATCACCGCTCGCTGCAAGAGCTGCGGCAAATGGTGCAACGGCCAACCCGGCAAATAATTTTCTTCTGCTAACTTCAGACATTTTTAAACTCCTTTCATGGTTGTGGGGCAGCAGCAGGCTTGTGGCATGCTGCTGCCGGCCGGGTTTACGGATTCGAGTTGGTGTCGCCTGTAGTTCCCACGTCAAAGCGCAGCATCATGGCATGATCTTCGTGAATCACGTTGTGGCAGTGCATCACGTAGCGGCCCTGCCAGTCGCGGAAACGCATCTTGATGCTGGCGTTGCTCTTCGGCGTGAGGCGGACGGTATCTTTGCGAGAGAGGTTCACGCCGGTCTCGCTTGCCGTGCTGCAACCGGACCAGCAGTACTGGCTGCCCCAGCGGCTGTAATCGGTAGAATCGTCGCTGCTGCTCCCGTAGAGTCCGGGTGCGCCCTTGATCACCTGGTGCTCTTCCATGTGGACGTGGATCGGGTGCGACCAATTCCATCCGTTCTGGAAATTCCACTGCTCCAGACTGTTCTGCTTCACGGTGAAGCGTGGCGTGCTACAGCTGAACAGGCTGCCATTGATCGTCCACTGGCCGTTGCGGCCCTGGTCAAAGTTAAAGTTGCGGGTGACCAGCGGGCTAGCGCTCACGCTCGGCAGCGTATAGAAGCTGGTGATCGTTGCCGGATCGGCGCTGTTGTCGGCAGCAGCAGGTTGATCAACCACAATCTGCAGCATAAGGAAGCCCTTGCCTGCGGCCGCAACCGATCCCGTTGGACCGCCCTGGCCGTTGGGCTGGAGTAAGCGATTCTCAAGATACAGCGTCTTGCCCGCATACTGCGAGAAGTCGATGATCACGTCCGAGCGCTCAGCAACGCCCAGTGCGACTGCCGGAACCTGAAGTGGCTTGGGCAGCAGGTTGCCATCATTCGAGATCTGCCAGAACGGATGCGCCGTCGTGAGAGCATTCAAATCCGTGAGATAAACCTGCAGGAAGCGTGAAGGTCCAGTGTTGGTCCAGCGCAAGCGATAGCGCCGCGGGCTGACGTGCAGCACCGGCTGAACCACTCCGTTCACCAGGAACTTGTCGCCCAGAATACCGTCGGTATTGAACGTATCGAAAACCAGATCGCCAGTCGTTGCGTCAAAGCAGCGGTCGGCAAACATCATCGGAATGTCATACGTCGGGAACGAAGGCAAACGGAAACCGGTCGTCTCGTCGCCGGTGTCGTGATCGTTAAAGAGAAGGTACTGACCCACCAGGCCTTTGTAGACGTTCTGCGCCGTAAAGCCTTCGCGGTGATCGTGATACCAGAGCGTGCTCAACGCCTCGCTGGGGTCGCCATTTGGCGTGTGGTCAGAGAGGAAGCCAGCATATTGATTTGGATAGTACTGGTCGTAATATTGGCCCGAAGCAAAGTAATCGCAGGGAAAGCCATCGCTCTCAGAAGGTGTGTGGCCGTTATGCAGGTGCGTTGATACCGAGTTAATTCCAAATCCGCCGTTGTCAGAAGGAAGGTTGTTGTAATTGCGGATCATAATCGGAGTGCCGTAGTGAGCAGCGTAGGTAGCGCCGGGGCTTACGCCGTCAAAAGTCCAGAGCCGCTGCATCGGCAGGTCAGGATGCATGCTCACGTTTGCTACCTGCTGGTTGATCTGATAAACCGTTGCGGCCGGAAACGGCAGATTGCCGTTGCTGCCAATGGGCGACTGGTGCGCGCGGGTGCGCCCTTCATAAGCAATGCCAGTGGCAGGATTGATGGCGTTGTTCGGTGCGATGGTCGGCGCGGGGCCAGTCAGCGCGGAAAGCGCGATTGGCTGCTTCACCGTCGGAATCGGCATGTTCGCGACCCATGGACGGGTTGACGGGCTGGCGCAGGTTCCGCAGCCACTGGTTCCGGAATAGCAACGGCCGCTGCCCCATGTATCTGCCCAGGCGCGTGTGCTGAGGCCTTTCTTGGCAATCAGCATTCCGCCTGCAGTGAGCAGGCCCATTTTCATCAGGTCACGCCGGCTGGTCAGACCGGCTTTTACCAATTCCTGCCGGTTTTTAAAGGCGTTGTACATCTCTTTCCATCGTGCTCGCGAGACTTTCTCGCCGTTCGCGTTGTAATACATACAGGCTCCTTTATGTTTTTGCTTTCCCTGCAATCATCGATTTCATCTCATGAGCAGCGTTCATGTGCTTAGTCCTACTACGAACAGTCGGTGCTCTAGCCCTGAAGCCTTTTTGAGGCAAACATCTGCGTCCCATGCCTCAGGCATAGGTGAGCGGACGACTACTTAGCGAGCCAATAACTTGGCTGCGGGCCTTCTGCTAACTCATGAAATGTTCAATTTCGGCATGGGGAGGGATATCCCAGATGAGATTCGCCCGCCCATGGTTGAGGGTCCGGAAGTTGTGAGCCAGGCAGGGTTAGGCTACGAGCATCGGCGCGCCACGGCTTTCCCGCACGTCAATTCGCTTACGATACTCCTGGGTTATCCGTCGACTATCGCAAAAAGGCTCTTAATCTAAGACTTCAAAGCCTTCCAATTTTTTGGCAATTGCTTTGGGGGAAGCAGTTGTTGAAAGCATAAGCTGAGTAGACAGGACGGGTCAATGAAAGATTGGAATATTTTAATTCTTAATACTTCGGTTCCGTAGGGCCATCGCGCTTCAAGAATTCTCCAGAGAGAATTCAGCTGCAATGGGCTACGCAAACTGCAGATTCGCTCATGCCATGGCGATGTCCGCCGACCCTCTGGAGCGTCACCGGACAGGTCCCATTTGACCCCTACCGCAACGTCTCTTAAACTGATTACTCGGGGTATGTGCCGGAAATCCCCAGTTTTTCCGTGTCTTTCAGCATCAGCAGAACGTCGGCACCGATAAGGAAATCACTTGGATAACGCAGCAGAACAGAACGCACTTGATAATTCTGAGAACCCTGCCTCTGAGCAGCAGCCGCAGATGGAAGAGGGCCAAACAACTGAAGCGCAGGCACTTGAAGGCCAGCACGATCATGCTCACGGCGAGCCCGGCCACACGCATCCCTCGGGGCCTCCGCCCATGGATCCCGCTTGCAAGCGCGAGATTGAGGTAGAAATCCCCGCCGACGTGGTGGTCAAGCATCAGGAAGCGCTGGTGCAGCAGTACTCCAAACAGGCCCGTATCCCCGGCTTTCGCAAAGGCAAAGTTCCGGCCAGCATGGTGCGTAACCGCTTTTCCAGCGAAATCACCAGTGACGTGGTGGAAAAGCTGGTGCCGCAATATTTCCGTGAGGCAGTGCTCAAGGGCGGATACCGGCCCGTTTCTCAACCTCATATATATGGACTGGAATTTACTCCCGGCGAGCCCATCAAGTTCAAAGCCGCGTTTGAAGTGCTGCCGGAATTCGACTTGGTTGACTATAAAGCCATTAAAGTCGAAAAGCCCGCCGTGACCGTTACCGACGAGCAGGTTGATCACGAGATAAAGCTGTTGCAGGAAAAGCAGGCAAGCTTCGATCCCGTCGACGAAGAGCGCGGCGCGCAGAATGGCGAGTTTGTTCAAGTGTCATTCGAGGCGCGACCCAAAAACCTTCCCGACGACGAACCCGAAGCCCAGGACACTGAAGACAAGACCGCCGAAGGAAAAGACGCTGCCGCCGGAACTGCAGACCAAAAAGATACCGCCACTGAGCCGGTGGAGATGGAAGATGTGCTGGTGGAAATCGGCGGGGCCAATACCATCCCGGAATTCAGCAAGAATTTGGCGGGAGCCAAGGCCGGCGAAGAGCGCAGCTTTGAAGTGTCTTATCCTGAAGACTTTTATGACAAGCGGCTGGCCGGCATTACATTCGATTACAAAGTAAAGGTCAACGCCATTAAGAACAAGACGCTGCCGGAGCTGAATGACGAATTCGCCAAGGAGCTCAGCCCCGATTTCCAGAACCTGGGCGACCTGAAACAGCGCTTCAGGGAAAACATGGAAGCCGAGCTGAAGCACAAGACGGAGCATGAAACTAAAGACAAGTTGATAGAAGAGCTCTTGGCCAGGCATGACTTCCCTGTTCCCCGGTCGATGGTCGAACACCAGATTGATTTGCGTCTGGAGCGCGGCTTACGCGCGCTGGCGGCACAGGGCATGAAGACAGAGGATATGCGTCGGATGGACTTTGGGCGGCTGCGTGCCGGACAGGAAGAATTTGCGGTAAAAGAAGTGAAGTCGAGCGTGCTGCTGGCCAAGATCGCCATTAAGGAAAATATCCAGGTGAGCGATGAAGAGCTGAATAATGAAATCGAGGCCATGGCGGTCCAGATGCAGCAGCCGGTTGAGGAAGTAAGGAAGCGTCTCACGGAAGATAATGCCGTGGAGCGTTTACGCGACCGCATGCGAAGCGAAAAAGCGTTAAACTTGCTGTATTCGAACTCAAATTAGTAATTCAATTTTTTCCCGCCGGGCATTGACCGGCTTTGCAGACGGAAGGATAAAGCGATCTTATGGCACTTGTACCGATGGTAGTAGAGCAGACCAGCCGTGGAGAACGGGCTTATGACATTTATTCGCGGCTTCTGCGCGACAACATCATTTTTATTGGCACACCCATTGATGACACAATCGCGAACCTGGTGATCGCGCAGCTGCTGTTTCTTGAGGCGGAAGACCCGGAAAAAGACATCCAGCTTTACATCAACTCCCCCGGCGGTTCGATCACGGCGGGCATGGCGATCTATGACACCATGCAGTTCGTGCGCCCGGACGTGATGACGATTTGCTGCGGCCAGGCGGCCAGCATGGCGGCCTTGTTACTTTGCGCTGGTGCCCCTAATAAGCGTTTCGCCCTACCCACTTCTAGGATTCTTATTCATCAACCCTTAATGTCTGGCCTTAGCGGCCAAGCCACGGATATTGATATACATGCTAGAGAGATTCTGCGGATGCGCGAAATCACCAGCCAGCTCATTGCCAAGCACTCCGGGCAAAAGCTGGAAAAGGTGGAAAAAGATGTTGAGCGTGACTTTATAATGAACGCACAACAGTCCAAAGAATACGGCATCATCGACGATATTATTTACAAGCACAAGTAGCGTTACAGTAGTGAGGTCAGATGGGCCGCTGGCCAGATACAAGGCCCGACTGAACCAAGGAGCAAGATTGTGAAGCCCAGGACGCCGGAAGAAACCCTTCGTTGCTCGTTCTGCCATAAGTCGCAGGACGCCGTTGCCAAGCTCATCTCGTCACCCAGCGATTATCCCCGGGCTTACATCTGCGATGAGTGCGTTGCCGTCTGCAACTCCATTCTGGAAGACGACCGCACGGAATCGCATGCCGCAGCCGCTCCCAACCATCTGCCCAAGCCGCAAGAGGTCAAAACGTTCCTCGATGAGTACGTCATCGGGCAGGACCAGACCAAGAAAAAGCTTTCTGTCGCGGTCTACAACCATTACAAGCGGATCCACATGAACCGCACCAAGTCTGGTGAGGTGGAGCTCACGAAATCCAACATCATGCTCATCGGCCCCACGGGCACGGGCAAAACGCTGCTGGCCCAGACTCTGGCCCGCATGCTGGATGTGCCTTTTGCCATTGTGGACGCCACCACGCTTACTGAAGCCGGCTATGTTGGCGAGGACGTAGAAAACATTGTTTTGAAATTGTTGCAGGCCGCTGATGGCGACGTGGGCCGCGCGCAGACCGGCATCATTTATATCGACGAGATCGACAAGATCGGCCGCAAGGATGAAAACCCCTCCATCACGCGCGACGTGAGTGGTGAAGGCGTGCAGCAGGCGCTCCTTAAGATTTTGGAAGGCACTGTAGCCAACGTTCCTCCGCAGGGCGGACGCAAACATCCGCACCAGGAATTTACCCCGGTAGATACCACCAACATTCTCTTTATCTGCGGCGGCGCTTTTGTTGGGCTGGAAAAGATTGTGGCCCGGCGCATCGGCAAAAAGTCCATGGGCTTCCGCACCAGTGAAGCCAAGGAAAAAGAGTTCACTGAAGCCAGCAAGCGTGACACTGAATTGCTGCAAAAAGCCGAGCCCCAGGACCTGGTCCGCTTTGGCCTGATTCCCGAATTTGTCGGCCGCCTGCCTGTCGTCGGTATTCTCAATGACTTGGACGAAGCAGCGCTCATCGAAATCCTTACCCGTCCGCGCAATGCCATCGTGAAGCAGTACCAGCGTATGTTTGAGTTTGAAAACGTTAAGCTGCGCTTTTCTGATGGATCACTCGCTGCTATCGCGCGTGAAGCCATGGCGCGCAAGGTGGGCGCTCGCGGGCTGCGCATGATCCTGGAAGAACTGATGCTGGACTTGATGTATCACCTGCCCAGCCAGAAGCGCGTGAAGGAATTTGAAGTCACCAAAGAAATGGTGGAGCGCCGCGACGTGTCTCTGCCGGCGATGGAAAAGGCCGGATAGCAGAAGTTCACCTTTTAAATTTAGACCGCCTGCTCACTCCAGGCGGTTTTGTTTTTTACGAACGCATGCGGCGCCATCTAAAAAGTAAGCCGCATTGCAGGTCCCACCATCAGAAGAGGTTGGTTTTTTCTTCAACCAGCCTCTTTTTTATTAGGTCGATTTTTTAGAAATTTTAATGTTATTTTAAGTTAAGTTTTTCCTTAATCTGCTTCCCACGTGCTATGCTCTTCACGATTTTCCTTAGGGCAAGAGGCAGCATCTTCTCCGGGCTCCTCCCTTCAACAAGTTTTTTTTGAAGTGCACGCATTGGTGTTGTTGCGCAGCAGCGCCGGATTCAGGCATTGCGGCCGACGACGCCAGGGGACCAGAGAAAGCACCGTCCTTCCGGGCTCAAAATCCCTTCAACAGTTTCGTGTCTGGCTTCGGTTAGGCCAGACCGAAAACGCGGTTCGCATAGTTCGTATGAATCGCGTGTTGTCCGTCTCATCTGAGACATTCGGGAGAACAAATAAGAATATGAACGCCCTGAAGAACACTACCACCACTCTCCTGCCCACCAGCAGGAGTAAACGTTCGAACTCCGTCACCTTGTTCGTCACGGCCCTGCTGTTGGCCATGCTGGCTAGTTCTGTGGCCGCGCACGCGCAAACAGCAACGCTTGTGGTGACTGCGATCAATTCCGGCCGGTTTTATGGTGATCCAAACCCGGAATTTGCCGCAACCATCACTGGCCTCAGGACTGGTGACAACATCACGGCGATTTTCAGCACCGTTGCCGCTTCCAGCAGCCCGGTAGGAGATTACCTGATCGTTCCTACCCTGGTTGATCCGGATGGCAAACTGAGCAACTACACCGTGATCATCAACAACGGCACTCTAACGGTTACACCTGCGCCGCTGCTCGTCATCGCCGATGACACGGCGCGCACCGCTGGACAACCCAACCCCACCTTCACCGGCACGGTCCAGGGAGTCAAAAACGGTGAGGACATTACCGCAACCCAGGACAGCCCAGCCACCACCGGCAGCCAGGCGGGAACATATCCAATCGTTCCCACGCTGAAGGACGGATCCGGCAAAATCAGCAATTATGCAGTGTCAATCTCGAACGGTACATTGACCGTTACACCTTAACGCGAACGCGACGGTATACAGAACACTTGAGGGCTGGCAATATGCCAGCCCGTTTTCTTGTTGGACGTTAGAATATCCGGCCCAATTTGAAGAACACGCGGCGATGCCCCGCCGCTCCAACCGCGCCGCCGAACTCTATCGGCCCGAATATTGTATTGGCCACGAGTGCGGCAATCACATCGCCTGGCGTTTGTGACTTAAACGGCGGGGCGAAAACCCTGCCCGCTTCCACCAGCGTGTTGAAATAGAGCCCCTCGCCGAGCAGGACCGGAAACTTGGCTACTTTGCGAAGATACCCGGCCTGGAAAAGGTAATATTGGTCGGTTAGCAATTCGTTTTCACCGTAAGCCTCAAATATCTCCGGGCCACCCAATGAAAACAGGGGTACCCCCACCAGCTGATTGCCGAATGTAGTTCCTCCCTTCGCTCCAAAGTAGACCGAAGAGCGCCCATCCAGCTTTATGAATTTATGCGCTCCGCCTTCAACCGTGGGAAATGAGTGAGCTGCTCCGGGGTTCGCATCCATCCATGAGGCGCTCACGTCCATGTACTCTCCAGTGCGAGGGATGACCGGATTGTCTACCTCATCCAGTGCAAAACGAAGCTTGGTTTCGCCGAAACGGCCGGAAACATTAGGGAGAACAGTTTTGTCCCCGACCTTCGGCACGAGACTCTCCTTGGCGCCGGTGTAACCCAAAGTGAGTTGCGCAGCACGGCCGAACTCATAACCAACTTCAAGGCCTCCCCCCACGGAGTTCTTGCTGTACTGAGCAAGAAAAACATCTTTGCTATAGATAGGATATTGCAGGTAGCTGGCGAACACAGCCGGCGCTATGAACCACTTGCTGCTGGTATTGAATGGACGGTAATACTGGCTGTAGATGCCATAGTGCGACCCGATGATCAAGTCATTACGCAGTTCGGCCCGGTAGCTGCCAAAATCCAGGAAGGTAACACGCGCGCCCGCGCTGAAATCAACGCCGCTGAAATTTGAACCACCTAACAGAAGAAGCGGTTGCACAATTGGCGGCGAATAGGTTTTTTCCGTGGCAGTGATCAACAGGCCGGACTTGTTGTCTCGATTTGTCATCTGGTAGCTAAAGCTTGAAAAGCGTCCTTCCCCTTTCATATCCAATAACTGTTCGTTTAAGGCTGCCGGTTCAACCGGTTTTCCAATGTCGTCTTTTAGATCAGCTTTGATGGCATTCTCTAGTTCATGGCTGGTTCCAACCACTTCCACAAACTGAGGAACAGGAGCGGTGAGGCGGCGCGCCGCGCGCTGCGCCAGATAAGCTTGCCAGGTCGGCTCATCGACACTAAGGGTCCTGAGCACTGCGGCCTTAGATTCCGCCGCTGCATAGCCGGCCTTAATAAGCTCCTCGCCCCGGTTGTATTGCATTGAACTAAACTTCTCGAGCGGAATAGAGATAAGCATGTCCGCTTTTTCCATGGAGCGGAGCTCATTGGCCGCAATTACAACACTGATGGAGCGGCCCAGCACTCCAAAAGAAGACATCGATTCCTTGGGATCTATTTTGCCGGTTTCAAGGTGAACCGCGATCGTCACCTCGGCCCCCATGCTTTTAGCCACGTCCACTGGGAGATTATCCATCAGGCCGCCGTCGGCGAGGATCTGTCCGTCCGACCTTATAGGATCGAAGATTCCCGGCAGTGACATGGTGGCACGCAGCGCAAGCGAAAGTGATCCCCGTCGAAAAACGTAGGGTTGATTTGTCACCAGGTTCGTGGAGACGCAGGCAAATGGAGTGGGAAGATCGTTGAAGTCCTTGATGCTGGAGTACGGTAGTGCAACCCGATCCAGGATCATCATGACTTCCTGGCCAGAATTAAATCCTTCCGGGAACTCCAGCCCTTCTCTGAGGCCGAACTCCAGACGATTGGGGTATTCCGTGGCGTCCTCTTTGCGGCGAAAAGAAAGGTTCTTGTAAGGAGTTTGACCTGCCAATACCCGATCCCAGTCGATCGTCTTGATCAGTGCTTTCACTTCCGAGGATGAGTGACCGGTTGCATAGAGCCCGCCTACCAGAGCGCCCATGCTGGTTCCAGCCACGTAGTTCACCGGGACCCGATGGTCCTCCAGCCACTCTATGACTCCGATATGGGCCAACCCCAGAGCACTTCCGCCCTCCAACACCAAACCTACTTTGGGACGAGGCGGCGTTGATGCGGTCTCTTGGCCGAAGCTGCGAGTGAACATCACAAGGATTAAAAGGCTAATGAAAGCGATTCTAGGAATGCAGAATCGCGTGTTTGGCCCTGCTAAACTGGCTGGATATTCGATTCTTTCAGCTTCGATTCGTTCAACAAGGATTGATCTCACGGCAACCTCCTCGTGCAAGTCCACGGACAGACCCAGACAACTGACGACTGCGGGCGATCAAAGCCCGGTCGGTGCGAAGAGAATCACTGAATTGTTGGGTGACAACAACTGGCAAAGTAGCCAGTTGCCGAGTGAGCGCGAAGGCCGACATTGGCTGAGGTTCGCCCGAAAATAGCAGTGCGGCTGCGGTACAGGAGAACGGTGGTACAGGAAAACAGATCTTATAGGACAATACCTTCATGCCTTCCGTACGCATCGACAAATGGCTTTGGGCCGGCCGGTTCTTCAAGACGCGCGCTCTTGCGGCGCGGGCCTGTGAGCTGGGCAGGATTCAGTCCAACGGACAGCTGGCCAAGCCGGCGCGCGAAGTCCGCATCGGTGACAAACTCCGGATCACCAATAATGGCGGCGACTTTCACGTGGATGTCCTGCAACTCAGTGAAGTACGCGGCCCGGCATCAGTGGCGCAAACGCTCTATCGCGAGACGGAGGAAAGCAAGGAAGCGCGCCTGAAAGCCGCAGCCGAACGCAAGGCAGCGATGCAGTTTGAACCCATGCCGACCGGACGCCCATCAAAGCGTGACCGGCGAAAGATCATCCAGTTCCGCGGCAGAGGTTAGCCGCCGCGCTTCAGAGTGTTAGGTCATCGTCCTTAGGTTATAGGACCGCGCTAAATTGTCTTGCTGCAAGCCTTTCATCCACGTTCCGCCGTGCTACACTCGCGCTCGGTAGCCCGGTATGTCCCTTCTTCAGGACCTCTTTTACACTTTCCGTTCATTGCGAAAAGCGCCTGGATTTTCCTTGGTCGTCATGGTCACGCTGGCGCTTGGCATCGGCGCAAACACTGCTGTCTTCAGCATGATTGATGTGTTGCTGCTGCGTCCGCTGCCCTATCCGGACCCAGGACATCTGCTGCGACTCTCAGAGACGAAGACTCCGGGCGACTCCTCCACGCTGGCCGATGTTTCACCGGCAAACTTTATTGACTGGCAAAAGCAGAGCCGCGCCTTTACCGGCATGGCGGCTTCATCGGGTTTTCATTACAACCTTACCGGCAACGGACAGCCCGAGCATGTCTGGGGTGCAGGTTCTTCCGCTGGATGGTTCAACGTTCTGGGTGTGCATGCCGAACATGGACGCGAGTTTCGTCCAGAAGATGACGCTCCCGCCGCAGCGCCGGTGGTGATCCTGAGCGATAAGTTGTGGCGGCGCCGCTTTAACGCTGATCCAGCGATTGTGGGCAAGGTGATTGGGCTCAATGGCGGTCCATTTACTGTGATCGGCATCATGCCGCCCAAAACCGATTATCGTGAAGAGATTGAGCTTTGGGTTCCGCTGCAACAACAGATCAGGCCGGACCGGATGCTGTGGCGCGACTCGCGTTTTCTCCAGGTGATTGCACGCGCCAAGCCTGGGGTCACCACCGCGCAGGCCTATGACGACCTGAATCGCGTTGCCGCAGCGTTACGTCAGGCGCATACCGCAAGCGATGTCTACGGCGGAGCGGCAATTATGCCATTGCAGAAATCTCTTACCGGCGACATGCAACAGATGCTGATGGTTTCATTCGCCGTTGTAGGGCTGGTGCTGCTGGTGGTTTGCGCCAACGTGGCCAATCTTATGCTGCTACGGGTAACAGGACGGAGCCGCGAACTTGCCATTCGCCTGGCGCTGGGGGCGAAGCCAGTCAATCTGGTGCGCCAGTTGGTGACGGAAGGCATTTGCCTGGGAACCGCCGCGGGCGCAGCAGGCTTGGCCATTGGCGCTGCCGGCAAGAAATTACTTCTCTGGCAACTGGGATGGGAATCTCCAGACTTGAGCGGCGCAAATCTAAGCTGGCCGGTGTTGCTGTTCACCTTTGGCGTTTCGGTAATCGTGGGAATCGTGTTTGCGTTGCTGCCCGCTCTGGCTGTGGTGCGGGCTGAGCAGCATGATATGTTGCGCCGAGCTTCCTCCGGCACCACCGTGGATGTGAAGGGCCGCCGCCTGCGCAAATCGCTGGCTATCGCGGAGATTGCCTGTTCCGTGGTGTTGCTCGCCGGGACCATTCTGGTGGCGCGTAGCTTTCAGGCGCTTCGCCACGTGCCGCTGGGCTTTGATATTGACAATCGGGTAGAAGTGGCGCTTCCGCTTCCGCGTATCCGCTATCAGCGCGACTCTGACGTCGCCCGTTTCTATGAACAGGTCACGGAAAAAGTCCGTGCGCTCCCCGGAGTGATGGACGCCACTGCAACCCACGTGCTTCCGCTCGACGATGGCTTTAACGTAACTTTTCAGCTCGTGGAAGGCAATGCCGCCGCTGGAGAGTTTTACGATGTCGCGCTGCGCCTGTCCGATTCACATATGCTCTCCGCCCTGAACTTTCCTCTGCTGCGCGGCCGCTTTATTGCCGACACTGATCGCGGCGACACCGCACCGGTTTGCGTGATCAACAAAGCTATGGCGCAAAAATACTGGCCGGATAAAGACCCCATGGGACAGGTGATTGTGCTGACGCGCAATGACGTAAACGGCCAGAAAAAACCGCGCCGCATTGTGGGCGTGGTGGCGGACGTGCGCGGCAGAATCAATGAAGATCCGCCGCCAGCGGTTTATGTTCCATATTCGCAAATGGCATTCTTTAACATGGAACTGCTAGTCCACACACGCGACTCTGTCGCTGCCGTCCGCAAATCCGTAGCGGCTGTGCTGCAGACCATTGATCCTGATCAGCCGATCCGTTCGGTACACATGTTCAGCAACGCTCTTCCCGGCGCGCTGGGTGACTGGACCGTCGCCATCACCTTGCTTGGAGGTCTCGCTGCGCTGGCGGTTTTGCTGACCACGCTTGGCCTTTTTGCCGTGATCGCCTACATGGTGCGGGAGAAGACGCGCGAGATCGGAATCAGGATGGCCATTGGCGCCACGCAGGCCAGTGTCCGCAACCTTGTGCTGAAGCAGACGGCATGGCTTGCCGTGCTCGGCGCAGGCGTCGGCATTTTTCTCTCAATCATTTCAAGCCGGTTCCTTGGCAGCCTTATCTATGGCGTCCACCGCACAGATCCGCTGACGTTTGCCGTGGTAATTGGCCTACTTGCGGCACTGGCGTTGGCAGCCAGCTACATTCCCGCGCGTCGGGCGATGCGTGTCGATCTGATACTGGCGTTGCGGGATGAGTAGGACAGAGTCGCGACTACCGCAAGGACAATCCAAAGTTGCGCTTGTGAACAACATCGCTCGATAATGAATCCATCGCAAATCCAATGAAAAAGCCTTCACGACATTCTCACAGGCGCAGGGAAAAGCCAGAGCGCCCAGATCGCCAGAACGAACGCGGCGACCGCCGTGAAGTGCGTGGACAAAAACAACGCCCGGATCGACGCAGTGATCGTGGCAGCGCCCGGAGGCGGCCACGCCCTTCCCGCGAAGTTGCCGTGCTCTATGAAGACGATGCCGTGATTGTGCTTAACAAGCCGGCGGGGCTGCTGGCGGTGCCGATCAAAGGGTCTGACGTTCCATCGGCGTTGTCACTGTTGATTGCCGAACTTAAGCCCAAGCGGCAACGCGCGCTGGTGGTGCATCGCATTGATCGATTTGCTTCCGGGATTCTGCTTTTTGCCAAAACAGACCGTGATCGGGACAGTCTCATCCGTCAGTTTCTGGCGCACACGCCGGTAAGAAAATATCTGGCTATAGTACGCGGCCGCCTCAAACAAGAATCAGGCACGCTGGTCCACTATTTTCGGCGTGAAGGCATGTACCAGCAGTTGCGGACGGTGCGCGATCCTGAAGCTGCCCGCGCCGAGCTGCGCTATTCCGTTGAGCGCGCCTTTGCCGATGCCACCCTTGTCCGCGTGGAACTGGTTACAGGATTACAAAACCAGATCCGCGCACAATTTTCCGCCGTAGGCCATCCGCTGATGGGTGATAGAAAATATCATCCCAAAGAAGCGGAAGAGCAGTTGATTGATCGCGTGGCACTGCATGCCGAGCATCTTGAGTTTGTTCATCCGCGCACGGAAGAAAGAATTGTGATCGAATGTGCTCCGCCGCAGGACTTCCAGAAGCTCATCCAACATCTCTCGCGGTTCCAACGTTCCAGCCGGTAAATCAGTCATTTTCGGCGGGGTTTTGCCACTGTTAAAACTGACAGTTGAACCCAGGAAGTATCGCGTCTTCTTCTTCGTAGATGAATTGTCGCATTTATGTTGCACTTTTCTTGGGAAGTGGTAGAACCTTTGTGTGTTTGCAATGGGTTGAGTTGGCCTTCTTCCGGTTTGTTCGACGCGTCATGTTGTGTAAGGACGCGTTCCGCCCCGCTGGGCGCAGAAGGGTCCATGATTCACGCGTCAGACAAAGTCCGTCCCAGAGAGACAGGGAAATATCTCGCCCTAATAGCCATTGTCCTCGTATCTTGTTTTCTGGCCGGCAAGCTCGGGCAGGCCACCATTGGTATCAGAAGCGGCAATATAGGGCCGGTTTGGCCCGCGTTCGGGGTGGCGCTGGCGGCGGTCTTACTCTATGGCTATCGCATCTGGCCCGGGATCTTCATCGGGGTATTTTTGGTTGACTTCCTAAGTCCAGTTCCCGCTGTTGCAGCGCTGGGTCAGGCCTCAGGTTCAACGCTGGCAGCGGTAATGGGCACTTTTTTTCTCCGCCGCATAGCCGACTTCGAATCATCATTCTCACGCCTGCGGGATGCGCTAGCAATGATCGTCATAGGCGCGTTCGGAAGCGCCCTGATCTCCGCAACCATTGGGGTTTCAGTTCTGTATGCAACTCACATCGAGGGTTATTCGGGACTCGGTCCGGCATGGCTGATCTACTGGCTGGGAGACGCAACGGGAGGGTTGCTGGTAACACCACTCATATTAACTGCCGTCAGCCTGTTGAAGATCCGGCGTTGGGACCGCGTCACCGAGTCTGTTACGCTCCTGGTGCTTCTGACGGTGACATCACTCCTTATCTTCCACGACAATCTGCTACTGGAAGTGAAGCTGCACGTAATGGCTTTTGCCGTGCTTCCGATCGTAATCTGGGCAGCACTCCGCTTTGGAATCAGCGGCGCCTCGCTCGCGACTCTCTTCGTCGCCGCCATCGCCACGGTAGAAACCGGCCTGGGCTACGGGCCGTTCGCGCAAAATACGGCCTTCATCAATGCTGTACTGCTGGATATCTTCTTTGCCGTGCTTTCAGTCTCTGGAATGGTAGTGGCGGCATTTATAGCGGAACGGGAACGCGCCCAGCAGGAACGGGAGCGGCAGGTGCGTGAACAGGCGGCCATGGAGACGCGCCTTCGATTCGCCGCCATTGTGGAAGCCTCCGACGACGCCATCTTTGTGACTGACATCTCTGGATTAATTACAGATTGGAACAAAGGCGCGGAAAAGCTTTACGGCTACACGGTTGATGAGATGATCGGCCAGTCGGTTTTCGTTCTTATACCTCCTGAGCGTTTCAGCATTTGTACCCAGGCAATGGAGAAGGTGCAGCAGGGCCACTCCCTGGGCCATTCTGAGACGGTACGGCGCAAAAAGAATGGCAAACTGGTTACGGTCTCAATCACCGCTTCGCCAATTTTCACTCCGGAAGGCAAAGTTGTCGGTCTATCCTCTATTGAGCGCGATGTTACAGAACGCAAGCTCCAGGAAACCATTTTGCGCAACCGTGAAGAGCGCTTGCGGTTGGCAGCTCAAGCGGGAAAGATGTTTGCCTATGAGTGGGACGCGGCAACTGACCTGATCGTGCGCTCAGAAGAATCCAGCAACATATTGGGCATCGACCACTCAGTACGCCTCACCCGTGAGGAGGCACTTTGCAGGATCCATCCCGACGACCGGGAAAGAGTTGTGGCAGCAATTGAGGCCCTGACTCCTGAAAATCCCTTTATTAAAATCAGCTATCGCATCATTCGTCCGGATTATACGGAGATGTGGCTGGAGCGACACAGCATTGCTCACTTTGACGAAGAAGGCCGGATATTGCGCAGTGTAGGCATGGTGGCTGACATTACCGATCGCAAACGGGCTGAAGCCGCCCTTTTGAGCGCGAGATTCAGATTAATTGAGGCGCAGGAACAGGAACGTACCCGAATTGCCAGAGAACTTCACGATGACATTGGTCAGCGCCTTGCGTTGTTGACCGTGGAATTGGACCGACTCCACGGCGACGCCAACCATTTGCCCGCAGAGGTCCGGGACAGACTGGAACAATTGGCTAATCAGGCAGGCGAGATAGCTTCCGATACTCAATCGCTATCGCATGAATTGCACTCTGCACGATTGGACTATCTGGGAATCGCCGCCGCCGTAAAAGGCTTCTGCCGGGAATTTGGCGAGAGGCAACATATGGAGATCGACTTCAAAAGCGATAATGTACCCGCTTCCTTGCCGCCGAACATTCCCCTTTCTCTTTTCAGGGTACTGCAAGAGGCCCTTCACAATTCGGCAAAACACAGCGGCGCAAAAAAGTTCGTCGTGCGCTTATGGGGAATGCCGAATGAGATTTGGCTCAGCGTGAGTGATTCCGGGGCCGGCTTTGATAGTGAAGCTGTAAAGGAGAATCTGGGGCTTGGCCTTGTGAGCATGGAGGAGCGCCTGGCGCTTGTGAATGGGAATCTCTATATCGAATCGCAGCCTAATCTGGGCACCACAATTTACGCTCGTGTCCCGCTCAATGCGGCCCCGCCCATGCAGGCCACGGGGTAAGCCCAAGTACCGGTCGTGCATAGGGCAATATTTGAACTCACTGTTTGTATTCTTTAGATAGAATGCCCTCAATGCCCTCAACCGATACCATCCACACGATGATGGATTATCCGCTCACGCTTACGGCATTGCTGGAGCGCGCGGGGCGATACGCCGCGAATGTGGAAATTGTTTCGCGGCTGCCGAACCGCTCCATGCATCGCACCAACTGGGGAGAGTTGCACCAGCGCGCATTGCGACTGGCGGAATGTCTGCAATCGCTGGGCTTAAAGAAAGGCGAGCGCGTGGCCACGCTGATGTGGAACCACTACGCGCATCTGGAATCCTACTTTGGCATTCCCGCTGCGGGAGGCGTGCTGCATCCACTGAATTTGCGGCTGCATCCGGACGAAATTGCGTGGATCGCGAACCACGCGCAGGACCGTTTCCTGATCGTGGATGACGTTTTGCTGCCGGTGCTGGAAAAATTTGTGGCAAAGGTAAAGTTTGACCGCATCATTGTGGTCCGCCATCCCGGGGAAGCTGTACAGCACGGATACATTGATTATGAAGACTGGCTGAAGCGCGCCAGCGGCAACTTCAACCCGCCTGCCTTGAGCGAGAATGACGGCGCCAGCATGTGCTATACGTCAGGGACCACAGGCAATCCCAAGGGCGTGCTTTATTCGCACCGTTCGCAGGTGCTGCACAGCATGAGCCAGGCCATGGCGGATTCATGCGCCTTCTCGCAGCATGACACAGTCCTGCTGGCTTCGCCCATGTTCCACGCCAATGGCTGGGGATTTTCCTACACGGCGGCGATGGTCGGCGCAAAGTACGTGCTGCCGGGACCGCATCTGGATGCGGAAAGCCTGCTTGAATTGATTGAGCGTGAAGGCGTAACGATGACCTGCGCTGTCCCGACCGTCTGGCTGGGCGTGCTGCAGACGTTGGAAAAACGCAGGAATTGGAAGCCCGCGCGTCAGGTCCGCATTCTTTGCGGAGGCACCGCGCCGCCGGAAAGCTTGATTCGCAACCTTGATCTCTATGGCTTCCACATTATTCATTCTTGGGGCATGACGGAGACGTCACCGCAGGCCACGGCGTCACGCTTGCCGCCGGCCGCGCTGCGATTACCGCAAGACCAGCAGTATGCCATGCGATCCAAGCAAGGCTGGCCGCTGCCGTTTGTTGATGTCCGCATTCGCAATGAACGCGGCGACGCACCATGCGATGGGCAGACCATGGGCGAACTGGAAGTCCGCGGGCCGTGGGTTGCCGGCAGTTACTACAACGCGCCGGAGACGCGTGACCGCTGGACAGCCGACGGATGGTTTCGCACCGGCGACGTCGCGACCATGGATGCCGATGGCTGCATCAAGCTGGTGGACCGCAGCAAGGATCTGGTCAAGTCCGGCGGCGAGTGGATCAGTTCGGTCGACCTAGAAAATACGCTGATGAGCCATCCGGCCGTGCGCGAGGCGGGAGTTGTTGCGGTGCAGCATCCCAGATGGCAGGAGCGTCCGCTGGCAGTAGTCGCGTTGAAAGATGGAACGCAAGTGACGGCAGATGAGCTGCGAAATTTTCTGAGCGCGAAGTTCGCCAAGTGGCAGATGCCGGACGATTTTGTTTTCGTCAACGACTTGCCGCATACCTCGACGGGGAAATTGCTGAAGACGGAATTGCGGAAGCGGTTTGCTGAGTGGAAATGGAGAGAATCGCCGGAATCGCCGTGATCGCGCGACATCGCCGAAATCGGAAAGGCAAAAAATCTCACCGCTGATCAACGCTGATGACACTGATCGGAAAGGCAAAAATCTACCACGGAGACACGGAGAAAACCAAAGTCTTACCGCGGAGGCGCGGAGACGCGGAGAAAAACCCGAGGCAAGCGCGTGAAGCTGGAATAAGAGCGGATATTCCTTTCCAAAAAGAATGGCCCAAGCTACTCCTTCAGATCAGTGTCATCCGTGTTGATCAGTGGTGAGATTTTGCCGCTTACTTTGGTTCTTTCAGTTTGAGCTTGGATTTGTTTTCTTCCAGAAAAGCGCGGAGATTGTCGGCCTGGTCAAGCAGGCGGGTCCATTGTTCAAAGTAGAGCGTGACCGGGAAACGTCCCAGGCCATAGACGCTGACACCGCCTTTTTCGCTGACACGGAATTCCATTGCTCCGGTGCGCTTGGTTGCGACCTGCTTCTCCAGTTCAGCAAGGCGGGCTTTCATCTCTTCATAAGTCGGTTCTGCCATGTGTGTCCTCTGAGGGATTCTAACCCAAAATCTCACCACGGAGACACGGAGGCACGGAGAAAAGCCCGAAGTACAAAACTTGGCGAATAGAGTTCCCAGCACTCGGTTGCGTTGTTCTGCGGCCGAGCTGCCCGAGTCGGCGCCATGTTACGTATGTAGAGCGGTTCAATTTCGATAACTTGAAATTCCAAGATGCGAAGAGAGAGCTGGCGGCATCCAAGGAGGTCTATGAATAAAAAAGTAGCGGTACTCGGTTCAGGGGGAGTGGGCATCACGCTGGCGCAGGGGCTGCAGAAGCATGGCTATCAGGTGGTAATCGGGACGAAGACACCCGGCAAGAAAACCGACTGGAGCGGCGAGATTACAACCTATGAAGATGCCGCCAGGGGCGCGGACATTCTGGTTCTGGCCGTGAAGGGCAGCGTGGCCGAGGACGTGGTCAAAACTGTTTCCGCGTATGCCGCAGGCAAGACCGTGATCGATGCCGTAAACCCGATTGCGGACGCGCCTCCGCAAAATGGTGTACTGAAATTTTTCACCACGCTTGACGAATCTCTGATGGAGAAGCTGCAGCGCACGGCGCCACAAGCGAATTTTGTGAAGGCCTTTAACAGCGTTGGCCAGGCCTTGATGGTGAATCCCAAATTGAAGGGCGGGCCGCCAACCATGTTTATTTGCGGCAACAACGAACAGGCTAAAAAAGAAGTGGTCACCATATTGACTTCGTTCGGATGGGAAGCAGAAGACATGGGTCCGGCAGAAGCAGCACGCGCGATTGAACCGCTGTGCATGCTCTGGTGCATTCCGGGATTTGCCAAGAACGATTGGATGCACGCATTCAAGATGCTGCGCAGTTAAAAATGATTGTGCCGCACCTACGGCGCTCCATTCATTTTGCAGTCTACCCACACTTCCGGCTTCGCGTGCGCTCGCCTTCAGTGTGGGCTAACTTGTGGTCGCGCCTACGGCGCTTGGGGGCCTCAATAGGTCAGCACTGTGTCAATCTCTCAAGTGCTCAAGGCGAGTAGCGAAAAGTATTTTCAAGAGAACTCCCTGATGCGGCGTCGCACGGGGATAATCTATCGCGGTCCTTCCACTCGCCCTCGCGCGTTCCTTGCTCGTGCTCGGTCAGGATGACAGGGTGTGCCGTTGCAGCGACAAAAAGCCAGACTATTTTCCAAACCATCTCATGACCTGCCAGCAACCAATCGCGGCCATCGTACCAGCCACGATGTGCAAGAGCCAGAACCACGCCGGAAGCGGCTCCCTTTTCAAATCTGCTTTGAAGTCATATAGCGCTTTTCGGGCAGTGCGGAACGCCTTGTAAAGGCAAATCTCATCTGTCGAATCGGCACCCCCAATAAGTCTTTGGTGAATGGTCTCGTTCATTCCGAAGATGAGGTTGACGTAATCCTGCTCTTCCGATGTCAAGCCCGCCACCGAAGGATGGGGCGTCACCATGGATGCGGGAATTGTCGGAGAGGTTCGGGCTGGTCCAAATTTCCGGAGTACAGATTGGTACATGGCAGTATTGCCATAAGCGAATGCTTGATAACGATCAAGGTTTTCAAATAGACGCCGGATGGAGTGATTCAACATGACGAACGGGCGCACAATTGGTGTTAGCGATTTTGCGTTTTGCGAGCTCGTGAGGTTATTCAGAGTCGGAGTACTAAACGTAAATACCGCGCGGCTTGGATTGAACCAGTCTGGATGTTCGGTGGTGAGTTGGGCTCGGGTTTTTGACATATAGCCTTGGCTCCCTTCTTCTCCGGATGCCCATTGGCTTACCAACTCAAGTTCGGCCTCAAGCCCCTCTGCTACGTTAATCATGCTTTCGTAGGTCTGCTGTCTCGAAGCAACAGCGGCTGCTACATAAGTGAACCAAGCGCCTGCAGCGGCCCACATTGTGGCGATCTGCGCCCAAAAGCTTGCCGAACTTAAAATATCGGGTAGCTGCTTCATAGCCGTAATTTTACACAGATGATAAACCCGATCAGGATGACAAAGTATCACGCGATTTCTTGTAAATGCAGCGGAGCCGGTCCATCGCCTTTCGCGCCATGACTTTGGAAGACCAGGATTATCTTGTGCGCCATGGCTCGGGATAGCATGTGGTTGGAATCGGCACTCTGGAATCGGCCATCAGAGTTCAAGCCGCCAGCGTTCGCTGAAAAATCATTCTGCGAGGCGGATGGCGCCAGCGCTAAAGCGCGGTAAAAAGGCGATCCTTTTCGCGGCTATAAATGGCCGCTCTTCCACCAACATAGCGTGGGCGCCTCGACCCCGGGCTGTGCCACTATTCGTCAAATTCTTCTCGGCTCGCCAAGATTTATCCCCGCAGCCGAGGGCGGCTGCGCTCCAAAAAACATTTCGTTTTGGTTGCGGCTCCGCGGCGCTGCGCCACACAAGCCCGCCGGTGAAAACATAGCCGAAACGGCCGACCTAGCCGCGCGAAAAGTGAATGGTTTCCGGGCCGCAGTTTGTCAATATGTACCGTTTCGCGCCGAATCGTTGGCCAAAAACCCTATTGACTGCCGTATTTTTTTCGCCTAGAATTCGCGATGAAAGACCGAGAGCGGCATCGGCGGGAAAAACCCTTGAAACGCCCGGAAAGGCCAGCACCCCTGCAGTCTGCGGGCCATCGTTGGGTCCACAGTTACCGCGGCCTCATGTGGTTTGAAAACAGCCCCTTAATCCCGGGGACACGTGTGTTCAAACCCTTTTCAAAACAAGCAAATAGCAAATAGCAATTAGCGCCTTAGCACTTAGCAATTAGCCATTGGCATTTAGCCTTTGTGTTTTCGTGCGAGGTGTGATCCCAGATTGGTCGCATCCAGTCACAAATGTCTTTCATTATGAGGAGCAGGCCGTGAGCAAAGAAGAGATACTTGAAGCAATCAAGAAAATGGCTGAAGAACTGGGCCGCGCGCCGAGCCTGCCGGAGCTGAGGGACAAGTCAGGCATTAGCCCGCGCCAGGGTCCGCAGAAACTTTTTGACGTATACCGCCGCGCTCAAAGCATGCGGCCTGGAACGAGGCGGCGCCGGATACACCACGCCGATGGATGCGCTGTTTAACGACTGGGCGGAACTCACGCGGAAACTGGGCAGGGTACCGAAGATCGGCGAGTACGAGATGTATGCCAAGTACAGCGCCAAGCCGCTGCTTACGCGCTTTGGAACGTGGGGTGACGTCCCAGCAGGGCTGCTGTTTGCGGCAGAACAGCAGGGCTGGGAGGGCGGATGGGAGGACGTACTGGAGGTGGCGCGCGTCCATTTGCGGGACGCGGGGAAGGCGGTAAGGAGGTCGAGGACGGCCACAAGGACGCCTAATCAGCCCAAAATCATGAAAGACCGGCCGACCTACGGGCCTCCGCTAATGAGAGTGCCGCTGGTGTATGGGCCGACCAACGAGCAGGGCGTGCTGTTTCTATTTGGATCGATTGCGGAAGACTTGGGATTTGTGGTGACGCGCGTCCAGATCGCTTTTCCTGATTGCGAGGCGATGCGCGAGGTTGCGCCCGGCGTATGGCAACCGGTGGACATTGAACTGGAACAATACAGCCGGAATTTTGTTTCGCACATGCATGATCCCAACAAATGCGATTTGATTGTGTGCTGGGAAAACAACTGGCCGGAGTGTCCGATGGAGGTGATTGAGCTGAAGACGGAGTTTGAACGGCTGATGCAAGGGGGAAGGAAATCGAGGAAGATGGACGAGCAGGAGAAGTGAACGCGATTTCCGCCAGAAGAACATCCACCACGGAGGCACGGAGACACGGAGAAGAGCTGGAGGATCAGGAAATCGGGTCATCGGGTCATCGGAAAACCATTCACCACAGAGGACACAGAGAAACACAGAGGAAGATCGGAAAATAATTTTACCGCAGAGATCGCAGAGAGAAGATCGGGGGATCTGGTGATCGGAAAATTCAAAATTGGGAATCGCCAGCCCGGCCGGTGGCAAGTCCCCGGCGAACCATTTAATATGTCCTGCGGCGAAAAGTTACAAGCTGTTGGACACCAGCTGCTGGATATGAGGTGGAGCAAATGAAGAAGCAAATCAGTGTGACCGTGAATGGCGTGACGCACCAGAACGAGATTGAGCCGCGGCTGCTGCTGGTGCAGTACATACGCGACGTGCTGAACCTGACCGGCACACACGTGGGATGCGAAACTTCTTTGTGCGGCGCGTGCACCGTGATGGTTGACGGCCAGGCCGTGAAGAGCTGCACCATGCTGGCGGCGCAGGTTGATGGATCGACGGTGACAACGATTGAAGGGCTGGCGCAGGGCGGCGAACTGCATCCGGTGCAGAAGGGTTTCTGGGAGCATCACGGGCTGCAATGCGGATACTGCACGCCCGGAATGATTATGGCGGCAGCGCAAATTCTGCAGCGCAATCCTGATCCCACGTACGAAGAGATACGCCATGGCCTGGAGGGGAATCTTTGCCGGTGTACGGGATACCAGAATATTGTGCAGGCAGTGCAATGCGCGGCGAAGAAGATGAAATCGAAGTCGGTTGCAAGATAGCAAAGAATTCACCGCGAAGACACGGAGGCACGGAGAAAAGCGGGGCAAAATCGGGTGACCGGGTGATCGGAAAAACAAAAGCTTACCGCGGATTTACGCGGATAAACGCGGATCAGAACCAATCTTCACCACGGAGGCACGGAGACACGGAGAACGGCGGGGAAAGATCGAAAAGCCTTTCACCACAGAGGACACAGAGGAACGCAGAGGAAGATCGGGTGATCTGGTGATCTCGCGTGATCGGGTGATCAGGAAAAGCAACACCTACCACGGAGGCACGGAGACACGGAGAATGGCGGGGAAGGATTGGGTGATCGGAAAACGCAAATGCATACCGCGGATTTACGCGGATGAACGCGGATCAGGAAATCGGGAAAACCTTTCAACACAGAGGATACAGAGGAACGCAGAGGAAGGTCGGAAACATTTAACCGCAAAGGACGCAAAGGGAGATCGGGACATTGGCAAATCGGGAACACGGCAATGATTGATGTCCGAGCTAAGAGCTAAGAACCAAAAGCCAAGAACCAAAAGCTAAGAACCAAGAGCCAAAAGCTAAAAGCCAGAAGCTAGTAGCTAGCAGCTAGTCCAGAGTGGTGGGAAGTTTAAAGAGGCGATATATGGAAAAGACAGTTGGCAAACCAATCAAGCGCACGGAAGATCCCCGGCTGATTCAGGGGCTGGCGCATTACGTTGACGACATTCGCCTGCCGGACACGCTGCATGCGGCGTTTCTGCGTTCCATTTATGCCCACGCGCGGATCAAGAGCATTGACACCACGGCGGCGCAGAAGCTGCCCGGAGTGGTGGCTGTCTATACCGGAAAAGACACGCAGAAGATTGGGCCGGTGCCGTGCGCCGCGGCGCTGCCGGATTTGAAAGTGCCGGACCATCGCGTGCTGGCGACGAGCAAAGTTTATTTTGTAGGGCATCCGGTGGCGGTGGTGGTGGCGGAAACAAAATCTGCCGCGCGCGATGCCGTGGACCTGATTGAAGTTGATTATGAAGAGCTACCGGTGGCGCTGGACGAAGAGAAAGCCGCGGACGCAAAGAGCGCGGTGATCCATGAGCAGTTTGGCACGAACGTGGCTTACAAGCTGACGGCGGGTGAAGGCGATATTGAAGCGGCGCTGAAGAGCGCGGACAAAGTGGTGAAACAGCGAATCCTGCACAAGCGCCTGGCGCCGATTGCGATGGAGCCGCGCGGCGTGCTGGCAAGATATTTTCCGGGCGAGCAGGAGCTGACGCTGTGGACGTCGACACAGATTCCGCATTTGTGCAGGACGCAGGTGGCAATCATGCTGGGGATGCCGGAAAACAAGTTGCGGCTGATTACACCGGAGGTGGGCGGAGGCTTTGGCTCAAAGCTCAACGTATATGCGGAAGAAGCGCTGATGGGATGGATTTCCATGCAGCTCAACCGTCCGGTGAAATGGATTGAAGGCCGGCGCGAAAACATGCAAGCCACGATTCACGGACGCGGACAGACTGGCTATATTGAAATTGGCTTCAAGAATGACGGCACGCTTACCGGGCTGCGCTACAACGTGTTTGCCGATATGGGGTCGTACTTCCAACTGCTGACGCCGGCGATCCCAACGCTGACTGGGCTGATGCTTTCCGGCTGCTACAAAATTCCAGCCATTCAGATCAACGTGACCGGCGTTTTCACGAACAAGATGTCCACGGATGCGTATCGCGGCGCGGGCCGGCCGGAAGCAACGTATGTTGTGGAGCGCGCGCTGGACCTGGTGGCGCTGGAGTTGAAGAAAGATCCGGTAGAAGTGCGGCGAAAGAATTTTCCCCAGCCGAATGAGTTCCCTTTCAAGACCGCTACCGGGCTTTTTTATGACAGCGGCAACTATCAAGGCGCGCTGGATAAAGCGCTGAAAATGACTGATTACACCAAACTTCGTGAAGAGCAGAAAACCGCGCGGAAAGATGGCCGCATTATGGGGATTGGCGTATCGACCTATGTGGAGATTTGCGCGCTGGGGCCATCTTCTGCAATGCCGGCGGGCGGCTGGGAAAGCGCGACTGTCCGCGTGGAGCCCACAGGAAAAGTTACGGTGCTGACCGGCGCTTCTCCGCATGGGCAAGGCGAGGAGACTTCATTTGCGCAGATCGCGGCGGACGAACTGGGCGTGGGCGTGAATGACGTGACGGTGATCCACGGGGATACGGCGATCGTGCAGTATGGCATTGGCACGTTTGGCAGCCGTGGGCTGGCAGTAGGCGGAGTCGCAGTGTATATGGCGATCCAGAAGCTGAAAGACAAAGCCAGCAAAATTGCCGCGCACATTTTGCAGTGCGAGAAGGCGAGTTTCGTCGATGGGAAATTCTGTGCCGATGGACAAGGTGGCGGCAAAGCGCCTGAACCAATCGTACCCATGGGACAAGCGCCCGCAGGCGCGTTGCCAGAGCCTAATACCAGCGGAAAAACTTTGACCATGCAGGATATCGCGCTGGAAGCGCACGTCGCTAAAAACTTGCCTGTAGACATGGAGCCCGGACTATCCGCGACGGCATTCTATGAGCCGAAGAATTTTACGTTTCCATTCGGCACGCACATCGCTGTGGTGGATATTGATCCGGAAACCGGCGAGATTCATTTCCAGCGTTATATCGCCGTCGACGATTGCGGCAAGCAGATTAATCCCATGCTGGTGGCGGGGCAGGTCCATGGGGGAATCGTGCAGTCGATAGGCCAAGCCATGTTTGAAGAAGTTGTGTACGACGAAACCGGCCAGCTCGTCACCGGCACGCTGATGGACTACGCGCTGCCCAAAGCCGTGATGATCCCGCACCTTGAACTTGACAGCACGGAAACGCCATCACCGGTGAATCCGCTGGGGGCAAAAGGTGTAGGAGAAGCTGGGACAATCGGAGCTACGCCGGCAATAGTTGCCGCAATCGTTGACGCACTGGCTCCATACGGCGTTCGCCACATCGATATGCCCATCAAGCCGGAAGTAGTCTGGCAGCTCATTAAGTCAGGTCCCAAAAAGACTTCAGCAGGCGCCGCATAAGCGCAGGGTCACAGGCAATTGCCTGTGCAAAGAAGGAGACTCATGATCCCAGCAAGTTTTGATTACATCGCCGCCAAGTCCCTGGACGAAGCCCTCTCGCTCCTGGCCCAGCACAAAGATGACGCCAAGATTCTGGCCGGCGGACACTCCCTGCTGCCCGCCATGAAGCTGCGTCTGATGCAGCCCAAGGTGCTCATCGATCTTGGCCGCATCCGCGATCTCTCCTATATTAAGGAAGAAGGCGGACAAATCCATATCGGCGCCATGACCACGCACTTCCAGCTTGAAACTTCTGACGTACTGCACCGCTCCTGCCCTCTGCTGCCTGAAACCGCCAGCCATCTTGGCGACATGCAGGTACGCAACAAAGGCACCATCGGGGGTAGCCTTGCGCACTCCGACCCTGCCGCGGACTGGCCCGCAGCCATCCTCGCGCTCGACGCAGAGATCGTCGCCACCAGCGCCAAGGGCGACCGCGTGATCAAGGCCACAGATTTCTTCATCGAAATGCTCACCACTTCCCTCCAGCCCGGAGAGATTCTGCGCGAGATCCGCATTCCCGCTGCCAAAGGCAAGCCCGCGCAGGCTTACCTAAAAGTTCGCCATCCTGCTTCTGGATTTGCCGTCGTTGGCGTTGCCGTCAATCTCTCCATCGATGGCGGCAAGTGTCAGTCTGCCGGAATTGGGATCACCGGCGTCTCGCCCAAAGCATATCGTGCGTCCAAGGTTGAAAGCGCGCTGAAGGGCAATGCCCTGGATGCAAAGACTCTCAGTGCCGCTTGCACTCACGCCGCTGATGGAGTTGATGTCAACTCCGATCTCTATGCCTCAGCCGAATATCGCAAGCAACTGGCAACGGTCTACACACGGCGTGCGATTGAGACAGCGGCCTCACGAGTCAAATAGAATTAAAAATCCTGAAACACAGAGGAACAGAGGCAACAGAGGAATTTAAAAGTTCGGCCAACATGCATTCTTGACCTGGACATCAAGAATCAATGGTGGCCAGTTCATCACATCCGCAATAAATTATTCATAGTCCTCCGTTTCCTCCTTTCCTCTGTGTTGGAAGCTCCTTATGAAGCTAGAAGGCACCCAGAAAATCGCTGCCCCGCGTGAACGCATCTTTGCCGCGCTGGTTGATCCCGCCATCCTGCAGAAGTGCATCCCTGGATGTGAGCAGATGGAGAAGACCGGCGACAATCAATACAAAGCCAAGCTCACTGCTGGAGTCGGGCCGGTAAAAGGCGTCTTCACCGCCACCATTTCACTTCAGGAGATCGTCGCCCCGGAACACTATAAGCTTGTCGTTGAAGGCAAAGGCCAGCCGGGATTCGTAAAGGGCTCCGGCGAACTCAATCTAAAAGACGCGGAAGGCGCAACTGAAATCCAATACACCGGCGAAGTCAATGTCGGCGGCCTCATCGCTAGCGTGGGCCAGCGCATGATTCAAGCCACGGCCAATATGCTTGCTGCCCGGTTCTTCAAATCTCTTGAAGCTGAAACCGCTGCCGGCAATCCTGCATCTTCCACCGGAACCTAGCCGCCAGTCTTCCCTGCTCCATTCTCATCCAGCCTCGCCCTTCTCCGCACTTCCGGGACGCTCTGGTTCACCAGCAATTCTCCATCACGAAAAACCGGCTTCAACCTGTCTTCCGGATCGTCAACTCCCCGGCGCTGCCGCACCGTGCTCCATTTGCCGTCCTTGAAGTGCAGCGCCAGCCGCCCGCGCTTTGAAGCTTTGTCATGTCCTTCCACCGGATCTTTAAATACGTCGCGCTCTTCGCCATTCACCGTCACGTTGGAACTTTTAAAAGCAAACTGCTGCGTGTCGCGATTCAGTTGTTGCAGCAGCGCGCCGCCCATGCCAAACGTAATGTTGTCCGCTGACCAGCCGGCGCGGTTCATCGCCGTAAGCGCGTCCTGGATCGTCCAGTAGTTCACTCCATCACCCTGGATCACCCGAATCTTCGGGTTCAACACGCGATAGCCCTTCGCATTCGTCTCATAGCCAAATTTTGCGCCTAGGATATCCAGCACCTTTAGCACCACTTCGCGAGGCTTGCCTGAGTCCGGCCTCACCACCAGCGTTCCCTGCCTGCCTTCCACTTTTTCGCGCAGCAGCGTGCCCCAGAGTTTTTCGCACGCTTCATACACGTTATAGGAGTCGCTCACCACGGCCACCAGCCCCTGCGGAAATTGCGTGAGCATATTTTCATAAGCTTTGTCTTCATTCTCACGGCCCCAGGCGGTGATCGTGGAATGCTCGGCCGCCGGAATGCTAAAGCCTTCCATCTCCTTCGATTGATAAAACTCCTGCAACACCCGGATGCCCGCCACCGTATCCGTGCCTTTGAAGTTGATCAGGTGCGCCGCCGCTCCAATGCCGGCCGTCTCCTCGCTGGAAACGCCACGATAGCCAAAGTCATGCAGCTTAAAATCGATCAGCGCCGGATCGCCCGAGCGCTGCAACGCTCCCAGTATCACTCTGCGGATCCCGTGTGAAAGCGTCGCCACCGTAATCGGATACCACACCTTCAGCAGCAGCGTCTCCAGGTAATTCGTCAGCCAGTAGCACGCAGGATCAGTATTCTCAATCGTCATCAGCACGTTCTGCACGCTCACTGAGCTGCCTTCCGGCACTGCCTTAATCAGCACCGGCAACCTGCCGCCCAAGTTGCGGACGATGTGCATCCACCCTTCAACATTGAACATGCCTCGGCCAATGTGCTTGTCAACAAAGTCTCGCGCCTCCATCACGTCTTCTTCGTTCACCACGGAGCCGCAAAGATATTTCAGCAGGTAATATTGCAGGCCAAAGAAAACCGTCTGCGCAAACATTCCGCCGCGCGACTCCAGATAGCTGTAAACGTACTCCGTCCCCGGCGGATACTGCTTCCAGTGCGTGAACTTATAGCTGTCAGTTTGCAGGACCAGATTAGGCGATTCGGTTTTGCGCATGAGAGTGCATGGTCTCATGCGGGACAAGGTTGAGGCAATGCGGCAACTGGCTATAGCCAGCCCTTCATCCTTGCGATCCGTGCAGCCTCAACTCGATTATGTGCCCCGAGCTTGCTCATCACTTCAGAAAGGTAGTTGCGAACGGTCCCTTCTGAAAGATGCAGGCTTGCTGCTATCTCAGCGCTGGTAGCGCCGTCGGCGGCCTGCCGCAACACCTGGCGTTCACGGTCGCTCAGTGGATCAGCTTCCGTCCACGCTTCTGTAGCCAGTTCAGGATCAATTACTCGTAGGCCTGAATGCACGCGCCGGATCGCATTTGCCAGCGCGGCGGCTGGTGAGTCTTTCAGCAGATAACCCGCGGCGCCGGCTTCCATGGCACGCCGGAGATAGCCTGCTCGGGCAAAGGTGGTAAGAATGATCACGCGCGCTGCCACGCCATGACGCTTTAGCTCTGCGGCAACTTCCAGCCCCGTCATTTCCGGCATCTCTATATCGGTTAGCAACAGGTCAGGCTTGTGTTGCAGCGTAAGCTTCAATGCTTCTCGTCCGTCATGCGCTTGCCCCACAACAGAAATGTCATCCTCAATCTCCAGCAGAGCAGCCAGCGCTCCCAGCACCATGCTTTGATCTTCGGCAATGACCACACGTATGCTCATACGTTTTTTACCGGCAATGTAATCACCAGGCGCGTGCCGGATGAGATTTCGCGTTGAAGTTTGCCGCCTAGCGATTCCACCCGGTGGCGCATGCCGGTAAGCCCTATTCCCTCGGGAGACATACGCCCGCAGCCATCGTCTTTGATTTCCAGTTCGCACCCACCTTCAATAGGACGTAGACGCAAACCGCAATAGGTCGCCTTCGCATGGCGTATTACGTTGGTGACTGCCTCTCGCAAAGCCAGAGCTAGTACTCCCTCATGCGATGGCGGAATATCAGCGGTCACAAAATCACATTCCACATTTACTCCGGCCGCCTTCAAAGTGGCGGTTGCCTGCTCCGCTTCCGCTTGCAAGCTTAGAGAATGATAGCCCCGGACCGTGCTTCTTACCTGCGCCAATGCGTCCCGGGAAATCCGCTCCACATCCTTGATCTCCTGAAGGGCGCGCACGGGATTTCTTTCCGCCAGCTTGGATGCCAGTTCTGATTTCAGCACGATCACTGAAAGCGTATGGCCCAGCACGTCATGCAGGTCACGGGCAATGCGCTCTCGCTCGGCGATCTTGGCCAGGTGCTCAGCTTCTTCCTGCGCCATCAGCAGCTTCTTGTTGTCCAACCCGCGTTGCCGGAAATGTATGTTGATGGCGCCAACCAGCAGAGAAAAAACCGTGGCCGGAATCCAAAAGTAGGGTGATAGATGGAATAGCAGCGTTTCCAGGCCAATAGCAACCAGCACTAGCGGCAGGATGCGTACAGCGAACCCGGTGTCCCCAGTCGCTGCAACAAAAGCCGCCGCGTAAATAAAGTAAACTGAAGCACCCGGGTTCGTGGGGGCCGAGATCATTCCAAGCAGCGTTATCGCCGCTATGATCCAAAGCAGCTTTTTGCCTTTAATCCAATAACCCCAGAAATACAGCCCTAGAAAAACCACCATTCCGGCAATCGTGGGTGTCCAAAACCTGGCTGTCGTCTGGCCATTTGCATATCCAAAGAACGGTACGCTGGTCAGATAGATCAGCCACGCATAAGGAGTCCAGCCGATGTCTTTGTTTTGGGGCAGCAGTCGCATGGCGGTTCGATGTTCAGGCGTTCACTTTTACATCATCGCGGCTATAACCGCGTAGCGCAAGTAAAAGAAATACCACGGTGAACCCTACCAGGGCTGCTATATGTGGCAGCGCGCTGCCCGCACTGCCGAAGCCAACCTGCTTCAAGGCCAGTTTGCCCAGATGATACGGGGGCAAAAATGGCGCAAAATGCTGGAGAAATTTCGGCAGCAACTGCAAAGGCAGCCACAGCCCGGAACAGAATGACATTGGCAAAAACAGGATGTTGACTACCGCCGGCGCTGCACTTGGTGTGGAATAGCACCCAATTGCCAAACCAAGCGCGCAAAAAGGAATCGATCCGGCAATCATGATGCCCATGAGTTTGAGAAACCCGATCGCGGACAGGTGCACGCCACCGAACAACGTTCCCAGGATAAACAGTAATGTAACGATGATCGCACTGAAGATGATGCTCATCGCGGTCTTGGCCACTAGATAGGCGAGCGGCGGCATAGGGCTGGCGCGTTTTACCTGCAGCCATCCATAGCCCCGTTCCATCGCGACACCCGCGCCAAAGCCAAACAGCGAAGCGCCCATCACGCCAAAAGTCGCATAGGTGGCAAGCAGGTACGTTGACAGGTTAACTGAGCCAACAGCTTGCCGGCTCCCAAAAACGATGCCGAACATCACGTAAAAAAGCAAAGGGAATGCCAGTGTGGGAATTACGTAAGCCGGCTGGCGCAAGGTTTTCAGGATCTCATACTTTGTCTCGCTAAAATAAACGCGCCATGACATGGCGATAGAAAATTGTGTGATTTCGGCTGCATAGCTGCTCATGCTGTTACCTCCTGTTCGGCTTCCTGGTTGCCTGTTTCAACAATCTTCAGAAATGCCTCTTCCAGTGTGCTGTTGGAAACTTCCAGCGCGGATAGTTGCGGATCGCGAATGAAGAGTTCACGCAGCACCGGCTCAACCTGCGAAGTGCGGATCTCTATCCTGCTCTCCTGTTCAGAGACGCTGCTGACCTCGGGGATCAACTCGATCTCGCTGGGACGTAGGCGGGTAGCGCACCGGATCTTTCTTTGCGCCGTGCGCGCCTTGATCTCCGCGGATGTTCCTTCGGCCACAATCGCTCCGTGGTTCAGCACTACTACGCGATTAGCCAGCGCGTCCACTTCTTCAAGATAATGCGTCGTCAGCACAACCGAACGGCCTTGTTGGACCAGCCGCCGAATTTGCTGCCAGATAAGGTGGCGTGTTCCGATGTCCAGCCCCACCGTCGGCTCGTCCAGAAAAAGAAGATCGGGGTTGCCGCAGATTGCCAACGCAAACAACACCCGCTGCTTCTGCCCGCCGGAGAGCGCTCCGAACATCCGGTTTTCCATTCCCTCTAATCCGGCAGCTTCCACCGTGGACAGCAAAGAAAGCGGTTTGGGATAATAGCTGCGGAACAGGTTGATGTGCTCTTTCACTTTCAACGTCTCAGGCACTTTGGCCACCTGAAGCATGGCGCCTACGCGGCCTCGCGAAGAAGCATTGCGGGGATCACGGCCAAAAACTGTGACGCGCCCGGAAGCAGGTTTGGAGAGGCCCAGCATTAGGCGGATCGCCGTAGTCTTGCCGGCCCCGTTTGGCCCCAGCACGGCAAGCAATTCTCCGCTCTTCACTCTAAGGCTCACGTCCCGCAGCGCAGTGATAGCAGCATATCTCTTAGTTACGCCGGCCAGTGAAGCTACGGCTAATTCATTCTCTTGCATTTCCGCTCTCCTTCTTACTCGCGTGGACGCGAGCCGCACAATCGCGTTAACTCGCGACTGATCCAGTATCGGTCGGTTGCTGAGGAGAGATAAGTGAGGGATGTCATCTTTCGGAGATGACAATTGTCATGGCGCGGTCTATGTCACTGGATGCGACCTGTAAGTCGGCAGATTGGAAACTTCATTTGCCAGGGCAATGCAATGACAGAGCACCCCAATAGCAGTTTAAATCGCGCGGTGATCATTTAAAAATGATCGTGGAAGCTAAAAATCCTTGTGGTATCTTGCATCCACGCCGAACCCGCCGTTCTGATTGCGCGTGCTGCTCACTGACCATTTTGGATTGAACTTGTATTCAATCTGGATGGCCTGCCGCTGTGTCGATGTAACGTCCGTGGCGAACGTGACCAGAAGATTGCTGGTTACGCGTTGCTGAATGGCGATGCGCGGGCCGGAGTTCTGGCCGTTGTCGTTCCCCAGTCCAGGGTCGATTTGCAATTGTGACACGCCGGCCAGCTTGGCAATCTTGCCGCTTACCTGGCTGCTGATGCCCGACGCCAGCAAAGATCGCGCGCCTATTGCGCTTGTTGGGCTGGGGCTCGGGTTGGCCGCGGCTGACTCAACTGTTTTTCCGGTGGCAATCAGGTTGATGATGTCCACCGGCGGCAGCGCCGGATCAGAAGTGTACGTGGTTTGCAGGCGTTCCATTGGTCCGGTTAAGCCCAGCGTGATGTTGTATTCGTTAATCTTGGCTCTTACCTGGATGTTTAGCACCGGTTCCGTGCGCACAGGGTTGAGAAAATCGATTGTTCCATGGTCCACTTCATAACGGTTGCCGGCCAGAAAGAATTCGCCGCCGGTAAGATTGGTGCGTCCCAGGATCACCGGGTCCGCCGCCGTGCCCACCACGCGCAAGTTGGCGTCGCCCTTCACGCTTACCTGGCTGCTCACCAGATTCATCTGGCTGGTGGATTGCACAGCGATATTCAGCTTCATTCCCTGCGTAAACGATCCCGGCGTCCCGCTGTCGCTGGAGGCTCCGCTAAATTGCGAAGTGAACGTGCTCAGGTCGAAGTCGGGCGTAAAGGAAACTCGCTCGATCCTTACCTGGCCGGTAAGCTGTGAAGCCTGCGGATTTCCCGTAAGCGCGAGATTAGACCCAATGATGGCGCGAACGCCTTCCGGATAGCGCACCCGGATGTGAGTGGCCGTAAGCCCCAGCTGGAACTGAATCGCCGGACGGTATGCCACTGCGCCCGTGGCATTGATCGTTCCTCCACCCATGTGCCCTTCAAAGCTGCTGACCTCAAGTCGTGACTGAGTCACGTTAATGACGCCATTCGCATTGTCCAGGCCCAGTGGAGAATCGGCCGTGTGCAGGTTCGCATTCACGATCTTGATCTGCCCGTTCAGATTCGCGCCCGGGCCATAACGCTTTGAATCGATATCAAATTGCAGTTGCCCTGAGCCCGTCATGTCCGGCACAAACATTTGTGCGATTCCCAGTTCAACGTTGCCTTTCACCACAAATGATGCGGCCTTCAGAGAGGTCACCGGCACAACCGCTTCCGCATCAATAGAAGTGCCCGTGCCGCGGATCGACGTAGGTTGCAAAGTTGCCGTGCCACTTTTGTAGTCGGCAATGATGGGTTTTGCCGCCGCCAGTTGGAATTGTTTGTAATGTACATCAAGGTTTGGAATTTCCAGGTGTGCTTCCATCCGGTTCTTGTCCGCCAGAGGTCCGCGTACCGTTGCATGCAGCTCAGTCTGGCCGGAAAGATCAGCCGCTTGCGCCGGCGCATACATCGCAACCAACGGCTGAAAATTAATTTTTCCGCTATCCAGACGGATGTCCGCCATGTATGGCGTTTCAATTCCTACCGTGCCACGCGCTTTGAGAAAAACCTTGGCCACATTTGAATCGAGCGCAATCGAGGCCACGTGGTTCTGCACCGTGGTTTGGAACTTCAGGCCCTCCACAGTCTGCTTTTGTACCTGCAATTGCGGTACATCGATGGTCGCCTGCAATTGGGGATCTTTTACCGTTCCCTTCCCGCTTACGTTCAGGTTCACGCCGCCCGCAATCTTCATATTGCGCTGAATCACGGTCTGTAGTTTTTCCAGCCGGAAGTTTTGCGACTGCACACGCGCGTCGTATCCCTCAGTCTTGGGAAAATAATTTACGTCCGCCCGCGCCGTTCCGGCCGGCATCTGCACCGTCAGATTTGCCTTTACGGTGTTTCCATCGCCTTCAAACTTCACGTTCAGGTTTTGGATCGGCTCAATTGAAACTTTTGCCTTCGTAACGGTGAGCGTTCCCTGTCCCACAGGGTTGAGCTGCGATCCATGGACAGAAACGTTGAGCGCCAGCGTGCCGCTCACGGGATACGTCTTGTTCGCCAGCCGCTCCAGGTCCGCAATTGAAATCTTTGAGCCGGAGATATTCGCCGTGATCGGACTCGACGGAGTGTAAGCCCAATTCTTCAGCTTGGTTTGCGCGCTGAAATTAATTCTGCCTTGTGGCACGGCTTCCAGGTCGCCATTGCTCAGCGTCACCTGTGACGGATTCGCGGCAAAAGCCGTATGCAGGATCTTCCATGAACTTCCTTTTACCCGGAAATTGCGGGCATCCATCTGGCCGTTAATCTGTGGCGCCTTCAGCGACCCGCTAACAGTCGCATTTACGTTCGCTGTGCCATAAAGTCCCAGCGGCTGCGGTGCAGGCTGTCCGGGTGCTGGCTTCTGCAACGCCGCCGACAATGTCTCAAGCTCGTGCAGATCATTCGACCGCACAGCAACCTGCAGTCGCGACCGGTCACTGATCTTTCCATTTAGGTTAATGCTGGTTTGCGGCGTTCGAACATAACTGTTGGTGAGCGCAAGCTCTTTGTGCGCCCCGGCATAATCCGCGTGGATCACGGAATTCAGCGGCGTCGCCTGCCCTTGTCCCAGGCTGGCATTGATCTTGGCATCAGTATGCGCCACTACGTTGTCCAGTGTCTTGGCCCAGTGCGCGTTCGCATCCGCGTCAAGCCGTCCGCTCAAGTGCGCTTGCCGCATGGATGTATTGTGTGTCGCCGTTTGGGCTTCATCCAGCGACAGCCCTTTTAGAGAAGTCTGTAATTGCGTGATCGACGCTCCCGCCACATCTTTGATCGTTAGCTTGCCGCTCAAAGTGCCGCCCATCAGGCGAGCACGAATGTCATTCACTTCAGCATTGCCGCCGGAGAGCTGGTAGCGCGCGTAGAGATCGCGGACCTCGGTCTGCAAACTCGGCGTGTGCACGCTGAGCCCCGGGCTGCTCACGTTTCCATTGACAGAAACCGTGTCCAGCATCGGCCGGTTCGGATCGGCCTGATATTTCAACTGCCCGGTCAACTTCACTGTGCCACCAGGAAGCGTGGGATCTTTCAAAATCCGTTTGAAGTCGTTTGTGACAAGCGTGGCTTCATACCCGCCTGTGGCCTGCATGTTCGGCGAACTGTAATCATTCAGTGTTGCATTCAAATCAACTCGCGACTCGCCCGCAACCAGGTTGAGCTTGTCCAATGTAAACTGCTGCTGCGTCACTCCGAATTTCGCCTGCAAATTGTGCTCTACGGGGGCGTATTTTCCGTAAACGATTTTTCCCGCGTTGTAGCCAAGATCGCCGGAATATTTCTTCTGCGCCGGATCGTAGTTGGCCCTTACCGCAAAATTGTGTAGGTCGGCTTGCAGCGGCGTTTTCTGGTCGTTGTAATAAATTTCGCCATTATTCAGGCGCAGCTCCCGGATTGCCAGGTCAAAAACATTGGTGCTGCTGCTGGTGCTCTTCTTTTCCGGTTTGGGCAGATTATTCTCACCCGCTTTGTTCACGGCCATGCGCACCACGGGATGATCCACAATGATGTCGCGCACGTGCCATTTGCGGTGCAGCAGAGAATCAATCGTTAGTCCCACTTGCAGATGGTCCACTGCCATTAGTGGCTGGTTAGGATCGGGCTCAGTGCCGTGTACCACAACGTTATAGAGATCCAGGCTCAAATTGGAGAGCCGGAGGTTGAAGTCTCGCACTTCTAGCCGCGCCCCAGTGGATTCCCGAACACTCTTCTCCACTTTGGCCAGGATGCTGTGGCGAAAACCTTCATTGTGGTCGAGCAATAGCACCAGGGTCACGACGCCGCCCACAAGCAGCACAAGAATCGCCGCCACAGCCCAGAGAACAATTTTTTTCCACTTCTTCACGTTTTCATCCTTCTAAAAGCTCGCCTTCAGAATGCCTGCCCAAGCGTTATGAACACCTGGTATGACTTCACTCCCGGCGGCGGATTGAGTAGGTGTCCAATATCAATGCGGACCGGCCCTATCGGTGTCTTGTAACGCAGCCCGAAACCAACTGTGTGTGAGACATCGGTAAACACATTCTTCAAACTCACACTGGTATAGACGTTCCCGGCGTCGTAGAACGCAGCCCCTCCCAAATTTCCGCCCACAAAGGGTGCGGAGATGCCCAGCGGGAACCGCAACTCAGAGTTCAGGATCAAAAGCTGCTCGCCGCCCACGGGCACTGTGATCTTTACGCCGCAACCGGGATCGCTTGTCGGGCAGACCGAAACCTGGCGTTGCGGGCCGGCCCCGTTCAAGCTGAAGCCGCGTAGCGTGCTGCCGCCGCCTGTAAAAAACAGTTCGCTGATAGGAATGTGAGCGCCTCCAAATGCATGCTCCATTCCCAGCCTCACGCTATTCGCCCAAACCAGTGACGAATCGCTATTCAAAGATTTGTAGTAAGCCGTCTGACCTAGAAAACGCCCGAAGCTCGTGTTCGACCCAAGAAACGCCGGGTTTACACCCAGCTGGAAGCTCTCATAGATTCCCTTATGAGCATCCAGAGGGTTGTCACGTGAATCGCGGGTGAAGGAAGCGGAAACTCCAGAGAGACGCACGTTTTCATCTTGCGGCGACACCAGGTCGGGGATGGTGATGTTTGAGAGAGTTGTGCGGCTGAAATCATAGCGGAAGATCACGGACTTCTGCTTGTTCTTGTCAAGAAAACGCTCAAACTGGATGCCTGCGCCGCCCAGTCGCGCGGTATAAATCGGGTTCTCACTCGTGCGCTCGGCGGAAAGTGTTATCGTGGAGCTCCACCCGGTGTTCCAGATGGTCGGGTTGGCCCAGCTTGCCGCTCCGCGTTGGTCCAGCCTTCCGCCAAATGCTGTGAGTTTTATGGTTTCTGCGCGTCCCCGGAAATTTCTGCGCGTGTATTCAATCGATCCTTCCGGCCCCCAGAACGTCTGCTGGCTCGTGGTAAATGACTGTGGCACCCCGATGGGCGGCAGTCCCGGTAGCGCTACGGTTCCGCTGGGTATGCTGCCTCCGCGATTGACTACCTGAAATCCGAACCCGTAGGCAATACTGTTGCGCTTGGATTCATGCAGCTTTACCAATACCGCGGCATTGGGATCGTCGCTGATTGGCGCGCGTGTATCTACGCTTGCCCAGTCAAATGCCCCCAGAGTATAGAGCTGGCTTTCACCGCGCAGCAGGGCCGTTTCGCTCAGCGGCTTACCCACTTTGATATTCACATTGCGCGCAATAATTGGCGGATGCGTATGGTGCGCACCTACTGGGTCAACACTCGCTGTATGGACTTGTGGCCCTTCTTCTATTTCATAAATGACATGTACATGGTGCGGATCGTCCTTCGTATGGTCCACTTTTGATCTAAAAATTACGTTCAGAAAGCCCTTGTCCAGGTAGGTGGCCATGATCTGGTTGCGGTCCTTGGTAAGCAGTTCGGTGGAATAAGGCTTTCCCGGCTCAAGGCTCATCCCCTTTGGCGAAAGCTCTTGTCGTGAGAGGGCCTTGTTGCCCTCAATTTGCAGGGATTCCACCACGTCTCGCACGCCTTCTTCTACCTGGAATGCAAGTTGCAGCTCGTTGTCCTCCTTGGTCACCACCTTAGGCGTGACTTTCACTTGGCTATAGCCCGCGCCGCGATACAGGCCTTCAATGTTCTTCACGCTCTTGCGTACCAGTTGCTCGCTGTATTTCCCGTGTGAAAACGGGTTAAAGGCCATCCGCTTGGTCACAAGAACATGTGACTGCAGGTCCTTGTCAGTGAAGTGGTCGTTACCGTGAAATTCAATCGCTTCAACCTTGCCTCGCGGACCCTTTTCGATCTGATACAGCACGGTCACGCCGCCGGATGGGTCTTTTTGAATCTTGCTCTGGACTTTCGCGTCAAAAAAGCCCTTCGCCTGGAAATATGATGTGAGGTCCTGCGCGCCTTCATTCACCAGGTCCGGATCAACGGAGTTTTCCTGGTACATGGGGATAAGCTTTTTCTGGGTGCGTCCCCACACGTGCGCTCCGGCAAGCTTGATGTCGATTCTCGGTCCGTCGGTTATGTCGTATTTGATGTCAGTCCGGTTGGTTGTAGGGTTATAAAGCGTTGAGACCAGCTTGACCCTCCCGGCAAGAAAGTGCTGGCTTCCCAACTGTTGTTGCAAAAATGCGGTTGCAGCGGTCAGCTTTTTTAGTGAATAGGTTTTGCCCGGCTTGATGTAAGCGCCTTTAATCCTCGCCTTAATAGAGCGAAGGCTCGCACTCATTTTCCTGGTTTGTTGCTCTGGGGCTCCAGCCAGTATCACGTTTCCAAATTTTGCCCGCCGTTTCAGCCTGATGTCATATTCAACGTTCACCACGCGATTTTTTTCGTCGATTTGCAGCTTGGGTTCCACCGTGGCCATGAAGTAGCCGGTACGATGAAAAAATTCCAGCAGGTTTGATTCCGCTTCTTCCACCTTCTCCTGGGCAAAGGGCTCCTGCTTGGAATAGCCGGCAACTTGCAGCAGACGGGTATAAGAAAAAACCTTCTCAGCCTTGGGGAAGGTATAAACGCCAAAATAGTAAGCCGGCTTCAAAATAAAGAGCACGGTCACTCCCTCGGCGGTTGGAGTTACCTCAACGCCTACATCTTTGACGTCCCCAGATTTTTTTAGCGCTGCGACAGTTTCATCTACCTTGGCCTGTGAGTATGGCGCATTCTCAGGCTGCGCAACCAAAGCCCGGAGCCTGCGTGGCGCACCATCCGGCTGGCCGGCCAGCTGCACTGACGAAACACGCTGCCCTTCATAAGAAATCGCCGTCTCAGCTTGCACCTGCTGCGAGTGCAGCTTGGGCGAGAGCGAAGCCAGTCCTGCTGCCACCGCCACCAGAATTGAAGTGCCGATCCATCTCTGAAAACTTTTCATTGCGCGCGAAATTCTGCCAATCTGCGCGGCCAGGGATGCCGCAGCTCTGCCAAAAGCAACTCTTTGGTTAGAGTTGATGGAGAGACTTCTCGTTGCTCCCCTCTGAGGGAACAGTGCGCAAACCGGCGTACTTTGCGACGAAGCAGAGCTGCTGCTGGCATGGTCCGCGCACGACCAGAGTTGCTGATGGCTCTTTGTACGCTTCAAGCGGAGTTGCTGCTTCTCTATTCATTCAGCAAAGCTGCTGCCATTTCCGCCCATGCGCTTGCGATTCAGACCAGCGTGTCAACTCGCGTTTAACACTGAAGCATCCAATAACAGAACGCCGGAGTCGCGCCGGCGAGGAGACAAGAATGCTTTGGACGATTTTTGCAATTCTGCTGCTTCTATGGCTGTTAGGTTGGGGATTCCACATTGCCGGAAGCTTGATTCACTTGATTCTGGTGATCGCCGTGGTGGTATTGCTGATTGAATTGATTACGGGACGCAGAGCGGCTATTTGATTTCACTGGCGCGGCTATCGGGACACTTCTGGTTTGGCCTGCGCCGAAGTCCGGCTTTGGCGTTCTTTACTGCCCGTTCCCCAGTTTGGCCAGCTTCTCGTCGATTTCGCTCAACGCCTGCTGCAAGGACTTGGTGTAACGCTCATTGGTGGAAGCTTCAATCTGATGCACGATATAAGCGCGGGAAAGTTTCAGCCTATCGCGCTCGTGCCGGGCTTTCTTCTCGCCGTCAGTAAGCGGCGGATTCTGGCCTTTCCGCGCTTCATCTTGAGCATTTTCCACTTGTGATTCAACCGACTTGCTTTCCCACCCTCTTGCCATACCTTTAATTATAAGGATATTGCACGGATTCCGTGCTGCTCCTTTGCCTCAGACTTTATAATCCAACGCACAATGATTAAACGTCCTTTTACTCTGGTTTGCGCTATCGCTTTATTGTCCAGCGCCGCTCTTGTCCAATCTCAAACTGCTCTTTCGCCGGAACATCAGGCCGCTCGTGATATTTTTAAGCAGCTCATTGAAATCAACACCACTGACACGCCCGCCGGCAATGTAACCACCGCGGCAGAAGCGATGGCTGAGCGTTTTCGGGCGACAGGCTGGGCCCCGGAAGATATCCATGTCGATGGCCCGCTGCCGAACAAGAAGAATCTTGTTGTCCGCCTGCGCGGACGCGGAGCGGGCAAGCCTATCCTGTTCATCGCTCACCTCGACGTGGTACAGGCCCTGCCGCAGGATTGGTCCACGGATCCATTCAAGTTCAACGAAGTGGATGGCTTTTTCTATGGCCGCGGCACCTCAGACATTAAACAGGGCGACACCATTTTGGTGGCCAATTTTATCCGCTTAAAGAAAGAAGGCTGGGTTCCCGCGCGTGACCTCATCATCGCCCTTACGGCAGACGAAGAAGGCGGCGAATCCAACGGCGCACAATGGCTCGCAAAAAATCATCGCGACTGGATTGACGCGGAATACTCTATCAACACCGACGCGGGCGACTTCGAAACCAAACATGGCAAACGCATGCTGCTGGGAATGCAAACCAGCGAGAAGAATTACGTCGATTTCCGTCTGGAAGTAAAAAGCAATGGCGGGCATAGCTCCCGGCCGGTAAAAGACAACGCCATCTATCATCTCTCTGAAGGATTGGCGCGGTTGGCCGAGTTCGATTTTCCCGTAAGCTTGAATGAAACCACGCGCGGATACTTTGAGCGCACCGCCGCACTGGAATCACCAACTACGGGCGCTGACTTCCGCGCAGTCGCCGGTTCCGACCACACTAAAGCGGAAGAAGCCGCAAAGCGTCTCAGCCAGTCAGCGTTTTTCAATGCGCTTCTGCGAACTACCTGCGTAGCTACCCGCCTTGAAGGTGGACACGCTAACAATGCCCTGCCGCAGACCGCAACGGCAAACGTGAATTGCCGCATGCTGCCCCAGGACTCGCTGCAGAATGTTCAAGCCACACTGAAGCGCGTGTTCGGCGATGATCGCATTGTGGTCAGGGTGTCGGGTGAAGCCGTTCCCGCGCCTGCGTCCGCGATCAATCCGGCAATCGTAAGCAAGCTGGAAGGGCTCAGCAACAAATTGTACGACGGTCTTCCCATTGTTCCGGTTATGGATACCGGGGCTAGCGATGGCAAATACCTGCGAATCGCCGGAATTCCCACCTACGGCGTCCCCGGCGTATTTGAAGACGTGGACGATGTACGTGCTCACGGCAAGGATGAACGCATTGGCGTGAAAGATTTTTACGATGGCGTGGACTTCTATTATGAATTCATGAAATCCCTGGGAGCACAGTAGTCGCCATGGCTGGCGAAAACGAAAGAGAGCCGATGTCAGTTCCGCCAGATGACGCCGACGCCATTACTGTCCGACGCAGCGAGCTCGCCTGTCCCGCGCATTCGCTTAAGATGATGGCAAAAGCCGCCGCCAGCGAAGCGGATGAAGTCATCTTTGATTTGGAAGATGGATGCGCTCCTTCACAGAAGATTGCCGCGCGTAGGACGCTAATAGAAGCCTTTACCACTCTAGATTTTCACGGCAAGCTTCGCGCATTCCGCGCCAACGGCGTTGATACCAAGTTTTTCTATCGCGACGTAATTGAAGTAGTTGAAGCCGCCGGTGAAAACATTGATGTGATCGTGATTCCCAAGGTTCAGGATGCAACGGACGTGATCTTCGCGGACCGGCTGCTCACGCAAATTGAGCAGAACATCGGGTTTCCTCCTGGGCGCATCCGGCTGGAAGCTCTCATTGAGAGCGCAAAGGGCGTTCTGCATGCTGAGCAAATTGCGGCTTCGACGCCACGCCTCGCGGGAGTGATTTTTGGCGTGGTGGACTATGCCGGGAACATCGGCGCGCGCGACCCGGTGCGCGAACAATTCTCGCTTTATCACTATCCAAAATCCCATATAGTGGCTGCCGGGCGGGCCGCTGGCATCGACGTGATAGATGGCGTCACGCTCCAATTTCACGATTTGCAACAGTGCGAACACGATTCGCGTTCCGCCTCTCAGATGGGTTTCGACGGTAAATGGGCCATTCATCCCGATCAAGTTTCAGTCATCAACCGTGCCTTCACGCCTTCGCAGGAAGAAATTACGCGGGCACGGGAAATCATCGACCTATACCAACGCGCTGATATCGATTCCGGCGTTGGCGCAATGGTCTATAAGGATGAAATGGTGGATGCTGCCAGCTTGCCGGCCGAGCGCAAGAAGCTGGCCATCGCCAGAAAAACAGGTTTACTGTAGAGTGCAGTCGTGGTCAGACGAACCATTCATGTCTTCTGTCCCCAATACCGAATTACGCCAGGAACTGAAAACTGCAGTCGCTGAATTGTGCCTCAACTTTCCCGACACGTACTGGCGAGAGCTTGATAGCCAGCGCGCATATCCTGAAACTTTTGTTCAGGCCCTAACAAAGGCCGGTTACATGGCCACGCTGATTCCAGAAGAATATGGCGGCGCTGGAATGGGTGTGGCCGAGGCCGCGACGATACTGGAGGAAGTCCATTATTCCGGCGGCAATGCCGCGGCGTGCCACGCCCAGATGTATGTAATGGGAACTCTGCTGCGACACGGCTCAGAGACCCAGAAGAAAAAATATCTACCAGCGCTGGCAGGCGGGGAGCTTCGACTTCAGGCTTTCGGCGTGAGCGAGCCGACCACGGGCTCCGATACCACGCAGATGAAGACCTTTGCTCGCCGCGTTGGCGACACCTATGTAGTCAAAGGTCAGAAAATCTGGATTTCTCGCGCCGAGCATTCTGACCTGATGCTGCTGGTCGCACGCACTACTCCAATTGAACAGGTAAAGAAGCGCAGTGAAGGACTCTCTGTTTTGCTGGTCGATCTGCGCGACGCCAAGAATCATGGGCTGACGATCCGCCCAATTCGCACCATGATGAACCACGCCACCACCGAAATCTTTTTCGATGACGTGGAAGTTCCGGCGGAAAACCTTATTGGCGAAGAAGGCCATGGTTTCCGTTATTTATTGGACGGCCTGAACGCCGAGCGCATCCTGATTGCCGCTGAATGCATTGGCGATGGTCGCTGGTTTCTGGAACGTGCCTGCCGTTACGCCAAAGAACGCATCGTCTTCGGGCGGCCTATCGGACAGAACCAGGGCATCCAATTCCCTCTTGCACGCGCATATGCCAATGTTGAAGCCGCGTCGCTCATGGTGGAAAAAGCGGCGGCGCTATTCGATTTGCACCAATCCTGTGGTCCGCACGCCAACATGGCCAAGCTGCTGGCGGCGGACGCATCCTGGGAATCCGCCAATGCCACTCTGCAGACCTATGGCGGCTTCGGATTCGCCGAGGAGTATGACGTAGAACGCAAGTTCCGCGAGACGCGGCTTTATCAAGTGGCGCCGGTTTCCACCAACCTTATCCTTTCTTATATTGCCGAACACGTGCTGGGATTGCCGCGTTCTTACTAACGCTGGAGAGGCTACATGACGATCAAACAAGGCTGGACAGGACGAATCTTTGAGGATTTTGAAGTGGGCGACGTTTACCAGCATCCGCTCGGGCGCACGGTAATCGCCGCCGATAACATCTGGTTTACGCTGCTCACGCAGAACACAAATCCCATCCACTTTGACGCGGCTTATAGCGCCCAAACCGAGTATGGCAAACCGCTGGTTGATTCAACCTTCACCCTGGCTCTGGTTACCGGACAATCCGTCTCCGACGTATCGCAAAACGCGATGGCAAATCTGGGCTGGGACGACGTTCGCCTGCCGAATCCGCTTTTTGAAAGCGATACTGTTTATTCTCGCAGTGAAGTTCTGGAAAAGCGCGAGTCCAAATCAAGATCAAACGTAGGTATCGTCAAGGTAAGAACAATTGGATACAAGCAGGATGGCAGCGTGGTAATCGAATTCACCCGCACCATGATGATTTATAAACGCGGGCACGTCCCGGTAATCCCGCAGCCTAAAATCGCTGCCCCAAAGAAATAGGCTGCTCTCACGCTGCTTCGCGCGCGCCCTGCTGAAATCCTCGGATAGAAAATTCCAGCTGTTCTTGCAGGCTTTCGCCCACCAGCATCATGTCTCCTATAACCGTGCTTAAGTCCATGCGAATCAAGTTATGCTGAAGCACCGCCGAGAGCACATGCTGCAGCAATCGCATTTCAACCACAACCAGTGGAATCGTGTATCCCTGCTGGGCCCGCTCTTTTCCGTGTGCCACGGCCACCAATCTTGCCTGCTCGGTTGTAATCTCTGAGCCTTGATCAACCCGGTTTGCCATTTCCTTGATCAAAAAAGGCAAATGATCGATGCGCTCTTCGTCACTGATCCGGATAGCGTCCAGTTCATGATGCGCTTTTACCAACATCAACCACTCCCTGCTGATTTCCGCCAAGCTCTCCTCCATTAGATCTGAAACCCGCTTGATCGGCCGGTCTGGAGGAACATGCCGGCGGTTCTCCAGCCGGCTGTGTATCGTATGAATCAATGTCGGCACATCGGTTGGCTTGAGCAGGTAATCGTCCACCTGGCTGCGAATGGCTTGCAATGCGGTATCAAAATCCGGATAGCCCGTAAGGATAAAGGTTGCGGCCTTCGGCTGGACACGGCGCATGGCGCTCACCACGGTAAAACCATCTCCGGGCTGCCCGATGTTCAAATCAGAAAGCAGCACATCAAACGTTGCATGGTTCATATGTTCCAGCGCTTCAGGAACGGTTGCTGCCGCAGTCACTTCAAACCCGTGTTGTTCAAGGATTGGTTTAAGCGTGTTGCGTATGCCCGCCTCGTCATCGACGAACAAAATCCGGGTCGCCATTTTTTTGCTCCAGCAACTTGGATGTTTCTTGCATCCCTTGGCGTTGGACATGTGCAAAAGATAAGAGAGATGAACAGCAGCAGGTCTCATGTCCATTGGCGAACCCGCCTACTGTACGGAAGGCCCATCCTCTATGGATGGGCCTTCCCTGAGTAGATTGCCCTTCAGGACTATTCCTGATTTCTGAACGAATAGCCGATTGATACACCAAACCGGGAAGCACTTGAGCCGCTGAACTCCACATTATTGTGCACTTCATAGAAATGCGCTTCAGGCCGGATGAAAATTCTTGGTGTCACATACAGCCGGATTGCCGCGCCAAACTGCCCAAGGAAGTGATTGCTGCTGACGAAATTGGTGCATCCGGTAAAGGAGCATTGAAATTGCGGCGTATAAAAACGCACGCTTTCAGCTCCGATTCCGGCGGAAAACTCCAATTGCGCGCGTTTGCCCAGGGGTGGCGCATATACCGCGTCCACGTCATAGAAAAATGGCCGGAACGGTAATTGCCCCTGGTAAAGGTTTTCCTTGGCGCGAAAGGCCGCGTTAAATCCGACTCCCAGATTGTGAAAGAAAAGAAAATCCAGGCCAAAAGTCGGATATGCGCCGCCGCCGATGGTCTGTAAGTCGGCAGTGCTGGATGGTGCGGTCAGCCCGGAAACGCCAGCAGACAGATCAAATTGCTGCGCCACAGCCGGGCTTCCCAGCAGAAAAATCAGTGCGAATGTCATCACAAGAAACGATAGTTTTTTCAAGTGTCTCTCTCCAATACTGAAGGGTTGGATGCGTTTCAAAGCTAAACAAATCCTCCTTCAATCTATCAGCAACTATGGGCGATTATCCTACCAGCAGCAAACGATTGTCCAGAATCCGATGGTATCAAGCTGGTTTCATGCTTTTGCCCGGTCCAGCCATTTTGTTTTGTTAAGAGCCGTGGCCGGCCTGCGCTCTCTAACTGTTATTCTGGAAAATGATCTTCTTCGCCAAAGCGATTCTCTTTGATATGGATGGCGTATTGATGGATTCCACGCCATCCGTGGAACGCGTGTGGCGGGCCTGGGCAGCTCAACATGGGCTCGATCCAGAACGCGTTGCGTCTCTGGCGCACGGCCGGCGCAGCATTGAGACTATTCGCGCTCTGGCCCCGGAGTTAGACGCCGAAAAAGAAAATGTTCTGGTTGAGCAGATGGAAATCGATGACAAAGAGGGTGTAACTGCCCTGGCTGGCGCGGCAGAACTGCTCGCCCGGTTGCCACCTGACCGTTTTGCCATCGTCACGTCAGCAACGCGCCCGTTGGCGGTTGCGCGGCTGGGATATGCCGGCATTCCAGTTCCCCACCACATGATCACTGCCAATGACGTCATCCATGGCAAGCCCTCGCCTGAACCATTCCTGAAAGGCGCGGCGGTGCTCGGCTTTAGTCCAGAAGACTGCCTGGTCTTTGAGGATTCACCCGCTGGCATAGCCTCGGCGCGCTCAGCGGGGATGAAAGCTATCGCGCTGCAAACCACCTATCCGGCGGATCAACTGCAAGCCGCCAATGCGATCATTGGCACGTTGGCAGATGTGAAAGCCAGCTTGCGCGAGGGAAAGATTGCCCTTGAACTCGTGCCATTTCCATTGGTCAAAAGCTGATAAGACCGCTCATGAAAGATTTTTGTCGTTCTGCTTTCCCGGCGGGGGCTCTGTTTCGATGGGTGGATGTGAAGACACTTCTTCCCTGATTGCGGCCAATGGCGTTCCCGTCCAGCGAGCGAGCACCTCTTCAACATGTTCTCTAGTGACCATACTGGCTTGAGGATTCTGGACCTTGTATTTCTGTTGCAGGCCCTCCAGGGTTTTACGCTCCTTTCGCTCTTCGTCGGAATAAAAACGCGCCTTTTCAAACTCGCGGCTAGCCATGGCATTTTCCATCCGGTGCACAATAAGTCTAATGCGCTTTTCACACTGCAAAAGTTCATCTGGCAAACCGGCCTTCTCTCGCCGCATCTTCACCAGCGCGCCCGCATCATCGAGCAAGTCAATGGCTTGGTCCGGCAAAAAGCGGTTCTTTATATAACGATTGGAATGCACCACCGCGGCAGCTAAAGCATTTTCCGTGTATTGGACGCCGTGGAATTTTTCAAATCGACCCTTGCATGCTTCTAGGATTTCGATTGCCTGGGCTTCCGTTGCAGCTTGTACCTCCACCGCTATGAAGCATCGCTCCAGCCATGGCGCTTTCTCCTGCGCCACTCGATACTCCGTCGGCGTCGCCGAAGCGATGCAACGGACTTCGCCTCCAAGGAGCGCTTTCTTGAGCATCAGAGTGATCTCATGAGCGCCGCCCGCCGGTGCAGTGGCAATGAGCGCGTGCAGTTCATCAAAAAAGAAGATCGTGCCGGCATCGGCAGCAACCAGTTCAGCCGCGATATTGTTGAGAAACTCCTTTGATCGCGGACTGTGTTGTACAGCAGCCACTGCCAACGGTAGGTCAAGAGCAATCAACGCTGCGCACGGGAGAAAAGTGGGCGCCCTGCCATCGGCAAGGCGTTGTGCCAAGCCTTCCACGATCGCTCTTTTTCCGACTCCGCGCTCACCCACCAGCACAGGGTTGTTTTTGCTGGAGCGGCCAAGCACCTGAACAACCCGATCAAGCTCGTCCTCACGGCCAATCAACGGAAGAAGTTTCCCTTCACTGGCAGATTGCGTAATCGCCACAGAGAATTGAGCGAGAGGGAATGCTGGTTGTCGTCCTATTGCCGGCGCTGCCGATTCATGCGCCATCGCTGCCAATTCTTCGCGGATTCTCAATAGCATTACGCCACGTTCTTTGAGAAGCTGCGCCGCGAATGAATTTTCTTCGCGCAGCAGCCCCAGCAACAAATGCTCTGTGCCGATATGCTGGTGCGAAAGGCGCGCGGCTTCTTCCGCCGCATAAGCAAGCACACGTTTCCCTTCGTTGCTGAGCGGCAGGTCCACGGACGTGGAAACCTTTTCTCCCACCATCGTGTGGTCTTCTATTTGTTTATGGATAGCTTCAACCTCGCCATCTCCGCGCAGAAAACGATTGGTGAGGGCCTTGTCCTCGCGCAGCAGACCTAGCAGAAGGTGCTCGGTCTCAATATAAGGGCTGCCAAACTGGCTGGCCTCATATCGGGCAAAAAAGATTACGCGCCGGGCCTTCTCAGTATATTTTTCAAACATCGGGCGACCTCGTGCACAAGCGCCAGCCATTGTACAAAGCGGGGTGTCATTTTGACATAGGTCTCACTGCCTGAATCGGCGGCTGCCGTATACAATTCTTCTATCTTATTTGAGGAGCAAAATAACTCATGCAACGCAATGCAAGCGCACATTGGAGCGGCGGATTGAAAGACGGCAAAGGCACGCTCACCTCTCCCAGCGGAGTCCTGAAGAGCACGCCTTATTCTTTCGCCACGCGTTTTGAATCGCAGCCGGGCACCAACCCTGAAGAACTGATTGCCGCGGCCCACGCCGGCTGCTTCAGCATGGCCCTTTCAGCCCAGCTCGGAAATGCCGGAATGACGGCGCAATCCATTGATACAACCGCCACGGTCACGCTGGAGAAACTCGATTCAGGATTCGCGGTCACCTCGTCCCATCTGCAGGTGAAGGTGAAGATTCCCGGCGCGGATAAAGCCAAGTTCGATGAAGCGGCCAAGAACGCCAAAGAGGGCTGTCCTATCTCCAAGCTGCTGAATGCAAAAATTACCATGGACGCTCAACTGGAGAATTAGTCATTCCGAAATTAGGCAGTCGATCAGACGCAGCCTGCGCTAACAATCGCGTGGGCTTCGCGTCTAAACTTTCGGTCACCCCTCGTCGTTAAATTTCTCCCCCTGGAGGCACTACCATGCGCAGGAGCTTCGCGCTTACCCCGATGTTCATCGCAGTTGCTTTCGCCGCTACTTTGGGCCATGCGCAGTCTGCTGTACTTGATTTGCCGCGTGACAGCCAGCATGCAAAGGTCATCCAGCGTGTCGGCATCACGGACATCACCATCAATTACCATCGCCCGCTGGTGAAAGGCAGAAAAGTTTGGGACGGTCTTGTGCCTTACGGCCAGGTCTGGCGCGCCGGCGCGAATGAAAACACCACGATTGAATTCACCGATCCGGTAAGCATTGAAGGCAAGCCGCTGGCCAAGGGAATTTATGGCTTGCATATGCTCCCGACGGAAAATGAATGGACGGTCATCTTCTCCAAGACCGCGACCGCCTGGGGCAGCTTTACCTACAATCAGTCAGAAGATGCTCTCCGCGTTGCCGTAAAGCCGCAGCCCGCGGAAATGCGGGAAGCTCTTGGTTATGACTTTGATCAGGTCACTCCGAATTCTGCGGTTGTCACCATGCGCTGGGAAAAACTTGCCGTCCCATTCAAAGTTGAGGTGAACACCAATGAGATTGTCGCCCAGAATCTGCATTTGCAACTCCGCGGGCTGGCCCAGTACATATGGGACGGGTGGGACGATGCCGCCACTTACTTCCTCACCAACAAATACAATCTGGAAGAAGCCCTCAAGTATGAAGATCGCTCGATTGGCGTGGAAGAGCGCTATGACAATTTGATGAACAAGTCGCGCATTCTCGATGCGATGAACCGCAAAGAAGACGCGACCGGCGCACGCAACAAGGCGCTGGGGATGGCCAGCATCACGCAACTCCACACTTATGGACGTCAGCTGCAACTGGCCGGCAAGCAGGATGAAGCGTTCGCAGTCTTCCGCACCAACATCAAGAAAGATCCCAATCACTGGCTTGTCCGCACAGAAGCAGCACGGCTGGCGGTGGCTAAGGGAGATTATGACGGCGCAACCAAGGAAATGAAACTTGCGCTGGCTGTCGCTCCTGATCAGGCGAAGCCCACACTGGATGGCCTGTTAAAGCGCCTGGAAGCGAAGCAGGACATTAATAAATAACTGAAACGCTCAGTCCCCGGTCCATGGCCGGGGACTTTACTGCCTTCCGGACCTTCTGCTCACGGCTAGCCTGCCGCTCTGCGCTATTATGGATGCGAATTCCACCGAATTCCCGCAGGGAGACTTTCGCGTTATGCGCAGATGGTTATCCGTCTTCACATTGTTTGGTATTGTGCTGTCGCCAGCTGCCGCAGTCCCGCAAAAATCCGCGCCCCCCGCGCCTGGCCCTATGGCGCTGCAAGTTCGCTCTGAGTTTCTATACGCATGGAACGCTTACAAGCAGTATGCATGGGGACACGATGAACTGACGCCGCTCAGCAAGGGCTATCATGACTGGCACAGCAAGTCATTGCTCATGACTCCGGTGGATGCCCTGGACACCATGATCATCATGGGCCTGACCGATGAGGCCGACAAGACGCGGGAATTCATCGCGACCAATCTTTCTTTTGACCAGGACATTGAAGTCAAGAATTTTGAAATCACCATCCGGCTGCTTGGCGGATTGCTGAGCAGCTACCAGATGACAGGCGATCATCGACTGCTGGATCTGGCCGACAATCTGGGGAACCGGCTATTACCGGTTTTCAACTCGCCCACGGGCATGCCTTACATGTTCGTAAATCTCAAGACGGGCAAAACCCGCGGTGCTGAGAGCAATCCCGCGGAAATCGGCACGCTCCTGCTGGAGTTCGGCACACTCAGCAAACTTACCGGCAAGCCGATTTATTATGACAAAGCCAAGAGGGCTGTGGTCGCATTGTACAGCAGGCGATCGAAAATTGGGCTAGTGGGTTCCACCATCAACGTTGAAAGCGGCGAGTGGATTGACACTACAAGCCACATCAGCGGAGGCATTGATTCTTATTACGAGTACCTGCTGAAATCATGGCTGCTGTTTGACGATAAAGACTGCAAGAAGATGTGGGAAGCCAGCGTGAAGGCCGTAAACAAATATCTGGCGGATAACACCCGCAATGGCCTTTGGTATGGACAGGCGGACATGAACACCGGCAAGCGCATTTCCACGCAATATGGCGCGCTGGATGCATTCTTTCCCGCCGTGCTGGCGCGTTCAGGCGATCTGGATCGCGCGCGCAAGTTACAGGATTCGTCCTACAAGATGTGGACCACATTTGGGATTGAGCCGGAAACGCTGGACTACACCACTATGAAAATCGTAGCTCCGGGATATCAACTTCGTCCGGAGATTATCGAGTCCGCCTACTATCTGGCTTTTTATACAAAGGAGGATCGCTATCAGGAGATGGGATCCACTTTTCTGCTGAGCCTGGTCCGCTACTGCAAGGCGGACGCCGGATATGCCGCGCTGAGCAATGTGGAAACCAAAGCCAAGCGAGACAGCATGGAAAGTTATTTTCTGGCGGAGACGCTCAAGTATCTTTATCTGCTATTTGCGCCGCGAGGAACCATGGACTTGAACAAAGTTGTATTCAATACGGAAGCGCATCCGCTCCGGAAGACCTGGTCAAATCAGGCTAAGGAATTTTAAATTTGGAAGAATAATTAATTTAGAGGCGGCAGGCCCAGGTGATTGCTTTTGGAACCGGGCCGTAAAGGAATTCGGAAAAAAGAGATAAAAGGACATCCGGGCGTAAGAAAAGGCTTGGAGGCACCTTCCCCGGAAAACGCCACAGCCGATGTCCTTTTATCTCACCCACCATACTTCTCCTCCGCAAAGCTCATTGCTAACCAGCGTCAGCGCCCTTCTCACCTATCCGACCCCAATTACCCTGCGCGTCGCTCTTAAGTCAGCATCGTCTGCCTATTCATATTGCAAGACCACGGCCAAACGCGGATCGGCGTAAGCTGATGAAAATAAAGGAGCAGCTCTGGAGAAAAGAAAGCCCTGTGACAAGTTGGCACAAGTTGTTGCGACATATGCCCACCAGTTTTGTCACAGGGGGAGCTATTCGGCAGGAATTGGTCTGCTAGTTAGCAGCATTTCAAAACGTTTAATCCCAGGCTTTGCTTCAGGACGGTCCCGAACGCCGGTTTGCTGGCGCGGATAAAGGCGCTCATAAACTTGCCATCCACCAGCGGCGCGATTGCGTCCACGTCCATGCCCTGGCCCGTAAGGAACGTTCGCGCGTCTTCAATCTGGTAAACACGCGTAGGCTCGATGCTAACGCACTCAAAGCCCGCAGCTTTCAACTTGCTCACGTAATCTTCGTCGCGCAATGCTCCGGCAATGCAGCCGACCCACAGCTCCAAGCTCTTCTGTATCTCTTCCGGCACTTCGCCGCGCACCACAACATCGGAAACGGCCAAGCGACCGCCCGGCTTTAGCACACGGAATGCCTCGCTCAACACGCGATCTTTATCGGCAGAAAGATTGATGACGCAATTGGAGATAATCACGTCCACCGAGTCAGCCGGCAGCGGAATATTTTCGATTTCGCCGCGAAGAAACTCGACGTTGGTAACGCCGGATTTCTTCTGGTTTTCTCGCGCCAGGGCCAGCATGTCATCGGTCATATCCAGACCATAAGCTTTCCCTGTAGGCCCCACGCGCCGCGCAGAGAGCAGCACATCAATCCCGCCGCCTGAGCCCAGATCCAGCACCGTCTCCCCCGGTTTGAGTTCAGCCAGGGCCGTGGGATTGCCGCAACCCAGCGAAGCCTTTACTGCCTCTTGCGGCAAAACGCCGGTCTGCGAAGCGTCATAAAGATCGCGCGTGATGGGGTCAATATCAGTTCCGCACTGTGCCGAAGCACCGCAGCAGGAACTTCCCTCGCCCGTGGTCACGCGACGGGCCGCCGCGCCATACCGCTCTTTTACGACTTCTTTGATATCCTGTGCGCTCATTTTTGCTTCTCCTCAATCTATAAAGACAAATTATTTACAGCACGTAATGCGCTGCGGCTCTACTGCCTTGTTACGGGTGCAGCACTCGGCATACAAAAAGCCCAGGAGTTCCGCCAGCGCTTTGGTATTCGCCGAATAACGCAGGAAGGTCCCTTCCCGCCGCACTTCCACCAGATCTTCATTCTTGAGCTTGTCCAGATGATGCGAAAGAGTTGAGTTCGCGATTTCCAGTTCCTCGCCAATCTCATTCACCACCATCCCTGCGGGATGGGCCGCCAGCAACAGCCTGAGAATTCGAAGGCGTGGCTCAGCACCCATGACGGAAAACATGTCTGCATAGCGCGATACTTTCTGTTCACTGGCTGCCTTTAGCTCAATTTCCATATTTCTATGATTATCGAAATATACTGCTGTGTCAAGCCACCATCAGAAAAACTTGGGCAAACAAGATTTGACCTTTAACTACCCATCGAACTTCGGACTGATAGGGGACGCACTTAGCCCCGCTTCATCTTCCAGAGCATCTGGCGCAGCATTCCCAACCAGACTTCGGCATCAGCGGATGAGAGTTCCAGGCGGCGGACCATCCTGCGGATCTTTTCTTCTTTGGCGGCAACGGAGCGCTCGCCCAGATAACCGCTGGCCCGTAGCGCGTCGATCAGTATTGCCGTAATTCTCTCAATCTCGCCGGCGACGGCAGGCTGAAGCTTTTGAGTTTTAGAGATCGCTTTTTTCCCAGCGCGATTGGCGTCCGCACCGCGCGCCAACTCATAAAGGCACACCGCGACCGCTTGTCCAAGATTCATTGACGTATGCTCTTCACGCGTGGGAATATGCATGAGCCAGTGGCAATGGCTGAAGTCGTGATTCGACAGCCCACGCTTTTCCGATCCAAATAAAAGCGCCACGCGGCCCCCTGCTCGGAGCGTCCTGCGAATCAGAGGCGCGGCGTCTTTCAGCAGCCGCAATGGATGATGCAATTCCCTATTATTGACGGCTGTTGTGCCAACCACCAGCGAACAATCAGTCACCGCTTCCGCCACACTAGAGTATTGTTCAGCTTTTGCCAGCAACGGCGCTGCGCCCACAGCGGAGCGGGCTTCTCGAAAAGACGCTTCATAGGGATTCACTACGCGCAGGCGCAAAAATCCCAGGTTGCTCATGGCCCGTGCCGCTGCGCCAATATTGAGTGGATTGCGCGTGGACACAAGCACGACGCATAGGCGGTCGAAATCAAAAGGAGTTGGCAACGGACTCATTTTAACTGGAGCAGCAGTTCGTCTCTTTAAGGGCCCGGCGCTACTCATCAACAAATAAGGGTCATTTTGTCCCATGACCAGACGCTTCTAACTTCGTCTAAAAAATTGTTGGCTTTGCCCCTTGACAATTGCTGCTAATGTATTAGCATGTGCTAGTGCATTAGCACATAAGAAAAGGTATTCGATCCAGGAGAGCCATGAGCAACGAAAAGCATCTTCAATTAGGGCGGCGCGAACGCCAGATTATGGACGTGATCTACCGGCGCGGACGCGGGTCAGTAACTGAGGTCCTGGCCGATCTTACAGACCCGCCCAGCTATTCCGCCGTGCGTGGCATGCTGGGGCTTTTGGAAGACAAGGGGTACCTGCGGCATGAGCAGGAAGGCTTGAAGTATGTTTACCTGCCGGCCGACGACACGCGTCAGGTGCGGGCCAATGCCTTGAAGCACATGGTGAAGACATTTTTTGGCGGCTCTCCGGAGCAAGCCGTTGCCGCGCTGCTGGAAATGTCTGACAGCACGCTCTCCAGCAAAGACAAGCAATATCTTTCTCAACTGATCAAAAAGGCGCAGCAGGAGGGACGATAAGATGCATAGCCCAATTTCATCATCGGCAATCATCCTGGATACAGTAGTGAAGTCAACGCTTCTGCTGGCGATTGCATGGGGCGCAACGCTGATCCTGAGGAAACGCTCTGCCGCCACTCAGCACATGGTGCGAACGTTTGCTTTGGCCGCCCTGCTGCTCCTTCCGATCTCCGTGATGGTGTTGCCGGCGTGGCACGTAAAAGGACTGCCTGAATATCCCAGGAGCCATCCTGCAACGAGCGTAACACCAACGCGGCCTGCAATCGCGGCACGCTCGACGGTAAGCCGCAAAGCCCCGGCAGTTCCCGTGAAGAGCTCAGCTACGGCCATCACGTATGCCGAACCGCGAGTTAGACGTGAAAACCGCACTGTGCAAGAGAATCCTCAACCTGCGGCATCAGTGACCAGTAATACGGTGTACACAACTTCACCGATTGCTACCGAAACCGCGCAGACTGCACAGCAAGTTGTCCCGACCGAGTCTTCGGCACAGGCAATCTCCATATTCATTCCCAAACTTCTGCTTGGTCTCTGGATCGTCGGCGCTTTGTTTTTCTTGTTACGTTGGCGCTTGAATGCCATGCGGTTGGCAGCGCTGGTTCGCCGGGCGGAGGTGCTGACTGATTCAGGCTGGAATGCGCAGGTGCGCGCCATTTCTGGCGAGTTGGGAATCGATCGCCACGTTGCACTGCTGGTCAGCGACGAAATTGAAGTACCAATCACCACGGGCATCATGTTCCCGCGCATCGTTCTCTCGCTCGATTACCCGGAGTGGTCGCCCATGCGTCGCTCGGCGATTCTCAACCACGAACTGGCACACATCAAACGCCTGGACGCGTTTACGCAGTCGCTGGCTAACTTGGCGGCCTCAGTGTATTGGTTTCATCCGCTGGTGTGGCTCATGGTTCAGGCTATGCGCGCTGAACGCGAGCGCGCTTGCGACGATCATGTGCTCGCGACGGGAACCAAGGCGTCAGACTACGCACATGAATTGCTGGACATTGTTTCCGGATTGCGCGAACCTGAATTGGCGGCGGCGCTGGCCATGGCCCGCAAATCCCAATTGGAAGGCCGCGTACTGGCCGTATTGAATCCTGCCCTGCCGCGCGGGTCCGTTTCCCGCAGAAGCGCGCTTGCTGTGGCCTTGTTGACAATTTGCGTCGTGCTGCCTCTTTCCGCGATGCGGCCCGCACCGCAAAACAGCACGCCCGCCGCGAAAAGCGATAAAGTTAAACCGAGTCCGGCATCCACTCCATCCGCCGCGCCACGAGCGCAAGATTCCGCCACGCCCACAACGCGTGACGCATCACCGGCGCCTGAAGCTCGAACGCCTTCTGCTGACAATGATTCCGAACCCGCAGAGCCGGCAGCAATGGCCGAGGCTCCTGAAGCTCCTGAGCCACCTGAAACTCCGGAGCCAGCCGAAGCGCCAGAAGCTCCCGAACCGCCTGCCATGTTCCAGAGTGGAAGTGTGCCGGCAGTTCCGGCTACTCCGGCGGTACCCGCTGTGCCGGGTGTTCCGGCGGTACCGGCAGTGCCAGCGGTGCCCGCTGTTCCCGGCAGCGATATCAGCGTTTGCGGAACACGCGCCAAACTCCACAACATGAACATGGAGTCGAACGATGGCAATAAACACTGGACAGCCAACTGGTCTGGCGGTAACTGCAACCTCGATCTGCATGCGGAAGGAGAAATTAAATTTAACGCCGAAGCTACGGAAATTCAGAGCATCTCTTCCGGCGGACAGTTTGAAGTAAATCTGCGCCAGGACGATACGCTGAAACAAGTAAAAGTCACGCCATCCGCTGGCGGCCTGCAATATGTTTACAAAGTCAATGGCAAGCAAGAGCCGTTTGAAGGCGAAGCCAAAACCTGGTTCGCACAATTTCTATTGGCACTGGAACGCAGCACCGGCTTTTCCGCTGATGCACGCGTCCCCGCATTGCTGGCCAAAGGCGGCCCCAACGCGGTGCTGGATGAAATCAGCAATCTGCAATCCGACTACGTTCGCGGCGTTTACTTCCGCAAGCTTTTGGAGCAACCCAAGCTGCCTGCACCTGTAATACAGCGCGTGATCAAGCAGGCAGGTGAGCAAATTAACTCTGACTACGAGATGGCCCGCGTGCTCATGACGGTGAGCAAGCAATATGACTTGCCTGACGAAGCTTCACGTACGGCATTTCTCACGGCAGCGAACAAGCTCAAGAGCGATTACGAGCACTCGCGAGTGTTGATTGAATTGCTGCGGCGGCCCAACATCTCCAAGGAAAACGTGAGTATGGCGCTGAACTCAGCCGGCACTATCCAGAGTGATTACGAGAAGTCACGCATTCTGCTCTCACTGCTGGACCAGAAGGCCTTTGATCAATCGCAACTGGATTTTTATCTGAAGCTCGTATCCTCGATCCATTCCGACTATGAAAAATCCCGCGATCTTCTGGCTCCTATGCAGAAATACAAATTGACCGCGGACCAGACTAACCGAATCATGGACGCAACTTCCGGCATCGGCTCTGACTATGAGAAGTCTCGCTTGTTGCTGGGACTGGCGAAGCAAGGCAAGTTTGATGAAGCGCAAATGTCGAACTACTTGAAAGTCGTCGATTCCATGAAGTCTGACTATGAGCGCTCACGCAGCCTGCTGGAATTGATGCAGAACAATAACCTGAGCAGCGCGTCCATGACCAAAGCCATACAGAACATGTCCAAAGCTGGCAGCGACTATGAGAAATCGCGCGTGCTCACCACGCTGCTCAAAGCCAACAAGTTGGATGAGAGCCAGATGAATACGTACCTCGGCGTTACAGACTCCATGTCGAGCGATTACGAGCGCTCGCGCTGCCTGATCGCGCTGATGGACCACAACAACCTCAGTAACGATTCAGTCGGCAAGGTGCTGAATGGGGTCACGCGGATTACATCTGACTATGAGAAAGCGCGTGTTCTCTCAACGGTAGCGCACTCCTATTCACTGGACGGCGCACTGCGCGAAAGCTATATCAAAGCCGCAAATTCCATTCAGGGCGAATTCGAACGGAATCGCGCATTGGCAGCCGTGGTGAAGAGAGCGACGCTTTAGTTTTTTCCGGAGTCTCGAGCGTGCGAGAGATCCCTATAGCTACGGGGGCCGCAAACCAGCGCACCCGTGTTCTAGATTTCCAATACAGGTCCCAGTTGCTATAGGGCTCCCTCCGCTTCGACAAGCTCAGGGTCCGGACGTTAAACAGATGGCGTAATCGCAATCGCCCTTAGCGGACTGCCCGATCCATTCACAATCTTTAGCGGCGCAGCAATGACCACTGCTCCCGTTGGAGGCAGTTGATCGAGATTGCACAAACCCGCCAGGCCGAATTTGCCGCTGCCGTGCATTACATAATGATTGGGAAACGGCGGATCAAAAGTGGCGGCGCGGCCGGCATCAGTCCCGACGGTTTCAACGCCAACACCCAAAACGTCTCGCTCTTTGGCCAGAAAGTCTGAACACTCTTTCACGAATCCCGGAGTGTGCGGCCCGTCGTCCTCCAGGTTGATGTATTGCTTGGGATCAGTGCGGGCGGACCAGCCAGTGCGCAGCAGCATCCACGCGCCGGCGGGGATGCGTCCATATTTTCTTTCCCACTGCTGCACGCGTTCCACTGTGAGCAGAAAATCAGGATTGCTCGCAACGTCGGCAGTCACGTCAATCACGCAAGCCGGGCCGACAAACTTTTTAGGATTGATCTTATCCACACTGTTTTCCGGCAGGTCTTTGCCACTCACCCAGTGGATGGGCGCATCAAAGTGCGTTCCCGTATGCTCGCCCGTTTCAAAGCCATTCCAATACCAGGCGGGACCGCGATCATCATAGTGCGAAAGCTCCCAGATTTTGAATGCCGGCGTGTTGGGCCATTGCGACGGCAGCGGAAGGAGCGGCGTCTCCGGACTGAGCGTCTGCGTGAGATCCACCACTCGGAGAGCGCCGGAGTTCAGTTGAGTGATAAGTTCAGCCAGTATGTTTGCCATTACAACTTTCCTTTCACCGCGGAGGCGCGGAGACGCGGAGAACTAAACCAATGCAAAACTGTTCAGCGGATATCTGAATGTGCACAGAAGAAATGTTCTCACTGCCGCCACAAGCCCGTTAGCTTTTTCTCCGCGCCTCCGCGTCTCCGCGGTGCGCATTGGCAGTGAGCTTCTCGATATGCCGCTTGAATTGAAATCTGTTTTCCAGCAGCGCCAATTCCGTCACATATCCCTTCGGCCCCACGGCCTCAACTTTCGCCACGATGGAAGTAAGATCGTTTGCGTTTAGTGCGTCGGCAAATACATGCTTGCACTCTTCAATGGTGCGAACCGTCTTTGTGCGCGCAATGCCGGAAGCACGCGCCACACCTTCAAGATCGCTGCCGGTGGAAGTTGCGGTGGGAAAGCCGCCGACAGAGAGCAGGCTTTCATTATCAAAAACAACATGCACCAGATTTTTAGGTCGATAACGAGCGAGTGTCGTGTATCCGCCAAGGTTCATCAGGATGGAGCCGTCACCATCGAACACCACAACTTTTTGCTGCGGCAGACAGAGCGCAAGGCCCAAGCCGGTGGATGATCCCAGCCCCATGGCATGCTGCAAGTAGAAAAAGTTCGGCTTGTGGCCCAGCGACTGCAATTCACACGCAACCGCGCCCATGATGGTCACAACCAGACAGTTTTCCAGTCGGTCATAGATGGCGCGCAGGCATTCAAGACGCTGCATCATGCGGGCTCCTCCCACATGAGTTCGCGCGTGAGCAACAGCGCCGCGGGATGCAAACTGGCATACGCCCAGGTTTGCGCCTCGGCAATGCGCTTCTCCACTTTTGCGGGATCGTCTAAAAACGAGTACGGAATCCCGAGAGCCCGCAGCAGCGGCTCGGTCACGCCTCCGCCCTGCGTTTGCCAGGGATCGCGTTCGCCAAAGTGGCCCCGGTAGCTGATGACCATAAGCAACGGAATCCGGTAGAGCTGCGCGAAAGAAACAATGCCGTTGATGCTGGCGAGAAAGCCGTGATTCTGCATGAGCATGGCCGACTTTACGCCGGCAAAATGCGCGCCCGCGGAAATGCCTACTCCTTCTTCTTCCTTGGCAAGCCGCACCAAAATCATCTTGGGATCATCTTCAGCCATGCGAATCAGGTGCACCAGCCACGTCTCAGGCAGAGCAGAGACAAGTCCGATGCCGCACTTTTTCAGCGCATCGTAAACCACTCCGGAGTTGGCAAGAGAGACCGGCATTGAGGAATGAAGTAGCTTACAGGAACCAGGAGCATTCGGAAAGATCAGAGATCATTTATTGGGCACGTGAAACCTGAGATGCCTATCTTTAATAGGGCAGGTGGAATTTCCTGGCCACTTTGTGAATCTCCGGATGAAACTCATCCGCCAGATTGCTGGTGACAAAGCCCGTCAGCGCAAGGGCGCTACGGCGGAATGCGCGGGAACTATTGGCATAAGGATCGGGCAAATAGGCGTTGCCGACAAAGCCACCTGCAAGCGCGCCAGCCATATTCGCCACAGCAAGGCGCGGACGGCCTGAGTCACTGCGATCAATCACAGCATAGCGAACCGCATGTCCGACCCGCGCGAAAAAATTCTTATTCGTCGACATAAAATAGCGCGGATCCTCGTGCAGCACCGATGCAGCCACAAACTTGCCGCCCTGCACAGAAGCCCAGCTCGCCATGAAGTCGCCATAGTTGCGGGCAAATGCGGGGAACCCTTGCCGCCATTCCGGCGGATAAGCTTTCGGCGGACTCGCCATCGTGAGTCCGTCATAAAACGCCGCCACCGGATAAATGCCGGGCCGAAATGACTCCACCGCAAAGTAACGCAGCTTGCCTTTTACGTTGAGTGGGACGGAAGTCGCAGGGTCTCCCACAGTGCTGCTCTGATCGGCGGTGGCGTTGGAAGCGGTTCCCTTTTTTGCACCCGGTGAAGGCGCTAGGGTGGATTGCGGATGAGCTTGCTGATCCTGTGCCTGCGCGGATTGTTGATCGTTCGACGATGGGGGCTGAGTTCCCTGCCCTCGCGCCTCTTGTGGCAGGCAGTTAGCCATCACGAACCACAACGCCGCAGCGACCAGCAATCTGTTTGTCATCAGTTTCCATGGTATATCACTGGCGTATCAGGTTCCCATACATCGGGCGCTGGCCAACGTAGCCGTCCAAGCGACAGCACAACTTACCAGCGCTGATTTACCGGGATGCGCTCACAGGCCTTCACCTCGCGCGGTTGATTTGTAAAGTCGGTAAGCCAGCACTCCTCCAGGACAGAACAGTAACAGGCCTCGGCTTCAACTTTGAATCGCGCATTGCGGTCAAGCAGTTCGAACAGCGCGGGATCGGCGTCACTGGCGCGGACAGAGAAGAAGGTCAGACTATCCCTTGCGGGCAGAGTGGTGCCTGAAGCTGTATCAATCCATACCGAGCGTGGTTGTGGCAGTTTTCCCGCGGTACAGCAGCGCTCAAGCAAGTCCTTGTCGCCGGTGGCTGGCTGGCCATTCCACTTCAGCCGCAGCCATTCGATGACCGCCGGCCCCGTTCCTCCATTCGCCAGGTGAAAATGGACCATTCTTATGTTGTTCTGCATATTGCCTGTGCTGTAGCGCAAAATGGGCAGCGTGGAGGCCTTCACCTGCTTCTCATTGGCGGCGACGAGCTGCTCCATCGTGCGTCCGTGATGGATGGAGACGACCAGCGAGACGACAGAGATAAAGATGGCTGATCCGGCAAGGATGAGGTCGAGCCATTTGATGCCGGTGTGATGCCCGTGCGAATGGCCTTCGTGTTCAATCATCGGGTACCGTCCTTCAAAGCAGCATAAGATGATAAATGGTTTCCGAATTTTCAAGGAACGTTCTTTAACTTGCCGCCTGGGCGGCCGATTTCTAATCTCTGTTTACCAGTGTTGATCAGCGGTAAGGTTTTACGGTTGCTTTTCCGATACGCGATCACCCGATTTCCCGATCTCCCGATTCATTGCCCTACCCCTACCTGGGTCTCCCACCGCATCCCAGCTCATCGGTAACTATATACTTGACACACAGGCGAACATATGCCAGAATTAACCCATGAAGAAACCAGAGACATTGCAAGAAGCGATTGTTTACTTTTCCGATCATCAGCGCGTGTTTGAGTATGCGGTAAAGTTGCGCTGGCCAGATGGCAAAGTAACTTGCCCGCGCTGCAATGGTTCTAAGCATTCTTTCGTTAAGACTCGCCGCGTCTGGTTTTGCTATGACTGCAAAAAGCAGTTCACCCTCAAGATTGGAACCGTCATGGAGGACTCGCCAATCTCGCTCGATAAGTGGATGGCCGCTTTTTGGATGTTGGTCAATTGCAAGAACGGTGTGAGCAGTCTGGAAATTCATCGCGCTCTTAAAGTCACGCAGAAAACAGCATGGTTCATGCTGCAAAGACTCCGCTTGGCTTTGCACCAAAAACAAGAGGGAAAATTTCAAGGGCACGTCGAGGTTGACGAAACCTATATCGGCGGTAAGGCCCGTTTCATGCACAAGAAGCAACGCGCCAAAATGACTCAGCCGGGAATGCCAAAAGGCGGTGCCAACAAAGTTATCGTTGGTGGAGTTTTGGAACGTGGCGGCAAAGTGAGAACTCAGATTCTTGAGAACAGAGAGCGTCACGTTTTGCATGCACTTGTTAGGGATAACGTCGAATGCGGCTCTCAGCTCTCTACTGACGATTGCCATTCCTATTGGGGACTGGACAAGGAATACGCTCACGGGATCGTTGACCATGCCAAAGAGTACGTTAACGGGCAGGTACACACGAACGGGCTGGAAAACTTTTGGAGCCTCGTAAAACGCGGATTGAAAGGCACGTATATTTCCGTTGAACCGTTCCACCTGTTTCGTTACCTCGATGAGCAAGTATTTCGTTACAACAACCGCGCAACTAAGAAGCACTTCATTTCAGACTCTAATCGCTTTGAAATGGCCTTCCCTCAAATAGCTGACAAGCGTCTCACCTATGATGAGCTGGTCGGACGGCGAACAGAGCAGCCCTGATGCGAAACGCCCGCGATGCTTTAAGCCTCGCCAGAATCGCGGGAAGGGTCGGATTCGCTGGTCCGACTTTGACCGCTTTTAGCCCGCTTCTTGCGGGCTTTTTTCTTGCCCTTGGCCGCATCTTTCGGAACCTGGAATAGAGCTTTCATGCCTTTTTCAAAGTCCTCCTGCGCCTGTTTTCCTTCGTGATATTCGTATTCCTTTACCATCGTTAACCAACTTCTTTGAATTTTATTTTTCTGACTTCGACTGTTTTATAGTTGCGCTGTGGCAGTTCGAGAGCATGCTTATTTCTCAATGTTCGCAGAACAGGGAAAATGACCAACTCCAAGGTAGCTTCAAATCTCCTTGCATTGAAATCTTCGTAAGTAACAGTGATTTCGGTTTTCCACTCCTCAATTCTTTCCTGTTGCGCTAATTTCCTCTGCTCCCAAGCGCTCTCCCATTCCTTTTCCATCTGGTTAAGAATGTCATGTCCTCCCGATATACCAATGCCGGGAATTAACGGTACTACCGTCTTTGTCTCGCCAACGGCGAGAAGTGGAATTGACTCGAAGCCGACAGAGAGATGATTGATGACGAATGGCTGCACCTGAATATTATGTGCAACGTCTCCTCCTCTATTGGTGAAATGAAAAAGTGTCTTTCCATGACGCTCATCTATAGGGTCTTCCACTTCAAGATATGGGCGCGGAGCTGTCAGCGGAACAATCTCAGATGTTTTTGGCTGTTCTACTTTGAAATGATCGGTGTAATCTTGCACCATCAATTGACCGCCTAGGGCGAGCAACTTATTAGCGATAGCTTCAACGTCGGTATCGCTGTATGCGTCTTTGTTGAGAAGATTGTTTAAATCCCAATCACGTATTCCGATGGCACCCAGCTCATAAATGATCTTTTCTGCCCTGTCATGGAATCGCGCCATATAGCCATCGTGAATCCTTGGCAGGCGTTCCCGATTTACCGTCAAGGCGTCTCTCATGCTTTGCCATCGGGCATCTGACGTATCGCCCCCTACTTTGGGAGCTGGCCCTTGTCCCCAGAGAAACTGCAACAGCTCTTGCGCTAATCCGCCCACCCGATCTGGCAATGACGGGGTCGATGAAGATATGGGCGGCGGCGTGGATGTGCCCTCCGTTTTCTGTGCATCGGCTTTGGAGCGATACAGAGAATAGAGAGATGACCATAAGCAAAGACCGAAAAGAACAACGGCAGCCGCCAGCCACATCCAATGAGGCAGAACTAGCGACATGCGCCACCCCCATATATCTGATGGCTTGATACCGAGCCATACCAAAATGCACGAAACTGCCCCCAGCGCGCAGATGATTTGGTAAACGAATTTCCACATATCTTTACCCATGGCGGATCATCCCCATTGCCCTCCGAAGTCCCTGAATTTCCTGTGCCTCCATTCTGGCATAAACATGTGTGTGTAATGCCTAACAAAAAACCCGCCATTGGAGGCGGGTTAGGCTTAATGTTTGGAGAAGTGTTAGACGCTGTGAACAGGTCGCCAGCGGCGAATGGGTTTGTATTCGCCAGACTTCCAATTGACAAGCTCAGGGGTGACTTGAAAGCAGGATTCAAGATTGAAGCTGAGTGAAGTCTTGTCCTGAAACACAATTTCGATGACGTTGAAATCGGGTGAGAGAGACAGTTCCACGTCGGCAATGATCTTGCCTTTTGCCGTGGGAAACTTGTGGACGCGCTGAGAGGTTTTTTTACGTTTGCTAGTAAACTGAGAGACAGCCATGATTCGCCTTTCACTGGAAGGTGATTTGTGGTTAGGGGCGTGTTGCGGGTGACACCGTAGCACGTCCCGACTTCACTTCTAGCATATGCGCGAGTGGCTGAAAACAAAAAAATGGCGAAAATCGCACACAAAACCAACATGTGCGCCAAGTATATAAGTCCCCAGCTCATCCCAGAACGGCGTGCGTTTCAGCGCCATCTTCTGGTCCGATCACTGGCTGCGGCGGCCTTCGATCAGCGCCAGGTCGCGGTGCCATCGTCCTTCGCAAGCAGGCCTCGTAAGCCTCTCTTCCTTCCGGCGTGTCGGTCCTGTACATATCCGGCGTAGGCCTCCACTCAATTTCTTTTGTCCCGTTGTTCAATCCGCGATCATCCGCGTCCATCCGCGGTAACCCATTCCTATCAGCGTCATCAGTGTTCATCAGTGGTAAGCCTTGGTTTTCCTTTGCGTCCTCTGCGTACTTTGCGGTAAAAGGCCTTTGGTGTTGACTTTGTTCGCTGAACGCTGAATGCTGATTGCAGAGTGCTTCTTCGCTGATTGCATCCTCTTCATCCACCGTGTCCCGCACCATCTCTTCGTCTTTAGCTTTCCCAAACGTCGTCTGGCCCACATTCGTTAGCGCCAGTTGCATGGAATACAACAGCAGCCCGGCCTTCTTCGTCGATATCGTGTCCTCAATCATCGCCTTCTGTATCCGCATCAGCCCCACCTGGATCGCGTTGGCGTCTTCCGGCGGCGGCAGCAACAGCAACAGCGTTCTGGCTTCGGCCATCTGCATGTGGGCAAAACAGTAGATGTGCTGCTTCATCTGCGGTGACCCGCAGCTCGTTCCGTCCTGCTTCACCCACCGGCAACGCGGCGCCATATCCGCCATCTTCAGCCGCTGTTTCAGTTTCTGATAAACCTTGTCTTCCTTGGTAACGCCCTCCGTCACCTGCCGCTTCATCACTGGATTCCGCTCCAGCAGCCTCGTCAACTCTTCATAAGTGCGCGCGAGCTTGACCGCCAAAGTGTGCGCCTGCTGTTCCGGAGTGAGAAGGTTCTGCCTTTGCTCTTGCTGTTGATCCTGGTTCTGGTTCTGGTCCTGGCTGACTGCTGAATGCTGATCGCTGAATGCTGCTTCCATAATTCCGATCCTCTTTCCCGCCTTTCATCAGACACTAGACACTGCTCCAGATCTGAATCAGGCAAAAGTAATCAACTTTAGTCCAAATCATTTTACGAATCAATAGCGAAATAGGACAATGGCCACGTCTGATAACAATTTACATTGTGAAAAGATGTAAGCAGCAGAGCTGAAAAGACTTACAAGCTCGCCCTCAGCAAACTGGCGATCGGCGCGTGCGGATCAACTGCGTATTATCGGACATTGAGAAAATCAACGCGAACTTGGACATGTACCGCGACTTTTTTCGCCATGCTCGTATGGCACAGGCAGTCCTGTGACGATATGCCTGGACCGCCGCCGTTATGAGGAAAACGGCAAGAAAAAACCTTTGAATTGCAAAATGATTGACTTCGCGTTCTGCAAATTTAGCCCTGGATTGTATTCTTTATCGAGGGATAGGAACCATACAGCGAAAGGACTGATATAGGCATATTTACCGGGGTCTCCTCCCAAGTTATTCTCGATCGGTGTCAAAAACACACCGGGCTCTGTCAAGGAAAATGTAATGTTTGTAACACGTTTAGCGTGCGAAAATCTGACCTTCTGTTTCGCTGGGTTGATGAACGTGGAGCGTCCGCTATGACTCAAGTATGCCGTCAAAACTCCTTGCTCGGTCACCGCGCCCGGAATAGACAAGGTAACTTCGTTTATTGTTACGGCTGAATAACCATGATTGAAGCTGGGGTCTTCTGTGGTTATCTCGAACGATATCTTTCCGGTCTTCTTAAAGTCCGCAAATTGTGGATGGCTATCGGCGCTCAGGGTAACGGTCGCTCCGGTGAATGTCTGCTCTTTGCGATTCCGATTTTCACGGGCTTCCAGTTCATCTGCAATGAGGTCGTTGTGCGTGGCGGTTAAACGGCTTACATCCTGATCTTGAACAGAAAACTTGCTGCGAGTTAATGACCAATATTCGAAGCAGCGACGCTCGCTATACAACGCACGAATTACCCGCTGTTTTGTTTCCGTCATGAGTTTGTTCATAAACACGACAGCTTCGATTACGTTTGGATCGTTCGACTCGGCCTTTTTGGCTTCTGTTCGGCTGATCTCTTCGACTTGCTGAGCGACCCTAGATCGAACCGATTGCGCTTGCAAAACCAGGGATGTATATTCCATCTGCTTAGAGTTCCGAGCTTTTGCTGTTTCCAGATAAAGATGTGCCAGAGATTTGAGACCCTGCGCTTCAGGCAAATCAAGATATGGTTGTATAACGCTGTCGATGTCCTCTTCGGACATGGCAATCTTGGCACGATTTTCGTGACTTGCCAGTAGTGGCTTGATAGCATTATATGTAGATTTAATGTCATCCAATGCCCTCGAAGCTACTTTTACAGTGGTAATGATGTCTCCAAATTGTGTATCAGGTTTGCCGAGCTTCTGGGTTTGCACAATCATTGCCGTGACCGCTGCATAATCACCGGTGAATACCGGAACCAAGGCCCCGATGCATTGCAGCGTACTGGAGAAGTCGCATCTTGCCTGGCGCGCAACTGCCTGCTTGAATGCGTCTTGAGCTTGCGATAGCGCCAGATATTGCTGCTGTAATTGAAGAGTCAGACTTGCAACAGCATTCTGGGCTTCATCGGCGCTAGTGTCGAGATTCTGTGCGTCAGATAGAAGCGAAGATAAATTGTCTTTGGCGGAGTGCAAAGCCTGATCGAGGGCCGAAAGGCGTTCATCTTGGCTTTTTTTTGCGTCTTGGTATCGAAGGAAACTCGTTTCAATCTCGGTTGCATTGGCCAACATTTGCCTGACGGATTTTTCATAAAAATCCAAAGCGACCAATGGAACGTAGTCGCTGGGAAGACCGTAAAAATCCAACCCATTTTGTAGTTGCGTAATCAGGATCGCGACCCTCGCTCGAAGTTCGCGAATCTCTTTCAGACTAGGCCGAGACTGTGAAAACCATGAAGCTGCACATGCGTCGTCAAAGGCGAGTAGATTCTGTAACCAGCCGAGCCGTAACGTGAGTGAAGCATTGTCGCTATTCAGGTAATCAAGTTCTGCGGCATGCAATATGAGCAAAACCTGATTAATTGAACAATGTTGCGAAATCTCACGGTAATCCGAAAGAACTGTTATGTGCTGAGATGCTTCCGCAGCACTCGCGATAGAAGAGAAACCCGGCCTCCCTCCACCACCCTTTTGCCCACCGGCGCCTTTTGAGCCTGAAGGTCCATTACCTGCACGCCCGCCATCTGATCTGCAGTGATTGCTTTTCGTATCTCGGCTTCCGCTCGTCACGCTGTGCGTATTAAGTCCGCCAAGCCCCCCATTTCCTCCCAGTCCGCCATCACCACCACTGCCACCTTCGCCACCATTACCACCAAGTGCAGCTATTTGTAATGCATCCGCTGCCACACGGTGCATAGTTTTCAAGGTAATATTTCCGGAGTTACCGCCTGCTCCGCCTTGACCTCCATCTCCTCCCACTCCTCCTGCCCCACCGGCGTGGCCCTGCTCACCTGGGCCACAAGGGGCATCTTCTTCGTACAGGTGATTATCCTTACCTGCCGCACCTTGGGCACCTACTCCCCCATTTCCTCCGTCCTGCCCACGGCCCGCTTTTCCGCCGTGTGAACTCAATTTAACCATTCCGATTAATTCGTCGGCATAGACAAAAATGTCTCCTCCGTTACCTCCTTGAAACCCTGGGCTCCCTGCGGCTCCACTACCGGCGGGAGCAATTCCATCCGTTGCTCGTCGGTGCGGGGCATCATCGCCATTCGAACCACTTGTATTTATCTCAAACCCGTTAAATACAACTTGCCTAGCATGAATCCGGGCGATACGTCCTGGTAGTGACAAATTGTTGGACAGTGACACAACATCACCAAACACTAGGAGATTCTTGTTGGTCGGGATGGAAGCGGGATCAAGGGCGATGGTGGCACCGTGAATAATGAACTCTGATTCAGTGATGGAACTAACAATATTCGATTCGCTAGCCAAAAGAGGAGCAATGGGCTCTGTGCTTGCGATTAGAGGACGGCAGAGTACATATCCTGCCCCAAGAGTACTCATGTAAAGGAAATCTCGTCTCTGCAACTCTTATCTCCATGAACGATTTCAAGTGAATTTTAGCCAAACAGTAATTGCAAGAGTATAAGGTGGAAACCCCAGAAAACCAGTTAACTCAGCGAGATTCTAGGAAAAATCTCGTGTTCAGGGGAGTTCTGGCGCGGTATGCAGGGGCGTACCAGTTTCCGCATGACCTTGGCCGAGTTTGACAAGGCGGCACGCTCCGGTTTTTCCTGAATTGGAAGCCACGCTCTTCTCCAAGCCTGACCCGAATTGAGTTCATCGTTCTGGCATGGCACCGAAACGGAAAGGAAGAGAAGGGATGAAGAAGTAAACACACACGCGATTCTAAGGGCTGCCCCCTTTTTTCATTCCTCTAGGCCCACAAGGATTACAATTTGCGTAGCAAAACCCATCGGCAAGCAGGAGCAGCCATGACCAAAGACGAGATCCTAAAAAAGCACAAGCAGTATCTCTTCCCTTCTGTCTTTACCTATTACTCTGATCCGCTGGTGACAGACCGCGCCAGCATGCAGCACTTATGGGACGTGGAGGGAAACAAGTATCTGGATTTCTTTGGCGGGATTGTGACGATCTCCGTGGGGCACGCCAACCCGCGCGTGACCAGCAAGATCAAGGAGCAGGTGGACAAGCTTCAACATGCGTCGACGGTATTTCCGAATGAAGCGGTGGTGGCGCTGGCGGAAAAGATTGCGCAGATCACTCCGGGCGAGATCAGCCAGAGTTTTTTCTCCAACAGTGGCACTGAGGCCAATGAGTTTGCCGTGCAGTTGGCGCGCCTGTTTACCGGCCGCTTTGAGATTGTTGCCTTGCGGCAAGGCTATAGCGGGCGCTCACAGCTGGCGCAGTCAATGACGGCGCACAATACCTGGCGAAAATCGCTGCCGGTCCCGGCGCCGGGCGTGGTGCATGCCATGAATGCGTATTGCTATCGCTGTCCGCTGGGCAAGACTTACCCAAGTTGCGAGGTGGCGTGCGCGAAAGATGTAGAAGCGGTGATTCAGACTTCGACATCGGGGCAGATTGCCGCGTTCTTTGCCGAGCCCATCCAGGGTGTGGGCGGATTCATTACGCCGCCGAAGGAATACTTCAAGATCGTTTTCAAGATTGTGAAGGATTATGGCGGGCTGTTTATCTCCGATGAAGTGCAGACCGGCTGGGGACGCACCGGCAAACACTGGTTTGGAATTGAACAGTGGGAAGTTACGCCGGACATTATTACCGCAGCAAAAGGGCTGGCGAACGGCGTGCCGGTGGGACTTACGGCAACGCGTCCGGAGATTGCGGCTAGCTTTAAGGGCTTGCATATTTCGACGTTCGGCGGAAATCCTGTGACGTCAGTGGCGGCCAAAGCCACGATTGAGGTGATTGAAGAAGATCGCCTGATGGACAACGCAGACACGGTTGGCCGCTATTTTCGCGATGGGCTTGAGGCGCTGAAAGAAAAACACGAATTGATTGGCGATGTCCGCGGCATGGGATTGTTGCAGGCGATTGAGCTAGTGAAAAATCGCACGACCAAAGAGCCTGCGCCGGAAGCTACGAACCAGTTTATGGAGCAGTGCCGCAAAGGCGGCTTGATCGTAGGCAAAGGCGGCTTGTTCGGAAACGTGATTCGCACTTCTCCGCCGCTGAATATTTCCAAAGGCGATGTGGACGAAGCTATCCGGATTATGGACCAGGCGTTTACGGCCATGTCACCGCAGATGGCTGGAGCGGCGAGAGGCTAGAACAAAGATCGGGTGATCGCGCGTGATCGGGAGATCGGGTGATCGGAAAACCGAAAATCTACATGGCAAAAGAAGAAACGAAGAAGTGAGCTAATGCAGAGCTTTTAGTCTAGTAACCGCTTCTTGCGATCACCAGATCACCAGATCACCAGATGCTCTAATCGCCCATGACGGCTTGTGCGTCTCTGCGAGCCAGTCCGGAACCGTGGGCCGCTGCCTGCGAGAAAGCTGCCGCGGGCATAGGCACCGGATGTTCCCAGTCATAACCCTCTTCGCCATGTTGCGAGAGATCGAGACCCTGGATTTCATGATGCTCAGGCACACGCAGACCGATGGCTACATCGACGAGTTTAAGAATCGTCAGCGTTCCCACTACGGCCAACGCAGCGGCGATGCCAACTCCGATTGCCTGGTTCACAAACTGATGTGTGTTCCCTTCCAGCGCGCCGGAGGCGAGCACGCGTCCGCTGGCATCTTTGAAGATCGGATTCACGGCGCTGGTGGCGAAGACGCCCGTGAGCAGCGCACCGAGCGTGCCGCCCGCGCCGTGAATGCCGAAGGCGTCGAGCGAGTCGTCATAGCCGAAGCGCGCCTTAACATGAGCAACCATCAGGTAGCAGAAGACGCCGGCGATTGCGCCAATGCCAAGAGCGACCATCGGCGTAACAAAACCTGCTGCTGGCGTAATGGCGACCAAACCCGCGACTGCACCGGAAATCGCGCCGAGCGCGCTGGGCTTGCCGTTACGAAGCCACTCGGCAGCCACCCATCCCATGACGGCAGTGGCGGCGGCGAAGTGCGTCGCCACAAAAGCGCTGGTAGCCAGGCTGCCGGCGCTGAGCGCACTGCCCGCGTTGAAACCAAACCATCCTACCCAGAGCAGGCACGCGCCAATAAAACTCAGCACCATGCTGTGCGGCGGCATGGCCTGCCGCGAATAGCCGATGCGGTGGCCAAGATACAACGCGCACACCAGCGCGGAAACTCCGGAAGTGACGTGAACCACGGTCCCGCCGGCGAAGTCGAGCATGGGGAAACGTCCGCCCAGCGCAGCGTTCAGCAGGCCGCCCTTGCCCCAGACCATATGCGCCATGGGGCTATAAACAAAGGCCGACCACAGGACCATGAAAACCACCATGGCGCTGAATTTCATCCGCTCAGCAAACGCGCCGGTGATCAACGCCGGTGTGATAATGGCAAACATGAGCTGGTAGATCATGAAAGTTTGCGCTGGGATGGTGGCAGCGTAGTCGGCGTCAGGCTGTGTGCCTACGCCATGCAGAAAAAGATTGTGCAATCCACCGATAAAACTGTTTCCTTCGCCGAAAGACAAGCTATAGCCAACGATTGCCCACACCACGGTCACAACTGCCATCAGGGCAAAGCTCTGCATCATGGTGGCCAGAACATTTTTCTTGCGCACCAGGCCGCCATAGAAAAGCGCAAGGCCGGGGCCGGTCATCAGCAGGACGAGCGCCGAGCTCATCAGCATCCAGGCATTATCGGCGGAGCCTTTGGAGTCGGCGATCTGTTGTTCCAATTTGGCGATGCGGTCGCTTTGTGCGTCCGCGTGTGTGGGCACAGAAGACTGCGCCAGCAGAACTAGCGGCGAGCACAAGAGAAACAAAGCCAACAGACCGCGCAGGAACTTTGACATAGTGTTGTTCGGCTCCATTGTTGTTCAACTTCAGGGCCGCAAAGGAATCGGCTTGAGAGACACTCTAGCGAGTGCGCGTCGCGGAGGGAAATCGAAAAAATTTATGGACGCTATAAGATGTTTGCTCTTGCAAGTAGCTGATTTATGAAAAACGGGCGTGGAAAATAGACCGCCAGCTCAGGAGCTTTGGCAATCGCTCAAAGAAATGTTTTGTGGCTGATCAAAATGGCGCGGGAAAGATCCAGGCCCTTGCCATCAGGTTCTGGACCGGAAACTTATTTTCTGCCGATTGTGCGGGCGTTCTCTTTTCGAAATAAATAATGAGACGCTAACGTTCTCAAATAGTAAACTGCCAGTAATACAATTGCTGCGCGAACACGGTTACTATTGATCGATCATGCTACCTGGAGTGTTTGATTTGCGCCGACGCAAGCCGCAAGCCGCTGAACCAGACCACCTTCTCGACCACTTAAATAAGGTCGAGCGGGACCTGCAGAAATGGATTGGCAGCTCACCAAAAAACGCGGCCCTGTTCCGGCGCGATCCGCTGGGCGCAATGCGCGCCGCTGGGCTTAACCTTGAAGACGACATCATGCTTGAGCTTGAGATGATCACCAAGTCCATTGCTAAAAAGCTGAAATGAGATTTCCGCTGGATTTTTCGCCGCTTCAGATTCTGTGATTTAATCCGCCTATGCCGCAAAAACGTGACTATGGGATTGACGCTCCGGGCGTTGTCCGCAACCTGCTGGTGATTGGCGCCGCGCTCATCATCTCAGGCATTGTGGTTCCCACTATTCATCTTGGCAACGTAACAATCCTGTGGAACCGGAGCGCCATCTGGCCCGGAGCATCATGCCTCATTGGCGGTCTTCTGATGGTGGTTTATGCCAAATGGGGCAAGTTTCGCCATCGTGACATGATGATCAATATGGTGCGCTGGCGCGGCGACGAGCGCGTTCTTGATGTAGGCACTGGGCGCGGCCTGCTGCTGATCGGCGCTGCCCGAAGGCTAACAACTGGCATTGCGACAGGCATCGATGTCTGGAGCACCAAGGACCTTTCTGGAAACTCGCTGCAGCGCACGCAAGCCAATATTGACGTTGAAGGCGTCGGCGACAAGGTGGACCTAAAGAGTGATGACGCGCGTAAGCTCAGCTTTCCCGATGCCAGTTTCGACGTGATTCTTTCGAATCTTTGCGTCCACAATATTCCTGAGGCCGAAGGCCGTGTTCAAGCGTGCCGTGAAATTGCACGCGTGCTCAAGCCCGGCGGTATCGCGCTGATTTCAGATTTCATTAATACCGGCGCTTATCAAAAGATATTCGCAAGCTGCGGGCTCAAGGTGAGCCGCACGCAAATCAATCCTCTTACGTTTCCCTGGTTGAGAGTGGTAAGGGCTGAAAAGCCCTGATTCTTGCCGATGTTCTCGACTTGTAGCTGCAGAATTATCGGCCTGTTTGAAATGATTCCGCCGCCGACGGCAGGCCTTCCACGCGTCCGCCGATGATTGCCTGAAATTCTTGCAGCAGCTCGCTGTGAAGCAATGTATTGCTGCCCAGCACTTCACGGCTATCAATATTGAACGGCCCGCCAGTAAAGTTAGTGACTGTGCCGCCCGCCTCTTGCACCAGCAGAACGCCCGCGGCGGTGTCCCAGGAGTTGAGGTTGAATTCCCAGTAGGCATCATAGCGGCCGCATGCCAGATAACAAAGATCAAGGGCTGCCGACCCGGCGCGGCGCACGCCATGCGATCGCAAAGTGATCTGGTGATAAAAGTGGATGTTCGGGTTCTTGTGCCGTTTGCGGCTGGGGAAGCCCGTCGCCACAAGGCTCTCTTTCAGCTTCGCGACTGAAGACACATGGATCGCGCGGCCATTCAGAAATGAGCCGCCCTCTTTTGCCGCGGCAAACATCTCATCGCGCGTTGGATCATAAACCACCCCGGCGATTCTCTCTCCTTTGTATTCCAGCGCCAGGGAAACGCAAAACACGGGATAGCTGTGCGCGAAGTTCGTGGTTCCGTCCAGCGGATCAATGTGCCAGCGGAAATCGCTGCCGGTTTCGCGACGGCTGCCTTCCTCGCCGACCAAATCATGCTCAGGCCACTGCTTGCGGATACGCTCCACGATCAATTGCTCTGAAGCCCGATCAGCCTTGGTGACCAGATCGGCATCGCCTTTATATTCAATAGAAACTTTGCCGAAAAATGACATGAGCAGAGCACCGGCCTCGCGGGCCAGCTCCTGCATGGGATGAATGTAGTCTTCTCTCGGGGACATCAGCGGGCGCGGCGCCCGGTATCTTCCGCAATGTACATAATTTCGTGCTTGAAGATGAACAAATTAGGCGAGCCTTCGCGGGTAAGGCGGATCATGCCAATATCGTAGTACTCAATCCAGCCATGCAGCGCTTCTCCGCAGACAAGTTTCACGGTGACGGGCGTCTGTTTCTCACCCAGCGCTTTCAGGTAAGAGGACTCCATACCGGTATCGTCCGGAGGCGGAGTTTTGGTGGTCTTTTTGGCAAAGGCTGGTGCGGCGGCTCGGAACGACATGCTCCGTATTGTAGCCCAAAATGATCGTCAATAGTCGCAGAAAAAGCAGTTACCAACGGTCCTCATCAATCAGCAATTTAGACTTAACCGCAAAGGACACCAAGGTCGCAAAGAATTCGAAGATGGGCCTCTGGTTTCCTTTGCGTTCTTTGCGACCTTTGCGGTGAACCGCACCGGCTGAATGCTGAATGCCGATTGCTAACTGCTATCTTGCCGGCGCCGTGTAATATCCCGCGCGATGTCGAACCTGATATGGGTTTCCTTCAGGATCTTTCTTGTTCAGCTCCACCTTGATTCTGCGGAAAGGCGAATCAGAAACTTTGCGGCTGGGATAAAACGCCAATAAATATTGCGTACGCAATTCGTCGCTGATCTTGCGGAAAGCTTCGTCAAGCTGCTGCTGGCCTTCAGCGTAATAATATTTACCGCCTGTATCTTTTGAAATCTGGATGAGCGCGTGCTCGCCGCCCAGATTACGCCCCGCATCGGCCTCCACTGGGACCACAATAATGCTATAAACAATGGCCTCCGCCTGCTGCGCCCGCCGCAAGGCGCCGTTGTAATCGGCCTTGCTGGTGGTATCGCCGCCGTCAGTAATCAGAACCAAAACTTTTCTGCCTTCGCGGTCCAGCAGCGCCTCTGAGCAAAGAAAAATTGCGTCATAGATGGAAGTTCCCGGCCCTGTTTTCAAACTGTCAATGCCACGCTCAATGGTCTTCAGGTCAGAAGTAAAACGGGTTAACTGATCAATGGTCTCCGTCACCTCAAAAACTGAGAGGCGATCCTCATTCCGCAAAATGGAATGGACGAACCTGCGCGCCGAGGTAGTTTCCAGCTTGAAGTCACGCATGGTGCTGGGGCTGGTATCAATGGCCAGCGCAATACTCAGCGGGATAGCGGATTCTTTCTCAAAGACTTTGATCGTCTGCGGAATGCCATCTTCAAATAGTTGAAAATCGTCTTTGTTCAGGTCAGCCACGGGAGCGCCGCGTGAATCGGTCACGGTGGTAAAGACGTTCACCAGCCGCACGTTCACGCGATAGGTGGATTCGTCTTTTTGTGATTGTGGCGCCGGCGATTGCAATCCCGGCGGAACGCGGTCTCCCTTTTGCGGGTCCTGCGCCATGGCGTGCAGCCCCCACGCGCAGAACAGGCAGACACACAGGCAAGCCAGACTGAACCACGGCGACAAAGCGCGAGTTCGATTCATAGTTATTAGCAGGTATTCTGGCAGAATTAGATGCAAACAGCAGTAAAGAGTTATTTATTTACTCTAACTTCTTCAGGAAAAGGTTCACCATCGGCCCACACAGCGCCATCCTCAAAGTGCTCTTTTTTCCAGATAGGGACGGTCTTCTTCAGGGTATCAATGAGCCATCGGCAAGCCTCAAAAGCCGCTACTCGATGCGCGGACGCAACCCCGATCAGGACGCTGGTTTCGCCAATCTCCAGTCTTCCCAAACGATGGACCAGGCAAACGTCGCGGACCTTAAACTGTTCCAACGCAGCCTGGGCCAGCTTTTCCATCTCATTTAAAGCCATGGATTCGTAAGCTTCATAGTCCAAAAATAAAGTACGCCGGCCACGCGTATTATTGCGCACAATCCCATCAAAAAATAATGCCGACCCGTCTTCCGGACGCTCCAGGTTCTTCCTAATTCCCTGAATATCAATGGGTTCGCGCACTATGGCGCAATGCGCGGACTGGAGTTCCGCCGCTTTGGATTTCCCGCCGCTCACCGGTGGCAGCAGCCCAACCTCGTCGTTTTCTTTAAGCGGCGCCGATGCCTGGGCATACTCCTGATTGATTGAGCACGCAATGGATTTGGTCAGGCCCTGGAATTTTGGATAGCGGGCCGAATAATGCTCTATGACGGCGGAAAGCCGGGCGTCGGAAGCCAGTTCCAGATACTCCTCTTGCCGCCCAACAATGTCTTTGAGCTGCCCAAACAGCAGCACCTTAACGCGCATGTCTTAAGAATAGCGGAAACTCTGCCCTACCGGGTTCAGAAGTTTTTTTCGAACTCTCAGGTGTGAGCTGTCTTATCTGAGGGTTGAGTCACATTGGTTGAAGCGATAAGCGGAAGTGAGCGAAGCGGGAGTCCCGCTGCCGAAATCCTGAGCGAAGCGTCAGCGGAGTCGAAGGATCCCTTCGGTTAAGTTTTTTTAACTGGGACGAACGGTGCTAACTCCTACAACTTTTATGCGTCTCACAACGTAATAGCCATTAAGGCTAATACATAAGGTTACGATTCTTCCGGAGCGGTTACACGGACTGCTCCGGAGTTTTTTTGCCTGCATAAAGCGCAATTCTTGCGCGCGTCTTACGGTACGGCGATCCCCATGGTTCGGGTCATTTGCAGGGCTGCGATGCGGAACTCGCCGGAATCGGAAGCGAAAGACGCCTTTCCGCCTGTATAAGCCGCAACCTGCTCCAGCAGCGCCCGTTCTGACGCCCCGTCCGCATTCAACCCGATGCAGTCTATGCGCACGCCGCTTACCTGGCTGCGGAACGTGAGGCTATCTGAGGTGGTCTGCCCGCTGCGTCCATCGGAAATCACCAGCAGAACGCGGTTACTATTCTTGCCAATACGCTTCAAATGTCCGGCAGCAAAAGCAACTCCAGAGAGCAGCGCCTTGCCCTGCTTGGGACGTATCTGGCTGAGCGCTTCTTCCAGCAGCGTGTCGTCGGCCGTGAGGTCCTGCTCAAAATCAAGCTCGTCACTGAATACCAGAATGGCGGCTTCGTCGTTGACTCGCAGATTTCTTACAATATCTTTCAGCGTGGCAATAATTGCCGGCCGGTTCTGGTTAGTCAGCAACGACGTCTCAATCAGTATCCCCAGTGACACCGCTTCAGAAGGCGCGGCAATCACTTTGGGACGATTTGCAGGAGCGTTCGCTGAAGCGACGGGTTCACGCGACGGCGGTTCATGCAGCGTATCTTCAAATCCAAATGGCGCTTTTTTCTTCCCCGAGGACTTCTCTCGATTGGACGCTTCCGTCGTCTCAGCGGACTTTTCGGTGCGCTTGGTGGAACTTGCGCTATTGGCAGCTATAGAAGAATTGCTCGTCGAGCGCGGATTGTGAACGCTTGACGCAACCACCGTGTTGGGGGAAGGCTTGCCCGTATCAGGATTGGGCGGCGCGTCTAACGCGGCGGCGCTGGCTTGGTAGCGTTGCCAGCCCTCAGCTTTTCCGCCATCTTTAACATAGGCGCGCCATGCGTAATTGTTGATCTCCTGCCCCTGCGGCGTTCCTGCGGTCAGATTTGCCGCGCGCGCCAGGTACCAGTACCCGCGATATTGGTCGCGATTCTTGCCATTCAATAGCGCGAGGCCCATGCCATAAACCAACTGCGCATTATTCGGATCACTGGCCACGGCTTGCTCCAGGGCGGTGCGCGCCTGCGGGTAATCTTCAATCGCCAGATAACTCAGACCAACCGCGCCACTGAGCATGGTGGCGACTTGCTGCTTGAGCATTTGAAAATTTCTATCCAGCATGCCTTCAGGCTTGCTCAATTGATCCAGACTGGTCATGGCTGAATTCAGCTGAGCCAGCCGGTTCTCGGTCGCGCTTTTATCGCGCGACGCGGAAGACATGTCCTGATTGAGCACCGCCACTGCGATCGGATTCCAGGGCGAGACGGCGAGCAATTCTTTAGCCCGCTGCGTGCTCTGCGACTGATGCCCTAAACGAAAATGGTCCCAGACTAGAAATTCCAGCGCGTCCGTTTTCAATTTGCTGCTGCCCGCCATTGCTACATATTTTTCCATGGCAGTAATGCGCTCAGAGATAGTGCCCTGCTTGATGGCGTCAGCGTACGCGCTGATGCTGCTTCCCACGGAAAGAGAAGATTGAGTCTGCGCAATGCAAGAAACTCTGGCAAGCACTAGGAGCAGAAGGACCGACAAGCTGAACGAGACCGTTGTCGGCAATTTCAGCCACTCTGAAATTGCAGAGTGCCGTCCGGAATTTATAGCCTTCAACATGGGTTCCTTCGGGAATTGTGGTTATATAGTCCGTTGGATGCACGTGGCTGTGCTGCTGCTGGCCGGAAGCTCACCTTAGATTAGGGATTAGGTAAAGAAAAACTACCAGCAAAGAGAAAGGGCAGAGATCGCTTCCCTGCCCTTAACTCAAGCACGAACTGTTTAGTTTTTACACGTTGCTCAACACGCGCTCGCGCGTCTCCGCGTCCTGCCGCTCTTCCAGACGTGAACCCGGCAGCGCAACCTCCAGCACTTCTTCTATCATGCTGCAGAAATGCAGGTTGACGCCTTCAAGCTGTTCCGGCGTCAGGTCTTCTTCCACGTTCATCCGGTTTTCCGCCGGGAAGAGTATGTCCTTCACGCCGGCTCGCTTGGCGGCCAGGAATTTCTCTTTCACTCCGCCGATCGGCAAAACGTTACCGCTTAGTGTCAACTCGCCGGTCATCCCGGTCAGCGGACGTACCGGCGTGTCTTTCAAAAGCGAAACCAGCGCCGTCGCCATGGTCACACCCGCAGAAGGCCCATCTTTCGGGATGGCGCCCGCGGGCACGTGGATGTGGATGTCATGGTCCTTGAAAAACTCCTCTGGTATTGCGAGCTTTTCAGCGTTCGACCGCACCCAGGTTAAAGCTGCCTGCATGGACTCCTGCATCACCTGGCCAATCTGTCCGGTCATGGTGAAGCCGCCCTTGCCCTTCATCTTGTTGGCCTCAATGAAGAGAATGTCGCCGCCCGCCGGTGTCCAGGCCAGTCCCACAGCCACACCGGGACGCTTGGTGCGTTCCGCAATTTCCGTGTCGATGCGGATCTTGATTCCGCCCAGGAATTCCTGGACGACCTCCGGCGTTACCAAAAGCTTGTCAGTGTTGCCTTCAGCAATGCGGCGCGCCTGCTTGCGGCAAACCGTGCCGATGTTGCGCTCCAGATTGCGTACGCCCGCCTCGCGCGTGTAATGCCGGCTGATGAACCGGACAGACTCTTCCGGAAATTCAATCTGCTCTTTTGTCAGACCGTTTTCTTCAATCTGCTTGGGAACCAGATAGCGCTCCGCAATGTGGGTCTTATCATCTTCGGTATAGCCCTGAAGCTCGATAATTTCCATGCGGTCGCGCAACGGCTCCGGAATCGTGTCCAGCATGTTGGCCGTGCAGATGAATAACACCTTCGATAAGTCAAACGGCACGTCCAGATAGTTATCGCGGAACGTGGAGTTCTGCTCAGGATCAAGCGTCTCCAGCAGCGCCGATGAAGGATCGCCCCGGAAGTCGCGCCCCAGCTTGTCCACTTCATCCAGGACAAAGACCGGATCGTTGGTCTCTGCGCGGCGCAGCCCCTGCATGATCTGTCCCGGCAAAGCGCCAATGTATGTCCGGCGATGGCCGCGAATTTCCGCTTCGTCATGCACGCCGCCCAGAGAGAGGCGTACAAACTTCCGCTCCAGCGCGCGCGCAATGCTGCGGCCAAGCGAAGTCTTTCCCACCCCGGGAGGTCCAACGAAACAGAGGATCGGCCCTTTCATGCTTGGCTTGAGCCGGCGCACGGAAAGGTAATCCAGAATGCGGTCTTTTACTTTTTTCAGATCGTAGTGGTCCGCGTCCAGCACTTCGGCAGCTTTCTTTATATCCACCACAACGCCGCTCGATTTGGCCCACGGCAAAACCGCCAGCCACTCAATGTAATTGCGGGTCACAGAGTAGTCCGCTGCCATTGGCGACATACGAGCCAGCCGGTTGAGTTCCTTGGTGGCTTCCTTCTTTACTTCCTCAGGCATGCCGGCCGCTTCAATCTTCTGGCGCAGCTCTTCCACGTCGCGCTGGGTTTCATCCTGCTCACCCAGTTCTTTCTGGATGGCCTTCATCTGCTCGCGCAGGTAGTATTCGCGTTGCGACTGCTGCACCTGGTCCTGCACTTCATTCTGGATCTTGTTGCGCAATTGCTGCACTTCCAGTTCTTTGGCCAGGTGGTGGTTGATGGCCTGCAGCCGGTGGCTTACGTCCGGCGTTTCCAGGATTTCCTGCTTGTCTTTGGTTGAAAGGAACGGCAGCGACGAAGCGACAAAGTCCACCAGCCTGCCGGGCTCTTCAATGTTAATGGCCACGGTCTGCAGCTCGTCAGACAACGTCGGCGAACCAGCCACGATCTGCTGGAACAAGGTGAGCACATTGCGCTGCAGCGCTTCGATTTCCGGCGAAGTTTCCTCCGGTTCCGTGTCTGGAATCGGCTCCACGTTGGCACGGAGGAATGGCGTAAGCTGGGTAAAATCCTGCAGCTTGCCGCGGGTCAGGCCTTCAGTAAAAACAAAAAGGCTCTGGTTGGGCATTTTCACCACTTTATGAACGGTGGCTAATGTTCCAATGTTATATAAGTCAGTAGGTTGCGGTGCATCCACGCGGGCTTCACGCTGGGCCACCACCAGGATGGTCTTCTCTTCACCCAGCGAATTGATCAGTTGAATGGAGCTCTCGCGTCCTACCGTTAACGGCAGGACCGCATGCGGGAACAGCACGGTATCGCGGACCGGCAGGACCGGTATGCTCTTCTGCTGCTCCTCAGTTATTGTTGGGCGCTGATCAGGCGTCACAGCGATAGGCTCGATATTGGTGCTAGTTTTAGTTTCAGACGCCATAAATTATCCTTGATATAAGTACGCTCACATTTGATGATACCGTAATACGGAAAGATGCAGTTTGGGCCAATTTTCACGCCGCGCGGATTGTACCATCGTTTCCTCCCACCATGCTTCAACCAGTTTCGTTTTCAGCTTCTTAGCTCAGGCTGCGCGGGCCGGATTTTTCACTTGGCGCTGGGATAAACTCCCAGCACCTTTACAAAGCCCGCGATCTCTTCCAGATGGTTCAGCGCCAGCTTCATGGCCCGATCCTCGCCGCAGAGCACGTCCACATAAAAACGATACTCCCAGGGCTTACCGCGTACCGGCCGCGACTCAATCTTGCTCAAATCGAGATCGCGCAAGGCAAAAACGCTCAAGGCCTTGAACAACGCTCCTGAGACATTCTTGAGAGAAAACACCAGAGAAGTTTTATTGGCCCCAGCCGCGGCTTTCTTCTTCTTGTTAATGAGAAAAAAGCGGGTGAAGTTTTGTTTATTATCCTCCAGGCCGGACAGCAGCACCTTGCCGCCGTACTCTTTTGCGGCCTGGCTGCTTGCGATCCCAGCGGTGTCCCGCAGCCGCTGCGCCATGATGTGCTTCACGCTGCCGGCGGTGTCATAAAAAGGAACGGCTGACACCCCCCGATGCTTGCGAAAAAAATTGCGGCACTGATCCAGCGCCACGGGATGCGAAAGTACCTGGCGAATGTCTTTGAGCTTCACGCCCGGCGCGGCAATCAAGTTGTGCGCGATCCGCAACCGCATTTCAGCGTGAATAAAAACATCGCGCTCCAACAGCAGATCAAGATGCTCACCCACAGGACCGGCCAGCGTGTTCTCCACGGGGATCACCGCTGCGGCAGCGCGGCGCGAATCCAGCGCGTCAAACACCTGGACTGACGTGGCGCACGCCAGCACATCAGCGCCGCGCACAAGCTGCAACGCCGCCTGATGGCTGAATGCTCCGCGCTCACCCTGAATGGCTACCTTCATCCGCACCTACCCCCTCCCCCTCCCGGTCAATTAGGATTTTAAAGTACTTACACATTTCAATCCCGGGGATGTTCTGTCGCAACCCCGATTCTTCGGCTCTTATCCCTGATCAGTGTCATCCGTGTTCATCTGTGGTGAGGTTTTGGTTTTCCGATGTCGGCGATATGGGCGATGTCGGCGATCTAACAGTGGCCCAAATCGATCTATGTTACTTCACTTTTTGTTTGCTGTCAAGACCTTTTCCTTCCGGAAACAAAAAAGCGCTGGCGCCCGGAACACTGTTACTTTTGCCACATCCAGGTTGGGCTTCTTTTCTGGAAAATAGTGGGAATCCATAGCGGCTTTCTCCGGCGAGATCCAATACCTGGGAACCATGAGGAGTTTGCGCTGCTCCACGCCGTGGCTTTTTATGATCTTGCGATCTCACTGGCCGCAACGCGTCGCCATTGGGGCTGGCGCCGCGTCCTTTCTGCTCGGCCTCACGGTTCTGGTGGGCTGGTACACGCATTCTCTTTTGCTCATTCAGATCCTTCCCTATCTTCCACCCATGCAGAGGATGACCGCCCTGAGCTTCGCTCTATGCGGCCTGGCCTTGTATCTGATCGTGACTTCGCGTCCTAAAGCTGCCGCGGCTATGGCCGTGGCCACGCTGCCGCTTCTGCTTACCACCACCGTCGGACTCGAATATCTCCTGAATCTTAACTTCGGCATCGATGAACTGCTGGGACCGGGATATGTCACTGTGCTTGTCCCCCATCCCGGCCGCATGTCCCAACTTACGGTCGCATGCCTCCTCCTTGCTTCTGCGGCTCTGGCCGTCGCGGCTTTCCGCGGCTTTGCGCCGTATTCCTCCGCCATCCTCGGGCTGACTGGCTCTGTTTTAGCGACGATAGGGCTGGTCAGCTTTTTGAGTTGCCTCATCGCGCAACGAAACGCTTATATCTGGGGCCACATTGCTCAGGTGGCGCTACACACGCAATTCGGCTTCATGCTCATGGGAACTGGTCTTCTGGCCGCAGCCTGGAAAATGAATCCGCGATCGCCGCTTTTTCCCAGTTGGCTGCCTCAGAGCGCATGGCTTATCGTCAGCGTGTGTGTGCTCGGGCTCTGGCAGGCCTTTGTCCTGAATGAGGGCCGCAGCGTTGTGGCGCTCTCGCACTTTTTGCTCGCGGGAGGTATGGTGATCGCTGCGTTATTCGGAGTCACCATATACCTCGCTCAGGCTGCCTTTAAGCGCAGCGTGGAGTCGCTGCTTTACCGCATCGCATTGGAAAACGCCTTTGACGGGATTCTTGTCACCAGTCCCGATGGCGCGATTCAATCAGCCAATCCCAGCGCCTGCCGTATTCTGGGCCGCACTGAAAATGAAATCCAGAAGCTGGGACGCCAGGGACTGATGGATGAAACCGACATCAACTTCCAACGCATGCTGGAAGAGCGCGCCCGCACTGGAAGAGCGCAGGGAGAACTAAGGGTCCGGCGCAAGGACGGCAGCCTCTTCCCCATGGAAGTTTCCAGTGTCATGTTCACAGACCCCGTTGGCGGAAGGAGGACCTGCACCTCGCTTCGGGACATCACCGAACGCAAACAGGCGGAAGCCGAGCTGCGCGTGCAAAAAGAGCGTCTTTCGCTTGCCACCCGCGCCGCCTCCATCGGCATATGGGATCTCGATCTGCGCACCCATCAAACCATCTGGGATGACACCCTGTTTGCAATGTTTGGCATTCCCCAGCAGGTCCCCATGCCTTATGACGCATGGAGGTTTACCGTCCACCCCGATGATCTGCCGGCGGCTGAAGCTTCCTTGCAGCGCGTCATCGAGCAGAAGACGCAGGAGTACTCCGAGTTCCGCATCCTGCGTCCCGATGGCACCACGCGTTACATCACCTCCGCGCAAGGACCGGTCCTGGATGAGAAGGGGCAGGTGAGTCGTATTGTCGGCATCGGAATGGACGTCACCGAGCGCAAGCGCCTGGAACAAAAACTGGCCACATCGGCCCGGCTTTCCGCGCTGGGTACAATGGCTGGCGGCGTGGCTCATGAAGTCAACAATCCTCTGGCCATCATCCATGCTTCCGCAGGCGACCTGCTGGATACCATTCGCGAACAACGTTCCATCACCGCCGAGGAGGTCACGCACAATGCGAAGCGCATCCAGCAGACCGCCGACCGCATTGCAGCCATGGTCAAAACCTTGCTCCGCATCGGCCGCGAGAGTTCGCAGGGCGCCTTCCTGCCCGTCTCAGTAAAGACGATTGTGAAGGAGACGCTGGAGATCTGCCGGCAACGTTTCCGCGCCCATGCTATCGCCTTGCGAGTGCCCCCCATTGAATCTGGTCTCCGCGTCTCCTGCCGCGAGATGCAGATCTCGCAGGCTCTGCTCAACCTTTTCACCAACGCGTTTGATGCCGTCGTGCAGCAGTCCGGCGAGAAATGGGTCCGGCTGGAAATCAAGCGCGCCGGAGAATTCATCGTTTTTTCCGTAATTAACAGTGGCCCCGCCATTCCGTTAAAGATAAGGTCGCAGATCATGGAGCCTTTCTTCACCACGAAAGGGGCTGGCCAGGGTACGGGATTGGGACTGAGCCTCTGCCGGACCATTGCAGAGGACCATGGCGGCAGCCTGGAACTAGTTGAAGACCAGGGACACTCCTGCTTTTCCCTGAGTCTCCCCGCCGGGAGAGAGAGCAGAATTTATGCAGCTTAATCAGGCGACGATCTTGCTTGTCGAGGATGAGCCGGCTTTGCGCGAAATTATTGGCGCATGGTTTCAGCGCATCGCGGGCAAGGCATTAACGGCTGCCCACGGCGGCGAAGCCCTCGCGGTCATCGCCGTCCATCCGGTGGATCTTGTGATTAGCGATATGAGAATGCCGGTCGTTGACGGTATCACCCTGCTCAAGAATATTCGCGCTTCGCGGCGGAACTTGCCCGTTATCCTGATCAGCGGGTACAGCGATACGGAAGCTCGGATCGCTTTGGGATTGGGAGCTGACGCTCTCCTGCTTAAGCCCATGGACCGTCAGGATCTCCTGGATACGGTGGCGCGGTCGCTGAGCCCGCGCGAAGAAGTCTGGTGCACCCCTTTGAAAGAACTGCCGGATACCACGATCCATCAGAGCTACCCCAATCTCGCTGGGGCTCTGCGGCTCGGGGAAATAGCCTTTGGCCGCAGAGGATTCTGCATTTCGTGCTCGCAAATGCTTGTTGACGGCCCGATTGGAATACACCTGGAGTTTCAGGAGGACCGCCTCATCCTTGAGGCCCAGGGATTCGTGCGCTGGAGCGCACCCGCGCAACACCAATTCGGGATTGAACTGCTCTATGTCGCGTCTGGCTCCCGCCACTGGCTGGGCAAATGGATGAATCCGGGCAGCGTCGCCTTCATTCCCACCTCATCTAAGGATCAGCGTGAGTTCCACGCCAGACCTGCCTGAACTGTCCTACGTTCGCCTTGCATGGCCACATGTTACGGCAAAATTGGACCGGCTGAACCAGCTCCGCCTAAAACTAAGGCTCACCACCGGTTCACATCCATCTCACCCCCGCGACACGCCATCCTGAGGCGAGCCACGCAAACAAGCAAAGTGTTTTGCCACGGTTTCCGCGAAGCCGAAGGATCGGCCCCGCTGCACATAGGGTATCCAGGACTGCTCGGAGGGATCGGCGCGCCCTAAAGAGTGGCAGAGCAGATCCTTCGCCTTTCGCATGCAGAGCATGGTCCGGATGAGAGCATGTTGTGCTCGGCTCAGGATGGCGCATTCATAAAAGGTAGCGATTGGTGATTCGGGACATTCCACCATAGAACCGCTTTCCGTCGTAACACCTTAATCAGTCATCGCTGTTCATCATGGTGAGATTTTCCTTTCTTGGGCAAAGCCGGCTGAATCTCCTTTAAGTCTTTTTCCATCAACACTTCCATTCAGCAGCTCTCGATTTTTTACAACCGCCTTAGCCCTCCTGGCTTCCAAGCTATTGACGAGATTGTTAGGTACTTTACGAAACAGTTAACCGACGAGAAACGGATTGTGAGGGTGACATGCTTTGGACTCTATTTGTGATTTTGCTTGTTCTATGGCTGTTGGGAGTGGTCAGCAGCTACACCATGGGTGGATTTATCCACATATTGTTGGTGTTGGCTGTGATCGCACTGGTATTCCAGTTGATCACCGGCAGACGCGCCGCGGTCTAGCTTTTTTCAGGCAAAGCCCGTTCAGGCAAGCCGCAGGCATCAACCCGAGCGACTCCTCGGACACATTTGCTAATCACGGACCCGCAGGGTGCGTTTGACCCTTGCGGCTCCGTAAACCATCCATGAGCAGAAACAACCAACAGAAGGAGTTTACGTATGGATAAGGAAAGCATTAAAGGCAAAGCTCAAGACATTGCCGGACGCGTTGAGCGCCAGGTAGGCGAGTGGACGGACAATGACAAAGCTCAAGCCGATGGCGCCGCAAAACAGGCCGAAGGCAAAACCCGCAACGCCGTAGGAAAGATGAAAGATGGCGTGCGCGATATGGCTGACAAGCTCAAAGGCGACGAAGACGATCGCAACGTCGATCGCGATAAAGACGTGGCGTAGTTCTTACTAGCTGCTGCAACATCAGGAGCGTCCTTTTTAATGGCCGCTCCTTTGTTTTTGAAGGCGACAGGATTGTCTTCACCGCAGATCAGGCTTTGCACAGTCAGCAAATCTCACCACGGGTGAACACGGACGACACGGATGTGCAAACTTAAAAATGGTACTAATTGGACTTTTTTGATCCGTGTAAATCAGTGTCATCAATGTTATCCGTGGTAAGGGTTGGGTCTTGTGCAAAGCAGGCGTATCACCAAAGTGACTCGCCATATGCGGCCTGCTTATGGCATTCTTATTGGCATGAAAACCAAAAACATGCGCGAGCTGGAAAAGATGTGGGCCAAAAAGGCCACTGAGCAAAGCAATCCGCAGAAGAAGGCAGGCACGCCCGTGCGGCAGACCCCAACCCACACCACCCGCGCCGCCAGAAAATCCTCCCGCGGACGCTAAACGCCGTTACAGTTCAATCAACAGGTTTCCTGCCCGGTCTTTTTGATATCTTAGGCCGGGGGGAACAACCGTGGTTGCGCTGTACTCCGTGATAATCGCTGGCCCGAGTAACGTTTGCCCTGCGACGCACGCATACGATCTTCGCGGCAATCATATGGAAATAAGAAAGGAAGACATGGCAATGGAGAACGAGACAAGGAAGCTGCATAAACCACTTCTTTGACACGCGACTGTAGGAAAGCAAGAGGGGCGCTCAATGAGCGTCCCTTGTGCTTTGTGCTTTGTGCTTTGTGCTTTGTGCTTTGTGCTTTGTGCTTTGTGCTTTGTGCTTTGTGCTTTTTGCTTTGTTGCTTTGTTGCTACTGTTTGCATTCGTCGACCATAAACATTGGAGACAACGCGTTACTCCGCAAAATTTGCGGCGGCTTCGAGCAGGCAGAGCTGTATGGAAGAGATACTCGTCAGCTCAAACTAACCGTTAGCACAGTAACAACACACTTACACGGAGATAACTGTCCCCATACTTTCTTATCATGTGCGAAAAAGCTGCAGTAGCAGACAGCGGAGTTGGAATCTGCCCCAAATCGGACAATTTAAAACTCGCATTTACCAAAGCTTTTGTTTGCGCACCTACGCAGGCAATTCCACGATTCGCCAAAATATAGCTCGTTAATTTTTCGCGAAGCTCAGCAACCGATTTGCCTTCCCAGTGAAGCACTTTCGATTCCTGCTTGTTCACCCGGTCAAAATAGTCAAGTTCGGCGGATCCTTCTGTTTCAATGAGGAGCAGATATCCTCGGCGTTCAGGTAGGCCCATTGCATCGTTTTCTAATTTGCTTATGATCACCGCCGGGTTACCGTACAGTGAGTGGACCTCAGGCTGAAAGGAGATAGCGGCACAGCGCGCCAAGAACTCTTTCGGCAGAGCCTCACCCCGCGGTCCTGACACCACAGTCCACTGATGAGCGACAACTTGCCAATTCGGTCCGTGTTTGATCCAAACGTCCATGCCTCGAGCCTCGACGGTTGCATCTTTTCCCTTAAACACGGCGTTGTGCGTCACAACAGCTGTATTGCCGTAGACTTGCACCTCATAACCTGGCTCCTTTGCTCGTTCAGCGCCCGAGGACTCAACTGACGTCTGTAGGTTTTCTAGCAATTCTCTTTTTGTCCCTGTCTTTCCGTCCAGATCAGTGAATTTGTAGTCATTCGACAAAATTCTGCTCAATGCAGCTTTGTCGCCCTTCTCTTGTGCTGTTGCCCATTGCTGCTCCAGTTTTACGAGCTGGTCTTTAACGTTATTACCTTTGTAGCTTGAGCGAGATGCACTCTCGGTTTGCGCTGCTGTTAAGATGCATCCGAAACTTACAAGCAATGACACACGCAGAAACTGTTTCATTATAGAAACTCCTTTCACTAACGGCGCAAGAGTATAGTTACCGCTTACCTACATGTCTACTTGTAAATTAATAAATATAATTTTATTTTCTATGACCAAGTACTCATTAGAGAATTCTAATAATTTTCTATTAAATAATCTTACTACTAGTGAAGCGAAACTCGCCGACAGTGGATAACGCGAATAATCGCGACCGGTGACGCCTTTTAGTCAACCTCAAGCAGGAGAGTTGCAGCCTTATCGGCCTTGAACCTGAAGCCCGGCGGCACAACCGTGGTTGCGCTGTACTCCGTGATAATCGCCGGCCCACGATAACGCTTGCCCTGCTGGATGAAAGATCTTGGGATGACCTGAGTTTTGTACCGTCGTCCGGCAAAATGGACCATTTGATTCGACGACTTGAGCCTGCCCTGTTCTTCCTGGATCTTCAACCGTGAAAGTTTTTCCGGCGAGGCCACGCGCCCACGCATCCGCACGGTCACAATCTCCAAATCCCGCTCCGGACTGCTGTAACCATAACGCCGTTTGTGCTCGGCATGGAATCGCTTCAACACGTCGGCGGTGTATGGCAGGTTCAGTTCGTATCCCTGGCCGCGATAGCGAATGTCGCAGCTCGGCTCAAAGACTGCTCTTCCCTGCCAGTCTTCCTTCTTTAGCTCCGAGCCGATATTGCGCTGGAGCTCGCTAAAGATGGGATCAAGTTGCGCAGAGAAAGATGCGCCGGGGCGGACGCGCAGCAATATCGTCCGCGAATGGTCTTTCACCACATCGCTGATCAGAATCCCCAGTGCTGAGAGTGCGCCGGGATACGCAGGAACAATCACGCGCGGAATGCGCAGAGCATGGGCCAGCTCGCATGCATGCATAGCGCCCGCGCCACCGAAGGCTACGAGCGAAAACTGCCGTGGATCGTGCCCTCGCTCAATCGAGACCACGCGTATCGCCTTTTCCATGTTGGCATTCACGACGCGGACCACCCCGGCGGCAAACTCTTCCGGTGAAAGACTGCTGTGATTTTTCTTGAGCCATTGAGCCACGATCTTTTGCGTGCGCTCCAAGTCGAGTTGAAAGTCGCCGCCAAGAAACTGGTCGGCGGGAAGACGGCCCAATAAAAGATTGGCGTCCGTTACTGTGGGGCGTTCGCCCCTGCCATAACAGATTGGCCCGGGATCAGCGCCGGCGGATTCAGGCCCCACACGCAACGCGCCGCCCGCATCAAAGCGCGCCAGCGATCCTCCGCCCGCGCCCACGGTATGAATATCAAGCACCGGCACGCGCACGGGTAGCCCCGCGACATCAGCTTCATTGGTTGTGGTGGGCTCGCCATCAATCAACGCAACGTCAGAAGAAGTGCCGCCCATGTCAAAGGTGATGATGCGGTCAAATCCGCTGCGCTTTGCCACTGCGGCCGCGCCCACGATGCCGCCCGCAGGGCCGGAAAGGACTGTTCGCACGGGCTGCTCTGCCGCCGTGGCCAGCGCGGTGATGCCGCCGCTGGATTGCATCACGAAAACTTGTTTGTTCGAACTCTGGACCGCAGCCGCCCTCGGCTGCGATGAAGATCCTCCTGACCGTCGATGTTCTTGATTGTGTGGCACAGGCACTCTTGCCTGTGCTCGTTCCTGCCCCGACGACAGTCTTTCTTCCAGCTTCCCGAGATAACTCTGCATCACCGGCTGCAGATACGCATTGACCAATACAGTGCTGGCGCGTTCATACTCGCGGAACTCCGGCAGAATCTGGTGAGAGACAGAAATGGGAAGCTTGAGCGAAGTCAGCGCGGCGACTACAGCCTTCTCGTTTTGTGGACTGGCAAAAGAAAATAGCAAAGACAGTGCGATGGCCTGCGGTTTTTGCGCGGCGATCTGCGCAGCAAGATCTTTTAATGACTGCGACGTTGGCGTGCGCAGGATTGTACCTTCCGCTGAGATGCGTTCGTCGACGCCGAAGCGCAGCTCAGCGGGCGAGAGAGCGGGATCTTTTTCGAAGAAGAAATCGTACAGCTTAGGGCGCTGCTGCCGACCGATTTCGATGGAGTCTTCAAAACCTTTCGTCGTGACAAACGCTACGCGCGCGCCTTTGCGCTGCAAAAGCGTATTCGTCCCAACCGTCGTCCCGTGCAGCACAACGATCTCTTGTGTGTCGCCTGTGATCTTATTCACTGCGTCGGCAATGGCCTGCGCCGGATCGGCAGGCGTGGAAAATACTTTCAGGATTTGCAGCGTTGAGCCCTGAAGCCAAACGCAATCGGTAAAGGTGCCGCCGCTATCGATGGCGATGCGGAGAGGAGTGCTTGCTCTTGCGGACTGTTGCGTGGCCTTAATTTTTCGCAATCGAATAGTCACTCGTAGGCGATATCAATCTTCCGCAAAACGCGTCAAGTCTGAAAAAGGGACAATGATCACGGCGCGGAGTCAGCATCCTGAAGGTGTTTATGCTACCACGCCACATCTCGTGAGACGTGTGCCTCTTGCCGCAATGATGCTTCATCACCCGACATGCTGTTCCGAGCCGTAGGCGAGGAATCTGCTCCGCTGGTCTTCAGGGCTACCGCGACACGGCAGCAGAGCCGTTCCCTCACCGCTCGTCTCACCAAGCCTCGCCATCGGGATTCGGGATAGCAGGTCGATGCGGACGCCGGACTTACGCCAATAACATCACAGCTTTTTTCCCATCAGCAGCCCATCGATGGAATCAAGATAATAGCGCGGCAGGACTTTCAGCACTGCATATCCGTGCTTCTTGTAGAACTTGAGCGCAGACTCGTTATCGACAGCGACTTCAAGCGAGACATAATCGCAACCGGCGGACTTCAGTTCGCGCTCAGCAGCGGACATTAATAGTTTCCCCAAGCCGCTGTGCTGCGCCGCAGGGGCCACATCGATCGTAATGATCTTTCCCATCGACCTTGAAGCGCGGCGCGGACGAAAGCGGTCAGCAATGATAAAGCCTACGATCTCTTCCGCTTGCAGGCCAACCAGAGATATGGCCGTGGGCATGGAGAGGAAGTAACGCATCTCCTCTTCAGAGTAAGCAATGCCTTCAACAAAGCAAGACTGGTCGATTTCCAGGAGGCGGGGGAAATCTGGGGGCTGATACTGACGCACCGTGAGCACCACAGCATTGTACCGGGCTGATATTTGCGGAGCGCAGAGCCTGCTCTGAGTTGGTCGAACAGGCCCCTTCGCTTGGGCAGAAATGAAACGCCGAATCATCAGAACAGCTGATACGCGGATTCGGGAGCTGCTGCTTTGCCTTTTTTACTGTGCGTTCCAGGTCTGGTTTGGCGCCGATCACGCTATCTTCATTCAGTCGGCAAAACCACAGCCCTTCCCGTGCATCTCTCTTAAGAGCAAACAGGAGGGAGATTCATGCTGAAGTTTCTGATCGGGATTGGATGTGGAGTTGGACTGGGACTGCTGATTGCCCCGGCTGCGGGTGAACAAACACGCGAGCAGCTAATGGACCTGGCCAGCCGTCCGGGGGACGTAGCTCGCGAGAAAGTCCAGCAGGTTCGGGAAGACATCGCAGAGATGGGCGCTGACCTGGGCCGGCAGGTCGCCCAAAAAGCTATGGACAAAGTAGTTCCGGAAGGGCTGAACCAGCCCGGACGGCGTCAGGGCTGAGGAGATCAACGGCGCTTCGCTAAAAACCAGCGTTAGAGACGTAGCGGGCTACGTCTCTACGTTGACGTTTTCATGTTCATCGCTAGTTGCCAATCAACCAAGCCGACTAAATGGCGCGGCGGCTCTTCTTGCGGCAATCTTCGCAGACGCCGTAAATCTGGAAGTTGTGGCGCGTCGCGTCAAAATGGTATTTGCGCCCAATCTCTTCTTCCAGCTTGTTTACCTCGGGAGAGAAGAACTCGACCGACGCGTCACACTCGGTGCAGACCATGTGATGGTGGTTGCGGCGGTTGAACTGGTGTTCATAACGCGCCATGCCGTCTGGAAACGGGACAGCGCTGGCCAGTCCGCATTCCGCCAGCAGCTTCAGCGTGCGGTAAACCGTGGTGAAACCGATCTTGGCATCTTTCTTGCGTACCAGGCGGAAAAGCTCGTCGGTGGAGAGATGGTCGCGCGTCTCAAGAAAGGTGCGCAGGATAGTGTCACGCTGGTCAGTATGCTTTAGCCCAACGCGCTTTAAGTGCTTATAGAAAATCTCCTGCGCCTCGCGCATGCTCTCGCGCGAAGTGGGTGCATGATCGTCAATCCGTGTTTGCAGCATGTCTGGATCCGGTCCCTAAATAAAGCTAAATGAAAATGAATTTCATTTTCATTATACCTCTTGTGGAGGCTACGCCGATTGTGGCTACAGGTTACTTTTCCTTCTAATAATCTGTGACCTGGTGGCAAGGATTCATCGCATGCGCGATGAACGTCTGCCTAAACACCCGCGATTCGGAGCGAATCGCTAGACGCTGATATTGGGAACGGGCGAGTTTCTAAAACTCGTCCATTGCCGTAAAATCTTGGCCCATGGCTACAAGTGTTGCTGCTCCTGCCGCGCGCAAAAGCTTTTTCGGCATCGCGTTCAGAATCATCTTATGGATTCTCCTGCTCGTCATTGTTGCCGGGACTCTGGCGTTCCTATGGTTCTATAACGGCGCGCGCTCTGCCCTGCCGCAACTCGATGGCACGATCAGCGTGGCCGGATTGCAGGCGCCAGTTTCCGTCGTTCGAGACACGCACGGCGTGCCGCATATTACCGCTGCAAATCTGCAAGACCTCTTCTTCGCTCAGGGCTACGTAACGGCGCAAGACCGCCTGTGGCAGATGGACCTCACGCGTCGCGCGGTGGGCGGTGAGATGGCGGAGATTTTTCCCGCGTCCAGCGCGCCGCCGCAGCCGGTGTCGCGCGCCACTGCCGCCGTGCGTCCACGGCAGACCTGGGTGGACTATGACAAGCAACAGCGCACTATGCGTCTGCGCGTTGTTGCTGAGCGCGTAACGCAGCAGCTTTCGCCGCGCGATAAAGCATTTTTTGAAGCGTATACCAAGGGCGTAAACGCTTTCATCAACGAGCACAGTAAAAAACTTCCAATGGAGTTCACCCTGCTTGGCTACAAGCCGCGGCCATGGACAACGGCAGACTCTCTTCTCATCGGCATTGGCATGAGCCAGCTGCTGAACCCGCAGTATGAAACCGAATACTGGCGGGAAAAGATCGGGGCCAAGCTTTCTCCCGAGCTGATGGCCGATCTGTATCCGCCGGATTCGTGGCATGACCATCCGCCGGCGAGCGAAGCGGGAACCAACGCAAGCTCGCCAACACAAGATCCACCGGCGAACGCTCCCGCAAAAAAGATTAGCCAAGCTATATCTCCTCTTGCTGCCCCGCAATCTCTGCCGCACTTGAATCAAAATGATTGCGAAGCTTGCCTGCCGGGGTCGAATAACTGGGTAATCTCAGGTGCGCACACGGTTTCCGGCAAGCCGCTGCTCTCCAACGATATGCATTTGCCGCATCGCGTCCCGGGCGTGTGGTATGAAGTGCAGCTCCACTCCGGCGACTTCAACGTTGAAGGCTTTTCCCTGCCCGGCGTGCCTTTCATTACCGTGGGACACAACCAGCGCATCGCGTGGGGATTTACCAACCTCAATCCTGACGTGCAGGATTTGTTCGTTGAAAACTTCAATGCCGCCGGTGAATATCAGACGCCCACCGGCTGGCAGAAACCTGAAATCGATCACCAGGTGATTCACGTCAAGGGCAAGCCGGACGTAGCGTTTGACGTCACGGTCACGCGCCACGGGCCTATCATTACGCCGTTGCTGCATGGAGAAACGCGGCAGATTGCGCTGGGCTGGCTGGTCTTTGATCCGCATGCCATCAGCGTGCCGCTGTTTGATCTTGACTCCGCGCAGAACTGGGACGAGTTCCGCAAAGCGCTTTCCGTCTTTGCCACGCCCTCGCAAAACGTTGTCTATGCCGATATCGACGGCAACATTGGCTACCAGCCCATGGGCTTTGTGCCTATTCGTGCCGCCGGCGACGGCACCGTGCCGGTGAACGGCGCAGACGGCAAGCATGACTGGACCGGCTATCTGCCTTTTGACAAGCTGCCCAGCCTTTACAATCCGCCTTCGGGGATTATCGCCACGGCTAACGCCAAGATCACGCCCGCGGGATATCCGTATGAGCTCGCTACGCAGTGGTTCCCGCCGTATCGCACTGAACGAATCTACAAAGTGCTGAAGACGGACAAAAAGTTTTCTCCGGCGGACATGCTGGCCCTGCAGACTGATATCACCTCAGAATACGACCGCTTCTTTGCCGACAAGATGGTTTACGCTATCGACCACAGCGCCAAAGCCACCGACCGCACGCGCACCGCCGCAGACCTGATGCGCGGCTGGGACGGACGCATGCTCGCTGACGCCGTCGCGCCGACCATTGAAGTGCGCACGCGCCGCTATCTGTGGGAGATGCTGCTTGATCCCAAGCTGGGCAATGACGCCGACAACTATGAATGGTCAGAAGCCGCCGTGGCGCTGGAAAACATCGTCGCCAACCAGCCGGCGCGATGGCTGCCTCCGGGGTATAGCAACTTTAATGACGTGCTGACCGCCGCCGTGGAAAAAGCGCTGAAAGACGCGCCCACTGACCTGAAGACCTGGAAGTACGGCGACGTTTATCCCGTCTCGATCAGCCATCCCGTATTCAACGGCCTTCCCATTCTGCACGGACATATGAGCGTTGCCGGGCCCGGCACCAGGCCGCAATCCGGCGGCGGCTATACCGTCAAGCAGGTTGGACGCGGCTTTGGCCCGTCCGAACGCATGACCGTGGATTTCTCCAACCTTGACGCGTCAACCTTCAACATCGTGCTGGGCGAATCCGGCCAGCCCTTCAGCCCGCATTACATGGACCACTGGGACGCGTGGTACAACAACAAAACTTTCCCACTGGCATTCACCGATGCAGGCGTGCAGGCGACGAAGGCGCATGAGTTGAGACTGGAGCCGAAGTAGGAAAAAAGACAATGTGGAGCGCAGGCGCCATCGCCTGTGCGGTGAGCCCATCAAGCCCAGCCCCAAACTGGTCTCGACGATCAGTGATTCAGTTCAGTTGGCAGAATGGTGCTGGATGAGGTGCAGAGGAAATGGTGAGGGAAATCAAGAAGAAGAGATTCGTTCGGCCAATCCTGCAACGTAGCTTACAAGGTCATCGTATGTGAGCAGGTCGATATCGGTCCACGAGGAAAATCGTAGCATCTTTACGTGCGTTTCGGATTCCGGGGTCCTTCCTGCAATCACTAACCCTTTGATCTTTGCAACATCTTTAGACTCTAGTCCGAATGCCCGTAAGGCAGCACTTCGCTCGTCATCAAACACGCGCTGCCAGTTGCGTACTTGATCTAATGCGTGTTGGAGTGGTGCACTTATCCCCCCGTCTCGCTTTAGTAAGCTCTTACTTGCTGTTTCTATTTCGACCAGTACAAGCTCTTTCTTAGAGGTCAGCACGGCGAAATCGGTAATATATTCGGCGAGGATCGGTTTCTTAACCATTATTTTTATGGGTGCAAACATCGAGAAAAATATAGGATTTTGCTCCAAGAACTGTTGGAGCATCTCTTCTGAAACGTCGCTGCTTGCGAGCCTGTGCAACGCACGGGCATTCGATTCGAGTGTCGATCGCTGGTACAGGTTTAGGATTTGCGTTGACGGGTCGGGATGAGGTGCCATCGAGGGACGCAACATGCCGTGTAACCCATCTCGGAGAGGTATCAAGCTAATCTCTTCGGCACCGCACTTGCAAGAGAACTTATCAGGAAGCATATCATTGCTGATCCAGCCTTCCTCCTCAAGCGCATGCCCGCCCACCAGAGCCGCAAAGACTTTTAGTTCGCTAAAGCACTTGTTACATTTCATTAAGAAACGCACGGCTTTCCTCGCAAGAGGATCACTGATCAATGCCTTCCGCTCATCCGGTAAGATCGGAGCCGCGGCGGCTGATGCGAAAATAACTGCTCCAAGGTATTGCTCCTTTTCTTTACTTGCATAAAATACCGAGTACACGCTCGGCTCGAGGACCAACAGATCAAAGGCAATCGTGTTTACAATCAGTACCCATCCAGGAAGCGTAGCAGGTGCTTCCGTAGAATCTGTAGGTTGGCCCAGATCATCGTAGAAAACAGTACTTGAAATACCGACAGAGATTTCAAAAGTTCTTTTCTTCTCGGGCTCGCGGAAGCGCAACAATATTGTCTTCCCTGCCGTTGGCTGAAATACCGAGAGAGCCAGTGTCATACCCCGGAGGTTCCAGGGGTAAATAAAAGACACTTTGCTGGATGACAGGCCCAGTAGGTTTAGGTGTTCTAACGCAACGTGATTCTGTGAGATTTGTAGTGATCGATCAGAGAAACCCAGAAAACAAACGCGAGGAGGGGCCTTCGGGTCGGATAGTTGGGCCTGATCGTTATACGGCGTAAAACCTGTAGCCACGGTTGTTAGATCTTAACGCAATAACTTCCAAATATGTGGCTTCGGCGTTAGTTATTCCTCACCGTCCCTCCCACCTGCCTCTCGGCCCATCGAACCGCACCTTTATGTAAGTCCCCGCCGGACCTGAGCGCTGCTTGGCGATGATGATTTTGTCCTCGCCCGTAAAGTAAGACTTGGCTTCGCCGCCCTGCGACTGGTGAACGCCCCTTGGACGATGCAGCAGAAAGACGGCATGCGCGTCCTGCTCAATCTGTCCGGACTGGCGCAAATCATCCAGGCTGGGTTCGGCGGTGGAATCGCGACGCTCGGCGCGGCGCAACTGGCTGAGCGCCACCACAGGGACCTGCGTGGCTTTGGCCAGCTCGCACAGGGATTCGCTTACGGCGGTCACGCGGTCAAAGTCAGTCTTGCCCGGAGCGCGGACGCGCTGCAGGTAGTCCACAAAAATAATCTGCGCGCCCTGGCTGATGAACATCCGCGCCAGCGCGCCAATCTCGCGGATGGTGATGCGCCCAGAATCTTCCACTAGCAAGGGCCACGCGCTGATGCCGGCCACCGCGGTAGTGAGGTCGTGCATCTCCGTGGCGTTCAGGTTGCGCGGATCGCGCAGGTCAAACAGGTCAATACCGGTTTCCATGGCGGCCAGCCGCTGGACAATCTGCTGACCGGTCATCTCCACGCTGAACAGCCCGCACTTTACGCCCGCCAAACAGTTCGCGCGAATCGCCTGGCAGGCAAACGCCGTCTTGCCGTTGGCCGGACGCGCGCCGACGACATAAAACTCTCCGTTGCGGAAGCCGGTGGTGATTTCATCCAGCGCCGGGATCCCCGTGGTGAAGCCGACGCACCTGTCCGGCATACTGCGGACAAGATGCACCTGCTCCAGCGATTGCCGCGCCAGCTCCGGCAGTTCCGGCGTGCGCGAGCCGCGGCCTTTGTGAAAAATATCGATGATGCGCTGCTGCACTTCGGCCAGCACCGTTTCCGGTTTGCTTCCGGTGCGGACCGCCGAGTTGGCCGAGCCGCACATATGGATCAGCAGGCGTGACTGCGCTTTTTCGCGCACGATCTGCGCGTAACTGCGAATATTGCGCACGCGCGGCAGCCCGTCCGTGAGCGACGTGACGTAAGCCGCGCCGCCGCACTGCTTCACTCCGTCCGCGCCAAGCTGTTCCGTGAGCGTGACGTAGTCCACGCGCGCGCCGCGCTCCAGCAGCTCCGCCATGGCGCGGTAGATGCGGCGATGCGTGTCCAGCGAGAAATCTTCTTCACTGACCACGGCCGCAGCCTGGTTGAAGCATTGATTGTCGAGCAGAATGGCGCCCAACACGGCGACCTCTGCGGCAGGATTGCAGGGAAGAGTTTCTGATTTTTTCATGGGATTGTGGGTGGTGCGAGTGTTCTTGTTACGAGCGCCGCTTACGTCGCGAAACTGTTTCTGGTCTCGAAGATCTCAACACAACGAAATGCTGTTCCGAGCCGCAGGCGAGGAATCTGCTCCGCAGGTCTTCAGGGCTGCGCCGCGACGCGGCAGCGGAGCCGTTCCCTCACGCTTCGCGTTCGGGATGGCATGTCGAGAGGGATGAGGATTTCTATTACCCTGTCATCCTGAGCGGCACCTCGCGACGACAGGAGCGAGGTAGAGTCGAAGGATCCCGGTGCAGTGTCCTCTGCATTGCTGCATCAAGGCGTTCTCCCCAAAATGTTTCGGTAGAACTCCCTGATGCGGCATGGTGACAACCGGCACCTTCGGGGTCCTTCGACTCGCGCGCGCATACACGCGCGCATCGCTCAGGATGACAAGGGGTAAAAAGTGTAGCGTGTGGATGCAGCAACAGCGGGTTCAAATCTGCGCTCATCTGCGTTCATCAGCGGCGAACGCATTTGCTCGTTTGCGGCGCTTCTCCTCAATAAACGCCGTGCCGTCCAGCGCCTGCGTTTCCTCCGTGGAAGAATCGCGCCACGCCGCTGTGCGGCGGTACCAGCCTTCACCAAAGAACTTCACCGGGCCCATGGCGAACTGTCCGCTGCCTTTCGCGCTGCGGGTGTAATCCAGCCAGAGCTGGCCTAGTTCATCGGCGATTTCCATGAGAGAGCGGGCAGGCGCGACGCCTGAGCTACTCAAACGATGTTCGGTTTGCAGAGCGGCATCAAAGGCGTTCATGGCGTCATTCGGGCGCGTCCATCTGGGAGAAGCCAATCCCAGATCGACACACTTCCAGTGAGCGACCTCGATTGTCTTGTCAGCGTTCTTGTCATCTCTTTTCTTCTCTTCTCTTTTATGCCATGCGTTTGCCATTAACTCATTGGCAGGCGGCACGTTAGGCGATGGCAAATCCTGATTTGCCACGGTCTTGCTACAAGTTTTGCCATCCGCTTTGCCATCCAGTTTGCTATCTGACGCCCATCGGGCAGCGCTGCCTTTCTTTCCCGCCTCTGACCGCTTGCGGCTGAGCTCGTCGGCAAAAGTCGTGCGGTCAGCGCATTCTTCCATCAGGGTTTCATTGCTGAGCCAGTTGCCGCACTCGCTCACGGTGAACATGGCGAGCACCGGCGCGGCGACGGCGGCAAACTCTTCCGGCGATTGCGCCAGCGCGTACTTCCACAACACGGCTGGGAGATTAGGAAGGCGTCCGCCCTGCTGCCAGGCTGCGTCCAGCAGGTTGCGGTATGCGCCTTGCGCGGCCAGCGGCATTTGCAAGACGCGCGGAGAGTTGCGCCAGCGCGTGACGTGCCAGCGCATCCACGGGCGTCCTTTTTCAGCCATGGCGCACGCTTCCGTTCTTTAAACCATCAAGTTCGGGGTCGCGCCATACCGGACGTTCCGGTGCAGGCGCCGGCATTTCGGGAAAAAGCGAGAGTGTTTGCGCGGGCAATGAAGGTTGAGGCTGAAGGTTGCGTTCCGGTGTTGGCTGACCGCTGGCCCTGGCAGATTTCTTGCGCGACCGCGCTGGATCAGGCGTCCTCGGCGTCAGGTCGGCTGGCGACGACTCCAGCCGATACCAGGAATGCTTTACGCCGTTGCGCGTCTCTGAGCGGTTCACGATTTTATAGCCGCGCTTGCGCAGCTCGTGAATGCAGGCGTTGTACTGCGCCGCGCAGACCATGATGTCAGCCAGCGGCACTTCCGCGCCTTCCGCCGCCATCAGCAGATCAAGAATGTGCTGTCGCTGAGTTTTAAAGTTGGAGGATGCAGACGCAGCTTCGCCGTCCCGCGATTGCAGGTGGTGTGGGTTGGGCATGGTTATGAGGCTCTTTTCCCGCGCCCTGGGCCGGACAGCCGGGCGCAAAGAGAAATGGCCTGCTGCTTCATTGCAAAGCGCAGGCCTTTATTTTGATTTGATTAGGAGAAATCTTCTGCTGGCCGCGTTCTTACACACTTATAGCGACCCATCGCGCACAACAGCAGGTACGGTGCGAGAGCCCGCTTGAGCCGTGCTCCTAACGGTGGAGCAATCGTCTGGCGGATCGGATGCTGGCCTCTTTTATATAGCCCGCGCCGCTCCGGGCTTGGTCCCGCATGCGAACGGCAGGACAGTGACTGGCTCCGCAAAAAAACCTTCGGGTGGACTCCTAACGGTGGAACACTCCCCAAAAGGCGTTGCTGGATGATGTAACTTAGCAAAACCAGAAGCGAACGTCAAGCGTAAAGTGCAACCAACAGCCGCTCTTCCTACGGATCGATCTGCACCACGTCGAACGCCCTGCCCACTACGTCGATCTGGGTGATGCCGGGAGCGAGAGTATCGGTATTTGTATCGAAGATATCGAGTTCCGAGCCCTGGACCACGTAAATAATGTTGCGGCCGGAGATAGGCTGTAAGCCCGTTACATCAAAGCTCTGGCGGAAGGATGATTCTGGGGGGAAGACAGCCGTGGATGTGCCGGTATTAAAGATGCTCAGGCAGCCGCGGACGGTATTGGCCGCCGTGCCGGGTTCCACCGTGCATCCAATGGCGCCCACGTAAACGCGATTATTGGCAAAGGAGATCTTTTCATGGTCGCCGTCGGTGATAGGGACTTGCGCTCCAGCAGTGAATGCAGCGGCATTGATCACCGTCAGCACGCCGCAGCGTGAAATCGGGCAGCCGGGGCCGGGACCGGTTAGAGCCGGGTTCGGCGTTCCCGCAACGTAAAGGTTGGCTCCGTTGATCAGCCCGACGGTCGCGCCAGGAACGGGAATCGGAGCGCTGAAACCGGCGGGTGTGTTGGTGAAGTCGGCAAAGACCACGCTGGCAGCGGTGCCACCGCATTCTGCGCCGCAGTTCAGGATGAAAGCCTTCGTCTCACTGCCGTTGAATACGGCGTTAACGGGCTGATCAAGGTGCGTTGCATCAGTAACTGCCGTGACCGCCGAGCTTGCCGTATCGATGACAAAAAATGTGCTGGTATTCGGTGGAATCTGGCTTTGCGGATCGGGAAAAACCAGCAGCTTGGTTCCGTTGGGACTCATCACCAGGCGGCGGGCATTGCCGATGCGAAGCACGCCACGCGCAACGCCGGTGGTGGTGTCCACGGACTGAACAAAGCCAAAGTTACGCATGGCTGCCCAGGCATTTTTACCGTCGGGGCTAATGGCGATGTCAAAAGGTTGATCGCCTATGGGGGCCTTGAAAGTCACGGCTTCGGTTGGGTTATCGATGATCGCGATTTGGCTGCCGGCGCTGTCCATGGCGATGGTTATTCCGCCGGCGGTAAGCATTTTGGTGGGAGAAGAAGCGCCCAGGACTTTGGTGCTAAGCAGGTCTTTTTGTGCGTCCACCACGGTCACCGTGCCGGCGTTGGTATTGGAAAGCAATACTCGCTTTTTCAAGCCGGTGGGCTTGGGCGCGTTATTGTTGGTGCTGGAACCGCCGCAGCCGGCCATCGCCAGGGCAAAGCTTGCAACCAAAAAGTATGAAAAATAGCTGTTTCGCCGCATTCTTTAGTAGACCGTTTCCTCTGGAAGCCGCGCTAAATGATGTTGAAATCGCGATTATAACAGAGCCACTTTCAAGCGCCTTGGAGCCTTCTTGGGGCTGGCGGCGTTCGGTGTCAGTAAAAACAGCGTTCGGTGTCAGTATGGCAAAAATTGACAGATTTAGGTGTCAGTGGGCCTTTCATGGTTTCTTACCGCTTTTGGCTTCATCAGCGCCTCGAAATTGAATGCCTCGGCCTTGTGTCTGGCAGCGTGGCGTTCAGCTACATTCTGGACATGTTTGGCCACCTCGGCAGCAGCATCAACTGGAGGCAGCAGATTCTTACCGTCGCTTGTCGGCATGCCAATATCGTAGAAGGAATACCACGACCGAGTGTCCTCTACTTTGAGCTCGCCGCGTCCGTTGCAATTAGGGCAAGCAGGAGTGCCACGGATACCAGCGCACTTCGGACAGACGACCTGGCCGATGACTCCACGATGCCCACATCCTTGGCAACCGACGCCATTGCACGCATCACAGAGAGTTCCACCAACCACGCCGCAGCAGGCCGCGAGAACAGCAACCGAACCGTCCGACATGTGACGGTATCCGAGCGCCTCCGCTGTATGCTCTGCCGTGCTACCATCGGGCATCACAACGGACGCCGTATAAGTGCAGTGAGTCGAAGACATTTAACAACCCTAGCAATGGGCGAATTAAGTTGCAGTGTTTGTGCCTTGCCTGCGGACAGACTGGCTAATAATTTTCTCGTGTAGTTGTGCGATTGAACGCTTCGTGACAAACCAGTGGCCTCTACGTGGTGAAGAGCGGAATCCCTTTAGCTGCCCGAGGCGAACCATTCGCCACGCGGTCTGTAGGCTTATGTGAAGCATCGAAGCAACCTCGCGCAGAGGGACAGCAGCGTCGCACTTTTGTGCGAATTTTATCTCTGCTTTAAGGCGAGCCGCCCGCTCATTCTGGCGCGTGAGTTGACTCTGAAGACGTGATGCCCGCTCTTCGATCCTCGCGAGTTGCACCTGCATCGCTTGAAAAGTTTTAGTTGTTGTGCTCTTCATTCCGATGCTCTCCCTCATCAGGCGCTCTTTGGTTTTTGTTTAGGCATCTGTTCTTCCATTGAACATCTGGACACCCGCTTTTGCTGTAATCAGTATCTTTTCTGCGAAGTCCTTCGATTCTTCGGAAACACCCGATGAGCTTCTTATCCCCGCTCCGAGTGTGTCGATGAAAGTGGGAGACACAGCACCCATATGGCTCACGATGCTGGTAATTATTTGTGTGAGTGCATCAAGCGCATCAAAAACTTCTATTCTTACAGTGTAGGCTGGGTCTGACATTTACATTGCTCCTTCTTTTGCCGCCTGATCGAAGGCATCCAACAAATCTTTCCGAAAACGCCCGCTTCTCACGTAAGCCGGATCGAGCGAGCCTGTTTTGATAATGAAGTCACCGGCAATATGGAAGCCCCCTCCCACGGTTTTGCCCGCATTCATCGCCGCTATGGCGTTGAGGTTCTTTTTTGTCCCAGTGCGATTTACCACAGCCTCGCCGTCGTGGAGCACGGCCAAACCCGCGTTGCCGCCGCGCATCACAAACATACCGCCTGTATCGAACTGCGGTGGACCAAACACCTGCGCGCTGCGGCGATCGCGCTCCGCCTGCGTACCACGGATGTGCGTTTCAGCGGCGTCAATCGCGGGATTCACCTTTTGATTGAAAACGTCCTTGCCCTGGCTCTGAAGCGCGCTCAATTGCTTTTGCGAATCCGTGCGCAGCTGCTCCAGTTGCTGGATGGCCGAGCTGGAATCGATCTGGAAACCGTCAAAGCCCGTGCTGATCTGCGTAATGTCCGGTAGCAGCGTGTTATCCGCCAGCGCGTTCGCCTGTTTCTTGCGCTTGCTGCCGCCGAATATCCCGCCGAATATCCCGCCCAACAATCCAACGATGCCTCCCACCAGCGCGCCGATAGGTCCACCCACCATCAGCCCCGCGAGTGCTCCCGATCCCGCGCCCGCCAATGATCCCAATACTCCTCCATGCTGCTGTCCAACTCCAAACCCAATGAGCCCTCCAGTCGCCGCTCCAACCAGGGCAGAGACGGCAGCTGTTCCGGCTAATCCGGCTCCCAGTGTGAATGGCTGAATGAGACTGCCAAGTTTACCTGTCAACAGCAGTCCCATGATCATCCCGCCGATGCTTCCAACCTTCCCGCCAGCGGCACCTAGCGCCATAGCCCCCAAAGGAGCAAGCGCGGCCAAACTCTTCAAACTGAAAAGCGATGAGAGACCGCCCGCCTTGCTCGCACTTCCAGACACTGCGGAAGCGCCACCGCCGACATTGCCCAGCGCGTCTGACATGGTTGCGGTGGTGAGCGCGTTGCTGGCCGAAGGCAACCCGCCGCCCGTTGAAGCGCTGGTGCCTGCTATCGCGCTGGAAAGGCCACTGCCTCCCGCGAATGCCGATGGATCACTAAAGATGCCGCCCGGCTGAAACGCAGCGCCCGAAGGCGCGCTGCTGCCGCTGCTGCCGCCGCCTCCGAATATGCTGCCAAGAACAGATGTGCTGCTTCCGCCGCCTCCTCCACCTAATACACTGGCACCAGTGCTACCAGGCCCAAATAAGGCAATACCGGCGAGCTGGCCGAACGTCGATTTCATGACGTTCATGCTGAGAATCCACTGCGCCACGATCTGGAAGAAAAACTTTTCCATGTTCGCGAGAATGCGTTTGCCGATGTTTCCGCTCGTCATGTCATCGAAGGCAGATTGCAGCTCGGAGCCGAACTGCTCAGTGAGGTGGAGATTTTCCGCGCGGATTTTTTCATCAGCCTCTGCCCATACGCGCACGCGCTCGGCCTGTGACGTTGAATCGATCTGTGCTAATACATCAGCGTCGCCAGCGTACTTATCCCTGAGTGTTGCTTGGTCTTTCTGGATTTTATTGAGGGCCGAATTCTCCGCATCGTAGATTTGCTGGTAAGCCTTCTTCCACGGAGGAAGAGAGGCCAGCGCCGCCGCACTCTGCGCATTAATCTGATCGTCTTTCAACTTGCCTATTTCGAGTGTCCGCGCAGCCAGGTCGGCAGCGTCCTGCTGGGCGGTAGTAAGATGAGCAGCGCGAATTTTCTTTTGCGCTTCTGCATCCGCCAAAACAATTTCAGCCTGGTATTTTTCCCAGGCGGCTGGATTCGGTGCTTTCTCGTATTCGGCTCTAGCTCTGGATACAGCCTCGGACTGCTCGGCAAAAATGAGATCGTCGCCCTGGAGAAACGTGTCGCGCGTCCTGTCCTGGATCGCGGCAATTTCAGCTGCCGTTTGCACTGAATAGGCCAATATCTGCTGCTGCGTGTGCTGATGGATGCCCGCGATCTGCGCCTGGTAGAGCGCCGTTGCTTCAACTTCACCTTTACTCAGACCCAACTTCTGTATGTCTTCCGCGAGTATTTCCTTTAAATGATTAGCCTCCTCCTGTTTAATTTTGGCGATGCCGGAGAGATTGTTCTCCGTGACCTGATCATTGAGCTTCATCGTCTCCATCGCCATTTGCCTGTGCAGCTCACCAATCTGCGCGTTGGCCTCATTGTCGGCGTTAACCCGCAAAGAAGCTGCCTTCGCCGGATCGATGCCGGCCTGTCCGAGATCCGCAATATTCTTAAGAGTGTTCGCATGTTCCTGTGCGATTTTAGAAAATCCGCTCTTACCGATCAGCGCCGTCCGTTCCTGCCCCTGTGCAATCGCATTGTTTATCTCAGCTTCCAGCTCTTGCACTTTTTCAAGAAGCTTTACCCTGTCGGCGGTCAACGCCGTCGCTTTGGCCGAAAGAGAGGCGCTGGCGGCGCTATTGATTGTTCCCGCGAAGAGCAACGCGACGACCTTTCCTTCCAGAGTTACCTGCTCCGATATCATCTGGCCACGCGAGGTTTCAATGCCCGCCGCTTTATTGAGCGTCTCTATCTGTGAGTTCAGTTGATTCAGGTGCTGCTGAGCGAATTGCAATGTTTTAGGATTTAGAAATGCCTCCTGACTCGCTTTGATGGTTTCCTTCTGCACCTGCTGCACTGCTTTGGTATAACCACCCAGGTCGTTCGTCGTATTGATTATTTCTTCGCCGATCTTCGCGAACAGAGGCGCTACGCCAGCGATAATCGCAAGTGGAAATGCCGCTGCCATCAGCGGGCCGAGTAGCGCGCTACGCGCGGCAACCTGATTAAGCGCGCGATTTTGAAGACCGAGCGTCTGCTCCAACAGCCTGCCGGAAACGTTCGCTTTCGTTTGATCGTTTGCCAGTCCCTGGAAGAGCGATGACGCCTTCGCAGCCTGGGGCATTTGCAGCGGCCATGGCAGCAGCGTTCTCTTTGACGCGCGCATTTACGGCCGCAATCGCTGCCTGCTCTGCGTTCCACTGCTTTGTGAGCGCGTCGACGGCAGCCTGACCTTTTAAGCCAGCTGTGACAACATCATTTCCCATCTTCGTACCAGCAGAGCCGATAGCATTGAATCCCGCTACTCCCGACTGGGGATCAACCGTGACCGTGATTTGTACTGGCGTCGCCATTAAGGGAAAGACTCAAAAGGAGAAATGAAATTGTGAACGTGTGGGGTTTTGTGTTTCTTCATTGCCCAGGAGCGAAGCGATGCTCCCAAGGCGTGGCCGCGAAGCGATGCTGCCACTCATCAGCGAAGCGATGCTGATGTCTTGCAGGAATCTAACTGAATACCACAAAACCGGAAACAGAGAAACCCTTTTTTATAGCGGGTACGAGAGCGCAACATCCCCCATTAGTAGGGAATAGGCAGAATGTACTTGTCACCATCCCGCGTCACGATGCGCAGCGTCTTTCCATCGGCGCTCGGCGATCTCAGCATAAAGTGCCAATCTTCCATTTCAATCGCCTGCTCATAGCTTGTGATCTTCGGAGTGGACACGACTTCGGCGGCAGCGTAGAGACCGTCACGACTCCACTCCATCGGGTCTTTTGACGTGTGACCGCTATGCTCGGCAGCGACTCCAACAGCGCGTTTATACTTATTGCGCGAATTGATAAACGCTGCGGAATATGCATCTCTCCACCGCTTTTGCACTTCAGGTGGAATGCCGCCCGGAGCGGCAGGAATATCAAACGTTTCTTCCGACATCTTTTTATAATTCCTCTCGGGTGCAGAGATAAAACCCGTTTTTACGGCACAGCATTCTTGCCGACGCCACGAAAATCGAGCATCGTGCCGCCGAACGGGAACTTAACCTTGTACTGAATTTGATCGTTGGTAAACTGCGTGCCCTGCGTCGATAGATCAGCCATCAAAATCTGTGGGGTTTCGATTCCGTCCATGTATCCGACTTCCAGAATCGGCACCTCGATATTATCGACGCCGTAATACCAGTCGTTCGTATCAGCGAGGAGTCCGTTGATGATGATGCCAGGAGGCGACATTCTGCCGGTTCCTGCCGGTCCAAAGCGCAAGTAAAAGGGATTGGGCTGCTGGATGCCCTGGCCAGGGTTATAGAACTGCGCATTGTTGATCTGCCACGCGGCAGGACCGAGATCAACCGGAACCATAAGCCAAGAAATCCGCTTTTCCAGCTTGTTCCCTGAGTCTTTTTCTGTCTGTTTCATCTGCAAGATTTCCTGCGCAATCAGGGTGTCTATGTTCAGCGGATTAGCGAATAGGTTGCCATGCGAGACGTTGAACCAAGAGATTCCGTCCGCCCCATAATTCGGATTGTTGATGAAAAAATTTGTCACAAACGATTTGAGCGTGTGTCGCGCGGCGCGCGCCATACGATTCGGGAAGTCTTTGATCTTATCGAGATCGTCGGCGCGGATCGTTTCCTCAGAGATGGTCAGCACTCCACCGCGTTTTTGCGCGGCATACGTAACCTTCTCATCCGTGGGCTTATTCAGTTCGGTATAAGGGCCTGCTTCAGCCACAATCGGAAGGTCTGCCATATAGCCTTCACGCACGCGGCTCTGCACGCGATAGTCTTTGAGCGCAGGGCCTTTCGTGATGAGCTGCTCCATCCCGTTCAGCCCAATTTCGGCATAGTCCTGGATCAGCTTCTTTTCCATCGAGTCGAGCAGGATGTTGGGGAAGTCTGTTGTGGCAATCGATTCAGATGTCAACTGGAATCCACCCTTGCCCAGCTGAGACAAATCCTTGTCGCCGGTGCAAACCATATAGACTTCCTGAATGCCACGGAATGGACGGATGCCGCTGCTCTGGGCTTCCCTCACGCCTAGCGTGCGGTCCATCGCAAGCTGAATTTTGTCCTGGCTGTCTAAGCCTGAAATGATTCTCATGCCTCTCGTTCTCCCTTTATCATTTTTGATCCGCCTTGCCGTCCATGTCAGCGCCGCCGCTTCGCCGACTAATGCCGATTGCTCTTGCGCGAGCGGCACAAAACCTGCTTCAACTTCCTGCGGAGCGCCGAGCGCTGCATCTCCCTGCTGATTGATGGAGTAGACCATCTTCCACAGCTTGCCGCCCGGACCGCGCGCGATCAGATAATCCGGATATGCTGTTACCAGCACGTAAGATGGCGACATGCTCGCGTCAGCCCCAAATTTGTTCATCAGTGCGTCTTGCAGCTCACACTGAATGTCATCGAAAGACATATCAGCTTCCGCAACTTTGAGCTGCTTTTGCACCAGTTCTTTTACACCCTCGATCACAGGCGCGAGCTTGGCATCGTCGGTGAGTCCAAAACGCTTAGCCGCAGCAAGCACCTTCTTAGCAACCGCTGCGCGTTTATCTGCGTCCATGTGGCCCTTCAGCAGATCATGCAGCGATGTCCGCGTCAAAACCGCATCAGAAATAGGAAAGCTCCATGTGCCAGGATCGTTTGGATCGTCAACGCTCGCGAATGCCTTAGAGGTGAGGTCCTTACTTCCAACCAGCTTCGTCTTCATCGTTTCCCATCCACGCGCGTGGCGTTGTTTCTTTTTTTCTTTTTCGCGGGCGTTTGCTGCTGCTGCGCACCTCGATCAGTAGACACCCACCCGACAACGCGGCCAAGAATGACCGAATCGCCCTCAACGGCAATCATCAATCCACCCTGAAGCCCAGCGATAATTCCCGACCCTAGACCGAGAGCGTTGATGCCCTTTACATCTTTTAGTCGCTGGAATCTATCAAGACTCGCAATATTTTGCATGTCGTCGATACTCTGGACAGCGCCAACAAATACAATCTCGCGTCCAGCAAGTTGCAGCGGGTGAAGCCAGCCAACATAAGACCCAGCCTTCCACTGTTCCTGGTCCCGAGGCTCGTAAACGGCCACCAGTTTTCCGGATAGTCTCTGTGCATCGGTTTCGGATGAATCAACCACGAGAAGGTCATCGCCGTGCGGTCCTAATGGAGAGAGCCCGAAGCTGTTGTCAGGCCGCATACAACAAGTCGAAGCCGGACGTGGCACCAATTTTGATTCCAGTGTTACCCATCTCTCGACAGCCTGTGGCGGTGCCAACGAAGGCGAACCGGCATAGCGTACATCCCTTAAAAGAGGGACACTGATCACGCCTCCTGCATCAGGCCGCCTGAGCATGTCTCGCAGGTGCTGCTTCGACAACTCCGCAGCCGCCCGCTGAACCCGCTGTACGTCAAGACCCGCGCTCTCCCAAAACCAGAATGCATCCTCGTAAAGCGCACTGGAAGCGGCAAGATTGCCGAGCTTCAGTAATAGCTCGACAGGTGAAGTTTTGCCTCCTTCACATGCTGATATTAGCGATTGCGCAACACCCAAAGCATGCGCGAGCTGAACCTGTCTAAGATTCAGTGCCTTCCTTAACGCTTTTACCTTCGCAGCAGGTGTACTCATTTTTGCTGTTGCTCTCTATCGAGAATTAGATTACAGTAATATCGAGAATTAGATATTGTCTAAGTTCGAGGTTAATTTTGCCGGATAAAGCTATCAGCCAGCATACCGACGATGCCGAGATGCGGCAACTGATAACGGACATCATCAAGCGCTGCCCAAAGAAGCGCGGGCAGATTGCGGCAGAGATGAGCGCTCTTGTCCGCCACCGGATCACTGTCCACATGTTGAATGCTTTCACATCGGACAGTCGCAAGTGGTCTCGATTTCCCGCAGCGTGGCTGCAAGCATTCAGTGAAGTGGTCGGCGATGATCGCCTCGAACGATATGTAATCAGCAAACGCAACCGCTACGTTCTGGAATTTGGCGAAGCGGCGATCACAGTAATCAATGAAGCAGTGCGAAAGAAGTTGGTAATGCGGCAGAAGGATCGTGCACAAGCACAGCCGAGCGATGACAGTCAAACTGCGCTACCCCTCGGAGAACCAAAGTAGTTATGAGGGTATGTGGGGTAGTGGCATAGATGTCTGTGTGAAACGTCACAAAGGGGCATAGCGCGCGAATGTCGGGGCAATGGTGAAGTGGTTAGACCGATTATTGAAAAAAATAAAGGGCAACGGGGAACTGAGATGAGTAAGGCAGCTAAATCGAAGAGGGCAGGGTACAGACATCCCCGCGTCGGAGAGAAGAGACAGAGCCGTAAACCTCTCCGCATCGATAAGCTGCCTGCGGAAGTGAAGAGCGCTATCATCGACGCGCGCGCTGATGGAATGACCTGGAAAGAAGCTGCCGATGCTGCCTCAGTTAAAGCAGGACTGCGGCTTTCTCCCACAACTGTTTCGCGCTGGTATGACCTTCGCGTTGAGCAGCCGAGAAGAGAAGATATTGCCACAGAGACATCTCAGCTCAAGATCATCACTATTCTCGAATCAATCTTAGCGGCGGTGCGTCCATGACGCCGCTGCACACATACGCGCCGCGATCTGTCCCTGTCCGCACAATTGTGCGGCCTTGCGCGGACGTATCCCTTCTGGTGGCGTCTACGATCCGCTCTCCGGAAGGGCAGGGCAAGCGGGGGTTGGTGCTCCTCCTCTGCTTGCCCAATATCTATTCCACGCGGAGGGCTGCATGACGCACTCCGTTTGGATTTCACGCGAGGAAGTGCAGCGCGTTACCGGCTGGTCGCGTAGGACCATCTTCCTGAAGCAATCCAAGCACGAACTGAGAACACGTCCAGTGAAGGCTAGCGGCAACGGTAAGCCTGTTCTGGAATATGAAGCCTCATGCCTTCCCGCCGACGCGCAGTTGAAGCTGATGCAACTCAAGATGTCTTCCCAGGCGCTGGTGCCAGTCAATAAATCAGTCTCTATTACCGCAGTGGCCACGCTTCCAGCGCCGGATAGCAACCATGTCACGATGGCGCTGGCGGCTTTCACGCCAGAAGAGCAGTCGCAGGCCAGAGAGCGCATGGAAGCGATCAAATACATGATCGACTTCGCCAACAAGACGAACGGGCATAGGCCGCTTTTCAAAGGCACCAGTGGCGAGGACTTCACCAGCCTGAGCGCCGTCGCAAAACACATCGCGAAGGTAACGGAGTACTCGGAGCGGAATATCTGGCGCTGGTGGAAGAGATACACCTCACCAGGCGGCGTTTCCAATTTGATTGATAGCGCGCGGCGCGATGACGGCAAGTCGCGATTCTTTCAGGAACATCGCGAAGCAGCAGCCTTTGCGCAGAATAAATATCTGAATGAAAAGCGTCTCAGCGTGACGCTCATCTATGAAGAGCTGCTGCGCGAGTGGCCGCGCCTGCGAGCGCACCAGGACGCGCAGCCACCGAGCTATACAACGCTGCGCACTTATTTCCAGCGCGAGATAGCGCCGCTGGTGAAGATCGTCGCGCGCGGAGGCGAGCGCGCCTATAACGAGAAGGCTGCGCCGTTCATCATCCGCAACATTGAAGCCAAGAGCGTTAACGAGTACTGGATTTCAGACCACATGCTGCATGACGTGTGGGTACGCAATGACGGCTGGTTTGGCGAGCTGGCGCACAATGAGGCTTTCCGCCCGTATCTGACTTGCATTGTCGATATGAAATCGCGCCGCGTGGTTGGAACGGCCTGGTGCGTGAATCCCAGCTCACACACCATCAGCTCTGCGCTCCAGCTGGCGATGCGTAAGTTTGGCAAGCCGCAATGCTTCTACGTGGACAATGGAAAAGACTTCAAGAAGCTGGGTAAAGACGCACCCAAACTGCCCGTTCCATCGGATGACGCGAATAAAGTCATGTTCGATTTGGGCGTGCTGGTCCGCCTGGGAATTCACCCGCAGCATTGTCTTCCGCTGCATCCGCAGTCGAAGCAGATTGAAAGTTTCTTTCACACGCTGCACCAGCAATTTGATGTTCTCTGGGGAGATGCTTACGCAGGAACATCTCCGAAGGATCGCCCAGAGGAATGCGATGCCGTGCTTGCCGAGCACAAAAGGTTGATGAAGCTTGGGCGTGGCGATGAATCGCCGCTGCCGCCTGCAAGCGAGTTCATTGAGAACGCCTGCCACTACCTGGATGAATTCAACAGCACGCACCGCCACAGCGGGCAGGGAATGCGCATGCGCACTCCCAATCAGGTTTTCGATGCCGAGCTTCCACCTGAGAAACGCCAGCCGGTGGACATCCGCGCCATCGCTCCACTGTTTTGGAATTACCAGGAGCGCACTGTGCGTGAAGGAGGCTGCGTCGATCTCTACAACACGCGGTATGAGCCAGTGGACGGTGACTCTGCTGCTGGCATGATGCTGCGCGTCACTGCCAAAGTTCGCATCGCTTGCGATCCGCTGAACCTAGGCGAAGCGATTGCCTTCGATGACGCTGGACGTTTTCTCGGCCATCTGCGTTCGCAACAAATGCTGGTGCATGGCGCGACGACTGAGGAAGACATTAAGCAATCGATGCGCGCGAAACGCACGTACTTCCGCGCAGTGAAACAGTACCAATCCACCTTGGAACGCTCACGCGAAGCTGCTGGCGACGTGACGGCGCTGGAAAGCCTGAAGCGCCGCGCACTCAGTGCGGGTATCCAAAAACCAAACGTCTACGCCTTGCCTGTCCGAAAGGCGGTTGGCGAGCGCGCTCAGCCGAGCATGCACGCTGATGACATTGCGGACAGCTTTTTGGAGGAGTAAATGGCTCTATCCGCTGACCAAAAACGAAAGTTGCTTGCGCGCGAGCTTCCCGCAGTAAAGGAAACCGTTGCTCAAATGCAGGACTACATGGCGCGCACAGGCCTGGAAATTCCTGATATGGCGCGCCGCATCGGGTACGCTCCGGTCACTCTATACCACCTGACGCAAGGCCGTTACGAGAATGTCGCCAGTAACTCGGTGCAGATCCGCGCCGCCATCATCGACTTTATGTCCGCGCATCCGATTGACGCGCTAACTGAGAGCCAGGGCCGGCTACATGAGACTGAGAATGTGCGAGTGATACGAAAGTGTTTCTATGAATCGCTCGACGGTCGCAAAGCCTATTATTTTCGCGGCGCTCCTGGATCACAAAAAACCTTCGTATTGCAGCATCTCATCGCGGAGCTTAACCGCGCAGAGATATCCAAGAATGGCCACGGTCGCCGCGCCTTCTACGTGCGCGCACGCCACGGAATTAAGCCCACGCAAATGATGAAGCGAATTGCCGAAGCCGCTGGCTCAAGCATGAGTGGCGATGTAGACCGCATTCTACGCAACCTGCGTTTCGACCTTGGTAGACGCAAAGTTATTTTCGTAATTGATGAAGCGCAGCTGCTCGACATCCCTTGTCTGGAAACCCTGAGAGAGCTGCTTGACATGCCGCCGCATTGTGGGCTGCTTTTTGCCGGATCGCATGAGCTGGAATCTATTTTTTCCCGTCTCGATATGGAGCAATGGAAATCGCGCCTTCGCAAGGGCGCTGAACTTCCAGGCATCCAGGAGCATGAAGCCGCTGGGATCATTCGCACTGAGCTGGGCGTGGTGAAACCCGAGAAGATCAATGAGCTGGTGAAGAAGTGCTACACCACTGACCAGCGCAAAGGCCGCGAAGTGAAATACATCTCCGCACGACTTTTGTTTTTTGCATTGCAGGCAATTCAGGACAGGCAGAAGTCGAAAGGGGAGGACGCATGAACTCTGCTGCGCAAGTGCACACACAGAATCCTTCTCCAGCGCAGCTCACTGCTCTGCATTCGCTCTTTCGTCTTTACGCGCCGCGCTTTCTCGGTACCGCGCGGATTGAGCGCAAGGAACGGATCGCATGGGCTGCGGATCGCGTCGGCAGGCCGCTGGCAAGCTTCTCTGAATTACACGCGGATGAAGCAGCGCGGCTGATTGATCTGATGAAAGGCGTGCTTGGGCAGAAGATCACAGCTCCATCGCGTAGTGCTGCTCACTCAAAGTGGCAGCGTCCGGATCGCGACCAGGCGCAAGCCTACGGCACGGCAGGGCGGCGCTCCTCGCGCTCAAACGAACGCACCATAGTGGATGCGCCGACTCTCGCCCTGGTGGACCGTCTGCGCGCGAAGCTTGGATGGAATCAAGCGCGACTCGACGCATTCCTTCACTCCAAAAACTCGCCAGTATCGGGCGGAGTCATCCGCACACTTCAGGACGCGAACGGCGTCATCTGGGCAATGAGACAAATGTTGCGCCGCGCAGAGACGCGGAGCTGCACAACGGTTTTAGTTCCTGATCAATCTTCACTCAGTTTTGGGACTTGTCCCAAGGAAGGCTAACTACAATGAAAACGTCTGTTGATCGTTCCACCCCTGCGGTTTCACAGACCACGTTTAAACATGGCATTTGCCGCTATTGCAAATGCAGGAGCAACAAGTGCAGAACGCCTGAAGGGCAGAAAGCATGGCGGCTTTGTGTTTGGCTAGATAAGGAACATACCCGCTGTTCCGGCTCACCCTGCGTTCGCAAATGGGAAGATGAGCAGAGCGCTCTAGCCGCGCAGAAACAAACGAAGGAGCGCGAGCGTTCATTGCGCGCCTTTGACATCTCACGGCGGGCTGCTCTTGGCCTCACACGCGCTTTTGGAAGCAAGAGCCAGGGCGATGTACCTGCAATTGACGCGGTAATCATGGGACGGCTGAGCGCAACTTTAAACTCCATTGATGACGCTCTTCACACCGCGTGTTTCCAGCGTGGTCTACTCCCACGGATAATCGGGGATTCGCTGCGGATGGCATGTTTCCTGTCTCAAGTGCTGCCAATGGCCAGGGCCGCTCAGGTTGATACAGGCGTTCCCGCGAGCATTCTGATCGCGGAGGCATACCACATCTCAGGCTCTTATTTTTACGGCGGTTCCTTGCGGCTGGACCGCAACGACATATTTGAGACGGGTAAGAGCTTTGACTCTTTGAATGAAGCATTCGCAGCGCGCGCAGAGTCGCTCAGTCATGACCGCGCATTTAAGGCGATCATGCGCGCGACTGGCGACGTCAGGATTGGGCTGACTTCGCCGGAATATCCGTCCAATTTTATTTCGCTGATCGCCTCATGGAGTAAAGAGAAATACGGAGCTGATTTGGTCAGCACCATCGTTTCTAATGAGCTGCTCGCGTGCGACCGCCTGGTGCCAGTCGTTTAAACGCATGCCCAAAAACAGGACAGCATCGTGGAGACCAGGCGCGCGCAGAGTTGAAGCGCCACGAATCAGACAAGGAGAGAGAATGAAAACAAGCATAATGGTGGCGGTTTTAAGTGGCTCCGAGCGTCACTTCTGGATTCATCCCAATTTGATGCTGGCGCTCGTAAGGATGCCGCTCTGGCAGATGGAAACCGGCTCTGCTTTGTCCGTGAGCACCATTATGGGCTGTACGCCGGTAGCAGCCGCGCGAAATCACGCCGTCGAGAACATGCTAAATATGGGCATCGAATGGCTACTCCAGATTGACAATGATACCGTTCCTCCCCCGAATCTTTTGCAGGTGCTGGACCATGTTGGAGATCGTAAAATCGTGGGGTTCCCCACTCCCATGGAGTATGAGGATGGAAAGACGTGCTTCAACCTTGGGAAAATAGTTGGATCCAACTCATCTGAATTACAAAAGTCTATTCCTGCAGGATGGTCTAAGGTCGATGCCGTAGGAAGCGGATGCTTGCTCGTGCATAGAGATGTATTCCGGGCTCTGAGTGATCCGTGGTTTGAACACTCAGCAGAGCAGGTAAAAAAAATGCGCATTTATGCGGGAGAAGATTTCCATTTTTGTGAGAAGGCGCGAGAGAAAGGATTCGAGGTCTGGATCAATTCTGATTTTATTTGCAGACACTATCACACTGTAGATCTATACAAAGTGATGTCTGAGGTTCCACAGGCGCTGGAGAAATACCATCAGGGACTGAGTAGCGCTCTCGGTCACACAATGCCGACGCCAAGAGATTTGAACCTTAAGTTTTAAGAGCTTTCCGCAACCATCCTCAAATCGAAACATGTAAGGGAGTAACACAATGAAGAAAGTCGCACGAATCATGCTTCTGTTCATCATCACTATGGCAGCGGCCATCATCACCATCACAGCCTGCGGCGGCAGCAAGTCTTCCGCACCAGGCGGCGCTCAGTTACGAGCGTTCATCTTCAATGCAAATCCTCTGGGCTTTCACGTCACCAGCGGTTTTGGTCCGTCGCGCGCGAGCATCGCACCTTTCACTGTGAACGCGCAGACCACGACACCAGGCGGCGGAAACTTCCCAGGGTTTTGTGACTCATTTACAACTGGGGCAGGTCGCGGCGCAACCGCTATTTATGGTATCGGGCGCTGGTCCTCAGGTTTGTGTAATGATAAATCAACGCCCGATAGCGATGTGGGTGTGACAGTTCCGCAAGATGGGCAGATCGGAAACGTGACAATAGACGCGCGCGGAAATGGCACGTCACCGGACGATGGCATTGTGGGACTGAATAGCTCCGCGTCCGGTCAGATCGAAGTGAAAGTGATACATCCGGATGGCACTCAGTCTAGTACTCCTATAACCTGCACCCTCGGGGTATCAGCTGTCGATGCCAAAGTGCATTGCGAGGATAAGAATGTGGCGCATCATTTCAATGTGGCCGCTGGTGACCAGGTGAGCACTCGATTCTGGATTCAACCAGGCGACTCGTACCGCGCGATCCGCGTCAACATCGAGTTCGCCACTCCCACGTTCTGATAGAAACTTTTTAAGGTAAAATTCTCCCCTTGGAAAATCCCCCTTATTTTCCAAGGGTTGTTTTTTGAAATTGAAAAAGCGGGGTAACTTTGAAATGAAAATCACACTGACCGTATTGCTCTTACTTTCTACGCTCGCACCAGCTCAAACGCAGAAGAGCGAAACGCCTACTCAAAATTTAATCAGCGCCTCATTCCGCACCGCCGCTGAAGATGTTCTGGATTGTCTCGATGGTCTCGCGCTGGTTGACGTAAGCCCTGATCAAATATATTGGCCGCAATCACTGAAATGCAGACCCATGGTGCGTCATCTAGGACGTGTCGCTATCAATCCCGATGAGACCGCTCTGGCGGAAGCGCTAAATGCGTTACAGAGCAAGATAACCGCTTGCCACATCGCGGGCAGCGGAGGCCAGCCATGCGCAGAGGAGCGCGCTGTACGCGCACGCGCCATCCAGGAAGGGACGCTCAGAGCACCAGCGTCAGTTGGACTGTAAAGACGTGGCGACCTTTGCACTAGGATTGCACTGGGATTATGCCACTGGTGGGCGATTGCACTGCCTAGCTTCTCCGCTGTTTGCGCGGGTGCGAGCGCGCTTCACCCCTTCACTTTCAGTAGACTGCACTAGGATCGCCATTTCTCTGCACTGGCAGCACGTATTCTCAATGACTTAGGCGTTGTAACGCGCTGGAATCAGCGCAGCTGCATGGCGTCTAATTCGCTCACGTTTTCTCTTTTCCGCGCGCCAAACCCGCAATATCCCGACCTATCCCGTCATATCCCGCCACTGACACCTAACTGAGGTGCACCCCTGAGGTGAGACAGAAAGTTTATCCCACACATGTGATTGTGAACGGTGAACCCCTGATTTGAGACAGTCAAGAGAGTCATAGTGCACCCTCGTTGTTGTCCAGCAGGGGGT
>JBJMGE010000014.1:0-23980 GCA_045808085.1 Terriglobales bacterium | reverse complement strand
GAACTGATGGCGGCTGTCGATAAGTACGTTCCGCTGCCGGCGCGCGACATCGATAAGCCGTTCCTGATGCCGATTGAAGATATCTTCTCCATATCAGGCCGCGGCACGGTGGTTACAGGCCGTATTGAGCGTGGCAAGGTGAAAGTAGGCGAGGAAGTGGAGATCGTCGGCTTCCGCGATACACGTAAGACCGTAGTAACGGGCGTGGAAATGTTCAAGAAGCAGTTGGACGAAGGCATGGCCGGCGATAATGCCGGGCTGCTGCTCAGAGGCATCGGCAAAGACGATGTGGAGCGCGGCATGGTGCTGGCCAAGGGCGGATCGATTACGCCGCACACCAAGTTCAAGGCAGAGATCTACGTTCTGAACAAAGAAGAAGGCGGACGTCACACTCCGTTCTTTAAGGGCTATCGTCCGCAGTTTTACTTCCGCACCACAGACGTAACGGGCGTGGCAGAGCTGCCTGCCGGAACGGAAATGGTGATGCCGGGCGATAACGTTTCATTGACCATCGAGCTGATTACGCCGGTGGCCATGGAAAAGGGGCTGCGTTTTGCTATCCGCGAAGGTGGACGCACCGTTGGTGCAGGCACCATCTCGGAAATAATTCAGTAACTTTTCTGATCGCAGGCGAGCGCGCCTACGGTCCACAAATTTGGTAATGGGTAATTTGAACCGACGCCAAATAAGAACAGAAATTCAGGCCATGCTCTTCGCTCTGCAACACCGAGCTAAGAGCCAATGGCTAAGAGCTAAAGGCTAATTTATGAGAGAAATAGTCACATTACAGTGCGGCGATTGCAAAGAGCGGAATTATTCGACAACCAAGAACAAGAAGACCACTACGGGTCGGCTTGAGTTCAAGAAGTTCTGCAAACGTTGCCGCAAGCACACAGGGCATAAGGAAGTTAAGTAAGCAATTAGCAAATGGCAATCGGCAATTAGCTAGAAATTCTGCGCGCGGCCTTGAGCCGAGAGTGCTGAAAACCAGAAGACAAGGGCTAATTGCTGAGTGCTAATTACTAATTGCTGGTTACAGGGGCGTAAGCTCAACGGCTAAACTGCCGGTCTCCAAAACCGGACTTGGGGGTTCGAATCCCTCCGCCCCTGCCAGATTTTGGAAGTCGGTCGAACAGGTTGGAACAAGGAAGGGACCAATGGCAAAGGCAGTAACGATGGCGCGCGAAGATCAGGGCAACAGGATGATGCAGTTTCCTGCGCGCGCGAAGTCTTTTCTTACGGATGTCCGCAATGAGATGCGGAAAGTTACTTTCCCGAATAGGAAAGAAGTTCAGGCCACCACCACAGTGGTGATCATCACTGTAATTCTCTTTGGGCTTTATTTTTTTGTTATCGACCAGGTGATCGCGACCGGAATCAATTGGGTGTTGCACCACCGCGTGCGGTAGGGAACACCGGAAAGCCAAGTTGGCAAGCATGACAGAGCAGAACATCAACGCGACTCCCGCCGAAGGCGAACAGGCCCCACCGCCGGAGAACACGAACCCGAATATGAAGTGGTACATCATTCACAGCTATTCGGGGTTTGAGCGCAAAGTGAAGGAATCACTGGAATCGCGCATACAGGCTTTTGGCCTGGGAGAAAAGATCGGTAAGGTCGTGATTCCCACGGAGCCGGTGACGGAGATCCGCAATGGCAAGAAATATACCGTGGAGCGGATGTTTTATCCCGGCTACGTGCTGGTGCAGATGGACCTCACGGGATTCCGCACCGGGGGCGAAGGCGACCATGTGTGGCATGTGGTGAAATCGACGCCACGCGTTACTGGGTTTGTGGGTACGGCGAACGATCCGACGCCGCTGACCGAAGATGAGGTCAACCAGATTATCTATCGCGTGAACGTGGGCAAGGACAAGCCCAAGATTCGCGTGAAGTTTGAAAAGAACGAAACCGTCCGCATCACCGATGGGCCGTTTGCCAATTTTAACGGCACGGTGGACGAAGTGAATGAAGATCGCGAGACGTTGAAAGTGATGGTCACGATCTTTGGCCGCGCAACACCGGTGGAACTGGAGTTTGGGCAAGTAGAGAAAGTGGCAGCGTAGGTTTGAGCGCAGGCGAGGACGCCTGCGGTCCAAGCGAATCAATTAAAGGATTCAGGTAGATCACAGATGGCACCGAAAAAAGTACAGACATCCGTTAAGTTGCAGATTGAAGCTGGCAAAGCTACGCCGGCTCCTCCCGTAGGTCCGGCACTGGGCCAGGCGCAGATCAACATCATGGAATTCTGCAAACAGTTCAATGCCCGCACCAACAATAAAGAGATGGCGGGGTTGATTATCCCCGTGGTGATCACGGTTTACACCGACCGGTCATTCACGTTTATTACAAAGACGCCGCCAGCGTCGATTCTGCTGAAGCGTGCTGCAGGTATTGCCAAGGGTTCAGGCGCGCCCAATAAAGATAAAGTCGGCAAGGTGACGGAGAAGCAGGTCGCCGATATCGCCAAGCAGAAGATGCCCGACTTGAACGCCGCATCGATTGAATCGGCGATTAAGAGCGTGAAGGGCACAGCGCGCAGCATGGGAATCGAAGTTACCCCGTAACAGCTGCGAAATGAAATTAATTGAAGGCCTGTAATTTTCAGGCTCAATGCTGATAATTGAGAGTTATCAATCGACAACACCACGGCCCGGAGCAAGAGCCCGGAGCGGTGGGAGATAAAGGAAAAAACAAAATGAGTCGCAAAGCAGGAAAAAACATAACGAAGTCGCGCGAGGCAATTGAGAAGCGCCAGTATCTTTTGAGCGATGCTGTGCCGCTGCTCCAGAAAGTAAAGTTCGCCAAGTTTGACGAGACGGTGGAAGTCACGCTCCGTCTGGGCGTCGATCCAAAACACGCCGACCAGATGGTCCGCGGCACAGTGGTCCTGCCGCACGGGCTGGGCAAGTCGAAGAAAGTTCTGGTGATCGCCAGCGGAGAAAAAGTCCGCGAAGCCGAAGCTGCCGGAGCCGACATTGTTGGCGGCGAGGAGATGGTGGAAAAAATCCAGAAAGAGAGCTGGACGGATTTTGACGCCGTGATCTCGACGCCCGACATGATGAAGTCAGTGGGTAAGCTGGGTAAAGTGCTTGGCCCCAAAGGCCTAATGCCCAACCCAAAGACCGGCACCGTAACCTTTGACATTGCCAATGCAGTAAAAGAGATCAAGGCCGGTAAAGTCGAGTTCCGTACGGACAAGACCGCGCTGGTGCATGTGCCGGTAGGCAAGATCTCATTCACGCCGGACAAGCTGGTGGACAACGCCACTGCCGTGATTACAAGCGTGGTGAAGGCCAAGCCTTCCGCGGCCAAGGGCAAATACATCAAGGGCGCGTATATCTCATCCACCATGGGCCCGGGGATCTCGGTGGACACCACTCCGGTAGAGACAGCGGCCAAGGCTTAAGCGTAAATTTGCGACGCGAGGCCGAATGCGCCCGCGATTCTAGAAAAGGATTCTGACAATGGCGGTTACTAAGCAGAAAAAAGCTGAACAGATTGAGAAGCTGAACCAGGACCTGCAAAAGGCCAGCAGCATGATTGTTGGCACTTTTTCCAAGCTCACGGTATTGAAGGATTTTGAGCTGCGCAAAACCGTGCGCACGGCCGGCGGCAAATACCAGGTGGTAAAGAACACGCTGGCAAAACGGGCTTCTGAAGGCACGCAGGTGGGCGAAGCCCTGAAAGAGTTGAAGGGCGTTACGTCAATCGCTTATACCGACGGCGACCCCGTCGCGCTGGCCAAGGCGCTCAGCAAGTACGTTGACGATAACCCGGAATTTTCCTTCAAATCCGGCGTGCTGGAAGGCCGCGTGATCTCGATGAAGGAGATCAAAGCGCTGGCCACCATGCCATCGAAAGAAGAGCTCTATTCCAAGCTGCTGTTCCTGATCAATGCACCGGCACAGCGCCTGGTCACCGTCATGAACGCCGTAGGCAGAGACCTGGCGGTGGTCGTGAGCCAGGGCGTGGAGAAGAAAAAGTTCAAAGACGAGGGCGGCGCAGCAGCGGAAGCGGCGCCTGCGGAAGTGGCCCCTTCGGAAGCGGCACCGGCAGAAGCCGGAAGCCCGGCCTGATCGTTGTTCTAAAAGGTTTTTCTGGGGGACGTAGTGCGGCCTCCGGACATAGGTTTATCGCTGACGGAAGCTCAACGTGGCGCTAGTCTGGGCGCATTGGAACACGGTGGGCGGAAGCGGCGAATCAGCACAAAACTGACAAAAAGTGGAGATACACAATGGCAGATCTGCAGCAGTTAGAAGATTCAATCGTAGGGTTGAGCCTGCTTGACGCGGCCCAACTCGTAAAGAAGCTTGAGGAGCGCCTTGGCGTTTCCGCAGCGGCAGCAGCCCCGGTGATGGTGGCCGGTGGTGGTGGAGCAGCAGCAGCTCCGGCTGAGGAAAAGACCGAATTTACCGTTGTTCTGACTGGCGCAGGCGCCAATAAGATCAATGTAATCAAAGCGGTACGTGAAGTCACCAGCCTGGGGCTGAAAGAAGCCAAGGACCTGGTGGATGGCGCGCCGAAGAACGTTAAAGAGAACGTTTCCAAGGAAGAAGCGGAAACCATCAAAAAGAAGTTCACTGACGCAGGAGCCTCGGTCGAAATTAAGTAGCTGGTTCACTAAAGTAGCGGATCGGCGGGCTGTAGGCCCGCTGGTTTGCTCGTCCGGCTCAAATACGTCGCCGGAGATACCTGAAAGGGAGTTCCGGGGGCAGCAGGAACAAAGCAGCCGCCGTTTCCTTTTAAGGAATCTTTTGTAAGTCTGAATCTTTAATGGGCTGAGCCTTCAAATTGGCTGAATCTTGGAGTACACTACTATTATCAAATAGATACGGTAGTTCTTCTTCAAACCGGTATTTACAAACATTTTTTTGACGCAGGACAGGCGTGGTGCTCCAGCAATATTCGCCTTGCTTCGGAGTCGTAGCCAGACCTGCCAGTTGTTGTTCTTTTGAACAGGTCCGCATTGGGCGGACAAAGAACGGTCTATTCAGACGGGCGCGGATAAAAACATTTTAGACATCGCACAACGCTGTGACGGCGTCAACGGAGACTCTTGTCTCTGCTGGCGCGATTCGTTTTTTCCGCTGCGCAATGAAATTGACCGCCAGCTAATGCCTGATTAGAAACGGCGTTAGTCAACAAAGCTGCTTTTGACGAGGAGAAATCTTCGAGCAGCCGCTTCATCCCGCCCCGCCGCGAGATGAGGCAGAAAAAGTCTTAGGAGTTATTCATGCCGAACAAGAATGGCCAGGCTCGTTATCGTCTCGACTTTTCCAAAATTCCAGTAGCCCTCCAGATCCCGAACCTGATCGAGGTCCAGAAGCGTTCTTACGACCGCTTTCTGCAAATGGACAAGCTGCCAAGCGAACGCGATGATAGCGGTCTCCAGTCAGTGTTTCAATCCGTTTTCCCCATCACCGATTTCCGCAACGTCTCCGAGTTGGCCTTTGTCGATTTTGCCATTGGCAACTGGGAGTGCAAATGCGGCCACCTGAAAGGTCTCCATCACCTGCGTACCACCTGCCGCAATTGCGGCAACACGGTGATTACCGATCCTTTCCATCCCGGCGACGTGCTTTGCCAGAAGTGCGGCACGTACAACGCCAACACACCTGATTTCTGCAACAAGTGCGGCGATCCGGTGGGCCTGCAGCTCAAATATGACGTGGCCGAGTGCGAAGAGCGCGGCATGACATATTCCGCCCCGCTCAAAGTCACTATTCGTCTCACCATTTACGACAAAGATCCGGAGACCGGCAACAAGAGCATTCGCGACATCAAGGAGCAGGAAGTCTTTTTCGGCGACATTCCGCTGATGACGCAGAACGGTACGTTCATCATCAATGGAACCGAGCGCGTGATCGTGAGCCAGTTGCACCGTTCACCCGGCGTGTTCTTTGAAACCGCCAACAATCGCACGTATTTCCTGGGCAAGATCATTCCCTATCGCGGATCATGGGTGGAGTTCGAATACGACCAGAAAAACGTTCTCTATGTCCGTATCGATCGCAAGCGCAAATTCCTGGGCACCATCTTCTTGCGCGCGCTGGGTCTGCGCTCCGACGAAGATATTCTTCGTACGTTTTACACCGTCGACCGCATCAGCCTGAAAGACAAGAAGCTGCGCTGGACACTGGAAAGCGCCATTGAGAAGCCGACGAACCTGCTGGGACTGAAGCTGGCGCACAGCATCAAGGACAAGAGCGGGCATGAGATCGCGCACTCCGGCCGCAAGATCTCTCCAGCAGTGCTGAAGGAAATCCAGAAAGCCAAGATCAATGAGATCGATATCGATACCACTGATCTGGAAGGCGCATTCACTGCCGCCGACATCGTTGATACGGCCAGTGGCGAGGTGTTGCTGGAGGCCAACAGCGAAATTACGGCTGACAAGCTCAGCAAGATCATGGACGCTGGCGTGGAAGAAATTCACGTTTTCTTCCCTGAGCGTGACGACGTAGGCAACGTGATCAGCGCAACACTGCGCCGTGATTCCGTCAAGACGCCGCAGGAAGCGTTGATCGAAATTTACCGCAAACTGCGTCCCGGCGATCCGCCGACTCTGGACACGGCGACTGCTCTCTTCCACGGAATGTTCTTTGATCCGCGGAAGTACGATTTCAGCCGCGTAGGCCGCTTGAAATTCAACATCAAGCTGTATGACAAGAATGAAGCGACCGGGCTCGACAAGCGCACGCTTGATCCGGAAGATTTCTACGCAACCATCCGTTACCTGCTGAAGCTGCGCAAGAGCATTGGCGCAGTGGACGACATCGATCACCTGGGCAACCGCCGCGTACGCGCGGTGGGCGAGCTGATGGAGAACCAGTTCCGCATCGGCCTTGTGCGCATGGAGCGCGCGATCAAGGAAAAGATGTCGGTCTATCAGGAAATGTCCACGGCCATGCCGCATGACCTGGTGAACGCCAAGCCGGTAATGGCGGCGATCCGCGAGTTCTTTGGATCATCGCAGCTATCGCAGTTCATGGACCAGACCAATCCGCTGTCAGAGATTACGCACAAACGCCGTCTCTCAGCCCTTGGGCCGGGCGGTTTGTCACGTGAGCGCGCCGGATTTGAAGTCCGCGACGTCCACCCAACGCACTATGGCCGCATCTGCCCGATTGAGACGCCGGAAGGTCCGAACATCGGTCTGATCAGCTCACTGAGCTGCTATGCCCGAATTAACGACTACGGCTTTATCGAGTCACCCTACCGTCGCATTAAAGATTCGCGCGTGGTGGACTTTGTAACCATTGTGAATGCCGGCGATAGCGAATACCGCGTTGGCGATCACATTGAGTTGAAGGAAGCGGAAAAGGTCATCGCCGACCTGAAAGAACGACGCAAGAAGACGCTCGAGGTGGAACCGTTCTCGTTCTATCTTTCGGCATGGGAAGAAGACAAGCACGTTATCGCCCAGGCCAATATTGAATTGGACGACAAAGGCAAGATCGTTGGCGAGATCGTGGATGCCCGCAAGAACGGCAACTTCGTGCTCGTCCCGCGGGACGAGGTCGATTACGTTGACGTAAGCCCGAAACAGCTTGTCTCGGTGGCCGCATCGCTTGTGCCGTTCCTTGAGCATGACGACGCGAACCGCGCGCTGATGGGCGCCAACATGCAACGCCAGTCTGTGCCGCTGCTTCGCGCCGCGGCTCCGCTGGTGGGAACCGGCATGGAAGGCGTCACGGCTCGCGATTCCGGCGCCGTGGTACTGGCCCGCCGCAACGGCATCATTGATTCCGTGGATTCCGAGCGCATCATTGTGCGCGTGGAAGGCGAGCATCATCCGACGCAGTTGTCACGCGAAGTGGGCAGCGACATTTATCAGCTCACGAAGTTCAAGCGCTCCAACCAGAACACCTGCATCAACCAGAAGCCGGTGGTCAAGAAGGGCGACCGAGTCCTGAAAGGCCAGGTCATCGCTGACGGGCCTTGCACGGACAAAGGCGAACTGGCTCTTGGACGCAACGTGCTGGTGGCTTTCATGCCCTGGCGCGGTTACAACTTTGAGGACGCGATCCTAGTTTCAGAAAAGATGGTGAAGGAGGATTACTACACCTCCGTCCACATTGAAGAGTTTGAGATTGAAGCTCGCGATACGAAACTTGGGCCTGAAGAAATTACCCGCGACATCCCGAACGTGAGCGAATCAGCGCTGCGTGATCTGGATGAAAGCGGCGTGATCCGCATTGGCGCCACGGTTAAACAGGGCGACATCATTGTGGGAAAGGTAACGCCCAAGGGCGAAACCCAGCTCACACCAGAAGAGAAGCTGCTGCGCGCGATCTTCGGCGAAAAAGCCGGCGACGTGCGTGACGCTTCGCTGACGTGTCCTCCGGGCATTGAAGGCACGATCGTCGACGTAAAAATCTTCTCCCGCAAGGGACAGGAAAAAGACGAACGCGCCAAGGCCATTGAAGCCGCCCAGATTGAGCGGCTGGAAAAGAACCTGGCTGACGAAATCCGAATCCTGACAGACGAGCGGTTGAAGCGCCTTGAGGCCATCCTGGGAGACAAAGAAGTCCAGGCTGACCTGCACGACGAGCGCACTAACAAGCGCCTGTTGACCAAGGGGGCCATGCTTGATCGCGAGACCATTGAGCGGATTTCCACGCGCAACCTGAAGCGCATTAAATATGCAGACAAGGACCCACGCGTCAACGAGCAGATTGACGAAATTGAAGAGATGACCTCGCGCCAGATTGACGTGCTGCGCAAGATTACCAATGAGAAAATCAGCAAGCTGCAAAAGGGCGACGAACTTCCTCCCGGCGTAATCAAGCTGGTGAAGTGTTATGTGGCCATGAAGCGCAAGCTCAGCGTGGGGGACAAGATGGCAGGCCGTCACGGCAACAAAGGCGTGATTGCCCGCATTCTGCCTGAAGAAGATATGCCGTATCTTGCAGACGGCACTCCGGTGGAAATCGTGCTCAACCCGCTTGGCGTACCCAGCCGTATGAACGTGGGTCAGATCCTGGAAACACACCTGGGCTGGGCCGGTCATCAACTGGGCGAGCGCATTGCGGAATTCCTGAAAGAGAATTCGCGCGAAGAAACCATTCGCCGCGAGCTGAAGAGCATCTTCAAGGACACTCCGTTTGGCGACAAGATCACGGCCCTGGAAGACGACGAGCTAATGCACGTAGCCAAGACACTGACGAAAGGCGTCTTCTTTGCCTCGCCGGTGTTTGACGGCTCGCGCGAAGTGGAAATTAAATCGATGCTGCGTGAGGCTGGCCTGCCTGAATCGGGCAAGACGGACCTTTATGACGGCATGACCGGAGACAAATTCGAACAGCCGGTGACGGTGGGCTACATCTACATGCTGAAGCTCTCCCACTTGGTGGACGACAAGATCCACGCCCGCTCCATTGGGCCGTACTCGCTTATCACCCAGCAGCCGCTGGGCGGCAAGGCGCAGTTCGGCGGACAGCGCTTTGGAGAAATGGAAGTCTGGGCGCTTGAGGCATATGGCGCGGCTTACATTCTGCAGGAGCTGCTTACCGCGAAATCAGACGACGTATTTGGCCGTACCAAGATTTATGAGGCCATTGTGAAGGGCGAAGCCGCCATTGAACCGGGCGTGCCTGAGTCATTCAACGTGCTGATCCGTGAATTGCAGTCACTCTGCCTGGATGTGGAGCTGATCAAGACTGAGGGCGGCAGAAAGCAGATTGCCGCGGCGGCTGACTAACTGAAGTATGCGGGGCGCAGGCCCTGCACCGCTTCTATCGTCAGTCCATCTCAACTCCGGACCGCTTCCGGCCGGGGTTGAGAACAGAGAAAGAAATCAGCAGCAACCGGAAGCCGCAGCGCGGCGCGCGTTAAGCGACGCAGGAGGACACCTTGTACCGTTCAAGTCCATTTGATCTGGGCAACACGATTACTGATTTTGATTCCATCAGAATCAGCCTGGCCTCGCCGGAAAAAATTCGCAGCTGGTCTCACGGCGAAGTGACCAAGCCGGAAACCATTAATTACCGCACTTTCAAGCCGGAGCGCGATGGCCTGTTCTGCGCCCGCATTTTCGGTCCGGTAACGGACTGGGAATGCCTGTGCGGCAAATACAAACGAATGAAACATCGCGGCGTGATCTGCGACAAGTGCGGCGTTGAAGTCACACTGTCAAAAGTCCGCCGTGAGCGGCTGGGCCACATTGAACTGGCTTCGCCGTGCTCGCACGTATGGTTCTTCAAGGGCCTGCCTTCACGCATTGGCCACTTGCTCGACATTTCACTGCGCGATCTTGAATCGGTTCTTTACTTTGAATCCTACGTTGTAGTTGACGCGGGTGAAGCGCCGGTAAAAGAGCGCGAAGTCATCAAGGAAGAAACCCGATTCCGCGAGCTCGACCAGCAATACCGCGCAACAGGCTTTAAAGCCATGATGGGCGCTGAGGCCATCAAGGAAATCCTGAAGCGCGTTGAAGTGGAAGAGCTATCAGTGGAACTGCGCGAGAAGATGAAGCACGAAACTTCTCTGCAAAAGCGGCTGAAATATGCCAAGCGGCTGAAAGTGGTCGAGGCATTCCGCAAGAGCGGCAACAAACCGCAATGGATGATCCTGGACGTTATCCCCGTAATTCCGCCGGAACTGCGTCCATTGGTTCCGTTGGATGGCGGCCGCTTTGCCACGTCTGATTTGAACGATCTTTATCGTCGCGTGATCAACCGCAACAACCGCTTGAAAAAGCTGATGGACTTGCACGCACCTGAAGTGATTGTGCGCAATGAAAAGCGCATGTTGCAGGAGTCAGTTGACGCTCTGTTCGATAACGGACGCCGTGGCCGCGTGCTGCGTGGGGCCAACAATCGGCCGCTCAAGTCACTCTCTGACACGCTGAAAGGCAAGCAGGGACGCTTCCGCCAGAACCTTCTGGGCAAGCGTGTGGACTACTCCGGACGTTCCGTAATCGTCGTTGGTCCGGAACTCAAGCTGCATCAGTGCGGCCTGCCGAAAAAGATGGCTCTCGAGCTGTTCAAGCCATTCATCTATCATCGCCTGGAACAGACGGGCCACTGCACCACTATCAAGCAAGCCAAAGAAATGGTGGAGCAGCAGGAACCGATTGTCTGGGACATTCTGGAAGAGGTGATTAAAGACCATCCGGTGCTCTTGAACCGCGCCCCAACGCTTCACCGCCTTGGCATTCAGGCTTTTGAGCCGGTGCTGGTGGAAGGCAAGGCCATCAAGATCCATCCGCTGGTTTGCACGGCGTTTAATGCTGACTTTGACGGCGACCAGATGGCGGTCCACATTCCGCTGTCTCCGGAAGCGCAGGTTGAGGCCAGCGTGCTGATGTTGTCATCGCACAACATTCTCTCGCCGGCATCAGGCCAGCCCATCACCGTGCCCACGCAGGACATGGTTCTTGGTCTGTATTACCTGACCAAAGGCAAGCCGGGCGCCAAGGGCGAAGGCCGCGCTTTTGCCAACACTGAAGACGTGCTGCTGGCGCTGGAAGCGGGCGAAGTGGAAACGCTGACGCCGATCCGCCTGCGCTATAGCGGTGAAGTTATCGATTTGACCGCAGCTTACGACGATCAGGACATTGTGCACACGGAGCCGGTGAACTTTGAACGCCAATTCATCAACACGACCGTAGGCCGGACGATCCTGAACGACCATTTGCCGACGCAGATGCCGTTCATCAATGGTCTGCTCAAGAAGAAAGGCATTGGCCAGCTGGTGAACTACACCTATCTGCGCTTTGGCCTTGAGACCACAGTCAAGATGCTGGACGAAGTAAAAGAGACGGGCTTCCGCTATGCAACACGCGCGGGCTTGTCCATCGGCATTGATGACATGGTGATTCCTGAGCACAAGAAAGGCCTGGTGAAGGACGCGGAAAAACAGGTCATCGCCGTTCAACAGCAATACCTGGATGGCGCAATCACCAACGGCGAACGCTATAACAAGGTGATTGAAATCTGGTCGAACGTAACGGAAAAAGTTGCCGACGAGATGTTCAACAACATGCAGGAGTTGGACAAGGTCGGACAGCTGAACCCGATTTACGTTATGGCCGACTCCGGCGCTCGCGGATCGAAACAGCAGATTCGCCAGCTTTCGGGCATGCGCGGACTGATGGCCAAGCCATCCGGTGAAATTATTGAGACGCCCATCACGGCTAACTTCCGTGAAGGGTTGACCGTGTTGCAGTATTTCATCTCCACGCACGGTGCGCGTAAAGGACTGGCTGACACGGCGCTTAAGACCGCCGATTCAGGCTACCTGACCCGCCGCCTGGTGGACGTGGCGCAGGACGTAATCATCAGCGAACAGGATTGCGGAACTGTCGACGGCATTTACGTGGGATCCATTGTGGAAGCGGGCGACATTATCGAGCCGCTGCGTGACCGCATTGTGGGCCGCGTATCCCTGGAGAAAATCAAGGACTATGAAGGCAACGTGATCGTGGACGTGAACCAAGACATCACGGAAGAACTGGCCAGCGCAATTCAGGCTGCCGGCATTGAGCGGGTAAAGATCCGCTCCGTGTTGACCTGCGAATCAAAACGCGGCGTTTGCATCGCCTGCTACGGTCGCAACCTGGCTTCAGGCCGCATGGTTGAACTGGGCGAGGCGACAGGCGTGATCGCGGCACAATCTATCGGTGAGCCAGGCACGCAGTTGACGATGCGTACCTTCCACATTGGTGGTACGGCATCGCGCGTGTCTGAACAGTCTCGACTGGAAGCACGCACAGCCGGCAGCGTGCGCTTCATCAATCCCCAGACCGTTAAGGCAAAATCAGGCGATCTGGTGGTTATGAATCGTGCAATGTCCATCGCCGTGGTAGATGACAAGGGTCGCGAAAAAGAGCGCTACTCAGTGGTTTACGGCGCACGGCTCAAAGTCCAGGACGGCCAGCAGGTAACTGTGGGACAGGTCATGGGCGAGTGGGATCCGTACACCTTTGCCATCCTCACGGAAGTCGGCGGCACTGTGCAGTTCAAAGACTTGCAGGAAGGCGTGACGCTCCATGAAGAAGTGGACGAAGTCACCGGTCTCTCCCGCCACGTGGTGGGTGAGTCGCCGGACGAAAAGCGCCAGCCCGCAATCGTGATCAAGGCAAAATCAGCCCGGCGTTACCTCATGCCATCACGCGCCCATTTGATGGTGCAGGATGGTGATGAAGTTCATCCCGGCGACGTTCTGGCAAAGATCCCGCGCGAAACCACCAAGACCAAGGACATTACCGGTGGTCTGCCGCGCGTGGTTGAGTTGTTTGAAGCCCGCAAGCCGCGTGAAACCGCGATCATCAGCGAAATTGATGGCGTGGTGAAATTCGGCGAGGTCTCAAAAGGCCAGCGCAAAATCTACGTGGTGGCCGATAATGGCACGGAGAAAGAATACTCGGTGCCGAAGGGCGTCCACATTAACGTGCAGGAGAGCGAGCGCGTCCGGGCGGGTGAACCGCTGATGGACGGCCCCTTGAACCCACATGACATTCTGGCCGTACTCGGCGAGAAGGAACTGCAGTCTTACCTGGTGAACGAAATCCAGGAAGTCTATCGTCTGCAAGGCGTCACCATCAGCGACAAGCACATTGAAGTGATTGTCCGCCAGATGATGCGCTGGGTGAAGGTGGAGGATGTGGGTGACACCACGTTCCTGCTGGAACAGCAGATCGATAAGTTCCGTTTCACCGAAGAGAACCAGCGAGTGATCGCCAATGGTGGGCGTCCGGCAACGGGCCGTCCGCTGCTGCTGGGAATCACCAAGGCGTCTCTCTCAACGGAATCTTTCATCTCCGCGGCGTCATTCCAGGAGACCACCAGGGTACTCACAGAAGCTTCAATCCAGGGCGCTGTGGACCACCTGCGCGGACTCAAGGAAAACGTGATCGTGGGCCGCTTGATTCCGGCTGGAACGGGCATGGACCACTATCGCAACGTGAAGCTGGCGCCGGAACTTGAGCAGGCTGCCGCCAAGGTGCAGGAAGAAGTTTCACAGGCATACGCCGAAGCAGAGCGTGCGCTGGAGCTTCTGCGCCAGGAAGGCGAAGCCGAAGAGCTGGCTGCCGAGTAAACAACTATTTACTGATCGATCAACTAGAGCGGGCTGGAGAAATCCAGCCCGTTTACTTTTTGCCGCAGATTTGAGCAGATGGTCCATAGATACGAGTATAGGTCTAGCTAGCATTGCTGTATCGCGAATCGCGATCTCTATCATGATGAATGCGCCATCCTGAGCCGAGCACAGATGCTCTGCTCCTTTTTACCATCCTCCGGATGCGAGGCGAAGGATCTGCTCTGCTGCTCTTCAGGACAGCCGATCATTCGAGCAAGTCTTGGATATCCTTATGGTGCAGCGGAGCCGATCCTTCGGCTTCGCTGCACCGTATTGAAACACTTTGCCGTTCGCGTGGCTCGCCTCAGGATGGCGCGTTCGGAGGAGATGGATCGCTAAGCCCGACGTATGTAGCAGATACATCAACCCGGTAAACGCTCTTGCTAACGTTTTCCATCCCCTTTAACCTATTCAGCTAATGCACTTTACGCGGCTTCGTCGGGCCTTTTGGCAGGCCTTTCAACACGGGCAATTTTCCCTCGCCAAAGGGGCGGCGTACTCGTCGATTCTCACGCTGTTTCCCGCATTTCTGGTTATTACATCGGTGCTGGAAGCATCGCATAACACAGAAGGGTTTCTGGAGCAGATTGGCGACGCAGTGGGCTGGGTGTTGCCGCCGGGATCGCGGTCCGTGGCACTGTCGTTTTTCCAGAGCAAGCAGCATCATGCCACGCGCATCATCTACTCAGCTTCCATCGTTACCCTGCTGGCGGCCTCTGGAGTAATGATTTCCTGGATGGAAGGCTTCCGCAAAGCCTATGGCATGGCCAATACATGGGGCTTTTGGCGCGAACGGGCAATCGCTCTCTATCTGGTTTTGCTGGCGTTGGTTCCGCTGGGATTTGCGACCATCCTGGTGGCGTTCGGCACTGAGGTAGAGAATTGGATCCAGAGCGGGACCATGCACTTGTTCAAGCCATTGATCCTGCTGGTGTGGGATGGCGTGCGCTGGGGCATCGCGCTGCTTACGGCAATTGCGCTGACTGCGCTGATGTATCACCACGGGCTGCCTAAGACACAATCCTGGCGACGTGTCTTGCCCGGTGCGGTAATGGCAGCGGTGCTCTGGTTTCCAGCGACCGTCCTGTTTGGCTGGTATGTAAGGGTCTATGCCACATACACGGTGGTTTACGGATCGCTGAGCGCGGCCATTGCCCTGTTAGTCTGGTTGTATATCGTTTCAGTAATCGTGTTGCTGGGAGCGGAAATGAACGCGCAAGTCTATCCCAAGCTGGCGGAAAGCGACGCCACGGAAAAGAAGGAATGAACGGGTGACCGCTGAAACCAAAGCGCTGGAAAAGGGCATTACGCCCACGATGAGAAAGGCCAAGATCGTATGCACCATTGGGCCGGCCAGCGGCGCAGAAGCGGTGCTGCGCGACCTGATGCGCCTGGGCATGGACGTGGCACGCCTTAATTTTTCCCACGGCACTCATGAAGAGCACGCGCGCATGATTGACCGGCTGCGCAAAGTTGCCGAGAAAGAAGGCCGCACCATCTGTATTCTGCAAGATCTGCAAGGGCCCAAGATTCGTACCGGAAGGCTTAAATACAGAACGCCAATCGCCATTAAAAGCGGAGCAAAACTGACCATCACGCCGCGCGATATTTCCGGAACGGCGGCGTTGCTTTCAACCACTTTCAAGACATTAGCAAAAGAAGTGGAGCCCGGATCGCGAGTGCTGCTTTCAGATGGATTAATAGAACTGCGCGTAACAGCCATTCGAGGCGACGATGTCGAGTGCGAAGTCGTAAATGGCGGCCTGTTGGGTGAGCACAAAGGAATCAATCTGCCTGGGACTGTGGTGAGCGTTCCATCGCTGACGGAGAAAGATGAAAAAGATCTGGACTTCGGCCTGAAGCACGGCGTGGATATTGTTGCGGTTTCATTTATCCGTACGGCCGACGACGTGCGCCTGGTGAAACGCCTGGTGCGCCTGCACAATTCCGACGCATGGGTGATCGCCAAGCTGGAAAAGCCACAGGCCATCGATCCGGCAAACCTGGAAGAAATTCTGGATGTCGCGGATGGAGTGATGGTGGCGCGCGGCGACCTGGGTGTGGAGATGCCGCCGGAAAAAGTGCCAATCATCCAAAAGCATGTGATTCGGCGCGCGGCGGACTGGCGCAAGCCGGTTATTACGGCCACACAGATGCTGGAGTCAATGATAGAAAACCCACGTCCCACGCGAGCTGAAGCCAGCGACGTGGCAAACGCGATCCTGGATGGCTCAGACGCGGTGATGCTATCGGCCGAGACGGCCAGCGGAAAGTATCCGCGAGAGACCGTGGCGATGATGGCGAAAATCGTGCTGGAAGCGGAGTCAGCCAAGGAAGAGCCGATTCAGCGCCGTCGCCAACACCGGCAGCTTTCCATTTCAGAGACTATCTGCGAATCGGTGGCGCATGCCGCGCAGGACCTGGAGATGAAGGCCATTGCCGTCTATACGGAGACAGGAACTACGGCACGGCTGATTTCCAAGTATCGGCCAACAGCGCCGATCTTTGCGTTTGCAGCCAACACCACAGTCTGCGCGCGGTTGAATCTTATGTGGGGCGTCTCACCGCTCTCTTGTGAAATGACTCCGAATGCTGAAGACATGGTGCACAACGCGGAAAAGTACCTGTTGCAGATGCATGCGGTGCAACCGGGGGATATTATTGCGGTGGTGGCGGGAACGCGGAGCAGCAGCGGATCAACAAACTTTATGCGGCTGCATGTGGTGGGAACGGCGGGCGAGCACCACTGGCCTGCAAGCGAAGAGCGCCGCAAAGCGCCGAGGACGAAGCCGGTGAGTCCGGTGGAGAGACGAAGAAGATAATCGCCGCAGATTTGCGCAGATGGAGCGGATCAAAAAAGCCAGTTGCGAATCTCGCGAAAGGACGCGAATCTGAATTGGGCAGGGGCCACTTCAGTGAATCTCATCACCACTTCAGTTTAGTGACGAAGCAATAATGATGTTCGACAGCGATGTTGCCATAGGGCTCCCTCCCCTTCGGCAAGCTCAGGGTCGGGATTTCAGAAACAAGCTCAATTTACCCACCCGCCGGTGCTGCCGCCATTCTTCTTGTCCTTGTCATCAGGCGGACGGAAATTGCCGTACTCATCAAAATAGTCTTTGGCGTCCTGATTGTGTTTCTTCATGTAGACCTGGAATTTTCTTCCCGCCCGGCGACGCTTCCAGCGATGGTAGCTGTTCTGAAACGAGGCAAGCTGATTGCCGAAAAATCCAAAAACATTCATGCGACGCCACATGAAGCGATACCACAAGTATCCTGTTCCGAGCCCAAGCAGTTGGACGGTCATCATCAAGGAAAAATGGCTGAGAAGGAGATACGCGCCTTCCACGGCAGCTGTAAATATCACGATGTACTTGATCGGGATTGGGATGGGAATGAACATCGGCATGACACGAGCATCGCGATAAAGGAGATAAAACACCATTAAGATCGCGTTAGCTGCCGGGCCGGAACCCATGGCGGATCCGTGGGCGAAAACTTGAGTGAACGATAAGAAAAAGCCCATCAGTCCTGAGCCGATCAGGGACACCAAATAAAGTTCAATGAAGCGGCGCGGTCCGCTCTGGGCCTCAACTGCGCTGCCAATGAAGTAAATGCCTAACATCGTCAATAGGAAGCTAAAGGGATCCACATGCAGGAAACCGTAAGAAAGAAATTGCCAGACCCATCCTTGCCTGATGGTTTCAGGCGATAGCGCTCCCAACTGAAGAAGAGATAGTCCCTGATTTCTGGCAAATGCGAACAGGAGCAGTAAAATAACAAACACTGCCGTGTTGATGATGATCAGGTTTCGGACTGCCCCGGAAAACCGGGGAAATCCCATCGTGGCGGAAGTGTTTCTGGGCATCTCTTATCTTTCCGGTTCTGGAATCACTATCAAACTTCTGTGGCCCTTGGCATCTACCGATCGTACTCCAAAAATTACGTTGTCCTTGGAATCCGGAAGGTCAACTTTTGGTTCGGTCGTTCGCATTAAGTTTTCTTCCGGGAAATCCGCGTCAGTGGTTTTGCGCCAAAGCACTTCATACGCTGTCGCTCCGGGCGCGGCTTTCCATTGGATCTTGGAATCGTTCTCTAACTGCTTGGTCAACAAATGGACGTCGCTGGGCGGCGCAGGCGATGAAGCCAGGCTCGCCAGGGTCGCCGCGTTCAAACGCGCTACGTTCGCGACATAATCAAAGTCCACAAATTTCAGCAGGTCACCATATTCGATGCCGTTTTCCGTGCGCAGGGTCTGGTGCTGATGGTTGTAGTCTTCGCGATATTCGGTAAAGCGGACGGCGGCAAAACCCTGGTCGTTGAACGCGCTGTGATCGCCACCGCGCAGGTAACGGTCGCGACGGAAGATCAGCTTGGGAGTAAACGATCCAAAATCATAAGTTTCTCCCACGGAATGAATGTAGCGGGCCAGTTCGCGCGAAGCCGAATCGTTTTCACCGCCCAGGTTGCGGATGCGCTTAATGTCGGCATCGGACGCGGCTGCGGGAATGCCTTCAGAAAATACGCGCACCCAGTTATTGTTCTGGAGGGTATCGCCGGGCGTTCGATTGCCGCCGACAATGTCATTATTCAGCACACCCTCAAGCTGCCAGCCTTGTTCTTTTGCCATTTTGGCAAAATGAGTGCTCCCGTTCAGCCCCTGCTCTTCACCAGCGACGGTAAGAAAAATAATCGTGGCGGGAAATTTGTGTTTGCTCAGAACGCGCGCACATTCCAGAGAAACAGTGGTGCCGCTGCCGTCGTCATTCGCGCCAGGAGCGGGATCAGTAGAGTTCTCATTGCTGGAATTGCGCGAATCATAATGTCCCGTCACCAGGTAAATGCGCTTGGCCTGCTCGGGATCTGTGCCTTTCAGGATGGCATAGACATTCTGAATTTCGGTCGGCTGCTTGATGCGGTCATTGGGACCCTTGGGCTGCTCAATGAAAGTGTCAGTCTTGACTTCCAGACATCCATTGCAGTCCGCGGAAATTTTTTCAAATTCTGACTTGATCCAATTGCGGGCAGCTACAATGCCTTGCGGAGAAGTGGCAGCGCCGGGGTTATTGACCGAGAGCGTGCTACGTGTGACAAAGCTGACCAGCTTCTCGTCGATTTGCCGGACATCCTGGGGCGACACATCTTTTATGATCTGGCTGATGACTGGATCGCGGTCCCGTTTAGCGTGGGCCGAAGTTTTTTCAGCGGGTTCAGCAGCAGCGCTGGTTTTGGGTTTATGCTTTTGGGCAACGGTGGAAGGCGCCGCCAGCATCAGAAGCGCAATCGAGATAAACGATACAATTCGCAGGCGGGAATCTTTTTGAAGGGAATCCAAGAGTAACATTCAGTCCTCAGTTTTCAGAGCTTGACGACAATCCCAAGAGATTCTAAATATAATCACATGGCTCCCGCCACCTAGTAACAATACCTTTGGAGGAAGAAATGCCAATTTGCCCGGAATGCGATACCGACCTCGATTTGGATGAGGAAGAACTCGACGAAGGCGAAATTGTTTCCTGTCCGGAATGCGGCTCGGATTTTGAAGTGATCACAAAACATCCGCTCGAATTGAATCCGGTAGATGAACTGGATGAGGATGAAGACGACGACGAAGACGATGAGGATGACGAGGACGGTGATTACTAGCCTGCGCTGGAACCGGAACACGGCTACGTGTCTGGCAACGTGCGCGCTCCTGGCGCTCTTCTCAACCTCCGTGGCTGTGAGCAAGGACAAACCGAAAAAAGAAAAGCCCTATGCCCTGATCTTTGGCACCGCTTATGGACCGAATGACCGACCTCTCTATGGCGTGAAGATCACGATTCGAACGGAAAAGAAGAAACATCCCAGCTGGGAGTTGATCTCTGACCATCGCGGGGAGTTTGCCCAGCGTGTGCCAGCCGGAACCAATGATTACCTCGTCCACGGAGAAGCTGAATACGCTCTGGTGGGAGATGACGGTAAGCCGCAACTATCAAAAAAGGTGCGACTTAGGGGTGAAACCAGGGTTCATGTTGATAATGAGGAGCGGCGCGACATCAGCGTGCATTTGACAGAGCAGCTCAATTTTAAAGGACAAGGCAGGAGGTAAAAGCAATGAGAAGGCTTACCGCTTTAGCCGCAATTTTGCTGGCTGCTGGGGCCTTGCTTGCCGTCCCCACTGCCGGAGCAACAGCAGTTTTCCAGCGCGGCGGCCAAGGCGAAATGCGCACTCTGGTGGGGCATGTGGTTGATGATCGCGAGCAGCCGCTGCAAAAGGCGATTGTTTATCTCAAGAACACGAAGAATTTGGCGATCAAGACTTACATCAGCGAACCGGATGGAACATTTCGTTTTTCTGGACTTGCCCCAAATATCGACTATGAAGTTTATGCTGAGCATGAGGGCGGCCGCAGCGACGTAAAAACATTGAGCGGATTCGATAGCCGGCGGCAAGTCAGCATGACGCTGAAAATCAAAGGTAAATAATTCTTCGAAAGAAAAATTTAAAGGCCGTCCCGTTTTGGGACGGCCTTTCTAATTGCGGGAAGTGTATCAGCCCCGCTAATCCTGGTCGTTGCCGGCACGCTTCCAGTTGATGATATCGCCCAGAGTAGTAGTAGCCGTGGCGCTGGAAGCAGGATGCTTGTAGGCTTCCACGTCGGCACGGCTGGCTTCTGCGCCCACTGCACGCAGACTCAGGCCGACCTTCTTTTCTTCGGGATTCATCTTGATGATCTTGAAGTCGTGTTCTTGTCCGGCGTCCAGCTTAACGCCGGCTCCGGTGGAATCAGTGGCTTCAGAGTTGTGGCAAAGGCCTTCAACGCCTTCAGCGATTTCAACGAAAGCGCCAAATTGCGCCAGCCGCAACACTTTTCCGTGAACCACGTCGCCAATGCGATGTGTCTGGAAGAAGCTCTCCCATGCGTCCGGCTGAAGCTGTTTCACGCCCAATGACAAGCGGCGCTGCTCCGGCTCAATGCCCAGCACAATGGCTTTTACCTTCTCGCCTTTTTTCAGGACTTCTGAAGGATGCTTGACGCGCTTTGTCCAGCTCAAATTGCTCACATGGACCAAGCCGTCAATCCCATCTTCAATCTCGATGAACGCGCCAAAGTCGGTCAGGTTGCGCACACGCCCTTCAACGGTAGATCCAATTGGATACTTCTCATGCAGCCGCTCCCACGGGTTCGACTCAAGCTGCTTCAAGCCGAGCGAGATGCGGCGCTCATTGGAATTCACGTTGAGCACAACGCATTCAATCTCATCGCCCACGTTCACCAGCTTTGAAGGATGCTTCATGCGCTTGGACCATGACATTTCGCTCACGTGGACCAAGCCTTCAATTCCCTGTTCCAGCTCCACGAAAGCGCCGTAGTCGGTCACGCTCAAAATCCGGCCTTTTACGCGCGCGCCAATCGGATAGCGCTCCGCAGCGTCCAGCCAGGGATCAGGCGTGAGCTGCTTAAAGCCAAGCGAAACGCGCAGCTTTTCTGGATCGTACTTCAGAACTTTTACCTGGATCTGATCGCCCACGTGGACGAGGTCGCGCGGATGCGTCAGGCGTCCCCAAGACATGTCAGTGATATGGAGCAGGCCGTCAATGCCGCCCATATCCACGAAAGCGCCGTAGTCAGTAAGGTTCTTTACCGTGCCGGTAAGAATTGCGCCTTCCTCCAGATTTTCCAGGGTCTTGCCGCGTTTGGAGGCGATTTCTTCATCAAGAATGGCCTTGCGTGACACCACAATGTTGCCGCGCTTTTTGTTCAGCTTGATGACGCGAACTTCAATCTCCTGGCCTTTCAGCGTTTCCAGGTTGCGCACCGGGTGGACATCCACCTGCGAACCGGGCATAAACGCCTTTACGCCGATATCCACGGAGACGCCGCCCTTGACCCGCTCCACTACCGTGCCTTTCACGGCTTCTTTGGAGTGGTACGCCTTCTCGATGTTCTCCCATACCCGCACACGCTCGGCCCGTTCATGCGAAAGCAGAACGGAGCCTTCTTCGTTCTCGCCGCGCTGGACCATTACTTCAATGTCCTGGCCGGGCTGGAACTTCACGTTGCCGTGAGCATCGGTAACTTCAGCGATGGGCACAAGGCCTTCTGACTTGAAGCCGATGTCAACAACGACGTGGGTGGCGGTGATCTTGATCACGGTGCCTTTGAAGACGTTGTCTTCGCTGGGCGCCGGCTCAGTTTCAAGGGTGTACGATTCAAGAGCTGTGGCGAAATCTTCCATGTGAGTTTCTTCTTTGTGAGTCACGCCCGCGATGGGCTGCTCAGGAGATTGAGTTTGAGATTCGTTCCCGGACATAGTGGTTGAATTTTCGTAGGACTGGGCGGAATCGGTTGAGCTGTTGGATTCAGCGTCGGAACCAAAGTGCTCGTCACGGGCTGTATGCTCGACCCACATTCCTATAATGCCAACGGACCCAAAACACGGCTGGAACTCACTGAAGAGAGGCAGTAGTGCTGAAGGCGGACTCGGGGACCCCCAAGTCCCGCTGGCAGATTTGCTTCCGACTTTCGGAAGGCTCGGAAACCAGCGGCCGGATCTTACAGCAGTCCTGAAAGGGCCATAAGACTCTTCCGACTATAACAACCGCTCAGTACGCTGTCAAACGCTCCAAAACGGGAAAATTCGCTTAGAAACCCTAATCCCTCTGGTATCTTTTGAAGGCCCATGGATTACCTGTTTACGCCCTGGCGATACGCCTACATTACCGGCGCAAATGCCGCCGCCGGCTGCCTGTTTTGCGGCCTGATTCAGCCTAAAAACGACCGAGCCAAAGACGACGAAAAATCCTTGATCGTGCATCGGGCAGAACATTGCTTCGTAATGCTCAACGCTTTCCCGTACACCTCCGGTCACGCGATGATTGTGCCGTATGAGCACGTTGACGAATTATCCAAACTTTCACAACCCGCCGCGCAAGAGATAATGGCGCTCACGCAACGTCTGGAAGGCATCCTGCGCGAGCTTTATCGTCCCGATGGTGTCAACCTGGGAATGAACATAGGCAAAGCCGCGGGCGCCGGCGTGGCCAGTCACATCCATATGCATATTCTTCCGCGCTGGTTTGGGGACGTGAATTTCATGAGCTCGATCGGAGAGACCCGAGTATTGCCGGAAGATTTGCCGACGACGTACAAGAAATTACGTTCGAAGTTCTGATTCCGGTTGAGGTGGCTTCGCCCGATTTTTTCAATTTTGGCAATTACCCGATTTTGGCAATTCCGGCGATCTCTTACTGCCTTCCCCCCTCCCGGGGTATCCCACCGCACCCCAGACCATCCCAGTTTGGCGTGAGTTTGAGAGGTTTCGACCCTAATCATCCCACTTTGGCGTGGACTTCAGCGATCAGGCCTCAATTGGCGTAGAGTTGACCGATTTTGGCTGGCTGACTGCTGATTGCTAAGTGCTGATTTTCAAAGACCACCCGCACAAGGCGGATCCTCGCTGGGAGGAATGTGGTACTTTACCATTTGTTCGCCATAAAGTCAAGGAAAAAGTGGTGAGGTGTCAAACCACTTTTAAAATGTCCCCATTCTTACCTCGATTAAAATGTCCCCTTTTCAAACTTTAGCTTCTTCCTTCTTTGTCGGCGACTCCGTTCCGGAGCGGAGCCCGTAGGGCGACGCGGAGGACGGAGTCGCCGACAGAGAACTTTCTGCCTCTCCAGGCCGGCTCATCTTTCCTTTATCTGCATACCTCCGCCAAGGATGGTTCGCCGCTGGAATCGTCTTTCCTCGACGCAATGGCATCTTCACGGTTCCCCTTCCCAGCGTCGTTACCGGCTGCTCCGGCGGGTTCGCCGGCGCTGCTATCTCCTCCCACTTCAACTCCCGTCCGCGATACTCAATTGCGATCTTCCCGTCTGCGGCTTCGTACACCTGCACCCGCCCT
>JBJMGE010000013.1:0-385678 GCA_045808085.1 Terriglobales bacterium | reverse complement strand
GCCACGCGGCGGTGGCATTCAGATCCAGCACCGGCACGCCCTCGCCGATACCGGAGAATCGATCTTCCAGATGTCTCTGCGTCAGCAGCACCACCGGCGCGCTGTCCTCCAGCATGTACTGCAGCCGTTCTTCTGGGTACGCCGGATCCAGCGGCACATACCCTCCTCCCGCCTTCAGTATGGCCAGCAAACCCACGATCATCTCAAAGCCACGCTCCACACAGATCGCCACCCGCTCATCCGGCTTCACTCCCAATGCCCGGAGATAGTGCGCCAGCCGGTTGGCTCGCTCATTCAGCTCCCCGTAGCTCAGTTCCTCCTCTTCAAACACCACCGCCGTTGCCTTCGGACTCCTACGCACCTGCTCCTCAAACAACTCATGTACACACTTGTCCCGCGGATACTCCCGTTCCGTGTCGTTCCACTTGTACACCAATGTGCCGTACTCACTGGCCGAAAGAATGGGCAATTGACTCACGGAAATCTCAGGGTTCGAAACAATTCCTTCCAATAAAACTGAAAAGCTCTCCGCCCAGCGCGCAATAGTGTCTGTCTCAAACAATTCGCTGCTGTGCTCCCACGATCCCACCAGACCGTCCGGTCCCTCGCCGACCGTTAGCGTCAGGTCAAACTGTGCCGTTTGCCGTTCCATGGCGACGGACTCCATCTGCAGCCCGCCTGATCGCAGTTGCACTCCGGACTCTCCCACAGCCAGCCGCACAAACTCTTCGGAGTTCCCATGAGTCTTTTGAAAAACGAACATGGTCTGGAAAACAGGGGCCGCTGACGAATCACGCACGATTCCAAGCTTCTCAATCATCAACGCGAAGGGATAAAGATCATGGGACAAAGCACCCAGCACCCGTTTGCGAACCTGGGAAAGAAGTTCGTTGAATGACTGAGTGTGATCAAGCTTCGCCCGTAGCGGTAATACGTTCACAAAATAGCCGGCGACATGAGCCAGTTCTGCGCGCGGTCTTCCCGTGGTTGGAAAGCCAATGATAATGTCATTTTGCCCACTCAAGCGGTGCAGCAAGGACTGAAAGGCTGCAAATAAAGTTACAAATAAAGTTGTTTGCGCTTGGACGCTGATCTGCTTCAGTCGGTCACATAAGTTCTGATCGATAAAGAATAAATAGGACGAACCGCGAAACGTTTGCACCGGCGGCCGAGGATGATCGGTTGGCAGGTCGAGAGGAGCAAGTTCGCCAGAAAGTTCGTCCTTCCAATAAGACCAAAGCCGCTCGCCTTCCGGTCCCGCTAGTTGCTCACGTTGCCACGCAACAAAGTCGGCATAACTGTGTTCACAAGTCGGAACTGTCAGAGCGTGACCCACTGATCGTTGTTCGTAAAGCTTTCCCAGTTGTTCGAAAAGCAGCATGAGCGACCACAAGTCGCTAACGATGTGGTGCACTGCCACCTGCATGAGGTAATCTTTTTCTGTCAAATGGTAGAGGTGCACTCGGAACAGTGGGCCTTCAGCAAGCCGGAATGGCTTGCTCTTTTGCTCAAGCAATTCCAGTGTCAATTCAGCATTGTCCCAGTTGGTGGCGTCATGATATTCAAAACTCACCCTTGCTTTTTCAGCGACATGCTGCAGAGGTTCTCCGGCGGTTTCGACGATGGTCGTGCGCAGAGCTGCGTGGCCATCGACTAAGGCTTGAAAAGCATCCCGCAATGCTTCCACATCGACCGCAGCTTTGATCCGGAACGTTCGCGAGATGTTATAGGCGGCGCTTTCCGGAGCCATGCGATGCATAAACCACAAGGCGCGCTGGCCGTATGAAAGCGGATAGGTTGCAGGCTGCTCCTTTTCAACTTTCCTCACAGGGGACTGCGTACTTTTCGCCGCTCGTCGAATCACTTCAGTAATGGTCGAGTCACCGAAGAACTCCGCGACATCTACCTCGACCTGAAACTCAGCTTGCAGCTTGTGAGCGAACTCAATCGCGGCCAGTGAATCCAAGCCGTAGGCTGCGAAAGGTTGGTTCAGGTCAACCCGCTCCTGGTCAATTCCCTGGGTACGCGAAATTTCCTGCGCTATCCACGAAGCCAGCCCGTACGGTCCGTGCCCATCCAACTCGGGGTTGGAAGGTTTTGGCAAAACTGGCTCGAGATGCTTTCTTTCCTGCCACTCTCGCAGAACATAGAGTTCCCGGTTCAGAAACGCATCTCGACATGCATGGCGCTGGATCTTGCCGCTGGAGGTTTTGGGAATCGTGCCCTTTCGTATCAGGACAATGGCGAACGCTTGCAGTTCATGGCCTGCCACGATGTTTCGTGAAATAAGTTTTATGAGGGCGTCGAGTTCGTCAAGGTCACTCTGAACAATAGATTCCGGGTCTTTGCGTACCGCAACCTCCTGCACAACCACGAGGCGCTCTTCCCCTTCGATCTCCACCGAGAACGCCGCTCCCGACCCAGGCTGCAAGACAGCATGGCTCTGCTCGACGGTAAGCTCTATATCTTGTGGATAGTAATTCTGCCCGCGAATGATAAGCAGGTCTTTCAACCGGCCGGTTATAAACAGGTGGCCATCCTTCAGAAACCCCAGGTCTCCCGTACGAAGAAATGGGCCTTCGTCAATCCCGGGTATCCGCGCGTGGAACGTCTCCTCTGTCTCTTTCGCTTTTCGCCAGTACCCCTGCGCAACACTCGGGCCGCTGATCCATATCTCGCCTACATCGCCGGCGCTGCATTGTTGCAGCGAATCCGGAGAAACGATTCGCACGGCCTGCTCCACGGGAGGACGGCCACAGGCCACCAGCAGCTTGCCTTGTTTTCGAGATATCTTTGCTCCATTACCCGATCCGCCATTATTCGAGTTACCGTTGGCTGCATGGTTCACGGTAGTGACGCCGTTCGGATCAAGACCTCCACTTACAAACAGAGTAGCTTCAGCCAGGCCATAACATGGAACAAAGGCCTCGCGACGAAAACCACACTCGGCAAACTGTGCGGCAAATCGGTTCACCGTTTCCAGCCGTACTGGTTCCGCGCCGTCGAACGCCACCCGCCACGAACTTAGGTCGAGTCCGCTCCGGTCTTCAGGACGGATTTTGCGCATGCAGAGTTCGTAGGCAAAGTTAGGTCCGCCGCTCGTCGTCGCCTGATAGCGGGAAATGGCCTGAAGCCAGCGAAGCGGTCGCTGCAGGAAGGCGACCGGCGACATCAAGATGCAGGGCACTCCTGCATACAACGGTTGCAATACATTGCCAATAAGCCCCATGTCGTGAAACAGCGGCAGCCAGCCTACAATTACACTGCCAGGCTTTGTATCAAACGCATTCTGGATCATCCGCTCGTTATCGAGAATGTTCCCGTGACTTACCATCACTCCTTTGGGAGCGGCCGTCGAGCCGGACGTGTACTGTAAGAATGCGATATCTGTGCCTCTTACAGCCGGCGGAGTCCACAATTCATCGCCATCGACAGGAAGGGCGTTAGTGTCAATCCACCTGACATGCTCCCCCGCTGATGCCGTGATCACGTCCCGAACCGCGGGAGATACGGCTCCGGCGGTCAATACTACGGAGGGCTGGGCGTCGGCCACCACCGACTCCACGCGAGCATTTCCTTTCTTATTCAAACGCGGCGCATAAATTGGGACCGCGATTACTCCCGCGCAGAGACAACCGAAAAACGTAGTAATGAAGTCGGCTTCCGAGGAAGCGAGAAGCAAAGCTCTTTGGCCTACCGCTGACTGTTTCTGCAATTCAGCCGCGACTTGGCGCGCTCGGCTGTATAGCTCACCATAGGTGAGGGTGCCTCTCTCTTCTTCCCCATCGGCCAGAAACCTATAAGCGATCTCGTCTCTCTGCGTCTCTACCCTCAACCGCAACACGTCAACGATTGTTGCGATTGCCACCTCGTTCGATATTGTGGTTGCTTTGCTCAACTTACACCTCCCCAACTACTCCACATGCCAACTAAGTCCCATTACACACGGCAGACTATTATTTTTGGGCTACTTCAGTTCGGTGCAGCTCGAAGAACTCCTTCATTTCTTTGCCGGGCCCGGCGGCGAAGGTCCAGTCTTCGGTGTGATGATTGGCGTCAACGATCGTGAAGATGAGGCGCCGCGCATAGGCGGCGTCGGGAGTTGCGAGATCGGTAATCTCGAAAAAGTCGAAGGTGATAGTTTTGCCGTCAGGAGAAGTAGTGGCGGCCATGCGCGGCTGATTGCCGGCGCTGCAGTAGTGAGTGAGGAGCAGGCGGTTGGGGCCGTCGAGGTGAATCATGCTGATCATACTGAACATGACCCCGTCGTGGCCCTCTTTCTGGATTTCGCTCATGAGCGCGGAACCTCTGGCAATGTCACGGAAGGAAACGCGCAGAGGCTGGCCTTTGGAGTCCTTACCTTCCCAGGAACCGGCGAGCGATTTGAGTTGGTCGAACGATTTCTGGGCGGAGATTTGGGCGAAAGCGGCGTTTGCAGCGAACGAGAGCAAGAGCAGAAGGGCGATACGGAGCGATTTCATGTTAGCCATCTCCTTTTGAATTTGTGGAATTCGGTTGGGCAGCGCGCTCCGGGTTCCTTCATTGGAATACAGTGGAGCATATTGTGTATGCAGGCAGAACTTAGGTAGCAGAGGTAACCACGGCAATTCTTGCCAGAGGCCGAGGTTCGCTGCGATCGACAAGGAATGATTCGAGTAAGGTACGCAGATAGCGGTATTGAAGATCCTGAATATAATGTCCGGCAGCAGTCATGCGGATACGGGTGTTCTTGACGCGCGTGGCAGCGAGTAGCTCAGTAGCGGCAACGTCGCTCGCAATGTGATCATCATTCCCGGTGATGACCATCAACCGAGTTGTTAATTTTGCCAGTTTCTGACGAAGCGGGTAAATCGCATCAGAGGCTAGCCTACTTGCGTATCTCATCAGCGACGGTGTAGTCGACATCGGGGTTGCTATCTCAAAAACTCGCGATCGGTCGGGTAACGACCATACATGCAATCCGCTCTTACCAGGATCTTCGGCACTTGCATTAACTTGGGCGAGCGTGAATTTACACAGAGCGCTCGTCATTTCCGGCTCACGACGCACTACATCCAGCATTCCCAAAATCTTGCGCCCATACACTGTGGCGAATCTTTCGTCAGAGGTAAAAAATGATGGGGCGAGAAGCACAACGGAATCAACGGCTATCTTCTCGGTAAGTTCTATCGCAGTCAAATGGCCATTGCACCAGGCGAGCACATCGACCTTGTCAAAGCCCTCTTGCTGCACAGCGAGAGCAGCGTCGGCTGCGTCCATTTCCACGGTGGCGTCGGTATGCAAGCCTCCTGCGAAAAGGTCGCTCGCGCGGCTCTCGCAGATGAGAATACGAAAGTGATCGGTTTCGTCTGCCAACAAATGTATCCATAAGGCGGCCGGGACACCGCTCGCATTGATCAATACCAAAGGCTGACGCCCTCGACGCCTTACGAAATATCTAGCTCCATTCTTTAATTTACGCTCTTCATAATTGTCCCGGAGAACATGCTCGATCGGTTTTTTGGGAGATACCGATGGAGCGAGCGAGACTGCACCGCGTTCAGCTGCCTCCGCATCTGTGGCACTCGCCATGAGTAGCTTCCACGCGTCATCGGCCTCGATGGCGGTATCGTCAAATGGAATGTTGGCCCGCCCCAGGAATTCCACGCATCGTTCGACAAGAGCTTGCGCCCCTGCGAATTGCTTTTGAGTGCGGGATGAGCCGTCTGGCGCAGCTCTGCCGGTCCTCACTGGTTGTTTAGACAAGTATTTCGGATCACGGCGAATAATCTCGTCTACCGCGTTCAGCATGAGCGAATTAAATAGTTCACCAGCCATTTACCACCTGAGATTTTCCATGATTCGCGGCAATGTTGTATCTTGCCCTGCTTATGGATGAGGATTTCGAAACCACGGACACGGGTTCCCTTTGTGGATCTGCTGTGGATCTGCCTCTACCGCACTGTCGATAACATCATTTGGAGCTTGATCGACGAGGCTGCAAAGCATGACAAAGGACTGTGTAATGTTCTCTTCTGGCGCGCCGCGACACCTCGGACGTTGCTACCGTGTCGAAACCGTGAAATGTTTCTGGATAGTGGTGCAGCTCGACGGGCACCTCGGCTTGGAGCAAGCTTTGCGCGTAGTTAATACCCTCGTCTCGCAGCGCATCGTAATCGATCGTCATCACGTAAGCCGGCGGAAGGCCGCGAAGGTCACACGCGCGAGCCGGAGCAGCATATGGCGACACATCCTGGCCGATCCTCTCACCAAGATAATGCGTCCACATGCGTTCGGAGTTTCTGCGGTTCCAGCCCTGGATGTCGACAAAGCGGACCATCGACGGGGTGATCATGCGGTCGTCGGTTACAGGGTACAGGAGGAGCTGAAACGCCGGTACGCGGGCCCCGCGATCACGGGACATAAGGGCCACAGCTGCGGCAAGTGCGCCGCCTGCACTGGCACCGGCAACGGCAATGCGGGAAACGTCAATGCCGAGTTCGTCGGCTTCCGCCATCGCCCAGAGATATACCGCATAGCAGTCTGTGATTGCCGCGGGGAATGGATGCTCAGGCGCAAGACGGTAGTCGACCGCTATTACCAGGGCTTTGGTCTCTTTCGCCATTTCGAGACATCTCGGATGCTCGATCTCAAGATCTCCGAGCATAAAAGCCCCGCCGTGGATATAAATTACCGCAGCAGCGGGTTTGACCAGGTCCTGGGGAACGTACAGCCGAACGCGGACGGTGGACGTGCCATCGGAAGGGCAGATCCGATCAACAACGTCGACCTCCGGGTCGGTCAGCGAATGAGATCCCAGCAGAGTCGACAGCCGAACGAACCGATTCATTTCGGATCGGGCAGCTACCGGATCGGTACAATCCAGGCGCGGCAGCATGCTCATGGCTTTCCTGAGCTCAGGCTCCATTGAAACTCTCACAAAGTTCATCGTCAGGTTTCTGCAAGTGAGCGAACGCGTATGCGCCGCGAAGACTGGAGATCGCTGGGAGATTTTCTCGCGTGATATCCAGCGGTGAGCCGCGGAGCTTCTCAATGAAAGCCAGGAATGAGATGAGGAGCAGCGAATCAAGGATTCCGCTCTCAATCAGATTAGCATCGGCGTCGAGTGCGGCAGGTTCCACTCCGGCCACTTCATAGAAAAAGTTACGAGCCCGATTGATGAATACTTCCTCGGTCAACTCCTCCATCTATCAAACCCCTCCAACAAACTCAGCAGTGCTCTTCCATTACGAGTTCAGTGAGACCAACGAGCGCCACATCTCCACCACTCGCTGGCGGTCAAGCTTTTCCGAACCGGTGCGTGGCAAAGCATGTGTAATCTGAATCACGCGCCTAGGCGCGCGATGGGCGCCAAGCCGATGTCGTAGCTCGGCTGCTACCACAGCGCAGGTCAGACCAGAATTGGGCACAAATCGGACCAGCAAACCAATATCTTCGCCTCCAGCAGGAAGAAGCACAGGAACCCCCGCAACTTCATGAATCCCATCAATCTCAAACGCGGCACTCTCTACCTCGTCAAGATAAATCGAATGGCCGCCCTTCATGACGACATTCTTTAGCCGCCCCACGATCCAGTACCGACCCTGCTCGTCGCGTCTGAAAAGATCTCCGGTCCGAAGCCAGCATCCGTGGAAGGCAGCCTCTGTGGCATGCGTATTGCGATAGTACCCATCGAATACCGTTGGACCCGACAACTCAAGCTCCCCTTCGCCAGCCCCCTCTACAACTGTTCCGTTTCCAGCACGCAGTTGAGCCTTTAGCAAGGCAGGGGTACCAAAGGTGTTTCGGCCCATTCCGTGCTCATCATACTCACCGAAGAAAGAGGGGCACATGGATTCCGTGAGCCCGTATGCGTTGAGCAGGCCGAGGCCAAATCGGCGCTGAAATTCTTGCTGTGTCCGCTGCGATAACGGCGCACTGCCTGAGATGCAGATGGGAACTTTGCGCATTCTTTGCGGTGGCACCCCCACTTGGTTCAGAAGTTCGATAAGCGGCGGCACCAGAAAGATCTGTTCGATGTCGTGATCGGCAACTGTGTGCCAGTACCCAGGAGCAGTTTGCAAATTAAGTTCCGGCAAGACAACAACGGTAGCGCCCGCGCAGGCGGCCCACATGTAATGCAGGATGAGAACGCCGTATCCAGAGAGCCGCATGCTACAGGCAATGTATTTAGGCGCGACGCCACGATGTCGGACAATCGCTGCCGCCGCCGCATATATTGCCGTCAACAATCGATCATGCGGTATGACAATTGCCTTAGGATCTCCAGTACTCCCAGAGGTATAGGCCAGGAGCGCGGCCCCATCCGGCAAATCCGAATGTTCGTCTTTTGAGGAAGTGTCGGTGAGCAACGAAACCCTAAATTCCGGATCTACCGTGATGGACGCATCAGGTCGGCTATGGGAATAAACCGAGCGTCGCACGCTAACACCCCATTTCGGGTCGACAAGCAGTGCGGTACCCCCAAGGTGCCAGATTCCGAGCAGCAACGGCAATGTATCGGGGTGGTCTGCCAACTCAACCGCGCAAAGACTTTGTCGACTTATGCCGGCTGCCGCGAGCCGAAGACTCAGTTCTTCACCCCTGGCAGCAAGCTGAGCCCACGACAATCTGATGCCCACGTAAGGTTCACGCTCAAATATTATGGCAGGCTCATCTGGGCGCTCGCGCGCGAGCGCTGTATAGATGTCGAGAAGGTTCATCATATTTGGATGTGCTCTTCCGCGCTGTATGGTGGTCCGTCCACAGTAACGGGCGACTCGGTTCGCATGCCATCGCGAGGGCTGTCGAGCTTCAAGGAAGTCCTAATATTGCCTATGTACTCATTGAGTTCGGCACATAATCGGTTCAGGTTTTGTCATTTGCGATTCCATTCCGAGGGGGTCTCGCGATCATCTGCCGGAATCCGACTGTAGGTATTTCTCGAACCAATGATGGGCGTAAGGTTCCTCGTTGAAGGCGTCCACTTCGATATATCCTTCCTTTCGGTACAGTGCCTGAGCCTCGGCGAGGGTCCGATTAGTTTCAAGATGGAGGACTGTAAGTCCCGCTTCCCGAGCAATGGTCTCAAGCGTATGGAGAATTTTGCGTGCAACACCCCGCCTGCGTGCGTATGAAGCCGTCCACATTCGCTTGATCTCACCCGTTGTTGGATTCTTGCGCTTGAGCACGCCACATCCAACAGGATGGTCATCAAGCCGGGCCACAACAAAGTAACCCCTCGGGGGAACCAGATCCTCGTCGGGGGCGGGATTGCTCTTGATCGGATCGAAACCTGTGTCGAAACGCTCCGCTAGTTCCAGATAATACTGCTCTATGCACCAGCGCGCGTCGGCGCTATCCGGTACGTCCACTTTCACCTCGACCGTGATCGTTTGGCTCAATTCATCTTCTAGTTTGTGGCACATAGCAATTCTCGCGATGGTCTCGCCAGTTCTCCCGCCAGTGTAACCTCCGCAAACCGCCCTTAGAGCGCTTGAAGGTTCAACGGAGAGAAAGAGTCTTCTCCGCAATACCCGATTGAGTTTAATTCCGAATTCCGTTGTGGATGTAACGAATTGCCAGAGGCGGCTCCGCTGTTCTTTGGTCTAGCTCACTCTGTTTCTATATCAGGAGAAAGCAAACTCTTAAGAAGCCACAGCCGCATTTGTGGAGCGGAAAACTTCAGCGCAAATCTCGTGCAACTGGACGTCACTGACTGCTCTCTGGGTGTCTAGCACCTGCTTCACTCTTATGGAGACCTGGTCGAGCTTTTCGCCTTCCACGTGATATCCGAGCTTTTCAAGTTTCGAGCGCAACGCGTTGCGGCCGCTTAGCTTGCCAAGTACCAGGAGGCTTTCGCTGACGCCCACGTCCGAGGGATCCATGATTTCATAAGTGCGCGGATTTTTGAGCATACCGTCCTGGTGAATCCCCGCCTGGTGCGCGAATGCATTCGCTCCGACAATCGCTTTATTGGGCTGAACAACCATGCCAGTCAAGTCACTCACTAGCTTACTCGTCCGCCCAATCTCCTTCGTGATGATGTTTGTCTCTAAACTGAACAAGGGCGCCCGTGTACGCAGTGCCATGACAGTTTCCGTCATGCACGCATTGCCGGCTCGCTCCCCGATACCGTTGATGGTTCCCTCGACTTGGCGGGCCCCATTTGCGATACCGGCCAGTGTATTCGCGGTGGCCAAACCCAGATCATCGTGGCAATGCGCACTCACGGTGACATCGGCAGAAGCAAAGTGGTGATGAATAAAGCCAATCAATGCGCCGTACTCTTCCGGCATTGCATATCCGACTGTATCCGGAATGTTGAGAGTCGTGGCGCCGGCTTCCACCGCCGCTTCCAGCACCTGCACCATAAAATCGCGATCGCTCCGGGTTGCGTCCTCCGCGCTGAACTCAACATCATTGCAGAGATTGCGAGCGTAGGTGACCGTCCTCCGGGCCATCTCTATAACTTCGGGGCGTGTCTTGCGCAGCTTGTATTCCATATGAATATCGCTGGTTGCAAGCACAATATGGATGCGAGGATAGATTGCATCTCTGACACCGTGCCACGCGCTATCGATGTCCGCGCGATTTGCGCGCGCCATCGCGGCGATGCCGGGCGGGTCCACTATCACGCCATGCTTGTTGCTGCGCTTAGCTTGACCTACGATTCTTGCGATCTTCTGCACAGCGTTCATGTCCCCTGGACTGGAAACTGGAAATCCGGCTTCGATCACATCGACGCCCAACTTTGCAAGCTGTCCTGCGATCTGCAACTTCATGTCAGCGGTGAGTGAGACACCCGGGCTTTGTTCCCCATCGCGCAGCGTAGTATCGAAGATTCGCACGAGCTCAGGCTTGGTGGGTTGCAGGCTGGGGTTAGGGACTGGCAAGTTATCGCTAGTTGCTTTCATCGTCGTCTCCTGTTGTTACATGTTGATAATTGAGCCTCAACCGCCGATCGGTTGATGAGCGATCAGTTTCGTTAGCTCCTCCGCAATTCTGGAGAGCACGAGTTGTTCAGCGCTGTGCAAAAAGAAGTGATTGCCGGCAAAGCGAAAATGTCGAACCTCTGCGGTCGTTTGCGTGAGCCAACCGTTCAGCCCTGCCTCGGTGCTGAGCTCGTCTTCGTTTCCGGACAGAACCACAATCGGGCACTCTAACGGTTCTTTCTCGACATACTGGTACTGAGCCGATACGGTTAGATCGGCTCGGAGCCGCGGAAGCCAAAGGTCGCGCAGCGCCACGTCCCGCAACAAAGCCCCGGGTGTGCCGTTGTAGGCAGTCACTGCCGCAACAAACTCATCATCCGGAAGCAGTTGCATCCCGGCATCCCGCCACTTGAATTGCGGTGCGTTCCGCCCCGAAGCGATGAACATTTCAGGTTGGCGAAGCCCTTGTTCACGCAAGAGTCGTGCAACCTCGAATCCGATGAACACGCCCATGCTATGACCGAAAAATACGAACCGCTTGTCCAACGGCAGGATTTCGGCAACCAGGCCCGCAATTTCATGCGGGTCCGTCAACAACGGCTCATCCAGTCGGTACTCTCGCCCGGGAAGCTGGACGGCCACCACTTCAATCCCGTCCGGCATCGCCGCATCCCAAGACCGAAAGATCGAAGCTGATGCACCCGCATAGTGAAAGCAAAAGAGGCGGATGTGAACTCGCTCTGTATTCCTGGAACGAAAGCGGATGAGCCACGGAGAAGTGGACTGTTGCTCGAGTGCTGTCACGCCTGCCTCAATAGTGTCGGCACCAGCGTCCGCCGACCCCATTGGCCGACGCCTGCCCTTTGGAATTCCAAGGAGTATTTCCTGGATTGCTTAGTCGCGGCGCTCGAAGTGCGCCGGACCACAGAACATGACGGCATTACCGCCTGCTCCGTAGGCCCTCAAGCCTTCAAAACACACTGGTTCATAATGCAGCGCATGAGGAAGAATATGAACCTGGGCACGATCCCAAGGGAGCATTCTTCCGTTCATCCAGATGAATGCTCGCATGGGATAGCGTGGTCACCTTACATCGCCCTGTGCTTCTTAAAAGCATCAACTACGCTTTGACCGGATTCAATATCTCTGCGGACGTTCCTCTCCAATTGCGTCTTGGCCAGCGCCCGGTTAAGGATCTCCCCTTCCGCCTCGTGGGGAATGACACAGACACCGTCACCATCGCCAAAGATCAGATCGCCCGGCCTGACCCGCACCTTGTCGATTGTGATCGAACAGCGAAAATCCACTACATTGTGGCGGCGCTGCAAACCGTAGGCGTGACAACCGTGCGCGAAGGCGGGAAAGTTCAGGGATAAGATGGCGTTGCCATCGCGAAGATGCGCATTGAGCACGACCCCCGCTGCACCTAAGTTTTGCGCCCGCATCACCAGCATGTCCCCCAACCTCGCAACATGCGTTGGCCCACCGCTGGCGATATATACCTCGTTGGGACGAAGCGCCTCGATGGATTCGAACAACAAACCGAACGGCTTCGCATCAAAGCGCGATGGCTCCCCGTATTCGACCGGTAGCTCATCTTGTACCGGCATAGCACGCCCGATCAGCACCATGTCGCTTCGTAAAGGGCGAATATGCCCCGGCAGCATGGGATAACGAAAACCAAGCTGCTCCATCACGTCGCTGACAGGAGGAGTGGAAAGTTCTTTCCGCATCCAGCCAAATAGTTCTTCGTCCGATTTCCACTGCGCCGTGTCTTCGTCTCTGGACAGAAGAGATTGGTTTACCATCTCTAACTCCTGGCTCGGTTTGCCGCCCAGCCCTGAAAATTGCCGGGGGCACACTGGATTTTTTTTAACCAGCCCAGGGCTTCGCCCTCGACGCAGTTCGACCCCGAAAGGGATATGAAGGGCGAAGTCCGGGGCTGGTTAGTTGGAGTGGCGGTTAAGCGCTCGTTGTCTCAGCCACCTGCATGGGCGGACGAACTTTATTGTGGTGATAGCGGTCTTCTCCCAAAACCAAGACCGTTGAATATTTCTCCAGCGGCAGTTCTTCCCCAAAGTGATGGAAAGAGTCTTGGCCGTCATACACCTTCACGTGGGTTGGCACGAAACGGGTCGCCCAGCCGAAGCGTGTCGAGTCCTTGGTCGTATTGGGATTGGAGCCGTGCATACACCGCGAGGTGAAGATGCAGAACTGGCCAGGCCTCATCACCATATGGACCGCCTTCGACTCGTCTGGCTTCCAGTTTGGATCGAGCTTCAGTTTGTCGTAATCGTAGCCATAGAAGCCGGCCTTCTCTCCGGTGTCAATCGTCTTCTTATTGAAATTTTCGGGTTCAAAGGGCACATTCCGTTTTTCATCGAAAAACCACGTCCGATGAGTTCCAGGCATGACTTTGAGGCAGCCATTTTCCTTTGTTGATTCGGCCATCGAGATCCAAGCTGTAAGCTCCCAAGGCCTGCCCTGCGCATATTCTGTCAACTCCTCTTCCGCGGTTGGAAACAGCTTTTCCGTTCCCTCAAATTCGACGAAGCTTTCCGCCTGGTGCCAATCAGTACCTTCGTCTCCCGGGTACTTGGGAAACCACTCCGTACGCCAGCTCAACACGTCAGGTCCAAGGATACTTGAAACGCGATGAGTTATCTTTGGATTGTTAATGATCTGATTCAGCACCGGTATATCGAGGTGCCGGTCATAGTTCAATTTACTTTTCGGAAAAGGTGCGTTATGGGAGTCCAGCAGGTCCATACGTACCTCTTCGAATAGACTCGTCATTTCGTCTGGTTGCATCAGCGTGAATGGACCCAAATAACCATTCTGGTAAAAAAAGTTTTTTTCCGCTTCGGAAAGAAAATAGTCGTTCCTCATTACAACTCCTCTCTTGATTTGTAGGTCTAGGCTGTTACTGACTGATGGTTTAACGCCGCCTGGCTCTCCTGGAGTTGAGAGTCAATCTTGGCGGCGATGGCTGCTATTGTGGAGTCAGTTTTGTGGAAGAACATGCGTACGGGCACAGCTACTCCGGTCTCACTGTAGATCCGTGTCAAGATTCCCCCCAGATGCAGTGAGTTACCGCCGATGTCAATAAAGCGGGAATCGCGGCTCACTCCCCTGACTCCGATTACATCTTCGATGATTTTAGTTACTACAGCTTCAGTTTCCATGTGTGGTTACCACCTCCTCAGCTTCCTTCGTCATGCGAGCAGTAAGAATGGATGCAAGCGCCTTACGATCCGCCTTGCCCGACGACAGTTTCGGAAAATCGTCAAAAATTGCGAGATAACGAGGCACCATATAACCTGGTAGCTCATCCAGAAGACGAGCACGGATCCGAATGATCTGCTGATCGACGTCGAGCGCCCCCGCTTTGCCGTTCTCATTGAGAAGAATCCCTGCAGCTAAGACTTTTTCCTGATACTTAGTCTCGATCAAGATGACCTCGGAGTCGTACACATTCGGCACACTATTGATGACGCGCCGCACTTCATTCGGGTGTACGCGATAGCCGCCGATTTTTACTTCGTTATCTTTCCGCCCAAGGTAGAAGAGATTCCCATCCTCCTGATAAATACAGACATCACCACTGCGATAGCAGCGTATGCCGTCCAGAAACGTCACAGCAGCCTCCGTCTCCGCCGTGAGGTTCCAGTAGCCCCTCATCACCTGGGTACCACCGATGTACAGTTCGCCAGGCACATTCCTTTGTGTGATTCGCTCGCCTTCGCTGCCGACGAGGAAAGTGTGCACATGTTTGAACGGACTCCCGATGGGGTAAAGCTCTTGCCGGCCAGGCTCAAGGTCTCTGATCGTGTACGCAGTACAACCGCATGTGACTTCGGTTGGACCGTAAGCATTGATCACTTTAACGCCTGCCCCTGCCCGCAACCATCGCTGAACAGTGTCAACATTCGGGATATCTGTTCCAGTTAGTACGGTCTGGAGGTGCGGCAGAGGAGTAGTACCGAATTTGGATGCCTGTGCAATGAGTCCAAGCATCAAGCCCCAGGCGGAAAAATGGGTCACATTGTTAGTTGCTATCGTCTGAAACAACAGATCAGAGAACACAATATCGTCGTGGACATGCAGACGAGCACCCTGGGCAAGTGGGAACAACATATCCATGAGAAAAACATCGAAATGCAGCGGCGAGAAACTGGCGCAAACCGATTCCGCACGGACGTCGTAAACGTCTTCAATCCCCTCGAAAAAATCGACAATGCTGCGATGGTCGATCAAGACACCCTTGGGCCGTCCAGTGGATCCGGATGTGTAGATGCAGTACGCTGGCGAGTCCAGAAGCCAGCCCGGTGAACTTACGTCGGGGTCGGGGACGTAATCCGTTGCTGCGCTCGCCTGTAGAATGCGCTCTAAGTCTTCCTTCAGAAGTAAGCTGGCATGCGGGGGAAGATATGCTCCGACAGTTTCCCGCAGATCTTCCTCTGTTATGACGGCGGCAGGTGCTATGTCATTCAAGATGTATTGCAGTCGAGCTGCGGGCATGCGGGGATCGAGCGGAACGTGGATGCACCCCGCCTTAAAGGTGCCTAGAATTGCAGCCACCGTGATGGCTCGGCGGTTCGCCACTACCACAACGCGGCTCCCAGTCTTACATCCAATTGCCTGCAAGTGCATTGCCAGGCTGGTGCTGAAGCGGTCCAGGGCACCATAATTAATGCTGACCTCGCTGTCACAGACGGCTAATTGGTCCGGTTTGGCGAGAGCGTGGCTTCTGATGTCTTCGAGAAGGTGTTGACGCATGGGCTTGGTCTCTTTGCGCTTCTGAGGCGCCGCACGATACGGTCTGCGCAAAACAACTTACTGACTTGATTCGTTTAAGTGATTGGCACAATCCTGACTGTATTTAGTATCCATATAGCGAGCCCGATGAAATGATGCACATACATCCGCTAGCAGCCTCAGGCGTTCGGTACCTACAGTAGCAACTCCACTTTTAGCTCTTAGGTACGGGTTAGTGAGCCTTCGCTGCCCTTCCGGCCGAACGCATTCGATTCGATTTCTAAACGGTCGGAATGGTCGGGTTTCGAGCGAACAATCCTCATACCGCTGCGGGTACTCTTAATCTTTCGACCGGCTGCTTGCTGCGCACCGGCACCGGAGTGAGCCAGCCGTGGCGGTCGCTCTTTTCGCCGCGCACGATGGCGTAGAACTCCTTCTGGATCGCCTTGGTGATGGGGCCAATCGCGCCCTTGCCCACATTGATCTTGTCCACGGAATGGATCGGCATGACTTCTGCTGCCGTCCCGGTGAAGAATGCTTCGTCTGCGATGTAGAGCATCTCACGCGGAATCATCTGCTCGACCGTCGTAATGCCGAGGTCGCGCGCAATCTGCAGCACGGAGTCGCGGGTGATGCCCGGAAGAACCGAATTACCGAGCGACGCCGTGATCAGCTTCTCGCGATGCACGACGAACACATTCACCCCTGATCCCTCACTCACAAAGCCGTTGATGTCGAGTGCAATGCCTTCGGCAAAGCCGTTGACGTTGGCTTCCATCTTGATGAGTTGCGAGTTCATGTAATTGGCGCCCGACTTGGCCATGGCCGGCAACGTATTGGGCGCAATCCGCGTCCAGGAAGAAACGCAGGCGTCGCAAGCTTCACTTTCCCCGCCCAGATATTTTCCCCACGGATAGTTAATAATGTAAACCTCGGTTGGCGAGTTAAATGCAGTCACTCCCGCGTCGCCGTAGCCGCGGAAAATGATGGGTCGCACGTAGCACGGCCACGCGCCGTTGCTGGCGACGGTTTCCAGCATTGCCTTCACCAGTTGGTCGCGGGTGTAATCGACGTCGATGCGATACACTTTGGCCGAATCGAGTAACCGTTGTATGTGCTCGGTGGCGCGGAAAACCGCAGGACCCGCGGGTGGCGCATAGCACCGGATCCCCTCAAACACGGAGGAGCCATAGTGCACCACGTGCGACATCACGTGAATCGTGGCATCATCCCAAGGAATAAGCTTGCCGTTGTGCCAGATAAATTCCGTTTTCTCGATCGCCATAAGGACTCCTTCAGCTGCGGTCTCTCTTCGGTCAGGTGATTCTTGATCTGCAGAATCTGTTCTTGCTGCAATTGGGCGAAAACCTGATCTAAGACACCCTTCTTTGCCCAACGATTCATGCGCATGTAGATGCTATGCCAATTGCCAAACCGCTTCGGCAGTTCCGCGCCACTTACATCCGTGCTCAGCTACATAGAGAATCGCGTTCAGCAGAACTCGGTTCTCATGACGCACATTGCCACGCTGTAGAGGTAAGCAATTTTGCATTCGCTCGTACTGCTCTTGATTGATCTCCATGCGCGCGTCTTACTCGCCCACCATGTATTTAGTGTGAACACGCCCTAGTCAACCTTGGCGGCTCAATCACCCGCAGGGTCGAGTCCGAGGGGCGTCACGGCCAGTTGCCTGCTGCTTTTTTCCGCTTCGCGACGAAACATCTTGTCCGGGCAGATTGCTTGTAAGAGCGGGTTAGTCATAAATGTGGTCACTAGTGCCATCAACACCATCATGGAAAATAACGCCGGGGAGATGACTTTTATATCCAAGCCGATATTCAGGATTACCAACTCCATCAGGCCACGTGTATTCATCAGTGTGCCTAAACCAGCAGCCTCTCGCGCTGGCATTCCCGACCACCAGCCAGCCAGCATCGAACCGCCAAGTTTCCCGAGAGTTGCTACGAGAATGATAGCGACGCAATACATCCACATCTCCGCTCCCTTCACTAGTCCAACGTTCGTCCGCAATCCAGTAAACGCGAAGAACAGAGGCAGCAACAGGGTTACCACAATGGTCTCGAACTTATTGACAACGTAGCGGACAAACATCTGTTCCTTCGGCATGATGGTGCCCATTAGGAATGAACCGAACAGAAGATGAATGCCAAGCCACTCCGTGCAAAGCGCTGAAATTAAGGCCAACAGCAGCATTAAAGCGAGTGCGTTTTCTGAGAGCTCACCAGTTTGACGATAAGAAACTTCGAACCGTTTGAGTAGTCGCTGCACGCCGTACACCATGACGAGGGCGAAAGCGATAAGTCCCCCCACCGTGAATAAGATTGGGTGTCCGGTATTGCCTGCCCGGATGAACAGCACAATATAAGCCAGAATGCACCAGCCCGTTACATCGTCCACCGCGGCACAGGCGATCACAACCGTTCCAAGCCGGCTGTTAAGCATGTTACGTTCTGCCAGGATGCGGGCCAGTACCGGGAATGCCGTGATGCTCATGGCCGCCCCCATGAATAGAGCGAAGCTGGTAAAAGGGACGCTGCTGTCGGAAAGACGCGGATAAAGATAGAAGGCCAGAAAAGATGCGAGCACAAAGGGTGCAGTAATGCTGACGTGGCTGGTCAGTACTGCCGCATGTCCCTGGCTTTTCAATTCCCTTGGGTTAATTCCCAAGCCTACGAGGAACATGAAAACAATGACACCAACTTGACTCAGAGCATTCAGGAACCCCAGGCTTGAGGGCGGGAACACGAAAGCTGACCATTGCGGTGCAATCGCACCCAGCAGTGATGGCCCCAGCATAATACCAGCGAACATCTCGCCCACTACCCGAGGCTGACCCACCTTCAAAAACAGGCTTCCCACGATCCGGGAGCACGCCAGCACCAATGCAATTTGCAGGACAAGCGTGAACAGGTTCAGCATTTGCTGGTCTCCTCTACTACCATTAATCTATTGTTCCCGGACCGCGCGGAACTCAGCCGAAGGACACGCGGCACAGTCATTCACCGATAAAAGTCCCGCCATGGAGTTCGGGTTCGCTTTGAAATCAAGCGTGGCAATCAGGGAGAACACATGTCCGCCGCTGCACCCCACCTCTTTCACCCCTTTTGGGGGAAGCGGTATGCTTACTTTGATAGTTGTTCCTTCAATGAGCCCCGACGCGGAAGGCATTACCGAGTTGGCGAACCTTAGTGCGAAGTACCTGCCCGACTGTGAGATCGTAAAATCCACATCCCGCATTGTTGCCATAGACCCTGCGCACGGCACAGGTGTCAGACTGGGAGCATTAGCTTGCATTTTCCAGTGTCCACCAATCGCACTTGGAGCGATCAGTTTGCTTCCGCTTCTGAGTACTCCAGCGAGTCCTAACATTGGTATGATCACCAGAATTAGGTATGCGACAGCAAAATTCTTGCCTGCAAGCATTACTGGCCGCTCCTTTTATATGCGTATTTCTGAGCTGCAAAGAGCACTAGAAGTACGATCAGAAAGCCGCGAAACAGCGGTTTCTTCAACAGGGATTCTGTGTCAGTACATCAACTGTCCTCAGAGTAGTGCAGACGAGGACTCAAGTCGGCCAGAAGGTCGGTTTAATAGCGTGCGGCCTAAGACTGCATTAACCCATCGCTTTGGGGGGTTAGCCATTCAGGTTCCAGACTCACTGCTCCTGATCTTTGGAGCAGGCTTATAGAAACAACAACTTTTTGTTTGCGGCTGTCGAAACCCGTGATGATGCCCTCAACCCCGCACAACGGACCACGGTGAATCCTCACCTTCTGGCCTGATGTGATAAAGGCGCAAGGCTGCAAGTCAAGCTTTGCACGTGTCACAGTTGCAAGATGCCGAATTTCTTCTTCGTTGACCACCGCCGGACTTTCCCGCGTACCCAAAACACGGAGCACGCCGCAGGTATTCAGTATGGAAGAAAGGTGGGGTTCCGCACACCTGCAGAACAAATACCCTGGAAAAAGAGGAAGTTCAAGGGTCACATATCGGTCCGATCTCTGACGTCGGCTTTTGCAAGTCGGCAGGAACACCTCGTGACCTTTTTCGGTCAAATACCGGGCCGAGACTGCCTCGTACCGGGGACGCAGGTAAACCGCACGCCAAGGGGCCGCTTCCAGCCCGCCGTTTGAGGTTGAAGGAGCCAGAGGATAACAGAGATTGCGGTGATTTCGCTGGTCTATAACCATACTCATGTCCATCCTTTCACGAAGTCGGCTTCTCAATACGGAAACGCCTGTGCCTAATGTTCCGGCCCACGAGAAATACGATGATTCGCCAGCTTCAAAAAGCCTTCCGGGCAGGCTCTCGCCTTAAACCCTCACATTGTGGAAATCCTATGTCAGGGGTGCAGTTCCAATTTCTAAACCTATGCCAGGGCCCACTTCCAATTCGTAATCTTATGCCAAGGGTCCACTTCCAAGTTCGTAATCCTATGCGCAGCAGGAGAGGGAATGTAACTGTCTTCGCGGACAGGTAAATGGCCACAAGGCGACCCTGTACTTCACCCTGTCCACCACCTGTCTGGGCAACCTGTCCTCGCTAACGAAATTTGCCGAATGTTAGACCATTTTAAGTAATGTTGTGGCCTCTTAAACACAAGGTTCCTCCGCTCTACTCGCGCGCTGATGACTGCGCGCGCTCGCTTACGAGCGTCGGAATCAAGAGTTTAGGGATACAGCAAACCCTAAAATGGTTTAGCATTCCGCGCTTTATCCCGCCTGTACTTTGTTGGGTGCTATTGCTTCGGTTTATATTGGTCCAGGCCCGGAGGGCTTGGGGCCAGAGTTTTTTGCAATTGGCCTTGCAGTTTAAGGGTAGGTCAAAACAGGATGCTTGGATTGGGATTTGGATTGTTATTCGTGCTGAATGCGGGCACTGCGGGCACATTCTTATGCCTGCAGTAGTTAACTGACTAATTTAATAGCTTCAGAACCAACGGCCTGCTGGTCTGTTCCGTTGCACCCGGCAAACACATTGGCGAAACGCGCTAACGCGTGACGGTTTCGCACACCGAGTTTGTCGAACATATTGGTAAGGTGAAACTTTACCGTGCGCTCGCTGATCCGCAACCTATGGCCGATTTCCTTGTTAGAAAGATTTCTCAAGAGCAGGCTCAGAATTGTGACCTCCTGAGGCGTGAGGACGCCGGGGGTTGCAAACCCTGTTCGCGCCTTATCTTCCAGCCGCGGGGAAAAACCTTCAGCCGTTTGCACCGGCATCCATAACCGCCCGTCTCGAATGGCAGCCAACGCGGGTCTAAATTGAGATTTCAGATCAGCATAATCAATGAATCCGTGGATGCCAGCCAGAAATAGGTGGCGCAGGTATAGGGGTGAGGTTACGTCTCCGATCACCAGAGTTCTGGCATTCTCGCGGAGTTCACTCACAAGGGACAATAGCTTGTGCTTCGCTGTTTCCTGGGATCCTTCCTCGGCGACTAGGATGAATCCGGATCCATGAGTTCGAACCGCCTCGTCGCCTGTGGCCCTGAGCGCCAGGTTTGACGTCTGGGTTCCAGGCAATAGCCCCGTTAGATACCGCACGGCAAGCGGACTTTCGCAATAAAAGACAATTCGGAGTGGATGCTCCCAGCGCATTTCTGACCCATTTCCTTCAGACGAACCTTCTCATTGCTTCGCCCGGGCAAGTGGAATTATGTGCGCAGTCAGCACTGTAAACAATGTGTTTTTCGGCCTTTCCTGCAATAACGTCGATTTAGCGTGTTATTTCGGAATTTGTGGTGAGATTTCAGATTCCAAATCTGAAATGGGAGCAGCCTTTTTGAGGTTGCATTGATGCATGGAGAACAAAAAAGCATTCTGGTGCGCGATGATCAGATGGTCACTGTACCGTTCACCCGGATGTGCCGGAAACCCATTGCCTGGTGTGGCATAAAATTGGTTGCATCTTTGGCGAGCTGAAAGTTATAGAGATCACCAACTAGCGTCCAGCCGGGAGACCAACCAAACGGCGATGATTTTTATCGCAGCGCAAGGAATAGGCATTGCTTGGTAATGTCCTGATTTTGGGCACTGCCGGATTGGATGCCAATTCGATTGTGAGAGCCGAGCCTGCGCTCAGAACGGAGCGAACTTGCGCCCCAGGTGAAGTAAGGGGGAAAACGCATCACATACCGCTCCTGGAATGGGTTTTACGGTATGGATGGCACTTAATTTATTGAAAGCAAAAAGTGCTGGCGGAGAGAGTGGGATTCGAACCCACGTTAGAGTTTCCCCTAAACACGCTTTCCAAGCGTGCGCCTTCAGCCACTCGGCCATCTCTCCGGCGCAGGTTGGGACTAAATCATTATACAGGCTGATCAAATGAAGGCTGATGGGACATGGTTTCGATTGCCTGATGGCAAAGCGATGCCAAATTAACGTGGGCCGGGATTACACGATCAACAACGCATCGATTCCAAGATAATTGGCGGATTTCATATCCATCGCACCGCAATCCGCCGCGATCTCAATAAACAACGGCATTCCGGCCGCCTGTATTCCAAAACAAATCAAGTTCGCTCATGCGCAAGCCAACTCTGTGTCTGGCGACGCCTACGCTGGCAACTCTTTAGCAGCTTGTGGCCATGCTGCCGCAGAGAATGCGCTCAAAGCAATATTCATCAATCACCGCAGCCACGGCATTTTTGCCTTTTTCGTCCAAGGAGCGCACCACGCGTCCGGTGCAATTTACCTGGACATCAGTATCGGTCCCCAGGACTGATGCGGGCAGAACAATGCGAAAGCGAATTACCGTGCCCACGCCGAGCAGGCTTTTGGTATGGAATAGCACACCGCCGGCTGAGATGTCGGCGGTTTCCGCGAAGTATTCATGGGCGTCCGCCGTTCGTACCGTGATGGGAAGTCTCAGCGGAAAACGTACTGAGCTTCTTGTATCTGCCGGGCCTAAACCAGCGACTGGACTTTTGGGTTCGTTCACCCTTGCACCTCTAAACGGAGGTTATACCCGTACCGCGACCGTCCCAAGATTACTTTGGTATTCAGTGCACACCAAAGGGCATACGCCAGAAGAGATGGCCAAAAACCCGCTCAGAATTTGGTCACTTCAGTGAAGTTGAAATCGCGAATTTTCATCGCCGGGACCACCATATCAAAGGCTTCTTCTCCGCTGGCCCGCACCGCTTTCCCAATGGCCTCAACGTTGTTCAGCATCTCAATCAGGCTCTGGTTAAAGCGGAAATTTAGCAATCCATGCTTCACTTTTCCGCCTTCCACCAGGAAGGTGCCGTCACGCGTCATGCCGGTAACAATCTTTTCATAAGGATCAACTTCGCGGATGTACCACAGCCGCGTAATCAAAATGCCGCGCTCAGTCCCAGCAATCATCTGCTCCACTGTCTGCTCATTCCCGGGCGTAATGAACACAATATTAGTTGGCGCTTCGCCCATCTCATTGGGCAGCGGAAATCCATGGCCAGTAACGCTGATCTCGCCGACTTTGTCCTTATATTCAGATTTGCGCATCTTGGCCGCGGTGCTGCGCGCGTAAACCAAGCTGCGAATCACGCCTTTTTCCACCAGGCTCACACGCCGCCGGTGGACGCCTTCGCCATCGAACGGCGCATTGGATTGGAGCGGATGAGCAACATCATCGACAATGGAAATGTTTTCGCCGAACAGCTTCGTCCCGATCCGGTTATTTAGAAACGACCGCTGGTCCAGAATCGCCAGCCCGCCGAAATCCCAGAACATAAAACCGACCAAATCAAGAACCGCCGCGGGCTCAAGGATGACCGTGTATTTCCCCGGCGGCAGTTCCTGCGGGCTGCGCGAATCACGCGCCTTCTGCGCTGCGATCTCCGCCAGTCGCACAGGATCAACATTTCTGACCTCGGGCGAGTTCGCCTTCTGCCATCCTGAAGAGCTGTCCGCCAGCATGGTGATGGAAACCTCCGCCGACGTCTGCCGATGGTAGACGCTCAGGCCGTTAGAGTTGAGAATGGCTTCGGCAGTTTGCGAACTGGAGTAAATTCCGGCCGTCACCAACTTGTTCTTTTTTGCCGCTGCCACAATCTTGCCGACGCCTTCAGCTCGATCTGCCGGCGTAATCGCCGCTGTCTCGTCCGACCATCGCGATGGCCCTTCCGGGCCTTTGCCTTCGCTTGCTTCGGCCATCGGCAGGAAATCCGGATCAGGTTCCTGCACTTTAGCAATGCTTTCCGCCGACTGTACCGCCCGCTTCAGTCCTTCATCGTCAAAGCGGTTCGTGGTGGCCCGCGCGGTCTTGCCGTCAAACGCCACACGGATCGAGGCTGCTTCATTCACCTCCGCCACATTCTGGTGGATGGTGTTGTTGGCAAAGCGTGTAAGGGAGAAGTCAGTTGAAGAGAAAAGGACTTCAATCTCGTCGACGGACGAGAATTTCTTGATCTTCTGGAAGATTGTTTCGGCTTGGGATTGGGTTAGCATTCGGTCTCCAGCACTCAGCAATCAGCAATCAGCATTCAGTCCCTGAGCTTACTTCTTTCTTCGTCAACCTTGCGGATCAGGGAAGAAAGCATGCGTTTTACCTCTTCCACGCGGCTATTTAAGGAAGTATGCAGGTCCGCATGAAGAAATTTGAGATCACGAGAAAGAAGCAAGTGGTATTCGAGTTCACTCGCCGAGCCCATCGCGATTTGCAGAAAGCGATGGAACTCGCCGTTGCCGCGCCTGCCGCATCCTTCAGCAATGTTGGCCGGTATAGATGAGGCACATCGCCGAATCTGCGAAACTAAGCCAAACATTTCCTGCTTAGGGAAATTGGCCGTTGCATCATAAGCAGCTAGAGCAAGCAAATGTGCCTTCTCCCAAACTTTCAAATCACGGAAGCTTTTCATCTTTTCATACCATTTCAGGACTGAATGCTGAGTGCTGATTGCTGAATGCTATTTTGCTTTCCAGCTAATTCCCCTTATACGCCGTACCAATCTTCACATTCCTGAACCGCGCTGGCGACGCTCCATGCCCCGTGCCCATCGTCTGCATGGGCTGGCCCTTGCCGCAATTCGGAGTGCCCCAAAGCGTCCATTGGTCGCGCGAGCAGATCGCGTCCATCGAATTCCAGAACTCGGTGGTAATTCCTGAATACGAAGGGTTCTTGAACATGCGTCCCAGCTTGCCGCCTTTGATCTCCCAGCCAATCTCGCAGCCAAACTGGAAGTTATAGCGCTTATCGTCAATCGACCATGATCGGTTGGTCTGCATAAAGATGCCGTCATCTGTGCCGGCAATAAGCTGGTCGAAAGTCAGCGGTTTGTCGCCGGGAAGAATGCTGATATTGGTCATGCGGACCAGCGGAATCCGGTTCCAGCCTTCAGCGCGCATGGTGCCGTTTGATCGCGTCTCCCCGATGGAGTGCGCTGTCTCGCGGGAAGAGATATATCCGGTGAAGAGGCCTTTGGTGATAATCGGCGTGCACTGCGCCTGAACTCCTTCGTCGTCATAGGCAAAAGTGCCAAGGCCAGGGCCATGTTGCTCCGTGGCATCCGCGACGACATTCACCAGGTCACTGCCATAACGCAGCGTGCGCAGTTTTTCTAAGGTAAGGAACGACGTTCCGGCAAAGTTCGCTTCATAACCCAGCACGCGGTCCAGTTCAATCGGGTGCCCTATCGATTCGTGAATTTGTAAGCCAAGCTGCGAAGAATCAAGCACCAGATTCATACGTCCTTCCGGACACCGCTCCGCCTTGTGCAGCGCCACCGCCTCTTCACCGATTCGGCGAGCATTCTCCAGCAGCTTCAGTTCGTCGATCAGCTCATATCCCCGGTTCTGATGCTGCCCGCCGAAAGAATTTGGATACGAGCGCTTCATGATCTCCGTACCCTGAAACGCCATCGCGGAGAAGCCGGCGCCGGTAATCACGCGCGTCTGGTGGATGTCTGAGCCATCGGTGTTGTAGAACCATTGCTCATAGCGGCCCAGCTGCATGCTGCTCTCGGCCAGCGTTACGCCCTTCACCGCGAGCAACTCCGCATCAATGCGGGTGAGCAAATCAAGGTTCTGGTCGAGCGAGGTAGTGAAAGGATCGATCTTGTAGGGACTAGACCATTCGATCTTGACCGCAGGTTCCGGCGCCAGCCGCACGGGTTCCTCTTTTACCCGACTGGATGCCTTGGCAATCTCCACCGCATGCGCCGCTGTTTTGTCCACGGCTTCCCGGCTGAGGTCGTCTGTGGAAGCAAACCCCCACGCGTCATTTACCAGGACGCGAATACCAATGCCGAGCGTCTCCGCGCTGGCGGCATGGCCCACCTTGCCATTCTTGGTGGCCAGCGAGCGCTGGCGGTGACCGACAATGCGAACGTCGGCGTAACCCGCGCCGCGTTGCGTAACGGTATTCAAGGCCCAATCAGCAATCTGCTTCATGCTCATAGCAATTCTTGATCATAAATGATTTCAGCGGCACAGGTTTTGCGCCTAAACTAACTCCCATGTCGCGAAAGCCTGTGCCCATCAAGATCATCGACCTGGAAGATGGCCTGCCGAAGGTGGAAGAAGCACGTTTGCGCATGCAGCGTGAACTGCAAGTCGCCCGGCAGCAGGGATATGCGGCGGTGAAGTTGATTCACGGCTATGGTTCCAGCGGAGTCGGGGGCTCACTGCGAATCGAATTACAGAAGGAACTGCAACGCCTAACGGGCGCAGGTAGCGTGCGGTCGTTCATCGCGGGAGAAGACTGGCGCATTTCCGACGAAAAAACCTGGGAGCTTCTCAAACGCTATCCGGAGTGGAAGCGGGATTCAGATCTGGGGAAGGCCAACAAGGGAATCAGCATCGTGCTGCTTTGAGATTTGCTGGAGCATGCTTCATTCAAAAACGTTAAAAGTTGTTCCGGCTTTATGGCCAACGTGTCTTATTCCATAGAGACCAATTCCAGCAAACGGTTCATCCTAGGGGAGCACGGTAACCGCCGGCTCCCCGCTCCTTATTTAATTTCCTTACGGTTCCTCGACTGCCACTTTTTCAGGAGGCAAGGTCTGCACAACGCTATTGCGTACCCCCGCCAGAGCTGTGGGACGGTAAATACATGATGGGTCTTCAGTGAACATATCTCCCTGGATGGCGTAAGCGCGAGCGCGTGATCCTCCGCAGACGCCCTTAAAGGCACATTCTCCGCACTTGCCGGTCAGGTTGGCGTGGTCCCGAAGCAATGTGAATACCTGTGAACTGCGGTAAATCTCTGCCACATTGAACACCCGGACGTTTCCCGCCGAAACGCGAAGCCCAGGACAGGGATAAACTTCGCCAGTGTGAGAGATAAAGAGCATTCCACGATCTTCATTCACAGGCATGATGCCGGGAATTCCCTCCTGAAAGCGGTGCCCCTCCACTGCCGCCACTGCCCTTTCCCTTACCTGCTGCTGCAAGACGTATCTGCGATAGTGCGGGGCTTCAGATGTCTTGATCTTGAAAGGGACCTTTTGCGCCAGAGTGTAGAGACGCGCAAATGCCCCTTCAAATTGCCCGGCGGAAGGCATCTCTTCGAATTCGTCTGGCCTTGACGCAACAGGAAAAGAGACGTTCCATTGCTTTATTCTCATCGTCTTCAGTAATGCCGCCAGGTTCTCCAGTTCGTGCAGGTTGCGTTCGGAGAGATGAGTGGTGATCTGGTAAGGGAGCTTCCAGTGTTCCGCCCATTGAGTGGCATCCATGGTACGGGCAAAAGAACCATGTACGCCGCATACCAGGTCGTGCAGCTCTGGGGTCGCCGCCTCCAGGCTCAGGATCAAACGTGACAGGCCGGCATGCTTCAGTTCGGCAAGGGCATCAGGCGTCAAGAGCGGAGTTGCAGAAACCGCTAAAAAGGGATGCAAGCCTCGCATCGCCGCATACCGCACCAGCTCGTAAATATCTGCGCGCTTCAGGGAATCCGCGCCAGTCATTACGAACATCGGTGGACATAGCTCGGCCACTTCATCCATCAGTTTTCGTGCTTCTTCCGTGCTGAGTTCCAGCGGATCCGTTTCCGGCTGGACCCAGTCACCATAATCCAGGCAAGGCACGTCGCAGGACTGAGTGGTTTCCCAAATTGCGATCACTGGGGTCGTGTTTACATCAAAATTATTTTTCATGGTTTACGCCTTTAGGTCTTGCCTTTCTGTAAGCGATAGTAGGCGGGCGTAGGATTCACCGAATGTGACGGCCATCACATTCGCCTGCGGCGGTAATTTTTTCTCAGGCGTAAGTCATTACTCCACAGCGGCTTACAGGCTCTGACTTTTTGTGATCGAAAGTCCTCCCGATGCCGGAAACGTCTTTTCAGATTAGAGAAGCTAACAATCCAGCCGATCACCAGCACAAAATGGCTCATTAGGACTAAGGTGCGAACAACCTGCGGAGCCTGATTTGGATCAGAAGAGTAGGCACGATACCAGACTTACTGATCGTGTCCAATCGAAGGCCATGACCGGCAAGGTCTTTCAGGGCCATTTAACCGTAACCGAACTGCAGGATTTTAAGGCGACACCCATTGGGGAGGAGTGCCGTGTTCTGGACAATTTTCACGTTAGCCGTTCTGCTTTGGATGGTCGGACTGGCCGCGAGTTTCGGTCCCGGCGTGATGCCTCTGCTCTTAGTGTTGGGAACTATTTTGGCAGCTATGAACTTCGCGTTCCGACGTACGTCGTCAAATTGACGAAAACAATCAGGCTGAATCCGGAAAACAATCGCTTAACCCAAAGAACGTGAGAACAACCTGCCTGCGCGCACCCACCCATTAACAGTTTTTACTTTTGAACCAAAAAGGACCAAGGAGGTCTATGAAGAAGTTTGTAGCGTTTGTATCTGTAATAAGCCTGGCGACATTTAGCTGGGCCGGAACCGCGAAAGAAGATTCAGCCGATCGGTTGCAGAAGTCGTCTGAAGTTTTAACTCAGATTGCCAATGCCCCGGATAAGGGTATTCCTGAAGAGGTTCTGGGTAAGGCCAAGTGCATTGCCATTGTGCCTCATCTGGTAAAAGGCGGATTCGTTTTTGGCGGAAAGCATGGCCGTGGCGTGGCCACGTGCCGCACAGCCGACGGCTGGAGCGCGCCGGCATTCATCTCAGTGGGTGGCGGAAGCTGGGGATTGCAAATTGGTGTTGAAGGCGTTGACCTGATCATGCTCATCATGAATGACAAGGGAATGCAACAACTGCTTTCCAGCAAGTTCCAGGTAAGCGGTGAAGGGTCGGCGGCAGCCGGCCCGGTTGGACGCCATGCGTCCGCAGGCACTGACTGGAAACTTGATACGCAGATGCTGACTTATTCGCGCTCCAAAGGCGCATTTGCCGGACTAACTCTGGAGGGTGCCGTCATCCAGCAAGATGCCGATTCCACGACCGCCGTTTACGGCAAGGACATTGCGTTTAAGAACGTGCTGTTGGGGAAAGTGCCCACTCCGGAAGTAGCTAAGCCGTTCGTGCAGTCCGTAGCAAAGGCAACAAGTGCGGCCGCAACAAAAGAAGCCGCGGACAACGATGCCAAGAAGTAGAGCTTCATGTAATTGACCCGCAACAAAGAGAGCGCGCAGCCATTCAAAATGGTTGCGTGCTCTTTTCTGCAATCGCCATGCTTGCATCATTTTTGCTGTATTCTTTTCGTCCCGGGGAGCAGTTCTGGATTGGCGTAGCCGCATCTAAATTATTGCGCGGCCAGTTCGTTCATCCGAATTTAGAAAAGAAGGAACCAATGCTTAGTCCGCTGCGGGCAATGCTCGCGTCATTGCTAATTGTCTTCTGTTTCTCACAGGTATGTAACGGATATTCCATTCTCACGCATGAAGAGATTGTGGACCTCCTTTGGGCTGACCAGATCAAGCCGATGCTGATGCAGAAGTATCCCAATGCAACCGAGGACGAGCTCCGCAAAGCCCATGCTTTTGCCTACGGGGGCTGCCTGATTCAGGATATGGGCTATTACCCTTTCGGCAATACACTTTTTAGCGATATGGTCCATTACGTCCGCAGCGGAGACTTTGTGGATGCGTTACTTTCCGAATCCACAGACCTTAACGAATACGCCTTTTCACTCGGGGCATTGGCCCATTATGTCGCGGATATCGTCGGTCATCCCGTGGTGAATAGAGCCGTGGCGCGTGAATTCCCCAAACTCGGCGCCAAATACGGCCCCACAGTGACCTATGCCCAGGACCATAAGGCGCATATCCGCACTGAATTTGGTTTTGACGTGGTGCAGGTAGCCAAACAGCGCTACACCTCCGACGCGTATCACGACTTCATCGGCTTTGAAGTCGCCAAACCCGTGCTGGAACGTGCGTTCCTGAAGACCTACGGCATCTCGCTAGGCGATGTCTTTGGAAATCTTGATCTCTCAATCGGCTCGTTTCGCTGGTCCGTTAGCCGCGCTATCCCGGAGATGACGCGCGTCGCACTTCTGACTAAGAGAGATGAGCTCGTCAAAGAGAATCCCAGCTTGGCGAAGAAAAAATTCCTCTACAACCTGAAACGATCTGAGTATGAAAGGGAATTTGGTAAACAGTACCAAAAGCCCGGGCTGGGCGCCCGTATTATGGCGGTGATTTTCAAAATCATTCCAAAAATTGGGCCATTCAAGGCAATCGCGTTCAAGATGCCAAATCCGGATACCGAAACTCTTTACCTCAAGAGCGTGAACACAACCGTGGACCAGTACCGCGCTGAACTGCGCGATCTGAAGGCCGGCAAGCTGCAATTGGCCAACATGGACTTTGATACCGGAAATCCCACTGGTCCGGGAGAGTACCGGCTTACGGATGAAACCTACGCAAAGCTGCTGGACAAATTAACAAAGGAAAAATTTGGCGGCATGCTGCCTGACTTGCGCGAGAACATACTGGCCTTTTACCAGAACCCTTCTGCACCGAACTTTACCAAGAAGAAGCGGGACAAGTGGAAAAAGGTAGAGCAGGAGCTGGATGCACTGAAAGCCACTCCGGCATCACAAGTGGGTGCAGAGTAAATTCCAGATTGGTTGTTGCGCCCGGCCTATTGAGGAATGACGGGCGTAACTGTGCCGGTACTGGTGTCGCCCAACATGCCCAGCACCTGGACAGCTGGTCCAGACGTAACCGTGACCCTGACTTGCGTTGCGCCAGCAGGCGGAGAAGGAAACCAATCCGCTATAACGTCACGCGTAATCTTTTTTCCTGCAGTCCCGGTGAGGCCCGGCAGGATGAAAGAAGTATTCGCCACTGAAGCGCTGCTTGCATCCAGCAGCTCAATTTTGATGCCTACATCCTGAGTATTGGTGTTCTGCAGTGAGAGTCCCGTGAATTGCGTCCCGCTGTTCACAAGAGGAATGGTGGCAGAGAGATAAGTCAGCCGCGAAAACATGGGATGGACCAGTTTCACCAGCGCATTCGCGCTGTTGCCGGCTACGTCATCGCCGCGTAAATACGTGTAATACTCCAGCACAAAATTGGTGCCAGTGTCCTTCACGCGGACGCGCTCGCCATCAAGCTGCATCGGGACGCCGTTGTTCGGGCAAACCGTGGCCGTATCCGCAACCGTACCGTTGCAGATCTTCACGTCTATCTCGCCGGAGTTCACAAGACTCTGGTCCGCCGGCACGATAGTGGTGCCCTCGATGGAGATTTTCGTATTGGCATTGAATCCAGCGCCGAAAACCTTAATCAATGTGCGATCAGGCAGCAGTCCCCCTGCGGGCAAGACGTCGCTAATATAAGGGCTGCCGACCGGTGCAATTGTGAGTGTTCCGGGAGCAAATTCCAAAGTGGTATAGGCTTTTGTGGAGTCAAACCACGAGGTATTTGCCGTATCGATGCTGAGCGGGAACGTCGCGCCGGGAGTAAGGCTGCCACTCAAGGGCATGGACATTGTAATTACGGGATAAGTGATATCGGTCCCGAGAAGTGCATCGGGTGAACTAAGTTGAATCTTGATATTCGAGGGATTCACGGATGTGTCAATCACTGCAATCCCCGCCGCCTTGCCCGATGGATCGTTGACCGCTACGCCACGTACCGGCCCGGTGGGGACCTGTGGACGAGTGCTTCCGTGGCCGATAGGTTTGGGCTCAGTGTTGGAAAGCTGGAACTGAAAGATACCTCCGGGCGGTACGCTTGTCTTCAGGACTGCCATTCCGATTGCCCCCGCCGGTAACGGAGCAGGAGTGGGAGTCGGAGTTGGGACGGGCGTAGGTGTGGGAGTAGGGGTTGGCCCCCCGGCACTTGCGCTTCCGCCACCGCAGCCCCAACAAGCGCTAATAGTCAGGGCCAGAATGGCAATGCAAAACTTTCTCATCCGGACAAGCCGTTTCTTTTCTTGCTCAATCATTCACAACTCCCTGGCCGCGCCGAATTGATCCGGCGAATAACCAATCCTCCCAGCGTACGATGTGGCCAGCACGCGTGCGCCACTGGTGCATTTCAATCCCAATTAAAGGCTACGTAAATTCTAATTTAAATCTGTGTCCTATGAGACGGGCGCAACTATCCCTGTGTAATAAGTGCTCGCCATCTTTCAAAAAAATTGGCCAAAAACAAGAAAGGCCGCGAGTTTCCGGGGCCCGCGACCTCTCTTTAGCAGTCGACGGATGAGCCTGCTATGGATTGAGACACTGGAAAAGAGCCGCCGGGAACAGAAAAAATGCATCCTTCCCAAAATTTCTGCACTTTTATTTCGATGAACAGACCTACTGAGGCGATTGATCAGGATCTTCTACCCAATAGTTGCGGCGTGCCAGGACTACTCTGTCTCTGGCATCTCTGAGCCGCACCCTCACCTCGTGCAGGCCGGGGTGTGGATTTTTCGGCTGAAAGCGTAGCAGATATCGGTTATGCAGATGGTTGGTGAAATTGGTCATCAATCGTTCAAAGCTCTTACCTGAGGTAAAAAGCTCATACTCGCCGCCGGTCATGGAGGCAACGCTCTTCGCTGCATTCTTCTGCATTGCTTGCCTCGCCAGTACCAATAACTGGCCAAGCCCGCCGGCTTGGGTCGGTTCCTTACCGCGCATAGTGTCCAGCGCACTAGATGCCGCCGGTGAAAATGCCAATGAGTAGACGACGGTGTTGCTTTCACTGATGGCCGCAATGGCATCGTCCAGTTTCACCGCGTGACTGCCGTGATCGCGTGTTTCGCTGATCAGCAGCAGGACGCGCCGGCTGTCGTCGGGTTGCTTTTCCAGCAGCTTTACCGAATATCGGACGGCATCATAGATTGCGGCGCTGCCCGTGTCGCCGCTCAGTTCAATGTCTCGCAAGCGGCGAAGGTTACAAGAGCTGTCTCGGTCTGAGGGCGATCCACAATCTAGTCCAATAGTCTGCTCAAACCTTCCATCCGCTGAAATTCGTGTACGGCAGTACGCCCGATTTGAATAGCAATCACCAGCGAGACAGCTTCCTGCGGCTCGGCTTCATCCATGCTGACCTGCTGTTCAACGCCATCGTCTTCAATGATGAAGTCCTTTGGCTGCAAACCGAAAACGAGTTTGCCGGCTTTGTCCTTTACAAGCGTCGGCACAAAAACAATGTTGGATTGCGTGCGCAGAGAAGGAATTTCTTGTTGGTCAGGGAGTTGCGCCGGGCATAGCAATGAAGTTAGGAGAAAGATGCAGGCGAAAAATGAACGGCAAAGTTTCCTGCGAGGTTCGCTCAGCATGCCTGGTTCCTCGACCATTTCATTATCATCCAAACAGCCATGAGGAAAACCGATCCCATCCGCCAGCACATCTCCAATTTGCTTACCAAGGCAGAAGCGCATATCGATCAGCGTGAGGCGCTCAAGGACTTCCCCAAGGACCTGCGGGGCCGCAAGCCTGAAGGCGGCCCGCATACGCCATGGCAGTTGCTTGAGCATATCCGCATTGCCCAGTGGGACATTCTTGAATTCAGCCGCTCCGCCAAGCATAAATCCCCAAAATGGCCGGACGAGTACTGGCCCGAAACCGAAGTGCCTCCCGACGACAAAGCCTGGGACAAAAGCGTGAAACAGGCTCTGGATGACCTCGAAGCCATGCACAAATTAATTGCCGATCCACAACGCGATCTCACAGCCAAGATCCCCCATGGCGATGGGCAAACCTTGCTGCGCGAAGCACTGCTCGTGGCCGACCATAATGCTTATCATCTGGGGCAACTGGTGATGGTGCGCCGCATGTTAGAACGGAAATAAAAGCAGATATTGCGTCTTCCGATGTGGGGCAACAATGGCGGTCCGCGGACCACCATCGGTTTTCTTAAATCGCAAATTATCTGGAGACTGCTTTCTTGCCGGCAATCATCATGGCAGCGCCCGCGGCGATCAGTACCGCGCTAATAATGGGCGACACTTTTTCATCATGCCTGGTTTCAATGCCAATGGAAGCGCCGCCCACTTTGACGCCCGAACGCTCATTGTGGGGAATGGGGACCACCAGTGAAGCAATTCCCAGAACCACAAATACTACTCCGATCCAAAATAAACCCCTCATGGTGTTCTCCTTTTTGTAGATGGAAAATGCGCTCTGGCCCACGGATAGTATCACCCGGCAATTCTCCGGGTTTCCAGCTACTCTGGGTTTGATGCGATTAAAGCCCGGCCATTCACCGCTAAATGTACTTTCTCGTTAATCTTAGCGGTACCCGCTCCATGCCGTCGACAAGATGCTTCCGGTGACGAGATTGAGGTGCTGCGCTAAAGCGGTTTCGATCTTGCAGTTCCGGTGGACTATTTCGTTTGCTTCAGCGTTTCCTGGTACCACTCGTAATCGACATAATCAATATCCAGTGCCGACTCCTGGCGGCTGCCCAAAATACCTGAATGGTTCTGAATCCAACCAACCGCCGGGCACCGAAGGCTGCCTTAAGGACTCCCTGCTCGCTCCCGCAAAGTTCAGTCAGTCTTACTTTACTTTATGTTAGAATGTAAAGCGATGACGGAAGCCACTCTTTCAGCAAAAAATCAGATTGTGATTCCGCGTGCGGCCCGTAAAGCACTGGGCCTGAAACCTGGCGACAAAATACTGGTCGTCGTCCGCGGAGAAAAAGTCCTTGTTCTGCAAAGACCCAAATCTTATCGAGTCGCGATGCGGGGCATGGCTCGCGACATCTATGCCGCAGATCATGTTCAAAAGGAACGGCGGGATTGGCGTTAGATCCGCTCCGGGCATTTCTCCGGCGTCATCGCCGGATTGCTCTGGATACAAGTGTGTTCATTTACCAGCTTGAAGCAAATGCCCGGTATCTCGCCCTCACGGACCACATATTCACGTGGATTGAACGGCCAGGCGGAAAGGCGGTTACATCCACAATCACGATGACCGAATTGCTGGTACAGCCTTATCGAGTCGGCAATGAACAACAGGCGGACGAATTTTTCGTACTACTTTCGACCTATCCCAACATCGAATGGATGGCCGCCAATCTGGAAATCGCGGACAGGGCAGCCAAGCTCCGGGCCCTGCACAGGCTACGGACTCCGGATGCCTTGCAGTCCGCGACGGCCATCCATGCCGGAGCTACAGGGTTCGTCACCAATGACCCGGTATTTGAGCGGGTGAAAGATTTTGAGACCCTGCTTTTGGACAAACTCCTTTAAGCCACAAGAAAAAACGGCGGCCCGAAAAGCCGCCGTTCTAAACACCAACAACCGAATACCAAATACCGGGCTTACGTTCCTTCGCTCCAGCTGGCCAGATATTCTTCCTGTTCCGGCGTGAGTTTGTCGATCTTTACACCCATCGATTCAAGCTTGAGCCGCGCCACTTTCTTGTCCAGATCTTCCGGCACCGGATAAACCTTCTTCTCCAGTGATTTATGGTTCTTTGCCAGATACTCGGCGGCTAGCGCTTGATTGGCAAAGCTCATATCCATCACAGAAGCCGGATGGCCCTCAGCGGCGGCCAAATTGATCAGGCGGCCTTCGCCCAGCAGATAAATCTTGCGGCCGTCTTTCATGGCGTATTCATCCACAAAGTCGCGAGTCTGGCGCTTGGAAGAAGACATTTTTTCCAGGGCAGGGATATCGATTTCAACGTTGAAGTGTCCGGAGTTCGCCACTACAGCGCCATTCTTCATCAGATCGAAGTGGTCACGCCCGATTACGTTCTTGTTGCCGGTAACGGTCACAAAGAAGTCGCCGATCTTGGCGGCTTCCGCCATTGACATAACGCGATAGCCATCCATCACAGCTTCAATCGCCTTGGTGGGATCGATTTCCGTAACGATCACGTCCGCGCCCATACCGCGCGCGCGCGAAGCCAGGCCGCGTCCGCACCATCCGTAACCCGCCACAACGAACTTGGAGCCAGCAATCAGCGAATTGGTGCAGCGGATTACGCCATCCATGGTGGATTGGCCGGTACCATAGCGATTGTCAAACATGTGCTTGGTCAATGCGTCATTGACGGCAATGATCGGATACTTCAATTGGCCGTCTTTGGCCATGGCGCGGAGGCGAATCACGCCGGTGGTGGTTTCTTCCGTGCCCGCGATGATTCCTTCCAGCACGTCCTTGCGCTTGGTAAGGGCAATGGAAACTAAGTCAGCGCCATCATCCATCGTCATATGTGGCTTGTGGTCCAGTGCGGAAAGAATGTGCTTGTAATAGGTTTCATTGTCCTCGCCCTTGATGGCGTGAACGGAGATACCATAATCGCGGACCAGCGACGCAGCCACGTCATCCTGCGTGGAGAGCGGGTTGGAGGCGCAAAGAACCACGTCAGCGCCGCCATCGCGAAGCGTAATGGCCAGGTTGGCTGTTTCGGTGGTCACGTGCAGGCATGCGGAAACGCGAATGCCCTTGAGCGGCTGGTTCTTGATAAATTCCTTGCGGATGCTTTGAAGCACCGGCATGGACTGGTTGGCCCACTCAATGCGGCGCTTTCCCAGATCAGCCAGTTCCAGGCTCTTGATGTCGTACGTAATTTGCGGAGCAGCGGTTGTTGACATGTTCTCCTTGCGTGAATGCCTAAGCGGCAAATTGTTTAGAATTTCACCACGTGCGGGGTGGCGCAGGCCTTAAGGCCTGCATAGAGATTGGCGATCATTTTGGGCTTTAGCCCCGAGGAATACCTCAGTGGCTAAAGCCGATTCTGTTTCTTGCTTCAACGCAGGGCTAAATCCCTGCTCCACCCAAAAACTGCTACCGTGTTGCGCCTACGTTCGCCTTGGACTCAGCTTTGCCCGTTACCTGCTCACGCAGAGTGGCAGCTTTATCCGTGGCTTCCCAGGTGAAGTCGGGATCTTTGCGGCCGAAGTGCCCGTAAGCCGCTGTCTTTTTGTAGATCGGTCGGCGCAGCTTGAGCGACTCAATAATCCCTTTCGGCGTGAGCTGGAAGTTTTTGCGCACGAGTTCTTCCAGCTTCTCTTCGCCAATTTTGCCGGTGCCGAACGTATCCACCAACACGCTGACAGGTTCAGCCACGCCAATGGCATAAGCAAGCTGGACTTCACAACGGTCAGCCAATCCGGCCGCCACAATATTTTTGGCGATGTAGCGCGCCATGTAGCAAGCGGAGCGATCGACCTTGGTCGGATCTTTGCCGCTGAACGCTCCCCCACCGTGACGGCCCATACCGCCGTAGCTGTCCACGATGATCTTGCGTCCCGTCAATCCGGTATCGCCCATGGGCCCGCCAATCACAAAGCGTCCCGTGGGATTGATGTGATATTTGGTATCCGCATCCAGCAAATTTGCCGGAACAGCAGTCTGGATCACATGCTTGATAATGTCGGCGCGCAACGTCTCGTTATCCACCGATTCAGCGTGCTGCGTGGAGATTACAACTGCATCCACGCGGCGGGGCTTGTGATCGGCGCCGTATTCAACAGTAACTTGTGATTTGCCGTCAGGCCGGAGGTAAGGAAGCATGCCGTTCTTGCGGACTTCAGTTAGGCGGAGGGTAAGCTTGTTGGCCAGGTCAATGGCCGTGGGCATGTAATTGTCATTTTCGTTGGTGGCATAACCGAACATCATGCCCTGATCGCCGGCGCCGCCCGTATCCACGCCCATGGCAATATCGCCCGATTGCTTGTTGATGCTGGAGATCACAGCGCAGGTGTTGGAATCAAATCCATAAAGAGCATTGTCGTATCCGATTGACTGCACCACGCCGCGCACAACTTTCTGGAAATCGACATAGGTCTTAGTAGTAATTTCGCCGGCGATCACCACCAGGCCGGTGGCTGTCAAAGTTTCGCAGGCAACGCGGCTGTAAGGATCTTCAGCAATGCACGCATCCAGAATCGCGTCGGAAATCTGGTCTGCAATCTTATCCGGGTGGCCTTCCGTGACCGACTCAGATGTAAACAAAAACTTTTCGCGTGAAGCCAATGTCTTGCCCTCCTGAAATTTCTTTATGACCTCTCAGGGCCACACCTACGGATACTGCTTAAAAGATTACCGAAAGCATCCAGCCGGGAACAACGTTTTGCCGTTACAAACGGCGGAAATGCAGCCGAACGGACTCTTTTGCATGGTGAATTGGGCCGAGAGCTATCTAATCGGTCCTAAATATCAACATTCATCCCGTTGGATGACTAAGATTTATTGTACAAGGCCAGAGGCGTTAAAGGTGAGGGTGCGCGGTTCATTTTCATTTCCCAAAGCTCCCAGTGACCGCCCATTGAAGCTGACTTCAATACCGCCTGCGTTTCCGGTTCTGAGAATAACTGATTTTCCCGCTTTGACTTTTTTATGCTTGTCCGCTGGAAGAACACGCTGCATCACGGATTTCCCATCGGCGACGATTGAAACCCAGGAATCTTCCTTGGCTTTAATCTGTACGAAAAAAGCTTTTTCTTTTCCAGCTGCAGGCGTATCAGCGGATTGACTCGGGACAGGGTCAGGTGTCGGATTGGTCGACCGAGGGATTGCAGCTACCTGCGCCGGAACCTGTTTCGCCGCAGTAGCGGACTCATTATTATGTGCCTCATTTACTGCCGGGCTGGAGGATGTGACTAGCTGTGAAGTTTGAGCACTAGCTGGTGGCTCGCTCGCAGAATTGGCAGGCGCTGCCTGTTGAGTGTTTTCAGCCGGAGCCGGATTGTGTGGCTTTGATTTGATCCAAAAGCCGTAACCCACCAGGACACCCACTAAAGCGGCAATAGCAAATACCAGAGGTAAGTTTGAGCTTCGCGGATTTAACTCGCGGTTCGGCTCATCATGGATTTCAAGAGGAAACTTATTTTCAGCTTCAGGCTGCTCGTTGCTGGCGGCGGAATAATCGGCAACCGCCTGGTCTTCATCCAGGCCTAGAAAACGCGCATACGCTCGCACAAAACCTTTATTAAAGACGCCGCCGGGAAGCTGGTCAAAATGCTCCCCTTCCAGCGCTTCCAGATGGCGCCGGGATATTTTTGTGGATTCAGTGATTTCCTCAAGGGTTATGCCGCGCATCTCCCGTTCACGCCGAAGCCGATCACCAAAAACACCCATGGCAGTTCCATTGCCTTTTGCTGGTAAGTCAGTCAGTTGGCCCATATTTTGGAATCCAAAAACTCCCGGTACGTAACAAAATACCCCCTAACTGTTGATTCGACAACTACTTTCCGGGTACGTAAGGGCTATTACCCAAAGGTTTCAGGCCTATTGTCCGGTTGCCGATTTCCTTAAAGCAAGCGATAATACGCAAAAAGTAACGAGACTTTCTCAGTCGCTGAAAATTGAGGATCAACCCCCTAAATGAACGAGGCAGCAGGATCAGGACCGGAGCGGAAGACTAAGAGGCAGCTGCAGGAAGTCGCCATATTTAACGATGTGGCGAAGGCCCTGACCTCGTCGCTGAATCTCGATTCAATTCTCCAAACCATCATGGACAAGATGGCGGAATTTTTCCGTCCGGACACTTGGTCTCTATTGATGGTGGATGAACAAAAGGACGAGCTCTATTTCGCCATTGCGGTCGGCGATGCTGCCGAAACGCTCAAGACCGTTCGGCTTAAGGTGGGTGAAGGCATCGCCGGCTGGGTGGCTAGACACGGTGAGTCCTTAATCGTGCCCGACGTTTATAACGATATCCGCTTTGCCAAACGCATTGATGAGATGACTAAATGGAAGACCCGGTCAATCATCTGCGTGCCGTTGCAATCCAAACACCGAGTTCTCGGCGTGATCCAACTCATTAACTGCGCCATGGAAAGCTTTGGCGAGCAGGAAATGTTCTTCCTGCATGCACTCTGCGATTACGCAGCCATCGCCATTGATAATGCCCGTGCCGTCGAGAAAATTCAGGAACTCACGATCACTGACGATTGCACCGGACTCTACAATGCCCGTCATCTTTATAAGACTCTGGAAGCGGAAGTTTATCGCTCAGCGCGCTTTGGTTATGAGTTCAGTGTGATTTTCCTTGATCTCGACCATTTTAAAAACGTGAATGACACGTATGGGCATCTGGTTGGCAGCAAGCTGTTGCAGGAAATCGGCTTCAAGATCAAATCGCAGCTGCGCTTGATTGACTATGCGTTCCGCTACGGCGGCGACGAGTTTGTCATTCTCCTTCCACAGACCGATAAGCAGTCTGCCCTGGTTGTCGCCAAACGTATCCAGGAAATGATGCGCAAGACGGTGTTCCTTGCCGAAGATGGATTGAACCTAAGCGTCCGTTGCAGCATGGGATTGGCCACTTACCCGGAGGATGCCAAGAGTTCGCACGAAATTATCCGCCAAGCCGACGAAATGATGTATATGGTGAAAAACTCCAGCCGGGACAATATCGCCGTCGCGCAGCAGGGGATGCTGAAATAGTACTTCTCTGAAATCCCGAGCGCAGCGAGGGAACCCTACCGTCGCGAAGCATCTATAAGGCCCAGCTCTTGATAGCCAGTGAACGATGTCTGATTCGTGTTCTTTCGCGTGTATTCGCGGTTTAAAAGATTTTGGTGACTATAGTGATCCCTCGCTGCGCTCGGGATTTCAGAAAAAAGCTCTAATTCGGCGGCCTTTTCTCCAGCGCCGGAACTTGATCCTTATTGCCTTTGTCCGGCTGCCTAGGCATCCATGCGCCGGCGTTCTGGGGCGCAGCAGGATTCACTCCGAAGTCCCAAACAAAAAGGTTAATCTGTTTCTTATCGAGCAGCTCCACTACGGCATACTCACCCGGAGGCAGCGGTTGCGACGGCGTAAGCTTGACCCAGTCGCCCAACGTTGAGGTAGTCACCGGAATCCAGCTTTCTTTCTGGCTCACCTTGCCGTACATGGCGATATTGAGCTTGCCAATAATGCGTGTGTCTTTTTTATTTTCCACGCGCACAATGCCGTATTGATTTGGCTGCGGCTGTTTGTCAGAAGCTTTTTGCGTGAATACCGGTTGGGAATTGTCGCTGGTGTCGACATTCAAGTAGATCGTTGGCTGCGCCACATGCGATTGCACCCGCGCGTGCTCGCCCTTAAGTTCGATCGTCTGGGTGGAAGAAAGCGCCAGCGGATTGACTGCGGCTCGCAAAATGTTGCGGCCAGTGTGCTTGTTGAGCTCGCCGCCATTCTGGATCAATTCCACAAGTTCCGGTTGCTTGTTGAACTCGTCCTGGAGAACAACCCCGCCGGTATTCGGCAATCGCAGTCCGGGGACGACGAGCGGGGCTTCGCGTTCATCAGCTTCATCGGCCTTGGCAATTTCTTTGATGGTTTCATCGCGCTGACTGCCGCGCTCATTGTTGTATTTGTCGGTGGCAGGCCAGTCCACCAGATCGTTCGGCAGCTCTTCCCAGTCAAAACGCTCGGCGCTGTAGTAACGGACACGCTGACCCACAACTTCCCATTTGCTGGCAGCCTGGTAAGTACCATCTTTCATGATGAGCCGCTTGGGGTTCTGCTGTGCCCAGGCGGGAGTACACGCCAGCGCGAGCAACATCGCGGCCAAAAGGGAGATGCGTTTGATCCATCGAGCCATAGGAAGAGCCTGATTTTCTTCTCCTATTTTATAACCCGACCGTTAGGCGGGAGTTGCCGGATTCCCAGACAACGCATTCACGCTCCACAGGGCAGTCCACAAAATATGCTCATGATCCCATGATTCTTCGTTATAAATCGCCCGCTGCATACGTCTAAGTTTTTGCAGCGGCCTATTTTCTGTTATCGTGCCGTATTCCCGCAATTGTTCAGGAGATCTATACGATGAAGCTGGTAGGCGCATGTCTGGTCATAACGATTTGCTTGATGATGACGCCTCAGAGCGCTCATACGCAACCCAACACGTCCTTGCCGTCAGCCACCAATGTGCAAAATGCGTCTGGGACCCAGACCACACAGTACACGCTTCCTCCTGACAAGCTGGCAAAATCCAAGGCGCTTTATGATTTGCGCGGCAAGCTGCAGATTATCGATACCGTCTATGGGCTGCTCATTCTTCTGGGCTTGCTATATATCGGTATCGCTGCCAAGTACCGCGATATCGCGGAAGCGTCAGGCAAGAACCGCTTTGTGCAGGCGCTAATTTTTGTCGCCCTGTTTCTGGTCACCACGACAGTCTTGCAGTTCCCCCTAGACGCTTATCAGCAGAGCATCAGCCGGCAGTATGGACTTTCTGTTCAGGGTTGGGGTTCATGGTTTGGCGATGTGCTGAAGGGCATGCTGGTGGGCTATGTATTTTTAACTATCGTGGCGTGGTTGATAGCAATGCTGATCCGGGTCAGCCCGCGACGCTGGTGGCTTTATTCCTGGGCGATGGTTTTTGTTCTTTTAGTCTTCGTTGTCGCCATCTCACCCGTTGTAATCGACCCCCTCTTCAACAAATTCGAGCCACTCGACAAGAGCAATCCGCAACTGGTGGATGCCATCGAGAAAGTCACGCAGCGCGGGGGGCTGACGATCCCACGCGACCGCATGTTCCTGATGAAAGCAAGCGAAAAAGTCACCACGCTCAATGCGTATGTGACCGGTTTTGGACCATCGAAGCGAGTAGTAGTGTGGGACACCACGATCAAAAATGCCACCACACCGGAGACGCTGTTTGTTTATGGCCATGAGATGGGACACTACGTTCTCAACCACATTGTGATTGGGTTGGCAGCGGCTGCAGTCGGCCTGTTCATTGGATTTTATTTGCTCTACTGCATCGCTAACTGGGCGTTCCCGCGATTCCAGCAACGCTGGCGCATGCGTGAGCCCTGGGACTGGGCGGCATTGGTGATGCTCGTCCTGATCTTTTCCATTATGTCAACGGTTTCCGCGCCAATTGGCAACGGTTTCAGCCGCACGCTTGAGCATAATGCTGACGTTTACGGCCTGGAAGTCACGCATGGGCTCAATCCCAACTCGCAGGAAGCCGCTGCCCATGCCTTCCAGGTACTGGGAGAACTAGCCTTGTCATATCCCTATCCCAGTGACTTTTATGTGTTCTGGTATGCCGACCACCCGCCGATTCGCGACCGTGTGCCTTTTGCCCACAACTACGATCCTTGGGGCAAAGGTGAGCAGCCCAAGTACGTGAAGTGAGGATTAGACTCGAATTGCACGAATCAACGAGCGCGAATTTTCAGCTTTCAGCGCGTTAGCACAGAAGGCAGATATCTAGTGATACAAAAACGAAGACGCCCACGAGCGAGGCTGGTTAGCGTCCAGAACTACGCGCGCATGGCAGCTCCAGAGCCGGAGGTTCTGCGGGCCATCGGTGAAGAGTCCATTCAAAAAGCAACCCACATGCTCAGTTCGAAACGAATTGATCAAATCATCAAGGCTGCACGCAAAAAGAAAGCCAGGCGTTGATGATCCCGCTCCGTCTGGGAGATCGATACCAAGGTTTCCGTGTTTAATGCACTTAAAACATCTACATTTCTGCCATTCTTTCCACAGCCGACCTCTTGTATAATTGATCGTGCACCCCAATTGCTCCTACGGCCATTGGCATAAGCCATTTCCGAGCCGGGGAGCAGAACCCCCAAAATTCAGTTGGACGACCCTTCAAAACCCTAATCAATTCATTCGTGCGAGGAGTTCATGGCAGCGAAATATATTTTCGTGACTGGCGGAGTTGTGTCTTCACTGGGCAAGGGACTGGCAGCAGCTTCTATCGGCTGCCTGCTGGAGAGCCGCGGATTAAAGGTCAACCTGATGAAGTTTGATCCTTACCTCAATGTCGATCCCGGCACCATGTCGCCGTTCCAGCACGGCGAAGTCTTTGTGACCGACGACGGCGCTGAAACCGACCTTGATCTGGGCCATTACGAGCGATTTACGCACGCCAAGCTGCTGCGCGACAACAATTGGACCACCGGCCGCATTTACGAGCAGATCATCACCAAGGAACGTCGCGGCGACTATCTGGGAAAGACCGTGCAGGTGATTCCGCATGTCACCAATGAAATTAAGGCCGCGATGAAGAAGGTGGCGCAGGACGTGGACGTGGTCTTGGTCGAGATTGGCGGCACCGTGGGCGATATCGAGTCTCTGCCGTTCCTTGAAGCGATCCGCCAGATGCGCCAAGAGCTAGGTCGCGACAACACTATCTTTATCCATGTAACGCTGGTGCCATGGATTGGCGCGGCGGGCGAACTCAAGACCAAGCCGACGCAACACTCGGTAAAGGAGCTGCTGAGTATCGGAATCCAACCCGACATCCTGCTGTGCCGCACGGATAGATTTCTTTCCAAGGAACTGAAAGGCAAGATTGCGCTCTTTTGCAATGTGGAAGATGAAGCCGTGATCACGGCAAAAGACGTGGCATCGATCTACGAGGTTCCGCTGGTGTTCGCGCGTGAAGGCGTTGACACACTCCTTCTGCGCTATCTCCGAATGGAATCGAAGCAGCCGGACCTGGCGCGATGGGAAGAATTGATGCACCGCGTCTATAACCCCAAAGACGAAGTCCATATCGGCATTGTGGGCAAGTATGTGGAGTATGAGGACTCTTACAAGTCGCTCAAGGAAGCTCTGGTGCATGGCGCGGTGGCGCACAACCTGAAGTTGAACCTGACGTGGGTTGAAGCCGAAGGCCTCGAAAGCAAAGAGGGCAATCGCGATTACGAAACACAGCTTGAGGGCTTTGACGGCATCCTGGTGCCGGGCGGCTTTGGCAAGCGCGGCATTGAAGGGATGTTGAACGGTATCCGCTATGCGCGTGAGAAAAAAGTTCCCTACTTTGGCATTTGCCTGGGCATGCAGACGGCCTGCATTGAGTTTGCCCGTAACGTTTGCGGGCTGGAAGAAGCGAATTCCAGCGAGTTTGATCCGGCAACGGCGCACCGCATCATTTATAAGCTGCGCGAGTTGACCGGCATTGATGAACTGGGCGGCACCATGCGACTGGGCGCATGGACCTGCAAACTGGAGCCAAACAGCCAGGCTGCCAAGGCCTATGGCACAACTGAGATCAGTGAACGCCATCGCCACCGCTACGAGTTCAACCGCGAGTATGAAGCCGTATTGACCGGCGGCGGCTTGCGCATCACCGGCGCCACCCCCGACGGAACATACGTGGAGATCGTAGAGATTCCAGACCATCCTTACTTTCTGGGCTGCCAGTTTCATCCGGAATTCAAATCCAAGCCGCTTGAGCCGCATCCGCTGTTCAGCACTTTTGTGAAAGCCAGTTATGAGAACGGCCGCAAACGTCGCGACAGCAAAAGCAGTGAAGATGTAGAAATGTTTTTGAGGCCGGAGAGGATCGTCAGAAGATAGTGGTTGATATACAGTGAGTAACCGGATTTGGTAATTGAGTAATTTGGTAAATTGGTAATCGAAGGGCGAAAGCTTTTCGGGTTTTGCAGTTCAATTACTCATCTACCAAATTACCCAATTACCAATTTAGTTTGAACCGATGTCTGCCAAAGTCCCATTCAACATTGACGGTGTCGATCTCGGCGGAAGGCTCTTCCTCATTGCCGGCCCATGCGTTATCGAAAGCGAAGCGCATGCGCTGAAGATGGCAGACAAAATCAGTGCCATCGCGCGCAAGCTGCAAATTCCTTACATTTTCAAGGCGTCCTATGACAAGGCCAATCGCACATCAATTCATAGTTTTCGCGGACCGGGATTGGAAGAGGGCTTGCGCACCTTGGAAAGAATCGGCAAAGAAGCCGGCGTTCCAGTGCTGACGGACGTCCATGAAGCCAAAGACGTTCCTGCGGTGGCGGAAGCCGTGGACGTGGTGCAGATTCCCGCTTTTCTATGCCGCCAGACCGACATGCTGGTAGCCGCGGCGAAACACGCAAAGGCCATCAACATCAAGAAGGGTCAGTTTGTGTCGCCATGGGACATGCGGCACGCGGTGGAGAAAGTTCGCGCATCCGGCAATGACAATATTGTCCTTACCGAACGTGGCAGTTCTTTCGGATACAACAACCTGGTGGTTGACATGCGCTCGCTGGCGATCATGCGGCAGTTTGCGCCGGTGGTATTCGACGCTACCCATTCGGTACAGCTGCCTTCATCAGGCGCGGGCGGCAAAGCCGTTTCTGGGGGGCAGCCGGAATACATTCCGCTGTTGGCCCGAGCAGCGGTGGCAGCCGGCGTGGATGGCATATTCATGGAAGTGCATGACAATCCGGCAGAGGCGAAGTCTGACGGCGCAAACGCCCTGCCGCTGAGCGAGTTGGAAGGTGTGTTGAATGAGCTGCTGGCAATCCGCCGCGCTCTGAAGTGATCTTCCGCAAAAATCGGTCGAGCGCAGCCAACTTAAACTTACGACTAGTGCGGAACGCCCATCCGTTAGCGCATCGGCTGGCCGGATTCCGCTTTAACTGTCCCGGGTTTATCCGCGCTTGCTGCGTCTTTATTCTGCGCTGCACTCTGCCGCGCCAGAAAATCAATCAAATTTTGCAATTCGGCATCTGACAGGCGCAGGTTGGGCATATTTATGCCGTTGTATTTCTTATAAAGCGCTACTGCAATGGGATCTTTTGCGGAAATCAGCTTTTCTGGGGTTGAGATGAAATGCTCAAGCCAGCTGTGGTCGCGCACATTGGTTACACCCAGCAAATCCGGGCCGATCTTATCGCCATGGCCAATGGTGTGGCATGCGGCGCAGTGCGTGGTGAAAGTGTAGCGGCCATTGTCACTGATGTCAATTGCCGGCGCCTGCTCATAATTTGTCTTGGCATCGATTGCCTGCGCATGGCTCCAGTTGCTGAGCCAATTTCCAATCATGTTCGCCAGGAACCGCGCATTGTCCGTGGCCGAGTTGCGCATCCACTGGCCAGTCGGTTCATTGCCGATCATCACGCTGGGGGTATGGCCGTCGCGATCATTTGGATCGGGCTCGGTATAAAGACCCAGCTTTTTGCTGACGAGATCAATATCGGCCTTTTTTCCCGTAAGGAAAGTCCAGCCGGGGCCGATGTGATATTTCTCCTTGTAGGCCTTAAGCACTTTCGGCGTGTCATGCGTGGGATCAATGCTGATGGAGTAAAAGAAAATATCTTTTCCCACGCGATCGCCCAGCATCTTCTGTACCTGCGCCAGTCGGGCAGTCTCCAGTGGGCACGCATCCTGGCAACTGGTATAGATCAGGTCAATGACAACGCTCTTGCCCTTGATCACATCATCGTAAAAATGAACTTTGACGCTATCCTGCGTGGTAAGTACCACATTGGGAAAATAGTTGGCGCCCCAGCGGGCATTGTCTGCCGCCGCGGGGGTTGGACCTACTGCTAAATAAAGAATTGCGGTAAGAAAAATGGCGGCCACTGTTGCGAAGCCCGCCTGGCCTGTCCGTCGCATGATTGCTGCTCCTTGCCTGTCCCCAGACTGCTTTTTATCCGGAATTAAAAATGAGGCTTGGCGGCCCGCATCTTGCGCTGCGGACCGCCAATCTCAGTCTTGTTACGCCCGATTAGAACGCGGTCGGGGCTATGTCATCAGGAGCGACGAAGCTGACGCCCTGAGGAGTCGGGATCGGTGTCGGCAGCGGACGCAGGAACGGCGCGCCACCATTATCGATTTCCCAACGAACCAGCATGGCATTGTCCTCGTGGACTGTGTTATGGCAGTGCTCCATGAACATGCCGCCCCAATCGCGGAACTGCATGGTCAGGGTCACGCTTCCACCCGGACGCAAGCGATACACGTCCTTGCGGCCCTTTTCCCAGGCCGGAACGTTAGCAGCGCTACCGTTGCGAGCCAGGATCTGGCCTTCTTCAAAGTGGATGTGGATCGGGTGGTCCCAGCCGCCGCCGCCGTTCTGCAGCGTCCAGACCTCACGCGTACCGTAACCCGGAGCCGCGGAGACACGACCCCAACTGGCATTCAGCATCGGGCCGTTGTCGGTCTTCACGCCCCATGGTCCCTTCTGTCCGCCCGCGCCCGTGGTAAAGGCCGCAGGATCACTCGCGGAGAGTGGCTGCGAAGCGCCGCTACCGAACTGGAAGGTGCGCGTTCTTGAAACCGGAATGCTCGACAAGTCGGGATTCGGAATCATCACGGCAGGCACCTGGCTAACGTCAGGCTGGGCCGGATCGCGCACGATGCGGAACTCCAGGAACTTTCCGACACAAGGATCGAGCGAGGTTCCGGAGAGGGCCTGCGCGATCGAGAGATCGGCAGAAGGCTTCTTTCCGTTGACGTGCTCGGCCACGTTCACCATCCACACCTTGTCGCCGATGTTGTAGCGCGAGAAGTCGATCACCCAGTCATAGCGCTCGGCGATGCCCTGTTCGTCAGAGACGGTCTGCACCACAGGATTGGGGAGCAGGTTGCCGTCATTGGCGATTTGGATCATCGCTGAGCCGTCGCTCAGGCCGTACTTGAAGAAGCGGGAAACGCTGGCGTTCAGGATGCGGAAGCGATACTTGCGGCGCTCCACTTCAAAGTACGGTTTGTACTGCATGTTTACCATCATCAAGTCGCCCAGGAAGCCGTCAAACTGGAAGATGTCCATAAAGAGCTGGCCATTCGCATCGAAGGCCTTCTCGTTGACTATCAAATTAATGTCATAATCCAGGTTGCCCCAACCCTTCCCGTTGGACGAGCCGCTAGGCAGGCGCAGGTTCACGCCGTCATTCACGCTTTCGTCACCACGATCGAGCGCGCTGTAGATGTTGAACATGGCAGCGTTGCCCTTGTACACGTTCTGTGAAGTGAACGTGAACATGTGATCGTGGAACCAGTGGGTTGACATGGTTTCGCGCCAGTCGCCCGGGACCTTGTTGATGCCGCCATTGTCAGCGGGGCTGCCGGCCCGGGGATCGGTCGCATCGGTGTTGACGGAGCGGAAGCCCGCCAGCACGATTGGCCAGTGATAGTCATAGAACTGGTTGGGGAAGAAGAACGCGCCGGTAAAGCCGTCATTTTCCGCACCGTGGTGGCCGTTGTGCTCGTGCGTGGAGATCGTGTTCCGCCCGAAACCGTTGTTCTGCGTAACATCGGCAGGCAAACGATTGTGATGGCGGAGCAGGATCGGCTCGCCGTAACGGCCCTGCACCAAGTAGGGTGGCAGGGTGCCGTTAAATGTCCACACTGAGTTCGGGTTCTGTGTCGGAAATCCAGGATGGAACTTCAGCGGGGACGCGGTTGCCGGATTGATGCCGCAGTTGAACTTCGGATCAACCTGCGGATTGTAGGTGGTGTTCGTGCTGGCCTGTGCCTGCGAGCATTCAAAGCCGACCTGAGGCGCGTGATCACCGAATCCCTGATGCGCCCAGATTGGTCCCGGTGGACGGCCTTCGACCGGACCGGTCAAGCCGGTCTGTCCGTTGACCAAGGCTGGATCCAGAGGTTGCTGCGTCTGGTTAGACTGCGCCTGTGGAACCGGAGTCAAGCCACCGGTCAAGGGGTTCGGGATACGCTGGGCCACGTCAAAGCGCGGCATCGGTGTGCTGAAAGGCTGCACTCCAAATGTCGGGCTGGGCGGTGCGCCGGTGGGAATGCCGTTGCCTGCGCCGCCGCCGCTGGCATAAGCGCTGGAAACAAACGGATTGAGGCCGTGAATGGGGGCCAGTGCGCCACCTGCTGTGATCAGGCCCCATTTGACCAGTTCACGCCGTGTGACTTTTCCCTGCGAAAATGCCTTTACGATCTCCGCCCGGTTTTTCCGAGCGTTCTCGGCTTCCCGCAATCTTGCTTTTGAACTTTTTTCAGATAGAAAAAAGCCCTCATCATTATGACTCATAGCTGCGCTCCTTAAGATGTTGCAGACTTTCAGTTTCAAAACGTTTAACTGCATCTTCGCGGAAGGCACGCTTTGCGAAGGGAAAGCCCGGAAATACCGTGAAAAGTGGCCCTGTCATTGCAGAAACCTATCAATCACGATATTGGCCTGTGAGAGAGTACCCAATCCTCAGTTAGCAATCCATTAGAAAATCATTAGAATCCTTAATAATTTGCGAAGTTAGCCTTTTAGTTTCAACAGCTTGGAATTTTGATATGCAACTTTACTACTCTTAACAAAACAGCTCTGGAATCCGAGAGAAGTCTCGTGAGTCCTGTTTGTTTGCTGTCTATGCTTTTGGAATCCTGCCGCGGTATTTATCATCTACTTGAGTATGAACAACTTGAAAACAGTTTTTCTGCTGACGCTGCTTACCCTGCTGGCCATTGGGGTGGGAGATTATTTCGGCGGACAAAACGGAATGATCCTCGGCTTTGCGATTGCCGGGGTAACAAATTTTATTTCGTACTTTTTCTCTGACAAGATTGCTCTGGCCATGTACCGAGCCCAGCCAGTCAGCCGTGAAGAACTGCCGCGTATCTATTCTGTGGTGGAACGGCTCACGCAAAAAGCCGGCCTGCCCATGCCCAAGCTTTATGTGATCCCCACGGATTCACCCAATGCTTTTGCAACGGGACGAAACCCGGCCCATGCATCCGTTGCGGTAACCCAGGGAATTCTTCGGCTCCTGGATGATGACGAATTAGAAGGCGTCCTGGCGCATGAGCTCGGGCACGTGCGCAATCGCGATATTCTCACCAGTTCGATTGCTGCGACCCTGGCCGGCGCAATCACCATGCTGGCCCGGATGGGAATGTGGTTCGGATTTGGCGGTGACCGCAATGATCGTGACCGCGGCGGCGGAATTCTTATGCTGATCCTGGCTCCTGTGGCGGCCATGCTGATTCAACTGTGGGTTTCACGCACTCGCGAATATGAAGCCGACGCCACTGGCGCCGGCATCACGCACAATCCTTATGCGCTGGCGCGCGCTCTGCAAAAGATTGATGCTTATTCAAAGAGAGTGCCCATGATCGCTTCGCCTTCCACGGCGCATCTTTTCATCATTCAGCCGCTCACGGGGGCGAGCATCGGGAATCTTTTCTCCACGCATCCACCGATTGCCAAGAGAATTGAAAGGCTCACAGGACAGCCTGAAGAATTTCAGCGATAAAACGCCGTTTTCAGAGACGCCGCCTACGGAAGGCGGCGTTCAGGTCCGATTCTTATTCAGCGCAATTTTCCCGCACTCATGCGATCTACTTAGAAGGGCGCTGAGGTTACTTTGGGCATCAGTATCAGCCCTTTCGTTGCTTGAGCAACCGGGAGAATCACCGCATAGTGGTAAGGAAACGGATCCCTTAGCGTGCGATACAGCGATACAATAGAACCCAAGTCGATGGCGTCCACCCAAATTCAGTCTTCCACCAGCAGCACCAGCGCGCGAGCCGCTGCCATTGAGCAGTCGCTCAAGACGATCATTCGCGGCAACGATGAAGTTTTGCGTCTTGCGCTGGTTTCCGTTCTCGCACGCGGCCACCTGCTGATTGAAGGCGTACCCGGGGTTGGCAAGACCACACTGGCCCACGCTCTCTCACGGGCGCTGGATTGCAGCTTTCAACGCATTCAGTTCACCAGTGATATGCTGCCGTCTGACGTGTTAGGAATCTCGGTTTTCTCCGCGTCAGAAAGCCAATTCGAATTCAAAGCTGGTCCGATTTTTACCAATGTTCTGCTGGCCGATGAAATCAATCGCACCACGCCAAAAACACAGTCAGCTCTGCTGGAAGCGATGAATGAAGGCCAGGTCACCATGGATGGCAATTCCCATCCGCTGCCGCAACCGTTTCTTGTGATCGCTACGCAAAACCCGATCGAGCATCACGGCACGTATCCGCTGCCAGAATCGCAGCTTGATCGTTTTCTGCTGCGCGTCCGCATGGGCTATCCGCAAGGCGACAATGAGCGCGAGATTCTGCGCTCTGAAGCCGGCGCGGCCCGCCTGGATTCAGTAAAGCCGGTCGCTACTGGCGCAGACATTATCGCCATGCAGGATGAAGTTACACAGGTGAAAGTGGACGATTCGCTGGTGGACTATGCGCTGGACATCGTCAAAAAGACGCGCGAGATTGAAACGCTGTCACTTGGCGTCTCGCCGCGCGGATCGCTCATGCTCTATCGTGCCGCGCAAGCCATGGCGTACCTGGAAGGCCGTCGCTTTGCCACCCCAGCCGACTTCAAGCAACTCGTCGTGCCCGTATTCTCGCACCGCGTCGTGGTAAACGCTCGCTATTCTTCCACGCTGAAGAAGTCAGACCAGGGCGACAATATTCTCCGAGACATTGTTCAGTCCGTGCCTATTCCGGTATAAAACCTAGCCGCGAATCAACACGAATGAACACGAATCCAAAAAAACATTTGGTGATTGAGTAATTTGGTAATTGAAAACCTGAGTTTGCGCGCTGCAAACAGCGCATCCGCACTCGCCGGAATGCGTTTCTTAAACACAAATTCCAAATCTCTCCCAATTCGTGTTCATTCGCGTTGATTCGCGGCTGATTTTCTTAACAGCTATACTCTTTCCGACATGTGGTTCCTGAAGTTTCTCATGCTGCTGGCCCTGATCGTCTGGATCGGCGGCATTATCTTTTTCGCATTCGTGCTGGCGCCCACTCTGTTTAGCGTCCTTCCTACCACGAGACTGGCCGGCAACGTCGTTAACGCCACGCTGAGCAAGCTTCACTGGATGGGACTGGCTTCCGGCGTCGTCTTTCTGATTTGCTCGCTTGGCTACAACTGGCAGAAGCACGTTCAACTCAGGCCGTTCATGGTGAGTCATGTCTTTATTGTGCTGATGCTGGCTTTCACCATGGTGTCGCAATTCGGAATCACGCCGCGTATGAAGCAACTACGAGCCGAGATGGAGATCGGCGATCTGCCAACGCCCTTTGCTGTTCAACGCGCCGAATTCGATCGCCTGCATGCGTGGTCCACTCGCCTGGAAGGTGGCGTATTGCTGCTAGGGATCGGCATTGTGGGATTGACCGCGCGGCGATTTGGAAACAGTAACTAGTTGCGCCGTCTTCCGCTATAGCTCGTTGCTTCCCTTCAAGGCTGTGTGTCATCGCGCGCAGCGGCTGTCAAAAATACGGGTTGCAGGCCTGAACTGGCCCTCCTAATCTGCTGGAGAGAGATCAATTTTCAGATCTGTGGATGGAATGAAAATGCGTGGAATATGGCTGAGGCCGGTCGTTCGGGGCATGCTCTTTCTCCTAATTGCAGCCACCGCGTATGCACAAAAGATCAAGACCGGGTATGACAAGTCCGCAGATTTCAGCCAATATAAAACCTACGCTTGGATTCCCCGCGCGACACCCGCAACGAACCCCATACTGGCAACCATTATCGACTACGATATTGACTACGAGCTAAATGAAAAAGGCTTGCGCAAAGTGGAAGGCAATGCCGATCTGCTGGTGCAGTCCTATGGCGGAGCCGGTGAGGTGGTGGGCGGATATGCAGCAGAACCCGGCTACACAGGGACTGGAGGCTATGCCATGCCGGGCACCACAATGTGGGGCGGTTCATTGCCGGCTACGCCTGTCCCGCAGATCATGCACGGCACAATTACCGTTGACCTGATAGATGCCAGACAGAAACATCTTGTGTGGCGAGCAATCGCCAAAGGCAAAATGGATTACAACAAGCGAAGCAAATTGCTGGAGCAGGCCAACAAAGCCGTCTCGGAAATGTTCAAAAAGTACCCACCGCCAAAGCAATGACCCGAGCGCCTGGGCGCCGGTCCAGAAACCAAGTCCTTAAATGTACGGTTTCCGGATCCAGGCATTTCACTTGGTACAATCAATTCAAGGCTTCAATACTCAGGCTAATTGCTAACTCCTGTTTGCTCCGTGCAAGGCGAGACCGCACACAGGTCAAGACCGCGCGATGTATTAGTAAAATCATTCGGGGCGTTACCGTCTAGCGGTTTGGAGCGCAGCGACATAAACTAAAAAGGAAGAAGGGCGAGGCCGACTACGCGCCGAGCCCGCTGCATCAGGCGCCGAACAGAGCCTACAAATACGGGTCATATTGGCGGTTTGGAGCGCAGCGACATAAACAATGAAAACAGGAATTATCGGCCTGCCGCAGGTGGGCAAGACATCTCTGTTCAAAATTCTGACCAAAGTGGACGTATCGAGTCGCGGGCATTCCAATCCTCGCGAAGCGCATTTGGGAATCGCCAAGGTCCCCGATGATCGTCTTGATCGGCTGGCGGTTCAGTACAATCCCAAGAAACTGACGCATGCCGTGGTGGAATATGCTGACGTGGCCGCGATTGGCCAGGAAGCGCTGAAGGAAACCGCCTTCCTCACGGCCCTGCGAACTGTCGATGCGCTGGCCCACGTTCTACGCGCGTTTGACGATCCTTCCATCCCGCACGTAGGCGACATCAATCCTCTCCGCGACGCCAAGACCGTGGACTTTGACTTGATCGTGAGCGACCTGGGCCAAGTGGAAAAACGCCTGGAGCGCCTGGAAAAAGATCTGAAGAAGATGAAGAATGCGGAACTGGAGCGGGAAAATGACTTGATCCTGCGCGCCAAGGCGCATTTGGAAAAAGAGCTGCCGCTGCGCGAAATGGAAATCACCGCCGATGACGAGAAACGCATACGCGGCTTCATGTTCCTGAGCCAGAAACCGATTCTCTACGTTCTGAACGTGAATGAATCGCAGACGCTGGGCGCGGACCTGGAAAATGCTGTCGCCAAATTTGGATTGCAGGAAATCTCATCGCGCAAGAACGCCGGAGCCACTGCAATCTGCGGCAAAGTCGAGGCCGAACTCGCCGATATGAGTGACGAGGAATCGCAGGAATTTCTTTCCAGCTACGGACTTAAAGAGAGCGGCCTGACGCGGCTGATCCGCAAAACCTATGAATTGCTGGGGGTGATTTCATTCTTCACCATCGGCGAAGACGAGTGCCGCGCCTGGACCGTGCCTCGCGGGTCGCGCGCGCAGAACGCCGCCGGCGCAATCCATTCCGATCTGGAAAAGCACTTCATCCGCGCGGAGACCATTCACTGGGACACCTTGCTGGATGCGGGCTCAGAAGCCAATGCTCGCTCTAAAGGACAGCTGCGGCTGGAAGGCAAAGAGTACATTGTGCAGGATGGCGACGTGATGCATATCCGGCACAGCGGCTGATTCTGCTATCCTCATTGATTCCCTTTCATGAACCCCATTACTACTAGCATTCTGCTGGGTTTGACCGCCGCTCTGGCTAATGGCCTTGGCGGCGCAGTCATCGTCCAAAAAGACTGGGAACGCCGCTATCTGCGCTACTTTGTGGCGCTGGGCGCCGGCTTCATGCTGGGCACGGCATTTCTGGAAATGCTACCGGAAAGCATTGCCATCGGCGGCCCAAAGGCTTCCCTGCTGATGTTGATAGGTTATTTTCTGGTCCACTTCTTTGAACACACCATTACCGGCCATTTCCACTTTGGTGAAGAAACCCACGCGGAAGAATTTGCCCTTCGGCGGCGTAGCTATTCAGTGCTTTTCGGATTAGTGATCCACACGTTTTTTGATGGTATCGCCATTGCTTCCGGTTTTTTGATCTCCGGCTGGCTGGGGTGGATCATTTTTCTGGCGGTAATTCTGCACAAGGTCCCGGAAGGATTCACCGCTTCCTCTATCATGCTGGCCAGCGGACGCAGCAAGGCCGTGGCCTGGGCGGCTTCTGGAATTTTAGGTCTAGCGACAGTCGCAGGCGTGCTCACCATGTCAATTTTTAGCCGCACGCTCACCGCCGGATTACCTCTGGCTGCGGGCGTTACGTTTTACGTAGCTGCATCCGATCTGATCCCTGAAGTGAACAAAGACCCGGGAATCCGGACTGCGCTGGTAGTCTTTCTGGGCGTGGGAATGCTGGTGATGTTGCGGCATTACTTCCATTAAACCAATTGGTAATCGGGTAATTTGGTAATCGGGTAAATGAAAAACAAAAACCTGTGATGGCCAGGATCATTCGCAATCCTTGCCGCAGGTTTTCAATTACTCATTTACCAAATTACTCAATTACCAAATTCTTTACTCCACCTGCTGCTTCGCCTTGTAGCCCTCGCGAGCGACAATCTGGTATTTAATTTCCTTGCCCTTCTCATCCTTCATCTTCAAAGGGTGGCCGGTTTCATCCACCAGTTCCACCTTGATCTTGCGGTAAGAGCCGTCTTGCGTGTGATTGGTGGGATGGTATGAAATCGCATACTGGTTCCGGATGGTTTGGCCGATGTCGCCGAAGATTTCACGCAGCTGGCCGTCGAAGATGGGCTCGTACCACTTTCCACCGGTCATCTTGGAAAATGTCTTCATCTGGTTATCGGCCTGAAGGAATGTCATATTACAGTTGAATTCGGTAATGGGGCACAGGTACCTCATCAGGCCGTGCGTCTCGGCATAATTCAGCAGGGCTTTGCCGGTGCTGACGGTATAGATGGCAATGTCCTTTGACGCCTGGACTTTTTTCAGCGTCTGGTCCAACGTGTGCTTGCTGAAGCTGTCTCGCCCGCTGCTGATCAGGATGATGTATTTGCGGCCTTCTATGTTCTCAAGACGGTCAATCGTGTCATAGAGCGAATCAAAAAGATTTGTCTCCTGGCTCATGGCCATTCCCGGCTGCAAACTGCTGACTGCGCCCAGGATCGCCCGCTTGTCCTGGGTGAAGTCCTCAAGAATATGCGCCCTAAGGTCATAGGAGATCATGGCGATCCAATCGTCTTTTTTCAGAGTTTGGGCAAAGACGTAGGCCGATTTAATGGAATCGATCTGGAAGCTGTAGAAGTACTGGTTATTGGAAAACTCCACCAACATCACCGCCGTGATGGGGGCCTGAATCTGGTTGAAGCTGCTAATGGTTTGGGGGACGTTATCCTCCAGGACACGGAAATATTCCTTCTTCAGTCCGGGGATGAAGGCGCCGTCTTTGGAAAGCACCCCAACGTCCACGGTAACCAGTTGAGAGGCCACGCGCATGGAGAAGTTATCCAGCCCGTCAACTTTCTTGGGAGTCTTGGGAGCGTCGTCTTTCGGCGGCGGCTCTTCCTTCTTTTTGGGCACCGCAATTGGGCCGATATCGCCCTGTGGGCCTCCGGCATCGGCGGGTGCATTGGCTTTAGGGGTGGGCGTAGGACTGGCTTGGTCCTGCCCGCTCTGCGCCTGCGCCGCTGGGCACGCCAGCCACAAGCCGGCCATTAATGAAAGCGTTGCAAACAAACGCCAGCAGGCGTTCGCCTTAGAAATACGATGAGGTTGGAATGCGTGTATTAAGAGCATTTCACACTGCCTTTTTATGAGGTTCTACATTAGTATAGATGCACGAACTCAGCTTTTTAGAAGCCATTTTTCCCCGCGCTGCAGGGCCGGTTCGTACGATTGTATTTGCAGCACTGGTCTGTTGTATGAAAAAAGCCGCTGTACTGCTGAACGTTCTCTTCGTTTTTCTGAGCCTGGGCCATGCCCAGACACTTGCCGCCAGCCTGCCCGCCCAGCCAGATACTGCCCAAACAAAGATTATGAAGGTGGATGAAGTACGTCCGGGCATGAAGGGCGTTGGCTACACCGTTTTTCAGGGTACCAAGCCCGAAGCCATGGGCGTGGAAGTGCTGGGCGTGCTTCGCAACCTGAACGGCCCCAAAAGTGACGTGGTGCTGGTAAAGCTCGTGGGCGAGAAGCCCGAGTTTACCGGCGTGGTTGCGGGCATGAGCGGCAGCCCGGTCTATATTGACGGCAAGCTGCTGGGCGCAATTGCCTACCGCATTGGCCAGTTTTCCAAAGAGCCCATTGCCGGCGTAACTCCGATTGAACAGATGCTGGAGATCAATGAGTTTGACCAGAGCATCCCGCAGGGTGGAGCAGCGGCCGTAGCGCGCGTCTCTGGCGCGTCAAGAACCAGCACGCCCGGCAAAGATGACAGCAATCCGATCCAGAGCTATGCGCAGTACCTCACGCCCATTGATGCTCCTTTCGTCTTCAACGGATTCAACGAAGCGGCGATTAAGCAGTTTGCGCCGGCTTTGTCCGCAGTCGGCATTACGCCGGTGATGGGCGTCGGCTCCGCCAGCAAAGATAAGCAGCCTGAACCTCTGGTTCCAGGTTCCGCAGTGAGCGCCATTATGGTCCGCGGTGATATGGACGTTGCCGCAACCTGCACGGTCACCTATATGGATAAAGACCACCTGCTGGCTTGTGGGCATCCGCTGATGCAATTTGGCATGGTGGATATGCCGATGACGAAAGCCAATGTGGTGGCAACTCTTTCATCACCGCTGAATGCTTTCAAGATCATCAACACCACGGAAGCAGTCGGTGCATTCGTTCAGGACCGCCATACCGGGATTCTTGGCCGCTTTGATCGCGATCCCAAAATGATTCCCGTAACGCTGAGCATTCATGGCCCCAGCGGCCCGCGCGAGTATCACTATGAAGTCCTGAACAATGCCAAGCTCACGCCCGTGATGATGATGACCACGGTTTACAACGCATTGATGGGCATGAACCAGTACGGCGAAGAGACGACTTACCGCATGAATGGCCGCATCCACGTCAATGGATTTTCCGACGTGCGCCTCACCAACATGTTTTCTCCCATAGACGCAAATCCCACGGCATACTCTGTAGCCATGTCGCTGGGCGAGCATTTTGGCCGCATCTATGACAATCCTTTTGAAGCTCCCACGGTCAGTGGCGTAAATCTTGAATTTGATCTGGAGCCAGAACGCCGAGCAGCCGTGCTGGAAAGCGCCCGCACAGATGTGACCGAAGCGCGTCCCGGTGACGAGATCACGATTGAGGCCGTTCTGCGGCCCTATCGCGGCGACCGTATTGTACGGCGCATTCCCGTTCGTGTGCCCACGTCGGCGCCCAAAGGTTCACTGCGCATTCTGGTGAGCGACGCAGAAACGCTGGACCGCGCACGGCGCTCCACTCCGGCCATGGGACGGCGCATGGATTTGCACTCAACGATTGAAATACTCAACAAAGAACACTTGAATGATCATCTCTATGTTTCCTTGCTGGAAGCCAACCCGCAAGCGACGGTGGAAGACAAGGTAATGCCCGCCGTGCCTCTTTCCGTGATGAACGTAATGGAAGGCATGCGCGCAACGCAGGAGATGGTGGTCTTCAACGAGTCGGCGGTGAATGAAGCTTCAACGCCTGTCGGCTACGTGGTAAGTGGCGCGCAGATTATCAGCGTCAGCATTAAATAATTTTTTCGTGCGGTGCCGAGCCCAGCTTCCGTAGCCTCGTCCTTAGCGAGGGATCCTACGCGTACATCGCTATGGATGGACCGGCGACCTTAAGAATCCCGAGTGGAGCGTAATGTCTTTTGTTTTTTGTCATGTTGTATCGATGAGGTATTTCCTGCTGGCATACCTCCGCCGCTGTATCTTCGTTGCAAACAGCATCGCGTTCCGTGACCCGGCCCAACTGGTGCTTCTCGGCATAAGCGAAGGAACGCGAACGGAGAGTTGAAAAGGAACCGGCGTGTTGAATCGAAAATCTCGGAAGCTGATAGCGATCCCGCACTAGGCTCGGGATTTCAGAAACTGCTACCCTAAATTACTAATCATGAAAAAAAATCTTCTTTTTGTCTTTATTGTTATTGCTTTTATGACTCTGGCCGTTGCTGAAGGCACGCGCCAATGGAAAGAAACCGGTTACGACGAGTTTGAAAAAGGCACGGCGCGCGGCATCGCGATCCGCAGCACAGGGCAGATTGAGCTTGCGCCGGCGTTCAAAGCTATCTACACCAGCCCATCCTCTTTCATTTGGAGTATTGCTGCGGACAAAGACGGCACTGTATACGCGGCCACCGGAGCGCCAGGGAGGGTGTATCGCATAACGCCCGATGGCAAATCCAGTGTGATCTTTGAGCCCAAAGAATTACAGGTGCAATCCATCGCATTGGGCCAGGATGGCGCAGTTTACGCGGCAACATCACCCGATGGCAAGGTGTATCGAATCACGCGCAAACCAGGCGGGGCGGCATCGACACCGGAATTCACGGCGGAAACTTTCTTCGATCCAAAAACCAAATACATCTGGGACATGGAGTTCGATGCGCAAGGCCGTTTGTATATCGCCACGGGAGATAACGGCGAAATTTTTCGCGTAGAGAAGAACGGACAGGGCGCGGTCTTCTTCAAGTCCGACGAAGCGCATATGCGCGTGCTCGCGTTTGATCCCAAGGGCAACCTGATCGCCGGTTCCGATGGCAGCGGCCTGGTGTACCGCATCTCTCCTGCGGGCGAAGGATTTGTGCTTTATAGCGCGCCTAAAAAAGAAATCACCGCGCTTGCTGTGGATGCGGCCGGCAATATCTATGCGGCCGGAACGGGTGAGAAGCGCTCCGGCACTCAGCAGGGCGGCCAAAGCGCGCCCGTGAATCCGCCTGCAGCGCCAGGCGTTCCGCCGCCGGCAGCGCCATTCAGTGGCAACGTGAGCCTCTCTGGATCAGACGTTTACAGCATCGCGCCGGACGGCTCTCCGAAAAGGCTTTGGTCATCTCATGAAGATATCGTTTATGCGCTGGCATTCGATTCAGCCGGCAGGTTGATTGCAGGCACCGGGAACAAGGGCCGGATCTACGCAATCGAAAAGAGCGGAGACTATACCGACTTGCTGCGGGCCACAGCCAACCAGGTAAGCGCATTCAGCAAAGCGCCGGGTGGCGGTCTTTATTGTTCCACCAGCAATCTTGGCAAAATTTTTCTGATGAGCAACGGCACGGAGCCAGACGGCACCTTTGAAAGCGACGTGAAGGATGCGCAAATATTCTCTCGCTGGGGTCGGGCCGAGGTCCGGGGCCGCGGCAACTTTGAGCTGTTTGCGCGCAGCGGCAACGTCGATAATCCCGATCGAAACTGGAGCCCGTGGGCGCGCATTGACCTGGCCAAAGATGCGCGGACGGACGTCCCGCCAGCCAGATTCATCCAGTGGCGCGCCGTGCTGAAGCCGGCAAATCCGCCAACGCAGATCGATGAAGTGGCAATCAACTATCTTTCCAAAAACGTTGCGCCGGTAGTGGACGACGTGGCGGTTGTGGTGGGAGCGCGCTTCCAGCCTCAACCAAAAATGTCAGGCCCTGAGACGATCGCCGTAAACCTGGGACCGCCGCCACAGCAATTTGGCAACGGTCACATGGAGAATCCGCCGACAGCCAACAAAGATCGTGGTGCCATTGCAGTCCGCTGGGCCGCGCACGACGAAAACGATGACAATCTGGTGTACTCCGTCTATTACCGTGGCGACAATGAGCGCGACTGGAAGCTCTTGAAATCCGACCTGACGGACAAGTTCTATTCCTTCGAATCCGGACTCTTGCCCGATGGCGGTTACACCGTAAAAGTTGTCGCCAGCGACGCGCCATCGCACAGCCCGGAAGACACACTCTCTGACGAAAAAGAGAGCCTGCGCTTTGAGGTGGATAACACCGCGCCGCGCATTGAGAACCTGGCGGCACGCGTGGAAGCCCAGGGTTTGCACATCACTTTCCATGCCGCCGATGATGGCTCACCCATCAAGCGCGCCGAGTATTCCATTGACGCTGGCGACTGGCAGTATGTTGAGCCGGTGGGCGCACTCTCAGACGCCAAGAGCGAGAACTACGATTTGACAGTGCTGCTGAGTAACGCACCACCCGCACCGGAAGAACCTGTGGAGCAGAAACGGAAAAAAGGCAAGCCTGCTCCGGTTGCTGCGCCTGCTCCGGCAGCAGAGCACGTTGTGGTGGTGAGGGTCTATGATCGCGCAGAAAATGTGGCGACGGCGAAGTACGTAACAAAATAAATCGGAACTGGCCGCGAATTCGCGCGAATCTATAAACATTAGCGTTGATTCGTGGCCTTTCTCTCTCTGCAAAAATTTTTGCCTTCCCAAAATCACCTAACCCAGCCAACCTGCAGCTCCACTTCTGATTTCTTATCCAGCAGCAATCCTACCTTCCCCTGGCTGGAGATTATCTGATGAGTAAATCCCTCTCTGCCTGGAGTACGCTCGTTCTGGGCCTGCTGATGATCGCATTCCTTGCCGGTTGCGGCGGTGTAAGCGCGAATACGCCCCGGCCAACCCCAACTCCAACTCCTAACCCGAGCCCAACGCCACCAGGCGCGACGCCCACCCCGACCCCGGCGGCACACGGCACATTTGTTTTCGTCAATGGCGTAGAGGTGCCCGGCCAGCCGACAGACACGTACCGTCTCAACCCAGACGGCACGCTCACACTTGCTACAGGATCGCCTTTCCCGGTCTCGGGAATGCTGGCATCCAGCGGTAACTTCCTCGCGGTTGCAAGCGGCAACAGTGTTACCAGTTACCGAGTTGATGCAACCACCGGCGTACCCACGGCTGCCGGCAATGCGCAGGTGAATGCAAGTGCGGCGGTGGCAGCTGACGCTCACGATATTTACGTGGCCGGCCTCTCTGCAGACAACGCCAACTGGGTGATCTACGGCTTCAGCATCGGCGGCGCTGGCTTGCTCACGCCGCTTCCCGGCTCTCCTTTCCAGCTGATTGGAACGTGCGAGCTTTGCGCCCAGCCAGTCAGCATCGGGCTGAATAACAGCTTCGTCGTTGTCGGTGTCTCCGGCTTTCATGGTGCGGGCGGGATTCTGGTGCTTCCGCGCGCTGCCAATGGCACCCTGGGGGCACCGCAGCCGGGTGGCGTAAATGAGTCAGGCGCAGTGGCTGTTCAACCCAACGGCAACTCAGCCTTTTCAATCGATGGGTCGCTTGGCGCTATCGACGCCTGGGCGCTCGATGCCGCAGGCCATCCCACTGCCGGGCCCGGTGTGCCGCCCAGCGCGACGCTTGACTTTATTGACCAGGTGGTCGAACCCACCGGGAAATACCTGCTCGCGCTGGACAATACAGGTCTGGTGCATATCTTCACAGTCGGAGCCAACGCCTCATTGAGCCAGATCGGCACGTCGGAATCGGCGGGCAGCGGGGCGGAACGGATTGCAATTGATCCCACCGGCCATTTTGTCATCGTTGTCCAGGCAAGCCCCAATCAGCTTGTTGTCTTTACCTTTGATCCCGCAAGCGCAGCCATGAAAAAGCTTCCGGGGACATATCCGGTAGGCAAGTTGCCGGTGCGCATTGCCATTGTCTCGGAATAGAATTCGGGCACAATCTGAAAGGGACTGCTTCCTGCGGTCCCTTTATTTTTTTCCCACAGCGTCTGCTCCCCAGAGGAATGGCAGCTCGCTGAGTTCGCAAATATCCTGGATCACGTAATCCGGCTCTTCTTCCGGTCCGATTGGCTCTTGCGACTTGAACTCCCCATGGCGTATTCGAACGGTATGCATTCCAAGTTCCTTGCCCGCTCGGATTTCGCGTGCGGGCCGGTCGCCCACAATCAGGATCTCGTCGGACCTCAATCGGGTCCGCTTCTGGATTTTGCGGAAAGCTGCTTCTTTGGTCAGCACGTTGTTGCGGTCAGCAAAATAGATTTTTTCGACAGACGGCTCACGGTCCAGCCCCAGAGCTTTCACTTTTGCGCGCTGGACCTTCGGTTCACCAAAGCTGACAATGAAATTTCTGACGCTGCGTTTGGCGAGAAAGCGCAGCAGCGGCAATGATCCGGGGAAAAGCGTGAGTTTACCGACCGGGCAATTAAAATAGGCCTCGCGCGCAATGCGGCTGATTTCTTCAGGATTTTCCGCACCGAAATGGCGAGTGACTTCGGCATCAATATGACGCAGCATCGGGTCCTGGCGAAAAGCGCGCAGGCGTGCACGATAAACCGCTTCGGCATCTGCGTTGAGCCCAGCTTCCACCATGGCTTGGGCGGCGTAACGGTGAGTCACGCGGACGCGCTGTCCAAGGCAGTCATAGAGCGTATCGTCCAGGTCAAAGATCACGCAGCGGATGACCGGCTTCACACGCGTACGCGCCTGTCGCTTGTTTCTGCTCGGCGAGGAGACGGATTTTCTCTTCTCTATTTTCTTTTTGGTTTGGGCAGGCAGCGGCATCTCTCCGGATACTGCGATATCCATTCTAATCACTGCTACAATTCAGAAATGGAGGCAAAGCTGCTGCACATCCCATGGATGGTGAGTGTGCTCTACAGCAGCATTCCGCTGTTCTGGTTTGCTATCCACCCGTTTGCGGATTTCTGGCGCAAAATGAATCGCTCACCGTATCTGCTGTTGCTGCCAATCTGGGCGGCGATTATCTCTGTCCTGGTCTGGGCTACATGGCCGTGGCACTCCGAACGTCTTTATTCTTCCCTGTGGATGTGGATCCCTGCAGCGCTTCTGATGTTCTTCGGTCTCAGGACATACACTTCTATACGCACGGAATTTGGGGCGCACAAGCTCAGCGGTGAAGCAGAGCTGCGTCCGCAGGAACATGAGCAGGAGTTGGTAACTACGGGACTACATGCCCGCATGCGCCATCCTATTTATTTTGCACATTTGGCAAATCTTGCCGGCTGGAGCGTGGGCAGTGGTCTTCTGGTGAGCTTTGTTTTGCTGGCAATTAGCGCCCTCGGAACATTTCCCCTGATGGTATGGATTGAGGAACACGAATTGGAAAAACGATTTGGGCAGCGCTATCGCGAATACAAAGCTCGCGTGCCCTTGATCCCCATGCCATTCCAGAGGATGTCAGCATGAACAACAAACCGAAGAGACAATCTCAGCCGTTGCGAAAAGAATCCAGCACCCTGAGGCAATGTCTATCCAGGCTCGCTGTGGTATCGGCATGGTTAATGTTTCTGCCTATGCCGCTCGTCTTCGCTGACGCCGGCGTATTTACCGGCAACGGGCAGAACCTCCATCAAATCAGCTCAAAGGAGGTTCGGCTTGTCTCAATAGATGTAAACATAGTCCTTGAGCGTGGCCCTTTCCTGTTTGATGGCGGAGTTTCGGGTATGGACAAGGCGGAATATTCTTGTACTTTTGTTCTGCAGAATCTCTCCGCCAAGCCAGTCGAAATACAGGTAGGATTTCCGGTGGATTCGCAGTTTGCCCGAGAGGGAGCGAGTGACTCTCGAGAGGATGCTACAGAGTGGGTTTTAGATTACGGGTTCATCGCGCGAGATGAAACGGCCACGTACAACATCAACTTTGTGCGCCGAAAAAAGAGGTCTCCGGACGAGTTTGCCGCGCTTTTCGTCTGGCGGATGAACTTCGCGCCGAACGAAAATAAGACTCTCAGCGTCCGGTATCACATTCCTATTTCGATGGGATTGGTTTCTCTTGCGAAAGATGAAAAGCACTTTCAATCGATATCCGAATCTCCTGCATTGCAATTCCTAGACAATGGCATTTTGGAGATGGCCGGCTACATAACATCGACGGGATCTTCCTGGTCCGGCACCGTTAAAACAGCAACTTTCACCGTTATCACGGAGCCCTTTGAACATTATTTGGACCGCCGTGGCGTTTCTGAAGAATCAGAAAAAAAATTACGTGGCTTTTCGGACGAGGATGCGGCACAACCGAAGAATCCTTTTCCTGTGCAGCATCCCTGGTGGTTTAGGAAAATCACGCCTGACGGCTGGACGAAAGTAGAAGGAGGGGTGCAGTGGCGCTACACTGACTTTAAACCCAAAGACCCGATCGATGTACGTTACTACCTGACACAATTTCCGCATTTGCTCGATGAGGTGAATTCCTTCGTTGATGGTCTTCTCGCGTCTGGATCATCTGGGCAAGATTTAGAACGAGTGAGGCAGATCGTGCTGGCTACATACGGTAAGGAGCCAGAGGACATAACGGCAAAAGAGTTCGCACATGCTCAATTGTGGTATACACCACGCAACGACTTCTCAATAGAACATTTGACCCAAGGGCAAAAAGCTGTACTGATGATGCTCGATGCCAGAATTGCCCGAGAGAAGTCGGGGCCGGGGAGTTCACGTTGAGATTTGAGCTTTTTGTTGCCGCGCGATATCTCCGGGCCAAGCGCCGGCAGGCAGTGATCGGCGTGATCACTGTGATTTCTGTCATCGGCGTGACGGCTGGCGTGGCTTCTCTGGTGATCGCGCTTTCCATCAACGCAGGATTCCAGAAAGATCTTCAGGACCAGTTGCTAGGGTCGCAGTCGCACATCAACCTGGTACGAGTGCAGAATGACGGCATTGAAGACTGGCGAGCATTGATGACGCGGTTGGCCAAAGAGCCCCATGTCACGGGCGTCGCGCCGGCGATGTACGGACAGGTGATGGCGACACGGGCAGCACGGGCAAGCGGTGCGCTGGTAAAAGGCGTTATCCCAGAATATGAAAATCGGGTAAGCGAGCTACTGAAATCCATAAAGCTTGGTTCGGCTGCCGCGCTGGAACCTTGCGTCGACACGGACGAAGCTTGTAAAAGTGGCAAATCCATCCCGCCAATCGTGCTGGGAAAGGACTTGGCTGAGACGATAGGCGCTACCGTGGGCTCGACCATCATGATCATTAGCCCGCAAGGCGAGCTCTCACCTATAGGGATGATGCCAAAATACCAGCAATTCAAAGTGGCGGGTATTTTCCGCTCAGGTTTTTATAACTATGACAGTGCCTGGGCGTTCATCCGCCTCTCTGATGCGCAGCGGCTCTTCAGCCTGCCGGACACTGTGATATCCGTCATAGAGTTCAAGATTGACGACCTGTATAAAGCTGAACAGGTGGGCAACACTCTGGAGAAAGCAGCCGGACCCGGCTTTGTGGCCAAGAACTGGATGGACGAAAATCGGGCATTGTTCCGGGCGCTGCGGCTGGAGAGGGTTGTGACATTCCTGACGATTGGATTGATTGTTTTCGTCGCAGCTTTGAACATTCTTATTTCTTTGATCATGATGGTGATGGAGAAGACGAAAGATGTGGCGGTACTCATCTCGATGGGAGCAAAACGGCGGCAGATCCGGGGTATTTTCATGTTCCAGGGAGTGCTGATAGGGGTGATCGGCACCGTGGCTGGATTGGTATTGGGTTATGGCGTCGCCATAGCGGGGGCGAAATACCATTTTATTGCCTTGTCAGCGGAAGTTTATTCCATTGACTACCTCCCTTTTGCACCTCGGCTGATTGATGGCGTGTTGATTGCAGCCGTAGCGCTGCTGATATCGTTTGTTGCCACTCTGTATCCCTCCTGGTCAGCGGCGCGCGTTTTGCCCGCGGAAGCATTACGCTATGAGTGAAAGACCTCATTGCTTCACGGTCACCATGAGCGGAAGATGTTGAAAGGCTTGGAGTTGCTGTTGGGAAAGAATTAGGAAGTTTAATGAAATCTCAAGGACTTTCGTACGGCAAATTTTAGAGATTAACTTTAGTCACATGGGTTTATATAAGCAGGCCTGGTCAGCGCAGGGAAAGGCAGTGAAAATGCTGGGAAATACTCAGGGTTGCACCATTGAGGCGGGCCGGTGCATCCAATAGAACAAGCAGGTCTGCAGCCCGAAATCGTTCGCGTGAGTGGACTTAAAAAGGTTTACAAGTCTGGTCAAACAGATTTGGTGCTCTTTGAAAACTTGTCCTTCCAGGTGAGGAAGGGAGAGATGCTGGCTATCGTGGGCGAGTCCGGCGCCGGTAAGAGCAGCTTGTTGCACATCCTTGGTGCTCTTGATCGTGCTTCCGCAGGTGACGTATACTGCGCCCAGATTCCCGTAGCGAAACTTACAGACGATGCCGCAGCGGATTTTCGCAATCGGACCATTGGTTTTGTCTGGCAGTTTCACTACCTGTTGCCGGAATTTACGGCGCAGGAGAATGTTGCAATGCCGCTCTTGATGCAAGGAACCGCGTACCGTAACGCCATGGAGAAATCCGGCGTATGGTTGCGGGAAGTTGGATTAGAGAGCCGCAGTCATCATCGCGCAGGAGAGCTTTCCGGCGGTGAGCAACAACGGGTGGCCCTGGCCAGGGCCCTGGTAACAGGCCCAGGAATCCTGATGGCGGACGAGCCAACAGGCGACCTGGATAACCGTACCGCGGAGATGGTATTCGCTTTGGTGCAGCGACTTCATCGAGAGTACCGGCTCACTTCCCTTATCGTCACTCACAACCTTGAATTTGCGCGCCGCTGCGATCGTGTATTGCGATTGCATCACGGCATGGCCGAGGAAGTGTTGCCCGCATCGCTGAATTAGCGAGAAGGGGCAAGGGATAGGTTTAGGTTTTTCTGCCGATTTGGCAGATGGTAGGTTTGTCCGGCGCAGCAATTTGACGCCCCCTCGTGACGGAGGGTCAGCTGGCAGGACAGAAAGGCTTCTTTCTGGTGGGGTGCGCAGTTCGCAGCCAGAGAGATAGAGAGATGTTTCCGGCAGAGGTGACTGGGAGCATCTGGTGAGGGGAATATGTTCGAGCGGTACACAGAGAAAGCCAGGCGCGTAATCTTCTTCGCAAGATACGAAGCCAGCCAGTTCGGCTCTCCGTATATAGAAACGGAGCACCTGCTGCTGGGCTTGTTGCGCGAAGACAAAGCGTTGACCAATCGCTTCCTGCGCTCTCATGCGTCGGTAGAGTCCATCCGCAAGCAGATTGAAGGGCACACCACCATTCGGGAAAAGGTTTCCACTTCAGTGGACCTGCCTTTGAGCAATGAGTGCAAACGGGTATTGGCCTACGCAGCGGAAGAGGCGGAACGCCTCAGCCATAAGCACATTGGCACGGAGCACCTGCTGCTGGGATTGCTGCGTGAAGAAAAGTGCTTTGCCGCCGAAATTCTGCATGAGCGTGGACTGCGCCTGAGCGCTATTCGCGAAGAGCTGGCGCGCAGCACGCAGGAAAAGGCGCAGCCGCAGCGCGGCGGTTCCAATCGTGAATCTTCCCTGCTGGCGGAGTTCTCTCGCGACCTGACCCAGGCCGCCATGGATAGCCAGCTTGATCCGCTCGTTGGCCGTGAAGGCGAAGTTGAGCGTGTGATACAGATTTTGTGCCGCCGCACCAAGAACAATCCGGTGCTGATCGGCGAACCCGGCGTGGGCAAGACCGCAATCGTTGAAGGACTGGCGCAACGCATTGCCGATGGCGACGTTCCGTCATTCCTGGCTGACAAGAGAATTCTCGGGCTAGATCTTTCCCTGATCGTTGCTGGAACCAAGTATCGCGGACAATTTGAAGAGCGCCTGAAGACCATCATGAAAGAGCTGATGGAAAGCCAGAATTGCATCATCTTTATCGATGAGTTGCACACGCTGGTCGGCGCCGGCTCGGCGGAAGGCTCGCTGGACGCCGCAAACATCCTGAAGCCCGCGCTTTCACGCGGAGAAATTCAGTGCATCGGCGCTACTACGCCGGGCGAATACCGCAAGTCGATTGAAAAAGACCGGTCGCTGGAACGGCGCTTCCAGGCCGTGAAGGTCCCACCGCCAGGTGAAGAGCAGGCGGTCAAGATCATCTATGGCATTAAAGAGCGCTATGAAAAGTTTCATGCCGTAAGCTACACGGACGAAGCGATCCAGTTCGCGGTGTATCACTCCAACCGCTACATTCCAGACCGCTTTCTGCCGGACAAGGCTATCGACCTTTTGGATGAAGCCGGAGCGCGCGTAAAGCTGCGCCAGACTTCGCTTCCGGAAGAAATTACGGAAGTCCAGAAGCGGATCAAATTTATCGTTCACAGGATGGAGAACGCCATTGCGAACCATGAGTTCGAAAAGGCGCGTTTCTATTCCGACGAAGAGCGCAAAGAGCGCGAGAACCTGCGCGCCCTGCGCGAGAAATATCACCTGGATGAATCTTCCACCGGCGTTGTGGCCCGCGAAGACATTGAGGAAGTGGTAAGCCGCTGGACCGGCGTGCCCGTAACCTCCATCAAGGAAGAAGAGACACAGAAGCTGCTGCGCGTGGAAGAAGAGCTGCACAAGCGCGTGATCTCGCAGGACAAGGCCATCAGCGCCCTGGCCCGCTCGATCCGTCGCTCACGTGCCGGTTTGAAATCTCCGCATCGCCCCATCGGTTCGTTTCTGTTCCTGGGACCGACGGGCGTAGGCAAGACCGAAGTGGCCCGCACGTTGGCGCACTTCCTCTTTGGCAGCGACAAATCGCTCATCCGCTTCGATATGTCAGAGTTCATGGAGAAACATTCGGTCAGCAAGCTGATCGGTTCGCCTCCGGGATATGTGGGTTATGAAGAAGGCGGACAGCTAACTGAGCGTGTGAAGCGGTCACCTTACTCAGTGGTGCTTTTGGACGAAATCGAGAAAGCGCATCCGGATGTATTCAATATCCTGTTGCAGGTGCTTGAAGACGGCCAGCTCACTGACGGCTTGGGCAACACGGTGGATTTCAAGAACGTAATCATCGTGATGACCTCAAATATCGGCGCGCGGCACTTGATGAAACGCAAAGGCCTCGGCTTCTCGCTGGACAAGGAAGAGATGGTCCACGACAAGGTTGAAGAACTAGTCAAGCAGGAAGTAAAGAAGACCTTCAACCCTGAGTTCCTGAACCGTTTGGATGAAGTGATTCTCTTCCAGGCACTGACCGATGCGGACCTGATCCAGATCCTGGAACTGCTGGTACAGCAGCTCAACGGAAACCTGGCGCAGCGCCACATCACGATCACAGTGACCGAAGAAGCGAAACGGTGGATTCTGGATAAGACGCTGGTGGACCGCAGCTACGGTGCGCGTCCATTGCGCAGGGCCTTGCAGCGGTATATTGAAGATCCGCTGTCTGAGGCGTTGATCCAGGGCACCATCACCACGCGTCCGGCGTTCATAGAGGTTTACCTTGAAGGCGATCAACTGTTCTACCGCCCGGTGGGTGATGGCGCAGAAAAGAGCGATGGAGTGCTGCTCTACAGCAACTAATCGCAAATCAGCAATTTAACCAAAACCCGCCAGCAAAATGCTGGCGGGTTTTTTATTGAGCAAGATTATCCTTCTATCTTCCTCTCATTTGTCTGGTGTTTTAGCCGGACTAGTTGCTTTCTTAGCTGGAGCCTTCGCTTTGGGCTTGGCTGCGGCTTTAGTTTTGAGGAGCTTCTTGTTTTGGCTAATCGCGTCATGTTGCAACTTCATTAACGATTGGAAGGCAGCAAGGCTAGAAGGCGCAACCCTGGAGCGGGCCTTGGCTGCTGCGGTGAGTCCGGCGGGAGCAGGCGGAGCATAAGCATTCACCGCCAGAGACCAGAGGAAATCATTCCCCGGCGTACCGGGCCCGTTGGGGTGTGCCGTGAAGTTATGGCAGTTCATGCATCCGCTGTAAATGCTGCTTTGGTCAAACGTCTCCATGGTCACGTTGGCAAAGCTGCATTGCTGGGGATAATGGCCCTTAACAGTCTGAACGCATGAGAGACTTGGAATGGTGCCGGGTACCGAGTGTGCAGGATCACCAGCATTCGATGGTGTCTTGCCTGGGACCGGCCACTGCGTCATTACCAGCTGGTAATACTGCCAAGGGGTGTTGGGTACGGCCTTGGCCAATAATGCCTGATAACGGGCATTGGTTGCCGGAGTAGTTTGGTCCGTTTTTGGCGTAGGATAACCAATTCCAATCGGCTGGGTCCGGGTTACATTAAAACGCTTCGCTTGTGAAGCGTCATCCGGCATTACGTTAGGCGGAGGCGGGGTACCGGGGCATCCATTCTGGTTTCCGGGTTGGCCGGGCACGCAATAGGGATCTGAGGGAGGCATGGTATTGGCGGCGTTACCGTCATTCAGGTTGAATTGATTATTGCTGGTTGGTGTTGCTCCCGTCACCACCGGAACGTTATCAATCTGCTCAAAGGTGGACCAAATCCACTGCGGACGTGCGGGGGTCTTGGAGACTATATGCAGGCCCACCAGACCCATCGTACGCTGGGAACACTTTTGGCTCACTGGATCATAGACCCAGGCTTGTTTTGTGTAGTAGCGGGATTGAAGATTCGAAGGAACACCATCCATATCCATCCAGGAAGATTTCAGATCAATGCTGTTTTCTGCTGGACACTGCTGCCCGCCCACTGTGGCCCCATTCGAACAGAAGGTCACATTGCCAAGATTCGCCTGCAGATACCACTTGTTATTGAGAATCTGGTTGTATTCCGTCTGGTTATACGAAGCCTGGTAGCGCAGGTAGTGCTGTTGTGCCGTGCTCTCGGCAAATCCGCTGGAAATAATGGGACCAACAAAGAAATTGCCAAAACCTGCAAGCCCCAGGTTGCCAAATTTTGTGTCTGCAGCAAGCAGCACATCACCCCAGCCCACATTCACAGACGATCCGCAAGGATTGGTCGCCCCAGCAAAGCTCGACCACGGCGCCGGAGCAGGTGGGGGATTGGGAGAAGTGGAAGGTGGAAAACTTTCCCAGTCTGCTTTGTAGGTTTCAAACACCAGCGGCACATTGACGGGGAAGCTGGTTTGACTTGGATCGGGGACACCGCGCTGGCCCTTGGCCGCCGGCCAGATCATTGCAATGAAGCTGCGCCAAGAGAAATCGTCGAATTGGGTAATACCATTGTTCGCACAGGATTCAGCGTCTGTGGGAGGCGTGGGTGAAGAGATGGAAGGAGTTGGAGGAGTGCAGATTGGCATGGGTGTGGGTGTGGGCGCTTGTCCCCATGCAGTGGAACAAAGAGCCAAAAGAACAATGCCGGCCAGAATTGGGCCGGCACTCCTTCTAAACATGCAGCTTACTACCATGGTGATCCTTTCTTCGCGCGTGAGCAGGCACGCTCAATAGCCAGTTAACCAATGGAAAGAGAAAATGACGAGAGCAAGGAACAACACCGCTGTTATGGAGGATAGCCGGCATTCTTCCAGGCAAGAAAATCAGAGAGAAAAAGTTGTTGTGTCGGCTTATCCCAGACACCTTCTGGGCATCCTTTTTTTGGCATAGAGCCGGATGTGACGGCAGAATTAATGTCGTCCCAACTGCTTTGCACCTGGCCGGCGTCCCACAGATCCAGGCCCATCACGTTGATCATGTGAGAGCGATAACACGGAGTGAAAAAAGGTTGAATAGTGGATTTGAACGAGGGAGTTGCCATATTTGTTCCTTTCTCTGCAGATAGCCTATGAATTTTACAAAGACTGTCTGGTATCGAACATTGCGTCAAGGAATAATTACGGAAATCGGAAAGACAAGGATCGTCGCTCTGGAGTAAGAGCGGCTGTTACTGAGAAGTCAAAGGGACTAGTGCTGGCGTTGGCGTCGGCGAGGCCTTCTGATTGGGAGAGCCTAGTGGCGTTGGAGTCGGAGTCGCGGTCGGAGTTGAGGTTGGATTCGGAGTAGGGCTGGGATTAATGAGCGTCGGACCTTTTGGAGTCGCAGTCGGAGTAGGGCTGGGACTTGGAGCAAAATCCGGTGTCGGGGAGACGGTCGGAGTTGGCGTCGGCGATGAACTTTGCGCTAAAACATTGCGCGGCGGAAGAATCCAGCCTGCAATCGCCAGGAACAGAAAGCAGAACGCCGCAGCAAGAACTTTCGCCTTGGATCTCCAAAGTCGCACAACCCGAAGTGATGCGGCCTAGAGCAGAGCGGTTGGCCATGCCGATTTGCGCCATTTTTAGAGCAATGTGACAATAGAGCCATGAGAAAACTTTTGATCGTAGTAAGAACCATGTTGGCCGCTGGGGTGGTACTGCTGGGGAATGCGGTGGCGCAAACATCCGCGGCCCCTAGCCCGACTCCGCCGGCAAAAAAGTCGGCTGGACCTGCAGCTAAGAAATCTCCATCGGCGGCCACAAAAACCGGCACAGCGAGCAAGGCACAGCCCGTGACCGCTCTCACCACCACCAAGCAGAAAGCCAGCTATGCGATCGGCATGAACTGGGGCACCGGCCTGCATCGCCAGAGCATCGACGTGGACACTCCCGCGTTGCTCCAGGGCATGAAGGACGCGCTGGCTGGCGGCAAGACACTGCTGACGGAAGATGAAGCGCGCACGGCGTTGATGCAACTCCAGAAGGAAATGCAAGAAAAGCAGCAGGCGAAAGCGGCGCAAGAGGGAGACGCCAACAAGAAGGAAGGCGATGCGTTTTTGGCCGCCAACAAGACAAAAGAAGGCGTTAAAACGCTTCCCAGCGGCTTGCAATATAAGATTCTGAAAGAAGGAAACGGGCCCAAGCCAACTGCCTCAGACAGCGTGGTATGCAATTACAAGGGCACGCTGATCAATGGCACAGAGTTTGACAGCTCATACAAGCGCGGTGAGCCGGCAACGTTTCCTGTAACGGGAGTTATCAAAGGATGGACTGAGGCATTGCAATTGATGCCGGTTGGATCCAAATGGCAGCTCTTTATCCCTCCCGATCTCGCCTATGGGCCTCGTGGCACGCCGGGCGGTCCTATTGGCCCCAATGCCACACTGATCTTTGAAGTGGAATTGGTATCGATCAAAGACAAGAATCCGCCGCCTGACAAAGCTCCTGCTCCTGGAGCCGCGCCGGACAAGAGTCCGGCAGGCGCTGCAACTTCGTCGCCGACACCGGCTGCATCGCCTGCATCCTCGCCGACGCCCTCACCTACGCCGAAGAAGTAAACGACCCTCTCGCCTCATCGGGACCGTCAGCAAGAGAGACGGTCCCTTTTGCGTTTCAGCAAAGCGCGTCTCCTTAGGCGCGCTTTTTCTCTCTGCCGTTCTTCGCTCTGCTGGTTTTCTCTTTTCCGTTCTTTAAAATTGCTTCCACCTGCCGAAGATGGTTCAGATCGTGCCCGGCCACCATCTTGACTACGTGGTTAACGCTTTCATTGCCGCGCTCCGCGTGGACGCCGTAATTCTCCCAGAGCTTTCGCGGAACCGATTTCAGCAAAGCAACGTTGGCCCCGCGCAAAGTGCGGAAATTCGCCAGGGACTCTCGCGGATCGCGACGAGCATAATTAAACGTTTTCGCCCATAGATCCTGATCATAGGCCTGGATGGGAATAGCGTTAGTTGCCAGGACTTGACGGAGTCGCCACCCGATAGCGAGTTCCGCATCGGCCAGGTGGGCCACGATTTCAGCAATCGACCATTTGTCCGGCGCAGGGCGGCGGGTCAGATGTTTTCCGGTCTTGCCTTTCAGCAGGGCGGCAAGTTTTATGGGTGCGGCCTGTTGCGAACGCAAGGGATCTTTACCCTGGCTGTAACTTAACAACCGCTGGGTGTACTCCTGAACAGTTTCCTGCATCGGTCCTCCTCTTGAGCTTGAAAGAAAATGGTACAAGAGAACCACAAACAACAACAGAAGCGTGCCTCCGTGGTGAGGCTTTCCTGATCCGCGCCCATCCGCGGTAAGCACTCCGCTTCCTGATTTCCCGATGTCCCGATTCCTTCGCTCAGCATCTAAATACCTTAAGTTCGTTACGGCACCGACGGCCCTTGTGTGCATGCGCTACAATTCCGGTTCCCGTAATCGGAATTTTTCCACGGGGTCAGCAAAGCAGTACCCATGACGTTAAGGGTGTACAGAATGGTTGAGCGGAAAGAAAAACCTCGCCGCATCGCAGCCCCGGACGGTGCGCCTCGTCCCAGCGGAGCTCTCTCCCAAACTCCTGCATATCGTGTGCTTGTTGTCGAGGATTTCGCGCCCATCCGCCGCGAGATATGTTTCACGCTGGCCAGCGATGCACGCTTACAGGTGATTGGAGAAGCGGCCGACGGTTTGGAAGCGGTCCAAATGGCGGCGGAGCTCAAGCCGGATTTGATCTTTCTTGATATAGGCCTGCCCAAGCTGGATGGGTTCCAGGTCGCGCATCGAATTCTGACCTCTGCCCCGCAAACCAGGATCATCTTCGTAAGTCAGCAGTCTTCCCCCGAGATCATCGAGGAAGCCCTCAAGCTCGGCCGCGCCTTTATCCCAAAAAGACGGATCGTAACTCAGCTCTTAGCTGCGGTGAACGCAGTCATTTCAGAACAGGTCTTTGTTGCAAAGATGTAGCTGTGCAACGCGCCCGCGGCCCCTCCCCGGGGATCCCCCACCGCATCCTGGGTCATCCCAGAACGGCGTAGACTTCAGCGTTCCGCCCCATTCCTGATCAGTTCATCCGTGTAAATCAGTGGTGAGGTTTGCCTTTCCCCGGGGTTGGTTTTTCTGGCTAGAGCTAAGGGCTAAAAACCGTTTTCTTCTACATAGCCCACCCGGGGGGTTAACACTTTGTTGCAAACAAAGGCTCAACCCCAATTCGACCGGACGGTCACCGGACGGTCGAAACCTCTTTTTCACCGTTTTTTGAGGTTATTTTGCCAACTACCAAGAGCCAATTACAAAGGGCTTTTTTAAGGAGCTTTAGTTGTCAAAGATCAAGCCCCCAGGCACACTCCAGCCTTAAGGCGCGAATAGCAGACTATACCGTTTCTTCGCCTTCAAGTCAATGGAAAAAGTCGGAGAGGGATGGAAATCCGCATCATGAAACAAAAAACCGGCATGATAATACTGATAAGGCGGCCAGGCGAGATTGCCTGTTAAAAAGCGCAGCCAGGCGTTTACGCGCGACTGGATTTTGCCCTATAATTCGCAATTGAGAGCTGGAAAATCAATGCCCAAAATAATTCTTTCAGTCTCATATGATCTGAGCTTACTGGCAACACGCAAAATGCTGCTGGAGCAAAAGGGCTATTCCGTCACAAATGCTCTGGGATTCACCCAGTCTATAAAAGAGTGCCGTAGTGGCGGCTTCGATTTATTCATTTTAGGGCACTCAATCCCGCAATCCGATAAACTGGCGTTGATCGATTCTTTCCGTACAAATTGTCCCGCTCCTATCCTCTCCCTTGAACGCCACGGGGAAGATTTTGTGCCGTGTGACTACCACGCATCCCCGGATAAGCCGGAAAAATTCGTTGAAGCGGTAGAAAACATCCTCGCCGGACGGGAAAATAGAAGTGAGCTCAAACTCGTTTAGAGCTTCCTGATCCATCTGCTGGACCAACTTAGGATTGCTCTGGCGGCCCGCCCATCTGTCTCTTTGCGCGCCCACGGTGTGTAGTCCAGCCGCCCGGGTCGTTTGCGGACATCCGGCCTTCGTATTCAGCCGCCTGCTTTGCCGTCGAGGGGAGCCAGTATTCAAATTGCCAGAAACCCTTCGCGGTCTCAACGCTTTCGGAATCTAAGTCCCTGATCATGTCAGGATGAATCTCTATTTCACCCTTCGATCTGAAAAATGGACGCACTGCGGTCTTTTTTGCCGCTTCCGCATGGAGTCGCTTGATTTCGGCGTAACGGCGCAAAGCCGTCTGTTTGGACAAAAAAAACTCTAGATGCGTCTCCCAGATATCGGGATCGGACTTTCCCGTGTAATCAATCTCGTCGTACTTATCAAAGCTATCCATCGGCCCGTCCTCTTCTGGATTCACATTTGTGCAGTTTGAATTGTGCCATGCCTTCCGCCGGATCTGACGTGTGAAAGTCTTTCCGGCAGGCAGAGCACACAAAGCTTCCCTCGGTATCACTTTCATTTCTTTCAAAAATAAGGGTGCGTCCAGGGGGCAGCGGTAGGGGATTGGTTTGTTTCACTTGAATGGATTATACGCCCCACCCTGAACCCGGGTTCGGAGTGGATTCAGCTTCGCGTTTTGCGCCCGGTGCTGTTGCTCCGCGTTCCGGCGTTTGTCGCGGTCCACCACTTACGCCCACTGCATGCCGCATTTTGTTATGGGTGGTCAAATCAGCCGGGTGCCCCATCCTTTGCGGGTGCCCCATCCTTTGCGAGTGCCCCATCCTTTGCGAGTGCCCCATCCTTTGCGAGTGCCCCATCCCTTTGCGGGTGCCCCATCCTTTGCGGGTGCCCCATCCTTTGCGCTTTTGCAAAGGGTGGGATTCCACACCGCCAACACAACCGCATGCCTTTCCGAGCGCCGAACCACCTTGCTGTCGTAATCTTGCGGAACGGACGGGTGGCCGACCTTATCCCGCTTCTTCTCGAACTCACCATCCCGTGGGTGCCCCATCCTTTGCCGCTTTTGCAAAGGGTGGGATTCCACACCGCCAACACAACCACATGCCTTTCCGAGCGTCCGAACCACATTGCCGCCACAACCTTGTGGAACGCCCGCACCCCTCACCGGGTGGAGCAGGCATTTATGCCTGCGGTAAGACTGCTTTAAGTCTTCGGCTTCAGCCGCTGAGGTGGCTGCGGGAGCCAAGCATAAACCCGCCACTTAATTTTCTTCAGCCATATTTCCCAACAAGCACCGCAAAAAACGAATAAAACTTCTTACACGCTTTCGCGGTTTGCCTATATGTTGTACGTGATGAACTGCTAATAGCCGCACTTTAACGGGCAGCGCCGGTGCTACTAACACCGAACGCCGCCCTAACCAAATCGCCCCATAGGAGGCAATATGCTGCCATTGAAAGTAAACGCTCTCTCCGGCGCGCGCAACCCGCGCGCAAACCCCGCAAACCGCAACGCGTTCCGCGGCTGCCCAAACCCATCATCACCAGGCGCGGTAAGACCACCATTCGCCGCTACAAAGGCCGTCACTTCCATCGCTTTGAAGAAGCCCAGGGCAAGCCTCTGGACTATATTGAATTCTTTAGCTCCGGCGAATACCACTCCATTGCCGTTTGTTTCCAGGATAAAACCGCGATGCACTTCGTGATCGAGCCCGGCTTTACGCTTGAACCTGAGTACTCGGACTGGAAAACCGGCAACTGGCGTCGCATCAAACGATGGCCGCTCATCCGCAGCCAGCCACACAATCCCTGAGATAAATCGCTGCCATAACTTCTTGTCCCATCCTTTGCGGGTGCCCCATCCTTTGCCGCTTTTGCAAAGGGTGGGATTTTCAGTCCGCCAACACAACCACATGCCTTTCCGAGAGCCGAACCACCTTGCCGTCGAAATTTAGCGGAACATCCGCGGGCGGGCGCGAGGAATCGGCTCCGCTGCTCTTCAGTGTCGGCACAATACGCAGGTTCGCCTTCTTCTAGAGGACTGATTTTTATCGCATCCCCTCTATTTCCGTTGGCGTTTTCGCCTCTACTGTTTGGAGCAGGTTTCATCCTAAATCCCGCAAATTGAGGGTCAGAAGTCCCGGAAGGCTTCTGGCTCATTGCTTAAAAGGCCAGGCGACCGCCAAAGCTTCTGGCCTATTTTTAACCTTTCTGGGGAAATATCGGACGGCCCACTTTCCAATGTGCCACAATGTACATACATTTGATTGGGAGACACTCACCTGACCGAACCAAAGGACACAATTCTGGTTGCCTCATGGGACCCCATTCTCGCGCAGCTGCGGAAAACCATTCTTGAAAATGAGGGTTTTGCAGTGCTGCAGGCCAAGGGTAGCGCCGGTGTCCGGGCACTGTGCAAGAAGAAAAAGGTCAACCTCGTTGTCATCGGCTATTCAGTGCCGCCCTCGGAGAAGCGACGGGTCTGGGTTGAGGCGCGCAAGTTCTGCAAAGCCCCAATTCTTGAGCTGCTCCGTGGTGGAGAAACCGAACTGATCGAGTCCAATGTATTTGCTCATGAATCGCGCACCCCGGATGACTTTGTGAAATCAGTTCGCACGGTTCTTCGCCGTTATACCAACTAAAACCATGCTGTGCGCACGTCAATGATCGTGCTATCTTTGTGCCATGGCAAAGAAGAAGAAGGCAGCCAAAAAAGAGGATTCAGCCGATGGGCTCTGGATTTCCCCACGGTCCCTGCTCAAAGGGGGGAACGGTGAGCGAGCGTGGGAGAATCGGCGCGGTGGAGTCCCTAATTCTTCAAGATTCCTGGAGCTGGCGGACCTCGCCCTGGGCCTCAAAAAGCCGGAGCCGCGCAAGAAAAGGATCGGCGCCGGCACTCATATCAGCACCAAGACTGACCCATATTCCCAGCAACGATGACGAGCTGCTCGTTACCCTTCAGGCGCGGGGGGGGGGGAGATTTATCATCCCAATCTGTGACGCGCTTATCCATTTGCGTGTACAAAAACGCACCGTCAAAAAAAGCGCAAACGCCGTCCTGAAAGTTCACCACGATTCCGTTCTCCATTTGATCAACACTTACGATGTGCATATTCACCTTATCGAGTCGGCCTCAGTATTTTCACCCTTATTCCCGTGAATGTCCGTCCGATGCAAGACACTGTAATTTCCAGAAGGATTTCCCGATGCCCCGATTTTCACTACTTCGGCATCCTCTATTCCCATGGCGGGCATCGTATAACCAGATGAGCGCATGAACTCGGGTGAGTTGATTTTGTTTGCGTGGTCGTCAACATGCCCAGCAAACCTAAATCTCGCAAGGCCGCTGCTTCCCCGGATAACGTTTGGATAGCTCCGCGCCGTCCCAGCACGTCGAAACTCAGGAGATCGGATAAAGTCTGGATCGCTCCGCGCCCTGCCGGCAGATCGGGATTCAGGACCGTTGAGCCCGCCGACCTTGAGCGTTCCAACCGCTATCTTGAATTTGCCGACATCGCGCTCGGGGTAAAAGACACGCGTCCGCGCAAGAAAAAATCCAGCAGCGCGGAAAGCCAGCCCGGACGGAATCGAAACCGCAAAAGTAAGGTGACATCCATTGACAGCCAGGGCCCCGCAAAGCAGGGATTTGGCGCTTTTCGCAGTTCCCGCTGAACTCGCAAAACTTTTTAGCGCAACCCCTATATTTTCTGAGGCCGTTTTGGCTCTACTGCTATAGAAGCAGGTTCATCCGTCGATGAAAAATTAAAAGGGCACGGACCGGAAGCCGTGCCCTTTTTGATTTTTATAGGATCGCCGTTACTTTCCTTTTCCTCTGCCCACAATCCGCATTACCGTTGATAGAAAATCATCGGCCGCCACCGACTCATGGAAAAATGTCGGCGACAGCAACTCCGGCCCTTGCTTTTTGTGCAACTCCAGCACCGGGGCTGTGCAATGTTCTTTTACCGCCGCCCACACCCGCCGCTTCTCTGAAGGCAACAGAGAGTACCCCAGCATCACCAGCCGTGGTTTGTGGACCGCGCATGTGGAGGGAATGGCCGTTGAATCCGTGGCCGCCAGCACCTCAAATCCCGCCTGTTCAAGCACCTTTCTGCGCACGTCCGCCAAGCCAGGATCGCGCGAAACCACCAGGATTTTCTCCTTTTCGGTCATTACTACTTTGATGCCGCGCACCAGAGTGTCTGTCCCGTTTCGGGAGATAAATCGGGAGAAGAGCGTTATGGCCCCGAAGCCGCAGCCGGATCGTCTCTGGCCCGAATGGGCTGGGGCCCTATAGCTACGAAACTGCGGCGGGATCGTGTTTGTCCTCGAAGGACGTGGATATTCAGAAGACTTGGTGCTGGATTGTTGGCTAACGCGCGACAGTAAAAAAGCTTGTAGGGGTCCCTCGCTTCGGCTCGGGATTTTAACAAGTGCTGGATTGTTGGCTAATGCACGACAATAAAAAAGCTCCTAGGGTTCCCTCGCTTCCGCTCGGGACGTAAGAAAAAGCTATCTCAGCTCTTCCATGATCTCGTCCAGCGTCTGCCGTGAAGGACGAGTCACCTCTTGCGGCATTCTGGCCAGAGACGTCTCTGCCAGGTTGAGCTGTTCGATGAAGCTGGGCGCAGTGGTATTCACGTAAAAGACTCCGGTCAGCATCTCGCCTTTTTCGTGCGACTCCGCCAGCAGCCGCAGCGCGCCGACTTTGTCGGTGGCGTCATAATCACGGTCCAGTTTGCGCAGCCGCAGTTGCGAACCGTCATGCATGCGCACGCTTGCCGTTGTGCCTGGATCGTAATCCACGTCGATATTTTCAAAGCCCGGGACAAAGCCCACTTCCTGCACCGGCTCTTCGTGGTCCTTGGAATACTTGTAGGACTTGGTGGAACCCTCGTGATCGTTGAACGTGACGCATGGAGAAATAACGTCAATCATCACCGTGCCACGGTGTGCGATGCTCGCTTTCAGCAGGTTCAGCAGCTGCTTCTTGTCGCCGGAAAATGACCGCGCCACAAACGTCGCGCCCAGTTGGATTGCCAGCGCGCACGTATCAATGGGCGGCAGATCGTTGATCACGCCCGTCTTTAGCTTCGATCCCAGATCTGCCGTGGCGGAGAATTGCCCTTTGGTGAGTCCATACACGCCGTTGTCTTCAATGATGTAAATGATCGGCAGGTTGCGCCGCATCAGATGAATGAACTGCCCAATGCCGATGGAAGCCGTGTCGCCGTCACCCGACACGCCAATCAACATCAGCTTCTGGTTGGCCAGAGCAACACCGGTCGCCACGGACGGCATACGCCCATGCACAGAGTTGAAGCCGTGCGAGCGGTTCATGAAATAGGCCGGCGTTTTGGAAGAGCAGCCGATGCCGGAAAGCTTGGCCACGTTCTCCGGCTGCACGCCCATTTCATACATCGCGTCAATGATGCGCTCCGTGATGGCGTTATGGCCGCAGCCCGCGCACAGCGTAGTCTTGCTGCCGCGGTAGTCGAGCACGGTAAGCCCAAGGTGATTGGTCTTCGGATTATTGGAACCAGGTGCCGGAGTGGGCGTGGTGGTGGCGGACATTATTTGGCCTCCTGCAAGCTGATCTCCTGCGAAACCACAGCATCAGTAACGGAGCGCGCATCAATGGGCAGCCCGTTGTAATGGAGCACGCTGCGCAGCTTCGTTACCTGGTCAGCCGCTATATCAAGCTTGATAAGCTGGAACATCTGCGCGTCGCGGTTTTGCTCCACCACGTAAACGCGGTCATGGTTCTTGATGAACTCGTGCACTTCCTGCGTAAACGGATACGCGCGCACCCGCAGGTAATCCACAGCGATGTTGTTTTCTTGCAGCAGTTGGTCGCATGACTCAGTCAGCGCCCAGTGCGTGGTGCCATAAGCAATGATGCCGATCTTTGCTGTGGATGGGGACGTACCGCTGACTTCCATTACCGGCTTGGGCACGAAGTTGCGCGCAGTTTCAAACTTACGCGCCAGACGGTCCATGTTGTTCACGTAATCGTCCGGACGCTCACTGTACTGCGCTTTCTCATTGTGTCCGCTGCCGCGCGTGAAATACGCCGCGTTCGGATGCGCCGTGCCCGGCAGTGTGCGATACGGAATGCCGTCGCCATCAACATCCTTATAGCGGGCAAAGCCAAAGCCGCCCATGCGCTTCAGGTCGTCTTCATTCAACACCTTGCCGCGCGCAATCGGCTTTTCAGGATAAGTAAAAGGATGCGCCATCCAGTTGTTCATCCCCAGATCAAGATCAGAGAGCACGAAGATCGGCGTCTGGAATTGCTCCGCCAGATCAAACGCCTCCATGGCCATGGTGAAGCACTCTTCCACCGATGCCGGGAACAGCAAAATATGTTTTGTGTCTCCGTGCGAGAGGAACGCGCATGAGAGCACGTCACCCTGCATGGTGCGTGTGGGCAGCCCAGTTGAAGGGCCAACGCGCTGGATATCAAAGAATACCCCGGGCAGCTCAGTGTAATAGCCCAGGCCAATGAACTCCGCCATGAGTGAAATGCCGGGGCCGGAAGTTGAAGTCATGGATCGCGCGCCTGCCCAGCCAGCGCCCAGCACCATGCCTGCCGCAGCAAGCTCGTCTTCCGCCTGCACCACGGCAAACGTCGCTTTGCCGTCGGGACCAATGCGGTATTCCTTCAAATAATCGATCAGCGTTTCCACCAGCGAACTGGAAGGCGTAATCGGGTACCACGTGACCACCGTTACGCCGGCAAACATGCAGCCCAGGGCCGCGGCGGCGTTGCCATCCACAATGATCTTGCCCTGGTTCGCGTTCATGCGCTCCACCCAGTACGGGTCCTGCTTGGTGAAGGTGGCAATCGCATAGTCATATCCGGCGCGGATGGCGGACGTATTCAGCTCAGCGGCTTTTTTCTTTTTGCCAAACTGCTTGACCAGCGCTTTTTCAGATTCAGCAACGTCAATGCCGAGCAGCGCGTCCACCACGCCCACATAAAGCATGTTCTTGACCAGCCGGCGCAGCTTGGCCTCAGGGCAAACGGGCGCCACCAGCTTGTCAAACGGCACAGGATAAAACGTTACGTCCGTGCGCAGCCCGGAAAGCTTCAGCGGCTCGTCATAAACGCAGGCCGCGCCGGGCATCAGGGACATCACGTCTTCCTTGGCGGTCTCAGCATTCATCGCCACCAGAAAATCAATTTCTTTTTTGCGCGCGATGTAGCCATCTTTGCTGGCGCGGATGGTGTACCACGTAGGTAGACCGGCAATGTTCGACGGGAAAAGGTTCTTGCCGGAGACCGGCACGCCCATCTGGAAAATACTGCGCAGCAGCACGGTGTTGGCCGACTGCGATCCCGAGCCGTTGACTGTCGCCACCTGAATGCTGAAATCGTTGACCTTGCGGCCGGGTTGAGGCGTGCGCGCCGCTTTTTCCTGAACTCCAAGTTCGATTGTTGTAGCCATGAATTATCCTGTGCGGCCCTGCGGCCACAATTACCTGAATGTTGGGCCCTGCTAGTGTGAGGTAATTCCTTATTATAAGACAGTGAGCAGGATCACAGTGGATGGATCCTGCCTGAATAATAGGCTATTTCGGTTCTTTTTTTGCCTTCTTCGCCAGCACGATTCCGAGAGGAGTATCAGGTTTCTTCTTGAATCCACGGCGTCGGCTATCAATGATCCTTGTCTTAGCCACAAGTTCGGCTTCTACGGCTACGTCGTCTTGAATGCTTCCCTTTATCCGGCCAAGCACCTGGCCAATAGTTCTGCGTTCGTCCATATGCCGACGCTGCTTTCCCCGCGGAATGGTCTTGCGACTGGCCTTGCTATTCTCGCCGTATCGATTCCGGCGATCCCGTTCAAGGCTCAAGCGCTTTTTATCTTCAGGATTCTTGATCGTACTCATGCGCCGTTGCTGTTCTCCTCCTGCCGCTAAGATTTCTGCAGGGCTGCCAGTATAATCCCCATTTGTGTCCATGCGCTCTTGAGAATCATGGGACGGGCATCTGCCCAGAAGGTAAATCACAAGTGAATATCATTCTCAACGCCGCTGAAGCCCGGGTCCTGGGCGCACTTATCGAAAAAGACATCACCACCCCGGATTACTACCCGCTTTCACTGAATGCGCTGATCAACGCCTGCAACCAGAAGAACAATCGCGAGCCGGTAATGAACTTTGACGAAGAAACCGTCCGGCTGGCGCTGCGCAACCTGAGTGACAAGCGCCTTGCGGGTCCGGCCAGCGGCGCTGACGGACGCGTGACCAAGTATGAGCATCGCCTGCAGGAGGTCTTTAATTTTACCCGGCCTGAAACGGCGATCCTTTGTGTGCTGCTGCTGCGCGGCCCGCAGACGCCGGGCGAGTTGCGCGGACGCACCGAGCGTATGCATCGCTTTGAAGACCTGGACGAAGTATTGAGCGGGCTGCAACAGCTCATGCGGCGTGAGCCTCCGCTGGCCAAGGCGCTGGGACGCAGGCCGGGAACAAAAGAAATCCGCTACGCGCATTTGCTTTCCGGTGACGTCGAAGCCTGGGAACCACCGTCGGAATCGGCTTCCAGCGGCATCACAGATGAGAACGAGCGTGTTGCGCACCTGGAAGCGCAGGTCTCAGCATTGCAATCCGAAGTGGCGGAACTGAAGCAGCAGATGGCGGAATTCAGGAAGCAATTCGAATAAAAAACCTCACCACTGATTTTCACTGATGACACTGATCAGGAATCGGGTGATCGCGCGTGATCGGGTGATCCGGTGATCGGGAACCAACACCAAAAACCTCACCACGGATAAACACGGATATCGCGGATCTAGAATTTCTACAGCGGATTTACGCGGATGATCGCGGATCGAAGAAGCAATTGGCAACTAGCAGTTTGCAAATTTGCAAACCCACTTTACCGGCCGCATTCTTACAAACAGCCAGTTTCACCCTGATTTCCCAGATCACCCGATTTCCCGATCACGCGCGATCACCCGATCTCATCACCCTCGACAGTGTGATCTCTATCACATCAAGCAAGCAAGGCTAAAACTTATGATGTGCTCTCATAGCTGCCTGACGGCGTACAATTGGCTGCGCCGCCACCTGGGCGAGATGGTCTGACCGTTTCGCCTTTTTTGACTGACCGCCCGCATATGCCAGACCCACCATGAAATCTGCTGCGGGGAATCAGCCCACGGCCGCATCGCCTGAGGAGGATCAATGTCAACGGTCGCCCACTCTGAAGCCGGGATAGAGCAGCTCTTACACGCCGACAACGAACTTCTGCCGCCAAAATCTCTGGTGGAAAATGCGCGCTTGAAAGATTACGCCGCGGAATACAGGCGATCAGTGGAAGATCCTGAAGCGTTCTGGGCCGAGGCCGCAAATGAGCTGGAATGGTTCCGCCCGTGGACGAAAGTCTTTGATTGGAAGTATCCAACGTTTGAATGGTTTCAGGGCGGAAAATTCAACATCACGCATAACTGCCTTGATCGCCAGGTGAAATCCGGACGCAAGAATAAAGTCGCATACATATGGGTAGGCGAGGACGGCACGGAGCGCCAAGTCACCTACGGACAGTTGCTGGATCAGGTGGGCCGCACGGCGAACGCGCTGAAATCGCTGGGCGTGAAAAAGGGTGATCGAGTAATCGTGTATATGCCGCTGTGCCTTGAAGGCGTGGTTTCCATGCTGGCATGCGCGCGGATTGGCGCTGTGCACTCTGTCGTTTATGCAGGCTTCAGCGTGGGAGCTCTGCGCAGCCGCATTGAAGACGCTCAGGCGCGGGTGATTCTTACGGCGGACGTGACGTATCGCCGCGGCAGGCAAGTGCAGTTGCGCGCGATTGTGCAGGAGTCGATTGCCGGGCTGGAGCTGGTGGAAAAAGTTGTGGTGTTGCGCCGCGTAAAGCCGATGATCGAGCTTACGGAGCGCGAAGTGGATTTCAACGAACTGGTGCAGGCGCAAAACGCCGAGTGCCTGGCCGAAGTGATGGATTCTGAAGACCCGCTTTACATCCTCTATACCAGCGGCACCACCGGCAAGCCCAAGGGCGTGGTGCATGTGCATGGCGGATACGCCGTAGGAATTCACTATCACATGACGCGCTTCTGGGATATCCGTGATGACGACGTTTATTTCTGCACTTCCGATATCGGCTGGGTGGTGGGGCATTCTTATATTGTTTACGCGCCTCTGCTGGCCGGGGTGACCACGCTATTCCGTGAAGGCGCAATCGATTATCCCAATCCCGGGATTGCCTGGGAATTGGTGGAAAAATATCGCGTGTCCGTGGCGTTCACCGCGCCGACGGCCGTCCGCATGTTTATGCGCCATGGCGACGAGCTGCCTAAAAAATATGATCTCCGCAGTCTGCGTCTATTCACTTGCGCGGGAGAGCCGCTGAATCCTGAAGCGTTGCAGTGGGCCTATCGCGTGCTCTGCGGCAACGGAACCACGGCGTTCGTCGCCGACAACTGGTGGCAGACTGAAACCGGCGGCCCGTGCCTGGGCACTTTGCCGATCATGGCGGCGCGTCCGGCAAAGGCGGGCAAGGCGCTGCCCGGAGTAGTGGCAGAAGTCGTGGACCAGCAAGGCAACAAGATGCCGCCCAACAAAGGCGGACTGCTGGTGATCCGCAAACCGTTTCCGCACATGTTCCGCACCGTGTATGGCGACGCCGCGCGTTACGCGCAGGATTGGAACAAAGTCCCCAACGTGTATACCACTGGTGACGTTGCTGTGTGCGATCAGGACGGCTACTTCACCGTTGTCGGCCGCGCGGACGATGTGCTGAACGTCGCCGGCCATCGCATTGGCACCGCCGACGTTGAAGGCGCGCTGGTCAGCCATCCCGCCGTCGCGGAAGCCGCTGTCATAGGACGCCCCGACGCAATCAAGGGCGAGAACATCAAGGCCTTTGTGATCCTTCGCATTGGCCACACGGGCTCGCCGGAGCTTGAAACAAAATTGAAAGACCATGTGCGGCACGTGCTGGGAGCAATCGCCGTGCCCGCTGAAATTGCGTTCCCAGACAAGCTGCCCAAAACGCGCAGCGGCAAGATCATTCGCCGTCTGCTCAAAGCGCAGGAACTGGGCCGCGACGTCGGCGATCTCTCCACGCTAGAAGAGTAAACGGCAAATCATCACCACGGAGACACGGAGACACGGAGAAAACAAATCAGGACTGGTTCATCTCATGATTGGAGATCAGAAAACATCATGTGTGCACCGCCCGTCCTCCGCTTCCTCCGTTCCTCTGCGTTTCAAGGGTATGGGTTTCACTTTTCGGCGAGTTCGGCGATTTTGGCATTCCTGGCAATTTTTCAATCAGTGTCATCAGCGTTTATCAGTGGTTAGAATTGCCCGATTCCGGCGATAAGGTAAGGCCCTTAATCCCTGCAACTCGGTAGCAGGCCCTATTTTCACTAAGGGCATTTGCAGCAACTATTGTCAGTAGAACCCTGCATTCATTCGCAGTTCAATTGCTCAGAGCACGCGCATTTGCGCCCACTCCAAGGGAGAGACTGGTGAGAGTTGCCGTTGCCGCCTTATTATTGGCGGTTTTAGGATTGCCGCTACGATCATCGGCCTTTGCCCTGATCAAAGATGGAAGCGTCCGGCCTGCGCCCGCGTCAACTCCGGCTTCTGTTTCAGCTTCCGCTGCTCCGACTTGGAGTAAGAATGCGGCTTTGACTAAAGAAACTTCGACCGCATCTGCTGTGCCGACTGCGAACGCCCTGGTAGCCGCCACGCTGCCCAATGCCTCGCCTATGTCCGCCAGTGACGTAGCGCCCGGGCCAACTGAAATACCGTCTGCGTCGACAGGGGCCACTGAACTAAAACCTCTGGATCCTGCGCCCACTGGAACTCTTGCGCCCGCTGCGAATCTTTCGCTCGCGCCCGCTGCTGCTGATCCTGCGCTGGGAAACGGCTTTCTTAGCAACAACAGCCTCGCGCCAATTCATGCACTGCTCGCCCCGCCCACAGCTTTCATCAAGCTCAAAACTCCGCCGCGCGCGCACAGTTTCTTTGACGCCCGCAACACCCTCGGCTTCGCCACGCTGGGCGCATCGCTCACCGCTGACGCGCTCTCCACGCAAAAAGGACTCGCCTATCCTGGCTTTGTGGAAATGAATCCCATCGCGCGTCCGTTTGTGCAGACCCGCACCGGCGCAGCGGTTTACAACGCCGGCAGCTTCGGCCTCATGGCTGGATTAATGTACTGGGCGCACAAAAAAGAACATCACAAACTGGAACGCATTCTTCCGTTCGCCCTCGGCGGATGGGAAGGTTTGCTCAGCGCAAGAAATTATCGCGTGATTGCCAATCGGGCACGGTAGAAATCTGGGTGTTACTTGCTGCAGCCGCCGAGTAACGCACTCGTAGACTTCGATTTTGCTACTGCCGAGAAAAGAAATACATCTTTTGGCCGGTACATGGAGTAGCATGGGACTTACTGGTCCAATGGTATCGAGACCGGCCCAGGCAGCCTCTTGGAATCATAGTAGATCAATTTGCGGCCTGCATAGACCTTCAGATCAACTTGGTCGCCTTTATCTCCGTCGACCTCGGAAAATTCAAATCTTCCTAATTCATCAACCGTAGTCTCTTTCATTTGACCGTCCTTTCCATCGAGCACTATGCGGATTTGTTTCCAATCTGTCGGGGCCGGATCTATTGAGCCTTTTAACGAAGTTTGATGAATGGGAGATCGCTCTAATTCCAAGTGAAGCACGTCGCCATCTACCTGTTTTTCCTGCCAGGTTTTCGTATACCCTTCACCCACGTCTGCTAGGGCTTTGATCGGAACCGCCCGATAATGTGCATCAACGCCGAAAAAGTATGCTTCGCCTGAGGATTCTATCGGGTGCTCTTCCAGCCCCCTGCCGACGTCGATGGTAACTTTCCCAGCTTTGAAAATCGGCACAGCACCATCTTTGCTGCTGGCTCTTACCTTCAAGTCGAACCGGGCGGGCGGTTGAGGTACTAAATAATAACCGCCCCAAATCACAAGACAAAAGAGCACCACGGGACCACCAAGTTCAAGCACTGTTCCCAAATACTTGTGCTTCAAGGTGGCATAACTGCGCATTGCGCCGAACAGGAAAGCTGCGCTGGCCAGCGCCCACGGAATCAGGAGCAAGTAATAGACTTGGTTTTGCGAGCCGCTTTTGACCAGCTTTGGCACGGCGTATACGTAAAAAAGGAGCAGGCCGATTCCGATTATCAGCCCTCCCAACGCAATCCACGCGTATGCTTTGGCCGATAAAGGAGGTTTGAATTGCGGATCCTCCCGGTCGACGAAGGCACCCATATTCTTTTCGGTGCTTCCATCGCGGAGGAACTCTGCCCGCAATCGTTGTGCTTCTGCCTTGGGTGCACCTTCAAACTTCTTCAAACAGAAGATTATCGTCGCTGTTTGACCCTGGTGTTCTTTCGGCCTGAAATACACCGCGATTCGCCCTTTGAATTCCTTCGCATTCGTCGGGGATGGCTTGAATTCCGAAAGCGTATATCCGGAAGGTAAGATGGCGATCAATTGCAAACCATCGCCTTGGGCGACGTTGGAAAATATATAGCGATCCGTTCCAGGTAGGCTCAAGACTTCACTTTTTTCAGTGGGACGGCCGTGTTCGTATCCAGGAGGTCGCCGCACATGCGCCACCCCTCCGCCTACCGGTTCAAATTTCTCGCCGGGAGCCTCATCAAATCTGACGCGCAACCAGCCCTCCGGAGGTTTGCCTTGATCGGGTACAACTTCTTCAACTGTAGTAAAAAGAATTTGTTTTTCTTCGTCGTAGCTGAGGTCGAGAATTACCAGGTTTCCTGGCGCTTCAGGCGACATTTGATTGTCCTTTCCAAGTACTTCGAAAGATTTGCAGATGAGAAGCGCTCAAATTGCGCCGGTATAAACAATACCCGGGAATTCAAAATTTCTTTGACTCCCAGCCAGAATGGCCCTATGCTGCTGGGCGAACTTGGTCAACAGCAGAAACCCTAAGTGTAAGCGAGGTAGTATCATGCGACTGGCCGGTACTTGTCTAGCCATTTTGTTAATTGCACAAAATATCCAAGGCCAATCGACGCTTTCTGTCCATGGTTGCGTCACTACTGCAAGGGGTGCAGCAGTGCCACGCAATACCGTGGTTAATATTATCGATAGGGGAGGAAATTCGGGCCAAACCAGAGAGTTATGCAGTTTCGATATACCCGATCTTAAAGAACCGATTCGGGTTGGTTTCCCTGTTACATTTCGTGTTGCTGGATGGGTCATAAACGATCCCTATGTGGGGACGCGCGGTCGCGTGTACCTGCCTGATCCAAATGCGGAATCCATAAATATCTATGTGCTTAAAAGTGGCGATAAAGCCCTCTTGTCCCGCCCCTCGATAGAGAAAATGCTTGGACAGCGCGCCTTCTTCTTCGATACCTCTTCCCCGAACGCTGGTGCGCTTCGAGGTATGGAGAGTAGTGGAGCGGCCTCACCTGTCCGGCTATCGCAGCAGGGATTCGACGCTAGATTGGGGAGTTCACAGAAAAGCTTGGCATACCGAGCGCTTGAAGTGGTCCTTCCGTTCTCCATAAACGTTGAGACCGACTGGAAGGCCTTCCTGGCCGGTCAAGCGCAAGAAATTGGATTTCCGCCCAAGGTGCTTGAGGACGCCGTGCAGGAATGGGTCAGGGATCCCAAAACGGTGTATGAAGTGGGGCTTGTGGCCCTTTATAACAACGATTTTGAGCAAGCTGCTGCCCGGTTCGAAGAATCTCTGGCTAAGAAAAAAGACGATTTTCAATTGACCATCAGTGCTGCCTATGCCGAATACAAAAGGGGGAAATACGAGGAATCAATTAAGCTATTGCGGCCGCTGGCCGCCGCTCATCCTCAAGATCCGCTCCTGCGGGCCAATCTTGATGCTGCTCAGGTAGGGCTCAATCGCGAGACGGCCAGCTACTCTCAGGTTCCCGAAAACCGTACTTTTCCACATAGCGCCTCAACCAGCTCTCATTCGCGAGATGATCTGACACGTCAAATCCTTCAGGGATTGGAGAGAGCAGATCGGGCGTTCGTCATTCAGCACTTCAATAATGCTTTGTCGTCGAGCTTCAGCGATGAAAAAATGCGAAACGTTATGAATCAAATCAATCCTATTGGGCGGTGTGATGGTCAGATTCTCGTCAGCACACGTTCAGTCCGAGCCCGCCAGGAGTATGTTGGTACAGACCGATGCCAATCGGGTAGGCTGCAGGCGAGGGTTTTGTTCGATAACGACAATAGCATTTCCGGTGTCCTGGTACAGGCCCTTGCCAGTTACTCACAGAATGAAATCGAGACCAAAGCTAGGGGACTGGTTGAACAGTTCGCGAAGAATGATTTTTCTGGGCCGGCGGTGAATCTATCTTCCGACAAGATGGCCCAGGTGTTGGATACCTTTCGGTACAACTGGGGTTCGATGGCGCAACAATTTGGCCCGTTCACACGGATCGTTGGCGTGCAGAAGGATTTAGACTATGACGTTGTCAATGCGCGTTGTGTCTTTGGGAAAAGCCTTGTTAACGTGGAGGTCGCATTCGATACATCTCTGCAGATCTCTGGGCTCACGATCCAAGCTGCGCCTCAAAGACATTTGGGTGTTGCCAATGATCCTTGGAAACCATTCCCAAAATGAGGAATTTCCATCGATACGAAAGCTACTGCTGCCTAGAAGCTGGTTCATTCGAACATGCCTTCTTTCATGCAGGCAGCTACTGCTTGATATCAGTGAGGGCTGATACCGGTTCACGATTCCTCACTGCTTCGTTCAACAAGAAACATATCAGGCATGGTCTTACTCAATACACTTCTCGCGCGCGCCACTTTTCCTCTGCGCGCTTCGTCCTAACTTCTTTCCTTACACCAGCCGTTTCATGATGCTGCTCACCTCAATATGTGCCGGACACTCCGCCCAGTTATGTTTCCAGCACACAATCACATCGCACTTGCCGTGCACCAGGAACCTTGAGCTTTCAAATTCCGCTCAATGCGCAGCCGCTGAAGCTGGTTATTAATTGCGGGCCTGAAATAGTTTTTAGGGCACGCCAGCTGCGCTGATCCTTCCGGGCCGCTCTGCTTCCCTACGCGGCGGCCTGCGGCGCGAGGAAGGGGGAGATTTTCAAGCTTTAACGCAGGGCATGAATGCCTGCTCCACCCCCGTTTCATACGAGAATTTGGAGTTTGCGGAGGTCTTTTAGGGTATTTTTTTGCTTGACTTAAAGGCGAACAAATAGTAAAGTTGGGAATTCGCTCCAGAGCGAAAGAGTGGTGCTGTGAACGATCTTTGACAAAAGAAGCTGCTAGCTCCTAGCCGCTAGCTACTGGCCAGAAAAAACCAAAACCCTTTGCCACAAAGGACACCCATTCGACTGCCCTTTCGCATGCTCAGGGTCGCTCAGGGCAGGCTGCGGGGCACGAAGGAAGATCGCTGAACCATACGCCAATTGGAGGGTAAATGGCTGAAGCTTACGCCAAAGTGGGATGATTATAGTCGAAACTTCTCAAACTCACGCCAAACTGGGATGGCCGGGGATGCGGTGGGATCCCCCGGGAGGGGGGAAGGCGGCAAGTGGATGGGCTTCGCCGATTTAGATCGTTCGACTCCGGCTGCGCCGGTCGCTCACGATGACAATTTGCGGCGCGGCGGTTTTGCGCCGCGCCGCTTATGAGATCGCCGACATCGCCGGAAAATCGGAAAAGGAACCCCTACCCGGAGGCGCGGAGAGGCGGAGAACAGCCAAGGACTGGAAAATCGGAGGCAGAAGCTTAACCACTGATTTACACGGATGACACTGATCGGAAAACAGGACGAACGGGAGCAACGCGGTTCCATACCATGCAGCACCAAGGTGGCGGCAGCGAAGATGGCGCCGACCGTCGAGCAGGAATGCGCACCGCAAATTGCCACTCACGATAGAATGATGTCGCTCGTTCGAATCCACGCCACGGAAACCTGGAAGGAATGAATGGCTGAGGAAACTGCTCCAAAATCACAGTTGCGCCGCGCCATGGGCTTTTGGGACGTGCTGCTATTCAACATCGCCGCCGTGCTGGGGCCGCGCTGGATTGCCGCCGCCGCGCACAACGGCAGTTCGTCCATCAGCTTGTGGGTGCTGGCCGCCGTGTTCTTTTTTCTGCCCACGGCGCTGATCATTATTGAGCTTTCCACGCGCTATCCGGCGGAAGGCGGGCTGTATGTGTGGAGCAAAGAGGCGTTTGGCGATTTCCACGGCTTTGTGGCCGGTTGGGCGTACTGGATTTATACGTTCTTTTATTTTCCCGGACTGCTGACCGCCAGCGTGGCCATGTCGGTTTATATTGGCGGGCCAAAATATGCGTGGCTGGCCGGCAGCCCCAAATATTTGTTGTGGGCGTCTTTGGGATTGCTGGCCATTGCGGTGCTCTTCAACATCGTGGGGCTCGACATTGGCAAGTGGCTCCAGAATGCTGGCGGCGTTTCCACTTACGTTCCGCTGGTGATGCTGGTGGGCATTGGAACTTATCTGGCAATGCATCGTGGAAGCGCAACGCATTTTTCCTGGCCGCGGCTCTGGCCGGAATGGTCGCCGGACATCGACAAGCTGAACTTCTGGTCGAGCATTGCGTTTGCTTTTACCGGCATGGAACTGGTATGCGCCATGAGTGAAGAGATACGCGAGCCGCACAAGACTTTTCCGCGCGCTATCTACGCTTCCACCGGCTTGATTGCGGTGATTTACGTTCTGGGCACCATGGCGCTGCTGTGGCTGCTGCCGGCGGAGCAGATTGATCCCCGCAACGGAGTTTTTGGCGGCATCAGCTTTGGCTCGGCTGCGCTGGGGATTGCATGGTTTGGAATGTTGGCCGCTTTGCTGGTGACGGTCGGCAATGCCGGAGGCGTGGGTGCAACGGTTGCCGGCGTAGCGCGCGTGCCATTTGTTGCCGGCATCGATCACTACCTGCCTGCGTATTTCGGCAAGATTCACCCAAAGTGGAAAACGCCGTATATTTCCATCCTGATTCAGGCCGTGATCTCGGCGGCGATCCTGGTGCTTTCGCAGATCAACGCCTCGGTGATTGGCGCATATCAATTTCTGGTCTCAATGTCGGTGATTCTCTACTTCATTCCCTTCCTTTATATGTACGCCGCCGCCATCAAGCTGGCGCATCGGCCCGACCGCGCGGACGGACAAGCCGTGCTGGTCCCGGGTGGCATGCCGGGTATTTGGATTGCCGGATCGCTTGCATTTCTGATTACCGCGGGCTCGATGATTCTGGCGGCCATTCCGCCGGGAGGAGAGAACAAAGCTCTGTTTGAAGCCAAGCTTGTTGGCTGCACCGCCGCGTTCATCGGCACTGGCCTGGTACTTTATTGGCGGGGCGCAAGAAAGAAAGCAAGGACTGCCGCCATCGTGCGAGGCGAAGCTTGAGACACCAGCATCAGCTTCTGGAGGCTTGGCATGGGTATTTTGGCACTCGGCGCGGATGAAAAAGTGGCTGAAGTTTCGTTCACTGATACCTCCCTCAGTGTGTCCCTGAAGGACGGACGAACGATTTCCGTGCCCCTCACCTGGTATCCCAGGCTGCTGGATGCCACGCCTGAGCAAAGAATGAACTGGAAAGTTGCCGGCGGCGGCTACGGCATTCACTGGCCAGACCTTGACGAAGACCTCAGCACAGAAGGGCTTCTGCGCGGCGCGCCTGCTCCACGCAATCCGTGGTAATCGCTCGCCCCTGCCAAAATTTCCTTATCTAAGCTCTAATTTCCTGCGAACTTTTTGCTTCCGTTAACGTATCTCCCTTTCAGATCGTCAATAGATGTGTGCCTGCTCAAGGGCGGCCAGCAGAGGAGCAATCTCAAATGGGAAATCTCATGTCTCAACTCCGGCAAGTGCTGCGCCGGTTGGTCCGCACGCCCATGTTTACGGCGATCACGTTGATCACCCTTGCCGCCGGCGTGGGCGCAAATACGGTTGTGTTTAGTGTGCTTGAAGGTATTCTGCTGAAGCCGCTGCCATATCCCCACTCGGAGCAGTTAGTGGTTATCACGCATAAAGCTCCGGGGATCGGCGGAGCGGGTGACTTCCCGGGCGCACCTTCCAACTATTTCATCTATCGGGACCAGAACAGCACCCTGCAGGACATCGCGATGATGACTGGCGATTCCGCCAGCGTGACGGGCATCGGAGAACCGGAGCAGGTGCGGGCGCAGCGCGTCACGGACGGCATGACGTCCATTCTTGGAGCCGCGCCAATACTGGGCCGCAGTTTTTCGCGCCAGGACGACCTGCCCAACAGCCCGGCAACCGTGGTGCTGATGTATGGCTACTGGCAACGCAAATTCGGCGGTGATCGCAGGATTGTGGGGCAGGAACTCAAGGTGGACGGCAAGGCGATGCAGATCATCGGAGTCATGCCGAAAGATTTCCACTTTTTGGACCAGGAAGACCCAGCGCTGCTGATTCCATTCCAGTGGGACCGCGGAAAGATCTTTCTGGGGAACTTCAGCTACTTCACCATTGCACGGCTTAAACCCGGCGCAACTATCGATCAGGCCCGTGCGGACGTGGAGCGCATGCTTCCAACGGTGCTGGCAAGCTTCCCCGCGCCTCCGGGCTTTAGCCTGAAAATGTTTCAAGCCGCCCGCATGGAAGGCAGCATTACGCCGCTAAAAAGCCGCGTGGTGGGCGACGTGGGCAAACTGCTTTGGGTCCTGATGGCTTCGATTGGCCTGGTGCTGCTGATTGCATGCGCCAATGTGGCCAATCTGGTTTTGGTGCGCGTGGATGGCCGGCGGCAAGAGCTTGCTGTGCGGTCGGCGCTGGGTGCAAGCTGGAAACACATTGCCTCAGAGCTGCTGACGGAGAGCGTTGTACTGGGTTTGCTGGGCAGCCTGCTCGGCCTTGGGATTGCTTATGGCGCGCTACGAATGCTGGTGGCATTGGCTCCACGCGGGCTGCCGCGCGTCCATGAGATCGGCATTGATGGCTGGGTGCTGTTGTTCACGTTGGGCATCGCGATCTTGGCCAGCCTGCTCTTTGGCAGCATTCCACTCTTCCGCTATGCTGGCGCGCGGCTGGCGATGGGGCTGCGCGAAGGCGCGCGCGGCGCTAGCCAGGGACGAGAACAGCATCGTACCCGGAACGTGCTGGTAGTCGTTCAGGTGGCGCTGGCTCTTGTACTGCTGATCTGTTCCGGCCTGATGACGCGCACCTTCATCGCGCTCACCCGCGTGCAGCCGGGCTTCAGCGCGCCGGAAACAATCCAGCTCTTTTCGCTTACGCTCCCCAAGAGCCAGGTAGCAGAGGACCAGAACGTGCCGCGCAAGTTCGAAGAAATCATGCGCAGGGTGGAAGCCACGCCCGGCGTCACGTCGATTGGGCTCTCCACTAGTATCCCGCTGGACGGAAACGGAAGCTTTGATCCCGTATTTGCTGAAGATCACAGCTATCGTCCGGGCGAACTGGCGCCCATTCGCCGCTTCAAGTGGATTTCTCCCGGGTTCCTGAAAACAATGGGCACATCTTTGGTGGCAGGACGTGACCTTACCTGGACCGACATCTACAACATGAATCCAGTGGCCCTGATTTCAGAAAACATGGCGCGTGAGTTGTGGCACGATCCCGCGGCAGCGCTGGGCAAGCGTGTACGCGTGGGCACTACGGACGACTGGCGCGAGATCGTCGGCGTGGTGACCGATGTTTACGATGATGGCCTGAACAAAGAGCCGGCCAAGATTGCTTATTGGCCCTTGATGATGCGCAACTTTGAAGGCGATGGCGTCAGTGCGCGTCGCGAAGTGTCATTCGCGCTGCGGACCTCGCGCGCCGGAACAGAAAGCCTGATGAAAGAAGTGCGCCAGGCCGTCTGGTCCGTTGACCCAAACCTTCCTTTGTACGGCGTGCACACCATGGATTATTACTATCGCACTTCCATGGCGCGGACTTCATTCACGCTGCTGATGCTGGGCGTTGCCGGCGTTATGGCACTGCTGCTTGGGACGGTCGGCATCTATGGCGTGATCGCATATTCAGTTTCGCAGCGCACGCGTGAGATCGGCATTCGCATGGCGCTGGGCGCGCAACGCCAGGAGCTCACCGGAATGTTTGTCCGCCATGGCCTGGTGCTGAGCGGGATTGGCATCGCCTTTGGACTGGTGGCCGCGTTGATCTGTATGCGCTTTCTTTCCACTTTGCTCTTTGGCGTGAAGCCTATCGATCTGATGACCTACAGCGCAGTCTCTATTGGACTGTTGGCCACGGCGCTGCTCGCAAGTTATCTGCCATCGCGCCGCGCTTCCACAGTCGATCCGGTGGAAGCATTGCGCGGGGAGTAACAGAAGACAGCGTTTAGCGGCAAGCAAGTAGAGCAGTTTTTAGTGTTAGCGTAAATTTTGGTATAACTCGTCATCCCGACGGCCGTTAAGCGAGCGCGCGTTTTTACCAGCGCGCGAGTAGGACGGAGGGACCTTGCTTGCTTTTTAAAATTCACGCGATCTATAAAACCGCCCTAGTTCATCATGGCCATCGACCGCCGCAGTGACAGCGCGGTGTGCCTGATCTCTTCCGCGTCAGAAGCGTCGGGTGACATCTTCACGTACTCCTCAAAATCGCTCAGCGCCCCGCGATAGTCATTGAGGTTGTAGCGCAGCACGGCGCGCTGCTTCATGTCCTCCGGTGAGCGCGGATAGATCACCAGGATCAGGTCCACAACCTGCACCGCGCGGCGAAAATCGCGCTGCGAAAGATAAACGGCGCGCAGGTTGTTGAGCATGCGCGTCAGCATCTGCCGGCGTGTTACCGCCAGAAGAAACTCCGGTTGCAGCGCCACTTGGCCGGAATAAATGCTATCCAGCTTCTGGCGGCAATCGTCTTCGGTCACAATAGATCCGCGCTCAAAAGCATCGATCAAAATGGAATGGCCGTCCACGTCATAGTGCTTCAGCAGAAAATGTCCCGGCATTCCCACGCCAAATAACTGAAAGCCCACGCGTCGCGCCACTTCCATATACACCAGCGCCAGCGTGATGGGAATACCCAGGCGGCGGTCCAGCACGTCATGCAGAAAAGAGTTGCGCGGACTGTGATAATCCACGGTATTGCCGCGGAACATCTCTTCCTTAAAAAGCACGTCATTGAGCGCGGCAATCATCTGCACCGCATCGTCAGGGTCTTCGATCTTTTCCGCCACGCGCGCCGCCAGCTCGTCCACGTGCCGCACGTAATGCTCAATATCGAGTTGCGGATCTTCAATCCGCGCAAAAGTCAGCGCGGAGCGCAGCAGATCAACCCGTTCGTCTTCGATTTCCGAACGCACCAGCGCCGCAAACGCCTGGATAATCTCTGTACCGGCTCCAGTAGGCACCAACCCCTCCCCCCATCCGTCAACTAGGATTCAAGAAGACTTACGGTCTCATTCTACGATCATCCCACATTGGCCTGGGTTTCACGGCGCAGCTTCCGGTTTTCCCCGACCAACGATCACCCGATCACTGAACGGACGGGCGGATCCCTGACAGTTTAGACCGGGCACATACCTGACACTTTCTGGTCCACTTGATTGAGGGGATGGGGTGCAGGGGAAGGGGACGCTTCCCCTTTCCCTGCATCAGCCTTGTAGTCAACCCCTGCTTTGGGCAACGGCATCACTCGCAGTTGCTTACTGTCGAATCGGGCAATGGGTACTTGGGCAAAGTAAACGGTGAACCAGCGATCATCAATCGGCAACAATCCAACGGGCTCGCCCCAGAGAACTTCGCTCAAAAACACATCCTGCTTCTTCCAACGAAACTGCCCCTGGTGCTTTACCTGACGTACCACCATCTCGTCCGGGTATTCCACTTCCGGCAGCCGCACCGGAAAACTTTTTTCCGACGTCTCATACACCGCCGCTGGCGTCTGCATTCCCAGCCCTTCGTGCGGCCGCACCTGGTTATATTCCTGACGGAATCTCTCCATCACTCGTTGCTGTTCTCTCCAGTTCGCTGCCGCGGGTTGGGCTACTTCCTGCTTCAGCGTGCGATGCATTCGCTCATGTCTTCCGTTCTGCTCCGGATGCCCGGCTTCGATCCGCTCCGGCACAATCCCCAGCTTCATCCACCACACCGCCAGCCGTGACAGCCCGGCGATGGCGGTGGATGCGAATGGCGCCCCATTGTCCGTCCGGATCGCCACCGGCATTCCATACTCGCGAAACGCCGCTTCAAAGATCGCTCGCACCCGCCCCGTGTCCGTCTTTTCCACTGCCTGGCACTTCAGCAGATACCGGCTGTGGCCATCGCTGATCGTCAGCGGATCGATCCGTCGTCCATCTCCGGTACGAAACCAGCCTTTGAAATCCGCGCACCACACCCGGTTCGGTCCGTCCGCATGCGCCAGCGGCTCACTGTAAGGCTCAGTCCGCCGTCGTTTCCGCCGCGCTATCACCAAACCTTCCCGCTTCAACAGTGCTCCGATGGTGCTGGCTGCCGGCCATTCTCTTCCCGGCTCATCCCGCTCCAGGATCCGTTTCAACTTCCGCGGTCCCCAGCGCATGTGCGCTTGCCGCTGCTCCAGAACCATCCCCTCTATCTCGGCTGGCGTCTGATTCCCATGCCGCAACGATGCCCGACTTCGTTCCACCAACCCCTCGATTCCTTGCTCGCGATACCGGCGGATCCACACATACCCGGTCTCCCGCGCGATCTCATAACGTTGGCACAGCTCCGTCATCGACCGCTGTCCCTGTTCATACTCAAAGACAAACCGCAGCTTCTCTTCCATCACACTGCTCGTTTTCCATGGCATGCACTCTTTCTAAACTCATGCTTGCCATTCTTCACAGTGTCAGATATCCGCCCGGTCCATTCTGTCAGGGATGCGCCCGGTCCGTACCTCACAAGGGGTATCCCCCTCCCCCTGCCATCCCAGATTGGCGTAGGGTTTAGAAAGAAGTCATCCCAGACCATCCCAGATTGGCGCGGATTTGAGAGGTTACGCCTCGATTGGCGCAGAGTTGAGGTACCTCCGATTCCGCGCGATGTCGTGCGATCACGGCGATTCCGGCGATCCACTACCCCTCCCCTTGGGCCCCAACTAGCATTCCAAAGGGATTAATCGAGGTGATCCCAAGGGGTTCCTAGATTGGCGTAGACTTGAGCGACCTGCCTCCAATTGGCGCAAGGTTCAGAGGTTCTGGGTTGCTTTTGGGTTTAGCTAAAAGCTAATGTCTAAGAGCTAAAGGCTGGTTTTCTTCTACATAGCCCACCCGGGGGGTAGCTCTTTTGTTGCAAACAAAGAAGAAATCCAATTCGACCGGACGGTCACCGGACGGTCGAGTCTCTTTCTTCCCCGTTTTCCGCTATCCAATCGCGTTCGATTCAGGCCCTCTGCAACCTTCCGATTACCATATAAACAGCAGTGCCGAGCAGCTAGCAGCTAGAAGCTTTAAGTTGTCAAAGATCATGGCCCCAGGACACACTTCAACCTAGAGCCGAATATTACAATCTACCATTTGTTCGCCGCAAAAGTCAACGGAAAAATCGGCGGGTAATGCGTCAGTTGAAATCATTTCACCCACCACTAAAATTCGTCATCCTGAGCTCCGTAAACGGGCAAGCGTTTCGGGTCTCGTTCGCGCCCGGGTTTGGCGTGAATGGGCAGAGCTTGCGAGTAGGGCCGAAGGACCTTGTGCTTGAGGCCCTGATAAACCAGTCTCATTCATCCAAACTGAGCCACGATCCATAGGCGCTATAGCTTTTCCCTGGGTGCCCCATCCTTTGCCGCTTTTGCAAAGGGTGGGATTTCACGCCGCCAACACAACGATATGCCGTGGGTGGCCCATCCTTTGCCGCTTTTGCAAAGGGTGGGATTTCACGCCGCCAACACAACGATATGCCGTTCCGAGTGTCCGAACCACCATTACCACCACAACCTTGTGGAACGCCCGCGTGAGGGACCGAGGAATCGGCTCCGCTGCTCTTCAGGGCCAGTCAATGCTGTGCAGGTTCGTTCTTCTCTGTGCCTCCATGGTAAAAACTCCGTAACAAAGCGCGGAAAGCATGTGTTTCACTAATTGCACGATTCCACATCCTCTCTGAGACAAGTGTCAGGGCACGACTTGAGCGTTTTGCCCGGCGCGAGCATCGCGAGTAAGGGCTGCGGAGTCGTGCCGTAAAGCGCATGAACCGCCACTTTCCTTGCGCCGCAGGCCGGGGTCCCCGACGCGCGCTTCGCGTGGCGGGGTGGAGATCCCGCGCGCAACGAAGTGGAGCGCCAAAATAATCGGGCACAAGGCATTTCTTTCCTGTCTTTCGCAAAAATAAGCGAAGGACAGGATACCCGATGGTCTCGTGATGATAAAAAACTAAGGCAAAGCTGGGCACTCGGCGGCTTTACAGGTCGATGTTATTTAATTGTTGTTCGGGGAGCGCCTCTTTTGAAGGCATTATGCGGATCGTGTATGGTTTGCAGATGCCGCCTGGTCAGCTTTTTAAACTCATTTCCACCCCGAAACGGCTTCCCAAGAAGGGCGAGTACAAGGGCGTAAAAAAGAGAGCAGCCCTAAGAAAACGGCAATAAAAATCTGCTGCCCGGAAGCCCAGCATATCTCGTTAGCCTAAAGCGGAGTTTCTTTGTTGCAGGTTCAAACCTGCAATACATCCCCTTCCCGGGCAATGGTCCGATACAACACTGGATTGATAAAGAAGCCGAGGAACAACCGTGAAATCAGTCCGGCAACAATCACAATGGCGAAAGGCTTTTGCGTATCTGAGCCAATGCCAGTCGATAGCGCCGCCGGCAGCAAACCAAGGCAGGCCACAAGTGCGGTCATCATGATCGGACGCAACCGCAGCAGCGCGGCTTCACGCGTTGCGCTGCGTATATCCATGCCTTCAAGCCGCAGCTTATTGATGTAAGAGATCAGGATCACGCCCGTTTCCACTGACACTCCCATCAACGCCAGCAGACCCAGCACTGACGAAACGCTGAACGGCGTATTTGTGAGTTTGAGCGCAATCAGCGCGCCCACCGGCTCGGTCATGATCACGTCCAGGGCAATCGCCATGGGAAATTTAAAGTTGCCGTACAGCGCAAACAAAATGAAAAAAATCAGCAGCACAGCCAGCGGCCCAATAATAGTGAGCTGCTCTTTGGCGGCGATGAACTGATCGTACTCTCCGCCCCATGCAACCTGATAACCGCCGGGGAGCGAGACAGTTTTCTGCACGGCGGCCTGGCCGTCTTCCACGGCCCGTTGCAGGTCGCGGTTTTCAATGCTGTATTGCACGCCGATATAGCGCCGGTTATTTTCACGATAAATAAATGACGCCCCGTTGCCTTGCTTGATTTCCGCCATCTGGCTGATGGGGATTTGCTGGCCGTCCGGGGTGCCCACCAGCAGGTTGCCGATTTCCTGTGCGCTGCTGCGGAACTGCGGCTGCATGCGGACGACAAGATCAAAAAGTTTTTCTCCCTGCACCACCTGCGTAGCGGCTTGTCCGCCTACTGCCGCCTGAATCACTGCTTCCACGTCGGCCACGTTAATGCCGTAGCGAGCGATCTTTTCGCGGTCCACATTAATGTTCAGGCTCGGCTGCCCCAGCTCATGCACCACGGTCAAGTCGGTAAAGCCCGGAACGTTCTGCAACGTTTTCCTGATCTCGACAGCCTTCTTTTCCAGCACGTCAAGGTCGGGCCCATAGATCTTTACCGCCAATGAGCTTTTCAGGCCGGTAAGCGCTTCGTCCACAGCATCCTCGGCCGGCTGCGTGTAGTTGAAAATGATGCCCGGAAAAGCTTCCAGTCTCTTGTCGATGTCGGCAATCAGCTTGTCCTTGGTGTCGAACTTACCCTTCCATGACGAATCGTCATACGGCTTCAGTCCCACATAAAATTCGGCGTTGAAAAAACCGGTCGGATCGGTGCCATCGTCGGGGCGGCCATGCTCAGAGCCCACCACGGTGACCTGCGGGTAAGAAATCAGGATGTTGCGGACCTGCGGTACGATCTTGCTCGACTCTTCAAATGAGATCGTGTAAGGCATGGTGGCGCGGACCCACAGCGCGCCTTCATCCAGGTGCGGCATAAATTCGCCGCCGATGAAAGGAACCAGGCAGAGCGTCGCCGCAAAAATCAAAACCGCAATCAGCAGCGTGAGCCGGCGGTTGTCCAGGCACCAGTCCAGCTGCCGCGTATAGATTTTCTTGATCCAGTCAAAGGCGCGGTTCCTTGGTTCCTTCACGCCCTTGGTAAACATATAAGAAGCCAGCACCGGAACCAGCGTAAGAGTAAGGATCAGCGCGCCAACCAGGGCGAACGACATGGTGTCCGCCATGGGATGGAACAGCTTGCCGGAAGGCCCGCTCAGTGCGTAGATAGGGAGATAACCGGCGATGATGACCGCAACGGAATAAAAAATAGGACGATCAACGTCCTTTGCCGCCGCCAGAATCACTTCATTGAGTTTGTAAGGCTGGCCTTCGCGCAACGCCAGCTCGCGATAGATGTTTTCCACCATCACCACGGTGCCGTCAATGATGATGCCGAAATCGATTGCGCCAATGGAGAGCAGGTTGGCGGAAACGTCATGCGCGTGCAGCACGATAAAGGCGAACAGCAGTCCCAGCGGTATGGTGAGCGCCACAATAATCGCGGCGCGCATGCTGACCAGGAAAAATAGCAGCACCAGCAGGACCAGAATCATTCCGCGGAAGAGATTTCCCTCCACCGTTCGCGTAGTCACCTGCACCAGGTCGCTCCGGTCATAAAAAGGCCGGACCTTTACGTCACGCGGCAGGATGGAGCTGTTCAAATCCTCCGTCTTCTTCTGTACCGCTTTCAGTACAGTCTGCGTCTGCTCGTCGCGACGCATGAGAATCACGCCTTCCACGGCATCATCATGGTTCTCGTTATGCGCCTGAAAACCAAACTGTCCCAGGCGTGGAGCATTTCCGATCGTCACATCGCCAACGTCGCGGACACGGATAGGTGTTCCTTTATTGCTGGCGATCACGATATTGCCGATATCGCTGGTGTTCTGCACCAGACCGAGCCCGCGGACGTAATAAAACTGTCCACCCTGCGAGTAAAAACCTCCGCCGGCATTGGAGTTATTCACTGAAAGCGCCTGGAGCACCTGCGGCACCGTGAGGTGATATCCATACAGGCGCGCGGGATCCAGCAGCACCTGGTACTGCATAACCGTGCCGCCCAGGCCGGAATCGTCCGCCACTCCGGGGACAGATTTGTAAGCGCGCTCAACCACCCAGTCTTCAATGGTCTTCAGCTCTTGTGGCGTTCGGTCAGGACTTTCCAGCACGTAGCGATAGACAAGGCCGCTGGGGCTGAACAGCGGCGCCATGCTGGGCGTCACGCCTGAAGGTAGCTCCGCGTCGCCAATTCGTTGGAAAATTACCTGCCGGGAAAAGTAATTGTCGGTTCCCTCTTCAAATGTCAGCCGGATATCGGAAAGCCCGTAGAGCGAAATCGAGCGCATCACAACCATCTTCGGCGCGCCGGACATTTCTACTTCCAGCGGAAGCGTGATGAGCCGCTCCACTTCTTCCGCCGCGTGTCCCGGCCACTGCGTGATGAGTTCAACCGTGGGCGGAGCAAGGTCTGGATATGCGTCCACCGGCATGCGCTTGAATGAGATCACGCCCGCGATGATCAGCAGCACGGTGAGCATCAGCACCAGAAAGCGCTGCCGCAAAGCAACTTGTACTAACCGATGTATCATTGCGAACTCGCAAACTGCAGGAACAGGCTGCCATCGCCCGCGACGCGCTCTCCGGGTTGAAGACCGGCGACGATCTGCGTTTTGCCGTCACTGCTCTGGCCCAGCTTTACCGGTCGTCGTGCGAACTGGTCCTGCGCGGTAGCCACATAAACAAACGGCTCATTCTCGGCGTCGCGTAATACTGCCGCATCCGGCACCAGCAACGCGTTGTCGATCTTGCCCGCGACCACCGTGGCCGTCACGTACATGTCTTTCTTCAGGCGGCCTTCAGGATTTTTGGTGTCGATTCGCGCTTGTAATGTCCTTGACGTGGGATCCAGCGCAGCGCCCATAAAAGAAATCCGTCCGTGAAAAATATCCGTGTAAGAGTCCGTCTTGATGCTTACCGGATCACCCACATGAACGTAAGCGAGTTGATTTTCATAAACGTTGGCCAGCACCCAAACCGTGGCCATGTTGGAGATGGTGAAGCACTGCGTTTGGCCCGCTTGAAGCACCTGTCCTGGCGACACCAGCCGCTCCACGGCTTCCCCGTTGATCGGGGCCAGCACCGGGACTTCAGGCGAAGTTGGATTTTCTATCAATGTGTCTGGCCGTGGAATGCCAAGAATTTTCAGCGATTGCTCCGCCGCCTGCTGGTCGGCTTGCGCCTGTATCTCCGCCGACTCTGCCGCCTGCAAATCGCGCTCCGCGATCGCGTGGTGCGCGAAGAGGTCTTGCGCCCGCAGATAATTTTTGTGTGCCAGCGAATGAGCGTCACGCGCCTTCAGGTAATTGGCGCGAAGCTGCGAATAATCCGGGCTGCTGACGTACAACATCGGCTGGCTCTTCTTCACCTGCTGCCCCGGTGAAACCAGAATCCGGCTTACCGGCCCGCTCACCTGCGAAATCACTGGTGTGGTCAGAAAGCCGTTATACGCAACGGTGCCGTTTAACCGCAGGACGCGCGGCCATGACGTGGGTTGCACCGTAACCACCTGGATATGCGAAAGCTGCTCTTTCGGCACGGTAAATAGCTGGGTCTTGTTGCTGTCCGTTGCGCTCTTTTCTTTGGCCTTCGGATCGCCCTCTGAACACCCGGAAAGAATCATCCCAAGCGCCAGAGCCGCCATGATCGCAGCCTTGGTATTCAGCGAAACCGGGCAAAGTAATTGGTGAATGTGTTTCATGGCAAACTCCTGGTACCGATAGCCTGCCGCAATTGCTCCAGGCTGAGCATGTAGGCGGCCAGCGCCTCCCGGTAAGCGAGTTGGGTTAAGCGATAACTGCGTTCGGCATCGAGAAAATCAAGCAAGGTGGCTGCTCCTGCCTTGTAGGCATATTGGCTGATGTCGCGTGAATCCTGCGCCTGCTTCAGGTACCCGGAGACGTACAGCTTCACCACGTCCTGGTTGGAACTCGCAGATTCATAAGCATTCGTCACGTCGGTCATGACCGTGTCCTCGGCGGCCCTGGCGGTAAGCTCAGCGCCGGTCAGCGCGAATTTGGTCCGGGCAATTTCACCCTGCCCGCGATCAAAGATGGGCAGCGGAACGCTGAAAAAAAGTGAGGTAGAGCTTACGCCGGACACGTGGGAGTAACTGGCGGAAGCATTGAAATCCACTTTGGAGTTTGCCTTGGCCAGCGAAATCTGGCTGTTCGCGGCTTTCACTCCCTTTTGCGCCGCCAGCAGGTCTGGACGGGTGGCCAGCGCCTTTACCTGCAAGTCCGGCAGGGCAGCCTTAAGCGGCTGGTAATCCAGATCGCCCACCACGTCAAAATCGTGCGGGAGTGAGGCGTATCCGACAAGCTGGCGCAAGCTTCCCAATGCCTGGACCCTGGCCACCCGCGCGGAACTTAGATCAGTCTGGAACTGCAGCAATTGCAGCTTGATCTTTAGATAGTCGCCTTCACTGATGTCGCCGGCCTTGTAGCGCTGTTCGCTGATCGTGACCGTATCTTGAAAGCTGCGCAGATTTTCCTGCGCAAACTGCAACGTGGAATTTGCCAGCAGCACATTAATGAATTGCTGTGAGACGTTGAAGACTAGAGTGCGCTCGGTATCGGCTACCTGGGATGCCGTCACAGCCGTGGCATCGCGGGCGGCTTGCAGCCGGTTTTGGCGTTTGTGCCCGCGCTCAAAGAGATAGCCCAAGCCGATATCAAATTGCTGCAGGTTGTTCAACGTATCGGTGGAGAAATCTCCGCTGAAGATGGGAATGAATTGCGAGTCCCAGGAAAGTGTTGGATTGGGACGGAGATTGGCGGTAATTTCCTGAGCCTGATTTTGTTGGATCTGCGTGCGGGCAGCCTTGATGCTGGGACTGTTCGCCAGCGCCATGGAGATTGCCTGCTCCAAGGTGATTTGCGTGGCCGCAGGATGGTCGCGCGTCGGCGTGGCCGTGGCTGGCGGAGGCGCAGCTTGGCCTGCTGACGGCGCCGGTTGGCTTTGGCCCGCGGCGGAAGAGCTAAACGGAATTGTCGTCTGCCCCGGCAAACGCTGAGGCAGCATGAATAACAGCAAGAGGGACACCCGAAACATCGTTCCCCTCCAAAAAAGATTTTGGATTTTATTGAGCTAACCTGAATGAATGGCCTGGATCAGGCAGCGGGAGGCGGACGGATGAAGAGGCTCAGCTCGGAGATGGCGCTCTTACCCTGCGTTTCATACGGCAGGGTAAAAGCTTCAACGGAATGGAAGACCAGCAGCAGGTAAACCGTTACCGTGGGCGCATTCGCGTGAACGGAAAGGCAGATGACACAAGGAGATGAGTTGCGCGCAACCGTGGCCTCGGAGTGGCTGTGGGTAGCTTCCAGCCCGGCCACAAACAAGGCAAGCACAATGCAGAGCAGCGCGATGAGGCGCATCAGCTTACGGCTCTCGACTTGAGTGGTTCCAACTAGCATGGACGATTGCGGCGCAGTGTCGCCGTTTACAGATTCAGCTTACAGCAATTTCCACAGCCTTGCCAATGTCAGGCATTAGTGCGGGCAGCAGAGTGTGTCGTTTTAGGTAATCACGAAAGTGTTTGGCCCTCATGGTACCGATCTTAAAAAGAGGTTCAAGAACCGGCTTTACAAAGTTTAGCGGTCGGAAATTGCATGACCAGAGCTGCTGTGCTAGCGTGGATGTGTATTGAGAGGCGTTTTGCGAACCATTCCTTCGGGGCTGGACCGAAAGGAAGCTGAACTCTACAGCCAGCTTGATCCTCACCAGTTCCCAAAACATGTCGCGATCATCATGGACGGCAACGGCCGCTGGGCCAAACGCCGCCACCTGCCGCGTATTGCAGGCCATCGCAGGGGTGTGGACTCCGTTCGAAACGTGGTCACCACGGCTTCCAACATTGGGCTGTCCGCGCTCACGCTCTATGCGTTTTCGGCGGAGAACTTCACCCGCCGTCCCCCGACGGAAATCCACTTCCTGATGAAGCTGCTGCATCGCTACCTGAAAAATGAGCTGCCGCTGATGCACCGCAACAATATCCGGCTGTCATTCATCGGGCGCAGCCACATGCTGCCGCAGGAAGTTCAGGAACGCATGGCTTGGGCCAAAGAGCAAACCGCGCACCACACCGGCATGGTCATGACGCTGGCGCTCAATTACGGCTCGCGCTCAGAGATCGTGGACGCCTGCAAGTCCATGGTGAATGCCGCTGCCAATAATGGCGGGCTTGAGCATCTCAAAATCGACGAAGAAAGCCTGAATCGCCACATGTACACCAGCAACCTGCCGGAGCTGGACTTGATTATCCGCACCAGCGGCGAAATGCGTCTAAGCAATTTTCTGCTGTGGCAAGCGGCCTACGCGGAAATCTATGTCACCAAGACGCTGTGGCCCGACTTCAGCGGTGTGCACCTGCTGGAAGCCATCAAGGAATTTCAATCGCGCGAGCGGCGTTACGGCGGCCTGAACGAACCTGCCCCAGGCAGCTCGAACTAAATGAAGAGAGTCCTTACCGCTGCGGTTCTGGTGCCCGTGGTGCTGCTGATTTTATTCAAGGCGCCAAATTCGTTTTATAGCGGGTTTGTTGGACTGATCGCCGTGCTTGCTGTCCATGAATACTTCGGCATCGCCTTCCGTTATCAGCAGAAACTGCATGCCTACGTTGTTGAAGTGGCGATTGGGTTTTATTTCCTGGGCCAATGCCTTTATGGAATCAACGCATTTGGGGTAGAAAATTTTGGCAGAGCCTTTGAGCAATGGGCAACGGCAGCAACAGGTGTCCGGGTACTGCCTCTCGTGATGGTCGTCCTTGGGATGTTTCTGTGGCAAATGAGAGATGTTTTGCCGGCAGCGGCATTCTCCTATTTCGGATTTATTTATGTGGCCTATACCTTGGGGGTAATCTCCTCGATAGGACATTTTGAGAATGGCCGGGTTACCGTATTTGTCTTTCTGCTGGTGGTATGGTCGGGCGACGTTTTTGCCTATTACATTGGACGGTCTTTCGGAAGACATAACCTGGCAGAGAGAATCAGTCCAAAAAAGACATGGGAAGGCGCCATTGCTTCAACGGCAGGAGCAATCTTGGTTTCGGTTCTCCTCTTTCATTACATACATTCGCTGGGAACGCTGTTGGTGAAGCTGCACGCGCTTCCATCGCAAAGCCTCCTCTTCTCCGATATTCGGCTGTATGCGCCCGACTGGCGAGTCGCGGCCGCGTTTGGTCTGCTGGTAAACATCGCTGCACAGCTCGGTGACCTGGCGGAATCGGCCTTCAAACGGGGAGCGGACATCAAAGATTCCGGGACGTTGCTGCCCGGCCACGGCGGAATACTCGACCGGATTGACGCCATGCTGTTCGCCGCTCCGGTATTATGGTTTTTCTACCCCACTTTGTATATGGCGCTTAAGCATCAACCATGAAACGCATTGCCATTCTCGGTTCCACTGGCTCCATTGGCCGCAGCACGCTCAACGTGATTGAAAACAATCCTGAGCGATTTCAGTTGCTGACGATGGCTGCCGGTTCGAACACTGAAGCCGCGTTGAACGATGCGCGCCGCTGGAAACCGAAAATCCTTTCACTGGCCTCAGAGCAGGATACGGATAATGTTCGCAAGCAGCTCAATTCTGAAGGCCTGAGCGAAATTGAAGTTGTCCATGGACAGGCTGGAACCGTCCGAGTGGCAACGCATCCTGAAGTTGATTTTGTGGTGAGCGCGATTGTCGGCGTAGCGGGGCTCAAAGCGACCTATGAAGCTGTGCGCGCAGGCAAGGAAGTTGGTCTGGCCAATAAAGAATGCCTGGTCACAGCGGGCGAGTTGATCACCGCCGAGGCCCGCAGGCAAGGCAAGCCGCTGCTGCCAATCGATAGCGAACACAATGCCGTTCACCAATGCATGCGCGGTGGCAGGATGAATGAAGTGGAACGTGTGTGGCTCACCGCCAGCGGCGGGCCGTTCCTGAACACAGCAAAATCCGAGTTCGATAAAATCACCGTTGAGCAGGCGCTGAACCATCCCACTTGGAAGATGGGCCAGCGCATCACCATCGACTCAGCCACGCTGATGAACAAAGGATTTGAGGTCATCGAAGCGTGCCGGCTGTTTGACATGCCGCCGGAGCGCGTCAAGGTGATCGTTCATCCGCAATCGACCATTCACTCTCTCGTGGAATTCAACGACGGCAGCATTCTGGCGCAGCTTTCCGTAACTGACATGCGCCTGCCGATTCTCTACGCGCTGACGTACCCGGAGCGCATCGAATCTGATCTGCGTTTCAATGTGCTTGACTTGAAACGGCTGGACTTTGCTCCGCCCGACCCTGACAAATTTCCCTGCCTGCGCCTGGCTTATGAAGCTGCTGCCACAGGAGGATCCAAGACCATTGCCCTGAATGCGGCGGATGAGGTCGCGGTGGCTGCTTTCCTAAAACGGGAAATCGGTTTTACCGATATCTCTAAGGTAGTTGAGCGCACAATGAATGAAACGCCGGACCGCCATCCTGAATCTATAGAAGAGGTACTTGCCATTGACGCTCAGGCCCGGAGTCTGGCGCAGGAGCAATTGCCGCGTTATGTCGCCCGGTAGCGGGCCGCAGCGCTTTAAAGTTACAATAAGCAATCACCTTCAATATGCAGTTATTTTCTCTCAGCGTCGTTGCGTTCATATTTGTTTTGGGCATTCTGGTATTTGTCCATGAGTTCGGCCATTATGCAGTAGCCAAGCTGTTTAAGGTCCGGGTTGAGGTTTTCAGCCTTGGTTTTGGCAAGCGCCTGCTCGGGTTCAAGCGGGGCGACACGGATTACCGCATCAGCCTTCTGCCTTTGGGCGGCTACGTGAAGATGGCCGGCGAGAATCCCATGGAAGCGCGAACGGGTGATCCCGGCGAGTTCATGAGCCATCCGCGTTGGCAGCGCTTTCTGGTGGCGATTGCCGGTCCGGCGATGAACATCATCCTGGCTTTTGTGGTCCTCTCAGTCCTGTATACGTTCCACCACGAGTATTACGCCTTTGCCAAGGCCCCCGTGGACGTGGTGTCCGTGGCAGCCAATTCTGCTGCGGAAAAGGCCGGGTTGCAGGCGGGCGACAGGATCGTAAGCGTGCAGGGGATTGATAATCCCACGTGGGAACAGTTCCTGATTCGCGTGAGCATTAACCCGGGCCAGCAGGTTCCGGTAAAGGTATTGCGCGGCGATAAAACCGTGGATCTGACTCTGGTTCCGGAAACTATGGGCAAGGACCATGAAGGCGACGTGGGCCTGGAGCCGCCGGAAGTGGTGGGCATGATTGAGCCGGGACTACCCGCCGACAAAGCCCACATCAAGAGCGGCGACGTTCTGGCGTCGGTAAACGGCAAACCGATCCATTCCGTGGATGCCCTGCTGCGAGCGCTGCAGGAAGCTAAAGGAAATCCGGTACAGCTGACTATTCTCCGCGACCGCAAGGACATTACGCTCTCCATTCCCGGTGAACTGGTGGGCTCGCCTGATTCCACGGAGAAAAAATACCGCATCGGCGTAAGCATGGAGCAGGTGGAAAAGCTTCCCTTCCCGGTAGCGGTGCAAACGGCATATGACGAATGCAAGAGCAATTCCCTGCTGATCTTTGAATTGCTGGGCAAACTGATCTCAACTAAAAATTCCATCAAGCAGATGAGCGGCCCCATCGGGATTATGCGCTATTCCGGGCAGGCAGCCAGAATGGGCATGCCCGCGCTGCTGAAATTCATGGCGCTGATCAGCCTGAACCTTGCCATTTTTAATTTGCTGCCGATACCGATTCTGGATGGCGGTCTGATGCTGATGCTGCTGGTTGAAGCCGTCATGCGGCGCGACATCAAGCAGGAAGTGAAGGAACGCGTCTATCAGGCAGCGTTTGTGTTCCTGGTACTGTTTGCGGCAGTTGTGATTTTCAACGACGTGGCCAAGACGATTCCCAGCCACACGCCAAGCAGCATGAGCAAATAGAAGGAAATTGCCAGAATCTCCGGAACTATAGTGTTCCGGGATTGCTGTATCCCGAATCACCAGTCTTTATCCTCTATCCTCATGAATGTGCCATCCTGAGCCGCGCACCAGGGCATCACGTGCGATCACCCGATTGTCTAGACGCCTGCGATAAGCGTCTTCTTCTCACTATCCCAGCGCCACTTGGGCTGGTCGCCGGTGAGATGCACGCCACCCAGCCATCGATCAAGGCCACCCTGCAGTTTGATCCAGTCAGCTTTGCCTTCCAGCAACTGGCGACCTGCGTCAGTAACAGAAAATTCATTCTTGGGCGATTCAATGAGCGCGGGATTCGGGCCTGCCGTGAGCCACGCGAGCCGCAAATACACTGACGAATCGCCCCAGGGCACATCCTCCTGCTTTCGGGATTCCATATAAATATCCGTCTTCTTGCGTTTGCCCGCTGCGGCAGCCTGAAGGACCTGTCTCTCTGTTCGGGACAGCCCGTCGCTGGTCCAGGGATACTCTTCAAGAAAGCGCGTGAGCGCCGCCGCCAGGAACGGCATATCATCAAACTTTTGTTGCGAGATTGCCGCCAGGTTCGTGGGATCTTCCGCCCGGAAGGCGTGCCATGTTTCCGTGGCGATGCTGCGTTGCGCGTGCGTTACGCGTTTGCGCGTGGGAAAAAGTCGCGCCAGTTGCGGCCCGCTCAACTGCCCGAGCCCATAAAATGGCCGGACACCCGGGTAAGAATTAATTTGCACCAGATCAAGATTGATGCCTTCAAGGTCCTGCTGCTCAAACCAATCCAGCAACTGGAAAAGTTGCAACTGATCATAAAGATCATGCTCAAACCAGAGCACCACGTCCTGGTGCTTGCGGAAATCCTGAAGCGTCCGGTCGCGGGTGGCAAAGTCAGCGCGAAGTTTTTCAGCGTCGCCCCAACCGAAAGCGGCAAGCGCTTGTGCGCGAACGTCAGATAGTTCGTTCAGCGTGCTGGTCTGGGGCACAGGACCATCATGCAGCACGTCCTTCCAGGCAAGATATGTTCCCGGAAATCTGACTTGCCGGAAGGTGGCGGTGACGGAGTCGCCGTTGGTGATGTGCAACATGAGAAAAGGCTACCATAGAGAGAATTTGCCATATCCCGGGAATTGGGTACCGGTCAGTTTGAATTTTGCTCACTTCACGGGCCTGTGAAGAACCAGGACTCCGCCGATTACCAGAAGCAGTATCGGGCCTAAAAGCAGCACCTTGTCCAACCGGTAGGAAGTAATGAACGCACTTCGATAAAATGAGAGCAGCACTTCAAAGATCACCGCAATTGCGAACATAAGGCCGACCCCAAGACCGATGAGCAAGAATCCGGTTTCTCTTTTTGTCACAGAATTCTCCCACCATCATTGCAGGCCGCTGCCTCAGATGCTTCCCTGTCCAATAGTGTAAACTGACCCACTACTCGGAATCGCCCAACATTCCCAAAATTGAAGTCCGTATGAATCACTAATTTTGGCGATATTGGCACTTTTGGCAGTTCTGGCAATCTCCTTCATCGACTAAACTGTCATTAGGAACAAAGCATGGTCTTCGTCCTCGACAACTACGATTCCTTTACCTATAACTTGGTCCAATACCTTGGAGAACTGGGAGAAAAGGTAGAGGTCCGGCGGAATGACCAGGTCACGCCGCAGCAAGTTGAGGAGATGCGGCCCAGCCATATCCTTGTGTCGCCCGGCCCGTGCACCCCGCAGAAGGCGGGCATCAGCATTGATCTGATCAAGCACTTTACCGGCAAGCTGCCGGTGCTTGGGGTGTGTCTGGGACATCAGGCAATTGGCGCCGCTTTTGGCGGGAACGTTGTCCGGGCGCGCCAACTCATGCACGGCAAAACCAGCCGTATCCAGCATGACGGTAAAACGCTCTTTAAGAATGCGCCGCAACCCATGACAGCGACACGCTACCATTCATTGATCGTGGCGGAAGAGGGCCTGCCCAGCGAACTGGAAATCAGCGCGGAAACGCATGACGCTGATGGCACACGGGTGATCATGGGATTGCGGCATCGACATTTTCCAGTTGAAGGCGTGCAGTTCCATCCGGAAAGCGTGCTGACGGAATCAGGGCGCTTGCTGCTGCAGAATTTTCTTGCTTTGTGAAGGACCGTTAGGCGGACCGGCGCGGATCAGAAAATCTGAAAAATCGGAAACAAGCCTTTCACCACTGATTGCCACTGATGACTCTGAACGGAAAAGACAATCAGCCAGTTAGAAAAACCCGAAACTAAACTACCCAAAGTTTTCCGCCGTCTCCAGGCGAACCATGTTCGGACCAACGCCGTTGGATTTCTTGCGGCTGGCGGCAAAGCGATAGGCTTCATCATATTTCTGGCCGATAGCGCATGAGTTGCGCGTTTCATAGATGAACATGCGGCCGGCAGCGCCCAGAGCGGCGCGAAATTCCGGGTTACGCCCCACAAAGGCCATGCGATAGCCGAGATCCCGCGGGTTATCGGCTTCAAACCACAAGCAGCCGCGGCCTTCAGGGCTGGCATCACGATTGCGCGGCACGTCGGCCGCGAGAAGCGTCTTGCCCTGCCACAGGCTTTTCATGCAGGTTTCATTCGGCTGGCGGGCGGCAACGGCATCGGCGGGAAGTTCTCCCATCGCCACGACGACGTGCGCGCTCTGCATGGTCGCAGGAACGTCAAACTGATGGACCAGTGCTACGTGCTGCGAAATTCCCAGCCGTGAAGCATGTTCATTGATCATTTTGCGCGCGCTTTCCGGCGCTTCCAGCAGCAGGTTGAATTGCGGCAGTTCATCGCAACACAAAGCAAAACCTTCCAGCACGGAAACTGCGGCGGGCGAAAGCTGCTCTTGGGCATCATGGGCAAACAGCGGAACGAAGAACGAAACGGAGTCAGGCTGGAACCCGAAGCGTCGAGTCAAAAACTCATAGTCCTGCGAAAGCGCAGGAGGTTCGTTGTCTTCGCTGATCGGCTCGGGAATTAGAAAGACTGAGTCGGGCGGCGCGCCACGTTCCAGCGCAGCTTCTTTTAGCCCTAACGAATGCACAATCACGGCTGCGGCCCGGGAAAGGATGAACTGTTCCGCCACGCGGAAAGAGCGTCCCATCCAGCTGCCGGGCTCACATAGGCCGGCGGAGATGGCCATTTCTTCAATGCATGCGCCCAGATCATAGACCACACAGCTACAGCTTCGTACGGCGGCCATGCCGGCGGCGAAGCAATGTGCGTGCACCAGGTCAGAGGTAGTTTCAGGAGCGCAGTCGAGCAGCGATTTGCGCCAGTTGCGCACGTCCTGCCAGGAGCGAAGAAGCGAGAGCGACCGCGGCTGGTCCTGATTGCCGCCGGAAAGGTAAACTTCAGCCGTGCCCGCGCCCTGCGGCGTAACGATGAACGGCCGCATGCCCACAGCGACTTGTCCTTCCACCACCGGCAGCACGTCGCGAGCATATTCGCAGGCATGGATCACCCGCCATACTTTGGCTTTGGTGAAGCGTGGCAAGGCGCCCGTACCGTCGGATTGTTCGCGCTTTTGCGCGGTAGAAAAACTTGAACTCATTATGAAACTTCGCGTCCTTGCTTGCTCAGCTCGGAATAAGAGATCACGCGGTTGCGGCCCGCATGTTTTGCGGCGTAAAGAGCGGCATCGGCAAACTCAATCAGGTCGCGCTTGAACTGTGCATCAGTATCATAAAGGGCCACGCCAATGCTGATTGTAAGATGCTGGACAGAGTGGGGCGATCCGGCAAAAAATTTGGCCTGGTCCACGGCGCGGCGCAGGCGCTGGGCCACAAACACGGCGCCGGGCTCAGTGGTTTCCGGCAGGATGATTACAAATTCTTCACCGCCATAACGCGCCACCGTATCCACTTCACGCATGTCTTTCATCAGGATAGACGTAACGTCGCGCAAGAGCTGGTCGCCTACGTGGTGGCCAAACGTATCGTTCAGTACCTTGAAATGGTCGATATCTATCATTAACAAAGCGAACTTCTGCTGCTTACGTTCAGCGCGCTTGAACTCCAGCTCCAGTTGTTGCTCAAAGTACCCTCGCGTGCGCAGGCCGGTAAGATAGTCGGTAAAAGCAAAACGCAGCAGGCCTTCATTGGCGTATTCGCGGGTAAGTAAGTTCTCGGCGACCAGAGACAGTATCCACAGAAGCTGCGCGTCTTCCTTTGTAAAAGGTTTCTGGGTGCCGACACGGAAGAGCTGCAATGATCCCATCACGCGATTGCTGACAAACAACGGCACCACCAGCGCGCAAGCCCCCCCGACCACCTGCATCAGCGCGTCCGACTGTGCGTTGTGGCCCTGCTCAACTAAGAGCGGACGCCCATATTTGATGGCCCAGAAATTCAGGATGTTCCCGGTGGCAATTTCCTGCCCGATCTGTTTGTCCACGTGGCGTGCGATCCGCAATTCCATCAGTTCGCGGCCTTCGTCCCAGAAATAGACCATGGCCTTGTCAAACGCGGCCATATCGGCTGTCATGTCGCAGAGCAGGTTCAGCGTGGCTTCCAGTTGCATCTGCAACCCGGTCAGCATGCTCATGCGCAGGATGACGTTTACATCCTCCCATCGCTTTTGGATTGTTTCCGGACGCAGCTCTGAGAACACCTCGACCACGAATCGCTCCGGGGGAGACGAGCCAAGGTCAGCGGGTTCGGGGGACGGCATCGGGAACATTTTTCTAGGGGAACTCATGGCTGTGGGCCCATTTCAGCCTCTTGTGAGATGCCATGGCGCGCCATAGGGAAACTTACTGAAGTGCTCTGTTTTTTTTACCCGGCAGTGGCCAAATGTACAGGGTAGGCCAAGCACAACCCGGGTATTCACCATTTCCGGAGTGGAACTAATGGACCGAGGAGGGGCATGCCGGTACACCTTTTTTGCGGTGGATTGCTCAAAGTCGCCCGTTTGGTTCATTCCCGGTTCCCAGCCCAGCCTTGGCCGACCGCGTGCATTATCAATGGTTTGATCGGGAGGGTCCGAACATGGGACTGACTAAGGAAGGGCTGATCCAGGAACTGAAGCATGAAATTCATAGTCCGCTGGCCGCCATCCGCAATGCGTTGTATCTTGCCGCCGTTCGAACCGACGACCCGGAAACGCACCGCTACCTGGCGTTGGCCCATGCCGAGATTTCCCGGATCGCTGGAGTTTTAAAAAATGCTAATAAAATTGAAGAAAGCAAACAGGTTCATGTCCTAATTCCGCTTCTGGACACAGCTTCTGCAGCGTAAGGTTTAGCAGCCAGGGCCGTAACTGACAATTTCCTCAGTTTTCCTGCACACTCTCTGTTGCATTTCTTCCAGACTCAGCTTAGGATACCTCTATGCGACCGGAAAACCTGCTGGCGCAAAATAGAAGCTCTTCGCAGTAAACTTCGCCCGAACTTAAACAATCACGCCCGGCCCACTAAACGTTTTTCCGACAGGAGAAGCTCCCTCATGGCATGGTACGCGTACTGCATCGTTGAGCAACAATCAGTTCAAGGTGGTATTCGCGCTCGTCGCCCCGTTCCCGTAGAAGGTTTAAAAGGTATAGCAGACGCCCAGATATTCGCGTACCCCAGCGGCGACTTTTCCGTCCTGGTAAGTGAATACATTCCCACCGGCGATCTTGGTCAGAAAGCCCTCCTCCAACACGCGCATGTGGTCAGTGAATGTTTCAAGCGCACAACCGTTCTGCCGTTCCGTTTTGGCACGGTTTTTGACACTGACGAGGCATTGCGCCGCGCGGTCCGCCTCAATCGCAAGGGATTTACGGAAAGCGTTACCAAGCTGAAGGGCAAGGCGGAAATGCACTTGAAACTGTTGATTAAAGACGGTTCATTGCGTGAAGCCATGGAAGAAATCGAACTTCCCGCCACAGTGGGCAGTGAATATTTGAGCCGACTGCGGGAAAAGGCCGTACGGCAACGGGAGCGCCAGACCAAAGCACGCGCCCTTTCCGTCCAGGTGCATAAGATTTTCTCCCCAATTGACCAGGACGTTTGCTGCCGCAAAGTGGACTCAGGCGGAATGCTTATCGATATTGCCCACCTTATTGATCACAAAAAAGTTGAGAAATACCAGAACCGCTATCAGATGGCTACCCGGCATCTACCCGGAATTGAAGTAGTTATGAGCGGCCCCTGGCCTCCGTACCATTTCATCACCGGAAAGCGCTCCTCCTAGCCAGGATCGATTCCAGCAATCTGCGGCAAGACATTCAAAGGGTTGAAAGCTCCAGCTTTCAGCCCTTTTTGCCGAAATTCGTGATATAAAAGTCCCAGTTAGGCATCTACATACCTGAAAATGGAATCGGAGTACAATATCTGAGGGGCAGTGACCCCCAGTGGGTATTTCCGTTCCAGTTCTTAGCCGGTTTTAACTTTCCTTTGTAGAAGGCGGCCTTTTTGCCGCTGGGAGCCTGAATGAACTCTAAGACCCGCATACTGATCGTGGATGACGACGTTGCGATGGCCAAGTACCTGGCGGCACACTTGTCCCGCCGGAACTTTGAAGTTACGGTCGCATCCAGCGAACAGGAAGCCCTGCGGATCTTCCGCTCCTTTGATCCCGTCCTGGTTTTGGTGGAAACCTCCATGGACGGAGAAGCCGGCAATGAGACGCTGCAACGCCTGAAGCAGATCAAGCCTACGGTCTCCATCATGGTCCTTTCATCCATCAAGGACCCGGAACTGATTTTTAAGGCATCAAAGCTCGGCGCTGACGACTACATCACCAAACCCGTCGATCCTAAAGAGCTTGATGTGCGCATCGGCAAAGTCCTGGATAATCAGCGCCTTTTTACTGAAGTCACTCAGCTGCGCGAGCAGGTGCGGCGCCAAAGCGATTTCACCATGCTCTTTGGCACCAGCCCCAAAATGATGGAAGTAAAAATGACCATCGAGCAGGTGGCGGACACCACGGCCACGGTGCTCATCCGTGGTGAAAGTGGGACCGGCAAAGAAGTGGTCGCGCGCATGGTTTATTCGGAGTCGTCGCGCTGCGAAAAACCGTTTGTGAAAGTGAACTGCGCCGCTATCCCACATGAGCTGCTGGAAAGCGAACTGTTTGGTTATGAAGCCGGCGCATTCACCGGCGCCAATCGGCAGAAGCTGGGCAAATTTGAGCAGGCGAACGGCGGCACGATTTTTCTGGATGAAATAAGCGAGATGCATCCTGCGCTCCAGGCCAAGCTGCTGCACGTGTTGCAGGACCATGAGTTTTCCCGGCTCGGGGGTAAGCGTGACGTGCAGGTGGACGTACGAGTTCTGGCCGCGACGAACAAGCCGCTGGAGCGGGCCGTGGAAGAAGGTGTGTTTCGCGAGGACCTGTTTTATCGCTTGAACGTGGTGACAATCCATATTCCGCCGCTACGTGAACGCCGTGAAGAGGTCCCGGTATTCCTGAAATATTTCCTGGAAAAATACAGCGAGCACTATGGCAAGAAGCTCTCCATGTTCAGCGAGTTTGCCGTGAACAAGATGATGGAGTATCCATGGCCGGGAAATATCCGCGAACTGGAAAACATGGTGAAGCGTTATGTAATTGTGGGTAATGAAGCCCAGATTATCCGAGAACTGGCCACCCACAAACCCATCGTTTCGTCCTTTGGCGGGATGGCAGCGCAGGCCGTCGCCGCGCCTGAAACAACGCCAGCCGTGCAGTCGAGCAATGGGGTCGGAATCGAAATGCCTTCGTTGCTGGAAATTGGCCGTCGCGCGGCGATGCAGGCAGAGCGCGAAGCTATTGAGCGGGTGCTGGCTCAAACGCGCTGGAACCGTCGGCAGGCCGCCAAGATCCTCAAAATCAGCTACAAGGCCCTTCTCAACAAGTTGAAAGCAATGGAAGAGCAAACCAAAACACAACTTAAGCACGAAGAGGTATAATGTTGGCACTCCGATACCACATTCGGTAACTCTAATCTCCACAGCTCAGGAACGCCAAAGTCTGCCACTTCTCTCTGAACTCTCACGCAAATACAAGAAAATGAAATGTTTATTTCGTCTCCAATATTCCACATTCCTGCGGCGGAATCTTTGGTTTCCGAGTTGCTTATATAAGCAGCAAATAAAGAGGCACGTAAAACTAAACATGATTTCAACCCTCTTCCAAGAATTGAGACTTCTTCAATCCGTGTGTCTTGGCGCAAGCCGGGACTGCATCGTGCATCGCCTTTCCTGAGAGATTTCCCTTCCTCCTTCGCCTCTTTGCAAAGAGCGGCCTCAACAGGCCGCTTTTTTTTATTCCCTTTAAAGATTTGTCAATTCCGAAGACAACTGGGCTGTTCGCTGCATCTAACCCTCGTCCCGTTACATTGACGGCGCTAATTATGACGACTAAGATAAACCACTTATCAAAAGACATGGACAAGAAGAAGCTGGAAACATTTAAAAAACGATTGGAAGAGCGCCAGCAGATCCTGCGCAAAGCCGTGAGCCGTACGGAAGAGGACGGCCGCATTGCTGACCAGGACACGGCGCAGGACATCGCCGATCGTGCGGCAAGCTCTTACACCAAGGAATTTCTGTTTGCTCAGAGCAATAATGATCGCCAGCTCCTGGGGATGGTGGAGACTGCCTTACAGCGTATCCGCGAAGGCGAATTTGGCGAATGCGTGAACTGCGGCAATGAGATCAATCCCAAACGGCTGGAAGCTGTGCCGTGGACCCGCTACTGTATCGCTTGCCAGGAGAAACTGGAAAACGGCCAACTGGAAGAAGTAGAGGAATAGTTTTCGTCCGCGAAATATAAAAGGGAGATGCATCGCGCATCTCCCTTTCTCGTTCGTAATTTGTTTTTAGTAGAGATTGAACGCAACTTCAATATTCATCTCAACCGCCACAGCGCGTCCATCCTTCTTTGACGGATCAAATTTCCAGGTCTTCACGCCTTCAATGGCTTTTTCGTCCAGGCCCATGCCCAGTGAGCGGACCACGCGTGGGCTGTGCACTCGGCCATCTGTCCCGACGACGATATTCAGCACTACAACGCCCTGATATTTGGCTTTGCGGGCTTCTTCAGAGAACTCTGGTTCCGGAGTAAAGATCGGGCGCGGCGCGCTTACGCCGTCTCCCACGTGGAAAATTCCAGGGCCAACGCCGGGACCACCATGTCCAGATCCCACACCGCCGCCGCTGCCACTGCCAATACCCCCGCCTACAGCAACGCCATTAGAAGGCGTCATGAGCTTTGAAAGCGGATCGCCCAGTTGGGTATTTGGAGGCGTCTTAATGTCCGCCACCACGGTAGGTTCAACCATCAGCTTACTTTTTTGCTGAACCATTACAGTGGGCGGAGTGAACTGCTGCTTGGCCGCTTTTGGAGGTGTGCCGGCGGACGCTTTCAGCTTGCTGGCATCGCCGCCACCGCCGCCGCTGGGACCATCTTTGCCTACTTTCAGCGGTATGTAAGGCGCAAGTTCCACGGAATTGGCCGTGGTTGGCGGAATGATCTTTGCCGGTACCGTTAAATGCAGCAACCACAGCATTAGCCCCAAGGCCGCTGTGTGGGTCACAAAGGACAGCAAAAAATTCTCTGGGCGCTGCTGGTACGTGCCATACCCGACGCCCAGCATTGTGGGCATCACCGAGGTGTTTATCGGCTGCTCTTTAGCGAACTTGACCACTTCCTGCTGCGAAGCTTCAGAGTCACTGGAAGCTGGGTCTTGCGGCTTCGGATTTTTCGGATCAGGCAAAGACATAATAAAAGTTTATCTAGTTTAGACTCCACGCGGTGAATAAAAGTTTCACTTTGGTATTTGCACGCAAGCCACTATTCGTAATCCGTGCTGAACCAACAACTTAGCGGTGAAACAGTGAGCCAAAAAAGCCCTTTACCCGCCCCATAAAGCCTCTCTTTTCTTTCTGCGGCTTCTCTTCTGGTTTAGATGTCTCGGCCATTGGCTTTGGAGACACTTCCGGCTGCTTTTCTACCAGAACGACCGGATCGACCCTTTCTTGCACGAAATAAACGTTCGGCAGCGTCGCAAATTGCACCTTTGCCACTGCATATGAACGCCCCGAACCTGGCCGGGCGCTGAACACAAATGGCGTATCGACCTGTACATGGACCTGCCCAGGTTTATCCGCCGGTAATGGCGACGTCGGCTCATCGCTGGTCACGGCCACGTGCTCGGCCGGCTTGGGCGTTTCATCCATTGGCTTCACGTTTGGCTGCGCTTCTGCGCGCATCACAGCCGCTGCCGCAGGACAGCCGCAATCTGCGGTGAGCTCCGTTTTACCGTCCAACTTGCCGCCCCGAAAAATCATTTTCTGATTAGGGCCGGCTTTGTAGACTCCCGATCCCAGCAGCTCTGAAAACGTGATTTCCCCGGTATTCCCCGTCAGCGGTTTCACGCATGTATCGCCTTTTTTGTTGATTCCCAGAGCGAAATGAAATGTGCCCGGCCCAACCAACGCCACATTGAAATCTGGCGTGATCACAACGTCAGCAGCTTGCTGCTGAAGCTCATACTCTATTTCCAATGCGCCAGTTCCCGTTGCCAGCATCAACCCCTGGCCGCTCGCAGTCACGTTCAGGCCGCTGTTAGGGCAAATACGCACCTGCCCTCCGCGAGCAAGTTTGAGGGTCGCCGGGGCAATTCCCGCTGACAATTCTGAAGCGGAGTACACCGCCATTCCCGATCCGGCCAACTGCATGGCGCTGGAACTGCTCGAGTCCGAGGCAAACAGTTCTCCGATGGGCGGCGCGCTTTGTGTGGATGCATCTTGCGCGGGCATGTTTTGCGCGAGCATTTGTTGCGCAAACATTTGTTGCGCAAATATGCCCGCCGTTAGCAGTAGGGACGCACGCCATCCGCGCCTCAAAGCGTTTTTCAGAATGATGTACCGGCGGATGGACAGAACGCGTTACTCCTCACCCACAAAATCGTATTTTTCGATCGCTACGGCGACACCTTGGCCCTGCGCCGCTTTGTCCACCCGGAGAATTTTTCCCATACAGCGTACGCGGATAGGTTCTGCCAGCGTGATTTCCGGCGGCAGGGTCATCACAAACTCAATGGGTGCGCCTGCGGTGATATCCTTGTCTAGATACATGAACACTCCGCGAGAACTCACATCGCGTGTGTGTCCGGCCAATTCCCGTTTGCCGTTATCCATGAACTTCACTGAGATGGGCAGATCAAGCGAAAACCGCCTGGTGGTTCGCTTTTCCGGCTGCGGTTGCGCCATGCTGGCCTCCAAATACTCTGGATCGTTTGGCACGATTTTAGCCTATATCGGCGCAGTTTTGCTGGATATTCTGGCGGGCATCTAGATCCTTTCAGCCAATAAACCCTGAAACACGGAGAGAGGGGACTCTAGACTAACCAAGCTGGGGAAACCAAAAGGAGGCACGAGGCAAGACTGTGCGGCTTCGTGGTTCGTCAGACCGCAATATCCTTCGGCGCTGCACTCTCTCTGCATTGCTGGCAAGCAGGAGGTTGGTAAACCCCTACTCCGTCTGCTGGCTTATGTTCAGCAATACTCCTACGCTGGCCAGCATCACGAACAAGCTTGATCCGCCATAAGAAATAAACGGGAGAGGGATGCCTTTCGTCGGCAGCAGCGCCAGCACTACGCTAATGTTGAAGAAGGCCTGCAACACGATCATGGTGGTTACGCCCACGGCAAGGTAGCGGCCAAATGCATCCCGCGCGCGGAGTGAGGTTCGCAGTCCGCGCCAGGCAAAGATGAAAAACAGCGTGGCCACGAGCACCGCGCCTATCAATCCCCATTCTTCTGAGATCACGGCAAAGATAAAATCAGTATGCGGCTCCGGCAGGTAAAAAAGTTTCTGTTTGCCTTCCATCAGCCCCAGTCCGGTCATGCCTCCGGTGCCCACGGCGATTAAGGACTGATTGATGTGAAAGCCAATTCCCTGCGGATCGCGCTCCGGATGAAAGAACACGACCATGCGCGCCAGCCGCCACGGCACAAAGATCAGCATGTAAGCCAGCACCGGGACGATTGGAACCAAGCCCGCGGCAAAATATCTGAGGCGCATGCCTGCCGCATAAAGAATGGCAGCGGTCACTCCCAGGCAGACCAGTGCAGTGCCCAGGTCAGGCTGCTTCATGATGAGCGCGGCGAAAAGAAATGCCGGAATCACGGCTGGCAGCAGCGTGTGCCGCCAGTCGTCCATGGATTTGGTGCGCGCTTCCAGAAAGAACGCCAGAAATAGAATGAGCGCGGGCTTGGCCAGTTCCGACGGCTGGAATGACATGAAGCCGCCCAGCTTGATCCAGCGGTGCGTGTTGTGCGAGCGATCAAGAAAGAAGACGGCCACCAGCAACACCGCCGTGACGCCCAGCAGGCTGAAGACGATGGCCGGCTTTTTCCATCGACGATAATCCACCGTCATGGCCACGGACATTGCCGCCAGTCCCGCTAAGGCCCAGCCCAGTTGTCGAAATAAAAAATGGTAAGGAGAGCCGAACTTCTCGCCGGCCATAACCGCTGACGCGCTGAACACCATCAGCACGCCCAGCACAACCAGCAACAGAGTTGAGCCGAACATCCATTTGTCAACGCCAACGCGTTTGGCCACTAAGACCTGTCTCCTGTCGGGACGGGAGTGAGTGACTGGACAAGTTCTTTGAAGACGCGTCCGCGGTGTTCGTAATTCTCAAACTGATCGAAGCTGGCGCATGCCGGCGCCAGCAACACCACGTCACCGGGCTTGGCTGAGTCGAAGGCCTGATGTACCGCGCGCTCCAGCGTGCCGGAGCGAACAATGGAAGTTGAGTTCTGCAGGTGCGAAGCAATCTTGTCTGACGCGGCGCCAATCAGGTAGGCACGCTTTACCCGCTCGCGCAGCAGCGGATTCAGCAACGTGTAATCACTGCCTTTATCTTTCCCGCCCAGAATGATGTGGATGTTCGCCGGAAATGATTCCAGCGCTTTCACCGTGGCATCAACGTTGGTGGCTTTGGAATCGTTATAGAAAGTCACGCCGTTGATGGTGGCGACCAGCTCCAGCCGATGCTCCACTGCGCGAAATTCTTTCACTGCCTGCTGCACCTGCGGCGGGGTGCAGCCTGCAACCATGGTCATTGCGACTGCCGCCAACACGTTCTCCAGATTGTGTTCGCCCTTTAACTCAATATCAGAGCGGCTGAGAACTGGCTGCTCTTGCCCGTTCTGGCAAAAAACAATCTGGTCGCCCTGGACGAACGCGCCCTGTTCCACACGTTGCTTGCGGCTGAACCACAGCAGCGTGCCTTTTACTTTGTTTTTCAGCGCCACGCAGGTCGGATCATCGGCATTGAGCACCGCAAAATCAGAAGAACTCTGATTTTCAAAAATCCTGGCTTTGGCAGCCACATACGCCTCAAACGTATGATGGCGGTCCAGATGGTCCGGCGTGATGTTCAGAATCGTAGCAACCCAAGGGCAGAACTGTTCGATGCTCTCCAGTTGAAAGCTTGAAACCTCCAGCACCACCATCGTGTCAGGCGTTGACTGCCCGGCAAGAGAAATGACCGGAGTGCCAATGTTTCCGCCCACCAGAGTCTTCTTACCGCTCTTGGCCAGAATCTCCCCAACAAGCGTTGTCGTCGTGGTCTTACCGTTCGATCCGGTAATCGCCAGCACCTTGCCCTTCAAAAATCGAAATGCCAGCTCAACTTCGCCAATCACCGGAATTCCCAGCGACCGCGCGTGCTGCAACTGAGGCTGGTCAGAAGGAACGCCTGGGCTCACGACGATCAGGTCCTGATCGCGAAAGGTGCGTTCGCCGTGGCTGCCGGTCTCGATCGATATGCCGCGATCCAGCAGCGCGGGGACTTCTTTCTGCAACTGCGCTTCAGCCTTGGAGTCAGAAACGATCACGTTGGCGCCATGTTCCTGCAAAAAAATGGCCGACGATACGCCGGAGCGTCCCAGCCCCACCACCAGAACTCTTTTGTTCTTTAACTCCATCTGAAATCCCATTGTGCCATGAATTTGCTTTGCGCAAGCGATAGAGTTTTAGATGTGCGCGTTAACGCAACTTCAAGGTCGTAAGCGCGAATAACGCAAAGATCAGCGCCAGGATCCAGAACCGGATAATGATTTTGGACTCCGACCATCCGGCCAGCTCAAAGTGGTGGTGCAGCGGCGCCATCTTGAACACGCGCTTTTTTCGCGTCTTGTAAGAAGCTACCTGGATAATGACCGAAAGCGCTTCCAGCACAAAAATCCCGCCAATAAATGGCAGCAGCAGCTCCTGCTTGATGATGACGGCCACGGTGCCGATGGCCCCGCCCAGCGCCAGCGAGCCTACGTCGCCCATAAAGATTTCCGCAGGATGAGCGTTGTACCACAGGAATCCGATACTCGACCCGACCATTGCCCCGCAGAAGACCGTCACCTCGGCAACCTGAGGCATTTTTTGTAATTCAAGATATTCGGAAAAAACGACGTGTCCGCTGAGATAGGTGAGAATCGTCAGCGCTCCGGCCGCAATCACCGTACAGCCGATGGCAAGACCGTCGAGCCCGTCTGTGAGGTTTACGGCATTGCTGGATCCCACCAGCACCAGCATCACAAAGAGCACAAACGGAATAAACGCGAGCCACCACACGTGCGGATAATGGCGGAAAGTTTCAATCACCAAGTCAGGCCGGAACTGCTTGAAGAAAGGCACCATCAGGTGCGTGGAATACTGGCGCGTGGCGGTCAAAGTGACCAGGGCCACGGCTACAAATCCGGCGGCCAGAAACTGCAGCACCAGCTTGGTGCGTCCGGTCAGGCCCAGGTTGCGCTTGCGCACTACCTTTATATAGTCGTCGGCAAAGCCAATGGCCCCAAAGGCAATGGTGGAAAAAATTGCCAACCATATATATGTGTTGGAAAGATCCGCCCAGAGCAGCGTGGGAACAATAATGGCGATGGTGATCAGTACGCCGCCCATGGTGGGCGTGCCGGCTTTTTTCTGGTGGCCTTTGGGACCCTCTTCGCGGATGTACTGGCCAATCTGGAAATCGCGAAGCTGCCGTATGATGGCAGGGCCAATAATCATCCCCATGAAGAGCGCTGTAAGGCTGGCAAATGCCGTCCGGAAAGTGACGTAACGAAAAATACGAAAAGGAGGAAAGTGCGCGAATAGTCGTTGATAAAGAAGCCAGTAAAGCAATATTCCTCCGGACAGTATTTAGTTCTCAGTATTTAGAATTTAGCATGCGGGACTGGCTGCGTCGTGCCCCACGATCATGACATCGTCATTCCGTGTGTATTCAAAAGGTTCCTGTAGTCTCTCACGATCTTCCGGCCGCTCTGGACTGTGTTTCAATTTGCTCTTCAACACTTTGCAAAAATGATGTGAGCATCTTCCGCACTTCGATCAGATCAGCTTCACAGCGCGTGAAGTCATCGCCGTTCATGAACCCAAGGTCCCGCGAGAGCAGGAGATGATTATCGAGCTCACTGGCCGACCCCATGGCGATCCTTACAAATCTCGCCAATTCAGTGCTGGTGCGGCGTCCGCAGCCTTCCGCCAGGTTCGCCCCTATCGAGGCTGTTGCCCGTCGCAACTGGCCGGTAATCCCGTAAAGCTCTTCGCGCGGGAAGCCTCGAGAGACTCGATACAACTCCAATGTCAGACGATGGGCCTTGCTCCAAACCTGCAAGTCCCGGTAATTTCTCACTCGTTCCTCCAAGGGGCAGCCTTGTCCTAATTACTAAAAACTAAATACTGCTCTCCTGTAACATGGTGAGCGCAAGCTCCAGCTTTACGCCGCGTGAAGCCTTGAGCAGCACCGCATCTCCCGGACGAACATTGCGCGCCAGCCACTCTCCGGCCTGCTCCGGCGTTTCCACAAACTGTGCCTGCGTACCAGAACCGCAAGCAGCTTCGGCGACGGCCCGCGCCATTCCGCGGACCCCAATCACCATATCGATCTTCTTATCCGCTGCGTGCTTGCCGCATTGGCGATGCAGCGCCTCAGCCGTGGGCCCAAGCTCCAGCATCTCGCCGACCACTAATATCCTGCGCTCGGCTTTCATGCTCGCCAGCGTATCGATCATCGCTTCCAGCGCTCGAGGATTGGAGTTGTAACAATCGTTAATAATGGTCGCGCCGTTCAGGTGCAGCACCTGGCCCCGTTTGTCCGGCGGAGCGATGCTGGAAAGCGCCGCTGCTGCCTGCGATGGCGATATCCCACGTTCCATGGCCGCCGCGGCCGCTGCCAACGCGTTATAAATATTGTGTTCGCCGACCAGCGGAAACGTAACCGGCTCCCCGACGCTGCCCACGACCAACTCAAAGGTCGAGCCCTCCGCGCCGTTGATCTGGACTTTTCGCGCAGTCACGTCCGCCGACCGCTTGATTCCGAACGTGACAACTTTACCCTTAAAATCGCGGCCAAACTGGCAGACGTAATCGTCGTCGGCGTTTAACACGGCCACTCCGCCCGGATGCAGTGTTTCAATGATTTCGTATTTCGCGCGCGCAATCTCCGCCAGCGATCCAAAAAATTCCAGATGTACGGGGGCTACTGTGGTGACTACGGCCAGATCATGATGGGCCAGCTCGCCTAGCGCGCGAATTTCACCGGCATGGTTCATACCCATCTCCACCACGCCAAGGTCGTGCTCGGCCTCAAGCTTCAGCAACTGCAATGGCAGGCCGATATGGTTATTCAGATTGCCGGAACTTTTCATCACGCGGAAGCGCGTGGAAAGGATGTGGGCCAGAATTTCCTTAGTCGTGGTCTTGCCCGCCGAGCCAGTCACCGCCAGCAACGGCTTGCCCCAAAGCCGGCGCGCCGCCGCGCCCAGCAGTTGCAGCGCTTTCAACGAATCTTCCACTTGCAGCAGCCGCAGCGGATCCCCTTGAACCTTCTTCCCTACTTCAACAATTGCACCCACCGCGCCTTTTTCCAGCGCAGCCTGCACATAGTTATGTCCATCAAAGCGCTCACCCGAAATAGCAATAAACAGGTCGCCCGGATTGAGCGTGCGCGAATCAATGGAATATCCCATGGCGACTGCTTCCTGATCACACTCGCCTTTGGAGCCCACAAACTCGGCGATTCGCCACAACGGCAGTTTCATTTCTTTCCTCCGCCTGCGTAACTCATCTGTTGTAACGCTTCCCAGGCCACCTGCACATCATCAAAAGGGAATGTACCATCGCGCGTAATCTGCGTTTTCTCATGTCCCTTGCCCGCAATCAACACAACATCACCGGGCATGGCCTCAATCAGCGCCCGCCGAATGGCTTTTTTGCGGTCGGGCTCGACCTCATGACGTGCGCCGGTCTGGCGCAGGCCGGGTAGCGCGTCGTCAATAATTTGCAGCGGATCTTCACTGCGCGGATTGTCAGAGGTCAGGACAACAAAGTCGCTTCCCTTCCCCGCAGCCTCCGCCATTAAAGGGCGCTTCGTCCGATCACGATCACCACCGCAGCCGAAAACCGTGATTACCCTGCCCGGCGCGGAACGTCGGTTGGCAAAGTCGCGGGCAATCGCTGTCAGGTTGCGTAGCGCGTCGTCTGTGTGAGCGTAATCCACCACCACAGTAAAAGGTTGGCCACAATCCACTTTCTCAAATCGTCCCGGAACCTGCTTGAACTGCGCAATGGCCTCGGCAATCTGCTGCAGAGAACATCCGCACGCAAACGTGGCCGCCGCAGCCGCCAGTATGTTGTAAATGTTGATGCCGCCGATCAGCGCGGTCTGAATCCTTATGCTGCCGGATGGCGTGACCAGATCAAAGTTTGTGCCGTCCTGCTGCAGGCTAATGTTCGTCGCCTTGAAATCGCCATTCTGGATTCCATACAGAATCACCTGTTGACTTAGAGTCTTGCGGCTCTGGCCCAGGCTTTGGCCGTATTCGTCGTCGGCGTTGATCACGGCGGCGCGCGGCGGACGCGTTCCACAGCCCTGAAACAAAATGCTCTTGGCCTCAAAGTAGCTGTCCATGCTTTTGTGGTAGTCCAGATGGTCGCGCGTGAGATTGGTGAACACGGCAACCTCATACGGCACACCCCAAACGCGCTCCTGCGCCAGCGCATGCGACGAAACTTCCATTACAGCGTGCGTCGCACCGGCGGCAAGGGCTTCGGCAAAAATCTGGTTCAGTTCCAGCGCTTCTGGCGTGGTATGCGGTGAAGGCAAAACTCGATACGGAACGTCGGCTCCTGCTTGTGCCGCGGCCTTCGCAGGCACATGGTATTCAATGGTGCCAATCAGCGCTGATGGCCGGCCGCAATGGCGGAGAATTGCTTCGCACAAAAAACTTGTCGTCGTCTTGCCGTTGGTTCCGGTAATGCCGATGATCTTCAGCTTCTCCGCGGGATGGCCATAAAAATTGGCGCTCATGTGGGCGAGAGCGCGCCGGCCATTGGGAATCACGGCCCAAAGAACATTTTGGCGCGGCTGTTCCGACTTTGAGTCGGTTACCACCGCGACTGCGCCGTTCTTCAACGCCGTATCAATGTAGCGATTGCCGTCACTGCTCTCGCCGCGCATTGCGACAAACACAAATCCCGGCCCCACGCGACGGGAGTTGTAGTCCAGACCTGAGATTTCCGGATCGCCACCGCTGTGCGAGACACCGAGTCCCGCCAACAGTTGAGAGAAGTTCATTGAGCTAGATTATAAGCATTTTTTCCGAAGTCCCGAGCGTAGCGAGGGAACCCTATAGGCTCGAAATTTTATGGAAATTCAAGTTGTTGTCATAAACCGGATTGAGCGAGGTCGAACCGGCTGCTTTATCGTAACGGTAGGGCTCCCTCGCTTCGCTCGGGATATAGAGCGGAAGACAAAATCCTCAGTCTCCGGCACGCCTCGGCCAACTCAGCATGGGTCTTGGCGAAGCAGAAGCGGATCAGGTTCTCACCGCCATCGTCGTGGTAGAAAGCCGAACCCGCCACGGTAGCCACGCCGGTCTGCTGCAGCAGATACATGGCTTTGTCGCGACTGGTTCTGCCGGGAAGAATAGAGGCATCGGCCAGCACGTAATATGCGCCCTTTGGCACAGAAGGCGTCAGGCCAATCTCTTTGAGCACGTCGCAAAGCATGTCGCGCTTCTGCACGTACTCTTTGCCGATCTCGGCATAAAAACTTTCCGGCAGCTGTTTGATCCCTTCAGCCACGCCAATCTGCAACGGAGCGGGCGCGCATACATATATAAGGTCGTGAAAATAGACGATGCCCTGAGTCCAGCGGCGATCGCAAACCGTATATCCTATGCGCCAGCCGGTGATGCTGAAAGTTTTGGAGTAGCCGGACATGGTGATGGTCCGCTCGCGCATTCCCGGCAGGGTGGCCATGCTGATGTGCTGGCCCTCAAAGACGAAATATTCGTAAATCTCGTCCGTAAAGACGAAGAGATCATGCCGCTTGGCGAAGCTGGCAATCCACTCCATCTCTTCGCGCGTAAAAACTTTGCCGGAAGGATTGGCCGGCGAGTTCAGCACGATGGCCCGCGTGCGCAACGTGACTGTGCGTTCCAGGTCTTCGCGATTGAACGTCCAGTCTGGCGCACGTAGCGTTACATAAAGCGGAACGGCCTCCGCGGCCAACAGCGTGTTCAGATGGTAGCCATAATAAGGTTCAAACAGGATGACCTCGTCACCCGGATTCAACAGTGCAAGACACGCGACATAAAATGCCCCGGTAGCCCCAGAGTTCACCACAACTTCCGCCTCCGGGTCGCAGGCAATGCCGTTGAAGTGCTGCATCTTCTCCGCGATGGCCTGCCGGATCGGCGCCAGCCCTTCTGCGCGCGTATAACTGTTGATGCCCTGGTCCATCGCGTGCTTCGCGCCTTCACGCACCGGCAGCGGGACTTCAGTATCGCAGACGCCCTGGGCCAAGTTGATGCCCTGCACCTTTTCGCACGCAATGGACATGGCTCGAATTTCAGATTGCACGGTGCGGGCGGCGCGTCGGCTCAGGGACAGGGGCATCGTGGGCTCCTAAAGGCTTAGACGATTGTAGATTGCCGAGACAAAAAGACAAAACCTTACCGCTGATGAACACTGATGACACTGATCTGAAAAAAGAGAAGCTGAATTGAAATCGCTAACCTGCGACGCCCGCTTGCGCCTCAAGTTTGGAGCGAAGCGACAAAATTAACGATTGGTAAATTCCACCAGCGCACCCAGCTTGGCGCGGGCGGCTCCGGTATCAATCGACTGAATCGCCATGGGCATGGCATCGGCCAGTGAGTCAGCGCGGCCGGCAGCGACGAGTGCGGCGGCGGCATTCATCAGCACAATGTCGCGACGCGGCGATTTTTCGCCTTCCAGCAGCTTCCAAATGATATCGGCATTGGTCTTAAGATCGCCGCCTATGATCGTGCTCATGGGCGCGCGCTCCAGCCCAAACTGCTCCGGCGTGACTTCATAAACGCGCACCCACTCGCCGCGCACCTCGCCGATTTTGGTCGGGCCACTGATGGAAATTTCATCCAGGCCATCTGCGCCGTGAACGACCAGTGCGCGCCGCAGTCCCAGAAGCTTGAGCGCCTGCGCCAGTTTTTCCACCAGATCGACGGAATACACTCCCACCACCTGCGCCGAAGCGCGCGCCGGATTGGTAAGCGGCCCAAGGAGATTGAACACCGACCGCAGAGGACGCAGCTCTTTGCGCGCAGGCTGCACATGCTTCGTCGCCGCATGCATGGCCGGAGCAAACATAAAAGCAATGCCGATCTCGCGCAGGCAATCGGCAATGCGCGGCGGCGGGATGGTGATGTTCACGCCCAAGGCTTCCATCACGTCAGCCGAGCCGCATCGGGAGGTAATGCCGCGGTTGCCATGCTTGGCCACGCGCACGCCCGCGCCCGCGATAGTGAGCGCGGTTGCGGTTGAGATATTAAAAGTGTCGCTGGCATCGCCGCCGGTGCCACAGGTATCCACCAGCGCTTCACGCTCCGTGCCGCTCATGTCGAGCGCGGTGCCGTCGGCGTTGGAGAGCGGCACCGCCGCGGCGCGAATCGCTTCAGCAAAGCCGACAATCTCTTCCACGGTCTCGCCTTTCATGTGCAACGCGACCAGCAGCGCGGCGACCTGCGCATCAGTGGCCTTGCCGGCCAGGAGCTCGCCCATCACGGCGCGGGATTCTTCCCGGCTGAGCGAGGTGCGATGGTTCGCGATTTTGCAGAGCGCGTCAATGATCATGGAATAAGGTGAATATTAGCAGGTCGGTTGGTTCAAAAAGAACACCTACCACGGAGGCACGGAGACACGGAGAAAAACGGGCGCGAATGAACGTGAAAAGGACGGACTGGCAAAGGAAAAGTGCCATTCGCGAATATCGAATGAAGCGATACGAACTTATGGTGTTCGCGGTTGCCGATTCCCTGCGTCGTCTTATAAAATCACAGGTTCCCTTCAGCACGCTGCATCTGCTGTGTAGAACACTTCGATTTAGAAATCCCACACATGAAGATTCACGAGTACCAGGCAAAAACGATCCTTGCGAAGTATGGCGTCGCTGTGCCTCGCGGCGAGATGGCTCTGACCCGCGCCGAGGCCGAAAAGGCCGCGCACCGGCTGTTTGAAGAAGGCGCGAAAGGCGTGGTGGTGAAAGCGCAGATCCATGCCGGTGGACGCGGCAAGGGCGGCGGCGTGAAGGTGGCCAAGAATCTGGAAGAAGCCAAACACTGGGCGGACAAGATTCTGGGCATGCGCCTGGTAACGCACCAGACCGGCCCGGAAGGCAAGGTGGTGCAGCGGCTACTGATTGAGGAAACGCTGCCGATTGAGCGCGAACTTTATCTTGGGATCGTGGTGGATCGGGCGACGGCGAGGCCGGTGTTCATGGCGTCGGCTGCGGGGGGCATGGAGATTGAAGAGGTAGCGGCCAAAGATCCCAAGGCGATCGTTAAAGAAGCCATTGATCCCACGATTGGGTTCCAACCTTATCATGCGCGCAAGCTGGCGTTTGGCCTGGGACTGAAAGGCACGCAGATCAATGAAGCGGTAAAGCTGATGACTGGGCTGTATCGCGCGTTTGTGGATACGGACGCATCACTGTGCGAAATCAATCCTTTTATTACCACAATGGACGGCCGCGTGTTTGCGCTGGACGCCAAGTTTGGCTTTGACGATAACGCGCTCTTCCGTCACAAAGACCTGAAAGAGCTCCGCGACATTAGCGAAGAAGATCCGCTGGAGGTGGAAGCGTCAAAGTACAACCTGAATTACATCAAGCTGGACGGCAACATTGCGTGCCTGGTGAACGGCGCAGGTCTTGCCATGGCGACGATGGACATCATCAAGTACGCGGGTGGAGCGCCGGCAAACTTTTTGGACGTGGGCGGCGGCGCTAATGCCGAACAGATTGGCCATGCCTTTGAAATCCTGCTGAGTGACAAGAACGTGAAGGCGATCCTGATCAATATTTTTGGCGGCATTCTGCGCGTCGACACGCTGGCCGATGGCGTTGTGCAAGCGGCGAAAGCGACGAATCTAAAATTGCCGCTGGTGCTTCGACTGGAAGGCACAAACGTGGAGCAAGGCCGCGAGATCCTGAAGAATTCCGGCCTGAATTTCCAGGTGGCGGAGACGATGAAAGATGCAGCGGAAAAAGTTGTGGCTGCCGCGGGAAGCTAACACAACGCCGGCGAGTCCGGCTTGCGCGACGAGCCGGCTGCAACAAGCGCAGGGGAATGCAAAATTGGCGAGGTCCGAAAGCGGTTTGGAGCGGAGCGACAGAATAAATGGCCATTTTAGTAGATAAATCCACGCGGCTGATCATCCAGGGAATTACCGGACGTGAAGGCACGTTTCACGCCAAGACCTGCGCGGCTTACGGCACCAACATTGTGGGCGGCGTTACGCCGGGCAAGGGCGGCACCACGCATGAAGGCTGGCCCATCTTTAATACGGTGGCGGAAGCCAAAGAGAAGACCGGCGCCAACGCAACCATCATTTTTGTTCCGCCGCAGTTTGCGGCCGACGCGTTGCTGGAAGCCATCGACGCTGAGGTGTCTCTAATTATTTCCATCACGGAAGGCATTCCGGTTTTGGATATGGTTAGGGCCTATGAGTTTTTGAAGATCAAAGGCAAGTCGCGGCTGATTGGCCCGAATTGTCCCGGAATCATCTCGCCGGGCAAGGCTAAGGTTGGGATTATGCCGGGGCATATACATAAAGAAGGCAACGTGGGGATCGTTTCACGGTCGGGCACGCTCACGTACGAAGCGGTGTTTCAGCTCACGCAGCGCGGCATTGGTCAATCGACGGCGATTGGCATTGGCGGCGATCCTATCATTGGCACGAATTTTGTCGACGCGCTCAAGCTGTTTAACGATGATCCGGAAACGCACGCCATCATTATGATCGGCGAAATTGGCGGCAACGCGGAAGAGACTGCTGCAGCCTACGTGAAGCAGCACGTCAAAAAGCCGGTGGTCTCGTTTATCGCCGGGCAAACTGCGCCTCCGGGACGCCGCATGGGACACGCGGGCGCAATCATTTCCGGCGGTCAAGGGACTGCGGCAGATAAGATCAAGGCTTTGGAAGCGGCAGGGATCGCCGTGGCCAAGTCCCCGGCAATGATGGCGCAAACGCTGCTGGACCGGATTGGCACCGCGAAAGTTTAACGCCGGAAATTTACCGCAACGGTCGCAAAGGAATTTCTATTGCAGAGCGCGCGACATTGCAGAGTTTCCTGGTTCGCGAACTTGCCGGGCAGGATTACATCATCGAAATAGGAGCTATTGATCACGAATGCACACATTGCAACGCACATTTTCAATCGTAAAGCCAGACGCAGTTGCCAAGGGCGCCACGGGTGACATCATCCATATGCTCCAGGAAAAAGGTTTCCGAATCATTGGCATGCGGATGTTGGAAATCAACAAGCAACAAGCCGAGGGGTTTTACGCCGTGCACGCCAGCCGTCCGTTTTTTGATTCGCTGACCACATTCATGTCCAGCGGACCTATTGTGGTGTTGGCGCTGGAAAAAGATAATGCCATTGCCGATCTGCGCAAACTGATGGGCGCCACTAATCCCGCCAATGCTGAAGAAGGAACCATCCGCAAAAAGTGGGCGTCCAGCATTGAGCACAACGCCATCCACGGGTCCGATGCCGACGACACCGCCCGCTTTGAACTGAGCTACTTTTTTGCCGGATACGAACTGAACCGCTAACTCTCCAGAATACTCAAGGGTGGCAATGGATTTCTCTTGCCACCCTAAGCTTTTCGCCTGAAGTATTGTCCTGCTGTTCGACTTCTTCTAGTTTCAATACCGCACTAGCTGCAGATCCAGTACACCCCACTTAAGTAACAGACTATTCCACAGATAAGTACTATCAATTTACTGCTGGAATCATCTTCTTCAAGATACAATCGACTCCGCTTTACCAACAACAATCCATCCAACTATCTCCTTTCGGTATAGAAAGAGTGCACTCATGCCATTGTTTGGCCGCAGCTCGCGTTTGTCGTTTCCATCCATTCTCGCCACTTTTAAGAAGCTGAGATATTCCAGCCCGGTTACAGGAGTTTTGTTGTTCTTGTTGCTGGCTCCGTCCGGGTCCATGCAGGCCCAAACACCAGCACCGGCAGCGCCAGCCACGGGACGTATCATCGTAAAGATCAAGGCTTCATTAGCGGCGGAAATGGAAGCGCAGTTGTCCGGCACAGCGCCAGGGCAACCAATGCAGATTCGCCCCGGCCATAGCAGAAATGCGCGTCTTGAGGCTTTTCTGCGGCGGCAATCAGCGCAGCAGATGTCGCCGCTGTACCCTCAGATTATCCGATTGAAGAAGCAGCATGGGTGGTCCGACGCGGAGTTTGCGGACCACCTGCGGCAGCGCTTCGCTAAGCGTACCGGCCGGGTATCACACGCCAAGGCCGTTCCTGAGATATCACGAACATATGTTCTTGACTTTGGCAGCTTGACTTCGCTAGAGCAGGCGCGCACCCTGCAGCGGCTAAAGGCAGACCCTGACGTTGAATTCGCTGAGCCAACGCACACTTTTTCCAGCAATCAACTGCCTAATGATCCCTTTCTTGCTAGCAGCGGTACACGGGGCCAACCTTACCAGGACTTATGGGGGCTTTTTGCGATTAACGCGCCTGCAGCCTGGGACACAGCACAAGGTGACGGGATAGTAGTTGCCGTAATTGATACCGGCGTAGATTATAACCATCCTGATATTGCAGCCAACATATGGACCAACGCGAATGAAATAGATGGCAATTTTGTCGACGATGACAACAACGGGTTTGTCGATGACGTCCGCGGCTGGAATTTCATGTTTAACAACAATGATCCCAGCGACCATAATGGTCACGGGACGCACGTCGCCGGAACCATTGCCGCGCTTGGAAACAACGGCATTGGCGTGATTGGTGTTGCATGGCATTCGCAAGTGATGGCGCTCAAAGGTCTGGACGACAATGGGTTTGGATTCGACTTCACCTTGGCGCCGGCAATCATTTATGCGGCCAGCAATGGCGCGGACGTGATCAATGCGTCGTGGAGCGCACAAGGCAGTTCGCAATCCATTGAAGAAGCAATCCAGTTTGCCACCGGACTCGGCACGGTTTTTGTGGCAGCGGCCGGCAATTCGGGCCAGGACGCGACGAATTTCTTTCCGGCAAATTCCCCGGAAGCCATTACCGTCGCTTCTGAAGATCCATTCGGGAACTTCAGTTTCTTCTCCAACTTTGGATCCAGGATTGACGTGACCGCTCCTGGCGAGGACATCCTTTCCTTGCAAGCGGCTGGGACGTTCCAGGGACAGCCGGTAATTGATGGATATATTCGAATGAGCGGCACCAGCATGGCCGCGCCGCACGTTTCAGGGGTTGCGGCGCTCATTCTCTCAGGGAACCCAACTTATTCCACTGACCTGGTTCGAGAAATCATTCGTATTTCAGATACCAGCGTTCCCTTCGATTCCAGATTTGGCGCCGGCAAGCTCAATGCCGCTGCCGCTCTCACCATTGTTAATCCCCTGCAGCCCAAGATTACGGGTGTGCAATTCGGCGCTACTCCAAGCGATCCGATTACGATTTTAGGCTCTGCACAGGGAACGGGATTCGCCAGCTACTTGTTGGAATATGGTTTCGGGACGCAGCCATTTTTCTTTACTCCGTTCTTTAGCAGCACCACGCCCGTTTCCGGAGTGCTGGGCCAATTAGACCCCAGCAACTTGTTTGATGGTATCTATACCATTCGTCTCACGGCGTTTAACACCAACGGAAACGCCTTTGTTGATAGCACGGAATTCACCTTAACTTTCGTGCAGATAACCAGCCCTCCGGCAGTCACGTCCACCTATAAACCGGGCCTTTTGCTTCCGATCATCGGAACAGCGGCCCTGCCCGGCTTTCACAATTTTTCAGTACAGTGGGCAGGCCAGGATGGCGTGTGGCAAACCAGCGGCATCACCCTCGCCGGCGATGGTTTTTCGCCTCTAGCCAATACCCAACTGGCGACATGGGATACCTCCGGAATCACGCAGGCAGGAAACTACCTGATTCTGCTCACGGTAAATGGAAATCAGTCTGAACAAGTCTCTACACAGGTCTATCTTGAGCCAGATCTGCTCTCTTTTGCCTGGCCTGTATTCCTCGATACAACGTCATGTCTTGAATGCCCCATGGTGCCCGCGCTCAATCCTGATGGAAGCTATCGTCTGGTAACGGAGAGTCCAGACCAGGGCGCCGTGCCCGGGGCATCATGGGTCATCCATCCGGATGGTTCGTCGCAAAAAACTATTCTCAACCAGTTTGGCGGCGATCACCAGCCATCGGCTGGAAACCTGGATGGTCTTCCCGGGGATGAAGCGGTCATGGCGGATTTCAACGTCATCGACGTGTTTCATCCGGACAACACATTCGACGTTTTCACCCCCGGTCTCAATGTTTTCCTTACGAATTTTCCTGCCGTGCTGGAAGACTTGAATAATGACTTTCAACTGGAAACCATTACCGTCGGCGGTGACTTCAACTCCGGTAACCGATCGGCATACGTTTTCGCTTGGAAACCAGACGGACAGCAGGCAAGCGGCTTTCCCATCCAGATACAGGACAACAATAATTTGTCTGGGACCTTCAACCTTACCAGGGTAATCGCCGGTGATTTCGATGGCGACGGCGTCAAAGATATCCTGGTAATAGACGGGACCACTTCCACAACCTATGCCTTGCACCTTTTCAATCATGACGGCACTGCGAAGCCGTTTAATGCTCCAATACTCACAGGCGTTCCAGCGGCCATGGCTGCTGCAGACCTGGATCACAATGGAAAGCTTGAGACCATTCTGCTGAACCACAGTGATTTTTTGGGAACGCAGGCAATGATTCATGTTTTCCAACCCGATGGCTCAGAGCGACCGGGTTGGCCCGTGGACATATCGGCCTCAGAGAGCGGCTTATATAGCTTTCCGGGCGTGGCCGTCGGCGACTTAAGGCGCGATGGACACGAAGAGATAGTGGTCTCTAACGGGTCCGGACTCTATATCTTCAACCCCGATGGAACTCTTTTCTCCAGCGCCTGGCCGCTCGCGATATCGAATTTCGTTGCCTATTTGCGGCCTTTAATCGCCGATATCGATGGTGATGGTCTGCCGGAAATTGTGGTTCCCTTCAACAATTTCAATTCTGGCGGCCTCCAGCTCAGGGCTTTTCACAGTGATGGAAGCGTCCTGAAAACCTGGGCGCTCGCGGGGGTCAATAATTTTGTGCCGGATGCCGATGCCGCAGCAACCATTGGCGACTTCAACCAGGACGGCGCCACCGATATCGCCGTGGCGTACCGGCTTTCCGGACCAACTGTGTTCCCCGGAGCGGTGACAATGCTGGAGACTCACTCTCCTTTTGTCGCTGCTAACAATGATTGGCCCATGGTCCTGCAGAATCCACGGAACAACCCAGTGCTTCTGCGAACATCAGCCAGCAGCCTGGCTGTGACGTTAAGCACAGGTTCCAACCCGTCAACTTTGGGCGACAGCCTGTTATTTACTGCCACGCTGACGCCGACCACCGGCAAGGGCGCTGTCCAGTTCATGGACGGAACCACTCCAATATCCGGCAGCATTTCCTTGAGCAACGGCACTGCTTCTTTCAGCACCGCTGATCTGGGTTTGGGAACCCATTCCATCACGGCGCGCTATACGGGTGACAACAAACTGAGCTCTTCCGTAAGCCCTGCGCTGGTGCAAACTGTCAACAAACCCAACACCAGCGTCAGCCTGGTCTTGACGGCGGGTACAAATCCGTCTCTGGTTGGCGACACTCTAACTTTCACCGCAAATCTAACTCCCAATTCGGCTACCGGAACGGTGGTCTTCTTTGATGGAAGCAGTGCCATCTCAGGCGATGTCACTCTGGTTGGCGGATCGGCCAGCTTCACCACATCATCATTACCGTTTGGAATTCATTCCATCACCGCGCAATATACCGGGGATGCGACTTTCAACGGCTCAACATCCGCCGCGTTCTTACAGACCGTAAACAACCCGAAAGCAAACTCGGTTACGTCAGTGAGTTTGAGCGCCGGAACAAATCCCTCAGTCTTTGGCAATTCACTCACGTTCACGGCGAATGTAACTCCGGCTTCGGCCACAGGAACCGTCGTGTTTTTTGATGGCCCCACGCCGATCTCCGGTAACCTGACTCTGAGCAGCGGAACGGTATCACTTACCATTCCGGCACTAAGCGCTGGGACTCACTCCATCACGGCCCAATACAGCGGCGATGCAAACATCAACCCATCAACGTCTGCTGCCTGGATACAAACTGTGAACAAGGCCCGTACCGCGGTTACGCTGGTTCAGGCCGAAGACGCCGATGGACTAAAACTTGGCGCCCCAGGCACGTTTATGGCAACCGTGACTCCCGCGAATGCAACCGGATCGGTATTGTTCTTTGATGGAACTACCCCGATCTCTGGCGCAATTGCCTTGAACAACGGCACTGCCGTCTTCACCACATCCACGCTGGCGACAGGAACACACTTGATCAGCGCGCAATATGGCGGCGATACAAACTTCAATGGATCTGTATCCAACAGCGTCAAAGTGAAGGTCAAATAACCTGAGCGCGACAGCTTTTCTCTTGCGGTAAGGGGCCGATTTCTGGCCCCTTCCACTTTTTATAATTGCCGCCGAACAGTTGAAGAACCTTACCGCGGATCAACACGGATAAGCGCGGATCGGAAAGAAAGAGCTTTCACCACGCAGGCACGGAGAAAAACCTGAGGTTTTCAATTCCGGTATTTTGGCAATCTCCTCTGATCTGTGTTTATCGGCGGTAGGTTTTTGCCACCCTATTTCCGGCGTTCTTCGCGAGTTCTCCGTGTCTCAGTGCCTCCGTGGTGAAGATTTTGGTTGCTGAATGGCTAAGTGCTGACCGGACATTGGTGAGTGCTTCTTTCCTGCCTTGACACACTGTTCTCGCGGGCATCTAATCTCACTCGAGCCCATAAGGAGGCCCCCGTGAAGCGACTGCTGGTCCTAGTCCTGCTGCTGAGCTGCACCGTTGCGTTCAGCCAACAGAAGAAGCAAGGCGGCACGAATCTGGCTAATTCCACCAACCCCGCTAATATATGGGTCGGTAATTACAAGCTGGATATTGCTCAATCAAAGATCTCCGGCCAGCCGCCCAAGCAAGAAACCGTTGCTGTGAGCGCGGCCAGCAAAGCTTCCATCAAATACACCATCCAGGGTAAAGACGCGCAGGGAAATTCTTACACCATGAACTTTGAAGGCAAAGTGGGCACGCCTGCGCCGCAAATGGCTGAAGGCAAGAAAATCGCCGACATCACATATCAAATGCCCTCATCGCATCAGTTCACTTCACAAGGCCACGGCACAGATGGATCGTCCAGCACCGGCACCATCACTCTCTCGCAAGATAACAAAACCATCACGGTGCGCGAACACAGCAAAGATCCCAAGGGTGCTGAGCAAGACCAGACCATGGTTTACGTGAGGCAATAAATCGCTTCCGCAGCCTGCAGCGCTGTTTGTTCTTTTAAGATGTCAAGGAGCTTTCTTGCTATCCGCCCTGGGGCGGTTTTTGATTTACTCAATTACCAAATTACTCATTTACCAAACCAACCAAAATTTACTCTCTAGTCAACACTCAGCCCCGCCCTACCCCCTCCCTGAGTATCCCACCTGATCGGCAATAATATAGCTGACTGACTACGAATTTTTGTCGCTGCAATTTTCGCTTTTCCCTTGCATTCGCTAATGAGACTCTGGAATAAAGAGAACGGGACGCGCTACGGTGTCACCCGCAACGCGCCCCTAACCACAAATCACCTTCCTAGAAAGGCGAATCCATGGCTGCATCCAAGTCTAGCAAACAGCGCGTCCAGAAGTTCCCGCAAGCAAAGGGCAAGATCATTGCCGAAGTTGAATTGTCACTCTCGCCAGATTACAACGTTGTTGAAATTGTTTTTCAGGACAAAACTTCGCTCACTTTCAATCTTGAATCGTGCTTGCAAGTCACTCCAGAACTTGTCAGTTGGAAGTCTGGAAAATATCACCCGCTCAAACGCTGGCGACCAGTTCACAGCGTTTAGAAGATTCTCCAACATCAAACCGGAACCCGCTGAAAGGCGGGTTTTCTATTCCGTTGGCCAATCACCACCACGGTCGGAATTCAGGTGGTGGTGCATAGTCCAGAAGAGTTGTGTGCAGCTCTTGACGCGTGTACCTGTGAGCTTTACCGCACGTCCCACACTCAAAATTCCACCATCCCGGCCCTTCGGCAGGCAAGAAGTGAATAGGCTGACCGTCGTGCTCGCCTATGTATTTAACAGCGATAAGCCCGCATTTTGGCGTTTTACAGGTAACAACCCAGTAGACATGTTTCATGAATAGCGCGTCCCCTTTGTCTATGTCTCTTCAGCGCCAGCCCATTGATCTAATTCGCGAAGCTTCTCGTCTATTGCTTGAGTTAGCTCGTCGGCAGACGGCTGATCTGCTCGCGCTTGAGGAATTCTTGCGCGGAGAAATTCATCAATCTTCTTCTCGTGCTCATCGTCAGTCGCGGCCCTTAGGAGTGTCACAATATGCATCAGGCGAGCAATCTCCTCTTGCTGCTGACGCTGAGTGTTCAACAGAAAAGTGAATACTTCGATTAGATCTTTATCTTTCATAGCAGCGCGGATTATACGCCTTATTTTGCATATCTCATTCCACTGAAACTAATCTGAACTTTATTTGAGACACCGGAGTCAATCGCCTGTTTTTCCGCTTTCATTAATTCAGCCAAATTAATCCTGGAGAAAGACCCGCCCTTAAAATTGCGCTGATTGAAGTAGTCGAAAGTCTCGACAGTTAGAGGATGCCCTTTTTTACCGCTGACATCATTTAGGCCACGCTGATATAGAAGCCAAGCCATCATGTCGGAAGCCTGTAGTGGGAGAATGTCAGCCTTATCTCTGAACGAATGGCAGCCCTTGTATATGCCGTAACGATTGAGCGAGTCATGCTCGGACTCAGCATTTATGAAAATCTGGTCGATTTCTTTACGGCCTTCTGACATGCGATCAAAAATGTATTCGATTGGCTCTCGCACCTTCGCAGATGCGCGCCAGTTTTCGAGCAATCCAATCACAGTATTGACCGCCCAACTGTAATGAAACTCGCCAAATTTATTGCGGAGTTCACCTTGCACAAGTTCGTCGTAATCTTTCTTATGAACAGTAATTCCAAACCCTCTTACGGATCGCTGGGCAATGATCTGGCGTAATCTCCTAACCACGCGCAGCTTTTTAGCGTCGTTCCACTTGCTCTTGTCCGCAAATTCAGACTTGTGATTATTCGCCATGAACTCGGCCATGTGAAAAACCTTGAAACCTTCATCGTTAACAGCTTTTTTCCAGTCGCGGACAAATTTCTTCCATTGCGGAACCGGAGAAATCCAGCCTGCAACCACGGCAATGGGAGCTTCCTTGTGAGTTCCGCTGTCATCGAAATACACGGTAAGGGCTGCCACGTAAACCGCCTTAGGGTTTTCGCGATGAGAAACTATATGCTCAAAGCGAGATATTTCACAGAGTTGACTTTTACGCACCACGGCGCGATACTCCATTCTAGGAGTACGCTGCCAAAAAGTTTATGCCGAATCACCCAAAGAATCCTGCGAAGAATCAGACAGGTGATTTCGATAAATTCAAGAATTTCATGCAGCGACTTGTCGCTGTGCCACACTCCGAAATTAAAGCCAAGCTGGATGCAGAGAAACGAGCCAAGAAGCGGAAACGAACGTCTAAGTCTTCCGCTTCCGGCCACGCTTCAAGCGATAAGGATTAGAACGGCGTTTCCTGCACCTTGCCAGTGACCTCCGCGAAGGTCAACCGCTTTCCAACGATCTGAGACATTGCCAAATGAAAACGATCTGCATCATTCAGCGGGTTTTCTTTGGTTGCGCGATTGTTGAAACGAAAACACTGTTCATCTAAATACCGAAACAGATGATATGGTTCCACGGCAACATAGGTGCCTTTGAGTCCGCGCTTCAAGAGACTCCAGAAATTTTCCAGACTGTTAGTGTGAACTTGACCATCAACATAACGCTCTGCATGATCGACAATTTGATGGATGTACTCTTTATCCAATCCCCAATAAGAATGACAATCATCGGTAGACAGGTGAGAACCCGATTCAACATTTTCCTTCACCATGGTGTGAAAGGTGTTTTTCTCACGATCTGGAATTACCTGAGTCCGCACTTTGCGAGTACCACGCTCAAAGAATCCGGCAACGATGGCCTTATTAGCTGCGCCTTTGGCCATTCCCGGCATAGTCATTTTGGCGCGTTTGTTTTTGTGCATGAATCGCGCTTTGCCGCCAATGAAGGTTTCATCCACTTCAATATGGCTTCCGCTTCCACCAAGTTTTACGAAGGAACCGCTCTGGACTGCAAGCCGGATGCGATGCAGCATGAACCAAGCGGATTTTTGAGTGATGCCCAAAGCGCGATGAATTTCATAAGAGCTAATGCCATTCTTGCAGCTAACCAGAAGCCAAACAGCGGGAAGCCATTTCTCAAGCGGAATAGGCGAATCTTCAAATATGGTTCCGACCTTGAGAGAAAACTTTTGCTTTGCGTGGTCGCCATAGCAGCGATACACACGCGCTTTCTCAAGATAGCCAACTTTGTCAGAGCCGCAATTCGGGCAGCGTACTTTGCCGTCTGGCCAGCGAACCGAGACCATGAAAGAACGGCAGTTTTCGTAATCACCGAAGTATTGGATGGCTTGCTGTAAGGTCTGTGGGCTGTCCATGTTCAAAGAGTAGCAGAAAAGCGAAAGTCAGTCAAGTATATTATTGCCCACCTGATCCCAGTTTGGCGTAGGTTTATCCCACCCACCCAGTGGATGGCATCCCAAGCCGACCCGACCGAGGCTTGTAAGCATTTTACTACTTGACCAACAGGTTGATGTCGTATCCTAGCCTACTTCCTGAAGGAAATAAAGAGCGAATAAGGACATTGGACCATTTCCCGCCGCGCCGTCCTTTCTCGCGGCCTGTTCTTCCATCCGCCGTGGATCGTGTGCGCTTGAACAAGCGCCGTGCGAATTCGGCCATGGACTGAAAGCCCGCAGGGCGAAATTATTGAGCCCACCGCGTGAGCGGTGGGTAAGGTTAAGGTTAGAATCAGAGCCCTAAAAGGGCGACATAACCCATGTCTCACGCGTTCGTCAAAAATCACATCCATCTCGTCTTCAGTACAAAGGATCGTCAAGCCTCCATCTCCAAGGATGTCCAGCCTGAACTCTGGTCTTATCTGGCAGGCATCTGCCGCAACCAGAAAATGGCGCCAATTGCGATCAACGGCATGTCGGACCACGCGCATATTCTTTTTCACCTGCCGCCAACCATTGCGCTGGCCAAGGCCGTTCAACTTCTCAAAGACGAACTCTTCCAAATGGATGAACGAACATGGACGCCGCTTCGCCTGGCAGGATGGATATGGCGGATTCAGCGTGAGTGTCTCGAATACTGCAACCGTGGGGAAATATGTCCGCGATCAGCAACAGCATCACCACAAGATGACGTTCGAGCAGGAGTATCGGGCGCTGCTGAAGAAACACGGCATCGATCCCGATGCTTTATAACTGCCCGGGTTTGTCGCCCCGCTAAAGCGGGGCTTGAACTTATTCTCTCCGCACCCACCGCTTACCTGCCCCAGCAAACCAAAAACGGGTTTGCCGGGGACCCCGGTCGCAGTGGGCTCAATAATTCCGCCCTCCGGGCTGGTGTCACCGAGAATTGAGCATATCCGACCTTCTTAAAACATCTTTCTACCACCTAGAGTCTTCATATCAAGGGGGAGACATAGACAAAGAAGCCGGATCCAAGCAACAAAGAGCTGGATACAAAAGACCATAAGCCCCGAAGGGGCAAAATTATTGAGCCCAGGCCGTGAGGCCTGGGAAAAGTTTAAAACACATGCAAGCCCCGTAGGGGCGGCACAATCCGCAGCCCCGAGGGAAAGACATGTCAGAAGTACGCAAGCCCCGCAGGGACAAAATTATTGAGCCCAGCGCGACCGGGGCCCCCAGAGAGCCCGATTTTGGCTCGATGGGGTGGGTAAGCGCTGGGTAAGGAAGTTGAAAGAAACCTCTCCGCTCTGCCCTGAGCGTAGTCGAAGGGCCCGCGCGCAACGAAGCGAAGCGCATAGGTCAAGATAAAGGCACACGGCGAAATTAAGACACCGCTACCGCAACATCTTTGCCAACATGGGTTTGTAAGAGTCGCCGCAGGTCATTCACCTGTTCGGGTTGCAAAACCCTCTTCGGGACAATCGCGAAACAACCCGGGGAGGTATAAAGAAGGAACGTGTCGCGCGATTCTATATAGCGCAAGAAAGCTTTCCAGCTTACCTGGCTGCTGACAATTCCAGCATCAGTTTTCACGCCATCGTCGTTAAATTCAATGCATCTTGGCTCGTGCAAAGCCGGACTTTTTGCGAACTGGCTTCTAGCCGAAAGCAGATAAGTCTTTCCCATGCCGAGCCAGGTCCAGAACGCCCCAAAAATAAATGGTGGAAGAGCCACGTTCAGGGCGCGCTGGCCGGTGATTACAAACAGAACGCCCACCAGGAGAGATACCACCCCGACGAGCAGAGCAAATTTCAGCATCCAGCGCGTATATGCCGACGCGCCCTTGCGGTAATGCGCGCGGAAGGCATTGCGATAGTCATCAAGAGTAAATTGAAAATTCACGATCATGGAATGTAGGAGTGTACGCCAGATGCTTGGGATTGGGAACATGAAATCCCTTGTTCTCCCGCAATCAACCCCGCGAAGGACGGCGTACCCGGCGCACCTTGTCGGCTGTATTTGAAACCACGCTCTAAAGGCGATCCGCACGTAACAGGGCATGAGTTTACTCAAGCCGTAAAAGCAAAATGAAATCCTTCTGCTCCTTTTTCTGATAACCTGCTCGTTCGCATGCCAATCAATCCCAAAACGCTTGATGGCCACACGCAATTCGACCAGAAGTTTCTCAAGATCATCGACGAGCACGGCTGGCACGTAATGAATGTTGTGCCTCGCGCTGAAGACTCAGGCGATGCATGGTCCTATTCAACGGGACTCTTCTACCACTACAAACATCCCGAAATCATCATTTTCAACGAGCCCACTGATCTTCGCCACAGCATGATCAATTCCATTGGAAACCGCGTAAAAGCTGGAGAGAACTTCGAGCCCGGCAAGGGCTATGCGGATATCGTTGGCAATTTTGAGGTGCAATTCCGCCCCATGCACCCCAGCCACTATTGGGATTGGCTCAACTGTGCCTGCTGGTTTTACGACAACCATCCCAAGAGCTTCCCCGTCCTTCAGTGCTTCTATCCGGATATGCAAGGCGAATTCCCCTGGGAACCCGGATGCGAACAATGGGCCATTGAACAGCAGCCATTACACGACGAGCCAAAAGAACAGTGGCAAGGTAACACAGGTGTACCGTAAGTGCTCTATCGTCCTGCTACGCTGTATGGCCTCGGTGCTCTCTGTTCTCTCGATATTTTGAAGGTAGAGATGTAGCATGCCACGTTCCTATAGCTGACAGTCACTCCTTATGCCTGCCATCTCTCACGGATAAAAGATGGCAACAAGGTCAGCCATTGAGTTTGAGAATGTCGGATGTTGGAGTGTAAAAGTCCTCTTGCGCATATCCTGTTCCGCCCAGACGATCAAAAACGGTGGCGATACGCATTGATTTCTCTGAAGCAAACAGCCAACGATCCGCCAGTCCCATTATGACCTTATTGACAGTTCGCACGATGGCTCGACTGACGTTGGCACTACCGTCAGAAGTAAAACGACTTGCCCGGAGGCAGGTGGTCGGGCTCAACGTGAACACAATCTCGGCATTTCTATCTCGCATGTTCGCGCCAAGATCGGCCAAATTAGACCTTGTCCGAACCAAAGAAACAACGGGATTGTCAGAAGTGACAAACAACAGATCATCAGAATGCCATACCTGCCACGCCATTTGCATCAGCGACTCGTAATTTGTCTGTGCGAGATCAAGCATCATCTGAAGATTCACAAACGGACTCGCCTGCTGAAGTCGGGCCCCATTCAATAAATCCATCCGGACCTGTTCAGTATCCATTTTCGATTCCAGGCGGAGGTTCAGGCCTTCAAAGCGCTCCCGAAAAGCATGCGGATCAAACAGTACTTGCTCGAGCTTCTTCATAGCTAACTCACCAGCTGTGTCATCGAGAAGGGTGCGAGCGAATGGAACCCGGGCCGCCAATGTGGCAATGAATTTGGCCAGACTATCTTTCTCCGTTTTGCTCAACAATCCTGACGTTGCGAGCTTCCTCAAATAGGTCTCATTGGCAGATGACTCAAGTCTTTGGAAGTACTGATCGACGATGTCTTGACGTCCGTCTTTTGTCTGGAAGACGTAAAAATCACGTTGGTGTGCGACTTCTTTAGGAGCCCCTGGGCGTGGGGCTTTCCCTTTTTCGTAGACCCACAACTGGCTCTTGCCATGGCGCTGGAGATGCGGATCTACAAAGAATTTTAGGTACAGTTGAGGAACATAGTGTTGCGCCCTATTCACCGGCTTTGCCTGCCACTATTCTGGTATTTGAAACAATATGACGGAGTTCCGACAAATCTTTGCCAAATATGCGGATATGCTTGATCGGTCGCTATCAGCTGCGTGCTGATATTCCACGACTCTTGCAACCCCGCAACCGCCATTCGTCCCTCCTTAACAAACCGGGCGCAGCTTTCGCTGCGCCCGCCACAAACGTTTTCGTTTTTCAACTACTCGCATTGTGCCGGGTTCTTCTTCCCCGGCAGTTAAATTCAGATGCCAGCTATTTGGCAGTTATAAGCATCAACTGCACCCACTCGTGCTTCCGCAACTCATGCACCTGTAGCAACTCCCATTCCTGGTCATAATCGCGCCGCACACGTGGCAAGAAGGCGCGTCGCCCAGGTCGACAAACTCTTTCAGCGCGTCGGCCGAGTGATACAGCCCGCGATCGACTAGAGAAGGCGACCCGCTAGCTGCCGGTTTCTGGCTGCCGGCGACACCACCTTGCGGCGGCGTTGTCTCGCCGCTGGCTTGGCTGAATGCTGAGTGCTGAGTGCTGACTGCTGCGCTGCCTTCACTAATGGCTAATGGCTCAGAGCTAAGTGCTGCTGCTCCCGGCAACACCATATCTTTGAACAGCGGATACTGCCTGCCGGTGACGAACCGCAGTTCCAGCCAGCGGAAGATGTAGTCCATGATGCTCTTGGCGATGGGGATTTCCGGGTTGCCGGTGAAGCCCGACGGTTCAAAGCGCGTGTGGCTGAACTTGTCACACAGCAGCTTGATGGGCACGCCGTGTTGCAGCGCCAGAGAAACTGCGGTGGCGAATGAGTCCATCAGGCCGGAGACGGTGGAACCTTCCTTGGCCATGCGGATGAACAGCTCGCCCGGGGTGCCATCTTTATATAGGCCCACGGTGATGTAGCCCTCATGTCCGGCAATGCCGAATTTGTGCGTGAGAGAGTGACGCTCATTTGGCAACCGGTGGCGTACCGCGCGCGGCGGCGCTGTCTCCTGCTCATGCATGGTCAGCGGACGCACTGCGGCCAGCGCCATGGTCTGCTGCTCTGGTGAAAGCTTTTGGAATTCCAACTCCGGCCCGCTCAGTGGACGTTGCGTCTCGCGCGTCCCGCGCTTTGCGGCTTCGTCGCGAGAGCTGGCTGCCATAAGCGGCTGCGCTTTCTTGGATCCATCGCGATAGATGGCAACGGCCTTCAGCCCCAGCTTCCATGACTGAAGATACGCTTCCGTAATGTCTTCCACGGTCGCGGCTTCCGGCAGGTTTACCGTCTTGGAAATTGCGCCGGAGATGAACGGCTGGGTTGCCGCCATCATCATTACGTGGCCCATGTAATGGATGCTGCGCGTGCCTTTGGAAGGCTTGAAGCTGCAATCGAAGACCGGCAGATGTTCGTCCTTGATCCCCGGCGCGCCTTCAATGGTTCCGGTGGAATCAATGTAGCTCACAATGGAGTTCACCTGGTCCGGCATGTAGCCCAGCTTCCACAGCGCGGAAGGCACGGTCTGGTTCACGATCTTGATCATGCCGCCGCCCACCAGTTTTTTGTATTTCACCAGCGCCAGGTCGGGCTCAACGCCGGTGGTGTCGCAGTCCATCATGAAGCCGATAGTTCCCGTGGGCGCCAGCACCGTGACTTGCGCGTTGCGATATCCGTTGCGCTCGCCCAGGGCCAGAGCTTCGTCCCAGGATTGGCGGCTGCCTTCCAGCACTGCTGCGGGAACGTTATCTTTATTGATCTTGTTTACCGATGCCCGGTGCATGCGGATCACGTTCAGGAACGGCTCACGATTGATATACCAGCCGGGACAAGCGCCGCCGGTTACGTCCTGCGGAGAAACGCGAGAACTGGCCGGCGCAATCTGTGGGCACTGTCCGGCAATGCGCGCCGACTGCAAATATGCTTCACCGCACATGATCGCCGTAACGCATGCAGCGTAGTCGCGGCCGGCGTCGGAATCATAAGGCAAGCCGCTGGCCATGAGCAGCGCGCCCAGATTGGCGTAACCCAATCCCAAAGGACGATAGTCATGCGAGTTGCGCGCAATCGCTTCTGTCGGATATCCGGCGTTGTCCACCAGAATTTCCTGCGCCGTAATCATCACGTCCACGGCGTGGCGATACGCAGGCACGTCAAACTCGCCGTTCGACTTGAGGAACTTCATCAGGTTGAGCGACGCCAGATTGCAGGCCGAATCGTCCAGGAACATGTATTCACTGCACGGGTTGCTGGCGTTAATGCGGTCCGTATTTTTCGACGTGTGCCATTTGTTGATCGTCGTGTCGTACTGCATGCCCGGATCGCCGCACCACCATGTGGCTTCAGCAATCCTGTTCATCAGTTGGCGCGCCTTTTTGGTCTCCATGACGTGGCGGTCTTTAACTGAGCGCGTGGAGAAATTCTCATCACGCTCCACGGCAGTCATGAACTCGTCCGTCACCCGCACAGAGTTGTTGGCGTTCTGGAAGAAGATGGAGCTGTAGGCGTCAGAGTCGGGCGAGGAACCGTCATAACCCATCTCAATCAGCGCCCAGGCTTTTTTCTCTTCGGCCATTTTGCAATCGATGAAGCTCTCGATATCCGGATGATCGACGTTCAGGATCACCATCTTGGCCGCGCGACGCGTCTTGCCGCCGGACTTGATCACGCCGGCAAATGCGTCAAAGCCCTTCATAAAGCTGAGCGGGCCGCTGGCCGATCCGCCACCAGAAAGCTCTTCCGTGCTACCGCGCAGCGCGGAAAGATTTGTGCCCGTGCCGCTGCCCCACTTGAACAACATGCCTTCCGTCTTGGCCAACGTGAGAATCGAGTCCAGCGAATCCTTTACCGAATTGATGAAGCACGCCGAGCACTGTGGCGCTTTGTATCCCGTGGTGGAAAATTCGACAGTTCCCTGCTCGCGGTTCCAGTGCCAGTTCTGCGCGTCACTGAGCGGCTCCAGCCGGTCGCAACCCACGTTGAACCACACCGGCGAATTGAATGCCGCTTTCTGCTGCACCAGAATGTGCACCAGCTCATCATGGAACGTGTCGCGGTCTTCTGCGCTGGCGAAATATCCCTGCTCCCAGCCCCAGTCGCGGATGCTCTCTGCCACGCGCTGAATCAACTGGCGGACGCCGGTCTCGCGCTGCGGCGTGCCAAGCGTGCCGTGAAGATATTTGCTGGCCACAATGTTGATGGCAGTCATGGACCAGTCTTTCGGCGACTCCACATCGCGCTGCTCAAAAATGCTGTTGCCCTTGGCGTCAGTAATGCTGGCCGTGCGCAACTCCCACTCCACTTCGTCATAAGCGGAAACGCCGGTGCGCGTGAAATACCGCGGAAATTTCAGTCCCTGAGCCATTTGTCCCGTTTGCCCTGAACTTGGCTGCTGTGTTTGTACTTTTGTGTTTTCCTTCATGACTTTTACGTTGATCTCAGCCATCTTAATTTTTCTCCGATTCGCTTTGATGTCCGCGATGTTACTGTCCGCGATGTTGCATACTGCATGGCGCGAGCCTGCCTGCTCGCTTTCTCGTTTCCGCTGTTTGTCTTTAGGATCCTGCTGAAACTGCTTTGCCCAGCTTGATGCCGTGAGTCACGCGATCCACCGCGCGCTCCGCCACTGTTTTCAAACCGCCGACTTGCGGGTCAGCCATACTTGCGACAGCCGCCATCGCCAGGAGTGGCTTCGGCTCCGCTGCCTCTGTCGGCTTCTGCTCAAATGGTTTCTGTTCCGCTGCAGGTGATCTTGATTCAAATATCTGGGACGCTACTTCCTTTTGCGCGCTCAGCCAATTTTTCAGCGCCGCGGCTGCTGTCCGCCGATCGGCAATGCTGGGCGAGATGGCATAGCGCACATAGACCTTGGACTCGGCCATCTTTTCCCGCCACGGACTGCCCGCCGCAAACAGGCGGCTCAGTGCGCGTGAAAGATCATCGGCCTCAGCCACCTCAAACACCGCCAGCATGCGGCGTGACTGTGCTCCCACGGATTGCACAACTTCTTCCGCCAGCGCAAAAACTCCGGGCTGGCTGGGCACCAGCAGCAAGCCAAAGCTCGATTCACAATGGAACCAACGTGACCAGTTCATCTCCATACGCCTATCTCCCCAAAACACGGTTAAGCAGCACCGGCAGGGCCGGTGCGTGCGCACACAAAAGTATTAAGTTCACCGCGATTATTGTTTCCGGCGGCACCTCTGACGCCGGGTTAGTCTCAGGCTGTCTGTGACCCGTTTCTGATTTGCCGCGGGTCCGGCCAGAACAACCGTAGTGTTGGAAACTTACGCCTGTATATTGTGCGTGTCAAGAGTCTTATACAATCTATTGTACCTTAGCCGCTTCAACACCGCCACCCGACCCAAGTAGTTTGTTTCCCATCCTTTACCGGAAATTGGCCGCTCTCGGGGTGGTTTCTCCTTTGGTGCATCTGGAATTTTTATCCACAAAAAAGATCCCGCCCGGCGGCTCCGGGGCATCGATAAACTGATTTTGGCTGGTAAAAACTCTGAACAAAGCGGCTTGAAACTGGTATTGCGAATCTACCTGCCGTCGCGCCGGAGAGCAATGCCGAAGAATGGTGCAGTGCTGTGGATATAGGTGGAAAAGAAGCTATTTAAATCTCCAGCAAAGCGAGAAATCCGTGCGGGGTAGCGCCAATTCAGCCGCTTCTGTGAATCGCTGGCCCTTTTTCTCAATTCCTCGTATTTTTTTGCGCCCTTAGCAAATCCCCAAGGTTAAAATTGCGCCAATCCAGAGTAGGTGGATTTCCCATGCGTACCCGATTCTTTCTCTCCGTTTTATTCTTCTTCTTTTGCTTGAATGCTTTGTCTTACGCCCAGATCGCGGCGGTTGGCGATCTCAACGGCGATGGCAAGCCCGATGTCGTGGTAGGAAACGTAAGCTCGAACACCGTCACAATTTTCATCAATGATGGCGCCGGCACGCTCACGGCCACGCGCTTTCCTGCCGTGAGCCACCCGGTCTTTCAAGTCGCATTGGCTGACTTCCAACAATGATGGCCATCTGGACATTCTGGTCAGTGAGATTCTGGCCCCAGGTTTGACGTTCGAAGTCCTCTTTGGCGATGGTACCGGCAGTTTTTCCGTCGCAACGCCACTACCTCTTGGCGGCATCGTGCCCAACCAGTCGGCCATTGCGGTGGCTGATTTCAATGGTGACGGTTTCCCTGATATAGCTTTCGGTTCTCTCAATAGCCTTTACATCCTTCCGGGCAACAGCCTTGGCGGATTCTCCGTGCCCCAGCCACATAACATTGGGCTTGAAGGAGCATTCTTGGGGAATGGCGTTTTTGTGATCGATGCCAACCACGATGGGAAGCCGGATTTGGTAGTAGATGGCGAAATTGGCGTCCAGCGATTTGTTTGCTACTTGGCGGTTAACGATGGCAGCGGAGGATTTACATCGACAGCGCTTCAGGCGGACTTCGGCGTTAAACAATGCACTCCGACTCCCGACCTGAACGGCGACACGAGTGTCGATTTCCTGAGCCCCTTTACCACTTTTTTGGGCGATGGGTTAGGCGGTTTTCTTTATACCCAGCCGCGACTCCACAGCAGCAAAGTTGCGGATGGAATCGCCGTAGATTTTGACCATAACGGGACCACTGATTTGGTTCAGGCACGCACGTCTGCCGGGCTCGCCTACTTTCCCGGAAACGGACACGGCGGATTTGGCGATCCCATCACCATCTCTCCATCGCAGGATGCAATCCTTGCCATCGCAGACCTGAACGGCGACGGACTTCCAGACGTTGTCCTGCAAAATGTGCTTACGAATGCGGTTTCATTTTTTATCAACAACCTTACTGCACCCACCAGCATTGCTACTTCCAGCACCACCACAATCACAGCCTCAGCCGCCACTGGCAGTGCCTCCGCGCCGGTCACGCTCATGGCCAATGTAAGCTCGCTGAACGCCGGAAGCCCGAACGGTGTTGGCACGGTTACGTTCGCTGAAGGCTCCACGACACTGGGAACTGCCACAGTGGATATTTATGGCAATGCCGCGCTCGACTTTACCTTTGCCGCCGGTCTGCACAATGTGAACACCGCCTTTGCTGGAGTGCTTGATCCATCCACGAATACTCTCTTTTCGGCAAGCTCTTCATTTACGCCTATAGCCGTTGCGGTAAATCCCGGCGCCCCTGCGGCGGCCGTACCAAACATCACGCTTAACACTTCGCTCACTCCGGCGCGGCAACTCAATCCTGTAACTCTTACCGCCAGCGTCACGCCCAGCGCTCCTTCAGCTAGTTCTCCCGGGGGCAGCGTAGTATTCAAGGCCGATGGAGACCTCCTGGGCATTTCTGCCCTGCAAGGCGCCAGCGCTCAGTTGATCACGGCTTTTCCTACCGCCGGTCTTCACAATATCCAGGCGATTTACGGTGGCGATGCGACGTTTCCTCCGGCCACATCAGCCACGCTAGTAGAAGACATACGGGCCTTCAATGCGCCGCGCACTGCGAGTTCAGTGCAACTAACTGTTACCCCCACCAATCTCGGCGGCGCAGGCGTGATATTAAGTGCGACGCTGGCCGGTGTCGCTAATCCGCCAGCGGAGTTTATTTACCGTGTCAATGGGGACTTTCTTGCTTTCGCGCCGCAAAATGCACAATTCCCGCCAAGAATCTCAACCAGCGCGCAGGGGAACTATGTAATCTCCGCCGAATATCCCGGCGATGCTGTCCGCGCACCCGCCACCGCTACGACAACTTTTGTAGTAGGGAATCCCAGTGGTGATTTCACCATCGCCGCTTCGCCCTCCAGCGCAACCATCAAAGCAGGCCAGACGGCCACATTTACCATTACTATCAGCCCGGTCAATGGCATGAGTTCTCCTGTAAGTTTTGCCTGCAGCGGATTGCCGGCTGCATCAAGCTGTACTTTCTCGCCTGCCACAGTCACTCCCAACGGAGCGCCGGTTTCCACGACTCTTATCGTCAGCACCACCGCTGCGGCTTCCGCTGCTGTTCCAATTACTGGCCTGCGTCCCTGGACTTTTAGTTCATGGTCGCTCGGAATCGTGTTTGGATTTCTCGTGGTAAGAATTGGCAACCGCGGCAAGAATGCCAGACGCTGTTCGGCAGTTTTCGGCGGCATCGCACTGCTCATCTGTCTTGTGAGTTGTGGTGGCGGAAATGGTGGGCAAACTCACTCGACGACTGGCACGCCTCCTGGCACTTCAAGCATCACCGTGACAGCTACTTCCGGCGCCAGCCACTCGTCCGCGCTGTCGATAACCGTTACGCCCTGATTTTCCGACGCGTCACGTTCGAAGTCGGCAGCGGAGTGCCCGCCAAAATTAGATATGCGGCATTGTTGCGCAAAGTTAAGTTCTGCTTTTGCGCGGCATTTTCGCGTCCCAAAATCCTGCTTCGGACCAGAAGCGTTTATTTCTCGAATTTATCCGGCAGCAGTAACGGACTCGTGCCCGGGGGCATCTATAGATGTAGACATGAAATCAAAACTGAAGAGAAAAGATATGCCGCAACACGCTTCGCGGCTCAACAGAATTGTTTTGGGTGTGGCCTTTTTATGGCTGGTCACATCTGTGCTGTTATTGATGCTTTCTGCCGGTTCGCATGGCGGTAAACTCGAGCATAAAATCGATCACACTCGCAAAAAAGCCCATCAACAGCTATATGCCCGACTGGAGCATCAGCCCACGGCTCGGGCTTCCTTTGTATGTTGATCATTGCATTTTCTGAGTAGCTGCAGATTGCGGCCATCATCACGCTCGTATCGTCCTTAGCGACTGACGCAGCGCACCTGCCTTTGCAGCGTCTTGCGAAGCCAATCAATCGCTTTTGATATATTTCCTGTTGCAACATGAGGAAGGGCGAGGCCGACTTGCGTGCCGAGCCCGCAGCTTCAGGGCTGAAAAAGGCGGCTCAAAGCGAAGGAGCATAAGCGGTTTGGAGCGAAGCGACAAGATGAAACGCATCGCTGTCGTCCCTGGTGACGGCATCGGTAAAGAGGTTATTCCGGCTGCTTTGAAGGTGGTGGAAGCAACAGGCGCAGCCGTTGAATTCACTACGTTTGACTGGTCTGCTGACCGCTACCTGAAAGACGGCACCACCATTCCGCCGGACGGCTTCGCCATGCTCGCGCGCGACTTCGACGCGATCTTTGTCGGCGCTTTGGGCGATCCGCGTGTGCCCACCAATATTCATGCCAAAGAAATTCTGCTGGGCATGCGTTTTAAGATGGACCTTTATGCCAATGTCCGTCCGGTCAAGCTGCTGGATGAAGCGCTTTGTCCGCTCAAAGGCGTAAAGCCGGAGCACGTGGACTTTGTGGTAATTCGTGAAAATACTGAAGGCCCTTATGTCGACGCCGGCGGCGTGCTCAAGCAAGGCACTGCCGACGAGATTGCCACGCAGGAAGATTTCAACACGCGCAAAGGCGTGGAGCGCGTGATCCGATTCGCCTTTGAACTGGCGCGCAAGCAAGGCCGCAAAAAAGTTTTAATGTCAGATAAGTCCAATGTCATGACGTTTGCCGGCGGCCTGTGGCAGCGGGTATTCAAGATCGTGGCAGCGGAATATCCTGAAATTCAGACGCAGCACATGTACGTGGACGCGCTCTGCATGCACATGGCCCGCGATCCTAAGCAGTTTGACGTGATCGTTACCAACAATATGTTCGGCGATATCATCACCGATCTGGCCGCGGCCCTGCAGGGCGGGCTGGGCATGGCCGCCAGCGGCAATATTCACCCCGGCAAGACATCCATGTTTGAGCCGGTGCACGGATCTGCGCCGCCGTTTGCGGGAAAGAACATCGCTAATCCTATCGGCGCTATCTCTACGGCGGCCATGATGCTGGAGCATCTGGGCTTTATCAAAGAGTCAGAGCGTATCAATAAAGCCGTGCTTGCCGCCGTTCAACAGAAGAAGACCACGTCCGACATCGGTGGAAACCTGGGGACGAAGGAAGCGGCGGAGTGGATTGCTGATTCTGTATCCCGACCCTGAGCTTGTCGAAGGGGAGGGGACCTCTATAGCCGCGAAGCTCGTCAGGATCGCATAAAGTAAGGGACTTGTTCGCTAGAGCAGTTTTGGTGTTAACGTGAACTTTTTATAACTCGTCATCCCGACGGACGTTAAGCGAGCCCGCGCTTTTACCAGCGCGCGAGTAGGACGGAGGGACCTTGTGCTTGCTATCTATAAAAGCGGAGTAATTTTCAGACTTCACCATGACATCATAGCCCTCCTTCATTACCCAGGTTTCCCCCTGCAAGAAACCCTGGGTAGCCCGTTCATCTATTTGGCATAGAATCTCTTTCAATCCCCCGATTCGGCCGCCCATGATTCACCACAAAAGGACGTGCACCTATGCGGGTACATCTGCTTTTCCTGTTTCTGCTGGCCAGCGCCGCTACCGGGCTGACCCAAAAATCTCAAAACCCTGATGCCATATCCAGCGTGGGCCGTGATGACGCTGCGGCCCTGACCATCTATAACCAGTCGTTTGCCGTCGTCCGGCAGACGCTTCCGCTGGAGTTGAAAAGCGGCGTAAACCAGGTAGAAATCACTGAGATTACGGCGCATCTGGAGCCGGATTCGGTCATCCTGCGCGACCTCAAGAGCGGTCGCGACCTGCGCATCCTGGAGCAGAACTACCGTAGTGACGTGGCTTCCCAAGGCCGGCTGCTGGCACTGTATGAAGGCAAGACCATTGAGTTTTTGGTGCCGGATAAAGACGGCAACCGCAAGCTGATGCCGGGAAAAATCATCCGCAGCGGATACACGCCGCATTCCCAGCCATACAGCGCATACGATCAGCAGTATTACCAGCAGCAACAGGCGTACGTGAATGCCGGGAATGGCGAGCCGATCATTGAAATCGACGGAAAGTTGCAGTTCGGATTGCCCGGCCAGCCTATCTTCCCAGCATTAAGCAGCGACACGATTTTGAAACCCACGCTCTCCTGGCTGCTGCAGAGCGACCGCCCCGGCAACACCAATGCGGAATTCAGCTATGTGACCGGAGGCATGAGCTGGCACGCCGACTACAACGTCGTTGCGCCCGTCAGCGGCAATCTTTTGGATATCGTCGGCTGGGTGACGCTGGACAACCAGACCGGCAAGACTTTTTCCAATGCCCACATCAAGCTGATGGCAGGCGACGTCAATAAGCTTCAGCCGGGAATAGCAGCGGGAATGGGAGGCCCAGTTTCCGGCATGGCAGCGAAAGACGAAGCTTTCGCGCCCGCCGTCACCGAACGCAATTTTGACGAGTACCATCTCTACACGCTTGAACGGCCCTCCACGCTGTATGACCGCGAAACCAAGCAGGTCGAATTCGTTCGCGCGTCTGGCGTGCCTTCACAGCGGCTTTACGTGTATGACGGCGTCAAGATCGATCAGAACTATCGCGGCTATCCCATGGAAAATATCCGCGACATGGAGAACTTCGGCGTGCAGTCCAATCCTAAGATCTGGTCGATGGTGGAATTCAAGAACAGCAAGGAAAATCACCTCGGGATGCCTCTGCCCAAGGGCCGCGTGCGTTTTTACCGTCGTGATACTGACGGCCAGATGGAATTCACCGGCGAGAACCTGATCGACCACACGCCCAGTGACGAAACCATCCGCCTTTATACCGGCAATGTGTTTGACGCGGTAGGCGAGCGCAAGCGCACCAGCTACCACATTGAGCGTAACCAGCATTGGCTGGATGAAAGTTTTGAGATCAAGCTGCGCAACCACAAGAAAGAGCCCATGGAAATTCGCGTGGTTGAGCATCTCTACCGCTGGACGAACTGGGACATCCAAAAAACTTCAGACCCATTCAATAAGCTGGACAGCAAGACCGTTGAGTTCCGCGTGAAGGTGCCTCCCGATGGAGAAAAAGTGGTGACCTACACGGCGCATTACAGCTGGTAACCGGGGGCCCCGCGCCAGTGCATTTTTCTTGAAACGCTTTTCCGCGCTGGCGCACTACTTTAAACGAAAGGACTTTTCCATGGCGCACCAACGCTCTGTAGGACCATTGTTCAGTCTGGCTGGCGGGCATACTGTTTCCTGGAGCATTAGCTACGGAACCGGCCAGGACGTAGGCATTGTGACGGCCGCTCCCAACATTATTGACGATGTTTTGGGTGTTGTTCAGCTTCAGGCGCAGAACCAGGGGCTGGGCGCAACCAGTGATTCCCGCAATTTTTATACCGTGGATATTCACAACCCGGGCACGCAGCCCGTTGCTCATAATCTGAACCTGCAGGATTGGCTGTAAGAAGACTGCCAATTGAAAACTGGCTACAAAGAGGACCGACGTATAAATATGAAAGTTCACGTAATCAGCGCCCGAGGCAAACTGGTGGGGACATTCATTCCGCAGCAGCTCCAACCTTCCGATCCCAAAACTCCCATCTGCACGCCCATCGTAGGCGGCGGGCAGAAGCTACATGAGTTCGAAATCGCAGACGCCGAGTCCTATTACAAAGAGCGTCGGACTGCCGATTTGCACAAGATCGTGAAAAAGAAATTAAAACTGAAGTAGTCGGTTGCGGCGAAATTGGATTCATCGCAGAACGCAGGAACGAAACTTTCAGCCATTCGCGGACAATAATTTTCATTTCACACATGATTTTCTGCAATTCCATACTTTCTGTATTCACACGCAAACTATAGTTTGCTATCCTGTCTATGCGTAGGAGTAACGCCCAATGAAATGCACTATCTATAATTCGGTGCGGAGGCTGACAGACCTAGTCATAGGTCCTGATAGCCTATGGGCGTTTGAACATCTTTCCATCTAGCCTCAGGCGCGTCAGTCCTACGCAAACCGACCCAAACTTGAGCTGTTTTGCGGGCGTTTGAGCCCGCAAGCGAAATCCCGAGCATAGCGAGGGATCTATTAACCCGCCTGGGTGGCGAAGGTCGCGGTTACTTCATTTTGTAAATGGCATACCGTGGCCGCTTGTTCCCCCGGCATGGGAGCGGAATTGGTTGCAACAGCCGCTCCCACAACAGCAGTTTCAAGACGTTGGAACAGGTTTCACCGGTGGTGAAGACCAGGGTTACATCGCCTGTCCGTAGGTGCGGGCCCGGCCACCCATTGCGTGAAGTTGGCGCAATGGTGAATCGGCCAAATCCCGCCGGCATCTCGAGTGCCGTAGTTTCAAATTAGAACGGCGGACCACTACACCCGGGTTGATTGTTCCCCGTTTGGAATTTGTTTCCAGCGTTAACTGCTTACTCGGTAGCTTCCGTAGAGACGTAGCATGCTACATCTCTACAACACGAAATCCGACTTTTGCCGGTGGTGAAGACATGGGTTACTTCGACTGTTAATCGGGAGGTCGCGGGTTCGAATCCCGCCGCCGTCAAAGGCTCGGTGGACGGTTTCGTTATTTGAGGTCCTTCGCGCGTTGCGCTCAGGATTTCGCCTGCGGGCTCAAACGCCCGCAAAGCGGCTCAAGTTCGAATCCCGCCGCCGTCGCTGTTCGTAAGTGACGCGCGTAGCTCAGTGGCAGAGCGCCATACCCGGTCGCTGGTTCCCCGGCAAAATATTGTCGTCAGTGGTGAAGATGAGGGTTACTTCGGAGCTCGGTGATGCAGGTATCGATTCCTGCCGTCGCTCTCGCGGCGTCGTCTAAGACAGGACACCAGCCTTAAACCGTTATCACGTTTGTTCCCTGACGAAATATTTTTCGTCGAGACGTAGCATGCTACGCCTCTGCTTAACTCCGCGGCGACTGCCGCTAGAAAAAAGAAGTTATGAGCTTACGCAAGGTGTATGGTGGTACGCCGGTGGGCAATGAGTCGCGTTGTGACACGTGCGCGAACGCGCGCATCATTGAAGGCTACGCTGAAAGCGAGCGTTTGGCCTTCTGTGATGCCATGTATCCGCCAACGCGGGTACCATTCAGTGTCCGCCAGTGCAGCATGTATGAAGACAAACGGCTGCCGGATTTCTGCCAGATGGAGAAGATCGCGTGGGAAATCCGCAGCAAGAACGCAGGCGCTGTGTCCGGATTCGTGCTGGCGTCTGACCTTGAGAAATCGGCTGAGGATGCATCCGATGAAGAAGATCCAGAGATGCTTCCTGCGGCTAAGGAAGAATGATCTTGGTCCAAAGGTACAAGCGCCTGTGCCAAACGCAACGGAAGTTAACCCAGCGCAGGCGAGGGCGCCTGCACTCCATACGTACTAAGAGAGAGGAGCACAAACAATGGCCCGCATGAACCTATTGAACCTGAGCGGATTACCCTGGATGAAAACGAAGCAGACGCACGAAGGCGCGCCCGCCCGGCACATCTCTGCCGAGCAGGAGCTGCGCCGGTCTGTGCTGGCCTGCATGCTGTGGGAGAGCCAGTTTTATGAGGATGGCGTGGCAATCGCCGGGCGCATCCGCGAGCTGGTGCCCAAGGTCGCCGCAGAGAAGGTTGCTGCGCTGGCCGTGGAAGCCCGCGAAAAGATGAAGCTGCGTCACGCGCCGCTGTTGCTGGTGCGTGAGATGGCGCGGCTCGCTACGCATCGTCAGCTGGTCGCGGAGACGCTGCTTCGCGTGATCCAGCGGGCCGACGAGCTCTCTGAGTTTGTGGCGCTTTACTGGAGTGACGGCAAGCAGCCTCTCTCTGCGCAGGTCAAGAAGGGTCTGGCTGCGGCCTTCACCAAGTTTGACGAGTACGCGCTGGCCAAGTATGACCGCGCGTCTCCGGTCAAGCTGCGTGACGTGCTGTTTCTCTGCCACGCCAAGCCGGTAGATGCCGCGCAGGCTGAGCTGTGGAAGCGGCTTGTCGCCGGTGAGCTTGCCACGCCCGATACCTGGGAGGTGGCGCTTTCCGCCGGCGCCGATAAGCGCGAGGCGTGGGAGCGTTTGCTTGCGGAGAACAAGCTGGGCGCGCTGGCTCTGTTGCGGAACCTGCGCAACATGGCGGAGGCCAAGGTGGACGAGCAGTTGGTCCGCGCTGGCCTTGGCCGCATGAAGACAGAGCGCGTGTTGCCATTCCGCTTTATCGCTGCTGCGCGTTACGCGCCGCAGTGGGAGTCGGAATTGGAGAAGGCAATGCTCCGGTCATTGGGAAGTCAGAACCCTGAAGGCCAGGCACGTCTGCCGGGTAAGACCGTATTGCTGGTGGACGTCTCCGGCTCCATGGACGCGCCGCTTTCTCGCCGCGCGGAGATGCGCCGCAATGACGCTGCCTACGGGCTGGCGGTGTTGCTGCGCGAAATCGCAGAGCAGGTAAGCATCTATACCTTCTCTGACAAGCTGGTGCGCGTGCCTTCGCGGCAGGGCTTTGCCTTGCGCGACGCCATGAACGCCAGCCAGCCTCACGGTGGAACGTACCTGGGCCGGGCACTTGGTGAGATCGACGAGAAGTATGACCGCTTGATCGTGATCACTGACGAGCAGTCGCATGACGCAGTACCCAACCCCAAGGCGCGTGGCTACGTAATTAACGTGGCCAGCTTCCAGAACGGCGTGGGTTATGGCAAGTGGGTGCACATCGATGGCTGGAGCGATTCAGTGATCGAGTACATCCGCGCCGCCGAGCCGGCACTGTAGTAAGAGATCCCTCGCTACGCTCGGGATTTCGCCTGCAGGCTCACGCCTGCAAAACGGCTCAATTTGCCGCTGATTTGCGCAGATGAACGTTGATCTTACCTTGATCTGCGGGATCTGCGTGATCAGCGGCAAGCCTTGTTTTTTACGGCAACTCTGGGTTTGTTACCATTGAATACGGAGCCGCTGTTGATTGACCTCATGAGCAAGCGTTCTTTCACATTTCTTCTGGCAGCATTCATCTTCTTATCGTTGTTGGCGCTTGCGCAAACCACACCATCAACACCGCAATCTTCTCCTGCCGCCGCGACTCCGCAACAGCAGCCTTCAGTTGCTCCACCGCAACCATCGCCCAGACCGGAGTCCACCCCAACTCCGCAACCGCAAAGCACGCCTTCGCACCGTCTGGAAGTCGAGCCGGTCGAAACAGTCCACCAGATCACGCCAGCGGAAGCGAAAGAACTGTTCCGGTCGGTTGATGAGATCCTGCGCTTTGCCAGCAAAGATACAGGCTTGCCGATCAAGAAAAAGGTGAAGCGAACGATTGTCACACGGCCGCAGGTGGAAAAGTACGTTGGCGACAAGTTCAAGGACGATGCTGATCGCATCCGCTTTGAGCGCTCTGAACTCGTCGAGAAAAAATTTGGACTGCTGCCCCGCACCTTTGACCTGCATAGCTTTCTCATCAAGCTGCTTACTGAACAGGTTGCCGGCTACTACGACGAAAAAACGCGTACCATGAATTTGCTGGATTGGAATGAGCCGGAGATGCAGCGCCCAGTGATGGCTCATGAGCTTACACATGCGCTGCAGGACCAGAGCTTTAACCTGGAAAAGATGAGCAAGCACGATGAAGAAATCGAAAAGCACGGGCTTGACGATCTGGAAGAACTGGTCCGCAATGATGAGGATTCAACCTGCCGCAGCGCCGTGCTGGAAGGCCAGGCGATGATCGTGCTGCTGGACTACGTTCTGGCCCCGCAGGGTCAGAGCGTGGAAAAAATGCCCCAGGTCGTGGAGTTAATGCAGGCCTCAATGGATAAAAGCCGCGGCAGCCCGGTCTTTGACAGCGCGCCTTTGCTCCTGCAGGAAGAGCTGGCGTTTCCTTATCGCCAGGGCATGCAGTTCATCAAAGACCTGCTGGTGGCGGGCGGCAAGCAGCTTGCTTATACCGGCGTGTTTGCCCGTATGCCTCAAACCACGCGTGAGATCATGGAGCCCAAGGAATATCTTGCCGGACGTCGCGTGCCGCCGCTGCTGCTGCCGGATCTCGGCTTTCTGAAGAAAGATTATGAGCCTTACGACGCAGGCGCTGTCGGCGAGCTTGATGTCAGCCTCCTGCTACGCATCTATGCCGATGAAGCCGTGGACAAGCGTCTGAGCCCGGAGTGGCGTGGCGGAGCGTACTACGCCGCCGGACGCAAGGGAGCCAAACCGCCCGACCGCAACTCTTCCGCGCATATCGGGCTGTTTTATGTTTCCAAGTGGGCGACGGAAGCCGCGGCGCAGCAGTTTGCCAAAACATACGCAGACGCACTGCCAAAAAGATATGAATCGTTACGGCGCGTTACTAAGAATGGCAACACGCCTGGCCTAGCCCAGTACACCAGCTCAGACGGAGAGATATTCATTCAGCAGACCGGCAATGCCGTAGTCGCGGTGGAAAGCTTTGATGAGGAAGCAGCCCGAAAGCTGATTGAGGCAGGATTGCGGCAGGCAGAGAAATAACCCTTTCTTCTCTCTTCATTGTTTTCAACAGATAATTTTCAACACAGTATTTCAACAAGCCAGAGGGAAGCCCAGCAATTCGAGAGCTGGTTCTTCTTTGGCGGCAACCTCCCCCTTGTGTTCGGTATCGAACCAAACAAGGGGCGATCTCATGGGGGGCAAAATCATAGCTATTTCTTCGGGCGATTCTCGAAAAAAGCAGCGGCTGGAGAATCGCCCTCCACCGAGGGAACCTGAGAACGGCATGTCGTCGCTCGCACACGAAATTAATAATCCGCTTGAAGCTCTTCATCAACTCCACTATCTCATTGAACAAGAAGGAAGTCTCAGGGAAAAAGGCCGCCGGTATCTGGCGATGGCCCGCGAAGAAGTACAGCGAATTTCCCAAATCCTGCATGCAGCCATGGAGCTGCGCGACTCCGGCGATCCCGAAAATACCGATGTGCCTGAATTGTTGCGTTCCGTGCTCAATTTTTACAAATCACGTTTTGAGGCGCAGAAGATTTCCATTCATACGCGCTACCGCAAGGGCGGCCAGCTTTCGGGCTACCCGCATCAGTTGCGGCAAATGTGCGCCAACCTCTTGTTGAATGCCGCCGATGCTATGCCGAACGGCGGAAAGATGTACGCCAGAGTCGCGCCCGCCCACGACTGGAAAGGTAATCATAAGCCAGGATTGCGTCTCACCTTCGCAGACACCGGGAGCGGCATTGCAACAAAAAACCTGGCCCGAATGTGGGACCCTTTCTTTACCACCAAGGGAGCTGCCGGCAACGGCATTGGACTTTCACTGGTCAAGAACACCGTGCAGAAACACCATGGCGTACTGCGTGTCCGCAGCAGCACCAGGGCGGACCATAGCGGAACCGTGTTTAGTATTTTCCTGCCTTGCGCTTGAGCTCTGTTCGAAAATAACTGACCAGGCAGTGCCACTCCGGTCACTGCTGCCAGGCAGTCTGCCCGTAGAGAGCAGCGTGCCTTCTATTGACGTTGGCCGTATTCGCTATAATCAACAATTACCTCAATCAAGGAGACTCTCTCTTGCAGCAAGCTGAAATCGGCATTATGGGCGGCAGCGGTTTGTATTCCATGCCCGGCCTCACAGACATCCGTGAAGTTACAGTGCAAACCCCGTTCGGAGAACCCTCTGACGCTTATGTGCTCGGCGCGCTCGAAGGGCGCAAGGTGGCGTTTCTGGCCCGCCATGGCCGTGGACACCGTATTCTGCCTTCTGAGATCAACTTTCGCGCCAACATTTATGGCATGAAGGATCTGGGCGTGGAGCGCATTCTGTCGCTCTCTGCCGTTGGGTCGCTCAAGGAAGAGCACAAGCCCACGGAATTTGTGATCCCTGACCAGTTCATTGATCGCACCTTTCATCGCATCTCCACGTTCTTTGGCCACGGTATTGTGGCGCACGTTGCCTTTGGCGATCCTATCTGCCCGGAAGCTTCCGCGGCGTTCACGCAGTCCTGTAAGGATATTGGCGTGGTAGGCAAGCAGGGCGGAACGTATATCTGCATGGAAGGGCCGCAGTTTTCCACCCGTGCGGAATCCAATCTTTACCGCAGCTGGGGAGCTGACGTGATCGGCATGACCAACCTGCAGGAAGCCAAGCTCTGCCGCGAAGCCGAGATTTGCTACTCCACCTGCGCCATGGTGACCGATTACGACTGCTGGCGCGCCGGACACGAAGACGTGACCGTGGACCAAGTGCTGAAAGTGGTGCGCGAGAATGCTGATAACGCCGCCAAGGTGGTGAAACGCGCCGTCGGCATCATGCCGAAAGAGCGCAAGTGCGCCTGCCAATCAGCCATGCAGTTTGCCATCCAGACTGATAAGGATAAAATTCCCGCCGCCACCCGCCAGAAGCTGGCCCTGCTGCTGGATAAATACCTGGGCAAAGGCCAGGAGGCAAAGGCGTAATCAACGCTCCTGCAAGCGTGATCAGCAAATTAACGCCCGCCGCGGCGCGCCGTGACTATTTGCTGCTCACGGCAATCTCCGCCGTACTTTCTATTGGCGCTCTGATGTTTTATTACCATCAGGGCGCCATCCTTCTTTATGGGGACGCGGTGGCGCACATCCACATTGCACGCCGTGTCTTTGATTCGCGAACACCCGGGTTGTTTCAGCTTGGCACCGTGTGGCTGCCGCTGCCGCACCTGCTCGACATACCTTTTATCGTGAACGATCACTTGTGGCAGACCGGCCTGGGCGCGTCAATTCCATCGATGCTTGCCTATGTCGCGGGTACGCTGGGCATTTTCAGGCTGGTTAGATCGTTAGCGTCTAGCTCTGCGGCTTGGATCGCAGCGCTGGCTTACGCACTGAATCCCAACCTTCTATATATGCAATCCACCGCGATGGGCGAATCACTCTATCTGGCTTTGTTCGTCTGGGCGGCAGTGTACTTTGCCGAATTCGTGCGGCAGGCCCGCGATGATCCGGAACAATCAGGAAGATCGCTGAAAAGATGTGGCCTGGTGGTTTCCGCGGCGATGCTCGTGCGCTATGACGGCTGGTTTCTTGCGGCGGTGATCGGCGCGAGTGCTGTGATTGTGCTGTGGCGATTGCGGCCTTATGCTCCGGCGCTCCGGCGCGGACTCATCAACTTTCTTCTGTTCACCGGCTCTACTGCCGCGCTCTTTCTTCTTTATAACCAGATCGTCTTCAACAACGCTTTAGAGTTTGCCAACGGCCCATATTCAGCGCGCGCCATTCAGGAGCGCACCAAGACGGCCAGTATGCCCAGCTATCCGGGGGAAAATTCTCCGCGCGACGCCACTCTGCAGTTCTTGAAAGTTTCCCGGCTCAACCTGGCGCAAGGCCGCACTGAGTTTCTGCTCTTCAATGGAGCATTCTTTGCGCTGCTGGCGTCGCTCTATTTCTCTCGCCGGTATTTGAGTTGGGCAGTGCTGTGGATACCGCTACCCTTTTATGTGCTCTGCATCACCTGGGGCAGCGTGCCCATTTACCATCCTGAATGGTGGCCATTTTCCTATTACAACGTCCGTTACGGACTGCAGCTGCTGCCGGCAGTCGCGGTATTCGCAGCGCTGGGATGTGAATTTCTCACCAACTTTTTTCCAACACGATATGTGATCACAGCGGCAACTTTGGTGATCGCCGCCAGTTATTACTCAGTCTGGCATGCCACCCCAATCTGCCTGCGGGAAGCCCAGGTAAACGGGAAAGACCGCATGGCCCTGGATCGGGAGCTTGCCGAAAAGCTAAAGGCTTTTCCGCCTGCGGCAACTTTCATGATGGATTGCGGCGCGCATCCCGGCGCTACCCAGATGGCAGCCCTGCCGCTCCGCCATGTGCTGTGTGAAAGCAGTGATCGCCTGTGGAAGGCCGCCCTGAAGCAGCCGGCCCGCTCCGCGGACTACATCATCGCTTTTCCCGGCGACGAAGTGGCCCGCGCGGTGCATGATTTTCCCCAGGAACTTGAAACCGTTGCTACAATTGGCACTCCGTCACAGCCAAAAGCTTTGATCTATCGTTCAACCTACAGATAGTTGTTAACTGTCATTTGATTGGGCAGGGTGGCCATGAATTTACTCAATCTAGCGTTGCCGCACATCAGCATGGAAGATCTGCTGTCAAAGACCATCGTCCGGCTCACGCTGGCGGCGTTGCTGGGCGGGATCATCGGGCTGGAGCGCGAGCTAAAGCGCAAGCCTGCCGGGTTGCGCACAAATATTTTTATCTGCTTTGGCTCGGCCATGTTCACCATTCTTTCCGCGGAACTGGCAAAAGAGTTCGGCATTGGCGACCGCACCCGCATTGCTGCGCAAATTATTCCCGGTATCGGATTCATTGGCGCGGGCTCCATCCTGCATGATAAAGGCGGCGTAAGCGGGCTCACCACGGCAGCCACAATGTTCGTGGTTGCATCCATTGGAATGGCGGCGGGAGGCGGGCTGTACGTGACCGCGATTTTTGCCACCATGCTGATCTATCTGGCACTGCATCTGCTTGGCATTCTGGAACGACAGTTGAACTTGAAGCCGCTGACCATGAATTACACGATTGTTTCTGACAAAACCGCAAACGACCTGGTTGGCGAGGTAAATTCGATCATGGAAGATCAGGGCAAGGAGATGCAGGCGATGCACCTTAGCCGATCGGGAGAAAACGAAAAACTGGTATTTCGGGTTGACGGCACACGCCATGAGCATAAAGAACTAATGGATCGGTTACGCCAGACGGCTGGTCTGAATCATCTGGAAACTACTCCCGGGGTGGACAGAGACTAGGATGAAGGTCCCTTTCACTAAAGCTTCCGCCTGCGGAAATGATTTCCTCATCATGGATGGCGCAAACGCTCCCGCCGACTTGCATGAGTTCAGCAAACGCATTTGTGACCGCCACAATGGCGTTGGCGCAGACGGTGTGGAATGGCTCTTTCCCGCCTCGGATACCGACATCCAAGCGCGCCTGATCAATGCGGATGGCAGCGAGGCGGAGATTTCCGGCAATGGCACCCGCTGTGTCGCGGCCTACCTGGTGAGCCAGGGCCATTCCGGCAAGATTGCCATCAGCACCGGCGCAGGCGTGAAGTTTTGCGATCTGGTATCGCGTGAAGAGCACAGCTTTGAATTTGAGATGGAAATGGGCGAGCCGCAAGTGGGCAGTGAGTTTTCCATGACTGTAGGTTTTGCGCCCACGCATGGCACGCCAGTTTCCATTGGCAATCCGCATTACGTGGTATTTGTGATCGATTTCTCTCCCGTATGGCAGAAGGAAGGCGCGGAGATAGGCCGCCATGAGGAATTCAAGCACGGAGTGAACGTGGAGTTTGTCCGCGTGAAAAACGAACATGAGATTGAAGTCCGGTTTTACGAGCGCGGCGTGGGAGAAACCCAGTCGTCGGGCACGGGATCGTGCGCTTCCGCGGTGGCGTCAATCGCGGCAGGATATGTGAAATCGCCAGTAAAAGTGCATGCGCCCGGTGGCACGCAGGTGGTGCGTTGGACGGATGGCAAAGTCTTTCTTCGTGGCCCTGCACAACTGGTTTGCCAGGGAGAATTTCTTGGCTAACCCCGAGATCAATAAGCCTGCAAAAACTGTTCGACCTGCAGCTCTGCGCCGTGGCGACAAGATCGCGCTGATAGCTCCGGCCAGCAGCTTCAACCGCGAAGCCTTTCTGTCGGGCTGCAACCGGCTTCAGCAAATGGGATACGATCCGGTCTATTCGCAGGATATTTTCGACCGCGATCTTTACTTTGCCGGAAGCGCGGAACGGCGCGCGCATGAGTTCCATGAATTATGGCGGCGCGATGACATTGCCGCAATTATTTGCGTCCGCGGCGGCTATGGCAGCAACTACCTGCTGGAAAAACTCGACTACGGCATGATCGCGGAGCACCCAAAAATTCTGCTGGGATGCAGTGACATCACTTCCCTGCTCACCGCAATCCATGACCGGACCGGCCTGATTTGCTTTCATGGTCCGATGGTGGCCAAAGATATCGCCAGCGGAACATTCGATGCAACAAGCTGGGAAAGCGCGCTCCAAGGTAAATCGAACTGGGCTATTCCTGGTTCCGGCATTGAAGTCTTACGCCACGGGAAAGCGGCAGGCCGTCTCTATGGCGGATGCCTCTCTATGCTGGTGGCGTCACTGGGAACGCCCTATGAGGTCCATACAGATGACACCATCCTCTTTATAGAGGATATTGCAGAGAAGCCTTTTCGCATTGACCGCATGTTGACGCAGCTGCGGCTGGCCGGCAAACTCGAAAAAGTGCGCGGCTTCGTTTTTGGCGAGATGCTGGATTGCGCACCGCCCAAAGGCGAGACATACACTTTGCAGCAGGTGATTATGCGCATACTCGCGCCGTACAATGTGCCGGTTGTTTACGGCCTCAAGTCCGGGCATGTGACCAGCGGAAATATCACGCTGCCCATCGGCGTGCAGGCGGAGTTGAAAGCAGAAGGCGCAGAAGTACAGTTGAGGATTCTGGAAGCGGCAACGCTATAGCAGTCAGGATTCAGCAAAAACCTGTTTACCGCAAAGGACGCGAAGGGCGCAAAGGACAATTTTTACCGCAGAGTACGCTGAGAGCGCAGAGAAAAATGAACATTCAAAGGGTTCAGAACTCCAGATACGCTCCTCTGCGGCCCTGCGCTCTCCGGCGGTAAACCTTTTTCCCTTCGCGCCCTTCGCGTCCTTTGCGGTAAATAGGTTTTGCCATTAGTCTTGAAACGTGGATCAACAGCACGTACACATTATTGGAATCTGCGGGACGGCCATGGCGTCGCTCGCGGGACTGCTCAAACAACGCGGGTTCAAGGTCACGGGCTCCGACGCGGCGGCTTATCCGCCCATGTCCGATTTTCTGGCGTCAATTAGCATTCCCATCGCTCAGCCATACTCAGAGGCCAACTTGAAGCCACGGCCGGACATGGTGATTGTCGGCAACGCGATCTCGCGCGGCAATCCTGAGCTGGAATATGTTCTGGATGAGCGCATCTTTTTTCGATCCATGCCGGATATTCTTTTCGACCTTTTTCTGCGCACTCGCCAGCCGCTGGTGGTTGCGGGCACCCACGGCAAGACCACCACCACATCAATGCTGGCGTGGATATTTCAGGCGGCGGGAAAGGATCCGTCATTTCTGGTGGGCGGAATCGCGGAAAACTTTGGCAGCAGCTTTGCCCTTCGCCAGGGCCAGCACTTCATTATTGAAGGCGACGAATACGACACTGCATTCTTCGATAAAGGCCCCAAGTTCCTGCACTACTTTCCGCAGTCGGTCATTCTCACGTCTGTAGAATTCGATCACGCCGATATTTATGCCGATCTTGAAGCGGTAAAGTTGGCATTCAAGCGGCTGGTGAACCTGGTGCCACGAAAAGGCAAGATCATTGCCTATGACGCAGACCAGAACGTAGATGAATGCACTGCCAAAGCCCTTTGTCCGGTCGAAAGGTATGGCATGAAGGAAGATTCCTTCTGGCGTATCACGAATCTCCAATTTGAACCTGAGCGGACAACATGGACGGTACTGCGCGACGGGAAAGAACCCGTGAATTTCGAATTCGCCCTGGCCGGCGAGTACAACGTGCTCAATGCCACCGCAGCTGCAGCCATGGCAGCAAACTATGGGATCGATCCTCCGCAGATTGTTGAGGCTCTCAAAAGTTTCAAGAGCGTGAAGCGCCGCCTGGAGATCAAGGCGGAAATCGACGGCATTACTATCATCGACGATTTTGCTCATCATCCCACGGCCATTGCGGCCACCTTGGGCGCGCTGCGCGTGCGCTATCCGGGTGCGCGGCTGTGGGCGATCTTTGAGCCGCGATCAAATACGCTGCGCCGAAAAGTCCTGGAAAAAGAGCTGGTCAGCAGCCTGGCCGTTGCCGATGAAATTGTAATCACGCCGATCTTCAAGCCGGAAGCGGTGCCGGAGCAAGAACGCCTGACAACGAAGTCCGTGGTGGCGGGAATTCGCCGCGCAGGAAAATCGGCGCGTGAGCTTGCTGACGCGGACGCCATTGTTGCCGAGGTTGCGCCTGAGTTGCGCAGCGGCGATGTGGTGGCCATCCTCTCCAACGGCGGCTTCGGCGGAATCTATGAAAAGCTGCCGCGCCGCTTGGAAGAATTGCGCGGCGTACAACGCGCATGATCCGTCGCGCAGTAGCATTCGTCCGAACCTTGCTCGCTTTATTTTTCTGGATTATTTTCATCCCGCCTGCGGCTTTGATCGCGTTTCCCTGGACGCTAATCACCGGCAAGGTTGATTTTCTCTATTGGCTCGGGATGCGGCTGGCTTTCGCAGCGCCCAGAGTTGCCGGCGTAAAGGTAAAGCTAGTGGGCCTGGACAAAATCGATCCGGCGGGCACTTACATCTTTATGTCGAATCACGTTTCCAACCTTGATCCGCCTATCCTTGTGCCGCTGATTCCCGGGCGCACGTCTGTGCTGGCAAAAAAAGAAATCTGGAAGATTCCCATTGTTAATAAGGCGCTGGATCTAGCGGAAATCGTGCCGGTGGAGCGCAGCAATCGCGACTCAGCCATCAGCAGCATTCGCCGTGCGGGCGAGGTGATGCAACATCACATCAATATGACAATTTTTCCGGAAGGCACGCGCTCACCTGACGGTCGGCTGATGCCATTCAAGAAAGGGCCATTTCACCTGGCCGCTGAGACAGGCTTTCCCATTGTGCCGGTCACGATCCTGGGCACTTACGAGATGATGCCCAAAGGGACGTCACTCATAAAAGGTGGAACCGCTACGCTGGTCTTCCATCAGCCCATTGATCCCAAGCAGTTTGCTTCGCGGGAGGAGTTAGTTCAGGCGACGTGGAACGCAATCAATAGTGCCTTACCGCTGGAGCGACGGTAAGGACCTTTACCACAGAGGACACAGAAGAACACTGAGGGGAACCAGCCGCAGATTTGCGCGGATGAGCGCTGATCAGGAACAAATTCCAATATACGGATTTCATTGCGGAAGGTATTTCTTCTTGCCCAACCTCGGAAGGTCATAGCCGGTGTCGGCCGAAGTCTGGGTCAGCTTGATCATCACTGAGCCGTCGTCACCCTGCTGAAGCGAAATACTCTTGTAAGCGTGAATGCCGCCTTGAGCATCCGTGAACATCACTTTGATGGGACCGTGGTCCACGGGTTTGATGAGCGAGAAATAGCTTTCACCAGGAGCAAGCGTATCTTTGCCGAATGTGGCGTTCGGGTAATCAACAATGATGGTCTTGATAGGCTGCGCGCTGGTGTTGATCAGGCTGATTTTGACTACATGCGCGCGGCACCCCGCCAGCGAAAGCGCAGAGATAATAGCGACGACCAAATGCAAGGATTTCATTTTGATCTATTTCTTCTCGATCACGCGCGCGGCCAACACGGCGCCGTTGCGATTGTCATGCAGCTTGAGGGGAAAAACCAGGATGTTCCAGTTCCAGCGGCTTTTCTTTTTTGGCAAGTGAGGCAGGCAGCGGAAGCTGCGGTCCACGTAGGTTTCACGCGTATCGGCCACGGTGCGGATGATTTCTTTCCACTCAGCGCTGAGCTCGGGAAACTCTTCAAAACGGTTCTTGCCGGCAAACCATGTGCGTTTGCGCTCGTAAAGCCGGGCAAAAAATTCATTCACATACTGCCAGATGCCGTCGCGGTCCAGTATCTCCAGGACAATGTCGTCACCCATGGCCATGGCAATCCGGGAATAGAAAAAATCGCGCGCGTCCACGACAACCGGCTTGCCGCGGCGCTTGGCTTCAAAGGAGCGTAATGCGCCCAAAAGATCGTCGACTGAGCTATAGCCTTTGAGCAGGTGCATGTCTTCCACGCCGCCGAATTTTCTTTCCAGCGTGGCAGAAAGAATAATGATAGGAACTTCCGGACGCTTGTCGCGCAGAGACTGCGCTACTTCCGTGCCGAATTTTCCCGCGCCCAGGTGATAGTCGAGTACGGCAATATCGATTTTGTCCAGATGCGTCTCTGCTTCTTCCACTGAAGCCGAACTGATGGCCTCATAACCGTTGCTGCGCAGGATAGCTGAGCGCAGGATCAGGTTGTCATGCCGGTCATCCAGCAGGAGCACCTTAATCGGTTTTTTTTCTGGTCGATCGGCCGCCATTATTCCTTTGTACCCTTGCCGCGAATGGCCCGCGCCATTTCCGGTAATTTCATAAATGCAGTCACGCTGCGCAGCCATTGCTTGTGATCAAACGCAGGCGTGCCGCTGACCATGGCCCCGGCCGGAATATCGCCATGCGTGCCGCTCTGCGCCGTGATAATCACGCCATCGCCAATCTTGCAGTGTCCCGCCACCCCAACTTGGCCGGCGAGAATCACGTTCTTGCCTATCTCTGTGGATCCGGCAAGACCCACCTGGGCGCACAGCATGGAATTTTCCGCGATCACGCAGTTATGCGCCACCTGGGAAAGATTGTCGATTTTTGTGTTGCGGCCAATGCGCGTTTCACCCAGACTGGCGCGATCAATGCAGGAATTAGCCTGTATTTCCACATTGTCTTCAATCACCACACGTCCGGTCTGCGGGATTTTGTACCAGTTGCCATTGTCATCTTTGGCGAAGCCGAAGCCGTCTGACCCGATAATTACCCCGTTATGCAGCAGCACATTATCGCCGATCTCGCAGTTTTCGCGAATCGAGACATGCGAGTGTGCGAAAAAGTTTTTTCCGATCTTCACTCCGCGGTAGATCACCACCTGCGGCATCAGCGTGCAGTTTTCCCCGATCTCAACGTCGGCCCCAATTACCACGCAGGCGCCAATGGATGCACTGGCTCCGATGCGGGCGGAAGGATCAATGACTGCCGTCGGGTGAATGCCACGCTTTTCCTGCGGCGGCGCATGAAGAAGCTCTACGGCACGCGCGTAAGCAAACTGCGGATTCGTGGTCCGCAGAGTTGGCTTATCCAGAGCAGGAAATTTTTCATCGACGATAAGAGCCGATGCTTTGCTCACCCTGGCCAGCGGCACAAATTTGGAGCTAAGCGCGAATGTAATCTGGCCGGGAACAGCGGACTCAATGGAGCCGACGCTGCTAACTTCAACGTCCGCATCCGGCGGATCAAGCCTGGCGCCCAGCTTGCCCGCGAGTTCTTTGAGCTTCATAACCAAATGGGGTCCTGAGGAAAACTTGCCTAAAGGCGTGATTGTAATGGGAAGAGTGGAAAGGACAGAGCAAAATCGTAAGACTCGCCATTAAGATTCGATAAACAACTTTTCCTGGCGCGCATCTTCCGCCGTTTTCTTGTGGGCTTCCGGCCGACCGATCACAGCCAGCACATTCAATTCCTGCAATGCTGACCGGGGGACAAAGACACGTTGCGTGTTGCCGCGCGTATCTGGCGGCGTAATAAAAAATCCTTCGGCGCCGACCTGGGTGAGATCGTTGGCCATCAGGCCTTCCAGAATGTCATTGTCAGTGAACTTGAGCCGCACCCAGAGTCCATCGGTACGGGGACGGCTGGTAAAGGTCTTGCGTCCCACGGCGGCAGTGTCACTGAAATCGCGGACAAAGTCCACGCTTTTGACCTCGCCCAGGTCAATTAGCACCACTTTGCCGGAGGGATTCAGCAGTTCCAGCTTGCCTTCCACCACGAAATTCGCGGGTGAAACGTATCCGCCCATGGAATCGCGTCCCATTTTGCGCACGATCACCTTTTTGTGGCTGGAGGCCATAATTCATTGATTCTCGCACTGTTTTCGGGGGCATCAAAGACGTCATCCCGCCTTTCCTCGCGATGGGGTAGCCAAAAGGTAACCTTTGTGATAATGTTTCGAGTTTGTTCGAGTCCCTAGGGCAGACGTCTAACTCTTGTATAAAGTGCAACTTACGAAAAACCGGGAGAAGCGGTTCGCCTACCGGCCACTGCCCGGAAGGACAATTGTGTGTTCCTCTAACTGATGGCTGACTTTATTTACCTAATGGAAACCCGGCTCACGCCGGACCAGCAGCGTGCAGTCGCGCTGGTGACCGACGTTGCCCGTGCCCACGAAATGAACATTTACCTGACCGGGGGCGCGGTCCGCGACATTATCAGCGGCTTCGTTATTCGCGATCTCGACTTTTCCGTGCAGGGCAACGCACTTAAGCTGCAAAAGGACTTTGAAAAAACCGGCGCCGTGCTGGAAGCTACTGACGAAGGCACGCGCACGCTGATGCTGCTGCTGCCGGGAAACGTTCGCGCGGAAGTTACCAGTGCCCGATCAGAACGTTATGACAAGCCCGGCAAGCCGGCCGAGGTTACTCCGGGAACAATCTATGACGACATGCGGCGGCGGGATTTCACCGTCAACGCCATGGCGCTGTCGCTCAACCCCGGCTCGCGTGGGCTGCTTACCGATCCCTTCAACGGCGTGGCCGATATTGAAGCCAAGGTGCTGCGCGTCCTGCATAACTACGCTTTTTATGAAGAGCCATCGCGGCTGATCCGCGCAACTCGCCTGGCCTGCCGCTTCCACTGGACGCTGGAAGAGCGTACACAGGCGCGCTACGACGCCGCCAAAGAAAATAACTACATTGAAAATATTTCTGACCGCGCCGTGGGACATGAGATCGAGCAGCTGGCGCATGAAGATAATCCCATGGAAGTCCTGAAGGCGCTGGAAAAAGAAGGCTGGCTCAAGGTGCTGGTCCCGCACTTCTCCGTGGCCAAGGTGGATACCGCAGGACTGAGCCAGGTTTTCAAGGTCAAGCAGCAGTTGCAGGAAGTAGGCGTTAACCCGGACGCAAGCCCTATCGTGATGCACTTTCTCACACGCAAACTGCCCGATAAAGATATTGCGGCAATGCAGAAGCAGATCGTGAACAAAGGGTTCGTGGAACGCTGGAAGCACCTGGAAGACGATGCCAAGGATTTTGCCAAGAAGCTGATGGCCAAGGAACTGGCGCAGCCCTCGCAGACATGGCAATTCCTGATGACGAACCGGCCCGACGCGCTGCTGTTCAACGCCATTACGCCACGTGCGTCGGCGGTGGAACAGAAGATCAAAAATTTCCTGACCAAGTGGCCGCCGGTCCGGCAGAAACTGCCCTTCCCGGAAATGGCGGAGATGCGCATTACGCCGGAGCATCCGGAATACAAGAAGATATTAGACGAAGCATTTTTGATGCTGCTGGACGGCAAGCTGCGCTCGCACACGGAGATTGTGAAGTTCCTGGAACCGTATTCTCCGCCGGAACCACCGCCACCGCCACCTCCAGTGCGTCGGGGACGAGCGAAGAAGGAAGCCGCGCCCGGAGCGCCCGGTGATCAAGCTCCCAAGAAGCGTGGACGCAAGCCCAAGAATGCAGTGGCCGGAGAAGCTGTGCCTGCTGCGGCACCCGCGACTGAAGCTGCAAAAGCCGCGCCCGCGCCACCAGCTCAGGCCAACACGAAGCAGAAGGCAGCGCCTGCTCCAGCGCCGGTGAAGAAGACAGCTCCAGCTCCTGCGCCTGCGAAAAAGGCCGCTCCGGTGAAAGCTGCTCCAGCAAAAGCTTCGGCAAAGCCCGCCGCGAAGAAGCCTGCGGTAAAGAAGGCTGCTCCCAAGAAAGCTGCGCCCGCAAAGAAGAAGGGCAAGAAGAAATAGGTATTTCAAAAGGGCTAGAATCAACAGACGCGTTCACTTCAGCGCGTCATCCCGTCATAGACGGGATGACGTTTTAATCGAGAATGAAATATTACACTGGGCGGTCTTTTAATATTTATATTCACTTATGTGTCCAGAAGCATGACCGGAAGGCCATCGCATCGAGACCACCTCAAGAAGCTTCCCCGAATCTCTGACTGCTTTATCATTGCAGCCATGCTGAAACAGAATCGATGGGCAATGCTCGCCGGAATATTGTGCCTGCTCAACGCAGTCGCCAGCGCGCAAGACCAGTCTCCAACGGCAGTTCGCAATGCTGTCCGCGAATATCGCCAGCAGCATGAAGCAGAGATCGTGCGTAGCTTTGCGCAACTGCTGGCGTTGCCAAACGTCGCCAGCGATACGCCCAACATCGCGCACAATGCAGATGCAGTCAGCAAGATGCTGGAGCAGCGCGGGTTTCACACGCAGAGACTCACTGTCAGCGGCGCTCCTCCTGTCGTCTATGGCGAACTCAACACGCCGGGAGCGAAACACACATTGCTTTTTTACGCGCATTATGACGGCCAACCAGTGGACAAAGCACAGTGGGCCAGCGATCCGTGGCAGCCGGTGTTACGCGATGGTCCGGTGGATGGCAGGGCAATTCCGCTTGAATCGCTAAAAGGCCCGCTGAATCCGGAATGGCGCATCTATGCGCGCTCGGCCAGCGATGACAAAGCGCCGATTCAGGCCGTGCTTACAGCGGTTGACGCGCTTCGCGCAGCGAAGATTCCCATCGGCGTGAATGTAAAAGTGTTTTTTGAAGGCGAGGAAGAAGCAGGATCACCGCATCTGGCGGAGGTGTTTCAGCGCTACGGCAATTTGCTGAAAGGCGACATATGGATTCTTAGTGATGGCCCGGTCAATCAGACGCGACGCATGCAGCTTTACTTTGGCGCGCGCGGCGTAACCGATCTGGAACTCACGGTGTACGGTCCCGGCCGCGTTCTGCATGACGGCCATTACGGCAACTGGGCACCGAATCCGGCGGCCGTGCTGGTGGATCTGCTGGCGCACATGCGCGACGCTAATTCCCACATTCTTATTCCAGGGTTTTATGACGATGTGCGAGCGCTGACCCCGGCTGAGCGGCAGGCCATTGCGCAGAGCCCTGACGTGGACACTCCACTGAAACAGGAGCTGGAGCTGGCCTGGACTGAGAGCACAGGCGCTTCCCTGCCAATGGCGATCACCCAGCCGGCGCTGAATATTCGCGGCATCGAGGCGGGGCACGTCGAGGAGAAAGCGCAGAATGCCATTTCCACAACGGCGAAGGCGTCCATTGATTTCCGGCTGGTACCAAACCAGACTCCTGAGCGCGTGCACCAACTGGTGGAGCAGTTCATAACGCAGCAGGAGTTTTATGTTGTGCGGCAAACGCCCGACATCGAAACACGCCGTCAGCATGCCAGAGTTATCAAGGTGAGCTGGGGGCCAGGATACAAGGCGGCGCGAGTCGCCATGGACGATCCTGCAGTGCAGCCGGTGGTGAGCGCGATGGAGGAGACGGTCGGAAATCCGGTAATCAAGATGCCGCTGCTGGGTGGCAGCGTTCCTATGTATCTGTTTACTGATGTTCTGAAGACGCCGGTTGTCGGGCTGCCCATTGCCAATCACGACAATAATCAACACGGCGCGAACGAGAACCTTCGCCTGCAAAACCTTTGGGATGGCATTGAAGTCTTCGCCGGGATTCTGGCTGGAGCGGAGAAGAACTGGAAATAGAGGGTCCTGTCCCAAAGCTCACACCTTTATGGCAAAACAGGAGATCGAAATCCACGATTCAGAGCTAAAGACTGTCACCGTCAGCGATGGCAATATTGTTTTGGAGTTGTCTCCAGCCTACATTCATATATCTGTCGGCCATCCTGGAATTGATGCCGGCACGGGCTGGCTACAGAATGCTGTCATACGCGTTCACGGTGAGGAAATTCTTGGTTCGATTAGCGAGCTGCCTTGTGATCTATGGGACGGATATCTCAAGGTTAACGGCGAGTCCTTTGACAATCTTATTCCAATCCCGCTGGACTCTGCCGGGAATATAGAGCTTCAGGTCACTTCAACATCCGGAGAGTCAGTTCAGGTTCGCGGCGATCGCATCACCCTGGAACTGCTGGGTGAGCCGAAATATATTGAAGACTTCCCAGGTATTTAAGCGTCTCTCCCTCGGTTTTCATTTGACCGGAATCAGGGGGAAACGCATCTAATCCCGCATGCCTGCAAACGGACATCGCTTAGGGTTCTTGATTATTGAACAAGAGAGAACAGACGGGCTTTCCACGCGCAAACTGCTGCTGGAATCGGCCAAGCATAACGTGCTGACAGCATACTCCGGCAAGGAGGGCGTGGAGATGTACAAACGTTTTCCGAACGTTGACGCCGTCTGTATTGAAGCGGAGCTGCCGGACCTGAAAAGCTCGGCCGTTGCCGAGAGCATACGAAAAGTTAATTCGAAAGCCCACATACTTGGCTTGAGCCCACGGCTTGCCGCCCTTTGTAAATGGGCAGACAAGACCATTGACTCCCATGATCCCAGTGCACTGCTGGAAGTGCTGGAAGAAATAGGCGGCCGCACGGATATTTGATTTGCTTGCTTTCAGCGCTAACCAGCAGCTTAATCCCGCCGCCTACTGTGGCAACAAAGGTCCCCTTACTTTCGTTACCTTTCGCCTTGACCCCTTCAGCGCAACAATATCCCGATGGCAAGCGCAACTACATACGAATTGCATTCCAGCACGATTGACGCTATTGCTCCGGGACGTGTGCGTTTTATTGAGCACCAGGGCAAGCGAGTTCTTTTTATCAATTACTCGCATTGTGATGTGGCGATGCTGAAAGCAGTGGCGGAAGAGGGCCATCGCGTGATTGCGCAGGAGCTGCCAAACACCGTGCTTACGCTGAATGACGTGACCGGCACCACCTTTGACAAAGAATCAGTCGCGGTGCTGCAGGCCAAGGTCGCGGCCAACGCGCCATACGTCCGCAAAGCGGCGGTGATCGGCATCAGCGGATTGCAGCGATTGATTTATGAAGGCGTGCAGGCTTTTACGCGCCGTCGTCTGCCGCTGTTTGAAAGCCGCCGGGAAGCTCTGGCCTGGCTGGCCCAGGACTGATCTCGCCGATAAAAGTTCTTTTCTAGGTGTTCAAAACAGTTGTCCGCAGGTGTGCTCTCCTGCTAAAGTTTGAGCGCCACGACCCCCTTAAAAGTTGTGTGTTCCCAGGAGCGTAACCATGTTGCGAACGATCCGCTTGATCTTCACGCTAGTTCTCTTGGCTTTAACCTGCGCTGCCCAGACTTCGGGCAAAAAGCGCGTCGCCGTGCTCGACTTTGACTATGGCACGGTCCAGTCGTATGTGTCCTCTATTTATGGAAGCAACCAGGACGTGGGCAAGGGCATTACGGACATGCTGGTGGAAAAGCTGGTAAAAGACGGCAAGTATTCCGTGATCGAGCGCAAAGCCCTGGACAAGATTTTGGCGGAACAGAACTTCTCCAACAGCGATCGCGCCAACCCGGCGACCGCTGCCAAAATCGGCCAGATACTGGGCGTGGACGCCATCATTATGGGCACGATCACCAAATTTGGCCGGGATGACAAGAGCAAAGCGATTGGCGGAGCAGGGTTGTCGTCCCACGGCTTTGGCATCGGCGGCATCAAGCGCAATGAAGCGAAGGCGGTGTGCGCCATCAGCGCCCGCCTGGTGGATACCAATACCGGCGAAATTCTGGCCGCGGTAACTGGTGAAGGAGAGAGCAAACGCTCCGGCACGTCTCTGCTGGGCGCGGGCGGCGGGGGTGGCGCGGCTGGTGGCGGCGCTTTTGATACGCATGCTTCCAACTTTGGCCAGACATTGCTGGGCGAGGCCGTAACGCAGGCCGTGGTTCAGGTCGGCAGCGAGTTAGGCACGTCTGCCGCGAATGTCCCTACCCGCAAGGTTTCGGTTTCCGGCGTTGTGGCTGACGTGAGCGGCAATACTTTGATCATCAATGTGGGCAGCAAGACTGGATTAAAAGTGGGCGATGTGCTGGAAATCAGCCATGCCGGCCGGCAGATCAAAGATCCCACAACAGGGAAAGTCTTGAAAACCATCACCAGCAAAATTGGTGAAGGCACCGTAACGGAGCTTGACGCGGATTCCGCAACCCTGAACTTCAGCGGCAGCGGCGCAAAGGTGGGAGACGTGGCGAGAACGCCGTAAGGATTTTCAATCCGTGAAGTTTCTGGGCTCGCTCAACAGGGCGAGCCCAAACTATTTGGAAATTGTTCTTCTCGCCGTAGCATCGTCCCCGCAGCAACAGCTTTCACCAATGCTTAAACTCTGCTGAGAAGAGGCCAGCTTCTTTTGACGGTCCAGTTGATTCCTACTCGGGTCGCAAGCTCCCTCGGACTCGCTCAGGAAGGCAGAGCTAAACATTTTCTACCAAACTGAGACACTACCACAGGCGATTTTGCTTGACTCGCAAGGCGAACAAATGGTAGATTTAGAGATTCGCTCCAGAGCGGAAAAGTAGTGGGGAGCGGTCTTTGACAACAGAATAGTCAGCCTCAAAAAAGGACGTGATTGGAACCCGAAATGAGGCGGGAAAAGGGGTTCGACCGTTCGGTGACCGTTCGGTCGAATGGCACAAAGCCTTTTGTTTGCAATAAAACGACTATCCCCGGGTGGGCTATGTAGGAGAAAACAGTATTTGGTAGTTAGTAGTTGGTTTTTAGCTAAAACCCAAAAAACAACCCCAGAGCCTCTCAACCTTACGCCTATCGAGGGCGACGCCTATCTAGGGCGGAACTCCCAAACCACCGCCAATCTGGGATGACTTGGGATGATACCCCTCAAACCTACGCCAATCTGGGATGGGTGGGAGGGGGGAGGGGGCGCGAAGCGCGCCCTATCGCCGTGATCGCCGACATCGCGCGTGATCGGAAAAACCAGGCGCGCGATACCCGTCCGTTCACGAAGGAGAGATTGCCAAAATGTAGCGGTAAGAATTGCGTTTCTCGCTTACTTCCCTTTTTTCTCCGTCTTGCCTTCCGCTGCTTTTGCGGCAGCCTGCTGGTTAAGCGCGTGGTCCACAACGCGCTGCATGTCGAGGATGGGAGCGGGTTTGCCAGTCCAGATCTCAAATTGGCGGGCGCCCTGCTGGACAAACATTTCCGCGCCGGGAATTACGTGCATGCCGCGGGCGCGGGCCATCTTTATCATCTTGGTTTCCGCCGGGGTATAGACCATTTCAAAGAAATACTTGGCCTTCATCTCCGGCTCGGTGAGCGGCAGCGGATCTTTGTTGCCTTCCATCCCGGCGGGCGTGGCATTAATGATCACATCAAATTCCAGCTTCTTCAGCATGGTGCGATTGATGGCCTTGGCTTTGGCCTGCTTGGCCAGCTTTTGTGCCGACGCCGCATTACGGCTCAGAATCGAAACTTCAGCGCCGCGCTCTTTCAATCCAAAAACGGCTGCGCGGGCCGCGCCTCCTGCGCCCAGCACAAGTATTTTTGCTCCCTGTAAACGAATGCGCATCTCGAGAGGACGGACAACGCCATTCACGTCAGTATTAAAGCCATAGAGATTGCCGTCCTGGCTACGGACGACCGTATTACACGCGCCGACTTTGGCTGTCCAGGGATCGCTCTTATCCAGATGCTTCAGGACCGGCTCTTTGTACGGCATCGTGATACTGAGCCCGGCGATAGGGATATCCTGCACGCAGGCCATCAGGTCTTCAAGAGTCTTGGCATGCAGGGCCAGATAAACGGCATTCACGTTTTCGCGGCGGAACGCGGTATTCAGCATCGCGGGAGAAAGGGACTGGGCTACGGGATCTCCGGCTACGCCATAAACGCGCGTCGCGGCATCAACTTGGTCAATGCGATAAACATCACGCAGCGCCCGGGCGGTTAACTGTCCCGGGCCAGTTTCTTCTCCCGGATTGGCGGCGGCAAAGGTGAACTGGCTGCCGGCCCGTACAGAGAGCACACGGCTGATGACACCCTGCTCGCCCATGCACAGCCCAATCAGGGAGTGCGCGTGGCAGTACTTTTCCAGGAACTTCATCATCACCACGTTGTCATAGAGAGAGTTTGCCATGGTGACGATTTTGAAGAAGTCGCAGGGATGCTGCTGCATCTTGGCAAACGTCTCTTCCAGCTTCTTTGTGCCACGAAAGTCATGGTAAGAGAGGATTAGGTGGGCAGACCGGCGCAAGCGATTGAAATCATTCGGCTTCAGCTGCGCGGCCGTTTCCAGCTCAATATCCACCAGATGGCAACCCAAGCTGGCTGCTTTTACCAGAACGTCAATCTGTGAGGCTATGGATCCCTTAAATTTGCCTCCGTTGGCAGCCCGGCGGCAGGTAGCCACGATCAGCGCCTCGGGGTGAAACTCGACAAATGTCTTGAGCTTGGGCAGGCCCAAAGAGGGATTGGGAAGATAGTCTAACCTGAACTCAACAAAGGGGTTATCACGGACTGCAAGGTCCGCTTTCTGCACCATTTCCGCCGGGTTGGTGGCCGCAATGGCCACGCACACCCGGGGCAGCCGGGCGGGCAGGAACCTTGGCGCGTAACTGGATGATGTTCCATTCATTAGATTTAAAACGAGTTTACAAACGGCTGGCCATCATACGTGAGCAAAAATCACAGATTCAAGCACCGAATGCAAGAAGTGAATAGAACTTCTGTAATTAAGCGTATCTGCTTAGTAAATAAGAGTTTAGTTGAAGTCTAAGGAAAGGCGGTGATATGTTCCACCCGGGACATTGCGCGTCCCGTGGGGGAAACTTGTTCTCCCGCAGAGGCGTATGGGAGGAAGTATGAAGAATTTCAAGCTGGCAACGCTGGTGTTGGCGGGGATGGTTTTATCGAATGTGGTCTTTTCACAGCAGCCCCAACCTGCTCAGCCGCAGCCCGCTCAGACACAGCCTGTTCAGACACAGCCTGCTCAGCCGCAACCAGCACTGAAAGCACAGGAGCACGCCGCCAATCTGGATGTCGGCAATACGCCTACGCGCAATGACATGTATTGCTCGGGCTTTCTGACCACCGAAAAGGTCCCAGACAAGCTGTTTGTCGCAGGTGGGCACAACAGTCCTGACCAGACGCGGTATGCCGGCGCGAGCGACACGATTTTCATCCACGGGCAGGGCATGAAAGAAGGCGACCGCTACCAGATTGTCCGGTTGGTAAAAGACAACAACCATTACGAGATATTCCCGGGACAAAAGTCAGCATTGCGTAATGTGGGTGTGCCGTACCTTGAGTTGGCGATTGTGAAAATAACTGATGTGCAGAAAAGCACCGGGATAGCCAGTTTCGAATTGAGCTGCGCCGACGTGTTGCCCGGCGACATCGCCATCCCGCTGGCAGAGCGCGAAGCGCCGCCCTTCCGCAAAGTGACCCTGGACCGCTACACGCCGCCCACGGGCAAACCCCAGGGGCGCATTGTGATGGCCAAGGAATTCGATTCAATCCTGGGCTCAAAATATAAGGCCTACCTGAACATTGGAGCGGACAAGGGCCTGAAACCCGGAGATTATCTGCGCGCTACGCGCACGTATTCGTATAGCTACCACGATCCTGTTGCCGGGCTGTCACTCAAGGCCACAGATTATGACGATACCCAAAAAGATCCGCACAGGCTTCCAAGTGGCGAGCTTTCAAGCCTGCCGCGCCGTACTCTGGGCGATATGATTGTTCTTAACGTGCAGCGCAAAAGCGCCACAGCCATGATCCTGACCGCGCTCGAAGATATAACGGTAGGCGACGGAGTTGAAGTGATGGACATTACGGATGCGCCGGTACTGGCTCCGATCCAGCCTTCATTCACCAATGCGCCCCAACCAGAAGCGGCCAGCACCAGCACGACTCCGCCGAAGATTAACTGCTCGGCTTCACCCACCAGCCTGCGCGCCGGTGAGAGCGCTTCCATCACGTGTGAGGCTGTGAGCCCGGACAACCGGCCAGTGAATATCACCTATGTGGCCAATGGCGGCAAGCTCTCTTCCAATCGCAACCAGGCAACGCTTGATACAACTGATACCGGCGCCGGACCGATTGCGGTGCGAGCGACAGCTTTTGATGACCGCCAGTTGAGCGCATCCACTGTGGTTACGGTGAACGTGGAAGCAGCCGCGCCCGCCATGCCCACAGCACAGAAGCTGATGGAGCTGGATTACAAACCCAACAGCAGCTACGTGGACAACCGTTCCAAGGCCGTGCTGGACGATGTAGCGCTTAAGATGCAGCAGGACCCAAACTTGAATGCGGTGCTTTCTGGCTCCGCGGATAGCGGGGAGCCGCGCAGCATGGGATTGCAGCGCGCACAGAACGCCATGGCGTACCTGACAAAGTCGAAGGGTATCGATCCGCAGCGCATTCAGACCAAGGCCGGAACAGAACCTGGACGCAAAGTGGAAGTCTGGACTTTGCCTGCCGGAGCAGCGTTGCCGGGATCAACCCCTGCCCAGCCGTCGCAAAGCACAGGGCAGCAGGAGCAGCCGCAGACGACGCAACCTCCGGCGACAAATGAGCCTCCGGCATCGCAGCCCCCAGCAGCGGAGCCGACGCCTGCGGAACAACCGGCAACTCCGCAACCCACCCCTCCGCCGCAGCAGTAACTTCAGTTAGAAAGCATTTGGGCACAGCTAAGATCGGCTGTGCCTTTTGCTTTGCTGAACGCAGGGAACTCACCGGTGACATGGGCAGGTAGCATTCGAAAACGGAAAACCACCGGAATGGCAGGAAAGCCGTTAAATGGGCAGGGAGTGAATCGCGCGGACAGCAAGCGCGATTACTGCCGAAAAATATCGTCGAAAAGCGCGGTGAGTGACAGAGAAAACTTGAATCCGCTAAATGATTTGGATTCCTGGAGCGACTCCGGTTCAGTGATGCGGCGGGCACCGGCGGCATTGTGGATCTCAACCAGCCGCAACTCGGGATAAACAAGCCAGACTGCATGGCTTCCAGCTTCAAGGTACTGGCGAACTTTTTTGGCGGTATCCTGAGCCAGATTGCTTGGCGAAATTACTTCAATGGCGAGAGCCGGTGCGCCCTCAACCGGTGACGCATACGGGTCGATGTTCCTCAAATGGTCTGCCGTGATGAAGGCCACATCTGGATTTCTGACGGTGTCAGTGTCCAGGCGGAAGTCAATCTCTTCAACCACGATGCAAGATTATGCGAACGCACAAATTGCGTCAACTGCTCAGCAATTCTTTGACGGATCAGGTTGTGACGCAAAGACGGCGATGGCTCAATTAGAAGTGTCCCCTCGTCGAGCTCATAACGGGCTCCCTCTTTTTCGGGGAGTCTCTCATAGTCCGCTATTGTCAGCCGGGGAGTAGTACTCATTTTCTATTTCCTCGCATTGCGGATACTTGGAGCCGGTCTGCCTCACTGTTTTCCGACTAGAATCGGGAATAAAGTCATGGTATAACTGTTATACCACAATGCGGTTTGACTTCGATTCCCGAAAGAGCAAACGGCTGAGGTCTAACCCAAGGCGCGGAATCGGGTTCGAAGAGGCGCAGGAAATATTTTCGCACCCGTTCTATCTAGATCAGCGTCTCGAAATTCCGGAGCAGCAGCGTGCGGTGGGGTGGGTTGCTGGGCAGCTCTATACCGTTGTTTTTGAAGTAAGGGAAGACCGCGAGGGTGAATATTACCATCTTGTCTCTTTATGGAAAGCGACAAGGGAGGAGCAGCAGCTTTATGAAGAGCACTCGTAAGCCGAAATCTGTAGAGCATATTGCTCGCATGGCAGAACGCGGCAATGACGTTTCCAGCTTTTTCACCAACACTGGCAAGATGATGGGACCGATTCAACGGGTCAACGTCGATTTCGCGTCGCCGATGTTGCAGGAGTTGGATGCCGCAGCTAAGGAGTTGAATATCAGCCGGCAGGCGCTTATTAAAACCTTGATCCGTCAGGCGCTTGATCAGCGATATTTGGCGAGCAACGCTCGTAAGAAAGTAAAGAGAGCTTAACTTCACCCTCCAAAAGCATGCAGAATTCCGCCATTATCATCCCAGGTCTTTTTAACAATTATTTACAAAATCCAGTGTTGTAACCCTCTGATTTAACGTCAAATAGAGTAGTTAGTGCAGTGAGCTCCGAATCGGCACATTCCTAGCGGTACCGGCCCCCGCCGGCAACCGGCAATTGCTGAAAAATAGAAGTCTGTATAGGATTTCAGATTTCCCAGATCCTGCCCTGAGAGGACAGATGTCAAAACCTTTACGCCACAAACTGGCTTTACCCGCGCTCATTTGCGCATGCTTCGCAATGCTTCTGGCAGGCTGCGGCCATACCAGCGCCGATTCCAAACAGAAAGGCGGCGGAGGCAAAGGCGGCCGTGGTGGCGGCGCAGCAATGACCATCCCTGTCGCGGTGGCAAAGGCTGAGATCCGCGATCTGCCTATCCTGCTGAATGGGCTGGGATCTGTGGAAGCCTTCAACACAGTCGCGGTAAAGAGCCGTATTGACGGCCAGTTGGTCAAAGTAAACATCAAGGAAGGCCAGGAAGTTAAACAAGGCGAGCTGCTGGCGGAAATCGACCCTCGGCCCTATGAAGTGCAGCTAAGCCAGACGCAAGCCACGCTCTTCAAAGATCAGGCCGCCCTGAGAGATGCTCGCCTGAACCTTGAACGGTTTCAGCAGCTCTATAAAGACGGGGTTATCCCCAAGCAACAGTTCGATACCCAGGGTTCACTGGAAGCCCAGCTTGACGGCGCAGTGCGCGCTGACCAGGCCCAAGTGGATACTGTAAAACTCAATTTATCTTATACACGCATTACCGCACCCGTGAGCGGACGCATCGGCTTGCGCCAGATCGATGTGGGCAATATGGTCCACGCATCCGATCCCAACGGCTTGCTGGTGATCACGCAGTTGCAGCCGATCGCGGTGATCTTCAGCCTGCCACAAGATAACTTGCAGGCGGTTTCGCAGCACATGAATAAAGGCAGGCTTGCCGTGGATGCATACAGCCGCGACGATCAAACAAAGATTGCCACGGGTTACCTGACAACCATTGACAACCAGATTGATGTAACCACGGGAACGGGAAAGCTGAAAGCAGTATTTGAAAATCGCGACCGCTCGCTATGGCCCAATCAGTTCGTGAATATCCATCTGCTGCTTGAGGTGAAGAAGAACAACACCGTAGTCCCGTCGGCGGCAATCCAGCGCGGGCCGCAAGGGACTTACGTGTTCGTGGTGAAGCCGGACAACACGGCGGAGATGCGTAATGTGGCGCTCTCGATCAGCGAGGGAAATTTGACTGCGATCTCACAAGGTATAAAGCCCGGAGAAGTAATTGTGACCGACGGACAAGACAAGCTTCAGCCCGGTACCAAAGTTGCGGTTCGCGGCGCTGGGGCCGGCGGACAAAACGGCGGCCAGGCGGGTGATGGCCAAACGCAATAAGATCCGCGTGAGTGCACACGAATCGAAAAAACAACCGATTAGAAACGGCGTTTGAAAACACATCATGCCTAGCGGCGGTCCATCAAAATTATTCATCCTGCGTCCAGTAGCCACGTCGCTGCTGATGATTGGTTTGCTGCTGGTGGGCGCGGTTGCGTACCTGCAACTTCCCGTCTCCGCGCTGCCCCAGGTGGACTATCCCACCATTCAGGTCATCACTTTTTATCCCGGCGCTGGGCCGGAGGTAATGGCCTCGTCCGTCACGGCGCCGATGGAGCGGCAATTTGGGCAGGTCCCGGGCCTGAGCCAGATGACTTCCACCAGTTCTTTTGGCAGCTCAGTGATCACTCTGCAATTTAATCTGGAACAGAGCATCGACATTGCGGAGCAGGAAGTACAAGCCGCCATTAACTCCGCTACCACATTCCTGCCACGCGATCTGCCCAACCCACCGATCTACAGCAAAGTGAATCCTGCGGACGCGCCCATCCTGACGCTGGCCCTGACTTCAACCAGCTTGCCGCTTTCCAAAGTTGAAGACCTGGCCGACACTACGCTGGCACAGAAAATTTCCCAGCTCACTGGCGTCGGCATGGTTTCCATCAGTGGCGGGCAAAAGCCGGCAGTACGCATACAGGCCAATCCCACCGCTCTGGCTTCCTACGGCTTGAGCCTGGAAGACCTGCGCACGGTGCTGGGACAGGCGAACGTGGACCAGGCCAAGGGCATCCTGGAAAATCAGCGGCAGGCCTTCACTATCTCAACCAATGACCAACTGCTTTCCGGCAATGAATATAAGGACGTGATCCTTGCCTACCGCAATGGCGCTCCGGTGCGGCTGCGCGACGTGGCCACAGTCATTGACGGCGCAGAGAACGCCAAGCAAGCGGCTTGGATGGGCATAACCCAAAACGGCCAGACAGCGCTTTCACCGGCAGTAATCGTAAACATACAGCGCCAGCCCGGGGCCAACATCATCGGCGTGGTGGACCGCATCAAGAAAGTTTTGCCGCAACTGCAAGGCGGGCTGCCAAGTTCAGTAAAAGTATCTGTCCTCACAGACCGCACGGAAACGATTCGCGCGTCAGTGCACGACGTGATTTTTGAAATGATGCTCACCATCTGCCTTGTGATACTGGTGATTTTTCTTTTCCTGCGCAATCTTCCCGCAACGATTATTCCCGGCGCAGCCGTGCCGCTCTCCATTGTCGGCACCTTTGCTGTGATGTACCTGCTGGGCTACAGCCTGGACAATCTCTCGCTCATGGCGCTCACCATTTCCACCGGCTTTGTGGTGGATGACGCCATTGTGATGATTGAAAACATCGATCGCTTTCTGGAGGAAGGCCACTCTCCCATGGAAGCCGCGCTGCGCGGCGCAGGGCAGATCGGCTTCACCATCATCTCGCTGACAGTTTCGTTGATCGCCGTGTTGATTCCTTTGTTGTTCATGGGCGACATTGTGGGCAGGCTCTTCCGCGAGTTTGCCGTCACTCTGGCCGTGACAATCGTAATTTCTGCGCTGGTTTCACTCTCTCTCACTCCGATGATGGCGGCACGACTTCTCAAGAATCCTAAAGAAGTCAAGCATGGCCGCGTTTACCAGGCAACGGAACGCGCCTACGAACGCGTAATTGAGTGGTACGGAACCACTTTGCAATGGGTGCTGAGACACCAGACGCTTACTCTGCTGGCTACAATCGGAGCGCTGGCGCTGACCGTGTACCTATACGTGATCGTGCCCAAGGGATTTTTTCCCGTTCAGGATACGGGCGTGATTCTGGGCATTTCAGAAGGGCCGGAAAATGTGTCGTTTGCTTCCATGTCAGACCGGCAGCAAAAGCTGGCCAAGGTGATTTTGCAAGACCCTGATGTGGCCAGCCTCTCGTCGTTTATCGGCATTGACGGCACCAACACCACACAGAACAGCGGGCGCATACAGATCAACCTGAAACCGCATGAAGACCGCAGCGATACCGCGTCCGAGATTATCCGGCGCCTGCAACCGGAATTGGCGAAGGTGGAAGGCATCACCTTATACATGCAGCCGGTGCAAGACTTGACCGTGGAAGATCGCGTGAGCCGCACGCAGTTTCAGTACTCTCTGGAAGATGCCGATGCGAACGAGCTGAATGATTGGTCAAACCGCATTCTGGCCAAGCTGCGAACGCTGCCGGAGCTGCGCGACGTGGCAAGCGACCAGCAAAACGGCGGGCTTAAAGCCGATCTGATAATTGATCGCGATACCGCGGCGCGTTTCGGCATCCTGCCGCAGAACATTGACGACACGCTCTACGACGCTTTTGGCCAGCGCCAGGTCTCGACAATCTTCACGCAGCTGAATCAGTATCACGTGGTGCTGGAAGTGGGGCAGCAATTTCAGGATAATCCCAGCGACTTAAGCAATATCTACGTTAAGTCGTCAACCGGGCAACAAGTCCCGCTCTCAACTTTCAGCCACTTTGTTACTTCTCCGGCGCCGCTCGCCATCAATCATCAAGGACAGTTCCCGGTGGTGACCATCTCATTCAATCTTGCGCCCGGAGAGTCGCTGGGCAAAGCGACCAAAGCCATTGCGCAGGCCGAACAGGAAATGGGAATGCCAGTCAGCATTCATCCCAGCTTCCAGGGAACGGCGGCGGCGTTCCAGAATTCTTTGGCATCGGAACCATGGCTCATTTTGGCCGCGTTGATTACGGTCTACATTGTGCTGGGCGTGCTGTATGAAAGCTATATTCATCCGGTAACGATTCTTTCCACTCTGCCTTCAGCCGGTGTGGGCGCCATTCTGGCGATGATTATTACGCGCAATGACCTGACTGTGGTGGCGCTGATAGGAATAATTCTGCTGATCGGCATTGTGAAGAAGAACGCCATCATGATGATCGACTTTGCGCTGGACGCGGAGCGCAATCAGGGCAAGCCGCCGGAAGAAGCCATCTATCAAGCCAGCCTGCTGCGCTTCCGCCCCATCATGATGACCACCATGGCTGCGCTGCTGGGCGCTGTGCCGCTGGCGTTTGGACGCGGCACGGGATCAGAGCTGCGGCATCCGCTGGGTATCACGATTATTGGCGGATTGCTGCTGAGCCAGGCGTTCACGCTCTATACGACGCCGGTTATTTATATCTTGTTTGACAAGCTGGCGAGCCGGTTTTCAAAGTTCCAGTTGGGTAATGAGATCACGCCGCAGGAGGAGCCGTCCGGGGCGGACTGATTTTTTCTGTAATCCCGAGCGAAGCGAGGGCCCCCTATAACGGGTAAGAATTCAATCATGACGACGATGACCAAAAACAAAGCACGCAGTTTTCAGCTCTGTTACTTCGTCTATATTCTCTCGAGCCTAAGCGGCACGCTGTATGTCGGCCTTACTGACAATCTCTGGAAGCGGGTCGCCGAGCACAAAGCTGGCTCCTTTGATGGTTTCACCAGGAAATACAAGGTAAATAGGTTGGTGTACTTTGAGACTTTTAGTAACCCAACGATAGCTGCCGATCGTGAGCAACAGATCAAGAAGTGGCGAAGAGAGAAGAAGATCGCATTGTTTGCAACGAGTAACCCGCAATGGAGGGATCTCGCCCCTGAGATTCCTCAGATCATAGGGTTCCGTCGCCTTCGCAAGTTCGGGCTCGGGATTTCAGAAGAAGCATGAACATCTCAGCACCATTTATCCGGCGGCCGGTAGCCACGTCATTGCTGGCAATGGGGCTCTTGCTGGCGGGCATCCTGGCTTACTTCCGCCTGCCGGTAGCGCCTATCCCGCAGGTTGAATATCCCGTAATCAGCGTAAATGCCGGACTGCCAGGCGCGAGTCCCGAGACAATGGCCTCCTCTGTGGCCACGCCGCTGGAACGGCAGTTTGGGCGCATTGCCGGCGTGAACCAGATGACTTCAACGAGCCAGCTTGGTTCCACGAGCATCACGATGCAGTTCGACCTCTCGCGCAATATCGATGCGGCGGCGAGAGACGTGCAAGCAGCCATCAATGCGGCGCTGGGACAGCTGCCGGCCAACCTGCCGACCCGCCCGAACTGGCGCAAGGTGAATCCCGCAGACGCGCCGATCATGATTCTCTCGCTGACTTCAGAAAGCATCACCAAGCCGCGCATGTATGACGTGGCTGATTCGGTGCTGGCGCAGAAGCTTTCACAAGTGCCGGGCATTGGCCAGGTATTTGTGGGCGGTGGCGCAAAACCCGCAGTGCGGGCTGAGGTGAATCCCACGCTGCTGAACAAGCTGGGTGTGGGCGTGGAGCAGGTGCGCGCTGCGCTGGGCGCAGCGAATGCGAATCGCCCCAAGGGCGAGATTGCGGGCCCGGTGAACGCGTGGCAGATCACGGACAACGATCAGCTGTTTAAGGCCGATGACTACAAGAATATTATTGTCGCCAAAAATGCCACAGGCGGCGTGGTGCGGTTGCAGGATGTTGCCGACGTGCAGGATTCGGTCGAAGACATTCGCAATATGGGCATTGCCAATGGCAAGCCGGCAGTGTTGATGATTGTTTTTCGCCAGCCGGGAGCCAACATTATTGATGCGGTGGACCGGGTGAAGGGCCTGCTGCCGGAACTGCAGGCATCCATTCCTGCCGGCATTAAGCTGGAAGTTGCGCTGGATCGCACGACGACGATTCGCGCGTCCGTGGCAGATATTCAGATTACGCTGCTGATTTCAATTGTCCTGGTGGTGCTGGTAGTTTTTGTTTTTCTCCGCAACCTGCGCGCAACGTTTATTCCCAGCGTGGCCGTGCCGCTGTCGCTCATCGGCACTTTTGGAGTGATGTACCTGCTGGACTATAGCGTGGACAATCTCTCGCTGATGGCTCTGGCTATTTCCACCGGCTTTGTGGTGGACGACGCGATTGTGGTGCTGGAAGACATCACGCGTTATATGGAACAGGGCCTGGGGCCGGTGCAGGCAGCGTTTCGCGGCGCGCGCGAGATCGGCTTTACCGTACTCTCGATGAGCACGTCTCTCATCGCGGTCTTCATTCCAATCCTGCTGATGCAGGGGCTTGTCGGACGACTGTTCCGCGAGTTCGCCGTGGTGCTGAGCACGGCTATAGCCATGTCACTGGTGATTTCGCTCACCGTGACGCCGATGCTGTGTGCGAAGTTTTTACGGCCAGAGGGCGAGAAGAAGCATGGCCGTATCTATCGCGCCAGCGAACACGCATTTGACTGGATGCTGAAGGTATACCGCGGCAGTCTGGGCGTGGTGCTGCGGCATCAGCCGTTGACGCTGCTGGTGACGATTGGCACCGCAGCCTTGAGCATTTATTTGTACGTGATTGCGCCGAAAGGATTTTTTCCGCAGCAGGATACGGGACGGCTTAATGGGTCGGTGGTGGCGGCGCAGGATATTTCATTTCCTGCCATGCTGGCCAAGATGCAGCAGTATGTGCAGATTGTGCTAAAAGATCCGGCGGTAAACAATGTTGCGGGTTTTTCCGGCGGCCAGGGAAGTTCAAACAGCGGCCGCATGTTCATTGTGCTTAAGCCGCCCAATGAGCGCAAGGCGACGGCGGACCAAATCATCAACCGGCTGCGCCCCAAGTTGGCGGTGGTGCCAGGCGCAACACTATTTCTCACTGCAACGCAGGACCTGAACATTGGTGGACGACAGAGCAATGCGCAATTTCAATACACCATCCAGTCAGAAGATTTACAGGACCTGAATTTCTGGGTGCCGCGAATCCTGGCCAAACTGCGTTCATTGCCAGAACTGCGCGACGTGAACTCTGACCAGCAGGATAAAGGACTGGCGGCTGAAGTTAGTATCGATCGCGACACGGCTTCACGGCTGGGCATAACGCCGACGCAGGTAGATGCGGCGCTGTATGCGTCGTTTGGGCAGGCGCAGGTTTCAACCATGTATCGGCAGTTGAACCAGTATCACGTGGTAATGGAAGTGGATCCCAAGCTGCTGCCGGGAACCGACGCGCTCAGGAATACTTACGTGAAGTCATCGACGGGAGTTGAGGTCCCGCTCTCGTCGTTTACGCGCTACCAGCCTTCAAATACAGCGTTGCAGGTCAACCATCAGGGCTTTTATCCGGCGGTAACGCTCTCATTCAACCTGGCGCCGAACGTACCTTTGGGCAATGCCGCAAAAGTGGTGGAAACCGCCATGCGCGACCTGGGAGTTCCGGCCAGCGTGCATGGCGGGTTCCAGGGGACGGCTGCCGCGTTCAAAGACTCGGCGCAAAGCCAGCCGCTGCTGATTCTGACCGCATTGATCACCGTCTATATTGTGCTGGGCATGCTGTATGAGAGCGTGATCCATCCGATCACAATTCTCTCGACACTTCCTTCAGCCGGCGTGGGCGCGATTCTGGCAATTATGCTGACCGGCAATGACCTGAACGTGATTGCTTTGATCGGCATTATCTTGCTGATCGGGATTGTGAAAAAGAATGCCATTTTGATGATCGACTTTGCCGTGAACGCGACGCGGGTGGAGGGAAAGAGTCCGGAAGATGCAATCTATCAGGCGGCCGTTTTGCGTTTCCGTCCTATTATGATGACGACCATGGCGGCATTACTGGGCGGCCTGCCGCTGGCGCTGGGCGGCGGCACAGGATCAGAACTGCGGCGTCCGCTGGGCATAGCGATTGTGGGCGGGCTGATTGTAAGCCAGGCACTGACGCTCTTTACCACTCCCGTAATTTATCTCTATATGGACCGCATACGGCTGCGCGCGGCACGGTGGCGCGGCGCACATCGGAAACAGCAGCCGATTCTGGGGCCGGCGGGAGACTAGAACACTCATTTTGAGCCGCAGATTTTCGGAGAGCAAAACTAGCCGCGAATTAGTCTTGATTTCTGTCGCTTCGCTCCGAACCGCTCCGGCGTCTGGGGAAGCCAGTAGAATTACGTGCTCCTGTTGCAGAGCGCTCGGCGCGCAAGTCGGCCTCGCGCTTTTTCTTATCTCGATTCGTATTGATTCGCGAAATTCGCGGCCAAATTAGTTTTGATCCGACGAGAATCTGCGCAAATCTGCGGCAATTGGGTCTGTTTACCGTAAAATGCTTCCATTCTTTCAGCCGGCGAAATTGCTGAAAAGGAGCGGCCTTGGACATTTCTTATGCCTTCATAGCCATTGCGGCTGTCGCGGCAGTGCTGTTGTTTTTGCTGCTCAAGACCTATAACGGTCTAATAAAAATGCGGAACGCCGTGCAGAGCGGGTGGTCGGACATCGACGTGCAACTCACGCGCCGGCATGACCTGGTGCCGAATCTTGTGAAAGCCGTGAAGGGCTACATGACGCACGAACGCGAGACGCTGGAAGCAGTAACGCGCGCACGAACAGAGGCAGTCGCAGCGGGCGGAGGAGCGTCGCTGGGGACGCGCGCGATGGCTGAGATGGCGCTTACCGGAGCCGTGGGCAATCTATTTGTCACGGCAGAACGGTATCCGGCGCTGAAGGCTTCGCAGCAGTTTTTGCTTTTGCAAGAGCAGATCACGTCCACGGAAAACCGGATTGCGTTTGCGCGGCAGCACTACAACGAGTGTGTGCGGAAGTACAACACGGCGCAGGCGGAGTTTCCACGCAACCTGATTGCTGGACCGATGGGCTTCACGCCCGCTGCGCTGTTTGCGGCGCATGCGGGCGAAAAGGCAAATGTGCAGGTGAAAGTTTAAGACTCTTTCTAAAATCCCGAGCGTCGCGAGGGAACCCTACAGCCACAGGGATCTTTCGGGGCATAACATCGCGACTTTGACTCCTAGCATCACTACGAAACAAGCACTAAAAAGCTCTTGAATCGAGTAAAAACCTCGGTTGCGATAGGGTTCCCTCGCTACGCTCGGGATTAAAAACGCAGTGCCTGCTCTAAATCGTCAATCAAGTCGTCTGGATGTTCCAGGCCGATGGACAGGCGCAAGAGATTGGCCGGGCTGCGGGTGTTGACGCCTTCAACGGATGCGCGGTGCTCGATCAAACTGTGCGTGCTGCCCAGGCTGGTGGCGTGGCTGAAAAGTTTTAGTCCGGCGACCAGCTTGAACGCTTCAGCCTGCCCGCCTTTTACCTGAATGGACATCATGCCGCCGAAGCCGGACATCTGTGCGGCGGCGATTTTGTGTCCGGGATGTGAAGGCAGTCCCGGATAATGGACCGATTCAATTTTCGGCTGCGTACTCAGAAATTCGGCGACACGCTGCGCGTTTTCAGCGTGCGCGCGGACGCGATAAGGAAATGTCTGAAGGCCGCGCAGGGTGAGCCAGCACTCAAAAGGCGACGGCACTGCGCCGCCTTCATGTTGAATGGCAGTGATTTTTTCCAGGGTACGATTGTCTTTCCCGCTGTTCTCTCCCGCGCTGTTCTCTCCGCCATTTTCTTTGTTCTCTCCGCCATTTTCTCTAAAGACCAGCGCACCCATGGTCACGTCACTGTGGCCGGATAGATATTTCGTGACCGAGTGCATCACGACGTCCACTCCGAGTTTGAGTGGAAGCTGGAAGAGCGGAGTGGCCCAGGTATTGTCGCAGGCGACCATAGCGCCGCATTTTTTGGCCAGCGCCACGATAGCGCGGAGATCGGTAACGTTGAGCAATGGGTTGGAAGGCGTTTCTGTCCAGATAAGACGCGTGGCGGGCGTGATAGCGCGCTCAACGGCAGCAAGGTCTTGCATGTTGACCAGCGTGTGCTTGAGCCCCCAGTTGGCCATAACGGTGCGCAGCAGGATGGGAGTGCCGTAATAAGCGTCTTCAGCGGCTATGACGTGGTCGCCGGGCGAGAGCGCCTGAAACACTGCGAGCGTGGCGGCGCTGCCGGAAGAAAAAGCCAGCGCGGTCGCGCCTTCTTCCAGCGAGGCCAGCGCGTGCTCCAGCGATTCACGATTAGGATTGTTAGGGCGGCCATAAAGATATCCGCCGGGAAGCGTTCCATCATCGGCCTTGTGGAATGTGGTGGAGAGATGGATGGCGGGCACAACGTCGCGTGATCCGCCTTCAGGGTTGCGGCCGGCATGCACGGCGCGGGTTTCGATTTTCATCGCAAGCTAGGTTATATCAAATCCTACCGCGGATTTACGCGGATGAACGCGGATAGGAAGGACAATCTGGAATCTTCACCCGCGGCAGAAACGCGCTCATTGAGGATGACAGTTTGAGGCGCGACGATTTTGCGTCGCGCGGCTCATTTAGCCGCGAATCAACGCGAAACAACACGAATCAGTTCATTTGTTTGATTCGTTTGTGTTTATTTGCCGAATTCGTAGTGTGAACTTTTCGACAGAGCTGCTGAAATCGATTTCGTGAGAATTCCCCGACACGGCATGGCGGGGCACTCATCGTCGGGATCTTTCGACTCTTCCTCAGTCGCTGCGCTCCCGCGGAATCCGCTCAAGATGACAAATTGTAAGAGGCTGGTACGGCACCGCTAAAGCCCGTGCCCTGATACGAACCCAGCTGAGGCAATTCGCGGCCGCGCTTTTTCCGACCTGCGTTATCCACGAGATCTGCGGGTAAGCAAGTTGCGCACTATTCGTGGGGATGTTTTTGCCGCTTGAAGAATGCTACCCACTCATCGGCGCCGTTGCGGTCAGTCAGCACTACGCTGACGAGTTCCCATGATTGTGCGCCGAGATTGGTAGCAGTGGATTCAAGCTCCTGCGGGGTCCTGGCCCGTTCAACGCGGTACTCCCATTGAGTCACAGGAAGAGGCTTGACGTTGACTGTGAACTCCTGGGTCTGCGGGCCATTGCTGGTCCTGGGAGGCGCGAAACCGCTGGCCACGGTAGTTAACTGAACGTTGAAAGTACCGGTGGCGGCGGTGGGTAGAGCCGTAAGAACAATGGTGGTGGCGCCAGCGTGTCCGGCGGGGACCTGCGCAATTACGCCCGAGGGCAGCCCGGAGAGGCTGAATTCAAAGCTGGGCCGCTCATTCACGGCGATATGAACGGTTAAAGATGCCGTGCCGCCCTGAGTGATGGTGACGATGGAAGGATTAACGGTTACAACAAACTCAGGATCGGTCTGGGCAGGCAAGCTGGAGGCAAACCCAGTAATGAACAGCAACAATACGGCTGCACGGACGGCAGTTTGCGACATAAAGGTATTCTCCACCTGATGTTTGTGTTTTTATGCTGCTAGTAGGATACGGCTGGCATGGCTGTTGTTCTAGTGCCAGTGAAAAAACTGGGACCATAACCGCACCACACAAGCAGAACGAAGGAGACAGCTGAAATTGCACAGAAAGGGGACTAGAAAAAAAGCGACCAACAGCAGCGGGCGCCATGGATGAACTAGAGCGAGGGCGAAAACTGGAGTTCCCGCCAACAACCGGTCGGCGGAGGGTGGGCAAAGGCGGATATTGCCCACAATAAATTTTATGAAACGGGCCGGGGGTTACCTTCACTACAGAGCAAGCCACACAGATCAAGAGCGGGGGAGCACAGCGGACTTTCGGACGGGCGCGCCATTGCTGCGATGCCCAACCGATTCCTTTAGCTTCGACAGTATGGGGTTTCCGGGTATCCAACCAAAGGATTTGGGGGCGAGAGCTCTTCACTCACGTTAACTGAGGTGGACGATGCACAGTTTCAGCTTCTTTGCCACGACAATGCCTGTAGTATCTGGCTCGATTCGCCGTTTAGCTCTGTTATCAGCCCTGGTATTCGCCGGCGCGATCACGGCGCGCGCCCAGACGTGCTGGGTTTACACCGATAATGTGCAAGCACCGGCTCCGATGAAATGTGTGCAGAAGAACAATCTTGCACTCTCCTGCACCTGCAATGCGGACAATACAGGAAGCTGTCAAAACGATTGCACGGCAGTTCCTATCCCGCCGGGTAGCCAGACCATACGGCAGTTACATGATGTGTGGCATAGCTGTTTCGGTGCGATCGGCGGCAGCAATCCACCTGCGGGGCGCGGGGAACGATGGTATGCGTTTCACCGCCAATTCAATTTTGATTTTGATATCTGGCGTCGTGGCATTAATTTTGCGCCCATTGAGTCTTTGGAGTGGTGCAAGAACATTCCAGAACCTATCGGCACAGCAGGCGGCGGGTATATACCTCCTGTTGACGCCCTCAACGCGGGCTGCGGGCAGGGGACAGCCCGCCCTGCGGGCGTGGCGTGCACCAACTGTATTGCCTTTCCTCATTGTCTATTCAAAGCGGGAGGCGGTCCGGCCGCCTGCCCAAACGAGCCCAGCACTTCCTGCTCGGGCTCCGGCGTTACATTCCCTTACAACGCGCTGGATCAATTCAAGAATGTTGACGAAGTATCAAAGATCCTCGATTCTTTTTTCCATGCTGACATGCACGTAGCAACGGGAATTGCAGACCGCACACCGGCCCAGAGCTGCGACCCAGGGAACAACATCACTTCGGGCTGCTACAACCTTGATACTTTCACCCCGGCATGCGCCCCGCGCGATCCCATGTTCTGGCGGCTGCATAAGGCGATTGACGACGTGGTACGAGCCTGGCAAAACGAAAAAGCCACCGACGTGGTGCTGGTGATCGACCGTTCCGGCAGCATGAGCGAAGCGGACGTGGGCAGCGGGACCCCCAAACTCACGGCGGCGCTGAACGCAGTGGAGAACTTTGGCGACATGATGGACACGGCCCGCAGCGATGGCCAGGTCAATACCATCGGAATTGTGTCCTATTCCGATAATGCCACGGTCGATCTGCCCATGACCAACGTGGACAGCCACTTGCTCGATCCCGGATCACCCTTTGAGAATGCGAAAAACAACATCTCCGCCACCGGCCCAGGCGGCTGCACTGCCATTGCCAAAGGATTGCAAAAGGCAGTTGATATCCTGTGCCCCGGCAATGGCGGGACTTGCCAGGGATTTGTTCCTCCGGCGGGAACAAACGCACGCAAAGCAATTCTGGTAATGACGGACGGAATCGAGAACGTTGCTCCCTGTCTCCAGCCGGCCGGAGCAACGGGCAGCACATGCGGTACGCAGTGCTTTGGCCCGCAGTTCAACTATGACAATCTCGCCTTCACGCAACTGGTGTCGATAGGGTTCGGCAGCGGCGCCGACCTGAACGGGCCGCTTCTGACCCAGGTAGCGGAGCGTCAAGGCGGAATCTATATGCAGAACCCGAACGGGACGGGATACGACCTCAAAGACTTTTTCGGCAAGGCGTTCGGTTCGCTGACCAGCGAATTTGTGGCGACGGACCCGAAAGGCCTGCTGCCCGCGAGCCAGGCCGCGACGGAGCCTTTCGAATACAACGGCTGCGGCGACTCCATGGTCACGTTCGATTCCGGATGGAACCTTTCCGTGACCCCGGGTGATTTGAGCATGGTGGTGGACGCCCCTAATGGCGACCTGGTCCGTCCGGGAGATCCCGCGGTGGAAAATTCACGCCGGGGTCTCTGGCACTTCTCGCGCGTTCGCCTGCCCTATCACGGCGCCGCCAGCGGAACGTGGCGGGGACAAATCATCCGGCCGCATCGCTTGTACGTCAATGGGTTTGTGACAGATGCATTTGCCTCACCCAAAGAAGGAATCGCGCTGGTCCGGCGGGAAATTCACCGGCTATGCCCGCAAGGATGCAAGCGCGTCCTTTACTACGAGCAAGGACGACTGTCTGCAAACTCAGTTTACAAAGATGCGTTGCAATTAGAGAAGCAGAAAGGGCTGGTCGGTACGGTGGCGACCGTAACGGTCGATCCGAAATTTACGACATCGCTGACGCCTAACCAGTGGGACCTGATCATGTACGCCCAGATGGGACAAGACACTCGCCGAACCTACGATGCTCCGCTAAGCCGGCTGCTCTGCGGCGGACAGCGGGCCATTATTACCGATACGCGCACGAAAAACCGGGGATTGCTTTTCGAATGCTCCGGCATACAGGCGATCCAGGCGGTGAACTGGAAGGTCATCGACGCGAATGGGAACCTGGTTGATCATGCGTTCAAGCTGATTAATCACGGCTATCCGGTCTTTACTTATGGTCTGACTGGAGCATCGCTGCAGGCCTATGCGCACCTACCGGCGGCTGTGCCGGCGCCGATCGGAGCAGTCGCGGCGAGGATTACCAATGGCAAGGATGAACAGTGGTTCGCCAATGTTCTAACCACCAGCCTGGGCAGGCTTTCACCGCATAACCGCAAGACGAACTGGAAAACGGGCGAGGAACCGTTAGCCGAGGTGCGCATGCTCCCTTCCGACGTCCGCGCCGGTGGGTGGGACAAGGTAAATGCGCGTGTCGAGGTGGAATATCCGACCGTGGGCGTGGGAACGCTACTGGCGCAGCATGGACTAGGCGCTCCCAAAATCGTGAATAAAGAGCAAATCGATCCGCGCACCCTGGCTTTGGAAGGCATTACCATCCCGACAGCAAAAAAAATATTTCCGCTCTATGATGACGGAACCCATGGCGATCTCTACGCGGGAAATGCCTACTGGACAACCGAATTAACTGGCCTCGGCAAGATAGACGGGCTTTATAAACTCCGCTATATGTTTGATCTCACGGCGGGTGGCTGTACCACTCATCGTGAACTGGCGCAGTCGTTTTATGTGGATGTGGGAGTCGATTCCAAGTCCAGCAGGGTGGCTGCGGGCGAGCCTTCCACTCTGCCCAACGGCTGGCACAAGTTCGATCTTTCCATGGTCCCGGCGGACGCTTCAGGAAATTCTGTTGGTCCGGGAAGACATACCATCGTCTCCTGTCTTCCGAAGAACTCGTGCCGTGTAGAGCCCAAACCGGTGGACACCGGCAAAGGGATCTACAGAATTGCCCTGGAAGTGGCCCCCAACACGGGCAGCGTGCACCTGGATGCTTTTGATACGGGGTTTGACGTGCCTGCCGCCTGTCCTAATTGCCCGCGCGCGGCAAGCATAAAGGTGGAACCGACGGCGGTGATGAACTACCAGAAAGCGGAAGCAACGATCACGCTCTCCGGACCGGCCCCGGAGACGCCGGAAGGCGGCGCTGTGATCTTTCTCGCGAGCGACGACAAGACCATAGCCTCAGCGCCGGAAACTGTCGTGGTGCCGGCCGGAAAGACAAGCGTGAGTTTCCCGATTACCGTGTATCACGTCCATGGCGCGCCTGAGGAGGTTGCGCTCAGCGCAACTTACGGCGAGCATACCCAGACCGCAAACCTGATCGTTTCCGATCCTGATAGCAAGAATGTGAGGTCCGTGGTTCCGCATCACCGGGCAGATGATTAGCGCTAGAGCCAGCGGACCAGCTTTTCCACCCTGAAAAAAGTCCTATCCAGGCAAAAGCCACCTGTTACCGCAGGTGGCTTTTTATCTGGGACATCTCCACAATTTCAACAGAAAGACTGGGTTTTGCACAGCTGAACAGGATGGGCGCTCTGGCAAGCACGGCGGCTTTCGCTCACAATGATGAGGTAGGATCATCCCCTGACCGGGACGATTCCTTCAGACAGCAGCTTACCCTCATGACCACTCTCAGCGATTTCAAGGAAACGGTGCGGCAGCAGGCGGACATTGTCCGCGTGATTGGCGACTACATCCAGCTTAAGAAGGCTGGAGCACAGAATTTTGTTGGACTCTGCCCGTTTCACGGAGAGAAGTCGCCGTCGTTTTCCGTTCATGCGACGCGGCAGTTTTTTCACTGTTTTGGCTGCGGCAAGTCTGGGGACGTTTTTAAGTTCGTTCAGGAACGGGAGCAGATCAGCTTTCCGGAAGCGATTAAATTAGTCGCCGAGAAGATGGGCATTCCTATGCCCAAAATGCAATACAGCTCTGAGAGCGAAGCCGAAGACGCGGGCAAGCGCGGCAAGCTGATTGAGATGCATGAGCGCGCCAGCAAGTTTTTTGAAGACCAGTTGCGGCGTCCAGAGGGAGCGCAGGCTCGAGAATATCTGGTAGGACGCGGGCTGCAGGAAGAAACAATCCGGACATTCAGAATCGGGTTTGCGCCGGATTCAGGCTTCACGCTGAAAGACCGGCTGAAGGCAGACTATAGCGAAGAAATGATGCGAGCGTCAGGATTGTTCTCCTGGAAAGAAGGCGCGGACAATGCCGCGAGCGGCGCTTCCGCAGGCGCGATGTATTCAAAGTTCCGCAACCGCATCATGTTCCCGATCGCCAATGAAAATGGAAAGATCATTGCGTTCACGGGGCGCACGCTGGCGAAAGACGAGAAATCCGGACCGAAATATTTGAATTCGCCAGAGACGCCGATCTATTCAAAGAGCCGCGTGCTGTACAACCTGGACCGCGCAAAAGAGGCGATCAGGAAGCTGGGCTACGCGATTATTGTGGAAGGCCAGATGGATTGTATTGCCGTTTATTCAGCGGGCTTTCACAACGTGGCGGCGAGTTCCGGCACGGCATTTACGGAGACGCAGGTGCGGCTGCTGGGAAGGTTCAGCAAAGATATTGTGGTGAATTTTGATCCGGACACGGCAGGCGCGGCGGCCACGGACAAATCACTGGGCATGCTGCTGGAAGAAGAATTCAATATCCGGGTGCTGCGGCTGGAAGCGGGATTCGATCCTGATTTGTTTATCCGGAAGAATGGCGCGGAGGCATATGCGAAGGCGCTGAAGGGGTCGGCAAAATATTTTGATTATTTGGTGGAGCGGGCGTTGAAGCTGTTTCCAACGCGGAGTCCGGAGGGAAAGAAGAATGCGGTTAATTTTTTGTTGCCGCATATTCATCGCGTGCCGAGCAGAATTGTGCGGGACGAGTTGGCGAATGACATCGCGCAGAAGCTGAACATCGATACCACGGTGTTGCGGCAGGAGTTCAAAGCGGCGGCGGTGAGCCGAGCGGCTGGCAGTCTGCGAAATGAGCCGGATGCGGACGTGACTGCGGCGGAAAAAGTGCTGGTGCGGGCTGCATCGTCGATGGTCGGAGAAGAAGCGGAACTGCGGCAGATGGCGGTGGACTCTTTGGCAGAAGAACGTCCGCATGTGGGGCTGACGACCGAGACGTTGCTGGAGGCGATCCTGCAAAATGCGCTGGCAGTGGAGCGCGGCGAGGGCGTGGATGATGTAATGGCGCTGCCCCTGACCGATGCGGACCGGCAGCGGCTGGCAAAAATTGTGATGCGCGAAGACGATCCGCTGACGGCGGACCTGCTGGCCGGGGCGCTGAATGCGTTGCGATATCGGCGGCAGATAAGCCAGCGCGAAGGGGATATTAAGCGCAGAATTGTGGAGGCTGAGCGCAAGAATGACGTGGCGGCGCTGCTGCTTCTCAAGCAGGAAAAGCTGGAGCTGGATCGGAAGCTGGCGTCGGGCGGGTAAGTGCTTTGGCTGCGCAGTTTAGAGCGCCGTAATCCTGATGTCCTAAGCCAAAATGTCTCGTGAAGCGAAGAAAACGGTGCGAAACCTTAGAGCGTGAGCGGCATCTAATCTTCAAGGCGATTCACAGGGCAACAGCCGGGGTATCTTCTTTGTTTTCGCGCGGGTGGCAGGGTAGGGCTCTTTTCTTGTTGACCGAGTTTATGCTAACCTTAGTACTCTCGGGACGTGCGCGCATTCCAAACCAAAATACCCGCCGATATGCTTTAGTGGACACGAGCGTGCAGCCCCCGTATCGCCATGAAAATGAGGTCGTGGTTTGGCTCTAGAAGATAAATTTGACGATATAAAAAAATTGATTGATGCAGGCAAGGAAAAAGGCTACCTGACCTATGACCAGGTAAATGACCTCATTCCTGGGGACGTCCATTCACCGGACGATCTCGATGATTTGCTCACCACAATTGGCACCCAGGGCATTGACGTTCTGGAGAGCGGCAAGGGATTGCCGTCTGAGCAGAAGTTTGAAGACATTGAAGAAGGCGAAGAGGTAGAGCTTGACCTGACGCCGGGCGCGCTGGAAAAAACGAACGATCCCGTGCGCATGTACCTGCGCGAGATGGGCACAGTCCCGCTGCTAACGCGTGAAGGTGAAGTTGAAATCGCAAAGCGTATTGAGCGCGGCCAGCTGCGCGTGTTAAAAGCGCTTTCGCGCTCTCCGATCGTGATCAAAGAAATTCTGGCGCTGGGTGAAGATCTGAAGCGCGGCGTGCGCTCCATCAAAGAGCTGGTCGCTTTCGACGAAGAAGAGATCACCGACGAGATCGTCCAGGCGCGTCTAAAAGACTTTGTCGGACAGATCGACGACATTGGCAAGAGCTATAAAAAAGTCCAGCAGCTCGAAGAAAAAGCTGAGGCCGTAAAGGCCAAGAAGAAGCCAAAAGAATCTCGCAAGGCCCGCTGGGCCCTGGGACGCGCGCACGTACAAGTCTCTTCCGGGATCCGCAAGCTGAAGTTCACCAACCCGGAGCGCAAGCGCCTCATCGACCGCGTAAACAAAACGGTCGACTCCATGCGTTCGCTCGACCGCCAGATCAACAATCTGGAAAAAAAAATCGAGGCCACGCGGATTGAGGAGACCAAGCGCGAGTACCGGCGCATCCAGCGCCAGCACCGCAACGATCTGGAAAAGCTTGAGGCGGACACCGGCGTCAGCTACCAGGAACTGCGGCGCACGCAACGTGAAATCATCCAGGGTGACGTTGACGCTGAAGCCGCGAAGCGCGAGCTGATTGAAGCCAACCTGCGCCTTGTCGTCTCGATTGCCAAAAAATATACCAACCGCGGCCTGCAATTCCTCGACCTGATTCAGGAAGGCAACATCGGCCTGATGAAGGCCGTGGATAAATTCGAGTACCGCCGCGGCTATAAATTTTCGACGTACGCCACCTGGTGGATTCGCCAGGCCATCACGCGCGCCATCGCTGACCAGGCCCGCACCATCCGCATTCCGGTGCACATGATCGAGACCATCAACAAGCTGATCCGCACATCGCGCCAACTGGTGCAGGAACTCGGCCGCGAGCCAAGCTCAGAAGAGATCGCCAAGCGCATGGACATCCCTGTGGCCAAAGTGCGCAAAGTTCTCAAGATCGCGCAGGAGCCCATCTCGCTGGAAACGCCCATTGGTGAAGAAGAAGATTCCCACTTGGGCGACTTCATTGAAGATCACTCTATGGTCTCGCCCGCCGAGGCTGTCATCAACGTGAACCTCAAGGATCAGACCGCGCAAGTCCTGCGCACGCTCACGCCGCGCGAAGAAAAAGTCATCAAGATGCGCTTCGGCCTTGAAGATGGCTCTGAGCACACTCTTGAAGAAGTGGGCCAGTCGTTCGCCGTCACTCGTGAACGCATCCGACAGATAGAAGCCAAGGCGCTGCGCAAACTGCGGCATCCATCGCGCTCGCGCAAGCTCAAGGCCTTTATGGACGGGATTCGCGAAGCGTAAAAAGATTTGGTAAGCGGGTAATTTGGTAATTGAGTAATTTGGATATTGAGTAATTTGGATAATCGTGGACCGCAGGCGCCCTCGCCTGCGATTGCACAATCCTACCGCTGATGAACGCGGATCAACGCTGATCGGGCGAAAGAGCTGAAAGCCAAAACCTCTGAAACACGGAGGAGCGGGGTAAGCGGAGGAAACTCTAAGGCGCTGCGGAAACGCGGTGCCTTTCATATTGCTGACTGCTGACTCCTTCTTTGTCCTTTGCTACTTATTTAGCTCTTCTCCGTGCCTCTGTGTCTCCGTGGTAGGTTTTTCCTGATCCGCGTTTATCAGCGTAATCCGCGGTAAAGCTTTTGTTTTGCTGATTGCTGAGTGCTTCTTTGTCCTTTGTTACTTATTTAGCTCTTCTCCGTGCCTCTGTGTCTCCGTGGTAGGGTTTTTCCTATCAGCGTTCATCTGCGAAATCTGCGGCGAGGTTCTTCTTTGCGTCCTCTGCGGTAAAAGCTAGATGCCCTCGCCTAGATTGCTGAGTGCTGACATATTACTTCCGTAACCAATTTTTTTGGCGCTGGCTTACACGGCCTGGGGTAAACTCGTGCGAGCATACCCCCCAAAACAGAGTTTTCACGGTCCCAGAGAGTCACCATGCCCATGGAGGAAAAGCACTTGCGCCTTGTCTACTTTGCCATCGCCACTTTTTGTATCTTGTTAACCGGCTGCGGAAGCTCCAGCCCGGCTCCGGCCCCCACCCCCACGCCTGTTCCTCAACTCGCTTTCACGTCGGGTAACTGGGATTTCGCCGCGGCGTCCAGCAGCGGACCAACTTTTCTCATCGGCGGCAATGTAGTGCAGACCGGAACCACTGTCACCGGTGCCGTGCGCGTGGCTAATTCCGCCTGCTTCGCGGCCGGGACCCCGGTGCCCATTTCCGGCACTATCAGCGGGCCAACGGCAACCGTTACTTCAGCCGCTGTGTCCTCGCAAACAATCACCGTTTTGCTTTCCGGCTCAGCCACTGCGCTCACTGGGACTTATAACGTTGCCGGCACAGGCTGCGCCGCTGGAGATAAAGGCAACATCGCCGGCGTGCTTGTCCCTTCCATCACCGGGACGTGGAAAGGAACTTTCATATCCAGTGCCGTTGCCACCCCTAGTGTGGGCGTAACCGCGCCCATTACTGAAGGCGCGGCCGACTCCACTGGCGTCTTTGTGCTTACCGGCACCACAGCTTATGTGGGCTCGCCTTGTTTCTCCACCGGGACCACCGCCACAGCGGCCACCGCCAGTAGCCTGACCGGACGCAACGCCGATGTCGTTTTCAAGAATGATGACGGCAGCACCGTAGAATTCATCGGCGCATTGAATAATCCTGCAGCGCCCACCCAGATGAACGGGACTTATACGGTTACCGGCGGCCTTTGCAGTGGCGACAGCGGCACCGGCCAGCTCACAAAACAATAATGCACAGTTAGCACTGATACACGGATGATGCTGATTCAGGGCGCTGCGAAAGCAGCGCCTTTTGTTTAGTCAGAATTTCTCAAAGCTCAAAACACGGTTTTCCACATCGAACGGCAACGGCTCACGATTGATCAGAATTTCGATGAGCGTCGTCGTAAAAGGATGAAACAGGCTGTCTTGGCCATTCGGTCCCAGCCCGGTGATATCAAGCTGGATCGGTGGATTTTTTTCGCCCAGTTCTACTGGATTCTTTTCTGAGCCATAGGCGCGGTACGCCATCAGCTCAGTTCCGGTGGAGGCATTCACGCACACGCACAGTTTCTGGCCTGGCTGTGAAATCCCTTTCGGCAGCCGTATATGAAAACACCGGAAGCTTTCATCCAGCCCATAAGCATGCACATCCGTGGACATCTGTTCAAATTTCACCCATTTCCCATTCTCGTCGCGATAGACCTCCATGATGTAGTCGGTAATGTCATCGCCCCATTCATCGCGTGCGTGCACAACAAACTGTTGCCAGCCTTCCATCTCCGGCTCGGTCTTCGCGCCCTCAAGCTTTTTCAGCATATTTTCCGCGCCACCCAAAATACCGCCCGGGCCGGGCAGCTTCAGCATCTGCGGCAGCGCTTTCGCGCTGAATTCCTTGGCCGTGGTGAGCCATTTCGCATGGTCCTCTTTGGTGTTCACGCCAAGAAAATCAACTATCAGGCTGATCATTGTGGGATCAGGATCGCTCAGGATAGTGGCGTGGTTCCTTTCAGTCACGGCAAGAATCGGCACATCCAGCCTCTCGACCGCCCAGTCTGACATTTTCACCCGCTGGCCATCCACTCCCGTGCGCGTGAGATCAACGGTAATTTTGCGCGTGTTCAGGCTGCATCCTGCCCAGCGCACCGTACCATCTGATCCTGGACTGTTGGCAACGCTGGAAAGACCTGTATATCCCTCATTACCGATAAATACTGTCACATAGGGCGTTTTTTCGTCGTGACTGTAATAAGGCTGGTCTCCCAGCAAATCCTCGTGGGCCAGCTCCCACGTGAACTCGCTGCCCAATTCCAGTCCTTCCAGCACGCGATCGCCGGCGTTTAGAAAGTCCGGCCCCAGGCGTTTCTCGCCCTTCACCAATGCGCCTAGCCAGGTTCGTCCCTTATGGGCGGTCGGTGATCCCCATGTTGCCGGCGCCAAGCCAATCAAATGCTTTAAGCGCTGCAATCTTTTATTCTGGGCCAGAGGGCCGCCATAGTTCACCAGCCATGCCCGAACCACCAGCATGCCGGTGGAATGCACAATCGCGTCGAATTCTTCGCCATTGCTCAGTCCCGCCTTGAGCCCCAGCGCCCGGTCAAAGCCTTCTGCAATGTCCTTGATGGTGATCTCATTGTTCAGGGAAATGTAATTGCATACATTAATTTCAATGAGTTTCTGTTGCTCCCCAGCTTTTAAAAGGGCTTCGCGGACCGGGTGAAAGGCCTTTTCATCTGCCGAGTATCCATGTACAAGTACGAGCGGACGAGGCATAAATTCTCCTTGTGTTAGGGAGGTGGTCAGATTCTACAAGCATGGTGCTTCAGGTAGGGCCAGCGTTTCACTTGGAATAGCAGTTTGGGGGCGGCGTTTGCGGCGGCGACATCGGCACCGGCCAGCTCACAAAACAATAACTTTCCACCGATCAAAAAACATCATTGCGGAGTAAGGCTAGCTCAGCTATCTTAGCCTAAGGGGTTGAGCAAATCGCTAAGCTGGCTATGCCGAAAAACCGGAAAAGAGGTTCCCCACCGAGCCACGTATCAATAACCAGCACAAAGCCGTCTCCAAAGCCACCAAAAACCAAGAAAAAATACCGCGTTTCTGGGCATGAGGGATTCGCCTGCAGATATGCTTGGCTGCCCAAAGTTGTCAAAGCCCTCAACACCAATTCGGGCCTCTTCGCTAACGAAGAGAATGCAATGGTTGTACTTGGAGTTGGTAAGAATATGGTCCGATCCATGCGCTTTTGGAGCCAGGCATTTGGCATTGCCGATACAGCCAAGGGGAGTTCCTATTCGCTCACAGATTTTGGGAGATTGGTCTTAGGCTCTGAGGGGCTCGATCCTTACCTTGAGGACCCTCGCACTCTTTGGCTGCTCCACTGGAATCTTACCGCAAATGTGAATAGCCCGCTTCTCGCTTGGGACTACCTCTTCAATCGGTGGCAAGAACCTGAATTGCACCCCGAGAAAACAACACGCGCTCTCGCTCGTGAAGCAGAATTAAGCGGCCTCGAAATATCTACGGCGACTCTTGAACAACACTTTCAAGCGTTCATTCACACTTATGTTGCTACACGCGGCTCTAAAGCAGATTTTCAGGAAGAGAGCCTCGATTCGCCCTTTGTAGAATTAGAGCTAATTTTACGGGCTGGGCAACGGGAATTCAGCGATGGGGCTGAAAAAAGAGAGCCTATTTACGTTTTTCGACGTGAGAGAAAGCCAGAAATCACACCCGAGCTCTTTGCTTATTGCTTGGGCGACTTTTGGAAGAGCCGACATAATTCAGAACAGACACTACCCCTTTCGGAGATCGCAAACGGCCATGGGAGCCCGGGACAAATTTTCAAGCTCCCGGAAGAAGACATCCGAGAAAGAGCAGGAAACCTAGAGGCTCAAACGGATAGCTTTTCCTACATTGATTCCTCTCTTCTTCAACAAATCAAGAGACGCGACTTTAATCTGCCCAGGCTATTAAGCCGAATATACGCGACGGAGTTAGTCCATGCGTGATAAGAGCATTGCAGATCTTCTGAATATCAAAGGGCGCTTTCTCCGATCGGCAAATATTGAGCGCGATTTTCAGGATCCAACAGCAATGGAGGGTTATGTTGTCACAGAATTTGCTCGTTCCTGCTTAGCAAGGGTCGCTCACGGTCTCCGGCCAAAATCAGCCGAAAGGGCTTGGCGCATGACCGGGGATTACGGTTCCGGAAAATCTAGTTTCGCCTTGCTCATGGCTCGTTCATTTGCTCCAAGGGATCTCGGCTTGCCGAAGCAGCTTCGTAAAACACTAGACTTGAAACAATTGAGTGTCCCTAGCGAAGGGTTGGTGCCGGTTCTAGTAACATGCTCGCGTCAACCGCTCTCCACCTCAATTCTGCAGGGGTTGCGTACATCTCTCATAAATAGCGTTAACGGTCTAAAAAAGCACCGAGCATTGACAACTCAAATAGATGGATTGCTTAAGCAAGGCAGCCACAATGACGACACCGTACTCAAGATCATTCTTGATTGCAAAAAACAGTTGATTGCTGCCGATGGAGTCCGCGGGCTGCTACTAATTCTAGATGAACTAGGGAAATTCCTGGAATTTGCTGCAGCACGCTCTGATGTCAACGATGTTTTCCTTCTGCAGCAGCTAGCGGAAGAAGCTTCGCGAAGCGGCGAAGAACCGCTTTTCGTAGTTTGCTTACTGCATCAAGGCTTCAACGCGTATGCTGATCGCCTGAATCAATCAGTTCAAAGAGAATGGGGAAAAGTTGGTGGACGGTTTGAAGAAATCATCTTTAACCAACCCATTGAACAACTCTCTGCGCTAATCGCAAATTCACTGGGAGTAAAAGCCGATGGCATTCCCCGAGAGCAAGCACGAGAGATCCGAAGGGCAATGGAACGTGCGCACCATTTTGGCTGGTTTGGCGCGGCTGGACTCGCTCCGCTCGTCCAACATGCGCTTCAACTCTATCCCTTGCATCCAACGATCCTGCCGGCTCTAATCCGGATTTTCCGTCGTTTTGGTCAAAACGAACGATCCCTCTTCGGTTTCCTGTTATCAGATGAGCCTTTCGGATTGCAAGAATTTTCACGACAGCCCGCAAATGGAAACAGTCTCTATCAACTTCACAACTTTTACGATTATGTTAAAGCAAATTTTGGACACACACTATCGCTTCAGAGTTATCGTAGCCACTGGAACTTAATCGACTCGACGATTGAGAGTTTCTCGACAGACGATGATATGCAACTCAAGATTCTGAAGACTGTTGGAGTCCTAAATCTCGTCAATGACGCAGGCATCGTCCCCACAGAAGACGCTATAGCCTGTGCCCTCGGTCAAGGGTCGTCAAATAAACCATTCGATGTTTCCCTTGAGGTCCTCCGTAGTAAAAAACGGGTGCTTTATGATCGTGGGAGAGCCCGAGGCTTTTGTTTGTGGCCCCATACCTCCGTCGATCTCCAAAAGGCGTACGAAGATGCTTCGGAATCGGTCAACAGGCCAGAGCGAGTTGTGGATGCCATTCAAGGAATACTGGAAACTCGCCCACTTGTGGCCCGTCGCCATTACATTGAGACAGGAAATCTGCGGCACTTTGACATTCGTTATTGTTCGGTTGCTAAAATTGAATCGGTTTTAAGTTCAATCGGAGACGCCGATGGGACTTGCATTATCGTTCTTCCTGAAAATCAAGCAGAGGGACTCACCGCCTCACAATTCGTCCAACATGACAGCCAATGCAAGCAAGATCAGCTGCTATTTGCAATCTCCGAACCTCTAAGCACGCTAAAAGGCCTTGTACAAGAGGTCCAGCGCTGGCAATGGATTTCTACACACACGCTTGAGCTGAATTCTGACAAATATGCCCGGGAAGAAGTTTCCCGGCAACTAGCAGCTGCTCGGCTGCAAATGCACAATCGGCTGCAAACCCTGCTCGGATGGACTTCCAGTATTGATGAAAGCAGAGTTGACTGGTTTTGGCGGGGTCGTCGCGTCGCGATAACGAACAGGCGTCAATTGAACGAGCGGTTGTCTTTAATTTGCAAACAGGTTTATCCTTCGGCGCCTCGGATCAGCAATGAACTTGTAAATCGGCGCAAACTGAGCTCTGCCGCGGCGGCAGCCAGAATGCGGCTGATCGAACGAATGTTTTCGAACCCAGAAAAACCGCTATTAGGGATGGTGGGGGAAAAGAAGCCGCCAGAAATGTCGATATATCTCTCCGTTCTAAAACACACAAACATCCACAGGGAACTACAGGATCATTGTGTGTTTCAAGAACCGACCGATTCTGTTGACCGAGCCAATTTTCGCCCATGCCTCGAGCGCATCCGGCAGACATTAGAAAGTAGCACTGATGGACGCGCGAATGTGGCCGCTTTGTTTGAAGAGCTTCGCAAGCCACCGTTCGGGGTCCGGGATGGCCTGCTTCCCTTGGTTCTGAGCTCCTTCGTCCTCATCCATGAGAACGAAACCGCATTTTACAAAGATGGCACCTACCTGCCCGAGTTTGCAGGAGAGGCCATGCTGATTCTCACGAAGGATCCTAAGCGATTTGACCTTCAGTACTGCCAAATCAAAGGCCTTCGAGCTGAACTGTTCAGGGATCTGCTCACTTTGTTGTCAATCGAGCAGCCTTCCGGACGGAAAGCAGAGTTGCTCACAATAGTGAAACAACTTTGCATGTTCGTGGCCAAGCTGCCCAGCTATTCTCTCTCCACCAGACGATTCTCCGGACCAGCAATCGCTGTGAGAGATGCCATATTAAAGGCGCGTGATCCCTTGAAGTTGTTATTCCAAGATCTGCCGATTGCATGCGGGCACCCAGCGATCACCTCTAGAAGCACAACACCAGCACCCAGCGCCTTCCTGAAATCTCTTAGAGGGGCATTACAAGAACTTCAAACGGCTTATCCGCAATTGCAAGAACGGCTTCGCGCCGACCTGAGGCTCGCCTTTATGGTCGAAGGGGCAGGCGAGAAATATCGACATGAGATCATGAACCGAGCCAAAGCACTTCTCCTCCTCGTTCAAGAGCCCAAGCTCAAAGCTTTCTGTTTGCGTTTGCAGGATCAACATTTGCCCGAACTGGAATGGATTGAATCTGTGGGAAGCTTCTTAGCTCTCAAACCGCCCGCCAAGTGGCACGATGCCGAAGAGACCGTGTTTGTTACGGAGTTGAATCATATGGCTTCGCAGTTTAGGGCCGTAGAAGCTATCGAGTTTTCCGGTGCGAACCAGTTAAGTGCGTCCGGTGGCTTGAGGGTCGCGATAACAGAGCGAACCGGACTCCACCTGGATCAAGTAATTCACTTCGAAAAGCATGAAGAGTTGAAGTTAACCGAGATCCAGCACGAATTAATGGCTATGTTAAATCGGCATGGCCGCCTCGGTCTCGCTGCCGCATCACGAGCAATCTGGCAAGCGCTTGAAAATGGGAGAAAACGGAATGCCTGAAGTGACCGTTCGCCACATTCTTTGTATGTCGGGAGGTAAAGACAGCACAGCCCTCGCCCTTTACATGCGGGATCGCGTTCCCGATATGGAGTACATCTTCTGTGACACAGACAAAGAGCTTACTGAAACCTATGAATATCTGAATCGTGTTGAGGCTTTCCTCGGAAAACCGATAAAGCATCTGAATGCTGATAGGGGCTTCGATCATTGGCTTGAGGTTTTTGGCGGTTACCTTCCCTCGCCGAACATACGCTGGTGTACAAAAATGTTGAAGCTCAAGCCATTTGAAGCGCATGTAGGCGAGGACGCTGTAATCAGTTACGTTGGCCTGCGTGCGGACGAAGACCGCGTCGGTTACATCAGCACTCGTCCAAATATCAAAACCATTTATCCCTTCAAGGACGATGGGATTGACTATGCCGGAGTAATGAAGATTCTTGACGAAAGCGGTATTGGTCTTCCACCTTATTTGAAATGGGGACGCACGCATTCGGGCTGTTACTTTTGTTTTTTCCAGCGTCCTATTGAGTGGGTGCGCTTACTGGAAACGCATCCCGAGCAATTTGAGCAGGCCATGGAATATGAAAAAATAAGCAGCGAGCCGGGTAAGACTTTTACTTGGTGTCAGGAAATGCCTCTCTCGGAGCTGCGGAAGCCTGAGAATATCGCGGCAATTAAGCAACGATTTGCGGAATCGTTGCAAAAGAAAAAAAAGGGAGCTGGGAACCGCTCCTTGATTCGAGTATTTGCGGACTTCCCTGAAGAAGACGAAGGCCCTCAAAGTTGTTTGATTTGCCAGCTTTAAGAGATAAAATTCTCTCACCAATTACGACGTGCACGGGACAACCTTGCCTAAGAGAAAGACCAAGATTGCTAATGACGTAGCGATGAACATAGAGGCACGTGGTCATCGCCAGACAATTCTTTTATGGCCGCGAATATGGAAGAAATGCAACCCTCCAATTAAGTTGGTTTGGCGACGCAAAACATTTTCGCCGAATTCAGCCGCTCAAATACCAGCGGCCCCCGGAGTCTATGCCTTTGTAGTCCAACCTGGAGTTCCTCCGGGATTGCCTTTTGCGGTACTGATGTATATCGGCATGACTCATTCTCTCAGAGAAAGATTTCGAGCTTATTTACGTGAAATGGATGATCCGAGCGGACGGCCAGCTATATTGACAATGCTGAATATGTACCAAGGATATATCTATTTTTATTGCGCATCCGTTCCCAAGCCAACCAAACCTGAGGTTATCGAAAGTCACCTCATAGAAACATTATCGCCACCAATGAATAAACAATATCCTGCAACTATACGCAGGATCATAGGAGCCTTCTCATGAGTGCTACCGTTGAAAATCTGGGTGAGTTGAAAGTCCCGGGCCTGCGTGCGCACATGGGAGATTGGAAATACTACATTACCTTCTTGAGACTTAAAGATGTGGCAGAGAGAGTTTCGCTTGCTCAAGAGCTTCATAAGAGCAAAGCTCTCAAAGATCTCATTCAGCGTGAGGTCGATTCTTCGGTTCATTCTCAAGCCATTAAGAGGTACTTGCTTCAGCAGGACCAAAGGCTGTTCAATGCCTTGGTGATCGCAGTTTATGGCGGAACGCCAAGATGGGTTGAGTTGAATATCGACGATGGTCGCGATCAGGGACTGGGGACTTTACCCACTTATATCAAGGGCGCTTTGGGTGTTCTTGTCCTCAGTGGCGAGGAGCAACTGTTTGCTGTTGACGGACAACACCGTGTCGTAGGCATCAAGAAGGCCGTGGGGGAAAAAGAAGATGTTGGAACAGAAGAAGTATGCGTAATTTTTGTAAGCCACTCCAATGATCGCAAGGGCTTGCAGCGCACCCGCCGTTTGTTCACAACTCTAAACCGTTACGCAAAGCCTGTCAATAAGATGGAGATTATCGCTCTAGATGAAGACGACGCAATAGCCATCATTACACGACGCCTTCTAGAGGGATATCCTCTTTTGAAAGAGTTTACCTCGATAAAGAAGGGCAAGAGTATACCGACAAGCGACCGTAGGAACTTGACTACGATAGTCACCATCTATGACTGCTTGGATAAATTCTTCGCTTCTGATGCAAGAGAATGGCGCGAGTTCAAAAAGCAAAGGCCCAGTGATCGCCGTCTCGAAGAGCTTTATAAGGATGCCGTCGAGCTTTGGGACGGGCTCGTTGAAGAATTTAAACCACTAAAGGAGCTTCGTGATAGTCAACCGAAAGACGAGATAAGCTTTCAATATCGCAACAGGAGTGCTGGTGGCCATCTTGCCTTCCGACCAGTCGGGTTATTGATGATCATTTTAGTCGTTAGGAAGCTTATGGACGGAGGACGTACCCTGAAACAGGCAGTCCGGGACGTTGGGCGAGCACCGATGAACCTTTCTGAACACCCGTGGGCAGGTCTGTTATGGGATCCAGGCAACCGTCGAATGATGGCTTCAGGGGAGAACCAGCGGGTTGCAACCAGGATATTGCTCCATGGAACGGGCGGAAGCCTGGAAGTGTTTAAGACCAATCCAACGGATTTGAAGGACGAATGGGCCGGGATATTGGGCATTGCAGGCGACGAAAAAAAACCTAGGTTGCCCATCTGGCGGCCATGAGTCAAAAATCGATAGAGTTTGATATTACACCCCACTAACTGATATTTGCTGTTGACAAAGCGAAGAAAATGCGATACAATTCAGCGTTAGCTACCTAGTAATCGCAAGCTTTTGCGCCCGAAGAACGAAGCAAGGGTAACGCCAAGAGGCTGATGGCTGAAGTGCACGCCAGAGTGGGGTGAATTGGGGTGGCATCGCTCAAACTCACGCCAATCTGGGACGGGGTGGGATGCTGTGGGATCCCCCGGGAGGGGGGAGGGCCGCGCTGAGCGCGGCTATCGCCGAAATCGCCGGGATCGCACGTCATCGCCGAAATCGGAAAGCAAGACTTCACCGCGGAGGCGCTGAGACGCGGAGAAGAGGCCAATGATCCAAAAAAGGAAGAAAAACGGCCGTTGGTTCAGGAAGGCGGGCTGAGACGCGGTGATTTTGCACCGCGTGCTATTTCGGTTTCATCGCCGAGCAGGCGGCCTGAAAGTCTGACCAGCTGCCTTGATGCAGCGTGAGCGGCGCCACCTCCTGTACGTAAGGACGCATATGAGGATTGGCGAGCTTGCCTCCGGGATCAAAAGCGCGAGTGAGCGAGCCGCCGTCGTCAAGCACCAGGTCAGGGTTGTTCCACTTGCCGCGGAAATCAAGTGACGGAGCGGTGCTGCCGGATAGAGCGCTGTAGTTGTACATATAAAGATGCGCCTTCTTGCCCTGAAGATCGGTGCCGGAAGGCTTGTCAAAGTCTCCGCCCAGGTGGAGCTTGTATCGCTCACCCTGCGGCGTGCAGAGAACGGCCCGGCCGCTGACCCACGGGACGTTGCGGGCGAACTTGGAAGGTCTTGCTGGCGAGAGCTGTACATAGAGGATGTAGTCGCCGGCAAGCTTGGAATGCATGCGTCCCCAGCCGGTCCATTGGGGAATGATGTGGAACTGGCCGCCCATATAGAACGCCCACGGCATGAGCAGCGCAGGAATGCCGAGCCCCAGCACGATGCCGAGCACAAGAAGTCCAAGCAGTTGGACGAAGCATCCTTGGCGGGCACGGCGAGGCGCTGGCATTCCTGGCGGAAAAGGCTGGGAGTTCACGTGACGCTCCTTATTTGCTGTTTAGCGACGGCAGTTTAGCGACGGCTGTTTAGCGGCAGTAAGTGTATCGCAACGCGGGTAGCTCGACTTGAGAGTGGCTAGATACGATTGACAGTAGCGGTTTAAATCGTATCTAATCGTATATCTCTCAAGGAGCGTTCTGGATTGCAGTCTTCCGCCGCTTTACCTGCGCCTTCATCTGCCGCCATGAGCAGACGTCGACTGCTTGCCTATGCTGCAACGTTCGGCGCTGGCGCAGCGTTGGGATTGGGATCATCATCGGCGCTGGCAAACTCGCTTGCTGCGCTCGACGTAGCTTACGCGGGCTCCATGGGATCGCTGATGGAAGGCGCGTTGAAGACCGCAGCCGCGCAAGTTTTAAAGCTCGATCTTCACGGCCGCGCGCAGGGTTCCAATGCGCTGGCGCAGTTGATTGTCGGCGGCAGCATTCGTCCAGACGTTTTTATCTCGATAACGCCTAGCCCCATGCTGACGGTTTTGCATGCCGCCAAAGCTGAGATCGCAGTGCCTGTCGCTCGTACGGAGATGGTGATTGCCTATAGCCCGAAAAGCAAATTCGCAGAAAAGTTTGCCCTTGCCGCGCGGATCGCAGGCAGCGAAATATTAGGTCCTCTGCCGCCCGGAATGATAGAAGATCGCCGACCTGGGCCTGCCGTAACGTGGTGGCAGATCCTGCAGGAACCCGGCTTGCGCTTCGGTCGCACCGATCCCGCCACCGATCCGCAGGGCCGCAACATTATTTTTACGCTGATGCTGGCTGAGAAATTGCTTAGGCGTCCCGGATTGGCTGCAAAGATTCTTGGGCCCACCATCAACCCGCAGCAGATCTTCACCGAGCCCACGGTCCAGGCCCGATTGCAAAGCGGCGAACTCGACGCGGCTTCGGCATACAAAATTCAGCCCGGCCCTTTCAATCTGCCCTTTATAACTCTGCAACCAGAAATCAACCTGAGCGGAGAGCGCATTCACGCCGATCATCCTGAGATCACCCTGACACTGAACGGCAAAGCTTATCAGCCTGAGCCGCTGATCTTTTATGCCGCCGCGTTGAAGGACGCGCCCAACAAAAACGTCGCAGCAGCGTTTGTCGAATGGCTCACCGGCGCGGAAGCGCAGGCTATCTTCCGCCGCTATAACTATGGTCGGCCGGGCGGAGCTTCCGGATTGCACGCATGAGCGCTCCACGCCACTGGGTAGCCCGCACCGGAGCAGCGTTGTTCGCTCTCGCGCTGTTGTATCCATTCACCGCGCTGCTGGCTCGCATTGGCCCCTGGCAATGGGGCGCTGACGTTCGCGGCCCAGCGTTGGCATCTGTCCGCGTCTCGCTTCTGCTCACCGGCGTTGCCATGTTGATCATTGTTGCCGTGGGCACGCCCGTTGCCGCTTACATTGCGCGCTGCTCCACCCGAGAGCGTCTCTGGTGGCAAGCTATTTTGCTTGTCCCGATTTTGCTTCCACCGCTTGCGCTCGGCATCCTGCTCACTCTGGCCTTCGGGCCGTACGGTCCTTTCGGCGCGCTGCTTGAGCATCTTGATCTACGCCTGACGAACAGCGCCGCCGCCTTCATCATCACTCAGATTTACGTTGGGATGGGCTATTACGTCCTCGGCGCCGTCGCCGCATTTGACGCCGTTCCCGCCATCCTGCAAAAGCAAGCGGCGCTGCTTGGCCTTCCGCCGGCAAAAGTTTTTCTGCGCGTCACGCTGCCGCTCTCGCGCCTGGGGCTGGCGTTGGCGCTCAGCATTGCGTGGGTGCGCGCCATCGGAGAATTCGGCGCCGTCGTCGTCACCGCTTATTATCCTTCTGGTATGCCGGTGCAACTGTGGGTAAACCTGCAAAGCTTTGGATTGCCCGCCGTCATGCCGCTGCTTGTGGTTTTTCTGGCCGTAGCTCTACCGCTGCCGTGGCTGGTGCATGTGCTGGCCCAGAGAAATCGCCATGCTTAAAGCGCACATCATCAAAAAGCGTCGTGACCTGCTAGTCGACATAGCGCTAGAACTGGAACCCGGCAGCGCCGTGGGATTATTCGGCGCATCTGGCGCGGGCAAGAGCACAGTGCTGGCGTGCATCGCCGGCATTGAGCAGCCTGATGACGGCTTTGTCCAGCTCAATGGCGTGCAACTTTTTCCGCCGTCGTTGCCGCTGCATCGCCGCGCACTCGGCTACATGACGCAGGAGCCCGGCCTCTTCCCTCACCTGAGCGTCGGCGAAAATATTCATTTCGGAATTGCAAAAACTCTGGCTGCCACCGCACCGCAACAGCAATGGATCGCCACCTTGCGCGACCGTCTGCAACTTGCTCCGCTGTGGCACGCGCCCGCCGCGCTTATCTCCGGCGGACAGGCACGTCGCGTTGCACTGGCCCGCATGCTTGCCCGCAAGCCGCCTCTCGTCCTGCTCGACGAACCTTTTGCCGGGCTCGACCGCCAGCTTGTCCGCGAGCTCATTGACGACCTCATCTTGTGGAGCCGGCAGATCGGCTTCAGCATGATCGCCGTCGATCATCAGGCTGAAGTGCTCAAACGCCTCTGCCCGCAGCAAGCCATGGTGCTTGAGCAAGGACGAATCGTGCAACGTGGCACCTGGACTGAACTTTACAACTCACCGGCAACACCGCTGCTGGAATCGCTGCTGGCGCCGCTATGAGAATGGCCGTGAGCATGAATGTCGAAGGTGCTGTTTCCTTTGGCAACCCGTCCGGCCAGGCCGCCCTGCAGCAATTATTCTTCGATTGTGGACCGCAGCCGCCCTCGGCTGCGCACATATTTCTGGACCGTGGACCGCAGCCAGCGGAGTTCCCAGGCGCGCCGCTTTTGTGCGTGCTGGGCAGCCGCCCTCGGCTGCGCGGAAGTACTCTTCGTCCGAACCATTCTTTATCGACGAAAGGAGTTGATACTATGCGATCTGAATCTCCAAAGAAGCTTTATCTTTTGCGCGATGCCTGCAAAGTCCTGGGCGTGAGCTATCCCGCGCTAAAACAGTGGATTTACAAAGGCAAGATCAAAACGGTGAAAACTCCCGGCGGCCATCATCGCATTCCAGAAAGTGAAATCGACCGTCTGCTTCCCGCTGTTCCCCAGCGCGGCACCGTACAAACGCGCAGAGAAAGTTTCCGCACTATTAGCGGACGCAACCAGCTTGTGGGACGGGTGGTCGAGTTAAAGATTGAAGGCCTTATGGCGCAGGTCACGCTTTCCATCGCCGGCCAGCGCCTCACCGCCATCATCACCGCTGACGCCGTCCGCGAAATGCGCTTGGAAAAAGGCCAGATCGCCGCCGCGCTGGTGAAATCCACTGACGTGATGGTGATGCGGGCGCGATAGCCGCTGCCGGGCTCTCCGCACCTTAAGCGGTTTAGCACTAGCATAGTCTCTCTCAAAATTCGTCATCCCGATGGCCGTGAAGCGAGTGCGCGCCGTATCAGCGCGCGAGTAGGCCGGAGGGACCTTGTGTTTCTTTCTATTGTCTGACAGGCAAAGCCCGTTTGCCTACGCTTGGTCATATGAAAGTCCATTTGACGCCCGACCTGGAAGCAAAGCTGAATCAGTTCTCCGCTGAGACTGGACGTGCCAAAGAAGAGCTTGTGAAGGACGCGATCACCGGATATCTGGCCGAACTTTCGCAGTTTCCGCAGTGCCCTCGAGATCCGCTTCGATGACATCAAGAGCGGCAGAGTAAAGCCGATCGATGGAGAAGAAGCTTTCAGCCGTTTGCGACAAAAGAAAGCCAGACATCAATGCTAGCACTACAAATAACTCAACCACCAATCGCGCCTTGTGGCTTTCACATTGGCAAACCAGCGGCACACCGGATAAAGCATCACCACCACCAGCAGCCACCCTGCGTACACAACCCACACGCTATAACCAAAATTCGCGGGAAACAGCGCGCTCGGGCCGCCCATGGAAGGCAGCGGATTGAACGCGAATCGCGCAGCCGAGCTTCCATAGCGGATACACGCCGCTAACACCGCGAGCGCATGAATCAAATAAAAATGCAGGACGAAATAAAACATTGGGACGCGTCCAAAGACCACCAGCGGATTGGCCGGCTTGAACGTGCACCGGTCGAACCAGGCCAGCACCAGCAACGCAGGCCCTAGCGTCATCAGCAGGAAGTCGAGTGATCCCGGATATTTAGTACAGTTGAGAAAAGAGAGCACGGTAAACAATGCTGACTTCTGGCGCGCCCACGGCGCCGGGTCGCCATAGTGGTTCACCGCCCGCAGCGCGATAAAAGCAGTCGTCATTGCCAAGCCAAGTTTCAGCATAATTCGGCGGCGCGCCTCCGGTTCCACTTGGAATACCTGGGCAAAGCAATAGCCCGCGCCCATCACGCCGATCCATGGCAGAAAGGTATACGTCACCAGCACCAGCTTGCCCGCCGTCGGGATAACGCCCGGCTGATGCAGCAGGTTCCAAATCCACGCCGCGGAGCCGAACTGCGCAGCCCTGAATCCATCAAGGCAGTTGTGCAATAGCACCACCGCAATGCTCAGCACGGCCAGCCAGCGCATCGGCAGATAAATCAACGCAGCCATGGCAAGCAAGCAGATGCCAAAAATCCAGAGAATCAAAAGCAGAATAAGAAAGCGCAGGGAAAAATTAAAGTTATAAGCAAACCGCATCACTGTGAGTTCCAGCACAATAAACCACAGCCCGCGTGTCCACAAAAAGCGTGAGAGCTGACCTTTGGTTCGGCTCCGGCCGTAGAGATAGATTCCCATCCCGGCGGCAAACATAAACACCGGCAGACAAAAATGGGTGATCCAGCGCGTAAAAAAGAGCACCGGCGTGGTTCGGCTTAGGTTGGTTGGGGAAAATAGCATCGCGTCGGCGTGAAAGAAATCGCGCACGTGGTCCAGCGCCATAATGATCATCACCAGGCCGCGCAACGCATCAATGGATAGCAAGCGTGTACCAGGGCTCGCGGCTTGCACAAGGTTGGCAGATGTCGCAGATTTCCCCGACTCTAATGATTTTAAAGACGAGTGCATGAAGGGACTTATTGTCCCGCATCTGTCGTAAAAATGTCAGATCAATTATTTCTGAACTGGGGCGCGTGCGTTTCGTCCCTAAGGCACCCGCCGTTTGTTCACCGCGGCTTCAGCACCTCAAAGCGGGTAATCGTATAGCCCAGCGCGGCCCCCAGAAATACGTCCGATGGAAAATGTGCGCTTGTGGTCACGCGGGAAAAGCTGATCGCCGTGGCCATGCCGTACATTACCCATGGCACCCACTTATGATTGTGGTAACGGCTGGCGACCACCGTCGCTACAGAAAATACACCGGCAGCGTGCCCGGATGGGAAAGAGCTGCCTTTAAAAGGCGACTTGCCGCCAGCAAAAAATGTGTTGTGAAAGTCGCCTCCCGGAGGCACGTCGCTGGGCCGCTTTCTGCGGCTGATGGCCTTCACTGCCAGATCAACAACGGCGGCGTCGCCGTAAGCTTCGCCGGCCAATATTGCAGTGCTTACCTGATACCGGTCCTGCCGCGCGTAACCCGTAATCAGCAAAGATACGGGAACCGCTATCACTTCCGCCGTGGTGATGGTAGGGTCAAAGGTATCGTTAAGGCGATCCAGATTCCTTGCGTGGTCCTGAAAATATGGCATCACATGCGGGTCAGCGAGAATGAGCCCCGCGGTTACGCCGGTAATACTGAGCGTTGGCAGCCAATGGTGTCCCTTACCCAGTTGCACAGGAAACGTCCAGATATCTTTTTGGTCCCGAAGAAAATCCTTGGGCAGGCTCCGCCACGTCACGTCGCGCGCCGCCGGGGACGTGCTGCTGTCTCTTTCCGGGCGCGTTGACTGCGCGGGATTGTCCGGCACGCCGCCCGTGCTTTGCGCAATGGCGTGGTTCGGCACGCAAATCATCGGCGCACCACAGAGGCCTATATAGAGGAAGATGCTAAGGAATAATTGCTTATTTATGCGTTTCATCGACTATCTTGGATGCGCTTCTCTGGTCCAGGTATGCCACCCGCTTCATGGAAGATAAGGGCTGCACACCCTTGCTGGTTCTAAATCGTTCTTTGGCATGACTGGCAAAATGGCGCCATTAATAGCCACAAAGTTTGATTAATGGACCAACTCTGGCGCTACAATCCGTGGTTATGGACCGCCACGTCTGCGATTGACTGGATCGCCAAAGGAAACAAAGCTATTGCTCAGCTTCCGCTTCAGATATTCAATCAGCCTCTTGGCAACAGGAGCCATTTCTGCGATCGCAAATTGTATTGACGTTTTGCGGCATGATCCCTGTTGTGATTTATCGTCCGACGTGGCATTCCATTCGCCATTCTCAGGCGAGGTGGATTTGTGGATGTACACCAGTATCTTCCAGTGGGGATTACTGCCGACTTTCTGATTGTGCTTTTGATTGCGGGCGCAATCGCCCGAATTTGGGAAGCCATTTCCAGAGATCGCACAAAGCAACCCGGCGCGATCTAGCCCCCCGGTGTGCTGCTGGTCTATATCATTTTCCGCTCACCCTTTCACTGTGAAATAATCATCTGTTTTGCTCGCAGGCATCAAAGAAATGTGGCACAGCCGCTTTTGCGAACGCGACATAGTCCATTGAAGAATGTGGCACAGGCACTCTTGCCTGTGCCGATATTCAAAGAAGTTCGCAGGATCGACACTGCAGAAGCGGTTTGGAGTGTAGCGACATATAAAGGACACGAAAGGCGGCGAGGCCGGATCGCCGAGCCGCCTGCATCAGGGCGGAATACAGCATTGTGTATCGAAACCGCAAAAGCGGGTTGGAGCGAAGCGACAAAAAAGGAAGACGATGGACTTTCAACTTACTGACGAACAGTTACAACTCAAGAAATCTTTGCGCGAATTTGCCGAGCGCGAAATCCTTCCCAATGTCATGAAGTGGGATGAAGCTAATCACTTCCCCATGGAAACCATCAAGGAATTGGGCCGGATGGGTGTTCTTGGCATCATCTTCCCTGCTGAATATGGCGGCGCAGGACTGGGCTACGTGGAATACGTGATCGCCATTGAAGAGCTTTCGCGCGTCGATGGGTCCGTGGGCATCACCGTGGCGGCCCACAACTCACTTTGCTCCAACCATATTTTTCTTGCCGGCAATGAAGAGCAGCGCAAGAAGTATGTTCCCAAGCTGGCCACTGGTGAGTGGCTGGGCGCGTGGGGTTTGACTGAACCCGGCTCCGGCTCTGACGCGGGCGGCGCCCGTATGAGCGCCGTACGCAAAGGCAAGAAAGGCGGATGGGTGCTCAACGGCACCAAGACTTTTATCACCAACGGCCATTATGCCGATGTCGCCGTGGTGATTGCCGTCACCGATAAGACCGCGCACACCCACGGCCTTTCGGCGTTCATCGTGGAAAAAGGCACCAAAGGTTTTCGTCCCGGGAAAAAGGAAAACAAGCTGGGCCTGCGCGCCAGTGATACCTCTGAACTGATTTTCGAAGATTGCCACGTTCCGGAAGAAGCGCTGGTCGGCGTAGAAGGTCAGGGCTTTGTCGATGCCATGCGCGTGCTCGATGGCGGCCGCATCTCCATCGCCGCGCTCGGGCTAGGGATGGCGCAGGGCGCGTATGAAGCGGCGCTCAAATATTCCAAGCAGCGCCGGCAGTTCGGCAAGGCTATCAGCGAATTCCAAGCCATACAATGGAAGCTGGCGGATATGGCCACGGAAATTGATGCCGGACGACTGCTCACCATGCGCGCTGCATCGATGAAAGATGCAGGTATGAAGACAACACAGGAATCGTCCATGGCCAAGCTTTATACCGGCGAGGTAGCCGTGAAGTGCGCGAACGAATGCGTGCAGATTCACGGCGGGTACGGCTTTATAAAAGATTATCCGGCGGAAAAGTTCTATCGCGACGTGAAACTCTGCACCATTGGCGAAGGCACTAGTGAAATCCAGCGGCTGGTAATCGCCCGGCAGTTGCTGAAGGACTAACGATGGACCGATGGTAGAGACGTAGCATGCTACGTCTCTAGGTTAACGGCCTGAATTGGTGCATGCAGTACGGTGCTTTCTATTGCGCACTACAACAATGTCCACCAACCTCCAACCTTGGGTCGATCGCATACGCGCAGGCGACGTGCGCGCGCTGGCGCGTGCCATCAGCACCATTGAAGATAACCATCCTGAATCGCGCGAGCTGCTGAAAGCCCTGTTCAACTTCACCGGACGCGCCCGCGTCATCGGGCTTACCGGCGCTCCCGGCGCAGGCAAGAGCACGCTGGTCGATCAGCTTGCCCGCGAATATCGCAAGCAGGAGCGCACGATCGGCATTCTTGCCGTGGACCCCACCAGCCCATACACCGGCGGCGCGATCCTGGGAGACCGCATACGCATGCAGTCGCATCACGCTGATTCGGGCATCTACATCCGCAGCATGGCCACGCGCGGCAACCTGGGTGGGCTGGCTCGCACAACCACCGATGCCGCTACCGTGCTCGACGCCGCGGGCAAAGATATTGTGCTGATTGAAACGGTCGGCGTGGGTCAGGATGAAATCGATATCGTACGCCTGGCCGATGTGACTGTGGTGATTCTCGTCCCCGGCATGGGTGACGACGTGCAGACCATCAAAGCCGGCATCATGGAAATTGCCGATATTTTCGTGATCAACAAGAGTGACCGCGAAGGCGCGGACCGCGTTGAACGCGAAATACGCTCCATGCAGTCGCTGGCCATCCGCTCCGACAAATGGACTCCGCCGATCATTAAGACCGTGGCCATGGACGGCCGTGGCATTCCCGAACTGGCGGCGGCAATCGTGAATTACGAGCAGTTTCTTCAACAGAAAGATCTCCTGTTAAAGAAGAAGATTTCAAGCTGGCGTGAACGGCTGATTGAAATGTTGCGCGATGGGCTGCTGGAACGGCTATTGAATGAGCGCTTGCCGGAAGCAGAGATCACGCGCCTCGCCGCCGAAATCGCCGAGCATAAGCGTGATCCCTATTCGCTGGTGGAAGAGATTGTGGGTAGCTTCACGACGGCCGAGAAGATCTGATTTCACCGCGGAGGCAAGGAGAGCTCGCGATTGAAGTTTAGAATCATTTCAGGTTTCACGACATGCCATCCCGAACCGAAGCCGGGCATTACAACTAACTGCTGCTGGTATCTTTGCGGCATAGGTGAGGGAGCTGCTCTGCTGCAGCATAGCGGAAGCCTTTAAAGCAGCGGAGCCGATTCCTCGCTACGCTTCGGAATGGCATTTCTTGAGGGAATCGGTTTTTTGTTGAACCGTAAATGTTTTTTGTTGACCGTAAGAACAAGAGCCAATAGCCGCGATCCAAGCTAGCGGCTAGTAGCCAGGAGCTGTACTCATGCACACCATTGACCATCTCGGGATCGCCGTTAAATCGCTGGCGCAGGCGCGCAAATTCTATGAACAGCTCGGGCTCGATGTCCTGAGTGAAGAAACCGTGCCGCATGAGAAGGTCAAGGTGGCGATGGTTCCGCTGGGCCAGAGCCGTATTGAGCTGCTGGAAGCCACAAGCCCTGATTCGGTGATTGCCAAATTCGTTGAGAAGCGCGGTGAAGGCCTGCACCACGTCGCTATCCATGTCCCCGATCTCACGCAGGCCGTTGAGAACCTCAAGAAGACCGGCACGCGCTTTGTTTCCGAGGAAATCAAGATCGGCGCCGGCGGACACCTTTATGTCTTTGTCCATCCTTCCAGCACCGGTGGCGTTCTGCTGGAGCTGGTGCAGGACGTGCCCGAAGGGGTTTAACTTTTTCTGAAATCCTGACCCTGAGCTTGCCGAAGGGAGGGAACCCTACCGCCTAATACTTGTGCCTCGGGACAAAACTTCTTTACTCCGTCAGCAGTCCCAATCTCACTCCGTAGATGTCTTTTTCACTTCGGCAGTGAACCTGCCTCGCGCCACTTGCGCGGAAATCTCAGAGCCTGCCGCGAGCTGTGACACATCTTTTACCAGCGCGCCGGTTTCGTCAAACACCAGAGCGTACCCGCGTTCCAAAATCTTGACTGGTGAAAGCGCATTCAGCTGCGCGGATAGTCGCTCCACGTGGGAACGCCGTACTGCTAGATGTGACTGGAAAGCGTGGACCATGGCTTCCGTGCCGGCGTCGAGCTGGCCGCGCACCATGGCCAGCGACCGGCGGAAATCATAGTGACACACGCGTGAAGCGGCAATATCCAGCCGCCTGCGATAATCGTGCAGCAACGTACGGTAGTTCGCGGCCAGCCGGTAGGAAAGCTCGTCCAGCCGCTGTGACCGTCGCACCATCAGGTCCTGTATGCGCGCGAAAGCGCCGTGCTGTGAAAGCTCCTGCAAATGATTGCGCGCCATCAGCAACCGATAGCGCGTCGCGCGGCCCAGCCGCTGGTGCAGGTGGGCAAGGTGCTCTGCCAGACGATGTTTGGACTCAATCACCATCTCGGCTGCTGCGGAAGGCGTGGGCGCGCGCAGGTCGGCAACAAAGTCTGCGATAGTGAAATCCGTCTCATGCCCTATGGCTGAAATCACCGGCAGCGTGGAAGCGGAGATAGTGCGGGCCAGAGCTTCGTCGTTGAATGCCGCTAGATCTTCAATGGAGCCGCCGCCGCGCGCAATGATGATTACGTCCACGGTTTTGGCGCGATTGAAATGCTTGATGCCTGCCGCCACTTCCGCAGCAGCGGTCTCGCCCTGCACCTGCGCGGGATAAATCTGTATGCCTACATTTTCATGGCGGCGCGCAAGAATATTCAGCATGTCCTGCAAGGCAGCGCCGCGCGGAGAAGTCACCAGACCAATGCGCCTGGGCAATGGAGGAATGGGTTTGCGTCGCGTGGCGTCAAACAAGCCTTCCTGCGCCAGTTTCGCTTTGAGCTGTTCAAATGCCACTTGCAAAGCGCCAGCCCCCACGGGTTCCAGAAATTCCGCCGAGAGTTGCAGTTCGCCCCGCGCGTCATAGATGGTCACGCGTCCGCGCGCGATCACCTGCATCCCAGCCTCAGGACGGAAACGCAGTAGTCGAGCCTGGCTGCGGAACATCACAATGCGTAGCTGCGCGTCACCATCTTTCAGCGTGAAGTAAAGATGCCCTGATTCCGCCGGACGGAAGTTGGAAATCTCGCCTTCAACCCACACGTCGGTATAGGCGCGCTCCACAGTAGTGCGAACAGCGCTCACCAGATCGGCAACGCGCCAGATGCGACGCGTGGGCGCCTGCTCAAAAGTGAACCCCAGTTGGTCGGCAAAGGACATTCAAGTGAGTTTAACAACAGGAGAGCTGCAGTTCCAAAATGGCTCTACTCCAAGAATTTTTCTGCGCAGGAACGGCCTCGAAAGCCGCGTCCGGCGTTACGATTATTTCTGTATTTTTGCGACAGATTATTTGAATCCCTGCTTTTACCGAAGGAGCAATTCACATGACCAAAAGATTCCTGTTGGCTGCCATGCTCACAGCCGCTCTTTCCGCAGGGGCTTTATCTGTCCGTCAACTGCAGACAACTTCCGCCACTCCCACCGCGTGCGGAAGTCCCTGCACACGCTCGACCATCTGCGCAAGACCATGTTTTTGCTATTTCGGCCTAAGCGGAGGCACCACAGGCGTTTGCCAGCCGGAAGGCCCAGCGCCCGCGCCGACAAAATAATCAGCTGAATAGCACTGGCTAGCGATGTCTCCCAAAGAGCCAGAATAGCAGTGACAGCACCACGCTGATGACGATGCAGGTAGTCAGAGGGAAATAGAAGACACTATTCTTCCCGCGATAGACAATGTCGCCAGGCAAGCGGCCCAGCGGCAGGTTGAAACGTCCTGCCAGCAGCAAAGCCGCGCCTACCAGCGCGATCACGCCGCCAAGCACCAGCAGCAGCTTTCCCAGATCACTCATTTCAGATAAAAACCACTGGAATAATTGTAGCCCTGGCTCTGGCGCGATGAGCTAGTGAAATGCTGAAGACTACAGCGGGTATGCAGCGGAACTGCTCTAAAAATAACCGGAGCCGACGCAAGAATGCCGCTGGCCCCCGTTATCGATTATTTCCAGTATTGGTCGCGCAGCTCCGTCTGTTTGCTTACCAAAGGAATTTCCTGGCCTTGAATAAAGACGTGTTTCACGTCGGTCTTCACGTCCAGCGGATCGCCGTTGGCGACAACGACGTTGCCCATCTTCCCTACGTCAAGCGAGCCCAGATCTTTGTCCACGCCCCAAATCTGCGCGGGATTAATGGTCATGGCTTTGAGCGCTTCCTCGGGCGACAATCCAAAGCCGACAGCATAACCGGCGGCATAAGGCAGGTTGCGCGCCTGGTGTGAATCGTAAGACGCGAAAGCAATCTTAACGCCGCGCTTGGCCAATTGCGCCGGCATGCTGTAAACCGCGTCATACCGCTCAGAATCTTTTGGCTGCTCGTAAATGGGGCCAATGATCACGGGCAGACCGGTGGCGGCGATCTTATCCAGCAGGCTGGCCGAGTGTGTTACGTGATTGAGGATTATCTTTAGATGAAACTCATTGGCCAGTTCCAGTGCCGTGAGCAGATCATTTGCTTGTTCAGCAGCCAGCACGACGGGCTTTTTGCCGTGCAGATACGGCAGCAGCGCCTCAAGCTTCAGGTCGCGCTTTGGAGGACTGCCGGCCTTCTCCTTGTCCTTCGTGTCTGAGCTGGACTTCTTCTTGTCATAGGCCGCAAGCTTCTGGTCATAATCTAGCGCGTCGATAAAAGCCTGGCGCAGTTGCGTTGCCATGCCCATGCGGGTAAAGGGGAACTTGGCCTGTTCAAAGCTTTGGTTGCGGCGTTGTGCGCCGGTAAAGTTGAGAGGCATGGCGATGTCGCGCACGGTCAGCATCTCCGTGGCGGACGGGCCCGCCAGTTGGATGAACGAATCCTGACCGGGCAGCGTGTCACCATTTGCTGGAGCAACAATGGCATTGGTGATGCCGTTGAGGCGCGTCACAGGGATCAGCGCGGTTTCGGCATGAAAGGCGTCGTAAACATGCATGTGCGGCATGATCTCGTCACTCATTTCAATTTCATCATTGGTCATACGGTCGGCGGAAATTTCCGTCAGGCCCAGGTGAGTTTCCGAATCGATCAGGCCGGGATAGACAGTCATTCCTGTAGCGTCGATCACCTTAGCGCCTGAAGGAATCGCCGTTCCTGGGCCGCCGACTGCGGTGATCCGGCCGTTATGCATTACCACCACGCCGTTTTCAATCACTCCGTGCGTGATGGTGAGCAGCTTGCCGCCTTTCAGCGCAATGGTTTCATTTTGCGCGGCAGCCGCAGCGTTTGAGTGCGCCGCTGGAGCCGGAGCGGATTTAGTTTTCTTGCTCTGCGCATTCACACTTTGCGCGGAAATGCCGGCTACAAGGGCGATGACAACAATCAATTTTTTCAGCATGGTTACTGGACCTCCTTGTAGTGTGTAAGACCGAGTCCGGGAAGCGAGCGGTCAAAATAAAGATCGCCATCAATTAGGACTTTATCCACCAGCGCAGAAGAAGAAAGTGGATAGCTGTTCCAGATTGAAATATCAGCGTCTTTACCCACGTCAATCGACCCAACGCGATCATCAACGCCGATGATCCATGCCGGGTTCAGAGTGATGGCTTTCAGCGCTTCATCTTCCGTCAGTCCATAGTGGATCGCTTTGCCGGCTTCCTGATTCAGCCGACGAGTCACGTCTTCTGAATCGCTCTTAAGCGCCACGCGCACGCCTTTATGCGCGGAGATAGCGGCGTTCCAGGGAATGCCGTCCCACGCTTCATACTTAAAGCCCCACCAGTCTGGCCAGGTGGCGATGGCAACTCCTTCGGCGGCGATTTTATCGGCCACTTTATACGCCTCCAGCGCGTGATGGAAGGCGCGGATCTTATAGCCAAATTCCTTTGCCAAGGCCATCTCAGTGAGAAATTCGTCGGCGCGGTAGCAGTGGATCTGCACCAGCAGCTTGCCGCGAAGAATGTCAGCCAGCGCTTCCAGCTTCAGGTCTTTCTTGGGCGCCGTGGCGTCCTTGTCGCCCTTTTTTACTTTTGCGTCGTAGTCATCCCAGGTGCGCATGTACTCGCGGGCTTCAATAAAGGCTGCGCGCATCACTTCAAAATTTCCCATGCGCGTGGAAGGAAGCTGGTTTCTGCTGCCATAGACACGCTTCGGGTTCTCGCCGCTGGCAAACTTGATAGATTGTGGCGCGCCGGGAAACAGCAGCTCATCCTTACCCAGACCGTATTTATGTTTGATCACAATGGCCTGGCCGCCAATCATGTTGGCTGAACCGTGCAGCAGCAGTGACGTGGTAACGCCGCCAGCCAGCGCGCGATAAATTGCCTTGTCGTTGTAATCAAAAGCATCGCGCATCATCATTTGCGGCGTGATCGGGCTGGTGGCTTCATTCACGTCATCGTCCAGTGCGATGTGGGAGTGTGAATCGATGATGCCCGGCATCACGAACTTTCCGCTGGCGTCAATCACGGTGGCCCCAGCTGGCGCATTCACGCTCTGCCCCACGGCGGCGATCTTCCCGTTATGGATATAGATGCTGCCGTTTTCAATCTTGCCATGCGTTACCGTGAGGATGGTTCCGCCTTTAATGACCACGTCGTTATGGATGGCGGGCGTTTCCGGCGCGGGCTTTTTGTTGGGCGTCGCATTGTCTGTGACTGCGTTGGCTTTGGATTCAGTTCCGGGCGTGGCTTGCTCCGGACTGGCGGGATTTTGCGATGCCGCTGGGTTTTGAGAAGACGAAGGCTGCTGCGTGTTCTGGGGCTGCTGCGCAAGGGCAAAACTGCTCAGCACCCAACACAATGACAGCAGCATCACGCGATACAGATGAAGGCGATGCAGCATATTGGTTGAACTCCGAAGGAAGGGTTGAACGAACCCGCGATTTTATGGGAGCAGCTGGTAATTCGCAATCAGCAAGTAGATTGTGCATTTCGTCCCACGGGAAGCGCTCAGCAGCCGGCAGAAGAATATCGCCGCAGATTTCCGCTGATGACCGCAGATCAAGAAGAACTAGCCGCGAATTCCGCGAATGAACACGAATCAAGAACTCAATGAAATGATTCGCGTGTTTCGCGTTAATTCGTGGCTGGTCTTTTTGGCCAATTGCCAGTTTGCTAATTGCGAGTTTCTTTGGCTGAGTGCTGACTGCTGATTGCTGAGTGCTCTCTGCTACATTTATTCCCATGCGAGCTGCAATCCAACGCGTGAGCCGCTGCCGCGTGACGGTGGAAAGCAACGTGGTCGGCGAAATCGGCGCGGGCTTGCTGGTGCTGCTGGGCGTGAGCAAGGCCGACAATGAAGAGGCGGCGGATTACCTGGTCGAAAAGATCATAGGCTTGCGAATCTTTGAAGACCCAGAGGGAAAGATGAATCTTTCCGTACAGGATTCCGGCGGCGCGGTGTTGGTGGTTTCACAATTTACGCTCTATGGTGATGTGCGGCGGGGCAAGCGTCCGTCGTTTGACGCAGCGGCAAGGCCAGAAGAGGCCAAGCGTCTTTATGAGTATTTTGTCGACAAAGTGCGGGCGGCCGGCGTGCGCTGCGAGACCGGACAGTTTCAGGCCATGATGGAAGTCGAACTGGTGAACAGCGGGCCGGTGACGATCCTGCTGGATTCGGAGAAGACGTTTTGATCGCCGCCTATTTCTTGATTGACGCAGCTGGCTTGACCTGGATCATCGTGATCGCCGTGCTCTTGGTTGGTGGTTATTTCTTTATCGACAGGCTGATGCGAAAGGGCATCTACCAGGGCAGAGCTGGTGGCGGCATGATGGGTAGGATGGGCAGTGCTCAGTCAGAGCTGCAAACGCTGGTTGATCCCGCGCATCGCCATGATGGAAGAGCGCGAGCGCAAACGCGGCGAGCACGACGACGCGGGCGATGATCCTGATCAGCCCTCTTAAGCCCCAAGTCGTCAACGCTGGAATGGATATTCGTTGATCCAGTGGAAACCGCGATTGACCAGGTTGAACTTATCGCGATCCAAGAGCTTCAATTTCATCTCAACCTGATGGCCATCCATGGAGCCGGCCAGAACAAGCTGGTCGGGGGCAGGACGAGTATAGGTTAGGGCGGCTTTCCAATTCTTGTCCGCAGGTTTGGTCAAGCCAATGGTATGTTCTTTTTCATTGATGGCTGATCCGTATCCGGTAAATGTGTCATCCGGCCGCTGGAATGACGTGAAGGCGGAGAAATCAAAAACCACGCGACGCCAGCGGTCCTTGTCAGTAAACAATGGAGAGCGAGGCTGGCCGTCAATGGACATCTCATCGACATTCCAGATGCCATAGAGCGCGGACTTGGGGCGTCCGCCGCCATAGGTGTGCCAGGCCTCAATTCCTGAATAAACACCCATGCCGAGCAGGTACAAGCCAAAGGCAACCTGCAAAGCCACGGCTAGGCGGTTGGCGCGCGCAGAGCGGAATAAAGCGTATTGCCGCGAAGGAGCGGCGGCACGACTAGTAAAGAAGAAGTCAATTATTCTGCGCGCATCGGGAGCCAAGAGGAAGAGAGAAAACAGAATCAGATGAAAGGAGAAGAGCTTGACCGGCATGTCATAGGTCATATTCAGCATGAAGACCTGAATCATGTCCGCGAGGCAGACCAGCGCTCCAAGAGTTGTGGTCCGCGGGGTCAGGAGAAGAAGGCCACCCAGTGTCTCGGCGCAGCCAGCAAAGATTTCATACGAGGTGGAAGCCCCAATAGACGACCAAAGCACCGCCATGGGAGAAAAGTTGCCATAAGGCTCCAGCAGGCGCGTGAGATAAGGAAACGGCATCTGCAACGGAATCACCTTGGCAAGGCCGTACAGAAACATCTCTGAAGCAAGCGCTAAGCGCAACGTGAGCCGGAACCACTTGTGGAAAGTCACGTAATTGGGGCGGCGGCGATCCAGAATCGACCAAACGAGTGTGATCACGGCAGCAATCACCAGCAGGCAGAAAGCCAGCACCCAGTCGAATGTCTTGTCACCGCTGCCGCTGCCGGTGTAAACGAGCTCATGCTTTATGCGAAATACATGGGTGGCGGCCCAGAATGTGATGTGCTTCAGGGGCCACAGCGAAGACAGTTCTGGGATATCCACTTTGGGGATCTGTATTAGCCCGCCCAGAATCTGGTTGCTCAGGCTGAAGAGAGTGAAGTAAGCAACACAGAACCGGAAAGCAATGCGGGTAGCCAGGCCCCAATGTTCCGCCGGGGCGGGAGATTCGGATTGAGGAATGGCTGCAGGTTCCGCCGATTGAACAGCATCGGTTGTTAGAGCAGCTTGAGCGTGGTCTGCCAAAGGTCACCTCCCGAACACCCGCGCTTTTTTGGCTGAAAAGTGATGCTATTATGCCACTGCCAGCAGCTCTCCATCGCACAGAGTGCGTATTTTTTAACAGCATTGCTGCTCGATTCCATGATGGCGTCTGGTACCATGCTCCCGCTATGAAAATCTGCGCTTCCCTGCTTCTGCTCTTCTCTTTGCCTAGCTTTGCTCAATCGCGTCCGGCCGCTGCCGGCGATGAGACGCAGCAACTTCTGCAAATGCTGGCGGACGCTCCGGGGCCTTCCGGTTTTGAAGAGCCGGTTCGCAAGATCATGGTGGAACGCATGAAGCCGCTGGCGGAAAAATTGAGCTATGACGGACTGGGCTCGGTAATCGCGGTGCAAGGCACAAGCGGCCCGCGCATTATGGTGGACGCGCATATGGACGAACTGGGCGGCATGGTGCGGCGCGTGAGCAATGATGGATATCTCACTATGCAGATGCTGGGCGGCTGGCTGGATCAGGCGCTCGTGGATCAGCGCTGGATAATCATTGGATCGAAAGGCCCGGTGCGGGCGATCACCGGCATTCGCGACATTCACATTGTGCCGCAGGAGGAGCGGACTAAAGTTTATCCGCGCGAATCGGTCTTTCTTGATGTGGGCGCGAAGAATGCAGCGGAAGTGGCGGCAATGGGTCTTGAGCCGGGTGATCCCGTGGTTCCGGACGCGACTTTTGCGGTAATGAACGGGACACAAAACTATCTGGGCAAAGGTTGGGATGACCGCGTGGGCTGCGCCGTGGTGATTGAAGCGATGAAGAAGCTGGCACATGCGCCGCATCCCAACCAGATTTTCTGGGTGGCCACAGTGCAGGAAGAGATTGGGCTGCGTGGTGCGCATACGGCAGCCGACCTGGTAAAGCCGGAGATTGGCATTGCGATTGAAGGCGGCGTCACGCGCGACGCTCCCGGTGTGCATCCTGAAGAAGCGCAAGAGTTGCTGGGCGGCGGGCCGGGAATTTTTCTCTATGATTCCAGCGCGCTGCCAAATCTCAAATTAGTCTCGCTGATCAAGCAGGCGGCAAAAGAGAAATCCATCCCGCTGCAAAGCGACCTGATCCAGGGCTATGGCGACGATTCCGCCGAGATACAGAAGAGCAATGGCGGCGCTCCCACCGTGAACATGGTGGTCCCGGTGCGTTATACACATTCGCACAACGGCATTATGAACCGCGGCGACTTCGACAAGATGGTGGACCTGCTGGTGGCAGTGCTGCAGAAGCTGGATGCAAAGACGGTGGCAAATGTGCGGGATTTCACGCCACAGTAAGGAAGAAAAGATGAGCCGCGAATGGAGGCGAATGAACTCCGCGGTAAAAACAAAAGCCCCCGGTCCAGGCAGGCTCTCGCAGAATCTTCCTTGATGATCTACTTCTGGCGGCTCGATTTACTTCTTTACCGCGGCCACGCGGGCGCTCAGGCGGGATTTATACCGCGAGCCGGTGTTCTTGTGGATGACGCCCTTTTTTACGGCTTTATCGATCATGGAAACGGTGTTGCCGAACGCTTCATTGGCGGCCTTGGAGTCGCCGGTGGCCATGCTCTCACGCAGCTTGCGCAGCGCGGTGCGCAGACGGGACGTGTTGGAACGGTTGTCTTCCGTGCGTTTGGTGGTTTGGCGCGCACGCTTCACCGCAGAAAAATGATTTGCCATTGTGACTGTATGGTTCCTATCAAAAGAGTTTTTCGGAGGGTCAGGCCGAAGATGCTATTTTACTTGGGTTTAAGGGCCTGGGTCAATGGCGGGAGCGGGTGGGAGCTTGCCGCGGATTACGCAACAAACCCGGATTTAGCCGCAGATTACGCAGATGGGCGCAGATCAGGAAGGCAGGATTAGCCGCGAATTTACGCGAAAAACGCGAATAAAAGACTTCACAACTGAAATTAAGGAGGATGACAGGCAAAGGTTAGGATTCATCCCTTAAAACCGGCTTTAGTTCTGGATGCTGTAAGCCACGTCATCTGGGAGAGATCAGACTCTGAGAGAAGCAGAGGGATTAACGCCGTCTTAGCCGCGTCACCCAAGAAATCGAACCGAGAGAGAAGTGAGAGAGATAACGCACTAAGCCACGTCAACAGGAGATCGGAAATGAGAGAGACGCTGGTGAGTGACCCTAATCCTGCCGCCGAAAGCCGCTGTCGAGCATCTAATGTTAGTGCGGACTAAAGCGTGCAGGAACTTTGTTGACTTGGGCAAATAACGGCGGTACTCTCAGGCCAATGGTAATACCTCCGCGTTCCGGTGAGCCAACAATCCTGCGTTTCCATGCACAAAACAATCTTATGTTCTCTGTGCGCGAGCACGGAGTCTGGCGAGAAGTGCGCCATGAGAGGGCAATCCCAAAAAACTGAATGAAGAAAAATATAGAAATCGTCCCTAATATCCAGAAACTGTTTGGTATCCGCGATGAGAATCTCCAGGTGATGGAGAGCGGCCTGAACGTAAACATTGACCTGAAATCGGATTCCGTACAACTGGAAGGCGCCGCCCGGGACGTGGCCCGCGCTGAGCAGATATTTACTGACTTTGATCACCTTGGCAGCACTGGCCAGGAATTTACTGATGCTGATCTGAACTCAATGCTGCGCGTGGTGGTGGCCGACTCAACCGCGACGCTGCGCGGTATGGCTGAGGCGGGAAAGCAACGGTCATTTGGCAAGCGGCAGGTGCAGCCCAAGAGCATGAACCAGCGTCGGTACATTGATGCGATTGAAAAATATGACATGGTGTTTGGCATCGGGCCGGCAGGGACGGGCAAAACGTATCTGGCAGTGGCGATGGCTGTTTCGGCGCTGAACGCGAAAAAGGTGAATAGGATTATCCTGGCGCGGCCCGCGGTTGAAGCCGGCGAACGTCTGGGCTTTCTGCCTGGAACTTTGCAGGAAAAAGTCGATCCGTATTTGCGTCCGCTGTATGACGCGCTCTATGACCTGATGGAGCCGGAGCGCGTGGATCGCTTCCTGGAAAAGAACGTCATTGAGATTGCGCCCATCGCCTTTATGCGCGGCCGCACGCTGAATGATTCGTTCATCATCCTGGACGAAGCCCAGAACACGACGCCTGAACAAATGAAGATGTTTGTGACGCGCATGGGTTTCAACTCCAAGGCCGTAATCACCGGGGACGTTACGCAGATCGATCTGCCAAACGCCAAGCGCAGCGGCCTGCTTGAGGCGGCCGATGTGCTCAAGCCGGTGGAAGGGATTTTCTTCAACTATTTCACTGAAGAAGACGTCGTCCGCCATCACCTCGTCCAGCGCATCGTCCGCGCTTACGACGAACGGTCGCGCAGCCAGCAAATGTCGCTGGAGCTGCCGCGCGAGGTGCAGCCGCAGCAGGAGCCCAACGAGCCCCCTCTGCAACAGTAGCAATTTAGTAGAATATTGGCGGGAGGGCAAAGCCCTCCCGCTTTGTTTTGACCAGAACGGATCCCGCTTTGCAACTTGGCGTTAAAAGTTTGATGATGGTAATTTTCGAACCACCTATCTCCGGCGCGTACCCCCGAAGCGTAAGCGCGGCGCAGCTTCAGCGCTTTGCCGTGCGCGCGCAAAAACTCGCGGAAGTCCAGGGCGAAGTCGATATTCTGATCGCCAGCAACAAGCGCCTGCACGAGCTCAATCGCCGCTTCCGCCGCAAAAACAAGCCAACCGACGTGCTCTCTTTCCCCCGACGCTCCGGCGGTGACATTGCCATCTCTGCCCAGATCGCCCGCGAAAACGCTCAACGTTACGGCCACAGCCTGGCAGCCGAGCTAAAAATCCTGGTGCTGCACGGCATGCTGCACCTCGCCGGCTATGACCATGAGTCGGATAATGGACGTATGGCCCGCGCCGAGGCGCGTCTGCGGTCTCAACTCAAGCTGCCTGCTTCGCTCATCGACCGCACGCATTCAGGCGGCAAAGCGGCTAAAGCACAGCCAACCGTCACCATTGCAAAATCAGCCCGCAGTCGCCGCAACACCGCTGTCGCCAAACGCGTGACCTCCTCCGTCCGCAGGAGCAAGCAATGACCCTGCTTGCGCTATACACCGTGGTTCTTTTGCTCTGCGCGCTTTTGGTACTCGTCTCATACGTGGAGCGGCTTTACACTGAGAGCGGCAAATTCCTGAGCCGTGAATTTCAGGAAAACATTGAGGCCTTTGAGAATCTGGTTGAGCCTCGTTTGCTTCGTTCCAGCCAGCGCGCGGCCCTGACCTTTTCTGTCCTCACGCAGCTCAGCACGGCTTCCGTCGCCTTCATCATCGGCTATCTTGTTTTTCGAGACACGCATTGGACCTGGCCGGAAACCGTGCAAGCCATCATCGGCATTATTCTGGTCATTATTGTTTGCAACCGCCTGTTGCCTTACATGCTCTTCACGCGGACGCGCGGCGCGTGGCTGGTGAAATTCATTCCACTTTTGCAGGTCCTCATCTATCTCATGTTGCCCATCACTATCGTTCTTGGCTTCGGGCTGTCTGTTGCCGCACTGGCTGAGCCGCATGAGCCGGAAGAGCATGAGCATCCTTCAGAAGCCGTTGACGCGCTGATTGAAGCCGCGGAAGAAGAAGGCATTCTGGAGGAGAGTGACCGCCAGCTCATTCAGTCTGTGGTGGAGTTTGGCGACAAGACTGTGCGTGACGTGATGACCCCGCGCCCTAATATTTTCGCCGTGCCCTCCACTACTACTATTGAGCGATTCACTTCTCTGTTGCGTGAAAAGCCGCATTCCCGCGTACCCCTGTACTCCAGCAGCATCGATCAAATTGAAGGCATGGTGCTGGCGCATGATCTCATTCAGCTTCCTGAAGCCGATGCCCGCACCACCACGGTCGCCAAGCTCGTGCGGCCCGTGCTCTTTGTTCCTGAGACCAAAATGACCTCACAGCTTTTGCGCGAGATGCAGAAAGACAACATCCATATGGCCATTGTGATTGATGAATATGGCTCCGTCGCGGGCCTTGTCACTCTGGAAGATTTGGTAGAGGAAATCGTCGGTGAAATTCGCGACGAGCATGAGCTCTCTCATGACATTGTTCGTGAAGGTGATCTAGCGTACGTCATGCAGGGCACGGTTGACGTGGGCCGGCTGCAAGACCTGTTTGACATGCGCCTTGACCAGCGCGATACCACCACCGTCGGCGGCTTAGTCAGCACCATCGCCGGGCGCATCCCTCAACCCGGCGAGGTCGTCGAGGATGAAGGTCTTCGTTTTGAAATCCTTGAGTCCACAGATCGCAAAATAGAAAAGGTCAGGGTTTCCCGGTCGCAGCCGGAACAGGCTGATTCTTCACCGCGGCAAGCAGAGGCATAATGGCGCAGAAACATTCAGGCTTTGTATCGATTATCGGCCGGCCCAATGCCGGTAAAAGCACGCTGCTCAACGCGCTGGTCGGCGAGAAAATCGCCATCGTCACGGAAAAGCCGCAGACCACGCGCATGAATATCCAGGGCATTCTCAACGTCAAGGCAAAAGGCAAACGTCCCCCAGGCCAGATCGTTTTTATCGATACGCCGGGCGTGCACAAGCCGGATAGCCGCCTCAACCGCAAAATGATGCAGGAAATTCACGCCGCGCTTGAGTCGCGCGACCTCGTCTTGCTGCTGGTTGACGCCACTGATCGCTTTGGTCCCGCCGATGAGCAAGTTCTTGAACTCGTCAAGCATTCTGGCGCGCCGGTCTTTCTGCTGTTGAATAAAGTTGATCGACTGCACAAAGAACGCCTGCTGCCGGTTATCGAGCGTTACAGCAAACTGCATGCATTCCAGGAAGTTATCCCGATCTCGGCGCTGAAGGGTGAGGGTCTGGAAGTGCTGCTCGATAAAGTCATCCGCGCACTGCCGCAAAGTCCGCCTTACTTTCCTGAAGACCAGCTTACCGATCAGCCGGAGCGCTTTCTTGCGTCAGAAATTATTCGCGAAAAAGTCCTGCTCCAGACCGGCAAAGAAGTCCCTTACGCCACCGCGGTCATCGTTGAACGTTTTGAAGATAAGCCCAGGCTGCTGCGCATTGCGGCCGCCATCTTTTGCGAACGCGATAGCCAAAAGGCCATCCTCATCGGCAAAGGCGGCCAGAAGCTCAAGCAAATGGGGACCTCCGCGCGCATGGAACTGGAAAAGCGCTTCGGCAAAAAGGTGTACCTGGAGCTTTTCGTTAAAGTAAAAGCTGGATGGCGTCAGTCCGCCGCATTCGTTGAAGAGCTGGACTGGCGGCGGCAGTTGGAGAACCTAACAGAACACAAGGCTGAAGACTAAACTGCTGAACGAGAATGGCCGACAACACGGCTGTTCAGGTAAACCGGCGATTTTTCAATTCAGCCTATGCTTAACTATCTTCCAATCTTTATAGTCTGGCAGTAAGATATATATCCTGATCATAGAACTTCCTTTACTGTCCAACCTGAGAAGGAGCCATCAAGGAGCCTAATTATGAGGCGTTCTGGTCTGATATTAGTGTTTACTGGGATGATTGGTCTCGTTCTGTCAGGATGCGGCGGCGGCAGCAGCGCTATGCCGGGGCCAACTCCAACGCCTATTACTTTCGAATCCGGTTTGTATGAGATCAATGAGGCCTCAGCCGTGAATCCCGGGACAAACTTCACTCTCCAGGGAAGCCTGTTGCAATCGGGGAACAATCTCTCTGGGGTTATGCACGCCAGTGGATTATCTTGTTTTTCTTTTAACACTGATATTCCTGTCAGCGGCAAACTTGGAATAGACAACACGGGAAACTTTAGCGTCGACCTTGTGCTTTCATGCCGGGCGGCCAGACTTTAACGCTGAACACCATACATCCGTTCGGCCACTTCGGCTTCATTTCGGGTACTTATTCGCTTGCGGGCGCCGGATGTGCAGCGCTCGACCAGGGGAATGTTGTCGGCGAGTTGGTGAGTATTGGCGGGTTCTGGATGGGACATTTTAATTCCAGCGGAGGTGTTGTCTCCCAGGTTACTAATATGACGCTGACTCAAACAGGGCCGGACGCGAACGGGTTTTTCTCGGCTACAGGCTCGGCCACCATCACAGGCGGAACATGTTTCTCCAGCGCTATTGTGGACCCAGCATCTGTCATCATTGGCACTGGAAGTACTTTAATCTTCGATAACGCTCAGCCTGGTACCACAGGAAAAACAGTCGTGCAGGGCGATCTTCAGTCTGGACTTTTCGGTTCTAACTTCAACGGAACCTATATTTCGACACAGGGTATCTGTTCAGAAACCGGTACCGTCACTTTATTCATCGGTTAGTCGCAGGAATGTCAAACTACTTTCCGGGCCCTCAGGTCGACAATATCGGCATCGTCATACCCGATCTCTCGCAGCACTTCGTCCGTATGCTCACCCAGTGCCGCCGCTCGTGTGCGGATGCCGCCCGGAGTAGCCGACAACCGCACCGCCGTATCCGTTAGCGGAACCGGCTTGGTTGCGCCGGGATGTTCGACGTAACGCAGCAACTCTCGCGCTTTTACCTGCGGATCATCCAATACCTGCTGTAAGTCCAGCACAGGCCCGGCAGGAACGCGGGCTTTTTCCAGTTCGGCGATCGCCTGCTCTGTCGTTCTTGTTGCCAGCCATGTATTCATCGCTTCGGTAATTGCGTCGCGATTGTCGGCGCGAAGCTGGTCGCCGGCAAAGCGGGGATCGCCGATGAAATCTTCGCGTCCCACCAGCCGCGCCCAGCGGGCAAACATGTCATTGCCCACGGCTGAAACCACAATCCAGCCGTCTTTCGTCTGGTAAGCGTCGGACGGAGCCGCATAGAAACTCGTGTTGCCCAATGGCTTTCGCTCGATGCCCAGCACCGACCGCTCCGCCAGCAAGCCCTGCACATAGGTGATACCGGTAGCTAAAAGAGACCCATCCACAATCTGTCCTTCGCCCGTTTGTGCGCGATGGTAAAGCGCCACCATCACGCCAAAGGCCGTGTGCAGCGCCGTGCCGTAATCTTCAAACGGGACAATGTCGCGGACTGGCGCCCCGGCAAATCCGGTAAGGCTCATGGCGCCGGACATGGCCTGCGCCACCGTGTCAAAACCAACTCGGTTCGCATACGGCCCATCAGGACCAAAAGTTGAAATGCGGGCAAGAATAATATTCGGCTTGATGGACTTGAGTGACTCGTAATCCAGCCGCATGCTTTTGAGAACGTTGTTCGGCAGGTTGGCAACAATCACGTCCGCGCCTTTGACCAGGCGCCGAATGATCTCCGCCGATTCCGGCTTCGACGTGTCCAGCGTGAGGTTGCGCTTGTTGCGATTGAGGGAAAGAAATCCGCCGCCTTCGCCACTTTCAGTGATTGCGGCGATATAGCGGTCTTCGCTGCCATTCCGGCGGTCAACGCGGATCACGCCAGCGCCCATATCTGCCAGCAGCATGGCGCAATACGGGCCGGCAATGAACCGTCCAAAATCAATGACGCGTATGCCGGCAAGTGGAAGGCGAACTTGCATCGCAAGATTCTACCCTAGCGCTTGGAATAAAAATGAATGCAAGTAGGCCGAGCCTCAGCCGTACGCGAGGTCCGTGCTCTGTCCCACCTCGATGATATATCCGTCAGGATCGCGGATGTAGCAGCGCGTCTCGCCGTACTTGGGAATCGGCTCCGTGATGAACTCTGCTCCTCGACTTTTCCATAATTCATAGCAAGCTTGAATATCCGCAACGCGGAAGTTCATAAAGCTGTTGATGTGATTAGGGTCGGGGACGCTGAGCGTTACCGTCGGCTTATCCGGCGTCGGCCCGCCTCCAACGTTCAGAATCATCCAGATATTCGCAAGCTGAAGGTACCCAGGCGCGTTGCCGTCACCCAGGCTCAGAATGCGAGCGCCGAAAACTTTTTCGTAGTAGCGAGCCGATCGCTCGATATCGGCGACGGTGAGAAAATGCGCGATGCTGATCCCTTCTCGCGGGGGCATCTCATAACTCTTCTGCCCGATTTGTACGCTGCTCATTGACGACTCCAATTCCGATAACCTTGCTTATCCGCTGATTCTAGTTCTTCCGTTTCATACCTGCTGCCTATTAAGCCTGAGGAGGAAAGCAAAAACAATTGGACCAAGGTATCGTGCGATACTTTGGTTTGCAACCAGCTGTCCGATAAGGCCGTTAGCCACTACTTGCCCGGCAGGAGAAGCGGGAATAAAAAAATCCGAAAACAGCCGCTGGATTTTTTCTCTCCTTGCTTTACTTCGCCGAGCTCTCCTCCGTCACCACTGTCCTAACCACCGCATCGATCGCCCCCAGCGCCTTGCTCGGGAGCAAATTATGGTTGTTGCAGAAAATGGAAAACACAAACCGCTTGCCAGCCTGCGTCTGCCCGTAGCCGGAAAGCGCATTCACATGGCTTAACGATCCTGTCTTGGCATGGACCATTCCCACTGCGGGAGTTTTCTGAAATCGCTCTGATAATGATCCGTCTACGCCGCTCACCGGCAGCGACTCTTCAAACGCCGCTCCCCACGGTTGGCGCGATGCATAGATCAGCAACTGCACCGTTGCGGCAGGCGTGACCAGGTCGCGACGAGAAAGCCCTGAGCCATCCAGAAACGTAAACTCATCTTCTTTAAGTCCGGCCTGCAACAGGAACTGTTTTACCGCTGCAATGCCGCCCTCAAACGATCCGCCATCTCCGCGCAACTTGCCCGCCAGACGCAACGCCAGTTCCGCATGCAGGTTCTCGCTCGTCTTATTGATCACGCGGATGTCGTCGACCAGCGGCCCGGAAATATGCTCGGCCAGAATCTTGGTGGAAGACGCTGGATTGAGATCAGGCGGCTCCTGCGGCTGCGCGGCTTGTGGCACAGGAGGATTAACTGCTGAAGATGCTGGTGCTCCCGCTGCTGGTGCGCTCAACGGATGAGGAATTTGCTGATCAAAGAACTGCGCGCCTTCTCCATGCCGCGCCCGCGTCTTGCCCCGAATGGTAATGCCGCGCCGCTCCAGCATGGTGCGGAATAACTGGGCGACAAAATCCGCCGGGTCTTCAATGGACATTGGCTCTTTCATGCCGGAGTCGCCCAGCGGCAGAGATCCCCAGAGCACAATCTTCTTTGACCCCGGATCGCGATGTAGGCCGACCCGCTTCGGCACTCCAAGCGACGACGTCACCACCCGATTATCCAACTCGTAATAGCTGGTCTCGGGTTCCACCGTGACGACGGCTTTGTCGCCCGGATGCTCGCCCGGCAATACGTCGATGAACACCACGTTGTCATTGAACGTGAGCGCGGAAACCGGCGCGCCATCGATCCATTGCAGGTCGTCCCACGCCCAGCCTTCTGCATAAGGCTCAAAGGCGTAAAAAGTATCGTCGCCGATCAGGTCGCCATCCACAATCTTCAGGCCGTTGCGCGCCACCTGGTCGGCCATATCTTCCAGAATTTGCGTGTGCGGAGGCATGCGCTGCGTCTTCAAAAGATAAGGCAGCACACGACCGGAAATATTGGGATCGCCTCGCCCGATGATTGCCAAGTCGCCCAACAGCCTGCCATTGTCATCGATCTTTCCTTCTGCCTCCACGGTGGTGTGAAAGCGGTAATCCGGCCCGGCGATGGCCAGCGCGGCAGCCGTGGTAAAAAGCTTGGCGTTTGAAGCTGGAAGAAATAACTGGTCGGAATTTTGGGAGTAGAGCGCCTTGCCCGTCTCGAGATCGACCACGTCAATGCCCCAGTGCGCGCGGTTGAGCGGCGGCTGGCTCAGCACGGCGGCAATGTCTTTGCCTAAATCTTTTTTAGGCGCGGGCTTTTTCTCTCCGGCGGCGCCTGCTTCCAGAGATGCGGCAACGCACAGCACAAGAGTGAGCACCACAGACGCGCGATTTGATCGGTTTGGCATCAAGGTGCCGTGATTATACGAGATCGCAGGCATACATTAATCGCAAGCTCAACGCCATCTCCTGATACGAGATTCCAGTCCGTTAAGCCGATCACGGCGATTACGGCGATTACGGCGATTACGCGCGATCACGGCGATCTACGTTACAATCGCCGCCATGCAGAGACCTGGCTTTCAATGGCGCTTGCGCACGCGGACGCTGGAACTTGGTCCCCGCACGCTGGTGATGGGCATCTTAAACGTCACGCCGGATTCGTTTTCAGATGGCGGCAGATTTATGGCGCGCGACCACGCCGTGGCCCACGCGCTGAAGATGCTGGACGAAGGCGCTGACCTGCTCGATATGGGCGGTGAATCCACGCGGCCCGGAACGCCTGTGGCGGAAAGCGGCATTCCCGCCGCCGAAGAGCTGCGCCGCATCCTGCCTGTGATTGAAGACGTTCTGCGCGAACGGCCTGACGCGGTCCTTTCCGTGGACACCTATAAAGCTGAGGTGGCGCGTGCCGCCGTGAATGCCGGATGCGAGATTGTGAATGACGTGAGCGCCATGCGCTGGGACGAGCAGATGGCCACAGCCGCCGTTGAACTGAATTGCGGCGTGATTCTTATGCATACGCGCGGGCGTCCGCAGGAATGGCGCAACCTGGAGCCCTCAGCCGATATAGTTGCTGAAGTAAAAGCCGAGCTGCGCGAGTACGCCCAGGCCGCACTGGCGCAGGGTATCGCCAAAGACCACATCATGCTCGACGTGGGCATTGGCTTTGGCAAAAAGTTTGACCAGAACTATCCGCTGCTTGCGGGGCTGGACCAATTGCAGGAACTTGGCTTTCCGCTGCTGGTGGGGACTTCAAGGAAATCTTTTATCGGACGCACGCTGGCGATCGATGGCAAAGATGCGCCGCCCGACCAGCGTCTCAACGGCTCGCTCGCCGCCGCTACAGCTTCAGTCCTGAAAGGCGCGCACGTGGTGCGGGTGCATGATGTAAAGCCGGCGGTGGAAGCGGTGAGGATCGCGGACGAGATTTTGCGATTTGGTACGTGAGAAATTTTGCGGGAGCAGCTTCTATGCGCTTATTAACAGATCGTCATCCCGAAAGCCCGTCCATGAGGGCGCGCTGTCTTCAGCGCCCGAATAGGGGCGAGGGACCTTTTGTTTTGGTAGGTAGACACAAGGTCTCTCAGGGCTACTCGCCCGCTGATGAAAGCGCGGGACTCGCCCACGCCCTTCGAGATGACGATTTGTAAATGGTTTGAATAAGCGCAAAAATTCAAACTGAACCACTACCCCGTTCCATTTCCTTGCATAGATAAATGATCTGTCCGGTGTGGTGGTAAACATGGGCCGCACAATGAAGAAACGCGCTGAAGCGGTTGCCAATTTCTTCCATGCCTTTGGCTGAATACGCGGCGCTCCAATCGCTTTCTGACTGCTTCAGCAATACATCCGCCACAACGGCAATCGCCTCATCAAAACGCTTCAGCAGTTCATCTTTCGCAATCCGCGATGTCTCCGCAAACTCCAGAGGACGGTTACGCACATAGCCGGTGCCGCCCATCTCAGCGCCAAAGTAATTATTGAGGTTGCCGGTCAGGTGCAGAATAAGATTTCCTATGCTGTTTCCATAAGGATAAGGCTTGGTCCATATCTGCTCGTCTGAGAGCGGACCGACCAGCCGATGGATTGTCCTGGCTGAATCCTGGTAATTGCTGGTGAAATCCTGAATAAGAGTCTGGTTGAGTGCGGTCACGGGTGCGATTCTAACAAAGTCCCGCGCACGCTGTTTAGGATAGAATTTTCTATTGGCTACCAATGCTCAACCCGCACAGAAGGGCCGTGTCTTTCTCATGGACACGATGTCCTTCATCTTCCGCGCTTATCACGCCATGGCGCGGCAACGGCCCATGTCCACCAAAAAGGGCGTGCCCACCGCCGCGACCTATGTTTTCGTAAACATGCTGCGCAAGCTGCGCGCGGATTTCAATCCGGAATATCTGGCTGCGGTGTTCGATGTCGCCGGGCCCACGTTTCGCGATGAGCAGGCCAAAGCCGTCACCTCCGTCCGCAAGTTTGATATCAAGACGCAGACCTTCAAAGAGGTGGACTATCTCGGTTACAAGGCGCAACGCGCCGAAATGCCGCACGATCTGGCGCAGCAGGTGCCGTACATACGGCGTGCGCTTGAGGCTTACCGCATTCCTATTCTTGAGTCGCGGGGCTTTGAAGCCGACGATGTGATTGGCACCCTGGGCCGCAAAGCCGCTGCCGGAGGCTACCAGGTATTTGTTGTCTCCAGCGACAAGGACATGCTGCAACTGGTGAACGATAAAATCTGCGTGCTGAATCCGCCGAAAGACAACCTGATCTGCGATGCCGACAAGGTTGAAGAAATCCTCGGCGTACGCCCCGAGCAGGTGATTGACGTGATGGCCCTGCGCGGCGACTCGATAGACAATATTCCTGGCGCTCCGGGCATCGGCGACAAAGGCTCGGTCGAGATCATCAAGCGCTTTGGCACGCTGGAGAATGCGCTGGACCACGCGGAAGAAGTGGAACGCAAGACCTACCGCGAATCGCTGCTCAATAATAAAGACACGATCCTTTGGAGCAAACAGCTCGTCACCATTGACCAGAACGTAGACATAGCTCTGGATGTGGACAAGATGATTGCTGGTGAGCCGGAAATGGATGCATTGCGCTCGCTCTTCAGCGAGCTTGAGTTCACCACGCTGCTCAAAGAGCTTGTCCCGGTGATGGAGGTCCGCGAAACCGAATATCGCGAATTGAAATCCGTGAATGAGCTGAAAGCGTTGGCCAAAGTAAAAAGCCCATTGTCCATTGCATTTGAATTCACCGCCGCGCCAAAGCCAAAGGTCGAAGAAGAAGAGGAGTCGCAAGAAGGCGATCAGAAGTCCGGCGATCTGCTCTTTGATGGCCCGCCAGCTCCGGAACTCACTGGTCTGGCACCGCTGAAACTGGCCCTCTCCGCCGAGCCCGGCAAGGCCTTCACCGCTATTCTTGGCAATGACGAACTTTCGGCAGAGCTAAAAAAGCTGCTTAACGATCCTAAAGTTCCCAAAGCTGTTCATGACTACAAATCCGCGTTGCGACAACTGGAAGCTCACGGCGTGGAGCTTGCCGGGGTTTGCGACGAGCCAATGTTGTATTCCTACATCATCAATCCCACGTACACCAACCACTCGCTGGCGGAGATTGCCGTGCGCAGCTTCAACCTTAAGCTGTCATTGGCTGTGCCGGAAGCGGCGGACGTGACTGGACGCATCTCTCCGGTGCTGCGCAAAGAAGTTGAAGCCGCCGGGCAAATGCCACTCTATGAAGAGATCGACCTGCCATTGGCTCCGGTGCTGGTGCGGATGGAGCAGGCCGGAGTAAAGATCGATCGCAAGATGCTGGGCACGCTTTCCGTTGATCTGGAAAAGCAGTGCTCCGCAAAAGCCAGTGAAATCCATTCCAAGGCTGGCGTCACGTTCAACATCAATTCGCCCAAGCAGCTCGGTGACGTCCTCTTTAACCAGCTCAATCTGCCCAAGCCAATCAAATACGGCAAGGGCAAAACAATTTCTACCGCTGTGGATGTGCTGGAAGAACTTTCAGAGACGCATGAAGTGCCGCGCCTGGTGCTGGATTATCGCCAGCTCTCTAAGCTGAAGAGCACATATGTTGACGCCCTGCCCGCGCTGATCCACCCGCAGACCGGACGGGTGCACACCACATTCAACCAGACCGGCACCACCACGGGTCGGCTGTCATCCACGAACCCAAACCTGCAAAATATTCCTATCCGCACGGAGTTGGGCCGGGAGATCCGCGCCGCGTTTATCGCCGAACCGGGATACTCGCTGCTTTCGGCGGATTACTCGCAAATTGAGTTGCGGCTGCTGGCGCATTTCTCTGAAGACGCGCTGCTGGTGGAAGCGTTCCGCAATGGCGATGACATTCATCGGCTCACCGCTTCACAGGTGTTCGGCGTGCCGCCTATGCTGATTGACGCTGAACATCGCCGCCGCGCCAAAGCGGTGAACTTCGGGATTGTCTATGGACTCTCCGCCTTTGGCCTCTCACAGCAACTCGGAATCGATCAGCGCGAAGCCAAAAAGTTTATTGATGCTTACTTTGAGAAATATGCCGGCGTTCGCCGCTACATTGATCGGACGCTGGAAGAGACGCGCAAAGAGCAGAGCGTAAAAACGCTGTTTGGCCGCACTCGTCCCATCCCGGACATCAACAGCAAGAACGCCAATATGCGCGGCTTTGCCGAACGCACTGCCGTTAACACGCCGTTGCAAGGCACCGCCGCCGACCTGATCAAGCTGGCCATGATCCAGATTGATGAAGAGCTTCGCTCACGCAAATTGAAGTCGCGCATGCTGCTCCAGGTGCATGACGACTTGCTGTTTGAAGTGCCGGAAAATGAAATCGAACTGATGCGCGGGCTGGTGCGCGAGAAAATGGAAAGCGTGCACAAGCTGAGCGTCCCCTTGCTGGTGGAATTGGGCGTGGGACCTAACTGGCGCGACGTGAAGTAGCTATTCCTGCGATCCTGGGTGCCGGCTGCGGCGAATAACATCTTTCATATAACGCGCATTGCGAATGCGGTTGATGTGCCATGCGCGCAGATACGGCCGAAGAAATACTGAGTAGGCAAAGCGCGCCAGCGCAAAGAACATGAGCGGCAGCATGACCACTGCAAAGAGATAGGCCACAACGTAAACTGCGCCGGCGGCAATTCCCGCACCGGAGCGCAAGGCTGAACGCAGCATGGGAATGAAGGCAAATGCTGCCAGCAGGATCAGTACAACAATTACGGCCCTGGGCGACAGCCGCTTTTTTGGCGCAGGCGCAAGTTCAATAGGCAGAAGGCACACCCAGTCCTATGGCGGATTCCAGGGCCGCGGCAATCTGACCTGCGATGCGCTGCACGATCTCTTCAGTCTCGGCTTCCACCATCACGCGAGCCAGTGATTCCGTGCCGGAATAGCGGACGTTGACGCGACCGTTTCCTTTTAGCTCTTTCTCCGCTTGCTCAATGGCTTGCATTACTTGCGGCATTTGGTCAAGAGGGCGTTTTTCTTTCACGCGTATATTCTTGATCGTCTGGGGGAAAACTTTCATGCCTGAAGCCAGCTCTGCCAGCGAGCGTCCGCTTGCGGCAACAATTCCCAGCACGCGAATGGCGGTAAGCAAACCGTCGCCGGTGGTGGCTTCGTGGGAGAGAATGATGTGGCCGGACTGTTCGCCGCCCAGGACCGCGCCTGTCTTCTGCATCTGTTCCAGCACGTATTTATCGCCGACGGGAGCGCGGAGCATTGTGATTCCGGATTCGCGCAGCGCGGCTTCCAGTCCCATGTTTGACATGGTGGTGGCCACCACTGTGTCATTCGTCAACTCGCCGCGTTGTTTGAGGTCACGCGCCAGCAGAAGCATCACGGCATCGCCATTGACTACGTGACCGTTGCTGTCGGAAAAGAGCGCTCGGTCGGCATCGCCATCAAAGCAGATGCCAAGGTCGGCGGTGCGCGCCAGAACTTCCCGGGCGACAATCTCAGGATGCAGCGCGCCGCAGTTTTCGTTGATATTGCGGCCGTCGGGTGTGCGGTGCGTGAACTCCGCATGCGCGCCGGAGCGCTTGAATATTTCCGGAGCAACGGTGCTGGCCGCGCCATTGGCGCAGTCCACAACAATGTGCAGGCGTTCCGCGCCCGCAAGCGTACGCGCCAACCAGTTCAGGTAGTCCGTGCGCAATGCTTGATCGCCGGGAAGGGAGGTCCCTGCGCTGCTGTCATGAGCTTGCGCGGCGTCTTCTTTCAATAGAGCAAAGATTTCGGTTTCGATTTCCAGCTCAACTTGGTCGGGCAGCTTGTAGCCATCTGGGCCAAAGACTTTAATACCGTTATCCCGCCAAGGATTGTGCGAAGCGGAAATCACCACGCCTGCGGAAAAACTGTGCGTGTGCGTAAGGTATGCGATCGTTGGCGTGGGAACCACTCCGGCGCTGGCGGTTTCGACTTTGGCGGCGCGGAGCCCAGCAGCCAATGTGTCGGCCATCCATCCGCTCGATTCACGTGTATCCTGCCCAATCACCACGCGACGCGGGCCGGCGGGAAGATGGTCGCCCAGAGCACGGCCAACCGCGAACACGGTTTTCTTGTCCAGAGGATATTCGCCGGCAACGCCGCGGATTCCGTCAGTGCCAAACAGTTTTCTCATTGTTCAGTAATTGATACCTGGTAATCTCCGAACTGCTTCACCGAACGTCTACTTCCAAAATTGACAGCCCTTCGCACTCAAGCTATCAATTATGCTGGAAAAAGTCTTGAGTAAACAATAATCGGCACTGACCAATGAGGCATCAATGGCAGTTCGGTGTTATTTCAATTGTCGATTCACAATACCCCGTTTCAGGAAATAATCCACCAGTTCACTGGACGAATTATCCATCTCCACGTCGAACGCTTTAATCTTGCTGGTAAAGTAGTTGAACATCATCACGGCGGGAATGGCAACGGTAAGGCCCAGCGCAGTCGTGACCAGCGCTTCAGAGATTCCGCCGGCAACGGCGCTTATGCCGGTTCCATTCTGTCCCTGAATTTCGCGGAAGGCGTCAATGATACCGATGACCGTCCCCAGCAACCCGACGAACGGCGCGGTTGAGCCGATAGTCGCCAGCCCGCTCAGCCCGCGCTCCAGTTCGGCATGGACAATCGCCGATGCCCGATCCAGCGCTCGACGGCTGGCTTCAATCTTGTCGCCCGGAATCTCCGTAGACTGCTCATGTGCGCGAAACTCCAGCAGGCCCGCATTCACGACCTTGGCCAGATGGCTTTTCTTGTTACGCTCGGCCACGCGGATGGCTTCATCGAGTTTGCCTTCGCGCAACGCACCGGCAACGATGGGAGCAAACTGGCGCGATTGTTTGCGCGCCGCCTGAAAGGCGAGCCAGCGGTCCATCATCACGCCAATGGACCACGCTGACATCCCCAGCAGAATGATGGCGACAGAGCGGGCGGGCCATCCCATGTGCGTCCACATTTCCATCAGGTCCATGCGCGATGGTCCGTTCGTGGATTGAAACAACAAGAACATAGCCATTGGCGTTTTTACAAATATGGAACTCGCAAGATGTGCGAAAAGCATAGGTAACAATCCTCCTTGGAAGACAGCGGCTACTGTGCGGGCCGTAGAATGTTTTGACACCGGGCAGATGGGATTTGCTCCCGTGGTCGAGGTCAGCCTAGCCGCGCATGTTCTAAGAATGAGACTTCCTGAAACTTCCAATCGACGTTAAACTAGCTGCCCATGCTACGCACCAATCTCCTACTAACCCTCATTGCGATTGCCTGCCTTTCAACTGCGGCGAGTGCCGCGACCGACGATAACAACTTCAAACTTGCCTTGGTCGACCACCCTGGACAACTGAGCTGGTCTGCCGACGGATTCAAGATCATAGAATCCTCCGCCAAGCCAGGCGGCACAGAGATCGGGCTACGCGGCCAGGATGCTTCCGGCAGGCTGACTTTTCTGGGATTCTTGTTTCTCTTTCCAGAAAAGGCTCCACTCACCAGCGCAAAATGCCTGGATGGAGTTGTTGGCCCTGCGAAGAAGAGCTCGCCATCGCTGAAGATGGTCGGCAATGAAGAGATCAATCAATCGGGCAATTTGCCGGTGTCGCTGGTGAGCTACACGGGAACGGGCGAGGGCGGCAAGACGCTCTACACCATTCGCGGCTTTGTCGCCAATGGAGATATCTGCGGCGACCTGGAAATTTACAGCTACGCGCCGCTGAGTCTCCAGGATTCTAATTTGAGAAAGATCTTTTCCAGCTTTCAACTGAATGAGAAATATACTCCGCAGTTTAAAGACTTGTTTCTTTACGCGCAGATCCTTTACCAACACCGCATGTATAGCCCCGCGGCCCCGGTTTATGAAAAAGCCCTGGCCAAGTTGAATGATGATCCTGGCTCGACTAGAACGATGAAGCGGGTGATTACCGATCAGGCGGGGATGTCATACGGGATGTCCGGAAATATTGCCAAGGCGCGCGCCATTTTTGAAAAAGCAGTTGCCGTGGACCCGAACTATCCGCTCTATTACTACAACCTTGCCTGCGCAGACGCCGAGGAGAAAAACTTGGCAGGCGCGAAGAAACATCTGCAGGAAGCCTTTGACAGGAAAGCGAATGCGATTCCCGGCGAAGGCATGCCGGATCCCACGCAGGATGATTCTTTCCTGCCTTATCGAAATAATAAAGAGTTCTGGACCTTCGTGCAGGGGCTAGGCGGAAAGTAATGACCAATGGGTTGGTCGCTCGAAAGCTTCAGCAACACAACGGGAAGGAAGTGAGGGTACGAGCAACCTAGCGATATGGATTTGAGTGGTCAGAGCGTGCGGTGGCACCGATCAAAATAACGCACTGCGGAATCGACGTTGAAAATCGCCACTTCACTACAAGCGATCACAAGCTATAGTTTATTTTGGTGATAGGGATCCCTCTCTCTGCTTCGGGATTTCAGAAAAATGCTCATCCTCGCCATCGATACATCGGGTCAATCCGGCGGCATCACGCTGGCTGAAGCAGACAAGGGATCAGTCCGCGTGATTGAATCTGCGGCCATCGCCGGCGGGACTTTTTCCGCACAATTGATTCCCACATTGGCCGGGCTGCTCAAGAAACATGGATATGGCGTACAAGACATGGGCGGATTTGCTGCTGCGTCGGGGCCGGGATCGTTTACCGGACTGCGCGTAGGACTGAGCGCGATCAAGGGTCTGGCGGAAACGTTGCACAAGCCGATTGCGACAGTGTCAGTGCTGGAAGCATTGGCATCTCTGGCGGACCGCGACGGAAAGATTGCCGCCGCGATGGACGCGGGCCGCAAAGAAGTTTTCCTTGGGCTGTATGAAAGGGCCGCGAACAATCCCGCGCAGAATCCCGATCACACATTACTCGTCCAACGAGAAGAATTGCTGACGCAGCAGGATTTTCTGGCCACTCTGAGCACAGAACGCCCTGCGGCGATCATTACCAGCGATGCAGGCATCGCGGAACTGGCTGCGGCTTCTCACTCATCCGTCGTCGTTGTCACGCTGCCGGGCAGTGAAGTGATTGCGCGCATCGGGGCGGGAAAATTGCTGGCCGGTGAAACCGTTCCAGTGGAAGCGCTGGACGCAAACTATCTGCGCCGGTCTGACGCTGAGATTTTTTTCAAAGGAAATCGCTAAGGATGCGTGACGTCAGCGCGGTGCACGCCACAGTTGTGGGGACAAAATCCGCGTGAGTGTGGTCCACGTGCGTCCGGCGGAGCCAGCCGACCTGCCTCGGTTTGTGGAAATCGCGTCGCATTCGGCTACGGCGGCGCAGTGGAATGAAGCTGAATACCTCAAACTGTTCGCCATCGATGAGCATGAAGCTCAACCCCAAGTCCACCTCCAGATCGTCAATCCAGAAAGCCAAGGACGGCCGAAGCCCCGCACTGCGCTGGTAGTGGAGCAGTCGGGCAGAGTGGTTGGTTTTATCGTGGGCCAACAACTAGAAGACGAATGGGAGATTGAAAACATTGCGGTTACGGGTGAGGCGCGGCGTTGCGGGTTGGGATCAAGACTGGTAGGCGAGCTGCTTGATGTGGTCCGCAGTCGGGGCGGAAAGAGCGTTTTTCTAGAGGTTCGCGAGTCTAACCGCGCGGCCCGGTCTCTTTATGAGAAATGGGCGTTTATTGAGGTTGGGCGCAGAAAAATGTACTATCAAAATCCCGCCGAGGATGCCTTGCTGCTGCAATTTAAATTTCCATAACACAGGCCCTTTTTGATTGAACCAACTCTGGCCGTGTGTTAACGTTCGATGAAAGAACACGCAGGAGGTTCTTCAAGAATGGTGGATTCCGTTCGCGAACAGCTTCTCGCCAGTCACGAAGAGTTTCGTCGGCTGGCCCAGGAACACACTCAACACTGCCAGCGTCTTCACTCCCTCATCGAGAAAAGATACTTGACGGAAGATGAAAAGCTGGAAGAAGTGCGTATCAAGAAGGTTAAACTCAGGTTAAAAGACCAGATGCAAATGATAGAGCAGGAATATCTGCGATCGCACCAGACGCAGGTCGCCTAGCTTATCTCGTTCGATCAGGCCCCTGATCTCACAGCCTCTCCTTGAACGGACCAATTATCCGTTAGGAGAGGTTTGTTATTTGCGTGGGGAATTCTCGCCGCAGATTTACGCAGAAAGGCGCAGATAAGGAAGGACCATCTGGATTCTTCACTCGCGGTGGAAACCGCCCCAATAGGCGCTGTCTTCCACCGCCCTCCGCGTCAGGTTTTTACCAGCAAAGCCTTGGTAACGACCTTCTTTAATTTTTGCATGCCCGCCATCTTCCGTCTTCGAACGCGAATGCTCACTTTGAGATACACTTGCAGCCGCTCATGGAAGAACTTCCTAATTCACCGTCCGCTGTTCCTTCTATTCAAAGCGAGTCCACCCGAGGCGCTGTTGTGCGCATCCTGATCTTTTTTGCGGTGGCAGGGCTCTTTATTCTGGCCCTGGACGCGGTCTTTACTCCGTGGGCATTTTTTATGGGCGGACACTTCCACGTTTCTCCCAAGTGGACGGGCTGGGGACGCATGCATTCCAATTTCGCGGGCGATTATGTGATTTATATGAGCATCTCGCCCTATTTTGGGCGAGGCCGTTCTTTGACAGCCATTACCGGTAGAGGCGCGCTCTGCACTCAGGGCGGTGACAATTACACTCTGGACGTAGGCGGTAGTTTTCAAAGCCATCCCGGCATCGATCTCCAGGGCAAATCAGCCGTGATTTACGCGCACAATTACTCCCGGTATGGCAGCCAATACAGTCCCTCATTGGAGTTCCGAGGCAAGTGGAACAATCCTGACCTGGTGCTGGACGACCACGGCTCGCTTAGTCAAGCCTTTGATCCAGGCGCCGTGCTAGCCAAGAATTCCAACATGCGCCCTGTCCGAGAGGTGGTGCCGCTCACCCTGCATGAAGGCAGCCGCTCAGACTTTGATGCCGCCTGCGCGGCGATGCAGAAGAAGTGAGACCCGGAAACCGCGCATTGCGTGCGCTTGGTGAACGCCTTCTCGATAACAGAATTGCAGGATCACAGCAATCGTTGCCGGCATTTGCGGGAAATCAGGCAGAAAGGGTAATAGACAAAAGTAAAAGGGGCACGGCTTCCGGGTCCATGCCCCTTTTTATTATTGACGGATGAACTTGCCTCAGTTAACTAAAAGAGTCAAAACCAGGCCGAAAAATATAGCCATCCATAAGAAAATTGCAGATGCTTCTGGCTATCTCAAGAACTGCTTGTCTCACAATGACTTGCACGGGAGCCATGAACCATGATGATCGACAGGCCCAGCTCAACTTCATCTATTCCGGCGCGCTAAATCGCTATAATCAAAGGGATGGTTCGTGATGGGATCTATTACGCCCTGGGGATGGCTGTGGTTGCCGCCGCAATTGGCTGGCTCACGCATTCGCTCGCCTTTGCCGCTTTGCCTATCCTGCTGGGGGCGTTCTTCCTCTGGTTTTTCCGCGATCCTGAGCGTGTGATCCCTACAGGCGAAGGCCTAGTCGTTTCTCCTGCCGACGGAAAAGTAACTTGTGTTGAGACCACTCAACTCAACGGCGCGCCTTGCACCCGCATCAGCATTTTTCTAAATGTATTCGATGTCCACGTGAATCGCTCGCCTATTACTGGCGTGATCAAGAGCGCTGTCTATAAAAAAGGTCTGTTTGGCAACGCCATGGCTCCGGCTTCCGCCGACGACAACGAGCAGAACACCGTCACGCTGGAAGGCGACGGCATGACGGTGGTCTTTAAGCAGATTGCCGGTTTGCTGGCGCGGCGGATTGTGTTCAATCACAAGCCGGGTGAAAAGCTTCTGCGCGGGCAGCGCGTAGGGCTGATCAAGTTCGGTTCGCGTACAGACGTGATTTTTCCGCAGCCGGCGGAAATCAGCGTGAAGCTGGGTGATCGAGTAAAAGGCGGCGAGAGCATTCTGGCGAAAGTAGCGCTTTCGCGCAAATTGCCGTCCACACCTAAGCGGGAAAATACAGGGGCCTTTCGATGAAAATGCCTTCTCCCAGGCGGCGGTGGGAAGACCAGCTTCCGCCGGTGGGAAAAAACCGGATGCGCAAAGGCATGTACATCCTGCCATCTCTGTTTACCGCCGCAAACATTGGCGCGGGCTATTACGCGCTGAGCCAGACGTTGCAGGGCACAGCGCAGGAGTTCTGGCACTTTGATCACGCTGCCCTGGCGATTGGCGTGGCCGTGGTGGCTGACGGCCTTGATGGCCGCATTGCCCGCATGACCAACACCACCAGCGACTTTGGCCGCGAATTTGACTCCCTGGCGGACGTAATTACTTTTGGCGTTGCTCCGGCTTTGCTTGCCTGGATGTGGGGATTTGGGCTGCTGCCCGATCGTGGGTTCCCCGCCGTCCATGACAAGATGGTGCAGCTAGGGCTGATCGCGACTTTCATTTTTCTGGTGGCGGGCGCAAGCCGGTTGGCGCGATTCAATATTCAGGTAAATCCGCAGCCTTCCAACCCCGGCAGGCCGGGAAGAAAGTATTTCGTTGGGCTGCCAATTCCCGCCGGCGCAGGCGTGATTGCCGCGACCATCCACTTGGTAAGGGGATATCCCATCCTGTGGCCGCAACTTGCACCGCTGTGGTTCGCCCTGCTCATTGCCGTCGGCTTCCTGATGGTGAGTACCTGGCGCTTTTATAGTTTTAAGGACCTCAACCTTCGCAATCGGCATCCGTTCCAGATCTTTATTCTTATCTGCGGATTTCTTGGGTTGCTGGTGGCGTTCCACCATTACATGTTGTTCATCATTGCAATTTCTTACGCCCTCAGCGGAGTTCTCACGCGGCTTTCATACATGTTCCGTCGCAAGCCGCCGGAGCCTGAGCACGGATATAATGAAGCTCCAGAGCCCAGATGAAAACAGAGACACAGAACCTCTTCCGCGTGGCGATTGTTGGCGCCGCTTCACTCAAAGGCAAAGAACTCAAAGACGTGCTGGAAGAGCGCAACTTCCCGGCAACGGAAATCAAGCTGCTGGATGACGACGAGTCATTGGGGCAGCTGGAACGCGTCCAGGATGAAGTGGCGGTGGTGCAGCCCGTGGGGCGTGATGAGCTGGCGCAGATGGATTTCACGTTCTTCGCTTCCGATGAAGATTTCACTCGCAAAAAATGGAAGCTGGCGCGCGAAGCCGGCAGCGCAATTGTGGATATGTCATACGCGCTGGAGAATGAGCCTGGCGTTCCCGTAAGCGCACCGTGGATTGAGCGCGAACTGGGCGAGCTTACGCAGTTTACGCTGGAATCCAGCTCGATTGTTACGGCCCATCCTGCGGCTGTGGCTCTGGCGTTGTTGCTGCTGCGCGCAAAAAAAGCTGGGCCCATCCGCAGTACTATTGCAACCATTTTTCAGCCGGTATCTGAACGCGGCCGCCAGGGCATGGACGAGCTGCATGAGCAAACGATAAATCTTCTTTCATTCCAGCAAATGCCCACGGCTGTGTTTGATTGCCAAGTTGCATTCAACATGCTGGACCGTTATGGCCGCGCTTCTGCTCGGCCGCTGGAAATAACGGAACGCCGCATTGCCGCGCATCTGCGCAAGCTCCTGGGCGTCCACGCCCCGATGCCTGCCATGGCCCTGGTACAAGCGCCGGTTTTCCACGCGCATACATTTTCCATCTACATTGAGATGGCTGCGCCGATGGCTATTGGCGATTTCGCGCGCAGCCTTGTGGGCGAGCATGTACAGATTGCGCGCTCGCCGGAAGATTCTCCCAGCAACGTGAATGTCGCTGGCAAAGACGAGATCATGGTGGCTGTGCGGCGTGATGTGGTCCATGAAAACGGTTTCTGGCTCTGGGCCGCCGTGGATAATCTTCGTCTGGCTGCGCTTACCGCCGCCGATTGCGCTACTGCGCTGGCCGCGGTCCGGCCGCATGGAAAGGTGCAGTGAAGTTGGCGCGCCACATTATTTTGCTGGCGGCACTCGCCCTCACGATGTCCGGCTGCGGATACCATACCGCCGGACACGCCACCCGCATCCCGGCCAGCGTGCGCACCATCGCCGTGCCAATCTTTGTGAACCAGACGCAGACCTACCGCATTGAGCAGATGCTCACGCGCGACGTTGTCCGCGAGTTTCTGGCGCGCACCCATTACCAGATCGCCAATGACGACGGGAAGTCAGCCGACGCCGTGCTGAAAGGCACCGTGGTTTCCGCGCAGGCCGCGCCGCTCACCTATGACGCGCAGACCGGGCGCATCTCCAGCGCCATCGTTACCGTGTCAATGAAAGTTTCGCTGGTCGACCATAGCAGGCACACGTTTTTTGAGAATCAGAATTACACTTTCCGGCAGCAATACCAAGTGTCGCGTGAGGTCACCAGCTTTTTTGAGGAAGAGACTCCGGCGCTGCAACGCATGTCGCAGGACTTTGCCCGCACCCTGGTCGGTGACATTATGGAGGCCTTCTGATGGCGGGCAGAAGCTTTGCTCCGGCGGAAAAGTTCGCGTCAGAGATCGCAGGCCGCAAGCTTCGTCCGGCGTATGTGCTCATTGGCGATGAAGTTTTCTTTCGCGACCAATGCCGCCAAGCGCTGTTGCAGTACCTTGTCCCCGCCGATATGCGCGACTTCAGCCTGCACGATCTTGATCTGGCGCAGGTAAGCATTGCTGAAGTGCTGGATCGCGCGCGTACGCCCTCGCTCATGGCGCCGTTTCAGGTGTTCTTTGTGCGCGGCGTGAAAGAGCTTTACGGACGCGGCTCGCACGCTGAAGAGTTCGCCGCCATTGAAGCCTATATGAAGGATCCCAACCCGGACGCGGTGATCATCTTTATCGCCGACCACATCAGCATTCCCGCCGATGTCCGGCGCATGGAGATGCAGGATAAAGACCGCTATGAGCGCATCCGTGAAACGCTGGGCGAGTATTGCGGCATTGTGGAACTGGCGCGCGTTGAAGAAGCCGATGGCATGCGCTGGATCATCGACCAGGTGCAGAAAGAAAACGTAAAAGTGGACCAGGACGCGGCCCGCGAATTGATTGACGCGCTGGGCGCGGACATGATGCTGGTGAGCCATGAGCTGGAAAAGCTTATTCTCTATGTCGCCGAGAAAAAACACATCACGCTGGGCGACGTAGAGACCATGGTGCTCGCCGCCAAGCAGCGGTCCTTATACGAACTCACGGACGCCATTTCCGCCCGCGATAAAACTCGCGCTCTCAGCGTGCTGGACGCGCTGCTCTCCACCAGTGAAGGCGATGACGTCGCCATTGGCCACCTTTATATGCTGGCCCGCACCTTCCGCCAGATGCTGGTGATTCTGGAAAAGAACGTCCGCGACTCCCGCGCTATCTGGCAGGCGCTGTGGCAGGGCTTTCGTCTGCCTCCCTTTGCCGCGGAAGACGTGATCCGCCAGGCTCGCCGCTATAAATCCCGCCGCGACCTCACCCGCGCGCTTAAGCTGATCGCCCGCGCCGATCTGGCTCTGCGCTCAAATGCTCCGAGCAAACGCTTGGTGCTGGAAAATCTGGTGATTCAGCTATGCGAAGAGCCTAAGGTTGTGCCGACGGAGTGGCAACAGGAAGAGCTGCCGGTTTAAATCCCGAGCGGAGCGAGGGATCGCTATCGTCGCAAAAAGTTCCTTTAAGGCAGAAACCAAGAGACTTTTCTATAGGTTTCTGTTAAACGGCTGATATCAATTCATAGGCGCGATGTTGACTATCACAATATGACAATCGTTATGATGGCCTGCCCGCTTCTTGCACGTGGACAGCGCCAACTCTTGCGCACGCTCTGGTGTAATAGCGGAGTACCCATAACCGCAGGCACCGCGGGACGAAATAGCAAATGCTTTATTGAGCGCGGCACCCTGATATTGAGAAAAGACTTGTTTGCACTCATCACTGAGACTGTCAATAATTCGAGCTGCGGCAGGATCCGCAGTATCAAGAGCATTAGGATTCGCTGGTACTTCCACCGTTTCTCCGCGCTTGACCCGCTCAAGTTTCAAGTTCAAGTCCGTAATCTGATTCTGTATCTGGCTTGCTCTGGCGCGATGTGCAGTCGCCGAGTTCATAGCATTATTCACCCCGACGTTTCCGAGGGCTGCGGTAAAATTTCCCAAATTCGTGCCTTGGGCAGCCCCGGCCATTGCTTGCTGGCGCATCTGCTGGGCTTGGTATTCATCGCTTTGTGCGGCGCTCTCCTCTTGGCGAGCTTGCTTCTGGAGTTCGGCAATCTGCTGTTCCAGCCGCCCCTGGGCCTGCTTCAACTTGTCTGTTTTTTCCCGCAATGCCTGGGCTTGCTCGGTTTTGGCTTGAATCGTCTGCTGTAACTGCCTGGCCTCGTGCTCCGAACTTTCGCGGGCTGCGCGAACCTTGAGCAGCTCGATCAAAACTACCTTCTGGACCGGCTTGTCCAGGGCGACTACGGTTTTCCAATGGTCTTTGCCGTCAGTACTAACTGCGCCCAGCAAGTGCTCGCCAAGGGACATTGCTATTTTCTTTGTTTCGTTCAGCTGCATTACCTGGGCAGGCTGGTCATCCAGGGTAATCATGCAGTCGCTGTCCGTCTGAATCAGCAGCGTAGCGCCAAGTGGTTTAGGAGCGGCCGGCTTGCGCTGCTGAGCACGTGCCGGTAACTGCATAGCAATACTCAGCACACTCAAAAGCAACAAAAATCCGCAGCTCCGCAACTTGCATATCTGACTGCCGTTCTTCATGGCTGAGACGGCATGCATAAAAATAGATTTAGTGTTCATAGCTTCCTCAATTCAATTGCTAGTGCAGTAATTTGGCGTCACACTTATTAGCGTTGAAATTCTTCAGGTCACCCTGGACGGCTGCCTGGAACATCTGAATACAAAGCTGGTCCTTGGGGCGACATGCCGCCAGGCTGTTTTTGTCATACTGCATGAAGCTGGCCAGTTGCTGGCATAGCCATGCATGGGAGAGAGGATCGTCACCTCCCGAAGCAGGGGCAGGCTGCGCCGGGCCGGAACACGGCTGCGAGCTGTAGCCGCCAAGTTGCGAGTTTCCCTGGCAAGCTGGTTGCGGAGGTTTCCGCGGTGGGCTGGTAGAAGCCGGCATTTGCCCGTTTGCTCCTGTTTTTATCTGGCTGCCCGCACATCCAGGGCCGCTGCACGGATTGTTTTTAGAAGTGCTTTCCTGTTCCCATTGCTCCAGGGTGCATGGGCCGTTAGCGCATCGATAATTTTGTGGGGACTGCCATTGTGAAGACGGTGTAATTGCCGGATAAATCGGCATGCCGGGGTTCTGTGCAGTGGGCTTAGCGACCGGCTGAACTGTCACATCGCCGCTAATTGGCGACCGATAGGTTCCCTGAGAGGTTTGTACCTCATATTGCTGTTGCGCATCGTTGAGCTCGGAGTCTGCTTGTGCGGCCTGCCGGCGTAATTCCTGTAATTGTATTTCGGGATCAGACTGGCCCAGGGTCTCAGCCCGCATTGTCTTCTGATTTGCCAGCCAGCCGGCATACTCTTCGGGTGATAGCTTCGAAGGATCGAAAGTAATTTCCCCCGGCGAGCCTGCATCTTGGAAGTGCGAAGCTTGACCGAATGAGGTATATGGAGCGGCAAACTGCTCGGTCTGCAGCTCTGTAATTTTCGCATTGATGCCAATTTGCATGTCTTGTAAGAAGGCTTCGCGTCCACTTGCTTCCCCGAGATCACTCAAGGGCTTAATAGCTTCGGCAAGAGCCTGATAGTTCTTTATGGCCACTTCGGGCGGGCTGATACCGCCATCGAGAGCATCTTTTACGTCCTTAGCTAGTTGATAGATTTGCTTCACTGCGTCTATTGCCTTAGCTGCGCCAATCACGTCGTGGCCTGATTGAAACTCCATTTCAGCTACGTCGACCGTGCGCTTAAGATTTTCATAATTCTCGAGGGTGCCTGAAAAAAGGCCCAGAACAGGTTTCGTCAGAGCAGTTGCAGCAGCGTAGGTAGATGTCCATATGTCTCTGCTGCTTTGGTTTCGCAAAGCGTCAATCCTGCGACTCTCGTCCTGAAGCTGCCGAATTTGACTCTCAATTTCGAAAAAAGTCCGAGAAGGCGGATTGGTATCTTGTGCTTGGCTGCAGGTAATCAAGGAAAGCAGCAGGAGAACTCGCAAAACGCAGAAGGGCCCAAAAGCTTGCATTGGTTGCACCTCCAGGGTGATCGCGAATTATGCACCCAAAAGTAGAGGTTCACAACAAAAATGTGGTCGGTAGGCGTATCAGGAACGTGGAATTATATGACCCTCGAGAGCAGCGGGGCAGATCCCTCACCCACACGGCTCGCCAAGACTCGCCGTTGGGATTCGGGACGGCATGTCGAGAGGGATGGGATTTGGCTGGGCATCAGGCCGTCGTGTGATCGAAGGGGCAATTCGAACCCACCCACTCCATCGTGAGGGACGAAAGAGCGCCAGGAGCATCCGGCTAGTCTTCCTCGAGCTTCCATTGTTCCGGATCGTCGACCGGCCGGGGAAGGCGTCCTTCGAGATATTCGGCGCAGTCAGATGGGGTGAAGGTGGCGTCGGATGACTCGATGACCCAGGACAGGAAATTGCGCGGGCCTCCGTTTATGTATGGCGGCGATACGGGCATGAAAACGGTGGGCAGGCGTTCATTCAAAGAAACGTAGTTCAAGACGTGCCCCAGTTCCTGGACGATGCGCCATGCCATAGGATGGTCAATATCGATGATGAACTTGACCCACCACAGGCCACCCTCGCCTGTGCCTGTGCCGGAAGCGATAGACGGATCAATGGCGGGGAGTTTTCTGAGATAGTCGAGGAGTCTTGAAAGTCGTGCGGTTCTGGCATGGCTGCAGGGGCTAAAGCCCGATCATTATAAGGCTGGTACGGCACGAGTAAACTCGTGCCCTGACACTTGTCTCGACATGGGACCTAAGAGAGTCGTATGCATTCCTTGTGTCGCCGCCTACGGGGCTTGTCTCGTTTTCCTATGCTTACCCACCCTTTTCGGCTTCGCGTTTGCTCGCCTTCAGGGTGGGCTCAATAATTTCGCGCCTGTCGGCGCTGGAATTGTTGTTGTTGCCAGCTAGCCTTTCTTAGGCTTCCATTGTCCCGGGGCCTTGACGGGCAGCGGAAGGCGTCCTTCGAGCCACTCGGCACAGTCGGACGAAGTGAAGGTGGCGTCGCGGGATTCGATCACGCTGCCAATACACACACCGCATCCTGCCACGAGACAAGTGTCAGGGCCCGGCTTCAGCCGGGCCGTACAAGCGTATAAAAAGATTGCTCCTTGCTGCCGCAGGCCCGCGCAGCAGCGAAGCGGAGCGCGATACAAAGCGCAGGGGCTAAAAGCCCGATCACTCTAACGCTGTTGCGGCACGGCTGAAGCCCGTGCCCTGATACGAACCTCTGTATTCACGTCATGCTGGATGTTGCGGCACGGCTGAAGCCCGTGCCCTGATACGAACCTCGGATTCACGTCATGCTGGCAGGAGCTGTCCGAACACTGGGGACGCAAAATGGGGCTCCGGGACAGCATCGCGAGAACATAAGCATACGTTTACGGAGAGGCAGAGGAATCTGCTCCGCCGGGGCTTACGGGCCGCGGAATTGTATGGCCCTTGAGAGCAGCGGGGCAGGTTCCTGACCCACACGGCTCGCCAAGGCTCGCCTTTGGGGATTCAGGATGGCATGTCGTTGGCGATGGGATTTGGCTGGGACAGCAGGCTGTCGTGTGATCGAACGGCGATTCGAACCCACCCTTTGCGTCCACGACTAGAATTGTGAGTCCGCGCGAGTTTGTAGGACGCAAAGGATGGGGCACCCACTCGATTGCTTCTTGTTCAGCAAGGAGCACCGGCTGTATCTTGCTCTTTCCGACGAGGAAGCTTCTGGGACTGGCGGCATTCGAACTACTTGCCCTGGGCTGCTTTGGAATGATTGATGTTCTCAACTGGTGGCCCACAATATTCCGTCCCTTCAACCACCCTGCGATCTCGGTAGGCATAATTCTTGGCAGCTTGTTTCTCTTAAACTGGGCTCTGATAAGGGTTCCGGAGAGCAGCCCGGCCCAATCCGCCCCCCCCAGCCCTACCGCTTTTCCCGATTGAGCGCAGTACAGCGCATCGTCCCATTCTGGTTGGCAATGTCTCCATTGCACTTCTGCACATCGCGCAAGCCGGTCTTGACCCAGCGGCCTTTGCTGTCTTGGCAGGTGGCATACAAGGTGGTCTCTAGTAACTCAATATCTTTACAAGTGGCGATGTATGAACCGGGCGGCAGCACTCCGCTGACTGCACAGTTCAGGATGCCGTTGACATTGGCTACGCCGTCAGCGCAGCGATTAGCGTCCTTTAGCGAAGTTGGCGTCTCGCGGCCATCGAGGCTTTTGCAGACGGCATGCAGCGTTGTGCCTTTCATGTGGATATTTTCGCAGCTTTCGGTGTACGGTCCGGCCGGCTGTGCAGGCGCGGCAGATTGGCTTCCGCCTGCGCATTCGAGCTTGCCATTCTTGTTGGCAATGTCTGAGCACTTTTCATAGTGAGAAAGCTTGGTGGAGTGGGATTTCCCTTCGGCATCCTGGCACATGGCATAGAGCGTCCCTTTTTTAACCGAGACATTACTGCACGTCTGCTGGTAAGAACCTGCCGGATTGGCTTCTTGCGCCGCGCTGACGCCGCCTGCGCTACCCAGAAGAATGAGCGTCGCCAAAAAACCAGCCAAAAAACCAAGAGTGCTGCCTAAACGCATGAGATATCCCTTCATGATTGCTGATCTTTGCTCAGTATAGTGGAGGTTCCAAGGGGCGTTGAGCGAATAATTTCGCCCGCAACAGGTGGCGTTCTCGTTTATAACCAAGATTGCATGGGACGAACACGCGCATGACAACTTCTGCCAGGCCAGAAGGCCCGCCCGCACCGGTTGCACACCCCGGCGTGGGACGCCATGCGTTTCTGGTGGCGTCCGGAATCTTCCTGAGCCGCATCGCCGGGCTGGTGCGCGACCGCATCTTTGCTCATTATTTCGGCATTACCTATGTCGCGGACGCATTCAAGGCGGCGCTGCGCATTCCCAACACCCTGCAAAATCTTTTTGGTGAAGGCGTGTTGTCGGCCTCGTTCATTCCGGTCTATGCCAAGTTGATCGCGCAGAAAGACCGTGAAGAAGCAGGCCGGGTTGCGGGCGCAGTCTTCTCTTTGCTCGCCGTCATCACTTCCGTGCTGGTGCTGGTAGGAGTTCTGGCCACGCCCTACATCATTGATGTGATCGCGTTTGGCTTTAAGGGCGAAACGCGCCGGTTGGCGATTCAATTGGTGCGCATCCTGTTCCCCGGAGTGGGCCTGCTGGTGATGTCGGCATGGTGCCTGGGCATCCTGAACAGTCATGGCAAGTTTTTTCTCTCTTACGTTTCACCTGTGCTTTGGAACGCGGCATTTATCGCGGCCATGGTGGCTTTCCGCCATAACGACATGTCGCACCTGGCGGTGTATACCGCCTGGGGATCTGTGGTGGGAAGCGGGCTGCAATTTCTGGTCCAGCTTCCCATGGTGCTGCGGCTCGCTCCCGAATTGCGCATCTTCTTTACTTCACTTACTGAAAATGTCCGCGTGGTGATCAGGAATTTTGTTCCTGTGTTCTTCAGCCGAGGCGTGCTGCAATTGAGCGCCTATATTGACGGACTGCTGGCCAGCCTGCTGCCCGTTGGCGGCGTTTCCGCGCTGGCAAATGCCCAGACTCTTTATACGCTGCCGGTAAGTTTATTTGGCATGTCGATCTCAGCGGCTGAACTGCCGGCAATGTCCAGCACGCTGGGCACGGACGAGCAGGTGGCGACCACTCTGCGGCAGAGGATCGCCGCCAGCACTAAGCGTGTGGGTTTTTTTGTGGTGCCATCAGCCGTGGGGTTCATCGCTCTGGGCGACGTGATCACCGCAACTATCTACCAGACAGGAAAGTTTTCGCACGCCGACGCGGTAAAGGTCTGGACGATTCTGGCAGGATCAGGCGTAGGCCTGGTGGCTTCAACGGTTGGCCGGCTTTATTCTTCTGCCTATTACGCGCTGCGCGATACGCGGACGCCTGTGCGGTTTGCCATTGTTCGCGTGATACTCACGACCGTGTTGGGATATTTCTGTTCACGACCCTTGCCGCGACTTTTGGGAGTGGATCCGTTCTGGGGCGCAGCCGGGCTGACCGCTTCTGCCGGATTTGCAGCCTGGGTGGAATTTGTATTGTTACGGCGCGGGATGAACCTGAAGATAGGGCGCAGCGATTTCCCTGCTCCCTACTTTGCTCGGCTATGGGCTGCCGCGGTGATCGCCGCAGCCGCCGCGTGGGGAGTGAAACTGGGCCTGCATCCGGATCGGCCAGTTATTGGCGGTCTGTTGATTCTTGTTCCTTACGGCGCGGTTTACCTGGCCTGCACGGCGCTGATGGGAATTGAACAGGCTGGTGGGTTGGTGAGAAGAGTGCTGCGGAGAGGCTAACGTCAAAAACTTTTGCCGCTTATTTACGCGGATAAACGCAGATACGAATTAAGACAGAAGAAATATTCGTCGAGGGATTGACAGCAGTAAAAAGAGTCCATCCGGCGCCGAGGAAAAGGATATCAGCGTTATCTGCGCCCATCTGCGGCGAAAAAAATTAGTCGATCACCCGCATGTTCGCCCAGTCGTACTGGAATTTGTGTCCGCAGTCCAGGCAGACGACGTAGTGTTCGCCGGCAGGAGTGGGGACGTCCCAGTCTGAATTGACGGCGCGGCGTTTGGAGGCCACGGCTGCGGCAAAGGGCTGGGAAATCTTTTTGTGCGAGCAGCGAATCGAGAGCAATTGGAGAATTTTATTGACCATGGACTTCTTTTCTACCTAGCCCCCATCCCGGGTGCCTCCCGAAGGAAGCACCCTGAAGAGGGCAAATGGGACTGCCTTCCCAAGAAAAATTATGCAGTGGCCGTTGTCATGCGCGGCGAATCCGCGATTGAAGTGGCTTCCTTCGCGGCGCCATTCATTTCCTTTGTGCCGGGCTTGCGGATGTCAATCGAGCCCTTGAACCATGCGCCGTCTTCGATCGAAATTCTTTGGCAAACTACGTCGCCGCCAAGGGACCCTTCATTCCTGATATCAACCCGGTCGCTGGCTGTGACGTTACCTTTTACCTTGCCCAGGACCACAACTTCCTTTGCATTGATGTTGGCCTGGACCTGGCCGTTGCGGCCGACCGTTACGCGGTTGCCGGGGAGGTTGACGGAGCCTTCTACGCGGCCGTCGATATAAAGTGATTCAGATCCGGTAACTTCGCCTTTGATCACAAGCGATTTTCCAATGGTGGCTTGCTCGGTATTGTTGAGAACGGCATTGCGAGGCGCGGCGACCGGCGTCGGCTCGCTAGGCTGAGTGGGGGTAGTGCTCATAATTGGTTTCTCCGGTTCCGCTGCTGGTTTTTGGTTCGGATTCGTCGTCGGCGTCGTGCTAGCAGGCTTCCACATTAGTTTCTACATCCTTTCGGTTCTGATGGTAATGCGCAGCCAGCTACATTTTCGCCCGCTGCTATATAAAACATATTGGCTGATGGGGGACAACCAAGTAAGGCGACGGCACGTTGATAACCAAACTCCCGGCTATCACGCCAACTCCAGAATCTCTGGTTTGGCGATGCCTTCACGCAATGCCTCTCCACATCCATCTCCCCGGGCACTGCTTTCACTGGTGTAAATATTCCTCCGTTGTTGGCATTTCTTATATCGGGCAAGCCCCTTAGAAGGAAAATCCTTTTCGCGCTAGGATAGGATTAAGAGGAACGGTGATCTTTGCAGCCTCGCGCCTGCTTCCATTCGCCAATCCCTCGATTGCGGTTACCAATTTACCATTAACCAAATTGATAATGCCATGCTTTTAACCAATTCTTGTACTTGATCATTTGAATGCTCACCGAACAACAGATCCTCCATTACGTCTCCAAACAGCCCAAGCACATGGCCGGCTTCAAGCAGCTCATCCATGACCTGGGGCTCAAGGGCAAAGACCGCCGCACCCTGCAACAGCTTCTCCGCGACCTAACGCGTCGGCGCAAGCTCATCGCCATTGGCAAGGAGCGCTGGGGCCTTCCGACCTCCGCCAGCAACCAGGACTTGGTCGTGGGACGGCTCCGCATGCATCGCGATGGCTACGGCTTCGTCATCCCCGAACCCGGCTCACTTCCGGCCCGCGCCCAGGGCAAGCTACTGGGTGACATCTTTATTCCTCCGCCCGAGGTCGGCAATGCCATGCACGGCGACCAGGTTCTGGTGGAGATGGGCCGCCTCCGGCATGACGGCAAAGCTGAAGGCCGCATCGTCCGCGTAATGGAGCGCGAGCAGGAAACGGTAGTCGGCATCTTCCACTACGGCAGCGGCCGTAATTACGTCACTCCGATAGACGAAAAGCTGGCCCTCGAAATTATCATCCCGCCGGGGATGGAGTATGCCAAAGCCGAAGACGAAGAAGGCGGGCCCGGCAACGAAGATCGGGACACTCGTGTGAGGTCGGGTTCCGATCACCCGATCACCCGATCACCAGATCACCCGATTGGAAAAGCCCCTTCCCCCAAATATCCCGCCCGCCAATCCCCCCACCGCGTTCTGGGCGAAGAAGCCCAGCGCACAAAAACCTGGGACGACCTGGAAAACGTCGTCGTCGAAGTAGAAATCATCCAATGGCCTTCCGCCACGCAGAGCCCGCGCGGACGCGTCAAAGAAATCCTCGGCTATGAAGACGACTTCGGCGTTGACGTGGAAATGATCATCCGCAAGCACCACATCCCGCACGTCTTCCCCGCGGAGGTGCTGGAGGAAGCGCAGGAAATCGACCCGGTCGTCCCGCAAAAAGAGATCGCAGCGCGCCGCGACTTCCGCCATCTGCCCATCGTCACCATTGACGGCGAAACTGCCCGCGACTTTGATGACGCCGTTCTGGTCACGCGCCTCGACAATGGCAATTACGAGCTTCAGGTCCACATTGCCGACGTGGCCCAGTACGTGGACGATGGCTCGGCCATTGACGAAGAAGCGCGCAAGCGCGGCACCTCGGTTTATTTTCCTGATCGCGCCGTGCCCATGCTGCCTCTGGAACTCTCCACCGATATTTGCAGCCTGCGCCCGGACGTTGAACGCCTGGTGCTGAGCTGCATCATGGAAATTGAGCCTAACGGTGAAGTCGCATATTACGAGTTGGCGGAAGGCGTGATCCGCTCCGCCCAGCGCATGACCTATACCGACGTGAACGCCATTATCGAAGCGCGTCCTGGAGCGCAGGCGCCGGGAAAGAAAGATCATGGACCGCAGCCGCCCTCGGCTGCGCACGACGATCAGAGTTCTGTGGCACAGGCACTCCTGCCTGTGCACAATAAGGATGACGAAGCGCATTCGGTAAAAAACGAGCTAGACCCTGCCTCCGATCACCAGATCACCCGATCACCAGATCACCCGATAGATTCCCGGTCAAATAAAGCCGTTCGCGAAAAATATGCCGCGTTGGCCGAAAATTTCGACCTAATGTACGAGCTGGCGCAAATCCTCAATCGCAAGCGCGTCAAGCGCGGCTCCATCGACTTCGACCTGCCTGAGCCGGTCATTGAGTTTGACGAATTTGGGCTAATGAAAAGCGTCTCGCCCTCAGAACGCAACTGGGCGCATCGGCTCATTGAAGAATTCATGCTGGCCGCCAATGAAACCGTGGCTTCGCACTTGGAACAGCGCGGTGTGCCCAGCCTGTATCGCATCCATGAAAAGCCTGACGCCAAGCGCATTTATGAGTTTGAAACCCTTGCCGCCAGCTTTGGCTATTCGCTCGGCGTTGGGGCGTTGCCCATCAAGCGCGTGCAAACCCGCGGCGACAAGCGCCACTACCGCGAATCCGGCCGCCGCGCCCCTACCATTGAGCTGCCGGAAGAAGTCCACATCACGCCGCGCATGTACCAGAAGCTGGTGCAAAAAATCGTCGGCAAGCCCGAAGAGCGCGTGCTTTCTTTCCTGATGCTGCGCTCGCTCAAGCAGGCTCGCTATTCAGAAGTGAATGAAGGCCACTTCGCCCTGGCCGCGCCCGCGTATACGCACTTCACCTCGCCCATCCGCCGCTACCCTGATCTGATCATCCATCGCATTCTGAAATGGGTGCTGCGCTCCGACGAAGGTGGAAACGTCGGTGGACCGCAGGCGCCTTCGCCTGCGCACGATCAATCCCAGGACACACACCAAGGGAAAAAGCCGGGTGCCCCATCCTTTCCGCGTCCTTTGCGGAAAGGGTGGGATGAAGAAGGTCGGAAGCTTGACGAACATTCGGGCAAAGACAAAGTGGGGAGGGGCTCCGATCACCCGATCACCGGATCACCAGATCACCCGATCTCGGCCTCTCACTCCCCTTCAGAAAGTGGTGTCCCTCTCCGCTTCCGCGCCCAGCAATCGCATGAAGCCGCATCCCCCTGGTCCAAGCGCGCAGAAAAAGGTTCGTCGGCCAGACGCCGACTTTCCTCCACGCCACTCGGCGGCCCCATCTCTGAGCCTGAGCTGCATGAGATCGCCGAAAGCTCCAGCACATCAGAGCGCGCCGCCGCTGAGGCCGAACGCGAACTGCTGGAATGGAAGAAGCTCAAGTTCATGGAGCAGCGCGTGGGAGAAGACTTTGACGGCCTGATCGTCAGCGTCACCAAATTCGGCTTCTTCGTGGAACTTACGGAGCTGTTCATCGAAGGCTTGGTGCCGCTCACCTCCCTGGCCGACGACATTTACTCCTACCACGAAAACACGCGCCAGATCATCGGCACGCGATCCAAGAAGACCTACTCCATTGGGGACAAAGTGCGCGTAATCGTTGACCGCATCGACCACATGCAGCGCAAAGTCCAGTTCGCCGTGCTGGAAGACAAACCCAAGCGCGCCGAAAAGCGGCACAAAAAGAAACGGGGATAATGAGGAAGCCCTTGCCGGCATCTGCGTTTATCTGCGCAAACCTGCGGCGATTTGTTCTTCTCCGCGTCTCCCCTGGTGAGTTTAGTTGCCCCAAGGTGCAAGGGGAGGCCACCTCTCTTCTGCTCTTGCTACAATATTCACATGCCTCGTATGGTTAAATGCGCAAAGCTTGGACGTGAACTCCCCGGCCTGGATGAACCCCCTTTCGATACCGAATTGGGGCAGAAGATCTATGAAAACGTGAGCGCCGAAGCCTGGAAGATGTGGGCTGAGCACTCCAAAATGCTGCTCAATGAATACCGGCTCCAGCCCTGGAAGCCCGAAGCGCAGCAATTCCTTGTGGAGCAGATGCAGCAGTATTTCTTTGGCCAGGGAGCGCAGCTGCCCAAAGAGTTTGTCCCGCCACCTAAATAAGCGACACTATCTTCAAAAAGCGGCCCAAGGACGGGTTAGTCCCACCGTCACAGCAACATAGGTGTATGTATCCCGCAATCTGCTTTTCAATAAATCTCCATTGCAGCTATATTTCCCAGGCGCCAGGGCTGCACTTATACCGATAGCTGCACCCTTTCGGGGTTGGATTGTTCAACAAACCGGCCCCGCAACTTTTCTTTCAGGCGTAGTGGGCCTTGAGTGCGACCGTTCGTCTGCTCAATCCGCAAATGTTATAATCAGAACCGAACTTTCCGCTGTGATCACCCCTTTTTCTTGTGCAGCGGATTTCCTTTGTCGTCGGGACGTGGCTCAGCCTGGTAGAGCACTCGCTTGGGGTGCGAGGGGTCGGCAGTTCAAATCTGCCCGTCCCGACCATTAACCCCAGCCATTAGCAATCAGCGATCAGCAATCAGTCTTTTAGCTGCCGACCGCGAGCACCCCAATGTCATCGCGGCGTAGCATAGCGGAGACGCGCGAATAAACGCCTGCGAGGGCCCTGAGCAGTTCAAATCTGCCCGTCCCGACCATTTCTTTCCTCTTATAAACTGCTGCCGGCACGATATGGGATTTATTGCTGCCGACCGCGAGCACCCCAAGGCCATCGCGGCGTAGCGTAGCGGAGACGCGCAAATAAACGCCTGCGAGGGGCTGCGGGCGTGAGATCCTTCGACTCTACGCCTTCGAGCCCCTTCGGCAAGCTCAGGGTCAGGATTTCGTCTGCGGACTTCCGCTCGGCTTTGCCTCGCTCACGCCCGCAAATCGGCAGGGATTGCTCCCGAATATCTCTATTGTTGTCGCAGCGGCGGCATCGGAAGAGGGACATTGTAGGTTTTAGCGCCTGCGCCAACTCCTCCCTGGCAGGAATTAGGCGGCGTGGTACAGATGTTTCTTGTGGAAGGGCATTCCGCTGCCCAGAACATGTAGCCCAGCATGCCGGCGGTTGTGCCCGCGCCGTTCGGCGCGACGGTTTGCACGTAGCTTCCGGTTGAATCTTCCAGTGACGAGCTAAATGTTGTGCACTCCGGAAGAGCGTTGTGTCCGCTCGTGATGTACAGGCTGCCGGTAAATTTGGCGGGGGCCAGCGGCCCGATGGGCGGAGCAAAGTTTGATTTGCCGTCCACATGCTCCTGCCAATTGCCTTCCGCACCAGCCGTGTTCGGCTGCCTGTTCGGCACCATGGCATTGGCATAATCGATCACCGGATTGGCGGACGTAAGCCAGTCGCTTGTTGCTTTGCGGTCCAGGTCAATCAGGAAGCGATCACCGGCTGCCACGTCAAGCGTCAAACGCGCGGCAGGATTTGCTCCCGTGGCGTCATACGGCAATTGTGAACGATAGGCAGTAATGAAACTCTGCAATCCGGTCAGATTGGGAGTGGTGCTTTCTTCGTAATCGATTTCAATCCCAACGCCCAGGCTCTTGGCCAGCGCAGCAGCATTCAGTCCTAATTGCGTTGGATTGGTTGACAGGGCCGTATTCCAGTCGGTCACGAACGTAATCCCACCTATGGAGAGCATCACCCGGACATTGTGGCTGGTGAAGTAGCTCACGACTTGTTGATTCATCCCGACCGGCGCGCCATTGATGGTTTGGGCGTCATTCGTCTTGTTCAGCAGCTTCAGCGGATTCACAAATGAGAGCACTACCAGATTCACTGATGGAACGCCATCGCCGCGGTCAATAAGCCAATGGTTCTTGGCGTCGAAATCCGTCATGTCGCGAACCGCGCCCCAGGTGCATGCATCGTTGCCGCAATGCCAGCTCCCGTAGATCTGAAGTGGTGTGGCTAATGCGGCCGTGCTGACAAGAATGAATGCCAACAGAAGAGCAGACAGTTTGTTCGTGAACACACAAAGTAGACGTTCCATAGGAGGGACTTCCTTTCGTCGAAGCAGTTGCTGGCGCGAACACGGGCAATACTACGCGCAATAATGAAACGATTCAATAAACGTCATGAATCTATTTTTGATCACGTTCCATAATGGGAAAGCCCTGATCGAGATAGGAGGTGACGCGGCCAGAAGAATTGTCTGGGGCCAACGGCATGTGTCGTTCCTCGCTCGGCTCCGTCTAAGACCCTGAACTATATCGATCCATCTTTGGCGCACCGCTCAGGAGACAAGACGTGTCAAAGCGATTTCAAAACATCTTCATTACGTTTGTGGTGATTGCGTGCACAGCTTCTTCCGTAGCAGCGCAGGGGGTAGCATCGCAAGCAGCGGCTGCGCAGACAGCGCAGACATTATCAGTTCCGCCGGACTCGCCGCGCTGGCAATTGGAAGGGCAAGCCAAGCCGGCTGAATATCAAGGCCGCAAATGTCTTTTCCTGGATGGAGGAGCGGCGATTTTGAAAGACTTTGAAATGCGCGATGGCGTGCTGGATGTGGACGTAGCAACACCGGCAAACCGGGGCTTTTTCGGCTTTGACGTCCGGGTTGACGCGGAAGGCAAGAACTATGAAGAGATTTATCTACGTCAGCACAAGTCCGGGCTGCCGGACGCAATGCAGTACACGCCAGTCCTGAACACCGGGCGCAACTGGCAAATCTATAACGGTCCTGGCTTCACCGGCGCGGTGGATATCCCAAAAGATGTCTGGTTCCACCTCCGCCTGGAAGTAATGGGAGCGCAGGCAAAGCTTTACGTAAAAGACATGGATAAGCCCGCACTGGTGATGGACGATCTGAAAAGCGGCGTGCAGAAAGGCCAGGTCGCGCTCTATGTTCTTACGGGCGCAACTTATTTTTCCAACTTTGAAGTGCGCACAACGCCGGACGCCCCATGGGAGCGCCGCCTTCCGGCAATGCCTGCGGACACGCTGACCAAGTGGAGCCTCTCGCCTTCTTACGATGCGCTTGCACGGAATCTTGAACTGCCGCTCTCGCCTTCAGAAAGCGCTGCCATACAGTGGCAGGACGTGGAAGCGGAGCCGCCCGGCTTTGTCGTGATCTATCGCTATCGCGAGGCGCCGCACCCGAGAGTCACGTTTCAGGGCGACTTCTCCAAGCGTCTGGAACCGCAGCCGGGGATGAAAGTAGTGTACGCACGAACGAACATCGATTCCGACCGCGACCAGGTGAAGAAACTTTTCATCGGCTATAGCGACGACGTGAGCGTGTTCCTCAATGGCAAGATTATTTGGCGTGGCCGAAGCGCCCAGGGTTTCCGCGATCCAGGGTTTCTGGGCATTGTTAATCCGGAGAATGACGCCGTCTATCTTCCTTTAAAGAAAGGCAGCAATGAATTGGTGCTGGCGGTGAGCGAACTCGGCGGCGGCTGGGGATTCATTTGCCGCTGGGCGGACGTTGAGTAGGGTGCGGGATTTTGGACCAACTACTATGCCGAAGCCGATTTTTCCTCCTTCTTAGCGGTCGCTTCGCTTTTTCGAAAGCCTTCCAGCAAACGCTTAGCTTCTGGATGTGATGCCCTGCTCAGCGCTTGAGCCAATAGCAGCCATTCGTGTTTACGGTTCTCCGGCGGCCACTTATCCTGCTTAAGAAGCTCCATGCCGAAAAAACGCGCGTTCACGGTTTCCGCGCCGCTGGGGAAACGAACATCCTCAATCCATTTTTCGACTCGCGCCCAACAGCCAGTTTCCTCGCGGACCTCACGCACCGCGGCATACTGAGGCGACTCTCCGGGTTCTATGTGGCCTTTGGGAAGCACCCATTCCGCAGGGTTGTTGCTGGCCTGAACCAGCAAATATTGAAATGCGCCATTCATTTCCCGATAAACAACGCCTCCGGCATGCGTAAGGCCGTCTGCCCTGGCGGGCATGGCAGTGACGGCCGCATCACCCTTCATACTTTCAAGCGCGATCACGAACCAGTAGGCCTGTTGCGTAGCCTTGAAGCGTTGGTCTATGTAGCGCCAGAGAGCCAGTATCAGCAGGCCCAGCCCGGCAGCCGCTAAAAGCAGCTTCGGGGAAGATCGATCGCGATAGAGACTTATCGACGCCAAAAGTAGCTGCACCAGCGTGAACCCCAGCAACACAACAGCAAAGCTGCGAAAGAACTTGGAATCGGCTTCAAAGCGTTGAACTGCTACCAGACCGGGAGGATGTTCCTTGGATAATCGGGCCTTGCACCATTGATAGGCATTGACGGAGTCTTGCGCGGACAAGACAGACAGTGCGCGCGATTCGATCCGAATGGCCTGCGTTACAGCCTTATCAGGATTTCGTCTGAACAGAAATCCTGCCAAATTTCGTCTTCTTCGATGGGAGAACTTCTTGCCTTCCGCCAGCCGTTCACTTTGTCCGGCGGGAGTACCTTTCCTTAACCAGTCGTACAACTCATCCAGCCACGAACCGAGCAAGAAAACAAGGTGGCCGAGCAGATAAGACAGAAACAGAAAAACCATCCAGTCCTCGGTCTTTTGAAACTGGAAACCGCTCTCCTTTAACACGGCAGAAGCGATCTGTTGCCTGTACAGATAAACCACCAGGGCGCCAGGCATCAGGATTGAGAAGAAGTCAATTACGCCTACAAAAAATTTCTCTGGCTCAAAGCTCATAAAGTAGCCTCTTGTCCTGCAAGTCTGAACCCAAAACCGGCTGGTCATTACATTAGTGAAGCGTGTCCCTCGCCACGGCCCTGGACGCCAATATTAAATTGATTTCTTTCCCGAAGCCGGAAAGATGAAAAATTATCCTAAGCTTTACCTCGGATCCCCTTGATGATGAGGCGAAGAAATGGTAAAGTAGGTTGTTTCGACTCCACACCCCTAAAGCTACTATAGAAACCCGGCGGCAGAGTTTAGGAAATCGAAAAGCAAATCAACGCCGCTCTGCCGATTCTTGGGTCGAATTGAGTGACCTTGGGTCGAATTGGGTCAACATAGGGGGTGGGGAGGGGCAGGCCGGCTGAGAGGTCAGGCAGAAGGACGCCAAGCTGGATTGCCAAAATCGCCGGAATTGCCAAATTGAAAATGTCGGCCTTCGCCGTTCCATAAATTCATAGGCCTCAAGACATTGCGTTGTTTCACACGTCTAAATTGAATCGGCGGCAGCGCGGCCTTAATCCAAATATCCAGCACTCTGAAGTCAGGTAACATAATAAAGATTGATGATGATAAACAAGTTAGCCATACCAACGGTCGTTCTACTCGCGCTGGCTTGCCTGCTTGCAGGCTGCGGCGACGGAGCCAAAGCCGGAACTCCAACCGGCCCACAGGCTTTTCCGGTGAAAACCATGACGGCACAGGCGGAAACGGTCCCGCTTTCCACCGATTACCTGGCCACGCTACGTTCACGCAATACCGCCACGCTCCAGCCGCTGGTGGAAGGCGATATCACCAAAATATTCGTGAATTCCGGCGACCGGGTCCAGGCAGGCGCGCCCGTCCTTGAGATTGACCCGCGCAAGCAGGAAGCCACCGTCAATAACCAGGAAGCAGGGCTGAAATCCAGGCAGGCTGTGCTGCAGCAGGCTGCCGTTGATCTTGACCGCAAGAAAAAACTTTATGCCGCCGGGGTGTTGCCCAGAGCCGACCTGGACACGGCGCAAAACACCTATGACGCCGCCAAAGCGGATGCGGAAGCGGTCTCGGCGGGAATCCGCGAGCAGCAGGTGCAACTGCACTATTACACGGTGCGCGCTCCGGCCGCCGGCGTGATCGGCGATATCCCGGTCCATGTGGGCGACCACGTGACTAGCCAAACCATGCTTACCACCGTGGATAAAGGCGGCGCGCTGGAAGCTTATCTGAACGTTCCGGCGGAAAAGTCCGGGGCGTTGAAGATTGGGATGCCCGTGGACCTGGTCGACGACCAGGGCAAGCCGCTGACCCGCACCAAAATTACCTTTATCTCGCCGCACGTGGATACCGACTCACAAACGCTGCTGGTGAAAACCCAGGTCCCCAACACCGACATGAAGTTCCGCAACGCGCAGCAGGTACACGCGCGTGTGGTGTGGTCTGAGCGCAAGGCCACGGTTATCCCGATTACAGCCGTTACGCGCTTAAGCGGAAAGCTGTTTGCCTTTGTGGCTGAAGGCAATGGGCAACAAGCCGTGGCGCGGCAGCGCGTAATCCAGGTGGGCGATCTGGTAGGAAACGACTACGTGGTGCTCGACGGCATCAATGCCGGCGACAAAATCATTATCACCAGCGTACAGATGCTGGCAGACGGCATGCCCGTGGTGCCCCAGTCGTAAGAGGGTCTTTTCGCCGCAGATTGGCGCGGATAAACGCGGATCAGGAATGATCTTGAGATAAATCGAGCGGCGAGGCCCGTACATACGCCGAGCCGCCTGCAACAGACGCAGAATAATTTATTTGCTGAAATATGCTCCAGCGGTTTGGAGCGAAGCGACAGGATTCATGGTCAATTTCTTTATTCGAAGGCCGGTTTTTGCCACCGTATGCTCGCTGCTGATTGTGCTTGGCGGAGCTGTCTGTATCCCCACGCTCCCCATCGCGCAATATCCTAACCTGACGCCGCCCGCCGTGAGCGTGAGCGCGTTTTATACGGGCGCAAACTCGCAGGCGGTGGAAACCAGCGTGACCACGCTGCTGGAGCAGGCCATCAATGGCGCGGAAGGCATGCGCTACATGAGTTCCACCAGCGGGAATGATGGCACGGCTTCCATCAGCGCGACTTTTGATCTTGACCGCAATCTTGACGTGGCCGCCGTGGACGTGCAGAACCGCGCATCAAGCGCGCTGGGACGCCTGCCGATTGAAGTGCAGACCACCGGCGTCAGCATCACGAAAAATACCGGCTCGTTTGTGGTGGCCTACGGCTTCTACGCTGACAACAAGGAATACGACAACCTCTTTATCAGCAACTACCTTGATCTTTATGTGCGTGACGCCATCAAGCGCGTGAAGGGCGTGGGCAACGTCATTATCTTTGGCGAGCGCAAATATTCCATGCGGCTGTGGCTTGATCCGGTGCGTCTGGCGGCGCGCGGCCTTACCGCTCCGGACGTGACCGCGGCTTTGCGCGAGCAGAACGTCCAGGTAGCGGCAGGAGCGGTGGGAGAACCGCCGGCGCCCGCGAACCAGTCTTACCAGATCAGCGTGCGCGCCGTGGGAAGGCTAAGCGATCCTAAAGAGTTTGAGCACATTGTGATCAAGCGCACAACAAATGGCTCATTGATAGAACTGCGTGACGTGGGCCGAGCCGAGTTGGGCGCGGAAAGTTATGGCGGGCAGCTGCGTTACAACGGGCAGGACGCGATGGGCCTGGGCGTGATGCAACTCTCCAATGCCAACGCGTTGCAAGTACGGCGCGACGTGCAGACGGAGATCGAGCAACTGGCCAAACGCTTCCCCAACGGCCTGAAATACCAGGTGGCGTTTGACACAACGCGCGCCGTGGGTGAATCCATCCGCGAAGTGCTGAAGACTCTGGCGGAAGCCATCCTGATTGTCATTATCGTCATTTTTCTTTTTCTGCAAGGCTGGCGCAGCACCATTATTCCCGCCATCACCATTCCCGTTTCACTGGTGGGAACGTTTATCTTCGCCAAGTTTTTTGGCTTTTCCATAAATACGCTCACGCTGTTTGGCATTACTCTGGCCACCGGCCTTGTGGTGGATGATGCCATTGTGGTCATCGAGAACGTGGAGCGCCATATAGAAGAAGGTGTGCGCGATCCGCGCGAAGCCACGCGGATCGGTATGCGAGAAGTTACCGGCGCAGTCGTCGCGACTTCTCTGGTTCTGATTGCGGTGTTCGTGCCTGTTTCACTGTTTCCGGGCAGCACTGGCCGGCTCTACCAGCAGTTTGCGCTGACCATTGCCTTCTCCATTGCCATTTCAGCATTCAACGCCCTCACGCTTTCACCGGCGCTTGCGGGTTTGCTGCTGCGACCTCGTGAAGGCCGGCAAAACCGATTTTTCACCGGCATTAATTCGGCTATCCAGCGCGGCACCGCGGGCTACCAGTCCATACTTCATCGGCTAACCAATTGGCGCGCCGCCGTTGTAGTCGTATTTGTTCTGGGGCTCGCGGCAACGTACTTCGTGTATCAGAAGGTGCCCACCAGCTTTGTGCCGCAGGAAGATCAGGGATACTTTTTTGTAGTTGTGCAGGCGCCACCCGGTGCGTCATTGCAGTACACCGCCAGTGTGATGGACCGCGCAGCGGCCATGGTGAGCGCAAATCCTGACGTTGAAGGCGTGTTTTCCGTTCCGGGATTCAGCTTTAGCGGCAGCGCCGCCAATCAGGGAATTATTTTTGCCAGCCTGAAAGACATCAGCAAGCGCGGCGGGAAAAACCATAGCGCTTTTGCCGTGCTGAATACCCTTCGCGGGCAGCTCATGAGCATTAATGAAGCCATGGTCATCGCCTTTGATCCGCCGGCAATCCAGGGGCTCGGGCAATTTGGCGGCTTTGCTTACGAACTGCAGCAGACCGGCAGTGGCACCCTGGACGATCTGGAGAACGTGGTGCACCAGGTGATCGCAAAGGCGAACACGCGGCCGGAATTGGCGCACCCTCTCTTCACTACATTCACCGCGCGCGATCCGCAGTTTGTGGTGACGATTGACCGGGAAAAAGCCAAGAGCCTGAACGTGCCGTTTTCGCAGATCACCTCCGCGCTGCAGATTTATATGGGATCGCAGTACGTAAACGACTTTGATTTCAACAATCGTTCCTATCGCGTGATGGTGCAGGCGGACCAGCAGTATCGCTCGCAGCCACGCGACCTGCGGCAATTCTACGTGCGGTCTGACGATAATCGCATGATCTCGCTGGATAACCTTGTCACAGTAAAAGAAGGCACAAACGCCAGCGTGATCAACCATTACAACCTGTTCCGCAGCGTTGAAATCGATGGCAACGCCGCTCCCGGATACAGCTCCGGCCAGGCGATTCAAGCCATGGAAGATATTTCCAAAGAAGTTTTGCATCAGGGCTATTCATTTGAATGGACGGGAATTTCGCTGGAAGAAATACAGTCTGGCGCGCAGACCGTGATGCTCTTTGGCCTGGGCTTGCTGGTGGTTTACCTGACGCTTTCCGCGCAGTATGAAAGCTTTGTGCTGCCGTTCATTATTCTTCTGGCCGTTCCCATGGCGGTGCTGGGCGCGCTGCTGGCGCAGTCAATGCGTGGCCTGCAAAATGACGTTTACTGCCAGATTGGGTTAGTCATGCTCATCGGCTTGGCCAGCAAGAACGCAATTCTGATCGTGGAATTTGCTGAGCAGTTGCAGCATCGCGGCTTGAGCCTGGTGGACTCCGCCATTGAAGCGGCGCGGCTGCGTCTACGCCCGATCTTGATGACTTCGATCGCATTCATTCTGGGCGTGCTGCCACTGGTTTTTGCCAGCGGCGCCGGCGCAGCAGGACGGCACTCCGTCGGAACAACGGTATTTGGCGGAATGATCTTCTCAACGTTCCTCAACCTGTTTATCATCCCGGTGCTTTATATCTTGGTCCGCGGATTGCTGCCCATGAAGCTAAAACCTGAACTGGTGGAAACGCAGGAGCTGGTGGAAAAAAGCGCGTAGTCACACAAAAGAATTCGCCATTCGTGGAATTTAGCGGTATGAGCACTTTAAGTACGCAGAGGAGTGGCCATCAGACTCTGGACTTTGCCGGCTAATTGTTTCAGGGAATATGGCTTTTGCAGGAAAAACATGCCCTCTTTGGAAATACCATTTTGCAGCACGATGTCGTCGGTGTATCCGGAAACGTAGAGAAGCCTGGTGTTTGGCCTGACCTGAAGCAGTTGGTTGGCAAATTCCCGTCCGCTCATCTTTGGCATCACCACGTCTGTGATGACAAGATCAATCTGGCCTGCGGCAGCCAGCAAATCCAACGCTCCTGGACCGCTGCTGGCGCAAGTAACCGAATAGCCCAGCGAAGACAGGAATTCGGCGCTAACATCCCGCAGGTCCAATTCGTCTTCCACCAGCAGGATGCTGCCACGGCCATTTGTCACCTGCTCATGTTTTGTTTCTCCGGCAACCTCCACGTCAGAGGCTGCGACTGGCAGCAAAATGTTGACCTGTGTTCCCTCGCCTGGATTGGATTCTATGGTGATTTCTCCATGGCATTGCTGCACGATGCCGTATACAGTGGCCAGCCCCAATCCCGTCCCGCGACCGACCTCTTTTGTTGTGTAGAACGGTTCGAAAGCATGCAAACGTGTTTCTTCATCCATGCCGATGCCGCTATCGGAAATGCATACACCCACGTACTGGACAATGTCGATGCTGCCGGAAGAAGTGAGTACGGGGCGCAGCACCTCTTCTGTTGCGATGACTATTTGGCCGCCCGCGGGCATGGCATCGCGCGAGTTGATAACGATGTTGAAGATGATCTGCTCGAAATGCGTCTTGTCTATCACTACCGTCCCGGTGGCACGCAGATCTACGATTAATTCGATGTCTTCGCCAATCAGGCGGGGAAGAATGGCGGTAAGCTCCTGAAGCGCCTCGCGGGTTTGCAGCGGCATTGGCCGCACAATTTCCTTGCGGCTGAAGGTGAGCAATTGCCGCGTAAGACCGCTAGCGCGTTGCGTGGTATCGATTATTTTGCTGCAATAGCGGAGAAGCCCATCGTTTTGTTCCAGCTTGGCCCCCAGCAGCTCTGCATAACCGCCAATAACTCCCAGCAGATTGTTGAAGTCATGTGCAATGCCGCCAGCCAAGCGGCCCAGGGCGTCCATTTTTTGCGCCTGGAGAAACTTGGCTTCCAAGGCGCGCTCTTCAGTCTGGTCCAGTTGCATGCCAAAGATGCATTCCTTGTCGCCGATGCGCACCAGCGTGGCGAAATAGAGACCCACCCGCTCTGAGCCGGTCGCGTCCTTGAACTTCATTTCCACGTTTTGCAATGAGCCTTCGGTCCTGAGTTTTCGATAAAACTCATCCCGCTCGGCTTGACATTTCCAGAAGCCCAGTTCGACGGCAGTTCTGCCAATCACCTTCTCCGCCGGCAAGGCCAGCATGCGCAAGAGATTGTCATTTACGTTAAGGAAGGTTCCGTCCAGTCTGAGGATTGCGCAGCCTACGGGGCTCTGGCGGAAGATGGTGGCAAATCTTTCTTCTGACTGCTTGAGCGCCAGCTCACTCTGCTTACGCTCAGTAATATCGATTGCCGTGCCTTCGATAAAGCTTTCGCCCTCGGCGTTGATCACAAGGACTGCGCGCTCCAGTATCCAGAAGACGGTCCCGTCCAGCCGCCGCTGCGTACACTCATAATTCAGGATCTGGCCTTGCCGCCCTAGATCGTTCATAAATTGTTCCCTGTCAGAAGGCTCGGCATAGAGAAATATCGTCAGTTGAGCAAGAGCTTCTTCTTTCGACTTGAATCCATACATCCGCAGAAAAGCGGTATTGCAATTCAGCAGCTTGCCGGTTGGCGAGGAAACATACACTGCGGCCAGATTGTTCTCAAAGAGGATCTCGTACTGCCGCGCCACGGTGTTTGCCACTTGAGTCTGATTTTCAAGCAGGGTCAGAATCATGCCGAAAGCCACGAAAAACTTGGGCAAGTCCCAGAAGAAACTGCCCTCGCCCGGGCCAATATGATGGGCATACAAAGCGTTGCCAACCGGAGGAACACAGCCCCAGGCCAAAAACGAGATCGCCGTAAAGATGACGCCGGGAGTAAAGCGCCGGAAATGACGGTAGTAAGCCACTCCGGTTACTGCAAAAAATCCAAACATGTAAAAGAACAGCCCTTGCCATAAGTCGCCTGATTTTGCCCGCCAGATGACCCATCCCGCATAGGGCAGCAGCGGAAACAGAGCGATTAGATAAGGATTGCGCAATCCGTAGAACTGGATAGCCTGAAAGAGCCCAAACAATGCGCTGGCAAGCAGCAACCCGATGAAAAGCCATTTCTGCTGGACGCCCGCAAGTAACGCCGTGACATACACCAAGGAAGCCAGGCTGATTGCAACCAGGAAGGCCCTGCGCCGGCGTCGAGTAACGAAAACCTCAGAAACGGACATTAGAAAAAAAGTGCCAGCCACAAGCAGCGTGGCGATCTTGATCCAACCCTGTACGCGAAGCAAAAGTAGTGAAAGATGGCTCAGAGGGGGAGCGCTGAAGTGAATTAGAATCGCAATCCACCCCAGCAGCCATAGTCTGGTCCTGGCTTGGCAGTCGCGCAGATAGAGCCACGCGAACAGCACCACCATGATGCTCATTACGGCGAAGACAACACAGGATTCAAACCCTACAGACATGCCCTACTACTCCCTGTGAGAGGCCCCGGAAACTAGGGCTGACGAGTTGGCACTTGCATTGATGGCGATAACAGCAGAGACTTTAAGCCTTTTCAGCGTGTTTTTCTATAAGAAAGCTTAAGAATTACGTTTTTCAAATTTATTTTGGAGGAAAGACTGTCACCAGAGTAGCGGGCCTGTAAAAGGATTAAGGTTTCTTCTTGTCAGGCTTCTCCGCCGGATTCTCATGGACGCGCTCGCGAAAGCTGCCGCCCATGGTTTTGGCCAGGAAAATTGCGGAGTCGCCGTATTTATCGCGCAGCCGGTCAGAGGCGGAAAGAGCGCGAGCCCATTTTTGCTTCTTGTCGCCGTCCAGCAGGTCCATCTGTTCCGGAAGATCTTCAAAGTTTGAGGCTTGCACGCCCAACAGGCGCACGGCGCGTCGGGGCTCCCAATTGGCGTGGAACAGTTTTGCGATGGCCGAAAAGATTTCTGTATCCATTTGCGTTGGGCTGTTGAGCGAATGCGCGCGCGTGATGGTGGTGAAGTCTGAATAGCGCAGTTTGAGTTGCAGCGTGCGGGCAATAAAGTTCTGCTCGCGCAGCCTGCGGCCAACCTTCTCTGACAAATGCGCCAGCGTAGGTTCAATCTGGCCAAGGTCGGCGGTGTCGCGATCAAAGGTATGTTCATGGCTAATGGATTTTGCTTGCCACTCTTCGCCTACTTCACCTTCAAACCATGCGCCCGCATCTTCTCCACGCGCTTTGCCGGCCAGCGTCGGGCCCCATTTGCCGAAGTTCTCTTCCAGCACCCGCTCTTCCACCTTAAGCAGATCGCCGATATAAATGATGCCAATATCGTTCAGCCGGGCCTTGGTGACTTTGCCTACACCGGGAATTTTGCCCACATCCAGCGGCGCAAGAAAACTCTGTTCCTGCCCCGCCAGAACATACAGAACCCCATTGGGCTTGGCTTTATCTGAACTGATTTTGGCCATCAGCCTTGAACTGCCAATACCGATGGAACAGTTCAGCCCGGTGCGCTCTTTCATCTGTTGATGCAGCTTGTGCGCGGAGAGCAATGGCGGCCCATGCAACCGCTCGGTGCCGGTCATATCCAGATAAGCCTCGTCGATGGAAGCCATCTCCACTGCGGGAGAAAAATCATGCAGAACCTCGCGGGCCTTTTGGGAATACTCCTGGTAAAGATGCATGTGGCCATCGACAAAAATGGCATGCGGGCACTGCTTGGCCGCTGTCCGTAATGGCATGGCAGAATGAACGCCAAACTTGCGCGCTTCATACGAAGCGGCAGACACGACGCCGCGCTCGTCCCGCTGCCCGCCAACCACCACGGCTTTACCTTTCAGCGCGGGATTGAACAGCTCTTCCACAGACACAAAGAATGCATCCATATCGACGTGAAAGATGGTCCGGTGGATGGCTGAATCTGCAGGCGTCACAATCTTGAAGATACCACCAAGCCGGCGCAGCTTTCGTTAAATTTTCACTCTATCGGCTGGTGAATGTTCCGGCCATCCTGCGCTCGGCGATAGCAGCCCGATCAAAGCCCCCTGCAAACACCCCAAGCAAACATTCGATAGACCCGACATTCTCGAAACTTTGAATCACTCACACGCATCATATTTGGACGGCCTTTTTGCTGTGCCCAAGGTGCAATTCGTGGGCCAAAGATTTAGTATGTCTGCCCTGCTGGTTTAAGTGACAGGATTCCCCTATGGCTCACTTGAAATCGGTTTTGACATTTCCGCCCCCTTCGGCGGAAGAACGCGCGCTGGCATCGCTCGCCAGCCAGTATGTTTCTGTGCGCCAGCAAACCGACGAGCTGACTGCCCCGCTGACTCCGGAAGATTTGATGGTGCAGTCCTGTCCGGAGGCGAGCCCGGCGAAGTGGCATCTGGCACATACCAGTTGGTTCTTTGAGACGTTTATCCTTTCCAACCATCTGCCGGGATACAGGCCTTTTCATCTTCAGTTTCGCGACCTCTTTAATTCTTATTACAACGCAGTTGGCCAGCAGCCGGAAAAGGCCCTGCGCAATACCTTTTCGCGTCCGGCGCTGGAGGAAATTCGCAAATATCGCGCGCACGTGGATGAGCACATGCTCAAGCTGTTGCAATCAGGTTCCATGGCCGCTGAAGCGCAAAAGCTTGTTACGCTCGGGCTGAATCATGAGCAACAGCACCAGGAGCTGATCGTTACCGATATCAAGCATGGATTCTGGAGCAATCCACTGCATCCGGCTTATCAGGCTGCTGTTGCAGCGCCTACCACAGACAGCGCGCCGCAGCAGAAGCCGCAGCTTTATCCTGAAGGACTGTATGAGATAGGCGCGGAAGGCGAGCCATTTTATTTCGATAATGAAGGCTCGCGGCACAAAGTTTTTCTGCGGCCGTTCCGTTTTGCCATGCGCCTGGCCACGTGCGGCGAATATCTTTCTTTCATGGAAGACGCCGGCTATTCGCGTCCTGAGCTTTGGCTTTCTGACGGCTGGAAGGCCGTTCAGACCCACCGCTGGAAAGCGCCGCTCTACTGGGAAAAATCCGGAGGACAGTGGATACAGTTCACCTGCTCCGGCATGCGCAACGTGGACGAAGCCGAGCCGGTCTGCCATGTGAGTTATTACGAAGCTGACGCGTTTGCCCGCTGGGCCGGCGCACGCCTGCCAACCGAGTTCGAGTGGGAAGTGGCTGCAAGCCCCGTACCGAAAGTCGAAGGCAATCTTCTGGAAAACGGCAGGTTCCATCCGCAACCCGCTCCGCCGGTGCGTGAAGACGGCCAGCCGCTTCAACTGTTCGGTGATGTTTGGGAATGGACCGCGAGCGCATATCTCGCATACCCCGGCTATAAACCCGCCGCAGGCGCGCTGGGTGAATACAACGGCAAATTCATGAGCGGACAGATGGTACTGCGGGGCGGATCGTGCGCCACGCCGCGCTCGCACATTCGCGCCACCTACCGCAATTTTTTTCCTCCGGAAACGCGGTGGCAATTTTCCGGGATAAGGCTGGCTGACGATGGCGGTTAAGAGCGCTGCGGTACTCGTAAGTCCCATTGCTGAAGAAGTGCTGCGCGGGTTGACTGCGCGTCCGCGACGGCTGCCGCCCAAGCTTTTTTATGATGCTGCCGGCTCGCAGCTTTTCGAACAAATTACTGAAACCCCGGAGTATTACCCCACGCGCACGGAGCGCGCGATCCTCAAGAAGTATGCGGGTGAGATTGTCCGCCAGGCTGGAACCAATGTCACGTTAGTTGAACTTGGGGCGGGCAGCGCCAGCAAAACTCAAGTGCTCATAGAAGCGTTGCTGCGCCGCCAGCTGCGCGCGGAATTTTATCCGGTGGACGTTTCGTCTTCGGCCTTGCAGGGCGCGCTTACAACTTTGAACGGCCACTTTCCCCGGCTGCGCGTGAGCCCAATCGTCGCCGACTACACGCACCGCATCCCTGATCTGAATTCCCTGCCCGGCCGCAAGCTCGTGCTGTTTATCGGCTCCACCATCGGCAATTTTGAGCCAGAGGAAGCCATGGCGTTTCTGAAGAGCGTGCATAGTTCCCTTCAGGCCGGCGACGCGCTGCTCATCGGGTTTGATCTGATCAAAGACGCAGGCGTTCTCCACGCGGCTTATAACGACGGGCAAGGCGTGACCGCCGCTTTCAACAAGAACATGCTGGTGCGCATCAATCGTGAGCTGGGCGGCAGCTTTGACGTTGACGCTTTTGAGCACGTGGCCCTGTGGAACCGTCGCAAATCACGCATTGAAATGCATCTGGAAAGCGTGTATGAGCAAACGGTCTGGGTGCAGGACCTGGGTCGCGGTTTCCACTTCGAAAAAGGCGAACGCATCCATACGGAAAATAGTTACAAGTTCAACGCCGCGTCCATTGCGCGCCTGCTGCGCCGCAGCGGCTTCAAACTGGAAAAGCAATGGACTGACGCAAAAGGCTGGTTCTGCGAAGCGCTGGCCCGGGTCTGACTGATGCGACATTGGATCAATACATTGATGAAGTGGTATACGAATTGGAGAATGCGACGCAGAATCCAGTCTGACCCGCTACTTGCTTTGCGCGGCTCCGGTAAGCATCTTTGGGCCGATGAGCATGCAGACGAATATATCCGGCGTTTGCGGGGTAGCTGGAAGAGCTAAACGGGCACCTGTGTTCGATTCCTTCTTGTGACCACCCCTTCCTGGGCTCAAATGTTTTATCCCGCTGTTTCTCCTGCTCCGGAATAGCGACGACTTCATAAGTAACCCGGATATCCTCAATCGGAATTCGGCGTGAGTCAGATAGCTATGTTCCCCACGACTTGCCCTCCCGAACCGAGCAGCGACGATGTTCGCAGCCGTTCGATGTTGATGCGAAGGTGAGGGATCGGCTCCGCTGCACATAAGGGCACAGAGCTTCGCATCGACGGAACAATGCAAAAGCGAACCGTCACATCAATCTTGCATCTTTTAATTTTGTGCGGCATTCAACCTCAAACAAAACGAGTATCGCCCCTTAAGAGCAGCGGAGCCGATCCTTCGCCTTCGCGGGTTGAGTATGGACCATTTGAGACGTCACTGTGCTCGGCTCAGGATGGCACGTCGCAAGGGTAGGCGCAGTCGATCACGGGTGATCGTTTTAGTCCGAAGACAGATCTAAACCCCCGGTTCTACCGACTTGTACGCAGGCATCAAAGCCACTTAACATTTCTTTACCACCCTGTTCTCATACCATCTTGAGAGCTGCTCGTCTAAACTGGTAAAGTAAGTATTCACTTACTTCATAAAATCTTCCTCATGCCTGCACGTCTTTCATCTCTCGACCGGCGACGCCAGATTCTGCGCACTGCGTCCGGTATTTTTGCGCGCAGGGGCTATCGCGGGGCCACCACGCGGGAAATCGCCGAGCGCGCCGGGATTAATGAAGCGCTGTTGTTCCGCCATTTTCCCAGCAAGGAAAAACTCTACTGGACGCTGATTGAGGAGTTGTGCAGCGCCCGGGGACGCCGCCAAAACATCACAAAGATTATTGCCGCAGGTGGAACTGACCTGGAGATTTTTACCGCCATCGCGCGTGAAATGCTGGTGCGCAACGCCCGCGACACGGAGTTAACGCGCCTGCTCTGGTTCACCGCCCTGGAAAGCCACACACTTTCGCAAAGATTCTTCCGCACGTTTATCGCGGTTTATTACGAAGAGCTGGCGGCTTATATCCGGCGGCGCGTACGTGAAGGCGCGTTTCGCAACGTCGATCCGCTGCTATCGGCCCGTGGGTTCCTGGGTATGGTGGTCTATCACTTTCTGGTGCAGGAGCTTTTTGGGGCCAGAAAGTTCCAGAAATTTGATCCTGAAACAGTAGCCGCCACAATGGCGGGAATCTGGCTCAACGGAATGCAGAACGGGACGGAGCACTCGAAGACAAATGGCGTATCCACGAAAGTAAAGCGCGCGGCGCATGAGAATTCAAATGGACGCAATGGGCACAACGGACATTACACGCGTCCAGGAAAAAGATCCAACGATGAAAACTAGAACCTATATCTTTCACCTATCACTGGCGGCGCTTCTGCTGCTCACCGCAGGCTGCGCAACCAAGGAAGCTGTGCAGGCAGCCAAGCCGGCCGCAGCGCCCGTGCGAATTGCGACAGTCGCGTCGCGCACCATGCCGGTTGAGTTGCAGGCAATCGGGAACGTTGAGGCCATCTCTACCGTTTCCATCAAGGCCCAGATCTCCGGGCAATTGATGCGCGTGCATTTCAAGGAAGGCGACTTCGTAAAAAAAGGGCAGCTGCTCTTTACCATTGATCGCCAGCCGTTTGAAGCTGCGCTGCGACAGGCTGAAGGCACCCTGGCCAAGGACGAGGCGCAGGCGCTCAATTCCAAGCTCGACGCGGAGCGTTATCAGGGTCTGGGCAAGCAGGGCGTGGTTTCCAAGCAGCAAGTGGACGCTGCCGGATCCGCCGCGAACGCCATGGCGGCAACGGTCGCCGCTGATAAAGCCGCCGTCGAGACGGCAAAGATCAACCTCGAATATACGTCGATTTATTCGCCGATCAATGGGCGCACCGGGAGCGTGGGCGTGAAAGAAGGCAATCTGGTGAAGGCCAATGACGTGCCGATTCTGGTGACGATCAATCAGATTGAGCCAATCTATGTGAGCTTCTCAATTCCGGAGCAACAGCTCGCCGAGTTGAAGCAGTATTCCAATACCAAGAGCCTGAAAGTGGACGCGGCGCCGCAGGGCAGCACGCAGCATTTCCAGGGCAGGCTTACGTTTATCGACAACTCAGTGGACCTGACGACCGGCACGATTAAGCTGAAAGCCACGTTTGACAATGCCGCGCACGCGCTGTGGCCGGGACAATTTGCCGACGTAAACCTGACGCTGAAATCGCAACCCAACGCCATTGTGGTCCCGACGGCGGCGCTGCAGACCAGCCAGAGCGGCACCTACGTCTATGTGGTCGATCAAGATCTCACGGCCAAACAGCAGCCGGTAAAAGTTGGCTGGAACGTTGGCGAGGACACGGTGATTGCTTCCGGCTTGCAACCGGGACAGCGGGTGGTAACCGACGGACAGTTGCGTCTGACGCCCGGCGCAAAAGTCGACATCAAGAGCGGGTCATAAATTAACAGGTCATAAATATGAATACCCAATTGTTTATCCGGCGGCCCATTACCACTACGCTGATCATGGCGGCAATCCTGATCTTTGGCGTGTTCGCGTATCGGCTGTTGCCGGTGAGCGATTTGCCGAACGTTGACTTTCCCACGATCCAGGTAAACGCGACACTGCCGGGAGCAAGTCCTGAAACCATGGCGGCTGCCGTGGCGCTGCCGCTGGAAAAGCAGTTCTCCACCATCGCCGGCCTTGATTCCATGACGTCATCAAGCGCGCTGGGCGGCACCAGCATCACGCTGCAGTTTACACTGGACCGCAACATTGATGCAGCTGCGCAGGACGTGCAAGCCATGATCGCCAAGACGGCTTCGCAGCTTCCGCCGGAACTGCCTTCGCCGCCGTCATACCAGAAAGTAAATCCCGCCGACCAGCCGGTGCTCTATCTGGCGCTGGCCGCGCCAACGATGCGCCTCTCTGATGTGGATGAAGCCGCGCAAACCACCGTCGCGCAGCGCCTTTCAATGGTCAGCGGCGTGGCGCAGGTACAGGTGTTTGGCACACAAAAATATGCAGTGCGGGCGCAGCTTGATCCGCGTGCGCTGGCGGCACGGCAGATTGGCATTGATGAAGTTGCCAGCGCCATTACCAACGCCAACGTCAACTTGCCAACCGGAACTCTGTTTGGCCACTCCACTTCTTACACCGTCCAGGCCACGGGACAGCTGCTTGAGGCCAAAGCGTACAAGCCGCTGATTGTGGCCTATCGCAACGGGTCGCCCGTGCGGCTGGACGAAGTGGGCCATGTGTTTGACAGCGTTGAAAATGATAAGACCGCAAGCTGGTTCAGCGGCGACCGCGCCATCGTGCTGGCCATCCAACGGCAACCCGGGACCAACACCGTTGAAGTCGTGGACAGCATCAAACGGCTGCTTCCGCAGATGCAGCAGCAGATGCCCGCCGGAATCAAGCTGAACATTTTGTATGATCGCTCGGTTTCCATCCGCAATTCCGTGAATGACGTTAAGTTCACGCTGCTGCTGACCATCGCGCTGGTGGTGATGGTGATTTTCCTTTTCCTGCGCAATATTTCCGCCACCATTATTCCCAGCCTGGCGCTGCCTATGTCGATTGTGGGCACGTTCTCAGCCATGTATCTGCTCGGCTACAGCCTTGACAATCTTTCTTTAATGGCGCTCACGCTCACCGTGGGCTTTGTTGTCGATGATGCGATTGTGATGCTGGAAAACATTGTGCGCCACATGGAAATGGGCAAGCCCGCGTACCAGGCCGCCGTGGAAGGCGCGCGCGAAATCGGCTTCACCATTATCTCAATGACCATTTCGCTGGCCGCCGTCTTTATTCCAGTGTTGTTCATGGGCGGAATCATTGGCCGGCTGCTGCATGAATTTGCGGTGACCATCGGCGTGGCGATTCTTGTTTCCGGCTTCGTTTCCCTCACGCTTACTCCCATGTTGTGCAGCCGTTTTCTGCGCAACACGCATAACGATCGGCATGGCTACCTCTACCAGAAGAGCGAAGCCGTTTTTGACGCCATGCTGCACGGCTATGAATGGAGCCTGAAGAAAGTCATGGCGCATCCGCGCGTCACCATGGCATTTTCACTGGTGATCCTGGCAGCCACGGCGTTTTTGTACATGGATATTCCCAAGGGCTTTCTGCCCAGTGAAGATCAAGGCCAGCTCTTTGCGTTTACTGAAGGCATTCAGGGAATCTCGTTTGAAGATATGATGCGCCATCAGCAAGAGGCGGCAAAGATTGTCGGCGAGAGCCCTTATGTTGCGAATTACATGTCCACGGTGGGCGGAGGCGGCGTGAATGCCGCGCTCAACTCCGGACGCATCTTCGCTCGGCTCACCGATCGCAAGACGCGGCCGCACGTCGACAAGATTATTGAAGAGCTGCGGCCCAAGCTGGCGCAGATTCCCGGCATCAATGTCTATCTGCAAAATCTTCCTCCGATCCGAATTGGCGGCGCGCTCACCAAAAGCCAATACCAGTTCACGCTGCAGAGTCCGGACACGAACGAACTTTATCAGTACGCTCCGCTGCTGGAACAAAAGTTGCGCGGCATCTCGCTATTGCAGGACGTGACCAGCGATTTGCAGATCAAAAACCCGCAAGTTACGGTGAGCATCAATCGCGATAAGGCGGCGGCGCTCAACGTTGATCCGCGCACGCTTGAAGACGCGCTTTATAGCGCTTATGGCGCGCGCCAGATCTCCACTATCTACGCTCCGAACAATCAATACAAAGTCATCATGGAGTTGGAGCCGCAATACGCGCTCGATCCTTCCGCGCTGGGCATGCTTTACGTCCACTCCAAGACCGGACAGCTTGTGCCGATGAGCGCGCTGGCCAGCTTCAAAAAAGAAGTTGGACCGCTCACCGTCACACATCTCGGACAGCTACCAGCCGTAACCGTGAGCTTTAACTTGAAACCGAACATTGCGCTGGGCGACGCGATTACCGCCGTGAACAATGCAGCCGCGCAGGTTCTGCCGTCCACCATCACCACCAGCCTGCAAGGCACGGCGCAGGCGTTTCAATCGTCATTCGCCGGGTTGGGCGTGCTGCTCATGATGGCCATCTTGGTCATCTACATCGTGCTGGGAATTCTCTACGAAAGCTTTATCCATCCCATTACCATTCTTTCCGGCTTGCCATCCGCTGGCGTGGGCGCGCTGCTCACGCTCAAACTTTTCCATACTGAGTTGAGCATTTACGCGTTTGTCGGCGTCATCATGCTTGTTGGTCTCGTCAAGAAAAATGCCATCATGATGATTGACTTCGCGCTCGACGCGCAGCGTGAAGAAGGCAAGAGCGCCACGGAAGCGATCTACCAGGGCGCGCTCGTCCGCTTCCGCCCCATCATGATGACCACCATGGCCGCGCTGATGGGCACGTTGCCCATCGCGATGGGCTTTGGCGCCGGCGCAGAATCGCGCCGCCCGCTGGGCCTGGCCGTGGTCGGCGGACTCATCTTCTCGCAAACGCTTACGCTCTACATCACGCCCATCTACTACGTCTATCTGGACAAGTTGGGCCCCGGCCTGAAGAAACTCTTCGGCGGAAAAAAGAGGAAGAGCACGGAGCGCTTGCCCGAACGCGAACTGGAAGCGGTCGGCGGTTAAATCTTCCTACCGCGGATTAACGCGGATGAACGCGGATCAAAAGCCGTTTCTTTCCGAAACATCGAACCGAGCTTTTTTCACAATATCTGCGATTTTCGGCAATTGCCCGAATCCGCGTGATCCGTGTTCATCCGTGGAAAGTTTTTCTTCTTCTATTTCCCGACCACGCTCATCACCAGATCCGCACCCTCTCCTGCGGCGCCAGATAAAGTTTCTGTCCGGGCTTCACCTTGAACGCGTCATACCAGGCGTCGATGTTGCGCACGGTGGCGGCCCGGTATTGGCCGGGAGAGTGTGAATCGCCCATCACTTGCGCACGCAACGCGGCATCGCGCGTTTTGGATCCATAATCCTGCGCAAAGGCCAGAAAGAATTGCTGATCGCCGGTAAATCCCTGCTGCTCCGGCCCTTGCTTGCCGCCGAGCGACGCGCGATAGCCATCATAAGAAGCCGCGATGCCGGCAACGTCAGCAATATTTTCCGCCAGCGTCTGCTTGCCGTTGATGGAGAGATCTGGGAAAGGCTTGTACGTGTCATACTGCGCGGCAAGCTTGGCCGTCGCTGCGTTGAAGTGCTGAAGATCGGATTCCGTCCACCAGTTGCGCACGCGGCCTTTTGAATCAAACGCGGAACCTTCACTATCAAACGTGTGGCTGATCTCGTGGCCAATCACTGAGCCTATAGCGCCATAGTTCACCGCTGCGGGCGCTTTGGGATCAAAGAATGGCGGCTGCAGGATGGCTGCGGGAAAGTTCAGCGCATTTTGCAGCGGCAGATTCACGGCGTTGACCGTCTGCGGTGACATGGACCACTCTTTGCGGTCCACTTCCTTCCCCAGCCGCCCCACCTCACGATGATATTCAAACAGGCTGCCGCGCCAGAGATTGCCAAACATGTCGTCAGCCTTTATTTCAAAAGCCGAGTAATCATGCCAGTGTTCCGGATAACCAATCCCCACATATAAAGTGGAGAGCTTGGCCTGGGCTTCAGCTTTGGTGGCGGGGGCCATCCAGTCCAGCGCTTCAATGCGTTTGCGGAAAGCCGCAATAATGTTCGCGACCATCTCTTGTCCCTTGGCTTTGGCTTCCGGCGGGAAATAGCGGTCGGCATAAATTTTTCCCACGGCATCACCCAGCCAGCGGTCCACCACAAACACCCCGCGTTGCCAGCGCGGACGCCGTTGCGGCGTTCCGTTCAGCGTCTTGCCAAAGAATGCAAAGCTCTCATCGGCCAGAGCCTTGGGTAGTGCGTCGGCCTGGTCTTCAATCAAGTGGTAGGCCAGCCAGTCTTTCCATGTTTCCAGCGGCTCAGAAGCCACCAGGGCGGATTCCGCCGTAAACGCCGTTGGCTGCCAGACGGTGAATTCCTTTTGCTGGCTCAGCCCCGCTCCCCGGAAATACTCCGCCCATTCCAGTCCTGGGGCTTTGGCGTCAAAGTCCGCCTGCTTCCAGGTGTTGTTCGCTTTATGGATATCGTCATTTTCGGCCAGCGTGGTGTGCTTCTCCGCAATGGCATGCTCCAGATCAAAGATTCGCTTGGCCCGCGCGTCAGTATCCGTAAAGCCGGCAAGCTTCAGCATGGTGGAGACGTGGGCCAGATATTTTGCGCGGGCATCGCGCATGCTGGCCGCGTCAGAAAGGTAATACTCGCGGTCCGGCAGCTCAATTCCGCCCTGAAGCAGATACGCGGCATAGTGCTCTGAGTCATTGAATCCGGGGGCAACCCACAATCCAAACAGGTTTGCCGAATGAAAGTTGGTGTTGTTCAGCGCATCCTCGTCAGCGCGAAGCGTTTCTCCCAGGGCGTACGCCAGCTCATGTTTATCTTTGATGGACGCAATGGCGTCCAGATGCGGCTTCAGCGGCGTCAGGCCTTTCGCTTCGATCCCGGCTTCGTCCATGTATGAGTTGTAAAGATCGGCGATCTTGGCTGTGCTCGATCCCGCCGGCGCTTTCGCCTTGGCGGACTCTTCAATAATCCCGGCTGTGCGCTTAGTGCTGAGGTCCCCCAGCGCATTGAAGACACCTATTCCGGCCCGGTCCGGCGGGATTACCGCTTTCTTGATCCACGCGCCGTTGGCGTAGTCGTAAAAATCATCGCCCGGCTGGACTGAGCGGTCAATATGGTCTACTGCAATGCCGTGAACTGGCTTTGCAGGAACATCGGCAGATGCGCCAGCACCAGCGCGCGCAAAAAGAAAGCTCAGTGAAAGAACAAGTACGGCGCATGCAATGGCGCGTGCAACAGAAAGGATTTTATTTCTCAGTATCATGGGGGAAATATGGCTCCAAAAAGTACTTATCCATAATAAGACGGATGCCGGGAAAAGACGGTAGCACAGGCACCCCTCCCCCTCCCCGGGTCATCCCAGATTGGCGTGGGTTTCAAAGGGGGCATCCCAGATCATCCCAGATTGGCGTGGGTTTAAGCGATCTCGCCCCAATTGGCGTAGAGTCCAGAGGTTCTAGGATTGCTTTTAGCTAAGAGCTAATGGCTAAAAGCTAAGAGCTAATGGCTAAAAGCTAAGAGCTAATGGCTAATGGCTAAGAGCTAATGGCTAATGGCTAAGAGCTAAAGGCTGCTTTCTTCTACATAGCCCACCCGGGGGGTAAGAGTTTTGTTGCAAACAAAAGAGAAAACGAATTCGACCGGACGGTCACCGAACGGTCGAACTACTTTTCGGCCTCGTTTCGGTCCCAAATCGCTGCTGTCTGCTTTCCCCGGCTACTTACTGATTGCTTGGCGCAAACTGCTGATTTTCAAAGATCGTTTTTCCACTTCACACCCTGAGGCGCAGCAGGAGTTTAGCCAATTCTTTTGCGCGAATCAATAGCGAAAAAGGCCATGTCCCAGGCTGCCGCTGGCACGAATTAGTACATTTATTGAGCTGTCCTGGCGGCGCCCGAGCCGCCAAGCGAAATCCTGAGCAAAGTCGAAGGATCTTTGAAAACCTCTCTCAGAAACCATAAATATTTGCACAGAACAATCCGTGTGCACAGCCCGGGGTCCCCAGGAAGCCAGATTTTGGCTTATTGGGGTGGAGGAGCCCTCGGCTGTTCTGGCGGTCCCTCTGCCTTTCTCTGTGTCTCACCAGCCCTGTGGCGCGATCTTTGGGGTTTGGTTTTCTGGCTGATTGCTGAGTGCTGAAGGCTGAGTGCTTCCTTTTGCGCCGCCTCCACGCAAAATAAAAAGAAAGACACCCTGCGATTCATCGCGCTTTTTCGGAAGTATGTAACCAGAAACAGTACAACTCCATCAGTGCCCGGCCTGCAGTGAGGACTTCAAAAAAGAGCATCTTTCTGCAGGCAGGTAATAGATTGATACCAGCGGACGAAATGTTCCAGGCCGACTTCAAGGGGGTAGCCGTCCGGAAACGGGTATCATGCATGAGATCCTCAATGTCGGCGAAAGTTGCGGGAAACATCATCGAGGTGCAGGGGAAGCATGTTCTTACGGGGCTGTTTTTCCAAGCATTTCTCCAGCACTTCAATCACTTTCATCAGAGCCACGTGGTTTGAGGGGCGGAGGACTTAGAGTCTCCACCCCTTTCCTTCAGTGGCGCTTGATCGGCGCCGCTGGAGGTGTTCAGTTGCTCGCGAAAGCAATCTTCGAGACAAACGCATCGGACATCCCACTCAAAGATTGCTGGAATGATCTGGGCGTGATTGGAAAGTTATTGGAGCTGGTCCACCCGCCTACATAGGCGTTCTGTGATGAATCCACGCTAATCTTTACCGGCTCATCATCGCCATGACCGCCTAAATAAGTAGAAGAGAACAGACCGCTTCCACTACTCAGCATCACGGTCACAAACCCGGCATTGCAGGGCGCGCCGTTGCATGTTCCGCCGGGATAGTGTTTCAACAGTGCGCCTCTGGTCACAGGAAAATCCGCCGAGGTTGTGACTCCTGTAACGTAGGCATTTCCGCTGGAATCCACATCGACGGAAGTTCCTGCGTCAGGCGCTGAACCTTCCAGGAAACTCGAAAACACCAGGGCCGACCCGCTGGAGTTCAGCTTAGTGACAAATCCATGGGAGCATGGAAAGTCAGTTCCGAGAAAAGGACAGTTGCTTGCATTGAAGCTGGTCTGAAAGGCCCCCGGGGTAGTGGGAAAGCCCTGGCTGCGGGTGCTGCCGGTCAAGTAGGGATCGTTGGAGGAATCCAGCGCCAGTCCAGTTGGCAGCGCTCCTCCAAGCACCGTTGAAAACACAAGCGAAGACAATGTGGGATCCAGCTTGGCGACGAAGCCTGCATCAACATCGCCGCGGTCATCGGTCAATCCCTGGCCGAAGCTGGCGCCTTGAGGCAACGTAGAAGGATTATTGGTGGTACCGGTTACATAAACATTGCCGGATGCATCGAGCTTCAGGTCGGCGATCCGGTCTTCCTCAGCACCACTGGATGGGGTTGTAGTTGATCCGAAGTAGGTCGCATTGAGGGCGGTGGATCCGCTCGTATCAATATGTACAATATAGCCGATTTCGCAGCAGGTGCCGGGAAAGGTGGTCTCGAATGCATTCGGGGTGGTCGGCAGGCAAGTATCGCTAGTATGGCCAGCCACGTAAGCCTCTCCTGCGGCATTCACTGCGATGGCATTTCCAATGGTGAAACCCTCTCCGCAGCTTCCGCCAAAGGAGAAGCTGTAATTGAGGGCGGAGCCGGCGGCATTGAGTTTGTCTATTACTATGGGTGTTTCCTGGCAATCGGCGCAGCCGTTTCTCGAGGTGATATAGGCGTTACCGAAAGCGTCTACTGCCAGAGCGTCGATTCCCACCCCATTCGAGGCACTGTTGATGTAGGTTGAATAAACCAGCGCTGAGCCTGAGGGATTCAACTTGGTCACAAATCCTGACGAACTGGCGCAGGAAAGGCCGGACTCGCAGTCAGAACCGGCATTGCGGGAAAAGGCGCCCACGGTCGTAGGATAATCAGTTGCGGTGGTGTTTCCGGCAATGTATGCGTTCCCCTGCTTATCAATTGCCATGCTGGTTACGAATGTCGTGGATGCAGTGGGGTTTCCATCAAAGCCAATGGCGTTTGCTCCGCCAATAAAGGTGGAATAGCGGAGAACCGGATCGATGACGAGTTGGTGGCGGTGATTGTAGTTTCCGATCTGAAAACCCACACGCGAGTTGTCGAGCAGAGCGTAACGCGCAACGACCGCTTTGCGCCTGCCGTTAATTACCTGATACGCAACCGGCGCCAGCTGATGAAACTGGAAAGGTCCGGCTTTGGCCGTCAGCGTCCCGTCGGAAGAAAGCGCCAGCGAATCCGCTCCTTCGAATCGGAGAATAATCCTTGTGGGATCGGCGCCCGGCGCAATCCTCAGGTCGTGCTCCAGTTCGCCGTGATTGGAGTAATGGACAAGATCGACGCCGGGATAAAGCTCGTTATAGGTCAGCTCATCATAGGTCCGAATGCCGGTGATGTTTTTCGATTTGATATCAGGGATCAGGTAGTTCACCTGTCCGGGCTGCAACCCTCCGGGGAGAATGCGTTTGGGGCGGGCGTTTTCCCACGTCATGCGAAGAGCGGCCTGATAAATTCTTGTGGACTTGCGATCTCTTCTCTGGACCTTCAGCACAGTGCTATCGGCCGTGAAGAATACGATGTAGTCAGGACCGCGTTGCAGAAAGCGAACATGGCCGTCGGTCTGCCCCCGGTTTTCTTCAAAATAGGGTTTAGCTGATGGCGCTGGTTTCGAGGCGGCATTACAAGCAACCGCAGCGATAAATATAACTCCGCTGAGGAAAAGACGCACAGAGGACTTGACGAACATGGAAGAACTCTTTTCCGAGGAACAGGAACACTACTGGGACTACAAGGTGAGATGCTGCCGCTTTCAGAGCAGGGTTGCCTCTGCCGGATAGCGATACTTTGTTGAAGTCCAATTATGACCAGGGCATCTCCCATGGGGCCGATTTTGTGGGGTAAATGAAAGGCGGCGGTCTGGGTAAGCCGCGCCGATCTGGGACACGTCGCATAAACCCTTTGGAATCCTAGTTAAGGGGTACCGGGGAGGGGGCGGGGAATTGCCAAAACACCGAAATTGCCAGAAGCAAGGATGCCGGAAGAGCGGTACGGCTACTATCGGCGATGCCAGCGGTTCCGCAGGAATGGACAGCAATGCAAAGCGCCTGCCATGAAGGATACGGACCGGTGCTATAAGCATCAGGCGCAGGCGGACATTGAGCGGCGCAGGCGCACGCAATACACGCTGCCGCCGTTGCTGGATTTGCAGACCGTACAGCGGGAGATCGGTAATGTGGCGCAGGGGTTGATACAGGGCCGCATTGACGAGGATCATGCAGGCGAGTTATTGCACAAGTTGGAAAGAGCGTCGATTGCGTTGCGTCCGAGATCGGCCAGCCGATGAGATTTCAAGGTTGGGGCGGAGATGTAGCGGTGCTACGTCTCTACGTAAAGAGTTTGGTTGCACATAAAAGGATTCGGCAGTCCGGGCCTGGTGGCTTTGATCGCAAACAAGAACCTATTTATCCTTACTGACTGAGGAACTCTAACGCCCATGCGCCGACTCCTGACATTTTTACTGGTATCAACCATCATGGCTACTGCCCAGAAACCGCCAATGCCCGCATCTTCGCCGAACACCGCAACCGCCGACGAACTCAACCAGATGGCCGCGCGCTTTGCGCCTGTAAATCTGGAAGTGGATCTCTCCAGCCTCTCCGCCGGAGACAAGAAAGCGCTGGCCAAGCTGATTGAAGCCGGACGGATTGTGAACCACATGTTTATGCAGCAGTTCTGGAGCGGCGACCTGGCGCTTTACCAGAAGCTGCAGCAGGATAAGTCCGCGCTGGGCAAAGCGCGGCTGCATTATTTCTGGATCAACAAAGGCCCGTGGTCGGAAATTGACGAGCACAAGGCGTTCCTGCCCGGAGTGCCGGCGAAAAAGCCGGCGGGCGCGAATTTCTATCCGGAAGACATGACCAAGGAGGAATTTGAAGCCTGGGTGAAGACGCTCTATCCGGAATCGAAAGAGCAGGCGGAAGGGTTCTTCACGGTGATTCGTCGCGGGGCGGACAAAAAACTGAAGATGGTCCCGTACAGCGATGAATACAAATCTGACCTGGCCAAAGCCGCCGCACTGCTGAAACAGGCCGCTGCGCTTACGGACAACGCGTCGCTCAAGAAGTTTCTTACCACGCGCGCCGATGCATTCCGCTCCAACAATTATTTTGAAAGCGACATGGCGTGGATGGACCTGGATGCGCCTGTGGACGTAACGATCGGGCCGTATGAGACCTATAACGACGAGCTGTTTGGCTACAAGGCCGCGTTTGAGGCCTACATCAACGTGCGCGATGATAAGGAATCCGCGCGGCTGGCGTTTCTGGGCGAGCACCTGCAGGAGATAGAAAATAATCTGCCGGAAGACCCAAAGTATCGCGTGGCCAAGCTGGGAGCGGCTGCGCCCATCCGCGTGGTGAATGAGGTTTTTGCTGCCGGGGACGGCAACCATGGCGTCCAGACCGCGGCGTACAACCTGCCCAATGACGATAAAGTTGTCCAGCAAAAGGGCAGCAAGCGCGTGATGCTCAAGAATATTCAGGAGGCAAAATTCAAGTCCACGCTGGAGCCGATATCGAAAGTGGTGCTGCAACCGGCGGCGCAGCAGGACTTGAGCTTTGAATTGTTCTTCACCCACATTGTGGCCCACGAGCTCACGCATGGCCTTGGTCCGCACCAGATCAAAGTGAACGGTCGTGACACCAACCCGCGCCTGGAATTGAAAGAACTTTACAGCGCCATTGAAGAAGCCAAGGCCGACGTGACCGGCCTCTTCGCGCTGCAATACCTGATGACGCAAGCCGATAAAGGCACAGTTCAGTCGCCACTGCCGCATGGCCCAGACGCTGAGCGCAAACTCTATACCACGTATCTTGCGTCTTCATTCCGCACGCTGCGCTTTGGCCTGCAGGATTCGCACGCTAAAGGTATGGCCGTGCAGTTCAATTATTTTCTGGATAAAGGCGCGTTCGTCGCGAACTCTGATGGCACGTTCAGCGTGGACCTGGGCAAGATCAAAGACGCCGTCGCCAGCCTTGATCACGATCTGCTCACGCTGGAAGCCACCGGCGATTACGCCGGCACCAAAAAACTGATGAGTGACATGATGGTGCTGCGTCCTGAAGTGCAGAAAGCGCTGGAAAGATTGAAAGGCGTGCCCACGGACATCGAACCAATATTTGTGACTGCCGACAAACTGGCGGGCGCAACTCCCGCAGCCAAGCCGAAGAAGACGAAGTAAGACGAGGATCGAAGCAATGTTTTGTGGCGGCGGCAGATTAACCGATGCGATCTGGCTAACAGTTTCCGGTTGGATCGTCAGCCTGCGGGCGCGGCGCAGGATGAAGAAGTCCCTGGGCCGCAAGGCCACCGATCTGGAATTGGCGTCGCTCACAACGTGGATGAAGGTGGAGGAAACGGAGCAGCGGGAACAAGAGAGTGGGCCAATCCATCCCCACTGATCGCTAAGCGCGGGACCGTATTTGGGCATCTGACTTATAGAGGCAAATAATGCAACCACTCGTCCCAAATACGGATGACCTGATCAGCGTCCTGGATCGCGTGCTGGATAAAGGCATTGTCATGGATAAATGGGCGTCCTTATCTCTGCAGGAATCCAGTTTGATTGCAGCCGAATCCAGAGTTGCGTCCGACTACAGAGTTACGGTCGAATCTTCTGCGGTTTACGTCGGCTATGGCAAGCGCGGCACATGGCGGGAAGATCTGGAACTGGAAGATTTATTCCCCTTTTGGCGGCGGGAATTCTGGAGCAAATAGCCCCTGCGCGCAGCCCCAAAAAAGCGGCATCGCCTTGTTGACTTTTCAGTTATCTGGCGATATTCTGCAGTTACACGGGAAAGGAGGGCGATCCAAATATATGAAGAATTCTGATTGTAGTGGTATACGTGAGGTGGCTGAGGCTTAAGGCGTGAGTCTTTAAGTCCTGACCGAAGTTGTGATTCGTATAAGGCCTCCGCGCCTTCAGCCAATCCCAACAGCTTACCGAATAACCCCGCACTGGTGTGCGGGGTTATTTGCTTTTACGGGCGACCAGGGGGAAGGTAGCTGTTTTTTAAGCAAATTCTTCTCAGGACCGTCCGGCAGACATGGCTTTGGCCCGCTTTTTTACCGCGATTGCCGGCTTTGGATCTGATTTGGTTTTGCGGAAAATGTCTCTAATGGCAAGCCCAAGCAGGAAGTAAACTTCGCGGTCGGTAACAATCTCATAGAAGACCTTCATCGCACGCCAGATTCTCATTCCTTCCTCCGCAGAGTGGCCAGAGAAATACTCAGATGCAGGAATTTTTATCCAGAGTTGCTGAGTTTTTAGAGAAACTTGCGTAATATAGAGAGATTTCGGCGAAGAAACGTCGTATCAAGCACAACTTATTGGGCAGGGCGCTTGTCGCGCCAGCCAATCCAGAGTGCAATTGCCAGTTGAAAGAAGATACCGCCCATTGTGTCGATAAAAACGTCCCGCAGGCTTGCCCCGCGTGAGGGAACAAAGATCTGGTGAAATTCGTCGCAAGCGCCCGCGGTCATAGCAGTCAGCAGCGCCAGCAGGCTCCATCGGAAAGTCCATCGGGGAAGCGCCGGCAGCGTGGCTCGCCAGGAAAAGAATGCCAGTGCTCCAAGGAAGCCATAGCTGCAAAAATGGGCTGACTTGCGGACCAAAAAATGGATTTCCTCAAACTGCGCGTCAAACCGTGTACCAAAGAGCGCATGCAAAATCTTCCACAGCACGGTGCCGGTATGGTCGGCGGAGAAAGTGTCCGTGGAGAAAAGCGCCAGCACGCACAGCCAGAGCAGCGTAGGAATCCACGCGCGCAGTTTGCGCGTAGAAGCAGTGCTTACAGGCTCATGAACGGCTGGTAATGACAATTTCGTCCGCCTATTCCAGCCTGTAGTTAGGCGCTTCACGCGTGATGATCACGTCATGCACGTGGCTCTCACGCAGCCCTGCGCCACTAATGCGGATGAACCGCGCCTTCTGCTGCAACTCAGGAATACTCTTCGTGCCGCAATAGCCCATGCCGGAGCGCACGCCGCCAACAAGCTGATACACCATCTCCGCCAGCGTTCCGCGATAAGGCACGCGGCCCTCAATTCCTTCCGGCACCAGCTTGTCCACCCGGTTGCTGCCGCGATTCTCATCACGGTTTCCCATGTTTTCCGTGGAAGCCTCTTCCGCGCTTTGCGCGTAGCGCTCGCTCGATCCAGCGGCCATCGCGGAAAGCGACCCCATGCCTCTGTATGACTTGAACGATCGTCCCTGATAAAGAATTGTTTCGCCTGGGCTCTCTTCCGTTCCGGCAAACAGTGAGCCGATCATCACCACGCTTGCGCCCGCCGCAATTGCCTTGCTGATGTCTCCGGAAAATTTAATGCCGCCATCGGCAATCACTGGAATCTGCGCGTCACGGCAGGCGCGCGCTGCTTCAGCAATCGCGGTAATCTGCGGTACGCCGGCGCCGGTAACAATGCGCGTGGTGCAGATTGATCCCGGCCCAATTCCAACTTTAATGGCGTCAGCACCGGCTTTTACCAGCGCACATGCGCCTTCATGCGTGCCCACGTTGCCGGCCAGCAAATCCACATCAGGAAGTTTTGCTTTAATCGTCCTCACCGCGTCAATCACGCGGCTGGTGTGGCCATGAGCTGCGTCAATCGCCAGCACGTCCACCTTGGCCTTCACCATTTCCTGCGCGCGTTCCAGATAATCCCCCGTTGCGCCAATCGCCGCGCCCACACGCAGGCGTCCGTGCTTATCTTTGGCCGCGCCCGGATATTTCAATTTCTTCTGGATATCTTTTACCGTGATCAGGCCCTTCAGGTTGTACTTATCATCCACCACCAGCAGCTTTTCCACGCGATGCTCATGCAGGATTTTCTCAGCGTCTTCCAGCGTGGTGCCCACCGGCACAGTAATCAGATTATCCTTGGTCATGATCTTGCTGATCAGAATGTCTGTGCGCGTTTCAAAGCGCAGATCGCGATTGGTAAGAATTCCGACCAGCTTCTTGTTCTTGGTTACGGGCACGCCGGAAATTTTGTAGCGGCGCATCAACTCCAGCGCATCGGCAATTTTGTGGTCGGGTGAAAGCGTGATCGGGTCCATGATCATGCCGCTTTCAGACCGTTTTACCTTGTCCACTTCGTCAGCCTGTTCCTCAATCGACAAGTTTCGATGCACAATGCCCAGCCCGCCGGCCTGCGCAATGGCAATCGCCAGGCGAGATTCTGTCACCGTATCCATGGCGGCGCTGATGATCGGGATATTAAGACGAATATTCCGCGAAAGCTGCGTTTGCGTGTTTACTTCAGCGGGCACAACGTCAGACATTGCCGGTAAAAGCAACACGTCGTCGAAGGTCAGGGCCTCTGGCACGGGAAAATGAATCATGTTTTTTGTCTCGTTTAGGAGGGACTAAGAAACTATTGTAACTGGTTTTGCCGCATCCCGCAGGGCCGTTGCCGGATTGGAATCCGTTTCAAACTAAAGAAACGAAAGTAATATTGACCAAAAAGAGACTAGCCCCGATACTCGAAAGGTCATGGAACCAAAGCAAGTTGCCTCATCGGCGCCGGCTGGCGCGGCTTCCGTTATAAGCGCCCCTGAAAAGCGCCATGAAAAGCGCCTGCATCTTGCCGTGCCCGTAAAAGTCTTCCCGGATATCGCCAGCATTGAATCGCAGAATTGCTGCACTTATGAAATTTCCGCCACTGGAGCCCGTCTTGTCACGCCGCCCGGAATCAAGACCGTGGGACAGACCATTTGGCTGCAACGCCAGAACCGCCGCGCCCGCTATCGTGTGGCATGGATCGGCCAGGAAGGCACTTCACTGCAAGGCCAAGTCGGCGTCGAGAGCCTGGAGCCCGGCAATGTGATCTGGGAGCCGGAAATCAAAGCCCGCATCATGCGGTCTTAAGTTCACTTCTATCCCGACCTAAATCGTTCCAACCATTCCTGTTTCCAGCATTACTATTTCGGCGTTTACTGTTCCGACGATTTTCCCCTTTCAATCAGCTTTCGACCGATTGCTTTTTTTGATCGGTACTTCGGCAACCACGTCGCCGCAGCGTACCTTCTTTGATGATCAGCTAAATATCTCACTGCGCCTAAGTCAACCGCCTTAGTGCATGCGATCAACAAACGCTCAACAATGGGCCACCCCCAAAGTGTGACAGAATGGCCGAAAACTATCCTTATATAGTCCGCTGCAACGACTGTGATTTTGTAAGCCAGGTCTATCTGGAAGAACAGCAGGCGATGAATGAGCGCGACTTCCACTCGTTTGAGAACCTGCACTCCGTTTCAATCTGGCGCTACGCCTGGGAGCAATGGACGATGGTGACGGAATTGATGGGCGTAGAGCTTCATTGATCTTTAACTCGAGCAAAAGCATTTTTCTATATCTCGAGCGGAGCGTTTTCTATTTCTCGAGCGTAGCGAGAGATCCCTGCCTCCAAGCTTCATTGCGAGCGCAAAATCCCACTGACCCAAATCAAGGCTCGTCATCCCGATGGGCGTAAGCGAGCCCGCGCTCTCAGGGCCCCATTCGCGCCCGCTCTTGGCGCGGATGGGCAGATCAGCGGGCGAGTAGCCCTGAGGGACCTTGTGTTTTGGTTTCGGAGGCCTACGGAGCGCCGCCCTTAGAAGTCCTACTAGATGCCATAAAATGCACGACATTGCCGCTGATCCACCACACATGTTATTTTTAAAGATTCAGCCTTATGCTTCGCTCTTATCAGGGAACCGCGCCGCGCATTCATGATTCGTGCTATATCGACGAATCAGCCCAGATCATCGGCGACGTAGAGATAGGTGAAAACTCCAGCGTCTGGATGAATGCCGTGGTCCGTGGGGACGTGTTCGCGATCCGCATTGGCAAAAACTCCAATGTGCAGGATTGCAGCGTCCTTCACGGCATGCGCCACAAATACGGCGTCACCATGGGTGACTGGGTCACCGTCGGCCATTCGGTTACGCTGCACGGTTGTACAATTGGCGACCGCTGCCTCATCGGCATGGGCTGCGTGATCTTGAACAACGCCAAGATCGGCGAAGGCTGCATCATCGCCGCTGGTACCGTGATCCCGGAAGGCACTGTGATTGAGCCTTATTCGCTATGGATGGGCGTTCCCGGCAAATTCAAAAAGAAGATTGATAACCAAGAGACGCAAGAGAAGATCATGATGTACGGCAAAAATTATTTCGATTACACGCAGATTTACCGAAAAGAATTTGGCTCAAAGCAAGGCTGACCCAAGCTTCCACGACCAAAGTTGCCTTTGCTTTGCTAAAAGCTAAGTACTAATTACTAATTACTAATGGCTGCTTCCATCAAATCCGTCCGCGGCACCCGCGACCTCCTTCCTCCCGAGACGGAGACGTGGAACTTCGTCGAGGCCACGGTACGCGACGTCTTCCGCGTCTACAACTTCCAGGAAATCCGCACGCCCATCCTTGAAGACCTGCAGCTCTTTCAACGCTCCGTGGGTGAAGAGACTGACATTGTTTCCAAAGAAATGTTTGCCTGGGAAGACCGCGCACGGGCCCAGAGCGAAAAGGGTCAATGGCTCGCGCTTCGTCCGGAAAACACTGCCGGTGTTGTTCGTGCCTATATCGAGCACAAACTGTGGGAGCGACCCGGCTTGCAACGCTTCTATTACATTGGCCCGCAGTTTCGTCGTGAGCGTCCGCAGAAAGGGCGTTACCGCCAGTTTTATCAGATTGGCGCGGAAGTGATTGGGCCGAGCGCGGCAGGCAGCGAATCGCCCGCCCTCGATGCGGAACTGCTGGAAATGCTGGCCACGTTGCTCGACCGTCTGGAAATTCAGGGCTGGAGTTTAAAACTTAATTCAGTCGGCTGCGCCAATGATCGCCCAATTTATTTACAGGCGTTGCGCGATGCGCTGAAAGACGTTGTCCATACCATGTGTTCTGACTGCCAGCGCCGAGCGGAGACAAATCCGCTGCGCGTGCTGGACTGCAAAGTGCCTGAGGATCAGCCGATCATCGAAAAGCTGCCGCGCATGGCCGACTACCTCGACGAAAGCTGCCGTGCGCACTTTGCCGAGGTACAGAAGATTCTTACGGCAATGGAAGTCCCGTTCACCATCGATCACCGGCTTGTGCGTGGCCTGGATTACTACACACGCACGGCCTTTGAATTCACGCATGGCGCGCTGGGAGCGCAGAATGCCATTCTCGGCGGCGGCCGCTATGACGGACTTTCCGAATCTCTCGGCGGGCCGCCTGCGCCGGGCATTGGCTTTGCTATTGGCGAAGATCGTCTTGTTATGACCTTGCAGGAATCTGCCGGGATTGCCGCTCGCCCCGCTGACGTTTACATTGCGCCACTGGGCGCAGGCATGAACCTGCACGCCGCCAAGCTAGCGCGCGAACTTCGAAAACAGGGCGTGGTCGTGATAGCAGGTGACGAAACCTTTAAGCTCAAGAAGTCGCTTGAGACCGCCAGCAAGCTGGGTGTTCGCTTCGCGCTGATCCTGGGTGAAAACGAAGTTGCGTCCGGTCAATATGCGCTGAAAAACTTAAGTACCGGCGAGCAGGCGAGTGTAGGCAAGGGGGAGATTGCTGGGATTGTGGTGAAACCTCGAGCGTAAGCTTTGCAATCCCGAGCGTTGCGAGGGATCGCTATAGCCACAACAATATTCAGGACCGCACCTCAACCTCGTTTCGCAGCCATAGCGATCTCTCGCTTCGCTTCGAGATGAAGCGGACTACTTAACTTCCAGCGCGTCCCCCGTCTTGTGCTCCGTAATCTGAAACTTCAAGAACTCATGGATTGCCCTGACCACCTCGGCGTTCGCCGATGAAATCACCACGCGCCCGCCATTCGCCGCCGACTCATACCTGTAGTGAATCTGGTCTTTCGATTTTGTCATCAAGTTCACGCCTGGCGGAGTCTGGTCATGGACGAACATCGGAATATTGAAATCGCCGGACTTGAAGGCCTGGGCAATGTGGTGCAGGTGCATTTGGATTTCTTCTTTGCTCGTTTTGTCGTCGGCTGAGTTGGCGGTCACCTGGATTGCGCCGCCGTCCTTGCGCAACAGGAAATGGTGCGTGATCTTCTCCTGGTCGAAGCCCATGCCCTGGTTCCCGCGATGCTCCATTTTCTCGTGTTTGGAATGATCCTGCAGCGGCGCTGCTGCGCCCTGTGGCTGAAGTGTCAGCGTCGATGTCAAAATCAAGAATGCAAGAAAGTTTGTCATAATGCCTGCGCAGGTTTAGACGGCAAATAGCCTTTAGGGTAAGCGCTTTTTTGCTTTTCTCCGTGTCTCCGTGCCTCAGTGGTGGGTTTGGCTTTCTCACGATTTATAATCAGAGTTTCAGCCTGATTAAGGAAGGGTACTTCTTTGCCGCTTGATTTTTTAGGTGATCTTCGTCGCACGCACATGTGCGGAGAGCTGCGCCCGGAGAACACGGGATCGCAGGTGATTTTGCTGGGCTGGGTAAACCGCCGTCGCGACCTTGGCAACGTGATTTTTATCGATATCCGCGACCGCAGCGGTATGACGCAACTGGTCTTTGACAAGAGCGCAAATCCAGCAGTGCATGAGAAGGCCAGCGCGCTGCGCTCAGAGTACGTAATCGCGGCGATTGGCAAAGTTCGCCGCCGCGACGCCGACACCGTCAACCCGAATATCGCCACCGGCGAAGTTGAAGTCACCGTGGACGAGCTCAAGCTGCTCAATGAATCCAAGCTGCCGCCGTTTTTGCCCAGCGAAGCGGGGCCAATCAATGAAGAAGTGCGTCTCAAGTACCGGTATATCGACCTGCGGCGCGAGAAGATGCAGGCGAATATCCAGCTGCGCCACAACGTGGCGCTGGCCATCCGGCACGATCTGGCCGCGCGCGGCTTCCTGGAAATTGAAACGCCCTTCATGACGCGCAGCACGCCGGAAGGCGCGCGCGATTATCTGGTGCCGAGCCGCGTGCATCCCGGCGAGTTTTACGCGTTGCCGCAGTCGCCGCAGCTCTTCAAGCAGATCCTGATGATCTCCGGGTTCGATAAATATTTTCAGATCGTGCGCTGCTTCCGCGATGAAGACCTGCGCGCCGACCGGCAGCCGGAATTCACGCAAATCGATCTGGAAATGAGCTTCCCGCAGTCTGACCGCGTGTATGAAGTGGTGGAAAGCTTTTTGAAAGCCGCATTCAAAGCCGCGGGCCTCGAGCTGCCGACGCCCTTCGTGCGCATGAGCTATGACCAGGCTATCCGGCAATACGGGATTGACAAGCCGGACATGCGCCTGCCCGCCATGACTGATATCCGTCCGGCCTTCAGCGATGAAGACCTCGCCGATCTGCGCATTGACGGCAGCTTGAATATGGTTGGGATCAGGATTCCCAACGTCGGCAAGATTTCTGATCGCGAAAAGAAAGAGCTACGCACGCTTTCTGAAGAGCTGGCCAGGCGAAACAAAGATTTCGCCGGCGTACTGTATGACTTCGCCCAGATGGAAAAGAAACGGCCGCAAGTCGCGGCGAAGATCCGCGAACTCTGCGGCGCTACCGCGGACGACCTAGTCGTCCCGGTTGTCGGCATTGCCGCTGAAGGCAAGACACGTTCTGCGGCCAACCAGAAAACGCAATACACTTCCGGCGGTGAAGCTCGGCTGGAGCTGGCGCGCAAATATGCCGACAAGCACAAAGCGTTTGAGCGCACAGGTGACGTGGCGCGCGACTTCAAATTCCTCTGGGTCACTGACTTTCCCATGTTCGAGTATGACGATAAGGAAAATCGCTGGAACGCTGCGCACCATCCGTTTACGTCGCCGCATGAGCAGGACATGGACAAGCTGCAATCCGATCCCGGCTCAGTGCGCGCTCTGGCTTATGATGTTGTGCTGAACGGAACGGAGCTGGGCTCCGGCTCAATCCGTATCCATCGCCAGGATATTCAAAAGCAGATCTTCACCGCTCTGGGCATGACCGACGAAGAAGCCCGCGCACGCTTCGGCTTCTTCCTGGACGCCCTTGAGTACGGCACTCCTCCGCACGGAGGCATCGCGCTTGGCCTTGATCGCATTGTGATGATCCTGGCCGGTGAAGACAGCCTACGCGAAGTGATTCCCTTCCCCAAGACCGCCAAGGCGATTGACATGATGGTGGACGCGCCAACTCCGGTGAATGAGACACAACTGAGGGATTTGGGAATAAAACTCAGATAAAAACCATTACCACAGAGAGCACAGAGGCCCACAGAGAAGCAATCACATGTTTTCTTTCCTCTGTGTTCCTTTGTGTCCTCTGTGGTTCTGGTTTCTTAGGCTGCTCTTTGCTGCTTTTCCATATCTCTTCCAATCGTCCTTGATCCTGCCCACAACACACCCGCCAACAACAGAGACAGCACCGGGATCAATAACAGGGCCTGTTGCAGACCAATGGCTTTGAATGGCTCGGTAATCTTGTCCAAACCGGCAAGGTGCGCCGCGTGCAGCGCAAAAACGTCGCTCATCTTGCCGATGATCAACGTCCCCCATGAAGCGCCGATTACATACATCACCAGGAAGTAAATCGCCATGCTGGTGCCACGCAGCGCTGGCGCAACAATGTCATGAATCGACGCATACACCAAACCGTAATACATATTCAGCAGGCCATAGGCAATGGTAAGCAGAGGAAGGGCCAAGGCGATTGATCCGATGCCTTGATGAATTCCAAAGTAAGAAAGCGGGACAGCGAGCAGCGCGGCAATGGCGGCGATCTTCATACGTCCGCTGCGGTTGCGTTTTACGATTCGGTCACCCCAGATCCCGGCGCACGAGCCGCCCAGAATGCCGCCAACCGCGTAAACAATTCCCGTGGTAACGCCTGCGCGGGCCACGCTCATGTGGTGGATGCGGCTGAAGAACGCTGGGAAAAACGTGCCAATGGAATACAGATTGAAGTTCACCAGCGCCCCGGAGATAGCAATCCACCAGAATGTAGGAACGCGCAGCACGGCCCAGATCGATCCGGCGTCCACCGGCGGCACGTGCTTTTCAGAAGCGCCACGCGCGGGCTCGGGTAGCATGAGCAGCAAGGGAATCAAAATCAACGCGGGCGCGGCAGCCACAATCATGGCAGCGCGCCATCCCATTCTTTGCGCAATGGGGCCGCTAAAGAAAAAGCTCAGCGCTCCGCCCACGGGAACGCCCAGCATAAAGAGCGCCAGCGGCTTGGAACGCTTTTCAGCAGGAAAGAGATCGCCGATCCAACTGGTGGCCGTGGGAGCGGCTGTGGCTTCACCTATGCCAACTCCCAGCCGCGAGATGACCAGAAAAGAATAGCTGTTGATCCAGCGCGCACTTGCCGTGAGAAGCGCCCAAACGGCAATGCCGACCGCGAGAAGTTTCTTGCGGCTTACACGATCTGCCAGGAGTCCCAGCGGCAGCCCCACCAGGCCATAGAGCATGGTGAAGGCAAAATTCAGCCCGCCAATTTCAGTATCAGTGAGATGAAACTCTTTGCGGACGGGCTCAACAATTGCGCCGGCAACCTGGCGGTCGTAAAAATTCAGGACGTTGATGGCCACCAGCACCGCCAAGGGCCACCAAGTCGTCGATCTCTTTGACGCAACTGTTTGTCCCGCCGAAATAGCTGCCTGCTCTTGGGCGCTCATGCGCGGCAATGGTATCAGATTGCCGCGCGCGAGGTCATAGCTATTCCGGTCCACGCGGCTGCTCATTCGTCGGCAAGGCAGACCAGAGCAGCATTGCCCGCGTTGGCGGAAGGATCGCCGGGCCGTGCTACTTCCTTTCGACGGTCCCTTTCAGTATCACCATGCTCGAAGGCGCGTCGGGCTTTATGCTGTCCTCGGCGGTGATGAGCACGTCAAAGTCCTTGTACGTTGTGGCTGCTTTCAGGCTGCCTTGCAGATTTTCATTCACCCTTAACGCTCCCAGCAACTCAGGATCCTTGCCCCGCGGCTGCACCCAGACTAGATACGTCTGCTTGGGCGGCGTGAGTGATTGTGGCGTTGCCATGTGCTTTACTTCGATATTTACGCCGGTGTTGCCGTTGCGATCTTTGTCTGTGATGATTTTGCCTTCTGCGGCGGGAGCAGCTCCGGTATTAGTGAGCCGGTCTTCCCTGCCCCATGCAACGCTGGAAAGTAAAAGGCTGAACAGCAGAAACAGTGTGATGGCGCGATGGCGCATAATTCTTTTCTCCCCAATACAACAATTCAAGTGAGAGATAAGATGAGTTGCGGCGGGAACAATGTTGCAGCAAATGCAGAGCAGCTTTGTTTTTTCGTCTTAGGAGAGCTGCAGCCGGAGTGGAGCGCTGGATTTGGCCTCCCTAACTCCAAAAAAAGGGGAGCCGAATTGCTCGGCTCCCCTTTTGAAGGAACAATGGTTAGAAGTTGAATTTCGCAACAAGCTGCATCACGCGCGCATTGTTGGCGAAGGCTTGTGTCGGGTCATTGAAGGCACCGCTGTTGACGCGGACAAAACCGGTGATACCGGTATATCCAATCGAGTTCACGGTGTTAACACTACCCGGAATGAACTGGGAGTGGTTGAATATGTTGAACGCCTGCGCGGTGAACTCAATATTGGTCCTCTCACTCGTGTTAAAGCGTTTTACCACCGCCATGTCCCAGTTGTTCGTGCGTGGGGTAGCCAGTGTGTTGCGTCCCGCAGTCGCCAATGCGCCTTTGCCAGCCTGAATGTACTGGGCATTGGGATTAACGGCAACGTAACCTACCGTGTCACCTGCTCCGTTTTTGAGAGCGGTAACGGCGCTTCCGGTACCGGGCACACCGTTTGGATTGATGATTGTACGGTCCGGAGCTGCATCGCCGTTCAAGTTAGAGTCGACGCCGCTCTGCGGGGTGTAGAACTCAGGAGACTGAAGCTGCCACGTTGGTACCAGCTTCCAGTTGCCGAGCAGGTTCTTGGCCATCCAGTTGGAAGAACTCCTAAAGAAGGGCACATCGTAAATGGCTTCCAGGCTTAACCGCTGACGGCGGTCAAGAGCGGAGGTGGACATATCTGCGGCAAAGTTCTGCGAGTTCTGCGGACGCCGTGGCGTCAACAGAGTCGAGAACACGTCGGCTGTGGAGTTGTCGATTAGATGGCTCCAGGTGTAGGCAGCCAGCAATTGCAAACCGTTGCTATAGCTGCGCGTCAACTGAGTCTGCAGCCCGTGGTAGATGGATTGTCCGAGGGGCTGGAAAGAGGTGATGCCGTTGGGGAATCCCGCTGCTGTGAATGCAGGAATAATCCTTGGCTGCGCATTGATCTGGGCCAACGTCGTGCCCAACCCGGCAATTGTTGCCGCATCCGGAGTTGTAAGGAACGTGGGAAGAAACAGCGATGACGTCACTTTAGGCTGAACGTTCAGCTGCTGCTGCACCGGCAAATGGATTCCCTTGGTGCCGACATAGCGAACTTCGGCCGTGTATTTCTTGTTGAACACGTGCTCCACTCCCAGTGTCCAGGTTTCAGAGTAAGGAAGCTTCTGCACCGGAGGAAGGAAGTTGGCCGTGGCAGCGCGCTGATCAGCAATGGTTGGGAACGTCTGCAAGCCAGAACCGCTTCCAGCAGGAAGACCACCGCTAGCCAGGAAACCAGCGTCAGCCCAATTGCAACCGCCCGCGCCATTCACGCTCTGGAGAACATCGCAGGTGCCGCCAAATTGCGGCGGAACGGCCAGAAGGCCAAGATTGTCATACAACACATCATAGGCCATGCTAAAGCCACCGCGAATCGTGGTGTCGCCAGATGTGCCAGGCGAATACGCGAAGCCAATGCGAGGAGCAAAGTTCTTGTACTGAGGCTGGGGCGACACAAAGTTAAGCAGGCCGGGAACGCTGGCTGCTGAATTCAGGCTCTGGAGACGCTCACTGAACGGCACAGAGGTGAACTCATAACGGAGGCCCAGGTTGAACGTGAGGTTCTTGGTGATACGGAAATCATCATTGCCATACACGTAGATCGCTGATTGGTCACCGTAATACGTATTGTTGCCAGTTGAGCGCTGTCCAAAGGAAGAGGGCGACTGGTCAAGCAGGAACTCCTCCGTGGTGGCGTATTCGTAATCTCCACGGGACCGTTGGGTAAAGCCCTGAGGCGAGATATATTTTCTGCCTTCAATACCGAACTTGAGAGTGTGTTTGCCCTTGACCCATGAAATATTGTCCGTAGCCTGGTAGACGTTTTGAATGCCAAACTGCGGAGCGTTCGGATCAGGTCCAACCTGGTTCAGTGTGTCATCAAACGTGAGGTTGGGATACGAAGCCAGTCCGGGGAAGGAGAAATTCCCTGCTGTGAAAGTCTGGGTGTTGCGGTTAAAGCCAAGACGGAATTCATTGGTGAGTGTTGGCGTAAAGGTGTGAAACTCACTGAAAGTGATTACATGGTTCCGGACCGGTACCGTGGTGAAAAACGACGGTATGTTGCTGGAAAAATCAGTGGAGTCGTTCTTCTGATAAATGTAGCGAAGGCGCAGCTGATCGTTCTGCGACAGATTGAAGTCAAGGCTATTGGCTGTGGTGTAGGTGTTGTTGAAGATGCTAGGAGTAAAGTCAATTTCACCTAATTCAGCAGCCGCCGCGCCTCCGGTGTTGGTCGCGCCAATCGATGCACAGTTGCTGGTCGGGCTGGCCGGGGCTGTGGCAGTTCCCTCAGCCTGCTTCAATGCGCCGAGGTTTGCCTGGCTGACGCCGGGAAGTGCTGACAGCTGCGCATAGCCGACAGCAGTGGGCGCGCAGATGAAACTGCTGCCTAATGTCTGGTGAACAGGATTGTATTCCTGGTTAGTGAAGAAAAAGGCCTTGTCTTTCCAGATTGGGCCGCCAACCTGACCACCGAAACGGTTATTGTCGAAACCAGGATTGATGAAATTCGGTCCAGTTTGTGTGCGCGAATTTGACGCGTCAATGGCGTTCAGATTGCGGTTCTGGAAGTATTCATACAAACGGCCATGCCACTGATTGGTGCCGCTGACAATGGTCTGGTTGAACTGTCCGCCTGAAGAGTGCCCGAACTCAGGAGAGAACTGGTTCTGCAAAACAGTGAAATTCTGCACCGCGTCGTTCGGAATGGTAATAACCGGGCCGGTAACTGACTTGCTGTTGTTGTCCACGCCTTCGACAGTGAAGTTATTGTTGCGCGGACGCTGACCTGAAACCGAAGGTCCCGTTCCAGCTCCGATTCCGCCGCTGGTGGCGACTCCGGCATCGAGCAGTGACAGGTTGAGCACGCCCAGACCAACCGTAGCAGTCGGTAAATCCTGGAGCTGACGCGTATCAAATGTGTTCTGAATATTCGGCGTAGTCGTGTCAATGGTCAACGATTCCGCGTTCACTTCAATCACCTGCGTATTGGAGCTGACTTGCGCGGTGATGTTGGCGGTAGCCTGCTTATTCAGCTGGACCTGGACATCTTTATAGCCGCCGGCCATGCCATTTGTATTGGCTTCAAGTGAATAATGTCCGACGGGAAGATTGATAAAGCGATATTCGCCGGTTGCGTTGGTTTTTGTGGTGGACTTAACACCAGTACCAAGGTTGGTTGCAACCACCTGGGCATTGGAAACGACGGCGCCACTTGAGTCGGTTACAACGCCGAGAAGGTCACCGCTGGTTGTCTGCGCCCTGAGCAATATCGGGAGCCCGACAACAGCCATTACGACCAGCACGGTTACGATTCTGAAGAAAGTTTTCATACCAGCTCTCGCTGCACTTAAACTTCCATTTGGTAACTCGTGAAATTTGATAGAGATATGGAATCGTTCGCTAACTAAGGATATGAAAACTCACAAATTACAAGGCTTTTCGCTACAAAACATCATAGACAGATCGTAGGGCGACATATCGTAAAGATTGATCAAGGATTTTCAATGAATTGTAAAATACGAATCCCTAGCGCCTCTAAAAATAGTTAAGTGACAACACTTACTCTTACGTATATACCCAAATTCGGCGACCAAACGCGGGGGGTTCGATTACATAAAGCGGAATCTTAGCACGGACTAAGGTAACGAAGTACATGATCCGCCCGATTTACTCCACACCAGTGATTGAAACAATACTTGCGCTCTAAAAGAGGCTCGAGCGTACCCCCGCTTCTGTCTCCGGGCCGGATTAACGTCGGACGGCAATTCCAAGGAGAGTCTCTGTATGCTGATTCGATTTCTCGGTGATTTGGGTAAGCGCCACCTGTACAGTGTCGCCTTCCTGTACTTTGATCCTCTCGCAGAACGCCGGCGGTCGGCGCGGGGATTTCCGCGTCCACTTTGTCCGTGGAGATTTCAAACAGCGTTTGCGCTGGACTTTCTCGCCAACTTTCTTCAGCCACTTGGTGCCTCCCAAAAATCCATTCGCCCATCTGCGGCATCACCACGTCCACGCCTGCACCGCCAATGGATATTAACTCGACGTTTTGGATTCAGCCTTTCTTTCATAGTGAAGGGAATTTGGGGTACGGAATCGGAGCCTGGATGTGGGTGCCCGTTGCTGGGCCAAAACCTTTGCATGGTTACTGAGTTTGCATTAACATCTGTCGTTTTGTATGAATTCTGTCGTTTTGTATGAATAATGAGGATCGGATTCACGATGGTGCGAATTGTTGCCTGTTTATTGATGCTGGTTTATTTCCCTGGTGAGGCACAGCGGCAGTCCACGCAACCTAGCGTGTTATTTGACCTGAAGCCATATGGGTTCCTCGTCACTCGCTCCACACAGAATAATACGACGCTAGGGTTCTCCTCAGATAAAAGGATCGGCGTTCACATAGACCAATGTCAGATTTCGGTTAAATGCGAGAATACCTTGTTGTCGATAGATCTTCAGGAAAGCAAGATACTGAGTCACGCAACAGACTTTCCGAATCCAGTTATATTTCTACCTGGGGGAAATATACTGTATTTTGAGGCTCGTCGGCTTGACCTTTATAGCCCTGATCTTAAGCTGATGGCTTCCCATTCTTCCGTGACTGGGCAGCCGCTCAATTTTGCGGCTAGGTCACGATTGGTGGCTCTTTCGCCAGACGGTCTCAGCGTTGCCATCCCGACGGCGGACGGAAGTGAAATCCTAGCGACTGGCGATTTGCGCGTTCTTCACAAGACACAAGGCGCCATTCTAGCGTTAGGCGAAGACCGATGGTTCCTAAAAAAGAGATTATCGGAAATGACCGAGCAAATGTATTCAAACAATATTGTCAAGGATGTCAGGCAGATTGCATTGCATAAATGCGGTATAGAACCATTCTATCTAACATCTCAGGTTGTACTAATGAGCACTTGTGACGACTATCTCACAGTGAGTGACAATAGTGGGCATTTGATGTATAGGTTGAAAGTCGATGGAGAATTGGCAGTCTTGCCTGATTCCACTGGAAACCGTTTTCTGTCTGAGGTGTACGTTATGAAAACCTTAGACTTCACTGGAACCGCCCAATACAAAAAGATTGTGGTTCAAGTGTTCCAAACAGATTCAGGGAAGGAGTTGTTCCACATGGAAGATGTACCGTCTGACAAAGAGCCGACTTGGGCTCACTATGTGGCGCTGTCTCCATCAGGAAGACGACTCGCGGTTATACGCGATGGTATTCTCAAAGTGTATGATGTGGCGCACTAGTGGCGAGTCGATAAAAGGTAAGCCAGCTGGAGAATTCTCCACCCTTACCAGATCTACACACCGGTTTTTCGAATCCTTAGTTGAGCCGGTAATCGGCCTGACCACCACCGTTGGAGCTTGCCCAGCCGAGATCCTGGCGCTGAACCGGCCCGAAGGGGAAGCATACTTCCTATCCAATATCCTCGTTAAAGTTCTCCAGATACTCTCTCACCGCCACCATGAACTTGAGCCGATTTGCGGGCGTGAGCGAAGCGGGAGCCCTGCAGGCGAAATCCTGAGCGCGTAGCGCGAAGGATCCCTCTACCCTATATCCTCATTAAAGCCCTCTAAGTACTCTCTCACGGCCACCATGAACTGGTCGGCGTCAGCGCCATCGATAATGCGGTGATCGTAACCCACGGAGAGGCGAATGATATGCCGCACGGCAATTGAATCGTTGCCATCTTCATCGGTCACAACCACGGGCTCCTTGAAGATGCCACCCATGCCCAGGATTGCCACCTGCGGCTGCAGGATAATAGGCAATCCGAACTGCGGGCCATATATCCCCGGATTGGTAATGGTGATGGTGCCACTCTGCACGTCATCTGGTTTTAATTTTTTGGTGCGGGCGCGCTCGCCCAGATCGACGATGGCCCGCTGCAATCCGACGAAGCTGAGGTTCTCCGCGCCTTTGACCACCGGCACAATCAGCCCCCATTCGAGTGCAACGGCAATGCCGATATTTACATTTTTGTGATACTGGATTCCGTCGCCCACCACAGACGAGTTCATGATCGGCTTCACGCGGATGCCATGCAGCAGAGCCTTGGCAATAAATGGCAAGTATGTGAGCTTCACGCCATTGCGTGCTTCCCAGGCTTTGCGGTTCTTCTCGCGGAACCGGGCGATGCGCGTCATATCCACCTTGAAAACCGAATGGACGTGGGCGCTGGTGCGCTTAGATTCCACCATGCGTTCGGCAATCTTCTTGCGCATCGGGGTCATGGGCACCACTTCGCCGGGCACAGTTTGAATTTGTGGTACGGGAACTGGTTGCGTCTGCGTTTGCTGGGCTTGCGACTGCTGCGCGGGGCGCGACTGCTGCTGCGGCGCGCTCACCATCTGCGGTCTGCCTCCACCCTGGCCATGCTGCTGGATAAAGCTTTGAATATCGTTCTTGCTGATCCGTCCGCCCAGTCCTGTGCCGGGAACCTGGTTGAGATCCACATTGTTTTCACGCGCCATGCGACGCACCAGCGGTGACGAGCGCAGACGCTCGCCATCCTCTCCGCGGCCAGATGCCGGGAAGCTGACAACCTGCTGGGGCTGCTGTTGCTGCACTGGTTGGGACTGTGTAGCCTGCGGCTGCGCTGGCTGAGCCTGAGCAGGTTGCGGTTTTGCTGGAGCAGCTTGCGCCGCTCCACCTGCTCCGCCGATCACTGCCACCACGCTGTTTACCTGAACGGTAGCGCCTTCCTGGACTTTGATCTCTCGCAGCACGCCGGCGGCCGGCGCAGGAATTTCCGCGTCCACTTTGTCCGTAGAAATTTCAAACAGCGGCTCGTCGCGCTGGACTTTGTCGCCAACTTTCTTCAGCCACTTGGTGATCGTGCCTTCAAAAATCGATTCGCCCATCTGGGGCATCACCACATCCACACCTGCGCCGCCATTAGACCCAGCAGAAGCGGAGCTCTTTTCTTCCTGCACCGGAGCTGATTTTTCTGTCGCTGGAGGTTGCTGCCCGCCGCCATCGGCCTGAGGCACAGATTGAGCCGGATCAGCCTTGGCAGGAGCAGATTGGGTCGGGGCGGGTTGCGGCGGAGCTGCCGTCGCGGCGCTGCCTTCGGCGTCAATCACGCCCACCACGGTATTTACCTGCACCGTGGCGCCTTCCTTGACCTTGATCTCTTTCAGCACGCCGGCCGCGGGCGCAGGAATTTCCGCGTCAACCTTGTCGGTGGAAATTTCAAACAGCGGCTCATCGCGCTGGACCTTATCGCCCGGTTTCTTCAGCCACTTGGTGATGGTGCCTTCAAAGATCGATTCCCCCATCTGGGGCATTACCACATCAGTTGCCATGAGTTCCTTCCACAGGTGTGTTCACGCTGGTTAGATCAACCCTTGATTATAAATCAGCGAGCGGATTCGTCACCTTGTTAACCTCTCCGGCCTTCGTATTTGCTTGCGGTGTAGCATAAGATTCTGCATCTCGCCCCAGCTTGCGTCATCTATTTCATAGAAGCCAATATGAAACTGACCGTCTATACTGCCCCGTGGTGCCGCGATTGCCATGTCGCCAAGCGCTGGCTTGCCCAGAACAATATTTCCTACCAAGAGATCAACATTGAAGAGACCCCCGGCGCAGCTGAGGAAGTAATGCAGCGCACCGGCAAGCGGGCCATTCCGCAGTTCGTGATCGATGGCTCCTGGGTTCAGCCCTATGTTCCGGGAGAAGGCTTCAAATATCGAGAAATGGCAGAGTTGTTTGGCGTGAGGGAATAACCCAGAATCCTGCAAGAAAAGCAAGTCAGGCGGATGCTGACCTGCATCCACCTGCGTCCGTGCTTTAATTGCGCGATGAAGGTTCTTTGTCCACTGGCCGTCTCCAACGCAAAGATGGAGGCAGGCGCAAACGCAGCACGCGTTCGCGGTGCTGTTCATCGGCAACGGAGAGTTCACGGGCTTTAAGCAGATCATGCAATCCTATAAGACCCACGAGTTTGGGGCCGCCATTTGGCGTCACCACGGGAAATCGCGTGAGACCTGTTGCCGCCATGCGATTTACCACCATCCGTAAAGGCTCTCCAGGAAACGCCACTACGGGCGCTTTTCCTATCACTTCAGAGAGCTGAACATTTTTGCGTTCGCCGTTGCGCTGGTTCTCTATTGCAGTAAGCAGATCATAGCGAGTCATCACGCCCAGCAGGTGCTGGTTGCCGTCAATCACAGGATAGACGCGCTGGCCGCGCGGATTGTCATTGTGGGCCAGAGCAGCCTCCAGTTCAGTAATGGTGCTTTCCGCCGGAAGCGCGGTAATGTTCGTCCGCATCACGTCCTCAACGGCGAGCGCTTCAAGAGGATCAACCACATATTCGCGAGAAAGATGATGGCCGCGACGGCTGATTTTTTCCGTGAGGATGGACCGCGCCATGGTCAATACGGTAAAGGAATGCGCGGTAACACAAGCGATCAGCAGAGGCAGTATGGAGTGATAGTCGCCGGTAAGCTCGAAAGCGAAAATCACGCCCGTTAGAGGCGATCGCATTGTACCGGCCAGCATGGCGCCCATGCTGATCAGCGGCCAGAAGCCCGCTCCCTGATGAGGAAGAAACATGGCATCCACCGCGCCAAGAGCGCCGCCCATCATGAGCAATGGAGCAAGTACGCCGCCGGATGTTCCTGAGCCCAGGGAAAAACTCCAGATGAGGATTTTGACGATGAGAACGCCAAGAATCAGTTTCACCGTGGCATTGCCTTGCAAAACCTGCTGGATTACGTCATAACCTACGCCGAGTGCGCGAGGATAAAAATAACCGCCAATGCCGATACCCAAACCGCCGATGGCCGGCCACCACATCCAGTGGATTCGTTTGAGATGAAGAAATGCATCTTCAAAGGCATAGACCAATTGCGTAAGGAGCGCGGAAAGGCAGCCGCTCAGCAATCCCGCGAGCAAACAACCGAAGAGAACGGCGGGCGCCCACACAACATCATGGGCTGGAACGGGGAAAATTGGGCCGCCCCCCAGCAAGTGCACGCGCGCAGCCGCTGCCGTGATGCTGGCTAGCGCAACCGGAATAAAGCTGCGTGGCTTCCATTCGAACAATAGCAGCTCAATTGCGAGCATGATGGAAGCAAAGGGCGCTGCAAACGTCGCAGACATGCCGGCTGCGGCGCCAGCTACAAGAAGCGTCTTTCGCTCAGCCGATGTAAGGTGGAAAAATTGGGCGATCAGAGAACCGAATGCCCCGCCGGTCATGATGATGGGGCCTTCCGCGCCGAACGGACCTCCAGAGCCAATGGAAATAGCTGTGGAAACGGGCTTGAGTATCGCCAGCCGCGGTTCGACCTTGGCGCCGCGAAGAAGAATGGCCTCGATTGCCTCCGGAATGCCGTGGCCACGAATTTTGTCTGAGCCAAACTTGGCCATCAGACCCACAATTAGCCCGCCAATTACAGGCACGAGAATTACCCAAAGGCCCAGGTGAGTGCCTCCGGGTGAAGCCGGCGCGGTGCTCAGGCGATGGAAGAAAAAGACGTTGGTAAAAAAGCTGATCAGCTTGAGCAGGATGACGGCAACATAGGCGGACAGCACGCCGATGACCAGGGCAAGCCCTGAAATCGGCAAAACACGCCAGGTTGTAGTGAAATCTCGAAGGGTTCCGGCTGGTGCAATGTGCGGATTCTCCGCGCTTAACAACGTACCCGGGGTAATTTCTTTCGTTTCTTTCATTGGGCCGATTTTCTGGTTCCTCCTGTTCGTGGCCGTGTCTCTGTCTTTGATTCCCTGATTCGCCCATCCCCGGTCAACCCGAGAATTGCTTGCACCAGAATCGGCCCTGTATCGCTCAGCTCCTGACGAGCGGCGACGCCCAGCCTACGCAGCAGCGCTTCGCCTTCAGGTGTAATGGAAAGCGAGACTTGCCGGCGGTCCGTGGCGGAACGCGTACGGCGAAGCAATTTATGTTCCTCGCAGCGGTCAGCCAATTCAACCATGCTGTTATGGTTGAGCTGCATTCTCTCAGCCAGATTGGTGATGGTCGGCTCCATATCCTTGGGCAGACCCTTAATGGCCAAAATCAACTGGTATTGCTGGGGATTGGCCCCCAAAAGCCGGGCGGCTTCCTCCATGTTCCGGAGAAACCGGCGCAACTGGTAACGAAACTCCCCTAATGCCAGATATTCCGGTTCGCTGAGAGGACGCACAAATTTTCCCTTTGACATCTTATATCGCTCCGCGACATAATACCAACATTCTGCTAGATTCGAGCCTGGGCCTTTTCATCGGACACCAAACCGAGGAAAAGGCCCTTTTAAACACCGGGTTGGATAGGTCGCAATCCGATTGTAAACAAATGTGAACATCTGTAAAGATGCTCTGGGGATTAGGATTGTCCGGGCCCGACCGTGTGCCCCAGCAACTCGAGTTTTTGCGTACAGAAATTTAGATGCGTCTGCCCTGGATGTGTCCCAGAGTCTCTGGGAGACATCAAGGCATCGGCCAAGTTAGCGGTAAACGGCAGCAGCATTTATTATCGAGAGTCTGCTTACACTGATGCTGCTTTCGAGGAAAACCTTTGATTCCACGTTATACGCGCCCGGAAATGGGCCGAATTTGGAGTGATGAAAACAAGTTTCGCTGCTGGCTCAAAGTTGAAGCTGCCGCAAGCCTCACCTTGGCCGATGCAGGAATTGTCCCTGAGAATGCCGCGCGGGCCATTGCCGAGCGCGGTGACTTTGACCTGAAACGAATCAATGAAATTGAAGCCGAGGTAAGGCATGACGTGATCGCCTTTACCACGGCGGTGGCCGAAAAAGTTGGCCCCGAGGCGCGCTGGCTGCATTACGGCCTTACCTCGAACGACGTGGTGGACACAGCGCAGGCGCTCCAGATTAAAGAAGCTTCAAAAATCATCGCAGAAGACCTGGAAAACTTGAAGCAGGTGCTGGCGCGCCGCGCGCATGAGTTTGAACACACACCAACAATTGGCCGCACCCACGGCATCCATGCCGAGCCGACAACTTTTGGGCTGAAGCTGGCCAATTGGTACGCGGAAACGGTACGTAACATCGAACGCTTCCAGCGCAGCACGGAAGAGATGCGAGTGGGAAAACTTTCCGGGGCGGTGGGAACGTTTGCGCACCTGGAGCCGGAGTTTGAAGAGAAGATTTGTGAGCGCCTGGGGCTGAAAGCTGCGCCGATTTCCACGCAGGTGATCCAGCGCGACCGCCATGCCTACTACGTGGCTACGCTGGCAACCATCGCCTCAACGCTGGATAAGATCGCCACGGAGATACGCCACCTGCAACGGACCGAAGTCCGTGAAGCCGAAGAATATTTCAGCGAAAAACAAAAGGGCTCTTCTGCCATGCCGCACAAGCGGAATCCAATTACGTGCGAGCAGATCAGCGGGCTGGCGCGCGTGGTCCGGGCCAATGCGCAGGCGGCATTTGAAAACGTGGCCCTCTGGCATGAGCGCGATATCTCGCATTCGTCGGTGGAGCGCGTGATCCTGCCGGACTCCACGATTCTCGTCGACTATCTCCTGACCAAGACGATCCACCTGATCGATACGCTGATGGTCTATCCCAACCGGATGCTGAAGAACCTGGAATCAACCGGCGGCCTCGTGTTCAGCGGGCAGCTGCTGCTGGACCTCTCTGAGCATGGCATGGCGCGCGAAGACGCTTATCGGCTGGTGCAGAAGCACGCCATGCGGGCATGGAAAGAAGAGTTGAATTTCCGCGAGCTGGTAATGAAGGACACGGAAATTACATCGCGCGTTCCGGCAAAGCAGATCGAGCAGGCATTTTCAATCGAGCGGCAGTTGAGGAATGTGGACAAGATTTTTAAGAGGGTGTTTGGGAAATAGCTTTCTGAAATCCCGACCCTGAGCGTTCTTGCGACGGGGAGGGAACCCTATAGCAACGAATCCGCCAGTTGTTGCAAACTTGATCAGCTCGTAATGGTAGAGTTTCCTCGCTGCGCTCGGGACAAAGAAACTATACAGAAATCGTAAATGAAGTTTCGGTCCTCGTTACCGCACGATACATCGTGTCGCGTTCCACGGGTTCGCGGCCGGCTTCGCGGATCAGGCGCTCAAGCTCCTTGCGGACCATCCCCTGCGGAGTGGTGGCGCCGGCATCGTGATAAATCTTTTCTTCAATCACCGTGCCATCGATGTCGTCGGCACCAAAGCGCAATGAGATTTGCGCGATCTTAGGCGAGAGCATCTGCCAATAAGCCTTGATGTGCGGAAAATTATCGAGCACCAGGCGACCGATGGCAATCTGTTTCAGGTCCAGCATTCCCGTGGTCACAAACAAGTGCTGCAACGGCGTATTGGCCGGATGGAAGGCAAGCGGGATAAATGTCTGAAAGCCGTGGGTTTCATCCTGAAGCGTGCGCAGGCGGATGAGATGGTCAGCACGGTCTTCTTCATTTTCAATGTGGCCGTAGAGCATCGTCGCGTTCGATTTGAGGCCAATCTTGTGCGCGGTGCGGGCCGTATCGAGCCACTGGTCGCCATCAATTTTGTGATCGCAGATCACGCGGCGCACGCGCTCATTGAATATCTCAGCACCACCGCCCGGTAGAGAATCCAGTCCGGCGCTCTTGAGCTGGCGCAAAGTTTCCTCAATCGAGAGCTTGGCCCGCTTGGCCAGAAAAGCGATCTCTACCATCGTGAGGGCTTTCAGGTGGACCTGGGGGAAGCGCTCTTTCAACCCAGAAATCAGGTCGAGATAATACTGGAACGGCAAATCTGGATGCAGTCCGCCGACGATATGAAATTCGGTAATTGCTTCAGAGTAGCCCGAAGCCGCGGTCTGGAAGGCTTCTTCCAGCGCCATGGTGTATGCGCCGGGAGCATCCTTCTTGCGGCCAAAAGCACAAAGGCGGCAGGCCGCCACGCAAACATTCGTAGGATTGATGTGCCGATTGACGTTGAAATAAGCCACATTGCCGTGCAGGCGTTCGCGAACATGATTGGCCAGCCATCCTATGGCAAGGATGTCAGAGGAGCGATACAAGATGACGGCATCGTCGAATGTGAGGCGCTCGCGGGCAAAGACTTTGGCCGCAATGGGCTGAAGGGTGGTATCGTCCGTCTGAAACCCATGCCGGGCTGGAATTGGAACGCTTGTGGCCATGACGAAATAATACCTTGTTGGGAGTGTGGCTTCAATTGAGCATGGGAATCTCGTTCCGAAGGATTACTGGCAGTTTCCGTGAGCAGCCGGTCTCTTGCGAATTCACAATGAGCAATTTTGCGGGATGCCAGCTTCGACCCTTAATTAGAACCAGCAATGACAAACCATATCCTGCCATACAGAAAATGGTATTGTGCGGAATGATACTGCTCCATTTATTGTGCAATTGGTCCTGAAGGTAGGATGGGTTAACTTGTTCCCGATTTGGATCATTTCTGTCTTTCCGCTTAATAAAACGTTAGATTCTGACCAAATCTTTGATTATTGATTAATTTTCATCTCCAGATTGCCCCACCTTTACGTCATCAATCCCGCCTGAAATCCGTTTCGAATGGAGCTCCTTTTGAGCAGGTACTTTGGTCACATTCGTGCAGACCTGTTAACTACAGAAAAGTTATTTAAAGAAAGATTTAGAAAGCACTTAAAGAAAGTGCTTGAAACGCATACCCCCAACACTCCAAGGAGAGATGAGAATGAATAGCAAACGATGGTTATGTATTGCCGTCATGAGCTGCTTAGTCCTGCTCAGTTCGGCAAGCCTGTTTGGACAAGCCACCGCAAATGCCAGTTTGCAGGGTACGATCACCGATAAATCGCAGGCCGTAATCAGCAAAGCCCAGGTTACGCTCACCAACAAACAAACCGGCGCTACGAAAACCACTACCACGAATGACACGGGCGGATATCAATTCGAGTCATTGTCAGCGGGCATGTATTCGATTAAGGCTACCGCTCCAGGATTTTCATCCGCAGAGGCCAAGGACGTGGAGTTGCTGGTAGGAAGGACCTCGACGCAGAACTTCAGCCTTTCGCCGGGCGGAATCAGTGAGACGGTGGAAGTTACCAGTGCTGCCCCGCTGGTGGACCAGACCAAGACAGATGTCAGCACCAACATCACGCCGGAACAGATTACGGAATTGCCGCTGATCGGCCGTGATATCGCCGACCTCGCTTACCTCTCACCTGGAGTGAAAGCAGCGGATTCTTATGACCCGACCAAAAACCGCTATTCGATTCTGTCAGTCAATGGCGAGGGCGGGCGCAACGTGAATGTAACTATCAACGGCATCGACAACAAAGACAACACCGTGGGTGGCCCGGTGATGCAACTGCCTGCGGAAGCAGTTCAGGAGTTCCAGGTTTCCACGCAACGTTTCTCCGCGGTAAACGGCCGTTCCTCTGGCGCGGCGATCAACGTGATCACGAAGAGCGGCACCAACAACTATCATGGCTCGGCATTCGCGTTTTTCCGCGAGCAAGCCTTCAACGCCGACCAGAAACAGGCAGTTGGGGATGGCACAACGTCTTCCGCCAATCCGCCCTATTCACGGCAGTGGTTCGGCGGGTCAGTGGGCGGGCCGATCAAGAAAGATAAATTCTTCGGCTTTTTCGCCTTCGAGCGCCAGCGCGAACACACTTCGCTCGCTGAATCACCTCTCGCGTTCACGGAGTTATCACTGGTAACCAACCTGGGAGCACAGCCAATTCAAATTGTTCCCACACCGTTCTTTGAGAACCGCCTGAACGGACGACTGGACTGGACGATCAACAACAAACACTCCGCCTACTTCTCCGTAACCACTCAGGCCAACAACAGCTTGAATGACCAGAGCGGCAGCACATTTGACGCCACCGAAGGAAATTTCACGGTCAATCACCTCCAGGTTGCTAACCTGACCCTGAACTCTTCATTGACGCCAACACTGAACAATCAATTCAGCGTCGGGTTCCAGTACTGGAACAACCTGATTGATAGCGCCACGCGGGCGCCTCTTTTCACGTTCCCGAATAACATTCAATTCGGCACCAACACCAACGTGCCGCAGAACTCGATTCAGCGCAAATACCAGTTTAAGGATGACTTGGCCAAAACCATCGGTAAGCATACTTTCAAGACTGGAATTGACTATATCTGGACGCCCTTCATGGGCGGCTTCTTCGAGTTCAACCCCACGCTGGAGATTGATTACGCAAAGCGGCCTAGCCAGATTCTGGCGGTTCCGGGCGGGTTCTCAAATCCCGGGCTCGTCACTGGCATGAGCATCGCGGTTGGTGATCCAACATTCATCATCAAGGATGCAAAGCAGCTTGGTTTTTATTTCCAGGATGACTGGAAGATGAGCCAGCGCCTCACTGTTAATCTCGGGCTCCGTTACGATAAGGACTTCGACTTCATCGGTGGTTCGGATATCGCCAACAGCCGCACGTTCCAGGAATTGCAAACTATCGCACCATCCAATCCCCTGGCGGCATCGCTGGTTGCAAAGAAAGCCAACGACTACAGTAAGGGCTTCAGCCCGCGCGTCGGTCTGGCTTATGACCTGAACGGCCACGGCAATCACATTGTCCGCGCCGGATTCGGGATGTACTATGACAATACTTTCCAGAATATCCCATTGTTCATGGAGCAGCAGGCAAATAACACCATTTTCCAGACGGCATTTTCCGTTAGCGGAAGCCAGTTGGTGCCCGGGACAAACGTGACAGTGGATCAATGGCACATTGGAAGTCCTCTGCCCGTTATTCCAGCTGCCTCTCATAATTTAACGGATGGTTCCACGGGCCGAATCATGGATCCAAACTATCGGACTCCAGTAACCGAGGAGTTCAATGCTGGCTACACCTGGGCACTGACCTCGAAGTCAGTGTTTGAGGTGGACTACGTTCATGTGCTTAGCCTGCATGAGAACAAGACCATCAATCTTGATCCCCGGATTCCGATAAATCCGGCGAACATAACCACAACGAAAGTCACCGAAGATCCAAATACCCTTGCACCGGTGTGCACAGCGGGAAATTGCGGTTTCTTCTTCCCGTTGGACGCAGCGTTCAAGGCGGCTGGCGTGCCCGTACTGGGCAGCCTGCGTGATGAAATGTCGATCGGTCGTTCGCGTTACGATGGCGTGAATTTCAGCTATCGTCAGCGTGCATTCCACAAGACCGATCTGATTGCTAACTACACGCTGGCTCGCGCCGTCGGCTACAACGAGGATGGCGGCTCATTCCGGTATTATCCACGTGATCCGCAGCACCCGCTTGCGCCAAATGAGTTTGGACCCTCATTCAACGATGAGCGGCACCATCTCACGCTTGCATTCACTGCCCACCTGCCCTGGGGCATGGAATTCTCACCCGTTATCCAGGCTGCTTCAGGCCGGCCATATAACCCGATCGCAGGCACCAACCTGCTGAATTTCGGCGGTGGCAGTGACGCTGGCGCGCTTGTTGTACCCAAGGGCGATGTAACGAATCTGACGGCATTTGACGACCCAACGAACGGCCCCAACAAGCTGGGTGCGGTCCAGTGCTATTACAGCGGCAACTGCGTTGCTGCTCCCTATAATTCAAAACGCGGAGATCCCTACTTCAACATGGATGCGCGCGTGGCGAAGAACATCAAGCTGGGTGAAAACCGGAACCTGCAACTCGCGTTCCAGGCTTTCAATCTCACAAACCACGCCAACTACGGTAACGACTTCGGTAATGTGGTAGACGATCCCACGTTTAACCACCCGGTGGGTTTCATCAACCCGACGAGCAGCTTGCTACCGCGGTCATTCCAAGGTGAGTTCGGAGCACGGTTCAGCTTCTAAACGAGCGTTCAACCTTCAACCATGGGCCGGCAGCGATGCCGGCCCGTTTTTATTACGCGCAATTTTGAAAAGATTGTCGGGATAAACGCGCCTTAAACGTGGGTCGGCGCGGACATTTTTACGGGCAGCGCGTTGGATGAGACTATTCTTCGTTGCTTTCGTTCGGGTCCCAGGTGATGGACGCGCCGGAGCCTTCCTGAACGGCGGAGCCGGAGATGCCGCCTTCAAACTGGTCGGGGTCGCCGCCGGCAAGCTGAATCTTGCGGCGCTGCACTTCGCGGATCTCGCGCAGGATGGCCGCTTCAGCTTCAAGGTATTGCTCTTCTGTAAGGGAACCTTCTTCCAGTTCGACTTGCAAGTGAAGGAGTTGCTCTTTCAGAGGAGCGTCGTCTGTCCATTGCTCTTCAGCAACCTTGAGCAGGGTGCGCATGATGAAGTTCCAACCGGAAAAAGGCGCGAATAAAAGATCGTCAATTAAAAGCATTTGGTTGTGTCGCCCTTCTGCAACCCCGAGCGAAGCGAGGGGCCCCCTATCGTTTATCAATACATTTTGGGAACATGAACCAATCCGTACGAGCCTTTATAGCTATAGAGGTCCGTCGCTACGCTCGGGATTCAAAAACAAAGCCTACGCCTGCCCGCCGCGCTCCAGTTTCAAACGGATGTTTACAAAATTGTAAGGCGGCCATGGACCGGTATATTTGAAGTTCAAACGGTCGCCGAATTTCTGTGCAACCTTGTTTACGGCAGCGTCAAACTCCGCTTCGCGGGCTTTCTGGATCAGGAACGCGGCGTTCATGATCATCTTGTCGCCGATAGGTTTGTTATCGCGCGAAGCCACGCAGACGGCGCGCAGTCCATCATAAATTTCACGCACGTAGTTGGCGGCCAGTTCGGCCAGCGCCTTATCGATCATGCGGCCCAGTTGCATGCGGGCGAAGTATGTGGATTGCAGGTGCTTGCGCGTTAGTTCCTGGTGGAAGCGATGAATTTCATCATGCTCGCGCTGCAGCTCTTCAATAATGCGGTCGCGGTCCCAGGTAACTTTCAAGCCAAACTCAAGCTTGCCGGTCATCTGCTTGAGCACGTCTTTCAAGGATGAATAAATACTTTTGAGCACTTCGCGAATGTCGTCGTCCGTCCGGAAAACCGTGCCAAAGCTCATGGGGATGATGGTGTAATTCTTCATTACCGATTCAATCACGTGTTCATGGGCCAGGGCGTTGTCACGTGTCGGGTCAAAGATGAAGACCGGCGTGCGGCTGACGACGGCGGCGATATCGCCGTAATGCACGGTGTACACGTCTTCATTTACGCCGCCTATGCTGCTGCGGCCAAAACCCACAGGAGCGCGCGATTCGATCACGCCGTAAACGTAGCGGCCTTCCTGCTGTTGCCCGCTTCGCGGCTCCATCTTTGTGCTTGCCGGCGGAGGCACTAGATCCAGGACCGCTGTCGCCGGTTCAGCCTTGATTGCCGCTTTGCGGACCGCGGTTGTCTTCTTGCCTGCCTTCTTACTTGGACTCATTGTCTCTCCTCAACATGTTGGAGGTCGTCGCCAAAAATTCTTCAATCTCAATCGGCTTGAACATCACGCCAATGCCACGGCTGGCTGCTTCATCCGCGGTTTCCTTGGTGGCATACCCCGTAAGCAGGGCCGCGGGAATGGTGGAATCGATGTTTCTTGCCGCAGTGATTACTTCAAACCCTGTATGCTGCTCTTCCAGTGAATAATCGCACAAAACGACATCAAACCGCTGCTGTTCCATGGCTTGAATCGCGGCCCTGGAGGTGCCACATGCCACAACTTCATAGCCTTGCCGCTCAAGAATAAGACGGTAGGTGAGCAGGACGGCAGCTTCGTCGTCCACCACCAGCACGCGGTATTTTTGGTCGGCACTCACAATTTTACGACTGGCAAATCAATCTTGAAAGTCGTGCCGCGTCCCATACGGCTCCTGACGGAAAGCTTGCCCGCGTGGTTCTGGATGATCCCTTTTACGATCCAGAGGCCCAGCCCGGTGCCGCGTTCGCCCTTGGTAGTAACAAACGGCTCAAAGATGGTGCGGATCATTTCCGAGGGGATTCCCGAGCCCGTATCCGCAATTAAGATACGCACCCAACCGTGCAGGTCGTCATAGCCGGGGATATGGCGGCTGCGTATGCGCAGCTTGCCTCCGTTCGGCATGGCATCACGGGCGTTAATTACCAAATTGGATAGCACCTGGCGAATCTGGTCGGCGGCGATCACGGCGTCAGGAAGCACGTCCAGCTGCGTTTGGACTTCAACATTTGCGCGCTGGAGCTGGCGATTCAGCAACAGGAGCGTGTCTTCAATAATCGTATTGACGTTGACCGGCTTAACCTGCTCAGTATTGCGGTAGAGCCCAAGCATCTGGCGCACAATGCGCGCAACACGCTCAGTTTCCGACTTCAAAATGTTGTACACCGGCGCCGCATTCTCTGGAATGGCGCTGGCCAGCAGGTAAATCGCGTTCTTGATGGCCTCCATGGGGTTGTTGACCTCATGGGCAATGGTGGCGGCCAGCCGTCCGGTGGCAGCAAACTTTTCAATTTCCAGCATGCGCCGCTCTACCTTGAGCTGCTCCACTTTGCGTAGCGCGGTAAGATCGCGCAGGACAGTTACGGTATATGCAACCTGGCCGCGCTCACCGTAAATCTTGCCGGACCGGGCGTCATAATCTATATCCTGCCGCAGCGTGGGATTGTAGAGACGCAAGGGCGCGGTTTCGCGGTCAGAGAAAGATGATGTAAACGCATCAATAAAGGCCGTGAGCTTGGTCTGGTTCTGGAATTGGACGGTGTCTCGGACCACGTCCATCTCTGTGCCAAACAGCTCCTGGGCCAGAGGATCCACCAACACTATTTTTGCTTTGCCGTCGCAGACGACAATTGGGTCTCCCACGTTTTCAATGATCAGGTTCAGGCGGTCGCGGTCTTGCCGGACAACTTCCTCGGCATCGCTCAGGCGCTCATAATTCAGGCGCAACTCCTGGTCAGCGCGACGCAGGTCGGTCACGTCACGCATCACGGTTACAGTGCCAAGTTGAATGCCGTCCGGGCCGAAGGTGGGAGCGGAGACGGCTTCAAACAGCATTTCCTCGCCTTCAATCGCGTCCACCAGCGTAAGGTCGCGGTGGGAATCACTGCCGGAAACCAGCATGGAAGAGAGCGCCGCGGAAAAAAGCAGGTTGTTGAACTCAACCGCGCGCACCAGGCCTTCTGTCATCTCTTCCGGCACGCGGAAGAAGCGCTCAGCGGCCTTATTCTGCATGATGACGCGATGCTGCGTGTCAGTGAGGATGACCGGATCGGCCATGCTCTGCATTACGGTGCCCATTTGCGCGATGGTGATTTCCATATCGCGCATGCGGTTGTAATAATGCTCAACCTTGAATAGGCGCGAAAGATAGCGGTTGGCCAAATCGATCAGCTCGGCAAGTTCCGTGATCGTCTGCTCGGTATAACTCTTAGGCAGTTCCACGACGACGGCGGCCGCATAAGCGCGCATCTCGCAGGTGGTGCACACCTGGTCTTCCAGGCGAACGCGCTTTTCCCGGCGCGAGTTCTGGACCGCCAGACAGGTTGAAGTGCGAATTCGATCAGCTTCCCAGCAAAGATTGCGATTGGAATAAAGAATGGGATGGATATAAATAGGGCGGTTGTGGAGATTGCTTTTTTCCAGCACTTCAGGCCGCACGGATTGCAAGACATTGGTGAGCGGATGGTCCTGCATCCAAAGCGCGCTGGTGAATTTTTCCATCTGTGCGCGAGGCCATTTCAGAGCGGCTGCCGGGGTGACCTCGCCGCTATCAAGATTCACGTCAACAACAAGGGCGCGCGGATTGCCGAGAGCAATGATCTCTTCCAGCAGGAGCGGAAAGATTTCTTCCGAGCGCTCCGCCTGAAATAGACGAAGAACGGCGGGACGGCGAGGCTGGCCTGCGCGCCGGCCGTTCATACGTGCCGATTGTAAGCGGATTTCGGCCGTCGCCATGCGTTTCCCCAAGTCCAGGCCTTACCGCCGACGGCGGGGTGTCCGTGGCCTGACCTCACTCAGTTCTCCTTCTTCGCCTTCGGCGCCTTCAGTCAACGTCGGACGGGAAACCAACCCTGTGAGACCCACAGCGTCAGCGTATTTGAGGTAGGTATCAATGGACGCAACGACAACGCGGGCTTCAACCGTGATCAAGTCAATGCCGACCAGCGAAATGCGGACCCAGGCATCAATGACGATGCCTTTATCGAGTACTCGATCCAGAACATCGATTAAACTTGATCCGCCGGAAACTCTTTCAACGGCCATTCGAGGGCCTCCTTAATAGAATCAATCGGCTTACTTCACTCGTTTTGCGCGGACAGCAGGCCTCTTCCGGCCCGGCGTCTGTGACGCCGGTGGCGCGCCGGGTAACTGGGTCCTCCGCGCTACGTTCCCCGGCACAGGAGCCGTGAGATTCGGGTCGTACTTCCACCAGTTGAGACCTATGGCCTCAGCTTTATCAACAGAACAGACCAGCAAGCGGATCCGGATCGTGAGCAACTCCACGTTCGCAAGCGAAACGCGGATATCACCGGCGATCACAAGTCCTTTATCGAGCACCCGATCAAGGATGTCCAGCAGGTTTGCTGTTCCGGAAACCGTAGGAACTCTTTGCATAATATCTCAGGAAAAAAACAGAAGAGATCGCCGGGGACTGGGAGAATCCACGCGACTCATGTCACCGCATCCTAACCAGCCTAACTACAAACTGTCAACCTTTGATACCTTTTTCGCTGGCTTGAGACCAAGCCGGAAGGGGGGAGATGCCAGCGCGTAGTTCTGAGATGCAGCTGCAATCGAAATTGGTTGTCTCATTAGTTTAGCCCTGATTTTAAGCGCTCGAATCTTTATGCGTTCGATCCAAGGCCGATCATTTGTCCAAAAGGTTCCCCAGTGGGCCCAGCTCAAGGTTCAGGTCTTCCGGCTTCAATCCAAAAGCGCCGGCAATCTCGTTCACTTTGGCCTCCAGACGCATAAGCGCCTGCCCCATCTCTTCCACCTTTGCGTCGCCTAGCGATCCACCTTCCATGCGACGGATCGCCTGCCGTTCCAGCAGACGCCGCAACAGTTCAATCAAGCTCAGCACAAGCCGTGCCAGACCTTGCTCGATGTTCTCGGGCGAGCAGTCAATCCGGTCAATAGCACCTTCACCCACCGCCTTGAGCTCACGGTTCATCTCTGAAACGGCGGTGGCGATTTCTTCGGGCGTGATTTTGCGAATGTCTGTCATTTCGGCCCGGCAACCCCGTCCATTTGAGGCATCTTTACCTGTTCGCTCAGGAATTCAGCGGCCGGCCAGGGGCCGCTGATGCGCCGCGAGAGGTGCATTGGGACTGGCGTGCCAGTCACCGCCTGGCGAAAGTCGGCCTCTCGGCCTCGCTCCACCAGCACAAAGATGCGCGTCCCGTTCTTGCCTTCGCGAACGCGGACTTCCCTGCTCACGTGGGCCAGCGCATCCCGGGTGGCCTGCACGAATCCTTCTGACGATCGTAATGCCACTGCTTTCTGCTCCAAGTAGGCTTTGCCGGAACTGCGGTCGACCGGCGTTTCTGAAGGCTTTGGATAGATGACGCACTCCATCTGCACAAAGTCTTTCAGCCGAATCAAGTCTTCAAGGAAGCGCTGACGATTCTCGGTGGCGAAAGCCGTGAATGCCTGTTGATCATCGAATACGGACAGGAGGCGGAACGGAATCACGGCAGTTTGCCTGAACACCTGATGCACAACCTCGTGAAACTCAACAGCGCTCTTCTGCATTCGCTGGGAATCAAATGGCCATTCCACTTCCGACCAAAGCAGGCGTAAGTCATCGAAGGACGCAACCTGCACTGGCGCAGTATTGACGCCGACGGCAGGCAAAGCGAGTTCCGGTGCGTGGCGAAAGCCTAAATAAACCAGCGTGCGGCTCACTTCTGCCTCCGCTTCTCCTCTATTTGCAGATTGCTCAACGCGGTTTCCACGGAAGTAAGCACGACATTCAGTCCCAGATAGACCAGGTCCACACCGGCGAGAGAAATCACCAGCGATCCGTGGATCACGACGCCGGAGTTCAGCACGTGGTCCAGGATTTCGAGAAGCGAGACTTCATCTTCTCCACCCAGCGTTTCTAAAGTTTCAAAATCATTCGGCATCAGAGACAAAAGAGTACGGCGGCCATGGCCCATTTACTTCGATGCGCCGCTGGCCGTCCCACCTCTCCACAAAATTTTTCAGCGTCTGGTCCCACTGTTTGCGTTTGGCGCGCGGCACCAGAAACGTGGCCTGCCACAACAGGTTGGGCTGCGCTCCGCTAACTTTGCCGCTGGGTGCGGAATCCGTGGCAATCTTGCCCAGCGCGGCTGCCAGCTCCTGTAATTCCTGGTCATTGCGTTCCGGACGCTTCTTTAATCGCGCCGCTTTCTGCTGCAAATACTCTTTGCCGGAGCGCGCTTCCGGCAGGGCGACCGCGGTAACCTGCCGCTCCGCAAACACCTTTACACCCCACTCGTCGCCGCCCGCGACACGGGCAAAAACTTTCTTGAGCGCGGTTTTTCTTCCTAATACGTCTTTCAATAACGCGGGTTCGCCGGAAAACACGGTTCCAAAGCGGGCTGGAACAATCGTGATCTGCTCCGCAACTTCGCCCACCACCTGCTGATGGCGAACGCCGTGGAGCGCGAGCCACTCAAGATTTTCCATGTTGCGCTCGACGGCATCGGCAAAGCTCGCCTGATCCACCTGACAAACCCAGCAGAGAAAGTCGCCACAAGCCAGGGGCTGTACGGGATGCAGGCCGTCAATACCGACGCTGCCCACTTTGGCAGGTTTCTTTGACGCCGCAGATGCAGGCGCTTCAGAAATTCCATAAAGGTAGAGCGCGCGAGTGACTGCTATTTTTCTGTTTGAATTTGCCATAACTCGCCGGTAAATTTCTTCAGCTTCGCCGCGCCCGCAATTTCCGCGGGAAAATCCTGCACCAGATACAAATTATGATCGCCGTACTTCTTTTGCAACGTCTGCAATGTTACTGCCTGCCAGCTTTGCGCGCGACGGCAAGTCTTGCAGGCGGAATCGGAGTCAAGCAGGACGCGGTTCACGAACACAGAATCCACCGCAACGCCAATTTCTTTGATCGCGGCCAGAAGCCGTTGCGTCTGCCGATCAGGCACAGGTTCCGGCAACATGACTGCCCAGGCACGACTCTGCCTGGGATCACGCATCAACTCCAGCAGTTTCCGCACCCGCTGGCCTAGTCCGGCCAATTCCACGGCAACATCCTGGGCGAGGGCTAGTGTACGGTGCGCAGCCAGGCTTTTCAATAAAAGGCGCGACCACAGCAGAATCCTGTCCGGCATGCGCAACAATTCCAGCGCATGGCCAGTAGGCGCCATATCAATGAATACATTGCCGTGTTTGGCTTCCAATAGATCAAGAATGCGAAAGATGGCAAACACTTCGTCGACTCCGGGAGGGACCACGTCCATGAGCGCGGCGAAGACTTCTTTTTCAAAAGTGAGATCAACATGCAAGCCGCCGGATTGCATGCTGGTTCCGGCGGAAAGCTGCTGTTTGATGCGGGCAGCCCAGCGGCGAAACTCAAAGACCGCATCCATCTCCATTGCGCCCAGTCCGGGATCGCCCAGGACAGAAACCATCTGGTCGCCAATTGGTTTCTGAAAGATGTCATCGAGCGATGGCGCAGGATCCGTGGAGCACACGGTGACGTGGACATCCTTATTCAGCGACCTTGAATGTAAGGCGAGCGCGGCCGTGACCGTGGTTTTGCCCACACCACCTTTGCCCAGCGTGAACGATAGCCGGGTTTTTGCGGCGGGCCATTGAGTCTTTACGAACTTAAGCTTGCGTTTAGACGAGGTTTTTGGAGGCGGAGCGGCAAGGTTAGGGTGCCCAGCGGCAAAAACCGTATCGCCAAAGCGCTGTAGCTGGCGTGCGCCGAGCAAAGGATTGCCGGGATCGATGCCGATCAATCTGGGTACACGCGGAAATTTTTGTTTTAGAAACTGGACAGCCTTTTTACTTTGAAGAACGCGGGCGCGACAGCGAGCGCACTTCCCTGCTGACACGACTACGCGACTCAGGACGATGCCGCCCAAACGCATCTCCGCTGCCGATTCCCGGAGTGCGTCCACGCAGCGCACCGCTTCATTGAGCGAGAAAGTCTCCGGCGAGGTCACTAGCAGGACTTCAGCCTGCTCCGCGCTGAAGGCTTCTTTTACCTGCCTGACAGTGGCTTGCCACTTTTCCAGAAACCCGTCAGCAGGATTGGATGCGCGTCCACCGAATCGCTGTGCCAGCAGCTCATCGCGGCTGGAGGCAACCTCAAGAAAATTGAGGAAGCGCTGAAAATGTCCTGGCAGCTCAAACAGCCGCAGCGTGTGTCCAAACGGGGCGGTATCGACTACGATGTGGTCGTGCTGGTTGCTTTCCAGCATGTCACGCAAGGCGAGCAGCCCAGCGACTTCTGACATTCCGGGCAGCGTTGTATCCAAGAGCGGCGCAATTTCTTCGCGGTTGAAGAACGTGCCATTTTCAACAATATTGAGAATGCCTTCACGATTGCCTTCCAGAAACTTCTTGAACTCGCGGTCGCTATCAATCTGCCAGATGGAGACTTTGCCTTTAATGCCGGCAAGCCGATGCGGGCCAGCTTTGTCTTTCACTTCCAGCATGTCAGCGAGTGAGTGCGCAGGATCGGTGGACATGAGCAGCGTCGATTGGCGGGGGTGGCGCGCGGCCAGATGCAATGCCAAAGCGCAGGAGACAGTCGTCTTCCCTACACCGCCCTTGCCCACGACAAAAGTCAGCTTGGCCACAGAGTGATTGTAAGCGGAGAACCCTTTCGCCGCAGATTTACGCAGATGAGCGCAGATTGGGAACAGATGTTGGGTTATGTGAATTCATGGCCGATGCAGGCAGAAAATTTAAAGGACGATTTACGAACCAAAACCGCCGATCAGCAGTAAGGAAATGAATTCTGGACATGGCAAGAACTTTGATTTTCTGATCTGCGTTCATCTGCGCAATCTGCGGCAAAACTATCTTCCGCCCAGACGAAATTCCGCTACCAGCGGCAGATGGTCAGACGCCAGCAGGGCCATGCGGCTCCGGTGCAGCAGAAATTCTTCCAGCGCCAGGTCACGATCAAAATACATGTGGTCAAGATGCATGATAGGCAGCACGCCCGGGTATGTGCGCTTGCGATTGAGATGAAGTTGTATATCGACGCTCTCAAAGGAATGCTGCAATGATTTCGATACCAGGCCGCGCGTCCATTCATTGAAGTCTCCGATGATCAGGCGCGGATGTTTGAGTTGCGGCGAGAGCAAGACTTCACGGCTCATGAGCAGACGCGCCTGCTTGCGGCGCTCCATGTATCCCGTACCCAGATGAACGTTGAATAGATGCAGGATTTTTCCGGGCGCAATCTCCAGATCGCAACGAATGCAGCCGCGTGCCTCGCGTCGAGATGCCGTCAGATCATAGACGCGGACTTCGCGCACGGGAAAACGGCTGAGAATCACGTTGCCATACACGGCGCCGCGCAGCTTGCGCGTCTCACCAATGCGATAGTCATAGCCTGCCGCGTCCGCAAGGTACTGCGCCTGGTCCTGTTCTGTGCGCGCCCCTTTGAGGCTAACTACTTCCTGCAGGGCTATTACGTCGGCACCAAGTTCGTTTAACACTTCGGCTACTCGTGAAGGACGAATGCGGCCATCAATGCCACGGCATTTGTGAGTATTGTACGTGGCTACGCGAAATCGAGGCTGTTCTTTCATTGCTGAACTATTTTGAGGATAACCTGTGCGTTGTTGGCGGGCAATGCGGCTATGGTCGTTGGCCCACCGGCAAGGATGGAAGGCAATCGTTTGAGAGAGAACCGGCTATCCGCAAAAAGCTGAGCTGCTGCCGGACAACCCGCGCAGCAGCAGCCCACATCTGTTTGGGGCAAGCACATCCGCCTACCGGACCCCCTGTAACGGAATCAGTGATGATGCATGAGGAATTCCGTGCTTAAGCCACTTCACTCCGCCCTTGCCATTTGTTTTTTGCTCAACGCTCTTGCCAGCTTTGCCGCCGACCGTTCATTTGCCACCCCTACATCTGCAACTCCGCCGGTAAACATTCCTTTCTCATTTGAAATCAACCAAGGCCAGACCGCGCCACAGGTAAAGTATCTTGCCCGCAGCCCGGAAGGAGTTTTGTTCTTCACCGACCAAGGCGTGACCGTATCGATGCCTAAAGTTGGCGCGTTCCGCATGCTGTTTGACGGCGCGTCAGCGCCCCAGATCTCCGCCAATCAGGAACTTGCCGCCCGCAGCAACTATCTAACGCCAAAATCCGGCGCGCCGATTACAGGCGTGGCGAATTATGAATCGCTGCGTTACGCGGGCGTGTATCCAGGCGTTGACGTTCGTTTCTATGGACAAGGTCGCCATCTTGAACACGATTTCATCCTGGCTCCCGGAGCCGACGCCAACCAGATTGCACTGCGCTTTGAAGGCATTGACCATGTATCGCTCACGCATTCCGGGGCCGCTGAACTAACGCTCGGCAAAGTGATGCTGTGCGAAACACAGCCGGTAGCATGGCAGACCGCAAATGGAAAGACGAAGCTGGTTGCAGCTAACTGGAAGATTATTGGCGATGCGCGACTTGGCATTAAACTGGGTGACTACGATCACCATCTGCCAGTAACCATTGATCCGGTGCTCGCCTACTCAACACATCTGGGAGGCACAACGGGGAACGATGTTGACACTGGCTCGACTTTCCCAGCGGATACTTCCATTAACCACATTGGGATAGACGCGCAACGTAACGTATATGTAAGCGGCACCACCAGCGCGGCGGACTATCCCACAACCGCGGGAGCCTTTGACCGCAAGCCCAGCATACAGGACGTCTTTCATGAGGATGCAACTACCCAAAGCGGATTCGTCTCGAAATTCGATCCCACAGGACGCATTTTGATCTACTCTACCTTTCTGCGCGTTTCTGTCGAAGCCATGGCCGTGGATCCGGCGGGCCATGTTTACAGCGCAGAAGAGCAATTCATTGAAGATCCCGGGCCAAATTTCAGTTTTGATGAAGGCATTCATCTGGACAAGCTGAGCGTGGACGGTTCCAAGCTGCTGTTCAGCACCATGTTTGCCCAGACTTTTGACAGTTCAGCCGCATGCCAGGCGTTTTCCAGCTCTTTCCCCACTGACTTGGCGGCGGACAATTCAGGGCACGTTTGGATGGCAGGTGACACGGTCAATCCATGCATGCCTGCGACTCCGGGCGCTTTCCAGACCAAAATGCCGAATGCAAACGGTAACGGCTTTGTGGCGAAATTCGATACCAATAAGGCTCCGGCAACAGCGTTGGTTTATGCAACGTATGTAAGCGCCAGCACGAATTCCAGCGGGATGAGCAGCATCGGCATCGATTCGACCGGCAATGCCTACCTTGCGGGAACTACCTCGGCCACCAATTTTCCGCACGGCGCCAGTTTCGGCAGCGGCGCGGCAGCGATGTTTGCGGCCAAACTCAATCCCACCGGGTCAGGGCTGTTATTTTCCACTCTGATACATGGAGCCACGTCAGTCTCGCTGGCGTTGGATTCGGCCCACAACATCTATCTCGCGGGGCAGGCGGTGAGCGGCTTCCCCACCACAATCGGAGCATTCCGCCGCACGGTTACAGGAACTAATTGCCACGACTTTGTTGGTAATGCAATTCAGTGCGCGGATGGCTTCGTGACCAAGCTCAGCCCCGGCGGTGGGACGCTGCTCTATTCCACTTTTCTCGGCGGCAGCAACGACGACACCATCACAGACATCAGCCTGAACAGCGCGGGAATGGCGTTTGTTACAGGGTTCACCAACTCCACTGACTTCCCCACGACTGCCAGCGCGTTTAAGAAATCAATTCCGGCAGGCGCGGTCAACTCATTTGTCATCGCTCTGCAGCCGGACGGAAAATCACTTGTTTACTCCACGCTGCTGGGCGGAAGCCATTCCACCAAGGCAGGATCCATTGTCGTAGACCCTGCCTGGAATGCCTGGGTGGGCGGCAATACTTCAGACACGGATTATCCTGTTACTCCCAACGCGTTCCAGCCCGGGATGAAAGGCGAATCCGACGGGTTCTTCGCCAAGGTGGTGATTGCCGGCGATCTGCGGGCCGCTCTTGCCCCCGCGACAGCGAGCGTGCTCCACAACAGCGTGGTCACATTCACCGCAAGCGTAACCAATCTTGGTCCCGATGGAAGCGATGCTGTGGTCGTAAGCGACGTGATCCCCAGCGGGTTCAGCTTCTCTGGGATCACAGGCAGCACAGCAACATCGTGCACAGTTCCGGCGATTGGCGCCACTTCTGGCAGCGTTGTTTGCCACAAAACACGTTTGGAAAATGGGCAGAGCTTTGGCGTAAAGATTCTGCTCAAAGCCATAGCTGCGGCTGGATCAGCCAGAGTTAACAAGATCACAACCAGCGCCCGCACGCAGGACCTGCAAACCGCCAATAACAGTGCACAATCGACCGTGACTGTGCACTGAGCAAATGACAAAGGGCGGACGCAGTTCATAGCTCCGCCCTTTTTATTTTGCCCTCACTGAATTTGGTTGGGAGTTTGGGAATTATTGTTCCCGGGCTATCACCCAGCCCAGCCATTCCATGGCGCGTTCTGAGATTGAGCGGTTCTGCCATTCCTGCAGCGTTTCGCGATGCGAATTTCCCAGGTCTTCTGCAAACTGCGCATTGAGCTTGGCCGCCAACCCAGGATCCAGCGCAGCAAGGTTCACTTCGTCATTCCAGCCGAAGGAGCGCTGGTCCATGTTGGTGGAGCCCACAACGCACCAGAGGTCATCGACAATCATGATCTTGGCGTGGATCATGGCGGGCTGGTATTCATAAATTTCAGCGCCGGCTTTTAGAAGATCGCCATACGTGGAGCGGCTGGAGCTGCGCGTCATCCCGTGATCGCTGTGCTTGCCGGGAACCAGAATCTGCACACGGACGTTGCGCTCCTCAATGGCGCGAACCAACTCCCCGATCATGCTGGGGTCAGGCAGAAAATATGGCGTGGTGATCTTCAGGCTCTTTTCGGCGGAGGCGACCAGCGTCTGAAAGAGAATGCGCGCGCGGGTGGATCCACCTTGCGAAGGGCTGCTATCCACCACCATGGAAACAGCGCCATCAGGGTTTTGCGGGGCGACGAAATATTTTTCACCGGCAAGAATTTCTCCGGACGATTCCAGCCAGTTCTCAAGGAACGAGCTTTGCAGAAAGCGAACCGCGTCTCCGGTGACCTTGAACATGGTGTCACGCCAGGGCGCTTGTTTTTTTATGCCATGCCACCAGTGGTCGGCCACGCCCGCGCCGCCGATGAAACCAACTTTGCCGTCAATGATGATAAGTTCGCGGTGCGTGCGGTTGTTGGCGCGAGGCCAGTTGTTCCAGCGCAGAGGATGAAACCATCGCACGTGGCCGCCGGCTTCAGTAAGCTCGGCAAAAAACTTCTTGGGCGTGGAGAAACTGCCTACAGCGTCAATCACCAGATTCACTTCGATACCCGCACGCGCCCGCTCTGCAAGTGCGGTGACCATGCGCCGCGCAATCTCACCTTTGGCGAAGATGTAAGCCACCCAATCGATGCTCTTTTGCGCTTGAGAAATGGCCTGTATCTCCGCTTCATAGAAATTCACTCCATTGGGCAGCGGCTCGATCAAGGTGTTTGGCACAGCGCGTGAAGAGGCCAGCGCTTCCAGCTGGCGCACGAACTCAGGCGAATCCAGCGCGCCATCGAGCGGGTGGCTGATCTTGTAGCGCAAGACCGGGCCAAAGAGGTCGATGATGACCCAGCTGATGATGGCCACCATGCAAACCACGGCAAACCAATGCAGCGTCTGATGATGGCGGATGGCCAGGCCGATGCATGCAGCGGCGAACCACAAGACCAAGTGATGCCGACGCACCGCGACGGCAACGTCATGGCTCTTGCCATCTTTCATGCGAACCAGGCTCTGGCGGCGCGGGTTAACTTTCGATTTGGTCATGGCTGCTTGTGATCTGGGATCATGAATTTAGGTACAAAGAAATTCGATGCCGACAAGTCGCGGCATGCAGAGTTGCCCGCGTGCTAATTAAAAGCTGTGTGCCAATTAAAATGACGGTGTGGCAATTTTGAGCAAATCTCCTAAACGCAAAGCGGCAAAGCACGCACAAGTGCGGCTCCTGCAATCGGCGGATTTAAAGCGCGTTCCGTGGCTGGCGCACGGATTCACCACGCGTCCCGGCGGCTGCACTACCAGTTACGGCGGACGGACACTGAACGTCGGCTTTACCAAAGACGATCTTCGCGCCAGCGTGGAGCGAAATCGTAAACAAGTGCTGCTGGCTGCCGGGGCCGTAACCAAAGGCGAGCCGTGGCCGCTGATCACGCTGCGGCAAATTCATTCCGACATCATTCATATTGTCCGCTCGCGCAAGCCTGCTCCGATGGTCGGCGATGGCCTGGTCACTGATCTTCCCCGGCTGGCGCTGGGCATTCTTACCGCCGACTGCTTCCCTGTCCTGCTGGTGGATACAAAGAAAAAAGCCGTGGGCGCGTTCCATGCCGGATGGCGCGGGACGGTGAAGCGCATCGTGGAAAAAGGTGTGGGCATCATGAGGCTGGAATTTGGCTCGCGTCCGGAAGATATTCATGCCGCGATTGGGCCGGGGATCCAGAAGTGTTCGTTTGAGGTGGGCGAGGAAGTGGAAGACGCATTTCACACGCAGTTTGCTTACGCCGCCGAGCTCTTTCACCATGTGCAAGAGTCGGACGCCGTGCGGGAGCGCTATCCCATGCTGTTCATGAACCAGCGCGCGCCCGGCCATGGCGACCCGTGTATTAAAGTGCATCTTGATCTGCGCGAAGCCAATCGGCGACAACTGCTGGCCGCGGGCGTGCCGGAGGCCAACATCAGCGCGCTTGAGGACTGCACTGTCTGCCAGCCGCGAAAATTCTTTTCTCATCGGGCGGAAAGAGGAAAAACCGGACGCCAGATGGGGATTGTCGGCATCAAATAGGTGTAGGAAATTCAAAACCTACCACGGAGACACAGAGGCACGGAGAAAGAATCAATCGGGTGATCAGGTGATCGCACGTGATCGGGTGATCAAAAGTCAAACGCTTCACCGCAAAGGACACGAAGGACCGCAAAGGAAGGAAAGACCTGAAAGCTAGAACCCGGGAAGAGTATCCTTAATTGGCAGGATTAACAGGAATTTTATGTTGGATTTTTTTAAATTTGGTTTTTTAAAGACCATCAAGTCGCCGGAGCAGCGCAAAGCCTGGTTCGTCGCCATTGTGGCGGACGCCATCCAGATCGTGGGCATGCCCCTGTTTGCTGAAGGCGGCCTCTCGCCTCTGGATACAGGGCTGGACGTGATCGTCGGCGCAATCCTCATCAAGCTGTTGGGATGGCACTGGGCCTTTCTGCCCACCTTTGCCGCTGAGCTTGTCCCGGGACTCGATCTTTTCCCCACCTGGACAGCAGCAGTGTTCTTTGCCACACGTCAGTTGAACAGCGCCCCCGAGCAGGATGTGATCGATCATGACCGCAAACGGATGACCGAGCCGGAAATTCTTGATCCGGGACCGGCGCCAGCAAGAAGGGTTTGAGACTTTTGCGCGCTCCGCTTCGCTGCGCGCGGGCCTGCGGCGCAAGGAATCATCTTTTGGGTAAGCGGATTAACCCTTAATGGCATGAGGAGCGATCAAGAAATTTCTTACGTCCCAAGAGCCTACCAATCCTCCGTCGCAACGCTGATTCATCCATTGAGTGCAACTCGTGTTCCCAAAGTCTCACAACAACGAACCCCAATTTGCGCAGTGTTCTAGAATGACGAGCGTCGCGGCGCTTGTTACCTATTAGCTTTTTCGACCAATAATCGCTATTACTCTTGGGCAAGTGACCGTGTTGTGGACAGAAGTGGAAAAAGCAGCCGTCAACGAAAATTGCTAATTTCCAAGCACCTATGTAGGCGTCTGGTTTACCCGGAAGTGCCGACTCGTTGAATTTAATTTTCAAATGTCGCGGATAAGCCGCGCGCAATAAAGCTCTGAGCTTTCTCTCGGGACGTGTGTTGCAACTCTTTATTCGACTCATTAGCTGCCGACGTTGCGGCGTTGTAATCTGTTGAAAACGAACCTTTTCGTTATGTTTGATTGACATATATAATTCAGTCGCTTGTGAATTGATTCAAGAGCATAGGAACGAAGTCAAGGTTGCGTCACTCTGACCCGTTGAGTTTATCCGTTTAAAGGGATTTTACATGGCACTGGAAGAAGTCACGATAAAACTTATCCCGGTAGAGGATCTCACATTTGATCCGCAGAATCCTCGTCTGCCTTCCTCACTCGACGGTTCGGATGAGAAAGCAGTGCTTGGGTGGATGCTGTCCGATGCAACGGTGATCGAATTAATGGGCTCCTTGGGAGAGAAGGGCTATTTTCCTGGGGAGCCCCTTCTAGTCGTGTATTCGCCGAAGAAGAAAAAGTATGAAGTGATAGAAGGCAATCGTCGGCTGACTGCCGTAAAGCTTCTCCACGATCCCGAACTTGCGCCCGTTAAGAAAAAGGCAGTCTTAGCTGTAGCTGCCCAAGCTAAAGTCAAACCGGTTGAACTCCCAGTTGTTGAATACGAGTCGCGTGATGAAATTTTGGACTATCTCGGCTTTCGTCATATTACCGGAGTGAAAGAGTGGGATCCAATTGCAAAGGCAAGACACCTCAGACAGCTAGAAAAGTCGTTGAAGATCCGCGATCAGCAAAAGCTCTTCGGCAAGCTTGCCCGAATAATTGGCAGCCGACCAGACTATGTTGCACGTCTTTTAACAAGCTATTCACTGTTTGAACGTCTTTCTGAGAACGCATTTTATAAAATCCGCGGCCTCGATGAAGACACCATCGATTTCTCCATTCTAACGACCTCGCTTAATTACAAGAACATCTCAGACTTTCTTGGCTTAAAGAGCGCCTCCGATCCAACTTTAAAAGGGTTGAAAGACAACTCGTTACGAGATCTGACTTCTTGGCTATTTGAGAAAAACACCGAGGGAAGAACCAGACTGGGAGAGTCCAGAAATCTGAAAGAACTAAGCGCTGTAGTATCTAACAAACCTGCATTGGCAGCATTTCGCCATGGATCGACTTTAGCCGAGGCGGAGCTATTGACTGAAGAGCCTGCGTTAATGTTTAGGACATCGATTCTTCAATCCAAGGCTAAGTTGACTCAAGCTCGCGATCGTGCACACCTTGTAACATCTCCGGCCAAAGAAGATGCAGAAGTTTTGAGGGATATCCAGGGTATAGCCGAGAATTTGGAGGCTTCGGTAGAGGCTAAACTGTTGCACAGAAAAGCGGAGAAAGCCAAGGATGGTCAAGTCTAAGTTCTGGAAACAGCAGCTCAAACATCTCCCCCAAATGTCGAATATTCCCGCGTGGGCGGATTACATCGAACTTCTTTGCCTTTTGGATATCGATAAGCAGGTTAACCGAGCGGAGGTCAAAGATGTCATCGAAGAAGGAAAGGATTTAGGAGAAGCAAGTTCGACGGGAAACCAGCCCAGAGGAGCTGCTCAGCGCGATGACCTTCAGGCTACTCGTGTTGATGATTATTTTCGCCAGCTCGAATTTCGAGCGGGTTCATACTCCGATTCGTATCCTTTCAAGCTGAGCGCGCGAGGAGAGACTCTCCGCCTAAAAACGGCTGGGCGATCGAATCACTACCTGTATCTTTTCCTCTTACTATCTTCCAACCTTCAATATTTTGATAAATATGAAAAACGATTGACCCGGGCTTTTGAGCTGTTGAGCCACGCCGCAATGAAAGAAATGCTTCCCAGGAAGGCACAGATCCATCTGTTCGGAAGCAGCAACCCGAGAATGAAGAAATATCCAGGAAATAAATATACAAAAATCACCGCCTTGGCCAAAGACTTGAACACGACTCTCAAGATAGACGAGAAGACTTTCTCCAAAACAGACGTTGGTGATGCAGGTTTGGATATTGTCGGATGGGTGCCATCCAAAGATACAAATTCTCACGTGCTAACTTATTTTGCTCAATGCGCATGCACAGAGGATTGGATCACCAAGCAACACTCGTCCAGCTATGATGCTTGGAATCCCATCATCGAATTGCACACACATCCGATGAATCTTGCTTTCATTCCTTACTGTTTCCGTTCCTCCAATGGCGACTGGAAAAATAAAACGCAGATTCACAATTCGGTGCTCTTTGATCGTCTTAGGCTGGTTCGAGTCCTAGCTGAAAAACGTCGACTTGTAGCATCTGAAATCCCAAAAGATATCTTGAAAAACTTGCTGACTGCGCAGGCAATGGTGCAATAGGGAGGAACTTGCGTTGTCTATTAAACTCAAAGCCGTTTCACTATTTTCTGGATGCGGTGGTTTCGATTGGGGAGCTGCTGCTGCTGGGGTAAATATTATTTTTGCGAATGATCTCAACTCGCATGCTGCGCGTGCTTATCGATCTTTGTTCCCGAACGTAAATTTCTCTGAAGGTGATGTGAGAGACATCGTGCAGTTCCCCTCTGCTGACATTTTGATCGGCTGTTATCCATGCACCGGGTTTAGTGTAGCCGCCAGAAGGAAGTGGAAGACTCGAAAGAGGCGCGACTTGCATTCAAATGAAAATAATTTCCTTTACAGAGAATTCATACGGGCATTACGTCAAGTAGAACCCAAATTCTTGTTCGTTGAGAATGTCCGTGGAATGACCTCGGCCTCAGACGGTTGGTTCCTCGAAAGGCAAATCGCAAATTTCCAGAAGTTGGGTTATGAAGTTAAACCGAAAGTCTTGAATGCCTGCGATTACGGAGTAGCACAGACACGGAAGAGGCTATTCATCGTAGGAGTCCGGAAAGATATCAAGAAGTTTCAATATGAATTTCTGCCTCCGACTCATGGACCAGAAACGAAAAAGGCTTTTAAAACATTGGACTGTATCATCGGCGACATGAAGCGCTGGCCAGAAGGGGAATATTACGAAGCGCCTTTCCACGGACACTATTTAACACGAAATCGAAAACGGAGTTGGAGAGAGCCGAGCTATACAATCGTCGCAAATGCGAATCATGTGCCATTACATCCTATGGGTCTTCCAATGCGTTATCTGTCGAAAGACAAGTGGGAAATGCGAGGTGTTTCTAACCGGCGGCTGTCTTGGCGTGAATGCGCTCGCTTGCAAGGGCTTCCTAGTATTATGAAAGTTCCGGACTCTTTATATGAGCGCTACAGGATCGTAGGAAATGCGGTGCCTCCAAGATTCGGGGAAATATTGCTGATGCCGATTGTACGATATTCGAAAGAAAAGTAGCATAAATGCAAGGCAATTCGTGTATACGTAATCGCATCCGGCTTTAGAAGCAGGCAGAGGGTCGCAGGTTTTTCATGAACACTTGCCGGCCTTTTTACGTCGCCTGGGAGTGGGAGAATGCAGGGCCTTATTGGGGAGTTCGCCGGTGCGCCGGACGGCCCGCACGGTATCCAGGACCCCGCGCAGGGCCTGATTCACGGCCTGTTCATTGGGAAAGGCTTGCGCAAGGGGAAGGCTTCCGCGACCTCCGGTTCCAGCACGACGATATTGGTCCGTTCGCGAAGCCGCTTTAGATACTTGGCCCGGACGCCGCCTTTCATCGCGGCAAAGTTGTACTCGGGACGCATCTCGCCATTTGAGTTTCGATCAGTTTTCTTCATAGAACTTTAGCTCGCGCCGGGTGGCGGGGAGCGTCGCCGACAGTATAGCCGCATGTGGAAGTGGAAGAGCCGTGTCAGGCAGAGGGCCGCAGGTTTTTTTGTTGTGGTGAAACAATAGATGCTTGTACCGCCCCGCCGGGGCTCGATTCTCTTTTCATACTTACCCTGGGCTTCCGCACCGGGGCTAGGCTCTTTCGCGCCTACGGCGCTGGCGTTGTTGCGGGATCCATTTCACAATGGAGGCCAATCGAGCTATAGGATCGTCGCGGCGCTTCGCTCAGGAAGACAGCGAGTGGGGCAAGCACAAGGTCCCTCCGTCCTACTCGCGCGCTGGTAAGAACGCGCGCTTCGCTTGACGGCCGTCGGGATGACGAGCAATTTATCGGAGCGATTCAACTGTACCGCTGCCCCGGAAGCGTATTTACACGGCAGGCAGAGGGTCGCATATTTTTTTGTTGCGATGGAGAGAAATGATGCTAAAGTAGATTCGTGTTTTGTTTGTAGCGTCCAGATGACGGCTTCAAACATCGCAGGCGAGGGCGCCTGGGGTCCACAATTTATTTTTCAACACCCGGCTTAAAGGCCGGGTGTTTGCATTTTGGGGTTGCAACCCTCTGCCGATGCCTTCAGCTTAGGGATGGGATGGGACGCGATGGGACTTACCGGGACGAACATAGGGGTAGGGGGAGGGTGGGCGCACAAAAGCGCAGCCAAAAATCGGGTAATCGTGGGTGATTGCGCGAGCCTCGTCGATAACCTCGACAATCACTAAACCCAATGCCAACAATGGGAAGCGGTGAATTTCAGAGCGCGGAATAGAGAAGGAACGGGCCAGGAAACGAGCAGCAAACTGAAACGAAATCGAAGTGAATTTGAAGCGGTTTGAGGTGATTTATGGAAGAAAACGGACAGAATGGAGTGGAAGTCCCGAACAAATTCGATGGAATAGAAATCAAGTCGCGGGAGAGGGACGATCCGCTGGCGCAGGTCTGCTGGCACGGGCCAGGAGGAGAATTGCTGGTATCGCGTGAAGAGGCAGAAGAACTAACAAGAAGGGCTCATCTGAGGGCCGACGCGCTGAAAATGCAACAAAAAGAAAAATGGCTGGCGAGCGCCGGAGGCCAGCTTTGCATGAAGTTCTGGAATGCGTTTCGCGAGTACGAAGATTTTCTGCAGGAGAACCCGCAAGCCCGACACATGGCGAGGGGCTGGAACAACGAATATTACGACGAGCACAAGCTGTTTAAAGAAGGCTTGAAAGTGATGGCCACCTACGCGGACGAGCGGGCTGAAACACGGCGCAAAAGCCTGGAGAAAGCCAAGAAATCTGCCCGATGCCAGCATTTGCACGTGAGCGGCGAGCAATGCGGCTCTCCGAAGATGCGGGGCAGAAAACTCTGCTACATGCACGAACGGATGGAAGAAGCGAGGAATGCAACACTGGACCTGGGGCCAATGGAAGACGCAGACAGCATACAGATGGGGATCAGAAAGCTGCAGTCAACGATTATCGAAGGAAAACTAGGCCCCAGACAGGTGGGGCAACTGGCGTACACGATCCAGTTGGCAGCATGGAACGTGACAAGGACGAAGAGGCTTACCGCTGATCAACGCGAATTGAAATAAGGACACGCAACACAAAGGAGCTGGCGCGAAGCGCGTGGGATGCGGAGAACACCAAGAACCGAGACTCCCGCATTCGACAGTGGCCTTATCGGTCAATGACTTAGCACTCATGTAACTGTCGCTGGCCGGGTGAGGTGGCCTATGCTTTAGGGCATGCGAAGACTTCTCTATTCGGGCCTGTTGTTGGTGGCGGTGATGGCAATATCCGGCGTGAAACTGACGGCTCAGGATTCATTGGGCGATGTTGCGCGCAGGATCCGCGCGGCCAAGGGCGAGGACGCGCCCTCTGCCACAGATAAGCCCACGGCGGACAAGCCCGGGACAGACGGCACGGCGGCAAAGCCGCGTACGCTGCCGACTACGGACGATTTGAATGCCATCGCGGTACTTTTGGCTGAGAAGGATGAGACGGCATTCAGCACGCGCGTGCGAACGCAGATGGAGCAGGAAAATTTCCTGGTCCTGGATAGCGTGGCAGCGGCGGAGCGTGCGGGCAGAACAAGATTTCCGGGCGGCGGCTGGAAGCTTTATGCGTTTTATTCCGCGGTTGAGACGCCCAAGGTGAAGCCTCCCGCGACGGAAGCGGAATGGGCAGACACGCTGGACCGGCTGAAGCGCTGGGCGGCGCAGCGTCCTGAATCGGTCACGGCAAAGGTGGCGTTGGGTTATGGCTACCTGAATTACGCATGGCAGGCGCGCGGCAATGGCGACGCGGCTTCTGTCACAGCGGAAGGCGGGCGGCTGATGCAGGAACGCCTGAAGTTGGCCGAGACGGAGCTGGGAATCGACGCAAAGTGTCCGGAATGGTACTACGTGATGCTGCAAATCGGACAGCTGAAAGGCTGGGAGGCAGAAGACCTGATGGCGATGTTGCAAAGGGCAATCGGGTATGAGCCGGAATTTTATTACAGCTATCAGGAAGTAGCGCGCGGCCTGATGCCGAAATGGCGCGGTAAAGAAGGCGACGTGGAAAAGTTTGCCGATGATGCGGCCAACAAGGCTGGAGGCAAAGCTGGCGACATTCTTTACTGGCAGATTACACAGTCGATCATTGGTGACCGCGAGTTGGGAAACATTGTGCAGCATCTTTCATGGTCGCGCGCGATGGTGGGATATCAAGCTTTGGTGGCGCAGTACGGCGTGACTCAAACGGGGCAGAACCAGTTGGCGCAGATGGCAGCGCGGTTTGGCGATTACATGGTGACCGACGAAACCATGACGCAGATTGGCGATCACTGGGACGCAGGCACCTGGGGAACAAAGGAATATTTCGACAAAGTGAAAACGTGGGCCAGGGATTCCGCTGTTCCCTTCCGCAAAATCATGGACGCTTACAAAGCGGTGACGGCCAACGTGGCCACTTTAGAAGGCCAGAAATATGACAGCGTGATTGCGCAAGAGTTTTCCAGCCGCTATCTGCGCGGGGTAAAAGATTGCAGCGCAGCAGCCAGCGGCCCCGCTCCGACTCTGCTGATCCTGCAGGTTAGCAAGAGTGGATCGGTACAGCAGATGCTGGTGGTTCCGGAAACCGCGAGTGATGCTTGCTTGCGGCCCAAGCTGGCGAAGGCGGCGTTTACGCCTCCTCCGAAGCCGGACTATTGGGTGCGAGTGAGTCTCACGCCCAACCGCGCGAGCGCAGGCAACAAATAAAAAACCCGGGACTGGATGGGTCCCGGGAAAAATTTGCTGCTGGGTTACCAGTGAGATCGTTTACCAGTAAGTAAGCGAGACTTTGTCCAGCCAGGCGGAAAAGGCAGTTTGCTTGCTGTCCCCATCCATCTGGAAAGCCACGTTGATTTCGCTCACATTGTTGGGACGCGCCGGATAGGTCCGATTCACGTAATGCGTAACGCCGTCATAGGTGAACGAAACATAGATGACCTGCGTGGCGGTGCGCTGGAGCTGCCATGTGAGATGGTGCCAGGTAAACGCGGCGGGCGCGGTGCAAGGAATCCCGGTATGAATCCAGTTGCCGGAAGCGTTACCCCAGACGTCCCATTGAGCGCCATCTTTGATGTTGCATTGCGTGCCGAAAATAAACTTATAGACGTTGTTGGACTGGTTAACGTCAAACTCCAGCGCTTCCGGCGCGGAGGAATTGGTGATGTAAAAATTCACGTCGTAAGTGAAATTCTTGATGGCATTGTTGCCGCCAAGCTGCTTCCACCAAAGCGCGTCAGAATAAGGCGTGGTGCCGGCAAGATTGAACTGGGCTGATTTGCCGTCGAGCGCGGGAGAGAGCACGTTCTGAGTCATGGAATAAACGGCTGAAGGGCCGGCAGCACCCGCTCCTGCACAGACGGTGCAGTTCTCCCAGCCGGGCGTCTGGTCGATATCGCTTTTCACGGTGGCTCCTGAAGGAGCAGGCGTGGGAGAAGCTGACGGCGTTGGCGTGGGCGAAGCTGAGGGAGTTGGAGTCGGAGTTGGCGAAGATGAACTGCCGACCGTCAACAGCATCGAGTTCTTAAAGACTGCGCCCGTCGAGTCCCAGGCCTGAATCACGGTACTGTGCTGGCCCTTGGCAATGGTCAGCAAAGTATCCAGACTGCCGCTGGTGTTATGAAAAACGCTGATTCCGTCCACGTAAATGCGCATAGCCGTAATGGGGTGAGTGGAGGAGGCCGTCGCAACAAAATGGACAGGCGAAGTGACGCTGGCGCTGGATGGAGATTGAACGGTAACACCGGCAAAAGATGTCCCGACAAGCAGCAGCGTGAAAGCGCACAAGGAAACAATCTGTTTTGACAATTTTGTAATCTCTCTTTCAGGCGGTAAACAGCTAAGTGGTAAGCAGCGAGATTGAGTTTAGGGACGCATCTACTCTGCTTCCAGAGAAAAGAGCTTGTAGCTCAAAGTGGGCCGGGTTAGATGACCAGCACTTAGTACTAAGGAATTATGGCCCGAAAACTAGGCCTTGCGCGCCGAGCAGCGTGCTTCAGGAGCAGAACGAGCTAATCGGATAGAAGGAATCTAGCGGTATGGAGCGAAGCGACAAAAGAAAAAGACCCGGTAGTGGGGTCGACCGGGTCTCGAATCAGTTCGGTTTGGACAATCGATCAGGCAGTTTGCGTTGTAGCTTGTTTGGTTACGCTCTCTGCTTGAGGGCCTTTCTGTCCCTGAACAATTTCGAATTCAACGTCATCGCCCTCCTGGAGGCTTTTGTATCCCTCCGACTGGATGGCACTGTAGTGGACGAACACATCAGGGCCGTCATCCCGGCCGATAAAGCCGAAGCCCTTTGCGTTATTGAACCATTTCACTTTACCTTTAATTCGAGACACGTTCCTTACTCCGGGCTGTCCCAGGGGACACGGTGAACTGTGGTCCCGAGGACCAGTTTCTTCTCTTGGGTTTGCCACTCTTTATTGGGAAGGGACGTAAAACACCGGAATTTAACCTTCTCCCAGTTCTCCACGTCTTATACCCATAACTTTGGCTTTGGGCTTATTCTGCCCTCATCGGCAAGTGATGTCAACTCTGACTATGTACTCAGGAAGCAATGAGTTAGCGCAAACAAGACATCCTGCGCCTGCCCGTTGAATGTGCAACTTCTTATAAGGTGAAACGCTAAAAAGAAGCTCGATTATTTAGTTTTTCTTATTTTTCTTTCAAGCCAAAAAAGCGATGCAATCGTCTTGGCGTCAATGATTTTGCCCGATGTCGCCATACGAACGGCTTGCTGCAGCGGAAAAAAACGCACCGCGATCCGCTCATCTTCTTCCGGCTGCGCCACACCTTTTTTGAGTCCGCTGGCCAGATAAACCGTCATGCTCTCATCCAGAAAGCCAGGGCTGACGTAAAAGAAGAGCGCCTTCTGCCAGCGCGAGGCCGTGTAACCGGTTTCTTCGATCAATTCACGCTTTGCGGCAGCAAGATGATTTTCGCCCGGATCAACGCGTCCTGCGGGCAGTTCCCACAGACGCCTTCCGGCAGCATAACGATATTGGCGTTCCAGCAGCACCATGGGCGTGCGTCCGGAATCGTCCAGCGGCAGCACGACGATAGAACCCGAATGCCGGATCACGTCACGCCGCGCGCGCACATTTCCGGGTTCTTCCACTTCATCGGTATCGACGCTGAAGACCGGCCCGCGAAAGGCGGTCTTCGAAGAAATCACACGAACCAGTGGGCTGGACTTCTTGCGTTGAGAAGGCATGGATCAATATTAGCAAGCACACAGCCATCAGCGTTCAGTTCCAAGTCCAGTTCCAGTTCAACGCTCCGTATGTCCCGACGTCTGGCTATTCCGATACTGCTTTTCCTCTGTGGCCCTTCGTATCCTCTATGGTTAGAGGCTTTGGTTTTTCGAATCGCCCGAAGCCCCGAAGTCCCGATGCGGATGCCCGATCTCACCCGTCAAACGCTTTAATTAGGTTCTCCGTCAGTAGTCGAACCGTAATCCGGCTTGGGCAGCAGACGGTCGCGGTCATAAGGCGGGTCTTCGTGTGCGGGAATGGGATCATTGGGCCAATCCTTGTGCCACTGCCGGCGCCAGTCCTCGTCCGCGTAATACTTAAGGTAGAGGTGGTTATCTTCTTCGCTGCAGCCGCCGAGCAGTTGGATGTGGCAGGCAAAACCCGCAACGATCGGCATGGCCTTGCTTTCTTCCCGCAGGGAATCGGTCCAGAGATGGTTATAGAGTTCGCGGTCGCTGAGGTGATCTGTCTGTTCTACAAACACATGCAACAATGCAAGCTTTTGGATTATCTCCCAGAGTTTTGCTGTCAGTTCCTCATCCTTGAGCGAATCCGGCGGTGGGAGTGATAGGCCCGCGTTCTCAAGTTGCTGGAAGTTCGTCGTCCACGGCGCTTCTTCGTAGTCCACCACATGTTTCCAGAATCCTTCTTCCACCTCGGCTGGATAATCGTCCAGGTTGCCGACCTCCATCTGTCCACCACTAAGCTCTTCTGCACGTCGTTTCAAGGCTTCGACTCTATTTCCTGGGATTTTGTTTTCTGGGATGCTCGTTTCCCGGTCGTCCTCAGCCTTACGCTTTGCCACTTGTTACCTCCAGACGCAGCCAGACGACACTAGTCCGCGCCGGCCCGCATTTTCCAAAAGATACGGGCAAATCCTACACGAGGCTGGGCTGGCTTGCTACTGAGTGGTGGTCAAGGATGAACTCTCCCCGCCCCACTTCTGATATTCTCGCGTTGCATGGCAAGCAAGCGCGCAGACAAAGCGACCATCACCCTGATCGGCGCGGGCAATCTAGCCCAGGCGCTCGGGCCTGCGCTCAAATCGGCGGGATACAAGATTGATTTCATCGTTGCGCGCGAGACAGCTTCATCTCGCAGGCGCGCCGCGATGTTGGCGCGAACACTGGACGCCCGCACACAGTCGCTGAAGGACGCAGGGCCAACCTCCGACATAATGTGGATATGCCATACCGACGACGCCTTGACCGAAACAGCAAAACTGCTGGCACGCAAACCCGGATGGGCGGGCAAAATCGTATTGCATTCCAGCGGAGCGCTCAGCAGCGATGTACTCTCGCCGCTGAAACGCAAAGGCGCGAGCACGGCTTCTGTGCATCCCATGATGACGTTTGTTCCCGGCGCAACGCCACGAATGGAAGAAGTCCCGTTTGCCGTGGAGGGTGACAGCCGCGCTATCGCGGTAGCGCGCAGAATCGTTCGTGATCTGGGCGCGGAAAGTTTTACCATCAAGAAGACGGCCAAGCCGCTCTACCATGCGTTGGGATCATTTTCTTCCCCGCTGATCGTTGCTGCGCTGGTCACGGCGGAGCGCGTCGGCCGGAACGCGGGTCTCAGCGCCAGCCAGACTCGTCGCGTGATGGGGCCCATCCTGCGGCAGACTTTCAAGAACTATGAAGAGCGGGGAGCAGCCGCGGCCTTCAGTGGGCCGATCAAGCGTGGCGACCTGAACACTGTGAGTCGTCATTTGAAAGAACTCAAACGCGTGCCGGGAGCCAGCGAGGTTTATCGAGCGCTGGTGAAATCGGCTTTGATGGACTTGCCTTCGGCGAAGAGGAAAGAGCTGATGACGCTTCTGCAAAAACTTTGAACACAGCGGAAAAGGACGAAGTCGGAAAGGCGAGGAGTTTTTACCGCAGATTTGCGCGGATGATCGCGGATCAAGAACCTTGGTCAATATTCCCAAAGATCCGGCTCCAATTCTGATCCGCGTGAATCCGTGTTCATCCGCGGTAAGATTTTGTTCTCCTCTTGTGGTTGCGAGGGTTTATCGTTCGGTAAAGAGATGTCCCAGCTTTTCCTTCTTGGTATTCAAGTAGCGTTCTGAAGCTGCGTGCGGCTCAACCTCACAAGGCACGCGCTCCACCACTTTAATTCCTGCGGCCTCCAACGCCGCAACTTTCTGCGGATTATTGGAGAGCAGTTTGACCTGCTTCAGTCCGAGAGATTTCAAAACTGCGGCCGGTAACTGAAACTCGCGATGGTCGGCCTTAAATCCCAGCTCTTCATTGGCTTGCACCGTGTCCCTGCCCTGGTCCTGTAACTCATAAGCCTGGAGTTTAGGCATCAAACCAATGCCGCGGCCTTCCTGTTGCTCATACAGTAAAACGCCTGCTCCGGCCTGGGCGATCATGGAAAGCGCCATCTCCAGTTGCTGCCGGCAATCGCAACGCAATGATCCAAAAACATCACCAGTAAGACACTGCGAATGAATTCGCACCAGCGGCGGCGAGGCAAGGATGTCGCCCATCACCAATGCAACAGCTTCTTCTTTTCGACGGTCGCTGGCAGAACCGGGATCAAAATGGCCTTCAAAGCCCATAATGCGGAAATGTCCCCAGCGCGTGGGGAAATCGGCTTCGGCCATTTTGCGAAGAGTAAAATCAGAGCTCACGCATCTATTATAGGTGGTAACATCCTGTTTTATAGAGGGCGGTAACATCCTGCTTATGGCGTTGAACGACACATCTCCAGAGATCGAAGCCATGCAGCTAGAAATACGCCGGAGAATGACTCCCGAGCAGCGCCTGTTGGTCGCTTTCGAAATTAGCGACCTGTGCCGTGAGTTCCGGAAAGCCGGAATCAGGCGCGAACATCCTGAGTGGTCGGAGCGACAAGTGATGATTGAGCTCTTTCGACTCGCTTTCCTTCCCAACCCGCTTCCTGCTTGGGTGCGATGAGTTCCGCTCCTGTTCTCCGCGAACTGATAGCGGCCCTGGATCACGCAGGCATTTCATACATGGTTGTAGGTTCGTTCGCTAGTAACCTGTATGGAACCGGACGTGGTACTCAAGACATCGATGTCGTCGTCTCAGCGAACGCGGACCAGATACGTGTGTCGCTGAATGGCTTTTCTAAGAACCAATATTATTTTGACGTAGATGCCGCGCTGGAAGCATGTCGGCGCAAATCCATGTTCAACATTCTCGATATGGAAAGAGGATGGAAGATAGATATCATCTTTCAGAAACCCGGAACCTTTCATCAGCAGGCCTTTTCTCGTCGTAAGGCGGCACAAATTGAAGGAGTCGAAGTCTTTGCTCTGACACCGGAGGATGTAATTATCTCCAAGCTTGAATGGGCAAAGATGGGAGAATCCTCTCGTCAACTCGAAGACGTTGCCGGTGTTCTCAAGGTGCAGAAAGATAAACTCGACATTTCTTACATCGAAAAATGGGTCGCCGAACTCGGCCTTGCGGCGCAATGGTCCCGAGCACGAAAGCTTGCCGACCTCTAATAAAAATCTCCCCACAAGCTATACTTATCGGTTCATTCATCTGTCCCGGAGGACGGCATATGGCTTCATCCGCAGTCAGTTACGCCAGAGAGAACCAGCAGAAATTTTTGGGCGAGTTGAAAGACCTGCTCCGCATTCCCAGCGTGAGCACCGCGCCGGAGCACAAAGAAGACGTCCGCCGCGCCGCCATGTTCGTGGCCGACGAGATGCGCCGCATAGGCCTGGAAAACGTTGACGTGATCCCCACCAAGAACCACCCGCTGGTTTATGCTGACTGGCTGCACGCGCCGGGCAAGCCCACTGTTCTCTGCTATGCGCACTATGACGTTCAGCCGCCCGATCCGCTGAATGAATGGCTTACGCCGCCGTTTGAGCCCACTGAACGCAACCAGAATATTTACGCGCGCGGCGCCGTGGACGACAAAGGCCAGCTCTGGATGGAGATCAAGGCGCTTGAAGCGCTGATGCGCGGCCATGGCGGCAAGCTGCCGATCAATGTAAAGTGCATTTTCGAAGGCGAGGAGGAGGTCGGAGGCGAATCCATTGCAGCCTATATCCGCGCGCAGAAGGCCAAGCTGAAAGCCGACTTCGCTCTGGTCTGCGATACGGAATTATTCGCGCCCAATCTTCCCACGCTGTGTGTCGGCCTGCGCGGACTTGTGTATACCGAGATTGAAGCCGTAGGCGCGAAAACCGACCTTCATTCCGGCATGTACGGCGGCGCTGCGCCCAATCCGTTCTTTGCTCTGATTGAAATCATCAGCAAGCTGAAAGATTCCAAAGGCAAGATCCTGATTCCCGGCTTCTATAAAGGCATGAAGGCCCCGAGCAAAGACGAACTCAAGACCTGGAAAAAACTGCCCTTTAATGAAGAGCACTACCGCAAGACTGAAGTCGGATCAAAAGTGCTGACCGGCGAACCCGGCTACTCAGTGCTCTATCGCACATGGGCACGTCCGACGCTCGAAGTCCACGGCATGCCCGGCGGCTTTACCGCTCCCGGCGCCAAGACCGTGATCCCGGCACGCGCCTTTGCCAAGGTTTCTATGCGCCTGGTGCCCAATCAAGACCCCGACGACGTGCTGAAGAAGTACACCAAATTCGTGAAGAAACTCACGCCCAAGGGTATTGAGACGAATATCAAGGTCTTCAGCAAAGGGCCGGCCTGCGTGGTGGGGACCAATAATCCTTTCATCAAGGCCGCAACCCAGGCGCTGCATGAGGTCTTCAAAAAAGACACAGTCTTCATCCGCTCCGGCGGTTCCATTCCCATCGTGACTGATTTCCAGGACGTGCTCAAAATCCCCAGCGTGATGATGGGCTTTGGCCTGCCCGATGACAACCTGCACGCTCCCAACGAAAAGTTCCACATCCCGAACTTCTATCGCGGGATTGAGAGCATCATCAGGTTCTTTGAGAAGCTGGGAGAGTAGGAGTTGGGTGATCGCGCGTGATAAATCTGCCGGAAAAGCCGGTCGGACGAAGTCATTTAATCAATCAGCGAAAAAGTTGTAGTTGGCTATTTCTTAGTGTACCTGCCCACCTATCCGGATTTTGTTAAGTTACTGTTCCTGGAACTTACGTAATGATTATGAACGACTGAACCCGGTTTAAGATTCGTCCACATCGGGAGAAACCATGTCTGCTCGTAATCCACGTCTTCTTGTGCTTTTTATCGTTGTATTCGTGAGCTTCGCTTCGCTCTATTGCCAGACAGATTCAACACCGCTCACAAAAAGCGAACTCCTAGCGCTTATCGCCGGTAATGCCCTCAGTGAAAACATTCTGCATGAAGTGCAGACAAGAGGTGTTGCATTTCGCGCCAATGACGCATTCAAGGCGCAACTCTCCACAGCCGGAGCAAGCCCTGCGCTCTTCACGGCAGTATCGAACGCCAAGAGAGGCCATATTTCAGAGAGAGCAGATGGAGAGACGGAAGTTGCATTACAGAACCATCTTTCGGCAGCAGGTAGGATGTTGCGGGCCAAGCAATATCAAGAAGCCACGCGCGAACTTACTTCGGCCCTGCAGGATGGCGCACATGTTGAAGCTGGATTCGTCATGGGTGAGGTGCTCCGCACTCAGGAACAATTCGATCTGGCTGCTAACGTGTATCAGAGCATTCTTAGGGAAAATCCGGGCTTTCCTGAAGTCCATACCAAGCTTGCCTTCATCCTTTTCAAGGTAAATGATCCAGAACGCGCTATGCAGGAAGCACAGATAGCCTTGACCGAGAATCCTAACAATGCTGAAGCACACAAAAATCTGGGGCTGGCACTTGTAACAATGGAGAGAGTTGATGGGGGAATCGCAGAGTATCGCGAAGCCTTGCGCCTCAAGCCTGATTACGCTGCCGCCCATCTGGACCTTGCGCTGGCATTTGACGCCAAGCACGACACTAAATCTGCGATCGAAGAATACAGAAAAGCCAATACTCTGAATCCAGATGACGCTAACGCCCATTACAATCTGGCGATAGCGCTCAAAAGCGTTGGCGATCAAGAGGGCGCAATCCGTGAATACCGTGAGGCCAAGCGGATCGATCCGGAGAGGATTGACGTCCGCCACAATTTGTCTCTTCTGCTGATTGATACAGACACTTTTGCCGCGGTCCGCGAATTTCGCGAGCTGGTTGCCATGGCTCCGGACTTTGAATTGGGCCACATTGGTCTGGGTATGGCAGTCTCACGCCTGGGCCACTGGAAAGAGGCTGAAACTGAATATCGCAACGCCATGGCGTTGGATCCGTCTGATCCCATTCCGCATAGCAATCTTGGGCATGTTTTCGAGGAGCAGCAAAAGGACGATGCAGCCATGGCCGAATTCGTCCGTGCAGCGCAGTTGGACGATAACTCCGTGTATGCGCATGCAGGCATGGGACGCGTTTATCTTCGTCGCAAAGATTACCAGCATGCTGTTACCGAGCTTCGACGTGCCGACGTATTAAATACCAGCTTCCCTTATGGCCACAGAGATTTGGGTGAAGCGCTTGCGGGAACCGGAGATGTAAGCGGAGCCATTATGCAAATGCGGCTTGCTCTGTCACTGTCCCCACAGGATCCAACAATCATTTCAAAATTTGCGCCGATCCTGGAAAAGAATGGCGATTTCAATGGCGCAATGGAACAGTATCGGTTAGCAGCAGAGATCGGCAAGACAGATGAAGCGCAAAAAGAATATGCGGCAGCAATGGAGAGATTGAAAGGCAAAGTTAAGCCGGCGCTCATCGCTCCTCCAGCTACAACAGCCACCGCTTCAACTCCTGTGGTTCCCCCGGCAAGTGTCACCGGCCCTGTGGATGAAAAGACCTGGCGGCAAACTCTTGATGCCAGCATTAAAGCCCTTCAGGAACGCCGGGTAGACGAGGCGGAAGTGTCCGCCAAAACCGCACTCGCGATGGCTGAAAAATCATTTACTGACCAAAAGCTGGTAGAGTCAACCCGGCAGATGGCCTGGGTGTTTACACGAGAACAGAAATATGCTGAGGCGCGCGAAGCCTGGCAATACGACCTTAAGACAAGCCAGAAAGTGGAAGGCCCCGAGTCGCAGGAGGCAATCCATGCCATGGAAGGAGTCGCGGGATGCGCTTATTTTCAAAAGGACTATGCAGCCGCGGCCAGCTTTTATGCGCGTGCCATCCAGCTTAACGAAAAGCTCTTTGGCGCAACTGACATGCGCGTAAAAATGGACCTCCACTATCTGGCCAATGCCTATCAACTTTTGGGAGATTACGCCAAGGCCGAGCCAATCCGTCTACAGTTGCTTCAGGCCAACAACGCCAACGGTGGTGATGGCCTCACCATGCTGGGCGATACGCTGGAATTGGCTAAACTTTATCTTGAGTGGGGGAAGTTGGATAAAGCTGAGATTTACTGTCGCAAGTCTCTGACGGAACGCGAAAAGACATACGGTGAGGATAGCCCGTTGATTGCTGACTCGCTGCAGATGCTTTCAGACGTCCTTACCAAGCTTGGAAAAAATGCGGAGGCCGCTGAACTCAAGAAGCGGCACGATATCATTGTGTCGAGCACTGGTGGTATGGCAAGCGTAAACCGCTAAATTCGTTTCTTAAAATAAAGGCGGCAATCCAACTCAGACTAGGATTTGGGGATTACCACCTTAATCCTTTAGCCCCTTGCACTCCCGTGTACCAATTCGCGCCCTAATCCATATTGCTTCCCTGCACCATTCGCGCTACAGTTTCTATAGCTCTCGCGATTCTTCCGTCCTCTTAAAAGATCCTCACAGGTGTATTTTGGCCATGGGCTGCACAAGCGGTGCGACATCCTGTGGTCTGGAGCACTTATCCACAACATATTGTGGGCTTTGCTCTTGACCCCCGGTAACTCTCTGGGTACTCTAACTGGAAAGCGCGTTTAGCTACTCCAGCCGGTAGCCCGACAGAGAAAAACGCACCTGCCAGCCACAGTCGTGCGGACCATTGGCCATTCCTGAAGGAGTAGGAAGTTGCTAAAACTTAAGAAGCTGCAAATCCTTGGATTCAAGTCCTTCTGCGACCGTACGGAACTCAAGTTTCCGGGCGAAGGCATTGCCGCCGTGGTGGGCCCCAACGGGTGCGGAAAGTCCAACATTTCCGACTCCATTTCCTGGGTGCTGGGAGAGCAATCCGCCAAGAGCCTGCGCGGCGTCCGCATGGAAGACGTAATCTTTGCCGGCACGCGTGACCGCAAGCCGACAGGCATGGCTGAAGTGTCTCTCACGCTGATTGATCCCCAGGTTTATGACGGAAAGATTTCTGCCGAACCCGAGATCGACGTCCGCGATGACATGCCGTCGGAAGACGACTGGGACGAGGCTTCTGTCCGCGCAAATGCGGCTGATGCGACGGAAGCCCATATCGCTGAGGTGCAGCCCGGTCCGCTCGACTGGAAAGAAGGCGTGGAAGGCGAACCGGCTGAAGGCGAAGCCGCAGCCGAGCAAGGCACCGCCGACGCATCGCAGGAAGCGTCGCCTGAAGCAGCCGCTGAACAGCCAGCTTCTACCGAGCCTAGCGCACCCGATGCCCAAGCCGCACAGACCAACGGCGCTGTCATCCTGAAGATTCGTCGTCGCAAGTTCAAGCCCGTGGCGTTTGCCAAGGGCGAAATCATGGTCACGCGTCGCTTGTTCCGCACGGGTGAAAGCGAATACCTGCTGAACGGCAAGCTATGCCGCCTGCGCGACATTCAGGACATATTTATGGGCACCGGCCTGGGGCCGGAGTCCTACGCCATCATCGAACAGGGACGTATTGGCCAAATACTGAGCAGCAAGCCCTATGACCGCCGCGCCATCATTGAAGAAGCGGCCGGGATCACCAAGTTCAAGACTAAGAAGCGTCTGGCGGAGGCGCGGCTGGAGCAGTCTCGGCTGAACCTGGCCCGCATCAACGATATTTTTGACGAAGTCACCAAGCAGATGAACTCGCTCAAGCGCCAGGCGTCCAAGGCTGAACGCTATGCACGGCTGCGCGATGAGATGAAAGAAAAACTGCGCGTGGTGCTGGCCAGCAAGTTTGCCCAGATGGGCCGCGATGAAACCGGCCTGAATGATTCGCTGGAAGCTGTGGGCGAAGAAATTCGCGGTCATGCTGAAGCCGTAAATGCCAAAGAAGCAGAATTTTCAGAGCGCACGCAGCGTGGCTACTCCATTGAGACTGAGATTGCGCGCAACACCCAGACGATGAACGCGCTGGCCGTTGAAACTGAACGTGCAATCTCCCGCCGCGGCTCAAATCAAGAGCGTTGTGCTGAACTCGATGCGCGTTCTGCCGCTGCCCAAGCCGAACTCGAACGTGCGCAGGCGCAGTCACTTGCCTTAACAGAGGAAGTTCAAACCAACCGCAGCTTTGCCGAATCCGCAGCTTCAGAAGTTGCCGCCGCGCAGCATGAATGGCAGGCAGCGCAGCAGTCATCGCAAGATGCAGCCATCGCGCTCTCCGACCTTGAACGCCAGCAGGAAGCGCGCCGCCACAATGTAATGGAAGCCATGTCTTCGGCCTCGCAGGTGCGCAATCAGGTGATCCAGGCGGAAGAACACATGACCGCGCTGGAGCGCGAGGCCATGAGGCTGGAGCGCGAAGCTACCGCGGCGCAGATTGATATCGAAAGTTTCGGCGGCAAGCGCGGGCAGATCGCTTTTGAGTTTGAAACTATCACGCAGACTGCTACGGCATTGGGCACGCGTATTCTGGAAATTCGCGCGTTGATTGAGAGCAAGCGCAAAGAGGAAGAAGAAGGTAAGCGCAATCTTGATACTCTCCGCGCCGAGTACGCGACTGCCCTGGGCAAAAAGAGTTCACTGGAATCGGTGATCAACGAGCATGGCTATTCCACGGAATCCGTGAAGCGTCTGTTCCAGTCGAACGCCATGGGCCACGGCTTTGTTCCAGCCGGCGTGCTGGCGGACTTTCTTGAGGTCGAAACGCGCTATGAAGGCGTAGTGGAAGAGTTTCTGCGGGACGAATTGAATTACGTCGTGGTCAAGTCATGGGATTCAGCCAATGAAGGCATGCGACTCCTGCAATCGGACGTTGACGGACGCGCGACTTTTCTTGTTCATCCTGAAGACGCGCAGGCTAAATTTTCGTTTGTAGCCAGCAACGCTCCTGCTCCGACTTCAGAGCGGCATGAAGAGTTGGTATCGCTAAAAAATTGCATCCGCGTGCTGGATGGCTTTGGCAGATCGCTCGAAGTCGTGCTGCCCAAGCTGCGCGACGGTTACATCACGGCGGACGCCAGCATCGCGCGCAATCTGGCCTTGGAAAACCCTGATGCATATTTCCTCTCCGCTACCGGCGAGTGTTTCCACAACGTAACGGTTACCGGCGGCAAGCAGCGCAAAGAAGGCCCGCTGTCACTGAAGCGCGAGCTGCGCGAAATCGGCAAGATCGCTTCCGATCTGGAAGCGGCCATTCGGAACGAGCAAGCGCGAGTGCAGACGCTGGGCCGGGAACTTACTGAGTTGAGCAAGCTGCTCAGCACGCTGGAAGAAGAACGTCGCGAAGCAGAAAAACAAGCTCTTACTTCAGGGCATGCGCTCAAACAGATGGAATCCGATCTGGCCCGCACCGAGCAGCGGCTGAACACCTATCGCTTGGAGATTGAGCGGACGCGTTCTGCCCGCAATGAAAAGGAACTTGTTGTCGCGGAAAAGCGCGAACAGGCGGAAGGGCTGGAGCAGAGGCGCCAGGCGCTGGAAGACGAGATGAAAGTCGCGCAACAGCGGGTGGTCTCATTGAAGACGGCGCGTGACGAAGCGGCCCAAGCTGCATCGCAAGCGGCAGCGCATCTGGCCGTGGTGGAAGAGCGCCGCCGGACAGCGGCATCGGCTCTGGAGCGGATTGAGGCCCTTGCGACTGAAGCCAGACAGCGGGTTCAGTCCTTGCAGACGCAGATCCAGTCTGCGGCGGCTGAAAAAGTCCAGCGTGAAGCGGAAAACATGCAGATCGCAGACCGCCTGGAAGCCCTAAGTGCGGAGAAGTCTGCGGCAGAAGCTACCGGCAGACAGCTACAGCATGAGTCTGATCAGGTGCGCGCCCGCATCGCGGAAATCGATCAGGAATTGAAAGCGGCGCGCCTTGAGTTGGACGCCGCCCGCGAACGCAAGAGCGAGATCGGCACGCTGCTGGCCAAGTTGCAATCTGATCTGGCGCACATGGCTGAATCCTGCTTGAACGAACTCGGCATCAACTCTGACGAATTGCGCGCCAACACAGAAATCCCGTTAGTGGAAGGTGAGCAGCTTGCGTTGGACGAAAACGCCTACCGCGAGATGCGCACAAAGTTGGACAATATGGGTCCGGTGAACATGATGGCGCTGGAAGAATTCAAGGAAACTGAGACGCGCCACCAGTTCCTGGAAACACAGCGCAAAGACTTGCTAGAGTCCATTGAGAACACGCAGGCCACCATCAAGGAAATCGACGAATTCTCGCGGCAGAAATTCCAGGAAGCGTTCGACCGCATCAATGAGAATTTCCAGTTCACTTTCCGCAAGTTGTTTGGCGGCGGCCAGGCCTTCATGCGCCTGACCGACGAAGTGAATACCGCCGAAAGCGGCATCGACGTAGTCGCTTCGCCTCCGGGCAAAAAGCTGCAGAACGTGCTGCTGCTCTCCGGCGGAGAGAAAGCGCTCACTGCATTGTCACTGCTCGTCGGCATCTTCCAGTATCAGCCCAGTCCCTTCTGCATTCTGGACGAAGTGGACGCGCCGCTGGACGAAGCTAACATTGGGAGATTTACCGAACTGATCAGGGAAATGGCGGTGCAGACGCAATTCATCATCATCACGCACAGCAAAAAGACGATGTCGATTGCGCCGGTGATGTATGGCGTCACCATGCAGGAGCCCGGCGTCTCCAAAATCGTTTCGGTGAAGTTCGGCGCTGAAGGCGGAATGCCGCGGGCAGCTTCAGCGTAAGTTCGAGCGATTATGCACGAACGCCGGATTCAGTTCGCGGTTGTCCTCATATTGGCGCTGTGTTGTGCGGCGGTTGCTGCCCCGATTCAGGCAGACAAGATCGTCATCTTGAAATCTACCCGCAGCATGACCCTGTTCAGCGGCGGCAAAGTCCTTAAAACATACAAAGTCGCGCTCGGATCAGCCCCTGTGGGCCCTAAACGGGTTGAGGGCGATCACAAAACGCCTGAGGGTGATTACGTGATCGACGCAAAGAATCCGCAGAGCCAGTTCCATCTCTCGTTGCACATCTCTTATCCCAGCGCGGCGGACCGGGAAAGAGCACGCAGTGTAGGCCAATCCCCCGGCGGGGCAATCATGATCCACGGACTGGCAAAGCCTTTCGCTTATCTGGGGCCGCTACATCGCCAAACCGACTGGACGGATGGCTGTATCGCCGTGACGAATACCGAGATTGAAGAAATCTGGAAGCTGGTTCCGGTGGGAACAAGGGTTGAGATCCGCCCGTAGTTTTCTTCGATCTCATTCAAAGCTTTTTTCCTGCGTCAAGCGGATTTTCTGAACTCGGATTCAGTTGCTGCCCGTAACCAGATGCACCGGGAATTTGGAGATCAATATTTTCCATGCTCTTGAAAAATATTTTTCAGTGCGAGTTTAAGTTTTAGTAACTGGTACTACAAAGTCCGATGAAAATCAACGCGAGAAAGTCCTTGATTCATGCGGGTTTCGCGGCTTGTGCAATTCCGGGATTTTTTTTGTGCGATGCATTCGTTTGCACATTTTATTTTCTCAATTTCTCCGGTTGACAAAAATAGTTGAGAGGCTAGAATACGACCTCGCCCACGTATTTCTGCCATGACAAGTCAAAGCGCACAAAGCCGAATTCTTCTCCAGACAGATTTTCCGGAACTCACACTCCATGCTCGCGGTAAGGTACGCGATCTATACAGCCTGAACGAACAACTACTGTTTGTCGCCACGGACCGCATCTCCGCGTTCGATTATGTTCTGGCTACAGGTATTCCGGAAAAAGGGCGCGTGCTTACGCAGCTATCGCTTTTCTGGTTTGATTTTCTGAAAGATGTGGTCAAGAATCATCTGATCACGGCCAGCGTTGACCAGTACCCTGCGCCACTCAAGAAATATGCTGACGATCTGCGTGGCCGCTCCATGCTGGTGACCAAGGCGCAGATGATCGATATTGAATGCGTGGCCCGCGGATATCTTTCCGGATCGGGATGGAAAGAGTACCAGCAGACCGGCGCGGTTTGCGGCATCAAGCTACCGGCAGGGCTTAAGGAATCGGACAAACTGCCTGAACCGATCTTCACTCCGGCCACCAAGGCACTGAGCGGCCACGACGAAAATATTTCGATTGAGGAAATGGCCAAGCGCACGGGAAAAGAACTGGCAGAGAAACTGCGCGATTTAACGTTAAAGATTTACAAGACAGCAGCCGACTACGCAGCGGGTCGCGGCATCATAATCGCCGACACGAAATTTGAGTTCGGCCAGACATCGCAGGGGCTCATCCTGGCGGATGAAGTCCTTACTCCGGATTCATCGCGCTTCTGGCCGGCGGATAAATATCAGCCCGGCAAAGCGCAGGAATCGTTTGATAAGCAGTTTGTTCGCGACTATCTGGAAGCAATCAAGTGGAACAAGCAGCCTCCTGCGCCTTCATTGCCGGAAGATGTTGCGCGCAAGACCAGCGAGAAGTACATAGAGGCATACAGGATTTTGGCGGGACGCGAGTTGCCCGCAGGTTGAGAAGCCGATGGCATGAACGCGCTTGATTGGATCATCCTCGTGATCATGCTCTTATCGGCGCTTCTGGCGGCGGCCCAGGGGTTCTTTTTTGAAGTGATCTGCCTGGCAGGTGCAGTGGTTGGGTATTTGCTGGCGGCATGGGGATACAGCAAGATTTCCCCGTGGTATTTGCATTACGTCAAGTTGCCGGCATTTGCGGACTTGGCGGGCTTTCTTACGATTTTTGTATCGGTGGTCCTGCTGGCGGGCGCTCTGGCAAGAATAGCTCGCTGGATGGTGCACGAATCAGGTCTCCGATCAGTTGATCGCGCGCTGGGAGCAGCGTTTGGTTTTATTCGCGGCATGGTGATCGTGACCGCCGGGTTAATGGCGATTACGGCTTTTGTACCTGAGTCAACAGAGCTGTCTGGCTCACAACTGGCAAGTTACTTTCTGGTGGCGGGACGTGGCGCAAGCTGGCTGGCGCCCTCCGATGTCCGCGAGAAGTTTCGTGCCGGGATCATCAAACTCCGCGGTGGGCTGAGTCCGGGAGCGACAAAAAAATGAATAAAAATAAATAAAAGAGCAAAAACATTGGCGCATCTGGAAAGTGAGGAGATTCTGTGAAGGACCAGCTCGAAGCACTCGTGGCACAAATGTATGGCAGCGGCATTCTTTACTCTGAAGCCGTGCGTGAATTTAAGAAGCGCTTCATCATGAACGTCCTGCAGCAGAACCGGGGAAACCAGTGCAAAGCTGCCCGTGAATTGGGCATGCACCGCAACACGCTCAGCCGGACTATAGCTGAGTTGAAGCTGGATGTTCGCCAGCTGCGTGATGGCGGTCGGCGGCCGGTACGAAGTGAAAAACCGCCGCTTCTGGAAAAGCAAAAGCTGGTTCGATAGCACGCGGCTCTCCCTGCAATTGAATCAAACTTACCGTGTCAAACCTGGCTCCATATCCTGAAGGAGGAAGAGCATTTGTGCGTCCAGGATTCCGCTGGGACAGCGCTGACGCTTTTCTCTTTGATATTGACGGCACGCTGCTGAACAGCCGGGACGCTGTCCACTACTTCGCCTTCCGCAATGCCATCCGCGATATTCTGGGCATTGAAGCCTCTATTGAGGGCGTCCCCGTCCACGGCAATACTGACGTGGGAATCCTGCGCGCGGTGCTACAACGCGCGGGGCTGCAAGACCAAGACATTGACAGTCGTATGCCACAGATCGTGGCCCGGATGTGCGCCGAGGTGCAGCAGAACCACGCACAGCTAAATCCTGAGCTTTGCCCGTCGATCCTGGAACTGATCAACTATCTTCAAGGCCGGGGCAAACTGCTGGGAGCAGCATCAGGGAATCTGGAAACCGTTGGCTGGCTTAAGCTGGAGAAAGCCGGGCTAAGGCCCATGTTCACGTTCGCGTCATTCTCTTTCCCCAGAGAATTGCGTGCCGAAATCTTTCAGCACGGTATTGACCTCGCGCGCCGCCACTTGGGCGAACACGCATCTGTGACCGTGGTTGGGGATACGCCTTCCGATATTGAGGCCGCACGGAGCGTGGGCGTGCCAGTGATTGCGCTCGCAACCGGAATCTACTCTTTTGCGGAGCTACGGGCCCTTGATCCAGACGCTTGCTTTGCCTGCGGCACCGATCTGCTGGCATTTATCGGTTGATGTTCGACAAACTTCGGTAATCTGCCGCAATATTCCTGCCGAGAATCGTTCTTAATGACGGTACAATGATGTTTCCCGAATGAAAACCTGGTTCGCCATTCTGTCGCTGTTTTTCTGCCTGGCCTGCATGGCCGCGGACAAGCCGAAGTCCGTTGTGCCCCCGCCGGTCTCCAAAGAAGATAAAAAAAACGCGGAAAAAGAATTCAAGAATGCGCAGGACCTGCAGCGAGAGGGCAAGCCGGAAGACGCACTCATAGCAGTACTTAAAGCCCAGGAACTCATGCCAGGCAACGTGGAATTTATGACCATGGGCGAGATGCTGCGGCAGCAGATTGTGGGCGAGGACATGGAAGCGGGCAATCATTTGGCCGCTGCCGGCGATCCTGTGGGTGCTGCACAGCGCTTTCGTATGGCGCTTGCTATTGATCCGCAAAATACTAATGCGACTCAGCGACTGCATGACGTGGAGCCGCCGGACGGGGACGCTGAACATAAACACGTGCTGCAACTGCTTGCGTCAGTAGACCAGATCAACCTGCAACCCACGCCGGGAAAAAAGAATTTCCATATTCAAGGCGATACAAGGCAGCTCTATACGCAGATTGGGGCCGCGTTTGGCGTGTCCATGGAATTTGACCAGAACCTCACGAGCCGGGTCGTGCGATTTGACCTGGATAACGTGGACTTCTACACGGCAACTGACATTGCGGGCAAAATGACGAAGTCTTTCTGGTCGCCCATTTCCAATAATGCAGCCATGGTGGCCAGTGACACGGCCGAAATGAGAAAGCAATATGAGCGCCTGGCGCTGCGCACTTTTTATGTCGGCAATGTCTCAGCGCAGACTGACCTGAACGATTTGGTCAACGTGATGCGCACTATCTTGGACATGAAGCTTGTCAGCATTCAGCCAAGCCAAAATACCATCACCGTACGCGCGCCCCGGGAAACGGTGGAAGAAGCCGCGAGCTTGCTTGATAATTTAATGGACGCAAAGCCTGAGATGTCGCTTGAGGTCTCAGAATACGAGATTGATACTGATCGTACGCGGGATATGGGCTTGAACCTGCCTACCAGCTTTCAAGTATTCAACATCCCTTCAGAAATCCAGCGAGTGCTAGGGCCGGACGCACAGAGCGTGATTGACCAGCTAAACCGCACAGGAACTATTGATCCCAGCACAATCTCGCCTTCAGCGCTGGCGAACTTGGCAGGATCTCCTCTGCTCGGACCATTTCTGGTGTTCGGCAAAGGCAAGGGGCTGACCGGAGTCACCGCTCCTCCCATCAGCGCGAAGCTGGCGTTCAATTCTTCGCTGGCTACCAATTTGGAAGCAATGACGCTACGCGCGATTGATGGTGAAGCCGCAACGTTTCGCGTCGGCACAAAATTCCCTATCGTGAACAGCACGTTCAGCAATGTGGCGGTGAGTACCCGAGGCCAGGTGCAAGTTGGAAACACCCCGCAGTTCACCTATGAAGACTTGGGAATTACTTTGAAAGCGACGCCCCATTACCACGCCAACGGAGACATCACATTGGCCGTGGACCTGAAAATTCAAGGCCTGGGAACGCTGCAGATCAACAGCATCCCGGACATTACCAGCCGCTCTTATGTCGGAACCATCACAGTGCACGATGGCGAACCATCGGTGATTATGGGATTGATGAGCGAGCAGGAACTGCGGTCGGTTCAAGGCTTTCCGATCCTCAGCAGCCTGCCCGGCCTGAAAAACGTGCTGAGCACGACCTCAAAAGACCATATTCACAATGAGCTGCTGATCATGATTACACCGCACGTGGTGCGTAAACCATTCCATGATCGAGGCAGCAGCGTCTTCTGGAACGTGGGGCCGTAAAATCACCACTGATTTTCACTGATGACACTGATAACAAAAATCCGTCCTACAGGATTATCGTGTCTAGGGTGAGGCGTTTCCGCCGCGCCTACTTCCCTGCATGATCGATTTCAAACTGCACCAACTGTTTGAGATTGTCGTAAGGGATGTTGGCTATGCCTGACACTCTGCGGCCATTGATGAAGACCGTTGGGGTCTCATTTACATCCAGAGTGGCTCCCAAGGCCTGGGATTTTTTGATCCGGGCATCGGTTTCCGGCGAAACAGCACAGGTCGAGATTTTCTGCGCGTCCAGACCGACCCCGGTTGCCAGCTCTTTCAATTTGTCATCGGCCGTGGCAAGAGCGATCCCGCCCTGGTTTTCGAAAATGGCGTCAACATATTTCCAGAACGCATCCTTGTTCATTTGTCCCGCGCAGTCGGCGTACTGTGCCGCCTTCAACGCCCACGGATGCAGGCTGGCGGGTAACGGAAATTGCTGAAAGATGAAGCGCACCTGGGGAAAATCCGCAAAGAGTTTTGCCAGAACCGGCTGGGCCACTTTGCAATGCGGACATTCCAGATCACTGAACTCTATGATATCGATGGGCGGATTCTGGCCCCCACGGCTGGGACCAAATGCGCCTTTCAGGTTAGCACGCGCGGGCGCAAACGGGTCGGGGCCAAACGGCAGAACCTGACCGACGATAGCGATCTGAGAGCCCGGCACAAGAAAGAGATGCACTGGTTGTTGCTTGTTCATGGAAACCAGCACTTCCGCAAGGCCGGGGATGGTGGATTCCTTGATCTCAAGGATCTGCCAGGTCACGCCCGGATCGTAGCCGAAGCTGCGTTTCATTGAGGCCTCTACCTCCTCAGTGGTGGGCAGGGCGGCTTTCTTTTGCGTGCTTTGCGGCGAGGCAGCGGGGCTAGTAGTATGCGCTGCCGGCTTCTTAGGCGAAGCGGTTTGAGCGTTGGCCATGCCGAACGCGAATAAGACGGTAGTTAAGAGAGCAGTGGTGGTCATTGGTTTGATAAGGGCTTTCATCATGAATTTTTTAGACTTCCGATTTTTGTGCTATTGGAAAACGACGGCCAAGACCAAAGGCCTTGGGCGTGATTTTTAGTCCCGGAGCGGCCTGCTGGCGCTTGTATTCACTCCGCTCAATCATGCGGATGATGTCGCGCACCAGCTTAACGTCATAGCCCCGGTCGGCAGCAATCTGTTCCGCGGTGCGGTAATCTTCCACATAATCTTCTAGGATGTTGTCCAGAACTTCGTACGGCGGCAGTGTATCAGAGTCCTGCTGGCCGGGACGCAGTTCAGCCGAAGGAGGTTTATCGATGGTGGATTGCGGAATGACCGGCTTGAGCGAGTTCACGTAACGGCTCAGGTCATAGACCATGGTCTTTGGGACATCAGAAATCACGCCGAGTCCGCCCACCATATCGCCGTACAACGTGCAGTAGCCGACGCCGACTTCAGACTTGTTTCCGGTAGTGAGCACCAGCGCGCCGAACTTGTTGGAAAACGCCATAAGGATGTTGCCGCGAATACGCGACTGGATGTTCTCTTCAGCAACGTCTTCCGGCATTGCCGCAAATAATTGGGCCAGGGCTTTGCGGTAACCCGCAAAAATGTCTCCGATGGCAATGACCTCAAAGCGGATTCCCAGTTTGCAAGCCAACTCACGTGCGTCTTTAATGCTGTGCTCAGATGAGTACTGACTGGGCATGGCGATTCCGGTAACGTTCTCTTTGCCCAGCGCGTCCACAGCGATGGCAGCTGTAAGGGCGGAATCAATACCGCCACTTAGCCCAATCACAACTTTGCTGAAGCCGCATTTGCGGACGTAATCCCGCGTGCCCAGGGCAAGAGCAGCAAAGGCACTTGGAATGCCCACCGCGATCTGCTCATGCATATCGCCCTGCATGGTTTCAGAATCGAAAAGAACCAGGTCTTCCTCAAAGGATTTTGCCTGGGCCACAATGCGGCCATCCGGCGCAATCACCATGCTGGATCCGTCAAAGATCAAGCTGTCATTGCCGCCCACCTGATTCACAAATAGCACCGGCACTTTGTTGTCGCGGGCGATGGTGGCCAGCATCTGGCGGCGCAGTTCGCGCTTTCCCAGATGGAACGGCGAGGCGGAAATGTTCAGGACCATGTTGCCGCCGGCGTGCAGAAGTTCGTCCACAGGATCCACGCGGTACAAGCGGCGATGCCAGAAGTGTTTGTCATTCCACGCGTCCTCACAGATTGTAAGGGCGAATTCCTTGCCTGCGAGCGGAAGCAGCTTTTGCGACTCAGCAGGATCAAAGTAACGCATTTCGTCAAAAACATCGTAGGTGGGCAGCAGCATTTTTGACTGCACAAACTGCACCGCTCCCTGCCGTAACACCGCGGCGGAATTCATTACAGACTTGCCGGTTTCCACTTTGGCCGGCGACACAAAGCCGCACACAACGGTGATTTGCGGAACAGCCTGCGCAATCTCATTCACCACCTGCGAGTTGCGTTCCACAAAGGCAGGTTTCTCCAGCAGGTCGCGTGGAGGATAGCCGCAAACGGCCAGTTCAGGAAAGAGAATCATCTCCGCGCCCTGCGCAAGGGCCTGGCGCGAAGACTCTATGATCTTTTTGGAATTACCGGTGAAATCACCAATTGTTGGGTTGATCTGCCCGAGAGCAATCTTCACACTTCTAGTTTAAACCGCAGGTTCATTCTCCGTCAGCCCTCTACTGCTGCGGAGGCGTCTTGACTGGATCCTGCGGAGTTTTCTCCTGCGTTTGCGCCGGCTGTTGATCAGTACTGCCGGAAGAAGGTTTGGTGCCCCATTGCGGCTCGTCCTGGGGCGTTGGTGGCGGCAATGGCTTGGAAGATGAAGCGCCGCTGGCTGGCTGCGTCATGGGATCTGGCTGCTCGTCAGGCCTCTTCAGGGTCGGCTTATGGGTTGGCTGGTCCTGCTGTGGCGCACCGCTCACCTCTTGCGGGTTGTCGCTTGACTTGAGCGCCGCCAGCGTAGGCACACCATCTTTTACGTCAACTTCTTTTTCGGTTTTTACGATCATCTGGCCGCCCACTTTCGCGGTCTTCACCTGGACAACTTCATCGCCGTTAAAGCGCACAAAAACCACGTCCTTTGGAGGAGCGCCGTAAATCCATTCTTCGTACTCTTTGCCCTTATCATCTTTCTCCCGGACCTTTTGCTCCGGGCGATCTTTGGCCATCACCACCATGTCATGATTCATCCCGACCAGCACGTCGTGCTTCTTCACGGCTTCCTTGATCTTGGGCGGAAGAGTATCGACAAAAACTTCCGCGGCGGTCTTCACGGAAAAGTCCAGCACGGGAGTAAGCATCTGCTTCAATTCCGCGCCAGTCATTTCCGGAACATGCTTCTTGAATTCCAGCGTTACGGCTGCGCCGGTGGCCTGGGTCGCCTGAGTGGGATCGACGCCGCCGGTGCTGCCGCCCATCCCGGAAATCTGAACATGCTGGTACCACTTGGTTTTCTTTTTGGGGCCGCCGTTGATCTCAAAGTAGATCGACTTTTCCTTGAATACGATATTGGTGATCTGGACGCGGTCGCCGATCTTGGCCGCAGCGCCAGAGGTCTGCGCCATCCTGTAAAGCTCCGCGTCACCGGGCTTTACCATGCCGTCAGGCCCAATGACCATGTTCTTTTCCCCCACCGGGAGATACTTGCGCACATGCACAAACTCCGCATCAATGACCCGTATGAGCTGCATTCTGGTGCCGTCAGCCAGTTTTTCGCGGCTGTCCAGATCAATTGGCTTCAAGTGAGGCGTGGTATCGGCTGCCAGCGGGGGCTGAGCGTCAGGCGGCTTGGGCGTGTGTGAATCCAACGAGCTGCCGGGGCTGACGGTAATCGGAGACGACTGGCCCACAGCCAGGCTGCAGGCGGTTAGAACCAGGGAAAAAGAAAGTGCGGCACTGCGTAACATGGGAAACACCTATGGCTGCTGTCTTCTTCCATGATTCGCTAATTTGCGCGAATTTTCAACCTATTTAGCAGCCATGGGGTTAGATGCCGAAGCCGGAGAGAACGTGCAACTTTGGGTGCATTTCGTCCCAGAGTGGAATCTTCACCACAGAGACACGGAGGCACGGAGAACAGCAACAACTTTTTGAAATGCAGAGGAATGGAAGAAGCCATGAGCCCTTCCCAGCCTTCGCAGAAGCGGTGAAAGCCAGAATCTTCACCACGGAGACGCGGAGGCACGGAGACACAAAGAAGAAGAATTTGAGTATGTCGGATGAGAGCGGCAAGTCCCCGCAAGGGGACGGATGGCGGGTAACGATGAATTAAAAAGACCTTCCTTGCGCCGCAGGCCCGCGCTTTGCCCATTCACGCCAACGGCGGGCGAGAATGGGGCCCGGCAGCGAAGCGGAGCGTGCAGAAATAGAAGCGATTGTGCCGCACCCTTCGATTGCGCTCAGGGCAGGCTCTACGGCGCTCCAAGCCTTTCGGATCCCTTCTCAGCGCTGACGCGTTGCGCTACTTCGCGAGGCGCCACCGGCGCTTCATACAGGCTTACCCTCGTAAAGCACCTGGAACCCGAGCTCGTGGAGCGGCGGCCTCCTTGGAGCGAGTGGCTAGCGCTCGCACATTGGAGAGATACGAGTCCGCGTGATGCGGTTGAATGCCGAGGATTTTCCCTATTTCTCTGATGAGCTGGAGTATTTGCTCTTCGTGATCGCAGGAAAGTGCGTTCAGCGATGAAAGGGGAGCACGAAGTTCGCTGGGGCGCATCCCCGCTGCGAGCAGCGGCTTCAACTGGAGCTTCGCTCCCCATCGCGCGCCTAACTCAAACAAGACGTAAGTTGAGGCCAGGCTTGTTGGTGTTAGCAGCCCGATGAAGACCCTTGCTCCCCAGATTTCGGTCCTGATCTGGTCGTTTGCGTCTGCGCCTCCCTCAAGTCGGTACCCATCGACACTTGTGCAACGGATAGCGATTGGATCAACCGGTAGAGCTACTCGCAAAAGATCAATGAGCTGTTTTGCGAGTTCCGCGTCACGGCTGCTATGCGAGATAAAAATCTGCAGTCCGTGTTTCAGCGGATTCCCGCCGGCAGCTTCAAGATGTTGTGGCATCGCTTGGGTGGACGAAATCTCTGCATCCGAGTCTTCCGGGAGGGGGCTCATGGGCTGAATCGTGCGAGCCGCCACGGCATACGAGTCGCGCTTGGCAAGCCACTGGAGTTCCTGAGAGACCCGCTCATCCCATATTTGTTCAGGATTCTTCATCTTGACAACGCGTTCGCCAATATTGACCGACGCTTTGCCAATTTGGTCGGGGGCCGGTTGCCAACCTCCAAACACAGAGAAGCTTTCTGCCAGGTAAAGCCCGAGCCAGAGCGTGTTAACAGTAAGCGACGCACCAAGCTTCTTGATCTCCGCTTCGATGTCAGAAGCTGTCACCATCTCGTTCGGCTCGACCTTGCTGAACAAAGAGCGCATAGCCTTTATCACTGAAACGGTAGACTCACGCGCTTGTGAAAGCACGGACTCATTTTCGCAGCAGCAAAAAGCGAGCAGCGTGGGAAGGAAATTCTGATTTGTTGGGTCACTCTTAAGGAAACCGCGGTTGGTGAGATCGTTAAGAGCATCAGGGTCTTCGAACTTGAGAATGAGCGAATGACGGTGGCTCGGCTTATGGTCGCTTACGAAGCGGGTGACTATGTCGTCGATGATTTCCTGTTCGGCTTGGCTAAGCTTTACGCGTTCATTCATTGGATGGCACTCGCAATTTTTTCGTCAGCACCCAATTGTGGCAGGCCCAAATCCGGCAGCGCTTTTACGATGTTCACGGTTTCAAGGCTCACGGTAATCACCTGTCCGATAAGGCGGAGGATGTATTCCTTATCGTCGTCGCGGTTGGGGTCATTGGTGATGCCGGAGCGCTTGTCGGTTGAGACCTGATACTGGTCAATCACCCATTCCAGCGCGGAGCGGTTGCCCAGGCGGTAGTCGTAGGTTTCTTTGGGAACGCCGGCAAGGGTGAGGAAATCGTTATAGACAAGCGTCTGCTTGTCTTTGCTGAGGCGCATTTTTTCCACGCGCAGGTTGAGCTTTTCGCCGGGCTTCTCGCGGCGCTCCAGCGGATATTCTTTCTGCTTTTCGTAATCCACATGCAGCTCGGCCAGGCGCTTGCCGGCTTTAGCAAACGCCGGGAAATCCGGGGCGTAGGGGATGCGGGGCAGCTCACGCTTCAGATTGGCGGCGTAACGCGTGCGATATTCAGGGTGATGCAGCACGGCGTAGGTGTAATAAAAGATGTCCCATTTGGTGATGGATTTGTCTTTGTAGTGCGAGCGGAACTGGTCAAGCGCCCAGTCGGTAATGTTCTCGCGGCGATTGGTGCCGTCTTCGTCATACTCGTAAAATGTAAAGCACTGAAAGGTATCGGTAGTAGCGCACAGGTGGATATCTGGGATCAAGTCGGTGGCCATGACGCTAAAGGGGGATCGACCGGCGATGTCGGTAATGCAGATTAGCAAGTTTTGCGAAGCCGAGTCGGGAAATTTTTCGGATAGTCCATACACCCTTTCGTTTAGCATCCGATCAAAGTACAAATAAATGCGCGTGAATGGGCGGTACAGCCCGTAGCGCACTCTGGTCTTGTCGAACCGAGCTTTGCGCCCACGCACCAGCTCTTTCTTGAGCGTTTCAGTCCAGGCGATGCGTTTGGGATCAATTTGCACGAACGAATCAATCTCCTGTTTGGAAGTGGTGTCCGTGTACCTGTGAAGCTCACTCATATAAAACCTGATTGTGCGTTCGACGTTGGTTTCCAGGCTCTGTCGATCAAAGTTGTAGGCCCATGTATCGCGGTTTGTTTTTAGACCGTTCGAAATGGCCGAGAAAACTCCTGGTGGGGCTAAACTCATCATGTGGCTGTAACCGGATTCAATTCCCTCATTAAGCCAGTTCGAATCCTCGTCAGGCTTGAGCCTTTTCCAGGGGGTTCCTTTGTAATCGCTCCATCTCTCGAGAGCAGCAAACTTCTGGATTCGAGTGGATCTGAAATCCACATCAGCGTAGAAAATGCCTTTAGGTCCAGCACCGCCTTTTATAAAGAAAGAAACCGAGATCCCCACCATCGCTGAGAGGCCGAAAACGGTGTGCTCTTCGCCGAGCGGAATCCGGTCGCGCATGGAATCTTTACGAATATCTCCCTGCAGGTTCACGACATAGATTTGGTCGAAGTCCTCAGCGAGATATTTGCGGACCCCGTCGAAGGACGCTTTCGAAAGGAAGCTGCTGTTGCTGACGAATGCGACTATCCCATGATCGCGTAGACGATCGGATGCCCAGCGCAGAGCCTTTACATATACGTCAGACAGGGCGTTTTTGTTAGTTGCTTTTGATGCTTTGGCATATGTCTCTGAAACACGCCGGTCTAGCTCTTTGTAGCGCCGCTTTTTGTTGTTATCGTTTTCGACTTCCTGCCAAGCGTTGTAAGGGGGATTTCCAATGATCACGAAAATTGGAGCTCTTTTCTGTCGACGTACGCGGGCTGTGTTTTCCTCAGTCATGAAAGCAAGGCCCTGCTGCTCCGGTTCGGCCAACTCAAACGTGTCCACCAGGCAGATCCCCTCAAACGGCTTGTACTCACCCGTCGCGTCAAGATACGCATGCTCAATGTTCATGCTGGCGATGTAATACGGCAGCAGCATGACCTCATTGCAATGCAGTTCGTTCTCATACTTGTATTCAAGGCGCGTCTTGGGAATTTCCTGCATGACGCGCACGATAAAGTTGCCGGTGCCGACGAAGGGATCAAGGATGTGGACCTCGCGGTCGCCCAGGGACTTGCCAAATTCCTTTTTGAGAATTTCTTCCACGCTGCGCACCATGAAATTGACGATGGGCTGCGGGGTATAGACGATGCCGTGGGTGTCCGCCTCTTTGGGGGAGAAGCCCTGGAAGAAGCGCTCATATACGGTGTTGAGGAAGGTCTGCTTCTCAGAGAAGTCAGTGGCGTTTTCCGCGTTGATTTCTATGGCGTGGTAGAAGCGGTCCAGGTCTTTCAGGAAAGCGTCGCGGCTGAAGTGGCGGCTGGTGAGCGAGTCAATGACCTTTTCAATTTCGGCGGCGATGATGTTGCGGCGGGTGAATTCAGGGTTGTTGAAGACGCGGCGGAAGATGCGCTCGGTAAGCAGATGCTGGATCAGCATGGTCTCAACCGCCGAGTCCGACAGGTTGGGATTGATGGCCTGGCGGCAGAGCAGGACGAAGCCCTCAAAGCTGGCGACGAACTTCTTGTTGGTCTTGCGCTCTTTTTCGATGATCCCTTTGACGGCGGCGGCAATTTCAGGAATGCGGCTGGAGAACTCCGCGATGGCGGCTTCCCATTCCTCATGCTGCGGCTCGCGGTACTTGAAGAACTCCTTGAGCAGATCGACAAGATTGTCAGGGTCGGTAATGTCTTCATTCAGGCCCTGGCGCACGCCTTTCTGGTAGAGAATGGCCTTTTCCGGGCTTTGAAAGATGATGTTGTTACGGGGATAGCCCTGTTCCAGCTTCTTTTTGATCTCCTTTTCAAGCTGGTCCTTGAGGTCTTTCGCCTCCCAGAAACCATGCTTGAGAGTAAAGGAGTCCAGCACGGCGCCATCGACGATGACGGACTTGTTCTTGGGCGCTGGGAGGCGGAATTCCTGCACCAGTTTCCATTTGAATTGACGGGCGCAGGTATCAAGGAGCGAGGCAAAGGCCTGCCGGACGGCGGTTTCATGGCTGATATTGAGCTGCCCGAACTGGTTTAAGGCGTTGTAATAGTCCTTGACCTTGGCGTGCGAGGGTTTGAGGGATAGTTCCATTCAGGCGGTTGAGCGGAGTTTAGCACAGGGAATGGCGGGTTATTGCATAGCTAAGCTGAAGTTCCGAGGTGGTTAAGAGGCTTTTGGATGGTTTTTAAGGCGCAGTTTGCATGCGCTGGCGCTTTTCTTAAGTCGCTTCGCGCTTCGCGCTGCGCGACGAGCCTGCGGCGCAAGGAAGGAGGGCCCTTCTTCTTTGCTTCTTACCGCGGGCAGCAATGCCTGCTTCGCCCCGTGGGAATCACGATTTTTTATGATCCGAGAGGTGGTTTTTGCTGTCGTACCACTGCGATAATGTCCCCTTTTGTCCTCGATAAAAATGTCCCCTAGTCTAGGGCTCCGCAAGGAGGCCAAGATTGGGGCGAGAGGCAATGAGCGCGAAGGAACTGGATCGGATCGGAGTGATGGCGCGGGTGGAGAGTGGGGAGTTGAAGGTAGTGGACGCAGCGGGTTTGCTGGGGGTGAGTTACCGTCAGGCCAAGCGGCTGGGGCGGCGCTATCGGGAGCAGGGAGCGCTG
>JBJMGE010000012.1:0-126707 GCA_045808085.1 Terriglobales bacterium | reverse complement strand
GTTGAGCCTGTGGGACAGCGGTTACAGTGCGTCCAAGTTTGACGTGATGTTGTCGCTGGCGCCGGTGGAGGGCGGGCTGAGCGGGACGCTGGAGTATGCCGCCGAGTTGTTCGCGCCGGAGCGGATGGAGCGCATGGTTGGGCACTTTACCCGATTGCTGGAAGCGGTAGCGGCCAGGCCGGAAGAGCGGCTGACGGCAATATCGCTGCTCAGCGAAGATGAACGGCGCCAGATTGTGCTCGAGTGGAACCAGACGCAAGTGGTAATGCCGAAGCTCGGCGTCCATCAACTGTTCCAAGCACAAGCGGAAGCACGTCCGGATGCAACCGCGTTGATCCTGGGCGATCAGGTTGTCACTTACGGGGAATTGAACCAGCGGGCAAACCAGCTGGCGCACTTTCTGCGGAAGCGCGGTGTCGGAGTGGAGACGCCAGTCGCCCTGTGCTGCGAGCGCAGCCTGGAACTGATTGTCGGGATTCTTGGCATCCTGAAAGCGGGAGGCGTTTATGTTCCGCTTGATCCTTCTTATCCGGCGGACCGCCTCAAATGGATGCTGCAAAATACGCAGGCAACGGTACTGATCACGGCGCACGGCCATGACAAGCACCTGCCGGAAGTTCCCACGGAGCGGCTGCAACTGGATGTGGAGTGGGAGCGGGTCGCGGGCGAGAGCACGGCGAATCCGGCGAGCGCCACCGAGGGGAATAATCTCGCCTACATTATTTATACGTCCGGTTCCACTGGGCAGCCGAAGGGAGTGGCGGTTGAACATCGCGCCATTACGCGCCTGGTGAGAAACAAGCAGGCGTTCCGGCTGAGCCAGGAAGACACATTCGCGCTGCTCTCGCCCATCACCTTTGACGCTTCCACCCTGGAGTTGTGGGGCGCTCTCACACACGGAGCCAGGCTGGCCATTTTCCCGCCATTTACGCCGTCGCTGGAAGAGCTGGCAGCTTTCGTGAAGAAAACGGGCGTCACCGTGCTGTGGCTGACTTCCGGGCTGTTTCACCAGATGGTGGAGACCCAGCTTGACAGTCTCAGGAACATACGGCAGCTGCTGACTGGCGGCGATGTGGTTTCACCGCAGCACCTGCTCCTGGCAGCGCAAGAGTTGCCGGATTGCGTTCTGATCAACGGCTACGGGCCGACGGAGAATACAACCTTCACCGCTTGCCATGTGCTACGCCGCGATCCGGGGCCTTTGAGCAGCGTGCCGATAGGAAAGCCGATCACGAACACCACGGTGTATGTGCTCGACGAGCAATTGGAGCCTGTTCCAGTGGGGGTTGCGGGACAGTTGTATACCGGCGGCGACGGACTGGCGCGCGGATACTTCGGGCAACCGGCTTTCACGGCGGAAAAGTTTATTCCCAATACCTTTTCCAGCGAGCCGGGAGCGCGGCTTTATAACACGGGAGACCGCGTCCGCTGGCGCAACGATGGCGCTCTGGAATTCCTCGGACGCCATGACCAGCAGGTCAAGGTGCGCGGGTTCCGCATTGAACTGGAAGAAATACAGGCCGCGCTGGCGCAGATCGCGGGCGTGAACCAGGCGGTGGCAATCGTGCGCGAAGACGCGCCGGGAGACAAGCGGCTGGTGGCTTACATCGTGGCGGCGAGCGGCTCGCCGGCCACCGACGCGGGTCATATCCTGAACCAGCTGCGCGCGCAACTTCCGGAATACATGGTGCCGGGAGCGATTGTGCTGCTGGAGGAAATGCCGCTTACACAAAATGGCAAAGTCGATCGCGCAGCGCTTCCCGCGCCGGTCTGCCGGACGGCGGCTGCGGCGCCGGAGCGCGAGCTCAGCCCAGTGGAAGGCATCATGGCGGACATCTGGGCGGAGGTACTGAAGACGAAGCAGATCGGCGTGAACGACAACTTCTTCGATCTCGGCGGGCATTCGCTGCTGGCGACACAGATTGTCTCGCGCGTCTGCCGCGCCTTTTCCGTGACGCTGCCTTTACGGACGTTGTTTGAGTGTCCCACGGTGGCGCAACTGGCAGAGCAAGTGGAACAGGCGCTGGCCAGCGAAGGCAAAATCGAGACGCCGCCGATCGGTCCGGTTTCGCGCGATCTGCCGGTTGCTCTCTCTTTCGCGCAGCAGCGGCTGTGGTTTCTGGATCAGCTGGCCCCAGGCAGCCCCATTTACAACATGCCATTTGCCATGGCGCTGGATGGCCGGCTGAACGTGGCGGCGCTGGAGAGCAGCCTGGCGGAGATCGTGCAGCGGCATGAGATGCTGCGCACGGTGTTCCCTGCACAAAATGGAGAGCCATATCAGCGGGTCAACGCCGCGGGCGCGCTCAAATTGCCGGTGGATGATCTGTCAGAAGACCTGGACCAGGAACAGAGCCTGCGGACGCTAGTGGCGGAAGAAGCCGGAGCATTCTTCGATCTGAGCAGCGGGCCCCTGTTGCGGGCGCGCCTGCTGCGTATGGCGGAAGACAGGCACGCACTTCTGATCAACATGCACCATATCGTCAGCGATGGCTGGTCGATGGGCGTGTTCATGCGCGAATTGTCCGCTCTGTATCAGGCGCGGGTGGAGGAACGTCCTTCACCCCTGCGCGACCTGCGAATCCAGTATGCGGATTTTGCCTGCTGGCAGCGGCGCTGGCTGAGCGGCGCGGTGCTGGATGGACAGCTGGAATACTGGCGGAAGCAACTGGAGGAAGTCCCCATGCTGGAGCTTCCAACGGACTTCCCGCGCCCGACCTTCCTCGGATCTGGCGGCGCGGTGGTGGAGTTCAACATTTCCGCCGGCATCACGGAGCAATTGAAGGCGTTGGGCCGGTCCGCGAATGCCACGCTTTTCATGACGCTGCTGGCGGCCTTCCAATTCCTGCTCGGACGCTATGCGGACCAGGACGACGTTACAGTAGGCACGCTCATCGCCAACCGCAACCGTCCGGATACGGAGGACCTGATCGGCTTCTTCGTGAACACGCTGGTGCTGCGCACCCGGCTGGGAGCGTCAGGAACATTCCGCGACCTGCTGCGCGATGTGCGCGGGACCATGCTGGAAGCTTACGCGCACCAGGACCTGCCTTTCGAGCGACTGGTGGAAGAGCTGGCGCCGGTGCGCCATCTTGGACGCACTCCGTTGTTCCAGGTGATGTTCGAGCTGCAGGCGTTTCCGTTCAAAACCATTTCACTGCCGGAGATTACGGTCAGGGAAATTAAGACGGAAAATACCCTGGCCAAATTCGAGCTCAACCTGGTGCTGCGCGAGACCGATACAGGCATGCGCGGGTTCGTGAATTACTCCACAGAGCTGTTCTCAGCGGAGAGCATGGAGCGCATGTCAAGGCATTACGTTCACCTGCTGGAGTCGGCGGTAGCAGGCCCCGATCTTCCGCTTCGGACTGTGCCCCTGCTTTCAGAGGAAGAAGAGTCACAGGTCATCCATGCATGGGAAGCCGGGGAGAAACTGATTGATGCCCGCGAGCTGGTGCATGAACGGATTGCGCGGCAGGCGCGAAGCGCGCCTGATGCCATTGCCGCAATTTATCAGGGCCGGGAGTTTACTTACCGGGAGCTGAACGCCAGGGCGGCACAACTGGCCGCGCAACTGCGCTCGCTCGGCTGCGGCACGGAGAAGAAAGTTGCCATCCATCTTGAGCGTTCGCCGGAAGCGCTGGTGGCGGTGCTGGCGGTGCTGAAATCGGGCGCGGCTTATATTCCTCTAGATCCTTCTTATCCGCAGGAGAGGCTCGCCTACATGGTGCAGGATTCCGGCGCAAGCCTGCTGTTGACGGAGTCACGGATTCCCAGGCTGAAGGACTGCGGCATCCCCGTGATCGACCTGGATGGCGTGGCCTGGGAAGAAACCGTGGAAGATGTAGCCGTCCCGGTGCTGCCGCAGAACATTGCCTACGTAATCTATACCTCCGGTTCCACGGGCCTGCCGAAGGGAGTGATGGTGACGCATGGTTCGCTGGCGCGCACGTATGCCGCGTGGGAAGAAGCCTACGAGCTGACGACACGTCTGAGGACGCACCTTCAGATGGCGGCCTTCTCCTTCGACGTGTTTACCGGGGATTTTGTGCGGGCTCTCTGCTCTGGCGGCACGCTTGTGCTTTGCCCGCGCGAGACGCTGTTGCTCCCGGAGAAGCTGTACGAGCTTCTGCGCACCACCAACGCGCAATTCGGCGAGTTTGTTCCCGCGGTCCTGCGCGAACTGGTGGAGTATGCGCAAAGCAACGGCTTGCCGCTGGATTTTATGCGGCTGCTGGTCTGTAGCTCAGACATGTGGTACGCGCATGAAATGGAGAGAACGCGCGCGCTCACAGGGCCGGACACGCGCCTGGTGAATTCCTACGGACTGACCGAATGCACGATCGACAGTTCATGGTTTGAAGCTACGGACGAAGGCCGCGGCTATGGTCCGGTGCCTATCGGCCAGCCATATGCCGGAAATAATCTTTACATCCTGGATAGAGAAATGATGCCGGTGCCGGCCGGAGTCACGGGAGAGCTGTACATTGGCGGAGAGAACCTGGCCCGCGGCTATCTGGGACAGCCGGGATTGACGGCCGACCGTTATGTGCCGGACCCGTTCGCCCGAACGCCTGGAGCGCGCCTCTATCGCACGGGAGACCGCGTGCGGGCGCTGCCGGACGGCAATATTGAAATGCTGGGCCGCGCCGATCATCAGATCAAATTGCGCGGGGTGCGCATCGAACTGGCAGAGGTGGAAGCGGCGCTGGCGCAGCATCCGTCCGTGGTGCAGGCCGCGGTGGTGGTGCATGGCGAGGGGAGCCGGAAAATCCTGGCCGCGTACGTGACCAAGGCCGGCGACGTGTCCCTGGATTCGTCAGACCTGCGCGCGTTCCTGCTGGAGCGGCTGCCGCTGCCCGCAGTGCCTTCAGCCTTCACCATTCTTGACCGCCTGCCCACCACCGATAACGGCAAGATTGATCGCCGCTCACTGCCGGCTCCGGAGTTCAATGTCGAGGATTCATTCGTGGCGCCGCGGACGCCGCTGGAGCAGATACTGGCCGGGATATGGATGAACGTGCTCAACGTGGACAAGGTAGGCGTACACGACAATTTCTTTGAACTGGGCGGGCATTCGCTCCTGGTCACGCAGGTCATCTCGCGCATTCGCGGGAACCTCGGCCTGGAGCTGCCGGTGGGAACAATCTTCGAAGAGCCGACCATCGCCGGGCTGGTGGAGAAGCTGCGCAATGCCGATACGGCTTCCGCATTCATGGTCCCGCCCGCAATTTCGCGCTGCTCGCGCGAAGACCGGATACCGCTTTCCTTCGCGCAGCAGCGGCTCTGGTTCCTGGACCAGCTTGAGCCGGGCAGCCGCGTGGACCACGTTCCGGCGCTGCTGCGGCTGAACGGAGAATTAAACAGCGATGTCCTTTCGGCGGCCTTCGATGAGATTGTGCGGCGGCATGAGGTTCTGCGGACGAGCTTCCCGTCGGTCGACGGGCACCCTTACCAGATGATCTCGCCCGCGGCGCATGTGCCGGTGGAGCAGGTGGACTTAAGGAGCGTCCCGGCGGAATCACGGGAGGCGCGGCTGCGGGGCCTGATGGATTCGCAGATACAAAAGCCTTTCGACCTGCTGCAGGGCCCGCTGCTACGCGTGGCGCTGTATCGCATGGACGAAAAAGAGCACGTCCTTTGCCTCACGGTCCATCACATCATCTCCGATGCCTGGTCAGTTCCCATCTTTGCGCGGGAGCTGAATGTGCTCTACAACGCTTTCCTCAAGAATGAGGCGCCGCCATTGCCCGAACTGCCGCTGCAATATGCCGATGTGGCGGTATGGGAGAGAGAGTGGCTGCGCGACGAGGTGCTGGAACGCCATTTGCGGTACTGGCGAGAGAAGCTGGAAGGCTCTCCGCAAGTGCTGGAACTGCCGACCGACTTCACGCGCCCCGCGGTGCAGTCACTGGAGGGCGGAATACGCACGCTGCGTCTCTCCACCGATCTCTCGCGCGAATTGAAGAAGCTGGGCAATCGCCTGGGCGCCACCGAATTCATGACGGTGCTGGCGCTGATGAATGTCTTGCTGTTTCGCTACAGCGGGCAAACGGACATCCTGGTGGGCACGCCAATTTCCAATCGCAACCAGCTTGAGACCGAGGCGCTGATCGGCCTCTTCGTGAATAGCCTGGTGTTCCGCACGCGCATCGAGCCCGGCGCGCGATTCGTGGATCTGCTTGACCAAGTGCGCAAGGACGCGCTGGGCGCCTACGCTCACCAGGCATTGCCCTTCGAAAAATTAGTGGACGAATTGCGGGTGGCGCGCGATCCGAGCAGGAACCCGCTGTTCCAGGTGATGTTCAATATTGAGAACGAGCCCACCGAGAAGCTGGAATTCGCGGGCGTGATGGAAGGCGAATCGATTGAGTCGAACTCACTGCAGGCCAGATTTGATTTCCATCTCGGCGCTCGCCCGACTGCTTCAGGACTGGAGCTGATTGGAACCTACAATGCCGGTCTCTTCAAGCCTGCAACCGTGGTCTCCATGCTGGAAAACCTGGCGGAACTGGCCCGGCTGGTGGTGGAAAAGCCGGAATCCACAATCTCTGAACTGGCGGCCAAGGCCGTGCAATTTGAGCAGGAAAATGCCCTCACGCGCAAACGCGGGCGGTCGCAGGAACAGGGGCAGCAATTGCGCGTGGTGCGGCGGCGCGCGGCGAAAGCCGAGCCGAATTTAACGCGCGGCTAAAAATTGAGTCGCATTAAGGTCTCTATGAATGAATCTGTTACGCTTCCGAAGCTCTCCGGGATACGCAAAGCCCGGAAACTTGGCCAGGACGATGTTGTCCGGACCGAGCCACTCAATCCGGGAATGAATCTGCCGCTGCTGGTGCTGCCGGCGGTCTCGGACTTGGAGCCGATTTCCTGGGCGGCATTGCAACGCCCGCTCATACAATCATTGCTGCTGCGGCATGGCGGGCTGCTGTTCAGGAACTTTCCTATCCATTCCGCGTCAGAGTTCCAGCAGTTCGTGACGGCGGTTTCAGGAGAGCCGCTGGCTTACAAGGAGCAGACCTCGCCGCGCAGCCGGGTGCACGGAAACATCTACACGTCGACGGAGTATCCACCGGAGCACGCGATTTTTCTGCACAATGAGAACTCTTACTCGTCCACGTGGCCGCTGAAGATCATGTTTTTTTGCGTGACGGCGCCGCAGGAGGAGGGAGAGACTCCGATTGCCGATGTACGCCGCGTGCTCCAGCGCATTCCCGGAGAAATACACAGGCGCTTCGAGCAGCATGGCTGGCTGTTGGTGCGAAATTTCGGCACCGGCTACGGCCTTCCCTGGCAAACTGCTTTCCAGACCCAGAACAGAGAAGAAGTCGACCGGCAATGCAGCGCGAACCGCATCCAGGCCGAATGGCTCTCCGGAGATCGCCTGCGGATCCGGCAGCGCCGTCCCGCGGTGCGCAAACATCCGCTCACGGGCGAGGAAGTGTGGTTCAACCACGCCACGTTCTTCCACGTCTCCACGCTGGCCCCGGAGGTACGCGAGGGGCTGCAGGCCGAACTGGCGGAAGAAGACCTGCCCTACAACACTTATTACGGCGACGGCAGCAGGATTGAGCCAGAAGTGCTTGATCTTCTCCGCGAAGCCTATCAACGGGAGACCATCAAGTTTCCGTGGCAGAAACACGACCTGCTCCTCCTGGACAACATGCTGGCGGCCCACGGACGCTCGCCTTTCCGGGGCCCGCGCCAGATCGTTGTCGGGATGAGCGAGCCTTATTCAGTGGACCAGGACAAGACGTTATGAATTCAACCATGCAGTTTCAGGTTCAAGCGGCTGAAGGCTTCCGGCTTTCACCGCAGCAGCGGAGAGTGTGGCGGCTGATGGAGAGGTATCCAAAGATCTCTCTTGCCGCGCAGTGCCGGGTCAAAATTACCGGACTGCTGAATGCCGGCAGGCTGGACCAGGCCATTCTGAGCCTGCGCAGAACCCACGAAATCATGCGGACAGAATTCGCATTACTGCAGGGCGCGAGCGTGCCGGTGCAGGTGATCGGCGAAGAAGCAGCCGGGCTGAACCAGCGGCTCGATCTCAGGAACCGCAGCGCCGCCGAAGTGACGCAGGAGATCGAACATATTGCCGGCAGGCTGCGGAAACAGGCAGGGAGAGCAGACGAAAATCCGGGAACCGATTTCACGCTGGTTGAGATCAGCGAATCAGAGTATCTGCTGCTGGTGACGGCTTGCGCGCTGTGTGCCGACGGGCCGGCGCTGAACGCAATTGTGGCCAAAATCCGTGACGCATATGCCGGGCTGCAGACGAGCGAGGGCGAGTTATTGCAGTACGCCGACATCGCGGAATGGCAAAACCAGCTGCTGGAAGAGGATGCTGAGGCGCATGATCGCTACTGGAAGCGGGCGGAGTTTGCAGCGCTGCGGTCCCCGCATCTTCCCTTCGAGCGCAGAGGCGGCGAGCGTGCTGAGTTCAATCCGGGCATGCTGGTGCGGGAATTTTCGCGGAATATAGCCATCTGCCTGCGAGCGGCGGAATATCAGTCAGGCGCTTCGGCGGAAGCGGTTCTGGTAGCGGCATTCCAGCTCCTGATCAACCGCTTGAGCGGCATGGAACAGTTCAGGATCGGCGTGGGCGCGGATGGCCGCACGCCGGCCGAGCTACGCAACGCGATTGGCCTGTTTGCAAAAGCAATGCCGGTGGGCGCAATCGTGGAGCAGGAGCAAACGTTCCTGGAGTTTCTGCAGAAGGTCCACAAAACGCTGGAAATGGCAAATTACGACCAGGCTTTCCTGGATACGGAGGCCGCGAGTTTCCAGCCTGCGGATTCGCGCTATGTGAATTCGGTGATCTTTAATACGCGCGAGGCGCCGGAGCTCGAGCCCGTGGGGCGAATAGAGTGGAAGATCCAATCCGCGGATGAACTGCTGGAGCCGTTTGAGCTGGCCGTGACGGCGGTCATTTCAGGCGGATGCCTGGAGACGGTCAAATTCGCGTGGGACAAGTCCCTGTTCTCGGAATACGAAATTGCGATGATCGCCTCCTTCTATATAAACCTTCTGTGCCAGGTGGCATCGAACCCCAACCGGCCGCTCAACGACTTCTGCCTGGACGCAGATGCCATGGTCCCGCTCACAACGGAAGCCGCCGAGGAGAAACTGCCGTGCGGCGTGCATGAATGGATTGAATACCAGTGCGAGCGCGCGCCGGATCGCCTGGCCGCGGTTTGCGAGCGCCAGCAGATCAGTTATCGCGAACTCAACCAGCGCGCGACCGCATTGGCGCAACGGCTGCTGCAACTGGGTGCCGCGCCGGAGCAGGTAGTGGCGATTCTGGCGCCGCGCTCCATCGATTTTATTGTGGGCATTCTGGGGGTGCTGAAATCGGGCGCCGCGTGGCTTCCGATCGATCCGGATACGCCGGTGGGGCGGATCGAATCCATGGTAAGGCAGGCGTCGGCGATCGCGGTGCTGGCCGAGAGCGGCACAACAGCGTCAGTGCAAGGACTACATCTTCCCATCATCGAAATGGACAAGCCGCAGACGGAAGACGCGAAGGCAGCGAATTTCGAGGCGCGCGCCGTGGCGCCGGAACAACTGGCGTATGTGATTTTTACTTCCGGCTCGACCGGCCAGCCCAAAGGAGTGGCCATTGAGCATCGGCAACTGATGGCTTATCTGCAAGGTTTGCGATCGGAGGCGAACCTGCCGGATGATGCCAGCTACGCACTGGTCTCAACCATGGCAGCGGACCTTGGCCATACTTCCATCTTCGCCGCTCTGACTTCCGGCGGATGCGTCCATGTGATTCCGCCGGCGCGTTCGGCGGACCTGGCCGCGCTGGGAAGATATTTTACGGAAACGCGAGTGGATTGCGTGAAGATTGTTCCCGCGCATCTGGAGGCGCTGTGCCGCGCGCTGCCCGATACCGCGAAGTTTCCGTGGAGCGTAGTGATCGTAGGCGGCGAGCCTCTTACCTGGGAGCTGGCGCAACTGGTGCGCAAGCTTGCTCCCGGATGCACGGTGCTGAATGAATATGGTCCCACGGAAACGACAGTGGGCGTGATTTGCGCCGCGGCGGAACTGCATAAGGAAAATTACAACACTGCGGAAGCGCCGATCGGGCGGCCGCGCCCGGGAGTATCCGCGTATGTGCTTGACCCGCATCTCCGGCAGCTTCCCGCCTGGGTTGCAGGCGACTTGTATATCGGCGGGAGCTGCGTCGGCAGAGGGTATATTGGGACCAGCGACCTGACGGCGGAACGGTTCATCCCCGATCCGTTTCATCCGATGCCCGGTGCACGCATGTATCGGACCGGCGACCGCGCGCGCTATCGCAGCGACGGCCCTTTTGAGTTCCTGGGACGCCGCGATGGGCAGATCAAACTGCGCGGGTACCGCATTGAATTAGGCGAGATTGAAGCCACACTGTGCCGCCATCCCAAAGTACAAGGCGCGGTGGCAATGCTGGTGCAGAACAATGAAGAAAAATATCTTGCCGCATGGGTGACGGTAGGACAAGCCGAAGTCCAGCCGCAGGAGCTGCGGCGCTTCGCCATGGAAACCCTGCCGGGCTACATGGTCCCGAACGTCTTTACCTGCGTGGACAGGTTCAAACTCACCGCGAATGGAAAGATCGACCGGCAGGCTTTGCCGCCGGCGATGGAGCAGCAGCAGGCAAAAGCGGGAACGCCGATGGATGAAGTGGAAGAGAGCCTGATGGCGGTGTGGCGCAAAGTGCTGGGCAAAGAGAGCGTCTCAGTGGAAGACAATTATTTCGCGCTCGGCGGCGACTCATTGCGGGTGGTCCAGGTGGTGCATGAGGCGCGGCGATACGGAATCAGAATCCGCGCCATGGACATTCTTCGCCACCAGACAATTCGCAAGGTGCGGAAAGCGCTCCAGCAGGAACGCTGCGGCGAGCTTTTCCCGAATGGCATTCCGCAATTCGACGCAGCGTGGCCGCAAGAGTTGGGGCCGCTGCCCGAGGATGCCGCGGATTTTTACAAAGTAACGGGAATCCAGGGCTTTGTATTGCGGCAGTACGCGAGCAATACAAATGAGGATGGGATCTTCCATATCCAGGAATGCTTTGATCTGGAAGACGATCCTTTTTCGCGCGAAGCGCTGGAAGCGGCTTTTCGGGCGGTTGTGGAACGGCATCCGGCCTTGCGGACCGTGTTTTATCTGAACAGCGCAACGCCCATGCAATGCGTGCGGCGTGCCCTGCCGTGGCAGGTGGCGTTCGAAGACCTTTCCGGCCTGGATTCTTCCGCCCAGGATATTTACATCGCACAAGAAATTTATGCCGACCGCACGAAATTGTTCGACACGGCAAATCCGGAAGCGCCCTTGTTCCGGGTGCGCGTCTTCCTTCGGGCGGCAAAGACGTTCAGCCTGCTGTTCTCCTGCCATCATGCGATCATGGACGGCTGGGGGCATAGAACGTTCCTGAACCAACTGGTGGAGACCTACAGAAGAATCAAGTCCGGCGACGCTCCCAATCTGGGCGAGCCAGACAACATCTGCCGCCAGTTCGCCGGCTTTGAAGAGGCAATCCGGCAATCAGAGCAAGCGTCACATTTCTGGCGCTCATACTTATCGGGAGCGCGCTTCCCGCAGCTTCCTTTCGCCGCGGCAGCGGATACGAATTTGCCGGATGAGCGCACGCTGGCGGCGGAATTTACGCCTGAGCAAATCCAGGCACTGTGGCAGACGGCCATGCAGCAGGCGGTTTCCATGCAGGCGCTGCTGCTGGCGATCTGGCTGCAGGCGTTGCGGGAATGGTCAGGAGAGGCGGCGGTGAGCACGGGAGTGATCGCCGCCGGCAGATCAGAGTACCTGACGGACCCGCTCTCGGCAGTAGGTTTGTTCTGGAACATCGTGCCCTTTGTTTCCCGCGAAAAGCTGCTTTTGCCGCAACAGGCCGCCGCCACGCAGAAGGACCTGACGAATATCCAGCCTTATTCCGCTTACCCGCTGCCGCAACTAATGGCAGAGAACGGCGGGCAAGAGCTGTTTTATTCGATCTTTAAGTACCTGAATTTCTGGAACACGAAAGATATTCCGGAAAGCAGCGGCCTGCGGCTCAGGAGTGTGAGTGCCTTTGACCGGTATCCATTCGCGATCAGTTGCTCCGCCGCTCTCAGCGCTGCAGAGGGGCATGTGGAAGTGGAATACAATCCAAAAGCCATCTCGGCGGGCCCGGTGAGGGAGCTGCTGGACGTCTACAAAGGTATGCTGGAGGAAGCTGCTGCCGCCCAAAACCGCCCCTAAACAAGCAAAATTTAACCCCAAATAATGGCTTCTGAATAGTTTATAATTTAATAAACTTGTTTCAAACCGGTTCGTTACGGCTTCCCTATGTAATGCTGGCGGCATCCGCCCATATTTCCAATGGACTGAAAGATAGGAACGATTGCATGTCATTGATAGCTCGAGACCTTCGGTATGGCTGGCGCACACTGTGGAGAAATCCCGCCTTTGCCCTGATTGCGATCACTACACTCGCGCTCGGAATCGGGGCCAATGCGGCGATTTTCACCTTGGTGCACGCCGTACTGCTCCGGTCGCTTCCGGTAGCGAATCCCAACCAGCTTTACAGCCTGGGCGATAACAACACAGCGGGCGCAACGGACGAAATCAAGGAGAACGTTACCTTGTTCTCCTACCCGCAGTATACGGACCTGCGCGCGCAGTCGCCGGAATTTTCCGAGATCGCGGCCTTTCAATCATGGCTTGAGACTTTAAGCGTTCGCCAGGCGGGATCTTCAACCGCGTCCACGGCGTATAAAGGCGAACTTGTCACCGGGAATTATTTTTCACTGTTCGGCATTGGAGCTTATGCCGGGCGCATGTTCAACAGCAACGATGACCAGCCCAACGCCGCGCCGGTGGCGGTGATGAGTTACAAAATCTGGAGCCAGGACTTTGGCTCCAAGCCTTCGGTGATCGGCACCACATTCGTGATCAACAATATGCCGATGACGATTGTAGGCATCGCGCCGCCAGGTTTTTTTGGCGATACGTTAAGAAGCGATCCGCCGAACTTCTGGATTCCACTGTCAATGGAGCCGTCGCTGGACAAGGACAATCCTCTCCTGCGCGAGGCGAAAGTCTACTGGCTGTATGCGATTGGCCGCATACGTCCGGGAGTCCAGCCCATGCAGGCGCAGACACATCTGACGACGCAGATACGGCAATGGATGTCGGCCCAGGCCGGGAATTCTTCCAGTGACACGCAGCGGATCGCGCGGGTGCACATGACGCTGGCGCCGGCCGGCGGAGGCATTGCGGGATTGCAGCGAGATTATGGTTACGGGCTGATGCTGTTGATGGTGATTTCCGGGCTGGTATTGCTGATTGCCTGCGCGAACATCGCCAACCTGCTGCTGGCGCGCGGGAGCACGGCGCGGCTGCAATCGGCCATGCGGGTTGCGCTGGGCGCCACACGCGGGCGGATCATACGGCAGACACTTACCGAAGGCGTTCTGGTTGCTTTGATCGGAGGCGTGGTCGGGGTGGCATTGGCATTTAGTGGGACCCGGATATTGCTGACGCTGGCGTTTCGCGGCGCCGATTACCTGCCCATCAGTCCTAATCCCTCGGTTGCGGTTCTTGCATTCACGTTCGCGCTCTGCTTGGTGACCGGGATTGTCTTCAGCGTTGCTCCCGCATGGATTGCATCGCATGCGCACCCCGCTGAGTTGCTGCATGGCGCGGGACGCACCACCGGAGCGCACTCCACGCTGCCGCAGAAGTCGCTGGTGGCGTTCCAGGCGGCGCTTTCACTGGTGTTGCTAGCGGGGGCCGGCCTGCTGACGCAAAGCTTGCGCCATCTGGGAGACCAGACATTCGGCTGGGATCGCAATACCCAGGTGGTAAACGTGAACCCTGCGCTGGCAGGATATACACCCGAGCGCCTTCCCGCGCTTTACCAGAGACTGCAGGAAAGCCTCTCGCGCATTCCCGGGATAAGCAGCGTCAGCTATGCTCTGTATAGCCCTCTGGATGGCCGGGACTGGCGCGCACAAATTAGCGTGGCAGGCCGCACGCCTTCAGCGAATCCCGAAGAAGATGCCGCATTCTATGACCGCATAGGTCCGCGTTACTTTGAGACGATAGGCACCAAGCTGGTGGGGGGACGATCTATCAACGAGCATGACACCCCCGCGTCGCAGCATGTAGCAGTGGTAACCGAGAAGTTTGCCAAAAAGTTCTTTCCGCACGACAATCCTATCGGCAAGCACCTTGGCGTAGGCGATATAAGCCATAGCGGCGACTTCGAAGTTGTAGGAATAGTGGAAGATGCCAAGTACCAGAGCGCGAAGGCGGCCCCAGACCCAATGGTCTTCCTGCCTTTGCTGCAAACCGGCGCCTATAAGCCGGGATCACCGGAAAGCCAGGCCCAGATATGGGAAAACTATATCGATAGCATTCAGCTGCGGACCAACGCAGCACCTGAGACTCTGCGTCCGGTGATCCAGCGCGCGCTCGCCGATATCGATCCTAATCTGACGCTGCTGAGCACGATCAGCCTGGAAGAGCGCGTAGCCCTGCGCTTCAACGGCACGCGCCTGATCGCGCGCCTCACAACGCTGTATGGTTTCGTCGCGCTGGCGCTGGCCTGCGTAGGCGTGTACGGGGTCGCGTCGTACATGGTCGCGCGGCGCACCAGCGAAATCGGCATCCGTATAGCCTTGGGCGCAAATCGCGCCCGCGTCGTCTTCATGGTGCTTCGCGAGTCCATGATACCCATTACTATAGGTTTCCTTGTTGGCATACCTGTAGCTATAGGTTCGGCCCGCATTATTGCCAGCCAGCTCTATGCGGTGAAAAGCTATGATCCCTTGATATTATTGAGCGCTATCTCGGTGCTGGTGGTTTGCGCGGTACTGGCCGCCAATTTGCCGGCGCGAAGGGCCGCGTCCATCAACCCCATCAGGGCTTTAAAAAGCGAATAACGGCTTCGCTCCGGCTGCACCTCGGAGATGAATACAAGCCATCTTAAAGACGACAACTTCAGGATTTGAGATGGCTTGAAAACTTGTATTCAAAGATTCTGCAAACACTTCCAAAAATTCTGCAAATACAGACATGCGGGTTGTCCCGTCGCGGGCCGGGCAGCTTTTGATCCAACTGCGGGCAGGCAACATGCGCTCGCCCTGCTCTCGTTCAAGCTGAAAACAAAAGGAACAAAACTCTGTGGATCTGATCAGGTTTTTTTTAAAGCATTCGAACCGGATGCTGCTCTGGAGCATTTCGGCGGGGATCCTGAGCGGGGTCGCGAATGCGGCGCTACTGGCGCTCATCGGCTCAACTCTCAGCAGGAACCGACTGGGAAATTCGGCGCTGGCATGGGGCTTTTTGGCCCTGTGCATCCTGCTGCCGCTGACGCGTTATCTTGCCGAGACGCTGCTGAGTGGGCTCGGCGAAGAAGCGATGTACGGGCTTCGCCTGGATCTGAGCAGAAAAATCCTCTCCGCGCCGTTTGCCCATATCGACCGGCTTGGCCCCGGCCGCCTGATGGCGGTGCTGACCGAGGACATACCTACGATCACGAATGCCATTGTGGGCGTTCCCGCGCTGTGTGTAAGCCTGGCGGTGGTGGTGGGCTGCTTGTGTTACATCGGCTTTCTGTCGTTGCCGCTGCTGGGGCTGGTGTGCGTGTTTATGGCGCTGGGAGTTGTGAGCTATGAGCTTCCGCTCATCAAAGCACACAAGGTACTCAGGGCCGCGCGGCGAGAAGGCGATGCCATGCTGGAACATTTTCGCGCTCTGATCTTTGGAATGAAGGAGCTCAAACTGCACAGCGGACGCAGGCGGGCCTTTCTGGATGAGGTGATGTCGCCGACGATTGCCGCTTATCGCTCCAACAATACGGCGGCCATGCGAATTTACAGCGGCGCGTCCAGCGGTGGCCAGGCGCTGGTGTTTGTTGTGGTGGGGCTGATGATGTTCGTTGTTCCGTCCATGAGCGGCATCGGCACTCCGGTCTTGACCGGCTGCATTATCGCGCTGCTGTATGTGATGAACCCGTTGCACTCGATCATGAACGCATTGCCGACGCTGGCCCGCGCGGACACTGCTCTCAATAATGTCCGCGAGCTTGGTTTCGCACTGGCCAGCCCGGAGCAGGAAGACGCGTATGCGGTGGAAAGCGAGCTGGTCCGGTGGCGGCAGCTTGAATTCAGGTCTGTCACGCACACGTATTATCGCGAAGGCGAATCCACGCACTTCACCCTGGGGCCGCTCAATTTAACCTTCGAATCAGGACAACTGATATTTATCACCGGCGGCAACGGCAGCGGCAAAACCACTTTCGCCAAGTTGCTCACGGCGCTTTACGCTCCTGAAGAAGGCGAGATCCGGCTGGACGGAAAAATCGTCAAGGACACACCGCAGAGAGAATGGTATCGCCAGCATTTTTCGGCAATCTTTGCCGACTTCTATCTGTTTGAGCAACTGCTGGGGCTTGCCGGAGAAGACCTGGACAAGGACGCCGACTACTACCTGAACCGTCTTCTGCTTGCACACAAAGTGAAAATCAACCAGGGCAAACTGTCGACAACAGCGCTTTCACATGGACAAAGAAAGCGGCTGGCATTGCTCACGGCTTACCTGGAAGATCGGCCCATCTACCTGTTCGACGAATGGGCAGCCGACCAGGACCCGCATTTCAAGAACGTGTTCTACCTTGAACTGCTTCCTGAACTCAAAGCGAGAAACAAAACCGTTTTCGTGATTTCACATGATGACCGTTACTACCATCTTGCCGACAGGGTGATCAAGTTCGATATGGGAAAAGTGTTGAGCGACATCACACCGGCAGCGCTTGAGGCGCAGGGCAAGACGTTCGTTTAGCAAAGCCCGTCCAGCATGGGCGGCCCAGGATTCTTTCCTCTCTGAAGAAGAGCGCAATCGAGACAAATTTCAAGACCACATAAAGGACACGACGCAATGCCCCATACTGATTGCCTGATTATCGGATTTTATGACTTTCCTTTCCCGGACTACGTTGCCATGCTGCAAGCGGCCGGAACAGACTCCGGAGCATATCAGGACCTGGCGCTGGCGTTCGTGGCGCATGAAGGAGAGCCAAAGCGCGCGCTGGATGTGCTGAGCGATTTCTTTCACGAAGGCCGGCCGCAGCCGGCTCGTCCGTTCAACAACGCCGATTTCATGTGGCCGGTGGTCTCATACCTTGCCACGTATTTGCGGAAGCGCAATTTCACAGTCGACTACGTCAACCTTCCGCATTTCGAAAAAAACAAGTTGCGGGAGAAGCTGAAGCAGGGAGTGAAGGCAGTGGCCATCACGACGACGCTGTACGTGTCGCCCCATCCGATCCTGGAACTGGTGGAGATGATCCGGGAGCATGACAGCAACGTCAAGATCATTGTGGGCGGGCCGTACATCAGCAACCAGACGCATGGCATGGACCAGGAAAATTTCCGTGGGCTGCTGGAATATCTTGGCGGCGATATTTACGTGCTGTGCCAGGACGGAGAAGCAACCCTGGAAGCGACGTTGCGCTCGCTAAAAGAAAACACGCCGCTGGACATGGTCCCCAACCTGGCATTCAAGAATAAAGGCGGAACATTCACGTTCACGCTTTCCACTCCGGAAGCAAACGCGCTGGACGAGAACGTGATCGACTATTCGCCGCTGAAGCAGGATGTGGGAGAGTTCCTGAGCATACGCACCGCCAAGTCCTGCCCGTTTGCGTGCGCGTTCTGCGGCTTTCCGGAGCGCGCCGGCGACTATCGCTTTCTTGATGTTGGGAACGTGGAGAAGATGCTGAACTCCATCGCCGATCTGGGCACGGTGACAACATTGACTTTTATCGACGACACGTTCAACGTGCCGAAGACGCGCTTTAAAGAAATCCTGCGGATGATGATCCGGAACAACTACGGCTTTAAATGGAATTGCTTCTACCGCTCCGACCAGGGCGATGACGAAACCATTGAGCTGATGGGAAAAGCGGGATGCGAAGGCGTGTTCCTGGGGGTGGAGTCCGGCAGCGACCGCATGCTGGAGCGCATGAATAAGACGGCGCGGCGCAAGCATTACGAGCGAGCGATTCCTCTCCTGAAAGCGGCCGGCATTTCCACCTACGCTTCGCTGATCATCGGCTTCCCCGGCGAAACCAGCGAGACAGTGCGGGAGACCATCGACTTTCTGGAAGAGTCCGCGCCTGACTATTACCGCGCGCAACTGTGGTATGCCGACCCGGTGACTCCGGTGTGGAAGCGGCGCGAAGAACTGGGCATCACCGGCATGGGATTCAACTGGCGACACCACAGCATGGACGTCCGGCGGGCCTGCGACTGGATTGACCGGGTATTCCTGGAGGTGCAGAACTCAATGTGGCTGCCGCAATTCGGGTTCGAACAGTGGAGCACCTTCTACCTGGCGCGAAAAGGAATGACGCAACCGCAGATCAAGACATTCCTGCACAACTTCAATGCATGCATCAAGCACCGGATGATGACGCGCGAAAGCAATCCGCCCCAGGAGCTTTGGGACAACCTGCGCTTCTGCGCGCAGTTTGACCGCCCGGAAAACGCCAAAGCCCATGCGGCGCCGGAGTGGTCAGGCAACACGTATCGCGAGGCGATGCGGGTTTTAAGCGCAGAGTGCAAGGACGCGGGCACGGAGCCACGCCCCCGCCACGGGCAAAACCGGCGCTCGCCGGGGACCCCGGCGCAGGGCAGCAATCCCGGCGCTGAGCAGCGCAGCCATACCGTGTGGATCGACAAATCAGAGCTGCCGCAGGATTGCATACATCCAGAATTCTTCCTGGCCGCCTATACAACACTGCTGTCCGAGCAGGAGCACGATGGGCTGGTGCTGTTCCAGCCGGACAACAGATTTTCCGGAATGCCCTTGCCGATCCATGTAAAGGCCGCCGAACATTCCACCTTTTCGCAGTGGGAAAAAGAACTGACGGAAAAAGTGAAACGTCTGGCGCCCTACCGGCATTTTGCCGCCGGAATTTGCCAGAGCGTGCTGTGGAGAGAGCAGAACGAGACAGCGTCCCTGGAATTCCGGCATGGTTTGCGCTGGCACGCGGAACCGAGGCGCACGGCTGAAAAGGGAAGCCTGCAGTTCTCGCCGGCCGTGGACGCCAGGATGCAAGAGATACTTGATGTTTACTGTTATGAAAACAAGATTTCGCTGTCATTGCACGCCGCAGGTGTGGACAAAAGCAGCGTTGAGGGGCGGCTGGAAAAGTTCATGGCTGTTCTGGAACTGGCGGGCAGCAATCCCGCGCTTGAACTGGCGAGCCTGAATGCTCGTCCGACAACGTCAAATACGGCGGTATAGCCGCGAGCGAGAGTGCGGACTGGAGCAAAAAAAATGGCACAAACAGCGTTACCACATGAAATCCTGGACCGGCCGGAGTCGGCGGCTGGGAACGCCCCTGGAGATGGCATCCGCGGATTGTTCGCGGAGCAGGTGAAGTTGAGGCCGCTGGCCGTGGCCCTGGAATATGAAGGCCGCCTGCTGACATATAGCGAGCTGGATCAACGCTCAAATCGAGTGGCGCGACGGCTGCAAAAAGAGGGAATCGGGCCGGAGCGGATCGTGGCGCTGTATTCAGAGCCGGGCATCGAGATGATGGTGGCCATCCTGGGTACACTCAAAGCTGGAGCGGCTTACATGCCGCTGGATCCGGCTTATCCCACGGAGCGCCTGAGCTACATGGTAAAAGATTCCGGGGCCGCGCTGCTGCTGGCGCAAAACGATCCGGCAGGAATATGGGAAAAGAGCCAGGGCCCGGTGCTTTTCCTGAAAGAGGCAGAAGAGAACACGGAAGAGCTGACCGGCGGAGCTTGTGCGGGCAACATTGCCTACATTATCTATACTTCCGGCTCGACGGGAAAACCGAAGGGCGTATGCCTGACTTATGCTGGGCTCTACAACCTGGCACAAGCGCAGATCAAGGCATTTCAAATCCATCCCGGATCTGTAGTTCTGCAATTTGCTTCCCTGAGCTTTGACGCCGCCGTTTCAGAATGGGCCACGGCATTGTTTTCCGGGGCGCGCCTGCTGATGGCTCCCAAGGAAAAATTGCTGCCCGGAGGCGGCCTGCTGGAATTACTGAGAGACGGCCGCGTGAACGTGGTGACGTTTCCGCCATCCACGGCGGCGGTATTGAAGGAAGAAGGCCTGCCTGAGTTGAAGACGCTGATTGTGGCCGGCGAAGCCTGCGCGCAGGAATTGGTGCGGCGGTGGGGCGCGGGCCGGCGGATGCTGAATGCCTACGGACCCACCGAGGTCACGGTGTGCGCTTCGATCTCAGAAGAGCTGAAACCCGAAGAAGGGCGCACGCCGCCCATCGGTCGCGCCCTTTCCAATGTGAAACTTTATGTCCTGGATGAGGAGATGAGTCCGGTGGCAAAAGACCAGAGCGGGGAACTGTATATCGGCGGGACAGGGCTTGCGCGCGGATACCTCAACCGCGCCGGCCTGACGGCTGAAAAATTTGTGCCGAACCCATTCAGCTCCAACCGGGGCGAGCGGCTCTACCGCAGCGGCGATCGGGTGAAGTGGAGAGAAGACGGGCAACTGGAATTCCTGGGACGACTGGATGAGCAAATCAAGATTCGAGGCTACCGGATCGAATTGGGCGAAATTGAATCGGTGTTGAACCAACATGACAAGGTGCAGTTGTCGGCGGTGGCGCTGCGGAAAAACAGCGCCGACGGCAGCACGCAACTGGTGGCCTATGTGGCCGGCCCGCTTCGCGACAAGGGCTTCACCGCTGTTGATCTGCGGCGCTATCTCGGGGCGCACCTGCCGGAGTACATGATGCCGTCACGCATCGTGATCCTGGAAAAGCTTCCGCAGACACCGAACGGCAAGGTGGACCGGCAGGCGCTTCCGAAACCGGATGAACACGCCGAGAACGCCAGCCCTTATGTGTCGCCGGGAACGCCGCTGGAAGAGTCACTGCTGGCGATCTGGGAAGAAGTGCTCTCGTTGAAATCCATCAGCGTTCAAGATGACTTCTTCGACCTGGGGGGATACTCGCTGCTCGCGACACAGGTGATGTCACGGGTGAAGCAGGTATTTTCCGTCAAGCTGTCAGTCAAAGAACTTTACAAAGCGCCCACCGTGCGCGGGCTGGCGACGGTGATCCAGCAGGAAATGCAAAAGCAGGAACAGACAAGGCAGCACCAACATGGCTGCGCCAATGCCGAATGCCAGAGAAACGCCTGAAGACAAACAGCGTGAGCGAACATTCGCAGGAACCGATGGCTATGAAAACAGAGAAGAAATACCGTGACGAGCTGGCTTATTTCGGAAGCATGCTGTATCAGCGCGGCCTGGTGGCAGGGACGAGCGGGAACATTTCTGCCCGGCTTGGCGAAGACCTGGTGCTCTCCACTCCAACCGGCGTCTGCAAGGGATCAATACGGCCCGATGACATGGTGGTGGTGGACCTGAAGGGCGAGCATATTGGCGGGGCGCGAGAGGTAAGCAGTGAGATCGGGATGCACTTGGCGATTTATCGCAGGCGGCCTGATATTTCCGCGGTGGTCCACGCGCACCCTACGGTGGCTACCGCGTTTGCGGTCGCCGGATTGCCGCTGGACAAGCCGTTGCTGGCGGAGAATGTCCTGTGCCTGGGACAAGTGCCGCTGGCGCCGTACGGAATGCCGGGCACGCCGGCCCTGGCGAAATCGATAGAGCCGTTCATCGCCGACCATAAAGCAATACTGCTGGCGAACCATGGAGCGGTCACATTCGATGAAACCCTGGAACAGGCTTATTGGAAGATGGAGTCACTGGAGCAGGTGGCCCACATTACGCTGCTCACGCGGCTGCTGGGCCAGCAGAACTTCCTGAGCAAGGATGAAGTCGAGCAGCTCCAGATGCAGGTCGCCAGCAGGCACGCCAAGCCAACCCAGCGAGAGAGACTTACCGCCCTCTATAGCGCAGTGATGAGCGCTCCCAAATTCTCATAGTTTCAACCTTCGCAAAACAGAAGATCTTAGATTTCAAGAAAGTAAACAATCATTGCACAGGAGAAGAACATGACAGAAAAAGAACAAGATAACAGGCAGTATCAGGTTGTAGTAAACCACGAGGAACAGTACTCAATCTGGCCCCAGGAACGAGTTTTACCACTGGGCTGGAACGCGGAAGGAAAGACCGGCACCAAGGAGGAGTGCCTGGCCTACATCAATGAAGTGTGGACCGACATGCGGCCGCTTTCATTGCGCAAACAGATGGAGCAAAAGCAAGCCAGCTAACACCGGCTTTGCGCCGCCTTACATTCATTTTCCCCAGGAATATTGACATGAGTTCTCATCAGGAAAAGCTTTATCTTCGGCAGAACGTTCAAGTCGAGCCATTGATCGACCAATGGTATGCATGGCCCCATCTGATCCCGCCTGCCACCGCAGCGCGCAACATTACCGAACGCCATTTGAAGATCATGGATTCGTACATCAATGCTCCGCAGATACACGCGAATGCCGTGAAAAACCCCAGGATGATGGGCGGGCCGTTTATCGATTATGGCGGCAAACGCGTGGACGAAATCCGAGCGTTGCGGGACCGCATCAACAAGGAAAGGGCTGATCTGATTGAACTGTCAGCGGCGCTGGCGGCCTTGGATGCGATGTTGCGGGAAAATGCCCGGGGCTACGGCCTGCAGGCGCTATATGCCAAGGTCCCGGAAATCCTGCGCGGTTACGTGGAACTGGTCTACGATCTCAACAATCATCCGTCCTTCAGGTTGATTGAGCCGCTCCTGTATGGCAGCTGCTACTACGATCCATCACAGCAGAGCATCATGCTTTCAACCATCACGAATGACGACAGGCCGTTCATGCTGAGCACGCCCCGGCTGGAAGCAGACGATAGCCTGCATTTGAAAACCCCGTTTTCGCATGAGGCAATTGACGAGCTGTTCCGGCTGAAGACGTGTCCCAGAACGTGGGGTAGCATACGGGACGCGCTGCCGATTGCGGAGGAACAGAATGACCTGCTGCGGTCATTCTTCGTGAACGAACCGCCGGCGCCGTATGCGGCTTATGTCGGCCCGGGAGTGCGCTGGCGCTATTTTGGACATGCATGCATCCTGATTGAATCGCAGGGAGTAAGCATGCTGTTCGATCCGGTGCTCAGCTATACCTATGAAAGCGGGATCTCACGCTATACCTATCTTGACCTTCCGGACTCGATAGACTACGTGCTCATCACGCATAACCATCAAGACCACGTGTTGTTTGAAACGCTGTTGCAACTCCGGCATAAGATCAAAACGATCCTGGTACCACGCAATGGCGGCGGAAGCCTGCAGGATCCGTCACTGAAACTGCTGCTGGAAAATTGCGGTTTCAAGAACGTGGTGGAGGTGGCCGAACTGGAAGAGATTCGAGACGGCAACGCGCACATCACCGGGCTGCCCTTCCTGGGCGAGCACGCCGACCTGGACATCAAGAGCAAGCTGGCATGGCTGGTGAAGATCGGGCCGCATGGGCTGCTGTTTGCCGCCGACTCCTGCAATATCGAGCCCAAGCTGTATCAGCACCTGCACCGGCAATTCGGAGACGTGGACGCGCTGTTCCTGGGCATGGAGTGCGATGGCGCGCCCTTGAGCTGGCTTTACGGCCCGCTGCTTACACAGCGGATCGAGCGGGCCATGGATGAGTCCCGGCGGCTGGCCGGTTCCAACTACGAGCAGGCCATGAGCATCGTGAACCTGTTTAACTGCCGCGAAGCTTATGTGTATGCCATGGGACAGGAGCCGTGGCTGAACTACATCATGAGCATCAAGTACACGGACGAGTCGAGGCCCATGATGGAATCCAACCGGCTGATCAGGGAATGCCATGAGCGGGGAATCATTGCCGAGCGGCTGTTCGGAGAAAAAGAAATCCTGATCGAGCCATCAGCGGCAGAGAGAGACCACAGGGAATCGCTGGCGATCAGGTAGAGCCGGCCAGACACTCTTGACCGCAATAGTTACTTTCCATCCTTCCATTGACAGACCATGAATGCCTGATAGATATCGGAGCTTTTATGTACAAAATTGGGTTGATCAATATGCCATTTGCGGTAACGTCACTGCCTTCAGTGGCGTTACTGCAATTGAAATCAGCAGTCAGCGATGAATGCACCGGCAAAGCCATGGCGGACATTCATTATCTGAATTATGACGTGTCCATTCAACTAGGACAGATCTATACCGACATATCGTGCTCGCTGGAGGCGAATATGTGCGGGGCTGGAGACTGGTTCTTCAAGAAAGAAGCGTTTCCCCACGCCCAGGACGATCCGGAGCGCTACCTGCGCCGGTTCTTTCCGCAGCTGGACGGCCAGATGATCCAGCGCAAGCAACTCCTGCTCAAGCTGCGCAAGGAGGCAGGCGCGCTGCTAGAAAAACTGATCGATCAATACCATCTTGACAGTTATGACATGGTGGGGTTCACCTCAATGTTTTGCCAGAACGTGGCCAGCTTTGCCCTGGCGAAAAGGCTGAAGCAAAGGAAGCCGGAGATGGTGATCGTGATGGGTGGGGCGAACTGCGAGAGCCCGATGGGCGAACAGATCATCAAGAATGTGCCGGAGGTGGATTTCGTTTTCTCCGGGCCGGCGCTGAAGTCATTCCCGGAGTTCCTGAAGCATAAGCTGGCAAACGACGAAGAGAAGTGCCACGCGGTGAAAGGGGTGTTCTCACGACAGAATGTGTCGCGAGAGATCCCGCAAGCGCAAACGGTGGGAGAGGAAATCGAGGTCGGCAAATACGCCAGCTTCGATTACAGCGAGTTCCTGGATCTGACCGAGCGCACGCCGGGAGCGAAGCTGAAACCCACAATCATGTTCGAGACTTCGCGGGGCTGCTGGTGGGGACAGCGCGCGCACTGCACGTTCTGCGGGCTGAACGGCACAATCATGGCCTACAAGGCGATGCCGGTGGCGAAGGCCCTGGAGCAATTCCACCATCTCTTCCAGTATGCCGGGCGCTGCAAGAATTTCCAGGCCACCGACAACATAATGCCGAAGGAATACATCGCGCAGGTATTCGGCCAGCTGACGCCGCCGGAAGACATCAACATTTTTTATGAAGTGAAAGCGGACCTGACGAAAGAAGACATGGCCATCCTGGCAAAGGCGCGGGTGACTGAGATCCAGCCGGGGATCGAGTCACTGGCGACCTCCACGCTGAAGCTGATGAAGAAAGGCACGACGGCATTCCAGAACATCCGGTTCTTGAAAAACTGCCTTACGCACCGTATTTCTCCGGCGTGGAACCTGCTGATCGGTTTTCCGGGTGAAACCGCGGAGGTTTACCGCAAGTATGTGAACGACCTGCCGCTGCTGGCGCATGTGCCGCCGCCATCCGGGGTCTTCCCGGTGCGCTTTGACCGGTACAGCCCGTACTTTATGAAGGCGAAGGATTATGGGCTGGAGTTGCGCCCGCATGATTTCTATAGCTTTATCTATCCCTTCAGCAGTGAAAGCCTGGGCCAGATGGCTTATTACTTCACGGACACAAACTATTCCGCACAATACCTGAAAGACGTGGCGCAATGGCTTGGCCCACTGCGGGAGAAAGTCAAATCATGGCACACGCGATGGGCGGGCACTCGTCCGCGGCTGGAACTGAGAATGGCGGAGAAGCTGATGATCATCAGCGACTCGCGGTTTGGCGAGCGTGCGGCGGAATTCAAGATCAGCCCGCGGTACCTGCTGCTGCTGTTCATGCTGGACACGCCCCGGACCCTGGATGACGTGGGCCTGCGGGCGGAATTCACACCGGAAGAGATGGAGCAGGGCCTGATGCTTTTGAAGCAGAAGAGGCTAGTGTTTGAGGAGAATGGCAGGTTCCTAAACCTGGTGATGATCGACGAGGCGTTGGCGCCGCACATTGAAATGGCGCGCGGAGCCGGCCAGCTGGTCGCACAGTAGCAGGGGCGACCGCTTTCGATCATGTTTTAGCAATCGAATTTCTTGTGAAAAATCCTGGCGCGAGATGTCGATGGGCACTGACCGGGGCCTTCGCTGGCTCCTGCCCTGCGCTCAGGATTCCGTCTGCGGGCTGAAACGCCCGCAGTACGGCTCAACTTCGATTCCTCCTCAGTCGCGCGCCGCTTCTTCGGAGTCGCTCAGGAAGGCAGTAGAGAAAGCCGTATCACGCGGCGGTGCGGGCCGCCTTTCACATGCGCGGAGAAATCAATGGGAGAAGATGATGACAATTGGCTTCGATCAAACCTGCGAGGTTGCAAGCAACACGGGAGTTTCAGCGGAGCTGAAGGAGGACCTGCCTGAACACCTGATCGGTATGGCCGGCGCGGACTGGGCTTTTTGGCGATCGGTGTGCCTGCGCGGAGCGGGATTTCCGGCACACCTGGTGCTACAGCTCGCCGCTGAGGGCGCGTCGGCGGCAGCAGACGAAATACTGGAATCAGAGAAGCGGACCGAAGAGGGCCAGGAAACGCTGCGGCAAGCGCTGCGCCGGGAACTCGACGGCATTTCCGATCCGGAACAGCGCAAACCGTTGACGCGCGCGCTCAAGCAGCTGGGAAAAGGCAGGATACCAGAAAAAACCGCGGCAGCAAGCGGGGAGCATGAGATGGCGGTGGAAGCGGTGAGCCGTGCGGAAGCGGCCCGGAGCGAGTTCGAGGCGAGCTTCCGCAAAGAGATTGCGGCCATTTCAGGGAGGATTGCCGCCATCGCGCAGGACAATACGTTCAGGCAGGCCGTGCTGCTACAGAACCGGGGAGCGCTGCGCCGCGTGCTGCATTCCCTGGCGGAAGTGGCTTCAGGGCAGAAGAAACGCGGCTTCAAGGAGCGCCAGAATGAAGAGATGATCGCCAATTACCTTCAGCGCTACTGCGTGAAGAACGATTCCATCGGCTTCTTCGGCCCAATCGGCTGGGGACAGTTCGTGGCGGAAGCGACAGGGACGATGGTGCAGCCGGGCAAGCAGCTGATCGAAAGCTCGGGCATGTACTTTGAGGACTGGTGCATCGAGCTGCTGGCGGAAAAAATGGGGGAGGACAAAACGCTGCGGCCGTGGCTGGTCCCGCGCCGCGCGCCCACCGTTTATATAGATGGCATCACGCTGCATGTGCCCGGAGGAGCGGTGACGACGATGCCTCCGCTGCATGCGGCGGTGCTGAAGAAATGCAATGGCGAGAAAACCGCACGCGAGATAGCGCAGGAGCTGATCAAGACGCGGGCAGCGGGGATTCATGGCGAGGAGCAGGCGTACAAGATCCTGGAGCAACTGACGGAAAAAGGGCTGGTGCGCTGGCAGCTGGAAATAGCGTGCGAAGCCAACGCCGAGCGCAGGCTGCGAAGCCAGCTGCAACGGATCGAAAACGAAGAGATGCGGCAGCGGCTACTCCAGATGCTGGACGAACTGGAAACGGGCCGGAGCAGAGTGGGTGAGGCCATCGGCGATGCGGGCCGGCTGGACACCGCGCTGGGCGAACTGGAAGAAAGCTTTGTCCGGCTGACAGGCAAATCGGCGAGCCGGGCCGCGGGGCAGATGTACGCGGGCAGAACGCTTATCTACCAGGATTGCCGACGCAATATTCAACTGGATATGGGGCCGGAGGTGGCCATCGCACTGGCCAAACCGCTGTCACTGCTGATCACCAGCGCGCGCTGGTTCACGCATCGCGCCGCCACAGTATACCGACATGCGCTCCAGGAGACTTATAACGAGCTGGCCCGCAAGTCGCGCCGGACCACGATTGACCTTCTGCAATTCTGGTTTAAAGCGCAGGATGCAATCCTGGATCCCAAGCTGAGGCTATTTGAGCGGATCATCCCGGAATACCAGGCGTTGTGGAATGAAATCCTGGACCTGCCGGAAGGAGAGAGCCGCGTGGATTTCACCAGTGAAGAGCTGCGGGAGCGCGTGGAAACGGCGTTCGCTGCGGCGCGGGCGGGATGGAACCGCGCACGCTATCACAGCCCCGACGTGATGATCGCGGCGGAGAGCGTGGAGAGCATCCAGCAGGGAAATTATTCATTCGTGCTGGGCGAATTGCACATGGCGGTGAATACGATGCGGGGCGTATTCGCCATGGCGCAGCATCCGGACCCGCCGGCCATGACCGAGGCTTTCACGTCCGACATGGGCGAGGCGCGCATGGTCCCGGTGCCGCCGCGGGAATGGCCGGGAATGACGACGCGCAACATGCTCGCGCTGGTCTCAGCGAAAGATTACCACCTAGAGATCTCAGCGGACGCCCCGGCGAGCGCGCCGCGGTCACAGACCATGCCGATTGCAGCGTTCGTGGTGGAGAACACGCCGCGCGGGATCCAGGTGCGGACGCGGGACGGACGGCTGAGGTTCGACGTGATCGAATTTTTCGGCGAGGTGTTTTCCGCGCAATCGACAGATTGCATGAAGATTGCGCCGCAGTGGGCGCACGTGCCGCGCGTCACCATCGACCGGCTGATCATCTGCCGGGAAACGTGGCGCTTTGCGGCGGAAAGCCTGAAGTTTATCCACATGGAAGAAGAAAGCCAGCGCTACCTTGCAGCCCGCAGATGGATGCGGCAAAACAATCTGCCGCGTTTTGCGTTCGTTAAAGTGCATGTGGAAACCAAACCGTGCTTCATCGATTTTGACAGCCCGATTTACGTGGAGATCCTGTGCAAAATGGCGCGGCGGGTGCTTGCAAGCGATGACCCCAGGAAGCCCGTGGTCATCTCTGAAATGATGCCCGGCCCAGACCAGCTATGGCTCCCGGATGCGGATGGGCAGAAGTACACCAGCGAGATGCGGTTGGTGGTGCTGGACCTAAAGGAGTAGGAATTTCATTCATCCGTTATATAGACACGGTTCTCAAGGGCTGCTCTTCCACCAAACGCAGGCACGTCTGCGCTCCACAGTCACTCATGCAAGCGAGAGCGCCTGCGGCAGCCCATAGCGATGGTCCGGCGCTCCGAGTTTTATCCCTTTTAGCCATTTTCCTGTATTGACACCTTTACATTTACCAGAACTTCGGAGAACCATGAAAGCAACTTTTAAAGAGACTCTTCCTGTTTCCAACCGCAATGGCAAGGCCCCACGCACAGGAAAAGGCAGGAGCATTGCCCAGCATGGCGAACTTTTCCAGGGCCAGATCGAGGACGCGGAAAACGTGCATCGGCGTTGCCTGGTGAGCTTGCCCTGCCGCTCGATGTATTCAGAGGTAACGTACCGGCCGAAATACAGTTGCGAGTATCGCGTGACCCCGGTGCATAAGCAGAAGACGCGCCACGTGGTGGAACTGGCGGCGGCATTCCTGAACCTGCCGTACAGCGGCGGAGATATTGTGGTGGAGTCCACGGTGCCGGAGGCCAAGGGGTGCGGCAGTTCCACGGCCGACTGCGTGGCCGCGGTGCATGCGGTGGCGGATGCAGCCGGGTGCACGCTGGACGAGTGCGAGGTGGCGCGCATTGTGGTGCGGGCGGAGATGGCCAGCGACAACTTCATGTTCGAGCGGGCGGTGTTGTTTGCCCATCGCGAAGGGACGGTGCTGGAGGACTATGCGAAGGCATTTCCCAAATTCGAAGTGGTAGGCGTGGACACGGCCAGTGGCGATTATGTGCATACCCTGGATCATCCGCCAGCGGTGTATTCCTGGCGGCAGCGACAAATTTTTCATACCCTCACAAGCGCGTTGCGGCGGGGCATCCTGCAAAACGACCTGGAACTGCTGGGCAGAGTGGCCACGGCAAGTGCCAACATCAACCAGTCATTTCTCCCCAAGCCGAAGTTCGAGGAGATCCGCAGCATCGCGGAGAACTGCCGCGCGCTGGGCGTAGCGGTGGCGCATTCGGGCACGGTGATGAGCATACTGCTGGACCCGGAGGACCCGAGGCTGGAAGCGAAAGTGGATTGGGTGCGGACTTGCCTGGATGAAATCGGGCTTTCCGATACCTTGCGGTTTCAAACATAAATTTTTACAGGATAGGAGCAATGAAAGAAAGATATTCAGCAATCCTCAATTCATATCGTCCTAAGCTCATTCCGTTGGAGCACAATCTGACGGCGGCGGTTTTTCCATTCATGAAGATCTTTCCGGCCGAATTCTGCCTGCGCAGAGCGTGCGAAGAAGGCTGGATCAGTTCGCAGTCGCTGGTGGTGGAGACCTCTTCCGGAAACATGGCCCTGGGGCTGGCGATCATCTGCAACCTGATGAAGTACCGGCTGACTATCGTAAGTGATTACGCGTGCGACGGCTTTTTGCGGCGTCGACTGGAAGATCTGGGAGCGACAGTGGAGATTGTTTCCGCGCCCGCTTCCGAAGGTGGATATCAGGGCGCGCGCCTGCGCAAGCTGCGCGAGGTGCGCGACGCCGACAGCAACCACTGGTGGGTGAATCAATACGACAATCCCGCGAATCCAGGCGCGTACAGCTTTTTTGCCGCGCAGCTCGTAGAGGCGTTGGGCCGCGTGGATTGCCTGGTGGGAACGGTGGGCTCCGGCGGATCGATGTGCGGCACGTCAAGCTACCTGAACGAACTTTTTCCCGAGATGGTCACGGTGGGCGTGGACACTTTTGGGAGCATCCTGTTCGGGCAGCCCGACCAGGTTCGCCAGTTGCGAGGGCTGGGCAACAGCGTGCTGCCGAAGAACCTGGACCATCGCGTGTTCGATGAAGTGCATTGGGTCACGGCGGCGGAGGCATACTCGGCGACACGGCAGCTTCATCGTCAAACCAGCCTGTTCTGCGGAGGAACGAGCGGCGCAGCCTGGCTGGTGGCAAGGCACTGGGCGAGAAAGAACCCCAAAAGCAAGGTGGTGTGCATCTTCCCGGATGACGGTTATCGCTACACGGACACGATCTACAACAATGACTACCTGAAGCAGAACGATCTGTGGCTGGAGGCGCTTCCGGAGTGGCCGAGGACGGTGAGCAATCCGCTGCTGGCGGGGCCAACGTGGTCGCGGATGGAGTGGGGCAAACGGCCGTATGCAGAGGTGGTGGGCAGCCCGGTTGCCATCGCGATATGAAAACGCCGGAAGTGCTATTCATCGAAAGCAACACCAGCGGCACGGGACGGATTTTTGCGCGCATGGCGCGGGAATGCGGCTACAGGCCTGTGGTGTTTGCGGAGTCGCCCAGCCGGTACAGCTTTCTCCAGCAGGACGAGGTGGAGTGCGTGACGTGTGAAACTTCGTCACTGCCGCGGCTAATGGACGCCGTGGGTGAGCGTTCACGCGAGGCGCGCGTTGCCGGGATTTTTTCAAGCTCAGAATATTTCATTCACACGGCCGCGCAACTGGCGCAGGAATATGGCCTGCCGGCGCCGGATGCCGAAGCTTTGCAGCAATGCCGCAACAAGTGGCGGCAACGGACTCTGCTGCACAACGCGGGGTTCCACGCGCCCAAATTCCAGCTGGCACATTCCATGGAGGAAGGCCAGGCCGCACTGGACAGGGTGCCGCTGCCAGTGGTGCTGAAGCCGCTGTTTGGAAGCGGGAGCTTCGGCGTGCGCCTGTGTAAGACGCGCGCGGAGGTGGCCGAGCACGGCAATTTCCTGCTGCACCGAACTGAAAATGAAAGAGGCATTCCGACGCCTCCAGAATTCCTGGTGGAAGAGTACATGGTGGGGCCGGAGTTTTCCGTGGAAGGCTTCAATGGGAAGGCCGTCGGGATCACGCGCAAGCACGTTTCCGGCGAGCCGTTTTTTGTGGAACTGGGGCACGATTTTCCCGCCGTTCTTCCGCCGGAAACGGCGGCCCATATTGTCGAGGTAACGGAAGCTGCGTTGAAGAAGATGAGGTTGACGTGGGGGCCTGTCCATGTAGAGCTGCGGTTGACCGAGAAAGGCGCGGCGATTATCGAGATCAATCCGCGGCTGGCCGGCGGCTTTATTCCGGAAATCGTCCGGCTGGCGTACGGTGTGGACCTGGTGAAAGCCACGCTGATGCTTGCCGCCGGTGAAGCGCCGGAGATGGCTGTGGACGGGAGACGGTATGCCTCAATCCGGTTTATTACGCCACGAAGAGATGGGGGCATTCATCGCATTGCCGGACTCGACGAAGCACGGCAAACGCCGGGAGTCTCGCAGGCGGAAATGTACGCGGGTGCGGGCGAGCGAATCAAGGTGCAGCATGACTTCAGAGACCGCATGGGACATGTGATCGCCTGTGGAGAGACGGCGGCAGCGGCGATGGTCGCGGAAGCGGCGCTGGCTAAAATCGACGTACAAATGAAAGAGTAATAGGCGCATGGAAAACACAGGTAGAATACGCAAACTGCTGACGCCCTCCGCGCGCCGGATATTGTTCGCCACCGGCAACGGACCGCAGGCCGAGGAACTGTGGCTCATCAGCCGCGTGGATCAGGCGCATATCCTGATGTTGATGGAATGCGGGATTGTTGATCGCCACGCGGGCGCAAAGCTGCTGGCCGCAATTGACCGACTGCAGAAACAAAACTTCAGCCCGTTGGAAGGAAGAGAGGCGCCGCGAGGGACCTTCCTTTTATATGAAGACTACCTGATTGAAAGCCATGGCGCCAAAGTCGGAGGCATTTTGCAGACAGCTCGCTCCAGGAACGATCTGAATTCAACCATATTGAAACTCAAGCTGCGCCAGCCTTACTTAAGGATCCTTCGAGAAGGTCTTCGGCTGCAGGCGGTACTGCTGAACAGGATCCGCCGGTTTGCCGGCGTAGTTATGCCTGTGTATACGCACGGGCAGGCCGCGATGCCAATCACGTATGGCCATTATCTGGCGGGAGTGGCCGCAGCTCTTTCCCGCGATCTGGAAGGAATTTTTACAGCAGCGCACGACCTTCAATCCTGCCCTTTAGGCGCGGGCGCTGTGGCCGGGACATCGTTTCCCATCAACGTATCGCGAACGGCTGAGCTTCTTGGGTTTACCACCGGCCCATTGAACTCCCTAGACGCAGTTGCCTCTCGCGACCTGGTCCTGCGTTTTCTCTCCGCCGCCTCAGTCTATTCCATCACCCTGGGGCGGATGGCAACTGATTTTCTCCAGTGGACCACGGCGGAATTTGGTTTTCTGGGGCTGCCGGATGAACTTACCGGGTCAAGTTCAGCCATGCCGCAAAAAAAGAACCCATTTATTTTGGAACATGTTCAGGGACGCTCTGCATCTTTGATTGGCGCTTTTGTGCAGGCAGCGGCCCCCATGCATGCGATGCCATTTACCAATTGCATCGCTGTGGGAACAGAAGCCATTAAACCGGCATGGGAAGCGCTTAGAAGTCTGGCAGAGATGATGGTCCTCACGCGTCTTGTCGTTGCTGCCGCCCGTCCTCATCAGGAAGCCATGCTGCGGCGGGCCGGGGACGGCTTCACCGTAGCGACGGAATATGCCAACCGGGCGGTCAGGGAAGCAAAGCTGGACTTTCGAACAGCGCATAGGCTGATCGGGCAGGCAGTACTGAAAAGCATTGAATGCTCAGAAAACTCCCTCGACCAGACCGCCACCGAAGTGGCCGCGAGCACCCATATTCCAGTTTCATTCCAGGGTCTTGATCCCTCTTCTGTTGTTCAGTCATTGGAATATGGAGGAGGGCCAGGCCCCTGCTCCATGGAAACAATGTTTGCTGTTTTGCATGAGCGCTCTGCTGACCAGCGCCGCCGAAAAAGATCACAAGAAAGAGCCTGGCAACATGCCGAGGCGTTGTTGGAAGAAAAAGTCAAGAGCGCTCTTCATCTCTCAATGCCGTCCTGAACATCGAAATCTCACTGTATTCCGAAAGGAGAAGAACATGAGTACCGCATCGTTAAAAGACATGAGTACCGCATCGCCGATTAAACGTCTACAGCAGACGCTTGTAGATTTCCTGCGGGCCCAGCTCGAAGGATTTGCTCTGGCGGCTCAGTCGGAAGAACAAAGGCTGCAAAGCGTGAGACATCTATGTGCAATTATCAGTTCTACAGAGTTCGATTCGGCTGCCAAGTCATATCTTCTCTCACAGCTTCATGAAAATCCCGCCATTTTACCGATTCCGGGCGGCTGTGCTGAATTCTCTTTCAATTTCTGGCGTGACTTGAGGACCATTGCAACAATGTCCTGGGAGCCTCATAACATGCGGCTTCTGCGTCGCGTTCTTCGCGAAGGGAGCCATGTTGTGGATATCGGTGCGCACGTAGGGCATTTCACAATCTATATGGCCCATCTTGTCGGACCCACAGGACGAGTGCTTGCCGTGGAGCCTGCGCCTGACAATTTTTCGGCGCTTCAGGCGAACCTTGAACGGAATGGAATTCAGGCATTCGCGAAAGCCATCCAGGTTGCCCTTTGTGACATGGAGGGCACAGCTGCTCTTTTCCATGATGGCGATACCGGAGGAACCGAGTATTCGCTCTTCTCAGAACGGCATGGCAATCGCGGCGTCACCTGTCAAACAAACCTGCTAACGCTTGACGCTCTTGTGAAGAAGGAGAAACTCGGCCATGTGGACTTTGTCAAAATAGACACGGAAGGCGCAGAATTAGCGGTTTTACGAGGGTCTGAAGAAATGCTTGGCAATAATGAGGTATCGCTATTAGTCGAACTCCATCCCTGGATCGTGCCTCCGGAACAGGTATGTAAGTTCTTGCAAGACAAAGGATTTCAACTGTATCTTGTGAGTGATCAGATTACTTCGATTTCGTGTTCCGAGGAATTAAAGGAGTATTCAACCGGATCCGGAGATATTTTTGCTGCTAAGGGACACGCTCTCGACGATTTTAGGTTATCTCTGGCTGAGCAACAAACTGGATGAGAACAGTGCACGCCTCATTGCCGATCGGAGTAGAGGCGGCCTACAAGAAGGGTGAAGACTGGGTGTTTGCGAGCGATTCACACCGAGCAGGGTGAAACGCGGCAAGCAACCTTATTGGCCCTCGACGATCATGCGGCACTTCATCCAGCCAGTAGCAAAACAATTGGGCATCGGCAACATCAGCTGGCACACGTTCCGCCATACCTACTCGACACTCTTGCATGCCAATGGAGAAGATCCCAAGGTAGTGCAGGAACTGCTGCGGCATTCGTCGATCAAGGTCACGATGGATGTGTACGGGCTTTTCTGGAACTCGCGGGTGCAAGTTCCTTTCGCGCCTCAACTCGGGTACGAGATGAAGAATTCAGGCGACTATTTCTTCAACTCAGGTGGAGACAACTCGACTGACGTGAGATTCAGGCACGCGCTCGACCAGACGGTGAAGTTCAGTGTGTTCCCCAACCTCTCTTTCGAGCCTACATATACGGTCTTTTTGTTTGAAAACAAGGTCGACTACCACGTTTTGTTCCAGCAGCAATTCTCGATCAAGATCAACTACGCATTCGTCTGGAACAACAATCGGGACAAGAAGCAGCAGTGGGGATACAAGGCGCCATCAGACGGCAAGTGATGAAGAGCACTGTTAACGCTTAGGAGACTGAGCTCGTGGCGAGTGTACACACTAACCACTACTGCGACCGATGCGGCTGGCAATGTGGTCAACACAACCAGCACCTGCACGGTGCCGCACGATCAAGCACCGTAAATCGCGCGCGCGGTACACCGCTACGGGAATGAAGAGTCTCTTGGCAAATAACTGGTTGATGTTCGGTAACATGCTTAACCTGGAAGATCTAAAGGTTCCTACATTTATCACGTGGCTAACCTGAATACGAATCGGAAGGAGGTTCGCCAAGGGAAGGATGAAATAGCGCAAGCATTGCCCCCTGCGGCCCCTTTGACATCAACTGATCAACTTGTCTTCGAAGGGCTGCCAAAAAAGGAGCTACCAAGATCAACAAACTGCCCATCTGGCGATCCGGCCCGGCGTGTCCACAACTTGCGAGGGAAGGGAAGTCGAGAGTGCCGCACTCAGTCATGCGCTCTGGCTGAGCATGTGATCCTCGTCAGCGTCCTCGGATCCAAATCCTGCCGTATCCCTCGCGGCGTGCTTTCCTTTCATTTGTTCCTGGTAAGCATTTGCAATTGTTCCCGCAGGCCCGATCCACAGATTGCCGTCAGTCCTGGCAAGGTTTGCCGGCCCATATCTGAGAGGCTGAATGTCATCCACAAGCGCTGCAATGTCTTTCCATACTCGTGTCTGCCGGACATAGGATATGTCAGGCGCATCATCGAGCGTCATCATGTCTACGACTTTTGCGAAGTCAACTTCCTTACTCTCTTCAAAATGCCGCTTCGATCCACTCAGGCCATAATCAGACTTTGATTGGATTACTACTCTCGCTCCTTCCACCATCGCCCGCAGATATTCTGGCGACCACTTCTGGACCGCGGGCCAGTGTGCGATTGCGCGACGCATGATGACAGGGCGATTCTGCACAAGAAAAGCCTGAGAAAAATCCTCGGGATCGAGTGCAGCCCGTTCTTCAAGTGGTAATATCGGCATCTTCGTCCTTTTTTTATTCAACTGCTCCTTCGCAGGCTGCGAAGCAATTCCCGTTGCATCGCTGTATTCTCGCCGACGAGCGCGCGAACACGCTCATGCAGCATGCCGAGTGCTTCGATTTCGGGTTCAGTTAGCGTCGGATGGTAGAAGCGCGCGATGAGCACAATGCGTCTCGAGTCGCCCTCATTCCACACTTCATGCTCGAAGGAGTCGTCAAAGACGAATCCGCGTCCCTCACTCCATTGGCGTTTTTCGTTTCCCACCCGAATGCGGCAGCCTTCGGGTACGATCAGCCCGAGATGGGCGGTGAGGAATGCGTTTGAGACGCCGCAGTGCGCAGGGATGTGGGCCCCGGAGCGTAGCGCAGAGAATTGCGCCGTCATCGGCTCGCCAAGTTCATCGCGGAACCAGCGCCGCAGGAGATCGACCGTCTTCGGGCAGTTCGATTCTGCCGCTGGGTCAAACAAGTTGTAGATCGACCAGCGGTCAGAACCCTCTTCAAGGCCGAACTTTTTCTGGCGATAACGCGCGTCGGCGCCCTGGGCGTATGGGGTAAAAGCGATCTTCGCATCGAGAAGGCCTGCGAGTTCGGCACGGATGGCCGGATAGGCAGCTTCGAGCTCCGCCATCCAGGGAACGGTACGATCGTGGAACGGCTGCGATTCCAGTCCCGGCCAAAAGTAAAGCTCGGGATCCTGCAGCGGTGGAGCGCCGGTAGGCATCTCGCCGAGCGCGATCTTTGCAAACGGCTCAATGCGCTCATGGCGGCCGCGCTGCTCCACACGCCATTGCTCAATCAGCTCGCGAAGCTTGTCAGTCATTTCCGCATCCGGAGAGTTCTTCATAGGCAAAGTCAAATCAGTGTGGGACGTTAATGGATGTCTCATAGTCTTCCTGCGAGTGCGGCGTAAATCTTTCGAGCGACCTCGTCAACGGCCGGTTCACGCAGCAGCGAGAAATGATCTGCCTCGACCTCGATTACCGAGAGCTGCGGCAGCAACGGTCCCCAGCCCAGTGTCGCGTCGCGTACGACACCGCGCTGATGAGCAGCAAATAGAAGCGCGCGACCGTCGTATGGCTTTGGACTCCAGCGGCGCACCGCGCGGAGATGAGCATGCACAATTCGCTCTATCGTTGCAAAGTGCCGGTGCGGCCAGGATTGGCCATCGCCCAGCTCCCAGGCTGCCAACGCGGCAAGTTCGTTGGGGTCGGCATAGGGATCGCTTTGGGCATGGCTGTCGAGCAGTGCCACCAATGCGACCTCTTCGCCGGCGTGACGCAGCGCTCGCGCGATTTCAATAGCAACCAAACCGCCAAACGACCAGCCTCCGAGTAGATACGGCCCCTTCGGAAACGCTCTCTGCACCGCGTCAAGATAACTCTGGGCAAGCGCTTCAATGGTAATGTCGGACGACAGCGGATTACCTTCGAGAGCTGGCGATTGAAGTGCGTAGAACGGCCGCTCCTTGCCCAGTCTGCGTGCGAGCGTACGATACTGCAAAATCGTACCGCCCACTGGATGGACGAAAAAGAAAGGCGTGCACTCCCCTCCGCGTTCAAGCAAGATCAGCGGTGAGCTCTGCATCGGGCTTGGCTCTCGCAGCATGGCGGCAAGATCGGCGACCGTATCTCCCTGGAAAATCGCTTCCAGTGGTAACTGGCGTCTGAATTGCTTTTCGATTCGCGCCATGAGCTCCACTGCGAGCAGCGAGTGACCTCCGAGTTGGAAGAAGCCATCGCTGATACCGATCGGTCGTATGCTAAGAAGCTGCTCGAAGAGACTCAATAGTTCGCGCTCAGTCTCGTCTCGTGGAGCAACTGCTGCCGCGCTCCGCGTGAATCCATTTGCAATAAGTGCGCGCCGGTCGATCTTGCCGGAGGTCGTTTTTGGAAGCTCGCGGTGAAAAGCCCACGTGCGAGGAACGAGTGCCTCGGGGAGACGTGCGACAAGGAAACGGCGTAGTTCGTCTTCGCTGGGTTGAGCGGCGCAGACATGCGCTACCAGGTTGCCCTCGACTGCAACGACGGCTGCAGCCGATACTCCCGGGTGCGACGCGAGCACCGCCTCGATTTCGGCGGGTTCGACACGGACGCCGCGGATCTTGACCTGGTCATCCAGCCGTCCGAGCAATTCCAGTGATCCATCTGACCGGAAGCGGCCAAGGTCTCCACTGCAGTAACAGCGGACTCCATCTCGAACAACGAATCGTTCCGTGGTTGTTTCCGGCTGCCCGATGTAGCCGGCCGCGACTCCCGCGCCGCTGATGAGAATCTCGCCGGGCACACCAATCGGAATCAGCTTCAGATGACGGTCAACCACCTCGACGTGAGCGCCGGGAATCGGCCGGCCAATGTGCACAATGGCGTCAGTAAGCTTCCCAGCGGTGCACCAGACGGTCGCCTCGGTAGGGCCGTATTCGTTGAACAATCGAACTTCAGGCAGCAGCGCACGGTGCTGCGTCACCAGTTCGGGCGGGCACGCCTCACCGGCGACGATGACAGTGCGTAATGACGACGATGATATATTTCCATGGCGGAGCAGCGCGGCATATAGAGAAGGGATGCTAAGCCAGTGTGTCACGTGTTCGGCAGCGAGCGTCTGCGCCAGCGCCGGCAAGTCTTCCAGGAAATCGTCAGGGGGAATGATCAAAGTGCCAGCTTCGCACAATGTCCAAAACAGGCCGGCAACGGAAGAGTCAAACGAAAAAGGAGACGCCAGTAAGAATGATTCAACGCGCTCACCATACACGACAGGACGCGCACCCGTTGAGTGGGCCAGATTTCGATGCGTGACGGCGACGCCCTTCGCCCGGCCAGAGGAGCCGCTCGTATAAAGGATGTAAGCCAGATCGTCGAGCGTTGGTTCCATTTGGACCTGGTGAGTCTCATCTCCGGCAAGCAGCTCTGCGGGATTGACATAGGTGGCGCCAGCTTCAGCCACAATGGCTGCGACGCGCGCCTCCGGCCAACCCGAATCAAGAGGTACATATGCGGCGCCCGCGCTAAGCGTTCCCAGGATGGCGGCAACAGTTTCAGTAGAACGATTCGCGCGGAAGGCGACTCGCGCACCGGGGCCGATCCCGGAAGCGGCCAGACGAGCCGCAACCTGATCGGCGCACCTTTTGAGCTCCCCGTATGAGATGCGCGCTGCGCCGGCGACAACCGCCGTGGCGTTGGGATTCTTTTTGGCTTGATCGTGAAAGAGCAAGTGCACACAGCGTGGTTCGTCTGGAGCCGCATGTCCACCGTCCAGGAAACATCTAAGCATGTCCTGCTCTTCGGCGCTCATGAGTGGTAACTCGGAGACTCGTCGCTCGGGGCCAGATGCGGCGGCCCTGAGGAGACGCTCAAACCGGTCGCGAAGGCGCACGATCGTCTCAGGATCGAAAAGATCGGTGCTGTACTCGATCATTCCGGCAATTGATGCATCGTCCTCAGCGAGGGAAATCGCGACGTCAAATTTGCAAGCGCCAGGGTCAATTTCGAGAAAGCTTGCACGCAGTCCGGCAAAATCGGCCGCTGAACGCGGCGTGCTCGCAAGCGCCAGCATGGTCTGGAACAGCGGATGTCGCGACGTGTCGCGATTGGCCGCAATTTCTTCGACAACACGCTCGAAGGGCGCATCCTGATTGGCATAGGCGCCCAATGTGCGCCGCTGAACCTGGATGAGCAGATCCGCAAATGTGGGATCAGCGGAGAGGTCCGTGCGGAGAACCAGCGTATTGACGAAGAAGCCGATCAGAGGCTCCAACTCCTCTCGCTGACGGCCCGCGATGGGCGTACCGACTGCAATGTCATCACCGGCGCCCAAGCGGTGCAACAGCACCTGCCACGCCGCCAGAAGCGTCATGAACAACGTGGCCCCGTGATTGTGGGACAACGCTCGCAGCTCGCTCACCAGTGCTGCATCAAGCGAAACAGGCACGCGTGCGCCGCGATAAGAAGGCAACGCGGGCCGCGGGCGATCGGCAGCTAAGTCACACCGTTCAAGTCCAGAGAGCTCGCACTTCCAGAAGGCAAGCTGCGAATCAAGCTGGAGATGCTGATGCTGCCAGATGGCGAAGTCACTGTACTGCGCTTGCAGCGGCAAAAGCGGCGAAGCAGTTCCTTGATGGAAAGCTCTGTAGAGCGCCGCCAGTTCACGCAAAAAGATATCAAGCGACCAACCATCCGCGATGATGTGATGGAACGTGACGGCCAGGACATGGTCTTCTTGATCCAGTTGAAAAAGCTTCGCCCGCCACAGGGGGCCGCGTGTGATGTCGAACGGAATGCGCGCGTCCTCCGCCAGAAGATGCGCGAGGCCATCTGCTCCTGTCCGCAAATCGCAATCGGTCAGTGCAAAATCCCCCGGGTGGACGACCTGCACCGGCTCTCCATTTCGCAGCTCAAAGGTGGCGCGCAATGTTTCGTGGCGGTGAGCGACCTCATTCAGCGCATGGGCCAGCGCACCGTGATCGAGCGTGCCTTCAAACCTGATGGCAATTGGGATGTGGTATGCCGCCGAGGCGCCGATCTGCTCAAGAAACCAGAGCCGGCGCTGAGCGAACGAGAGGGGTAGCAGCCCCGTCTGCCGGAGTGTCGGCGCTTCCAGCTCTACGCGCTGAGGTTCCGCAACTTGCACGCGCTCTGCAACCCCGCAGAGCGTACGCCCTTCAAAGAGCGCCTGTAATGGGAGTTCAATCTTGAGCCGGTAGCGAACGCGGGCGATGAGCCGCGTAGCAGAAAGCGAGTCGCCGCCCAGATGAAAAAAGTCATCGTCACGGCTTACACGGTCAAGTCCAAGAATCTCCTGCCAAATGGCGGCGAGCCTTTCTTCGAGTTCGGTGGCGGGCGGAGTGAACGGTTTCCCGCTATTCGGCCGCTTCGAGCCCGGCATTGGCAGCGCCTTTCGGTCTACCTTGCCATGGTTCATGCGCGGCAGCGCAGGCAACTCTGCAAACGATGCCGGCGCCATGTACTCGGGAAGCTTGCCTTGAAGATCATGCGCATGCCCGGGCCACCGTGCCATTATTCCCAGCACGCGCTCATACACAGCCGTGATCTTCCGCACCCACTCGGTCGCGAAGTTGCAGGTCTGATAGTCAAAGGCAAGCCCAAGCGCGCCCGTGTTTTCATTCATATTCGCCTGGACGGTCAACGGGAAGTAGGTGTTTTCGTTGCCGGTAGCATCGAGCACATCGCCACTGAGCGCGCGCAAGCGGCGATAAATATGGAAGTGGGTAAAGTTGAAAACAGTGTCGAAGAGGTCCTGGCCTCCGTAGCGCTTCTTCAGTTCAGCCATCGGGTAGCGCCGATGCGGAAGCAACTCGCTCTCAGCGATAAAAGCGCGACGGCCCAGGTCAGCAAATGTCCCCGCCGACAAGTTGAGGCAAAACGGTACTAGGTTCACAAACGGCGCTACGATTCGCTCTCCGCCGTCAACCTCCGGACGTCCATTGGCGAGCAAGCCCGTGACCGGGCTGATCGAGCCGGTCAGATGGCCGAGGGCTTTCAGATGTGCAGCGAGCAGAACGTGCTTTATTGAGACGTCCAGCGAATCAGCTAACGCCTTGAGCCCGGCGGCGACATCATCAGGAATCGGTAGATCGATGCGCCGGACGCGGTGCGGCTCCTTGTCTTCATGGGCAGGCTGTTTTAAAAGCGGCGCGAAATCAGCATGGGCAAGAAGGCCGTCCCAGAACTTTTGCGACTCTTCATTGGCGATCGCCTCTCTCTCAAGAGCGATAAAGTCGCTGTAGCCGAAAGGCAGCTCCGGCAGTTCGGGCGGCGACTTTCGATCGACGCGGGCAAAATAATACGCCAGCAGTTCGGTGAGCAGCGTGCCGACACTCCAGCCGTCGAGACAGGCGTCACTCATCGTGAGCTGGAATTCGCCGTCGTTGCGTACGTGTACATGAAAGCGGAAGAGCGGCGACTGATTCCATTCAAAGCGGTGATGCAACTCGGCGTCGAGCCATCGGGCGATCCGTGTCTCTTGGTCTTCATCATGCGCAAGATCGCGAATATCGTCCACCGTGATTGCCGTCTCTGCGCGCTTGTGCACAATTTGGAGCGGATCTTGAAAAGAAAAATCGAACGAAGTACGCAGGATAGGGTGCCGCGCGGTCATCGCGTCCACGGCCTCGCGCAACGCCGCGAAATCGAAGCGACAGCGGATGCGAAGACTGTTGAGATAGACCGTGTAGCCGGCCCTTGCCTCACTGTGATAATGAAGTCCTGCCTGAAGATGCGAAAGTGGATAAGCGTTCTCGGCATCGGAGGGCAGGCGTGAGCGGTCCTGGGAGTCAACGAGCGCAAATGGAGCGAGTGGCTGCAGAGCGTCGGGCGATCTCCCTGCAACTGCTGCCAACTCGTGCAAGGTCTGGCGACGGAAGATCTCCTGAAGCGGAACGTCCAGCCCGTGTTTCCGCGCACGGGCACGGACTTCAATCGATCGCAATGAATCGCCGCCAAGATGGAAGAAGTTGTCATTGCGTCCTACGCGATTGATCCCGAGCACTTCTTGCCAAACTTCGGCGAGGAGCTGTTCGACATCGGTTTCCGGCTCCGCAAAGGGAATGCTGGCGGCCCGGTGGTCAGGAGTTGGCAGCGCGGAGCGGTCCAATTTCCCATGCGCGGTAAGCGGCAAACTTTCGAGCTCAACCATTGCCGCCGGCAACATATGGTCCGGAAGGCGAGCTGCGAGGAAGGCGCGCAGCTCCGCCCATGTCACCACATCTCCCAACACAACGTAAGCAATGAGCCGCGGCTCGATGCCGCCATTCTGCCGGGCGAGCACGATTGCCTCGCGCACGTTTTGGTACGTTCTAAGTGCCGCCTCGATTTCGCCAAGTTCTATGCGAAAGCCGCGTACCTTCACCTGGTTATCTGCGCGTCCGAGATACTCGAGTTCTCCAGAAGCAAGCCAGCGGCCAAGATCGCCGGAGCGGTATATCTTTCCCTCGCCGAACGGATTTTCCAGAAACCGCTGAGCGGTCAGCTCCGCGCGGTTCAGGTAGCCGCGCGCTACGCTCTCGCCTCCCACATAGAGCTCGCCGCGCACACCAATGGGCACGGGCTGACCATTGGCATCGAGGACGTAGACGCTGAGATGAGGGAGCGGGCGGCCAATGACGCTTCCGTTCCCAGCCTGCGCGTCTTCCCTCCGAAGCCTACGTAAGGTAACGTGAACGGTGGTTTCGGTGATGCCGTACATGTTGACCAACTCGGGCCGCTCATCGCCAAACATGTCGAACCACGGCGAAAGGCTGGGCACGTTGAGCGCCTCTCCACCGAAAATCACAGTTCTGAGAGAAGCTGGAAGCTTCCGCTGCTGGAGTGCGACGGTCATTAGTTGACGGAACGCTGAAGGGGTCTGGTTCAACACCGTGACGCGTTCGCGCTCGGCCAACTCCAGGAATGCCTCTGGCGACCGGCTCACCCACCAGGGCACTACCACCAACCGGCCCCCATAGAGAAGCGCACCCCATATCTCCCAGATCGAGAAGTCGAAAGCAAAGGAATGAAACAATGTCCAGACGTCGTTTTCGTCAAAGCAAAATTGTTCCTGCGCCGCGATGAATAGCCGCGCTACGTGCCGGTGCTCAACCACTACGCCCTTCGGATTTCCGGTGGAACCGGAAGTGTAGATGACGTAAGCGGCGTTCGAGGGACCTGCCAGACCGCAGCCGTGCACAGCTGGTTTTTGCTGGAGCGCATCTTCGACGTGCATATCTTCGAAGCAAAGGACGCGCGCATCCGTTGGCGGCAACCGATCGAGCAGTTGGCGTTGTGTCAAGACTACCTTCGCGCCGCAATCAGAGAGGAGGAACAAGAGACGCTCTGCCGGATAATCTGGATCGAGCGGTACATACGCGCCTCCCGCCTTCCAAACCGCAAGAATCGCAACTATCAGATCGGCAGAGCGGGGAAGACACAAACCCACTCGCGTCTCAGGACCGATCTCCAGCGCCAAAAGTTGGGAGGCGACCCGCTCGGCCTTTGCATCAAGCTCGCCGTATGTCATACGCTGGTCGCCGAAGACCAGCGCCACCCGCCCGGGTGCTGCCCGCGCCCATTGCGTAAACGGTTCGTGAATAGGGGTAATCGGAACTTCGGACTTCGACTTGCCGCCGTTCCAGTCGACGAGGACTCGTTGGCGCTCTTGCCGCCCGAGGAGTGGAAGGCGGGAGAGATGACGATCGGGATCGGCCGCAGCGCCCTCAAGAAGACGCAGGAATTGGTCGGCGAGCCGTTCCACAGTCGAATGCTCAAAAAAATCGGAGCGATATTCAAGAGCACCCGAGAGGCTGCGCTCATCTTCATCCTGCGCCAACTCCAGTGTCAGGTCGAATTTGGCTCCGCTGCTGGGCAGCGAGATGGGTGAAACTTCCAGTCCGGCCAGCGTGGGAAGGCGGCCGCCGAGGTGCTGAAGCGCGATGACCGTTGAGACCAGGGGTGTGCGGCCCAACTCGCGCTCTGGCCGTAGCTCGGCGACAAGCTGTTCGAATGGCATGTCCTGATGCTCATGCGCGCGCAGGACAGTCTCTCTGCACCGCTGCAGCACTTCGCGGAACGAGGGGTCGCCGGACAGCTCGCCACGTAGCACGAGCGTGTTGACAAATAGTCCAATCAGAGGCTCGAACTCGGGCCGCGTTCTTCCGGCGACCGGTGTCCCAACGCAGAAGTCGACCTCGCCCGTCCATCGATGAAGGAGTGTCTGCCAACCAGCAAGTAGAGTAGAAAAAAGCGTGGTTCCCTCGTCCTGCGAAAGCTCCGCGAGAGCTGTGACGAGGCGCTCGGGAATCTCAAGCGACACAATCGCGCTTGGCCCCGCAGGTTTCACGGGACGCGGACGGTCTGCAGGAAGCTCCAGCGCCGGTGGGACTCCCTCCAGTTCCTGGCGCCAAAACACCCGCTCGGCATTTCCGCTTTCACCCGTGAGATGCTGACGCTGCCACAGGGCATAGTCTCCATACTGGACCAAAAGATTGGGTAGTCGTGCGGTGTGGCCACGGAGATGCTCGCTATACGATTCGGCCAACTCGGAAATGAGGTTTTTGACCGACCAGCCATCGCATACGATGTGGTGAATTGAAATCACGAGCCAGTGCTCGTCACTTCTCAGCCGGAAGAGATTGGCGCGCACAAGCGGGCCTTGTGCGAGATCGAACGGCTCGGCTACCACGGCACTCGCTGCTTGCAGGGCCTCGCCAGGATCGACGTTAACGACCGGGAGCTGCAAGGTCTGACTCCGAGTGACTGTTACTCTTGGTTGGTCTTCAGGCGCGGGAAAGGCCATGCGCAGCGCGTCATGGCGAGCGATGACTGCATTGAGCGCATCTCTGAGCGCAGTTAACTCGACCCGACCGGTCAGCTTGAGAGCAATCGGTATGTTGTACGAACTTCCAGCACCCAACCCATCAAGAAACCAGAGCCGTTCCTGCGCAAACGAAAGCGGTTGGCTGTTTTTCCCCGGGCGTAGTGGAATGGCTGGAACCGTTGCGGAACCCTGGTTCATGCAATCCCCTCAACCATATTTTTTTCTGTGGTCTGCTCAATCAATGCCGAAAGGCTCCGGATGGTGCGTGTCTGGTAGAGATCGCCAAGCCGCACCGGCAGACCGAAGCGCGCACGTAGCCGGGATACGGTCTGTAACGCGAGTAGTGAATGTCCGCCAGCCTCGAAAAAATCTTCGTCAATACCCACATTTGGGATCCGCAGCACATCGATCCAGATGGCCTGTATCTCCTTCTCAACCGTCGTGCGTGGTGCGACGCGTTCGATTTTTGGCAAGGACCCGGCGCCGGGCTTCGGCAACAGGCTGCGTTCGACCTTGTCATTCACAGTGCGTGGGAGCTGTTGCAGCAGAGTGAAGGTCGAAGGAACCATGAACTCAGGCAAACGTGATTTAAGGTACGCGCGCAGTTGCGAGCCCTGAAGATTTTCATCCGGGCGCGGCACGACGTAAGCTGCGAGCCGGCGATCTCCGGGAGCGGACTCGTATGTGATGACCGCGCATTCGCGCACAGCTGGATGCTGACAGAGGACGGCCTCGATCTCGCCAGGCTCAACACGGAAACCACGGATTTTAACTTGCACGTCCACGCGTCCAAGGAATTCGAGGCTGCCATCGCGCCGCCAGCAGCCAATATCGCCGGTGCGATACATTCGCGCTCGCGATCGCTCCGAGAATGGATCAGCGGCAAAACGTTGCGCCGTAAGCTCAGGCCGCGCACAGTAGCCGCGGGCCACGCCGTCGCCCCCGATCCAGATCTCGCCCGGAATGCCATCCGGTGCAAGTTTTCGCGCCGGATCGAGAAGATAGATCTGCGCGTTAGCCACAGGCCTTCCGATTGGAATTGGCGTGGAAACCTCGGACGGTTCCGTCATGACGTGCGCGGTAGCAACGATGGAGCCTTCAGTTGGCCCATAGGCATTGATGAGCCGTAGACCAGATGCTGCCTGCAGTAGTTTTTTTGCCGCGCTCGGTGGCATCACGTCCCCACCGACGATGAGTTGGCGCAAGCCCACCAAGTCCTCCAGATGTTCGTCGACCATGAGTGGAAAGAGCCCAGTGATGAGGATGGTGGAGGTAATGCGGTGCTCGCGTAAAGCATCGCCGATCTCCTCAAGAGAGGGATTGCGCGAGGGATACAGCACCAGCTTGCCGCCGCCAAGCAGGCAGCTCCAGATCTCGAGCGCCGAGGGATCAAATGAAAGTGAGACGAGCTGCAGTTCAACGTCGTCTTCACCGAGTGCAAATAATCCTGAGCTGACCAGGCGCACGATCCCGCGATGCGTGACTTCGACAGCTTTGGGCAGGCCCGTTGAACCCGAGGTATACATGACGTAGGCGAGGCGATCTGGATCACACACGTCTGGCAAGAGACGATCGCTTGTATCAGCAGAAGGCACCTCATCGGCCAAAAGTACTTCTATTGCGCAGTCGGGTAGCCGCTCGCGAAGCCTTCGGTCGGTAATGATCGCGCGCACGCCGGCATCTTTGATCATGAAGGCGAGCCGTTCTTTCGGGTAGGACGGATCGAGCGGCAGATAAGCAGCGCCGGCTTCGAGCGTCGCCAGCATCGCGATAATTGCTTCAGGGCTGCGCTCCAGATAGATGCCAACCAGCGCCTCATCGGCGACACCACATTCCGCCAGGCGGCCTGCCCATACCCGCGCGCGGGAGGCGAGTTCTACGTAACTCATCTGCCGGCCTTCATAGCTGAGTGCCGGCGCTTGTGGCCGCAGCGCGACACGCTCAGCGAAAAGCTGCGGCAATGTGCGCTCGGCGTATGCTGCGTGGGCAGTCGCGTTGCGACCCACTACCAGCTCGCGCTTCTCAGCGTCATCAAGCAAAGACAGATCTCCAAGCACGCATTCGGCACTTTGCGGGAGCGCGCCCAGCAGATTGGTCAGATGGCTGAGTAGCGTGTCGATGGCAAAAGCGTTATAGCGTTTGCGATCGTAAACGATCTGAAGCATCGAATGCGGCCACGGTGACACTGCGAGTGTCAACGGATAATTCGTCTTGTCCCAGGCTCGCAATTCGCTCATCCCGAGAGATTCCATTCGCTTGAACAGCTGCCCGCTCAGCGGATAGTTCTCATAGACAAGGATGGTCTCGAACAATGGCTGGCCGGGTGGCAGCTCGGTCAGCGTGGAGATTTCGGCCAGAGACGCATGCTGGTACCGAAGCAGATCGAACTGCAGTTCCTGAAGCTGCGCAAGCCACGGCAGCAAAGGAGCATCGAGCGGCACACGGACGCGCAAGGGCAGCGTGTTAATGAACAGGCCTATCATTGTTTCTGCGCTGGGCAGATCAGGAGGTCTGCCCGAGGTCACGCTGCCGAAGAGCACGTCGCTCTCTCCGCCATAGCGCGCGAGTATCAGCGCCCATGCAGCCCGAAACAGCGTGGCCTGCGTGAGTGCATGACGACGTGCAAAGGCATCGAGCGCAGCTGAGGTCGATGAATCGACTTCACGGATTTTGCGCGCGTAATTGTCATCGAGGATTTCGCCCGACTCGGGTGAGCTGCCATCGAATGGCAGAGGCAGGCTCGTTGCACCCGAGAAATCGCCTAACGCGTCGCGGAAGAAATTACGCCATTCCGCCCGATTCTGCCGCGCGAGCCAATCGAGATAGTTCCGGAACGGCTCGACCAGCGGGAGCTCAGTGGAAACTCCGTCGAGTACAGCCTTGTAGAGCACAAGCAGTTCATCCAGCAGCAGCGGCAGCGACCAGCCATCAAAGAGAATGTGATGATGGCTAAAGATAAAGATATGCTCGTCTTCCGCGGTGCGGAGAAGAGAGAGACGCAGCAGCGGCGCGCGGTCAAGCTCGAATTCCCGCGTGCGCTCTACCCGAAGAATGTCCTCGACGCGGCGCCGCTTTTCCTCCAAAGAGAATTCGCGCAGGTCGATGAGATCCCACCTGGGTCGCGCATCGCGGTGCACAGCCTGCAGATGCTGGCCTTCCTGCAAGATGATGGCGCTGCGCAAGACGGCGTGTCGCGCAATGAGCGTGTCCCACGCCTGCTGAAACGCATATACGTTGAGCCGAATAATCTTCCAGCTCAGTTGCTCAATGTAGTTGTTGCCACTGTCGAGCAAAGTGTGAAAGAGCATGCCTTCCTGCATCGGCGTCAGCGGATACACGTCCTCAAATGTGGCATCGCGATTCGGTAAAGGCGCGCTTGTCAACTCGCGCAACGCTTCCAGAAAAGTTGCTGCGAGCTGCTCGACCACCGCGCGGCTGTGCTGGGCCTCAACGTGCGTAAACATCATTGAGAAGCAACCGCCAGAAACCAGCGCATTGATCTCCAACGCGTGGCTGCGCCGCGCGCGCGGACTGCGGAAGGCGTGAAGCGCTTCACCAGCGAGCTTGAAAGGCCCGCCGGTGGAGAGCGCCTGATCGAACTGGCCGAGGTAGTTGAAGCAAACGTCCGAGCGTATCGCGCTGAGTTCAAAATGGCCCGCCAAATGGCGCAACACACCATAGCCGATTCCGCCATGCGGGAAGTTACGGCGCGCGTCGCGTACCATTGCGGGCCCCGCACCTGATTCCAGAAGGAGCGGATATACTGTGGTAAACCAGCCGATAGTGCGGGAGAGATCGACGTCATCGAACAGCTCTTCGCGTCCATGCCCTTCTACGTCAACCAGCCACGGCCCCGGCCTGAGCACCTTGAGCGCCTTCCCTAACGCGGCAAGCAGTATGTCGTCAATGCGCATACCATGCCCCGCGTGAACCGCTTGCAACAGGGTTTGCGTTTCCTTTGGAGACAGGCTTGCAACTACCGATTGCGCCTCCCCTTCGAGTCCTGGATCAGTAGGAGCATCGGAAGCTGCCAGGAGGCGAGTATCGAGCCAGAGTTTAGCTTCGTCGTGAAGCTGCTTCGATTGCGCGTATTCGAAAAGCCGCTCAGCCCAGTGTTTGAACGAAGTGGTTTTGGGTGGCAGGATCGCTCGTTCTCCCGAGCTCTGACTCTGATATGCAGTTGCCAAATCCTCGAGGAGAATTCGCCACGACACGCCATCAATCGCCAGGTGATGTGCGCAGAGTAGGAGACGAGGCTGGACCCCCGGATCTTCGAAGAGTACCCCTCGAAAGACCGGACCCGTTACAAGGTCCACGCTCGTCTGCACGCGCGCGGCTGCATCTTCAAGAACATCGCCGCCAAGCACTACCCGCTCAAATGGCACAGGTCCTTGGGGCGCGACGAATCGCTGCTTGTCGCCAATGAGCCGCAGCCTGAGCGCGTCATGGTGTTCGATCAACTGCCCGATGGCGGCTTCGAGGGCGGGGATGTTCGGTGGCTCGCGCAATTCAAGCAGCACCGCCTGGTTGTCATGGTGTGGCTCAGGAGAGGCTTGTTCCACAAACCACCGCTGAATAGGCGTGAGTGGGGCCTCGCCCACTACCGGTCCCTGTTCGGCTAGTGCAATCCCCGCCTCTTCAGCTAACGCCGCGAGCGCCGAGACATTGGGATTACGGAGAAACTGTTGCACCGTAAGCCGGATTCCTTCTCGCCGTGCGCGGGCAATTACCTGAATGGCAATGATGGAATCGCCACCCAGCGCAAAGAAATTGTCCCTAACGCCTACGTTCGGAACGCCGAGGACTTCCGACCAGATGCGGCACAACGCGCTCTCTGCGCGAGTGCCCACAGACCGTTCAGTACGGGACGCCGATGCCTCTCCTTCACCCAGCGACGGCAGCGCTCGGCGATCGATCTTGCCGCTAGCTGTTTTCGGCAGCACGCGTAAAGGAATAAATAGCGTTGGCACTAGATAATTCGGCAGGTGTTCTGCGAGTAGGCTTTTCAGATGCTCGACATCAACTTCCATTGGCGCGATAAATGCCGCCAGCAATACTCTGCCTTCAACTTTATGCGGGATCACTGCTGCGTCGGTCACCACGGGATGACGACGCAAAGCCGCTTCGACTTCACCAGGCTCGACGCGAAAACCACGGATTTTGATCTGCTCATCGAGCCGCCCGAGGAATTCAAGATTGCCATCTGGCCGCCAGCGCATCCGATCACCGGTTCGATAGCAGCGCGCTCCGGGACTTTCGTGGAACGGATCAGGAATGAATCGCTCCGCAGTCTCGCCTGGCTGGGTAAGATAGCCCAGCGCAATACCCTCACCGCCGATCAATGCCTCACCGGGGACGCCAATCGGCAAAAGCTGCATTCGGCTGTCAACTACGTAAACCCGCACTCCCTGCAGCGGCTTGCCAATGGCGACTTTGGCGGCGTCGCGGCCGGCGTTCAAGCCTGCATCGTACACCGTGGACGTGATGGCGGTTTCGGTCGTGCCATATGCGTTAAGCAGACGAACCCGCGAGCCAACATTCTGAGTCCAAGCTGACAGCGAGGCAGGAAGGAGGCGTTCGCTGCCAACCACCACGAGCCTGAGATGCGGCGGGATCGCGACACGACCGCGGTCGATCTCGGTGACCCATTCATGCCAATACGATGCGGGCAGATTCACAACGGTCACGCGCTGCTCGCGCAGGAGCGCATCGAATTCTGTAATAGTCGGCACGTCGCCGGATGGCCGCACCACAATTGTCGCGCCGGCAAGCAGCGTCGGGAAGATCTCTTCAATGGCGACATCGAACGCTAACGAGGCGAAGTGCAACACGCGATCACTGGGCGCGAGCTCGTACCGACCCGCCGTCGCGACCGCATGACTTGCAAGTGCGCAGTTGGGAACCACTACGCCCTTTGGCCTACCGGTTGAGCCCGAGGTATACATGAGGTAGGCGGGCGCATTGCCAAGCGAGTCTGCGGGAGGAACGAGGGGGACTTCGGTTTCCAACGAAATAGCTCGTCCCGGCGCATGCTTTACCAAAGCGCCAGGCGCAAGCACGAAGCTGGGCCTGGCATCTTCCACTAACGCATTGAGCCGCGCCTTCGGCAATGACGGATCGAGAGGCAGCCACGCAGCTCCTGCTTCCAGGATGGCGAGCATCATTATTACTGCGTCCACGGATCGTTCCGCAAACAAGCCCACTCGATCGCCGGCTCCCACGCCGAGCCCCGAAAGTCGGCGGGCGAGATTTTCAACCCGACCGCGCAGTTCGCTGTATGACAGCGACCGCAGCCCATCAATAACCGCGACGGCATTTGGGTGGCAGCGCGCTGTTTCGGCGATCGCTTTGTCCACAGACTGAGGGAAATTCAACGAGGCGTCCTGCTGCACTGAAGACCGTGCCAGCCGGCCCAACTCTTCTGCCTCAACCAGCGGCAGCGCCGAAACTCTTATATCCGGATCTTTGGTCGCGCCCTCCAGGAGAACGAGGAAATGCCTGATCCAGCGATCGATCGTTGAGTCGTTGAATAAATCGGTGTTGTATTCCAATGTCGCAAACAGATTGCTCTCTGATTCACGAAAGACCAGCGTGAGATCGAACTGGGTGCTGTCGCCCAGTAGAGGTATCGGCTCGATTTCAAGCTGGCCAAGCGCTCGCCGAACAGGCTCGTCGCCGAAGACAAATGCGGGCGAATTTCGGCCCTCGGCGCGATGCGGCCGTTCAAAGGAGATCATCGCTTGAAACAGCGGCGAGCGCGCGGGATCACGTACTATCTGGAGCCGCTCGACCAGTAAAGGAAAAGGGAAGTCCTGGTGCTCAATCGCGCCGATCACCGCGGCGCCAGCGCGCCGGCACAATTCGCGGAAGGTTGGATCGTCCCCGAAGGTGGCGCGCATGATAACTGGATTGGCGAAGTGTCCGACCAAGGCGTCCCATTCCGGCCGGCTGCGAGCAGCAGTGGGAGCGCCGACCAGCACCTCGCTTTGCCCGGTAAGCCGGTGAAGAAAAGCTTGAAACGCTGCAACCAGCACTGCGAACTGTGTGCTGCTTTCCTCGCGAGCGAGGGAGCGCAGGCTCGTGTGGATGTGTGTGTCAATGAGGAAACGTCGCGACCGTCCGCGAAATGTCTGCATCGGTGGGCGCGGCCGATCGAGTGGCAAATCGAGAACGGGCAGGTCCCCGCGGAGTGCGTCTTGCCAGTACCGGAAGAGACTCTCACCATCGTCGCCACGAAGCATCTCGCTTTGCCAGCGCACATAGTCGCGGTACTCAAGAGCAAGTGTCCCGGGCATTGTTGTGCCCGAGTAGTACGTGGCAAGCTCTTCAAGGATGATGATAGTGGACCACATGTCCACGACCACGTGGTGAGCCGTGACGATTAGTTCGTACGCATCTTGTGTTCTGAAGAGACTTACGCGAAAAACGGGGCCGTGCTCCAGATCAAAGGGTCGTTGCACTTCTTCCAGAAGCCGGCGGCTTAGCGCCGTAGCGTCGAGTGCTCTCGCATCGTGAACAGAGAATGCAACTTCGATTCTTTCCGCGACACGCTGGAAGGGAACGCCGCTTCGTTCGGCAAACGTGCTGCGCAAGGGAGCATGGCGATCAATGATCGCCTGGAAGGCAGATCGCAACGCGTCGACGTCGAGGGGTGAGTGGATTCGGAACGCAAGATGAACGTTGTAGGCCGCGCTCGAACGATCCAACTGCTGCACAAACCACAAAGCTCGTTGACCATAGGAGAGTGGATACTCGATCATCTTGGCCTGACTCTTTTGTGTTCCAAAATGGAACGCGCCTATGCTTCAAGCGCATTAGGTCAGTTTACCGCACGAAGATGAAGTTGGCTGATCGTTGCCCGCCGAGTTCGGTGCTCCAGACGCTTCTTCCCTCAAGGTGATAGCCGTAGGAGGCAAGCTTAGATTCGGCCCAGGAGAGGGCAGGCTTCTGCTCGTCCGGCCAGGTCACTTCCACGAGGATAGAACGCAACGAACCGGAAGCAAGCACCGCGGCGGCGCCATCGAGGATTTGTTCCTCATTACCGTCGACGTCGAGCTTGAGGAGATTAGGCGCCGGCAATCCGTGACGTGAGACAAGTACATCGATAGTGACAGCGATCGCTCCCGTCGTTAGCAGCGGCGGCCCATCGCGAAGGGGGCTTGGTCGCCCGAGCGAGTGGAGTGCTCCACCCGGTCGTAAATCGTAGACATAAAATGGCGCAAAGGCCTCATGACTCGAGAGCGGGAAGAAGCAGGGCGTGACATTCTCCACCCCATTGAGCAGGAGGTTTCCACAGAGGTTTCCGAAATTGTGGCTCTCGGGCTCGAAGGCAAAAACACGACAGCCGGATCGAAGCTTGGCGGCATAGAGGGAATAAAGGCCGATATTAGCGCCAACGTCGTAGAAGACATCGCCATCGCGCAGATTTTTGCGCAGCCACTCTATCGTCTCGGGTTCCTTGGTTGCGTAGGTGTCCGTACGATAGTGTTCATTCGGTGTCGAGATGCGGATAGCAATGGTGAGTCCGCCGACCTTGCAATGCGCAACTGGACGCACTGCTCGCCGGGCTGCACGAAGCGCCAGCATCACCGGCAACGCTACAGCGTCCAACTTGGAAAGGAACCCTCGACTCATTCTAAGTTCTAAATTATGTCCCAAACTACGAGGAAGCGCCACGAGCGTGAATGCGATCGTCGACAGCACCGGCAGAGTCGCGAATCAAACGTGCCGGAAATTGAGCCGGTAATGCTCTGGGCCCACGCTGATGAAATGAATGCTGCCAACGACACCAGCAGGAGACAGGATTTCCTGATTGCGTGTAGACGGGACCTCTCCGTTTGGCGCATTACCACCCCTAGAAACCCGGTGCTCGTCCCGGCAAAATGGTGATCCTCAATCGTGCCGCAAAATTTTTGCGGTCAATTACTAAGCTAATTTTGTTAAAACGCCGTGAATTCTACTAATAACTCGCGAGTTCCCGAAAGTAAAAAAATTCACTTAGGAGGTGAATAGCGTGACTCAACCCTAGATCGCCGTATCGTCTTCAGAAAGGTTCTCCACGTAAGTGGAAAGATGCCGCGGCGGCGAAACGCATCAACAATAGCTCACGATAGCCGAATGGATCGTCCGGCACGAGATCATGATCAGCCGTGATCATGGCACGGAGAAAGTCACCAAAACGAAGATCAACAGGCGGACATTGCGCTTTCAATTCGTTCTATAGGGTCCCTGTCCATCAGGGGCTTTTATGACTCGCAATTTTAAGCAAAGCCTTGAGGACTTGGCGCGTCACTCCGCTGTATTCGAACCTGATTGTTCCTGCTTCTGCCCTCTGGTTTCCGCAGGCAGGACCATAAGATCGCAGGCAGAGGGGGAGCGGACGATCGGCGTGCCATCATATTTGATAATCTCGAGCATGTGCATAAAGCCGTTCTTATCAATGTGAAGCAAGACAGAAATTGCCATACCGTCGGCATCTTTGCACATGCCCTCTACTGCGGGACGATAGTTGCCCGGCGATGGAGTGCCGGAATCGCACCGCAGGATCAGCGTTCCATCCTTCTCGATTTGTTTGGCGGTCAACGAACTGAGTTGCGTACGCAATTCAGCGCGGCCCGGGAACGCGCCCTCAAGAAGTTTTTCCAGCAGACCTTTCTCTCGAGTATCAAGTTGTCGAAATCCGGATTCCATTTGAACTCATTTTACCGAATCGGGAAATATGTACTCACGCTTATCAAGGCATCCGTAACGATAAACACCCTGGCAGCCCACGGAACATTCCCCAACTGCGCCATGGCGAATGGAATATCGAATAAGGCGCCGTGATTGACAGCAGTTTCCGCGAGGAACTCCCGGACTAATTGTTCCACATAGGCTTCAACCTCAGCCTGCGACAGCTCATATCCTTCCGCAATGAGATGATCCAAACCGTGAGTTCCAAAACGGACCACGGTGGAGGTTTCCGAGTACTCCAATAACTCGTCAAGCCCGGTTGGATCGATTGCATTCACCGGGTTTGCATTTACGTAGGCGTACGGATGGAGCGTATTCGGATCGCGGAATATGCCCTCGTACGGGTCACGAGTGAGGAACGCGCCGGTGGACGGGTTTAGATATCTCGCGCGCAGATTGTAAAGGTGCAACGCGTTATCGAACTGCTCTCCGCTATACAGATAGTTGTTGGGCGTTGTGCCGGCGGCGGCAATCAGGTTTCCGAATGCGTCAAATGTATAGGTGTCCGTCACCGCTCCCGTAAGGCTTTCCAGAACTCGTACATTGCCATGACCGTCATAGCCATAGAAGCTGGGCACCCAGGCGGCGTTGAGGAATTGCGTCTCGCTGATGCGCTTCAGGCCGTACGCGTAAGTCCTCGTGACCGAGCCGTTGACCAGTTCGTCCAACACCTGAGGATACCCGGCGGGATTCTGAGTATCCACAAGATAGCTGGTAGTGACGCCGGCAATGGTCTCGGACACGCGATTGCCATCCCCGTCATACACAATACTGACAGCGCCCGACTGGACGAGCCGGTTTTCAAAGTCATATATGTTGTTGCCGGTTCCACTCAACAGCAGGTTGCCGTTTGCGTCGTATGCGTCGGTCGTGATCCGGTCATTGGCATCATACGTCAGTACGCCCGTAGATGGGACTGCCGGAACACTGGAGTTGCGTTGTATACGGTTGGTGACAGAGTCGGAGGCGTAAGAGACGGTTCCATTCTGCAACGCTGGGTCCGCTGAGATCGCTTCCGAGGTGAGCCGGTGCAGCTCATCATACCCGTAGGCCGCCGCCCGCCCGTTGATCTCGGCCACGCCCAGGCGATTGCCAACGCTGTCGAGTGTGTATGATAAGTCGTGAGCGGTGTTCCTGCGCCTCCATAGCCGATGCTGCTGCCGCAAGTGCTCTGCATGCTCAGCAGACGGTTCAGAGTGTCGTAAGTGTAGCTGGTCTGGACCGTGTTCGGATAAGTGTAGTCCAAAAGGTTTCCAGCCGGATCGTAGCCATACGTTGTGGCGCCGAATGCTGCGCCATGAGCAAGCAGGCTTTGGTCGGTGGCTGACGCCAGGCGATTGCGGACGTCATAGATGTAGCTCAGGGAAGCGCCGTTCACGTTGGACGATGTAATGGTCAGCACATTGCCCGCTGCATCGTATGTGTAACTCAACGTACCCTGGGGTGTGATCTTGGTGATCAGGCGGTCGCGATTATCATATATGTAATTCGTAGAGCCGCTCGCATCCTGCATGGTTTTGCGCTTGCCGGTTGCGGTATAGCTGAAGGTGATGGCGGACTCATTCAAGCTGGGGTCCGGCGTTTTACTGAGAAGGCGGTTCAGGGAATCGTAGGTGAAAGTTGTCGCCTTGCCCTTGAAATCAGTCCTGGAAACAAGATTGCCAACAGCATCGTAGATGCTGGTTTCAGACATCAGCAGCGGCAGCTGGCGCAAGCTCCTTCGGTTCAGGTCATCGTACTGGAACGATGTCTTGTGGAGGTTGGCGTCGGTAATGCTTGCCAGGTTGTTGGCCAGATCGTATGTATAACGCGTGAGCTGCTGGCGCGCATCCAGGATCGAAATCAGCCGGTTCAGGTCATCGTAATTTTTCGTGGTGGTTTGATTTGCCTGGTCTGTGATCGTTCGTTGGTTCCCGATGCCATCGTAGGTATACGCGGTGGTGGTCAGGTCGTTGTAAGTGATAGTCTTCAGCCGCTCTCTCACGTCATAATTGACGAAGTGCTGTGCTGGTTGGGGTCCCTTACGCTGGTGCGCCTGTTGATCGCGTCGTAAGTATACGTGGTGGTCTTGTTCACGGCGTCCGTCATGGAGATCAGACGGCCGGCGTCATCATAGCCATACGTAATGAGATTGCCGCGCCCGTCGGTTTCCGTGAGCTTCCTCCCGGCTTTGTCGTAAGTGTAAAGAACCGTGGCCGCATCGGGCGTTCCGGGAGCGTAGGTTATACTGCTGAGCTGCCCTGCCAAGTCATAGGAATACGTGGTGACGCGCAGGAGTTGATCGGTCTCGGTCAGCTTGTTGCCGCGAAAATCATAGGTGAAATGTTTGCTGGTCTGGTCGGGATAGGTGATCCTGGACACGCGGTTCAGCGCGTCATATTCATAGGTACTGGTATGTTGCAGGGCATCGGTCTCACTGGTTTTATTACCGTTGCCGTCATATACATAGTGGGTTTTTCCGTGAAGCGGGTCAATCTTGTCGCTGAGATGTCCGAGCGCGTCGTATAAGAATGTGATTGTCTTCTGCCGCGCATCGGTTTGAGTTGCGATGCGGTCCATGGCATCGTAAGTAAAGCTTGTAGTCTGGTTTAACGGAGCTAAGACTTGCGTCATGTTGCCGCGCGCGTCGTAACTAAAGCTGGTTGTCTTCCCGTTGCCGTTGGTCAGGCTTGCCAGATTGCCCGCGGTGTCATATGTCGCCGCCTGGATTTGTCCCAGCGAGTCACTCCACTGAATCGGGTTGAAATCCGGATCGTAGCTGGTGATCCTGGTATTGCTGAGCGCATCGGTCTCGGACGTTACGCCACCAAAACGGTTGAAGACCTTACTTTTAATATGATGCAGCGGGTCCTCAACGGACGTCTGGAAACTGTTCACGTCATAGGTATAACGTGTGGTCTTTCCCAGCGCATCGGTCCGTGTTATCAGATTCTGGTTGCCCTCATAAGTGAAGCTTGTGGTCCGCTGTAGCGGATCGGTAACGTTGAGAGGTTTGCCAAAACTATTGGCCACCGTCACCTGAACGCCCCCGTCTGGAAAGGTTGTATTGGTAGTCGTGGTTCCATCGGCATTCAGTGCGTATGCGAAGGACGTAGTGTTTTGCATCCCGTCGGTGATGCTCTGCAAACGCCCATCCGAATAATACTGCGAACTGGTTGAGCTACCACGCGGATCAGTCTCGCTCTTCAGAAGGTGAGTGGAATCATAGGTATAAGCATCAGGAAGAGTGATACCCGGCAAAGATACGCTGGAGAGATTGCCGGAAGGACGGTGGAGTTGGGAAAGAAGCGCCGCGCGGTAGAGCTGGGACCATTGTGACCACGCACTCAGAATCCTTGATTTCCATCAGACCCCCTTATCGTGAATGATAACGTCCTTTATCATTCACTATCCCAACCAGTAAGTTGCTGCAATCGCAGAGTTGTGATTATCTGTGTGTTTGCGGGGGGAAAGAGTCCCGATCTCTGCCAGTACGCTTCCCATAAGCCCGTTTGTGAACGCGAGATCGGGCCTCCCGGATTTCCGTGTTGCCGACTGTCCGGAGGTGAAGGGCGAACAGCGCGTTTCTCGGCACTATTCTGACGAAAGAGCGTTGTGCTTCTGCAAGCGGTTTCATGCTCGGAGGTCCTAAAAACGCAGGATCAAGTTTGGCAAGCCCATCAGGACGTAACGACCTTTGCACACAAAAGATTGAAACGATATGCGGGTAGAGTTCACTACCTCCCAGATACGACAACGCCTACATTCTGAGCCAAGATAGGGTGGAAGCCCAAGTTGCATGAGGTTCGCCAATGGCTGACCTCAAGGCCGTTCTTGATTGAAAGTCACGTTAGCTAGAAAGGAAAGCACATGTCATTCTTTGCCCGCCGCCGCACCACTTCCCACATCTTTCGTTTCAAACCGCGTCTCGCCGGAGCGGCAATGTTAGCGCTGGTTGCGCTGGGGGCCTTCGCGTTGATTGGCGAAACGCCAATAGCAAAGCCCGGCAGCACTATGGCCAGCTTGCAGTCAGGCACGCCCAGAGTTCAGCCGGGCGTCAGCGCGAATAGAGTACAGCCCGGTGTGGTCCTGCCCATCAAGCGGAAGCCCCGTCCGAGCCTGGCGGTCCGCGGCTACATTACCGCCACGGGGCGCTTTGGCCAGCCAGCGGCCGTGGATGTGACAAACGCGGTTGCGATCGGCAAAGGCGGCAGCAAAGACGTCTACCTGCCCGGAGTGAATGTTTTTTTGCAAGACGCGGTGACGCGCAAGATGAGCAAGATGGTCAAGACGGACTTGAGCGGCCGTTTCACGCTCTTTGCTCCGCAGGTGGGCCGCTATCACCTCTGCTGGAAGTCGACTGTCTATGGAGCGGGATGCGACTCCAGATTCATCAGTGCAGGAACGCAGCCGGTGTTCATCAGCGCGGTAAATATCCCGCTGAAGGGCCGTGCAGGATTTGTGGCCATGGTGGGGCATGTGACGACCGCCGACGGCACCATACCACGGACATTTGATCCGATGTTGAATATCAACTCCTTCGCTACGGTCAGCCTGGAGGACGCTAAAGGCAATCAGCTCTCGCAGGTCTACGTGAACAATTACGGCGATTACCTGCTGCCGGCAGTCCCGGCGAAGCAGAAGGTGAAGGTCACCACGGCGATTGAATCCGCGAAATTCTCGCAGGAGATCTTGCCGGACGCGAAGATCGAAGCCGCGGCGTTCAATGTGTTGAACCTAAGGTTTGAGAACCACCGGCCGCAGCTGGAGCCACTGATCGCCGCTGATGCCGGCAACAAGCGGGTACAGAATCCAGCCCCCGGCTCTAAGATTTTCGTCCAGGCAAGGGCACGCGATGTGGATGGCGATCCGCTGAGCTATGCCTGGTTTATCGGCGAAGGCCAGGGCAAGCTGGTGCAGAGCAACGGTCCTAAGGTGGAGTGGGAGCTGCCCAATACTCCAGGCCGGTATACGGCGGAAGTAGTAGCGTATGACAACAAAGGCGGATACGACCGAGCCGTGGTGGCAGTGCTGGCAGGCGCGGCGGGAGTACCTTTTACCGGCATCGTCGTGACGCCAGCCGGCACGCCCGTGCCGCATGCTTCGATTGAGATTGTCGGCAATCCGGTGGTGAATACGGATGCCGCGGGCCGCTTCCAGACCACCGTGAAAGAAGCAGACCGCTACGTGCTCAATATTCGCAAAGCAGGTTTTGCGTTGAATTCTCGCGTGTACGACCGCGCCATCACGGGCGGCCGGTGGATCCTTCGTCCTGCCCAGGTGGTGACCATTGATCCCACCCGGAACGTGAGCATTGCACACAAACGCACCGAGCGGGACTGCCCGGGACCGGACAGCTTGCATGCCGGCTTGGGCGCAGCGGGCAATTCGCTGACGATACCGCAGTGGCAGGATGGAAAAGGCAATGTCACCGACGCGCCAGCCTGGTGGGATGGTCCCCGGTCGGTGGCGGAACTGAAAACACGAAATGTCAGCAACAGCCAGGGCTCGCGCGAACATCCGGTGCTTCTGCCGCGGCAGCTGAAGCTACCTAACTGCGGTCCGGGCATCACAGTAGAAATTCCAGCCAATTCGATTCTTGATGCCAGCGGCAACCCGGCAACAGCGGCGTTCCAGGTGGGAATTTCCACCATCGACGTGCTTTCCCCGCAACAGATGCCGGGCGACGATTCAGTGGTGCCGAAAGCGGGAGGCGGCGCCTTCCTGCAGAGCTTCGGGGCGGGATCGCTTGACCTGCCGACCGGATATAAACTCAAACCCGGGGCCACGGCCACGATCACTATCCCAGTGGACCGCGCCCGGCGGCTTGGCGCAGGGAGCGCGTTGCCGCCCACCGTACCGCTGCTTTCGTATGATGAGACGAAGGGTTTGTGGATAGAGGAAGATGTGCTGACATTGTCGGCTGGTCCGGGGGTGCAGTCCTACTCCGGCAAAGTCAGACACTTTACCACCTATAACGCAGACACGTTCTTTGGGGCCGGCGCGGCGTGCGTGCGCATCTTTAGTCCTTCGCTTCCCGGCGCCTATGACCTGGAAGCTATTACACCGTATCCGGACGGCACACCGCACTATAAGAAGTATCCCATCGACAACACGACCTCAACTGAGCACGTGATTTACAACATCACTCCCAACGTAAACATCTCGCTGACTCCGATGACGCAGGGACCCAACCCGAATATTCTCGGGTTCTACATCGTGAACAGCGGGCCGCCGGAAAGTCCGGTGAACTCACCAAATCCGCCTCCGCTGACGCCGCAAGGCTACACTTCTTGCAACAACTTTGTGGTCTTCAAGATCGGCAGCGCCCCGGATTCTCCGGTGGGAGGCGAGTTCCTGCACGGCCTGGGATATATCGATGCGGCCAATCTCGGCTTTGACGATCTTACGACCGCCGGTCCTACCGGCAATGCCCTGCGGGATGCCATCGTTGCGGCATCGCGCAACTACAACACGCAAGTGGATCCGAACGGCGATCGCGACACCTTCGCGAAATTCAAGACCAAAAATGGCTTTGATCAGAATCCGAACAATCCGGTGACGGTGGCTGCGCCGGGCGCGGGAGAATTCGTGGCGCAGTATGCCAATTCGGGCGATCTCGGCTTTGGCCGCGACATGCATTGCCTGAAAAAGACGAATGGCGACGTGGCCTGCTACGTCACCAACTATGGCAACGGCTACGTGAATACTCCGCCAGGCGGCGGCACGGATGATCACGATGACGCCAATGCCGCGGGACAGCGCTCCACCGTAGTGAATCCGGTGACGGGGAACTCGGCCGAAGTAGCCACCGTGGCGATGGAATACTCGCCTATTGAAAACGACCCCGCAGGCGACCGTGTAGTGAAATTTTATGTCTACAAGAAAGGGCTGGCCGGATATGCGCGCAGCATTTCCGCCAACCTGGATGGACGCGGCGAGCGCCCGGTACCCCAGCTGTGCATGATTTGCCATGGCGGCCTCATCCCTTCGCAGAGCGGCGGCGTGCCGGCCTTTACCACGGCGGCGCAGGCGAAATTGACTGCTCGCTTCCTGCCCTTTGATTATCGCTTCTTCACCTTCCCCAACAACCCGGCCAACCTGACTAAAACCGACCAGGACCCGAGCTTCAAGAACTTGAACGAAAAGATCGTGAACTCAGCTCCGCCGGCAGGCACGACCGATCCGATTCATGAAGTGGTTAGCGCTTTGTACAACAACGGCGCGTCCACTACGCAAATTCCCAATGCCGACGTGCCGGGCTGGGTAAATGGCGTGGCGCCCGCTGCGATTAATCAGTCCGGGTTTTACCAGGGCGTGGTAGCCAACGCCTGCCGGACCTGCCACACGGCACAACCGTATGCGCAGTTGCAGTTCAACAGCTCCGACAAATTCATCAATCTTGCCGGAGTAACTAGTCCGCTGCCGCTCGGCGCCAATAACCATCTCATGCTGGGCACCGCGCAATTGCGGGTCTGCGGCGACTACGTGATGCCGCACGCATTGCGCACCCACGACATTTTCTGGGACAACTATTGGGATATTCCCAGCTGGGGTGCGCCGCCGACTCCTTACTCCACGCAAATGCAGAACTTCGGCAATGGCGTGGGTGGCCCGACATGGAAAACCGGGCTGTGCACTTCGTTCGTTTCCGGCCTAATTTCAACGCCAAGCCAGTTCTACCAGCAATCCATCCAACCGATCTGGAATGGTAAGTGCGTGGCATGCCACATTAGCGGGGGCATTGCTCCGTTCTCGCTGGTCGACGGCGTGTCGTTCAACCAATTGCACCTCAATGGACGTGTAGCGCCGCCCAATGACAATGACAATTCAGGAGGGCTGCTGCAGCGCATCACCGGAGCCGGACCTGGCTCCAAGATGCCGCTGGCGTGTGTTGCGCCACCAACGCCGCCGGGCCCGGGTCAGTTCCCGTGCCTGGAGCAATCCGACATCGACAAGATCAAGGCATGGATCAGAAACGGGGCCAATTAAAGACGATCAACACAAGGGCAGCAAAAAAAGACAACGACTGTCATTCTCATGGGCGCGGGCCGTGATCTGCGGAGTCTTGGCAAGAATCGCGGTTCGTGCTTAAACCGAGATGGTTGATGATTTGTCGGCGCACCGGGTGATCTGGATGCCGGCTCAACGTGATTAGTAGCGGGGAGTCGGCTTACAGGAAGTAATCGATTGCTCACGGATGACGGGCAAACCGGAAATTATTCCGGGCCAGAAGTCGGCTTGTGGGACACCATATTGAATGATAATGGACGCTATCGCCAACACCGGTCATCGGGACGCGGCCCTGTGCGAATGAGCTCTGTAGGCACTGAATTCCAGCGCCGCTAGAGGGGCAACTGGGGTTGCTGACGTGAACGTCCTTTATCATTCACTAAGGGCCAGAAGCAAACCGGGGCCTACATATCCAATTCAGGCCACGGACCGTTAAATCTGCTCGAAATCCACCTCATTCTGTTGGCTAGATCACTAAATGGGTATTTCGAGGTCCACGCAGGACTGCATGAGAGGACTTTACTGACGCGGTTATTGGGAATCCTGAACATCGCCCTCCCGGAAAAGGGATTGTTGCGAAAGCCCATCTTCTGGGTCGTGAAAGTTGCTTACACCAACTCCCACCAGACGAAAGCGTTGCTGCGGTCCCAGCTTCACTCGCTCCCGCAACCCCAATGCAATGGTCGTCAATTCCTCGCAAGAAGAAGGAGGGGATCCGGGCGTATGGCTGCGAGTAAGAATGTTGAAGTCGCCGGTCTTTAACTTGAGAACGACTGTATGCGGTATGCGAGACTCCTTGCGCGAAGCAGACCAGACCTTTTCTGCGAGACGGCGAATCATCGGCTCTATCTCTGATAGCAGCACATCATGCTCAAAGGTATCCTCAGCAGAGATCGACTTCGTGAGCCTGTCCGGGACCACCTCGTTATTGTCGATGCCTCGGGAGAGTTCGTATAGACGCCGGCCATACCGACCAAAGTCATTTTCAAGCGCTGCAAGATCGAGGTTTCGCAGTTCACCGACCGTGTTTACACCGAGCTTCTCAAGCCTCTCCCCGGTAACTTTGCCTACTCCGGGCAGGCGGCCGACGGGTAGCGGCAGAAGAAAGGTGTCCACTTCTTCAGGCTGAATCACGAATAGTCCATCAGGCTTGCGCCAGTCAGAGGCAAGCTTGGCGAGAAACTTGTTTGGCGCCACGCCGGCTGACGCTGTGAGATTTAGTTCTTGCCGGATTTGCTCGCGAATCGTGCTTGCAACACGCGTGGCCGTCGGCAAGCCAGTTTTATTCTCCGTAACGTCCAGGTATGCCTCATCTAAGGAAAGCGGTTCAACCAAATTCGTATGGCGCTTGAATATCTCCCGCGTCAGACGCGAGACAGCTCGGTACCGCGTGAAGTCCGGAGGAATGAAGACTGCTTCGGGGCACAAGCGTTGGGCACGGACCGCCGGCATGGCTGAGCGAACGCCAAATTTTCTGGCCTCGTAGGAAGCAGCGCATACCACAGACCGATTGCCGCGCCAGGCGACAATTACGGGCTTACCTCGCAGGTCGGGATTGTCCCGCTGCTCAACCGAGGCATAAAAGGCGTCCATATCGATATGGACGATTTTGCGGATCGGCATCTGATAATGATTTTATTCTTCTCCTGGGGAGTTACCGAGGACTGAATAGGCTCGCTCTTACCTTGGGAACTTCAAGTCCGACCAAAAAGGTGGACGTCATTTAGTTCACAATTTTGACCGCAGATACTGCAGTGTCTTCAGCGGCATCCGTTGTGCTGTCTCCGCGAACGATGTAACTCAGGGGACTTTTGGACTGAAAATCGAAACCGTCAGGAGACCGCTCTATGACAAGTTTGCTGATGCGACTGAAAACCAAAATGCCCGTAAAAGCGCATATCGGGTCGAAGCGTATGGCAAATTTATGGCACAGCGCGTAGGGTAATCCTTCAGTTGCGATAGTTTTATCAGCCGGATGTCCACCTTCTTACAAGCTGCATCACTGCCTCGCCAGTATTCCTATCAGGCACGACCCATTATGGCTTGTAACCCGTCACTACAGATACTGGTGCCGGCCCCTTCAAATCTGGTCAGTAAAATCGAGCCCTTCAAGCCTAGCTGAGGGTCGTAGTAGCCAAAGACGGAAACATTGTTGCTGCCGGGCGACATGAGGGCCGCCGAGAAAGCGTTAGCAACAGCGCTTCCGGAAATGGTGAAGCTGCCATTGCTGCTATCGGCACCGTCACCGGAAATATTTCCTTTGCTATCCTCCGCCAGGTTCAGCGTAATGATTGCAGTGCTTGTCGCTGGCGCTCGCTCCTGAGTAGCTTCCTGCGAGCGAACCAGCCAGAACGCCTGTAATGGGAACAGTTTGGCTGTTCGATGCGCAGGCTAGACCTGACACGGTTCCAGTGCCGGAGAAAGAAGGCAAGCCAGATGAATTCAGGATGCCATCGATTGTGACCGTGAAGCTTCCGCCAACATTAAAGTTGAGAGTCACCTGGTTGGACGAATTGATCGTTCCTTTCAGAGATCGAATTCCGTTGTCGGTGCTACATGTATCTCCGAGAAAGTCGACGGCCATATCGAAAACATTGGAAAGCGAGGAACCGTTGAGGTCCGCCTGGAACACATTTCCCGCCGGGCCAGCAGAAGTCACTACACCTGTGCCTGAAATATTTCCACTGCTGTCTTGCGTCAGAATGGCTTCGACTGCGACCTGGTGAGGCGTGCTCCCGGTGATGGCGGTGAACCCCAGGCTACCGCCATCGAACCGAGCGTCTAACTGCCCGCCCTGCAGTAGGTCGCTACCACCGTACCAGTACCGTGCTGGCTCGGATCCGGTCCGTACCCCGCATTCGGTGTGACGACCAGAACCTTGGACACGTCTCCCGAGATTATTGATCCTGACTGACTAACTCTGGTGGAGACGACCACTCCCATATAGCTTGGCAAAGTCCCCGCTGGCGGCTGTGAGCTGTTGCCCGGATCGGTGGTCCAGGCGCTGCCGCAGGTGGGTGGCTCGCTCGTGTTGGCGGCGAAGCCCTTGAAGGCATCTGAAGCGGGCCCGCCGGAAAGCATGTTAGCCGTGGCCCAATTGTCTCCCCAGAATTCCACTGCACCTGACGCGATCCGGTTTCCAAGCACAAAGGCGCCTTGCGTCGGGAACGCGAACAAGATCGTGGAAGCACTGTTCGATGACGGCAGATAAAGAGCGTCACCCGCGAAGCCGGCGGCAACGGTGCCGGGACCGAGAGGCTGATGCACGAGGATCGAGCAGCTCGCCGTACCGGTGGCGTCAGTTGTTCCGGTACACGTCTGACCCGTGCTACCCGAGCCCAACATGATGGTGATCGTGCGGCCGGCGATAGCCACAGCACCATCCTCCTTCAGTACGGCGCTAAACGTGGTGTTCGCATTGGCAATCACGGTTGCACCGGTATAGGCGGTAGCCGTTTCCTCCCTGGTAATGGTGAACCCCGCGGAAGCGCTGCTGGCCTGCTGGTTGCCTGAGCCGGCAAAGCTGGCGCTCACTGTATAAGAGCCGGGAACCTGGTTGAGCACAATGCTGCATGCTGCCACGCCGGTAGCACCGGTTGTACCTGCGCAACTCTGCGTGCCCAACGTAAATGTGATGGTCTGGCTGGGAATTGGGACCGATGTCCCCTGCTCTACCAGGGTCGCTGAAAGATTGGCGATGTCATGATAATTCCGGGTGGTCTCGCCTGTGTACGCGGTGACCGTGGCCACGGCGGTTATGGTGAACCCCCTGGAATCACTGCTGGCTTGCTGGTTGGCTGAGCCGGCAAAGCTGGCATTCACTGTGTAGGAGCCAGGGACCTGATTGACCGTGATGCTGCACCCTGCCACGCCAGAGGCAGCGGTCGTGCCCGCGCAACTCTGCGTACCCAACGTAAATGTGATCGTCTGGCCGGGAATTGGCGTCGACGTTCCCTGGACCACCAGGGTGGCCGAGAGATTGGCGATGCCATGAAAGTTCTGGGTGATCTCGCCTGTGTACCTGGTGGTTGTGGCCACCACGGTGGCGGGTGCGGGGCGAACCGCCGCAAGATGCGGTGAAATGCCGGCGCCGATCTCAGTGATCAGCGCGGAAGGATCGCCGGCAAGCACCTTGGCTGTGTCCACAACCGCCACAGAATCCTGCTCGCGCAGAGGTACATACATTAGTTTTCCATCCGGAGTCACATCGTGGACGACCGCGAAGTTGGTCGGCGTTGCCGGAATAGCGAACGTCGCGAGTTGAGAAAAGTCATTGGCGCCAGGATTAAAGTTGAAGATGGCAACCACGTTCTGGAAGATATCGAATGTATACATGGTATTGCCAATGATTCGCGGCTGGAGCAGGAGGGGTCCGAATCCGGCCGGGGGCGTGCCGTGAATCGTGGCAAAGAGAACGGGAGCCGCCGGATTGCTGATGTCAAAGACGTGAGCGCTGCCGTCATTGGCGACCAGCACCAGGAACCTTGCATCCGGGCTGAGTTCCAGCACGGGTTGGAATGCTGCGACGCCCAACGTGCCCATGGGAATAACAGTCGAGACGCCGCTGGTTAGATTCAGGATTACCAGGTCTCCTGTGCCATTAAGCTCAAATCCATTCACAAAAGCAAAGTGGCCATCGGGCGTGATGGCAATCGCGCCCGAACTGGGGCTCGCTTGAGGCTCGTCTGTAGGCAATGTGGCCACCACGGTATTAAAGGTTGCGCTGGCTGGGTCGGCGTCGATCACATAAAGATTTAATGAAAAACGACCGGGCGCGATGCGAACGCTTGAAGCCACATAGGCTGCAGGCTTGCCGGTAGAGAACCGGGGCGCAATCACGATTCCTCGAGTCTGACCGGGCTGTCCGGCGGGTGACGCGTTCAATGGGACACTCGCCTCAAAGGAATTGGTGATGAAATTGAAGACGTCAATCGTTGCCGGCGCAAAGGTCCTTTCCACATAAGCCCGCTTGCCATCTGGTGTGATGGCAAGCCCTACGATCCGGTCGGGAGCAGGAAAGACCGGGTTCGGCGTCGCGGTGCTTGCGTTAAGAACTGAGAGGGTAGCGTCGCCGGCATTCACGATGGCCACCTCGTTGACCGGCTGGAAGGCAGGTCCGCTGGCGATCACGAAGGCGTTACGAAGGATGCCGCTCTGATCTGCGCCCGCCGCTCCCTGAGAGAGATTGGGATTGGTCACAATGATCGATGCGTCCTGGGCGGGCGCGTTCGCCGGGACTGCGACCTGGAGCAGTGACGGGGATATGAACTGCGCGGCCTGAGGATCGAGATGGCCAATTCTCACTTTTGCGTCAGAGGCAAATCCGCTGCCTGAAATCTGCAGCGTGGTGGCGGTGGAATTGACCACCAGCGGAGCGCTCGCCGCGGCGACCACTGGCGCGGTGGCTGGAGGCTGATTCTGCGTGATCCTCGAATCCACATTGCGAATATTTGTGCCCAGGGAGATTGGACTTCCCACGAGCACCGGGGCGGCGGCATTGCTTGTGTCCACAACGTAGACGTTCGGCTTGACGGAGCGGGTGGTGATCAGCGCGCGCGTGCCATCGGAATTCGGAGCAATGTGCGCAAAGAGATCGATAGGGAAGGATGGCGGCAACGGCAAATCCCCGATGATGCCAAAAGGTATATCGACGATGCTGAAGTGCACGGTTGTGCCTACAGGTCGCAGTATATAACCGTAGAGATGGTTGGGGTCACTCGTATTCCGGCTGGCGCTGACTGCGAATGCGAAATCTACTGGAATCGACCGGAATAGGTTCGATGAGGTGTTGATCATTACCAAAGACCCATCGCGGCTGATGATCACAAACCTGCCGTCTGCCGTGGCAGCGGAAACGTCCGAGGCGACGGTCAAAAAGTTACTTGCGGGTGTCGAACCAAGATCGGTGACTGCCCCGGTTCCCAAGTCGATCACGCCGAAATCAAACTCTGTTTCCAGATAGACTTTATTGCCGACGAGGACCGGATTCGAGGCGAATGCGTCACCATCCACGGTTGGGGCGTCACCCAGCCGCCCATTGAAAGAGATGGTCCGGGTTACGCTCAATGTGTTGGCGTCGATTACGGTAATGCCATCGTCGTTTTGGTCCGTTCCCACTACCGTAGCGCCGTCTGCCGAGATGCCCAACTGGAACACCAAGGCAGGAATGCGCTTGATTTCCGCCGCAATCGTGAGATCAATCACCGATACATAGTTGGAGTTAAAATGGCTCACAAATGCGAGGCGTCCGTTGGGAGAGATGACGATTGAATTGGGGCCGTTTCCAACCTTGATGGCCGCCACCTCGGTGTTCGTTGCTGCATCGAACACGTGCGCCGTGGCCCTGTTGAACTCGAGGGTGACATAGCGCTCCGCCGTTTGTCCAAACGCAGTGCCAGTAAGTATCAGAGTGGCAACCCACAAAACTAGCGGCGTGGCAGTCCGCCGATTTCCGCTATTCGCTTTCATTGTTTCTCCTTGAGTAACTCACCTTCAGCGAGAGTCAGCACGCAGCTTTCCCGCTTTTGGGAACCCGGAGCATGTCTCAAAATCGCATGCCTTTTCTTCCTGGTTCAACTCTTAAGCCTCTTATCGCTCATAGCCGGCTGTCACCTTTTGACACGAATACAGGCCATAAAGTTCCTTATGGTTTCGGGATGCAGCTTAGGGGGTGAAAGGCGTGATCAACGCCGTTAATGCCTAGTGAAGAATATGGTCCAAACGTTTCACGTTTTCGCAAATATCCGAGATATTGGGAATTTTATTAGCAAGGCGAGCAGCTTAAAGGGGCGGTTTCGAGTATTGAGCGTTGTTGACGATAACGTCCTTTATCATTCACTATCCAGGCTGGTAAAGACGCTGCACGTGCACTTGTGCTTATCTTGTTTTGAAGTTGGATTCCTGCACCTGGATTGTTTTTCTTGAACTTTGGTTAAAAGCCCTTCGATGTCTCGCCCCGTTCCAAAAACCTCTGCAATGCCTTTAACCCCTGATACTGCTATTCGCCAGCAGGCAATGCAGGAATGTTTCGTAATCACATGATTGTGGAATGCGGCTGACTTCCCAGAAGCCAACTTCTGAGGAGTTCGGCAATCCGGAAATTATCCAGAAACGGGCTTCGGGGAAATAGATTAGCAGATTCCAATCTCCTGGAAGCGGCCTTCTGGCCCCCAACGCCAGTCGACCATGGCGGAGACGGCACAGTCCATCAAACAAGCCAAGAGTACTCCGAACCAACCATACGAATCGTAGTTGGCTGGCAAGCTCTCACCATCTGGATTGGCAAGCGGGCAACAACTTCGGGTCGTTTGCCCCATACAGCGACTATCCGCTCCTGGTTTGCTCCCGCGAAATGCGACCACTGGCATTTCTAGACCCTAGGGCGTTTGTCGCTACCCATCGCAACGATTAAAGATTACTTCCGGATTGCCAGTCATCTAGCGAACGTAGAACCGACGCCGCTAGACAGAGTTCTATTCGATGACCAGGAGTCTGGGTTTTCGGAAGGTTGTGATCTCAATCAAAGCGCCGATTCAAACTATCTAGATGGGAGTGGCTTTTAACTTGCTAGAACCCCAACCTGAGGATGACTCCGTCAGCCTGCAACCTGACGCGACTGCATAGACGCAAGGCTGTCTAGATCGATATGGAGGCGATCACTGGGGCTGTGAGACGGCCGACAATGCGATTTCGTGTCGTAATGATCAACTAGTCTCACGCCGTCGTTCCCATCAGCAAATGCGAGGAACGGGCGTGAGTGATGAGGTGCGCAGGATACGACGGCTCCCAAGGCCGGATCCGAGGGGATCGTTTTGGCCGGCGACCCTGACGGTCGAGTATTCGGCTTGAAGCTCATCGCTTTCGAGATTGCGCCCCTGTCGGAGGTTGGCCTTTCCGAAGTCGTCGCCAGGGAGCAGTTCGACGGCTAGGACGCTGAGCGGTGTGAGTGTCGAAAGGCGGAGTTGGGCGAGGATCGATTCAACCTGCTTCTCGGGAAAGGCGGTCACGCCCATGAGATCTCGTGTGCGCGGATTAGGAGCGACGAAGACCTCACCCAGCGGCGGTTCTGGAATTCGCGGGGCCATGACGCGGTGGGTGAGTAAGATGTTGCGGTGACAATCGCCGTCTATTTGCACAACCTGCGCGTAGAGCATGACGACGATCTCGGAACGTGGGTCGCCGGACCAAGTGTCGATGAAGCGGACGCCATTGTCGACAGTGGTGGCGTAGGGGGCGCTGACGATGATGGCTTTGTGGGTGCGCTCGACAGCGCAGACGAGATTGGGAGCGGGGTGCTGGACGCCGCTGACGATTAGGGGAGCACCGTAGCGGCCCTGGGCGGTGGACCAGCGGAAGTGCTCGGTTCCCATGGAATCTTTGCCGAGGTCGTATTTGTGTCCAACGCGGAACTCATACGTCCAGAAGGAGAAGAGTTCGAGGGCTTCGCGGGAAACCCCAGGAGGCACGGGCAGGAGGTAGTGGAGTCCCTTAGTGTCGGAGGTAGCGGAGATTAGTTGGGTCATGGCATCGATGCCGGACGCATCATCGCTTTCGCCGGGCGAGATGCGGCGGATGAGTTCAAGGTCGATGGGCAGCGGTGGGGGGACGGGTTCGGGGAGGGGGCTGGGGATGAGATCGACGGAGAGCATTGGGTCGGGGCCGGACGCGAGAACGCGGGCGAAGTAAGTGTCATCCGGGTCGGAGATTGGTTGGTCGAACTCGATCCAGAGGAAGCGCTGCCGGGGATCGGTCGAGCTGTAGGTCTTGTCGTGGTGAAACGGCGAGAGGGCAATTCCGGTGGCAGCGATCTTTGGGGTCTGCGCGGGCGGGACGCTAATGGGCAGGCGCGTGGTGTAGAGCTGGACGAACGGCGGGGCGGAGGAGAAGTTGCAGGTGACGCTCCACTGCGGATTGAGCTCGGCAGGGAAGCTGCCGACGGGTGGTTTGGGTTCGACGGCGTCAAAGAAGATGACGCGAGCGGTGGAGCGGTCGGGCGAGGTGGTGAGGTCCCCGAGGGCGAGCTGGGAGACGGTGCGCGGATAGCTGACACAGCCGGGGGAGCCGCCGGTTCCGGTGGGGCTGATGGTGAAGGCAGGTTCGGCGAAGCCTTCCCACGTCCAATCGCGATCGAGGTTGAATTCGAGGGCGACGATCCAGTGATTAAGGAATTCGGGCTGATTGGCGAAGGTGATGGAGGAGTAGTCTGGGGCGAGATGGTGACGCAGCGCCCGGGAGCAGCCGAAGACGGTACGGGTGCCGGGCTTTCCGGCGAAGACGAGATTGTCAACTTTGAGGTCGAGTGCCTGGGCCAAGAGTTGGACCTGATTGTCTGAAGGCTGGAGGTAGATGGCCTTGACCTGCGCGGCGGGATCGATGGGGAAGAGTGCAACTTCGGTAGCGGCTTCCTGACGGACTACGAAGTCGGTGACGAGTCCAAGTGGCGGTTCGGTGTCGTCGTAGTAATTGGGGCGCGGTCGGCAAAGGGCCTGAAGGCGGATGCGGATGTCGCGCGCGGTGGGAATGGCGATGCTGGTTCCGGCGGGGACGAAGGCGCCGAGATCGGAGATCTGGTGGATCTCTTGATAGTCAAGATTGACGGTGACGGTGGGGTCTGGGCCGGCGGGGGTGGCATTGAACGGCAGCTCGATGCGATAGACGACGCGATAGAGTCCGTTGGTCTGGTCTGGGAGTGTTCCGGGAATGCCGGAATCGTGGGCGGGCATGCGGGCTTCGACAGTGACGGCAAAGCGATCCACATCGGGATCGGGCACGTTGAGGGTGGAATGGGAGGCGAGGGCGTCAGCGATGAGGGCGTCGAGGGAGGCCCCGGTGAAGGTGGCAGGATCTACTCCAGCGAAGATGGCTTCGGGATATCCGATACGCGGTTTTTGCACGTAGATGGTCTGGATGGCGCGGGTGGGATCGGGAGTCGGGACCTGCGAGGGGACGGCGGGGAGGAAGGTTCCGCGGGTGATGGCTGGGGGCGCAGGGCTCTGTGAGGTGACGAGCGCTTTCGGCGGGAGATGACGCACGAAGTGGCACTTGCCGATGGGGGCGAGTGCGGGATTGGTGGAGGGATCGCTGGACTTGGGACCGCCTCCGGTAAGGTCGGTGAGGCGGACGCGGAATTCGTAGTCGCGTCCGTAGAGGAGGACGGGGACGTTAGCGAGGAATGCCTGGAGGAAGGTTCCAGGCATAGGTTTGGTGCCGGGAGTGAGCTTGGAGGTCGTGTCGTCGTGGACGACGAGAGAGTATCCGCGCCACTGGGCGAAGTAGAGGGGAAGCCAGGCTTCGGCGGTATTGGGGCCGAAAGCGGGGGTGGGGCGCAGGGGCGTCGGCTCGATCCAGAGCTCGGTGGGCCCGGGGAGTGGGGTGGTGCCCTTAGCGTCGGCGGTGTCGCCGTTGAAGTTCAGTGCCCCGGTGACAAAGCATAGGGACTGCCAAGAGTCCCCGAAGCTGTGGCGAACGTCCACGCGGTAGCCTTGAACGCCGAGTGCGGCTTCAGGGGAGCTGGGATCGGGAGGCGCACCGAGGCGGAAGCGGAGAAGTTCGAGCTGGCGGTTGCACCAGATGGTCAGCTGTTCGTCGTCCCATCCGATCTGGATGCCGGCTTCAGCACCTGGGGCGATTTGGTCGGCTTTGGCGGTGGCGGCGTCGATGTTGGCGGGCTGGTTGCAGTGGATGATCTTGGCGAATCCGTCGTCGTATTCTTCGGCTTCGACCTGGACATCGTCGTAGTTGCCGTCGGGGACATCGACCACGGGGAAGAGCTGGGCGGCGAATAAGGTGCGATCGGCGACGGGCGCAAGCGCGGGAATGCGGGCGGCGTAGCGGCGGATGAAGTCGAAGTTGCCGGGAGCCTGCCATTCCGCGGTGTAGGGGTTGGCGCCAGGGGTGGTGTCGAGGGTGATGTATACCCAGCCGCCATTTTTGAGCAGCGGGGGGTGGATGGTGAGGGAGAGGGGGTAGATCAGTCCGAGGGCCTGGGTGAGGACGGGCTGGCGGATGGCGAAGGAGAGGATCTGTCCCCAGGCGATGATGGGTTTAGGCGGGTCGGGGTCGAGATTTGGCTTCTGGCCGCGGATGGCACAGCCGAAGCCGTCTCCGACCAGGAGGTCATTGGTGCGGGGCTGAGAGAAAGGGAAGGCGTCCGTATAGCTCGCGGGTAGCGCCTTCCTGATGCGAATGCCAGCGGGAGAGGTGGGAGGATTGGTATTCACCGTGGCGCCTTTGTCAGTGAGGTTCTTCCTGAGAAGATTGAAGAGAGCTATGGCGTTGGCGGGTGGCGCGGCGGTAAACGGGACCCGGAGTGCGATGGGAGAGCTGTTGGTGGGCAGCGAGGCGAGGCTGTCGATGACGCAGACGTTGAGTTGGAGAGTGGTTCCGGCGAAGGCTGGCCATCCCGCGTCGAGGTCTGCGGTGGGATCTCCGAACGGCAGCAAGAGGAGGCGGAGGTCGAGGGTGCAGGCCCCGCCGGAAGGCGTCACGCGTTGGGGGAAGGTCATGAGGCTGAGGCGAAGATCGTTGAGTGCCATAGCGTTGCTCCGGTGTTAGAGACTGACGTCGATTTCTGGCGTGTTGAAGCTTTGACTGAATTGCCAAGAGCCGTCCCAATCGACGTTGGCGACCCAGCAGACCGAGAGGTGAATGCCGACGGAGACGGTGGCAAGCATGTTGATAGTTTCTGCGGGAAAGTCGATCTCGGGAGGAAGCACGATGATCTTTACGTTCGGCGGAACGGGAAGCGGGCTGATGCTGACGCCGATGCCGGCGGTGAGGGTGAGGGAGGCACTGGCGAGGCCGTCGAGCACATCCACGGAGGCTTGTCCGGTGAGCAGGACCATCAGAGTGATGGCGGGCGGGTTTATGTCGACGTTCAGGGCGATGACGATCGAGGCGGAGCCGGATGCTATACCGAGATCGATGGCCAGAGCGAGTCCGATTCCGGCCTGCAGATCGATGTTGGGCCGGTTGTTCTTGAGGCCAAGATCGACGAGACCATTGCCGGCGAGCGGTGAGACGATCCAGTTGAAAGGGTTGTCGGGGCTGCCGATGCCCACGGTAAAACCGGCGCTGAGGGGAGAGAGTTGGATGCCGAGCCCCAGGTCTAAGCTGATTCCGCTGAGTTCGCCGAGTCCGAGGGGAAGAGTGGGCAGGGCGAAGTTGTCTTCGACAGTGAGCTTGCCGTCGGAGAGCGCGATCTTGAGGCCAGCGGCTTTGCCTCCGGGAAGAAAGGACGCGATTGCCTGGATGCGGCTGAAGACGGCTTGGATGATGTCAAGGGCACCGCTGAACTGGACGTTGAGATTGGTGACGTGGGGCTTGGTGTTCTCGTCGCCGATGAATCCGTCAACGTAAAGTTTAGGATCGGGATTCGAGTTGAATCCGGCGATGATGGTGAGCAGTGGGTCGGAGGAGATCGAAGGGATGGTGACCAGGAGGCTGAGAGGCGTGATGGAGATCGACCAACGCGGGGAGGCGGTAGGGTCGATGATGAGCGTGATAACCGTGGGTTTGGTGGTCCCCTTGGACGTGTCGGCATAGGCGACGTCGAGTGAGAAAACGCCGGGGAGATCGGCGAGCGAGAGCTGCTTGGCTCCTGTCGCGGTGGCAGGATCGAGCGGGTAGGTGAACACCTTCTTGTACTTGAGTCCGCTGGCCAGGTTTTCGATCTGTTCGACCACTCCGGTGTTGAGCGAGAGGGCGTTGGCGATGTCGGGAAAAAGTCCGGTGGCGTTGAGGAGCGCGCCGATGTCGCCGAAATTGGGAGGCGACGGAAGTTGGATTCCCGGGGCTTGTCCGCCCCCGCCGCTGGCGACGCCCGCCTGAGGGACGGTCGGCCGTTCGAACAACACCTTCTGGGTGCCGGTGGATTGCAGGAAGCTGTAGAGGCTGGCGGGGTTGTCGAGTTGGAGAACGTCGGTAGCGTCGGCGAAGTGCCAGGCGGCGGTGTCAGCGGAGTTCTGCACCAGCGGAAGCGACGCGCTGGGCGGGAGGAGATGGGGAGCGGGTTCGCCCGATCTGCGTTTGCCGACACTCCATGCGCCATCGCTGGGAAGTTGGGGCGCTCCACGGACGGCGACAGCGACGGCCGGCGAGTTCGGGCCATTGGTCGCCATGTTGACTTCGACCGTGGTGCAGCGGAGTCCGACGCCGGGGAGCTTGCCGAGGCTCGCAACCGCCAGGACGCAGGGGAGGTCTGGAGTAAAAGGGCCCGCTTGCGCAATTAGCGAGGCAATCTGCGCGGGATGAGGCGAGTAGTCGGCACCAGCGAAATTCTTGTTGAATACCGGAGACAACTGCACATAGCCGACAAGATCGCGGGACGGAACGAGTGTGATGGGATTTCCAGCAGCGTCGAGGATCTTGCTGACGGTGCCGCCGGCAACGACGTTAAGCCGGCTGTCGATCCCGATCTCAGCATCGAAGAGCACCTTGCGGAAAAGGAACGGATCGGTGATCGGCGGAGGTGGTGGCGGTGTAGCGGTGATGACGTTGCTGGCGCCGTCCAAATCGCGAATGTTGCGCACGTTGTACACGCCTAGCACCGCTCCCTTATGAACACGGCCAGCAAAGTCGGCAGTTAGAAACTTGAATTCGCCGGGAGTGGCGGCTTGCCAACCGGTGTCCTTGCGATCGACCCAACCGGCGAACTTGCGTTGGATGGTGACGGTGCGGACGAGGCGCACACAGTAGGGATAGAGAATGCTGGCTGCTTTGACAACTTCGTAGCCGGTCCGCCCGGTGATGGTGCTGAACTGTACTTTGATGATGTCAGGAGGAAGGTGTTGGTCGTCTCTCCAATCGCTGAAGATGCTGGCGCCGTATCCGGAGAAATCGATGCGTCGCAAAGGGACGCCGCCGGAGTTGCCGAATTCAGTTTCGAAGATCCCGCCAAGATCCTGGCCCAGCACGTCGTAGCCGTAGCCGGTGGGATTACCCGGAGTGCCTCCGGGCGGGAAAGGGAAGACGTGGGTGTATCCGTCGAAGCTGGCGTCAGGCTGGTCGGGGGAAGGCGGGTTGGTGGTGGACGGAGGAATGAGGGTGATTTGGTGACCGCCGCGTAGATTATGGTCAGCGAACTCGGGGCGTGTGAGTTCGAAGGCGCCGAAATCGGCGAAGACGCGTGGCCTGAGGCCAAACTTAGTTTTAACCAGCTCGTTGGGTTGCTCGATGCGGGCAATGAGTCCGAAGGGAAGGCTGAAAGTAGCATGGAAAGGCAGGCCGGCAGCGACGTTGGTGATCTGCGAGGTGAGCACCGGGATGGGTGCCACCGGGACCAGTTTTTGGAAGGTGGGAGAATGAAGGACAAGGGGACCGCCATCCGCGGCATCGATTCCAGCCGAGACAACGCTCAGAAAATTTCCCCAATGAACCATCGGCTCCCATGAGGTCTGCGGAAGCGCGAAGGTGGCGAGCAGTGCTTGGTTGAAGGCAAGCGAGATGTCGGTGAATCCAAAGACGGGAGCGCTGCCTTGTACGTTTAGAGATTGATTGCCAAGCCGATCATAGTCGGGGGCGATCTTTACGCCGAAGAGGTCAGCGCGAGTGGAGAGGTCGAGGAGCACGAATCCGTCAGCTCGGCGGCCTTCGCCAACATTTACAAGATATCCCAAACCTTTCTCGCTTTGCGAGAGTATCGCCAGTTGAATCTGCGGCTTAGTGGGAGCGCCGTTCCATTGGATCTGGATATGCAAAATCTCAAAACTCTTCCCGCCCATTTGCGAGTGAAGGGTTTGTAAGGTATCGAAGTTGGCGGCATAAGGATCTGGCAACGTCGGCAACAGCCAGTAGACATGTAAGAAAAGCCCGATGCGGCATTGCTGCACAATGTCGGTTTCGGCCTGTAGGTTGCCGACGAAAACCACAAGGGTTGGCGGTTGGACTCCAAGCAGTGCGTTCTTTAACGCGATCGAGAGCTCTCTGTTGTAGATCGACACCTTTGTGTTAGGGGCAGCCAGTAAAAACAGGCGCGTCTGAGTTGTTTCCGCGAAAAGAAAGATCGCGCCATTCATCTTAGTGAGCGGAAAGCGGGAGCCGTTGGCTTCGAGCGGGCAATCGAGGTAAGCGTTGAGTGTTCCGGTCGAGCAAAGCAATTCGGTGCTGGCGTTCGCGAGATAGACGATCGAGGTGGGACTGGGAGAGATCCACTCGATGGTGGATTTGCGGTTGAGGGTTGCCGGCTTCTCATCCCACAGTTCGAGGGCCGAGGCGGAAGGTTTCGCGCTTGAGGATGTTGCAATGATCGATAATTTGCCTGGGGAAACTTCGAGAATGACGCCATCAAATGCGGCCGGTGGATCGTGCGTCTGCCAATGGGCGGAGATGCCGGAACCCAATCCTAGATAAAGATAGCCGGCGCCATCGGCGTCCCCGAGGTTGGGGATCGTAGTTTCCGGAAGCGGAAGAGCCCATCCCGCTGCAGCAATAGCAGCTGAACCTGTGGGAAGAAAGAGCGTCGAGCGAATTTTGCTAAAGGCGAAGCTCGCAACGTCGGCGTCGCATGGTATGGCGATTTGACCAGACGAGAAAGCCGGCTGTTGATTGTTCCAATGCAAATTTACCGCTGTGGCGTAGCAAACGAGGGAGCTGTCGTCGAGCGAAATGAGTTTCGTGGAGTTCTGTGCGAAATCGATTTGAATGTTGATGGGTGTTTGAGCTGTCGAATGGTTAGCGTCGGCTCCAGGACCACTCGAGGTTGTCGGCGCAGAGTGGGGCGCAAGGCGCGCGGAGAGTTTGAAAGTCGATCCCGCTGGTACGACGACAACGCCGGAGACAATGCTGACAGCGACACTGAAATCGATGGCGCCGCTTTGGACTTGGAATCCGGTGGAGCTACCGTCTGGCGCGCCGGTGGCGAACCAGGGACCGGGGAACCAGATACTGCCTGGTCCGAGATCCAGGTGTTTGTACGTGCCGGGGAGGGCGAAGATGTTGGTCTTCACCGGGAAGACGCCGAAGACATTGGCGGAATTCCCGTAGGCAAATCGTACAGACTTGGTCACGCTGAAGATGTGCACCCAGTACGGGATGCCGGAGCTGTCTTCGAATGGTCCGAGGGTCTTTGCGACGCGCATGCCTGCGGCCCAGGCTGGTGCGAAGGTGCTACCGGAGGAAAGCGAGGTCAGGTAGGCTAGTTGGGTGGCCGCTGTGGCGGAGTTGTGCGCAGCGACAACGGCGGTGGCAAGTCCTCGAATCTGGGAATGGGTCGCGTCATCGAAGATGGCGGCGTGGGTTGCCGACGGCTTGGCTGCGCCAGAGAGTGGCTTAGAGATGAGTTGGGTGGGCGCGATACCGTGAAGCAAGCTCTGAGCGAGGGCGGTGCGGGCCTGTTCTAGATCGGATGCAGTCGCGTAGCCAGCAGGCTTTAGCGCTCCGGTTAACTGCATAAGTGTCTGAGTGATGTCGGTTTCATTCATAGGAGTCCGTTGGTCGGTAACCGTCGGTCCCGCTACATTTACTAGGCTTCGGCTACCTCGAGTCAGTTGAACTATTGCATTCTGTCACCCCCCGGCCCGCATGCCTCCAAGGGTTAGAGCGACATCAGGTGTTGATGGCAATGGTCACATCTACAGGCCTTTTGACATCTCCGATGAGCAAGAGCGGTGCGAGTGGTGGCAATCGGAAAAGCGTTGCGGCGGGGCCTAAGTTGAATGAAACGTAGGCTTCGAACGCCGGGAACCCGTCCACCGACCCCCGGAATCGGAAGGTGCTGCCGTCACGATCGATGCCGAGTACACCAACCATATCTATGTCGGGGCTGGGAGTCAGCAGGGGAAGGTTTGCTGCCGCCTCGTAATCAAGCTGCACAAAGTTTAGGCTCGGAGAGTCTTCGATGATCCCGCCGTTCGGATCGACGGTAGTGTTGCCACGTAAGTTAAGAAATCGTATTCGTTCGTTGGGAGCGGTGTCTGTGGCAATCTCTACACCGGAGTTGATATCGATCTCATGACTAATGCCACAGATATTCTCCTTTGCCTGCAATTGCGGTGTGTCAGTATCAAGGTTCGTAATCTCGACCAGAGAGTGGATACGTGCCGAAGCCGTTACGTCGGAGGAGAAACTCCGGTTGTCGCCCAGAAAGCAGCGGTTTGTCGGGATGGGAAAGCCGGGGACGTTCGTAGGCACGACAATCATTGATTTGCCGGCCGACGCTCCCGGAGCGGAAAACACGAAGGGCGTCATTGACGGATCAGGAATAAAGGCATTGATCCAGAAGGTTAAGAGATGCAGCGGGGCCGGCGGAAGCGGCGGTGGAGGAGCATGCCCAGCGTCGAATGCGGTGATCTCCGCGTCAAGGAGGGCCATTGTATTCGGCCCCACGATTGGGTCATTGGGGAAGATCGCTCGGTTGGTCTTGAACTGAGCGACAGCTGTACCAGTCTCGTTACCAAAAATGCCATCGGCGCCGAGAGTGGGCAAGGCAAAGCCCAAATCCATTAGGGCTTGCTGAATCTTCTGAACCGCAGGGCCGCTTTCGCCAGCCATGATTCGGTGTTCGCCGTCGAAGCATGCTTCCAGCACGGGATCGCCCTGAAAACGCGGAGAACCAAGGTCATGACCGTCACCGATGCCCATATTCCCTCAATTCGCAAACGACGTCGCCACTCATACCCGCGCCGCGGGAATCAGGAAGTTCACGCACGTTCACGTGGCGCCGCAGGGCGCTGGAAGGCAAAATCGCTTTCTACCGGGAAGTCAGCGAGTAGAAACCCCCTCGGATGTGAAGCCAGTCACGCTCCACTCTTCTCCGTTCGCTGAATTACGCGATGCTACGCTCGTTCTCGGCGGATGTCAACAACGGGGCCGCCTGAGTAAATTTTAAGACAGATAGGAGGCATTGCATACCACGGTCCTGATGCCCAACTCGATGAGAACGATGTGAACTCGCCCCTATGAAGATATCAACCCTAGGATGGACCCTTGGCTTGCTTCCCGTGGCCTCCAATTTTGAGCTGTACGTTCGTTTTTCTGACTAATCCCGGTCAACGCGCTTGTGTTCACAAAAACAAGATCATTTCTGGACGGTCGGAAATCCGGAAGTAGTCCGGCCCCGCCATCACGAGATTAGTCCTGGGAAGCCGGTAAGTGTTTACTAAAGCGGCCGGTTCACTTGGACTAAAACCGGGCTATCGGCCCAACGCCCCCAAAACCCGTCGTGGGCTTGCCACTCAAATAGCGAATGATAAAGGACGTTCACGTCAGCAATCCCAGGTGCCCCTCAAGCGGCGCTGGAAGTCAGTGCCTAACACGGTTCATTCGCGCAGAGCCACGCGCCGACGCCCCATGTTGGCGATAGCGTCCTTTATCGTTCACTATCCAGCTCTTGTTATCCTTAGTTTTCGGTGTTCCGTTCGCAAGTTGTTCCTAAAGCTCTTCGCACTTTTGCGGCATAGAATTGATTGCGATTCCGGTCTGTGACGCACAACCAGACGTTTCCGAAGTTTGCCGCATACTTTATAAAATCGCAATTTCAGACCAGAAAGTTGTCTCTCCGGGTAGGTGAGTCTTGCCCCTCACCCCTACTTCCACCGCTGCTTGCAAGAAGTCCAAAAAGGTTTCAAAAACCATAAACGCTTGTGTTAACATAGTGCTCCCCTTGGCATTCTGACTCTTTGTGAAAGCTCAGTAGGTCATGAGACCTTCTGCAGCCGTGTATTACCCATTACCTGCAACGCGCAGAGATAGCAAGATGAGCATCAAGACCCTAGTAGAACTGGACTTAGTGGGCTATAGCGACGTGTGTCGAGCGCTCGAAGAGAATTTGGGCGCCCACGTCGTTGCTCAATTTAATAGCCAAATTCAGGAATTTGTGAATACCGGTTTGAAGGCTGTTCATGCGGCGCGAGCTCAAGTAGTACTGGCTACAACTGGCGACGGAGCGATTCTTGCATTCGATCGTGCTGTCGACTCCCATCACTTTGCTGTTGCCGTGCACCATGCGACTCAAGCACACAATGCTACGCGAAGCACAGCTTCTTCTCAGCGCTGGTTTCGTATTGGAGCAGCTTCTGGGGAGCTTTTTCAGCAGGACGGGATCGACGGTAAGGAAATCGCCGGTACCGTAATCGCAAACGCGGTGCGACTGGAAACGGCTGCCAAGCCCGGTCAGATCGTCATGGACGCAGCTACTTTTGCGCTTCTTCCCGCAGATATTCAGGGGCTGTACGGAGAGGAAGAAATCGTCGCTGGCAAACGAGGAGAGCGCTTTCCCGCCAGGCGCTGTTCCGTTATCGTTCATAAGAATCTAGAAGATTCGCCGCCCAGCCCGCAGGGCATTCTGGACTTGTTTGACCGCCTGAATCCACGTGATCAATTGGAGAGAGTAATGCTGTTAATCGGCATGCCGCATCAATTCCGGCCCGCCAATGTGCTGCAGTTATTCCGGCGGCAGGAAGGGATTCTGGATTGGGCAGTGGACGCCGGCGATGCCACAATGAAGAAATTGGAGAAAACTCTAAATGACCTGGTTCAAAAGCAGCAGCCAATGAATATCTGATGTGATTAGCTCAATCGAAGTTCAAAAAAGGCTGCTCCATTAAGGAATTTGCTTCGAGAGCACAGCGGTGACCCGCCAAAACAAACAGTGGGTTTCCCTGTAGGTTAATTTGAGAATTATTCGGGCCCAAATCCAGCATTGTAAGAGGCTGTTGTGTTTCTGACGGATGATCCCGAAACAGTTGTTCCGAGCGGTGATAATTCTCCGCCGTCGGCAAGTGTTAACCCCATCAGTACAGCACCGGAACCATCGTCACCCGGACCCGCTACGCCCACACCGGAAAAGAGCATTCAGCCGGATGTCCCACCAGAAATAAATCCTGAAGAGCCGTTGCCGACACAGAAATCTCAAACGGCGGCCGAAGTCACGCCAGAAGGACCTACCGAGAGCGCACAAGCACGCCAAGACACCATCTCGATACTTCTGGGGTTGTTTGAGCAATTGGCTCCGCGCGATCAATTAGACAGCGTGATGACTGAGGCAGGCATGCCTTTCGCTCATAGACCTTCAAAGAACCTTACACTCGATGACCGTCAGACCAAAATCGCAGAATGGGCGATTGCAGCCGGGCCTGTCACATTAGTGAAACTTCGCACGGTGCTCCAATGCCGGGTCCTTCAGAACACAGAGAGCTTTGAGCAGCCCACCCCGCATTCCATGGCGCCGAAGGCTTCGATTCAGGATGTTACTTCGGAGCTGAGGAAGGAGCGGGAGACGGCGCCCTCGTACTTGGATCCCTTGGTTCCCGTCTCTCCGGGTTTGCTTCCCCTCGAAGAACAACAAACGAATTCGTGGGCAACACGCCTCCATTCCGAACGACTGTTGCTGCTCTCCAGCGTGGATCCAAGTACGCTGAATGCTATCGCCAGAACGATCCCATCCCATCCCTTATTTGCCAGTATGGAAAAACTTCAGGTCGCCCGCCGGGAGATGCCCAGCGTCTGGCAGGTTCTGGAAGCCAGAAAATCCACGCCTGGGTTGGTTGCCGCATATGCCCTCGGAGAATTTGGAGAACAGTGGCTGCGGAAGTTTCCCACCTTGGATTACGATTTGGCGGAACTTCGCACTCTACTGGGACGCACAGAGACATGGCTGCTACTTGTCACCACGCCTGAAACTGCGAAACGAGCAGGATTCTATCTGCAGGGAGGGTGGATCGAAGACCGGATTGACTTCATCGGTCCTAAAATTCGCGCGGCGCTCGGTCCCGACCAACGCGAGCTGGAAGCTGAATTTAGAAGTCAGTGCGCCAAAGGGTATTGGGGTGAAACGGATGATCAGACACTGCAGCTTTTGAATGATGCAATCGCTGGTGGCATTCTGAAAGACCAGATAACAATACAAGCAAAGAGCGGGCCGGGAGCCATACCCGCACAGCAACCTCCCGACTGGAATGAACTACTACAGACAGGCGACCCCCAAGATCGCACCCTCTATGAGCTGATTCTTTTTGGCGCTATCTTCTTCTCCGGCAAAGATGACGTGGGAGAAGGAGGATTGGCGGTACCCCGTTTTGATGCTTTGATTCGCAATCTGATACCGATTGCCGCACCGGATTCCGGAGTCATTGTTGACGCCGAAAAGGGACCTTCAGCGGCGGAGCAACTCAATCGAGCCTGGCTAAGCCGCGGCGTGAAACTGATGACGTCTTGCGGGCTACGGACCGTGAAGTCGGAATCAGGCAGCATCAGCATTCGATTCTCCGCGAATGCCTGGCGGGAGCAGCTCCTTGCGGTGCTCTCCTCTACCGGAGGTTACTGGCTGCTCAACCGTCTGTCGCTTTACGTCCGACGTCGGGAGTTCGTGTTGGGACCTGAAGACTGGGCCCAAGGCACCATGCGCGTGGCGGCGGCCCAGGCATTTTTGAGCTCGGTCAATGACTTTACTGAGCTGCTGAATTGGGTTGTGGCATGTATTCCATCGCAGAAGGCCGACATTACTGCTGGCGGACTAGTTACCGACCGGTTGAAGCTCTGTCCGGCAGAGGATCGCATCGCTTTGGGAGCATGGCTGGGGAATGTTCTGCGACAGTGGCAGTCCCGCAGCGCGCCCGGCGCTTTGCTGGAATATCTGATGAATGGCGGCGCACATGATTTTGCGGCCGCAGTTTTACGGCGGCTGTGGGGCAAGGCAGGGTTGCAGGACGTTTGCCTGGCGACCGCGCGCCGGCTGCTGAATGAAGCTCCGGCGGAAGCGAAAGCTCAGGTGTCAGTCCAAATTCGTAACGCGATGCGGGGCGGCGATCTGCCTCTTCTCGAACTCTGGAAGCGTAATTGGCTTCCCGCCGATCAAACCACCCCGGGCATACCGGGCAGAGCGGTGGCGCATTTGTTGGTGGAAGTGATTGAAGGATTTTTGGGCGGTCCAGGTACAAATCAGTTATTTAGAAAAATCTTCGACGAACAAGATCCCGCCGCAATGCACATGCTTGCAGAATGGCTGTGCCACCCAGCCGTAGAGAGCGTGATACGGGAACGCCAGACGGCCATTGCTGCCCTGCCCGGACTTTGGATCCTGCCCGAACATTACCGCCGCCTGGTTGTGGACGGTACATGGGAAGTCGCCGATGGTTTGCTGACTGTCTGGTGGTTCGGCTTTCTAGTCGGACTACGCGAGGAAAGCGCCATGACAGATCCTCTACCTCTGGTCTTTCGCGCAATGACCGTGGTCGAATGGGCGATGGCTTGCGGCGATACGCCTCTAAGGGCAAACCTGTTGTCCGCGGTAAATAGCATTCTGCAGCCTGCGGCTTTGCAGACTTTCCGTTCATATCTGAGCGCTTTTGATTCGGCGCTTGGCAATGTACTCCACTTGATGCTGAGAGGGAGCATGGTCCGCGCGGCTGACAGGCGTGCTATTGAAGCACGTATCAGACCTCTGCGCGCGTGTATCAGAGACATCCGCCGCCTGCGAGCGTCGGCAGCGCGGGTATCTGAAGGAGAATGATTTCATATGTCAGATCAGTACCAGATGACCTCAGTCGTTCGAAGAATCGAGTCTTCGCAACGCAAAACGGCCGAAATGCAGGGGACGATTGTTACCCTGGGCGAGGGCTTCCTCTCCAAAAAGTCGCACTATGTCGTTATTACTCCACGCCACGGAGCAGGGTCAGCAAGATGCCAGATCTCCATCTCGATGGAGGCTCCGGAACGGAAATGGGTACTACCTCTGGAATTCCTGGTGGTGGTGCAATTCAGCGGTCGTGGCGAAGCGGATGCAAAAAAACTTATTGATGCCATCCACCAAGGGGACAACCCGGACCAGGCGCTTACATCGCTGGTAAGCAAGTGGCTGGATGATTTCATCGAAGACCAAAAAATTACGAAGGCCGGGTTTATTGAGCGCTTCCTGGGGCTTCGGCAGGATTTGGCTGCGCACCTGCTTAAAGCGGCGTCCTCGGTCGCGTTGGCTATCACTGAAATTGAAATAAAAATCCGGGGAGAAGACGGCGTATCTTCAGTGCTGGAAATCAAACTCGAGAACAGCTCCGTCGTGCTCAACGATTATAAACCGGAGGTCATGATAAGCGTTGATACTGACCTGGAGCGGATGCCTGAATCGATTTTTCCTTATTTAGAGAGCAACTCTCATGCGGTGATTACCGGAGAAATCCGCCGCGAATTGCGCGATCAGTTTCGGACAAGGGGCACTCTGCATTCCTTCCAGTATGACAAGGATGGCCAGGTGCGTGAGATTGTCGACGAGGTAATCAGGCGTATAGCCGAAAACCATGGCCGTAAAATCGCACGCCTGATGATTTCATGCAAACCACCGATCGCGGATGCCTTGGTCACCTTCGAAATGAAAATGGCGGAAGAGAAATTCAAGCAGTTGGACTATCCTGACCCCGTACAAGTCGATATCGATTTCAAGCTCGCGCTCGCGAACCTTGGGGAGCTGGTCAGAAGTGGGGTCGATCGCCAGCATCTCGATTTGTGGGCCCGAACGACGCTTCGCGAGGTCATTAGCCGGCGGCTGTTGGGGGTTCACTATGTTGATTTATTTCCGCAGTTCGACGACAAACTCGCGGAAACGCATACGGCTTTTGCCGACGCCGCGCGCAATATCGGCTATGATCTGACCCGATTCATCCTGCTGACGAACCTCGATTTTCACGTTTTACAACGTGGTTTCGAGTGCCGCATTGAAAATGCCACGTTCGCGCTGAAACTGCGTGAGTGCGAGGTCGTCCTTGATATAGAAACTGTCCTCCGCATCACCAACAAGTCCGAACTGCAGAGATTGTTCAGCCAGAATACCGCGATAACCCAGACCATTACTGACACCGTCCGTAATGCGGTTGCCAGAACTCTGCGCGAAGTTTCTCCGGAGGAGTTTTACCTCCGTTTCTATGGGACCGATGAAGCAACAGAGAAATCGGTTGCGGAGAGACTTGAAGATGCCGTCCGCGAGGCCTGCAAGGACTTCAAACCCGAATCGGGAATGCGAGTACACGTTACGCAGCGGGCCGACGAGTTGTCCGGGATCTACGGGGCGCTGGTCCGATCGGAAATGCACTTGACAGAAGTGCACGATCCCAATACGCGCCTCACGGCGAATGTCAAAGCTTCGGTGAACTCCATTTCTATGAATCATTGGCGCAAATTCCAGGATCGTAAACCCAACTTGGAACAAGTAGGGGCAAGTCTCCAGCTCCATGTGCTTTCTTTCCTGAACGAGTACGGAAAACAGGGTTTCAAAATAATGATGAACACGCCGGGCACAATCGTATCGGAGCACGTAGAGAAGTGGGTCAATGAAAGGCTAGCCGAAGAGTATGGACTGGGCGTTCACATAGATCACTGGTTCCTATTTGACGAGAAAGCCGGAAACAAGATAGATACGTGGAATGAACAGATAGAATCGCTTACCGGGACTCTCAGCGATCTGACGGCGCAGCGAGCCAAAGCTTTCTCTGAAGGCGAAACAGAGAGAGTCGGCGAGCTGACGAAACAGATAGCGCAGGCGGAAGCAATGCGGGATGACCTCTATCGAGAACGCGGCGGCAAAGGCTCTATTTTCGATTCCCCCAACCCAAACTTCAAACTTGAAGCCAAGCCCATCAAGCAGTTGCGGCCTGAAGACAAATCCAAATCCAAGGCTTCTGGAGAACAAGACTAAGAATGTCTGCGCCTGTTCCAGTCCCGAATGCAGCTTCGACGCAATCGCCTCCGCCCACAACTGTACAGGACCCGATTACCGGTCGTGCCAGGATGAACGCGAGCGCTTATAAAGCCAGTGTTTACTTCAGCAAAGACAATCCTGGATTTGGCTTTCGCGTCTTTCTCGGCTTTGTGCTGGTCATGTTTTGTGGGGTCTTCAGCATTCCCTGGTCGCTCAGGAACCATCCACCCCATTTTGCATGGACGCTGGATGGGGTCCTGGAACTGGTCCATTACCTTGCGGCCTGGGGAGCTTTGCCGATTTTCTTTTTGATGTTCGGCGCAATCGCCTACACCCGGCGCGCCCTGGCCGATTTCGGCGTGAACATTGCCATCGCTCAACACGTGGAAAGAAGTGCTGTAGCGAAGCTGTTGGCTATCCGGAACAATCCAAAGATGCGTGGATCGGTCGCGAACCTGCAGGGGGAGCATTTACCGGACAACTCAAGCGACCCCAAACCCGCTGCTTATCGGCTGTTTCAGAGGATCTGCGCCGAGGCTCAAGACCGAAGGTTTGAGTCGACCATCAACCTGATCGAGCCGTATCAGCGTGAGAGCATGGAACCAGTTCTCAAACTGGAAGGGGTGCAGAAAACATCCCTGCGCTGGGGAATTCTCTGCCATTTTATTGGCCTCGTGCTTGTGATCAATTCTATTCCTGCACTGCTGCATTCCAAGCCTTCTTCGAATCGGCCAGTCCAGGCGATTGCGTCGCTTGGCGCACCTGCTGAGGCATCGAGCGATAGTTCTACCCGAGAAGATCCTATCGACAAAATTCTGGATGGGCTGCGACTCGCCTTCGGCGCCAGCGTCGGAGGACTGGCCGTGTCTATTTTTGCCGGATGGATGCTGGGGCAGGTGCGGCGGAAGCAGTTTTTCTATTTTCGCAAACTCGACGAAGCTACTGCCGCCATGATCTCGTTGGCCAGCAATTCCCTTAACAATGATGAATTGTTAGTCTCTTTGTCGCAAATTAGTCGTCGCCTTGAGGAACAGACTGGCGTTTTTCATGAGGGCGTTGCCAGCGTCGCTGCGGCCATCCATGGACAAGCTAAAACAATGGAGGAGGCGCTCAAAAATTTGGGAGAGAGCAAGACCAAGCTGGATGAATTCTTAAAGGGTATTTCCGATTCCCACCGCGAGTTTCTGCAGCGGCTAAACACCTACTACGATCCCGGCACAATTGGCGGGGTCGCCTCGCAAATCAAAGCGCAAATTGAAAATTCACAGACCCAAACTGTTAAACAGGTCAGCACGGAAGTGCGGGATCTGAGAAAGTTTATCAGCACCATGCCGGAAAATCCCACAAGGGCCGGAAGCCCCATGGAAAAATATCTGCCTTATGCTGTACTGACCATAGCTGGAGCAGCGATCTTGATACTGATCACATTAGTTGTGAGGTGACCCACGAAGGTGCAGAACCAGTTCCAATCCGAGGAGGACAGCGACTTTGGACCCGGTACTGCTCTTGTGCTCTCGCTGTTTGCCGTCCTTCTGCTGGTTGCGGCGATGGGCTGGCGAGATGCGTTGAGAGGCCGCAGTGCGCTCCCGAAACGGATTATGGCCATTAGTGAAGGGGCGGGGGGACAAAGTTTCTTCAAAGCGGGCCATTCCGAGTTGACACAAGCAGCACAAAACCAGATCGCCCAAGTAGTTCACCAAGCCGTTGAGGCTGCGCGCACACAGCGGCAGCTTGGGGACCAGACGCTAAATCATTTTCAGGTTATCGGATATGCTTCTCCGGAGGGTCGGCAGAATCCCGAATTGGCAGAACGTCGGGCCAAAGCCGTTCGCGACTACCTCGTGATACACCTGGGAGTGCCAGACGAATGTGTTGTGGTAGCGAACTATTCTGATTCACATTCTCCGACGCTTCGCCAGTGGCTATTGAAAGGGAATTCGCTTCCACTCTTCCGTAAGATGCCGCCGAACGAACAGCGTAAGGCATTGGGCGTCAGCGAGAACGAATGGGGACAGGAAAGGCGAGTGGAAATCTTAGGCGTCTATCACACTGATTCGACTTGCCGCCTCGAGCTGGTTAGAATGCGGCCGTAAACAAGAGCAAGACGAGAAAGGCTTCTGTTTCGGGAACTCAGATGTTGACTGCCTTCGCACCTCAAGAATCACAGGTTTGCGAAGAAGTAAGTTGAAGGGGTTTGGGAACCGCACCGCAGGCCGTGCCGCTTATCCGACACACCTAATGCGTAAACGCGACTTGGCTGAGGCCCTGGAATTATGCCTAGGTAATGAATGATAAAGGACGCTATCGCCAACATGGGGCGTCGGCGCGCGGCCCTGCGCGAATGAGCACCCACGGACGTTAGCTTCAAGACCCGGAGGGAGGTCCTTGAACTGCCGAAGCCTGAGCATCATTTTTCAGCGGCACCCATATGCGTTACGCGATCAGTCGTGGGCCTTGTGGATTCGAGACAGGGCTGCTTCAACTGCGACCGATACGTGATAAAAGACCTCTTCCCGTTCATGCACGTTCATAAGCGTCAGAGGTCTAGATGGCGGATTTGCAGCTTGAAACCGCGATATGGTTTCCGTCTCAACGTACCGGCACGGCGAAACGATGACAGCAAGCACAATCGCGCCCTCGTCAGAAGCTGCAGCGAGCAGTGCGGGCAATTCGTTGCCCATGATGAAAGGTGATGCAAGGAAGTCGGCGCTCACCAGGAGAACCGCCACTTTCGCGGTCGCTATGGCTTCCCGAATCTGACGGCGCCATTCATCTCCCGGACGTATTCTCGAGTCATCCCAGAATTGAAAGCCGCGCTCACGCTCCAACGGGATCAGGTGGACCTGGAGTCGCCTCAGCCAATCGACATCGGCGTGGCTATAACTTATAAACACCCCGTTCCGCCGCTGCGCCTGAGCCGACACTGCGGATGACGCGCTCCCGGGTTTCGGAGCCGGCGTTTGTGGTGGGTGTTCTCCAGCTTTGCCGATCTCAGCCGCAATCTGCAGAGCCTCTTCGTGCGAAAGCAAGAAATTTGTTGCCTGCGGCGCCCGCAGAATGAGCAGATCACTCAGCGCCGGCATGCGCCGCAGCGAAACGGCGAATAACGGTTTCGCGAGCACCTGTTCAACGTAGACGTCGACGTCATATGTGTCACTGCCTTGAGATCGATATGGAAATTTCCTGATCGTTCCCCAGCCATAGATACCGCGGATATCCTCAGGCCCTGCCAGCCAAAAGTAAACGATGTCGCCGGGCCGCATCACCGTTCGATATCGTGAAGCCGCCCAACGATCGACGACCTGCGGTCTCAGTTCCGTGCGCAGATCGAACTTGTCTGGCCGTGATTGAAAGATGAAAGACTGTGATGGCACTTTCCGGCGCGTTGACGCAGACCCAGTTGTTGCTGGCTTTGATTCGGGCATCCCGTTCTCCGTTAGTGCGGTATTGTCCTCGGTTCAGGGTTCAACTGCAAGATAACTTTTTCCGAAGCGCGAAATGAACTGTGTGTTTCGGGTGGCGAAAGCGTCTTTGTTTTCATAACAAAAAAGGAATTTCCCTCAAGATTCGTTCATAAACAACTGTTTCTTAGACGTGCATTTCTAGCGTGTTAGGTACAGTAAATCAACTTATGAGTTGAATGTCGCATAATCGTTTGCCCCTCAACCATCTTCGAGCGCTTGTCTTGGATGCCCAGGTTACACGATCATTTTCAACGCTGATCTGCCGTGAGTACAAAATTATAGGGGATGAGGAGCAACCGCTGAGTCAGAATTGGGTCCATGGCAACGCCGCTCAAAACTGAGCCTCGCAGTCGGGCACAATTGGCGATAGCGTCCTTTATCATTCATTACCTTGGCCCGCAAGCCAGCGCCAGGAGCTTAGAACGGGAATTTCGATCACGTGGATTGCTGCGCCACCCAATTTTATTCCTAGATCCCGGCCCATTTCACGGTACTTATCAGCCTCGGCTTTCATGGACCTGCGGCGTGCGAGATCGCTCCAGATATAATGACTCTCGTAGAGTGCGGACGGCCGGTTTCATGTGAGGGTTTTGATGGAACCAGAGTCAAATCTTGGGCGTAATGTAGCGATCACTGGCAATGCATCCGAGAACATCATCATCACTGGTGACGCCAATACTGTACAGGTATACGTCAACCGGGTTGCGAGATTCGATGGCCGACAAAGTTCGGCTGGTTCGGCTCCAAAACCATATCAGGGCTTGGCCGCCTTTACAGAGAACGACGCGGATTGGTTTTACGGTAGAGAAGAGCTCATCTCCTTGCTCTGGGGACGTTTTTCGGACCTCCACAAGCAAAAGGGTCCTCGGTTCAGGCTCTTGGCCGTTCTTGGGCCTTCAGGTTCGGGCAAATCTTCGTTGGTGCGAGCAGGACTCGTGCCCGAGTTTGCTAGACAATCCTTCGGAGGCAGCCAGAAGCTTCGAGTAGCAATTTTCACGCCGACCAGTTCTCCATTTGAGGCGCTTGCGTCGTCGGTCACTCGAATGCTCACATCGGAGGTATTGCCACTTCACAAAATCCGAGAAGTGGTCGAAGAGTTGAAGCGCCCGTCACAAAATGGCAGCTTTGATGGATTATCACGAATCGCCCGAGCCCTTCCTGACATCTCCTCCTCCCCGCTGATTCTGGTCATTGATCAATTTGAGGAGGTGTTCACAGAGTGCTTAGATCTGGAGGAACGAGAGAAGTTCATTACTACCCTTCTGACCGCCATAAGCGATGACGTTCCAGTCTCCATAGTAATAACCATGCGGAGTGATTTCATTCGCGATACGCAGGCGTATCCAAAGCTAAACAGGGCGATCGCAGCTCAAGAAGTCACGGTGCCTGTAATGGATGAGGCAGAACTTCGACGAGCGATTTCTCAGCCCGCAATTCGTGCTGGGCGACCATTAAGGCCCGATTTGGTTACGGCGTTTGTTCTTGAGACGATTGGCCGTCCAGGCGCTCTTCCACTGTTGCAGGTTGCTTTAGCCGGCGTATGGAACGCAATTGAGCGTGGTGAGGACGGACTCGTGGCTCTGTCTCTAGTAGGAGGTGTGGGGGGAGCACTAGCAAGTCAAGCCGAGCAGATTTATTCACGCCTCTCGACGAAAGATCAGGAGCTGTCTAAAGGCGTATTCCTTAAACTGCTGACCATTTCCGAGAATGGTTTGATAACGCGCAAGCGCAGCGACTTGGGAAAGCTGAGGAACTTAAATATCGCAACTAACCCAACAGACATCCGGCACTTGCTTCTAGCATTTTCAGCCGCAGACGCAAGAATTTTGACGATATCTGCGGACCAAGATGGAAGTGAATCAGTGGAAATAGCACATGAAGCACTTTTAATTCATTGGACTAGATTGAAGGACTGGATTGAACCGGTTAAAGACGACATTAGGCTTTATAACCGCTTTAGCTCTGCAGTAAGCCACTGGGACCACTCGCATCGACAGACAGGTTTGTTATGGAGATCACCTGATCTGGAGCTGCTGCAGATTTACGTGTGCACGCATTCAGAGCAACTGACAGAGCCGGAACGGGAGTTCTTTCGTCAATCTGAAACAGCAGAAAAGGATCGCGTAAGAACGAAGCGGCTTTTTTTTTGGAGTAGTTGGACGGTAGCTTTTCTCATGACCGTCCTGGCCGTCATAGCGGGCTTGGAATGGAGAGCCTCAAACCGCGAGCGCGAAGCAGCCAATTTAGCCCTCGCGCAAGGCCTCGTTTCGCAAGGAGACGCCCTGAGCGCACAGAACCGCTGGATGGATGCAAAGATACTCTACACGGACGCCGCACACAAATTCACCGCCTCCCGATCAACAACTCTACCGGCGGACCTTGGACTGCTCGTCGCATACGAGAAAGCCCCCCCAGAACTCCTTCGCATTAAGATACCGGGGGAGAGCATCGTCGGATTGGAATTGCTTGCCTCTGGGCGAGACGCACTCATAGCGAGTGAGGCTGAATCAAAGGATCACATAGGCTCGACAGCTCATTTATTTCGTCTGAACATACTCACCGGGGATATTGACAAAATCGTCGAGTTCCATGATCGGCTTGAGGCTATGGCGCTGAGCCCCGACAACTCACACATGGCTCTTATGACCAGACATCTTGAACCAAACGGTACTAGCGACTCGCTGAGTCTTCGGATATGGGACGGCCGGACATACAAAGAACTCAATGTAGTTTCCGAACACAGTACGATTGTGCTCGATCCGTCCCTCAAGTTTTCGGACGATGGTGCATTTATTCTTGACACGCTCGGACAATTACGGAGATCGGGTGATGGCGTTCTTGTCCATCAATTCAGCGGTCACAGCGCTCAGACTACTAGTGTGGCAATTTCTACGCCTGCGAAGATGGTCGCAACGGGCGGCGTGGACGAAACTGTAAAGCTGTTTAACCTGCTCACCTACAAAGATTTAAGAACCATCGCGCCGCGGAAAGGATCGATAGGCGCATTGACATTCTCTTCTGACGGGCAGTCATTTGCTTTTGGAACAAGTGACTCATCAGTTGCTATTGAATCCGGAAAATCGACTCGTGTTCTGTCAGGCCACAAAAATCCTATAACGTCACTAGACTTCTCACGTGACGCGTCTGAACTCATATCTGGGAGCCAAGATAGAACAGCCATTCTTTGGGACACTGCGACAGGCTCAGTTCGATCCGTCTTCACGAACCCGGATGATATTGTCTCGAGCGTGAAGCTGACAAGAGACGGATCATTAGCTCTTACCGGATCTCCCGATGGGACAGTGAGCATCTGGAAGGCATCTGGGAATACCGAGGTAGCTATCGGGTCGGGACATCAAGCGGGCATCACATCTGTGGCTATTTCGGCCAAAGGCCTTTACGCAGCGTCGACCAGTTTGGATCACACGTTAAAACTTTGGGATACTTCCACCGGAACAGTGCTGCAGACTGTCAATGGTTTGAGTGAATATATATCGAACGTCGTGTTCGTCAAGGACGATACCCAACTTCTCTACTCAGACACTGGACGATTGATGGTATTTGACATTGAGGCGAATCAAGTTCGCCACGAGTTTGACCTAGATCCTTCGTTTGTTCTCGGAATTGCCCCTTCTCCAGACGGACGATATGCGGCCGTCTCTAGTCTGTCGCATGGAGTTCAACTCGTAGATTTGACATCAGGTCAATCGCTTCGCCAGCTTGGAAAGCTTGACGACGAGGGTCGCTACAACAGTGACGATTCCATAGAAGCGCTAACTTTTTCAAACGATGGCAAGTTCGTGATTGGCGGAGATGCAGGAGGTAGACTGCGCCTCTGGAGCACCGATAATGGCAATGAGCTATGGAAGATTTCTGATCACGCTCGGGGCATTGCATCGGTTTCCATATCGCCAAACGGTGGCACAATCGCCTCGGCGGGAGTCGACAAGGAGATACATTTAGTCCGGTTGAAGGACGGGAGTAAGGTTAGGAGCCTGTTAGGACACACGGGTATGGTGAATACTGTTAAATACTCCGCGGACGGGCGCAGCATTGTTTCAAGTTCGGATGACGGTACCGTGCGTATTTGGGATTCTGATTCCGGTGCAGAAATCAGAGTATTTACAGGACACAAAGCGATCGTGCGTGGCGCAGCATTATCTCAGTCCGGAGAGGTTCTGGTTTCTGGTAGTTTTGACAAAACAGTACGATTCATGGATTTTCGCCGCCCGTCCATCTATCGTAGCTTTCCAGAAGTCGGGCGATTGACCCATCCTACGACGCCGGAAGCGAAGAAAATGCTCGGGGAATGGTACGCGTTTCGGGGAGAATGGAACGCCGCTCTTGTTCTCTTAGAACAAGCCCGGGATCAGGGGGCACGCATAGATCCACTTGTCTTAGGAAGGGCCTTCTGGATGCAGGGTCGATACCGCGAAGCCGCGGTTGAATTTGAGAAGGCAGAAACCCTAGGGAAAGATGCAGAAAGCCGCCTACACGAAAGGCTCTGCCACGCGGCAATCCTCTATCAGATCACTCGTTGAAGGTCACCAACTCTGACTTTCCTGTTCAAGTACCGAGGCCAACATAGGACAGAAGCTGATGCCAGCTTGGTCCAAGAGCAGCTACTGCATTCATGAGATGCGGCGAAAGTTTTCCTATTTCTTCAACGAATCCGGCGCCCTTCTTCGCATAATCGAGTGCGCGAGAAAGCGCACTACCAATCTCCTGTTTATTCGGGTCTGACTTGTGAGCCTCTTCAGTAGCGTCGTCTAAGGCACGGCCGATCTTCGCTGTATGTTCACCGGGAATACGCTCTAATATGGAGCGGATCTCTGCAAGTTCCTTCTTAATGTCAACAGATCCTGCCGGTGGGAGGTTTTCTACTAGGGATTCGATCTTCGCGTTGACCTGATTGTGATCGCCCGTTGTTATGACGTTTCTGGCGGCGTTGCCGCCAACCGAGACGGACCTGTTGTCATTCATAGATTCCTCTTCCGTTGGAAGAATGCTGAATACAGCAAGCATACTCGCATTTGGGTAAGAATTCAGAAATTTGATGTCCCTAAATCCACTTGTTCGTTTGGTCCGTTCAGAGTCCGCTTCTCGGGTGGGCATTTGGAAGATTGTGTTCGGCTATCGGTTTCGTCGTTCACGTCCAAGTCGCTAAACACATACTTGTGTTCTGCGGAGATCTGGATCGGTACTGAGATGTCGGCTTAGGTTTACAAAAAAGCCTTTGCTTCAATTGGACAAGAATCGCCATTTCGGACAACTTCGCTCATGATCCGCGCATGCTCGTTTCCCAGAGTAATGAATGATAAAGGACGATATCATTCGCAAACAGCTGTCGAGGGGTTTGGAATTGCGCGATAAACGGGCTTCCGGGAAACGAGAACCGGATCGTTCCACAATCATCTGGTTTAGAAATGGCTGTGGAGATCCGCAACGGGCTTGGAATTCCAACTACTTAGCACCACGGTTTTAATGGGGTTTTTGGAACGACGCTTCCCATATTCTTGCTCCGCTCCTTGCGGAATAGTTTTCTGGTTACGTCGATCTCGAGCGGGCTTAAAATTCCTTGCTGTAAGCCGGCCAATTCGGCCAACTTCCTCGAAGGCCGTTTCCGGAGCGGGACACGAAAGCTCCTGATTTTCGACACGTTCGCTCAGCCTTTTAGCGCACTACTGCTCAGACAATCTGCAACACGGCCGGTTTTAGGTCCCGGCTTTCGAAAAAGACTGCCATAGGCCTGCGCATCAGGACAAGAGGCGAGTCCCGCGAGAATGGAGTTACTCCGCGATACGAGAGGCTCAGCTCTTATTTCTTGCGCTTGGCTTTCCTGCGTTCTCTCGTAATCTCTTCTTTTCGTTCTTGGGCGTGAATGAACACATCGTTGGGGTCGCGGAGTCGCTTTTCCACTTCCCGCACTTCCATGGCGGTCTCACTCGGCGCTTACCGTTAGCGGAACAGTAAGTTCGCCTTTTTGAGCTCTATTGCGCCAACTCCAGGGCATCTCTTGCAAGGCTTCGAGAAAATCGATGAATTCCCGATTTGAAAGAGAGCGGAACACCCCGGCATCATAAGCACGAATAAAACTCCCGCCATCCGGGACAAGGCAATTCATCGCATCGCGGACATTAAGGTGGGTATGTCCGCAACAGTAAATGCCATCGTCATCGGTCCAACAAGCTGCGTAATGCACGTCTGGTATATTCATTCCCAATAAAGGGAAGCCAATTATAACACCAGCTTGGTCGTACACCAGCTTGGGCGTTTATTTTGGAGGACCGCCGCAAGACCCTATAGCGTGCCCAGCGCATTGGTTTTGTTCGGCAGACAACTGAAGAAAGTGCGGGAGGCCCGCGAACTCTCCCAAGAGAGGCTGGGAGAGCTTTGCGACTTTAACAGGCAATATGTAGGTCGAATCGAACGCGGCGAGCGCGTGATCTCTTTCGACGCTATGATGCGCCTCGCGTTTATCTTGAAAGTTCGGCCGGCCGAACTCTATAAGCAGCTCCCCGTCCCGAACCACATGCCGAAAAAGGGTGAGTATAAGGGACAAAAAAAGAGCGCGACTAAGAAAGTGCCGCTCTAACTAGCATATTCAGGGGAATCAGCCCAAATCCACTCTGTTACAATTTTTGTTCGCCTCATGGGGGTCGGATGGATGCAGCTTCACGTTTCTCGCCTGGTGCCACTGCTCCGCGTTCCGGGGTTTATCGCGTCCCACCACTACGCCCACCGCATGCCGCATTTCGTTACGTTCCCGTTGGAACAGTCTTCCCCCAATGCAAGCGTTGTGGCGATAAGGTGAGATTTGTACCTGTGATTGCGGCTGAGCCCATCAATCTTGATGTGGATTTTATCGAACAAGATTTTGCCGCATGACTGCGGAAGTCGCGTTTGCCGTAACCTGCCCCATTCTGGGCATCGCTAAACACCACGATCCGGACCAGCACAACGGCTCTTATCGCGATATACTTATATCAGGCAAACGGGTGCTCAATCAGTTCGTGGCGCCTGCTCTTGCGGTTACCATTGATCCTGGTAGAGGTTCCATAAAGAAATCCGGGTTGCTGTTCAGGAACTGGCATCTTGCGCAACCCTGCATCGGCCCGTAACCCTAACACTTTCTGCTGGCGGCATTCGCTGGTTTATCGGCTTTCGACGCTTTGCCTGACTGTGAAAGGGGACTGCCGATTTGGCCCGTAGAGAAAAAGACAGAAAATTGGGCAATGCCGCACAGCTGAGTGCCCACTTCGAGCTAGCCCAATCGATAAAAAACCCCGAAATGCGGCGAATACACGCGTAATCAGAGAGCAATTCTCTGAGCTGCAGACTGTCTGGCGGAGGACGCAGTCACCTGCGAACCCGTCTCCGGGTCAAAATTCCCGTTAACAGGGAAAAATACAGGGAATTTTGCTTTTCCGAGCGGCTCAGTCGCGTCCATACGCTGGTAAAGACTGGAGTAAACGGCTTCAGGCCTGAAATCGGAACAGGGAATGAGCAGGGAAATAACAGGGGACATAACAGGGAAAAAGCGTCAAGGAACAGGAAATCAATAAATGCTCCATATTACTTGGCAGCATCTCGTACGGCTCTATTGATCTCCCCACGTTCAGGCCATAAGAGTCGGCCCCGGCTACGGTGGCTAGCAGGGCTAGACGGAATTCCATCTCCGTGAGAGGCGGACTTGGAGTGTTGACGTGAACGTCCTTTATCATTCGCTATCTCACTGATTACTTCATCGTTCCAATGTCAGCGGATAGCGCCATCCTGCTCCAGTGCTGTTCATCTCAATTTTAAAGGAATAGACCTATGCAAAAGCGAGGCATTCTCTTCTGTTATTGTTTATTGACGGCTTGGTTGTTATTGGCCCCATCCGCGATGGCACAGAAAGTCGTCGCAACCGTTCCGACCACTGGTTTCTCCCCGAGCGCCCTGGCAATCAACACGGTTACGAACAGAATCTACATCCTGAATCAATCGGGCGGAACCGTTGACGTACTGGACGGTTCGACTAATACCATCGCGGCGACCATCCCAGTCAGTTCCTAATCTCGCGTCTTGCAGTCAACGAAATCACCAACAAGGTTTATGTCATTGACCCATTTGCCGGCTCCTTATCCATTATCGACGGAGCTACCAACACACTGATTGGTTCAGTGACGTTTGGCGTTCGTTTAGGGGCACTTGCGATCAATCCGCTGACCAACAGGATTTACGTTACTACCAATAAGAGTGCGGTGAACGTAATTACTGGTCTCACGAATGGGGACTGTCAGCGTCCTCGGTGGAACAACGAACAGCATTCTTGCCGATGTGCCATCGCGCCGACCGCAACGGTTCTCGCAGTCAATACAGCCACAAATCGGATTTATGTCGGCGGCCAACCGCCAAATTCCACCAGTCCGTCTGTCGTGGTAATTGATGGCTCGAACAACAGCGTTATCGCCACCGCTGGGGACTCGAACAATCCTGTTGGGGTGCAAGGTCTGGCAATTAATAAGACCACAAATACGATTTATGCTGCGTCGAGCGCGGAAGCCTTCGTCCTCAATGGGGCCAGCAACAACTTTATCAACAACTTTAGCTTTTCCATTGTCCATTTATCGAATACATCGGCGCTTGCTGTGAACGAGGCTACGAACGAGACTTATTTTGTTGGGTTCCCATCGAGCTTATTTGTCTTGGGCGGATTTAATTTTTTCAATCCTCCCGTCCTGAGCCCCCTTCTAGTCGGTGATGGCCCAGGCGATGTTGCGATAAACCAAGCTACAAATGGGATTTACATTCCTGCATCACAAGGAAATATTCTGACGGTAATCGACGGGCGTGACCATTCGATCATAACGTCGCTTTCTACGGGCATCTCCCCGGTGGCTGTCGCCGTAAACCCGGTGACGAACAGGATATACGTTTGCAACTCAGGGGACTCAAGTGTCACTGTCGTGGACGGAACGGATGTGGCGCAACAGGGTCAACCGGGGCCTCCAGGGCCGATTGGCCCCCAAGGTCCCACAGGACCTCAGGGTCTGCAATGGTCTCCGGGACCGCAGGGACCACAAGGATTGCAAGGACCAATTGGGCCGATTGGCCCCCAAGGGCCGATTGGGCCAGCCGGAAGCCAGGTCTGGAACGCCTATCTTGCACAAGCTGCCAAAAACTCAGCGAACGTGGCCAGGTTCACACCTGCGAACGACATCGTGCTGACGCGTATTGAAGCGGACGCTGTGGCCCGCTATCAGGATGCACCAACAACATCGTTCTTCAGGTAAGTGATGGCACCGTTGCCGGTACGAAAACGCTCGTGCTAGCTGCCGACGAAAATGACAGCGGTCCACTTTCAGTGAACTACTCAGCGGGAAGTACTCTGCGGTTGTCGGTTGTTCCGCGATCAGGATGCGTCACGCCTGCATCTTCGATCAATGTTGTTATTCAGTACCACGCACGTTAGGCAATAACGCGGCTCGGAAACCTTTTCTCCAACCCGCCCTTTAAAGGCGGGTTCATTTTTTCCGTTTGACAACGGAAATCGACTCTTTAAGTGCAGCAGCAATATCGCTATTGTTGGTCAGAATATGCGCAGGCTTCGGCATGTGTGATTGCTGCCCAAGCCATGCCTGAACTTCTGCGGGATCGGCGCCAGTAAACCGGCCCTTACGCTTCACTGGCATCCCCTGCTTGGCCCAGGTCTGTGCAGACGCCGGAGTGGTCCCCATGAATTTGGCAATGGCTGCCCAACCTTTCAGAGATGTCGGCGCTGATTTCTTCTTTGCCATTCTGTATCTAGTTTAGCGAAACGTCCGTGCCTGTGAATTGACTGTCCAGGCGCACCGTGGGGTAATGCCACTGGGTCACTCTGGCACGTTCCAGGTCAACATCAGGTGTGATGCGATCTGCGAGAATGGATGCTGCTCAACCAGAGCCATGACCTCAGAGATCGCCAATGCTTCATAGATCTCGTGGCCTTGCCAAACAAGTTCGCCCGTAAGCGTACACGGTGCCACCGCTTTGAACACGATAAGGGTCATGCAGCTGTCCGTTTCTTCCTCCATTGAGCCCAACGCTTCTTCGTAGCTCGGCTGAGCTTCTTTTTGGTCGAAGCCGCATGGGGCCGTTTTCGCCCGTCTGGCTTACCCGAAACTTTGTGAAAGGTGATTCGATTTCTGCGCAGGGCTGCAATAACCCTACCGAGCCGGTCACGTTCTGCTTCGAGTTCCGCGAGAATCGATTGTGTGTCCATTTGGGGCTCTCCTCTGCGTAGATTAAAGGCTGAGCGAATTGTAGTATGAATCGTAAAAGCGAGTCGCGGTGGTGAGTGATTCGGTATAGCGGTCGATGATCCAAAGGACTCACAACTATTAACTAAGTAGACACTTGCCAGCACGATGAATCTTCATTTATAAGATGTCACACCACACCCCTACGGAATGTCTCCCGATGTCCCTGTGCAATTTTTCTGCCAGCGTTGGAGTTGGCGGGTTTGAACAGATGTGTTGTGTCTTGTTCGGAACGATGCCCGGTTTTGTTTGATTCGTATCCGCAATGATGGATTGAGGAGAAAGTTCATGAAGTTAGCGTTAACGCTGGCATTGGCAGTCGTGTTTACCGCAGGGAACATTTTGTTGATAGCGCAGACGCAGCCCAACCTGGCAAACGGGATTACCCCGCAGGGTTCCTATGACAGCACCAGCGTCGACGAGGTAAATCTAGTGAACGGCAATCTCACCTTGCATATCCCATTGCCGTTCGACTACCCGCAGCGCGGGAAGCTTGGGATCAAATATTATCTTGTGGTTAACGCTAAGACTTGGGCAGCTGGTGGCGATCCCAATACGATGACAGGACAATGGAATCCCACCTCTGGATGCGGAACCGCCCCGGCAAGTGGGCCTTGTGGACAGGGACCGGTGTTCGTGAGCACTGCTAGCTTTGCAATGAACCGGATTTGGCAAAGTGTTTTTCAAGATGGCGTTGGGACGAGTTACTCAGCGACCGGTCCTGACGGCCTGGTTACATGGGATGGATCGTCCCATGCCCTTAACGCTGGAACAACATTTGACACCAGCGGCTATCGCGTAGTGATGAGTGGAGATGACGGTAATGGTGTGCCCAACACTGCCACAATTATCGACCGGAATGGTACGCAATACATTGGAGGGTTCTTTGGTGGTGATTGCAGCACCGATCCAGGTAATGGCTTACCCGGATCGATCCAGACAACCACCTGTTTTCAGCATTTCTCTCTAGGTAGTGTGGTAGATGCCAACGGCAACATTCTAAATCCGACAGTACCCATTCCTGATGTTGATACGAATGGAAGCCCCTCTATTTTAGCCCATGCAGCGGTAGGATCGGAATCTGCGGGCTGTTTCGCTTCTTTCGGTACACCGTGGGTTTATTATTTCACTTACCCCGCTCCGAACGGACAAAGCAATCAAATCAAATTGTGTTTCTCTCCCTATCCGCAGCTTGCTACCAGCTTTTCTCAGCCAGGAGTGCATCAGTTTCAAGACGTGTATTCTGGTCATCCTTTTCCTGGAGGCTGGCGACCGCCGGTATACCTTACCAATGTAATACTTCCCGATAACACTCAATGGTCAATCAGCTATGACAGTTACGGTGAAATCACCTCAGTCGGAACGCCAACAGGTGCCTCGATCCAATATGCGTGGAGCGAGGGAAGTTTCCCCAGATGCAATGTGGCAGGGAATGACATTACCAAAGTCAGTCGCGCCGTACACGCGCGAACCGTAACGGATGTAAACAGCCATGCATTCATCTGGAACTATCAGTGGAATCCACAGGCTGGAGATGGTACCCTTACGCACACAGTGACTGATCCAAATGGTCATGACACCGATCATGTGTTCGTGGATCTTACCGCATCACAAACTTCCCCATCATGCGATTTCCGCGAGAAGAGCACTACTACCTATCAAGGCACGGGAGGAACCCGAAGGCCGCTGCAACAGGTGGACACAACGTGGTTGATGAAGAATGATGGTGGCCTTGGCGTGCCCAGCGATATAAAGACGACAGTGTTCCCCAGCCAGAAGGTCAGTCTTGAACATAGAGATTATGACCCCAGTTCACCCACGCTTGGTCTAGTGATTTCAAAGAAAAATTACGATTGGGATCAAGGGTCTCCTGGTGCGCTTTTGCGGGAAGAAGACACCGTTTATGAATGGCAAAAAGATAGTCGTTATTTGACAGCGAACTTACTAGACCTGCCTGCATCCTCAGTGGTGATCAGCCCTATAGCAGCCGCGAATACCAAGGCAAGCTGCCCAGTGGATGGCCTCGGCACACTGAAAGCCTGCATGGCTGAGACTGACTATACGTATGATGAGACGGCATATCTGACGAACTATGAAACGACGGTGGGAGCGCTTCCTACCGGCAGCCACGGTGCCGCGCCGAACCCGGTGCGCGGTGACCCAACTACGGTGAGCAAGTGGCTCAGCACCGGCTCGGTCATCAGCCATGTGAACTGGTATGACACCGGAATGGCATTTGTTACCACAGACCCTCTTGGACACAACACAACTTACAGCTATGATCTCGCATACAAAGGGATGCTACCAACGAAGACTTGTAACGCGAAGAATCAATGCGTAAGTGCGACTTACGATGTTAATACCGGGTTGATGGCGAGCTTTACCGATGCAAATGGCAGTTACTCGGCGAGTGGAACAACCCAGGGTGATCCCGCGCATACATCTACTTACGGTCATGATTTCATGAGCCGCCCTACCTCAACCGTTTCCGCTGCCGATGCCCAGGGGCAGCATCCGCAGACCACATTAAGCTATCCCAGTGCGACCACCGTGCAAAAACTGGCAAGCATCACATCGGCGATCAATGACAGCTCAACTAGCCACGAAGATGGTCTTGGACATGTTTCTGGCACGGAGCACGTCACACCAGGTGGAAACGCCCTGGTGGACATTACTTATGACGGGCTAGGGCACGTGAAGCGCACAACCAATCCTTATTACACTACCAGCGATCCCACTTATGGCATCATTCAAACCAGTTACGATGGTTTGGGGCGATTCACAAGTGTTACTGAGCAGGACGGCAGCATCAGGCAGGTGGCCTACAACGTCGCCACCACAATAGCTGCCAACGGAGACTGCACCATCACCACCGACGAAGCAGGCATGCAACGCGTCACTTGCTCGGATGCTTTGGGGCGGCTGGTGGAAGTGGATGAACCCAATCCGGGCGCAGCGGCCACGAATGCTACCGGCTCAGTAACGATAAGCGGCAGTGACCAAGCCACGAATGTGAGCGTGTCGATCACGGTGGCGGGCTCTGGGTTTGAAACGCCTGCGCTGGGCTCCGGCGCGAATGCCTATCAGTATCACCCTACAGGCAGCAGCTGGACCTTTGGTCCCAACAGCGGGGTTGACAGCAATAACAACATTGTTGGCGGTTCCGGCATAACTGGAAACAACAGCGGCTTTACTAGCTCTAACCCGGCAGCGCCAGAAGGCGCGCAAGTGGCCTTCTTGCAAGGAGGCTCGGCAAATTATATCTCTCAATCCCTCAGCGGCTTCCAGGCTGGCGTGAGCTATACGGTCAGCTTCCAGGCCGCGCAGCGTGGAAACTTTAATACCGGCGGGCAGGACTTTGATGTATACCTGGACTCGACCTTGCTTGCCACGTTCCGCCCGGCGAGTACAAATTATGCGCTGCTGTTAACGCCAGCGTTTACCACAACGGCGGGCACACATACGGTGAAGTTTGTAGGCCGCGATTCAGCGGGCGGCAACGGCAATGCCGCCTTTATTGACGCAGTGCAGGTCACTGGGGCGATCGTGATTCCCAACCCAGGCTTTGAGGCTCCCGCATTAGGCGCTGGTAACTTCCAATACAGCCCAACTGGTGGAAGCTGGACTTTCGGCGGTGGAACTGGTATCAGCGCCAACGGCAGCGGCTTTACCTCAGGGAACCCGGGCGCGCCGCAAGGCGGGCAGGTGGCATTCATTCAGTTTGGATCTGACGATGTTTTCTACCAATCACTCTCCGGCTTCCAGGCTGGTGTCACCTATACGGTCTCGTTCTTCGCGGCCCAGCGTGGAAACTCCTCAAATGGCGGGCAGGATTTTGATGTCTATTTGGATTCCACTTTGTTGGGGACATTCCGGCCCGCGAGTACCAGCTACAGCGCTCTATCCACCGCTCCATTCACCACCACAGCCGGAACCCACACGCTCCGGTTTTTGGGACGCGATTCAGCGGGCGGCAATAACACTGCCTTCATTGACGCTGTGCAAATTACGGGAACCGTAGTAGGGATTGCAGATGCGGGGACGGTGACGATCTCAGTGAACGGAACGCCTTATTCTACTAGTTTCGGCTCAGGCGATACTTCCACAACCATTGCTTCGCGCCTTGCGACAACCATCAATGCTGGTTCATACGCTTCAGCGACGGCTTCTGGTGGAACCGTAAATCTGACCAGCAAGACCGCAGGAACCATCGGCGACTACTCGCTAACCGCGTCTTACACTTGGAACAGCTCGCAGTTCACGAATTCGTCATTCACCACTTCCACTTCCGGGGCGGCACTCTCCGGCGCTTACAATGCAGGAGACATCCGCAACAATCCTTTCGTAACGCTCTATGCCTATGACGCATTGGGTAACCTGCTGAGCGTGGATCAGAAAGGCACCGCGCCTTCAGACAATACACAATGGCGGAGCCGAACTTTCACTTATGATTCGTTGTCGCGGGTGCTCACATCTTCCAATCCCGAATCCGGGATCATCACTTACACCTACGATGCTGACGGCGAGCTTTTACATAAGACCTCTCCCGCGCCCGGTCAGACCGGCTCAGCAACCCAGACGGTTAGCTACTGCTATGACTTTCTGCATCGCGTTACCGGCAGGGGCTACGGCGCACAGAGCTGTCCACTGGCTACTCCAATTGTCACGTACGTTTATGACTCAGGCGCAAACGCCATCGGCTATCTCACCTCAATGACTGACCAGGCTGGCATCGCTACCTACACTTATGACACGTTGGGAAGGCTGGCGACGGAGACGCGGCCAATTGCAGGCATCTCAAAGAGCACCAGTTATACCTATAATCTCAATGGATCGATCAAAACGCTGACATATCCATCCGGCAGGATTGTCACCTACACGCCCGATTCCGCTGGCAGACTGGTTTCGGCAGTGGACAATAATGGCACCAATTACGTGAATTCGGCCAGTTACAATCCAGACGGATCACTCAAGGGGTTAGTCAATGGCAGCACTCCCGCGCTGAATCTGGGGTTACAGTACACTCCGCGTCTCCAACTCTGTCGTATTACAGCATTCACTTCAGGAACTCTGCCCACTTCGTGCACAAACTCACAAAACATTGGCAACATCATGGATCGTGGTTATGACCTCCACGCCGGAAACGGAACCCCCGGCAGCGGCTCGGATAATGGCAATGTTTTTGGAATCACCAATTATCGTGATGCCAGTCGGTCACAAACGTTCACCTACGATGCATTGAATCGTTTGGCATCAGGGTCGTCTTCCGCAAACACAGGAGCATATTCATGGGGCGAGAATTATTCAGTTGATGCCTGGGGCAATTTGCAGATTTCTCCCATCGGCACCAAGGCCCACGGTGGTAACTTCACGCTCAGCGGTAATGCACAAAACCGCCCGACTGGGTTGGCTTACGACGCAGCGGGAAATCTTATGTCATATAGTTCCGCCACGTACCTCTACGATCAGGAAAACCGGCTGTCTTCCACGGCAGGCATGAGCTATACCTATGACGGCAATGGAGAGCGCGTGCTGAAGTCAAACACCAGCACTGGCGCGGCTGTTAAGCGTTATTGGTTGATGGGTGGGAAGACGCTGGCCGAGGGCGACGGGTCGAGCAATTTAACCGAGGAGTTCATATATTTCGGCGAGACCCGCGTCGCTCGCATTGATCTCCCCGCTAATACCGTGCATTACTACCTTTCCGACCATCTCGGCTCAACCAGCGTCGTAATCAGCGCGGCAGGGGCTGTTGAACAGGATTCGGACTACTCGTCCTACGGAACCGAATTCCCTGTAATCTCAGTACCGAATGTTTATAAATTCACCGGAAAAGAGCGAGATACAGAATCCAACATTGACTATTTCGGGGCGAGATACTTTAGTTCCTTGTTTGGCCGGTTCACATCTGCAGATGATGGAGCGGATCAGAGTCCAATCGACCCGCAGAGCTGGAATCTTTACAGCTACGTCCGGAATAATCCAATTTCAAATACTGACCCGGACGGTCATGACTGCGTCGTTCAAACAAGGACGGACGATCATACTGAGACGGTCACGGTCGTTCCAGGGAGTTGCGACAAAGTAAAAATCGGAGACGGACAGTCGAAGACCTATGTCCCTGGCACTGTGACTGGGGTTTCAAGAGGAGCTGGCGGAACTAGCATAGACATCGCGTATAAGCCAGATGACGGAAGCGCACAAGTATCTGTGTTCAGTGCAAGTTCAGCACCGATTCCCGACAGGCCGGGTCTTGCCTATGGTTACAATGCCGCAGGGTATCACACGTTAGGGGTAGCCGGGGCGACCATGAATGATGGTCGCACTTATGCACTTTGGACGGGGGCCTCGGCTCTCGCTGCAGGTTGTGTCTTAGGATGCCCAACAGGGGGAACGGCGCTTCTTAATGCCGGGAGACTTCTTTACTATAGTGCTGCCGGCATTTTACCCGCAGTGCCGAGCGCAATTGAAAAACTGCAAAAACTTGGAATGTCCGTTCCTGAAGCGAATGAGCTTATTGAAAATCCTTCTACTCTGCGGCTCATCGATAATCTTAACGATGGAAATATCAATTATGTCGCCGACGTTGGTGGTAAGCTTGTTAGGGTCACTACTGATCCCACAGGGCAACGAATTATCTCAGCCGGCCTTATGCAAGCACGAAACATAACGAATGGCCTCGCCAGTGGACGTTACTCGAAATAGGGGATTCTCATGGAGTTTGCTTCAAATGTTGAAATGCAGAAGGTCTCCCGCGAAGCAGAGGAGTTGTTCAAGAATGTTTTAACTGATGAAGATCCCTTGTTCGTGAGCGATGAAGCGACGATATGGGATGTTTCATCGGCCCCAACGGCGGACGAGCTTCTGGCTCGATTATCCGCTTATTATGGCACGTCGCTATCCCTCAATGACCTGAAATTGCCCTTATGGAAACTACTCCGAAAGCTAAGTGAAGAACGTAAGAAATTCCAGCCTTAAAAAAAGGTGGCAGCACATTTTTCTTAGTTGGTGGACCCGTTACAGGGTTGGGGACTACCGGCATTGGGCTGGACAACCTTGCGACGGAAGTAGTGATCCGCTGTACCCCTGTAAATATGAGCCACTAACGTGACAGGAACAGAGCGGACGTATTCCGTGGAGGAGATCAGCAAACTCTGGGCGACCAGGGCAGGCACGATCCAGCGGCTGTTCAAAGGCCAGCCCGGCATGATCGTCGTTCCACATCCAGCCCTGCCACACAATAGGGATTCTCGACACTTCGGATTCCTGAAAGTGTGGTGCTACGGTCGTACGAGGCATTAACGACAGAGGAATAGGATGTGGGAATTTGTCCCCCAGGGCCCAATGGGGCCAGCCGGAAGTCAAGTTTGGAACGCCTATCTTGCACAAGCCGCCAAAAACTCAGCGAACGTGGCCCGGTTCACACCTGCGAATGACATTAAGGGAGCAGCCCTCCAAAAATTGATTGCCGAGACACCTAACAAGGCGCTCTTGGTGCGCGTCACCGGGGTGCAATTGTTTGATTCGGAGCATTCCCTCGGCCCCTTCCACCTGAAGCGGCATAACAACTGGGAGATTCATCCGGTGCTTAAATTGGAATACTGCTCTGAAGAAAAGACGTGCGTAGAAAATAGCGATAAGAATTGGGAGGACATGGAAAAGCCAGTTCCTTGACAAAAACATTACTGCAATCAGATCGTCGTCAGTGAAGCGATTCTTACGCTTGGAACGCTGATTGCCATGGAGTAACTTTCTCCGACCTTCTTAGATCGCAAAATGGTTCGTAATCAAGGCGTGACAATCCAAAGTCATTAAATCCTGCTCTGGCATTGCGTTAAACGGTGACGACATCTTTTTCTGCGCTGTAGGCAGCGATGGCCAGGAGTTACGGTTCTTGATGCGTACGGTGAAATGTTCTTCAAGGATCGCATGCATCTTTGCCCAAGGAATTCGGTTCGTATAAAAACCGGATTTAGCCATGAATTCGCTTTCCCATATGCGCGCAGAGAATCGAAGGTTATTCAGCGCATATTGGAGATGATCGCGGAAATCGATTTGATGAGAGCCTATTCCTTCCGGTTTAAGTACGCGCTTCATCTCTATCACCAGAGGAGCAAATTCTTTCAATCGGATGTGCTCAAGCACTGCATTGGAGAAAAGGAAATCGACAGAAGCATCAGGAACTTCACGGAAGGATTTGAGGCCTTCGGTTAAGTAAGTGGTGTTAGGAAATGGCTCAACCTCGGCAATGGATTCTGAATCAATGAGCCAAGTTTTTGCCGCACCAAGCTCATTAGCATACTTGCCCGTCAACAGCCCATTGCCAGGGCCAATTTCAAGGACGGTCTTGTTATTGAGATCGGAAAACCCGGTCGCACCAAAATGCTTATCAAAGATCGAGCGAGCATACTGGTCGCTGTCCATGCCGCCGGCACGAAATAAATGAAGTTTTTGCCAAGCTTTACCGCTCACTGGCAGCCGGGAAAGGACAACTTTGGCGGGAATCTTTACATACCACGGGATCATGTTTTCGCTTTCCTCTGAACGGCGGCACCGACTCCTTATTGTCCGCCGTGCGTTGAAAGACAGGAGACGGTCAAGCTGTTGGTATTAATATTTAGAAATATTTTACACCGAGGCGTCCGCGGATGGTATTCGGGTTAAACCACAAAACTAATATGCAGAGTGGATGAGTCGCCGCCGGATGGATCAGAAGGAGGCGGAGATTCGCTCGAACGCGTATTCATTCATCCGGATTATGCGGCCAAAAGGTCGCAGAGCTTTTAAGGCAAAGCCTCGTTGCTGATAGAAGGAAATAACTTCAGTGGGTTTGGCGAATTCGAAGGGATAGCCTCCGGCCCAATCCACGATATCGTGCCAGGCCGACATGCCGCGCTTCACTTTCCAGTTTTTCCAATCTGAGATGACGCGGTGTGGGAGCAGTAACAATTTCGGCAACCAAAGAGTTATCAATGACGCAGCGGTGACTGCGGGACGGGACCACCGATGAGCGACGTAACATCGCTTAAGGAACCGCCAGAGCCGACTGACTGCACCCTGATCAGCATAAAGGCAGATCACTAGATGCTCTTTCGCAGGGATGGTGATGAGTTCCAGGCCCTTCCACATTGCGCCGGTATGGTGGAGCACGCCCCAGGAATAAACAACGTCAAACGGTCCGAGCGAGCGCAGATACTGCTCGTCCAGGGCTGATCCAGCTTCAACCTGCCAGTTGGCCATGGGTGCAAAGCGGCGTTTCATCTCAGCGGTGCAGGCCACACTTTTCGGATCGTAATCGAATGACAGCACGCGGGTCGCGCCGAGGCGCACAGCGGCAAGGGAATGAATTCCACTGCCCGAGCCGACATCAAGGAAAGATTTTCCGCTGATGTCACCCACCATTCCAGCAAAACCGGCGCACGCTTGCGCTATACGGTCTTCATCGACCACAGAAAGAAACTGCGTCCAGTTTTCGCCGAATTCGAAGCGTGCCGTTACCTGTTCTTCAGGGCCGGTCATGCAAAACATCCTATCACCGCCCTGGTTTGTGGAAAGGGTGACAGTTCTTGCGCGTGTGCGCATAATTCCAGGAGAGAGCCCAGGCAAATTCACTTACCGATTTTGTCACGGGCAGCTCAGCTGCTCGAGTTGGTTGGTGCTCTGTCGGCTGCGGGTTTTGACAGGTTAAACATCTTGATCTGTTTCGCCGGATACGCGCATAGCTCCTTCACCGGACACTCATAACACTGCGGCGATTTGTCCCGACAGATTTCTTTCCCGTGTTGTCGCAATAACATATGCGCTTGGGCAATCGTCTCCGCCTTGCGTGGAAGCTCCGGCTTTAACGCCTCTTGTACGGACTTATACGCAGCGCTGTAGTTTTTCTGCCATCGTCCGTACCCGACGCGTGTCAGCACCCTCAGCCCATTCCACTCCAGCGGTAGCCCTGGCGACGCGCCGCAAAACATCAGTATTTTTTCCGCTCCAGGATCGCCAATGTTCGGAAACTGCTTCAAGGCTTTCTTGGCCTGCGCATAAGGCAGCTTGAGTATCTGGTCCAGGTCGCCGTCAAACTGGCTCATGGTGATTCGTGCAATCTCTTGCCAGCGAAATACCCGCACTTTGGGACGCATGCCTCCCATTGTGGCCAACGCCAGCAGGACATCGGCATCGGCTTTTAGGATTGTTTTTGCATTTAGCCCGATTTGCGTCCGCAAGCCCTCGAACACAGTGGCACGGCGGTCGTCGGGTAGCAGATAGCAGGCGTTCTCCCACATCACCAGTTCGAACGGTCCCACGGCAGGTGGCACAGCGGGAACGCCGTAGTGCTTCTTAAGTTTGGCAATCACTTTTCTGAATTCAGGCATTTGTGGGGACAGCATAACTCACCGCTGTGAGCGATGCCCAACTTAAAGCGCCCTTTGATTTTCCCCGTTAGAACAATGACGGCCTTCCCGACGTTCCCAGAAGTGAATTATTCACATTCACAATTGTGTGAGTTCCTTCTTTGCCGCCAAAACCGAACAGCAGGTACACCACCGGAAATCCTCCGGCGCGCAGAGTCAGGCCGGCAGCATAGCTGTGCACCCAGTGATTGCTCCCCAGGTCTCCGCGTGTGAGTGCAACTTTGCCCTGGTCTGCCAGCAGAGCAACTCCCAGCGGCAGCTTGCCCAGGGAGTGCTCAAGGTTCTCGCGAAACAGCAGAACGTTCGGTGCACGGAAGCGGTAATCTTGATAACTGGGCAGTGAAGGATTGCCGTTGATATCTGCCCCTCCCAGCGTAGGCTGAAAATAAAAGGGTACAGTATTGCCGCCGGGCGTCATGGAAAGCGCCGTGTACGCGCGCAGGCCCAGTTTGCCCTCCATGCTTCGGCTCGTTGCCTTCGGACACTTTGAATGGTCATCTGAGGGATCGATCCGGCAATCATTCGGACCGTTCGTGTCGCGTGGGACAGAAATGTACTTATGATAGAAAGAAATCTCCTGGTAGAGATCAACCGTCAGCCGCTGAAATGAAAAATCTCCATCGGAAACCGCGATGAACGGCCGATAGGCAAGGTCATAATTGAAATTCAAAAGATTGTTGAATGCGGAGGGCCTCATTCTTACCCCCGCGCCCAGCTGCAAGAAAAAAGGCTGGTCGGCCAATCCCGGCGCAGTCGCCGGACTATAGATCTGTTCGATCGAGGGCGACGCTTGCCCTCGGCTCGGGCGGACATCCACCGCGCGCCCGTTGATCTCGCTGTAGAAGCCCATGTTCAACTTCTGATAGATCGGCCGTATCAGATTGCCGCCGACAATGTGCTCTGTCATGCCAAAAAATGACCGCCCCGCGGCACTTGTTCCCGGTCCTTCGCCGAAAAAGGTCAGCTTGTTGAGAGAAATGGACTGCACGTACAAGTTGTAAACCGGCTGTTCGACATAAACCTGAATGTCAGACTGCGTCGCGCTTTCGGTTCCAAAGACCGGAGTTGAAGGCTTCAGGCGCGTGTCCACTAATTTGAAGTAAGCGCCGGCGCGCCATGACCCGTTGCTGGAACCTATCGCATCGGCGCTCCAGGATTTGCTCCAGTTATCTGTGTCTTTGTGTCCCACATACGCCAGCCCGGCCCCAAAACCGTTTTGCGGCGCAATGCTTCCCACCGCAATGTGCAGTGGCTGTCCGGTAAAGAGCACTTCCGCGCAGCCGACAATGTGTTTGGGGCAGTTCTTTTTGAACTTTCCGGTTTCCGTGGCTGGGTCCTGCTGCTCAACGTTGGTTGTAGTGGATTGCTGCGCCCACACGGATCCGGTGAGCAACACGAGTGCAAACATCAATCGACGCACAGACTTCTCCTTACTTGCGTGACCTGCGTTTCTTGGCGGCTGATTTGGTTTTCTGCGATTTTCCGGTTACTTTTTTGCCGCCAACCTTCTTGCCGGATTTTTTGGCGTGCGATTTTATCGTCTTGGCTTTGCCTCCGGCATTTTTTTTGCCGTACTTGTGCAGCAGGGCCGTGACTTTTTCTATGTACCCGCTGGCTTTGTGCTCAGTATGTAAATCGTTGATGTTGATGTTCGTGCGGGCTTCTGGCGGGACCACCAAGTTCTCGGCCAGATGCAAATGGTGCAGCTGCGTGCGAATCAGGCTGGAAATCTGCCGATTGGGGTCGTACGCCTCTTTTTCATCAAACGTCAGGATGTTGACCGTTGGAGCGTCTTTTATGGCCATCTCTTTCCTTTCATTGCTTGAAGAACACGCAGTCTTTGTCCGGACGCAGGTCATCGCCCAGCAGGTCTAGAAAAGTTTCCGCTGCCTTCTCGCGGTCAGTGCCCTGGTCCGTGTTCAGAAAATGCTTCGATACTGTCGCCGGAATTGACGCATGTTCGAAGATTCGTTGATTGGCCGGATCTTCCGTCCCCGATACCACCGTGCCTCGAGGAATGTAAGGAGACACAAGGATCGCTGGCACGCGAATTCCCAGCCGGTCGAAGTCGAATGTGAGCCCGGGCACTCCGGTGGCAGCTTCACCGGCATGGAAGCCGTCAGGCGAGCAGTTCGGCGGCACAACATGATCATAGAGTCCGCCATGCTCGTCATAAACAATCAACAGGGCTGTCGACTTCCATAGATCAGGAATGATCCTGATCTGGTTGTAAACGCTGGCAATGAATTTATCTCCCGCAAGCACGTGATGGTCCGGATGCTGGTCCGTTGCCAGCAACTGTCCGCCGCCGGGACCCGGATGGTCTGAGTAGTTGGGTTCGACGAAGCTATACTCGGGCAGATTGCCTGACTTGCAGTCGGCCACAAAATCAGCAAACGTGCCGAAAAAGCTCTGGTCCATCACCAGGTTCACGATTTCCATGGTGGAGCTTGGCTGGTCGTAGTAATAGAGCTTGGCGCTGTGTCCGCCTGCCTTCATGCGCTCGTAGATCGTCGGGATCTTTGCCCGCTGGGCCGCGGTAATCAACAACATGTTCATGTCCACGTTGCCGAAAGAGGTTCCATAGTGAGCAAACGCGCGGTTGCAGATTGTCGGACCAGGAATCGACGAGAACCATCCGTTGAAGACCGCATACTCCGTCGCCAGCGTGGTGAGCACCGGGATTTTCTCCGGAGAAAAGTAATTCATGATCGCGTGGGAGCCCTGCGTGCCTGTCCCTTGGGTGGCGTAGCTTTTTACAAAGCCTTGCATGTTTGCCACGCGGCCACGGGAAAACGGCGTCCCGCCGTAGATTTGCAGGTCGGCACCCGGGAAATGATGGTCTGGATCGTGAGCGAGCTGGCCTCGATAGGTAGCGTTTGGCTGCACCTTAACGATGTTGCCGTCGTTGTCCGGATTGGATTCGTCCCCGTTTAGTCCGTTGATTTTTGGATTTTTCTTTTTTAAACCGCCCAGCATGTGGTCGAACGAGCGGTTTTCCATCATCAGTACGACAATGTGTTTCAGGTTATCCAGTCCCTGTGGCATACAGCATCTCGCTTTCCAACACTTCCAAAATGCGTGGCGCAAAAACGCCTTATTGGTTTAGTGACAGCTAAGCATAAACCGTTTCAGAAATTCGCTTCTTCATCATGCGCGTAATTCTCGGACGGTGCGAAGTAAGTAACTAAGGTGGGACGAACGGAGGCTGCGTCTCAACCGCACGATGTTCACGTCCGTCGTTGAAAAGCCCCATCCTCGGTCTTTTCAATTTCGTCGGCCTCCGCCATTCGGCGCAGCACGGTATGGATGGACGACAACAAGTTTACCTGCCCCACGCCAATGCCCATCTTCACCAGGTCCTCGCGGATATCGGTTGGGCTGAGCGCGGTTTGGTGTATACGGAAAAGCCGCCGGATAGCGTCGGTAAAGCCCGGCTTGGCGTCAATGGCAAAGCCTTCCACCAGGAGCAGCTTGTCGATCTCCTCCGGGTCGGCTCCGCACAACTCACCCAGGGCCTTGACCGTCTGCTTGAGCTTGCGGATCTTTTGGTCCAGGGCGTCTCGTTTTTGCAGTTGTTCCAGCAGATCGAGCTTTGCTGTCGCGTATGCCTGCTTGTATGTTTCGCGCGCCATAATAGTCTAAAGCCTAAGTAATGTCTAAATAATTGTCTACTCAGAATGGCGGAAGCAAGCCGGATTCCCTGATGAGGGATTGCTGCGACTGTTACTCGCCCAAGATCTTGTTGCGCTCATATGCTAATACCAATTCCAGAGCTGCATCGGCAGCTATCCCAAGCTGACTTGCTTTTGTGCGCAGCTGGCTCAATAAAGGAAAAGCTGAATCTTTCATAGAGCTAGTTTTTTTCGGACGCTTGGTATCCCGCTCTAGCCGGTCAAGCGCGACCTTTTTCGCTTCAATCCGGATATGACTGTAATAGCTTAGCGTTCTTTGTGAGACATGGCCCGCGATGGCACGAACAGTTTCGTCGGGTGCCCCACTTTCCAGCAGCTTTGTAATTGCCTGGTGTCGAAAGCTTGTTGGTGTTACCCATCGCAGACCGCAAGCCCTACCAATTGCGCGGAACGCTGTTCGGATAAAGTAAGGACTGGCCGGCCGTTCTGGGACATAAACCTTTTTCTGGGTGCGGAAAGCAATGAGATGATGACGTGGTTCAGTTGATCCGCGCTCCCGAGCCAAAACCAAAAGATTGCCGATGGCGGCGAGTGCGGTTGCATTCAATGGGACCGCTCTCATCCTGTGCTTGTTCTTCACATTCTCTGAAACATTGATTTTCGGAGGAACGTCATGCAATTGCAGATTCTCCAAACGGAGCCCACGCAATTCACATCCAGATACAGTGGAATTTGCAGTAAGTAGCGCGCAATTGTATGCAGTGCTCCAGCGCGGTTTACTTGCAGCAAACCGGAAGAAGCGGTCCTCTTCTTCGGCGGTCAGTACCTTCGGATGCGTACAATTCTTTTCCGGAAGGCGTTCATAGTAGCTGCTTATTGGTATCCACTGCCCAGCCAGTTTCAATATCTGCCCCAGTGCACCCAGTTCGTGGTTGATCAGAGAGGGCCCGGCTTTTCCGTGATCTGTGTCGCTGAGGCTACGCCACCGTTGATAGTCACGGAGATCACCTTCATGAAAAGAAGATAGCGTCCGGTTAGGGTCAAAAAAGCTCATGAGCGTTCTGAAATGATATTTGTAGGCTTCGAGCGATCTGGGGCTCAGGTGTCGCTTCCGCCTGGCTTGATATATCTGGCATGCGTGGTTCAGAGCCAACTCCGGAGATAACGGTGGTTTTTGCGCTTTGTTTTTGTCTACGGGCATCGCAGAATGATAAATACCACGAGCACTTCGAAGCCGCCCCAGATGGGTCAGGGGGTAATCCAGCACGCTCATGGTTACGCCCTTCAAGGTTGTGGACATCTGCCCGTCTGACTACCGGCACGATGAAAAGTAATCGCCCCTACCGAAAGCGTTCAAAGCGGCAGGTGAAGTCCGCACCTATACGTTGGGAAGCCCCTCGCTTCGAGACACTTCTTGCTCGTGCTGATAACCAACTTCAATGTTCTTATCTGCCAGAGCCAATGCTTTCCTTCGCCGGAAAGCAGCAGTGCGAAGATCCCAGAACCGGACTCACGGCATTTGGTCCCTACAGCCGCACTGAATCAAGCCGGAGTAATAATATCCGTGTGGGCATTGTCGGCCCCGCTGAGGCAATCGACAGAACTGTTGCGTTCCTGTCCCAGTTAGGCCAAAGAATCGAACCGAGCGGGAGAACGGACGCCGTGCTGCATCCTGCTTTCCCCGGCATCAATCTCGAAGAACCCTTCCAGATCGAACTTGTCACACAGCCGATTTGGCATCGCTCTTTGAGGCCCAAAGACCTTGCTCTGATTGAGAACCATCCTGATTTCATGGAAAGGATCGGATTACTTCTAAGAGCGGTCATTACGGAGATGAAAGCGTTGCAAAACCTCGATTCCCGGCCCGATGTAGTCATCTGTGCGATGTCGAAGAGCTTAGAGGAACTGTGCAGGGTGGGCATTGCGGCCTATGACCGACAACAAGCAGAAACAGATGACGGGATCGATCCTGAAGATTTAGCCGACCTTCTGCCCGAAGAGGAAGCAAGTACCGATGATGACGAGATTGATACCGATGCAGCCAGAAGTTTCCGACGCGGACTGAAGGCTGAATGCCTGAAACTGTTTCCAACCCAGCTAATGTGGCATCGGACTCTGGCCGGAACTGCCGGCGTGCAAGACATGGCAACCCGCGCCTGGAACCTAATGGTCGCACTGCTATACAAATCGGAGATTATCCCGTGGCGGCTTACAGATGTGATCGAAGGGTCTTGCTTCGTTGGAGTTTCTTTCTTTCATGAGGATCAGGCCAAATCCAGTAAATTACGAACGAGCGTCGCTCAGGCGTTTACAGAGCGCGGTGAAGGTTTTGTGCTTCAAGGCGACTCGTTCGAGTGGGATAGCAAGGAATCTGGCGACAAAGCACCTCACTTGAATCACGATCAGGCAAAGACTCTCCTAAAAAAGGTTCTTAAAATGTATGACGATCAGATCGGCGGCTTACCTCGGAAAGTCGTCTTGCACAAAACGTCCCGCTACACCGAAGAGGAGCGCAAGGGGTTTGAGGCCGCACTCGAAGGCGTCTCACACTATGGGTTGCTCACCATTACGCGGCGAGGGATTTTCTGCTTGAGACCCGGAAAGAAAGCCGCACTGCGGGGAACCGTTGTCGATTTTGGCCAGAAGTGTGGGCTTGTCTATACGATGGGCTACGTTCCTTTTCTGCGCTGTTATCCAGGGTTCAGAGTGCCGCAGCCGCTCGAAGTCACCGAGAATTGGGGTTCAGTCTCATTACAAGAAGCAGCGCAGGACTTGCTCAAACTCACCAAGCTGAACTGGAACACGGCGGCGTTTAACTGTCGCGATCCGATCACCATCGCCTTTTCAAGGCGCGTGGGGGACATCTTAAAAATGGCGAAGGGCAAAGACCCGGCTCTCCATTATCGCTACTACATGTAATGAGGAGTGCAGGCCCGACCTGCGGGTCAGAAAATGCTTGAGAGTCTTTGATCCTCTGTGCGGCTGTGGCGGATTAGTGGGCGAGCTTCCCCCCGGAGTCATAAATTTGGTTACGCCACTGCCTTCTTCTTCCGTTCGGCCCAACGCTTCTTCATGGCCACACCGATCTTCCGCCTGGCCGCTGCCGACAGTCTCCGCCTCCGCCTCCGGCCATCAGTCTTGCCTGATAGTGTTCTAGACCTGCTCTGGCTGCCCTGAAGGGCTGCGATGGCGCTGTCGAGGCGGTCACGCTCTGCTTCCAATTCGGCAATGATAGTTGCTGTGTCCAAGGGGATTTAGTCTCCTAATGCTCATGAATGGTCTTGATTGTACATTGTGCCTTTGGCCATCAGCGCAGACTGGACAACTCGGTAAACGGAAGGGGCAGAATCGACTGCCCTCGGAGCTGCTGCATTATACAATCGTCAAATAGTATGACATCGCCAGCCAAGAAAAAAGCTGAGCCTAGGGCACATCACTTCGCGCCACAGTGTTGGTTAGCAGGATTCACCGACACTGGCCGCAAAGATGGCCACCTGTTCGTAACTGACTTAAAAAGACGAAAGCAATGGCCGAGCACTCCACCGAACGTAGGGCATCGGCGGGACTTTTATCGCATCTCCGATTCCCAGATGGAACCAGTAGCATTTGAAAAAGTCTTTTCTCGGATCGAGGACTTTATCGCGCCCACACTTAAAGCACTCTACGAAAAGCCACAATATCCGACACTCGAACAACTGGACAAATTGTTGTATTTTGCGGCTGTTCAATTCATAAGAGTGCCTGCCTTCCGCCCGACGCTGCTGAAAATATCTGATTCCATTCATCGCTCAGCCATCTCAAAGGCGCTTAAAAGCAAGGAAAGTTGGGAAGCATTGTTGAAAGACGCTGGTATACCGCTTGACTCTCCCGGCACGGACTACGAGAGGATGCTCGCCTATGAACGCGAAGTCATCGATACCGGACAGTATTCACTATCAGCCGAGAATGAGTTTTTTCTCCTGAGAGGATTTGATGCAGTCGAAAAGCCGATCTTGCCTTCGCTGAGGGCGAGGCATTGGACTGCAATTGTTAATGGAGGCGGAACGTTCATCGGTTCTGATAATCCTGTCATGCTGGATGGTAAGAAGGGCACGGTTGGATTCAAGTCCGCCACAGTGATTATCTTCATAGTTAATCGCTATCTTCTGCTGTGCGGGACAGACCATCGAATGAAACGGTCAGGCGGTAATCGCAAACTCCTTGCTTTCCACAACAGCTTCACAATGCTCTCAGCAGATGAGCAGTTGTACTCGCATACGCCTGATTTCTACTGGCTAAATGAGCAGGAAGAAGTTTGCACCGATTGGAAATTGTTTTCCAAAGACAAGTTGATCGAATCGATCAAGCCTTGAATGCCATTTTACAAGATGATCTAATTGGGGCATTCATGCAGGTTTTTATGGACGAATCTGGGTTTACCGGAGAAGACCTTTTTAATCAAGAGCAGCCAATCTTTACGGTTGCCTCTACTAATTTGTCAGACACTGAAACAGATGCTTTGTGGAAACAGATATTCACCAATACACAAGCCCCCGAAATAAAACACTCCACTCTGGTTAAGTCTGCCCACGGTCGGTCGATGGCTACCGACTTCATACGGTATGCGTCCGCACATCCAACTAGATTCACGTTCTATGTCGCTCACAAGCGGTTTTCTCTATTGGCCAAACTGATTGACTTTTGGGTCGAGTCAGCTATGCATGAGGGAGGGGTTGATCTTTATGAAGGCGGCGGAAATATAGCGATGGCAAATTTAGCATATTTTTGTTTGCAGAGTCTGGAACCACGGTTTTTCTCTGTTCTTCTTAGAGACTTTCAACGGATGATGAGGGAGCGAACTACGGATTCATATGTGGAATTCTGGTCAATGGTTCATTCAACCCGAAAGCGCACGAAAGAGCCGGTAGCCAAAGTGCTGGATTTCTTCTTAATGGCTGAACGGGATTTGGGATTACCACATTTGTTTGAGCTGCCCACAAAGTGCCTCGATGTTGCTCTAACCGTGGCCTTAGGCATTATTGAACACTGGCGTGAGTCAAGCACGGAACAGTTCTCTGTTGTTCATGACGGCTCGTCGAATCTGGCCAAAGAAAAGTGGATGTGGGATGCACTGGTGTCCCCTGATGTTCCTCAGCAGTTAGTCGGTTTTGATGAAAGAATAACAAGATTTCCTCTCGGAGTAGCGAAAACAACCTTCGCAGATTCAACTGTTCACCGGCAACTACAGATTAGTGATGTACTCGCCGGTGCCAGTGCAACGTGGGCAGCGTCATTGATTTACCACGCCCCGAAAAAGAGATTGCAGTACTGTAAGGATTTGGAGGCCGCAGGAATTCGTAAGCTCTTGTGCGGAGCGATTTGGCCGTTACCAGATGTTAAAAGAATGAAGAGCCATCCAGAACCGAATAAATTGGCGAACCCACTAGACTTTTTCGGAGATGTAATCACCTCAGCAAGAATAAGGCGGAACAAAGACGGCGATTAAGGGACGGACCGCAGATCGGACTTCATAAACCAGCCGCCAGTTTCGCCACCGATGTTTTCAGCGCCCGTTCGATCTTTACAATGTTCTTCAATGACGGATTACGCCGCGCTCAATGCCGCTTATGTACGTAGGTTCCAGCCCGATCAGTTCGGCCAATCTCTCTTGGGTATATCGACCGGTGAACCCTGCACCTCCGTCGGCCGCATTCGCTGGTTGATCGGCTTTCGACCCCTTGCCGGCTGTGAAAAGGGGACTGCCGATTTGGCCAGTAGAGATAAGGAGGGAAAATTGGGCAATGCCGCACAGCTGAGTGCTCACTTCGGAGCTAGCCCAATCGATAAAAAGCCCCGAAAGCGGCGAATTCGCATGTAATCAGAGAACATTTCTCTGGGCTGCAGACTGGCTGGCGGAGGGAGAGAGATTCGAACCCCTATACCCTTTTTCGTCTAACAGTTCTTCAACAGCAGTTCTCCGCCACCAAACTAAGTCACCGTTTATCGCCGAATGCGTTCCGAATTGCTTTAGAGTTCCATTTAACTCATGACACCGGGGCTCACTGGGAATTGGGACTTCGAAGACGTGGCTTGTCTCGCTTGCTCGGAGGACGCGACCGCTCTACCGTGGTATGGCAATCCATCGCGGAGTATGCGGCTGGAACATTGTGGCAAGATACTCCGCCGAGAGCCGATTGACTCTAACGCCCCGCAACGTGATTCCCGCATAAGGCCGCGGTGGCTTTTTGATCGCCTACTCTCCGGGCGGGCGTGTCGAGATCAAAAGAACGCCATACACGGTCCACTTAGTCTTTCTGTTCCTTGAGCCAAACAACAAGTAACTGGCAGCGTGTTCGGGTTTTTGTCCAGATACTCTGAAATCCATGAGCAGCGCTGATTGAAGACCTCCAGTATCACAATCTCTTCAACGACGCCAGCGTGGGGTTATCCGATCCAAAAACAAAACGGATTCCAGCACCCACTGGAACCCGTTTCACCCCGGGCTTCGCAGGACTCTATTCCGAAGACGGCTTGGCCCCTGATGTCTGATTCAATTCCCGCTGCAGTTGCAGCAACTGTCGCAGTTCCTCGATATCGGGCTGATTCACTGTAGGCGCTTGCGATGGAAGTTGTGCTCGACGCTCCGGAATGTTTTGCTTCGTTGCTTTCTCGAGCACAACGTAAATCTCCGTATCTGCCGGCACGGATACGACAAGATGCTCGGTGATCGTCAGTCTTGCAACCTCCTGGTCTGACGATTGGCCGATGTTGTTACTCACTTTTTCCCGCAGCAGGTCGCCTTCGCTCAAGGACTGATTCAGGCTGCCTCTGCCCCCCAGTGTGGCCGCGATCTCACCCACGCCAGCCAACGAGCGCACCAGAATGTTCTTCCCGGTGTGTTTGCCCTCGACTTTTCCCTTCAATGGCCGCAGCTCGCGGTCAGTGGCAGCAGCCTCCATACTGGTCGTGGATCCATCGGGCAACATCAAGGAATCAAAGCGCACTGCGATGTACCCAGAGCGGTCCGCTGCTTCCAGGCGCCCAAAAGCCTTCGCGCCTGCAGGGACGACAATTTCACCATTCTGTTCGTAGTTGTATTCGATAACTGCGACGACGGGTGTCTGGACCGCTGTGCTGACGGCCGATTCGAGCCTGGCCCGAAGGCGGGTCCCCGGTGCCAGGCCAATCCCTAAAGCGACCGACAGACTATTTTCTGGCGGTCTGGAGACCGTAACAGATGGCGTATTGCTCCTGACAAACACCAGTGAAGCCTTGCTCAGAGCGCCGCGTTCGTTCTTGATGTCGGTAGCCTCGCCTGTTGCTCTCTGGCCTTGACTCACCGGAAGCGGAGGCGGTGCTCCAGGTGGATAAGGCTCGGGCTGCCACGGTGGAACGTTCTCAAACGGCCGAATGCTGCCAAGATTTGTACCCGGAGATGGCTTCGGCTTTTTGTTTGCAGTGCGCGCGATTTCATCCGGGTGCACCATGCCCACATCCGATTCCTCGTTCGGACGGCGCCCGCCATCCATCAGCGGTACGATGCTGCCCGCTGCAGTCACGCCATTCTCGAGAGGCTTCGGCGCCTGCTGCTGCCTGCCTGTGGCGGCTTTCTTGTTTACCGTCAGTTGGTTGCGTGGAATGCCGGCGAGGGCGAGCCATAGGAGAACGATTGCAATTCCACCACCTAGCAGCAGCACCCTGGCATTGTCTTTGAGCGATGCCTTCGGTTTGCCCTTTCTCGGCACGTATGGCTGTTTTGCGCTCCCGTTTTGTGCCACCTCGGCTGTGTGATTGCTCTTTGTCAGGTCCTCTGCGATTAACGGTTCGATCACCGGAGTAGCTTTGAATCCGTTTCCCTCAGCTCGATTCATTGTCCACCTCCGCTAGTGGTTGCCGTAAAGGGCAGGGGCATCAGAATTGGCCGATCTATTTGCTCTGTTTCTGCCAGCTGCAGTTGCAGTTTTTCATTTGATTCTTTGAACGCCGGTCGCTCGAAAACAACGACTCCATCCGCGCGCTCGCCCGGAGCGAGGCGTCGTGCGGTCATTCTGTACTCGGAGATGGCCACCGGCTCAGCTTTGAGCTGCCTTCCTCCCTTCTTGTGCCCAGTTGTACCGCTGAACTCGATCTGCGGGGGCAGTAGTTCGATTACGCGTCTTGAGTTATTGAGGACAGAAAAACGGAGAACCGTTTGGTGTTCGCGCTCACGCGATTCTCCGACCGCGGCAAGCAGCTCCTTGCCTTGCCACACGGGAGTGGAAATTGCTCTCTGTCGTTCGAGTTCACGCCCGATCACATCCACCTTTTCCGCGTTGACACTGGGGTTGACTGGTCCTGCCTGTATGGCGGATCCCATTTCTGGTATGAGGAAGCTCTGAGTGCCGGATGAACTGATGAGCACACCTTGCGGGTGGCGGTATTCGACCAGAAAATCGACCGTAGAATTTCCTGCGGCCTGGCCGGGGTTAATCAAATGCAGGCTAATCTGCAGACCGGACTTGGTGGTTATCAGGGCATTGCTCTCAGCCGGTTGCGTCTCAGTCGGCTTCAGAAAGACGAGTCGGGGCTCGGCCTCGGAGTGCTCTGCCTTGAAGCTCGCGGGATTGCCAACTACAACAGAGCTGATTTCTTCCGGAAGCCTTACCGAAGTCGTGTAGCCGACGCCAAGGTGCAGCACAGTGACCGCGCCTTCTTCGATGGACACAGTTGTGATCTTAGGTACCACCGTGTTGCTTTCGGTCTGTGCCACGACGCAGCCTACCATCAGGTGAAGCATAAGAAATAGATGCATTCTCATCGTGTTCTCCTCGGAGCGCGTTGAGCTTCTGCACTCCGCAACTTGTTTTGCCGGTCCGTCCGTTCGCGAACCGCGGCCACATAAGCCACCACATCCCTGTTCGCGTAATCAAGACCACGGGTTTCAATAACTTGCTCGCCGGCGTAATAAGCGGCTGCCACTAGCCGCAGGTCGCCGTGGAACTTATTCATGAGCCGAGCCAGATGACGGATGCCGCCGGAAACGTTCTGCTGGATATCGCAGCGGTCTCTCACTCCCAGTGCCGCCGCTGTGTCGGGCATCAGTTGCATCAATCCAGCTGCCCCTTTGGGCGAGATGGCGCACGGCTGCCAGCCTGACTCCTGTGCAATCAGAGCACGCACGAAATCAACTGGAACGCGATAGTGCTGTGCATAGGCGGTCACGTAGTACTCGGCTTCCTGGCGTGATGCCTGTACCGAGTGTGACCAGCCACTGCAACTGGAAAACAGGATCAGCATGAAACAAGCGGTCTTCATGAACCCTCCCGCGCTTCCGCCCGGTACTGCTGAGCGTCGTAGATGAGACTCGCAAATCCATCCCGCATAAGAAGCTTTTTCCGGTCTGCTTCGGTCTTGGCCAGCAGGGGCAGAAGGATGTCCCGCATTTCTGGTGTGATTTGCTGCTTCCCCAGGACCGTGAGGGCTTGCGCAAGGTCGAGCATTTCAGAAATGGAGGGCGGCTTCTCCAGGCTCCAACCACGCAGAGCCTTGGCCAGGCCCGCCATCCCTTGATGAAATTCGGCGCTGGCCTCGGGGATTCTGAATTGCAGGATCTTGGCTTCCTGCTCAGGAGTGGGATGGTCTATTCGCAAATAGAAGCTTCTTCTCCGCAGAGGATCGCCAATTCTTCTTTCCTCGTTCGAGGTCAGCACAACAAAGGGGATGGTCTGTGCTTTTACCAGACCCAACTTTGGAATGCTCATCTGCCAAACGCTGAGCAACTCGAGCAGCATGGCCTCAAATGCCTGGTCAACCTTGTCAAGTTCGTCGATCAGCAGCACGCAACGCCTGGGCTGTTGCAGGGCCCGCAGGAGCGGGCCAGCACTGAAGAACTTCTGGCCGTGTAACTCCTGCTTGAGCAGTTCCCATTCAACTGGACCGGACTTCGAACGTAGCTCAACCGCGAGCCGCTGCAAGCTTTCGTCGAATCTTCCGATGGCTTTTTCCTCATTGATTCCTTCAAAACATTGCAATCGTTCAACTTGAGCTCTTGTGGCTTTAGCGACTGCGTAAGCAAGTTCAGTCTTGCCGCTGCCCGGTGGGCCCTCCAAAAGGATGGGTTTATTGAGTTTCGCGGCCAGGTGAACGATGGTCGCGGTGATCTCATCGGTGATGTAGCCAGTTCTTCGTAACCCCGCCTGAACCTCTTCAACGGACGAAAACACCAGTTCTTCTCCTTGTACAGTCGCCTTCGCTGGCTTCTGCACCGAGAAGAAGCTAAGCCCACTTCAAATTTCGGTCAAATTTCCATCGGACAGTCCTTTTCTTGACCGAATTCCTACTCTCGGTTACAACGCTGATCATTGCTACTGAATGGAGGCAGCACATGAAAGCTGTCGTTGAGGTCTCGTCCAGCCCTGAGACGATTTCAGTCCCACGTCCCGCATATAGCTTTGAGAGGCAAGTAGTCTCAAGTAAACCAAATGGGGTTTCGCTGGAGATCGCGGAACCATACATCGATGCCGCGGAGGCTGCCGCATTCATCAAGTTGAACCGCAAGACGCTTCTTCGCTTAGCACGAGAAGGATCAATTCCAGCCCATCCGTTAACAGGAAGGAGACGCCGCATATGGCGCTTCCTTGTTTCTGAGCTAGACGATTGGGCGCGCAGTAGGGTAAATTCGGGTTGCGACCGGTGCCAGAATTCAAGGAGCAGATGAATGCTGGCACGCTACAAAAATGGCTGTTTACAGAAGATCAAACGAAACGACGGGCTGGAGAGATGGCAATTTCGCTGGCAGACACATTGTCCCGACGGGGTGATGCGTGAGCGCAAGCGAACCATCGGCCCCGTGAAGGACTATCCCGAAGGCAGTAAGAAGCTGCAGGATTTGTTGGCTGGACTGCGGCTCAACATTAACACCGATGGCCCAACAGAATTGACCTCAGTGACCATGGCAGCTGCGGTTGAGCATTACAAAGAACACGAATTGGCTGAC
>JBJMGE010000011.1:0-424992 GCA_045808085.1 Terriglobales bacterium | reverse complement strand
GCAACGATGCCGATCTTGTTGAGCAAGCGCTTGTGCACTAGGTCAATGTGGATATGCATTTCGGCGGGAATATTGAACGTTTTTCCTCCCGAGCCAAGGTTAACAACTCTTGCGGGAGCTGAGCGAAAATCACGGATAAAGTTTTTAATCAGGGCCCTAATCCTCCGTCCAGCGAGGCGGTGCCAGAGATCCACATTCGTCCAAACGCGATCATTCGCGTAGAATTCGCGAATCCTTTGATAATTCCTAGTTATCGCTAATCTCTTCGATAATGCAGAGGTTCGAAAGGCGACTCAGCTCTGAACCGGTGTCTGCGTTGCGAGAGGGCACTCCTTCCTGTATAAATCTCCCTTTCCGGAAAATGGGAACTTTGCAAGCGAGAAGTCATGGACGTGAACGCTAGGCAGGCGAATGCGACTCAAGCAGGCGAACAGGGAGTTCGTGAACGGCTATTTCTCCACGCATCAGCGCGGGGAAAAGACTCAATCTGCCTACGCATCAGATCTCGATCAATTTGTTGAATTTACCGGCAAAAATCGGGAGTTGCGGTCAGTTAAAGGCCCGGTCATTGAACGCTGGGCCGCCCATCTCAAGCAGCAGGAATATGCGCCTGCTTCAATCCGAAGGAAAATTGTTGTCCTAAAGGTCTTTTGTTCGTATTGGGTGCGCCGAGGCGTGCTGAAGGAATCGCCTTTCTGGCGAGTGAAGATCAGCTTTGGCCGAATCCAGCAGTTGCCAAGAACGCTAACGGAAACTGAAACGCGGGCGCTTATGTCGCGGGCGCGGCGCAGCGGTTCAGCGCGGCGGCCCAACGGGACGGTGAAACGGACCCTCAAGCCACTGCAACCATCACATACGGGTTATCGAAACTTGCGCGACCTGGCATTGGTTGATCTGCTTTTTGCGACCGGGATGCGAGTGGGAGAAGTTTCAAGCCTCGACGTGAAGGATTTTTCTTCGCAAGAAGCTGTTTTCCGGGTGCGCGGCAAGGGTGGGCGTGACCGTCTGGCGTTTACGGTTGACCAGAACACGCTTGAGATCCAGCGCAATCACTTGCAAAGCAGATTGAGGATTGAAACGGATAGCCCGGCGTTATTTCTCAACGCGCGCGGGCAGAGGCTTTCAACGCAGGGGATCAGCGGGGTGCTGACGCGGTTGCGTGAAGAAGCCGGCATCCAGCGGCATATTACGCCTCACATGTTGCGCCACACCGTAGCCACGTTGCTTTTGCGAAATGGAGCGGACATTCGTGTGGTGCAGGAGTTCCTGGGGCATGCTTCCATTGCCACGACGCAAAGGTACACGCACATCACAAAGGAACATTTGATTGGCGTTCTGCGGAAACATCATCCATCTTTGACGCTTTATTCCAGGACATCATAAAGAAACCCATCTCTCCGGTTTTATTCCCACTTTCGCAAAAATATTCTTCTCCTCCGCCCCGGAATAAACGCGCTCCTATCCAGTTTTGCATGGTGTACAAAGCAAGGCCATCGCGCGATGCCTTCATACATGCAAACAAGAAAAAGGAGAAACTCTCATGAAAACAGCTCTGATCCGCATACTTACCCTCGCAACCCTGGCGACATCCATCTCAGCCTTTGCCGCCGCCGCCGACTCCAAACACACCGACGCACCCGCTGCTTCCGCAAGCAGCCAGCAGCAAGGGTGCGCCGCTTATACACAAAAGGAAAAGAAGCAAAAGAACGCAAAATCCCAGCGCGACGACCAGCGCACGGAGCAGGAAAAAGAATTCGATCATGTGCTGATGGGCTACTTTGGGTGAACGAAGTCGTTGCTATTACACTTTGGGGCTATTACACGCCGTTGGTGGCGAGGGCCGAAGCGTCATCAACGGCAGACTTTTCCGTATGCGGGGCGGTAATGTTTCTTTTGCGCTTCAGCCTGGGCCATATACTCACCGTGCTTAGTGTTGCCGTACCAGCGCGAACCCGGGCAGTGATAGACGCCCGTAGCCGTATTCACCCAGACTCTGACGTCAGGATTGCCTTCAGTTGATTGCACGGCGGAAGCCGTAGAGGCGGAAACAGGAGCGACGACGGTCTGCCTGGCCGGAGCAGGCGTTGTCTGGGCCAGCAATGGCAGGCATAAGAAAAGAATGAGCAGCAGTCGAGCGAAGGTCTTCATGACTGCAAAGAGTACACCACATTGTTTCACGGCATTGTGCATCGAGGGCGGAGTTTCGATTTTGGCAAGCTTCTCCCCGCCCGCCACCCGCCACCAGATTGAGTTGGAAAAATTGACATGTTTCCGCAGACGTGCGTTGTCAAGATGTACTTCTTCGCAATTGAAACGCGTAGTGGAGTCGGCTAGACTCTGGCAGCGCCCAAGGGTGTGAAGCGCAAAACGATCTTTGAAAACTTAGCAGACAGCAAAGAAGCCTTTAGCTCTTAGCCATTGGCCTTTAGCCAAACCAACCCCAACTTAAACCACAAAGGACACGAAGAAACACAAAGTGGGAGTTGCTCAACCCTGCGCCAAACGAAGGGTTATTGCTGAAGTCTACGCCAATCTGGGATGACTTGGGATGACACCTCTGAAGTGTACGCCAATCTGGGATGACCCGGGGAGGGGGAGGGGGTAGGAAGAATTTGGTAAATGGGTAATTTGGTAATCGGGTCATTCAAAACCTGGTGATCTTGTGATCGCGCGTGATCGGAAAAACTATCACGGAAACGCGGACAGACAGAGGGAAGATCGGAAAACCAAAACCCACCACTGATCAACCCGGATGACACGGATCCAAAAGGATCACGCCATGCTCGTCAACCCCACTGCGAATCGGCAGCGGGTCGCGAAGCAATCCCGGAGTTGACTTGGGATGGGATCGCACAAACCGTTTGGAATCCTAATTGAAGGGTAGGGGGAGGGGGTACGGCGGTATAATTCTCCCCGCCAGCCAATCCCAATTAGAGGTCTGTTGACGATGAGAACTCTCTCTTCCGGATTTTTCTCTGTAGTCCTTCTGCTCTGCCTTTGCTCCAGCTTGTTGGCCCAGACTTTTCGCGGCGGCATTCAGGGAGCGGTCACGGACACCAGCGGCGCGGCTGTGATTGGCGCAAACGTTACGGTAAAAAGCGCCGACACTGGCCTTACGCGCACTGCCGTAACCAACAACGAGGGCGAGTATCTCTTTACCGAGCTTCCACTGGGCACGTACAGCGTTACCGTGAATAAGAGCGGATTTGGCCCCAAAGTCACCAATGGTGTGAGCGTCGCCGTTTCCGTGAACACGCGGGCAGACGTTCAACTTATCCCTGGCGAAGTGAAGCAGGAAGTGGTGGTAACGGCGGAAGCGCCCATCATCGACACAACTGGCAATACCATGGGCGGAACGATTCAGGCGAACCAGCTTGCGAATCTTCCCATCAATGGCGGCGATTTTGCCAAGCTGCTTACACTTGTCCCCGGCTCGGCTTCTGATCCCAATGGCGATAGCGATTCGCCAGGATCGTTCGGCACGTTCAGCATCAATGGCAATCGCGGGCGATCGAACAATTATTTGCTGGATGGCACTGACATGAATGATGGCTATCGCAACGATCCGGCCATCAATGAAGCCGGCGTCTTTGGCACTCCGGCCACGCTGCTGCCTATCGACGCGCTGCAGGAGATCGGCATTCTCTCCAACATGGAGCCTGAATATGGACGCAACTCCGGCGCGGTGGTGAATATCGTAACCAAATCCGGCACCAATCATATTCATGGCTCAGTGTTTGAATATTTCCGCAACAACGCCTTTGACGCGCGCAACGCTTTCAACTTCAAAGTGGACCCCAATACCGGATTGCAAACGCCGCAAGATGTGTTCCACAACAATCAATACGGCGGATCGCTGGGCGGCCCGCTGGTGAAAGATCGCACGTTCTGGTTTGTGGCCTATGAAGGCTGGCGTGAAAACGGCGGCTTGCCTGGCGTTGCCAGCGTACCGTCGCAGGCGCGAGTGGCGGCGTTCACCGGCGGTGGCGGCGTAATTAATCCCGTGATCGCAAGCTTGTTGGCACGGAATCCCTGGAGCATTCCTTTACCCGCCGTGGGCGATACCGGTGCCGACAACGCCACGGTCCAGGTGACTGATCCTTTTAGGAATCGCGTGGACAGCCTGATCTTTAAAATCGACCAGCACTTTGGCCATGGTGAAGGTTCTGATCTTCTCACCGGCCGTTATTTCTATGGCGATAGCGACCAAAGTTTCCCGCTGGCGCTGGGCGGCGGCACCACCGTGCCCGGCTTTAATACCGTTACACCGACGCGTGTCCAGGTGCTGTCACTTTCATACACGCATCTGCTGTCGCCAAAAATGCTGCTGGAAATTCGCGGCGGCTGGAACCGTTTTGCTGAAGGCTTTTTCCCCCAGGACCAGAGCTTTAATCCCGCCACCATTGGCTTGAATACCGGCGTTACCAGCGCGCAGGATTTTGGTCTGCCGCAAATCAGTTTTAGCGACGGCACCAGCGGACTGGGCGGCAACAACTCCATTCCGCGACACCGTTTTGATACCAACTGGCAGTACTTCACCAACCTTGGTTACAACAGCGGAAAACATAATCTGAAGTTTGGCTATGAGTATCGCCGCACCACGGTCAACCAGTTTTACGATCTTGGCTACCGTGGCCGCCTGAAGTTTACGTCATTTGAAGATTTTCTTGCCGGAGACATCACCAACGGCGGAAGCCAGTTTGCCGGCAACTCACAACGCACCACGCACCAGAATAATTCCGGCTTTTATGTTCAGGATAATTTCCGGGTTAGCCGCAAGCTCACCGTGAATGCAGGCCTGCGTTGGGATTATTTTGGCGTGATCTATGAAGATGGCAATCGCTTCAGCCTGTTCAATCCCGCTACCGATTCTTTGCAACTCGTCGGTCAGGCCGGCGGACCGTCGAGCCTTTATCCGCGCGACCTCAATAACTTTGCTCCGCGGCTCAGCGCTGCTTACGATCTACGTGGCGATGGAAAAACCGTGGTTCGCGCCGGCTGGGGCCTTTATTATGACGCCTTCTCGCAGGACTTTTTCATCGGTCATTTCCCATTCAACACGTTCAATCCTGGTCCCGCTTATAACGGCGTCGGACCCTCGGCTATTAACTCGGCTGGAAGCGTAGCTTCAACCATCGCTGCAGGCGTACCGATCTTTACCGGCTTCGCACCCACCGGCGACGCATGGACCGTCGATCCAAAAATCCGCACGCCTTACGTTCAGAATTACAACCTGAACATTGAGCAGGCGCTGGGCAGATCCATGGCGCTGCAGGTTGGCTACGTGGGTTCGGCCGGGACCAAGCTTTTCCGCTTCCGCGATCTTAATCAGGAAGATCCTGCAACCAGCACGTTTCCATTTGCCGGCTTCAACGTGATCAATCAGTTTGAGTCCACAGCCAGTTCGCGTTACAACAGCCTGCAAGTCACGTGGAAGCTGCGCAACCTGCATGGCTTGAATTCCCAGCTTGCTTGGACGTGGTCACACTCCATCGATACGGCCAGTGACGGTGAAGACTTTGTTCCCAACGCCGCGCAGCCGGATAACAGCCTGAATCCCGGCGCGGAGAAGGGAAGCTCCAACTTTGACGCGCGGCATCGCCTCACCTGGATGTTCGGCTATGACCTGCCTAACTCCGCCAAGGCAAAATTGCTCACCAACGGCTGGTCCATCAATGGCTTGCTGCGGCTTTCCAGCGGACAGCCTTATAACCTGAACTCGTTTGAGAATTTCAACAACAGCAATGAATTCTTTGAGCGCCCTGATGTTGTCGGAAACCCATTTGCCGGGACCGGCGGCCACAACAAGCTGCTGAACCTTTCCGCTTTTGCCGCGCCCTGCGACTGGGACCCTACTGCGGGCGCCTGCGCCGGCGGCTTCCACTTCGGCAATCTGGGGCGCAACGCTTTTGTCGGTCCCGATTTCAAAAATTTTGACTTCTCACTGGCGAAGGATACTAAGCTGAATGAGCGGCTCAACATGCAGTTCCGCGCCGATATTTTCAACCTCTTCAACCATCCCAACTTCTCCAATCCCACTCTGCCCAACTTCCTGGTGGACCTGGAAACCAACGGCGGCGTGGCTTCTGTGCCGGGCGATCCCAAGTGTGCCGCCCCGCCGTTTGTTGGTTGCCGCGCATTCGGTCAAGGATTCTTGCCGACCAACGCAACGCCTGACGTTGCTATCGGCTATCCATTCCTCGGCGGCGGCGGGTCAAGGGACATTCAATTGGCGGTGAAGTTTACGTTCTGAGGAGCGCTCGCGGACAGTAAGCGTGAAGAGTGCGCGTGAAGAACGGCGTGGAGAGGATGAACAAGATAATCCCTCCTTGCGCCGCCGGCTCGGCGCGCAGCGAAGCGGAGCGCGCATCTTCGCGCTCTCAGTCCATAAGCCGCGCACACACACATTATTAGAACCTTTGAATCTGCTCGCGTTCCAAAGTGGAACGTCTGATTGAAATTATTGTGACCAGAGACACGAAATGAATTGCGTCCTGTAGACGATGGGAGCACAATTCGTGATCGCCGGAGCTGATAGCGCCCGGCTGAATGCTAAAACACGAAAACAGCAGATTGCTCGCTGGCTGAAGGCGCTCGTGGAAGTTGACCTCAGACAGGAATGCGGGATGCCCTCAAGGTGAGATTGTAGCCAGACAAGCTCGTGCTGCAAGGAGGATGCCCGATGAATCGCAAACAGTTCCCATTCTCGATTTCAAAGCTTACAGGTAAATACATTTGGATATCCCTGATGGTAATTGCTCTGGCCGCTCTTTCATCAGGACAGACGATTGCTGGCACGCTGACTTCCAGCAGCACTACAAAGACGACGACCGGCACTTGCAAAATTGAAATCACGACTACTAACTGGACGTTTACGGACACCCTGAACATAGCTCACGGTTTCCCGAACCCTACATTTAGAGAGCTTTTATTAGGTTGCAGCAGTACCTGCGGTCGGCTGAAAAGCGATTGCACGACTGTATGCGGGTGCCCGCCCTCAGGTTCTTCGACAGAGCAGGAGTGGTCGTCTGACGGTAGATACTTCCTGAAGGCAACCGCGGCAAGCGGTTCAGTTACGGCTGAAGCAGGCTATGTCAATCCCAAGTTTCTGGTGGTGGGCGTGACATATGCGCCGCCTGGCCCCTCGGCGAATACTTTTGTGAATTATACGAAAAGCACCTTCGTCGGCAGTACAGAGTCTCTCAGCCAGTCATTTATGGGCAGCACCACTCAGAGCGTTACACTGACGCGTGGCGTCAGCATTCCTCTGGTCGCAAGTGGAAAGTTTTCCACCACTGTTGCGACCACCGCGAGTCAATCGACCAAAGCAACGTCAACCGTAACATCGAGCGTCCAGGTTTCAAGCGGGGAACAATCGTTCGGCACTGGAAACTACTTTGCTCCTGTGAACAATGATTATGACCAGATCTGGGTCTGGCTCAATCCTGTTGCCATGTTCACCATCAATGCGGGTACTCCTCTGCCGGTTTGGAATGGATATGGGGCTGACTCAACCGACCAGAACGGGCTGGACATTGTGCCGATTGCATTGGGTTACCTGAATGGTCACTTCGGAGCGATTCCGCCGGACATACAAACCTCGATCAATCGGACCTGGGCTGCCAATCAAATGTGGCCCGCCGGCCAGGGCCCTGCCCTGAACAGCGCCGACCTGGCTCAAATTGCGGCCAATGATCCCTTCTCTGTCAGCACATATGGTATCAACGAGATCGGAAGTGCCCCGCCGTCGCCATCCACCCCGGACAACCGTTTCACGCTGACCACCTGCAACAGCAGCAACAGCTTTTCTTACCTGCAGGCCGCTCCTTCAACCACCGCAAATATCTTCACCTGCAGTCTCACCTACACCAATCTTTCAACTCTGGCACAGGCGATTTCGAGAAGCTACTCGCAGACTTTTTCCGTCGACGCCTCATTTTCAGGGTTAGGTTTCTTTAGCGACTTCAGTGCTGAATTGAAGACTTCAAATACGCTTACGTGGACCACGGACGCGCAGAAGTCAGTCACCACCTCGACAACCTCAACCGGGAATCTCTCCGTGCAGGGGCCGCCTTGCAATAATGTAATGCTGGGCGTGGGACCCTGTGTTCCCGTCTATGACGCTAATGGCAATGAGCCGACGCAGTTCATGGTCTACCAAGACAACATGTTCGGAACGTTTATGTTCGCGCCGGTTCATTTTTACTAAGGAAATGGGCGGAGGTCCCTATGGTTTCGTAGCGACGCGGTCACACATCCGCAAGCAGCCAACAGAACGATGCACTGCCTACGCGCACAAAGAAAAGAGCAGAAGAACGCCAAGCCCTGGCGCGACGACGACCGCACCGAACAGGAAAAAGAATTCGATCATGTGCTGATGGGCTACTACGGATGAGCGGTGACGCCTCAACAGCACGAGACTGCCGGCGGCAGTGAAGAGAACCTGCCTCATCGCTGCCAACGGTTTACCTGCTATTCACCGATCACGTGCGATTTCGGCGATCTTTCCTGATCGGCGCGAATCCGCGGTTTGTGTCTTGCTCTCCCGATCACGGCGATCACCCGATCACTGTGCGATCACCCGATCTCTTCCCGATCCGCGTCATCAGCGTTAAATAGCTGGTAAGTTCTTTCCGATCCGCGTTCATCCGTGTTAATCCGCGGTAGAGTTTTCTTCCGATCACGGCGATCACACGCGATGGCGGCGATCACTAATCTTCCTCCACTCCCTCCTTTCCTCTGTGTTTCAAAGGTTTGCTCGGATCGCTGTGCCAGTTCAAGTGCAAGATTCTAAAGGGCATATCCTTCCATCACGCAGCGCGGCGCTCTAAGGTAAAATTCCGCTTGACGTATATTGCTAATTGAAATATTATTATTGCAATTAGCAATATGAAACTTGGCGAAAAATTACGCTATCTCCGCCTGATGGAAGGCAATCTTCGCGGCTTTGGTCGCGAGATGACCCAGCAGGAAGTTGTAAAGGCGGTTGCTCGCGATCTCAAGATGAAGATCAGCCAGAGTTATCTCTCGCAGATTGAGAATGGCGCGCGCCCACACTTGACGAATAAAACGCGCCTGCTGCTGGCAAAGTTTTTTAACGTCCACCCGGGATACCTGGTCGACGATCCTGAAGGCTTCCACAATGAACTCATCTCGGACGTGAGCGCTGCGGAAGATACCTTGGACCTCTGGCTGATTCAGGGTGCGGAGCGCTTCCGCCGCGATCCTCCGGTGAGCCGCGCGCTGCTCAACCTGGCCAAGCACAAAGATTCGCGCAGCTGCCTGGTTTTGATGGAAGCGATTTTAGAAACGCCTGAACTGGCGGAAAAGCTGCTGCATGTGCTGCGTCCGCAGCAGCAGAAGAGCGCGCCGGAAATCAGCCAGGCCTAAAGTAAGCGAAATAGCGCCGAGCGGAATAAGTGTGAGCGAGATAATGTTGAGCGAAGCAAAGAGCAACGTGAGGTTGAGCGAGGTAAAGCCATGAACTGGGAAAATTTTTATCTGATCTGTTTTGTCGTGGGTTTTGCCTATACCGCGTTCTCATTTCTGAGCGGCACGCTGCATTTCCATCTTCATGTGCCGCATCATTTTCACGGCGGACACGGAGCGGGGCATTCCGGCAGCGGCTCGCATCACTCCAGCTTCGGCATCTTCAACCCCATGACCATCGCCGTTTTTCTGGCGTGGTTCGGCGGCACCGGATACCTGCTGGTCCATCTGCGCCATATATGGGTATTTGCTGGCTTAGCGCTTTCAACTTTGTCCGGACTGATTGGCGCGGGAATCGTATTTGTTTTCGCCGCCAAATATTTCATGGCGCATGAATCCAGCCTTGATCCCATGGATTTTGAAATGGTTGGCGTGCTGGGCCACGTGAGCGGCAGTATTCGCGGCCGCGGTACCGGCGAAATCATTTTTGTTCAGGAAGGCGCGCGAAAAGCTTGCGCTGCCCGCAGTGAAGAAGGCGACGAGATCGCGCGTGGTGAAGAAGTTGTGGTCACGCGTTTTGACCAGGGCGTTGCGTATGTGCGCCGCTGGAGTGAGCTTGCAGAAAAAGCCGGTGTTATGCCGGCGGAAGAGGGGAAGAGTCTGTGAAAGGTTTAGGAGGATCTATGGAGTGGCAAACAGTTGCAATCTTTGCGGGGATGGCCGTTTTGGCCATCATGCTCGTCATCAGCATGCTGGCCCGGTTGTATCGCAAAGTTGGCCCTAACGAAGCATTACTGGTCTATGGCCGCGGCAAGACGCCGCGCGTGGTAAAAGGCGCTGGAACCGTCATCTGGCCGCTGATTGAAAGCTGCCGGCTGCTGTCGCTTGAATTGATGTCTTTCGATGTAGCGCCGCAGCAGGACCTTTACACCAACCAGGGTGTTGCCGTAACGGTGGAAGCGGTCGCGCAGATCAAGGTCAAGTCGGATGACATCTCTATCCGCACTGGCGCGGAGCAATTTCTTACCAAGACGCCGCCACAACGTGAAGGCCTGATTCGACTGGTGATGGAAGGCCATCTTCGCGGCATCATTGGCCAGCTCACGGTTGAGCAGATCGTAAAAGAGCCTGAGATGGTGGGCGATCGCATGCGCGCTACCTGCGCCGGTGACATGAGCAAGATGGGCCTTGAAGTGGTTTCTTTCACCATCAAGGAAGTTCGCGATAAGAATGAATACATCGCCAACATGGGTCGGCCTGACGTGGCCCGCATCAAGCGCGATGCCGATGTTGCCGCCGCTGAAGCTGAGCGCGATACCGCCATCAAGAAAGCGGAAGCGCAGCGCGCCGCCGCCATTGCCCGCGCCCAGGCTGACCAGGAGCGCGTGCTGGCGGAAACACTTTCCCAGGCCAAACAGGCGGAAGCCACACGTGACCTGGAAGTAAAAAAGGCCGCGTACCAGGAGTTGATCAAGAAGCAGCAGGCGCAGGCCGATAAGGCTTATGAAATTCAGCAAAACATTCAGCAACAGCAGGTCATCGCGGAACAGGTTAAGGTCCAGCTGATTGAAAGGGAAGCGCAGACCAAGGTGCAGGAAGCTGAAATCGCGCGCCACCAAAATGAGCTGATCGCAACGGTCCTGAAGCAGGCTGAAATTGAAAAGCAGCGCGTCCTGAATATTGCGGAAGGCGAAAAACAGCGCCTGATCGCGGAAGCTGAAGGCCGTGCCAGTTCCATCCGTATGCAGGGTGAAGCTGAGGCGGACATCATCTTCAAAAAGGGTGAAGCTGAAGCCAAAGCCATGAACATCAAGGCCGAGGCCTATCAGGAATATAACCAGGCAGCCGTGGTGGACAAGTTAATCAGCAGCTTGCCGGAAGTGGTTCGCGCCATGGCAGCACCGCTGGCCAACGTGGACAAAATCACCATTGTTTCCACCGGCAACGGAACTACCGCCGGCGCCAGCAAGATCACCGGAGACATGGCAGCAATCGCCGCGCAGGTTCCGGCCTTGTTTGAAGCGCTTTCCGGCATGAGCATGGCGGAGCTGTTCTCCAAGGTGAAGCAGATCGGTGATCCAAAGCCGTCACCTCCTGAGCTTCCCTCTGGTAACGATCCTGCAAGCGGCAAAGCGAAAGCTGCGGGTAAGGCGTAAGAAGGGGAACGGTTGCGCTCGACAAATAATCAGGGCCGGCAATTTTGGTATACAGCCAGCTTGCCGGCCGCAGAAAAACAATCAGCAGGTGATGGAGAAAGGCAATGAAGAAGATTTCATTCATCGGATTGGTACTGGGGGCGGTGCTGGGAATCGTTGCTGGTCTTGTGGCTGGTAGCTGGCTCTTCTGGCTGGGCATGGGACTTGTTGCCGGCGTGTTGATTGGCTCGGCTGGCGCGCGCCGCAGCCGTTTGCCGCGCCGCAACATAAGCGCAGGGAATTTGAACGTGTAAGCGGGCCTTGAAAGCAGTCTGAAATGATTTTGGAGGCGTTATGGCATTACTAGAAAGAGTTTCAACCTTGATCCGGGCAAACTTAAACGAACTGATCGATAAAGCTGAGCATCCGGAAATCATGATCAAGCAAGTCATCCTGGACATGGAAAACCAGTTGCTCCAGGTAAAAACCCAGGTGGCCATCGCCATGGCGGACCAGCATCTGCTGGAAAAAAAACAGAAAGAGAACGAAGACAAAATTGCCGACTGGGGCCGCAAAGCGGAAATGGCCGTCGGCAAGAAACAGGATGACCTGGCCCGCGCGGCCATTGAGCGCTCGCTGCATTACAAGCAGATGTCAGAAAACTTTCGTCAGCAGGTAGCCGACCAGGCAGCACAAGTGGAGACGCTGAAGAACGCGCTCAACAAGCTGACGCAGAAGCTTGAAGAAGCGCGCTCCCGCAGTGAACTGCTGATCTCACAGAACCGCCGCGCCCGCACCATCAGCAAAGCCGCCGACGCGCATTCCGGCATCTCCGGCACTGACCACGGTGCGACATTTGATCGCATGAAGCACAAAGTCATGCGGCAGGAAGCCATTGGTCAGGCCAAGACCGACCTTTTGTCCTCTGACGCGGCAAGCGTGGAAGACCGCTTTGCCCAGATGGAAAAAGAGGACGAGATCAGCCGCATTCTGAATGAGCTGAAAGCCAAGCGGGCGTAATTCGGCGACCCGCTTTTTAGCAGTTACCGCTCGATCCGCCGGCGAATGGTAGCATTGTGTTTACCTGATCCAATGACGAGACGAATACGCTTCGCCATTCTGTTCCTGAGTTTCTTTTTAGGAAGTTACAACGCTCACGCTGGGCCATCTCAGCGTGAGCAGCAGCTCTTTGATCTGGTCAATCATGAGCGTGAAAAAGCCGGCTTGAACAAGCTGGAATGGAATGACCAATTGGCTGAGGCTGCGCTGGCCCATTCCAAGCTTCTGGCGGAGAACCGTGATCTCTCGCATCAGTTTCCGGGTGAGCCGATCTTGCAGGAGCGCGTCGGCGCGACCAAATTGCGTTTCAATGCGGTGGCGGAAAATGTTGCATTTGCGCCTGATATCGAAACAGCCCACACCGCGCTGATGAAGTCGCCGGGCCACCGCGCCAACATTCTGCATCAGGACTATAACGCGATTGGAATCTCGATTGTGGAGCGCGACCATGAATTGTTCATCACACAGGATTTCGCGCACACGCTGGCTTCGTACACGGAAAAGCAATTTCGCGAGTCTCTGATTGCCAATTTTAACCAGGCACGGCGCGCCCGAAAATTGCTTCCAGTGGATGTGATCAGCGATCCGCGTCTTAGAAAAGCCGCTTGCTCCCAGGACATGCATACTGACAAGATGATCCAGAACATGCCCGGAGTCTCGGGGTTGCTGGTGTTCTCCTTGCCGGAACCCGGCGCTCTGCCGAACGATATGCGGAAGTACGCTTCTGACAAAACTCTTCAACGCATGAAGGTCGGCGTCTGCCTGCAGACCGGCGGCACTACGGGATTCTCCAAGTTCTGGGTGGTGGCGGCGTTTTATCGCTCTGCAGAGTGATGGAGCAAACGAAATATTCTGGTTGGCTAATGAAAAGTCTTTTTCATTGCATTTTTATTTTCCTGCTGACGGTGGCACACGCAGCTCAAGCCGGACCATCGATCTCCTCGGCTGAAAAACGTATTTTTGAGGAACTCAACAGTGAGCGCGTCAGCCACGGCCTGACCGCGCTCCAGTGGGATGACCACGCCGCGAATGCGGCGCGTGCCCACGCGCAATTGCTGGCGAAGAATGACAAGCTTTCACATCAGTTTCCCGGCGAAATCTCTCTACCTGAACGTCTTGGCGCCACCGGCTCGCGCTTTACCGTTTCCGCAGAAAATGTGGCCCGCACTGAATTTATTGAAGACGTCCATCCGGCGCTGATGGGCTCAAGCGGACATCGCGCCAACATTCTCAACACCAGCTATAACGCAGTTGGCATCGGGGTGATAGAGGAAAAAGGCAAAATTTACGTCACACAGGACTTCATCTATCTTGTTCCCAGCTATTCGGAATCGCAGTTCAAGTCCGCGTTTGCTGAAGCATTCAACCTGGCCAGAAAAAGCAAAGGGATTACGCCGCTTCAAGTCCGCGAAGATGCGGACCTACATTCACTGGCCTGCACCACCGATGGCAGTGCCGCGAAGCTGTCGGACAAACTGTACGGCGTCTCAGCCATTGTGGTGTTCACTTCCTCTGACCCGCATTATCTGCCGCAGGAAATAAATCCGCGCGTGGCTAATACTTATTTCCATTCCATGAGATATGGCGTGTGCTTCCGTCCTGACCAGCAGCACGGCTACGCGAACTTCTGGGTCGTCGCCACTTTCGCAAACTGATTGCGTCGTCGCGAGGAAATCAATGTTGTAATTATTGCAGCAAGTCGCCAGATCATCGCCAGAATTCAAATACACTGGGAATCGTATGGCTAAGGAACACAATTCTGATCTTAGTCTATGGCCGGACCTGATCGAGAAAATCCGTGTGCGCACGCCGGCGCGCGTCCTGGCCGACCGCACTGGAGCGGCGTATCGCACGGACACTCAGCTTCAATTGCGCCAGGACCATGCCGCGGCGCGCGATGCGGTCCGCGCTGAATTTGAGTTAAGAAGAGATCTAGGCGCAGAGTTTGTTGAGCAATGGAAATTATTCTGTGTTTCAACGATGGCGGCGTCTAAGGACGAATATCTGCGGCGGCCCGATCTGGGACGGCGTCTGGATGAAAACGCGCGAAGTCAGTTGCCAGCGCTGTGCCCATTGAACGCCGATTTGCAGATTGTGATCGGCGATGGCCTTTCCGTGACGGCAGTGTCCTCTCAGGTTCCTGCGTTGCTCCCTTCCGTTGTCGAAAAGGCGCGATCACGCGGATGGACAGTTGGCCAGGCTTTTGCCATAAAGTACTGCCGAGTTGGCGTGGTCAACGATGTCGGCGAACTGCTTCAGCCAAAGATAGTGGTGTTGCTCATCGGCGAACGCCCCGGTCTGGCGACCGCGGAGAGCCTTTCCGCGTACATGGCTTACCAGCCGCGCGCGGGCCACAACGATTCCAACCGCAACCTGATATCAAATATTCATGCCCGCGGCGTGAGCACGGAAGCCGCAGCGTCGCGCATCCTCGACCTAGCAGAACAGATGATGCAACGCGAAATCAGCGGAGTGGAGATCAAGGAAGAACTGCCTCGAGCGCAATGGCTGAAGTGAGAGCATTTGGTAATTGGGTAATTTGGTAAATGGGTAATTGAATTTTGTACCACTCATAAATTTGGTCAGCCATGAGAATTTGTTCCAGAGAAAGTGTGGGTTCAAAATTACTCAATTACCAAATTACCAAATTACTCAATTACCAAATTCACCTCATCGCTTTTTCCAGCCCAGTCGCGAGCTGCTTTCTCGCGCTCGCCTCGATGCTCGCGGGCTCACCACCTTTATATAGACCCATTTCGTGCAGCCATGCCAGGAACTCCGGCGCGGGACGCAGGTTGAACAAGCGACGAACAGCCAGCGCATCATGAAAGCTGGTGGATTGGTAATTGAGCATCACATCGTCTGAGCAGGGAACACCCATAAAATAATTGCAGCCGGCGGCGGTGAGCAGGATGAGCAGGTTGTCGGCCGAGTTCTGGTCAGCGGCAGCGTGGTTTGTATAGCAGACGTCACAGCCCATGGGCAGCCCAAGCAGCTTGCCCATGAAATGGTCTTCCAAGCCGGCGCGGATGATCTGTCGTTCGTCATAAAGATATTCTGGCCCAATGAATCCGACCACGCTGTTCACCAGAAATGGCTCAAAGACACGGGCCACGCCGTAGGCGCGAGCTTCCAGAGTGAGTTGATCGATTCCGTGGTGAGCGTCGGCAGAAAGCGCGCTGCCCTGGCCTGTTTCGAAATACATCACGTTCAACTCTGTGGGACTTTTCACCGCGGAGTCGCGGAGACGCGGAGGATTTTGGGAAGAGTTTTCTTTTTTGTAACGATGTTCATTGCCATCTGAAGGCCTGCTATCGTCGGCGATATCAGGCATCGCTGCAGCTTCATCGATCCGCATTGTCTCTACCACCGATTGTCGGCTACCTTCGCTTGTCTCCGTGTCTCCGTGCCTCCGTGGTGAGATGTTTTGTTTGTGATGTTCCGCGACGCGCTCCCGCCCTTCACGCAACATGCTGAGCGTGATCCCAAAACTTTCATTGGCTTTTTGCGTTCCGGCCACGGACTGGAACAGCAGGTCCAGCGGCGCTCCGCGCTCCATTGCCTTGAGTTGGGTGGAGATGTGGGCCAGGCAGCAAGCCTGCGTGGGAATTTTGTAAGCGTCAATCAGCCGTTGCAGCGCGTGCAGAATTGCGCTTACGCTTTCTGCTGCTTCAGTGGCAGGATTGACGCCGATCACGGCATCGCCACAACCATAAAGCAGGCCGTCAAATGCCGAAAGCAGGATTCCTGCTGCATCGTCCGCCGGATGGTTGGGTTGAAGGCGAATGCCCAACACGCCGCGCTGGCCCATGGTGTTGCGGCAATGCGTGATCACGCGAATCTTGTTCGCGGCCAGCACCAGATCCTTGTTGCTCATCAGCTTGGTTACGGCTGCGGCAATTTCCGGCGTAATTGCCCGGTGCAGAGACTTCAACATGGCTTCGTCGGTATCGTCGCTCAAAACGAATTCGCGAAACTCACCGACCGTCATGCTCTTAATGCCTGAGAAACTCTCCTGATCATGGGTTTCAAGGATCAGGCCGGTGACGTCATCTTGCTCCGGTGGAATGAGTGGGTTGGCCACAATTTGCTGAAGCGGCACGTCAGCCAGCGCGAACTTGGCTGCGACGCGCTCTTGCTCAGATTCCGCCGACAGCCCGGCCAATTGGTCGCCGGATTTTTCCTCATTGGCCTTGGCAAAAAGGTCAGCCAAGTCACGGAATTGAAAGCTTTTGTGCATTTCTGGGCGGTACCTATTATCCGCTTTAAGGCCAAAGGGCACCAATCAAAAGGGGGGAAGCAGCATCAGTTTCGGTGCTATATCGGGTAGCGCTTCGGGTCGTGGATAGTATCCCGCAGCTTGATAAAAATTAGGCTATTTTTACTTGCTTTAAGTCAATTCAGGGACAATACTTCACGTAACCGAACGGAACGCCCAATGGTTAGTCGACGGGAAATATATGCGCCCATCAGTCCTTTCTATCTCCGCAGAGAGGGTGTTGGCTCCCATCCGAAATGCCGTTTTGGCGCACGCCGGATACGGGGTGATACCAGTGTTTACGGTGGAAGCCGCTCTAGAAGTTCTTCGCGTCCGCCACGTCTGCGCTATTGTGATTGGTAACGCAGTGCCCATTCCGGAGCGTCGCCGCGTCTGCGCTGAAGGCCATAACAAGCACATTCCTTCTGTGGTGCTTGATCCATACGACCAGAGGGATGAAGACGAATCCGAGCTCCACGTGAATCCGCTGGATGGCCCTGAAGCATTCCTTGACGCGCTGGCCACGCTGATGCAGCGCGATCATCGCCACCCTTGAGCTTTTACTCCGATAAACCGACGCTGATAAACTTTTAGTAAATGCCGCGCCGTTCAACTCAGAATATCCAGACAGCAGTCACTTCTTCGCCCACCGATCTTTCTGGGCTTAACGCAGAAATCATTGCCTGCACGCTGTGCCCGCGATTGATTGCGCATTGCCGCAAAGTGGGTGAGATCAAGCGCCGCGCGTACCTTGATTGGGACTACTGGGCCAAACCTGTCCCTGGTTTTGGCGATCCCAAGGCGCGCCTGCTGATTCTTGGCCTTGCGCCGGGAGCTCACGGATCAAACCGCACAGGCCGCCCATTTACCGGCGACGGCTCCGGCAACTTTATGTACCCAATCCTGTACAAAGCGGGATTTGCTTCTCAGCCCACGGCTGTCCGTCGAGAGGACGGGCTCCAACTGATTGACGCCTACATTACGGCTGCGGTGCGCTGTGCTCCGCCGGAGAATAAGCCGTCGCCGGATGAGATTGGAAACTGCGCTGCATTTCTCGATCGCGAGTTCGCCGCGTTGACCAACGTGAAAGTGGTTGTGGTCCTGGGAAAAATTGCATTCGACGCTTATCTGAACTACCTGAAGAGGCGCGGGCAGTTGAAATCAAAAAGCGGCATCCTCTTTGGCCACGGCGAAACGTATAAATTGCCGGATGGCCGCACGTTGCTGTGCTCGTATCATCCATCATTGCAAAACACCCTCACCGGCAAGCTGACGGAGAAGATGTTTCTGGATGTGTTTAAGAAGGCGAGAAAGCTGATAAGGTGACGGGGTTGATGATCCTTGGCTACTTGCCTAAAATTTAAGAGATGACTATCATGACCATGATGACTATATCTGCTTATGGAAGGGTCGTTATCATGTCCGCTGAAACTTGGACCGTGGCTGAGGCAAAGGCAAAACTCAGCGAAGTGATTGATCGAGCCGAAACAACGGGGCCGCAGACCATTACGAGAAATGGACGCAAGACAGCAGTAGTGGTGGCGGTTGAAGAGTGGGAACGAAAAACCCGGCGTCAGGGTAATCTTGCCGAATTCTTTGCTGCATCTCCGCTTCGCGGATCAGGACTCAAGGTTCGACGTCGTGAGCGTCCTCGCAAAATCGACCTATGAATTTTCTCTTGGATACTAATGTTGTATCTGAGTGGGTAAAGCCGCGGCCGGATCCCGGAGTTGTAGCTTGGTGTGCGTCCATAGATGAAGATCGCACATTCATTAGTGTGGTCACGCTGGCTGAACTGCGCTATGGGATTGAACGTCTGCCAATAGGCCGTCGCAGGCTAAGACTTGAGGAGTGGCTAGAACACGAATTGCTGATCCGGTTTGACGGTAGAATTCTCTCAATCGATGCGGCAATTGGAGATGCTTGGGGCAAAGTTGTTGCGCGCGCAGACAAGAACGGCCAGCCAGCTAATACAATGGATGCCTTCCTTGCTGCCACGGCGGAACTTCATCAGCTCACCGTGGTCACGCGAAATATTGAGGATTTTCGGAAATTGACCAATTCAGTTATCGATCCTTGGAACAACCCTTGACGGGTATTAATAGCCTCGGGTTAATCGAGTATTCCCAGATACCCCTTTTGTCTTTTTTCTAGTCTTCATCCTTCGACGATACCGTTGCCATTGGCGGAAGCAACAAAGCGCTCTCCAGCTTCAGCTCCGGCAAGTTTGAGTCTTTCAACTGCTTATTGAGCGTAGGAAGATCTTGCGACTTCATGGCATTCCAGCGCTCCATAAGCGGCGGAAGTTGCTTCTGCAGATCTGCAACGGCAGCGGCGGCCTGTGTGCTGGGAGCTACGTCAGCTTCCTGAAAGACCCCGAACAGCGCAAGGAACTTTGTTTTCAGGCCGCCAAGAGTCGGCGGTTCCGTCCCCGCGCCGGGTCTGCGCGTTGCGCCACCCGCCAGCGCTTGCAGTTTCTGGTCAAGCGCTTTGATAGTAGCCAAAGCTTCGCCGGTGGCCTTAGGTTCAAGGTTTTTCAGTTGCTTCTGCAGGTCGCCAGCCTGCTCCGCGGCAGGAGAGAGCGTTAGCAACTGCGTATAGAGATCGCTAGACAGCTTGAATTGTTGTTGCAGGCCGGCCAGGGGAGTCTTGACGCGCGGATCCATCTTGATGGTGAGCGGCTGCGAATAGCTCTTGCCGTTCGCGGTGAGCACAGCCGTGTATTGGCCGGGCAGTGCCCACGGTCCGCTTGGCTGCGGCGCGGTGTTGTGCGGAATCGCCGCAATGGGATATTCAGCTTCAACGCCCGGCACGTCAGGATAATGCATGTCCCAGAGGAAGCGGTGCGTGCCTGCCGCCGCAGAAAGTATCTGGGGCGGACGCACCCAATATGCAGGGATGGCGAGCATGGGATCTGGCGGCGCAGGTTTATCTGCGCTGGAATATTTGCGGACGGTCTTGCCGGCGCTGTCTTTAATCTCAAGAGTCACCGGTGTGGAAGAGGACGACTGCAGGTAGTAATCGATCATCGCTCCGTCCGGCGGATTTGGCCCGGCAGGGAAGTCCGGCGGCAGAGGCGTGTCAGTGTTCATGTCCCAGCGGACGCGCACGGCGGTTTGCGGCTTAAAGAGAAATGTGTCGGCCGATGCGACTTTTTGACCGAGCTGGCGCAGCGGAGTGATGTTATCCAGAATCCAGAAACCGCGGCCATGCGTGGCCGCCACAAGATCGTCACCTTTGATGATCACGTCGCGCACCGAGCTGGGGGCCATGTTCAGGCGCAGAGATTGCCAGTGGTCGCCATCGTCAAATGAAACGTAGACCGCGCGCTCCGTGGAGGCGAAAAGCATGCTGCGGCGCACAGGATCTTCTCGCACGGCATTCACATTTTCATTGTTGGGAATGCCGCTGACGATCTCCGCCCAGGTCTTGCCGGAGTCGCGCGTGCGCAGAATGTGCGGACGCAGATCATCAAGCCGAAGCGTGTTGATGGCAGCGTATGCCGTCTGCGGGTCAAAGTGGCTGGCCTCGATGATTGAGACTTTTTGGAAAGGTGTCATATTCGGCGGAGTGATTTCGTTCCATTTTGCGCCGCCATCAAGCGTGAGATGGATGCGGCCGTCGTCCGTGCCGGCCCATATGCGGTTGATGTCGAGTGGCGAAGGCGCAACGGCATAAATCACGCCGCGCGCCGTGGGCTTGGCCGTTTCTTCATTCCGAAATATCCCGACGCTCGCCGGAACTTCAAACGTGGGGCGCGTGAGGTCAGGAGAAATCTGTTGCCAGCTCTGGCCGCCGTCCATCGTCTTCCACAAAGTATTGGTGGCGAAATAAAGAATGTGCGGGTCGACCGGCGAAAATACTATTGGCTCAGTGCGCAGCACACGATAATCCGGCGCGCGGAAAGGCTTGGGCGCAACGTTCTGCGCCTGGTTGGTGCGCCGATCGTAACGGGAAAGCTTGCCGCCATAAACAACTTCAGGATCGAGCGGATCAGGCACGACGTAGCCGTATTCTTCCGCGGCCACGGGATGCCAATCGCGGAAAGTGATCTCGCCGTCATTGCCGCGGCTGGAAATGCACGCCGAGCCGCTTTCCTGCTGGCCGCTGCAAATGCGATATGGAAACGCGTTGTCAGCATTTGCGTGGTACATCTGCGCCGTGGGCTGGTTGTACCATGAGCTCCATGTCTCGCCGCCGTTCACCGTGACGATTGCGCCCTGGTCGCTGACAATGATCATGGTTTGCGGATTGTTAGGATTGATCCAGAGATTCTGGTAGTCGTCGCCGCCGGGCGCGCCGCGGAACCCGGTCCATGTCTTGCCTCCGTCGGTCGATTTCCAGGTGACCGTGCTGGTGACGATGACCATGTCAGCATCTTTGGGATTGAAACGCGGCACAGAAAGATCTCCACCGCCGATTCTGCCCGCCGGGCGTGCGTCCGTGGTGATCTGGGTCCAGGTGGCGCCGGCATCGTCTGAGCGGTAAAGCCCGACACTGTTTGGTTTGGACGCGACAGAAGCGATCAACCGGTTAGGATTGCTTTCCGCAATGGCGATATGCGCCTGAATAATTTCCTTGGGCAGGCCGCCGGCGAGTTGCGTGAACCTCTGGCCGCCGTCAGTGGATTTAAAGATGCCGCCGCCAGAGCCGTTCCACGCGCCATTTTCCCACGGCCCTTCTCGCGCTTCCCACAACGTGGCGTACACGATCTCAGGGTTGCTGGGGTCGATCAGGACATCAGAGGCGCCGACGTTTTCGTCGTCGGCGGTGGCTGCGGTGGAGTTGCCTGATGCTGAGTTGCCTGTTGCTGAATTGGAGGAAGTTTCTTTCGTGCCCTTTCCGTCAGCGGATTGCTGGGCTGATGATTGGCTGTTGGCCGGACTTTCATTGGCAGAATTTCCATTCGCCGACTGGTTGGGGGATTCTCCGCTTGCGGACTTTCCGCTGGCGGCTGGCAGGACCTTGGTGAAGTTCTGGCCGCCGTCGGTTGAGCGATAAACGCCGCGCTCTTTATTCGGCCCGTAAGGATGCCCCGCCACCGCAGCAAAAACTTTGTTGGGGCCGCGCGGATCGACGGCGAGCTGCGGAATCTGCTGGCCGTCGCGCAGGCCAAGGTGCGTCCAGGTCTTGCCCGCGTCGGTCGATTTATAAATGCCGTCGCCGACCGACAAGTCCGGCCTATGCAAGCCCTCACCGCTGCCGACATAGACAATGTTAGGCTCCGACGGCGCTACGGCAATCGCGCCGATGGAGCCGGTGGGCTGGTCGTCAAAGATCGGCTGCCAGGTACGACCGTAGTCGTTGGTCTTCCACACCCCGCCATTGCACACACCGATATAAAACACGTTGGGCTGGCTGGGCACGCCGGCGACCGCGCGGGTGCGTCCGCCACGGTACGGACCGATAGAGCGCCAGTGCAGGGAGGAGAGAAGTGCAGGTGAAACCGACGGAAGTTGTGGTTGCTGGACAGGTTTTTGGGCAACGAGTTCCAGCGAAATTGCTGCAATCAGGACCAGCAGCGGCCAGCGCAGAAATGAGAGCACGGTATCCTCCAGAATGACAAAGGAGGATACCGCAAAGACCGCCCGATTCACAAAATGAACCCTACGGTGCTTGCGTTAAGAGAAGGCCACCGTTTTTGCACTCTACGTCCGTTCCTTCTGTGTGTAGAGACGTGATTTTCACCAACTCTTTTACCCCAGAATTGGGAAATGCCGCCAGGAGCCGCTCATTGAAGAACTTGACCCCTTTATCCCCGTTCGGATCATCGCCCTTCGGTAATCCGACCTGGAGGTGAAATTGGCCGGAGTTGGCCCCGGTTTTGTCTGGTTTTAAATCAACACCATTGTAGGTCATTTTGACTTTGCTAATGTCCGCGACTTTATATACCAACACGTGGTCCAGAGGCATCTTCACTTCGCCCGCAGTGCCTTTCATCACGGCCGAAACTGAACTGAAAAATGTTATTTGATCAGGCGCAGGCGGCAGCTTGACCGTGATAAAAGAATCTATCTTCGGATCGGCAACGGCCTTTCCTGTAAATGGATTGAATTGCGCGTTTACAGAGCCAATGCTTGAAGCCGGAAGCAATCCGTCTTTTGCGAGCGTGACCGCGTGATTCTTTTTTTTGTCTTGCTCACCCTTGAAGTGAAACTCGTGCTTTCTGTCGTCTATCTTATCAGCATCCACCGGCACGTAGGCAGTGACCTCCTGGATCTTTCCCGTACCATCTTCTTCACGACAATGGCAAAAGGACCCTCCAGGTATACTTGCAATAATCCCTGTGCCGAACCCTCAAAAGGTACTCCTGCGGCAGAGCCTTCCATGGTGTAGCCGCAAACGGAACTGCTGCGGTCGCTCCAATCATTATCATTATCCAAACAAAATCCCTTCGGTCCATATTTGCTCCATGATGAGGTGAGTTTGTATGTCACGATTTTCAGCCAGCACACTTCTGCGTTCACTGCGGAAACGAAATAAGCAGTCCGCCGTTTTTGCATTCGACATCGGTAGCAGGGGGTACAAAAGGCAGTGTGCGTTGGCCGGCAGCGCGCGCAACGGGAGGCGCAGCGGCGGGCGCAGAGTGTGATGGAGGAGAAATGCTTTTCAATTCTTTGCCCTTGACGTCGGGAAAACAGGGAAGCAAGGATTTGTTGTAGTAATCGACGGCTAGATTCAAAGAATTCGATGTATTAAGAGGCAGCCCTACTTGGAGGTCAAACACGTAAACCCCTGAGTTTGGCGTTGGCGACTGATCGCTGATCCCATCTCCTTTTAATTTAATTTGAGTGACATCAGAGACGTCATATTCAAGAATGTGGGCCAGAGGCAGCCCACCTGTCGCTCCCGACTGAAAAGTTGCGTCGTCAATCTCATCGGTCAACATGTCTGAAGGGCAGGGCAGGTCCACACTGATGTAGTAATCTCCAAGCTCCCATTTTTTTGTATGGACTGAGAAATCCTTGAAATCAGTAAAGCCGTCGATGTCAATTTGCGAGGCGAAGTTAAGCCCGTCGTCAGGCAAAGATAAGCTATATGAACTGCCCGCCTGCTGGGCGCTATTTAAGAAAAAATAATGACCGTCCTGAACAGGAACGAATGCCTGGATGCGATATTTACGCTTTGACTGCACCACCACGGCAAATGGGCCGCGCAATGCCACGAAAAGTTTTGTCCTGGGGCTGCGCGCAGCATTTTTCTCGCGGTCGGAAGGCGTTCGAGCGGCCCCCCCGTCGGTGTTTTCCCTTCGGCAGGAAACATTGTAAGCGGCAGCCGCGACAGGCAGAGCCGCAATTCCCTTCATCAAGTCACGACGATTCATTTCCCCTCCCAAATGTCAGATGATTAAGATTCATGCGGCACAACTCGGAACTTATCGTCCTGCAAGCTAAGAACGGAATTAACAGGAAGTTCCCTTTCCGGGAGAATTCGGCGCGGTGCAGCCAGGTAACTTTTAGCCGGGAGGCTTCTCAAAGAGAACGGCCTGTTACCGTGAAGCCGGCCCAGAAATAAGGATGTCTCTTTTCCAGTAGGGCCTGTTGTATCGCTGCGTGCATCGCCAGAGCAGGTGGCTCTCCGGAATGAATATGCGTGTAGAGTACTATCATAAGCGCGGCGGTGGCTTCCGAATCGATATTCCAACGACTGCTAACAACGCTGGGTACTCTCGCCGCCAGAAAAGCGTGAACCAGACTGGTTGTGTCCAGCAGCCCATTGTCATCCGTGGCGCCGGTGGAACAAGCTGAAAGCACGACCAACCGTGTTCGTGAAAGACGGTCGGGAGAGAAATCTGCAGCCGTAAGTGGCGGAACGCCGGCCTGCAAAAGCAATCCTGCGCCAGCGGCTGTGCGTACGCCGTGTCCGATGAAGTGGAGGGTTTGACTAACGCTGATACTCCGTTGTATTTCCTGCCAACTCGAACGGGTTGGATCGACCGCCCGCGCACTAGGAAAGAGGTGGCGAATGGACTCATTTTCAGACAAATGTCCGGGCAAATATGAGGTACCAGCATGTTCCGCTGAATCGACAAGCAATACACTCAGATTAGGGCCCATAGGCATGGGCCGACGAAGCCGAGCTTCCTGTAACATGCCAGGGGAGTTCACAAGAGAATATTTTTCTCCAAAGTACCAGCCTTGCGGACTGAGGAGTGCCTCCAGCGGAACGTTGCTGATATCTCCGTCTGTTTCGAGGACGACGGTCTTTGCTTTGTCCAGTTTTGAAACAACAGGTTTTACAAGGAGAGTAAAGAGCTTCCGGGACTCCTCTCGCAGGACGATCAGAGATGACTCCGGAGTAGAACATCTTTCAGAGAAGTCCCGGGCCATTGTCAGCAATTCGGATTCACGGAACGAAACCCATGTCGATGACGCCCCCACGGCATTGATAGTCCAGATCTGAATTCCGTCTCTAAAGACTGCATAAACGACTCGCGCCTGACTGAAGGAATGGGAAGGGTACTTGAGCGTGGCAAACGCCGCGCCTTCATTTTTTAGATGGGCACTTGTGGGGCCAGGTGATGCCGCCAAGTCTCTATACCACTCCCACCGGCGTAGTGCTTCTTCGGGCTTATCTTGTTTCAAGAGCAGCCGAATCAGACCGCGGTAAGCACCGTCAGATTCCTTGACCCATTTCAAACGGCTGCCTTCATCGTGCAGGGTATTGAGAGACTGTTCCGCGATGTGGATTGCCGATCGATAAGAAACTGCGGCTTCAGAAAGATGGCCCAGAACAAAGTGACTGTCACCCTCAGCAATATGAAAGGCGAGGGTGACGAAATAGGCCCTGGTTGATCCAAGCAATTCGCGAGCGGGTTCAAGAGTCTTGAGTGCGGCCTGGGGCTCCCCACGCTCCAACTCAAATCTGGCGAGTCGGATTTTACTGATCAGTTTGTAGCGATTTGCAGTAGGTTCGTTCGGTGCAGTGGCCAGCAGGCTATCTGCTTTTTCCACTTCGGCCTGTGCAAGGGCATCTTCTTTTTCTCCAACGAGTAAGTCAGCCAGCAGTAAGTGGGCGGCACCTAATTGGACGTTGTCATTTTCTGCTGCAAGGATCGAGATAGCCTGCCGTCCGAGGGCTTCAGCCGCATACGTAAGCCCCTGTTCCTGTGACGTTAGTTCCATGCCGGCATAAAACTGGTAAAGACGGTCCGGGAACGGTGGCCCCTGCCAGTATTGCCGGAGGCCCTCTATTGAATACCGCCAAGCTTCTTCCCGCTTACCCTGCTGCCTCTTCAGACTGGCTGTGATACCGAGGGTTCGCAGTTCAAGAACAAGAAATTGCGAATCATGAGCCATTGCTAAACTAGTTTTCAAGTCGGCATCCGATGCTGAGAGGTTACCCTGATGATTTTCACAGATCGCCCGTTCCAGCAAGAGCTGAGAATTCAGCCAGGGATAAGACAGAGCATCCAGCTTGGGCAAGACCGAGTTGGCAAGATCCAGACACGGTGCCGATGTCAACGACCGAGCAGATGCATAAATCCTCTCGTATTGCGCTCTCAACACGCCCGGGGAGTTGCGGTGCTCCTCAAACGTCTTTTCCGCCGAAACCGAATGCTGCCGCGCTTCTTCATAGAGACCCCGCTCGTTCGATTCGATTGCAAGCTGCAAGTGCTCTGCAGCTTCCACGTCTTGCCGGGAGACCTTCTTAAGGAAATCGGTTAACCAGAAATCAGAGTGTTTTTCTGCGAGGAGCCTGGCTAATTGGGATAGAGCTCTTGCAGAATCGCTTTGGCTATCAGTCAGCGCCAGAACCAACCAGGATCGGAGTGCCTTTTCTTGGTAGAGCTCAAGGCTTTCCAGCAACACATCCGGTGGAGGGACACGCAAGAGCGATGACGGCGATATAGCTCTGTCTGGCCTGCGTTGCTCTTGGCTGCGAATTTTGGTTCTTGCCGATGCTAGCCGTTGCTTTGCTTCTTGTGCCCAAGGACCATCAGGATCGATTTGCAGGTATTGCTCCCACGTCGATACCGCAAGGTCCCAAGCCTGAGTTTTTTCATAAACGATGGCTAGGTCAAAAAGCGTAACAGAGCGATCTTGAGGACTCAGGGTCGGCATCTTCAATACGCGCGTGAATAGGTCCAAGCTACGTTGGAGATCTGGGTGGTCAGACTTGGTGTCCAGCTCAAAGTACGCTGCGGCAAGATCAATCTGCACCGACGCATTATCTGTACCCGACGAACGTACTTTTTGGAAATCCCCCACAGCCTTCGCGGCACTATTTGTGGTCCCACTTAATAGAGCCAAACGACCCTTGATTTGTAGCCAGGATGCGTCAAGAGTTGTTTTTTTCTGCTGCTGCGCGAGGGCAGCTTCAGCACTTATCAAATTCGAGCGTTCAAGCCGAGATTCGGATTCATCTGCACCACTCCTTTCAACAGGTAAAGGGCGGTAAGGTCCATACGGGACAGATGTTAGCCTCATCTCTGTAGTGCGACGTTCCTCAAAGGCAGCAGCAACTAGGCGTTGGGCGGTCTGCAATTCGTTAGGTGTCCGGATTTTGATCCATGCAAAAACCAAACAAGCCGCAACTGCTGCTAGAGCGGCTGCCTGTGGCCACATGCTACTAAGATTGAACAGTCTGCTTTTGGGAATCGAGGTTTTCCTGGCAGTCCCCGCTGCTTCCAGCATCTGTCGAGCAGTGTTTTTCTGCCACTCGGCGGACGAGCTTTGCAGGTTGGCCAGGGCTGCCTGTTCTTCTGGGGTGAAGTCGTCAGAGAAAATTTCAGTGTAAGTCCGGAGCAGAGGGCCGCAATGGTCGCAGGTGGAGGCGTGCTGGGTGAGCTGGGCGGCGAGAGCGCCCGGGGTGAGGCCGGCTGCGAGCTGGCGAAGGGTGTCGTCGCTGGGGCATTCCGGGGTGGCAGCCGTTCTCACCTGGGGATCCGCCGGGTACTTTGGGTTCGCAGAGTTCGAGTCCGCGAGAGCTGAGTCTGTGGGCTTGGCATCCGGCGCTGGCCCAGAGAGCAGCGCGAAGCGGTGACGGTGAAAATCGAGCAGGCGGTTGCGGCAGGAAGCACAGTCGGCGAGGTGGGCTTCAACGCGTTCATCGCTAACGCTTTGATCAAGAACTCTCTGATCAGTAACTCGTTGATCAATTTGTTGATCAATGACTCGCTGATCATGAACTCTCTGATCATCGCTGCTCTGATGATTTGCGCGCAGATGCTCATCACGCTGGGCCGCTTCCGGTCCCGCACCGGAAGTTCGATTCCCATAGTTTTCAATTTGAGCACTGCTCAAATGCTCAGATTGTTCAGTCACTGGTCCCACATCTCCCTTATATGAACGTAGTTCTGGCGGTCTTTCCTTTCATTTCATTGCCCGGCGAGTTGCGTCTTTTACAGTTTTTTACCGTTCGAGAAAACCGGTTTGCAGATCGACAAAATGCCTTGCCGGCGGGAATCCGCCTTTGAGTCCGTCAAAAAGCTCTTTCCCGAATTAAAAAACCGCTTTTCAAGTTTAAATCTCTTGCGCAATCTGTTTTCTCCCGAACCAGGCATTCAAACTTTATGATCGGACGGAAGTATATGCGAACTTGAGAGTTTATCCGCCAGTAGCCCTCTTTTTAGGTGGCGGAGGATCTGTGAAGCACGCCTTGACGTAGCGGGTAAGCCGCAGCAGCGTGCTCTCAACACCTTTTGTGCCAAGTGTGATATCGGGCAGCTGAGAAATTGCCTTAGCGGTGAGTCCCTGGCGGTAGTAAAGCCAAAAGATGGCGTAGTCGCGGGCGAAATTTGGTTCTGAAGCCAGTTTTGCCAGGCAACGCTCGATTTGTCCCATTAAAATAGCCCTCTCCGCCGGCTGGAGCGAATGCGGATGGAAAGGTACCGGTGGCCTAATTTCTTCACCATCCTCCTCTTGGACTTGGGTGCCGGGTTTCGGGACATTTTTTCTGCGGAAATAATCTCTCACAACGTTGGCGGCAACAACTTTTAAGAAGCCGAAAAAGGCATTGTCGTGTTGGAAATAAAATTCACGTAAAGCCTTGAAGTTATTAGCGCAAAGCTTTAAGAACGTCTCTTGTACAAGATCATCCACTAGAGCGAGATCTGGTCCTATCCGCAAGCAGACAGACCTATAAATCACTCTTGCAATATGAGGCTGGAACCGGCGCTCAAACTCCGTCCAACCAGCTTCATTCTGCGAGTCGAGACAATACGACAACAGCTCTTTTACAGACAGCTTTCGAGGGTCCATCGAGGAAGTGGCGTGAATTCTAAACTACTCAGATCAAAGGGCAAGCACTTTTTTGCGTAGGAGCAGCATTTTTCTGATTTTCCGCAGTTATTAGAGGATTCTTAGTGAAGATAGGCTAGCTAGGTCGTTTAGAACATAACTTTTTAGCAGATACCTATGGCTGCGAGGAGGTCGGCGGGAAGCGGTGGCGCAATGTCTGAGTCAGTGCCCGATTGGCGGAGCGAGACACAAGTTCCACGGGAGAGCTGCGATATTTCCAGGCCAGCCAGAAGGTGACAATCAGAAAAGTGGCGGTGATCGCAAAGTTCTGCCAAGCGTTGAGCGCCCACTGGCCGTGCCAGGCCAGTTGGACTGAATTGGAGAAAGGCTTGAGGTAAGGGATGGGCCATTGGTCGCCGTCGGGACCGCGGGCGCCGATGAGGTCACACAGCAGGTGCAAGTGGAAGCTGATGAAGACCAGAAGAGCCGTGAGTCCGGGGTGAGAAGGCAGGTGGCGGGTTGACGAGCCTTGGGTTGAAGCCTCTGGCTTTCGAATGACTGGGCCGAAAGTGAAGTCAGAAACAGGGCCTGCCGTGGCCAACGGGCCTATTCTGGCCAATGGGCTGGCGATTATGTAAGCCGCAAGGGTGCAAACTAGAGCAAATGCCAGAGTGTGTAGGGAATGGTGGTACTGCGAAAACCAAAGCAGCGGATGGGCTGTATTGCGGGTGAGAAGTTCCGGGATGATGCCAATGCCGTCGATATCTGGAGCCACAGCCGCGGCTACGACCAGCGCCTTTTCGCGGCGCGTGAGCGCGATAGGGCGGCCTGCGGGCGAGACCGAGGCGAGCAGCCATCCGGCAAAAAAGTGAGTTACGGGGCTCATAAAATCAAAAGCTCTTGCTCTCATTGCGCAGCAAAGCAGGCAGAAAGTTTTGTCTTTCGCTGCTCCGCAGCATTAAGAGCAAGTTCTACCCAGATTGCGCAACGACCCTAAACAGAATGCTGACTCAACGAATCGATGCGGGGCTACGGATGCGCTAGTATGGGTCAACATGAGGATTTCGACAAGATTACTTCTGGGGACGGCGCTGACGCTGGTCGCGTTGACTGCTCCAAGGGCCGCCACGGCAGGGCCAAGCGCCACAATCGCGACGACCGCGCCAACAGCCACGGCGGCTTTCTCAAATAGCTTTGCGGCTGGCGCTGTGGCGAACACTCTGGAGCAGCCCCTCAAAGAGACTCAGCCGCAAGCAGCGAAGGAGACTCAGCCGCAGACAGAGAAGAACCCTCTGGGACGAACGGGTAAAGAGACAGATGATAAGCCTTCGGCACAGAAGGCCAAAGATCCGCCCAGGGCGGCAGAGGATTTTACAAAGCTTGATGCCGCGACGCTGCCGATCATCCAGAAGATACCAATTGGCGGCGATACGGACTGGCTGGGGATTGGCTTTGGGTCGGTATGGGTGACGGTGGCAAAGAACAATGAAGTAGTGCGCGTGGATCCGGTGCGCAACATGGTGCAGGCGCGCATCAAGGTGGATAAAGAGCCGTGCTATGGGATCGGGATTGGCGTAGACCGGGTGTGGGTGCTCAATTGCCAAGGCAAGACGCTGACGCGCATCAATCCCCAGACCAATGCGGTGGACATGCGCGTGCCGGTGAAAATTGACGATAGCGGCGAAGGGTCAATTGCCGTGGACGAGCGTTATGTGTGGTACGCCAGCAATGAAGATGGCCACTCCGCCACGCTCTCCCAGGTTGAGGTAAAGACCGGACGCAAGCTGAAGGGCATCGCCGTGGGGAAAGATACGGGCGTGGTCAAACTGGCGTTTGGGTCAGTGTGGGCGATCAGCTCGGGAGAAGGGAACGTCTATCGCGTGAATCCGGCGACGAGGAAGGTCACGGCCATGATTACGGTGGCGGAAGGCCCGCGTTTTAGCACGGAAGGCGCGGGGTCGCTCTGGGTGCTGAGCCAGTCCGATGGCAGCGTTTCACGCATCGATCCGGCAAGCAATAAAGTGACGGCTGTGATCCCCGTGCATGTTCCAGGCAAGGGCGGTGAAATCTGCTATGGCGATGGATTGATCTGGGTGACGATGGACGGAAATCCGGTAACGCGCATTGATCCTGCGACCAATAAAGCGATTGACCAGTACGGAAACTATCCCAAGGCAGACGCTATCCGCTACGGCTTTGGCTCAGTCTGGGTGAGCGATCACGGCAAAGGCGAGCTATGGAGGATTGACCCGGGAAAGATGCGAGGTCGGTGATGCTGCGCGGAGCGCCGATCAGTGAAACACCAGCCTGAAGATCGCGTAAATTAGCAACAAAACTAAAATCAGAAGCACGAGAGCTGCGAATGGTCGCAGAGATTTCAGAGGAATGTCTTTATCTTCTGTCTCGCGGTCAAGGAGAGGAATGTCTTTATCTTCTGTCTCGCGGTCGAGGATTGGAAGCCCGCGATTCTCTCTGATCCGATTTCTTGCTGAGTGAAGATTGATTCCCATTACTGCCAGGCCGCCGGCACGTCTGAACTTTTTTCCCGCAGTAAGCCCAACAATAGGTGCTCTGTGCCAATAGGCTTGCTTGCCAACTTATCTGCTTCTTGCGCGGCATAGGTCAGAACGCGCTTGCTGGTGTTTGACAAGGGAAGATCTACGGATGTGGAGGATTTTGTAGGGGGATGAGGTCTTAACTGCCTCCGAAAATTGTCGGGGTGGGAGGACAAAGCGAAAAGCTGGTTCGCTTTCGAATCGGGGTCATGGGCAAGACTGAGCAGTAAATGTTCCGGTTCAATATATGCAGAACCCGATTGCTGAGCTTCCCATCGGGAAAAGAAGATTGCTCGTCGTGCGTCCTCTCGGTATCTTTCGAACATATACTGTGCTGACCCGAGAGCATTATAGTCACGCCAGAAGCTTGGGAGTCTGCTGGGAAAAATATCTAACTTTCGTTGTTTATTTGCTATAATACGTTGGTCTGCGGTCCGTCATTTTAAGTAGTGGGACAGAATACAGGCTTGGGTAATTCGCGACGATTTTGGAAAGTATCCGCAACGGGAAACCGTTGCGTTTTGTGTTTTGGGGTTACGACCCACCTACCGTAAGCAGACGGGTTGCTAACGATTAAAAATCAATCACAGAGACCAACGATGGATGGGTGAAATGGGGTATCGCCATCTCAAGCCTGGGGTAACAGTGGGGTGACATGGGGTAACAGTGGGGTGACATGGGGTATGAGTGGGGTGGAATGGGGTGAAATGGGGAGGGGGGTGGGTGGTCAGCTGAGAGTTGAGGGTCACAGGCAAGAGTGCCTGTGCCACAACGAGGTGCAGCAGATAAAGCATGCCTTGCGCTCCACGACACAATTAGATATCGGTGAACCGCTCATGACGCAAACTCGGTTGCTCCATAATCTGAATCGGAAGTCGCGGTCAACAGGTTTGAGGGACACCGTGCGCAACGCGTCTTTCGTCCTAAGGTGAATGGCTTCCGCAGAGGAACGGAATGGGAACTGGCGTAGTAACATGCGGATAGAAGCATTGGAGAGCTGATTGTGGCAACAAACGGCACAGAATTTGAGTCGGTAAGAACGGTTTCAGTGGTGCGCCATTACAAACTGGGGCGTACGCTGATTCCAGCAGTGGATGGCGTGAGCCTGGCGGCCGGGCGCGGAGAATTTATCGCACTGCTGGGCGCGTCGGGATCGGGCAAATCAACGCTGCTGAACCTGATTGCCGGGCTGGACCGGCCAGATTCCGGCGCGATTGTGGTGGAAGGCTCTGACCTGGCCACCATGACGTCTGAACAGCTGGCGCAGTATCGGCGCCACACGGTGGGAATGGTTTTCCAGTCATTCAACCTGGTGCCAACCATGACGCTCTATGAAAATGTTGAGCTGCCCATGCGTTTTGCCGAGGTGAAGCGCAAAGAGCGCCGGGCGCGGGTGGTGGAAGCGCTGGAGCGCGTGGGACTTAGCGACCGTATGCAGCATCGGCCAAGCGAAATGTCCGGCGGAGAGCAGCAGAGGGCCGCGCTGGCACGGGCGCTGGCCAACCGTCCAAAGCTGTTGCTGGCGGACGAGCCTACGGGCAATCTGGATTCAAAGACCGGCACGGAAATTATGGATCTGATCCGTGAACTCAACCGCACGCTGGAAATGACGGTGATTATGGTCACGCATGAGCGCCCGCTGGCGGAACGGTATGCCAATCGCCTGGTCTTTCTGGGTGACGGCAAACTGATCAGCGAATCGTTTAATGAACTGGAAAAGATTGGAGCCGCACGGTGAGAGCATACGATCTGATTGAGCTTGCCGGACGCAACCTGCGCGAAGCAGGCCTGCGAAATTCGCTGACCACGCTAGGCATTGGAGTGGGCGTCGCGTCACTGGTGGCCATGTTGTCTCTGGGAATCGGGCTGCAAAAGCTAGCGACGCGCCAACTGGGACGCTCTGGATTATTTGACACGGTAGTAGTCACGTCACGGCAGGATTCGCGCGGACCACGCTTTGCGCAAGCTGCGCCAGCCACCGCGCAAGCCAAACCCTTGGATGATGCGGCGCGGCATAGTTTTGAGCAGATGCCGAATGTGGCGGAAGTCTATCCAAATTTCAGCGCCGTGGGCGATGTGCGGCTGGAGACGGACAAGACCGGCAACCACTTTACAGTTGTCGGGACGCTGCCGCAGTCGGCGCGGACCAGTGAAGCGTTTGATGACGTCCAGGGAAGTTTTTTCTCATCAGGCGTGGCTGAAGAAGCCATTATCCTGGGTGATTTTGGGCGTGACCTGCTGAACCTGCCGCGGGAGCCGCGCGGCACCGACGTAAAGTTGACTCCCGATCAGGCAAGCCAACTTCTTGGCAAATACATTGTGCTGCGGTACCACAAGCGTGAAGCGGGTGAGAGCGCACCGCTGGCGGGCAAGACCACGAAAAAAGGCGAGGCCGATCCGGACGACGTGGACAGCGCAGACGGTATCAAGGCAGAAGATGCACAGTCATTCAATCTAGTACCCAAGACGTTGAAGCTGAAGATTGTTGGAATCGTCTCCAGCGAGCCCAACCGGGGATTGCGCCAGGGCCGCACGCCGGTGTTTCTACCGCTGGCATTGGCAGAGTCGCTGGACATGGTGCAGGCTGGCGAGCTGTGGAGCACGCTGCGTCCTTCAGAAAATAAAACGTATATCGCCCTGATAGTGCGCGTGGCAAGAAGCAAAGCTGTTTCACAAGTGGAAGATGAGATCCGCAAGCAGGGATTCAGCACGTTTTCCATTCTTGATGCGTCCAAGGGCATCACGCGGTTTTTTACTTTCCTCGATCTGTTCCTTGGAATCTTTGGCAGTCTTGCGCTGGCCGTGGCGTCACTGGGAATTGTGAACACGCTGGTGATGGCGATACTGGAGCGCAGGCGCGAAATTGGAATCATGAAGGCGCTGGGCGCGAGTGACGGCGACGTGGAGCGGATCTTTTTTGTGGAAGCAGGATCGATGGGCGTTTTGGGCGGTGCGCTGGGCGCGGGCCTGGGCTGGACGATTGGGCGCGCCATCAACTTTGCCACAAATATTTATTTGCAGCGGCAGGACATCAAGCCAGAAAATTTCTGGGTGGTGCCAATATGGCTGGTGGCGGCCGCGCTGGGATTCTCAGTTTTCGTGAGTATGTTTGCGGGGCTGTATCCGGCATCGCGGGCGGCAAAGCTCGATCCGGTGCAGGCGTTGAGACATGATTGATGGGAGCACTCAGCAGTCAGCAATCAGCATTCAGCCAAACCCGGTTTACCGCAAAGGACGCAAAGAGCGCAAAGGAAAGAGAAAGAGATTATCGAACTGACAGCTGGCGCGTCTCGCTTTTTATGGTCTCAATCTGACCGAAGGATTCAACCGCAGAGAACGCAGAGAGCGCAGAAGGTTAGAGGTTCAGAGCGTTTTTTAGAGTTTTCACGAGCAATTTATTCTGCTTCGCGAACTTTGCGAGTTTACGGTAGGTGCTTCTACAAATAATAATCGAGTGTATGGGGGACCAGAGGTCCTGGCCCCCGAAATTGGAGCCTGCGCAACAAATCCAATTTTCCTTAGCGTCCTTTGCGACCTTTGCGGTGAACCGGTTTTACTGAGTGCTGAATGCTGAGTTCTTCCAAATATCTGCTGTCATTTTTATTTCTTGTTTTTACAGTCAATGCTTTTGCGGCATCGCGGACGCAATGTGGCACAATGACGAGCAAGTACGTGCCGGGACGCATTGGTTATTGCGCCGTGCTGCCGCCGAGTTATGACGCACATCCGGGCAAGCGTTTTCCCGTGCTGTATTTTCTGCACGGGCTGGGCGGTGACCAGAGTTTTCTGGCGTCGAGCGGCGCTTCCAGCGGGATCGAAGAAGCCTGGGAAGATAAACGCCTGGGCGAATTTGTGATCATCACGCCGCAGGGCGAGAACAGCTTTTACATCAACTCGCGCGATGGCCACATTTTGTATGAGGATTTCTTTATCCGCGAGTTTGTGCCGCAGATGGAGCGCCGGTTTCGCCTGGCCGGAAACCGAGCGGGACGGGCGATTGGTGGAATCTCGATGGGCGGTTATGGCGCGCTACGGTTTGCTTTCAAATACCCGCAGATGTTTGCGTCGGTAGCGGTGCACATGCCGGCGTTACTGGAAGAGCTGCCGCACGGATCGTCGGAAGTGGGCCTGACGGTGTTTTTGGGTGACGCATTTGGCTCGCCGCTGAATGAGCGCTTCTGGAAAGAGAATTCACCGTTTGTCTATGCGCGGACGGCAAACCTGCAAGGGCTTAAGATTTATTTTGATTGCGGTGACCAGGATAATTACGGCTTCGAGGCCGGCGTGCGCCAACTGGACAAACTTTTGACGGCTCGCCACGTGCCGCACGAAGCGCATATTTATCCCGGTGGGCATGATATGCAATTCGTATCGCAACATCTGGAGGCCTCGATGGCGTTTCAGTCCCAGGCGCTGGGGCTGACGAAGTGAACACCGAGGCATTGGATAGGCGAGGAAAGCTATGAGATGGTTGATCGCATTTTTGGCGTTTGCAGGCGTTGTCGCGGCTTCAATGGCGTTGCGAGAGCACTATCGAACAGAGGGAGCGTCGCCGTGCAGCATCAATGAAAGATGGGACTGCGGCATTGTTAACAAAAGCAGGTTTGCCTCCATCGGCGGAGTTTTTGACAAGCTTACAAACCGCAGCGCTGTGCTTTCAGACGATGACAAGCCGCGGTTCCAAACGATTCGCGAAATTCCGGTGGCCGATGTCGGAATTGCCGGGTACATTCTTCTTGCTTTGCTGGCATTGATGAGGCGGTGGCGATTTCTGGCGGCGGCTTCGGTCATTGCTTTCGGTTTTTCTTGCTATTTGGCGTACATTGAAAAATATATTCTGGAGAAGTGGTGTATCTATTGCGTCATTTCCTGGGGGATCATTTCACTAATTATGGTGCTATCGCTGGTCGCGATGGGAATGAATTGGCGGAGCACTCGGGCCACGACTAGCGAAGCAACGTAAGTACGCGTTTCAAAAGGCCAACCTTTGCAACACAGAGGAACGGAGGAAGCGGAGAATGACCGCCACATATCAGAAGCCCCAGTTTAGGTACCGTAGACGAGAAACGACAGACAAGAGTCGGTAGAACTTCCTGCGGCTGCAATTACGAACGTGATGATGCCATTGGCTGAATTCATTTTTTCCTCACGCAAGGTTATGAACGGCGAGTAAGAGAAATAAATGCGTTTTCCACCTGCTTCCAGACGCTGGAGCCGGGATCGACGATTTCAAAGTGTCCAATATTTTGAAGCGTGATGAGATCAACGTGCTCGCCGAGTTTTTTCTTTTTGGCGGCATAAGACTGGCTGATTTCGTAAGGAACAGAGTCGTCGGTAGTGCCGTGAATCAGCTTTTGCGCGGCTTGCGGAATAGAACGTTCAGCGGGAGAGGCTTCACGGTAATGGTCAGGAACTTCAGTGGGTGATCCGCCGAGAAAGGCCGCAGCAGCGTCATTGCTCAGGTGCAATTCCCAGGCGCGGCGGAGATCGAGAACGCCGGCGAGAGAAAGCACATGCGTAACGGAAGGCTCAAAGGCGGCGAGACACAGAGCCAGATGGCCTCCGGCGGAGTGCCCGGAAACGCAGAGTTTTTTGAGGTCGAGGTGGGCAATGGAATCGTTCTTGTGTTCGCGCAATGCATGGTAAGCGCTGCGGATGTCTTCAAACGTTCCTGGCCATCCGCCGCCGGGATTGCCTACACGACGGTACTCGATGTTCCAGGTTGCGACGCCGATTTTCTTCAGCGCATGGCAAAGGTGTCCAGCGTAGGTGAGATCGTATTTTGCGCGCCAGTAGCCGCCGTGAATAAAGAAGACGATGGGATGAGGGCCTTTTCCCGCGGGAATGCGAACGTCGACAAATTGATTTGGGCCCTGTCCGTAAGGGAAGCGCAGATCGGGATCGGGCGGTTTCTGCTGGATGTGGTCTTCGCTCTGCACGCAAAGCAGTATAGAACAGCGGCGTTGAGGCAAAGAGGATTGCTTACGCAGCTACCTTGCCGCGAAACATGCGGTAGACAAAAACGAAGTAGCCGACGGCCAGCAACATGCCAAAGCTCCACCAGATCAAGCCGTAAGAAAGCGAATAGGAACCAGAGGCGGCGTTATAGACCGTAATGTTCAGCGCGGAATCAGTGGTGGAAACAAGCAGGTTGGGATACACAGCCGCAGCCGCGCCGACGAGCATGAAAATCAGGTACGCGCAGGAAGAAAGAAACGCGCCTTTATCTTGATTTCGGCGGCGATGCAGGTACATGGCGATAAGGCTCAAACCCACGGCAACCGGAATGACATACAGCACAGGAAATCGGCGATAGTTCGTAAGCAAATCGGGCCGGATGGAAAGCGTGGCCAACAAGCTAACGAGCGTGACCAGAACCAGAGCGGGCCAAAGCAGGGAAGCTACGCGGCGGGCACGCAAGTTGAGATCGCCGGACGTTTTAACCGCGACATAGTGCGCGCCGTGAATCGTGAGAGCAAGCAGTGCTAGCAAGCCGGCGATGACGGTGTACCAGTCCAGGATTCCGGGTTCGGCGCCGGTGTGCCAGTTGGTCCAGAGAGGGAGGAAAAAATAACCGTCTTTATTCAAAGGCACGCCACGAACCACATTGCCGAGGGCAGCGCCATAGAAAATCGCGAGCAGAATGCTGGAGAGAGCGAAGCAGCCGTCAAAGAAACCGCGCCACACAGTTCCGTCAAGATGCATGCGCAGTTCAATGCCAATTCCGCGCAGGATGAGGAGCCACAAAACGATCATCAACGGAAGATAAAAACCACTGAAGCCTGAAGCATAGAGCAGTGGAAAAGCGAAATACAAAGTCCCGCCGCCAGCCAGCAGCCAGACTTCATTGCCGTCCCACACGGGGCCAATTGTCCGGATCACGGTGCGCCGCTCCTGGTCAGTCTTGGCGATGAACAGATGCAGGATGCCCGCGCCGAGATCGAAACCATCGAGAACGACATACGCGGTAATCATGATCGCAACGAGCCAGAACCATATGAAGAGCATTTGTCGATTTCTCCTAGGCTACCGTGATCGGATCGCCCGCATTGATGGAAGATTCATGCTCTGCGCCCGGACCGTGAGCGATCTCGCGTTGGACCAGCACCAGAAACAGAATCGCCAGCACCGTATAAAGTCCCATAAACCCGAGCAGCGTAAACAATCCGTTACCGGCATGAACATATTTCGAGTAGCCCTCGCTGGTACGCATGAGCCCATAGACCAGCCACGGCTGGCGTCCAAGCTCAGCGGTCATCCAGCCGGCGGTGTTAGCGATATACGGCAGCGGAAGGCAAAGCATAATGATCCAGAGCAGCCAGCGCGATTCATACAGTTTTTTGCGCCACAGCAGGAATGCGGACGCGGCCATTACCGCGATGAATATCGTCCCCAGCCCGGCCATGATGTGATAGCTGTAATAAAGCAGCGGAATATTCGTGGGCCACTGGTCTTTAGGAAATTCGTTCAGGCCTTTCACTTGCGCGGTGGTGGTGCCGTAAATAAGGAAGCTCAGAACTCTGTTTACGACCAGCGGATTGTCAATGCGCTCATGTTCTTCATCGGGCTGGCCCAGGATCACTATGGGCGCGCCATTCTCAGTCTTGAACAAGCCTTCCATCGCCGCCGTTGTGACTGGCTGATGGCGGGCCATGTATTTGCCGTGCAGATCGCCCGTGGGGAAGATTTGCAGCGCGGAGAAAATAAAACCGGCAATTACTCCGACGCGCACAAACACGCGCGCATGCTCGATAAAGTTTCCTTCCAGCAGGTAATAAGCGCCCACTCCGGCCATCACAAATGCGCCGGTAATCACCGCACCGCTCATGTTGTGCGCGTATTGCAGCATCGCCCAAGGGTTGAGCAGCAGTCCCCAGAAGCTGATCACCTGAAAGCTGCCGTCGGTTGCACGCTGGAAGGCGACAGGATGTTGCATCCATGCGTCGGTGACGATGATGAAGTATCCAGAAAGCCAGGATCCAAAAAAGACGAGGAAGGCGGCCCACCAGTGGCCTTTGGGGCTGAGGCGTTTTTCGCCAAACAAGAAAAGCCCAAGGAAAGCAGACTCAAGGAAGAAAGAGAACACGCCTTCCATCACCAGCGGTTGGCCAATCACGCCCCCGGTGAGGCGCGCAAAGTGCGACCAGTTGGTGCCGAACTGGAACTCCATGGGAATTCCGGTGACGACGCCGAGAATGAAATTGATGCCGAAGATCTTTGCCCAGAACCGTGCGGACTGATTGTAAATTTCATTGTGGGTACGCAGCGCCAGCGTTTTCAGCACCACGATCAGCAGCGCCAGTCCCATGGTGAGTTGGGGAAATAGATAATGGAATGTTGCGGTAAAGGCAAAATGGAGCCGGTGAATCAGCAGCGCACTATCCATTCATACTCCCTTGTTCTTGGGCTGCGTGCAGTTTGCGAGTCAACACATCATCGTAGGTCGCGGCACGGGCAGACGCAATGGCCGTTTAAAAATTAAATGGGAGTTGAGAGCGGGCGCTATGATTTATCTCACACGGGCCAGCGCGCAGATCTATTCAGCGATGCAGAAGGAGTCCGGCGATTGCGGCAGCAGAAATCAGTAGCGGCTCAGGAATCTTCCATTTGAAAAGCAGCAGAAGAGATGTGACAGCGATGAGTATTGTCGGTATATCCGTTACAGATCGCCGTGCCAGAACGATGGTGGCGCCCGCGATTGCTCCCGTAGCCGCAGCTGTGACGCCTTGTACAAAGGCGCGCAATTGCGGATTGCCGGCAAATTTCTTGTAGAACGGCCCGGCAATCACCACGACCAGATAGACGGGAAGAAACACGCCCAACGCAGCGGCCACTGCCCCGCTCCAGCCGTGAACGATATAACCAATGAATCCCACGGTGATTACAACGGGGCCGGGAGTGATCATGGCCACGGCAACAGCGTCAATGAATTGTTGTTCGGTAAGCCACTGGCGTTCCAGGACAATACCGCCATGCAGAAAAGGCACAATTGCCAGTCCGCTGCCAAATACAAACAGGCTTGCTTTGGTGAAGAAGAGCAGAATTTGGAAAAATAAAGAGGAACCGGCGCTCACGCTGCCGCCAGTCACCAGCACAAAACTGCTGAGAGCAGGTGCAAGCTTTGGCCGGGCTTTTACGATTAGCGATAACAGTCCGCCCGCCAGAAACAGCCAGACGATTTCACGTTCAGTAAGGGCGGTTGCAGCCAGCAACACAAGAAAGATGCACCACAGCAATTTGTCTTTGCCGATAGCGGTCTTGACCAGTTTGATGGCCGACCGAGCGATGATCGCAACCACCGACGCGCCCACACCATAAAATGCAGCCTGCATCCATGGCAGCCCGCCAAATTTCACATAGAAGAATGAAAGCGTCAGCACCATCAGGAATGAAGGTGCAACGAATGCAACTGCAACCAGCGAGGCGCCAAGCGTCCCTCCGCGCAGCAGTCCCAGATACATTGCCAGTTGCGCTGCCAGCGGGCCAGGAGCAAGCTGGGCCAGGGCAAGGCCATCAAGATATTCCTGTCTGGTGAACCAGCGTTTTTCTTCCACCAGATCGCGCTGCATGTAGCCGGCCAGAGCAATGGGACCGCCGAATCCCCATGTTCCCAGCCGCAGAAAGTACCACACAAGCTGCGGCAGGACTCCCGCGGGCTCAATGGGCTCAGCCCTGGATTCAGTGGCTGCCAGTTGGCTCATACACAATCATCCGCGCTACTGGTTTGCTGTTCTCTTCTTCTTCAGGAGCATATACGCGGTGGGTACGCTCATCCACGGCAAGGCTATGCACTTTATGTTGCACGCGAAAATCTTCCAGCTTGCGGAAGTGATCAGCGTCATCCTCTTGAAACACTGAGATGGCTCCGCTATAGCACGCCACATAAATCCGTTTGAGTCCGGGATCGTACTTGATAACGTCGCCGCCTTCGGCTATGGGCAGTGTGGTGACTACGCGATGTTTTTCCAGATCGATCACCGCCATCAGGTTGTTGTCTTCACAAACCAGGAACGCGCGGCGGTGCTCGGCATCCAGCGCCATGCCGTGATTGCCTTTGCAGGAATGGACATCGTACACGGGCGTTTTGACCTTGTCCGTTGCAGGATCGATCACGGTCATCGTGTCGAGTTCCTGGAGATTGATGTAAATGAGCTTGGCCACGGGATCGTACTGCGGCATGCCAGTCTCGCTTTTAAAATTCAACGTGTTCACGATTTTGTCTGTCTGAACGTCCACCACGATTTCAGTCCTGGCGCGCTCATCGGACACGTACAGCTTATGGAATGGCGGCGCGTAGGCGCTGCCATCGGGTTTTTGCTGTGCGGGAAGCTTGGCGATGACCTTGCCTTGGCGCAAATCAATCACGCCGATTTTCTTTTCGTGCCAGTCTGACGTGTAGATCTTTTTAGCTTCCGGAACGTACTCCACGCCTTCAACGCCGGGCACGTCGGGAATAGTCATTACCACCTTGTTAGTTTTGAGATCAATGACGTAAAGCAATCCCGCGCCAAGGTGGGCGGAAAGAAGATAGCCATCGTCGTAATCAATGGTGAGGTAATCAAAGCGTTTGCCCGCGGGTCCGGGTAGGTCGATTGTCGCGATCTGCTTCAAAGTAGTTCCGGCCTGTGGTGGTGCCGCGGCCGCCGTAGGATGAAACATTCTCGTCCCGAATAACGTGAGCCCTGCCATGGCCAGCAGAACTGCAGCGAACGCTGTTCGTTTCATCGCTTTGCTCCTCTGCCACATCCGTGCCGCAGCTGGCTTTATTATTTCTTGGCTGAGTTGGTCTGGTCCAGCGCTGCGCGCAGACCCTTGGTCAGTTTTACCGCGTCATCATTGGCCCAGAAGTGCATAAAGAACAGGCGCGGCTGTTCCTCGAGCATGTGGCTGTGCAGGGCCGTCACGGCGATGCCATTTTCCCGCAGGGCTTTAATCACTGGATTCACTTCCTTCGCCAGCAGCACAAAGTCGCCTGTAATTGCCGCCTTGCCGCCGCCCGTCGGCTGAAAATTGAGCGCCGTGGCCACGCCCATGGAATTTGGAATCGCCATGCCCCCTTCGGTGATGTGTTCTGCCCTAGGCACGCCCACCTGATAGATTCCGCCATTGTTTTTGCCGCTGTGGCCCAGGATCTGGTCAATCTGCTTGGTATCGATGTCGAGTTCGGGCGGCGCCGTTGCAGCACCGGCGTCGGGCGTCTTGGTTTTTGCTATTGCCTGATGAATGGCTTTGCCTAGGTTGGCGGCATTGCCCATGCCGTGTATATGCATGTACATCACGCGCGGGGTTTCACCAAGCAGATGATTGTGCAATGCGGTGATCTCGATTCCTCCGGATTGCAACTCCGCCATCACCGGCCCAACTTCATCCTCGGTCAGCACAAGATCTCCCATCGCCATAGCGTTCCCTTGCGATGTCGCCTTGAATGCCACCCACGATCCCAACGCCAAGCCAGCCTTGATCTGCACCCCATTCACCGTCACGTTCATATCTTTGCGCGGGAGCGCGTATTTGTGCGTACCATCGGGTTGGTCCTGCCCTGGGCGGCCCATGGCCGCGTCAACGTCTTTCCAGTCTGCGGTTGCAGGTGCCTTTGATGCTTTGGGAGACTGAGCCCAGGAGAGAGATGAGAGAAAAACAACGATCAAGAGATGTTTGAACTGTGCAGACATAGCAACTCCCTTTCTTGTTACCTGCCTTTTCGAGCTAATTGATTCTACCCAGCTTTATAGGATGGTTGCCACTGCGCGTCGCGGCTTATTTAGCCACGCTGCTCAACATTACGATCCCCAGCGCAAAGATCAGAAGAGAAACCAACTTGCGGAAGTATGCTTCCGGGATGCGCGCTAGAATTCGGCCTCCGGCCAGAGTGCCGATCGTGACGCCGGCTACCATGATTGCGATCAAAGCTGCGAGGCGATGGACTGTTTCCGGGCTGGTAAAGAAATAGATAGGCATACGCGCGCCGTCTACGATCAGCGCAATCGCGGTCGCGGTAGCTACAAAAGTTTTGGCTTCAAGATTGAAGCCAAGCATGGCCGCCGAACGGATGCCGCCCTGGTTGCCCACCAGTCCGCCCAGCAAACCAGAGAGCGCGCCGCCAAGCCAGGCTATTTTCTTGCCGAAGCGCATCTTCTTTGAGAGTCCCGTGAGCCCCATGAATCCGGCAAACACCAGCAGTCCGCCAAGAATATACGCCAGAATCGGACTGCTGAAGCGCGAGCCGAGCCATGCGCCAAGCAAGCCTCCAGCGGCGCTGGCAATGCCAAAGTGTTTGAGTAGTTGCCGATCAAGTTTGTGACGCAGGTTCCAGAAACGAATCGCGGTCGCAACCAGGTGTGGGATAGATACAGCAACTACTGCTGGTTTGGTCCCCACGCTCAGGGCCAGCAGCGGCGTGAGCACGCTGCCGATACCAAAGCCTGACAGCGCAGCGATAGCGCCGCCCAGAATCGCTGCAACAAAAAGCAGCGCAGCCGTCATTTCGTGGGCGGAAGCGACGGTGTGAACTGGGAGATATCGTAAACGCCAAATTGTTTTTCCAGTTCCGTGACCTTGTCCACGGCCATATCAAAGCCGTCGCCGCCGAATGTCTTGCGCTCAATGCCCTCAAACTGCTCGCCCATGGCGTCATACTCATGCTTGCTTACGAGTTTGTGCAACGCTGGGAAGAGCACCGTATCTTCGCGCGCCTCATGTGGCCGATACATGCGGTTGAACGCCGCTAATAACGTACGCAGCGTTTCATTGTCTCCGCTTTTTGCTGTGGCCACAATTCTTTCCGTCACGCGCCGTCCCATGGCATGCTGCGCGCGCAAGTTTGTGGTTAATTCAACCAGCTTGCCGGCCTGTTCAAAGCGCGGAAAAATATGGTCCTCTTCCAGCTTCTCGTGGTAGTCCTCTATAAAGTTCTTGATAATGCCAGCCGCGTTGGTCACCACCGCCGGATCAAACTTTTCATTGGCCTGAATGCGCCGCAGGGTTTCGTCATAGATCAGCAGCACGCGATTCAGCACGCCATGCTCGCGCATCAAATCTTCATTGGTGGAAACGTCTTCTTCTCCTTCTTCCTTTTTCTTGGTGGCGGCCTTTTTGGGGGCTTTCTGTTGCGCCAGCACTGAAATCGGCAGGATAAGAGAAGAGCCGGCCACTGCGGAAGTTCCAATCAGAAAATCGCGGCGTGATGTTTTCATTGTGAGGTCCTCAATGAGAATGCGCGTTATCTGTGGGGCGCACTCGCATAAACAATATAACTCCCACGGGATATTGCCCGTAAATGGGAGTAAGAAAATCGGGTTTGCCATAGAACGTAACCTGCGCGCCCACAGCGGTTGAGAGTCCCGGGACCAGTGGAAAGTCACGGTTATACCCCGCAGTGTAAGCCTGTATCCGCGCAAGAAACTGTTCGTCGAATGCCGGCGGCTCTGCCTGTTTGCCCAGCAGCAACTCACTGCTGCGGTCCGCGCTTTCGATTCGTGTCCACACATGATTGTGCTCTGCGAATTGCAACGTAGATTCCAGAAGGTAGCCGTTTGCGATCTGCCGGCTCTGCAACACCCGATTGCGGCCCCAAAGGAGCGTTGAAGCCCAGCTACCTCTCGTGAACCGCCGGTTGTAGCTGACTGAAGCTGTCATGCGTTGAACATCGTCTTCAGAATGCAATTGTTCCGGACTGCTGAGATGCGCAAACGAATATTGCGCAGTCCAGTTCTGGCCCGGCTGCACCGTGAAGCGTGTTGACCATGAATCGATTGCGCCTGAATCTATGTCCCAGCGAAATTCATCCGGCTCACGACCGTGGAACCCTGAGAACTCAATGCGAGCATTTTTATAAGCCAGTCCTCCCGTTACCACGCCATCCGCAATGTGGGTGGAATCTTGCAGGTGATGGCCAAGCGTGGCTACGGGGTCCTCGGAAGCGGAGGCACGATGCGCGTAAGCGCTGGGCCCCATCGCTGGATCGCCGACGGGCGCAGCATAAAAAGATAGCAGCGTATTTTGGCCGAGCCGCAGGTCATACAGCGCGGCCAATTCCATGATGAAGTCATGCGGGTGCTGGCCGTCGTTTATCGGCTTGCCGAACGCCGTTTCCCCTTGCTGGAAAAGAAGCGGATAGAAGCGCTGCGTCACAGTTGCTGGTTCCAGGCTGAGCATGGTTCGGAGTGTAAGCTCGCCGTGTCCGATCTGGCGTTGCGCCATAGGCATAAACCAGTTGGTTGAAAATACCTTGTCATAGCCGCGCGGGCCACTTTGCTGTAGTGCGCTCAGGAATGCGATGCCATGAAACATGAACATCCATTTGCCACGCGAGCGCATGATCATGGGCTCATCGGTTGAGTTTGGCTGTGCTGATGTCCCCGATGTTGAATGGTGGAGGATTTCGTCAATAAACTTTGTGGCTTGGTTGTGAGCGGAGCCATGTTGCATCCCCGGCATATCTTGTATCGTGTCATCCGGCTTTAGGGTTGGCATTGGAATGCCGCCGTGCTGGTGCTGTGATGATGATGTGCTCTGGCCGAACACTGTCGACGAAAAGAGAATAAGCAAAGCAGTGAACAAAGATATAAATGAACGTTTCATTCCGATTCCTAAATTCTGCTTGAGCGACGCGAAAAATCTGGTCCCGCAAATGTTTCGTCCGAGAAACAGAAACACCGAGGGGCAAAATGTAGAAACTAAGAATCAGATACGAAGAGCAAGTGGTCTATGCGGCGGAGAAAAAGAGGCAGAGATATCAATAGAGGAATGCGCAAAAGAGCATACAGCTAAAGTCAGAGTCAAAAAAGCTTCGTCGACGACTATCGGCGCAGGCGTGAGCGTGGCGCTCAAGAGTGCGTCCGGAGAGTGGTCCCCGCTGCAGCAGATGTGGCTTGGAGCAGGAGCGTGTGGCGTGGACGGCCCAGATTCATGACATGGATTGTCGCTGTGCGACTCAAGCTGTCCGGATGTGAGCGGCGGGCCAATGGTGCAGGCAGCTTGCAGGGAAAGGCATGCTATCGCAGCAAACGCGACAACTCTTCCTATCCACCGAACCATCGAACTAAGTCCCATGTGCAGCTCTCACTGGCATGTCTCGAATCTCGATTCTACTGCATGGCAGTGTCCGCCCGCGACGAAAGTACTATCTTGTGTTCGCGAAACGTATACTGTTGGCGCTCGCAGGAGGTCACCTTTGTCCGCCAGAAAATCTATTGTCCGCATAGCGCTGTTTATCGTAGCCATGGTTCCGATAGCCCCGGCGCAGGTAGCGCAACCCGCCAGTTCCACGCAGGCGCCGCTCACGCTCACGCTGCAAGATGCTTTGACGCGCGCGCGGGCCAACAGCATCCAGTTCCAGGCGGCGCTTACTGACCAGGGAATTGCGCATGAGGACAAGGTGCAAGCGCGAGCCGCATTGCTGCCCAGCGTCAATTACAACAACCAGTTTATTTATACCGAGCCTAACGGCAGTCCGTCAGGCGTGTTCATCGCGAGTAATTCCGTGCATGAATACCTAAGCGAGGGCAATATCCATCAGACGATTGGGTTTACCAACTACACCGACTATCGCCGGGCGCAGGCGTTGGAAGCCGTGGCGCGGGCCAAGGCAGAGGTGGCCAAACGCGGGCTGGTAGTCGCGGTGGTGCAGGGCTATTACGGGTTGATTGCCGCGCAGCGCAAGTACGCCAACGTGCAACGGGCCGCATCTGAAGCTCAGCAGTTTCTGGCCCTGAGCCAAAAGTTGGAAAACGGCGGAGAAGTGGCGCACGCTGATGTGATCAAAGCTCAGATTCAGTACAACGACCGGCAGCGAGATCTGCGCGAAGCCCAGCTTGCCATGGACAAGAGCCGTCTGGAGCTAGCCGTGCTTCTGTTTCCCGACTTCAACCTGAATTTTAGTGTCGTCGATGACGCTCAGCTTGCTCCGCCGCTCCAAAGCTTTGATGAATTTGTTAAGGAAGCGCAAAGCCGCAATCCGGACGTTCGCGTCTCGTCAGCCAATTTCCAGGCGGCTAAATTCGAGGTCTCGTCCGCCCAGAGCGCCTATCTTCCCACGCTTACACTCGATTACTTTTACGGCATTGATGCACCTCACTTCGCCGTGCACGAACCAGATGGGACGCGCAACCTTGGCTATGCTGTGGCTGCCACGCTGAACATACCCATATGGAACTGGGGCGCGACTCGCAGCAAAATTGTGCAGGCCAACCTGAGACGCAAGCAGGCACAGCGCGAACTGACAATGGCGCAGCGCAAACTCCAGGCGGACATGCGCGAGCTATATGCCGAAGCCGAGGCCGCGCACGCGGAACTCGATTTGCTGAAGAGCTCAGCCGACCTGGCAGCAGAGAGCCTGCGGCTGACTATTCTGCGTTATCAGGGTGGGGAATCAACAGTGCTGGAAGTGGTGGACGCGCAGAATACGCTCACCACAGCCCGCAATGCATTTAGTGACGGCGAAGTCCGGGCGCGTACCGCAATAGCGAACCTGCAAACTCTAACGGGTACAATGTAACCCACAGGTCTTAAGTCACAGCTCTTAAGCCGCAGGTCTTAATTTCACAGTTCTATGGACAGACAAAAGCGTAACGCTGGCCGCGTAATCTCGCTCCTCGCAGTGGCGCTGGCTATTTTCGTCGCGATAGGTTGCGGTAAAGGTGAAAAAGAAGAAGCCCCGGAAGTAACCGTCCAGGCCGCGCCTGCCTCGACCACCGAGATCTCCCGTGTGGTGAACACCGAAGGGATCATTTTTCCTGTGGCACAGTCGGCAATCACGCCAAAAATCAGCGCGCCGGTGAAGAAATTCTATGTGGTGCGCGGACAGAAGGTGCGGCAGGGACAGTTGCTGGCAACGCTCGAAAACCGCGATCTCTCTGCCGCCGCACTCGATAACAAAGGCGCTTACGAGCAAGCTCAAGCCGCCTACAGCACCACTATGGGCGCCACCTTACCCGAGGAGAATGCAAAGGCCGAGCTTGACTTGCAGACAGCGCAGCAGGAATTGGATGCACAGCAAAAGCTTTATGACAGCCGCCAGGACCTTTTCAAACAGGGTGCATTGCCACGCAAAGACCTGGATGCCGCAGCCGTATCACTGGCCCAGGCCAAGAGTGCTTACAACATAGCCAAGAAACATCTGGAAGGATTAAACGCGGTCGGCAAGCAGGGAGCCATTAAGACGGCGAATGGGCAGCTCACGTCGGCAAAAGGAAAGCTGCTGAATTCTGAAGCGCAGCTTAGCTATTCTGAAGTGCGCAGCCCCATTACAGGTTTTATCACTGACCGTCCGCTTTATCCCGGTGAAATGGCTTCCACTGCAACGCCTCTGCTCACCGTGATGGACATCTCGCAGGTCATCGCCAAAGCGCACATCCCCCAGAGTGACGCGCTTCAGCTCAAGAAGGGTGACGCCGCCACAATTTCACTGGCAGGATTGGAACAGCCAATTAACGGCAAAGTTTCTCTGATCAGTCCGGCGCTTGACCCCAACAGCACCACGGTTGAGGTCTGGGTGCAGGCGCCGAATGCGAACCAGCAGTTGCGTCCCGGTACCACGGCGCAAATTGCCATCACTGCGCAGACAGTCAAAGACGCGCTGGTGATTCCCGCCGCCGCGCTGCTCAATGCCAAAGGCGACGCAGCCCAGGTGATGGTGGTTGACTCACAAAACCAGGCAAGCAGCCGTGACGTGAAAACAGGCATTGCTACAGGCCAGCAAGTGCAGATTGTTTCTGGGCTTAAGCCAGGAGAAATAGTGGTGACCGAAGGAGCGTACGGGCTGCCGGACAAGACGAAAGTCAAAATCGAAAAGCCGGAGAGCGAATCCGCAGGGGAAGGCGCTAAAGATAAAGAAAAAGATGATGATGAAAAGTCAGGCAAAGCCGGCGGTGATGCGGCGAAGTCTGATGATGCGAAATCAGGGAAGAGTAAGCCATCTGCCGGGAATGATTCCAAAGCCAAGCCTGATGGCGGCAACAAGAAAGCCGCGCAATCGAAACCCAGCAGCAAAAGCGGATCAAAGGACTAGCCGAGATGGCGGATGAACCCAAGGTCACAAACCATGTTGACGAGAAGGCTGTAACGCCCAAGCGGCAGTGGTTTGCTCACAATTCCAGCTCTGTTATCTTTCTGATTATTGTTATTGCTCTGGTCGGCGCGTACCAGGCGTTCAACATTCCAGTCTCGGTTTTTCCTTCCACGGATTTCCCCCGCATCGTAATCGGCATTGATAACGGCGTAATGCCCATCGATCAAATGATGGTCACCATTACGCGCCCAGTGGAGCAGGCCGTGAATAGCGTGCAGGGGCTGGAAACGGTCCGTTCCATTACCAGCCGAGGCTCGGCGGAAGTCGACCTCTTTTTCAACTGGCAAGTGGACATGTTCCAGACGCTGCAGTTGGTGGATTCAGCACTCGCCAGAGTTGCCGCTGAGCTGCCGCCGACGGCAAAAATTGAGAGTCACCGGCTTACGTTCGCTTCATTCCCAATTATCGGCTATAGCCTCACTTCAGACTCTGTGCCGCAGAACCGCCTGTGGGAAATGGCGACGTATGACATTGCGCCGCGGCTGAACCGCATGAGCGGCGTTGCCACCGTGGTCGTGCAAGGCGGACAAGAGCCTGAGTTCCAAATCACGCCCAGCCCGGCGCGGCTGCTGGCGGCAGCAATGACTGTTACTGACATCCTTAACGCAGTCAAGGCAACAAACCTGGTGGATTCTCCCGGATTATTTGAGCGCAATCATCAACTGGTTTTGGGGCTGGTGAACGGCCAGGCGCGCAACGCACAGGAACTGGCCAACATTGTTGTGAAGAGTACTCAGGCCGGCATACCGATCCGCATTGGCGATGTGGCCATGGTGCAGGAATCGGTGAAGCCGATCTACACGATTGTGCGTGCAGACGGGAAGCCAGCGGTGCTGCTAAACATCAATCGCCAGCCAGACAGCAATACCGTGGTGGTGGCAAATGAAGTTCATGCTGAAGTTGACCGCATCCGCGGCACGCTTCCGCCGGGAATCCATCTCACGCCCTTTTACGATCAATCGGGCATTGTGCGGGATTCCATCAAGAGCGTGCGCGACGCCATTCTTCTGGGGCTGATTCTTTCCGCGATTGTGCTGATCGTCTTTTTGCGCGACTGGGGCAGCTCGGTTGTTGCCGGACTGGTGATTCCGGTTACGATTTTTGTTACCTTCATCGTGCTCAAGCTGCTGGGCCAGAGTTTTAACCTGATGACCCTGGGCGGTCTTGCCGCAGCAGTGGGCCTGGTGATTGATGATGCGATCGTGGTGGTGGAGAACATTGTGCTGCATCGTGATGCAGGGCAGGGAAGAATAGAAGCCATCAGCAGCGCACTATCTGAGATTACTGTTCCGCTGATAGGTTCTACCTTAACTCCAATCGTTGTTTTCCTTCCGCTGATCACCATGACCGGCGTAAACGGCGCATTTTTTCGCGCTCTGGCCGTGACCATGTGCGCCGCCTTGCTCACGTCGCTGCTGCTGGCGCTTACCTGGACCCCCACGCTCAGCCTATTTCTGCTTCGACGCAAAAGCACCGCTGAAGCGCCAGCCGCCGAGAACGGCGACGTAGACCAGGAGATTCGTAAGCTGATGGCTGCGGAAGAAGCTTCGATGAAAGGGTTTTTCGGCCGCGTGATTGAATTCTATGAACGCTGGCTCCGCCGAGCGCTGGAGCATCCGCGCTGGCTGTTATTTGGCGCGGTTGTGCTTGTTGCCATCTCCGGCCTGTGCTTCTTTTTTCTCGGCTCGGATTTGCTGCCGGAAATGGATGAAGGCGGCTTCATTGTTGACTACCTCACGCCCCCGGGTACTTCACTGCAGGAAACTGACCGCATGATTTCCCACGTGGAGCAGATCCTGCGTGAGACTCCGGAAGTGGAGAGTACGTCACGGCGCACCGGACTGCAACTGGGGTTGGCTGCGGTGACAGAGGCAAATAGTGGCGATATCTCAGTCAAGCTGAAAGCTAAGAGAAATCGCCCGATCGATGACATTATGTCTGACGTGCGTGCCACGATCAAAAAGGAAGAGCCCGCCGTCGATGTTGACTTGAAACAGCTCTTGCAAGACATGATTGGCGATCTAACCGGCGCTCCCGAGCCGGTGGTGATCAAACTGTTTTCTGAGGATTCCAAGCTGCTGGAAGAGCAAGCGCCTCGTGTGGCCGATGCCATCGAAAAGATAAAAGGCGTGGTTGATCTGAAGAACGGCATTGAGAACACCATGAGTGGTCCCGCAGCGGAATTCAGGGTGAATCCCACGGTAGCGGCAAAGGCCGGATTCACGGCAGAAGAGGTATCCACTGACGCGATGGCGGTGTTGCAGGGCACAACAGCGGCCAATCCCTTGATTGCCAATAACCGCGCTTACAGCATACGGGTGCGCTTCCCGGACCAGAATCGCGCCTCGATGGATGCGATGAGCAACACTCTGCTGGTCAGTTCGTCCGGAAGGACCGCCACGCTGGGGTCTCTGGCTGAGATTAATGAACTTCCCGGACAGACGGAAATCATACGGGAAAATTTGCAACGGCTGGTGGAGGTCACCGCGCGACTGGAAGGTACGAGCCTGGGCAGCGGCATCGCCAAGGTGCAGAAAGTTGTCGCCGGTCTGCACCTGCCGTCTTCTATCCGGGTGAGTTATGGCGGCCTTTACGCGCAACAGCAGAGTGATTTTCATGACATGGCAGTTGTAATGGTGCTGGCAATCGTTCTGGTGTTTACCGTTTTGCTGTTCGAATTCCGCAACTTCTCAGCTCCCGTGGCCATTCTGAGTTCTGCTCTGCTATCCATCTCAGGAGTTTTTCTTGCGCTTCTGATCACGGGCAAGACCGTGAATCTTGCGTCGCTGATGGGGATGATCATGGTGATCGGCATTGTGGCCAAGAATGGCATTCTGCTGCTGGACGCGAACCAGAAGTTTGTCCATGCAAACTTTGAGCCGGAAGAAGCCATGGTTCAGGCGGGACGTCGGCGCCTGCGTCCTATATTTATGACCGCGCTGGCGACCATGGCGGGCATGTTGCCGCTGGCATTCGCTCTGGGCGCCGGATCAGAGATGCTGCAACCGCTGGCAATCGCGGTAATCGGGGGAATCCTGGTTTCGATGGTGCTCTCCCTGATCGTTACGCCGGCAGTTTATTTCTATCTGGGAAAACGTCGCTCACGTGCATGAAGAGTCTTCGTGGTTGTAACCAATGCGCATCCAGCGTTCTCAATACCAATGAAGCGGCAATTCCATAGGCAGAGCTTAAAGCACTTGATTAATGAGATCGCGCATCTGCGCGTAGCCGGCATCGTTGGGATGAATGCCGTCAGCGGTGTAGTCGGACTGGGCGTCGAACAGCGTGGAAAAATCCACAAAAGTAACTCCATGCATTAAGCCGATGCTGTTATTCAACGGAGTTCGCCACATATCATAGAAAGTGACGGGTGCGTTGCCGGTTGGCACCATCCAGGGAGCTGGATGCGCTGGATCGTATGCATAGACAGTGCAGATGATTACTTTGACGCCTTTTGCGGTGGCCATGTCCGCCATGGCTTGCAGATCATCGGCGGAACTGCCAACATCGCCCTGAAAAAAATTGTTCCACGCAGCCATGATCACAATGGTCTTGGGCGGCGTGACTTGAACACAAGTGAGCGGGAAAGTAGCATTGCCATCAAGGCCGTGGCAGACCTTGTTACCTGAGAGAACATCTGGAAGCAGGCCTTTTAGCTGATCGGTGCGGTACCCGAACATTCCGCCATTCACATATGGTTTGCCGGGAAAGTAGGTTTCCAGATTCCACGCGCCGAAAATGGAATCACCAAAGAAGACCACGGATGGCTGTGGTGGTTGCGCTGAGTGGACTGACCCGCCACACCCAAGCAACAGAAACAGCAGGGCAAACATCATGGTTTTCATGCGGAACAGATTAAACCAGAGCTGCTGAAACAATGGCAGACGAAAGTAGTAGCACCATGAGTAAAGATTAAAAAGTTTAACGGTTTTGCGGGTTCAGCAACTCTGAATCCGATTGCTTTCGCGAGGGAAATACAGGTATATTGAGCTTTCTAAGATGCGGCGATCCTTATCCATTACGGTGATTCTTGCGCTGTTTTCATCCATGCTCTCGCCCATTATGGCGGCAGCATGCACTGGAACAGGCAAGGCAGTTTCATGCCATGCCGTAGCAGTGGACCACTGCGATCGCCCCACGCATCAGCATCATCACCATCAATCGTCCGCGCTAGAGTCTGCGAGCGCTCCAGAATCAAAGACGGCTTTCTCCCCCGCACCCGATGATGCCAAGTGTCCCATGGATTGCTGTACTCCGGGACATCTGCGGAGCGGTGCAACAGTTTCCACCCATCCCACACTTGCTCCACCGGCAGTAAGCGATCTTAAAATCCAGATTGCTGCAATTGTCTTCACAGTTACCGGCTTCTCCTCCCATACTGATCGCGGTCCTCCCCTCGTCTAAGGCAAAGCCCACGCGGAGAAAGTAATAGCTGGCCTAGTTTCAGGTTAATTGTCTCTGCTCAAGACTTGATCGAAGCGGCATTTGTTCCGTCTGTCTTCCTACTTTTTGCGGATTTCTCTGCGAAAGAGTGAAGCCGGTTGGTGCTTGTCGCCGAGAAAAATGGAACCCGACAGAGGTTCCTCCGGGGATAAAAAAGTGTCAAAACGATTTATTGCGATCATAAGTTTGCTGGCGCTGCTCTCATGCTTGCCGGCTGTAGCCTCAGTATTTGGGACAGTTAAGGCCATTGTTCACGATCCGCAGCACAGGCCGGTGCAGGGGGCGAAGGTTGAAGTGCAGAGCCGCACGTCGGACTTTAAAACGTCCGGCACCACGAATGAAGAAGGGATGGCGCTCATCTCCAATGTTCCCGTAGGGGAATATGACGTGACGATCATGTCGCAGGGATTTAGCGGGGCGCAGCAGTCTGTAACCGTAAGTTCCGGCAATGTGCAGGAAATGCATTTTGCGCTGGCAGTGGCGCAGCACCAGGAGACGGTAGAAGTCTCCGGCGCTCCGGAGACGGTGAACCCTTCGTCCCCAGTGCCGCAAACGCTGGTGAGCCGCGGCGATATTGCTCAGACCCCAGGCGCTGACCGCACCGACTCCATGGCCATGATCACGGATTATGTTCCCGGCGCGACCGTAGTGCATGACCAGTTGCACGTGCGCGGTGGACACCAGGTGACTTGGGAGATTGATGGCGTGCCCGTCCCTAACACGAACATTGCCACCAATGTGGGCCCGCAGTTCGACCCTAAAGATGTAGATTACATGGAAGTGCAGCGCGGCAGTTTCTCGGCTGAATCCGGTGATCGCACATACGGCGTGTTCAATGTGGTGCCGCGCACCGGCTTTGAGCGTTCACGCCAGGGAGAACTCGTTGCCAGCTATGGCAGCTTCAACTCCACTGACGACCAGCTGAGTTTTGGCGATCACAATGATAAGTCCGCATATTACGTGAGCTTAAATGGCAATCGTACGGACCACGGGCTGGAAACGCCAACCCCGGCCAATCTGCATAACCAGGCCGATGGGGGAGGCGCATTTACTTCACTGATCCTGAACGCTACGCCCACAGACCAACTTCGCTTTGTGGGCTCGGCCCGCACTGATTTCTTTCAAGTACCGAATGATGCCGACCTGGAAGCTGCCGGCGTTCGCGACCGCGAACGCGAGCAGGACATCTTTGGAAACCTTTCCTGGATACACACGTTTGGCCCGGGAGTGCTGCTGACGGTCGCGCCTTCTTATCATTTCAATCGCGCAGCGTTTGAGGGTCAAGGGGCCGCCGACCAGCGGCTGGTGACAACTGATAATCGGACCTCGTCCTATCTGGGAGGACAAACTTCCCTTAACGTAGTAAAGGGGCGGCACAATGCCAGTGTTGGATTTTATGGTTTTGCCCAGCATGACAACACATTGTTCGGCCTCACCGGAACAAATGATTCGGGCGACCTGGTCGATGCTCATCCGCCGCGGGAAAAAGTCAGCGGCAATCTTGAAGCAGTCTGGATTCAGGACCAATACAAAGCAGCTTCGTGGCTGTCATTGACAGCGGGCGTGCGCTTGACGCATTTTTCCGGTCTGGTAACAGAAACGGTAGGAAGTCCACGATTGGGTGTCGCCATCCAGATCCCGCATCTTGGCTGGATTTTGCGCGGCGCTTATAGCCGCTATTACCAGGCGCCTCCGCTGGATACGATTTCTCCCGACGTACTCAGCGTCTCGCCTGATCAGGGATTTCTACCTCTGCGCGGTGAGCGTGACGAGCAGCACGATATCGGTTTGACCATTCCTGTGCGGGGATGGACACTTGATTTCGATAATTTCCGCACTGGAGCGCACAACTTCTTCGATCATGACGCGCTCGGCAATTCAAACTTGTTCGTCCCTCTCACCATTCAGAGCGTCCGCATTGTGGGTTATGAAGCTACGGTGCGCTCCCCAAAATTATTTAAGAAGATCGATCTGCACCTGGCTTATTCTCACCAGTCGGTGGAAGGATCGGGCGGAGTCACCGGCGGACTTACTGACTTTGCGCCGCCGGATGTAGGGTTCTTTTTTCTTGACCACGATCAGCGCCACACCTTAAGCACGGGATTCACGGCGGCGCTTCCGCTCAAGAGCTGGCTCTCCGGCAATGTGAGCGCGGGCTCAGGTTTTCTTGATGGCGATGGCCCCGGCCACTTGCCGGCGTATGCGAGTCTTGATTTGTCGGTGGGACATTCGTTCAATGAGAACTGGTCGGCCAAGCTGACCGCGACCAACCTGACCGATAACCGTTATTTCATTGACCGCAGCAACACTTTTGGAGGATCACACGTGAGTGATCCACGGATTGTGGGCGTGCAGGTGCGGTATAAGTTTCATTACTAGAGGCGTTGTTCCAACTTCGAAAAAAACATCCCGAGGCTTAGTAATGCGCGCTCTTTCCAGATTCGAATAGAAGCGGGGACCTTGTGGCTTTGTGAAGATACTCAGCGGAACCCAAAACACAAGGTCCCTCTCTCGCCTACTCGCCGGCTGATCAAAGCGCGGGCTTGCTCACGGCCCATCGGGATGACGATTTATTTCGAGGCGCGAAGCTGAGATAGATTATTGCTGTCCTGCTGGAGTGCTAGCGGAAGACGGAGGCGCGGTGATCGCTCGTCGAATGTTGGCTTCTGGGGCTTTGTCATTGAACGCAACAGAACCATCTTTCATCTGGATGCCAAGCTTCGTCCAAAGCTGGTCCAGATCGACGGGATCTGGTTTGTCGCGCATCTCGTTGTAAAGGTCGCGCAGAACGGTTGTGCCTGTGGCCTTGTCCCCCATTGCCAGCGCCTTGTTGATGTCCCAATCTTCGCTGATGTTGCCGCCGCCGCGATTGATGCCGCGCAGCGCGTCTTCAAGTCCTTTACGATTTTTTGTGTATTCGCGAATGCGCACATCAGCGAGCAGGCAGAAGATCGCGCCACCCCAATAGGTGCGTCCCCAGGTATGCGTGTTATCTAACCCATGATCGTCCGGCCCCGGTTCGCCCTTGGGCATGTCGCGGACGAAGGTACGCCACATCTCGTCCAACGGCATTCCTCCCGCGCGTACGCGCGCCACGGGCTCAACATAAGTGGAGATGCCTTCTTCGATCCAGTGCTGATCGTCTTCCATGGAAGGAAAAGCCAGATGGATCATTTCATGCACCAGCACCCAATCTTCCTTGGTGGCCGCGATGTCGGCGTCGCGGCCCACGCTGATAAAAATCAATCCTCCATCTTTAGGATAAGTGACGCCATGGCGTACGCCGGAGCCGGAGGTGCTGCGCATTTTTAAAGTGAGGTGCGGAACAGGGAAGTGTCCGTAATAATCGGCGACTGTGGTAGCAGAGGCTTTTACCCAGCCCAGCAGGTCGTCGCGCGTGAGCTTCATTGGTCCTTCAGGCAGCGTTACGTCAATGGTGGCGCCGGAAACCTTCAGGGTCGCCGTATCATTGCCGCTCTCTTGTGCGGCGAGAGTCTTCAACGGAAGCGCCAGAAGAGCGACCGCGACTATAAGGAAAACGAGGCTGAAATGCCGAAATCCCATCGATGACAAACTACCATCTGCCGTCAGTTGGATGCAGCCGCAGCAATAGCCGGTGAATGTTTCTTGCGGTAGGCACGGATCAATGTATCGACGGAAAACTTGCCGGGGCCGAAGATTAAGATCAGCAGCGATACGAGCAGGAACGGAAATGGGTCCGCCGCGAAAAACTTTCCTGATTCGGAAAAGAAAGAAGTAAACGCTTCCCGGTCTGCAGTGATATAGGCCACGATCATATTGATCAGCAAAGGAACCGAGATCAGCCGCGACGCGAGTCCAAGGATCAAAAGAATACCGCCAACGGTTTCCAGAGAAGCATTGAAGTAGGCGTTCAACGTTGGCGCGGGAATGCCAAGGTCGGTAAAGAAGCTGACAACTTTATCGATGTGGCCGAATTTTCCGATGCCGCTTTGAAGAAAAAGCCATCCCCAATAAACGCGAATCAGCAGCAGAAAAGGTGATTGCAGTGAGTTGACCGCCCTTAGAAACCAGCCGTAAGTGACTTCAGCTTTTTGCAGCAACGCATTCATTGGTTGGCCTCTTTTTCCGGCGGACGGCAGAACCAGCCCAACTGTGACCAGTTAGCAAACCAGTCATGCAACTGCTCCATGACGCGCTCCAGTTTTTTCCCTGACCACTTGACCGATGTTTCAATGGCCTGTGAAAGCGGTTGGCCCTGCTGCAAAGCGCGGAGCAGCGCAAAACCTTCCGGCTTCAGGCGTTTGAAATAGACGATGTTCTCCTGGCGATGGACGGCCAGAAAAACTTTTTTGCTCTTGGGCAAAGGAATCTGTTTGCGCGGAGCCGATTCAGAATGGTCCATCATGACCACGTTGCTGGAGATATCGGTTTCCGGATCCTCGGTTTCACGCACTTTCAGCAGAAGCTCGTCCACGGGATAAGCCAGATCGAGTAGCTGAAGATTTGGCTGCAAATGGAAGACTGGATCTTCACCCAAGCCGGCCAGTTCGGCCTGGCTGAGAACGGGATACTCAGCGGCATCAAATGCTTCAATGTCTGACCATTCCAGCCGGACCATATCGAGCGCCATGCGCTCATTGCTGGAAATCAGATCAGGGTGCGCGCGCAGCCAACTCTCAAGCCGGGAACCGAGATCGCGCAGTGTATATGACACTGAGGGCATTTCCGTCAGGTAGCCGAGAAGAACCTTGTCAAAAGCCTCCTGGCCGATGACGGCGCGGAGTCCCGGAAAATCGTCAGCAAGCGAAGAGAGGAGCCGGAACCAGTAAACGCGATTGTATATTTCCAGGCGCTCAACCGAGGTGAGCCGGTCATTCGGCTTTACGATCTCTTCGGCAATAGCTTTGGTCGATCGGCCGTCGAGCGTTTGCTCACGCATACGCTCATCTTCAGTCAGCGGCTGCCGCACCACGTCAAAGACGGCGCGCTGGAGCTGTTCCAGATTCATTCGACCCGCATTCAACTCGCCGGGATTCAAGTGGCCATGGCTCATGACGCCACCGCCGCACTGGCAGGAATGTATTGCTTGGCCTTCAGCGCTTCCTTGTGAACCTCATCGAAAGACGGGATGTGATCGTCCCACTCCAGGAGCGTTGCCGTGGGGCCGGCCATCTCAATGGCCTTGGCATAAAGCTGCCACACCGGATCGAGCACCGGATGATCGTGCGTATCCAGAATATATTTTTCGTAGTTGGAATGCCCGGCTATATGAATCTGAGCTACGCGTTCGGCGGGAATGCTGCGCAGATACTCAAATGGATCAAAACTATGATTGCGCGATGATACGTAAATATTATTCACGTCCAGCAGGATGCCGCAGTCGGCTTGTTCCACGACCTCGTTGAGAAACTCCCACTCCGTCATTTCAGAGACGTGATATTCAGCGTAGCTGCTTACGTTTTCCACGGCGATGGGCACTTCCAGAAAATCGCGGGCTTCACGGACTTTTTGCGCGGTGCGCTTTGCAGCCTCAAAGGTGTAGGGCATTGGAAGCAGGTCGTGCGAATAGCGGCCGTCCACGCTGCCCCAGCAGAGATGGTCAGTAAGCCACGGTGTATTGGTGCGGCGAACAAGTTTTTTCAGGCGGCGCAGGTGCTCACGGTTCAGCGGCTCAGCCGAGCCAAAATACATGGACACACCATGCTGCACCACCCGATACCGTTCCAGAATCTGGTCCAGTACCTGAAGCTGGCGGCCGCCTTCAACCATGTAATTTTCAGAGATGATTTCAAACCAGTCAACGACCGGCTTCTTTTCAAAAATGTGGTTGTAATGAGGAATGCGGAGCCCGATTCCAACGCCGAAGTCTTTGTATCCATTGAAGCGATTTGCGGGCATAAAGCTGATAAGAGAACGGGGACTACTAAGATTCTAAAATAGAGGACCAGCGGGGTTCCACCGGTCCTCTTCAACTGAGAGGACCTGAAACTATTTGCTGTCGCCCTCTTTTGGCATGGGCTTGCCGTCTGTCCGGCATTCGCCTTTACCTTTGCAATCATTCTTGCCTTTGGTGGATCCGCAGCCGCCTTTGCCTTTGCAGGAGTTCTGGCCCTTGCAGGCATGCTTGTCTTTTTTGCTCTTGGTGGCTTTGTCACCCTTGGCAGCCGTGGTGTCTTTTTTGGCATCATCGCCACCGGCGGCCTGAGCAACAGCGGTTTGACCAGCCATAAATCCTGTGAGAGCGGCGCCCATAAGCAGTAAACGAACTGATTTCGTCATTGGTAAATCTCCTTCCGAGTTTTTTAAATGTCTGTCGAAAGCATCGTCAGGCCGCGTACAGGGCCTTAACCACCTCTCGAGCAGCGTCCTGTGAAGTACGTACAGCAATACAAAACGGATTGTTTGTTGTGGAGCATCAATACGGCGGCACACACCGCCGGCAGTGGTTGAGTCTTAGATACATGTTTCCAGAGGGACAAATATGCGAGGAAATACTAACATGCGGATGCAGGAGGAATGAAGCCCATTCACTTCGTCCCAGCTGGCACCTTAGATTCCAGCTAATGTTTTCGCTGTACCAGAAAGTGAGCCAAATCTTTGAGCGTCTGGGCGCGCTGGGCAAATGAATCGAGCGCGCTGCAGCCGGAGGATACCAGCGCATCGGCGCGACGCAGGGATTCATCGATCCCGAAAAGCGCGGGATAGGTCGCTTTTTCTGAAGCTGTATCTTTGCCCGCAGTCTTGCCCAGCTGTTCCGAAGATTGCGTAACGTCAAGCACGTCATCCACGATCTGGAACGCCAGTCCAATCGAGCGGCCAAAGTCGCGCAGGCGCTGGATCTCAGCCAGCGAGCCGCCCGCATATATCCCTCCGCTCACCAGGCTGGAGGTAATAAGCGCTCCGGTCTTGGAGCGATGGATGTATTCCAAAGTTGCGGCATCAGGACGCTGGCGTTCGGCTTCAAGGTCTTTGACCTGTCCGCCAATCATTCCGTCAATGGTGCCGGTGCCGCGGGCAATATCTTCAATGATCTTTACGCGTGCTTCCGCTGGACACCTCAGTCGTGCCAAAACTTCATAGGCCTGCGTCTGGAGTGCGTCGCCGGCAAGGATGGCCAGCGCTTCACCAAAAACGACATGGCACGTAGGCTTACCGCGGCGGAGATCGTCATTATCGAGCGCAGGCAGATCGTCATGAATAAGCGAGTACGTATGGAGCATTTCCAGCGCGCTACCCAGCTCTTCAACGCCTTCAGGCAGGCGTCCAGCAATCATGCGCGCGGCTTCAAGACAGAGAATGGGACGAAGGCGCTTGCCTCCGGCAAAAACGCTGTGCCGCATGGCCTGATGGATGGAGTCCGGCCGCTGCGTGGCAGCGGGCAAAAGCTTGTCGAGCGACGCATCGATAGTGCGCTGGCCCTGCGCAAGGATCTCATTCAGCATGAATACTGAGTATAAAACAATCAGATCGGGTGATCCGGAGATCTGGTGATCGGGTGATCTGAAATGCAGAGCAAAAAAAGGAGCACCTTTTCGATGCTCCCTTTGGACGGAGGAGGGTACAACAATATTTTTAGGCAGCGTGCGCGTGCGTCAGAGACTTGGTGTTACTGGCTGCCAGTACAATGGCGCGCACATCAGAGGCATAGCAACAATCAGTTGCGCCGGCTGCCAGGGCGTTGGCCCACATAGTTTCATCGGCCAGCCGATGCGTACAGACGATGGTAGTGGCTGCAAAATCCTGCTTGAGCTGCTGCACTTCACTCAGCGCGGCTAGTTCAAGATCAACAATCGCCACATCAGCCCGGTATCTGGGAATGGCTAAACGCAAGGCATCCACATCTCCGGCCAGATGCACCACGCGGAAATGGTTATAGAGTGATTTCTCCAACATCTCCGCAGTTTGGCTGTTGCTTTGGGCGACAACTACACTCAGCGGTTTCATGAAAGGCGTCCTCATTGGCTGTGCGAAAACACGTCGGCTGTTTTCGTTTTGGACTTTCACGGCTGCTGGACTTCCGCAGGCTTTAGAAAAACTATTTCTTGACGGTCTGGGCCCGATCGGCAGGATCATAGGGCTCAGGCTGTAACTTTCCATTCTGCCGCAGCAGAATCTCAACTTTGCCTTCAGCCTCTTCCAGTTCCTTGCGGCAGGAAGATGAGTGCTTCAGGCCTTCTTCAAAGAGCTTCAATGCCTGTTCAAGCGGGACATTGCCTCGTTCCAACTCGTCGACGATTTGTTCCAACCGCTGGAGGCAATCTTCAAACTTGGGCACAGAGCCGAAACTCCAAGGCACATTCTAACCCGATAAGCAGGAGCCGCTTCGTTTATTTTTTCCACATTATGGGAATAAAAATGAAGATCATTCAGTCCTAATTAGCTGGAAGCGCAGAAAAACCATTATGCGGCACAGCATCCCACGGCCAGCTACGAAATCGTATGTATTGCAGGCAGCGCCGCTGACCGCTTATATCTGGACCGCAGCGGCGAGAAATTTCATATCCCTTGATATCACGCTGCTGCCAGAGCATCGCAACCGGAGCGCCGGTTCCTTTCTGCTGGGCCAACTAATGGCAGAGGCAAAAGAAGCAGGCAAACCGGTCACCATCTACGTGGAAACATTCAATCTTGACTGCGGCTCTTTCAACGGCTCGGTTTCACGCCGATTCCGGCAGAAGGCTTTCACCTGCTGCTGCAATGCGCAGCTTGTCGGCGGGATCTTCTCGCAATTCCTTAAACCGGCAAAACTGTTTTGGTCTGCAAGCGATTGACGATGGCCGTGTACTGCTGCGGTCCGGCAGGAACAATAAACAAAGCAAATTGCCCCAGATGCGGATGTTCAACAAAAAACGTTTCCTGTTGAACGTTGTGTATGGGACCGCCCGACCATGCCAGGCTGAATGCGTCTGTACTTACGGCCTGCCGGGCGGCTGCAGGAGGCGGCACCGCCATGCTTGCGGGGTTTGTCGCCGGAGGCGCGTTGAGGTCAGTTACCGAAAGAAGCCTGAGCCAAAACGGCGCGCTGTTTCCGGCTGTGCTGCTGAGGTTGAACGCGGAGCCGATTGCTCCGGCAAAAGAGTCGCGGGAAAGGTTGGCGATGTGGCCGTAACGCTGTTCGGGCGTCTCTGGTTTTTTTGCCGAGAATTCGGCGATATTGTGGGTTGAACCGCTATTTCTATTCGGCAGGCTTGTATCGAGGGGCAGTATCCTACCGCCTCCGCTTAATGCCGCCAGAGGCGCGGACGCACATGCTATTGCCGTGGCCACACTTCCGCCTAGGAATATCCGTCGTGAAACTGACATGTGTATTTCTCCTTAGCGAACTTCAGCGAACTTCTTGCTGTCTTGCTGGGAGAACCCGGAAAACTGGAACCTTGGGAAAACGTTTAGGGGAAATATGGGGGAATATGGAAGATAACCTAAGAATCCCGTTTTGGGAATGAGAATCTTCTTAATCTTTCGAATCAACAGTAATCTGCCACGACTAATAAATATTTTGCATACCGCAGACCAGAAACTTACCTTAAAACCATTACTTTCAGCCCTTACAAGTATCTTTTCTTCTTGACAAAAATTCAGCTGAGCAGCAGAGTACGTGCATAAGGATCAACTTACAAAGTCTCCTTGGATAATTTTGAGCGGTTTAGTGTGACTGTTAACGACGGATTAACAGAGATAACCCCCTGAATAACCACCTTTAACCCCACACCTTTGCGTGTGCCAGGAGAACGTCCCGTGAACCATGGGATTTGCCTACGTGTCCGCTCTATCGCCATCCTTGCTGTAATCGTTGTTTTTGTATTGCAAACATTCGCACTTGCCGCGCCCATCCAGCCGCCGCAGGCACAGCCCACCGGACCAAAAATCTGGCTGGGGGAACGGCAACAGCTGCCTATGCAAGCTGGCGGTGCGCCGGCGGGCGCGGCGCTATTGGCCGGACATGCTGCCATAGCTCCGGCTGGAGCGCAGCCTTTGTCGCTTACAACGGGCGACGTGGATGAGGATGGGATCACCGATCTGCTGGTGGGCTACGCTGGACATATAAGCATTCAGCGCGGAAACCTGGACGCATTTGCTCCGCAGAGCGATGCGTCACTCCAGGCGATCGGGCGCGAGGAATTCCCGGCGCCGTTTCTGGCGCAGAGCTCTACGCTGGCGACTCCGGTGAATCCGGACTTTATGGCGGTAGGGCATTTCACCGGCAGCGGCCACAATGATCTGGTGATCGCGGCCAAGGGCGGAACCGCGATAGTGGTTTTTGCCGGTGATGGCAAAGGTAATTTTGCAGCGCCGCAAACGGTGAATCTTCCGGGCGGCGTTACAGCCCTGGCCGCAGGTGACTTCGGCGCTTACGGGCAATTCACCACCGTGCTTGTTGGCACAAAGGGCATTGGAAAGTCATTTTCTTTGGTTGCGATGGCCGGTTCGTCGCAGGGGCTCGCAGTAACAGGCGCCTTCCCGCTGAGCGCAGCGCCATCAAGCATCGATTTCGCCAATTTTGGCGGTACAGGCCGGGACGCCGCCTTTTTGGCGGGCGGACAGATTTTTGTCCTGCGCTCTTCCATGCAGGTAGTGCCGGTTTCCTTGCCGGTTTCTGCTCGCGCCTTTGCTCTGGGCTCGTTTATTTTTGACCGCAGCGGCGGAACGCAGATCGCCGTGCTGGCAGCCGATGGCAGCGTGCAGATCGCCGCTCGCAGCGAATTCGATCCGCGCACCTATACGGTTGAGGAATTCAGCGCGATCCGGCAGGCCAAGGTGCTTCATCAAGCGCCTCCCTTAGGTCCGCTGGCCACCTTCCCAACTCAGTGGGAGATTGTAGATACGTTCCCCGGCGTTGGCACTCTTGCCCCTGGCCAGACTCCCGTGTTTTTCCGCACGCGAGTTTCTTCCAACGGCGCTGACGACATCATGTGGCTCAACGCTGGCAACGGCCAGATGGCGGTGATTTCGCACCCCGACGTGCCGCCCGGAGCGCAGACGTTTGCTCCCGGACAGGTTTCGATCAAACCGTACACGGGCTCTCCCGTGAACGCTCTGCCTTTGCGCATCAACATAGACGGACGGCCCGGAGTCCTGGCGATCCATCAGGGCGAAGCTGCGCCTTCAATGTCCATGCCGATTCCCGATCCCACTTTTTTCCCGAATCGCTTCGACGATATCGCTCCCCGAGGCACAGCTGTCACTTGTCTCAATACCGTAGGTGTTGATGCTTCAGGCGACTGCACTCTGCGCGAGGCCGTCATCAAGGCCAATACTCCCGTTGGTACGTCGGATAACATTCAGTTGCAGGCGGGAACCTACACGCTCACGCGAGGCCGCTCCGGTGTCACGGTTGCTGTCTATGACGCACAAAACGGCACGCTGAACATCAACGATTCGGTCAATATCACTGGAGCCGTGGACGGCAGCGGCAATCCAACCTCCATCATCACGTGGGGAGCTCTCACCAGCGGCATCAGCGTCGATATGATCATGTCCGTCAATGAGGACATTAACCCCTTGACGAACGCCACGGTCAGCATCTCCAACGTGATTTTTCAAAATGGCGTCAACCACGGACAGCACAGTAATGATGGCGACGGCGGCTGCATGGAATACGATACCGGCACCAGCGGCAACGCCAATCTCACGCTGACTAACGTCATCATGCAGAATTGCGCCACGCTTCAGGGCGGCGGCGGCGGCCTGGTCATCTTCAATTTCCTGGCTCACAACAACAATGGCTTCGCCACCATCACCAGCAGCACCTTCCAGAACAACTCGGCGGTGGATAACCCCTCTTCAGGCGCCGGCGGCGGAATTGCCATCAGCAATGACGCGCGGATGGTGATGACCAACAGCAAGGTGCTGAACAATCTCGCGACCCAGGTGATCGCCGGCCAGAAGGGCCAGGGCGGCGGCATCATGGCGTTCTTCCCCAACGGGAATTTCACCGGGAATCCGGAAACCAGTATTCATTCGAGCACCATCTCCGGGAACAAAGCTGCGGGCTTTGGCGGCGGCATGCAGACCCAGGCGCGCTTGCTGATCGACCAGGGAACGGTGATCAGCAACAACGTGGCCGGAATAGATAGCACCAACACTCCGGTTCCGGCGCAAGACGGCGGCGGACTCTATGTTAATAACTTTCCACCTGCCAGCTGTCCTGTCGGATTGACCTGTGATGCAACTCTGACCCATGTAACAATCACTGGCAATACCGCTACCGGCAACGGTGGCGGAATTTCTAACGGCAATGCGGGTGCTTTCCCCGCTGCGGGCCCGCTGACTATGACATTCAGCCGCCTGGCCGGAAATTCAGCAACCGGGGTGGGAAGCAATCTTAAGAATGGTGGCACCACCGTCAGCGCGACAGATGACTGGTGGGGAACCGACGCTGCAGCGACAACAATCAATACCACCGGCGGCGGAACCACCACATTCGATCCATTCATTGTTCTTACGCATAATGCCACTCAAGCAAAGATAAAGATCAATGGAACCAGCATCCTGACTGGCGACATGAGCAAAGATAATCACGGCACGGCTGTGGCCGCGGCCAATCTGGACAGGATTATTGGGCTGCCGATTACGTTTAATAATCCGGTGCTGGGGAGTATTCCCCAGGCACAGCCGGAGACGTTGAATGCAAGCGCGCAGGCCACTGCGACTTTCAACGCAGGAGGCATCAGCGGCCGAGGCTCTGCCAATGCTACTGTTGATCAGGGGGTGGTCGGCGCAAACTCAAATTTGATCGCGAGCGCGACAGAAGCTGGAACAACGGCGACCATTACCACGGTCGGCACAAATAATTTTGCCGCAAACGAGACGGTGGTTATTTCAGGTGTGGGCGTGGGCGGCTACAACGGCACGTTCACTATTAACAGTGCCACACCAACCACATTTACATATACGGCTAATACGGCGGGACTGGGCGTATCCAGCGGCGGTTCGGCCGATGTGGGCATCATCATTCTGGAGCCGCCGACGATCACCAAGAGCTTCGGCGCAGCCACAATTCCAGTCAATGGCACTACCACTGTGAATTTCAGCATTAACAATCCCAACGTTGTAGCCATTAACGGCAGCTTTACCGATACCCTGCCCGCTGGATTGCAGGTGGCGGCGACTCCGGGCATAACCAATACCTGCGGAGGGACCGTCACTGCTGTTGCCGGAAGCGGCAGCATCAGCTTCAGCAACAATCTCACGCCGATTGGGGTGTGCACGATTTCGGTGAACATCACTGGAACGGTTGACAATCTTTACACCAACAGTGTCCAGATTCTTTCTACGGACGCGGGCAATGGCAATACGTCGTCGGCGAATATCACGGTCATCAATCCGCCAAGTATCACCAAAGCGTTTGGCGCGGCGACAATTCCGCTGAACGGCACCACTTCACTCACATTTACGCTGCACAGCACCAACGTGAACCTGACACTCAACGGAGTGGCCTTCACGGACAATCTGCCTGCCGGACTGGTCGTGGCTTCAACGCCGAACCTGAGCAATACCTGCGGCGGGACTGCGACGGCGATTGGCGGATCTTCATCCGTGAGCTTGAGCGGCGCAACACTGATTCCTGGCGCAAGTTGCACAGTTTCAGTGGATGTCCAGGGAACAACCGCGGGCATTAAGAACAACAGCGTCACGGCCAGTTCAACCAATGGCGGCACGGGAAATATTTCCAACGCATCCATCACGGTAGTTGCTCCGCCGACCATTAGCAAAGCGTTCGGCGCGACCAGCATTCCGTTGAACGGCTCGACCTCGCTCAGCTTCACCATCAATAACCCCAATACGACGACAACACTAACCGGCGTAGGATTCAGCGATACCTTGCCCGCGGGCCTGGTCATTTCGACGCCCAATGGCCTCACCGGCACTTGCGGCGGCGGCACGATTACAGCCACTGCTGGAACAAACGTAATCAGCTTGTCTGGCGCATCGCTGGCAGCAAACGCTTCCTGCACATTCTCAGTGAATGTCACGGGCATCACGGCAGGCGTACAGAACAATACAACCGGCAACGTGACTTCTACAGAGGGCGGCACAGGCGGCACAGCTTCTGCAAGCATCAACGTTGTAGCGCCGCCGTCGATTACGAAAGCCTTCAATCCGTCGACGATCGCGCTGAACGCAACGACCTCGCTGACCTTTACCATTACCAATCCCGCGGCGAACACTGTGGCGCTTACGGGCGTCGCATTTACTGACACTCTGCCCACAGGGCTGACGGTTGCCAGCGCTTCCGCCACGGTTTGCGGCGGAACGCTGACGACCACCGCTCCAACGGGAATCGCCTTGACCGGCGCAACCATTGCGGCGAACGGCCAGTGCCAGTTCAGCGTCACGGTGACGGGCGCAGCTTCCGGCCAATACACCAACACCACTGGAGCTGTAACTTCAACGAATGGCGGAACGGGCAACACGGCTTCAGCCAATTTGACGGTGGCTTCACCGCCATCGATCACCAAGGCGTTTGGCGCAGCCAGCATTCCGCTAAACGGAACCACTTCGCTGACGTTCACCATCCAGAACCCGAACACCGGCGTTACGCTGAACGGAATCGCCTTTACAGACAATTTGCCTGCGGGATTAGTGGTAGCAACGCCCAATGCGTTAAACAACACTTGCGGAGGCACAGCGACGGCGGTTGCAGGTTCGGGTAGCATCAGCCTCTCAGCTGGAACGTTGGCGGCAAGCGCAAGCTGCACCGTCTCGGTCAATGTGCAAGGCACCACTGCTGGCGTGAAGAACAATAGTGTCCAGGTGACATCGACGGAAGGCGGAACGGGCAACACTTCCAATGCATCCATCACGGTAGTCGGCGCGCCAACGATTCAGAAGGCTTTTGGCGCGGCCAGCATTCCGCTGAACGGCTCCACCTCGCTCAGCTTCACCATTACAAATCCGAACACCACGACCGCGCTGACCGGCGTCGCTTTCAGTGACACGCTGCCTGCAGGCCTGGTGATCTCCACACCGAATGGCCTTACTGGCACATGCGGCGCTGGCACGATCACTGCCACGGCGGGAACAAACGCAATCAGCTTGTCCGGCGGAACGATTGCGGCCAGCGGCTCCTGCACGTTCTCAATCAACGTGACAGGAACTGCAGCAGGCCTGCAGACCAACACCACCGGCAATGTGACTTCAACCGAAGGCGGCACTGGTGGAACGGCCACAGCCAGCGTGAAAGTGGAAGCTCCTCCGTCGATTGCCAAAGTCTTTGCTCCTTCATCCATTGCTCTGAACGCGACGACCTCGCTCACATTCACGATCACCAATCCAGCAGCGAACGTTGATCCTCTCACAGGCGTGGCCTTTACCGACACGCTGCCGACAGGGCTCACTGTTGCGAATGCTTCCGCGACAGTTTGCGGCGGCACCCTGACGACGACTTCGCCGACGGGAATTGCCTTGACCGGAGCGACCATCGCGGTGAACGGCCAATGCCAGTTCAGCGTCACGGTGACGGGCGCTACGTCCGGACAGTTCACCAATACCACGGGAAGCGTGACTTCAACGAATGGCGGAACGGGCAACACGGCTTCAGCTAATTTGACCGTGGCTACGCCGGCTTCCATCACCAAGGCCTTCGGCGCGGCGCAGATTCCTTTGAACGGAACCACTTCGCTGACCTTCACGGTTCAGAACCCCAACACTAACTTGGCACTCACCGGCCTTGCCTTTACTGACAATCTGCCGGCAGGGTTGGTGGTGGCAACGCCGAGTGCCTTAAACAACACTTGCGGAGGCACGGCCACAGCGGTTGCAGGTTCTGGTTCCATCAGCCTGTCCGCGGGGACTCTGGCGGCCAGCGCTTCTTGCACAGTCTCAGTCAACGTGCAGGGAACCACGGCGGGAGTAAAGAACAACAGCGTTCAGGTGACTTCGACGGAAGGGGGCACGGGGAACACCTCAAATGCTTCCATTACGGTTGTGGCGGCGCCAACTCTCACGAAGGCGTTTGGCGCGGCCAGCATTCCGCTGAACGGCTCAACCAGCTTGAGCTTCACGGTTACTAATCCCAATACCACGGCGACATTTACGGGCGTGGGCTTTAGTGACACTCTGCCGGCAGGCCTGGTAATTTCAACGCCGAACGGTCTCACGGGCTCCTGCGGCGGCGGTACTATTACCGCAACTCAGGGCACCAACGTGATCAGCCTGAGCGGCGCAACTCTGGCCGCAAGCGCAAGCTGCACGTTCTCAATCAACGTGACAGGTATCGCGGCTGGAACACAGAACAACACCACCAGCGCCGTAACTTCCACGGAAGGCGGAACCGGAGGAACAGCTTCAGCCTCAATCAACGTTGTTGCGCCGCCATCGATTGCCAAGGCCTTCAACCCCAGCAACATCGCTTTGAACGCCACGACCTCGCTGACGTTTACGATCACGAATCCAGCGGCAAACGCAGTGGCGCTAACGGGCGTAGCCTTTACCGATACGCTGCCCGCAGGACTCACGGTTGCAAATGCGTCCGCCACGGTTTGCGGTGGAACGCTGACGACGACCTCGCCAACGGGAATCGCTTTGACCGGAGCGACCATCGCGGCGAATAGCCAGTGCCAATTTGCCGTGACGGTGACGGGCGCGGCGGCAGGCCAATACACCAACACAACGGGTAGCGTAACCTCCACCAACGGCGGAACGGGCAACGCGGCTTCCGCGAACCTGAGTGTTGCTGCCCCGCCGACGATTACCAAGGCCTTCGGTGCGGCCAGCATTCTGCTGAATGCGAACACCTCACTGACCTTTACGCTCAACAATCCCAACTCCAGCCTTGCGCTCACCGGCGTGGCGTTCAGTGATACTCTGCCGGCGGGTTTGCAGGTGGCAACTCCGAATGGGCTGGTAACGACTTGCACTGGGACGGTAACCGCTGCGGCAGGATCGGGCTCAATCAGCCTTACGGGCGCAACACTGGCTGCAAATGCCAATTGCAAGGTAAGCGTAAACGTGCAAGGCATAGCGGCGGGCGTGCAGAACAACACCACCGGGCCCGTTTCGTCGACTGAGAGCGGACCGGGCGCGACCAGCAATACGGCAAGCATCACGGTGATTGGTCCTCCAAGCATCGCGAAGGCGTTTGGCGCGGCCAGCATCAATCTGAATGGCACGACCACGCTGAGCTTTACCATTACTAATCCGAATGCGACCGTGGCGTTGACCGGAGTCGGATTCGGCGATACGTTGCCGGCAGGCCTGACCGTGGCGACCCCGAATGGACTTACCGGATCGTGCGGCGCAGGCACAATCACAACCGGAACAGTCTCCGGCTTCTCCGTGGTCAACCTCTCCGGAGGCACGATTGCGGCGGGCGGCTCCTGCACATTCTCTGTGAATGTGGTTGGCACCAGCGGTGGACATAAAGTCAACACTACTGGAACCGTAACTTCCAACGAAGGTGGTTCGGGCAACCAAGCCACGGCGACAATTGACGTTGAGGCGCCAGATTTGGCCATCACCAAAACCCATAGCGGAACGTTTACACGCGGCCAGACCGGCGCTGTGTGGACGATTACCGTCAGCAACGTAGGCTTTGGGCCAACAGTCGGCACCGTGAGCGTAGTTGATACTTTGCCGGCAGTAGCGAATCCGCCAGTTCCCACCGCTCTGAGCGGCACCGGCTGGACCTGCACACTGGCAACGCTTACTTGCACGCGGGCAGACGCTCTGGCTTCAGGCAGCAGCTATCCTGTAATCACGTTGACGGTAAATATTCCCAAGAATATTCAAAACAACTTCACGAACAAGGCCACGGTCTCTGGCGGTGGTGACGTGAATCCGACCAACAATACAGCTACTGACAGCATCTCGCTTGGGCCGCCAATTATAATGACGCCGCAATCAAGCAGCGTGAATGTGGTGCACGGCAGCACCGCGAATATGGTTATCAACGTGGACGCGCCCGATCCAACTCTGGGCGTGATCTCGTTCAGCTGCAGCGGGCTGCCGGCCCAATCCATTTGCAACTTTAGCCCGGGATCAATTGATCCTGCGGTCACACCGGGACCGACTGCAATGACGGTTTCAGTCTTCACCACCAGAGGGACCGCATCACTGTCAGCTCCAGCGCGTCCTGGCGCAGCCGGACGAAATTCCCTGTATGCCATGTTTACCTTTCCGGTATTCGGTCTGGTGCTGGCGGGCTTCGGTAGACAACGGGCAAATCGGGTGAAGCTTCGATCCATGCTAATTTTGCTTGGCCTTGTGCTTCTCCTGGCGATAGTCGGCTGTGGAGTCGCTCCACCAGCTCCTCCACCGGTTGCCGGTACTCCGGCCGGAACTTCTGCAGTTACGGTCACAGCAACCAGCGCCGGTTTTACTGCTACAACCAGTTTCAATTTAGTCGTGCAATAAAACAAAATCCGGCAAGCCCGAACCGGGTTCGCCGGGGTCTATTTAAAGAGCTGTTTCAAAAGACAGGAGATAAAAGCAGCATGGGAACACCTTACGTAGGTGAAATTCGGATGTTCGCTGGCAACTTTCCGCCCGCAGGCTGGGCATTTTGCAATGGAGCGCTACTCGCCATCTCGGAAAATGATGTGCTCTTCGCTTTGATCGGCACGACTTACGGCGGCGATGGACAGACAACTTTTGCCCTGCCAAACCTTCAAAGTAGTATTCCCGTCCATCAGGGTCCTGGATTTACGTTGGGCCAGGCTGGCGGCGCTGAAACAGTCACGCTCACCACCAACCAGATTCCCGCCCATAGCCACTTGGCTCAGTGCAATTCCGGCACGGGCAACCAGCTAAATCCCGGCGGTGGCGTATGGGCCCAGCCGACTACCGGCACCGACTACAGTGACGTTGCTCCCGGCCTCATCATGGACCCTGCGGCACTTCAACCGGCCGGCGGATCGCAGCCCCATGACAATATGGTGCCATTCCTGGCAGTGAATTTTATTCTCTCGTTATTTGGGATTTTCCCGTCGCAGACCTAGCCGTTTACTAACAAGCTAAAAGCTAAGAGGAGAAGAGCATGTCAGAGCCATTTATTGGCGAAGTAAAAATTATTAGCTGGAATTTTCCACCTAAAGGCTGGACTTTCTGCAATGGACAGCTTTTGCCCATCAACCAGAACCAGGCATTATTTTCCATTCTCGGCACCACCTACGGCGGCGACGGACGAGTGAACTTCGCCCTCCCCAACCTGCAGGGTCGCATGCCAGTGCACGCGGGTGACGGCATTGTCCTGGGAGAGCGAGGCGGCGAGACCGCGCATACTCTTAACATCTCCGAAATGCCCGCTCATAACCATGTGCCAGTCGGTAATCCCGGCGCTCCCACCGCCCCCAGTCCGGGAGGCAATCTATGGGCAGCAAATCCCAATAACCTGTATTCAAATGCCCAGCCGAACAGCACCATGAACCCGGCCTGCATTCTGCCCACGGGAGGCAGCCAGCCGCATGAGAATATGTCGCCATATCTTGTGCTGAATTTCATCATTGCGTTGCAGGGAATTTTCCCGTCGCAGAACTAAAGGAAGGATTCCATGGATCCATTTGTCGCTGAAATCAGAATATTTGCCGGGAACTTTGCTCCCACGGGCTGGGCACTCTGTAATGGCCAGCTCATGCCCATCAGCCAGAACACCGCGCTGTTCTCTCTTCTTGGCACCACCTATGGCGGTGACGGCAAGAGCACCTTCGCGCTGCCCAACCTGCAAGGCTCCGCGCCCATGCAGCAAGGCCAGGGGCCGGGACTCAGCCTGCGTGACCTGGGAGAGACCGGCGGTGAGCAGAACGTTACGCTGCTGCAATCGGAAATGCCTGCGCATTCCCATAGTGCGCAGGGTTCCACTGGTAGCAATCAAACAACGCCCGCCAACAATGCCTGGGCGTCAGGGGCGAAGCTAGGCGGAGGCAATCTCTATGTGCCTAGCAATGCGCCGACCAACGTGCAGATGAGCCCGTTCGGCACGTCGATAGCCGGCAGCAGTCTGCCGCACAACAACATGATGCCATATCTGGGCCTCACCTTCATCATCGCTCTGCAGGGAGTCTTCCCTCCGCGCAGTTAAACCGCTTTTCCTTTCGGGCTTCAGGATGGTTATCCTGGAGCCCCTCTCTTTTGCGCTGCCATTTTGCGTTAATATTCCCCCATGCCGGACAAAGAGACAGTATCTTCCCTTCCGAGCAGCGCTGCCGCTACTGAAGCTACCCAACAATGGCGTTTGCTTGAAAAGGATGTCCCGCTGTCCCGGTCGATGATTTGGGGCTTGCAGCGCGATTTCTACGCGCAACGAGGGCTCAAGGCATGGAATGAGGATCTGGTCCCCAGCTACATCACCAACAATCCTTTCATTGCTGAAATCTTTGCCGGAATCGTGGCGGCATTTCTGCAGGATTGCATGTCCTCGGCGCAACGTGGTTATCAGTCGCTTTCGCCGGAGAACCCTCTGCGCATTCTGGAACTCGGCGCCGGCACCGGTAAATTTTCTTACCTCTTTCTGCGCAAGCTGGCTCCCTTATTGCAGCGCCAAAACGTACCTTTGCAACATGTGCGTTATTGCATGACGGATACGTCTGAAAGCCTGATCGCGGAGTGGCGATCCAATTCTTATCTGCAGGAATTTGTCTCCAGCGGGGTGCTCGAATTTGCAACCTTTCAGGCCGGAGAAGAGTATCAGTCACAGCCCAGGGGCCCGCTCGTCGTTATAGCTAATTATGTTTTCGATAGCCTCCCCCAGGATGCATTCGCGATCCAGAGCGGCGAAATTCATGAATTCCTTGTGACCACTTCAGCGGCGGCAGATGGCGAGATCCAGTCTTTTAAAGATTTGCGATTTTCCTATCAGACCTCCGCCGTCTCGCCCCAGCATTACCCAGACAATGTATGGAACGGCCTCCTGGAGCAGTACCGCACCCGGCTTTCCACCGCTACGGTCACTTTTCCTACCAGCGCTCTTCGCACGTTGCAGCAACTTGTCGCTTCCAGTGACGGCAGAATGCTTGTTCTGGCCGCTGACAAAGGGATCACGCATGAACAGGACCTTGCTCTGGCGGCGCGTGAGCCCTCTTTGGACTTTCATGCCGGCGGCAAATGCTTCTCGCAGGTCGTCAACTTTGATGCCATTGGCAAATATTTTTGTGCTAAAGGTGGCCAAGCCCTTGTGCCGCCCAAGCACTTTACCAACCTGAATCTGTGCGCGTTTGTCCAGTGCAATCCGGGCGACGAGTTCACCTCCACGCACAGGGCATACCAGGAAGCATTAATGGCATTCGGCCCGGACGATCTGTTTGCCATGATGAGCTGGTTGAATGCCTACCTTGAAGAAATCTCGCTGTCCCAGGTCTTGCCGTTGTTGCGCCTTACGCGCTGGGACCCTGTCATGTTCGTGCGCTTGTTCCCGGTCATCGCCCGTCATGCAAGAAATGCGGTCCCGGAGCGCACGGATTTGCGCGACGCGGTGCTGAGCACATGGGAGAACCACTATCCGCTGAACCACGATGACAATGTTTTGGCCTTCTACTGTGGCGTGGTTTTGCTCGAACTCCGGTTCTTCTCTGAGGCTTATTCAATGTTCAGGAAGTCACAGCAGCTATTCGGGCCTTCTGCCACCACCAGTTACAATCTGGGCCTGTGCTGCCTGGGATTAGGCCGTTCCCGTGAAGCGCTGGAACTGATGCGCGAGGCATGCAGCCTGAATCCCAGCTTTGAACCCGCCAAACAAAGTCGGTGGAAACTGGAAGATCAAGTCAGAACAGGTGAAGTGGAGCTCTTATGAATCTTCTGTCCGTTTGTTTTCCCGCGACGTCTTGCTCATGAAGCCACAACTGCGCCCATCGCTGCCAGGAGATCGCGATTTCCTTTTTCGGCTGTACGCCAGTACTCGACTGGAAGAAATCCGTGGTTTTGGCTGGACTGCCGTTCAGCAGGAAGCTTTCTTCCGCATGCAGTTCAATGCGCAACAACAGTCGTACCAAACCACCTATCCCACTGCTGAAAATCGAATCATTGAAAAGGACCATGAGCCGATTGGCCGCATAATCGTACAGCGTGAAGCCGGCACATGGCGGCTGATTGACATCTCCTTATTGCCCCAACACCGTGGGCAGGGAATTGGTGGGGAGCTGATTCGTGCTCTGATCGAGGAATGCGGAGCGGCTGGCGCAGTGCTGCAGTTGCAGGTAGTCAACATCAACCCGGCACAGCGGCTGTATACGCGCCTGGGATTCATTAAAACCGGTCAAGATCAGATTTACACGCAGATGGAGCTTCGGCCGCAAACAACGGAACGGGTTTAGCTTCAAGCCCAGACGAAATCCGGGATTAGCTCGCGGCACGTCTCATCTGACAAAATATTCACCTCGAGTCTGGAGCCCAGCGGAAAGGTAGCGCACCCGACATGTCCAAAGGCCGTATGGAGGCTTTCAGTGATGGCGTATTCGCCGTGATTATTACCATCATGGTGCTGGAGATGAAGTCTCCCCAGGGCACGAGTCTGGAGGCACTGATGCCATTGATTCCCGTGTTCTCCAGCTACGTTCTGAGTTTTATCTATGTGGGAATTTACTGGACCAATCATCACCACCTGTTGCAGGTAGTGCAGCATGTTGCAGGAGGCGTGCTCTGGGCAAACTTGCATCTGCTCTTCTGGCTTTCGTTGACGCCATTTGCCACGGCCTGGATGGGTGAAAACCCTCTTGCACCGTGGCCAGTGGCGCTGTATGGCGCGGTACTTTTATTCGCTTCCATCGCTTACTTCATCCTGACCAAACGGCTGATCGCTCATCAGGGTGCAGGCTCGGTGCTGGCGAAATCAATTGGGAGCGACAGAAAAGGAATGGTGTCTACCTTTGTTTACATCGTAGCCATTCCACTGGCATTTTTGCGGCCACTGCTGGCATGTCTTTGCTATGCGCTAGTGGCTGTTATGTGGCTCATTCCAGACCGGCGCATTGAGAAAGCGATTGGAAATAACGCGGGTATCTCATGAGCAGACGCTCTTAGCTTTTGCGACTAAGCCGAACCCGCCGTCCCAGAGGGCTCATCGCCGCAATCCTAATTCCCAATCTCCTCAAATCGGACGTTCATAATCGGGTACTGCTTCCAATCTTTGTAATCGAAGTGCCACCACTCCTGCGGATACACCGTGAAACCTTCTTTTTCCATTGCCTGGCGCAATATCGCGCGTCGAGCTCTCTCGTCATCGGTGCCGCCGGGATAGTCGGCGTAAGCGCGTTCGGACATTTCGTCGTACCCGCTGGGCATTTTCACGGTCGCGCCGGTTTTTAGATCATAGAGAGTCAGGTCAACCGCGCAGCCGCGATTGTGTTTGGAACCTTCTCTGGGATCGGCGACGAAAATTTTCTTATCATCAGGCGTAGCCTCCCAGAACATTTTCGTCACGTACCAGGGGCGATAGGCATCGTGGATCTCCAGTCCGTAACCTTTTTCCCGGAGCGCCCGTTGCGCCCGCAGTAGGGCCTCAGCCGCTGGACGCTGGAGAAAAGCCTGTGCCTGCGAGTACATGGGCGTGCTCAGAAAATTGTTGGATGTCGCGTAGCGGATATCCAGCTTGATGGTGGGATCGAGTTTTACCAGTTCCACCAGTTCGGGTTTGCGGAAATTACCGTTCTCATGCGGAGGCTGTGCCGCCCGCGCCTCCCGCTCCAGTTCATGGACCGGACGCATCGGCTGGATGTGAAAAGTTGGATCGGAAGCGGATGCGGCCTGGTTTTCTCCAGAAATGGTTTGACTGAACCCAAGAGGGATAAAAAGCCAGAGAGCCAGGGTAAACGCGGTACGGAGCAAGCGCATAATCCGGGAACTATAGCATGCACGTCGAACCAGCAGCGTTAGAAACCATCCGCCATTGGATTCGCTAGCGCCGGCCTTGTTCATGTTTCTTCTCTGCCATTGCAAACAGCTTTGACATTTTGATGTGATGAACGTCAGCGATTGCTTGAATGACTTTGAGAGTCGGATTCTGGTTTCCGTGTTCAATGCCGTTCATATAACTGGGACTACAACCCACTTTGTGAGCTACGTATTCATAACCCCAGCCCTGCTTTACGCGCAGCTCGGTTATGACGGCTCCAAGGGCCTCACCGGTCGTGTCTGTCTTGCGCGCCAACTTACCTGAGACGGGTCTCCCCACCCTGTGATGATCGACTGTTGACTGGCTTTAGTAACCTTCAGTATATTAAATATAAGTCTTTTGGTAACCGTCAACATGAAAACGACCAAGATTTTCGATGTAACGGAGAAGGCCAGGATTTATCACACGCTGGCACAGATGAGTTCCTCGTTCTCTTCCATCATTCGATATTGTGTTGATCTGGAGCAAGCTGGAGCACTCACACAGAAGGCAAAGAATCGGTCCAAGCCTTCAGCATTGAGGTTCAGGGAGAGCTGAATCTTGAAATCCTCGAGCACATGGAGGGAATCGAGATGGAAGATTGGGCAAGAGGCGGGAAAGTACGTGAGAAGTGGGAGAAATATCTCCGCAACGAGCCGAAACAATCTCGCAAGAAGAAGACCACAAAAGCACAAAGACCCAGCTCTCCAGCTCTCAACAAGAGAACCGGGTCTGATGCTTAGAATGCAGTCCAATGGCGCATAAGAGGCTGTGGACGAATCCTTACGAGCGTAAAACTCTAAATATGGTGGGCGATCACGGACTCGAACCGTGGACCTCCTGCTTGTAAGGCAGGCGCTCTAACCAGCTGAGCTAATCGCCCTTGCGCGCGTTTTACAGGATTTGGCGCAGTTATCGGCGGTGTTCGCAGTATAGCGGCTGCGGCGGAGCGGGGTCAAAACTAGTTTTCCCGAAATGGAACACAGCACCCATTCTGAAGGGGAGTTACTCTGGTTACCAAAATGTGGTCTTTAACGGCGTTTTCTTGCCATGGTCATGATAAATTTGCTTTTTCTTAGACTGGAAAATTGCGGAAATGGTCGTCTTTTTCGATAAGCTCCCCACGATCCTTGTGTTGGCCGTTATGGTGGGCATTTTTGTGGCGCTGCGCCGCCACGTTAAATCGCCCCGGCTCCATCTGTGGATTGCCGCCTGGGTGCTCATTTTTGTCCATTTCTTTGTTCAGATTTTTGAACCCGCTGACGGAAACCTGACGCCGCTGACGTTCATGATTGATCTGGGCTGTCTGCAGCTTTCCGCAATGTACTTCATTGCTTCTCTTACCTCTTTTTTTGAAAATCCCCGCCTTACCTTTAGCCTGCTTACCCTGACCGGTTTGCCTGCGCTGGCTTACACCGCCGGACTCGCCTACGACTTGAATTGGCGATGGCTTTACATTTCCTCGTCCGCAATTATTTTTTACGGAGCGCCACTGTTCGTGGTGTTTCGCCGTAAAGTCGTCGCGACGTTTTATGTTTGGGCGCCAATCGTCGCTATTACGGGGACCGTAGCCATCGTGCGGGCATGGCATGGGCAGTACATATTCGGATTTCTGGCAATTCTTACTTTGGGCTTTGCCTTTCCGGGATTTCTTTTTTACCGGCGTTATCCCCGCTGGTCACCGGGCGTTGTCACCAGCGCCGGAGGTTTTCTGCTTTGGGGCGCCGTCTTTCCGCTTGGCCGAATGATGGACGTATGGGCTCCCAATCTTAAGATCAATCCTGAGCTCTGGAACACTCCTAAGTTTTTCGTCGCTTTTGGAATGATCCTGACGCTGCTGGAAGACAAATCAGAGTTCCTGCGCTCCGCCGGTCGGCGCGAACAGAAACTGAACCATCAGTTGCAGAAATTTGCCGGCATTACTTCAAGACTTCTCACCGGGGTAGAGGTAAATTCAGTCTGCAATGAAATCGCCGCCGCTATCAAGGAAACCAGCACCTTTGACCGGGTTGTGATTATTCTCAGCCATGACGGCAGGAACCTTTATTGTGCCGGACACGCCGGTTATGAAGGCGATGCAAAAAATCTGATCGAGCACAAATGCAATGAGGTCTGGAAGTTTGAAGACCTGGATGAAGCGTGCACCATAGGCCAGAGACTGGGTGAGAGATCCGTAATCCTGCGGCCGGAGCAAATGGAAAAGTACGGCCAGGTGCCCAGCTCCACCAGTTTTAAACCTTCCGTATATTGGATGAAAGGGAACCAGGTGTTGGTGCCGCTGCGTTCTATGCGCGGCGCGCACGTGGGATGCATTGGCCTGAGCGATCCACGGGATGTCACTAGGGCAAATGCCGAGGAGCTGACCAAAATCGAGCTGCTCGCCGGCGATCTCGCAGTGACTGTGGACAATACCGCTTTACATCGGCAACTGGCGCGCGCGGAAAAATTGGCAGCAATTGGCCAACTCGTTGCCGGCGTTGCTCATGAATTGAACAATCCGCTAACCTCCATCGTGGGTTACACGGAACTCATCAGTGACGAGGTTCCTGCAGGTCCGGCGCGGCAGAAGCTGGACAAAATGTTGCGCGAAGCCCAGCGCATGAAGCGCATCATTGAAAACCTGCTGCGGTTTGCCCGCCAGAACAGCCTGGAAAAGAAATCGGCAAATCTTGAAATCTTATTGCAGGACGTTCTGGCCTTGCGCGAGTATCATCTGCATAACAACGATATCGAGGTTGACGTCCAGATTGAGCCTGGCCTGCCTCATGTGGCGCTGGATGAAGATCAGTTCAAACAGATCCTGTTAAACCTGCTGAATAATTCCATTGACGCGCTGGAAGGCAACTCCAAAAAGCGAATAAGAATTGAGGCAAGCTGCACCAATGGCCGTGTAATGCTTTGCTTTGACGACAACGGATATGGTTTTACCGACTTGAATCGCGTCTTTGATCCGTTTTACACGACCAAGCCGGTTGGCAAAGGCACGGGTTTGGGCCTGAGCATCTGTTACGGAATCGTCAAGGAACACGGCGGAGAGATCCATGCGGAAAACCTGGAGCCGCATGGCGCGCGCATCGCTCTGGAACTTCCGGTGGAAGTGGCCACCTTCGCTGCCCAGAGCGTTTGAAATTCACCCCGGAACCGCGAAATAACCGCGAACACGAAGTTTCTCTGTTTGTGGTCCACCCTGCCAACGGACGCACAAATCGCAAATCGCGTGTGAATATGGCCTTTGGCGCGCTAAATGTTGAAACGCGAGTAAAGCATTATTCCCGCCATCAGGAAAAACAACAAGGCAGAACCCGCGCCACACACTCTTACCCAGGGTTCAATCCTGTTCATTTTCACAATTAGGTCCTGTTGTTCTTTGGCCATATGGGCTTCAGAATTTCCCAGGAACAATTGATCGTCTTCGTGCATGGAAAGGGTGCTGCGGTAGATCAGAAGTACGATCAGCACGACTGTTAAACCGGCCCAAAGAATGAGGAGAGGCGTCATCATGAAACACCACCTTGAATTTTGGCCGGTTCCGCTTACAGAGAGGCCGCAACCGCGGGTCGCGGCGAGGGTGTAGGTGGAACCTTTACGGGCATTATAAGCCTGCCGCACACAACAAAATCCAGTATTTTCGAGAGTTGCTGAAGTGAAGCAAGCGGCCCGTGCCGGGGTGGAGTCGGGTCACCTCTGGAAGATTGTGCGACCCAGAACTCTGCGGCCTCATCTAAACGAAAGAAGCCTAATAGAATCAGCGATGAACCCGTGTATAATAGGGCTTGAGTCAGCTTTAAGGAGACGATCAATGGCTACAACCACAACCCCAAACGTAGAAACCACTCCCAAATTGCCGGTCAATTTGACTCCCACGGCAGTGACCAAGGTCAAGGAGATCATGGGCCAGCAGAATCCAGTGCCGGCCGGTTTGCGTATCGGCGTTGTCGGCGGCGGCTGCTCCGGCTTCTCCTACTCGATGTCCTTTGAGAACGCGCCCGGCGTCATGGACAAGGTCTATTCCTTTGACGATCTAAAAGTTTACGTGGATGCGACCTCGGCCATGTATCTGAATGGCTGCGTCGTGGACTTTGTGGAAACCCTGGAAGCTTCAGGCTTTAAGTTTGAGAATCCGAACGTAAAAAGCACATGCGGTTGCGGATCTTCCTTCAACGTGTAAGCAGGGATTTTTCCAAAGAGAGATTTAGAGCCTCGTCGCAATGACGAGGCTTTTGTTTTTAGTTCTGCGGAGTTGGCGTGGGAGCTGACGTCTGCACGGGCGTGGGCTGTGCGTCTGGAGTTTTATTACCGCCGGAGCTTCCTGTCGAATTCCCTCCCGCCCGAGGCCCAGCCACAGTCACGCCGCTACCGTTGTTCAGTTCCAGCCGCGGGTCATACACGAAATACCACTGGTCGTACTCGTCTTTGTCGTTGAATTCTTTGATCGCATGTTTCTTGCTCACGCTGGCAACGCCCATGATCTGGCCGCCACCTATGGTGGGGCCATTGCCGATGTTGTTGGTCTGGAGTGTCCCGGTTCCGCCTCCACCCGTGCCGCCGCCTGTGGAAGGAGGGGGATTGCTCGGCAGCGTTCCTGTGGGGCCGCTTTGATTGCCGTTTGGATTCGGCGCGGGGATCTTGATTTCGGCTTCACCCACGTGCACCATCTTCCAGTCGGACTCGCCGGTGATGGGATCTACATATTTCTTGCGTAAAAAGCGGACGTGGTTCGTGTTCTCCAGTTGCTCAACGGAAGCCGGATAACGGCCGCCATTTTTATGGGCAAATCGCTTTACGGCGGTGGCATAGTCTTTGCCGCGATGTATCAGCTCTTCTTCTTTATCGCGCTTGATCTGCTGCGCAATCCGCGGCGCTTCCACGGAAAGGGCAATCAGCATCAGCGTGAGCGTGAGCATCACGGCCAGCAACACATAGCCGGACTCTGTTGATCGCGCCCGGCCGGATTTCATGTAACGCATCTTCATTCTCGCAAGGCTACTTGGCAGTCACTTGGATTGTCTGCCGATTGCTGTTCAGCATGTCCTCAATGACCACACTGGTGTTATTGATCTGGACGACCTTATATTTTCTTTCCACGATGTCACCCTGCCGGGCCACGAATACTTCACCTTCATCAGCAAGAAAGATCCTTTTGGGTTCGCTGCTCTTGCTGGCAAAGCCGTAAAACTTGAGCGGGATCGGCGGTGGAGGCGGTGTGGGCGTCGGCGTGGGCGGCGGTTCAGGCCCATATGGCTGCCTGACACTCGCAATGGTCTTTTCGACGGGTTTTAATTCTTCCATCCGAAAGATATTTCTTCCGCCGGCTTCATACTTTTTGCTTTGGCTGGCAGCCAGGATGTCAAGACGCAACCTTGGATCAAGCGTGTTGTCCGAAAGTTGGGGTGCTGTAGTCGTCTTTCGAGACGATTGGGTTGCCGTTTGGGTGGACGGTGCGGGAGCTGGAGCGGGAGCAAGCGCAGGAGCTGCGGCGGAGCTGGTGCCGAAGTCGACAAAGTTGTAAATGCCAACCAGCAGTAGAATCGCCAGCAATGCGATCATCCATCGCACCTGCTTTTTATTTTCCGCGCCTATCTTCACGTAAGGTCCTTCTCCTCTTGCTATGAATGTTGCGGCCGATTGCCGCTGCTAGCTTTCTTTCAGGAACGTTTCAGCTTTTATCTGCAGTGATACCACTCCGCCTTCCTGGCTGTTGAGCGAGATTTGATCAATGATAAACACGAACTTGTCCTGCTCCATGGCATTGATAAACCGGGCAACTTTTTCGTACTCGCCGGTGACAGTCGTCTCAACGTTGACGCGCTGCACGTCAGGCAGTTCATTCTTTTCTGTGGTCCCGTTCCGGTCCTGGTTATAACGGATTCCAGCGGTGGACACGCCGGCATCCTTCATCAGCTTTTCCAGGTGCTGCGATATCTGGGAAAACTGGCCAGGCACTTTCTCCTGGTAAAATTTCTTTACGTCCACCCGGGTCTGCGCCAGTTTTTTGTCGATTCCAATCAGCGGCGTGACTTCACGCGTCAGCGCCTGCTTCTGCTCCCGCAGGCTTTCTTCCTGCGCCGCTCGCGCAGCTGGACTGGATCCTGGCAGCAACAGGTAAATGATCAGCAACAAATTCACCCCGCCAAGGATGGCCAGTATTGTCGTAAATTGCTTCCTGGTCTTTTCCAGATGATTCATTTAGAACCCCTCCCTGTTGCTGGTGCGCGCGGGTTGAGTCGCTGCGGGAGAGTAATAGGTCACAATATCGAATTTGTAAAGCTGCGCTTCACTCTTCTGCTGCTTTTGCATGGTTTCAGCCGTGATTTGCGGATTGCGAAAGCGCTCTGACCTCTCCATTTTCTTCTGGAGCTCAAGCCCATTCTCGTGGGTATCGCCCATCACGATTAATGTCAGCTTAAGACGATTATCCGTAGTTACTTCTGGATGGACTGAACTGAGGAAGGCACGCGCGGGCATAATTCTCTGGAGATCATTGAACAGCTGCGTCCAGGAAAGCTGGCGGCGATTGATCTGTCGGTTCCAGTAATTTTTCTGTTCGTTAATGTCGTGATTTTCGGGGAGGTTGGAGATTGCCTCCGCGGCAGCGCGCTTTTTTTGCAGATCGGCAATTTCAGCCTGCAACTGCTTGATCCGTTGGCCGGACTGTGACGATTTATCGAAGTTTCTCCATGCAAATCCTATGAGCACAAGCATGAGCAGCGCCGATATTCCGATGGCCGCGCTCCAGCGCACGTAAAATTGCCGTACATCCTCATATTTCTGTGTCGCGAGATTGATATAGAGGCGCATTATCCCAGCAAAGCCCCCACAATTCCCGCCATACTCGTAGGCGAAACATGCTCACCGCTCAGGTTCTGCTCAACACCCAGTTCCGGCGCCAGTTCCTGAACCTGCGCACCGGTCTGTTGATGAAGCAGTGGGCCAAGTTCGTCAAGCGGGGCCGGCCCTCCGACATAAATTTTTTCAATGTGCGCGGCAAAGGTATCTTCAAAAAAGACGATCGAGGGCAACACAGCTTCTGACAACTCGGTAGCGGAAAAAAAGCCGCCATGGGGGCTATCGAGCGTACGCACCAGCCGCAATTCTTGCCGCTCAATGGCCGTGATGGTAATGTTCATCGGGTCAACTTTCAGTATCAGTGTGGGACTCTCCCCATCCACCAGCCCAAGCGCCGCAATGGACGATGGCAATACCACGCCGGGCTCATATCCAATATCGCGGAAGGCCTTTTCATATTCGTCAATGATTTCCCGAGGAGCCACCGCGGCCGCTACCCTGACAGTCCCATTGGCGCGTGTTACATCGTAAGAAAGCGTCGCCTGATCCACATCAAAGGGAAGCGATTTCTTAAGGCGAAAACGAAGGACTGGCTCGATCTCATCGCGCTTGGTGGGCAGGGAATCAAAATCCAGCAGCATCATGCGAATCGCCACGTCCGGCAACACCACAATTACATCTTTTGATTTTCCCGCCACCGATCCCAGAGCGCCGCTCAATGCCGTGCGCAAGGCTTCCGGCTTCAGTATATTGGGAATGTTGAGGCCCGGAGCGATAGTGCCTTCACTGAAGCGTCTTGAGGTAAAGACCTCCAGCTTGGATGTCTTTTCGGAGGCGCGCGCGGCAATTACCCCTTCCGAGGTGATTTCACACGCCAGCCGTGGCCGTACCGTTTTTTGTTGCGAACCTGCCATTTTTATCTCGTAGTCTCGATGAACGTGACCTTGTTGATTTCCTTCATCGTGGTGACGCCCGCCCTGACGCGCGCCAGCGCCGAATCGCGCAGAAACTTCATTCCTTCTTCATGCGCGGCCTTGCGAATTTCCGATGACGGCCGCTTCTCAAGAATCAGTTCACGGATACGATCAGAGAGGTCCAGCAGTTCGTGGATCGCCGTTCGTCCGTGATAGCCGGTGCCGCCGCACTCGATGCATCCGGGGCCATCGTAGAACGTTACATCGCGCCATTCTTTCGGCGAGAGGCCAAAGTTTTCCAGCTCTTGATCCGAATATCGCACAGGCGCTTTGCAGTGAAGGCAAATCATTCGCACCAGCCGCTGCGCCAGCACGCAGTTCAATGCTGAAACAAAGTTATAGGGTTCCACTCCCATGTTCAGGAATCGTCCCAGCACGTCAACCACGTTATTGGCGTGGACCGTGGTAAACACTAGGTGCCCGGTAAGTGCCGATTGAATTGCGATCTGCGCAGTTTCCGTGTCGCGGATTTCGCCCACCATGATCTTGTCAGGATCGTGGCGCAGAATGGACCGCAGTCCGCGCGCAAAGGTGAGCCCCTTCTTCTCATTTACCGGAATCTGCGTGATGCCGTGGATCTGGTATTCCACCGGATCTTCAATCGTGATGATCTTGTCTTCATCGGTCTTGATTTCGTTTAGCGCGGCATAGAGCGTTGTGGTTTTGCCGCTGCCCGTAGGGCCGGTGACCAGCACCATGCCGTAGGGTTCCAGAATATAGCGCCGGAACTTCCGCAGGTCTTCTTCGTCAAAGCCCACAACGTCCAATACAAGGTTGCGGAACTTTTCGCTCATCGATTCTTTGTCCAGCACGCGAAGCACGGCATTTTCGCCGTGAATGGTCGGCATGATGGACACGCGGAAATCGATCAGGCGACCGCTGTATTTCACACGGAAGCGCCCGTCCTGGGGTACGCGGCGTTCCGCGATATCCAGCTCGCTCATGACCTTGATGCGCGTGATGATGGTGGAATGATGTTCCTTGGCCATGGGCTGCATGGCGGGCGTGAGTACTCCATCAATTCGATACTTCACAACCACGGAGTCGCTTTCAGTCTCAACGTGGATGTCACTGGCTCTCTTTTGTAGGGCTGTGAAAATAGTGGTGTCCACCAGCCGGATGATCGGGCTAACGTCGGCTTCCGCCGAGCCGGTGATGCGGTCGATGGTAATGTTCTCGTCGCCACTGCCTTCATCGTCCCGGACAACATCCAATACAAAGCCTTCGCTGGCTTCTTCCAGCACGCGCTGTGACTGCTCGGTCTTCTTCAGAATCTCGCTGATCTGGACCAGCGTGGCGACTTTGGTCTTGATACGCCGATTCAGCAACAGCCCGATTTCATCGATCATCATCAGCTTGCTGGGATCGGCGATGGCGATGGAAAGCGTGCTGTCATTCTGTTCCAGCGGGACAAAGTTGTAGCGGAACATCAGGTCCACCGGGACGGTCTTGAACAGCTCAGCGTCCAGGTGGTAATCACGCAAATCCACGAACTCGCAACGATAGCGCGCGGCCATGTCGCGGGCCTTTTGCTCAGTGCCCTCTGCGAGTCCGTTAATCGGTAAAGCGGTTTCCATAACTGTCAAATTCTTTCGGTGCATATCATCCTACGGGTGTGCCTGTGCTCCCAGTGAAAAGATAGGCAGATACAGCGAGAGCAGCACAACCGCAACCGTAATGCCCATAAAAATCAAAATGACTGGTTCGACCAACTGCATGGCGGTAGAAAGCGAATTCTGCACGTCTTCCTCATAGAACTCCGATACTGAGTTCAGCATGGCCGGAAGCGCGCCGGTGGATTCGCCAACCTCGATCATCTCAATGGCCAGGTCAGGGAAAAAGTTTGTTTCTTCCAGGCTGAAAGAGAGTGAACGGCCTTCCCGGACGCGATTGGAAGCGTAGCCCACGTTGCTGGAAATCTTAAAGCTGTTGATGGATTGGCTGGCCGTCTCCAGGGATGGCACCAGCGGCAGCCCACCTGTCAGCAGAGTGGAAAGCGTTCTGGAGAACATGGCGATCTGGTACTTCATCCAGATTTCGCCAAACAGAGGCAAGCGGTAGCGCAGAGCGTCCAGCCACTTGGATCCCTTATCTGAACGGACGAAAAGCATAACCATGACGACCAGGCCCACCAGTGCGGCAAGGATAATGTAGTAGTAATTCTGGATCGCGCGTCCAACGCTCAACATGAACACGGTAATGGCCGGCAACTTAGCGTTCAGCGAGCTGTAAAGGTCGGCAAACTGGGGCACCACGTAGGTCATCAGGAATGTCAGCATCACTGTCAGGGCGCAAATCAATAGCGCCGGATACCAGAGTGAAGCGATCAGCTTCTTTCGGAATGAGACAGTTATGCGCTGGAAAGCGATATAACGGCCCAGCACTTCTTCAAGATTGCCGCTTCGCTCACCCGCCAACAGCGTGGTGGTATAAATCTTTGAGGTCGCTCCCTGGGCTTCAAAAGCCTGTGAGAGCAGTTCGCCACTCTTGACCCGCTCCTGCACGTTATCGAGAATTGCCTTAAACCGGGGGTTCTTCTGCCTCTTGCTGAGGATATTCAGGGACTTAAGGATTGGCAGTCCGGCTTTAATCAGGGTCAAAAATTGCTGGTTAAAAATGACAAACTGATCGGCTTTTAGGATCTTTTTGCGTGAGCCTCCGCCCATCGCCAGCAGTCCACGCTGGGTCTTGACCGAGTAAACCATGAAGCCCTGCTGGACAAAGCGCTCCCTGATCTCCTGTTCGGAGACGCCACTTTCAACCTGCTGGAGCACGTGGCCGCGCTCGTCCGCCATTTTAACCAGGAATTCAGCCATGAAATGAGAATACGGGGGAAGCTCCGGCTCCCTTACATAAGTCTAGCATTCTACGGATTGTTATCTCTATTTATTAGAATGGGGGGAACCCCCATTATTGCGCATTTTGCTGATTAATTTTACTAATTCTTCACCTATCTAAAGTAATCAGATAGTGATTTACTGGGTTACGGGGCTGTCCTCAATTGTGTCCACCCCGGGGGGTGGAGTAAAGCGAAAAAGGCTGTCCTGAACAGGCACATTTTCCTCGATTTGAGAGAAGCGGAAGTCCGTAATGGTGCTGTCCACGCCATGGATCACGATCCGGTGGATCTGGTGGCTGGGGGAAACCTCAAGCACCACTTCTGAGATACGGTCCTTCATAATCTTGGGCACGCCGCGCATAACGACGTCACCCGCCTGCAGGGGATTAAGGTCGGGGGCCAGGGATAGGCCGTCCAGCTCTTTTTCCAGCTTGGTTTTGCCCAACAGGTAGCGCAATGGCGAGCGGAGGTCATCCAGGTTCTTGGCTGGCGTCTTCTTGGCTTGGCGGTCCCCGGTTATGTAGAAGTAAGCCGTCTGGGAATCAATGAGAAACAGCTTTTCCCGAGGCACATGGTACTCCCAGCGCATGCGCGACGGCTTTTTGAGCCATAGGGTGCCGCTTTCCGTTCGCGAGATGCCGTCACCCTGGTAAATCTCAGTGAAACTGGCTTTGAACGTTTTCAGGTGATTGTAATGTTCATCCACGGCATGGGCCGTTGTGCGCACGTCAGGCGACTGGCTCTGCAGATGCAGTCCGCCGAGAAGAAGGAGCAGCGCTGCCGGAATTAAGTGCCGCGATTTCATGAAATCCTTTTAATGGTTAGATTCAGGCAAAGCGCCACGGGAGCTTATTTGTTACGGGTGCGATCAATAAAGCGGTATTCGGTTGGATCCTGCACGTCAACCGTCCCGTCGGGCAGGAGTTTGTATTCCGCGCCCTTGGGGTCTTGAGGCAGTCCAGGCAGCAGGCCGGCACGCACCATATCCAACCATCGGGAAGGCAGAACGCCTGTTCGTTCCCGAAAGAGTTTCACACGCTGTTCTAATTGCTCAATGTCTTCCTCTGCGCGTAATGAAGCTAAATGCTGCATGGCCGTGTCTTTCACCTGCGGGTCAATACTGGTGTCATAAACGGCTTTCCAGAGATATAAGGCAGTGCTGCGATCTTCGCCGTGCTCCGCCATCCGGGCTGCCATCACTTTCATCCAGGGCAGCGCTCCTGGAACCTCTGAGCCCTTAAAAAACGCCTCAGAGGCTGCTTTGTAATCTCGCCGGTCAAGATAGTGAATGAAGCCCAGGGTGAAGTAGAGACGCCAGTAAGAAGGGTTTTCACGGATGCCTTTTTCCACCAGGGCCACCGCTTTCTCTGGCTGCCCTGCGCCTTCCGGAGGTGGCTGGCTTAGAAACAGTGACCCAAATTCGTAACTGACGATCAGGTGCGGATCAAGATCCGTGGTGATATCCAACAGCGGATAGAGCAAATCATATCGCATGGACCGCTGATTCGATTTCTCGCCGAAATACTGGACCGCGCGTGTCCAATAAATATCGGCTAGCAAACTGGAGTAGCCCAGGCTCAGGCGCTTGACCGATTTGCCGGAAGGCATGTACAGCACTTCTTCCAGCGTTACTTCTTTCCCTCGAAGTTTTTCCACCTGTGACCGGCACAGGACCGTACCGGCGAAGAGCACCACCAGCAGCACAGCGACGAGCGAGGTTACCAGGCGATTCGATTTCATTTCAAGTTACGCCGTTCAAAAATCAGCACCGCTGCGGCCACGGCAGATGCGGAGTAAAGCATGGCATAAAGCGTGTTGAACAGGATAAGACGCCCGCCGACACCCTGGTCATGGGCGGTTTGCGCAATCACATTGAGCGACGCGAAATTGGGCATGAGATAAGCGGCTGCAGTGGCCAATAATTTGGCGGCGCCTTTTGAAATGGCGGCGAAATTCTTCAGGTCTTCAGCAAAGGTCCCAATCACAAAAAGGGCAAAAGCAAAGATCGCGGAAAATATCGGCGATGAGAAGGTGGAAAACAGGACCGTAAGGGCGGTCACGATCAAGAACTGAAGCACAGTGAAATAAATAGCTACCAGCAGCAGCGCATCGGTCTTGTGCAATCCTTTCGTGACCAGCAAGGCAATGTAAAAGCCCGCCGTCATCAGGGCGGTATTCACAACCAGCGTCATGATGAGGCCCAGGTACTTGCCCAGAATGAACTCCCAGCGCCGCACCGGGCGGGAAAGAATCGTATAGAGTGTCTTTTTCTCAATCTCCTTTGATACCAATCCGATACCAAGAAAAATGGCGATGATCACTCCGAAGAGGGAAATGGAGCTTAGACCCACGTTGACCAGAATCAGTCTCTCCATACCGATGGAGATCTGTCCGAAGAGGGGAGCGCTTGCCACCAGAAGCAGGACAAAAAGAATCAGGTTATAGAGAACCCGGTCGCGAACGGCTTCACGAAACGTATTCAAAGTGATAGCGGTCAGGCGAGAAATCATGAAATCGCTTTCTCCTGCTCTGCCGTCCGGGCGAGGAAATATTCTTCCAGGGTGCCATGCAACGGCGTTACGGAGATAAGCCTTGCGCGCTCGCGTCGCAGTTGTTCCAGGAGAGAATCAACATCCTCAATGCGGACAATCCCACGCACGGTCTCCCCCGTGACATGCGATTCAACCAGGGAACTGGACACTGCGGAAAGTGCGTGCGCGCCGTCCCAGATCACTTCTGATTTCTCCGCTACGCTCGTTCTTATCTCGTTGATCGCCCCGATACCACGCAACTCGCCCTTGTGGATCACCGCAACGCGATCACAGAGCGCTTCCGCATCGGAAAGGATATGTGTGGAAAAGAAAATGGTCTTGCCATCGTCTTTCAGGCCCTGAATCAATTCCCGGACTTCATGGCGGCCCAGCGGATCGAGCCCGGACATGGGCTCATCGAGGAAGACCACTTCCGGGTCATGAATGATTGCCTGCGCAATGCCAACGCGCTGAAGCATGCCTTTTGAGAACTTGCGCAATTGGCGGTTGCCCACATCACCTAACCCCACGCGGTCCAAAAGGCCGCCTATTTTTTGCTTACGCGTTTCCAGAGAGACTCCGGAGAGTCGCGCGTAATAATCCAGCAACTCATGCGCGCTCAGATAGTCATAAAAGTAGGGTTGTTCCGGCAGAAAGCCGATCCGGCGCTTGACTTCAGGATCAAGGAAACTTTTGCCCAGAATGGTGGCCGTACCAGAGGTGGGAGAGATAATGCTCATCAGCAGTTTCAGTGTCGTGGTTTTGCCGGCGCCGTTAGGCCCCAAAAAGCCGAACGTCTCGCCCACCCTGACGGCAAGGCTGAGCGGCTTTAGCGCGGGCCGCAATTGTTTTTTCCAGAAGCCGACAGCGTAGTCTTTGGAGAGGCCCTGAATTTCTATGGCAAACATGTCAGTCAAGGGTATATATAACGCCGATTTTATTGCAATTTTTCGGCGCTTAGCAAGCCGATGTCTCCGAGCTCAGTTTACTGTACAGCTACGTACTTGGTAGTGTCAGAACAGTCAGCCACGGAAACCACGGCTCCCAGGCTGGCAGAAGGCGCAACTTCCTTGCGCAGGATTCCATCGTTCATGCTGCAAAAATTTTCCGAGCCGGTGCTGGCCCAGCTGAGCGGGCTTGCGGTTGTCCGATAATCAACAATCGGCGGGGCCGCGGATGTTGACGCAATGAAATAATTGTATCCACTCTTCGCGCAGGGCTGGGCTGCACAACCGATAATCTCATCAACCAGGCAGGCGTGTGTGAAATCGCACGGCGTGCCGGGGCCCAATTTTACAAATGTATCCGCGTAACCAAGCGCGCTGAATGTGGAGATGTAGGTTGCTTGTGAGTTGTTGATGTTCCGCAGGGTCGCGACAGCGGCCGCCTGATTAGCTGCCATTCGCGACCGAAGAAGATTCGGAATAGCAATCGCCGCGATGATCAAAATGATCGCAACAACGATCAGGAGCTCAATGAGTGAAAATCCTTTGCTGCCGTTAATTTTTGTGTCTATGGACTTCATCGCCGTGCACCGCTCCCGAATTCGTTATCTATCCCTGAATAGTGCACTTTCAATGCCACTATGACCATCTACTGCAGAAGCCTTAGAAGGTTTGTTTTCAGATAGATAACACGTATGATGTTGAATATACGATCATTTTTTGCCGGTAGTGACAAAATTTGTCCAACTAAATAACCATCAATGCAGAGTAAAAAAATGAAAGAGGCGCAGCTTCAATGCCGCGCCTCTTTTTTTCTGGCTTATACCCTCCCCAGGTACTTGCCGAAAACCTAACTGTTACTGCAATGCCATGTACTGGCCAGCGGTCGTGTTGGGAGCAGCACCGATGGTGGCGCATTGCGCCAGGGTTGCAGGTGCAGCCAGAACTGTGGTCGATGAGTTGAACCGGACCACCGCATCGGGGTTGGAGCAGTAGTTTCTGCTGCCCGTGGAGGTGCCAAGCGGGCCTGCGCTGGTGGTGTAATCGGCGACCGGCGGGCCAACAACGGCAGCTACCAGAAAGTAATTATATCCGCCCTTGGGGCACGGGTTGTTAGCCGCGCAACCGAGCACGTTATCGACCAGGCAAGCAGCGGCAGCAGTTGGAGCTACGCAACCTGCGGCATCAGGGCCGAGCTTGGTAAAGGTGTCGGCATAACCGGCAGCGACATAGGTTGTTGAGTATGTCACTTCCGCGGTGTTGATGGTGCGGATAGTGGCTGCGGCAGCCGAATCATTGGCTGAAATACGGGCACGCAGCAGGTTAGGAATTGCGATGGCGGCAATGATCAGAATGATCGCAACCACGATCAGCAGCTCGATCAGCGAGAAACCTTTTTGTTTGCGCATTAAACGTCTCCTGTTCAACTTTTAACGAAATCACTATTTTTTGAATGATTCTGCCGAACTTCATATCCTAATCCGGCACCAATTCTTTATTCAGCATCCAACTGGCCAATGGAAGCGGGGTTTCCCGAGATTTTTAACATCTTTTAAATCATTGATTATTAGAGAGATAGCGGAATCTAGGGCGCTCTGACTTGGTCAAGAAAAGTAAAGTTCTGAGGCAGTGACAAATTTTGTCAATGAAAATGACATTCTGTCGCAGTGCGAACAAGTTCTCCCCAGCTTGGAGCCCTGCCTGGAAAACGAAAAATTTCTTCCAGCTTGGGGCCTGCCTGAAAACGAAAAAAGGAGATGGCAATCGCCATCTCCCTTTCTTTTGGCTCATACCCTCCCCCAGGTACTTGCCGAAAAGTTGCTGTTACTGCAATGCCATGTACTGGCCAGCGGTCGTGTTGGGAGCAGCACCAATGGTGGCGCATTGCGCCAGGGTTGCAGGTGCAGCCAAAACTGTGATTGATGAATTGAACCGGACCACCGCATCGGGATTGGAACAGTAATTTCTGCTGCCCGTGGAGGTGCCAAGCGGGCCTGCGCTGGTGGTGTAATCGGCGACCGGCGGGCCAACAACGGCAGCTGTCAGAAAGTAATTATATCCGCCCTTGGGGCACGGGTTGTTAGCAGCGCAACCGAGCACGTTATCGACCAGGCAAGCAGCGGCAGCAGTTGGAGCTACGCAACCTGCGGCATCAGGGCCGAGCTTCGTAAAGGTGTTTGCATAGCCAGAAGCGACATAGGTTGTTGAATATGTCACTTCCGCGGTGTTGATGGTGCGGATAGTGGCGGCCGCAGCCGAGTCATTGGCTGAAATACGGGCACGCAGCAGGTTCGGAATTGCGATGGCGGCAATGATCAGGATGATCGCAACCACGATCAGCAGCTCGATTAATGAAAAACCTTTTTGTTTGCGCATTTTTAGAGTCTCTCTTCCTTCTGGAATTCAGTTTCGTCGGTAAATTTGCGAGCATTCACTGGCAAATCGAACCCGCGAATTGCTAGATGTACGTGCATGTTGTTCGCCAACTCGCTCTGGCGATTGAGAATGTCCTTAAGCCGTTGATACATATAGGGCTTTTGTGGCCACGTATAAGGCTGTATTGGGATTTAAGAACTATATTCTAGCAGAAAGTGACAAAAATTGTCATCTCTCGTTACAAAGAACGGCAGGATTGGATTGATTATGCAGGATTTTCCGGCAAAGCTCTAGCAAATGCCAGCACGCTACTCAGCTCGGATCGATTTGCCCTCGATTCATACGGCCTTGAAGGCCACTTCCGCATAAGCTGAGTTCTTCCTAAAAAGGGATGTCCTCATCGGTGATCTCGGCTGACGCCGGGGCGTGTTCCTCAGAATGAGAAGTGCGTTGGTCAAAAGACGCCGCAGCTCCGCGCGACGAACGCCCTTCATGGTCGCCGCCGCCCTCACCGCGCCCGCCCAGTAGCACCAGATCACTCGCGACCACCTCAGTGCGGTATTTTTTTTCTCCGCTCTGCTTGTCTTCCCAGCTCGAGGTCTGCAGCCGCCCTTCAATATAGATCTTGGACCCCTTTTTCACGTACTCGCCGACGATCTCCGCCAGCCGTTGCCACGCTACAATGTTGTGCCATTCCGTGCGGTCCTGCCATTCGCCGCCCTTGTCTTTATAACGTTCATTGGTTGCGAGGCTGAATTTGGCCACGGGAACGCCGCTGGGTGTGAATTTAACTTCCGGGTCTTTGCCCAGATTTCCCACCAGAATCACTTTGTTTACGCTCTTCGCCATAGAAGGGATTTTCCTTTACGAATATTTTTAATATACCAGCGGGCCGTGATCTCTTGGAAGATGTGCCAGAAAAAACAGGGTCATTCTAGATCAATCTACGCGTGCCCGCCATAAATCTGGTAAAGCATCACATAAACAATTACGCCAGTGACTGAGACATAAAGCCATACAGGAAAGGTCCATCGGGAGATTCTACGGTGGCGGTCAAATCGCGACTTTAGCCCATACGTCAGTGACATGAGTACCAGCGGGACCACGGCCGCAGCCAGAATCGTGTGCGAAATCAAAATTGCGAAATAGACCGGCCGAACCCAGCCCTGGCCGGGAAAATGCACCGAACCAACGTGCGCGTGGTAATAGAGATAGCTGACCAGAAAAACGCTCGACGTTGTGAAAGCGGCGATCATGCATGCTCGATGCAGCCTGATCTGTTGCCGCGCGATCAGCGCGCGTCCGGTGGTGATCAGGACTGCGCTGGCGCCGTTCAACGTGGCATTCAGGGCGGGGAAGAGGCTGTAGTCGGTCATTTGTCTTACGCCGCGGGGAGCGTGCGGCGGCGATTGGCGACAACAAATCCTGCCATGAATACAATCGCGGCAAACAGCGCCAACACGCCTATTGACGGCCACAAGCTCAAAGTGGTGGTGTGCGTTGTTGCGGGAAACAGTGTGAGCAGCAGCGCGTCCATACCGTAAGTGAGTGGATTGATGCGCATAAGCCATTGGATCCAGCCCGACGCTCCGCTCACCGGAAACAGCGCTCCGGAAAGCATCCACAGGGGAATCAGGAAGAGATTGATAATGGCGTGAAAGCCCTGTGACGATTCCATGCGCCATGCGATCACGAATCCGAGCGCGGTAAGCGAAAAAGCAACTAGGAACGTGACGAGCACTACAATCAGGAATTGCTCAACACCGATCTTCAAGCCGATGAAGGGCGCAAATACCAGAAATAGCAATCCTTGGATGGTGGAAAGCGTTGTCCCGCCAAGAACTTTGCCCAGCACAATCCCTGATCGATGCACGGGCGCAACCATTACTGACAAAAGAAAGCCTTCATTCCGGTCTTCAATCACTGACATCATGGTAAAAATCGAAGTAAAGAGCACAATCATCATCAGCGCGCCGGGAAAGAAATAATTCAGGAAATTGCCCGTACCGGTGGCGCCTTTCTGCAGTGACGTGCCAAATCCAGCGCCGATCACGACCCAGAACAACAGCGGTGAAACCACCACGCCTACCACGCGCGCCGGCTGGCGATAGAAGCGCACGACCTCTCGCCACCATAAAGTGAAGGCCGGCAGCAGAGGATTTACCCTGGGCAGGGCCATACTGTTCGATGCGGTCGCTGCTGGCGTGATGATTTCAGTACTCATTGCTTGTTCCCTTTCATCGCGTCACGCTCTTCATTGTTTGATTTCCATTCCTGCCAATCCCATTCCGATCCGTGTCATCCGGTGTTGATCAGTGAAAGTGTTTTTCCCGGTCTTTCTTCTCCGTGTCTCAGTGCCTCCGTGGTGGAAGCTACTCCTGTTCTTGCTCCGTCCAGAACCTATGTCCAGTGCGGCTGATGAATACATCGTCCAATGTGGGCTTGCTAATGGAAACTGACTGGATTGTCCCCGGCATCGCTTCGGCCACCGCCGTCACAAACTTCAACCCATCTTTAATTTCCAGCCGGACTTTTCCGTCCAACGCCGTGGTTGCGATGTTGAAGCGCTCCTGGATCTTTTGCCCCAAATCCACCGGGTCTGCAGCTTCCAGCATTACCACGTCCCCGCCGATTTGGCTGCGCAGTTCCGCAGGCGTTCCCAGACCAACAATCTCACCCAGGTTCATGATCGCAAGGCGGTCGCAGTGCTCGGCTTCTTCCATCAGGTGCGTGGTGACGATGATGGAAACTTTTTCCCGCGCCCGCAGCTCGTCCAGGTAAAGCCACAAATCACGGCGCGCCCCGGGATCGAGCCCTGTTGTTGGCTCGTCCAGCAGCAGCACGCTCGGCCGATGCATCAGTCCTTTGGCCAGCTCCACACGGCGCTGCATTCCGCCGGAAAATGTTTCAACTTTGTCTTTCCCACGATCAGCAAGAGCAATGCGTTCCAGCATTTCTTGAATGCGTGACTTTAAGTTTGCTCCGCGCAGTCCGTATAGGTGCCCCTGATGCCAGAGGTTTTCTGCCGCAGTCAGTTTCAGATCTACGGACTTGGATTGGAAGACCACGCCAATTCGCCGCCGAACTTCATCAGGTTGCTTGGTAGAGTCAAAACCAGAAACCAGGGCGCGGCCGCTCGTCGGCAGCATGAGCGTGGAAAGAATCCGGAACAGCGTTGTCTTGCCGCTGCCGTTGGGGCCAAGCAGTCCAAAGATTTCGCCCGCTGCTACATCGAAAGAAATTCCTTTGAGTGCCGCGCGCTTGCCATAGCTGTGGCGTATATCTTCAACACGTATGGCTGAGAATGTGTCTTGCTCGGGTGTGGCGGAACTTGTTTCCTGTAAAGCAGTTGGCATAACTTATGAATGCACCACATTCAGCATCATCAGGGCAAAAAGCAGTGGTAAATAGATCACGCTAGCTTGCAGCAGTTGGCGGGCAAAAAGCCGCGAATCAGGTGATGTGGTAGGAAGTTTGGTGCGCGCCAGTCGGAAGACAAACCACAGAAATCCCAGGCCGAGCACAAGCGCGCCGAAGAGATAAATCTTGCCGGTCATCCGCAGCAGGGCCGTGGCCGGAACCAGGCTTACGGGAATCAGTGTCGAGCAGTAGGTAAACATCTGGCGGATTACGCTATGTCCGGCTTTATCGACCACGGGCAGCATCTTGATTCCGGCGGCTTCGTAGTCTTCGCGGTACATCCACGCAATGGCCTGAAAATGCGGGAACTGCCAGAAGAAGACAATCAGGAACAGAAAGACCGCTTCAATTTCCAGTTTGCCGCGGACGGCCGTCCAACCCAGCAGCGGCGGCATGGCCCCAGGAAACGCCCCCACAAAAGTTGAGATCGGAGAGACGCGCTTGAGCGGCGTATAAAACGCGAGATACGTCACTGCTGTGGCAAAGGCCAGGGCGCCGGTGAGAATGTTTGTCGTGAAGGAAAGATAAACCGGTCCCAGCACAGTTGCCAGAATCCCTGCCGTCAACCCCGTCGCTAGACTCATTCTGCCCGCAGGCAGGGGACGGTTACGTGTGCGCCGCATCAGCGCGTCAATCTTGTGCTCCAGGACTTCATTCAAAGCCGCTGAACCGGCGCAGGTTAATCCGATGCCTATCAGCGCGTTGAGCAACGTCCACGTGAGCGAGGAAACGCCACTTTTAGACGCGCCCATGTAGCAGCCGGCCCACGCCGTCATCACAACCAGCGAGGTCACGCGTACCTTGAACAGCTGGAAGTAATCGCCTAGAACGGAATTCTTTTTCAGTACCACCGGACCCGCAGGAGCCGTGGTTGTGACCGATGGCTCTTGATCCAGCCGTTGTGGGATGCTGCTCACGCCGTTGCCACCTCACGCTGGCGATCAAATGGGATCACTGTTGCCGGGTCACCCGTGTGCCGGTAAGCCTGGATTGTAAGAACCATAGCGAGCGCCAGAATCAGCGCGCCAACAGCCAGATGCGCGACAGTTATCGCGACCAGGGTCATTGTCGGTTGGGCTTCATTGATGCCTTGGATCACGCGAACCACGTACGCGCTTACGCCCAGCACAAGCTGACCAATCAGCAGTACCAAAAGCCATAAGGCAGGGCGGCGCAGGTGCGGGATGTTGGAATGCTTGGTCAAAGTTCGCAGGCTCACGTAAAGCAGCAACACCGTTACTAATAAGGCGTTCAGGATGTGAGGATAAAGTAGCACATGAACTATTTTGTGCGTCGGCCAGTGGTTCGATCCCATGGGCCCCCACTTGGTCCAGACATGACGGAAAGCCGCGCCCAAAATCAGTTGCAGATAAAGAAAGCCGATCAGCATCCAGCAGTGCCGCAGTAGTGGCCTGGCATCTTTGCGAGAGATCTTTTCTATCGGCTCATCCAGCCAGCTTCGGCCGGTGAAAACCGCAATTACCGCCAGCATACAGAACATCGTCTGGCCCACGGTGCCGTGGGCGGTGGAAATGGCTGGCGGCAAAAAATTCAGCACCGTCAAGCCGCCTAGGAGTCCCTGGAAAATCACGCCCAATACCGCGCCTATCGTCAGCCCGCGCATCCAGCGGCGCTTGTCCACGCGCCATGTCCATATGGCGACAATGATCGTCAGCAGGCCGACAAATTCGGCGATCATGCGGTGCGTATGCTCAAACTTTACCCCGCCGATCATTTTGGGAATCTTGAACAAATGCCCAAAGCTGGTGGGCCAATCAGGGACGGCCAGGCCCGCGTTGTTGCTGGTGACCAGCCCGCCGGCAATGATCAGCAGGAAAGCCAGCGCGGCAACAAACACGGTAAAGCGATGATGCGCTGCGTTATAGGTGGAAGAGGTCAGAACTGCTCCCCGAGAGTACTGATTATTTTAACATCCGGCTTTGGTTCAGAGGCCAAATACAACCCCTTTCAACTGCTAAAAAGCAAAACCTTGAAACACAGAGGAACAGAGGAAGCGGAGGAATTTAAGAATTACGAAAGCCGTTAAATGAAAAGTTACACCACAAGTAATTGATCGTTAGCTCATTCAATCATTGATTCGCGAGGGATAAAGTTTCCCGATTCTTAAAACCTCTGGTTACTCCGTGCCTCTGTGTTTCAAAGGTTTATTGCCCTGCCGCCGAATATACAAACCCAGCCTTCCCGTTCTCCTTCGGCCCGACTTTCACCTTCATTGTCTGCTCGCCAAATCTCTCATGTACCGCGGCAATCGTGTATTCCCCCGGAGGCAGGTTCTTGATCTCAAAGCTTCCGTCGGGGGCGCTCACCGCGAAATAAGGGTTGGACATTACGTTGATGTAAGCCCGCATCCACGGGTGCTGGTTGCACTGCACCGGAATCATCATCTCCGGATTACCAAACTTCTTGATAACCGGCTTGTCTGTGGGCATCTGCGACTCATTGAAAGCCGGGTTATTGCTCGGCATGTCATGGATGTTGTGGTCTGCCGTATCAGTGTTGGTAATCTTCAGGGGCTGGCCGGCCATAATGCCCAGAATGTGCGGGTTATAGCGGCAGCCCTTTTGGTCGAGCACCACCGGTTCGCTTGGAACAGCAAAATTGCCCTGCGGCAAGCCTTCTTTCACATAAACAAAAACATTTGCCAGCTTACCCGCGTTTGCCACCACCACTTCTGCCGGCTGAGGTCCCGTCGGACACCCAGGATCAGCCGTCATGTCGAGCGGTTTCATCTTAGGTGGCTGGCCTTTAAGGCTAACTACACCGCTGATCGTCCCTGCCGTTCCAGGGTCGATGGGGATAGTAGCCGCTTTCGGCGCGGGCTGCTCAGAAGCGGGTTGGGATTTGCTGCAACCTAAAAGCAAAATCAGCGAGATCAGTGCCGAACATAAAAAAATCTTACCGCGGATAAACGCTGATAAACGCGGATCAGAAAAGTGCGAAATGTTGATCCAAGCCATCGATTTTATGGTCCCCCAATATCCACGATTGTTGCTTTATCCGCGTGAATCCGCGTTTATCCGCCGTAAGATTTTCAATCACCGGTGGCCACAGCCACATGTTCCATGTTGGCGATCACGGCATGGGCGAACTCGCTGGTGCCGGCGGTACCGCCCACGTCGCGGGTAAGGTGAAGTTTTTCTTTATACGTTTTTTCCAGAGCGGCATGGATTTTCTCCGCGGGCTCCACTTCGCCCATGTGGCGCAGCATCAGCACCGCCGATTGCAATACCGCTGTAGGATTGGCAATGTCTTTGCCCGCGATGTCCGGCGCCGACCCGTGCACAGCCTCAAAGATGGCGCAGTGCGTGCCGATATTCGCTCCGGGAACTAGCCCTAACCCGCCGACAAACGCGGCGCACAGGTCGGAAATAATATCGCCGTAAAGGTTTTCCATTACCAGCACGTCATACTGATACGGATTCATCACCAACTGCATGCAGGTGTTGTCGATAATGTGCTCGCCGTAGGTGATCTCCGGATATTCCTTGGCCACCTCACGGCAGCAGCGCAGAAAAAGGCCGTCACTCATCTTCATGATGTTGGCTTTATGAATGGCGTGTACCCGTTTGCGTTTTTCCCGTCGCGAATATTCAAATGCAAACCGCGCGATGCGCGTGGAAGCCTTCTCCGTGATGATCTTCAGCGACTCCACCACTCCCGGCACAACTTCGTGCTCGATTCCTGAATACTGGCCTTCTGTATTTTCACGGCAGATAGCCAGGTCCACGCTGGGGTAGCGCGTGGGCAGGGAAGGCAGGTTGCGGATAGGGCGGAAATTCGCGAACAGCTCAAACTGCTTGCGCAGGGCAACGTTGATGCTGGAAAATCCGCCGCCGATTGGCGTGGTCACCGGCCCTTTCAGACCCAGCCCTGTGCTCTCAATAGATTGCGTCAGCTCTTTGGGAATGTATTCGCCATATTTAGCAAAGGCCTCCGAGCCAGCGGCAAACTTCTCCCATTCAATCTTTACGCCGGACGCATCCACAATACGCACAGCGGCGTTCGTAACTTCAGGGCCGATGCCGTCTCCAGGAATGAGCGTAACCTTGTGTGCCATAGTTTTTCTGTCTTACCACTGATGAACACCGATGACAAAAAAAATCAAATTAGAGCAAAATTAGTTATCAGCGTAGATCAGTGAAATCAGTGTTGAGATTTTATTTCGCACCCGCCTTGCTCTTGACCGGCTTCGCCTTATCGTCTTTCGCATTGAGCAGCGACTCCAGTTCAGAGTGGAATTCGCCCACGTCCTTGAAGTCGCGATAAACGGAGGCGAAGCGTATATAGGCGACTTTATCGATCTGCTTGAGGCTGTTCATGATCTGCTCGCCCAGTTCGCTGGCGGTCCGCTCACGCTCGGGTGAATCGATAACATACTGCTCCACTTCATTCACAATCTGTTCCATCTTGCCCATCGAGATTGGCCGTTTCTCACACGCCCGCAGCAGTCCGGCCAGGATCTTCTGCCGCTCAAACTTCTCCCGGCGACCGTCTTTTTTCACTACCATGTAAGGGATTTCGTCGATGCGCTCGTAGGTGGTGAAGCGCTTTTCACACTTCAGGCACTCGCGGCGGCGGCGAATCGATTCGCCTTCCTTGCTCTCACGCGAGTCCACCACTTTGTCATTTTCGAACCCGCAAAACGGACATTTCATTGTGTCTTAACCGGCACTTTCAATGGGGGTGTGATGACTAAGATTGTAACAGGGAGGAGGAGATCGGGTGATCGGGTCATCGGAACATCGGAGCTCGCAACAGCAAACCCTTGAAACGCAGAGGAAAGGAGGAAGCAGAGGAAGCAATCGCCAGAATTGCCACAGAAATTCTTTTTCGATCAGTATCATCAGCGTTTATCAGCGGTAGGGTTCTTATTTTCCCGATTACCTGATGTCCCGATCTCCCGATTCCTCTTCCAGCGCCTTCTCTTCTTGCTGAATGCTCTCTTCCTCAATCTGGGTAATCGATACATGTTCTGACCGCGCCATTGCCAGCCCCGCCGGGGTGACGGACATAAAAGTCACCAGCCAGAGCATGATGCCGCAACTGGTCGCCAACTCAGGCGAGAGGCTGAAAACGCCGCGCAGCATTCCGATGGTCGCGAGCTGCGATCCTCCGCCGACTACCGGCAGCTGCAAGATGCCGCCCACAACACTGGCTGCAGTCAGCAGAAAGACGCTGGAAAGCGTCATTTGCGAAAGCCGGTGGATGGAATAGGCGTGCGTGACCGCAAGATAAGCAAATCCTATAAAAAGCCAAATCACAATCGATAACGCGGATAACTGAAAGAAAGACTTCATGTCTTTCACGGTGTTCAGGCCTTCGCCAAAGGCCAGAACACGTTTGCCAATTGCATGGCCCAACTTAGGCGATATTCGTCCAAACAGCCGTACAAAAAAGGTTGATGCGGTCGCGGGGTTTTTCCTCGCACGGAACGCCAGCAGGGCCACAAAGCACACGCCCACCAGCAACGCCAGCGCAAACAATTCAAAGTAAGTGAAGGACGAAATTTCATGGCCCAAAAAGTGTCGCCGGGCGGAGTTGGCAAAGCCCGGAAGTCGGCTGAGCGTGTCCCTTGACCACAGGATATTTATGGCCATGATCAGGGCGAAAGCGCCCATGTCAAAAATGCGTTCCACGGTCCACACCGCCAGTTGCGACGCCATGCTCAAATTCACTTTGCGCGAGATCAGGTATGGGCGGATAAACTCTCCGGGCCTTCCCAGCAGGGCCAGCCCCGCAAATCCGATCATGGTGGGCGCAACCAGATCAGAGGTCTTGGCTTCACATACCGGACGCAGCATGATCTTCCAGCGCATGGCGCGAAGAATATAGTCGGCATAGACCAGCGCCACGCCAGCCACCAGATAAAACTTGTTCGTGTTGTGGGTCGCCACCCAGAAGCGGTGCCAGTCGAATTTCTTCCAGGCCCTCACCTGGAGATAGACCAGCCCGGCCAGCACAACCAGCACCAGAGTGGTGATCAGAAATCTTTTTTTGCTCATGTAGTTAAGTCGGGCCTAATCATCATACAAAAAAGCGCCCTGCGGGCAGGACGCGCTTTGCTGCTCATGCTGTGATGCTTATGCCGGACTTGCGGACTTGGCTACGCTGGCTTGCTGCGGTTTTGGCTTCTTAACGGACTTGGGACCGGCGGCTTTGGCCGGGGTGGTCGACGCATTCGTTACGCCAGCCGCTTTCATCTGAGCGCGCTTCTTGGCATTGAAGTCGCGAACAATTTTATTGATGTAAGCGCGTGTTTCACGATATGGCGGCACGCCGTTGTACTGCTTTACCCGATGCGCTCCGGCATTGTAGGCCGCCAGCGCTTTAATTGGATCGTTATTGTAGCGGTCCAGCAGCGCGCTCAAGTGGGCAGCGCCTGCTTCCACGTTTGCCCTGGGATCAAAAGGATCAGCCACGCCGAGCTCGGCTGCGGTTGAGGGCATCAGCTGCATAAGCCCAAGAGCGCCCTTTTTCGATATTGCGTGGGTCTTGAAGTTGCTCTCCGCCATGATCACGCTGCTCACAAAGTCGGGATCAAGCCGGTTCCGGTCGCTGGCTTCGCGTACCACCTGATCTAGATCAAGGGCCGCTGCGGCTGCGCCGGCCGGAGCCGTGGCTTTCATTGCAACCGGCTGAACCGCCGGAATAGGATTTGCCGAAAGCTTGTCCGCCATTTGCTTGCTAACCGTTGGCTTGATAACCAAGGGCTTCGCAGCCATAGCCGGAGTAGTTAGCTGGGTGGAAGGAGCTGCGGCAACCGGGGCCGGCTCAGGCACAACAGGAGTTTCGTCCTGTTCAAAGGACGTAATCTGGTCGCTGGCAATATCGAGGTATCCGGTGGAGGTAAAAAGCCGGGTGGACTTGGAGTTTTGCTCTTTGTGGTCAAAATGGATGGAAAAGCCATTCTTCAGGATGGCAATCTGGCCGGCAAAAGCCGACATTTGCGCGAAGGCAAGGAGGGCCGTGATCGTTAATGTTCTTGAAAATTTCATATCAGCGCAAGAGATATATTCTCGCCTAATTAGACGCTGAAAGCCAGCCCCAAAATCTCCTCTAAAGCTTGGGCCACGCCGCTCTCGGCGTTACTGCCGGTTACCCTCCAACCGTTCTGCTTCAGTTCATGAGATGCATTTTCCATCACAACCGCAACTCCCGCGTATTCAAGCATTTCCAGATCATTGTGGTTATCTCCGATAGCCATCACCTGCTCCCGCCTGAGCCCACGTTCCCTGGCCCACCGCTTTAACGCGTGACCTTTGGAACATTCCCGATTCAGGATATCCAAAATGCAGAGGTCGCGATGGTCATATTGGGTCTTCATGACGGTGATTTTATCCAGAAAATCAGCCTGGCTGAGCCGCTTCTGCAAGCCTTCCATCAACGCCACCCGGCCGCAATACATGGCCTGCAAGGGATCCTCGGTCAAGGCATCCTCCAGCGGCGAGACGAACTTGATATAAGGCCGATTTACCTGCAGCCAGCGTGAAACAGTCTTGTTTAGCTCGTCGGCGCTTTCCAGCACCAATGAATCATTCCCCGGCTTATTGGTGGCGCGATCAAACGTAAGCACGGCATGCCCGCGAAATTCGTCCATATATTGAATGAGCTCGGCGGCGGTTTTTGCGGGCAAACGGTCGGTAAAAAACGTCTGGCTGTCGCTGGAGCGGATCAGCGCTCCATTGGAGCTGATAAGCCAGATAGGGAAGCCGAGTTCATGGGCAATGGGCAGCGCATAGTCATGGCGGCGTCCTGTGGCCAGAATGATCTCGATGCCGGCTTCATGGGCTGCGCGCAGGGCCGCTATATTGCGGGCGGGCACCTGGAAATTCGGATCGGTCAACGTGCCGTCAATATCCAGGGCCAGTAGTCGGATGGAGTGCTGCTTCACTGTGTTTCCATCATACTGGTTGGCAGCAGCCTGCTTCAGCGCAGCAAAGAAGAATTCTTATCGCCCTCGAATTATTCGGCTTTGGCTGGGGCAGCGTGCGGGATTTCGCCCTTGCCGGCACATGCAGAGCACCGCATACCGTCTTTAAGTCCGGAGCCGTGACAGATGGGGCAAAGCCGCGTTTTGGTCTTCACAGAAGTTGTCATGAGTGGTAAACCGATCATACGCTCTATTTCGGGCTTGTGCCGGAAAGGTGGAAGATTGCCTTGAACCAAATCCCCCTCAGCAATCTCTGCGGTCGAGTCTCATGAACAGTTCTATTGCCAGCCGCGTTCCGCTCCTGGTAGAGCCCATGCTCTCGCGCCTGATAGGTCCGCGCATTGCCGCCGGAACCTGCGAGTTCCTCGTTTTCGGCCTCAAGCAGGCTGCTTCGTGTGTTTTTGCGGGATCGTTTCTGCTTCTTCTGGCGATCTCGGGGCACGTTTCCATTCCCGGCCTTGCCCGCTATGACTTCTTGTTTCTGAGCGCGATTGCGATTCAGATACTACTCGTTGCAGTTCGGCTTGAGAACTGGCGAGAAGTGGCAGTGCTCTCTGTGTTCCATCTGGTGGGTGTTGGGCTTGAGCTATTCAAGACTTCGCCGTCCATCAGGTCGTGGAGTTATCCTGAGCCGGCGTTTTTCCACTTGAAGACGGTCCCTTTGTACAGCGGATTTATGTACGCATCCGTTGCCAGCTACATCATGCAGTCCTGGCGAATTATGCGAGTTCGGCTGACCGAATTTCCGTCGTTCACTCTTGCCGTCGGCCTGAGTGCTGCCATTTATGCAAACTTTTTTACCAATCACTACATGGTGGATCTACGTTGGCCGCTGGCTGCCTGCGTGCTCTTGCTGTTCCGACGCACCCAAGTCAATTTCATCGTCCTTAAGAAAGAGCGCCGAATGCCTCTGGCGCTTTCATTTCTTTTGATCGGCTTCTTCATATGGATAGCGGAAAACATCGCTACCTATTTTGGAGCATGGCAATACCCGCACCAGAAGCGGCAGTGGGCCATCGTGGGACCAACCAAGATCAGCTCATGGATGCTGCTGGTGATCATCAGTTTCATTATCGTTGCGGCGCTCAAGGAAATTTTCTCGAAGCAACAAGAAGTATTTTCTGCCGGTGATGAAAGTGTCGCCGCAGCCATGCTTCCTGATTGACGTGGCTGCAAAAAAAATGAGAGGCCCCCGGAAGGAAGGCCTCTCATTGCTAAACCTACAAGTTCTCAGTTGCAGGTTTGGCTGGACGCTCCGGACAATGAGTCACAGAACTTTCCTAGCGCGGCTCCGCCACCGGCCCCAGTTGCGGGAATGGTGATGATCTGTTCCTGCCAGGCTCCGTTTACCTTGACCATTCCGTTGGGAAGAACCAACGATGGATGGTCGAAGGGCGCGCTCTGGGCCCTTACGCGCTCATCGGTCAACGCTTTCAAAAAGGCCACAACTGCAGCCTTCTCAGTGTCGCTAAATCCGGCGCGTGTAAGGTTTGGATCAACGTCAGCAGACGGGAAGTCTCCGGCCCGGCTGTAGAAATCCACCAACTGTGCCAGGGTAGCCTGACCGCCGTTGGCGAAGAAAGGCGCGGACAATTCAACATTGCGCAACCCGGGTGTTTTGACAGCACCGTTGACGCTTACGGCCGAGCCTGCCGGAACTTTTGTCCCAGTAAGTTGGCCGGAAGCTGCGAGCTTGGCGACCGAGAGAGACGCCAAACCGGAAGGATCGGGAGCGGCAAGCCCCAGATCGTCATTGGTGGGTCTGGCTCCAATATTGTGGAAGCCAATATCGTGCCAGGCGCCGCCGGGAAGCCGTTCAACTGTCCCGCCGGCGATATTGGAAACAACCGCATCGCTCAACTCGGCGCCGCTGTGGCATCTGGTGCAATTGCCTTTTCCGCTGAATGCGCTCATGCCCTGTTGTTCCAAAGACGTGAGAGCATTGTGGTTCCCATCCATGAACTGATCAAAGCGCGAGTTATCTGAAACCAGGGTTGCTTCATAGAGCTGGATAGCAACTCCCCAGTACATCGAGAAGTTGTATTCCATCATGGAGTACTCATTGGTGTTCAGCGGTGATCCCGTGTGCAGGAAGTTGCTGTTTGCATCCACGACCGCGCTAGAGTTCCACCATTGCGGCTGGAAGGCCGCCTGGATCATGGCGACGTAATTGGTATTCAATCCATTTGCCGGTGCGAGGCTTAAATCGCCAAGCACGCTGTCATTTTTCGAAACCACCTGCTTTGCCAATGGCGCGAGAGTGAGCATCTTCTTGCCCATCTTCACAAATGGCCGCCCCGTGGCTGACATTTCAACATCGCTGCCCGGAGGGCCAACGGCTTGTGACGCCAGGGCAGAATTCGAGAGCCGAAATATCACTGAGTTGACGCCATGCGGGCCGGAAGGATCCACGCGGAGCAATTCCGCATGCGGATCACCCGTGCCGAAGGGATTCACGCCATTGAAAGTGTTTTGAGCCCGGCCATCCCAGAAGTTGCGATAGTTAAAAACAGCATTGATCACCGACGGCGCATTGCGTGGAGTGCTGCGCCTGACGTTGACGGATCCACCGTTCCCATCCGCGACGCTGAATACTGGATCAGCAATCGCGGTTTCATCTTCCGCCGCATGCGCCAGAATCACGTCATTGAAGTTATAGCGGAACACTCCCTGCGACCCGACAATATTGTTGTTCTCAGATAGGACCGCAGACGCCTGATTGTTCACGTCAGCCAGCCGGTGCAGAGGAAAATCAGTGACGCTGAGCTGGTGATTGGCTCCGAACCCTGCCTTGAAGGTGTTGGAGTCGGCCGCTGGATTGCCATTGCCGTCGACCCGCCGCAAACCTGGATCAGTCTGGTTGAAAGAGCGGCTATCTGCACCAGCATTAAAGTGGCAGCTTGCGCATGCCGTATTGCCGTCACTACCAAACTGCATCTCCCAGAAAAAAGCTTTGCCCAGCGCTATTGCCGCAGATTTATTCTGAATCACGCTGCTTAATTCGGAAGCTGTTGGTCCGGGGATCGAAACGGTCTTGAGCGAAGCCAGATTCCGTCCGCCAGCCGTCCCGCCTCCGGTGCCGGTACCACCTCCTGTTCCAGTGGTTGTGGTTGCCTGTCCGCCTGGACCACTGGCATAGAGTTGGCTGAAATTGAGTGTCAGCACCATGTAGCACGCGAATACCGCGACAATTTTCTTAAAGTTGTTTTGCCGACTCATTGGATACTCCTTCTCCTGATAAAAAAGCCAGCCGAAGAGCGGCGAGCACCGCCTTCGGCCAGCGAAAATATTCATCGCGCAGCTATGAGCAATGAATTCTGCCATGAGTAATTGCAGTCATAGGGCCATCTTCACCGCGCCCGGATTTCCTTCGGCACATGAAAGACTTCTGTGTCTGGTAAGAAGCTTTGTTTCTGCAACTTAGTTAACGTCAGAGTTTGGAAATTCCCATAGCGCTTTATCTTGTACAGCGCGTAAACCATACAGGAGGGGAAAAGCTTTTCCCGTGCGGCACGGGAACATGGTTTCCCTATGTGGAACTAAGCGCAAGGAATTGCAACACGTATGCGAACTGGACACATGCAAATGGAGGTCTGGCGACCGCTTGAGGAAACCGTGCCGCTGCTTTGAACTGGCACAGCAGTGTGAAAAGCTGCGGGTGAGAACGAGTATTTTTTAGGCGTTGGTCGCCCTTGCCCCGCGCAGCGTGATCGCGTGAACCGGCTCCGGAGGCGATATGTGGTATTGCTTGATTTTGTAACGCAGAGCTTTGCAGCTGATTTTCAGGCGAAGAGCCGCCATCTTGCGATTCCAATTGGTCGCGGCTAAAGCCTCTTCTATTACCTTGATCTCCGCTGAATGTTTCAGGTCTTTCATCAGCGACTTTAACCCTGCAGCGTCATTGTCCTGACTTTCCACTTGAATAGCCCTACGCTGAATTTCAGCATAGGCGCCAAGGTTGCTGCCTTTTTCTTCCAGTTCGGAAATCATCTGTTCCTCATCCTGAAATACCACAAATCTTTTGACGAAGTTACCCAGTTCACGAAGGTTTCCAGGCCAGTGGTATTGTTTGCATGCCTGAATCAGACGGGGAGAAAGTTGCGGCCGCGGTTGATTACACTTTGAAGAAAAATCAGATAGGAAATGCCGCATCAGATGTTCGATTTCCTCCCGGCGCTCGCGCAAGGGAGGAATACGTATCGTAAAAGCGTTGAGACGGTAGAAGAGGTCTTCGCGAAATGTACCATTCTCTATGGCTTCCTCAATGTTGATATTGGTGGCGGCGAGCAGGCGGAAATCGGCAGTGAGGGTTGACCGCCCACCCAAACGGGCAAATTGGCCATCCTGAAGCACGTGCAATAGTTTTGCTTGCAGCAGCGGGCTCATCTCACCGATTTCATCCAGAAGAATGGTGCCCTGATCGCACAGCTCGAATTTCCCTGGCTTGGTTTTTGTAGCGCCTGTGAATGCGCCCGTCTCATAGCCGAACAGCTCGCTTTCCAACAGATCGGCTGGAATGGCTGCGCAGTTTACCTTCACGGATGGGCGGTTGGCGCGTGGAGATAGCTTGTGTATCAGCCGCGCCACCACTTCTTTGCCCACGCCACTTTCGCCCAGCAGCAATACGGGAATCTCAATCTTTGCCAACTGCGTAACCTGGCTGCGGATCTTCCGCATGGCGGGACTGCTGGCCAGGAAAAAAACTTCGCCATCAATGGGCTCACAATCACTTCCCGCTGACTCAGCACATTTTGCTTTTGGCGGAAGCCAACGGCCCATGAGGGCTTGCAAGTGAGAGAGGTAGAACGGCTTGATAATGTAATCCAGGGCTCCCCGGCGGATGGCTTCAACGACCATGCTGGTACTTGTGTCGCAGGAGAGCACAACGATCTTCTGCTCCGGGCGTACCGCACGGCATCCTTCAATTGTGCGCAACCCGTCCATCTGTGGCATGGACATGTCCAGCAGAATCAGGTCTGGTTTTTCGCCACCCTGAAGCCGTCCTACCGCTTCTGTGCCGCACGACGCCGTTTCTACCCGATAATGGGCCATTTCCAACAGGCCCCTGGTGTACTGCAGAACGCTCGGATCGTCGTCAACAACTAGAATGCTTTCTTTGCCGGAAGCCAAAGAAGAGCTCTTCATCTGTTTTTGTTCTCTTTTCCGTTGCGACGTTTTTAAATTTGTATCGCGTAGGCCGCAACCTTTACCGCCCCAGCATCCTTCCGGGGTTGAACGTCGGTAAAATTCGAGCAGGCTGTATTGCTACTGCACCTCCGGTTGCGCCGTATAGTCTTGACGCAGCTTGCAGAAGAAGCAGTTTGATTAACCGGCGTGGCCTGTCCGTCTAGGCCGACGCCGGTACTTAGTTCATGTACTCTAGGACATGTCCCTCGCGTAAGTAAATGGAAATTTTTGAATTTCTAATAATTCATCGGCAGTAATCGTCCAAGCTGTTATAAACATTGACGCTTGTATTTAAGGAATCCGTAAATCTAATGGGTCTATAGCTTAATCGCTGATTAAAATTTCTAACAAATAGCATTCCTCCCTGCGCTCAAACCCAAATCGCCGAAATAAAAGAGCTCTTCTTTGCGATGAGCAAATGGTTCGCTGCGCAGGTCCCAGCTGGGCCTGGAAGAAGCAGCTCTGGCTTCTGCTCATGGGGCTAAAAGACTCCAACGGCGTAATCGTGATAGTTGTTAAAGATGGACGAAGTTGATCGTCTGCGTTCAAACGCCCGTGTCACGGTACGCCGTTCGGGCGAACCCGACCCGGATGGCCAGTGCGTGATCTACTGGATGCAGCGGGCCCAGCGGGCGCTTGATAATCCAGCCCTTGAAGTCGCAGTGCAGGCGGCGAATGCGCTAGGGAAGCCGTGCGTTGTCTTTTTTGCTCCAGTGCCGTTTTATTCGCATGCCAATCTGCGGCATTACCGTTTTCTGAATCAGGGAATCCCGGCGATTGCCAATGGCCTGAAGAAACGCGGTATCGACTTTATCTTTCGCCGCTATCCTGATCATCATCTGGTGAAGTTCTGCGAGCAGGTTCGTCCGGCTCTGGTCGTGGGCGACGAGAATCCCATGCGCGAGCCGGAACAATGGCGCGCAAAAGTAGCCGATCAGCTACGCGTTCCGTTCTGGACCGTCGATGCCGACGTGATTGTCCCATCCAAGCTGCTGATGAAAGAACAGTATGGGGCTTATACGGCGCGCCCGGTCATCCGGCGACTGCTGCCGCAATTTTTGCAGCCGGTAGGGAACACGCGCGCAAAATTCGAGTGGAAGCTGCCGCGCCGGGTGAAATCGCTGCCCACCGATATTGATATCACTGAGGGATGGAAGCTGGATCGTTCCGTCCAGCCGGTGAGCGACATTGTTGGCGGAACAGACCGGGCGCTCAAACGGCTGAAAAGTTTCATCAGGAACGAGCTGGCAAATTATCCGGTTGATCGCAACAAGCCGGAGCGCGATGGCACCAGCCGCCTTTCCGCCTATCTGCATTTCGGACACATTGGTCCACACACCGTCGCGCTGGCTGTCCAGAAAGCCGACGCGGGCAATGCGGCAAAAGAAGCTTATCTGGAGCAGCTGATTGTCCGCCGCGAGCTGGCGATTAACTTTGTCCGCTTCAATCCTGATTATGACAACTTTGAATCTGGAGCGCCGTGGGCGCACAAGAGCCTGGCCGAGCACGCCGCCGATCCGCGCAAAATCTACAGCGAACGCCAGCTGGAAGACGCGCAGACGCATGATCCGCTGTGGAATGCCGCGCAATTGCAGATGGTGAAAACCGGCTTTATGCACAACTATATGCGCATGTACTGGGCCAAAAAAATTCTGGAATGGAGCAAGACTCCGGCGCGGGCCTTCCAGATGGCGGTTTACCTGAATGACAAATATGAGCTCGACGGCCGCGACCCTAACGGCTATGCCGGGATCGCATGGGCCATTGTGGGCAAGCATGACCGCCCATGGTTTGAACGTCCAATCTTCGGCAACGTCCGCTACATGTCATTCAACAGCACTTCTAAAAAGTTTGACAGCAAGAGCTACATCCGGAAGATGGAAGAGCTCAGTAAAACAAATCTCCGGCGGAAAAATGGAGTCCGCCGGAGCAAAGGCCGTGGGAGACTTCTTGTCAGTTACAGCTTCCCTTGAAGGCCGGCAGCTCTGTTCTACGTGACGATTTGTCCGCGCCGGAGAACGACAACGTGTTATCGCCTTTGGCGCAGCAGCTAATGAAGGCGGAGCAGCTGCCAATACCTCCTCCGCAATCCTTGTCAGTGGCACACGGAGCACTGCCGCAGCTACATCTACAGGTTTTGCGGAATCCCGCTCCCGAGGGCAGTGCCAATGCCGCAACGGAGAAAATACTCTTGAGCGAGAGGTCTGGCATAAGGTAAGTGTGAATTGAGCCGACGGAACTCTGCGCCTCTTTATCTGCAGGAGCAGCCGCGGTTGCGCGGGCCAGGGTCGCCAGCAGGAAGATGGTGACGAGGAACATCTTGAAAATCGAGCGTGAAAACATGCGATCTCCTTTCGGGAAAACCAGTGTTCGGCTCGAAGCGAAGCCGAATGGACCGGCTCCATGGCTCGGATTGTAGCAATCCTGTGCTGCCGTTGATGAGAGATTCGTGGGTCACTGCCAGAGACTTTCCCGTTCCGGGAACCCGAGCGCCCCTTCAACCCGAGCAGCTGTAAATCATCTCAGTGACTGTTTCGTGAAGGCAGCCCAGTCTTGATTGCCGCAATCTTAACTGCAAACGGACCACTGAGGAGTGAACGATGCAAACTGCACATGAACTTTTTTTACATGACCTTTCAGACATGCTGGATGCCGAACGGAAACTGGTAGACGCCCTGGGCGAACAGGCTGAAGAAGCCTCCAATCCACAGTTGCAGAAGGCCTTTGCCTCGCACCAGGCGCAAACGGAAAAACAAGTGCAACGCCTGGAGCAGATTTTTGAACAGCTGGGCGAGCAGCCGCAGCAGACGGAATGCAAAGGCATGAAGGGGCTGCTGGAAGAACTGGAAACCTTTAAAAGCGAAGACCCGGCTGAGGACATTCTGGATGTCTTCAGCATCAGCGCCGCTTCCAAGGTCGAAAGCTATGAGATCAATGCTTACGATTCGCTCATCACTCTGGCGCGCGACATGGGCCACAACAAGGCAGTTAAGCTGCTGCAACAGAACCTGAAGGAAGAGCAGCAGACGCTGAAGAAGATGCAGGGTTTTGCAAAAAAGATAAAACCAGAACAGATGGGAATGGAAGAAGAAGAAGAGGAACAAGGCCAGCAGCGGAGTTCGTCACGCAGCAAGAAGACGCGCCGAGCAGCTTGAGCTGACACTCTGAATTTATCGGCAAAATAGCCGCTAAATAAAAAGCACGAACCACAAAGGCACGAAGGTGACGATTGTCAAAATATAGATAAACCGTTCCTATGCTTCGTGACCTTTGTGGTTAAAGTTTTTGGCCGAACGTGCATAAATCGGTTTGATTCGTGTTGTTCGCGGCTTGGCTTTCTTAATCGACCACCAATCGATGTGCCGGCCCAACTTTCAAGGACCAGTCGCCGATTAATTGGCTCTTGAGCGGTTTGCCTTAGCCCAGGCGCCGTTCACTAGAAAAATTTGCGCCGTCCGCAATAGCTGCTAAAATCGAAGGTTGACCCACACAGCTTATTGAGATACGGAGACCTTTACTTTTATGGCATACGTGATTGCAGAGCCTTGCATCGGGACCAAGGACGCGGCCTGCGTGGATGCATGTCCGGTGGATTGCATACATCCTAAAAAGGACGAACCGCAGTTTGAAGGAACTGACATGCTGTTCATTGATCCGGTAGAGTGCATCGATTGCGGCGCGTGCGTGCCGGTGTGCCCGGTGTCCGCGATTTTTGCCCTGGACGACCTGCCGGAAAAATGGAAAGAATACGCGGACAAAAACGCCAAGTATTTTGGCCGATAATCGGCGAAATAAGTTTTCAAACGCGCGGCTGCCTAAGCTGCGCGTTTTTGTTTGCTGGGACTTGACCACAGAGGGCACAGAGGAGCACAGACTGGAAGTTCATGAAGAGCTTCAAGAAACGCTGAAACACAGCACTCAGAAAAACCTCTGTCTTCCTCTGTGTCCTCTGTGGTAAAGGTTTTTAATGCCTCGCCAATCTGAAGCCCTGATTCTGCGCACATATCCGTTTCATGAAGCGGACCTGCTGGTGACGTTTTTTACGCGCGCGGAAGGGAAGATCCGGGGCGTGGCCAAGGCCGCGAAGCGGTCCAAACGGCGCTTTGGTGGCGCGCTGGAGCCGCTGACCCATGTTACCGCGCACTGGGAAGAGAAAGAAAAGCAGGAGCTGGTGCGGCTGGATTCCTGCGACATTATTTCGTCGCCGCTGGCTAATGAGGTAACGTACCCGCGGCTGGTGGCGCTGAGCTACGTGGCAGAAGTGATCGATCAGCTACTGCCCGACCGCGAGCCCAATGACGATATCTTCCGGCTCACGCTGGCAGTGGTCCATCATCTGAAAGCCGATTCCATCTGGATGCCGCTCACGTACTTTGATCTCTGGATTGTGCGGCTTATCGGCCTGTTGCCGGACCTGCACGCCTGCGTGATGTGCGGCGCGGTGCTGAACGGAAGCAAGGCATATTTCCATCCGCTGGCCGATGGGCTGTTGTGCGCCGATGACAAGCGGTTGGCGAGCACGGAAATTTCAGCCGATTCGCGCGCCCAGGCTGCAGAGATGTTTCGCGCGCCTTTGAACCGCCTGAAAAGCGATACCTGGACGCGTAGCCGGGGCGCCGATCTTCGTCGCTTTCTGGCCCAGCGCATCGAGCGGCATATTGAGAAAAAACTGGTGACGGCGGCGATGCTGGAGAGGATTTAGCCGTCAGTATTCAGCCGTCAGCATTCAGCCAAAGCTCTTTTCTGAAATCCCGAAGCGAAGCGAGGGAACCCTATCGCTTACGAAAACCTATTGGGCCGCGAATTAACGCGAAGGAACGCGAATCAGGATTATCGCGTGTTTCGCGGGATTGATAGCTGATCATTCGCCTACAGTTTATCTTTAACTAAAGGGTTCCCTCGCTGCGCTCGGGACTGCGGAAGAATCTGTTAAATTAAATACTTCGCATGTCTAAAGCCGCAGCCCCTACATATCAGGAACTCATCCTTCGTCTGCAGAATTTCTGGGCGGAGCGCGGCTGCGTATTGCAACAGCCGTATGACATTGAGGTGGGCGCGGGAACCATGGCGCCGGAAACGTTTCTGCGCGTGCTGGGGCCAAAGCCGTACAAGGTGGCGTATGTGCAGCCTTCGCGCCGCCCGGCGGATGGCCGTTACGGCGACAATCCTAATCGTCTTTATAAGCACATGCAGCTTCAGGTGATTCTGAAACCTCCGCCGGAAAACGTGCAGGAGCTGTATCTGGAGTCGCTCAAGGCCATTGGCATTGACCTGCGCAAGCACGACATTAAGTTTGAAGAGGACAACTGGGAAGCGCCCACGCTGGCGGCATGGGGCGTCGGCTGGCAGGTGATGCTCGACGGACTGGAGATCACGCAGTTTACGTATTTCCAGCAGTGCGGCGGAATTGATCTTGACCCCATCTGCGCCGAGCTGACGTACGGGCTGGAGCGCATCACGGCATTTCTGCAGGACGTGGACAGCATTTATGACATTGTTTGGGCACGCGACCCGCATACCGGTGCGGTGGTGAAGTATCGCGACGTGCGATATCAGGATGAGTTGCAGATGTCTGTAAGTAACTTTGAGAAAGCCGACGTGGAGAAGACCTGGAAACATTTTGAGATGTATGAGAGTGAGTCGCAGGCATTGATCAACCAGTTCAACGCGCTTTTGGCTGACAAGGATGCGACGGTTGATGCGAAACAACGTTTTCCGTTACTGGCTGCTTATGAGCTGTGCCTGAAGTGCTCGCACCTTTTTAATTTGCTTGATGCTCGCGGGGCGATCTCCGTGACTGAGCGAGTTGGAGTTATTGCGCGGATCCGGCAGCTTGCCGTGGGATTGGCGAAAGCTTATGTGGCGCAACAGAACATCGGTGTTGAAGCGGTGAAGCTCCAGAAGGGAGGAGCAGCCTGATGCCCGACTTTCTGCTTGAGATCGGTACCGATGAGATTCCCGCGAGGATGATTCAAGACGCCAGCCAGGAATTACAGAAGCGCATGGAGGAATTGCTGGCAAAAAATTCGCTTCCGCATCAAGGAATCAAGCGCTCGGAAACCCCGCGTCGGCTGGCGTTAATTGCGTCCGGTATTCCTGCTACTCAGCCGGACGTGCAGGAGCAACTTACCGGACCGGCTACAAAAGTCGCCTATAAGGATGGCCAGCCGACACCCGCTGCGCATGCCTTCGCAAAGAAAGCCGGAGTCGATGTTTCCCGACTACAAAAAGTAACGACGCCGAAAGGCGAGTATCTCACCGCGTCGGTCACGAACAAAGGCAAGCCCGCCGCGCAGGTCCTGACAGAACTTCTGCCGAAAGAGATAGCGTCCATTTACTGGCCGAAGAATATGTACTGGCGCGCGGGTAAGCCGGAAAGATTTGTCAGGCCGGTGCGCTGGATTGTGGCATTGCTCGACGGCGAAGTCATTCCGCTGGAGTTTGCCGGCATCAAGGCAGGCGATCAATCGCGTGGACATCGCATTCTTGGTCCGGCGCAGGTCTTGATTGCACCGCCTGCAAAATATGTTGAGACCATGCAGGGCGCGCATGTCACGGCCTCAAGCGCCGATCGCGAGTACAAAATCCGCAAAGCATTGGATGCTGCGACGAGAACCGTTAAGGACGCACGCTGGCGCGAAGATGCTGAACTGCTCAAGACCGTGGTGAACCTGACGGAGTGGCCTTCGGCGATTCTGGGCAGCTTCGACAAAGAATATCTGTCGCTGCCGGAAGAAGTGCTGGTAACGGTGATGCGCGATCACCAGAAATATTTTGCCGTGGAAGACGCCTCGGGCAAATTAGCGCCACACTTTCTTGCGGTGTTGAACACGGATGGCGATCCTGATGGGTTGATCCGTCACGGTAACGAGCGGGTGCTGCGCGCAAGATTTAATGATGCGCGGTTCTTCTGGGACACCGACCAGAAGACGCCGTTGGTGAATCGCGTGGAGATGTTGAAGGCGGTAACGTTCCAGAAAGATCTCGGCAGTTATGCGGCAAAAGCCGACCGCACAGGCAAGTTAGCGGAGAAGCTTTGTGCCGCGCTGACAAAGTCGAGCTTAAAAGTTGATGGCGTCGTAGTGCAGGAGGCCGCGCGGCTGGCCAAGACCGATCTGACGGCGGAACTGGTGAAGGAATTCACTGAGCTGCAGGGAATCGTGGGCGGCTTGTATGCCAAGGCGCAGGGCCTGCCGGAGAATGTTGCGACCGCCATCTATGACCACTACAAGCCGAGATCAACCGAAGATTCCGCTCCGCGCACGCTGGAAGGCGCGGTGCTCTCTATCGCCGACAAAGCAGACAGCATTGCCGGAATGTTTGCGCTAGGACTGGTGCCGTCAGGATCGAAGGACCCGTTTGCGCTGCGGCGGCAGGCGAACGGCATTGTGAAGACCATCGTTGAACACAATTTGCCCCTGAATCTTGCTCAACTTATGGCGGATGCACGGGAAGGGTATCGGGGAAGCGATGCGGAGAAGAAATTTACTCTGAGCGGTGAGGCTTATGTTCAGGCGGTGCGAAGCTTCTTCCGCGAGCGCCTGGAGTTTTATTTGCGTGACGTGCTGGGAGTGGCGTATGACGTGGTCAATGCGACGCTGGCTGCCGGGGCTGATGACGTGGTGGATGCTGTTGCGCGGGCGGAAGCTGTGGCCAAGGTTCGTCCGTCGAGCGACTTTGAATCGATATCGGTGGCGTTTAAGCGGATGAAGAACATCGTGCGGCAGGCGGCAGAGACAAAGAAGGCGGTCGCCGACCCGTTTAACCCGTCTGCGCTGAAGGATTCGGAAGAAAAGAAGCTGGCTGAGGCGGTTCCTGGAGTCGCGAAGAAAGTAAAAGGATTGAGCGCGGCGCGGCAGTATGAATCGGCGCTACATGAGATATCGCGCCTTCGCCCATCCATTGATGCCTTCTTTGACAAGGTAATGGTGATGGTTGAGGACGAGAACCTGCGCGCGCAACGCCTCGGGCTGCTGCAAACGTTGGTCAATGAATTTTCCAGCATCGCGGATTTTTCGGAGATTGTGACCGAGAAGAAGTAGCGTAGTTGCCCGAAACCCTTTAACCACAGAGGGCACAAAGGGCCACAGAGGAAATCTTAAAAGTGACAACTCGCGTCCTCCTTCCTTGCGCTGTAAAATAAAGAGATCACAAACGGCCAGCAAGCAGACAAGTCAGCTTCAGGCTTCGGTTCCAATTTTCACCTTTCAATGGAGACAGGCCAAATGAGCGTTATTCCCCTTTCCACACCAGAGTCCGAGACAGCGCAGCAACCACAACAGGGCACCCAATACGTATTCTTCTTTGGCGCCGGCAAGGCTGAAGGCAACGGCAAGATGAAGGACGAGTTGGGCGGCAAGGGCGCCGGGCTGGCCGAGATGACCAATGCCGGGCTGCCTGTGCCTCCGGGCTTTACGATTCAGACTGCGGCATGCCGTGAGTTTATGAAGACCGGCAAAGTCTCTGACGCGCTGGAACGCCAGATGAAAGATGCGCTGGCGCGGCTGGAAGAGTTGCAGAAGCAGAAGCTGGGCGCGGGTGAGAATCCGCTGCTGGTGAGCGTGCGTTCAGGCGCAAAGTTTTCCATGCCGGGGATGATGGATACGATCCTGAACCTGGGCCTGAACGATGAGAGCGTAAAGGCGCTGGCGCGCAAGAGCGGCAATGAACGCTTTGCTTACGATTCCTATCGCCGCCTGATCCAGATGTACGGCAACGTGGTTCTGGATATCCCAAAGGCCGAATTTGAAGAAGTGTTTGACGGACAGAAGCGCAAGCGCGGCGTGAAGATGGATACCGAACTCACCGCAGCCGATCTGCGGGAAGTGATTGCGCAATATAAGAAGGTGGTCCGCGAGCACACTAAGCAGGATTTTCCTCAAGGTCCGGTGGAGCAACTGGTGGGCGCGCGGAACGCGGTTTTCCGCTCATGGAACAACGATCGCGCCAAGGTTTATCGCCGCATCAACAATATCTCTGACGATCTGGGAACGGCCGTGAATGTCCAGGCCATGGTTTTTGGCAATCTGGGTGAGACCAGCGGAACCGGCGTGGGCTTTACACGCAATCCCGCCAACGGCGACAAAGAATTTTACGGCGAGTTCCTGATGAATGCGCAGGGTGAAGACGTGGTCTCCGGGGTGCGGACACCGGTGCATATTCTTGAATTGCACAAACTGATGCCACAGGTTTATGACCAACTCCGCGATATTACTACGCGTTTGGAAAATCATTACCGTGACATGCAGGATTTTGAATTCACTATTCAGGAAGGCCGCTTGTATATGTTGCAGACGCGCAACGGCAAGCGCACGGGGCGCGCCGCTGTCCGCGTGGCATTGGATATGGTGAAAGAAGGATTGATCAAGCCGGAAGAAGCGATTTTCCGGGTTGAGCCGAACCAACTTTATGACTTCCTGGTGCCGAGCCTGGACGAACGGGGTGGCGCGGTGGAAGTGATTGCCAAAGGCTTGCCGGCATCGCCGGGAGCAGCCGTGGGACGGATTGTGTTTACAGCCAATGACGCTGTGACAGCGGCGGGCACGGGAGCGCAGAAGAATCCGGTGATCCTGGTGCGCGGTGAAACCACTCCGGAAGATATCCACGGGATGGAAGTGGCTGCGGGAATTCTGACCTCACGCGGCGGCATGACGAGCCACGCTGCCGTGGTGACGCGCGGCATGGGCAAATGTTGCATTGTGGGCGCGGGTGAGATTGAGGTGGATGAGAAGAAGAAGCAGATGCGCATTGGCGACCTGATTCTGAAAGAGGGCGACTGGATTTCCATCGACGGCATTTCAGGACGGGTAATCAAAGGCCAGCTTGGCACCGTACCGGCCAAGCCGGACGATCCGGATTTGCAAACGCTGCTGAAATGGTCTGAGCCGTTCCGCAAGCTGGGCGTTCGCGCCAATGCCGACATTCCGCGTGACGCAATTGCCGCGCGCAGCTTTGGCGCAGAAGGCATCGGCCTGTGCCGCACGGAGCACATGTTCTTTGCTGAAGATCGCATTGGGCATATGCGCGACATGATTCTGGCCCGCACAGAAGCTGACCGCAAAAAGGCCCTGGCAAAACTGCTGCCGGTACAACGGTCAGACTTTGAAGGCGTGTTCAAAGCCATGGACGGCTTCCCGGTTACGATCCGCTTGCTGGATCCGCCGCTGCATGAGTTCCTGCCGCGCCGCGAAGAGCTGATGGTGGAGATTGCGCAGCTTGAAATCAAAGACCCGAACTCGCCACGGCTGAAAGAAGCACATGAACTGCTGCGTCGGGTGGAAGAGCTGCATGAGCTGAACCCGATGCTGGGACATCGCGGCTGCCGGCTAGGAATTACCTATCCTGAGATTTCAGAGATGCAGGCGCGGGCGATTTTTGAAGCGGCGGTGAACGTGCAAAAGGCCGGCGTAAAAGTTTTCCCTGAAGTCATGGTCCCGCTGGTGGGCATGATGAAGGAGATGGAGAACCAGAGCGCCATCATCCGCCAAGTGGCCGAGCAGGTTTTCAAAGAGAAGGGAACCAAAGTTGAGTACATGGTGGGGACGATGATTGAGTTGCCGCGCGCTTGTTCCGTGGCGGACCAGATTGCGTCCGACGCCGAGTTTTTCAGCTTTGGCACCAACGACCTTACGCAGACGGCTTACGGCTTTTCACGCGACGATATCAGCAAGTTCCTGCCGGCGTACATTGAGCGCGGAATTCTGAAGAGCGATCCATTTGCCACCATCGACCAGGAAGGCGTGGGCGAGTTGATGCAGATCGCGGTGAAGAAGGGACGCAAGACACGGTCGAATTTGAAGATCGGAATCTGCGGCGAACACGGCGGCGATCCAGCGTCAGTGGAGTTCTGCCACAAGATCGGGTTGAACTATGTCTCCTGCTCGCCTTATCGCGTGCTCACGGCGCGGCTGGCAGCAGCACAGGCCGCGGCGGCGGAAGAATTGAAGACCGAAGGCGGAAGGACGAAGTAGTTTTTCTGCAATCCCGAGCGCAGCGAGGGAACCTACCGCCAGCGGATGTACATGGTATCGAAGTGCAGATGGTTCTTAGGGCAACTTTGTTGTAGAAGAGTTTGGTTACGATAGCGATCCCTCGCTGCGCTCGGGATATGAAACGCTTACTGCACCCTTTGCAATCGCTCAATCAGCTTTTGCGCGAGATTGTCCTCTGATTCTGACCACAAGACCCTTCCGCTGATGCCGCAGTTCTTCTCTACGGCGCTGGTGAAGGCGACAAGTTTTTGGACATTGGCCTTGATGCGCTGTTCAAGCACGCTGGAGTACTCTGCTTCCTCGAAGAGGAAAGGAGCGTCCAGACCGAAGTCGACCAGTATGTGGCCATTCTCTTGAAAAGTTCCTTCTTCAAACTCGGTGCCAAAGGCGATCAACTTCACCGTCTGAGGACGTAAGACCCAGGTTTCATCCAGATCGCCTTCTTTGGTTGGTACCCAAAGGTCCCAGAGAACGTCCAATTCGTAAGCATTATCTTGATGAAGAAATTCGGCGGCGAGCGCTAGACTTTGCTCGGGAGCGGCGCGATGATCGAAAGTTTCCTGAAAGATGATGGGCTGGTCCCAGGAAATGCTGCGGATGCCCAGATAGTCGATGCCGGGACGGTCGGCGGAGTAAGGAAACTGCTTGAGTACGGAAAGCAGCCGTGGAAGCATCTCCGGCTCCTGGAAGCTGGGAAACCAGATACTGAGATAAAGACGGTCAGCCATAAGCTTGAAATATTGTAATCTGAGATGCGGTCGCGACTTAACGGCTAGTATTTGGGGCAACAGAACCCGAATCACAGCTCGCCACACAGCAGCTATCTTTCTTAGATTTAAAAGCCTTAGCTTCAAAAGCTGTTAGATTCAGGACTTGGAGATAGAGATGCGGAAGTTGCCGGCTTTCCTATTTACAGGCTTTCTAGTTTTGTTAACGAGTGGATTTTCCGGTCTGGGTCAGCAGGCTGCGCAAAAGAAGCCTCTCATTGAGCCGCCTTCTATGCGTCTGGCGGCTGCCAGGAATGTCTTTATCACCCGGACGCACGGGAACAGGATCCCGCTGGATGTAATCCGGTCCACGATGGAAGGTTGGGAGAGATTTACCTTTGTCGAGACGCCGGACAGGGCCGACCTGATTATTGAAATATCTTCCACCGGAGATTCTGGTGTTCAGGTCTCAAGTTCGTCCAATGTCTCACCGGAGACCGGAAAGGAAGAGAAGTCCAACTCCACCCGGAAGGAGATTTCGCCGACAGATATCAAGATGACGGTTTTTGATTCCCGCAACAAGCGTCCGCTGTGGGCTGCCACTGAGAGTGTTAAGTTCGCGGTGAAGGAAAAAGGCAAAGAGAACAATCTGGTGGAAGCGGCTGAGCGCCTGGCGTCAAAGTTTCATCAGCGGCTCGAGCCCCCGGCGAAATAAAGCCCCTTATTCCCACGATAAAAATGCAGCTCGTCCCAGAGCACTTCGTCCCTTCAAGAGACAGTCGTATGCTACTGTCAATATTTATAGCGTTGAAAAATAAATTTATTTTAAGCCAACATCCATGCGGGTAAACGCGGACAACCCGCGACAATGCTGCTGAATCGTATCGAACATTGTGGGTCACTTAAGCTCCCTTGCACGCAGAGGGGCGTCCGCCTTCGTCATACTACTTCTGTTCGTTGTAGCAGTATCTGTACGCAGTAACGCCCAAGCTTCCACCCAAGGCCAATGGTCGGCGGTTACCACCTGGCCCACCAGGGCTGTTCACGCCACTTTGATGCCGGATGGCCGTGTATTCTTTGTTTCTTACTATGACGAGTCGCTGCACCCAAACATCTGGGACCCGGTCAGTAACACGTTCACTGCTACCGCAGCTTCTTCTTACAGGCTTTTCTGTGCCGGGCATACCACGCTGGCTGATGGACGCATTTTTATTGCGGGCGGTCACATCGCCGATTACACGGGATATCCGCATGCTGTAATTTTTAATCCGGCAACAAACGGATTTACGACGGTGCCTGACATGAACGTCGGCCGCTGGTACCCGACAACTACGACCCTGCCGAATGGCGATGTACTGGTGGTTTCCGGTGATATCAACGCGAATACAAATGTGGATACGCTCCCTCAGGTCTTCCAAATGTCCACCAAGACCTGGCGGAATCTAACGACTGCCCAACTCTCTCAGCCGCTGTATCCCAACATGCTGGTGGCACCCAACGGCAAAGTCTTTAATGCCGGACCGAGCCGGCAAAGCCGATACTTAAACACAGCCGGGACAGGCTCCTGGAGTAATGTCGCCGTAACAAACTTCGGCGCGGTTCGCGATTATGGTCCAGCTGTGATGTACGCCCCGGGAAAAGTGGCCATCATCGGAGGCGCAAACCCTCCGACGGCCACATCGGAAATTATTGACTTAAACGCGACGACTCCTGCCTGGAAGTTCACCGGCAGCATGCATTTTCCGCGCCGGCAACATAATGCGGTGATCCTGCCGGACGGAAAAGTTTTTATCGTGGGCGGAAGCAAAGCCGGTGGCTTCGATACATCGACATCGCCAGTTCTTCCCACGGAAATGTGGGACCCTGCGACGGGACAATTTACCGTGATGGCCAGCATCGCCGTTTATCGCGGCTATCACTCAACGGCCTTGCTGCTGGCCGATGGACGCGTGCTTTCTGCTGGAGGCAATGTCGGCGGTCCCAATGCTCAGCTGTTTTCACCTCCTTATTTATTTGCGGGCACGCGACCCAGCATCTCTTCCGCTCCCGTGAGTGCTGGTTATGGACAAACGGTGTTCATCGGGACGCCAAACGCAGCTTCAATCACTAAAGTTACTTTGTTGCGTGAGGCGTCCGTTACCCATACCAACAGCATGAGCCAGAGCTTCCAGTCTTTGAGCTTTACCACGACGAGCACAGGGCTCAACGTGACGATGCCGGCCAATGCAAATATTGCGCCGCCCGGATATTACATGCTGTTTATCCTGAACGGCTCGGGCGTGCCATCAGTCGCCAGCATCGTCCAAGTGTCTTCATCGGCGGCCACTGTCGGAACGGTAACAGGTAAAGTCACCAACAGTGCAGGCGCGCCGATTGCGGGCGCATCAGTTAGTTCCGGTGGCAATGGTGCCATTACTGGCTCTGACGGCGGCTACACATTGCAGGTCGCCGGTGGAACATCAACGGTGACGGCAGCGCTGGCGGGATACCAGAGTGCTTCAGAAAGCGTAACGGTCACTGCAGGACAAAGCACGCAGGCAGCGACCCTGCAAATCCAGCCTTTAAATCCTGGCAATGTGACTGGCTCGGTGGTAAACGGAAGCGGACAGGGACTTTCCGGCGCCACGGTTTCAGCCGCGGGGCTGACCACAAGCACCGCCGCTGACGGGAGCTATGCCTTGAGTAACCTTCCGGCGGGACAAACTACCATCAACGCATCTCTTACCGGATTCCAATCAGGTTCAACAACTGTGACTGTTGTTGCCGCAACCACAACCGCTGCTCCGGCCATCACTCTGGTTTCTGGCAGCGGATCGATCACTGGAACCGTAAAAACCACAACGGGCGCTGCGATTGCTGGCGCATCTGTCGGTTTTGGCGGCGGTACGGCAACTACTGACGCAAACGGAAATTACACTCTCACCGGAGTTCCGGTTGGAACAGTACAGCTGGTGGCATCAGCCAGCGGTTTCCAGAGCGTAACCCAGTCTGTCACGGTGAGCGGCGGAGCCACCAGCACCGCGAATTTCACTCTTGCTGCCGGTGCTGCCACTGGGACCGTGACGGGCAAAATAACCAATGCTTCCAGCGGCGCGATTGTTACAGGGGCAACGGTAAGCTGGAGCGGCGGATCAACCACAAGCAACACCAGCGGGATTTACACGCTGACAAATGTCACTGCCGGAACGCAGAATATTACCGCCGTCAAGACGGGCTATTTGTCGCATACTCTCGGCGTCGGCGTAACAGGAGGCGCGACCAGCACTCTCAACATTCCTATAGCGACCGGAGGCAAGATTTCCGTGAAGGTTGTTACCTCCAGCGGGGCAGTGGTGAGCGGCGCAACCATCACGATCAAGGGAGGCTCGATTGCAACAACTGTACCGGGATCCAGCAGCTCCACAGGGTTGTTTACGACTAACTGGATTCCTATCGGCACATACACGGTCACGGTCGCCAAAAGCGGCTTCGCAACGCAGACGAAAAGCGCAACCGTTACCAGCGGCGTAACCACCTCGCTCACATTTACCGGATTCTAGGAGAGACACAATGAAAAGCGGCCTAACTACCAAATTGCTGATGATCGCTGCCATCGTTGCTTTCCTCTCCGGAGGAATGCGGGCGCAGACCTACACTGTCACGGATTTAGGCACTCTTCACGCCGGCAGCGCACGAATACATGGCGTGAATGAATCCGGTCAAGCGGTGGGCGCTTCAGGACATCCGCACGGTGCGGACACACATGCGTTTTTCTGGCAGAAGCAGGGCGGCATTCGCGATCTGGGCACCCTTTCCGGCGGCGATTACAGCTCTGCTTTTGCCATCAATGATTCTGGCGTTGTGGTCGGCACTTCAAACACCTCAACCAGCATGCACGCATTTTCCTGGACTACTTCCCAAGGTTTGCAAGACCTTGGAACTTTACCCGGTACCAATGCCAGTTCGGCGCTGGCTATCAACAATCAAGGCCAGATCGTGGGAAGTTCCGGCGATCATGCGGCTCTGTGGTCTGGCGGCAGCATTCAAGATCTGGGCACACTGGGCGGCGCAACCAGTGAAGCGCACGGCATCAATAATCTTGGTGCGATCGTCGGCGTCGCTGACACCAGCTCTGGCCCGCACGCTTTTATATGGCAAAAGGGAGCAATGCAGGACCTTGGCCTCCTTTCCGGCGACACCAGCAGCCGCGCCGACCACATTAATGACAACGGAACGGTGGTCGGGGCGTCTGAAGGCAGCGGCGGCGTTCGGGCTTTCGTCTGGACCAGCGCTGCCGGAATGCAGCCGCTGGGTTCTGATGGAGTTTATAGCGAAGCTTTCGACATCAACAATGCGGGCCAGGTGGTGGGCGAGGTGGCAAGTTCCCTTGGGACGAGAGCGTTCCTATGGACCAGCCAGGCTGGCTTGGTTGACCTGAACACAAAAGTTAGCAACCTGCCGGGTGACGTGGTACTCATTGGCGCGTTCTCCATCAATGAGAAAGGACAGATCGTCGCCTTCGGGTTGAAAAATCCCAACGTGAGCCAGCATCAGGAAGTTACGGCGGATAGCCACGTCCATGCCGGACCAACGCGGGTTTTTCTGCTGACGCCCCAGTAGGATTGCTGGGTTATAATTCGCCCATGCTTGGTGGACGCAGCAGCGAACAATGGATTGCGCAGTACGCCAGCAGCCATACACATCCGGTGAATCGGTGGTGCCATAGTCTTGGTATTCCGCTGATCGTCGTATCGCTGGCGCTTGGTGTGGCAGCAATTTTTTATCATCCGCTCTGGATGCTTGCCGCTGGACTGTTCGTTTTTGGCTGGCTGTTGCAGTTCATCGGCCACGCCTTTGAGCACAAACAACCCGAATTTTTTCACGACTGGCGTTTCCTGCTGGTGGGCGTCCGCTGGTGGTGGGCCAAGATGCAGGGAAGAGCGTAAGGCATTTCTCCAGCCGCCGTCCAGTTGCGCTGCCAATGGCCTCCCTTTATTCTTGCCAGTTATGTCCACACTGGTTGAATGCGTTCCTAATTTCTCTGAAGGCCGAGACAAGAGCATCGTTGACGCCATTGTCGAGGCGATGAAAATTCCCGGCGTCTCGCTGCTGGATCGCGAGATGGACTCCGACCACAACCGCTGCGTGATCACTATCGTAGGCGACCGCGAAGCCATTGCCGAAGCAGCGATTCGCGGCGTGGGAAAAGCATCTGAGCTGATCGATCTAACGAAGCATCAGGGCGCTCATCCGCGCATTGGCGCGTCCGACGTGATTCCGTTTATTCCCATTGAGGGCGTCACCATTGAAGATTGCGTCGCCATCGCGCGCAAGGTCGGAGAAGAGATATGGAAGCGCTTTAATGTTCCCGTGTATCTCTATGAATCAGCGGCAACAAATCCAGATCGACAGAACCTTGAAAATATCCGCCGTGGCCAGTTTGAAGGTCTAAAAGAAGACATTCTGGTGAACCCAGCGCGCTGCCCGGATTTTGGCGATCCGCGCTGCCACCCGACGGCAGGGGCAACGGTGGTGGGGGCGCGCAAAGCGCTCATCGCTTATAACGTTTTCCTCAACACCAAAGATGTCGATATCGCCAAGAAGATTGCCAAGGCCGTGCGATATTCCTCGGGCGGATTGCGCTATGTAAAAGGCGCAGGATTTGAAGTTCGCGGGCTGGCCCAAGTTTCCATGAACCTGACAGACTTTGAGCAAACCCCCATCGCCCGTGTCTTTGAATTCGTAAAGCGTGAAGCAGAGCGCTACGGCGTGCAGCCGCTCAGCAGTGAGATTGTTGGGCTCATCCCCAAGAAAGCTCTGGAGCAGGCAGCCGAGTGGTTTTTGCAGGTCGAAAACTTTGATTCTTCCATGATCCTGGAAAACCGGCTGGCGGCCGTGCAAAGCGGCAAGATGGCGGTTGGAGGCTTCCGCGCCGGAGTTGAGCCGTTTATCGAACAGCTTGCCGCGCCCACCGCGACTCCCGGCGGGGGAAGCGCAGCAGCGTCTGTCGCTGCCATGGCGGCAGCGCTTGGCAGCATGGTCGCTGCAATGTCGCGGACGAAAAAAGCTTATACGCAATACGAGCCGCAGTTGAGCGCGGCACTGGCCCGGCTGGCGCAGCTTCGTGAAGAATTGAAGGCCGGAATCGATGGGGACGCTGAAAGTTACAATCGGGTCTTAGCTGCTTATAAGCTGGCCAAGACCTCCAGCAATGGTGAAGCACTCATTGAAACGGCCATGAAAGGCGCAACCACCGTCCCAATGGATACGGCGGAGAGGGCGCGCGAGGTCAAAGACGTTATCGAGACGCTGAAGCCAATTACCAGTAAAAACATGGCTTCTGACCTTACAGTGGCTTCGACTCTCGCCAGCGCGGCCATTGTTGGGGCCTTGGCTAACGTAGAAATCAACCTGGGGTCATTAAAAGACGCCGATTTTGCCGACGAGATACGTTCAAGAGTAGTGGAGCTCCAGAGGTGAATACCTTAAGTAATGGGAAATAGCATCCTGAGCTGCACCTGAACGCATCAGATTAAACAAAACCGGACTAAAATATGACTATGAAACGCATTCTTGTTACCCTGCTGGCTTTCTTGTCCAGCGGACTTACTGCCTTTGCTGCTTCACTTGGAACGGCCGCGCGGACGGTGATCCCTATTGAGGTTCAGCAGATCATCAACGTCGATTACCGGCGCATGAAAAACTCTGACACGGCCATGGACATGAAGGCCAAGCTGCTTCCGCCGAACATGAAGCAGTTTGAAGATGCGCTGAAAGATATCGGCGTAAACCCCGACAAGGATATTGACCAGATTACGCTGGCCTCTTTCCGGTTGAAAGACCAGGGCTTGCAGATGATCGGCATTGCGCAGGGCCAGTTCCCACGCAAAAAGCTGATGCTCAAGATCACGAACCAGAAAATTAAAGGCACCAAGAAGAATGGTTCCATGATTTATCCCATGGCGGGTGGGATGCAGATGACCTTTCTGGATGACTGGACCATGTTGTTTGGCGACATTGCTGCCGTAAAGGCCGCGCTCGATGCTCGCGATAATTCCAGCCAAAGCCTGAATGCCAATCGCGACATCACGGATCTGATTCCGAACGTTGAAGCCGGGACGGTCTGGAGCGTGCTGGATTCCGCCGGGACTGAGACCATGTTGAAATCCGCGTTGGGCAGCGCCGCTGAACTCGGCGAATTTGACACCATGAAGAAAAAGCTTTTGGGCTCGCGCTACACTATCGACTTCGACCATGGCGTTGAGTTCAATATGAACGTCCTAACCTCTGACAACGTGACTGCATCCACTCTTTCGTCTGTGCTGAAGGCCGGCATTCTGTTCAAGAAGATGGACGCCAGCCCCACGGAAAAAGCGGCGATCGATGGCACCACCGTGGATAGCGATACCAATAAGCTTGTGGTGAAGTTCAAGGCCGACGACAAAAACTTCCAGCAACTGATTCAGTCGCCAATGTTTGCGTCAGTGGTTCGGTAAAAAGAACTTAAACCACCAAGGACACGAAGAAACACGAAGGAATCTTTTTCTGAAATCTCGAGCGTAGCGAGAGATCCCTATTGGAAGACATCCTTTCAGGACACGCTTCTTAGTCTTGGGATGGATTCTGTTTATGGTCAACCGCGAAAGTTTCATAGAAATAGTGATCCCTCACCTGCACTGAAGGCAGGTTCGGGATTTCAGGTGAAAATCCCTTCGTGTCCTTTGTGGTAAAAGAGATTTAAAGCTCAGCACTCACGGCATGAGCCAACTCTTTGATCGACTTCTCGTTTCTCCGGTACCACATCCATAAGCCGTGTTTCTCCGCCTGCACCAGGCCAGCTTTTCGCAGGATTGACATGTGGTGAGAAATTGTTGGCTGTGAGAGCGTTACGTGGTCCTGCACGTCGCAGGCGCACATGCCCACGCCTTTTCCAATGGAGCACTGGCCCTTCTGCTTCAACAGCCGAAGTATTTTTACCCGGGCCGGATCGGCCACAGCTTTGAGCGCCAGCACAAGTTGTTTATCGGTCATTGTCATCACATTGTGGCGCACATTCTTATTAACACGCACAGATCGATTTTGGTCAATATGGAAATCATCTATTGACCGCGCTTGCCAACCTCTGTTTTCCTAGAAGTAGCATGGAATTGCGTAAAGATCCGATTACACGCTCCTGGGTCATCGTGGGTGACGACGTGGAGCGCCCAGCCCAGCCCGGCCATTGCCCGTTTTGTCCTGGAGCGCAGAACGCGCCACAGGTAATTGCCACATTAAACGGCAATGAGCTTGGCGGAGCCCCAATTTCTGCCATGGTACATCCTGCGCCGCTTTACCGCATTGAAGGCGAGCCGCATCGCCACGCCGAGGGCATCTATGACGCCATGAACACGGTTGGCGCGCATGAGGTGCTGGTGCAAAGCATCCGTCACGATATTGAGCTGTGGCAGTCGTCGGACGCTGAGATTTCCCAGTTCCTGCTGCTCACAGCCCAGCGCATACAGGACCTGAAAGGCGACCTGCGCTTCAAGTACGTAACCATGTTCAAGAATCACGGGCCTGCCGCCAGCCAGGAATTCGACCACCCCGTTTCCGAGCTTACGGCCACAACGTTTGTCCCTCGGCGCGTGCTGTATGAGCTGCGGGCTTCACGCGACTACTATCTGGACAAAGAGCGCTGCGTTTTCTGTGACACCATGGGACAGGAATTACGCAATCCCATCAGAATCGTAGAAGCGTTGAATCACTATGTTTCCCTGTGCCCATTTGCCTCACGAGTGCCTTATGAAATCTGGATCATGCCGCGCAAGCATGAATCTTCCTTTGAACGATCAATCACGTCAAAGTCTGCCCACCTGAATGAACTGGCCGGATTGATCCGCCGAACACTGCAAAGAGTGATGAGCGTTTCTGAATCGTTTTACCTGGTGCTGCACACGGTGCCCAACACCTATCAGAAATCGAACATCCTGCAATATTGGAAGACCGTGGACGAAGACTACCACTGGCACATTGAGATCCTGCCGATTATGGGTACCAAGGCCAAACCGTATTTTCTGAAAGAGGTGTATTACACGCACATCTCGTCAGAGGCGGCCGCGGAAAAGTACCGGAAATTGTCCATCCGTTAAGACGCGCCGGACTGCCCGGACACTGCTAATATTTTGGGGCCGTGTTATCTCATATCCAGCGCACTCGAGCCGCTCAGCGATTGAACAAAGACGGTCCCGCGAACATTGCCAGCAGCCGCAGTAACTCCCGGTCCGCCAGATCGAGGTCGCTTCGCTCGGGTAGAAACTGGTAAAAAATAATCGCACCTCTCGGACTGCCTTCGTGCCACACGGGAACGAAAGCGGTGATCCCTAGTTCCGACCATAGTTGGTTGTAAGGAGTGTCCGTATTCACAATGGAGATATTGCCTGCCAGGATTGCCGATGCAACCGCAGCGGTGTTTGCAACCAGAGCCCGGCGGCGCTCGGCAGTCATTCCAGAACTCGAAAGCAAACACAGATTGGCAGGCCCATGCAGTTCCAGGATCGCCATCCCATCACATCCCATGAGGCTGGAACCGATCTCCAGGATTTCCCGCGGAACGTCATTTTGGAGGACAGCCTCTCTCAGCCTTTTACTGGCCCCGTACAATCGCACCCACATGGGATTCGGGTGGTCCTGGCATACACTGAGGCAGCGGTTATGGTAGGCGGCTGCGCATCTCTCCAGCGCCTGCACCAGGCCGATGTTGTCTCGAATGTGGTAAGTCTCTCCGTCATAGGTGAATGGCTCTATCATCCATTTACTCCATGGCGGGAGAGATAGGTGTCCACTATCTCGAGCAGTTCGCGCCAGCTGTTCCGTGCCACGGCCGGCTCTTGTTGACTCTGGTTGGTAGACTGCGCCTGCTCTGTCTGCGCAGTTTGGCTGCAATTATCAACATAAACAACTTTACGACTCATAACCTCCAGTTCGCCGCCCGGGCTTGCGTTGCGACACACTCCTTCCATGCCCACGGAAACATATATGTGCATTTCCAGCAGGCCCTACTACAAAATGGCTCACTAGCGTTCCTGATTGTCCAGGGCGCGCAAGGCCGACACAAACACGCTGGCCTTACAACTATCAGCCGTGCTCGTAAGCAAATTGTTTGTCTTGTGTCACAGTCGCGGCATTTGCTTCCCGTCGAGCCGTTTTGCAGAGATCGCAAAACGAAATGCCCAAAGCGGCTGGCTTCCAATAGTCGAGACCAATGTAGATCAATTGCACCGCGCCCGAAACATTACGTAGGTACTCTTTAAGGTCGTAGCGATAATTCACCACTCTAATGTTAAAAACTGGACAGCACGGCGGCCGCGCATGGAGACCACGCCCTAGTGACTCGACCGCTATCACACCCCCGACCATCCCTTTGAACTCGTAGGGTAGAACCCCTATTCCGCTGTTTCTTGGCTCCAGCAGCGTTTGCGCTGAGAATACCTTTGTGCGTTTTATCACATGCCTTACAAGGCGCTCGCGGCTATAATTTGCAATAACTTATGCTTCCGCTGTTCTGGTTACGCGTGGCCCTGAGTCTGTACGGGGTGGGCCTGCTTTACGCCCTGGCGTCATTCTGGGGCGGTAGGAAAGTCCTGACCCGAATCACCCTGCCGGCGGTGGGGCTGGGGATGGTCTTTCATTTTGTCTCCATCGTAGAAAATGCCATGTCCAGCGGCACCTGGGCGCCGACCTCGATGCATGGACTGGAATCTTTGCTGGCCTTCGTGCTGATGGTATTTTTCTTTGTGGTTTACGCCCGATTCCGCGCCACGTCGCCGGGGCTGGCCGTATTTCCGTTGGTTTTTTGGCTCACGTTTTCGGCTTCGTCATACGCAGAGCCCACCGAACCTTCCGCGCCTCTCTTTGTAAGCACGCAATGGATTTACATCCACGTTGCTCTAATTCTTATCGGATATTCGGCGCTGTTCTTCAGCTTTGTGGCAAGCATTCTTTACCTGCTCCAGGAGCGAAATCTAAAGACCAAAGCGGGGATGCATGGATTCTGGTCACGCCTGCCGGCGCTGGCCACCATTGACGAAATTGGCTTCAAATGCCTGATCTGGGGTTTCCCGTTCATGACGTTGGGGCTCATTGCCGGATCGATTCTGGCCGAAGCTCGTTTTGGCAGCCGATACTTCGCCGATCCTAAGATTTTGCTTTCCGGACTGATGTGGGTCATCTATATGGTCCTGCTGTATACGCGATGGAACGCGGGATGGCGTGGCCGGCGGGCAGCTTATTTGGCTACGTTTGCTTTTGGCGCTGCTGTGCTGGCCTGGGCAGCCAATAATTTCAGCCAGACACATAGGTTTATTGCTCCATGAACTTTCACGTTATCGGCGTGAACCACAACAGCGCGCCCTTGGAGGTGCGCGAGCGGCTGGCTGTGCCTGAAGCGCAGTTGCCGGACGCCGTTCGCAGCCTGGTGCAGCAGCCCGGCGTGGATGAAGGCATGGTGCTTTCAACGTGCAATCGCGTTGAGGTGGTTACCAGCACCAAGCAAGGTGCTGATCTGCGCGGATTTCTGGGCAGCTATTTTGGAGTGAGCCCCACGGCGCTTAATTCTCATATCTACGAATTTGAGCAGCGCGAGGCGGTGCGCCACGTTTTTCGCGTTGCTTCCAGCCTGGATTCTATGGTGGTGGGCGAGCCGCAAATTCTGGGCCAGGTAAAAGAGGCCTACGCAGTGGCCCGGGGCATGGGCGCAATCCATTCCGGGCTGGAAGCGTTGCTTTCACGCGCTTTTGCTGTGGCCAAACGCGTGCGCTCAGAGACTTCAATCGGCAGCTCCAGCGTCTCCATCGCTTCGGTCGCAGTACAACTGGCGGAAAAGATTTTTGGATCGCTGGAAGATAAGACTGTCTTTTTAGTTGGTGCGGGCAAGATGGCGGAGCTGGCGGCGAGGCACCTGATCGCTCACGGCGCAAAAAATATTATCGTGAGCAATCGCACGCATGAGCGCGCGGTAGAGCTGGCAGAAGAATTTGGCGGCAGGGCTGTTCCTTTCGATCAGTTGCACGAGACCTCAGACAGTGCTGACATTATCCTGACCTCAACCGGTGCTCCGGAGCCTCTTTTCCGCCGCGAGCATGGCGAGCGCCTGCGCAAAGGCCGTCGCAACCGCCCTATGTTCTTCATCGATATAGCCGTGCCCCGCAATGTTCATCCGGACATGAACAAGGTTGACGGGATGTTCGTCTATGACGTGGACGATCTGCAGTCTGTAGCGACGGACAACGCTGGTGAACGCAAGAAAGAAGCTGAGCGCGCGGAAAAAATCATTGAGCTTGAGGTTGACCGCTTCGCGTCGCGCATGAAGTCGCTGGCTGTCGTGCCGACGATCCTTTCGCTTCAGGAATATTGTGAGACCATCCGCCAGGCGGAGATTGACCGTATTCGCGGCAAACTGGGAACAATCACACCGGAACAGGAAGCCGCTATCGACGCGATGACGCGGGGCATCATCAACAAACTGTTGCATACGCCCATCACCACCCTTAAATCATCCACCGATCATCCCGAGGCTGCTACCATCCATGAGATGATCAGGCGGCTGTTCAATTTGAATACCGGAAAACCGAAAGAGTAAATGGCCAAACTTCGAATAGGCTCCAGGGGCTCACAGCTGGCGTTGTGGCAGGCGAACCATGTGGCGGCCCTGCTGCGCGCTAAAGGGCACACTGTTGAGATTGAGGTCATCAAGACCACGGGCGACAAGATCACCAGCGTTGCGCTGGCTAAAGTCGGCACCAAGGGAATGTTTACCAAGGAAATTGAAGACGCGCTGCATGAAAAGCGCGTTGACCTTGCCGTGCACAGCTTGAAAGATGTCCCCACGGATCTGGCCCAGGAGTTTGAACTGGCTGCGATCATGAAGCGCGAAGACCCGCGCGATGCTTTTATTTCCGTAAAGTTTTCCAGTTTGGAAGAGCTACCGCAGCGCGCGAAAGTGGGCACCAGCAGTTTGCGCAGGCAGTGCCAGTTGAAGGCCATGCGGCCTGACCTTGAAGTTTTTCCGCTGCGCGGCAACGTGGATACCAGGCTCAGGAAACTTGAGTCCGGAGAGTATGATGCGATCATTCTTGCTGCGGCGGGCGTCCTCCGTCTGGGACTGGAAACGCATGTGCGTTCGCGCATCTCCGCCGACGTGATGTGTCCCGCGGTGGGGCAGGGTGCACTGGCAATTGAGATTCGGCGCGGCGATCAGCAGACCAAAACGTTGCTGGCTTTTCTGAATCACGCTGATACCCACGCGGCCATAGACTGTGAGCGCGCGCTGCTGGGATCGCTAGGCGGAGGTTGCCAAGTGCCCATAGGAGCGTATGCTGAGAAGCGGGAAGGCCGTCTCTTTTTACGTGCTATGGTGGGTCGGCCCGACGGAAGCCAGATTTTACGCGAGCAGGCAGACGGCACGGACGGCGTAAAATTGGGCCGTGAAACAGCACAAACGCTGCTGTGGCGCGGCGGCGACAAAATTCTGAACGATGTGTACGCGCAGGAAGTTGAAGTGCCGAAGCAACCATGAGTCCAAACAAATCAGCTACGGGCACTAAGAAATCGGCTGTGAGTCCCACGACAGCAGCCGCGAATGTGAAGGCCGAAGAACCGCTGAGCGGTTGGCGAGTCCTCAGCACGCGCGCCAGCAAGCAGTCCGGCGGACTGGCCGCACCTTTGCGCGAGATGGGCGCGGAAGTAATTGAAATTCCCACCATCGAAATCAAACCGCCGATAAGCTACAAAGCGCTCGATGCGGGGCTGAAAAACATCGCCAAGTACGATTGGTTGATCCTAACCAGCGTCAACGGCGTAGAGGCGTTATTTGCGCGCCTGAAAAGGCTCCGCATTGCGCCGGAAAAATTGGCACATTTACAGGTGGCCGCTATTGGGCCGGCGACGCAGCGCGAAATCGAAAAGAATGGTCTCAAAGTCGCTGTGACGCCCGAAAGATATGTTGCAGAAGCTGTAGTCGAAGCGCTCAAGGGCAAGACGAAAGGCAAGCGCGTGCTGCTGGTCCGGGCAAAAGTGGCCCGCGACGTTCTGCCCACTGAGTTACGCAAGAGTGGCGCAAAAGTGGATGTGGCAGAGGCCTATGAGACGCACGTGCCCAAGGGAGCGAAAGCGAAACTGAACCGCCTTTTTTCCAATGACACATCCCGCCCAGACATCGTGACGTTTACAAGTTCGTCCACGGCAACGAATTTTCTGGCACTGCTGGAAAAAGACCATTGGCACGGACTCCGCGAAATCTGGCTTGCGTCTATCGGCCCGGTCACCAGCGATACGCTGCGCCAAGCCGGGTTCAAGCCGAACATTGAAGCCCTGGAATACACGATGGAAGGCCTCGCCCTGGCCATTGCCAAGCATGTTCTGACTACCCACCGGGACGAGTAACGTCTCACCGCAAGGTCGCTAAGGTCGCAAAGGAATTTGGAATGCGGGCGAAGCCGGCTTGTGCGCTGAACCCGGCGACTCAGGCGCAGAATGCTCTGCAGTGGCGGATGCTCATCGGCGGGGTGGAGCGCAGCGACATCATTCAAGGTTGCAACCACACTTTGCCGGTTCAGCGTACTTCTTCAAAAAATCAGCCACGCGCGTGTAAGCATCTATCTGATTTTCAACTTTGGCAAAGCCGTGGCCTTCGTTTTCATAAATCTTCAGCTCCGCAATGCCATTGCGCTTTTTAATGGCGCTGGCCACCTGCTCGGCCTCAGTGTGAGGGCAGCGCGGATCATTGGCGCCGGCCAGCAGCAGCAACGGCGCTTTGATCTGGCCGACAAAATTAATGGGCGATCGATCCTGAAAACGCGCTTTGTCTTTCATAGGATCACCCATCGTCGCCATGTCATATTGGCGGAGGAGGGGATCTTCATTTTCGATTTCAGTAAACCAGTTGACGAAAGGAACAATCGCCACGCCGGCGGCCCATAGATCCGGCGCTTTGGTGACGGCCATCATGGTGAGATACCCGCCATAGCTGCCGCCCATCACTGCAACTTTTTTGGTATCGATAAATCCTGTTTTCTTGATCCACTCAGCGGCGGAGATCACGTCTTCAAGGTCGCCGCCACCCATATCAAAGCGATTGGCGTCTTCAAACTCTTTGCCGTAACCGGCAGAGCCGCGGTAATTGGGCGCGATCACAAAATAGCCCTGGTTCACCAGATATTGAATGCCTCGGTTGAATGAGTTGTCACTTTGTGCGTTAGGGCCGCCGTCAATCCAAACGACTGCGGCGTTCTTGCCATTTTTCTCGGCATTGTAGGGCACATAAACAAAAGCGGAGATCTGCCACTTGCCATCCTTGCTGGGATAGTGGATCAGGTAGGGCTCAACCATGTCTTCACTGCGGATGCCGCCGACCAGCGAGTTGGTGATCTGTTGCGGCTTCGCAGCGGCAAAATCATACGACCACAGATCATTGGGAGCGTTTGGCCCTTCATGGATATACATGAGCCGTGTACTGTCATGGCTGAAAGTGGTTTCAGCGCCAAGAAGCCAATTGATCCCTTTGGCGATCGGTAAAACATGGGCCTGTTTCGAGGCGAGATCGTAGGCGTAAATATCCTGGCTGCCCTCAATGTTCGCTGTCCAGGTAAGGCGCTTTCCGTCGGGTGAAAACCTTCCGGAATTGGTTTCTATCTTGTCGCTGGTCAGCCAAGTAATCTTTTTCGTCGCAACGTCCAGCAGTCCGGTATTGCGATGGCCATTGACCGAATTAGAGGTGATGAGAATGGTTTTGCCGTCGGGCGAAATGTCACTGGCGGCGAATCTCTGCTCGCCCTGGTGAGCGGTCAAATTCGTCGCCCGGCCGCCGGATGAGTTCACGATAAAAACATTCGCATCCTTCCCTGTGGCAGTCTCTTGCGTGTAAACCACCCACTTGCCGTCCTTGGACCAAATGGGATCAACGTTGCTCAACTGCGCAGCTGTGTTGCTGGTGAGGTGCGTGACACGTTTGGTCAGAACTTCCATTACATCCAGTTCATAGTTGGGCGATTGTTTTGGCTTTACGCTGTAGGCAATCTTCTCGCCGTCGGGCGACCACGCCGCGCCTTCTTCGGAAATTTCAGGGGTGTTGGTGAGGTTCACGATCTGGCCATTGGTGGTGGAGACCAGGAAAAGGTCCCACTGCTCATTGCCGTCATAGTCAGAGCTGTAGGCGATCCAGCGGCCTTTGGGCGACCATGCAATATTGATCTGCCGTTGATTGCTAATAGTGAGTTGCGTGGGCCAGCCGCTCTGGGATGGAACCAGCCAGATGTTGTAACGTCCGCTTATGGTTGTTACGAATGCGATCTGCTTATCGTCCGGCGACCATGACGCATAGGCGATGGCGCGCGTCATATAAAGCTTGTCAATGGTGAGAGGCTGGATGTCGAACTTTTGTTTGGAGGTGATCTGCGCGGGGTCGGTGATGGCGGCTGGTTGCGCAATCAGAAGCGTTGCAGCAATCCAAGTAAACGCGAACATTGCAATCACCCGTGCGCGACTCATTGCTTTGTATCGCCCCTCCAGGGTTTCTATTCTCTTACTTGCTTACCCAGCGCTCACGCGCTGGGCTCAATAATTTCTCGCCTGCGGCGCTGGATTTAGTGGCCTTTTGAAATCTTCTCAAAAATCTATTACTTGCCTTTCTCCGTGCCTCTGTGTCTCCGTGGTAGGTTCCTACGGCTGAGCTGCCTTATGTATCTCCACGGTCGACCAGGTTTTATCCGCGGCGTGGCAGATGTTTTCAAGTGGGCATTCGGCGCACTTTGGCCGCCTGGCAATGCACAGAGCGCGCCCGTGATGGATAATCTGGTGCGAGTATTCGATCCACTTCGATTGTGGGATTACCTTCATCAGATCTTGCTCGATGTTTTTCGGGTCGTTGGCTTTTGTCAGCTCCAGCCGTCGAGAAATGCGGTGCACGTGAGTATCAACCACTACGCCTACAGCTTTTCCAAACCATGATCCCAGCACAACGTTGGCTGTCTTGCGGGCCACGCCGGGAAGGGAAAGCAGTTTATCCATGTCGTCCGGCACCTGACCGCCAAATTCTTCTACAACGCCTTTGGCTGCCCCCACGATTGATTTGGATTTATTGCGGAAAAAGCCGGTGGAGCGTATGTCTGGTTCAAGCTGTTCAGGTTTGAGCGCGGCAAAAGCCTGGGGTGTGGGATATTTCTGGAACAGCACCGGCGTAACCATGTTGACCCGCACGTCTGTACATTGGGCGGAGAGGATGGTCGCCACCAGCAGCTCCCAGGCGCTATTGTGGTGCAACGCGCAACGGACTTTGGGGTAGCGCTGGTCGAGCCGATTTAGAATGTCCTGAACGCGCTGCGGGGCGAGCGGACCATAGCTGGCTTTGGCCCCTTTGGATTTTGCGACCTTGGTTTTCGCAGCTGTGGTCTGCGCGAGTTGGGGCTTTGCAATCTTGGCCGTCGTGGCGGGCGGCTTTGGCTTGTTCCTAGCGGCTGACGATTTTTCGGAGGATGTTTTTGCGACGGGCATCACACAAAATCTAAAGCAGCGGGCTTACAATCACAATAGGCATAGGGAAGAGGGCAAAAGGAAAAGATGGCAACCACCACAAAGGCAGAGATGAAAATCCCAGGCAGTGACCTGCATGCGGTGCCGCTGACCCTTGAAGGTTCAAGCGTTCTGCACCAGATGTTCCGCTTTCGCTGGGCGGAATGGCGCAAGCTGAACCCAACGCAGCAACATGAAATTGCGGCGGAAGCCTCAGCCGCGCTGCTGAAGATGGAAAATGACGTCGCCGGCCAGACTGCCGTGTTTTCCCTGTTGGGGCACAAGGGCGACCTTCTGGTGGTCCACTTCCGCAATTCGTTTGACCAGCTTAAGGCCGCTGAACTCGCCATTTCACGCTTGCGGCTGAGCGATTATCTGGAGCAGACCACGTCTTACCTTTCCGTGGTGGAGCTTGGCTTATATGACTCTTCAGTCAAGCTGTATCGCACCTTGCGGGAGCAGGGAACTGTGCCCCATTCGCCGGAGTGGAATGAAGTGATTGAGGAGACGATCAAACGCCAGACAGAGGCTATGCGTCCGCGCTTATTCCCGCAGATTCCGCCTAACCGCTACATCTGCTTCTATCCCATGGATCGCCGTCGCGGCGAAGACAAGAACTGGTACAGCCTGCCCATTGAGGAGCGTCAGCGCCAGATGGAAGAGCACGGGCTTGTGGGCCGCCGCTATGCCGGGACAGTCAGGCAGATCATCACCGGGTCTATAGGTTTTGACGACTGGGAGTGGGGCGTTGATCTTTTCGCCGACGATCCTTTGATCTTCAAGAAACTAATCTACGAAATGCGCTTTGATGAGGTCAGCGCCGTGTACGCCTTGTTCGGCACGTTTTATGTAGGCGTGCGCTGTCCGGCTGCGGGGTTAGAAGAGTTGTTCAGCGGCAAATTGCCGGAATAAAAGCGAATTAGCCGCAGATTTGCGCTGATAACCGCAGATCAAAAAAAGATCATGCCGCGAATCTCGCGAATGCGCACGAATCGAAGAAGGTAATTGGTAATCGAGCAACCGAAGACGCCTAATGCGCGGCAAGTTATTTCTACATTTAATTCGCGTAATTCGCGTTGATTCGCGGCTCATTTTTGGCTAATTGCAGGGCGTTGATTGCTGATTGTGGTTCGCAGCCATTGACCTATGTGAGCCTCACTTATTACTCTGGAATCCATGGTCAAAGCGGTGCAAGCAGGGCAGGTCTGGCGCAGTGACGAGAACGGCGATAATTTTCTGGTGACAAAAGTTTATGGCGAATTGTTCACCCAATATGCCATGTTGCGTCCAGCCAAAGTCAGCGCCCCGGATGCCGAAACCATTCGCGTGAAAATCACCAAGGACGATAGCGGCATGACCTTGCCGGGATACACCTTCACCCAGGATTCCCAGGATTTCTGATTCGTCTAAAGACTCCAACTGAATGCTTGAAAAAATCATTGCTGCACTAGCCGGGTTCATCATCGCCGTAATCTCCAAAGCCGGATATCTCGGCGTGATGCTGCTGATGGCCATTGAGTCGGCCTGTATTCCATTGCCTTCAGAGATCATCATGCCGTTTGCCGGGTACCTGATTTACAAAGGGCAATTCAATTTGCTGATGGCGGCAACCGCGGGCGCGATCGGTTGCAATCTAGGCTCAGTGATCGCTTATGAAATTGGCAATTATGGCGGACGCCCGCTGATTGAGCGGTACGGGTCTTATATCTTCATGGGGCGACATGAACTCGACATGGCCGAGCGCTTCTTTGCCCGCTTCGGCGCTGCCGCTGTCTTGATTGGTCGTTTGCTTCCAGTGATTCGGACATTCATTGCGCTGCCCGCGGGTGTTGCCCGCATGCCGCGTCTGCGATTCCATGTTTATACCTTCATTGGCTCATGGCCCTGGTGCTTTGTCCTGGCTTGGATCGGCATGAAATTGGGCGAGCACTGGGACAAAGACCCACGCCTGAAGCAGTGGTTCCACCGTTTGGACGCGGTAATTATCCTGGTGCTGCTGGCGGGGATCACGTGGTTCGTATGGTCTAAATGGAACGGAAGAGTGAGAGCTGAGGCTTAACCACAGTTTACAAACCCCGCTCAATACGAGAAGATACTAAGTTTCCACAAACGTCTGCCTAAAGGCACGCGTCCCGGCTCGCCGGGTCGCTAGACGCTGATACTGCTAGCGGCTCAGTTTAAACTGACCCGCTACCCAAGGACGGTTCCGTATTAATGGCTTCTTCTGCTGCTGAAAAGACGACTGCAACCAAAATAGCTCCTGCCCGTGGCAAACTGGGCGTAATGATTGTCGGCATGGGGGCCGTTGCCACCACGTTTGTTGCCGGCGTTGAGGCCATTCGCAAGGGAATCGCCAAGCCCATTGGATCGCTCACGCAAATGGGGACTGTCCGGCTCGGAAAGCGCACGGACAATCGTGCACCTAAGATCAACCAGTTTGTCCCGCTGGCCAACTTGAAAGACCTGGTTTTTACCGCCTGGGACATTTTTGAAGAAGACGCCTATGCCGCCGCCATGAATGCCGGCGTGCTGGAAAAAGATCTGCTCAACCAGATCAAGCCTTTCATGAAATCCATCAAGCCGCGCAAGGCCGTATTTGATCGCAATTACGTGAAGTTGCTGGATGGCAAGCATGTGAAGAAGGGCAAGAACAAGCGCGATCTGGCGGAGCAGTTGCGCGCTGACATTCGCGACTTTAAAAAGACATCCAAGGCTGACCGTCTGGTGATGATCTGGTGCGCCTCGACTGAGACGTTCACCAAGCAGAGCGCGGTACATGAATCGCTGGACGCGTTTGAGCGCGGGCTGAAAGCGAACGATCCCAATATTGCGCCGTCAATGATTTACGCCTATGCGGCGCTGATGGAAGGCGTTCCGTTCGCCAACGGCGCGCCGAATCTTACCGTCGATATCCCGGTAATGTTGGAGCTTTCCAAAGCCAACAATGCGCCGATTGCCGGAAAGGATTTCAAGACCGGTCAGACGCTGATGAAGACCATTCTTGCGCCGGGCTTCAAGGCCCGCATGATCGGCATGAACGGCTGGTTTTCCACCAACATCCTGGGCAATCGCGATGGAGAGGTGCTGGAAGATCCAGGCTCCTTCAAGACCAAGGAAGAATCCAAGCTTTCTGTGCTGGATCGCATTCTGCAGCCGGAGCTATATCCCGATCTGTACGGCCACATCCACCACAAGGTCCGCATCAATTACTACCCGCCGCGTGGAGACAACAAAGAGGGCTGGGACAATATCGACATCTTTGGCTGGCTGGGCTATCCCATGCAGATCAAGGTGGATTTCCTGTGCCGCGACTCGATTCTGGCCGCGCCAATCGTACTGGATCTGGTGCTCTTCCTTGATCTGGCCAAGCGCAGCGAGGCATTGGCTGGTCTGGGCGTACAGGAATGGCTGAGCTTCTATCTCAAGTCGCCCATGACGGTGCCGGGGCTTTATCCAGAGCACGATTTGTTCATCCAACTGATGAAGCTTAAAAATACTTTGCGCCACTTACGCGGTGAGCAGCTAATCACCCATCTTGGGCTTGAGTATTACGATTAAGCGGAGAACGCCGCTGCGGAGCGCTGCATCAGACTTATTATGAGGCTGCTGCTCTGGGTTGTGAGTCTCGCGTTCGCACTGCTGCTATTGGGCTCCGCTGCGTTCGCCGTGGATGGAACGTTCCGCGGCAAGATTGCTGATCCGCCGGGCAACGAGCCTGCGGTAAAAGGCTGGATCTTCGTTGAAGGCCGAAACCAGATGCTGCGGCGGGTGGAAGTAGCGCACGCTGAAATCGTTTACGGCGACGAAGTACCTGCTTCCAACCAGCAGCATAGCTGCAACTCTGACTGCTTGATCAAAGGGCAGGAAGTCAGGATTACGGCCCATCAGGACGCGTCCGGCGAGTGGCGGGCGAAGCGGGTCGAAATACTCAAGGTGGGTGTCCAGAGTACCGAAAAGCGCCTAAGTGCCGGGTCTTTACTAAACTTAACCCCTTTTTGCGCCTCTTCTGAGGTAACCAACACTGACGATTTCTGCATCGCACCTTCAACGGGAGAAATCTAAGTATTTTACGGTGTGGTTCGGGCGTTATAATGAGGTTGTCCTCTCCAATGAAGGCCCGTCCGGCAGGAGTGTGTTTATGAAAATCCGTTCCCTATCCCTTGCGCTAGTGCTGGTCGCTGGCATCAGCCTTTCTTCTTCGGCTTTTGCCCAGGATGACAAAACCAAGACGCAGACGCCCAGCAGTCAGTCGCAGCCTGCCGATCAGAAGTCGACCGCCGCTGACCAAAGCCAGCAACCCACAGATCAAAGGCCCGCAGTCACTGAAGGCCAGAATCAGACGCAGCCTGTAGCCGACCAGGAACAGCCAGCCTCTGACCAGAAAAAAGACGCGGACAAGAAGAACTCGGACAAGAAAGATAAGAAAGACAACGACAAAAAAGACAAAGACAAGAAAAAGGACGCCAAGAACAAGCACAACGGCGGCAAAGACGATGTGGACGCCATTGGCAACCGCAAAATTGCCGGCTGGGACTGGTATTCGATCGAGAGCGAAATCCGCATGGGCAAGGAATATGCCACGCAGATTGAAGCCAGCCTGAAGCTTGTAACCGATCCCACGATCAACGAATACATCAATCGTGTGGGCCAGAATTTGGTGCGGAACTCAGACGCAAAGGTTCCTTTCACAATCAAAGTTGTGGATTCTGACGTGATCAACGCCATGGCGCTGCCGGGCGGCTTTTTCTACGTGAATTCAGGCCTGATTTTGGCTGCCGATAACGAAGCTGAACTGGCCGGCGTGATGGCGCATGAGATTGCCCACGTTGCGGCCCGCCACACCACGCGCCAGCTTACGCGGTACCAGTTCATCAATTACGCCAGCCTGCCACTGATCTTTGTGGGCGGCGGCATTGGGTTGGCGGCAAGGGAAGCGGCCGGCATCGGAATTCCCATGACGTTCCTCAAGTTCTCGCGCGGTTTTGAGGCTGAAGCCGATTATCTGGGCATTCAGTACATGTACAAGGCCGGCTACGATCCCAACGAGTTTGTGAACTTCTTTGAAAAGATCCAGGCGCAGGAAAAGAAGAAGCCAGGGTCGATGGCCAAGGTCTTTACGGACCATCCGCAGACCCCTGATCGGATCACGAAATCGCAGGAAGAGATTGCCACCATCCTGCCCCCAAGGGATCAATACATTGAGACCACGTCGGAATTCAATGACATGAAGGCACGCCTTGCGGCAATTGAAAACCGCCACAAAGTGGACGATAACGCCAATCCCAACAAGCCGAGCCTGCGTCGTGGCCAGAGCACAGCGTCCAAGGACGGCGATAAGAAAGACGACGACCGTCCGACATTGAAGCGGCGCGACCAGTAACCGAAACATAGCTACAAAGCGAACAGGCGGCCTCCAAGGGCCGCCTGTTTTGCTGTTATGAGCTTGTTCGCCGCCTGAGCGTTATGTCGCTGCGGTCGAAGAAAATTGGCTTTGCAAGATGCAGAAATGGAGCTTCTCAATGAAGTCCAGCAGTTCGGGGCGCACACTGGCAGCCACAAACGAACGGCAATTCTTGCAGGTCGATTCTGTCAGCCGGGCATTCTGGCGATTGAGGCTCCGTCGAAATACGCCATAATCGTGAGAGTTTTTGGATCCACCGGAAGCGTTCATGGAATTCCTCCAAATTTTGATGGGCATGATGACACAAAGCTCGCCAGAATGACAGGACTTAAATGCCTGAGCAGGTGAATGGTGGTTACTTCAGATAGAGCCGGAACTACCTCAAGCGGTCAACAGCAGGGAAGAGAATGGCAGATAGGGAATTGGTAATAAGCCCATGAAGATGCTGGCGGAAGGGCATGGGGATCTTCCGCCGCTTCATGTTGATTGGGGCTAAATTACGAAAATACAGCCCTATTTCCCGGCAAAAGACTCAGCGGCGTTAGCAGCCAAAGCCTTTGATTTCTTAGGCATGGATTCAATAATTTTCATTTCATGCCAGTCATACGGGAATTCTTTACCGCAGCCCAGGCATGCAACGTATGTGCCGGTGAGCTGTGCCGCGGGTGAAAGCCGCTGGCCGGGACGCTTGGTAATAGGAAAGCTAAAATTTTTGTGACTGCAACCGAAGAGGACATCGAGCAGACTCGCCATAATTTCACCACCCCCAAACTTCGGGTCTCCCATGGAAACGTTAACTGCCGACTGAGGCAATAGTGTACTACAGGACATGTCCTAATGTACACATTAGTTCATGTCTCGCCGTACTGTTACATTAGATTCTGAGTTGCTGGAAAAGGTTCGTTGGCTAAGGAGCATAAATTTTCAGCGGCGAAGATGATGTAATAAATACACGTATGCATCGCAAGTTGCAGAAAATTAAGGGAATATGCTTAAGTGGTGGATTTCTTCCCGGCCTTATTGCCACGGCATTTTGTCATAATGGCATCATGGAGGCGGCTTCGGAGGCTTTCTGGAAGCTCATAAAGCTCATTGTCGCGGTAAATTTCAATGGTTTTCTTGGTGGTATTCATCACCACATGGCATTCGTGGCACCAATGAAGGTGCTCATCCAGCTCGATTTTCAAGTTCTCGCTGATCTTGCCATCAAGATAATCGGTCAACTCTTGTAAGAACTCAGTGCATTTCACTGTTGGCCGTCTCCGCCCTTTTTATTCTTGAAATACCTGGACAGACGTTCCCGGAGCTGCAAGCGTGCCCGTAACAATCGGGATTTCACCGCAGGTACGCTCAAATTCAGCATTTCCGCTGTTTCCTCCGTGGAAAGTCCTTCAACATCGCGTAACACAAACACCGTTCTAAAGCCCGGGGAAAGCCCCTGAATCGTTTTCTTCAGGATGTCACCCAGTTCTGACGTGCCGTAAAGCTGCTCTGGATTCGGGCTCCAGTCCGCGACTTCACGCGGGATGGATCCGTCTTCGGTCTCTACGTCTTCATCGAGCGAAACGGTCCGGTCATTGCGCCGCTTCCGCAGCCGCATCAACGCTTCATTTACGGCGATCCGAACCAGCCAGGTATAAAACTTTGAATTTCCCTGGAACTGCTCAAGATTCTGATACGCCTTAAGGAATGCGTCCTGGACCACGTCCTGGGCGTCTTCCTCATTGTGCGTGATGTGCTGGGCTATCCGGAAGACATTGCGGTCATACCGCCGCACCAACTCACTGAATGCCTCCAGATCGCCTTTCTTGGCCGCCTGGACGAGCGCCAGTTCACTGGTGATACCTTCCTCTGCCTTCTTTTGGATGGTTTCCATGCCGCTCCGACTCAAAATTTAATTTACTATGTTCTGCGCCCCAAATGGGCGTTTGAATGAAATAATTTCAGGACTTATATAAGACTTGGCCCGTAACTTTTTGTTACATCAAGCCCTCATATCGATATGAACAAAAGCTTACTTGCTTTATTCCCTTTAACTTTAGGCTTAGCGCTCCTCGGCTGCCGGAACCAGCCGAAATCAGCCGCAGACGCGCATATTCAAGTTGTGATGAAGAAATACACGATTGAGCCGGCCATTATCCATGTGAAATCCAGCCAAACCACAGAATTGGACGTTACTACGGCTGACGTGCAGCACGGCTTTGACGTGCCCGCCTTGGGCATTAAAGAGCCAGTGCGGCCAGGCCAGCCGGCGGTCGTGACCCTCAAAAATCCGCCCAAAGGCGAATACAAAGTTGCTTGCGGAATTATCTGTGGACCACACCATGACGACATGGTGGCCAAGCTGGTAGTGGAATAAGGCCTGCGCATTGTCGAAGTCAGGGAGAACTCCTTGGCCCATCCTTTGGCTTACTCCGGTAACAACTAAGATGCCAGAGGTGTAGACATCAGTAATCTAACGGGTTGATACTGAAACAGAAACTCTTATAATCGCGGCCAGGAATGCCACGTCCGACAGAAATCCAAACCATCATTGAAGAGGCGGTTGCCGAGGTGCTTGATGCAGCCCTGCCCCGGCTGCGCTCAGAGATCGTGCGCCGCGCCGTGGAGGTCGTTGAATCGCTGGCCCCGGCCCCGGGCGCTTCTCCCAGTGATCTGCTGAATGCGGCTGCTGCTGCTATCTATGAGTCGGGATCACAGGCGGACATTTTGCGCCATTTGTTGGAAGGCGAAGCGCGTTTTGCCGGACGCGTGGCGCTGTTTGTGGTAAAGGGCAACGCGATCAGCGGCTGGCAGGGAATTGGATTTGAAGATAACGATTCCATCAAGACATTGAGCATTCAGACCGGAGCCGGTCTGGTAGGCAAGGCGATCCAAGGACGCAATCCGGCGGCGGGGTCGACGCAGGAATTTGATGCTGGGTTCGTCAAATCTATGAAGGCCCCGGCAGACGGGCAATGTCTGGTGTTGCCGCTGGTGGTAAAAGATAAAGTTGCGGCCATGATTTATGCCGACGGCGGGACAGTCCCGGGCGGCACACTGGATTCCTCTGGTCTTCAGGCGCTTACACGCTTCGCGGCGATTTGGCTGGAATTGGCGGCATTGCGCAAAGCCGGAGGATCCGCGCCCACAGAAGAAGCTGCCCAGCCTCAGCCTGCGGTAGCCATGGCGGCCACAGCGCCCGCGTCAGTCCCGGCCTCGGCAGGTTCTGAAGAGGATGAACTACACAAAAAAGCCCGGCGATTTGCCAAGCTACTGGTGGAGGAAATTAAGCTGTACAATCAACCCAGGGTTGAAGAAGGCCGGCAACACAAAGATTTGTATGACCGTTTGAAAGTGGACATCGAGAAGAGCCGGTCCACTTACGACAAGCGTTATGCCGAGTCCGCTGTCGCATCAGCCGACTACTTTACACAGGAATTAATCAGAATTCTGGCGGAAAACGATGCTTTGCTCATGGGCGCCAGTTTTCCACGAAGTTGAAATCAGTGCAGGTCAGACGTCTCCTATCCCTCTTGCTCATACTGCTGGTGTCAGTTCCGGCGGGCTTCTCCCTCCAGGCATCCAGTAAGAAATCTTCGTCCGTCAAGAAATCATCCGCGAAATCGAAAAAGGCAGCAGAAGCGGCGCGAAAAAATGCCCTGGCAAAGCGCAAGCTTGGACACATTAAGCGCGCGTTCGTTGCCTCCGCCGATCTGCGGCCCATGGCGCAGCAGCTTCTGGAAAATCGCACGCCACAGGCTTATCAGGGCGTGGAAGCGTATGCACGCAAACACGCCAAGGATGACGCCGGTCCGCTTGCTTGGGTAGTAGTAGGCTACGCACACTATCTGGATAAGGATTACGCGAGCGCGCGATCATCATGGGCCCGCACGAAGTCGCTTGAACCGCTATTGGGCGACTATCTGGCGTACATGCAGGCCGTCGCCTACCAGGGAGAAAATAATCGCGCGGCCGTATTGGAAACCCTGGAAGGATTTGACGAAAAGTATCCGGATTCGCTGCAGTCGCATGATGCGGCCTTGTTATATGCATCAGCGCTGATGGCGACAAACGCTCCTGAGCGCGCGGCGGCGTTTCTGGAACAGCGTCGGCAGCCGGTGAAAGCCGATATAGAAATCACAACGGCGCGCGCTTATCTTGCTGCCGGTGACAAGACCAAAGCCGGCGACATCTTTCACAAAATTTATTTTGAAATGCCGACCAGCGCCGAAGCGGAAGCGGCGGCAATTGAACTGCGTAGCCTGGGCGAGACGCAGCCTGTGGGAACTTTTGATCAGCGGCACAATCGTGTATTGCTGCTGACGAAGGGCAGGCGCTACCAGGATGCGCTGAATGAGCTGAGCCCGCTGGTGGAGCAAGCGCCGCCGGAGCGAATGATCGATATGCAAGTGGAGTTTGCCGCCGCGCTTTACCGCAACCACAAGCGCGATGACGCGCAGCATCTGTTTGAAAGCATCTTGCAGAACCAGTCGGCATCAGTGGACGCGAAGGCGCACACGCTTTATTTTTTAGCCGAGATAGCGCGCGACAAAGACGATGGCGAAAAGAACCGTGATTATGTCGCTCAGCTGCGCACGCTGGCGCCGGAAAGTACGTGGATGAGCGATGCGCTGCTTTCCGCCGGCAACATGTACCTGCTGCGGCGTGACTATGAAACGGCGACCCCGTTCTATGCCGAGATTTATCAGCGGCAGAAAAACGGGAGGACATCGCCGTACTCGCATTGGAAGACAGCATGGCTCACGTATCGAATGGGCAAGAAAGATGAGGCCAAGCGGCTGTTCGAAGAGCAGCTTTCCATGTATCCCAGTTCGTCAGAAGTCCCGAATGCCATTTACTGGCGCGGGCGCATGGCTGAGGACGAAGGCGACAAGAAGCTGGCCAGCGCTTACTATCAGAAGCTCGCAGAAAATTACCGCTATTACTACTACGCAAATTTAGCGCGCGAACGCCTGCCTAAAGTCGGCGATGAGACCGTTGATCCGCCTGTGCTGGACAGTCTGCCGCGTCCGCCTGCGCCTCCGCATGATTGGGAGACGCCTGCGGACAATATCCGGGCGCAAAAGGCGCAGCTACTGGCGAACGCCGCACTCTATGACTTTGCCGTAGCGGAGATGCAGGCGGCCAGCCCCGGATCGCCTCCGTGGGAAGCCAAGTCCGTGGCTGAGATTTACGACGAGCAGGGAAGTTATATTCGCGCCATTGAAACACTCAAGCGCGCTGTTCCCGGCTATTTTGCAGCAGAAATCCCGCAGATTCCCCGGCCCGTTTGGGAAAGTCTATTTCCCCGGCCATTCTGGGAAGAGTTGAAGCGCGACTCCACGGCCAACCGGCTTGATCCTCATCTCGTGGCGTCATTGATCCGGCAGGAATCGGAATTCAATCCGGCAGCCATCTCCCCCGCCAACGCTATGGGGCTAATGCAGCTGCTGCCCACCGTGGGCAAAGGGATGGCCAAGGAGATGAAGATCAGGCATTTTTCTTCTGATCAACTACTGGTGGCGGACACTAATTTGCGGCTAGGCACGCGCTATTTCCGGCAGATCGTTGATCACTACGACGGCCAGGTGGAATACGCGCTGGCTGCCTACAACGCCGGTGTGGATCGCGTAAATGACTGGCGCAAGAACGGAAGCTTTGCCGACGTGGAAGAGTTTGTCGAGTCGATTCCGTTTACAGAGACCCGCGAATATGTGCAGGCCATCATGCGCAATGCGGTGATTTACAAACTGCTGTATTCGAAGGGCTAAATATTAGTGGCCAAAAACCATTGCGCCACCCAGGCTCCCCTGATACACGAGCGCGAGCACAGCAACCGCGGCGAATGCCAGATAAGACAAAGTGGGAACAGCATTTTGCCGGTAAAGTCGCCACCGCCAAACCGCGAGCACAATAAAGAGCACCGCCAGCGATGTTCCCAGCCACTGATGGACCGCGATTAGTTCTGGCGGAAGGGTTCCGGCAGACTTGATCTTCCACCACCATCCGGCAGCGCCAGTAAGCGGAGTAATAATTGCGGCGTACAGGACCATCCATGCTGCCGCGTTGTGAAGCGATGACCGTTTCAGCCAGAGTCCCAGCAGATCGCTAAACAGAGCCAAGGGCAACAACGCAGCCGTAAAATTGACGAGTATGGGATGAAGTTCCTGCGGCGACCGAGGCGGTCTAAAACCAGGCAAACCGTGTGCGGCGGCATTTCGTTCATTTACTTGCTTGCCGCTTGAGGCGACCAGTAGTGTCCCTTTCATGTTCGGGTGCGGCGCGCAGTGGTATGCAATTGTTCCGGACTTCTGGACGGTCATTTTCCACGAACTGCCGGGCTGAATCAATCCTGAATCAAAGCTCCCATCATCGGCGGTAACGGTGTGAGCGAAGATGTCTTCATTCTTAAATTCAATTGTTTCACCAGGATGAACCGCAAGATCCGTGGGTTGAAAGCGCATACCTTTCATTATCACCTGGCCATTTGCTGAAGGCTCCGCCGCAGACTGATTCTGGGATGGAGTTCCAGAGGCTTGGAGAACTAGAGCTGAACCTGCTTGCGGCAAATTGGCGACGCCGAAGCGCGGGTGTGCGACAGAGATGCTTGATGCACTGAGGAGCAGGAGAACTGCAATCCCCTGCCGCACACGCCACGCTGCTAAAAAAGGCGCCATGGGACTTAGTGCGCGCTTCCCGAGCCGCCACTGGAACTTCCCAAAGATGACTGTAACTGCTTGGCGTGATCCAGATGTCCCTGAAGCAGAGGCGCTGCGCCCTGTAACGCTGATTTCAGCTCGGCATTCTGCGCGTTCGGGATCAGCACATTTCCGGCTGCGTCAAGCACCTGCTGGTGAAATGCAACCTCATCGTTGATGTATTCGCTGTCAAATGCTTTGCCGTTCAGCCCCTGCAGCTTCTTCGTCTCAGCCGCGGCAGCGGTTTTCAGTGACTTGCTTGTGGCACTCGGTTCGGGCTTTACGTTGAGCTTTTTGCCTAGATCATTGACGGAGCTCTGCAATTTTGTGTGGTCGTCAATCATCTGCTGCGCAAATTGCTTGACCTGGTCGTTCTTTGTCTTTTTGAGCGCCAGCTTGGCGGTGTCGATGTCGATCTGGTCAGCAGCCGTGACCACTCCAACAATCTGCGGATCGGATATCTTGGCGCTGCCTCCGCTGCTCTTGTCTTTATCTTTATCTTGCGCGAACACAGAAGAACCTACAGCGAAAAGTAACGCCATGGCTCCTACTGCTAGATTTTTCTTCAAATTCATTTACTTACCTCCCTTTCTGGATGTGTACGTAAAAATCGTGCCTACTGGTAATAGAGGAGATAGGAGCCGAATTGGTTACACGCCAGGGGAATTCTAGTTGTTTTTTCTTGGAAGGCGAATTCCTGGAGAACCAAGAAATTGCCAAAATAAACGAATACCTGCAGAAAAAAGCGCAAGCCTTCTTCGGCCTGCGCTCTTTTGTTCAGCGGAGGAAAAGTTTATTTCTGTGAGCTGCTGTTTCTAGCGCTGTTAAATGTATTGCGCGCAGCGCGATCATTCTTCAGCGCTTCCCAGACAGCGGTACCGCCGCCGCCCAGCAGTGCGCCGCCGATCATGCCATCATGACAATTGCAGCCCAGCCAGCCGATTCCAGATCCCAGTACAGTATTGGATCCGATCATGGCCCAATCGCGGAACTGGCCAAGCGTGGCGCGGTGCGTGTGTAAAAACCACGTGCTGGCGCCGCCGCTGCCGATCATCATCAGCTTTAACGGCGTCTTTTCCCCGGGCAGAATGTAACCCAGACCTGCGCCTACTGCCGCTGCGCCAGCGACAGAGAAAATATATTTATGGTATTGCGGGCTGATCCCGCGGAGATCGCGTTTATCAACATCACGGTTACGTTGCGCGTGTGACATCAATGGAAAAAGAAACCCAAAACAAAGCAAAAGAATCCATAGCTTTTTATGCAGCATATTGAAGTGGCTCCCCAAGGCGTTAGTGCGGAAATACCGCGTAATTGCTGGATAAGATGAACCACTTTCAAAAAGAGATGTTCCAACTATGAAGCAGCTTGCGAAATAGGCGCTGCTCAGGAGAGAGCAGCAGAATCGGGTGACGGCGTTCTCAAGCTGCAGCTTGCGAGCGATGGTCCTTGCATAGCATACGCAGAAAAAGCAGCAGCGCGCCTATCACGATTGCACTATCGGCAACGTTGAAAGGCGGCCAGTGATGGGCTCCAATGTAGAAATCCAGAAAGTCCGTGACCTTGCCGTCAGACACTCGGTCCCAGAGATTGCCGAGAGCCCCACCCAGAATCAGAGAGAGCGCCAGAGTTCCGGAGTGGAAGACGCTGCGGTCTTTCCAGAGCAGAACAGAGACTACGGCCAGAGCTGCCACAGAGAAACCAATCAGGAGAGTAGTCCGGAACGGAGAAGGGGAATCGGCGAAGAGGCTGAAGGCGGCGCCGGTATTTTCCAGATGAGTGAGGCGAAAAAATCCAGGAATGATGTTGACTGCGTCTTCCAGGGGAATGGTCTGTGCGATTGCCCACTTGGTAAGCCTGTCCAGCAGCAGCACGGCAAGTGCGATCAGCAGAGGGCGCTTGGGCATGGGTTATCTTACTGGGTTGCCACTTTCTCTTCCCGTGGCTTCTCCTCTTGCGGAGTGAGAAAGATTTCGCTCAGCAGCAGGAGAGCGCCAACAACAATGGCGCTGTCGGCGATATTGAACGCCGGCCAGTGATGCGAGCCAACATAAAAATCAATGAAGTCAATCACGCGCCCGCTGGTCACGCGGTCCCATAAGTTGCCCAGAGCGCCGCCAAAGACCAGGGAGAGAGCGATGGCGGTGGTGTTCAGGGCGTTACCGTTTTTCCAGAGCAGGGCAGAGACTACGGCCAGAGCCGCCAGAGAAAACAGGATGAGCATGGCGACTCGCCACTCGGAAGGGGATTCAGCGAACAGGCCGAAGGCAGCACCTTGGTTTTGAACATGGGTCAGGCGGAACATCCCGGGAACAATGTCAATGCTGTCATGCAGGGTAATTTTCTGCGACACCAGCCACTTCGTCATCCGGTCACAGAGGACGATGAGAGCGGCAATCATGATGTGGTACTTCCGCATTGTTTCCATTAGACGCTCATGGCTGCCCCGCGATGCAGGGCGCCCACTCAACTTACCAATTCTTTTTCAATTTCCGCCAACGCCTCGCTGCAGCGCTCGCAGACTGTTGGATAACGCTCATTTTCTCCGACATGAGTAGAATAATTCCAGCAGCGATCACATTTTTGTCCCGGCGCCTTCTGTATAGATACGTGCAAAGGCGTGCTCCCGTTCCCGCCCGCGCTGGGTTTTACTTCAACTCCGGAGACGATCAGCAGAAAACGCAGATCGTTGCGATAACGCTGCAATAGCGGGACAAGTTCGCTCGGGGCAGAGATGGTGACAACCGCCTCAAGGGCGCTGCCAATAATTTTTTCCTGGCGGGCGACTTCCAGAGCTTTTAAAGCAGCGTCCCGCACCTTCATCAAGGTCTCAAAGTCTTTCCAGACTGCCTGACAGCTGGCGGAGTCGCTTATGGTTCCGGTGATCTCGTCTGCTTTGGGAAAGTGGGCCAGATGCACGCTTTCCTCGCGGCCGGCAATGGCGGGCAGGAATGACCAGATTTCGTCGGCGGTAAAGCTCATGATGGGAGCCACCAGACGCACCAGTGCTTCCGCAATGCGCCACGTCGCGGTCTGGGCAGAACGCCGCGCGTGCGAGTTGGGCGCAGAGGTATAAAGACGATCCTTGACCACGTCAATAAAGCCGGTGCTCAGGTCCACGGCAAACTCGTTCACCAGATGATAGATGCGGTGAAACTCAAAGTTGTCATAGTATCCGCGCACGCGATCAGCCAGTTCGGCGGTGCGCAGCAGCCAGTATTTGTCGAGGGCCTGAAGATCGTCAAACTTGACCGCGTGCTGCACGGGATTAAAATCCGGCAGATTGCTGAGCAGATACTTGAATGTGTTGCGGACTTTACGATAGTTTTCCGCGACCTGCTTCATCAGGTCTTCTGAGACGGTCACGTCCTCCTGAAAATCGACGGAGGCGACCCACAGCCGGATGATCTCTCCCCCCAGCTTCTTGGCAATCTCAACGGGATCAATGCCATTTCCCAGAGACTTGGATGTGGCTTTGCCCTGAGGATCAAGCGTCCAGCCATTGGTGGCCACAGCCCGATAGGGCGCATGACCGCGGGTGCCCACGGCAACGAGCAGGGAAGAGTGAAACCATCCGCGATACTGGTCGCCGCCTTCAAGGTAGAGGTCGGCGGGCCAGGGCAGATCGGGCTCATGGCCCAGCACGGCGGCCTGGCTGGAACCAGACTCAAACCATACGTCGATAATGTCAGTCTCTTTGCGGAAACCAGTGCCGCTGCAGTCGGGGCATTTGGTTCCTTCGGGCAGAATGTCTTTGGCTTCTTTGGTGTACCAGGCGTCCGCGCCTTCTCGCGCAAAAAGATCCACCACGGCGCTGTGCGATTCCTTTGACTCGAGAAGCTTGCCGCAGCCTTCACAGAAAAATACCGCGATAGGAACACCCCATACCCGCTGGCGAGAGATGCACCAATCCGGGCGCGTGGCGATCATGTTGCTGATCCGCTCTTCACCCCATGCCGGAATCCACTTTACTTTCTTTATCTCATCCAGCGAACGTTGGCGGAGCGTGCTGCCGTCTACTGGCGATTCCATGGAGATGAACCACTGCTCAGTGGCGCGGAAGATAACGGGATTGTGGCAGCGCCAGCAATGCGGATACGAATGATCGATTTTAGCTTCCGCCATCAACACGCCACGCGACTTCAGTAGTTCGATGATCGGCGCGTTAGCCTGAAAAACCGTTTTGCCTTCATACTCCGGCAGACCATTTTGCAGATGGCCGGCTTCATCTACGTTGGTGCGCTGATCAAGCTTGTACTTTGTGCCGGTGTAGAAATCGTCCGCGCCGTGCGAAGGCGCTGTATGCACCGCGCCTGTGCCTTGATCCGTGGTGACGTAGTTTGCCAGCACGCCAAGGATTGAGCGATCGAGAAATGGATGGGCGAAGGTCGCGAATTCCAGTTGGCGGCCCGGAAACCGCGCAACGACTGACGCGCCTTCCAGTTTGCAGGCATCGATGGTTGGTTTAGCCAGCGCATCGGCGACTATATACAGCTCGCCGTTATGTTCGAGCGCCACATATTCCAGATCGGGATGAAACGCCACGGCCATGGAAGCAGGAAGCGTCCAGGGAGTGGTGGTCCAGATAATGGTCGAGACTTTTTTGCCGGCCAGTGCGGGATCGATCTTTGCCGGATCGCTGGTGAGCCGATATTTCACCCAGACGCTAGGGCTGGTGTGATTGGAGTATTCGATCTCGGCTTCCGCCAACGCGGTTTTGTCATGGATACACCAATACACCGGACGCAAGCCTTTATAGACCGCGCCGTTTTCCATGAAGTCGAAAAGCTGGCGGACGATCACAGACTCATACTGCGGAGTCATGGTGGAATACGGATGATCCCAGCGGCCAAGAATGCCGAGCCGCTTAAACTGCTCGCGCTGGATATTGAGAAACTTTTCCGCGTAGGCACGGCACTCGCGGCGCACGGCGATGGCTGGTATCTCCAGCTTCTTGCGGCCAAGCTTTTCATCCACTTTGATTTCGATTGGCAGCCCGTGGCAATCCCAGCCGGGCACGTAGGGGGAATCGAAGCCCGCCATGGTTTTGGACTTCACCACAAAATCTTTCAGGCATTTGTTGAGAGCATGGCCTTCATGGATGGCGCCGTTCGCGTACGGAGGCCCGTCATGCAGGACGTAACTGGGCGCGCCACGGCGAGACTCGCGGATCTTCCGGTAAATATCCATCTTCTCCCAGCGCTCAAGCCATTTGGGCTCGTTCTGAGGCAGGTTCGCCTTCATGGAGAAGTCGGTTTTAGGAAGATTCAGGGTCTTCTTAAGTTCAAGCGGCGGCCGCATTTTCACTCCGAATGGGTTAATTGTTCATTATAAACAGTCAGAGTTATGGGTGGCCTGCCGACGCGAAAGACCACGGCGATCACGCGCGTGGGACTCTTAATCCCAGGGCCATGATGGCGATTGTGCTTTTTCTGCCATGGCCGGGCGTGAAGAATCGGGCAGAAAATTGCATGGAGCGGGACACTATTTTGTTGGAGGCTTCGCCATCAACGCAGGGATTGCGATCTGTCAGGAAGTTTTCCTGAGATGGACCACCTAATCCCTGTGGCTGACGGCGCTCTTTATCTCCAAGAAAGCAGCGGATGTCCTAGCGCCGCTTGCACGAAAGTTGCTCCCACAGCGAAACTCACAGCCAAGGCCAATGCACCGGCGGCAATCCTGCGGTGCTTTACCGGTAGAACGGGTGACATCTGTGCCAGAATGTAAGCGAACAGCGGCACAATCTGGATAGCGTGGATGGCGATGAAATGGGCGATGCGCAGATCGCCACCGATGACGCTCCAGTTTACAAAAGGAAGCCCAGCCCCGCCGTCGGCCGCGCCAACAGTATGCGAACCGCGCGCCAGCATATATCCGCCGATAGCGTTGCCAGCCAGGAAGATCATGATGCTGTAGCGAATGGCCGAAACCATGGGCCAGTCGATCCGATCCGTCTGTACGCGATTGGCACAGAACAGCGCCAGCATCCAACATACGATGGCTGTATTTACCATGACCATGCTGTTGGTCACTTGGGCAAGGGAAGTGCCCAGTAGCGATTGTCCGGAAAGGTGGTAAGCGCTGCGCCACGCCTGCGCCGCCAGGCTCAGAATTTCCAGCGCAACGCTTGCTGCTATGGCACGACGGACGAGCGTAAGCTGCCATTTTGATATCCGCAGTGCCAGCAATAGCAGGCTGATGGTGGAAGCGAAAGTCGAAAACGACATTGAGAATTTGATCGGCTTAATCCAAGGATTTACGGCCGCTGCGCCCGCAGGAAGAAACATAGCCAGTGCCGCGAAGATCGGTATTACCAGCAGAAGCGCCCAGCCCAACCGGGAGAGCACAGGATCAGTGGCATCCAGTTCACGGAAGAAGCCGCGAACAGATGAGGGCGACAAAGTTTGTACAACTGCGCGCGCAAAACCAAAAAAATAGTCGCGTGCGCCAGGGGCCTCAATGTGTGAAGCCGGCGCTTCTGACCATTCGCCGATCCGCCTTGCGATTGTTTGCTCTGTGAATCTGTTTTCCCGGAGTTCTTTCATCGTCCTGATTCCTTTCCGTCTTGGTTGAGATCAGCGGGATAAGGACGAGCATCTCCCCGCGCATCCGCAAGGTGATTTGCGGCGCGAAAAGCCAGCCCTGTATCCACTTGCTACATGGCGGCTGCAATGTTGATGGGGATAGAAAGAGCGGGGAACATCGCAAGCGTCGGCGCAAGAGCATTGCTCTTGTCCTGGCACACGAATCCCTGCACTCTTAAGTGCCCTATACAACCAGCCCGCGTAGCCTGATTGCCCGGAGCGGGAACTTTGAGTGAAATAGGCCTGCCCTATGGATGAAGACAGGGCACGCTTGTTACTAAAGTAATCCGCCGAACCCAGTCAGAATGAGGCCGCAGGATTAGAAGGGAGTTGGAAAATAATTAGAACTTCTCAGAATCAGTGATTTCTTGATGCAAGCAATAGTTTTCGACTATGAAGCTCGTTTCTTACTTTTAAATGCGAGTTATAGGTAGAAGAGATGGCCGACTACATCATCCAGCAATGCCAGTCATAGCTTTCAATTATGGCAAAATTCACAATTCGGCTTTCGATTGCACCGCCGTAAATGAGCTTTCAGCCCTGTAGATCACGGCCAGATCATTCAAGCGGCGGTGCAAACACAAAGTCTTTATTGCAGCTCTATGTCACCCGACCCAGTGTGAATGTCCAGCAGCACGCCGCCATTGCCCACCTTGCCTTGAATATGGTTCTTGGCCAGGGTGCCCTGCGTTGTTACTTGATGGCTGTTGAGCTTCAGCGTTCCTGAAGAAGTCCGCGCGTCGAGGTTGAAAGATGCCTGCGTGGGAACCTTCAAGGTAATGTTGCCGGAGCCGGCGCCCAGCCGCCAGTCGGAAGTGGGGTCGCCTTCAGCCTGGATATCGCCGCTGCCCGCGTCTGCGCGCAGGCCGCCTTTCACTCCGTGCAGCCTGATGTTGCCCGATCCGGTTTGTGCCTTTACGCTGCCGCCAGCACTCTGCCGCACTTCAACGTCACCACTGCCTGTATTAACGAATACATCGCCGGCGATATCTTCCGCATGAATGTTGCCGCTGCCCGTATCTGCATACAAAATGCCCTTAACTGAATTGATCTTCAAATCTCCTGAGCCTGAACTGACCTTCGTTTCGCCAGCGATGCGATCAACGATCACATTCCCTGAGCCAGTTTTCGCAGTCATGGGCAACTGCAGACCGCTGATGGTCTGATCGCCAGAGCCTGTGTGCGACGTAAGCCGGGTTTGCGCCGGAACAGTGACGTCATAATCAATGGAAATATTTCTGGCAAGATCGCGATCTTCAAACCTGCCAATATGGATGATGTTGCCGGTCTGCACAATCGGCGGATTCTGTTCGATCTTGTGAATTCGCTCGTCGATGTTGCCGCTACCAAAGAGCCATGAAGTCCCATTATTACCGTGGATTTTGGCGCTCACTGAAACTGTTCCCGCCCCGCCCTGATGGACGTTGATATTGCCCGACCCGGACGTTACTTCCAATTCCACTGTTCCATTTACGTGCAGTGTTCGCTCAAAATGCCCCGTGGTGGCCGCATTCAGCGGAAGCACAACCACTACGCACGCGCATATCACCAATGCCAGAGATTTCACTGATTTCATGTCTGCCTCCAAATGTTCAAATCGGGGTTTATTGCAGGATGACCTGCTGGCCTTCAGTCAGGCCGGAAAGCAATTCGGTTTTAGATCCATTGGAAATTCCCACGGTGACAGGGAGTTTCTTGCGTCCATCCTTGGCGCTTGGTTCAGGAACCTCTACAGAAGCCTTGCGATCTTTGTCATAGATGAGCGCGCCTTCGGGAACCATAAGAATTCCCTTATGTTCTTCCAGCAGCACCTCGGCATTCGCCGTCATTTGCGACTTCAATTCACCCTTGGAGTTATCGATGGAAACACGAACTTCAAACGTGGTGACGTTGTCTTTTTCCACGCCCATGGGCGATATTTTGGTGACTTTGCCGGAAAAGGTGCGGTCTTTGTATGACTCCACCTTGATGCGCGCTGCCTGGCCAATATAGACCTTGCCTATATCAGACTCATCCACTTTGCCCTTTACGTAAACTTCACGGGTATCGCCCAGCGTCATCACCAGCGTGGCGGAAGAGCCCAATACCAGAATGGAGCTTACGGCTGTGCCAACTTCCACGTCGCGGGAAAGAACCACGCCATCAATCGGGGAAACGATGGTTGAGTTCTGGTACTCCCTTTCTATCTGGGCAAGCAGAGCGCGGGCCTGCGCCACCTGGGCTTCAGCCTGTTTAAGCTTCGATGTTGAGGAGATGACGTTAGCTTTGCCCAGTTGCTGCTTGTTGACGGCTAATTCATAGTTCTTTTGCGCGTCGTCCAGTGCCGATTCAGACACCACGCCATCCTTAGCCATGCGCTGTGCGCGCTCATAAGCCCGCTTCAGCATAGGCAAGTCCGGCCCTTCCGCATCCACCTTGGCGCGTTGAAGGTCGGCTTCTGCCGCCTTGGCTGCGGCCTCAGACGCCTGTAGTGACGCCTTCTGTTGGTTTACCTGAGCCAGAATCTCTTCTTTGTCCAACTCGGCCAGAACCTGATCTTTTTTGACTTTTTCTCCGTAATCCACCAGCAGTTTTTGCACAATTCCGCTGGCCTTGGACTTCACCTCGACCTTCGTGATGGGCTCGATTTTTCCCGTAGCTACCACGCTTTTTGCCAGGTCTCCGCGCTCCACCTTGGCAAGTTTGGAAGGATCAATCTTGGTGCTGCCGCGCGTTGCCGCTACCAGGACCACAACAATGACCACGAGAAGCGCGAATGCGCTCAATATATAAATGGCCCGTTTGCTTTTTTTCTTGACGTTTGCCATAAGAGAGACCTTTTTTAGAATATGCCAGTTGTAAATACGCCGAGTGAGAGAAAGAAGTTCCCGAAAAAGACACACTTATTTACCCTAAGAGCCAATAGCCTTAGACCGGAACTCGGGGTAAAAGAAAGCAAACTTCCGGACTTAGGACTCCTTGCGACCTAAGGTCGCAGCCGTAATTCAACGGGTGATCGATTGCTGATGCCTATTCGCTGCTGTCGCCTGGTGACAGTTCCCGTCCCCTCTCCCAGAACGCCAATCTCCTCAATCTTTGCTCCCCGATTTTCCGCTGACTCAATCGCCACCCAACCTCAATCGCCACCCCTTGTCCTTTTGCACTTTCTGCCCTGACGCCCTGCCAGTATATGATTGAAGGCCATGGTCACCCTGGTCCTGTTAAGGATCATCCTGGTGGTTCTTCTAGTGGCAGCGAACGCCTTTTTCGTTGCCGCGGAATTTGCCATGGTCAGTGTGCGTGATACGCGCATCCAGCAGCTAATCGATCAGCGCCGTATCGGCGCGCGTACTGTCCGCAAGATTCAGCAGCACCTTGACGAATTCCTTCCGGCCGTTCAGTTTGGCGTCACCCTCGCTAGTCTCGGCCTCGGCTGGGTGGGTGAAGGAACGCTCGCGGCAGTCATCATGCCGTGGCTCGGCAACATTCCTTATGCCCGTGTTTACGCCCACGGACTCTCCGCAACGCTGGCTTTTATTGCTATCACTTATTCGCTCATCATTCTGGGCGAGCTTGTTCCCAAATCGCTGGCTCTGGAGCGCGCGGAGCGTGTCGCTCTTGCTGTCGCCGGCCCCATGGACGTGTTCATGACCATCTCTCATCCATTCCTGATGCTCATGAATCGCTCTGCCAATCTTGTTCTTCGCGGCTTCGGCTCGCGGCTCCGACGCGACGGCGGCGCGCACTCTCCCGACGAACTAAAGCTGATCGTCACTGCCAGCCGCCGTCTTGGCCTGCTGCCTGAAGCTGAAGAAGAAATGATCCACCACGCGCTTGAGCTCGGCAACGTCACCGTGCGTGAAATCATGGTGCCGCGGCACAAAATCTTTTCCCTTTCCGCTGACATGCCGCTCGATGAAGCCATGGCCAAAGTCGTGGAGGAGCAACACTCCCGCGTTCCCGTTTACGATCCTGAAAAAGGCCGTGAGAACATCGTTGGTCTGCTCTATTCCAAAGACCTTTCCCGCCTCATGCAGATGCGCCTCTCCGCCCGCGACGTTCTTGCCCAGCGCTCCGGCGATCTCAAAGTCCGCCACATCATGCGTGAAGTGCTGTTTGTTCCAGAGAGCAAGACGCTCGACGATCTTCTGGTTGAATTTCAAAAACGCAAGCGCCACCTCGCCGTGGTGGTCGATGAATTTGGCTCCATCAGCGGCCTTGTCACCGTGGAAGACGTGCTGGAGCAAATCGTCGGCGAGCTTGAGGACGAATTTGACATTGCTCAGCGTCCCGCCGTGGCCCTCGCCTCCGGGGCCGTGGTTCTCGATGGCGGCTTCAACCTGCGCGATCTTGAAACCCAATATGACATTGCTCTGCCGCGTGAAGAAGGCTTTGAAACTCTGGCCGGCTTCGTGATGTCGCAACTCGGCAAAATTCCCAAAGGCGGCGAACGCTTTGAGTTCGATCACCGCCGCTACACCGTGCTCCAAATGGAAGGCCACCGCATCGCCCGAGTAAAAATTGAAAGCCTCAACCCGCCCGCGCCGCTGGAACAGGCTATCTAGCTTTTTAAAATCCCGAGCGGAGCGAGGGACCCCTATCGTGAGTATGCAGCCTCCTTTCTTAAACAGTCCGGGCTTCCTCGCACTTGTTTTCTGATTCGCGTCCATTCGCGTTAATTCGCGGCCAACCGGTTTTCCGATGACGGCGATCACGGCGATTACGGCGATGTCGGCGATGTCGACGATCCTCCTCCTGCAATTGTTCCTCCTCCGCTTCCTCCTTTCCTCCGTGTTTCAAAGGTTTTGGTTTAGCTGATTGCTGACTACTGATTGCTGAGTGCTGTTCTCAGTTCAATCACTTCCAGCGGGCACTCTGCCCAGTTGTGCTTCCAGCACACAATCAAATGGCATTTGTCTGGCTTGTGCCCATGCATCAGAAAATTTCGGCTCTCGTATTCAAATTCAATCCTTATCAGCTGCCACAGGCCCGGCTCCATTTCCCGTAGCGCTTCGCAATCCGGATACCCCGGCTGTATCCTCAGCACCACAAAGCCAAGTTTCCGCGCCACCGCTCCAAACAGAAACACCACGCCCTGCTCATTGGTGGGTGCCAGCATCAGGTCGGCATCCACCGTTGGAGGCCCATAGACCGGCTCGCCCTTGATCAGCCCTGGCAGCAAAATTGGCGTTGAAGGTCTCATCAAATACCCGGCCCCGCCCGGGCTGCCTTCAATGTGTCTCTCCACCAATTCCAGTACATCCTTCGCGCTATCTTCCAAACCATTCTCGCGGGCAAATTTGGCCATGCCCGCCGGCAGCCGCGTCCAGCCTCCGCCAAAGTGCCGGGTCAGCGGTTTCACGCTGTACTGCCCGTGGAGCGAGTACTCTGCCAGCGTCGGTACCTTGCCCAGCAGCCGTGTCACCTGGCTCCAGTCTGCAAAGATCTTCCCCGGAGTGAGTTCGTATCCTGAGCCGCCTCGCTGCAGCCCACATGCCTGCAATGCCTCCGCATACACGCCAAAGTTTCTTCGTATGTCGTATGCACCCACACCGGTCCTTACGTTCAATTCCTTTAATGTCGGGACGTGCCCGAGCTCTTCTTTTGTCCGCCTGATGGCGTTAATCACTTCGTCACGGCTCATTTGCTTCTCCTTATTTTTATGTGGGACAGCTAGGTCCTTGTGGCACGACGCTGTACGGCGCTCAGCCGCGTTCACCCGGCCTGTCCGCAAAAAGGCAAGCCAGATAGCAGCCTTGCTTTGGCTGAATGCTGACGGCTGAGTGCTGAATGCTTTGTCTAGAAAGGTTTGAACACACTTCGGCCCGCAAATTAGAGGGGCTGATTCAAACCACATGAGGCCGCGGTAACTGTGGACCCAACGGTGGCCCGCAGACTGCAGGGATGCTGGCCTTTCCGGGTGTTTTCAAGGATTTTTCCCGCCGACGCCGCTCTCGGTCTTTCAGCGCGGATTATCGGCGAAAAAAATACGGCAGTCAATAGGATTTTGGGCCGAGTCCTCGGCGCGAAACGGTACATATTGACAAACTACGACCCAGAAACCATTCACATTTCACGCGTGGTCCGCAAGATGTTTCAGAGGTGAACTAAATTGTGTGGCACAGCGGGCAAGCCGCAATAATTTCAAGCGTGGACGGATAATTGTGTAGGGCCCACCTTCTCCGAAGTGAACGAGGCACGTCGCCGAAGGCGCGCATCGCGCGGTGAGACGTAAATGCGGGGCAAGCAGAAGAAAAAAGCCCTCTTTGGGAATGAAAATTGACCACTAAAACTTTCCCGTGGATACAGACACAAGAATCTCTCTTCTAGCCTCATTTCGGATGTAAGATATAGGAACCACTCCCTAATCATTAAGTTGAATAAATTCCAAACCACGCTAGTTTATTGAACGGAGTACGACTGTTTCTATGCATGCCATCTCTATTCGTATCCTAGAAAAAGATAATAACCGCCGGGGCGATTTGTTCGGCCGCTTAATGTCAGATCTTTTCGTGGCTCTCGGCTACGAGCCCCCAGCTCTCAATATCCAGAAAGCTGGTCGCGAGTTGGATCTCTCTACACGCCACAGGGTCGAATCTCGTGTCGCCATCGCTGAATGCAAGGCCACATCAGATCCGATCGGCGGCGACGATATTAATAAGTTCGTTGGCGCTCTTGATGCGGAGCAAGACGGGAAGTTACCGGTTACTGGATACTTCATTTCGCTGGCAGGTTTCAGGGAAACTGCGATTGAGCAGGAAAAACAACGGCAACGCACGAGAATCGCGCTGCTCACGGGGCCGCAGGTCATTGACCATCTCATTCAAGGTCGTATGCTTGTCTCCAAAGATCGGGCAACTGAGATGGCTGGAAGATGTTGTTCAGGCTTCAATTCTATTGCTCTCGATTCGGATGCGGAACTCCTCGCTCACGAACGTGGTTGGATCTGGGCTATCTATTTCACTCAGGGAAAAGCGCGTACACACTTTGCCCTAATTCACTCTGATGGAACGCCCTTGGCAAAAGCTGTTGCAGATGAGGTAATCGTGTCAGACCGACTCTGCGGAGGAGGTCTTCATCAACTTGCTTGCCTCAATCCCAATCCGCGGGCTCAGAGCAGCACGACTGCGGTGGCGCAAGCACTTTCGGCTTATATGGAATACCTAGAGGCCGAATGTGGTTTTATCCAACTTGATGGGCTTCCTGCCGATACCGAAGTAGGTTCGCGTCGTCTGCGCTTGGAAAACCTTTTTGTTCCACTTCATCTCGATCTCACAAAAAAGCAAGCGCCGGCTGCAGTAGAGAAAGGGAAAAGGCAAGAAGAAGTTGAAAGCCAGGAGGGCGAACGACGACCTGTAGGTATTGTTCTAGCTGAACATCCACGGCTCGCGCTTCTTGCTGCACCGGGAGGCGGGAAATCCACGCTGCTTAAGCGTATTGCGGTCGCTTACGCTGATCCTGCCCGCCGCGAGCAGATCGCAGATGATTTGCCGCAACGCGAGTGGCTTCCTCTCTTTATCCGCTGCAGAGAATTGCGTTCACTCGCCAGAGGCTCTTTTGCGGAACTGCTGGAAGCACTGTCCCAACGTGAGCCGGTGAGGCAGCATGCTTCAGCGTTCCGCTCTCACGTGGATCGCATGCTGCTTGCGGGCAGCGTATTGCTGCTCGTGGATGGGCTCGATGAGATTTCCGATGCCGGCGACCGGGCGGCATTTGTCTGTACGATCAGAGCGGCTTTGCAGGCGTATCCCGGGGTGGCGATTGTGGTCACTTCTCGAGAAGCGGGGTTTCGCCATGTAGCTGCTCATCTGGCACCTATCTGCACCCGTGCAACTCTCTCGCCCTTCAATGAAGGAGATATTACACGGCTCAGCATAGCTTGGCACAGAGAGGTTATGAATGACAGTAATAAGGTGCGATTAGTCGCTGAAGAACTCGCTGCAACAATCGTGAAGAATGATCGTATCAGAAGATTAGCTATAAACCCTCTTCTTCTCACGACCCTATTGTTGGTCAAGCGCTGGGTAGGCTCTCTACCAACGCGCCGGGCCGTTCTCTACGGCAAGGCGGTGGAACTCTTGTTAATGACCTGGAACGTGGAAGGGCATGAGCCAATTCCGCAAGAGGAGGCATTACCCCAACTCTGTTATGTGGCATCTGCAATGATGCTAAATGGTATACAGAAAATCAGTCGCCCGCGTCTGGCCGCATTGCTCAAAGAGGCTCGCAACGCGATGCCTACCGAACTGGGTTATGTAAAAGGAACCGTCGATGCATTCATCCACCGCGTCGAAGATCGCAGCAGCCTTTTAATGATGACAGGTCTGGATGTTGAGGAGGGCCAACTTGTGGAATTTTTCGAATTTCGCCATCTTACCTTTCAGGAGTTCCTGACGGCAAAGGCAATGGTTGAGGGTTGGCACCCCGGCCGGCAAGAAGAAGACACATTAGCAGGCGTGCTCGAGCCTCACTTTGCCGAAGAGGAATGGGCGGAAGTCATTCCGCTCGCCGCCGTCTTGGGCGGCAAAGCTACAGAGCTGCTCGTACAAAGGATGACTCATGAAATTAAAGACGATATGTCAGATTCCATTGCTGAGGTACTAGGTAGTTCGCTAGCAGATGAAGCGGCAGCCCGCCCAGATACAATTCGGGCTGCACTTCGTGGGTTAGCTCAAATTAACATGATTGAAGAGACGACATTCGTAGAAGCGTTATCTAAAAGCCGGTATGGAGCAGACTTTCGTGAGGAGGCTCGCCGTGTATTCGAAGAAACAGTAGACAATGGAGAGATCAGCTCGGCATTGTCAGCGATCATAGCCTCGCAAACGCTCGAATCAATGGACACTGGCGGAATTTGTCGAGCCATTGTGCGATACAACGACGCAATGAAGAGCAAAGTTCGCGTTGCTCGTTATGAAGGCGCCTTGGGGCTGCTGGATCTGGCTTATGAGTTGAACCAGATTGACGGCGTAGACGAAAAGATTTGTGAAAACCTAAACGAAAGTAAAGTTGGCTTGGTGACGATGGTTTTATCGAATGACTCGGCAGAGCAATGCGCAGCAAGCTGGGCGATCTGCTGGTTGGCTCACTTAGAGATCTCGCTGTACTCTGAAAAGGAAGATATACTTGGCCGGCTATTCATCTTGTGGCGGCACAGCAATAATGCGAATGTTCGTCATTTTGCTCGCTGGGCCTTGGCCAGCCATCCGCTTGTGGAGAGAAGTGGATTACAACCTTGTCATTCTGTACCAAGACATGAAATTGATCAATTATTAAAACACTATGACGAGTTGGAACCGGAGGGGAAGCATGCAGCTCTGGTCGTGGCTTGGTATTTGAATGCAACGAGCGATGAAGAGATAGCCGCCAAGATTGACGAGTTGGAACGCGGATCTTCTGAACAGGAAAATAGATTGGGAGAGCTACGCGAGCGAGTGGATAACTAAAGGCGCTCTTTGGACAGGGCAATTTATGAAGGGCCTCTCGAATGTGATACCACGCTAACTGTTTCTGTTAATTGAAAGAGAGTGCGTATTTCGTTTGGAAGAAAATTCACCCATGTTCCGCTACATCTCAACCCGCCTGCTTTACATGATCCCCGTGATCTGGCTGGTGGTTTCCGTGGTTTTCCTGCTGATCCATCTTGTTCCCGGCGATCCCATTCAGCAGATGCTGGGTGAAGGCGCAGCCAGCGCCGACGTTCAAGCCGCCCGCCACGCCTATGGGCTCGATGTCCCGCTGCCAAAACAATATGTGAATTACTGGAAAGGCGTCCTGCATGGAGACCTTGGACGTTCTCTCCGTTTCGATCAACCGGTCACCGGCGTCATTCTGCAACGTTATCCCAAGACGATTCTTTTGACCGTCGCTTCCATGATCGTCGCTCTGCTTATCTCCATCCCCGCCGGAGTTCGCTCCGCGCGCCGCCGCAACCGCTGGGACGACCGCCTGCTCAGCTTCGTGAGCCTGTGGGGATTGTCGTTTCCTAACTTCGCGCTCGGCCCTATTCTGATTTTGTTTTTCGCCATCCGCCTGGGACTGCTGCCGGTCTCCGGTTACGGCACCCTCGCTCACCTGGTCTTGCCCGCGATCACCATGGGCGGCGCGCTTGCCGCGATTCTTACCCGCATGGTCCGCACCGCAATGCTGGAAGAACTGGGGCAGGATTACATCCGCACCGCCCGCGCCAAAGGCTTGTCAGAAAACGTGGTGGTCTATAAGCACGCACTGCGCAACGCCTTGGTGCCTGTGCTCACCGTGGTGGGACTTCAATTCGGAGCGTTGCTTGCGGGCGCAATCGTTACAGAAACAATTTTTTCCTGGCCCGGCATCGGACGCCTTACCATCAGCGCCATCAGCAGCCGCGACTACTACCTTGTCCAAGGCTGCATCCTCATGATCGGCCTGACTTACGTAGCCGTGAACTTCCTCACGGACTTTTTCTACTCGTTGGCGAACCCGAGGATACGACAGTAAGTTCCACCACGGAGGCACCGAGACACGGAGAAATACTCTTCGGAGTCGCACGTAGATGCATTGCCGAATGAAACCATGCACCTACTCTCAAGTTTTGATATGCCTTCTGAACATTCCCGGTTTTCTCCGTGTCTCCGTGCCCCCGTGGTGAAGATTAAATCGCAGTGGTGAATTAAATTTCCAGAATCTCCCCGCTCACCTTCCCCTCCATAATCACCAATCTCCCCACGCTAATCGGCAGCTTGAATCTTCTCGGCCCAGCGCTTCCCGGATTGAAATACAGCACGCCATCCTTCACTTCTTGCTTCGGCTTATGTGAATGCCCGCTGATCACCACCGCAAAACCCGCCGCTTTAGGATTCAGATCAATCCCATTCGCATCATGAATCACATAGAGAAAAACTCCGCCGAGCTCGACCACTTCTGTCTCCGCATACTTTCGCGCCCAAGCTTGCGTATCCACATTGCCGCGGATTGCCGTGACCGGCGCGATCTTCTCCAACTCGCCAATAATTTTCGGTGCGCCGATATCCCCCGCATGAATGATGTGTTCCGACCCCCGCAGCAATTCCATCGCTTCCGGACGAAGCAGCCCGTGCGTGTCAGAGATGATTCCAATTCTCATCTGCGGTAATCTGCGTAAATCTGCGGCGAAGGGTTGGCTACGACATTCTTACTTTACCGTGCTGCGGGCAGCTTCTTCTCAGGCACATTTTCTTTTGGTGTTCTCCGTGTCTCCGTGGTGAAGATTCACAATCCCGCTTCAATCCGCGACCTCGGATCCATATAATCCCGCAGCGCGTCGCCAATAAAATTGAATGACAGAACCGCCAGCATTACCGCTAGCGCAGGGAAAAGCACCAGGTGCGGCGCGTCAAAAAGATGTGCGCGGCCATCATTGAGCATCGATCCCCAGCTTGCTGTCGGCGGTGGAACACCCAGCCCAAGAAAGCTCATCGTTGCTTCTGCCAATACAGCTCCCGCCATTCCAATTGCGGCTTGTACTATCACCGGCTGAATAATGTTGGGCAGGATGTGCCGCGTGACAATCCTCCAGTCGCTTGCGCCCAGAGCCCGCGCTGCTTCAACGAATTCTTTTTCCTTCACCGCCAGCACCTGCGCGCGCACCAGCCGTGCGTAACCCACCCATCCACCAATGCAGAGCGCCAGGATCAGGTTGAAAATCCCCGGTCCCAGGAACGCCACAAAAGCAATCGCCAGCAAAATACCGGGGAAGGAAAGGAACGCGTTCATCACAACTACATTGAAAAACCTGTCGGAAAATCCGCCGTAATATCCGGCAATCGATCCCAAGATCAGCCCCAGCAGCAGCGATCCTGCTACCACGCTGCTGCCCACCAGCATAGAGATGCGCGCGCCGTAAATCACGCGGGAAAAGATGTCGCGTCCCAGTTCGTCGGTACCAAACCAATGTGCGCCGCTGGGAGGCTGAAGGCGCGACGGCAGGTCAATGTTGCTGGGATTTTGCGGAGCAATCCACGGCGCGAACAGCGCAAAGACAATAAACACTGCCACCAGCACCATGCCGACAGACGCAAGCACGTTGCGCCGTCCTAATGTTGCTGCGGTGCTCCAGGTGGAGGAAGCCATCGGCTCAATCTTCAATTACCAATTTACCCAATTACCAAATCCAGCTCACGGCGTTACCGTCTGCGCCACCAGCTTTTTCAACGCTCGAATAAAAGTCTCATTCTGTTCCGGCGTGCCAATGCTCACGCGTATCGCGTTCGGTGCGCCCCACGGCGCCAGCGAGCGGACAATCACGCCTTCAGCCTGCATGCGCTTGGTAAAGGCGTTGGCGTCTTCATCCACGGTAAAATAGATAAAGTTGGCGCTTGTTGGAATCGCTTTGACGCCAAGCTCCTTGAATCGTTCCATTAGCCATGCCGCGCCCACAGCGTTGTTTTCCACGGTCTTGCGGATATGACTCGCGTCGCGGATCGCCGCTAATCCCGCGGCTTCCGCCACCACAGAGACGGAAAAAGAATTTCGTACCCGGGCAAAATACCGCAGCAATTCCGGATTCCCGCATGCATATCCCAGCCGCACTCCTGCTAAGCCGTGTGCCTTGGAAAAAGTCCGCAACACCAACACGTTCGCTCTGCCTGCACGCACATAATCGAATGAACGTGAATACGTGATGCCACGCTGGCGCGCAAAATACTCGGCAAAATCAGAATACGCTTCATCCAGAATTATCAGCACGTTCTCAGGGACCTTTTGAAGAAACGCTTCCGTCGCATCCGCGTCAAACATAGTGCCGGTAGGATTATTGGGGTTTGCCAATACAACCACGCGCGTCTGTTCATCGATTGCCGCAGCAATTGCGTCCAGATCGTAGGCATCATTCCGCATGGGCACTGCAATAAACCGCGCGCCAATACTGCGCGTGATCATCGGATAGCTGATAAACGACCGCTCGCTGCTGATGCAGTTCGTCCCCGGCACAAGCAGGGTTCGCGCGACAACGTCCAGAATTCCCAGCGAGCCATCGGCAATAAAGATCTGTTCCGCCGCCAGTTGATGCCGTGTCGCCAGCGCTTCCCGCAACTCACTGGCGTCATTATCCGGATAGAGATTCACCTCGGCTGCCGCTTCTCGAATCGCCTGCAACGCCAGTGGAGACGGCCCAAACGGGTTTTCGTTCGACGCCAGCTTGATCATCGCCACGCCGGACTCCAACTGAGCCTGCCGCAAAGGTTTTCCTGGCACGTATCCGGCCAGCGCGCGTATGTGTTCGGGGATTTGATCGAGAAGAGTCTTTTTCATCGGAGAACAACGGATAACAGAAGTTTGTATCACAAGCAGAGTTGCTTCGCTATCTGCACGGGCCGCAGTTGATAGTTTTATCTTGGCTTGATGAAGAACATTACCGGCTTGGTTTTCGTTCCCGGCGGTGTTCACTGCGCCGCGCGCTGGCTCTGCTTCGCGATGGCGGTTTGCGTTCGGGTGTTTGCGCTTTGTCGCCTCGTCCCGCGCGCTTCAGGCCCGCAATCTCTCCCGGCTTTAGTTCCCGGAACTGCCCCGGCTCAACATCCAGTGTGAGCGGACCATAACGTACGCGCTTGATCTTTTCCACGTGATGGCCAATCTCTTCAAACATGCGCCGTATCTGCCGGTTCTTGCCCTCGATTAATGTCACTTCATACCAGGGATTTTCGGCGTCCTTCACCAGGCGTATCTGTGCCGGCGCAGTGTGGATGGTCTCCATTCGTCGCGGCCCGGGCTTGGCGCCAATCTTTATTCCGCGCCGCAGCTTTTCGATTCCTTCTTCCTTGGCGCGTCCGGCAACCTTTACCAGATAAGTCTTCGGCACGTGCGAGGAAGCATGTGTGAGCTTGGCAGCCAGCTCTCCGTCATTCGTCAGCAGCAGCAGCCCTTCACTTGACCAGTCAAGCCTTCCCACGGGATAAATGCGCGCGCCCACACCCTTGATCAAGTCCATTACCGTTGGGCGGCGCTCAGGATCGGTCACCGTGGTCACATAACCTTTTGGCTTGTTGAGCAGCAAATAAACGTGGCGCTCCGCGCCCTGCAACAGCTTGCCATCGACCTTAATATGGTCTTTTTGCAGATCGGCTTTGGTGCCGAGCTCTGTAATGGTTTGGCCGTTCACGCTCACCCGCCCTTGCGTGATTAGTTCTTCAGCTTTGCGGCGCGACGTGACCCCAGCGGCGGCAATGATTTTCTGTAAACGCTCTGGAGGCATTTTCAGCCGCCTGTGCTTTCAGAGGCAATCTGGTCGGCAACCTGCTCGTCGGCTTTATTGTGTTCCGGATCGGATGAAACAGTTGGCTCGGTCACATTCTGCGGGACTTCGGCTTTGTCTTCTTCCAATTGTTCCACGCCGCCATCCTCACCGGGAGTTCCGGTTGCGTCGGCCACCGCAACAGGACTGTCGCCGGAATCAAAAAGTTCATCCTGCAGTTCGCCGGCTGCCAGCTTTTCAAATTCTTCCAGGCTGGGCAATTCGCTCAGATCACGCAGGCCAAAGCGCATCAGGAAATCTTTGGTGGTCTTGTACAGCATTGGCCGCCCGACCACGGCTTTTCTTCCCGCCGTAGTAATAAGCTTGCGTTCCAGCAGCGTGCCGATCACTCCGGCTGCGTCCACGCCACGGATATCGCTGATTTCCGGGACTGTTACGGGCTGTTTATAAGCAATCACGGCAAGTGTCTCCAGGGCCTGCAAAGAGAGACGAATCGGCGGCTTCAAACTCTTTGAGAATGCTCGCACCACGTCATGGTGCTCCGGTTTGGTTGACATGCGGTAGCCGCTCGCCACCTCGCGGATTTCGATTCCATGATCAGGGTTCGCGTAGTCTGCGATCAATTCATCAAGGTAAGGCCGTAACAGCCCACGCAGTTCCACCTTTTCGGATTTTTCCCTGGCTTTCTTCGCGGGCGGCTGCGCTGCGGATTCTTCTACCGCACCAAGGTGATTTTCGGCATTCTCCGGCGGGGGTGGCACTTCATCTGCCAATTGCGGTTCAGCAGTCGGCAAAGCCGTCTTGAGCGCTAGCAGATCGTCTTTGAGCAGCAAGGCCATCTGGTCCAGCGTGATGGGATCTTCCGCCGCATAAATAATTGCTTCGACTTTGGCTTTAATAGACATTCGATGATTTCTATATTCTACTGACCGTCCCATCTTGGTGATGTAACGATCTATATGACGCGCAGAACTACTGACTCTGGCAGCGCCGCCAGGATTTGTCTGACTCTGGTTAGTGGATGATTCGGAAAACGTTCATCATACTTCTCGTCATCAGAAACAAACCGAAGCACGCTCCGATCCACTCCAAGATAGCTGGGATCATACGGATCATGCGCGAAGGAATCTTGGTAATCTTTAATCGTATACGTTCCTGATTCAAAAAGTTCGCCCGTAATCAGGGCTTCGCGCACTCCCGTTCTTCCGTATTCCTGGCTAACCACCGTCCATACCTGAGATGCCTCGGAGGTAAGAGTAATCAACATACCCGTGAAAACATAAGCAGGTCTTTTTAGCTGTTTATAAATTACCGCAATGGCATCGCCGGCCTTGCGTACCTCAATCAAACCGCCCTGCCGGCTCTTCGCCAGATCGCGCGCCCATTTCTGCCAGGCTGCCGCGTCGAATAGCGAGGGAAAATCCATAAAGCTCCCTAAAACCGCCAGTGTCATTACATCGCCATGAGGGCCGCGCCAGCAGCGCAGCTCATCTTTTGACGGCTCTTCATTCCATCCTGCCAGGTTGAGCTGGATGGTATGAGTGGCACGGACCGGAGGAGGCGCGGCTGGCTTGTTCTGTAAACGATTCCACCATGACATCGCGCTCTCCTCTCGTACCCAATCCTATCGCCAATCATCGCGGATAGCGGCGCCTTCGCCCATTACGGCGTCAAACATTGCGTGTTTCTTAATCAGGACCTCGCCAAAAACTCTTTCCTGCCGCAGCAGGATGGCCTGCAATCTCACCAGCTCCAGCAGCGCCAAAAAGGATGAGATGAGCGCATGGCGTGAAGTGACGTGCTGCAAGAGCCGTTTCAGCGGAATCGGACGGTCTTCCATCAACAGGCGTCGGCGAAAAAATTCAATCATCTGCCCCACCGTGACCGTCTCTTCATTCACTTCCAGGATCGGACGCGACTTGGCCCGGTCGAGTATTTGCTGAAACGTACGCACCAGGTCAACTACGTCGGCAGCCAGTTCCGGCTCGGTGCCTTCCGCGTCTTTAAACTCCTTCATTGAAGGATTGCTGACCACCGCCTCTTCAATCTGCTGCTTCTGCATCAGCATCTGCGCGGCATTCTTAAATTTTTCATGTTCCAGCAGCCGCTGCACCAGCTCTTCACGCGGGTCTTCCTGCTCGCCCTCCGCGGCTTCGGGATCGCGCGGCAGCAGCATCTTGCTCTTGATGTGGATCAGCAGTGAAGCCATGTAAATGAACTCCGCCGCAATGTCCACGTCCAGGTGCTTCAGATTTTCCACATAGCCCAAATACTGCGCTGTGATTTTGGCGATGGGAATGTCATAAATATCGATGTCCTGCTTGCGGACCAGGTCCAACAGCAGATCAAGCGGGCCATCATAGACCTGGCCGACGCTTACGGAGAACGGAAATTCATTCGTCTGCGGCTTCGCGGATTGTGAGATTTCTGCCATCAATAAACCAAAATCGCTGAGACACAGAGGAACAGAGGAAACGGAAAAAGCTAAGTTCCCGATTCCTTCAAGCCCGTCGAGCGCAGCCGCCTTCGCTAAACAAAAATCGTGGACCGCAGCCGCCCTCGGCTGCGTCTTGCAACCACCCAATTCTAAATGTTATTGGCTGCCCTTGCCGATGGCAGAGCTGTGGATTACATGTCTTTTTTAAACCGCTACATTGAGGATCAAGAAGGCGATGCTACCTTCATCAGTTCATCCTGAGCAAGCTCGAACGACGGAAGGGAGCGTGGGCGGGTCGAAGGACCCCGAGAATGTGTCCCTGTAGCGTGCCGCTTCAGGGAGTTTTAATAGAGATTCGGTTAGTTATTGTAATGCGCTGTAATCACCCGCATATTGCTGGATGGGCAGCTCGCTTTCGCCCGACGCGAGCGCAACGCCGATCGACCCTTTTTTCAGCACGATCTCCACACGGCCATCGTTGCGCGCAAACTTCTTCCAATGGTCCTGAATCACTTTGGGTGGAAGAACATAGTCACACAGATAACGGTCGCTATCCTGCGCAAGCAATACCAGTACGTTCAGGGGACGGTCCTCGACTAAAAATCTCCACGCCCCATTCTCTTCATTCGCAGCATACAGTCCCACTTTTCTTCCCCGACGTGTTATGAAAGTACGCGACCGGTCTTTCTTGAGAGGATTGGTTCTGTTCACACGCTCCAGCCATTCTGAAGTCTGCAGCTCCCATCTTTCATCATCATTCTTCGCGTCAGAGATAGATTCGGGTACCCTGATCGCCGCTGTGGCTTCCTCTTTTGCAGCCAATCCAGCTACAGCGCCCAACCGCAGGAGTCCTATCGCATCGCGCACCGCGATCATGGTTTCTTCGGCTGCTGCTATGGCCTTCTGCGCTCCGTGCTGGATCGTCTGCCGCAATTTGGCCGGATTTTGCGCCAACTCATGTCGCCGCTCCCGAATGGGAGTCAGGTGCGAGTTTGTGCTCTCAACCGCCAGCGCTTTGCATTCCACGCAGGTGATCGTCGCGCCGGTACAGCCCTCGCTGATGTAGGCCAGGCGGTCTTTATCGCTAAAAATCTGGTGCAGATTGCCCACCGGACAGCGGTCAGGACTGCCATGGTCCGTCAGCTTGGGCCGATCTGTAACGCTGTTCTTGATTTTCTGCTCGACGGTGGCCGCCTCGTCGCTCAGCAGAATCGAGTTGCCATAGGACTTTGACATCTTTCGCTTATCAGTGCCCAGCAGCTTGGGGGAAGGCGTGAGCAATGTCTGCGGCTCAGGGAATACAGGCTTGTCGTTCAGCTTGTAAAAATGGTTAAAGCGCCGCGCCACTTCTCGCGTGAGCTCGATGTGGGCTGACTGGTCTTCCCCCACCGGCACAAAATCTGGCCGATATAAAAGGATATCGGCAGCTTGAAGCAGCGGGTACCCCAGAAATCCATACATGTGCAGATCTTTATTCGGCATCTGCTGCTGTTGTTCCTTGAAAGAGGGAACGCGCTCCAGCCATCCCAGCGGCGTGATCATGGAAAAGAGCAGGTGCAGCTCGGCATGTTCGCGCACGTGCGACTGCACAAAGATGGCGCACTTTTCCGGGTCGAGGCCGGCGGCTAGAAAATCCAGCACAACTTCCAGTGAGTTATCGGCAAGCCGCGACGTATTGTCGTAGTCGGTGGTAAGAGCGTGCCAGTCCGCCACAAAGAAAAAACAGTCATGCGTGTTTTGCAGCTTTACCCAGTTCTGCAACGCGCCAACGTAGTTGCCAAGGTGCAGCTTTCCGGTTGGGCGCATGCCGCTCAGGACACGCGGACGGGGTTTTTGTGCTGGGTCGTCTGTCATTGTATGGAGAGCGGCAAACGCTTATCGGCCGGCAATTAGCAGTTTAGCAAATAGCACTCAGCAATCAGTATTCAGTACTCAGCCACAGAACTAACCGCAACGGGCGTAAAGGCCGCAAACGGGAGGGGAATTCAGGATCGCTTTCACCTTTTCCGACTTCTTCTTCCTTTGCGCTCTTTGCGTCCATTGCGGTGAATCGAGTTTTGCTGATTGTTCCTAGCCACTACGTGCCCGTCTTCTCCCCGGCCGCCTTCTGCTGCGGCGCTATTGTCTTCACTTTGACCGGCTTTGCCGGAATCCCAACCGAAATCGTGAATGGATCAATGTCCTTGGTCGCAATGCCCATTGATCCCAGCAGCCCGTGTTCGTGCACGCGAACTCCGCTCATGACGGTTGCGTGATATGTGATGCGGGCGCGTGGGCCGATCTCCGTTTTCCGGTTGGTCACAATCATTCCATCGTTCAGATCGTGATCATGGGAATAAACATTGGCGTAGTCTGAAATCGAACTGCCTTCATGGATCACGATTTCGCCCCGATCGTCCAGCAACACGTACTTGTGGATCGTGCAATTGTCTTCAATGGTCAGGTTGTAACCGTAAGAAACTTCCACGCCATGAAAAATCTTAACGTTTTTGCCGATGTGTTTAAGCACATGTTTGGCAATCATGGCTCGCACCCGAAAGCCCAGCCAGTGATTGATCCCCACCGGCGAGCGGTCAAACATCATCCAGAACCAGATCAGGGGTTTGCGCTCGGCATATTTCTGCCCATCTACGTCGCCATAATATTCAGGTTCCAGGGAAGCGTTGCGCGGATCGAAGCTATGCACCAAGGCCTGCTCTGCCAATGGAGCGCGGGTCGCGGGATCGGCGTAAGGCCGGCCGAGATAAAGTTCATGCAGGGCGTCGCGGACGACAAGACAGCGATGCTCGACATTGCGGTTGGCAAACTGCTCATCGAGCTTCTGTATCCAGTCCAGGAACGCTTTTTCAGCCGCCGGCAGCGGCTGAATGTTGCGGTATTCGTAACGCGGCATGCAAGCCCCTCAATGTAAATATTATGGAGTCAATGATATAACGGCGGCCGGATTCCGCTGGAACCACCGACGGATATTCGACAGTAATTCGATTTCCGCGCGCCGGGAAAGCCGCATTTTTTTAACGGCGTCACTTTAAAGCGGCAGATTTCTGCTGCGGGAGCCCTAAGCAGGAATAAAACAGATGGCTGACATGCCTTGGCCCGCTCACTTGGATTACCTTACAAAGTGACCTCGAATCCAAAGATGGCATAGCTGTTACCTCAGTACCGTTGTTCCCCCTGCATTGTTAGCGGTATAAAGAGCCCATTCCGGGATAGTTTTCAGCTGCATTAAAAGGAAGACAGCACGATGATGTGCAGTTTTGTTCGATGGTCCAGGAAAGTCGCGCAAGCGGGTCTTCTCGGTCTGTTTATATCAATTTCGCTTACTGTCCACGCCCAGGATGATGAATTTAGGGCTAACAGCTTTAAGGCTGTACCTATCCTGACGGGTTCGACCGCGTATTTCACCCGTGTGACTGCCGGCCAATATCAGGATGCTCCCACGGTGAGCCCGCTTCTGCTATTGCCGATCGGAGACAAGTGGCTGCTTGAGGCCAAAGGCTCTTACTCTGACACCTTTAGCAAGAACGCGCAGGGTGATTACAACGGCACAATTTCCTACGGGATGGCTTACGGCCAGATCGACTATATTGCCAATCGTTACATGACGTTTGTGGCAGGTCGGTTCACTACGCCCTTCAATATTTACGGCGAGCGGCTGGCGCCCAACTGGATTCGGGCCTTGCAGACCGGCCCGCTCACTTCGCCTGTAACAAGCGGTTCCGGCCTCGGTGGCATGGTGCGCGGAGGTTTTCCCGGGACGGAAAGCCTGAACGTCACTTACGCACTTTATTTTTCCGCGAATAACACACACCATTTGCTGGCTACTGACCGTTCCACGGGCGCACGGCTCGGATTATTCCTGCCACGCCAAAGGCTAGAAGTTGGCGCTTCATTCCAACAGGTTTTGCAGGCGGACCGTCCGCACGCTTCCGGCGTGTTCATGGAGTGGCAGCCCAACCGCGCGCCTTTGACTATACGATCGGAATACGTTCGTTCATCGGGAACAAAGGGAAGCGCTTACTGGATCGAATCAGTTTATCGGCTGACCCAGATTCCTTCATTGCGGAGATTGGAACTGGTGGGTCGCGGAGAGCAGTTCTTTGCCGCTGCAAACTTATCGCCGGCTACGGTGAAAAAGCTTGGCGCGCTCGGCAAAGACACGAACGAAGGCGATTTTGGTCTGAACTACTACATCCGCAGTGATGTCCGGGCATCCGCCAGCTATGGCCGTCAGTTTGTGCTCGGCAAAGACGCTAACCTGTGGACGGTTGGGATGACATATCGCTTCGTTATGCCAATGCTGCCGCAAGGAGGCGCGCGATGAAACTGAAATTTTTACTGGCCGCGTTTCTGGTGGCAAGTGCACTGTCGTTAGGCTTAATGGCCAATGCCAGCAGCGGCAGCAAGGATACAGCCAAGGATTCTCCTGCTCCCACAGTTTCCACGGAACAGAGCGCTCAGAATGAAAACATGCACGTTGAGGGCGAGAAGCGTTTTCGCTCCAACTGCGGACGCTGCCATGCCGCGCCGCCTAAATTCCCGCCCCGCATGATGGCTACAATTGTGCGCCACATGCGCGTTCGCGCCACCATCACTGACCAGGATATGCGTTTCATCCTGCGCTATATGACGGAGTAGTGATGCTGGCTTTGAATATGAAATACGCGCGCTACCGTTTCTCGCACCTTTCAGCCCCGGCGATCTTAACGATCTTGGCAATGTTTCTTTTATCGTCAATGCCATCCTTTGGTCAGGCTCGTGTGATTGAAGTCCTGGCCGATAAAGACAGCCATTTCAAGATGGCCGGAATGAGCCGTCCGGAGATCACGGTAAAGGCGGGTGAGCCGCTGCTGCTGCGCATCAACGCTCGCAAGGGCAAAACAATGAACCGCGACGGCACCGTCCATGGCTTTACCCTGCTGCGCGCCAAGGACCATCACAAAGTCGCCGGCTGGGACCTGGAATTAAAGCCGGGAACGCAGGAGTTTTCGCTCACGGCTCCGGCTGAGCCCGGCGAATATGAAGTTTTATGTACGGTCATCTGCAGCGAGGAGCATGAAGGCATGCGGATGAAGTTTGTGGTTTTACCATAGCAGTCTTGTTGCGACTGTAACGCACGCGCTGACGCGGCAAGACTGAACACTTTTAGGAGACTTTCAATGAACAAATCGATGAACAAAATGCGCGTGGCGTTGATCTTTGCAACTCTTGCGCTCTTATCGTTCTATTCTTTTGCCAAAGATAAACCCAAAGACGCCACCGTAAGCCTGCATGGCTCAATTATGGACAGCCAGTGCGCTTATAACGTCCACTCTGACGCGCATTCGCACGATTGGATGACCAAGCGCGGCATCCAAGGCGCCACCGATGAAGAGAGCTGCACTCAGCATTGCGTAAAAGACATGGGAGGCAGTTACGTTCTGGTGGTTAAAAAAGACGTGTATAAGCTCGACGATCAGGTGAAGGCGGAGCAATTTGCCGGCAAGAAAGTAAAGATCAACGGAAGCTTAGATGCGGAGACGCACACCCTGCACGTCTTCGATATGGAAGAAGATAAATAGCAATTCAACTGCTTTACATCGCAAGAATACGCGGCTGCGCTTGAGCGCAGCCGTCTCTTTTGAACGGCAGAAGAAAAACCCAGAGTCAGGCGGTTTTCTCCATGGTTAATCGACGCAACATGGCGGTTGCGTCCGCGTTGCGCGCTACCGTCATGGTTGCTTGTTCAATAGAAGCCAGAGACTCCTTTAAGGGACACGCTGAATGGTGCAGGAGCCGGAGCATCTCCGTGACCTGGCCCCAGGCGCAAGCTTTGCTGTGCGTAATCCACCCCTTCCGCATTGATTCGTGCCGCGGCGGATTCGATATAGCACCACAAAAACTGGCTGAGGAGGTCAACTGCCTTCTTCAGGTCATGGCCTAATCCGGCATTCAATAAGTTGTTCAAGATGCGGTCTTGATCACCGGAATCGGCGTCCTGGAACGTGGTCCAGCGCAAGTGCGCGTGGAGGGCCTTGAGTTCTTGAGTTATATTTTCAATCTGATCTGAGAGATCTTCCATTGTCTAATCCTTGCTCTGCAAGTATTTGGGGCCCTAGACATCGGAAGAAGTGGCAATACAGCTCTGCAGACGACCGGAAAACAGTGGCTTCAAAAACAAGTGGCTTAAAACGTGAGATGCTGGATGTGGCTGACGCGTTGAGTTACGGAGGTACATGTTCTTCGTCCAATGGTCCAATATGGGACCCTAAATCATTGATGCGGAACAGGAAAATTGCACGCAACCCGCGTGAACGCGATCTTCCCGCTGGGTGGTATCAAGAGGATCATCAGAGTTTGCCGGCTCGGGTTACCGCCGTCACGTTGTGGCGGATGTGCAAAGTGGGCTCCAATAGGCATGGTGAGCTCTATGCGATTGCCACGCTTAATGTTTGCGTTCATTCTGGCTGCGGTTGTAACCGCGGCGTATCCCCAAACCGCAGTCAAGACCAACGCGGGCAAATCCCAGAAGTTTCCGGTGACCACGTCGTCAGCGGCTGCAGCGCGGTACTTTGAAACCGGAATGGTCCATTATGAGAACCATCGCTGGAATTTTGCCCTGCGTGACTGGCGAGAAGCGGTGGCGCTCGATCCGAAATTCGCCCTGGCTTACACATGGATTTGCTTCACCACCACCGATCCCGCCGAGGAGAGCCAGGATCGCGCCAAAGCCAAGGCCCTCTTGAACTCCATCAGTCCGGCAGAGCAGTCAATGGTTCGCTGGATGGCTGGCGTGCACGAGAACAATTACGTGGAAGGCATTCAGGCCATGAACGACGTGGCCCAGGCCTATCCGCACGACAAGCGGTTGAATTTTCTCATTGGGTACTGGCTGTACAAGCTCGACGAGTACGAGCGCTCCAAGACATTTACTTTGAAGGCGCTGGAGGACGATCCCAGCTACGCGACTGCCTACAATCAGTTGGGATATCTGTATTCGCGCAGCCGTGAGTATGCCAAGGCGATTGACTCCATGGAGAAGTACGTCAAGCTTCTTCCCAATGAACCCAACCCGCATGATTCGTACGGTGAAATGCTGCGTCTCTCCGGACGCTTTGAAGATGCGCTGGAACAGTACCGCGTCGCCCTGAAGATCGACCCGACTTTTTATATTTCCCAGAAAGAGCTGGGTGAGACTTATGCGGTGATGGGCCAGGAAGATCGGGCACGCGCGGAATACGCCAAGGCCATTCAGGAAGCTCCCGGCAACGGGATCAAAGCGGAATACCTGCAGAAATCCGCTATGACCTACTTGCGCGAGCAGAAATATGATGACGCTGATAAAGCTTACCGCCTGGCCGCTGAGAGCGCTCACGCCATGGGACAGTGGGTGTGGGAGGCGCGTGCCTATCGCATTATGGCCATGTATCAGACCGATCAGGATACAGCCGCGAAGGAACTAGACCAGGCAGAATCAGTCCTGGCTGCCAACAAAGACGCTGTCGCCCAGGCCGACCTGGATGAGGAGCGGGCGCGCATTTTGCGCGTACGGCTGGAGCACGCCGTCGCCCGCAAGGATTATGTTACGGCGCAGAAGCTGCTGGCTGAACTGCAGAAAATGGTCAACTCAGGCTCCATCAGCATTCAGAGAACTTACAGCGGAGCAGCCGGCACCTTGCTGCTGGCACAAAAGAAATATCGTGAAGCCGCCGCACAGCTTGAGCAGGATTTCATGAACCCTGTGTCTATCCGATTACTTATAACCGCCGAGCAAAAAGCCAATGCCAAAGCCATGGCTGAGGAATGGCGGGTGAAGCTGCTCGACTGGAAGATACCAACGGTGGAAGAAGCCTTGATCGTTCCCATCTTTCGGCTACAGGATCGGATGTTGGCAACAAAAAAATGAGCCGGCCGGCCGCGACACATCTCGCTCTCTGATAACGCAGGCGGGCCTGCGCCAAGCACTGGTTCAGGCAGCAGCAACCATAAAAATTCGGTAGTAACCGAACAATACCGAAAATCCGATCGAGCAATGATGCCCGTTTCAAAAGACGCTGGAGCAGAAGCCCTTGAACCACTTACCTCCGGACTCACTGGAAGCAAAGCCGAGAATATTGTCGAAACTGTTCACAGCAGTTATTCGTGTATCCGCAAAACCGGCTCTGTCAATTGTAGAGTAACGGCCTTTATCAAAGGAAAAGCCGTGCTCAAACTGGGCGGAATCTATATATGTTCCGACGATGTCACCATTATTACTGATTTTTGCCGGAGAAGTGGCTACTGCCCCTGGGAACTCTATGTTCGTAAAAGCACCATTTTTCCACATAAAGCCGTGGACCCCGTCTCTCTGCTCCCCCGTAAAAAACGTCCCCACGATCACGCTCTGATTGTTGATGCTGCTGGGAAAAGTTCCGCCTGCGGCACCGGGAAAAGAGATGACCGTGAGTTTGCCGTTGTGCAGCAGGAAACCAACACCAGAACCATTGCGATCGAACTGGCCGACGATGTCACCAAGATTGTTCACGCCATTGGCGACGGTAGACGCATTGGGGAAGCCGGGAATGGTTACTTGGTGAAAAACGCCGTTGTGCACCATGAAGGCCCTCCTTCCATTCCCGCCGGTTACGTCAAACGACCCGACAATCACGCCGCTCTTGTTGATGTCTTGCGGGAAGGTATCAGCCGAGCCGGGAAACCTGAAGTGCGTGAAATTGCCGTTACTCAACAGAAATCCGGTGGTATTAGAATTCGTTCCGGAGGTGCTAGACAGAAAGCCCACGATAGCTCCGTTATCATTTAGAGCGGAAGGCGAGGTGATGCTGCCGGCAGGCACCGGTATGATGAGATTCTGAAATCCGCATTTTCCAGTGGTACTTCCGTCCTGCGCGGATAGGAAGAGATTCAGACTAAGGATATTGCAAACAAGCAGCGCTGGCAGCAATGCTTTCCGACAAAGTGGCATGGAGGCACCTTTCGCTTTCGTTGGGGGACACGCCAATTGAGATGAACTGCTGTTGGAAAAGGTGGGCTGCTGAATAATTGGGTTGAGCCAGGTTCATGGAACTTATAGTTAGCATTCAGAAGCGCTTTTACAGCGTGTTGTAGCTGTATTCACAGCGAAAAATTAACGAAGATCGTGTATAATAGGCAGATGCTTTCCCCCGTCCCCGAATCTCTGGCCTGGGCTCATCCCCTGGTGCAGGAATGGTTCATCAATAAATTCGGCACGCCCACGGAGCCCCAGGAGCTGGGCTGGCCCCATATCCTTGCTGGTCGCACTACGCTGATTTCGGCGCCCACCGGCTCCGGGAAAACGCTGGCAGCCTTCTTGATCTGCATTGACCGGCTCGTGCGCAAGGCGCTGAGTGGCGACCTTACCGACCGTACAGAAATCCTCTATATATCCCCCTTAAAGGCCCTGGGCAACGATATCCAGAAAAACCTGGAAGGACCCTTGGGTGAGATTACTGCGCTGGCCGGCGAAAAAGGCTTGCTGATGCCGGAAATTCGTGCAGCCGTTCGCACTGGTGACACGCTCACGCAGGACCGAGTGCGGATGCTGAAGCGGCCTCCGCACATTCTGGTGACCACGCCGGAATCTCTTTACATCCTGCTCACGGCGCAGAAGAGCCGCGGCATTCTTACTGACGTAAATACAATCATCGTTGATGAGATTCACGCTGTAGCCGACGATAAGCGTGGCGCTCATCTCACTCTTTCTCTTGAACGCCTGGATGCATTGACGGTAAATCGCGCGGTGCGCATCGGCCTTTCTGCCACGCAGAAACCGATTGAAACCGTGGCCCACTTTCTTACCGGCAACAACCGTCCTGATCCTGTGGTAGTCAACATCGGGCATAAACGCCAGATGGATCTCGCAATTGAAGTTCCCGGTCAGGAGCTTGGGCCCGTTGCCAGCAATGAACTCTGGGATGAGATCTATGATCGCATTTGTGAACTGGTGCAGCAGCATCGTTCCACGCTGGTTTTTGTAAACACGCGCCGCCTGGCTGAGCGCGTTTCTTTCAATCTTGCCGAACGCATGGGTGAAGATGTTGTGGGCGCGCACCATGGCAGCCTGGCTCGCAAGCTTCGTCTGGATGCAGAGAGCAAGCTCAAGGAAGGCAAACTCAAGGTCCTGGTGGCGACTGCGTCGCTGGAACTTGGCATCGATATTGGCCACGTTGATCTGGCGCTGCATATAGGATCGCCTCGGTCGATCGGCGTTTCACTCCAGCGCTTTGGCCGGGCCGGCCACTGGCGCGGCGCTGTCCCCAAAGGCCGCTTCTTTCCTACTACGCGCGATGAGCTAATCGAATGTGCTGCGCTGGTTCGCTCCATTCACCACGGCGAACTTGACCGGCTCGTTATCCCAGAAGCTCCGCTCGATATTCTGGCGCAGCAGATTGTGGCAATTTGCGCTGCAGAAGAATGGGGTGAGGACGAACTTTTTACCCTGGTCAAACGTGCATACCCCTATCGCGAGCTTGAGCGCAAAGAATATGACGATCTACTGACAATGCTGGGTGATGGCATTGCATCGCAGCGTGGCCGCTTTGGCGCATATCTCTACCGCGATCGCGTGAACAAGCGCCTGAAAGCGCGCAGAGGCGCGCGCATGATTGCCATTATGAATGGCGGCGCGATCCCTGAAACAGCGCTATATACAGTAGTTGCCGAACCGGAAGGAACTGTCGTCGGCACGTTGCATGAAGACTTCGCCGTGGAAAGTTTGAAGGGCGATATCGTCCTGCTGGGCAACATGAGCTGGCGGATTCGCCGCGTGGAATCAGCGGGACGCATTCTGGTGGAAGATGCGCATGGCGCGCCGCCCTCAATCCCGTTCTGGCTGGGCGAAGCTCCGGGACGCACGGAAGAACTTTCTCGACAGATCGGCGAGCTGCGGCAGAAAATTAGCGATCTCACTCCCCATACCGTGCCCGGCTTCGTCAACCAGAAATCACCAGAAGTTCTAAATGCCGTGGAATGGCTCAAGAGCGAGTGCGGGCTAGATGATTCCGGCGCGGAGCAGGCCATTGAATACATTGTGACCGGGAGGACTGTCCTGGGCGCTGTCCCCACCACCAACACCGTGATTGCCGAACGCTTCTTCGATGAAGGCGGCGGCATGCAGTTGGTTGTCCATGCTCCATTCGGGGCGCGCATCAACAAAGCGTGGGGACTCGCCCTGCGCAAGCGCTTCTGCGTCTCGTTTAACTTTGAGTTGCAGGCTGCCGCGACCGACAACGGCGTAAACATCTCCCTTGCCGAGCAGCACAGCTTTCCACTGGCCGATGTTTTTCACTTTTTGCATGAAAATACGGTAAAGGAAGTTTTGCAGCAGGCGGCGCTACTCTCTCCGCTGCTGGAAACGCGCTGGCGCTGGGACGCAAATCGCTCTCTCGCACTGCTGCGTTACTGGAATGGCAAAAAGATTCCGCTCCAGATACAGCGCACGCGCTCGGCTGATCTGCTGGCGTCAGTTTTTCCAGACGTGGCGCAATGCCAGGAAAATGCCGATGGCCCCATCGTGGTCCCGGACCATCCCCTATTGCGCGAAGTGATGAAAGATATTTTCCAGGAAGCGCTGGACCTCGAAGGACTCAAAGATCTCCTGCGCAAAATGCGTTCAGGCGAAATCAAATGCATTGCCGTGGATACGCCGGTGCCTTCGGTATTTTCTCACGAGATTCTGAACAGCAATCCCTATGCTTACCTGGACGATGCTCCGCTTGAAGAGCGCCGCGCCCGCGCCGTGGAGATGCGTCGCACGCTGCCTGAGTCAGTCTTGCAGGAAGTGGGAGCGCTTGATCCGGCTGCAATTGCTGAAGTCCGCGCCGATGCATGGCCTGACGTGCGTGATGCTGACGAACTGGCCGACACGCTGCACACCCTTATTGCCGTACCAGAAAACTTTGTTCCGCCCAATGGGCGCACGCCTGCGGAAGGATGGCTCGGTTATTTCAACAGCTTGCGTGAATCGAATCGCGCAACCAGAGCACGAATATCGGGAGCGTCCACCGCAGGCGAGGGCGCCTGCGCTCCAATCTCATCGTGGACCGCAGCCGCCCCCGGCTGCGCAGAGAATGTTTTCTGGGTCTCCGCCGAAAAAGCGAAAACCTTTTCGGCTATTTATCCAGAAGCGATGTTTGAAGACCAACTGCCAATGGTGGAAGCCGAAGCGCCAGCGCAAGAAGACGCGCTTAAGTCCATGCTTACAGGCTGGCTCACGCATCTCGGTCCCATCACAGCTAGTGCACTGGCCGGCCTATTGCATCTTCCCGTTGCAGAAATCGACAAGGCACTGGTGCGCATTGAGACCACCGGCCTGATTCTGCGTGGGAAATTTGATAAGACGCTGGGTGAAGAAACGCAGTGGTCGGAGCGTCGCCTGCTGGCGCGAATTCATCGCCTGACATTGGGCACATTGCGCAAACAGATTGAGCCGGTCACATCCGCCACCTTTATGCGCTGGCTGCTGCGCTGGCAGCATGTTGCGCCGGGTACGCAGGCGCGTTCTGAGCATGGCACGCTGCAAGTGCTTCGCCAGTTGCAGGGCTTTGAAGTTCCAGCAAGCGCCTGGGAGCGGCACATTCTGGCGCGCCGCATCAGCAACTATGATCCGCAGGTGCTGGACCAGCTCTGTCTTACAGGAGCAGTCGGTTGGGGACGCCTTACGCCTCATCCGGCGATGCTGGAAGATTCTTCCGGCGGCGGACGCCGAGTGGTGCCCACCAGTGTTGCTCCCATCACGTTCTTTGTGCGCGATGAAGCGGAATGGATGGCGCTGCCCAGCGTAAAGTCCGCCCATCGTGACGCCGAGCAGGAAGTTCGCGGCCTTGGCGCGGGTGCGCGCGAAGTCCTTACGTTTCTCAGAACACGTGGCGCATCGTTTTTTGCCGATATTGTGCGCGGTACGGGCAAGCTGAAAGCTGAGATTGAAACCGCGCTGTGGGAGCTTGTGGCCGCCGGCCTGGTTACAGCCGATGGGTTCGATAATCTGCGTGCGCTGATTGATCCCAAGCGACGCGCGGGGCAGGGAAGCGGCAAGAACAATCGTCCACGGCACAGCGCCGGCCGCTGGTCATTGCTATACCCGCCGCATGGTGAGGACAGCGGACGAGCGATTGAATCAGTCTGCCGCGTGCTTCTGGAGCGTTACGGCGTCGTCTTCCGTGAGCTGCTGGTGCGGGAGAGCATGCTGCCGAGCTGGCGTGACCTGCTGATCTCATTCCGACGGCTTGAAGACCGCGGCGAAATCCGTGGCGGACGCTTTATCAGCGGCTTCATCGGCGAGCAATTTGCCCTGCCTGTGGCCGTGGAATCTCTGCGAGCGATGAAAAGCATACCGTCCGCAGGTGAAATTGTGACGATCTCCGCTGCCGATCCTTTGAATCTTGCAGGGATTGTGGTGCCGGGAGAGCGCGTGCCCGCGATTTCCGGCAAGTACCTCAGTTTTAAAGATGGCGTACTGGTCGAGACCCCCGAAACTCCGATTCTGAGCATGGCAGGCAGGATATGAGCGCAGCCGATCTGGTGGAAGGCGAAGATTATTACCTGGAAAGAGGGAACTGGGTCTTCACGGCCAAGTATCTGCTCAATCGCGGATATTGCTGCCGCTCAGGCTGCAGACATTGCCCGTATGGGTTTGTGAAAGAGGAAGGAAAGAAGTCTTCGCCGCAGATTTCCGCTGATGAGCGCTGAAAAGCAGCCTAGTAAATCAGTTTTTTCTGTAATCCCGAACGAAGTGAGGGATCTCTATAGCACGAGCATGATCGAGGGAGCGAGTATCTGCCCCGATTACTGGTAGCGATATGGACCCCTCGCAACGCTCGGGTTTTCAGGAAGGATTAATCTGCGGCGATTGCTTACTCATACCGCAGCGCCGTTACCGGATCCAGCCGCGCCGCTTTCACTGCCGGATAAATCCCAAAAAACAGTCCTACGCTGCACGCCACCGCTAGAGCAAGCAGGATGGCCCAGATGGGCACGGAGGAGGGAAAATGGGCGAGCTGCATCAGGAAGCTGAAGATCAAAGACAAGACAACGCCGAGAAATCCCCCAATGCCCGTCAGCGTCATGGCTTCAGTAATGAATTGAAAGCTGATGTCGCGCTTGCGAGCGCCAATGGCTTTGCGAACCCCGATTTCTCGCGTCCTTTCGGTGACTGACATCAGCATAATATTCATCACGCCCACGCCTCCCACCAGCAGTCCCACGGAAACCACGCAGATCACCAACTGAAAGATACCTTTCATGATGTCACGGAATTGGACGCCCAATTGCTCCGCGCTGCTGATGCCAAAAGTATCCGGCTTGTTCGGCGGAACACGGCGGCGTGTACGCAGCAGCCCGCGAATCTGGTCTTCCGCAATGTCTTTCATTCCGGGATAGGCGGCAGCAATCAGGGCAATTTCATCGTCTTGTGGATAGTGTTTTTTATAAGTGCGGAAGGGAATGAAGACTTCTACGTCGCCGGCCTGGTTTAGCGTGCTTTTCTTTTTATCGAACACGCCAATGACGGTATAAAGGTTCCCATCCACCAGCAATTGCTTGCCTTCGGCCGTTTCATCTGGGAAAAGACTTTTCTCCGCGTCAAAGCCGATCACAACCACGTCAGCGCGATGAAGGTCTTCCTGTTCGGTGTAGTAGCGCCCTTCTTTCATTCGGCCATTCACTACCTCCGCATAGCTGGAGGTCATCCCACGAAAGGCGATGTTTGTGAGTTCGTGGCTCTTGTAACGCGCTGTGCGGATGGGCTGCGGGCCTTGTCCAATGCGCGCAAGGATCTCAATCACCACATCTTTCACCGCTGGCAGCTCTTCCTTAACCGCAATTCCATCTTCATACGTCAGCGGTTTGCGGGTGCGCTCTTCAGGAGACAGGCGGCCAAACCGAATGCCGGGATCGAACTTTAAGACAAATAAATTATCAACGCCAAACTCGTTCAGGGAATCCTGAACGTTTTTTTCCACGCCCAGCAGAATCGACGCCACAAGAATAGCCACCATGGTCCCAATCACCACACCCAATACAGTTAAAAATGACCTGACCTTATGCGTGCGGATGGTTTCCAAAGCCATCTTCACGTCTTCCATCATCATGTTGGAGTGCGTCATGCCTCAAACCTCAGCGCTTCAATGGGGTTCAGCTTGGACGCTTTGTACGCGGGATAGACGCCGAAAAATACCCCAATGGCGGTAGAAACAACCACGCCGATGATGACCCAGCGTATCGGCAGGTCCATTGGAAACGGCGTCAACCATCCAACAACAAATGAAATGATGGTGGCCACCAGCACGCCGAGCACACCGCCAATGGTTGCCATAAAGCCGGATTCCACCAGGAACTGCAGCAGGACATCGCGCCGCGTGGCCCCAAGCGATTTGCGCACGCCGATCTCGCGCGTTCTCTCTGTGACGCTGGCCAGCATAATGTTCATGATTACAATGCCGCCAATCACCATGAAAATTCCCACGATAAAGATTGACCCGCTGGCAAGTGAACCGGTAAGGCTGTTATAAAGCTCCATAATGGCGGAAGGCTCCACCACGCCGAAGGTATCGTCCTGTTTCCCCGCAAGATGCCGCCGCGCCCGCATCAACACGCGTGCTTCGTCTTGCGCGGGCTGCATGAGATCAGCGGCTGCGGCTTTGATATTGATATTCATTGAAGCGTTGCTGCCATACACCTTGCGCCACGTCTGAATGGGAATGTAAACAAAGCTATCTTGCGACTGGCCAAACGCGCTCCCCATTTCCTTGGCCACGCCCACCACTTCGTAGGCTTCTCCATCGATGTAAATGGATTTGCCCAGTGGATCCGTGCCGGCGAAAAACCGCTTGGCCACGTCATTTCCGATCATGGTCACGTTGGACCGATGTGCGTCATCCGCATCTGTGACGTAACGCCCCAGTACCGGCTCTTCCGTATCAATGCCGCCCATATTCGCGGTAACGCCGCGAACATCAATATCCTCAATCGACTCCGTTTTATATTTGACCTTGCCATTCCGCCGCGCTTCCAGTCCCACGGCTTCGGCAAGCTGAATATTGTCCCGGACGTACTCGTAATCCTCCCAGGTAATGTTTTTATTGCTGCGTGAGAGTTTCACGAACTGCTCCGCGCTGGTGATCAGCGGAAAACGCATCACCAGAAAAACATTGGAGCCGAAATTAGCCACTTTGTCTGAAACATACTTGTTGGCGCCCTGCACCATGGAAACCACGATGATCAAAGTGGAAACCGAAAGAATAACGCCGAGAAGCGTTAGGAACGACCGTAGCTTATGGGAGCGCAAAGTTTCCAACGCAATCAGCATTGGCTCTTTGAACGACACACCCCGGCGCGCCGACCGGTCAGGACCTTGTTCGGCGGTCGCGCTCTGCCCTGGCGGAACATTCTCCGGTGCTGATGCTGGGATGTGCATATTTCAAATGCAGTAGTGGTACTTAAAGTTTACCCTCTTCCTTCTGTATACAAGACGAAAATTCAGGCAGTTGGTTCCATATATTGAAAAAAATCCTATTATTTAGGAAGAAATCCTTTCTTGTTGGACGTCCTGCAACACCTTTGGTTTGACGAATGCTCCCCGGTCGGCGAGAATGGTGAGGTACTACTGTGGGCCTGTGGCGCAGCTGGGAGCGCGCTTCCATGGCATGGAAGAGGTCGTCGGTTCGATCCCGACCAGGTCCACCAATCTTACCCGCCTAGAATCAATCACTTGCTCTGGATGTCGTCGCCGCGAAGTTAGGAGTACGCGAAAGTAGGAGTTAAAGAAGGATAAGGAAGGTCGGAAGCCGTACCGTGGCTGCCCGGCGCAGGAGGCATCACATGCTGCGCCAGGCTCCGCCTCAGTCTTATTTTGCTGCCGCGATGTTCACCGATTTTTCTTCCGTGATCTTCACTAATTGGCCGTCGCGCAGGGCTTGCTGCTGGCCTGGCACAATCGCCAAATCTGCCGGCTTGATGCCGGCGACAATTTCGACATTCGTACCGTCGTTAAAGCCGACCTCAACCGGCGCCTTTTTTATCTTGCCGTCATTAAAGATGTAGATGAACGAGTTTGTTTTCTCCTTGACGAGAGTCTCCGCCGGGAGCAACAGAGCATCGCTTTTCTTTTCAATGCCAATGCGGGCATTGACGAGCATTCCCGGCTGCAATTTCATCCCGGGATTCGCTATTTGCGTTTCTGTCAACATTGTTTTGGTGGGTTTATCCAAGGCCCAGTAAGCGCGGGTGACTGTTCCATCCAAGTGCTTGCCGGGAAAGTCGTCGGCTGTCCAGCGGATGGGTTGTCCAATCTTAACGTGCGTTGCCTCGATCTCCGGCACGGCAACTTGCAGCCGCACGGTTTTGAAATTGGTGAGATTGACAATGGCCGCCGCTTCAAGTGTACTCGCTGCGTTGGGCACGGGAATGTAAGCACCCGGGTCAACGTAGCGCTTGGTAATGATCCCGTCAAAAGGCGCAACCACGCGGGCATACTTCAGCATGGATTCGGTGTATTGGACGTTGCCTTTGGCAACGGCAAGTTTTCCGTTCGCGATTGCTAGACGATTTTTGGCGGCTTCGGAATCGGCGGCTGTGAGATTGTTCGCGGCAGATTCGCTCATTTCTTTGAACTCAGCCTGGGCCAATTCCAACTCGGCTTTATATTTGATGAGATTGGCCCGCAATTCCGGCACGTCAATGTCTGCAATCAAATCTCCGGCTTTTACTGAGTCTCCCTTGTCTACGGTGAGCTTATCCAAATAGCCATCGACTTTGGCGAAAAGCGTGACCTCGTACAAAGGACGCACCTCTCCGGGCAAATTAATGAACCGGGAAACTTCGCCGCGATGCGGATGAACGGCGTTGACCTCCGTCGGTGTTTCCACAGGCTTCACGGCAGCAGAAGAGGTTTGCTCCATACATCCACAAAGGCCCAAAATGCAGCCAATAAGAGCCAGGAACAGCGGATATTTTATGCCAGTCTTGCTACGCACTTCGCCCGTGGCGCGTAAGATAGGATGTCCTTCGATACTTTGCAAATGCGTCCAATCGCGCGATTCAATTCTCATAAATTCAGCTCCTTACAGGGGATTTAAATTCTTCAACCGCATTCAACTCGTTGCATCGGCAGACTGATAGTGACTGCTTTGCGGATCGTTAGGATCAAGCGACGCTGTACGCCGATGACTGCGGCCTTGCACCACGGCACAGACCGATGGCAGCACAAACAGCGTCGCGATTGTTGCAGCCGACAATCCGCCGACCACAGCGCGTCCCAGCGGCGCGGCCGGCGTCGCCCAGGCTCAGAGCCATGGGCATCATTCCTCCCTAACGGGCCTACCAAACGCAACTTAACTATCTTCAGCCCGTGGTGCAGAGCGCACGCTGAATGCATGTCTTCACTGGGTTTTACTGCATGAACTGCTCCACTTCAGACCTTTAGAATCCCTAATTACCGCTGTGACTGGCGGCTGGCAACCAAAGCATCTAGCCTTGTGTCATGGCGCAATGGATGGCTGAACACGAAGTCTTGGCGGCTGTGATCTTTGTCGGCCTCTCGCTCGCGCTCATTGCCATTTTTGCTGCCCTGGAGCACCGTTACAAACAACAGTTAACGGCTCGACGGAAAGATTACTTCTCATAATCAGGTTCTGAAAACTTTTCGCCGCAACGCGCCGGTTTCCGTTCCGGCAAATAAAAAGCCCGCGATTGTCAGCGGGCTTTAGTTTTGTTCTAAATGTAACTGCCTTTATGGCACTGTAATGGTCCTGCTGCTGGAAAAACTCCTGCCCGTGCTGTCAAAGGCTTTTACTACCAGCAAATGTGATCCAGACCCCATGGGCACATCTGTTTCAATCAACGTGCTGTTGGGCGAATGGAACACCTCTTTGAAATCAAGATAGATCTGCATGGTTGTAATAGTCGCCGTGGATTTGGCCGCTGCCACGACATGCACCGGCGCATCCACGGTCGCTTTTTGTCCCGGAGAGCAGATGTTGATCGCAAAATTTGTGCTCTCCGAACAAGGCGGCACAGTCGCTGGAATCGATCTTGGCGTGGAGAGGAAAAAGTCATTATGGAAAGGCTGCCCCTTGGTCCACGATTTCACTTCCAACCGATGGTCTCCGGGCGTAAGCGCAAGATTCTTATCAATGTTGCCGCCCGCAACTTGAAATACCAGCTTGTTATCCAGATAGATCTGGCTCACGCTTGGCGCAGTTGACGATGTGAAGTGAGAAACAATGTGCGCCGGCGACAGCCCTACCGCTCCATCAGCGGGATGGCAGACCGTGACCGTGTGATTGACCGTGCTGATCTTGCACCCGCTGGGTGGAGTTGTATTGAGCACCACAAACACCGGCCCACCGAACTTGCTCACCATGGCTAGATCAGGCTTGCCGTCGTGGTTGAAATCGGCGACCGCAACGGAAGGATTCTCCACGATTGGCGCGTTCAAAGTCACTGTGACCAATTGAGAAGGACCACCCGCGAATTGTGGCGGGCTCGCGAACGTTCCATCCGCATTCTGTTTCTGGATAATCAGGTTCATATGATCGGGATTAAATGCGGGATCATTGGTATCGTTGCCCACAAGCACAAAATCCTTGTGGCCGTCGCCATCCACGTCGAATGCCGCGCCTCCTACAAGAAATCCCGGGTTCTCCACATCCACGGGAAATCCGGCGCCGCCGACAAACGTGCCATCGCCCTTGTTGATGAATACGCTGACCCCTATGCACGGTTCATGGCAGCCGTTAAACGGCATAATCGCGTCTGTCAGGCCGTCCTGGTTAATGTCCACTGCAAACAGGTCTGTTGGCGGGATACTGGCGTCAGTCGGAGGATGATCGGTAAAACTGCCGTCGCCATTGCTCACTAGCACTCCGAATGCGCCTTGCTGCACAATCACAAACGTGTTGCAGCACTCGATGTAGTAAAGATCGTCCTTGCCATCGTGATTGAAGTCGGCCCGGACGATTTTCGTAAGCAGAAAAGCATTGTCATTGGGCGGCCTGGGATTAATTCCAATATTGCCCGTGTCCTGAAACAGCCCCAGCATTCCGCCTCTGCCATTTCCCAAAGTCACAAGCACAGCGTTCACCGGAGAATTGCTGGAAGTCGCGATGTCCGGATTGCCGTCGCCATTGAAGTCGCCTACCGCAATGGAGTTTGCGTGGAGCGCTCCGATAATTTCATGGTGCGGCTGGAACGTTCCGTCCCCATTGCCCAGCAGGATAGAAACGCTATTTGAGGCGTTCGCCGCTCCGCCGTTAGAGACGACAATATCCATCCTTCCATCCTTGTTCCAATCCACCGCAGCCAGGCCATTAGGCCCGGGGCCGGTAGCGAAATCCAGGTGCGGGCGAAAAGTGCCATCACCGTTGTTGATCAGGATGGAAACAGTATTGACGTTTGTATTGACCGTGGCTATGTCAGGAATATGGTCGCCATTAAAATCAGCCACAATGACTTGAGCGGCCGTTCCATCGATTGAGTAACTTTTTGTGCTAAAGCTTTGGCTAAAACAGGTGAGGGAAGCGAACAGGAAAAACGCAATAACTTGAAGAGCTTTCATGGGCTTACTCCGAGTTGCGTAACAACTCGTGTCATGGGATGTACTAATGAGTAAACAGAGTTGCTGTTGGCTAGATCACTAAAAGTACTTAGCTCTGGATTAATGCGGAACAGAACTTTCTAATGGACGGAAAGTAAAAGCCCGCCAGTTTTGCTGGCGGGCCTTAGTTTCGGTTAGAAAGTTCTTATCGCGGGTTTTGCTGCTGTGCGGCTGCGCGCTGGGCCACAATCTTTCTGGCGTTTTCCGCCAGCTCTTTGGCCTTGGGCAGCTGGTTAAGCGCCGCGATCACCTGCGGATCGTTTTCCGCGCGTACTCGCAGCCCTTCTTCCTGTCCAAACTCTGAGATGAAGAGTTCCGTCTTGATGCTGGACTTGATGTAATCCGAGCCCTCATTCAGGTCAGCTTCAGTGAATGGAATCTTCTGTGATTCCAGGAATTTGCGGAAATCCTGCATCACAGCGTCTGTGACTTCAAAGTTCTTATCGATGTGCCGATTGGCCAGGTAATGCTTGGCAAAATTGAAGAACGCATATTTCACCAGCAGGGTATCTTCAAAATGCGTGGTCTTGAACGGCTTCACTTTTACGTCAGGAGTAATGCCGCCGCCGCCAAACATGGTGCGCCCGCTGTCCGTCAATTTCACTTCGTGGGAAGGCGTAGTGCTGTTCGTATTGGCGTTGTTGTTCGGGTTATCTTCCTGTTCGCGGGCGTAATAATAATCGTAAAGAGAAACGCCATTGTAATCGCGTTGAATCAGGCGGCCGCTGGGCGTGTAATACTTGGCCGTCGTCAGAGCCAGGCCGGTATTTTCAGACAACGGATACACGGTCTGTACCAACCCCTTGCCGAACGTAACTTCGCCCACAATCAATCCTCGATCATGGTCCTGAATTGCGCCGGAAACAATCTCCGCCGCGGAAGCTGTGCCACGGTTTACCAGCACTACCAACGGATAATCTTTTCCGCCGTTCCCGTGCGCCGCCTTGTACATCTTTTCCGGTGAACTGCGGCCATGATGCGAGACAATGACTTGGCCCTTCTTCAGGAATTTGTCGGCGACGCCCACACCTTCATTCAGCAGTCCGCCAGGATTGCCGCGAAGATCAAGGATCAGGCCTTTCAGATCGCCAAAGCCTTGCAGCGCGTCTTCAACTTCCGTTTCCGTGGTTTCATTGAAGGCCGTTACGTGCATGTATCCGATGCCTGGCCGCACCAGGAACTTCAGGTCAACGCTGTTGCGCGGAATCTCGTCGCGGATCACGTTGAACTCAAGCGGTTTCTCGGCGGCTTCGCGCAGGATTGAAATGTGTACGTTGGTGCCTTTGGGGCCTTTCAGCAAATCGGCCACATCGCTTACGCTCATGTTGTCCGTCGCCTTGGCATCCACGGCAATGATCACGTCGCCCGGACGCAGCCCAGCTTTGTATGCGGGTGTTCCCGCGAACGGAGCCACTACGATAATCTTGTTGTTGCGCGGGGCAATCTGCATGCCAACGCCGTAATATTTGCCGCTCTGCTCTTCACGCAGCAGCGAATATGACTTGGGATCAAAGAAATTTGAGTGCGGATCCAGCACGTGCAACATGCCGGGGATGGCGCCGTTGTAAATCGCCTTATCGGGATTTACCGGCTCCGCGTAATTCTGTTCCACCAGGTTATAGACTTCTGAAAACTGCTTCAGGCCGTCGCGGACATCGTTGTCTGAAGCGCCTACAGCGGCAGAATTGCCTCTCTGGCTGAACGCGGCGGATCCCAGAAAGCCGCACGTAATAATGATTAGGAGAACGAAGAAAAGAGAACGGTTTGTTCCACGAGACATGAAAAATCCCTCGGCCGCTAAGCCTCATCAAATTGCAGAAACTAAGGTTAGTATAACACTCACCGCATCACGAGCTTACATGCATTTCGTCCCGTATAATGAGGCGTTGGTGCTGCTACTCTGAAACCACGGTAATGCACAAATTTCCGTACCTCTGTGAGATGCTCGTTTGCGGCGCAACGCTGCGGAACATTTTCAATTGGAAAAGTTAATGAAAAATCGCGGCATTTTTAAGAAAAGCTGCGGTATTATTAAGCGATAACACTATGGATTTCGGTTTTTCTGGCGAGATTTTTTTCATCATGCTTTTGGCGCTCATCTTGTTTGGGCCCAAGAAGTTACCGGAACTCGCCCGCACCTGGGGCAAGTTCATGGCAGAGTTCAAAAGAGCCAGCAATGAATTCCAGGGCCAGATTCATGACGAAATCCGGAAACTTGAGCTTGATGAAGCGGATCCCCGCAAACACCTGGAGCCGGAGATCGCCAAGATCTCGGCCGATGAAGACCTCTCCATTCAGGGCGCACTCAACCGCCTGAGTGAGCGCATGAAGAACACCGTCGCGCAGGATACCGATGTCTGATCTAGTGGCAGAACCCGAACATAAAGAAATTGAGCGGGAATTGCGGCAGGCGGGCTCAATGAGCCTCTTCCAGCATTTGGAAGAACTGCGCAAATGCATCATCCGTTCCGTTGCCGCCATCGCTGTAGGCTTCGGCATTTGCTGGTATTTTGCCCAGGACAAAATCTATCCTTTCGTCGAGAAGCCCATTGTTGATGTCTTTAAGAGATACAACATGGATCCGCATCTGACCTACCTCAGCCCTACTGATCCCTTCAATCTTTACTTGAAGGTGGGCTTGATGGGCGGCATTTTTTTGGCTTCTCCAGTCGTCTTGTATCAGGTTTGGAGCTTTATCTCACCCGGCCTTTACCGGCATGAGAAGCGCTTCGTCGTGCCCTTTCTTCTGCTCTCCGTCGGGCTTTTTCTGGCTGGAGGCTACTTTGGCTACAAGGTCATCTTCCCGGTTGCGCTCGACTTTCTGATCCACAGCTATGGCGGAGCTTTCCGGGCCAGCATCACCATAGACGCATATACCAAACTGTTCCTCACCATCATCCTGGGTCTCGCCATTATCTTTGAGATGCCCATTGTGCTCGGCTTTGCTGGGTTGATGGGCGTTGTAAATGCCCGGTTCCTCTTCAAGCATATTCGTGGAGCGGTGCTGGTCTGCGTTACCATGGCAGCCATTCTCAGCCCAACCACTGACATCATGAACCTCACGATCTACGCTGCCCCCATGGTCATTCTCTATATTGGCAGCATTGGACTTGTGTGGCTGGTCCACCCCAGGCAGCGCCGTAAGCGCGCTGAAAAGCGCAAGGAAAAAGACAGGGAAGATGGCGGGTCCCTCTAATCACCTCGTACAATGAAGGACGTGGTTTTGGGAATCTGTGCGGCAAGGAGCGCAGGCGTGATCTCGTGTCTACGAATAAGTGCTGCGTGCATTCTGGTGTTTTCACTCGCTGGCGTAGGTTGCTCCAACGATAAAGCGGCATCGGCGTCCAGCGCAGCCTCCGCGCCGCAATCTGTCAGTCCATCCCCCAATCAAACGTCGTCTGCCAAAGAGGTAGAGCCCGTCGGACCGGCGCTGCATATTGATGCTGCGCGCGCCATGCAGTACACCAAAGAGATCGTCGCTTTCGGGCCGCGCTGGGACACCAGCAAGCCCATCGAGCAGGTGCGTGCCTATATCAAAGGGAAACTCAAAGGCGCTCAGGTGGAAGAAGATTCTTTCGTCGCCGAAACTTCCGCAGGCAAGATGCCAATGACCAACATCGTTGCCAAGTTCCCCGGCTCCAAAGATGGAATTATCATTCTCGGCTCGCATTACGAAACAAATTACTGGCTTCGCAATACGCCTTTTGTAGGCGCCAATGACGGCGCGGCAACCAGCGCTCTTCTGCTCGCCATCGCGGACCAGCTACGCGGCAAAAAGCTGGAAGGCTACAGCATCTGGATCGCTTTTCTTGACGGCGAAGAATCATTCACCCGCGAGTGGCACACCAATGATGCGCTGTGGGGCAGTCGCCACCTAGCCAAGAAGCTGCAGGATGATGGTGACAGCAAGAAAGTGAAAGCATTCGTTCTGGCGGACATGATTGGCGACGCCAATCTCGATATCTGCCGCGATGAAAACTCAACCCCTTGGCTTGAGGACCTACTGCTCCAGGCTGCCACCCGCCTTGGCTATCAGTCGCATTTCTTTGCCTCGACAACCGCGGTGGAAGATGACCACATTCCTTTTGCCCGCGCTGGTGTGCCTGTTCTCGATGTCATCGATATCGATTACGGCTACAACAACAGCTTCCACCACACCGTTCAGGACACGGTGGATAAATTGAGCGTAGATAGTTTGAAGATCAGCGGCGACGTAATTCTTGAGACCATCCGGCTGATCAACGGCATGGGCGATAATCCGCCGCCCGCACCGCCGCAAAGAGTGCCATCGTAAATCGCGAACTTACGCGGCCTTGCGTGGTTGCACTTCCACAGGCTCCGGCGGCTGCACATACACCTCACCATTGAAGACCTTGGTGGAATAAATCTTGATCTTTTCCTGCGCCGGGCCGGCCACCACTCTTCCGGTGCGAACGTCAAACTGCGAGCCATGCCACGGGCACTGCACGGTACAGCCCACCAGGGCGCCATCAGAAAGCGGGCCGCCTCGGTGAGTGCAATGGTCGCTAAAGGCAAACAGCCCTTCTGAACATCGCCCAACCACCACTCGCTCCGTGCCAACGGTTGCCAGCAGCACCTGGCCATCGCCCAACTCGCTTTGGTTGCAGACCGGCTTGTTCCAGGATTCAATGGTGCGCGTCTTCAATTTGCCTGCGCTGGCATATCGCCGATCAACCCCAATCTGGTTGCGATAAACCAGCGTGCCGCCCAGCCATCCGGAGATTGCCAGTATCACCACACCGATTCCCATCAGCAGTAGCGTTGCGCCATCCGGCGCTGCTGAAGGTGAACCCAGCCGGTACGCAACATAAATAAAGAGCAGCAGGACAAGACTGTTCAGCCCGCCATGCAGCAGTCCCCGGTTCTTGGCGCTGGATTCTGGCGGAACGGTGTAGAGAAAATCAATAACTCCCGCCGTGGCGGCCAGCACTGCTCCCACGCAGCCGCCGATTACAGAGTAAAATCCCGCGGCCCAAAGTCCCGGATTCGAACCTCTGGTGCCAAGCAAATCAAAAATGAACCCGGCCACCCACAGCGCGATCGGAAAACCCACCAGCATGGGATGGATTGGATGACTTTGAATGGATGCTTTAGAGCGCATGGCGTTCCCCCTTATCTAGTGGGATACTCCGGCGCTATCCGCAGGATGCCCATGCCCTTGCCGATGTAGCTTTTCTGACACTCCGCCTTAAACCGATATAATCCCTGCGTGGGAAATCTCATCGTGCTCGCGATCAGCGGCTAAATCCATGCACATCTGGTTCTGGATTGTCTTCAATGCGGCCATTCTTCTCTTGTTATTTCTCGACCTCACGGTCGTAAGCCGCAAACACCGCACCGTTCCCTTCAAACAGGCCTTGCTCATGAGCGCCTTTTGGATCGGTTTAGCGATGGCGTTTGCCGTCTTCGTCCACCAATGGATGGGCGCAACCAAGTCTCTGGAATTCCTGACCGGCTATGTTTTGGAAGAAGCCCTTAGCGTCGATAACCTATTTGTTTTCATTCTTCTGTTTGCCTACTTTAAAGTTCCTCCTGAAGAAGAAAAGACGGTGCTGTTCTGGGGGATTATTGGAGCGCTGGTCATGCGCGGGCTTTTCATTGGAGCTGGCGTGGCTCTGGTGCAGCGCTTCCACTGGATTCTCTACATTTTCGGCGTTTTCCTGATCTGGACCGGCATTCAACTGATGCGCGGAGGTGATGAGGAGCAGGATCCTTCCCGCAACATTGTCTTGAAATTTTGCCGACGCTTTCTGCCGCTCAGCGATAGCTATGAGGGAAAAAGCTTTTTTGTTCGTCGCGAAGGTAGGATATTGGCGACGCCCTTATTCGTGGTCCTTCTGGTGGTTGAGACCACTGACATTCTATTTGCAACCGATTCGATTCCGGCCATCCTGGCTATCACTCGCGACCCATTTATCGTCTACACATCAAACGTGTTCGCCATTTTGGGCCTTCGTTCCATGTATTTTGCCTTGGCGGGAATGATGAAGCTTTTTCATTACCTGAATTACGGACTGTCCGTAGTCTTGATATTTATTGGGGCCAAGATGCTGTTACCGGAGAGATATCACGTACCCACGTGGGCAGCGCTGGCAGTTGTGGCAGGTGTACTCGGGCTTTCAGTGCTGGCTTCAGTTCTGTTTCCGAAAGCTGAAACGGCTAATTAGCCGGCTAGTTCGGAAGAGCGCCAGGCTTACCCGACATAAGCAATGCGAATTGCTGTTCCGGTGAGAGCCCGGTGGAGTTTCTGCGGCGGGCGTTTCCGATACGATCTTCCGGCAGCATCCCAGCCCGATCCATATCTTCATTGGAAAGCTTTAATTCGCGCAAACCCCAGAAACGCGTGCGTATGGTCTTGTGGTACTCATTAATGTAACTGACCTCGTGCTCGGTAATCATCGCCAGGGCCTTTTCGTAGGCGTCCTGCGGGGAATCGGCAAAAATGACCCGCGTCTTCTTATGGACCAGATTCTTGGGATCGCCTTCCAGGGTGACTTCTTCCGTGAGTTCTGCTACGTACCAGCGGTCGACTGTCTGCAATGTATGGGGCATGTTCTTCCTTTTCAACAGTATGCGCGGAGCCCTTGGAACAAACACTTGCCCGGCAGAATTTTTTTAAAACCCCTTTTTAGTGCTAAACACCTAAAAAATATTTTGGCGTTACCCTATAAGGGGATGTTAAGAAAGGAAAAAATAGAGGTTTCTGAAAAAATAGTTGAGCTTAATTTTATTTAATTAGTTCCCGTTGCTCGGTTTTTGGGGAATTCTCGACGGGCAGGAAGGCCCCCTATAACCACGGAACTAACTCTGGCTGGACAAAAGTAACTTGAGTCGCATCGATCCATCGTGAGACGATACGTCATCATTGGCGTTACTCTCCTTTCTGGTGGGGCCATGGGAAACCATGGCCCTTTGGTTTTCCGGGAGAGCTTTGTTTCTGTCTAAACAAACCGGACGCCCTTTTCGCCCACAATGGAATGCTTTTTAAACCGTAGGTCATCGTGCTCAGGATAGTCCGTGCGGTAATGGGCTCCGCGGCTCTCCAGCCGGGCCAGCGCGGACCGCGCAATCAGCAGTGCCGCTGTGTGGATATTTCTGGCTTCGCAGTTGCGTCGTGACGTCTGGGGCGGCAACTCCTGTGCGAATGCCGGGAGCTGCTGTATTGCTTCCGTGAGGCTCTGGCGCGTACGCACGATTCCAACTTTGTTCCACATAAGCTGCTGGATGCCCTGAATAAATGTCTCTACGTCATTCTTTGCGCCGGTATTTTTTAGCGGCTCCGCTTCTCCCGCCGATGAATGCTGAGCATGCTTCGCTTCCTTAATCATCGTACTGGCCGCTCTCGCGCCAAAAACCAGACCTTCCAGCAGGGAATTGCTGGCCAGTCTGTTGGCCCCGTGAACGCCCGTGCACGCGGCTTCACCGGCGGCATAAAGTCCCGGCAAGCTGCTGCGCCCGTCAAGATCAGTGCGGATGCCGCCCATCAGATAATGCGCGGCCGGACGAATCGGAACCTGGTCTACCGTAAGGTCCACGTTGTAGTTGAGGCAGGTTTCGTAAATCCGCGGAAAACGTGTTCTGATGTGGTCTGCCTTCAAATGGGTCAAATCGAGATAAACCACCGGCTCTTTCAACCGGCAAACCTCAAGTTCATGCGCGATGGCGCGGGCAACCACGTCGCGCGGTGCTAGTTCGCCCGCCTCATGGTATTTCGGCATGAAGCGATGCAGTTCAGAATTACGCAGCACAGCGCCTTCACCGCGCAACGCTTCTGAAAGCAGGAATCGGGGCGCGCCCATTACGTAAAGCGCCGTGGGATGGAATTGCACAAACTCCATATCGCTGATTTCTGCGCCAGCGCGGTACGCCATGGCAACGCCGTCCGCCGTGGCCACCGCAGGATTGGTAGTGTTGCTGTAAACGTGCCCTGCTCCGCCGGTGGCCAGCAACACGGCTCCGCCGGTTACAGTGTGCATCTCTCCGCCGCTGGAGATCAGGCCCACACCAGTCACCCGGCCTGAATCCATGCAGAGCATGGCTGTAAATTCAAACTCTGAGAATGAAATATTTTTGAGCGAAGAAGCTTTGGCGTACAGCGCGCGCCCAATCTCGCGGCCCGTAGAGTCGCCATGGGCGTGCAGGATGCGGTCACGGCTGTGCGCCGCTTCACGCGTAAACGTCAGCTTGGTTCCTTGGCGGTCAAACTGCGTTCCCCAGTCGATTAATTCCTGGATGCGCTCCGGCCCTTCCTCCACCAGGACATGTGCGGCGTCAACATTCACCAGCCCGTCACCGGCTTTGATCGTATCTTGCAGATGCAGGCTGATCTCATCTTCATCGCTCAACGCGACGGCGATTCCTCCCTGCGCATATTGCGTGGCAGATTCAGTCAGTTCCTGTTTGGCCAGCACCAGCACCTTGCCCGCTTCAGCTAAAGCAATGGCCGCGCGCAGCCCCGCAATCCCTGCGCCGACAACAATGAAGTCCACCTGTGATGGAGGTTTTTTCATGGTGCGGAAATGGTATCAGAGGGTTCGGGCCAGCTGCGACTGTAACTCCATGATGTCATTAACTGCATGATGTCATTCGCCGAAACTCAGACACGATCATTTATCATCAACTGGCGTGCAGAAAATCCGCGTAAGAACAAAACCGAATGGCTATGTCGTCCAGGTGGGGGCAGGTTTGCTGCGCCGCGCCGGACGCGAGGTGCGGCGTGTATTGCCTTCCTCTGGCAGCCGCGTTTTTGTCATTACATCGCCAAACGTGCGTCGCCATTGGGGCGAGGCCCTGGAAAAATCATTGCGCGACGCCCACTTGCCTTTTGAAGTTCTGGAAATGCATGACGGCGAACCGGCCAAGCGGCTGCACACCGTCGAGCAACTGGCGGAAAGCCTGGTGGACGCCAAGGCCGATCGCAAGTCGCTGCTGGTGGCTTTTGGCGGCGGAGTTGTGGGCGACAGCACTGGTTTCCTTGCTGCGGTTTTTATGCGCGGCATTCCTGTAGTCCAGATTCCCACCACCGTGGTAGCGCAAGTGGATGCTAGCATCGGCGGCAAAACCGGAGTGAATTTGCGGGGCGGCAAAAATCTAGTTGGCTCCTTTCATCAACCCAGCGCCGTTCTCGTGGATCCGGATATTCTGGCAACGCTCGACGACCGCGAATTCCGTTCCGGCCTGTTCGAATCCCTCAAGTGCGGTGTGATTCGCGACCGCGATTTGTTCAACTTGATGGAGCGGAATCCAAAGAAAATTCTTGGCCGTGATTCAAGGACCTTGCAGCGCGTGATCGGTGACTCCATCCGCGTGAAAGCCGATGTTGTTTCCGCCGACGAAAAAGAATCGGGCCTGCGCCGCATACTAAACTTCGGCCATACCATTGGCCATGCGTTGGAAGCCGCCACCGATTATTCACAGTTCCTGCATGGTGAAGCCGTGGCTTGGGGAATGATTGCGGTGGCCGCCATCGCGCGCGACTCAGGTACCTGTAGCCCTGAAACGGCAGAGAAGATCATCAATGCTACTCGGATGTATGGGCCGTTACCTCCAGTGACGTGCGGTGGTCAAAGCATTTTGGACCGACTGGGTGCCGACAAAAAGACAGTGGCGGGCGCGGTGCATTTTGTCCTTCCGCAGAAGATTGGGAAAGTAAGAATAGTCAGTGACGTGCCGCTGGGCATTGTCCGCAATGCCGTGGAGTCGATCAGAAATCATGCCTGAGCAGGCCAAGACCTCCACAGTCGATCCCAAGCCCGCCGCGAATCTTTCCAACAGCGTGCGGGGAACCACACCCGCTGGGACATCCGACGAGCGCTCCGCCGCGAACGCAGTGCGGCAGATGTTCGATGAGATTGCGCCGCGCTATGACTTCCTCAACCATGTTCTTTCCATGAACATTGACCGCCTGTGGTGGCGGCGCACTGCCCGAAATTTCAGCCACATTCTTTCGCGTAGTAATGCACGCGTGCTCGATCTATGCGCCGGCACCGGTGACATGTCAGTGGCCATGCGCGCCGTCGCCTCGCGGCAGAAAAGCAGCGCTGCCATCCTTGCACTCGATTTTTCCCACCAGATGCTGCAACACGGCGTGGTCAAGTTCACTGCAAAAAAGATCCAGCCGGTTGAAGCCGATGCGCTCCATCTTCCATTAGCTGATAGCAGCGTGGATCTGGTGGTCTCTTCTTTCGGCTTCCGCAACCTGGCGAATTACGACGCGGGTCTGAGCGAGATCTTTCGCGTACTTAAGCCGCAGGGTGAAGTGGGAATTTTGGACTTCAGCGAACCCGGCGGCCTGCTGGGAAAACTCTATGGCTTCTATTTTCGCAACGTGTTGCCAAAGATTGGAACAATCATTTCCGGAGTGCGCGGACCGTATGAGTATCTGCCTGCCTCAGTCCACAAATTTCCTGCGCCGCAGGAGATGCTCCAGCGCATGGAATCCGTCGGCCTCACCGACGTGAGCTGGACGCCCTATACGTTTGCGATTGCGGGTCTTTATCGCGCAAGAAAAATTTAGGTTGAAAAAAGCACGGTAAAAAACAAGAGACCACGGTAGAGGTTAAACAGGCCATAGCCACAGAACGTCAGCAGCACCGCTTTGGCAACCGCCGAAATTAGATTGTCGCGATAAAACCTTCTGCTCGCTAGAAATAGATACATCCCCAGCCCGCCAAATTCGAGCGGGGTAGCAATCCTGTCAATAAACCGGATGCTGATGCTGTACCCCGTCAAACTGGGGGAGACATAAATCAGCGCCATGACAACCAGGATCGTCAGAATCCATAGCAGCCACCATGCATACGCGTGTAAAGAAAATATGATGTGCTCGGAAAAATAGCGTTTTCGCCCAAAGTTGAGAATTACCAGAACAACCGCCAGCATCGATGCCAAAACTAAGATCAAGCTTTTGGCTTGCAGGTGCGCTACGTGGTCAAAACGTTCAGTAAACTCATTAAACTGTTCCGCATTGGTGCGCGAAAGGTGTTCCTTTGCCAGACGACGGTCAACCAGCCGCGTTGCCGTTTTCCCCATGAAATCATTGCTCTCAAACACCCTCAGTGGAGGAGCCAGTATTTCCAATCCAGTCAGCGGCTGCAATATAAAGAAGATTAGGTTGCAGACAAAAAATGTCTGCAAAGGCGACATGAAAGGCTTTCTGCGTCCGAGAAAGAAATCTGCTGTCAGTTTGCCGGGTCTTGCCACCAGCGTTTTCAGCGTAAGAAATATCTTGGAATCTACGTGGAAGAAGGCCTCCGCCGCTTCAGCCAGAACGTGCTTTAAAGAAAAGTCATGGTCGTCGTGCCGCTTTTCTCCGCAATGGGAACAAAAATTCTCATGGGCTTCCTTGCCGCATGTCATGCAGATCCATGCAGCACTGGCAGCGTTTTCTGGGACAGCCGCAGGCGTTTTGTGCATTGCTTACTTCATCACCGGGCTAGCAATAATATCCTGCGACGGTTCGGTGGGAAATCCGGCCTGCCGGACTGCCATGGCAACCTGCGCCCAATGATGGACGCTGTGCAGCACGGCTTGCGCCATGGTCTTACGTTCGGACACCGTGACAGGTCCCAGAGTGCGCGTTCGTTGGCAGCGCTTCCTCACTGGCCGACTCGATATAGTGCTTGAGCTTCTTGTGTGCTTCCTCATGCATGCGCTGCAGTTCCTCCAGCGATGGGCTGGCCATCTGCTGCGGACGCCCCGTTGCTCCAGCCCCTTCCTGCAATAAAAGATCGGCAAAGAATTGTTCGACCTGGAAGATATGCGTCGCCAGGCCGCCCACAGTTCCTGCCCTTCCGCCAACACTAATTCCCAGCGCAGCTGGATTGCGCTCAAAGTAGTTGAGCCAGCGCTGCGCCAGAAAATCGGTGTACGCCAGAAGATCGGCAAAAGGCAATGAGGGGACTTGATCGCTCATGGCGTCGAGTGTAAAACGATGCCATGCAACTGGCAACTCATCTGAACGCCTTTGCTGAGGATAGATCAGAAGAGCTGCTGCCCTATTGCATCGCTTCGGTGTAGATCGCCATCCCGACTACGGCGTCCACGCCGATCGCATGCAGCTCATCGACCTCCGTGCGGGACCGAATGCCGCCGGCCACAATCATCTGCTTCTTGCTGAGCGCGGCCAGTTCCTGCGCAATTTGAATCGGGAATCCGGCCATCGTGCCTTCCGTATCGATATGCGTGTAAAGAAATGCGCCGCAATATTGATCAAGAGCGCGGACCACATCTTTTGGATCGACGCTTGTGCTCTCCTTCCATCCTTGTATAGCGACCTTACCTTTGCGCGAGTCGATGGCAAATGTGAGATGTTCTATACCCAGAGTTTCAGCCGCTTCGGCTGCAAGAGCCGTGTTGATGTCACCGTCTTTCAGCAACGCCGATCCAAAGATCACGCGCTTCGCGCCGAGCACCAGCAGTTCTCCGGCCCGCGCAACATCGCGAATGCCGCCCCCGGTCTGGCAGGGAAGCCGTTTGCAGATCATTGCGATCAACTCGCGATTGTTGCCGCGGCCCATGGCAGCATCCAAATCGATCAACTGAACGAGCGGAAAAGCGGAAAAACGCTCAATCCAATATTCAAAGTTGTCAAGTTCCAGAGCTTTCTTCTCGCCTTGGACAAGCTGGACAATTTTGCCGCCCATAAGATCAATGGAAGGAATCAGCACGGCCACCTCATGGGAATGCCCGCGCGAAGAAGCGTCTGTTTCAACTCAGCGACCGGGTGCGTGCCGAAATGAAATATTGACGCAGCCAGCGCGGCGTCAGCGCGTCCCGCAGAAAAGACATCGACAAAATGCTGTGCGTTACCGGCGCCACCGGAGGCAATCACCGGAATGGAAACCGATGAAGCAATGGCCGAGGTAAGCTCGCAGTCAAAGCCCAGGCCGGTTCCGTCGCGGTCCATCGAGGTCAGCAAAATTTCTCCCGCGCCGCGCTCTTCGGCTTCGCGCGCCCATTCCAACGCTTTCTTGCCGGTGGCAGTACGTCCACCAGAGACGAAGACTTCAGCATCATCGGCTGTACCACTCCCGCGACGCGCATCAATTGCCACAATCACTGCCTGGGAGCCAAACCGTCCCGCGATCTGGCCGATGAGCCCGGGATTGGCAATTGCCGCTGAGTTGATGCTGACTTTATCTGCGCCGGCATCGAACACCGGGGCAGCATCTTCCAGCGTCCGGATTCCGCCGCCGACCGTGAACGGCACAAACAGATCGCGGGCAGCACGCTGAACCGTTTCCACCAGTGTCTTTCGGTGTTCAGATGTAGCGGTTATGTCGAGCAGCACAATCTCGTCGGCCCCAGCGGACGCATGTGCAAGGGCCAGCTCTGCGGGATCGCCCGCATCGCGCAGCTTCTGGAACTGTATGCCCTTCACGACGCGCCCAGCATCCACGTCAAGGCAGGCGATGATGCGCTTGGCCAGCCCCGGCAGGCCGGAGTTTGGCTTGCTGGGGTGGAGCGGCTCAGAGAGCACAGAAATTCTCCAGAATTTTCAAGCCCGCTTCAGCGGATTTCTCGGGATGAAACTGAACGCCGAAAACATTGTCGCGCTCCACGGCGGCAGAAAATGCGCCGCCATAATTCGTGCACGCCGTAGTCTCGGCGACCACGGGCGCGCGGTATGAGTGTGTGTAATACACGAACACGCCGCTATTCACGCCCTGCAGCAGGCGCGATCCTGAACGAACTTCTAATTGGTTCCAGCCGACGTGCGGCGATTTTACTGAAGCAGGGAAGCGCGAGCATTCGCCAGCGAAGAGAGCGGCGCCCGGAGTTCCATGCGCTTCCGTGCTGCCGGCAAAAAGCCACTGCATTCCGACGCAAATTCCCAGAAATGGTTTGCCGTTCTTGATGGCATCGAGCACCGGCGCACGGAGATGTTCATTGAGCAATTTGCAGCGACTGAAGTGCCCAACTCCCGGCATAACAATTTTTTGCGCGGCGGCGATGACCGAAGGCTCTGAGGTCACCTGCGCGTCCGCGCCCAGATGTTCCAGCGCTTTTTTCACCGAGCTGATGTTCCCCGCGCCGTAATCCACAATCGCGATCATAAAAGCCCCTTGGTGCTCGGCAACATTTTCGCCAATTGCTTATCGCGCGAGCAGGCTACGCGCAGCGCCCGGGCAAAAGCCTTGAAGAGCGCCTCAATCTTGTGGTGGTTGGACCGTCCATAGACAGTCTTGAGATGAACATTGGCGCGGGCGCCGCGGGCAAAGCCTTCAAAAAAGTCGTACACCAGTTCCGATTGCAGATCGCCCACCAAGCGCGTTTTCACGCGAGTATCCACAACTGCTGCCGCGCGTCCACTGAAGTCGATTGCCGCCAGCCCAAGCGTCTCATCCATGGGCATCAGAAAATATCCGGCGCGCATGATGCCGCGCTTGTCTCCCAGCGCCTTGTGGAACGCCTCACCCAGAGCGATGCCCACGTCTTCGACGGTGTGATGCTGGTCAACGTCGAGGTCTCCTGTCGCCTTCAGCTTCAGGTCAAAAGCGCCGTGGCGCGTAAAAAGTTCCAGCATATGATCGAGAAAGCGGATTCCGGTGGATACTTGATAACGTCCGCCGCCCTCAATGGTCAGCGCGAGCTTGATCTGTGTTTCCGTGGTGATCCGATCAATGGACGCCTTTCTCATCGAGCTGCCTGATTCGCCGTAGGAAGTTGAGACAGCACCTGCTTCAGTTCGGCCACCAGCCGTTCCATCTCCTGCTGCTTGCCGATGGTGATACGCACGCAACCTTCGCAGTCCGGCCGGTCGCGCAGGGAAATGCCGCGCGCGCGTAATGCGTCAAGAATGATTTTCTTCTCTTCTCCAAAGGGGCAGAGAATAAAATTCCCGTGACTGGGCCAGCACTTGAACCCAAGCTTTTCCAATTGTTTGTGCAGCCATTGCCGGCTGGCGATGACCTGCGCAACATAGTCGGCGACAAACTGAGGATCTCCGAGAGCGTCGCCTAAACACTCAATGGCAAACGCATTCACGTTGAAGGGCGAAGCCATCCGCCGCAGTACTGACATTTGTTCCTGATCGCCAACCATCACGCCCAGGCGCAGTCCAGCCAGCCCGTACGCTTTGGAAAACGTGCGAGCGATGAACAGATTAGGCAGCTTGCCTATCTGGTCGATCATTGTTTGGCCATAAAAATCAAAATAGGCTTCATCCAGCAGGATGGCGGCATCCGGCGCAGCCTGAATTACTTGCATCATTGCTGAGCGAGGAACATCGATTCCAGTGGGGTTATTGGGATTGCAGATCACAACGATCCGGGTCTTGCTGCTCAATGCATTCAACACGCCTTTCAGGGGGAAGCTGAAATCCGGCCCCGTAGGTACGCGAATGACTCTTGCATGCTCCATCTGGGAAAATACTTCATACATGCCAAACGTCGGAACCACGATGACGATTTCGTCTTGCGGTTCCAGATAGGCGCGGCAAAGAAGATCAATGGCTTCGTCGGCGCCATTGGTGAGCAACAGTTGTAGTGGCGAGACGCCCAGAAAGTCCGCTACCAGCTTTTCTCCTGCTTCGCGTCGCGGATACTGCGCCAGCGTGCGTGCATCCATGCTGTTCAATTTGGCCAGGACACGCGGCGAGCAACCCGTAGTGCTCTCATTCATATCCAGCCGAAGTTCAGTGTTGGGACTGCTGAGCGGAGAATGGTATTCGCGCATCTCGCGGACGCACTGGCGCGCCTTAAGCATTGGCTGACCTCACTCGAATAGATTCTGCGTGGGCCTTCAGGCCCTCAGCTTCCGCCAGCGTGATCACCGCGGAAGCGATGCGGTCCAGCCCGTCGCGTGAAAGCTGCTGGACAGAGATGGTCTTAACAAAATCCTGCACTCCAAGTCCACCCCGAAAGCGCGCTGCACCGCCAGTGGGAAGCACGTGATTTGGTCCGGAAGCGTAGTCGCCCGCCGCCTGCGGAGAATAGTCGCCGATGAAGATCGACCCCGCATTGCTGACGTGCGCCAGGTCCTCTTCATTCACGGTGATGTGTTCGGCGGCAATTCGGTTGGCGAATTCCAAGGCCTGCTCGTGAGAATCAGCCAGCAGTATTGCGCCGTTTTCTTTGAGAGAACCCTTGGCGATCTCGTTTTTCGCGGCGGCAAGCTTTATTTCGGTAGCTACGTTTTCCGCCAGGGTGTCCGATGATGTGACGAAGACTGCCAGCGTATCGGGGTCGTGTTCTGCCTGCGCAACCAGATCGGCGGCGATGAAGCGTGCATCGCCGTGCTCGCTGAGGATCACAATTTCCGTTGGTCCGGCGAGAAAGTCTATGCCACAATCAAAGGCGACAAGTTTCTTCGAGGCGGTCACAAACAGATTGCCCGGGCCAACAATCTTGTCGACCTTCGGGACCGTTGCTGTGCCATACGCCAACGCAGCGATGGCTTGCGCCCCGCCGATTCGGTAGAACTCGCGCACGCCTAGGAAGTGCGCGGTGGCCAAGGTTTCCGGCGCAGGTCGAGGAGACACAACGCGGATATCCCGCACTCCTGCCACCTGGGCGGGAATCACTGTCATGAGCATGGTAGAAGGCAGCGGATAGCGCCCGCCGGGAACGTAACAGCCGGCAGACTGCAATGGCCGCACCACCTGCCCCACGTTAATGCCCGGCGCTATGGCGTTGCGCCACTGCTGCGGCTTTTGCCATTCGCAATATTGCCTGATCTTGCCAGCCGCGATTGTCAGCGCCTGCTTAAAGTCATCCGGCACCGCGCTCCATGCCTGCTCAAGTTCTGCCTCGGAAACACGCATCGGTTGTTTGCTCTTGAGGGCATCGAACTTTTCCGCGTAGCGGCGCAAAGCCTTGTCTCCATTTTTGCGGACATCGGCCACGATCCGTGCCACAGTTTTTTCCACGCGAGCCAGGTCGGCAGCGCCACGCTGTTCCAAGGTGCGAACAAAGGCTTCTGCTTTGCGGCCGCGCAGCATACGCATTAGAGCACCACCTTGTTCAGGGGATACTCAACAATCCCTTCGGCTTTGGCGGCTTTGAGTTGAGGCATGATTTTCCATGCGGTGGATTCTTCAATTATTGTATTCACCGCCACCCACTCGCCGTCGCTCAGAGTGGAAATAGTTGGTTTCTGCAGAGCCGGCAGCACCGATAAGACTGCGGGCAGGTCTTGCTTGCGGACATTCAGCATCAGTCCAACGCGGCCCTGGGCATAAATTGCGCCGGAGAGCATGAGCGCAAGATTTTCTATCTTGTGTCGTTTCTCGTCGCTGCCCCAGGCGGCTTTGTTGGCGATGAGCTGCGTGCTGGACTCCATAATGGTTTCTATGATGCGCAGGCGGTTGGCGCGAAGGGAACTGCCGGTTTCAGTAATCTCGACAATGGCATCGGCCAACGTAGGTGGCTTTACTTCCGTTGCGCCCCAGGAAAATTCAACTTTCACCGGGACATTGCGTCCGGCAAAGAAATTGCGCGTCACGTTTACTAGTTCGGTGGCGATAGTCTTTCCGGCAAGGTCTTCCGCTTTTTTGAACGCTGAATCTTCCGGCACGGCAAGCACCCATCGCACCTTGCCTAGTCCCTGCTTTGCGTAGGTCAGCTCCGCGGCGGTCTGCAATTCCAAGCCGCTTTCCACTACCCAGTCCTTGCCGGTAAGGCCGCAATCCAGCGCACCGTGATCAACGTAGCGCGCCATCTCCTGCGCGCGGATCAGCATGCACTCAATTTCTGGATCGTCAGTGGCCGCAAAATATGACCGGCTGCTGGTGTACACGTTCAAGCCGGCGCGCTTGAACAGAGCAATGGTGGATTCCTGCAAACTTCCTTTCGGTAATCCCACGCGCAGCTTCATCGCGACGCCTCCACGGTTTTGATTGCAAGCGGCTCAGTAAAACATGATTTCGTTCCGGTGTGGCATACCAGACCATCGCCTTCCACGTGCACGCGGAAGAGCACGGTATCGCGGTCGCAGTCAGTAAACGCAGAGATCACCCGCAGACGGTTGCCGGAAGTCTCGCCTTTCATCCAGAGCTTTTGCCGGGTGCGGGAATAAAGAGTCACATAGCCGGTTTCAACTGTCTGCGAATACGCTTCAGGGTTCATGAATCCGACCATCAGCACCTCGCCCGTTGAGTCTTCCTGCACAATGGCGGGGGCCAGGCCGTCCATTTTGTCAAAATCAATCTGCATATGTCCTCACAAGTTACGGCTGCAACATGCCACAAAAGAAAAAGCCCGCCGATTTGGTTAAGTCGGCGGGGCATTGGATGCTTATCAGTGCGCTGTATTTAACTTCTACAGGCCTCCGCCGACACGTTCGCCGCGTAATGGTGGTGATGATGATGGCGATGTGCGAAGGAAACCATGAGCGACCATGCTAGCGAACCCGCCTTGGATGTGTCAATCGCAAAAGTGAGGACGAGTGGTCTTGCCGCGAGGCTATTCCGTATATCCGCGAACCCGCCGCCCTTCCAGCACCAGGCCAATAGCGGCGATCAATTCGTGAGGAGCGTCACTCAAGATAAAATCCGCGCCGGGAATTTCGGGCGAATGGAAGCACATCTCCAGAATAGGCAGGCCGGGATAATAATGGTTCACAGTGTGGGCAATCTTCCGCTTTTCCACCCCACGGAAACCGTGGCAAATAAGGGCCAGATCCACTTTTTCGCTGGTTTTACCCAGCGCTTCAACCTGCGTCAAAGTCAGCGCGGCGCAAACAGTGAATCCTTGATGTTCCAGCAGCAATTGGCGAGTTGTGCTGAGGACTTCACTGGAGGAAACCGACAGAATTTTAGCCATGAATAATTGGGGTCAGGTTGTGCTGATTTTTTCCGGATTATACCTCAGTCTTTGGTTTTGAATACCCAGGTCCACTGAATTTCGGAACTAAAATGCTCAAGAGCACGAGGGCAGAGACTCTGGATGCCACATGTCATTCGTATGGCCTTGTCACGATTATTGGAAATCTTTTATATTTACAACGATTCCGAAAGCGGCGGATCGAATCCATCCAAGGACCCCTTGTGCGAAAGAAATATCGGCCAGGAGATGTGGTGCCGGAAAGCGGAATCTACCGGGTTACGCACGATTCGCACCGCTTGATGCACGAGGCTACTCTGCTCCAAGACCAGCGGTTCCCAATCTGCAGGAAGTGCAACCACGATGTCCGTTTTGAGCTTCGCCGCGCGGTTAAAAACCCTACAAGAATCACTTGCGGGTATCACGTCATTCTTGAGGATTATCCTGATGTGGAGCCGTTCACCGTCAACTGATTTGAGCTAAGGGGCAGGCCACTTCCGGCATTGCCGAGTCTGCAGAAGCATAGTCCTATTCACAATAAGGCCCTTTCTCCCACGATAGAACAGGTGTGTTTAAATCATCCAGTGGAAACGCGCGAGATAGGCCAGGAATTTCGTCCCATGCTGCGGCTGGCAGCCCCGCTGGCTCTCACTGAGTTGGGATGGCTGGCCATGGCGTTTACTGACACCGTGATGGTCGGCCGCCTTCCAGACAGCGCGACCGCGATTGGCGCCGTAAGCCTGGGCAGCACGCTTTTCTACACGATTGGAATCTTTGGCAGCGGAATCATGCTGGGCATGGACACACTGGTGGCGCAGGCTTATGGCGCGGGCAGGTTGCAAGAGTGCCATCGCACCATGTGGAACTCTCTTTATTTGGCGTGCGCTCTCTCGCCCATCTTGATGGCTTCTGTCCTGGTATTTCTCCCGCTGTTTGGGCATTTAGGACTTGCGCCAAAGCTGGTCAGTACCACGGTCCCATTTCTAAAGGCGCTGGTTTGGAGCACGCTGCCGTTGGTGCTTTACTTTGCGCTACGCCGTTATTTGCAGGCCATGCACATTGTTAAACCCGTGGTATTTGCTCTGGTGTCGGCGAACCTGGTGAACCTGACAGGGAATTGGGCGCTGGTTTATGGGCATCTTGGAGCGCGGGCCTTTGGCGTGGCAGGCAGCGGATGGTCAACATGCATTTCCCGCGCTTATATGGTGGTGGTGCTGGCGGTTGCAGCCGTGTATTACGACCGCAAACGCTCCAGCGGATTGTGGAGCGCTTCGCGGCGTATTGAACTCGCTCGCATACGCTTGCTGCTGCGGCTGGGATTACCGGCGGCGGCACAGCTTTTATTGGAGGTCGGCGCATTCGCCATGGCGACTTTCCTTATCGGCAAACTGGGCGCGGTGCAGCTTGCCGGACACCAGATTGCTCTGAATGTTGCCAGCTTCACTTACATGGTGCCGCTTGGCATTTGTTCCGCCGCAGCCGTGCGGGTGGGCCACGCCATGGGAGCGCGGGACGTCCAAGCGGCCGCTCGCGCCGGATGGATGGCAATTTTTTTTGGCGCGCTTTTCATGTCGTGCTCAGGACTCGTACTGTTTTTATTTGCCCGGCCGATAGCGCGCGCGTATACGCCTGAAGCCGCCGTGGTGAATGCCGGGGCAACATTGTTGCTAGTAGCAGCGGTGTTCCAGTTATTCGATGGCTTGCAGGTCGTTGCCACCGGAGCGCTTCGCGGCGCCGGTAACACACGCATCCCCATGCTGGCCAATTTTGTTGGCTACTGGGTAATTGGACTTCCGCTGGGCGCGTTCCTGTGCTTCAAGATGAAAATGGGCGCGGTAGGCATGTGGCTGGGACTTTGCCTGGCACTGGTATTGATTGGGAGCGCTTTGCTGGGGGTGTGGCAGGCCGTAATTAAGGATCTCAATTCGAGAGATGTTCTTCCGGCTGAAGTGGTTCATCCACGGTGAAAAGGTGAACCAGACCCGAGACCAGAGTCTTCATTCTATTGGCTTCGGCTCGCAAGAGCGCAAACTCACTGCTCCTTTCTTTCTTGGATAATCATGAAAAATGCCCTCGCTTGAGCGAGGGCATTTTGTGTTACTTGCTTTGAAAATAGTGATCCAGATTGTTTCCTCTCCCTCCTGCGAGGGAGAGGAAAGTGAATCTAGAAGTGGATCTTGGCTACCAGCCCGATAGTGCGAGAGTTGCTCGGGAAGTTTGCCTTCGCGTTCAAGAATCCGGACGACGCCGGGTTGAGGTACGAGTTCCTGGCGGCATCCGTGGTGTTGCCGAAGGAGGCAACATCATTGATCAAACCGGCAATGAATTGTGGGTGGTTGAAGATGTTTGAGAAGTTGGCGCCAAACTCGAAGTTGACGCTTTCCTTCATGTTGAACCGCTTAAGAATCGCAAGGTCAACGTTGTCGATTGGCGGCAGATGTATGCTATTCCGGCCAGCGGTGGCCAGAGCGCCCTGTTGCGCGACGATGTACTGCGCGTTTCCGTTCTTAGCGAGATAGCCGACGATAGACGAGCGGGCAGCGGCATTGGATGGGTCGCATGGGTTTGCAGGGGTGGCGACAAATGAGCTCTTGCATAGCGCCGTAACGCCGCTACCCGTTCCCGGTGTGCCCTTGGGATTGAAGATCGCGCGGTCGCCCGCGGAATCTCCGTTCAGGTTGCTATCCAGCCCGCTCTGCACATCTCCCCACTCGCCGGTTTCATACGTGTAGATGGGAGAGAACTGCCAGTTACCGACCAGATTCTTCATGAACCAATTCGATCGTTTGTACCAGGGAGCATCATAAACCGCAGCGAAGCTAAGTCGGTTTTTGTGATCCAGGGCCGAATTCCCGCGATCCAAACTGAGGTTCTGGAAGTCCTGCGGGCGACGGGGTGTGATCACAGTGCTGAAGAAATCAGCCGTACTGTTGTCGATGGTCTTGCTGAATGTGTAAGCTCCCTGGAACTGGAGGCCATTATCAAACCGGCGGTTTACCTGCAGCGACATACCGTGGTAGATGGAACTTCCCAAAGGGCTGAACTGCACAATGGGATTCACGAATCCGGCATTTGCGAATGCAGGAAGGACCTGGGGATTGCTTCTCACGCCGGCGAGCGTGGTGGTCAAACCATCCAGTGTTGCCTGTGACGGTGCCGTCAGGAAGGTTGGAATAAACGATGCTGCAGTAACCCTGGCTTGTTCATTGATGCGGCTCTGCACGTTAAGGTGGTAACCGTGAGTTCCGACGTACCGGAGCTCAACCGTGTAGGACTTTCCGAATGCGTGCTGTACACCCAATGTCCACTGGATGGCAACGGGAAGTTTCACATTCTCTACAATGTGATTTGAGGTATTCGCAATAGCATCCGCCGCTGTCGCAAATGACGTAAGGCCAGTACCGCCGGCGGGTTTAATGCCGCCGCCTGCCAGGAAGTTAGGTGATTGAGTCGTCAAATCAACATCAATGGTAGAGCCAAACTGCGGAGGCAATGACAGAATGCCAATGTTGTCATACAGCACGTCGTAACCCATGCTGACGCCGCCGCGAACCACTGTTTTCTGGTCCGCAGTGGGGGTGTAGGCAAAACCAACACGAGGCGCGAAGGCGTTCTTGGGATAATGCGGCTCGCCGAAAGTAAGCACCCCGGGCACATTGGCAATCTGGTTCAAGGTTTGCAGCCGCTCGGTCATTGGAACCGTGGTGTATTCGTAGCGAATACCAAGGTTCAGGCTGAGTTTGCGATTGACCTTCCAGTTGTCATTGACAAACCAATAAAAACCAATCTGGTCGCCATAGTAATTGCTGTTCCCCGTGCTGCGCTCGCCAAGTTGGTCGGGGCTGAGGTCACGCACAAACAGGTCTAGCGTGCTGTAGTCGTAATCGCCACGGGAGCGCTGAATGAACTGCTGTGGCGAGATGTATTTGCGGAACTCGGTTCCGAATTTAAAGTTGTGATTCCCCTTCGTCCAGGACACGTTGTCGACCACTTGATATGTGTTCTGAATCGCAAACTGCGGACCATTGGGATCAGGCCCGATTTGCAGGTTCAGATCGCCAACCTGGATATTCGGGAACGAGTCCAAACCCGGGAAGGAGAAGTTGCCTGAGCTGAGCGTGCTGGTGCTGCGGTGGAAACCCAGGCGAAATTCGTTCAGCACGGAAGGCGTGAAAGTATGGACTTCCTGGATGGAAGCAAAGTGGTTGACAACCGGAGCGTTGGTGAAGAATACCGGCAGCTCGGCGGTGATATCGATCGCGCTCAGCTGGCTGTAAATATCACGAACGGTGAACCGGTCTTTAGCACTGAAATCATAATCGCCTGAAATCACAAGGTTTTTGGTGTTGCTGAAATTAGCGCCGTTGATGGGCAGAACACCAATTTGAACGGGAACACCATTGACTGAGGTGGTAAGGCCCGGGCATATTCCACCCGTAACCTGTGCGCCCGTGCAAGCACTTGGCGCCGCCGGCACAAACTGCTTGAGTACTCCGAGATTCGTGGACGAGACCCCGGCGATTCCAGACAGCGTGGTATAGCCAGCCCCCGTTGGGGTAATGACAGGTGAACTCGGTGGGAATGCCTGCCCAATGGGATTGTATTCGTAGTTCACGAAGAAGAACGCTTTATTCTTGATGATCGGTCCGCCGATCTGACCACCGAAACGATTGTTGTCGAAACGCGGGTTCTTCGGCGTCTGTCCGGCGCTGAATCCACGCGCAACGGTGGCGTCAATAGCGTTCAGGTTGCGGTTTTTCAGGTACTCATAGGCGGCGCCATGAAAGCTGTTGGTGCCGCTCTTGACCACCTGATTGAATTGGCCGCCGTTAGAGTGACCAAATTCAGGGCTAAATACGTTTTGGAGAACGGTGAATGCCTGAACGGCATCATTAGGCACAACAAGAGATGGGCCAGTAACACCTTTGTCGTTGTTATCGACTCCATCAATGGTAAAGCTGTTGTTGCGTGGTCTCTGGCCGCCAACGGAAGGGCCTGAACCAGCGCCAATGCCGCCGCTGCTGGAAACTCCAGGTTGCAGCAAGGAAAGATTCAGTACACCCGAAGCTCCTGATGCCACAGTTGGATAGGCTTCCAATTTGCTGTCGTAGGTGGTTCCCAATTGGTCGGTGGTGGTGTCAATGGTGAGCGCCGCACCGGTGACTTCTACAGTGACGTTGACTTCGCCAATCTCCATCAGGATGCGCGCTGTGGCTATCTTATTGAGCTCAACCGGGAAGTTTTTCAGAACCGTGGCCTTAAATCCCTCAGCTGAAGCGTTAAGACTGTACGCGCCGATGGGCAGGTTCGTAAATCGGAATTCACCGCTCTTGTTTGTGGTTGCCGTGAAGCTTTCATTTGTATTGATGCGAGTGGCAACAACCTTCGCATTGGCGATCACGCTATTGGTTTTATCAACGACGGTTCCGGAAATGTCCCCGGTGGTCGCCTGTGAAAACGCTGCCACGGAGCAAAGCACCAAACTTGCTATGATTAGCAAATAAGGCGCAACTCTCCTGAGGCCGGTGGGTTTTGACGGCACATTCATTCTTTTCTCTCCTGAAAAGTAGGATCGGTTTCAAAACAGCAGACAAGTCTCTCCATCCTTGCCGCTGCACTGCGGGGAGCCCAAGTGGCAGCTAGTGTAATCATTCATTCATAGTTGCACAATTTTTTTTTACGTATTTCGGTAACAAACCGTTTGAGATATCCCGAAAATCATATTCCAGGCAATCAGGACGCCTTGGTCTCTAACGGAAAGAGTCGATTTCGCCAACATGGAGATGCACGTTTTTAATCGAGCCGGATGCAATGGCTGGAGGGTCAAGCCACTGGCATCAGACTTCATGCCCTGGCGCGGTCAATGCGGGCTAGTCATTACGGGCCTTTCTCTGCTTCAACATGAAGATTGGCGCGGTGGCATGTGGCTGGGACTTTGCCTTGCACTGGTATTGATTGGGAGCGCCTTGCTGGGGGTGTGGCAGGCCGAGATCAAAAAGCTTACTGTTGCCCGATCAACTGCGGCCTGATTGTTCGCACCGATCGCGCAAAGTAAAAAGGCGGACCCGAAGGCCCGCCTTTTGGTTTGTCCACATACCTTGGTTAGAAGCGAACGTGGAATGAGAGTTGGAGTTTGCGCGGCCCGTCATCGGATCCTGGATCGCCTAGGGTATTAAACGGCGACGAAGCGATCTTGCCACCCTTTTGCAGATCAGCCAGGGTCAAGGTCTTTCCGTTGGTCCCAACGTAAGTGCCATTGGGCCGCATGCAGCCGGTGCAGGTAAAGAAATCAGGATTTACCTTTGGCGGATTTAATGGGTCTGTGCTGCCGGCATTAGTGACAGAAGGGGACATGACGTTAAGTACGTCATTGGTATTGAACAAAGTTGGGTTGGTGTGATTGAACACGTTGAATGCATCAAAGCGAAGTTCCAGCTTGATATTTTCATATCTGGGCATTGGGATTGATTTGTGCAAAGAAGCATCGAACTTATAGAACGGTGATCCCCGTGCGGCGTCTCGGCCCAGGTTGCCGTTTACTTGTGAAAAAGTAACAGGCTTACCTGAAACGGCGTCCACCGCGCCGGTGAAAGTTACACCCGCGGGGGGAGCAAATGCGTTTTGAATCGACGAGCATTGCGCGGTGGGGAGCCCTGCCGCGATACACGCTGTTACCGCATCCGGACCGAACAGCGCGGTACCACCGTCAAAGGAAGCGATACCAGATGTATTAATTGTTCCATCGGCGGCAATATTGGGCCGCTGCTGCGTTTCGCTGCCGGCGCCAAAGAAGCGGGCGCTGCCGCCGAATGGAGCCGTACCGGTCGAAAGCGGATAGGGTCTTCCGGACTGTAATTGGCCGACCCAGCTCAATCCAAGATTATTGGCAAAAACGCCGGCGAAATGGTTGGAAGTCATCCTGCCCGAATCCAGAACAACACCCATATTAACGGCATGACGGATATCGTTAAACGCAGGCCCCAACTCGGGCCGTGTGTTTACGAAATCACCCGGTTCCGAAAGACCAAAGAAGTCTTCGCCTGAGGTGAGCGCGTGTGACCACGTATAGCTGGCATTGAACTGTACGTGCCTGGAGAAGTTCTTTTCCACGCTTACCAGCATTCCGTTGTAGTGCGATGTGCGCGAGTTCTCATTCGTCCTGACCGCCGCGAATAGAGTCGGAATCGGACGCTGGCCGAAGAAAAAGAACCCGGGATGATTTGGATCAGCGTTCAGTATAGGTGCGTTGGTGTCACGCTCGCCAAACAGGCCAAAGCCGAACTGGCCGATGTACTGAACTCCTGCTTTCAGGGTATTGGTGAACTGGTGCTCAACACCAAAGTTTACCGAACGCATTTCCGGATTCTTCAGGTTGGGTGAGATGGGCCGTACGCGACCGAACGGTCCTGCAGGATCCGGAGCAAAAGGCGCGAGCAGTGCGGGGCTGGGAAGGTTGGGGAATGCCCCCAGGGCGGCCGCGCCAGCAGGCGTGGAATTATCGATCGTTACGGTGTTCAGCGTTGTGCCATCAAAGTTCAGTGAATCCAGCACTACGTTATTGAAGGCGAGCATGGTTGTCTCGGCGAAGGACAAACGGAATAGCGTCTTGTCCCATGGAGCGTAGGTAAAGCCTAACCGAGGCTGCCAGTTGTTCCCATCAGATGAACAAGCGGAGATTAGCCCATTACCCTGGAAACAGGTGCCGTTGGGGCCGGGGATCTTGCCACCTTTGAACGCGCCAGCTTCAAAGTCATAACGAATGCCGGCGTTCATTGTTAGCTTACGGGTGATCTTCCATGTGTCTTGCAGGTAGAAGCCGTAGATATTGTCCTTGGATGTGACTTCGCCCGGGCCAAACGCAATCGTTAAACTGGTCGGAACGAAGGGATCGGTTGGGGTTCCGGTTCCGCTGGCTGTGTATTGTCCAAAGTGAAATTGCGGGAAGAGCGAGTTCCAGGGATAGTAGCTGATGTTGAAGCCGGTCTTCCACGTGTGATTGCCATGTGTCCAGGTGAGGTTATCAATATATTGATAGCGCTTTTGCAAACCGCCCTGCGGACAGCAGAAATCAGCGCCCGTGGTGGCATTGCCCAAATCCGTGTGTATGATACCGGGGGCGGTGGTAGCGTCAGAGGTAGTGGTGATAAAGCGAGTGAAGACATACCTGGCTTCATTCGTTAGTGTCGGGGTTAATGAAGAAACAAGACCGACGTTCAAATTAACATTATTGAGTGTGCTGCTGGTCAGCCCGTCTGGCGTAATGTTAGTGCCCGTCTGGACAATCACGTTGGCTTCCCGCAGGCGATCCACCGCATAGCGTGCGGTCAACAGATGCTTATCAGTGATGTGATAGTCAATCTTTCCGGAATAAAGCAGGTTATTGACTGGCGATTGGACGGTAACGTTGCCGCCTAGTTGTGTGGGAGGAGTCAAAGTGAGAGGAACTCCCTGCCGGCTCATTTCAAAACTCGTAAACCAGAAGAGCTTATCCTTTACGAAAGGACCACCGAGCGTGAAGCCACCTTCCTTGCGGTGGAAAGGCGCTCGCGGGCAGCCGTCGATCGAGGTTGGATCAGGACAGCGTGGATCGCCAAGAATTCCCAGATTGTAAAAGGGATCAGAAGCTGCCAGATTTCGCCCACGGAAATACATGTGTCCATCTCCGTGAACGCCATTCGTACCAGACTTCGTGACCACATTCAAGATCAGGCCAGAGGCTTGACCGTATTCGGCATTGTAATTATTCGTTAGGACCTGGAATTCCTGCACTTCGTCGATAGATGCGCCTGTACCGTCACGTCCGGAAACCAATTGATCGGTGATGTTCGCGCCATCCACGTTGTAAAGATTGCCGCGGTTATTGATGGAGCCAGGAGCGATAATATCTGTCGTCAGACCGCTGGTATCAGACTTTACGCCCGGAGCGGTGAGGGCGAGCTGAGCATAGTCATTTACGGCGCCAGTTGCCGGAGCAAGCGTGGGCAGTCTCTCCATATCAAGATTCGTGATGTTAGTTGAAACATCCGTCTTACTGGATTCGATAAGAGGCGCGGTTGTGGTTACTTCTACGCTTTCCGTGGACCCAGCCAAGCCCAATTTGAAGCCGAGGTCTCTTTGGTCGCCGAGGTTCAGCACTATATTTTTTGTTGAACCTGGCGCGAAGCCCTTTGCATCGACGGACACGTCATAAGTGCCTGGTTGCAGGTTGGGAATAACGTAGTTGCCGGTTGAGGTGGTGGTGACTGATCGGCCTGTGCCCGTTGCCTGATTGGTTGCGGTTACCTTGGCGCCCGGAACGACCGCTCCCTGCGGGTCAACCACTGTACCGGAGATTTGTGCGCTGGATGCGCTCTGTGCGTTTGCCATGAATGGCAAACAACAACATAAGAATGCGATCGTACAGAACTGTTGCAGACACTTCATCGAGGATCTCCTTGAATCGAGCTTCATCTCCCTCTCCGTGGACAAAGCAACCAGCGAACTCCAGTGTCGCTGATTGCAAGTACCGGGAGACGCAGAGAATTCTAACCCGTTTTGGTGGTACGTCCAGTGAAATCAAATGTCTTTCGGCCAAATCAGTAGCGGATTTGCTATTCATCACAGAATTAAAGCTCTCCATAACAAAAACAAAAATCTGACCGATGAATCGCGGGGGCAGCCACGAGTTTCTGGCCACTCAGACAATGCCGATTTCGGAAATCTCGCGCGGCGTACTGTTCCACCAGAGAGTCACGCTGTGCCGATAGTTCGAACCGGGGCGTATAAGGAGTCCAGCGACGTTACGAAGGTAATAGCCGGTTCCATAATGGGAATTAGCAGCTTTAGGCGTATCAGGTTCCGCTCTTAGGTTTAGGTTTTACATGTTTTCTGCGGGTTTTATGGGTATCTCCCGATAGATAGCGCAGAAGCCATACTACTTAAGGACATGTACGATAGTGTAGATTCTTAAGGTATATCACTGAACGTGTGTACCTGGGTACCGGTTGACATTCGAACAGTTGTTGCTATATTCGCGCCTGAGGCCAGTAAACCATGAACAATATATATGACGCGATAAAAGAGAAAGAGAACCAAATTGCCATTTTCCAGGCGCAGATCTCAGGGTTGAATGCTGAGATTGAAGCTCTGCGTGTAGCAGCGCGCATCCTGGAAGGCGGCAACAGCCAAGGCGTTCCGGAATCGGCACGTCCGGTGGCAGTGCAGACATCCAGCAACGGTAGTGACAAAACAAAACGGGTCTGGCCGTAAAGACAGGCTGCTCGTCGCCGAGACGCGTCCATGCCCTCGCTTCCACGGCGAGTCCCCCACGCAACGCGTATCCGGCAAAAGCGCTCACGTCTTACGTTCGCGGTCCGCTTGGTTTTTGGATCCCAGATTTAAAAGATCGGCAATCGTGCCATTGGCGTGAGCCGGGCAGGATTTGTGAACTTAGAACAGCGCATAGAGCGGGTTAGATTTGACCGTTCTTGAAGGCATTAATAGAAATTCCGGGGCCACAGCGAGTTCAGGTTAAAGACGAAAAATAGAGTTTGAGGGACGGGCGTACACATGGCAACCCAAGCTTCAGATACTGCTAACAACACCGCGAGCAAGAGAGCGCATGGCGCTTCGCCGGACGATCTGGCGGTAGTGGCGCAGCGCGCCCAAGCCTTTACCAATGCTTCCGGGGTGGCTATCGCCCTGAGCGAAGGCAACGCCGATGAGATTGTGTGCCGCGCCCGCAGCGGAGCCAGCGCGCCGGAGGTCGGCGCGGCGTTGCGCGTCAACGGGACCTTTACCGGGCTATGCATTCAAACCGGGAAAGAGCTGCGTTGCGACGATTGTGAGACGGATACGCGCGTGGATACCGCCGCGATCCGCGCACTGGGAATACGCTCAATGGTAGTGACGCCGATCCGGGACGATAACCGCGTAGTTGGCGTGTTGGCGGCATTCGCGCCTACGCCGCACGCGTTTACTATTACGCATGTGGCCGTGCTGAAAACCATGGGTGACCAGATTTCGGCGCTGCTGCAAAAAGAGCGTCGCGCCCGCGACGAGAATCCGCAGATGGAAGCTCCGCGGCCGCCCGCGCCGGCTATTACGGCCAAACCTGTGGCGATCCCCACGCCTACGCAAACACAGCCGCCCTCACAGGCAGCGCCTCCGGCAGTAGTGATTAAGCCTTCATCTTCAGGCCCGCGCGGCGCGGCTACGGCTCCGGCCAAAGCGGAGCCCAGCAAGAGCATGCTGGTGGAAGTGGTTCCGTTGGCGATGCCGCCCAAAAAAGAAGAGAAGCGCGTTGAGGCCGTACCGCGAGCAAATTTTGGCACGTTTGATTCAGTGGCGGCAGAGGACAAGAAGTCCGGAAGCCGATTCATGATGGTGGGCGTGGTAGCGGTGCTGGTGATTGCCGCAGCGTCAACGTTTGCCTTCCTGAAAATGCAGAAGCCCAAGACCGCCGCTACGCAGCAGACACAAGAAGCAGCCAATGTGCCTCCGGTAAGCTTGCCGCCATCGGCTAATGCGCAGCCCGTTTCATCCGCTTCTGGCGCCACGGCTCCAGCCGCCGCTCCGAGCATAGTTGCGATGCCCCCGGCTACAAAGTCCGTAGCGGAGAAGCCATCGGCGAAGACGGTTTCCGAGAAAAATTCGTCGCCTGCAGAAAAGCCTGTTGTCACGGAGAAGTCAGCGTCAGTCGCCAGCTTTGGCGCGACCGGAGGTTCAAGGATCGCGAAGCAGAACGTAGCGCAAGTGGCCCCTGATGTTGCGCCGTCGTTTGTCGCGGACTCCGTGAATACGGCAGCGCCTTTATCCAATCTGGCGCGGCCCGTATCGTCAGCACCGTCAGCAGCGGCGCTTGAGCAATCACAACTTGAGCCGATCCAGGTGCTCAAGACTGGCCCGCTCATCTATCCAGCCATCGCTAAAGCCCGTGGCATCACTGGCCCAGCGGTAGTGCAGGTTACAATTGGCAAAGACGGCAAGCCACATGATCCTAAATTCATTAGCGGCCAGCCGATCTTTAAGGACGCAGCCTTCACAGCAGTGATGGGCTATCTATTCAAACCGGCTCGGCTAAACGGCCAGCCCATTGAGCAGGCAACCACCATAAGACTGAATTTCCACTGATCCATTTTTTTGGACTTTAAACAATAAGGCGCATCCACAATCTTTGATTTGTCGGATGCGCCTTTTACATTTGTAGCGAAAAGCGATTAGGCCCGGGCTGCGTAAGCGAAAAGAGCGATTAGGCGCGGGCAATCTGCTGGGTCGCCAGGGCGCGGCGCGCCCGTATGCGCGATAGCAACCAGGTGATGAGCCGATATCCGAGCAGGACAGCTAGAACCGCGCCGTACGTCAATGGACGCCGAAGGTCAGCCTTGACCAGCCATATGAAATGGACCACCCCGGCAGCAGCGCTGATGTAGATGAGGCGATGCAGCTTTTGCCAGCGTTTGCCGCCCATACGCCGGATCCATCCCTTTGTGGAGGTAATGGCCAGCGGCAGCATCAAAAACCATGCCGTCATGCCTGCAGTAATGAAGCGGCGCTTGGCAATATCGTGCAGCATTTCATGGACGTCAAAAAACTTGTCGAGCCAGACGTAGGTCATCAAGTGACATGATCCATAAAAGAATGCAAAGAGTCCCAGCATCCGACGGAAGCGAATGAGCCACACCAGGCCACTCAGCTTTCGAACCGGCGTAACGCTGAGCGTGATCAGCAGGAACGTGAGTGTCCAGCGGCCGGTGGTGCGTGTGATGACGTCAATGGGATTCGCGCCCAGGCCGTCATGAAACCCCTTCCACGTGAGCACGAAGGCCGGCCCCAGGCAGAGGAGAAACACGGGCGCTTTCAAAGCCCGAATGAACTTTTCCGGCAGCGGCTTCATCAGTAATTTTTTTGCAGGTCCATGCCGGAGTAAAGGCTTGCCACCTGGTCAGCGTAGCCGTTGAACATCAGCGTTGGGCGCTTGCGAAATTCGCCGATCCGCCGCTCGCTGGCCTGGCTCCATCGGGGATGGTCCTTCTTCGGATTCACGTTGGAATAAAAGCCGTATTCATCGGGCGCCATTCTGTTCCAGGTCGTCGGAGGCATGGAGTCAGTAAAGCTGATTTTCACGATCGCTTTGATTCCCTTGAATCCGTATTTCCACGGCACCACTAAACGCAGAGGCGCGCCGTCAACATTGGGAAGAACTTCGTCATAAAGTCCGACCGCCATAATTGTCAGCGGATGCATGGCTTCGTCCATGCGCAGGCCTTCAACGTAAGGCCACTCCAGCACGCCGCTGCGTTTCTGGTTAGGCATCTGGTCGGGAGCTACAACCGTTTGGAAGGCGACAAACTTCGCGCTGGGGAGCGGATCGGCAGCTTTGATCAGGGCGTTGAGCGGGAATCCCACCCAGGGTATGACCATGGACCAGCCTTCGACACAGCGATGACGATAGGTGCGATCTTCCAGCGGAGCGAGCTTCATAATTGCGTCGATATCCAGCTTCTTGGGCTTCTTTACCATGCCGTCGATCGCCACGGTCCACGGACGCGTACGGAAATTTTTGGACAGCCCATTGGGCTCATATTTATCTGTGCTGAATTCGTAGTAATTGTTGTAATTGGTAATGTCTTTGAATGATGTGGGCGTCTCTGAGGTGCTGAGCGGGCTTTTCACAATTCCGCTGAGTTTTTGGCCCTGAGCGTGGACTATCTCAGAGCTACCCACGTGTTCGCGCAGATAGAAGCCGCCTGCCAGCGCCGCGCCGGCCGCTACTGCACCGGTGATGAATTTGCGCCGGTTCAGGTAGGTCTCTTTGGAAGTGATCTCCGAGGAAGGTATGTCGCTTGGTTTCTTAATCAGCATATTATTTGCGCACCCATGTTTCTATTTTAAATCCTGCTTGAGACGGATATCCGGTCATTCTTTAAGATGAGCTATCGCGCAGAAAGATACACTTGGAGTACGAAATGTGTAGGAAATTGGATTGGGATTGGGACATTGACAGCGATGTATGCGACGGTGGGCATTGATAGTAATGAGTCATCGGCTGGCGAGTAATAATATTTTTTGGTTTACCGTTTCCTGCTCACTCGTTTCCTTCCTCTCGACCCGCCACCCTGAGCCGAGCACGCCATACCCTCACATTGTTATGCTCAAGACGCGAGGGCGAAGGGTCTGCTCCGCTGCTCTTAAGGGCCACCCGATGATCCAAGCAGTTCGTAATGAGCTTAGGATGCAGCGGGGCAGATCCCTCGGCTTCGCTGAAACTGAATCGAGATGCATAGACGTTCGCGTGGCTTGCCTCGGGATGGCGCGTCGCGGGGAGAAATGAATCATAAGCTGCAAACATGCCGTAGTGGATACAGCAACCCTGGACGATCAGTGCAGGCATAACTCCTCAGAACCCCACAAGCACCGGCTCCGGATGCAACCGCACTCCCCAAATATCGAAGACCTTTTTCTCGATTTCACCTTTGAGGGCAAGAATGTCTTTTGCTGTTGCGCCGCCACGGTTCACGATTGCCAGAGAATGTTTGCGGGAAATGGCTACTGGCCCCATTGAGTAGCCTTTGGAAAATCCCGACTGCTCCACCAGCCATGCCGCTGCGAGTTTTACCTGGCCATCGGCTGCGGGATAACGGGGCATCATTTTGCCGGGAACGTGCTGCTCGGCAAGGGCCTGAATGCGATCTGCTTCAGCGGCGCTGACAACGGGATTTTTAAAGAACGAGCCTGCGCTGCGGCAGTCTTCGTCACCTTCAACCAGCAGCATGGCTTTACTTTGGCGGATGGAGCGCACCGCGTCTCGGGCTTGTTGCAGCGTAGGTTTTTCCAGATTGCTTGCGGCGAAGAAGTTTTTTACGTCGGCATATTCAATCTTTGGCTCGGCATTGCGGCAAAGCCGATAAGACACTTGAAGCACAATGAACTCGCCGCGGCGCGCGCCGTTGAAAATGCTGGATCGATAGGAGAAGCCGCAATCGGTATTGCTGAGATCCAGCACTGCGCCTGTAGCGATCTCAAGCGCGTGGACGCGGGTAATGGTTTGTGAAACTTCCTGTCCGTAAGCGCCTACGTTTTGAACCGGCGTGCCGCCGACGGTGCCGGGAATCCCGCTCAGGCATTCAATGCCGCCGCAATTCTTCTGGACAGCGAGAGCCACAAGGCTGTCCCAGTTTTCACCAGCGGCAGCGTGAAACAGCATCTTCTGGCGGTCACCTTCAAACTCCACGCCCGCCAAAGATACTTTCAGGACGAGGCCGGGCCAGCCGGTATCGGAAATGACAAGATTGCTGCCGCCGCCCAGAACGAAAAGAGGAAGCTTGCGCGCCAAGGCAAACGCCACCGCTTCAGAAACTTCATGTTCCGAATGGGCGTCAATAAAATATCGCGCCGGACCACCGACGTTAAAAGTGGTCAACGGTGCAAGGGGGATGTTTTCCTGGGTTCTCAAAAGATTGCTAACAGAGTACAGGAGAGATGCAACTATGGAAAAGAGTTTTTAATTGGTAGAATGGAGCAAGACCAATCGGGAGGAAACGATGTATCCAGAAGGAATGGTGGCGCCCATGCGCCAGGAGTTGACGGCAGGCGGCATTGAAGAAGCCCGCACCGCAGCCGACGTGGAAAATGCAATCAACCAGAAAGGCACGCTGATGGTGGTGGTGAATTCCATTTGCGGATGCGCCGCAGGCAGAATGCGTCCCGGCGTGCGCGCGGCCATTCAGAGCGGCGTCCGTCCAGACCGCATGATTACGGTTTTTGCCGGACAGGACAGGGAAGCTACCGACGCGGCCCGCAGCCATTTCACAGGTTTTCCGCCGACCTCGCCTTCAATTGCGTTGATGCGCGATGGCAAGCTGGTATACATGATGCAGCGGCATGACATTGAAGTGAGCGATCCGAATACGATTGCCACGCGGCTCAAGCAGGCCTTTGAGAAGCATTGCGCGAAGGAAGCAGTCAGCAATTAGCAAAAGCATCTCAGCTGCAGATTTGGGTTGATAAGAAAATTAGCCGCGAATTAACGCGAAAGACGCGAATCATGAATTTGATTCGTGTTTGTTTGCGAAATTCGCGGCGAAGCGTTTTCGCCAACTGCTGATTGCCAATTGCTAATTGCTAATTGCTTCCAGGCTTTCCGGCCTTCTTCGGCGGCGGAATACTAATATCGATGGTATTGACCTTGCCGAAGGTTGAGAGCTCGCGGTCAAAATCTTTGGCATTGCCGACAACCAGCACTGCCATCTTCTCCGGATGAACATATTTTCGGGCGACGCGATCCACGTCAGCGGGCGTGACTTTTTCAATCCCGGCACGGAACTGCTCCAGAAAATCCGGTGGGAAGCCGTAAAACTCGTAACGCATACGCTCCGCCAGAACTTTCTGCTTGGAATCAAACTCAAAGATGAAGGAATTCAAAATGGCATCTTTGGCTTTTTTCATTTCAATTGGCTGGACAGTTCCGGTAATAAGCTTCTCCATCTCCTTGCGCAAAGCTTCAATCCCTGCCGCAGTGGTGCCGCTCTTGGTGCCCATGGCAAAGCGTGTGATTCCATCATGATCAAAGGCCGTACCCACGCCGCCGCCTACGGAGTAAGCCAGCCCCAGCTTGGTCCGAATATCGATGAACAGGCGGGAAGCAAATCCGCCGCCGAATAATTCATTCATGACTTCAACGGCGTAATAGTCAGGATTGCGGCGATCGATGCCGAGATCAACCATCTGTATGTCACTCTGGTTGACGTCATTTTTCTCCACAAAATAAATTCCCGGCTTGGAAGGGTTGAACGTGATCTTGGCAGGAACAAAACGCTCACCCCGGGGCATGTTGGCAAAGGCCTGACGCAGCTTTTGCTCCATGGCGGCGGAGTCAAAATCGCCGGCGAGGCCAAGAATCATATTGGCTGGCGCGATGGTGCGCTTGTGCCATTGCAGCAAGTCTTCCCGAGTAATGGCAGCCACAGTGTCGTATTGGGCCGTGCGGGCGTAAGGATTCTCAGGGCCATAGGCCAGCTTGGTGGATTCGCGCCCGGCGATCTCATCCGAGTCATCATTCCGGCGCGAGATCAGGCTGAAAAACTGCTGCTTGGCCAGATCAATTTTGTCCTGGCGGAACTCCGGGTTTTCCAGAAGATCAAGCACGACAGGGAAGACCTGATCATAATTTTCCTTGAGCGATGACCAGGAGAGAAATGTGGAGTCCGCGCTATCTGAAGCTTCAACGCGCGCGGCATGGGCTTCAAGGAAATCATCCAGTTCGTCACCGGTCTTGGTTTTGGTGCCGCCGGTGCGCCACACGTCAGCATAGAGGGAGATCATGCCGATTTTGTCCGCCGGCTCTTCTCGCGAGCCGCCACGAATGCGGATGGTGCCATCGATCAGCGGTAGCTCGTGGTCTTCCTGAAGGAAAATAACCATGCCGTTGGGCAGTTCAACACGGCGTGGCTCCTGCGGCTTGAACTGATGCAGCGGCGGGATAGGTACTTTTTGCCAGGAGCTAACAGGAGAAGCAGAGGGCGTGGCCGTGGCCTGAGGAACTTTTGGGGGAACGGGTTTTTCGACCTGTGCAGCGGCATTGAGCGCCAGAAAATTCATTATCAAAACTGTGAATGCGAAGAGCAAAAATTTTCCCTTATTCATTTCTGCTCTCCTTTGGCGGGTTCGGCTTGCGTTGGCTTTGGCGCTTCCGTTTCCATGGTCCCTACGGTGCGGTTTTCTTCGCGGAAAGTTTTATTGGCGACACGGCGAATATCTGCCTTGGTGACTTTGTCAATTTCATCAATCTGGCGGAATAGCTCTCGCCAATCGCCATAGAGCGCCTGGTACTCACCCAATTGGAAGGCCAGACCCTGATCGTTGCCGAGGCCACGAATCAAATCAGCCTTGGCGCGCGTCTTGATCGATTGCAATTCTTCGTCGGTTACATCCTGCGTTTTCAGCTTCTCAATCTCTTCATGGATTGGCCCCGCCATCTCTTGCGCGATGTGGCCCTGGCTGGGCGCAGCAAAAAAGAAAAACAAGCTGGGATATTTATTGCCCGGGAACGAGCCGCCCTGTGCGGCGATGGCAATGCGCTTGTCGCGCACCAGAGACCGATAGAGCCGGGAAGTGCGGCCCTTGGAAAGCAAGTCGGCCAGCACGTCATAAACCGGATCGTCAGGATCGCGGAAGTCTCCGCGATGGTAGCCTTCAACATAAAGCGGCTGACTGGGATCATGAATCAAAACAGTGCGCTGCGCTTGTTGCGGAGGTTCCTGAGTTCGCAACGGATCAGGCGCGGGACGCGCAGGAATGCGGCCAAAGTATTTCTCAATAATCGGCATCGCAGTTGCGGCCTTCAGGTCACCCACCACGGTGACAACTATGTTGGCAGGAACGTAATACTTTTTGAAGAAATTGGCTGCGTCGGTGGCGGAAAAAGCGCGCAGATCAGAAGGCCAGCCGATTACGGGGCGTCCATACGGATGCGCGATAAACGCGGCGCGCAAGAACTGCTCCAGAAGCCGGCCCTGGGGAGAGCTATCAACGCTCATGCGCCGCTCTTCATAGACGACATCGCGCTCTTTGTAAAATTCGCGCATCACCGGTTCCAGAAAGCGCTCTGATTCCAGGTAAGCCCACAGTTCAAGACGGTTTTCAGGAAACGAATAGTAGTATGTTGTCTCGTCACGGTCAGTGGATGCGTTGAGGCCGACTCCGCCCTGGCTCTCCACTATCTCTCCAAACTCATTCGGCACAACATACTGTTCAGCGGCAGCCACGGCCGCCTGCCAGGCTTTTTCAAGCTCGGCGATCTTTTTGTCGTCGCGCCTAACTTCCTTCAGCCTTTCATGCAAATAAGCGGCATAGGTGGTTTCCACTTTTTCCAGCGCCACTTTTTCCGCCGGCCAGTTCGTGGTCCCTATCTCCTGCGTGCCTTTGAACGCCATGTGCTCAAACATGTGCGCCAGACCGGTGATCCCGAGAACTTCCTGCACAGAGCCGGCATCGACGCGGGTATAGAAGGAAAAGACCGGCGCTTCTGGCCGCTCCATGAGCACGATGGTGAGCCCGTTGGGAAGCTTCTTGACGGTGATCCGCTTTTCAAAAGAAGCAATGTCCTGGGCGCTGAGGGTGAGGGCGATCGATATGAATCCGACGACAATTGCGAGATTGCGCAAACGAGAAATCTTCATAGGCTGTCCTAATCAAGGGTAAAGGGTGAAGCGGATGTTTTCAAATGAACGAATTCAAATCAACGAATTCAAATGGACGTATTTCAAATGGACGCGCCGCCGAAGCAGAAGTGAGCCGGCAATTTGATGCAAGCAGATGGTCACGGGGCAAAATTACATTGCTGCGCGATGGCTGTGAATGTATAACTGGGGCAATCTTTTTGCACGCCCAGGAAAAATAAAAATGTCAAAACACCAGGAACTCCTCCAGGAGTTCCGACTATTTGCTGAAACCGCGGCGAACGCAACGGTCCTGATGACACACATATCGCAGCGCCTGCATAGCGAATTGGCCCGCTATAACTGGGTCGGATTTTATCTGGTCGATAAGACCGATCCCGGAGTGCTGGTGGTGGGCCCTTATGTGGGCAGCTTCAGCCCCAACACGCGTATCCCTGTTGATAAAGGATTGTGCGGCGCCGCAGCCACCACAAAAAAAACCGTCGTGGCGAATGATGTGGCCAGCGATCCGCGATATTTTGCTGGATCGGAAATTGTGAAGGCGAACCTGGTCGTCCCAATCCTGGCTAAGAGTGAGCTGCTGGCGGAGCTTGATATTGAAAGCTACTTCGTCAACACGTTTACCAACGCTGAGCAGACCTTTGCGGAAGACGTGGCGCAGCTGGTAGGGAAGTATATGGAAAAGAAGCGCTAGGCTGAGGTCGCTGGCCGATCTCCGGATGGGCTGTTGCTTTCGTACCCTCAGAGTAACCCATAATGACATTGTTTGCCGCGCCTGCTGACTATATAAAAGCAGCAGGGCTGGGCATGTGTCCGCGCCGCCCGTGCCAAAGAAATGTCCAAGCACCAGGAATTGCTGAAAGACTTCGGATACGTAGCGCAGTCTGCGCGCACGCTGGATGCGCTGATGGAGAGCATCGTCCAGCGGCTGCATGACACCATGACGCGTTACAACTGGGTTGGATTTTACCTGGTGGATAACACGCGTCCGGGAAACCTGAACCTGGGGCCGCATGTGGGCAGCTTTGATCCGCATGAAAGCGTTTCCCTGGATAAAGGGCTGTGCGGCGACGCGGCTTCCAGCAAGAAAACCGTAGTCGTAAACAACGCGGCCAACGATCCACGCTATAAGGCTTCTTCGACGTTGGTGAAGTCGGAGATCGTGACGCCGATTTTTACCCGAGGCGCGCTTTACGGCGTGATCGACATCAACAGCTATTTTGCCGATACCTTTAACTTTGACGAGCAGAAGTTTGTGGAAGGCTGCGCGGCGCTGGTAAGCGGCTATCTGGAAAAGCCGCACTGAGAGCTTTCTACGGCTGCAGAAATAGACCGCGCGGGCTGTTATGATGTCGCGCGTATGAAATTCCTTCGATTCGTTCTGCTCGTACTTGTCTTTACAACTTTCTCCATCGCACAAAATCCTAATAAACCCAGCTTTACTCTGGAACAGGTGATGAGTTCGCCGTTCCCGACGGCGCTGACTGCGGCGACAAAGGCGAACCGCATTGCGTGGGTGTTTGACAGCCGAGGCGAGCGCAACGTCTGGGTGGCGGACGCGCCAGATTTCGCCGGACGGCAGGTCACGCATTATCAAGGTGACGAGGGCCAGGACATTTTTGCCGTAAAGCTTATGCCGGACGGCAAGACCGTGGTGTATGCGCGTGGGTCGGAATTGAACGGCGAAGGCCACGTTGCCAATCCCACCACGGAGATCAAAGAACCCAAGCAGCAGGTGTGGGCCGCTGACGTAGACACGGGCAAGCCGCGCCTGCTGGGCGATATGGGCTGCCCGGAAGAAGATTGCGAGGACATCCAGCTTTCTCCCGATGGACTGACCGCGGTTTGGGTGGGGCCGAAGAATCATCTGTGGATTGCCAATGTTGGCGCCGATAAACCTGCGCACCAGCTTACGGAACTGCGCGGCGAAGAAAGCGAGCCGCAGTGGTCGCCGGACGGAAAGCATCTCGCGTTCAGAACTGGCCGCAAAGATCATGCGTTCATCGCGATCTTTGATTTGGCTGAGCAGCGCGTGCGATACGTTGCACCCAGTGTTGATCGCGATTTTGCGCCGCGCTGGTCGCCCGACGGCAAGCAGTTGGTGTTCATCCGCACGCCTGGAGCGGAAGCGCATCTGCCGCTGATCCCGCTGCGTGCGCAGCCCTGGGCCATCTGGCTGGCGAATGCTGAAACTACGCAAGCGCATGAGCTGTGGCACAGCGGCAAAGAGATGAATGATTCTCTGCCGCCGTTTGCTGCTGAGTCGCTGAAGTTTGCCGCCGACGGGCGCATTGTTTTTTGCTCCGAGCAAGATGGATGGAACCATCTGTATGCGATCTCCACCAGTGGCGGCGCGCCAAGGCTCTTGACTGCCGGCAATTACGAAGTGGAAGACGTTGAACTAGCTCCTGGAAAAACTGCCGTTCTTTACACCTCAAACCAGAATGATGAAGAGCGCCGCCACATATTCAAGATTCCGCTGGGAGCAGCGGAGATCGTGAACGGAAAAGCCATCGGAGTAAATGTGCCAATCACTCATGGCGCCACCATTGAATGGCATCCTCTGATGCTGGCGGATGGCAAAACCATCGTCTCCTTCGGCTCAACCGCGACTTCACCGGCCATGCCCTATCGCATTACCGACAAAGGTCGCGACATGATTGCCGCCGGCGCGCTGCCAAAAGATTTCCCGTCGGACCAACTGGTTGAGCCGCAGACCGTCACATTCAAAAGCGAAGACGGACTGGAAATCCATGGACAGCTTTTTGTTCCGCGCAATCACGCGCAGCCAGCTCCGGCTCTGATCTTTGTTCATGGCGGTCCGCCACGGCAGATGATGCCCGGCTTCCATTACATGTACTACTACCACAACGCATACGCGGAAAATCAGTATCTGGCCAGCCGAGGATACGTGGTGCTTTCAGTCAACTATCGCCTGGGCCTGATGTACGGACGCGCCTTCCGTGAGCCTGCAAACGCAGGCTGGCGCGGCTCCGCTGAGTACAAGGACGTGGTTGCGGGCGCGCGCTATCTCCAAAGGCTGGCGTATGTTGATCGCAAGCGCATCGGCATCTGGGGAGGCTCTTACGGCGGCCTGCTTACGGCCCTGGCGCTGGCGCGCAACTCAGATATCTTTGCCGCCGGCGTCGATTTCCACGGCGTGCATGACTGGTCAGTGTTGCTGCGTGACGACATCCGTGGGGCAGAGAGCGCGCCGGATTACAAAGAAGCGCAGAAGCTGGCGTTTGATTCTTCGCCCGTGGCGTCGGCGGCCGCGTGGAAGTCTCCGGTGCTTTTCATGCACGGCGATGACGACCGCAACGTCCCATTCTCCCAGACCACTGACCTGATCCAGCGCCTGCGCCAGCAGAACGTTGACCTGGAGCAAATCATTTTCCCCGACGAGATCCATGACTTCCTGCTCTGGCGTACGTGGGTAAAAGGATACACGGCCACGGCAGAGTTTTTTGATCGGAAGCTGAAGGGTGCTACGGCTCCTTAGCGACCATTCAGGGCTTTCGCCGATGAAGCGCCATCACGCGCTACGTTTATGAAGTTGTCAAAGACCTTTTCATCTCGACTGGTATCAGCCGGAACACCTAATTCGTAAAACCGTCTAAAAGTACTCCCGATCTTCACGTCAAGCCGCACTCAACAATTCCGGAGGCGCGTGCGCCCAACCACGTCTGCTCGCGATTGCCAGCACCTCTGCCACTAAAGCAATTCGCGTCTCTTCGCATTCATTCGCGGCCCAATCTCCTTCTGGGTTTCGATCTTCTCCGCGTCTCCGCGCCTCCGCGGTGAGATTTGCCTTTGCTTCCCGCAGATCAGTGTTATCCGTGTTAATCCGTGGTAGGGGTTTGCTTTTCATCATCCGCAGCAGTTTTGACACGGTCTGCAACTGCACCAGCAGCCGCCCTGCCGTTTTGCAATCAATCCTTCCGGCAATCAGCGCCTTGGCCATCACCGCCAGGGTCATGTTGATGCCCTTAAAATCCATAAACAGGTCAGCCATTTCGCAATCCGGGTTGCCGCGCTGGCGCATCTGCGCCACCGCTTCCGCCAGCACCGCCTGCCGTTCCCGCTCGCGACGCACCGCCATCGCCAGCTGCCCGGCATGGGCATGGCAAATCCGCGAACCCTTTTCCGCCGGGGCCTTGCACTGCTCACCACCCCTGCGGAACACCTGGCACCGCCTGTAATAGGCATACCGCGCCTCCGGCGCCTTTCGGTGCTCCTTTGGTTGTTCCGAGCTGTATCGGTCTTCCAGCATCACGTTTTCCAATTCCGGCGATTACCAATTTTGGCAATCTTTGCTTCTACCCTACCCCTCCCCAGGGCCTCAACTATGATTCCAAAGGAGTTACTCAACTGCACCCCAGAAAATCCGTATCAAACCGAGCCCAAATCGCGTCAAACTGGCCTCGAATCCCGCCAGATCTGCTGATTTTTATGCGTTTTGCCAGCCAGTGGGCGTTTGTTCTTGGGTTTAGCTAAAGGCTAAGAGCCAGGGGCCAAGAGCCGCTCTGGGGTTGCTAAAGGCCAAGAGCCAAAAGCCGCCTTGATACTACCTTTTATTCGCCTCCCATTCAACGGCGAAATAGGGCAATGTCCTGATCGAAACTTTGCTAGATCAGCCGACTGCAGCTTGACGGATCAAATTCACCGCAGGCCAGGGAGGCACACGGGGGAAGCAGGGAGTTTGATCGTTTGCGAAAACAGAATGGATCAATCAAGCTTTCCTGCGAGATGGCTCTATGGTATAAATCGGCTATCTCCCTTCTCGAAAAACGCTCCCGGAGTTATTAGGAGAGCCAATAGCCGAGTTCACTCGTTTCCGCGCAAATCTAAAGGCAGCGTTAGAATGTATTTATCCGCAGTAGAGATCAAAAACTTTCGATCATTTGAGTCTCTTCGAGTCGATCTGCAGTCCGGTTTAAATGTTCTGGTCGGCCGCAATAATATCGGTAAGACCAACCTGTTGCAGGCGATCCGCCATGCCATAGGCCCGAGCGGATCGCCAGGCGAAGCTTTGTGGTTAGACAGAGACGATTTCTATCGAGCTTCGGCATTGGATACCGAAGCCAGAACCATCATGATAGGGCTTACTTTCAGCGGTTTGTCAGAAGCCCAACGAGCCTACTTTTATGAGATTGTCGATTTCAATCTTACTGATCTCTCAAAATCTACAGCGAAAATTCGATTCCAGGCGTCTTGGCCGAAAGGAAAAAGGCAGGCATCCATTAAACGCGTAGGAGGGCCCGAAAGTGCGGAGCCTTCAGAAGTGCCAACAAAGATCTTACAGTCGTTGCCTATCACGTATCTGCCTGCATTGCGCGATGCCGAAGCCTATCTCACTCCCGGCCACCGTAGCCGTCTTGCTTCTCTTCTTCGCTATGTTGCGTCTAGAAAGGGGGAACAGACGGAAGAAAAGATCAAAGAAATCTATACCACCGCAAACCAGCAGCTCGAAGCCGAATCGCTGATCAGCGAGACGCGGGCTTCCTTGCAGAAAACTACCAGGCACATCTCCGGAACAGACTATTCTCCATCCGCGATTAAAGCCACTGAAGTTGAGTTTGACAAGATTTTACGCACACTTCAAGTGCAAATGGATGGCGCGCCCATAGGCTCATTGAGCGCAAACGGTTTAGGCTACAACAACCTGCTCTATATCGCGGTCGTTCTGCAGCAGTTGGGGCCACATGATCAAGATGGACAACCAGTGCTGGTGGAACCCGATGAGTATCCACTTCTGTTTGTTGAGGAACCGGAGGCACACTTGCACCCACAACTCGTTGCACTCCTTGCACGTTACCTCGCAAACGAGACGCCCGGTGCTGACGTTCCTCAGACGATTGTGACTACGCATTCGCCCACACTAGCCGCAAGTGTGCCGCCCGACCGCGTGCAGATGCTTTTTAAAGATCCGAACGGAAAGGTGATGTGTAACAGCCTCAAAAGTGCTGGTATGGACGATAAAGAAAAGGGAAATTTCGAGCGGATGATGGATATAACGCGTGCTCGTTTATATTTCGCCAAAGCGGTAATTCTAGTGGAGGGAATTTCGGAAGCGGTACTCGTGCCGATTCTAGCCGCTCGGATGGGGTACGACCTCAGTAGACTACACATCTCCGTAATACCCATTTGTGGAGTCGCATTTGAAACATTCAAGAAGTTGTTCGATCCGACCGCTCTAGGAATTCCAGTGTCGATTGTTACAGATGCAGATCCCCCGATCATTCGAGGCGCTTTATGGAACAACGATATTCCTGAAAGTGACGGTTCAAAATTTAAAGTCTCGGCACGGACGAACAAGCTCCTGACCGTTTTCAGCGCTCATCCAACCGTTAGAGTGTGCTATTCCAAGCTTACTTTGGAATTCGATCTTGCCGAGGCAGCCCTTGAGAATGTTGAACTGATGGCAAATGTCTGGGAGGACTGCTTTGCTGGAATACCAAGGACATTTAATCAGGATTTGATCACCAATGCGGGAGGATCGGTTCAAGATAAGGCGTTTGTTTGTTGGCGAGGCATTTGCAGGGCAGAGCACTCGGGCAGCAAGGCCGAGTTCGCACAACGTATGGCGTATAAATTAAGCGAAAAGAGAGTGACAGGCGAATGGGCGTTCAACTTTACAGTCCCTGAATATCTGAAAGATGCAATAAACTATGTTTCCAAATCTTGCGAACAGTCAGGAGAAGGCCAGGAGCAATGAGAGTACCCACTGGCGAACAGCAAGATATTCTCGACAAGAAGAAAATTCGTGTCCGAATAGTCCGGGCTGTTCCCGGAAGCGGCAAGACTTGGCTCATAGCGGAACTGATTCGACAAGAACTGGCCACTTGGCCAATCGAAACCAGTGGCATTGCCGCGCTGTCATTCACGAAGATTGCAGGCGAGGAAATACGAAGAGCGGTAGGGCATCAGCTAGCTCATCCGCATTTCGTGGGCACAATTGATGCATTTCTGTTTCGATATGTGCTCCGTCCACATTTGTCTCGCGTTTTTAAAACGTATGCTGAGCCTCGTATCGTTGTTGGTGAATGGGGCCCCGAATACTGGGGCATGCGTTCTCGAAATAAAGGTGCTACGGTTGCAAAAGGGAAAATTAATCTCTTTGGTTGTATTTACATTAATGAAAAACAGGGAAAGGCGATCCCTGTCTACAAACCCCATCCAAACTCGCCATTCCGGCGTTTGACCGAGGACGAATTATCGGACGTCCGCGAGGCGAAACTTGATATTTGGAAGACTCGCGGGCTTTTCACGCATTCGGATGCATCCCTGTGGGCCAGTAAAATCTTGGAACATCCTTCTTGTGGACCAGTGATTTGCGCTGAAATCACGCGCCGCTTTCCCATTCTGATCGTCGACGAGCTTCAAGATACTGGCCATTTTTTAGGAAAGAGCATCCGCCTACTTTTGGAGCAGGCCCCCGCCCGGGGCATGCTAGTAGGCGATCCAGATCAGGCAATTTACGAGTTTAATGGGGCCAGACCTGATCTTTTCGATGCATTTGAAACGATCAGCGGCGCCGTATCGCTCCCGCTTTCCTATAGTCGTCGATGCCCGTCGGCTGTTGCCCGGTCGGCATCACATCTGAAGGACGGAAAGGGTGATATCAACTCAGCCCAGGATCGAGAAGGCCGAACATTTCTGATTCGTTATCAAGACATGGTTGCCGACGTAAGACGGCTATTGGAAGTGCTCCCGGCGATGAATGTCGATTGCAAGGTGAAGGTGATTGCGCGCGCAACCACGACGGTGGATGCTCTTAAAGGTCGCAAGTCAGGTGCAGTACCGAGCCTGAACTGCCCACCACTGACTCATATTCACCGCGCAGTCGTTAAGTTTCGTCAAGGGAAGACTATTGCAGCCTTGGGGGCAGCTCGCGCCGCTATCGAGCGATCAGTTTTCAAAAGCGAAGGCGTGACAGACGAGGAACTTTTATGCGCACACATTGATCCGGGTGATTGGAAGGCGCTCGCGGTTCGATGTCTTTTGAAGGCCAATGCTCTGCCGGATACGGCAACATATTTCGAGTGGCAATCGCGCGCTGGACAAGTTCTTGATCGAGAAATCATCGCCTTCAATCTCAGTGATGACCTTAAGTTTGCAACCGGCAAGCTCAAGCCGAAGCGTATGCCTGACTGGCAGTCCGCGGCTGCGGACTTCCTGCCTCAGATGGATTGTGCTGAGTCGACACTTCCAAGGGTGGCGGCGCAGACTGTTCACGGTGTTAAGGGTGAAACCCACGATACAACCGTCTTTGTGTGCCCACCACCCGCGAATGCCGGGCACTGTCCATCGAAGATTTGGTGGTCAGTTGAGGACCAGGACCGGGAAGAAAAACGAATAGCCTACGTTGCGATGACGAGGACTCAAGGCGATCTGATCGTTTGCGTGAGTAAAGATTGCTACAAACGCCTAGCTGACAAACGCCCGGAGTTTGTTGCGAGTTTTAGCTGTATGACGGTTACTGAATTCATAATATTTTCAGGAAACAAGAATTTCGGCAAAGGGCCGCTCACAGCAACCCAATATGCTGGGAAGCTCTAATCCACTATGACTTGCTGTCTTGTGGCTTCAATTTCTCCAGCCTCTTCCCACCCTAGCCCTCCCCCAATTACCTAAGTAACCCGGGGGCACTGTTCTTGTGGGCACTCCCGGAGGAACTTTGGGGTACGATTGCCGTGTCCTCCTCCCAGAGAACTTGCATAGGTAACTGACAGGTACCCATGATGCAAGAACACCCGGAAACCGCCACAGGAACCGCCACTGCCACCGGTACGGCTACAGCCACGAGCGATAGCATCGCCCCAGGCAGCGCCTCAGCCGTGGGCTCGGCCAGCGCATCGGCGGACGCCTCCGCCACAGGCAACGCCACTGCTTCAGCTACGGCGGCTGCACCGCGCACGTCCAGCCTTGAGTTGGTAAAGGAGCTGCCACGGGGCAGCGTGGGCGTGGTCCATCAGGCCAGGAATCCGCAGCAGAACAGGTCCGTCGCGCTGCGCAAGTTTGAGGTCCCGGAGTGGCTGGACGACGTGAATGGCGTGATCCAGAAAATTTTGGCGGAAGCGAAGGCCGCGAGCGCGCTGAACCATCCTAACATCGCCAAACTTTATACGTGTGGCTACAAAGACTGCACGGTTTTTATGACGGCCGAGTTCGTTGAGGGACAGAACCTCAAGGAATTTATGGCCAAGCGCCAGCCGGAAATGAGCGAAGCGCTGCAGATGGCCAAGCAACTTTTGGCGGCGCTGGATTACGCGCACAGCAAAGGCGTGTTTCACCATTTTCTGAATCCGACGAACATTAAAGTGCTGCCCGATGGCACGCTCAAGCTGCTGGATTTTGGCTTGCTGCGCGATAAGAACCTGCTGACGCAGTCGCCGACGAAGAAGCTGGAAAATGAACCGTATCTTTCTCCGGAGCAGGTAAAGCACAAGCCGGTGACCGCGGCGACAAACATTTTTAACGCGGCCACAATCATCTATCAGCTTTACACGGCGCGCAGCCCATTCAATGGACCGCACTTGGGTGAAGTGGACCGCAGCATTACTGATGTGGATCCGCATCCGATGCAGATGGCGCATCCGCGCGTGCCGGAAGCGATTTCAAAAGTGGTGTTGAAGGCGTTGGCGAAAAATCCAGCGGCTCGATACGCCAGCGGCCAGCAATTCTTTGCCGCCCTGGAAGAAGCCGCAAAAGCCGCGCCCGTTTCCCGCGCCAACAGCACAGGATCCATGCCTGCCTATAAAGACGGCCCTGGACCGAATGCAAGCCAGGCGATCAAAGCTGCGCCGGGGCCCAATGCCAGCCAGAGCTTCAAGGCGATGCCGGGACCGAATGCCAGCCAGAGTTTTAGAGCCGTGCCGTCAGGCTCGGCAAGCCAAGTTGTTAAAGCGCAGACGCCGGGAACGGTGGGCACCACGTATGTTGGTCCGGGGGAAAAAACGTCTGTCCGTAAGCCTGTGAGCACGGCGAACCACTGGAAGGTGGTGGCAGCTGTTGTCGGCGGACTTGTTTTGGTTGTGGTATTAGCGTTGCTGTTCCAGCGGCATCCCGCAGAGGAAGAAGATGCGTCTGCGCCGTCGCGGTCGGCAGCGAACGCGCCTGCGCCGTTTGGTCGCAAAGCAGAACAGGCCATTGAGAAAGCGAAAGCTGCAGAAGAGAAAGCGCAAGATATTCCGGCAGGCAGCGCTCATCCCGCACCCGCGCGCGCAGGCAGAGCAGCTCGATACGCGACTGCTGCTCCTGTGCCTCCACCCACCGCGAGTGAAGGGCAGTTGATTGTTTCGTCCATGCCCATGGGCGCAACCGTGGAGATTGAAGGCCGCGCAGGGCAGCAGTGGAAAGCCCCACAGACTGTCCCAGGGCTCGCCGCCGGCACGTATAAAGTCACGTTCAACATGCCCGGTTATGCCACTGAGACACGCACTGTGCAGGTCACGGGCGGCGCACGCACACCCATCGACGTGCGCATGAGTGCGGTAAAAGCATTTGTCACGGTAGCGAGCAAACCGGCCGGAGCTGAGATTTGGATCAACGGAAAAGATACGGGCAAAGTTACCCCGATAGAATTTTTAATTGAGCCCGGAGCGCAAAATATTGCCGTCCGCAAGCAGGGATTTCTTGAGGCTTCCACCGATCTCAAGGTGGTCGCCGGGCAGTCAGTGAATTACGCGCCCAGCCTTATGGCGGCCGGCCGCACGGATAATATTCGTCTAGTTGGCGGCAGCGGCGTTGGAAAGTTGTTAGGCAACAATGGAAACGGCTCCGGCATGGCGCGAATCGAAATCAAGACTGAGCCCAAGGGCGCGCTGGTAACGATCAATGGCACACCTCTGCAAAAGACCACGCCGCTAGAGGTCCAGTTGGAAGCCGGCAACTATGACATCACCATCCAGAAAGACGGCTTCAAACCGATTCATGAGAGCGCCATCATTGGCATGGACGACCGGATCAAGATCGACCGGCAACTTACCCACTAAGATTTTGCGATAAAGACGGATGCGGACGGCCTTGGTTTTAATCACGGCGCCGTCCGTTTTTTCTTGCTCGCCCTGCGTGAAGTCCCGCATCAATGCGGAATTCCAGATAGAATAGAAGTACCCCATTCTTTAGAGAGCTGAGTCAAGACCGATTTGAATTCCAGGATTCGCAACATCGCAATTATCGCGCACGTAGACCACGGAAAAACCACGCTGGTGGACGCCATGCTGCGCCAGAGCGGCGCATTTCGCGTCAATGAGGCTGTAGTCGATCGGGTGATGGACTCCAACGATCTGGAGCGTGAGCGCGGCATCACCATTCTGGCCAAGAACACGGCCATCATTTATCACGACGTAAAAATTAACATTGTCGATACTCCCGGCCATAGCGATTTTGGCGGCGAAGTGGAACGCGCCTTGAAAATGGTGGACGGCGTAATGTTGCTGGTCGATGCCAGCGAAGGCCCGCTGCCCCAGACGCGTTACGTCCTCAGCAAGGCCCTTGAGGCCGGTCTGCCACCCGTGGTGGTCATCAATAAGATTGACCGTCCTGACGCCCGGGCGCAGGAAGTGCTGAACGAGCTTTACGATTTATTTATAGATCTTGACGCGCGAGAAGATCAGCTGGATTTCCCCGTACTTTATACAAACGCAAAAGCGGGTACGGCTTCCACCAGCATCGATGTTCCGGGTGAAAACCTGCGTCCATTGTTTGACGCGATCCTTGCCAACACGCCAGAGCCCGCGGGCGATGCCGCCAGCCCATTGCAGATTCTTGTAGCGAACCTAGATTACAGTGATTATCTTGGCCGCTTGGCGATTGCTCGCGTTTTCAATGGCACGCTGCGCAACGGCCAGGAAGCCGGAATCGCCAAGCTGGATGGTTCGCTGCAGAAGTGGAAGATAACCAAACTGTTTTCCTTCAGCGGCCTCAAGCGTGTCGATATCGACCAGACCGAACTGGGTGACATTGTTGCCATTGCGGGCGTAGAGGGAATTGGAATCGGCGAAACCATTACCGAAGTTGAAAATCCCGCTCCGCTGCCGCACATCGTTATTGATGAGCCAACCATCGCGATGCAGTTCTCCGTGAATACCTCGCCATTTTCCGGACGCGAAGGCACGTATGTCACGTCGCGCAACCTGCGTGATCGCCTGCAAAAGGAGCTGCTCACCAACGTTTCTCTGCGCGTTGAAGATAGTGGCGCAACTGATTCATTCAAAGTCCTGGGCCGCGGCGAGCTTCAACTTTCCATCCTGATTGAAACCATGCGCCGTGAAGGCTTTGAACTCGCCGTCGGCAAGCCGGAAATCGTAACCAAGCGCATTGACGGCAAGCTGATGGAGCCAAAAGAAAAGTTGATGGTCGACATTCCTGAGGCGTTCATCGGCGTGGTGATTGAGAAGCTAGGCGCGCGCAAAGGCCAGATGCTTAAGATGCACAATCACGGCTCCGGCCGCGTGCGTCTGGAATTCACCATCCCCAGCCGCGGCATGATCGGCCTGCGCTCAGAGCTGCTTACTGATACACGCGGCACCGTGATCCTGAATTCTTTATTCGATGGCTACACCGAATGGCTGGGAGAAATCCCTCATCGCATGACCGGCGCATTGGTTTCCGACCGCAACGGCCCCTCGACGGCTTATGCGCTCTGGAGCCTTCAGGAACGCGGCGTTTTGTTTTGTGGCGCTGGCGTAGAGCTGTATGAAGGAATGATCGTGGGCGAAAATGCTCGCGAAGTCGATCTTGATGTGAACGCCGTCCGCGAAAAGAAGCTCACCAACATGCGCGCTTCAACCGCCGACGAAGCCATCCGTCTGGTGCCGTTCAAAAATCTCACTCTGGAGCAAGCGATTGAATTTGTGGCGGATGACGAGCTGGTTGAAGTCACGCCGAAATCTTTGCGGCTGCGCAAGAAAATTCTGCAAGCCAATCGACGCCCGAAGAAAAATGCGGCACAACCGGCTAATGCCCCGGTACTGTCGTAGTCTATTTCTGAAATCCCTCGCAGCAGCGAGGAGCTCTACGCTCGCGACGAAACTAGATGAGAATAAACGATACGAAAGCCATGTGGCCTCATCTAATATGAGTAAATCCAGATAGATTCGTGTTTATTCGCGAAATTCGCGGCTACTTCTTCTTGATCTGCGTTCATCTGCGCAAATCTGCGGCTATTCCAACTGCTTTCCCTTCGTCTCCGGCAACTGTGTCGCCATCAGTGCCGTAAGCACAAACGCAATCGCACACAGCAAAAACGCCGCGCTTAAACCTTTTTTGTCGCCGACCCAACCAATCGTGTAAGGCGCAACGCAGCTCAAAGCGCGAGCGCCATTGTAGGTAAATCCCAAAGCGCGTGCGCGGACGCGAGTAGGGAATAGCTCGCTGCCGATGATTCCTGATCCCGCAAAAAACCCTGTACCAAAGAATCCAACAAACGCGCCCAGGATCAGGATGATCCATGGCGTGCGCGCTGCCGCGTACAACGGAATCAGCCCAGCAGCGCACAGCGTATAAAGAATCAAAGATCGTTTGCGACCCAGCTTGTCCGCGAACCAGCCATAACAAAGATATCCAGGAAACATCCCTACAAGATTCAACGTGACAAGCAGGGTAGTGGTGTTCATCATGCTCAGGCCGCGCCCGCCTTTTTCCACCGGCAAAGTCAGGTAAGGCGGCATCCAACTGAACAAGCCCCACCACGCAAACAGGCCAAAGATATTCAGCAGCAAAAGAAAAATCGTCTGTTTGCGAAACCTCGGCGAGAACACCTCAGAGAACGGTGCTTTGGTGGTCATCTGATCTCTGTGCTGCTGCCACATCTCGGATTCAGGCACGCTCCTCCTGATCCACAGCGTTACCAACGCCGGCAGCACGCCGACGAAGAATACAAAGCGCCAATTCAGATGCAGCTTGTCGAGCACCACCCACGCCACTATTGCCGCCGCAGCCAACCCCCACGCCCATGCGCTCTGCACAATGGCAATCGCTCGCGCTCTCAGATGAGTTGGCCACGTCTCCGCCACCAGCGTTGCGCCGGTGTTCCACTCGCCGCCCATACCCAGTCCAAGCACAAATCGAAATGCGACGAGCATGAAGATTGAAGTCGAAAATCCCGAGCCCAGTGAGCACAGTGAATACGTCAAGATGCTCAGCATCAGCGCCTTGGTGCGGCCAATTCGATCCGCGATGAAACCGAACAAGATTCCGCCAATTCCTGAAGCCAGCAACATGAAAGCATTTGGCAGTCCGGCAATGGCTTTGGAATGAATCCCCAACGCGTTCATCACATGGATTTGGACGTTGCTGTAGAGCAGGACGTCAAATCCATCCAGGCCCCAACCCAGCGCCGCCGCAATCAGCGTGCGTTTTTGTGCCGGCGTGACTTGAGAGATCGTGGGGAGTGTGGTGGAGGCCATGAGACGTGGGGATTCTATCAGCTTTTCTCTTTATCTCGACCCTGAGCGTAGTCGAAGGGGAGAGAACCCTATTACCTGGAGGAAGGGGAAGTAATTAAGTTCTTTGTAAGCGTTAGAACACGACAACCTTGACTCAAGATCCCTCATGCAGTCGCCGCCCCTCGCTTCTGGTTTGTTGAACAGCCGCTTTTCTCCGCGTCTCAGCGTCTCGCGGTGAATGATGTTTTCCGAGCTCAAGATTCTCCGTCTCTCCGTGCCGCCGCCGTAGGTGTTCTTGTCTCCATCAACTCAAAATACCTCTGCGCCCTTCTCACATCTTCGCCAATCTGCTCCCGCAACGCCTCAATTGAAGGAAACTTGATCTCCGGCCGTCGCCATTTTAAGAATGAAATTTCCACTTCGGTCTGCGCCGTAACGTCCAGCGGATGAAAATCCAGCAAGTGAGTTTCAATCGCAAATGACTCGTCGCCGAACGTGGGCCGCAGGCCAACATTGGTAACGGAATTAAAAGTTTCGTTGTCCACGCGCGTGCGCGTCAGGTAGACGCCGTTCCCGGGAACCAGATCGTCATAGCGGCTCAGATTGATGGTGGGCACGGTGTATTTGTGGCCGTAACCGCGGCCTCGGCCTGGAGCGCCGGTGATGCTAAAGACGCGCCCCAGCAGCCGCCGCGCCATGCTGACTTTGCCCGCAAGCAACAGCCTGCGTATCTGGCTGCTGGAAACTGGAATGCCGCGCACCATCATTACCGGATAGACTCGTACGGCAAAGCCAAACTGTTGCCCCAGCTCTTTCAGGCTCGCGGTATTGCCCTGCGCATTGTGGCCAAAGTGAAAATTATCGCCTTCATGCACTTCCTTTGCGCGCAATTTGCCGGCAAGAATATCGCGCGCAAATTCTTCCGGAGTAGTCATGGAAAAATCGCGGGTAAAAGGGATCTCTAGCAGCGCGTCCAGCCCGGTCTGCGCCAGCAGCGCTTCTTTCTTTGCCAAAGGTGTAATCAATCGCGGCGTCATGTCCGGACGCAAAATGCGGAACGGATGCGGCTCAAACGTCACCGCCACAGCTTTGCTATGGTTCTGGCGGGCCCGCTCCGTCACTTCTTTGAGTACGCTCAGATGCCCGCAATGGATCCCATCAAAATTTCCTACGCTAACGATCGTTGGTCCAAAATCTGCGGGCACTTCTTCCAGCGAGCGGAAAATTCTCATGTGATCTCGAACTCCAGCTTCAGCCCGTCATGCGCCAAGCGCACGTGTTGCGGCAGGTTCTTGTTTGTCTCGCGATGCGGCAGATCATGGGAAATATGAGTAAAGAAAGCGCGTTGCGGTTTTAGCTCTTCTACCAGCTTCAATGAGTTCTCCACCGTTGAATGCGTGGGATGAGGACGGTGACGTAGCGCGTCCAGAAACAATATATCTAGGCCGCGCAGCCGCTCTCTTGAAGCCGCAGGAATTTCGCTGAAATCGGTGAGGTAGGCCGCAGAGCCGAAGCGGAAGCCATGAATCACCGCTTCACCATGGATAATCTCCACCGGCTCAAAGCTCGCGCCAAAGAGATCAACCGCTCCGTTAAAGCGGTTCATCTCGACGCGCGCAATCCCGCCAAACTTGTAATCAGATTTAAAAATGTAGCGGAAGATATCTTCCAAACTGTCTGCGGCTGAAGCATGCGCGTAGAGCGGAATTTTGCCTTCGCGCTTGAAGCTGAGCGGGCGTATGTCGTCAAGGCCCAGGATATGGTCCGCGTGAGCGTGCGTATAAAGGACAGCGTCAAGCCGTTTGATATTCTCTCGGATCGCCTGCTCGCGGAAATCCGGCGTGGTATCGATCAGCACCGTGTGGCCGCCGTACTCTACCAGAACAGACGGGCGAAGTCGCCGGTCATGCAGATCGTCCGACGTGCATACTCGGCAGTCACACCCAATGGTGGGAACGCCCATGGATGTTCCGCTGCCCAGCACGGTTAGAGTCGCCTTCATTTTTAGCTTCTACTTCTTAACACCGGGCGGCACGGCTCCCGGCGGCATGGCTCCGGGATTGGTGGCGGAAGTTGCAACCGCGTTGGTGATTTCAATAAAGGCCATGCGCAGCTCAAAGAGCACATTCTGCAGCAGCGTTTTTTCGCGATCGCTAAGATTACCTTTCGTTTTTTCCTGCAGAACCGCCAGTGAATCAATGGTCTGTCGCGCGCCGATGATGTCCACGCGGGGCGGCTCATTGTCCTGCCGGATGGCTCCCATCTGGATCAGCGCGCTCATATAAAACGATTCAACCACGCGCTCAAAATTCATTTCCATCGGTCCGCCCTGCGGAGTTTTGCCGGCGGCGGCAATCATGTCGTCAATTTTCTTGCCGGAGGCCTTATATTGCTCGCTCTGCTCGTGCTGCTCTTCTGCCGTTGGAGGCGGCGCCATCTCCTCTTCAGCTTCTGGCGATCCCGGCTGTGCCTGGTTTTGCGGGACTTGGGGCTGCGCGCCCTGGTTGGGTTGAGCTGGTTGCGGCGGTGCAGGTTGTTGCGCCGGTGGAGGCGTGGCCTGGGCTGCTGGCGGCTTCTGCGCCGGTCTTTCCTCTTCCATCACCTGTGCATCAGGACGCGGTTCGCCTTCTGTCCCAAATCTGCGCCGGTCCGTTACTACAAACTCTGCCTTTTTCTCAGCCATGCATTCCTCGTTAGTAAAAGTAATTAGATTTCAAACGGCAGATCCACTGCTGTGGCTTCAACGCCGTCTAATGCAATCTTTGGTTCCGCTGCAACTGCTTCACGCCGCACGTACCCCAGTCCAATACTTCTCCCGCCTTCGCTTGTTGGTATCCGCGCAATGCTCGTGATCTCCGCCAGCGCGCGCCCTTCCGACTCGTATTTTCCTGGCCTCGGTACTCGGTCGCCGAATATGAAGCCGGTAAACTTGCGATGAACTTGCCCCCGCGAACGTATGCGTTCCACAATCTCCTGGCCAATGTAGCAGCCTTTAGTAAAGTTCAGCGCCTGCGTCTGTTCTGTCTCTTGCGGCAAGTCGCGATCACGAATATCCTGCCCGTAGTTCGGAATACCCTGCAGAACCCGCCACATTTCCAGCGCTTCCGCGCCCACTGGCTTGGCGCCGCCCTTCACCAGCAGGTTCCATAGCTCCTGCGCCTTGTTGGGATCCAACCACAGCTCAAACCAGCCCGGCTTCTGTTCCGGACCGCGGATCAGAGTCGCCGCTACATCGTCAGTCCCTATGTCCCGCACTTGCAGCGGCTGCATCCCATTGGCATTAATTCCCGCATTTGCCAAAACCGATTCTGCTTGCGGCCCGCAAATGCCGATTGAAACCGAATCTGCCCCCACTTCCACCATGTCAACCTTATCCATGATGATGAAGCGCCTCATGGCGTTGATGAGTGTTTGCACTTGGCTGGTATCCGTCTCAAGGGCAAAAGACTCACCCCGACAATAGATGTACATATCGCCCAGAATTCGGCCCTGCGCGTTCAGCACAAAATTGTAATTGCCGCGGTTCTCCGGCAGGTCGCGAACGTTGTTGGTGACCATGTTATGCAGCCAGCGCACCCGGTCTTTGCCGCTTACATTGATCCTGCCCCGCCATGCCAGCGCAAACACGCCGCAGCCCGTGCGCAAGGTTTCCAGCTCTGCCTTTGGGTCTCCAAAGTTGAGCGCCGTCTCCGCGCCGTTATACGTGCCGGTGCGGGCTTCAGGTGTGTGCAGCCAGGGATGGAGAGCAATCTGCGCCATAGTTCAATGATCAATGCCCAATATTTGATTATAGCCAACGTTGCAGGATGCATGTCGCGTGAACCCATTCTGTTTCCGCATCCCGGCTGCTAGACTGGCGTCATGCCCGATTCGCCGCCGGAAAATAAGAGCCCTAAAGAAGAGAATATCTGGCGACAGATTGGCCGCTACAGCAATCTGGCTTTCGTCCTGCCTGCTGCCATCATTCTTGGGTTGATCATCGGCCATCTGCTTGACCGCTGGCTTGGAAAGACTTGGATCACCTTGGCGGGTCTTTTTGTGGGCTGCATTGCCGGCTTTGCCGAGTTGATTCGCGGGATCATCCAGTCGAGCAAGGATTCATGACTACTCCATTTGAGGCCTCGCCTTCTAATCAAGAATCCGATCCCGAGATCCTGGACCAGACGCCTGTCGATCCCGCAATGGAGCAGCGCCTTTCCGGCGCTTACGGCAGAATTCTGCGGATTGTGATTTCGCTCAGTGTTGCCGGAACGGTGGTTGCCGCGCTGATGTTTAGCTGGCAAAGCGGCTTAGGATTGGCAATCGGCTCGCTGCTGGCCTATATCAATTTTGTCTGGCTGCATCGCGGCACGGAACGGCTGGTGGAACGCATAATTGTTTCAAACAAAGCGACCGCGGCGGGCGAATCGAAGCCTCGCAAGGTTCGTTTCAAGTTCCCCTTTCCTTTGCGTTACGCTCTCCTAATTGCGGTGGCCTATGTTATATTAAACAGTTATCCAAGGCTGCTCATTGGCTTCATAGTGGGCCTCATTCTGCCGATTCTGGCTGCAATGGGTGAGGGTATTTATGAAGCTGTGGTGATCGGCAAAATTGACCAAGCCTCTCGCTAGTTCAAAGCTTTTAAATTTTTTAAACAGTTGAAGTAACAAGGAAAATGCCTGAACAGCTCTGGTTTACCGCACTCTTAAATCGTTACTTCGGCGGGATTGCTGCATCCTTGCTGCACATGGTGGGCTTGCAGCCCAAGCACGTGAATGCGCCTATTACCGATCCCGTGGCTATGGAAATCCTGGTCGTTCTGGTCCTGCTGCTGTTTTTCGTGATCGTACGGGCGACTCTTTCCGTTGAAAAGCCTGGCGGCCTGCAGCACCTGGTGGAAGCGACGGAAGAATTTATCGCCGAGCAGGCCCACGGCGTCATGGGACACGGCTATGAGCGTTATGTTCCTTATGCCGTTATTCTTGGCTACTTCATCCTGTTGGGCAACCTGCTTGGGCTGGTGCCGGGATTTGAATCGCCCACGGCCAACCCTACTGTGCCGCTGGGCTGCGCTCTTTTGACTTTTGTCTATTACCACTATCACGGGTTGCGCGTTCATCGGCACCGCTACATCAAGCAGTTCATTGGTCCGGTTTGGGCGCTCGCGCCGCTCATGCTCTTGATTGAAGTGGTAAGCCACTTTGCCCGCATCCTGTCACTCACCGTGCGTCTTTACGCAAACATGTTTGCCGGTGACATGGTCACGCTGGCGTTCTTTTCTTTGGTTCCCGTGCTGGTTCCGGTGGTCTTTCTGGGCCTGCACTTGTTCGTATCGTTGGTACAGACGTTCATTTTTGTCATGCTGACGCTGGTCTATCTGGGCATGGCAGTGAGTGAAGAGCACTAGAGTTTTTGTAACAAGCCAGCCAGCGTGAGGGCGTCTCGTCCCCCAGGACTTGCGTCAACCACCCACTGGCGGCAACTTGATAAGGAGAGAAAATGAAAAAACTAATGTTTCTTTTGTTGATCGCTGCTGCGGTCCTGTTGGTCGCATCACCGGTTTATGCACAAACCTCTGGCGGCGCGCCCGCCGGTAACTGGGCCGTTCCCATCGGCGTTGGTATTGGTATGGGTCTTGCCGCTGGTCTGGCTGGACTTGGCCAGGGGAAAGTCGCCGGATCGGTGGCTGAAGCCTTGGCCCGCAATCCCGGAGCACGCGCCGGCATCCAGCTCGCACTCTTCATCGGACTGGCCTTCATTGAATCGCTGGTTCTGTTTACCTTCGTGCTGCTTTTCCTGCGCACGCAATAAGATCGCGCAAACGAACAGGCCTTCGCTGCGGCGAAGGCCTTTCTGTTGTCCGATGATATCCTTGATCCACTCATGTCCAGCGCTCCGGCCCTTGCATTTGACGATGTCAGCAAGCATTACCGCGGCTTCTTTCGCAGCCAGTGGGTCACGGCCTTGCGCGGTTTTTCTTTGCGCGTGGAACGCGGCGAGATCTTCGGCTTCCTGGGTCCCAACGGCGCGGGAAAAACCACGGCCATGCATCTGGCCATAGGACTGATGTTTCCCAGCAGTGGCCGGGGTGAAATGCTGGGACATGCATTTGGACACGCGCCCACACGCCGCCGTGTCGGCTTCCTGGCGGAAAACGTATCTCTCTATCATCGCTCGGCGGCCAAGCTGGTCCGCTTTTACGGCGCCCTGAACGGCATGCGCGATCCGCAGCTCCGCCAGCGCACCACGGAGATGCTGAAAGAACTCGAACTCACTGACGCCGTCGACCGCAACGCCGGCAAGTTTTCTCGTGGCATGCTCCAGCGCGTTGGGCTGGCGCAAGCACTGGTCAATGACCCCGATTTACTTATCCTCGACGAACCAGCTTCAGCGCTCGATCCGTTGGGACGCATGCGTGTGCGTGAAATCCTGCTACGCGCGCGGGAAGCAGGCAAGACCGTATTTCTTAGCTCGCATCTGCTTTCAGAAGTGGAGCAAATCTGCGATCGGCTGGCGATCATGATCAAGGGTCGAGTCGCGCGTGTGGGCACGCTGACCGAGCTGCTGGAATCGCAAGACAGATTTGTGATCACCGCGAAGGGAATTGACGCGCTCATGTTTGAAGGCTCGAAGCAGAACGGTTTTATCAAGATCACGGTACCGGCCCTTACACAGCGCAGAACGATTGAGAAAATCTGGCTTGCGGGCGGCGAAGTCATCGCAGTAAACCCGATCCGTCGAACTCTGGAAGATCTATTCGTGGAGCTGGCAAACCAGAATGGCGGCGGACATACTGGCGAACACGGCGCAAAGGAGCCCCAATGAAATTATGGATAAAGGTTGTGGCTCTGCTCTGCCTTTGTTCCGTTTGTGCAGGCGCTCAGAACGCCCAGGCCAAGTGGAAGGTGGATTTGATAGAGAAGTATGGTTTTCAGGCGTTTGATCGCACGATCAATTTCCGCTGGACCCTGCATCAGGGCTTGCTCTTCATCTCGCCGGAAAGACTCCTTGTGTATCAGGTGAACCGTTCTCGCGGGACGACCAAGCTGGCGGCGCGCGATGCCAGCGGTGGGTCAGGCAATTTCATTTTGGACATCAAAATACTCAACGCCGCTGACGGCAGCGAGATCAAGTCTCTTCAACTTCCCACCAACGCGGAATTCTCCAAGGTGCTTGCCACGCACGATGGCAAATTCATTGTCCGCACCGGCGACATCCTCTATCTCTATTCAGCAGACTTCACGCGGCTCGCGTCGCACGCCATGCCTTTAAAGCGTCAGGTCCAGGAAGAGGGATGGCAGATCGGCGTCTCGCCTTCTGGGGACGAAGTCCAGTTGGTGCATCAGCAGATACTGAAACGGAGCGCCATTTCTCCCACGTCAAAAGTAGAAAAAGCGCAGGCGGATATTGAAATCCTGAGCGCTGATAATCTTGAAACCATCAAGAGCTTCAGCCTGCCGTGGTTCCTGGCCTCCTGGTCAGGCGCGGACCACGCGTTGCTCAGTTCCAGTCCCACCAGTTACTCGCCATCGGCCAGCTTTGGATTGCTGGCCTTTGACGGACAGTGGACGGCGTTGATGCCAGACTGGGCTTCGTCTGAGCATCCCTGCGCTTATCAGGCTGTAGCGCTGGAGCATAAGCTGTTTGCCGCTTTTGGCTGCGGAAATCTTTCCATCTTTCCGCAGACCGGTGAAAGATTATTCTTTCTTAAGACCGGGACAAAAGAGTTCGTCAATTCCGTGCTGGGCGGCGGCGACTACATGGCGATCCAGTGGGAGCACCGATCTATCCGGCGTGACACGTCCGCAAATATTCCCATTGCCGTGGCGCAGCCGCTACGCATTGATCGCTATAACATCCGCAGCAGCAATCCGCTCTTGACTGTTCCTTTGCACCACAACAACATCTATTACGCTGTTTCTCAGAACGGCGCTCTGGCGGTGGTGGACGGTACATCGCTCAATCTGTATTCGCCGACACACTAGCCCATGCGAGCCATTGTTCTCATCGGCATCAATTTTGTCCGCACACAGTGGATTGCCCTGGCCGTGATGTGTGTTTACGTGCTTGGGATCGGCAGCATCTATCGCATACACACGCAGCGCGACGAAATACTTTTCTTCCTGCGCTGGCACGCCGGCTACGCCATCTTTTTTGCCACCATGATCGCAATCCCGGCATTGCAAACGGAGCGCAAGACGCGCCGCATTCTCGCGGTGCTTTCCAAGGGAATTCATCGCTGGCAATATCTGGGTGGCCTGCTTTGCGGCTGCACCATGATTTCTGCACTGTTTTGCTTGCTGATCGGCGCAACTGCGGCTTGGCTGGGCGAGCAGGGCAGAATTCCCGTTGATGGATTGACGCCGATTATGCTGCTGCTTTTTTGTTGCTGCGTCCTGGCGGTATCCGTTGGCCTGTTTTTTGCGACGTTCTTTCACCCGCTGCTGGCCACCGCAGCTACCTCCGCAGTCCTGGCGTTGCCTTTGATCTTGCTCGAATTCGGATGGCCTGTGGTCTGGGCATTTTTTCCCGCTGGCGCGCTGTTTCGCACACTGTGGACGAGCTTCCAGTTTCGACCGGTCGGAAATTCGCTGAACACACTCATCATGAGCGCAGTCGCTCAGGCAGTGCTTTTCTGGATTGCCGCCGCGCTGGTCTTTGCCCGCCGCGACGTAACTATTTCTCCGGAGTAGCTGTTACAGGGTTGGGGAAAGTGGAACTTCCTGGGTTTAAACTTCCTGGTGTGGCGTTTCCTGCCGCCGCTGCTGTAGGAAGTAGGTCGCGCGCGCCAGCGTCTGAATAGGTAAGCACGCGCCCCGGCATCACACCGAGATATATTGTGGCGATTGCAGCCAGCACCAACGCTAACTTCATGGCGCCGGTGGCAGGTGCGGGAGCTTCGGTAATAATTGGCTCGCGCATATACATCACCACAATTAGACGCAGGTAATAGTAGGAGGCAACTGCGCTGTTCACCAGGCCAATGATCGTGAGCCAAACAAGCGCGGTGGGATGTGCATTGGCTGAAAGCGCGGCATTGAACACGTAATATTTGGCCAGGAATCCGGCGGTTGCGGGTATGCCGATCAGCGAAAGCATGAAGATGGTCAAGGTAAAGGCGAGCAGGGGTGAACGGCGGCCAAGCCCGGAGTAGTCGTCCACGGAGACATAGCGCTCGCCACCCGCGCCAAAATGGCTGACGACAGCAAACGCGCCCACGTTCATGGCCGCATAAGAAGCGGTGTAAAAAATTGCTGCGGACCTTCCAATTTCATTGCTGGCCGCAAAGGCCACCAGCAGGTAGCCGGCATGGGCGATGGATGAATAAGCCAGCATGCGTTTCACGTTGTTCTGCATGAGCGCGCCAAAGTTGCCCAGCGTCATGGAGAGCGCGGCACAGATCCAGATCAGCGGCAGCCAACCGGATGAAGTGGTGGCAAACAGCACTCGCAGCAAGACGGCGAAAGCCGCGGCCTTGGGGCCAGTGGACATGAGAGCCACGATGGGAGCGGGCGCGCCTTCATAAACGTCTGGCGTCCAGATGTGGAACGGAGCGGCGGCGACTTTGAATCCAAGACCCACGATCATCAATGCGGTGGCGGCAATGGCCAGCAGTCCCGGATTGCTGCCGAGAGCTGGGCCGATCTTCAAAATGCTGGTGGAACCCGTCGCACCAAACATCAGCGCCACGCCATAGAGGAAGAAGGCGGTAGCGAACGATCCCAGCAGGAAATACTTAATGGACGATTCAGCGCTTCCGGCGTTGCGGCGGCGGTATCCGGCAAGAATGTAAGTGGAGATCGAAGAAATTTCCAGCGCGATAAAGATCAGCACAAGCTCGACCGCCGATGACATCAAGACCATGCCCACGGTGCCGAACAGAATGAGGGCATAATATTCGCCGCTGCGGATGTTCTGCGCGTCAAGATATTCGAGCGAAGCCAGGATGCAGACCCCTGAGATCGCCGGAATCAACATGTGAAAGAAGATGGCGAAGCTATCCACGCGAACCATGCCGAACCAGCCCGGTGTGGCGAAGCTGGCGTCGCGGGCGTTCCAGGCGATCTGGCAGAAAGTGGCTGCAATGGCGGCGATTGTGCCGGCCAAGGCAACCAGTCCCAGACCCTTGCGGCTGGCGCTGGGCTTGAGCAGCGGGTCAGCCATCATGACGATGATCCCAAAGGCAGTGAGCACCAGCTCAGGCAGGATGCGAATGTAGTCGATGGTGTGGATCGGGTTCATTTATTTCTGCCCACCCGTGGCGGAAGCGTTTTGGAGTGTTGCAGCGGCCGGTAAAGCTGGCGCCATAGTCTTTTGGTCAGGTTTGGCTGGATCGAAGCGTTTTAGCGCCTGTGCTTTTGTTCCCGCGGCCTGCGGCATAGTGCTCACGACGGCGGGTTGAATCGACTTCATCCAGTAAGGCGATACCACGCCCATAATCACGGCCATCACAACCAGCGGAACCAGAGAAATGCGTTCGCGCGCGTCGATATCTCGTAGCGTCTTGTTTTCTGCGTGGTGAATCTGACCGTAGAAAACCTTCTGGTACATCCAGAGCAGGTAGCAAGCCCCCCAGATCACGCCGCTTGATCCCAGGATGGCGAAGAGCATGCCATGCGGTATCGCGCTCTGGAACGCACCGCTGAGCACCAGAAATTCGCCGACGAAACCGTTTAGCAGCGGAAGCCCGACAGAAGAGAGAACAGCCAGCAGGAAAAACGTGGCGTAAACCGGCATCGGGGTAGCAAGCCCGCCGAACTCTTTGAATTCGTAAGTGTGCTTGCGCTCGTAAAGCATCCCGGCCAGCATGAACAGAGCACCGGTAGAGATGCCGTGGTTCAGCATCTGATAAACCGCGCCGTCAGTGCCAATCGTCGTGAGGCTGAAAATCCCCAGCACTACAAATCCAAGATGGCTGACGGAGGAATAGGCAATCAGCTTTTTCAAATTCGGCTGCACCAGCGCCACCAGCGCGCCATAGATGATTCCGATTACAGCCAGAGTATTAATCCAGCTGGAGTTGTAGGCCGTCTGGTCAGGGAACATGCCCACATTAAATCGCAATAGGCCATACGTTCCCATTTTGAGCAGCACGCCAGCCAGCAGGACGGAACCAGCGGTCGGGGCTTCCACGTGCGCGTCCGGCAGCCATGTGTGCAGCGGGAATAGCGGGACCTTCACGGCAAATGCGATAAAGAAGCCGAGGAAAAGCCATTGCAGCGCGGTTGAAGAGAATCCGCCGTGCGCGATTACGTCGCGGAATGCAGTGTACTCAAAGTTGTGCTGCGGGTTGTGCGTGTAGAGCCAGATGATCGCGGCCAGCATGAAGACCGAAGCGACCATTGTATAAAGGAAAAACTTTACGGCGGCATAGATCCGGCGCTCATGCCCGTACATGCCAATCAGCAGGGCCATTGGGATCAATGTGGCTTCCCAGAAAACGTAGAAGAGGAACATGTCCAGGGCCAGAAAGACGCCGATCATCGCCATTTCCAGCAGCAGCAGGAGGACAAAAAATTCCTTCACCCGATCATGAATCGATTTCCATGAGACCAGCACGCTCACGGGAACCAGCAATGTGGTGAGCAGCACCAGCCACATGGAGATGCCGTCAGCGCCCATGTGGTAATGAATTGTCTGGCCGATCCAGTTGTGGTTTGTTTCAAACTGGAAACCGGTAGCGCCGTAGTTGTAATAGATCGGTAGAAAAAGCGACAGCGCGAACGTGACAATGGAAATGATGAGCGCGGCCCAGCGCAAAGCGCGATCATTGCGCGGCATCAGCATTAGCAGCAGCGCGCCAATCGCGGGAACAAAGGTGACCAGCGTGAGGATGGAGCTGTTCATCGCGTCACCCCCAACCAGACCATGTAGGCCACAATGGCAGCTCCGCCAATGGCCACCCATGCGGCGTAAGATCGAATGTTGCCGGACTGCATCTGCCGCAGTTCATTGCCCACGCCCCGCGATGCCGTGCCAGCGCCATTTACCAGGCCATCTATCACGCCCTGGTCCACGCCGCGCCAGAGCACGGTAGTGGAGAGCGCCAGCAACGGCTTGACGAAGATCGCGCCGTAGCCCTCGTCAACGTAATACTTGTGCAGGACCATCATGTAAATGCCGTGCATCTTTGAGGTGATTCGTTCCGGCAGCTCGGGGTTCTTGTAATAGAAGAGATACGCGAAGAATAAGCCGATCAACGCAGCGACGATAGAGGTTCCAGCCAAAAACAGTTCTTCTTTTGTGTTTTCCGGCGTCGCTTCACCCGCGTGTGATGTGGTGGCATCCTTATCAGAGACGGCCTCGCCCGCGACGGACGGTCCGGACTGCATTACAGGCGACAGGAAATGCTCAATCTCGTTATGTCCGCCGATGAACTGGGGAACACCGACCCATCCGCCGACGAATGACAGCACTGCAAGAATTACCAACGGAGCCAGCATGACCCATGGGGATTCGTGCACGCCGCCATGCCCGTGGGATTGGTCATCGGCATGGCCGTGGGAGTGGGAAGCCGAGCCGTGCGCAGCCTGTGCGGGAGCGTGGGCCGCATGCGCTTCTTCGCCCGCATCAACCGAGCCCAGCTTGAGCTCACCAAAGAATGTCATGAACCACAAGCGGAACATGTAAAACGAAGTTAGCCCGGCTGTGAGAACGCCAATGCCCCAGATCACGGGCCCGCCGTAAGGACTGTGAAAGACCGCGCCCAGAATCTCGTCTTTGCTGAAGAAGCCGGCGAACGGCGGAATTCCGGCGATGGCAATCGTCGCGATGGTAACCACCCAGAACGTTACTGGAATCAGCTTGCGCAAACCACCCATGCGGCGCATGTCCTGCTCACCGCCGACAGCATGAATCACCGAGCCCGCGCCGAGGAAGAGCAGCGCCTTGAAGAACGCGTGGGTCATCAGGTGGAAGATTCCGGCAGAGTACGCCGCGACGCCGCAGGCCAGGAACATATATCCCAACTGGGAGACCGTGGAATACGCCAGAACGCGCTTGATGTCGGTCTGGGCCATGCCCATGGTGGCGGCAAAAATCGCTGTGATGCAGCCGATGATGGCCACGATCTGAAGCGCATGCGGTGCAAGATTGAAGATGGCATGCGAGCGGGCAATCATGTAGATGCCCGCCGTGACCATGGTTGCGGCATGAATCAGTGCGGAGACTGGCGTTGGACCTTCCATGGCATCGGGTAGCCAGACATAAAGCGGGACCTGCGCGGACTTGCCCGTAGCGCCAAACATCAGGCAGAGCGCAATGGCGGTGAAGAGGCCCCAGCCCGCTTCAGGAGAGAAGTGACCTTCAGCGATTTTGCCGAAAACCGTGTCATAGTTCAGCGATCCAAAATGCTGGATGATCAGGAACATCCCGATCAGGAAAGCCATGTCGCCGATGCGGTTAACAATGAAAGCTTTCTTGCCCGCGTCGGCGGCGGAGTCCTTGAGAAAGAAAAAGCCGATCAACAGATACGACGCGAGTCCCACGCCCTCCCAGCCCACGAACATCAGCAAATAATTGTTCGCCAGCACCAGCGTGAGCATGAAGAACATGAACAGATTCAGGTAGGCAAAAAAGCGGTAATAGCCGCCTTCATGCGCCATGTAGCCGACCGAATAAATATGGATCAAGAACCCGACGCCCGTGACCACCAGCACCATGATCATGGAAAGCTGGTCAAGGTAGAAACCAAACGGAGCGGAGAAACTCCCAGCGGTAATCCACGTGGCCAGTGTCTCAATGTGGGGCAGGGCAACGCCGCTGCCCGGCCACACGGTCCAGACCGCCCAAGCCGCCCAGCCGAATGATGCCGCCGTAAACAGCAGGGCAACGGCGCTGACCATCACATTCTTGAAGCGACGCCCCAGCAGGCCGTTGATTGCCGCACCGATCAGCGGAAGCAGCGGAATTACCCAGAGATGTAAGTTCTTGGTCATAATTTCAGCAGGTTCACGCGATCAACGTTCAGGGTCTCACGGGTACGGTAAACAGAGATGATAATCGCCAATCCAACGGCAGCTTCTGCCGCGGCCACCACCATCACAAAGAAGACAAACACCTGTCCGCTCAGCGGAACAATCGACTTGTCCGCCACCGGATGAGTGTTCCAGTAATTGGCAAACGCCACAAAGCTCAGGTTCACGGCGTTGAGCATCAATTCAATCGACATGAAGATGGTGATGATGTTGCGCTTGAGCAAAAAGCCAAGCACGCCCAGCGAAAACAAAATACCGCTCAGGATGAGGTACCAGGAAAGTGGGACCATCTTAGCTTTCCCTCTTTCCCAGCACCACCGCGCCCATAATGGCGATGAGGATCAGCACTGAGGTGATTTCAAAAGGCAGTAAGAAGTCGCGAAACAGCAGGTGAGCGATGTTGTGGGTTTCACCAAAATTGCTGGAACTGATGCTAACAGTGCCTAGCCGTCCGCTGCCGCTTACCAGCATCCATCCCACGGTCCCGGCCAGAATAATTACGCCAGGCACGCCGACAAAAAGCGCAATCCTGCTGCCGCGCGTGCGTTCTTCCGCTCCGGCGTTCAGCAACATGATCACAAAGACGAACAGCACCATGATGGCGCCCGCATAGACAATTACCTGGATGGCAGCGACGAATTCCGCGCCCAGCAGGAGATAAATCAGCGCCAGCGAGGCCATTACCACGACGAGCGAGAGCGCGCTGCTGATGGGATGACGCTGCACTAGCAGGTTGATTGCGCCTGCAACGCAGATCAAACCAAACACGATGAATAGGACCTGATGGACCATCCGGTTATGCCCCCCACGCCACAATCAGGCTGGTGACAATAATGTTGGCAATGGCCAGCGGCAGAAGAAATTTCCAGCCGAAAGCCATGAGCTGGTCATAGCGGAAGCGCGGCAGCGTGCCGCGAATCCATATATAGAGAAAGATAAAAAAGAAAACTTTAGCCGCGAAATAGACGACAGGCAGCAGTGACTGTGCGAGCGGCGGAAGGAATCCAAGGTGCGGCCCGTGCCATCCGCCAAAGAACAGCAGCGTTGCCAGGCACGCGACGGTAAACATGTTCACGTACTCGGCCATGAAGAACATGGCGAACTTCATCGAGCTATATTCCGTGTGATAGCCGGCGACAAGCTCGGTTTCAGCCTCTGGCATATCAAACGGTATACGGTTGGTTTCAGCGTAGGCCGCCAGCAGATAAATAAAGAAGCCTACGATTTGCGGAAAGATGAACCAGTGCGGGACATGCGTGTCATGTCCGCCCAAGACCCAGTTGCCGCTCTGGCTGGATACGATCTCACGCAGGCTCAGCGTGCCGGAAAGCAGCAGAATACCTACAAGAGACAAGCCCAGGGCCAGCTCGTAACTGATCATCTGAGCGCTGGCGCGAAGCGATCCAAGCAGGGAATACTTGCTGTTCGAAGACCAGCCTGCCAATGCGACGCCATAAACGCCGATGGAAGTCACGCCAAGAATAATGAGCAGGCCAATGTTGATATCAGTAATACCGCCGCCTGCATGGGTTATGCCACTGATCTGGAGCGCCGTGGTATGTCCTGCAATGGTGATGGTTTCGCCAAACGGAATCACCGCGATGGAAATCAACGACATTACCAGCGCCAGCATGGGCGCAAGAATGAACAGGCCTTTGTGGACATAGTCCGGCAGCAGGTCTTCTTTAAGGATGAATTTCACTCCGTCCGCCAGCGGTTGCAGCAGGCCGAACGGGCCCACACGCGTTGGTCCCCAACGGTTCTGGATGCGGCCAATTACTTTGCGCTCCAGCCATGTGGTGTAGGCCACGCCGGTGAGCATGATGAAGACCACCAGCGCGATCTTAATGACAGCAGCGATAATAAAAGTTTTTGTATCCACGGTCCCTATACAGAGCCGCCTGCGCAGCGGCTACTTGCTAATTGCCAGTGCTAATTGCTAGATGCTCTCAATCCGCCATTACTTCTTTGTTCGACGGCGCGCGTTTATTTTCGATCACACTGTTGAGCGTGTTTGAGTAGCGTCCCAGCGATCCTGATGTAAACAGCGTGTCATTGGCGGGGACAATCTGTACCAAACCATTGCCTGCGCCCGCATTGCTTCGCTCGGCTGCAAGCATGTGCTGATCGTTTCCGGCCAGCAGGCTTAACCGCGAAAATTCATAACCGGGAACCAGCCGCTGGATCTCGTCCAGCATGGCGTATGGATCAAAGGGGCTAAGCCGCGGCTCAAGATTATGGGCCACAAGCCAGACTGAATGGCGATCAGCTTCACCCGACTGCGCTCCACGGGTCTGTCCCATGTCCGCCCGAACGCCGCTGCCAAAAGGCACCAGCTTGCGGACTTCTGTGCCAATCCGCTCAGCCACGCGCACAATGATTTCAAAATCGCTCTTGAGGCCGGAGATATCGCCTGCTTTCTTCAGCAACTGCAGATCGCCGCAGGTGTTGGTGAATGTACCGCCCTTTTCATACGCAGAAGCCGCAGGCAGAACCACTTCCGCGAGCATGGCGGTTTCCGTGAGGAACAATTCCTGCACCACTACAAATGTGTTTTGCAGCGCCGCGGGATCAAAGTTGTAATCGACTACGGGGTTTGAGCCGACGACATAGAGCGCAGACAGCTTTCCGCCCTTGGCTGCCTGCATCATCTCCTGCAGTGACAAGCCTTTGGTCTTCGACAGCGATCCCCACACTTCGTTGTATTTGTGCGGCCCGTCGATGGCCACGTATCCGGGCAACAGATCGGGGAAGAGTCCCATATCGGCCGCGCCGCGAGAGTTGGCATAATCGCCCAGGCAGATGGACTTGGCGTTTGCAGCGGCCCCGAACTTAACCAGCGCGGCAATGTCTGCGCCCTGCAGCTCAGATCCAAAGATAATGACCAGATCTTTCTGAGCTTTTAGTTCCTCGCGCAGCTGCTTCAAAGCATCGTTCGATCCGCTGACGCCGGTGAGCGCGCCGGCAGCCGCGTCGTCGCCGTTGAGGAACGAGACCAACTTGCCTTCGCGCCCTTCAGGGACTTGCACAAATCGGGTGGCTTGACGCTGCAGCTTGATAGGCTGTGAATTTACGACATATAGTTTCGCCTGATTCAGGCGGACATTGGTGCGGATATTCCAGGCCAGCAGCGGATGGCGCTCTGTGGGATCGTTTCCAATCAGCAGAATGGCTGATGCGCTGGCCACGTCACGCATGGTGGCCGTGGAGTTTTCTTTTCCGGCAACGGCCCGCGCAAAGCCGGCAAAATCCGCTGTGCGATGGTGATCAATGTTGTTGGTCCCCAGCACCGTTCGCGCGAACTTCTGCAAAAGATAATTTTCTTCGTTGGTGGTGCGGTTGGAGCCGATCACGCCGATGGCCTGTCCGCCTTTGCTATCGCGAATCTCGCGCAGGCGCTGGCCTACATGCTCAATCGCTTCTTCCCACGTGGTGGGCGTGAGCTTGCCATCTTTGCGTATAAGCGGCTGGCGGAGACGGCCAGGGTGGTCGAAGTAATCAAAGGCGTAGCGGCCCTTGATGCAGAGGAAATCACCATTGATGCCGCTCTTGTCGCGATTATCGCCACGGACGATATCCATGCCGCTATCGGAACGGCGCACGCCCAGCGTGGTCTTGCAACCATCGCCACAGTGCGTACAGATGGTGCCGACGTGCTTCATCTCCCATGGGCGGGTCTTATAGCGATAAGCGCCGGAGGTCAGCGCGCCGACTGGGCAAATGTCAATGCACATGCCGCATTCTTCACAGTCCAAATGGTCGCCTTCATTCGGAGCAATCACTGAACTGGAACCGCGCAGTTGCACGCCGAGAGCGGAAACGTCCATGCCTTCACCGCAAACGCGCACGCAGCGGTAGCAGAGGATGCAGCGCGGACGGTCGAAGAAGACCACGGGCGACCACTGCTGTTCTTCCTTATGGAGCTTGCCTTCCATATAGCGCGATTCCGCCGCGCCATACTTAAAGGTCATGTCCTGCAATTCGCATTCGCCGCCGGCATCGCACACCGGGCAGTCCAGCGGATGGTTGCCGAGCAGGAGTTCGATCATCGATTTACGCGCCTGACGAACTTCGTCAGTGGCTGTGGCGACCACCATACCGTCCGTGATCGGCACGGTGCAGGCGGTCTGGAGCTTGGGCATTTTCTCAATGCGCACCAGGCACATGCGGCAGGCGGCCTGGAGGGAAAGCCCGGGGTAATAGCAGAACGAAGGGACTTCAATGCCCACGGCCTTGCAGGCTTCAATGAGCAGGGTGCCCGCAGGCGCTGTGACCTGTTTGCCGTCGACGGTGATGGTTACGTTTTTAACTTCTTTTACTTCGGCCATGAAATCTCTGAATTGCCAAAATTGCCAGCATTGCCAAAAATGCCAAAATTGAAAACCGGCTGGCTTCCGATCTGTTCAATTTCTCTCGGCGTTCAACTTTGCCCTTTTGCGGTCGTATTCAGGGGCAACGTATTCCTGATCTCTTCAATCTGTGCCGCATGCCGTTTGGCATGCATGGCCATCGCCACCAGCATTTCACAAATGCTCAACATTCCGGCCGCTGGGTGAGGATGTTTTACTTCGCTGGCGCGCAGATCGTCTGTGTACTGCTCTAGAAACTGGATCGTACCGGCGCGTGTTTTCTTAAATTGCTCAGTGGCCTCAGCCAGCGTGGCAAAACGGCCAATGGGCTTTGCTATCTCTGGTGATTCCATTTTGTTGGTGCGATTGGGGATCATGTGCAGAAAAGCGCCTTCGCGATTTGGCGCGTCAGATGGTCGTGGCGTGCGCTGCGTGCTGATCAGCTTAAGCTGGATACCTTCAGCGGTGGTCAAATGTTCAATTGTCTCAAGCACAGACCAGCGATCAGGCGCAGGTTTTAAATGGCTCTGTTCTTCAGAGATACCGGCAAAGCTGTTTAAGAACATATCGCGGCTTGCCCATAACTGAGCCAAAACGAACGGCTTGTCAATGACAATTGCCTGTGCAGGATTAGGCTGTGCGCTCATGGTTAGTGTGCTCCCACTACCGGAAGCTCGGTGATCTTTGCCGCCGGATCAAACGGACACGGACGCCCTTCCAGATGCATTTCAAATTCGTTGCGCCATTTATCCACGATAGATATCGTCGGGATCGCGGCGGCGTCACCCAACGGGCAGAAGCTCCTGCCCAATATGCCTTGCGCCAGGTACTTGATGTTGTCGATATCCTTGCGCAGTCCGCCGCCGTTGTGGAAGCGCGTAAGCGTCTTCTTGAGCCAGTCCGTGCCTTCACGGCAAGGGATGCACCAGCCGCAGCTTTCATGCTGGTAAAACTTCATTACCCGTAGCGCGAACTTGACCATACAGGTCTGGTCGTCCAGGATTACCACGCCCCCAGAGCCAAGAAATTCGCCGCGCTTGCCGAAGGAATCGAAATCCATGTTCATCTGCTCGGCTTCTTCCGCAGTCAGCACAAAGGTGGACGATCCGCCGGGGACAACGGCTTTGAGTTTGCGTCCATTGGGAATGCCGCCGCCAACGTCATAGATCATCTTCTTCAACGGATAACCCAGCGGTAGCTCATATACGCCGGGTTTATTGATGTGTCCGCTCAGGCAGAAGAGCCGTGTGCCGCCATTTTTTGGCGGGCCAAAGTCGGCAAACTTCTGGCCGCCCATAAGAAGAATGTGGGGAACAGAGGCCAGAGTTTCTACGTTATTGATCACCGTCGGCCCACCCCAAAGTCCCACAACAGCAGGGAAGGGCGGACGAATGCGCGGAATGCCGCGCTTGCCTTCTAGCGATTCCATCAGCGCAGACTCTTCACCGACTTCATACGCGCCAGCGCCGGTGTGCCAGCGAACGTCAAAATCTTTGCCGCTGCCGAAAATGTTTTTGCCCAGATAGCCTTTGGCATAAGCGTCGGCAATGGCCTTGCGCATGATGTCGACGAGGTAGCGATATTCGCCGCGGATATAAACAAAGCCGACTTTCGCTCCGACGGCGAGGCCCGCGATAATCACGCCTTCAATCACCGCGTGCGGATCATGCTCCAGGATGGGGCGGTCTTTGCAGGTGCCGGGCTCGCTTTCGTCGCCATTCACCAGGATGTATTTGGCTTTATTTGTGTCCTTGGGGACAAAGCTCCACTTCATGCCGGTGGGGAATCCAGCACCGCCGCGTCCGCGCAGGTTGGAAGCTTTGACCTCATTGATGATTTCGTCGGGCGACATGGTCAGGGCTTTTTGCACAGCCTTATAGCCATCGAGCTTTAAGTATTGCTCGATGTCCGCCGCGTTTTTGCCAAAGCGTTGCGAGACGATCTTGACCTCGTCGGGATGTGATACCAAATCAGCCATTATTTTTAATTGCCATGCTCTTGATTGCCAAAATTGCCATTAACTGCCAAGATTGCCAAAATTGAAAACCTACTATTTCCTCTTTGCCGTCAGCCGCGATGCTCTAAAGATTGCGGTCAGTTCTCGCACCTCATTGAGCAACGGATCAAGTCGCTCCTTCTTGACCACTTTAATATCAGCTAGCAACTCGATCCAAAATACAGTCTCATCAGCTTCCTCACTCACAATACCGATCTTTGCTATGAATTCTGCCCTAGACCGAGCGTGACAAGCAGCACGATAATTTGCGCCAACCGAAGTACCAGACCGTAACAACTGCTTCCCAATCACTTGTGCTTCGGTCGCGGGCGGCAATGATCGAAACAGATGCACGATTCGTAACGCAAATTCCTTAGTTCGCGTGCGAAGCTGCTCAGTCTTCCCGTCCACAGCTTTCTCTACTCCCAACTGCTAACGGCTTATTCAATTCTGGCAATCTTGGCAGTACTGGCAAGATTGGCAATTTCTACTGCCTCGCCTTGCTTCTGTATTGTTCCAAGACTTTGTCTGTCTTCTCCGGCGTCAAATTCTCGTGGAAGTCATAGTTCACTTGGATCGCAGGAGCCCAGCTGCAGGCGCCGATGCATTCGACTTCTTCTAAAGAAAACGTTCCGTCTGCCGTGGTCTGTTTATGCCCGATGCCCAGCTTGCTTTTGCAATGGTCCAGAATTTCTTCACCGCCGCGCAGCATGCAGCTAATGTTGGTGCAGACCTGAACGTGATATTTGCCCATCGGCTTGGTGTGCAGCAGCGAGTAGTAGCTGATCACGTTGCGGACTTCCAGTTCTGTCAGCTCGGTCTTTTTTGCCAAGTGGGCAATGGCATCGTCGCTCAGATATCCCAGTTCATCCTGCGTATATAAAAGCATCGGGACGAGGAAACCCCGCTTGGTCGGATATTCCTTCATCTTTTCCGTAAAGAACTGGTCGAGTTTGTCGGAAATCACCATAAAATTCTGATTTGCGATTTGTGAATTGCGATTTAACTTCGTCTCGTCGTTGTCCTTGAGGCGTTAAACAATGCTGTTAATTGCTGTGCCTCGTTGAGCAAACCTTCAACCTGTTCCTTCTTGAACGTTCCGGTCTTAATCAAAAGTTCTAGCCAGAACGCACTCTCATCAGCTTCTTCAACCACAATCCCAAGTTTGGCAATAAATTCGGCTTTCGACCGAGAGCGGCATACCGCTCTGTAATTTGCACCAACAGAAGTTCCAGATCGTAACAATTGCTTACCAATTACCTGTGCTTCTGGCGAGCGAGGCAGAGAACGAAAAAGCTTCACTATGGGCAACGCAAAATCCTGGGGTCCTGTTGCGGAGCTGCTCCGGCGTCATGCTTGCCATTCATCACCAAGAAAATCACAAATCACAACTCGCAATTCACAAATCTCTACCGATCTATCTCTCCCAGCACAATATCGATACTGCCAATTGCCGCCACCACGTCGGCGATCAGGCGGCCTTCGCACATCTGAGGCAAAGCTTGAAGGTTGGCATAAGAGGGCGAACGCATGTGGACGCGCAAGGGTTTGGCAGTGCCGTCGCTCACAATGTAATAGCCCATTTCACCCCGTGGCGACTCAATGGCGTGGTAAACCTCACCTGCTGGAACAGCAAAGCCTTCCGTGACAATCTTAAAGTGATAGATGAGGGCTTCCATCTGCGTCTTCATCTTCTCGCGGTCAGGCAGAACGATCTTTGGAGCGTCAGCTTTGGTCGGGCCGGAAGGCATTCCTTCCAGCGCCTGCTTGGCAATCTCGCGGGACTGGCGCAACTCTTCTATGCGGCACACGTAACGGCCCCAGACATCGCCATCTTTTGACACTGGCACCTTGAACTTGAAGTTTTCATAACCGCAGTACGGCATGTCGCGGCGGATATCGAAGTCAATGCCACTGGCGCGAAGAGACGGGCCACTCAGGCCAAGAGCAAGCGCGTCTTCACCACTGATTTTCGCCACATCCTTCAAGCGATCGATGAATATACGATTGCCCGTAAGCAGGTTCTCGTATTCGTCAACTTTCTCAGGAAAGCGATCAAGGAATTTCTTGACCTTATCGAAGAAGCCGAGCGGAGGATCAAGCGCCAGCCCGCCGATACGGAAATAAGAGGTCATCATGCGCTGGCCGCTGACCATCTCATAAATGCGCAGCAGGTCTTCGCGTTCGCGGAAGCAATAGAGAAAGACCGACATGGCGCCGAGATCCAGGGCGTGCGTGCCGAGCCAGACCAGGTGTGAGCTGATGCGCTGCAGTTCGGCCAGCATCACGCGCATCCACTGCGCGCGCGGCGGAATCTCCAAGCCCAGCAGCTTTTCCACGGCCATCACGTAACATAGGTTGTTGACCATGGGGCAGAGATAGTCAATGCGGTCAGTGAGCGGCACCACCTGCTGGTAAAACTTGGCTTCACAGGTCTTTTCAATTCCGGTGTGGAGGAAGCCAATGTCCGGCATCATGCGGACAATGGTTTCGCCGTCAATCTCCAGCAGCAGACGCAACACGCCGTGCGTGGAAGGGTGCTGCGGACCCATGTTCAGGATCATGGTTCTATCTTCAGTGGGGTCCAGCACCGGATTGGCGTTCAAGTGGCCCATTTTATCTATAGCCCTCCACCGGATAATCCTTGCGCAGAGGATGGCCTTCCCAGTCTTCCGGCATCATGATGCGGCGGAGGTAAGGATGGCCAAGAAAGCGAACGCCGAACAAATCGAACAGCTCGCGCTCAAAAAAGTTTACCGAAGGCCAGACCGCGGTGATCGACTCGACAGAAGGATCATGGCCTGACAAGCGAACTTTCAGCCGTACGCGCTCTTTGCGCTTCATGGAAAGCAGGTGGTAAGCGAGTTCAAAACGCGGTTCGCGGGGATAAAAATCAGCGCAGGTCAAATCAGAGAGGAAGTCGGTCAGGCCCTGAGCTTTCAGGTGGGCACAGGCCTCGCGGATGGCCTCCCGGGTAATGTAGATTGTGAGCTCATTGCGGTCAAAGCGGGCGCTTTCCACGGCCTCGGCGCGCCAGGAGAGCAGATCGGCCACAAAAGGACGCTCTTTAAGCTGCTCGATGTCGGTAATGGCGGACTCAAGAGGCATTATTTACTTGTCCTCTCCGATGCGTTCCAGTCGAGAATGCCTTTCTTCCATATATAGAAGAAGCCAACCAGCACCAGTCCGATATAAATCATCATCTCCCAGAAGCCGAACATTTTTAGTTCACGGGCGATAATGGCCCAGGGATAGAGGAAGACTGCTTCCACGTCAAACAGGATGAACAGCATGCCGACCAGGTAAAACTTGACGCTGAAACGCTGTTGCGCATCACCCGTGGGTTCAATCCCGCACTCATAGGCGGTGTTCTTGGCCCGCGACCATTTGTGCTTGCCCAGCAGATGAGAGAGCGTGACCATGACCGTGGCCAGGGCAATGGCAACGATCACCTGAAACAGCAACGGAATATAATGAGCGAAGTAACTGTTCTCCGGCATGAAAGGCCTGTACAGAAAGAGCAACCACAAAGTGCCAAACATTCGAATGTAATTTCCATTCGCAACAGTGTCAAGGCCTTGACTTTGAATGGAGTTAGTGATTTTTAAATGTCGGCTGGCGGGCACTGGAAATTCTCTGATGGCGGCCATGTTTTCCCGGGGCACTCTCAATCTTCTATGACGATTTTCGGGTTCAACACTGACGTAAAACTGGCTGACGTGGTGTACCACGTCCAGAGTGAGGCCCGGCAAAATGACTTGCTGCTGCAGACCATGGTGTTTGTGAAAGGCCAATGCGTGGGCAAGCAGGCATTTTCTTACGCGCATGAGATATCGCACCCGGGCTTCTCCACGGAAGCCATGCACGAATTGCTAAAGATGCAACACAAGGCGGTGATTGACGCCATCCAGCAAGGGCAGATGAGTTCCGTGCTGGGCAGCGGAGTTGACGTGCAGGATGTTGGCGGTTCTGGCCTTTCTTTGCAGTGGAAATTGGCAATCCCGGCGGATGACACTCCGAACCTGCCAGTAAGTTTTCAGGTACTCGATTCAGGACAGCCCGCCAATGGAGCAGAGATCGTGGTGCGCGGAGTAATTGCCTCGGATGGGTTGGAGCTAGCACGCGGCGTAGCTGATGGTTCCGGCACGGCGGCGCTTTCCATCGCACTGACTGAAGACGTGCTGAATCGTGGCGCCGTGATGGTGCAGGCCACGCGCAATGGAAAATCAGTGACGCGGAAATTCAGGGTCAAACGATAGAGTTTCAAGGCAGAGCTCCTTTAAAAGGAGATTGAAAATGAAAGTACCGGAGACGATTGCGACTTTGCTTCTGGCTTTTGTGATCACGAATGCCAGCTTCTCCAGGGCACAAAATGGACCGCCACCCACACCGCCACCACCGGCAACTGTTTCATCCGTCGGCACAATCGCCAATGCAAATGAGCCCGGAGAGCGGCTGGAAATTTCTGGTCAGGCCTTTTCTCCAGATGGCGTTACGCCAGCGGCCAACGTGATCGTGTATGCCTATCAGACGGACGCAACCGGCGAGTATCACAATGATCCCAAGACGCGCGTTGCACGACTGCATGGCTGGGCCAAAACAGATGCTCAGGGGCATTACGCATTTCACACCATCAAGCCCGCATCCTATCCCAGAATGACCATTCCCGCCCACGTGCATTTTCACGTCTGGGGTCCAGGGTATCCGCTGCAATGGACTCCTGAATTGCAATTTGCCGGAGACAAGTTTCTTAAGCCGGAACAGATTGCCGCTTCCGATGCGTTGGGTAAGTTCGCAAACGTTCAGCCGCTGCAAGCCAGCAAGGACGGAGTACTGCATTGCACTTTCAACATACGCATCAGCTCCGTCTCGAATTATCCTTAGGCATGATTTATCCTTAGCATCGTGCCAGACAAACCAGTAAAGCTGGAAGTTCCCGATTGCGACGCCATCGTAGTCGGCTCAGGGCCTAACGGGCTGGCGGCGGCGATTCGTCTGGCCCAGGCCGGCAAGCGAGTTGTGGTGCTGGAAGGTGCGGACACTGCCGGCGGAGGCGTGCGGTCAGCGGAGTTGACGCTGCCCGGTTTTGTCCACGACGTCTGTTCCACGATTTACGCCATGGTTGTGTGCTCGCCCTTTCTGCGCGAGCTGCCGCTCGAGAAACACGGACTAAAGTGGGCGTTTCCGCCTGCTCCGCTGGCGCATCCGCTAGATGATGGCTCGGCGATGATGCTGCACCAATCGCTGGATGAGACCGCTCGGTCGTTAAATGTGAATGGGAGTCCGGATGGCGACGGCTATCGGCGGCTCATGGGTGATCTGGTGGCGCGCTGGCAGGACCTGTTGCAGGATGTGTTTGTCCCGCCGGGAATTCCCAAGCATCCAGTTTTCTTTGCGAAGTTTGGCATGCTGGCGATTCGGCCGGCAACGTCATTAGCCCGGGCATATTTCAAGACAGAACGCGGCCGCGCACTATTTGCCGGAGTGGCTGCGCATTCCATGCTGCCGCTGGAAAAGCTTACAACTTCGGCTGTGGCTCTGGTCTTGGCGGTCGCAGGCCATGCCGCAGGATGGCCATTTGCGCGTGGCGGATCGCAACAGCTTACGGCGGCGCTGGTGAAATATCTGGAATCGCTGGGTGGGCAGGTGATTACGAATTGCTACGTAGAATCGCTGGAGCAGTTGCCTCCGGCGCGAGCGATCCTGCTGGACGTGACGCCGCGTCAGTTGATCCGCATGGCGGGCGCAAAATTGCCAGGTTCTTATCGACGTAATCTGGAACGCTTTAAGTATGGCCCGGGCGTTTACAAACTGGACTGGGCTTTGCATCAGCCGGTGCCATGGCGTGCGAAAGAGTGCGCGCAGGCAGGGACCGTGCATCTGGGCGGAACGATGGATGAGATTTGCGAGTCAGAACGGCAGCCATGGCAGGGAAAAGTTTCTGAGCGTCCTTATGTGCTGTTTGCACAGGCCAGCTTGTTTGATCCGTCCCGCGCTCCGGCAGGGAAGCATACCGCATGGGGTTACTGCCATGTGCCAAACGGTTTCACTGGCAACGTGACCCAGACCATTGAAAATCAGGTAGAACGATTTGCGCCAGGATTTAAGGATTGCATCGCCGCGCGTTCAGTTATGGGACCAGCGGAGATGGAGCGGCACAACCCTAACCTGATTGGGGGCGACATTGGCGGCGGGGCGGCTTACTTGAGCCAGATGTTTCTGCGCCCGACGGCCAGCCTGTATGGCACGCCGCTGGATGGCGTCTTTCTATGTTCTTCCTCAACACCGCCTGCAGCCGGCGTCCATGGGATGTGTGGATACTTTGCTGCCGAAGCTGCGCTCAAGCGCTTTAAGTAATCCCGTCGACGCGTTTTGAAGCATTACGAAGGTGATTCCCGAGTAAGCGAAATGATTGCCTTTTCAAGTGGAATGAAGTACTTTTCGACAGCAGAATTCCAATATCAATTTAGCGAAGCGGAAGCCGAGCGAGGTGTGAATGTTTTGCTTTAAATGTGGGGCTTCCATGCCCGAAGATGCCACGGTTTGTCCGCAATGCGCAACGCCCGTTCATGCGGCGCCCACGCCTCCACCGCCGCCGCAACAGCCAACCACGCCTAGTCCGGCAGCAACATCGGCTTGGCTGAATGCGCCTGCGGCCCCAGCGCAATCTACGCCGCAGTATCCGCCGCAAGGCCAGCCATATCGGCAATATCAGCCGCCAAAGACGGACGGAGGCGCCATCGCCAGCATGGTCCTGGGAATTGCTTCATTCGTGTTGTGTCTCTCATTCCTTGCGGGGATTCCAGCCATTATTCTGGGACATATTTCACGGTCGAAGATCAGAAAGAACATGGGACGTTTGCAAGGAGACGGCATGGCATTGACCGGGCTGATCCTGGGCTATATCAGCCTTCTGTTTATTCCGATCATTGCCGCCATTGCTATTCCCAACCTGCTGCGCGCCAGAGTTTCAGCGAATGAGGCTGCCGCCGCCGCGACCGTGCGCAGCATCAATACTGCTCAAATCACTTATTCAACTCAGTATCCAGACCATGGCTATGCACCTGACCTGGCGACGTTGGGCCCGGGCCCGAGCGGCTCCTGCAGTACAGGCACGGCACAAAGCGGTTGCTTGCTCAACAATATCGTGGGTGCTTCGCGGTGCACAGCAGGGCAGTGGTGCGCCAAGACTGGTTATAAGTTCACCGTTTCTGCCGTATGCGATTCAGCCGGCGTATGCTCGAATTACGTGGTTACAGCTACACCTCAGGTTTCTGGGAGTACCGGACGAAAAAGCTTCTGCTCGACTTCAGATTCGGTCGTCCGGACCAGTGACAGAGGAACGCTGGACGCGCCTGCAACGGCCGACGAATGCGCAGAGTGGCCGCCATTTTCATAAAAAGCGGGCTTATTGAGTGCGCCAGTTCGGCCCCAACCAGAGTTCCATTTTGGGAAAACCGTCCCGAATGCGGGGTACATTTCCTCTAACCTTCCTTTACTAAGGCTTCCAACTAGCAGAGCTGCATCTGCTTCTAAGTGAATGGATTCACAATGCAAGCCCTTCACTTGGCCCAGAAAACTGCTCCCGAGGATCCGAAGTCCACGCTGCTGGATAAGGCCGCGCGTACGATGCCCGGAATCATCGCCGGCGCTGCGGACCTTGATCCGGCGGCCGTCCTAACGGCCACTGTGGCAGGCGCCAGTTTCGGAACGTCGCTGGGCTGGGTGGTCGCGCTTTGCGTTCCCGTTCTGTTCAGTGTGTTCGCTGTCTCGTCGCGGATAGGCCAGGAAACAAAAAAGGGCCTGGTAGAGCTAATCCGGGAGCACTATGGCCGCAAGATGGCCATGATCATAGCTTTGCTGATTGTGGCGGTAAACCTAGCCATGATTGTGGGCGATATTGTGGCCGTGAGCGATAGCTGCTCTCTCCTGACCATGTCTCCGCGTCTGTTTTTTCTCGCCATTGTGGGATTTACCGTCTGGTATGTGCTGATCATCGGCGACTACCAGAAGACCACCAAAATGCTGGGCGGGCTTACGTTGATTCTGATCGCTTATGTTCTGGCGGCATATCACGTTACGGATTCCTTTACTAAGCTGGCCAAAGACGTGTTGCTCCCGCATATGCAAGTGAATTCGGGATACATGATGGGCGTGGTGGCTGTCTTTGGCTCACTGCTCACGCCGGACGTTATCGTGTGGCAGACCAGTTCCAAACGCGGCTTGCCAGAAGGACTGGCCAAGGCGCACGTGACGGAGTCGCACGCAGGAACGTTTGTTGCGTGCCTGATTTCGCTTTCGGCCATGGTCGCGGCGTCGCATATGCACGTACTTGATCCCTCAAATATGACGACACGCACGGCATCAGAGGCGCTGGGATCCTTCGGATTTTTAGGCACTGTGCTGTTTGCGTTAGGGATTATCGCTTCAGGTATGATTGCGCTGCCGATCCTGGTGGCGTCACTCTGCTTCAGCGTGGCGGAAGCTGCGGGCTGGCGCTCAGGACTTTCCATGGAGCCATGGAATGCGAGACTCTTCTTTGTGATGATCTCGGCCACGGTCTTTCTGGCCGTGGTGATCGACTTCTTTGGAGTGAATACGGTCCACGTGCTGTACTGGTCACAGGCGCTGGCAGGCATCGTCCTGGTGCCGATCTTCGCTTACATTCTGCTGCTCTCCAACAATTCCAAGATCATGCGCACCACCAACAGCCGCTTTGAAAACTTCTGGCTGGGCTGCGCCGTAACAGGCATGTTGATTTCCAACCTGCTGTTTTTCTGGTTTCTGGCGAGGTAGCGGTCAGCCGTCAGCAATCAGCCAATGAAATAGCGCAGACTTCCGCAGAGAGTAGCCGATAGAAAAGGAATTAGCCGCGAATCACGCGAATAGATGCGAATCATATTTGTAGTTTTTTGATTAGTGTTCATTCGCAATTCGCGGCAGCTTTCTTTTTAACTAATGGCTAATTGTGCAATCGGAAAACCACCAAAAGCAAAAGGCGAAAGAGCCAAGGGCCAAGAGCTAAGAGCCGGTTTTCTTATTTCACATCCATCAGCTCAACATCGAAAACCAGCGTGGAGTTTGGCGGGATAGAGGAGCCAAAGCCTCGGGCTCCATAGCCGAGCGCCGGAGGAATGCGCAGCTGCCGCTGGCCGCCCACTTTCATTCCCGCAATGCCTTCATCCCAACCTTTAATGACCTGGCCTGTGCCGAGATCGAACTGAATTGGCTCGCCCGCATCACGTGAGCTATCAAATTCCTTGCCATTGGTGAGCCAGCCGGTGTAATGCACGCTTACTTTTTTACCTTTCTCCGCCAGTTTGCCGCTGCCTTTCTTGATGTCCCAATATTCCAGCCCGCTGGGCGTGGTGGTGGGCTTGCCAGTGACTGCAGTCGGGCCGTCCTTCTTGTCGGCTGCTTTGGTCGGCTTCTTGGTTTGGGCGAGCAGGGCAATGGACAGGGTGAGCACTATCATCAGGGTGGTTTTCAGCCGCATGGGTTCTCCTCGGGTAAAAATGGATGATACAGGTTTGTCACGATTTTTGGCAGCCTATGTTTCTGTTTTTACCGTTCATAATCTGGTCGCTCCAAGGAAAGACGGCAGAAATGCAATCGCACGATTTTACTGAGCAGTTCCAGTTCCACCCGCACGACCCCTCTGCGGCAATCTCCCATATACTTTTCTTAACCACTGTGCCAAAGAAAACCATCATTCTTGTTTCTGCGTTGGCAGTCTTGTTTGCCGCAGTCCATGCCATTGGACAGGCATCGGCGGCCGCGCAGTTTAAGGCGCAGATTGACAAGGCCAAATCTCTGCGTGACGCGGGATCTTCTGACAAAGCGCAGAAAATCTATGAGTCAGTCCTCCCGCCGCTGCGCTCGCAGCCCGCAAGCCCGGAACTCATTGACACGCTCAACAACCTGAGCGACATCGCTACCATGGCTGGAGAATATTCCCGCGCAGTGCAGCTTTCCCGCGAGAGCGCTGCCGCCTGCCGGAAGATGCATGATAAAAACTGTGAAGCTCTGGCCCATGACGATGCCGGCCTGGCGCTTTCTAACGCGGGTGATTATCCCGAAGCCGCAGCCGAACTCGATCTGGGATTGAAGCTGACCTCCGAAACCGGGAACGCGGAGACTGCGGTGCTGATCCTGAACAATCTCGGCATCGTGTATTACTACCAGGCAAAATATTCTGAGGCGTTGCGGACGTATGAATCCGCGCTGCAATATGTGGAGAAATCCAAGGCAGAGCCGTGGAGCGCCACGTGGCGACAGTTCACTCTGCTGAATCTGGCAACGCTCTATCAACGTCTCGGCAACGACCAACGCGCTATCAAGATATATAACGACGTTCTGGCCCATCCGGAAGCTGCTACGCCGCGCGACCTTGGCCATCTCAACGCCAACATGGGAGCGGCTTATCGACGCCTGGGCGATGCAAAACAGGCCCTTGAATTTTATGGCTATGCCGATGAGTATTACGCGAAAGAGAAAGATATTGATGGCGAGTTGGGCGTATTGAAGAACAGCGGCATTGTTCTGGCACTGGATCTGGGACGATTGCCCGATGCGCTGAAGACGTTTGATCGTGTGCGCGCTCTGGCCGCGCAGACCAAAAATCAACGTGAGGCCATGCAGGCGCTGCTTTATCGTGGAGAGGCGCTTTACCGTATGGATAAACTGCCACAAGCGGAGAAGGAATTTACGGCAGCGCTGGCGGAAGCTGACAAGCTTGGCACTGTGGAAGAGCAGTGGAAAGCCGTGAACGCGCTGGGCAAGATTGCGTTGAAGGACGGCCAAACGGCAGCGGCGGAAGCAAAATTTCGTGACGCTATTCACCGGATTGAAAGCCTGCGTTCGCAATTGCAGCTCTCGCGATTGAAGGCGGATTTTCTGGCGGACAAGCGCGACGTTTACGACGCGCTGATCAAACTTCTTCTGGAGCGCAATGACGCTGCCGCCGCGTTTGAGTTTATGGAACGCAGCCGCGCTCGCGTATTTCAAGACAGGTTTTTTGGCGCCAAGCTTTCGCCCGACGCGCTCACGCTCTACTCCATCCAGGCGCGACTCGATCCGCAGACCGCACTCATTGAGTTCTGGGCTGGCGCCGACGGCGTGGCCGCGGTGTGGGTAACTCGCGAAGGTGCCGGCATTTCCCAAAGCCATTTTTCCGCCGTTGAAATGGATGCGTTGCAACGCTTTATTACCGGGCTTCCTGACAATCTGAGCAGCGACTGGCAAAAAGATTTTCAGAAAATCAGCAGCATGCTGCCGAAGGACATCGCGCCGCTCACTGAGGACCATTACTCGCATGTGCTGATCGTTCCTGATGGTTTCCTCAGCCTGCTGCCGATTGAGCTTCTACCTGCCGCTTCCGGACAGCCGCTGTTGGAAACCCGTGACGTCACATACATGCCCAGCGCCGTCTTGCTGCTGCGCGGCGCAATGCAAAATGCCTCTGCAACGCGCTTGCCGTGGCAGCAACAGCTCGTCGGCTTTGGCGATCCAGCGGTCATCGGCGGCGGTGAAAGCTCGCTGACCAGCGCGCAACGCGGAGAGAGCAGCGGATCGCTGCCTGCATCGGGCGAGGAAATTCGCGGCATCGCCCGTATGAGCGCCGGCCGCACAAAACTTTTCCTCGGCCCAGACGATCGCAAAGGAACTTTTTTTACGTCTGCCCATTCCGGCGCCGCGTTGCTGCATGTGAGCACGCACGCCGTCGCGGACATGGACGATCCTGAGCGTTCGCGCTTGCTCTTCTCGCCGGACGAGCCGGGCCAGCCGAACAATTATTTATTTCTCAAAGAGCTTTACGATCTCGATCTTCGCGGCACCAGCTTGGCCACGCTCTCCGCCTGCGATACTGAACGCGGACGCCTTGTCCCCGGCGAAGGCATTCAGGCTTTCAGCCGCGCGCTGCTGGCTGCCGGGTCGCGCTCCGCCCTGACCACGTTGTGGCGCGTTCCGGATGGGCCAACGTCACAATTCATGCAGCACTTCTATTTTTATCTGCTCAAAAAGCATCAATCCAAAGCAGAAGCGCTGCGGCTGACCAAGTTGGACTTTCTGCATTCCGGGACCGAGCTTAGCCATCCAAAATATTGGGCTGCTTTTGTTCTTAATGGCGATGGCGCTGAGCCCGTTCCGCGATTTATTCCATCGCAAGTGCTGGCTTTACCTGTTTTGCTCATTGCACTCGCCGTGTTTATCTTCCTGAGATTGCGGCGAAGGAAGAAGCTCGCTGCGCGAGCGGTTTTATAAAAGCAAACACAAGGTCCCTCTGGGCTACTCGCCCGCTGATGAAAGCGCGGGCTCGCTTACGCCCATCGGGATGACGCACCTTAGTAGTGGGCGAGCTTGATTTCCCACCTTCATTTCATCCGCATCTTGCAGTTTCTTACTTCACCTTGAATTTATTTCACCTTGAATTTACTTGATCTTGAACTGTTCAGTACTCGAATTTGCGATCTCTTTTCCATTTGCATCCAGCGCCGTTACTTTCCATTTGAGTGGCTTGCCGGAAACCATGTTGGCCTTCATCTCCGGCGTGACCGGCAGAACACTTTGCGTTGACTTGGCGCTGGCCAGCGTGATTCCCGCAACGTCTTTCAGTTCCACTTGGTAGCTGCTTGCGCCTTGGACTGCGTCCCAGCGGAATTCAGCCGGTGGAGCATTCTGTTCCGTGATCGGGCTCACAAGGTGGATGGAGCCGCTACGGAAATTTCCGTCGCCCAAGCCAGGATTGATCCTTCCCGGCCCATCTGAATTGCCGTGGTAAAAAGAGAATCCAAAGATCAGCACCGCGGCCAGCGCCGCTGCTCCAGCCATATACGGCACGCGGAACATGGTGCGCCAGAAGGGAATGCGGGCAACTTTCTGCTGCGCCGCAGGAGCATTTTGCTGGCGCGCCAACTGGGAGGCAATCCAGGCCACGGCAGCGCCTTCATCGGCGGACGGAGTGGACTGTTCGAAGTTCTTCAGCATGGCCAGTTCGGTCTGGCAGTGGGCGCAGCCCGCAAGGTGCGCCGCGGCTTTCGCGTCGGCGGACGAGTTCTCCATCATCCGCTCCAGCGTTTCCAGCGGCAGACATTCTTTGGTTTCGGCTGCTGCTTCCTGCCACATCTTTAAGGTTTTGGTATTGTCGGCCATGACAAATCTCCTCAGGGGTTATGCTCTTGCCTGCCAGCGTTTTGCTGCGCGATCCAGTTTTCTTTTGGCGCTTACCAGAAAAGCTTTCGCTCCGCTGGCGTTCGTCAGGTTGAGCATGCGCGTGATCACGTCCAGCGGAAGCTCTTCCCCAAAGTGCATGGTAAAAACGGCTTTCTCGGTTTCTTCCAGCGTTTCATTAATTAGCTGCCGCGCAATGTCGGCCTGTTGCTTGCGCTCCACTTGCGCCAGGGCGCTGTCTTTAACATCAGGCAGCGTGTCCATGAGCAATTCGTCAGAGTCCAGTTGCGGGGCGCTCGCTCTGGACCTGACTGCATTGAGGCAATGGTTGCGGGTAATGGAATAGAGCCAGGTAGAAAACTTGGATTCGCCTTTAAAGTAAGAGAGGTTCTGGTAGGCCTTTACGCAGATTTCCTGGGCCAGATCGGCCGCCGACTCACGATCTCCCGTGACCGACAAACACCAGCGCGCCACCTTTACGTGGTGACGTCGAAACAGCTCATTCAGGTACTGTTCGGCCTGTGCCTGGCCGGCTTCCGCGCGGTACCGGGCAATCAGCGCCTCGTCCGTAAGGTCCTGCCAGCCCATTTCCGGGATTATAGCAACTGCTTTGTCTCTGGCCGCTTCCGCTGCTGCCGGATACATTGAAGCCACAGATGTCGATTGCGCTGCCACAGGTGTCCTTTCCCTTACATGAACTTAGACAACGGTGAGTAGCTGGATGGAACAGGTATTTTGGTAGCCTCCTTTTACCTCCCTGCGTGGTGCTCAATGTCTTTGGGGACCACCAGGACCTCGCTTTGGCTGCCTTTCCGGGGCGGTTCGGATGGTGGCATTACCGGGCGGTTATCTGCCACCCCCTCCCCTAGCTCAACCCCGAAAAATATAGACTTAGCCGATTCAACCCCGGGGATACCCTCCGCATTCTGGCCCTTCAGCCGGTCCTCAATCCTCAATCCCGTACCTTCTTCCTGGCCTTCCTTCTCTGCGACCTTTACCTCTGCGACCTTTACCTCTGCGACCTCTGCGTTCTCTGCGCTGAAATCCCGGCCCGCACCCGCTGGCTCTTCGTTCTTTGCGTCCGTTGCATCCTTTGCGGTAAAAGAGGGGGTTGCTTCTTCCTCCGTGTTCCTCTGTGTGCTCTGTGGTAGCGCTCTTTCTTCCGATTTCGGGATGGATGTCGCGAACTCCCGTTGCTCGTCCCTCTTTGCGACCTCTGCGCCCTTTGCGGTAAAACTCAGGGTTGCTTCTTCCTCCGTGTTCCTCTGTGCCCTCTGCGGTAGCGCTTTTTCTTCCGATTTCGGCGATTCCGCGCGATTTCGGCGATTCCGACGATCCCTTGGCGCTGTCGTTACCATCTCCGCATGGTTCGTGTCCCTGAAAGTCGTAAAGCGCGCATTCACCATGGCCAGTTGCAGGCCATAAAACATCAGCCCTGCTGACTTTTCGGTGATTCGGCCCTCAGCTAGTCCGCGTAATGTGTCCATCAGCCACAGCATCACGGCGTTCGCGTCTTCCAGCGGAGGCAGGTTCAGCTCCAGCGGACGCTTCTCTTCCATCAGCGTATGGGCATAGCACAGCTTGCCTTTCTTCACGCGCGGCGCTTTGCAGCACCGGCCGTCGGTAAAAACGTGCTCGCATCGCGGGGCCTGTTTGGCCAGGTCCAGCAACGCCAGTTGCCGCTTGTGGAACTCTATTTTTTCCGCGTCCCGCGCATATTTTGGCGGGACGCCCAGTTCATTGCGCAGGTCTCTTTCCACCAGCCAGCGCATATCGCCAATCTGATACTTGGTGGGCATCCATCGGTCGGCTCCCCGGCCTAAAATCCAGGTGCCGTCAGGTTGTACCTCCAGTGGTTGACTGGGGTGTTGTTCTGGTTGTTGATTTCCGTTTGTAGGTTTCGTTTGCTCTGGCACGTACTCCGGCATAGTGTCATATCGCTTTCTCCGCCCGGAAATACAAAGTTTTCGATGCCAGCACGATTCGGAACCATTAGCATGTTCGCGCCGTTACAAATTTGAGCTCAAATCCTTGGAAAAAGAGAGTCAAAGCAGGGCCCGTTTTGTGGTCCAGGCGGTATAGCGTATAATAGGCGAAAGTAACAGCGGAGTCAATGATAATAAGCATATTCGGTGTTTTAAATTGCATTGCAGGATAGGGAAATCAAAGCAATGGAATCGTGAGTCCACGATCTCTTGAGGATTCGGAAATCCTTCAAACTGGCCGAAGATCGTGGTTCGCAACCAGGGGGCGGAGACTCAAAACCCTCTTTCCCGACATTCTTTTTAATGACTTACAGCAGATTTCTCTGTTTGTGCCGTCTACATTGCTGTAGACGATTTCGTCACGGTCATGCTTTCATTGAAGTGCGTTGTCCGGCAATCAAACATTTGTCTGTGCCAACAAGACGCAACTAGATGGCCGCCTCCACACCAATTCCCGTCAACTGGAACAAGATTGCCGGAACGATCGCCCGTCGCCTCCGAGCCGAATATGGCAAGCGCTTCGGAAAAAGAAAGCAGTGCGACTTAGCGCCTGAAGTGGCTGCGCTCCAGAGCGCCCTCAATGAATTTCCCTGTGCCATCAGGATACTGCTTGTCGAGTGCGGAAAAGAGCAAGCGACGTCATTAAATACAGTAATTTGCCATGACCTGTCTCGTCCAAGAACAACCGATGCCGAGTTTCTGGGTGTCGTACGTCAGGAGTCTCTCGATCTCGTTTTATTACGAGAGTCTTTTGGTGTTGATTTAGCGAACTTTTATGACTTTAGGCCGTCAACGTTTTTCGACAGCAATTGGTCGTTCATAACCGACATTGTGCCGTACCAAGTCAGTGATGCACTTGATCGCTACGCGCAGGAATTCTACGATTTCTTGTGTAATTCGTTCTGGCACGTCATTCAGGCAAACTTTTGCAAGACGACGGACTATAAGAGTAAATACGGTGTTCCATCAGATCCGATCCTGACTGCTTCCGAACTGCTGCGGTGCAAACAACCCTTTGTCAATGCTCGAACAGGTGCACCCCCAACGCTTGAGGAGTGGCAGGCCATGATGAGCGATATCGTGCTCATTCCCCAAGTGCCGGAATCGGTCAAGCGAACCTTCGAGACAGCCAAACAATTGTTTGTGTTCTCATATTTCTCGTATGCGCTTTCCACCACATCCCAGCACTACGCATTTTTGGCACTGGAAGCGGCTCTTCAGGCCCGATGGAGCGCAACTCTGCCAAAAGATACGATTGTGGAATTCGGCAATGGAAGCAGCACGAAGTTCGTGCAGCCAACCCACAAAGACTTGTACCAGCACTGGAGAGTAAACCGTAAAATCACCGTTAACGGCGAGAAATTCCCGAATTCCTCATATGAGTTGTTGCGCTCACTTCTTAAGAAGGGAATCATAGAGATGTGGCAGTTGGAACGAATGGAGGCGGGAATTGACCTCCGAAACGATTTATCGCACCTTGAATTCGCCCCAGTTACCGGGCCATCAGCAGATGTAATCGCTATCGTGGCAGACCTCATTAACGCAATGTTTGATTCGGTAACACTTGGCACATAACAGCCAGTGAGCTTGTTTAAAAGGAAGATCTAAATTGCACTACAGTCGTGGTTTTAGACGATGGCAAAACGAATAGTGTTTGAAAAGGATGTAGCACCGTAGGTGCGGCACGGTGGGTTTACTGACCGTCATCAAGGAAGTAACTCTTGCCGCCCAGACTAATGCCTCGATTGGGGAATGTCGGTTCAGATCGGATACCTATCCAACGTTCTTCTCTTTCGATGATGACCTTTTTCCATACATTTCCATAAAGCATTCCAGCGCGTTCTTCATCAAGACCACACGCAATATAAATCGCCTGAAAAGGACCGTGAGACCAGTCGCCCCTGATCCCAGTAGTCGGGTTGATCTTGCCACCTTCAATGGATGTGTTTGTAATCGAACCCCAATTTGGATCAGGCGACGATATCAACTGGTCAAGTCGCCGGTTTATTTCTGCTTCGATCGCAATTCGATCGTTTAGTGCTATCGAATTCCATACAAGGTCAAATTCCCGCCGATGACTCAACCCTGAAACATCGTAAGTTTCACCTTTTTCGCCTATTTCGCGGAGAGCCATATCGTTTGTATCCTCCAGTTTGAAAAGCTACATTCCCTCGCACGTTAGGATGCGCGTAACGTGCCGCACGGAAAAAACCCGAAACGCGTTACCCACCGCTACTTCACCGGCATTAACGACACCCTCGGCTCTCTCCCAGGGTTCTGTCGGAAATATATCCCCGCAGGGCAGTATTCTGAATCCTGTCTGGATTTATGTTCCACGTGTGGTGCCGGCCCGTGCGCCACATTCTTCCCATGCAGCTTCACCGCGCCATGACAATCCTTGCATCGAAATTGGGTGACGCCATCCGATATCGCGTCTTTAACCAGCCTCACCACCCACCGCCACTCATTAATCTCACCTACCCTGAAAAGCTTCTTCACTTCGCACTCGTAGATATTTACCTCGGTCGGCATGTCATTCTCCTGAGCCATGCTATTGTTTTTCCCCCAATCCGCGTTCATCCGCGTTGATCCGCGGTAAAGGTCATTCCGAATCCGTGTTCATCCGTGGTAAGATTTTGTTATTCGCTATTGCTTCGCTCACCAAAATGCGCTAGGATATCCCATTCACCACAAAATGTTACTGTATCTGTTCTCATCGAGGAGCTACTGAATGCCACCAATCACACTTTCAGACAAAGAGCGCGCCATGATGCTGGGAATGGCCACGGCGGCGCTGCAACACGCTTATGCGCCATATTCCAAGTTTCGTGTGGGCGCCACCGTTATTACTGACGATGGCCACCTTTATACCGGTTCCAACGTGGAAAACGCCTCGTATGGGCTGACCATCTGCGCGGAGCGTGCGGCCATTTTTAACGCCGTCCATCAGGTCCAGGGCAAGCTGAAGCTGAAAGGGATTGCCATTGTCACTGAAAATGACGTCCCATGCCCCCCCTGCGGCGCTTGCCGCCAGGTAATTGCCGAATTTGGCGCGAATACGGCTGTGGTTTTTCGCGGCCAGACCGATTACATGGAGATGAACATCGCGGATTTGCTGCCGGAAACGTTCCGTCTGACCTGATAATTTTGCAGCTCAGAAAATGTTTCATCGTGCCGGACAAGTGTCAGGGCGCGGCTTCAGCCGTGCCGTAAGAGCTCAAATGGGCTTTAGCCCCTGAAAAAATGCTAGTCACAGACCTGATCCGCCGTAAGCGCGATGGCGTGGAGCTTGAGCGCAACGAAATCGAGTTTCTCGTCAACGGCTACACCCGTGACGAGATTCCCGACTATCAGATATCGGCGTGGCTGATGGCTGTGCTGTTGCGCGGCATGTCGCGCGCTGAACTGGCCGCGCTCACTGAAACCATGCTTAACTCCGGCCAGGTGCTCGACTTTTCCGAGCTTCCGGCGGCCAAAACGGACAAGCATTCCACCGGCGGCGTCGGCGACAAAACATCGCTGATTATTGCGCCGATTGTCGCGGCGGCTGGTTTGTACGTCCCCATGATCAGCGGACGCGGCCTTGGCCACACCGGCGGCACGCTGGATAAGCTGGAATCCATTCCCGGCTTCAACGTGAATCTTTCTGTCAGCGACTTTCGCCGCGTGCTGGCGCAGTGCGGAGCAGGGTTGATCGGCCAGACGGCTGAGATTGCGCCCGCTGACAAAAAGCTTTACGCGCTGCGCGACGTGACCGGCACCGTGGAAAGTCCGTACCTGATTTGCGCTTCCATTATGAGCAAGAAGCTTGCGGAAGGCATTGACGCTCTGGTGCTGGACGTAAAGACCGGCAGCGGCGCTTTTATGAAGTCGGAAAAAGACGCGGTTTTTCTTGCTGAGCTGATGGTTGAAACCGGTCAGCGCCTGGGCAAGCGCGTCTCTGCGCTGATTACCGATATGGACCAGCCTTTGGGCCGCGCCGTGGGCAACGCGCTGGAAGTTGCTGAGTGCATTGAGGTCCTGAACGGCCACGGGCCGGACGATCTGCGCGAGCTGAGCATCGTTCTTTCCGCGTGGATGTTTCTGCTGGGCAAGCGCGTTGGCAGCGTTGACAAAGGCAGGGAACTGGCCGAGCAGATGATCGCCAGCGGCAAGGCCCGCGAAAGATTCCGCGAGATGATTCGCCTGCAAGGCGGAAACGCCGCCGTGATGGATGATCCGGGACTTCTGCCACAGGCCGCGCAAAAAACCGCAGTCAAAAGTCCTGCTTCAGGATTCATTACGGCGATCATGTGTGAGCAGATTGGCACCGCGGGAGTGCTTCTTGGCGGCGGACGCGCGCGCAAAGAAGATTCCGTGGATCCCGCCGTGGGAATTATCGTCCACAAAAAAATCGGCGACTCTGTTTCCGCTGGCGAAGCGCTCTGCACCGTTCATTACAATTCCGCCGAGCGTCTGGCCAGCGCCGCTCCGCTCATCGAAAAGAGTTATACGATTTCCGCCACGCCGCTTCTGCAAAAACGACAACTGGTTCATCGTGTCATCGGGGACCAATAATGAGCAACTCACTCCTGCGCCACATCCTTTGCGATCAGCGGCACCACCTCGCGCAGAAGCGCTTTGAATTGTCCGGAAATTTTCTTTCCGATCTCCAGCACTTCTTCATGATTAATCGGCGCGTCCGTCGTGCCCGCGGCCATGTTGGTGACGCAGGAAATTGCCAGCACCTTGATTCCCATTTGTCGCGCAGCAATTACTTCCGGCACTGTGGACATTCCCACCAGGTCCGCGCCAATCGTCCGCAAAAAACGTATCTCCGCGGGAGTTTCATAGCTCGGACCCAGCATGGCAGCGTAAACGCCTTCGCCTACTGGAATCCCCAGCCGCTTCCCGGCTTCAACCGCCACTCGCCGATAATCGCGCGAATACGCCTCGCTCATGTCGATGAACCGCAGCCCGAGATTCGGGTCTTCCGGTCCAACCAGCGGATTCTGCCCTTGCAGGTTGATGTGGTCACTGATCGCCACCAGCCGCCCTTGTCCGTACTCCGGATTGATGCCGCCGGCAGCGTTCGTCAGGATTGCGGCACGCACTCCCATGCGCGAGAAAACTCGCATGGGAAACACCACGCTGCGCACCGGATACCCTTCATAAAGATGCACCCGCCCCTGCATCACCACCACGGGGCAGTCGCCAATGTTGCCCATCACCAACTGGCCCGCGTGTCCCACGGCCGTGGAGCGCGCAAAATGCGGGATATCGTTGTAGCTGATGCGGACCGCCTCGGTCATCTCGTCGGCAAATCCTCCCAACCCCGACCCCAGCACAATGGCCACTGCCGGTTTGATGGGGCTCTTTGAGGAAATATGCTTGGCTGCGAATTCCGCCTGGGTAAAATCGTCACTGATGCTCATCGTTGGTCGCGCAAATATGGGTCGCGCAAATCCTTTCCATCGCAAGCGCGGTGCAGCGCGGTGCGGAACTCAAATTGTAATGCTATAGTTCCCTTCATGTTAGTCTCGCGCTCCTTGAAATCTCTGCGCATCTGCCTGCTCACCGTTTTTATTGCGATTTATGCTCCTTCTGCATGGCCGCAGAAGAAGCCTGCGCCGGCCGCTTCAGCGGAGCAAAAGACTGCGCGATATTTTGAGTCCATGCGAAATCAGCCTTTGCTGCTGCACACATTTCTGCAACAGATGCCCAAAGGCGGTGATCTGCATAATCATCTCTCAGGCGCGGTCTATGCAGAGAACTTCATTAAGTACGCAGCTCAAGATGGCTTATGCGTCGATCGCGCCGCGCTGGCGCTGACGCAGCCTCCGTGCGATCCCGCCGCTGGCAAGCCTCCCGCGAGCGTCGCCCTCCAGGACAGCACGCTGTATGGCCATCTCCTGGACGCTTTGTCCATGCGGCAGTTCGTCGCTGGCGCTGAATCCGGTCACGACCATTTTTTTGCTACTTTCGGCAAATTTGGCGCAGCCACCAACGGCCACACCGCGGAAATGCTGGCGGAAGCCAGGTCCCGCGCCGCCGCCGGCCATCTGCAATATCTTGAAACCATGTTCAACCCTGACGGAGGCGCTGCCGCTGACCTTGGGGGCTCTTTGCAATGGAATGAACAAGAGTCGGTTGATGTTAACTTGCGCAATTTAAGGGACCAGCTCATAAGTGGCGGACTGCCGACCATCGTGGCACACGCCAGCCGATTTCTGAATGAAACTGAAAACAAAGAAAATGAAGAACTCGGCTGCGGCCAACCAAAATCAGATCCCGGCTGCAACGTGCTGACACATTATCTCTATCAGGTCAGTCGTGGTCTAAAGAAGGAGAAAGTCTTTGCCCAGATCCTTGCCGGGTTTGAGCTGGCGTCCAAAGACTCTCGCGTCGTCGGTCTGAATCTCGTTATGCCTGAAGACGCATACCTGCCGATCCATGATTTCAATCTGCACATGCGCATGCTGGATTATCTTCACAGCCTTTATCCCAAAGTCCACATCACGCTCCACGCCGGAGAGCTCACGCAAAACCTTGTTCCACCGGAATATCTATTTCACGTACGCGCATCGATTGAGCAAGGCCACGCTGAGCGCATTGGCCATGGTGTGGACGTGATGCAGGAATTCGATCCTGAAGCTCTTCTCCGCATGATGGCAAAAGAAAATGTCTTGGTCGAAATCTGCCTCACCAGCAATGACGTGATTCTCAACGTCACAGGCGATCATCATCCGCTTCCGATGTACCTGAAGTATCGCGTGCCTGTTGCTTTGGCCACTGACGATCCGGGCGTCTCTCGCGGCGACATCACACAGGAGTTTCAGCGCGCCGCCGAAACTTACCATCTGAAATATCAGGACCTGAAGAAGTTCGCTCGCGCCAGTTTGGAATACAGTTTTTTGCCCGGAGAAAGTCTCTGGAAAAATGCCGCCAAATCGCAGCGTGCGGCTGCCTGTGTCACGAACAATATCAGCGTACGCAAACCGTCCGGCGGCTGCGCGGCTCTCCTTGCAGCCAGCGAAAAAGCCCAAGCCGAATGGAAGCTGGAAGAAACCTTCGCTGATTTTGAAAGCCGGTTCTAAAATCTCTGCCTCTGTGTGTGGTGGCAGGTTTTGTTTCTCCCGATACGCGCGATCACGGCGATTCCCTTGACACTCCAGCTACAATGGACGAGATTTTTTCAACACAACCTCAACTTCTAGCTAAAAGGACCCAATGTCGCGATACGCGGGTTTGCTGGGCATCACCGTGTTTTTGTCGATCGCATATCTGTTCTCCACCAACCGTCGCGCCATCCGGCTAAAGACGGTCTTGTGGGGACTGAGCCTGCAATTCCTGTTTGCCTGGATCGTAATCCGCTTTACCTGGGGCCAGCGTACCTTGCAAACAGCCGGAACAGCCGTAAACAAACTGCTGGCTTATGCTTTTAAAGGATCAACTTTCGTTTTTGGAAATCTCGGTTACCCTGCCGATCCCAACGCGCATTTGCCTTTTCTCGATCCCGGTTCGTCTCAGCTTGGTTTCATCTTTGCCTTTCAAGTTTTGCCGACGATTATTTTTGTCTCTGCGTTTTTTGCGCTGCTGTATCACCTGGGGGTAATGCAGATCATCATCAAGGGCATGGCATGGGTCATGAACCGCTTGATGGGCGTGAGCGGCGCGGAATCTCTAAACGTGGCAGCTTCCATCTTTATGGGACAAACTGAAGCGCCTCTCACCATTCGGCCTCTGCTTCCTGAATGCACGCGCTCGGAGCTCATGACCATCATGACTGCCGGCATGGCGCATGTTTCCGGCGGAATTATGGCGGCCTACATCGGCTACGGAATCAAAGCGGAAAACCTGCTCGCAGCCGTGATCATGACCGCTCCCGGAACCATCCTGATGGCCAAGATGCTGGTCCCGGAAACGGAGCATCCCAAGACCGCCGGCACCGTGGAAATCTCCAAAGAAGAAATGCACAAGGACGCCAACATTCTTGGAGCCATCGCGCGTGGCACTATCGATGGCGGCCAACTCGCTTTCAACGTTGCCATCATGCTGATTTCTTTTTTGGCTCTCATCGCCATGGTCAATGGCATCATGGGTTGGACGCACAACCACTTCGCTTTTTTCCCCGACAGCATTCAAAAGGTGCTTGGCGTCATTTTTGCTCCCGTCGCGTGGCTGATTGGAGTGCCGGGGAAGGACATTGGCGCTGTGGGAAGTCTGCTTGGAACGCGTACCGTGATTAATGAGCTAGTCGCTTATTCCGATCTCGGGGCCATGAAAGCTGCGCTCGACCCTCGCTCCGTCACCATCGCCACCTTTGCTCTCTGCGGCTTCGCTAATTTCAGTTCCATCGGCATACAGATCGGCGGCATTGGCGCGCTGGCGCCGAACAAGCGTGACCAGCTCGCGAAACTCGGCTTCCGCGCCATGATCGCCGGGACCATGGCCAATCTCATGTCGGCGTCGATTGTGGGCCTTTTGATGCGGAGCTGAGATTGTTGCGATGCTGCTTTGTGCTGGGCAAGGAGCCTCCGCCTCCTTTGTACAAAAAAAGCAAATCTCACCACGGATGAACACGGATGGCATGGATTTACCAATTCAAAAGCTCTTATTGAACTTTTTTGATCCGTGGAAATCAGTTTTATCAGTGTTATCTGTGGTGAGGTTTGGAGTTTGTGCAGGCGTGCTGTAAGTTCCAGTCCAGGTTGTATAATTCTCGGGCTCGGCGATCATCAGCAAAAAACTGTGGGGGTTTATGCGCTTCAAAGCAATCGCTGCGTTAGCTATTCTGTTTCTTGCGTCCATCACTCCAGCCTTTGGACAAACCAAAATCGGCGTCATTACCTCGCTCACCGGCAGCCTCGCCGCTTTTGGTGAAGCGCACAAAAATGGCTATGCCATCGCGCTGGATGAGATCAACGCCAAAGGCGGCGTTCTCGGCAAAAAAATTGAGCTTGATTTTTATGACGACCAGAGCAAGCCTGACCAGGCCGTTCAAGGTGTCTCCAAGCTGATTGACCAGGACCAGGTTCCCGTGCTGCTCGGCTCTTATTCCAGTGAGAGCACCAAGGCCATTGTGCCTGCGGTCTCGCAGCGAGAGACGCCTCTCATCATTCCCACTGCTACGGCCGATAACGTAATGGATTTGAAGTCGCCATGGATTTTCCGCGTCTGTGCCGGCGCCAATGATTACGCCAAAGAGACCATCGCGTTTCTTAAGGCCAACGGCGCGCCCAGGAAAATGGCGATTGTGTATGAAAATACTAACTTCGGCCAGTCGAACATGAAAGCGATGACGGCGGCTGCAAAAGAAGCGGGCATTGAGTTGGTAGCCGTTGAGTCGTATGAAGCAAAGTCGCCAGACTACAAAGCCGTTTTGCAGCGCGTGAAGCAGGCAAATCCCGATGTGATTTATTTTTGCTCGTACCTGCTCGATGCCACCACGCTCATGCGCCAGTCCAGGGAAGTGGATCTGAACCCCAAATACTACACTTCATCCGGCACTGGATTTGCTGCTGCGGAATTTCCCACCGATAAGGGCGCGGGCAAAAATGCCGAATACACGTTCTCCGTTTCGCAGTGGTTGCCGGAAGCAAAGTGGGCGGCCTCAAAAGAATTTGACGCCGAATATTTCAAGCGCTTCAAGTCTCATCCGGCTTACCATGCCATCCAGGCATATGCCGCGTTGCGCGTCGCCGCTCAGGCCATCAACAATGCTAAATCGCTGGAGCCCGCCAAAATACGCGACGCCATCAAGAACATCAACATGTCTTCCACTCCGTTTGGTCCTATCAAGTTTGATAACGGACAGAACCAGCATCCAGTCCTGATCACACAAGTGCAAAAGGGACAATATCGCGTGGTATTCCCCGCGGACGCAGCGGAAGCCAAGCCGATCATTCCCGCGCCGGTTTGGTCCAAACGGTAGCACTGGACTTGCGGGAATGAAAACTGTAAGCGAGACGAAGAATAGAAGGTCCAGATCAAACTAGACGTAGAGACGTAGCACTGCTACGTCTCAAAGCTTTCTCTCTATGACACTTTTTCGGAATCGATATCGGATTGAAACCGCGCGCCGACAGTGGAGCTATTCCTCGGAGATGCGGACTGAGAGGGCGAACTAGAAATATTCCGGGCTTTAGCCCTGAGCGTCGTAACGTGGAGCAAATTTGGTTCGCTTCTTACAAGCCTGTGCTGATGGTCTGTTGACCGGGGCGCTCTACGCCGTGATTGGCATGGGGTTGGCCTTGATTTTTGGCGTCATGCGCATCGTTAACTTTGCTCATGGCGCTTTTCTTATGGTCGGCATGTACGCCACGTACATTCTTTTTGACTATTTCAAACTGAATCCATACATTGGATTTCTGCCCGCTGGGATTGCGCTGTTTATTTTTGGCTACCTGATTTATATGGCCCTGATCCGGCCCATCCGTGATCGCTCGCACTTCATGCAGATCCTCATGACCATGGGAATCGGATTGATTCTCACCGACGCGGCTCAGCTCATCTTCAAGGCAGACTATCGCCAGACCAATATCGATCTCATCAATCGCAGCGTGCATGTGGGTCCGTTTGGCGCGAATGCCGCTGAGGTTCTTTCCTTTGCCATCGCTGTTGCTTTTGTCATCGGACTGCGCGCCTTCGTCGTCCGCAGTCGTACCGGCCAGGCCTTGCGCGCCATCTCGCAGAACGCTGAAATTGCGCCGCTGATGGGCATCAACCTTGTGCGCATTCAGGGCATCAGCTTTGCTCTCGGGACGGCTCTTGCGGGCATCGCCGGTGGACTCTTGCTCCCGCGGCTATATCTTTTTCCTGGTGTCGGTGAAGACTACACCACCAAAGCCTTTGTCATGGTCGTGCTCGGAGGCATGGGCTCGATTGAAGGCGCGGCGTTCGGGGGGCTGGTACTCGGCCTTTCTGAAAGCTTGACTAGCCTTTATCTGGGCAATCAGTGGGCGTTGATCATCGACTTCGTTCTATTTCTCCTGGTGCTCTCCTTCAAGCCCGCCGGAATCTTTGGGAGGCAGCGCGCATGAGGCTCTTAAAAAGCTGGAAATTTTGGGTAGCGCTTGTCGTCTTGTTGGTGTGGGCGCGGATGCCCTGGTTCATTCGCAACAATTACCAGCTTCAGGTGCTCTTTCGCATTACGCTGTTCGCCGCTCTCGGGCTCGCATGGAATCTTGTGGGAGGATACGCAGGACAGCTTTCCCTTGGCCACGTCGCATTCTTCGGTGTGGGCGCTTACGGGCTCGCGATCTTTACTGACCTTGGCGTTCCCGTCTGGATCGCCGCTTTTCTAGCTGCGCTGGTGTCAACTGCGTTTGCCGCTGTGATTGGCATGATCTCCTTCCGGCTTCGTGGCCCGTATTTCGCGCTTGCCACCATCGCCTTTGCTGAAGTCCTGCGCCTGGCCGCTACCAACCTGAACGTCACCGGCGGAGCCATTGGTCTGACCATGCCTCCGCTCTTTGTCGGCAGGACTTTCTGGCGGTCGTTCTATCTCGCCGCTGTAGCGTTGGCCGTAATCTCGTTCCTTTCGAACTATTGGGTCTCACGCTCCCGCTTTGGTTATTACCTCATGGCCATCCGTGAAGATGAAGACACTGCTTCCGCCGTGGGCATCAACACCGCTCGCTGCAAACTGTATGCGCTGCTTTTGAGCGCGTTTCTTACTGCCTTGGGTGGCGCTCTTTACGGTAGCGCATTCCAGTTCATTGTCCCTGACAGCATCCTTACCATTGATATTTCCATTCAGATTGCCATTATCACTATGCTTGGCGGCGCCGGAACATTGCTTGGGCCCATTGTGGGCGCGGTGCTGCTGCTGAGCGCTTCAGAAGCTTTCAAGAACGTCTTTCAGGAAAGCCATCTCCTGATTTACGGCGTCTTGATCGTCGTCGTGGTGCTGTTCATGCCGGAAGGTATTGTCGGCGGCTTGCAGCATCGTTTCCGCAAACGAATCAAACCACCCAAGGACGTTCAGCCCCCGGCAGCCTTGGGCGGAGCAGCCCAATGACGCCGATTCTGGAAATGCAGAATGTCACCAAGCGCTTCGGCGGTCTCAGGGCCGTTAAAGGCGTTTCACTGGCGATGAACGAAGGCGAGATACTTTTCATCATTGGTCCCAATGGCGCGGGCAAGACCACGGTTTTCAATTTGATCAGCGGATTTCTTCATCCCAGTGAAGGCATCATTCGCTTTCAGGGCAAAGACATTTCCAAAATGGCTCCGGACCGCGCCGCCCGCCTTGGCATTGGACGGACTTTCCAGATCGTAAAGCCGCTGCCCAGCCTTACCGTGCTGGAAAATGTGATGCTGGGCGCTTTCATGCACACCCGCAGCTTGGGCCATGCGGCGCAGGAAGCGGCCAAAATTCTCGACTTTCTGCAGATGTCGCACTTGAGCAAATTTTCTGCCAAGGGATTGCCTCTCGCAGCGCTCAAGCGTCTTGAAATTGCCCGTGCCTTGGCGACTAAGCCCAAACTTATCCTTCTCGATGAAGTGGTCTCGGGACTTACTACCAGCGAAGCGCTCGCTCTGGCGGAACTGGTAAAGCGTCTGCCGGAATGGGGCGTCAGCGTGGTGGGCGGCGTGGAGCACGTGATGCAAGTGGTCATGAAAATTGCGCATCGCGTGATAGTGCTCGATTACGGCGCAAAAATCGCTGAAGGTGCACCCGCGGAGGTAGTGAAGCTGCCTGAGGTCATCGAAGCGTATCTCGGACCTAAATACAAGGAGCTGACGCAGTGAGCACGCCCGCAGGCTCTCTCACTCCAACAGCGGGCGCGCCTTTGCTGGAACTCAGCAAGGTCACGGCCTTTTATGGTGATTTGCAGGCGCTGTTTGATATCTCGCTCCAGGTAAATGCCGGTGAAATTGTTACGCTCATCGGCGCAAACGGAGCAGGGAAGACAACGATCTTGCGTGTGATTTCCGGTATGAAGCCGCCGGCCAGCGGAGCCGTACGTTTTTCCGGCACGGATGTCTCACGCGTTCCCGCGCATGACATGGTTGCCCGCGGCGTCAGCCACGTCCCTGAAGGCCGCCAGGTTTTTCCTTTCATGACGGTGAAAGAAAATCTGTCGCTCGGTGCGTACACTCCGCGGGCTCGCGGCAACGTAAAACGCCTGATGGAAGAGCAGCTCGCTCTGTTTCCCCGACTCGAGGAGCGGCTCGATCAGTTGGCCGGAACTCTTTCCGGCGGCGAGCAGCAGATGGTCGCCATTGCCCGTGGACTCATGGCCCAACCGAAACTTCTTCTCCTCGACGAGCCTTCCCTCGGCCTTGCACCCAAGATTGTTGAAGAAGTGTTCGAGAAAATTCAGGAAGTCCGGCGCACCGGCATTACTATGCTGATCGTGGAGCAGAATGTAGTCAGCGCCTTGAGCATTTCTGACCGGGGCTACGTGGTTCAAAACGGCTCGGTGCTGCTGTCCGACGAAGCCAACAATCTCCTCACCAATGAAATGGTCCGCGCCGCCTATCTTGGTCTATAGAGCGGTTCAGGATTATTTAGGTCTCTTAATGATTTCGCCCATCCCGAACTCCGTCTAATCATTTCGTCATCCCGAACTCCGTCAACGAAGCGCGCGTTTTCTTCAGCGCGCAAGTAGGAGTGAGGGACCTTGTGTTTCTGCTCGAAATCTAAGTGAACTGCTTTAGCTAAATCGAATTCGACTCGCTATTCCATCTGGCCCTTCAGCTTCGACCACGCTTGCTTCATCTCATCCTGCAATTCGTTCATCAATTGCGGGGCTGTTGTTTCCCGCAACATGCTCACGCCCTGCCCTGCCCACAAAGAAAGAAGGCCCGCTTGTCCCGCACTGGCGGCGGCGCGACGCATCGGCTGTGTAAATGCGTTTTGCCAGGGATAGGGAAGGTGTTCAAGCCCAGACGCATTCCACTTTTCGATAAACTCATTCTTCAGCCCACGGGCCATTCGTCCGGAAAAAGCGCGCGTAAGCGTTGTGCGGCTCTCGCGTTCATGCTTCAGTGCCTCACGATACGCAGCGTTGGTTCCTGCTTCTTTGCAGGCCAGGAACGCCGTTCCCATCTGCACGGCGCTGGCGCCCAGCGCCAATGCTGCTACTAGGCCTCGCCCATCCATGATGCCGCCGGAAGCAATCACCGGAAGCCGGACCCCGTCCACTACCTGCGGGACTAACGCCACTGTGCCGATCAGCGCCTCCTCAGCCGGAACGGCAAACGTCCCGCGGTGCGCGCCCGCTTCACTGCCCTGGGCAATCACCGCGTCCACGCCCGCTCGTTCCAATTGCGTGGCCTCGTCCACCGTGGTAGCTGTCCCCATCAGATACGTGCCTTGCGATTTCAGCCGATCGCTGGCCTTCGACGGTAACAGCCCAAACGTGAAGCTCACAATTGGCGGAGCCGCCTTGACCACGGCATCCAATTGTTCGTCGAAATTTTCAATTGGTTTTTGTGGAAGTTCGGGTGCTTTCAGTCCTAGCCGCTCGTAATAGGGACGCAAAAAATCGGCGACAACATTTACGCCATCATTGAGCGGCAACTGCGCCTGCGGTGAAAACAGGTTCACGGCAAATGGCTTTGTCGTGAGCTTCCGGATGGCGGCAATATCCTGTTCAATGCGCTCGGCGTTGGAATAAGCCGCGGCCAGCGATCCCAGTCCGCCTGCGTTGGAAACCGCCGCTACAAGCTCAGGTGTTGACGGGCCGCCGCCCATGGGTGCCAGTACTACTGGAATGGTCATGCCTAGTCTTTCCTTCAATGCTCCGCGATTCACCGTTTCACCTCTCTTTGTAATGTCCATCCAACCGATCAGACTAAATGCCTGCCGCTTTTAGATTCACTCACACCAGACATTTTGTAAAATGATTTGATCTGATCGTAGTCATCTTGTTTTATGATGTCAGAAAGGACCATGGCTTTGGAATCCACACACCTTCGCGTGTTTTCAACAGTCGCGCAATATGGCAGCATCACCCGAGCGGCAGAAGCTCTCCACACCGTTCAATCGAACGTTACCATGCATATCAAGGCGCTGGAGGCGGAGCTTGGCGTCTCTCTTTTGCATCGTAATCGTCGTGGAGTAACACTCACTCGCGGCGGAGAGCGATTGCTCCCATACGCCATCAAGACGCAGGGCCTTCTGCTTGAAGCCCGGAACGCCGTGGCCAATGCGGATCAACCGCCTGAAGGAACTCTCCGACTGGGTACGCTGGAAACAACCGCAGCGATCCGGATGCCGCAACTCGTGGCCCAATACGGCGCTCTCTTTCCAAAGGTTGATCTTTCTCTCATCACCGGTACCACCCTGGCACTCTCGCAGGATGTGCTGGCCCACAAACTGGAAGGCGCGTTCGTTGCCGGACCCACGTTACGGCCGGAATTTGTTGAAGAAACGATTTTTGTCGAAGAATTGGTGCTGGTGTCCGCTCCAGGTGTCCGCAGCCTACGTGATCTCTGTAGCTTAGGAGACGTGAAGATTCTGGTTTTCCGTGAGGGCTGCTCTTATCGCACCAAGTTGGAGCGGATTCTGCAGTCCCGAGGCGCGCGGTCGATACGCGTCATGGAATTCGGCACGCTTGATGGCATTCTGGGTTGCGCTGGCGCTGGCCTGGGTGTAACCATGCTGCCGAAAGCGCTGGTTCATGAAGCCAGCAGGCGTGGCGAGATTGCTGTCCATCGGTTGCCACATGCGGATTCGAGGGTTGAAACTGTCTTCATTCGTCGGCACGATGGTTTTGTCTCATCTGCCCTGGCATCGTTTATTTCTTTTGTAAAAAGATTTAAGGCTGGCAAGAAGAATGGAGCGTGAAGATCGTGATTAGCCAATCGCCTTGAATTGCTCGTCGATCTCAACCTGAAGTCCCGCCACCAGCCGGTTATTGGAGTTCGCCAGGCCAACCACGGCCAGCATCTCGTTAAACATCGCGTCCGTCATGCCCTTCTTGCGCGCGGACGCAGTGTGCGCGGCAATGCAGTAATCGCACTGGTTGCTCACGCTCACCGCTACGTACAACAATTCTTTCACCAGCGGATCAAGCGCGCCCGCCGTCATAATGTTTTTTGTGTCCTCCCATACACGCTTCAGCCGTATAGGATCATGCGCCAGCGCCATCCAGAAATTTGTGACCTTGTCGATCTTGCGCGTGGCCTTGATGTCGTCATAAACGGCGCGCACTTCAGGGCTCGCCTGTTCATATTCGATGAATCCCAGGGTGGACATGATTCTCCTCAATTCACTCTTACAGGTTCGCTGCGAGCATCACATCAATGCTTTGGGCGACATTAAACCGACGTAGAGACGTAGCATGCTACGTCTCACTCTTACGGCGTCAACAAAATCTTTCCCGTCGTCTTTCGCCCTTCCAGATCGCGATGCGCCTGCTGCACTTCTTCCAACTTGTAGACGTGCCCGATCCGCAGCTTCAGCTTGCCGGCTGCGACCGAGCCCAGCACATCATTGGAGCGCTGCTCCAGTTCCTCGCGCGTGGCAATGTAATTGACCAAGCTGGGCCGCGTGAGAAACAGCGACCCCTTCTGTGAGAGCGCAATCGGATCAAACGGCGGGACCGCACCGCTGGCGCCTCCAAAAAGCACCATGTAGCCGCGCGGACGCAGCACATTGAGCCCTTTTTCAAACGTGCTCTTGCCCACACCGTCATACACCACGTGCACGCCTTTGCCATCGGTCAGGCGTTTGGTTTCAACTTCAAAATCCTGCTGTGTATATAAGATGACGTCGTCCGCGCCGGCTTCACGCGCAAGATTGGCTTTCTCCTCAGTGCCCACCGTCCCAATGGCGCGCGCGCCAATGTTCTTGGCCATCTGCACCAGTAACAATCCCACGCCGCCGGCCGCCGCGTGGATCAGCGCCGTCTCACCTTTCTTCAGGGGATACGTGCTGTTCACCAGATAGTGCGCAGTCATTCCCTGCAGCATGGCTGCTGCGGCTTGCTGGTCAGTGATTTTATCCGGCACGTGCACCAGGCGGTCCGCAGGCACGGCCGCATACTGAGCGTAAGCGCCAATTACCCCGGTATATGCGACGCGATCTCCCGGCTTGACTGTTTTGACCTCGCTGCCTACCTCAGTCACCGTTCCGGCAGCTTCCTGTCCATCGACAAACGGCAACGGCGCGGGGTAACGCCCTTCGCGAAAATAGACGTCAATAAAGTTCACGCCGATTGCCGCAATCTTCACCACGGCTTCATTCGCTTTTGGCTTTGGGACCGGCAGATCCACCAGCGTCAGCGCTTCTGGTCCGCCGGTTTTTTGTACTTGAATCGCTTTCATAGACACCTGGATGCGCCGCGCTAAAGTGCGGTCGCAGAAAAGTGAATTGCTATCGACTAAATGTCCGCCCGTGCAGCGTATGCTCAGAAGTCAAAAGACTGTTCTTCTGCAATCATGATGACCGGCGGACCGCCCGACGAGATCTTCATCGCGTGCCCAATCGTCTCCTGGCCGCCTTCCGAGGCAGCGCATGTCTCCAATGCTTCCATGGAAGGGAAGTGAACTTCAGCAATCCGGTAAAAGGGGGCCGTGCCCTGCGGCGATCCCACCACCTTGGTAGCCACCAGCTTGGTTTTTCCGCTCAGCTTCTGCACTGCCATCGGCACGTGTTCCGCCTGGTACACCTTTTCAAACGCATCAACATCCTTGGGACGGGGATACATCACCACCAACTTCACTCCAGCCATGAGAGCTCCTTTAAGAAGTGCGTTTAACTGCGTCACAGGAATTGTAATTGCAAGAACGCGTTTTGTGGGCGATGGCCAGCAATGCTGCAAGCCGGAGCCGCACAATCTTGTGAGAAGGCTTTTTCTTGCTGAGGCTTCCTGCCGGGCATTGCGCGCGGGATCACGACTTCTTCTTCGGCTTCATCATCTGCCACTGTTCTTCCGTCAGCATGTCACCCACATGGCTGAACTCGCTTGCGCCTTTGAGTTGCTCGCCGCCATCCATAACCACCTGCTCGCCGTTCACATAGCCTGACTTGTCGCTCACCAGGAACGCAGCCAAATCAGCCAGCTCTTCATGCGTCCCAAAACGACCCAGCGGATTTTTTTTCTTAGCCATCTCTTCCAGCGACTTCACCGGCATCAATCGTGAGAATGCGCCTTCCGTCGGCACTGGCCCCGGCGCGATGGCATTGAACCGAATTCCGTATTTTCCCCACTCCACAGCCAGGCTGCGCGTCATATTCAGCACCCCGGCCTTTGCCACCGACGATGGCACCACATAGGCCGAGCCCCATTCTGCGTAGGTGGTGGTGATGCTCAGCACGTTGGCTTTGCGCTTTTCTGCAATCCAGCGCTTGCCGCACGCCATGGTGCAATGGATCGTGCCCATCAGGACAATTCCAATCACGGCTTCAAACGCACCAATAGAAAGCTCTTCCGTGCGGCAGAGAAAATTACCGGCGGCATTGTTTACCAGCGCATCCAGCGGCCCATCTTGCCAAATGGCGTCGATCATCGCTTCCACACGATCATTGTTGCGTACATCGCAGGGAAAAGTTGTCACTTTTCCGCCGGTACTCTTGCGCAGCTCGTCGGCTGCTTCCGCCAGCACGTCTTCACGCCGGCCGCAAATATAGAGCGACGCACCCAACTCCAAAAAGCGCTTGCCCATGCTCTTGCCCAGTCCAGTCGCGCCCCCGGTGACCAGAATTTTTTTCCCTGCCAGTAAATTCTTTTCAAACACAGTAGGTTTTCCTTCTTCTAAGGGAATTGACGAAACATCGTACACGGCGCAGAGCCTACCCCGTCACTCCAGCGCAAACTTACGACCAAAACTGCAATGCCACTTCATTCTGCCTCTCGCACCGCCACCAGCGGCAGGTCGAGTTCCGCCGCCCACTTTTCCCAAGCCGCAGCTTTGCGTTGGCGGAAGATTTGTTCAAGAGCCGTGCGGTCCGCTTTCTTCAAGCCAAGTTCTTTCAGCAGCTTTTCCGCGAAGTGCGGCTCCACCGCTGCAATCGCAATCCATCCATCGTTTGCCCGGTAGAACCCATAAAGCGGATAGCCCCCGCCCAGCAGTCCGCCGGACGCGGTAAGACCAGCCTTGAACGGCGCTGCCAAGTCTTGCGCGCATTCATGCAGAGAGATCCACGCACAGCCCGCTCCGCCGCCGCGCGCGGCACGGTTCAGAAGCGCCAGCGCCATGCTTACAGCCCTTTCGGACCCTGCCAAATCAACAAATAACGTTGGCGGCATCTGCGGCGGCCGCAGAAGCCCTAAGTCACTCTGGTAAGTCAGATCGTGTCCCGTACGCTCTTGGAACGGCGCAGGATACCCAATGATCCCCACAAAACACAATTTGGGATGGCGCGCGCGCAGGCTCTCCCAATCCAATTCCAACCTCTGCAAAGCAGATGGCCGGAATGAAGCCAGCAGCAAATCCGCCTGCGCCAGCAATTCGTCCAGCTTTGACCGCCCCTCAGGAGATTTAAGGTCCAGGCGCAATACGGTCTGCCCTTGGCAGAGAGACTCATACCACGCCGGGGCCGCGGTCTTGATTGCGTCTCCAGTCGGGGGCTCGACTTTAGTGACCTCAGCGCCAAGTTTCGTCAGCCGTGCCGCGGCAACAGGCCCGGGAGCATTCAGGGCCAGGCTTACGATCTTCACTCCCTGCAACAGCGTTGAATCGGAATTCATCGCTGCCCATTATAGGCAATCTTAATTTGCAAGACATCGTAAACTTGCCGCGCCCAACCCTGCCGACATGCTGCACGCCGCGTGATAGAATTCGCTGCGTTTATCGGAGAAAACAGAATGAGCATGCGTAAGCAATCTTTATTGATATGCCTGTGTATCCTTGCCGCCTGCATCTGCGCTGGCGCAACTGAACGCCAGAACAATGCCGACTATCATGCTCGCCGCGCGGCGCTGGCCAAACAGATGGAAGGCGGCACGCTCGTCCTGTTTGCTCCCACGGAGGCTGAAGGCCCAAACAATCTTTATGGATTTCGCCAGGACGATAATTTCTTCTACCTAACCGGCTGGCTGGAACCCGGCGCGGCGCTGCTCATCAATTCCAATCCTTATGTGGAAATTCTTTTTCTAGCAGAGCATAACGTAACGCAGGAAAAATGGACCGGCCCCAAGTTGGGCCCGGAGAATCCGCAAGCGCCGCAGCAGACCGGCTTTGACAAAGTCGAAAGCCTGGACAAAATGCATGACGAGCTGCTCAAGCTTCTGCCCCAGCCTCGTGCCACGGTTTATTCCGATCTTGGCGCCAATGGCCTGACGACGGCCTCAACCAGCCCGCTGGAATGGCTGCGTCGCGGCAATTCATTTCCCAATTACGTTTCGTTCAAAGATGCCAAGCCGCTGATTGCACGCCTGCGCACCGTAAAAGATGCCGGCGAATTGAAGATGATCTCGCGTGCCTCGGACGCTTCGGTCGCCGCTCATCTCGCCGCCTTGAAGGCCATTCATCCCGGAGTGAACGAGCGCGAAATCTCCGCGCTGATGCAGTATGAATTCGGCAAGCGCGGCTGTGAGCGCCCTGCCTACGCGCCCATTGTAGGTTCAGGCTTCTTCTCCACGGTGCTGCACTATTCAGCCGACGATCGCACCATGCAGGACGGCGATCTGGTGGTAATGGATGTAGGCGGTGAATTCTCAATGTATGCCACCGATATCACACGCACCGCGCCCGTCAATGGCAAGTTCACCGCCCGCCAGCGTGAGATTTACAACATTGTGCTGGCGTCACAAGAAGCGGCGATGCAGGCTTTTCAGGCAGGGAAGTCCAAGATTCCTACCAGCCGCACCGATCCCGATTCGCTGTATAAGGTGGCGTTTGATTACATCAACACGCACGGTAAAGACCTGCATGGCGAGCCGCTGGGAAAATATTTCATTCATGGGCTGGGACATCACGTGGGCTTGAATGTGCATGATGCCAATGACCCCGCAATGGCGCTCGACAAAGGCATGGTGTTCACGCTTGAGCCGGGGATTTACATTCCAGAGGAAAAGCTCGGCGTTCGCATTGAAGATTTGTTCGCCGTTGGCCAGGACGGCAAACTCATCATGCTGAGCCACGGCTTGCCCCGCACTGCCGACGAAGTTGAGAAAGCCATGGCGAAGTAAAGATAAGACTTGTGGACCGCAGGCGCCCCCGCCTGCGGCTTGCAAGAGCAGGCTACCTAATCCCCACCGCCAGCGTGTCATGGTGCTCGCGAATAAACCGCCGCAGGTATGGCCCAATCTGGCTGGGAGCCTCAAATCCCGCAGCTTTCGCGGCGGCTTCCTGGTCTTTGGGTAAAGCGTCTGCGCTCTCGGCATAATGTTTCAAGTCCCGAAATACCCCGATGGTGAAGATGTCCCACGCTGCGCCCTGGTCGCGGACAAAGATAAAATTCTGCGGCTGCTTCAGGGCTTTCGAGTAGGTATTTTCCATCTCGCGCTCTTTGTACAGGTCGGCAAACTTACCCGGTAGCGCCACAAACATTTCCACGTGAAAGAACCCTCCATCGGCAAAGGCCTTCCTAAGATCAGCCAGCGGAGGCCCGTAAGCAAACACGTCTTCCTGCCACGCGATCTGCTCTTTAAACTTTTCGTCGAGCTTAGCCGCCTGCTGCGATTGCTGGCGCTTGGCGATTCGCGCGGACTGGTAATACTCGGCATAGCTGCCAACAGGGAAGAGCACCATCAGGTCCCAGTGATCGCCCTGGCTGTGTCGCATCCAAAGTGGCGCTTCGTCGCCGGCCTGTTTCATCTCGGCGGCGCGCGTCTTATAGAGGTCGATCAAGTCCAGCAATCTCCCCGGCGCGGCCTGCACCAGGGTGACTTTATAGAGGTAAGGATTGTCGGCGGCGAACGCTGGCGTGGCCAAACACAGTGGCATGCTGCAGCACAACAGAAACAATAGGGCGTGCACATATCGATGGCGCATCAGGTCTGGCTCACTTTCAGTCAAAAATTATCGATGGGAATTATAGTTCTCAATGGAGACATCCGCTGTTATTTCTCCGTGCCTTAGTGTCTCCGTGGTGAGATTTGGCTTTTCGTTGAGCGCGGGCGGGCAACTCCCTTGTGATCAGAGTCACAGCGTTTGCGCCATCTCCGCTGCGATGGTAACGTAAGAAGTTTGCATTGTGAATGTATTTCGGGGAGGAAGCATGGCGTCATCTTATAACGGGGTTCCACTGCCAGCCGGAGGCAGCCCCATTACTTACAGCGGCGGCAAGATGCAGGTTCCGGATAATCCAATTATTCCTTATATTGAAGGCGACGGCACCGGCCGCGACATCTGGGCTGCGTCCGTTCGCGTGTTTGATGGCGCTGTGGAAAAGGCCTACGGCGGCAAACGCAAGATTCACTGGTATGAAATCTTTGCCGGTGAAAAAGCTTTTACCAAATTTAAAGACTGGCTGCCACAAGGCTCTGTTGACGCCGCGCGTGATCTCCATGTTTCCATCAAAGGCCCGCTCACCACGCCCATCGGCGGCGGCATTCGCTCCCTGAACGTCGCTTTGCGGCAGATCATGGACCTCTATGCATGTATTCGTCCCGTGCGTTATTACTCGGGCGTACCCTCGCCGGTGAAGCATCCTGACCAGCTCAACGTCATCATTTTCCGCGAGAACACTGAAGACGTTTATGCCGGCATCGAATGGAAGCAGGGAACTCCTGAAGCAAAAAAGCTGATTGATTACCTGAATAACACCATGCTGGCTGGAACCAAGAAGCACATTCGCGAAGATTCCGGCGTTGGCATCAAACCAATTTCCATCTTTGGGACCAAGCGCCTGGTGCGTATGGCCATCCAGCACGCAGTGAAGAACAAACGACGTTCGGTAACCTTGGTGCACAAAGGCAACATCCAGAAATTTACTGAAGGCGCATTCCGCGAGTGGGGCTATGAAGTTGCGCGCGACGAATTCCGCGACCAGATCGTGACGGAGCGTGAAAGCTGGATTCTGGACAACAAAGATAAGAATCCAAATCTGAGCGTGGAACAGAACGCAGCTATGGTTGAGCCCGGAATGGACTTCGCTCCGGCAAGCTTCAGGCAAGAAGTTGAGGCGGAAGTGAAGCAGGTGCTCGATTCGCTTGGCAAGTCGCACGGCAATGGCGAGTGGAAGAAAAAGATCATGATCAATGACCGCATCGCCGACTCGATCTTCCAGCAGGTAATTATCCGTCCGGCGGAGTATGACATTCTTGCAACGCCAAACCTGAATGGCGACTATATTTCCGACGCGTGTGCGGCGCAGGTCGGCGGACTGGGCATCGCGCCCGGAGCAAACGTTGGGGACCAGCACGCCGTGTTTGAAGCCACGCACGGCACAGCGCCGAAATATGCGGACAAAGACGTGATCAATCCCGGATCGGTGATTCTTTCCGGAGTAATGATGTTTGATTACCTTGGATGGCCAGAAGCGGCGCGCATGATTGAAACTTCTCTCGAAGCCACGATCCAGCAGAAGTTTGTGACCTATGACTTTGAGCGTCTGATGCCCGGCTCAACCAAGGTAAAAACCAGCGAGTTTGCTAAGCACATGGTTGAAAACATGGTTGACCGGCGCAAGAAAACAGCAGTGTAGATTTCAGCAAAATTCAGGAAGGAAAAGGAATGCGCAAAAAAGTAACCATCGTAGGTGGAGGAAACGTGGGCGCAACGTGCGCTCACTGGGTGGCCTCAAAAGAACTGGCCAACGTTGTTTTGATTGACGTCCTGGAAGGCGTGCCTCAGGGCAAAGGCCTGGACCTGCTGGAAGCCATGCCAATTGAGAAACGCGATTCGTATGTAATGGGCACGAACGATTATGCCGATACCGCGAATTCTGACATTGTGGTGATCACCGCCGGAATCGCGCGCAAGCCGGGCATGAGCCGCGACGACCTGCTCAACACGAATTACAAAATCATGCAGGACGTGATTGCCAAGGTAATCGCCAACTCTCCTAACTGCATCTTGATCGTAGTCTCCAATCCGCTGGACGCCATGTCTCAGGCGGCCTTCAAGCTGAGCAAATTTTCCCGCAACCGCGTTATAGGCATGGCTGGTGTGCTGGATTCCGCGCGCTTCCGCACTTTTATTGCGCAGGAACTAAATGTTAGCGTGGAGAACGTGACGGCATTCGTGCTCGGCGGCCACGGGGATACTATGGTCCCTCTGGCTCGATACTCAACCGTCGCCGGTATCCCGATCACGGAGTTGATTCCCAAAGACCGGCTTGATGCAATCATCCAGCGCACGCGCGATGGCGGCGCCGAGATTGTGAAATATTTGAAGACCGGCAGCGCGTATTACGCTCCGTCCGCGGCAGCTACGGAGATGGTGGAAGCCATTCTGAAGGACAAGAAAAAGATCCTGCCCTGCGCCGTCCATCTTGAAGGCGAATACGGCATCAAGGGACTCTTTGTCGGTGTCCCGTGCAAACTGGGTTCCAACGGCCTGGAGCAGATCATTGAAATCAAGCTCACCTCAGAGGAGCAAGCGGCCTTGCAGAAGAGCGCCGATTCCGTAGCTGAGCTGGTGAAGGTGATTGGAGTTTAGCGTCTGTGATGCAAAAGCCGGCGCGCAATGCGTCGGCATTTCTCTTTTCAGCATATTTCGAAACGCTCATCATCCCCGGGAAGCGCGTGCGGATGTCCATCGTCCTTTCTTTCTGTGTAAGACTTCATGATGTCTTTCACCGCTGTGTCCAGAATGAGTTGTACGTCCCAGCGTGAAACGATCAGCGCCTGCTCTTCAAGATAAAGAGCTGGCAGGTGTTCATCGTCCATGGCTTTTTGCAGTCCTGCCGGTGTCGCAACAAAATATTTGTACAGCGCTGTGTGATCGTTTTCTATGTCACGCACCAGCACATAGAAATCGTCGTAGAACGCGCTCGGATTCTCAGGCCCGCGCACCAAATCCGTCTCTTCAAAATAATAGTTCAGGAATTCCGGACGGTTGTACTTGCCGTCATCATCGCGGTTGATCGGCGGTACATGGATTGGGAACGGCAACTCCGCGCCTACGACCGCCGGTTCTTTTCTCTTTTGACGCGGCGCTGCAATCACTGCAGGTTCATCGACGGCCAACTCTGGGAGCGGCGCAACGGGCGTTATCGACGACTCACCCATGGCTGAGAGCTTCCGTCCCAGCACAAGCAGCAGCAGAAAAGCCGCCACAAAGATGATGACCTTCACCGGGTCCATATTGTTTTTATGCTTGTGTTATCCGGCCCGCTCAATCGTGATGGAGTTAATCACCACGTCCTTTGCTGGACGATCCTGAGCGCCTTTCTTCACCTTGGAAATCTTGTCTGCCACATCCTGGCCTTCCACCACTTCACCAAAGATTGTGTGATTGCCCGTGAGCCACGGTGTAGCAGCCACGGTGATAAAAAATTGGCTGCCATTTGTTCCGGGGCCGGCATTGGCCATCGCCAGCTTGCCTGGTTTGTCGAATTTGTAAGGCGAGCCTTTGGTCTCGTCACCGAATTTATAGCCCGGGCCGCCCATGCCGGTACCGCTGGGATCGCCGCCCTGGATCATGAAGTCGGGAATTACGCGGTGGAAAATTGTGCCGCTATAAAGCGGGCCATCACCGCCCTTGCCGCTCACGCTGTCTTTCCAGCTGCGCTTGCCTTCGGCAAGGTCGGTAAAGTTCTTCGTCGTGATGGGCGCTTCCTTTTCAAAAAGACGGCAAACAATCTTGCCTTCAGTAGTATCAAAAATCGCATATGTGCCTGGTTGGCGTGCCATGAATTATTCCTCTCGATAAAGTCGTTTAGGTGCTACTTAAATATCCCGTTTACTTCTTAGGCGGTGTTGCCGCCTTTTTACCCGTCGATTTCTTGGCCGCAGGCTTTGCTCCTGCGCCCTGAATCTCAATGTGAGTGATCTTCACCGGATTCTGGGGTCGGCTATTGCTGTTCGTACAAGTCGTCCCACCACAAGGCATGCGGGCGATCTTCTTCACCAATTCCACGCTGGCGTCATCGCACTGGCCAAAGATGGTATAGCCGCTGTTGGGGGCGCGGCGTCCGCCCATGCAACCGTTGGGATCCAGGCAGGGATTGAGGAAGGGAACTTCCTTCTCCGTGATGAAAAATTGTGAGCTGTTGGTATTCGGCCCGCGATTGGCCATGGCAAGCCGTCCCGGCTGATCAAAAAGCAGGTCCGGATGCAATTCATCTTCAAACTCAAACCCCACATCGCCCGCGCCGGTACCGGAAGGGTCGCCGCCCTGGATCATGAATTCCGGAATCGTCCGATGAAAGATCGTGCCGTCGTATAAAGGCTTATGCACTGTGTTGCCGGTTGCGGTATCCTTCCACGGCTTAGTGCCCTTCGCCAACCCAATGAAATTGGCCACAGCCTTAGGGGCCTGCGCCGGGAAAAGTGTGCATTTCAGGTCGCCAGCAGAAGTATGGATGATGGCTGTGGGGGACGCTTTGCTTGCGGCTGCTTTGGCCGGCGCGGCTTTAGTCGCCGCTTTGGGGGCCGTTCCCTGGGCCGGAGCTTTCGGCTTGCTTTGTGCTCCAGCGGCAAGGCCCAAACACAGTAGAATCAACGCTGCACGAGTCACCATTCGTCTCTCCTTGTATGGACGTAACCGGATATTAGAAATGGAGAGCAGTTAGAAGTAAAGCCTTCGGCCGTCATGGTGCCTGACCGCTTGCTTTTCGCGGAACCTTTTCAGCTTTCCGCGGTAATCATCCTTGAAAGGACAAATAACCGCCTGCCGCCACCGATGGCCAACTCGATGTCCGATGAAGAGCTTATGGCGCAGGTACGCAGCGGCGTTGGCGAAATGCTGGGCGTGTTATTTGAGCGCTACCACGTGCCTTTATTCAATTTTTACTTGAAGCTGACCGGCGACCGCACAACCAGTGAAGATCTGGTGCAGGAAGTCTTCTTCAGGATACTGAAGTACCGCCACAGCTACAGGCCGGAAACTGCATTCCGGGCATGGATGTACCAGATCGCCCGCAACGCCCGAGTCGATTTGCTGAGGAAACGGCGCCCAGAAACCAGCCTGGAACCTGAGATGTCCCCATCGGTAGCTCCGGTGGATACGGCGCAGCAAAGCCAGGAAGCGCTGCTGCTGCACAGCGCGCTGATGCAAATATCGGAAGACAAGCGGGAAGTTCTGATTTTGAGCCGCTTCCAGGACCTTAAGTATGAAGAGATTGCTCAGCTGCTGGGCTGCGAAGTCGCGACGGTTAAGACCAGGGTGCATCGCGCGCTGCAGGATCTCAGGCAGATATTCCAGCAGCTTGAGAGCGGAAAAGCTTTACGCGGCAAGGGACGGCAGGGAACATGGCCTGCCCCCGGGAGTGTGCAATGAACTGCGAAGAAATTGGTGAACTTTTACCTGACTATCTGCAGGGCAGACTTAGCGCTGACCGAGTGGAAGTAGTGGAAAAGCATTTGGCGGAGTGCGCCGCCTGCGGCGAAGAAGCTGCCCTATGGAAGAAACTGGCGCTGTTGCCGGATGAGCAACCGAGTCCGGCGCTGGAATCGCGCTTTAAAGCAATGCTTGAGAGTTACCATGAAGGCCGCTGGGAAAAAAGCAGTCTTGCGGCGGAAAAGACCAAGGCCCCTGTCCCAATGTTGTGGGGCCTGGGCAATTGGAGGCAACTGCCCGCAGCGGGAATCGTATGGGCTTGCCTATTTCTAGCCTGCGGATATTTCATCGGCAAACATGCGGACCGTGGCGGTAACCCCGAAGTACAGAAACAGCTAGCAGATCTGCAGGGTGAACTTGCCGCGACACGGCAAACCGTTGCGCTTTCAATGTTGCAGCAACAGTCCGCCAGCCAGCGCTTGGAAGGCGTGAGTTGGACCACGCGCTTGCCCGAGCCCGACCCAAAGGTGATAGGCGCTTTGATGCACACCGTACGTTTTGACAATAACGTGGACGTGCGTCTGGCAGCACTGGACGCGTTGAGCCGCTACGCAGATCGGCCTGAGGTACGCCGGGAGTTGGTGGATGTGCTCCAGACCACTCAGTCGCCCATGGTGCAGGTGGCATTGATTGACCTGTTGGTGGACTTGCATGACAAAAGCGCGGTTCCGCAATTCAAACGATTTCAGCAGGATCCCAATGTCAATCCCACGGTAAAGAAACGCGTGGACTGGGGAATCCAGCAGTTGAACTAGTTTTTTATCCCGACCGCAGAGAGGGATCGTTGTTGCCAAAAAGGAATTTGGAGGAAGCCATGATCAAACAAAAATTTCTTGCATTCGTTCTGATGTATTCCGTTAGTTTGCTGTTCTTGCCTTCCTTCGCTGGCCCGCTCCACGCAGCCGGTGACGACGATGATTCAGATTCAGGCATGCGTCTGGAAGAGAAGGAAACGATTCGCAAGACTTTTAATTTAACCGCAGCCCACAAAATCCTGGAGATCGATAACATTTTTGGCTCCATTGAAGTCACAGGCGGACAGAGCGATCAGGTCCAGCTAGTCGTCAATAAGACGATCTCCGCCGAGTCCAAAGATCGCATGGATGCCGCAAAAAAAGAGGTGACGCTCGACATCACCGACCAGCCCGATTTCTTAAAGCTTTACGTGAATGGCCCTTTCCGTTGCAAATGTGAAAACGGCAATGACGGATGCACCAATTGGCACGGTGATAGCGGCTATCGAGTGAAGATGGATTTCCAGCTTCAGGTGCCGAGAAACATTGAAGTCAAGCTCAGGACCGTCAACTCCGGCCACGTTAGCGTGCAGGACATAACCGGCGATTTCTCCGTCCACAACGTGAATGGCGGGATCGAGATGAAGAACGTCGCCGGATCAGGAGTGGCCAAGACCGTTAACGGTCCGGTGAAGGTTTCATTCCGCGAGAACCCGCGCGAGAAGTCTGATTTCGCCACCATCAATGGCAACGTGGAGCTTTATTTTGTACGAGGATTATCCGGCGACTTCCGCTTTAAGACCATGAATGGGGCAGTCTATAGCGACTTTGAAATGACCTCGCTGCCGGCCCAGCCGGTGAGCAGTGAACGGCATGGAACAAAGTTTGTGTTCAGGGCAGACCGATTTACCGGAGGCCGCGTCGGCTCTGGCGGGCCGGAAATCAAGGCAGAAAATCTCAATGGCGATATACGCGTTCTTGAACGCCATGAGTAATCCAAGGAAACCACATATGAACTATTACTTTAAGTCTTCTAAATTAGTTATTTCTCTCGCCGCAGCAGCCTTGTTAGCACTGGCGCAGCCCCTGTGCGCACAGTCAGACAATAGAGTCACCGTGCCACTTACTGATCCAGCTCGCCCAGTTACGCTTCGGGCTCACCTGGTGAGCGGCAGCATCACGGTAAAGGGCGCCGACGTAAAAGAGGTCACCGTGGAGGCCAGAGCACGAGGCGATGAGGCCCACGGGGGCGGACGGGCTGAAGGCATGAAGCGCATTCCCATGACTTCCACCGGCCTGAACATTGAAGCAGAAAACAACAATGTGCGAATCAGCACCGATTCTTACCAGCGAACGGTTGATCTTACGATCAGCGTTCCAACCCATACCTCGGTCTCTTTGCATACCGTGAATGACGGAAATATTGTTGTGAGCGGGGTTGACGGGGAACTGGACATAAACGATGTGAATGGCGAAGTTGATCTAAAAAATATCGGCGGAAGCGTGGTAGCCCATGCGCTGAACGGCCATGTTGTGGCGACATTCAATCGCATTGACCCGCAGAAGCCTATGGCTTTCAGCTCTCTCAATGGCGATATCGACGTGACATTTCCGGCCGACTTGAAAGCTAACGTAAGCCTGCGCACGGACAACGGCGAGGTTTACAGTGACTTTGACGTCAAAGTGCTCCCGAATACTCCGCAGCAGACGGTCGAAGACAATCGTGGAAAAGGCGGAAAATACAAAGTTAATGTCGATAAGAACGTGCGCGGGACCATCAATGGCGGCGGCCAGGAAATCCAGTTCAAAAATTTTAATGGCAATATCTACATCAGGAAGGCGGGAGCTAAGCAGTAGCATCACTAGATCTTGTCATTCCGAGCGTAGCGAGGAATCTGCTTTTCTACTCAGCAGATTCCTTACCTGCGGTTCGGAATGGTAGCTCTCAGATCCTACTTCTTCCTTGCCTTCACCACCGCATCCAGCATTAAATCATCCACTTTTTCAGTTTTAAGCTTTGTCCGGCGCTCCGGCGTCAGATCAAAATTCACTCCATGCTGCTTGATGCGTTCCAGCAATTCCGCTGAGTTCACGCGATTCCCAACCATCAATTCAAGATTCTCAAAGCTTAGCGCATCTGACTGACCTTCCTCCTGAAGCCGTTTGGCTGTGGCCTCGACTTCACGCATTACGCGCATAAAGTTTCCACCCAGAATTTTCAAGATCTGTTCGCGCGTATAGCCGCGCTGATAAAGGGCTTGTGTGATTTTGGGCAAATCCGCGACGGAATCGATTCCGTCAGGCAGGGAAGTAACGCCGTCAAAATCCGATCCCAGCCCCACATGGTCTATCCCTGCCACTTTAGCGACATGATCAATGTGATCGATCAATGACTTCAGCGGCGGACGGGGGAATTGCGCCGCCCATCTCTTCTCAATGGGTGCGGTTTCGTCGTATGTGACCGGACTTCCATCCGGATGCGGATGCGCCTTCTTATAAGCCTCCACTTCGGCATCACGCTGCTTGATTTTCTCCGGATCGGAAGATAGCTTCCGGTAATTCTCATCGATGAAGGCAGAATAGAAATTCACCATCACCACGCCGCCATTGTTGGTCATGGCGCGGAGCATGTCATCGGTCATGTTGCGCGGCTGATTGGTTAGTTCACGCGATGAAGAATGTGACGCAATCACCGGCGCCTGGCTAACCAGCAGCGCCTGGTAAAACGTGGCATCGGAAACATGGGATATATCCACAATCATGCCCAGGCGGTTCATCTCGCGCACCACGTCTTTGCCAAAGTCCGTCATGCCGTTATGGTGTTTGACGTTCGGGTCCTGGATGTCGCCGGAGGAGTCGGCCCACTCGTTGGTGTTGGACCACGTCAGGGTCATGTAGCGGACGCCCACGCGATAGAAATCGCGCAGCAGGCGCATGTCGTTTTCAATGGCGTGGCCGCCCTCAATGCCCATAAGCGCGGCAAACTTGTGCTGGTCATGCGCCCGGGCAATATCGTCGGCAGAGAACGCCATGGTTATCTTGTCAGGATGTCGGGCGGCCTGCTGGTACACGCTGTCAATCAGGTCCATCGCGCGCTGGGAATAATGGCCCTTGAATTCCGGCTCAACCCATATGGAGAAGAATTCCGCTCCCAGATTGCCCTGCTTGATCTTGTCCAGATCGATGTGGCCTTGGGTTGCAGGCGTGTTCTGGCCAATATCGAAATTTTCGTCAAGGAAGCGTTGTGGCGTGTCAGCGTGGGTATCTATGATCAGGGCTGACTGATGGATTGCCGTTGCGGGATCAACCTTAGGCCGCGTTACTGGCGCGGCCCTAGTGGTTTTCTTATGTGGAGCTGGATGTTGTGCGAGCGTTGAGCCTGAAAGCAGGAGAAAGCAAAGCAGCGAATGTTTTAGGTTCATTCTCTGGCAATTTTATCAGCCAGCTGGTTCGCCTCACGCCATTCGGTATATCGATCTGAAACCATCACGTGGAAACACGCTTGGCGGCGCTCTTCCGCGGCTTCTACCAGTCCCTGGTCCCGCATGTTCTTGAGGTATTCTTCAATCCATGCGTGCTGGGCGCGCGTCAAACCGCGCTTGGCCAAATCAAACGTGATGCCGGCCAGGTGAGATGAAGCATGTTCGCCCACTTCCGGGGCCGCATTGCCATTATGGCGGCGCAGTTTCTGCTGCTGTTCCATGGTGCGCACTGCGGAAGTTATCTGCAGCGGAATGCGGAATTCTTTGTAATACGCTTCGCTCATGTCCTGCAGAAACTGATTGCACCACGGACGGCAATATCTCTTGTCAGCCTGCAGTGAGGCATTCACGCGCAGCGCACGCGTTTCCTGGATCGGCACCAGTTCCTGCGTGCGTTCCAGTTCAAGCAGCTGTTCGTTGTCCGCAATTCGCGGAAGCTGCAAGCGGTCAATTTCTTCGTTCTGGCGGACCATGGAATCCATGGAGCCGCGCAGAACAGGGTTCCAGGCCACGCGGCGAACATGCCCGCGATGATGCCTATAACGCGTGGTATAGCGGCTGGCAGCCAAAGCCGGCAGTGTGGCGGCTAGCGCCATCAGGAAAAGCGACGAAGTGATTAAAATCTTTTTAGCGCTCATCGGGTCCTGTTTCGGTGCAGATGTCAGACACATACAACATCGGCATTAGATGGCAAATTTTAAACCAGAGCTGCCGCATCTGTACCCAGCTATTTACCTGAATTTTCATAAATTTACGGACCACTTGGCCATTTTCCAGCTGGGACTTTGGTAATCAACAGCTTAGCCTGTCTGACAAAATTTGCTAGTTCCCAGCTATATTCGCCTGATTTTTTTTCGACGGTCAAGTTTGGACTCGAATCCGGCCTAAATTTCGTCTCTCTTTGAGACGAAACGCCTGCTTGTTCACCTGGTCTAGCCCGTCCGATCACAGCGCGGGCGAACGGATGCAAGATCAAACGGACTTAGAACCATGTCATTTTAGTGATCACAGTCCGCAGGTGACTTGCTCTCTGCAGAGCCAAATCGTACTGCTCTGCATCATCTCCGGTAACCGTGACACCAAAGTGATATTGTCCGGCAAGAGGTCCTGCAATATTCTGTGCAATCACTCCTATCCGTAAAATGTTTTCCAAGACGATACGAAATCTCGGGCTCCTATTTTTGCTCCTCGCATGTGGATTTGCGTCGGCTCAAACCAGCGACTGCAACGCCCTGACACATCAGGCCCTTGAGTTAAGCGGCTTCAATCAGTCGCTCGACCAAATGGCGGCGGTTATGAGCTCCGATCAATTCATGCAGCAGGTCCGCGGCAGAGAGACACTGGAGCAATTCGCGGCAATCTATATCCCGATAGTGAAAAAGGAATTCAATGCCAGCCTGCTTGGGCATGAAATGGAAAGCCGCATGGCTGCGCATTGCGACCTGGAACAGATGACCCAGACGGTGCAGCGGTTGCAGACGCCGCTGGTCGCGCGAATGCTAGCCTTGGACACCGCCGCTAGCACGCCCGAAGGGCAGGAAAAAATCAAAAGATACATCAAGATAGCTCAGCTAAACCCACCAACGGATGATCGCATCGACGCTCTGGATACGCTCGATGCTGCTGCAGGATCCAGCGATTTGGTGACGGATTTTACTCTGGCCTATTTAACTGGAATGATGACCGGGCTCGGCGCGCCGCCTGAGGTGGTTGACCAGCTTCGGTCGCGACGCAATGAGCTTAAGGCGCAGATGCAGACCAATATTGCGCTTTCCATGAGCGTGACTTATCACGGCGTCACCCGCCTGGATCTTCAGCAGTATGCAAAGGAATTATCTGCTCCGCCGTTAAAGCAATTTTACGTGCAGCTAAGTAAAACGTTCGTGGAGATCACTCAGGAGCGGGCACTCGCGATTGGCCAGGATTTGAAGAAAGCCGTCCCAACGCCCAAAAGCTAGCCCCGGAAGAAATCGTTGCCTTTCAATCCTGAAGCCGCTCGTGCTTCACGCCTTGCCCGTCCAGCTCCTTCATCGCCAAATCTGCAGGCATTTGCCGATTGGCTGTAACGTTCTTGCGTTGAAGCGCACTATCTCTTAATGCTACGTTGAGTCTCTTCTTGAAAGGCGGTGACCGCGATGTCACACAAGCTCAGGGTGTTGTTGCTCATAGTACTCTCGGCCCCTATCTGCAAGGCCTTCCAGCTTGCCCGATTTGCGCAGATACAAGAGATACACCCCACCGCCGAAAGCAAGACGGCACAGGACCAGGCATTCAACGCCCGCAAACGGCTTCTGTTGGCGGCAGAAACCGCCCAGCAATTGAAGGTTGCGGCCAGCAACAGCAATGTACCTGATGATCAGGCGAAGGCCGCGGCAGCGCAGCAACAGGTGGCGGACGCGCAAAAAGACGCTGAAGTCGCTGACAAGAAGGCAAAGGAAGTCCAATCCGCGGCCATCGCCCCGCAAGACTGGAGCAAAATACAGACTGCGCTGCAAACCAAGAGCGGTGATTATGAAAGCAAAATGAAGAGCAATTCAGCGCTGGCAACCACGCTGGTGCTCGCAGGGCTTATCCTGGCAGCGCTGTCTGCGCTTGCAGGGTTTCTAAAGAAGAGTATTGCGGCCGGGATCCTCTCCATTGTGGTAACCACAGTCGTAGGAATTCCCAAAGTTTTTCCGATCACCCAGCGCGCCGAGTATTACCGCGCTCTCTTTGGTCAGAGTTCCAGCCTGCTGCTCCAGGCCCAGCTACGCCTGAATCCAACGCTGGCGGACTACAACGAGTTTGCCCATGACATTCAGCTATTGGCCGAGTACGAAATGAACAAGTTTCCAGCGGGCGGCGATGTGGCCCAGAATACGCAGGACCTGATCAAGGACATTGCGGCCTCCTCCGGCACGGTGCACTAACGTTACTCAGCCGCGGAAGAAGTCTTTGATCGCCTGCTTCATTACCTCGCGGCCCGTATCCGCGATGGCTTTGGTGAGCGGAATGTCCTTGGGGCAGACTTCAACGCAGTTCTGCGCAAAACCGCACTCCTGAATGCCTCCGTCACCCATAAGCGCCTGAAGACGCTCATGCTTTAACGCCTTACCTGTGGGATGTTGGTTGAACAAGCGCACCTGTGCGATGGTCGCTGCGCCCACAAAGCCGGTGCTCTCGTTGAATTGCGGACAGGCTTCCATACAGCAGCAGCAGGAAATACAGCGCGAAAGCGGATAGGCTTCTTCCTGCTCAGGAGGATAAATACGCGGGCCGGAGCCCAAATCGTAAGTGCCGTCCACGGGGACCCACGCTTTTACCGCTTTCAGGTTCTCAAAAAGCACGCTGCGGTCCACTGCCAGATCACGTATGATAGGGAACTTGCTGAAAGGCTCCAGGCGGATGGGCTGCTCCAGTTTATCCACGAGCGCGGAACATGCCATGCGCGCTCTACCGTTGATCAGCATGGCGCATGAGCCGCAGACCTCTTCCAGGCAGTTGGAATCGTAAGCGATGGGAGTGGTGGTCTTGCCGTCGCGCGTGACCGGATTAGCGGCAATCTCCATCATGGCCGAAATCACGTTCATTCCCGGCTTCCAGGTGAGTTCAAATTCTTCCCAGCGCGGGCTGGATTTGGGATTCTCCTGGCGTTTGATCTTGAGAATGACGGTCTTTGCAACGGACTGGGCCATTACTGTTTTGTCTCCCGTAGCGAAATAAGTTTAAACGTGGTCATAAGGGCATTCAGGAAAGTGATTCCCGCAAACGCGCCAAAGACCCAATCATGACGCACAATGGCCTGCCAAACCAGGATGCAGCCGATCACAAAGAACAGAACCGCGGCATTTCTGTAAAACTTCGGCGATGTGCTGCGTTGTGGTTGCTCCATTTTTTAACATCCCGAGCGGAGCGAGGGATCGCTACCGATTCTTGCATCTTCAGTCACCACAATTCTCGCGCCCAAAACTATTCCAAGATCCTTCAGACTCTTCAGGCTAAAGGGTTCCCTCGCTTGCGCTCGGGATTTCACAACTATTTCGCCATGTCATATCTTCTCGGCCTTGGCGGTAGCAGCGAGATATCCACGGGCTCAAATTCAAACCGGGGCTCGTCGGCGTCCGGAGCGAAGTAAGCTTTGGTGGTCTTCAAGAAGTTCTTGTCGTCGCGATCCGGGAAATCCGGTTTGTAATGCGCGCCGCGCGACTCATTCCGCATGGCCGCGCCCTGCGCAATCACGCGCGAAAGTTGCAGCATGTTATAGAGCTGCCGCGTGAAGATAAATGACGTGTTTGCCCACTGGCTCTTATCGCTCAGGTTGATGTTGTTGAAGCGTTCCAGGAACTCGACCAACTTGACGTCAGTTTGCTCCAGGTTTTTGTTGTAGCGGATCACGGTGCAGTTGCGCGTCATCAACTCGCCGAGTTCGCGCCACAAGCGGAACGGGTTCTCCGTGCCGTTCGACGTCAGCAGCGAAGCATTTGCTTCTTCCTGGCGTTTGCGCTCAGAGTCATATACCGTGCTGCTCACGCCGTCTGTTGACTTGGTGTTGTTCCTGGCGTACAGCACAGCCTGCGGGCCGGCCACAAAGCCGCCATGAATACAGGAGAGAAGCGAATTCGCGCCCAACCGATTGGCGCCGTGATAGCCGTATTCGCATTCGCCGGCAGCAAAAATTCCTTTGATATTCGTCGCCTGGTTGTAGTCCACCCACAGGCCGCCCATGGTGTAATGCATGCCGGGGAAGATTTTCATCGGGACTTCGCGCGGATCGTCGCCGACAAACTTCTCGTAAATCTCCAGAATGCCTTCAAGCTTTCGATTGAGCGTTTCACGGTCGATGTGCGTCAGATCCAGATAGACCATCGGCTGGCCGTCGATGCCAAGATCGTTTTCATAAACGATTTTGTGGATGGCGCGTGTGGCCACGTCGCGTGGGACCAGATTGCCGTATTTCGGATACCACTCTTCCAGGAAGTAGAAACGTTCGGATTCAGGAATGCTCTTCCAGTCTCGCTTATCGCCTTTCGTCCTGGGTACCCAAACTCGGCCGCCTTCACCGCGCGCCGACTCCGACATTAACCGCAGTTTGTCTTCGCCTGGGATCGACGTAGGATGCACCTGAATGAATTCGCCATTGGCATAGAAGCAGCCCTGCTGGTACAGCGCGGATTGAGCTGATCCGGTGCAAACCACCGAGTTGGTCGATTTGCCAAAAATGGCGCCAATGCCGCCGGTGGCCATGATGATGGCATCGGCAGGGAACGTGCGGACTTCCATGCTGCGCAAGTCCATGGCGCATATGCCACGGCAGACTCGATTGTTATCGAGTACCGCGCTCAGAAATTCCCAATGCTCGAACTTCGTGACCTTGCCTTCGGCTTCATAGCGGCGAACCTGTTCGTCCAAAGCATAGAGAAGCTGCTGCCCGGTTGTGGCTCCGGCAAACGCCGTGCGATGGTAAAGCGTTCCGCCAAAGCGGCGGAAATCGAGCAGGCCTTCGGGCGTGCGGTTGAAAGTGACACCCATACGGTCCAGCAGATCAATAATCCCCGGCGCAGCCTCACACATTGCTTTGACCGGCGGCTGGTTGGCAAGGAAGTCGCCGCCATAGATCGTATCGTCAAAGTGCTGCCATGTTGTGTCGCCCTCGCCCTTAAGGTTCTTGGCCGCGTTGATGCCCCCTTGGGCGCATACGGAATGCGATCGTTTGACCGGGACGATCGAGAAAAGATCGACGTGACCCCCGGCTTCGGCAATCTTGATGGTTGCTGCCAGTCCTGCCAGCCCGCCGCCTACCACGATAATTTTAGGAGTAGTTACAGCCATTTCACCTTTTCATGCGGGGTATCAATTCAATCATCAGTCCCGCCGCCCTCAATTTGGTAATTTGGTGATTGAAAAGAGCGCATATCACCGTCGTTCAATTACCCCAATTCCCAAATTACTCATTTACCAAATTTGTTACCGCCCATTCTCGCCCGTTGTCTGTTGCTGCGCCGGCAGTTCAGCCGGAGTGTTCTTCCACTGTGGCCGGAAGAACGCCGCCATCGTGACCCAACCGACGATAATCAAAGTGAGCGCAAGCACCGTGCAGGCCCAGCCCATCCACTTGCGCGACCTCTCACTTACGGTGATGCCCCATTTGGCGCAGAAAAGGTATATGCCATAGGCAAAGTGCCATGACGCCGCAATGATGCCGATCAGATAAAAAACGCCAGCCCACCAATGCTGCAATTCCATCTGCACCTTGTGGAATGCCGCCCCGGAATTCGTAAGCAGATGGATTCCGGTGAACCTCATGGTGTAGGTGTGCCAGACGATGTAAACGAAAGCGATTGCCCCAGTCCAGCGCTGCGCGGCATACATGAAATTTCCCGCCCATGGGTAGTCGCTTACGTTCGATTCGCCGCGGAACCAGATGTAAAAGCCGTACAGAGCGTGATAGAGCAGCGGAATATAAATTCCCACGGTCTCCAGTACCGGCACAAACGGCAACCCGGTGAGGAACTTTACCTGGTCGGCATACGCCTTTGGGCCATTCGTGGCGAAGGCGTTGGAGATGAAATGCTCCAGCAGGAACGCGCCAACGGGGATAATCCCGCTCAACGAATGCAGGCGACGAAGGAAGAACGAGTGGCCTTTACCGGCACGAATCGGGGGGACTCCGCGCTGGACAGGCGAGGCAATGCTAGCCATGTACTGCTATGCTCCGATCAGATTTGCTAGGCAAACTCTATATTATGAAACGTGAATTTGGCCTCGTCAAACTGTGAGCGTGATCACAGATGAGAGAACGCAGCCGGAGCGGGCTCCATTAGCTCCCGCAAAAAATCGCGGCGCGTTTAAAGCGCCGCGAGTAACTTGGTGATCTCCCCACCTCTCTGCTCATCCTATCGGGACGCCAAAGGTACAAGGCATGTTTACCGGCTGGGTGGGCGGAGTTGGTGGAGTCGCCCAGGGGCCGGTATCGGTGGTGAAATCAAAAAACTCCGTCATATCGGGCATGGAAGCGTCTCTGTTGGTAAGAGCGGGCAACTTAAACCGAGTTTCAATCAGCTTGAGGGCCGCGGTGTAGTCCATTGGGGTATGAGAGACGAAATTTTTCTTGGAAAATGGCGAAATCACCATCAGCGGGACGCGGAAACCAGTAAGGGTAAAGTCGCCCGGCTGGTTGGTTGCCGGCATGATCGGAAGTATGCCGTCCGGACTGGGAACGGAGATTGGGGGAACGTGATCGTAAAGCCCGCCGCCTTCGTCAAAGGTTTCAATCATCACAGTATCTTTCCAGGATGGGCTGGTCATGAGCGCGTTGACCAGTTTTGCCGCAAATTGAGCACCCAACTGGATATTGCTCTTCGGGTGTTCATCAACACCGCTGCTGCTGGTATCGTTCACTTCAATTCCAGTTTCTATGTACGCCACCTGGGGCAGCGTGCCGTTTTTTACGTCAGTAAAGTACTGGCTCAGCGGAACCACGTTCGCGTGGTGGGCATTGAAATAACTGAAGTAAGAGAAGTACGTATGCCCGTCCGTCGTATAGATCTTCCAGGAGATATGGTTGTTGTCCATCACCTCAAAGATCGTTTTCGCCGTTATTTGCTGAAGCGGCGGTACGACAAAGCCTTGCGAGGTGGCCGCCATCCAGTAAAACCGGTTCGGATGGGTGCGCGTAGGAGCCGGAGAAAACCAGCGGTCAGAAGTGGCGAAATTCGATGCGATGAAATAGTAGAAAGGCAAATCGCTGTCGTCGTAGAAACCCATGGCGCGTTTCCCGGTGAAGTCGGTAAAATTCGGCACGCCATTCACAAATTCGTCGTGAGCAAACTTTCCTTCAATGAAAGCATTTCCGTCCATGGTGAATACGCCGCTTCCGGTATGGAACAAGTTCCAGATGCGATGGGTCTCATTCCAGGAAGGGGTCAGGTTCTCTGAACATGCACTTTGCATGTGGAACGCTTTGATGGGCGGTCCTGCCTTTCCGGTATTCGGGTCATAGCTGGGTGTTGAAACATTCGTCGGAGTCTTGTCCGTACCAGAAGTCCAGGTATCCACATCCTGGGAAAGTGGAGGAGTCTGTTTTGCTCGATAGGCATTCAACTGACCGAAGTAGGTATCGAAGGAACGGTTCTCCTGCATGAAAAGCACAACGTGGTTTATTGAATTCAAGCTCCCGGCCGGTGTAGGTGTGGGAGTAGGCGCGGAAGAGCCGCCGCCAAGCCCCTGGCAGGCGGACATCAATAAAGAGAGTGGGACTACACAGCACAAGGCTGCAACACGACGATGCGACATGGGGAAACTCCTGGGCCCGATGCTTCCGTCTAGACGCACGGAAGCCTTTAGTCTGAGATGTGATAGCTGCTGATCAAAGCAGGTTGCCCCAGCAATTCTGATTCAGCAGTTCCCCTTTAAAATCAGTCCATTTAGAGATATTGATTGCAGATGGCGACCGTTCCCTTAGCGCGGGATTAGACTGGTCTATTGATGTCGCTCGAACAGGAGACATGCATGAATACACTGCTCCAGGAGATCCGCTATGCTGCCCGGCAGCTGCGCAAGTCACCGAGTTTTGCTGCGCTCGCGGTAATGACTTTGGCCCTTGGAATCGGCGCAAATACTGCCATGTTCACCGTGTTTCAGAGCGTTTTGCTGAGCCCGTTGCCTTATTCCAACTCTGAGCGGCTGGTTTACATCGGGCCTGCAGATTCACCGGGTTTCGGCGCCACCTCCTGGGTGACCTACAACGATGTGCGTGATCAAGCGCAAAGGATCGGCCCCGTGTCTCTGTTTTCGGAAGACGTTGGTGTAGTTCAGGGAAAAGAAGGTTCCATGAGCGTGGTTACTCCCGGAGTAACGCCAAATATTTTCAAATTACTTGGCGTCAAACCTCTGCTGGGAAGAACCTTCACCGAAGAGGAAGGCCAAACCGGTGGACCGCAGGTAGTCCTGATATCGGAAGGGCTATGGCGGCAGGCATTCAACGCTGATCCAGGAATCGCCAGCAAGACGATTCGTGTGAATGGCAAGCCCAGAACAGTCGTCGGCGTTATGCCCTCACGTTTTCGCTTTCCTGAAACAATGGGCCCGGATTTGAGAAAAGGATTGTGGTTGCCCATTCAGCCCACAACAGAGATGCAGCGCGACCGCGGCAGCCATTTTTTTTATATCGTTGCCGGACTGAAGCCGGGAGCTACCGTTGCACAAGAGCAATCTGAGCTGGCAGCCATTGCGCAACGTATCCATCAAATCGATCCCCAGAAGGGAAAAGACATTGCGTTCCGGATTGCAAGCTATCATGACATGCTTACTGGGCAGGTGCGCGGCGTGTTTCTGGCACTACTCATTGCTTTGGGGCTGGTTCTGCTGATTGCCTGCGTCAATGTAGCCAATTTGCTGATCGCCCGTTGCCTGGGCAGGCAGCAGGAATTTGCGGTTCGCTCCGCCTTAGGTGCGGGACAGTTGCGGCTGGTGCGCCAGATGTTTGTGGAAGGCGCTTTGCTCAGCTTTTTAGGTTGTCTTGTTGGTTTTGCACTCGCATGGCTCGCTGTTCAGGCAGTGCACAAGCTCCCCCCAGACACCATTCCGCGCAGCGAAGACATTGCCGTGCATTGGCCGGTAGTGCTCGCTCTTGCCGCCATTGCAACTTTGACCACGCTTCTCTCCTCGTTTCTCCCGGCTTTATTTGCCGCCAGGACTGATCCTCAACCCGCTTTGCAGAGCGCGTCACGTGGCATCGGTTCGCGTTCACCTGGAGCTCGCGTTAGTAGCGCACTTGTAGCGCTGGAGGTTGCAGTCTCGGCCATATTGCTAATCGCGACGGGCTTACTCTTTCACACATTGTGGAACCTTCAGCACGCACGGCTTGGTTTTGATGTCACTCGCGTGACTTCTTTTACCGCGATGCCTGCCGATGCTGCCGGATTCGCCAATATGTCTGTTGCGGCGAGCAGCGAAAAGGCCCCCACCTCCGTGGCGACTTTATATTACCAACCGGTGCTGGACCGCATCCGGCAGCTCCCGGGTGTACAGGATGCGGCTTTGATTACTGCGCCTCCTCTCTCGGGAATCGATATGAATACCAGCTTCGCAATTGTGGGCAGGCCCGACGATCCCAGCAAAACTCCGCAATCGCGAATTTCTGCTGCCAGCTCTGGATATGACCGGCTTATGAGTACACCCGTCGTGCGTGGGCGCATGATCAGCCAAAGTGATGGTCCCGGCTCGCCTAACATAGTTGTGATTAATGAGACTCTGGCCCACAAGTATTTCGCCGGCGAAGATCCAATCGGAAAACAGATTGACTTAGGGGGAAAAGACACGGGCATGACCAGCCCGTTTACCATTGTCGGAGTGCTGGGAGATCAAGTGGATGATCGCGTGAGCCAGCCTGCACAACCGCTCATCCTGGTTCCTTACCAGCAGGTGCCCTCAACATCACTTTATTACCAGATACTCATAAAAACTGTTGTGTTCTTTATGGTAAAAACGCGCGGCGATATTGCCGTTGCGCCGGCAGTGCGCGACGTCTTTCGCCAGACTGCTCCGGATTTTGCCCTGGACAACTTTCAAACCATGCAGCAGGTGGTTGACCAAAGCAACTTCAGCCAGCGTCTTGGTCTTTATCTGACCGGGGCCTTTGCCGGAATGGCTGTACTGATGGTCATGGCGGGGCTCTATGGAGTGCTGGCGCAGTTGGTGAGTTACCGGAGACGCGAAATCGGCGTTCGTCTGGCGCTAGGCTCCACTCGTGAAAAAATCCTTGCGATGTTCTTGAAACAAGGTTTGGCGCTTGTATTGGCCGGCCTGGTGCTGGGCCTGTTATGTACATTATTGGGAGGGAGGTTGGTTAAATCGTTCCTTTATCAAGTGCAGCCTGTGGATGGCTGGACATATGCAGGCGCAGCTATTCTGTTGCTTGTGGTAGGTTCTTTGGCGGCAGTGATTCCAGCACGGCGGGCCGCAGCGGTTGAACCGATTGAAGCTCTCAGGGACGAATAACTCCGCTATTTTCCCGGCAAGGATGTTGTGCTTTGGAATCGAGGTGGTACTCTATCCAGTCCAAAAGGAGGCCGCCATGCTTTCCATCAGCCGCTTGAGTGCTTTTAGGATTACCGCGTTTTCAGTGTTGCTTCTTGCTCTCATGGGAGTGCGTGCTTCAGCGCAGAACTCGCCGCTCGATCAGCAGGTCAGCTCAGTGCTTCCCGAAGCACAAACCCTGTACGTTGATCTGCACCAACACCCTGAACTCTCTTCGCATGAGACGCGGACCGCGTCCGAGCTGGCTAATCGCTTGCGCACTCTGGGCTATGAAGTAACGGAGCATGTAGGTGGGACAGGCGTCGTGGCAATGCTGAAAAATGGCCCTGGCCCAACCGTGATGTTGCGTACCGAGCTTGACGCCTTGCCGGTTGAAGAAAAAACCGGGCTGCCGTATGCCAGCAAAGTTCGCGCCAAAGATGACAGCGGACGCGACGTAGGCGTGATGCATGCCTGCGGGCATGACGTCCATATGGCCGCCTTATTTGGAACGGCTTCCATCATGGCGCACAACAAAGATTCATGGCACGGGACGCTGATGCTCATCGGCCAGCCCGCGGAAGAAACCATTACGGGCGCGGATAAGATGATCAAAGACGGCCTGTTCACGCGCTTTCCCAAGCCCGATATCGGCATTGCGATGCATGACACGAACGGTCTTCCGGTCGGCAAAGTAGGCATAACGCCGGGATATGCCAAGGCCAATGCAGATTCGGTCCGGATCACTGTGTACGGCAAAGGCGGACATGGCGCGCAGCCGCAAACCACGGTTGATCCCGTGCTGATCGCCGCCAGGATCGCGGTGACGGTGCAGTCGATTGTGTCGCGAGAAATCAAGCCGGGCGATGCCGCGGTTATTACCATTGGCTACATCCAGGCCGGCACCAAGAACAACATTATCCCTGACGACGCGCAGATGGGATTCACCGTCCGCTCTTACAAGCCCGACGTGCGGCAGCATTTGCTGGCAGGTATTGAACGCGTGGCCAGGGCGGAAGCAATGGCTGCGGGCGCAGAAAAAATGCCGCTGGTGGAAAAGTACGAATCAACATCAGCGGTGTTTAACGATCCCGTGCTGACGCACCATTTGGCCGAGACGCTCGAAGGCGTTTTGGGCAAAGGATCTGTTGTGACGGAAGATCCCATCATGACTTCAGAGGATTACTCGTACTTTGTTGAACAGGGTGTGCCATCGTTTTACTTTACGCTTGGCGTTGCCGATCCACAGAAGCTGGCGGAAGCGAAAGCTGCGGGACGGCAGTTGCCCAGCAATCATTCGCCACTGTTTGCTCCCGTTGCCGAACCTTCACTCAAGACCGGTATGACGGCCGAGGTTACAATTCTGCGCGATCTGCTGAAGGGAACGCCGGCGGACGTGAAGAAATTTACCCAGCCGGCTGCAGGGAATTAACTTTCCCGAACTCCCGAGCGGAGCGAGGGATCACTGTAGTAACGAAGACTTTTCGGTAGCAGGTTGCGATGTTTGAAAAATCGTAGAAGGACGTAGGGATCCCCTCACGCGCAAAACCGCCGCGTTCGGGATTTCAGAAAGCCCCCGAGATTCCCAAGGAGCTCTTGATCAGATGAAGTTTTCCCGCCGCAATTTTCTTCAAACCGCTGGACTCGCAACCACTGTAGCGCTGGCGCAACCCGCTGGAGCTTTCGGCGCCGACAGCAAGACCAAGCAGCCTGAAGCCATCGCGAAGTTGAAATCGCGCAAGGGCGAAGCCAAACCAATTACTACCGCCGAGCGCGAACAGCGAATGGAGCGCGCACGGCAACTGATGGCGGAGAACAAGATTGACGCCATCATGATCATGGGCGGAACTTCATTGGTCTATTTCACCAACATTCACTGGTGGATGAGCGAACGCCTCTTTGCGGTGATTCTGCCGGTGAAAGGGAATCCGTTTTACGTCTGCCCTGCTTTTGAAGAAGACCGCGCCCGCGAACAGATTGCCGGCGGCCCCGGTGGAAACAACGCGGAAGTTCGCACCTGGCAGGAAGATGAAAGCCCGTATCAAAGGATCGCCGAAGGGCTGAAGGACAGAAATCTAACCGCCGGAAACATGGGCATGGAGGAAACCGTCCGCTATGTTTTCAGTGAAGGGTTGAGCAAAGTCGCTCCGGGCCTGCGCCTGGTAAGCGCTACGCCTATCACTGCGGGCTGCCGGATGATCAAAAGCCCGCACGAGCTGCAACTGATGAAGCTGGCGAATGAGGTCACGCTTGCAGCTTATGAAGCAGCGTATCAGTCCACCAAGGAAGGCATGACGCAGAATGATTTTGGTGAGATGGTACAGGCTGCGCACGCGCAGCAGGGTTTTCAAGGCGATGCGAGCATACAGATAGGAGAGAATTCGGCCCTACCGCATGGCTCGGCCAAACCGCAGGTTATCCGTGAAGGCACAATTCTATTGATGGATGGTGGCTGCAAGGTGGAAGGCTATGAATCCGATATCAGCCGCACGGTGGTGCTGGGCAAACCGACAGACAAGATGAAACAAGTATTTGAGATCGTGCACAAAGCGCAATCAGCTGCGCTGGCCGCGGCCAAACCGGGCGTGGAATGCCAGGCAGTTGACGCAGCGGCGCGCAAAGTGATCACTGACGCCGGTTACGGCCCCGACTACAAGCACTTCACGCATCGCGTGGGCCATGGCATCGGGATGGATGGCCATGAGTGGCCGTATCTCGTGCGCGGCAACACCCTGCCGCTCGCTCCCAATATGACATTCAGCGACGAGCCGGGAATCTACATTCGCGGCGAATTTGGCGTCCGGCTGGAGGACGACATGCACATCACGGAGAATGGCGCTGAGCTGTTCACGCCCCAGAGCCCGGATCTAGAGAAACCGTTTGGGAGGGGATAAGGATCGCCGTGATCGCGCGTAATCGCCGTAATCGCGCGGAATCGGGCCGACCTCGAAATTTTACGATGAACTCAGAAAAGCATCAGGAGTTAAGGACGCGGACCAAGTCCTTTGCTCTGCGTGTTAACCGGATGTCCCAGGCGCTGCCACGGAGCCGCGAAGCGAATGTGCTTGTTCAGCAGGTACTTAGATCTGCCACCGGAATGGCGGCAAACTATCGCGCTGCTGGCAGATCAAGGTCAAAGGCTGAATTCATCGCCAAAATCGGGTGGTTGTTGAAGAAGCAGACGAAACAGTCTTCTGGCTTGAGATGCTATTGGAGAGTGGACTGATTCGCCCGGAAAAACTCCAAAATCTGCTTGCGGAAGCCACACAGCTAGTGGCTATCTTCACCGCATCACGTAAGACCGCCAAGAGCTAGGATTCTTTTGTCCCAACTATGTGATCACGGCGATTACGTGCGATTACGTGCGATTCCGGCGATCTCAAGCCTTGATCACGCGCGATCACCCGATCTATTTAAGCGCTTTTTCAATAAACTTTCCCACATCTTTTTTCAGCTCGTCTAGAGAAGAATCCTGGATATACATCATGTGCCCGGCGCCGTAAAATCCAAGACTGACCTTGGCATGCTGGTTCTGGTCCAGATTCATGTGGTTGAGCGTATATTGCGTGGCGAAGTAAGGAGTCGCCAGGTCGAAATAACCTGAGCCGACAAACAGTTTCATGAAGGGATTTTTGTCGAACGCATCTTTTAAAGAGCGGGCTGTGTCAGGGAAGCCGCCGCGCTGCACGCCCCAATCCCACTCGTCGAAGCGGAAGCCACCGCCCAGGATGTAATACTCCAAGTCTGATTTGTAGCCCAACTCGCTCCGGACGTACTGATTAAACATCGCGGTATATGGCGGACGAATCGCGCTCATGCTGGGATCGAAGCTGGCGGTGTCATCGACGTCAGAGCTTGAAGTGCCGGTAAAGCGGCTGTCAAGGCGGCCAATGGTCAGCCGCTTGTCACGCATCAGTTCTTTGGTGAAGTGTGATTCGTCGATGCGAAGATTGCTCTCGTCGATGTAGGTCTTGCTCAGGCCGGTGTAACGCGCCAGATGATCGATCACGTCCTGACGCTCCTGCGGAGTAAGACGGTCACCTTTAGCCAGCGCGTCGGAATAAGGCCCCGCCGCCCACTGCTCGACTTCAGAACGCAGCTTGTCAAAATTTTGCTCATACTCAGGCCCCAGTTTCTTGTGATACCACGCGGCGCTTGCGTAGGTCGGCAGAAAGAGTACGAAGGGAAGATCGTTGCCCGGAGATCCATCCGTGGTCTGGAAATTCAGGATGCTGGAGATCAACATGATCCCGTTGAATGCAATACCATGTTCCACCAGATAACCGGAAAGACCGGCGGCCCGTGTGGTGCCGTAACTTTCGCCCACCATGAAGAGGGGCGACGACCAGCGCTCATAACGTCCCAAATACAGCCGAATAAACTCGCCAACAGACTCGATATCATTCTTGAGCCCAAGAAACTTTTTTGTTTGATCGCGTTTTACCGCGCGGCTGTAACCCGTTCCCACCGGATCAATAAAGACGAGATCGGTCTGGTCCAGCCAAGTTTGCTCGTTATCCACCAATTGGTATGGCGGCGCGGGCATCATGCCATTGGGCTGCATGCGCACACGTTTGGGTCCAATAGCGCCCATGTGAAGCCATACCGAGGCGGAGCCTGGACCGCCATTGAAAGAGAAAGTCAGCGACCGGTGCTCATTTTGGCCGTCAAGCGTATAGGCGATAAAGAAGATGTGCGCTTCAACCTCGCCGGTGTCATTGTTCTTGAGCGGCATCATTCCTGTGGTGGCGGTATAGCGCAGCGTTTTGCCGCCCACATGGATTTCATGGTGCGTAACAATGGGTAGCTGCTCCGGCTGTTCCTTCTTGGGCTCGGGAGCAGGAGTGCCGGACGGCTTGGCTGACTCAGCAGGACTCGCTGTCGGCGCAGCGGCGGGCCGGTTTCTTTGGCCGAAAGTTGAAAGGGAAAAAAGGAAGACAGCAAACAAGCAAATCGAGGTCCGACGCAGCAGCATGGTGACACACTCCACCTTGGGAATTGGCAAGACGTGATTTTATTAGACGTGCGTGAAGAAAACAGGTGAGTTTAGCTGGCAAGACTGAAAAGGGCAAATTTGATGCGAGCCGCTCTTTTGCGAGCCGTAGACAACTCAGCCCGCGTGGAGTATTCCGGGCGGTCGCTGCGGCAGAGGCTTCGAGTTCTGATGGCCTTTGAAGTACCACATGAGCAATACAAGAAATACAACCACCGCAACCATACAAATGCCGAAGCTGTGGCCGGCAGTATCAGAACGGCGTCCTGAGGCTCGAAGCGTCATGGTAAGTTAGACGCAATTTCTCCCACTAAGTTCTGTGGAAGAAGAAACTTAAGGAAACTTTGCTTTTAAAATCTTTCGCGTTCCAGGCAACACTAAGGGCCATAAATGCCGGCTCTGATTCTCAGCTGCATTCATGGCCCAGAAAACGCGAATCGTGCTTTAGTGAGTTGGCACAACTAAATCGCGATCAAGGCGGACTTCCAATTGCGTGCCTTTTTCCAGCTTCATTTCGCCGCCCTTAAAGAGATAGCTCGTCCCAGTTCCCAGGCCCGCGCCCGCTGCCGCACCAACCGCGGCGCCCTTTTTGCCGCCGATCACCGACCCTGAAACCGCGCCCACAGTTGCGCCAATGGCCGCGTCTGTCACAACTTTTCTCTTGTTGGGACCTTTCCGATACACTTCGCCTTCTTCGCCCGAGGCCTTAATGGAAGGATCTCCCGGAACGCCGGTGACGGTTCCGATCAGAGGAACCCATCCGTTGCGGGTTTCGATTTCATCCAGAGCCAATTGCATCTTCGAGCCGGTAAATCCATGCTCAAATCGTCCCACATGGCCCTTGATGGTGCGGCCCTTGGGAATGATTAGTCCGCTGGGCGTGACCAGATCTTCGCGAAGCTCGGCTTTAAAGTGCTTGCCATCCTGCATCTTCTTGGTGTCAAGAGTGTCCTTCAGCTTGATGATAAATCGTGATCCATCCGGAATCGCATTTGGAGGCGCTCCGTAGGTTGACGACGGATTGCCCGGTCCGGGATAAGCGGCTGGCCCCTGCTGCGGAGGCTGAGTATTTCTATCGTTTCTATCGTTGCTGTCGTTAGGACGCGATTTAAGAACCGGGTCGTTCGAACTACCGTTTTCCTGACCAATGGCTGCCAGACCAAAAATCAGAGCAATGGCACAAACGGAGGCTGCCCACTTTGCCTGCATGAAGTTCCACCTCAAAATAGCTTTAGGAATCTTGACCCGTGAGATGCGAAGAAGTTTCTGAAAAGCTGCTTTGGAATCCACAATTTTTGTAAAGCTGCCCCGCCCGGCAGGAGGCCCTTTAGGATTCGGCCATGGCGTGGCAGGAATCAGGACATTACTTAAGTAACTGGCCATAGGTACAATTCAGGGCTGTTTTGTAGCATCATATTGTCAGCAAGTGCCGATTCCCCGGAAAGGGAATATGACATGAAAAATTGGTTTCTGCCGGCAACATTACTCGGATTAAGTGGACTGGCGCTGGTATTCGCCAGCGAAAAGGGCCGCGAACGCGTCCGCAATTTTCTGGACGACCTGATGGAACACGGCGACCCATTGGGTGAATTCAACAAGTTTTGTGAAGACCAATTGGAGACGATCCAGCAGAACCTGGACCGCGTCGCCAAAGCCCTGGAAGAGGCCCAGCCAAGCTAGCCTGCGATCTTGTTGATTGTAGCGGCCATCCGAACGTCACGTTGCGTGACGCCCCCTGAATCATGCGACACCAGCGCCGTGGTGACCGTGTTGTAGCGAATATCAATATCAGGGTGGTGGTTGGCCTGCTCCGCCGCGTCGGCAATCTTGTTTACAAACTGCATTGCCGCCTTGAAGTCAGGGAAGCGGAAGACGCGCTGAATCGCGCTTCCGTTGCTCTGCCATCCATTCAAAGAAGTGAGTTCCTTCTGGATTTCAACATCCGTGAGCACAGCCATAAGCACCTTTCCAATCTAACACCAGCAGTGATTTTAGTGCCTGACAAGAAAAAATGCAGCACCGCGGCTGTGTGAAGCTCTTCATCTGAAAATCGTTTTGCAAGGCAATAAAGAAGCTAAATCGAGCGGCTTGTGCCCGCCAACGCCGCGACTTGCTTCATTGGATAGGCGAAGTGATCGATCTGGGAATTAATCTCCTTGCGCAGATCCTCCCAGATGGTGTCCGGCATATCCAGGAAGACACGCACGACTTCTGGATCAAACTGCCGGCCCGAAAACCGCTCTACCTCTTCACGGGCCACCTGAATCGTCTGGGCCGCGCGATAAGGCCGGTCTGAGGTGATGGCATCCAGCGTGTCCGCAATGGAGAAAATGCGGGCGCCAAGAGGTATGTTTTGGCCGCTCAAGCCGCGTGGGTAGCCGGTACCATCAAACCGCTCTTGATGCGAGTACACGATTTCAGAGGCTTCAGACAGGAATGGAATCTTCTTGAGCATCTGATACCCGCGGAAGCAGTGCTCGCGCATGATTTCTGTTTCGGCTTCGGTCAACGCACCGGGCTTGCGCAGAATGGCGTCTGGAATGGCCATTTTCCCGATGTCATGCAGGAATGCACCGCGAGCGATGACGCGAATTTTGTCGCCTGAAAGGCCCATAGCGCGGGCAATGGCGATAGTGAATGCCGTGACCCGTTTGGAATGGCCTTCGGTTTCGGCGTCTTTCAAGTCCAATGCGTCGCCCAGGGCTTCCAGCGTAATGTCATACGAGCGTTCAAGATCCGTCATGGCTTGGCGCAGCTGTTCAGTACGCGCCGCAACCAGGGACTCAAGGTTCGATTGGTAAGCCCGGTTCTCCAGCTTTAAACGGCGGTGTTCCAGCGCCCGCCGTACCATGGCCAGAAGCTGCTCACGCTCAAAGGGTTTCAGCAGATAGTCATACGCGCCATTGCGGATGGCCGCCAGCGCGACTGAAATGTCATGCACTGCGGTGACCATAATCACCGGCATGTCAGGATATTTTTCTTTCGAGCGCTCGAGCAGAGCGATTCCATCGAGTTCCGCCATCATCAGGTCTGACAGCATCAATTCAAACTCGCCGGTTGAGTTGAGAATGGCCAGGGCTTCCATGCCGGAGGCTGCCTGCCGGGTCTTGTACCCCGCGGCGCTGAGCATGGAAGAGATGATCTCCCGGATCGGCTCTTCGTCGTCAACGACCAATATGCGTTCTGTAGCCATTTTTCGGAAAGTTACCTGTGGGGAGCATTAATGTAACCCAGAGTTCCCCAAAATACAATGGTACTAGCACCTAAAAAACGACTGAAAACCGGGAATCCATGGTATACAGAGGGTACCCTACTCTTAACAAGAAAACCCTGTTGAATAGACCATGAACCTTACTCTTCAATCGGCATTTTTGGCTGAAATGTCGACTTTGCTGATCCTGCTGGCAGGCGCAATAGTTTTATACAGCAGCTTCCGGGAAAAAATATCTGGTTCCATGGATAGCCGGTTGGAGCGTGTTTACCGTTTCTAAGGTCTTTTTGGACCTGAGCGCCTCCAGCCCCCAGCAACCGCTCTGGGCCGCTCTTGCCTATAGCACATACATCATTGCGCTTGGGTTCTTTGCCGCGTCAGTCTTCTTTTACGTTTCTCACCCAAAGCTATTAGTTCCGGCTGTGATTGCCCTGGGGACGGCATTGCCGCTGGAAATCGCTTACTCTTTGTGGCGGCCCTACCCGGAGCTGCACTACTCTGCTTTCGTCCTTTGTTCTGCAGTTGGAATCATGGCATCAACCCAGCTTGTCCGTTTTGCCTGGGGCAGGGCTAGCCTGGGGCGCTGGCTCCTGGCCGCAATGCTGGTTCTCCTGCATCTGGATACGGCAGGCCATGTCCATCAAATTGTGGGCACTGACCTTGTAATTGATCTATTGCTCGGACTAGGCATTATGACGATCGTGCTGGAGGATTCACGCACTCAGGTGCAGCGGCTGGACGCGCTGAACACCATCACGCATCAAATTTCCGATTCGCGGGAATTCGATCCGACGGTTGGAACGATCCTGGAAGAGCTAAGGAAGCTTACACGAGCAAAAGCCGCATGGTTCCGCACACTTGCCGGAGGCAAGTTGGAGTTGGCCTCCCACTGCGGCCTCTCACCGGCTTTTGTGGAAAAACTCAACAGCATCGATACGTCCCAAAGCGTGAGCGGCTTTGCCCTGCGTGAAAGTGAAGTTTACGTTTTGCGCGCGGCTGAATCAGCGGCGGGGATCCGTGAAGTGCTGATCGCCGAAGGCATTCATCATTTGTTGCTGGTGCCTGTTGAGGGAAAGAATTCGCCGGTCGGCATGTTTGTTCTGGGCATGGCCCATTTCCGCGAATATACCGTACGGGAAAAGAAGTTTCTCAAGCTGGCAGGCAAACAGCTGGGCATGGCCGCGGAGAATCGCGAACTGCTGCAACAACTGGTGCATTCACGGAATGAGTGGGCAAGCACGTTTGACTCTATCCCGGATTACATTCTTGTCCATGACCTGAATTACCGGATATTGCAGGCCAACAGCGCTTTGCTGGGCCGGATCCAGCGCACGCGTGAAGATGTGGTGCACAGCCTTTGCGAAGAGGTATTGCCGGGCGCAGCAACGAATTGGAGCGGATGCCCTTACTGCGCGCACGCCGATTGTGCCGGCGAAGAAGATCCGTGCTTTGGCGGCTATTCCGTGGTGTCCACGTCGGCCTATACAGGTGAAGATCACTCGCGCGGCGGCACGGTGCACGTGATCAAGGACATTACGGAATCCAAGGCGGCTGAGGAGCGCTTCACGTCGCTGTTTAACCACATGCATGAGGGCGTGTTTCTTTCCACGCCTGAAGGCAACATCCTGGATTGCAATGATGCGTTTGTCCGCATGCTGGGCTATGACAGCAAAGAGGACATCCTCAAGCTGGACGTGGCTCAGTCTGTTTACGTGGACACTGAAGACCGGAAAAAATTTTTGAACGAAATTTCACACCAGGGCTTTGTAAGAAACTTTGAAATCCTGTTGCGCCGCAAAGACGGACAGAAGATCAACGTGATTGAGAGCAGCTTTGTCACTCGCGCACCCAACGGCACAATTGAGCGGTACCAGGGCGTGGTGCTTGATGTAACGGAAATGAAGCGGGCGGAAGACGAGATCCGTCGCCGGAACCGCGAGTTGTATGTGCTGAACAATATCGCGGTCACCTTCAACCAATCTTTTGATCTGGACGAAATCCTGCAGCTGATCATGCTGCAGATGGTGGAGCTGTTTTCCACCGATACGGCTGCCGTTTATCTTTTCGACGAAGAAACACTTACTCTCAGCAAAAAGTCTTCGTACGGGCATCGCACTACATGGGCGGCGGAAAGTGAAAATGTTGTGCTTCCGCCGGTATTCATTAGTGCGGTAAAAGCCAAGCATGCGGAGATTATCGATCAGCAGGATCTGCCGCGCCTGCCAGAGGTGCTGCGAAGAGCGGTAGAACTGGAAGGCTTGCGTTCCTGGCTTTGGGTAGTCTTGTGGCGCAAGGACAGGATATTGGGGGTTCTGGCTACGAGCAGCCGCGAAGTGCGTGAATTTTCACGCTCTGAGCAAGGCGTGATGGTCGCCGTAGGTCGCCAACTGGCCACCACCATCGAGAAAGTGCATCTTTACAATGAAACTCGACAAGCTTATGAAGACCTGCGCAGGACGCAGGAACAATTGTTGCAAAGCGAGAAGATGTCAGCGGTCGGCCAACTGATTTCTGGCGTGGCGCATGAATTGAACAACCCGCTGACCGCTATTCTTGGATACACCCAATTGCTGGAAAGCGAAAAACTGGAACCGCGAATAGAAGAGTTTGTCCAGAAGCTGCGCAAACAGGCGCAGCGCACGCAGAGGATCGTGCAGAACCTGCTGTCATTCGCGCGCCAGCACAAGCCTAAGCGGGTGCACGTGGACTTGCGCAGCGTCATCGAAGACACCATCGCCCTCCGCGACTACGATCTAAAAGTCAACAACATCGGCGTGGAACGCGAATTTGAAGCAGTGCTGCCTTCCGTGGTGGCGGATCCACACCAGCTTGAGCAGGTCTATCTCAACATCATCAACAATGCCGCCGACGCGATGATGGAAAGCGGACGCGGAGGCCGGCTACGCGTCAGCATTGCCACCGAGAACGGAAGCGTAGTCACGTCATTCCACGACTCGGGACCGGGAATTTACGATCCGAAGCACGTTTTTGATCCTTTTTACACTACCAAGCGCGTTGGCAAGGGAACTGGACTTGGCTTGAGCATCTGTTACGGCATTGTGAAGGAGCACGGAGGCGAGATTTCCGCGCAGAACCATCCTGCGGGAGGCGCGCTGCTTCAAGTGCGATTGCCGGTTGCAGTTGGCGAAAAGCCGGTGACGGAACGCGAGCGCATTGTGGCGCGTCGAGAATCACGGCTTGAAGGCAATATTCTTCTGGTGGACGATGAAGAAGCGGTGCTTGATTTCGAACGCGAAGTCCTCAGCGCCGCGGGCTTGCAAGTGGTTACCGTCAGATCAGGCGCGGAAGCCGTGGAGAGCTTGAAGAACGAAGACTTCGATATTCTGCTGCTCGACAGTAAGATTCCGGGAACATGGTCAAGCGAACAGGTATTTCAGTGGTTGCAAGAAAATCGTCCGGAACTGGTGCCACGAACAGTGTTCGTTCTTTCCGATGTCTCAGACCCGGGCGTCCGCGCTTTTGTGGACTCAACGAAAATATTCTGTCTGGTGAAACCGTTTGAGGTTTCCGATCTGCTCGCCGTGGTGCGTCGTACCTTGCGCCGCGTGAGGGCGGCATCAGCTTCGCATTGACGCGCCCGTGTGTCTCAAAGAAGGCTACGAACCTTCTTCGTTGTCACTCGCGAAGACGCTCTTCCCGGATCGAACACAAGCAGACCGTTAACGCGCCGCGTCGGAAGGGGCTCGTTCAGTGCCTGCCGCACAAGCTCAGACAGAGCTTTACCTAGACGCACTCCTCGGGCCTTCATGTACTTCTTAACGAGCCGAAAGGACTCTTCATCGATGCTAGCTGTAATTCGCATATTCCAATGATACATACTCTGTCTTTGCGAACTTTCGATATTCGCATTAACGTGCCCTCGTTGCCTTTACCAGCATCTTTCCAACTCCAGGCACTGCCGCGAATGCTAATGCTGCATTTCGGACCCATTTGGGTGCGGCCAATGCGCTGCGAAGGCGAGCCGCATTGCGAAATACCGGCGCAAAACGTCTATGGTAGTTCGCGCGATACTGTTGATGTGCTTGCCCCAGCGAAATCATTCCGCGGAGAAACGGGAGAATGGACTGCGCCGCCAACGTGCCACTTTGCAGGGCTAAAGAAATTCCATCGCCTGCGAAAGGATCGATAAAACCAGCGGCATCGCCCGCCAGAAACATGCCATTCGATTCAGTTTCTGGCTCTCGAAAATACAGCTGCGAAGTGGTTACGGTCGTAAACAAGGGCGTCCAGGCTCGGCTGCGCTCGTGGAGGCGTGGCTCTTTGGTAAAAACATCTTCCAGAGTATGTGCCGCATCGGCGCGCACCATGGCGCAGGCATTGACTGAATTTGGCCCGACGGGAGTTACCCCACAATAGCCGCCGGAAAAGAAATAAAGATCAACCGTTTGCGGCGGCGACGCCTCAGTAAAATGCGCCTTCAGTCCAATCCACTTGTCTTTTCCTGCGACATCAAACTGAGTCAGCTTTGACCATCGTCCCGTGGCGTTCACCACGGCGCCTGCCGCATAAGTGCCTTCCGATGTGTGGACATAAAAAAATTCCTTACGCTGCACCTCTCTGACCGTAACGCCTTCGCAGGTTGTTACACCCCCCTTTGCGGCGGCGCCACACAGCGCCGGATCCAGATCGAAGCGCGGAATGCTTTGCGCTGCGGGAGAGACTGGAAGCACAAGGAGTTTATTGTCCAGAAATATTCGGGATGAGATGATCTGAGCGCAAGACTGAAACCGGCTGTCTTCCAGAAAGCCATGCAGCAATCCTAAAGATTCCGGAGAGACAAATTCTCCGCAGACTTTCTGCCGGGGGAAGCGGTCTTTTTCCAGCAGCAAGACTTTCGCTCCTGCCCGCGCAGCTGTAATCGCGCACGCAGAACCGGCGGGCCCGGCGCCGACCACGATCAGATCATATTGGGCTTTTTCCAAACGATCACTCCCATGCGGAAAAGAAAAAACTTTTTGATCTCAATGTTCTCTGTCGACGCTACGCGGGAAAGAATCGTTCTGACTTCTTCAACGGTATAAGCCCTTCGCACGGAAGCCACAGCATCATGCCGCGTAATGTGATTGTGGTACAAAGGCATTCCCAGATAGCCGAGTCCAAGGTGCATTGGATGGCGTTGCAGGTCGTGAACTAGAAATGCGTGCCGTGCCACGCGCAAGCCTTCCGTGGCGAAGCGGACAATCTGCTCCGGCTCAAGGTGATGCAGAAACAGCGAGCAACCAACAGCGTCAAAACTGTTGTCTTTGAAGGGAAGCGCCAGAGCGTCCCCACAAACGGCAGGATGGGTATTCCCAAGGTGGGTGGGAGCGCGATCCAGAATGACGGGTCGGGAATCAATGCCAGAACGGGCCAGCGACTTCTGCGTTTGTGTGGCGACATATCCTTCGCTGCCGGCCACGTCAACCCAGGAAATTTGTTTCAGCCCACGCTCATGCGCCACCCGGCGCAGCAAGCTTGATACGGTACGCACGCCGCCAAACAAGCTATTGAACATGCGCAGGTCTTTTAATGAACCCGCTACTTCGGCAGGAGTGCCGGCGTCGCTATCCAGCAGTTCTTCCACCACGACGCGCTTCATGCCTTAGACCCGCGCCAATTCTTCTTCCAGCAACTGCTTGTTATAAAGATCGGTATAGTAGCCGTTACGCGCAAGCAGTTCTTCATGCGTGCCCAGTTCCACCACGCTCCCTTCATGCAGTACGGCAATGCGGTCAGCATTGCGGACAGTCGACACGCGGTGCGAAATAAAAATCGTTGTGCGGTCACGCATCACTTCGCGGAGATGGTTCAGGATCGTTTCTTCCGTGTAGGTATCCACGCTGGAGAGAGCGTCGTCCAGCACCAGAATGCGCGGATCGCGAATGATGGCGCGGGCAATCGCGCTACGCTGTTTCTGCCCGCCGGAAAGCGTGATCCCGCGCTCGCCTACCATGGTCTTGTAGCCTTCGGGGAAGCCTTCAATGTCGCCAGCGATGTTGGCCGCCGCGGCAGCGCGCTGCACTTGATCATCGGTCGCTGTCTCAACGCCAAAAGCGATGTTCTCACGCACGGAGTCACTGAAGAGGAAAGTTTCCTGCGGAACAAAACCAATGTTCTGGCGCAATGTTTCCAGCGGATATTCACGGATAGGCCTGCCATCGATCAACAAAGTGCCGGGCGCTGCGTCATAGATACGCGGCAGCAGATTTACCAAGGTAGTCTTGCCCGCGCCCGTCGGGCCCACAATTGCAAGACTGCTGCCCGCTGGTATCGTGAGATTCACGTCCTTGAGGACCGGAACGCCGTTATAGTTGAAATCAAGATGCCGGAACTCAATCTGGCCGCGTAAAGTAGGCGCTGTTTTTAGATCAGGTGCAACTTCCTCATCGGTAATTTCTGAGCGGGCCACCAGAATTTCATTAATGCGGCCCATGGAAGCGGTCCCGCGCTGGAAAAGATTGATGACCCAGCCAAGCGCAATGATCGGCCACGTAAGCATCACAATGTAAGTATTGAAAGCCACGAAATCGCCCAGGCTGATCTTGTGCAAAAGCACTTCACGTCCGCCCAGCCACAACACCAGCACCAGGGCAAATCCAAGCAGCAGTTCCAGCGTCGGCCACAGCATGCCGGTAAGGCGCGCCAGCGGCAGGCTACGTGTGACGTATTCCTGGTTGCTGGTCTCAAACAGAGCGATCTCGGCTTCTTCCTGCGCGTAGGCCCGCACCACGCGAGCGCCGGAAAAGTTCTCTTGCGCCCGTGCGGAAATATCGGAAAATTGCGCCTGGATTTTCTCAAATCGCTCATGAATCCGCCTGCCGAAATATTGCACAACGATGCTGGCGATAGGCAGCGGCGCAAAAGCATACAGCGTAAGCTTGGGGCTGATCTGCCACATAAATACCAGCGCCACGGCGGTAAATACCAGCGTGTTGGCCGTATACATAATCGCCGGGCCAAGCAGCATGCGCACGGCATTCAGGTCATTGGTCGCCCGGGCCATAATGTCGCCGGTGCGGTTCTTCTGGTAATAAGAATAGGAAAGCGATTCCAGATGACGAAACATGTCATTGCGCAGATCGTATTCAATCTCACGCGAGACGCCGATCACCAGCCAGCGGGTAAGAAATTGGAACACGCCCTTGCCCAGCGCCAAGCCGAACAAAAGCACCGCAAAGATCAGGATTTTTTGATGCGTGATGCCGTTATGGTTCAGGTCGTCCACGGCGCGTCTCACCACCTGCGGCGAAAGCACCCACAGGCCGTTATTGAACAGTACCGTAATCGCTCCCCAAAACAGCGTGACGCGATACTTACTCAGGTACGGCCACAGCGGCTTGAGGTTTTTGCCCATGAATGGATGACAGCTACTAGATGATTTTAACAGCGTGAAGGGAGCGGAGAATCGGCTAGTCTCGATCTGCGCCCTCTGCGTTGATCTGCGGCGAAGGCTTTTTTGCTTGTTGGGAAAGCGTTTAGATTGATCTGTCTCACGAAGGCGTCTTCATAATCAGATATCCGCCCGCCAGCCCAAAAATCAAATCTGGCGACCAGGCGGCGATCAGTGGCGGAAGCTGGCTCACGTTGCCCATGGCTTCAAACAGACTTGAGGTCAAGACGTAGGTTACGCCGATGACCAGCGCCACCACCACGCCGCTTAGAGCGCCGCGGCGTCCGCCGGAAAGCGCGAATGGCACGGCAAGTACGGCCATCACCAGAGTGATCAGCGGAAAGGCGATTTTCTTCTGTAATTGGACTCGCAGACGTACCACGTCAAAGCCGCCTTGCTGGAGATCATAGATATAGCGGCGCAGTTCGTCATAATTCATTTCAGAGGATTGCAGGACTTCTTTCTTGAAATATGTCGGCGGCTCGTTCAGTTCGGCAAAAGTGCTCACGTCGAATTTTCGATAGTCTTGCTGAAGATCGGCGCCCGGAGGGTTGCTCCAGGTGCGCTGCCAGCCATTTTCAAACGTCCATTTTGCCAGGTGTTCCGCCCAGCGTGCGCGCGCGGCATAGACGCGCTTGACCATCTGGAACGTACGGGGATTGAGCTCAAATACTGACACGCTGCCAAAAGTATTGCGGTCCGGATCAAAAGCTTCGTAGTAATAAATCTTGCGATTTTCCACCGTGCCATCAGAATGCTTTTTGCTTTCGCCAAAAATCCACTTGCGGTCAGGACGCAGATAAGTCTGCGCCGGCTTGCCTTTAATCATGTTGCGCAAGGTTTCAACGCGCTTATTGGCGTAGGGCAGATACCACTGATCCAGGACAAAGAGTCCGCCCGCAAGAGTGCACGCGATAATCAGGATCGGAATTACCGTGCGGTAGATGCTTACGCCGGTCGCCTTCATCGCCGTAATTTCATTCGATTTCTGCATCAATCCAAACATCACCAGCACAGTCAACAGCACGGCCAAAGGCGTGATCTGGTAAAGCACTGAGGGAACAAAGTTGAGCAGGTATTCAAGCTGGGTGAGAAGCGGAATTTTTTTTCTCACAATGTCAGAGAGCAGCTCGAAATAAGTGAATACCAGGAACAGCACCAGCAGGCTGGAAAGGATGAGCAGCAGATAACTTACAAAGCTGCGCAGAACGTAGTCATCCAGAATCAGCGGAAAGCGCGTGCTGAAAAGGCGGCCACGTCTGCGGCTGCCATTCGCCGGATCGTCAGCTTTGGCATTGAACAGTTTGCCAAGAACATCCTTGAACTGGCCCAGCAACATCTGGCCCAGGCCAAGCTCAACCGGAATCCTGTCCGTGCGGCTGAGCAGCACCACGCCGATCAGGCCAAAGACAATATTGGCCATCCAGACGCCGAGCACGGGAGATATTTTTCCTCCGCGCGCCAGAGAGACGCCGATGATCGAAACAAAATAATAGATAAACACCAGAACAATGGTGAGCAAAAAGCCCGCCCCCTTGCCGCCTTTTTTGGCGGAAAGGCCCAGCGGGATTCCAATCAGCACCAGCACCAGGCACGCAGTGGGTAGGGCCAGGCGGCGGTTGAATTCTATCCAGTACCAGCGGGCAAACTCTTTGTTGGGATTATATTTCTGGCGGTAAAGCTCCTGAGTGCTGAGCTGCGCCACGGGCACGGCGTCCTGCGCCGGCTTGGGTATTGGCGGCTGGCTGATAACAATATCGGTTTCCTGAAACGTGGTGATGGTGTACTGGTCAGGAGCGCGGGAATTTGTGTCATGCGTTTCGCCGTTGATCAGGTGCAGCCGGATGGCGTCCGTGCCGGAAGCGCTCACGACGGCTTCTTTGGCAATAGTAATTTTTGGCGTGCCGGGAGTGCTGATATCAGCGTCAAAAACGTTTTTCCAGACGGCGGCGCCGCTCACGCTTGAAACATCTTCCACATAAAGCACATGGTTCTTAAAGCCTTCATAAAAGACGTGCGGCTGGACTTCAAACGAAATCTGCGTGGCAGCCAGCTTGTTTTGCAGTACGGCCAAGGCGGCGGCGGAGCGGGGTTCCACGATCACCGTATTCACCAGCGCCAAAACCCATGCGGCAATACCAAATACTGAGATAATTTTCAGGAATTTGCGCACACTCACGCCGGAAGCGCGCATCGCAGTAACTTCACTATCGGCTGCCATGCGGCTCAGTCCCAGCAGGATTCCCACCAGCACTCCCATGGGGATGGTGACTTTCAGGGCGGCGGGTAGCGTAAGAAAGAAAATTTCCGCCACACTGGGGAAGGGAGCGCTGTTGCGCACCACGGCCTCAAGAATGCGCGTGAGTTCGCGCATAAAAATAACGAAAGTGAAGACTGAGGCCCCAATGAGCCCGTGCCAGAGCACTTCCTTCAGTATGTAGCGGGTAAATATGCGCACGCGTTTTTCTTGAGCCGGGTTGCGGGCGTGAGCGTCATTGGGAGCCCGCAGGCGAAATCCTGAGCGCCGAAGCGCGAAGGATCTCAGGCTAGTGAAAGTCTAGCAGAACCCCGCTTGTGTTATTAATGGATAATCAATGGGTACGCCTGCAATTCATCTGTTATTTCTCTGGCACATGCACCAGCCTTATTACAAAGACCTGGTCGCCGGGGAATATCGCCTGCCCTGGGTGCGCTTGCATGCGCTCAAGGATTATTACGGCATGGTGAAGCTGCTGGATGAATTTCCCGGACTGCACCAGACGTTTAACCTTGTCCCTTCTCTGATCACCCAATTGCAGGAGTATGTGAACGGAACGGCGCAGGACCCGTTTCTGCAGGTTGCCGCCATGCCTGCGGCTGAGATGGATCTGGCCGAACGTCAGTTCGCGATCCAATACCTGTTCCAGGCCAATGCGGAGAACATGATTGGCCGTTATCCGCGCTATCGCGAATTAGCGCAACAGTTCCACGGGAGCCCGCGCGACGCCCTGAATAATGCCAAGCACATGACTAATGGCGATATCACAGACCTTCAGGTGCTCTCGCAAATTGCGTGGATGGATGAATTTTTTCTGGATGATCCCACGGTCGTCGACCTAATCAGCAAAGGGCGCGATTTTTCTTTAAAAGATCAGCAGCAGGTAATCGACATTCAGAAGAAGTTTCTCGCCAAGGTCCTACCGGCTTATGCCAAGGCAGGGAAGCGCGGCGCAATTGAGATTTCCACCTCGCCTTTTTACCATCCCATTCTGCCGCTGGTATGCGACACAAACATTGGCGAAGTGTCACACCACGGCTTGCCGCTGCCGTCTCACGGGTTCCGCCATCCGGAAGATGCGCGGGAGCAAATCGAACGCGGATTGACTCTGCATGAACAAGTTTTTGGTGCCCGGCCAAAGGGCATGTGGCCGTCTGAAGGCAGCGTATCCAATGAAGCTCTTGCCATTGCGCATGATCTTGGCGTGAAGTGGATGGCCACCGACGAAGGCGTGCTATGCCGTTCGCTGGGGTCCATCTTCCAGCGTGACAGCAGCGGAAAACTGGAGCCCGACAGCGCGGCCCAGCTTTATCGGATTTTCCGCTGGCAGCAAGGCGAAGCAGAAATGAGCATGGTCTTCCGTGACCATTCACTCTCTGACCTGATCGGCTTTGTTTATTCCGGTGTGCCGGCCAAAGAAGCGGCCGATGACTTTCTCCATCGTGTGAAGCAAGCCGCCGAGCAGGTGCTGGCCAAAGGCAAGACCGCGGTGGTGCCAATCATTCTTGATGGCGAGAACGCCTGGGAATTTTATCCGCAGTCCGGACGCGAGTTTCTGCGGCGGCTCTACGATGGCATCCAGAAAGATCCGTCCATTGAGGCGCTGACAATTTCTGAAGCGATTGAGCGGGAGCCGCATCGAGCGGCCATTGGCTCTATTGTGCCCGGCTCGTGGATTAATTCAAATTTCGACGTATGGATCGGCGCGCCTGAGGACAATGTGGCGTGGGACCAGCTCACGGCAGCGCGGGATTTTTTTGCAGCAAATGCGAGCAAAGCTTCTGCGGAACAAGCGGCTTTGGCCTATGAAGAACTGCTGATTGCGGAAGGCAGTGATTGGAACTGGTGGTATGGCCCGGAGCACCACTCGGCCAATGATCGTGATTTTGATGAGCTGTATCGCAAGCATCTTTCTAATGTCTATCTTGCTCTGGGCGGCACGCCCCCCGACGTGCTGGCGCAGCCGATTGCGGGCGCTCATGCCAAGCCGCAGTTCACGCCGCAAACCACATATATCCATCCAGCAGTGGACGGCAAAAACATTGGCTACTTTGAATGGCTCGGCGCGGCCTCTCACGTGGCTGACCGGCATTCTTCCGCCATGCATGGAAAGATTTTTCTTTTGGACACCGGCTATGCCGGCATCGATGAAGAAAATCTTTACTGCCGGGTAGATTTCATCGACGATCCCGCTGAGTGGGCCACCGGAGACACGCGGCTGGTGGTGACGATAGAAACAGTCAGTCCAGACGGCAACGGAAACCAAACTGTGCGCCTGGAAGCCGATATTTCCCAAGGCAAACTCCATGGATGGAAGCTGGGCGATAATGGCCAGCCACAAGACACCGGCTTCCGCGTTGGAATCGAATCGATTTTTGAGTGCCAGACGCCTTTGGAGCGGTTGAATGCTGCCATGGGAGCCCGCTTGCGTGTTCGCTTTTCCTTGTGGCGCGATGGCCTGCCCTTGGACGCGCTTCCGCAGGAAGGCGCGATTGAAGTGCGTGTGGCCCCTGAAATTGAACTAAGTGCGCTGCCGTATGCCAAGCCGTAAGAAATCAGCCGTTAGTATTTAGTACTTAGTATTTGGTCTTCTGTAATCAGTGCATTTTAGAGAGCGAAACTGACGTCAATTTTTATAAATCGTCATCCCGACTGTCCGTTAAGCGAGCGGGCGCCTTTACCAGCGCGCGAGTAGGACGGAGGGACCTTGTGCTTGCCTTTTAGAGTTCATGCCACCATAAAACCGTTATAGCCATAAGCCCACAGCAGTTTCTCTTTATCCCGCACTGTGAGGATCCTACAAACAAACCCAAATACTAAGTACTAACTGCCAACTACTGAGTTTTCAGGGCGAGCCCGACTTGCGCGGCGAGCCCGCTGCATCAAGAGCGGGTCCTTCGCTACGCTCAGGATTTCGGCAGCAGGCTCATACGCCTGCTGGACGCCTCAAGTGTGGAGCGAAGCGACAATAAAAATGACGGCCCACTTGCGCAGGCCGTCGAGGTTTGAGGGGTAGAGGAACTGTTTAGTGGTTGTCGTCGTCGCGGACCGCAATCATCGTGTAAACCCCGGCGTTGAAGAACACCAGACCGCGTGCGCGGATGGTGGCTCCAGCCACAGGAGTTGTCTTGAGTGTTGCGCCGTTGGCGAACGTTACCGCCACGGTGGTCGCGCCGCTCAATTGGCCGAATGCGGACGTCGGGCTGATGGTGATCGTAAAGGTTGACGCGGTTGGCGCGGGTGATGCCGCAACTGTACCAATCAGGGCCTGCTCACGCAGTTTGACTTTGGTCGCGGTGATCGGCGCCGTGCTATTGCTGGCATCCGCTTCAATGCGCTGGCCTTTGCCAATATGCGTGGCGTCAAACGCCGGCGCGGTGATGTTCAGCTTATCGGCGCGAACACTATACACTGTGCTGGCGTTTACGCCGATGTCCACGGTCAAAGGCGGCGTAGCCGAACTGGAATCCACCTGGTGAACAACGGTTATCTTCGTCAGAGGATTGTCGAGGGCTGAAATCAGGCCTTCGGCTTCTTCGCCACCCTCGTTGCCTTCGCGCTCAACCTTAGTCGCCAGCTTGGTGCCTTCGCTCTTGGTGATAGCGTCAACTTCAACAATGTCGCCAACCTTCAGGTCAGAAAGCTGCGTGATGCCATCTTTGAATCTGGTGTTGGCATCGGTGGCAAACGTGATGTCAGTGGTCTTGGTTGTGACGGTAAAGTTTGGAGCGGCGATAGATTTCACGCTGCCGTGAACGTCGTCCATTTCGCCGTTGTCATGGTCTTCATTGCCTTCACCACCGGCCGGCGGCGTGGCTGCTGAAGTCACGTTGAATTTCGGAGTAATGGTGGCTGAAGTGATCGGCGTTCCGTTCAGTACCACGGAAGCTGCCAAATCAAGATCAAAGTTCAGGAAGAGCGGCGTGGAAGTAACAGTGATATTGGCAAAGGTGACGGACACGGTGCCGCTGGAAATGTTGGCCTGAACTTTTGTGGGCACGCCGGCATTTAGCACAACTACTTCAGCGCCGGTCACGGTGATTGTGGCTCCGTTGTAGGTGCCGGGCGGAAGGTTAACCAGGGTTAACGGCTCAAATGTGCCGGCTTCATGTGAAAATTCCACTTCAGCTGGTTTTGCCAGCAAATTCGCGGTTGTAGCCGTTGGGCTTACGCCGGTAAGGGTGATAGAGCTGATGTTGAGCTCAAACTTTGCAATCTGGTCATTGACGGCGTCGCCGGTCTGTAGGACCACTTGTCCTGCGCCAGTCGATACTTGATTGGTGGAACCGCCTCCGCAACCTGTCAGCAACAAAGCAAACACCACGCATAGTAGTGTGAACAAATAAACCCGTTTCATTGGGCCTCCAAGAGTAAAAATGTCTGAGGATTCGATCGAGTGGCGTTGTGTTAGTAGAGTACTACGAACATCGTCCTGATAGGGGGGCAACTCCGTCGTATCATCGCTCCCTTGTACATGCCCCGGTATTCCCCAGGACAACGGACCTCTGGTGCGCCTTTGCGCCAAAAAGTTTGCGGCAAAAGCGGCAGGGTTCGAAGCTGGGGGAATGCTTTTCAGGCTTGTACCTTTTTCCTTTTCAGTGACGAAGTAGCACAGGGGAATCTATGCTGACTTGCAGTTGATAATGCAGTCTCAGGGCCAATCAGGGAAGCGGGGTAAGTCTATTGGGCTCAATCGGTTGGTTGGGGCTTGGCGGGATTCAGTGGGTCAGTCCGACCCAAAGGGTGTGTATTGCCGATACAGTTTGCTTGGCTGGGATTCTAGAGCCTCACTCTGCTGTCTTCTTCCAGGCGGGCAAGCCGACCTTGTTCCCTGAGTGGACCGTCAGATTTCCAATTCGCAGGTTGCTGGTTATCGATTGCCGGATGCGCTGCATCGGCCCCGCGGCTTGGGCGTAGAGTGCGCGTGCCAGCCGATTTCGCTCCACCGGCTTTCCCGCGCTTTTCAGGTAAGTGATAATCGCATCCAGCATTTGAGACCGCAGAACGAACCTGAGTTCCGGATTAACGTCATTTACTATTTCCTGCCATCGTTGCTGTGAATAACCCATCGCCTTCAAGGCTATCCGGCAGCGCTCCACCTCCCTGAGCGCATTGCCAAGCGTAAGCAAAAGCGGGCCAACGCTGGCCGCTGCTCTTGCGGTACCGATACAAGGTTCTGGACTCTCGGTTATTTTATTTGTCATATTTTTCTTACAAGGCGGCGCGTAATATACCAAAGCTTGAGCCGGGAACCGCAAGCCGGTACAGCTGCCCGGCTTCAATACGGAACTGCTCATAATTAACCATGATGTTTTCCGCCACGGACCGCCAGCCTTCCGGGTCGTCAAAAGACTCCTGTATGGCCGTACAAAGGTTGCGCATGTGGACCGCTTTCAGTTTCACGCGGTCCACCGCTCTTTGAGTTCTCCTGTCAGCAGGCCGATAAAAGCAGAGCGCGTCAAGGACTTCATCCAGATTGCGCTGCACAAGCCGCACGCCATCTCTAAATTCTCCCTCATCCCGGCATTCGTTCAATTCCATGTGGTACACCCGAACGACCAGGTCGTCGAGCGGCATCGCGCGGCGGGCTATGGTTAGGGCTGTCATCTTGTCTCAGTGCCCTCCAACGCCGAGGCTGGCTTCTATTCTGGCAAAAGCCGCTTCTATTTTGTTCAGGTCCTGCTCGGTCATCTCCCGCTCACCCCAGGGCGAGAGAATGACCACGATCCATGAGACGATTGCTAAAATATTGGCGATTTGGCTAATCTCACGCACTTGCGCCGCAAGGGCGGGAGGGTAATGGCCAGCCATTGCTCTGATCGCGCCTTCAACCAGATACAGCAGTCCGAGAGTGGCAGTTATTCCGGCCAAGAGCCGCGACCAATAGAGTCCCAGGTAGCGTGAATACGCGGCGATAAAGATGAAAACCACTCCACCCGCGAGGTAGGCGCCAACCTCAATCCTCTTTTCGTTAACAACAGACGGTAGCGGCCATAGGACGGCAAAGATGACCACGACCCCAAGCGCAGCAAGCAACCAGGCGAGAGCCTTTTCCCTTTGTGGTAGGTTGAGTCCCGGCAGTACATGGCGACCGCATTCGATGAGGGTCAAAAATGCCAGAATTGAGTTGATGTAACCGCTTGTATAGAAAACATAATAATACGCCCGATAGCTGAACCAGAACGCGATTGCGAAAAGCGTCAGATCCCCAACAGTAGAAGCAAAAACAAACACTGAAAACCAGCGCAGTCGATTAAAAAAACGCTTTTTCAACATGCAGAGGCAAAGAACGACCTCGCCAGCGATCAGTGTCATCCACATTGCCAGATCTACAGTGCTTAGGTAGTTTTTCATGGGCCGCAGAACCTTTTCCTTTCCGCGGCCCCAAAGCGTCAGGCCCGCAGTCTTTATTTCGGTATGCAGGGTACATCAGGGAGGCAGGGTGGTATGGGACTTGTTGCCCGTGGTACCACTCCGAATGCCATTCCCAATGCCACAACGAGAATTCCCAGCATGATCTTCGCTTTCATGTGCCTCTCCAGTGCCGCAGTAGCGGCTTGGCACGGATTCTAAGCGAAGATCAGCCCCGCAAGTTCCTCAAAAAACTCATCCTGTATGCCACAATCTGAGGTCAATTTGGGAAACACTCGGAAATAATTATTACTTTCAGAAAATTGCGCTCGCCTATTGAGGAAAGCCGCTGTTTTCGCGGGGAAAGCCGTTTCTCGAGTATGCAAAAATCCGCTTAACTTATTGAAAATCTAGTAGATAACTCTGTTCCAGACAGTAGATTTCTCTTCGTATCGGGTTCAAGGCTGTCAAACAGCGCTCAAGCTGCTGTTTCGGGCCTGGAGTCGCCAGTCGTCGAAAAGATTCCGGCAGGAGCAGTACCGAGTTGCTCATGTGAATGGGGCTTTCAGCTTCACGCGATCCACCGCTCTCAGGATTGCACTCTAATCAGGGTCTTGGCTCGATTAATTTGTCGCTTTACGAATTACCGTACAACATCGTCTTACTGTGTCCGACATCAGACATTGAATACGGTCAATGGCTTTGAAAAGCGCTTTGAAAGCAGCCCTTGGCCGGTAGGGGGTATTTTGCAGCATCAATGGATCGTGCTGTCAGGACTGCGCAGCCTCAGAATAGCGTCAAAGGATGGCGGTCCTTCGAACGAATATCGAATTCAGGAACAATCTGTGGAATTTCGCGCGTTGGACGAGCAGGGAAATCCTTATTCCCAAATGCCCCTCTGGCGCCCACTGGATAAGGATGAGATCAGGCTCCATTTTGACTTGCAGACGCCCGTGGCGGAGTGGCTGGACAAGAATCTTTACGGGCTCGCTAAAAACTGAATGGGGAACTTTATCTGGCTTAGGTGGATGTGAGGAGAGTGCCTGATTTAACTGGTTGCAGGTTATCTGATGGCAGCTCGTTGTGGCGAGCCCTGTTGATCGTAGAGGCGATCCAGAGCTTTCACGGCTAGGCGGGCATTGCTGCTGTTGGGAGCGCCGCGCAAAATAAGGTCTACCTGATGCTCAAATATCTCTAAAGCGGCCTTCTCCGGCAGGTATGTGCGTTGTTGCGGATCTGAGATCACCCAGGCGCCGTCGCTCCTGTGAACAATTGCGAGTTCGTGCTCGGTTGTTCTGGACGGCAAGATGCGCCCTTCTTCCTGACTCATTGGTTCAGTAACGTTGAGAGTTACCGATCCTCTCTCATGCTTCACGTTTATTTTCTTGATTTCCAACCGGCTGAAAACCGAGAACGGACGCGCCAGATCCAGCGTCTCACCGGCAATCAGTTGATGTGCCCGCGCTTTGCTGTTTTCCATGATGGCGGCTGCAATCTCCCGGCGGCTGGGCAGTGGACGTTGATCGATAATTGCAACGATGGAAGCTGAATCGCGGCCACTTTCGTTATTGTCCCTGCCGTCTTGCACTGACGAGTCAGTGCGTTCTTGCTGCAAAGCGTCTGGTCGGCTATCCGCAATCGCCTGAGTGGTAGAGGAGGGAAGTGGCCCGCTGGTCCCGTTATCTCCACTGCTCCGGCTCTCAATCTGTTGAAGCGTGTCATCGTTCATGATCTTGGCCAGCAAATTCATGTCGGCATCAGGGCCAATGCGATAGCGATAAAAACGGGGCCGTCCGCGGCGAACCCAGTGCGGAGCCGTCCATGATTCAGTAATGATTCCCGAATGCACAGAACTGAGGAATGTCTTTTCTTCCGGTGAAAGCACGATGCCAACATGGCCCAGCCACACAGCCAGGTCTCCCGCCTGCGGGGTTTTTACCCGCTTAAAATCGCTTACGCCGCGATACAGAACGCGTGAATCTTCATATGGGTAAATAAGGCCGGCGCGGGCATAGAGCAGATGCACCAGGTGAGAGCAATCCGGCTTGGGGCGGATTCGCCTTTCCGATTGCAAGGCAAATGCAGCCAGAGCCTCGCCCTGCTCAGGTGATACCAGCACCGTGGCGGACGAATCGTCGTCCGTTTCAGCTCTTGCCACACGGCCGCCGAGCGCGGTCACCAGGCACAAGAACAGCAAGCCGAGTTTTAGGGCGGATCGCATCAGATCAAATGATTATGGCCAGGTTCATTGTCTGATGCTTTGCTGTGATTCAGAGTTGGTTTCTGGCGCACCAGTCACTCATTGGTACATGAACGGCTGTTACTGCTGCTCTGAAAGCTTTAGTGTTCCCAGTAATATTCCTCTCTCGCATGGACCACAAGGTCCTTCTGTTTCGTCTTGACGCTGATCTTATGCAAGCCCTGGCCCGGATCAGTCCTGTCCGGGGTGTATCCAAGGTTGTATTGGTTGCGCAGGTCTTCTTCAATCTGCGCGTAAATCTTCTCGACGGTTTGCTTGCCTGAAACTTCAAAGAGCCTGCCGCCTGTCTCACGCGACATTTGTTCCAGTATTGTTTTCCCGTCCACGCGCGGCTCCTGCGGATATCTGCTGCGCCCGCCTCCCATGCCGCTGTGATGGCCGCCCATTCCGATTCCTCCAAAACCGCCGCCAAAGCCACGGTCTTCGTCATCTTTGAAAAGGATCGAATAAATAATTGTGTCTGCGCGTTGCGCGGTTTCAATGGCGGTTAACAAGGTTTCTTTGCTGCCGCGGTCGTCTCCATCGGAAAGAACAATCAACGCTTTCCGGCCAGTCTGCTTTTTCATCAGTTCGTCAGACGCAAGATAGATCGCGTCATACAGCAACGTGCCGCCGCCGTGGCTAGCGCCATCCCGATGACCTCCGCCACGTCCCCCCGGATACCCGCCCGACCCTTGCCCGGACGGATTGCCTCCGCTGGTTTGCGTGAACTGCGGCGCTTGTAATGTATCCAGCGCGGAGCGCAATTTCTCCCGCGAATTGGTTAAATCCTGGTCCAGTTCCACTTCATGATCAAAATGAATAAGAAACGCCTTGTCTTTCTCCGGACGCAGCACCTGATCGATAAAGCTTGAACTAGCCGTGCGCTCCTGGCCCAACACTCGCCGCTGGCTCATGCTGGTATCGACGAGCATTCCCAGCGTAAGAGGAAGATTGTTATCCTGGGAGAAATATCGAAGCGTTTGCGGGCGGCCGTCTTCTTCCAGTACGAAATCATCCTTCGTCAAATTGGTGACGATCTTCCCGTGCTTGTCGCGAACCGTGGCGGGCACGTTGACGACCTTCACGTGGACCGTCATGTCTGCTTTTTCCTGGCCGCGCATTTTCGCCCCGACCACCAGCAGGCATAGAAGCGCAACGGCGAGCGAAATTCGCAGCAGGTTTCCATTCAACTTCTTGCTTTGCAAAATATCTCTCCTCCCTGGATCGCAAGCGCACGCAGGCGCGCTCTTAACGAATATAGCCGTATCAAAAGGTAATTAGGGATTCATGTCTCGTCCCTGTGATTATCTTCGTGAGTTGATCTCTGCTGTGTGATGCTGATTTTCAAGCACTGCGGTAAGAAGTCTGGTAAAGAGCTTGTAAGCTCCCGGTAAATTGCGTGTAGAAATTACTGAGATCGTGAATCCGCAATTTCTAAAGTCAAACCGATCATCCAGAGCTGAATTCGCGGCAAAGAACGGTTGACAATCGATCCGGCATCCCATAGCTTAACCTCTTAAGACATAGTTTTATGACCAGCCGCAAGAATCCGGCGCCTCCCACCCGAGCTGAGCTTCGCATTCTGAACGCATTATGGGGGTTAAAGTCGGGCACGATCGACGAAATTATTCATCATCCAAGTTTTTCCTCGCCGCCCAATTACAAGACCACGCAGACTATCCTTCGTATCATGGAAGAGAAAGGGCTGGCGCGCCATACAACTGGCGGTCGCGTATTTGTGTTTGAGCCTGCCGTCTCGCGTGAGTGGGTGGAGAAAATGTCCGTGCGGACCATACTGGAGCAGAATTTTGGCGGGTCACCTGCAAAACTGCTGGTCAATTTGCTGGAATCAGGCCCCGTCGCGGAGAAAGAGCTTGAAGAATTAGAAGCCCTGATTCGCAATTACCGCCTCCGAAAAGGAGCGCTTCAGCACTAATTAGCCGGCGTGTTCACGAAAGCTTTTCCTGATGGGCGCATCGACCTGCCTACAGTTCACCGCTACCTGCCTATTCCTGAAAGTTACAATACTTAGCAATACTGAGGGCTTCAGATGACTTCAAATGTTCGGATTTTTCGTCATGTGGCTTCATTGGTCGTGGCTGCGATCCTCTCGGCCAGCGCTGCGCAGGCGCAACAAAGAACCTTCACACTTGATCCCGCCAAGACCACTGTCAACTTCACCGTGGATTCCACGCTGCATACCGTCCACGGCGATTTTCGACTGAAGCGCGGCGCCATCCAGTTTGACAATAGTAGCGGCGCCGCGTCAGGCGAGCTGGTTGTGGACTCCGCCAGTGGGGAGAGCGGCAGCGACGGTCGGGACAAGAGAATGCATAAGGACATCCTGGAGAGCCCGAAATACTCTGACATCGTCTTTACCCCGCAACGTGTGAAGGGCACAGTTGCAAATGAGGGTAAGTCGACGGTAGAAGTTGAAGGAATTCTAACGATGCATGGCAAGTCCAAGCCGGTGACCATGCCGCTTGAGGTTCAACTACAAAACGGTGCAGGTTCGGCCGATGGCAGCTTCAGTGTGAAATATCAGGACTGGGGCATGAAGAATCCCAGTACATTTATCCTGCGCGTAAATGACACCGTGCATATTCATGTGCATGCCGTGGGCAAGATCACGACGGAAGCAGCCAGCTGAATTGATGCCCTAATGTGAATGCTTTTCCGTTCTCGGCGCGTGGTACTCCCATCGCAAAATAAATATACTCAAAAGAGGCTATGGGTAGTTTTCTTTCCATTATTGCGGTGGGTTTTTTCCTGGGCATGCGCCACGCGACCGACCCGGACCATGTAATTGCCGTTACCACCATTGTGACGCGCCAGCGCCAGCTTACGCGGGCTGCACTTACAGGCGCATTCTGGGGCGTGGGTCACACGCTCACAATCTTTGCGGTGGGCGTCATGATCATCCTGTTCAATCTCGTTATTCCCACTCGCATTGGATTGAGCATGGAATTTTCCGTGGCGTTCATGCTAATCGTTCTGGGTATCATGAACGTTGCGGCTTTCATGCGTTCCGCATCGGCAATTTCGGCCGGAGCCAGCACTAATTCTGAGCCCGTGCATGTGCATCCACACGCGCATGGTGATTACGTTCACACGCATGCTCACGGGCATTTACCGGAAACGCACTCTCATCTCTCAGACAGTACGCCATTGGCGTTGCTCGATCGACTCTTCGGCAAGCTCGCTTTATATTGTCCCCTAAGACCCTTTATTGTGGGCGTGGTTCATGGACTAGCGGGCTCTGCCGCGGTGGCCCTGCTGGTTCTGGCGGCTATTCCCAATCCTCGCTGGGCGGTAGTTTACCTGCTGGTATTTGGAGCGGGTACTGTCGGGGGCATGATGTTGATCACCATGAGCATAGCTTCCGCCTTCACGTTTATGGGCAAAGGACGGCAGAGATTCTCACAGCGCCTTGGATTGGTCTCCGGCATACTCAGCCTGGCATTTGGAATGTTGCTGGTGTACCAGATTGGATTCGGCGGCGGCCTCTTCACCAGCCATCCACATTGGCTGCCCCGATAAAGTTTTCATCAAGGAATTTCCGACGCGAAGCAGTTGCGTTCGTGAGTGCTTAGAATGGAAACTTTACAGCGCACCGAACCAACAGAGCTAAGGGTATTGGAATCACTAAGCTCGACTCGGCAGGGCGTGTATCGTCTTGGAGCACGGTGATGCCGCGCCCGCCGATTGGGAAAGCGATCAATGCCCCCATTTACACATTTCGCTGAGCTCATCGCTGCGAATAATGAAAGCATTCGCCCCAAACCTCTGATCAGGCAATCTCAACGGATTCGCGATCAAACTGGACCATTCCCAACTTCTCTGACCCCAATCCTCTTATAAAACTATCCAACAGATTGGTGGAATAAGGATCCAGGCCGTAATCATCGAACCTAAACGTGGTCGCTAGCGCGTCTCCGGTATTCCACTTGAATGGAACAGCCATGACCATGTTCTTAGCCAGCCAGCCATAGGTCACTCCGGCAAGCGCATTCGAAAATTGGGCCGGTGGTAATCCGTCTATGACGTATTCAGGAGCAACTTTCGCCGATTCAAAGCCCAGGATCTTTCCAAAATCAAGTTGATCATAGGGTGCTCGATCCGTCCTCACCCAGTTGAAATTAGAAAACCAGCGTCCCTCAAGTTCAGAGCCTGCACGCTGCAGCACCTTAAGTGGGACACGTGAAGAGAAGCCATCTTCTGAGTTGAGCAGCAAAATGGCCTTTCCTCCCGCAGCAAGATGCTTTTCCGTTGCCTCATCCATTTGCGAGGAAATGAACATTGTCCCGCCGCTTACGCTCGAATCCATCTGATACCCAGCCTGCCGCAGACCCTTACTCAATTCAGGCATGGTGCCCAGAGGATCGTGGAAATAAAGCGGAATTTCTGTTGCGGGCTGCGGCTTGGGGAAGATGTACAGGTTGTAGTCATTTTCCGCCAATAGGGCTCCCTGGCGTGTACGTATCTCGAGATGCAGATGCTCTGGGCCGGCCAGTGAAAAATCCGGCGCTACGAAAGAGATCTTCTGCAGGCCCGCAACTGTGCCACTGGCAATGGCTTCAGCAATTTCAAACTGGCCGCCTGCGCCTGCGTCAGTCATCCAGCGCACTCGCGTGCCTTTTAGTTCACGGTTGCTGTAATGCGAGACAAGAACTTGCAGCTCAACTTTGTCTCCGGCAATAAAACTCTGTTTCGGAGTGTCCAGCAATATCAAATCCGGCTGCTGGAGCTTCTTCAATTCCGCAGCAAAGACTTTTGGGTTACGCCACATATCCAGAAGGCCGTTTACCTCCCAATGGATATCGGTCATCCCGGTTACAACGTAACCTTGGATTTCGCCGTGCCGGCGCATGCTCTCGATTTCATATTTCAGAGAGATGAACTGGTGCCACTGGGTCTCTTCAGCCAGCGTATTGTAGTCGCCAAACAGAGTGTCGAAGTGGTATTGCTTAAAGCGGTCCAGCAGGCCGGCGGGGCGAGTGACATCTCGGCCGCCAAAGTCGCGTTCATACCACCAGGGAGTTTCTTCGGGTAACTTCGGCAAGCCCCAATTTCCAAATTCAGAGACAAGAATTGGTTCGCACCTTGTCCGTTCAGCATCACCATAGGGGGTATAACTCCATGCTGGACGCTGCGCCAGCTCAGAAACAAATTTCTCCCATTTCTTGACCTGATCGGGCATCGAGTAATAGTTGTGGAAGTCTTCAAGATCGCTCTTGATGTGAAAATTGCCTTCGCATGCACTATTGTCAACAACCAGGCGCCCTAGCGGACGCACGCATTCCTTGATCCAGTTGAAGGTATTTTTGAGCCAGGTGCGCTGCGTGACATCCTTTAGATCGATGCCCCAGGATTCATTCATAATGGTTTGAATCACAATGCAGGGATGATTCCAGTCGCGGGCCAACATCTCCTCAAACATGCGGCGGCCACGCTCGGCAGCCTTGAGTGAGAAGTGGTCGGAAGGGTACCAGCAGTCGCTCCATGAAGGCATCTCGCACCAGAGCAGCATGCCAAGCTCATCGGCAACCGTGAGATAAACGGGATGGCAAACCTTCAAATGGCAGCGAAGCACGTTGATGCCGATGGCTTTTGCCTTCAGCATCATGTCGCGCACATATTCTTCTGAAGCCGGCGTATGGATGGTTTCAGGATAAAAATCCTGGTCAAGCGCGCCTATGAGATAAAAAGGCCGGTCATTGAGGAAAAGCCTGCCTTCGCGCGCCTCAAATTTTCTGAATCCGAAGCGCACGCGTTTGCGATAGGTGACGGCGCCCTGCAAATGAACTTCAAGGGTATAAAGATTCGGTTCGTTTGGTCCCCAGAGGCGTACGTTCTTTACCGTCCCGCGGAACGCCTGTTCAGCGGCTATTACGGAAGGAATGCTGTCTTCAAATACCAACCGATGACTGCTGTCATACACGCTGAAATGGATGGAGGTCTGTTCGCAGACTGCCGAATCGGCAAGCCCCTGGCCGGCAAACTGAACGTCAACGCCGAAGTCGCCGCTCACGTTGGGCGTTACATGGACTTGCTGAATGTAAATCGCCGGGCAAAACTCAACACGAACGCCCTGCCAAATACCGCCATTCTGCAGATACCAATTCTGCTTGCCATGGGGGATTTCGTTGTACATCATCTCCGGGCAAAGGGCTTGGTTAAGCTGCTCATCCATCGGTGGATCAATCACCCGCACCGCGAGCTCGTTCATGCCCGTTTTTACGATGTGAGTGATATCCAGCGAGAACGGCGTATAGCCGCCTTCATGCGTTCCTGCTGAGACTCCATTGATGAAGACCTCGGCGAAATAGTCGACAGCACCGAATTTGAGAACAACCTGGCGTACGTCACTGAATTGCGGGGACTCAAAGCGCGTCCGGTACCAGGCCACGCCCATGTAGTCACGCAAGTCGTCGTAAAGCACGGCCCAGGGCACGCCAACGCGGGCGCGCCGCCAACCGGTTGCGGTCTCCAGATCATTGATCTTCAGAGTGCCTGTAGGGTCAGTAAGCAAGCTCCAGCCATCGATCAATTCAAGACGGGGAGCATTATCGCTGTGGGAATGCGGCAAAACGGAATCCATAAGAGCTCTTTCTATTTTGATGGAAGCTGAGAGCACGGGGTGCACGAAATCACCTTAAACAACAAAAGTTAATCTCTTAATCCTATTTGGGTGCCCCGTCGGACATCCTGATAGCCGCACGCTGGGTTCAAACCTTCCGGGGCAAGCCATGAAAGTGAATGCAGATATCGAGCTAAAGCAACTTACGCTGGAAAACCAGCACGTCCGCCTGCAAATGCTCCCTGAAGTCGGCAGCAAAATAACTTCATTGCTCTACGTACCCGATCACCGTGAGTTTCTTTTCCAGCCGCCCGACCCGGCGCAGCCTTACAGAATCCCGGGTTACGGAGCTCAGTTCAAAGACTTTGATAACAGCGGCTTTGATGAATGCCTGCCAACAGTAGGCGCCTGCCGGTATCCAGGAAAGGCTTTTCGGGCTGATCTCCCTGATCACGGCGAAGTTTGGTCAGTCCCCTGGGAATGGGATACATCCGGCGATCGCGTGCAGCTCAGATGCAGGTGCCGGCAAGTGCCGCTCATTTTCTCAAAAGAGATCCGGCTGCAGCGTGACAGTGTGCTGATCAGCTATAAAGTTGAAAATACATCTGAAGATGAGGTCGACTACCTCTGGTCCTCGCATCCTTTATTAGCAATCAATCCCGGCGACCGCGTGATGATTCCGCCTGAAGTCAGCGAACTCTTTATTGACCAGTCTCATACCGGGCGGCTGGGCGGGTTTGGTGACCGTACATCCTGGCCTTTGACGGTTGCTCGCAACGGTGCGGCAGCCGATCTAAGCTCGTTACTGCCGCCGAACGCAAACACGGCTGAGAAGTATTTCACGCCGCGGCTTTCGCAGGGCTGGTGCGCGCTCTACTCGCCTTCCACTAGCCACTCCATGACCTTCCGCTTCGACCCCAAGACTATTCCGTTCGTCGGTATGTGGATCAACCAGGGTGGCTGGCCCACGGATTCCGCTTCCAAACATTACACGGTAGCCCTGGAGCCATGCAGTGGCGCTCCTGACTCGCTGGAAAAAGCAGTCGAGTTCAAACAGGCCAGCGTGCTTGCTGGAAAGCAGACCCAAAGCTGGGAACTGGAAATACAGCTCCGTCCGGGACCGCCCGCGATATGACGACTATTGCCGATCCTGTGCTCCACCAGCTGGTGAATGACTTTGTGCGCCGGTTTAATGAAGAGCCGCAGGTATTTCGCGCACCGGGGAGGGTGAACCTTATTGGAGAACATACAGACTATAACGATGGTTTCGTGATGCCGGCGGCTATCGAATTCAGCACCCTGGCACTCGCAAGCAAACGCAAGGACCGAAAACTTGTGGTGACGTCTCACGAGTTTCAAGAGGAATTCGAGTTTTCCCTGGATCAGACTTCTTCCCGCAAAAAGCGATGGACGGATTATGTTCAAGGCGTTGCAGTCACCCTGATCGCAGCAGGGTTTGAAATTCCCGGCGCTAATCTGCTCATCAGCAGTGATGTGCCTATGGGCGCGGGCCTCAGCTCCTCTGCCGCGCTGGAGGTTGTAACTGGATTTGCTTTGCTGCAGCTTGCCGGAATAAAGGCGAACCTGGTGGAACTTGCGAAACTCTGCCAGCGGGCAGAAAACGACTTTGTAGGAACTCGGTGCGGGATCATGGACCAGTTTATCTCCTGCCTTGCCGAGCAGGGCCACTGCTTGATGATTGATTGCCGCTCGCTTGAGTATTCAAAGCTACCTGTGCCCGACGAATGTGCGCTTGTGATCTGCAACACCATGGTGCGGCACGAACTTGCCGGGGGTGAGTACAACGTGCGCCGGCAGCAATGCGAAGAAGGTCTGGCAATCCTGCGGCGGTTTGTTCCGCAGGCCCACTCTTTGCGGGATATTACGCCTGAACAACTCGTGCAATATGCCGGCGAACTGCCGGAAGTTCTCTATCGCCGGAGCCGCCATGTTGTGACAGAGATTCAGCGCGTCAGAGATGCTGCCGCAGCACTCAAAGCAGGCAATCTGGAGCGCTTTGGAGAGCTCATGCGCCAATCACATATCAGTTTGCGTGACGACTATGAGGTGAGCTGCCCTGAGCTGGATCTGCTGGTGAATGTCGCTTCGCAACAGCCTGGAGCGTACGGCGCCCGGATGACGGGCGGCGGTTTTGGAGGTTGCACCATTAATCTGGTAAAGAGAGAAGCTGTGCAGCAGGTCACACATCATGTAGCCGCTGAATACCAGGCGAAAACCAGTGTACACCCTGAAATCTATGTCTCTGCTGCTGCTGGGGGAGTAAGCCTGGTTTCCTGACGTATATCGGCACTTGTTGCGCCCTTGCCGAATGGCATCTTACCTTTAGCGCACAATTTAAAAGGTTGGCCTTTGCGAATACTTGTAACTGGTGGTGCTGGATATATTGGAAGCGTGGTTGCCCAAGCCCTTGTGCAGGCAGGCCACGCTGTTGTTATTTATGACAACCTGACTCATGGCTACAAAGAGGCGGTTCCCGCCAAAGCTGTGTTTATTGAAGGCAATGTCAGTGACGGTGAAAAGCTCCACTACGTTCTGAGTAGATCATCCTTTGACGCCGTCATGCACTTTGCCGCCTCGATTGAGGCGGGCGAGTCAATGGTGGTTCCTGAGCGTTACTTCCGCAACAATTCAGCCGCTACTCTGACGTTGCTGGAGGGAATGCTGGTCCACAACGTCAAGCGGCTCGTCTTTTCATCAACTGCGGCGCTTTACGGCAACCCAGAACGAGTGCCTATCTCAGAGGAAGAGCCCCTCCGGCCAACCAATGCCTATGGGGAATCAAAGCTGCTAGTGGAGCAGATGCTTACATGGCTGAACCGTATACACGGACTAAGATACTGCAGCCTCCGTTACTTCAACGCCGCAGGAGCGTACGGAAGTCTTGGCGAGGCGCACCAGCCTGAGTCGCATCTGATTCCGCTTGTTCTGCAAGTTGCCGCGGGCCAAAGAAAGGCAATCAATATCTTTGGCACGGATTATCCCACGCCGGACGGCACGTGCATCCGCGATTACATTCACGTTTACGATCTCGCGCAGGCCCATATTCTCGCGCTTGAGGCGCTGGAATTACAGGGCCGGCTGATCTACAACCTGGGAAACGGCCGGGGCTTCAGTGTGCGCGAGGTTATCGAGGTGGCACATAGGGTGACAGGCCACGCCATTCCGGCATTTGAATCGCCTCGACGCGCCGGTGATCCGGCTATTTTGGTTGCTAGTTCGGAAAAGATCCGCAAGGAACTCAATTGGCAGCCGGAATATCCTCAGTTGGACCAGATTATTGAGAGCGCCTGGAACTGGATGCAAGAGCATCCGCATGGATATGCATCTGCCCAGGAACAGCAGGTTCAATGGCCGGCCTAAAGCAGCAGCACCCACACAGAAGATTGAATCCGCTCACTGGTGAGTGGGTCCTGATCTCTCCGCATCGTACGCAACGGCCATGGCAAGGGCAATTGGAGACTCCCGCCCCAGAGAAGCAGCCCGCCTATGATCCAAATTGCTATCTTTGTCCGGGAAATCAGCGGGCCGGTGGACATCGCAATCCTGACTATACTTCCACGTTCGTTTTCGTAAATGACTATTCCGCTCTTTACCCGCTAGGCGCCGACGAAGAGTTTCAGGCAAATACCTGCGATCTGATTGTTGGCCGCTCCGAGCCCGGTATATGCCGGGTCATGTGCTTTTCGCCCCGGCATGACCTCACCCTGGCGACGATGGATTTTCCGGAAATCCGGAATGTGGTTGACGTCTGGGCGGAGCAATACCAGGAATTGGGAAGCATGGACTGGATCGCTCATGTCCAAATCTTTGAAAATCGCGGTGCGATGATGGGCGCCAGCAATCCACATCCGCACTGCCAGATATGGGCAAACGCCACCATCCCGAATGAGCCTATTAAAGAACTCGAAAAGCAACGGGCTTACCTGGAATCCCACAAGGTTTGTTTGTTGTGTAATTACTTGAAGCTGGAAACAGAATCGCAGGAACGCGTGGTCTATGTAAACGATCACTTCGTTGCGCTAGTTCCTTTTTGGGCTATCTGGCCATTTGAAGTGATGCTGATCAGCCGCCAGCACAAGGCCAGCCTGGCTGAGCTTTCATCGCCAGAGCGCGATTCACTTGCTGAAGTGCTCAAGAAAACCACTGCTGGTTTTGATCGCGTGTTCCAGACTCCTTTCCCATATTCCATGGGGTTTCATCAGGCGCCGACGGACCGAAAAGATCATCGAGAGTGGCATCTGCACGCACATTTTTATCCGCCACTCTTGCGATCAGCCACTGTCCGTAAATTTATGGTCGGGTATGAGCTGCTGGCTGGGCCACAACGCGACATAACACCCGAATCCGCTGCAGACAGGCTGCGGGAATGCTTGAATCAATAAGACTTTTATGAATTCAACACAACAAATCCGCCAGACAACACAGCTTCCTGAGCTTTGGGGCGGCTTTGAATGCACCGTTAACCGACTTGGCGACAGTTACATGGACCAAATGGAGCTTTCCGGTCATGCACACCGTGAAAGCGACCTGGAATTGCTGCGCGAAATCGGCTTCAAAGCAGTTCGATACCCGGTGTTATGGGAGCGTTTGGCCCCAAATAATTTGCAAGACATCGATTGGAACTGGTCTGACCGGCGGCTGCACAAGCTGCGGGACCTCGGGATTAGACCAATTGTTGGGTTGCTTCATCACGGTAGCGGACCAAGACACACAAACCTGCTCGATCCAAGCTTTCCGGAACTGTTTGCTGAATATGCGCGTGCGGTCGCAGAGCGATATCCATGGGTGGATGCCTACACGCCGGTAAATGAACCTTTCACGACTGCCCGCTTCAGCGCTCTCTATGGACACTGGTATCCGCATGCTAAAGACGATCGGCAGTTCTTACATGCACTGCTGAATGAATGCCGCGCAACCATTCTGGTGATGAGAGAGATCCGAAAGGTAAACCCACGGGCGCAGTTGATCCAGACTGAAGATTTGGGAAAGACGCACAGCACGCCTCAGCTTGCGTATCAGGCTGAATTTGAAAATGAGCGCCGCTGGCTTTCTCTTGATTTGCTTTGCGGGCGTGTGGACCAGAAGCACCCTCTCCGGCCCCGCTTCAAATCGATGGGAATCACCGACCGCGAGTTGGAGTGGTTTCATCAGAACCCACTGGCTCCAGATATTTTGGGGTTCAACTATTATTTGACCAGCGAACGTTTCCTGGACCATCGGATAGATTTGTATCCGGGGTGTCCGGTGGGGGGAAATGGCCGTGATGCGTATGTGGATGTGGAGGCAGCGCGCATACTGAAGGAGGGAATTTCAGGCGCAGGGGCCCTGCTGCGGGAAGCTTGGCAGCGGTTTGCGCTTCCGCTGGCCTTGACTGAAGTTCACAATGGTTGCACCCGCGAGGAACAAGCGCGCTGGTTTGTGGAGCAGTACAATTCCGCGACCGCACTGGCGATACAGGGAATTGATGTCCGCGCTGTAACGGCATGGGCACTGCTGGGTTCCCACAACTGGAACACGCTGGTCACTCGTGATGGTACTTACGAGCCCGGCGTTTATGACATTCGCGCGCCAAAACCACACCCGACCATCATGGTAAGTATCCTTAGCGACATTGCGCGGGGAAAAAAGCCCAATCACCCGGTCCTTAATTCCGCGGGATGGTGGCATAAGCCGTCACGCCACGTTTTTGGTGTTTGTTACTCCGGACGCTCAACTCCTTCACACCACCCGCTGACGAGATCCATAGACAAACATGCCCGGCCGATCCTGATCACTGGGCGTACAGGGACACTGGGCCGTGCTTTTGCGCGAATTTGCCGCGATCGCGGGCTGGAATATGAGCTGCTCTCTCGCGCACAAATGGATATTGCCGATCTGGAGAGCGTGAATGCTGCGATTGATCGCTGGAAACCCTGGGCAATCGTGAATACTGCCGGCTACGTGCGGGTGGATGATGCGGAACTGGAGAGCGGACAGTGCATGCGTGAAAACGCCATCGGCCCGGCGGTGCTGGCTGCAGCCTGCGAAACGCAGGGCATCAAGCTGGTGAGCTTCTCGTCTGATCTTGTTTTTGACGGAGAAAAATCCACTCCCTACATCGAGAGCGATCCAGTGAAGCCGCTCAACGTGTACGGACGTTCCAAAGCTGAGGCAGAATGCGCCGTGCTTGCGCTATCTCCGGAGGCGCTCATGATCCGCACCAGCGCGTTTTTCGGTCCATGGGATGAATACAACTTTGTTACAGCAACGCTCAAGGCACTCATCCGCGGGGAAGAGACCACAGCGGTAAGCGATTACGTTGTTTCACCGACGTATGTCCCTGATCTGGTCCATGCGAGCCTCGATCTGCTGCTCGATGACGCTCGTGGCATCTGGCATTTGGCGAACCCCGGCGCGGTAACCTGGTCAGAGCTGGCAATCCTGGCAGCGAGGATGGCCGGGGTAAGTACGGCACGGCTCACACACAGTAAAAATTCGCTTTGGAAATCAGCCGCTATGCGTCCCAGGTACAGCGCACTTGAAAGTGAGCGGGCGAATATTATGCCGACCCTGACGAATGCTCTGGAACGCTACTTCGCTCACCCGGAGCTTCCATGGAAATCCGTTGCGCAGCCTCTTGAATTTGAGGGCGATGTCGCGGCATAGCAGACCAGAAGTATTCTCAACAGATGATGACAGTTACGCCACTTTCTTCCCGTTCTGATTGCCTTCTTTAACCTGCACTGTCAATTTGCCGTTGGTATAGCTTGGATACAGCATCTTCTTACCACTGAATTCAGCAACCGGGGCCTGAACTTCAGCACTGATTTTGTTGAAGAGCGTAAGGGCCTGAGCAGTGACCTGGTCCATGTTGTAGTACTGGTATGTCGCCAACCGCCCAACAAAGTGGACACCCAGAGTGCCATCCGCCAGGGCTTTGTATTTCCTGTGGATCTCTTTATTCTCCGGACGCGGGACCGGATAATACGGATCGCCTTCATCCATTGGAAACTCATAGACGATGCTGGTTTTAGGATGTTCCTGCCCAGTCAAATATTTAAATTCTGTCACACGAGTGTAAGGATGTTCATTGGGATAGTTCACCACCGGCGCAGGTTGATAAGTCTCGCGATTGTGCGTCTCATGCTTGAACCGAAGTGAGCGATAAGGCAGCTTGCCATAGCGATAGTCGAAGAACTCGTCCACTGGTCCGGTAAAGATGATTTCCTTTGCCAGCAACTCCCCCCCAAGCTCGAGGTAGTCCGTGTTCAACATGATTTTTATGTTCGCATGATCAAGCATGTTCTCGAACATGCGCGTGTAGCCGTGAAGCGGCATGGCTTGATAGGTATCGCTGAAGTAGCGGTCGTCGCGATTGGTCCTGACGGGAACACGCGAGGTCACGCTGGCATCAAGCTCAGAGGGATCAAGTCCCCACTGTTTCCGGGTGTAGTTCCGAAAGAATTTCTGGTACAGTTCGCGACCTACACGGCTGACCACTACATCTTCTGAAGTCCGAACCTGCTCTATGGGCTCTGCCACTGACTGAAAAAAACTCTCCACCTGCTGCGAATTCAGGTTCAGCCCGTATAGACGATTGATGGTATCGAGGTTGATGGGAATGGGAACAAGCTGGCCATCCACGCTGGCCACCACGCGGTGCTCATATTGGCGCCACTCGGTAAATTGCGAAAGGTATTCAAATACCGGGCGTGAGTTGGTGTGAAAAATATGAGGGCCATACTTGTGGACCAGAATCCCGTGGTCGTTGTAGTGGTCATAAGCGTTTCCACCAATGTGCGGACGCTTGTCAACCAAGAGCACCCGGCGATTTTGAACACGGGCCAGCCGCTCCGCCAGAACACAACCTGCAAACCCCGCACCCACTATAAGGTAATCAAACATTTAAGACCCCTGAGCTTCTTCTACAGTTTCTTGTTCCAATTCATCCTCTTCTTGCTCCACTGATTCTTGCTCCACTGACTCTGGCTGCGAAACTTGCGTCACCAGTTCCCACATTCGATTCCAAGTGGTGTCCCAGGAATTGCCGGAAAGGAATTGGTCCACTGATTCGATCCAGCCTTCTGCCATGGGTTTGAGTGATTCGCTACTCGCGGCAATGAATTCTTCAGGAGAGTCGGCGATGCGAACCAGTTCCATCTCTCCGTAAGGGTGCACAATGTCTTTAATAGAGGTTGAAACCACCGGCTTGCCGGCAGCAAGATATTCCGGAGTTTTTGTGGGACTGATAAACCGCGTTGATTCGTTGCGCGCGAATAGAATCAGCGCAACGTCCCATCCTGCCAGATAGTTCGGGAGCTGGTCGTAAGACTTTGGACCGAGATAATGAATATTCGGCCCCTGCGGCAGCTCGGCCGGATCAATTTTTACTACTGGCCCGATCATTACGAAGTGCCAATCAGGGCGCGCAGCGGCAATCGCGCGCAGCAACTCACGGTCCAACCGTTCATCAAGTACCCCGTAGAAGCCCATTCGTGGTCTGGGAACCGCAGCTTGGTCCTCCGGTTCTGGTACGGAGTTTCGGGCTTTGCCGAAATGTTTTACGTCAATGCTGCTGGGGAAGGCATGCACACTGTGATGCTGGGCACGCTTTGCTTCATAAAGGGTCTGTCCACCTGTGAACACCAGATCAGCGCAGCGGAACAGATTTCCTTCCATGATGCGCAGGAGAGGCGAAGCACCCTGGAAAGCAGAAAGCTCATCCATGCAGTCATAAACCGTCACCCGTGGCCTGAGATGGTCACTAAACTTTAAGGCCATGGGAGTGTAGTACCAGCTAACATGCTGCTGGATGTTCTGCTCAATCATGAGACAATCCAGCATTTCACGCTGAGCATTGTCCACTTCATCGGGCCGCCACTCGCTTGAAACATGAGGCGTGGCGATGGTGAGATTATCGTCGCGTCTACTTAATACCAGTTCTTCCTTCCCGGGAGCAACCTGCACCGGCTCTTCCCAGAAGATGACGCACCGGTCACGCGCACACCGGGCCATCAGGTGCTGAGGACGTTGGTAAACAAAGTCCCAGCGCAAATGGCAAAAGCAGATCAGGTCTAGCGGTTGTGTCTGGTTGAGGGAAAGAAAAGATGTTTTAGTTTCGTTCTTTGGTCTAACTGATGGAATCTGCGGGTTTATGCTTTTCATCTGTGGCTCTGATAATTACACTGCCGAACTCCACTGCGTTTGCAAATGTATAACTTGCTTTGTGTATCTTGCTTGGTGTAAGTGAGATGTATTACTTAGGCTTGCGGATGTTTTGCAGGGTTCTACTTAGAGAAGCTGGCCGAAGTTGGCATGCATATGAGGCTCAATTGCGCTTGAGAAGCTGAGCATAAGGCGCTCAACCTTCACAGTGGGAGCAGGATTCTCACATCGTCAGCTGAAGGTGAGTTTCTGAATTGCTGCGCGCCGCCCCTGCGACATTATCCTGATGCTTTTTTGCTCAGACGTGTTGCGTCCTTCAAGTGTGCAGCTCAGGAGAACAGCAGCGACGCGCGGAAACGCATCGAACCAAGAGCTGCGTGGCCCAATAATGCGTGAAGGCGCGACATTTCAAACAGACGTCCCGAACCGACTGGATCGGCTGCCCTGGAGCCGTTGGCACTGGCTAATCGTGACAGGCCTGGGGATCACCTGGGTGCTTGATGGGCTTGAAGTTACATTGGCCAGCGCGGTTGGCGGCGTGCTGAAGCAAAGCCTGCACATGAGTGATGCGGAGGTAGGGACCAGCGCAACGTTCTACTTGATTGGCGCTGTGCTGGGAGCGCTCGGGTTTGGTTATGCCACTGATCGGCTTGGCCGCAAAAAGCTATTTACCGTTACCCTGTTGGTCTACCTTATCGCGACTGCCTGTTCAGCCCTGGCGTGGAATTTCTGGAGCTTTGCTTTTTTCCGGTTTGTCACTGGAACCGGCATAGGCGGCGAATACGCTGCCATCAACTCCGCTATCGACGAGCTGATCCCGGCGCGTGTGCGGGGCCATGTTGATCTCATCATCAATGCCACTTACTGGGTGGGAGCGGCGCTGGGAGCCCTGGCGACGATTTTGCTGCTCAACATGCAGGTCCTGCCACCGACGAAGGGGTGGCGCTTTGCATTTCTCCTGGGAGCATGCCTTGGCGTAGTCATCATTTTTATCCGGCATTTTGTTCCGGAGTCGCCCCGGTGGCTGATGACCCATGGTGAGGAAGAAGAGGCAGAGCGCATCGTCGCCGCGGTGGAAGCGGAAGTCACAAGAGAAAACAAACATGCGCTGCCGCCGATCAAAGGCAAGCCCTTGAACATCACTGTGCGCCACCACACACCTTGGAAAGAAATCTGGAATGCGATGGTGCATACGCATGGACAGCGCTCGCTGCTTGGCCTGTCCCTAATGATCGCACAGGCATTCTTCTATAACGCAATCTTCTTCACCTACGCGCTGCTATTGATCAAGTTCTATAACGTTCCCGCCCAGCGTGTGGGTTTCTATCTGCTGCCTTTTTCTCTGGGAAATTTCCTGGGGCCACTCTGCATAGGCAAGCTCTTTGACACGATTGGCCGCAAGCCGATGATCGTACTCACGTATGGCCTTTCCGGCATGTTGCTTGCAATCACAGGTTGGATGTTTCAGCACGATCTTCTGACCGGCATCACACAAACGCTCTGCTGGACGGTGATTTTCTTTATCGCGAGCTGCGCCGCCAGCTCAGCTTATCTAACGGTAAGCGAGATCTTTCCGCTGGAAATTCGAGCCATGGCAATCTCGATCTTTTATGCGGCCGGCACTCTCGCCGGCGGTGTAGCCGCTCCTGCATTGTTTGGAGTGCTCATTGGGAGTGGATCGCGCACACATGTTTTTTATGGCTATCTTGTTGGATCTGCTCTGATGCTGGTTGGATCCGCCACGGAGTGGAAGCTGGGTGTGAAAGCAGAAGGGCAGTCGCTGGAGGAAATCAGCGCACCGCTCGCCAGAGCCACTTGAGCTCAAGGTGAATATAGAAAGAGGGGAAGCTGTGCGGAAATACACACAGCTTCCATTTGCGGCTAGCTCGCTTTGCGGGGGCTTTCAAGGTCTTCCTGCGGATATGCCGACCATTGGTTTGTGCCTTTGTTTGGTGAGCCGAGCGGTGAGGACTTCCCACCTTTTGCCAACTGTATTCTGTTTGCGCCAGACTGTTGAGCTGAGTTATGAGGCCAGCAGCTCGGTACCGAGTTGGTTGGATAATCGACGTCGTAAATTATATGAGTTTCGCTTCGCAGCATCGGCACCAGCACCGCTAATAAACCATCGGCCACATCACGCAGGACTCGGTCGTGGCTATGTCATTTTTGTCGAAGAGAACTGGCGATAAGAGCGGCTGCGGTCGTCGTTCTGCAAACTGACATGAGCGAATTGAGAGGACGCTGTTGCTGGAGTGCGAACCGCGACCCTCTCACTGGGCCGAACATGCGATTTTGCCGAACTGGCAGACGCTGATAAAATCTTACCAACAGTCTTCCCAACCTGTGGGGCTATAGCTCAGCTGGGAGAGCGCATCGTTCGCAACGATGAGGTCGTCGGTTCGATCCCGACTAGCTCCACCATTTTAAGTCTCTGAAAACACGCGAGTTCTACGCGGTTTGATCGAAACGTACAATAATCGTACAGTGCCTTCGGCAGATGCCGCTCTGCAAGCCCGGTCTGGAGGCACATGCTCAGCGTTTACACGCGCCATTATCCGCCCTGCAACAAGAGGGATGCGAACTATCGCAGATGCCGCTGTCCCAAGTGGATCAACGGCACCCTGCCGAGCGGCCAGTTCATACGGGAATCTGCAGGAACGCGCAGTTGGGAAACAGCGGAGCGCAAAGTTCGGTTAATAGATTTTCAGTCCGATCCTCTTCGTCCCTCTGCTCCTGAATCAGACTGCCGGATCAGCATCGAAAAGGCAGTTAAAGATTTTTTGGCCGACGAGCAAGGCCGAAAATTAGCCAACACGTCGACCTGTCAAAGCAAGACGCTGCTCGAGAAACAGCTGCTCCCATGGGCTCAATCCGGGTCTCTGCAATTCCTCGATGAACTGACAACCTCCAAACTCCGTGAGTTCAGGACGTCGTGGGAGAACGGCGCCTTGACGACCCAGCGAAAGCATCACCGATTAAACGGGTTTTTCGCATTTTGCATGGAGAATGATTGGCTGTTGAAAAACCCGTCTAAGAGAATGAAACCGGTAAAGGTCTCGCCCAAGCCGACCGATTACTTCACGCCTGAAGAGTTCTCAAAGATTATTGATGGAACTTACGCATACGGTAACTGGAGAGGAGGACGCGATTTCGAGCACCGCCCTCTGCGCCTTCGCACATTGATTTTCTTGATGCGCTGGTCCGGCTTGTCGATTCTTGATGCCGTCACACTTGAGAGACGCAGACTGGAGGGGAACCGGTTGTTTCTTTACCGTCATAAGACCGGAGTCCCGGTGTACGTGCCCATTCCTCCTGTCGTCGCAAATTTGCTTAATGGGCTGCCCAACTCGAATCCACACTATTTCTTTTGGAGCGGCAACGGCGACCCTCACACCGCGAAGAAGGGTTGGCAGAGAAGCTTGCGACGTTTGTTTCAAACTGTGGCTCTCAAGGCTGAAGATGGCCAGTCGAAACGTTGCCATCCCCACATGTTTCGGGACACTTTTGCCGTGGAACTCTTGCTCGCTGGGGCGTTGTTGGATCAGGTCTCGCTTCTATTAGGTCACAGCAGCATCAGGATCACCGAAAAGCACTATGCGCCTTTTGTGAAAGCTCGCCAGCAACAGCTTGAGGCGAGTGCACGCATGGCGTGGAACAGCACCAGCCAACCACACGCGTCGGTTGGCACAGTGATGTAAAAAAGATTGGATGGTTAACTAACCGCCCGCAGCTGCCGATGTACCCGCAACACCACTGTCTCTGGTATTCGGAGCGTGACGTAGCGCCGCTTGAAGCGAGTCTCAGAGGCACCCCATTTGATAACCCCAGGCTCATTTTCGAATATTCGGCGTACTGTGTTTTGGCTCAATTTCCATATATGTGCGAGTTCCGCTACGGAATAGTGCTTCTCAGTGCACAGCAGGCTATGCTCTGTCCCTCCTGCGCCGCTGGTAATTTCCAATTTCGAATTAAAACCGCTGTTGGCTGGTCTCATACTGCGCGTCCTCGTTGACCATCTTGTAAGGCAATTCCGCTTTTCAGGCAAGAAAATCCGGCGTGAATGGGCCAAATTTGACCGAAATCAGATTCGGCATTACTTTGCAGTCGCTCGGGCCGCTTTGCACGCCCACGACGGGTGACAGAAATGTTTTCAGCGCTGGACCAATTAGCACAGTCATTGCAACAGGCCGGCTACATCGCCGATCCGATTACGATTACGACCGTTTATCTTGCTGCAAAGCTGCACAAACCGTTGTTGCTGGAAGGACCTGCCGGCAGCGGCAAGACCGAACTGGCATATGCAGTCGCATCTGCGGCGAATACCGCTGTCGAACGGCTGCAGTGCTACGAAGGCATCAACGAAGAGAAAGCTATCGGCAAATTTGATGAGAGCCTGCAGAGGCTTTGTGTTGAGCTGCATGCCAAGTCAGGTGATATGGACTGGACAGCGTTGCGAACCGAACTGCACGGGCGTGATTTCTTCTGCGCAGGTCCACTGATGCGATCTCTCCTCACGGAAAGATCCTGTGTTTTGTTGATCGATGAACTGGACAAAGTAGACCAGGCTTTCGAAGCCATGTTGTTGGAATTGCTGAGCGTTTGGCGGATGAGTATTCCGAAGCTGGGCACGATTGAAGCCCGGAGCATTCCGTTTGTTGTGTTGACCTCGAACGAAGAGCGACGCATTGGTGACCCGCTTCGCCGGCGCAGTTTTTACCTGCGTGTTGAACACCCAAGTGCGGAACGCGAGGCGGAGATTGTGGCGCTGAGGACTCCGGATTCCAGTCCAGAGTTTCATGCAGGAATGGCCGGACTAGCTAGAGCTCTGCGGTGTTGGAGTCTGGAAAAGCCGCCTTCAGTCTCTGAGATTCTCGATCTCGCTCAGGCGCTCAACGTCCTCGGATCGCAACGAGTTACACCCGAGATGAGAGATATCTTGCTGCCCTTACTGGCCAAGACCGAGGCCGACAGAAAAAAACTGCTTTTGCGCGACGGATTCGCCAGCCTGATCTATGACGCACAGCAATACACCGCAGAAGCATTACGGAGGAGTGCCGCATGAACTGGCTTGGTTCCTTCTTGCTCGTCATATTTACCGGAACGAGCTTGGCCCAAACGTCCACGCGGCCAAAACGTCGAGAAGCTGAATACTACGTTGTCGCCTACGCTCAACACTATCGAGTGCCGGTGCCGCTGGTGCGGGCTGTTGTCGAGCGCGAATCGAATTGGCGGCCGTGCGCAATTTCCCCCAAAGGCGCAGTCGGCCTGATGCAGCTCATGCCCATGACTGCTCGGAATTTGCGTGTAAGTGACCGCTGCAATATCGACCAGAACGTGTCAGGCGGCGTGCGCTATCTTGCATGGCTCATTCAGAAATTCCACGGTGACTTGCGGCTGGCGTCGGCCGCTTACTACGCTGGGGAAAACATTGTCAGCAGGCGTGGTCTCGCGTACCGCAATCCGGATGTTGTCGCCTATGTGTCTCGGATGCGAGCCACTTACCTGCGGTTCGCGCAAGAGAAAACGGAAATTTCCGAAACTATTCAGAAAAGAGATATACGATGAAAATCTGCCGAAATTTGTTTCATCTTATAACGCCCCTGGCATGCTTCGCCCTCGCGGCTGCACAAGCCGATCTCGCACCAGGCAGGATTCTCAGCCTCAATCTGGATCCACAGAGCGTTACCACCCTCCAATTGCGACCCGGATTTGTGACGTCAGTTCGCCTACCGGAAGCTGTCAGTTCCGTGGTCCTTGGTGATCCTGGTGCATTCAAAGCTGAACATTCGGAGGCCGAGCCGCAATTGGTGTTTTTTAAGCCAAGTACCCCCAGCGCGTCTCGCACCAATGCGTTAATCACAACTCGGACAGGCCGTGAAGTCTCTTTGGCGCTGGTAAGCCGAGGAGCAGCGGACTGGTCGGCGCCAGTCGATTACGTTCTGAAATACGAACCTGCGCGCAGTTTTTTTATTGAGGCGAGCCATCCCAGCTTTGTGATCGAGGAGACAAAAAGCCTCGACTCGGCGGAATTGCCGGGAGCCAGCCCGCCGCAGCGAGACGCCATCGGTCCAGAGGAAAGCATGCTCCGAGATCAGCAAACCGAGCCTCCACATTGGGAGGGTGGGCAGTTGCGCGTAAGTGTTGGACGCTCTACCAAGAACGGCGATGAGGTCTCGGTGGCGTTCTCAGTGCTCAATGCCTCTGCGAATACGATCGAGTTACTTCCACCACAGATTGAGCTAACCGATACGACGAAGAACCGTCACCACAAGGCGATTAAGGCAGAGCCGGTGGCCATCAAGAACTACCGACTGACATCCCGTAAATTGGCGCCCGGTGAGAGGGCCGATGGTGTCGCCATGTTCGAGAGACCCGCATTTAAAGCATCGTCGGAACAGCTGATGCTGCAAGTTGCACAAGTCGAACAGGTAGACCGCCCGGTGCTGGCGGCGGTGTCTTTTGTTCCGGCTGGCAAAGGAGGCGCGAGATGACGCAGAACAATGGAAACAGAAACGATCACGCGACCCTCATTATGGAAGACCAAACTTCACCACAGGTGAGCGCGCCAACCGTGCAGTCGGATCTGGAAGGAGAAGCTGAATTGGCTACAAGAACCAAACTGCGGGCCAGACAAAAGATCCGACAGAACCGGTTCGTGATTGTTGCCGCTGGTGCAGTCGTATTTGCGCTACTCATCTTTGCTGTTGTCTCTGCTCCGCGCATGTCTGTCCCGCGCAGTGGAAGCGCGCAGAAAGCATCACGCAATGCTGCGAATGGGAATCAAGATGCGCAATCCCAAGCGATGCCATCTTTGGGCGACAAAAGCCTTCTCCCGATCACCGACTCAGGACGTCCAGTTCCCAAAGAAAGTCACGACGGGTATCTGAAGGAGCAGGATCTCGAGCGAAGCGCTACCAAGAGAAAGCCTACAAGAACTTTTACGCAGCCCCCGCAGTCTGAAAACACTGCCGGCACATTAGGCTCCATTCCGCCGTTTGGCGAGCAGCCCTGGCAGGCGCCGCCCTACCAGCCGGGCATGGGGCCGAATATCGTAGAGCAGACAAGAGACCCGGGTAAGAGCGAGCGCGAGGCATTGGAGAAGTCATCGCTCGTGTTCGTGAGAACTGCTTCAGCGACGCAGTCTGGTTCCGAGCGTCGTGAAGATCCGGGAGCTGTTCCGCAATACGGGCTGGGTCTTCCAACCGGCACACGGCTTCGCGCACGACTGGAATCGTCAGCTAGCACGGCGGTGCGTACGCCGGTGCTGGCGGTGATTGAATACAACTATGAACACGATGGAGAAATAATTGTTCCCGCAGGAGCTAAGGCGGTGGGCCAGATCCAGGAGGCGGATCGTTCCGGCTACATGAGAATCCAATTCGACTCCCTGATGTTGCCAGACGGAGCCACTATTCCCATCCAGGCGGCTGCAACCGATCTCGCCATGAGTCCCGTTAAAGGCAAGGTCGAGGGCAAGAATACCGGCAAAAACGTGCTCGTCCGTTCGTTATCGGGAATAGGTCAAGCGGGCACCATGCTTCTCGGGCGTGGCAGTCTAAACCAACCATTGAGCGAATCCGACCTTATTCGCGAGCGGGTCAGCAACAATATCGGGCAGGCCTCCGACGAACAAATATCAAGGCTCGCCGTAACAGCTCGTATCGTTGTCAGCGTTTCAGCCGGCACACCCATCTATGTTGTGCTCGAACAATCGTCTAAATCTGTTCCGAGTTTCAGAGCCTCCACCCCAGACGCACAAGGAGCCAATTCGGAGAGTGTGGATCAGCTTCGACAGCTCTTGCGTTTGCAACAGGAATTACACCAAACAAATGCAAAAAATTAATGACCTGCTTTCTGGGGGCAAGTTCCTCAAATCGACAAAAATTCAAATATCCAGCGCAATGACCTGGTTTGGCAATTTCTCAAACTTGTCCTGGGTTCCGTCGTGGGGAAGAAAATAGCTGTACGAGCGGTCATCAAGTGGCGTTATGTCCAACAAGGAACTCGCTCCGCGGTCAACGACCGAGTGTTTATCGAACAGGGTGCTTGTGACAAGCCAGCCTCTCAGCGACCTGTGGCCGGGATTTTCGTGGCACCAGCGGTTTACGTTGTCATGGTATTTCGAACGTGCAGAGGTAAATTCTCGGAGGTCTGATGCTGTTGCGTGAGGTACTTTCAGACACTCCCCAGCCCTCATACGTTGAAGCAGTCGATCAGCAAGAGCAATGTTCATTGTCATTAAAAAGTGGCCGCGCAGAGGTCTGTGGCTGCTTCGATATTAAATCGCGAGCAGTTATAAGATGGAACACATTTCGGCAGATTTTCATCTCATATCATCTTGCAACCGGAGAATGCCCGTCCAGCTTCCGCTCAGACGAAAGACTTCCGGCTGTTTCAATTCATTACCGCCGAGTCATTCATATCCGGCTTATGAGATGGAACAAATTTCGGCAGATTTTCATCTCATATCTCGTTTGAGCGGCAGCCACCTCAATTGCCATTCGTATAAGTCTCACTGAAAACCACGAATGTTCATAACATCACGACCCTCTGTAGATCGTCTCGCCCTCCATTGCCCGGTCCATATCTGCTCTTGAACACACCAATCGGCTCGTTCCTCATTTGATCGAAATCTGAAACCGACTTATGTTCTCGCCTGCAACGCGGGAAATTGATTCAACGCGTCGCAGAAGAGGACCTGCATGAAACTTTCGAGTTGGAGAACGACGCGGAGGCGCTTCGCTCTTCTTTATCTCCTGGCCATTGTTTCGCTTCAACTTTCTCCGTTGATGTCCTACGCGCAGAACCTTGGGCAACAGCCAGCAACGGGCCAAGCGGTACAGGGACAAACCGCAGCCCAGCCTGAAGGTACCGTTTTGAACCTCGTCAACTGGGTCGGGAATGTAATCGCGCCCGTGGGTGCCGCACTCGCGGTCGTCATGGCCGTAGTGGCGTATTCGCAGGGACGCGGAGCCATGCGCTGGGCCGTCACCGCAGGTGGGCTGCTCGTGGTGTCCGGGCTCACACGTTTGATTGAGTTCTGGATCGCGCAAGGCACAGCCGGCGTGCAATAGGAAGATCTTCGGAGTCTAGCACCATGACGTTGCCGCAAATCCTTGTCGACCTGATGAAGCTGCTGTTCGATATGGCAGTTCCGGTAGCCATCTGCACGATGGTGCTCGCCGGAATGGCGTTGCGACAGGAAGGCGGCGTGAATTTCGAGACCGGAGGGCGATTCCAGCGCTGGGCATTATGGTCGGTCATCATGCTCACCCTCCCCCAGTTCCTGTCCTGGTTTGCGGCACAAGGCATCTCGATGCCGCCCCAGGGCGGGAACATCAGCAGTGCGTGGGTGAACAGCGTTGAGACCAGCTTTACCGGCTTCGTTTCGAACGTTGTCGTCGTACGGCTAATTCCAGTACTCGCCGCGTTCTGCATTCTAAAGGCGGCGCTCGATGCGGCCGAGGGACATAGCCCACTCGGATCGATCATCGGTGGGATCTTCTTGCTGTCGGTGTCCGGCACGGTGCAGTTGATGCAGAGCTGGAACAGCGGCTCAACTTTTGCGACGACGGACATGCTTACTTCGGCGTGGAATTTCCTGGCCGGAACGATTCTGCCGGAAGCTGCCGGACTGGCAGTCGTTGGAGCGATCTTCAACTATGCGCGGCATCGGCCGTTCATGCCGCTGGTTGCGTCCGGTCTGGCTTTCTTGAGTGTTTCGGGAATTTGGAAGCTGATCCAGGCCATGGTCGGCTGATCGGAAAGGAGGCTGAAGGTGAATCTTGCGAATGGACTGCTCAACCTAACGAACTGGGTGGGCAATGTGATTATGCCGACCGTGGCTGGCCTGTTTGGCGCCGCAGCGATCTATCACTTTAGCAAGGGCAGGCACTATCAGCACCTCGCTCACGCGGCCCTGGCGTCATTGATGTGCTCAGGTCTATTACGCGTCCTCGAATCCTTCAGCAACCAAGCCGCCTGGAACAATCCTGACCGGTACTGGATCTCGATTCTGACGCTCGTGAACTGGGTGGGCAATGTCCTGCTGCCGCTTTACGGCGTGTTGCAGGTGGTGCTGGCGGTGACGCACTACGCCGGCTTGCTGGAAAGGATGACTGTCGGCGAAGCATGGGTGCGGAACCTCGTCGCAGCGATGTGCTCGTTCGGATTATCGGGACTGCTGCGCTTGGGGGAGTTTTGGATTCAACATGGCACGGCGGGGGTGCCATAACAAGGAGTTTGAGAAATGCCTTTACACGTGACACCGGTTAACCGAAATCTGCAAACGCGAGTGACCTTCATGTTCCTGGAGTTTGAGGACCTGTTTGTGGTGCTCGGAGCGGCAGCAGTGATGAATGTCGTAGGTCATTTCGTTGGCGGGGAGATCGCGGGCATACCCATGAACATGGTCCTCCAATACGGTGTGCCTCTCTTTATGGTGCCCGTGCTGATGGCATTTAAGTATGGGAAGCCGCGCGGATATGTCCGCGATCTCGCTTTCTGGTACTTGAGGCCGCGCGCCTATTGCGCGCTGGCACGAGACCGGCAACTGCAATCGGCATATTTGCGGAAGGAGTAAACGTGCCACTCACGCTGACACAACACGAGAAGAGTCTTCAAGACCCAGCAATCTGTGAACTACTGCCGGTTCGCGATTACCTCGACAATATCATGGTCCGCATCGATGGCAGCTTGGTGGCCGGATACGAACTCGATGGACTCACTACCTATTTCGCGAGTGATGAGGGCCGCGACCGGGGCAAGTTGATGCTCGAAGCCTTATTGCGATCTTTGCCGGAGCAGAGCATGCGCGTGCAGTTCCGGTACGAAGTAGTGGAAGACTTGGGTGATGTCCTTGAAGACTATGTTAGTGGCCAACGGTCGAAGTCCAGTGCGGTCATTGAACTCGATGCCCTGCGGGTCGAGCGATGGAAGACCAAGGAAGAAGCGGGCGCCTACACACGGCCGATCCTGCATGTGTACTTCATCTGGGATCCGGCCCTGCATCATCGCATTATTGGCAAACCACTAAAGCCTAAGGGAGAGATCTTTAGCCTGTCGGCGCACAAATGCATTGAGCGCTCGCGGCAAGAGCACCAAGACCTCTTGGCCGAATTTGAGAGTCTTCTTCACGGCGTCGAAACGGCTCTTCAAGCTGCTGAATTGGGCGCTCGGCGACTCACGGATCACGAACTCTTCCTCGAACTTAAGCGTGCCCTCAATCCTCTTTCGCCTGACAGACGCCCCTATCGCCGCCCTGAGGAGCAACTCAGATATTCGAGCGCCCGGGAGCAGATTGCCGATGTAAGCATTGTGGACGAGACCGATGGATACCTGAATGTCAGCGGCGTCCTGTACTCATTTATCAGCTTGAAAGAACTGCCGGACGCGACTTTCCCTGGGGTATTGCGGGAGCTAATCGGTCTTGATTTTCCAATCATTGTCAACGCACAGATCACGATTCCCGACCAGGCAAAGATGCTCAAAGGCTACAAGGGCCGGCTGCGCAAGATGCAGGCGGCACAAAAGGACGCGAACGGCGGCTTCCGCATCAACGTGGAGGCCCACGTCGCCGAGGAACAACTTGTCAGGGTACAGCAGGACATTATTTCAAGCTCTGTGAAGGCGGCAAAGCTGAGCCTGGTCATCGGGACGCGCAGTTCCCAACGTGCGGTGACAACATCTGAACTGGAACAGGCCGAGCGCACCATCGACAATCGCCGTCAGCAGCTCCTTTATGCGATCGCCCGCATGAACGGGGCCAAAGCAGTAGCCGAAACCCTTGCCAAGCGGCGTCTCTTTATTAGTTCACTTCCCGCGATGGCCGAGGCCGACAAGCGAGACCAGGACCTGCTCACATCAAATGCAGCCGATTTGCTGCCGGTCGAGGCGCCGTGGAACGGAACGCCCCGCTCTCCACTTTTCCTGTTTGAGACGCCATACCGCCAGCTCATTCCTTTTTCCTTGTTCGATCCCGGCCTAAGCGACGCCAACATGCTCGTTATGGCCAAGTCGGGCGGCGGAAAAACGTTCATGGTGCAGCAATTCCTGCTGATGGCCGCACGTGACAATCCATTGATCTCGATTATCGAACGCGGCGACTCTTATCAACCCCTGGTTGAGCTGATGGGCGGGCGCATGATCACTATGTCGCTCGATGCCAATCAAACGATTAATCCCTGGGACCTTTCGGAGGCCGAAAAAGAGCCGAGCAAAGACCAGGTTGCATTTCTCAAGAACCTAACGCGCCACATGCTCGGTGAGGGCCGCGCCGAGGATACGGAATTGCTCGACAACCTGATCACTGAGGCCATCCTCAGGACTTACAAGCGTGCGGCGATACGGCCGTCCAATCCCATTCCCACATTTTCCGATCTACGGGATGAGCTGGCTCAGTGGCGCGATGAAGACAAGAACGAACGAGTCATGGACGAGGCGCACCTTGCCGCTATCAAACTCCGCAGCTGGACAGGCGACAAAGGTGTGTACGCCAAACTGTTCGACCGCCCGACCACAATCTCGCTCGATAACCCGTGGCTGTTTTTCAACGTGGAGCAGTTGAGTGACGACCCGCGGCTCGAAACAGCGATGAGCCTGCTCATCGCGCATGCCACGGCGCGGCGGGCCTCAGGCAAGGACGGCCGCCGAAGCATCACCGTGCTCGATGAGTGCTGGTTTCTGCTCGATTCGCCCGTCCTCGCCCCTGAGGTCGTTCAACTATTCCGCACGGCCAGGAAGCGCAATGCAAGTGTTTGGGGCATAAGCCAGACCGCCGAGGACTTTGTAGGCACGGAATCAAAGCCGCGCGTACACGGCGCAGGGATCGTCAAGAATACGACAACCAAGATTATCGGCCAGCAGCCTGGGGACATGACTGCATTGCGCGAGCACCTTCATTTGAATGACACGGCGCTCAACCAGATCAAGCATTTCAGCGCACCCAGCAAGGGAAAAAGCGCCGATGCCCTGGTTGTGATTGGCGAGAAGGCTGAAACCACGCACACGATCCGTATGTCGCCTACTCCTGCGGACTACTGGATCGCGACCACCTACGCACGCGAGAGGCTGTATCGCTCGTGGTGGATGCAGCAGCACAGTGGCAAACCGTTGATGGATACATACCGGGACCTCGCCGACCGCTTCCCATCCGGTCTTGCTGATCTCGAAATGCTGCCAGAGGAGTTTTCAGGAGACGTTGCAAAAGGAGTTGTCAGATGAAGAAGTACTCTAGCCATTTGGAAGCGATTCGGGCAAAACTTGGCCGTGGGAAGCGGTTGCTTGCTGTCTGTCTAATCGCGCTGCTTTTGCTCCCTGGCACCGCGCGTGCGGCGGGGCTGACCGACATCATCACCCTGTTGACTACCATCACCAGCACGATTCAGAACGCAATTGGCGGGGTCCTCACGGGCATGCAAACCCTCAATTCCACGATCAACAATTTCCGGCAACAGGTGATCTGGCCTGTAACTGCTCTCAACCAGACCCGCGCGTTTGTTAATTCCACGCGCGCCCAATATCAGACTCTGATGGCGCAAGTTCATGCAATCAGGAACAACAGCGCGACACTCACTAACCCGACGCAGTTGGAATCGTTGTTCCGGAGCGCGCAGGGCGGCAGTATCGCCCAACTTCAGCCGTTGTATACGAACTTGTACACGCCCGTTCCTCTGGCGAAAGATGCCAAGCCAATCCAGCGGAACTTGATGGACATGGATGATGCGCTGGCCATGGGATCGCTCAAGACTTCGGTGCTTGCAGACCAAACGACGGCAGACATGCTGACGCTCGCCGATTCCATCGAACAGCAGAGCGCCACTGCCGCGCCTGGCTCGGGACCTATGCTGGCTGCCGAGGCTCAGGTCGCCAGTCTCGAAAGCCAGGCATACCTTGCCAAAGTCCTTGCGGCCGAACTGCGGCAGGAAGCGGCAAAACTCGCGCACCAAAACACGTTGCTCAAGCAGAGCGCAACGGCGACCCGCAATTTACAGAACCAGATACAGCAGGTGCTGGCGCACCCATAGGAGAAGAAGATGGAACGCAGGTTAGCTATTCGTGCTTGGAAAGTTATCCGGAACGCCGTCGCATTCGTACTCGCGTTCGCGGTTGTCGTGATGATGCTGCCGACAAAGGCCAGGAGCCAATTGGGTTTGGATCCCTGCTGCGCCATCATCTCGGTCGGGCTAACCACGATTTCAAATCTCCTGAGTAGTGCTGTCGCGAAGCCACTCGGAGCCATTCAGCAGCTTGAGCAGCAGGCAGCCAATTTTGAGCAGCAGGTGGTATTCCCGATCGCGGCGCTCAATCAGGCGCGCGGGCTGGCCGGTCAGTTCCAGGGCCAGTTCACGCAGATGAAGCAGACGTTTCAGTTATCTGTCTCAAGTGCCACCTTGCCTACGCCGCAACAACTCGAAAAGAACCTGCTTTCGCGCAATCCGAGCTCCGTTCCGCAGATTACTGGCAACTATGCCGCTCTGTACGGCGCGGTAATGCCCGCAACGGACGCGCCACCACAGGTTCGCGACCTGGTTGACATGACGGACGCCGAGGCGCAGGCGGCGATGAAAAAAGCCGTCGAGATCGATGCTTTGGCCGATCTTGAGCTGCAGGCGGCGGAACAGATCAACCAGCAGTTGCAGACGGCCGCGCCGGGAAGTGCGCCGATTCTCGAAGCACAGGCGTCAGCATGGCTTGTCCGTGCGAATGCTTACACCCAATCGGCGATGGCTGAACTGGTGCGAGTGCGGTCAATCGAGCTGGCCAATAATGGCGCGCAATTAAAGTTCTCAACCGCTCATACCACCAATTTGCATTCAACCGGGAGCCAGGTGCTTCAGGGAGCGCACTGATCGTGTTTTATTTCCAGCATCTACTGAATACGGCTCTGGCAGCGATCGATGGTACGCGGGTCATTCCGACCATCACGAACATGGCGTTCGCGATCCTGCTGATCGGATTCCTGGTCGGCTTGTATCAGGCAGCGCTACGTGGCGGTGACCTTCAGGCGCTCGCGGTAACGGCGATCAAGTACCTCGTGGTTGCCATGATCCTGTCGAACTGGACGACGGTGTTCCGCGATGTAAATGGATCTTTTACCGCAGTTGCGGATTTCGTGTCGAACAGCTCGGGCGCCGGCGACATGTTCATGAATTGGATGACGCAGCTCCAGCAGCAGGCGACAACCAATCCCAACCTCACATTCTGGGACATGATTACCGGCGATATCTCGGGAACGATAACCGTCGGGCTGCTGCTGATTGCTTACATTCTGTATGCGCTGGCCATCATCATCTTCTGCTTCTTCTACACGCTCTACGGCACCGTGTTGTATGTCACCGGACCGCTGGTGTTGGCGCTCATGCCTATCTCTGGGATCGGACAGCTTGGGAAAACTTACGCCATCAATCTGATGATCTGGAATGCCTGGGGCATTCTCTATTCCGTGTTCGGTGCGTTGATTACGGCCATTCACTTCAATCAGGTCAACAACGTACTGGGCAACGGGTTTCTCGGATTCCTTCAGGGCGTGCCTGATTCGGCCATGTTAGGCCTGGTGAGCATCTTCTACGCCCTTGCTATCGCAATGGTCCCATTTATTGCCAAAGGAATCATCTCTGGCGACGTCGGATCGACTGTGATGGCTTTGGTCCGCGCGGCAGCCACTGCGGCAGGTGCGGCTTTGGCGGCCGTGAGCGGTTTTGCCGCTGGTGCTGGCGCAGCCGCTGCTCCCGCGGCGGCTGGAGCAGGTGCGGGCGGCGGCTCCTCCTCGATGGCGATAAGTTCATCTATGCCCCCTCCAACTCCGGCGACATCAATGGCGGGATTCCTGCAATCCGGCATGGCGAGCGCGATGAACAGCAATAGCAGTCCGGTTGCGCCGGGGGTAAGTGGAGGCACGAACGGGAGTTCCGGAAATGAGAATGGAACTCACTCGGCTCCGGCTAGCCCGGCGAGATCGGGCTACATTTATTCGCCAAAATCAGTGACTCAGGCCGTCACCTTCAACGTTGCGCGGGCCTTGGGACGCGCAGCAGGAAGGCAAAAACCGGAGGGCAACTGATATGGCTGGAGGTTTGTATGTGGAGACAACCGCCGATCTGGGAGCCGCAAGGAACGAAGTTCCGGCCCTACAGCATCATCACTCTGATCTTCTTTTATATCGGAAAGTTTTTCGGCCTTCTGTTCAGACGCCGCAGATAGGTCAGTAAGGAAGCGATGAATATGTGGTTAAAAAGGAATAAAGAGCAGCAGTCTGAGGTTGAGGAAAAAGTCAGCTACAGCCGCTACTACGAACACGATGGAGCCCTGCGGGCATACGCCAATCGCGCCATGGTTCTGGCGTTTTTGTGCGTGCCTGCCACGTTGCTGGCACTCGGTTTTGCCGTTTACGTGCGCGTGCAGCCCCCAACGGTAATCCGCGTGGACGAAAATGGCCAGGCAGGAATTGTAGGCCCGCAAAAGCCATCGCTTTCGATCACGCAGGGAGCGGCGGTGGAGCCGAGCGAATTCGAAAAGCGGGCCTTTGTACGCCAGTTTCTCGAACGTTATCTCAATTTTTCTCCTTCAAACGTGAGCCGCAACTGGGCCGACAGTCTGAACATGATGACTGCCAACCTGCGCCGTACTGCGTATGGAGGCATGCAGAAAGAGAACTTGGTCGGCAAGATTCAGGACGATCAGAGCACTTCAGAATTCCAACTCCGCTCGCTTGAGGCCGCAAAGGACGACCCCCTGACTTATACCGCCTTTGGAGTTAAGGAGGTCCATCACATTCATGACCACAACGAAAGCGTGGACAAGGTGGTCAGTGAATTCCACGTGCGCCTGGTGGTCGAGAAGCGGTCGGAGCGGAACCCCAGCGGGTTGCTCATTGGCGAGTACTGGGAGCGGGCGATCGAGGGCGAGAAGCGCGATTGGGTTTTGCAACAGGCAGGTTTTACTGGACAGAACTAAAGGAGCTCGCAATGGAAAACAGACCACCTGCAGGCGCATCGGCGGCGCCGGCAGCAAACGATGGAAGCACTCGGCGAAAGAGACGAAATGGAGTTGACGTATCGGTGCGCTATTTCCTGCCCAAACCCGGCTCATCACCCGGCGTACCCGAATTGGGCCAGGAAGTAGCGAGCGAAGGCGAGGCCCTGATTCAGTCTTTCAAGAGCGGCCAGCCGTTCTACACGTTAGCGGCTTGGAAAGCAGTTCCGGAGGTAAATGGCGGCGGCAGTCCTGTGATCGTGAAGCAGGCTGTCACGCGAAATTGAATTTCTCTTTAACAACACAGCACTCGACTTCTCAGATGACCAATGCAAGTGATTTGGTCCTTTGAGCGCCCCACGGCTTGATGTGGGGAGATGTGCTGACCGGGCTTCTCGCTGTCGAGGGCCAGGCCGGGCGAACCCGAACAGGCGGCCAGGCGAGACGACGAGAGAGCTTGCGGTTACGCAAACTCCTTAACTCTCTCCGGGTCTCCGGCGGGAACAAATAGTTAAGGAGAATAAAATGACGAAGAATACGAAGACGAAGAATTACAGAATCCCGACTGACCAGATTCAGAACCTCGAGATCGACCGCAATGGCAGAGTAGCGCCACGGCTGCACGATCTTGAGCCTTTGAAAAACACGCTGCTCAGCGTGCTCTATCCCGCAATCAAGGTGGCCAGCGTAAACGTACCGACCGAGATCCTCGACGACTACGAGGAATCGCAGGTCGAAAACAGGCTGGCAAAACTTGTCTGGAACGGAATTCACTACAAATTGGTCGGGGCGAGTGGTTCGGCAAAGAAGGGCAAGTTTTACTTTGTCGACCAGGAGCACAGCCGTGCGATTGCCGAGCGTTTCCAGCATTGGCCGCAGGCGGCAATCGTCTATTTCGGGATCCTCGTTTCCTCATGCAAGGTGATGATGGAGGAACCCGATGCACGCGTGCTCGTCGTGCCCGATGGGAAGCTGGGAACGAACGACTGCCGGGGATGGATCAGGCGTTCATTGTTCCTGAAGCTCCAGCAAACCCATGAGCAGCAGCTCGTGATGGAGGAAATTGGCCGCCTCCTGAGGGATCGCTACGACAAGCCTCCCGACCAGGAACTTTTGGGCGAGCAGGAAAGGCAAGAACTCGCCCAGATTGCGAAACAGGAGATTCACCGGAAAATCCTTCCGAGTGATCGTTTCTACCAGTTTCGCATGGCCTTTTCCAATACCCAGGCGAAGGGCTCATTCAAAGTCGTGGAGGATGATGTTGCCGACGTGCTTGAAGCGGATTTTATTCTGCCGGAGAGCGCGGTCAAACCAGGGTTGAAGGTTCCGGCGGTGATGTACTCGATCTTCGGGCCGGGCAGAAGATTTCGCGGTCATACCGTGACAGGCATCCGCGAATTCTCCCGCCAGCTCGAGTTTGAGTCCAGTTACACGCTTTTGGAACATGCTCCTGAAGACTCAATTCAGCTGGAAATTTTACCACAGGCTATGGAGCAGGTGCGCAAGCTGAGTGGAGCGGTAAGCGAGGGCCGTTATGAAGAACTTCTTAAGATTTTGGGACGGCATCCGGACAGCCTTCCGGACCTGGACCAGGATACTGGCGAAGAATTCAGAATCGTCGAAGGCCTGTTGTTGGCTGACGCGAGCGGCGAGATCGTTCGTCATCCTTACGTCAACAATCAACTGAACAAACTTCTTGCTCGCTGGGCGTACAAAGTGACGACCGGAGGAGGCTTCCGTCTACCGGCATTTGCCTTGATGGACGACGGATACCTCTTTTTGAAAGATGGCAAGGTGCTCTCAGGTTCCGACTGGATTCCCGAGCACAGCGCTATCGTTCCACTGGCCTCGAAGTGGGGGCTTTGTGTCCGTTACCCGATACGCATGGTTGACGATCTTCTGCCTTTCAGGAACTTACACGACCCATTGATCGTGAAGTATCTGAGCGAGCACGTTGCTTCGCAAGGTTGCGTTCTGACCGAGGTTGAAGGACGCGACCTGATGGCGCGGCAACTACGCTTGGAGGGCGCCTATGTTCTCCACTCCGAAACAGCAAAAAAGAACGGCGGCGACTTTGATTTCGACTGGATCTGTGTGGTCGAGGAAGACCGGTTCTCGCGCTTTGTGAAGGACCGATTTTCACGAGGTTTGGGAGCACAACAGGGAAAGAACAAAGCCAACAAGGCACGCGATCCCTGGTTCAATCTGGAGCACGTAGCCATGAAGGCCAGGGGAAATCACATCGGCTCGATCACCGATTTGATGACCTCCTGCCGTGCTTCGGGCAAAGAAGAGCTTGCCCAGCAATTGGCGAAGGAACTCCAGAACGCGCTCGACAGCCTCAAGTGGCAAGTCCAGCCGGATTTGAAACTCGTTTCCGAAATACGCCAGCAGGTACGACAAGCGCCCTGGCTTCCCTACAAAAGCGAACGCCGGGTGTCTGATCTGCCGCTACATCTTGATGTGGAAGAGTCAGACCGCATTGGGAAACTCTACAACCACGTCCGCAAGGAGATCGAAGATCTGCTGATCAACAAGGCCTCGATTGAGGCATTCAAATCGCTCGTCGTAGGTGAACAGGTCACCCGCGAGATGATGAAGGAATGCCGTTTCGTCAATCAGGCTTATGCAGCCATGATCGCGAAGATCGCCGCACGGCGTGAACACCTCAAAGCACAACTAAAGAAAGCCAAAGCCGAGTGGGAGGAAGTACGGCAGAGTCCCGACAAGGAACTGCGGCGACAGAAGCTATTTGCCATGAACCAGTCTTATGGCGCTTGCCATTTTGACGAGGAACGCGGCAAATACGAGATGAAGTCCATCCTGGCCTTCATACGCATCTGGGCGCAAAACAAGACCGAGAACCGGTTTGGCTGGCTGCAGGCGCTCAACCGCGTGGTTTCGCGTGGCGAGCGCTCCAGCGGCTCGATTCTCTTTCTTGCCTTTCCGCAGGAACTCATCGTGAAGTTGGCCGAGCGCACTGGAGGGAAGTTCGTCCGCGTGCACGTGCCCAAGCTTTACGAGGGATTCGTCCGTAACGACTCCTCCGGCCGGGTTTTCCTGGTTGATCCCATCAATGGAGGACAGAAACATACGTTCCTGTTCAAGCTGAAGGACGGGAACATCCTCCTCGACGACAAACCCGAACAGACCCAGTCGGGTGCCTCATCCACATCTCAGACAGCGGAACCCGCCGTCGAAACAACATCGGACGAGGACGTGGAATTTCCCGCGGTCCTGCCCGATGGCGATGTGAGCGATGTGCCTTGGGTCATGTGAGGCAGTAACCACTCTGGGCGGAATCCCTTGCGGGTTCCGCTCAGGGGCACGAAAAGGGAAACATGAAACGAATTCTCTCTACCTTTATATACGCACTGTTTGCCGTCTCACTTGCCGCACAGCAGTCACAAGCTCCAGTTCAGAATGTGCTCCATGTCGTTACGGCCCTGAACCATCTGACAGTGCTTGAATTTCACGAGCCGGTCACGATGGCGGCGGCAGGCAGCGCCGACTTCCAGATCGAGCGCCAGGACAACAAAGTCTTCGTCAAGCCGACGAAGCCGGGAGTGTCCACCGATCTTCTTGTCTGGACTGTATCCAGGCGCTTCGCCTACGAATTAGAAACCACGGGAGAGGTAAAGACCATGAACTTTGCTATTGATGCTGCAATTCCTGCAGCGCCGCCGGTTGTAAGCAGCAGTGCGGACGAACTCGCTGACATGATGTTGACGCGCGCGTTCCTCGGAGCAGTCCAGATTCGTAGCAATGTGCGGACACGACCGAATGAGATCAACATTCGTGTCGAACAAGTATTCCGGACGCGGAGCACGGTTTACATCCACTACACGATCCAAAATGCCACCGAAGCGAGCTACCGCTCGGGCCTGCTAGCCGTATGTGAACTGAAGCCGGAGCATTCGTCAGTCTCATTAGGGAGCATCGCGCACACGCAACTGGATTCTCGCGAGTTGAAGAGGCTGGGCACAGCGACAGCATTGCCCCTGCCGGTCGGCCATGTGGAAAGCGAGTCGGAAAAACTGGAACCGGGCTCTTCGGTCCAGGGAGTCGTTGCCATCCGGCAAGATCTGAAGGGCCCGGCAGTGCTCCAGTTGGTATTTGACTCTGGAATCAAGGCGACCTTTGTGATGTGACCATGAAACGAAATCCACAAATCGAAACCATGCGCGAGAGGCTCCAGAGTTACTTCGCGCAAGAGCGCGAAGACACCATCCTCGCCTCATTGCGGCACTGGACCGAAGATCCTCTTAAGCTGCGGACCGAGAACGGCAGTTTTCGATTGAACCCCATCCTGCTATTGCTTGCCGGACTCGCCACGTTCAGCGCCGGCGCATTTTTGTTCTTCAGCCTTGGGCACCCATGACGCCAGAAAACGAATATCGCCTGGGCCGCATGACCTACCATCGCAACCAGGAGGAAAGTCTCGGATTCGTCTTAGTTTTGATTGTGTTGGTTCTGTTTGCAGCCGGCTCCTACATCTTAGTCACGCGCTTTCACCTGCGCCCCGCGCAACTGGTAGAAGGCGGACTCTACCTGCTGTTTGCGTCAATCGGATGCATCTCGGTTGCCTGGTACGTGATCACCCTGCCGCGGCGCCGCGAAACCACTTGGCCTCACCCTCCTTTATATATACCGCCCGAACGCGACCGGAAGGCCGTCCAAACTGCCTACAACCAAAATGCAATCGTGCTCGGGTATGACGTGCACCGAAAACCGTGGATCTGGCCCGACGCAACTCGCGTCATGCAATCGGTCGTATTCGGGGCCACCGGCTCGGGGAAGACAACGCTGCTCAAGAACATCATCACCCAGGATCTCTTTCGCCTCGTTGGTCCAGCAAACGACCGGCGCCGTATACCGATGCTCATATTCGACGGCAAGGGTGACCAGGAGTTCCTTTCTGATTTGCTCCCGGCCATTGAAACTGCCGGCCGAATGCACCAACTACGAGTGTTGAATCCTTCCCGTCCGGATATTTCTGTCCGTTATAACCCGTTCTTCAGCGAGCACGGTCTCTACCAGGAGCACGCGAACTTTGTCTTTGAATCATTCGATCTCAAGGAAGACTTCTTCCACGGGCATCAGGCCACTTATCTAAGCGACCTCGTGCGAGTGCTGGCGCACTCCGGCAAGCGCTTCAACATCCATGATGTGCTCGTCCTTGCGCTTGACGAAAGGGTTCTGAAAGAGCAAATCGCGATCGCCCGCGGCCAGCTTTCTACTCAGGCCGGCGTGAGTCATCAACGCGAGCTCAATCTTGAGATGTCCATACGAAACTTGCAGCAGTCCTTCGAGGATCGGGACCGAGTGCCCAAAATTCAAGGCCTTCTCAACGAGTTGATGACCTTTCTGGAGGACGATCTTTCCGCCGTTACAGGGGCCTACGATGAGGTGCTGTCTCTTGATGAGGTGATCGAAAAAGACCTGATCCTGTTCGTCTCGCTGAACACCAACAAGAACTCAAAAGCCGTAACGGCTCTCGGCCGGATGCTTCTGCAGAACATGCAGCTAATCATCGGCAAGAGGTATGAAGACGAGCAGGAACGCCGCCGTCAGGACCGACCGATGGTCAGCGTCATCCTCGATGAGTTTGCACCTTTTGCGTATTCGAATTTTGCGCAGATTCTTCAGACAGCGCGCGGCACCAACACAGCATTCCTGTTCGCGCTGCAATCTCTGCCACAGCTTCTGACGGTCGGCCGCGGCTTCCGCGATGACGTCTCATCTGCACCGAACACGACCATGTTGCTGCGCACGCGTGACGAGGAAACAGCACAGTATTTCCTCAAAGCGTCGGCACGTGTCCCGCAGAAGCGACGGACGCTAACCGTGCAGCGCACGGGTTTACTGGAAGACAAGTATCAACCCATCGGATTCGGAAGCGAGACCGACGTCAAGGACACTCGTTCACAGGATGAGCACATAAAAAATCTCCCGGTAGGTCAGATGGAGATCCTGATGACCGAGAATCGCCAGGGGACGTTGCATTCGCACCTGCATGTACGCGTTCCTCGCAACTACCGCTTTCCGGGATTCGAGCCCAGGATTTACCCAAGGCTTCATTCCGTGTCGCACGTTGAAGGCGCAAATCTACGCTTCAAAGACACGAATTTGATTAGACAGCATGGCAAGCTTTCGATGAGAACAGGCAGGCTTACGTGGATGTGAAAACAACAATTCGCGTAATCCTAGTTCCGCTGATAGTCCTCGCGTCGGCGCCTTCGTCATGGCCTCAGGCGGCGAGATCCACATACGACCCGGCGGCCAATGAACGGCCGTCGAAGCCGCGCGTTGGCTTCGTCGATTTCACGCTCAAAAGGATCAATCCTTCGGACAAGGATTACGGCCAAATGATCTCTGCCGGCCGCAATTTGCTGCTCGCAGAAACCATCGAGAACGGCTATTTCTGGTCGAACGTGGTCTCTCTCGGTTTGCTCGGATGTCTCTTCATTCTGGTCGTATATCAGCAGAAGCACATGAACCGCGTTGAGTGGAAGTCGGCGGAAATCGTGGCGCAATATGAGCACGCCCTGAAACGCGCGAATGCGCGGGTCGCCGACGCCACGAAAAGGAACAGCGAGATCATAGAAGTTCTTGTCGGCCTCAAGGAACCAACCGTGTGCCCGCAGCCGGCCCGCACAAATAACAACGAGGTTGCTGTAGCTCGGCAACCGCGTGCCCGCCCAGCAGAGCCTCCAGCCAGCTCTGCGGAATCGCCGAGGAACGGCACGAACAAGGCCGTCAAAGCGACTGCAATTCCGACAGCGGCGGGCGCCGACGCAGGCGCGCAAATTGGGCTATTTAAGCCGGACGTTGACCTCATAACACGAGTCAATTCGCTAGAACAGCTGCTGGCCCGTTCCAAGGGCCGCGAGAACGAATTGGTTCGGCAACTCAACGAAGCCGGACGCAAACTGCAAGCGGAGCAGGACAAGAACCGCAACCTTAAAGGCGGCTAATTTCAACTCCGGCTGGAACGGCAATGGCGTGCAAAGAATGTCAAAAGAGGAAAAACCGAAGAATACAACTGGCGCATTGGCCAGGTTTGAGCCCGGCGGCGATCTCGGGCCAGTCGAAGACCGCAACGAATACGACCAGCGCCTCAAATCCTTGTCTGTAGGCGAGAAGGAATTGGCGGAGGAGAGCGCCCGTTTCGCTGATCTCTGCCAATACTTCGAGCGCCAGAGGATGGACGTTCCCGTGGAGATTCTTGATCAACTTGGACGTGCATCAACGCTGGCCATACCGGAACGAATAGAAGCGCTGAAGAAGCTCAACAAGAGACTAATGGAGTACCTGAATGATGCCGGTGACAGTCATTTCGTTCGGCAGTAACTGGTGGGCGCGTTTCGGTCGAGATGTTCACGACCGTTACCGATTTACCAGGCGTGCAGCGTACTTCAATTCGACTGGCCTGCGATCGGGAAGCAAGGTTCGGCGTTATTGGATCGTGCCTGGCCTGCTCCGCTTTAACGGTGCTGGCGATTTCAACCCCCAGTTTCCCGACCGTGCTATCGGGGCGACTTTCGAATGCGCGGACCTGACCTTTGCCTTTGGCGGGAACAGGCTTTTATTCGTGAGAAGGATCAGGAATTACCTGCCGCCGGATTACTACCTGCTCGCCTTGGCCAGCGAGCGCTGTGGCGCGTTCGATTGTCGAAATTCTGGCTGGAAGTCGGAATCGGTGGTTCCCATTGCCGTGAGTCAGCACCGAGACAGGGCGGAGGCACTTTTACTGATGCGGCTCGGAGATTGGGTGAAGACATCATTGGGTATTTGGCAACTCACAGGGGCCGACACACAACACCACGCGGCACTCACCCTAACGGAAGTTGAGGTTTGAAAAGTTCGTCATGCGGTACGCAAAGGACAGCTTGGTGATCAACCGAGAACGCGACATTCCCCTGTTGTTACAGGTGCGCAACTCGCGCTTCATCAGCCACGAGCAGCTGTTTGAGTTCATGCAATACCGCGGTATCGATCATTCGCGTAGCAGTTTCAATTGGCGCACTCGACGGCTGATTGGTTCTGGCTATCTCTCTGTCTGCGAGCGTCGTTCTGGAACCGGTTCGCCTGTGTATCGCATCACCAAAGAAGGCTTGGCTTTGCTTGAACACAGCGGCCAGTTTACGACCGTACTGCATTCCAAGACCCAGCACCTTCCGCACACTTCCCAGCTCTTTCATGCCCTCGAACTCAATAGCATTCAACTGGGATTGAGACGTCAGAACCTGCTTGCCGGCTGGCACTCGGATGTAGAGGTTGCGTCCTTTAACAACATTTCCCGTTCCCCGTATCAGAAGGACTATGACGCGGTCGTTGATGTTTGGCTGGGCGACAAGCGAGTGTGTTTTGCACTTGAGTATGAGCGCAGTTTGAAGAGTGCGCGGCAGTATGAGCGAGTCCGCCAGGCGCTCGAATCGGAACAGCAGGTCGGGTGCATCTTGTACCTGACTGCTGGTATTGAAATCCTTGTGCACCTAGTGCATGAATTCCAGCCGATCTCGACCAATCTGGCTTTCGCAAATGCCCCGGACTTTGCCGAATTGCTGCTCGACACAACGGTCATAACCCATCGGAATCTCTCCGGCGTGAAATTCAGGGAGGTTCTTCGATGACCGCCGCACCTCTGGACAACTTCTTTGCCTTGCCATTGAGTGTCTATTGCCGTTCGATTGCCGCGTCTATGACGGGATATTGGCGATTTTGGAGGGCCGCTAACGTGCCTCCCTTCAGGAAGTTGCGCTCTGACTATCCCCTGTTTTTCATCTCTTGCAATTGCCCACGACGGCATAGATGTGCGCATGTCCTTCGACTCTTGAGGTGCAACAAAATTGCGCCATCTGGCGCTCGCACGAAAACCACAAGATTAGTTCTCGGCCTCCACTGGCACAGAGAGAATCCTGCGTTGTCTCCTAAACATGGCTTGAGCTCCGCATACCTTCATAAAGCCGCCTCGCCTGATGCTGGCCCGATTTCCCTGAATACCGAACGGAAGCAATGTTCATTGACGTGCGCTAGAAGCCCGAAGCTATCCGTTCGTACGGCGGTTGTTGCGCTTGAGTTCTGTCTCGAGGATCACCACGCGAATGTTGAATCGGCAGCACTCGAGTTGCAAACCGAATCCTGCCTCGACAAACGAAATGTTAAATACAGCTCCTTGATTCTCGCTTTCTTGGCCCGCAAGCTGCGCAGCATAGTTACGCAGTTGATCGCCAGATTTCATGAACTCAATGAAGGTTCATGTACTCGCGAAGGTTGTCGCAATCACCGTCTTGCATCCACACAAAGGAGGAACATCATGTCTCGCAGTAGAGGACACCTACGCTTCGAACCGTTGTTCACAACCGAAGAGCTTGGCCTGCCCGAGCACGCCAACATTGCGCACGTGGTCAAGGTATTTCTGGCAATCGGCGACGGTGTCGCCGCGCGCTGGATTGAGATGCCGAAATGCGTGTTGCTCCTTCAAACCGTTGCCGGAATTCCGGAGTCGGGAGCGATCTATTTGTATGACCGGGCGCGACATCAGTTCTATCTCGCGGTATTCGAGCAAGGCCGTGAAGATGCGCTAACCACAACTGAGTTCGAGCAGCTTGTGGCCGAGTATGACTTGCTCGGATACATAGAGAATCGCAGCAATCTCACAACACTCAGTCCAGCCGGAGAGGCCTGAGTCCGGCAAGCAACTCGTTGCAACGCAGGTCTATAACATGGCTACACGACAAACCAAACGGGACAGGGAAACCGCTGGCGCCACTCTCGAATTGGCACGGCGATACTGCACCCTATTTGTGAATCGGCTCGCATACACTGTGCAGTCGACCAGACCGGGCGACAACGGCAAGCATTATTACTATCGTCCGAAACGTGGTCGGCGCCTGTCGCTCGAAGCAATCTGCGACCACCTCAATGGACGGGTGACAATCGGTCTGTATTCTCTGAACCCCCAGACGCAACGCTCCAAGTGGGTGGCCATTGATGCCGATTACGCGAACGCACTCGAAGACCTGCTGAAGCTGCAATGGGAACTTCACCAGGACGGGATTGAGTCGGCGCTTGAACGTTCCCGTCGTGGCGGTCACCTTTGGATCTTCACGGGCCAGCCGCTCCTGGCACAGGAGTGCAGAATCTACATCTACAATCTAGCTCGCCGGCTGCGAGTGCCCCTGAAAGGCGCTGCCGGTCTTGCCGAAGGGATCGAGGTGTTTCCACGCCAGGACCAGTTAGGACCGGGCGAATTTGGAAACGGCATTCGTGGTCCACTTGGCATTCACCGTGGCGCCGGAAAGCGGTATTGGTTTTACGGTGCTGATTACAACATCGAAGCACAGCTCCGCTACCTGGAACGGCTGAAGAAAATCTCCGAGCCGGAGATGCGCAGGTTTATTCAAGGCATGGAAATGCCTCAGGAATTCCGGCCTAAACCGAAGGTTGAATTGCCTCCCTTCGATCCCAACCGGCGCGAGTTTCGCATTCTCGATTACCTTCGCCCAGCACGAAAGCGGTCGGGAAACTATTGGACGCGATGCCCCTCGTGTGCTGAACAAGGCCGCGATCGGAGCGGCGACAACCTCGCAATTTCGGTATCCGATCCGCGTCTCTATCGCTGTTGGGCCGGGTGTTCCAAAGAAATGATTCGGGCGGCATTGGGACAGCCGATCCGGATCAAGAGGACGGTCTAATATGAGCGCACCTGCTACAACTCCGAAACACTCCCTGGATCAAAGAGAGGTCCTTGCCAGACAGGGGTTGCGCCTACCGGCGCTCACCCTGAAGCGCTTGCGAAGTGCGGGGATCTACTGCCAGCCCTCAATCTCGATTGAACACCAGCACCTGGCAAAGCGCTACATTCTCCGCGGTGTGGAATCCGGCGGGGCCGTGGCCGATCTCGGAGCATATTCGAGCTTTGTGCATGAGCACGGAACCGCGCTCGGCTGGCTGCAGCGGGTTGATAGCGTCGGAGTCAATGGTGTGCATGCAGTGGTGGTCGCTCCGGTCTTGATCCGTGTCCAGATGCTCCGTGTCGAGCGCACGTATGATCTGCTCATTACGCGGCATAGCCTCGTGACTACTGGTGCCGGTCAAAGACCACGACTTGAAAGTTCAATCGTTTTTTACGGACGGCGAGGTACGCTGGAGATGGAGCTCTGGGGGAAGGACGCGGCCTATCGAGGTACTGTAGCGCCGGTGTTCTACAGCCGTGCTGGCGAGATCGCGGCCGTGCCTGCGGAATTCCAAGCTGTAGCCGCTCTAATCACGGCCGCTGTATGCTGCACCGGCTGCCGCCATTGTCATTTACTCAAGCCAGAAGAGCTTGTCGACAAGATTGAAACAAAGCCAGTCAGCGACGCTGTCATGAAGACTGAAGAAGGCGCGGCGTGACGCTTCCCGTGTGGCCGTCGGACCCCGATGAACTGCCGGAAATCGCTACTGTGCTTGACGATCCGGCAGCTTCTTCCTGGCTCACAACGTGTCTTTGTTCCGCCCTGTCTCGTGATCCTGTAGATGCTGCGAACGACGCTGAAGTCCTCGCCCAATTGCTGGAACGTCGATGCCGCGCCATCTTATCTGGACGCCTTGCCCCGTAAGTCACCTTGCGCGTTGAGCAGTAGCTCCGCGACACATTGCGCAGTGCGAACGCCCGAGACGGAGGTCATCCTGACCGTAGCAAGTACTTTGGCAAAAGAAAGCACGTCTGCCATTCACATGGACTGGTATCGGGACCGTGGTTTTGCGCGCCGGTGGTTGCCAACCGCCGGCCGGCCCTCACTGCGCGCCAGCTCTTGAATTCGCCCAGCTCCGGCGCACCATCTTCGTCTTATTTTCCAGAGTTGATGCAGGTCCGAAATGAATGACGATTTCTTTTCAGATCAGGATTGCCCCTCTCTGTTGTTACGCCCTCGTTGGCAACACACCCCACCGTCATTCGCGCCGCCATCGGAGAGAAAAAGGACATTTCGACGGCATACTCAAGCGAACGGAATAGCGTGCGCTTATAATGTGCCGCGTACGGATCAGCCCGCTTTGGCAGTCTCAGTTCAACATTAGGAGCTCACAATGCGCGGCAGCAAAGATCGAGATTCCGTCCGTGCAAAACAGCGAATCCCGCGCATACCCGCCAGAAAAGCGGCGGACATCCTTAAACACTGTGACCAGCTACTGGCGGACTCCAAACAGGTGCTCGCGGACCTGCCTCGCGTTGGGTTTGCTCAATTTCTAGCTTTACTGAGCGAAGACATTCTGCGCCTCGCGATACAGCCGGATTCCTGCGGTGAGCGTGCGAGGGCGCGTCTAATTTCCGACATTGTGCCAGCACTCCAGGGCAACATGGCGGAACAGCACGAAGTCAGTATCGAAGATATCGCGTACTGTTCAAACATTGTGGTGCCATGCTTACTGCTCGAACTTGGGCGTCGTAAGCGACACATCGAAATCGAGTTCCCTCCGGATCCAACTGATTCATCAGCGCGCTTCAAGATATGCGCCGGCCAACCTTACCCATTTCACTCGATTACCAACCAGCAGGTACTGCGACTTGTCTCGCAATGCGGCGAGGAACTGGTGGGTCTTTGCTACTTCGGCGACCAAAAGAGCCGGGGATGGATCGAAGCGGAACTGGAATCACGGAGCGGGGCACGCAATCTGAAGGCCTGATCCGGCACTCCCTCCTCCTCTGATATAAGTCATAACCCAGTAATCTGGCTTTGGCCTCCGTAGCGCTTCGAGCCCCCGTCTTTCGCGAATCAACTCCGCACAATTTTTGAACTTTCCCTTCAGCTGCATTCGCGGTTTGGGACAAATCCTTTGATGATTGGAGTCGTGACATGCCTAAAAGCGTGAACAAAGTTATCCTCGTCGGAAATGTCGGTAAGGATCCCGAGGTGAAATATTCGCCAAGCGGAACGCCGATTGCCAAGTTCAGCCTCGCGACCAACGAGAAGTACAAAGATCGAGGCGACGAATGGCAGGAGCGAACCGAGTGGCACAACATCGTGGCCTGGCAGCGTTTGGCGGAGATCGTTGGTGAGTATGTTAAGAAGGGCGCCAAGTTGTACATCGAAGGCAAACTTCAGACATCGAGTTGGGAAGACCGTGAGAGCGGCACCAAAAAGTATCGGACAGAAATTGTCGCCCGCGACCTGGTCCTGCTCGGATCACACGAGAACGGCGGCGGCGGTGAGGACCGGTCCAATCGGAATGGCAGCCAGCATGAACCGGCTTATGCCAGTTCCGCCGAGATCACGGACGAAGATATTCCTTTCTGAGCGCGTGAACTCAACTTGAAGTTCTGGACAGGGGGGAAGCACTTATGGCGCAGCTTACCTACCACAAAGCCAAACCATATTTCTCTTCGCTTACCAAACGCTATTACCCCAACTACGATGCTGCGTTTCAGGGTAGCCTTCGCGCTGGCGGCGGAGCTGAGATCGACTTCAACCTTTATCTCGTGCATCCCTCCGGCAAAATCGAAATCGTCTTTTAACCGCAATGCCGAGACTTCTCTCTACGCAAAGGAGAATCCCTATGACTGCTCCGAACGGACATGCCGGAAGCTCATCTCCACCGCACGTCAGTGTAGATAATGCGCTCGCCAGCCAGCACTTGGGTTCCGATTCACGTCTTACCGACGATCGCATCAGGCAGATCATTGACGATCTGGAAGTCCCTTTCGATCCGCACGTGATTGAATGGCGCGTCACTAACACGGCAAAAGACAAAAGACGCGGCCAGGTGATGCCATATGCAGATCAGAGGGCTTACACCGACCGACTGAATGCTTTATTGACTCCAGCCGGCTGGACGCGGAAATACGCGGTTCATACCAGCGCAAATTTCCAACGCGGCAAAGACCAGAAGACAGTTGCGAAGATTTTCGTCACCTGCGAGCTAACGATCCTCGGCCTCGGTTCACACTCGGCGACAGGCGAGGAGTGGGCCGATGATGATAACGCTGGTACGAGCGCAGAAGCACAGGCCTTCAAACGAGCTTGTTCCTGCTTCGGACTAGGACGCTATCTTTATTACTTCACTGGCGTCTGGGTTGATATCGACGACCGAAAGCGACCAAAGAGGATCCCCACATTGCCGGAGTGGGCGACGCCGGATGGCTGGCGAAAAGGGCTACGGCCGCACAGCGATTCGAATCCAAGATCAGACCATCAGGACAAAGTTGGCAGCGCGCCCGCCCACGATAATCGTCGGAACGGAGCAGCAACCACGAAGGAAAGCTCCCTGGTCCGACAGATTGAGGCTCTGGCCGAACCGCTCGGAAAGGCCTTATATCGCGGGTTGCTAAAGTCAGTGGCGCGAGTCTGGAATCCGAACCAGATTAAGGACGTGGTTCTCCAACAGCGGGTGTTGGAGCACATGCAGGCGGGCGAACGCGGCTTGGAACGGTTGAAATCGGTCTTAGAGAAAGTCGGAGCTGATCCGTTAGCGAACATCCTGCACTCAATGGGGATTCCTTCACTTGACCGAGTGGATAATCTCGAAACATTGAAGCAGATTGTGCTGGCGCTCGAAGCGCTTCCAAATCAAAGCTAATCCCAGCTACGAACCTACGGACATTCCGGATCCTCATTCTTCCTCGTAGTTCAATCTAGCCGGCCAACACTCTTTTCTTTCTCCCAGACAATTCAGGAGGTGCTTGTGAATGCCTGCATCTCTGCGGTCCAGCACGTACGTCGATTGCGTGGCGGATCGCAATCCCAACTCCTTCGGGCCTCAGATGGTCTGTACTACGTCACGAAGTTCCAGAACAATCCCCAGCATGTCCGGGTGCTCGCTAATGAAATGTTGGCAACTCGGCTGGGAGCGCTTCTTGGTCTTCCAGTCCCCAGCGTCGCATCGATAGAGGTTTGCGATTGGCTCATAGAGAATACGACCGATCTTCGCATGGACGTCGCAGGCCTGCGAACTGCGTTCAAAGCAGGCTTACACCTGGGATCCGCATACGCGGCAGATCCGATTGAAGGCCAGCTGTTCGACTACTTGCCCGAAGGCCTGTTGCAGCAAGTAACGAATCTCGAAGATTTCGCGCAAGTGATCGTGCTCGATAAATGGACGTGCAATGCAGATGGACGTCAGGCCGTATTCAGCCGACAGGCGAAACGTGGAGCGAGATACAAAGCGACGTTCATTGACCAAGGGTATTGCTTCAATGCCGGGGAGTGGACTTTTCCTGATTTTCCTTTGCGCGGTGTCTACGCCAGGAATTGTGTCTATAACCATGTGAGAGGCTGGGATGCGTTTGAGCCGGCTCTTACATACGCCGAAGCAATGGACATCGATCAGATTTGGCGCATTGCCGCAGAAATTCCGCCAGAGTGGTACGAGTTCGACACCGCTGGCCTCAATCGCCTAGTCGAAGGCCTCTATAGCCGCCGTTCCGCAATTCGCGCCTTGATTACCGCATTTCGTCATTCCACCCGCACTCCATTTCCAAATTGGACATCGGCATAAGAATTCTCGAGTCAGGGGTTATGAAGGAAGTTCGGAAAACCCAACATTCTTCGAGCAGGCGGCACGAATCCTGACTGCCTTTCAACAGAGATACTAACCCGCAAACACGCATGATCGGGAGATGCACGAAGCGCCCACGTGGACGGTTGCACTCTTGCCGGTCCCCCTTTCGGCCACTTACCTAGGAGCTGCCCTAAGGGAAATAGGGATGTGCGGCGGAGAGCCCGCCGGGACGGTCCGCACATCCCGACCCGGGTCCTCTTCAAAGTCTCCTGTCAAGAATCCGAAAGGACAGTCAAATGCCAATCAACAATCTGAACGCGGAAGATCTCGACCAGTTCACCGGCTCCGAGCAGTGGTACCGGCATAGCCTGGTTCGTTCAATCACATACACGGATGGCGCGAAATACGTGGCCGATCACGGCGGCGCGTACTGGTTGCTGGATGAGATCGCATTAGCGCAGAAATTCAGCGCTGCTGTTAGGGCTGAACCCTTTCAAGTTTGGAAGCTGACTGTCAATGATCGCCGAGGGCTTTTGACTTGTGATGACGGGAACGACATTGTCGTTTACACCAAACCGATCCCATTCACGGATTTTTCCCTCACCGAAATCAAATTCTATTTCACGGATAACGTGATTCTTTTGCCGGGCGAGTACTGATCGTGCGGCAAGCGCGACAACAGTGCCACGCGCGAAGGGTAATTGCCTCTTCCGCAAAGTTTCAGGAAAAAAGCCATGAGCCAGAAAATCCGCATTACGACACGGGCCAATCAATTTGAGCAGCGGAAACAGCAACACTTGCAGGCTGGTTACCTCATTGAAGATGAGCAGCCATTCCCCATGAATGGGTTCTGCTCATTTACGGCAGTACGAATTGTGACAGACGAGGAGCGCGAGCGAATGGGTTTGCCGCAATCAAATCTTTCTGCAGGCTAACCGACCGGCTACCACCCCAGAGAGGCCGCCCGACCAAACTAACGAATGAGGTGTGATCCGTGAAAGGCTGGATTCGCAAATGGAGTGTGCCCGCTTCTTCCCGGGCACCTGGACCGTTAGCTTGAAACACGATGGGACATACGGCTGTTCATGCCCCGCATGGAAATTTGCCAAGGCTCCCAAACCGGATTGTCACCACATTGAATTCATCAGGGCGAACGCTACATACGGCGACCATGCACCCAAACGGATTGTCCTTGCGAATGTTCGTAAAGTAACTGAAGGCGAAAATGATGTACTTCTCACGCCGTTGATTCCACTTGGCGACCTCCACTTTGGTTTGACCGTCGCCTGTGACCTCGCCCGGCTGGGTGCCAGTCCGGAAGACGTTGCCAAGTATTTGCACGGCAATCGTATTCGAGTTGCACAAGACTACATCTCTCAGCACGGCAGAAAGATCTACGGCTTGTGGAGCGAGCAGCGCCGTCGCCACGAAGGTTACACGATTGTGCCGTATACAGCCGCATCTGCTGGCTGATAGCGCGCTGAAAATCAGAAGATAAAGGGGGCCTATGCGCGAACAGAACTGCCAAGGCGACCCTCTGCCTTCCCGCATTCCAGTCATCCCGTTGCCAGTCGCGCTCTACGTTTCCGAAGGGCTGATCTTCGAGCTTTATGACGGCGGAAAGCCACACCGGCAGGTTGTCATTCGCTGGGAACGACTGCAGCCCACAGTTGTATTTGAAGAAAAGGCGTGAACATAGAGCACCAGCCCGAGTTCAGGGAGGAACCCGTAAAAATGGCCGTCCTGTTTATGAACGAGTATGAGATTGATGAAGCGGCTCGGTGTTATGCACACGATCCGATCCTAGCCAAGGCGAGTCGTTTTCTTCAGGAATTTAAGGATGAAGTGAATGCGCACAGCGACGGTTGGGCATACTGGAAGCCTGCCATGACCTCTGCAGGGAAGCTCATGACCCTAATTCGGTCGGTACGAGGTAAACCCGAAATGGGATGGAATTGACGAGCAGGCGAAGGAAAAGATCTTCCTCAAAGCGCTCACACCGATCAAGTGTTTCATGACTCGCCGTGGACTCGCCGCTGGGATGCGGATGCCGCCGGTTTGATATCACAGCATTTGTGGATCGTAGGCTTTTGCCCCGATCTTTTTAAGAAGTCCCTTTTAAAAGGCCTTCAGTCTTCAAACATCCCTCCCATTTCGCAGGAGTCAATCCATGGCCAAGGAACCGCAATCTGTTGAATCTCCCACTCTGTCTGCAACCGTAGAGCGCTGCCTGACAAGGTTGCAGTCACTTTCTCTTGCGCTCAATACCTATGGCAATGAAGACCATGCGGTGCTGCTGCATGAGGTTATCGCACAACTCCAGAAGGCTGTTCCCGCCCAACCAGCTTCGGCGCCGGAGTCAATGGACTTTGTCGTGAATGCAATATTCAAAGTCAGTCGGCGACAGGTCGCGAACACGCTGTCGTGCGCCTTTGGCAGCCAAATTACCCGGTTCAGAGTTGCCGAACTTACCGAGCCGCCAGCGTTCCGATTTCGCTCGATTGAGCACCTGACCCATCGCCTGGTTGATTACCCGCTCAATGAGGGTGGTTCGCTTGGCATTGTGAGCACCGAGCCGGCTTCTGATGTGTTTCGCCTCGACCTAACGTCAATCAGGCGAGGTCTTGATGACCTCGCCACAAAATATCCGAGGCACTTCGCAGATTTGGTCAACGAAAACACCGATGCGATTACTGCCAATGTGCTCCTCCAGTGCTGCTTGTTTGGCGAACTCATCTACGAGTAGTCGCCGTTCCAGGCTTCTTCGCCATCTTGGAGAAATTCGACATGCACGTTCACGGAAAGACCAAACTCGGCTTCTTCCCCCTTGCTATCTCCGAGGCCACGCGGCTGAAGAATTACCTGTCCTATGCACGTGAATTTTCCGCGCTCGATCCCTGTGTCGGAGATGGTGCGGCGTTTGCTGCTTTAGTTGAGAGTTCGCCGGCAAGGCGGTACGGCATAGAAATCGATGCACACCGCACGGAACAGGCCAGGGCGCTAGGGATAGACGTGTTGCAGGCGAACACGACAGACGTTCGCTGTCCTGTGGAGTCGGTGTCGCTCCTTTATCTCAATCCACCCTACGACTGGGAATCAGGCCAGAGCGGAAACCAGCGGCTCGAATTCGTCTTTCTTGAACACACTTATCGCTGGCTCAAACCCGAAGGCATTGTCGTCTTTGTTATTCCGCAAGCGAGGCTCAAGCCCTGCGCTCGTCTCTTGGCCGATCACTTCAAAGATTTGCGCGTTTACCGGCTTGCTTCGCCCGAATGTGTGCGCTTCAAGCAAATCGTGGTTCTGGCGGCCCGGCGAAAGCGGACAGAACGGCCGCGAGATTCGGTCCTGCTCGAAGTACAGCGCTATCTGGAAGGGCTTGCCGTCCAGGACGAACTGCCCGTACTCGGCGATACTGCTGAGATATGCTATCCGGTTCCGGAATCCGGCCCCGCAGTTCTCTCCAACACTGGCATTCCCCTTGACGAAGTTGAGGACCTGCTTCTGCGATCTTCGGCGTACCGCCAAGCGAGACGCGTATTGATTCATGAGCAATCGAACGTTCGCGGAAGACCGCTCACTCCGCTACACGGAGGCCATGTCGGACTGCTTTGCACCGCTGGTTTGCTCAACGGCATATTCGGAGAGGACGAAAGACGGCATATCGCCTTCTGGCGTTCGGTTAAATTTGTCGATCACTGGGAAGAAGAAGACGGAGACGCAACGATCCTCCATGATCGCGAACGGTTCTCTCACGAGCTGACGCTGATCTTCTCCGATGGAAAGACACAAGTTCTTACTCACGAAAAGGCGCATGAATCATGAAGAGCGCGCACCTTCGCTTTGGCTGGCTGACTTACTACAAGCGCACGGACAAAACCACTACGACATTTAAATTGAGGTTGGACCGCTTCATCGGAGAGGTTTTGCCCGAAGCGCCGCGACGCGGTAAGGCACACCTGATTTCCGTGGTTGGCGGAGATACCCAGATTGCAGCTGTCAATGCCGCCATTTCGATGGATGAAAACTTCCAGATCGAAGGCCCAGGTCTCGAACCTATCCATGTCTCGCTAGGTCGCAATGCGCAGACGAACCGGTCATCGCTGCAACTTTCTGACAGGAAAAAGCCGCTTCGCCACGTAATCGGAATCTCCGAGGACCTGATAAACAACACTGGCAGCACGGGCCGTACGATCCTTGCGCACTCGCGACCCGGATTTGTGTGGACATCTATAGCCCAAATTTACGGACTTCCGGGAATGCCGGAGTGGGCGGATTGGTTCTCTCGACAACTTGAGAAACACAAAGCGATCATCCCGCTGCTCGGGATCGGCTGCAATCCAGTGATGGCCAAAGGAGACAAGAAACAATTCCTGAAATGGCTCGGCGACGGAGTACAGCGCGGAATTCTGCCATTTCCCGCGAATACGGGCAGTGTTGAGTGGCCGCGCGAGAGTCTTGCGGGAATCTTCAACTACTCGATGGGTGAAGGGCAGGAGGTTACCACCTAGACCTGTTTCTCGCGCTATCCCTGCTCAAGGCTTCCATCAACAAGCGTTGGTCAGTCGGCGCGGCTGATGCAGGTCAATTCAGTCTCTCTTACCACGTTTCACTCATCCTCTTCGGGAACATCCATGATCCTGACCTTTAAGGGGCCATACGGTTCCATTGTCGATCTTGGTCGAGACGGAGAAATTCAGGGCTACGAATTCGTTGAACCTCCGATTGAATACAGATTTTTGCGCGAGGGCTCCCCGATCTCGGACTGGACTTCACCATTGCCTCGTTTTATCTCCCTTCTGCGGCCGGTACTTGTCGATGCCGCTGTCCAGACACGGGGTTTAGACGCACACAATCTCGCAATCGAAACGAGGGGCCTTGCTGGAACCTTCATTCTGCTTGTCTGGCCACGCGAATACCGATTCGAGTAACGACCCAAGCAATTCTTCAAAACAAAACCAATTTATTAATCGAGAGGTCTTTCGTGGCCGAACTGGAAACCATTTACTCGTACATGCGGGAGTTCTCGACTCAGCTGGGCGAACGCATCCTGGAGGAATACCCCGCGCTCCAGAGTTTCGAAGATCCGGTTTCACCACGACTCGACACACTTCTGCGACGGCCGTTTCCCGCGCAAAACATTGCCATCATGTCCGTGGCCAAAAGATGGGAGCAGTTTCGCACGGCGCTCATCGTGGCCGAGTGCGGCACCGGCAAAACGCTGATATCGCTTAGCGCCATCCACGTGCACAGCCAGGGGAAGCCGTATACCGCGTTGGCCATGGTCCCACCACATCTGGTATCGAAATGGGCGCGCGAAGCCTTGCTTACTGTCCCTGGACTTCGTGTCTTCCTGATCGACGACATGCGGAACGGCGGCGACGAGAAAGCGCCACACGGTGTCAATGAAGTGCGGCTGAGGCGTGGCGAGATTGTGCGTGAAGGACTGCGCACCACCTTGAGTGATCTGCGCTTACGGAAGCAGCATCGCAGTGCGCGGGAACGCTGGTTTGCCCTGTGCGACCGGCCAGCGTTGTTTATTGTCGGTCGCGAGAAGGCCAAGCTCGGCTACTTCTGGAGGCATGCGTATGTATTTGCCCGTTCCGGCCCGAACGCGGGCTGTTTAGTCAACCCGGAAACCGGAAAGCCGGTAATCATCGCTGAACAACGACTCACCGCTGCGGATTTCAAGCAGGTCAAGCTTGCGGAAACGATTGAGACGCGCGGCGACAAGGGTTGCCGTACTTTTCACAGCGCACTGTGGCAAGCGGACAGAGAGAAGATCCGCCGCATGGCGCCAGTCGAGTTCATCGGGCGCCATATGAGGCGCTGGTTCGACTATGCCATCTGCGACGAGATCCATCAGCTTGCCGGAGATACAGCTCAGGGAAACGCGCTCGGCACTCTTGCTTCCTGCACCGACAAGATTGTCGGACTGACTGGGACATTACTTGGCGGCTATGCCGATGACCTGTTCAACACGCTCTACCGTCTCGAAGCCCGCAAGATGAAGGAGCGCGGATATGAATGGGGATCTCCCGGACGAACAGGATTCATTCAGGACTACGGTGTCCTGGAAACTGTCACGCGCATCGATCCAGCCGACAACGCTTGTTCGAAAGCAAAGACAACAGTCACGGTTCGCCGCAAGCCCGGCGCTTCGCCGCTCCTGTTTGGCGAGTTCCTCATGCAGTTGTGCGCCTTCGTATTCCTTGAGGACATTTCCGCCGAGCTGCCTCCATACGAGGAGTCTTTCCTCAGCATGCCGATGGACGAACGCATGCGCATTGCTTATCAGGCATTGGAAGAAGATATCCGCGCAGCCCTGAAGGAGCACAAAGGCAATCGCTCCGTTCTCAGCAACATGCTGAATGCGTTGTTGCTATATCCCGATCATCCTTACGGCCTCGGCACACTTTATGGCACAGAGTTCGATCCCGAACTCGGGCGCAAGGTCAAGTTTGTCATTGCGGAGACGCAGGACCTGCCACAAGACACGCTTTACGCCAAAGAGCGGCGGCTGATTGAGGAGATTAAGAGCGAACTGGCCGAGGGCAGACGCTGCCAGGTTTACGCCGTCTACACGCAGAAACGGGATGTGACGGCGCGGCTGGAACAGATTCTGACGCGCGAAGGCATTCGGACCGTCGTACTCCGGCGAAACGTGCCCACCGATAAGCGCGAGGCCTGGTACGCCAAGAAGGTAAAAGAAGGCGTTCAGGTGGTGATCGCGCATCCGAAGCTCGTCGAAACCGGGCTGGACCTGCTCGACTTTCCGACCATTCTTTTCTACGAATCCGGCTACTCATTACACACTCTGCGGCAGGCCGCACGGCGCTCCTGGCGAATCGGCCAGAAACGTCGCGTGCGAGTGAAGTTCATGTGCTACGAAAGCACGATGCAAACCTCGTGCCTGCGCCTCATGGGTAAGAAGCTACTGGTCGCTCTGACCATGGAAGGCAAGTTTGCCGGCGAAGGGCTGCAGAGCATTGATGACGATGACGACATGCTCGCCGCGATGGCGCGCGAGTTGGTCGAGAAGAATGGCATCGGGGACTCAGCAGACGCGATTTGGAAGACGCTTCATCAAGAGCACGAAAAACTGTTCGCTGCCAGCATCCAGACGAGCGAGATTCCGGCGGCAGAACAATTGCCGGTCGAAATGGACAGCTCACAAAGTCTCATCGAATCCGCTGTCAATATGCAACCGGTTCTCGTGTTCGGCCAGCGGCCTGAGTCGCTGAAGTCTACTCGGCGGCGCTCACACGAGAAGCTTCCCGACCAGCCGTCGCTGTTCGGCTGGAATTAGCAATTTCATTCGCATCGACATAGCGCCCTCTTGTTGTAGTTCAATTCACCCCAAATAAAGAAAGGAAGAAGAAGTATGAACACTGGCACGCTTGTCGCCGGCCCGTTGTCCAAAATTGGGCGGACGGAGTTGGCACAAATTCCAGTTCCACAAGCAACCGCAACCCACCGGCCAGTCCCTCATCACGAGATTGTTGAGGCACTGGTTGAAACCTTGAGCTTTCGCCACATCGCTGTGGTGAACGAAGAATATGCCGCTTCCAATGACGGCATGAAGATGTTTGGAGTTCTCGACCTTCAGACCCAGATGGAGGGATGCCGTTTCTCGATCGGCATTCGCAACTCACACGACAAGTCGCTTCGCCTGGGCATGACCGCGGGCCTGCGCGTGTTTGTCTGCTCCAACATGGCCTTCAGCGGCGATTTCACTCCCGTACTGGCCAAACACTCGAAGAGCTTTAACCTGATCGATACACTTTCGGTTGGAGTGGATCGTATCCAGCGCAACTTCGAGCCAATGCAACGCCAGGTCGAGCACTGGCGTCAGACGCAGATCACTGACGAGCGGGCCAAATTGATTTTCTACTCGGCTTTTATCGACGGCAAGCTCGATGCTCCCAAGAGTCTCTTGTCCGACGTCCATCGCCTGTACTTCGAGCCGCAGTACGCGGAGTTTTCGCCGCGCACTATGTGGAGTTTGTCCAACGCATTCACCAGCGCCTTGAAGAAGCTTGATCCCGTCCCGCAATTCAAGGCCACGGCCAAGCTGGGCGAATTTCTCAGTCAATTGCCTACATGATCGCTGCGGTCCCGCTCACGGTTGTGACCGCCGCTAGCGGGGTCCGCCGCTTGCTTCCTGATGTCGAATGCCAAGGATGTCCTTATCCAAATAGAATCCTCTAATCTGTTTGAACTTGACACGGCTAATGCGGCGTTGGGCGCGTTCAATTCAGCAATCTGCATATGAACAAACCTCCGACCCCCTGGTCCCGAACCAGACTCCAGACTCTATTGAGATTTGTTGAAATCTGTTGTTTCCAAGTGATTGATATTGAACCTGGTGCGGGCCGTTCGTTGAAAGCTGTTGAACTTTGTGGTTGTTTGAGGCGCTTATAGCTACAAAAGCACCTACAGTCTCATGGGTGAACCCTTCCACTGAAACAAATTTCCTTTTACACTTCGCAGCATTTTGTTGACCTGAACCCTTCACGGAGGCTGGGGATGCGTCTCCACCCGGCCAAGGAGACCGGGTGGAGTACATTCAATTAATCATCGAGTTCGCTATCAAGAAAGAACCGTGGCTGGAAAATGTCCCCGCCTTCAGTGGGCCCCTGCTTTACTCCTAAAATCAGTTGCTCAGCAGGTCCCAAAGGGACGATTTCTGGTTTCTGATATCGCATCTTTTTCACCTCCTTTCTTCGTGAATTGCATACAGTCGTAAGATCAGTCATCAAGCTCGCTATCAAGAAAGAGTCGTCGGCTGAAAATGTCCCCGCCGCCATTGGGCCCCTGCTTTACTCCTAAAATCAGTTGCTCAGCAGGTCCCAAAGACGCGATTTCCGGTTTCTGATATCGCATCTTTTCACCTCCTTTCTCGTGAATTGCATGCAGTCCTTAAGATCAGTCATCGAGCCTGCTATCAAGGATCAGGTTCGGGATGAAAATCTGTCCCGTCGTTAATGCGAGCGACCTTAGGTCCTGAATCACTTCCTCAGCAGGTCCCACCAGGACTATTTCCGGTTTGTGATATTGCGTTCCTTTCACCTCTTTTTGTGTGTGAGATTCACGCCGAAATTGCCATAACCGCAGTCTCTACGGCAGCGGCATGGAAAGCTGAGCTGCGGACCACACCGCGAGCAATGTTGTTGCGCATCCACAGTTCCAACGCCAGCACTCTGAGCAGCGAGACCATATGAGTCGGCAATTTGCCGTGCTTGAGGGCGGTGAGCGCAGAGCGAAACTGCTCTGCGTCTACGATCCCCATCTCGGCCGTGAAGGGGGATGCCATAGCATCCGCGATCACGCCCCAATGCTTCGATAGGGTCAAGGCCACGCAGCGTGCCGCGCTGCCCTTAGTTTTCCGGTCAATCAATTCCGGCGGCAGCATGTCGCGGAGCGCTCTCCGCATCAGGGAGCGCCGGTCACCAGGCCGGATTAACTGCTCTTGTGGAATGGAGAGCAGGAAGCGCATCAGATCGAGATCAAGATAGGGATAGCGTTTGTCCGTGACGGCTGGGTTTCCGTCCGTTAATTGCCGCCGCAGTCCATCGAGGGTCTGGTAGGAGTCGCACATCCACGGTCCCCACTTGCGGCTTCCTTTGGCTGCGGCCAGAAGGTCCGCCAACATGCCGTATTTGGCAAAGAAGGCCGGATTGAGCCATGGCATGGAATCTTTGAAGGTGCTTTTAGAAGTACGGAATTGTGCCGGCAGGAGAATGCGCGCGCTCTGCCAGAGAATCTGTATAAATGGAATTCCGGTGGCAAAACTCCACTCGATCGTCTGTCTGCCGGCGGCTTTCCACTTCCGGGAATGTAAGGATTCTGCGATCAATACCCGGAACTCCACCGCCTGTCCGTTTACCTCATCACCACCGAGCCCGGACAAAACGACACGATAACCTCCCGACTGAAGAATTGCAGGCAACGCCATCTCAATTTCATTTCTAGGCAAATTGGGTGTTGCCCGGAAATCAGGAGCGTCAAAGCGAATGGCATCTCCAAACTCTTGCACAACGCAATGATGGCCAGTCCTTCCCCGTTTGCCCTCCACGAACCGGGCATATTGTGAGTCTTCTTCGTCCGGTTCAGAAGCATCGCAAAAGGTAAAGGTGTCTATACGGGGCGTCTCCGCTCCTATTTGCTCCATAACATAGTCCGCCATGCAGGTGACAGCCGACGAATCAAATCCGCCGCTCAGTTCGGCCAAAATGGGAGTAGCGGAGCGCAGCCTGCGCCGGACAGCTTGTCCAAAGAGGTACCGATATTGCTCCTCATACTCAGCATCCGAGGCGCAGACTGTCCTGAGGTGCGGATCAAACTGCCAGTACTCAGACTCTGTAACTTCATGAGGAGATATGCGTATAAATGCGCCAGGCCGGACAGCCATAATCTCCTCGTATGGCGTGCGGTGCTCCAAGGGATGCAATGTGAGATATCCGGCTGCATACTCCGGACAGAACCTGAATGACTGGCCACATAAAGCTAACGCAACCAGGTGACTGGACCACATGAGCCGGTTAGCCGATGCAAAGTAGAACATTTGCTTTACGCCTATATAGTCGCGTGCCAGAAGCAGCTCATTTGCCTGTGGGTTCCAAATCGAGATAGCCCAGTCCCCCACAAGCCGGCGAAAACAATCTTCACCCCAGCGATCAAACGCTTCAGCAATCACCTCAACATCGGTGTTGCCGTCGCAGAGCGTGCCGAGTTCGAGTATCAGTTGGTCCCTATTGTCCAAACGGCCATTCCAGGTAACCAGTGCGCCCTTCTGCGACCAGTACGGCTGCTGTTCATCCTGGGAGTCTTGCGTAGTGTGAAACGCTCGATGCAGCACAGCTACAGAGCCTTTGCTTACAATGCTCTCTCCATCTGGCCCGTAACGCTCCAGGGCCTGACGCAAGCCTGATAGAGAGTCCCGACTTATGGGACTCGAATCACGATTCCATATTCCAGCATGTGCGCTCATTTAGCCTCCTAAAACCGGTCCCACACAGCAAAGATTGCTACGCTCCTGCGCTCATTGATGGCCTTGCCATCCACCTCCACCCAGGCATGGCCTTTGAAAGGTATTTTTTGGCTCCCCAGCACCATCTGGGCTGGAACGCCGAAAGATCGCAGCATGCAGGCAAGAACCGCCGACCTTTGCAGGCAACGAACGCGCTTCGGGTACCACACCCGCGCGTGGCGCATTGCCATGCTTGCCTGTTGAACGATTTCAGATTGTGGCGGGTGATTGCCAGTCTTCCAACTCAGCAGAAAACGCCGGAGCCGCGCCAGGCTGTTGCCGAATCGAAACAAGTCATACATCGCAAACCCAAACATGAATTTCAGCGTCATGAACTTCACGTTTCACCTCTCTTGAACTTAGTAAGAATCTCTATTCCAAGCTCATGACAAATGAACGCCAGCCTTTGTGTGAGTGCTTCTATCCGTGCAGTGAGAGGCTGAACAGCCATGTGGCCCCAGTTTCGGGTGTACTGCATCAGGACCGGCCTGCCGGAGATGGAGGCAGCCTGGAGAGCCGCCACCATTTTCCTCACGTGCATAGGATTGCATCGTGTGTCCGCATCGCCTGAAATCAGCAATACTGCGGGATAAGCCACGTCTTGCCTGACTCGATGATAAGGCGAATATGCATGTAGAACGCGAAAATCGTCTTCGTCATCTGCAGTTCCGAATTCAGGCGCAAATACCGCCGCGGAATCGAACAAATGGTAACGGAGCATATCCAGGACGGGACCAAGGCAAACCACTGCTCGAAACAAATCCGGCCTCTGAGTCATGGCAGCAGCCACAAGCAGGCCGCCGTTCGAGCCGCCGCCAATGGCGATTTTCCCGGGCAGAGCGCGTTTCGTTTCAATGAGCCACTCGGCAGCGCGAATAAAATCGTTGAATGCTGTCTGTCTCTTGTGGCGCTTAGCTGCTTCGTGCCAGGCAGGACCAAACTCGCCGCCGCCGCGAATGTTCGGCACTGCCAGGCGGAATCCTTGCTGCAAGAGGAAGGTCGAGTATGCATTGAAATGAGGAGTCTGACTTGCGCCGAAGCCTCCGTAGCCTGTGATAAACGTCGGCAAGCGTTCAGATTGCAATCGTTTATTCGCGATGAGTGTGATCGGGATGCTGGTCCCGTCTGTAGATGGATAAAAAGTCCGCTCAATGCAGAAGTCCGAGGGGTTAAGATATGCGGCTGATTCGTGCCACCGGGTCTGCTCGCCCGTTTTGGGATTCAGCGCGAACACAACAGGAGGTTGCAGAACAGAAGAAAACGTGTAGTACAGCATGCTTGTTCCGGTAAAACGGGACATAAATCTTGCCGTTCCCATCGGAGGGCATGCGTTTTCCAGCGTACAAATGCCGTTTAACTCAAAAATTTTAATTCTGCTTTGCAGGTCCCCTATGTAGCGAACGCAAATACATTCTGCGGCAACAGTAACCTCCTGGATGGAGGCTGCGCATTCGGGAACAATCTCCACCCAGGATTCGGGGTTAGGATTATCCACATCAATCCGGACCACGCGGAACCTAGGCGCAGACCAGTCAGTCAGCCCGTAAAGCTCTTGACCGATGAAGAAGGGCATAAGTACAAAGCCATTGATATCCAGAAGCTTGACTGGCGCCTTATGCCGGCCAATCTGATGAATGTATAGCTCCATTTTTCCGGAGCAGTCTGAAAATGAGCGGAGATACACGAGAACTTGACCGTCCACAGTTCCAGCGGCGCCCACGTGAACATTTGTCTCGCGCCCGCCAAAAAAGATCTCTCGGTCTTCAGACCCATTGCCGAACTCATGCCAAGAGACGGCCCGATAGGGATCGCCGGAATCCAGCGGTTCATGCGCATAGTAGAAACCCGGCGGATTGGCGGTAAATACAAGGCCCGGCCCAAATCCTTCCGGCAGAGAATCCCTGAGTAATTCCCGTCGCCGCACATCAAAGAACCTTACCGCCTGTGTATCAGCGCCACTCGATTTCACTCCGATTGCGAGGAATCGCGCATCGGGTGAGATGCCGGCAATTTGCAGATGCTTCGGCGGTCCATCTGACAGATCCGCCGGCTGTACAAGCGTGATCTCTCCACCGCGCAGCTTCGGACGCATCATGATCGAGGGCTGTTCTTCGCAGGCTCGTCTTTTCAGATAGAAGACGTTGCCGTCCACTTCCCAGACGTCACTTACACTCTCCATTTCCAGCAGCGCCGCCACCTGCGGGCGCACAAATTCCCGGCTGCCAATGGAATCAAAATAGGATTCTGCGTAGGCACACTGTTGCTCGATCCACTTTCGCGTTGCCGGAGAGTGAGGATCTTCAAGCCAGCGATAGAGGTCGTTAACCTCTACGCCGTGGAGGGTGTCAACCACAGAAACGGTTTCGCTAACCGGGGGAGAATCGAGCGCCAATTCCATTACGTGTTCCTTGTTCGGGCACGCAGCCGGGAGAGTTTGCGCCGCAACCAGCCGCCCGAAGCTCGGCGGTTCTGCTCATCCACGCCGTCGAGCAACAATCGGTGGTGGTGCAGGGAATCCAAGAACTCAGAGAGGTCTCGTTCTACCATGTTGCGGGGAGCTGTAAACTCGGCCGCGATCATGTCAGCAATTTGTTCAAGTTCGCAATGCACCTTGAGCAACTGCCAGATTCTGGAGGCCACCGGAGTAAGGCTAAAACACACGCCTTGTTCAATATCGAGCAGCACTGCTCCATCCTGGTTTTCGATCTCTTTAACCGATCCAGGAATGTGAAAAGGCTGTTTTGCGCGCGTGGAAGAATCTGACGATGGAGGAGGAGATGAGAGCCGCATTGCATTTCCAAATCGATAAAGAGTTGAATTGCCGGTTCGATTTCAATTCAGTTACTTACTAGTTCGATCTCAATTCAGTTACTACTAAATGTAGTGAACGAATCGATGGGCACAGCTGAAGCCAGGAACTGAACGGCACAAGAATAGATGAACTTGTACTTAGCTCAACAAATTGGAAAAAAATTTACGCTTCCGCAAATGAAACTGACATTCCTAGATTGAAATCAAGTCCTAGCAGAGTACGGCAGGCATGTTAGTTTGCATCAGCTCAAGAGCATCTTTCCGGACAAATACCTCGCCACCGATAAAAGTCACCGTATGGCATCAGCCAACCTGGGCGAATTCCTAAACCAGTTGCCGGCCTAATGCCACTGGCCCCGATCGTTGAGACTTCCCCAATCATCGAGGTCACATTTCAGACCCTGGCAGCTTAAACCAGAATGATTGAGACTCCTCTCAATTGAATTCCGAAACAATAAAAGGAGAGTTATGTTTCGAGAACTGATGCCCCTAATCGAACACCGACCGCTGTCAATCACCGTAGCAGCCCTGAGTGGAGGCCGAATCAGGGTCAACGTCGTGCCCCAAGTGCAGGAGAAAGACAGCAAAGTCAATGACAAGGTCGGATATTCCAACAAAGACAAGATCGCCAAGGTGCCCGAGTCGGCGATCACTGCCCTGACAACGCCGCTGTCGCTTACAGGAACACCGGAAGAAATTGATCAGAGCCTAGCGGAAGCTTTGACCAAGTTCGTCGAGTCTCACGGACGGCTGCAGCACACGCTGGATGAGGCGCGGGAGCAAATCGCCGAAGCGGTAAGGGCAGCCGAGGAACGCGATAAGAGCAAGACCAAGACGAAAAGCGCCACCGGCGGGACGGCCACAGACAAGAAAGAAGACAAGGAATCAGAATCGGGCGAACTCCTGCCCCTCTGGTGTGCACCTGCGAGCACGCCAGCAGACGCAAGCACGAACAGTGACAAGCCGGCGCAAACCGAGCTTAGCTCCGTCTCTCAGTCCGTCAGAGGTGCTGAACAATCCGAACGCTAGAGACACAGAAAGAGTACCGCTAAGGAGCCGTCACTTGGAAGAACCTTGATGCCCGTTCCGAACAAGCCAACCATACCCCAGCCAAGCTCCGTTTACTTCGGATTTTCCTTTCGGATAGGAGCGAGCTTATTTTTCTTGGCATTGCGACATTTCTTAGCGGCCGCTTTCGGTCATGCAATTGTGGTTCGTCCGAAGTTGAATTTCTTGCTAGCCATCGGGACAGATCGCCACACATGACTAAACTTCGTCACCTCGGGAATGAACAGATCGGGTCATTGTATTGGTTGTAAACTGAGTCGATGCGGAAGCGACTAATTACTCCAACCTCGGAGAGCATTCGGACGCACGGCGACGGTTGGTTAGATGTGGAACGTGCAGCCGTGGTAGAGATTACCTCGGAAGACAAGAATTTTCCCATAGAGTCTGCCTTTGGCTCGGGAGAAGGGTCGGGTTGGCGTGCGTCAGTGCCGGGGAAGCAAACGATTCGGCTGGTCTTCGATCAGCCGCAACGGATCCGCTGTATAGCACTTGCCTTTGAGGAATATGAAATTGCTCGCACACAGGAGTTCGTATTGCGCTGGTCTGGGGATGGCGGAAGTACAGTTAAAGAAATTGTGCGGCAGCAGTGGAATTTCAGTCCGCCTCAGTCGATACGCCAGGTGGAAGAGTTTCGAGCAGAGCTTTCAGATGTTACCGTACTTGAATTGGTAATCAATCCAGACATCGGCGGCGGAACCGCTCGCGCTTCGCTTAAGAGCTTCCATCTCTCTTGATGAGATGCATCATTTTGCTTCTTTTTTTCCCAGCCAACCTCAATCGCCATCGCAAACACCAGATTGGGAGGAAGTGAGCGACTCGACTCTCGCGACCTCCTGCGTAACCGGCCGGCGATGCGACCTTCATTCTTAGGCATTTCGTTTGCTACTTTTCGGAGGTACACCCGTGGAGGGACAGAGAGGAATTGGTGAGGATCGCGACCTTCAACATTAACGATATCAATAAGCGGCTTGATAACCTGTTGGCTTGGTTAATCAAAGCTGAGCCGGACGTGGTCAGTCTCCAAGAGCTCAAGGCGGAGCAGGGTGCCTTTCCCGTAAACGCCCTTCGAACCCTCGGGTACGAAGCAGTCTGGCAAGGGGAACGCTCCTGGAACGGTGTGGCCATTCTCGCGCGAAACCATGTTCCCGTGCTGACCTGCGCAAGCTTGCCGGGAAATCCTGAAGATCACCAAGCCCGCTACATCGAAGCGGCTGTTGAGGGAATCCTGGTCACTTCCATTTACCTCCCCAACGGGAATCCGCAGCCTGGACCGAAATTCAATTATAAGTTGGCCTGGTTTGAGCGCCTCATTGGCCATGCCGCCGAACTGATGGCGAGCGGCGCCCCCGTGGTGTTGGCCGGTGACTACAACGTCGTTCCGACATCGCAGGATATCTATCCAACTCGATCGTTGGATAACAATGCATTGATCCAGCCGCAAAGCCGCCAAGCCTTTACGCGTTTGCTGGCTCAAGGCTGGACCGATGCGTTGCGGAAGTTACATCCAGACGGGCCCCTCTGGACGTTCTGGGATTACAAATATGAACGGTGGCCGAAGGACAAAGGCATGCGACTCGATCACTTTTTGCTATCGCCGAATGTTTCGGACCGGCTCATGGATGGTGGAGTAGACCGATGGGCGCGTGGGCAGGTGAACGCCAGTGATCACCCGCCGACATGGATAACGCTCGATCCATAGACCGAGCTGCTTAAACCATGAATTCGGTAAGCGAGCCGCACATCAACAATGTATTCCAAATTATGAGGTAAGTGAACAATGCCCGTGAGAATAGAAAGACTTGAACGCCTGTTTGCATTTAATGGCGTCAAACTGCCGGATCCCAATCCAGATTTCACTGTGGAGCAGGTGAGAGATATGTACGTAAACACGTATCCCGAGCTGGCAACCGCAGCCGTCGAGGGCCCAACTCCCATGAATGGCGCGATGGAGTACAAATTCGTGCGCGCGATAGGGGCTAAAGGATGAACCCGCAGAAGACGCGCAAGACTCGCCGAGCGACCGAACAAGTCACCGAGTGCCTTCCCAGAATGACGAAGGCAGACAAGGTTGTGCGCGAGTTGGATCTAATCGCTCGCGGGACGGTGCGTCGACAAGAGCCAATCCAGGAGCAATTAAGAAAATGTCCCGAAGCATTCCAAGCCGGCGAACTGATCGCAAAAATATGCGACAGACTGAAATACAGTCCCGACGAGGCCGGAGACGAGCGGTGTCTTCCGCCAGCCGGAGCGGTCATTCCACCCCTCGTCTGATTGGACTTCCAATCACTGCAACCGTACCAACCCTGAAAGAGCTACACTCACGTTACTGTTCCCGCTGGGACGAGCAACCCGCAGCACATCTCGGCAAAAGCTTATTACGTCTTGGAATATGCAGGGCTGAAGATTGGTCGGGGAGCGCAGTGGATTTTGTGGAACACGGATTCCGTCGATTCTGCAAACAGAATGGAGCTGATGAGGCAAAGAAAGTGTGGAGTGGATTTCTGCGCATCATGGATCACCCCTTTGAGTTGACGGAACAGGAGCGCAACTCAGCAGAAATGGACAATCCGACGAAAATGCTTTATTTGGTTGGCGAGTACGAAGCCGCTGCCTCCATTCCAATCGGCGCTACCCTGAAGCTTCTGGAGCGCGAACATGAGCTTCTTCCTGCGGCCTTTTACAAGGTCTTTGTCCATAACCTCTGGAAATGGATGCGTGTTTTCGACTACAGCGAGGCGCTTGAGCACGCAGCGATGTGGATAGAAGACCTCGATGAAGAAGATAAAGCGGAGTCGGTGTATCCGAGGGTAAGGCAGAACATCCCGCACTGTTTGCGGAAACATTTAAAAATAGGAGAGCGCAAGGCCCGCAAGTTCCTGCAGCAAGTAAAAGCCTCGCTGCGAAGCTCGGTTAGCCAACAATTAGTTAGCCATGTATTGGAAATGGATACTCACGGACGTGGACACGAGCATGCGTGGGCGGGCAGACTCGCGGAGCAAGTCCCGGCTATAGGCGATTTTCTAAATGATGCCGATAGTTGCGGCCCTGGGGTGCCTGATCAGTTGGTACGAGGACGACGAAATTAATGCCTGCTTCGACGAACAAATGCAGGGCCTCGGACAAGACGGGCCGCTTGAACCGCCAATTGTGCTGACGATCCAACTCGACCAACCGGCGCAAGAGCTGGACGGTGAAATCAAACGAGTCTTCGATTATGCCGGCGCTATGCTCCGTAGTTTGGCCTCCGCCGCACAAATTGTTGACATTACCAGAGAGCTTTACGATGAACACCTCCGTCAACATCGGCTCCAGTCAGGACTTCAGGTTGAGCCGTGTCTTGCTGGTGTACGGGACCAGTAGTTACAACGGTTTTCCTTATCGACATCCGTTTGTTACGTTGCATGAAGTCACTCACGAGAACGAGGAAGCGACTCTGAGCGAGGGTCAGCTCGTTACCGCGCAAATGCTCGCTGACCTGATGACCGGCCTCGGCCGGTCGACACCCATTGAGATCCTGCCGGAACGAGTGATCGTGCGCGCGGCTGACACGATCGTGTGGTGGGCTCCATCCCGGCAACGGGCGATGTTCTTCAACGACCGCGGCGCCGATGCCACATTGCGAAAGCTCAATGGTAAAAAATATCCCCATCCACCGCTCCTTTTCAAAGTTTCAGGCTCGCACTTATCGATCCGTGCGCTGGCTGCGAATGAACGGCCCAAGGCAGATAGCCCGCTGTACATCGCTCCCTATTGGAATTGTTATGACAATGGAGTTGTTTGTACCGGCTCAATGCGGATCCCGCGTGAAAAATCGATTGCGGCGGTAGATGCCTGGGAACTCGCCTTCTTTCAAAGCGAGTTTACGCATGCAGCGGGTGTGCTAAAGCATACCAATCATCCGGGCGGGTTGCTGGGACTTTGGCAGTACGCCATGGGCAAGGACCACTTTCCCGTCCGCTATCTTGTTAAGGCGAAGCAAACTCTCGCGAAGTTCGTGAGCGACCATGACCACTCATACCGAAACGCAAACGCCACCCATTGAACATCGCATTCCTGAAGCGCTCCTTGGCAAAAAGGTGCGCATGAGTGTGGTCGGCTGCGGCGGCACAGGAAGCACAATTGCGGCCGGCTTACCGTACCTGCACCAGGCCATGCTGGCCTGGGGACACCCGTACGGACTAGAGGTAACGTTCGTTGACGGCGACCGCATTTCGCGCACGAATTGTGTTCGTCAGCCATTCAGCGAAAGCGAGATCGGCCTCTACAAGGCGACAGTACTGGCGACGCGGATTAATTTATTTTGGGGAGTGGGATGGAGAGGCGTCCCGGAATTCCTCGACGAGGGCTGGCGCGAAGAAACTGACATCCTGATAGGCTGCGTCGATTCTCGTAAATCCCGGCGTACTATAACTTCCACCAGCGCCTACTGGAATTGCCACTATTGGCTCGATCTCGGCAACAATACAGAGTGCGGACAGTTTGTGCTTGGACAACCAGCAAATGCGCGAAACAAAAAAGTGAGCCTGCGATTACCCACCGTGGCGGAACTCTACCCTGAAATTATTGATCCGAGGCTGGACAAGAAAGACAGACTACCAGCCTGCAGTGCGGCCGAAGCGCTCGACAGGCAGGAACCGTTCATCAATCAGACGCTCGCTTACCATAGTCTTGCCATGCTGGCACGACTGTTTCGGCACGGCGAAATTACGCACCAGGGAGGATTTGTAAACATCGCCGATGGGCGAGTGTCGCCCCTGAAACTGCAGCGCGCTCCTGCGAAAGAGACCAAGAATCACCACTCCTAAATGTGATGAGGTTTTGCTTTTCCCGCACCTCGGTAGCGAGTTTCTGAAGCCCCCTCCCTTACACGAGTAACAGAATCGGAGTGAGATCAGCAAGAGCACCGCCCGACGATCACAGGATTCGGCCACCTTGTTTACGCTGCGGCAAACGCCTTGTGACTGCAATCGCTTCCGGATTCGACTTTGAAGAAGGTGGACACCTGGCAGTTGCTATCACATTTCGTGAGGCAAACCGTAACAAGCGCGTTGCCCGCGCACCAACGACTAGCAGGAGCGAACGTAACAACGATGGCCGCAACACCGGGAACAGCGTCCCTTGATTCCGATGCTCGCCTTCTATGAAACCCATGAAAATGCCCTCGCTCTCACAAGGGCATCTTCTCATCACTTCGCTTTATTCCCAACAGTTTCGTAACAGTCTGTGGAATCCGGGTTTTCATTCAAGAAGGGGAACTTACTTGATGGTAGGAGAGCGGCTGCAGGGGACGGGTTGTCCGAGCCCCCTAAATCCGCAGGATCGCAGAAACTTAGAGGGAATAAAATTGCGGTGGACCACTGAAGTACCGACAACCGTGCTAGTCGAACGAAAGACCTGGGGAACGCATTCTATTCCAGCCGTCCATCGGATGAAAGGAAAACGAAGCACAATATCGGCCAAGTTGACGCAATGTTCTGCTTCAGGATTTTGGATTTGTTTGATCGTTCTTTAATGGCTCTAGGTGGGTTCCTGCTTGTGTAAACAATTTTCAGAAGGAATCGGGACCGCCGACCAGACTACGCGTCTACGCTGCCGCGCCTTATCCGGGGTGGAAGAAATTTTTGCTGGGACGCAGAAACGCCCGGTCCCTCAAACTGTTTGCGCAGAGTGCTGTAACACTCGCAGGACACCTTTTCCAGGCCTTGGCGGTCGCGGATGTTTACTTTTCCTCGCGTATAACTCACTAATCCGGCCTTTTGCAGGATTCCAGCGGCCAGCGTAACCGTGGAACGAGGCGTTCCCAGCATATGCCCCAGAAATTCATGCGTAATGTAGAAGCTATCGGATTCCATGCGGTCATGGCACATCAACAGCCAGCGGGCAAGCCGCTCCGCAATATCGTGCAGGCGGTTGCAGGCAGCAGTCTGCGCGGTCTGCATCAGAAAGGCCTGAATGTAGCAGTTGGTGTTCTTCCGCAGCGTCGGGGAATTCCCAAACTCTTCCAGGAGCCGCCTGACTTTGATCTTGTGGCCCTTGCCGGCAATCTGGATGAACGTGCGCGTCGGCATGCTTTTGGCGCCCAGCAACACGGAAAATCCAACGAGGCCTTCTTTTCCCGATACGGCGGCCTCAACCGTTCCGCCATCGGTCATTTCCACGACTACTGACGCCAGCCCGCTTTCCAAGAAATACGCATGGGTGATCTCCTCATCGGGCGCTTGCAGGTCGTCATTCACGCTGAGTTCCAAAGCTGTAAGGTGAAGCGCAAGGCGGTCGATCTCCGCTCTGGGTAATGAACGTAGAATTTCGTTTTTGTAAGTGGGACGTGGTTCAACGGCTGAAGACATGATGGGGCTCCTTGGCAATGATTCGCGAGATCGAAACGACCCGCATCTCAAGGCGCAAGTAGCTTCATAACAGCCTGCGTTTAAAGATGTATCTCAATGATACACCTTCAATCGGATGGGTATGTACGATATCGGACATATATGTACTGTGTCGGACATAAGTTTTTGCCGAGAATCCCGGGCGCTCACCTCGAGCCTTTACTGAAAGAACTCCTGCATCGTCGGCGCTGTGGCTGAATTGCCCGGATGGTCGGCGACTCCAAGCAAGTCCAGTATGAGCCGCAGCGTGCTTTGGTGCTGATATAAAGTGGTGGACTTGAAGGCGGATTTGACGTGGGAGCCCAGCCATTACCCAGGCAATTTTGCCGCCGCCATTCACAACATCCACGTCCAGCGATTCGTCAAAGACAATAATGAAAACGCTGTTGGCCAGCGCCGGTGACTTTATCAAGGGATCGATATTGTTTTTCAGCCAGTTGTCCGTAGGCGGCGCAGCTTCGTCGTGCCAGGAATCGGAACGATCCATGGCTTCCGTGCAAGTAGCCAAGGGAGCGCGACCTGCGCCGGAGTTCCGCCTTTCTTGCCAGCGATTCGTCTTCAGCAGCTTTAGGACAACCTGATTCGCAGAGCGGCGCCCCAGGGTGAAGCGTGGCGATATGTTGCGGAAGTCGGTAGCTCGAAAGCGGTTTTCATCGATCTTGCCTGGCTCACTTATTAGAGATGAATCCCAACCTCCTGGGATATCCCAATCCTTCCTCCTCATTGCTTAGATTTGCCGCTGCATGGGACTCTTGTAAAGGGGCAGCGCCGGATGCGCGCTTCCATCTCAGGGTGAAATTCGCTCGGGGGGCGCAGTTGCCAATTCCAGGGCTTTCAGCAGTGCTTCTGGTTCGTTGTCGACGGCAATGCACGTCCGCGGAGCGGTTTCGTAAGCATAAGACCGAATATACAAGATCGGCATCAGGCGTCTCTTTTCACGCACAGCAGAAATGAGTACGCCTTGGTCACGTTGGGGAACCGTATGGCAGATGATAGTTGCATCAATAGAGTTCGCTTCCACGAAGCCGATGGCTTTTTCTAGCGAATGGCTTTCTTCCACGGCGTATCCGCTATTGCTCAAGAGCAAAGTGCGTGAGGCCATAAGCGTCTTGTCTTTTCCGACTGACAGTATCCGGGGAAGTATCATGCCGGATGCCTCCTACGGCAAGAAAAGTTGCATCTGAATGCGCAAGAAGGATCACGCGAAAGAGACAACACCCGATAAGTGGGCCAAGATTGCGAATGAAGATGTTATGCAAATTTTATCGGAACGCTCTGTCGGAGACAATCTAATTCATCTTCGCTGCAGCTTCGCCTAACTTTGCGGATTCGGCGCGGTGAGCGACTGCGAATGTTCAAAACGAAAGCCGTGGGATGCTACTGCAACATTGAAAATTTTTAGCCCGCTTTGGCTCCGAGTGTTTCGATCTCTGTCGCTTGAAAACCACGGATGGATTCTTCCAACAATGCCTGCAGGTATTCACTCACCCGCAGCGCCTCTGGAATCAGAGTGCTTAAATTCATTGCCAGTAGGTTTTCCTGAAGTACCGAGCCAATTACCCTGTTAAGGATTCGCGTCTCAGTGACCAGCAACGGGATCGTATAACCTTGCTTCGCGCGTTCCGCGCCATGGCTGGCTGCAGTGCTTAACGATTTCGCTGGTATCTGACTCTCGCCGGTCTCAAGCAATTTGGCCATATCAGTAACCAGCTGCGGGAAACAGTCGATCAGCTTCTCTTTGGTGATCTTATTTGAAGCCAGCCTGAAATCTGACTGGAGTTCTTTCAGCCAGCGCTGAACGATCTCGCCTGACCTCTCGAGTATCAGGCCAGATACCCGCTTGCTTGGAGACTCGCTGAAATTACGTGGTTGAAGAGCTTTTTCTTTAATAGTGGATATCAACGTCGGAATGTCAGCGGGTTTGACTAAATAGTCGTCAACCTGCTTCCGAATGGCTTCCAAGGCGCTCTGAAAATCGGGGTATCCGGTAAGAATAAAGGTGGCAGCGCTGGGCTGACATCGGCGCATGGCGGTTACGAGAATAACCCATCCGCAGGAGACCCGATGTTTAGGTCTGTCAACAGTACGTCGAACTTCTGATGATTAATGAGGTCAAGCGCTTCCGGGACTGTCGCGGCTACCTTTACCGCGAATCCATGCTGTTCCAGAATGGCTGGCAACATGTATCTGATGGCCTCTTCATCATCCACGAACAATAGCTGCGTCTTTAACGGTAAATCGTGTTTGTCGTCACTCATGCAATGTTTGGATGCAAACAGTTCTGCTGGATGAGGAAAATATTTGTCGCATGGCCGCCCTAAGGCCCACGGCAAGAATGACGAGGCATCTACGCTTCCATTATCGGCGATCCGAATTCGTGTTGACCATGATAGTTACTAACACTTATTCGCTGTAGGTTGTAGGAAATCGAATGCGCATGGCAGGGGCGTGTGCAAGCTTAAAGCGGTTCCAAGATAGATATACCCAAGCGATGAAATGGCGGGTACTCTGGTGCTGGCGAGTATCTCCACGACAAAACGCTGATGGCGCGAGCTTTTTCCGACGATTTACGGTGCAGAATTCTGCAGGCCTATGAGCCTGGGAAAGTCAGTTTGCGGGAGTTGGCGGAACGCTTTGGTGTCAGTTGGGAGTATGTCAGGAAGATCCGCAAACAGCACTTGCGTTACGGGCAGATGGAACGGGTGAGGCAGAGG
>JBJMGE010000010.1:0-237883 GCA_045808085.1 Terriglobales bacterium | reverse complement strand
TGATAATTCCTAGTTATCACTTGTTAGTGCTGCTTATAATATGCAACTTTGTATTAAACACAAGAGTCTTTTGGGGAAAATACGATCAGGATAATAAGAACTTTATTAAAAAGATGGAGCCATGGCAATATTCTCAGTGCGCCATCGATCCCGGGCCGCCTCCGCCTTTGGGGGGCTTTTTCATGATCAGAATGAGCGGCAGGCATACTGCAAACATAACCGCGAGAAGTCGGAAGACGTCAGTGTAGGCGATCATGGAGGCCTGTTGCTGGACCATCCCGAACAATCCGGCAGCGGCTTGTTTGGTGGCGGTGGCCGCGTCCATGCCGCGGGCCATGAATGCGCCTTTCATCTGGGCCAACATGGTTTGCGCGGCCGGATTGTAAATATTTACGTTCTTGCCCAGGTCATTGATGTGCATCTGAGCATGGCGCGATGAAATTGTGGTGACGCTGGCAATGCCAATACTGGCGCCGATGTTGCGCATCAGGTTGAACAGGCTGGTGGCGTTGCCCATTTGCTCTTTGGGAATCAGGCCGTTGGTGATGGTGGTGAGCGGCACAAACAGCAATCCCATGGACGTGCCCTGCAAGAGCTGAGGCCAGAAGATGTCCCAGTAACCGGCATTCAGGTTCAGCTTGGAGAGCAGGTAGATGCTATAGGACGAGATGATCAGGCCGGCGGCCAGCAGTTTACGCGCCTCGATTTTGCCCATGAGAATGCCGACGATCGGCATAAACAGGAACGAGCCGAGGCCGCGTGGAAGCATGGCCATACCGGCTTCAAGAGCGGAGTATCCCATGAGCGTTTGCAGCCAGAGTGGAAGCAAGACGGTGCTGCCATAGAGAACGAAGCCCAGCACGGTCATAAGAAAGACACCGGTGGCATAGGTGCGATTTTTAAAGATCCTGAGCTGCACCACAGGATGGCCGGTGATGAGTTCTCGGACAACAAAGAAGACGAATCCGATGACGCAAAGAATGGCCAGAATCACGATGAAGTGCGAGCCGAACCAGTCTTCTTCCTGGCCTTTATCCAGCATGATCTGCAGCGCGCCAATGCCAAGCGCAAGGTAGCCGATGCCCCAGTAGTCCACGCCGCCTTCTCCGCGCTTGATGTAGGGCGGGTCGTGAATGAACAGCAAGGCCATGATTACAGCCGCGATCCCGATTGGAATGTTGATATAGAAAAGCCAGCGCCAGGAATAACTGTCGGTGATCCAGCCGCCGAGCACCGGTCCAAGCATGGGAGCAACCACGATTCCGAGCGCCCAGAAAGCCATGGCTTTGGCGCGCTTCTCCGGCGGGAAAGCTTCCATCAGGATGGCTTGCGAGAGTGGTTGCAAGCCGCCTCCGGTTGCGCCCTGGAACACGCGGAAGATGATCAGCAGCGGCAGGTTCGGCGCAATGCCGCAGAGAAAAGAGAAAACCGTGAATCCGCCAACGGACATCAGCAGAATGTTGCGGCGGCCAAAGTAATTGCCCAGCCATCCGGTAAGAGGCAGCACAATGGCGTTGGCCACAAGATAAGAAGTCAGGACCCAGGTTGCCTCTTCCGGGGTCACGGAAAGGCTGCCGGCAATATGCTGCAACGATACGTTCACCACCGTCGTATCGAGCACCTCCATAAAGGTGCCCAGCATCACTGAAATAGCGATGATCCACGGATTGATGACCGGCTTTGTGTCCATTGCTGTTGTCGCTGACGACGCCAAGTTGCCTGCTCCTGAGGATGTTGTGTTTCGACCGAATATTTATTTGGTGTACACAACTGGCTCTACTGACATCCCAGGACGCAGTTCATGATTTGGGTCCTGGCCTTTATCAAAGCGGATGCGCACTGGAATGCGCTGCACCACTTTTACATAGTTGCCTGTAGCGTTTTCCGGCGGCAACAAACTGAAGCGCGCTCCGGTTGCTCCGCCTATCGATTCAATGGTGCCTGTAAATTCCCTGGCATAAGCGTCAACCTTGATCTTTACTCGCTGTCCAACTTTCATGTCGCGCAGCTGCGTTTCTTTAAAGTTGGCGGTAACCCAGATGTCCTCAAGGTTCACGATTGAAAACAGTGGCTGGCCGGCTTGCACCGTTTGTCCCGGTTCAACACTGCGTTTGCTTAGCACGCCGGTTACCGGCGCAACAATTTTTGTGTACTGGAGATTCAATTCAGCTTGCGCCAATGCGGAAACAGCTCGCTGCACTTCTGCCGATGCGGCCCCGGCGCGCGCGCGCGTCACTTTCAGCTGTTCCGGCACGGTGCGCGCAGCTTCAGCCTGCGCTTGCGATTGCGCTGCCCGGCTTTCCGCGCTGGCAATGGCGGAAGTTGCGGCGTCAACCTGGGCTTTGGCGGAATTATTTGCCGCCACGGCGGCGTCATATTGCTGATGGGAGATTTCATCTTTGGCGATGAGCATCTCCATGCGTTTCAGGTCGGCGGACGTCTTGGCATACATTGCCTGCGCGTCAGTCAGCTTGGCGCGGGCCGATTCAATATCGCGTTGCGCGCCTTTCACGCCTGCATCGGCGGCAAGCAACTGGCTGGAACTGGTGGTTTGAGTAAGTGGAACGCCCACGTTTGCCGCAGCCCCATTGGCCTGAGCATTGGCCAGATCCGCTCGAGCGCGGTCCACGGCAACCTGATAATCCTTGGGATCAAGTTCAACCAGCAGCGTTCCGGCCTGCACCACTTCATTATCTTCATGCAGCACTCGCACCACCGTTCCGGTAACGCGCGCGCTGATGGGATTAATGTGGCCATCAATCTGCGCATCGTCGGTGGATTCACGCACTGCGTAATAACGCCAGACAATAAATCCGCCAATGAGAAGAAGGATGACCACTGCGGCAACCAGCCACTTGGCCCGGGGATGCGAGCGGAAGAATCCCACGGCCCGAGTGTCGGTGATGGACCGGCGCTCTCTGCCGGAGCGGCGCTCATCCTCTGTTTCGGGCGCCTCCACTTCCGTGGGGACAGGCTCGTGCACAGCTTCTTCTTCCTCGTACGGCGAAATCTTAATCGGGTCAGCCACTTTATTTTCCTCCCAGGAATGCTCGCGTCCGCTGCTCCGCCTCACCCAGGGCGCGCACCAGCGAAAGCTTGGCTACATTGTTCTGATACAGGGCTTGAATATGGTTTTCATTCGCGCCGGCAACGGCTTCCTGCGCCTGCACTACTTCAAGGCTGCCGGAAACGCCCGCCTTATAGCGGTCCTGCGCTTCTTTCAATTGCTCGGCCGCAAGACCAATCTGCTGATTGGCCACGGCAACCTGGTCGTCAGAGGTCTTCACGTCCAGCAGCGCCGCGCGGATTTCATATTCCACGCGAGCGCGCAGGTTTTCCAGCTGCAAGCGCTCCTGCCGCAGCAACGTTGCCGCCTGATCGACGTCGGCTTTTACTTTGCCACCCTGGAATATTGGAATACGCACGCCGCCGGAAATCACGAAAGTATTTTCCGAAGTTCCGGGCGTGGGACCAATGAAGCCGGTTTGTCCATTCAACTCCACAGTTGGCAATGCCTCGCCTTTAGCGGCTTTCACCGCCAGTTCAGCCGATCGCACGCGAGATTCCGCCGCCCGAAATTCCGGACGCACCTGGTAAGCATGAGCCAGCGCTTCTTCCAGATTCAGCGCACCCAGCGGAGCGTATGGCACAGCGTCAGTCAGTTGAAACTGTTGGGCCACTGGTATCCCAATGGTCCGCGCCAGCGACATCTTCTGCTGCTCAAACTGGTTCTGCGCTGCCAGCACGCGTTGTTGCTGGGTCTGCATCTGCACCTGCGAGCGCAATACATCAATTCCCGCGGCAACGCCGGCGCTTTTCAAATCCTGGGTTTGCTGGAAGATTGTTTGCGCCGTGTTGAACTGCGCTTTTGCCGTGTCAAGCCGCGCGGCGCTTGCCACTGTGAGCAGATACTGGTTTCCCACCAGCAGCACCACAAGTTCCCGCGCATCCTGCAACCCAAACTTTGCCGCTCGCTCGTTTTCAGACGCTGCATGGACTCTGTTGATGGCGTTAAAGTCCAGCAGTATCTCGCTCGCATTGACGTGAGCATCAAAGAGTCCGAATGGTCCTACCACGGGCGACGTTAATCCTGCGGGCAATGGAATGCCGAAAGCCGCCAGGTTGATCTGGTTCAACGATTCACTCACATTGCCGGAAATGTTCGGCAGCAGCGCGCTCAATTGTCGGCGATATTGCGCCCGCGCCAGTTCTGTCTGCTGCTGGGAAAGAAGAAGTCCAAGATTGTGCTTGAGCCCGCGATCAATCGCGTCCAGTAGGCCCAGTTGGATCACTCCGGGAACAAGCTTGTCCACAGTGCCGCTGCCGCTGAAGGAGTCAAGCGTGGGCGGAAGCGCGGTATTCACCGCAGGCGTCTGTCGATCCTGCGCCGGCGCTGGCGTCGATCCGCCCGGAGCTTGGGCTGTAGAACAAAGCGCAGTAAAAAATGTAAATAGGATTACCAGGACACATTGCGTCCGCATGTTTACCTTCTCGTCGAGGTATCGGATTTTAGATGCGGTCGTGCAAGACGGGATGCGCGTCTCTCGCCCGTGCACATGTTGACGTACCAAGCTGTCGCCCAAGGAATGAGCACCCCCAAAGCGAATTAATTAACCGGTTAGTTAGATTATCAGCCTCGCTCTGAGGATGCAAATTTCCTTGCATTCCTATTTCCGGGCGAATCACTGAGCACAAAAATGGCGCCGGAAAAACCGGCGCCATGGGTACTTCAATCTGCTGTCAAACCCAAACTCTAGCCCTTGCCATTCGGGCAAGGAAGAGCTGAATGTGGCAGGACGGTCTCATCTGGGAAGCTGAACGCGCCATCAATCGCGCTCGAGCCCGTGCCCATCTCAAACCACTGCAGCAGCGGAATGTTCTGGGGATGGTAGACGAAATCGAAGCCTTTTTCCTTGACCTCAATCGGGGTAGTTGCGTTGGCCAATACCTCGATCGGATCACCCTCTTCAAGGTTGTTCTGGCACACAGCCGCAGTTGCCGGTTCTCCCGGGAATTGCCAGTTCGGCGCAGGATTGCTGACGAAAGGATTGGCGAACGTCTCCGCCAGTTCATGGCTGAGCGCGGTCACGTCCTGGAAGCCGGCCCCGAACAGCCCCGGCGAGATCCAGCTTGCGAACTGGCTGACGAAGCGCTGCTGCGGAAACAATCCGTCAAAGTTAGCAAAATAGGTGTGGAAGCCCAATACGCAGCAGCCGCCCGGAATATTGGGATTAGCCTGATTGAGATTGAACAGGAAGGTGTTGGGGTACAGCGACATGTTCATCGCATTGGTGCGGAAGTTGCCCAGGTTGATCTCATTCACCTCGGTATTGTCAAAGAACAGGTTGAAGAGCGGGCTCAGCATTTCCACAAAGGTGCTGCCATCCGCTGCAGTTCCCGTGAAATAAGACCGGGCCTGCACAATGGTGCCGTTGCTTAGCCGGACATTCACAAAGCGTGGAACTTGGATCGTGACTTTGTCTACCACTTGCGGAATGATCAGCGTGTGCCAATTATTCTTCATGGAGTTGAAGAACTGGGCGCGGTGAACGGCGTCTCCAAACTCGATGTTCCGGCCGGAGCGGTAGGTGAGCGGCTCAAAGTTGGGAGACTCCAGGAAAAGCTTCTCGAAGGGATCGAATGACACAGTTTTGAAGATCGATCCATCCGCGTTAAGCAATTGCCAGGATGTTTCCAGGATCAGGCCCGGGTAGACGGTAGTGCCACCGAGCTTCGGGTCATTTCCCACCATGGTGAACCGGAAATCGTCGTCCGTGTCAGGACCAGCCTGGGCAACAAATGCCCCGCTAAATGTGGCGATGGAATCGATCTGGTCGATGGTGGAAACATTCGGCCGAGGATCGTCGATATCAAACTTATCGTCATTGCCGGCCAGAGCGGCGGCGCTCACCTTGGCGTTGCGGTTAAAGCTGGCGAAATTATTTCCGCCCACGACCTTTCCGGTATCAGCGTCAAGAAGCACGGAACCGATGGAAAAAACGGACACATGTTGAGCGTCCACTACGCCACGGTCGCCCATATCGGCCCGGCCGCCGGCAATTGCTGCACGGGCAATGGCATCGTCGCCTGCCTGCTGCGCATTGGCAGCAGTAAAGGCGAATGTAAGTATCAAAGCTAGAAACAGCAGGTTAAATCGAACAGAGGGTCTCATTTTTCACTTCTCCTAAAAGATGGGGGGAATTCAGAGTTGCAGGAGCCTTGCAACAATACGCCTACTCTGGATGCTTGTAAATGAGAGACCCGCAAAAACTCAGCAAAAATCGAGGGAATCGGGCGAAATTCAGGTGATACGCAGGACAGCAGATGCGCAAAACTTTTCCTTAACTATTCACCAGAACTGTCAACCCCCAGTGCACACTATGAAAAATATGAAAAAAAGGGCACCGGCGAACCGGCGCCCCTTTGAAGTAGAAAAGTTGTTCTTAGTGGCAAATAGTTGCAGGTGCAGTCAATGCCGTGAGATCAGGGTAGCTATAAGCGCCGTGAAGAGCATCGGACGGTACCGTCTGTGCAAACCATTGCAACAAAGCTTCGGTCTGCGGATGGTAAGTCGTCGTGACTCCCGCAATTTTCAACGGTACCGGGAAAGTTGCATGGGCAAGGACTTCCACCGGGTCTCCGGTTTCCAGGTTGCCCTGGCAAACGCCAGGCTCGCCGGGAAATTGCCAGCGCGGAGTAACGTTATTTACGAAAGGATCGTTGAAGGTTTCAGCGATCTCGTGGCTGATGGCGGTCACGTCTTCAAAGCCGCCGCCAAAGATTCCGGGGGAGATATAGCTGGCGTAATCGGTGATCCAGCGGTGCTCAGGCGAAGCGCCGTCTGTGAAGTACGTGTGGAAGCCGAGCGTGCAGCAGCTGCCACGCTGTTGCGGATTGGCGCGATTGAACGAGAACAGGTAAGTGTTGGGGAACAACGGCAAATTGATTGCGTCAGTGGTAACGTTGCCCGCATCAATTTCGTTATTCATGATGACACCAAGCTGCTGGTTGAAGAACAGGTTGAGCATCAGCACAAAGCGGCGGCCGTCAGCGGCAATGCCGGATTGGTAGTTGATTGCCTGAACAATCTGAGTGCCCACACGGACATTTACGAATTTGGGTACGGTGATCGAGATGCTGTCGACTACTTGCGGAGCCAGCTCGGTGTGCCAGTTCGGGTCCATGCTGCTGGCGAACTCAGCGCGCTGAACAGCATCGGAAAACTGCGTGGATTCGGCGGGGATGCCTGCCGTGGCATCATGCTCGTACTTGAATCTCTGGAACTCGGGGGAATTCAGCGTAGGCACCACGAATGGAGTAGCATCCACGGTGTCGAAAAGCGTGCCATCCGCGTTCAGCAAGCGCAGGGACACAGCCACAATCTTAGTTGGGATGGTGGTGATATGGCCGAGGGACGGATCATTGCCAACCATGGTGTAAGGGAATGTGGTGCCGTTGACGGTGAATGACCGGGTAAAGTTCGGCACTGAAATGACATTAGCGACGCCACCGGGGTTGCCGGCAATGGCATTCGGGCCGTTGGTGGAATCATCGGCTACCAGTTCTGAAGGCACGCTGTGAATCATCTGTGGTGTGATTGCTTGCGCTGATCCAGTGGATGCGTCCGAGCTTCCTACCTGCGCCTGGGCTGCAGCTGAAAGGTTTTGGGCAAACGAGCTTCCTACCATGCCAAGCGCGAGCAGCGCGCTCAGACAAATCGATTTTCTGAACATATTTTGTGTTACTCCTGAAGTGAGGGTTGGGCAAATCAAATTCAACAAAAAGACAGCTGGTTCGCGTGCTTGTCCGCTTTCATTCCGGAAGGAGGAGACATTCGAACAAACTCGCAAGGTGTGAACTCACGATACTCTGCCAGACCTTGTCCTGTAAATAGGTAATTCGCAAACAATACGATTTTTATTGGGGTTTATGCATGGCTCTTGTAGTCCCTGCCCGCTTAACCCCACTTTACAAACCGGACAAGGGCTATGGGCGGCGGGTGCATCTTATCCCTTCCCAGTCGCCTCCATGCCAGCCAATCGTAGCTTTCTAAAAAGGTTAGTGTTCTTACCCCGAGATGCATCTAATGGGCAGATGCCGGACGCTCTTCCCCAAACCGCTGCCCGCACCCTTAATTCCAGATGGCCTGAATCCCTGCGGGCCTTGCGCCATAGAAATTATCAATTATTTTTTGCCGGCCAGTTGATTTCGCTTATTGGCACATGGATGGACCAGATTGCCGAATCATGGCTGGTCTATCGCCTGACCGGATCAGCTCTGCTTTTGGGGACCGTGGCATTCGCTTCCCAAATCCCAGTTTTCCTGCTGGCACCCATCGGTGGGGCGCTGGCGGACCGCTTTGATCGCCGAAAGATCCTCATTTTCACTCAGTCCTCCATGATGTTCCTTACCTTCATCCTGGCCTGGGTCACGCTTTCTCACCGCGTAAAAATCTGGCAGATCGTCACGCTGGCCGCCCTTACTGGCGTGGTGAACGCAGTTGATCTGCCGGCACGTCAGGCTTTCGTCGTGGATATGGTCTCGCGCGCCGATCTGGTGAATGCGATTGCGCTCAATTCCTCCATGTTCAATGGTGCGCGCATAGTGGGACCAGCTCTTGCGGGCATTGTGGTTGCCGCCATCGGCGAAGGCTGGTGCTTCTTTGCCAACGGCGTTAGCTTTCTCGCTGTAATTGCCGGCCTTGCCATGATGAGGATCGATCGTCCACGCATGGCGATTGAAGGTTCTCCGCTGGAAAACATTATTGAAGGATTCAAGTTCGTCGCGGGGACCGGCCCGGTTCGTGCCCTTATGTCGCTGCTTGGTCTGGTCAGCTTCACCGCCATGCCCTATGCGGTCCTTATGCCGCTCTTTGCCGACCAGATTCTCCATGGCGGCGCTCAGGCGCTGGGCTTGCTCATGGGCTGTTCCGGAGTCGGCGCACTGGGCGGCGCGGTTACTCTGGCCATGCGGAAGACCCTTAAAGGGCTGAGCTCCTGGGTGGCAATTTCATGCGCCGGGTTTGGCTTGTCCCTGTTGCTGTTTTCGTTCTCACGCATGCTTTGGCTCTCCGCCGTGCTGCTGGTCCCCGCTGGATTCTGCATGATGATCCAGATGGCTTCCTCCAACACCCTGATTCAAAGCATGGTCCCCGACCGCCTGCGCGGACGCGTGATGTCTGTTTATGCCATGACGTTTATGGGGATGGCCCCGCTGGGCGCTCTGCTTGCCGGCAGTTTGGCCCACAAACTTGGTGCGCCGATGACCGTCGGAATCGGCGGCGTGGTGGCGATTATGGGAGCTGCCGTCTTCGGATCCAAGCTGCCTGTTATCCGCTCTGCGGCGCGGGAAATGATTGTGGCCCAGCAGATGGTCGGCGGCGACCCCCCGCAGGAGATGACCGGAAGAGTGTTTAGCAAGAATGGGGACGATGCGACTTTATCTGATTCGGAAGCGCAGCCGGCCTCGTCCGACGTCAGGTAATCAATTGCTTTAGGCAGTCACTTTCTTCAGCAGCGCAATCTGCCCCGAATGATAAACCGCGTGCTGCGTCATGCTCTGGAAAAGCCGGTAGAAGTTGTAAGTACGTCCAGGGACTGTGTCTTCCAGCCGCTCATCGCTGAAGCTCTTGATGGCCTCAACAAGCTTATGACTGCTTTCGAAAAATGACCGGAACGTATCTTTCCACGCTTGCTCGCCTTTCCCGGTCACAGAAGGCCAATCCAATTCTTTAGGCATGGCTGGCCACGGTGGAATGGGAGTTCCCTGCACTGCCCCGGTAGCCAGCTTGGACCACGCTTCCACGTGCAACACCAGTTCCCATATGGAATGAGCGTTCGGAATGGGATGCGCTAGCGCCTGCTCGGCGGTAACGCCATTGAGAATCTCACGAACTGAATCTCCGTACCATGCTTCTCCGTTGATCGTTGACGCTAACTGGTAAGCGATGCGATTGCATTCAGTATTCATGGGAACAATAAACCACGAAGGACACGCAGGATTTTGTCTGAAATCTCGAGCGTAGCGAGAGATCGCTATTCCACAATGGCTTTCAAAATTGCCTCAGCGACGTTGTCGAAATAGCGATCCCTCAACCGCAACAAACGCGGGTTCGGGATTGCAGAAAAAAGGATTCTCCGTGCCTCCGTGTCTCCGTGTCTCCGTGGTGAGATTTGGGGTTTAAGCCCTTACGTACTTCCCGGCATCAATCAATCGCGCGGCAATCTGCTGCGTCAGCGCAATCACGTTGAACGGCTCATGCTTGAACAGCCGCCGCAGGATGACCATTTGCGTCCGCAGCATGTCGCCCTCTGAAACCGCGGCCACAACTTTCTTTGCCGCTGCTTCAAGCTTGTCCATGGAGTTGGTCAGGCTCACCTGGGCCATGGCAACAGCCAGGGCTGTCTTTGCTTCACCCTGCCGCTCAATCAACTTCTGCGTGCGCAGCACCACTGAATCCATGGCAAAGACTTCTATCACCATGTCGGCAACGGCGGAAAGGATTTCCTGCTGCTGCTCAATCGCGGCCATATACTTCTGCACCGCCGCTCCGGCCAGCATCAGCGTGGCTTTTTTGGCGTTGCTTACCAGCGTGCGCTCGGCTGCCAACGGGCCTTCCAGCGGCTCCGCCGAACTCGGCCCGGACATGATTTCGTCCGTAAGCTTCTTGATTGCCGGCATGAGCGGCAGTTGGCCTTTCATCGCGCGCTTGAGCAGCCATCCGGTGATGATCATGCGGTTAATTTCGTTGGTGCCTTCAAAAATGCGATTCACGCGCGAGTCGCGATAGGCCCGCTCTGCCGGATACTCTTCCACGAAACCGTAGCCGCCATAAATCTGCACGGTCTCATCGACAACATAGTCCAACATCTCCGAACCAAAAACTTTCAGGATGGAACACTCGACCGCGTATTCTTCAATACCCTTCGCCGTTTCCTTATAAACATCCGGCGAATTCTTGTCGATCTCTGACATCGCCGCATCGATCATGCCGACCGTTCGGTAAGACATACACTCGCCGGTGTAAATCCCGGCCGCCATGTTGGCCAGCTTTTCCTGGATGATGCCGAAATCAGCCAGCGTCTTGCCAAAAGCCTTGCGCTGCTTGGCATAACCAATGGAATTATTGAGCGCGTTGCGCGCGCCGCCAATAACCCCGGCGCCTAGCTTATAGCGCCCAATGTTCAGCGTGTTAAAAGCAATCACATGGCCTTTGCCGATTTCACCCAGAAGGTTTTCTTTGGGCACGCGGCAGTCATTCAGGATGATCGGCGTAGTCGACGAGCCACGAATGCCCATCTTCTTTTCTTCCGCGCCGGACTGGAATCCGGGAAAGCCGCGCTCCACAATGAACGCACTGAACTTTTCGCCATCTACCTTGGCAAAGATGATCACCACATCGGCAAAGCCGCCGTTGGTGATCCACATCTTCTCGCCGTTCAGGATCCACTCCTTGCCATCGGGAGACAGCACAGCTTTGGTGCGCGCGTTCATCGCGTCAGAAGCCGACGTTGACTCAGACAACGCATACGCGGCGATCAACTCGCCAGTCGCCAGCTTAGGCAGATACTTTGCTTTTTGCTCCGGCGTGCCGAAATAAACGATCGGCAGCGTGCCAATGCCGGTGTGTCCGCCAAACGCCACGCTAAAGCTGCCGGAAACGGAAAGATGCTCGGCGATAATGGCCGACGAAATCTTGTCCATGTCCGAACCGCCGTACTGCTCCGGGATGTCCACGTTGGCGATGCCGATTTCGCACGCCTTCTGAATCAGCCCACGTGTTACTGCGAACTCCTTATGCTCAATCTTGTCCGCGTTGGGCAGAATCTCATTGCGGGCAAAATCCTGCGTCGTCTGCGCAATCTGCTGGTGCTCTTCGCTCAGGTCTTCCAGGGTAAAAACCTGGTCAGTTGCGTGCTCGTCGATGAGAAAACTTCCGCCCGCCAGTTTGATTTTGTTTGGGACTGTTGCTGTAGCCATTGTTTCTCCTTAGCCTCTAGCTGCTAGCTCTAGCCATTAGCTCTTGGCCTTTGGCTCTTAGCTTTCCTGATTTGAATGCTTCCATTTTTCGATCACCCGATCTCCCGATCACGGCGATCACCCGATCTTCACAGCCCTCTGTGGTAAAGAACTCATGCAATATTCTCGAAAATCCCCGCCGCACCCATACCCCCGCCGACACACATGGTCACGATTCCATATTTCCCATTGCGCCGCTTCAGTTCACGCAGAATCGTCGCCGTCAGCTTCGCTCCGGTGCATCCCAACGGATGCCCCAACGCTACCGCTCCGCCGTTGGGATTGATCTTGTTCGGATCAAGCCCAGCTTCCTTGATGACCGAAAGCGCTTGCGCTGCAAATGCCTCGTTCAATTCAAACACGTCGATATCTTCCAGCTTCAGCCCCGCCATTTTCAGGACTTTGGGAATGGCATACACCGGTCCCAGTCCCATTTCTTCTGGCAGATAGCCTGCCGTGGCAAACGCCACCAACCGCGCCATTGGTTTGATGCCGAGCTGCCGGGCCTTGTCACTGCTCATTACCACGGTCGCCGCTGCGCCGTCCGAAGTTTGCGACGAATTCCCAGCCGTAACGGTTCCTCTGGCATGGAAGGCCGGCTTCAAAGCCGTCAGCGCCTCCATTGAGGTTTCTGCCCTTGGGCCTTCATCCACCTTAAATACGATCTCCATACGTTTTGGCTTGGAGCCGTTTGGAGTGGTAAAGCTCACCGGCACCGGGACAATCTCATCTTCAAACCTGCCCGCCTGGATTGCCGCAAGCGCCTTCTTGTGGCTATTGAGGGAAAACTCATCGGCCTGCTCCCGGGTGATGCCAAAGCGCTTGGCCAGCCGCTCCGCCGTCAATCCCATGGAAAGATAAGTGTCGGGAGAATGGTCCATAAGCCAGGGATTGATCGAGACCTTGTTCCCGCCCATGGGAATCATGCTCATCGACTCCGTCCCGCCCCCGATAGCAATTTCCGCGCGTCCCGCCGCCACCGAATCAACCGCCAGCGAAATCGCCTGCAATCCCGACGAACAGAAGCGATTGATGGTCATGGCGGAAACTTCTACCGGCAATCCGGCGCGCAGAGACGCGATCCGGGCCACGTTCATCCCCTGCTCGGCTTCCGGCGTAGCGCAGCCAATGATCACATCCTCAATCTCTTTTTTATCGAGCTGCGGGATGCGGTCGAGCGCACCCTTGATGGCGACCGCGGCCAGATCGTCCGGGCGCGTCGCGCGCAAGGTGCCTTTCCCTGATTTTCCGACCGCCGTTCGAACTGAACTTGCTATTACGACTTCACGCATAAAAACAGCTCCTGGCTTCTAGCTTCTCGCTCTTGGCTCTTAAGCCCATTAGCTTTAAATTCCTAAAACGACCGTGGACCGCAGGCCCGGAGCCCCCATCAAGCCCGCTTTTGGCCTGAATGGGGTAGAGACGCCCTCGCCTGTTCCGATCTTGCACATCAACTCACCGAAACATATTCCGTCACAACGCTGGGCTCAGGAATCGGATCGCCATGTTCCCTCATGCCTTCAAGATGGAAATCCATGGCTTCACGAATCAACTGTTTCACTTCGTCCAGCGTTGTCCCAGCGACGCCCAGGCCCGGCAAGTCAGGAACATAAGCTCCCCAGCCACTTGAAGACTTTTCGTAAATAACCAGATATTTCATTTGAGTCCTGCCTATTTCAAAATGCTATTCAACGTGCCCGGCGGAATTTCCGCTGAGGGATGGCCTGCAATCGTGACCGTTCCCGGCTTCGTTTGATGATGAAATTGCTGATGGCTTCCTCGAGTACGCACCAGTTTCCAGCCATCATCTTCAATTTTCTTAATCACGTCTCTTACTTTCAAAGTGGAGCCTTTTAAGATCTTCTCAAAGATGGCCTTGCCCTTCGCCTGCCTATTGCGGCGTCGGTGTTGCCGTCGCCGAGGGCGTACTTACCGGCGTCATGCTCGGAGCCGCCGCGGGTGTTGCACTCGAACTCGGCGTCGGCTGCGGCGTTGCATCTTGGGTCGGCGTTCCCGACGATGAAGGCGATCCTGCCGCCACCGGAGTTGCTGACGCATTCGGTGTTGCAACCGCGCTTGGCGTCGGACTCGGTTTCGTCTGCATGTTCATCGCATTCTTATCCACCAACTTTCCGTCCGCGCCAAACACAATCTGGATTCCGCTGTTCTGGCTGTCATTTGCTACGTCCTGCGGCACCGCCACCGCATACATCCACGTCGATCCCACAAACTTATCGCCTTGCTTGCTCAAGTCACAGCGCGCGTAATCCGGAGCGCCCAGAATAATCTCGACTTCTGATTCGCTCATGCCCGCGCGCAACGTATCGTATTGATGCATCCACCGCTCAGCCGGTAAATCGCTGGTATAGGGCAGACGGATGCTCGTACGAAACTGGTCATAATTCCGGTACTTCGAATTTCGTGCCACGCAACGCTGCTGCTCTTCCTTCGCGGCTTTCACGTTTTTTTGAAAGCGCGCATTTTCTTTCTCCAGGAACTCATAGCCCACCACCATGAGCCATGCTCCCAGCAACACCACCACGCCTAAGATAACGAGTCCGCGTTTTTTCACTAATTCCTCAGCGGCTTGCCGGTCTTCAGCGTGAACTGTATGCGTTCCTGCGTCTTCTTCTCACCGCAGAGTGACTTAAAGCCTTCGCGCTCCAGATCCAGGATGTACTGCTCGCTCACCGGCGTTCCAGGCGTTACGTTGCCACCGCAGATCACCTCGGCCACCTTTGTCGCCACTTTCACATCGTGGTCGCTGATGTATTCCGCCTGCCTCATTAGATGGATTCCCAGGCGCAACGTCGCAAGCACGTTTTCCCCCGGCGCGGGAATGTCCGTACGCGGGACGGGAGCGCGATATCCGGCGCGGGCCAGTTCCTGAGCGCGGTCTTTGGCGTCTGCCAGAATGCGCTCGCGATTCATGGAAATCACGTCGCCTTCGGAGAGAAAGCCCAGAGCGAGGGCCTCATAAGCTGACGTAGACACCTTCGCCATGGCAATGGTTTCAAATATCCGCTTCAAACCCTCCATTACTTCCACGGACTCGCCGCGACCATCCGGTCGCACCGCTTTGGCATTGTCCAGCGCGCGCAGCAACATTTCTTTGCAGCCGCCGCCACCGGGCAGCAGCCCAACGCCGACTTCCACCAGCCCCATATAAAGTTCAGAGTGTGGCTGGCGCGCCACAGAGTGCAGATTGATCTCGCAGCCGCCCCCCAGCGTCATACCGAAAGAAGCAGTGACCACAGGGCGCGAGCAGAACTTGATGGCCTGCGTCATGCCCTGGAACTGCTTGATGGCCATGTCAACTTCGTCCCACTCTTCTTCCTGAATGGCCAGCATCAGCATCATCAAATTTGCGCCAACGGAAAAATTGGCCGAGTCGCCGGTGATCACAAAAGCTTCAAACTGGTCGCCAATGCCGCCGGTCTTAAGCGACTGCGTGACCATCTGAACAATGTCGCCGCCCAGCGCGTTCATCTTGGAATGAAACTCAATGCAGCCAACGCCATCGCCTAGATCGATGAGTGAAGCGCCGGCATTCTTCTTTACCACGCCGTTGGATTTTTTTGCCGTTGAGACTGACCACACGCCTTCCGCTACTTTTACCGGATGGTACTTGCCTGTACGCAGATCGAAATAAGCACGGCCGGAAGGCGAGGAAGGATCGTCCTTGTACCAGGTCTTTCCGCCGGCAGCCAGCAGCTTCTCCGCGTTTGCAGCCACCGGCTTGCCTTCCTTCTTCATGCGCGCGATGGTCTGCTCTACGCCCGCCAGGTCCCATATCTCAAACGGCCCAATCTCCCAGTTAAAGCCCATGCGCATGGCTTGATCTATCTCGACGACCGTGTCAGCAATTTCTGGAATGCGATTGGCGGAGTAAATCCATAGATCGCTGAGCGTGGTCCAGATAAACTGCGTCGCTTTGTCCCTCGGATCGCCCGCCAGGATCGTGCGCAGCCGCTCGCCCATGTCTTCAATGTTCTTGGCCATTTCCAGCGCAGGAAACTTGGCTTTCTTCGTGGGATGGTACTCAAGCGTCTTCCAATCAATGGCCTGCCGTTCTTCTCCCTGCGGGCCTTTGATCTTTTTATAGAAGCCGGATTTCACCTTGTCGCCCAGCAGCTTTTTTTCCAGCATCTGCTTAAAGAAATCCGGCAGCTTCAGGTCGGAGCGCTCGTCCTGCACGTTTTTGCTGAAGTTCGTAACCACGCTGCCCAGCACGTCGAGTCCCACCAGATCAATTGTGCGGAACGTGGGTGCTTTGCTCCAGCCGCCGCTTGAAGTCAGCGCGTCCACTTCTTCAATCGTCAGGTCCATCTCCTGCGTCACGCGGAAAACGTTCAACCCGGCAAATGTCCCGATGCGGTTCGCGATAAAGTTCGGCGTGTCTTTGGCCGTGACAATTCCCTTGCCCATGCGGACATCGCAAAAATACGCGACGGTCTCAATGGCGGCGGGATCGGTTTCCGGCGTGGGAATAATTTCCAGCAGACGCATATAACGCGGCGGGTTGAAAAAATGCGTGCCGAACCAGCGGCGCCTAAAATCCTCGCTGAAGCCCTCGGCGATGCTGGCCACCGGCAGGCCGCTGGTATTGGTAGTAACAATGCTGCGGGGTTTGCGCACCGCTTCCACTTTCTTCAGCAGCCCGCGTTTGATCTCCAGGTTCTCGGCCACGGCTTCAATAATCCAGTCGACGTCGGCCAGCAGCTTCATGTCGTCGTCAAACGTGCCGATCGTAATCAGCCGCTCCAAACCTTTTTCAAAGAAGGCCGCTGGCTTGGACTTGACCGCCGCGTCCAACCCTCCCGCAACCAGCTTTTTGCGCGCAGCCTTATCGGTGCTCTGTGCGGCATCCGGCGTCACAATATCGAGCAGCACGCAGGGGACTCCGGCATTGGCAAAATGCGCGGCTATGCGCGCTCCCATGGTTCCCGCGCCGAGCACCGCAACCTTGTTGATCCGCTGATGGCTGGTCTTTTGACCTTGGGAGCTTGAGCTGGTTTGTGCTCCGTTTGAGCTGCCGGACTGTGGTGCGGCAGGGACAGCAACATTACTCATCTGGGCATCTCCTGGAAATTGGGTGGCGCGGGCGAGAAGACGAGTCTTGAGACGTTCAGAATCATAACAGTTTTCAAACACCAACCCTGCAGTTGACATTCACCAGCAATGGACACGAACAGCGGGACGGCTGCTACTTGGTTACAACGGTATTGATTTTAATGAATGAACATTCATTCAGTCAAGCATGTCGCTTGTTTTCAGCTACTTCTAGTTTAATCCAAGCTGGTTCCAGCTTACTGCTGCAATGGGAATCTCACTTACGTGAGGTGAAACAGCCACAGCGTATAACTCCCAATCTCGTGCCATGCCGATTCCTGCCGTTTCCAGAAGCTTTGCGGCTTGGAATTTGGCCGGGGCGCTCCGTACGCCGTTACGCCTTCGCGAGCCAGCATCTGCTTGATGCGGAAAATGTGGTAGCCATCGCTTACGGCCAAGCAGGAATGCATGCTGTTGACATACATAATGGTGCTCACCCGGCGGGCTGATTCGGCGGTATCGTCGCTCTGGGTTTCAGCAATGAGCTGGCTATCAGGAATGCCCAGAGTCTTCAGGTATTCGCGACCTACCACGCCTTCACTGAAACGAGGATCGTTGCCGGAGCCGCCGGTCGTAATCACGATTGGGGCCAGCCCGTGATGAAAAAGCTGCGCGGCGCGGTCCAGCCGCGCTTTATACACAGGAGATGGACGACCGTCATATTCAGCCGCGCCAAAAACAACAATAGCGTCCGCCGAGCGGGATTCGTCATGGGCGGACTGGCTCACAATGCGCCAGTAAACTACAGCCGCATAGCAGACCGGCGTTAGCACCAGAAACCACAACAGCCATTTCTTCCAACGCTTGGATGCCATGCGGGTCAGCCTCAGCCAAACCGGATGAATTCAGCCAGATCACTTTCAGGAATTGCGCCTTGCCGCAGCACGGTGATGTGCCCCGGATCGCTCATGTTGATAATCGTGGAAGCCACATCGCGCGGGCTGGGGCCACCGTCCACGATCATGCTGATGCTTTTGCCCAGCTGTTCCCGCACTCCTTCCGCTGTGGTGCACTCGCTGGCCCCGCTGATGTTGGCCGAAGTCGCGGTAATTGGCACGCCGGCCGCGCGGATTACCTCCACCGATATGCGTGAAGCCGGGACGCGTAGCGCGACATTGCCGGTATTGGCCGTAACCTTGAGCGGCAGCCGAGAAGACGCTTTTACAATGATCGTCAGCGGTCCGGGCCAGTATTTGCGGGTGATTTCATAAAACACGTCCGGCAGCGGACGCGCCAGGTATTCCGCCTGCTCCACGCTCTCAATCAATAGCGAGAGCGGCTTGTGCCGGCTGCGTGTCTTTACGTCATAGATCAGGTCCACGGCGCGCAGGTTGAGCGGATCAGCCGCCAAGCCGTAAAAGGTGTCCGTGGGCATGCCCACAACCTGCCCTTGCTTGATGCGGTCAGCCACATAGGAAACCAGACGCGGGTCCGGCGTATCAGGATTAATTTTTAGAATTTCCGCTGGCAATACAGAATCCCCCAACTGAGTATGCTCGAACAATATAGGCGATGGTTGCGAGTTGCGTCGTTAAATCCCCGCCCCGTCACCCTGACAAACGACTAAGAATAAACCAGCTTGCGCAGAAAACCTAGACCCAGACTTTATCAGTTGCAAGTCCAATTCAGTATGATGGCAGTCACACATGAATGTCCCCAAAGAGATTGAAAGCAGGTTGCGCCGCGTTTCCAGCCGCCAAAACGCGTTGGTAAAAGACCTGCGCAAAGCGCTGAGCCAGGGTGAGCCCACGGCGGAAGGTTACCTGGCAATAGAAGGCATGCGGATGATCGAAGAAGCCATCCGTAGCGGCCTGCGCTTTCAGGCGGTATTTTTCAGCGAAGCCGGCAGCGCCCACGCCACCCGTCTGCTGCCGCAGATCGGAAGCCAGGTTGAAATTCTGCTGCTGCCCGAGGAGGTCTTTGTAAGTGCCGTCAGTACCGAGTCGCCGCAGGGCGTGGCTGCTCTGGTGAAGCTTCGGCCGCACAAGTTTGAGGATCTGATGGAAGCGGGAGCCGATGCCCTGCTCGTTGGCATTGCCGGTATTCAGGACCCGGGCAATCTCGGCACGATCATACGCTCGGCGGAAGCCTTCGGCGCACGCGCCGTTCTGCTGGGAGAAAAAACGGTGAGCCACTTCAATCCGAAGGCTGTACGCGGCTCCGCCGGATCGTTATTGCGCCAACCGCTCTTGCGCGTGAAATTGGGCGAAAGCATCACAGCCCTGAAGCAGCAAGGAGTGAAGGTGCTGGCTACGTCGTCACACAAAGGCAAACCGCTCCATGAAGCCGACTTCACCGGCGCGGCGATGATCGTGGTGGGCAATGAAGGCGCAGGCGTGCCGCAGGAGATTCTATCTATGGCCGATGAACTCGTCACAATCCCGCACGCTGCGCGCGTAGAGTCGCTGAACGCGGGGATTGCTGCATCTATTCTGTTGTATGAAGCCGCAAGGCAACGAAAGCAGCTCGGGTGATCGCACGTGATCGGGTGATCGGGTGATCGAAAAACCGGGATAGAGCCGCATTTATCGTTAGAATCGAGAATGTGACGTAGATGATCGGATGCCCGTGGTTTTGCTTTTCCGATCACGCGCGATCACCTGATCCTCCGATCCCCCGATCTTTCCATGAGCTTGTTTCAGTCCATCACGGATTCTCCCCAAGGCAAAGGCGCGCGGCCTCTCGCCGACCGGATGCGTCCCCGTACGCTGGACGAATTTGTTGGGCAGGAGCACATCGTCGGCCCGGGCAAACCTCTGCGACTGCAGATCGAGCGCGACGATCCCGGCTCCATCATCTTCTGGGGGCCGCCCGGTACGGGCAAGACAACGCTGGCGCAGATCATCGCGCACGTGACAAAAGCTGAGTTCATCGAGTTCTCCGCCGTGCTCTCCGGGATCAAAGAAATCAAGCAGGTGATGGCCGACGCGGAAAAGGCCCGCGCTTACGGCACGCGCACCATCCTTTTTATCGATGAAATTCACCGCTTTAACCGTGCCCAGCAGGACGCTTTTCTGCCGCACGTTGAGCGCGGCAATATTCGGCTGATCGGCGCGACCACTGAGAATCCGTCATTTGAGATCAACGGCGCTTTGCTTTCGCGCTGCCGCGTTTACATCCTCAATCAGCTTACTGAAGAGCAGATCGTAATCCTGCTGCGTCGAGCGCTGGAAGACCAGGATCGTGGTCTGGGCAAGATGAACCTGCGTGCCTCTGACGAAGTCCTGCAACAGATTGCCGCTTACACCAGCGGAGACGCCCGCTCGGCTTACAACGTGCTTGAAGTCGCAGCAGCCACCGCCGGAGAAGCCGGCGAGATCACCGAACAAATCATCAAAGATACGCTGCAGAAACGTGTCCTGCTCTATGACAAGTCAGGCGAAGAGCATTACAACCTGATTTCCGCTCTGCACAAGTCTGTCCGCAACAGCGATGCCGACGCATCTCTCTATTGGCTCGTTCGCATGCTTGAGTCTGGCGAGGACCCGCTGTACATCGCGCGTCGCGTCGTGCGCATGGCTTCTGAAGATATCGGCCTGGCCGCGCCAGAAGCGCTGAACCTCTGCTTGTCAGCAAAAGACGCGATCGACTTTCTTGGTATGCCGGAGGCCGGGCTGGCTCTGGCGCAGGCTGTCGTCTACCTCGCTTTGGCGCCGAAGTCGAACGCGCTTTACACCGCCTACGGGACTGCTCAAGAAGACGTGGAAAAGACCGCGGCCGAACCCGTGCCGCTGCACATCCGCAATGCCGTAACGAAATTGATGAAGCAGGTCGGCTACGGCAAGGGCTACCAGTACGCGCATGATCTCGACGAAAAAGTCGCCGACATGGAGTGCATGCCCGATAATCTTCGCGGCCGCGAATACTACCATCCTACTTCAGAAGGCAGAGAGAAGATGCTGGGCCAGAGGATGGAAGAAATCAGGCAACGAAAAGAAGAGCTGCGCCGGGCGGAAGAGAAGACACCAAAACCTTCAAAACGAAGAGGAAAAGAAGAAGCAGAAAATTCCTGAACCGGTTCGCGATATACTTGAAGTACGGACTTTCCTTTCGCGTGATGTGGCGGGCGCCAATTCATCGCAAAGGAGAATTACCGTGAAAAACCAATTTGAAGACCAGCCGACATTCGTCCCTAGCAGCAAGCGCCGACGCGGCTTTCGCTTCGGAAATCAACGTTAAACGTGGCTTTCAGAGCTTTGAAGGATGGGATGAAAGAGCTACGTGAAAAGCTTGGAAGAAACGATCTCTGCCCCTGCGGCTCAGGATGCAAATTTCAAGAAATGCTGCCTAACTTCAAAGCGCTATGACGGCGTGAACCGAAACTACTTCACTAGATAATAAAGGGGCATCGGTGCAAACCGGTGCCCTTTTGATCGCGATTCATTTTGATCGATCAGCTAAACCTTCTCCGGTGCTCCTTCAGAATGCACTTGTCCATCACCACCAAAATTCCAGCTTTCCGCGCTTTCTCCGCCGCTTCTTCATGAATCACGTCTTCCTGCAACCAGATTGCCGGCACTTTCAGCCGGATCGCTTCATCTACCAGCTCTGGTACATACTCAGGCCGCCGAAACACATCCACCATATCAATTTTTTCTTCGATCTCACTCAGCGACGCAACCGCCTTTTCGCCCAGCGCACCTTTAATAGACGGATTCACCGGGATAATCTTGTAGCCGTGGCTCTGCATATAAGCGCTCACGCCATAGCTTGGGCGCAGCGGACTGTCTGAAAGCCCCACAACGGCAATCGTCTTGGTGCGCTTGAGTAGTTCGCCAATCTCGTCAGTCGCGGTTATTTTCATGGTGTTCACAGATACGTTCTCCAAAAAAGCAGCATTCTATTCAGAAGCTTGTCATTGGTCTAACGGTTTGTCATTGACGGCCATCACACTCGAATATCGTGGCGGCTATTCTTTTTTCGACCCGCCTCGGGTCGCCTTCTCCGTATACAGCTTCTGTGCCACTTTGCGAATGGTATCAGGCACGTTCTTATTATGGCGCAGGCTCTTCAAGTCATAAACGTGGAGCGTTTTGACCAGGGTCAGCGAGATATCCAATGGGCATCTTGGATTATTGGCCAGATTGCGCACCACGGGATAAAGTTTGAGGAAACGGCGCTGCCGCGCGATCTCGCGGAAAACGTTCTCCTGCAGGTTTTTGGATCCGGCAAAGGACTCCGCCTCGGCGTCCGTCAGCTTGGGCGAGGAGAGCACAGCATTCTGGACCAGCCGCGCTGTATCACGAATCAACAACGCCCGCTCTTCCTTTCCGCCAATAAATCCCAGCTTGATTCGCTGACCCACGTTTAACTTGGAAACCCGCTGGAATACGGTAAGTTTTTTCTGTTCCGCAGCTTCGAAATCGTCAGGATTGTCCAGAGGAAGTCCTCGCGCGGGAACGCCTTGTGCCGCTCCTGCCTGAGCGCCGACCGAAGCGACGATGGCGGCCGATTCTTCTGCTTCTGCCTCTTCCCCAATACTCGCTTGCGCGCCTGCGGCTGTGGCTTCGGCCGCGGGCTCTTCATCCTTTACCAACTCAAACGGCTTGCCTTCTTCCGCGGCAATTGCAGCGGCATGTTCCCGCTGAAATGCTTCCAATGCAGCAGCGGATTCCGGGTCGGGCACAACTTCAAATTCTTCCAGCGTCGGCTCCGTCTGCGGTGAAATAAGCTCCGGTTCAGGATGCCCGCCCTGTAACTCCTGCGCTTCCTCTGGCGTCAGGTTTGCGTTTCCCAGCAGCGCCTCCACTACCCCCGGCATGCTTCGCGCGCGAGCGCTGGCCAGCAGCATCTTTACCGTCTCCCGGGAAGCGGTATCGGCGAGTTCCATCAGCAGATTTTCCGGGATCGCTGGATTTTCGATGAGCGTTGGCATCAGCACGGGACGGCGGTTTTCCGGCTGCCAGTAATAAAGCAGGACCTCAGGGGTCGCAGTATCTTTGCTAAGGACTTCCAGCGCGGATTGCGCGTCCCATCCGGCCAGCGTCATGCGCGCATCCTTTCCAAACAGCGGGTGCTGCGCCATATAGACAAGCACTTCCAGCGTCTCATCGGCAGAAAGCGGCAACGCGCCCTTGGCGGCAGAGCGCATCACGTTCACAGGCACAGCATTCTTTTTTATCAGTTCAAGAATTGGAGCCATAGCTTTTTCTGAAATCCCGAGTGAAACGACGGATCTCTATAGCCGCAAAATCATATAAGGTACTACCGTTGCTTTCAGGCAATTGCAATCGAGAATAGGTCGTGGATTCGATCCAAGTATCTCGATACTATAGTGATCCCTCGCTGCGCTCGGGATTTCCGAAAACTAATTCCCATCCCGCCTCGCCACAAGAAATGCCCGGATGAACGGTCTCAAGTCCCCATCCAGCACGCGGTCTACGTCTCCCACTTCCAGCTTGGTGCGATGGTCCTTGATCAATCTGTACGGATGCAGTACATACGAGCGTATCTGAGAGCCAAAATCAATGTCCAGCTTGGAATCTTCCAGCTTCTTGCTGATGGCGCGTTTTTTCTCCAGTTCATATTCATAGAGCTTGGAGCGCAGCATCTTCATGGCCCGCTCTCGGTTCTTGTGCTGTGAGCGTTCATTCTGGCAGGCCACCACAAGATTAGTGGGGATGTGTGTGATGCGCACCGCGGAATCCGTGGTGTTCACGTGCTGGCCACCCTTGCCGCCTGATCGGTAGGTATCAATCCGCAGGTCTTCCGGTTTTATGTCCACTTGGATCGAGTCGTCGATTTCAGGGGAGACAAAGACGCTAGCAAAGGACGTGTGCCGGCGCTTGGCTTGGTCAAAGGGCGAGATGCGCACCAAACGGTGCACGCCGATTTCGCTCAGCAGTTGGCCATAAGCGTAGTCACCGGTCACGGTAAACGTAGCAGACTTGATGCCCGCTTCTTCCGCCGGCTGATATTCGTTCACTTCAGTGCTAAAGCCCTGGCGCTCTGCCCAGCGCAGGTAAAGCCGCAAAAGCATTTCCGCCCAGTCCTGTGACTCCGTCCCGCCGGCTCCGGGATGGATGGTGACAATAGCGTTGCGCATATCGTGCTCGCCGGACATCAGCGTCTGGGTTTCTAGCTTATCGGCCACCTCGCGCAGTTGGTCGATCTCTTTACGCAGCTCTTCAGCCACAGCTTCGCCTTCGCGGGCCAGGTCAAAGTAAGCCTGGATATCGTCCACACGGCGGCCCAGGTCGGCATCCATGGCCAGCGATTCTTCCAGACGCCGGCGCTGACGCATCAACACCTGCGACTTCTCCTGGTCGGCCCACACATTGGGATCGCCGACCTTCTTTTCAATCTCAGCTAGTTGTTGGCGAAGTGAAGGGGCGTCAAAGATAGCTCCGCAGATCGCGCACTTTATCGCGCACGGCGGTATATTCGCGTTCTAATTCTTCGACCATAGCTTTTACGCGGGGCGGGCCTCAATCATGGTGGCAGCGCGGTAGCGCCAGCGCACAAACACCGCCAGCAATGAGATTACCACACAAGCCCAGGCAAACACGTCGCCATAGCGGCTGTAAAAAGTCATTTCGGTTTGCGGTGAAAAAGGCGCAACCATTGCGGTGCGCACGTTGCGCGGCGCCTGCTTCACCACCCGGCCCAGCGGATCTATGGAAGCCGTGGTGCCGTTGTTCGTAGCCAGAAGTATCCAGCGATGGTTCTCTACCGCGCGCATTCTTGTCATCTGTAAATGCTGCGCGGGTGCCCCCGTTTCGCCGTACCAGAGATCGTCGGAAATATTAATCAGCACCTGCGCGCCGTTGGCGGTGAACTCGCGCACCTCGTCGGGGAAAACCGACTCATAGCAGATGAAAATTCCCGCGTGCGTTCCACCCAGGTCAAATACTTTGCGTTGATCGCCCCGGGCAAAGTCGCCCACCTCTCGCGTGAGCTTGTTGGCAAAGAACAGCAGATTTTGAAACGGCACATATTCGCCAAACGGCACCAGATGGATCTTGTCATAGTGACCGATAACATTGCCGTGGGGGTCCATTACCAGCGCAGAGTTTAGAAGCTGCTGCTTGCCATTCACTTCCTGCGTTTCACCCAGGCTGCCGATCACAAGATATGAATTTTTGTCCTGCGCCATCGCCACCAGCCATCGTTGCACCCTCGGGTCTGCGATAAAAAACGGCGCGGGCGACTCCGGCCAGACGATCAGTCCCGGATTACCATCGGGCTGCCGCGGCACTGCCTCGACGCTCTGCTTCACCAGTTCGGAAATCGTCTGGTCAAAGTATCTCGGCGCCCATTCTGGCTGATCCAGCAGTGGTACATTTTCCTGCATCAGCACGGCCTGGCGCGTGGGCGTAAACGGAGCGGGTTTAGCGAAAGCTCCTATCTGCAAGGCAATGGCTGCCGCAACTGTAGAGACCAATAGGTTCTTGCGGCGCTGCCCTCGCAGCAGCACAGCGGCCACCAGCGCGCAATTCACCAGCATCACCGCAAATGACAGGCCATAAACGCCCGCGACCTGGGCCATCCGGGCAAACGGGATGTTATCAATTTGTGCGCCGCCCAGCGGGTTCCACGGATCGCCGATCACGCGATCGCGAAAAAGCTCAATAGCGGTCCAGAACACCGGCGCCAGCAGCAAAGGACGGCGATTCCCTGTCGTGGACCTTCTGGCCATCATGACCACTAGCGCGGCGAAAGCGCCATGATGCAGCCCCATATAAATACAGAACGCGATTGTGATCAGGGTGGCTGCTACTCCGGGCACCCGGCCATAAACGTGCATTACGGGATAGATCCAGTAGCACGTTCCCAGATACCAGACAATGCCGCTGGCCCAGCCGATCAAAAAGCCCTGCCATACGGTGAACGGACGCAGAGATCTTCCTTCAGAGTCGAACAACTCGCCTTCACCGCCACGGCCCCGCAGCAACGCATAAAGCAGCGGCGCCAATGCAATCCAGCACAGGAAATACAGATTTATGTTCGGGAAAACGAGGATCTGCAGCACGCTCGAGACGAGCGCCAGTATCCAGGCTCTGGAGGGAATGTTCCGCACTGAGCAGATTTTAGCAAAGTGTGGTCATGCTTTGATTCCTCCAACCCACAGGACTACAATGCCTAGAGTGAGCTTCCTGGTGCACTACATTTTGCCGGTCTTCAAGTACCTATTTTTTGTGGGACTGATCGGCGCTGTGCCGGTAATTATTGTAACGGCCGTGAAAACGGCCCAGAGCATGCTGGAAGAAGACTAGAGATTAGGCGTCGAATCGGGACTTAAGGAATTTGGATCGGCCCTGCAAATAGGGCGCCAACAGGCGTTCTATAGGTGGCGGCCGTTGTTTACTTTTAAAATGTCAGCAGGCTCAGGAGCTGTCCCACCACTTTCGAACCGGGTCCGCATCGTCGTTGCGACCTCGGTCATGCTCACCTTCATTTCTTACTGGCGTGCAGCCGCCATTGTATTGAATGATCTGGGCTCGTCCGCCTTTTATGCCGGCGGCATTGCCGAGCAGGCGGTTGGGAAGTCTGCTCCGTGGTTCATTCTCGGCGTCATGCTTTTCGCCTTCGCGGTGCGTTCGGTTTACGTGGAAAGCTGTTCCATGTTCACCCGCGGCGGCGTGTATCGTGTGGTGAAAGAAGCTCTGGGCGGCGCCTTCGCCAAATTCAGCGTCTCCGCGCTGATGTTCGACTACATCCTTACCGGCCCGATTTCCGGAGTAGCCGCGGGGCAATACATTGCCAGCCTCATCAATGAAATTTTTGCCACCGCTGATCAACATGGCTGGGTTCCTCGCGCCATGCATGCCATGTTTCATGGCACGCCGCAGATTGACGTCAACCACGCCGCTGCCGCGTTCGCTCTGCTGGTGACATGTTACTACTGGTGGGAAAACATCAAGGGCATAGAAGAATCCAGCGACAAGGCGCTCCGCGTAATGCAGATCACCACGGTGATGGTCGTCATCCTGATGGGCTGGGCCTTTTATACCGTCATCCAAACCGGCGCGCCTCTGCCTCCGCTGCCGATACCGCGAAATCTGCACTTCAGCGCTGAAGCCTTGGGCTTCTTAAAAAATACCGACCTGGGAAAATCTTTCGGTCTGTTTGGAATCCTGATAGCGTTTGGCCATTCCGTACTGGCCATGAGCGGTGAGGAATCGCTGGCCCAGGTGAACCGCGAAATCGCCAGTCCCAAGCTGCGCAACCTGAAGCGGGCCGCGTTGATCATCGCGATCTTCAGCTTTGTGTTTACCGGAATTGGTTCCCTGCTGGCCGTGATGATTATTCCCGATGAAGTCCGGGTACCGCTTTACAAAGACAACCTGATTTCCGGCATGGCCATGTACATGATCGGGCCTCACATTCTGAAACTGGTATTCCGCGTTTTTGTGGTGGTGGTCGGTTTTCTAATTCTTTCCGGCGCTATCAATACATCCATCATCGGCTCCAATGGTGTGTTAAACCGGGTTTCTGAAGACGGCGTGCTCACAGACTGGTTCCGGCGCCCGCACAGGAGGTTTGGCACCAGTTATCGCATCATCAATATGATTGTCGGGCTGCAGTTATTCACCATTCTTCTGAGCCGCGGCAACGTTTACGTGCTGGGTGAAGCTTACGCTTTTGGCGTCATCTGGAGCTTTACCTTCAACAGCCTGGCCATGCTGGTGCTGCGCTTCAAGTACAAAGGCGAGCGCGGATGGCGTGTGCCGCCCAACATTCGCATTGGCAAGACTGAGCTTCCCATTGGGCTGTTGTCCGTTCACCTTGTGCTGCTCTCCACCGCGATTGTGAATCTATTCACAAAGCAGGTAGCCACCGTGGCAGGCCTGGCGTTTTCATTTGCGTTTTTCTTTATCTTTACCGTCTCGGAGAAGATCAACAAGCGCAAGTTTGCTCACGTGGAACAGCAGATGAAGGAGCACTTCCATCTGCTCCACCAGGAAACCATCGATCGTGAAGCGGTGCAGGTAAGTCCCGGAAACGTGCTGGTGACGGTCCGCGACTACAACACACTCAACCATCTGCGCTGGACACTGGAAAACACCGATACTGGTGAGACTGACGTCGTGGTGATGGAGGCGCGCCTCACAGGCTATGGCAGCGCTGACCGTGATCTGGCGATGGAGCAGATATTCAGCGATTACGAACAGACGCTTTTCACCAAAGCAGTCTCTATTGCTGAAAGCTACGGCAAGACCATCTCTCTGTTGGTGGTTCCCGCGCGCGATGTCTGGTCAGCCATTGTCCAGACGGCCAACGCGATGGAATCTTCCGCCGTGGTGTCCGGAGTTTCCAGCAAGATGACCGGAGAAGAACAGGCTTTCCGCCTGGGTCAGGCATGGGAAGCCATGCCGGAGCCGAAGCGGCAGTTCGTGTTCCAGGTGGTGCGGGCGGACTCAACCGTGGAAAGCTATCGCATTGGCCCGCACACGCCAACCATGAAGACTGAAGACGTGCATCTGGTGCACAAGATCTGGCTGGATATCAAAAGAATTCCCGGAACAGAGGACATCCACCACTCTGACATTGTGACGCTGGCATTGACCCGGCTCTCCCGCGACTACAGCGTTGACAAAGACGATGTCCTCAAAAACCTCAAGAAAGGTGTACGGGGCGCTCCGCCTGCAACGAGCAGTTTCATCCGCGAGCCCGATGGCGATGGCAGTTCGCAAAAACGAACAGAGGCTCCGCGTCGCGAACAGCCCATGCCACCCGTTACGGGACCAAGGTAGTTTCTCTGATTTATTTTCCTAATTTTTAAGGACGGCGCTGCCTAGAGCCTGTTAGCGATTCCGTCGGCTGCGCGGCTCCTGCCCGTATTTCCGGCCAGCAATTTTTCGCGCACAAACACCGCGATCTCTTCAGTGACATATGGCGGCGGCTGGATTTTGAAGATCGGCTTCCCTGCCAAAGCGTCCATTGATACCGTCTTCCACTTCGCTCTGGCTTCAGATTGATGCAGGATCACCGCATCCGCGCGGTCAAGAAACTCGCGCGCAGAATCCTTAAAGTCTTCAGTATCGGCATCCAATACGCTGAGGTACAAGTCAGGACGCAAGAACCGGATCACGCTGTTCGATTCCATGATCACGTTCTCCGCGCCGGCGATTTTCCGTTCGATGTCCGGCATGGCATCACCCAAGCGGCCTTGCCGTGTGCGCACCCAGAGAGATCGCTTCGCCCCGGCCACAAGAAAACGAGAGGTGTCGCTTTCGCCGCTGAGGTCCTTCTCATCGCTCAAAGCACGGAAATGGTCATCGCCCGTATCGCAATCGCAAGGCTTGCCGTCGGCCGAGCAGATACCATGGCCGAACTGCGTGATCTTCAAGGCGGTCCAATTGAATTCCGGCAGCGCTGAAATTAAACCGGCAACCACACTGGTTTTGCCGACGCTCCGTGAATGTCCGCCAATTACTACGATTGCCATACAGCTATTTTCTCAGGTTTCATGCGCTTTAAGAACACCCAAAATGACTTGCATCGCTGAGAATGGCTTTTTGCAGCCATGGCCTACAATTAAGCTGTGATTTCCTGGAGCGGGCGCTGGCCCGTCCGTTACCTCATTGCGACCCTTACCGTGGCGCTGCCTATCGCGGTGCTGGAAAAGCTGCGTCCGGAACTGAGCCAGACCAGCATTGCTCTGATCCTGGTTTTACCAGTCATTCTGGTGGCGGTAACGCAGGGCCGCGGCCCCGCGCTCTATGCTTCAATCCTTGTCGGCCTGTCGTTTAATTTTTTCTTTATCGGCCCGTACTACTCATTCCTGATTACCCGCCCGGAAGACGTGGTCGCTTTCGTTGTTTTTGTCACCACGGCGATATTGGTTGGCCAGCTTTCGTCGCGACTGGAAAAGCGCGTACTCCTGACAGAGAAGCAGAGCAAAGAACTGGTGCATGTTCGCGGCAAGTTTGAGCGTGCGGCCGCCCAGGCTGCTGAAGCCGATGCCCTGCGCAAAAGCGAACAGTTCAAAACCGCGCTGCTCGATGCCGTTACGCACGACCTGCGCACACCGCTGACATCAATTAAAGCTGCCATCTCGACAATTCGCGCAGGTTCTGTGAGTCCGGAAGTGCAGCGCGAGCTTTTTGAAGTGATTGAAGAGGAATCTGACCGCCTGAATCATTTCATTCAAGGCATGATGGACCTGGCCAAGCTCCAGGCAGGCGAGGTCACGCTGGCCAGCAGAAACGTTGCGCCAGAAGAAATGGTGGAGGACGCGCTTCTCCGCGCCGGACCATTGCTAGACGGACATCCGGTGGAGGTTGCTATCGCCAGCGGCCTGCCTTCTCCCAGGGTTGATCCACGATTGATTTCACAGGTGATTTTTACGCTGCTGGAAAATGCAGCCAAGTATTCCGGCCCTTCCGCCAAGATCACGATCTCGGTTCGGCATAAAGAGAACAATATATACTTCGCCGTTGACGATGAAGGCCCGGGCATTCCGTCAGAACTGCGTGGCAAAGTGTTTGAAAAATTCTTTCGTGCTGGATTTCAGCCTGGCCTCGGGATGGGATTGGCCATCGCACGAGGCATTGTGCAGGCCCACGGCGGCAGAATATGGATTGAGGATGGTCCGGAACGAAAAGGAACAAGCGTGCAATTCATGATTCCACTGGACGATGCGCGATTGAGCCAGACTGCGGAAAATAATATTCCACAGAACGCGGTTTCGCAAAAACACTTTCCGGAGAATAGCAATGTCGCCGTGCTTCCAGATTCTTCCCACGTAGGAACGTCCGGTGAACACTCATGACCGACGCTCCCCAAAAAATACTGGTTGTGGATGATGAAGCCCAGATCACGCGTGTCCTGTTGCGCGGGCTTGAATCCGCAGGTTATCAGGTACGTGCCGCCAAGGACGGTCGCGCCGGCCTGGAAACGTTCCGCGCGTGGCCGCCCGACCTGGTCATTACCGATCTTTCCATGCCGGGATACACCGGACTGGAACTGTGCGAACGGATCCGGCAATTGTCTGACGTTCCGGTGCTGGTGCTCTCGGTGAAGGAAGACGAACCTACAAAGGTCAAAGCGTTTGACCTTGGCGCAGATGACTATGTTTCCAAGCCATTTGGCATGGCGGAACTTACGGCGCGGGTTCGAGCTTTGCTGCGCCGCTCGGCGGCCCCGCCGCAATCTGACGTTGCTTATGAAGCCGGAGATTTCAAAATCGACCCGCAGCAGCGCCTGGTTGAGGTCAATGGCAAGGCCATCCATCTCACGCCCAAAGAGTACGACATGATTCAATATTTCCTCGCGAATCGCGGGAAAGTGCTCACGCATCGCGCAATTCTCACCGCAATCTGGGGCAGCAACAGCACGGAGCAGCCGGAATATCTGCGCGTATTCATTGCCAACATCCGGAAAAAGGTAGAGCAAGACCCGCGCTCGCCCAAGTACATCAAGACCGAGCCGTGGATCGGCTACAGGTTTGATCCGGAGTGACAAATCAGAAACAAGTCTGAAGTAATGTGAGCCAAAGAGATAGAGGAATATAGAGGAATGAAGACGGCTGCGGATACTTAGGTCAAGCACAGTTGGACGAGGACGAGCAGCAGAAAACCTCGGCAATTCATTCCACAATTTCTTTCCGGACTCTTTATAAGTTCTTAATGCCATTGCCGATTACCGTGGAACTAGCGGGAGGCAATCACCGTGCATTTTCTTATACTTTTTCTCGAGGCAGTATTCTTTGTTGGTCTCGCCGGGTCGATGGTAGTGGCGATCATGGCTTTTGTTGGCGACTTTAGCGATTTTTTCGAAAAAGACAAGCCTGAAGGAGCTGCGACAAAAGCGTTTGGCGACTGAAGACGCGGTGCTACTCTCATCCCTGGGCGCATGGCTTCGGCTGTGCGCTTTTTTACGCTGGGACTGCTAATAGATGGAGGACGCGCCGGGCGGACGCGTCTTCCATCGCCGATGGACCCACAGCCACTGCTCCGGATATCGGCGCGCATAGCTCTCAATCACCTTGGTAAAAAGGGCCGTGTTGGCGATGACGTCAGCTTCATCGTCGCCAGTCTTCGTGAGTTGTAAGGCCGGATCAAAGCGAATTTTATATTTGCCCAACTCTTTGTCCCAGATGGTAAAGGCCGGCAGCACGGCTGCGCCGGTATGCAACGCCACACGCGCCACTCCGGTAGCCGTGCATGCGGGGACGCCGAAGAAATCAACAAATGCGCCTTGCGGCGGTGTCATGTTGGTATCCATGAGGATGCCTACCACTTCTCCGCGCTTCATTGAAGAAAGAAGGCCACGGGCAAAATCCTGTTTCCCGAAAGTTCGGTTGCCATGCAGCGTGCGGTAGCGATCTACAAATGCGTCCACGTAAGGATTGTCCAGCGGGCGCACCACAATGTTCATGGGATTGCCGTTGAGCGAGTGGACGAATGATCCAATCTCCCATCCGCCAAAATGAGCAGTCAGAAATAAAACGCCTTTGCCGCGCGCGCGCGCCTCGGCAAAATTCTGGAAGCCATCGTAGATCGCGATCTCTGAAGCGCTTTCCTTGCGATATCGTGGGAACAGCGCAAATTCAGCCAGTTGGCGTCCAAGTCCTTTGAAAAGTGTGCGCAAGATCCGCAGCTTTTCTTTTCGCGTCTTCTCCGGGAAAGCGAGGTCTAAGTTGCGCAGGCCGACGTTGCGCAGGCGGCGGTGGACCGCATACGTGAACATCCCAATGGACTCGCAAATAGCCCGTGCCATTGGCCGCGGCAACACACCAATAGCAGTGGCCAGCAGCCAAACAGGGAAATATTCAAGCTTGTGGCGGAATGTGGGCAACTGGGGACGGTAACATCGTGGGGAAAATAATTCAAACAGCCGTAACCGGCAGAGGATTGCGCGCTCAATAAGCTGTGGTGTGTCTGCCGGATTCCGTCCGTCCAGGTTCACAGCGGAACACCTGGGCTATTAAGATGGTTGCGCACTAAAAAGGAGAAGACAATGAAGTTTTCCCACGCACTGGCGGCTCTTGCCATTATTGCAATGTGTGGCTGCAAGGCCGGTACCCCAGGCAAGACTGAGAATGCCGTGACGAATGAGATAAAACATGAAGTCACGATCGGCGGTAAGGATGTAAAAAATCCGATTGCCTACACACCTGATGCTGCCAAAGAAGGCGGCGAACACTTCCAGCACCATTGCCAAATCTGTCACGGACTCGACGGACAGGCCACGGGCGTTCCGTTTGCCGGGAAGATGGATCCCCCAGTGGCTGATCTCGCGGTGAAAGACGTGCAGGATTATACGGACGGCCAACTTAAGTGGATCATAGAAAACGGCATCAAGCCTTCCGGCATGCCGGGATGGAAAGGAATTCTGGAGGATGAGGAAATGTGGAATATTGTCCACTACATCCGTCATCTCCCTCCGAAGGGCAGCCTGGGCGCGCCTCCGATTTTCAAGGAAGAAGAGGAAGAGCACGAACACATGCATGGCGCTGCCGCTCATGATCACCACGACGCGAAGCCGGATGCACACAAGCACTAACCAGAAGTTTTCAGTAACTAAATGATAATTGCATAAAAAGGGAGCCTTGGTTTAGGCTCCCTTTTAGTTTTCTGAAAAATTGCCGGACTACATTCGCGCCGGCGGTGTTGGCGTTGGCGTGGGGCTCGGCGTGGTTTCCGTGGCCGGAGCGGGTTCAGCTGCCGGAGTCGGTTCTGGCGTCGGTGTCGGCGTAGCGGCCGGCGGATTCACCGGGCTCGAGGCTCGCGAACTTGGCGGATTTGAAGGATTGCTCGAGGGAGCGACGTCTGTTCCGGCTGCCCGTTTCACCGCGGCAAGGAATTTTTCTGCTGACTGCGGTGGTTGAACTGATCCGGTCAGAATGGTCTTAAAGTCGATCTGGCGGCCATAAAGTTCGCCGGTTGCGTCTTCATCCTGCTTGATCACTGCGCCATTGAAACTTATGCCTGCAAACAGACCGCGCGCCCGTGAATAAGTAAGCACTTCCGCGCGAAGCTTCCAGTCGGTGGAACCTTCAGTATGGCGTCCTACCGGCCCGGCAGCCACAGACGCATCTGCCCCGAGCTTGAATTTGTTGGTAAGCAGCGCCTGCATTCCTCGATCGTTCATTACCACCATAACCAGGTCAACGGCTTGTCCGCCAATCTGCAAGCCAACGCTTCCGCCGGTTGTGGTCAACGGCGCTGGAGCGCTCCAGCCCGTCGCGGTGCGACACGTGGCCATGCCGCGGCCATGCGCGCCGCCAACAATAAATCCGCCCTTCAGCAGATTAGGCACCACTGCCACGCACTTTGCCGATCCAAGAATGTCTGAAGGAATGCCTTTATCCGGAGTGGCCATGATTTCGTCCAATACGGTTGCCGCCGTTTCCAACCGGCTGGAGGCGGCTTCTGAAGCGAAGGCCCCGCTTACAAGCGTGACTGCACACAACACAACACGAAGCAGTGTTTTCATAATCTCCTCAAAATGATTTTAGTCGCTGGAAGCAGGTGTGTAGATGCGGAAAAATAATAAAGGGTTGGATACGGTGACCCTCGTGACCGTGTCCAACCCCGTCTCCCAGGTTCTGTGGTAGGTGAGTAGAGTATCCATCCACACCGTTTTCGCGGCAAGTAACCGGGGTTCCTTGCCTGATGCGGGTTCGGACATGTACTCACGGAGATACCAAGTTAGTAAACACCCAAATTCTGTTCGGTCCTAAATAAAAGGCCCGGCAGATGGTCTGCCGGGCCTAAAAATTTTCCTTGCGGTTATTTAGAGGAAGTCACGAGCGAATGCGTAATCGCATGCACGGAGAGTGCAATTCTGTTCTGTACGCCGACTTTGCGCATTAACTTGGCCACGTGCGCTTTCACCGTGCGCTCTTCAATGCCCAGCACCGATCCGATTTCCTTGTTGGAGCGTCCCACCACCAGCAGTTCAAGAACTTCTTTTTCACGATCAGTGAATGTAACCCTGCCTGCGGGAAAGATGCGTCCCGGCGAAGATGTCACACGTTCGATGAAAATGGACAACACTCGACGCGGCGCCCAGACCGAACCAGCATGCACGATCCGCATGGCCTGGATGAACTCCGCTGGGGATGCGGCTTCGTCAACATAGCCTTTTGCGCCAGCGGCCAGAGCTTTCAAAATTGTTTCGTCGTCTGCGCCGCTTCCCGTAACAATGATGCGCAGGTCAGGGCGTGCAGCTTTGAGGCCGGCCATTACGTCAAACAGGTTTTGTCCCGCCCGTGTGCCCAGCAGCACAAGGTCGATATCTTTGCGTGGGCCCAATTCAGCCAAACTGCATGAAACCAGTTCGAGGTCCGTTTCCGTATCGAACAGCGACTTCAGTCCGATAAACCGCAGAGGATCGCTCTCTACCACAGCTATGCGAATCGTTCTCTTCGATGCGCCTGCTTTCATCAAAACTCCTTCCAAGACCGTGGCGTGAATGTGCGTATTGTAAGCAAAAAATAGAGCGCGTGACCTGAAAGTATCATGAACCTTGGCCCAAGCCCATTAATTAGCAGGGTACATGTACTGAAGTTGAAGCGCAAGGAGTGAGGAGTGCTGCTTGGGTTACTTGCTGGCTTCCAGTCGGCCACCCTCTGGACGCAGCAAAAACCCATCTGCATGGCCCAGGGCAAAGCCGCGACGGAACCCCTCGCAGTAACTTTCCCCTCCCGGGAGATTGTGCTCCTTCTGGGAATTGACGCAACCAACGATATGGAAATCTACCTGGGCGGTGGAAGATTGGTCTGAAGCACCGCGACCAAAGCCTTCGTCGTATCCGGAAACAAAGCCATCATCAAAGTGAGCGAACTGAGGATCGGTAACCGAATGCGACTCTTCAAGTGAGGCAGAGACCGACCTGAGCATATCGACAGCCCGGAACATCCTTCCCGAGTAACCGTCGCCATAACCAGCCTTCAGACCGGCCATAAAACCGCGTTCAAACAGTTTGCGTGGACCAAATTGCGAGGAATAGCCCAATTTGAACCCGTAGAAATCGTGGGACTTGCGGCGCGGCAGAGTGCCCAGGCTAACGTCCGTATTGCCTGCGTGATAGCCCTCTTCATATCCGTGCCGATAACCGTGGGCGAAGGCCGAGTGAGAAAGCACCACGGCTGAACCGGACTCGCTCAAATGGAGGTCCTGAGATCTTGCGGTACCAGCCACACCTGCGGCGAGAAAGAGTATGAGCAGCAGACGTGCCATGGGCCGCGATAACCTCCAGTTTCGTTCAGTCAGATGAACCTCGGTAACCACGGGATGTCAGCCTTTCTACGCCACTAAGGTCTATTTACCGGTTCTCTAGGTTTTTCGATGAATGGCTGGAAATCCTATGTAGCTGGATACTTATCTCACCTTAACCAATCATGAAGAGTTGAGCTGATCTCTCCGGCTACGGCAGATTAAAAACCTGGGGGAAACGGAGCCGAAAGAGGAAGGCGACTTAACTGATTTGCGATTCTCCCCGGGCGGCCAAACAGCCGCCTGGGGCACTCGTATTTCTCCCCTCGAATGGCTTAAGGTCCTTTCCCCGCAAGATGCTTATGCGAAACCTGCTGCGCCACATGCCGCTGGTTTGTCTGCTGGTGTCGTCTCTGGCGCTTTGCGCGCAATCTCGCAACTCTTACGATTTAGAGCTGGACAATCTCCGCTCACAATGGCCTTCAGCCGGCAAGCTGGAAAAACTGGCGCTCCTGGACCACGCCCGACGTTTGCGTGACTTTGTTGACGATCGCCACCAGGTGCAGCTTTTCCTTGAAAATGTTCATCAGTCCGCGACGGAAAAAGAGGTCATAAGAAATGAGGCGGCTGCTTACATTGACGACCTCCGCGCATTCAAGGTGCCGACGCAACCTCGGGCGCAGCACTGGTACGCCGCCGACGAATCGCGCCCGCGCGTTTTGGCGGAAGCCCGCGCCTCTGCTGGGACCGCCACGTCGTATGAAATTTTGGCCGAACTGGAGCACCTAGCCGGTTCCCCTGAAGCTGCTGATCATATGCTGCAGGCGGCCGAGTTAGAACCGACGGCAAACCGCTGGCTCCGTGCAGCTCAATTTTTGGACGAACCTCTCCGCAAGTTTGCTGCGCTACGGAATGGCCTGTTGCTGGAACCTTCCAATCCGCGACTGAACGTGGAGCTGGCGACTTATTACGTCGGCCGGCAACAATTGGAAAAAGCTCGTGACGTGCTGGCCGCAGCTGCACAAGCCGCGCCAAACGATTTTGTGATTCGTGAACGCCGCGCCAGTTTATTCCTAAATCTTGGACTCCGGTCGCAGGCGCTGCCGGATTTGCGCCGCTTGGAAAAGCAATGGCCTGGCCCGCTGTGGCTCCAGTCGCGCCTGGCGCTGGATTACGAGCAGATGGGGCTTTTGGATGATGCCGCGCGGCTGGCAGCTTCCGTAGTCGCAGAAGCAGCCGAAAATCGCGAACAAATAGAGCTGCTGGCCCGCTTCCATGAACGCCGACACATGAAGTACGACTTGCAGGCGGATTACATCGCTCTCTCTCGGCTTGAGCCCAATCAGCCGGATATATGGTCGCGGCTGGCGCAAGTGCAGATCGATTGTGGCGATGCGGAAGGCGGAAGGAAGTCTCTGCTGCGATTCGTTGCGCTGGATGAACAGAACCCTGACGCACACTGGCGTCTGGCCCAGGTAGACGAAACCCTGCATCTTGATCGCGAAGCCCAGCAGGAGCTGGTAAAGGCTTCCAGCGCCGCGCGTCCGGACATGCTGGCCGCAGACGCTCAGTATCTTGCCGATCCCGCAATGCTGGTGAAGGAGGCATTTGCCCATCCTCCGGCGCCTGCCGATACCGCCCTGGCTGATATTCGTGTGCAGGAGCTTCTGCCCAGTGGACTGGACCGAGTGCATGTTCAGCAACTCTACCTGGTTGGAACCGACTCTGCGCTGGAGACACATCGCGTCAGCACGATTCGCTATTCGCCATCGAGTGAAGAGTTGCGCGTGATCCACGCGCGTGCCTGGAAACCAAATGGACTGGTTCTGGACGCGCAGGAACTGGGTACGCGCGAAGATTCCGATACGCCCGGTTCAATGTATTACGACATGAGCCTGGAGCAGTTCCGTTTCTCCGGATTGGAGAAGGGCGATGTGGTTGAGCTGGAGTATTCGCTGGTGCCCAGGCGGCGCTCCGCTCCGTATAACGGATATTTTGGTGAGCTGGTTTTATTTGCCGGTCGCGGGCCGGAACTGCTGAAGAGATACGTGCTGATTGCGCCCGCAGCCCAAAACATTTTTGCCCATGCTGAAAAAGTTAATCCTGCAAGCGTTTCCGCCAGGGACGGCGCGCAGGTATTTCTCTGGGAATCACGGGAGGTTCCGGCATTACCGCGCGAGCCACGCAGCCCTGGCGTGACTGAAACTTCTCCATACGTGCACGTCTCTACCATGGGCGATTGGAAAGAGCTCGGTTCGTGGTATGCAGATCTTATTCGTCCGCAATTTGCGCTGGACCAATCGCTCAACGATGAACTTTCCCGAATTACCAATGGACTTCAGGCAGACAAGGAAAAGATCCGTGCCATCCAGGAGTTTGTATTGCGCAGCACGCACTACGTGGCGCTGGAGTTTGGCATTTATAGTTACAAGCCTTATCCCGTGACACAAATTTATGCGCGACGCTTTGGCGATTGCAAAGACAAGGCCAGCTTGATGATCGCCCTGTTGCGGGCGGCGGGAATTGAAGCCGAAATCGCGCTGGTACGCACGCGCTCCCTGGGTGATGTAGCGGCAGAGCCGGCTTCCATCGCGGTGTTCAACCACGCCATTGTTTATGTACCCAAGTATGACCTCTGGCTCGATGGCACAGCTGAATACGCCGGACGTGAGTTGCCGCTGGAAGACCAGGGAGCGTTCTCACTCACTGTAAGCCTGGGCGGAGCAGCGCAGATACGCCATATTCCCATGAGTCGGGTTGCCGACAATTACACGCGCCATGTCATCCGCGGAGAGCTTTCCGCGCAGGGCGTGATACAGTTCAGCGGCTCAACCACCACCCGCGGTGAAGATGCGCCCGGATTGCGGCACGACCTGGCGGTCCGAGAACAACAGCTCGATACGTTTCGCCGCGACCTGGCGGAAGTTTTCCCCAATGTGCAGGTGGATAGCGTGGCGGTACATGGCGCGGAAGTGCTTTCCAGCAGCGTGAGCGTGGAATTCCAGGGAGCGCTGAATTCCCCGCAATATAAGCGCGTGGTCTCTCTCAGTTCTTCATGGATGCCGCGCTCGTATGTAACTGCCCTTGCCAACTCGAGCACGCGCACGCAGGATGTGGTCCTGCCCTCGCCATGGACCACGGAGGAAGAAATCCACATCGCGCTGCCGCAAGGTGCAGAGGTGGTGTCACTGCCGCGCGACCAGAACATCAGCAGCGCTTTCGGGGCATTGCGGCTGCATTACAAGAAATCTCGGGGCGAAGTGATCATTCAGAGCCATGTCCAGTTTGAAAAGGCTCGCGTCACTGCTGCGGAATATCCGGCGTTCCGGCAGTTCTGTGCCCAGGCGGAACGCAGTTTCCGCAATGAAATTACTTTGAGTCTGCCTCAATGAGACTCGCGTCCTTTGCTCTCTTTTTAACTTTTTTGTGCGCGGGAACCGGTGTGGGATTCTCGCAAACACCGCCGTCGAGTGGTCTCTACAAAAGTGACAATTCCCCGCTCCAGAAGTTTTCTGAGTTCAATCTTCCGGCGGCAGCAGACGCCGCCGAACTGCGTCTGCATCAAGCACCGAAAGATGCTGTGGCGCTTTTCGTTCGGATGGAAACCGCTGAATTACAGGAACATCCTCAAGTGGTACTGGATTCAGCTCTGCGGCTTTGCCAATTGCCGGCTGCTCCGGAGTTGCACGAAGTCGCCTCAGCCCGCATCCTGCAACACGCGACGAATAGCCTGGCATTTAACTCAATGCTTCGCCGGGTAAAATCGGCTGCGGCAATCTACAACGGATGCACGTTCAACCTCAGGCTGGCGCTGGTAGCGGCTGCCTGGGACGGAGCAAACGTTGATTTAGACACAGCCGCTAATTCCAGCGGACTGCTTACCCGTTGGCAGATTGTTGGCCCATTCGGGCATTACAACAACGTTGATTTTGAACGCCACTGGCTTCCGGAGACAGGCCCTTTTTTTCGCGAGCAATATCCATCCGAACCGGACTCGTCCGCTGCAAAAACTGGGCACGACGGACCGGCTGTTCCGCCTGGATATCGTTCTCACAAGATCCGTCCCGAGCGCTTCTGGTTCCGCGACGGCATGGTTGCTCTGCCGGAATATCTCTCTTCCAACGGAATTTTTTACGCAGCCAGCGAGGTCGATCTGGCGACGAGAACAAACACACGCATTGATGTGCTGAGTTCTGGAACATATGAAATTTTCGTGGACGGAAAATCGGTCCTGTTTCATGATGCTCGTTATGCTGGCGCGCCAAACCGGGATTCAAGCTCACTATCCCTGGCAGCAGGCCACCATCGCATTCTGGTCAAGTTCACAACGGACGCCGCACCATTAAGTGTCGCGCTGCATCCGCAATTTGAAGTGCCAACACAGAAGAAGGTTGCGCTTCCTGAGGCGCTGGAACAATATATACGGCCACTGGCTGCCTTTTTCCGCGATGATTTTGCGGAAATGGCGACACTGCTTCACGCGGAAGGGCTTCAGGGCAGCGGCTACTACAAGTATCTGCAGGCGCTTCTTTATTCCGCAGCGGAAGAGCATTCGCCGCGGGCCGATGCCGCGTGGAAGGCCGTAGCAGCGGCGCAACCCTCTGCTTTGCTAGCGCGGCTAAAATCGGCGGAGAACGCCGTGGAACGTGACCAACCTGACGGCATCCGTTCTGATGTAATGAGCATTCTGGCCGAGCGTCCTCAGTCGGAAACGGCATTGCAACTGGCATTTAGCCTTTCCAAGCACAACCAGGTGGATGGGCCCGCACTGCTGAGTCGCTTGCTGGAGTCACACGCTTCCTGCTCCCGACTTGCCGAGGCGGTGAAGTTCTATAACGCAGCGGCGCAACAGGACAAAGCGCTTCAAATAGAACGGCAGATGGCTTCTTGCGCGCCGGAATCACTGCAATACCCTCGATTGCTGGCAGAGTCCGGACGCCATAGCGCCGCCGCAGCATACCTCCAGCAGTTGGTTGCAAAGAACCCCTTGCATAGGGCAGCCCGGCGATTCCTGGTGGAGCAATTGCTTTTGGACAACCAGATCAGCGCGGCAAAGCTACAGGCAGGGCAATTGCGAGAAATCGCCACAAATGCCAAAGACTACGTACCCGCACTGAAAGACACGGGAGTGGCGCAGGACAGCCGAAGCGAACGCGCGGAAGGATTCGCGAATACTGGAGAATTCTTTGCTCCATACCGCCGCGATGGCATTGATTTGGTGCGCAAATCGGCGCAAAGAAATTTCTCTGGCGGCGATGCGGTGATTTTGCTGTCTGACAAAGTAGCACGCGTCCGCAATGATGGCCGCGTCTCAGTGTACGTACACTGCATCACTCGTACGCTAAACAAAGACGGCATCAGCCGCTATGGGGAAGTTGCGCTGCCTCGCGGGGCTGATTTGCTGGAGCTGCGCACCATCAAAGCCGATGGCGAAATTATTGAACCCGAACTGGCGCAGCAGAAACCTACCATTTCCATGCCTGCGCTGGAGCCGGGCGATGCCATTGAAGAAGAATATGTGCTGCATTATGCCGAGCTGGATTTGATGCCGGAAAGCGCCAGTGCTCATACATTCGGATCTTTCGCCGCACCCATCCTGCATTCCCGATTTGTTCTGCTCAATCCACCTGAAGGGATGCTCCAGGTACGCGAGCAAGCTGGTACCCCATTGCCTTTGGTGGGTGAAAACAATGGAATGGTGATCCGGGTCTGGGAGCGCGACAACATTGTCCAGGCCATTGCCGAATCATTTATGCCATCGATCAATCTGCTGCCTACCGTAACTATTGCTGAGGCGGAAAAGACGAGCGCAAGGCTGCGCGATGAGTTGATGGACGCTTCGCGAGCGGGGCTTCACGTGTATGAAACCTTGACGGCCCTTCATCTCTCACAAGCTGGAGGAGACGTCGAGAAGGCAAAGCGTTTATACCGGTTTGTCACAAGCAAAATCGATTCCACTGGTCCAGAGTGGGCCGTGAGTCCGGCAGAGGACACGCTGGCAAGCGGACAAGGCAGCCGGACAATCGCACTGTTGGCGCTGGCAAGAGCTGCTGGACTCAAAGCAGAGCTACTGCTGGCACGCAAGGTTGAGCAGAACTGTGGCGAGGAACTCTCCTGCTTCACCGAGCCTTTGATACGTTTCTGGCTGCCAAACGGCGAATCTACAGATGTGGATGCAGAATCCGATGGCCTACCTTTCGGCGTTATACCGCCTTCGCTGGATGCGCGAGAGGCGCACCTCATTCCTTTGCTGACTGAAGAAGAGAAAAAACCGGAAGTAATAGCGTTGAATCCACGGCTGGCGTCTGAAAAAAGCGTGGCGGAAGCTGAAGTGTCATTTCCTAACGGGAATTTGGTGGCCGACCTTCATGTACAGCTCGGCTCAATGCGCGCTCAGGAAGTACGCAACACGCTTCGCAATGCCAGCGAGCGCGAACACGATTTGTTCTTTGAGCAGCTGGCAATGCGAATTTTTCCAGACGTTGCGACGGTCTCCGGGACCGCTGCACATGAGAACGATCTAGAGCAGCCACTGAAGCTTTCAGTCCGTTGTACCGTTCCGCAGTTTATCAATTCGCAGAGCGAATCAACGGAGATCGATCAACTCGCTCCGGCGCTCGGCTTGGCCGCTCTTTATGGCAAGTCAGCAACACGGAAGTTTCCACTCTTCATTGAATCGCTACTTTTTGAAAGCACTGTCTTCCATTTGCATCTGCCTGATGGAACGGAGGTGCATTCCCTGCCCTCTGATTTCACGGAGAAAACGGAATTCGGGGAATATAGTTTGCGCTTTGTGCGGATGCCGCACCAGATCGATATTCATCGCGATTTCCGCATCCCGATCCAGGTGATTCCGCCGGATAGATACGGGGCCTTTGTGAATTTCGCATTGCGCATTGATGAGGCGGAGCGTCAACGTATCTCGCTGGAAATCAGGAAAGACACGGCCAGCGTGAGGCCGGCCGCCGATCACAAAAACTAAAGGGCCAGGAGTGCCCGGCCCATTGAAGTCCCTGCCATCTGCTGAATTACTAAAAGCGATTGCCGCCAGCAGCCGGCATATTCCGATAACCACCTCCTCTATCCTGGCCCATACGCTCCAGGAAAGTGGATGCCATATCGACAAACTTGCTGCCCTTGTCAATGTACTCAGGCATGCGTTGCCACAGTTCTTCGAACTTCTCCGGGTGCTCAACGGCAAAAATTGCTACGCCAATTCCGGCAACTGCCAGACCCGCTGGCCGCCGTCCGGTCAGGAAAAGAATTGTCCCGGCCGCAAAAGACCCAATCATCAGCGTTTTCTTCCAATCCATTTCTCCGCCCTCCATTGTTGTGTGCTGTGGCTGAAACTCTAATTTATTTTTCTCGGTCATGGAAGCCACCATGCTTCATCTATCCGGTTCATTAGAACCGGAATCGTGTCTTTCTGTTGCCCTTTTTGAAATGCCTCACAATTAATTCCAGTGCGGCGGCTCGATTTTTTCAAGTCGAGTGTTGAGATCCCAAGGACGAGAAGTTCTGGATAAAAAGAAAGTGGGCGCCGGTATAGGGGCGACGCCCACGTGGGGGTACTGCGTATGTAGTTATTAGGATAGACGTAGGATCGCGGAAAAAGTTTCAGATTTCCCTGAAATTAACATAACTAAATATCCCAAAGTTAATAGAACTCAGAGACTTGCATTTAGATGAGAGAAAAAAACCCTTCGCTCAGACGAAGGGTTGGAGAGTAAGGAGAGAGGAGATACAATCGACGGCTTTTACGACATGCGAGAAATCAGCTCCCGCATCTGCAAACGAGCCTGGTGCAGTCCGAACTGCGATTCTTTTACATCCAGGCCAAGCAGATGCGCAATTTTTTCATGGGTGTAGCCTTCAACATCGTGAAGGAGGAAAATCATTTTTTCCGTGGCTGGCAGTTCCACAATCGCCCGCTCCAGATGTACCCGCTTTACATTGCCGCTGACGCTCTTTGTTTCTGCGGCGACGCTGCTGTTCAACGTCAAGGTACCAATGGTGGTCAGTTCGCGGATCTCAGCCAGGAATGCCTGGTCAATCTGTTCGGTCTTTGGCTCTGTGGTTGATGCGAAGGCACGCAGGAATGTGTTGGAGGAGAGCTGTTCAGCTGTCAGCTCATTGTCGGTCATCCAAAAAGCCAGGGAGTAAATTCTGTGGCAGTGCTCGCCGTAAATTGCATCGTAGTTAACGGTGCGATTTTCTCTTGCGGCAAGAATTCCAAAATTACTGATGACGCTTACGCTGCTAGACATTTAATCTACCTCTTTTTCGGCCCGCTGCAGGGTCCCTTTTTGATTACCGTCATTCACTCGACGCTATTACTACTGCAATCGAGATGCCCAAAGAACGTGCGAGGCCATGAAGTTTTGCAAGGAAGTTTAAGTTGTTGAATAATAAGGATCAGCACGGAATTTCAGGGCTGAATTAAAAAAATCCCCAGATCAGAGGATTAAGGCGAATCCAAGCTGGATATAGTTTATAGGTACTTAAATACCACTTCTGAGTATGCAAAGTTCGAATACGTCGATTTACGCCGGGTAAATTTTACAAGATTGAGCCGGTTCGAAGCGCTTCAGCGAACCATCAAGACTTCGCGGATGTTATCGCGGCCAAGAAAGAACTTGCGGGAAGCAAAGTCCTTAAACAAATTTTCGATGTGGCGATTATTGAAGATCCGTTGCAGCTTAAATCCCTGAAGTGGCTCCAGTTCAAGCGTATCTTTCTGCACGATATGGTGGCGCGAATACAACGACTCCACTCCAGCATCCTTGGTATGAAAGAAGGCGAGCAGGTGGCCTTTGGGCTTCAGCATGGCCTGCAGGCGCTCAACCAGGGGCTTTACCAGGCTCTCAGGCAGGTAGTCAGCCACATCCCAGAACAGAATGGCGTCAAACTGGTCAGAAGAATAATTGAGGTTTTCCGCAAAGAATTTTGCTGCGTCAAACTCAAGAGTACCGTCTTCCTGCTTCACCGCATAGCTTTCATCCTGCGATTCTCGCAAAATGTCCTCATTGAAAAGGCGAACCCCAAGCTCGGTTAGAAGGGCGATGTTTGTAGGTGAGGTTGGTCCCAAGTCAAGAACGCAGGTTTTCTTCTCGCCAGTGCTGCTCAGGCTGCGCATGAATTCGCCCAGTCCAATGCAGGTGCGCCTGGTCCGTGGCGCAGATTTGCCGCCCTCTTGCGGCTTGGACTGAGAGCTGCCTGCTCCACGGAACCATCGCATTAAATTGTTATCGGAGGAACTCACGCTCCCTTAACTCTACCTTATTTGCTATCCAAAAAGGAACCCTGCGAATCCGAGCTGGCGCTGTAGCTTGAGGCGCTCGAACTGGAGGATGAAGTGCTGCCGACGCCCATGCCTGCGCTGGCCGCAACCGCCAGAGGCTTGCGTGTTTCCGCGGGCTGGCTTTTCTCCTTGATATCGATGGCGCCCTTAAAGAACGCTCCATCTTCAATCACAATGCGTTGCGTGCTGACATCGCCAATCAGCGTACAAGACTTGCGCAGCTCAACGCGTCCGGTGGCGGTGATGTTTCCTTCAACCCGGCCATGAACGACGAGATCGCGCGCGCTAATGCTGGCTTTAATTTTTCCATTCGGACCGATGATCAGGCTGTGGTCGCGCAGATCGACCGTACCTTCAATTGAGCCGTCCAGATAAAGGTCTTCACTACCGGTAAGCTCGCCTTTGATCTGCACTGACTTGCCGATGTGCCCTACGTCCGCGCGGTGCGAATCGCTGGCCTTCGGGGTTTCTTTATGTGGGGTGGGAGTACTGGGTGCGGCGACAACAGCTGGCGGGGGGACAGGCTGCGCAGGCTGGGTCGGATTCATGTTCATGGGCTTGTTGTCTTCAGGACGCGGTTTCCACATTTCGGCACCTTTTCTGTCATCGCTCTCTTGAGAGACCGATTCTCTTATTTTGGAACGCCTGTCGCGATTTCAATCAGGAGTTTGACGGCTAGTTTACTGCTGTATTTCAAAATCAAATAGTTACTGTAGGTGTGCGCCGGAAAGGCAATCCGGTGCTCATTGACGGCATTCTGCTGCCCAACTTTACGTGTTTACAATAAAGTAAACAGTAACTATTTCACCACCTCCAGGGTCGCGGCATCCAAGGCCATATTTTTCAACAGCTTACATATTTTCAAGAAACTGCTGAACTCTGGCCAGTTTGGCTGTCTGTTTGCTTTTAAGTTATATGTCGACCGGACGGAATGTCGCGGCGTACGGGCGGAGCCGAAACCAGGGGAACAGCGGTTCTGAACGCAAGTCGCGGCTGTTGAGCCAATGGGACTGCCTTTCCGAGAGGTCGATCAATAAAGGGGCGGCTGCAAAGCTGCCTCTTTTTACTTTATTCCCAAATCGCCAGCAGTCGCCGTAAAAGGTAAAATGCAACTAGCTGCTGCTTTTTTGGCTCTAAATAAATAAGTACCGGCTTTTGAATACCATGAGTCATTTCAATTCCCTGCGGCGCGTTGCAATGCTCCTGCTAATTGCATGTCTCGGCCTCGCACTGCACGGACAGACCACGCCGGACAATCTGCCCGCGCTGCCGAAAGACGCAAACCAGTTGGTAAAAGATGCTATCAAGCACCAGATAGAAGCGGATGCTGCCGACCACACGCACTGGCGCTATCACATCCATCGCGAAGACGAAAAAGGCTCGCAGGACCGCGATGTTATCGACACCAAGGAAGGACAACTCGCGCGCACGTTGCTTATTGATGGCAAGCCGCTGACCCCGGAACAGCGCTCGGCTGATGAGCTCCGCATGAAAAAACTGGTGGAAGATCCCAGCGAGCGGGCAAAGCGCGATAAACGCGCCAAGGAAGATGAAGAAAAGGGAGTGCAGATGTTCAAGGCAATCCCTGAAGCTTTTATCTTCAAATACGAGGGCGCAGAGAACGGCCAAGTCAGGCTTTCATTTTTTCCCAACCCTCATTACGACCCTCCAACTCGGGAGTTGCAGGTGTTCCGGTCCTTGAGCGGAATGATCTGGATTGACCGTACTGCGCTTCGCATGTCCCGGCTGGATGGTTCCCTGTTTGAAGATGTGACCTTTGGCTGGGGTCTGCTGGGAAGGCTGAATAAGGGCGGAACGTTTTCCGTTAAGCAAAGCCGCGTCGGAGACGATCATTGGGAGATCGTTGCCCTGGATGTAAGAATGTCCGGCCACGCTGTGATTTTCAAGACCATCAATGTGAGACAACTTCAGCGAATGACGGAATTTCATCGCATCAGCGACAACATGACAATCTCGCAAGCCTACCAGCTGCTGGAAAAAGGCGACTCCACCGTCTCTGCAGAGAACCAGGGCGGCATGGCAAATTCTCCAGGGAAAAAATAGCTACTTTCCAGCGCCTGGCGACAATCCCAGTTCAACCAGGGCCTTGGGATTTTTCTCGTCGGACGCAACCACGTTGTGGCAGGCGCTACAATCTTGGGTAATCGTTTTTCCTTCCGCGCTTGCATGCTGTTCATCGTGGCAACGGAAGCACCCGTTAAAGTCCGTATGCCCCAGATTATTGGGATAGGTGCCCCAAGTTATCTTCATTTCGGGAAAAACATTCCGCTGATAAACTCCCAGCAATGCCTGGGCGCTGCTGGCCACTTCAGTTCGGCGTTGCGCGTAAATCTCAGGATAGGTCTTGCGATAATAGTCTTCAAACGCGGCAGGAATCTTGGCGGTCGCATCCTGGCCGGTGGCATACGTTTGTTTCACAATTTCCAAACCTTGTTTCTTGGCGAAGGGCAGCGTTGGCGAAATATCGCCAAAGAACATGGCGCGGTCAATGGCGCGCTCGGGGAGCTGGAAGGTGTGAGCCGGCCGATTATGGCAATCGATGCACTGCATGGCGCGCAACTTTGTTGGATCGGGCTTGGCTCCGGGCGCGGCAAAAACGGTCTTCTTGCCGCCAGACGTGTACTCAACGTACGGAATATTTTGGCGGACATCATCGGACGCGTAATAGCGCAGGGTAACGCCTTCACCCAGGTGAGCGCCGTGCACGCCGGAACTGTGCGGTCCGCCTGTCCCCAGGTGCATCATTAAAACAGTGTGCGTGAGCGTGTTCTGCTCGTCTGTGCCATAGCTGGCCAGATCCCGCATTCGATCGCCAAAGAAGCGGCGGCGAGCATGGCAGGATTCACACGTCTCCGTGGCCGGACGGAGCCTTTCCAGAGGCTCGGGGATCGGGCGCGGGTAAGTATTGAAAGCGATGTGAATCACCTGCCTCACGCCATTTACCTTGGCGCGCATAAATCCGCTTGCTCCAGGACCAACGTGGCAGCCAACGCACTCCACTTTGGAATGCGCCGACACTTCATAGGCGGCGAATTCCGGCTTCATCACATGGCAAGTAGCGCCGCAGAAATTGGGCGTCTCCATGTAACGCACGCTGCTGTACGAAAGCTGGCTGGCAATCACGATATTGATAAAGGTGGTAACGGCGATGAAACCCGCAAGCTTGCGAAGCTCCGGGTTTCGCGGATCAATAGGCTCAAAATGCGCCGGCAGTTCGCCTCTTTTGCGCATTCCCCGCCTGCGCAGGTAAATGCCAAGCGGGATGAGCAGAAGACCGCCAATAAAAATTCCCGGCAAGAGCAGGTAGACAACAATACCCACGTAAGGATGCACGCTGCCGCTGCGCAATGTGATGGGCAGAAACACCAGCCAGGTAACCGCCGAAGCGGTGACTACGACAACACCTGCCAGACTGATTAGGTTGTTTGAGAAGAAAACAATGGGTGAGAGCCAATCACGAAACGTTCTCATTCCGCTTTGAACCCTTCCGCGCCAAAGAGACCTGCGCTGATACCGCGTTTCATCGAATGATTGCGAAGGCAGTATATAAGGCCCGGAAGTTTAGCGGTGTGATCACTATCACAACACACCTTGAGGTGGACCGTCAGATTGGGAGATGTGACCTCCATCACATCCCCAGTGGCCACAACACCTTAGGATCATTGCATAATTTGCGTCAAAGCTTCTTTAAGGATGGGTGGCAATGAATACAAGTTTTGATCTGAACCGGTGCCCTTTGATCGTGATCTGGGAAACAACGCAGGCGTGCGATCTGTCCTGCTGTCACTGCCGCGCCTGTGCGCAGTCAAAGCGTCATCCGCTGGAATTAACGACCATGGAAGCGGAGAAGCTGATTCGGGATGTCGCCGACTTGAAGCCGCCAATCTTCATTCTTACCGGTGGCGATCCCTTGAAGCGCTCTGACATCTTTTATCTGGTGCGTCGGGCCGTGGCCCAGGGCCTACATCCGGCCATGACGCCCAGCGCCACGCCTCTGCTCACGCGCGAAGCTATTGCCGACTTGAAACGCGCTCATCTCTCCAGAATGGCCGTAAGCCTTGACGGCGCGACTCCGGAATTGCATGACGCTTTCCGCGGCGTACCCGGCTCGTTTGCCCGAACGCTGGAAGCGATTCATTGGGCGAACGAGTTCGGTCTTCCCATCCAGGTCAACACCAGTATTTCTAAACGAAATATGCATGACCTTGAAAACATGGCGAACCTGTTGAAACAGTTTAAGCTGGTGCTTTGGAGCGCTTTCTTCCTGGTACCCACAGGCCGCGCGCAGATGGCAGACCTGCTTACCGCCGATGAAGTAGAGCAGGCATTCGCAACGCTGTACCGCTTCTCCAAGGAACTGCCTTTTAAGGTGAAGACAACGGAAGCGCAGCATTATCGCCGTTACATCATCCAGCAGCGGCTCAAGAGCAGAGGCCAAAACCCATTCACAGCCGGAGACGATGGCTGGGAGAAGACCATCCCCGGACTCTTGCCCATTAATGATGGAAAGGGATTTGTATTTGTTTCGCATACCGGCGAAGTTTGTCCCAGCGGCTTCTTGCCAGTCTCAGCAGGGAACGTGCGGGTGGACAGCCTGACGGAAATCTATCGCCATTCACCAATGCTGAAGGCACTGCGCGACACTTCCAATTTGCAGGGTAAGTGCGGAGTGTGCGAATTCAAGGAAATCTGCGGCGGTTCACGCGCACGTGCTTATGCAATGACGGGAGATATGTTTGCTGAAGATCCCTGCTGCAGCTATGTTCCACAGGCACTGCAAGTCTGTGACGTCCCTGAACTGATAGCACGGGACACTTAGTCCTATCGAACTAGGAAACTGGCTATCCGGAGACGCGGAATCTCTTTCTGTGGGATTCCGCAGCTCTCGTTTCTTTCCTTCCTGATCGCGACAGAGGCAAACCCGCGAGTGCGCAAATGATCTAAGTCCTTAGCGCTGCTTCCACTCTTCTCGAGGCCGGAGTCACGTAGGCCTAAAAACCAGGAGGAACGTACATGAGAAAGACATCCTTGATCACAGCAATTCTGTTGTTATCGGCGGTTTGGGCTGTGGCGCAAACCTCGCCAAGCAGCTCGTCGCCGTCAACAACACCGGACACAAGCTCGCAACAGTCCACATCTCCATCATCAACTTCGCCGTCGTCGGCATCGCCTTCGTCAACTTCATCCGGTCAGTCGACGTCATCTCCATCTTCGACTTCATCCGGCCAGTCAACGAGTCCCGATACCAGCTCAACGACAACCCAGACCAGCACGACCCAAACCACCCAGACCTCAAGCGATAGCAGCAACAATTCCATTGAAGGCTGCCTGAGTGGCTCGGCTGGCAACTGGTCATTGACCGATCAATCCGGGAAAACATGGCAACTTGCAGGCGACACTTCAAAACTGAGCAACCACGTTGGTCATCAGGTTCGCATTATGGGAACTGACAACAGCGGTTCAGCCTCTGGCTCCAGCAGCGGAAGCATGGGCAGTTCTCCCAGTTCCAGCAGCGGAAGCACTGGCAGCTCTCCCAGCTCCAGCGGCGGCAGCATGGGCAGCTCATCTGGAAGCAGCAGCGGTTCCAGCGCAACCGGAGCAGGTTCCTCTTCTTCCGGATCTCAATCTACCTTTAACGTAAAGAAAGTAAAAATGATTTCGAGCACCTGCTCGACCACCAGCAAGTAAGTCGGAAGTCGCAATAGAGCTTGGGACCCCTGCAGAAACTGCAGGGGTTTTCTTTTCCCGCAAGAACTAGGGATTTACGTGCAGACGGCCATCGCGCAAGACGGTGCATTTTCGGTTGCGCCAGATGATCTTGTCACCCACAAAGCCACTCATCCAGACAAAAAAACCGATGACATCCTGAACCGGCAGCAACCACCATTGTCTCTGCGTTACAGGATCGTGAACAATGTTGCGCGCTGTGGCCAGTGCCGCGGCGGCGCGCAAGACCATTGTAAGAAACAACACCGGCCAAGCTGCGGGATAGGCAGCGCAAAGCAGAAGCGCAAGCGGCAGCGGATAAGTGAAAATCTGTCCCCAATAACCCAGCGGACGCGAGCGGCGCGTGCTGCGCGCCCACCGCATGCGGTGTCCCAGGTTGGACATCATGTTCTGGCTTCCAATGCGGTGTTCAATCACGCATGACGAGAACAGAACACCATGCCCAAGTTCGGCAGCGCGCCGGCCAATCACGAAATCTTCCGCCAGAAACTCCTGTAGATAACCGAAACCACCCATGTCCTCAAGAACGCTCCGGCGGACTGCTACGGTGCAGCCCAGTGCAAAACGCATGCCCTCAATCATGCGCGCGACCATGACTCCGCCCAGAAGTTCCGTATTCATTCCAATGGCTTCCAGTTGCGACCACAGGCTCTTGCCCGCGACCGCGCGGTAAGGACAGCTGATCAATCCGATGTGATCATCCTGAAACTCCCGTGCCAGATGAGAGAGCAGCGTAGGCGTGACGCGCACGTCGCTATCACTCATCACTAGCACGTCGTAACGCGCTTCGCGCACCAGGCGGTTTAAGCTGAAGGCCTTGGCGTTGGGGATGGGAGACTCTCCGGTAATGACGAGGCGCGCTCCGATCCGCCCACTAAGTTCGGCAATAATCTTTTCCGCCACAGCCACGGCAGGGTCGTCCGGGCGATGGACGCCGAACAATACTTCGTATTCAGGATAGTCTTGCGTCACGAAGCTGCGCAGATTTTCTTCCAGGCCGTCGTCATGCCCGCAGAGAGGCTTAAGAACACTGATGGGAGGTTTGTCCCCGGGAGCAGGCAAAGTGGCCGACAAAAACCGCCGCGTGGCAATAACAATCAGGACGCAATAAACCAGCGAACCGGTAAGCAAGACCGCCAGAGCCGTTGTAAGGATTACCATAACGCGGGTTTGTTCTCCATCTTGGAGCCATCCGCAGTTTCGCCGGAAAGGCCATTGGTAAAAAGGAATTTGCCGCCACTTTCAGCAACCTGGTGAAACCGCGCAGAACCGGCCAAGGCACTCAGACGAGCGAGCCCGCTGCTATCAGTCACCAGATAATAGCGAATTGTACCTGACCAAAGCCTTATAAAGGCAGCATCATTGATAAAAACGGAGGGGGAATTCGGCGCATAAGAGCCATATTCAAGGTTATTCACCCGCCCATTCAGCAGCAAAGCGCCTTTATTCGAGTAAAACATGATCGACGAGAAAGGATAATAAGCGCCATCCACAATCAATTGCCCTGAGGGCGCGCGCAGCAACGCTTCTGCGATCGGACGGGAAGACAGATAGGGATCAAAGACAACCAGCGCCATCCGGCTCGCATGCAGGAACAAGACCATCATGGCCGCGAACGCGATGAATGCGCGGCGTCCACGGAGCCAGCCGCCTGCGGCACCCACAAGAAACGCAATCCCGGCAACCATGAGCGGTGCCCGCAAATAAGCTAATGATTGCAACGTCAGGTCGCCCATGTGTCCGAGCGAAAGCGTGTAAGACTCAGGGTGTTGTTGCAGCGCGCTGGAAATATCGCCCGCTGCGGGAACATGGCGCACAGCAAATAGAACGGCTCCGATTACGGCCACAGCCACGGTCGAAATTACGGCAATGGTTCTGCTGCCAAACGTAATGAACTTACCTTGATTATGCATCGCACAGCCCAGCAGAAGAGCCAGAGCCGGGTAGATTGGCATGGAATAGTATTCCTGCGTAGTAGAGAAGGTGAAAAATAACATCAGAAACCCGGCCCAGCAGAGCGCCAGCAGTCGCGTGCGGCCCGCGCGATCTACTGGCTTGTAATTGAGCTTAGCGGCACCGGGCAGATAAGCGCTCCAGGGAAAGAGCCAGACCAGGTTCAGCAGCCAGAAAGCGAGCCGCGGCACAGTGTTGTAGTCCCGCGGATAGCGAAGGTTCAAGAACCTTAATAAGTGCTCATTAAAGAAATAAAACCAGAAGAAGCCGTGATATTCGCCAGGACCACTATGCATGCTGAAATTGAAATAAGGCGGCATGCGCAACGTGGCCAGTACGTGCCACGGCGCTGCAATGAGCAAAAAAATCAGGATCGTGCTGACAGGGCGCAGTTTGCGCCAAGTACCGCGAGAAAAAAGCTGGCGCGTAATCGCCAGGTAAACTAGCGCGCCGCCTACCGGAACCAGCAGCGCAAGTAACCCTTTCAACAGCACTCCCACGCCCAGGGCAATGCCGATCAGAGCGGGCCATCGGCGCGAGTGAGGCTCTTCTCCGTCTTCATTCATGGCGCGCTGGAATGCCATAAAACAAATTGTGATGGTGAGCGTGAGCATTACATCGGGAATAAGAATCCGGGTAAAGAGAAAGAGACCAATGGAGGTTGCCAGAACAAGTCCGGCATAGAATCCGGCGCGACGTCCAAATGCCCACGCGCCGTACCGCGCCGTGACAAAGCACAGCAGCACCGCAGCCAGAGCAGTGGGGATGCGAGCCACCCAATCATGCACGCCCATCAGCAAGTAACAAATGGCAATGAGCCAATACGGGAGCGGCGCTTTCTCCATGTAAGGGACGCCATCCAAATGGGCAATCACCCAGTCGCCGGACTGGACCATGTTGCGCGCAATCTGTCCATGTACGGCGTCAACATCGTCCATCAAGCCGGGAGGAGAGATGATGCAGCCAAAGAATACAATGGCGGCCACAATCACCAGCACGATTTCATAATGCCGACGGGGAGACGGCTGCTGGCGAGCGAGGAGGGCAACTGCCGCCTGCTCCTGCTGATACGCGAGTTCTTTCACCGGGGAAATGCTGCCATCCCTCCTATCTTACCTGCTGCGAATCGGTCCATTGCACCGGAATTTTCATCACGCTCAAGAAATGCGCGTGCGCATCACAACTTTCTTCCGTAAGAACTTTTAACTGATCACAGTGAAGTTTAAACATGGAAATTGTAAAAAACTGTAAACCATAATTCAGCGGGCACTAGAGCTCAGTCAACGCGGAAAAGTGCCAGTCGCCGAATTGTAATTAGCTCGAGGTTAACCTTTTTGAGACTAAGCAATGTAAAGGTCGCGCCACGAAACCAGTTCAGAAGTAAGATGATCTCATCAGCATGAGATGCGCCATTTCGACGGGAGAATGGCAAAACGGAACAGCTGGCCATTGCAACATTTGCCAGCAAGCAGTGTTCCTGTTATCAGGACCAGAACGCCTGGCCGGCATAAGGAAACGATGGAGTTTCGACATGACTTTGTTGAAACGGAGAATCGTGGGAGCACTGGCTGTAATCGGTGTAGCTTCACTCATCACATTTCTCCAGGTTGAGGCCAATCATGAGACCGATGATCAGATTGGCGAAGAAGCAATATGGAATGCAGGCCCCGAAGATCTGGGCGCGATCAGCCAGGCTTGCAAGGCGACTGATGCTGCAGGTTACCGCGACTGCTTTATTGAGCAGATGGGCGAGTATGCGTCTTCTGATGCTGTGGCTTTCGCACAGATGATGTCTTCGCAAAAATCGCGCCGACTGGGATATTTAACTGGTTTGCGCGAATACGGACTCGTGGACCTCGGGTATGTGGTGTATCCCGGCGAGCAACCGCACCAGGGATGGGCGCTGCTAAACGGAATCCCTGCCGTGGTCAGTCTGGATGACGCGACGCTGCTGCCGAAATCGGCAATGGAGAAAGACGGTCAGTACGCGGTATTGCGTCAGAGTCATCCTCACATGCAACTGGTGGTGAATGACGAGCAGCGCAAACCGGATACATCGCCCCAAATTGAGCGGCTGCCCGGAGAGGGAGAGAGATTCACAATCCCCTACTCGCTCCAGGACCAGTGTGCGAACTGCGCTCCGATGGCGCAAGCCATCTTTGGCTTTGACTTTAATGAAGCAGGCAAATTCGTGGGCGTAAAATTCCTACGCGTTGAAAAGCTGCAACCGTAGCGCCAGGGTCACCATAAACTCGCTTTGGGGGCCAGGATGTGAGATATCTCACATCCTTTGCTTTTTGCGGCTGCTAGGCTGGTTACTTCAATGGAAAGTAATTGGGGCCCATGAGTAGTAATCTAATAGACCAAATGCCATCACTGCCGGGAACCGCGCCAGACCAGCGAGGCCATGAATCCACCGTTCCTTTGTGGCCGCCGAGCCCGCTGGCGCCCATCTTTCACCCGCGAACCGTGGCCGTGATCGGCGCAACGGAAAAACCTGCGAGCGTGGGACGCACGATCCTGCGCAATCTGATGGAGCAGCCTTCCGGTGCAACTATTTATCCCATCAATCCGCATCGGCCAAATGTGCTGGGAATCCGCTGCTATCCCAACGTTGCATCCATCGGGGAACAGATTGATCTGGCGATAGTGGTTACACCAGCGGCAACTGTCCCTGAAGTATTGCAGGAATGCGTCGCTGCTGGTGTCCGGAGCGCCATAGTGATCTCAGCCGGTTTTGCCGAACTGGGCGCTGATGGCCGGGCGCTGGAAAATAAAATCCGCCAGGTGCTGGCGTCAGGACATCTGCGGCTGATTGGGCCAAACTGCGTTGGCGTAATGAATCCGCGCACGGGATTGAACGCGACGTTTGCGCAGTCCAATGCCCTGCCCGGCAACATTGCTTTCCTAAGCCAGAGCGGCGCGCTGTGCACCGCCGTGCTGGACTGGAGCCGTCGGGAGAACGTGGGCTTTAGCGGCGTGGTCTCAGTGGGATCAATGCTGGACGTAAGCTGGGGCGACTTGATCTACCACTACGGCGATGACGCTTATACCTCCAGCATTCTGATTTACATGGAATCCATTCGCGATGCGCGCAGCTTTCTCTCCGCTGCTCGCGAGGTATCACTGCGAAAACCAATTATCGTGATTAAGCCCGGACGGACAGAAGCAGCAAGAAAAGCGGCGGCTTCGCACACGGGATCGATGACCGGATCGGACGAAGTGTTTGAAGCGGCGTTTCGCCGCGCCGGAATCCTGCGAGTAGCCAGCATCGGCGAGCTGTTTGATATGGCCGAGGTGCTCAGCAAGCAGCCCAGACCCCATGGTCCCCGGCTGGCGATTGTGACAAATGCGGGCGGCGGCGGTGTACTGGCAGTGGACGCGCTTCTGGCAAGCGGTGGTCAGGTGGCAACGCTATCCGACCACACCAAGGAAACTCTCAACCAATTATTGCCGGCCGCGTGGAGCCATGCTAATCCCGTGGACACGCTGGGTGATTGCCTTCCAGAAATGTATGCCAAGGCGCTACAAGCAGTGGCTGACGATCCCAACTGCGACGCGGTGCTCTCCATCCTTGCGCCGCAAGGGATGACCGAACCGGAGCAAGCGGCGGGTCTGGTGCGCAAGGCCGCAGAGACGATTAAGAAGCCGCTGATTGCAAGCTGGATGGGCGGCAGCCGCATGCAGCTTGCGGCCAACGTGCTGAATGAGGCCCGGATTCCCACGTTTGAATATCCTGACGCGGCCGCGCGCAGCTTTGCTTACATGTGGCGCTACACTTCTTACCTCCAGGCACTGTATGAAACGCCGGTATTCGCCGGCGATCTTCCTAAAGATGGCCCGCGCCGGGTGGCAGAGATTATTGCCGGCGCGGTTGCGAAGAATCGCAGTGTCCTGACTGAACATGAATCCAAGCAGGTGCTTGCGGCATACGATTTGCCCGTCACGCTCTCCAAGCTGGCATTATCTGCAGACGAAGCCGTAGTAGCAGCGGAACTGATTGGGTATCCCGTGGTGCTCAAGCTGAATTCTGAAACGGTCACCCACAAGTCCGATCGCGGCGGCGTGCATTTAAACTTGGCAGACGCAAGCGCTGTGCGTGCGGCCTTCGAGCAGATTCAGTCGATCTTTGGCGGCGATGGCAGCTTCCAGGGCGTGACTGTCCAGCCGATGGTCAGCACCTCTGGCTACGAGTTGATCCTGGGCAGCTCCACTGATCCGCAATTTGGGCCGGTGCTGGTGTTTGGCCTGGGCGGCCAGTTAGTGGAAGTGCTGCGCGACAATGCGCATGCACTGCCGCCACTTACCACTACTCTGGCACGTCGCATGATGGAAAACACGCGCATCCTGCAAGCGCTGAAGGGCGTTCGCGGCCGCAAGCCTGTTGACCTGGAGAAGCTGGAAGAACTGCTGGTCCGCTTTAGTGAACTGGTGGTGGAAAATCCGCGCATTGCCGACATTGAAATCAATCCGCTGCTGGCTGGCGAGCAAGGATTTATCGCGTTGGATGCCCGGGTGATCCTGCATCCGGCGACGATTGGGGATGCGGAGCTGCCGCGACCGGCAATCCGTCCTTATCCCAGCCAATACATCTCAAACTGGCAAACGCAGGATGGGACTTGCTTCACGCTGCGGCCCATCCGCCCTGACGATGAGCCGCTGATGGTGGACTTCCATCACCAACTCTCTGAAACCAGTGTCTACATGCGCTTCTTTCTGCCGCTGAAACTCGATTTCCGCGTCTCCCATGAGCGGCTTTTCACCAAATGCTTTATTGACTATGAGCGCGAGATCGGGCTGGTGGCCGAGTACGCGGACGAAGAAGGCGCGCGGCGGATTGCCGGAATCGCACGGCTGATCCGCAAACACTCAGACAATAGCGCCGAAGTGGCGTTCCTGATTGCCGACAAATTCCAGAACCGCGGGCTGGGCACGCACATGCTGGATACCACAATCGAGATCGCACGCAAGGAAGGCATTGCAACGCTGGAGGGCGCCACCCTTTCCGATAATTTCAACATGAAAGACATGTTCATCAAGGCAGGTTTCCGCTTTGCTCCACCGGAAGACGGGGTGGCCACGGCGGAATTGCAGTTGAAATAGGCGTGCCCGGAAGGGCCGCTTAGGTCTATTCTTGACTGCGAGCGCCCAAGGCTCGTCGGGAAGTGTGCGTGATATCACATTCCCGCTCCGGCTGAGAGCGCAATACTGGAACTTGGCATTGGAGACTGGAATGATCCGCTTGCTGATCAAGAATTGGTGGCTGCTGTTTCTGCGCGGTGTGCTGGCAATCGCCTTTGCAATCTTTATCTATGCTTTCCTGCCATTTCTGCCAATGCCCTTTTTGCGGCAGTTCGCTCTTTCAGGTCTCACGGCAATCTTTTCGTTATTCGCTTGCGGGACCGGTGTTCTCACCATGCTAGCCGCAGTGCGCGGAGTGAAGCCAAACGACGTTTCCTGGCCCTTGCTGGGTGAGGGCATCGGCGTGACCATTGGGGGCGTGGTGATTCTGCTATTCCCCGGCTTGACGCTGATACACGTGATCCGGTTGATCGCCGCCATCGCTTTGGTGCTCGGGATACTTGAGGTGGTAGCGGGCGTTCATCTGCGCCGGCATCTCGCCGACGAATGGCTGTTGATCACCGGCGGGATCATCTCGCTCGCATTTGGCGCAGGCTTGTTCCTGACGCGGGTAAGCAGCATAGCCGCCGCGCTGACCTGGATTTCACTGTTTGCGTTCGCCAATGGCCTTGCCATGCTGGGGCTGTCACTGCGGCTGCGCAGGTTGCGAACTTCCATCCACAAACTGGCTACACTCAAGCCAGAGGCACAGGCCGCTACCAAATCCAGCTTAGGCTGAAGACTTATACCCCAAACAGGTTGGGCTGGGCCTTTTTGTAGTTGTGTTCCTGCGCCCAGAGATTCAGCGAGACCGTAGCGAGTTCATCCACCACGGGAACCGCGTTGCCGTTTTTGGAAAGATCGATTGACTTGATGTAGGTGTGGCAGGTATCGCATGCGTCCACGCGCACGTAATCGAATTCCTGCGCCACGAATACCGGCAGGTGCTCCTTATTTTCTTCGGCGCAATTGGGGCACAGTACGCGGCGGAAGAACCATTCCGTTCCACACAATGAGCACAGGAGAAAGCGCTTTCCGCCATCTCCTTCCGGACGCAGCACCGCAAGCTGCGGCTTGGATCCGCAAAAGGGACAGAGCGGCGGCGACGCTTCAGTGGTGGAGCTGTTTGACTCCGCCAGATATTCGGCAAAAGGCTGAAGCAGAGCATTCGCAAAGAAGACTGACTCCGGGGAAAGTTCATGGCTTTCCACTTCATGCTGCCAGACTGCACGCAACAGCTCTAATCGATCTTCTGGAGACGATTGTTCCAGCGTTGCGGCAGCGGCCTTCAAGTCAGCGGAACCGGCTTCGTTTACGAGCGCCAGTAATGCAGCAAAGCGGGGAACGAGCAGGGAAACGTCATGGTCAGCGGAGGAAGCAACCGATTCATAAACGCTTTTTTGAAAGCGGACGAGGCGCTGATAAAACTTGAGCAACTCAGCCACAGAAGGCTGGGTCTGTAACAGCTCGTTCGTCCGCGCAATACGACGGTCCCAGGAAAATCCAGACATCAAATCCGTTTAGCTCCTGCGGCCGGTAATCTTCTCAAACCAGAGGCGGTGGTGTGTCCGCGCCCAATTGGTGGAGACGTGCCCTTCAACCATGGCTTTCATGCTGCCGGGAGTCACCCAGATGCTCATGTAGACATGGATGATGAAAGCAGCAATGGTAATCAGCGCCGTGGCCGAATGAATGAAAACGGTGATTGGGAGCACCCAGTGGAGTTCACGAGGCATTTTCTCCGGGATCCACATAATGATTCCCGTGATGAGAAGAATGAAGGTGCAATACAGCATCACCCACCAGAACTGCTTCTGCCCGGCGTTGAAGCGGCCCTGCGGCGGCATCAATTCATCGCGATTCTCGGCGTAAGCGAGTATGTTCTTGCTCCAACGCTCGTCCTCGGGGATCTTCCGCATATCACGCTTCCACATGCGATGCATCCAGAAAATGGTGGCCAGATAGATCAGACCGATCCAGGGGTGCCAGTAGCGAATGACTGCCGGGCCGCCAAAGATGTAGGCAAGCCAGTAAGCCAGCGGTGTGAAGAGGGCCAGCCCCGTGAGCATGAGATAGGTGTAAGCAATGGCATTGATCCAGTGATAAGCGCGCTCAGCAAAGTTATAACGCTGGACCTCATCTTCAGGAATTGCCGTGGTTGGACGCGCAATGATTCCGCCGCTCATCGCTTCACCTCCTCAACCTTGTCAACTTCTTTGGGACCGAAACGGACATAATGCATGAAGACGCCAAGCACGCCGGCCATCATGCCGATGCCGCCAAGCCATTTGAGCGGGCCCTTCCACAACTTCACAAAAACCGGCACCCTGGGATCGGCCGGCAGACCGCCGTAATTCTCGGGATGTTTAGCATCGCCCAGCACGTAAATCACGTGGGTACCCTTCACGCCTGAGGGATCATAGACGCCCGCATCCGCGTGTCCATTGGCATGCAACTGGTTGACGCGCTTTTCGGCTTCAAACTTCATGTCTTCCTTGCTGCCGAAATGCAGGCAGCCAGTGGGACATGACTTGATGCACGCCGGTTCCAGGCCCGCACCTACACGATCAGAGCAGAGCGTGCACTTATAAACTTTCTTGGTGGCTTCGTTGAATTTTGGAATATTGAATGGGCAACCGGTGACGCAATACTGGCAGCCAATGCAGTTTGCCTGATTGAAGTCCACGATGCCGTTGGTGTACTGGACAATAGCGCCATCGGCAGGACAGGCGATGAGGCAGCCGGGCTCTTCACAGTGCATGCATTGGTCTTTGCGCATGAGCCACTGCAAGCCGCCGTCGGTTTCAACTTCGTTAAATTTGATCAGGTTCCAGAAATTCCACGCCGTTTCGGGCATGGTCTGGTACGTGTTATCGAAGGTGGTTTCGCGGAAGTCATACCCATTCCACTCAACGCAAGCCACTTCGCAGGCCTTGCAGCCAATACAAGTAGTGGTATCGATCAGCTTGCAAACGTCATAATCGCGAGTGGCTCCGATCCGCGTGGAGCCATCCGATTGCGTGTATTCCCCGCCGCCAGGAATGCCACCCGTATGCGCGGAGATCGCTTTGATTTCCAGGTTTCCATTGCTCATGGCGTATCTCCTTAGGCCTTCTCGATGTTCACCAGGAAGCCTTTAAACTCTGGTGTGTAAGCGTTGGGATCGATTGCCGTGGGCGACAGCACGTTGGCGCCATTGCGTTTGTCGTCTGGACGGCCATCACCTATTCCGCGATAAGCCCAGTGGATGGGGATACCCACCGGGTATACAGGGTCGTCCTTCCCAGCGAGTTTCAACGGTTGGATTCTCTTGGTGACCATGGCGCGAGCATAGTAAACGCCAAATTCCTTGCCATCTTTCGATCCGCTTCTGGCCGTGGAGACTTTCAGCCTGTCGCCCCCTTTGATGGAAAGCTTGGACGCCAGTTGCTCCGAGATTTCCACGAAGGGCTCAGGAACAAGCTGCATGTTCATGGGATTGTTCTTGGTCCAGTAGTGATAGTGCTCGGTCAGGCGGTACGTGGTGCAGGGATACGGGAACTTGTCTGACGTTCCGTATTTATCCATGTCTGACTTGTAGCGCTTCACCACAGGACTGTTGGTCTGCTTGGGATGGAAAGGATTGACCAGCGGGCTTTCCACCGGCTCATAATGCTCGGGAAAAGGCCCGTCTGCCATACCGGCCAGAGGCACAAAGAGGCGGCCCAACCCCTCAGGGTTCATGATGAAGGGGCCCATGTGGTCCTTGGGATTGGAATCAGGCTTGAAGTCCGGGACGTCATTGCCGGCCCACTTGCCCGTGGATTCATTGAACCAGACTTGCTTGCGGCTGGGATCCCAGGGCTTGCCTGTCAGATCGCACGACGCACGGTTATACATGACACGGCGATTCATGGGCCATGACCAAGCCCACTGGGGATGGATGCCCAAGCCCGAAGGATCGGCAGGATCGCGCCGCTGCGTGTTGGAGCCTGCATCCGGCCAGGAACCGCAATAGAGCCAGTTGCCAGATGAAGTTGTGCCGTCATCTTTCAGCCAGGCAAAGCCGGGGAGCTGCTGGCCGGCTTTCCAGTCGGATGGCGTCTGCTTTTCATCATGCAGATCAGCCAGGGCCTTGCCGTTGATTTCCTTGGCCACTTCAGTAAGCGACGGGCTGTACGGCGTGGTGTATGCCCACGCCAGATTCAGGATTGGGTCCGGGAACTTGGTTTCCGGTTTGTCCTTTTCCTGCTGGTATAGTTCACGAACTTTCAAGAAGATGGTGGCCAGGATGGCTTGATCCAGCTTGGCCTCGCCGGGTGTGGGAACAGCGGCCCATTTCCATTGCAGCCAGCGCGCCGAATTGACGAAGGTGCCGTCTTTTTCCGCAAAACCCGCTCCGGGCAGACGGTAGACTTCTGTCTTGATCTGCTTTTTCTCATCGTCAGTGATTCCCGGCGATTGCCAGAAGCTGCTGGTCTCTTCAGGATAGATGTCGCAGACAACCAGCCATTCGGCTTTTTTCAGGGCATCGATATTCTTTTCACTGTTCGGGCCGATAGCGACGCCGTTCATGCCAAAGCTGATTAATCCTTTCACCTTGCCGGCATACATGCCGTCCCACAACTCAACCCAGGAATATTTACGGTCAATCTTGGGCAGATAGTTGAACGCCCAATCATTCTCTTTTTTGGCTGCGTCGCCGTACATTGCCTTCATGAAGGAGACGGCAAACTTCGGCGTGTTTGACCAGTAATTGAAGGATTCCCACTCCTTCGGCTTGGAAGGTTTGGGCGTGATGCGGGTAATGTAAGTCTGGAAATCCGTGTCCGTAGGGTTGGGAACTTTGAGATAGCCCGGCAGAATATCGAATACGCCGGCAAGATCGGTTGCGCCCTGAATGTTGGAGTGGCCGCGGAGAGCGTTGACGCCACCGCCCGCCCGTCCCACATTGCCCAGCAGAAGCTGAGTCATGGCCGCCGTGCGAATGATCTGCGACCCAAATGTGTGCTGGGTCCAGCCCACGGAATAAATAATTGTGCCAACCTTCTTCATGTCTCCATCTTTGCGGATGGAGGTGTACATGTCCCAGGCCTTGATTAGCTTTTCCGTTGGAATTCCAGTGATGCTGGAAACCATCTCCGGCGTGTAGCGCGAGAAATGCTTCTTCATCAATTGGAAAATGCAGCGAGGATGCTCAAGAGAAAGATCGTAGGCCGTATTCGCCGGCAATGATGGAGGCGCAGGAGCGCCGGTGGTAGCCTTTGCGCCCACTGGACCTTGCGCCTGGTATCCCTGTCCGGCTCCGCCGTTGGGGCCAGCGGCTTTGGATGAAGGATTGGAGGGAGCCGCTTGTGCAGCGGTTTCGGGTGTTGCCGGCCCGTCGCCCGCGGCGATAGCGGCGGCCGCGGTTCCAGTCACGTTTCCGCCCTCTTCATAATTCCAGGAAGAGACGTCATACTTTAAGCCCGCAGCGTCAAATCCTGAGAAGAAGCCGTCTTCAGGCAGCTTAAAGCCCTTCTTCACGATTAGAGCGGCGTTCGTGTAGTTGATTACATAGTCTTTGGCATAACGGTTATTCTGCAGCGCGTAATTGATCAGGCCACCCAGGAAAGCGATGTCTGAGCCGGCGCGAATCTGGCAGAAGTGGTCAGCCTGCGATGCCGTGCGCTGAAAGCGCGGGTCAACCACGATGACCTTGGCATTGCGTACTCTTTTAGCCTCAACCACCCATTTGAAGCCGCAAGGATGATTTTCCGCTGGATTGCCGCCCATGATCAGCATCACGTCGGCGTTCTTGATATCTATCCAGCCATTGGTCATTGCACCGCGTCCGAACGTTGGTCCCAAACTTGAGACCGTAGGGCCGTGTCAAACACGGGCCTGGTTTTCTATATAACAAAGCCCCAGGCTGCGCATGGTCTTTACGACGAGATAATTAAATTCATTCGTGTCAGTGCAGCCGCCATTCCATGCGATGGTCTCACAACGGTTTACCGTTTTACCGTTGGCATCGGTCGCAACAAAAGTTTCATCGCGGGTCTTCTTGATATGGCGAGCAATCTCGTCGTACGCCTTGTCCCATGAGATGTCTTCCCACTGCGTGGAACCAGGACGCCGCACCTGCGGTTTGGTAAGCCGCCGCTCATTCTTGATTTCCTGGAAGAGCGACGCTCCTTTGGGGCATAAAGTGCCGCGATTAATCGGATGGTCGGGATCGCCTTCCACGTGGACCACCTGAGTAGTCACGTTCTTGGCTTTATCGCCAAGCGTGTGAATGATCACGCCGCAGCTCACCGAACAATAAGGACATGTGGACCTTGTCTCAGTGGTGCGGGCAATCTTAAGTTCTCTTGCTTGAGCCATTACCGGGCGGGCGTCAAACCCTAAGAGAAGCGCAGCGGCGCTGCCGGTTCCGACTTTAAAGAATTCACGTCTCGATAAGCCCATAGAGGTGGCCTCCTGCCAGGCGCATTCACGAGCGAACTTGTACGGATTGTTGAGTTGCCCGATTCGAGTAGGGCAACTGGCGTAAAGAAATTTCACAACATGCTAGAACCGGCAAAGCAAAATGTCCAATAAATTCTTCCAAAGAGCAGATTTCACTCAGAAGCACGATCTCACATTGCCGGTGTGGCACCAGTGACTCCCATTCTTGTGCGGTTCCTGTTATCCTGAGCGGTTTCACACGGGTTGAGGATTGACGCTATGCTGAGCATGCAAGGAAAGAACGTAGTAATTTTTGGCGTGGCCAACAAACGCAGCATCGCGTGGGCCATTGCGCAACGGCTGAGTGACGCCGGGGCCAAGCTTGCGATCACTTATCAGAATGAACGAATGAAAGCCGAGGCGCATGACCTGATCACCGCCCTGCCCGGAGCACAGGCGTTTCAGTGCGATGTCTCTAGCGACGCGGAGATTGATTCTCTGTATGGGCAACTCAAGCAGCACTTTGGCCAACTGGATGCCGTGGTCCATTCTGTGGCATACGCGCCAGCCGAGGAACTAAAGGGCGATTTCCTGAATACGTCGCGGGAAGGCTTTCGCATCGCCCATGATGTGAGCGTCTATTCTCTGATTGCGGTTACCCGCGCCGCCGCGCCCCTGATGACCAACGGCGGCAGCGTGATTACGCTGACTTACTTTGGCGCGGAAAAAGTTGTGCCCGGATACAACGTGATGGGCGTGGCCAAAGCCGCGCTGGAAGCCACCGTCCGCTACCTGGCCAATAGCCTGGGCGAGAAGAAGATTCGCGTGAATGCCATCTCCGCCGGACCAATCAAGACGCTGGCGGCACGCGGCGTTGGCGACTTCACCACGATGATGAAAAACCACGCGGAACACGCGCCGCTCAAGCGGAATGTGGAACCCAGAGAAGTGGGCGACACGGCGCTGTTTCTTTCTTCCGATCTAGGCTCCGGAATCACCGGCGAGACCATTTACGTGGATTGCGGCTACAACATTATGGGATTTTAGGTTTCATCCCGAGCGGAGTGGATCGCTATCATCTTCATTGCATTGCTGAACTGAAACCGATGTCACGCGCCAAAATCCTTATCGCTTATATTGTGATTGACTTGCTGATCGTGGGCGGCGTGGTCTGGTGTGTGTTTCATCATCTGCCTGTCAGCAAATATTTCTTTCCTGCGATTTTATTGTTCATGGCGAACGGGGCGTGGCTGGTGGTGATGACTGTGAGGAAGACGCCGCCAAGACAGTAACGCAGTCTTAATAAGGGACAGGAACACCTTTGAAACACAGAGGAAAGGAGGAAGCGGAGGAAAAGCTTTGCCGCGCATTTTGCGCGGATAAACACGGTGCAAAAAATTCGCGTGTTTCGCGTGCATTCGCGGCTGCATCGTTTTTAGCTTGCATGGTTGCCGGCTATAGGGCTCCCTCCCCTTCGGCAAGCTCAGGGTCGGGATTGCAGAAAAACCTAATCACCCGACTTCCCTTTGCTCCGTTTCCTCTGTTCCTCTGTGTTTCAAGGATTTTGGTTTTTGACTGTAACAACGCGGTCGTCAGCCCCGCGATGCTCAATCGCAATCTCCACATCACGCTCTTTGGCAAACCTCTCAAACTTTTCTCCCCATTCAATCAGCAGAATGCTTCGGGGATTCATCAGATCGTCTAGAGCTAGCGTGTCGAGTTCGCGCTGCGTGTCGATTCGGTAAAGGTCGATGTGGTAAAGAGTGACCGCAGGGCCGCGATATTCGTGGATGAGAGTAAAGGTCGGACTGGTGACGTCATCGGCCTTGGCCGCCTGGAAACCTTCCGCAATGCCTTTGACCATGGTGGTCTTCCCCGCCCCCAAATCGCCGCGCAAAAGCACGATGGTGCCGGGCTTGAGCTCAGCAGCCAGACGGCGGCCAAGTTCGGTGGTATCTTCGGCGGAATGGGTTTGATAGTTCTTCATCGCTGAAGGTAAAGGAATTCGTCATCTAGAGATTTTTGACCTATATCCAGAGCTTCGCCTATGCAATCAATGATATTGGTGGCCACCATGGAAGTTTCGCCATAAAGTTCGCGAGCCACATCGCCTGCGAGTCCGTGCAGGTAAACAGCAGAAGCTGTAAACATGGTGAACATATAGAAAACGCTATTGCGTCCCATTTCCTCTAATTCCCTCTGCGCCTCAATATCACCCTGGTCACGACGCTGCATCAATTCCTGCGTTCGTTTTGCGCTTTCCGGAGAAGTCTGCACGCTAAAGCCGCTCTGCATTTGTGTTTGCGACGCCGCAATGATGCCGGAGAGGACGTCGCCTGATCCGCCTTTAGCCATGCCGGGGTTCCCAGACATATTGATCCAGACCGTGCCGCTCGGCGATGCAATCACCGTCCGATGACCTTTTAATACGACGATCGCCTGATGTTGTTTGGCAACTTTGCGTGCCAGTTCAATCCGGTCTTTATGTCCTTCAGCAATAGGCCCGCCCGTGAGACGCGCCATCTCGCCCGGATGCGGAGTGAGTATCAGCAATCCTGGACTGCGAAGTTTGTCCGAGCATTCAGCAAAGGCATTGAGGCCATCCGCATCTAGCACGAGTCTTGTTTCCGCCGTTTTTGGCAACAACTGATGTACAAGTTCATCGGTTTCCTTGTGCCGGGAGAGGCCCGGTCCAAGTACAACCGCGTCTTTGTTCTGGAGAAGTTTCTCAATGCGCTCAAGAGCCGACAAAGCAAGGGTGCCATTTTCCGTTTCCGGCAGGCCCTCAGTCATAAGTTCAGGAGCAAAGGATGCTACAGTTGGCTGAATCGATTTTGGACAAGCGACAGTAACCAGACCGGCCCCTGAATGAAGAGCCGCCATTCCCGCCATAGCAGCAGCGCCAGCTTTGCCTAAGGAACCGGCAATGACCAGGATGTGGCCGAAATCTCCTTTGTGAGCATCAGGTTCGCGACGGCCAAATAAAATGTTTAGATACTGGAGGACAGTAACTTCGACATTCAGTTGTTTCGTTTCCAAAAGCAAATCGTGTGGGGAACCGATGGAAGCCACAGCGATTGGGCCCTGCGTAACCTCGCCGAACACATGCACAGGCTTGGGAGCAGTAAAAGTAATGATTCCGTCCGATTGGGCCATGAATCCCTGGGCTTTGGCGAGAAGAAAGCTATCACTATAAGCGCCGGAAGGGATATCTACAGAGAGCACTGGCGACTCGCATATATTGATAACTTCTACCGCTTTGCGCGCAAGCCCTTCTAGAGGCGGTTTGAATCCAGTGCCTAGAATTGCATCAAGGATCAGATCAGATTTGAGCGCGTCCTCGACTTCGGACTGGTTGAAATCTTTTTCGCCAGCGGCCCACAAAGCTGGCACCGCCAGCTTCTTGAACATCTCAGCTGCATCGCCGCGCAGGTCTTCTGCCGAATTAGCCAGCACGACTACAAAAACTTTTTTCCCAGCTTCATGCAGCTTGCGCGCCGCGACAAAGCCATCTCCGCCGTTGTTGCCTTTGCCGCAGACGGCGCAGACAGAATCGAAGTCGAAATGCTTCTGCGCGAATTCCGCCACCGCCGTCCCCGCGTTTTCCATCAAGGTGAGCGACGGAATCCCGTACTTCTCAGTGGTAGCGCGGTCAATGGCGCGCATCTCTTCCGCGGTAACAATTTTCATACTCTGAAGAAGATTGTAGATGAACGCCCAGGTGCAGACGGCAAAGGTCTGTCACAAATTCGCCCGCTGCACGCGGCTGTGGTGGCGCCCATAACCAAAGTAAATCGCCATGCCGATGACCAGCCACACGACAAGGCGCACCCATGTTTCCCAGGGGAGATTCGCCATCAGGTAACCGGAGATCAGGATTCCCATGATCGGCACAAATGGGACCATGGGAGTCCTGAACGGGCGCTCAAGGTTGGGATTGCGGCGGCGAATGATCCAGACACCCGCGCAGACGATCACGAACGCCAGCAGCGTTCCAATGTTGACCATGTCGCCCAGCAGGTTAATGGGCAGCGACGCCGCCAGAAAAGCCACGCAGGTTCCCACCATGAGAGTGGAAACCCATGGCGTGCGGAATCTGGGATGCACGGCACTGAAGACCGGGGGCAGGAGTCCATCGCGCGACATGGAGAAAAAGACGCGTGATTGCCCCAGCAGCATGACCACGATGGTGCTGCTCAAACCCATGAGCGCGCCGATCTTGACCATCAGGCTGCCCCAGCCAACGCCGGTCTTATCGATGCCGACGGCAAGCGCGTCACGAACGTTGAGAAATTTGTAATTGACCAGCCCGCAGAGAACGCCGACGACAAGGATATAGAGAATAGTGCAGATCACCAGCGAGCCCAGAATGCCGATGGGCATGTCCCGCGATGGATTCTTGGCTTCCTGTGCCGCCGTGGACACGGCATCAAAGCCAATATAAGCAAAGAAAATTACCGCCGCGCCTCGGCTCACGCCGGACCATCCATACTGGCCACTGACGCCGGTGTTTGGCGGCATAAACGGATGCCAGTTGGCCTGCATCAACTCCGGATGCTTCAGGAGATAATGACCGCCCACTGCGACGAAAACAATCAGCACGCAAACTTTTATATAGACAATGGCAGTATTGAAGTTGGCAGATTCCTTGATGCCAATAACAAGAATCAGCGTTGCGATCATGATGGCGAGAAAGCCGAACAGGTTAAATGCGCCGAATTGGTGCGGCAAGCCTGAAATATTGATCTCGCCTGACTGAACCTTGGGCATCAGCAGGGTGGCAGGCTCCCAATGCTTGTTATAAAAAATGAATTCGTCCCAGCGCGTTCCGGCCAGGGATGCAGGAAGCTTGATGCCAAAATCGCCGAGCAGGCTGAGCAGGTAACCGCTCCATCCGGAAGCCACGGTAGCCGCGCCGAAGGCGTATTCCAGCACCAGGTCCCAGCCGATGATCCAGGCAAATATCTCACCTAATGAAGCGTAGCCATAGGTATAAGCAGAGCCGGCAACGGGGATGGCGGAAGCAAATTCCGCATAGCATAATCCGGCAAACACGCAGCCCGTTGCGGCCAGAATGAAAGAAAAGATGATGGCTGGTCCGGCAAACTGCGCCGTCGCGGTTCCAGCAAGGACGAAGATTCCCGTGCCGATGATTGCGCCAATACCGAGAGCAATCAGGTTGTTAACGCCGAGCGCCCGCTTCAAGCTGTGCTCGCCAGTTTCATGGGCTTCACCCAGGATGAGTTTCAGCGGTTTGGTGGCGAACAAGTTGGCCATGCTGCGGGAATCTCCTTAATTGATAGACGCAATTAGATGCAGAAAGACTTGCCATTCTAAAATAAAACCCTCCGCCGCAGCGGAGGGCCGAGTCTTTCAGGAAGTAGGTTTGCTAAGCGCCGGTTTGCAGCTTGCTATGTTTCTTGCCGTACACAAAATAGAACACCAACCCGATGATCAGCCACACGATAAGCCGCAGCCAGTTCGTCCAACCCAGGCCGTAAATCATGGCGCCGCAAACAATGATGCCGAGCGTGGCTGTAACCGGCACCATGGGGGCCTTGAACGCGCGTTCCAGGTCCGGCCGGCGGCGGCGGAGAATCCATACACCCGCGCAGACCAGGATGAAGGCGAACAGCGTCCCGATGCTGGTCATCTCTCCAACAATGTCTTCTGGAAAGAACGCGGCGAACCCGGACGTGAAGACAAAGAAAAGCATGTTCGACTTCCAAGGCGTCCTGAATTTCGGATGCACATCAGAAAAGACTTTGGGAACCAGACCGTCTTCGCTCATGGTGTAGAAGACGCGCGATTGCCCCAGCAACATGACCAGAATGACGGATGAGAATCCCGCGAGAATGGCGACGGTAACTAACTTTGCCAGCCAGCCATAGCCGGGCATGTAGTGCTGGATTGCGTAAGCGACTGAGGCTTCCTTGCCTACGGTGCGGAAGTCATTCACGGTGGCCATGCCGCTGAGCACATGCGAGAACAAGACGTACAAGATGGTACAGATCACGAGCGAGCCAAGAATGCCGATTGGCATATCGCGCTTGGGATTTTTCGCTTCCTGGGCTGCGGTGGAAACGGCGTCAAATCCGATATAAGCAAAGAACACCACGCCTGCCGCTCCCAGAATGCCCATCAGACCGCCATAGTCATGCCGGACACCTTCCGATGTAACGTAAGAGGATGCTGCCGGAATATATGGGGTATGGTTCGCTGGGTTCATGTAGCCCCATCCCAGCACAATGACCAACACGACTATGGCGACTTTTGCCACCACAATTAGTGCATTGACGAAGGCCGACTCCTGCGTGCCCCGAATCAGCAACAGAGAGAGCACAAGCAAAATGCCGATGGCGGGCAGGTTGATAAACCCATGCGTGCCGGTGACCATCTGTGTTTCAAAAGGCGAGTGGCTCCATTGATAAGGAACCTGAAGACCGGGATGGATGTAATCCAGCACGCGATTGAAATACTGGCTCCATGAAATGGCCACGGTCGCGGCGCCGACGGCATACTCCAGCACCAGGTCCCAGCCGATGATCCACGCCACCAGTTCACCCATGGTGGTGTAAGAATAGGTGTATGCGCTGCCTGCGATAGGGATCATCGAGGCAAATTCTGCGTAACACAACCCAGCAAAAGCGCAGCCAACGCCCGCAAGAATGAACGCCAGAGTTACCGACGGGCCGGACCGCTGCGCGATTGCATCCGCTGTACGCACAAACAGGCCCGCGCCAATGATTGCCCCGATTCCCAGTGCAACAAGTGACCACGGTCCCAGCGTCCGCTTGAGCGCCGTCTCGCCGCCACTCTCCGCCCGTAGGCGATCAATTGACTTGGTGCGAAACAGCGAGCTTGATGTTTGAGCGCTCTCAAAATTTGTTTTAGTTGCCATCCTAAGCCCTTCCCTCTGGTGCAACCACGCCGCTGCGGCGCGACCACACGAAATAGACCGGAATTCCCAGCAGCACAATGATCAAGCCCGGCCATGTGTATTGCGGTTTGTAGCGCAATAATACGACATCAATGAACAAAGCCATCACAATATAAATGGCCGGCAATACCGGATAGCCAATGGCCCGATACGGCCTTTCAGCGTCTGGCCGGGTGCGCCGCAAAACAAACAGGCCGCCAATGGTCAATATGTAGAAGACCAGGACGGCAAAAATAATGTAGTCCAGCAACTGCCCGTACGTCCCTGAGAGACACAGAATGCATGTCCAGATGCCTTGCACAATCAGCGCATTTTTTGGCGTCAAGTACTTGGGATGGATTTTCCCCGTCGATTTAAAAAACAGCCCGTCTTTGGCCATGGCGTAATAAACGCGCGCGCCGCTCAAGATCAGCCCGTTACAGCAGCCGAACGTGGAAATCAAAATGGCAATCGCCATGAGCCCGCCGCCGCTGGAGCCAAACATCTGCTGCAAGACCGCCGTGCCCACGCGCTCAGAAGCCGCATACTTAATGCCGCGCGAGACCACATCTGCGCCGCTCATGTTGCCATCAAACGGCAGATGCGCCAGATAAATAAAGTTTGACGCAACATAGAGCAGTATCACCACGCCTGTGCCAATGGCCAATGAGAGCGGCAAGTTGCGCTTGGGATCTTTCACTTCGCCGGCAGTAAACGTCACGTTGTTCCATGCGTCGGCAGAGAATAATGATCCCACTTGCGCCACGGCCAGAATCGTTAACACGCCCACAAACGGCCCAGCGGCAGTGCCCGTCGCAGAGTGCGGCAAATCCAAGCGCCAGAAGTTGCCAAAGTTGGCGGCTATGGCCTGCGCGTTGCGCGCAATAAAAATGCCCGTAATCACCAGCCCTGCCAGCGCCGATACCTTGGCAATGGTAAACAGGTTCTGCACGGCCGCACCCAGCTTCAGGCCAAAAATATTCAGCACTGTAAGAAAAATCACAATCACAATGCCGCAAAGGTTCTGCGTGTTCAGGCCCACATCCATGTTGCCCAGCACCATGGGACCAACGGGAATCGGCGGAACATGAGCAATGTGAAAAATCCAGTTATCGGCGGAAACCGACGGAAAAAAATATCCCAGAAACTTGCCAAACGCCACGCCCACCGCAGCCACGGTCCCGGTCTGGATGACCAGGAACAAAGTCCATCCATAAAGAAAGCCCCAGAGCGAGCCCAGCGATTCACGCAGGTAAACGTACTGACCGCCGGCGCGAGGCATCATGGCGGCAAGCTCGCCATATGAGAGAGCGCCCACAATCGTCATAAAGCCGGTGACCAGCCACGCGCCAATCAGCAGCGCTGGAGAGTTGACCTCGCGGGCAATCTCCGACGACACAATAAAGATGCCGGAGCCAATCATTGACCCCATTACCAGGGTGGTGGCGCTGGTGAGTCCCAGCCCTTTCACTAATTCAGGCGCGCCCGATGCACCCTGAGGCGGCATGGTGCGAACTTCCACGGATGAAGGCATAGTGTTCCCTATGTTTTACCCCAAAACGCGCAGAAAATCCGCAAATGCTTTCGCCGGGGACTCAAGAAGGTCAGAAATCACGGCCACCGCGTCCGCGCCTGCGGCTTTTACCTGAGAACAATTCTGCCGGGTGATGCCGCCAATCGCCACTAAGGGCTTTTTCGTAACCCGCCGCGCCTGCCTCACACCTTCCAGCCCAATCACTGGATCAGGATTGGCTTTTGATCCCGTGGCAAATACCGGCCCAATGGCAACGTAGTCGATGGGGAGCGCGTCCGCTTCGATAACTTGAGCGAGGTTGTGGGTGGAAAAGCCGATGATTCGAGCCCTTCCATCTTTCACTTGGTCAAATATCCTCCTAGCCGACTCAGGAGAGAGATCGTCCTGGCCCAAATGGACTCCGTCCGCATCGGCGGCAAGACAGAAATCAACGCGGTCGTTAATGATGAGCATGGCTTTATCCAAGGTCAGGCGGCGCAGCTCCCGCGCACAGCTTAGAAACCGCTTTGGTTCATCTGGCTGGGATTTGTCGCGAAGCTGAAGCAAGGTCGCGCCTGCCGAGATCAGCTCTTCTGCATAGCGGACGATCGCCGTGATTGGATCGGGCTGCGCGGCGAAGAAGCTAAAGTCGATAATGGGATAGAGCCGCGGAAGGAGCACGCAGGTAGTTTACAAGGCGCGAGCTTCCCCGCAGAACCAGTTACAAAACACTTTTGACAATTACGGGGATTGCCATAATTTGCTCTGCCTGTGATTTTCGCTGTCTACTCAGATTCTATGATCGGGAAAAGACCGGACGGAATCTGAATCCGTCCGGCCCTTCTATTCATTGGTCTTAATACGAGTGATGCGGCTTTGGTTTTGGCACCGGCGGAGCAGTCACAATAATCTTTGGCGTAGTTTCCTGCGCGCAGACCGCTGATCCGCCCTGCTGCATGGTGACTCCAATTCCGTGGTCGCCGATGGTAGCCGAGGACGATACCTGCACGATTACAGTGCTATTCGGCGGAATCACGACCGGGGCGCTTTGTACCAGGGGCCAGGTCTGGCCGCTTGCAGCTTTGACCACGATAGCGCCATTTTCCGTGTTCTGCCAGGCAAAGTATCCTCCTTGGGGTACCTGGGGATTTTGGCACGGGGTATAGACTTTGGCCACAATCATGTTTTGTGGGGTGGTCGGGGCCGCCGGGGTGCATTGGAACTGGTATTCTCCAGGCATGTCTAGCACGGTGGCTGGGGTGCCATTGCCGCGCGAGACGCCAAAGGAGGTTTCGACAAACGGCCATATAGTGTCGGGAGTCACCGACACGCCGGATGGGCCGTCCTGGCCGCTAATGGTCCAGTCGAATGTCTCGCCTGCGTAAACCACAACAAGCGTTGAATAAACGTCGATGTTGGGAGCAGAATTGTCGTTTAGATGCAGGTGCCTTGCTGTCGCCATAAAAGTTACTCCTTTTCTTTGAACGTATGAGGGCCCTGGGTGACTGGCGGAGCGGATCTTGCCCGTTCCGGTTAAGGGTTGAACTATCGGGCCTTCAGCAATTCCTGAAATCGGGGATTGCTGAGCAGATTGTCAAAAGTCGCGGTCTTGGCGACGGTGGAAGTGGAGTAGCCGGACGTGATCGCTTTTTGCAGGAATTCCAGCGCCATGGGCGTGTCTCCCAGGTCGTTGTACACCACCGCCGCGTTGAACCACAGGTCTTTGTCTCCATGGCCGATCTGGAGAGATCGGTCAAGGTGCTCAAGCGATTCTTTTCTCTGCCCCAGACGCGCATATAGCGAAGCCACGTCGCCTTGCAGCGAGGCATCGTGGGGATTGATCTGCAACTGCTCATTGGCCAGTGAAAGCGCTTTCTGAAACGCTGCTTTGGCTTGCGTACGGTCTCCGCCGTAGTAGTAGGCGCTCCCCAGGCTGTTCCATAGATCATGGTCGCGCTCGTCAGAGTTGATGGCCTCGCGATAGTTGCGCGCGGCCTCAGCATACTTTCGCGCGCGGAAATACGCAGTGCCAAGGTTGGAATACGCGGCGGGAGAAGGCCGGATCCTGATCGACTTCTCAAATTCGGCAATCGCCTCCTGGTCTTTGCCGAGGAAAAGATACGCTGCGCCCAGGTTGTAAAAACTCTCGGGATTTTCCGGAGCAAGCGTGGTCAGCTTCTGATAAATCTGGGCCGCTTTTTCATACTGCGCCTGCTGGATGTAAAAATAAGCCAGCCATGCATAGCCGCGATAGTAGTTCGGGCGCAGCTTGATCACACGCTGGTAAGTCTCTTCCGCCTCATCCAGACGATTGAGCGAGGTATAAGCGCGGGCCAGGCCGATGGAAGCATCGTCATTTGTCGGTTCCAGTTGAAGGGCGCGCTGGAATTCGGTGGCTGCCGCTTCGTACTTTCCCGTTCCACTCTGCAGCAGCCCAAGACATCTATGGCCGGCAGCGCCGGAGTTGGCCAGGGCAACAGCCTGGTCGCATGCCGATTGCGCGGGAGCAATCCATTTCTTATCTTTGGTGACCTGATATTTCGCCCACAAAGTTTCACCCCGCGCAGCCTGCGCGACGCCAAAATTAGCGTCCAGTTTCAGTGCCTGTGAAAGCATCGTCAGCGCATTTTCAAGCAGCTCAGGTTTGGCCGAGCTGTCATGCAGATAACCGACGCCCTGGAGATAATACTGATATGCCGCCGGCACAGCGGTGCCGTGCATGTTGATGGCGACCTGTTCATCCGGCCGAAGCTGAATTTTCAGCGCCCGAACCACGCTGCCCGCCACCTGGTCCTGCAGGTCAAACGGATTGCTGATTGGCGCGGTGATCGTGTCTCCGCTCAGCGTGCGGCCGCTCTTGCTCTCAATCAGCGTAAAGCTTGCGCGCAGCAGCTCTCCGGATTTCTGCAAGTCCATTTGCAATACGGTGTTGGCCCCGAATTGCTGATAGGCTTCCTGCGGCTTGGTAACTTTTTTATCGCGTATCTGGCTGCTGCTCACCACGTCCAACGTATGGTTCTCAGAAAGCTGTGACAGCTTTGACGTTACGCTGGCTGCCAGCCCGTCAGCAAACGCTTTAAGCGCGGGATCGTCGCCCGCCACGCTGACGGGAAGAAATGCCAGTGTCTGCTGCGCCATTGCATTCGTTCCCACTGCAACCGAGCCATTACGATGATCGAAAATGCGCGTCCGCACAGCAGGAACCAGAAGAAGCAGCAGCGCCAGCGCGGCAACCGCACCGAGAGCGATCAGCGTAATCGCAGCCGCGCGCCCCTTACCCGGCAATTTTATTTTCGGCCTGAGTCCCTGCTCAATCAGTCTCAGGTCGGCGGCAAGCAATTCCGCGCTGGGATACCGATCCGCCGGCTTGCGCTGCATGGCTTTCCCAATCACGTCCGCCAGGGGCTGCCCAACATTCGTATTTTGCTTGCGTAGCGGTGAAGCCGTCTCTTGCACGATGCGCGCCATCACCGGAACGGAAGAATCGCCGCGGAACGGATGCTTCCCTGCCAGCATCTCGTAATAAACCAGGCCGAGAGAAAAAACGTCAGCGCGTAAATCCGGCAGCGAGCCCAGCAGCACCTCCGGTGCCATGTAAGCCGGAGTGCCGCCAACCGGCGCCATCAAACTGCTGTTTTGCAAGCTTTCACCGCGGGTCGTGTCATTCTCGCCGGCAACCCGCCGCGCCACGCCAAAATCCAGTAACTTCACGTGACCACCCGGAGTCAGCATGATGTTTTCCGGCTTGATGTCGCTGTGCAGAATGCCTTTCTCATGCGCCGCTGCCAGCGCGCCGGCACACTCCACCGCAATCCCTATAAACTCTTCTTTGCTCATGGAGGTGGCGAGCCTGTCCCGCAGCGTCACGCCTTCCACGTACTCCATTACCAGCATTACTTCATCCTGGTGTTCAAACACGTCATAAATGCTGGCAATGTTGGGATGGTTAAGAGCGGACGCGCGCTGGCCTTCACGCAGCAGACGGGAAACTTCGCCTTCACTCGCTCCCTGCGTGCTCGAGAGTCGTTTGATCGCGACCACGCGCCGAAGCATGGTATCTTCCGCGCGATACACCTCTCCCATACCGCCAGCGCCGAGGCGGTTCTGGATGTGAAAACGCCCTAATGTAACGCCGCTCAAGTCTTGCTTTCGAGCTGCGTCATACCTGGAGGCAGACTCGTGCATGGATGGGTTTCCGTCTTTGTTGTGAATAAGTATCTCACACGCGGCCCAGCAGATAGGGACAAAATGCCAAGCTCCGGGAGTGGGCCACGGCGTATGCAATTAATTGCAAACCGTACACTGCGCATTGCCTGATGATCTGCACAAGTTTCCGTCGGCATGCTCGTTACGGTTCACCCGATCACGCGCGATCACCGGATCACCCGATCTTAAGGGTACCCTCCCCCCTGCCTCCAATTAGGATTCCAAACGGGTTGTGAAATGTGATCCCAAGAGATCCCAATTCAATCCGTGTGATCTGTGTTAATCAGTGGTGAGGTTTCCGGTTTTCAATCGCCAATTTTGGCTGTTCCGGCGATTTTGGCAATCTCTGTGTACCCCTCCCCCCTCCCATACCCATCCCAGATTGGCGTAGGTTTTGAGAGGGGCGATCCCAACTCATCCCAGATTGGCGTAGACTTCAGCGATTCACATCGATTTGGCGCAGGGTTCAGGTGGCACAGCCGCCCTCGGCTGTGTGAGGTTGCGGTTCGGTTTGGCTGAACGCTGAGTGCTGATCGCTGACTGCTAAGTTTTCGAAGACCTATCTTGCGCTTCCCAGCCCTGAGGCGGTGCTAGAGGGTAGGGCATTTCGCATGCAAAATCAATCGCGAAATAGTACATCTTGACAATGCCGCACCCAGAAACCAATGCAATTTTCATCTACGATTTTCGACTCGGTTTGTCTTGGCTGACTCCTGAAGGCCGAGCGTTAGGCTCCGCCGGGACAAGTGTCAGGGTACCCACTCGAGTGTTATCAGGGCCACTCACATCAGATTCGTATCAGGGCACGGCCTTTAGCCGTGCCGTAAAGTGTTCTAAGTGAGATGGGCTTCAGCCCCTGAGCAGGTTTGGATTCCTGCACCGAAATAACTATCATTTTGAGTCGGCCATATATTCGGAATTGCCTCCTAGTCTAGGATTTGGCAAATTGCTGTGGATAGCTTTAACCATGACCGAACCAGATGGAAGACAATCTCAAGTTTCAAACTGGACAGGGACTGATCGCCGGAGTTGCCCCAATCGAGGATCGCGCCAAAAAGCGGTGGTGAAACGCGACAGTGCCAAACAGAAGAACGTGAAGCAGCCGAAGGTGAAACAGGAGAACGCGGAGCCAACACCCCCAAAAGGAAAGGCCGTAAAAGCCAAGCCCTTGTCCGCTGCAGACAACGCCCTCGAAGGCTGGACCGCCATTGCGCGCTACCTCGGCATCCCCGTCGCCACTGCGCATCGCTGGGCGAGTGAAGGAATGCCGATACGGCGCGAAGGGCGCTTCACCGTGGCTGATCGCGACGCGGTAAGCGCATGGCTGGGACGCGAGTCGCACATGCCGAAGCCCGCGCACGTGATGACCGAAGACGCGGACATGGCGGCGGCTCTCAAGGAGTCGATTGCGGCAGTGCGGAAGCCGGCGCGCAAGCAGAAGAATCGAAAAAAACAGAGATCGTAAAAAACCAGGACTGAAAAGCTTGGAAAAACTTTAAGACCGTTTAACCTGGCCTTTTGCGGTCTCCGGACCCAATCCGCGCACGACGGCTTCGGCGGTCGTGCCCAGGATCCGGCAGATGCGCAGCAACGTCCGCAGCGTGATGGGCTTGCCGGCCTCGATCCGCTGCCAGTAGCGCACGGTATAGCCGAACGAAATCATGTCTTCCTGGCTGTAGCCGCGGCGCTTGCGCAGGGCCTGGATACGCTGGCCCAGGCCAGCAAAGAATTTGCGCTCGAAATCGGTATCTTTGGCCAACAGTGTTTTGTACGCGGAGATGCCCTGATTTAGCCACGGCATATTTAGACCGTGGTACAATCGCTGCTAACTTCATATGAACGACCCGCAAGAGCACGTCAGCCCTTATCCTCCATTTCAACCGGCGCCAATGCCAGAAAATGCTAAAGACGCTCATTTCATTCTCATAATTGTGTTGATCACGTGGATGGTGGGATTTGTACTGCTCTTACGGACGGGCAGGAGAAGCAAGTAAGCGCCAGCGTGTGCCGAATTAGGCTTGAGCCACCCGATGAACTTACCATGCTGACTGACAATTGGATTACCAGCTACGATATAAAGGCAATACTAGCGGTAGTTCAGGTAGTTCCATAGTGGAACATACTAAATTTGAATATTCTAACTTTCCCAGAATAGGAATGGTTCCTGAAACAAAATTGGTTTTCCGTCTCTTACACACTGCATCTATTAATAAAATGTTGGCGCGGTAAATTTTCCGAATTGGAGGATACCATGAAGAACTGGAGCTTGCGAGGCGCAATGCTTGCGGTAATTCTTGTTGGCATGATCGCTTTGGGATGGCCTGCCAAGGCTAGAGCGACCTATTGCTGCTATGGAGCCTACTGTGAAACAAAAACAAGTCCCGGCAGTTGTGGCGGGGCCGATGCCTGCTGGTGCTACGGAGATGATGGATCAGAAAAATATGATTCGATTGATTGCGCTTTCCTATAATCCAGGTTGGCGCGAAATGTTCCGGAACTATCTAGTCTGGAACTACACCAAACTCGCTGCCATGCAACAGCATGGGCGAGTTTGGTTTTACTTCAATAGCATATTTGGGTGAATATCATGCGCTCTTTTGATTTGTTGCTTTGCCTGGGTCTGATGCTGCTCGCCGCATTTATCGCGCGCAAAGACGTTCAGGATGTCGGCGAGTTACACCATCAGGATAGTCGGTTGATCACGGCCTATAACTTTCCGGTCTCGCCCCGGTCCATTGTTGGATATGACCGGGAAGGCCACCACATAGCCATGCTGCCTCTGGGGTTCAAGCGGCTGGCATTTTTCGTCATTCACGGGAGGAAACTCCAGGCAGATCTCGACTTCTGGAACCACGCTGTGCAGCAAAATCGCTCGGTTGAGGTTGAATTTGTCGGCGTCTGCGACGACCCTGCCTGCATCCAGAGCCTTATGAAAGATCCAGGTAAGGCTCATTTCGCTTCGGTTCTGTTCGGCGACTACTATGCCACCCGAACGATCCTCAAAGCTGACGCTCGCGGGCAGATCATCATTCTTGACCGAAAGACTGACAGGATGAGCAACGTTGAGTTTCCAGCTTCAAGTGCTGCGCTTTCCAGAATGATGTCTATCTTGACGGAGAATCTATGATCGACGGTCGGGTATGGTTGCGATACGCTTCTTTTCTTGCGGTAATGCTCAATGTGTCAGCCATCGGTGTGCATTATTATGTAGCGCATGAAAAAGAGACTCTCGGGGTTTTGCCTCGGGGCACTGTGATCGAGCCGGTCACCGGAATCGATTCCCTTGGAAATTATGTGACCGAGAGCACCGTGAGCGCCTACTCATGTCATATTGTGCGATATACCAGCATTCGTTGTCCTTCATGCCGGCGCGATGAACCTGCATGGGAGCACTTCGACACGATTTTGCGGAGCCACGGCTGCGATTCAACCATTCTTTTCCCTGCGGCCACTGACGCGCTCAAAGACATAACTCCTCTTCCCAGCCGTCGGCTTCTTCCGGTTGTGCCCGCTTCCGTGGCGCAGCAAACTAACTTGTTGGCTACGCCGAGCACAATCGTTCTCGACCATGACTGGAAGGTAGTCTGGTCAACCCTGGGCATGCTCCAGCCGGGCGACACGGAAAGAGCAGTATCGGCCCTGGAGTAGGCTCCGACTTAAAAACGCGCAGTAGCTTCGCATCGGATTGTAAAGCTGCTTCAGCGATGCGCCGTCCAACCGCTTCACGCGGTGGCTATTGATCCACCGACGCCATCGATCGCTCCGGATAACGCGCTCCAGCGGCAACGCCCTTGGGAGCTACTTCATCGATGCGCGCCAGGTCTTGCGGCGTCAGCTTGATGTTGACGGCTTCAAGGTTCTGTTCCAGATATTTGCGGCGCTTGGTTCCGGGGATGGGCACAATGTCCTGCCCCTGAGCCAGCACCCAGGCGAGGGCAAGCTGCGCGGCGGTGCACTTTTTCTCGCGTGCCAGCTCTTCTATCTTCGCCACCAGGTCAAGGTTCTTCTGGAAGTTTTCTCCCTGGAAGCGCGGAGACATGCGACGGAAATCGTCTGGCGCAAGGTCTTCAAAGCGCTTGAATTGTCCGGTAAGAAAGCCGCGTCCGAGCGGACTATACGGGACAAAGCCGATGCCGAGTTCGCGCACGGTGAGCAGAATTTCATCTTCAGGATCGCGCTCCCACAGCGAATATTCGGTTTGCAGCGCGGAAATAGGATGGACCTTGTGCGCGCGGCGAATGGTCTTGGGCGACGCCTCGGAGAGTCCGAGATAGCGCACTTTGCCGGCCTTGACCAGCTCGGCCATGGCGCCAACAGTGTCCTCAATGGGAACGGTTTTATCCACTCGATGCTGATAGTAAAGATCGATCACGTCAGTGCCCAGGCGCTTCAAGCTGGCGTCGCACGCCTGCTTCACGTATTCCGGCGTGCCTTTTACGCCCAGAAATTCGCCATTTGGCCCACGGACATTGCCGAACTTGGTGGCAAGCACAACTTTCTGCCGGCGGTCTTTGATGGCGCGCCCGACCAGTTCTTCATTTTTGCCCGAGCCATACATATCGGCCGTATCAAGGAAAGTGCAGCCAAGTTCAATGGCGCGATGGATGGTTGCGATGGATTCCTGCTCGTCGCCCGTGCCGTAAAACTCTGACATGCCCATGCAGCCGAGCCCGAGCGCCGAAACCGTTAAGCCTTGTTTGCCAAGTTTTCTTTGAGGAAGCATGAAGCTGTGATGTTATCAAAATCAGTGAAGACTCAGGAAAAGCAAAGTCTTACCACTGATTAACAGTGATGACGCTGATCGGAAAAACAAAACCCTACCGCGGATCAACACGGATTAGCGCGGATCAGGAAAGCACAAACTAAATTTTTGATGAATTTGGAATTAGCGTAGACGGGCTATACCAGACCCAACATGCACTATTTTCTTAATCCACTGCAGATCAGTGTGATCAGAGTTTATCAGTGGTAGTTTTCAGTTCCATTGCAAATCCGCGTTCATCCGCGTTTATCAGCGGTAAGTTTTTGAATTTTGCCGCAGATCAGTGTTTATCTGTGTGAATCAGTGGTAAGAATTTTTGATTTCAGCAGCCGCCTGCGGGGCACGGATGAACGCTGCGTCCCAAGGTCGCCGCAGCAGGGACAAGCTTGCGGGAATCATTGCAGGCGAGCTTTTTCACCGTAGCGCGGCCATGCACAAACTCCGCCCACTTGAGGTCGTGTTTGACGAAGTCATCAAAAGCTGTTGCCGCAATCTCAATGTGTGTGCCATCCGCGAACTTGATCGTCATTCCCGCCTCCCGAGGGTTGTGAATTTTTTGCATCTGTTGAATAGATGATCGAGAGTTAAGGTAAGGTGCAGAAATTCGCGCAGATTGATGTGAAAATTTCTGTTCGCCCACAAAAAATTAATTTAGCGCCACAAAAGTTTTGCTCGCGAACAACTTGATCGCTGCCTAGGTAAGCGCGGCCACTTCAGTGCGCTCTTCCTGGATGCGCGCCAGCAGTCGCTCAACGTATTTGGTGTCGATGTTGCCGGCGCGGAATTCAGCATCGGCAAGAATGCGGCGATGCAAAGGGATCGTGGTATGAATGCCTTCGACAATAAACATTTCCAGCGCGCGCTGCATCCGCATAATGGCTTCAGGGCGGTCCTTGCCAAACGTAATCAGCTTGGCAATGAGCGAATCGTAATAAGGCGGAATCACGCCTTCAGCATAAGCGGCCGTGTCAACGCGCACGCCCAGCCCGCCGGGAATGTGAAACGTCTTGATCTTGCCCGCGGATGGCGTGAATTTTTCCGGATGCTCGGCGTTGATGCGGCATTCAATGGCGTGTCCGCGCTGGCCTTTGCGGTCAATTTTGGGGATGATCTCGGTAATCTTTGCGCCCGTAGCCAGCAGGATCTGCGATTTCACCAGATCCAAGCTCGTCACCATCTCGGTAACTGGATGCTCCACCTGGATGCGCGTGTTCATCTCGATAAAGTGGAGACTGCCATCTTCATCCATCAGAAACTCGACGGTACCGGCGTTGACGTAGCCAATTTCAGAGAGAGATTTTTCCAGTCCCTGGCCAATCTCTGCACGCATTTCCGGCGTTACGCGCGTGGAAGGCGATTCTTCCAGCAGCTTCTGGTGCCGCCTCTGGATGCTGCACTCGCGCTCGCCCAGGCTAATCACGCGGCCATGCGAGTCGCCCAGCACCTGGAACTCAATGTGGCGCGGCCGCTCGATAAACTTTTCCATGTAGAGATTGCCATTGCCAAAAGCGGCAGCCGCTTCGGATTGCGCGGAGTTGAACGAGCCTTCAAGCTCAGATTCATTGCGGATCACGCGCATGCCGCGTCCGCCTCCGCCGGCGGAAGCTTTCACAATCACCGGATAACCGATTTGCATGGCCCACTCGCGGGCTTCTTCCGCGCTGGCAATCACGCCGTCCGATCCCGGCAGGATCGGCACTTTGGCTTTCTTCATCGCCTGCCGCGCTTTTTCCTTCTCGCCCATCAGACGGATGACTTCCGGTGGGGGTCCAATAAATTTGATGTGCGAACTTTCGCACACTTCGGCGAAGTTGGCGTTCTCGCTCAGCAATCCGTAGCCGGGATGTATGGCGTCAACATTGGTGATTTCAGCCGCGCTGATCACGGCAGGAATATTCAGATAGCTTTCAGAAGAGCGCGGCGGTCCGATGCAAATGGCTTCGTCGGCAAAGCGGACGTGCAGGGAATTACGGTCCGCGTCACTATAAACGGCAACAGTTTTTACACCCAGCTCTTTGCAGGCGCAGATCACGCGCAGAGCAATTTCACCACGATTTGCTATCAATATCTTCTTGAACATTGCTTTATGTCGCTTCGCTCCACAGTGCCAGACAGCATATCGGGTAATTCAATTGCGCTTGATATTTGGCGGCTCAGCGCTTTGCCACAAAGCCCGCTTCTATTTATTTCTTGGTCGAATCGCAAAGAGCGGCTGTCCGTATTCAACCGGCTGTCCGTTGCTGACCAGCACCTTCACCACTTCACCGGAGGCATCGGATTCAATTTCGTTCATGAGCTTCATGGCTTCAATAATGCAGAGCACCTGGCCTGCGGCCACCTGGTCACCGGGCTTCACAAAGGGCAAAGCGCCGGGTCCGGGAGCTTCATAGAATGTGCCAACAATCGGAGATTTCACACTATGCAGATTTTCTTCAGCGGCTGCGGGCGGCGCTGCTGCAGAGCTTGGTGGAGCTGCTGCCGCAGCTTGAACCTGGGCCGGAGGAGCTGCCATCGGCATGGTCGCCATAGGCATGGCATGTGTTATCAGTGGGGCTGCCGCCTCGGCGCCTCGCTTAATGCGGACCTTTACGTCCCCGCGCTCAAGCTCAAACTCCGAGATATCTTTTTCTATCAGGAAATCAATAAGCTCTTTCAGCTCTTTCTGATTCATGAATGTATTCGGCTCTTCTCTGCCCTCATCACTTGCAAGTGCGGCGAGAGCGGCCTTTCCCCTATGAAGTTAAAGCGTGATCAGGTCCTTTGCGGTAGGCGTCAGGACTTCGTGTCCGGTTTCAGTGACAAGAACCATATCTTCGATGCGGACTCCACCTTCTTCTGGAATGTAGATGCCCGGCTCAATCGTTACGACCATCCCCGGCGCAAGTTTTTGGGTTTGGCCCTTTGCCAGCCTCGGCTGCTCATGGACCTCAATTCCCACTCCGTGCCCCGTGGAATGGGTAAAGAAAGCGTCATAGCCCGCTTTCTTCAGCACTTCACGCCCGGCGCGGTCCACTTCACCGGTTTCCACGCCTGGCCCCACGGCAGCAATCGAAGCCAGTTGGGCCTCCCTTACGGCCTCATACATGCGCCTGTGCGACCGGGAAACCGGTCCGGCATGCACAGTACGAGTCATGTCGGAACAGTAACTTGCGAGTATAACACCGTAATCCAGGATAATAAATCCTTGCCCAGGAATGGGTTGCGCCGATGCACGGCCATGTGGCAGGGCGGAACGCGGTCCCGCGGCCACAATCGTGTCAAACGACATTTTTTCCGCTCCGGCACGCCGAGCCTGCAATTCCAGTTCACCCGCTACCTGGGTTTCCGCCACGCCAGGCTTAATGACCGCCAGCGCCGTTTGAAACAAGCTGGCAGCCAGCAGCACGGATGCGCGAATCTGGTTGATTTCATCAGCATCTTTAATCAGCCGCAACTGCTCCACCAGTCCAGCCGCCGGCTTGAGTCTGGTCTTGCCGCGTACGGTCATGCCGATTTGTTTGTATGCGCTGTAGCTAAGGTGATCTGCTTCAAAACCAAGCGTCCGCACCTTGGCTTTCTGAGCGCCTTCGCAGGCTTCAACAAACGCGGCCTTCTTGCCCACCACAACCTTAGCGTTTTTCACTTCGGCGTGGGCCTGCTGGTCATAGCGGCCATCGGTATAGAAAGTGGTTTTATGGCCGCGATCACTCACCTGAAAAAGCAGCACGCCCGCCGTTCCGGTGAATCCGCAAAGATAAAGAACATTGGGCAAGTGAGTGATCAGCAGCGCGTCAAAGCCGCCTCGACGTAGCAATCTTGCAAGTTGTTTCTGCCGGGAAATGTAGTTCATCAGGCTTTCTTTTTCTTAACGTGAATACTTCATCTCGATACTAACGGAAGTCCAACAGGGCATGAATATGCTGGCGCAAAATACTCAGTGGAAATCAGGAACTTCACGCAAAAAAGCCCCGAGGAGTCTGATCCTCGGGGCAATTGGATGCGCGTTACTAGGTTTGAATAATCTTTGGCGTGATAAAGAAGATCAGCTCCGCCGTTGAGGTGTTGACCAGGGTGTGCTTGAACAGATTGCCCAGAAACGGAATGCTGCCAAGTAACGGCACCTGCGAAATAGCTACGTTGTTTTGTGTTTGAATCACACCACCGATGACAACTGTGCCGCCGTCAGAAACCAGCACCTGGGTGGTCGCCTGTTGCGTATTGAGCGTTGGGTTTAACTGCTGACCCGCCACATGGCTGAAATCGGGCACCGTGTTTTCCACGTCCACGTTCAGAAAGATCGTGTTGTCCGCCGTAATCTGCGGCACCACGGTCAGGCGCAGGAAAGCTTCTACGTAAGTGACCGTGGGCGGGCCACTTAACTGTGCATTCGTTACCACGGGGATGCGTGAACCCTGTTTGATGACCGCGGAAATATTGTTCTGAGTAACGATATGCGGACGCGACAGAATCTTCAGTAACCCACGGCTTTCCGCCATGGTAAGGATGAAGTCAAGGCGGAAGCCGTTCGTCGCAGTTGTGAACTGGATGCCGCTGGTCGGCCCACTGGCCGGCAGGTTGGAGAACAGCGGAATGGATTTAGTATCGCCTGGCGCGGTAATGAACCGGGGAACTAGATTGCTGATGTCGATCGGGCTTGCGCTATTTGCGCCGCCCACGGCGCTGTTGCCGCTGCCGAAGCTGGCGCCCAACTGGGTGCCGATGTCCCGGGCAAACGTACGCGTGGACGCAACCACGCGCGCTTCAATTTCCACTTCAGGAGTTTTGCGGTCCAGCATCCTGATAAGTTCTTCAACCTTGGGCAGCACTGCGGGAATGTCTTCTACGATCAGCGCGTTGCTCCGCTCATCGGCCACAACATCGCCGCGGGCTGAAAGAAACTTCTTCACCACCGTGGCAGCGTCTCTGGCATGACCGTAGCTCAGGTAACGCGTAATGGTTTGCTTGGGAACGGCCAGCGCTTGCGCATCCTGCTGGGCGCGACGCGATTCCGCTTCTGTCTTCATCGTATCCAGGGTGGCAATTCTCAGCACGTTGCCTTGCAATGTGCAGGCCAGTCCATTGTTGTCCAGCACGATCGCGAGAGCCTGGTCCCACGGAACGTCATCTAGAACAATGGTGACGGAGCCTTTCACGGATGGATCCAGCACAACGTTCAAGCCGCTGATCTCGTGAATCAGGCGGAAGAAGTCTTTCAAATCGAGGTCTTTAAAATTCATGCCAAACGGCTCGCCGGTATAGCGGCCGGTTGTGCAATTGGTGTTGGTGGGTCCTGAAACTGAAACCGTGGTCCCTGCCGGACTGGTCTGTGCCTGCTGTTGCTGCAAGGCCGCGTTGATAAGCGCGGGTTCGGCAGCCAGGCTGGCATGCGTAGCGAATGGAGGCTGATTAATGCTGGGCAGCGCTGGAGCTGGTCCCGCAAAATGCGAAGCAGCCACGTCAGATCTGGAGCGCGTGGCTTCCACCATCTTCTCCTGCGTTTTTGCGGTTGTTGCGGCCGGCGCAACAGGTTCCGGCGCGGCAGTCTGCGGCGTAGCTTCAGCTGTGACCACAACTGGCTTCATCGTGGGAAATGGCGGAGGCTTTGAAGTCGAACTGTCGCGCATGCTCACAACCAGCTTGTTTCTTTCCGGAGCAATCTGGAAATCGCGCATTTGCGCCATGTCCACCACAATGCGGGTCGTCCCTTCCTGGTAGCGTCCCACACGCACGGATTTCACGTCGCCGCTGTTGACTGGGATTTCGCGCGCACGTCCCTGGAGCACTGAATTTGGGATATCCACGACAACGCGGTCGGGGTGCGTCAGCTTCATGGTCTTGGCCGTCATCGGGCCGCTGCCGCTGATCTCAATGTTTAGACCGTCGCCTCCGCGGGCGACAGAAATCTTGCCAATACGCGTCGTCGCTCCGGGTTTTTGTGCAGCAGCGCTGTTCTGGTTCGTCACCTGAACGTCGCCCGATTGCGAAACGGTGTCTGCGGCCATGGCGCTCACGCTGGCCAACAGAACGATTCCTAGCAGTTGCTTAAGCCTCATCACTTTGTCTCCCCGTCCGGCGGCACTTCACCACCGGTCCTGCGCAGCGTTTTTTAACGCGTGTCCTGACAAAACTTTCCAGCTACAACCTGTCATTCGAACAACAACTGGTGTTCCCTGGGTTCGGCCCTACTGCTTTTCAATTTCTGGTTACAGATCGATCCTGTTTCTTAGCAACTTCTGTATTTTTACGATGGTGGTACAAGCTTCTTCACTACTTCACGTGCGGTTTCGCGTCCTAAAGCGTCTTTCACAAATTCGCGAAAGATAATGGAATCGCTGGTGATCTTTTCCACGCTTCCCTGAAATACCTGATCGTTCTCTCTAAGGAAATACGTCTTCTTGATGCTGTTGGCTACCACTGCCATCATCTTCCCTGAGGTATCTTTCACCGTGCCCTGCAACACCAGTTCCGGGATTACCAGACAGCGTTTGCCGCTGGTGCAGTTCGGCGCTGGCCGGCTGATCCCATCCTTGGAAACGATGGGACTCACGAAAGGATCGCGGCGTCCATGCGCTCCGAATGCTCTTACGGACGGCTTCGGCTTTTCCGCTGTCTGTGCAGCCGTAACTTTTTGTGCGGTCCCGAGCGCCGGTGCCTTGGCTGGCACTTGCACGCTTGACTTCGCGGAGGTCTTGGTTTGGCTTCCCGGCGCTTTCTTTACCGGCGCAACCGGCTTTACTGCAATTACTGCCGGCGCTTTTGCGGGAGGCACTTTCTTGGTGTCCGCTTTCCTGGTGTCCGCTTTTTTGGTGTCCGCTTTTTTGGCGTCCGCCTTTTTTGTTCCGGTATTCTTAACCGCGCTTGAATTGTTGCCATCCTTGGCTGCAACTACTGGAGTAGGCGCGCTCTTTGATTGAGTCCCGGCGGTGGTCTTGGCTTTTACCGGCTCGGTGGTCGTCTTCACCGCAGGCTTGCCTGTTGCGGAGGACGCAGATCCACTCTTCGGTTGCGGATCAGCCTTGGGACTGGCAGCGTTGTTGCTCGACGTCTTCGCTGAAGTTCCAGGCGATGCCTTGGCGCCGGTCTTCTGGTCGCCACTGGCTGCTTTCTTCGCTGCCGGCTTTTTTGTGCCGGCTGTTTTGCCGGCCACTGCCGGAGTTGGAGACGGCGTGGGCTGGCTGTTGGCGCCGGAATTCTGCGCCGTGGCCACCGTCGCCATGGCTGTTGCAAGCGCGAGAATTTGTATCAGCTTCATCTCAATTCCCTTTTGTGCACTCTTCATACTGAAACTCTTTTACGGCTTCGCCGTTGGCGCAGGAGCCGGTTGACCCGGCTTCGGCGGCACCGCGGCCGGTTGCTCTTCCGGTTCATGACTAAAGAAAGTTGTTGCCGTGCAGCTGGCCAGCACAGTTTCGCCCGGAGCATAGGTGTAACCACCTTTTACCTTGGCCGCGCTGCCGCTCTTAGTGTTGCCCATCTGCATATTGCCCACGTTCACGATTCTCTCCAACTCCGCCACACGCTGGAAGAAATTCAGCACTGAGTAATACGGGCCATCAATATCGATGGCAAACGGCACTTCGCTGTAGAACTCCTTGTTGCTCACCGGCATCGCGGTGTAACGCCGGATCTCAATCCCCGATGTCGCGGCCGTGTCATGCAGCAACTTGATGAACTGGTCCGCGTCCTTATCTTCCGGCACGATCCGCTTCTGGATTTCCAGCTGCTGCTGCAGGATTGCCATGTTGCGGTTCACTTCCGCCAGCTTGGGCTCGAACATCTTCAGCGTTTCGTTCTCCGCCTTCTTTTCCTTGATCTTGGCGTCAAGCTGCTGGTTCGCCTGATACATGGGATTGAAATACACGTAGTAGTAGGCTGCGCCCACCATGGCCGCGGCAAGGAACAGGATTCCTGCCCGCGCTCCTAACGACATTTCTCCGAATTTAGCCATATACAAACCGTCCCCGTGGATAAATGCTGTTACGACTGCGTCTGGGTCTTCTTAACTTTGAACCCAGAGTTCATTTCACAAATCAGTTCAAACTTGAACGCCTGGACTTCCTTCACTCCGCTGTCCTGCGATGTCTCTTTGATCTCGACCGTCCTGAACGCGCCAGTCTTTCTCAGGTTGGCCATCAGGTCAGCCACTGAGTTCGGGCTCAATGCCATTCCAGTGAAATTCAGCGTCTTGCCGTCATTCGTCATGGTGTCTAGCCAGACCGCGTCTGTGCTGTTGATGGTGTCAGCCACCAGGTTCAACAGGTCCACGGGCCCTGACTGCGCAGATTTCAGTTCGTCAATCACTCGCACGCGACGCTCATACATGTCGGCCTTTTTCTTGCTGGCCTCGTATTTCGCCTTAACGTCCGCCAGACGCTGGTTTTCCAGTTGCGCTTTTTGCAGGTTCTTTTCCAGCACGTCGTGCTCACGCTGCACCCACATATGGGCCAGCCCGATCAGCACTACCAGCGCGCCCGCAAAAATCAGGCCCAGAATAACGGTGCTGGATCCTTCGCCTCCGCCACTGGCTGCCACGGTGCTGGCACGCCGTCCGCCGCGCGTCGTTTTCTTCGGAACTCCAAGCAGGTTGATGCGAATCATAGGTCTTCAAAGCTCCTCAGGGCCAAACCCACCGCAACCGCGAGCTGTCCCGGGTTCTGTTCCAAAATGTCGTGCTCCAGCGAATCAGCGGGTGGAACAATGCGTTGAAACGGGTTCAGCACTTCCACCGGCAAAGAGAATTCCTGCCGCAGCGCTTCCACCAGGCCGGGAACGCGTGACGATCCGCCCGCCAGGTAAATGCGCTCAATGTGCTCGCCTGAAGCCGTGGCACGGAAGAAATCAAACGTCTTCTGGATTTCCAGCACGATAATCTCTGTTACCTGTTGCAGGATCGGCAGCTTTGCGTCCTCGCTGACCGTCCCCACTTTTCGCCCGAGCTTCAGTGACTCCGCGTCGTCAAAGCTTAAGTCCAGTTCTTTCTGGAGCGAATCCGTGTATTGGTTGCCGCCGACGCTCACGTCGCGCGTAAACAGCGGCGTGGTGCCTTTCACAATGTTGATGTTCATCACGCTGGCGCCAAGATTCAACAGGGCAACCGTGGTGTCATGGTGCGGCTGGTAGTTGTATTCGTAGCAGTTCTGCAGCGCGAACGCGTCAATATCCACCACCGCCGGCGATTTCCCCGCCAGCGAGAGCACGTTCGTATAGTTCAGGATTTTGTCTTTCTTTACCGCCACCAGCAGCACGTCCATCTGCGGGCCGGTATCGTCAGGATTCAGGATGTCAAAGTCCACGTTCACGTCAGCAATATCGAAAGGTATGTGCTGGGCGGCTTCCGTGGTGATGCTTTCCGCCAGCTCGCCTTCGCTCATGGGCTGCACGCTGATTTTTTTCACGATCACCGAGTGCCCGCTGACCGAGGTCGCCACCGATTTGGTTTTGATTGCGTGCTCGCCAAAGATTTTGCTGATCGCGCTGGAAACGCTGCCTGAATCGACGATCATGGAGTCCACCACAATGTCGCTGGCCAGCGGCTCTACGCCCAGGTGCGAAACCACGATCTCGCCCTTGGAGCGCTTCAGTTCGATCGCCTTGATGCAACTGGAGCCAATGTCCAGTCCCACAATCGACTTTCCTGATCCTATTCCAAACATGCCGTCCACCCTTGTTTACTGATTTCTGTTCGTTTCCCCGGCGTCCCGCACTTACCGCACTGCTGCTGCCTTGGCCGCTTTCGGCTTCTTCTTGGCTCCGCTCATGTTCATCGTGCTCTTCTGTTCCATCCATTGGTCCAGAATCGTCTTCTTGAACTTCCAGCGGTTCCCGAGCTTGAAGGCAGGGATTTTTTCTTCGGTCACATACTTGTACAGCGTGTCCGGGCTGACCCCCAGGTATTGCGAGGCCTGCCTGATATTCATTACCTCACGCGAATCTGCCGCCATAATGTGTAGCCTTTCCACAGTGAGTTGATGGCCTTCGTTGAGGCCTGTGGAGAAATCCTTGGTCTTCTCGGGGGGGAAAACTTCAGGTCGATGCGAGTTATATCCGGCTTAAAACGCTAGGTCAATAGGTAAGTTCCGGTTTTCTCCGGTGTTTGGGGGGTATCTTTAGGGCTAGTACCAGATTTTATCCGGTCAGACGTCTAAATCCTGCGACACAAACGGCATAGTACCACAAGTTATTGTGGTATTGATGCACACGGTTCGCGATTTGACCTCAGATGTTACTAAGGGAGTAGTGCAGGACTCGGGGATTACCCCGAAAGTAATGTGAACTTCCGGGTCAGAAATCAGAGGAATTGCTGAATTTCCTGAGTGATCATGGGATTTAGGATTAAACGATTCCATAAAGGGGCTATTTTGGAAAAAATTTCGCTTTTTCCCGGCTGATCACACCAGTTGCACCGCAAAAATTAGCCGCGAATCCATGAGAAGCCTACGGATCAATCTTCAGATTCGTGTGCATTCGCGAAATTCGCGGCTAAATTGTCCTGCTCTGGCTGATTGCTGACTGCTGGTTAATGACCGCTACTCACGCCAGATCGAATAACAGCACTTCGCTGCCGTCAGCGGTCCCGCTGATTTCCAGTTTGGTCTCCTTCGATACAGCAGCGCCATCGCCGGCCTTCAGCTCCTGGCCATTTACATTCACCGCGCCCCGTGCAACCTGCACCCACGCGTAGCGCCCGTCACGCAGCTCATGCTGCACTGATTCCGATTTGCCTAACGCAACGGTATAAAGCTCGGCATCCTGGTAAAGCTTTACCGCATTACTTCCATTTCCCCCGTTCGGAGAAGCCACCAGTTTGAGCTTGCCTTGCTTCTCTTCCACCGGAATTGCCTTCTGCTCGTAATTCGGCTTGATGCCTTCTTTCTCCGGGAGGATCCAAATCTGGTAGAGATGGACCGGTTCGCTCTTTGAGTGATTGAACTCGCTGTGGCGCACTCCCGTGCCGGCGCTCATCTTCTGCACCTCTCCCGGACGAATGACCGAGCCCGTTCCCATGCTGTCTTTGTGCTCAAGCGATCCCTCCAGCACCACGGTAATGATCTCCATATCGCGATGCGGATGCGTGGGAAATCCATAGCCCGGCTGCACCCAGTCTTCATTGATCACACGCAGGCTGCGGAAGCCCATGTGCTTTGGATCGTAATAATCGCTGAATGAAAATGTGTGATATGTATTCAGCCAGCCGTGGTCGGCATGGCCGCGTTCTTTGGCTTTTCTTACCTGAATCATTTTGTGCCCTCCCCATTGAATGTTTTAGGCCCTTGCTTCGGCTTTCTCCGGACTGACATATGCCAGGACCAGAAGTCCGCCCATGATGGCCACGTTCTTCAGGAAATTCACCATCTGTTCCTGCTGTTGGTCTGCCGGAATTCCCCAGAAATGGTGGAACACCAGCGTGACCGGAATGAGCCATAGCGCAATCACCAGCGCGGCATACTTCGCCTTATAACCGGTAAGCACCAGCAATCCACCGCCGATCTCAATAAACAACGTGATAACCAGCGCCACTGACGCGAGCGGGATGCCCTTGGCGGCCATCATGCCTGCAACAGCTTGAAAATGCGGCAGCTTGCCTAGTCCGCTCAGAATAAAAATTGCGCTCAATAACACCCGGCCCAACAGCAGTTGCCACTTCGAATCCATGTCGATGTCTCCTCAATTTGATGGTTTTTGCAGGGCCATTTTTGTTTCATGACGTTAGATGCTTTGATATCAAAATAGTTTCAGAAAGCATGGCCCGGCGTATAAACCAACGAAGTCAGTCTTTCTTGAGCCCCGGACGCAGGTTCAGGATCGGCAACAAGCTGCTGTAATCGTCCGTCCAAAGCCGCAGACCCGGCTTGGGCTCGATCTTTGCGCTGGCATCGGCGATTTCCGGCAAAGCCAGGAATTGCTCATTTGCTGTCACCAGCACCCAGTCTGAACTGAACGCGCCGGTGTCATCGTTATCCTCGGTCGTCACCAAAACGGCATGCAGGCCCGCATGGTCTGCCTGCGCCTGCACCACGGGAGCAAGGCTCAGATAAGTGTTGGAGATGTGGAAAGCGATGATCCCGCCCGGCGCTAGGTGCCGCCGGTAAAGCTGAATGGCCTCCGCCGTGAGCAGATGCACCGGGATCGCATCCCCGGAAAAGGCATCCACGGCAATCACGTCGTAGTTTTCCGGTGGCTCTGCTTCCATCGACAAACGGGCATCGCCGTGCGCGATCTCAATCCTGGCCCGTGAATCCCGCAAATAGGTAAATACATTTTTTGCGATGATCTCAACGCGCGGATCAATTTCATAGAACCGAAACACATCTCCCGGCTCACCATAAGCGGCGAGCGTCCCGGTTCCCAGGCCAATATCGGCTACGCGGCGTGAGCGGCCCTTGCAACAGTTGTCCAGCGCCAAGCCGACACCGGAATCGTGCGAATAATAAGTGGTAGGCAGCCGCCGTAATTCTTCACTGGCCATGAACTGCGTCCCATGCTGGATCGTCCCATGGATCAGCGTGCGATATCTTCCCGCGTCTTCAGTCGCTTCGTCTGTAACGCGCAATGTCCCATAAAAACTTCTCACTTGAACAATTGCATTCTCACGATCGGCACGCTCCTGAAGCACAACTACCACCAGCAAGCCGACAGCCGCCGCCGGCCAGAAAATACGCCAGGCCCAGTGTTGCCGCCACATAAGGGCCGCAGCCAGCGCAGCCGTATATACCAGGCTCCACGCCATCTCATAGCTTCCCCTGAAGATCATCGGCGCGAGCACGCCTACAAACATTGATCCCAGCGCACCACCCGCAGCGATCAACAGATAGTACTGCGTAAGATAGCGTGCTCCCGGCCTGCGCAGGTAGAGCTCTCCGTGGCAGAAAAATGCTCCAATGAACAAAGTCAGGCAGAAGAGCGGAATGGAAATCATGATCGGAACGTCCATCGTTGTGTCCGCAATCAGATAAGCCACGCCGCCCAGCGCCGAAGGCAACAGGCCCATCATCAGCTCTCGGAAGTAAATTTTCCCGCCGTTGAATGCCAGCACAAACGTGAGCAGGTAAATCGTGAGCGGAAGGATCCATAACAGCGGGATCGCCGCAATGTTCTGGCTTAAATGGCTGGTCACGGCTGAAAGCAGCAGCGATCCGCAGGCGGCCATCAGCAGCCACAGCGTTCTTTCTCCGGGGCTCGGTACAGCGTCAGAAATTAAGGATGGCGCCGCCGCAGTTGCTGCCTGTGAGGTTGGAGATATCGCCCCGCTCACTCTCTGCAATGGCTCAATCTTTTGGTCCTTAAGCTCTTCAGCTTTTGTTCTGCTGGCGATAATGACTCCGCAGACCACAACGAAGAGTAGAAATCCCAACGACCATGCCAATGTCTGCGTGCGCAGGCTGAAGTTTGGTTCCACCAGCACCGGATAAGCCAGCAGTGCCAGCAATGATCCAAAATTGGAGAGCGCAAATAACCTGTAAGGCGGTGCAGAAGCCTCACGGCCCGGTGGGACATGAGCGTACCAGGACTGCAACAGCGGATTTGTTGCCGATAAGGCGAGAAACGGCAGCCCAATCAGCATAGTCAGCACCCATAGGACGCTAAAGACAGGCCGTACCGTGGAAGCGTGCGGATGTGGATTCAATGTGGCAAACACCTGTACCAGGCTGAGCGCCAGCAAAAATCCATACGCCACCAGCTGCGCCCGTCGGGATAACCGTGTGGCAATGGCATGAGCGCAAAGATATCCCAGCAAAAGCGCCGTCTGGAAAAACACCAGGCAGGTAATCCACACCGCCGACGAGCCTCCTAGTAGCGGCAGGAGTCGCTTGCCTGCCATGGGCTCCACCAGGAAAAGAAGACTGCTGCTTAAAAAAATGGCGGAAACATAAACAATTACGCGTGGACGCATGAGCGAACCAAGATAGCAAATCGCCGTGATCGCCGCCATCGCCGTGATCGCGCGAGATCGGAAAACCAACTCTCACCACAAAGACAAGGGGGATTTCAAATTTTCAGATCAGCCCAATCTTCCTTTGTGTTCCTTTGTGTCCTTTGTGGTGATTTTCCGATCACGTGCGATGACGGCGATCACGCGCGATTACGGCGATTCTTCACTCGCCTTTGCCCAGTTTCCTGCAAAGCTGTCCCAGTTGCTCCTGCTCATCGGCCTTGAGCCGGCCCATGACCTCGGTGATCCGGCGCGCGTGCTCGGGGAAAATTTTGGCGATGAGCTTTTCGCCCGCGGGTGTAATGCAGGCCAGCACAAATCTCTTGTCTTTGCCCTGCTGTTCTCTCTTGACCAGCCCGCGTTTCTGCAAGTTGTCAATCACCAGAGTAAGATTTCCGCTGCTGGTGAGGATGCGCCGGGCCAGATCGCCCAGGCACTGCGGTCCCACGTGATACAGCGCCTCAAGCACGGCAAACTGGCTCAGCGTAAGCCCTGCTTGTTCCAGCCCGACGCGCGCATAGGCAAACGCGGCGCTGGCAGCACGTTCCAATTTCACATAAGCGTTGAGCGCGCGTTCCTCCGCGGGTGTTCCTTTGAACTTCTTAGGCATGGCTTCTGAGATCGAGGATTTGTTCGAACCGAGGGGAGAATTTACCGTAAAGGACGCGACCAATGCAATTAACCGCAGAGGTCGCAAAGAGAGCAGAGGGAGAACGGGAGAAAATCACAGGAACTAAAATATTCCCTTCTCTGCGTTCTCAGCGCGCTCTGCGGTGAAATCGGGCAAAAGGCGCGAAAGACTCAACTCTTATTCCTTTGCGTCCTTCGCGCCCTTTGCGGTTAACAGGCCCTACTGGATATCGAACTGCTCCGGATGCAGCAGCGGGTCCGATTTCACCAGCACTGTCCGCTTCACCAGTTCTTCCATTTCCTGCAGCCAGCGCCCATTGTTGTTTTTGAGCGCTTTAGCCACGTCAGGATGCACGCGGACCATCACGTCGCGCTCGAAGTGTCGCGCCATCTTGCGCATTTCCACGTAAATCTCATTGCAAACGGTGGTCACGGACTTGATCATGCCTGTAGCCTGGCAAACAGTGCAGGGCTGTCCCAGCGTCCGTTCCAAAGATTGCTTCACCCGCTTGCGAGTGATGGCGACCAGGCCAAAATCGTTGAACTGCAGGACCTTGGAAGGCGCGCGGTCGGCCTTTAGAGCTTCTTCCAGCGCCTGCATCACTTTGGCGCGGTTGCGGCGCTCATCCATGTCAATAAAGTCGATCACGATAATTCCGCCGAGATCGCGCAGCCGTATCTGCCGAACGATTTCTTTGATTGCGTCGATATTCGTCTTCACGATGGTATCTTCAAGCCGCGCCGTCTTGCCTACGTACTTGCCGGTGTTGATATCGATTGCAACCAGCGCTTCCGTCTGGTTGATGACGATGTAACCACCGCTACGCAGCCAGACTTTTGACTTGAGCGCTTTGTTGATTTCGTCCGTGATGTTGAACTGCTCAAACAACGGCGTGTCTTTGCTATAGAGCTTTACCCGCTTGACCAGCGAAGGCTGGAAGCGGCTCACAAAGCGCAGAATGCGTTCGTATTCCTGCTCTGTGTCCGCCCATATGGCGGAGAAGCTGCCGCTCACCTGATCGCGCAGGATGCGTTCCACCAGGTTCAAGTCGTGATAGATCAACGCGGGCGCTTTTGACGTATCCGCCCGCCCACGAATTTCATTCCACAGGTTGATGAGGAAGCGAATATCGTTGCGCAAGTCTTGCTCTTCCGCGCCCGCTGCCGCTGTGCGAACGATGAATCCGCCCTGAGCATCACCGCGCTCGCTGAGCGCAATCCGCTTCAAGCGATGGCGCTCTTCTTCTGACGCAATCTTGCGCGAGACGCCCGTGTGATGCACCGTCGGCATATAAACCAGATAGCGTCCGGGTAGCGCGATGTGGCTGGTAATGCGTGCGCCTTTCTTCGCGATGGGCTCTTTGGCAATCTGGACCAGAATTTCCTGGCCTTCTTTCAGCAGATCGCTGATGGCAGGCATCTGCCGCGCTGACTGATGCCGCGGCCGTCCACGCATCGGTTTGCCACCTTGCCCTCTGCGACGCCCGCCGCGACGATCTTGCGGTCTGCGCTCTGTCCGCTGATGCTGGCCCGATGCTGCCGGAGCGCCATTTTCTGCGCTGGCTACCATTTCCTCAGCGTGCTCGCCGTGTTCTTCATCATCGCCTTCGGCATCTTCTTCGCCCTGCCCAAACGCATCTTCCACTTCTTCCAGTTCGTCCGGATCAAGACCGTCGGCTTCGTATTTCCCTGTGGCCTGTTCATTCACGTGTGCGTCACGCACCGCTTCCATCAGTTCCTTGCCCATGGGGACCATCTGCTCGCCGGACTGGCCAAGGACTTCCTCTTCCAGTTCCTCGAACTCTCCCATGTCAAGATCTTCTTCAAAGCGGGGAAGATCGCTTTCTTCTTCTTCAATTTCTTCTTCCTCGATCACGCCGCGCGCCTGCATTCCACGATTCTGCTCGGAAGTGTTCTCAGAATTCCTTTCGGCTGGAGTCCACGCTTGCGGCTCTTGCCCGGGAGCTTCCAGAGATGAATTGAGATGAGTGGCTTCCTCGGCCTGCTCTTCTTCGTCGATCTCCGGGGTTTCTTCCATCTCGGCAGCGCCGCCGCCAAAAACGCTGGCGACGTTCATCCGTTCAAAGCGCTCTTCTTCCGCCTCTGGCGCGGGCTTTTGAGGTTCTTCAAATCGCGAAGTGGTCTCAGGGGCTTCAGCCTCCTCTACCTCATGTTCCTCAATAACGGGCGCCGACTCTCTGCGGTGAAAAACTCTGGGCGCTTCCACGCGTGCTTCAGTTCTGTCTTCCTGCTCAAAATTCGTGGGAATCGGACCAGCAGATTCGGCATCCTGGAGAAATCCGCGCTCCTGGTGTTCTGGGGAGTGTTCTGCGACGGGTTCTGCGGCGTGATGTTCTGGTTGCGCTTCGGTTCTGCCACGCGCCTGCTGTTTATCTTTGCCGTATTTGGCCAGCGTCTCGCCCGGCAGCACCATGGAGCCAGCGGCAAAAGCCGATGGGTCGATGGAGTACTCCGTTGAAGGTTTGGGGCGCGGTGCTGATTCAGTCTTTACCGGACTCTGCGTAGCAGTAGAGGATTGAGCCGAGTGCGGCTGATATTTCGAAATCGACTCTCCCGGCAGCACGATGGGTTCAGCGTGTTGCTCAAAGCTTTGTTCAGGTCGGCTCTCATAACGATCGCGTCGATTTTCGCGACGATAGTCCGATCGGCCTTCGTGCCGTCCCTCAGACCGTCCTTCCGAACGGCTTTCATGCCGCTCATGATGGACTTCTGGGCGGCTCTCCGGTTGCGATTCTTCATGCGTTTCCGGCACGGCTTCTACTGGCTTTTCCTGCTCGCCGCGATCACCGGCTGACTGGTCATTAGCGCCGCGATCGTTGAAACGATCACGTCCGCCTCTTCCACGGCGGCGGCGGCCGCGCCACTTGCGTGCGCCTTCGCGCTCCTGCTCCTGCGGAGCGCCCTTTTCTGTCGACGCACTCTCGGCTGATTCCTGCTCTGCGCCTTCATCCTCTTCATCGCCCACCGTAATCGGCGGCATGATTTCCTGCGCCTCAATCGGACCGTCATGTCCCTGAGAGCTGCGCACCTCGATGATCGGGGTGCTGCGGGAGCTGGCCACGGCCTCGCTAATGGCGTCGCTGTCCTCGTCTTCCTCCATCAGGAAGTCAGAGACGTAGAGGAACGCGTCGCGCTCCAGGCCAATGTTTACGAATGCGGATTGCATGCCCGGCAGGACGCGTGTGACGCGTCCTTTATAGATGGAGCCGGCCAGTGTGTATTCGTTTTCTCGTTCGAAATATATTTCTGAAAGTTGGTCTTCTTCAACCACCGCTACCTTGGTTTCATGCGGGGTGGAAGAGACATAGAGTTCTTTCGCCATGTAACTTCTCCGGTATATACCGGCGGGAAAGAGGGTGCTGGAGGTCCAGAAAAAAGGTCAGGAGCCCGGCGCACTAGGCGCGGGTTGACTGGCTTTGAGTGCCCGGAAATTCAATCTGATCTTATGCAAGAAATACAATTCGGCTGCGGTGAGTAGAGCTCGCCGGCCAACATCTGCACTCTGCCTATGACTTTTTTGAAAAATCTGTGCACCTTTGCACTCCGGGTTTGTGGCCACACTGCGGTTCCCGAACAATCGCTGTAATTTGCGACTGTCTGGGTAACTTTCCGCGGGGCCGTTCCCTGCCCGGCAATGCTTTCTGATACTCTCCGGCTTCCTTCTATCGGCCGGCGCCCTTTCTTTTAACGTCAGGGCGTAACGTTCAAATCTTGAAAAAATCCTTTTTACTGATCGCGCCTCTTGGCGCGGTTTCTAAATCCCTTTGCTTAGTTCACGAAACGGCGCATCCGAATATTCATCACAATACCCAGCGCCAGAAACATGAACAAAACTGACGAACCGCCATAGCTCATCAGCGGTAAAGGAATACCGGTGACGGGCATAAACCCAACCACCATTCCCGCGTTTACCAGGATGTGGAAAAGCAAAACCGCCACCACACCCATCACCACAAAGCCGCCCGCGCTGTCTGGCGCGGTCTGAGCGTTATGGATCAAACGCATTAATACCATGAAGTATAGCAGTAGCAAGGCCACTGCGCCCACAAAGCCGTGCTCTTCTGACCAGGCGGCAAAAATAAAGTCGGTGTGCGGCTCAGGAAGGAATGACCCCTGTGTTTGCGAGCCTTTCCGCACTCCTTTGCCCCAAATCCCGCCCGAGCCGACGGCTATCTTGGATTGCTCAAGTTGGTACCCCGTCTTCTGCGAATCCGCCTCAGGATGCAGAAAACTGGTTAGACGGTCTTTCTGGTACTGCTTGATCAGGTGCATCCGCGGCCCATAAATCCACAGTGTCGGCATGAGCACGCCGGCAATCAGCAGAATGGCAGCCGCGTGGCGAAACTGGATTCCGCCCAGAAACAGACCCATCAGCGCCACTGGAACATACGTCAGCGCCGTACCCAGATCGGGCTGCTTCAATACCAGCAGCATTGGAACTCCGGCGATCAATCCGGCTTTCACAATTTCGGAGAGCGAAGCGTCCTCTCGCTCGCCCTGAGCGCCCTGTCCGCTGAAGTGTTTGGCCAGCATTAAGATCAGTACCAGCTTGACCCACTCTGACGGTTGGAAATGCTGCCCGCCGGGAAGCTGTATCCAGCGGCGCGCGCCCAGGTATTTTTTGCCAAACAAGGCGACGGCCAGCAGCGAGACCACCGATGCCATGTAAAACCAGTTCGCATTTTCCAGGAGTACTTGATAGTTGATGAGGCTTACCGCCAGCATCACTGCCAGGCCGCCCATGATCCAATAAATCTGGCGGATATGCGCTCCGGCGAACTTTGTTCCGTAGGTCGTGCTGTAAATTTCCAGCACGCCAAGCGAGCAGATGATCAGGATAAAAGTGAGCAAGAGCCAGTCAAAGTCGCGAAACGAGATCAGCCGCCGCATTAGTCCGACCCCGCTATTCCAATCGACACTGGCTGGGTTAGCTTCCGCAGCCTGGCTTTATCAGAATGAGTCTTAGCAACCTTGAGTAAAACCGTGCCGCCATGGAGTTCGCTTTCGTTGGCTGCGTCGCCACCCCCGTCGGCATACTCATCCGCATCATGCGGCTTAGGACTGCCAACTGAGTCTTGCTGGTTCCAAACGCCCGCAATCGGCACTGATCCGGGATCGGCTTTGTCACTAAACAACATGGGATCATTGCGAAGCCGCCGCTGTTTTTCCACGTAGGCCCGCACGATCTGCGCTGTCAGTCTTGCGGCCAGCTTGCCGTGCTCGCCGCCTTCAAACAGCACCGCCACCACGATCTCAGGATTTCTGCGCGGCGTAACGCCTACGAACCAGCTGTTGTCATTAAACTGTTTGCCTGCTCCGCCTTTGCTTTTGCGGAACGCGTTCGACACCACTTGGGCGCTGCCGGTTTTGCCGGCAAAATCCACGCCTTGAATGTGCGCGCTGGGGGCTGTTCCTCCTTCAGGCAAGCTCGCTGACGGAGGATTTACCACGCCGGCCATCGCGTTCGTAATCGTGATCCAGTTCTGGGGATCGATGGGAACGTGTACCACGTCCGGCATGGTTTGGGCGCTTGTGTTCTTGAATTGCTCCGGCAGTTGCTCGGGATCGACAACGTGCGGACGATAAAAAGTTCCGCCCATAGTGATTCCGCCAATAGTCCGCGCCAGTTGAATTGGGCTCACCGTAACCGCGCCCTGCCCGATGCCCACAGAGATAACCTCGCCTGCATACCATTTCTGGCGAAACGTTCTCATCTTCCATTCTTCTGAGGGCATGATGCCAGTAACTTCATTCGGCAAGTCGATGCCGGTCTTTTTGCTTAGCCCCATCGCGGTGGCCCATTTGGCAATCTTCTCAATACCCAGCCGCTCCGCCAGCGTGTAAAAGAAAACGTCGCAGGATTGATAAATGCCCTTGCTGATGTCCACCGCACCGTGAACGCGATGCTCACCCTTGACCCAGCAATTGAAGTAGCGGCCAAAAAATACTCCGCCACCCGCACAGTTCACGTGTAAATTTTGCGCTACGCCTTCCTGCAAGCCGGCCACTGACATGATGATCTTGAAAACCGATCCGGGCGCAAGCTGTGCCTGAATAGCTTTATTGAACAGTGGATGATTCGGGTCCTCTACCAAACGGAGCCATTCATCGCGCGAGATGCGCACCGCAAAATCATTGGGATCGAACGTCGGGCGGCTTACCATGGCAAGAATCTCGCCATTGCGCGGGTCCATGGCGACAACCGCTCCGTTCTTGCCTTCCATCGCCTGCTCGGCTGCCTTCTGGATATCAAGATCTATCGTCAGCTTTAACTTTTTCCCGGGTTCCGCGGGTATATTCGCATTCGGCGGCCGTCCCACTTCTTTGCCTTTGCTGTTGACCAGCACACGACGCGAGCCGTCTTTGCCCATCAGGAGATCGTTGTATTGCAGCTCCACGCCGGACTGGCCCACAATGTCGCCACGCTCGTAGAGTTCAAACTTTGGCGAGTTGAGCATGTCTTCGCTTACTTCGCCCACGTAGCCGATTAGGTGCGCCATGAATCCATCTTTTGGATACAGGCGGCGATGGATCATCAGCGTTTCCAGTTCGGGAAATTCATCGCGATGTGCCTCGATAAACGCGCGTTCGTCTGGAGTAATGTCGTCCTTGATGATGATTGGCTCAAACGCTGGCTTGCGGGCGAGCTGATAGCGGCGCACTTTGTCGATAACGTCTTGCACCGGGATGTGAAGACCATCGGCAATCTTCTGCGTATCGGCGTTGAGATCGCGCATTTGGTCGCGCAGCAGCAGCGCAGAGAATGACGGATAGTTATCGACAATCAGCTGCCCGTCACGATCGTAAATTTTTCCGCGCGGCGCAAGAATCGGAACCTGTCGAATGCGGTTCTGTTCAGATCGTGTGACGTACTCGTCAGTCTTGCGGACCTGAAGAATCCACAATCCATAAGCGAGCACGATGAACACTGCCAGAATGACGTACTGGACGACGGAGAATTTTGTCTGCGGAATTTTTTCGTCGCGACCGGGCATATGTTGCGACCTGTCGCCGGGCAACAGATCAGGATCCTGTTTCCTTTGTTTTGGGGTCCCACAATTAGAGTACCGCAAATCGACTACACCTGCTGTAAGAGAAAGACCTCAAGACCGTTACTGAAGGATTAAACGTCCTACGCCAGCTCACTTTCGCCTTTAGACCTGGCGAGTAAGCATCTATGGCCTTCGGACCTCTTTCTTGCGACGGTCCAAAGCTGGAGATCAACTTCTCCCTGGAACTGCTTCCGTAGAGCGATGTTGACAAAATCACACTTCAAACCCTCAAGCGTACAGGGTACGGCTTAAACGTATGCGGGGTACCGTGAATCCGGGGCAGGCCAACCGATTGACTTGCAGTTCTTGATAATCTTCATCCAGAATAGCTGCATGCTTGAGAATGACTATGCCGGTCGCAGATGCCTTGCCTATCGTGGAGGATTCTTGGACCGTTCTTCTCGCTGGCCGCTTGGCCTGTTCGCCGCTGCTTTCATCGCATGCCTGGCTGCCTGCGGCGGCTCAACCAATGTGCTGCCAGGTCCGCCACCCGCGACGCAGCATTTGTATGTCGATGGCGCCACCGGCCACGCTGTTCAGTTCGCGCTGCCCCTCGCGGCCTCCACACCCACACCCACCGCGACCCTGTCGCTCTCCACGGCCAGCGATGTCTCCGCGCTAGCGGTGGATTCCACCGGTAATGTCGCGGCAGGGGCCTCTGGCGGGAGCATCTCGATCTTCAGCGCACCGATAACCGGCTCTGCTTCCCCATCGGCGACATTCAAGAACGGTACCTCAACCTCTGTCGATAATCTGGCCTTTAACAGCGCGGGCGACCTATTTGCCACGACCAACAGCAACAGCATCAATGTCTTCACCCATCCACTGACTTCGGCCAGTACGCCGTCACAGGTAATTACCAGCGCTAACCTCACCAGTAGTGTTGGTATCGTGTTTGACTCCGCCAATAATCTGATCGTTAGTAACTTGCTGCCCGGCCCGACCGCCAGCAACCTGCTGGTTTATGCTCCGCCGTACACCGGCCTGCCCATCGCAACCGCGGCGGTGCCTGCCGCTAACTATCGCCAAATGGTGATCAGCGGCACCCAATTATTCGTTGTCGCCGCGCAGGTCAGCCAGTCAAGAATCGACGTTTACAATCTGCCGATCACCGCGGCCAGCTCGTTCGCATTTTTTATCAACAACGGCATTTCTGGCGGCTCCGCAACCGGCGACGGGGTGGCCGTGGACAGCACCGGAAACCTATACGCGGGCCTTAGCGGAAACACGGGCCCACCGGACATGGGCGCCATAAGAATTTATGTTCCGCCATTTTCCGGCGCAAGCGCTCCCACTGTGGCCAATGGCGTGTTCGGCACAACGCTGGCGATTGGGAAATAAGTTTTGGAGGCAAAGACAGAGTGATTAATTCCTCAGCTTGAACTTGTCCAGGCCCGCGAACAGCACAACCGCTGCCAGTCCATTGACGAGCGCCGAAAGCAGCGTATGGCTCCATATCCAGGCTTCGCTTCCGCCCACCAGTTGCAGGCTGATTGCCATGTAAACAAAGCGGTGAATCAGGACGAATGCAAACGTCATCAGGAAGCGCGACCCCGGGTTATCGACGTCAACTTTCACGCCCAGAGACGATCCCAGATAGCCAACAATAGTCTTGGCAATACCGAAAAGGCCGATGGGATGCCCAGTCCAGGCGTCTTGCAGCGTGCCGATCAGAGCCCCGGTAATCATGCCGGGAATGGGGCGGCGGCGCGCAACGGCAAAAAAGATAGTCACCAGCAACGGCAAATCCAGTACAGCCAGAAAGCGGACACGCAGAAAAACCTGGAGAAAGATGGCCAGCACCGGAATACCGATGGAAACCGGCCAGCTAAACCGATGTACCTCAATTTCCTCGCGAGAGGTTAACGATACGCTGGAGTTCATCGCGGCGGCTTCTCCTGATTCTGTGACTGATTAGCTGCCGGTGTAGATGTCGCTCTCGGTGTAGCCGTTGGTGCGGCGGTCTGTTGTTGTGTTGTGGAATCGGGAGCCGGAGGATGAGTTACAGCTTTCTTCGGAGTTGGCGTTGGCTTTGGCGGAGTGGTGGTTGCTGCTGGCCCAGTGGTGCCGGCCAGCGTTGCCGTAGGCTGTCCTGCGCTCGATGGCTTCTTTGCTTCTGCGCCAGTCTTGTTCGGCGTCGCTGTCGCGGTGGGCTTGGCTTGGCCGCTATTAATGGCCGACTTCTGGTCAGTGCCTTGGCTTACGGGTTTGTTGATTTGGGCAGGCGTTGGGGAATGTTTTGGCGCTGGAACGCCCGCCTGCGTGCTACCTGGCGTTTTTGGCGCGTTTGGATCTACTTTGGGAACACTGGGAAGCCTTTGTGACAGGATATCCGCGGCACGCATGGGTGCCGGACCGGAGGCCGCAGCCTGTGGATCGTCTGCCATTTTGGTTATGACCAGCACTTCCTCAAGACGGCCGATATCCGCGGCGGGTTTGATCTTGATGAGCTGAAAGGGATCGTTGTCCTTGTCTGGCGACGCTCCAATCACAGTTCCCACGGAATAGCCCTTAGGATAAATTCGGTCGCCACCGCTGGTAATCACGCGCTCGCCGGGCTCCACTTGCTCGTCAGACATGATACCGGTAACCTGGAGTTCGCCCAGAGGCGTTCCTTTTACGATCCCCTGCAGACGTGAACTTTCCAGAATCACTCCGGCTCCGCTGTCATGGTCATTAATCAGCAGCACCTGAGAACTCAACGGGAAAACTTCTTTCACCTTGCCCACGATCCCATCCGGCGTAATCACGGGCATGTCAGGCTTAATGTGGTCATTTGAGCCCTTGTCAATGGTGATCAAACGCGATTGCTCGGTTCCGCTGGTGGCGATTACCTGCGCTGCTACGGTCTTAGAAATGAATTTTTCCTTGAAGTCCAGCAGGACCTGCAATCGCCGGGCCTGGTCGGCATCCTGTTTAAGCCTCACTTGCTCCATTTGCAGGCGGGCGATTTCATCCTGTAATTCCTTGTTCTGCTGGCGAGCGCCGCGAAGATCAGCGTAATTGTGCCAGCCATTGCGGAAGAAACGGCCGGTGGAAACAAATACTTTTTCAACGGGAGTAAAAGCGGTCACGGTCCACACGCGGATCAGCCGCGTTCCGCTGCCGGTGGTTCCTGGCTTTGCGCCTTCCGGACGCTTCACCTGCGTGGCCAGAGCGACCACTTGAATGAAAAGAACCGCCATTAATGCCAGCGGGTTCTTATACCGAGTAAAGAAATTTTCCATGACCTGCGCTACGGGAGGGCCAGATGAGGGACGGACTTACCAGGTCCGTCCACTGGGTTACAGATAGACGCCTTATGAAAAGACGCCTTACTCAATCGAAATCTTTCTCAAGAGTTTAAAGTCGCTGAGCATTTTTCCCGTGCCCAGCACCACGCTGGCCAGCGGATCGTCGGCAATAGAAACTGGCAATCCGGTTTCTTCGCGGATGCGCTTGTCCAAGTTCTTCAGCAGTGCGCCGCCACCAGTCAACACAATGCCCCGATCGCTGATGTCCGCACTCAACTCCGGCGGTGTACGCTCCAGTGCAACGCGAATCGCATTCATGATGGTGCTGATGCACTCGCTCAATGCTTCGCGAATCTCGCTATCGTCAATGGTAATGGTCTTGGGCACGCCTTCAATCAGGTTACGCCCCTTGATTTCCATGGTGAGCGGTTTATCCAGGGGATATGCCGAGCCAATTTCAATTTTGATTGTTTCCGCGGTGCGCTCGCCGATGAGCAAATTGTATTTGCGCTTGAGGTAATTCATGATGGCTTCATCCATCTGGTTACCTGCCATGCGCACGGAGCGTGAATAAACGATGCCGCTGAGCGAGATCACGGCGATGTCCGTGGTGCCGCCGCCAATATCCACCACCATGTTTCCGCTTGGCTCAGTGATGGGAAGTCCGGCGCCGATTGCCGCCACCATCGCCTGCTCCACCAGGTGGACCTCGCTGGCCTTGGCGCGATAGGCGGAATCCATTACGGCGCGCTTTTCCACCTGCGTGATTTCAGAAGGCACGCCGATCACAATCCGCGGATGCACCAGCATCTTGCGGTTATGCGCCTTCTGGATGAAATAGTTCAGCATTTTTTCCGTGACCTTGAAGTCGGCGATCACGCCGTCTTTCATGGGCTTGATGGCCACAATGTTTCCCGGAGTGCGGCCCAGCATCTCTTTCGCTTCCTTGCCCACGGCCTCCACTTCACCGGTGTTCTTGTTGATCGCCACTATCGAAGGCTCGTTCACCACAATGCCCTTGCCTTTGGCGTAAACCAGCGTGTTGGCGGTCCCCAGATCGATCGCCAGATCGCTGGAAAACATGCTGAAGAGCGAGCGTAAATTGTGAATGCGCGAATTCTCTGATTTGAAACCGTTTTTCGACATACCAGGCATACCAGGTTCTTTCTTCTATTAAATAACTTCAGTCACGACCGAAAAAGCTTTAGACGGCGCACCAATCCCGTCCCGACCTCTTCCGCTTCTCGTGCACAAACTTTTCTGGGGACCTCTAACTGTGATACAGAAATCAAAATTGGGCAATAAGCGATTCTACTGTATAGTGATGGGCCTCGTTACTGTATTCACCCCGCCCTTGGCGTCCTGTGCCGTAATCGTTATCACGTTTTCCCCTGTGGGGAGAGGGTTGGTGAAATGGCGAAACGCGCCATCATTCGCTACCACCGCCTCCTGCCCATTCACCATCACCCGCGCATTAGGCTCGGTGTGTCCCTTCACTTCAATCACGTGCCCCATTTGTACAAAATCTCCCACTTCAAGCGCCAGAGACCCGGTACCTTTGGGCACAATCGTGAACCGGTAAATCTCGCTTTCAATTGACTCTTTCCCGTCCTGCCCAATCGACCGCACCTGCCAATAATAAGGAATGCCTTCCTGTAAATTGGTGACCAAGACCTGCGTTGCCGCCTTTTTGTCATCCACTCCGGGCCCGGAAAAAGATGGGTTGCGGTTGATCTTGATGTGGTATTCCTTCACGTTATCCACGGGAGCCCAGGAGAACGCCACGCCTTTCGTCGCTTGGTCCACAAAAACATTCTGCAACGGGGCCGGTGAGATCAGCGTGGGCGGCTGAAGCTCCTTGGACTTGGTCATGCCCTTGGAATTGCTGGTGAAAGACGCTTTGGTGTAACTCTCCAGAGGTATGGTCTGCCCGCCGCGGGTTACTTCGCCCGAACCTTTCTTCACCAGGATCTCGTGCTGGTCGGCGCGGATGTCATTCATCACTTCCGCCGAACTCTCAGACGCGATGGTGGCCGTTGCGTCGCCCACAATCACCTGCGACTTTGACCCGCTGGCCAGCGTGGACGTGGCCAAATCGACTTTACCCGTTGTTACCTGCACCGCGACTTTTGTCTGCTGCGCGCCATTCACGGAATTTTCCTGGATGGTAATGAGCGACGCCGGTTTCACTGTATAGTTGGTGCCGTCCGTAAAGACCACTTTGGCCATGCCTTCCGGCGATGTCTGCACCACGTCACCGCGTTCCAGAGCCAGTGAGTAGTCCGCTACCACCCATGCATTTGTGCTGGCCTTGCGCACTCGCACGTTGCCGTCAATGTTGGTGAAATGGGCTTGTTGCGGGCCTGGATCGGGAGCTGTACCGTTGTCTCCCCCGCCGATCCCCACCTTATTGAGAAGTTTTCCCATCCCGATTTGCCCTGACAAGATCAACTTATTTGCTGTATCGGGAAATGCAAAATACATTACCACGCAGGCAAGCAGCAGCACGGCAAACATCCCCATCAGCACGCTGCGATAGGTGATGGTGACATAAGAAATCTGAAATGCGGATTTTCGCTTTTGCGCCACAGACTTTAAAGTTGGGGGAGTTATCGGTGGCTACAGATTAACACAACACTTGCAGCCTTTAGATGGGCTCCCCTTGCCCCTCGACTAAGGTATTCGGTTTACTTTCCAAACAACCAAAACACCGTCATCAAATGAGTAATTAAAGCAGAAAGCAGCGCAAGTGGCAGTAGCCATGTTGGTTCTGGGAGTAACGTTAGGGTCATGCACCTGCAATCTTCGTGCGCCCGTTGCCTTAATCAGTCCCGATACAGCAAAATTGATCATGCCTTCAACTGGAATCCGTTCTCAGGCGCTCGAGTCTTTGCTCGGACGCATTCAAGCCCATACGGCGAAAATCGGAATCATCGGCCTTGGCTATGTCGGACTGCCGCTGGCTCTCCTCTTCAACGAAGCCGACTTCCCCGTGACTGGGTTCGATATCGACCCCGAAAAGGTAAAGGCCCTGAACAATGGCCGGTCGTATATCTACCGCATTCCGAAAACTGAGATTGCCGCTGCGGCCGCAAAAGGCTTTTGGGCCACGGACGAATACGCCCACGCCAAGGATATGGACGCGCTGATCATCTGCGTCCCTACGCCGCTCAATGAGTACCACGAGCCCGACCTGAGTTATATTCGCGAGACTGCCAAAGCCATTGCTCCTCACGTTCACGCAGGCCAGTTGATTGTTCTTGAGAGCACCACCTATCCTGGCACGACAGAAGAAGTGCTCATCCCTGTGCTGGAAGCGGGCAACAAAGCCAAGCTCAAAGCTGCCCGCCCTGAGCAGGACGATCCAAAGACGACTTTTCTTGTGGCATTTTCTCCTGAGCGCGAAGACCCAGGCAATGACACTGTTGCCCGGAAGGACATTCCCAAGGTCGTCGGCGGAGTAAACCCGGCAGCTTCAGAAATAGCGGGGGCGGTTTATAACTCCATCTTTAATCGCGTGGTGCCGGTTTCCAGTCCGGCTGTGGCGGAGATGACCAAGCTGCTGGAAAATATCTATCGGTGCGTGAATATTGCGCTGGTCAACGAACTTAAGATGCTCTGCCTGCGCATGAACATCGATATCTGGGAAGTCATCCGGGCGGCTTCGACCAAGCCTTTTGGTTTTCAGCCGTTTTATCCCGGCCCGGGACTGGGTGGACACTGCATCCCCGTAGATCCTTTTTACTTGTCCTGGAAGGCCAAGGAGTTTGATTTTCACACTCGCTTTATCGAACTCGCGGGAGAGATCAATTCGGCAATGCCCTATAACGTGGTTGACGCCGTGACAGCCGCGCTGAACGGCCACAAGAAATCCCTGAACGGATCCAAAGTCCTGGTGCTGGGCGTGGCTTACAAGCGCGATATCGACGATCTGCGAGAATCGCCGGCGCTCACCATTATCGAAGAGTTGCAGCGCCGCGGCGCAGAGGTGGCTTATAACGATCCTTATTTTCCCAAAGTCGGCCGAGGCCGCAAGTACAACCTGCAAATGACCTGCGCTCCGCTGGAAAAACTGGGCCAATACGACTGCGTCCTGATCGTGACCGACCATACCGACTACGACTACAAAAAAATCGTTCAGGAATCAAAGCTGGTGGTGGATTCGCGCAATGCGACGAGGGGGATTCAGTCAGAGAAGATTGTGCATTGCTAGACAGCAGTCAGCAATCAGCGCTCAGCAGTCAGCAAAAACAGCCGCAAATTTCGCAGATGCACGCTGATAAAACATTAGCCGCGAATCAACGAAAGACGCGAATCAGAAAAGAATTGGTAATTGAGTAATTTGGTAATCGGGTAATTTCAAAAGCAAGCCGCGAACCGCGTGAAAAACCGAGTCCTTTTAATTAGATTCGCGTATTTCGCGTTAATTCGCGGCTTATTTTCTTAACCAGCGTTCATCAGCGCAAATCTGCGGCGATGTCTTGGCTGAGTGCTGAATGCTCTAAATCGAACTCATGTTCGACAAGAACTGCCCGTTTGAAGGCGTCTTGCCCAGCTTGTCGATCAGCAATTCCATGGCTTCCACCGGTGAGAGCGGGTTCAGCACTTTGCGCAGCACCCAGATTCTTGCCAGATCTTCCTTGGGAATCAGCAGCTCTTCCTTACGGGTTCCGGAGCGCTGAATGTCGATTGCCGGGAAAACTCGCTTATCGACCAGCTTGCGGTCAAGAATGATTTCGCAGTTGCCGGTGCCTTTGAATTCTTCGAAGATCACGTCGTCCATGCGCGAGCCAGTATCAATCAGGGCCGTAGCGACGATAGTGAGCGATCCACCTTCTTCAATGTTGCGGGCCGCGCCAAAGAAGCGCTTTGGCCGCTGCAAGGCGTTGGAGTCCACGCCGCCGGAGAGCACCTTGCCCGATGGCGGAACAATGGTGTTATAGGCGCGGGCCAGGCGGGTGATGGAATCCAGCAGGATCACCACGTCGCGCTTGTGCTCCACCAGGCGCTTGGCTTTTTCAATCACCATCTCAGCCACTTGAACGTGACGGGCAGCGGGTTCGTCGAAGGTGGATGAAATGACTTCGCCTTTGACCGAGCGCTGCATGTCCGTAACTTCTTCCGGACGTTCGTCGATGAGCAGCACAATCAGCACAACTTCAGGGTGGTTGGTGGTAATGGAGTTGGCGATGTTCTGCAGCAGCATGGTTTTGCCGGTACGGGGAGGAGCGACGATCAATCCGCGTTGGCCCTTGCCCAGTGGAGTGAGCAGGTCCATCACGCGCGCGCTCACATTTTCCTTCACCGTTTCCAGTTTCAGGCGCTCTTGCGGATAAAGCGGCGTGAGATTGTCAAACAGAATCTTGTTGCGCGCTTCTTCCGGCGATTCAAAGTTGACCGCCTCAATCTTTACCAGCGCAAAGTATTTTTCACCTTCATGCGGAGGCCGTACCTGGCCGCTGATGGTGTCGCCGGTCTTTAAGTCGAACTTGCGGATCTGCGAGGGCGAGACGTAAATGTCGTCCGGGCCGGGAAGATAGTTGTAATCAGGGGAGCGGAGAAAACCATAGCCGTCCGGCAGGATTTCCAGAACACCTTCAGCAAAGATGTGCCCCTCTTTTTCACTCTGGGCCTGCAGGATTTTAAAGATGAGGTCCTGCTTGCGTAGACCGCTGGCGCCAGGGAGGTCAAGCGTGCGCGCGATCTTGGTAAGCTCAGTAATATTTTTTTCTTTGAGTTCTGCGATTGTCATTCGTCACCTACGGGAGTTTTTGCTTTGATAGGAAGGATTGCGTGAATCAGAGGCGAGAGCTACACCCTCAAGAAACCTGAGGGCCCGCCAGACGGCCTTGCCTGGCGGGATTTTTCAGGAAAGTCTATTATGCAGCGCGGCGCTGTGGTTGTGCAACTGGTTCGTGTTTCAGTTCAATTACGGCGTCCGGTTCGGGCGCCTGACCCACGCGGACAAGAACGTCATTCATCGTTTCTTGCACACGGGTGTTGGGCTTGTGGAACTTCCGCGTCGCCTTGGAAATCAATTGACACAAAAGATAGCGGTTACGCACCGTGTCGAGTGCGTCATAAATCAAGTCAGAGCGCATGACTATATTTTCTCCTTAAGAATTAGTTCTAAGTAATAATGAATTGATTCGTCAGTTACGAAATGAATTCAATTTCCTGGGTCCCGCCGAGCACACAAACATTCTGCTTCTTCTGGCCGGCAAAACACATCTGTTGTTATGGGAATTACCAGAGACCCTTGTGCGATTATTAGACGCAAATCTAGGTGTCTAAGTTGCTTAATTTCTTGACTTTGTTTGAAGTGGCGATTCTGAACAAAGCCGGTAGCGAACCCATTCCGTAAGACGTTCTACGGTAAACGGCCATGGCGCAAACGTCAAGAGTTTTTTGCGCTGGCGCTCTGATTATAAGTCCTTAGTTTCCTATATCTTGGTGATATTGCACCATTTATTGCAATTTTTTCGCAGCTTATCCTGGCAAACCTGAGAGGTTCAAGTTATGACCGATCTCCGCTATCCGATTGGACGCTTCACTCCCGAGCAAAATCTTACGCCGGACACGCGCAACCGCCACATTGAGCAGATTTCCGGCCTGCCCGCCCGCATGCGCCAGGCCATTGCCGGATTGAAAAAAGACCAGCTCGACACCCCCTATCGGGACGGGGGCTGGACGGTCCGGCAGGTCATCCATCATGTGCCCGATAGCCACCTGAACGCTTATATCCGCTTCAAATGGGCGATGACCGAAGATGCACCCACAATCAAGCCTTACGACGAGGGCGCATGGGCTGCGCTCAAGGATTCTGAGCTTACGCCCGTGGAAGTTTCCCTTGCGCTGCTGGAGTCACTGCATGCCCGGTGGACGGTGCTGCTCAAGTCCCTTATGCCGGAAAATTTTCAGCGCAGATTCGTTCATCCTGACTCTGGTCCGCACGATCTTGACTGGCTGCTGGGTCTCTATAGCTGGCACGGCAACCACCACGTCGCGCACATTACGAGCTTAAGGGAGAGAAGGGGCTGGTAATCTCGCCGACGCATCGAACCAAAACTATCGCGCAAGAAGTTTTGTGAGTTCATAAACGGAGCCCACAAGCATTACCAAACCACCGACCATGGCACTTATGCCGGCAATCAGCACCGCTAATTCATCGCTCCAACCGAAGCTCGGAAAAAGTGTCCATAAATCATAGAGAAAATTGATGAAGGAGTTCTTCTCAGGATTTATTGACGCAATTATCAAGAGAACGCCAAAAGCTGTTACGAATAGGCCAACCAAGAGCATAAGGCAGATTTCCGTCATCGGCCGGCATTCCTCCGTTTATGTTAATGACACGAAGAGACGGGTGTAGCTGCTCAAGAGCACAAAGCCGCGAATCTACGCGAAGAACCCGAATCAAAATTCATTCGTGTTTATTCGCGAAAATTCGCGGCTCGATTTTAGACCTGATCTGCGCTCATCAGCGCAAATCTGCGGCTAACGGTTTACGGAAGGAACCCCAGGTCCTCCGGTAGCGGCCCGGCTATGGGTGTTTCAAACAGCGGCGGCACGCTGGCTGGCAGAAGCCCAACGCTATCCGGATCAATAGTGAGTGCGCCGTTGGTGGCGAAAAACACTCCAATCTGGATTTGCGGTTCAATGGCAATCGGCTTGGGCAATGAGGTCAGGAACGTGTGCGGATTGTTCAATCCCAGTCCCAGGGGGAACGCGATGTCATTGCGGTAGAACGTTGCCCGGTCTGTCAGGTCGCCGGAACGGATCAATGCCGTGGCCGTTGGGTTGGGCACGGTCTTGTCGCCACGGGCAAACTGCACAATGACGGATCTCGCCAGATCTCCTGGCAAGGGGTTCTTGCGAATGAACGGCGCCCATGCCACGGCATCGCCGGCCTGTCCCAGCCAGCGGCTGGTGTCTTCAACGGTTTGAATGGCAATCGCTCCGGGAACGTTGTTGACGACGGGCGGCAGGTTGCGCAGAGGGCTGTTGTCATTAAAGAAGAGCGGGGGCCCTGCGTTGAGCAGAACAGGCGTGCGAACGGAAAGTGCCTGCGTGAGTAAGAGTTGGAATGACGGGCTCAGGCGAACGATGTCAATGATTGGGCCGCCGGGAACATTGGGCACGCCCACGTGGACATCGGGCTCAATGCCAAGGAAGATGGTGCCGTAAATTCCGCCGAAAGACTGCCCAGCATAATAAATGCGAGTGGGATCCAGGTCCTGGAGTCCATCGCCATCGGCATCAACTCCGCCCTGGATGGCGCGGACCAGTTCCATAAGATTTGCAACTGTCTGCTGGAGCGCATCACGCGATCCGATCGTCCCCTGCGGACTCAACACAAAGGTTGAAGAGCCTTCCGCGCTGGTAATCTGGCCGTTCCCATCCTGATCGACCCCGCGGCCGCCTTCAAGAAACGTGGTTGAGGTGGCGCCCTGCTTTACGGTCAGCGTGCTGTTGGGGCCAAAGCCGTGGCCCACAACATTGATGGCGATGCTGGCAATGCCGTTGTGCGCAAGAACAGAGGCAACTGCAAATGGCGCACCCTGCTTGCTGTCAGTAAATCCGTGGCCAAAGATCGCCACCGGCCAGCCGTTGGTGGGGCGTGGCCCTGAAGGGATAAATAGGTTGAAAAAGATATCTTCCGTACCTTGGGCTGGAACGCTTTGCCGTGTCGGCACCTGTGGAATGAATACGTTTGCATTCTGCCAGTGGGTTCCGCTGAATTTCCCGAAGGCCAGCGTGCCAATGGAACCCGGAAAGACCTGCAAGGCCCCCAAAGTTGCATTCAGGCTGGTTGGAATGAGTGGGCCAACGGTAAGGGCCTGGACGTTCCATGTGAGTCCGGTAACCGTGTTCAAAGGAAATACTGTCTTCTCACCAGTGGTCCCCAGATTGAAGTTAACCGCGGGCGGAGCGGCGGACTTGATCTGCTCACGAATGCTGCGCAGCGTGGCCGTGGAGCTTTCCGTGGTGAAAACGCTGGCTGCGGCAATAGCATCGCGCGAAAGGCCGAGTTGCGGCAACTCCGCATTCAGGGCATGTTTTAGCGCCTGCTGATAACGCTTGAGCAGTTCGTCCTTGTTTTTGCCGTCTACGCCGCCATCGCCATGGATGAACTGGGCGAAGTCAGACGAAACCGCGATAGGATTGCCGCCGGCATCGTGCACTCCGTTGGTCACCACCAGGAGGTAGTTTGAGTCCTCATTGAGATGGTCATTTGACTCGGCAAAGAGCGTCAGGCTGGCCGGGTCCCACACGATCTGGTTGATGCCAATCACTCGCGGTGTAAAGTTGTCAAAATCAAGCCCAAGCAGCCCCGGCCCGGGGATCGTCACCAGAAAAACGGTATTGCTATTGACTGTGCTCGGGTCAATCGCGCCGTCAAATGCGATGGAAAGGCGTGGCTGCAGGTTGAATCCATCCAGCTGATTCACCAGCGTTAGATCGGCGCAGTCTGAGGGATTGGTGGCGCAATTGGGCAGCGGGACATTCACGCGTAAGCCCGTAAGCTGCTGCGCATCAAACGCCGTAAAGCGGTCGCTGGGAAATGGCGACTGAGTAGTGGATTGCAAGTTGAACAGCGGATGCGTTTGAGCCAGGGCCAACGCAGGCGTTAAAAGCGCTGCCGCAACCAGAAAGATAATGGCGCGACGAATAAATGAATACTTTTCATTGAGGGGCGTATGCATGGCGGTGGAATACCTCCAGGGAGAGTTGCAACGGGTGACGAAAACCTTAGACCTTACGCAAAGCATTGTCAATGGCTGGGTTCATGAATTCCAGACATGATGCCGGTTTCGTGTCCTACAGCCGAGCACAGGATGCGCGCGTCTAACCCAGGGCGTGAGCCTGGGTAAATCTTGAATCCTAACCCGAATCCTAAGCACGAATCCAGAGCACGGATGAAACGCCGGCAATGCGGCAATCACTAATTAGTAAACGGGCAGGCGGGAGAGTACCACCCCAGGCATCTCTCACTTCTGTTTTATTCCTGCTCCAAGGAGTTCCATCCATGTTGCAAAATCATCTCACCAGAGAACAAACGAGAGTCAATGAGTTTCTGCAGCAAAGCCAGCCATTGCGAGATCTTGCTGCCCAAGTGACGGGAACAGGGCTGAAACAATTAACAGGCAATACAGTAGAAGCACTTTCATTCTTCATTGAATCTGAACTGCACTACCGCCAGACGGAACGCTATCAGGCGCTCAATCTCCATGCGGACAGGGCAAAAGATGATGAAGCCACAGGGAGCCAGGCCAACCAACGTGGACTGCGATCCCTGCAAAAAGCTTCCGCTGCGTTCAGCACCATGCGCAATGACGTGAAAGGCCTTGACGCGTCCAAGGTAAAAGCGGACCTCAACGATTATCGAGACCAGTTGCGTGACACCATAGCGCACGCTGAACTCAAAACCAAGGACATTCAAAGGCTCGACCAGATCTTTGAAGAGTGCATCCAGTTGGCCCAGGGCAAGGGCGTCACGGCCTTAGTTGACCACATGGAAAGCGCCGTCAAACAGCTTGACGGCCACAGACGCCAGAAGGACCGTGGCGTGGTCGATAATTTCCCCATCTGGAAGCTCGGTGGACTCATCGTTCTTCTTGGCGTGGGAATCATTGCCCTGATTCACTGCGGAATTTTCGGCTGCAGCGTCGGTACCGGGAGCGCGTATCTGGCCGCGCTTATCGTGGTAGCGCTGATTACCCTGGGGTGCTGATGGCGTGTTTGCCCGCGCACATGCTCCAGGATTTCGGGATTCGGCGCCCGGATACAGAGATCAATGTATCTTCACGTTCACCAGGTACGGGCTGCCGAATTCCGTCATGTCTCCCACTTTTTTGCCTGCGACCGGCAGCAATCGTGCTGAAAGCGGTTTGTGCCACTTCACCGCCAGGCTGGCCATATCGCCGATGATGCTTTCAAGTTCATGCACTGAAATATCGCCGGGCAGCGGGATCGCGTCGAGCCCGGTGCTGCAAACAGAAGAGTACGACATGAGCGAATCGCGGCTGACCGTTCCCGCTTCCCATCTTTTTGCCAAAGTGGAATCTTCCAGCACCGGCAGCATCAGTCCGCTATAGCCGGCTTGTTGCACCGCAACTCGCTTCACCGCCGTGGTGATGGTATAAGCCACGCTCAGGCTTCCGGCGGACCCAATTTCGCCATGCAGAAGTGACTCCATAGCCGCGCCAATGGAAATTTCCTTGAGCGGGACCGGCGTGAGGTCAATGCCTTGATACTTCCAGCTGCTGCTCGTGGAAATGCGATGAGCGATCTCTTCCACTTTCTTTGCTTCAACGCCCAGCGCGGCAGTCAATTGGTCGCCTGCTGAAGTCAAATCGCCCTTGGCATTGGCAAATACCTGCTGCACGATGTTGGCCGACTCCAGGCCAATGGCAAACCCGTGTCCCGCGTCTGATGTATAGGACACGGGAAAGAATGGCGCGACCGCCGGCGGAAATGCCCCCGCGGCAAAATGGAAATTACCTTCACTATGTTCCGTGTGCTCTTCCAGATACTTAATGACCTGCGCGGCAGCGCGAACGCCGTTCCAATGGATTCCCGCAGCGTCCGCCACCACCACAAAGCCATTGATGTTTTGCGTCTCAGCCAGGATTCTCGCCAGCAACTCGGCTTGCTTTGGATCGTCAGCGTCCTTGCTCATCGCCGGGCCGATATCTGGAGTGAATCCTTCCTGCTGGGACAGCTTGTCATAGGCGTGAAAGAATTCCAGCGCCTGCTCCGGCGTCAATCCTTTGGTGTATTCGGGAAACGGCTGCGTGGTGATGCGAAGAGTTTCAACTTCATAACCAGCTTTAGTAAACGCGTCTTTGGCGGCGCGCAGCATCTTTAACGCTTCAGCCACTTGCGCTTGATACGTCGCGCGATTGAGCCGCACAAACGCCGTTACGGTGCGTAGCTTTGGGCGTGTATTTGGGCGTGTTTCGGGACGTGCATTGGTCAGCGCTGCATTGGTCGGGGGCGATTGTGCAAAACCGATGGATGAAGCGAGCAGAAAAAACAGAGTAATCGCAAAACGCTTGAGCATGCCAGAGGGATCTCCGCTTCGCATTCTACACAAGCGCGGAAGCCGATTACTGCACTGGCTGGTTACTGCAACAGCTCGGCGCCGTTGCAATTTTTTACGATCATTTCCTGCATGGCGTCGGTGACGCGCGTGAATTCCAGCCCATAACGAAAGCCCTCGCAGGTGCGAATGACCGCATCCAGCTTCGCCTCTGTGGACGAATAAGGGAACGTCAGTTCCAGGCGCACGGCTGTCCCGACCGGGATGGAGCACGGAATGTAAGCGCCAATGCCGCCGCGGCTCAGGCTGTTGGCGCGGCCGAATGCAGAGTCATTCTTCCCATCATTGGCAAAAGAAACTTTCAGACGAACGTCGATCCTATGGCGCGACCAGCGTCTCGCCGGCTGCCCTTGTTCGAGTTGTGACATGGGGAGTTCCATAAAGTTATTTCCGTCTGGCTGTCTCTATTGGTGGTACTTAGATATTCGCACTTTGCGCAAAAACTTCAACGGTACTGCCGACACATGTACTCTTGCAGGCAAAAGATCGACCCATTGAGCAAGCCTTCGCAGCGAGCATGGATCCGCTCAGCGCGAATTTGAATAGGATCTCCGTTCCATCTGGTTGATGAGAACATTCCACATATCGATATCGAGTTGGAACTGATGTTTCAGCGGTGACTGCGTGTTGTCCACAAACGCGAGATTGGTTTGCATCTGCCCCACCAGCGCGCGCATTTTCCTTATGTCGTCGCGCAGCGCCTGAGCATCATTACCTCGGTTGTTCCCCAGTTGACGGATCTGTGCATTTTCCGCGGCGCTGGCCGCGCCGGCCTGAGAACCAGCGGCTTGCGTAGAAGAATTGGGAGCTTGCTGGATGGCGCTTAGCGGAACAATGAAACTAAAACATACAACCAAGAAAATTGCCCTTTTCGATGGCATGAGTTTCCCTCCTTAGTGACGATGATGAGATTGTTCAATGTTAATCGTAGCCAGAGGCTGCGCGGGTGGCAACGGCTTGCATCACCCAGAGCCGCGCCCTGACTCGCGCTCAGCTATGCCCGCCGCGCTCAGAGATCAGCCGCATCGCCGCTGGGTTGACCCAATGCTGATCGTGAAAGCGCTCGCCCCAAGACAGGGGCGTTACGTCACGATACTCGTGCATTTGATCGTCGTCAGTAAAACGCAGCCGCTTGCGTAGTGACGCGCGAGCATTTGGATCGGCGCCATGGTCCAGCAGCACGCGCGCAACCAGGTCATCTGCCTGCACAGAGCACCGATATGCCTGTGATACCACGCATCCGAAAAGCGGCGTGTGTCCGCCGAATCCGTCGGCATCGACGGCGGCTTTTGCGTTGACGTCCGCGCCATGCGCAATCAACCAGCGCATGATTTCAATTTCGTTGTAGTCAATGGAAATGTGCAGCAGCGTGGCGCCGGCCAATGGCGTACCGTGCAGCGCCAGCGACTCGTCGGCATGGCATCCGAGTTCAGGTGGGTAAATTTCCTGGTGGGAAAAAGTGCGGGAAACAAGCTGCGGATCGCGCAGAAGATGTTTCTCCAGCAGATCAATCCGTCCGCGATGCAGCGCCATGAGCGGTGTATCAGGCAAGCCAATTCCCTGCTCTGCCGCAATTTTAAGGCAACGATGCTTGCCTTCAGGATAGCGAGAATAAGTTTGGAGCAGCAGCGCAACCGGAGCCAACGGATCACCATGCTTGTCGGCAAGTGGAGCGCCGAGTTCGAGCAGAAACGCCAAGCCATTATCATTCAGCGTCTCACAGGGTCCCATTACGGCATCGGCTTCCGGACGCGCGCCCATGTCATAAAGTTGCTGGGCGGTCTTCAGCTTTCCCTGCAAGCATGCGCGATCAAACGCGTGTTGCAGGTCAACCGCGCCAAGTTGACGCAGCATCTGAATGATTTCGTTCTGGCCAATGTTCGCGGCGTAAGACATGGGCGGTCCCCAGTTGCTGGGCAATCCGCGCGCGTCATCATGCAGGAGTCGAGGGTCTTTCAACACCAGTTCGCGAACTGCATCCGCATCGCCGCGCCATATTGCATCTGTCATGCGGCAGGCGGTAGCTAGACGCGGCCAACTTGGCAAACCGTAACTCCGGGCCAGAACAAGCTGCGCATCCGCAAGCTTGGCGTGTTCTGGCGTGATTGCTTTAGGATGATGTTTCTGTAACTCCGCAAGCGCAGAAGGCTCGCCCTGTTTGATGGCGCGAAGCAGGTCTTTTGCCTGGTGTTTGAGTTGTTCAAGATTAGGACGAACGGGAAAGTGACGATCTGCCAAGACGGACCTCCTTTGGTCGTGCCCTGGTCCGCTGTCTCGGGCGAAAAGGAGATTCGCAATGCCTTTAAGTCAATGTTAGTCAGGTGGACTCGGTCCTCTCCGCGGACGGGCGGCGTCCTGAAACGCCACTGTCAGTATATCCTGAAGTCCCGGAGAGAACCGCATCCCTGATTAACGTGATGAGCCAGTGCGCGTGATTTGGTCTTTTGCTACAACGCCGCCTTTCATCACAAAGCCCACATTTTCCAGCGCGCGCACATTCTGGAGCGGATCCTCGGTCACGGCGATGACGTCAGCGAATTTGCCCGCTTCAAGCGTGCCAACGTCTTTAGCGCGTCCGATGAGATCAGCCGCGCTGCTGGTGGCCGCGCGTATGGCTTGCGCTGGAGTCATACCAAACTTCACCATGTAGAAAAATTGCTTGGCGTTGTCTCCGTGCGGATAAACTCCGGCATCGGTGCCGAACGCCATTTTTGCTCCGCCCTTTACCGCGCGCTCAAAATTTTCGCGCTGTAACTTGCCGATCTTTTTTTCTTTCTCCACATTTTCCTGCGGAAGCCCGAACTCAATGGCTTTGCCAAGAATGTAATCGTCGTTGTAAATATCCATCACCAGATAAGTGCCATGCTCTTTGGCCATGCGGATGCCTTCATCGTCAATCAAGCTGGCATGCTCAATTGAATCAATGCCGGCAAGAATCGCGTTCTTGATTCCCTGCGTACCGTGCGCGTGCGCCGCGATCTTGCGCCCGGCCATGTGAGCTTCGTCGGCAGCGGCCTTTAGCTCTTCCGGAGTAAATTGCGGAGCGCCTGGACTATCGCCTTTTGAAAGCACGCCGCCGGTGGCGAGAATCTTGATCACGTCCACGCCATATTTCACCTGCGCGCGCACCACGTGGCGGATTTGGTCAACGCCATCGGCAATCTGGAAATCGCGTTCTTCAGGAAACATGCTGACGCGGGTCTGCGGAGAAAAATTATTCAGGTCGCCGTGTCCGCCAGTGATGGAAATGCCCGGCCCACTAGCCACGATGCGCGGCCCCGGAATCAAGCCTTCATTGATGGAATTGCGCAGATCCACGGCCAGAAACGGCAGAGAGCCAACATCGCGCACGCTGGTGAATCCGGCTTCCAGCGTCTTGCGCGCATTCACCGTGGCGGCAAAGGCGCTTTGAAACGGCGTGTTCTTGAAGTTGTAGATTTCATCGTAGCGATCAGCCCGCGCGCCAAGGTGTGTATGGCAATCAATCAGTCCGGGAAGCACTGTGGCGTGTGAAAGATCCATCACAGTCGCGTCCGCAGGGATTGTGACTGAATTCGCCGGCGAAACGCTTTGAATCCGATCGCCAACCACTACGATCACCATGTTGTCGCGCGTTTTGTCTCCAGTGCCGTCGAACAAATGTCCGGCGCGAATGTAGACAATCTTTGGAGCGGGCGTAGGCGTTGGCGTCTGCGCAAATGCAGGTAGAAATGCGCTCGTCACTACAAAGATCAGCAATACCAAGAAGAGAGAAAAGCGTTTCATCAAAGCTCCTGGAAAAAGTAACGGAGAGTATATAGGAAGAAAAGTGTCGCCGAGCTGTCTGCTTCAAGGTTGAACTACAAAACAATTCGCACGCTGTTAAAACGCCTTCGCGCGTAGCTACATTTGCTTTATGCGCGAGATAAGCGGCGAGGCCGACTTGCGCGCCGAGCCGCTTGCATCAGGCGTAGAACACAGCAACCACGTTCCAGAATCTCAAGCGGTTTGAGCGTAGCGTCAAAAAAGGAAGCGGCGCGCTTCGGGGGCTTTAGCTCTTGGCAACCAACAGCACTCTAGAAAAATTCAGCCAGATCCGCCAGCGATCATATTCGCGGCTGTGTGACGTCGCGGTAACCACGGCATCTTCCACACAATTTTTGCTGAAAATCACTTGCAGTTTCGATCCCAACCCCACCATGGGGCCAATCAGCATCGTCGCATCGCGTTCACCCACAGGAAGGATCAGGTCACGTTCCTGGAACGGAAGGCCGTTGCTGGCAAGCCCGCGAAGGATGGCAATGGTCCCGCCTTCAGGGATTTGTAGCGCCTGCGTGTCTTGAGATGCCTCTGCCGCTTCAGACTGCGTGGCAACTCGGCCATGGTTCGCTCCGCTGACCGTGACTGCGCTGGCTACGGTCACAGCGGGAACGCCGAGCTCCCAATCTTCCGGAGGAAAATAAATTCCCCAAAAGTTTTCCGGGCGATACAGTTCAATTCCGTATTCGCGTTCGCCGGAATCCGCCCACACCACTTGTCCCACGCGCCATTTATAAGGAGCAAGCATGGCCACGCGGACTTCCATTTTGGGTTCCAGCGGCACTGCTGAACGGATCTTGGCGCCGTGCCGGTTCACAAGAATAGTTTCCGCGGCCCCACTCACGTGTGACCCGTCACTCTTCTGGCCGGAAACCGCCAATGCTAGCGATACAAGAACACGAGAGCTTCTACGCCCCCGTTCCTGTGGAATGAGTTGCGGCATATTCTCTTCTAAGACAGAGCTTAGATATAAGGAAACTATAGAGCCCGCGGCCAGTTCTAGCTATATTACCGTCAACTCTGCTCTGCCGATACCAAAAAGGAACGGGACATTGTCCCAAGGTAATCTCGCCGGTCAATACCTAAGAATGTTCCAATCTCGCGCCTTTCAGAACAGTTTTGACCTCGACCGGGACGAGAAAACTCATCTAAAATCAGCTACTTAGCCCGTATTCCAATGTTCATTTCGATTTCGGCGGTTCAAAATCCGCCGCACCCAGGCCAGACCTTTTACAGCACTGGCTCAATGCTGCTCACATAAATGGTCTGCGTAGCTTGATCCAGTGCGCCTTTAATTCTCACTTTTCTCGCGGCTAGTTCAGCCGGCCGCTCCTGGTCACTCAGCTTGTAAATCTTCTTGGTTGAGGGGACATACAAAACATACCAGTATCTCCGGGCGCATCCCTTCACGCAGTTCGCTGCGGTGTTCACCTTCGCCTTCGCCATCACCTCTTTGTGCGACCCCTTCACCCCGCACTGGCCGTCTGTGATCACGCCCACAAATGTCTGCATTGGCGCTGTGGTTTTCGCTGAGGTTTTCTTTGGCTGAGTTTGTGCCGAAGGTGTGCCCTGAAAAGCAAACGCACAAGCTGACAACGCTACGCTTGCGATCATCATGGTTCCTGTTCGAACTCTCTTCATCAAATTCTCCTGTTGATACGCGATCACGGCTGTCATTCGCCTCTAAGAACTGCGCAGGTCTCCTGCTGATGAGTTTCATCTGTGTTGTCCGGTTGATCAGTGGTTAGATTTTGCTTTTCCGATCACCGGATCACCAGATCACGCGCGATCACCCGATCTCCTGATCTACTGATCCAATTCTGCTAAAGGCTTTTAGGTTCTGGGAAAGAGCCAATAAGTAGGACCTAGCAGCTTCTTTTATCTACATAGCCCACCCGGGGGTAAGGGTTTTGTTGAAAGCAAAGGCTTAATCCCATTCGACCGGACGGTGACCGGACGGTCGATGTTCTTTTCGGGCTGTTTTTCGCTCCCAAATCACGTCAAATCATATCCCTGACCGTTACCACCCGGTCGCCAGCAAAAGACAGATAACATACTGAAAACAGGAAAGTTATGTTAGCCCAAGCCTAGGCGAAAGTCAAGCAAAATCATGGACTGATGTCTCAGTTGGTTCGAACTCTCCTACCGTTCCTGAGCCCGCGCGAGTCCCGGCAAGCCGGGCTCATTTGTACCCGGCAACGGTCATCCCTGTTCATCATGGTGAGATTTTGAAACCTGTTCATCATGGTGAGATTTTGCATGGTGAGGTTTTGCTTTTCCGATCACCATATCCCCCGATCACGCGCGATCACCCGATAAAGCCGCGCGGCGCAATAATCGCCGCGCATCCACCTGTCATTTCTTGCTGCAGGCCGAAGGCCGGAACCCTGAGCGCAGCCGAAGGGGAGCGGCGCAGCCGGGAGTCGAACGATCTAATTGGCGAAGCCAACCTTTACGGCATTCGCGAGATTCAAGGCAAAATCCTCCCTTAGCTTGCTTTCCCTTAGCTTGCCTTCCCTTCCTTTGCTGCCCGGGCTTGCGCCGCGTCATAGCTCTCGCCGTAAATCGAGGGCACTTTGCCGCCCATGGGCCGCAAATATGTAGAAAGCTGTCCGCGATGGTGAATGGTGTGGTTCTGCGAAAGCGTAAGGAAGCTCACCGCCGGCATCTGAAACATGCCCCGAAAATCAACGGATTTGGTCAATTCCTCGCCGCTTAGGCTCTCAATCTGCTTCAAATTGGCCTTGAATGAGTCATCAAACCACGCGGCAATCTTGGCCGAGTTATTGATTGAGTCCGGACGATTGTTGGGCGTGAAATCAAATTTTCCCACGCATATGCCGCCCAGAAAGCGATTTTCCGCCGCCACAATGTGCCACGCCAGTTCCAGCGCGCTCTTGGCCACCGGCTCCGGACGATAGTCGCCTTTATCCAGCGGTATGGCTTCAATCACCCGCTTCGTGGTTTCGTGTTCCGTTTTGATAATGGGCAGTGTAATTGCGAGCAAAAACTTGGCTTGATCGGAAGTCATCTGTGCAGACATGGCTGGTGTTCCTTTCGTGAGGATAAGAAAACATTCTACCAGCGGCCTGCAAAACGCTGAGATCCGCCCGCTTTCAGTAGCTAGCCTAGCTTCTTATTCCGTATACTCACCTACATGGCAGCAGATTGAGCAAGGTGTATAGCCCGCCTTTCATGGATGACGAGCTGCGCACCGCATCGAGGACACGAGTGTGGACCACTATTCGCTGGTACGGTCCGTCCGCCGTGAGAAGGGTCTACAGGGCAGCTATAGTACACAACAGTTGAAGCTAGAGCCTTAACCAGTTCTTCTGCTACCTCCCTCGTCGAACCAACGACGTATTGGAGGCTCGTCGACGATGGCTTAAGCAGATGGGTTGTGAGTGTCTCCACAGATATCTCATTGCCAGCAAAATCGAGAACATAAGCACCTGCCTTCAATGCGATAAAAAGGCCCGGAACCGCGTCATGAGCATATTGGCCAATGTGCTCAAATACGGCGTGTATATTTTCTCCATTAGCTAAACGAGCCATCATGGGATTTCCTGCAAGATTATAGAGCCGAAGCCGACTTCTTGCTGGTGTGGTATTTGCCCACGTGAAAAATCCAGAAGGCATACTCGTAAAATGGCTGCACTTCTGTCCATAATAACAAATCGAAATCTGGTCAATTTCTTCAGGAAGCGTTTTCTTATTGTTCTTCTCATCCTTTTCCGCCTCAACAAATCGAACAACCTCAGGCTTGTGAGCAGGCTGCAATTCGAAAGAGTTCTCCCTCGGCAAGGTGAAAAAACCTTGAGAGTCTGCACCGTATATCCTGCCATTGTCGTTGTGAATCAAGGCGAACAGAATCTCGGGAACATCGGGGTTGAAGAAGACTAGAGCGGAGCACCAATTCCTAAAATTCCTATCGAGTAAATCGCTACCATCTACCATGTCCACAATAGCAACGGTTTTCTTCTCTGCGCCGGGTTCTCTCGTTACCCTTCTCCCTGAGCGCTCAATGTGTTCTCTCGCCAAATCCAGCTCTTTATGTTCCCACAGAGTCTCCTCGCCCAATACGGCGATTGATTTTTTACCAAGATGCTTCGATAAATACCTAATCGCCTCATTTTCTGCCTGTCTGTCCGCATGAAGCATCTTCTTGCGAGTTCCGTCCTGTGAAGTGTATTCCGGATATTGAAACGCGGAGCCGTCCTTAATCATCTCAAAAACTTGTCTTCGGACATTGCGAGTGCAATTGACTGCAATCTGGATAATGCGTCCGTAAGGGCGCTGTGCTATTGGGATTAGATTTTGTTCAGCCATAGCAATAAAAGGGATACCATTTTATTAGTATCCCTTCAGCTTGTGAACCCTTTCTGGAAAAATTACGATAATCGGAACTCTTGCGGTACCGGCGCACCGAATACCTCCTGGAATCGCTTTGCTACCGGTTCTGGGAATCCGGCAGCTATAGCGTCTTCGAAAGCCTCTTGTGCTGCTTCCCTTGCATATTCATCATAATCCACCTTTTGTGGCTCAAGTTTATGGACTCCGGTTTCTGAGATAAATTTCGTTTCAGCTTCTGTGGTCATCTGTATAGATCCTCCTTCTTACTGTATCTATTGCTATTTTTTTAAATTAGTGTTTTCTAATGCTTAAGCTCGTTCAGCAACAAGTATCGCTCGGAACCTTGCGCCAATGTACTGCTGCAATTGCTCATCGAAACTGTTGATGACAAACATATACTCTGCCGAATCTTGTATGCCCTTTGTAATCGAAGGCGGAAGCAGCCCGGTAATCCGATCATGCAATTCCAATGCCCTTCGTCCAAGATTTGTAATCCGATAATATTTGGTTCTTTCATTAACTGGTAACCCCAAATGTCGACGCTCGTTGTTCTTCAGCGGCTTACACAGCCCCCTTTTTACGAGTTTGGACTTAGTCTGGCTAAGAGCTGCGGCATTGGGCTTTTTTAGAAGAGATTGAAGCTGTTTTTGATTTAAATAACCGTAGCCGAGCTGTTCTTGGCATGCGAGCGCAACAAGGAAAGGAACTTCGAGATCTCTAAGCAATGATTTACGAACTGCTTCTTCTGAGAAACGAACGAGTGAAATGCGCAGCCGTAACCACGCTTCACTATGTCCGATATCGAGCGCATTCTTCACGAAAGCAAACTGTTTATCACAGCTAAGTGTTTCAGCACAAGAACATAATAACCCATTCTTACCATACCTGCACAATATCGGTGCGTACTGCCTTCTTCTTACCACTTCCGTACTACCGTGTCCTGCCGTTTTGAGGACGGAAACGAAGTACTACTGTCGTACTGCTTCACTGCACGACACAGCCTGCGACCTGTCTGCCCAGATTCTCGCCTGAAGAACTTAACTCACTCATCCATCTCCGTGGTGAGATTTTGGTTTTCCGATTACGGCGATGACGTGCGATCACGGCGATTCCGGCGATACTAAACCCAATACGTTCTATCCAATGTCCTGTACTGGATTGCCTCTGCGATGTGCTTGCTCTCAATCTGCGGGCTGGCTTCCATATCGGCAATCGTCCGCGCGACCTTCAATATCCGGTCGTGGGCTCTTGCGCTGAGTCCCTGCTGTTGCATGGCGCGTTCCAGCATGCGCTCGCTGTCCGTGCCCAGATTGCAGTAGGCGCGGATCTGGCGTGAGCTCATTTGCGCGTTGGAATAGTTGCGCTCACCGGCGGCGGCAAAGCGATTAAGTTGAACGTCGCGGGCCTTCACCACGCGCTCGCGAATCTGCGCCGAGCTTTCCGCTTTGCTGTCACTCCCGCGCAGCTCTTTATAATTCACCGCTGGAACGTCAATATGAATATCAATGCGGTCCATCAGCGGCCCGGAAATTTTGGATACATAACGCTGGATCATCGTCGGCGAGCACGGACACTCTCTCTGCCCCGACCCGTGGTAGCCGCACGGGCATGGATTCATGGCCGCAGCCAGCATAAAGCGCGCCGGAAAAGTCAGCGACATCGAAGCCCGCGCAATGGTCACGTTGCCGTCTTCCAGCGGCTGCCGCATTACTTCCAGCACGTTGCGCGGAAACTCCGGCAGTTCGTCCAGAAACAAAACACCGTTATGTGAAAGCGACACTTCACCGGGACGCGGAATGATTCCGCCACCGATCAGCCCCGCGTCGGAAATCGTATGGTGTGGCGAGCGGAATGGACGCACGCTCACCAACCCGGACGCGGCGTCGAGCACGCCGGCCACGCTGTGGATCTTCGTGGTCTCCAGAGCTTCTTCAAACGTGAGCGGCGGAAGAATCCCGGAAACGCGCTTGGCCAGCATCGTCTTGCCGGAGCCGGGCGGCCCGATCATCAGGATGTTGTGGCCGCCGGCGCATGCAATTTCCAGCGCGCGCTTGGCCGTAAACTGTCCGCGCACTTCCTTAAAATCCGCGCCGCCGCTCTGCTCGGTCTCACTCAGCATCTGCGACGTATCCACCTGCAGCGGCGAAATTCCATTGCCGGTGTTCAGCAGGTTCACCACATCCATCAACGACTTCACCGGATAAACATTTACGCCGCTCACCACGGCAGCTTCGCGGGCATTCACTTCCGGCACAATCAGGTTGGCAATTTTCTTGGCGCGCGCTGCAATGGCAATCGGCAGGGCTCCGCGCACTCCCCTGATCCCGCCATCGAGTGACAGTTCACCCACCATCACGTATTCAGTCAGTTCTTTCTTGATCAGCCCGCCGTATGCGCCCAGGATTCCCATGGCCATGGGCAGATCAAAGCCCGAACCTTCTTTCTTGATGTCCGCTGGCGCAAGATTGATGGTGATCTGCGTGATAGGAACTTCAAAACCGCAGTTTCTCAGCGCCGCCCGGATGCGCTGTCGGCTCTCACGCACCGCGGCATCCGGCAGGCCGACAGTCTGGAAGTTTTCTTCCTGGCTTCTGGTGGGGCTTATATCGACTTCAACCTCAATAATGTTGGCGTCAATTCCAAACACTGCGGCGCTCTGGGTCTTGAAAAGCATAGAAAGAGCTCGATTGTAACAGGGGAGAGAAATCGAGCCTTGGGATCAGTATCGGCGGTCAGTGTGACTATTGCCAGAATCGCCGAGATCGCCAAAACTTTGGTAATTTATATGAGCTTTGTCTGAGAAGGTAAAGTTCCCAGTCGCAACAGAAATCGCTCTTACTGCTAAATACCAATTACCGAGTACTGTTTCATCGGTCGCGAGATTGGTTCGATTTTGGCAATCTTTGGCACTTTCGGCGATTTTGGCAATTCCTCCACGTTACCTAAGTGCATGTTTCCATTGAATCTGCAGCGTTTTGAAAGTACCATCAAGCCATTCTCACCGGTGTTTCTATGACGCAGTATCATGAGCCCCGCGTTGACATCAGCCTCGACGTAAAGGTATGGGGCATGGACGTCTACGGCAAACCCTTCGTGCAACACGCGCGCACGGTGAATGCCAGCTCCGTAGGCGCGCGGCTTATCGGGATCGATTGCGTGCGTGAAGGCGAAGTCATCTCGCTCCAGCATGAGAACCAGAAAGCGCGTTGCAAGGTAGTATGGGTTGGACGTGATGCGGCCAAGTCAAGGCAGATCGGTATCCAGGTAGTTGAACCCGATAAAAAACTCTTTGGCGCAAAACTGAAGACCCCGGCCATCCAGACGACGCAGTCAGCTTCCCGCTTTGCCGGGTTTGCAGGCGCGGCCCCGGCAGCACAACAGGCAAGGAGACCTATGCCAGAACCCACGGGAACCAGAAGGGCCCAGCAGCGTTTCCACTGCACCGGCGGCGTTGAGATGCGCCGCAGTGAGGGTGCGCCGCCGGTCTTCGGCAATTTAAGTGATCTGAGCCTGACCGGCTGCTACGTTGAGACCGTCTCAACGCTGCCCGTGAATAGTGAGATTCTTTTCATGCTGCGCGTCCGCGACAATGTTGTGCGTGGCCGCGCGGAGGTCAAAACTTCGCACCATGCCGTGGGGCTTGGCTTGGTCTTTACGCAATTGAGCAGAGAGGACCAGCACAAGCTGGAATACATCTTGAGCCTGCTTTCCGGGTCGCTTGACTTGAGCACCGACGATCCCCGAAAGCTCGCGCCGGAAGATCCATTACCCTCTTGGCCACCTTCCATCAATACTATTCAACCAATTTCACGCGGAGGTTCCGGCAAAATGTCCAGCCAGATGTCTACTCAGGTTACCCGCACGATTGAAGAACTCAATCACCTGGAACAGGGCCTGGTAATTGACAAAGTGGACCCGCGCATCATCGCCCAGTTTCATGATGCGGTGGAGCATCTGCGCCAGACAGCGTGGTCCGTGGTGCAGTGGGTTGAGCTCAACTCTTCCGGCGGCGATCCCTTTGAAGTACTGCCTCAGCTTGAAGCTGAGCGCTTGCACATGCTGCGCAAGCTGGCCCACAACGTCACCGCCGATCTCGACTCCGGCAGCGTGACCCGCTTCACTGAAGGCATTTCAAATATTTATGAAGAAGTGCAGGCGCTCTACCGCGGTCTGAGAAGGATTGTGATCGATTCGGCGGAAGACAAATAAAAGCATCCCGAGCGAAGCGAGGGAGCCCTATTATTTGGCTTGGTGGTTTCCCAATTACCAACTTACCAAATTACTCAATTACTAAATCTTCTTCAGGTTCGCGTCGATTCGCGGCTGATTTCTTTTCTGCTTTTAGCTTCTCGCGGCTATATAGCTCCCTCACTGCGTTCGGGATTTCAGAAACAGTTAAACTCTCTCCACAGCCATGGCCACGGAATTCCCTCCACCAAGGCACAACGCCGCGATCCCCCGTTTGCCATTCCGCCGAATCAATTCATAGATCAGCGTGACCAGCACGCGGGTACCGCTTGCGCCAATTGGATGGCCCAGCGCCACAGCGCCGCCGTTCACGTTCACCCGCGCGGGATCGATACCCAATTCTTTAATCACGGCCACGGACTGCACTGAAAAGGCCTCGTTGATTTCGTATAGATCAACGTCTTCCGGCTTCCATCCTGTCTTGGCCCATATTTTCCTGATGCCGTCCACCGGCGCCATCATCACCCACTCGGGGGCAGTGCCGCTCGTCGCCTGCGCAACCACGCGGACCATCGGCTGTGCGCCCAACTCTTTCGCTCGCGAAGCTGACGTCACCACCACAGCTGCTGCTCCATCATTCATCGTGGACGCATTGCCTGCCGTAACCGTGCCGTCTTTCTTGAACACAGCCTTCAGATTTCCCAGCGCCGCGGCGGTCGTATCTTCGCGCGGGCCTTCATCCTTCTCAAACATGACCGGCGGTTGGCCTTTCTTCTTGGCCGGCAACTCCACCGGGACAATCTGGCTCTTGAAGCGGCATTCCTTCCACGCCTGCACCGCTTTCAAGTGTGAGTTCACGGCGTATTCGTCCTGCTGTTCGCGCGTGACGCCATACTTCTGCGCCACGTTCTCGCCCGTCATGCCCATGTGGTAGTTGTTGTAAATGTCCCAGAGTCCGTCATTCACCACGGAATCGATGATCTGCGAATTCCCCAATCGATAGCCTTTGCGCGCCTGCGGTAGGAGATACGGCGCATTCGTCATCGATTCCATACCGCCCGCCACCACGATCTCAGCATTGCCGGTCTGGATGGCCTGCGTCGCCAGCGCCACGGCCTTCAGTCCTGATCCACAAACTTTGTTGATGGTCATCGCGCCCACCGTATTGGCCAGTCCGCCATTGAGCGCCGCCTGCCGCGCGGGATTCTGTCCCAGACCTGCAGCCACCACCAATCCCATAATGCACTCGTCCACCTGCGCGGGATCCACCTTGGCCCGCTTCACTGCCTCGCGCACCGCGATGGCCCCCAGCTGCGGCGCCGACAATGGCTCCAGCGCTCCCTGAAATTTGCCGATGGGCGTGCGTACCCCGCTGATGATGACAACATCTTCCATAAATCTCTCCTTATGAATCCCAACCCTTCATTATAAGATGAAGGTCACAGCCAACGCGCTTCCAAAACATATGACCCAGTTCATTGACCCGCAGCCCACGCCTGAAGTTCCGTCGACCATCTCTGAACCGATTGTCGTTCCGGCCGCCCCACCGGCCGGCCCAGCTCTGATCGCGCCACTGTGGCACACCCTGCTCATCACGGCGTTGATTCTGGGCAACTCTTTTCTGGGATCGTCAAAGGTCGGTGCGGTCCACGGTTCCGGCTCGCGAATTTTGCTGTATGGCGGGACGTTCATCACGCAACTTGTACTAATCCTTCTCATTTGGTTTGGCATTCGCCTGCGCGGTGTCCGCATGCGTGATCTGATCGGCGGCCGATGGAAGACCGTGGAAGCATTTTTGCTGGACGCAGCTTTGGCCTTCGGGTTTTGGGTTACGTCATTATTGCTTCTTTTCGCGGTTCGCGTTGCCTTGGGTACTATCGATCTCCATAACATGCAGAAATCGGTCGATGATGCCGTGCGCCTTCTTGGTCCAATGGCTCCCCACACTTATCTTGAAGCCGGACTGTTCGTCTTATTGAGCGTCAGCGCGGGCCTGTTTGAAGAAATCATTTTCCGCGGATACTTACAGCGGCAATTTGGCGCGCTTGGCCGCAATGCCATCATCGGCATCGTGGCTTCAGGAATCCTCTTTGGCCTGGCCCACGGATATCAGGGCACGCGAATGATGATTGTGATCGGCATCTATGGAATTTTCTTCGGCATCCTGGCGCACCTGCGCAAGAGCCTGCGGCCCGGCATGATGGCCCATGCTTTCCAGGATTCCATTGCCGGCATCGGACTTTTCAAGCTCGTTACGCGGCATTGATCTTCCTCGCATGCGCCATTTGCCGCTGACACAACGGCCGCGGGGATAAAAAAATAATTTGTTACCAAGGTACCCGCAAGCCATCGCTCTGGAGAATTCGTTTTGTTTGATCGCGACATCAAGAGAAGAAGATCTTTTCCTCAAACACGCGCGAACCTCGCATAGATCAAGGCTTTTTCTCATCGCCACATAAAGTTTTTTTGGAATCATACATCGCGATTCACCGCCGAAACGAGTTTTCGACGTTCTCGGGCCGGTTGGAAATCAAAGATGACATCAATTTTTTTCTTGACTTCGATTTTCAACCACTCTATACATTCATCAATTGCGGTTTTTTACTTAGGACCGCACATCCATGAAAAATGGAAAGGGAGAATAGAAACATGGCAACCAAGAAAAAGGCAAAAAAGAAGAGCAGCGGAAAGAAAAAGTAACAACTCTTCACATCAAACCTAAAGGGGACGCGTAAGCGTCCCCTTAGTTTTTGATTGTCATCCTGAGCGAAGACCGAGGGAGCAACGCGACCGAGGCGAGTCGAAGGACCTCGGTGGATTATCCCGCACCAGATTGCTACAGGAGTTCTCACAAGAAAACTGGATCAGACAAAAGATCCGTTTGGATGGCTCAAGTCGAGCCATGCCTCAATCTGAGGCCTTGCTTGCCGATAACGCTTTGCTCTTTGCTTCCAGGCCGTTCAAACCCTCTGGTTCTGTCGTCGCGCTGAGTTCCGCCTTTTCCGGATCATCAAATTCAAGCGTCAGGTTTCTGGTCGTAGTCTCAATGGGGCTCAACTCGGCAATCTCCTCAGTCACGGGAGCGCCCAGTTCCACAAACTTGCGGGCGGAAACCATCACGCGGCTCTCCAGCGATCCTACGGCCTTGTTGTAGGACTCAACTGCGCGGTCCAGCCCTTTGCCGACATTATCGATGTGCGCCCCCAGTAACCGCAGCCGGTCATGCAGTTCTTTGCCCAGCGTGCTGATCTCGCGGGCGTTGCGCGCCAGCTTTTCCTGGTTCCACCCATAGGCTACGGCCTTCAGCAGAGCAATCAGCGTCGTAGGCGATGCCGGGATCACTTTTTGTGACACGCCGCGCTCAATCAGCGCGGGATCCTGTTCCAGCGCCGCGCTGAAAAATGTTTCACCCGGCAGAAACATCACCACAAACTCCGGCGTGGGCTCAAATTGCTCCTGATAAAGCTTGGAGCTGAGCTGGAGCATGTGGGTTCGGACCTGGTTGGCGTGGTCCGCAAGTTTCTGCCGGCGGAAGTCATCATCCGTTGCTTCCACGGCTTCCAGATAAGCCAGCAGCGGCGTCTTGGCGTCCACCACAACGTTCTTGCCGCCTGGCAGCCGCACCACCAGATCCGGACGCAGCCGCCCTGTGCTGGTAGTAACGGTTTCCTGCTCCACAAAATCGCAGTAGGGCAGCATGCCGGCAATTTCCACCACGCGCCGCAGCTGGATCTCTCCCCATCGCCCGCGCACCGTGGGGCTGCGCAGCGCTTTCACCAGGTTGCCGGTCTCGGTCTGAAGTTTCTCCTGGGTTGAGATCAACGAGCGCACCTGCGTGGTCAGGTCGCCATAAGCCCGGTCGCGCGTGCTTTCCATTTGCCGGATCTGCTCATCCACTTTCTTGAGCGATTCCCCAATCGGAGCCACAAGGTTTTCGACCGCCTGCTGCCGCAATTCCAAATCGCCTTTTGCTTCGCTCTGGAATTTTTCGAGCGTCGATTGGGCCAGGTGCAGAAATGCCTGATTGTTGCTCTTGAGCGCTTCGGCAGAGAGCGCCTGAAAACTGTCGCGCAGTTCCTGCGTCATCTGGTTCAGGATGGCCAGCTTGTCGTCATTGGCTTTGCGTTCCAATGCCACAGTAGTCTCGAGTTTCACTTTCGCCGAGTTCAACTGGGTATTCAGGTCTGTGAACTTTTGCGCTTCCAGCCGCGCCTTCCCCAACTCCTGCTGCAAAGCGGACAGACGTGCGTTCAGCACTGCCGCATTCGGACGCACCAGCAGCCATGCGATGGCAAAGCCGAATGCAGCGCCCACGGCTATCAGCAGAACATTTGCCAGACCCATCATGAACTCACTCCGATCCGGCACGAATTGCCGGCAACACGAAACAAATGTAGCCAAACTAAAAGATCGTTAAAACAAAGATCGTGAAAACAAAGATCGTCAAAACGAAGGTCGCCAAAATTACGACCGTCGAAACTGATAAGCCATTAACCGCAGAGGACACAAAGAAACAGAAAGGGCGTTTACAAGATGTCAAATTAAAGTTGAAACCATAATTTGCATTCCTGATTTTCTCCGTGTCTCCGTGGTAGGTTTTGCCTTTCCATCATCCATTCACTCCAGCCACTTTTTTCTCAGCCTCCACTTCAACAGGCTTCACCGGCAGAAAAACCCGCTGCTCCGTCGCCGGACACAGATTTTGATAATCACACCAGCGGCAATGCGATCCCGTCTTGGGATCGAATTCACCCCGGCGGATGCCCTCCGCCGCCTCTTCAATTTTTTCGCGAGCAGAATCCAGCTGCTTCGGCGTCCGGCTGGAAACCGCCAAGCTGTTGTCCTGCACGTTTACCAGTACCAGCTCTCGCGGCGAAAGATTCATCTGCGCCACGGCCATTGCATATATCGATAGCTGCAGACTTTCGTCGGCAAACTTACGTTCTTTCGGCGCTCCGGTTTTATAGTCGATCACCCGCACCATGCCTTCTTCCAGTAGATCAATGCGGTCAATGCGCCCCTTTATTTCGCGCTCCCCCAGCTTAAAGCTGAACTTGTGCTCCGTGGCAATCACGTTCGCTGAACCTCTGGGACTGGCCAGCAACAGCGTGCGCAGTTGGTCCACGCCGCGCTCTTCATACATTTTTCGTTGCACCGGATCGTCAATGTAGCCCTTGCCGAACTCGACCTTGAATGCCTCAACTGCGTCTTCAACGCTCAGTTCCCTTGCGTGCGCCGCCGGATCGTAATAATTCTTCAGCACCGTGTGGATGGCAAAACCATACTGCATGGCCGCGGCAGCCTCGCCAGGAATCTTCCAGTCGCGCTCCAGCTTGAACTTCATCGGACACGTTGAATAACTCTGCACCGCATTCGCGCTGAGCGCCATCTCCGTGGCAAAGGCTGGCGGCAGCAGCATCCAGCGTCCCAGAGGTGAAGGATTCAGCGGCAGCGTCGCCGGAGTCGTGCGATCGCCGTTCCGAGTGATCAACGCGGCGCTCAGCCTGCGGTCGCCGATCAATGGACGCAAAAATCCAGGCGGCGTCGGATCCTTCTTCCCTTTCCCCGGACGCGACCCGATACTCAGCCGGTCGCGCGCCCGCGTAATTGCGACGTAAAAGAGCCTGCGCTCTTCCTGGTCATGCACCAGCTTGCCTTCTCCAACAGCGATGGAGCTGCGCAGCGCCGGGGGAAATTCAAATAGCCCTTCTTTGAAGTAGGTCGGAAAGCTTCCGGATGTCAATCGCAGCAGCCACACATGGGAAAACTCCAGCCCCTTGGCGGCGTGCACGCTCATCAACTGCACGGCATCAGGATGTTGGCGCTCCAACTCGGCCATCTGCTCTTCCGTGAACAACGGAACAATGCCCCGGCCTTTCTGGTAGTAATCCAGATATTGCAGGAACTCGGGCAGGGACGTGTTCTTGACGAAGGCCTTCTTCTCCCACGTCGCGGCAAAGCGCAAGATTGCCTGCACCACCGCATCCTTTTCCGGCAAACCAAACTGGCGGACGAGGTATGTGAGCGCGCCTTCCGCGCTGAGCTCCTGCTCTCGGATGAACGCCCGTGCCTCTTTGATGGCCTCCAAGACGGGCGCCGCCGACTCCAGCGTGTGCAGCACGGCTTTAAAACTCTTCTGCCCGGCCGCTGCGCTCAGCTTTTTTCGCAGTTCGTCAGCAGCGACATTGAATTTTGGCAGCGCGCACACTCGAAACAGGCTGTCCGCATCATTGTCATTGCCAACGGCTCCGGCCAGTGCAAGTACGTCGCGCGCCATGGCGGTTTCCAGCACGTTGAGCCCGATCACAATAAAGGGGATGTCGCGCGCGGCCAGCTCCGCCATTAGGTCTTCCCGCTGCATATGCTGGCGATACAGCACCGCCATCGAGCAATCACCCGCGCGCCGGTTGCGGCGTAGTTGCTCAATCTCTTCACCTATCAGCGCAGCCTCGCTCTCATGGCAATCGGTTAGAACAATCTCCACGGGCTCGTCAAAAACAAAGCGGGCTTCCTGCTGGTCGCGGCGGTCACGGCCCGATTCAAGCTGCGCGCGCTGAAATTTCACCCGCTCGCCCAGCGATTGCACCGGAGGGTTCTCATTAATGGCCGCAAACGCCACCCGCAGGATGTTGCCGCGCGATCTCTGGTTTTCGTCCAGCACCACTCCCTCGGTCAGGGGAAAGCGCTTCTGGAATTCTTCAAACGCCGCACTGGACGCCCCCCGGAAACGATAGATGGCCTGGTCCGGATCGCCCACGGCAAAAATGTTCTGTTCTTCACCCGCCAGCAGCTGCGCCAGGATGATATTGCTGGAATTGCAGTCCTGAAATTCGTCGATAAGTATGAACCGTGCCTTGCGGCGTTCGCGCTCCAGCAATGCCGGATTCCCTTCCAGCAGCCGCACGGCATTGCGGATCATCATCCCGAACGTACCCAGGTTATCGCGCTCCAGCAGACGCATGGAGTTTGTATAAACGCGCGCAATCTCCTGCCAGCGTTCCATGATTTCCTGCGCGCCCATCTCTTCCACTTCTTTGGAGCGGCAGTTGCGCGGCAGGTCGCCGCCCGGACGCAAACTATCCACGTATTCCTGAAACTGTTCCGGCCCTACCAGTTCTTCATGGCAGCGATCAAAGAAATTCTTCAGGTCTTCAAGAAACTGGCCCAGATCGGCGGGCTTGATAAAACGCTTCAGGCCCAACTGATCGATGCGTTGCCGCAGATAGACATAAACATCTTCCGGCAGCAGCAGGTTGAAATCCTGCCCGGCGCGTTTGAGCACGCCCAGGCAATAAGCATGGAACGTGCCTGCAAATATTGCCGTCTTGCGCCGCACGCGCTTCTCAACGCGGGCCTTCAGCTCATCGGCGGCATTATCAGTGAACGTAATGGCCAGAATCTCTTCCGGCTTGGCGTGACCCTGCTCAATCAACCAGGCAATGCGCTCCACCAGCACGGTGGTCTTGCCTGTGCCTGCGCCGGCCAGCACCAGCATGGGCCCTGCGGCATGCTCAATGGCCTGTCGCTGCTTCGAGTTTGGGGTAAATACCGTCACCGCGTGAAAGTCGTTCGAATACGAGTCGTTCTATTATGCGAATCCGCGGCGAAAGGTACAATCCTTAAATTCACTTAGAGTTGAGGAAAAGTAGGTTTCTACTGTGGATCACGCTAAACGCAGGGCCGGTGAGTTGACCAGAACGGAATGTTAAGAAGATCCTAGTTCCGCCATCGCAACGGCCACGGCGGCAATCGCCGCAGTCTCCACGCGAAGAATGGTGTGGCCGAGAGAAGCCGATTTCCATCCTGAAGCATTGAAAAGTTCCAACTCCGTCTCTGACCATCCGCCTTCCGGGCCAAACGCCAAAGCCAGCGGAGGCCCGCACTCTAGCAGAGCGGCTTTCAATGAGAGATGCTCTTCCACTTCTGAAAGCACAATGCGGCTTCCCTGCTCTTGCGCAATCGCTTTCTTCAAAGCCACAGGCTCAGCAATTTCTGGAGGCGCAATCCTGCGCGCCTGTTGAGACGCTTCGCGGGCAATCTTGCGCCAGCGTTCCACTCGCTTGGCTGCGGCTTTAGCCAGATGCTCTTCAGTGCGTTGGGCGATCATCGGGACAACGCGGCTTATACCGAGTTCTGTGAGCTTTTCCAGCGCCCACTCCATGCGGTCGAATTTAAAAATGGAAAGATAGACCGTAATATGCGGCAGAGCAGCGCTTTCAACTTCCACGCCCAACTCAAACTCAACCTTGTCATGCGAGGCAAAGACCACTTTGGCGGAACGGAGCACGCCCTCGGCGGCAACATCGAATTCCTGGCCAATTTTTACGCGGAGAACGCGAAAGAGATGGTTAGCGTTAGGGCCCAGCAGAAAAGCGCGATCACCTTCCACGCGGTCCGCAATCCAGCGCCTGCGCGTCATACGCGCTTGAGCATCAGGTAAGAGCCGGCCGCCAGCCCAAGGTAAAGAATGCCGAGCAAGCGGCTTTGAAACACCAATGCTTCCAGCGTGGGATACTGCGCCTGGAAGTAAGCTTCAGCGGCGCTAAGAACGGAGAAGACTGTGCCAATGACGATCCAGCTCTGGTGGCCCCAGGGAAGAAAATAGATTCCGCCAAAGACCACGCCTACAGCCAGAAAGAGCAGGCTGCGCATCTTGGCCTTGGAAATAGCATTCGCGGCCTTAAAGCGCTCAAGTTGCAGCTCGGCAAAGCGGCGCGGCAGCAGCAGGCGGATCAGGCCGGCCAGTCCTGCTACGACTACCACGAACCAAATGTAGTATTTACCCAAAGATGTCTTTCACCTTCTCAAAAAGGCTGCGTGGTTCCGGCTTGTTGTCCACATTGAAAGTCTCACCCAGTTCCGCCATCAACTCGCGCTGCCGCTTGGTGAGCTTGCGCGGCGTTTCCACCCGTACCCTGACGTACATATCGCCTTTACCTGAGCCTTGCAGCGCCGGAATTCCTTTTCCGCGAACCCGGAACGTCGAACCCGATTGCGTTCCTTCCTGCATTTTCAGTTTGTGCTCTCCGCCATCCAGAGTTGGGATGACAATTTCCGCTCCCAGAGCCGCCTGGCTGAATGAAATTGGTATGGAACAGTGCAGGTCTTTGCCTTCACGTTCAAAAAACGGATGCGGCTTTACCTCGAGCACCACATAAAGATCGCCCGGAGGCCCGCCATTCGGCCCAACGTCGCCCTGTTCCTGATAGCGGATGCGGGTGCCGTCTTCCACTCCTGCCGGTACGCTCACGTCAATCAGGTGCTCTTTCATCACCCGGCTTTCACCCTTGCATTTAACGCATGGATCGGAAATCAAGCGGCCGTGTCCGTGGCAGGTTGGGCAGGGCCGGGCAATGCTGAACATGGCCTGCTGATAGCGCACCTGGCCGCGGCCTGCGCACGTTTGGCACGTGGTTGGCCCCTTCGATCCCGCTGAGCCTGTGCCTCTGCATTGCTCACATGCTTCATAGCGGCGTGCCTTGACCTGGGTTTTCTTGCCGAAGGCGGCTTCTTCAAAAGTAAGCGTAATATCCGCTCGCGCGTCTCCGCCTCGCTGCACACGCGTACGTCCACCGCGGCCGCCACCCACATTCACGCCAAAGAAATCGCTGAAGATGTCGCCAAAAATATCGCTGACATCGGCGAAGTTGGAACCATCAAACCCGCCAAAGCCGCCGCCATTCACCGCTGCATGGCCATACTGGTCATAGCGAGCGCGTTTGTCCGCATCCATCAGCACACTGTAGGCTTCAGTGCATTCCTTGAACTTCTCTTCCGCCTCAGCATTTCCAGGATTGCGGTCAGGATGCCACTGCATGGCCAGCTTGCGGTATGAGCTTTTGATCTCCTGCTCAGTGGCCGTGCGGCTCACGCTCAGTATTTCGTAATAGTCGCGTTTTGCTTGTGTCGCCAAAAATTACCTCAATGTTGATACAGAAAGAGAGTCAAAGGGGTTCGAAATCCCCCGACATAATGATTCAGGAAATTACCACAAAAAATTTAGTGCTTACCCATCACCGGATCACCCGGCCTTTTTCGCCACTCTTACCATGGCCGGACGCAGCAGCCTGCCCTTGATGCGATAACCGGGCTGCAATTCCTCAAGCACATGATGATCTGGCGCGTCATTGGTTTCAACCATCTCAATGGCTTCATGCACACGCGGATCAAATGGCTCACCCTGCGCCGGAACGCGCTCAATATTCAATTTCTGCAGCACGTCTTGAAGCTGCTTGAAGATCAGCTCAACGCCCTTCCGCAGGTCTTCTGGCTTGGCAGCAGAGTTCTTGAGCGCCAGAGTAAAGCTATCGATCACCGGCAGCAGTGACCTCGCAGCATCGGAGACGGCGTAATCGCGGTATTCGGCATTTTCTTTTGCGGCGCGTTTGCGATAGTTATCAAACTCAGCCTGCAATCGCGCCAGCCGATCAAATAGCTCATTGCGCTCACTGCGCAGCTTTTCCACGTCGCCGCTCGCCGTAGCAGTGGAACCCTGTGGATCGCCGCCGGAAGCGCTCTTTTCCTCAAAGCCGTCCCCCGCCTCTGCGGCGGGAAGTTCTTTTTCCAAAGTCTGGTTTTGCTCGTCTTTCAAGTTCGTGTCTTTCAATTGTTCTTCTTTCAACTGATCTGCCAGACTGACATCAGCCTGTCCGTTGCCCTTGCTCATTACTGCACCTGGTCTTTTGATTGGAATTTTCACGTGTTCTCATTCAGCAGCTTGTCAAAAAGCTGCGCAATGTATGAGACCGCCGTGATGGTGTGTTGATAATCCATGCGGGTTGGGCCAATTACCGCCAGCGATCCGCGCATCTCTCCGCCGACGTGCGCAGGCGCCCCGATCAGCACAAAATTGCGCATCTCTGGTACTGCTTCTTCCAGCCCGATCACCACGCGCACGGCCTCCTGGCGCGTATCGAGGTAGGCGGAAAGCAGATCGGCCACGCGTTCTTTCTCTTCCAGCGTCTTTACCAGATCGCGCAGCCGCAGACGGTCCTGGTCATTGCCCACAAGGTTCGCCACACCCTCTACAAAGATGTTCTTGGCAGGCTCTTCGGCTGCCAGCGCCCCGCCTTTATAAAGTTCGTCCAGGCTCTTCATCAGCCGGTCATATTCAGAGCGCTCATCATCAATACGCCGGCGCAGCTCCGTTTTTACCTGGCTGATGATCCAGCCTCGGAAATTCTCATTGATGTAATTAGCAGCCGTGTTCAGGTCGCTCTGGTCCAGATCGCGCTCCAGCCGCATCATGCGGTCATGCACCACGCCTGACTTGGTAACCACCACGGCCAGCACTCGATTGTTGGCCTGTCGCGAGAAATAAACATGCTCCAGCGCGTTCTTTGGCCCTGCGTTCCCGATCGCCACTCCCACGCCGCTCGAAACCAGCGAGAGCACGTGCGATGTCCGCTCCAGAAACTCCTGCACGTCGACAGTGCCCTGTAACGTGTCTGAAATCAGCGTCTGGTCGGCCGCAGAGATCGTGGCTTTGCCGGAAATCTGGTCAACGTAATACCTGTAAGCCTGCGAAGTCGGGACGCGCCCCGCCGATGTGTGTGGCTGCTCCAGAAAACCGCTCTCAGCTAAATCCGACATTACATTGCGGATCGTGGCGGGACTCAGGCCATCTTTATTGTGGCGTGAAAGCGTGCGTGACCCCACGGGCTCGCCCGTTGAGATATAGGTCTCCACGATAGCGGTGAGGATTTCCCGCTCACGAGGGCCGATTTGTCCTGGGTGTGGCATGCTGCGGACTAGCTAAAAGTCTTATTTACAATAACTTGACAGAAATTTCCCGAACTCCTGCTAGTTAGATTTTAAGGATGTTAGTGGGCTATTGTCAACACTTTGGCAAACGACTGCTGAGAGTGCTAAAGCCTTTTGAAATCTTCTTGAATTCGGTATCTATTGGATCGGCAACCGAACTACTTGCGCACGTCATCCAGGTTCTTGGGAAACACAAAGCTGCAGAACGGCATGGCTTCCGTTTGCGGAATACAGTGGAACTTTTCAGATGCAAGCCGGAAGGACTGTGCTCCAATTCTCATCGTGATTGTGCGAATTTTCAAGCGTTCTCGCAAACGTTTTATCGATTTTGATGTGTCGTTGGCCGGACCTTTCGCCCTTGGAAACATCACGTTTTCCGCTTGCAAGAGTAGTTGGGATTCCGCCAGGTCAGGGATGGCTACAATCCCGCCACCGGAAGACCAGGACTCCTTAGGTGGAATAATTCCCACGACCAAGATATTGAAACCACCAGACTTAAGGTCGTATTTAGCGCTGTAAGACCATGAACCTTTTTCCGCGAATGTAGCCCCCGCATGAAAAGCAAGATCAGGCTTCATATTCTTTGCGTCAGTAGAATCCAGCGGAATCAGACGGTTAACAAAGGAATTGAACGGAATAGGCTTGTTTAAATCAACAGGGTGTTTATAGAAAACGAATTCGACTCCTGTAAAGCGCAAGAGATAATATGCGACAACCTCGTCCCGAGTTGGCATCAGTTTCGATTCAGAGGGAATACCAACACTTGAAATCGAGCCATCGTCCAAGAACGAAGCGGCCAAAGCATCCTTCGTGTTGTACGTTGCAGAATCGCGGAGTGTTGCATCAATATTCCCAGTTTGCTTTGGCCACCGAGCGACATATGCCTTGACGCCTGCCCCCAACCGTTCCCGATAGGAAGCCATTTCCAGAGCATCTATTGGGATCTCTAGCTCATACGATATTTGAACATCGGTGATTGGATGGAGTGATCGTTCCACTTGCCGAGCGATAGCCACCTCTTTCGCTGAAATCTGATAGAAGACCGGCAACGCTACTAATATTGCAGCCGCGGAAAGCCATGGCACCCATGGGCGCAAGCGGCGGATGAACGAGATACGTCTATGGGCCAAAACTGAATCCAGAAGAGGCACCAGAAAGTCATGCGATATTTCCCATGTTTCCTCTTCCTCATCAATCGCGCGCACGATACCTCTTTCTGGCATACCCAACAACCGAAGACAACCCCGAACAGCGCTCTCCGGAATCTTCGCTTCGCGCGCCAAGCCAGATACAGTTCCAGGTTTCTTGGTCAAGTTATGAGAGGTGAGCAGCGGGAGGACTTTGGGACTTACCTCCTTGATCTGTGGCAGGAAGATGGCCTCCCGTAAGAACCCCCGCAGCAAAGCGCCCGGCCGAAAACCGCGCGGCAATCCACCCTGGAACCGCTCAAGCACTAAACCACAGAGGTTGATAGTCACTGGCCGGACAAGCCCTTTCGTTTGTTCCACCTCCGCTGCTTCCCTGAGCACTTTCCGTAGGAGTTCGTCGTTAATTGTCAGGCCCGAGCCGACGATGAATCTGTAGGCCGCGCTTTCCGTGAATGGCGGAATATCCTTCCAATTTCGAGTCTGTACGAGTCTCGGAACATCCAACTCTTCTAGTAACCCAACATAGTCGCTGCGAAGTACGAGGAGAACGGTTAAGCCCTCGATGGGTTCCTGAATGAGAAAGTTGAGTAATGCTTCAAATCGACCACGATCCAGCCGCTCCTGAAGGATCAGAAACTCCTCAAATTGATCGAGAACAACAAGCAGTTTTTGTGGCTTGATCTGCTTACACGCCCGCTCAAGAAGATCACGAAGTCCGCCCTCAACAACCGGGGGGCGCTGCCAAATGGCTCCAGGTGTACGAAGTTCCCGTTCCAGCTGGGCGGCAGGGTCTTGAAAGCCTCTCAGTTTGAAAGACAACATTGGGGGATCCTGTTGGGACAACTTGGGCAGGACCCATGCTGACAAAAGGGAACTCTTTCCCGATCCGGAAAGGCCCGTCAAATACAAGACAGGCGATTGGGCCTTGAGGAGCCAATCTAATACCTCTTGGTGCTTATTGTCGACGCGCCCGAAACCGTCTACGTCTTCACGCGGAGACAGACGAAAGTACCCCGGCTTCATATCCCCTTTGATTTCACCCAAGCGGCGCCGGCGATATGAATCCAGTAGAGTGGGCAAGGTATGGACAAAGAAAACAAAGAATAAAGGCAATAGGACAAGCGCGGGACGGAGCCAAGGTGGCGTACCTTTCAATGGCTCTTCTAACTTCTGATATGCAAGCACGGTACCAGAAAGGGCGGCAAAATAGCCCACCGCCAACCCGAACCATGAGGTTGCTATTCGCGCCGTGGTCTCGACTAGCCGACTTAATAAATTCTGGTTCGCTTCAGCAGTGGGCGCTGAGGATGGTGGGAGCGGTGACGATCCTGCTGTAGCCATCGGAGGAAGCAGTGTAGCGCAAATCCGAGCAGCTAAAAGAGAAAAACTTCAGTTGGCAATAAAAGAATGTGCTTATGAAGTTGATAATGCGGCCTTCGGCCGCCCTACTGAACCTGAATCACGTCTCCCGGCGCGCTGCTGCTCTTCACTTCAGCCAGACGCATCAGCACCCGTTTGGCAAAATCATAGAGCGATTTGGCATGAGGATCATTCTCCCCGGCCAGCGCTGGAGGATTGCCTGCGTCACCGCCTTTGCGGATCTCTGGATCAAGCTCAATCGATCCCAGAAAAGGCACGCCGAACTCCTTCGCCGTACGCTCCACGCCACCTTTGGAGAAGATATCGATTTCCTGGTGGCAATGCGGACAGAGAAAGTGGCTCATGTTCTCCACCAATCCCAGCACGTCAACCCGCGCAGTGCGGAACATCTCAATGGCTTTGCGTCCGTCCTGCAGCGACACATCTGACGGAGTCGAAACCACCACGGCGCCCGTGAGCGGCACGGTCTGGAAGAGCGAAATCACCACGTCGCCCGTGCCTGGAGGCAGATCGACGACTAGGTAATCCAGCTCTCCCCACACCACCTGCTGCAAGAACTGCCGGATAATCTGGTGCAGCATGGGCCCGCGCCAGACAATTGGCTTATCGCCGGGATTCAGGAATCCCACGGAGATGATCTTTACCCCATAATTCTGGAGCGGCTCAATCAGGTTCTCATTCAGCACGCGCGGCTGCTGGCTGGTGTGCATCATCAGCGGAACGTTGGGGCCATAAACATCGGCGTCCAGAAGGCCCGTCTTGTAGCCCATTTTGGCCAGCGCCACGGCCAGATTCACGGCGATGGTGGTCTTGCCTACGCCGCCCTTGCCTGATCCCACTGCAATGATGTTGTTAACTCCCGGCAGCGGGAATGGTCCCTGCTGCTGGGCTCCGTGCTGATGTCCGTGAGCCATAGGTAAGCTTTGATTATACGGGAATGAAAACCCTTGAAACGCAGAGGAACAAAGTAATCGGAGGAAGCCAGGAAATAGAACGTCTGATGTAGGTCACTTCGAATCATCGATGCAAACAATGCCACAGGAGCGCGGAGCAATTCTTTTCCTCCGCTTCCTACTTTCCTCTGTGTTTCAAAGGTTTTGGTTTTTCTGGCTAATCTCTGCTCTTCTGGCAGCCTCTTCTGTCCGCAACTCTCTTCGCCGCCCCGCATCTTCGTACCGGCGCTTATCCTCTTCGGTTTCGGGGATTAAACCAGGCACCGGCTTGCGTTTGCCATGTTCGTCCACGGCAACAAACGTCAGATAAGCTGAGGCAACGTGCCGGGTGTCTCCCGAAATGTAGTTTTCCACCCAGCACTTCACGCCCACTTCCATCGATGTATTGAACGCGCGGTTCACGGAAGATTTCAGAATCAGCAGATCGCCAATCTTCACCGGAAGGCGGAAATCGATGTGGTCCATTGACGCCGTAACCACATGGCTGTGGGAATGGCGATGCGCGGCGATGGCGCCGGCAATATCGATAAGGTGCATCAGCCGTCCGCCAAGAAGATTGCCCAAAGGATTAGCGTCGTTGGGCAGCACAACTTCGGCCATCTGGGATTGTGAATCGCGTACGGGACGCGGCGAAAGACTATGGGCGGCTCTGCCATCACTGTCGGAGTGATGACCGTCGTGGCCGTGCCTGTCGGTCGGATTCTGGATATTCATGCGTCTTTAGATGTTAAGCACCCGGGCAACGATCTAGAGCTCTTGCTGCAGCCCGGGCTTCCGTGGCCGCCGCTCAAGATAAACCTCTACATAGCACTCGGCCTGGCGCTGAAGACAGGGATCGCGCATCGGGGCCGGCCAGTTCTGGGATCGGCAGTCATATTCAAGCCGGCCATACTCCACGGGTTCATGGAAACGCTCGCTCACGTAGTGGAGCACGATCCTGGATTCCTCGTCGCGTGCAACGGCAAAACGCACGCCATCGACACAACGCTCAGCCGGCATATGGCAACATCCACCGGCATTGCCCAGGTTGCAGAAGTCGCGCAGTTCAGCTTCTGAAGGAGTCAATGTCTCAACTCCCGCGCGACATGTACCGGCAAACCCCGCGCCCAAAGGCAAACGAGCGGGAAAAGGCCATCCAATGGAAATTTTTTTGGTCGGGAAGAAGAAAGGGCAGGCCACAACGGCCAATCCTAGCGCCACTCAGTGCGGGAGTAAAGAAAAACCTGCGTTGTTTTCCACATTGCACATCATCTTGTGCAACTCGCCGCGCGCTTCCCATATCGATTACTGGACTATGTTAGATTTCTTCAATGACCGAGCCCAGCCGTCTGGAAATGCTTGCACAATTTCTGGAACAGAATCCTGGCGACGCTTTTGCCCGCTATGGCCTGGCGATGGAATATTCCAAGGCCGGCCAAACCGAACAGGCGCTTGCCGAATTCAAAAAGCTTCTGGAACTCCATCCTGACTATACGAACGGCTACTTTATGGCCGCACAGACGCTGGAGCGCAACGGCCGCACGGCTGAAGCAAAGAAAATGCTGGAAATCGGCGTGGAAGCCGCCAAGCGCACCGGAAATAAACACGCACTCTCTGAAATGGCGGGGATGCTGGAAGAACTGGGATAGCTAGCTTTCCTAAAAGCCCGAAGCGAAGCGAGGGATCGCTACCGATGATGAAAGCTTTGTTGCTAGTCGATGCAAAAAAGCGCGAATGATTCAGAAGCTAAAGCCGATCGTGTACATTCGCGTTAATTCGCGGCCACTTCCGACCGCTTCAGCCATTTCTCAATTCCCATCCAGCCAATGATCAGGAGATATGGCGCGCCCACCATATCAAGAATAGTTGGCAGCCACCATGCTTTGTTCAACCATGCTAATGGGCTTATCAAACACCCTGCTGCGCCCAGACAGCCACCCACAATCGAGATCGTTGCCGCGGGATTCTTGCGCCTCATCCATGAGCACACCGTCATCTTGTTGAAGGCCATCACGCCCGCTGCCAGCGCAAACAGCAGCTACGCTATGGACCATCGCAAAAGCATTCCCATCTGAAGCAGAGAACGCGCAGGCGCGGATTTCTTGTCTAGTAAATTGGCAAAAAAATCGGATTGCAGTGATAAGTCAGTAATAGGCAAGGCCAGATTTGGCTGATTGCCAATTGCTGATTGCTAATTACTTTTCTTTGCCGCTTCCGCCATCACCTGCGCCGTCGGCCTCAGGGATTTGCGGATTCTGCGTTCCACCACTCCCGGCAAAGCTTGATACATACTGATGATCATTTTGTAGAACTTCGGCACTATCACTTCCCTTTTACGCTTGAGCAATCCCTGCAAAGTCGCATCGGCTACGACACCGGGAGTCACGGCGTATTTTACTGACGATCCCACACGCTCGGAGTGCTTGCCCTTCACCATGTTTTTCACAAAGTCGGTGGCAATATAGCCGGGACAGACGGTTAGAACGTTGATGTTGTGCCGCAGCAATTCCATCCGCCCTGCTTTGCCGATAGCATTCATCGCGTGCTTGGTTGCTGCGTATCCGGACATATACGGCGTGGCAATATGGCCTGATACCGATGAAATATTCACAATGTCGCCGCTGCCCTGCTGCCGCATGATCGGGATCGCGGCCTGCATGCACTCGACCGCGCCAAACAGATTCGTGTCGAACATTCTTCGCAGCTCGGCCATATCCATCTCTGCCACGGCATCATTCAATCCAAAGCCGGCATTGTTCACAAAAATATCGATGCGCCCAAACTTTGCGACTGCGGTTTTCACCAGCGCATCCACCTGGTCGCGCTTACTCACATCACAGGCGACGCTGAGAGTATTCGCGCCACCGCCGATGCGCTGCTCCGCCGCCTTCGTCCGCGCCAGATCACGCGAGCACAGCACCACCTTGGCCCCTTCTTGCACGAACAACTTGGCAATAGCCTCACCAATTCCCATGGAAGCGCCGGTAATCACAGCTACTTTGCCTTCAAGTTTCATGCCAGCTTTGTAGTTTGAAAGCGCATTTAAGTCAAGCATTCAACACTCAGGATTTTCAGCCCTGAATATTTTCAGCTTCACCGCGAAATCTTTTGAAACACGGAGGAAAGGAGTAAGCGGACGAATCGGGGAAAACAATAATTTTGGTTCTGCTTCGCTCCGGTTCCTCTGTTCCTCTGCGTTTCAAAAGATTTCTGTTAGCACTGCTATGCCGCTCCCGGACTGAATGCTGACTGCTGAATGCTGACCCGCTGACTGTGCTATAGAATGAACTTCGTGCCTCTGCTTCCGCTGTTTCCGCTTGAAATCGTGGTCTTTCCCGGCGCTCCGCTGCCGCTGCATATCTTTGAGCCCCGCTATAAAGAGATGATCGGTGAGTGTCTCTCTCAGGAGCGCCCATTTGGCATGGTCAGAGCGAAAGAAAGCGCGCTGGCCGCCATTGGATGTTCCGCCAGGATTCTGACCGTACTCAAAAAATATGAAGACGGACGGCTGGACATTGCCGCTGAAGGCGCACAACGCTTTGAGATCATACAAGTAAACCAGGAGCGCTCTTTTCTTCAGGCTGAAGTCGCTTTCTTTGAGGACGAGCCCTCTATAGTGAGCAAGGCCTCGGCGGAAACCGTTATCCAGTTGCACGAGCAGCTATTTGCTGTGATGGGCCAAACCGTTGAAGTTGAGCGCGACGCGGCTTATCTCTCTTATCGTCTGGCGCAGGACTTGCCGGTGGACCTTGATTTTAAGCAGACACTGCTGGAGATGAAATCGGAAGCGGAACGCGTGGAAATCCTTACGGAGTATTACCGCGCCACAATTCCCAAAGTGGAAAACAGCCTGCGCGTGCGCCAGCGGGCCAGCGGCAACGGGCATGTGCACTAGCATTGAACGTTTTCGCGCTCCGTGGCTCACCTTCTGAGTAGTGATCGGGAACTCTCAGCGTATAATTATTTTCTAGAGGCCCTTCATGAATCTTCCCCCGACTCTGGGCGAGCTCAGGAAAAGTTCTTTCTCTGAGCAGCGGCTGCGCACTCGCAAGGTAAAAGATGAACTCCGCGAAAATCTGATTGCACGCCTGCGCAGCGGCGAAACTATTTTTCCCGGCATTATTGGCTATGAAGACACGGTCGTCCCCCAACTGGTGAACGCCGTTCTTTCCCGGCACAACTTTATTCTGCTTGGCCTGCGCGGACAGGCAAAGAGCCGTATCCTGCGCGCATTGACCACATTGCTCGATCCGCAACTGCCGTACGTTGCCGGCTGCGAGATTCGCGACAATCCTTACGAACCCATCTGCAAGCGCTGCCGCGAGCTGATTGCACGCGAAGGCGACAAAACTCCCATCGCATACCTGACCCCCGATGATCGCTACGTTGAAAAGCTGGCCACGCCGGACGTGACCATTGCTGATCTCATCGGCGATGTTGATCCGATCAAGGCGGCACGTGGCGGGCACGATCTATCGAGCGAAATGACCGTGCATTACGGCCTGCTGCCACGGGCAAACCGCGGACTGTTTGCCATCAATGAACTGCCTGACTTGGCGGGAAAAATTCAGGTCGGCATGTTCAACATCATGCAGGAAGGCGACGTCCAGATTAAAGGCTATCCACTGCGCCTGCCGCTCGACGTGGCGTTGGTCTTTACCGCCAATCCTGAAGATTACACAGCGCGAGGCAAGATCGTAACGCCGCTCAAAGACCGCATTGGCTCGGAAATTCGCACTCATTATCCCGGAACCCTGGAAGAAGGCATCAGCATCACTGAGCAGGAAGCATGGCTGCATCGCGACGGACTGGAACTCCACGTTCCTAAATATGTCCGCGAAGTGGTGGAGCGGGTCGCATTCCTGGCTCGCGAGGACAAGAAGATCGACAAGCGCTCCGGCGTGAGTCAACGCTTACCCATCAGTGTCCTTGAAAACGTTATTTCCAACGCTGAGAGGCGGGCCGTGCGTGGCGGAGAAAAGACTATCGTCCCGCGCATTGGCGACGTTTATGCGGCGCTGCCTTCCATCACCGGCAAGCTCGAACTGGAATATGAAGGCGAGATGCGCGGGGCCGATACCGTTGCCCGTGAGCTGATACGTACCGCGGTGGCCAAAACCTACGACACATATTTCAAAGACTTGAACATGCAGCAAGTAGTGCAGTGGTTTGAGCTCGGCGGCGAAATCAAACTATCAGACACCGCCAGCGCGCATGAGGTCCTCGAAGGACTGAAAAACATTCAAGGACTCACGGACAAGCTTGCGCCGGTCGGCATCAAATCGAAAGATAAACCTGAGGTGCTGGTGTCCGCGGCGGAGTTTGTGCTGGAAGGGCTGCACGCGCATCGCAGAATTGGCCGTTCAGAAGAGCGCGTCTTTGGCGCAGAAAAACAAACAAAGCGGCAGGAGCGTCCATTTGAACGCGGCGATGATGATCCGCCGCCGATGAGGAATCGTCGTCCTTACAATTAGTTCTAGACGGAGAGCAAAGAACTTCGCCGCAGATTTCGCAGATGAACGCAGATCAAGAACGAGTAGCCGCGAATTCCGCGAATAAACACGAATCAGAATCTGAAAATATGATTTGTGGCAATTCGCGTTCAGCGTTGACTCGGACAGTTTTATTGAGCCAATGGCCATTTGCATTTTGCTGGCTGATTGCTGAGTGCTGAGTGCTTGCAATGAAATACACCAAATACTCCAAATACGTTGCCGACCTGGCCGACGAAATGAGCATGGAAGACCTGCTCAGCGCGCTCTCTGATTACATGCTTGAGTCAGGGTTCCAGAGCGATTCCATGTACTTCCAGCAAATGGACGATCATTCGCTTGATGCGTTGCGCCAGGCCATCCAGCAGGCGCTGGAGATGGGCGACTTCATGGATGATGAAATGCGCGAACGCCTGGAGCAGATGCAGGCAGACGGCACGATGGACGAGCTGATCGAACGCCTGATTGAGCGCATGCAGCAGGAAGAGCTGATTTCAGTGGACCAGCCGCACGATCCCGCGCGCCAATCGACGACGCCCGGACAGACCGGCGAAGCCCAGACCAATGCGCGCTTTGAGATCACTGACAAGAGCCTCGATTTTCTCGGCTTCAAGACCTTGCGTGATCTCCTGGGCTCGCTCGGCCGTTCCAGCTTCGGACGACACGATACGCGCGATCTGGCTACCGGCATTGAATCCAGCGGCGCGTCCAAGCCATATGAGTTCGGCGACACTATGAACCTGGATATCACTGAGACGCTTTCCGCGGCCATCCAGCGTGAAGGCCTGCACCTGCCGCTGAACATTGAATACTCTGACCTTCAAGTGCACCAGTGCGAGTATCAATCATCCTGCGCGACGGTGGTGATGCTCGACTGCTCACACAGCATGATTCTTTACGGTGAAGATCGTTTCACGCCCGCCAAGAAAGTCGCCATGGCGCTCTCACACTTGATCCGTACGCAGTATCCGGGCGACTCACTCTCGCTGGTGCTGTTTCATGATTCGGCGGAAGAGATGCCTATCTCGCAGCTCGCTCGAGTGAAAGTTGGCCCTTATTACACCAATACGCGCGAAGGCTTGCGTCTGGCCCAACGCATCCTGCAACGCCAGCGCAAAGACATGAAGCAGATCGTGATGATCACTGACGGCAAGCCTTCAGCGCTCACCCTGGAAGACGGCAGGATTTACAAGAATGCCTTCGGGCTCGACCCGCTGGTGGTGAGCCAGACATTGGAAGAAGTCTCGCGCTGCAAGCGCTCCGGCATCATGATCAATACATTCATGTTGGCGTCCGATTACGGCTTGGTTCAGTTCGTCCAGAAAGTCACGGCCATGTGCAAGGGCAAAGCGTATTTCACCACGCCGCAAAATCTGGGCCAGTACCTTTTGATGGATTACATGTCGCGGAAGATGAAGACCATCCACTAAGCTTTAGGCTCTCGAAAGCCCACAGCTTGGGTCATGATTCTTTCGTCGTCGCCGTCTCATGCACCACATCTTTTACGTTCTGACGGCGAAACTTATCTGCCTGGCGGGTAGCCAGCACGCGGACGCGCCTCGCGGGCAAAGTGACCGGCTCAATCTTCTCAAAACGTCCACGCTGGATCTCAACATCAAAGCGGAACCAGTCGCTCTTGTATAGACGCCCGGCGGAATAGAAGCTGACGGAAGCCGCGATGGTACCTTCAAAATCATGGCCGGTGATTGCTAGAATGCGCTCTCCGATATGTTGCGTCCAGGTATTGCCACCCACCAGCGGATCGTTGAGGTACTGGCGTTCAAACGGCATTGCATGGGTCATGGTGCGCAACTGCACAAGCTGGAGCAGCACGGCGGCTCGCGCCAGGTTGGTAATCACGATCTTGGCATCGGCCGTGGATGCGCGTTCAAGCCGGACATGCAATTCCGGTGCCCATTCGCGTTCAAACTGCTCGCGTGAAAGTTCCAGTCCGCGATCGGCAGCTTTGGCATACCGCAGCGTAGCCCGCGCCAGCACCACGCTCAGGATAGTGGTAACAATGGTGGCCGCCACAGGAACATATTCCAGCAATGTTGTATACGGAACGCGCGCGAACGAAGCCATCAGCATGGAAAGACAGATTAGTGGACTTTACCGCTTTCCCCGAGATGCGGGACGTGTCGGGGCTTTGGTAATCCGCAAAAGTGACTACGCGCGTAACTAGCTGAAAGCGAAGAGAAAACTGCCCACTCGTCTAGCCGTCCCTAAAGCAGTATGGAGCGTGTCTATCCTTCGCTTTTTACCGCCGCTTCAGCCGCAAGGAATCCAATTTTGGAGTGGGTACCGTCACAGAACGGTTTATTTGTAGATGCGCCGCAACGGCAAAGCGCGATCGCCTGTTTCCCGCTGATGTCTACTTTTTTGCCATCGGCGTCAGCAATTTCCAACTGACTTAGGTCGCCGCTGACAACGTAAGGACCGGTCTTTTTGATGAGGATATTGATTGCCATGCAGTTCCCTCCAAGGAAAGTTTTACGTCTAAACAATCTATCATGTTTTTGAAATCCCGAGCGAAGCGAGGGAACCCTATAACGATCATGATGTCATTGAAACAAATTTTGAAAGAAACGACTTGTTCCTGAGCAGTCTGGAAGAGGGCAGCGATCCCTCATGCGCAAAAATGCGGGCATTCGGGATTTCAGAAAAAGCAGATGCCCCGATCTTCCACAGTATCCGTCTCGTTACCGTTTCTTAAACGCAACGTTCACCAGCAATTTGTCGCCTTCTATATCCACGACGTTGCAGAAAGTCCGGTCGCCCCGGCGGGTGAAATCGAGACCAACGCGGCTGCCGCCTACCCGCATGTTGCGGATGCTCAGGTTCTCCAGAAATTCCGGCAGCGCAGGGTTCACAATATTTAATTCTCTTCTGGCAGCGCTGGGGCGTATACCGAGAACTGACAGCAGCATGAGAAATACCGCTCCCGACGCCCATGCCTGCGGCGAACACGACACCGGGTACTTCACAGGCTCATCATGCTCACGGCGCTGAATGCCGCAGAAGAGCTCCGGCAGGCGGTAATCACGGAAATTAAGCGCAGCCTGGAACAGCGCGGTGAACAACTGGTTGGCCGGCTCACGAAATTCATACAGTGACATGCCATGTGCAATCAGTGAATTGTCATGCGGCCATACCGATCCGCGATGATAGCTGAGAGGATTGAAAATGCGTTCATTGCGTGACATGGTGCGCCAACCCCAGCCGGAAAACATATCGTCACACATGAAGCGCTGCGTTATTGCCTTAGCACGGTCTTGCGGCAGCATGCGGGTAAAAAGCAGTTGGCCGGGATTTGAAGAAATGACCTGGGTCTGCCGCTTGTCGCGATCCAAGGCCATGGCATAAAAACCAAGCTTCGGCATCCAGAAAGCTTTTTCAAAGCGCTTAGCCATCTCCGCGGAATCCTTCTTCAGCCTGTCCGCGGTCTTCACGTCGCCAAAAGAGCGCAGCAGGGAGGCCATCCTGTACTTGGCCTCGTAAACGTAGCCTTGCACTTCACACAAAGCAATTGGACTCTTAGCAACCTCGCCATCATGATGCATGATGGCGTCCCATGAATCCTTCCAGCCCTGGTTCGCCAGTCCCTTTGGCGAGCGGCGCTGATATTCGATAAAACCGTCACCATCTAAATCGCCGTAGGAGTCAATCCATTCCAAAGCACGGTAAACATTCGGAAGCAGGTCTTTTACCAGTTGCTCGTCGGCGGTCCAATTGAACGTTTCACTCAGCAGGATCAGCCATAGCGGCGTCGCATCCACTGATCCGTAATAGGGACCAAAGGGCATCTCGCCTGCCCGCGTCATTTCTCCTTCACGGTATTCATGCAGAATCTTGCCGGGTTCTTCGTCGCGCCAATCGTTCTTCTCCTTGCCTTGCAGTGAAGCCAGAACGCGTAGCGTTTCAGACGCCAGTTGCGGATTCAATATCAGTGACTGGTAGGCGGCAATTATGGAGTCGCGCCCAAACATTGTGGCGAACCAGGGAATGCCGGCGGCGATGACTCGCTCACGCTTCTCAGGAATTTGCAACGCGTGAAAATCCGCCTTGCAGGTTTCCACCATCTCGCCAAAGATGCTGTTGTTGGCGCTAAAGCTGGTTGAATGCGACGCCCATTCTGCAATCGCTTCCCGGCGCATCTGCAGTTGCTGGCCAAAATCGGGGTGCACTGACCGGGAGCGCTTGCCTTCAACCTGCGGCACTACCGTAGTCTGCAGATGGAAGCGCTTAAATGGCGGGAGCCGCAGCTTCCAACGGGCCGTGGTGCCGTCCACCGCGTCCGGCTGCGGAGAAAGACGAATCACCGTTTCGCGGGCAATGCCATCGCGGCCGCAATAATGAAACACAATGGAATCATTGCGCACAATCGGCAGGAAATACTGGCCGAGCTTCTGCCGCGCTACGCCCCGGACCTGGAAGACATCCATGAAATCCGCTTCATAAGCCAGTTCAAGATTGAGTTCAAGCTCATGAAAATTGAAATTTTCAAACCAGAAATTATCGAACAGCGTTTCAGAGGCAAGGAGCTGCTCGCGGCGAATATGGACCGTGTTCTCAGGAATTTCATACGTCTCGCGCATCGTGCTCTTGCCGGTGGTGAGCTCAATTTGGGAAGCAAAAGTCTGCTCCGTGCTGGAAGAAAGCACCACGGTTCGGTACCCGTCAACCCGAAGCTCCATGCGGCTAAGAAAACGCGTGTCGTCGTGGAAAAATCCAACGTCGGGCGAGCCCGGCGGCATGATGTCCCCTGCAACGGTGGTGGAGAGAAAAGTCTTGCCATCAATCAGAGTAAGATTGTTGACTTTGCGAGGCTCCGCATTCTGATACACCAAACGCGGCTCTGGATGGGGCGGAGAAATCTCCACCAGTTCAGAGTGGGGGATCAGGAGTTTTGCGCTCATGCTACAATCTGCTCCGCCTCGGCTACCCCATCCCGCAGAATTTCTGAATATAAGTTGATGTAATCACGGGTCATCCGCTTTACGGAAAAGAATTCTTCCATATAGGCGCGAACCTTGGGCGCGGGGAGGTTGAGATTGCGGGCGCATTCCGCCAACTCATCTGCGGTCTTGCGCACGTTTCCGCTTACACCTTCCTTCACCACTTCTGCAACGGACCCGCGAGGCATGGCCAAAACAGGAGCTCCACACGCCATGGCTTCAATCATAACCAGGCCAAAAGGCTCGTCCCACTGCACGGGAAAAAGCATGGCGCGCGATTTACCCAGCAGCTCTATCTTCTCTTCCATTCCCATTTCACCCACATACTCGATGAACTTGCCATCGACGTGCGGCTTCACCTTGGTTTCCCAATACTCTTTATAAATGGGCTGGATTTCACCGGCTATCTTGAGCGGGATACCGGACTTTTCAGCAATTTCAATTGCCACGTGCGTGCCCTTGGACGGCGCAATTCTTCCCAGAAAACTGAGGTACTCTCTTTTCCCATTGGGCGCCGTGTAAAGGGAAGGATCGATTCCGTGACGAATGGTCCTCATGTGGGACATGCTGAGCTTCTCGCGTTGAAAGTCACTGATGGTGACATAGGAAACATCCGGGTAAGACTGATAAAACTCAGCCAGCGACGGATCGAACGCATGATGCACGGTGTAAACCATGGGCACGTCAATAAATCTGCCAAAACTCAAGCCCGGAGCGCTGTTTACGTGAATCAAATCTGCTTCCTGAGTGGCCTCCTTGATGGCCCAGGCAAAATGGTTCAGCCCCTTGAGTGAACATTCCACCTCACGCTGTAACGGCCATTCGCCTTCAGGATAAATCCAGCGCATTGGCGCATCGACAGTGGATTCACCATTGGTGTACACGACGACTTCAATTCCCTTGCGCTGAAGCCCGCAGGCCAATTCTGCAATGAATAATTCTGTACCGCCGTATTTTTTTGGAGGCACTGCGATGAACGGTGGCGCTATAAGGGCTACTCTCATAATTTGATTGTCTTTTGCCGAACATTACTAAGATGCGGGAACCTACTCTGGTGACGACGGAAACCCCGGTCTCGCCGGAGACAACAGCGCTCGGACTTGACACCTTGCACGAATAGCGACGACGATAGCTGACCAAATCTGTTCAATCAGCGTAGCGCGGATCCTGCTGGAACATTCGAAACAATGGCATCCACTTCTTTTGCACGCAGTTGGTAGGTATGGTCGCGCAACGCTCGTGCCCGCATGTTCTGGCCGATTTCTTTTGCTTTCGTCGCGGAGATATTCCGCAAACAGGAAACAATTTCTTCTGCGCCGCCCGCGATTAGTATCTCTTGTTGCGGAGCAAAGAACTGCTCAATGCCCGCCCAACGATCAGTGATCAGGCAGGCTCCGGCTCCGGCGGCTTCAAAGACTCGGGTGGGGGGAGAAAATCCCACACCTGCCATGGAGTCCCGGTTGATGTTCAGCACCATGCGGGCAGAGCAGTTCACGCGATTGTGATCGCCCGTGCGAACGTGGCCAATCCAGCGGACGTTGGCAGGAAGCTGCTTTCCGTCCCAGCCTTCTCCACCTAAAGCGAACTGACAATCCGGAGCAAGCTCGGCGGCAAGAAGAAAGAACTCTTCCACCCGGCGCTCACGGTCCGGCAAACGATGTGCAACAAACAGCAGGTCACAGGCCAGAGCCGGGTCCGGCGGAACAGGATGGTGCGTTTCGGGATCGAGCGCGTTGTAAATAGGGTGGCAATTCGCGGCGCCAAGTCGCCGATAGTGATCCACCACCGGCGCACCACCGCCGTAAGTAAAAATAAAATCGTATTTGGGAATCAGCGCGCGAAACGCATCAGCGCGGTTGTTTTCTACACGCGACAAAGTGGCAGGCGCATCCACGTCCCAGAAGGCGACCCTGGTTCTATCGGATTGGCACTCCAGAATTTCTTCTTCCAGCAGCTCATCGAATACACCCACACCGCTGTGCTTCACCACAAGGTCGCACGCGGCGGCCTGCTTCAGCAGCGCGGGAATATCATTCGTATCTTTGTAAACAACTGTGTTTACGTAACTGAAATCGCCGGCGTCACGGTTTTGCAGACGGCCATAAGCATCCGGCTCTGCAAATGTAATTTGGTGCCCAAGCGCGTTCAGCTGCTTGTAAATGCCTCGATAATACGTAGCCGCACCATTCCAGTAAGAAGAGGTAATGCTGGAGCCAAAAACGAAAATTTTCATCGCGAAATCTCCTGGCAGATTTCCATAAGCTGTTGCGCTCTGTGCGCGCAAGTGTGGCGTTCACGGATGGTTTTGAGTCCATTTTCGGCGAGTTGGTAACGCGCCTTTCCATCGCGACGCAGATGCCGCAGCTGTTCGGTCATTTCAATGCCGTCATTCACTATTAAATAGTCTTCGCCGGGACGAAACAGGTTTTCCTGATCGGTCCACGGCGAGCAAACGAGCGGAATACCGCACGCCAGGGCCTCAAACACTCGGATCGTTGGGATCCCAGCAAGACCATTGGCATATTCACGGCGCGGAATATGCACGCTGACCGCGCTTTCCGCATAGACCTGCGGCGATAAAAGGTTCGGCAAATACCCACGATATTCAATGTTTGCGCTCACCAGTTTTTGCTGCGCAACGTCGGGGTAGCGGACACCATGAACCACCACGTGCAGTTCCGGCAGGTCCAGAGCCGGCTGGATAAGAAACTCTTCCAGTTCGGCGGCGCGCTCATCGTCCCCCCAGTTGCCGATCCAAACCACGTCAATCTCTTTGCGGCGCTGGATAGGATGGAACTGCTCCACGTCAGCGGCTTCATGAAAAGTCCATGCCCGGTTTACGCCAAAACCATCGACGTATATACGCCGGATGGCCTCGCCAAACGCGAGCACGCCATCTACCAGGTGCAGATGGAACTTCAGAATTTCACCGGCGCGGGTGTGGGCGCGATGATGGCTGTCATGAAACAGCGCAATGAAACCAAGTTTCTTCTTAAGCGCAAGCACCTGGTTCACCACCTGCGGGTCATTCCATTCGTGCAATAAAACCAGGTCAGTCTCTTTCAGTTCCTCTTCCAGAAAACGGGGAAACTCGCCGTCTCCGGACTTATAGAAACGGATATCGAGTTCAGGATAAGCTCGACGGAAAGAATCAATGGCCTCAATGGCGCGCTCACCTTCCTGCTTCATCAAGTTGGTAAGCGACCATGAAGTCAATTCCTCATAACAGCGCACCGTGTGGCCCATACGGACGAGCTCACGCATCAGGCCGCGCAGAAAATGGGCGTTGCCATGGTTCCAGTCAGAGACCATGGAGTGGGCAAACAGCGCGATATTGAGCTTTTGATTCATGCGCTGAGTGCCTGCGCTGGGGCCAGTTTGTGATAAAGATTTCTGTAGCCTGTGACCATGCGATCAGCCGTGAAATGCTGCCGGGCATGGCGAAGCGCCATGTTCCCGTGGCTCAGGCGCAAAGCACGATCGCTCTGCACGCGCTCCAGCGCTTCAGACAAGCTTTCCGGATCATTGTTGCGGAAGAAAATTGCAGCGCCTTCCCAGAGCTCGCGGAATGTGGGTATATCGCTGGCCACGATGGCACACCGTGACAGCGCCGCTTCCACTGGGGCCAGACCAAATGGCTCATACTGTGAAGTTGCTGCGTAGATTCCTGCACGCGCCAGCGTTTCTGTGATCTGGCGCTCGTCCTGCTGTGGATCCAGGGAGATGTTCGGCCTGATAGTTTCGGCCACGAAGGAATGGTTCTGCAAATCAGGATGGCGGTCACAACCGACGATGCGCACCGATCCGGGCATCTCCCGCTTCAACAAAAGCGCGACGTTCTTTCCGCTGTCCCAGAGCCGCCCCAAGGTAACGGTGGTTTCCTGCTTGCCGATATACGGATTAAACAAAGACGGGCTGCGGCCATTGTGAATTACGGCGCCGGAAGCAAGCTTGCCGTAATAAAGCTCAATCTGTTCCAGCATCCAGCGGGATGGCGCCACCACAGTTGTCGCTTCACGCAGCCCACGCGTAACGATCTGGCGGTACCAGCGCAGCCACTCAGTTTCCGGCGGCAACTGGCGATGAACGGACATCCACCAGCTCACAACATCGCTATGCGCAACCACCACGCGCGGAACATCACACGGCAACGCTCCGTAATAGAACTGGCTGAAGTGGAGAAGATCAGGGCGGCTTTCCTCGATAATGGCCAGGAGATATTCGGAGGAGGCTTCCATGTCGGCTTCAGAGTCGAGCATCCATTCCAGCTTGAACGCCGTTGGCCGATAATCAAGGTTAGTCAAGCCGTCCATCCAGCGGGTCTGCGCGCTCGTAGGAATATCGCCGAAGCTGACGAGCGTTACCCGATCTCCACGGCGCACCAAGCCTGTAACCAACTCGCGCGTGTATGTCCATACACCGCCCAGCGTGTCCGCCGTGACTAAGATATGCATGGTTCCAGTTCCTCAATTGCCAAGGGTGTTTGCTCCTGAATATCGCTATAACCCTTACTTGTAAATTTCGAGGTGTAATAGCGATGGGCGCGCTCCCAGGCCATATCGTCCGGCATAGCGGCAAACATCTGCGTGTACAGTGGGCTTCCCGGAAACGGGAACATCGGTACCGGCTCACTCACCCAAACGCCTTTGGACTTTAACTCTTGCTGCCAGCGATGAATCTCCTCGCGGTCGTCGCGTTCCGTGAGAATCAGGTTCGCCTGCACCCAGGGAATGCGCCCGCGAGCATAGACCAGCAATTCAGCGATGCGGTCTGTGCCAAAACGGCAATTCTTGTTCAGGTCTTCACGGCCTTCATGCGTGATCGACTCCACGCCACACTCGATGGAAATGCAGTGCGCACGGCCGAGAAGATCTAGCGTTTCTTCATTCCAGAGATCAATGCGTGTCTGGAAGCCAATCTTTACCGAACGCTCAGCGATGCCTTCCAGCAAGCGACGCACGTTCTTGCCGACGCCGAAGATTTCGTCAATGAAATAGATGTACTCCACGCCGCGCGCAATCAGCGTATCCACTTCCTGGAGCACGGTGTCAACACTGCGCTCGCGGAATTTATTGCGAAAGAGCGTCTTGTTGCAGAAGGTGCAGGCCCAGGGACATCCACGTGCGAACTCAAGTTCAGCGCCAAGACCATGATCATTCGTGAATACGTGGTGACGATGAAGGTGCGCCTCAACGTTGTAATTCTTGAAATCGAGCGGACTAAGGGCAGCCATATCATTGACGGCTGAACCGGGGCTGATATGCACCTGTCCATCTTGTTTCCTGAAGCAGCAGCCAACGATCTCTGGCCACGGCTTGCTCGCGAGTTCTGCCAGAATCTGATCAGGTTCCCCTCGCAGCGCCACGTCACAGCCGGTCTTGCGGATGGTAGCCGCGGGCGTTGCCGAAGGATGCGGGCCGATAGCTACTTTGACGGCGTTGCTCCGCACACCAGCAAACCATTCCATGGGAACGCGCAGCTCCGGCGGAGGACAACGCCAGAAAAGATACGAAGGCGCAGTCGGGACCACCAGAAAGTCAGGCGCGAATGCATCCAGACGCTTGCGCGCTTCGTTCATGCTGAGATTTTCTGTGTGCGCATCGATTAACAGGGACTCATGCCCGGCAATATGCAGTTGATCGGCGGCGAACAGCAACTCCAGCGGCGTATGAGGTTCCTGGCACCCAAAATAAGTTGAGCCCTTAAAGTCCCAGTTGGGATTGAGCAGGGCAAACTTCATCCTGCCCTCCCGGAAAGCTCGGTCGCCAATTCAAATGAGGCAACGGCACTGGCGGTGCTGCGACGCCGCTTGGCCAGGATTCCCTGATTATCTTCCCAGAAGTCCTGCAAGAGCCGCAGCGTTTTCTTCAACCCGATCTCGGGCTTCCAACCTGTGTCGCGCTGGATTTTGGAATTATCAGTGATGTAGATCAGTTGGTCGCCAACACGGCGCTCATTGCGGACACATTCCATGGGCCGACCTGTCAGCAAAGCGATCTCATCCATCAACTCAAGCAGAGAAACGGAATTTTCCGGACCACCGCCCACGTTGTAAACTTCTGTCCGAGTGGTTCCGATATTCTGGCGCGCAGCCTCAAAGGCACGTACCAGATCGTCCACGCAGAGCACGTCGCGTACCTGGCGGCCATCGCCATAGATTACGACCGGTTCTTCCTGCAAAGCGGAATAAACAAAGTGGGCCACCCATCCCTGATCTTCAGTGCCGAATTGCCGTGGCCCGGCCACGCACGACATCCGAAATACAACCGTGGGCATGCCGTAGATTCGGCCGAAATCGCGCACGTACTGATCTGCGGCACCTTTGGAACAACCGTAAGGAGAGTGAAAGTCCAGCGGCTGTGATTCTGAAACGCCCTGCTGCATTGGAGACGCGTAACGTTTGCCGCTGATCGCTGGCGCGCCAAGACCAAGCTCGCCATAAACTTTATTGGTCGACGTAAACAGGATGAAGGGACGATTGGCCGCCCGGCGGGCAGCATCCAGGATATTGAAGGTGCCGCCAAGATTCACTTCAAAGTCATGTCTGGGATCGGCTACAGATGTGGTGACTGCTACCTGCGCGGCACAATGATAAATCTCATTGGCATGGGCCACGGCTTTCTCGACTTGCCGCGCGTCGCGCACGTCGCCCACCGTGACTTGAAGGCGGCCGGAATTTGCCGCCGTCTTTCTCAGCCACTCCACATTGTGGTGCACTCCGGCGCGGGAGAGATTATCAAAAATGTGTACCTTCGCATCGGTGTGGGAAAGCAAAGAGTGGGCCAGGTTTGACCCGATAAAGCCTGCTCCTCCAAAAATCAACACCGAGCGGGTATCCTGCTTCCGCATTGTTCCCCCTTCAGAATTCATTGCTACTACGCCGTCAACCCAAATTCGCTGAGCTGCTCCACTGCCTCAGCAGCGCGGTCCTGCGGCTGCTGCGAACACAACCATTTGACCAGATCTTTTAGCCCGTCGGCGAAGCTTACCTGCGGCGTATAGCCAAGCAACTTGCGCGCAGCCGAGATGTCAGCAAAACAGTGGCGCACATCGCCGGCACGATATTTCTGCGTAAGCTCGGCCACGATTTCAGATTCCATGGCTCGCGCCAGTTCGCCGGCCACTTCATTGATTGAAATTGGCTCGCCCGATCCAATGTTCAAGGCCATGCCGTCCGCCTGAGATGACTCCATGGCAAGCAGGTTGGCGCAGACGACATCTTCCACACTCACGAAGTCACGCAACTGCGCTCCGTCTTCAAAGATCAACGGGGGATTGCCGTTCATCAACCGCGAGGCAAAGATTGCGGCTACGCCGGTATAGGGATTGGAAAGCGCCTGTCGCGTTCCGTAGATATTGAAATAGCGCAACGCCACTACCGGAAGGCTGTATGTACGGCCAAAGAGCAAGCACATCTCTTCCTGGTCTTTTTTAGAGAGGGCGTAAATCGAGCTGCACTGGAGCGGCTTGGATTCATCTGTGGGAATGGGCGTAAGCGCTTCATTACACGTAGGACAGTTTGGCTCCCACTGCTTGAGCCTGAGCTGCTCCACAGTGCGAAGCTGCGGCGCCACGCTGCCGCACTGCGCACAAAGATATTTTCCTTCCCCATAGATTGACATGGAGGAAGCCAGCACCAGCTTCTCCACCCGGCTCTTGCTGTCCAGAAGTTGTTGCAGCAGCACGGCGGTGCCATGCGTGTTGGTGCCCATGTAATGCTCAATCTCATACATGGATTGGCCCACGCCCACGGCTGCGGCCATGTGAAAGACGACCTCAATGCCTGCCAACGCGCGTTTCAAGGCGGCTGAATCCCGGACATCGCCCTGTACGAATTCGGCGTCTTCCGCCAGGTATTCAGGAATTCCGTTGCAATGGACTTGCCCGGTGAGGTTGTCAAAAATACGAACGTGGTGGCCGGCGGCCAGCAGGGCGTCAGCCAGGTGCGACCCCACAAACCCAGCTCCGCCGGTGATGAGTATGGTTTTCGCCATTCTTATCTGGCTCCTATCAGGGAGGGATTATCCTTTTTAGCGCTGGCGTACTTTTGAACCGCCCAGAGTGCAAACTCAGCAAAGTCTTCAGCCCGTTTCGGCGGACTGGTGTAATGGGGAGCTATGCCCATGTGCTCTGGAGTAAAGCACAGCGTCAAGGTGGTATTGAAAGGCTCCAGGGCCTGCATTTGGCGATCGAACCATGCTTCTGCATTTTCACGGTACCAATCAGCCCAGCTCACGCCGGTGCGCAGATATTGCACTCCAAGGCGCTTCAACCAATCAACGGCAAGATCCAGCCGAGGATCTTCATAGTGAAACCACTGGCAAATGCCCATGCCCTTGGGAAATGATTCCGCAGCCAACTTGGGCGAGCCATCTTCCCGCAGCAGTCCCATATAGTAATGGCGATAGTAAGCACTGCCTTCGGCTTCTTTATGACGGGTAGTGGCTGACCACGCTGCCGGCAGATCAAGCAAGCTGTACCAGTGCACGCGATCCACAATCGGCAACAGCAGCTCAGCCGTGCGTTGCAGGCCAAAGGCCTGGACTTCTTCCGCGCCAAAAGAAGATACGCCCGCTTCAGAGACCCAGACCGGCTTGCCGGTTACGGCGCGGATTTCATCCACCTTTTTAGGCCAGTCCCGAAGCTGCCAATGGTTCCAGTCGAGCGGAAAGCCATGCACGGAGACCACATCCACAGCATCAAGCACGCCGTAAGACCCGAGCAGCTGAATGAAATGGGGGTCAATGGGAGAGATGCCGCCCAGCACTATCGGCAGCTCAGGATTTTCACTTCGAATGGCCTTGCTGGCGGCCATGACCATCTCGGCGAACTTTTTCCAATCAGGGTCGAGCTTGAAATCCCAATGCGAGAGATTATTAGGCTCATTCCACAACATTACTGCTTCAACCATGCTTGCACCTTTGTATAGAGCTGGGCCAGGTTACAGGGTGCCCGCTAATTCGTGGTCTAAAAGATACCTACCGTCGTCCTTCATTACGTGAGAAGGGGCGCAGATCCATGTTTCCGGTTCTGGGTGAGAGGCAATCTCCAGGCCTGAGCTGCGCAACATTCCTTCCATTGCGCCATGATTCGGAATCCACCAGTTGGTGGGATCTCCCGCATAATTCTTCTCAATAAAGTACATGCAGGGAAAATTCGGGTTCGTGAATATCTCCGTGTTCCAGAAATGATAATCCTCCCGCAGTTCCGGGCTGGTGAGAGAGCCGCGAATCATTGTCTGGAATATCAGGCTTTTCCCGACCTTCTTGACCACCTTGTCGAGCGCGAACAAAGGATACCGCAGGTGATAAAACACTCCCATAAACAGGACAAAATCGAATTTTCCGGGAATAGAATCCACGTCGTACACGGAGTACTTGGCGAATTCAATGTCCAATCCCAGGACCTGGGAGGCAAAACGCGCCTGCTCAAGATAACGATCATCCACATCCACACCCAGAACTCGGCTGGCGCCCCTCCTTTTTAGCTCAATGGAGTAGAACCCGCCATTGCAGCCGATATCAAGGACGCTGGCGCCGGATAAATCCTGGGGCAGCTCAGGGGCAATGTGCTTCCACTTAACGTTGGGAAAATCGCCCAAAAAGTGATTGGGGGCCGTCCAAACGCCATTCAAGTTGATGTTGTGGAACCAATCACCTTTTTCCGCGATACGGCGTGTGAGTTCCTGGTTTCCTTCGACACTCGTAGCCACATCTTCTCCAAGCACGTTTGCGCGCGTTGTCACCATGTTTAACTACCAATTTCCGCTGCGAATGCAGCTTACAAAAGAGATTTAGACTCGATGCGAGGAACTTAGGATGTCCTTTAAATACGGATACATGACGCAAAGAAGCGCCTTTTTCGCTAAGGCTGGGCAGGCGGGCAGGAACCCTACCGACGCAAAAAGAGGGAGCAGAGCCGCCTTCCAGGGCAGCCCACTCCCACTTCAGAGAAATTTTCTAGCCAAGCGCACGTCGCGCCCGGAAATGCTAGACAGCTCTGCGTCCCGTGACCAGGTTAATGACAGCAACAACCAGAGCGATCACCAGTAAAAGATGGATTAAACCGCCGGCCACGTGGAATCCCCAGCCCAAAAGCCAAAGGATAATGAGGATTGCAAAAATCGTCCAAAGCATAGATACCCCTTCAAATAGAGAAACTTACTCAGCAAGCACCAAAGGTGAGAAGCGGCATCTCCATGCGGAGTTGTCTCTGGAATGTTTGTTTTCCGGAAAGCAGGGCTAGGCCCCCACCGCAATACCCATTCATGTTGTTGGATGCGCGTGCGGCGGGGTACCTGCTGGGTTAATGAAAGATTTTTTGGCGGGACGAGCCGATTACCTCATCCCGTTCGGGGCCGGCGCAGGTGAAGAAATCCAGTGCGCGATCCCATATTCCTTCAGTTTGCGATACAGAGTAGTCTTGCCGATGCCCAGCGCTCGCGCGGTCATAAGCTTGTCCCCATTGAGCTGGTGCAATGCATCCAGAATGGCCTGCTTTTCCAGCTCAGCCAATGGAAGGATCCGAGCTTGCTTTTCCGGACCCACAGCGCGAAGAGAGGCCGACCGTATATGTGGCGGAAAGTCAGAGGTCTGCAGCACGGACCCGGGACTCATAGCCACGGCGCGTTCCAGACAGTTTTCCAGTTCACGCACATTACCCGGCCACTCATAAAACTGGAGCAGCTTTAATGCTTCAGGATTGATGGAGTATTGCATCTGCCGGGCCTGATTGACACGCTCCAGGAAATTCTCCGCCAGTGGACGGATATCTTCTTTGCGTTCACGCAACGGCGGCAGCCGGAGACCAACCACGTTGAGTCGGAAGAAAAGATCACGGCGGAAAGTTCCCTGCTGAACCGCCATTTCCAGATCGCGGCTGGTGCCTGCAACAATCCTTACGTCGACCGGTATGGCTTTTCCACTGCCTTGGGCGTGAAATTCTCTTTCCTGTAAGGCGCGAACCAACTTGCTTTGAATATCCAGAGGCATCTCACCGATTTCATCGAAGAAAACGGTGCCGCCGCTGGCCAACGCAAACATACCGTCCTTGGGCTTTACTGGACCATTGCCTGACTTGATGGGGCCAAACAGCTCATTTTCTAAAGCTCCATTGCCAGTGGCCGCGCAATCCACCATTAGGAAAGGACGGTCACGGAAAGGTCCGTTGGCATGGATTGCCCGAGCAACTGTTTCTTTGCCTGTACCGGTTTCACCGTGGACCAATACCGGATGTTTGCTGGTGGCCACCTTGGTGACGATGCGATACAACTTTTGCATTTCCGGGGACTGCCCGAGCATGCCGTTATAGCCGGCGTTCGGTTGCAGGTGCTCGCGGGAGATTCGATCTTCAAGTGAGTTGCGTAAACGTCCGGCAGCGCGGGTGAGGAGGCTTTTTAGCTCTTCGCCCTTGAAAGGCTTGCGGATAAAGTCGCAAGCACCACTCTTCATGGCGGTAACCACGGAATCAATCGTGGCTTGTCCGCTAACCATGATGATTTCAGTCTGCGGGTGCATTTCCTTGAACTTTGTTAACAGATCGACTCCGTCCTGGCTTGACTGGCGCACGTCAAGGAGGACCACATCAACAGGCTGAACTTCCATCTGCCGCAAGGCCGCGCGAGTGTTGTCGGCGGTGTACACCTTAAAGCCCATGCCGGCGGCAACTTCCCTGGACAGGTCCCTGGCCCAACGATCTGCATCAACAATCAGGAGAAATAAAGATTCGGCTGGTGAAACGTCTTCTCGGGGGATGGCACGTACTGCAGTCGACATAGATTCCCTTTCCGCTACTCTGGAAGTCATCTGCTCATTCCTTGGCCAAAGGGTGTGACTTCCCGGATTCGGTGGCGGCGAAAAATACCCAAGTCGCGCTTATGCGCGCCAACCTGCTTTAATTTGTCGTGCTCTTTAATTAAAGAAGTGGATCGGTCCCGCCGCTAACGGTGTCCGCTTAACAAAGTTAACTACAACTCGGAAGGTAAACGACTGCTCATACTTTTTTACGTTTTGGGTTAAAAATTTCCAATTTCAGAACAATGATTACAAGTGATGACTGTTACGTTCGGCACAGCACTGTTGCGTGTTCTCACACTATTGCCCAACCGGCTACGCTGGCTTGACTTCAATGGAAGCCAAGCGCTACCTTCGCGGGAAGCCTTTCCAACACAGCAGGGAGAAATTAGTGCCTTTTCAACGGATGATCACGCTCACCACCGACTTCGGGTTAACCGAGCATTATGTGGGTGCAATGAAAGGGGTTATTTACAGCATTAATCCAACCGCACAGGTCGTGGACATCACCAATGCTGTACAGTCCTTTGACGTTCTGGACGGCGCGCTAGCTGTCTCACAGGCATACCACTACTTTCCCAAGGACACTGTACATGTGGTCGTGGTTGATCCCGGCGTGGGTGGACCACGGAGACCGATTGTCGCAACGATTGGCCAATACGTTTTTGTAGCGCCCGATAACGGTGTGCTGTCTTTAGTCTATGAGCGCGAGGAGCGCGTGAGCGTCCGCCACATAACTTCAGAACATTATTTCCATAATCCGATCAGCAACACCTTCCACGGCCGTGATATCTTCGCGCCGGTTGCAGCTTATTTGAGCAAAGGTGTGGATACCGCAAAGTTTGGGGAGGAGATCACCGATTACGTGCGCTTTCTGGCGCCCACGCCAAAAGCAACGGCCGAAAATTCATGGAAAGGCCTGGTACTTAAGACGGACAAGTTCGGCAACCTGATTACGAACATCTCCCCCAAAAACCTTCCGCAGATTTTTGATGACTCGCAAAAAGCTTTCAAGATCACCGTGGGCAAAGCTGAAGTCACAAAGCTTGTTTCCAACTACGGTGAAGGTGCGCCGGGAGAGTTGTTTGCTCTTTTGGGCAGCACCGGCTTCCTGGAAATTTCTGTGAATAAAGCCGCGGCATCACGCGTAGCCGTAGCGGACAAGGGCAGTGAGATTGTGGTGACGATTGCGGGGTAGCAGGCCCGGAATCCAATCCGGGCGCACGGACAGAGATCACACCCTTCTTAGAAGAGGACTTCTGGGGTGAAGATTGTGCTTTCCGAGTAGCGTGATGGCTTGTCTCCGTTGCGGTGATCAAGTCCAGATGCGCTCCTGCGCGGCGACGGCAACTTTCAAGAATGCTTTCGAGCTGGCCCCGCTGTATAAATGTCATGAAACATCCAGCCTCTGCTGTTCGCCGTGGGTCAATTACAATATCGCTTCCGAAAAGGAGATTCGATGCGCGCCGTGCTTTGCAAGGAATGGGGTGGGCCGGAAAAGCTTGTGGTTGAAGACGTTCCTTCACCTGTGATTAAAGATGGCGCGGTGCGGATTGCGGTGCAGGCTTCCGGCATCAACTTTGCCGACCTTCTGCTGATTTCCGGGCAATACCAGGAAAAGCCCGCGTTTCTATTCACGCCGGGCATGGAATGTTCCGGCACGGTAACGGAAGTGGGCGCGGGCGTGACCACGTTGCGAGTTGGCGATCGAGTGATGGCATTGACCGGCACAGGCGCGTACGCTGAAGAAGTAGTGATCGACGCAAGCCGCGTTTACAAAATCCCTGACTCCATGGACTTCATCTCCGCCGCAGGATTTCCTGTAGCGTACGGCACTTCGCACGGCGCGTTTGACTGGCGCGCGCACTTGCAATCCGGCGAATGGCTGCTGGTGTTTGGCGCTGCCGGAGGCGTGGGGCTTACGGCGGTCGAAATTGGAAAAGCCATGGGCGCGCATGTGATTGCATGCGCCAACGGGCCGGAAAAATTGGCAGTCGCCAAAGAACACGGCGCTGATCATCTGATTGACTATTCGCGCGAAGACATCCGCGAGCGGGTGAAGGCCATTACTGGCGGCCACAATGCTGACGTGATCTATGATCCCGTCGGCGGTGACGCCTTTGACGCGGGCCTCCGCTGCATCGCATGGGGCGGTCGCATCATTATTATCGGATTCGCTTCTGGACGCATTCCGCAGATTCCCGCCAATATTCTGCTGGTCAAGAACATTGACGTGATCGGCTTTTACTGGGGCTCTTATCAGGCGCGCAAGCCTCAACTGCTGCGAGATTCATATGCCAAGTTGCTGCGCTGGTTTGAAGAAGGCAAACTCAACCCGCACGTTTCACAACATTTCGATCTGAAGGACGTGGCGCAGGCCATGGAGCTGCTGCGACAAAGAAAATCAACGGGCAAAGTGATGTTGATGACCGGGCGCTGACGCTTATTTCTTCAATTCCTCATCTTTTGCTTAGCTGTTCTCCGCGTCTGCGTGCTTCGGTGGTGAGATTTTGTTTGTTCTCAGCCGGTGTTTGGCCATACGGTGATGCTGAATCGACCATCGCCGCACCGAACTTCGCCTTAAAGAATTGCTATTCTTTGAAATCTTCCAAGCGAGTAGCACAATACAGTTGCGGCATCAAATAATCGCCCTCCCATGAGTTCCGCATCGATGATTGAGCGTCCAGATCAACGGTCGCCAGGCAAATCAAATGTATAGCCAATATAGTCGAGAGTCCGAACGTTCGGAGCAGCTCTCCTGATGAGCGCTCCTGATAAAATGATCAGCAGACCACGAATTTTCACGGCGCGGAGAGGTGCGTGAGTGGTTGAAACGATCCGCCTCGAAAGCGGACATACCTTAACGGGTATCGGGGGTTCAAATCCCTCCCTCTCCGCCAGACAGTCTCCAGATCAGAGAACGGTTCTCTGACTTCCCACGAAACGGCCCGTTTCCGGCCTTTTATCAACGAATAGGCTCAAAATGGGCACTAGTGTCTGCGGGACAAGTTTAAAATATGTCTGCTTTCTCTACTGGGCTGGCCCTTTCCGCGCGAAGGGAGGCTCCGGCGTTTTCCGACCAACCACGGATCTTAACTAAGCTCAGATTCTGGTTCGCCGCCCAGGGACCAAGGGGGTCGGGCCCCAGCATACTGTAACGATCTAGTCTGACGGACCAACTAGAAGCGCCTCGTGACCCGGCATATAAGGGAGACTTGGTGCGTCAACGTGGTAAATCTTGACCTAAGGGAAGAGTGAGATTCTGGCCAGCTCTTGTCAGAGTTTTCCATGTGACCAAAATGAATCCTTGATCGCGCAGGAACTTCTGGAAATCCGGACTCTTGACCAGATTGAAATCCAGTTGACGCCATGCCGCACCCCAATCAGGATGGTCCCAGGTTGCTCCCCGCATTTCTTCATCATCGTATGCCAGGTGCACAATCATCTCGTAGACGCCGGGCGGCAGCGCTGCCAGCGTCCTCTCATACCACTCTGCCCAATTCTGGGGGGCGATGCCGGGATCGATTCCAATCACCTGCTGCACCAGACTCTCCGACGAGGCGAGAGTGACACCAGTTGGAATCTTGTAGTCGCCCACAAGGATCGGCAGGCCATATTTTGAGCCCAGGGCCTGATACACGCGAAACAATTCCTGTGATCCGACCAAAGCAGTCATGTGAGTATCCAGGTGAGAAAGATGTATTCCTGCTTTCAATGCGCGATCAATCTGCGCTTGCAGCTCCACGCTGACCTCTGCCGCCTTGGCTTGCTTCGCGACAATGGTTTCATCGGTGACCAGATATCCTTGTTCGTCCAGCAAGCTGGGGACTCTCTCTTTGGCACTGAGGGGCGCCCATCGGTAGTCTGTCCACTCGCTGTTCAGTGCCAGATGGATCCCCAAATCAGCATTGGGATGGGTTTGAGCAAAGCGCACGACCTCTGGAAACCAGGGGCATGGCACGAGAATACTACTGGATGTGATCCAACCTTTATCTAGCGCTTCAAAAGTGGCCCGATTGACGGAATGCGACATGCCGAGGTCGTCAGCATGAATGATTAATAGGCGCGCGTTCCTGGGATAGCCCAATCGCTCCTGTACGGTAGGCCGAAGGGGTTGCAGAGGTGGATTCGCGCTCTGGGAGGGTATTTTTGCAGCCTGTCCTGCGGCGCACACTATAACTACGGGAAGGCTCAAGAAGATTGCGAGTTTGCGCTGCGTGCTTTTCATGGCTGTTTTTTTGGCGGGCTTGTAATCGCCCGTGTTTGCTCCGCGACGTTCCACCCGCTCACCTCAACTACAGGCTCTAAATTCTGAAGTTGTTTTGCGTCGTATGTGGCAATAACGGTCCTGGATTCACCAGGCATCAGGGCGAAATAGTTGTCGTCCCACAAAACGGGCAGAATGTCATGTCCATCTTTCTTGTTGAAGGTCCTCACGCTCACCTGGAAAGCCAGTTGCTTTGTTGGATTTTTTAGGGTGACCTGGATGGTTTGCTTGTTGCCCGCCGCGAGCTTCTTGGCAGCCATGTTGAGCTTGACCTCGGATAGCTGCGAAAGCTGTGTCAGGTCCTCATAATACAGCGAGGGTGTGTATTCAAAAGTAGTGGAAGCCCAGTCAAAAGTAGAGAGTGTGGCCGGCAACCAATAGAAATTTGAGCTCACGATAGTGTTCCCGGCGCTCTGCACCTCGAGACGAACGAAAGAGACTCCTGTATCCTCGGCTTCAGGAATCTTGAACAGCCACTGGCTACTATCTGCGGGGGCATCCGCCGGAACCTCATTAGAAAACTTCTTCTGCAAATCGAAAGTGTAGAGTTCCGCTATGACCCTTAGTCCGTTCATAGGCTGGGGTGAAGAATTCACCAGCACCACGCTGCGGTCATCATAAGAAAACTGAATGTGGATTGGCTCATTGGCTTTGCGGGCGCCAAAATAACCGCCACCCGGCTCAAGAAAATAATCGTAGAGGTGCCAGATCGTGGAGGGCCAGGCATTGTTCAGCATCCACTGGATCACGCCCGTGGCGCTATAGTGATTGCGGCGGTAAGCCTCAAACATCGCACGCTCACCGTCATACGCCATGGCCTGTGATTTCTTCAGATAATCATGCAGATCAGCGGGCGGTCCATACGTGGCGTCCATGCCGCTGTTATATATGTGCAGATCCTTGAACTCTTGGCTGCCGGCATGAAAGTTCCAAACATCATCAATGGGCCAAAGGTGGTCCTTGGGTAACATCTTCTGCAGCGAGTCCAGCGTGGGCACCGCCGGGCCGGGGCTGGTCTCAGTATTGAAGCCGAAAGCGCCGCCAAACTTTGCCGTTGCCGCTGTCGAGTTCAGCCAATATGAGGGAGGAACATATTGATAAGGTCCCGTCATCTTTACGCCTGATGGTCCGCTCACCTCCGTTGGCGTTCCAGATGCTGAGGAGATCGCCGGATTCGGCCACTCGGTTTCCTTAAGCACCTGCAGGTATTCGCGCTCGACTTGTGGCGGAGGAGGATTATCGCTGCCATATAACCAAACCAGGAGGCTGGGACGGCCGCGCAGCCGGAGAGATTGGCTGCGCAGCGACTCAATGGCCACCCTGTGATTTTCTGGCTGCCACTTCTCCCATTCCTCCCAGATGTCGCAACAGCACCATCCAGCCATAACCAGGATGCCCTGCTCATCGGCGAGATCAAAAAAGTCTTCGGTCTCCATCTTTCCTTCGAGACGGATTGTATTCAGATGCAGGTGTTTCACATATTCAAACTCTTGTCGCAGACGCTCTTTGGATTGGCGCAGAAGCATATCTGATGACCAGCCGCCGCCACGGATCAGGAGCTTCTTGCCATTGATCTTGAAGAGGCGGTTCTTCTGCTCGTCAAGCTCAGATGTGATCTCGCGAATGCCGAAACGGGTGCTTAGGGAATCAGAAATCCGTCCGCCGGCCTCAAATGTCCAGTGGAGTTGTTGGAGCTGTGGCGTGCCCATCTGATACGGCCACCACAAACGAGGATGGGATACATTCAGTTCGGGAAAATGATCCGCTGCAAAACTCACGGTCTTTGTTTCCTTCGCATTCAGCTCGACCGGTTGTTGCAGACGCACATTCCCAAAAGAAGCCTTAAGAATGCCTTTGATGGCGCGGTCGGCAATGTTGGAAACCTCCACGGCTGCGGTGAGAGTTGCTTTATCCAGCTCAGGATCAACTTTGCTGGTTACGAATCCGTATCGCAAAGTAACCGGGCCGCTCGCGGTGAGATAGACATCCTTCCATATTCCCATGTCTTTGTCGGGCGGCATGGGATTCCAATCCACCCAGTTTATGGCCAGATCCTGGGGCTCGGGAGCGAACGTTTCTACAGCCAGCACGTTCTTTCCGCCTGCTTTCAACCCGCTGCTGATATTGAATTCGAAAACGCGGAAAGCGCCGGCCATCTCACCGGAACCGGAAATCTGCTTGCCGTTCAACCAGACGTTTGCACGATAGTTGATGCCGGCAAAGTGCAGCCAAACATTTTTGCCGTGAAATTGTGAAGGCAGCAAGAATTCTGTTCGATACCACCAGGAGCATTTGAATGGACTGTCATTGGGCATTGGGTCATGGGCAAAGTTTGTTGCGATGGGATACGTTGTGCCGGGAATAGAGCGCAGATTCATTCCGAAATATGGATCGGGAAATGTCTTATCTGCCACCAAAGCGGCCACAACTGTGCTCGGCACTTGCGCGCTGTGCCAGCCTTGCGGCCTGAAGGCGGATACAGAAATTTGCTCACCTTTGGCGCTGACTTTACACGAAGATTGCACCTGCCAGTTTTCTCGAAGCAACATCTTTTCGGTGTTGGACGCGCCTTTGGTCGTCTGAGCAGCGCAGGGCACAGCCGCGGACGTGAGAAAAAGAACTGCCCAAATGCATAAGCGATGCATGTGAATCCCGGGAACGGCAGTCATAACAGGCGGAGCCGCTCCTGCCATGTGCTCTATTAAAACGTTTTAGTTAAGAACATTTCTCAACTGGTTGTCAAGCGTGAAAATGTCTGCGGAAAATAGGGGTTCAACGCTACAATCACGTTCGGAGCTACAGTGCAGCCTCTGATGACACATTGCAGCTTAACTTTCAGCGGCCGGCCTGAACATGCGTATGCGTAAGCAAAAGGACAGAAACACCACGCTGCGAGACGTCGCCCAACTGAGCGGCTTTTCCTCCGCTACAGTGTCGATTGTTCTCAATCAGGCGCCGCTGGCCCGTTATATTCCCGAGCAGACACGTACCCATATTGAGCAGGCGGCAACGAAACTCGGCTACCACCCCAACCTTTTGGCGCGCTCGCTCCGGAGCAAGAGAAATCATGTTCTCGGAGTGCTGGTGTTTGATCTTTCTGATCCTTTTTGCACGCCCATATTGAAGGGGATCGAGAACACCGTCTATCAGGCTTCATACCTGGCCGTTCTTGCCGACGCCCAGAGCGAATGGACACGTTTTGAGCGCCATTTGGAAACCCTGCTCGGGCAGCGAGTGGAAGGCCTGATCGTGGTTGCCAATTGGATATTGGCAGACATCAACCTGCTGGCCGACGTGGAAAAACATGATATTCCTACGGTCATCATTGGCCGAGAACTGCAACGAGCTTCCATCCATTCGGTGCTTGTCGATAATGAGGCCGGTGGATTTTTGGCGTTACAGCATCTGCATGCTCTTGGCCACCGGAAAATCGCGTTCATACGTGGTCCCAAGTTGCTACCGGATAGCGGCAGGCGCTGGAAGGGCGTGCGCTCGTTTGCGCGTAGCGTGAACCTGCAAATCGACGATCGTTTGGTAGTAGATTTGCCTGACCTGCGCACGCCTAATTCCGGTTTTGAGGCAGGCATTAAGGCAACGGAAGAACTGCTGCGTCGCCGCCCATTTACCGCGATTATGGCATTTGATGATATGACGGCCATGGGTTGCATACGTACCTTGACTCTTGCGGGCATTAAGGTTCCTGAGAAATGTTCAGTCATCGGGTTCGACGATGTAGCGCCTGCCAGCCTCATGGTTCCAGCTCTCACCACGATTCGACAGCCTATGGAGGCGATGGGAGATGTTGCCGCGGCGCTGATTGTCGATTGGCTCCGGGCCCGCCCGGAATCTTCTGACGCAGAAGTGAAGAGCCGCAAGATGTCCCCAGAGTTGGTGGTACGGGAATCCACTCGCCCTCCTGGGTGAAACAAAACCCACCTTAGCCCTCTAAAACATACTTGACAACGGTTATTAAAACGTTTTAAAAGGTTTTACTCGCCTTGGCGAGCCGCCAGGAGGAAACCTATGACATCGCGAAAAGCTGCTGTGCTTACGATCTTTTTCCTGCTTTGCGTTTTGTTGCCGGTAGCAGGCCAGGAAACCACCGGAACCATCCTGGGCACGGTAACGGATGCCTCCGGCGCAGTCGTGCCTGGCGCCACTATCTCCATTACCAACACGGACAAGAATGCCGTGATACGCACGGTACCCAGTGGCAAGGATGGCAGCTTTACCGCGCCCCTTCTGCCGCTCGGGCATTACTCAATCAAAATAGAATCAAAAGGATTCCGGGCTTTCACGAAAAGCAATATTGAACTGAATATCCGTGATCAGTATCGGGTTGACGCAATACTCTCACCCGGCAGCGTTACGGAAAACGTGACTGTTGAAGCCGATGCGCTCCAGGTAGATACACTCTCCCCAACAGCATCGGGATTGATTAACGGCACGCAGATTCGCGAACTTTCTCTCAGTCAGCGAAACTACGAAGAACTGGTGGCCCTGACGCCGGGTGTTTCTTCAGGAGTGTCTGACAACATCTTCGTCGGCGTCGAGACTCCGGGCGGCGGCACCAACGAAATAGATTTTTCAATTAATGGCAACCGCTTCTCACAGAACAACTGGACCATTGATGGCGCTGATAACGTCGATCGCGGAGGTAATTTCAGTCTGTTGAATTATCCCAGCGTGGATGCTATCGCAGAATTTAAGATTTTGCGGAGCCTCTACGGTGCAGAATCCGGCCGCGGGGCGGGCGGCGAGATCGACGTAGTAACCCGGTCTGGAAATAACAAATTTCACGGCGGGCTCTACGAGTTCCTCCGCAATGACAAGCTGAATGCCAACTCGTTCATCAACAATCAGGCAGGCATCCCACGGGATCCGCTTCGCTATAACGACTTTGGATGGACCTTGGGCGGCCCGGTCTTCATCCCACATGTCTACAATGAAGCCAGGAACAAAACCTTCTTTTTCTATTCGGAAGAGATTCGCAGGATTGTAACCTTCACCACGTTCAACACCACCGTTCCTAATCAGAACGAACGCCAGGGGATTTTTGCAAATCCCGTATGCACAAGTTTTGACAGCAGCGGCAATTGCGCGGCACAGGCAACGACCATCAATCCGGCAGCATTCAATCCAGCAGCTACCGCGTACATCAAGGATGTATTTTCGAAATTCCCTCTGCCGCAGGATCCCACGACGGACCAATTGGTGGTCAGCGGCAGAAACCAGTTTAACTACCGCCAAGAGATCATCAGGATTGATCACATTGTGAACCAGAAGGTGAGTCTGCTGGGGCGGTGGATCAATGATTCCATTCCGACGATCAATCCTGCCGGCTTGTTCAGCCAGGCGAACGTTCCGGGCTACGCCACCACCAACACGCGCTCACCCGGCAAAAACCTGCTGGTAAAGGGAACGATCGCGGCCTCAGCGAGCTTGTTCAATGAAGTCGGATATGCCTGGTCGTATGGCGCGCTGCTGTCCACGCCCATTGGCCTCAACACGTTTGCAAATTCTCCTGATGTGGCTGCCGCAATCACGCTGCCATTTCCCTCGACGTTGCAAAGAATTCCAAACCTGAACTTCCAAAACGGCAATGGAGCCGGACTCTTTGGCTTTGGTCCATATGTAGATGAGAATCGCAATCACAACTGGTTCGATAATCTCACGTGGATCCATGGCCACCACACCATGAAGTACGGCTTCAGTTATCACCGTTACCAAAAAAACGAGAATGACGCGGGCGCGAATCCCAGCAACGGGCAATTCACGTTCTTTGGCACAGATCCCAATGGAGACTCGACATTTCAGCAGGAGTGGGCAAGCTTCCTGCTGGGCAACGTTAGCGAATTCCGCCAGACGAAACTAGACATTGCCACCAAAATCCGCCAACGCTCGTTCGATTTTTATGGGCAGGACGAATACCGTATCCATCCAAACCTCACGCTGACATACGGAGCCCGCTTTACGCATTACGGCCAGCCCTTTGACGCGCAAGATCGCAACACCAGCTTTTTCCCCGCAGTCTACGATCCCACCAAGGCACAGCAGATCGACCCTGCAACGGGCCTGCTCGTACCTGACACCGGTGTTCCGCTGAACGGAGTAATTATTTCCGGACAGAACTCGCCCTTTGGCCGGGCAGTTGCCGATCAGCAATTCCTCAATGTAGCCCCGCGAGTAGGTATTGCGTGGGACCCGTTTGGTAAAGGAAAGACCTCAATCCGCACTGGCTTCGGAATTTTCTATGATTCGCCTGCTGTGGGATTTGTGGAGAACAATCTTTTTTCCAATCCTCCTTTCGTAGGCAACGTCACCATTTCTAGTACGACGATGGATAATCCTGCAGCAACTCCTGCCGATGTCGATCTGTCACCCCAAGCGCTCAAAGGAGTACAGGCAAACTGGAAACTCCCTTATACCGAGCAGTGGAGCCTGGACATTCAACAGCAACTGCCGCATCAATTCTTGTTTGATGTCGGCTACTATGGGTCTGCCGGACACCATCTGCTTGGCATTGTTGACATTAACCAGCCGGCGCCGGGCGCTTATGTTGCCGCAGGCATCCCGGTGCCGGGCAATAACAATCCTGACGCGGTCACTCAGCTGAACTTTGTGCGTCCATTTAAAGGGTTCGGCGCCATCAACCTTTCTTCTCCGGTCTTCGATTCCAATTACCATTCATTGCAAATGAGCCTGCAAAAGCGCCTCAAAGGGGGCTCGCTCATCAACATAAATTACACCTGGTCGCACGCGCTGACCGACGCCGGCAGCGATTTCTCTACACCGCAGAACAACTTCGACATCCGGTCCGACTACGGGCCAGCAACTTTTGATCGGCGGCACATCTTCAATGCCAATTTTGTCTGGGTGATGCCGTGGCTGAAGAACCAACAAGGCTTCGTCGGTCATACTTTCGGCGGATGGGAGCTCTCTGGAATCGTTACCTACAACTCCGGATTGCCGTTGACTGTCACCGGGATTTCATCCGACCCCGCAGGCCTGGGATTGCTTGATCCTAATACGAATGCTGCCGCGCGCCCTGACCAGATCGCCGATGCCAACAAGGGAGCGCCGCATACGGCCGCGCAATGGTTCAATACCGCTGCGTTTGTTGATGTTGATCCCGCCAATCTGCGGCCCGGGAATGCGCGCCCGGGCAGCATCAAAGGGCCCGGAATCCAGCGCTATGATTTGTCGCTCTTCAAGAACATGAAATTGACAGAAGCGGTGGGTATGCAATTCCGCCTGGAGTCATTCAATATTTTCAATCACACCAATTTCCAGGATATTGATACCAATTTGTTCAGCGGCACGTTCGGCCAGGTGGTGGGCACGCACAACCCGCGCATCGTGCAACTGGGACTCAAATTGAATTTCTGATCGGCGAACGCAGGAGTCAGTCGCATAAAAGCGATCAGCGAATGGCCAGCACACAAACCAGCAACGGGTCCTTGCAGACCGGTCAGCTCCGGAGAACATTGACTCTCTGGAACCTGATCATCTACGGAATCATCGTAGTGCAGCCCACCGCCCCGATGCCAAGTTTCGGAGTTATCAGCAAGGAAGCGCATGGGCACGTTATCACGGCGATTCTTATTGCCATGGTCGCCATGCTGTTTACGGCCGTGAGTTACGGCCGCATGGCGCGGGTTTATCCCAGCGCCGGATCGGCATATACATACGTCGGGCGGGAACTGCATCCTTCACTCGGTTATCTCACGGGTTGGAGCATGACCATGGATTACCTGCTGAATCCTCTCATCTGCATCATCTGGTGCAGCAAGGCAGCGGGCAATGTGGTACCGGAAGTGCCTTACGTCGTTTGGGCTGTAGGATTCGCAGCGCTGTTCACCTTTCTAAACCTGCGCGGGGTTAAGAGCTCTGCGCGAATCAATGAAGGCCTGGCCGCCGGGATGGCGGTGGTAATTGTGCTGTTCCTTATCGCCGCAATCCGTTATTTGCTGCGAACACCTCACCCAGAATCTGGATTCTTTCTCCATCCGTTCTACGATCCAAAAACATTTTCCGCTCCAGCGGTGTTTACCGGGACATCGATTGCGGTGCTTACGTATCTCGGCTTCGATGGAATTTCAACGCTCTCTGAAGAAGCGGAAAATCCGCGCCGTAACATCCTTCTGGCTACTGTGCTGGTTTGCCTGATTACCGGCATTCTGGCATCGGTTGAGGTTTACGTAGCCCAACTCGTTTGGCCATCTTCCGATTTTCCTGATGTGGATACCGCTTACGTGTATGTTGCCGGTCGAGCCGGTGGCGCCCTGTTGTTTCAAATCGTCAATATTACGCTGCTGGTTGCGAACATTGGTTCCGGCATGGCGGCACACCTTGGTGCCGCCCGCCTCCTCTACGGAATGGGACGCGATGATGCCATTCCCAAATCCTTCTTTGGCAAGATTGAGCCCAAGCGCGGCATCCCACGCAACAACGTGATCTTTGTTGCGGTTGTAGCCTTGGTGGGAGCGCTGCTTCTCAGCTATCAATTGGGAGCGGAATTGCTGAATTTCGGCGCATTTATTGCGTTTATGGGAGTGAATGCCGCCGCATTCGTCCACTATTTTGTGCGGCAGAAAGAAAAGAATTTGTGGAGCTTCTTAATGCCGGTGCTGGGCTTTTCCATTTGTTTTTTTATCTGGCTGAACCTTCGCTGGCAAGCCAAATTGGCAGGCGTTATCTGGTTAGCCGTAGGCATTGCCTATGGGCTATACAAGACCAAGGGCTTCCGTAAAAATCTCTCGTTTGATGCGGCCGGGGAATAGGTACGAAAATGGGAAGATTAGTTCTGGGTGTGGATATTGGCGGTACCAAGGTCGCCGCCGGTGTGGTGAATGCAGCCGGCAAGATCCTCTCCAAAACGCGCGTTCCCATGGTTGCCAACGGCTCGGCGCACACGGCGATGGATTGTGTGCATCGTGTAATCCAGGCGGGGATGCAATTAAGCATGAGCCCAGTCGAAGCGATTGGCATATCTTCACCGGGTCCGCTCGATCCCAGGCGCGGCGTCATTATCAATTCGCCCAACCTGCCCTGCTGGCGAGATTTCGCGCTCATGAAGGAGATCGAAGAAACATATGGCTTGCCGGTCCGGCTCGATAATGACGCCAATGCTGCCGGACTGGCGGAAGCGCTTTGGGGCGCAGGCCGGAATCTTGCTTCTGTGTTTTATGTCACCATCGGCACGGGAATTGGTACAGCCATCATCCTGGAGAGGCGCATCTATCACGGGCGTACGGGTGCGGCTGCGGAAGGCGGGCACATGACAATTGATCTGCACGCTCCAGTGGCTTGCGGATGTGGCAAGCGCGGCTGCCTGGAAAGCATGGCCTCTGGTCCGGCGCTTGCGGCGCGGGCGAAAGCCAGGCTTCTACGCGATCTCTCTAGCGGAACGATTTTAAGAACGATGGCGGGAAAATGCCCTATGACGGCGGAGGTGGTCTTCGCCGCTGCCGAAGCAGGAGATCCGGTAGCAACAGCCGTGTTGCAGGAAATTGTGGAGCTACTCGCAGTCTGGCTGGGCAATGTGATTGATTTGCTGGAGCCACAAGTGATTGTCGTTGGCGGCGGAGTTGGAGGGGGCTTGACGGCGTGGCTCCCGAAGATTGCTGAGGGCTTGCGTCGCTGGACCATCAACACACGTGCCCATGAAATTCCCCTGATGCCGGCTGAATATGGAACAGACTCCGGCATTGCTGGTTCGGCCGCGCTGTTTTTGGCAGAGCCGGTACCGAGAGACAAGCGGTCCGCCGCTGAAGCGGGACAGAACTAAAACCATGTCACAGAACCTGAAATTTCGCAGTCACATGCTCAGGGAAATCTTCGAACAGCCCGACGCTGTGCTGCACACCGTGCTGGCGATGCACTCCGCGGATGCAGGCTACAGCGGTTTTGATGGCATGGGCAGGGTCGCCGCGGCATTGCACGGCGTCAAACGAATTGTGATTGCGGCTTCCGGCACCAGCCGTCACGCCGGTATTGCGGGGAAAGAAATGTTGGAATCGATGACCACCATTCCAGTGGAGGTGGAGTATGCCAGTGAATTCCAGCATTCTCCGGCGGTTACCGGTCCTGAAACACTAGTGATGGTAATTACCCAGTCCGGCGAAACGGCTGACACCCTGGGCTCTTTGCGTAAGGCCAAAGCGAGTGGAGCCACAGTGATGGCTGTCGCCAATGTCAGTGACTCTTCTATCATGCGTGAAGCCGACGCGCGCATTGAAACAAGGGCCGGGAAAGAACTAGCCATTCCTTCCACCAAAGCTTTTACCGCCCAACTGGCGGCGCTTTTTCTGTTTTCCCTTTGGATAGGCGAACAGACCGGCACGATCTCACGCGGTCAGGCACGTTCCGGCATTACCGAGCTTCTGAAAATTCCAGGAAAACTCAGCCGAGTGCTGGAATCGGAAGCCCGTGTTTCTGAAATCAGCCGGAAATACGCCGGCGTGGATGATTTTATTTTTGCCGGCCGCGGCGTTCACTATCCCATTGCTCTGGATGGAGCTTTGAAACTCAAGGAAGTTGCTTACGTGCACGCGGAAGGCTATCCCTTGGGAGAAGTAAAGCATGGCCCGTTGGCCTTACTCGACGAGATGGTGGTCGCCGTAATTCTCGCTACCTGCGACCGGAGTAATTCAGAGTCCGTTGTGCGGTATGAGAAGACCTTGTCCGGCGCGAAAGAAATCAAAGACCGCGGAGGGCGTCTTATCATGGTGGCAAATGAAGGAGACACGCAAGTTTCCGGGATTGCTGACGACGTCCTCTATGTTCCTGATGCCTCCGAATTACTGCTACCTATCCTGGAAATTGTTCCCTTGCAGCTGCTGGCCCATGATATAGCTCTGCTCCGTGGGAACGACGTCGATCATCCCCGATCTCTGGTGAAGGCAGTGCTTACGGACTGAAGGGCCAGTTAGGGGGCAGTAGTATTTCGTGATGATCCGAAACGGTTGGGTTACATGTCATGCAAAAATGCAGTATGCGTAGCTGAAAATTTTGACTTGAGCGGCTTTCCATAACGCCGCCCCTGGCCCATTCGCGGACTGATTCAAGAGACGGGACTGGCTGCCGCTGCACGATGAAATGCTTTGTCCCGGGGCGGGAGTTTATTTGCGCTTTCTACCGGGGTCTTCCGCTCTCTTTTCGAATCGCGATTCATCGGCTTTATCGAAGCGCTGCAAGAGATGTCCCGGAGTTGGCGCGATAGGACTCAAGAAGGCGAATACAACGTCCCGCTAACGGTGAACGCCGAAAAGGAGCCGCCATGGAAGCGCGGGGAGTGAAGATGCTCTCCGTGCTTTTTCCAAGCTTAATTCCACGTGCAGATCCAGCGTGATAACCTTTGTCCGCTAAACCCGTCTTAGTGTCGGCACTACAGCAAGTGAATTGCTATCGCTACGGTCAACATGGACCCGGGCGCCTAGTCCGGCAAACTCATATCTTTTGCGCGTTACTGGACCGATCACAGTGAGTCGGGTCATTCCAATGTATTCAAAAGCCACGGTCCCAACGGGCGGCGCAGGCCTGCGATTCGCATTGAAACTGGCCTGCACTCTTGATTTACCACAGCAGCTCATGGTTCCTCCTTGTTTACGTTTTGGTTTGTTAGCGGCGGGTCTTCAAAAAATACGGGCTGGTCAGGAGCAACCCTGTCCGCAAGCCGGTTTAATAAAATAGCCAGCGCGGAAAGCGCGGGCCACATAAGGAAACGTTGCTGCCATGAGGCGCCCAGAAGAAATGCAAACGGCAGGGCAATCCACAGTGAGAGGCAATAAAAACAGTCCAGCAGCGTCCCCCAAAAACCTTCGCCCGCTCTCCGGCGCAGCCAGGCAAACATGTGGAAGGGCCCATCTTCCGCGGCCAGCAAGTGAGTGAATCTCCATACGGCGAGCACGCCAAGAATGAATGCAAAAGAGGACATACAAAATCGCTCAGGCTGAGCGCGCCTCCAGCACCAAACGGATCACGCCCTGTGCGGAGGCGTCCGCCGCGGAAACGGTGAAGCGTGCGGCGCAAGGCGTTGTGAGCTTTCCGCCGCAGTTAATGCGCATGCCTGCTGCATCCGCGTCGCTGGTCCATTCACAAATATTTACTGATCCCTTCTTTACTCCCCAAGGAGAAGCAAGAACATGGCCGTGAGCCCGCAAACAATTTCCCCAGGGATAGAGCCTGCCATCGGGCCCGCGCATTGCCATTTCCCATTGGTCGGCGGAGGGCAGATGAAGGGCTGTTTCTTCCAGTTCACTGAAGACTTCGCAAAGATGTGCCGCGAATTCATACGCGCACAAGAACGCTGAAGCTTCTTTGCCATCTGGGTCAGGCGGCGGCTCGGTTGGCTCGGAACTCCAGAAAACCATTGCCGAAGTCACAGGTAGTTCCGTGATGAAGAACCCATTTTGGGGTTGTAACTGGCGAATAGGATTCCTGATGGATGAAGATGGATTCGCATCTGCTCCCAGCCAATGCGGAATTGGTGCGACCCATCGCAGAGCCAAGCCTGAACGCTTAAGAAAATATCGCCCACCACGGAGTTCGATCCCTTCCGGCAGCACTAGAGGCGGCTTACCCAGTTGCAATGGCGTTGTTAGCGCATGGAGCAGCAGCGTTGGATCATCGCGCACTTCCAGTTCGCCATGCACGGCCTTGCGAAACTGTTCTTGCTTGCCTGACTCTTGTTTAACTGGTTCTGGTTTGCCGGGATTATTGCGTTCATCCTGGCCTGGCGGCTCTAGTGCAAGATAGCGCAATGTGGTTTGGCGAATACGCTCGTAGAAAAAACGGTCGCGCGGATCAGCGCCTTCACTGGTGGAAGTTGGAATGACCGCCGCACGCAATGCGTGGCCTAAATTTTTTGCGCCCAGCCTGGCTGCTGCAATAACAGCGGTAACTCTTACTTCAGGATCGCGGTCCAACAGAGCTGAGCGCAATGTTTGATCAATGTTCTCGTCGGAAGCAGTGCAATCATGCATGATCCAGCGCAATATCTGTTTGCGCATCTCCGGTTGAGGCAAATGCTCAAACCATGCCAGCCGCTCAGGATGACGGGATTGTTCCGCTGGCAGATGCTCTGCCGCCTGCCCCAGCGCTCCTGCCAGCAGGGAATCACGAACGCGAATGGCCGTACGCGCAATCCTGGCATCGGCGTGGTTGCAAAGCTTGGCTACCTGATCAATCACTCCGATTTGGGCAACTTCTTCAGCGGCAAAAAGTCCCAGCAATACATCTTTGATCCCGGATGCGCTGAGCAGTGCGCGCAAGTCTGCCGCATTCAGTAAAGGGATGGCGCTGGCAACTCGCAGATACTCTGGTCCAGTGTTCTGGCCGCGAAATTGCAGGACGCGCAGCTTCACCACTGGATTAAACGTGTAATGAACGCTCGTCTGGTCTGGCCGATGGATGAATACGGCAAGTTCCGGCTCGCCCGCAATGATCGGGGTTTCGCTGGCCGACTCCATCTCCCATCCTAGCTCCGTCAACTGTCCTTGCAACTCGCCAAATGAAAGATGCGGCGCAGCAATAAGCGTGGAATGGCGAGTTTGCATCATGTTTCCGATCTTTTTATCGTCTTGATCCGGCAACGACCATCGATAGTAAGATTTCTGGTCCATGATTTACTTGCTCCGCTCACGATAGAACGCGACCAGGTCTTTAGGATAGTGCGGATGATCGGCAAACGTTTCATCATTTATATCCAGGGCAGCAACCACGCCGGCCGCCTCAAAACACCAGTAACCCACATAGTCGGCTTGTCCCTCAGTTAAATGTGTGTCTTTCACACTCAAACCATCCATTTTCTCGCTATACCAGACATTCAGGTACTCGCGCACGCAGCGTTCCCGCTCTGCTGCGGCTGCATTCAAAGCGTCATAAAGCCGATCAAAGAAATTGTAGAAGGCCGGTGTTCCCATGGGTTTCTGGAGCCCTGGCGCTGCCGACCGTGCAATGGCTTCCAGTAAGGGATCGCCACGCTCGCAATAAGAAAGGACAGCTGCAATCTCATCTTCGTTAACCCGCAAACATAGCCCTAATGACAGCACAATTAGTGCGTCGCGGAAGCTTTCGACAAACCGGCCACGATGCTCAAAGACGTGGATTCCGTCCGGATAGTTCTCCGTATTCATTTTGTCTGTCAATGCGACTTTGTGTATTAGCGCAGGAAATTCCTGGCGGATGTCATCAAGGGAGTCTCCGCGTGAATATCTCGCAGTCATGTGCCGAAGCTGATATGAATAGTGGTCCACACCGGAAAAGTGCGCATCGTAACCGCGGAAGAAGCGGGCCAGGTCAGGCATTCCTCCTACAGGATCTGTCACCCTAATGCCTGTGTTCGCGTTCCCTTTAGAATGACGTGATCTTTGCTCCAATCCTCACCTCCTTGCTGCTGATATCAATCACCTCATAAAAGTGAGTGCCTGTTTTATCGGTTTGCGCGTAAAATTTCCGCACTCTTTTGTTCTTTAGCGCATCTTCAAATCGCGCACGTTGCTCGTCTGTTAAACCGGCTTTGTCCAGATTAGAGCGTATCCAGTCGTCGCTCAATTGATCAAGGCCGCCCTTGGTTGTTGCCAACTCGCCCTTGCCGCTGGGCGCGCGGGGTGATGGATCTCCACTGGTCTTTGATTCACCCACGAAAAACTCTTCCTCGCCCGCGTGGGCCGGATCGGGCCGAGTGTAAATACCATCCATTCCGTGCTGTCCTTTGTATTTGTTGAACTGTGCGTCAAGTTCCTGGGGGGTTGCAATCAGCTCCGGCGGTACCGTTCTGCCGGCGCGTTGCACACCCATTTCCTGCGCCTTGACTGTCATTTCCAGTTCACCAAACAAGCCAACCCGGCGAACATCGGGATCATTGAGCGAGATATCTTTCCAGGGCTGCCGCCGGTGGCGGTTTTGCAGCGCCTTCAACTCATCCTGGAGTTGACGGGCGGCGGCCTCAAGTTCGTCGCGTTGTCTTGTGGTCACGCGCTCGTCTTCGGGAATCTGGATGCGTGGGTCGTTTCTAGCACGGCGTTGCCGGGATAGCGCTCTGTCAGCGTCCCTTGCGGCCTTCTGCGCTTTTTCCAATTTGTCGCTAAGTACCGTCTCTTGCCCGATCTCTGTTTTAACCTCGCCGAGTAACTCCTCATAGCGCATCCAGAGCTCGACATTCCCACCGCGTTCAACTTCAGCGTTCAATTTCGCAAGCCGCTCGTGATATTCGGCCAATGTTTCTTTCGGGCGTTGTCCCAGCAGCCTTTTTTCCATTTGCTCAAGGCTCTCTCCCGGCCGCGCGGAGTAGTGGCTGGCCAATTCCCGCTCAAACGATTGCAAACGCGCCTGCTGCTCTGGGTTAAGTGGTTCCCTGCTTTGTGCCTGTTTCAGGGCATCGTATTCCTTGCGGATGCTTTCAATCGGCCTGTTGCCCATCTCCTGTTCCAGGATTTTGCGGCGTGCCTGTTGGTCTTCATTGAGCGGTCCCTGGCTTTCTACCTGCTTCAGTGCTTCAAGTTCCTTGTGGACTTCCTCGACCGGACGCAGCTTGGGTTCCGGCTCAACCTCTGGGACCGCTAGCTTGGGGTCCTTGGAAAACAATCTTGCTGGTTGGTCCAGATATTGCGGTTTGGCTTCCTTCCCGGTTTCCATGGCTTCGCGATCTTCCGGGCTGATGGCATCTACTTCAACCTGGCGCTTCTTCAGATTTTCCAGGTTTGCTTGCGCCTTCTTGATCTGCTCGTCGAGTTTCTCCGCATTCTTTCCGCCTGCTTGCTGTTTCTGTTCCTCCATGGCGCGGATCTGCCGTTCATGCGCGTCCACTTCCAGCTCAAGCTTCGTTTTATACAAATCCATTTGCGTATCGAAGTCGAGCTTGTCCCAGTGTTGCAGCACGGATTCATCCAGCTTCTTCACCTTGGCCGCGGTTGCCGGGTCCTTGGACTGCATCAGATGGACGCCTTCCGCGCCCAACTCAGAAAGGTCTGTTCCCGCCTTGAGCACTACCGTTGGTTTGCCATCGTGGAATATGGCCACCGCGTTGCCGGAGTCGCTCTTCGTATAGGCCTTGAATTCTTCAGCAGACATAACGCGGACAGGTACGTCCTTGAACAGTGCGTGCTGCTCCGGCGGAATGTGTTCCAGCACTCGTGCGCGCAACTGCTCCTGCATCTTTGGATCTTTAAACCCAAGCGTGGTTTGCGTGGCAATCAGACTGTCAAGGTTGGCCAGGAAATCTGCGCGCGTCTTGACCTGACCCTTTTTTGCATTTTCTGCAACATAGCGCTCGAAGACTCTCTCCTGGAACTCCGGGTCCGTACGCGCCCTCATCAACATGTTCTCTTTAAGCATGCCGTGGAAAGTCGCCATGCCGCCGGACATCAAGGCTGCTCCGCCTACCTGCACGGCGGCGCCTTCCAGAATATTCAGGATTGCGTTTCCATCTTTGTAATTCTGTTTGTTTGCCGCAGCTCCCAGCAGAGCCCCCGGCGCAGATTGCAGCGCTCCTTCTGCGGCGTGGGCAATAAAATTGGCCACAATCTTGCCCAGCGCTTTTCTCTCCGCCATCTTCAGCAGGAAAGGACTGCCCTTTAGAATTTTTCCCGCCGTTCCCGCTGTCAGCGCTGAGAGCAATGCGTCCACCAGACCAATGCCTGCGTCAAGCCCGACCTCTTCCCAGCCGTAGGCGGCGGTGCCCTTAATGAGCGCCTTGGATGCCATGGTCAATGCCGTGCCGCCCAGAGAAATTCCGAGCGCGGACCAAAGTGCGCCGATGGCCGCTCCTTCCGCCGGAGTGGCTGCAGCTGCTCCGCCCACGGTAACAACGTCCGCTACGATTGACACAACAATGATTACCGCGGTCACAACCGCCCCAATCACCTGCGCTACGGTGTCAGAAATAACGTCAACTGACTGGCGGTGGACTGAAACCGATGACTCCACAATCGTCATCTGGCTGTCCACGTTTCCTTTTAGGTCCGCATATTTTTTCCAGTCAAAGTCCTTATCATTTTTCTTGGCTGCATATGTCTGAAAAGTGTTGACTTCTTTTTCCAGATTGGCAACGTCCTGGTCCATCACATCCAATTCCCGGCCCGCAATAATGTGGGACATCAACGCGTCTTTTTCGTAAGCCTGCAGCTCTTTGGCTTTGGCCAATTGATCGTCAGGATTGTCGGGCTCGTCGCCGTATTTCAGCGTGAGTTCCATGTCTTTCTTCTCGCGCCCGCTGTAATCTCCCAGAACGAAGGTGTCCAGGTCCTCCTTGATGCCCAGCGCTTTGTTCTCTGGGTCCTCTGCCCAGCGCTTGCGGAGGTCCGCCATATCTGCGCTGCTCTTGCCTTTCGTCACCTCCTTCATCTTGTCGTCATCTGTCCCGAGGCCCTGAATTGCGTATCGGGTTTCCTGGATATCGGAGAGGTATCCCTTTTGCCCGATCAGTTTTTTGGCTTTTTCGTTTTGGGTGAATTGCGTGTCATTCAGAATGTCTTTGCGAAGGCCTTGGCTGGGCGTTGACGTCAGTATTCCGCTGACGGTGAACTTGCCCTTATATTGGGTGTCGTACTCCTTTTCCATCTTGTCAAAGTTTTTCGCGCCGGCTTCCTTGGCATCTTCTTCGGCCTTTTTATCAACCTCCTTGCGCCGCTTGCGAATTTCTTCCGGTGTCCATTTTTTGTAATAGCCCTGTTCGTCTTTGTTTGCCAGAAAGGCGGCCTTATCCGCCTCCATCTCTTCGTCCAGCGCAAGGTTCAAGTCGCGCTTTTTGTTGACGAACTCGGTTGAGTACTGGTCCTGGACTGCTTTGTTAATGATTTTGTCGTCAGCGTAAAAAACGCTGTGGTGCTCAATGTCAATCTTTGCCGCGCTCACCTTGGCCAGGTCCTGTTCCTGCAGTCCTGTGATCAGGCGCAACTCTGAGCCGGAAAGCTCATCGTTATACGCGTCGCCCAGATCCACCTTGTATTTGTCTTTGTATTTCAGGCCGATTCGCGCATGCAGGTTATCGATTTCCTGCTTCAGCTTGGCGCTGTCCCACCCCTTGGCTGCGGCTTGTTGCTCCAGCTCTGCCTGCTGCTGCGCATAGACATCCTCAATCCCTTTCCGATCTGTGCCCAACCCCAGCCCCAACCAGCCGCCGTGCATTGCCTGGTCAATCGCGATGACGTCAGCCGATTCTGAGTCGCTGTTCATCAGCGCGTTCATGCGGTCCACGTCATGCGTGCCGCGCACAAACCAGTCGTTCAGCTCGCCCTCAAGCTGTCCTTGCAGCTCTTTTCCGTATTTCTCCTTGTAAGCTTTTTTAATTGCCGCAATTTCTGAGGGCGACTTATTGCGCAGCGCGGCAAAAATTGTGTCTTCATCTGTGCCCAGGCCCGTGCCGAGCATGGTGCCGTGCATGGCTTGATCAAGTTGGACCGCTACCGCTTCCGCATCATTGCCGGCCAACATGGCATTGGCGCGATCAATATCGTGTGAAGTGAAAGTCGCCCAGTCGTCGAGTTCCGATTTCAGTCTCGTCTTAAGATCTTCGTCGTCTTTGCCCCAGGTCTGGTTGTAGATGAGCTCAACTGCCCTGCCCTCAATTGCGGTCAATCCTCCTAGGGCGGCAAACACTCCATCTTCATTCGTGCCCGGCCCTTTGAACGCTTTGTAAAGATTGTCCGCTTTGAGTCTTGCCTGGCTCTTGAATCCGGGATTGCGTCCCACTGCGACAGCGTTAACATCTTCAAAGTTGCTGCTGGCCAGCACCGCTTCATCGAGTTTTTTTACCAGTTCAGGCTTCTGTTGTGCGGCGATTCGCGCCATGAGCCGGTTTGCCAGCACTCCAAGAGCATCACCGCCACCCTCAAAGTAAGCTTTGACAATGGCAAACTGCTCATCCGTCAGCGTGGCCAGTTCCTTGTTGACTTCGTCCTGCGTCATTTTGGAAAGTTTTGCAACTTCCGTATCCAGGAAGTTCGCATCTTTGTTGACTGACGCATTGTTATCGTCTGCTCTTTGTTTGGCCCACGCTTCGGATTCAATTTTGGACTTGCTCAGCCAGTCTGAAATCAGATCAAACAGCCGCTGGAAGAAGCTCCGCTCATATCCCAGCCGTTGCGCTGCCCAGTCGCGTATCTTGTCTCTGGCTTCCTTGGCGCCGGCTTTCAGGTCTTTCTTGAAAGTATCCAGCTGTGTATCAATCGCTACCTTGTCTATTTCCACCGCTTTATGGAGCGCTGCTGTCTGCTCGTCCACCCAGTACTTGGTCGTCCGGTACGCCACCATGGCCGCTTTCTTCTTGTCATCTGTGTCAGCGTCCTTATTAAGCTGTTCGCGGTCTTCTGCCGCTGCAACCTGGTAAGCTTTAACTTGCTTGGCTACCTCTGCATCAAGGCCAGCCTTCAGTTTCTTGGCGCTGGTTTCATAACTGACATTTCCGTTTCCTACATTGCGATTTACCTTATCGATCAACTGCTCGCGTTCGGCCCGGATCTTCTCTGCGTCAACGCTGCCCTTGACCATTCCTGCCCGGGCGGATGCGCTACGGTCCATCTGGTCACGCACATCATTGATGACGCCCAGAAACGCCTTGCTCGACTCTTCCTGTTTGTTGCGGGCTTCTTCCAGTGACTTGCTGCGGTCTTCCTCGACATCCTTTTTCTGGTCGGCAAGCTCTTTGCGGCGATCTTCTACCTTTTTATTTAGCTCTGTTTTCTCCACGCCCGCTGCTTCTGCCACGCGCCGCAGTTCGGCATCCACGATTCCTATTTCTTCGTCATTGAGTTCAGGACCAAACTTGCTCTTCACGTCATCTGCCACGCCGGGAAAAGCCGCGGCCCGCGAGTCATCCACAATTTTCTTGCTTTGGGCTCCTTCCTCAGCAATCAGCCGCGCCACCACGCTGCCGATATCCACTTTCTTCCCTTCCGGCACATCGACCGCGGGAGGCGCTTCGTCTTTTACTGTTGCGCCGGTGCGCGAAAGCTTCTTCTTCTCGGCTTCTTTGTCCGCATCAGTCGGCTGAGGTGGCTCTGTTTTTTTCTCTTCTTTCTTTTCGTCTTTCTTCTTTCCCGTCTCGTCTTTCTTGTCCTCTGCCTCGTCTTTCTTTGCTGGATCTGTGGGAACTACCGTGGGGACAAACTCTTTGCCAATAATGGGAATGTGATGTAGTGGACTTTCCTTGGCGAGATCAGGGAGTGTTTGCGAATCAAACTTTAAACCTAGTTTTTGGTCAACAAGTTTGAGCGCTGTTTTGCTTACATCATCGGGAATCGCAGGCAGGCCCTCCACCGGCTTGGGAGGGGTAATCGCCTTATCTCCTTCATCCGGAAGTTTTTTGGCTTTGTCGTCACGTTCGGCGGCGGATTTGTCTGCCGCCGTCTTGAGTGACTCGCCTCCGCCAACCGTTACTTTGGTGGGTTTAATGCCGGCTTTCTTGGCCTCCACCTTCCCTCGCCACTCATTGACTGGATCGCCGCCTTTGCCGCCCCCGGTGGCGCCATCCGCACCAGCCTTTCCCGCAGCTGGTTTCTTGGAACCGGGTGATACTTTGTTTTCAAACATCGCGGCAGTGCCCAGCTTTGGGCCGGGTTTATCTTCTGCTGTTTTTTTCTGTTCGGCGGTCTTTGGCGGCGGGACTTGCGGAGGGTGCTTGCTCTCTGGTGTAGAAGGTTTCGGCGCCGCTGCCTTATCGGTTCCTGCAGATGGTTCGGCCTTCTTTTGCTTGTCGGTTGTGGCAGGTGGCTTGAGCTTGTCTTCGGCTTTGCCTTTTTTTTCTGGAGGAACAGTTTCCTGATCTGTGGTCTTCGGCTGCGAGGGTTCAACCTTCAGTGGAGTAGCAGCGCCTGTTTTCTTCTGGTAACTGGCAATGGCCTGCTGAACGTAATAATTTCCCTGGTTGCGCTGCAACTCAAGAACTGAAGCAATACGTCCTTTTTCTGTTTCCGCATAAAGGTTGGCGGCTGCTTCTTCCGGAGGAACAAACCCAGACAAAGCAATGCCTAGCTGTGCTTCCATCGCGCTTTTGGCATTGCCGCCAAGACCCGGCGCGTCTTTTTTCTCCTTCGGATGTGGACCTTTAACCTCGGGCCCCGAATCAACGGCTTGTTCCTTGGTAAACATTTTGGTTGGATTTACACCCGGGTACCGTCAGCCATGGCGGAGAGCACGTTGAAGTGGTCCCCGAAATCTGTCCGGGAAGGGAGTTTGCCAAGCTTCTGGTACTCGCGTCCGGTTGCATGCACCAGGTGCTTCATAGCGATAGGCATACTCTGCTCTGCGGCCAGGAACGCCGCGGCCGTCACCACGTTGCGGATATTGCCGCCGGATAAATCAAATTGCCGTGCCATGAAAGTGAAATCCACATCTTCCGCGACTGGAGCTTCACGCGGAAACATGCCGCGCCATATACGCTCACGATGTTCGGCGTCAGGGAAGGGAAACTCAACGATGTGCTGCATGCGTCTTACAAAAGCCGCGTCAATGTTGCGGCTGATGTTTGTTCCAAGCACTGCCAGCCCGGAGAACTGCTCTATTTTTTGCAGAAGAAATGCGACCTCTAAATTGGCATATCTGTCATGTGCGTCCTTTACTTCAGAGCGCTTGCCGAAGAGGGCGTCCGCTTCATCAAAAAATAGAATTGCGCTGGAGTAATCGGCTTCGTCGAAGATCCGGCTCAGGTTTTTCTCGGTCTCGCCAATATACTTGCTGACAACGGTCGAAAGATCGATCTTATAGAGATCAAGCTGCAGTTCGCGCGCCATTACGGAAGCAGCCATGGTTTTGCCTGTTCCGCTCACTCCCGAAAAAAGTACACTGATACCGGCATTCTTTCCCGTCTTGGTATCAAATCGCCAGTCCGCATGGACGATGTGCCGCAGCCTCACGCTATTGGCTACTTCTTTCAACTGCTGGAGCACTCGCGGAGGAACTACAAGATCGTCCCAGGAGAAGATCAACTCAACCTTGCGCGCCAGGTGTTCCAGGCCATCACCGCAGCGGGTCCGTGCCGCTTTGTAAATGTCACATGGTTTCACGTCATGGTCATTGCCGCGAAGCGATGCAAGGTTTCTTGCTTCTTGCGCGACTTCGCTGATCTGGCCGGGAGTAAAGCGAAACTTGCTGGCCAGATCATTCAACTCAGCTTCGATCTGCGGCAACGATCCCGATCCGTTCAGCTCGCGCTTCCACAAACCACGGCGAGCTGCCAGCTCCGGTACGCTGAAGTCGAACTGGAACCGTGGGCCGCACTTGTGCTGCGCATAACTCAACCCTTCTTTTTCCGTGCCTGTAAAAACCGGGAAGGGTTGCTGCTCAAGGTCCTGAAGCAGCGATGCACAGAGCTTTTCCGTTTCCGCATTTGCCGATTTGCCGGTCTTCAAATAAAGACCCGCGTTCAGGAGCCTGCAGTCCCGGCTCAACAGCGAAGCCAGCCTGGGCCGGTCCGCTCCAACCCGGGAAAGATCGCAGACAAGCAACTTGCGTCCAAGCGCGTTGCACATCGCTTCTGCTGCCAGACATTTTCCTGATCCGTGCCTGCCGCAGAAAATGGCGATGCCACCGTCTGCAAGGGACGGCAACGCCATTTTCATCTGTAATTTGATTTCTTCCGGCACATCAAGCTGCGCGATTGCTCTTTGCGGCTGGATGACTTCACACGCCTCTCCCAGCGCCAGATCAAGCGAGTGCTGTCCCAGCATAAAATCGGCCACGCTTCTTGGGACGCTCAGACCCCGTGTCAGTAACGGTTCATGGCCCTGGTCGTCTTGTGATAGCTGCACCAGCGCGTGGCGGATGAGGGATGCATTCTGCCGAAAAATTTTGCGCGCCTCCCATTGCTCCTCGCGTCCGGCGCACAGTAATTTCAGAGCAAGATCAATCGTGGGAGACCGGCGCGTTACGTCATTCTGCGCATAGGCATAAAGCTTCTGAAAGCGCAAATCCAACTCGGGGCCAAGAGCTATCATGAACACGCGCGCTTCCAGGTCTGAAAGTCCAAAACGCTCGCGCAATTGCTGGAACGGAAGGTCCGGCGATACCAGCGCATGCTGCTCGATCTCTTCAAGGATTTCGGCAGTCTTCTGTTCTAGTGAAGCCGCCTCTTGTGCAATGGATTGGTCTTCTGCATTGGCCAGCAGCAGATCAGCTTCGCCATCTGCAATGCACAAACCGCGAAATTCTTCCGGGCATTGTGCGCGTAGCGTGCGAAGGCGCAGAATTTGCCGCCGCAACAACAGCTCAAGCCAGCGGCATTCGAGCGTGAGGTGTTCCGCAGTTGTAGTGAATGCCATCGCGCTCTCCTATCGGTCCTGGAACCGGATTCGCACTTCATCTTCCGGCAGCCAGGGAAGGTGCAGGATCAATTCGTGAAAACCGGCCATTCTCATAACGATTTCAAGCGGCCTGGCAGAAAGCTCCACCAGGATTTTTCCTAGGCCTGCCGTAAACCATGTATCTCCGGAAACGACATTACGCCAAAGGAATCCGGGGCTGCTGTTGCCCAGTCCAGGCAACCGTTGTGCGAGAAGTTTTGTGAGCAAGGCTGCGGTGTTGGCTAATTGAGCGCACAGTCCACCATCAAGTTGAAGTTGGGACAAATGTGTTTGGAAAGGCTGAAGGTCCTGTTCATTAATCGCAAACTCATACTGGTCTAATACAGGTGGCAACTGCATGGATCGCAGAGCGGCTAGTTCGGGTGCTGAATCTAATCCGGCGGCCAACAACAGCGCGGGATCATTCGTGACATCCTCACGATGCAGCCCGCAACAAGCGAGCAGCAGTAGATAGCGCAGCGTCTTGCCATCTTGATGGCCAAAAATGCGCACGAGTTCTTTCTCCTCAGCCAAGCCGGGCAGCAGCAAAAACAGCCCACCCAAAGAAGATCTGAAGTGGTTTACGCCTGTGTTTAACAGCGGCGGACGCTCTCTTGTGATCAAAGCAGAGCCGTCAGATTTATCGAGCGAGCTAAGCGTTGCTATCCATGCTGGCTCTGCGGCGCTCAAGGAGTACAACAAGAGCAAGCTATCCTGCTCCTGCGCCGGCAACAACTTCATGACCCGGTCGAGATCGCCCGCCCGTAGAGCGGAAACCAGCGTGTTGAACTGAGAAAGCTCGATCCATCTGGCGATAACGCTCAAATGAGCGATGCTTGAGCGCACTTCCGTCGGCGAAAGTTGAGGATGGCTGCTGCGCATTTGCGCGTAGAGCCCAAGATCGAAGGCCTGCCGGCGCGGTCCAAGCTCTCTCCATGCATTCAGCACGGCGGAAAAACATGCGCTGGTCGGCGTCGTTTCTTCCGGAGAGCACAGTTGCATCAACAAGTGTTGATCAAGCGCGCTAAGTAAACTGGCAACAGAGTTGAACTCGGCGTCCTGGTACAAATGGAGCAGCGTTGACTCGGCCTCATCAGGGTCGCGAAAAAGTGCTTCCCGCATTGCTGCATTGGTTGGCAGGCTGCGCAGGGTCTCAAATTGGCTGTAATACCATTGTCCCCATGCTCTTCCATCGGCCAGGTCGCGCAAAAACCGGGCCAGATATTCCGCGCGGTTCTTGTAGCGGATGACATGTTCGCCATCCGGCCCGGCGGAAAATGTCTCGAATAATGATTGAGCGATCTGCGCGGCCCAAAACTCCGCCAGCTCTTCGGGAGGCGCCGCGCTTACATCCATCAGAAAATCGACGTTCAGTTCATCAATTACCCACACGGATTTATCCGCGGGATCCAGCAACTCAGAGAGCGCGCGCCCACAACACGCGTTTAGGCGATGGCGCGCAAGCTCGTCTAGCTCTGAGCGAAGCCTTTCCGGCGCGGGATGGCCGCGAGGAGCGAGATAAGTATTCGCCAACTCCTCAATGCGCAGGCAATCAGTCACCGGCGCCGCTCACTGCCAGCAATTCCGGGTTTGGTTGTTGCGCCCCCAGTTCGTGCAGTACCTGGATTGCCCCGCTAATCCGCAGCAGAGTATCGCGAATCTGGTTGCGGCGTTCATCCAACTCCGCCAGCATCTTTTGTCCCTTGCGATATTCTTCTTCCAGCGTTGCCAATTTTTCACTCATACGCTCTCCCTTTTCAGTGCGGTCATGGCCGTCCTAATACGACAAGCGTAAAGAGCACGGTGTTGTCGCTTTCATTGCTTTTGAGTGACTCAGAACAGAAAATCTCGACCGTAGTCTGTGTGGTGGTTGGATTTCCAACAATTCGAACATGGACGTGCTGAGGAATCGCGTTTACATCTGGATCATTGTTGAAATTGGAAAAATTGGTATTACCGTCATTGTCCCAGATGCTGAATCCCTGAAGCACGACAAACGCGGTGTAAATCTGTGAGAACCCGCTATATGTCAGGGTCTGCTGCCGCGGGCCCTGTGTATTGTTTTTGATTGCAAAGGTGAAAGGAACTGCTTTGAAGAGGTTGCTGCTGCCGCTGACATTCAGGTTCCCGCCGACATTCAGATTGCCGCCAATGTTCTCAGTGCCGCCAACCGAGAGGGTGCCCCCGATAGTGCCGTTGCCGCTAGCAGTGAAATTACCACTCACCGAAAGATTGCTGCCCGAATCCAGCTTCATTGCCAGAACGCCGCCACCGGGATCGCTTCGTCCACCTACGTGGACTCCACGCAGGAACCAGCAAAAGTCACTGTCCGTGCGGAAGTAGAGAGTGAAATCCTGTATGCCTATCCCGTAGTTGGCGTTCCACAAATTCAACATCTGGCGTTCCTTCGCGCCAAAATTGATGTTGCCTGGAATGTTGATGTCTGCCGTGGTGTTCAGGTTCCCGGAACCGTCAACCTCCAACTGCAGCGTGCCGTTGTCCGGCGATGTGGGGTCGTTCGCGTGCTTGCCACCCTTATACCAGTGGAAGGCGGAATCGGTGCGGTAGTACTGGGTGCCACTTTGCACGCCAATGCCATAGTTCGCCTTCCACAGGTTCAGCATCTGCCGTGTCTCTGCGCCAAAGTTCACGCTGCCTGTGGAGATGTCAATGTTGTCATCCGCTCTTACCGCGAGAACGGCTTTTTCTGCCGATCCGGACTTGGGGCCTATAGTGAGGCGCGTTGTCTTGTCACTGTCTGAATCGCCGATATGAACTCGAAGGTCGCTGCCCACTCCTCCATTTCCGGCAGTGCGTTGCATCCACAGCGGGACATTGTCATCCTTGCCGCCTTGATCAAGAAACTGGAGCTGGCCGCCGTGTATCTGCACATCTTTTTTTGCTGTCAGCCTGCCATCCACCTGCATGCGGCCCTTGACTTCAGCAAAATCAAACGTGTCAGGAGTAGCAGCGGGGAAACGTGGTTGAATAAAAAACCGTGGGCCGTCTGCCGTGGGAGGATTCGCCGGATCGGGCATGGGAACCGGCCCGTAAATATTCTGCCCAACCAATCCTGCATAGACACGGCCATTGGTGAGGCGTTCATGCGGACTGGCGGGAAGAAATTTGTGATTGACGCCATCCCAATTTACAGTGCCCAGCTGTATAAGCCATCGAGGGTCATTGCTATCGTCAGGAAACTCCTGGTAAGGCACCGAATCATCAGCCGGGATCGTGATATTGGTTGATGCTGGATTTACCGATTTGCCATTGACGATCACATCATCATTTGGCGGCTGCGGAGGATCGATCTCAAATTTGTACGTCTCCACAATCCGGCCGAACTGGTTGGCTACGTCACATTGAGCGAAGCCTCCAGTGGGTTGCTGGGCTTGCAACTGATTGTAAGAAATCCACAAGTCCCGGTGCTGCTGGTTAGCGAATGAATCAAACAACAGCGGGTCGAGTTTTACGGGGGACATGACCAGAATCTCGCGTCCAAAGCCGTCAATCGCCATGCCGGGTTGAACAAACAAGTCAACCGCCGTAGGATCTCCGGCAACGGGTGTTTCTGTCAGGTCAAGGCCGGTAACAATTCCCCATGTGTGCGGCCCCAGGTTGTGGCGCCGGCGCATGTCACGAAGATATGTCTGCTGGTCTTCAAGATCGGCCGCACCCAGATACTGGCGCTCGTAGTAATGCAGCCGCAGAATTTCGTCAGTAGCCATGCCGCCTCCTTATTTCTTCCTGGCCGAGCCGGCCTTCTTAAGTTTGTCGACTTCTGCCTGCAATGACTCAACCTGTTTCCGTAGAGCTGAAACATCCTGCGCGTTCGATTGCACGTCAACCGATTGCACGTTTCGTAAGTTCGACTGCATTGGGACAGAAGGCTGAACTTCAAGTACTGTGGTGCCATCGTGGTACAGAATGATGTTGTCCCCCTGCCGGGCAAAAGGCAGCAGGTAACTCATGGGCGAACCCATTACCTGCGGGAAGATAGGTATCTCCGCGCGTGAATTTACTTTTCGCTCATCGAAGGAAACGCCGAAGGCCTTGAGAGATTCCTGGGCGTTGCTCACGGACATCCCGCGCAGCGTAGCTAGGTTCAGTCCGCCTGCAGGAATGCTGCCGATAATTCCATCGAGTGAAAATTTCTGCATGAAGTCGCCAAAGCGTTCCAGCAGCATTCTCGGCAAGGCAAAGTTGCCTTCCGCCAGCGCGCGTTGCAAGCCGCCGGCAGGATCGATCTTTTCCATCTCATTTACCAAAGGCGAATTTTTGCGCAGGAAGGCCGGCCCGCAGCAGAAGCTATCAACCACAGACCTGATTAGGGGAACAATGGGAACGATGGAGAGCCAGTAGAAGAATGACGGGAACGCCCCGGCAAACTTACGGCAGCTGAAGTTGCAGATATCAATAATTTTGCCGTCCTTGATGGTGACGCAGGCCAGGATGAGCCGGTCATCTGCCGGATCTGCCGGGCAGGGCGGGAGAAGCTGATGGCAAATGCATTCACGAAAATATTCAATGAGCGCTATAAAAATCTTGGAAATCGTGTCTTGGATATTTTGCAGGTATTGCGGATCACTACCAAAATTGGCAACTGTCACTCCAACACCCTGCGACGGCGGCTGCTGACACGTGACCTCATCAAATACCTTCAGGATTTGGCACCTGGTATCGAATTCGCCATTACTGAACAGGTCGATTACATACTGCCGGAACTGGCAACAGGCGGCGAATGCGTCCGTGTTGCTGGCTTGCGAGCTTGCGAGCTTTCCCGTGATAGCTTCGCCGATCAGCTGTGACGAGGTTGAAGAGATCTTGGTGCTGAATCCGGCGATGCCCATGAAACATTCCAGGATCTTGGCAAACAGGGTGTTTCCGAAGAGCGCCTGCGCGGTATCGCATTCCTGTGTGTCTTCGACCACGCCTAGTTGAAAAGTCTCAAGCACGCGCGTGGGTTCGCACGAAAGCGCCGTTGTCTTACTTCCGCTGGACGATGTGCTCGCCGTCGAGCATCCATTCCCCGCGCTCTTGCTGCCATTGTCACCTCCGCTGCTACAGCCGCATCCGCATGAACCGCCGCAGGACCCGCCACAACTGCAGCTCTTTGGCTGATTGCGCAACGGAGTGGTAGGCCGAGTGGGCTTCTCCTGATAGGTAATCGTGATGCACCAGTGCTGCTCCAGGCCAGTGCATCCTGGGTCGCCGGCCGGCAGGTATGGATCGCAATCCGTCTTGCACTTTTTCTTACACGAATCGCAACAAGCCTTGATCGCCTTGAGCAAGTCAAACCGTTGCTCAGTGCAGACGATAATGTCATTGCCGCACGGATCAATCGCGTAACCGGGTTTGACGATGACTTGGCCATCACAGTTACTGCATACCACTTCCAGGCCACAGACGGTGCCCACGCCGTGGAGATACCGGTTGTGCAGGCGCTGCTTCGCGAGCATGTAATCGATTTCGCTATTCAGCTCGGCTTCACTGATCAACTGTCCTGCAAAAAAGCGCGGGCGCTCAAGACAATTCAGCCCGGTGCACGCCGGACAGGAGCACGATATCTGTGAAGTTTGCCGAGTATCCGTTGTTCCAAAGAAATTTCCTAGTGTCAGCGGCATCGCGCCTCCTATCCTTGTTTTCCAACCGAGAACCAGCTTTCAAACGTTCCACCTTGAATCTGATCGCCGCTTTTGGCTTTCGGCACCCATTGGGGAAGGTGGTCGCCATCCACCGCTTTGCTAGGGCGTTTCTTGTCGCTGTCACGGACGTAGTCCCCCTTGAAGATCACGCGATAATTTCCGTTGTCCCATCCCCTGCGCGGACGAAAAATCGCTCCGTTCACCTCAGTGTCTTGCGGAGTTCCATTCGGATTCGGCGCGGGAATAGCGGTAACTTCTTTGATCAAGCAGCCTTTTCCGGCAGTTGTCGGACTCAAAGCGAGCGTCGCGCCGGTAATGCCATTCGGACGCGCGACCAACTCCACCCACGTGCGCGTGTCGGGAACATTCGTAAACACAAAAGGCGAGAAGAGCACCAGGAGACTTTCCGAGTGAATATCAACGTTCTTAACCGGACCGTCAAAGGCGATGATGAGGCCGTCTTTTCGCAAGCTATCAAACACCTGAGATGTTGCGGGAAGACCGTGGTCCCAATTGATTCCACAAATGTGCGTGAGATCAGGATCGAGCGCAGAATCGCCTTTCGGGCCCTGTGGCCCTGTTGGTCCGGTGGGGCCAGTGGGGCCAGTCGGTCCTGTTGGTCCATTCGGGCCGGTTGGTCCGGCAGGCCCAGTTTGCCCTGGCGGTCCTTGTGCGCCCTGGCTACCCTGCGTGCCGCTCTGCTGCAAAAGACACTCGACCACTTCTGTGATTAATTGCGTGCTCGGCAGGATCTGCCGGTCGGTCCAATTGTCGATGTCGGCCTCAACTACTGCCGCTGAGTAAACATAGTTCTTGATCGTTGCCAGAATCAGGCAATTTTCTTCAGCACAATTCGGGCACGGCTCCAGCACTTCCTTGAAAATATCAACGCAGGATTCCTCCGTGACTTCCACCACCGCTACTGCTCCCGGATCAGTAGTACCGTCACCGTCATAAGAGACATAAAGGCGCTTGCCATCTTCCGTAACGATGATTTCCAGCGGATTTTCACCTACGGGTACGGCTGCGCCCATTGCATTCGGTTGATTGAGCTCAACTGCATGCGCATCCACCGGCTGCACATAGGCTTTCTTGTCGGTGCTGTCCTGTTCCAGGACGTAAGCCCACCTTCCGGCGGGTGAATAGACCGCGCTGACGGGAGCATGGGCAAATCCACCAAGCGGGCTGCCCAGCGGAAGAACTTTAGGCGCAGGCGAGACAGCATCCGGCCGCCATCCGACAAGAAAAAGCTGTTTTGGGGCCGCCGGATCCACAAATGCCAGATTGTCTCCTGCGGTTGTGCTGGCTACGCTGAGCGATACAGGCTTAGTTCCGGCGGGCAGGCTGCCTGTTTGGACAGAGCCGTCCGCCAGCTTTACTGCGCTGAAATCGCCGCTGCCGTTGTTCGCAGTGTAGAGATACGCGCCCGCAGAGGAGACCGCGACCGCTACAGGAGTTGTGCCCACAGCGATATCGGGCTGCGCGGCAAGACTATTGTTCCAAACGAACAACTTGTTTTGTTTTGGACTGGCGGCAAAAAGACTGCCATTCGGACTTACCGCGAGTCGCACTTCTCCGGTCGCGGCGCCTGTAAGCTTGAGTGTTTTACTCGGGGCTGTTGCCAGGTTCGCTGGGTCAAGCATGAGAATTTTAGGGTCGGTATCCGCCGCAGCTTTCACCGCTAGGTAAAGCGCTTTGCCGTCGGGTGAAATCGCCAGATCGAGCCCGGTTGTCTGCGCAAATGATTGCGGTACCGAAGTAGCTCCCGTAGTTACGCTGGCGGAAACGATGCTGGCATCCGTGCCGCCAGTGAGAATGTAAAGCCGATCATCCTGCAGAAGAATGCGCTTTGGGTGATCGAGCTTACTGATGGTGCCATCCCATTGCAGTTTTACCGTGAGCGGATCTTTCGTCTGGTCAGGAGCATCAAGAATGATTCTGAACTCATGGCCTTCCAAAACGCGGTTAGGCTGGCAGCCATTATCGTCACATCCGCACTCATTGAATAATGATGGAACCGGTTCAGCGGCACATTCGCGATAACGAATGCAGATCTGCAATTTGTGCTCTGTCTGGTCAGGCTCGGCATTTTCTCCATTGAGCCGTTTCCATTCATCGCGGTATGCATCGCGAAAATCGAATACTTCTTCATCACGCAGCAGGATTTCATGTCCGCAGCAATCAATCGCGGTACCGGCCTCAATCACAACGTATTGGTTGCGGCAAGCAGGATTCGGATGTTGCTCTACCTTCAGGCCGCAGACTGTGCCCCAGCCATGCAGCCGCTGGTTATGGCGGCGTTCTTTGCCGAGAAAGAAGCGTTGCTCATCGGTGAAGTCGCGTTCCACCAGAAGTTTGCCGGTAAAAAAATTATTTCTTGCCAGCTGGGGGCTCTCACACTCAACGCAGCTCTCATCGTGCCTTGTGTTATGTCCATTGCAGCATGCCATAATGGATTCCCTCTCTCGCTCTAATTAATCAATGCCGTAGTGCCAATGCGCGCAGCTTCACCCAGGCGTCCTGCCGGTGGCCTTTGCTCACCGCGGGACTGGCTTAGAGCGCTGTCATAGCCCAACTTTGAATCTCCAGTGATTACCTGGTCCGGATAAACGCCTACCACCGTGTCTTTACCGATGAACGACTGCACGCCAATGCGGAAGCGCGGCTGGGTCATCTTGAGATAGCCCAGCGTGTGCGCAGGCTTGGCTATCTCGATGATTCGTTGCACCGTCTGTTGTTGGAGCGCATCATCCTGCGGACTCAACGGGGCTGCGCCGCGTTGCGGAACAAAGACCGTGAACTGGTACGCTTCATTTGCAAACGGGTCACTCAGTGGATCGCCGGTATCAATGAGCTGGACTGTTCCCAACTGCGAGTGCACGTTCAACTCCAGTCGGTCAACAATGTCAGCTCCCCACAAAGCGGTCTGGTCGCCCAGGCGCGCATGCCCTGCGTATAGCCAGCGGCGCAGCCGGAAATGCTCCAACACCTGGGGCTCAATTCCTGTATAGAGTTGAATGTGCAGCCGCAATCCTTCCGGCGTTCCGCGCAGGTTGTACAGCTTCCATGCGTTCTTCAGCAAAGCGCGCCGCCGATCCTCCGGCCAGTGGCGGTCCAAAGACAGACCAAGCCAGCTTGCCAGCCAGGTAAGAAAATCCTTGTTTGCCGCGGCGGGCGTGGCCATGGGATCGAAGAGTGCGGCGATGATGTTCAAGCGATCGCCCACGGTGGCCCACATGGTGTCAAAGATCGAAAGGAACTGGTCCAGAAAGTGGCGGCTCGGTTCATCCTGGCTGAAGGCGGCGGGCAAATACTTGAGCGAAGAAGAACGCGGATAGTAAATGCGCAGCCGGTCAACGCAAGGTGTGGCTTTGCCGTCGCTTTGGAAGCGCAGACGCAGCCATAGATAACGGCCAGGAAGACTTTGCACCAGGCAATCCCAATCGCCGGCATCCACGCTGCTGTTGGTGGCAGAAGGCGTCCAGCGCTCCTCCGGAAGGCTGAACAATTCTGCCGGAGTCTTTGTCTCTTCCGCGGTCAGCGTGTCCACGAAAATCTGCGTCCCGGTAGCAATGGCTCCATGCATCACCACCCGATGCCATGGACAGCGATAGATACGGCTATCCAGCGCATCGCTGATAAAGACGCCTTGCGGCTCATACATCGCCTTTGCGGGCATTTGCAGCACTTGCGTGCCGCTGGCGACCACCGGATTTCCTTGATGATCAAAAATCAAATCATTAACGTTGCCGCTGGCCAGTTGGCTTGTGCTAACGCAGCAATATTGCCCATTGCTATCAGCTTGGAACTGAAAGAGCGCATAGGTGCTGGCAATATGGATGTTGCCTTGGTCGTCCACCGCAACCGCGGCGGGACAAAAACGGCCGCGCGCATCTGCAGGCTCGCTCATATTGGCCTTGAAGTTGCCATCTGCATCCAGCACCACAACGTGGTCTGAGCCTTCCTGAATCACATAAATCCTGCACTCGCGATCAAGAGCAATGCGGACCGGCTTTTGCAGGGCCGGTGAAGACGCGGAAGCTCCGTCATAGGCCTTGCGCCAGCACATATACGGATCGAATACATGGACCAGGCCGTTTGCGCGGTCAGCCACGTAAAGCCAGCCGGTGCAGGAGACAGCCACATCCGCAGGGCTCCAGATGCCTGCCGGCGGTGACAGCTGCACATCACACAATGTTCCCGTGGCCGCAAGATTGCGTGTAAATGAAGCCGGTGTGATCGTGACTTTTCCATTCGCATTGCTTACCGCATACGGCCCAAGAACTCTGCGTAGCGCGAGGCCTTTAACGCTGAAAACCTGCACGCGCCAGTTTCCTGAATCGGCGACATACAGATCATCGCGGCCGGAAATTGCAATTCCACCGGGCGTGTTCAATTGCCGGGGATCATCTCCGGCTCCACCTATACAGGGCAGAACAATGAACTGTTGCAGGCACTGATCAAAGCGTTTGATCAGATTGTCCGCGGAGTCCAGGATATAAATCTGGCCTTGAGAATCTACTGCGAGGCCTGAGGGATTGGCGAATCCGCCAAAGGTGCCATCGGCGCTGATTAGAGGACGCGCAATGCCGGGCAGAAGACGTAGCTGAAGCGTGCCACCGTCATCGGTCAGGTGGTCCAGCAGCACTTGCTGCCAGCCGGCGAGTTGGTTGAGCAAAATGTTTTGCTTACTCATCATCACATTCCGTACGAAACACTGATTTGGTGCGCCAGCGAATACGTGAGCTCACCATCGTTGAGCGGCACATCGCGGCAAAAATCCTGGCGCTGCTTGTCCAGCCAGATCACAAGCTGGTTATCGAGCAGCCGCGCAACGCCCGGAATTTGCAGGATCACGCGATAAACGTCCGAATAAAAGATCGTTCCGCCAAACAGCCATCCGGTTCCATCGGCGCCGCCGGTCAAGGGGTGGAACCAGCCAGTGAGCGCCTGCTCCACCGCTTTCTTCACGACACTAAGATCAGAATCGGGTTTGACGACGATGTTGGCATCGATTTGCACCAGACGATATTTGGGCGCAACCACGTACACCTCTGAAGTCAGCAGGCGATGAACGTTTAAGTGAGCGCACACAAGGGCCAACGTGGCATCGCCGGGAATCGGGTTGGGCGCGTCGCTTTCCGGCACCACAATTACAGTGACCACTCCGGGTATGGGCATGCCAGAGAACTTTGGATGGACCAGCGGCAATGCTTTAGCCCTGCGAATGCGGACCGCCGGTGTTTGTTCTGCCAGAAATTCAAAGTCTTCCGCTGTTACAGCACGGTTCTTGCTCTTGAGGGTTTGGGGCGCGCGCAGCTTGGCGTCTGACAATGACTCTTCATCCGTTCCACCCATGGTCGGCTGAAGATTTGTGACTGAATCCACGCCATCTACAAACGTTTGCAGTGCTTTAATGCTTCCGGTGCCAACAATGCCGCGCTTGCCGCCGCCAAAACGGTACACACTAGCCACGATGTTAGCGTTGGGATTTGCAGGATTGGCAACCGGAATCCTTCCAAATTGGCCGTCGCCAAATTGCACTTCGCCTGTGGTGCGGTCGAGCGTGAAATGAGGATCGTCCGGTCCAGAGGAGAAGAAATCCTCCACTTCCTGCCACGCTTGCAGTCCTGCGCCTTCATCCACGTCAATTTCAACGCTGGTAACTTGAACGGTCAGGCCGTCGGCGCCAGTCAGCGTCATAGGAGTGTCACGCTCGATCACCGGCGTGTTTGCCAGCTTGAACAACTGGTTCGGACGGCCATTACTGCCTCCGAGTATTTCGTCACGAATAGTTTGCGCTTGCGTGGCAGAGACCGTGTTGGTAAGAACTGCGGAGAGGCGCGGCGCCATGTCATAACCGTTCTTTGCCAGGCGAACACGGATCCAGTAAAGAGATGTGTCCGTGACATTGCCCATGATGTCTTTTTTGATTTTGTCTCCCGGCCCCTCAAAATAAACGTGTCCGCTGCGGGTCAGTGCGCGACTATCATCTTTGTCCAGGCTAATGGCGTTCCAGAAACGCCCGTCCCAGAACTCCCATACCAGTGTTGAAGCCACCGGAAGAGCGCTGAGGTCGAGGTCACAATGATGGCCTTCCGGAGCAAGACCTTCGGTGTAAACGGAAACAGCAAGATTTACCTGGTCGGTTGAGAACGCCACCGGTGAATCAAACCCAAGCAAGAGTGCGCTGCCTTCACGCGCATGCAGGCCAAAAGGGTAATACCATTGTCCGGCAGCTCCATTGGCAGTGGTTACAACCTCATAACTGAACCCATCAAAACTTTGCAGTACTTTCAGTTTTGCGCCCAGCGCGATCAGGGCTTCGTCGGTCTCAAAGACGAGCGGCGGACTAGCATCGCTGGAAGCTGCCTGCGTGCCTGCGGGAATGATCACGGTTTGAACGTTGGAACTGGTAAGCGTAAAAGTAAGCTCGGCGTGCGCCGGACGCGCGGGAGTAAGCGTGATGCCAAGCAGTTCCAGAAATTTGATGTAGTTGCGATCGGGGACCTGGTTCATGCGGTACAGCAGCATCTCAGTCATCCACGCGAACAGCTCCATCAGGGTGATACCCGGGTCGGTTTCGCTTTGATTTGTCCAGGTTGGCGCGTAGCGTGGAATGAGCAGCTTAGCCTGGCCCAGGATCTGGTCAAATGTGCGATCGTCGAGAATTGGCGCTTGCAGCGGCATGGTTTATGCTCCCGGCCCCTCATGGATAAAGAACGGATACACCATGTTGTGGAACGAGTTGGTGGAACGAATGCGATAGTCAACGCGAATTAAAACTTTATTGGGCTCTTCCGGACCGGTTTCCACCCGCACTTCAAGCACATCAATACGCGGCTCGTACTCAGTAAGCGCCTTGCGCACAAGATGAGAGACGTTGCCGAAAGTGCTGGGATTGTTGGGAGCAAAGACCAGTTCGTGCATGCCGCAACCAAAGCGAGGACGCATCTGGCGCTCATTTTGCGCCGTGGCCAGAATCAGCCAGATGGATTCCGCCACGTTCTGTTCACCTGAAGAGAAACTCAAGCCTCCCTGCGGATTCACGCGAATAGGGAACTGCCATCCGGTCCCGAGAAACGTGCGCGTTGGTGTATTCGGCTTTGCCATCAATAATTCTCGCTAAGGAATTGCGTCTACAAGTTCTGACAACTTGTCGTGGAAATCGATGATCGGTTGCAGGGGATCGTCGCCACCCGACGACAGATCAAGGCTCGGCAGCTTGATAATGCTGTCGAGTCCAGGAACAATTCCTGTAATCGTCGTAATGATGGACATCAACGGCTCGATTGCCGACATGCCCTCCATGAGGCTAGCCAGGGAGGTGTCGCCGTTGCCTTTGGCACAATCGAGTGTGTTGAGCAAAAGGGGCGTACCACCTTCAGCATCCAGGTCAATGCCGATCTTCAGGTTGCGAACGCTCTCAAACCCCTGAATCAGGCAACCGATAAAGGCCAGAATCACCTGCAGAATGGCTTTGATCATGTCGATCCAAGGTTTGGGGTTGATTGGTAATCCGATGCAGTCGGATGCCTTACCCAGAGCTGAGATCAAGTCGCCGGATGCCGTAAGAGGCGACTTGGCGAACTTGGTCAGCGCCCCGAGGACGTTAAGGATTTTCAGGATGCAACTGAAGCCCGCGAGCATCGGCGTCAACTGCAGCATCAGACTGTGTACAATGGCGCAGTCGTTAGGTATGCCTTTGGAGAGATCAGTGATTGTTTTTAGCTCGACGCCAAACGGTGTTGGAATTGTGATTGGCGCTGGCCGTGGAATCACCGAACAGCCCTTCGGCTTCTTTGGCAGATCGATTTTTTGAGGTACAGTGGCCATTGCGTTCACTTCAAATATTGCTTGTTGCTCCGGGATCGACCCAGCGTCCGGCGATGGTAATGTTGGCGCCTTCAATGGTCAGGGATCCTACCGCGTGAATCCTGACCTCAGAGTTCTGCATCACGATCTCGCTGCCGTAGGCGTCACGAAAACGTATATAGCCCTTGTCTCCGTCGGAACCTACATCCGGATCGTAAATTTCGATCATGTGTCCATTGACTGAGCGCAGGATTCGCCGCTGTGGATCGGCGTCGGTGGCAGGATCGAGCGCCGGTGGTTTGTTCTGTCCATTCCACAGGAAGCCCACCACGTAAGGGTGATCAAAGTCGCCGTGATCGAACGCCACTAGCACGTCATCTTCTTTTTCCGGCATGAACCAGGAACCCCGTGAGTTGCCGCCCATCATTGTTGCCACGGGCGCCCAGTAACCCGTGTTGTTGCCTGTAAGCCAGGGATAAACCACCAGAACTTGCCCGAGAGAATTGCGATCTTTCACTTTTGCCGTTACCAACCCATGAATCTTGCTCACTTTGATCCTCCCGGTTGCTGGTCAGCAGGATCGCGCCGCGCCTCAAACTGCGTGCGATATCCCCCTTCGCCGATGGTGTGTGTTGTCGAGGTGATGTAATAGGTCCCCGAATACCGGTCGCCCAAGCCTTCAATCTGCACTTTGCGTCCCGCCCGCAAATCGGGCAGGCCAACCGTAACGCCGTTTGCCACCACAACGTTGCGGAGCTGCCGCGTGAGCAGATCAGTGGCTTTTTGTTTTGCTTCCGCCGACGTGCGCACTGGCTGGTTGGTGATGACTTCCTTGCGGTTGCCAAACGCCTGGCTGATCAATTGCAACCGCTGCTGCTCCGGCCCCGCCGGCACCAGATCTTTCCAGCTCATTTTTTCTTCGATCAACTTGTTGTTCTTGCGGTCCCAGCCCCGGACGATCACTTCAGAAATCTGGCGGCTTGTATCCAGCTTGGGTTTGAAGGAAGTCAGGGTTTTTCCCCAGACCAGGCGGCACACTGCAGTTTCACGCTTGGTGCTGGATGGGCCGAAATAGATGTTGCGCTCAGGATTGGTGGGGCTGACTTCATTCAGCACCACTTCATATCCATGGCGGCGTGCCCGTTGTAAAAGGAAAACAATGTCGTACTGGTTGTCCATCATCACAAAAGTTTCGGCCGTTTCATCCTTCGCAGGATTCGTAATGACCTTGATCCCGAGGCCTGCTTTACCCGGCTGCAATGACCGGTTTCCCAGATCGGCGGCAATGTCACTGTCTTTGGTGTTGGGCCAGGAATCAGTGTGTTGCTCCGTCCGCAACGCATGCAGCACATTCAAGCCGCGCACTGAAAGCGTGGAGTAACTTGCCTCAGGAAAATTAGGCTCCAGAGTTGTAATCTCACCGGTCAGCATCAAAAACATTTCCGGCATGTAGCCCATGCGCAATTCCAGCTTCTGTCCGGGATCGAAAATGCCGGAAAATTCAGGCCGTGAATTCGGCTCGTACTTTGGCTGGGGCTTGCCTGCACCAGCGTCCCAGTTGTTGACCACCAGTTCAAACGAATCGATTTCTTCAACACTGTCACGATAGGTGACCTGCATCACGTCGCGCAGCAGCCCTTCCTTGAGCGTCTTGCCGGCGATGCTCACCTGGAATTGCGGCACATAAAACGTGCGATGGTTATTGAAGATGTCGACCGTTGTAGTAGCCATAATCAGCGAATTGCCGGGACCTCCAGGACCGTGCCCGGCTTCAAATCAAGCGGGTCTGAAATGTTGTTGTTCTCAGCAATGGCCCGCCACTGGCGGGGGTCGTCATATTTCGCAGCGGAGATTCGGGCCAGGGTGTCACCACGCTGCACCACGTAAGAATGTGTATGGTCTGGAGAGTGAAAATCGATTCTTTGGACCTGCTCTTCCAGGCTGTAATACTCGCGCAGGCTCACCGTGAGCACGGCGCGCAGAGGAATGCCTTCAGAACTAAAAAACGTGAAGCGCTGTTTTACGCTTTCCACTACGCATTGGAAGCCATCACTACGGGCCTGGCTCGACCAGTTCCCTGTCATGTTGGCGCCGGCAAAACCTTGCTGTCCCCACATAAAGCGGAGGATTGGCGGCGCGTGAGTTTCTTTGTCGATCTTGATGAGCTGATAAAACTGGTCGGTCTTTCCCGTGACCGGAGTTGCTCCTGCTCCCGTTCCGTCTTCCGTAGTATCAAAGAACAGGTCCAGGGACATGGTTTCCGTCTGTCCACGCACGAATTGAAGAATGGGTTGGTCCAGGCCAGGTACGGGAATCTCCGCAATCTGTGCGCCCTTGCTCAGCGTGTACTCCGTGGGATTGAACTGGACGGGAAATGGAGCTCCGTCCATGCCCCCGTCTGGCTTCAACCGCTGGATGTATGCTTTCAATAAGGTCAACAGCATGCTTTACTCCCAGGAAGAAATTTCATGTGAGGTCATGGAAGGACGCATCTTTCTCTCTTCCTTGACCGTTTGCTCGTGTTTCAGATAGTCCGTTACGCGCGCGATCAATTTATCCGTGATACTGTCCATCACTTGCGGATGCAGCAGAGCCTGGCTATCCACGGCGCGAACAGTGCTGTTCATTTTGTTGACGATTAGCTCCATCAGAATCCTCCAAATAGTCCGCCGCCGGAGTGCATTAGCTTGATGCCTTCATGCCCGATCTCAAGCTCTTCAATCGCGACCTGGCCGGAGCTTGCATTCAAGCTTGGACCGAGCCACTTCACCGGCAGCCCGCGCTTGAATCGCCACGCCTTCACTGGATTTTGTTGTTCATCCATCAGCGTGATCACTCCATCGCGGCGCTTGCCGTGTCCTTCCACAAAATCGAAGTGCCACTGCCATAACGAGTCATTCAAGGCAATGCCGCGGCGAAGCTTGATGTTTCCCCAGGTGACGTTTGAAGGAAATTTCCTGACCAGGCCGTTATTGCCGCCTTCTCGATAGTCTTCAACCGCAAGCGTGGTTTCCAGACCGCTGCATTCGCTAAAACTGCCAGCGGCAGGTACACCGCTTACATTGAATGCCAGGCTCAGGACGCTGGTGGAATCGGTCATGGTTACGGAAAAATTAAATCCGCGAAACGGATCAATCCGGTTCCCGATCATTCAGTCACCTCCAGCCGGTCCTGCGTCTTACCCACGCGGAAGATGATGAACTCTGCCGGAATCGCCGGCGCCACGCCAACCTCTGCAATAAACTGTCCCGCATCCGTTACTTCAGGAGGATTGTTTTGTGCGTCACATTTGACGAAGAAGGCCTCGTTGTCCGTTGTGCCTGCAAGCGCGCCTGCTTCATAAATGGATTCCAGGAACACGGTGAGAGCGCTGGTAACAGAGATACGCAGCTTGAAATTGTTAGGTTCAAAGACCGCCCACTGGAGCGAGTTCTCCACCGCCTTTTCGATCATCATCATCAAGCGCCGGACATTTACGTAGATCCATGAAGGATCGCTGCTGACAGTGCGCGCGCCATACACGCGCAGGCCACGGCCCGGGAAGGAGCGCAGGCAGTTAATGCCCATGGGATTGAGAATTCCCTGCGTGCTCGCATCCACATCCACCAGCAGGTCTTGTATCCAGTTCAGCTCAAAATTAGCCGGAGCGCGATGCACGCCGGTCAGCAGATCGAAGTGTGTGTAAGTGCCAACTACATGGCCGCTGGGCGGTATTGCACGCACTGTGTTGCCGCCCAACTGCAGCGGGTCATAGACCAGGACCCAGGAAAAATAGAGAGCGGCGTACGTGGAATCAAAGCGGTGACGCCACGTCTGTATCTCCGCCACCTCGCGCGATTCTTTGGCGCCAGAAAAAATCGGGGCATCAATCACGGCAATGCGGTACCGCATTCTCTCGCAGTGCTCGATAAGCGCTTGTTGCACATAAAAAATGTCATCCAGCGTGAACACGGGAGAAGATTCATTCAGCGGCGGCCGAGGCGGATCAGCCGGCGGCGGCAGGCCTGGGCAGAGCACGCAGGGATCAGGCTTCTGCTGAATGGGAGGAAGATATTGCGGCTGCGGAGCGGGTTGGATCAAAATGTCAGGAACGGCTACGATCGCAATCTCATCCACATCTTCCAGCGTGGCGATGCCTCTTTTTTGGGCGTCTCCGGGCAAACCGGTGAAGTCCTGTGTTTGCAAGGCGACAACTCCGTCACGTCCAGCTTGCAGACGTAAAGTGCCATTGATCAGGTTGGAGGCCGCAGGATCCGGCAAATTCTTTGGAGCTGCGCTGGGAGAATGCAGGTTCGTTACATTAATCTGATTGGAACGGGCATTGATCAATGCTTCCACATAAGACGGATGCGAAACGACAAGCGAGAGGCCTGTGAAACCTTCAATGATCTTGCCGTCGAGCAATACGGCCAGCGAGAATTCAACGGTCTCAAAAGAAATCGGTTTCGTAATATCAAAGCCTGCTGCCAGCGCTGTATCCCAGGTGATCATTCTCAAGCCAGGTTCGAGCGATTGCACCAGGTGATACTCGACCAAGGTTGGCCCGCCCTGGTCTTGAAATACCTTGACCAATGCGCCAGCAACAAAACCAGTGAGTGAACTCACCAGCGATGCCGCGCGAGTTGCCGGTTGAATCGCGTCTCTGGTGCGCGTGGCTGCGCCGTTCGAGTGCGAAACCGTGATAGTGAGCCGGTTGCCCCATTTGCCGGGGCTTATAGCATCGATACTAAGCGTTGGCTGCCCAGAAGCATCGAACAGCACACCTGTCGCGGATGCAGCACCGGTGGCAAATTCAAGAGGGAAGCCAATAAGCTCAGGCTCAAGCGGCTGTTGCCAGGTGAATACGCGTGTTGCCGGATTTACGTCCTGCAAAAGATGATCAGACTGATGCATGTCATCGCGTCGGACAGTGACAACGGCGCCAGGCACGAAGCCCGTTGTTGAGAGCACGATGGAGGACTGGCCGTCCGCTGGTTGAATAACCGTACCGTCGGTTGCAGTGGAAGCTATCGGAGCCGCAATTCTCACGATATGGCAGCGGCCCCCGTCGTTCTCAAAAAATGCCTTAACGGAGTACGCCAGGTAGCCTTGAGGAATGAAGTTGCCGAAGATTGTCTGGAACTGCTCCCAGGTAGTGACCGCAACGGGCGCGTGCAAAGGGCCGCGTTCCGCGATCCCGACAAAAGCCGCGATATCAGTCCGCAACGGACTAATCTGGCCATCATCAAGATCCACGGCCTCGTAATACACCCCGGGAGTAACGTAAACGGACATAGCTCCTTGTTATGCAGCGCTTCAGTTAAGTTTGAAGAAGGACTTGCTCCACGCAAATTTCGATGGACTCAATGGCTACGTCATTGGTGGTGGCGTTCATCATTGGGCCTTCCCATTTGCAAATCCAGCCGTTCTCAAAATTCCAGCGGAGCACGTCGTTGTGTTGTTCATCCTGCAGGACCACAGCGCCGTCACGCCGTTCCGGCGCGCCATCAACCACGGTCTTGTACCATTTGAACAGGTCTTTGTTATCGGTAATGCCGCGCTTCAGTGACAGGTTGGCGAACTTGGTCTGCGCAGGCAGTTTGCGGGCGTGCAGCGGCACATCCGTGCCTTCGCGATACTCCACCGGGTCGCTGGTGAAACTAAGCCCGCTGCATTCCCGAAATCCGGCAACGGCTGCAGTACCAAGCTCGAGCCGGAAATTAAAACCACGATATGGATCTTTGCGATCGCCTATGGCCATGGATTAGCTCCTCTTTTGCTCTATAACTCTTGTACGGATGAACCACCCGCCCACTGCCCAATACGGATGATCACGAACTCTGCGGGCTTGACCGGCGAAATGCCCACCAGCATGATTAAGCGGCCATTATCAATATCGTCCTGGGTCATGGTGGTGCGGTCACACTTAACAAAGAATGCCTGTTCAGGCTTCTGTCCCATAAGCGCGCCATCGCGCCATACGCGCGTGAGGAATGCGGAAACACTCTGGCTTACACGCGCCCATAAACGATCATCATTCGGCTCAAATACTGCCCACTGCGTGCCCAGGTCGATGGACCGCTCAATGAAAATGAAGAGCCGGCGGACGTTGATGTATTTCCAGTCAGGATCGCTGGTGATGCAGCGCGCGCCCCACACGCGCAGCCCGCGGCCGGAGTGGCGGAAATCACGCAGCACATTAATGTTTTCCGGTTCAGGATTGAGAATTGATTGCTCGCCTTTGTTGACGATGGTTTCCAGATCAATAATTCCGGCAATCACCTCATTGGCGGGCGCTTTGTGAACGCCGCGCTGATCGTCGGACCGGGCATAAATTCCTGCGATGTGGCCGCTGGGCGCCAAAGGCAGATTGGCTCCTGTCAGCAAGTCTTCAATCACAATGCGCGGATAGTAGATTGCCGCATACTTTGTGTCGTACTGGTTGCGTTGCGCCTGAATGCCTGCAAGATCGGCTGACACAGGCGGGTTGATTGACTTGGGCGCGGGATCGAGAATGGCAAAGCGGTAATGCAGGCTTTCACAATGAGTGACGAGCGCGTTCTGCACTGCCTGGGCCGTGATTCCAGGCACGGCGACGATGCTGATGGAGTCAATATCAACCAGCGCTTGAATGCCGGTGCGCAGGCCCGGTCCATTGTCCTGGCCAATGTAGTCGGCGTCGCCCGGCGCAGCCGTACCATCCACACCATTATTGGGCAGCGTGATCTGCAAACCGTCAGGGCCAGAGGGAAACATAAACGGTTGTCCCGCGGGCGGCCCTCCCATGGCACTTACCTGAATCAGCGACGAAACTTTGTTGATCTGGTCAACGAAGTAGCGGCCGGGAACGTTTTCAAAGGTGAGACCGGAATACTGCTCGGTTCGGCCGTCGTATGTCACGATCATGCGGAATTCCGTGGTCGCGATAAAGGTGATGTCGTTGGGAGCGGCCAATTGCGGAGTAAAATCTGCGGCCGCCATCGCCGGCCCCGACAGGGTGAGAACAACTCCGGTGACGGCTTTTATCTGGCGGTAGTCCTTGGTGTTGCCGCGGTCAATTTCTACCCATGCTCCCGGATAGAAATTGGCAGCAGATTTCACGGTGACTTGGTTGTTGTCCACCGCGCCGCTGACAAATGTATTGAACGGAGCGCGGCCGGCGGACTCATGAAAGACATTGATGATAATGTCTTTGCCCCAACTGCCTTCATCAATGGCCGTTACGTCAAAGGAATTGGGCCGGGCGGTAAGAGGCGTGGCCAGCGCCGTGATTGCGCCGTTAGCGTCGATCCCGTTTACATCGGTGAATACAGTTGTGTACTTGGCTTCAAAGAGCGCCGCAAGATCGGCAGCCAGGGTGACCACTCCACTGTTGCGGTCGATTGACGTGACCGCGATCGTCGCTGAATCGGTGACGACGCCGTTCTTCACCATGCGCAGGAGGAGTTGCGTGCCCGCCTGAATGCCGCGGAGAGTTGCCGGGCGTATCAGGTTCTTCTTGCCCGTGGCCATTGAGGTGTCCTGCAACAGACGAGTCACGAGACCGCCCTGGGAAGTCCCCGTGGCCTTGCTGGCGCCGGTCGCAAGTACGCGCGAGATGTAGAGAAGGCTGCCCAGGTTGGTGAAGAAACCATCTACCGCGAAGGGCAAAGTGTTATGCCCCTGGAAAGTGGTTCCAAAATCGAAATAGCCGCCATAGATCTGCCTGAACTCACTGAAACTGGTGACCAGTTGCGGCAAGCCGCTGGAGGGACCACGCTGCGTCATCCCCACAAAGCCGGTGATGCTGGTGCTCACGCCTTCAATGGGTTTATTTCCACTATCGACTTCTTCTACGTAAACATCGGGCGCCAGATAACTAGGCATTTGAGACTCTCCTCAATCACGGCTTGAGCCGAAAATCGACCACGTTCACGGGGTCTTGAAAAACCAAAAACCATGTCCTGTTTGCTTGCGTCAGTCCGGACGCGCTTGCTTGAAGATCCAGGGAGACCACGCCGGCCATTCCATTCAAGTGGTAATAACCGGCGGAATTTGAGATGGCGTTGAGCCAGTGATACTCCGTCTTTGCTGCATCCACGATCTGGAGCGCATCGGCAGTGAGAGCCGGATTCACCACAACCAGCCCATCGCCTGCGTCGGCACTTCGGGTCAAAGCCGCGGCAGAGATAAACGCGGCAGAAGCTTCCTGCACCTGAGTCGCTGGCGGAAATGTTGCGTTCAATGCACCGGTAAGATTCACCTGTGCCGGGTCAGGCCCGAGACTTGCAATCGTAACGACCTCAACGCTCTCGCCCGCGCCAATCTGGAGTTGCCCGGACGCCGCCAGACCTCCCGTGTTATCGAGCATGAGGCTCTGGCTTCCGTCTTTGGCTTCGACGGTGAGCTTTCTTAAGGGGCCAGACGCGGTGAGCGTGACAGCGTTGACGGTAACGCCAAGAGCATGGTCAAAGACCAAAGGAGAACGCAAAAGAAGAGCTTTGCCATTGCCGCTGGCGACCTTTGCGCCGATAATGGCGCTGCGATCACTTTCCTTGACGATGCGGCCCTGGATGCGCACCGGCAAGGGACGCATCTTAATGGCCGTCAGTGCAATGGGAAAAGTTGCGCCGGCAGGAATGGTCATCGGCAAGGTGAATATCCGATAGCCGGCCGCTTGTATAGTGAGCGTAAGCGGATAAGCGGTGGTTGCAAGCTTGGGAAAAAGCTGCTCAGGATATCCAGCCAGACCGAATTGTGCACCATTGCCCAGGTTGGTGACCAACCCGGGAATACTCGCAGTAATGACCGCTTCAGCCTGTAGAGGCGCGCCCGTTACTTCATCCAGCAAAACACCAGTCAGCACCGCGGCGTAAACCGTATGCAGATCATCAACAAGTGTATAAATCCTGCCTTGCGCCTGCGTCTGGTAGTGGATACCCATTTAGCTTGCCTCCACGATCTGCGCATAACCGGCCTGGCGAACCAGCACTGGCTGTGCCTCAACGGCTTCAAGGTCAGAGTCAATGCTGACAACCTGGACTTCATAACTAACGCTCAGGTCATAGGGCTCCGCCAGTGAGTGCCAAACGCGAGTAAGCTCTTCCAGCGTGAGCGTCTCCAGCGTTACTCGGAAGGCTTCCTGGCTTCCGGCCAGCGAGTCCGCCAATGTGGCGCCGCTTAGAACTGAGTTGTCATTGAAAAGCTGCAACACGCGGCCAATCAGCGTTTGCCTGTCTTCCGGCTTTGTGACAAGGGGAGTAACCAGGTAATAAAGATGGAGCGGCAGAGCGGACCTTCTGTATTGATTGGGAGAAATACGCTCCGGCGGCAGATTAAGAGTGTCAGCATCGCGCGTGATGCGGTAGAGCCATAATGAAACGCCGGTAACACCGTTGGCCTCACGCATTTCCTTGGGCGAGCGCAGATCAATGGGGACGCCTTGCAACTCAGGATCGGCGCTGTTGGTAATCCCCGCTTGCAGAATGCCGAAGAGTGTTTCTGTGACCGCCCTTACGGCAGTGAAGTCACTCATTTCTTGTCCCCTTCGCGCGCGCAATATTTATTTCCGTGATCATCGAGCGAGTCCTGCAACAATTCAGAAAAACTGGCCGCAACGGTAGGACTGGTGACGATTCTGGTATGCATGCGCTCTTTGTCTGGTGGATGTCCCTGCCCAAAATCGAAGACAAACTCATACGCGTTGAATCCAATGCGGAAACAATTGGTGTATAGGCTTTCCATCTCCTCATCGTCGGAATGCGGCGGTTGCGGCATTTGTTGTTGTGATTGCATTTGTGCGGCCAATTGGCGCACAGGCCTTTGCGCACGGTTTTATTGAGGTTGCGGAAAGTACTCGCCGTTCTGTTACGGAGATGTGTAACCTGTATTGTTACAGTTTGTGTATCAACGCTGTAACATCAGCGCCAGAACGAGTTACATCCTGTGACAAGGCTGGGCGGGGAAAGCCGGCGCGCGAAGCCTTTGGAATTTTTGCGCAGCTTTGTGCGTTTAGGCAGGATGTTGCAAATGATCGGACTTCAGCGCTGGTGCGCCCTACGCTGATTTGGCTGGGTGGCCGGACGCGTTCAGTTGATAACGGGACATTTTGCGGTACAAAGTCATGCGCGACCAGTGCAATTTTTCGGCGGCCCTCGTCTTGTTCCAATGAGTTTCAGAGAGGGCGCGCAAGATTCGCTCAAGTTCGTCGGCAGGAAGCACATCTTTCTTTTCCAGCACGCGGCAGAGCGGGGCCGGGAGATCAACCAAGCCAGCTCCGGGCTCCAGGTTGATGAATGAAGCTTCAATCGTATTCTTCAACTCGCGAATATTGCCGGGCCAGTCATGGCTGAGGAGCAGCTGTTCGGCCAAACCACTGAATCCGGATGTATCATGCCGGAATTTGCGGTTGTTTTCTTCGCGGAAAAAATGGGCAAGCGGAAGGATGTCTTCTTTGCGTTCACGCAACGGAGGCAGATGAATGCGCGCCACATTCAAGCGGAAAAAGAGGTCGCGGCGGAACCCATCGGTTGTGGACAAGGAATCCAGATCACGGTTGGTGGCAGCTATGATCCGGAAATCGATTGCCTGAGGTTTGCGAGCGCCTAATCGCTGGATTTCACGGCTCTCAATTACCCGCAGCATTTTGGCCTGGGCATAAGGGCTCATATCGCCAATTTCATCCAGGAATACAGTACCGCCATCGGCAAATTTGAGTTTCCCGTCTTGTGCGCCGTGAGCGCCGGTAAAAGCACCTCGTTCATAACCAAAGAGCTCGCTTTCCAGCAAAGTGTCTGGAACGCAAGCGGCATTGATACATAGAAAAGGTTTGTCTACCCGCGCGCTGTTTTTGTGAATGAGTTGTGCGATCAGCTCTTTTCCGGTTCCCGTTTCCCCGGTGATGAGCACGTTACTCATGGTGCGGGCCACTTTTTCTACGTAACCTTTTATCCCGTGAATTGCGGGGCTGACGCCAATCATGCATTCGCCACCTGCAAGTCCAGGGCCACGCGCCAAAGGAAACAGAGAGAGCATCAATGATTCCAACTCAGCACAGATAAGCGGCACAGTGACGTATGCGGTTATGCCATGGCGCAGGGCCTGAACAGCCAGGTACTCTGATCCTTTTGTAGTGGCCAAAATGATCGGAATTTTGCCGGTTTTGCCGCTTAGAAGGCATGCGGAAGCAAAGTCCTTTTCCGGAAAACTGCCCGTGCTTCCCAGCATGATGAGGTCTGGAAGACCCTGGTATTGGAGCTCAAAAAGGCCGGAACGACAGAGTGACGCCCGGAGCGATTCACGTAGCGCGCCATCTTCCGTTACTACTGCTAACCTTTGCACGAACAGAGCCTCTTTCTTATTCGCCCCTACGACGAGAGAAATGAAATTTCAAGATAAGCCATTTGACGTGATGAAAAACTTCAAGACTCAAGTTAAGAAGAAACAATAATTTTAGTGCATGCCATCAGCAGCTAAGAAAAACAAATGCTAAGTGTGTAGTGCGGGAGAATGGCAAACGTTACAAAGGTTGCAAGTATGCACATTCCCAGGTGCAGATTTATGATGTGGGGAGTCAGCAGGTACTCTCATCAATAACCAGAAAGTCAGGCCGATAAAGCTTCCGAGCGCACATGGTGTGCAGGGCTGTTCTGCTCAAAGAGCTCCGCGTCGGTCTGGCGCAGCCGCTTCAGCAGGTCCTCCCACAAATTTTCGATGATGGGAATCTTTGCCAGTTCGTTCTTGGCAGTGAGCGCGTGCTCCGGTTTGATGGCGTGAGGCGTGAGCCCTGTGGCTTGGGCGGCAGCGGCGACGCCGATGTTGCGCTGGCACATGCCTTCCAGCAGCATCATGCGAAACAGCGCAGACTGGATACTGGGACCGGTAGTGATAGCGCCATGATTCGGCAGCAGCACTACTGGCTTTTTACCCAATGCCTGGGCATAAGGACGCAAGCGATCTTCTGATTGCGCCAAGCCAGTGAAATCTTCGTCCACAATCGCGACGTCGTCAGCCAGCAGGCAGCTTTCCTGATCAAATGTCTGAGGCAATTTGCGGAACGTAGTCCACGTCACGGTGTTAGGCGGATGTGTATGCGCCACAGCACCGATATGCGGGTTGTAGCGATGGATCACCCCATGAAGATGGATCGTCTCGTTCACGTAGGGCTTGATCGAAGGATCGTGCTCAATCACGTTGCCCTGGAAGTCCATCGTAAGGACATCGGCCGGCGTCATGGTGGCAAACGATGGCCCAAAACGGTTCACCAGCATCCGATCTTCACCGGCGGTTATGCTGAGATGTCCGGCGTTACCTACGCTCAGACCAAAGCGGAATAGCAGCCGCGCAGCGCAGCAGAGATCAAACTTCAATGCATCCAAATTCATCAGTTCCCTCCAACACACGTCCACCTTGGACAACAAAACTCTAGCTGCGGGTGTGACCTCTGCCAGTTGCTTATTTGCCTTCGTCCTGGTGCTTCACAAGATGCATGTAGTCTTCCCGAGCGGGCAGGAAAAAGTCCAGATTCATGACCGGTTCAGTGCCGAGAGGTTCGATATAATGCACCACACCGGCAGGAATAACCAGAAAAGATCCTGCTCCAACTTCATGGCCAACATCGCCCACATGATAAATGGCGCGCCCACTCACGATATAGGCCATCTGCTCAAACGTATGGCTGTGCGGGTTTAACTTCATGCCGGGATGGCATTCGTTCATCACCATCATCATGTCTTTCCACTTGAAGCCCTTGCGCGTGATTCCAGCGCGCACCACTTCAGAAGGAATGTTCTCCCAGTTGTAAGCCTTGCCGCTCGATTTCTGTTCTGTTTTGGCGCTACTCATCTGTTCATGCTCCTTTTTTTGCCGGCAAACGCCGCTCGGCGGTTTCTTCCAGGCCCAGCAGCGCTTCTGCATTTTTCTTGATCATGAATTCGATTTCGTATTCTTTGATGCCAATATCCAAAAGCTTCTCCACGGTATAACGCAGTCCCTCGACTGGCAGGGGATTATTTTTCTGTCCCAGATCGGAGCCCAGAAGCGTGTGCTCCGGCCCCACCAACTCGATCCAGCGCTTGAGCCGATCAAAATCCCAGAAATGAAATGTCGATTCCGGATGGTACATGCACATTGAGTGTTCAATGTAAGCGCCGAGCCGGACAAACTCCTGCACGTCCTGCTCGCTCGCGTCGATCACGAAATCAGGATGGTTGATCAGCATGCGGCGCACGCCAACTTCTTTGGCTCCGCGCAGCAGAGCCAGCGCTTCCGGCACAGAAACATGTCCTGAGGACAAAATTGCGTCAGCTTCGGCGATCAACTCCAGAATTAGCCGCGCCTGGGGAAGAAGCTCGCCCTTCTCATCCAGCACCTTTACCGGGATGTCCGGCAGCTCGCGGCCCACCTGCGACGGGAACTTCATGTGCGGCTGCGCCTCGTGGTGCTTAATATGGTTGATGGATGAGATTGTGGGGAACCAAACAATTTTCCCGCCCATACGCAGCGTCATATCGACGATGTAAGGATTCAGGCCGCCCACATAGCTATTGAGGACCACGCCGCCAAACACCTGGGTAGGAATGTCCTTGAGATCATGGTTTTTCAATGGCACCAGTTCCGGCGCGGTGGTGTGGTGATGGCTCTTGATCACGATGGCGCGCATCCCGGCCTGCGCCGCTTGCTGCGCCGCTTCAACAGCATCAAGGCGCCGTGGGAAAAGTGATGGCGCAGGATGGATGTGCAGATCGATTGATCCCTGTAAGAGTCGTGCAACCGCGTCCATGGTTCCTCCTGGTTTAGAAATAAATGCCTTACCAGCCAAAGCCGGGCAATCCCGCGTCCTGTGCCGATCCCCACGGCTCCAGAGTGGAGGCAGCGCGTTCCGCGGCTGGGGCCAGCTTCCGGTAATTGCGATCAAAATAGACCAGCGGATCCGGCGACTTGTCCTTAAGTTCGCACTGCAGCACACGCCCCACAAAAATCATGTGGTCAGCCACCCGCAATGACTGTTCCGCCTGGCATAAAAACCAGCCCAGGGCGTTTGGCAGCAGCGGGATTTTCCGATCGGCTGTGGGTGAATACTTCACGTCTTGAAAGTGCGAACCGCGGGAAGCAAACTGTTCGGCATATCGGCGGCCTGTATGCGGCAGCAAGTGCACGGCAAATGCGCCTGTTTCCGCCACGCCCTGCGCGGTTCGTGAAGCCGCTGTCAGTGAAATCAGCAGCATCGGCGGCGTCGCTGAAACCGAGCATACGGCTGTGGCCGTCAATCCCACCGGCTCCCCGCCCAGTGAACTGGTAATAATGGTCACACCTGAAGCTAGATGCCGGATAACATCGCGAAATGCCTCAGCCTCCGCGCTTGCGCCCGGCGCAGAAGGTATGATCTTGCGGCTTTCAGGCTGTGACATGGCTCTTCTCTCGCGTAGCTCCGCTCTTCTGCTGCTCGCGCTTGTCCCACTCGGCCGTGCGTTGTGCAAAGTCCCACACCCTCTGCTTGAGTTCCTGTTGCCTGGGATAATTCTGGTAGCGCAGCATGGCCAGTCGCCATGGATCGCCGGAGAAATAACGTTCATAAAGGGTCTGGCGTCCGGCAAACGAGGAGCAGGAAAGGTCCCAGGCAATGCGGAAGAGTTCAATACGTTTATCCGCCGCAACGGTGGCGCCCTGGTAGTAGCGTTCTACGTCCTCAGCGCGCTCGCCCGAAAGTTCTTCATGGCTCGGCACCATCACCAAGCCGCTTGCACCCAGTATCTGGATGATCTCTACAAGCCGCGGATAAAGCTGCGGAAACAGGGTGCGTACGGTGAGCAGCGGCTGCTCATTCGGCAGCACGGTGCCGTTTGGGCCTGGCACGCAATCAACTTCTGATGCGCGAATGCAGCTCCGCACCAGTTCTACCGTGTTGATCATTTCATGCAGATGGTTCTGCACGTGCTGAAATCCGCCGATACCCACTGCGTCCGCCATGTTCAGGGCCACGCCGAGCAGAAACTCTGCCTTAGCCAAATTCTTGGTGGCGAATTGATGCATGATCTGGTTCATGGTCCCCGTCTCGGCGAACATGCCGTTGCCGAGCTTCGGCTCCTGATAAATGAAGACGCGTTCCCACGGAACCAGCACATTGTCGAAAATGGCGACGCAGTCCATCTCGTCCAGACGCGCCGAGAACGGGTAATCCTGTACACGGCCGCCCTGCGGGGTGATCGTCGGACGGCAAATGAAACGCAGCCCCTTCGTTGCCATGGGAATGGAAAATGCGAACGCGTATGGCCGTGCTTCGTCCGAAAGCTGCAGGAACGTGGAAGGAAAGACAGCTATGTCATTGGAAAACGGCGCTAGCGTTGCGATCATTCGGGCACCGTGGACCACGATTCCTGCGTCGGTTTCCTTCACAATAGCCGCTGCCGTATTCTGCTGGTGTACGGGCTTGGAACGATCAGTCTGCGGATTGATCAGCGTGTGCGTTAGCGCCAGATCGTTCTTGCGCAAGTGCTCGTAATAACTGCGTATGTTCTTGCCAAACCGTTCGCCGCCGCGCGCAAAGTAGTCCTGCGCGGAACCCAGGCCGGTCATGTGGACGTTCATAAAATCCGGGCTGCGTCCCATCATCCCGCCGGTCCAGTCCATCCATATCTTCACCATTTCACGGCGGCGCACCAGGTCTGCCTGAGAACGCGGCTCTATATAAGAAAGGCCTGCGCGCTCGCCTTCCGGCGTAACGTACGTGAGCTTCTCCTGGAGTTGAGGATCATGCTGCATGTCATACAGCTCGGCAATAGATTCGGCCACCGGCCTGAAGCGTGGATCGAGCGTAACATCGCGGACTCGTTCCCCATCGATCCATATTTCGCGATCATCGCGGAGCGATTCCAGATACTGCTGGCCGGTTCGAATCATTCTTTGCCCTCTCGAATGTCTTCTGCTTAGTCTGGGACGCGGAATGTCATGATTCCATATCCCATCATTCCAAACGGGTAATAAAATTTGCGTTCCACGCGCGCGTTTGCCGGCAATGCCGCTCGCATCGCCATCCATTGCACCACTTCCACCGAGTGCTCCCCGCCCAAACGGGCGAAATCTGCCATGGTGTAAGCATTTAGCTCTTGCGGAGATTTCTCAATCAGGTCCATGAATTTGCGGTCCCATTCGGCTGTTACTCGTCCGCAATTCGGGCCTGTCAACTGGTGCGAAAGGCCTCCGGTACCGAAAACCACAACGCGCTGGTCGCTCGGGAAACTTTGAATGCCCCTACCCACAGCCTGGCCCATTTGCCAGCAACGCTGCGGAGAAGGCAGCGGCTCCATCACCACGTTGATAGTCAGCGGCACCACCGGGATCTTCCATCCATCATCCAGCAGGGGCATGGGAGAAAGAAATCCGTGATCAAGGGACATGCGATGCGAAGCCGTGATGTCAAATCCATCCGCCACCATGCTCTTCGCAATGTGCGCTGCGAGTTCTTTGTGACCGGGAATCGGTGGAAACGCGCGCGCGCCAAGCCCTTCATCGGGGATGTCGTATTGCTCTGCCAGACCAATACTGAAGGTAGGCCATGCATCGTAGAAATATTGATCGACGTGGTCGTTGTAGATCACCACCAGCACATCAGGCTTCTGCGACTCCAGCCATTGCTGCGATTTTTCAAAAGCCGTGAACAGCGGCTTCCATCCCACGTCATTGGTCATTCCATGATCGTAGGCATGCGCAATTGACGGCGCGTGGGAGCAAGCCATTCCGGCAACAATTTTCGCCATCCGCCATCTCCTTTCGCTATTCGAAGCCAAGCGCGAATGCTTTGTTCTGCTCCGCTTGTTGCTTAAGAAAATCCACGAATTCCTGCTTGCTCATGCCACGCATGGCGCCTTCCAGCTCTAGGAATTCCACGTTGCTGGCCGCGCCCAGTTTGGTCAGCACGTAAATGCTCACGCCTGCCTCCGCCATTGCGCGCCAGTCCAGCTTGAGCAGCATCTCGCGCTCGCGCTCCGTCAGGTTGTAGCCGGCGGCGTACGTTTCTGGGCCAGTACGGAATTGCTGCCGCTTGGCTTCGTCCCGCAACTCGTAACAGGCGCGGCTCAGTTCATATAAGCTCATAAAATTCCTTGCTACGTTCCGTGTTCGGCAACGACATATCTATGCCGTTGCACTCTTTACTGCGGCGACATCACGACCGCGTCCCAGATCGTGCGACAAGCGCTGTGCTGCATTCTTCAATGCCTGCGCTAGCCCAGAATCGGGATCGGCCGGCACTGACGATAGAGTGCCGACAAACGCAATGGTTCCAGCAATTACTTCATGATCGAAAACCGGCGCGGCCACGGCCCGAATGCCTTCCGCCACCCTGGAGTTCACAAAAACTCCGTGCTTTCGCGCTTCCGCCATGCCGCGTTCGATCTCCCGCCGCTGTCCTTCTGGAAAATGGTTCAGAAGCTGCTGTATGCGCTGGCGGTCGGAGTGAAACGCCAGGAACAAATGTCCCTGGGCCGAATCGAGCGGCAACGTCGCCCCCAGTCTGATATGAAGTTGAACCAGCTTCGATTGCGGCTCACGCACGCGCACCACCACTGGACAATCGCCCGACCACAGGCTGAGCACGGCTGTCTCCTGCGCCTCCTCGGCGAGTTGCGACAGGTAACTTTCCGCTTGCTGGACCATCTGCACGCCGCCTACGGCCGCAGCCCCGAGTTGAATCAGGAGAGCACCCAGTGTGTACAGTCCGTCACCTTCCGTACGCAGCAGTCCAGCGCGGGAGAGTGAAGCCAGGTAGCGGTGGGTCGTCGAACGCCGTAAATGCAGCGCAACGGAGACTTCCCGGACCTTCATCTCACGCCCATTCATCGCAAACAGCTCCAGCACGCGCGCGAGCCGGTCAATGACTTGAATGCTCGAACCACGGCCAATGACTTTGGTTTGAGTGCGGGTTCGGGGCTTCCGCGGCTTCGGCGTCATAAAACGATTTGCGGGACGCTGCCCGCATTATGAAACAACCGATATTAGTGAGGGGCCCAGGAGAAGTCAAGACCGCACAGCGAAAATGCTCCTGTCCCGGTTCGCTCTGTGCTCCGGCCTCTGCTCAGTATCGCGAAGCCTTTTCGCGTTTGCAGTACAATAGCTCTCATTTTGAATACCATGGCAAGCCTTGTCGCACAACTCCGAAGCAAGATGAACTCGGGCTCTGTCCTGGGTACATTTGTAAAGCTCGGTCGCCGCGAAGTTATAGAGATTCTGGCGTTCGCGGGCCTCGACTTTGCTATCTGTGATCTGGAGCATTCGCAGATCACGGAAGCAGAAGCCGGACACATGATTGCCGCCGGGCGAGGCTGCGGATTGCCCGTCATCGTCCGCATCGCACACTTCGATCCCGGACAGATCAATCGCCTGCTCGAGGCAGGAGCCGCGGGAATCCAGCTTCCGCAGGTGCAGACGCGTGCGCAGGTTGCGGCGCTCCGCGCTGCCTGCAAGTATCCGCCGGAGGGATCGCGCAGCGTGAGCCTTGCTCAGCCGGCAGCGGCCTATGGTTCGGAGCCGCTGGCGGAATACCTTGATCGCAGCAATAGAGAAGTACTGCTGGTGGGCCAGATGGAAACACGGGAGTTGGAGCAGCCCTTGGCCAGCTTGCTCGCTGGTCTTGACGTGGCCTTCATTGGCTCGCTCGATCTCACTGTGGATATGGGCGTTCCCGGCAAGCTTGAAGACCCGGCAGTGCAGCAGCGGCTTCGTGAGATTGAGCATGCTGCCGCGTCAGCCAAAGTGCATCTCGGTATCTATGCCGACTCGCCTGCTCGCGCCGCACAGGCCGCGGCTGCGGGATATCGGATGATCGCATTGTCGTCCGATTTGGGCGCTCTCGCCGGTGCAGCGAAGGGCTGGATCAAACAGTTGCGGGAACTCTCCGCCGAAGCCGCGAGCAAAGCATGAGCGATCTGTCGATTGAATTGGGAAAGATCCACCTCAAAAATCCTCTGATCTGCGCGTCGAGTGAAATCACCATGACGCGAGAGGGCATCAGGGCCGCGATCGACGCCGGCGCTGCTGCCGTGATTGCCAAGTCAGTGAACGAATTGCCCGCTGCTGCAGCGCAGCTTGCCAAAGCAGATTACGTTCTGCTTGATGACGACTTCCGGATCATTCCCTGGACCTCCCCGCAGCGGCTGAATGCATCTCTGTTCTGCCGCTCGGGGCTGGCGCAAACTCCCATGAACGAATACCTGCCCATGCTTGCTGATCTCGATCGATACGCCAAGACAAAGCAGAGTTACGTGGTCGGCAGCATCACAGTGGCGGCCGCGGAGCCGGCGGCAGAGATCGCGGCCCAAATGCAGCAGGCCGGGCTGCGATGGATTGAGCTTAATCTCGGTGCGCCGCACGGACGCGAGTCGGGCGCTGTCAGCCAGATCACTGCGCGCAATGCTGTACGCGATTACGTTCGGACAGTTCGCCGGGCCGTTTCCGTTCCGCTTGCGATCAAACTCACGGCGCAAGCCGACGACCCGCTCTCGCTGGCTGCCATCGCGATTGAGGAAGGCGCGGACATGATCGTTCTCGCCGGACGCGTGCAAGGATTCATGCCCGATATCGAAACGCATGAGCCGATCCTCGGCTCGTGGGGCGCGATTGGCGGCCACTGGGCCCTGCCCGCTTCGCTGTATTGGGTGAGCAAGGCCTGGCGGAATGTCTCGCAGGAGGTTCCCATCATCGGCACCAATGGTGCGCGCTCTGCCAATGATATCCTCCGTTTTCTGCTGAGCGGCGCGCGTGCTGTGGAACTCGCCAGCGCAGCCATTACCGACGGCCCAAGCATATTCTCCAGAATAATTACCGAGCTCAATTCCTATTGCGAGCGCAAGCAGATTGCCCGGCTCGCCGAGTTGGTCGGCAAAGCTGCCCATGCTGCTCTTACATATGACCAGATTATTCCGCGAAACCCCGGGAAATATCCCTGGGAGCACTGAGGTACGATCTTCTGCCCCTTGAAGCTTGGGTCAACTCGAAGCGGGAAGTGGTCAGGTGACTACATCCTCCGCCAGACAGTCTGCACCTGAGAGAACTATTCGTGGTTCCACTCCAAAATGCCCGTTTCCGGCATGAGCGACCGGAGCTCTCCTATATATTATTGGAACCATGTCCGCCTTCCCCATAGGCCACGTTCGCGCCGCGTTTCCGGCGTTACAAGATGACTTCATCTTCTTCGATAACGCCGCCGGCGCGCAGTCGCCCAAGACGGTACTGGACGCGGTGGCCGACCATCTTCTTCATCGCAATGTGCAGCGCGGCGGACGGTACCGGCAGTCGCAAGAGGTGGATGCAGCGATTGCCAGAGCGCGTGAGAGCGTGGCCCTGCTGGTCAATGCCCGGCATCCTGAAGAAATTTCCTTCGGCATGAACGCCACCTCTTTCATGCGGCTCATCAGCATCGCCATTGGACAATCCTTGCGGGAGCGGCGTGAAATCATAGTGACCGATCTTGACCACGAAGCCAACATTGCCGTCTGGTTGGCCTTGGAACGCGAAGGCGCAAAGATCGTGTGGTGGAATTTCCGCGAGGATGGCCGGCTTCATGCTGAAGACCTAGAGAAGCTCCTCTCGCCTCGAACAAGGATCGTGGCCTGTACCTTGGCTTCAAATGCCATCGGATCGGCCCTCAATGTAGCCGAGGTTTCCCGGCGGGCCCACGCTGCCGGCGCGGAAGTGTTTATTGACGCAGTGCACTATGGCCCTCATGGACCTCTCGACGTACAAGCTTTCGATTGCGATTACCTCGTCTGTTCCGGCTACAAAATCTTTTCGCCGCACATGGGTTTTCTCTGGGGCAGGCGGGAAACGCTGGATGCCCTGCCTACTTTCCGTGAGGACTTTGTTCCGGACACCACGCCTGCCAAGCTGGAAATCGGAACTTATATCTACGAAAACGTAGCTGGAATGGATGCGGCGGTGCGCTATTTGGAAGAACTGGGACGGCGCGTGAATCCCGCTGCAACGGAGCGCCGCGCAGCGCTGGCTGCCGGCATGGAATCCATTCGCAACTATGAAGCCTTGCTTTCCCGCGCTATGCTGGACGCATTGTCCAGCGTAAAGGCCACCGTCTACGGCATTACCGCCCGCGATCAGATTTCTCTCCGCACGCCAACGTTGTGCTTCAACCTTCCGGGCATTTCACCATCGAAAGTTACGGAAGCGCTGGCGCAACAAAACATTGGCGTACGCGATGGCCATATGTATTCGCCCCGGTTGATGAAGCGGCTGGGACTGACCAAAGAGAGCGGCGCAGTCAGAGCGTCATTGGTGCACTACAACACCATGGAAGAGATACACAGATTTCAAAATGCTCTTGCCGCGATAGCAAAGTCCCATGACTGATCCCGCCCGCTCCCCTATTGCAGTTCCTGTGGCGGGCGAGCAGCTTGCACCCGAAGCCGAGGGTCTTCACCGCCGTCTGGGACAGAGGCAGCTCACCATGATGGCCATCGGCGGCGCTATTGGTGTGGGCCTGTTTCTGGGAAGCAGCGTGACGATTCGCCTGGCTGGGCCGGGTGTGATCTTGTCATATCTTCTCGGCGCAGGCATCGCTCTGATCATGTCTTACGTGCTCACGGAGATGGCTGTTGTCCATCCTGTAGCCGGGGCCTTTGGCGTCTATGCGGAAAAGTATCTCAATCCCTGGGCCGGCTTTTCTATTCGGGCAACGTATGGAGCGGCGCAGATCATCGCCATAGGGGCTGAAGTCACTGCCGCTGGCATTTACATTTCTTACTGGTTCCCACACGTGCCGCAATGGATTTGGGTGGTGCTGGTTTCAGCCGCGCTGGTGGCCCTGAATTCCATGCAGGTCAACCGGCTGGGTGAATTTGAATACTGGTTCGCCATGATCAAGGTGGCAGCCATTCTCTCCTTTATTATTGTGGGCCTGGCTTTGATTTTCGGCATCGGCACAGGACACGCGGTCGGCCTGGCCAATCTCACCCGCCACGGCGGCTTTCTTCCCTCCGGCTGGAAAGGCGTCTGGCTCTCACTGACGATCACCGTCACAAGTTACATGGGCGTGGAAATTATTGCGGTTACCGCAGGCGAAGCCGAGCGTCCTGAGGTGACGATCCCGCGCGCCATGCGAAACATCGTCTATCGCCTCATCTTTTTTTATGTGCTGGCCATTGCCATCATGGTCACGATGGTCCCTTGGAACCAGGCCGGCAGTTCGTCCGGCAGTCCCTTTGTGACGGCCTTTGCCGCGGCGCATGTGCCGTTTGCTGCCGCGATCATGAACTTCGTTGTCCTCACGGCGGCGCTTTCCAGCGTGAACACGAATCTATATCTTTCAACCCGGATGCTTTTCTCGTTGGGGCGGGGCGGCTATGCGCCCGCATGGATGGGCAGGGTTAGCGACAGCGGAGTGCCGCATCGCGCTCTGCTGGCCTCCACCGCGGGGATCATCGCGGCCATCTTGCTCGCCATCTACGCGCCTAAAAATGCTTTCCTCATGCTTTACGGAACGGCAGTGGCGGGAATGTTGTTTGTCTGGCTGGTGATCCTCAACACCCATCTGCGGTTTCGCAAGGCAATCACGCGCGAACGGCTGCTGAGTTTGCCCATGCGTCTTCCCGGCCATCCTTTTTTTACGATAGTGAACATCGCGCTGCTACTGGGAATATCAGTGACAACTTTTTTTGTGGATGGCTTGCAATGGTCGATTCCTGCGTTTCTGGTTTTTCTGGGGCTGATCTCGCTGGTGTACCTGATCCGCCGGAGGCGTGCAGCAGAGTAAACCTCCGAATCGAGAAACAGGAATAACGACCACTGATTTGCACTGATGAACACTGATCAGATAAGAATAAATTTCAGCGATCGACAATAGCTTTATTCCTATCAGTGTCATCAGCGTGAATCAGTGGTGATTCCCGCTTTCTCCGCGCCTCCGCGTCTCCGTGGTAGATTTTCTGCAGAGGAGTACCGTCAATGTGTGAAGCCGGCGAAGTTTACTCTTCGCTCCGTGAACGATTCCAAGGCGACCTGCTGCTTCCGGGCGTTGCCGCCTATGAAGAATCACGCGGCATATGGAACGGCATGTTCGATGATCGCCGGCCGGGGCTGATTGCACGTTGCGCCAATGTCAGTGACGTTCAGAATGCGGTTCGCGCAGCTTCTTCCGCACGGCTTCTGACGGCGGTCCGTTGCGGCGGGCATAGCCTTGCCGGGTTTAGTACCTGCGACGGCGGAATGGTAATTGATCTCTCGCGCATGCGGCAGGTCGCAGTCGATCCTGACGCGCGCCGCGCGCGCTTCGCCGGCGGTTGCCTGCTGGGATCGATCGATACGGCAACCCAGAAAGCCGACCTGGTCTTCCCTTCCGGCGTTGTCTCGCATACCGGAGCTGGCGGCCTGGTCCTGGGCGGCGGCACTGGATGGCTCACGCGCAGGTTCGGATTGTCCTGCGACAACGTTGAAGCATTCACTCTGGTCGCCGCCGACGGTTCGCTCCTGCGCGCCGACGCAGCAAACAACGCCGACTTATTCTGGGCCTTGCGCGGAGGCGGGGGCAACTTCGGCGTGGTGACGGAATTTGAAGTCAAGCTGCATCCTCTCAGTTCGCTGGTGCTGGCGGAAGGGCTGTGCCCGGAGTCTGGCATTCGCCAGCTTCTGGAATTCTGGCGCGATTTCATGGCGGAAGCTCCGCTCGATTTGAAATGGAACATCAATCTGCGGCTTGCCACGCACAAAGACAATGTGCCGGTTGAACTGCGTGGGCGTCCGGTGGCCAGCAACTCTTTGGTTTGGACGGGTAATCCTGAAACCGGACGCAAATATCTGGAGCGCGCACTTTCCCTGTGTAGTCCGGATTCTGTGAGCAGCAACGTTGTATCGTTTATGAGTCTACAGACTATGGCGGATTCGGATTTTCCGCATGGCCGGCGCTATTACACCAAGTCGGGCTATTTCACTTATCTTGATGACGCAAGTGTTGATCTTATGATGGAAGCAGTTGCAGAAATTCCTTCACCTGACACCATGATTGAGCTTGCCTATCTCGGTGGCGTGGCAGCCCAGGTCGCAGCCCATGAAACTTCATTCGGCGATCGCAGCGCGCCTTTCGTACTCACTCTTCTGGCGAACTGGTCGGAAGCGTCCGCTGACGCGGACAATACTTCGTGGGTTCGTGGCGTTTTCAATAAAGTTCGGCCGGCGATGAAACCCGGGGTCTACGTAAATTTTATGAGCGGTGACGAGCAGGACCGCGTTCCTGAAGCTTATAGAGAACGGTGGGACCGCATGGTCGCGGTCAAATCACACTACGATCCGAACAATTTCTTCCGGATGAACCAGAATGTTCAGCCACGCAATTTGCGTGCTATAGAGCAAATGCCCTAGCCACTCTTTTCTGCGTTTCCCTTCGTGCTATTCTGAATTTTCCATTATGCGTGCTTTCCTTCTCATCCTCTGCTTGTTAGTCCTTGTGCCGATCATGGCATTGTTTTTTATGTCTGCCGCACCAGTGGTGACCCTGCCGCCGTCGCTTACGGCTTTGGGGCAGTCCACGCCGGTCACCATCAACGTCAGCGATCCTCATGGCATTCGCAACGCGGTGGCCACCGTGGAGCAGAACGGTTCCAGCTACAAAGTATGGGACATGGAGCAGCCTTCGCGCCGTTTGCACTGGAAGCGCGGAGTAGCGGACGCTGCGTTCACCTTCAACGCCGGCGCCAAGACCACCCCGCAGCTCAAGGACGGCAAAGCCCGCCTGATTGTGGAAGCCACCTCGAATGACTTCCGAGGCAAGACAGTCAGCACTGAGCGCGAAGTCACCGTCGTCACGCGGCCGCCTTCCGTGAGCGTGGATTCAGACCAGCACTATCTTTATTTAGGTATGGCCGATCTGGTGAATTTCAATGTTTCCGGATATGCCAGTGAATCAGGCGTGCGTGTGGGCGATGAGAAGTTTCGCAGCTGGCCCATGCCAGGCGGCAAGCCGGGTTTGTTTTCACTCTTCGCTTTTGCCTGGAACATGCCCGCCGGCACGCCTCCGCTTGTGTATGCCACTGATCCTGCCGGTAATGAAGTCACCGGGCAGATGGTTTACCAGTTCCCCAAGAAAGACCAGCCCAAGTATCGGGTGCGCGATTTGCAATTGGACGACAAGTTTGTCCAGAAAGTAGTGAATGAGCTTGATCCCAGCGGATCAGGCGACTTGGTGGAGCGGTTTGTGAAGATCAATAGCGAAATGCGTCGGGCCAACAACAAAACTCTGGCCGATCTCCGCCTGAAGACCGCGGACCATTTTCTGTGGTCGCAGCCTTTCAAGCAGCAATCAAATTCCAAGGTGGAAGCCAATTTTGCCGATGTGCGCAACTATATCTATCAGGGCAAGAAGATCGACCAGCAGGTGCACCTGGGTTATGACCTTTCCATCACGCAGCACGTAGGTGTTGAAGCCACGAACGATGGGCGCGTGATTTACGCAGCGCCTCTGGGCATTTATGGCAACTGCATCGTTGTGGACCACGGTTATGGATTGCAGTCGATTTACGGCCATCTGAGTGAGATTGATGTTCATGAAGGCGACATGGTGAAGCGCAGCCAGATCATGGGCAAAAGTGGCATGACCGGCATGGCCGGCGGCGACCACATTCACTTCAGCATGCAGCTTGAGGGCGTTCAGATTGATCCCAAAGAATGGTGGGACGCGCACTGGATCAAAGACCACATTGCCAAGCGGGTGGATTTGCCGGGATTCACTTATTAACAGTCAGGTTACGGCGAAGGCATTCTTTCAGAGACAAAAAACACCGCCGTTTTTCGGCGGTGTTTTTGTTGAGTATGCATTTCCGCTACTGCGAGAGCAATTTTACTCCGTGCGGCACCAACGCCTTTGCCCAGGGCACGTAGGCATAGATCATTACGATCACCCCCACGATCGCGCCTAAAGCAATTGAGTGCCAGACCACAAAGCGGAAGATAAAGCCTTCATTGCCCACCTGGTTGGTGGCAGCCGTGGCCACGCAAATGGATTGCGCGTCCACCATCTTGCCCATAACGCCGCCGGCGCTGTTCGCCGCCGTCATCAGCACGGGATCAAGCCCAAGTTGCTGGGCTGTGATCTTCTGCAAGCTGCCAAACAGCGCGTTGGAAGAAGTATCACTTCCAGTCAATGCCACACCAAGCCAGCCCAGGAAGGTTCCAAAGAACGGATAGAACCATCCCGTATGAGTGAATGCCAGTCCCAAGACGGCATCACTCCCCGAGTATCGTGTAACGAATCCCAAACCCAGCATGGCGGAAATGGCTATGACCGCCCATCGCATGCGGAACAGCGTATGTCCGAAGATCGTCAGCAGCCTTACTGGATTGACCCCGCGGATCAGCCCGCCGATGATCGCCGCCAGGAAGCAGCCGGTACCTGTGGCGGAAAGCCAGATGAAGGCGAACTTTGCGCCTTCAGGAGTTGGCTTGGGGACAACTGGCTTATCGCGAGAGATCTTGTTATGAATCGGAGTGGCCCAGCCACTGTTGAGCTTGGGTTTGCCGTCAGGGTTGTAAACCACGTTTCCAGAGGCGTCCCTGGCCGCCCAGTTCGGCGTTGTGTGGATGTTCATCCAGTCTTTCACCGGCTTATAGCCCCACAGGAAAACGAATACGGAAAGAATCAGGAACGGCAGCCAAGCTTTGAAGGTCTGTCCAAAGGAGTAGGAATGAATCTCCGGCCCAGTTGAACCGCCAGAAACGCTAGGCACAACCCGGCCAGCCGCAGTCACCGCAATGGGGCCGCCATCTTCCTCAAAACGCCAGATCTTTTTGGGCTTCCAGAAAAGCAGGAACACGACCGTGCAGAGCAATGAGAACAACCCAGCGGTGATGTCCACAAGGTTGCTGTCCATGCGGTTTGACCAGAAAAACTGCATGGAAGCAAAAGAAATTCCTACAACAGCAATGGCGGGAAGAACTTCAAACGTTTCCCTCCATGAAACCATCGCGCGGACCAGCCAGAACGGCACAATCAGGGCCGTTATGGGCAGAATACGTCCGATCATCGCATTCATGTCGGCTTCCGGCATTGCCGTTACAGTAGCCAGCATGTGCACCGGAGTTCCAATCGCGCCCCAAGCGACAGGCGCGGTGTTGGCGATCAAGTTCAGCGCCGCGGCATGGAACGGCTTGAATCCCAAACCGATCATGAAAGCGCCGGCAATCGCCACCGGCGAACCAAAGCCCGCGCAGCCTTCAATGAAAGCGCCAAAGCAAAACGCCACCAGCAACAGCTGCAACCGGCGGTCTGCGGTAATCCCGGCTACGGAGGATTTCATGATTTCGAAATCGCCCGTACTCACGGCAATGTCATACAGGTAAACGGCGGCCACCACAATCCAGACGATGTTCAATATGCCCGTCGAAACACCGAATAGAAAGCTGCCGCCCGCCAATGACCACGGCATGTGGAAGACCAGGCAGGCAACCAGCACAGCCGTACCTGCGCCCGCCAGTGCGGACCAGTGCGGCTTAACGCGGAATCCGGCCATAAGGGTGAAAAGAACAATGATCGGGAGGGCGGCCACGAGCGCCGAAAGCCACCAGTGTCCAAACGGATCGTAAATCTGTGTCCAAGTCGGCATCAGTTTCTCCTGAATTGAGAACTTCCGTTGGCCCAACTTAAGGAACTATCGCACCCCGACCCCGGGCCACGTGCAGACGAAATGAGGCGTAAAAGTGCGCCATAACTTTCAAGCCTTGGCGCTGATCTGTCAAGTATTTTATGAGGTTAGTGTCAAACCACTTTTAAAATGTCCCCATTCTTACCTCGATTAAAATGTCCCCTTTTTCAAACTTTAGCTTCTTCCTTCGTTCTCTGTCGGCGACTCCGTTCCGGAGCGGAGCCCGCAGGGCGACGCGGAGGACGGAGTCGCTGACACAGAACTTTCTGCCTCTCCAGGCCGGCTCATCTTTCCTTTATCTGCATACCTCCGCCAAGGATGGTTCGCCGCTGGAATCGTCTTTCCTCGACGCAATGGCATCTTCA
>JBJMGE010000009.1:0-43008 GCA_045808085.1 Terriglobales bacterium | reverse complement strand
CCAGCGCCTTCTCCCGCCGCCGGTCCGTTCGCAGCATCTCCGGATCCAGCCTCTCCTGCCACCGCGCCAGTCCCCGACGATCCACTCCCAATTCCAATGCCACTTCCGCAAGATTCTCTCCTGCCTGTACCCGCGCCACCGCGGCCTGCCAAAACTGCAGCCCACGTTTCTTGACCCCTTTTAAATTCGCCACTCGCAGCTCCTTTCCTGCTCAGTGGGGATATTATCTCTGTCTCATTTTCGGGGTGCAGCACACTTCAGCGATTGGGGTTCAATTGGCGTGGAGTTGAAGGGTTCTCAATCCTAAATCCGCCTCATGCCTTCGTGTTCCTTTATGTCCTTTGTGTGGTTGAAGCTTTTTGGCTGATCCATGGTAACGCTGTTCTCTCGCTTGAGTCACGCGCGAACTAGTTCACCAGCACAGGACATGTCTTTTGCGACCCTCTGCTTAACGTTGGTACATGTTTTTAGTACAGGGGTGGGACAATTGACAAAGGTGAGCGTGGAAATCTAATGCTGCCCGAATAAACGCCTTGATTCCCGGTGCCTATTGAGCCGTTGGCGGCAGGTTCTCCGCAACAACGGCCATAGGTTTTTAAACGCCGACGAAGGCCGGCTTAAACGGCGCTATAAGATGTCGATTGAGACGCGGATCCCTGGATGTGCCGGGCTGCACATGTAATAGCCGTCATTGACATAGTCAACGTAAACCGTGTCAGTGTAGCGCCAGCCGGGAGGCAGCGGACGGCCAACAACAAACCAATATCCGTCATACTGGAAGCGCGGATGCCCCGCGATAATTACCGGGTGGCCAATGCGGAACCAGTGTTCCCGTCCAAAATGTGCCCGGAAGTGGTCTTCTGGAATGCGCCTGTAATGATGTCCTTCGTGTTCTTCATAGCGGACAAAATGCGCGTCATGTTCGCGACGGTGGTCACGGTGGTCCCAGCCTTCATGGCGGCCGTTGTCATGCTTTGAATCGTCTCGATCATGTTTTTCCAGCGCCGTGGCGCTCACGGCAAAAACCAGGAATCCGGCCAGCACCACTCGAATCAGCTTCATAAACTTGCGTCTCCGTTACAAATTGAGATCAGAACCAGCTAGGATTATGCGTCGATCTTACGCCGCGTCCAAGACACGTTGGGACATGTACGCGGCTAAAGACGCTCTGCAGAGTTTTCAGGACTGATGGCTGATTTCAACCGTGCGATCCGGTACCACTTCCATTCACTAGAACAGTTTCTTGATTCGTTGTATCCACTGCACACGTCGCAGTAGCGATCCATCTCACCCTCGCATTCATGAGGGATCGAGATTGGGGTGGTTCGGATACAGCGAGGGACCTAGAGTTCACGCCTATCTATACAACCGCAGAACAAGGCAGCACGCCCAGTGAATCCGTATGGCTTATTGTTTTTCCGTCCAGGCGGGCAATCCTACTTTATAACCGGGAAAGTGCGCCAAATTGCCGGATCGCACGTTTGAAGTAATCGACTGCCTTATTCTTTGCAGGGTCCCCGCCCCGTGTAAATGCAGAGCGCGTGTAAGCGATTTACGGCTGAGTGGTCGGCCAACACTTTCCAGGTAATGAATGGTCCTATCCAGCAACTGCGGGCTAAGAACAAAGCGCAGCTCCGGATTCACGTCTCGGACAATTTCCTGCCAATGTTCGCGGGAGTAACCCAGGCTGAGCAAGGCCACACGGCAGAGCTCGGCCCGTTGCAGGGCATCGTGCAAATCAAGCAGAAGCGGCCCTACGGTAATGGCGAGCGGCTGGCCTGATTTGCCCTGGACTCTGGTTTGCTTGAGGTCTGGCTGTTTCCTTCTGTCTCTAACCATGCATTCTCACAGAGCGGCACGAAGCACGCTAAAGGTAGCGCCGGGGACAACCAACTGGTACAGCATGCCTGCTTCAATCCGGAACTGCTCATAATTCACGATTATGTCCCTCGCTATGCGCCGCCATTCCTCGGAACCGTTTTCTGCTGCCGGCATCTCGGAGCAAAACGTAAGCAGGCGCGCGGCTTTCAGCTTCAATAAGTCCGCCGCTCTCTCAATACGCCGGTTGGGAGGCGCGAAGCAGGCAAGGGCCTGCAAGACCTCTTCAACATTTTTGATCATCAGCCCAAGGCAGGAACAAATCCCCCAAGGAGCCGCGACCAATACAATCCCAAATATCGGGAATAAAAAGCAATAAAGAAGAAGGTTATGGCGATCGCCAGAAAGGCGCCCATCTCGATACGGTTTTTCGATATACCTCATTGGCCACATGGAAGCAAATGCGACAACTACCGCAACAATTGAAAAAAAAGGGTTAAAGCAGGATTGTGCATTGCGATTTGTGTTCACTTTTTCTGAAATCGCAAATCCACAATTCATTTGATTGTGCGCAAATTCAGTTGGCGTTTGCGGTCAGCAGCTTTAGCCGTTTGTCTTCTTCGTGCCACATAGTAAATCCAGCTTTGCGAGAATAGCACAACCCCGCATTTCCAGTTTCCGGTGTGGTGTTATAAAGCACCAGGGATTCACCTGTGCTTGTATCCATGAGAAGAAACTGTGTGGTGATCGGCCCATCCTTATTGTCTTTGTACAACCATATTGCCAGATACCCACCAGAAACTGCCAAATGAACAGCACGAGCATCTTTTGGCTTATCAAAACTAAGACGTCTCTGAACGGTTCCGGACTGTGAAACTACCAGCACCTGTTGAGAACCGAGCACATAAAATGCCCCGTCCTCACCATAAGTCGCTACGCCCTCATGGAGGTCCATCGTTTCCAAGTCAACTTTGTCCAGCTTCAAATCAAATTCTTTTTGCACTTTTCCAAAAGTACTCAGTAATGCAACATATCTCTTGTCTGCACGGCCTTCAGTAGCGTCATGGTCAAAATTTCCTGAGACCAGCACAATTCCCTGGTCAGATACAGCAAAATCCCGCAGATCAAGGTGCTCCGGAACTGCCAGTTCTGTTTCGCCAGTAACCGTCCCTTCTGAATTAAATTTAAACAAGAAATATTTGCGTGCGCGCGATTCACCAAGCATCCAGAACTCACCAGATGGAGTGACAGACCAGTTGATAAAAAATCCGCCGCTCTTATCGCCTGTAAAGGTCGGTGGGGCTTGATATACGGTGGGCTCGGCCGATCCAGCCACAAATCTAAGTTTAAGTACTTCCATAGTATTCAGGCTGCCCTTGTTTAAATGGAAAAAGAGCTCACCGTCCTTATCGCATTGGGGAGCACCGAAGAACCCAAAAGAGGGTACTTCCGTCGCAGTGGAAGAGGTTACTCGCAGATCCCTGGCGGGAAGCTGAAAGGCGGGGTCGGGGGGCGCAAGAAGTTTCGGATTGACCGACCCTTTCTGAACAAAAGCGCAAAACAAAAGAGCAACTATCAATCGTGATGGCATGACTCAGCCTTTTCGCATTGCTATTATGCTCTTCTTGCGGTCTGCTTTAAGAGTGAGCCACTGCTCAAAAGAGAGCAGGATTGCTGCAGGCCAAAGCCTTTTTATCTGCAGGCAAGCTTAATTAATTGCCCAGTTTTACCTGCACGCCGCGATCATCATTCGCCTTCAAGGTAGCGGCAGAATCAATCTCGTCTATCTGGATCTTCTTAAGTACCTTGCCGGAGAAGTCGAACAGCGTTCCGCCCATAATGGCGTAGTTCTTGGTTTCAAGCTGGTGGCCATCTTTGAAGATAAAAATCGTCGGCGTGCTTTTGTCTTCTACCGGTGCTGAAGGTTGAGCGGCGTTGTCTTCGCTCGGCTGGGACTCCCTATCCGACTTTCTTTCTTCCTGCGGTTCTTGCCGGCGACGCTCACGAGAATCAGTGTAGTGTTCACCATAGCGGCTCGCGCCCTGGTCTCTCATGGCATCGCGAGCGCCTTGCAGGTAGGCAGCGCGCAATTCATCGTCACTTCGGTCATTGGAAGCCTGCTGTGCCGGCGCCGGATCAGAAGAAGACGTGTCAGCGACGGACGGATCAGCAACCGAAGGGTAGCTTTCATCGTTGTAGTATGGATAGAAAACAGGTATCGGCAAAAACACCTGACGGTGTGAGCGCGGGTTGCCAAACCGGCGGAGCGGCCCATGGACACGCGCAGAACGCTGCGGGTGTACGCCAAACGGCAGCTGCGTGGGTGACACAACGCTTGCCGGCGCTCCACGCTGGCGGCCGTCCCCAGTGGGAGAAACGACCGAGGCTGGCGGCCCATGGCTGATAGTCTGGGCCAGCGACACTTGCAGAGCGAGAGCCAAAAACGAGACAACAAAAACTGATCGCGACATAAAGGTCACCTGCCTAAAAACCGGCTATCGACTGCCTGGTACTTATGATAAACCCTTGCACAATGGGGTTACATTAAGTTTTGCCCCCAGCGGGTAAGGGCCAGCACGGTTAGAACGCTCCGGAGCAGGAAACATGCAGCCAAAGTCAGGGCCACTGGCCGCCGGAAGCGTGTTTCCAGAAAATCCGCGGCCAAACCGCCAATGAATATGAACACAAAACTCAATCCCAAAGTTGCGTCCCACACGCGGATGGCAGGAACCAGGCTGAACAGCAGCACCGCAATCACCGCAGTTAACAGCGGAGCGGTATTGCCAAAGTACCGCGCCCTGGGCCAGCTTCCATAGGCGGTAAGCGCCGCAATGAATAGAAAAACCAGCACATAGCCATCTGTCCGGCCAGATAGCGGGAAGGCCAGAGTGCCTAAAGCTTCCATGGTGGGCTTCTGCGCCAGAAGGGGCTTAAGTCCCAGCCCAAAGCTGCCCGTCAGCCAATAAATTACCCCCCAGACCACACAGCCGATCACGGAGGCACTCGCCAACACCACCAGTGCTCTGCGTCGGCAGCCTGGAGCCAGATACATCATGAAAGCAAAAGCGAGCAGGACAAGCGTAAACGACCACCAAACCGTCGCCAGCGCAAAGCCAATGGAAAGCCCAAGGATCATGATCCGTGGCGCCCATTTTTTTGGCGGCGCATAAAGCGTATGTGACACGCCGATAGCGGTATAGATCAGTCCCAGGCTGCTCCAGGCCAAAAGGATTTCCGGACCAATATTGCTGCTGATGATGACCATGGCCGGCGACGTACAATACAAGGCCAGCGCAACGTATCCACCAGCGTCATCAAAGAGCCGCCGCGCCACCCACCAAAGCGCTGCTCCCAGCCACACCCCGAAAATCGCGAATGGCAGGCGCAGCAGCCAGGGCCGAGGAACCGCAAGCGCCGCGCTTAATCGCGGCGTGGCTATCTTTCTTGCCGCCGAAGTGAAGCGTACGGGGAAAGCTGCCACCAGGCTGGTGAACGGAGATGAGTTCAGGGTCTTTTCGCCCGCCCCGGTCAAGCCAGCGGCAATGTAGCGGTATTCCAGGTCAGAAACCTTGCGAGTGTCGGCGGTCCAGAGGCATTGCGCCATAAACGCCAGCAGCATCAGCCCGGCATACACCTGCGGCCGGCCAACCCTGAATTCTCTGACCACCTCAATCATGAATTCACATTTGTATCACGCAGGCCCGGCCAAAGCTCAGCTCATCATTTGATCAAGTTGCGGTGATCCCGCAAAGCAACTAATTCTGATACAGTCTTGCTGTTCTTTGCCTGCAATCGGACCATGCACGAAATCATTCAGGACTGAAAATATGGAACTGGAAATTTCATCTGGGGCTTCGCCCAGCAAGCTTTCTTACATTTTCTATAACGACCGCGGATTGCGCGCCGGTTGGCGACTGCTGATTTATATCGGGATGATTTTCATCCTGGTGTGGGGCGCGGGACTGATCGCAAAGCGTATGACCTCAGGACATGCGATCGCTCCTCCATCGTCTGATTTTGTTCGCGCAGTTTTTCAAGGTATAGGCGAACTGGTCTTTTTCCTCGTCCTTTTATTGCTGGCTTGGATCATGAGCAGGATTGAACACCGCAATGTGGGCCTTTACGGCTTGCCTTTGCGTGGATCAGCTATTTCACGCTTCGTCCGCGGCTATTTCCTCTGGGGATTTCTGCCACTGGCCATTCTCCTGTCGATTCTGCGAGCGTTGCATGTCTTTTACTTTGGCAATTTCAGTCCTCTCAATTCGCAAATACTTGGCTGGGGCGCGCTGTGGTTTATTTTCTTTTTGCTGGTGGGACTCACTGAAGAGTATTCACTCCGCGGCTATTTTCTTTACACTCTTGCCGATGGCATTGGCTTCTGGCCTGCCGCCATCATCCAGGCCGTGTTGTTCGCCCGAGCGCATATGGGCAACAACGGTGAAACAAGAATTGGAATCATTGCAACGGCAGTCTTCGCCATTTTCGCAGCCGCCACTCTTTGGCGCACCGGCAGCCTTTGGCTCGCGGTGGGCGCTCACGCAGGCTGGGATTGGGGACAGTCATTTTTCTTTGGCGTGAATGATAGTGGCCTTAAAGTGACGGGGCACCTTCTCAATCCTATCCTGGTTCAGGGCCCTGACTGGCTTACCGGCGGCAGCGTGGGACCAGAAGGCAGCGTGCTCACTCTGATTCTTTGGACTCTGATGACAGTTCTTTTTCTTGCGCTTTATCGCAAGCCCCGTGACCCGGTCCTGGTGATTACTGAAGGCCGAAGATATTGACCAAGACTTGCAGGCGTGGGTCTCCTTCGTAAAACGATGTTACGCTGTAGGCCTGAAGTTCAGGTTGGAGTCAACATGAAGCATTGGATTTTGGCGGCGCTCCTGGCAATTTGCGCAACAAGTGCAGCGGCCCAGAGCAGAACAGGCAAGGTCAACTTTGCCAACTCCGGAGCATCTGCAGCTCAGGAGAATTTTCAGGTTGGTCTGGCGCAATTGCACAACTTTCAGTACGAAGAAGCCGAGCGCCTTTTCCGCCAGGCGGAAGCATCAGATCAGAATTTCGCCATGGCTTATTGGGGTGAGGCCCTGACCCATGTGCATCCGCTCTGGAATTATGAAGATCTGGCAGGAGCACGGGCCGTGCTGCAGAAGCTTGCGCCTACACCAGACCAGCGCGCCCGCAAGGCTGGTACGGAGCGGGAGAAGGAATACCTCCACAGCATTGAAGTGCTGTTCGGCGAGGGGGACCGCGATACGCGCAACCAGCGTTACGCTGATGCTCTCGCACTTCTACATGAACACTATCCTCAAGATGTGGATGCTGCGGCTCTATATGCGCTCTCTTTGCTGGGGAAGCAGCTCACGCGCGACCCTGCAACGTATATGCGTGCCGCCGCTGTTCTGGAAGATTATTTTCCCGCTAACCAGCAACACCCCGGAGTGGTGCATTACCTGATCCACAGTTACGATGACCCGGTTCATGCGCCGCTCGGTATGCGAGCAGCGCGGCTTTATGGCAAGATTGCGCCCGATTCCGGACACGCCCTGCACATGACGTCGCATATTTTCATCGCCATGGGCATGTGGCGTGACGTCATCCAGGCCAATCTTGAAGCGCTGGCATCTTCAACACGCCAAAGCAAGTCTGGCGCCGATTTCGCCGCTAGCTGCAATCATGGAAATTCATGGTTGAGCTATGGCTACTTGCAGGTTGGCGATTTCCAGCGAGCACACGAAGTGGTTGCATCTTGCATGCAAAAGACTTTTGCGCTCCCTCTGGACAAGGGTTCATATGGCTATGCCCAACAGATGGCAGCTCATTATCTGGTTGAGACGCAGCAGTGGACTGACCCTCTGCTGGGGCAGCCTGCGCCGCCCGCGCAATTTCCCCATGCACTTGTCACATACTGGTATTCGCATGCAATGGCGGCCGCGCAGCGGGGTGACCTGGCCGAAGCCCAGAAAGACTTTGACGCACTTACAAGCGCCCATACAGCTCTGGTTGCGTTGCTCGCTAAAGAGACTCACCCGAACATGGCTGCAGAATCCTATGCCGCTATTGAGGAGCAGCAGGTAAAGGCGATGCTACTGTTGGGGCACGGTGGTAAAGCCCAGGCACTTGAGATCCTGCAGGAAGCGGCCAAGAAAGAACGCGGCATTCCTTTTGAGTTTGGTCCCCCGGCGGTTCCAAAGCCCAGCGCCGAGCTTGTTGCGGAATTGCTCATCAAGCTGAATCGGCCCGCAGAAGCTATTCAGGTGCTTCGCGATCAGCTCACGCGTACTCCCGGAAAAACTGCAACGCTCGCTGATATGCGCGATGCCGCGAAGCTCGCAAACGATTCAGCGGCTCAAAAAGCTGCGGAAGAGGTCCTCGCGACTAACCTAGCAAAAACGGGGCCGGCTGAAGCAGCCAAAAAATAAATGATCGCGCATGGGGTCAGTAAGCGGTGACCACTCATGCGCGATTTAGGGTAGCAATAAAATTACACGCGGAGTTAGATGTCCAGATTTTTCACGTCCAGCGCGTTCTCTTCAATGAATTTCCTGCGTGATTCAACATCCTCGCCCATCAACGTGGTGAAGATCACTTCACAGGCTTCAATATCTTCAGCGCGGACGGCAAGCAGAGTCCGACGTTCCGGATCCATGGTTGTCTGCCAGAGCTGTTCTGAACTCATTTCGCCCAGCCCTTTATAGCGCTGGACACTGTATTCTTTCTTGCCTTCTGCCAGGACGTAATCAAACAGCTCGCGAGCCGAATTTTTTTCCACGCGCTCGGCTTCAATCTTGGTCCTGCGGATCGTGGTCTTGGAGGATTTCTTGGCCGCTTTTTCCAGGTCCTCGCGTTCCGCGTCACTCAGATCGGCAGAAGCATCTTCTGTGCCCTTGCCCGCAACCTCTACCACAAACGGAGGCTCCATGTAGCTTTCAATCTGCTTGAACTTGGCCGTCATCTGGCGATATTCCGGCGTTGACGCCAAGGCCCAATTGATCTGCCGCTCGGCACCTTGAGAGTCAGTAAACTTCACGCCCCAGACGTTGTGCTCTTCGTCAAAGTAGCTTTCCACCTGCTTGAGTTGCGACTCTTTGGCCAGCTTTGTGATCTCTTTCACCAGGCGCTCGATCTTTTTGGGCGGATTCTTCTTGTCGCCTTCAAAGTCGGCTCGCTGGGAGATGCCCAGCCGCGGCAGCCACTCAGTAAGCTGCTCATTGCGTATGCGCTTGTCGACTTTGTCGAAAAAAACAAGGTACTCGTTCAGTGTGGTCATAAACTTGGCCAGGGCTGCGCCCTCCAGCTTGGCTGCACCCTCGCCATAGCGGACCGTCATGCCTTCCGCCGCGCGCCGCACCATCACACGAACAAATTCGCGATCGTCCTTGATGTATTGCTGCGTTTTGCCTTTTTTGATGCCGTATAGCGGTGGCTGAGCAATGTAAACATTGCCTCGTTTGATGAGCTCATTCATGTGACGGAAGAAAAAGGTGAGCAGCAGCGTGCGGATGTGTGAACCGTCCACGTCGGCATCTGTCATGAGGATCACTTTGGCGTAACGCAGCTTGCTGGGATCGAAATCGTCTTTTCCAATGCCGGCTCCCAGCGCCGTGATCATGGCCCGGATTTCTTCGTGGCCCAGCATCTTGTCATAGCGAGCTTTTTCAACGTTGAGGATCTTTCCTTTTAACGGCAGGATGGCCTGGAAACGCCGGTCGCGTCCCTGCTTCGCGGTGCCGCCTGCGGACTCACCTTCCACCAGGAACAGTTCGCAGCGGTTCGGATCGCGCTCTGAGCAGTCTGCCAGCTTTCCGGGAAGGCCGCCGCCATCCAGTGCGCCTTTTCGACGCGTAAGATCGCGCGCTTTACGGGCAGCTTCGCGGGCACGGGCGGCTTCAATTGCTTTGTTGATAATCTTGCGCGCTACTGGCGGATTCTGCTCAAAGAACGCGCCCAGACGCTCGTTCAGAAATGCCTGCACAATCCCGGCGATGTCAGAATTCAGCTTGCCTTTGGTCTGCCCTTCAAACTGCGGTTGCGGCAACTTCACGCTCACCACTGCGACGAGGCCCTCGCGTACGTCGTCCCCCGTCAGGTTCTCTTTTACGTCCTTGAACAGACCAAGCTGCTGGCCGGCATAATTAATTGTGCGTGTAAGCGACGTACGGAAACCCGAGAGATGAGATCCGCCGTCGACAGTGTTGATGTTGTTGGCGAAGCTGAAAACCGTTTCTGAATAGCCGTCATTGTATTGCAGAGCAATTTCCATCTGCACACCGTCGCGCTCGGCTTCCATGTAGATCGGCTTATCATGCAGTACGCTTTTGCCGCGGTTCAGATGCTTAATGAATTCCGCGATGCCGCCGGAGTATTTGAACTCCAGCTTCTTTGCCTCACCGGTCTTTGGATCGGTAAGGCGTTCATCGGTCAGCGTGATCTGCAGGCCTTTGTTCAGGAACGCGAGCTCGCGAAGCCGCTGCGCCAGCGTGTCAAAGTTGTATTCCGTCGCGGTGAAGATTTCTTTGTCGGGAAGGAAATGTATTTTGGTGCCACGCTTTTTGGTGGTGCCGGTCTTCTTCAGCTTGGTTTGCGGATCGCCCTTTGAATAGCCCTGCTCCCAAACGTGTCCGTCGCGCCAGATTTCCAGATCAAACTGATGGCTCAACGCGTTGACGCAGGAAACACCTACGCCATGGAGTCCACCTGAAACTTTGTAATTGGAGCTGTCAAACTTTCCACCCGCATGCAGCTTTGTGAGCACAACCTGGGCGGCGGGAACTTTTTCTCCATCAATGACCATGTCATCCACGGGAATCCCGCGGCCATCATCCACCACGGTAATGGAATTATCGATGTGGATTGTTACATCGATCTGTGTGGCATATCCCGCGAGCGCTTCATCCACGGAGTTGTCGACAACTTCATAGACGAGATGATGAAGTCCCATCTCGCCGTTAGAGCCGATATACATCGCGGGGCGCAACCGAACAGCTTCCATCCCCTCCAGCACTTTTATATCGTCTGCGGTGTAGTTGCCGTTTCCGTTGCCACCGGTCTTTTTGCTTTTATTTTGTTCTGCCATTTGTTTTGCTGTCGCAGTTCCAGATTCGCGGGTAGACAACTTCAAGCTCCTGTTTTGCCGGCACAAATCGCCCACTATTTCAGGCTTTTATTCCTGGCCCGAATAAGCTCAAGTTACCTGAATTCAATAGCTTAGTGGATGTGCTTCGCAGTTCTTATTGTATCACAGCCGGAGTTGAAGCACAGGGTGCTTGAGAAGCGTCAAAATACATTATGAGCTAGAACATTCCAACGGCATTTTCCCCTGCGGCGGCGACGATGTTGAAGATGTCTGCAGCGCAGACCTTAGCGGGCATTCCATGCCCAGTTGCCCACTAAGACAAATTAAGAAGTTTTAAGATTTTTAATTAATGTGGTGGAAATGTTGCCTTTCAGGGTTCCCCGTAGGGCAGTGGACGGATTCGCCCTCGGAAGCCCCCAACCTTGGCCCTGCGGTCCAGTCATTACCAAAGTCACCTAAACTCATTGATTTGCAGGTACTTTGGGCCACTCACCTTAGTACTCCTAGGGGCATAATCGGAGGGGCCGCTTGGAGGAAGGAATCGGCCCAAAAATCTTTCTCAGATAGTACTAATAAACCATTGAAAAATCAGGGATGAAATGTATACTCAACCCCGCGTTTCAGAACAGCTGAAATGCACCACCAAGGGCCCAAGTTTTACCAAAAAGATTTCAAAGAAAAAACAGGAGAGATTCCCCATGAAAGCGCTTCTTCGTTCGTCTATCTTCGCCCTTTTTGTTTTTGCAGGTTACGCAGCCGTAGCCACTGACATTAGCAAGCCGCACTCAAATGCTCAGTTTCCTCAACCGCAGTGTCCGCCTCGTGCTCTTTGTGCTATTGGAAAGTAACACCGATTCGGCTTCCGGGTTTGCACCTTAGGGGGTAGTCCATAGTTTTCAAGGGCTTACCCCACAGCAAACTCGAGGCTGTGTTTACTTAAAAGTAAATTGTACTTTGGTGCCGTAGAGAGGCTTGCTTGGCCCTCTTGGGAGATAGTATGCTTTGCGCTCCCTTGGAGGAAACGTGCAGATCTCCCAAATTAAGTGGATCCTCATCGCGCTTGCCATAGTAGCAGTCGGCGTACAAATTTTTATTCTCCGCTTCCTCAAACAGCGCAAGCTGCATTCCGAATTTCCCGTCTTTTCCCGCTACTTAGTTTTTTGCATTGTCGGCTCTGCCATCACCCTGATTCCATTTGTGGTCGCTTGCCCGCAATACTTCTACGTGTACTGGGCTCTCACCGCGGTGACCATGGTCTTGGAATTTGGCGTGCTTTATGAGCTGCTGGTAAACGCGCTCAAGCCGTATTCCGCCCTGATTGATCTGGGCAAGATGCTGTTCCGCTGGGCTGCGGTTTTCCTGATCTTGGCGGCATTGCTGACTGCATTCGCCACCACCGGTTCCGGGAATAACAAGCTGGTTGCCGCGTCAGAGCTGCTGCAGCGTACCGTTCGCCTGATGCAGTGCGGTCTTCTGCTGCTTTTCTTCGGTCTGGAAAAACGCCTGGGCCTTTCATGGCGCACGCACAGCATGAGTATCGCAATGGGTCTGGGCATCTATGCGGGGGTGGACCTCAGCACCACTTACCTGATTGACCGTTTGCCGGCATTGGCTGGCGCTTTCCAGATATTTACGAACCTTGTTTATCTTGGCGCTACCTCGCTCTGGGCTTATAGCCTGGCCAAACCTGAACCTGCGCGCAGCAACGTGCTCGATTCACCGCGGCGCTTGATTTTCCAGCGCTGGAATGAAGCGCTGCTTACTCACAGCATCCGTGGTGAAATGGCGTTTGCTTCCGGTGGAATGGATTCATTCCTGCCTGGCGTTGAGCAAACCGTTGACCGCGTTCTGGCCCGCAAGATCGTCCAGTAATTTACTGGAGCAAAAATTTCAGGCCGGACTTTTTGGGTCCGGCCTGTTTTATTTTCGACGCTTTCGCTGATCTCAGATTCGCATCGGCATCACGATATACCGATAACGATATTCGCTGTCCGCCGCTTCGTCCGGACGCAACTGCCCTGCGGTCTGGGCGTCTTTAAACTCAAAACGAACGTCGCCGGACCCGACTACTTTTAGAAATTCCAACAGGTACTGAGAATTGAATCCGATCACCATCGGATCGCCAGCGTAAGCGGTCTCAATTGAGTCTTCAGATTCGCCTGTCTCTGTATTGGAAGATGAAACTTTTAATTCATTCTTCTCTACGCGCATACGGATCGCATTAGAGCGCTCGTCGGCAAACTGCGCCACGCGCTGTATTGCTGCGGAAAGCTCGTCACAATGGACAGTCACAAACTTATTGTTCTCGCGCGGGAGAACTGCTTCGTAATTAGGAAATTGCCCCGTAAGCTGGCGAGAAGTCAACAATCGGCCGCCAATGCGGAAGAAAAGGGTCGATTCGTCCTTGGCAAACTCAACGGTCTGGGTATCCGTGCTGTTGAGCAACGTGCTTAGCTCAGCCATTGCTTTCTTAGGTACCAAGACCTTCAATTCCCCACTCACCGGCAGCTTGGTGCCGCCATGTTCGATATGGGCCAAGCGGTGACCATCAGTCGCGACCATGGTCAGCGATTCCGGCTTGAGCACCAGGAGCGCGCCATTCAACGTGTAGCGGGATTCCTCATTGGAAATTGAGAAGATGGTCCGGCCAATCAACTGGCGCAATACCTGTGCCGGCAACTGAAGCGCTGATTCAGCGGGAAACAGCGGTAGTGCGGGGAAATTCGCCCGTGCCATTCCGACCATTTTGGTATTCGAGCGTCCGCTACGGATCTGCACCCAATGATTTTCCAGCAGCTTAATGCTGATGTCGCCGTCTGCCAGCAGCTTCACATAGTCATAAAGCTTGCGCGCTGGTATGGTGCATGAACCTTCTTTTTTTACCTTTGCGGGGCACGACGTGCGCAGGCTCAGATCAAGATCCGTTGCGGTAATTGACAGCTTGTCCCCGGCAGCTTCAAAAAGAAAATTGGAGAGAATCGGGATGGTGGTTTTGCGTTCCACCACTCCCTGTGTCGCTGTCAGTTCCTTCAACAGATCGTTTTTGCTGACGCTGATTTCCATCGTAGTTCCCACCTCAGTGCCCACGGCGGAAGGCATAATCTTTGGCCCCCTGAATAAATTCTAAATGCTGTACACAAAAGTCACTGCATGCAGGATACAGCAAATGCCGCTAAAAGCGGCTCTGCCGTTGCTACTTCGCGCTTCTGCTCTGCGGCTGTCATTCTAATCTCTTCATTTTGGTCTTTGGTGGAAAATCGTTGCTCCAGGATGTGGAGAACCTGTGGATTTTCTGCACTAAACTTATTGCAAACATCTGGAACTCGCTGAAGTGGATCCGGATCCAGAGCCGATCCTTCGCATCTTGAGCATGAAAACAGGAAATGTCCTGGTACGTTCGGCTCAGGATAGCGTTATTGTTAGGGACAATTTGTCCCTAACCCTACAAGATCGAACGCCGACGCTTAGCTGTTCAAGGTCTCGGTCAACTTGTTCAGCAAACGGTTCAGGTCCTTATCTGCTTGCCGCTGTTCCTCAATCTTATCGATAGAATGCATGACCGTGGTGTGGTGCTTGCCGCCAAACTGACGGCCAATTTCCGGCAATGACGCTTCCGTCATCTGCTTGGCCAAGTACATGGCAATCTGCCGCGGAAATACGATGGCGCGGGAGTTGCTCTTGGCCTTGATCTCAATTACGCGCAAACCAAACTGCTCTGCCACCGCTTTTTGGATGGCATCAATCGTGATCTTGCGCGCCTGTGAATCGATGAAATTTTTCAAGACCTGTTGCGCCGTGATCAAGCTGATTTCAGCGCCGGTCAACGAGCAATACGCAATCAATCGTATTAAAGCGCCTTCCAGCTCGCGTACGTTTGTCCGCACGTTAGATGCGATGTACAACGCGAGATCTGTCGAGAGAACCACACGTTCCGATTCCGCTTTTTTCTGCAGGATCGCAACTTTTGTTTCCAGATCGGGCGGCTGAATATCGGCAATCAGGCCCCATTCAAACCGCGAGCGCAGGCGATCTTCAATCTCCGGCAGCTCCTTCGGGGGGCGGTCGCTGGCAATCACAATCTGCTTCATCGACTCGTGAAGCGCGTTGAAAGTATGAAAAAATTCTTCTTGAGTGCGTTCTTTTTGGGCTAGAAACTGAATGTCATCGATCAGGAGCACGTCCACGTTGCGGAACTTATCGCGGAAGCTGATCATTTTGTCGTACCGCAGCGAATTGATCATCTCATTGGTAAATTTTTCACTTGAGATGTAGCAGATGGAAGCTTGCGGCTGCCGCCGCTTTACTTCATGCCCAATGGCCTGCATCAGATGGGTCTTGCCCATGCCCACGCCGCCGTATAAGAAGAGCGGATTGTAAGCCTTGGAAGGGCGTTCTGCCACGGCCTGTGACGCTGCATGCGCAAACTGGTTACCCGCGCCGATGACAAATGCGCCGAACGTGTACTTGGGGCTGAGCTGCGCGGCGGAATCCCAGTCAAACCGCTGCTGTCTTGAGGCCGACGGAGCTGACGTGCCGCTGGCCGATACGGGAGCGAATCCGCCATCTGCCCGCACCGGAGGCACTGTGGGATCTTCTTCCGCGGTAACAAACTTTACGTCTTGGTATTCAGGCGCCTGCGTGTCCATGGCTTCCTGGATCAGATCACCGAATTTTTCTCCCAACTGGCGAAACTCGGGGTTCGGTACCCGGACAAAAATAATGTTGCCATTGATGTGGCTGAATCGTGTGGGCTTGAGCCATGTGTCATAGGAATGACGCGTGATCTTCTTTTCCAGCGCTCCAAGAATACGGAGCCACGGATTCGCAGTTGCGGTTACTGTCGCAGCGGGTAATGACATTCTCTGGATGATTCCTGTGTAGCGGGTCGCAAGGGCCCGTGGTTGAACTCGAAGATACTAGATCTTACTCTGTAATGGTGACGCAGAAAGCGTTGAACACTGCATTGTGCAACAATTATTTTTTCGACTGGTGGGCATACTAGCACGAACTTCACCCGCTTGAAATGCATACGCAACACTTTTTTTTCAGATAAATTATTTTTATAAAATCTTTGTCGCAAATTTTATTGTCTGATTATTTTGTAATTGCAGCGAGCGTGGTGCAACATTCAATTCTGTTGTCATACTTGCTTAGTCATAGCGTCGCTCCTGTCGCGTGGCACATGAGAAATTGTTCGGCGAGAATTGCAACGGAGCAGCTTGCCACAAAGAGAATCTAAACGATGGGCGGAGTGGCGAAAAATGTCATTTCAAAGTTGGCTGCATAAGAGGTAACGAAGAAAGTAACTCGTATCGACGCTCTTCTGCCCGCAGGTTCCTCAAAGTGGCACGAAAGGCCAGAATTCCTTTATACTTATCGTTTGCCCAGCGCAAATACACTTATCGTTTGCTCAGCGCAAACAATCCTGAGTAGGAGTTCCACAAGTCAATGCCTAAGCGCACTTTTCAACCTAACCGCCGCCGCCGTTCCAAGGTGCACGGTTTTCGCACGCGAATGAAAACAAAGAGCGGAAGGGCCGTCCTCTCCCGCCGCCGAGCTAAAGGACGCAAGCGCGTATCCGTGAAGCCTGGCTTCCGGGAATAGTTTCACCCGCAATGTCCATTCTGCCTGCCAGACCAGCCGTGAAAGAAACTTCTAACAAAGTGTCGCAAGGCTTCCCGCGGGAAGCGCGATTGCTGAAGCATGCTGATTTTCAAGTGGTCTATAAACAGGGCCGGAAGCATTTCTCCGGGAACATGACGGCTTTCTACCGCGAGAACCAGAGCATTCCGGGCCCGCGTGTCGGGTTTACTGTGGGCAAGGTCCTGGGCGGAGCCGTGGATCGCAATCGTATTCGCCGGCGTATGCGCTCGGCGGTACGAAATCACCTGCGTGAACTCGCCCGGCCGTTGGATCTGGTGTTGCATCCGCGCAAGAGCGTACTGACTTTGGAGTTTTCTCAATTGGATGCCGAGGTTATGCAAGTATTCGCCGCTGTGCAGCGAGGCCGTGGACGATGAAGAGCCTGGCCACCTTTTGCCTGCGGTTTTATAAGGCGGCCATTTCTCCTTATCTCCCAGTTGCTTGCCGCTTTGTTCCCAGTTGCTCTGAATACACAGCAGAAGCTGTCGCCAAACATGGTTTGCTGCATGGTTCGGCGCTGGGAGTTTGGCGGATTTTGCGTTGCAATCCGTTCGCGCGCGGCGGCTATGATCCCGTCCCAGCAAAGAAAGCCAAAAACGCAGTGGTGATCGAGAGGCCAGAAGCAGGGCTGAAGAGTTAACCAAGATAAGGCATAAGAATCGCTCGATCCGAAGCGACAGGATTGATCGAAAAATGGCGAGGCCCGAGATCGCCGAGCCGCGAGCCACAGGCGCACGAGAGACTATTTTGATAAGAGATGCTCCAGCGGTTTGGAGCGAAGCGACAAGAACGGAAGAAGAACCTATTGGCTGAATATCGTAATCCGCAGAATGAACCGGGCTCAGATAAGCGCATGCTTCTGGCCCTGGTAGCTGTATTCGTGGTGCTTGGCGTGATGCAGTACTTCATGCCGAAGCCGCAGACCCCGCCGACGAAAGATGAGGCGCAACAGCAGCAGCAGGCACAGCAGACGCCTAGCCCAGTAGCAGCGCCCACCGCATCTTCAACGCCGGTCTCGCCCAAGTCTCCCGCAGCTGCGGTAAAAGTTCCCGTAAAGACGGCGGCCAGTGAGACGGAATCTATTTTAGAGACTCCGACGTATCGCATCACCTTCACGAATCGTGGTGCAAGCGTCAAGTCCTGGCTGCTTACCGAAAAGGAAAAGTTCAAAGGCGGCACGGAAAAATACAAGTACACGGACGATAACGGCAAACCGTTTGAGTTGGTTAATCCAACCGTGGCCAGTCAGCTCGGATATCCGCTTTCATTCTTTGCCTATGATAAGGGCCTGGAAAAAAAGCTAAACGAGTCGCTTTATGTCGGCGGCGCTCCCAGCGGCTCGACATCCGGCGCGCTGACGTATGAGTTCTCAGATGGCGATGTCACGGTGCGTAAGACTTTTCGTCCCGACAAAGACAATATCCTCAGCGTTGAAACTGAAGTTCTGCGCAATGGGGAGCGAGTTGCAGCCTACCCCCAGTGGGCCAGCGGTTTCGGGGACCAGATGGCGCCAGCTTCCTATACCAAGAGCAGAGTTGATTATCAGCAGGGCTCAACCTTGGAACGCAAGGACCCTAGTTCCGGCGGAATCTTAAGAAGTAAAAAATGGATCATAGGCGGGGAGACTGTGCCTGGTCCGCTGGACTGGGCAGCAACCGCCGACCAATATTTTGCCGTGGCTTTCCTGCCGGATAATCCCAAAGATTCAACGCTGGTCACGTTGAACTCTCAGGCAGAAGTCCCCAAGAATCCTGACAAGCCGAATGAAGGAAACGACAAGGGCAATGTTGTTGGGCTGGCTTTTGGAAACGTGAGCGGACCAACACATATCCGCGTATTTGCCGGGGCTAAAGCCGTGGACATGCTGGAAAGTATTCAGAGCCATCCGGGCGGACCTGATCTACGCGGCATCTACGATTTTGGCTTCTTCAGCTTTATTGCCCGGCCGCTGTTCATGTGGCTTAAATGGACTTACGAGCACTGGATCAATAACTGGGGCTGGGCCATTGCGTTTTTGACACTGGTGATTACCATGGCGCTGTTGCCCCTGCGCATTTCCAGCATGAAGTCGTCATTGCGCATGCAGAGAATCCAGCCGCAGATGAAATCCATCCAGGAGAAATACAAGCGGTACAGCCTGACTGATCCTCGCCGTGCGGACATGCAGAAGGAGATGCAGGCGCTCTATAAAAAAGAAGGTGTGAATCCGGTGGGCGGCTGTTTCCCATTACTGTTGCAGATGCCGTTCCTGTACGCCTTTTACGCCATGTTGAACAACGCTATTGAGTTGCGGCAGGCAAACTGGCTCTGGGTTCACGATCTCTCCATGCCGGACCCGCTGCACATCCTGCCCATCATCATCATCGTGGCGATGTTCGTGCAGCAAAAAAGCGCGCCGCAGGGCGGCATGGATCCGGCGCAGCAGAAAATGATGGCTTTTATGGGGCCGCTCATGTTTGGCGCCTTCAGTTGGGCAATGCCCGCGGGTCTGTCTATTTACCTGGCGCTCAGCACCCTGCTCGGTTGGGCGCAGCAGACATTTATCAATCGCTCTGAGCTGGGCCAGCAGGTGAAAAAAACTATTGAAAAGCGAAATGCACGCAAGCGATAAGCGAGAAGCTGTAAAATTTCCCGGTGGAGTTTGAACGATAAATGCTGCAGGACAAGGTCGCGACCGCAAAGAAGATCGATGCATTCCTGAAGAACATTATTTCTTCAGGCGCGTTCAAATTGAAGTACCGCATTACGGTGAATCCCCCGATTATTCCCGATGCGGAGACGCCTGATATCCTTGTGGAATTTGCCGGACCTGACAGCCAATTGCTGCTGGAGCGCGGCGGCGAAGTCCTGCGCTCTTTTGAAGTCCTGACACATGAATCGCTCCATCTCCATGCTGAAGACCATGACAAAGTCGGCTTTGACTGTAGAGGATACCGCGCGGCCCGACAGCAGGAATTGAAGCTCGCCGCCCAGGTGGCCGCTGATCGCGTATTGCAGAGCGGCGTGCCCTATTCATTTGCGCCCATGTCATCGCGCGAGCGCCGGCTGATCCACCTGGCTTTCCGCGACCACGCTTCCCTGGTCACACAGAGTGAAGGCGAAGGCGGACGCCGGTATGTGGTGCTTTATCCCAAGGATTACAAACCAGCGCGACCGCGCCGCTAACAATCTTCATCTTGAAACAAGCCCACATCAGACGCATTCAGCTATGATGTGCGTGGAATCGCTCACCCGCAGTGCATGGAGAATTACTTGACGGGGTTAGAGCGGATTGAACACCAAGCGACAGGACAATAAAACTCTTATGTCTACAACCGTGAGCATGATCGGCGACGTTCCTATCTTTGGATTGCTTGACGACGAAGAGCGCGAAGCTCTGGCCCAGCTAATGGATTGCCGCGACTTCAAGGCGGGTGAAAACATTTTTCATTATGGCGACGCCGGAGGCGAAATTTTTATCCTGCGCTCCGGACGGGTTGAGCTTTTTATTGAGAGCACGGAAGGCACGAAGATTGTGCTCTCTGAAAATGAGACCGGGGACGTCATCGGCGAGCTTTCATTTTTGGATGGCGGCGCGCGCACAGGCACGGCATTGGCCATTGAAGAAACGCAGATGCTGGTGATGCATCGTGATCGGCTGCTGGAGTTTATTGACAAACATCCACATGCCGCCATGGACCTGCTCACCGCAGTGGGACGCCGTCTGCGCGCCACTGACGAGCTTCTGCGTACACAGGTTTCCCGCAACCCGAATCTGGAAGAAGAAGAGATGCTGACCTTTGGACAGCGCATTGCGGACAAAGTAGCTTCTTTCGGCGGCTCGTGGACCTTTATCATCATCTTCGGCGTCATACTTGCCATTTGGGTCATTCTCAATTCGACGGCGCTACTCAGGGACCACTTTGATCCGTACCCTTATATTTTGTTGAATTTGTTTCTGTCGATGATCGCCTCCGTTCAGGCGCCCGTGATCATGATGTCGCAAAATCGTTTATCGTCAAAAGACCGTTTAAAGTCGGACCTGGATTTCGAAGTTAACCTGAAGGCCGAGTTGGAAGTGGCCCACCTTCATCGCAAAGTGGATCATATTTATGAGCGGCTTGAAGACCATTTTGCGCGCTTGGAGCGGAAAGGCAGCAATTAGCTTTTCTGAAATCCCGAACCCGCGACACGATGGCGCTTGATTTTTCGAATCACAAATGGAGCGGGTGAGGGATCGCTATTGCCAATGAATCTAAATGCTCACCATTGTTGGCAGCTTGCGCCAGGGCGATTCCATTGAGAATATCGTAGCTATAGGGTTCCCTCGCTGCTCTCGGGATTTCAGAAACATGAACCTCGACGACACCATCGTCGCCATCGCCACGCCGCCGGGTCGCGGCGGCATTGGCGTAGTGCGCCTGGCCGGCCCTGAAGCCCGTGCGATTGCAGGCGCCATGCTGCGGTTGAAGCATGAGCTTGCCGCAGGCCGTGCGGTGTTTGGCGAGGTGATTGAGCCTGCCACCGGCGAACGGATTGATGAAGCGGTGGTTACGTTTTTTGCCAAGCCGCACTCTTACACAGCCGACGATGTGATAGAGATTTCCGCGCACGGAGCGCCCGTTATTTTGCGACATATTGTCGAATTGGCTGCAAGCCATGGCGCGCGCCTGGCTGAACCCGGCGAGTTCAGCATGCGAGCCTTTCTCAACGGCCGGATCGATCTCACACAGGCAGAAGCCGTCCGCGATCTAATTGAATCGCAAACGCTGTACCAGGCTAAAGTCGCTGCGCAACAGCTGGAAGGCTCGCTCTCACGCCGATTGCAGCCCATCAAGCGCAAGCTGGTCGAGTTGGTAGCGGTGATGGAGGCCGGCATCGACTTCGCTGAGGACGACATTTCGGTGCTGCCGGCGGCTGAGATCTTGTCCCGGCTTGAAGAAGTGCAGAATCCGCTCGAACAGCTGCGTGCATCTTTTGCCTATGGAAAAATCGTGCATGAGGGGCTTACGCTTGCAATCGTCGGTAGGCCAAACGTTGGCAAGTCAAGCTTGTTCAACCGGCTGGTGGAGCGCGAGCGCGCCATTGTGACCGCCACGCCGGGCACTACGCGCGATCTGGTGACGGAGACCGTTGCGCTGGGTGGAATTCCCATCAAGCTGGTGGATACCGCAGGCATTCGACACTCTACCGACGAAGCCGAGAGCATCGGAATCCGCAAATCATACGAAGCACTGAGCGAGGCTGACTTGGTCCTGGTGGTGCTCGATAGCTCTCAGGAACTTTCTGCCGAAGACCGTGAACTGCTTGAGGTTAGCGGCAAGCGCCACGCGCTTGCTGTGGCCAATAAGTGTGATCTTGCGCCCGACCGCCGGTTGCAGCTTGCTAACCTGCGAGTCTTCAGGACATCGGCTGTGACAGGTGATGGAATTGAAGAACTTCGCGCCGCGATCCTGGAAGAAATCTCCGGCCACTCAGTGCGCGGCGAACAGGAAACCGGTTTTCTTACCAACATTCGCCACCAGCGACTGGTGGAAGAGTCGCTCAGCAGCATAGAAGTAGCGTGCCAAGCCGTGAAACGAAATATCCCGCATGAGATGATCATGCTCGATCTCTACGGCGCGTTGCGTCCGCTGGACGCGATCACGGGCGAAACCACGACCGATGACATCCTGAATTTGATCTTCAGTAGTTTTTGTATCGGGAAGTGATCCCATTCAAAGTGTTGTAGCGCTGACGCTGAGAATCCCCTGAATCTCTGCCGGATCGTCCTGCCCTTTTTGAAAGGTGACTCCAGGCAGCTTGGCGTAAGTATTGGCCAGCCGGAGTTCTTTTACTTCGAACAAGCGTGTGCCATCGCGCCCAATGCGCTCGTCATACGTACGCCGGTCAAATAAATACGGATGCCCGCGCCACAGCATCAGAGTTATCTGCTGCAGCGACAGGGCAATCAGCAAAAATAAAAGTGCGAAATGCGGCGTGCAGCACATGGGTAACTGCAAGTGTAAGCTGATTTGCCTCGGGCAAGATTTGGCGAGTTCTTACTTTGCCAATGCGGCCATGGCTTTGCGGAAAAGCGCGTCAAAACTCTGCCCGGAGACATCGCCGAGGTTGGCCAAAGCCCGCTCTGCTAGCTGTCGTTGATAGCCGAGGTTGACCAGCGCGGAGATCACGTCTTCTTCCACCGGCGAGATCGCTGCTACGGCCTCAGGCGGGACGCCGAAGGCATCCAGTTTGTCACGCAATTCCAGCACCATGCGCTCAGCAGTTTTTTTGCCGATGCCGGGAACGCGCGTGAGGGCAGCCACGTTGTTGCCCTTGATGGCGGCTATCATCGTGTCCACGGGCATGCCGCTCAGAATGGTGATGGCCAGTTTGGGGCCGATTCCGCTCACGCTCAGCAGCTTTTCAAACAATTGCTTTTCGCCTGCGCGCAGAAACCCGAAGAGCGCAAGCGTATCTTCACGCACATGAGTATGGATAAAAAATGAAACTTCAACACCCAATGCCGGCAGTTCGGAAAAAGTTGGGACGCTGATGGTCACGTCATAACCCACGCCCACGGCATCGACGATGGCTTGGTTCGGATGTTTCGAGATGAGCTTGCCTCTTAGATGCGCTATCATTTATTCCTGTCGCTGCGCTCCAACCCGCTCAACATCTTCACTTTCCACAAGGTGCTCTGCTCCTGATATAACGCGCTCGGCACGCGAGTCGGCCTCGCGCGAACTGTGAAGAGACAATGTTGCCAACATCACAGACTGTCCCGCAAAATCCAAGTTTCTAACTCCTGCGCTTATGAAAAATATTGAATTGGAATCCCGGGTTTGGCGGAAACAACGCAGCAACTTTCCTCAGGCGCTCAGCCAATGCAGACGGCGCCAGTAACGGGTAATCGCGTTCGCGCAGTTCGTAATAGTCCACGTCGAGGCAAAGCGATAGCAAGTAAATGGCAATTGAGTCGCAAAAGGCCGCAGCCAGATAATCCGATTTAGCCTTTTCGTCGACTGGGCCGGACCCGGTGGCCTGGGCCATCTTGCGAAATTCATGAGCATCCAGGCTGGTTTCGCCTCGAACATTGCTTTCTGCCTGTGACCATACCAGCTCCCCGAATTCTGGCGATATGCCCGCCTTGTCCACGAACGCGTGGCCTACATTGATGTAAAACTCAAAGGCAATGGCGAATCGCTCATCGAGCAGACGTGTAGAAATGAAGACACACTGCGAGTTGCCGGAATCGATGTTGCGATGGCAAATGGCACCTTCCGGCGGCGCGCCATCAAAGCGTTCTGCGATCAGGTTTTTCTCACCTTCGCTGATCGTGAGAGGCACAAAATAGAAAGCTTTCCGCTCCAGCGCAGCAGCAATGGGACGCGGCACAGCGCCGATAATCCGCTCCAGATCGTCGGAAGGAAGCATCACCTCGCCCGAGGTGGTATAGCAAATGCCGTTGGGCGACTGGTTGACTCGCGCATCGCGAATAATCTCCTGCGCGGTGCGGAGTTGCGCATTGACTGCCTGACTCACGGTATTATTCTAACGTACAGCTGATTTATCGGAAGCCGTGGGTCCAATATGAAGAAATTCTTTTTGAGTGCCGGGATTGGCCTTGCCTCGGGCGTGATTACTTTTTTTCTCTCCGTAGCGTTCCTGTGCTTTGTCCTGCTGGCGCTCAGGGCAGCCAGCCACAGTACACCGGACATGACGCTGGCATATAAGGCGGCGCTACCTGTAGCCATCCTTGGGGCCATTTGCGGTTTTACCATCGCGCTGATTCGCGTGGGTCGGCCGCGAACGACTCGCTAGCCTGCTCAATAAATCTTCACTTATAAGTGTTTGACCGCATCCCGCCGTGCATTTAGACTTCTCTGCCCGCCACTCTGGCCCACATCAAGGAGCAATCATGCCAATCATCAAGCGCCTTATCTCGTTTATTGCGGTACTCTCGCTCGCTATCGCATTGAATTGCAGCGCCCAGGAGAAAGTCGATCTGGACGCGATCAGCAAGATCCGTTATGAAGGCTTTCATAACTCCAAGATCATGGAGATAGCCAGCGGGTTGATGGACCAGATTGGCGCGCGCCTGACCGGCTCACCGAACATGCGCAAGGCCAACGATTGGACCCGCGACAAACTGAAGGAGTTTGGGCTGGTAAATTCGCATCTTGAGCCGTGGGAGCCTTTCGGCCGCGGCTGGGCGAATGAGTATGTGAATGTGCGCATGGTTTCGCCGGATACAGCGCCGTTCATCGCTTACAGCAAAGCGTGGACGCCAGGAACGAATGGCGCGGTCCGCGGCAGCGTGGTGCGTGTGAATATCCGCACGCCGCAGGACATGGCGAAATATAAAGCCAAGCTGGCGGGCAAGATCGTGCTTTATGGCGATGATCCTGAGCTAAAGCCTTCAGTAGAGCCGCTTTCAGAACGACTCAATGAGAAATCATTGGCCGATATTGAGAATTATCAGATTCCCAGTGAGCGGAATGAGGCGCGCTTCCGTGAATTTGCCCAGCGTGCTCGGCTGCAACGCGCTATCAACAAGTTCTTTGACGAACAAAAGCCCTTGGCCGTGATCGACCATAGCCGTGGCGGGATTGGCGGCGGGACAGTGTTCGTCACACAGGGCGGCTCGTACAAAGTGGGGCAGACCGTCGGAACGCCGCAGATCACGCTGGCCACCGAGCACTGGACGCGTGTTGCCCGTATTCTAGCCGCAAAGAAAGACGTGGAACTGGAGCTGAACGTAAAAAATAACTTTTATGACGGCCCGGAGACCATGACACAGAACGACACGATCGCGGAAATCCCGGGTACGGACAAAAAAGATGAAGTAGTAATGCTGGGCGCACATCTTGATTCCTGGCACGCCGGCACCGGTGCCACGGACAACGGCGCCGGCACAATTGTGATGATGGAGGCTGTGCGCATCCTGAAAGCGCTGGACTTCAAGCCCCGCCGGACGATCCGCATCGGCCTGTGGAGCGGTGAAGAAGAAGGCCTGCTGGGCTCAGAGTGGTATGTGGCGCATCATTTCGGTTCGCGGCCGGAGTCCAAAGACCCTGATCGCAAAGGCGATCCTTCGGTCCGCCGGCGTGAGAACGGTCCCATGTCCATCAAGCCGGAGCAGAAGACCGTCTCCGTTTATTTCAACATTGACAACGGCTCAGGCAAGATCCGCGGCGTCTATATGCAGGAAAACGCCGCAGCGCAACCGATCTTTGAAGCCTGGATGAAGCCCTTTCACGACCTGGGCATGGACACGTTGACCATGCGCAACACCGGCGGCACGGACCATCTTTCTTTCGACGCGGTCGGCATTCCCGGCTTCCAGTTCATACAAGACCCGCTTGAGTATGACACGCGTACGCACCATTCCAACATGGACGTCTATGACCGTCTGCAACCCGAAGACTTGAAGCAGATGGCGGTGATTGTTGCCTCATTTGTTTATATGGCGGCGCAGCGCGACCAGATGTTCCCACGCAAGCCGATTGAGAAAGAATTGCCGCCACCTCCGCCTGTAGAAGATGACGAAAATGCAGCTCCGGCGTCACCGGTAACAAACCCGGCGGTAGCTGATCGCCCGCAACAACCAAAGCCCGCGGAACAGAGGCCAGACCAGCATCCGGCAGCTCAGCCGAGTCCAACGCCGAAACCGTAACCCGCAATGAAGTTCGCAGACCGTATACCGTAGCGCTTGCGAAGCCTCCAACGTAGAGACGCAGCATGCTGCGTCTCCACTGCCCTTCAGGTTTAAAAGGTACTCACCCCCACAAGCTTTGGCCAGAAGCTAGCAGCCAGAAGCTAGCAGCTAAATTGTCAAGGAACGTTTCTTGCATCCGCCTGGGCGGCATCAATTTACAATCTTTAGCAATCTCGGCGATCTTGGCAATCCGAAATTGTTGTTCAGCTAACCAGCTTACCCCTCCTACCCCCTCCCTGGGCATCCCACCTGATCCAGTTTGGCGTAGGTTTATCCCACTGTGAGGTCCTGAATCCCAACCTTTGATCGATCTGGTCAATCAGCGATGATTTTCGGAGTTTATGAACAGCCGTAGGCATCCTAGCCTACTCTGTTTTACGAATCAATAGCGAAATAGGCCATTGTGCTATTTCCCGTGAAAGCTGTGCCATACCTTCCGCGTCCAAGCGAACCGGCGCTATGCATTTTTGCGTATCTGAACTCGGTTGCTCTCCCGTCCATCAGGGCCGGAGGCCCGTCACCAAGCTAGCCCAGCCGAGGCGAGCGCATGCGAAGTCTTAGGGCTTGGGTAAGCGTAAGAAATCGGTGAGCCACCGAGGAGCCCCGGCAGGGCGGCGCACGAATCGCCCATCCGCCTACTCGCGATCAGTTAATTGCACACATTACTCCTGAGAATCTGCACAAAAGAGCGTGGCACGAGGGATGGCGCAGTCGGTAATGAAGCATGGTGAGTATTGGGATTGATGGACCTGGTCTTCTCAGTGCTTCCGTGTCCCCCTGGTGAGATTTTGGGTTATCCGATCTCGACGATCACATCTACCTGAAGACCCCGTTCCTGGGCACTGGGAGCGCTAGACGGCGATACCGATGATGGGCAGCTTTTCAAATTGCCCAACCAATTTCTTTCCTTTGCGTCCATTGCGCCCTTTGCGGTAAAAGCTCAAACACGCGATACTTAAGTATTCTGTGACTAATTTTCTCGACCAAGCCAAACTCAATCCTCAACAGCGTGAAGCGGTGGAAGCCGTGGAGGGCCCGTTGCTCATTTTGGCCGGCGCGGGCAGCGGCAAGACGCGTGTGATTACCTACCGTATTGTGCATCTTATTGAAAATAAGGGAGTTGAGCCGGATTCAATTTTGGCCGTCACGTTCACCAACAAAGCTTCAGCGGAAATGGCGGAGCGCGTGGGCAGCATGCTGGGCGGACGTACGCTACGCAAACCTCTGATTGCCACCTTCCACTCTTTCTGCGTACGAGTTCTGCGCCGCGATATTGAAGAATTAAAGGTTGGCAGCGCGGGATACAAAAAAGATTTTGCCATTTATGCCGAGTCTGACCAGCAAGCCGTGGTCAAGGGGGTCATGCGCCGCCTTGGCCTCGATGATAAGCAGCTCAAGCCCAGTGCCGTGCTCTCGCGGATTTCATGGGCCAAGAACCATATGCTTGATCCGCAGGAGTTGTACCTGCAATCCGCCGATCCCATCACGGAAAAGATTGCCAATATTTTTGAGGAGTATCGCAAGGAGCTGCGCAAGTCGAATGCGCTGGATTTTGACGATCTGCTGCTGGAAACCGTGAGGCTATTGAAATCGTCGGCTGCCACGCGTGAGCGTTACCAATGCCGTTTCCAATACATGCTCATTGACGAATACCAGGACACGAACCGTCCGCAATATGAGTTGATCAAGCTGCTGGCTGGTCCGGCGCACAATGTCTGCGTGGTGGGCGATGAAGACCAATCGATCTATTCCTGGCGCGGGGCGGACATCCGCAACATTCTGGAGTTTGAAAAAGACTTTCCTGAAGCCCGTATTATCCGCCTGGAGCAGAACTACCGTTCCACGCAGGCCATATTGGAAGCTGCGTCGGCGGTGGTGTCGAACAATCTCAAACGCAAAGGCAAAACGCTTTGGACGGCGCGCCAGGGCGGCAACAAGGTCGGCTATTATGAAGCGCCCGACGGGGAAAATGAATCGCTGTTCGCAGCCGATTATATTTCCCGCTATCTGAAGAAAATGAAGGAGGAGAACACGGAAGATGTGCGTGTGGCGGTGCTGTACCGGCTCAACTCGCAGTCGCGGTTGATTGAAGAAGCCATGCGGCGTTACCAGCTCCCCTATCAGGTTGTCGGTGGTTTTTCTTTTTACGAGCGCGCCGAAATCAAGGACATGATCAGCTACCTGAAGCTGATCAATAATCCCCAAGACTCAATTGCGCTGCTGCGGGTAATCAATACACCAACGCGCGGCATCGGCAAATCGACTGTAGAAACGCTGGAGCGCTTGTCACTTGAAACCGGGATGTCGCTGTGGTCGGCCATTACTGAGGCTATCGACCGCAGGCTGCTACCGCAGCGGGCCTGCGCGGCACTGAAGAGTTTCAAAGATCTCATCGATGATGCGCGCGCGATGCTGCTGGGAACGTTTGTGGACCGGCTCGCAGGTGGAGCGCAGCCGCCCTCGGCTGCGGTTGAGAGTCGTGGTGCACAGCCGCCCTCGGCTGTGAGCGAAGAATCCGATGCGGATGTTTCGTTCGAGCCAGCGCAATTGGGTGAGAACATCAGTTTTGACTTCGACGCGAATGACGAGCCGGAAGAGGAAGAGGCAACAATCGAAGATTCAGAAGAATCTTCAAAAGCTTCGGCTGATGGACAATCGACCGAAGCCGTAGAAGGCTTCCGCGCTCCCGGCGGCCCCGCATCGATCCCTGAAATCCTCAAGTTCCTGATTGACCGTACCGGATATATCAAGCAACTGGAAGAAGAGGCCACGCCGGATTCGCTGGCGCGCATCGATAACCTGCGCGAATTGGTAAACGCCGCTATGGATTCGCGCGATCGTGGAGAAACGCTGGCGGAGTTTCTAGATCACGCCGCCCTAGTGAGTGACGTGGATACTTACGATCCGCGCGGCACCGTTACATTGATGACGTTGCATTCGGCCAAGGGGCTGGAGTTTGGACTGGTTTTTCTGGTGGGCATGGAAGAAGGGCTGTTCCCACATTCACGGGCGTTTAACGATCCTGACCAAATGGAAGAAGAGCGCCGGCTTTGCTATGTGGGCATGACGCGCGCGATGGACCATCTGGTGCTGAGCAATGCGCGTTATCGGCGGCGCTACGGCACGGATATGCCGGATGCCACCGTACCGTCTCGATTTCTGGAGGAAGTGCCTCCACAGTTGCTGGAAGAGCTAGGCACTTCGTCGCGGGCGCGCCAAGCCTCGCAATATCAGGGCTCTGACTTTGGCGAGCGCCATTACAGCTATGAAGATGAAGACCAGAGCGTAACGTCGTTCGGATCCAAACTCCGGGGCCCCCGAACCGCGCCGCCTTTGCGCGGGTCGGGGTCAACCGGCGGCTATACTGGTCCCAAGTACAATTCAATTGACAACATTGCGGACTTCTTTGCTTCACGGGGCAAAAAGTTCAACCGACCGCAGATTCCGGTGGAGAAGTCGGCGGGTGGCGGGTCTTTTCGTCCCGGCCAGCGCGTGAAACATCCGAAATATGGCGAGGGAGTTGTCTATCGGCGTGAAGGTGAAGGAGAAAACGCCAAGATTACGGTACAATTTCCACGATTCGGATTGAAAAAACTGGTGGAAAAATACGCGCACCTGGAGCGCGCGTAAGGATATTCGCAACACATCTTTAAGACTAGGACAGGTACATGGCAAATACGAAAGCACTGAGCAAGGAAGAACGCAAGAAATCCAAGCGCACGGCGCGCAAAAAGCAGGCGCCTAAGAAGCCCCGCGAATATGCGCGCGGCTCCAAAAAGCCCAAGATGAAAAAGATGGTTCGCGGCACATCCAAGCGCTAAGCATTGATGTCGGCGTAGAGGCGCGCCTTGGTGCGTTTTTACGCCGCATTTCTACGCCGCATTGCTGTTTCCGGCACGTAACTCGCGTTTCTCGTTCTGAAGGAGGCCTTTCTGGCCAGCCAACTGTTCGCCAAAAAGTCCATTGACAAGCTGATTTCTGACTCGGAAAGACCGGGGCATCGTCTGCCCAAGTCGCTGGGCCCGTGGTCGCTAACGGCGCTTGGCATTGGGGCCATCATCGGCTCGGGCATTTTTGTTCTGACCGGCACTGCCGCGGCTGGAGAATTTTCCACTCCGTCCCTGCTGCATGCCCAGGTGTTGGATGTCTTCCAGAACTTGTTTCAGCACGGGAATCTTTCCGGTGTGCTTCTGCACGGACGTCCGCCGGCCGGGCCGGCAATCGCAATCTCATTTCTTCTGGTGGCAATTGCGTGTAGCTTTGCCGGTTTGTGCTATGCCGAACTGGCGTCCATGATCCCGATTGCCGGGAGTGCGTACACATATTCTTACGCGACGCTGGGCGAACTGATTGCATGGATCATTGGCTGGGACCTGATCCTGGAATATGCAGTCAGCAATGTGGCTGTGGCGGTTGGCTTTGGTGGATATCTGAAAGCGCAGCTCACCTCTTTTGGACTCCACATCCCGGATAACTGGTCGTCGCCGGTCTGGACGGGCGGGCATTGGTCGGGCGCTTACTTCAATGTCCCGGCATTCCTGATCGTTTTCATTTTGACTGTGCTTCTGGTGTGGGGCATTCGCGAATCGGCGGGGGCCAACAACATCATGGTGCTGGTGAAGATCGGCGCCATCATTACCTTCCTGGTGATCGGCGGAATGCTAGTGAACCGCGCCAACTGGCACCCCTTTGCGCCGTCTGGATTTGCGGGAGTGATTTCCGGCGGAGCGATCATTTTCTTTACATATATTGGCTTCGATTCTGTTTCCACAGCAGCGGAAGAAGCCAAAAATCCGCAGAAAGACATTCCTTTTGGAATCATCGCATCGCTGATAATTTGCACGGTCCTTTATATCGGCGTGGCGCTGGTGTTGCTGGGCATGCAGAAATACAGTATTTTTGCCACTAACGCCGATGCGGCTTCCGCGCCCGTGGCCTACGCTCTGCAACAAATGGGAACAAGCCGCTTCTTTCAGGCCGTAATCGTGATTGGCGCGCTGACGGGAATGATTTCCTCTCTGCTGGTCTTTCAATATGGCCAAACCAGAATTTGGTTTGCCATGTCTCGCGATGGTCTGCTCCCAAAAATATTTTCGGACCTTTGCCGATTCGAGACGCCGCACTGGTCAACGTGGATCGCCGGAGCGGCTGTCGGTATCCCCGCCGGTCTGGTTGACATTGGTGAAGCGGCCGATCTTTCCAATATCGGCACGCTCTTTGCCTTTGTGCTGGTCTCGCTCGGCGTATTGTTCCTTCGCAAAGCGCAACCAGATCGCCAGCGAGGGTTCAAGGTTCCCTGGGTGCCGCTCTTCCCCATCATCTCCGTGGTGCTATGCGTTTCATTGATGGCAGGTCTTCTCGTTATCACCTGGCTCCGTTTCTTTGGCTGGCTGGCCATCGGGATGGTGATTTACTGGCTTTACAGCCGTCGCCATAGCGAGTTTGCGCCGGCTAACGTTTCTGCCGGCAAAGGGTGATGGCTTCTAAATCATTCATCCAGTCGCTACCGAAAGCGGAACTACACCTGCACCTGGAAGGCAGCGTTGATCCTGCAACTCTGGCCGAGCTAAGCCGCCGCTATAACACGCCTCTCCCGACCGAAAATAATCGCTATGACGTGGCGGGCAGCGGCGATGTGCTTACCGAAGACGACGTTCGCCGTCTTTATTCTTACAAAGACTTCAACGGCTTTTTGATGGCCTTTAAGTCCGTGACGGAGCGATTGCGCTCGCCGGAAGATTATGAGCTTGTGACTTACCGCCTGATGCAAAAGCTGCGCCAGCAGAATGTTGTCCATGCTGAAGTGTATGTGAGCGTCGGCGTGATTCGCTGGCGAGGCCAGCCGGTCGAACCAATCTTTGAAGGCATGGAACGCGGGCGCGAGCGCGGCCAGCGCGATTTTGGCGTCTCGCTGTTATGGATCTTTGACGCGGTACGGCACTTCGGCCCGCAGGCCGCATCTGAAGTGTTTGATCTTGCGGCGCGGTTGCGTGAACGTAACGTAGTCGGCATCGGCATTGGCGGTGACGAGGCGCGCGGGCCAGCAGAGGGATTTCGCGATCTGTACAAGAAAGCGGCTGACGATGGGTTGCGATTGACGGCGCACGCGGGTGAGACCACAGGCCCGGAGTCGGTTTGGGGAGCACTGAACATCGGCGCAGAACGCATTGGTCATGGGCTCTCCGCGGCGAAGGATCCGGAATTGCTGGAAGTGATGGCGCAAAAGCAGGTCCCGGTTGAAATGTGCATCACCAGCAATTTGCGGACAGGCGCCTGCAAAGAGATGCAGGAACATCCGGTGAAGAAGTTTTTTGATCAAGGGCTGATGATCACCTTGAGCACGGATGATCCAGCGATGTTCCAGACCTCATTGAACAAGGAATTTGAAATCGCGCAGCAGGAATTCAGTTTTACTGAGGAGCATTTGCGCGAGCTGGCGCGCAACTCCATTGAGGCCTCCTTCCTCCCAGTAGAGAAGAAGCTGCGCTTTATGCAGCAGATTGATTTTCTGGCATGACAAAGCATATCGGCATTGTTGGTTGCAGTGCGGAAGGCGCGGCGCTTTGCTATCGGACGATCTGCTTGGAAGCAGAGCCGCTGATGGGCAAGTATGCGCATCCTGAAATAACGATGCACACCATCCCGCTGGCCGAGTACATGAAGCCGATTGACGCCCGAGCAGGATGGCAACCCGTGGCTGAGTTGATGCTGCGGTCAGCGGACGTGTTGAAGCGCGCGGGTGCGGATTTCCTGATCTGTCCGGACAACACGGTGCATGAAGCTATGCCATTGGTTGTGCCGCGATCACCATTGCCCTGGCTCCACATTGCGGAAGAGGTCGGAAAGGAAGCAAAACGCCGAGGCTTTAGGAAGCTGGGGCTTACCGGAACAAAGTTCCTGGTGTGTGGGCCGGTATATCCGGAAAAACTGGAGCAGATGGGCATTGATTATCTGCGGCCGACCGAGGAACAGCAGGAACACATCAACACAATTATTTTTGATGAGTTGGTGCGGGGTGAGCAAACGCCAGAGTCACTGTTTTACTTTGAGCAGGTCATTGAGTCTTTCAAAGTTCAAGCCTGTGACGCGGTGGTGCTGGGATGCACTGAGCTTCCCTTGCTCGTGAACGTGAGTGAGTCTCCGTTGCCGGCGTTGGATTCCACGCGAACGCTGGCGCGGGCTGCCCTTCGATATGCGCTGGGTGCGTAACAGAATATAAACAGAATAAAGGAGTCGAATGGTGAAAGCAGGCAGGCGCGTTTGTCTTGCGGTGGTGCTGCTGGTATGTGCGACCGGCTGGGCGCAGACGGAATCGTCGGCAACAGAGCAGGGCGTTTTCAATTTGCACAAATTTGAGCAGCTCATTGGCAAAGAGACGTACACGCTGACCCGCACTCCAGATGAAGTGATACTGAAATCTGATTTCAAGTTCACCGATCGCGGCACTCCAGTGCCACTCACTGCTTCTCTCACCATGGAGAAAGATCTCACGCCGCGTGATTTTGAGATCAAAGGCAAAATCTCGCGCTTTTCTTCCATAGAAGATTCCGTGCATGGGCGTAACGCGGGAGCAGTCACGATTCAGCCGGGAGAACAGTTTTTCGATATCCAGGGATATGCGCCCGTATCAGTGCAGATGATGCTGGTGCGCTACTGGCGGTCCCACGGGAGCCCAAAGACGCTCAAGACGCTGCCCCGCGGAGAAGTGCAGATCCAGGACCAGGGCACGGAAGCGTTCACCATAGGAAGCCGAAAAATTGAGCTTCACAAGCTTTCCGTGCGAGGGTTGATCTGGGGCATGGAATCCCTGTGGGTCGATTCACAGGACCATCTGGTGGCCCTAGTGAGCGTGGATGCCGAAATGGACCACTTTGAAGCCGTAGCGGAAGGCTATGAAGACGGGCTCGGGACTTTTGTTGCCGGAGCTGCGCGCGATGGCATGGCCAATCTGGCAAAAGTGGCAGCAGGATTTACGGTACAACCTGCATCGGTGACGGCGATTGTGGGCGGCAGACTGATTGATGGCACGGGCAAGCCGGCGATCGAGAACTCTGTAGTGATTTTGAAAGACGGAAAAATTGATGCCGCAGGGCCGGCGGCAACCACGCCTGTTCCGCAGGGCGCGCAAATTGTGGACGCGCATGGCAAGAGCGTGTTGCCCGGTCTGTGGGAGATGCACGCGCACTTTGAGCAAGTGGAGTGGGGGCCCATCTACCTTGCCACCGGCGTTACCACCGCGCGCGATGTGGGCAATGAACGGGAATTTATTGTGGCCGCCCGCGATGCCATTGCCGCTGGCCAGGGCCTTGGCCCACGCCTGGTGATGGCGGGCATAGTGGATGGAAGCGGACCGTTCTCGCTGGGCGTGATTCGGGTTGACACGCCAGAGCAGGCGCGGGAACAGGTACAGAAATACAAAGCTGCCGGCTTCCAGCAGATCAAGATCTACAGTTCGGTGAAGCCGGACATCCTGAAGGTTGTCACGGCGGAGGCGCATCGGCTGGGCATGACGGTGACCGGGCACATTCCTTTCGACATGAACGCAATCCAGGGGATTGAAGACGGCATGGACCAGATCAACCATGTGGAATATCTGACTAAAGTTATGGTGGATCCCAAGTCGCAAACCATTGATCCGGACGCGCCGAATGTGAAGAAAGTAATCAAGCTGCTGCTGGAGCACCACATTGTTGTTGATGACACGCTGGCTTTAATGGAAATAATTTTGCATCCTCTCGATCATCCCATTTCTACTTTTGAGCCGGGCATCTTGAAAGTGGCTCCCGAACTAAAGGAAGGACTTGAAACCATGGGCTCGCCGCCGGCTAAGGCGGAGCAGGCCGCCGCCATCTTTCGCGCCATGGAAGCCACCGTGCGCGTACTACATCAGGCAGGTGTGCCGATTGTCGCGGGAACAGACCAGGCAGTGCCGGGGTTCAGTCTGGACCGTGAAATCGAGCTGTATGTGCAGGCAGGCTTCACGCCTATGGAAGCGATACAGGCGGCGACGCTTGTCCCCGCGCGCGCAATGGGGATGGAGAAAGATTCAGGGACAATTGAGGCCGGCAAGCGCGCGGACGTGATTCTGGTGGATGGCAATCCGCTGGAAAACATAAGCGACATTCGCAAAGTAAGCGCAGTGTTTGCGGCGGGAAAAATGTATCAACCGGCGGCGCTGTGGAGTGCAGTGGGGTTCAAGCAGTAGGGAAAGACTTGTTAGTCGCCCATCACGGATTCTTCTTCGCGGGCGGCTTCAATCTGCACCAGTTCCGGCCGGGCGGCTGGATGGAACGTCTTATGGGACTCCAGGCCTTGAGGAGCTCGCCAGAAATCGACGATTGAAGTCTGGTGCACGCAGGAGATGGTGCAATTGGGCGCACAGGATTTTTCCGTAAGGAACTCGCGGCGGATATCGCCAACGGTGTATTCGGCCAGCGGCGTACCAGGATAGCCGCGCTGCTGAGAACAGTAATGCACCAGCCCGTTCTCGCAGATATAAAGGTAGCGTGAGCCGGCGCGGCAGCGCCAATTGTTTGGCCGGCCCAGGGCAATGTTGTTCTGGAATTGGTTGAAGCGGGCGTAACTGTGCTTGCCCAGCTTCTTCATCTCGGCGAAAACGGTCTGTGCTTCTTTATCCAGGGGACGAAGCTGGCCGGTGCCGTCATGAATAATTCCTACTGTTGAAGTAAAGCCCAGTTCCACGGCGCGTTTGCCGATGGTGACTGCATCCCACTGCTCTTTGACTCCAGCGCCGATCACCGAGTTGATGTTTATGTGGAACTCGGCGTGTTCGCGGAGCCATTGCAGCTTTTTGTCCAAGACTTTTAGTGATTTCTTGGAAACGTCATCAGGCTTCACATTGTCGATGGAAATCTGAAGGTGGTCCAGTCCGGCTTTGTTCAATTGTTGAATTCGCTGCGGCGTCAGCAGATAGCCGTTGGTGATCAGTCCGGTAATAATGCCGTGGGAACGGATACGGCGAATAATGTCATCGAGCTGCGGATGCAGCAGGGTTTCACCGCCGCTGATGGTGATGAGCGTGGTGCCCAGTGCCGCCAGCTTGTCCACACGGCGGTACATCTCTTCCAGTGGCACGGGATCAGAAAAATCGTCGTACTCATTGCAATAGGCGCAAGATAGATTGCAGCGCCGCATGGGAATGATGTGCACCTGAATGGGGTGGTCGGTCGAAAGCAAACCCTTCGCGATCATTTTGAGTTCGCGCAAAGTGCGGTGCGCGGCCTTGAGCCGGCGCCTGATCCTGAGTTTCAAGTCTGCCATGTATAAACTAGTTATTAGATCACAGACCTGCGGCCTGGGGATCAAGAAGCTATTGACCGGGGTAAATTACCAGCTAAATGGTTGAATTTTAAGGTTGTACCGTCTGTTATCCCCGCATGGCGGCAAAGCCCGCACCGAAAAGTTTCACAATGAAGTACCAGACAGCAACGGTGGTAATGGCTGAGCCTATCGAAATCTTCTTTTTGGCATTCAGCGCAAAGCCGATTCCGATCAGAATGACAATCCACAGTGAAATTACGTCGATGGACGTCAGCATGGTATAGAGGAATTTTGACGTTGTCGCCGGATCCATAAAGTGAGCTGGATTCGTTCCAACGGGATTGTCCATGCGAAACCCTTCAGGGTCTCCAAACGCCAGTGCCAGAATGGCAAGAATACTAGAAAGAATTCCTGGCAGCCAACCATACATGACAATCGCCATCGACTGACTGAAAGAAACCTGGGCATCCATCATGAAGTTGAAAGTGGCCATGAGAACCGCCGCAGTTATCAAGACATAGATCAAGATGAATATTGGGGCGGCGTATTCGCCAACTTTGAGGCCGATAGCAGTTCTGGCATAGGCCTGCTCCTGCTGCGCGGGATCGAGCTGCTGAATGGCTTTGTTATTGGCGAGCATGGTGCGCGCCACCTGCTCAAAACCGACTTTCTTGTCAATCGTGACAAAGAACGCAATTGCGGAAATAGAAATCAGGAGCAGGGGTACCCACCAACTCGCATTGCGTCTGATATCGGCAAACGTCTTGCTTGGTGCGATGAACGTGTTGACAAGGCGCTGCGGCTCAGAAAGGCCGGGGCCACCTGGTTCCGGAGCGGCGGGTGAAGAAGCGACTGGATACATTGGCGGCGGTGGCGGAGTTGGACCGGTTGGAGAGCTCATAAACCATCCTACGTGCGAGATTGTCGAAAGTTACTGGATCTAACGATTCCCTCGATTTTGCCCAGAGGAAGTCAGCGTTGCTTGGCGAAATGTTCCCATCCGCGCTGAGGCAGCGGCCTGACTTTGCCATTGTCACCCAGAATTTGTATTGCTGAGGAGTAATCTCTGCGGTTCCTTATCTCACCGATCTGAGTGATGGCGACTCCGGCAATCTGGGAGAGAATTTTGGTGCGTTTTGGGGCCGTGAAAAGTAGTTCATAATCTTCTCCGCCATGGAGCCCGAGTTCAAGATTGGCGTTTTTGGCGATGGGAATCTTGTTGGATATCAAAATAGCGGCCACTCCACTTTCATCGCAAACATGGCGCAAATCGACCGAAAGACCATCGCTAATATCGATCATTGCAGTTGCCAGCCTGTGTTTTCGAAGCCAGCTTCCCACTTCCAGCCTTGGTGTAGGGTAAAAATGGAGGTTGGATTTTGTGGGTTTTACTGCCTTTCCAGCAAAGAGCTGTTTGAGGGTTGCGGCCGACCCACCGAGAGAGCCGGTAACGTAAATGCGATCCCCGGGGTGGGCCTCGGAGCGGCGAACGGCTGTCCCCGAAGGGACCTCACCGGTAACGACGATGTCTGCCGTGATCTGCGGAGCAAAAGAAACGTCGCCGCCTGCGAGTTGAACTTTATAGCGGCGGGCCAAAGCCAGCATGCCGCGCAGGAAGCCGTTCATCCAGGCTGGGGGCAAATTGGCGGGAAGCCCCAGAGACAGGAAGCAGGCTAGCGGCTCGCCGCCCATGGCCGCGATGTCACTCAAGCCGCGGGTTAGGCAGCGGTGGCCTACAGCGGCTGGCGGATGCCAGGAGCGGCGGAAATGCACGTCCTCAAGGCAGAGATCGGTGGTGACCAGCAGCTCAAAGCCCGGTTTGAGGCGAAGGATGGCGCAATCGTCGCCAATGCCCATTTTCACTGCACTGTTCGTAGACGAGGCCGCCATTCGCCGAATTTGGTGAATCAAGCTTCTTTCGCCGGTCATGGAATCCTACAACTATATCAAAAACAAAGACTTAGAATGATCCAAAGCCCAGAAGGCTGGAGGCAGCAACCCAGACACATAGGGAACTGAAAGCCCTAATGAGATATGTATGGAACTGAAGGACATGGCCCTAACCCGCTTCATCTTAGCCCAGGGCAGTCGACCTTCGTTACCCCACCAACCCCTTCATAGATTGACAGTGCCAAAGTGGCTTGTTAAGGTAATTCAACATTTCATAGTTCCTTTGGTCGCGTCATCCCTTGACCAGCGACGGAAGGAATTGCAACCGGTTCAGGGCCTGTACAACTTTGAGAAGCGTTCCAGCCGGCGTACTCATCAGGAACAGTCCAGGGCACTTTGAATCGGGGAAATCACTAACAGGAGTAAGCATTTTGCGGAAGCGTTTTTACATCATGTTGGTGGCAAGAAATGCGGAAGGGGAGCTGCTGAAGATCCCCGTTCCCATGCATTACCTGTATGTTTTTGTAGCCGGCGCGCTGATTGGCATGCTTACCATTACCGGCATGCTGGGCTCTTACACCCGCATGGTGGTAAAGACGCAGAAATTCAACCAGCTGCGCGACGAACAGAAAGCCCTGAAATCACAGTACTCTCAGCTTGAGCAGATTGCCCAGGAAAACGAGCTGCAAGCACAGTCCCTCAGTTCCCTGGCAGGTGAAGTTTCCTCTCTCTATGGGCTTAAGCCTGATCCAGCTTTTGAAGATGACGATCCCGCGTCCGCATCCTTGCAGCAATTTTATGCACTGCGGAATTCAGCCATGACCGGGGCGGCCTCGGTGGGAATTGGCATGGGTGATGTGCGCGATACCAGCACGCGTGATTGGATGCGGCTGGCGGCCGCGCCCACACTCTGGCCCGTCCAGGGAAGACTTACGGGATCATTTGGCGAGCGCATTGATCCGTTCAGCGGCGAAGGAGCGTTCCATCGCGGCGTGGACATTTCGGCTGATTACGGCACTCGCATCATTGCTCCGGCAGATGGCATTGTTCGGTTCTCTGATTTCATGAATGGCTACGGCCGCACGGTGATGATTGATCACGGTAACGGGATGAGCACGCTATATGGCCATCTTTCAGGGTTTGCGGTGAGCGCGGGACAGTTGATCCGCCGAGGCGATTCCATCGGCTATGTGGGACAGAGCGGACGCAGCACCGGCCCGCATCTGCACTATGAAGTCAGGATCTTCAATACTCCGGTGAATCCACATAAATACCTGCGGTTCAGCATCAACCAGCAAGTGGCTTCAGGAGCCATGTGAGTTTCTTAGTGGGACGTTGGGATCGCGCCTTGCGACTGAGCTTCTGACCAGATCTTCTTGAGAATCGATTGCGGAATTGTGGCGGTGAAAGTCGCCACATTTTCTTTTTGCGTGGCCTGCAGGCTGTCAAACGCCGCTTTGACGTCCTGATCAGGACCTTTGGTCTTGATGAACTGTCCTATGCTCCGCACCAGCGCCAGATGCGAATTGGCGGAATCCACAATCTGCCGGGCCTGAGCTTCGCTTTGCGCAATCACATCGGCGCGCAGGAGCAGTGAGCCGGTATAACGTAACGAGCCAACTGCGACGGCTTCCGCGGGCAACGTGATGGCAAACCCGCCGGGAAGCTGGACGTTGTCCGGCTTGTTGGGAATACGGTCAATGAGCCAGGCCAGGCTGCCCAAAGGAACGTCACTGTAATGGCTCAATAGCACAGGACCTGCAAAAGGCTTGAAAGATCGGTCAATGATGCCGTTGATCGCTTCAGGAGACGCCATGTTGGTGATCGCGACTTTGCCGCCATCGAGCAGCGCGACGCGTACCGTGTGGCCCTCATGATCGATGGAGTAAACGGTGTAATTGCGGTAAGGTTCACGCGCGGAAGAAACAACCTGCAAGTAGTCCCGGAGCCGATTCGGATCGAAATGGCCGGTCAGTATTTCTGATGACTCCACGTCGCGGCCATCCGGCGTGTCCCGGCGAGACATGGCAACTTCATCTATATCGCGTTCAGGCTGGATTCCGGTGCGATCAACGAAATCTTTGTAGTCGCCCTGGGGCTGAACTGAGCCGGACTTGTTGAGATCGAATAAATGTACAGGCTTTAAATTGGCATAGAAGATGAGATCGCCTTCGGGGAGAAGGCGGGCAATTTCCGGAACCTGAGTAGTGTGGTGATAGAGGACAAAACCGATGGCTGCAGTGGCAATCAATAAGATAGCCAAAATCAGCAGTTTGCGATGCTTGAGCATTGATGTGATCAGTATAGATTAAGTCACTTTTTTCTGTCGGTATGGTGGCCGCAAGGCAAAGTTGTTGTTAGAATATTGAATTGGAGCGGTACCACGCAGGTTACGTTTCCCCTGACAAGGCATTGGCTCAAGATGTTGCACGCGGATTGCCGCTGTGCTAACTTATTAACTTTGTGCCCGGTTACGGGAAGTTTACGCTGGCGTAGCTCAGCTGGTAGAGCATCTGATTTGTAATCAGAGGGTCGGGGGTTCAAGTCCCTTCGCCAGCTCCAGACAAGCAAAACGGGATTTTCCGGAGCGCGTAAAGCTGGACGCGTTTCGGAGACAGCAGGCACTGCGCACACATAAGTAGTTTTCTACCGGAAGGCAAACCCACGAAGACTTCCCTCAACGTCAGAATTTGACGGTTTATGCGGAAGTATGTTCGCGCGTCCCTTAAATCGCTTTTGTCCTGCGGATTTAAAAGCGCCCGTTTGTGAGCCAGCATAAAAAGAGCCGGTAAGGCATGAAGCGAGCGCCGTGTGGCGCGAGCACAGTGCGGGGGCGAAGCAGCTTAGCTGCGGAGTCGTCGAAGGAAAGAGCCGGGTGAGCAGGAAGTGAGCGCCGTTGAGCGCGAACGGAATGCGAGGGCGCAGCAGCTTTACTGCGGAGCCCTCAGAAGGAAAGAGCCGGGTGAGCAGGAAGCGAGCGCCGTTGAGCGCGAGCGGAATGCGAGGGCGCAGCAGCTTTACTGCGGAGCCCTCAGAAGAACGACGGCTCGGTTCAATGCACAGGTGACCGAGTGGTTAATGGTAGCAGACTGTAAATCTGCCGCTCTTCGGAGCTACGGAGGTTCGAATCCTCCCCTGTGCACCAGATTGAGGCGCTTTGAAGGCGTGAGCAAGGCGTTAGCCGAGCAGGAGTCTTCAGCCGAAATCCCGAGCATAAGCGAGGGATCTTGTTCTAGCGCGAGTTGTAAATGCAGATGCGCAAGCGTTTTTATGTGGCACTCGCGATATACGCAGTTCTAGGCCTAGTGATCTGGGCAACGATGGAAGATGTTCCGTTGCCGGTTGGAAATGGCCATCTCGGTATTCGGTCGTTAACGTTGATTGTGCTGGCGCTGTTTGCGGTAAGGACCGTGCTGCACTTTCGGGCTGAGCGGATTCGCGAGGATCGGGACAGAGAAGAAGTTTCGAGCTGATGTAGCTCAGTTGGTAGAGCACTCCCTTGGTAAGGGAGAGGTCACCAGTTCAATCCTGGTCATCAGCTCCAGATTAGCAGTCGGCACTCAGCAGTCAGCATTCAGCCGTGAAACAGGCTTGAAAACTGCGGAGGGCAGAGCGTAGTGGAAGGGCTGAATGCTGAGTGCTGCCGGCTGACTGCTGGGATTGGCGGGAGTAACTCAGTGGTAGAGTCACAGCCTTCCAAGCTGTTGGTCGCGGGTTCGATTCCCGTCTCCCGCTCCAGACTTTGAAGCAGAGGGATTGAATAGGAACATGGCGTACCAGCAGGCGCAGATTGCGGTCACGAAGACAGAAGAATTTGAGCAGCTGAAATCAGCGCTGGAGCGGATCTTCAACTCGTCCGTAGAAAAGTTTTATAGCAAGCTGCAAAGCCGCACCGTGTACGTGCGTGAGTTTGAAAAGATTCTTGACCAGGGAATTCTGGAGTCGGTGGATAGCGGGCTGGCGAAGTCAGAGAAGTCGGCCAAGGCATTGTATGAATCGCTCACCGTTTCTGGCCAGGCGCTGATGCGCGAATTTTATCTGGAACGAATTGAGAAGGTGGACACAAAGGTCCGCCAGAAGTACCAGAAGGTTTATCGGTATTACTGACGCCGCTGGAGTTCAGGGAACTTCATGGAGCGTTTGAGGAGAGGCAATGGCAAAAGAAAAATTTGATCGCAGCAAACCGCACGTAAACGTAGGAACCATTGGTCACATTGATCATGGAAAGACCACGTTGACGGCGGCGATCACCAAGGTGTTGTCGAAGCACAATCCGAAGATCAAGTTTCGCGATTTTGCCTCGATTGATAACGCTCCGGAAGAGCGCGAGCGCGGTATTACCATCGCCACGGCACACGTGGAATATGAGACGCCGAACCGGCACTATGCCCACGTGGATTGCCCGGGCCACGCCGATTACATCAAGAACATGATTACCGGCGCAGCCCAGATGGATGGCGCAATTCTCGTGGTAGCGGCCACAGACGGCCCCATGCCGCAGACGCGTGAACACGTGCTTTTGGCCCGCCAGGTTGGCGTGCCCTGCATCGTGGTGGCGTTGAACAAATGCGATGCCGTGGATGACGCCGAGCTGCTGGATCTGGTTGAACTGGAAGTT
>JBJMGE010000008.1:0-15826 GCA_045808085.1 Terriglobales bacterium | reverse complement strand
CCTCTGCCTCACCCGTTCCATCTGCCCGTAACGCAAGTGCTGTTTGCGGATCTTCCTGACATACTCCCAACTGACACCAAAGCGTTCCGCCAACTCCCGCAAACTGACTTTCCCAGGCTCATAGGCCTGCAGAATTCTGCACCGTAAATCGTCGGAAAAAGCTCGCGCCATCAGCGTTTTGTCGTGGAGATACTCGCCAGCACCAGAGTACCCGCCATTTCATCGCTTGGGTATATCTATCTTGGAACCGCTTTAGTTAGCCGCTTGAAGAAGAAATTGCCGGCTTTAGCGACGGCTTTTCTTTTTGTCGGCAGATTGCCTAATGCCGCGTGGAAGACGGAATTGATCGGCGTGGAACCAATTTGACATTGACCCATTCATGCAGTGACGTCCCCGGAAAATCCAGGCGCTCAATGGTGTCGGCAAATCCGGCCCTCTGCACTCGGAGCAGATGTGATTGGCGTGACAGATGCTGAATTACATATCTGCCGTAGGAGGATGGAGCCAGTTCCTTATCGTCCAGAAAGACCGTAACATCGGGTGGGCTGCAAACAATCACAGTTTCCACGCCCAGCAAATACCAACCGCCAGCACCGCCAACTACGATCAAAAGCAGCAGTACCACAACGATTATGCGGAAAGCGCCTCCTCCGGGCTGCGCCGTCGGATAATCAGTGCGCGTAGCGTACGCCGATGCGGCAGCATGCGGCGCTGGTACGACAGGATCCCCGTCGGTCGAAGACTCGGCGGCCGCTGCGGTGCGCGGAGTTTCGGTGGGGATAGGGGTAGGCGCAGGAGCGATGTACGGAAGTTCGGGCGAAGGGGTGGTTATCGTCGGCTCCGCAACAACTGCAGACGCAGCAGGAAGCTCTGCAGTCTTCCTCGGGCTGTCTTCTGCTATTGAATTCGGTGCGGTAACGGCTATCGCGGGCTCTGACGTGAGTACAGAAGGTTTGCTCGCCCCAACCGGCTCTCCGCAATTCGTACAAAAGGTGGTTCCAGGTTGCAGACTGCTTCCACAACTTGTGCAGGAAGCAGCAAGCGAGGGCATGGCAGGACCAGGTTCAACCGCGGTCGGCGGAGAGGCCGCCGCCAGAGCAGGAAAAGCTTCGGCAACCTTCGGGGGCTGGGCCTTCAGCTTCGTGCCGCACTCGGTACAGAAAACAGAATCGGGATCACCCTGCGTGCCGCATGAAGAGCAAACCGGACGCGCCACTGTTACTGCTGCGGTGGGCTGTACCGCCGCTGGCATCGGCTTGCCGCATGACGTACAGAAACTTGCTGATTCCTCTACCCGATTGCCGCACGACGTACAAAGCGCCATTCACTTTGCTCCAGGCATTCGCACTGAGCTACTCCCTCTTAGCACCAGCACCCAAGATGTAAACCTAACTTACTTCCCTGTCGCGATCTTCTCCACAAGCTGTGAGTAGTCGGTCTTCTCAATCCCGTAAACCTGTTTGTTGAACTCATCCACTTTCTGCGAGTAATTCATGGAGCAGAATTTTGGTCCGCACATCGAGCAGAATTTGGCTTCTTTGTAGTAATCGTCAGCCAAGGTCTCATCATGCATGGAGCGCGCGGTCTCCGGATCAAGCGACAAGGCGAACTGTTTGTCCCAATCGAATGTGTAACGAGCATAGCTCAGGGCGTTGTCGCGGTCCTGCGCGCCGGGACGGTGGCGAGCAATATCCGCTGCGTGCGCCGCAATCTTGTAAGCGATGATGCCGTCTTTCACGTCTTTCTCATTCGGCAGGCCAAGGTGCTCTTTAGGCGTGACGTAGCACAGCATGGAAGCGCCATGCCAGCCGATCATCGCCGCGCCAATGGCTGACGTTATGTGGTCGTAGCCGGGAGCAATGTCCGTAACCAGCGGGCCCAGCGTGTAGAACGGTGCGCCATGGCACCACTCCACTTCTTTATCCACTTGCTCTTTGATCTTATCCAGCGGAACGTGGCCCGGCCCTTCAATCATCACTTGCACATCGTGCTCCCAGGCTTTGCTGGTGAGTTCGCCCAGCGTGCGCAGCTCAGAGAATTGCGCTTCGTCGCTGGCGTCGGCAATGCAGCCCGGCCGCAGCCCGTCGCCCAGCGAGTAAGACACGTCATATTTCTTCATGATCCTGGTGATATCGTCAAAGCACTCGTAAAGGAAATTCTGTTTGTGATGGTGGGCCATCCACTGCGCCAGAATCGCGCCGCCCCGGCTCACGATTCCGGTGATGCGTTTGGAAATCAGCGGTAAATATTGCACCAGCACGCCGGCATGGATTGTCATGTAGTCCACGCCCTGCTGCGCTTGTTCTTCAATCACTTCCAGCATCAGCGCCGCGTTCAAGTCCTCAATGCGCTTTACCCGCGAGACAGCTTCATAAATCGGCACCGTGCCAATCGGCACAGGTGAATGCCGCAGAATCGCTTCGCGAATTTCATGGATCCCACCGCCGGTGGAAAGGTCCATTACCGTGTCCGCGCCAAAATGGACAGCCGTATGCAGCTTCTTAAGCTCTTCATCAACATTAGAAGTAATGGCGGAATTGCCAATGTTGGCGTTGATCTTGCAAAGCGATTCCACCCCAATCGCCATAGGCTCCAGCTCAGGATGATTGATGTTGGCCGGGATAATCATTCGCCCCGCAGCCACTTCGTCCCGAATCAGCTCCGGCTTCACCTTTTCCCGCTCCGCAACGTACAGCATCTCCTCTGTAATCAGCCCTTTGCGGGCAAAGTGCATTTGGGAGACGTTTTCGTCCCTGGTGCGGGCCGCATGTTCGCGGCGGCGTACAATCCACTCTTCACGGGGGTTGGTTTGGGGGGTGGCATCGGTTTGCGGGGTGCTGTGGGTTGTGCTCATGGATTCACCTTATGATCGGAAACCCTTTATTATACGCGCGATAGAAGAAGCTTGTGATCTGCATCACGCCTCTACATTAAGACTCTTGACCCCTACGCCAAGCGGGGATAACCTTTGAGTAGCCATGTCATCTACACGCAATAAATACCTCAAGTTTGGGGCCGCGATCTCGCTGATCGTGCTGACCCTGGCTTATCTGGCTTATCTGGGAGCGCAGGAAAGCAAGAGCTATTACGTCACCATTAAAGAACTGCACGCCATGGGTGATGATGTTTACAAAAAGAACCTGCGCGTCGCCGGCAACGTGCTGCCGGGATCCATCAAGATGAGCGGCCCGCACGCGGATTTCCAACTCGTAGAAAACGGCGAAACGCTTCGCGTGGTCTATAAAGGCTCTGAGCCTCCGCCGGATACTTTCAAGGACAATGCCCAGGCGCTGGCTATGGGCATCTATAAGCATGATGGCGTTTTTTACGCCAATGAGCTGCAGGCAAAATGCGCCTCAAAGTACGCTCCGCAGCAGCAACCCGGAGCCGCACCGGCCACACAGCAGCCGTCGAAAGGATACTGAGGTCCGCCGCTGACGATCCCAGACGCTCCTCCTGTCCGCACTGAAAATGTCTCCAAGATTTATGGCCGCACCGCTGCGGTAAGAAAAGTCTCGCTGGCGTTGGAACCGGGGCGATTTTACGTGCTGCGCGGTGAAAATGGCGCGGGCAAATCCACGCTGCTGCGCATGATCGCCGGACTCAATGAGCCGACTGAAGGAAATATCCTGATTTACGGGATTCCTAATAAGCAGGCGCTCAACCACATGGGCTATATGGCCCACGCGCCGCTACTCTATGACGAGCTTTCCGGCATGGAGAACCTGCGCTTCTTTGGCCAGCTTTGCGGCCTGAACTCTGACCAGCCTCTGGCCCAAGCCATGCAGCGTGTTGGGCTTGATCCCAAGCTTGAGCGCCGAATCGGCCAGTATTCCCAGGGGATGCGCCAGCGGCTTTCTCTGGCGCGCGCCATTTTTCATGAGCCGCGCCTGCTCCTGCTCGATGAGCCTTTTTCCAATGTCGATCCTGATTCCGCTTTGCAGATTGCCAAATTGCTGGCGGACATGCGATCAAGTGGCACTACCATTTTGCTGGTCACACACCAGATCGGACTGCTGACAAACCTGGCAGACGAATACCTGATGCTCTCGCACGGCGAGCTTGTCGATCGCGGGCCCATGCCCGGAGTTCAAGCATGAAGGCTGCCACGCAAGAGGCACGAAGCGAGAAGCGGCCGGCGAGCTTGTCCATCGCAAAGCTCACGTGGATCAACGTGAGTAAAGATCTCCGGCTGGAGTGGCGCTCGCGTGACGTTTTTAACTCCATGATGTTTTTTGCGCTGGTGGTGGTGGTGGTCTTCAGCTTTTCTTTTGAGCAGGAAGACTCCCGCCCGGTGATGGGCGGGCTAATATGGATTGCCTTTCTTTTTTCCACCACCATGGCGCTTAACCAGAGCTGGGCGCGTGAGCTGCGCAACGGTGTCCTGGACGCATACCGCGTCTCTCCCGCTCCGGCTGAAGCTTTGTTCCTGGGTAAATGCTTAGGTAACTTTATTCTGGTGATGTTGCTGGAATGTCTGATGGCCCCGTTGTTCGTAGTCTTTTACAATTTAAGTACTGTTGGGCCCCTGTGGCAGCTGTTGCTGATCGCCATTTTAGGCACGTGGGCACTGGTGGTGAACGGGACTTTTTTTGCCGCAATGTCCATTCGCACACGCAACCGCGAACTCATGCTGCCCCTGCTTCTGCTCCCGATTTCGATCCCTGCAGTGATCAGCATGGTGGGAGGCACTACTCAGGTACTGAGCGGCGAGGGCACGCCTGCGGTACAGTTGCAATTTCTGGCGGGATTCTGCGTGATCTTTACCACGGCATGTTTCCTGCTGTTTGATACGGTGTTAAACGCAGAATGAAAACCAAACTGTTTTTCGCTTTCGCCGCCTTTTGCTGCGCCTTCCTGGCTTACGGGACCTATCAGGGCCTGGTGGTGGCGCCCACGGAAGAAACCATGGGCGACGTGCAGCGAATTTTTTACGTCCACGTTCCCGCCGCCACGGTAGGGTTCACCATGTTCTTTGTCAACTTCCTCGCGTCCGTCTTTTATCTGTGGAAGCGCAGCGCGAAGGCGGATGCGCTGGCCGCCACCACGGCTGAAGTGGGTGTAGTTTTCTGCTCGGTGGTGCTGATTACCGGCCCAATCTGGGCTCGTTATGCCTGGGGCGTCTGGTGGTCGCCATGGGACATGCGCCTAAACACGACGCTCATGCTCTGGCTGCTGTACGTCAGCTATCTTATGATGCGCCGGTCTTCGACGGCGGGCTCGACTTCAGTTTTGGCGGCAGCGCTCGCGGTCTTTTCTTTTCTCGATGTGCCGATCGTTTACATGGCCAACCGCTGGTTTCGCACCCATCATCCCTCGCCCATGATCGGTACTCCGAACCTGGATCCCAGAATGCAGCACATTCTTTTTATTAATATATTTGCTTTTCTCTGTTTTGCAGCATTGATTGGCTGGTTCCGCTATGAAATGGAGCGGACAGCCCAGAAGATTGATGCGGCGCACATCCAGAGGGCTGCCGGCGGGGCGGTGGGCATGATCCTCATCCCTGCAATGTTCTTCATGGCTCCCGGTCACGTTGCGCCGATCTCTTATCTTTGGGCCGGCTATCTGGCTGCATGGGGAATTTACGTGGCCTATCTGCTCTTTCTGATGAGCAAGCTGGCACGGCTGAAAAAGGAAGCGGCGGAGCTGGGAGCATAGCCGAAAATGCTCTTCCTGATCCACTATTTATGACGCTCGACACATTCTCTGTTTCGCAGGCGACACGGCAGTTTCCGCCGCCTACCTCAGGCGACAATCACCGATTTGCAGCGGCTTTTCTTTCGGCCGCGATTCCCGGAGCAGGACACTTCTTAATCGATCACCGATCCAAAGCAGTTCTGTTGCTATTGGCTTTAGGGGTCATTCTTTTTCTTTTTTTGCCTGTACGCTTACCGTTGCATCTGGCGGGCACCGTTTCGCTGCTAGTTCTGATGGTCGCCCTGCGGGTGTTTGCAACCTGCGACGCGGCCTATCACCGAAATGAGAGAACAAAGAAACCCTCCGCCTGGTGGTTACTAATCTTGTTGCCGATCGCTTTATTTGGGGCATGGGAACAAGACGTGCTAGCACTGCGTGCGTCAGGGTTTCAGCATTTCAGTATTCCGTCGACTTCCATGGAGCATACATTTCCCGTCGGAAGCAATGTAATGGTTGATCGCTGGCACTATCATTCCAAAGCTCCCCAAGACGGAGACGTTACGATCTATGTAAATGGCGAAGGAATGTATTTGATGAAACGGCTCATCGCTGTGGCTGGAGAGACCATTGAAATTCGGAGCGGGCAGGTTTCAGTCAATGGCAAACCTCTTGACGAACCCTACGTCATCCACTCCGGCTATGCTCCGCCTGAAATGAACGATTTTGGTCCGCTGAAAGTTCCTGCCGGCAAGATTTTTGTCATGGGGGACAATCGAGATATAAGTCTTGATAGCCGGAGCCCTGAGGTTGGCCCGGTGGACGTGAAGAGTCTGCGAGGTGTGGTCATCTACCCTCTGCCTTTCCTTCACAGCGAATCTGTTCCTCAATAGCCGAAATCATCTGCTCGACAGGTCATCCCGTTAGGTCGGGCTGGCTACCCGCTAGCGGGGGAATCTACGTGGCGTATCTGCTCTTCTTTATGCGCAAGCGTGAGTTGAAATTTGGTATTCTCCGTTCCCGAACCGATGGATGTTGAGACTCATGCCGCGAGAAATGCTTGCAACCGTTCTCAATCACGGGCACGGATAAGTGCTGCTGGGAGTTCCCCGTATCCCTGGAATTACCGTGTCAGGCGTTCTGGGTGTGCCTGGAATCACAACGTCTGGCGCGCCATTCATGCCCGGAATCACAGTGTCGGGCGTTCCCGGGGAACCGGGGATAACTGTATCCGGCATACCCGGTGAGCCTGCGTCATAGCACATCTTGGGCTTGACCGGAGGCTTCACGATCTGCGGCGCGGCATTGCTGGTCTGCTGATCGTATTGCTGGATCGCCGCCGCAACTCGCGTGGCGTCCAGATAAACGGGCGCAGGCAGAATGATTTCAAGCGGTGTGCCAGCTTCCATTTCGGGATCGCCGTTGTGTGCCAGCGCGATGAGCACAACAGTTCCCACCAGAGATGCCACACCCACGCCGATCATGACATTGCGCATCGTGTTGAATGACGGCAACGGAGGCAAGGGCGGAGGGGCCACACCTCCGACTGCGGCCATCGCAGGCACCGATTGACCATTGCTGGAGCCGGGTGGCGACGTTAACGCGGCGTTCGTCGTCCCGACAGTCACTGTCCCGGAAATAGGGACCGTATATCCATTGGAGAAAATCAAGTTGGCGGAAGCGATGGCAAATTGCAGTGATCGCCGGTCCTTCTTGATCACCTTCTCAAGCACTCCCTGTATGTATGTTCCCGGCGGAATCAGCATCTGGCTGCCTACCGTAACCGGAAACGTGATCTGCAGATAAACGTCCCGTCCCGGCTTGACTCGCAAGGGGCGAAGCAGTCCCAGCGGCAGCTTCGTTCCTGCAGGCAGCACGTAAACGGAACTTGCCGGTTGAGGCTGTGGCAGGCCAGATTGCGGAAGAGAGCCTTGCGGAGTCTTCGCGGGTGCAGTTTGAGAGGACGAAGTTTGCGCCGGGACGGTTTGCGGATCAGAGGCTTGAACTAGCACAGCTTGCGGAGCTGCTGTTGCTGCGTTTTGCGCTTTGCTCGCTGCCGCAGCCTCGGACTGCAGGACTGACGAATCGATCTCCTGCGCCAAGCCGCTGTTCATCACCGTAAGCAGCAAAGCCAAGACTGCCAGACCTCTCCTTGCCCGTTCAAACGCTATTCTCTGCAAGTATCTCCAACGGATAAAGCTGATCGAATTGCCCGGGACTTGATTTGCCATGGTGGCTACCTCAATATCGGGCCAGCGCGCTTGGTTCTAGCCGCTCGCCGGCCCAACGCCGATTGGGAAGGAGCTGCTTCTCTTCTCAGCGCGCACTCATTTAACGTCCAGAGAAGCTGAAAGTGAGATGTTGAATTATGAAGAATTGTCAAAGTTGTGTGCCGACTTGTATGCCAACGACCGAGTGCTTGAGCTCTCCTTAACGCTTCGGCGTAACCGCTAAGATTGCAACTTGTCGCCAAATGCAAAGACTGCTAGGCAATCACAAAGGCATTCCTAAACAGTTCAATATCCGGATCAAGACCGGGCTCAAAATAAACGCTAACGATGTCAAAGCGGAATGGCGCGTCTTTCTTTACCTTGCGCAGGAATTCGCGGGCCACGTGGGAGAGGTCGCGTTGTTTCTCCGCATCCACAGCGGCTTCAGCGGGCATGATCTTGCGCGTGGTCCGGGTCTTCACTTCGATAAAACACAACGTCGCGCCGTCCCAGCCAACCAAGTCAAGCTCACTGCGGCTGCGCGGGCTGCGGTAATTGCGGGCGATGATCACATAGCCCTGTTTGCGCAGATGGAAGTAAGCCGCTTCTTCACCGCGGCGTCCGGTATGGAGATGCTGCGGACCAGAATCTTTGCGCGGCAGGAGCCGGGCAACGGAGTCGAGAGCGCGTAGCGTGAGGCGGGTTAGGGTACCTGAAGAAGACATAAAGATAGCCGCGAATCAACGCAAATGAACACGAATCATACCAAATCTGGTTTTTGATTCGCCATTGATCGTAGCCTGAGAAGCTCTATGCTCCTGAACACCTCAGGGTTATTTTCAACAGAAATTGGAAAAGAGCCGGGCGGGGGAACGAAAACGATTTTTATGACAGTGTTAAGTAGAGCAGATCCGCATTCGCTGTACCTCACGAGAGCGGGCGTACAAGGTCCGCGGTAAGGCGGATAAATCGCGTTGGCTGAAGCCGACGCACAAAATAGCGGCGCAAGGATCGAGCGAAATACGACGAATAGTTGTTTACCCGCAGCGCAGGCAAATCATGGGATCAATGCGCGCTGCGCGGCGCGCAGGGATATAGCTGGCAATCAGCGCTACGATGCTCAGCAGCACGGCAACTAAAATAAACGTGAGTGGATCAGTCGATTTCACGCCGTACAGAAGGCCGCTCACAAGACGGCCGAAAGCGAACGCGGCGACCAGGCCGATTGCCACTCCGGTAAAAGCAAGCATCAAGCCCTGCTTCACCACCAACCTGAGGACGGTGGGCTGAGTGGCGCCAAGCGCCATACGGATGCCGATTTCCCGAGTGCCCTGATTCACAAGATAAGCCATCACACCATAAACTCCGATGGTGGCCAGAGCCAGCGCGAAAGCTGCAAAGAGGGCCAATAAGACTGCGGTGAAGCGCCGCCGAGCCACAGAGTCCGCAACCCGCTGGTCCATGGTGACAACGTTATAAAGCGGGAGGTCGTGGTCCACTTCATGAAGTTCATGGTTTACAGCCGAGGTGAGCGACGCAGGATCAGTGGTGGTGCGCACCACAAGATTGAATAGCCGGCTGATGTACTGGCTGTGCGCTATGTAAAACGCAATGCGTGAATCCGAATCCAGCGTTTCTTGTTTGATGCGGCCCACCACGCCAACCACGGTGGCCCAGACCGGCGGGGCCTTCAGGTCCGCGAAACTGATGCGCTTGCCGAGCGGATCTTGATTGGGCCAGAGCTGGTTGGCCATGAATTCATCCACGATGATGACAGGCGGCTTGTCCGTGGTGTCGCCCTCGTTGAAGTAGCGTCCTTTGAGCAGCGGAATCTGCATGGTTTCAAAATAATGGCCGGAGACAATTCGTTCATCCGCATTGACAAATCTTTCACCCCGCGGCAGAACGCGTCCATCCACCAAAATAGGCCCCCAGGAGAGCATGCCGCTAAGAGGCAATGAAGATACCGCACCGGCGGAAGTCACGCCCGGCAGACGCTCCAGGTTATCTAAAAACTGGTTACAGGTGGCGTGATTTACTTTTTGATCTTTGTACTTGTCGCCGCTCAGCGCCAGCTCCACCGTCAAAACATTGGCAGGATTGAATCCTGGATTGACACGTTGCAGCAGGATAAAGCTGCGGAGCAGCAGTCCGGCCGTAATGAGCACCACCACGGAGATGGACAGCTCCGCAATGACCAGGATACGGCGCAGATTGTTGCCGCGTCCCCACATGGCGTTGGCGCCCGCCGAGCCGCGATCAGAATCCTTGAGCGTGCTGAGCATGTCCACACGCAACACGCGCAATGCCGGAGCAAGACCAAATAGAATGCCGGATGCGATGGAGATGAGCAAGGTAAACAACAGCGCGTCACCGCGAATACCGATCTCATCCAGACGCGGGACGCTCCTGGGGCCAAGCACATGTGTCCAGTGAATGCTCATAAACGCAAACAGCACGCCAAGCACGCCGCCGCAAACCGCAAGCAGCACGCTTTCCGTAAGCAACTGCCGGATAACGCGACCCGCGCTCGCGCCCATGGCCGTGCGAATCGCTATTTCTTTTTGCCGTCCTAAAGCGCGCGAAAGCAAAAGGTTGGCAACATTCACGCATGCAATCAGCAGCACGCATCCCACAGCGGCCAGCAACAGCCACAGCGTATGGCGCACGTTCCCCACAACCTGCTCCAGCAGCGGCAGGATAATGAACGTGAGGCCGCCATTCGGCGGATAGACGTCCGGATGGTCCTGGCGAAGACGGGCCGTGATGGTGTTCATCTCCGCGCGGGCTTCCTCAAGGGTCACTCCGGGTTTGAGCTTGCCAACAATGTTGTAATCCTCATAGTTGCGGTCGGTCGCAAAAGTGGGAACCTGCGGCATGGGAAGAAGCAGGTCAGATTGTTCCGCGGAATCCAGTGTGGGCAGGACCTCTCGCGGAAGAGAGAAGCTCTTGGGCAAGACCCCGATAATCTCATACTGGTGGGTGTTAATAATGATGTGTCTGCCCACCATGTGGGGATCTAATCCGTACCGCCGCGCCCATATTCCATAACCCAGAATCGCAACATTGGGGCCGCCATAGCGGTCATCGTCGGGATTAAAAAGCCGGCCCTGAATGGGACGCGCGCCAAACATGGCCAACAGGTTGCTGCTAACGCGGATCACGCCCACGCGTTCCGGTTCGCCATCGCCGGTAATGTTGTAATTGCCGCCAATGGCCAGGGCCACCTGCTCAAAACCATGATGGTTGTTCTTGATATCCAAATACTGCGCCGTGGAAAACCAGTCCCGCGGGACTCCCAGCCCCGGCGACGAGTTCCATAGAATCACCAGGCGGTCAGCATCCTTATAAGGCAGGGGACGAAGCAGCAATGCGCTGGTAATGCTGAAAATGGCTGTGGTAGCTCCTATGCCGATGGCCAGTGACAAGATTGCAGCCGTGACAAATCCCGGACTCTTGCCAAAGGCCCTTAAAGCATATCGGAGATCGCGTGCCAGGGTGGACATTGCGGAAAGTTATCGTAACATGACTTTTGCCCGTTCCCGCATCAACCAGAATTCAAAAGTACTTAGGTAATTAAGTGTCCAGCAATGCCTGTGCGCTCCCGCCTCCGATCATAGGCGGCGTGGCACAGGCATCTGCCTGAGAAGACAGAAAATACTACCCTAATGCACACCGATAACGCTGATCTGAAAACCGGAAGCGAGGCCTGACGCGGATGAGCGCGGATCGGAAAAGCAAATTCCGCTCTTCAGCACTGGGGACACTGACCTGAAAGGCAGCGCAGTGCAGAAGTGCCTATGCCTGAGTTGTTGTTATTGGATCCCTCTACTCAATCCTTACCACTCGCTCGCTGACCTTGGGGAATTTTTCAAACACGGCGGGGTCGTGCCCGGGGATAATCAGCCGGGGCGAAGCGGCGAGTTGTTTCATCCGGTCCTGGGCGCGGAGATTAGACGCGCCGTCAAGCGTCTGGGCGATAGGGACGTGCTTTTCCAGGTTTTCATAAAGATACATGTTGTCACTGGCCAGAATTACCGTGCCTGCTTTAGTGTTCACGCCCACGTATTGCGATTGAAACGTATGCTTGCCGCCGGTGTAGCACGTTATGCCCGGAAGAATTTGCTGCGCGTCGCCATTGACCAGGCTGACCCGGCCGGCAAGGTTGAGTTTTACTGCGGCAAGAACGTCATCGGGCTCAATGCCGCCATGGGTGCGCGGGCTCTGCCAAGCTTCTCCGGTGTAGTAGGTGTATTCATCTTTTTGCAGCCAGATGCGCGCTTTGGGAAAAAGATCCATGCCGTCCGCGTGGTCCCAATGCATGTGCGTGATGACGACATCGGTGATGTCGTCTGGCGTGAGCGCTGGCTGGCCTGCGGGCATGATGCCGGGCTGACCGACAGCTTCAGAAGCTTTGATGAAATTCTCAACCTTGAATTGCTTGAAGAACTGCGGACGGTAAAAACCTGAGTCCACCAGAATGTTGCTGCCATTGCCGCGGATGAGCCAAACCGTCATGGCGATCGAAAGTTTGCGGTGCGGGTCGGCGCCGGCAATCAGCGCGCTTACGGGAAAGTCTGGAATGGAAGCGTAGCGAATGGCAAAAACTTCATACACCGGCGCAGTAGCAGTCGGCAAGGCCGGGGCAGAGCCGCTTTGGCTCTGAACAGTATTTCTGCCCGTATTCGGAACAGCCGCGGACCAGAAGGAGGAAGGAGCCGTTGCGGAATTTGCGGAGAACGTTGCGCGATGTGCCTGCTGAGTCTGTGCGATAGCAGACCAGGTTGAGAGAAAAAGCAGTCCAAAAATACATTTTGCTATCATTCAGGCTCCGTTTTGCGGCATTATGCGGGGACAAAGAAGCGTAAGGAAATAGAGTGCATGAATAGCTCTGGAATGTCGAGGCTGCCAAAAGCGCCTTCTCTGCTGCGCCGCATCAGCTTCAGTTTTCTGCTGGGCTTTGGACTTTTTGTGCTCGGCGCGGCCCTGCAAGCCGTGCTGGAGCAGCGCGGCATTACCCGTTCACGCCTCTATTTTGACGACTTGGTGCTGGGGGCCCTGGCAGGGCTGATGGCGTTTGCCTATGAGCATCGGCGATCACGGGAGTTGCGCCAGAAGCTGGCAGTGATTTCCGCCATGAACCATCACGTCCGGAACGCTCTGCAAACCATCGCTTATGTGCCTTACACTGAGCAGGCGAAACAGATGCTGCTGATCCAGCAGGCAGTGAATCGCATCCAGTGGGCGCTCGATGAAATTTTGCCCGGAGAAGGCTCTGAGGCCCAGAATTTCCCGCCGGCAATGGCTTTCACGAAGAATACGATCGAGACCGAGCCGCCAACAGGAACCTCGGGCAACGTCTGAGTTGGAATTGAAGTAGGTGATCGGGAAATCTTTAACGCGGAAAAGACATCTACCCCTACTTATTTGGAGTTCCACACCGGCAGTTTTCAACAAGACAAGCAGGCTTGGCAATCAGGCAGTCCAGGTAAACCCACAATGGCCGCACGTCGTCGGTTTGCGACCGGCAAGCAGCGCAAGAAGTCCCACGGGGAAGAAGCAAATGCTAACCACAATCGCCCATGTGGGATAGCCTGCCCTCTCAGTCATGGTATTGCACTTGGAACAAGAAATAGCCGCCATTCTGCCTCCTTAGAACACTCTATACGCCCAAACGAGGAACAATAGTATCACCGAGAAGTTGGAACCGTATCGCGAAATTGATGACACAAGTTCAGCCACTCGAGGCAGCGCAATGGCAACTGGCCGCGCCACAATCTGATAGCAAAAAAGCAATGCAACGGCAATACCAGCAGGGTTTGCGACCCACGCCTTTCCCAGATCGATGCTGAACGCAGCCATTAGCGAATGTGAAATCCCACATCCCGGACAAGGAATTCCCAAAAACTTCTTCATCAGGCACGAATAGGGAACGTGGGGAATCATTGGGACGAACAACAAAATGAGCAACGTGGAAATCAATATCGCAAAGTGATGCTGGCTCCGTTCAGGGACGTTGAGCTTAGTGAGAATCCAGCGCGGACAAAAATTGATTTCCATTGGGCCATTTAACCCCGCTGCCGTCAACGTAGTGGCGATAGGGTTTCCTTACTCCGTTCGGAATAAGAAAAAACTACTTCTTTTTCGGAACCAGCTTCAGCTCATCGGCGGCAAGGATTTTTCTCATCTGGTTGCGGGCGTGGATAGACCACGGGCCCACGGTGTCGAGACGAGTATAAGCCTGCCAGTGACTCAGGGCCTTACGTGGCTGGCGGGCTTTTTCGTAGGCCAGTGCAAGGTTGTAATGCGCGTCAGCGTAAGTCGGGGCAAGCGAGATGGCGGATTGATAGGCGCGAATTGCATCCGGGAGCCGGCCGGTTTCATCGAGCACGTTGCCCAGATCGAAATAAGCCAGCGCGTAACGCGGATCAACTTCAATGGCTTTGCGGTAAAAGCGCTCTGCCTGCACGTAATCATGCCGGTTATAAAAGAGCGTGCCTAGATTGATATAAGCGGCGGCGTGCGTGGGATCAAGGTCAACGCACTTCTTGTAATTGTCAATGGCCTCGGCATGGGTGCCGGGATCTTCTTCCAGGGCGACTCCCCGGGCAAAGAATTCGCTGGCAGTCTCGGCGGCCCTCATGGCGTGTATCTTGTGCGATTCCACCACTTCGCGCTGGTTGAAATCCATCACAAACTGGCCCGCCAGCGGCTCAACCGCAGAGCCCTGATGGCGAAACACCACGCGCGACTGGCTGGCGAAGGTCCCCATTTCCATCAAAGGGTTTTCCATGCCGGCAACCTGGCGCATCGCACGCAAAGATTCAAGGATTACGGCAGAGCGCACGCGCTTGGCGCGAAGGTCGCGTAATTTTTTGATTTGCAGGAGGTCAAAAAAAGAATAGGCATCGGACGCAGGCAACAAACCGGCTTTTTCCCAGCCTGCCAGCTGCCGAGCTGTAATGCGAAGGATCCGCAGAACGTCTGATCGATCGTATCTTTCCACTCGTGGCCTTTGGAAGTACGCTTTGTTCTTTCCAGTACAGAATATTATGCGAAACATCAGACGTAAATAGCAAGAGGAAATCTTCGCAAAGTGTGGAAAAGTCATCCCTTTTGTCAACCCCCATGCGGTATTGTGGCGCGCTCGCGTGGGCTTTACGACACTGCGACTCTCTCTTAGAATAGAACTACTTCTTTTGAACGCCGACGTAGCTCAGTTGGTAGAGCAGTCGATTCGTAATCGACAGGTCATCGGTTCAAGTCCGATCGTCGGCTCCATCGTTTTGGCCGCTAACGTGGCAAACCGTCCAAGAGTTTTTTCGACGCCACCAGATTTTTGCGCTTGATGCGCGTCGCTCGGCGCGTCGTCGGCCTCGCGGCATTTGTTAACACTGTTTCGCGGCAAACCGCGCAAAGGCTGAGCCTGGAAAAACTATAATGGTAACGTGCCTAAGACATGGCTTATGGTAAGAACTTCATGTTGCAGTATGGATAAAATAAAAGCCTAAGCATCCTCAGCCTCAACCTCCTCCGGATTCGCTCAGGCCAAAGATCCGGGTCGCTTACGTCCTTCAAGATGGCGTTTCAGTAAAAGAGGACCGTATCGCCATGAGCAAAGATCAGTACAGTAGAGTGCAAAGCTTCAGTCGGACTTGCCTTTATCCTCCGCTTTCAAATCTCTCATCAGCCGCTCAAACGCCTTCTTGTACGAATCGTGGTTCTGTGCTGCACCCCGAAAATGAGACAGAGATAATATCCCCACTGAGCAGGAAAGGAGCTGCGAGTGGCGAATTTAAAAGGGGTCAAGAAACGTGGGCTGCAGTTTTGGCAGGCCGCGGTGGCGCGGGTACAGGCAGGAGAGAATCTTGCGGAAGTGGCATTGGAATTGGGAGTGGATCGTCGGGGACTGGCGCGGTGGCAGGAGAGGCTGGATCCGGAGATGCTGCGAACGGACCGGCGGCGGGAGAAGGCGCTGG
>JBJMGE010000007.1:0-752915 GCA_045808085.1 Terriglobales bacterium | reverse complement strand
CGAAAGTAGGCTTTAGTGATCCGGTGGTTCTGCATGGAAGGGCCATCGCTCAACGGATAAAAGGTACGCCGGGGATAACAGGCTGATCGGAGCCAAGAGTTCATATCGACGCTCCGGTTTGGCACCTCGATGTCGGTTCATCGCATCCTGGAGCTGTAGAAGGTTCCAAGGGTTAGGCTGTTCGCCTATTAAAGCGGTACGTGAACTGGGTTCAGAACGTCGCGAGACAGTTCGGTCCCTATCTGGTGTGGGCGTAGGAGATTTGAGAGGGCCTGTCCTTAGTACGAGAGGACCGGGATGGACGAACCTCTTGTGTTCCAGCTGTCGTGTCAACGGCACGGCTGGGTAGCGAAGTTCGGTTGTAATAAACGCTGAATGCATATAAGCGTGAAGTACTCCTCAAGATTAGATCTCCCAACCCTCAAGGGTAATGAAGGGCACAGGAAGACCACCTGTTTGATAGGCACGGAGTGTAAGGCCAGTAATGGCTTCAGCTTACGTGTACTAATCGCCCGTTCGGCTTGACCATAAAATTTACTCAGGGCACTTTGCCTGCGCCTCGGCGCCGGCAACGGTGGAAGCCCCGGACTTTAGTCCAGGGAACACGCCACGCCCGAGAGCAATGGGGCTTCAGCCCCTGGTCTCGCGCCAATGTAGTTAGTTCCAAAAAAATCAATCTATTCAGTTGTGAGGCATCGCCCTCACGATCTTTGAAATTCTGCATATAGCAATTGGCAACTAGCAATTAGCCGCTCTGGTTCCGACTATTGGAACTCATCTTTTTGGAGCTCATCACGATTTTGGCAATCTTCCAAAATCATGGTTTGGCTGAATGCTGACCGCTGAATGCTTCCTTGCTAATAATCTTTGGTCTTTCCTTACGTGAAATGACCCTTTGCGCGGATCCAACACGACGTAGAACCTGACTCGCGCCGCGCAATGACAATATCTGCAGTTAGTAATTAGCCGTCAGCTCTTAGCTTTTGTATCGCGGGAGCCGGCGATGATCTGGCCCTCGGAAGTATCGAGCTAAAGGCCAAAGGCTAAGAGCTAATTGCCGCGCCTCTGGCGCGTTAATTTTGCGGTGATCTTACCGCGGGGGTTCCACCCGTTCCCATCCCGAACACGGAAGTTAAGCCCCGCAGGGCCGATTGTACTGTACGCGAAAGTGTGTGGGAGAGTAGGTCGTCGCCGCATTAAATCTAAAAGGCTCCATCAGAAATGATGGAGCCTTTTGTGTTGCATGAGAAAAGAAAATCGTCGCCACGGATCCCACTGATCGCGCGGACTTGCACTGATAGAATCTAAAATGCTCATGTGGCACAGCCGCCCCGGCTGTGCAGGTGAAAGAGCGGTCTTTTAGGGTCGCGCAACGTCCTTGATCGAAAATGGCTTCAGCCTTGGCGCCCTTCCCTTCAATTCGTCATCCCGACAGCCGTTAAGCGAGCGCACGTATTCATCAGCGCGCGAGTAGGCTGGAGGGACCTTGTGTTTCGGACTGCAGCAAAAACTCACCACAGATCACACGGATTACACCGATTTTCACGGATGCAAAAACGATCCTGGACGTAGAGACGTAGCACTGCTACGTCTCACTTCTTCCGCCAACAAAAATAACCTCATGTCTTAATGATATTGTGGACCGCAATCATCCTCGGCTAAAAGGCACAGTTGATAAGAATGAGTAAACAATGAGATGGAGAATTTTTTCCATCTAAGCTCGATGGGTGTTTTGATTTTCGGATTGATTAAATTGGTTTGATGGAATAGAGTGCACAAACCAAATCAGGTGAAAAATACATTGAGCCATTCGGAGAAAGGAACTACAGTGCCGAAGTTTGTGTGGGAAAAAGTCCTCCGCTTGTCGCTTATCACGACGATCTTGTCGCTGGTAGCAACTATTGGTTGTGGAGGATCGGGTGGCGGAATTCCCTCTCCAAGCCCCTCTCCTACGCCTAATGCGTCCCCCACACCAACACCCGTCGCGACTGTAGAATTTCTGTTCGTAGGAAACTCATCATCGAGTCTGAACTTATCTTCTATAAATACCAGTACGGGAGTTCTCAGTGCCCCGGCGCCTGCAACCGTTCAGGGCAATGATGAGGTGATCTACCCAGGGGTGGCAGTAACGCCCTCGAAGAAGTTTCTATATGCGCTGTTTTCGAGCTTCACGCTCATTGAAGGTTATACGATAACCGGGCCTGGCGTCACGCTCACGCCGCTAAAGAACGCGCCCTTTTTCCCGGTTTCCACTGGACCAGTGAATTCGCTGGTTCTCCATCCCAGCGGCCGGTTCCTGTACGTAATTCACTCGTCGTCGACAATCGAAGAGCACGCTGTGAATGTTGATACCGGAGACTTGACGTTCGTATCCGATCGCACAGAACCGGTTGCCGATTTCAGAGTGGCGATCATCGATCCAGCCGGGAAGTTCCTCTTCGCCACCGACCTGACCGGAGGCCGGATTTTCGCCTATCAAATCAACCAGGCGGATGGCTCGCTGTCCGCGGTAGCTGGGTCGCCTTTTGCCTTGCCGGGCGGCAATCTGCCAAGTATTGACGTGATTGATAGCACAGGGAACTTCCTGTATGTGTCGCAGTTCGCGGGTGGGCTGGCAGCCTTCGCCATTAACTCTGTCACCGGCGCTCTTACGAACGTGACAGGCTCGCCCTTTTCTACCAACATCGGCGGTGTGCCGGTTTTTCTGGCGACCGCAGGAAAATTCGTTTATGTATGCAACTCGAATGGCACAATTGACGGGTTTGGAGTAGATCCCAATACCGGCATTTTAACCCAGGTTCCAGGCTCTCCGTTCAGCACGGCTTCGAGTTTGGCAGCGAACATTACCATTGATCCATTGGGGAAGTTTGCCTACGTCTCGAATCCGATAAATAGCCTGATCTATGGCTTCACTCTCGATCCAACTTCCGGTACCCTCGCCGCAGTTCCTGGTTCGCCTTTTCCGGCCATTCCACAAGTGGAGAATTTGTTCATCGTGAAATTTCCGTAGATCCCAATCCCGGCGACCCAGATAACCCAAACAAAAACACTCGCCCCTTTTCACCAAATTGTGTCTATCCGTGAAAATCCTTCGCATCCTTCTCATCCGTGATAAGGTTTTCCTTCCCGTGTCCATCCACCCTCTCCTCGCCCGCGAACTCCGCGAGTCCAAACGCCTCCAGAAATTTTTCAACTCCCTGCCTGAATCCTCGCGCCACCAGATCGACCATGAAGTCCGCGAAGTAAAAAAAGAAGACACGCGCCTGCGCCGCGCGCAACACGCCGCTGAATACCTGATGGAAGCCATGGAAGCCGAGCTTGATCCGCCGCCGCTGATGAGGGCTGCATTCCGCCGCAACGCCCAAGCCCGCCAGGGATGGGAACTCATGCCGCAATCCCACCGACGCCAATACCTCATCGCCATCTTCCGCAGCCGATTCCCCGACACTCGCGCCGCCAATCTTGCCTTCGCCCTGCTCGACGCCGCGCAATACGCCGACAGACACGCTGGAAACGCCACGAACCCCGACGTAGAGACGTAACACCACTACGTCTCAAATGTGTGGGCGAAGAATCCGACTCCCGCGCTGAACTCTGCCATCCCACCGCTTCCGCCGCGTAAATCCGTCCAATCAGTGTCATCCGTGGAGGGTCTTATTCCCTCTTCCCACAAATCCGCGTGCATCCGCGTAAATCCGCGGTAAGGATTTTCTTTGCGCCCTCCGCGTCCTTTGCGGTGAAAGCCCTTTCTGCCGATTCATGGTGGTGAATCCTGTTACTCGTCCCGGAGCGTTCTCATGGGGTCAACCCGTGTTGCCCGATACGCCGGCACGGCCGTCGCGAGCAGCGCTACTGCCATCAACAGAGTTGAAACCGCTGCAAACGTCGCCGGATCGGTTGTCTTCACGCCGAACACCAGCTTTGCCAGCACGCGCCCCAGCAGCATGGCGCCGGTCAAGCCAATCACCATTCCCACCAGCGCGGGCTTCATGCCCTCAAACACTACCAGGCGGAGAACATCGCGGATCTGCGCGCCCAGCGCCATGCGGATTCCGATCTCCCGCACTCGCCGCCGTACTGCATAAGAAAGCACGCTGTAGATGCCGATAGCCGCGAGCGCCAGCGCCAGCCCGGCAAAAGTCGCCAGCAGCAGCATATTCAGCCGCTGCGGAGCAATCGATTCCGACATCAACCCCTCCATTGTCATCACGTCGGTGACAGACTGCTGCGGATCAATGTCATGAATTGCTCGCGTCACGGATGCAGCAATGTTCTCCGGCTGCGAACTGGTGCGCACCACCAGATTGCCGCCAAAGCTGCGCCACTCTTCCGGCGTTGGAGGCAGGAGCTGCGCCAGGGGCGTATAGATGGTTGCGTTCGGTTCAGTTTGGTCCAGGCCGTCCAGCTTCACGTTCCGCACCACGCCCACGATCTCACGCACGCGGTTGGGAAAGAATGTAAGCGTTAGCCGTTTGCCCACGGCGCTTTCACCCGGCCAGAATTGTTTGGCCATCGCTTCGCTGATCAGCATCACATCCTGCCGACCGAGGCTATCGTTCTCATTGAAGTCACGGCCGCGAAGCACGGGAATGCGCATCGCTTTCAAATATCCTGTGCTGATCACGCGCACATCAACCTCCGGCTGCTCGGCCATGGGCACCACAGGGCGGCCCTCGATCGCGATGGGCTGATGCGATCCACCCTGTAACGGCAGATCATCCGCCGTGCCCGCCGAGTCCACTCCCGGCAGCGCGCGTACGCGCTCCAGCACCTGGTTCCAGAAGTTAATGTTCTCAGCGGGAGTCTTATAGCGGTTCTCCGGCATCGGCACAGCCATCGTCAGAAGATTGCTGGAATCGAATCCCGGATTGGCGCCGCGCAGGTTCCACAGACTGCGAATCATCAGCCCTGCGCCTGCCAGCAGGACCAGAGAGAGCGCCACCTCGCAAACCACCAGCACTGATCGCGTGCTGTTGCCGCCAGTATCGCCGCTGCGTCCGCCTTGCTTGAGCGTTTCATTCACATTTGACTGACTGAGCTTCCATGCCGGCATCATCCCAGCTAGAATGCCTGTCAATATTGAAAGCCCCAGCGTAAACGCAAGCACCTCTGCGTCAAGCGAGATATCAATCGACTGCGGCAGCTGCTGCCCCAGAACTTTTATTACCAGGCCCATGCCAAGCTTTGCCACGGCCAGACCTGCCACTCCGCCGGCCAGCGCCAGCACAATGGTTTCAAAAAGCAATTGCTGCACCACTCGTGCGCGGCTTGCGCCCAGCGCCGTGCGTATCGCGATTTCCCGCGAGCGAGCCAGTGCCCGCGCCAGCAGAAGATTGGCCACATTGGCGCATGCAATCAGAAGCACGCATGCTACAGCACCCAGCAGCACCAGCAGCGCCGGCCGCACATCGCCGATGATGTCTTCCCGCATCGTCGCCACTCTGGCTCCCCAATCTTTGTCGTCTGCAGGATACTGTTGTGCCAGCCGTTCGGAAATGGTCGTCATCTCCGCTTGCGCCTGCCTCAGATCAACTCCCGGCTTGAGCCGCGCAATCACAATGGAGTGGTGTTCTCCTCGATTGGATCGCTCCTTTGGCGTCCACGCCAGAGGCATCCAGATTTTCTGCTTCCAGTCGGGATAGCTCACCTTCGGCCCCATTACACCAATCACCGTGTACGGCTCGTTGTTCAGCGTAATGGTGCGGCCCACTACTCCGCGATCGCCAGCAAAATGGCTCTGCCAGAAATCATGTGTGAGGATTACTTCGTGATCATGCCCGAGTTGCTCTTCTTCGGCGACGAATGTCCGGCCGAGAATAGGCTTCACTCCCAGCACGCCAAAGAAGTCCGTAGACACTTTTGCTGCACCCAGGAATTCCGGCTTGTCGCCGCCTGTCAGGTTCATGCGACCGCCGGTAAAGATCGCCATCTTCTCAAAGACATTGTTCTGCTGCTGCCAATCGACGAAGTTTGCCGTTGAGACAGAGAACCTGGTCATCCCAGGAAAGCTTTTCTGCGGAGGGACATGCCAGACGTGAACCAGGCGGTCAGGATTGGCGAACGGCAGCGGGCGCAGCAGCACTGCATTCACCACGCTGAAAATTGCCGTGTTGGCGCCTATGCCAAGCCCCAATACAATTATTGCGACAATCGCGAATCCGGGGTTCTTGCGCAGAACGCGCAACCCATGTCTGAAATCCTGGGTCAGTTTGGTCATTTTAGATTTTGTCTCCTGGGAGTAGCTTGAGGACCACTAGCGCCATCGGCGCCGATCCTCCGAATTGGCACGTGTTTAGCAATATAGTGGCATGTGCTTTGCCAAGGCCATGGCCGCCTATCTATTTGAAAATAAGCAGCTAATCTGGACGGTGGGCTGATTCAAGTGTTCGAAATCGAGCACCACCGTCCAAATCCGCGCACCGCCCGCGAAACAGGCCCTGGCCCCGGAAAACCAGAGGATACTCAAGCGTTCACTAAGGTCCTTGTTGCTGAACTTCCAGTCAGTAGCTGCCTGCAGATTCAGCCCCAGGGACCAAAGGCCAAGGTTTGCTACCCTGTTCCCGTGAAAAGATTTCTTCTTCTGCTATTCTCGTTGCCCCTCCTCGCCCAATCCCCGGTCACGCTCCACCAAAACCATCCAGATTGACGGCGCCAACTATCAGGCGATCATCACCAGGCCTGAAACTCCCGGCAAACATCCCGCAGTTTTCTGATCGGAGGCAGCCCACTGACGATTCAGTTTCGTGGCCTTCCGATTCCACGAAATTGCCCGCAAGCATTTACCAGTGTGTGCCTTCTGCCGCATTGTCGAAATCCGCCCACATCCAAAGCTGTTTTCTGTCTATTCAACTCTCTTAGAATCAACCGCTTTAACGATTGGCGTTACGTCTGCTTTATTCATATCGTTGCTACCGCAGCGGAGGCCAAACGCCATGTCGCACACCAGCTCAGGACTCAATGAAAATCAAATCCATAAAAGCCTCATTCCCATGTTGCGCACATGGACGCTCAGCATCGGTTGGACGGTCCTGCTCTCAGCCACGCTGGCTGTACTCTTCGCGATGATCTGCGATGGCTGCTCCAGCGTTCACTAAGTTTTTCTTTTGCCCGCGTAAGCACTCAGTCGCTGGCCAACCAGATTCTTCGTCCGCCGTATAGCAGTACCTTCACCGCAAGCAACGCAATTAGAACCATCCAATTCAAGTTCCCCTTTGCGACCTTCGCGTCCTTCGCGGTAAATCTTTTTGCTGATTACTAGAATCGACATTCGCGCGTATCAGCTTCTGCATGAATCACCACCCGATCACCAAAAAAAGAAATAGCACTTTCCAAAGCTGCCGCTGGTTCCAATGCAAACCACGGCGCTCTCTCTCCATCTAACAACTTTGGGGGTGCACCATGGTTCGTTTTCAATGTGAAAGTTGCGGACGCATGAAAGGGGACGGCGAGACTTGGATTCTCGGCTTTGCCGCCGAAAATATCGGCGTGACTTCCGCGCGCCGTGAAATCTCAATTGCCAGTTCCTGGGACCGTCCGCGCGCCGTGGAAGCACTCGCTGTTCATTTCTGTTCTGATGAATGCCGCGCCACCTATATGACTGCCTTGTTTGGTGATAGCCCGGACACCCGTGGTGGAGCCTCTACTTCAACCAAGCGCAGAATCAAACGGATTGTCCCCGGTGCGGTAGTCGATACAGCTATTTCAGAGAAGTCTCGTCCAAAACTGAAACGGCGGACAGTTGTGCGGCGCAAGATCGCCTGACGTCATCCCTGGTACCTGCGTGCATTTACGCAAATCCCCGCAATATTTTGGCGATTCGTGTCTCTTCGCGCATTCGCGGCCGAATAAAAAACGGCCAGGCTCTTTTCAGAACCTGGCCTGCGTGTCACCGCGATTTTTTACCATTGCACTCCCCGCTTACTGCTGAGGATTGTTGGCTGGCACTGTCGGCGTTGCCGGCTCGCTGGTGGCCACAACCGGAACTGGATCGGACTTGATCTTCACCGTGGTCATAATCCGTTCCAGTTTGTCGAACACCTGCAGATGATCTACCGGCTTCGTTGTCCCCGGAGCATCTTCCACACCCAGCGCAAACTCATAGCATGCACCGTTTTCAAAATGATGGTAGTAGCGTGCTTCGCTCTGGTCAGTAAAGCTTTCCGTCTTGGCAAACTCCACTCCCAGCACGTTGGTTTTCACTGGCGCAATGGAGTCATCATCAGCGTCCACCGGCGGATTGATTGTGGCTTCCGCCGGTTCCGGCACCGAGGCAAATTTGCTGCACTGCTCCGCCGTCAGGCCTTTGTTCACGCTCGTCTTAAAGTAAGAGGAAGCGCGCGTTCCCGGCAGCACCAGCGTGGTCAGCGTTTCGCCGCCGGGCTCGGCAAAGTTCATCGCCACCGGATCAGGCCAGGCTGAATCCTTGTTCTCCGTGTCAGGAACCAGCATGGTATATGTCTTGGGATAACGGAACGAAATTCCGTAAGTGCTGTTCTTGTAGGTTGCGGTTGAGGCGCGCTTGATCGTTTTCTTTTTCTCGATCACCGCTTCCACTTTCTTTTCCAGTTGGTCCACCGGCTGGCTTGTCGCCGCCACTGGGCTTGCCGTGTTGGGTCCAGCAACGTTCTGGCTTGCGGGATTTGTTTGCGCGTTTTTGTTGGCTGAAGAGCAGCCGTTAAAGTCGAGCACCACCATCAGCGCCAGCACCGCGGTTGCCGCCGCTGTGGCTGCGCCGCCAATCATCCGTGCCCGTCTGGTTGAACTGCTATTGACTGGAGTTGCGTTGAAAGATTTCAGGTCTGCCATGTTTGTTTCACCTCCGCCGCCCTCAGGCAGCACTCTTCTCAATGGCACGGAGGCGGCCATTCACAAATCGGTTGATTTCATGCGGGTTAGCGGCACCTGCGAATAGGCGTCGCGTGCTGCCAAAACCACGATGTGTGCCGCGTGACACACTCTTGCTGGATTCACCGCGAGACACTGCCATGCCAAGCAACCAGTGCTTGCCGCATATAATGATTGCGTTCATGCCTACACAGACTTCGCCGCAGTCGCCACATGACATGCTCGCGTCCGGATCCACCGGCTTTGGGAAGAAATTTTTCATTCTTTTGATCGTGCTGGTTTGGGCTGTCATCTACTGCGGCACCCTCTTTCAACCGCCGCTAATGGACGACGCCGATACGGTGCACGCCGAAGCTGCGCGCGAAATGGTGGAGCACCATGACTGGGTCACGCTGAAAATTAATGGCGGCTTTCGCTACCTGGAAAAGGCGCCGCTCATGTACTGGCTGGTGGCCGCGAGCTTCAAGATTTTTGGCGTGCATGATTGGTCAGCGCGGTTGCCGATTGCCCTAGGCATGCTGGCTCTTCTGCTGGTCGTCTATCGGATGGGACGCAGGTTTTACGGCGATGAAGGCGGCATGTACGCCGCGCTGGCGCTGGCCACGGGATTTGGCCCGTTCATCTATACGCGATTCATGATCCCGGAAATGCTGGTGGCGCTGTGGCTGGCCATGGGATTTGATTTCTTTCTGATGTCTTTAGAACAAACTTCTGGAGACCAGAGCGAGCGCGGAGAGCAGCCGTCTGTTTGGATCTGCTGGGGACTGGCCGCGACCATGGCGCTGAACGTCCTGACGAAGGGGCTGATCGGCTTGGTTTTCCCCATTGGGACCATTGTTCTTTATCTGCTGCTCACAAGAAATCTTCGCCACCTGCTGCGGCTTCGGCTGTTCTCAAGCTTTCTGGTTTTTCTGGCGATTGCCGCGTCGTGGCATCTGCTGGCCGGCTTTCGCAATCCGGCGCAAGGCGCAGCACGCGGATTTTTCTGGTTTTACTTTATCAATGAACATTTTCTGCGCTTTTTAAAGAAGCGTTATCCTGCCGATTACGACACTGTGCCCCTGTGGCTGTTTTGGGGCTTGATGCTGGTGTGGCTGATGCCCTGGACCGCGTTTATTGTTCAGGCTGTACGGCAGGTCCCGGCAAAATTGGCGGCATTCCGCGCCGGCCTGAGCGCGCAGCAGCGTGCGACGCTGATTTTTGCTTTGTGGCCACTGGTGATTTTGCTGTTTTTCAGTTTCTCCAGCCGGCAGGAATATTACGTGCTGCCCGGCCTGCCCGGAGTGGCGTTGTTGCTGGGCGGATGGCTGGCTCGGGAGTCGGCATCAGCGCCGGACAGCACAGAGCGGCGCAGCGGAAGAATTTCATCCATGGTGCTGGTAGGGCTGGGCGTGGTGATTTGTTTTGTGTGCGCTGCGCTGGCGTGGAACGCACAGACGCCGCCACCGAACTACGATATCGCCGAGTTGCTCAAGAAAAATCCGCAGGACTATGCGCTTTCCTTCGGACACATTCTTGATCTCACACCGCAGGCCATGGGCGCATTCAAGGTGCCGCTGCTGGCCACGGGATTCGCGTTTGCAGTGGGAACAATTTTGAACTTATTTTTGCGACGCCGCAATCGCGTCTTTGCAGCGAACCTTGTGCTCGCATTGATGACAACGGTTTTGCTGTATGCAGCCCATCAAGGTCTAGTGATTTTCTCGCCCGTGCTTTCGTCGAAAGTACTGGCGCAAGCAATCCAACGGCATTGGAAACCCGGTGCGATCATCGAAGACAACGGCGATTACGAAGCGGCTTCCAGCGTGAACTACTACACACGCCGGCAGATCCGAATCTTGAACGGCCGCTGCAACAACATCTGGTATGGATCAAGGTTTCCGGATGCGCCGCCGATCTTCGATGACAACGCATCTTTCGAGCGGCTATGGCGCGGCCCAAACACGGTCTTTCTTCTGACCGACGCGAAAGCAAAACCTTCAAACGAAGTAAGCGACGAGTGTCCGCAAAAAGACCGGCTGCCTGACTACGTGGAAAAAGATGGAGCGTGCGTGCTGGCCAGGTGGGGCGGCAAGCTGGTGCTTACGAATGCACCGAAACCTTGTCCTGATCAGGCTTGGCCGCGCTGACAGGCTCAGGCTCGCGCGGATGCGCCGGGCGAATCTTGCCATTTTCTAAAATAAATACTTCGCCACGCCAATGGACGGTGTGATCGGCAAAGCTGGCAAACCAGACCGCGAACGCCACCAGATCACGAATCGGCACCAGCCAAAGGTGCCGCCACAGAGCGCGATCATGCACCACTCCGATGCCAACTTTGATGGCCACGGCAGCGCGCAAAGCGGCGGCTGCGGCAAGCGTTGTCCATGACCACCAGCTGAGCGGCGCAAGCAGGACGGCAAAAATCGCCCACGGCAGGCCAAAGGTGAGAAGCAGGCCGACGTAGCCCATGCGGCGGGAATCGCGCGTGCTGCGGGCCCAGCGCATCTGATGCTCAAAAAATCCGCGGAAGCTGTACGCGGGCAGATGGGTTTCCACTACAACATCCGCCAGCACCACCTCATAACCGGCTTTGGCGATGCGATAGCCAAGTTCGAAATCGTCGGCAAGATAATCCACCAGCGGACGCAGGCCGCCAATAGCGTCAAGCGCGGTGCGCGACATGGCTAGCGTGGAGCCGAGAGCAAAATGAATGCCGCCTTCAATCTGCCGTGCCACCAGCACGCCGGCAATAAAATCCGTGCTGATGCCAATGGATTCCAGCTTTGAGCCCAGCGTATCGGCGGCGATGCCGCGATACGGACACGTGACCATGCCAACCTGCGGACGCGCAAACGGCGACATCACGCGACGAAGATAATCAGGCGCGACGTGGATATCGCTGTCATTGATAAGTATGTGGCCGTACTGCGCCGTGCCCAGCATCTGCACCAGATTGCTGGTCTTGCGATTGTTGCCCAGCACTTCAGGACAGACCAGAAGACGAATCTTGCAACCGGGAAATTCGCGGATCAACCGCTGGACAGCTTCCACCGCGGGATCATCCGGCTCACTAACGCCGAAGATAATTTCATACTCTGGATAGTCTTGAATGCAGTGGCTGCGGAAGCTTTCATACATCTGCGGATCAACGCCGCGCAACGGCTTAAGAATGCTGACCGGCGGGGTGACGGCGGGCGCTTGGCGGTTGTGCGATTGAAGAAACGTCCGGGCGCTCCACAGGCAGAGCAGGTAAAAGCCCATGCCGCACACAGCCAGCCCAGCCGCTATCAATCCTGGAAGAAGGTTCAACATTGCCGATCACGATCTACCCGCATTCTAAATGGCTCAGTGCCTTAATGATACTTTACAGTCCGAGGTCAGATGCGGGTACCTGGCAGTGGTGACCAAAAATCTTCGCGAGCCTTACTCGCAGGGATGGCACTGACCCTTGTGTTGGGAGCCTCGGCGATCAGGAAGACCTGGGAGCTTGGGGCACATTATCTCCAGCCTACATCGTCAGAGCGGTATTCACCTGTCGCCAGTCGATCTTGCGCAGCAATTCCTTGATGCGGTCTTCAGGGCCAAAGATCCTCACCTCAACGTTTTCAATGAACGGCGTATCGGGTTTGTGAACAAAGAAGTTCCGATACACGTCATTCACCTCTTCCCATCGGCCGTTCTTGGTGCCGCTGAAAAATAAAACGTAAGCCACGCCGTGGCTGAAAGGATTGTTGCGGTCTTTGTGGACAAAAGTTGCGCCGGGAATTTTGGGATCAACTTTTGGGTCCGGCCCGGTAATCAAGGGGACCACCAGCATGTTCAAGTGGACCTGCACCTGGAGATGCTGCAAGTCTTCAATCCGCGCCGCCTCAAGCTGCTTCTTGGATATGTCTTTTTCCGCGGCCAATTTCTGCAGCCGGGGCTCAACCAGCGTTTTATAGCGCTTTGAGTCTTTGCGCAGCTCATAGGTGCGCTGGAGCAACTGGTCAATATCCATGGGACGGTCGCCAAAGGTGCTCACCGTGGGATGATCAATGGTGGCGTCGATCTTTTCGTCCCAATCAGGGCTGCGGAATTGGTCAAGCACCTTGTTCATCACGTCACCGTATTTGGTGATGGCCTTTTGCTCCGCGGGAGTCGGTTGGTGGCTTTTATAGAACCCATGGACTGGTGTGGACATGGTTGCCGTGGAAATGACCGCCGTGGAAATTGCCGCACAGATCAGCAGCGCGGCCTTCAACTCATTGCGACTCTTCAATTTTCCCGTCTCCTTCAGAGCATTTCAATTACTAGCAGACATCATTAGCAACCCGGTATTAGCAATCCGGCAATTCAGGCAAAGCTGGTGGACCACTCAGAGTTCGGCGTCTAGCTTCTTCTCCGTGTCTCCGCGCCTCCGTGGTAGGTTTTGCTTTTCGCGATCAAGCACAGCCTCGGGCGGGGACCAAAATCCTTTGCTGCCCAAATTCATCTTATAATATGGATAGCTGATGTCGAACCGGATGGTCGCTGTCTGGCTCGTGGACGCCGGGTTTCCCGGGCTGCGCGATCCAGAGAGAGGAAAGTCCGAACTCCGCAGAGCAGTGTGCCGGATAACGTCCGGGAGGGTGGTTCGCGGGGTCCCCGACGCGCGTTTCGCGTGGTGGGGTGCCTTGAAGGCCCACTTTACGGAAAGTGCCACAGAAAATATACCGCCGCCGGCCGGGTGAGCGGACGGTGAGAGCCGTTCTGCTCGAACCGGACGCGAGGGTGAAGCAGGCGCAAGCGCCGTTGCGGGACCCTTGGACTAAAGTGAACGGTGAAAGCCGATCCGCTTTTGCGCCGGACGCGAAGGCCAAGCGGGCGCAAGCCCGCAAGGCCTGAGATGTTCGACGGTTGCGGTAAGGGTGAAAAGGTGTGGTAAGAGCGCACCGCTCGCGCAGTAATGCGCGAGGCAGGGCAAACCCCACACGGAGCAAGACCAAATAGGGAAGGAATTAGCGATGGCGCAAGCCATTGCTAATGCGTCTCGGCTCGAAACGCCAGGGCGAGAGATCCTTCGACTCCTCGGAGTCGCTCAGGATTTCGGCTGCGGGCTTAAACGCCCGCAGAACGCCGCAACTTCCGGGTAGGTCGCTTGAGCCGTTCAGTAATGAGCGGCCTAGAGGAATGACCGTCAGCGGCGGCAACGCCGTACAGAATTCGGCTTACAGGTTCTGACATCACTTGCGGCCCTCAGGTTGTGGAAGCAATCTGAGGGCTTTCAATTTTTCGTGGACATCGCAGGTCCTTCCGCTACGCTCAGGCCACAATGGTAGACTCTGTGTAAGAAAAGCAGGTTTGGCGATGAAAAGCTTGGCCACCCCGAATGAAAGAAGCTACCGCACGAATCAAGATCAATAAACTTCTAGAAGCCGCTGGCTGGCGTTTCTTTACCGACGCTGCAGGCCCTGCGAACATCTGTTTAGAATCCAACGTCAAGGTCACCGAAAGCAGCTTGGACGCGCTCGGCAATGACTTCGAAAAAGTGCAAAAGGGCTACATCGACTTTCTCTTGCTCAACGAAAAAGGCTTTCCATTCATAGTTCTCGAAGCCAAAGCCGAGGACAAGATTCCCCTCATTGGCAAAGAGCAAGCACGCAGATACGCGCGCGCTCAGAATTGCCGCTTCGTCATTCTTTCCAATGGCAACCTTCATTACTTCTGGGACTTGGAACGTGGCGAACCATACGTGATCACGACTTTCCCAACCCCGAAATCGGTTATTGGATATCAGAAAGTCATTCCCGATTCGCGACGACTTATCGAAGAAGTCGTTAACGATGACTATATTGTCCAGACTCAGCGCCCGGCCTATCAGTCAGAAGCCGCGTGGCGAAATGAGTCCGAGCGCCCAGGTTTTATCGAAAGCAACAAGCTTCGCTTCCTCCGCCCGTACCAGAAAAGGGCGATCCACGCTTTGCAGGCTGCAGTAAAGGACGGGAAGGACCGCTTTCTTTTCGAGATGGCAACCGGGACCGGAAAGACCCTCATAGCCGCAGCTATCATCAAGCTTTTTCTTCGTTCAGGGAACGCTGGCCGCGTTCTCTTTTTGGTTGATCGCCTAGAACTTGAGGATCAAGCAAAAAAGGCTTTCTCAGCCGTGCTCGCGAATGACTATAAGACTGTCATTTTCAAGGAAAATCGCGACGACTGGCGCCGTGCTGAAATCGTTGTCAGCACCGTGCAGTCGTTTCTTTTCAACAACAAATATCAGGACCTTTTTTCTCCTACTGACTTCGATCTCGTAATTTCTGATGAAGCGCATCGCTCCATTGGCGGAAATGCCCGCTCTGTCTTCGACTTTTTTGTCGGCTACAAACTCGGTCTTACCGCGACTCCCAGGGACTATCTCAAGAAATTTGAGAAGTCCAAAACCTCCGACAAAGACCCCCGAGAGTACGAACGCCGTTTGCTCCTCGATACCTATCGCACTTTTGGCTGCGAGAACAGTCAGCCGACTTTTCGTTACACCCTGCTCGATGGCGTCAAAGATGGCTATTTGATCAATCCGACCGTGATCGACGCGCGCACAGACATCACCACCGATCTATTGTCCAAAGAGGGGTTTGTTGTCGAATTCACAGACGAGCAAGGGGAGGACCAGACAGCAACGTACAAGCAGCGCCAGTTTGAGAAACGTTTCTTTGCAAAGGCTACAAACGAGCTTTTTTGCAAGACTTTCCTGGAGCATGCCTACCGCGATCCGATTAGCGGCGAAATCGGAAAGTCGATCATCTTCGCGGTTAGCCAAACTCACGCGGCCAAACTGACACAGATTCTGAACGCAATGGCGGACAAGATGTTTCCCGGCAAATATCAGTCCGACTTTGCTGTCCAAGTCACCTCTCACATTACCGATGCCCAGCAATTCACAATCAACTTCACCAACAACAATCTTTTGGGCTCGGCCAATTTTCTTAGTTCATACAAAACGAGCAAGGCTCGGGTGTGCGTCACTGTCGGCATGATGACAACGGGATACGATTGTCCGGACATTCTAAATCTCGGCCTTTTCCGGCCCATCTTTTCGCCTACCGACTTCATTCAGATCAAAGGGCGTGGCACGCGGAAACACAACTTCCTCAACGAATTGTTCGACAAAGACCTCAAAGAGAGCATTAAGGAACCAGAGAAAACGTCATACAAGCTCTTCGACTTCTTCGCTAACTGCGAATATTTTGAGGAAGAATTTGATTACGACGAAGTTCTCAAACTGCCCAAGCTTCAAAGCCCTCCCAAGGAGGGTAAAGAGCATGGAGACGGGGGCGGCCCAGGTGTAACAAAAGGAATTTACGAGCATCTTGGGGAAGACATTCTCTCAACCATCAAAGAAGAGGCCATCGGTCATCAGGGCATGAAGATTGACCGCATGTTCTTTGAGCATTTTGAAGATTCGGTGCGTGGGAATGGTTTCATCGCAGCCAGTGTTGAAGCTGGTCAATGGGATCGCGTCATCGATTATGTCAACCGAGAGGTATTTGACAAGCCAGAAGAATTCTACAATCTCGACAAACTGCGAAAGGCAGCGGCCGTGGATCGCCGCCTTACGCTCCGTGAGATTCTCGAAAAGATTTTCGGCCTCATCCCGCGCTTCAAATCCAAAGACGAACTCCTCGAAGAAGAATTTGCCAAATTCGTCGTGGACTATAAACCCGAAGAGGCGGAGGCCATTCTCGCTATCAAGAATTACTTCAAAGCCTACGCGACAAGCGACCAAATCAGGCTCATCATCGAGTCAAAACAGTTTACGGACCTCGCGACCAACGCCGCGTTTTCGACCAAAGACTTGAAAGCTGTTCCGGCGAAATACCGTTCGCTCATCCCCGAATACATCAAGGATTATGTCTCTCTAAACCAGTTCATCCCATAAAATGAAATCTAAATGCTCGACACCGATACCAAACGCCGGATTGACACCGCCCGCGACATCCTCGTGGGCAAAGTCCCCGACCCAAAATCCCAAGTCGAGCAAATAACAATCGCCCTCATTTACAAGTTCATGGACGACATGGATGCCGAGGCGGAAGAACTGGGCGGTAAGCGAAAATTCTTCAGCGATGGCTTTTCGCGTTATGGCTGGGCCAAACTCATGCGCTCCGGCCTGGGAGGCCATGAGTTGCTGGGCCTGTATGCTGAAGGCATCACCAAGATGCCTGAGAACCCTGGCATCCCTCTTTTATTTCGGGATATTTTCAAAAATGCTTATCTCCCCTATCGCGATCCAGAGACGCTGAAATCATTCCTAAAAGTCATCGACGAATTCAATTATGACCACTCTGAGCGCCTCGGGGATGCTTTTGAGTATCTGCTCTCCGTTCTCGGTTCCCAGGGGGATGCGGGGCAGTTTCGCACCCCTCGACACATCATCGATTTCATCGTCCAAATCGTTGACCCTAAGAAAGACGAAACCATCCTCGATCCAGCATGCGGCACCGCCGGATTTCTGATCTCATCATACAAGCACATCCTCAGGGCCAACACGAACGCGAAAGGGCAAATCACACTTACTCCCGACGCAAAAGGAAGCCTAGCCAAGAACCTCAAGGGCTATGACATCTCGCCGGACATGGTGCGTTTATCACTGGTAAACCTATACCTACATGGATTCACTAATCCTAATATCGACGAATACAATACTCTCTCGGACGAAGACAAATGGAACGAGACTGCCGACGTTATCCTTGCCAATCCCCCGTTCATGTCACCTAGAGGAGGCATTAAGCCGCACAAGCGTTTTTCGGTCCAATCTAAGCGCAGCGAGGTTCTCTTCGTCGACTATATGGCGGAGCACCTCACTCCCGCCGGGCGTGCTGGAATTATCGTTCCTGAAGGTATCATCTTCCAGAGTCAGACCACTTACATAACGTTGCGGAAGATGTTGGTAGAAAAATATCTAGTCGCTGTGATTTCGCTACCTGCTGGAGTATTTAATCCCTACTCTGGGGTTAAGACTTCTATTCTCATTTTTGATAAAGCTGTGGCGCGACAAAGCAAAACCATTGCATTCTTCAAGGTTGAAAATGATGGGTTCGGCCTCGGGGCCCAGCGCCGCGCAATCGAGAAGAACGACCTGCCGCAAGTCAAAGGCGAACTTGATGCCTACCTCAAGGCTCTCCGCAGCCTGCAAGCTCCAGCCGACCTCCAACTCACCTGCGGATTGATCGTACCGAAAGAAAAGATCGCGGCGAATGGCGACTACAACCTTAGCGGAGAACGGTATCGGGACGGTGCAAGCAATGCTTCAAAAAAATGGCCAATGGTCGAGTTGGGCAAGGTTGCTCGGCTGATAAATGGACGCGCATACAAACAAGAGGAATTGCTTGCACAAGGGCCGACTCCGGTTCTTCGCGTCGGCAACTTCTTCTCGAATCGTAGTTGGTATTACTCTGACCTGCAACTGGAGGATGAAAAGTACTGCAATGCTGGCGACCTTTTGTACGCGTGGTCTGCATCGTTTGGACCACGCATTTGGGAAGGGCCGCGAGCAATTTACCACTATCATATTTGGAAAATTGAGCCCACAGAGGCCATCGACAAGAAGTTCTTGTTTCATCTACTCGCAGTTGATTCAGTAAGGATTAAGTCTGAGGGTAACGGCATTGCGATGATTCATGCGACCAAGGGTGGTATTGAACAGCGCAAATTTCCGCTGCCACCATTGGAAGTGCAGAAGGAGATCGTGGAGGAGATCGACGGCTATCAGAAAGTCGTTGACAGCGCACGAGGCGTCCTCGACCACTATCGCCCCCACATCCCCATCCAACCGGAATGGCCGAGTACCCCTTTCGAAAGCGCTCCGCTAGAAATCATCGACGGTGATCGCGGAACAAATTACCCAAGTAAAGAAGATTTTTCCGATTCGGGCCACTGCCTCTTCCTAAACACGAAAAACGTTCGTTCCGACGGATTCAAATTCGACGAATTGGAATTCATCAGCGCAGAGAAAGACGCCGCCCTGCGCAAAGGCAAGCTTCAGCGAGGCGATGTCTTACTTACAACACGCGGGACGGTCGGAAACACGGCTCTCTATGATAGTTCAGTAAAGTTTGACCACATCCGCATCAACTCTGGCATGCTTATTTTTCGGCCAGATGCGGCCAAATTGTCGAGCAGCTATCTCTTCCATTTCTTTCAGTCTGCAAACTTCCGAACGCAGATGGAAGCAATCGTTTCAGGTGCCGCACAGCCCCAGCTACCGATTCGGAGTCTAAACGAGGCCAAAATCCCGATCCCACCCCTGGCCACGCAGCAAGCCATCGTCTCCGAGATCGAAGCTGAGCAAGCCTTGGTTGCCGCCAATCACGAGCTGATCGATCGGTTCGAGAAGAAGATTCAAGTCACCCTGGCCAGAGTGTGGGGCGAAGGTGGATCCGCAGTCCCGGAGTCTTGAGTTATGGAAGAAGCCCTCGAACTGGCCAAGTTTCTGCCTGTGGATATAAAGCCCGTTCTGAGGGACTGATGCTCCCCCAACTACACCGCACGGTCGGCGTTCGCTCACTCGTCTTTAGCGCGCTCCGCGCTGCTGCGCGCGGGCCTGCGGCGCAAGGTAGGGGAACTTTGGTCACATCTTTTCACGGTCCTAAAGGGCCGTTCTTCCACCTTTTTCCATCGTTTTTGCTTGACAAAAAGGCGAACAAAATAGTAATATCTAGTAGTATTTGGCGCAGGGCGGAAGTGTGCCTTGAGCTGCGATCTTTGACAAAAGAAGCTGCATAAAACAGGCTTTTAGTATTTGGCTCTTGGTATTTGGCAAAACACCCCAAAAGGCGCGACTTCGCACGCTTGAACCCTACGCCAATTGGAGGGCAAATCGCTAAACTCTACGCCAAAGTGGGGTGAATGTGGTCGAAACCTCTCAACTCACGCCAAACTGGGATGGGGTGGGATGGCATGGGATACCCCTGGAGGGGGTGGCCAAGATCGGTTAATCCGGTGATCGGTTGATCCGGTGATCGGGAAAGGCAAAAGCTTACCACTGATCAACACGGATGACACTGATCGGAGAGCAGAAGAAATCGGGGATCGGGAAAGGCAAAAGCGCACCGCGGAGACGCGGAGGCGCGGAGGAAAACCGAGGCCGGAACAAGGCAAAGACTTACTACTGATTGACACGGATGACACTGATCGGAGAGCAGATAGTAATTCTGGTTAGATCCAGTTCAATGGATGGCGATAGGGCTCCCTCGCTTCGCTCGGGATGTGCATCACTCCCCCGACCTGGCCAATTCCACGGCCCGCACCAGCGCCTGCGCTTTGTTGAGACATTCCTGGTATTCGCTTTCAGGGACTGAATCGGCCACGATGCCGGCGCCGGCCTGCACGTAAGCCTTTTTGCCCTTGACTAGCATGGTGCGGATGGCGATGCAGGAATCGAGATTGCCGGCGAAGTCGGCGTAGAGGACGGAGCCGCCGTAAATGCCGCGGCGGACAGGCTCGACTTCCTCAATGATCTCCATGGCCCGGACTTTGGGCGCGCCGGTAAGAGTGCCTGCGGGAAAGCAGGATGCCAGGGCGGCGATAGGCGTGAGGTCGGCGCGGAGCGTGCCTTCCACGGCGGAAACAAGGTGCATCACATGGGAGTAGCGCTCCACGAACATCAGGTCGCGGACCTTGACAGTGCCAAAGTCGCTGACGCGGCCAACGTCATTGCGGCCCAGGTCCACGAGCATTACGTGTTCTGCGCGCTCTTTTTCGTCGTGGCGCAGCTCTTCTTCCAGGCGGCGGTCTTCGGCTTCGTCCTTGCCGCGTTTACGGGTGCCCGCAATGGGGCGGTATTCAAGTTTGCGTCCGGTCACGCGCACCAGCATCTCGGGCGACGAGCCCAGCACGGTCATCTCTTCACTTTGCAACCCCTGCATGCGCAGGAAATACATATAGGGCGAAGGATTCACGCGCCGCAATGCTCGATAGATATTCAGCGGCTCAACGCCGGGCTCAAGCTCAAGCCGCAAAGATGGGACGGCCTGGAAGACGTCGCCGGCCATGATGTATTGCTTGATTTTTTCCACGGTGCGGATGAAATGCTTCTTACTCACCGATACTGCAACCTTCACCTTGCCGCCTTTTGCCTTGGCCGCGCGCAGGTATTTTGCCGGCAGCGGTGCAGACAGTTTCTTTTCGATTTTGGCAATATCGCGCACAGCCTGTGCATACGCCTGCTTGGGAGATTGCCGACGCACGTCGGCCGTGGCGATGATGAAAATCTCATGCCGTACGTGGTCAAAGGCCAGCAGTCGATCAAAGAACATCAGGTTGCAGTCGGGTATCTGGAGGTCGTCCTTGGCTATAACTGGCAGCTTCTCAATTTCCCGTACTGCGTCATGAGCAAAAAATCCGACGGCACCGGCGGTAAACGGCGGCAGTCCGGGCAAGTGCGCCGGGGTATGCTCGCGCAACAGGCCGTCCAGGATCTTGAAGACGTCGCCTTCCTGCTGTGTCTTTTTGCCATTCCGTTCAATGGTGATCTGGCGGCCGCGTGCGCGCAGAATCATATAAGGTCGAGCGCTAAGAAAGGTGTATCGACCAATCTTTTCGCCGCCTTCAACCGACTCCAGCAGAAACGCGTTTGGCTCGTCGGCGGCCACGCTAAGGAAGGCTGAGACAGGAGTACGCAAATCGGCGGCAACGGTCTTGGCCACCGGCACCAGCGTTGCCGTACGGGCCAGCCGGGAAAATTCGTTGTAATCGGGAAAAAGCATCAGGAGGCCTATCTTAATCGATTCGCAAATCATTCAGCTTCACAGTACGAAAGTACACGTACCTGTTGTCCGCGTTAAAGTACACATTTGATTAAGCTAAAAATGCCCAAGCTAGTGGTTTCAGGCATCCTAATTGGTCTATACTTTGCGTCAAATAACAGAAAGCAGAGCATTTCCCGCACAGACTGTTGTGCCCCCTTGGAGTTTCGCGGGACCGAATCAGCGGCAGAAGAGGCGCCGGAAAGTAGCGACGGCGTCACAAGGTGAAGACGAATGCTAGTCAGATTCTGGGGCGTACGCGGTTCAACGCCAACGCCTCAATCGGAAAACCTGCGTTATGGCGGCAATACCTCCTGTGTTGAAGTCCGCGTCAATGGGCACATTTACGTTTTCGATTGCGGCACCGGTTTCCGCAACCTGGGCAAGCAGCTCTCTCAGGAAAGAAACGGCCACCCCATCAACGCGCATATTTTTCTTTCGCACTTCCACTGGGACCACATCCAGGGGATCCCGTTTTTCTCGCCGCTTTATAACGACCGCGAGAGCTCTTTTGTCTTTCACTCTTCCAGCCGCACACGCGGGCTGCAACAGGCTTTGGAAGAGCAAATGGCCGAGCCATATTTTCCCGTCAACATGAGTGACATGGCCGCGCACCGCCAATTCTGCACCATCGACGAAGGCCGCACTCAGCTTGAAGGCTGCACCGTGCAATCCATGTGGCTCAACCATCCCCAGGGCTGTCTTGGGTTCCGCATGGAAACTCAGGGCAAAGTCATTGTTTACGCCACTGACAATGAGCCCGGCGATCCGGTGTTTGATAAGAGCGTCCGCAAATTAGCTGAAGGCGCTGACCTGCTCATTTACGACGCGCAATATCTTCCGGAAGAATACGCCGCCCGCAAACAAGGCTGGGGACATAGCCACTGGCGCGAAGCTATCAACGTTGTCATGGAAAGCGGCGCAAAGGAACTTATTCTCTTCCACCATGACCCTGACCATTCCGACTCCTGCATTGATTCAGTCGTCAGGCAGGCCCGCGAGCACTATCCCAAAGTCAGGGCAGCGTCGGAGGGGATGGAGATTGTGCTGTAATCTCCCTTGAGGGTATTTTTCTGAAACGTCGAGCGCAGCTCGTTCTAAAAGCTCGAGCGCAGAGAGAGGTCGCTATCGGTCCCACGCTCTCAGCCTTTTAACTCTGAGCTCTTGGCCTTTGGCTCTTAGCTGTTAGTCATAGGCAAGCTGCAACTGCATCGATGCTTGTGTAGCACAGCCGCCCTCGGCTGTGGCTTTTCCTTTAGCTCGTGAGTTTTCTGACCAGTGCCATCAGTGCTTCAGATGAACGAGAAAAGTGGGGGTTCTTTACTCGCGCAGTGTCCAGCTCTTGCCGCCGTCGCTGCTTGACCAGCTCTGGTTGTCAGAGGTTTTCACCTGCACGCTCATGGTCCCGGCAATAATGCTTACAATCGTGCCGCTGGCGTTGTCGCCCAGCTTGATTGTGTCCCAAGTCTGGCCGCCATCGCGTGAATGGATCAGGGAAGCACGGCTGCCTCCGGCCCAAACGTCATTGCCGCGCGCGTTCACAAATGAAAATTCCATGGTGCTGCTGGCGACAGGGTAGGCGTCTTCCCATTGGGCTTGGCCGCTGGATTTCATCAGCTTGCCATCAACCACTTTCCACGTTGACGCGGCAGCGTCAGACCTGCGAAGTGATGGAGCCATTGCGCCGGCGCTCAGCGAACTTGAAGCCGCAAAGCTATCGGTGTCTGCCTTTGCTGGCGCTGCGGAAAGCTCCGAGGGCTGGTTCTTTTCTATTGCTCCGCTGAACATGCCCGGACCGCCCAAAGCGCTGCTGCTGAGAGCGCCCGCGCGAAGAGCCGGACTTCTTACGGGTACATGGAACCCAAGAGTATGCACTGTGGATTGCACGAATTTGCAGACGGTGCAGCCCAAATGGTCAGGCGGTGGAGCTGGCGTCAGCAGGCGCACGGTCGATTTCCCGGCGGCATTCGTGGGCAGGTCAGCAAACATTGTGATCTTGTTGTTCGCCGTGTTAAAGGCTGTATTGGTTGCGCCAAGTTGCGGTTGCGGAGCGGCCGGCAGATTTCCCTGGCTATCCACCACAATTTTGTCGGGGGCGTTTGCACTGAAGAAATTTCTATTGACGTAATCTTTCTTTGGCAAGGCGGCGGTAAGGACAGGGGCGTTCGCCGCCGGAGCAGCTCCCGTTACCGCAGATGCAACTGCTGCCTTGGCCCTGTTAGGTTCTTCTCTCTTCGTCTCGATTTGCTTTCCCGCCAGTGCCTGGTTCATGCCTGCTTCAGAAGCTGATCGTGTATCCACCGATGCAATTGTCGCGGGCGCTTTCGGTTCTGCCGGTGCAGCTTGATCACCAACGGTCGCTTGCGCCGGTTGCGTTTTTTCAGCCACTGGCGAAGCGGGACTATTCGCGGTCGCACTATTTGTGCTGGCGCTGTTAGAACCCTGCTTCGGATTTTTGTGTGGAAGCTGAAGCACCATAAACGCGATGACTGCCATTGCCGCCACCGATGCAGCCGCGCCAAACACTGGCGTAAACAGCCTTCGCCAACGTGCCACCGGGGCGGGCGCAAGCACAGTTTGCGTCTCCGGCTGGGCCATCACAGCCTGGCTCAGCGTCACCACTTCACGGCAGGGCTCACACACGGAAAGGTGCGCAATCACGGTTTTGCTCTCCGCTGGGGCCAGAGAATGCTCCATGTAAGCGGTGAGCGTGTCGGCATCGGGATGCGCCTCGGTTTCGCCGGTCTCAATCGCGGCGAGCCTCTGGCGCAACAAATTGGGTAATTCAGGCATTGCTAATCTGATCCCTTATCCTGTTGGAACGCAGCAGGACGATTTTCTTGCAGTTTTCTGGTCACATCCACTTGCAAATAACGCACATCGGCTTCCAGTGTCTCTTCCGCTTGCGCCCGGTTCATGCCCCTTGAAACCAGGCCCGCCAAGACCTGCTTTCTCAAGCCTTTAAGCAGCTTTTCCAGTCTCCGGCTGATGGTTGATTCATGCACCCCCACCATACGGCCTATTTCGGTCAGGGTGCGGTCATCAAGGTAATACGATGCCAAAACCAGCCGGTCCTCACTGCTAAGCAGCCCCAGGGCTTCGTCCAGGGCGGCCCCCAGGCGGCTATCCAGCGGGCTCACGGGCGCGGAGGAGGGCGTCGCGGAAAACTGTACCCCTTCTTCCGCCTGTTCTTCAAGGCTCACCAGGCGCTTGGTCTTGCGGTATCGATTCACGAATTCCTGGGCCAGCACCGTTCGTAACCAGCCTTCCAGAGATCCGCGACCCATATAGAAATTCAGCCGGGAAACGCGACGGCCTTCCTTCTCTGACGTGCCATAGAGATCGGCGTAAAGGGAGTCGGCCAGGTCGCGCGCGCTGGAGTCTTCTTTGGTGATGCCTCGCGCAATGTCATAAAGCTTTTCGCGGAAGCGCGTGAGAAAAGCTTGCCATGCGGCGTCGTGTCCGGCGGCGCATGCGCGGGCCAGCGCCAGTTCTTCCAGCTTCAGGTCGCGCCAGAATTCCAGCTTCTGCTGCGGCGATGCCTGCGGCAAGTACTTCACCGCTACTTGTTCCAGCACCACGCCAAAAGCTTGCAGGGTTAGGCCGTAGCGCTCGCCTCCGCTCTTCTCAAAGAGAGTGCGCAGAGAGAGTGCGTTTGCTTCAGCCGGCCTGGGCCCAGAACTCATAGTTCGGATAGTACCAATTTTAGCCGCAAGAATACTGCCATTTTACATTCTTAGAGTGAAAACAAGGGCCCTGGTTGTGAAATGGAGTCGATATGAAGCACTCTTTTCTACCCCTGCTTGCGGTTCTTTTCACCGGATTCGTAGTTATCTCCGCAGCCAATGCGGGCGATGCTGGAAGCTTGCCGGCCACGTCAAACGATTACAAAATCCTTGCGCCTATCACCCATGGCGATCTGACAATCTTTCCGGTGGTGTCCGCCAAAGTACATGACACCAGCGATTTCATTACCTTGGATGAAGGTATCCGCTCCGGTGATGTTGTCGTAACCGAAGTGGGAAATCTGCATTCCACCATGCAACGGCGTCCGCCTTACCAGCCGCGTTCTTATGGCGGCGCTGAAGTGAACCGCCTGGTATTGGTGAATAATTCAAAACATCCGCTGATCTTGCTGGCCGGAGAAGTTGTGACTGGCGGTAAGCAGGACCGCGTGGTCGGCAAAGACCGCATTGTTCCCGCTGAAAGTGACCCGGTGGATCTTGCCGTTTTTTGCGTCGAGCACGGACGCTGGATCGAAACATCCACAAAGTTCGACACGCATGCATCCGTAATGCTGCAACCCAGCGTACGTATGAAAGCGATGGCCGATCAGGACCAGCAAAAAGTTTGGGATGAAGTTAGCAAAAGCCGTACAGCCATGGCGTCCGCAGTGGCTCCGCCGATGCCAGATTCCGGTTCTGGAAGTGGCGGCGGCATTGGCGCAGGCCATGGTCCCGGCAGTGGAGTTGTCGCCTCGACCACTGAAACTGTCACTGTTACCTCGGAGGCTCCTGAAATTGAAACCACGCAGGCTCAGGTCGCCAACACGTACTCTGCCAATGCACTCAGCACCTTTGCCGGCACCACTTCTTATGCCAAGTCAGTGGAGAACAAGGCGGTCAGAGAGCAAGTGAACGCGATTGCCCAGCCAATGCAGAAGTCGTATGAAAGCGTGATCAAACAATTGCGGAACCAGAATGCGGTTGGCGTCGTAGTAGCAGTGAAGGGACGCGTCGTCTGGGCAGACATGTTTGCCAGCAGCGCGCTACTGGCAAAATACTGGCCCAAATTGCTGGAGTCCTACGCCACGGAGGCATTAACAATGCCGGGCGCGCGGCAGGAAATCAGCATCAAAGAGGCAGAGAGGTTCCTGCAGAATTGGCAGGCGCGGCATGAAGTGGTGGACAGCGAACCGGGATTGTATCGGCAGCGTGAATTAGTTGGCGACAAGTTCAAGGCATTTCAATTGACGTCATTATTGGCGAAAGACGCGTTTGATGTGCATTTGAGCAAGATGGCCGACTAAGGCTTTGTTCGTAAAATCGGCGCAAAACCTACGTTAGGAAACGTCAAGAACTCTTGTGTTTGCGGGCCTGTGATACGGTGCAGGCCCGAATTACTTTCGTCGTGTTACCTATGATTGAGGGGAAATAAATATTCCTGCAACAAACTGGGTGGAATGCGTGTCTAATTAAGCAAGACGGTATAAAGGTCGGAGGTGACCTATGGGAGAGAAATTCTCGGTGGCTGAAGTGGCGGCGCTTCGGAATGAACTCCTGCAAGGCGGACTTGATTCATTCCAGACAGCGGAACTTTTAAAAATGTTTTTAGCCGGACGCGGATACGGCGTCTCGCCGGAAAATGCGCTCGATGCGGCAGGCCGAATTGAATGCGCTAATTGCAACGTGGAATCGTTGCACAAAGAACTTGAGAGTTTGGCATTAGTGATGTAACCGCATTGCTAAGTACGAAAAGAGCCGGGCAAACCAGCCCGGCTTTTTTGCTGTCTTTTTTCCCGACCCTGAGCTTGCCGAAGGGGAGGGAGCCCTATAGTTACGAAGAGATATTCATGAGCGAAAAAGCATCGCTCCAAATTAAGTAAACCCTTCTAGATCTGATTCGTGTTAATTCGCGAAATTCGCGGCTAAGTTTTTCGAACCTTACGATTTTCGCGGCGGTAGGGTTGCAGAAGACTGCTTATTCATAATGCAATGCTTCCACCGGATCCAACTGTGCCGCGCGGGTTGCCGGCAGCGTTCCAAAGATGACGCCCACCAACACTGCAACAATAATCGCGATAATCGCTGACAGCCCGGAAATTGGAATTCGGTACTCAGTCAGAAATCGAACAGAAAAAGGCAGAGCCAGGCCAAGGATCGTGCCGACCACCCCGCCGGCCAGAGAGATCAGCACGGCTTCAGTCAGAAATTGCAAGCGGATTTCACGGCTGGTCGCGCCAATGGCCTTGCGTATCCCGATCTCGCGAATACGCGTCCGAACGTTGGCCAGCATAATATTCATGATGCCTACGCCGCTCACAATCAGCACCAGCAAAGAAATTCCCAGCAGCATCAAGGTCAATCCATTGGCTGCCCTTGAGGCCACTGCAAGCAGCTGCGTGAGGTTTTCCACCCGATAGACTGACGCCTGCCGATGTCGTGATTGCAGCACCTGCTTGATCATCTCCGTGGAGCGCGTTACTTCGCCCGCGTCAGAAACTGAAAAGAAGAGTTGTTTTACTGCGTCATTGCCGGTGAAATAGCGTGCCACGTTATATGGGATAAGAACCGTGTCGCCGGCAATCTCCGATTGACCAAAAGTTTCCACGCGCTCGCGGAATGTGCCAATGATCACGAAAGGAAGGCCGTTGATCTTGATGTCTTTTCCCACGGCGGCGCCCTGGCTCTGGTAGACGCGTTGCGCGAACTGCTGCGTCACGGCCGCCACATGCGCCCGAGACATGGAATCTTCTTCGTCAAAGAAACGTCCCGCCAGAATTTCCAGGTTGCGCACCGTGGAGTATTGCGTGGAAACGCCCAGCACCTGGATGTCGCGCTCTTTGCCGCCGCCAACGCTCACGCGGTCATGGATTTCAACCATTGGTGAAGCAGCCTGGATCCCCGGCACTTCCTGCTGCACTGCCCTCAAGTCTTCCACCGTCAAGTCGTCTCTGGCGCCAGTGCTTACTGAAGCATTGCTGCCGCCTTCGTAATACGCATAAATCAGGTTGGCCCCAATTCCCTGGATCTGATTCATCACGTACTGCTTGCCGGTGAGGCCAATCGTCACGACAACAATCAACGAAGCCGTGCCGATCACCATGCCCAGGGCGGTCAGCGCAAAGCGCCATTTGCTGGTGCGGAAAGAGTCCACCGCAAGCGTAACGATCTCACTAAAGAGCATCGTGTTGCGCGCGGTTTCCACCAGCGGACGTCCCGTCATCTTGGTATTGTACGTCTCCTCTTCTTTAGACGCTGGTTACTGAAGTCGGGCTTCTCTTTGTTTCTATGCTTACAAACTGCCCATGGCCAAACACAACGCCCACCCAACGACCTGCTGTTCCGAGAGCCGAACATCCAAGCTGCCTAAATCTCCGGCATAGCTTCTGTGAGGCCCGAGGAATCGGCTCCGCTGCTCTCAATGCGAGCATAATCTGAGCGGACGCATGAAGGCTCCCGGTTTGCCCTTTGCGGAGCATTGGAATCCACACGCCCGCCGCACCACATCTGATTCTCTCCGCAACGAACGATCCCGCCTCCACGCTGAGACACGTGTCAGAGCACAACTGTGGGGTCACACAAGATAAACGACACTGTCACGGCAACCAAGATGAAGCGCGGTAGGCGCGAGGACAGGTTAGCCCAGCGCGGCCCGAGGCGTGCTTGCGCGCAATAACAACTTGGTAGGTCTGGGATTTATCCCAGACTGAGCGAAGCGAAAAAGGCTGGGTAAGATCGCTGAATCCAACGCTTACCGTGGTCGAACAACAGAACCGGCTGCTGAGGTTTTTGGGTGAATGAGGCTGAATAGTCAGTAAGCCAGCAGTACCCTCACATCTCTAACATTATTGCCAGTCGGCCCAGTCTGGACTGCATCACCCAGCTTCTCAAAAAGTGGAAATGCGTTGAAGCCATCGAAATGCGCGGCCGCATCCGATCCCGTTTTCTGTGCACGCTCCACAGTCGTTCCATCTGCTACAGCGCCCGCCGCCGGGCTGTTGCCGTCAATGCCGTCAGTTCCTGCGCTCAGCACGGCAATGTTTTCTCCGGCGATTTTCTGCGCGCAGTAAAGGGCAAAGTGCTGGTTGCGCCCACCCGCGCCTGCGTTCGATGGAACTTTCACCGTGACCTCGCCGCCGGAAATGATGCAGACCTTCGCAACCTTCTTTCTCAACTCCCGCAGCCGATCCAGCAGATAATCTGCCGCCCGCGCGTAATCCCAGTCGTCACAGTTATGGTCGATCTCCACGGCGAAGCCATGCCTAGCCGCCGCTGCGGCCGCAGCTTTTTCCGCCGTCTCATTCGATAAGACCTTCCACCAGCGGGAGCGGACAAATGCCGCGTCATCCTGCTTGGGGGTTTCATCCAGCGCGCGCCGTTCAAACAGCTCGCGCACCGACGCTGGAAAATCCGGCAGCATGTTGTGCTCATGCGCAATGCGGTAACAATCCTCCACGGTGCTGGCATCGGGCATGGTTGGCCCGGAGGAAAGCGAATCCAGAGCGTTCTCTGGCACGTCTGCGACCATAATGGAAACCTGCTGCGCGCCATTGGCAGCCAGGGCCATGCGTCCGCCTTTCACGGCCGAAAGATGTTTGCGTATGGCGTTGATCTGCGCGATGGGCGCTCCGGAATTCACCAGCGCCCTGTAGGTCGCGACTAGATCAGGCAGCGTGATTTCCGAGTCGGCCGGTTTCTCCACTGCCGCCGATCCGCCGCCACTGATCAGGAAGATAGCGAGCGACTGCGGATTCAGCGCTCCCAAGGTTTTCAAAATCGCCTCGGCCCCACGCACGGACTCTTCATTCGGAAGCGGATGCCCGCCGGCAAAATAGCGGTATCCGGCAAGCTGGTAAGGATGCCGGTTGGGATCAACGATAATCCCTTCCACCGTCGCGCCCACTTGGCGCGCCAGAATCTCCGCCATGCGATGCGCTGCCTTGCCAAACGCAATCGACACCACGCGGCTGTAAGATTTCAGGTCATATAGGTCATCGCACACGCGCAGCACGCCGCGCTCATAATGCACCTGGCGGTCAAAAGCTTTTTCAATGCTGGCTTCGGAGAGAGCGTGAAGGAAGATCTCGCGCGCCGCGGCGCGCATGCTGTGCGCAATCGACATTAGCTGGCTTCCGCCTTGCGGCCTGCGGCGAAAAGCCTGCTTACCCAGGCATGAATAGCCGCCTGCATTTCCGCCAAATGGCCTTCAAAAAAATGGTCGCCACCTTCTACGATCACCATCTCTTTCGGCTCCGGCGCGGCCTCCACAACTTTTTTCAGGCTGTCGGGCGGACCGTACTGGTCGCGCGATCCGCTGACAAACAGTTTTGGTCGAGTGCAGTCCGGCAAGTATTTATAGGTATAAGCACGGCCTTCAACGCCCACCGGCGTTCCCAGCGAGATGAGCCCAACCACGCGCTGGTCGTCACACGCGACGCGCAGGCCCGTAGCTGCGCCAAAAGAAAACCCGCAGAAAATCATCGGCAAGTGAAACGAGGAATCAAGCCAGTTCAGGGCCGCGCGAACATCTTCCTGCTCGCCATGTCCGCGATCATGCTCGCCATCGCTCAGGCCCGCGCCGCGAAAGTTGAAACGCAGCACCGGAAAACCAAAACCGCTCAGCGTCTTCATGGCGTGGTAAACGACCTTGTTGTGCATCGTCCCACCAAATAAAGGATGCGGGTGGCAGACCAATGCGGAGTGCGTCGCGTTTGCCTGGCCTTCATTCAGCAACGCTTCCAGCCGTCCCGCGGGTCCATTCAGGAAGAAAGATTTGATTCCGGCAGTCACGTTATTCTTTTACCACAGAGGACACAGAGGAGCACTGAGGAGGATCGTCCCAGATGACCGCGCGAACGGAAGTCCTCTAAATTGATTGTTCCCTCCGTGCCTCTCTGTGTCCTCTTTGGTAAAGCTTGTTATGCTGTCAGTCTGAAGAACTCATGGACCCCATCGCCCTAACCCGCAGGCTCATCGATATTGAATCCATCTCCGGCAATGAAGGCGCCGTGGGCGCAGAGCTGTATGAAGTTCTCTCCGGGATGGGTTACACCACGCATAAAATGCCGGTGGCGCATGAACGGTTCAATGTGCTGGCCACAATTGACGGCCAGAAACCGGACTTGGTCTTTTCTACGCACATGGATACCGTGCCGCCGTTCATTTCTTCTTCAGAAGACCACGACAATATTTATGGTCGCGGCTCATGCGACGCCAAGGGAATCATCGCTGCCCAGATCGCTGCCTGCCGGCATTTGCGTAAGGAAGGCAGGGCCGTCGGCATGCTGTTTCTTGTAGGTGAAGAGCGCGACAGCCTGGGCGCGAAGGTCGCAAATGAAAATCCAATCGGCAGCCGGTTTCTCATCAATGGCGAGCCCACGGAAAATAAGATCGCCACCGCCTCCAAAGGCGCATTGCGGCTGCAACTGACGGGTAAAGGAAAGATGGCGCACTCGGCTTATCCCGAGCTCGGTGAATCGGCGATCGAAAAGCTTCTTACGGCGCTTGAGCGCCTGCGCGCGATGGAACTGCCGGTCAATCCGGAAGTCGGGCCGTGTACGGTGAACATTGGCCTGATTGAAGGCGGACGCGCTCCCAATGTCATCCCTGATCACGCTCGCGCACAGCTGCTATATCGACTGGTGGGCCCATCTGAGGATTTGCGAAAAGAAATCACCCAACACGTTCACGGACTAGCTGAAGCTGAATTCGTTCTAGAAATTCCGTTCATGAAGCTGCGCACCGTGCAAGGCATTGATAGCATGGTGGCAAAATTTACCACGGACATTCCTGCACTCGCCAACTGGGGCACTCCCGTACTTCTGGGGCCCGGATCAATTCATGTGGCGCACACTGATCGTGAATACATTTCCAAAAAGCAGCTGCATCAAGCCGTGGATTTGTACTGTTCGGTTGCTCGCCAACTGCTGAACAGCAGCAGTTAGCAATTAGCAGATAGCACTTAGCTTGAGCATGGTTGTGAGATGTTCGACTATTGCCGCCAGTGCATTCGACAGTCACGCGGCCGGTGTTGCTGGCCCAATGGCGAATTGCTGATTCCTAACTACAAACTACTGCTGAGTCTCAACGGCCGTTCCGTCCACTGCACGTCCCAGTATTTTCCGAACTTGTACCCAACCTCGCTGAAGACGCCAACATTTTTAAAGCCGAACAGCTCGTGCATCTGCGCCGATGCTGCATTCGGCAGCGTGTAACCGCCCACAATGCGATTGATATTTTCACCGGCCAGCTTTTCAAACAATCCAGCATAGAGTTTCCGGCCGACTCCCTTCCCGATTGCTTGATGACTGCTATAGACCGTGGTTTCCACCGTAGTGTCATACGCTGCTTTGGGGCGGAAGCGCGTAGTCCCCGCATAGCCCAGCACCAGGCCGTCTTCTTCCGCAACCATTAGCCGGTATCGACCAGTTAAAGCGAACTGCTCAAACCATGCGCCCCTGCGCTCAACCGTATACGGCTCAATATCAAACGTGACGGGCGTATGGATCACGTAATGGTTGTAAATCTCTGTCAGTCGCGGAAGGTCGGCACGGTTTGCCGGACGGATGCGGATGGTCATGGAATACGACTCCTAATGTATGCATGACTTCTCAAATCGCCATCTTAGGCTTTGCTGAATCCAACGGGGCTCACCAAGTGGGCGATCATCGGCAGGCGCGCAGCGCCGATCAATCCAGCATCGCCGCCGAGCTGTGCTTTGGTAATCATGGTGCCGCGCACGGAGCGGCTGAGCGCATTCCCGGTTTGTATGTTTTCCGTGGGCGCTGTGGCGCGATAGACAAAGGAATTTCTGGCCACAGTTTCCATCATGGGCGGAGCAAACGCATCCCACGCGCTGGATACTCCGCCCCCGATCACGTACATAGGGAAATTGAAGATATTAACCATATCGGCAAGCACTGTTCCCAGCGCTTTGCCAACTTGCTCAAAAACGCCGCGAGCGGCGGCGTCGCCCTGCATGGCAAGATCAAAAATCACTTTAGAACTAAATTCAACGTCTTCCTTGAGCGCGCGGGCCATATTGGGCGCATTGCCGCTTGCAATTGCCTCCTGCGCCATGCGCTTGATCGCCGTGGCGGAAGCATATTGTTCCAGGCATCCGCGGCTGCCGCAGTTACAGGGATGGCCGTCAGGTTCCACGTTTATATGGCCCAACTCGCCGGCCATTCCGGTCATGCCGTGCCAGATTTGGCCCTGCATTACCACGCCTCCGCCCACGCCTGTCCCCAGGGTGAACATGCACATATCATCCACGCCGGCGGCTGCGCCCAGCCATTTTTCGCCCATTGCGGCAGCGTTGGCGTCGTTCTCCAAGACAACAGTTGTTCTCAGGCGGTTTTGAATTTCATCACGCACTGGATAGTTGTGCCAGCCGGGGAGGTTCGGCGACTCGCGCAGCATGCCCGTCTGCATCTCGATAATCCCGGGAACGCCAATGCCGATCCCGGCCAGTTCGCCTGCGCCGCGCTGCTTGGAAACAACCTCCTGGATGGCGACGCACATTTCATCGATCACCTGATCGCGTCCGCGCGCAACCTGCGTGCTGGTAGTAATTTTGTCCAGCACCTTGCCGTTGCTGTCCACCGCGGCAATGCGCAGGTTGGTGCCGCCCAGATCAACCCCAATGGCCAATGTCGTCATTTTGGATTATTACTCCTCTGCAAGAGCAGATGATGCCTGCATAGATTAATAGGTTACTGCCGCGATTGCGAGTTTCGGGGGGCGGTTGAAGATTCAAAGCGAACCGTCTATCTTTCCGGCATGCAAATTAAAGGAAAAGTCGTGGTAGTAACCGGCGGGGCCAACGGAATTGGGCGGGCGCTCTGCCTCAGGTTCGCGAAAGAGGGCGCGAAATTTATTGCGGTGTCTGACGTGGACGAAACAAATGGCAAAGCAGTGGCGGATGAGATTGAGAAAGACCGGGCTGGGTTTTTCCCTTGTGATGTATCGCAGGAAGCCGATGTGAAAAGGCTGGTGGAATCAGTGAGCAGCGCGGCTGGCCATGTGGATATTTTTTGCTCAAATGCTGGGATTGCCGTATCCGGAGGACCGGAAGCCTCAGACCGCGAATGGAAACGCAGTTGGGAGATCAATACGTTGGCGCACGTTTACGCGGCACGCGCCGTATTGCCGCAGATGCTTGCGCGCAAAGAAGGTTATTTGCTGCAGACCGTCTCCGCCGCTGGATTGCTGACCTCTCTCGGCTCCGCGCCTTACGCAGTTACCAAGCATGCTGCGCTGGGCTTTGCCGAGTGGCTGGCCATTACTTATGGCGAACGGGGGATTCGCGTTTCGGCGCTCTGCCCGCAAGGTGTGCTCACGAACATGCTGAAAGCAGACCATCCCGGCACAAAAATGCTGCAGGCTGGAGCGATTGAGCCTGAGCACGTCGCCGACGACGTTGTAAAAGCGATGGCCGAAGAAAGATTCATGATCCTGCCGCATCCTGAAGCGGTCAAATTTTTTCAAAATAAGGCCAACGATTATCAGCGGTGGATCAGAGGCATGCAGAAGTTGCAGAGGGATCTGACCGTCTAAGAAGAACATTTACCGCAACGGACGCAAAGAGCGCAAAGAAGAGTCTGGATTTTGTATTAGGCCCTGCTCCCACCGTTTGCAGTGAATTATGCACTTGGACTGAGTGCTGATTGCTGACGGCTGAGTGCTTTATTTCTGGCACTTGGGACAATAGTGCGTTCCTCTGCCGCCGACCACGATTTTCTTGATCGGTGTTTTGCAGGTCAGGCATGGTTTGCCTTCGCGGCCATAGGCGCGGTGCTGGATTTGGAAATAGCCCGCTTCGCCATCGGCATCAACGTAATCAGAGATGGATGATCCGCCGGCAGCAATGGCCAGGCGCAAAACTTTTTGCAGCGCCGCATGCAGCTTGCGCAATTCGGATTTGGTAAGCGTATTGGCCCGGCGGCGCGGCCGTATATGCGCGCGGAACAAAGCTTCATCGGCATAAATATTTCCTACGCCGTGCAGCAGCTTTTGATTGAGCAGCGCTGCTTTAACCGGCGCTTTGCTAGAGTGAAACAGCCGGGCAAATTCATCCGTGTCGATACTCAGAGGCTCTGCGCCGGGGCCACTAAAGCCGGCTTGACGGACTTCCAGGCGCCCGAAGCGCCGTGGATCAACGAACCGCAGCTCACGTCCTGAAGACAACTTGGCTATCAGATGAGTGTGTTTGGGAGTCTCAGTTTCCGGGTTGGCAACCAGCATTTGCCCCGTCATTCCCAAATGCACAATCCATTGGCGGTCACCAAGATCGAATACGATATGCTTTCCCACGCGCCGTACACACTCTACTTTGGCGCCTTGCAGAGTGGCGGAAATCTCCGCAGCAGGCGATTTGAGCGGCTCAGGCTTGCTGCCTACCCAAACCGAGTCAATGCGGTCTCCGGCCACACGCTTGTTCAGCCCGTTGGCAATCGTTTCAACTTCCGGTAGCTCTGGCATTTTATTGTGTGCTCACATCCAATAGATGAGAGATCCTTCACCTTCGGCTCAGGATTCCGCCTGCGGGCTCTCCCCTTCGACAAGCTCAGAGTCACGCCTGCAAAGCAGCTCAACCTCTGGTAATTCCGGCTTCTGAATAAATCATCTCATGAATGGCATATGAAATTCGGAGCTGCGGTCCGGCAAACTCAGCATTGATTGAAGCTTAGCCGCAGCATTTACAATGGAACGGCCCGTAGGGAGACATTTGAAATTTTTCGACAAAAAAACCGCCCAGTCCCTGATGACCATTCTGGTCTTTGTTCTGATACTTGCTTTCCTGTACGTGGCCTGGCGCGCGATCATTACATTCCTCTTCGCAATTTTCTTCGCTTACATACTAGAGGCTCCTGTTTCACGGCTGCAAAAATGGCTAAAAGGATCGCGCCCGGCAGCCATCGCAGTGGTGTATCTGATGTTTATTGGCATTCTGGCCCTTACGTTCTATTTGCTTGGCCCGCCGGTAATGGAGGAAGTACAGAAACTGACGCAGCAAACTCCGGAGATGGGCAAGAAGATCAGCCCGAGCAATCTGGTACACCAGTTTGGTGCCAAGCATGGCTGGAATTCCCAAACAGTAGATTTAATAGGCCAATACCTGGATCAACATCAGAGTGAATTGATCGCGACCACCCAGACGTTCACGCTGCGCGCAGTCAAGTCGATTCAAAGTATGTGGTGGCTGTTCCTGGTCCCCATCCTCGCTATTTTCTTTCTCAAAGATGGGCACACGCTTAGTCAGAACATCATTAACTCGGTAGAGGACAATCGCAATCGGCGGATGTTGGCGGAGACAGTGCAGGAAATGGACACCATGCTGGGGCATTTCATTCGCGCCCAATTGACTCTTGCCGGGCTCGCCATGGCCGCGCTGACTTTTGGTCTCTGGATTATGCGCGTGCCATATGCCTTTGCTTTGGGCCCAGCAGCCGGCGCGCTGGAATTTATCCCAGTGGTGGGTCCGGCGATTGGTGGATTGATGGTGTTAGGAGTGGCATTGCTCTCCGGCTACGGCCATTTCTGGTTGTTGCTCATTTTCCTGCTTGTCTGGCGATGCATTCAGGATTACGTCATCTCGCCGCGCATCATGGGGACAACGCTGGAGCTTCACCCGCTTACTGTCTTGTTCGGCGTCTTTGCCGGAGGAGAAGTGGCAGGCGTGATTGGCGTATTTTTATCGATCCCTGTCCTGGCCACGCTGAGAATCTTATGGCATACCTGGCTGCTTTACCGCAGAACCGGGCAGAAGCAGACGATCTAACCACGCTGGCATTCAATGGCGTTCAAATTACTCTCTAATCTGCGAACTTGGGAGTTTCTGCCCGCATCTCAATTGACCTATGGAGCAGGAGTCTACCCGCAGAAGCGCCGAAGAGATACTGGAACACGTCATTGAAAATGCCCGGGATGAACTCTCCCGTTCGACCGTTGGCCTCTTGTTTTCAGGGCTTGCCGGCGGCATCAGTATGGGGTTGACGGGACTGGCAGTCGCGCTGTCCCTCAGTTACCTGGGCAAAGGACCGATCCAGGAATTTTTCTCCTTCTTCTTTTATCCCATCGGATTCCTTGTGGTGGTGATTGGCAGGGCACAGCTTTTTACTGAAAATACGCTGTTCCCCGTGGTCCTGATACTAGACGAGCGCAAGCATGTGCTGAACACGTTGCGGCTTTGGGTGGCTGTTTTTGTTTCCAATGTTGCTGGAGCCGTATTTTTTGGCTGGCTGGTAATGAAGACCGGAGCGCTCTCGCCCAACTTCGCTGACGCGCTGGCGGACCTGGGTTTGCAGGCCGCTAATGGGAACTTTACCTTCATCTTTGCCAAAGGAATCATAGGCGGCTGGCTGATTGCTCTTGTAGCCTGGATGGTCACAGCCAGCCATTGGACGATCGGGCAGATCATGGTCACCTGGATGCTTACCTTTATCGTCGGCGCCGGACATTTCTCGCATTGCATTGCCAGCAGCGCGGAAATTATTGCGGCCATCATGTCAGGTCATCTGCACTTCAGCAATTATTTTCAATGGTTGCTCCCGGCTACCCTTGGCAATATTGTGGGCGGCGTTGCAATTGTGAGCTTGTTGAATTTTGGACAGGTGCGAGGCGGCAAGGCATCGCCGAAAACTTAACCGGATCACCTTCCACGGACATTGCTGCCTCTCCGCATCCTCGCGTCTGGCTGTATAATCGAGCGTTCGCTTACTCTCTTGTTTGAGGCTTGGAGCAATGGCAATATCAGGGATCGCGGCCATACCCGCGTTGAAAGAAGTTTATACGCAGCTCAAAACGCGCATGGACAAAGCGGTGGAAGATTTCCGCGCCAACCTGGCCGCAGCGCGCACTGGCCGCGCCACCGTGAACATGCTGGATCCGGTTCGGGTGCCTTATTACGGATCTGAGATGCCGCTGAACCAGGTGGCCACTGTGCATTCGCCGGAATCGCAATTGCTCACCGTGCAACCCTATGATCCGGGGATTATTGCCGATATTGAGAAGGCCATTCGCTCCGCTGGGCTGGGATTGAATCCGCAGAATGACGGCAAGCTGATCCGCATTCCGGTGCCGCCGCTTACGGAAGAGCGCCGCAAGGACATGGTGAAGCATCTGCATAAGATTCTGGAAGACCATCGCACGGCGATTCGTAATGTGCGCCGCGATGGCAATGAAGCCATTAAGAAGACGATGAAAGACAAGAAAATTTCTGAAGACGAAGAGAAGAAAGCGCTGGATGAAGTCCAGAAGCTAACCGATGCCGAGATCAAGAAGATGGAAGAGATGGCCGCATCGAAAGAAAAAGAACTGATGACGGTCTAAGCAAGATTGGAAGCGAAAAAAGCCTGGCAAAAAATTGCCAGGCTTTTTTGTGCCGGAACACACATTACCCGCGTCCGAGAAATAGAGCGGAAAGATCCAAGCAACTTTCGTAACAATCCACCTGCGCGTCGGCTACGGCAGGCATCTTTGGCTCGGTATTACTTTGGCTCCGAATGCCTTGATGGGCCGCTTGCCGCGGCTCTGGGGCCTGCGCGCTCGCCGGGCTGGATTGAACTTCCTGTTCAGCTACTAGAGTCTTCAATTTATCTCCTTTCAGCCGCTGGCTAGAGCGGCTTTCTCGATTATCAAAATGAGTTAAGCAACTAGTGCATCACGTTCACTTTCGCCAGGACTTTCACTACTAGAGGCTTTGGCAAGTCGGAATAGCCCTCCTGAATAGCAATGTTCTGTCCATCTGAATACGCCCAGTTGAGCAGGCCGACCAGCGCCGCAGTCCGGCGTTGGTCCCGCGCACTGGGACGCACATACAGGAAAGTAAAACTGGAGATTGGATAAGAGTCGGCCCCAGGAGCATTCGTCAACGAAGCTGCAAGCTTGTCCCAGCCTGGCGCTTCAACGGCGACACATGAAGCTGTGATGCTTGCCGCGGTGGCCTTCACAAACTTTCCCGCGGCATTCAGCACGCTGGCATGTGTGATCTGGTTATCGTCTGCATACTGAAGTTCCACGTACCCAAGCGCTCCAGGCGTGCTTTTGACCTTGTCCGCCATATCTGAGCTGCGCTCTGCTGGTTGGCCGACAGGCCATTTGGGCGACGCGCTCCGCCCTATCTGGTCGCGAAACTTCGCATTGATTTTGGAGAGATATTCCGTGAATACGTAGTTGCTGCCTTTGCCTCCGGGACGATAAATCACCCGGATCGGCAGGTTAGGGAGCGTGATGCCGGGATTCAGCTTCACAATCGCCGGATCGTTCCATTGGGTGATGTGCCCCAAGTACACCTGGGCCAGCACATCGCCGGAAAGTCGCAGGTTTTGGATGTTTGGCAGGTTGTAAATAGGAACAATACCAATGAGTACCACCGGCAGCTCAGTCAAGCTACCGAGGCGGCGCTGTTCCACCGTGAGCGGTACTTCGCCAGCACCAAAGTCGCTGGTGCCATGCGTAATCTGAGCGATTCCCTCCATGGTACCCAGCGGCAGGTATTGCAACTGGACCGTCTTGCTGTTCTCGTTATAAAGGTCTGCCCACTTGTGATAGAGCGGCAAAGGGACGCTTGATCCGGCCCCCACCAGCACCACGCCTTGCGGCTCGGCGGCAAAAAGCGCCACACACAAGCCGGCTAAAATTGTGATCGAAATCAGCTTTGCCCATCCCAGCCAGTTTCCGTTCCGTCGCGGTCTGCTGGATATCGATGATCGGGCAGTTTTCGGGACTACGTCCCGAACTTCTACTTCTCCCATAAAAACACCTTCAACTTTTTTAGTGAACAGCGCCAGTTGCTTTACCTGAGCGTGGCGCAGTCCGCGTAGAGAAGAAGCAACATGGGTTGCTTCTGCTCCTGATTGTTGTAACTGTATGCGAGGTGGTGCGAAATTGATTGGTTACGCTGGTAACATAGAGTTATCCCAGTGGTTCGTTATGCAAGATGGCCGAAGGGTTTTTAAATGAAATCTCATCTTAAAAGTCTTGCCATTTACAACTGGCCAAACTGGTGCCAGAATGTCCGCCGCCAACCTTTCTGAGCGTGGCATCATGCCCACCAGGGAACCTACTCACGAAGATCAACAGCCCCGGCAGTCTCTGCTGGTTCGCATAGTCATTGCATTGCCCAACTGGGGTTTACGCGTCCTGCTGTGGTTCCTGTCCCGGATCATCTACCGCGTAAAGGTACTGGGCAAGGAGAATATTCCTGGCAAAGGCGGAGCGCTGCTGGTTTCCAATCACATGTCTTTTGTGGACGTGGTATTGATCAGCGCGGCAGCCAATCGTCCTGTACGCTTTTTGATCTTCAGCGATGTATACAACCTGCCTTTTATAAAACCTTTTGCGCTGCTCATGCGCGCCATTCCCGTTCCCACGGAGATGCGCCCGCGGGACATTGTCCGAGCTTTTCGCGAAGCCAGTGACGCCATTCTCGCGGGAGAACTTGTATGCGTATTTGCCGAGGGCCACATCACTCGTACCGGCTCCATGTTGCCGTTCCGCAAAGGCATGGAGCGGATCATTCGCGGGCTGGATGCGCCTGTCATCCCTGTGAACCTGCATGGCGTGTGGGGAAGCATCTTTAGTTATGAGCGCGAGCGATTCTTATGGAAAGCGCCGCGACGCATGCCATATCGCGTGACCGTGAGCTTTGGCGCATGGCTTCCCTCGACCGCGAGCGCCGCTGAAGTCCGGCGGTCAGTCCAAGCTCTGCAAGCCGCAGCCTTTGATACAGACCGCGTAGCCCGCCACACGCTTGATCGCGCTCTGGTGAACACCGCACGGCGCTATCCCTTCCGCTTTTGCATGGGCGACGCACGCTTCCCTGAAGTGAGCTTTGCCGGCATGCTGTTAAAACTTATTTTTGTCACCCGACGACTGCGTTCGGAGTGGAAAGACCAGGAGATGGTGGGCGTGCTGATGCCGCCTTCGGTCGGCGGGGCGCTGGTGAACTTTGCGGCTGTATTGCTCGGCAAGGTTCCAGTGAACCTGAATTACACCGCCAGCACTGAGACTCTGGAATCCTGCGCGCAACAATGCGGTCTGAAGACGGTGGTCACATCAAAGCTCTTTCTGGAAAAGCTTGCCGCCATGAACAAGATTGAGGTGCCCGCGCGGTCGATATACCTGGAAGATGTGCTGGTCAAACCTAAATCCAGCGAGAAGATTCTTGCTCTGCTCATCGCCATTCTTCTGCCTTACACCATGCTGAAGCGGGCAGTGGGCGCACAGAAGCGAACCACCAATGATCTGGCGACCATTATTTTTTCCAGCGGCAGCACCGGAGATCCCAAAGGCGTTATGCTGACGCACCATAACGTGCTGGCCAATATTCGGCAGATGACGCAGGTATTTTCCTTTACCAGTGATGACAAATTGATGGGCGTGCTGCCGTTCTTCCATGCTTTTGGCTTTACCGTGACTCTGTGGCTTACCGCAACGTATGGCGTGGGCGTGGTGTTCCATCCTAGTCCGCTGGATGCTCAAATTATCGGCGAGTTGACGCGCAAGTACCGCGTGACTTTCCTGATTACCACGCCAACATTCCTGCAGGCCTATACGCGCCGCGTTCCCAAAGAGGATTTTGCCAGCCTGCGTTGCGTGCTGGTGGGCGCGGAAAAACTTCCAGAACGGGTGGCCCGCGCGTTTGAAGACCACTTTGGCGTCCGACCTTTGGAAGGTTACGGCTGCACAGAATGCGCGCCGGTTGTGGCCGTGAACATTTTTGATTATCGCGCTCCGGGCATCGTTCAGCGCGGCGCGCGCCCAGGCACTATTGGACATCCCTTGCCGGGCATGAGCGTTCGCATTGTTGATCCGGAGACAGGGCAGCCGTTGCCACCAGACACGCCGGGAATGCTTTTGGTGCGCGGCCCCAACGTGATGCAGGGATATCTGGGACGGCCGGAAGAAACCCGCACGATTTTGCAGGACGGCTGGTACACCACGGGCGACATCGCCGCCGTGGCCGACGATGGTTTTCTGACCATTACGGACCGGCTGAGCCGCTTCAGCAAGATTGGCGGAGAAATGGTGCCGCACGTGAGGGTGGAAGAAAAACTGCATGAGCTGGCAGAAACGTCGGAACAGGTGTTTGTGGTGTCATCCGCGCCGGACGAAAAGAAGGGAGAGCGGCTGGTGGTGCTGCACACTCTTAGCAACGAGCAGCTGGCGCCAATACTGGCAAAACTTGCCTCGGCCGACCTTCCGCCGCTATGGAAACCACGCAAAGACCAGTTCTTTCACGTGGACGCACTGCCTATCCTGGGCACGGGCAAACTTGACCTGCGTGCGTTAAAAACACAGGCCAGCTCAATGGCCGCGACTGTGAAAGCTTCCTGAGTGGCATCGTAAAGCAGTCTCTAAAAGTCCGAAATACCGAGAGAAAAGACCCAGTGATCCGAACTGGCGCGAAAAGATGTCCTCCGGCGCAAATGGCAACAAGGGCTACCACACGGTTTGCAAGAGAGGGCTGGTTCGCAGTTTTTCGTCATGCGTAACCAGTGCCAAGCCTTCAGACTGGGCGGTTGCGGCGATCAGGCGATCTGCCGGATCCTTTGGAAACTCGGCGGGAAACTGGGCAGAGATCGCAGCAATCTCCGGCGTAATCGGCTTGATCACCAAACCTTCAGTTAACAGGCGAACTGACGCTTCGACTGTTCCGTATGCCTGGATGCGTCCCCGAGAAAGCAACATCCCCAGCTCCCACAATGTGATGTCAGCAATGGCCAGCCCGCCTTCTGTCATACCTTTCAGAATTGCTGCGGAAGCAGCTTTCGACAGACGCTTGCTTTCGGCTACAGCCCAAACCACGACGTGAGTATCGAGCAGAATCACCGAAGTGCATCCCAGGCGTCCAGCGGTTCGATGGGGGATTCAATGTCGCCCACAATCTTCACGACTCCTTCGAGACGCCCTAAAAATTCGCCAGGGCTTTCCTCTGCCGGGACAAGTTTGGCTACGGGGCGGCCACGCTTGGTGATCAACACTGCTTCCTTAGTTTTCTGGACGCTATCCATCACCGCCAGGCACCTCGATTTGAATTCCCCAGCCGCCATTTTCTTCATGGTTATGCCTTCAATTCCATGGTCATTATACCATGACCATTACCGATGATTCGAAATGCAGGATCATTTGACAAATCGCAAGCCATATAATGTCCCTATGAAGAAGGTCGTTCATGCCGTTTGCTCGCACGATTGTCCTGACGCCTGTGGAATTCTAGTTACGGTGGAAGATGGCCGGGCCACGCGCGTGCAAGGCGATCCGGCGCACCCGGTAACGCGCGGCTTTCTTTGTGCGAAAGTGACGAAATATCTTGATCGCGTCTACTCTCCCGACCGCGTGATGCACCCCATGCGGCGCACTGCCCCTAAAGGACAGGGCAAAGGCGATGCAAGTGACTTCGAGAGAATCTCATGGGACGAAGCGCTGGACGAAATCAGCGCCCGGCTCAAGAAGATTTCCGCCGATTTTGGCCCTGAGGCGATCCTTCCTTATTCCTACGCCGGAAACATGGGTGTGCTGAGTTATTCGGGAATGGCGCACCGGTTTTTTCATCGGCTGGGCGCTTCGCAATTGGACCGCACCATCTGCGCTTCTGCCGGCGGTGCCGGGATGATCAGTGTTACTGGCCGCAATGTTGGGACTGAGCCGCAACAGTTTCGCGAATCCAAATACATCATTGCCTGGGGTGCGAATATCCATGCCACCAATGTGCATTTGTGGCCGTTCATTGCGGAAGCTCGTCGCAACGGCGCCAAGCTGGTGGTAATCGATCCTTACAGAACACGGACCGCAAAGAGCGCTGATTGGTATCTGCCCATTAATCCGGGAACGGACGTTGCCCTGGCGCTGGCGATGATGCACGTAATCATCAACGAAAAGCTTCACAATGAGGATTACGTCAGCAAGTACACGCTGGGGTTTGATCAACTCCGGCAGCGGGTGCAGGAGTATCCACCGGAACGGGTAGCAGCGCGGACAGGAATCAGCGCCGACGATATTCGCAAGCTGGCGCGGGAGTATGCCACGGTGCGGCCAGCAGTGATCCGCGTGAATTATGGCGTGCAGCGCTCGCAAAATGGCGGTTCCGCGATACGCGCCATCGCCATGCTGCCGTGCATTACCGGCTCATGGGCTGAAGTTGGAGGCGGCTTGCAGCTTTCCACCAGCGGCGCGTTTTACCTGAATATGCAGGCCCTGGACCGCCCTGACCTGATGCAGAAAAGTCCGCTGGGACGGGCGGCGCGTGTCGTCAACATGTCCGAGTTGGGCAAGGCGCTGAATACGTTAAGTGATCCGCCGGTAAAAGCCATTTTTGTTTACAACTCCAATCCGGCAGTCGTTGCGCCGAACCATAACGACGTCATCCGTGGCTTTATGCGCCAGGACCTGTTTACGGTAGTCCATGAGCAGTTTTTCACCGACACGACAACTTATGCCGATATCGTGCTGCCGGCGACGACGTTCCTGGAGCACAAAGATCTCAACAAGGCTTACGGCCATACTTATCTTCAGATATCGAACCAGGCAATTGAGCCGCTAGGTGAAGCCCGGTCTAACACGGATATGTTCCGTGATCTGGCACAGCGAATGGGCTTTACGGACGATTGCTTCCAGCAGAGCACGGATGATGTGATCGACGGGACGCTCACCACACCTGAGAACCAGCAAATTCCCAAAGGCTGGGAGCGCTGGATGGAAGGCATGACGCGCGAGCGGCTGGAAAAAGAAGGCCACGTACGCCTGAACGTGGGTGATGGACCATTTTTGCCGTTCGCCAAAGGCGGGTTTGCCACGCCCAGCGGCAAAGCAGAGCTTTACAGTGCGAGCCTGGTGGCCCAGGGAATGGATCCCGTAGTTTCATTTGTTCCGGCTGAAGAATCGCGCTTGTCACAGGGTGCAAAGAAATTTCCTCTGGAGTTGCTGGCGCGCAAAGCCGATAACTTTCTCAACAGCTCATTTACCAATATTCCATCTATTCAGAAGATGGAACAGCCGGAGTTGCTGGAGATCAGCACCCCGGACGCCGAGCGCCGGAATATTCATGAAGGCGATTGGGTGCGTGTGTTCAACGGTCGGGGGGAAGTGAGGCTGCGCGCTCATGTGAATGGCGCAGTGCAACCTGGAGTGGTGGCGGCACGGCTGAACGCTGCGCGCTTCGCTCCCGACGGAAACAGCATCAACGTCTTGACTTCAGAAACGCTCACTGATATCGGCGGGGGAGCTACGTTTTATTCCTGCCTGGTGGAGGTTGAAGCCAGCGCCGAGCGTACGCAAAGGTAAACTGCCGAGATTTATTTAGAGCTGGGCAAGCTGCGAATCCGATCCTCCCGACCCGCCCAGGGCTCAGAGGCCCAGAGTCACGTACTGAGCGCGCTGCCATAGCCGGTGGCCGGCATGATGCCACTTCGTCTGAAAGAGCGCAGTCAGGCCATGATAAAAGTGATGGACCGCAACCTGCGCCTTATGGAAAGCCAGTCTTGGTGATTTGGCATCGGCGCATATCCACGGCTCATGAGTTGCCGGATCAAGTCCCAGTTTCTCGATCGTTTTGCAGATTTCGCATTTCATGGCTTTTGCTCTCCTAGGTAGGAACCCTTAAGGCCCAGAAGAGTTGTGCAGCTCTGGATTTTTCTTTCTAAGGCTTAACAAAACAAAATCGTCCCTGAGAGAAAACCATTCCCCATCGCGCAATTCGCGGCTAAATTTGCTTTTATCTGCTATTGCGCAGATTCGTGGCTAGGTAGCCTACCCGCACTGCAAGTCTTCGCCATCTTCGGGAATGATCACCCGCACGCCAGCACTTTCCGCTTGGCGTGCCAGTTCCTCTCGCGTCAACAAACAATGATTGATCGCTTCCATGTGGACGGCCACTACCTGCGCCTGGGGCGCGGCCCGGCACACGCGGACAACATCGCCGGCCGTCATGGTAATGGGATCGCCATGCAGAAACTGCGCTGCGCCGGCATTGGCCACAATCACCTGCGGATTGTATTGCTTAATGGTCTCCGCCACCTGGTCATACCAGATGGTGTCGCCGGTGATATAGAGCGTCGGCTCGCCGGCGGTGGTGAGCACGTATCCGCTGGAAGGCGCCATGGCCCGCGCAATCTCGCCTGATCCATGCTGTGCCGGCGTTCGGCTGATGCAGATGTGGCTCCAGTGCTTCATGTCATGCACCGGCGAGGCATTCACAAAATGCACTGCCTCCATCTTCTGCATGTCTTCCGGCTGGCACAGCAGGGGCAGGTCTTTGGGCACAAGCTGGATCGCCGCGTCGTCCCAGTGGTCGCGATGCGTATGCGTCACCAGCACCAGTTGCACGCCGTCCAATACCTGTTCGACGGGAAATGGCGGCGGGACCAGCGGATTCCGGCGCGGCTGCGGCGAATTCTGTATTGCCGCCATTGCTCCCGCGTCGCTCAGCATGGGATCAACAAGGATCTTCATGCCTGCATAATCCAGCAGCAGGGTTGCGTGGCGCACCAGTTGCAGCTTCAAGAGAAAATCTCCTTCGCGGCCAGCACCGTATTGCAGTGGATGGTCACCGTATCTTCCACACGCCTCGCATAGCCGCCCGCATACGTCATCATTATCGGGACGCTATGCTCTTTAGCAACTTTCAGCACCAGTTCGTCCCGCTTCTTCAATCCTTCGATGGTGAGGGCCAACCCGCCGAGCTGATCTTCTTTATAGGGATCGGCGCCGGCCATGTAGCAGAGCAACTCCGGCTCAAAATGCCGGAAGGCCGAGCTCAACGACTGATCAAGCCAGCCCAGATATTCGTCGTCGTTGGTCCCGTCCGGCAGATTGATGTCAATGGACGATGGCGGCTTGACCACCGGATAGTTATGCGCCTGGTGCAGCGAGATGGTAAAAACATCCAACTCGCCCGGGTTATGCTGAAAGTGGTCTTCATGTTTCGTGTGAATATCGCGGCTGCTGGCACTGGCACTTGGCAGCGGATGGCCCGGCCTGATCTTGGGGGGGAAAATTACGGCGGTGCCATTGCCGTTATGCACGTCACAATCCACTGTCATCGCGCGATTGATTTTACCTTCCTGGTGCATGCGCTTGATGGCGACAGCAACATCATGAATCACACAGAATCCCTCACCGTGGTCGGGCATGGCATGATGAAATCCGCCGCCAATGTTGCAGGCGACTCCGTCGCGCAACGCCATGTCCGCTGCCAGAATCGATCCACCCGCCGCCAGCCAGAACGCCTTCACCAGTTCCGGCGAGTACGGCACTTCCATCTGCAACTCTTCTTGCGGTGAAAGCGTGCCGGTCTTCAGCTTATGCACATATTCACGCGTGTGCACCAGCAGGATGTCTTCATCGTGCGCCGGCTTGGGCGTGATGAAATCTCCGGGCTCGGCCAGGCCGCTCTCCAGCAGCCGCTTGTGGATGAGCCGGTATTTCTCGGCCGGAAATACATGCGCGCCGATAGGCAGGTAGTAGTCGTCGCTGTAAATCAATTTGAATGGGAGCATCGCGGATAAGGGTAACGCCGCCGAAGTGAGGCGAGCAAATTTGGTTCGGCACTTTTTCCCTGTATTCTTATTGCTCCATACGGTTCATAATACTAAACAGTCCCCAAATTCAGCTTAGCTTTGAAAGCTTGCAGGATTTGCGAACGACTTAAATATACGACGCGCATCAAACAGGACACATGGACAAGAAGAAGCCACCCGAATCAGCCAAGGGTTCGGAAGTACACTTTTTGATAGAGACTGAGCGGGAAGAAGATGGCCGCTGGATCGCCGAAATCGCTGCCATTCCCGGGGCCTTAGCCTATGGCGGAACTGAAGAACAGGCGCGAGCAAATGCTTATGCGCTTGCCCTGCGCGTGATTGCTGATGAGGTTGAACAATCCACCTCAGTGCCCAAATCGCTCAGCATTAGTTCAGTATCCGCGTGAGCCTCTGGAAGAGCGCAAAAGCTCGTCAGGTCTATAGAGCTCTGATAAAAATGGGATGGCAACCGATCCATCAGAGCGGATCTCATCAGAAACTCAGACATAAGACAGGGCAGTTTCCTGATTACATATGGGCATTTCATGATGGCGATGAAATCGGTCCCAAGATGCTTGCGCGCATTGCGAAGCATACGGGCCTAAAACCATCAGACCTCTAGGCGGCCAATTGATTCTCCTGCATTCGTCCACTTGCCCCGGTTGGGCGAATATTCTCGCGTCTCAATAGCAATTCGCTGGACAACAGCATAAGATTTAGCTGCTTTCGTAAAGGTGGCTATGTTTTTTGGCATGTCTCTGGCAACGTACACTTTGATCCATGTGGTCATCAGCCTGAATTGGCATCGGCTCTGGCTTGATTGTTTTATTCGGCATGTTCGGCGGCAAGCGCCTTGACCGCATAACTGCGCTGTTTCTGGCGACCACAGTCCTGACCAGCCTGACCGGGCTCGGCTTTCCGTTTGAGCACGTTACTCCCGGCATCATTCTTGCGATTCTGTCGTTGGTGGTCCTTGCTATCGCTATTCCGGCCCGCTACTCCTTCCGTATGACAGGCAAGTGGCGGACGATTTACGTTGTGACTGCCGTGATTGCTCTTTACTTCAACTGTTTTGTCCTTATCGCCCAAAGCTTTCAGAAGGTACCGTCGCTTCATGCCTTGGCGCCGAAAGGGAATGAGCCGCCTTTTGCCATCGCGCAGGGTATTCTGCTGGTGCTGTTTATTGTTGCGGGACTTTTGACGGTGAAAAAGTTCCGTCTGGCCGACCCAGCGAGCCTGGCCCGCGCAGCTGCTAGCGTGAAATCCTGAGCCGGTCGCCCGCCCAGCGAATCTAAAATAGGAGTGCGCAGAATTACGTTTGTGCTCGGCCACTCTGCGTGCAACAAATTCCTGAGGTTTGAGAGATGTGCAGAAACATTAAAACGCTTTTCAACTTTGACCCGCCAGTAACGACCGAAGAAGTCCAGGCCGCGTCACTCCAGTTTGTAAGAAAGATCACGGGTTTCAATAAGCCATCCAAGGCCAATGAAGCAGCTTTCCAGACTGCGATTGACGACATTGCTGCCATTGCAAACCGGTTGTTGCGCTCCCTGGAAACCGCCGCCCCGCCCAAGAACCGCGAAGAAGAAGCCGCAAAAGCTAAAGCCCGCGCGGCGGAGAGATTCGGCACGTAAACAGGCAGCGGAGCAGCTCTGTTTTGCAACTTTCCCGCTGAAGTTGGCGGTCGCCAACCAATAGGAGCAAGCAATGAAAGAAGTAAATGCATACCTGATCTTTAACGGAAACTGCCGTGAAGCCATGACGTTTTATCAGAAGTGCCTTGGCGGCGACCTGCGGGTGACAACGTTTGGCGACATGCCCGGCAATATCCCGCCTGAAGCAAAGGCCCTGATCGCGCATGCCAGGATAGCCAAAGATGGCGGCCCCATTCTGATGGCGTCGGACAACATGGGAGCCCCGCCGGTTGCGCACGGCGAGAACTTTTTTGTTTCTATCGCGTGTGATAGCGCCCAGGAGACAGAAAAACTATTTGCCGCACTGAGTGCAAAAGGCAAAATCAAGATGCCGCCGCAGGAAACCTCCTGGGCAGAGCGTTTTACTATGTTCACTGACCAGTTCGGCATCAACTGGATGATCAATTGCGAAAAACCCATGCAGTAGCAGCGCAGCGGTAAAGGATCGCGCGTTCACCGCGGTACGGTCCCTGTGATTGCACGGTGATTTTACCGCTCACGGATTTCTGCCATGAAAAAGAAAGTCCTACTGGCGTGGAGCAGCGGCAAAGACAGCGCGTGGGCCTTGCATGTTCTGCGTCAACAAAACGCGTATGAGATCGCCGGCCTCATGACAACGTTCAACGCCGCGTTTGATCGCGTTGCAATGCACAGCACTCGGCGGGCGCTGGTGGAAATGCAGGCCCAAGCGGCGGGATTACCGCTCATCGCGGCACCCATTCCTTGGCCCTGCTCCAATGCCGATTATGAAGCGGCCATGAAGGTGGTTTGCGATCAGGCGCTGGCCCAAGGCATATCCGCGATTGCTTTTGGCGACCTTTTTCTCGCGGACGTTCGCAGTTACCGTGAGCACCAGTTGAAAGACACCGGCCTGGAACCGGTGTTCCCCATCTGGGCTATTCCAACGCAGCAGTTAGCACAGGAGATGATCGGCGCCGGGCTGCGGGCGAAACTTGTCTGTGTCGATCCAAAACAAATTTCATCTACTTTCATTGGCCGCGACTTTGACCAGACATTGCTCCGTGATCTCCCCGCTGGCGCCGATCCGTGCGGCGAAAACGGCGAGTTTCATTCCTTTGTATATGCGGGGCCAATGTTCAACACCAAAACGTTCAGCCGTGAGATTCCGATCGAAACCGGCGAAAAAGTTGAGCGCGACGGCTTCTGGTTCTGCGACGTGCTGCCTGCCGCGACTACCGCTTCATAGAACCAAGATTGAAATGGGCGGAGCAGCGTGGGGCGTTAGGGTCAGATCAAAAAAGAGCGGAGAGCTTCTTCGCTCCCCGCACTTCATGGCGGATTACCCGGCGTTCACCGTTAGCGGCGGTGAATTTTGCCTTGTTGAGCTTTATTGCGCCAACCCCAGGGCTTTTCCTTCAATGGCTCAAGGGAGTCAATAACCCCTATCATCGAGCCGACCGGAGGAGCCCGTGATCATGGGCACCAATAAAACTCCCCCCGCCATCCGAGACAAGGCAATTCATCGCGTTCACGGACACCAAGGTGGGTGTGCCCGCAGCAATAAACGCCATCGTCCTCGGTCCAACAAGCTACGCAAAAGAATCATTGGACACAAAGCTTATCACTTATATACCATGTCATTGTATATCGGTGTAGAAAGTTTTTATGGCAAGCCGCAAGATTCTTAATTCGTGGATTCCCGTTCACCTTTCGGCGCACGCCTGCGTGCCATACGCACGGAACGACACTTGTCCCAGGAAAAGCTAGGCAAGATGATAAAAGTCAACCGTAATTTCGTCGGCGAAGTGGAACGCGGGAAACAGAACATCTGTCTCGACAATATCCTTCAGCTTGCCCGCGCTCTCAAAGTAAATCCCCGTGAGTTCTTCGACCTCTACAAGAAATAAAGAAGCAATCTACGAAAGAACTGCCATAACCGCCGCGGCACAAACAAAGTGCCGCTTGATGTTTGTGCGAGACCGCTCTAGCGCAAGAGTAGCCAGCCCGCCGTGATCGAACATTCCCAAACTCCTTTATTCCCAGCCGTCTGATCCAATGGGATCTCCGGCGGGAGGCGTTGCCGGGGCCGTCACATGGACTTCGGCGGGATTTTTCTCAAAGTGATCAATCTGATTTCTTGCGAAGAAGAATTCAGCTCGAGCTGGCACATCCTTCAGCAGGTTCTCCTGAGATATAAGCCACTTTCTCAGTTGGTCAAGTTTAAGCAGCGCAACTGCACGGACCTGACTGGACGCATGTTCGTCTGCCGCAAGTGACATTAAATGGCTGAGCACAACCGCGTTGACGGTGCGTTGAATAGCGCCGTTGTATCCCTGGATGGCGGGGGCTTTCCAGGTCGCGGCCATCACCTCGTCCAGCAGTTCGTCAAAGCCGGGATTGTTTGCGTCGCGGGCGTGGTACTCGATCATCCGTTGCGCGCGCTCAGGCTGGAACAAAAGCTGGAGAACGATTTCTGCCGCGGCCTCTGCGGGCGCCAGGGAATCAAATGCCGGCGATGTTCGGCGGGCGAAGTTTTCTTTCGAAGCAGGATATTCGGGAGGGCGGGGAGCAATGATCTGCAGAAGCGGTTGAGGAACAGCGAGTACCTGTGGCGAAAGCGTTTTCAGGATCGCGCGAAGCGCCTGACGCTGCTGGGCAGCGGGCACAATTTCAAGGTCTTTGCGATTCGGGCCGCGAAGATCGAAGGAGTAGTTCAAGCCGCCGATGGATTTTGCCACGGCCGTGACTTGGTAGCGATGATAAAGGTAGACCGGCACCAGCACATCTTCAAGAGTAGCCATGGGAGTGTGCTCGCGGATGGCATTTTCTGAAAGATTTTTTAGCGCGACCTGCCGCACGGCCATGACTTGCTGCAACCCGTCAAGGTCATTACTGCCGCTGTCCCACAGATGCGCAATCGGGCTGGCCGAGCCTAGGGGGCGTGCGTCCTGATCTGTGAGATAAAGCTGGCCGTTTGCAAACGCGTCATCAAGAACTTTATCCAGCGCCTGCGTTTCATTGGTTCCGGCGGGAAAATCACGGTAGCCGTAAGTGATGGCTACCTTGTCCCAGGCGCCGATCCCAACCGCATAAGCATTGGAAACATCCGGCACGCCATCAGCGCCTACGGTGACTGTTGGCGGCGGATAATCCATTACTGACGCTCGATTCACAATGCTGGCGGCGTAGTTATGCATGAGTCCAAGCGTGTGCCCTGTCTCATGCGCAGCGAGCTGGCGAATGCGCGCCAGCGCCATTGCGTTGGCCTTGGCCAGCGCCGCAGGATCTTTACCGAATGGATTAAGAAGTCCCTGCGCAATTAGAAACACCTGCCGAATACGCAGAGCGTCAAGGCGCACATGGCCGTTGATGATTTCTCCTGTTCGCGGATCAATGACTGCGTTACCAATGGACCAGCCTCGGGTTGAGCGCGGCACCCATTCGACCACGTTATAACGAACGTCCATGGGATCAATGCCTTCAGGGAGCAACTTGACTTGAAAAGCGTCCTTATACCCCGCGGCGGTAAAAGCCTGGTTCCACCAGCTAACGCCCTCAACCACGGCAGATCGGATGGGCTCAGGAATCGCACGATCAACGTAATAGACGAGCGGCTTCACGGGCTCGCTCACGGCGGCGGAAGGATCTTTTTTTGCCAGCCGATGCCGCGCGATGTCGCGCTTTACGATTGACTCATCTACTGGAGTGGCAAAATCCATGTAATGGATTCCAAAATATCCTGAACGGGGATCGTAAGCGCGGGTGTGGAATCCCGCCGGAGGCGACTGAATGAGGGAAATATGCTCGCGAACAGTAATGGCATGCGGTTCGGGCGTGACCTGCTTCACGAAATTGCCGGGATCCTCACCCACAAAAGTGAGTGTTGACTCAATGTCAGTGTTCTCGGGAAAGTTCTTGGTACGCGGCAGGTAAATGGCGGAGCGTGTTGGCTCTACTTTGTACTTGCCCTGTTTGGCATTGGCGATTGCGGCAGCCACTCCGTGAACGTCACTCAAAAAGAACTTGGTCGCATCAATAAGAACAGCGTCGCTGTCTTCCGCTGCGACCTCAAAGCCCCAGAGCACGGATTGCGGAAACGCCCCGCGCACAGCACGTTGTTGCTCAGCATCGTCTGTAACCGCGCGATAGTTTTCATTCTCGGCTACCAGGAAAATCTGCTTGCCGCTGCGCTCAAAATGGACCACGTAGCTCTCGCCCGGCTCGCCACGATCCAGGCCGATATCGTTGGAGCCCACGCCGCTGGGCAGCGACTCATACAAGATGAACGGTGTGTCCAACCTGGAATTCTCAATGCGCAGCCAGAGCGTCCCTTCGCGCGCGTCCCAATAGTCGGTAAAGAAGCCGGGAAAGCTCTGCATCGCAGCGGTCTTCTCGGCGATAGTCGGCAGCGCTTTTGGTTGGTTCGCGTGCGCTGGATTCTGCGCGAATAAGAGAGCAGTAAAAGTAAATGATGCGACCACGGCGGCGAGAACGCGCTTCATTCTGAAAGATCCTCCACAATCTGTTCTACATGCCAAGAAAAGAGAAAAGTTCCTGGGAAAGCTCCTCAAATATATCGGCAGACATGCATTATTGCGAATTGAAAGCACGCCACTTATTTTTGACCTGCGCAAGCTGTTCGGCGGTGTTACACTTCGTGCCGCCCCCCTTACTGGAGATACCATGCATCTGCAAACTGTTACTCAGCAGATCAGCGATCAGCAAATCGGGCGTCGAATCATTGCAGTTCCTTTCATGCTGTTTGTTTTCAGTCTGGCCGCAGCGGCGCAGCAGGCCGCGATTGGATTCTGCGCTCTGGATAAGACATTGGACTTCAAGACCGCAAAAGCAGGAGACAAGATTGCCCTGCACCTTACACGCGATCTTGTGGTCGAGGGAAAGACTCTATTGCCGCACGGCACGGCGTTAAGCGCGACCGTGACTGACGTGAAAGACGGGAATACGGTTTCAATCGTGCTCGACAAAGCGACGCGTAAATCGGAGCAAGACGTTCCGCTAGTAGGCATTATTGCAGCGGTAGCAACTCCGCCGGGAGATATATCCGGAGACCCGTTCTATGGAATGAACCACTCCCAAGAACCTACGCAACGGACTGGCAACTCCGATGCTTCACTCGCAAGTTCAGGCGCGGCAGTGCAGACCGCGATGCTGAAGCGCAGGAACGATCCCAAGTCAAACCTGCAGGAAGATTCAAGCGGAGCGATAGGGATCGATGGGCTCAAGCTGAATTGGGTCCTCGACAAGCGTCCAGCGACGACTGTGATGATCGCTAAGAAAAAGAACTTCAAGCTCGCGAGCGGGACGGAAGTCCTGCTAAGGATGGCTCCGCCGCAGATGTAACGACAAGGGCCAAAACGGAATGTACTTAAAATCAACGATACCTTAAAAGGAAAAAATTCCTGGTAAGCAGGTTGAATCAGAGAACATCTCTTTTTAAGCTAATCTCTTTGGTTCAGTTCGGCATTTGCCTGGCGATGGTTAAGACTTGATCGATGCTAGCGCCGAATCCACTCTCCGAGCCGCCCCAGCAGCCTCTGCCATTTTCCGCCCAGGCGCTGGGCAATCAACAAATCTCACCCATTAACAAGAAAGGAGATTCAATATGACAAATAAAAGAGACAACAGAGTATTGGGCCGCATTGGCGCTCGTGAACTGAGCGATCAAGAGACCGAAAAGGTTCAAGGAGGATTCGTCACGTTGGCACCGTGCTCAGCGCCTAGCCCGACGCATCCAAACGGCGACGGGGTGCCGGCAGACTGCGGCGGCGTGTAGCGATGTCTTGAGAATTGCGAGAGCAACGGCACGAGGCGTCACCTGGGTTGGGCTTGCAGTACAGCATTCAAGAGCATTTGCCACTAAGGCCGCTGACAATCCCATTGACATAGTCGCTTAGAGAAGGAATCTTGCCGTCGCAAGGTGCGGTATTCGACCCGATGCCGCTGAAATCCCAGAGGAAGCCTCCGGCTAAATCACTGGAGCCCTTGGGAAGCTGCTTGTTCATGCCGGCGAAAGTGAGGCACATCCCACCATCTCCCGCCGGGCAATGTGGATCCGGCCATGAAGGATCCTGGTTCTGCACCGAAAGGCCGGGGACGAGGAAGGCAGCAGCGTTGGCGCCTATTGTTTTACCATTTGGCAGCTTCACGGCCCCAAGTTTCTGGAGCCAGCTAGCCAAGTGAGTGAGGTTGCCATATCCGCCAGCATAGCATTGCAGGTTCCACCAACTTACTACTGCTTTGTGATCGGTGGAGAGCCGTTGCATGCTGCCCTGCCAGATATCAGAGTCGGTATAGGGACAGAAGGTCACTTTAAATCCCAGGTTGAAGAGAATCTCACTAAACTGAACGATAGTGTCCTTGCCCACAGTGTTGGCGTCTGGCTTTGGGTAGACTCCCGGGAACTGGCCGGGAAAGTTTCCAAACTCTTCGCAGTCCAGATCAAATCCGTCAACTGTAGGAAATTTTTCCTTGAGAGCCTTGAAGTTCTTTACTAGAACTTCCTTCATGCCGTTATCCAGCATATATTGGATGGTAGCGAAGTCCTTGACCGGGTAGTCCGGCGCCCCGCCCCATCCCCCGATTGAAAAAAATATTTCTTTGACGCCGCTGCCGCTCTGCTTAAGGTTGCCCAACTCAGTGGGCCACGCCCCAGTGGCCGCGTCATTGTAGGGATTGAATTGTCCGTTTCGTATAAAGGGATACGATTCTTGGGGATACCCGTCGTTAAAAACAAAGTCTCCCCACTGCTGGACCCCGTTCCCCTCACGTCCAATGTGCAGAGCAAACTCAATCACAGTGGTGAGGCCGCTCTTCTGAATGAGGGGAACGCTATCTTTGGTGCTACCAGGACCGAGGCCGCAATAGCAAGCAGTTTTGTACGCTGTCATCGCCCGAACATCTTAGCAGGGACCTCCGAGATTGCTTGTAGTCTTAAGCCAAAAACCTAACTCACGAGTACCATTTCGGGACAGCATGGTTTTCTCGCTGACTTAGCGAGTGTGGCCGGATAAACTTATAGAGTTCTAGGGCAACTGGGCTCGCGCGTGAGCCAGCGTCATGGAACTGGAAGCTGCCAGCGGGCCTGGCGCAGTCCAAACCACCGTTTTGCACGGTGCTATTATCCACGATCACCCGTCACCGGCTCCGCCGATGGCGCCAGCCGCAGTGATACCGATCACTCGCTATCTTGAATGTGAAGTGCCGCATCCAGCGGCATGACCACAACTACTCATGAAAGAAGGAAGACTATGAACGAAAACAACAGAGTTCTGAGTCGCCAGAACGCACGCGAGCTGACCCCGGCGGAAGTTGAGCACGTCAGCGGCAACATCAACACTTTAACGATCTGTTCCTGGAATCCCAGTACTTCAACCAAGGACTGCGACACGGTGGGCTAATTCAACACGGCTGACACCAAAGGAAAAACCTATGAATAGCGACAAAAGAGTACTGGCCCGCCAGGGCGCAAAAGAGTTGACGCCTAGCGAAGCTGACCATGTGATCGGTGGTATCTCGACGCGGCTCACCGTATGCACCATCCCCCGCCCGGGGACAACGGGCTGCGATGGTGATACGACAAGTTAATCCGAAGCTTGCGTGGGCGTCCGGCGCATGAATTGCCCGCGCAAAAATCAAGCCCAAGAGTTATGGCGCTGAGCGAAAGACAACAGAGTACTCAGCCCTGAGAATGCAACAGAGCTGACGCTCGCGAAATCGATGATGATGTGAGCGGCGGCATTCACACCCGTAACCGTATGCTCGTTCGGTGCTGAACCAGCAAAGACTGTGACGTTGGCGAATCCTAATCCAATCCTGCGCGGACGGTGTCCAATCGCGCCGTCCCGCCGCAGCTTGAGAGAAAACAAGAAGCAACCACGACGAGCAAATCCTCAGTCGCCAGCATTTTCGATCCATGGATTAAACAAAGCAGGGGGAAGACCATCCGATGAAAATCTTGATCACCGCCCCAGAGAATGAAAATCACACCGCCCCGTTGAAGTGGGCGCTGGAGCAAGCTGGATATTCCGTGGCCTGCTGGGCGGGCTTAGGATGGACGGAGGCCAAACAGGCATCCATCTCTTTGCTGGAGGATACGCAGCTCAAACTTGGCCGTCATTTGGTTGAGCCCGGCGACGTGATTTGGATCCGACGGCCAGTGCAACCCAAGCCCAATCCGCAAACGGCTGCTGAAGATGCGAAGTTTGCAGCGAATGAATACCGCTCGTTTTATGAGTCTCTGATGTATCTTCTTGAAACTTTGCCGGTACGCGTGGTCAACAAGTACGCGGCCTCACGCTTTATCAACAATAAATCTGTCCAGCTCTTGCTGGCCCGCGCCTGCGGCATGAATGTGCCCAGGACGTTGATGACCAATTCACCGCCAGCCGTGCGAGAGCATTTTCGCGGCAATCCTCATTTTCGCGACAATCCTCAACGGATGATCTGCAAAAGCTTCTCCACGCACATCTGGGAAAAGGAGCAGGGCGGCCCGTTTGTGGTTACGGAGACCTTTGAACTCAACGCGGACATGCTGCCCAGCGACGAAGTACTCACCTACGCGCCCGCCATCTACCAGGAGTTGGTCGTCAAGAAGATTGACGTACGCATGGTGCTGCTGGGCGCGGCAGTGTATTCCTATTCTCTCCACAACCCCAAGGGCGCACTTGACTGGCGCCATGACGCTACGCAAGGCCTACTTAAGGTAGAACCCATCACCACACCGCCGGAGGTTGAAAAATCCGTGCTGGCGTTTGCAGAGAAGTCTGGTATCACCTGCGGCAGCTTTGACTTCGCCATCGACAATCAAGACCGGTGGTGGTTCCTGGAAGTCAATGAAGGTGGGCAGTTCCTCTGGCTCGACGCGTGCAACCCTGATCTTCATGTGCAGGAAAAATTTCTGGCCTTTATGACCGCGCCGACCGGATCGCCACGGCAGACGCTGGAAGCAAGGCAGTCAGAATTTCCTTCCTGGAGTGACTACCTCGCATCGCCGGCCAAAGAGCAGCAGTTGCCGGAAGAAGCTGATCCAGATGCCAGCTTTGTTTCGATGGAAGCGTGAAAGTGACGGATGAGCGAATGCTGGTAAGGCTGGTTGCCAGGGATGGAATCCAAGTGAAGCGGGGATCGTGCGGATCAGGGAATGATGCGGTGAGCTGCGGAATGGCTGGCGGTGGATGCAGTCGCGGGCGAACTCGTCTCTGGAGAAAATTCCCGTTAACAGGGAAATTTACCGGGGATTTAGACTTTGAATCGTTCTGATCGAGCCTATCTGCGCGTAGGCACTGGAGAAAGTGGATTTTGGCCCGAAACCGTAACAGGGAATGAGCAGGGAATTAACAGGAGAGATAACAGGGAAAATATGCCGTAGAACAGTCCGGGTGGAGAGCATGAATTCACCGAGAACGTCATAGAATTTCTCGGAGTTGTTTGCCGCAAACCCAACAAAAAACTCCATGGCGAGAACATCCGCAAACGTGTGGTAAGCTCTGGACGCGAACGAAGTATGAACGCGCATCAGCGCCGCCAAAACAGGCATGGATTGAATGGGCGACAAAGCAAGCAGACCGGATCGATCTCTTTGTCTTAGAAAAGCCGTCCTCTCCGAATTCCAGCCTCGATAAACCATAACCCGTCGAGTGGCCGCATTTCAAAAGATACAATGTAAATTCACATTCGGCGGTCACTCTTCGCCTTGATGCCTGACAATGGCAAAAGGATTTTATGGCCTCGGTACCCGCATCCACGCCAACCGCTAACGCTGCTATCGAGCATCCGCTACACAACCCTAAGTATCGACTTTGGCTGATCGGCAGCACAATATCGTTTCTCGGCGATCAGTTCTACATGGTGGCGTTACCCTGGCTGATCTTGCAGCAGACGGGTTCGGCAGTGGCCATGGGTGCAGTCATGATGGCGGGATCTATTCCGCGCGCTCTTCTCATGCTCATGGGCGGGGTCCTCAGTGATCGCTTGTCCGCGCGCAAGATCATGATGACAACAGCCACGGCTCGGACTATCTGTGTGGCCGTGATCGGAATTCTCGTATGGGTCGGCATTCTTCATCTGTGGGAACTCTACGCCTTGGCGGCTATTTTTGGCGTGGCCGATGCATTTGCCGCTCCCGCATCAACAGCCTACTTGCCTTCTCTGTTGCAGCCCGAGCAACTGGTGGCGGCTTCCTCCGTCGGCCAGAGCACAGCGCAATTGGCAACCATTGTTGGCCCGGTTCCGGCAGGATTTGTGATCAAGGCCCTGGGAGTAACGTGGGCCTTCTTCGTGGATGCAGTCAGTTTCCTGTTTATCATCGGCGCACTCTGGAAGCTGCCCGACCCCCCTCAATCTCCGGCAGCCAACAAAGCGGTATGGCCCGCGATTGCTGAAGGTATCGCTTACGTGGGTAGAGATGTGCCCCTCCGTTCGTTGATGCTGCTGGCCATGACCATGAATTTCTGCTTTACCGGCCCAGTTGCGATTGGTTTAACGTATCTGACAAAAACCCGCTTCGGATCACCTGCCATCTTGGGGACTTTGATGTCGGCTGTTGCCGCAGGAAGTCTGTTGGGCGCGCTGCTGGCCGGCGTGTGGAAGATTCGCAGGCGCGGCGTCCTAATGCTTGTGGTGGCAGCGGCATCGGCCCCTTGCCTGGGATCCATTGGACTCATAGACAGAGTGTGGCCACTTGCCGGTGTGCTATTTGTGATTGGCGTTTTGGCGGGCTTGATGAACGTCCACTTCAGCGCATGGGTGTTGCAGAGGATCGATGCAGCCGTGCGGGGGCGTGTGGCAAGTGTGCTCATGCTCGCCACCTACGGAATCCTGCCTATCTCTTACGCCATTGCCGGATTCCTGATTGCGTGGAACCTGAAGTTCACGTTTCTGATCGCCGGCTTGGCAATGTTGATAACTGCTGCCGGAGCATCGTTGCAGAAACCTGTTCGGGAGATTCAATAGAAAACGTAATACCAAACTTTCAGGCGACACCGAAAGTATGCTCTGATGCAGCTCCCAATCTGGGTTTGCCTTGCCGTATGCGACTTCACGTATGAATTCTAAAATCTGGAATGGTACTGTGCCTTATGAAAGTTGAGAAGGAGTTCCAATATGGTCCAACGTCGTATTCTTGACTCGCTTAAAAATAATCCTTTGAGAAAAATCTCATCCACCACCCTTTTTTTGAAGCAGTCCGATCCGGCACGCTGGCGCGCAACGATGTTGCGGTTTTCTTAGGTCAATGGTGGCACCCTCTGCATTGCTTCCCCAACTTTCTTTCCAGGAACTTTGAATAAGAGAGCGCCGCTCAATCATCGCAAGAGAAATTGTTCTATTGAATTCCGAAATTGGAAGCTTTCACTTGTCACAAATTTGCCTACAGTCCACTGAAGTTGACACGCATCATTATCAGATACGGTCCCTTGGCCTGCTTCTGTGATCGGCCTAAGTCAGGAACCGCTTGGACAGGGTTGCTGGATGGGAGTATGGCGGCGGATTTCCTCAAGAACTCGCAGATTCCGCTTGATGCGGGCATTCCAGGTTGTTCTGAAAGGTAGAAGAGCCAGAAAACTCTCACCCGTCTCACCAGTGGCGCATTTCGTCTACACGCCTTAGTACCAGGCACCGATACGTTCAGTAGAAAATTAAGGTCTCACTATTATTTCGCCAGCTCTCGGTTTCGGTTGCTTTCTTAAGATGAACCAATGTACGATTTTAGGGATTTTTTAAGCTTAGCATTCCCGTTCGTCCGCGGGCTTTGGCTGGACACTGACCTCCCCGTTGCAAGCTATGAATGGCAAGCCAAAACCGGTAGCCCTTGTTAGCATGCCGTCTCTATCGGCGCGGCATCCTTCGTTTCAGTTGGCGCTTCTCAAACCCATTTTGGAGCGAGCTGGGATTCCTGCCCAGCAGTTTTCATTCTTCATGTACATGGGGCACCAAGTTGGCTGGCGGATAGCAGAAACCATCGCTGATGTGTGGCCCTGCCTGGTGGGGGAGTGGATATGGTCCAAAGCCGCCTTTGGCGAGGAAGCCAACACGAAAGACAAAGAATACTTTGCCTCTTACGGCAGCCTGTTCGAGGCCATTTGCCACACCGCAGGATGTACGCTCGATGACATTCGGCGATTGCGTGACGAAGCAGCACCTCAGTTCATTGATTTTTGTCTTGACTCGGTTGACTGGAACCGGTTTGGCCTGGTTGGCTTTACCGTTGTCTTTCAGCAACTCGTAGGGAGCCTGGCGCTGGCGCGAGCGCTCAAGCAACGGTATCCCAACCTGCCTATCATCATGGGTGGCGCGAGCCTGGAAGATGACATTGCAGGCGAGATCATGAAAAATTGTCCGCAGATTGATTACGTTCACTGCGGCGACGCGGAAATCTCATTTCCCCAGATGGTCGAACGCCTGCACAGCGGCCAAAGCATGGAAGGATTGCAGGGCGTCAAGTGGCGCAATTCCGAGGGCAAGGTCCGTTACGCCGGACGCGCTCCCAACTTCATGGACATGAACCGGACGCCGCTCCCGGATTTCGATGAATACTTTTACGCGCGTGAGGCCAGTGGTTACGAGCATTCGGATCATGTGCAGGAACTGCTTGTCCCCTTTGAAGCGGCGCGCGGCTGCTGGTGGGGAGAGAAAAACCATTGCACTTTTTGCGGCCTGAACCGCTCGGGGATGGAATTTCGCGCCAAAGATCCCGATAAGGTCCTGGAGCAACTGGAGGCCCTTGCTCGCCGCTACGGGCAGTTTTACTTCAACGCCATCGACAATATCATGGCTCCGGAATATGTAGAAAAACTGTTTGGAAAGCTGGCAGCGGCCAACAGCGACATTTGTATTCACTATGAGATCCGGCCCAATTTCTCGCGGAAGCAATTGGCCAAACTGCGCCGCAGCGGACTTTTCTCCGTGCAGCCCGGCATTGAGAGCCTCTCCACCAACATTCTGAAAATCATGAGAAAGCATTCAACCGGGATGCGCAATGTGGAGCTGATCAAGTGGTGCACTTATTACGGCATTAACGCGCTTTACAACATCCTGTGCCGGTTTCCGGGAGAGACTGAGGATGACTACCGGATACAGAGTGAAGTGGCGGCCAGGATCGTTCATTTTCAGCCGCCCTATGCCATCGTCAAGGCCCGGGCTGACCGCGGGTCCCCCATGTATACCCAGCCGGATTCGCAGTCCGTCTCCGGTTTAGTTCCGGCGAAGTGTTACCAGTACATTTTCCCTGAGAGTTTCGATCTCCGCCGCATCTCCTATTACTTCGATCATCAGATGGCAAACACGGTCAGTGATGAGGTGTACGAGGAACTGTTCGGCAGAGTGGGAGCGTGGCAGGCACTGTGGAAGCAGCCGAACCATCCTTATCTTAAATATCGGAAATCTTTGGCAACGATCACAATCTTCGATGGCCGGAAGCGGCAGGAGCAGGTTTTCACGTATCGCGAACTGCCAGCCGATCTTTATGAATTCTGTGCCGAGGCACGCACGCCCCGAGACATCACCGCCAAATTCGGAAATGATCCATCGATTGAAGATGCTCTCAAAGACTTTGTGAGTAAGGATGTGATGCTCCACCTTGATGGACGCTATCTGAGCCTGGCGTTGCCGGAAAACCCCTATTTTGATCTTAAGGACATGCCGGAACGGCAGGCAGCAGTCGTTGATCAGCCGGATGCGGAGTTGGTAGCCAGATGAGAACCATGCGCGAAGACAGGAAATCGATTCTGGCGTCCATGCCTGCTTCATTTCAGGCAGACCGCGCAGAACTGCTGGCGCTCTTGTTGAAAAAAGGAATCCTGTATTCCTCACCCACACAACCGGTCCGCTCCCCCGACGGAAGAACGGGCCGCTGGATGCTGAACTCATTGGCGTTCACTCTAGAGAAACATGGAGCTGAACTGGCTGCCCGCTGTCTGCTGCCTCTACTGGAACGCTTCGACGGCCGGCAACTTGCCACCTACGGATTAATTGGCGTTCCCATTCTCCAATCCTGCATTCTGCAGTCAGGCGGGCGCTATCGCGGACTGCTGGTCCGCAAGGAAGCCAAAGCGCATGGGGCCATGCGGGTCATCGAGGGTGAGATCGATCCCTTCGAGCCGATAATTCTGGTGGATGACTCCATTGCGTCGGGGAATTCTTTCTGGAAAGGCTGCGAGCAACTGGAAAACGCGGGGCTGCGAGTGGAAGGCGGAGTCTGCCTGGTGCATTTTGGCTGGGAGTTTGGCATTGCCGATGCGATGGAGCGTGGTTTTCACATGGAGGCGTTGTTCGATCTTTATGAAGATCTCATGCCCAATATAAAGGGCGAGTTGAAGCCTGTTCCAAATCCTTCCCAGGTATTCCCAAAGTTCAATTGGAGCGGCGCGCAAGCGCCTGAGGGGCTGCATCCGGCCCAGCTGGCGCGGCTCGCCTTGCTCGAATATCTCACTACAGGGACGCTGCTCCGTCCACCGATCCGGATGGACCGCACCTATGATTCGTCGGGCGGCGCATGGGTGAGCATCCGTTCCCGGAGCAACATCCATGTGCGCCATGCGCGCGACGGCTTCTGGTGCTTTCCCGGTGAGCAGCAATGGGGAGCGCCCGAACATGTATTACGGGCCGCGTTGCTTACGGCCCAGCATCTGCCAAAGGGAAGTGAGGGCCGCATCCTGGTGGATTCAAGCCATATCGCCGTGACACTCTTTTCTGAGCTGGAAGAATGCACGGTTGGTCAATTGGACAACGACCGTTATGGAATTGTGGTTGGCAGCCGGGAGCGCACAGGAGTGATGGGCGGCGCGCTGCCCCGCATGCCAGGGATAAGCGGCGAGTTTCACCAGTTTCAACATGCGCGCATCACCAATGCCAAGCTGCTTCCTTTTGAGCCATTTGTGATTCACCGGCATGGTGTAATGAAATACGTTGAGCCGGAAGCGCCCTGGCAGCCCACCGGCGTTCCCCTTCCGGCCTCCCCTCTTCCCTGCGACGATCCGGAAGTATGTTTGCCGATTGCCGTTCGTGCCAGGGACATTGCCATTGCTCACGTGTTGGGCCTGCAGGAAACCACGGAGCCTTTGCCCGGCAGTGTGTTGCCGCACGGCATTAACTTCCTTTTTGCCACCATTTATATATGGGGCAGGTTGCGCGGGTGCATGGGCCTTGACGCGGCAAGCCTGACTGAGGATAAAGATCTGCGCGGCCTAGTACTGGATGCCCTGAAAGATGAGCGTTTTGAACATGTTGAAGCTTCATCGCGGGAAGCCATTGCTATAAGCATTTCGCTCCTCAGCAACTGCTCGAATTTGGGAGAGGTCAGGCCTGGGGAGATCATGCGGTATGTGGTTATGGGACGGCAAATACTCCAGGTTAGCCAAGAGAAGCGTTCAGGCACTTTGCTCCCCTTCTGGGCGGCCAGGGAAAGCATTTCTCGCGAACAATACCCGCTGGAAGTAGTCGACAAAGCGGGAATTACCCGTCCTCCGTATTCCTGGGAGCGGTTCGATTGCAAGACCTGGCTCGCCGATGCAGAAGGTGCAGGCGAAATGGAAGGGGCATTCAGGCGGCTGCCGGAAGACCGCGAAGGCCGCGAACTGCTGGTCCATCTTGCCGGCCTGTATTCGAATTACCTGCTCAATCATCAGAGGCAGGATGGGACTTTCTACGAAAGTTATGAGCCATTTCGCAATCGCTTGCGGGAAGGCGGCAACCTTCCGTGGATGGCGCATGCCGCCTGGGTGCTGGCCAGGGCCGGCCGCACTCTGCGAGACCCTCTGCTTCAGGCAGCGGCTGAAAAGACGCTGGCATTTCTATTGCGGAGCATGAAGCTCAGTGCGATGGGGGTCTGGCTGGAAATGGGGCAGAGTTTACCTTCGGTTTCAGAAATTGCATTTCTTGTCCTTGCGCTCTGCCAGCTTCCTAAAGGAGATTATCGCCGTCCTCAGGTGCGCGGACTGGCGGAAACCCTGTGGTCCGCCATTGGCCGGCACGGTCATATTTTCACCCACCGGGGCAGGGCCGAGGTGGACGATGGTTTCCAGAATTATTTCCCGGGACAGGTATTGCTGGCGCTGGCGACCGCGGCTGAAGCCGGACTCACCGACGTTGATTCACAAAAACTTGACCGGGCGTTTCGCTACTATCGCCATCGGTTTCGTTATTTTCGCGATTTTGGGCAAGCGTCGTGGCTGATGCAAGCCTTCAGCGTCTGGTCGCGTCTCCAGCACAACTCCCAATTTTCCGATTTGGTTTTTGAAATTGGCGACTGGCTGCTCCAGTGGCAGCAGGAGAAAAGTGGCGCCTTTATCAACGACCATCAGACCGAAACCCCCGGCTACACCACAGCGTTATATCTGGAAGGCATCGGGGCGGCGATACATCTGATGGAGTTTACTGACAGCGGCAACCGGCGCCAGCAGTATCTAAATGCGTATTGGAATAGTCTCCGGTTTTTAAACCGGATCACGATTCAGCCGGGCCATACCTGGGTGCTGCCGAACAGCGACTATGCGATTGGCGGACTGCGCCTAAGTTTGAATTCCAGTTATGTGCGAATTGATTTTGTCCAGCACGGGCTGTCCTCTTTGCTGGAACTATATGACTATTTCACGGCTGCCGGGACGTCCCTGCAGCCAAGCATGAAAGTACCAGAACCAATTTCTGACAATACACAAGCAGTTTCGTAAGGAGACGCCAAATGAGTGATCCAAAGCGACCGCAATTAGCGCCCGAAGTCCTCGACCAACCTTCAACACAATCGACCGGAAGCAACGCCGCCACAGACAAAGAGCTGCGTTCCTATACCGCAGACACAACCCTGGTAGCTACTGAACAGGTCCACCAACCGAAGCCGAAGGCCGTCGCGCGTCCTATCGTCGAGGTGTCCCCTAATGCGAGTATCTCTCCTGTGGATGCGCAGAATGCGGAACAGGTCCATCAACCGAAGCCGAAGGCCGTCGCCCGTCCTATCGTCGAGGTGTCTCCTAATGCGAGCATCTCTCCTGTGGATGCGCAGGATGCGGAACAGGTCCAGCATCCGAAGCCGAAGGCTGTCGCGCGTCCTATCGTCGAAGTGTCTCCTAATGCGAGCATTTCTCCTGTAGATGCGCAGAATACGGAGCCGGTCCGTGAGCCATTCCCGAAACCTGTCGCTCGTCCCATCGTCGAGGTGGTCGCGGACGTTCCTCACGTGGATGCGCAGGATGCGGAGCCAGTCCACCATCCGAAGCCGAAGGCCGTCGCACGTCCTATCGTCGAGGTGTCTCCTAATGCGAGCATCTTTCCTGTAGATATGCAGAAAGCGGAACCGGTGCGTGAGCCGTTCCCGAAACCTGTCGCGCGTCCCATCGTTGAGGTGGTCGCGGACGTTCCTCACGTGGATGCGCAGGATGTGGAACACGTCCACCAACCGAAGCCGAAGGCCGTCGCGCGTCCTATCGTCGAGGTGTCTCCTAATGCGAGCATCTTTCCTGTAGATATGCAGAAAGCGGAGCCGGTGCGTGAGCCATTCCCGAAACCTGTAGCGCGTCCCATTGTTGAGGTGGTCGCGGGCGTTCCTCAGGTAGATACACAGAAAGCGGAACCGGTCCGGGAGCCGTTCCCGAAACCTGTCGCGCGTCCCATCGTTGAGGTGGTTGCGGGCGTTCCTCAGGTGGATACGCAGAAAGCTGAGCCGGTGCGTGAGCCGTTCCCGAAACCTGTAGCGCGTCCCATCGTTGAGGTGGTCGCGGGCATTCCTCGGGTGGATGTACAGAATGAGGAAGCGCCTGATGCAAAGCCCAGCGAGTACACAGTCAAAAAATAACCGCGCTAATTGCAGCAGCGCCTGGTTCTAAAGGAAGGACCGATTGAGCATGAAAACTCTTCGGTCCATCCTCTTTTTCTTGCGGGCACAACTGATTGAGTGAGGCTTCTAGATGTCGACCCCAAGGGTGCTTCTCGTAATCATGCCTTTCCTGACCTTGCGTCGGCCTCATCTTGGGGTAGACTTGCTCAAAGCTGGGCTGCATCAGGCAGGCATTGAGTGCGATGTCCGCTATTTCAATCTTCGATTTGCCGACATCATTGGGGCCGCGCTCTATGACCGTATAGCTGAAGACTCTCCCTCGCATCACCTTGCCGGCGAATTTATTTTCACTCCAGCCTTGTACGGCGAGGATGCCCATCCGTTCGAGGACTTTAAAGCGAGTGTCGCGGACTACGTTAGGCCATATCCTGATGATTTCCTGAGGCAGCTCGATCGGTGCCGCAATTTGAGTCCCATTTTCATCCAGGAATGCGCCGACCAGATCAATCCTGACCAGTACGACATTATTGGATTTACCTCTACGTTCCAGCAGAATATGGCGTCGCTGGCCTTGGCGCAGGAGCTTAAGCGCCGTTCCCCCGCGATCACCACGGTATTCGGCGGTTCTAACTTCGAATCAGAGATGGGGGTTGAACTGCACCGCCATTTTTCTTTTATCGACGTGGTTTGCTCCGGGGAGGCCGACCACATATTTCCTGAAGTGGTCCGCCGCTTGCGTGCCGGGGAGCCGCTGTTCGATCTGGGAGGAGTTACCTGCCGCGTTCATGGCGAAACTGTGACCAGTTCCTCGCCGCAAAAATTCATTAGCAATCTCGACGATCTTCCTTATCCTGATCATGGCGACTACTTTCGCGCCTTTCAGGCCTCCACGGCTTCTTCAGTGATTGTTCCTGAAATGACCATGGAGACCTCTCGTGGTTGCTGGTGGGGTCAAAAGCACCATTGCACGTTTTGCGGATTGAATGGCCTGAGCATGACGTTTCGCAGCAAATCCGCTGACCGTGCCTACAGCGAGATCAAGCACCTGCTCTCTACCTATGGCGATTATTCCATTTTCAACACTGACAATATCGTGGACATACGTTATTTCAATGAGCTGTTTCCGCGTATTGTGGCCGATGGCGTCAAGATGCAGCTCTTCTATGAAACCAAGTCAAACCTGAAGAAGGGCCAGCTGTTGACTTTCAGGAATGTGGGCAGCAGGGAATTTCAGCCGGGTATCGAGAGCCTCAACTCCCACGTGCTCACCCTGATGGACAAGGGCGTCAAGGGCATCCAAAACGTGCAATTGCTCCGCTGGGCGGCAGAAATGGAGTTTAACGTTTCCTGGAATATTCTTTGCGGTTTTCCCGGCGAACAACCTGAGGACTACCGGCAGATCCTGCGCTGGATACGCGCTGTGCCGCACTTGCAGCCTCCGGTGTATGTCACGCGTTTTCGGCTCGACCGCTTTAGCCCCATGTTCAAGGACCCGGCAAAGTATGGCATCAAGAACGTCCGCAGTTCGCCCGCACACCGCCTCTGCTATCCGTTTTCAGAGGAGTCTCTGCAGCAGCTTGCTTTCTATCTGGATTGTGATCCCCCGATACTGCCGGAAACCCTGAAAGAAATCACAGCTGTCTGGTCCTCCGTGGGGGAATGGAAAAATGTTTACTCCAGCAGCAGTCTCCAGGCAGAGGTGACCGATTCCGCATTAATCATTCGCGACCGGCGGGCCGGGTATCCTGCTGCTGACTATCTCTATGAGGGGTTGGCGCGCACCCTCTATCTGGCAGCGGACGGAGTCCACTCTGATTCTTTCCTGCTGGAATACGCCGCGTTGCAATATCCTGATCAATCATTCACCCTGGAAGACATCCACAAAGTTCTGCGGGTCTTTGTGGATGGCGATCTAATGCTGCAGGAAGATAATTCGTATTTGAGCCTGGCGCTGCTTCCGCTCGATCAGTCGGTTGAAATCATGCCATCGTCTCGTTCGGCAAATGCCTCCGGAAAGGCGGCGGCTGCTCATGCGGTCTGACGAGTGCTGTGGCGAAGTTAGAAGTTAATTGAGGACTACAATGCCTGAAAAACGCGTACTGCTGCTGGTGATGCCGCTCCTGACATTGCCTCGTCCGCATCTTGGCGTCGCACTGCTGAAAGCCGGAATGGCCCGCCAAGGGATGAGTTGCGACATTCGCTATTTCAGTTTCCGGTTTGCCGACATTATCGGCGTGCCTTTGTATATCCGCATTGCTGAGAGATCGCCCGCGCACCTGCTGGTGGGAGAATTCATTTTTACGCCGGCGCTCTATGGTGAAGATGCTCGTCCTTTTGCCGACTTCAGGGCCAGTGTTGCGGACTATGTCCTGCCATATTCTGAAGATTATTTGCGGCAACTGGAACGCGCACGCAATCTCACCCCGGCATTCATCCAGGAATGCGCAGACCAAATCGATCTTAGTCAGTATGACATTGTCGGTTTCACCTCAAGCTTTGAGCAGAATATTGCGTCACTGGCCATGGCCCAGGAGATCAAACGGCGTGCGCCTGGAATCGTTACGGTGTTCGGCGGGGCCAACTTTGAATCTGAGATGGGAGTGGAACTGCACCGCCGCTTTCCTTTTATCGACGTGGTGTGCTCGGGAGAGGCCGACTCTGTATTTCCCGAATTGGTGCGCCGCATCCGCGCGGGCGTGCCGCTCAACACCCTGGGCGGCGTCACGTGCCGCGTGAATGGCGAGACGGTCACCAGTTCCGAGCCACAAACGTTTGTGACCGATCTTAACGATCTGCCCTATCCCGACCATAGTGACTACTACCACGCCCTGCAAAACTCCACCGCCGCGAACATGGTGGTTACAGAGACAACCATGGAAACATCGCGGGGCTGCTGGTGGGGACAAAAGCACCACTGCACGTTTTGCGGTCTGAATGGCATGGGCATGACTTACCGCAGCAAAACGCCCGACCGTGCTTACCAGGAGATTAAGTACCTGCTGGAGACATATAAGAGTCCTGAGATCTTCAATACAGACAACATCGTGGATATTCGCTATTTCAGTGAACTGTTTCCCCGCCTGGCCGCAGATGGTTTCAAGATCCAGCTTTTCTACGAGACCAAGGCGAACCTCAAGAAGAGCCAGTTGATGTCCTTTTGGAACGTGGGCAGCACCAGGTTTTGTCCTGGCATTGAGAGCCTGAGTACTCACGTGCTCACGCTCATGGATAAAGGCGTGAAGGGAATTCAAAACGTGCAATTGCTGCGCTGGTCTGAGGAGATCGGGTTCGATGTCCTCTGGAATGTCCTTTGCGGCTTTCCCGGCGAAACTGCAGATGACTACCACCAGATTACGCGCTGGATTCGTGCGGTCACGCATTTGCCGTCGCCGACGGTGATGACGCGTTTTCGTCTCGACCGCTTCAGCCCCATGTTCAAGTGGCCGGAAAAATATGGCATCGTAAATATCAGGAGCTATACCGGATATCGCCTCTGTTATCCGTTTCCTGAAGATTCGCTTCTCCGGCTTGCGTATTATCAGGACTGCGATCCGCCGACGAATCAGGAAACTCTGGATGCGATCAAGACCACTTGGAGCGCAGTGGCTGAATGGCAGAGAGTGCATGACAACAGCAGCCTCAAAGCGGAGGTGACTCCGTCATCACTTATCATCCACGAGCGTCGCGCTGGTTATTCTCCCGCGGACTATTGTTTTGAGGGGCTCGCGCGGGAGATTTACCTAGCCACTGATGGCGTCCATTCAGATTCTGGCGTGTTTGAAACTGTTGCCGGCCGCCACCCGGAAGAAACGATCACCATTGAGAAAGTAAGAAAAATACTTGGGGAATTCATAGAACGCGAGCTGATGATACAGGAAGGAAACTCATATTTGTGCCTCGCTATCTTGCCGCTTAATTATGAGAGCCTCAATATGTTTCCGATACAGTCATCAGCTACCTTGAGCACCGCTACTGCCGTCTAAGTTTTAGCATGTTCGGTACGAATAAATTCTTGCCTTGATACAATCGCAAGGGGCATTGTTTGTTCAACCGGTGGGTTACCGACCGTTTACATTAAGAGTGAAAACGCGGCTTTGCACAAGAACCCAACCCTTACCACGGATACCACTGATTTACACGGATCAAGAAAGCTCAATTAGGACCATTTTTTAAGTTTGCAAATCCGTGTTCATCCGTGGTGAGATTTGCTTTGTGCAAAGCTTGAAAAGGCTATTAGTTTTTGGGTAGCAATCTCTTCACCCATGCCGCAGGGCCTCTGAAGGATCAACGTTTGTTGCTCGCCGTGCTGGCAAGTAACTGGCGGCCAAAGCAATACAGATGAGGGCCATCCCGCATATTACAAACGTGGCCCAATCACGTGTGTTTGCCTGATACAGCAAATCGGACAAGAGGCTGGTAAGCTTGGTCACGACCAAGGCCGCGACAACACCAAGACCAATGCCGATCAACGTTAAAGTCAGGCCATGGCGAACTACCAGTCGAAGGATGTCGCGCTTCTCAGCGCCTAAAGCCAGACGGATTCCAAGTTCCGCCCGCCGCTGGGTCACTGAATAAGAGATCACGCCATAGATGCCGACGATCACCAGCACCAGAGCGATCGCAGAGAATAGTCCAGTCACCAGCATGTTGAAACGCGGCTGGGAACGCTCCGCATTTACCAGTTCTTCCCCGGTCTGCACATTGGTGATGGGCTGGCCAATATCAATGCTCAGAATCTGGTTGCGCACGGCGGATACAAGCTGCGAAGGATCGCCTGTGGAGCGCGCCTCAAGGTTGAGACTCTCCCAGGGTAGTTGGGGAAAGGGAATATACATTTGCGGCATCGTCTCATCGGCCAAGCTCATATTCTTCACATCGCCGGCAACGCCCACTACTTCAGAAAGCGCGGGGCCACGGCCTACCAGCACATGCTTGCCAACAGCATTTTCATTCGGCCAATAGAGGCGTGCCATAGCTGCGTTCGCAATCACAACCTTGGGGGCCTGAGCATTGTCATGTTCGGTGAACACCCGGCCTGCCTTAAGCGAAATGCCCATGGTCTGAAAATAATCAGGGCTGACAGTTTCGATGACAAATAATGGCCGCTGGCTTAGGGGCACATCGGGCTGGCCCTCAGGAAGCGCTGGAGTGAAACGCTCAGGATGAAGAGGCAAGGCCGACGAGATGGAAATTTTGCGCACTCCCGGCACGCTTTGCATCCGCCGCAAACATTCCTCGTAAAACGCAATCTGCTTGTCACCGCTCGAATATTTGGCCGGAGGCAGAGCGATGTTCAATGTGAGAAGAGCGTGCGGATCGAAACCTAGATCAATTTTTTTGAGGCGGTCAAAGCTGCGGACCAGCGCCCCGGCGCAGACGAGCAGAAGCATGGAAATGCCGATTTGAACCACGACTAACGAATTTCCGAACAAGGCCCGCCGCCGGCTTCCAGTGCTGCCCCGGCCTTCATCGCGCAAGACCTGGTTCACGTTGGTGCGCGACAAATGAAATGCAGGAAAAATACCGAAGACCAGCCCCGTCAGCAGGGTAATTCCGGCGACAAAGAGAAGGACCCATCCGTCAATCACCACTGCCGAATCGGGGAAGGTGTCTTTTGGACCAAGTTGGGAAAAGATCCGTATACCAATAAAACCCAGAGCCAGCCCCAGGACACCACTCACTATTGCAAGCATCAAGCTCTCTGTGAGCAGCTGGCGCAAAAGCGCTCCGCGGCCTGCTCCCAGCACTGATCTGACTGCGATTTCCCTGGTGCGGGACAGCGCGCGTGCCAACAGCAGCCCGGCAACGTTAGCGCAGGCAAGCAGCAACACCAATGCCACCGCCAGGAAGAGAAACAATATGTTCGTGCGAATGTGGGCCACCAGCCGGTCCCGGAGATTTTTAACGACGAGAGCTATCTTCGGGTGAGCATCTGGGAACTTCGGATATGCCTGTTTGTACTGCTGGTTCAAGATGTTCATTTCAGCAGCGGCCTGGTCGAGTGAAATATCCGGTTTCAGGCGGGCAATTGCCGTCAGGTATCCTGTGCCTGCCGCGCGGAGCTGGGGGGCCGTAGCCAGGTTTATCTCGAAGAACCGCGGACTCCAGACGTCAATCGTTCCCAGCAATGCAAAACGGAATCCGGGAGGTAGTACACCAATAATGGTGTAGTCTGTCGAATCAAGTGTTATGGGCTGACCTACTATCGCAGGGTTGGCGCCGAACTGGTTCTTCCACAGCGAGTCACTGATGACTACCGCATTTTTGCCGGCTGGTTCGCCCTCTTCAGCGGCAAAGAAGCGGCCCATTTGCGGTTTTACGCCCAGCACATCAAAGAAATTCGGCGAGACGCGAGCGCCATGGACCTGCAGCGGCTCTCCGCGCCCTGTCAGGTTGAAAGACTCAACAGAGTAGGCCGCAACTCCAGAAAAGGAACTGCTGTGGTCGCGGATCATCTCAAAACGAACGATGGAAAAAGGATTGACCGCTTCCGGTTCCCCCGATCTGGCTACTGCCAGGGTCACCAGCTTTTGCGGGTCGGAATACGGCAGAGGACGCAACAGCACTGCATTGAAGATAGTAAAAGTGGCTGCGTTGCCGCCGATGCCCAAAGCCAGAGTGATGATGACCACGATGCTGAATCCGGGATTCTTGGTCATCATGCGTATGCCAAAGCGGACATCCTGCCACATCGCCGCCATCCACGCTCCTGCACCTGGATTGGAATCTTCATGAACCTGCCTAGCTGGATCCATTGCTCTTTCTCCGTATTGTCTTTTGGCGGTACGAATCCTAAGTCCTGCTGTGGTGAGGTTTGATTCTGGTTTAGTACCGAGATTTAGGCAAACTGAGGCGGTTGCTCCGGCGTCGCAGCCATCGTGGCTGCTGGCCCCGCCTGCAATTCAAAATTGCGGTTCTCAGGAAGCGCCAAGCTTAGATAACGGCCATCCAGAAACAACATCAAATCCTTTTCCACAAAGTCTTTGAGCGCTGCCTCAACCCACGGGGAGGAGCCAAAATTAGCGCTGATGTCCCTGGGTGTGCGGGCATCGGCGCAGTATTCGTAGAGTGATGCCTGTTGATCGTGGTACCGATGTCTCTTCGCTTTCTGTTGTCGGCCGTCAAAAATAAAGATGGTGGCCAATGCTTTGCGGTACTTGAGGTAGGGTCTCTGGCGTTGGTTCCATTTAGTCCGCCAGTTGTCCACGGCATCGAAGGTGGCTTGGTAGCACTCCTCTCCGGCGATATTGGTCATCTCCTGGTCAAAGAAATAGGAGATTCGTGACAGGTCGAACTTTCCTCGCGGGAAGATGTATTGATAACACTTGAAGGGCACAAGCCTGGAGATTGACTGTGAAGCCGGATCAGTGAACATAGGGGACCCACGGTCAGCCCGCGCCATGACTGCTGCATAAGGCGGCTGGAAATGGGGGATTTTCGCCATGACCTCGCATTGCGTACGATAATCCGCAGCGGTCTCGCCCGCAAACCGGCACAGGATGTTATAGGTCACATTGATGCGGTAATGAGTACACCATTTCACTAATTCGATGTTCCGCATTCCAGTAGTAAATTTCCTCATGCTCTTGAGAATGTTGGTGGAGAAGCTCTCCACGCCGGGCAATACCGAGTGCAATCCGCCGCGCCGCATGCGGGCCAGTTGCGTCCGGGAAAAGTTGGGCCGGATCTCGTAATGCATGGAGATGTCACTGTTCGCATCGGCCAGACGGCTGAAAAGTTTTTCTGTATATTCCGGGGCCATGATGTTGTCAATGGCGAAGAAATCGAAACAGCGGTAACGGCTGGAGAGCGCCTCCAGTTGCTCAATGACGTTATCAACGGTCTTGGCCCGGAATTCCATGCCGGAGCGGTTCAGACCGCAGAAAGTACAGTGATTTTTCTCTCCCCACCAGCAACCGCGCGAAGTCTCAAACGGCAATTGCACGGAACGGGCCCGGCCCCACGATCCATATCCGCTTGCCTGGCGCGCATAGTAGAACTCGTCAAAATCTGGGACCGGGGTCTCGTTCATCGCGTGAAAATTGGGAGCTCGTCCGGCATACTTTACCTGGCCCTGAAGATCGCGCCACATGATTCCCTGTAATCCTTCCATACTTTGGCCGCTGTACAAGCGTTCGACCATCTGAGGAAATGAGATTTCCGCGTCGCCGCAGTGAACATAATCCATCTGCGGACAGCCTTTCATAATCTCGTCGGCAATATCATCTTCCATGGCGCCGCCGCCCATAATGATAGGGACCTGCGGATATCGCTTCTTGAGCGCGCGCGCCAGCGCCAGGCTGGAAAGCAACTGCTGGTAGACCACAGTGAACCCGATGAGGCCAAAGCGGCTCCAGTCGGTGCTGTCCACGCAGAAGTCGATAAATGATTGTGCTCCGTAATTGCGAAATTGCCGCAAGTCCTCCAGAGTGCAGCCCGCTGCCTTGCACATGGCCGCAAATGCCTCACTGTGTGCGAGGAAGTATTGTTCAATGTCGGGATTGGCTTCTTCACCGAAAGCCGCTTTGGACCAGACCCACTCGCCCACCAGGCTGGGCCATACCTCGGCGAGGGTTTCGCTGAGTGGCCACCCAATTTGAGTTCCCAGGTACATAAAAAGTGAAAACGCCTGGACAGGAATACCGGCCCTCTCCAGCGTGGGTTTCAACAGGGCCAATTGGATGGAAGGAATGCCCCCCGATTGCGAAGGCATGCTGATCAGAGCTACAGGCTTGCGGTCCATAGGCTGCTCGCTGCAAAAGCGTGAGATTAAAGTATACTCTTTGCCGGGAAACCCCCAAAACCTCGTAGGGTTAAAAGGCTGTCCTGTCCCTATAATTCCTGCATCAACGTCGCCGCATTTCCCGTGATGACTTGCCTGATGAGCACCTGATGCAAACCCAGAGGGTCTAGCCGTCAGCGAGTCTTCTAAATTCCTTATATTGAATGCAATTTGAAGCCGGCGTGAGGGTTTCGAACGGGAACTGTAGTCGATTTTGAGACGGTCAAATCCTCAAACTCAACAGCTTTCAACACCTTAACGTTTTCCGATGTTGAATCCTGGAACAATCTTCTCTTCGGGCGGCGTCCCACACCGAAAATAACGTCCATCTGATCAACAAAGAAGACCTGCGCGAATGGTATGCAGCGATTGACGAGTACAGGAGACACGAGAAGACCTCCCTTGTGACATAGCAAATTGCGGAGTCGTCATTTCTGAGCAAGGCCAAGACCCTATGACGTATTCAGCTCTGATAAAGCCGGCCGCGGGGGTCCGTTCGCTCCTATCTACTGGCCGGGGCGAATGATTGCTCATACTCGGGACTGGCAGCGTGGCTGGAGGAACTCGGTAAACCCGCGCAGCAGTCCGAACTCATCAACATTCACTGAGCCAGTCGCGGCGACGTATGGGAGGGCGATATGCCGCGACCGCGAGAGATCGACGGGCCGCCACCAGACACCAGAATGTGGAGATGAGAATTGAAGTTAAGTTTTCCTCCGAAAGTGTGGGGAACCACCATTATCGACACGCGAACGCCAGACTTGAGCTTGACCCATTTCTGTATCACCGCAGCTCCCAGCCTCGGCAAGCCATGGAGGAGGTGACGGTTCTTCTGAAAGGTGCATTAGTACGAAGGAAAGAGTGATGTTAAATCATTCTGAAATGAACGAATGCTGGCGGAGAGGGGGGGATTCGAACCCCCGATAGAAGTGTTAGCCCCTATAACGGTTTAGCAAACCGCCGCCTTCAGCCACTCGGCCACCTCTCCGGAGTTTTTGCGGCTTCAGGTATTGTATCAGTGGATCGGTGATTTCAGCAGCTTGCTTTGCTGTGACTTGCATTTAGTCAGGCTCGTAGGTCGAAGTTTGGGAACGTTATCTCGGCGTGGCTAATCAGGGATCGGCTGCTTCCCGCCATTGCAAAAATAGTATTTGACTTTCGTTCTGTTTTCGTCTAAGGTGAGGATGGCATTGACGGGAGCGGCGCCGGAAATGACCGCAGTTTAGCAACGAGAAACTGCGCGGGGAAACCCAAAAAGGCCTGCACCTCTGTGGTCAGTGGCCTACCGTTTGGGTCACAAGTTACCGCGGCCTCCGTGGACTAGAGTGTGTCCCTGAAAAGGGATGCATTCTTGTGCAACACATCGCCACCGGACAGGTGGCCGTGGTGTGCGAAAAAGGGGCAGCTGTTGGCCATTGGCTCTTAGCCTTTGGCTTTTTGTGTTTTAGCTGCGTTCACGCCTTCAAACCCTGTAATCGATCTCAAACATTAGAAATTGAACACAGACAACAAAGCAGCTAGCAATTAGCAGTTGGCAATTGGCCTTTGTATCGCAGATGCATTCGTCGATCTGAACCCTGAAAAATTCAAGAAATGCCAAGCGTGCGCAGGCGAGGGCGCCTGCGGTCCACAATATTTCTCTAAAAAACAATTCTGAACGGGCCACCCAAAAAAATGGGTGGCTTTTTTTATGCGAGGTGAACTGTGAAGAAGGAAGAAATCATCGCTGCTATCCGGAAGTACGCTCAGGAACTGGGGCGCACGCCAAGCCTGGGCGAGTTAACCGAACGTGTGCATGTATCCACACGCACGATCCGTAAATTATTTGGCAATTACGGAATGGCGGTGCGGGCGTGTGGGATGGAACCTCCGCGGGGCGCACCGACGCCGCTGGCGGACCTGTTTGAAGACTGGGCAGGAGTGGTGCGCAAAACAGGAAAGCTGCCAACAATTTTTGAGTACGAACGCGAGAGCGCGTATAGCTCCAAGCCGCTGGTAAGCCGATTCAAAGGCTGGCGACAGGTGCCGCAAGCCATGGTGGCATACGCGGAACGGCATGAGCAATTACCCGGCGAGTGGGCGGACGTGCTGGATATAGCGAAGGCGACTGGCGAAGGGAGATGGCTGGCGAACTCGACCTCCATGTCGGCTGGTGGGCCGCCGGGTACGGGCAAGATTTTGACTGATCGTCCGGTTTATGGGCCGCCGATGATGGACGTGGGCATGGCTTTTGGCCCGTCCAACGAGATGGGAGTGGTGTACCTGTTCGGCATGGTGTCATGGCTGCTGGGGTTTGTGGTGATGCGAATCCAGGAGCCGTTTCCCGATTGCGAGGCGATGCGGAAGATCGACGACCAACGCTGGCAGCTTGTGAAAATTGAGTTTGAAAAAGAGAGCCGGAACTTTCTGCGTCACGGCCACTTGCCCAGCGGGTGCGATTTGATTGTGTGCTGGGTGCATAACTGGCCGGAGTGTCCAGTGGAGGTGGTTGAGTTGAGCAGTTTGAGGGTTTGGCTGGGGAGGGGGGAGGAGTGAATGGGGCTCCCAATGTCTAAGCTTCGACCCGGGCAGATTGTGTACGGCGCGTAAGCAAATCTGCCATGGGGTATTGCGCAGCATCAGGAAACTCGTCATAGGTCCGGCCATCCAGCAGCCGTCCCGTCTTGCTTTTATGCACGCCGCCCCATTGTTTAAAAAAGAACTTCACGTTTTGCTCACGACACTGCTGCAGGATGTTGAGCACCCATTCACGCTTCATCGGTCTTGCACCATGTCCGCTCTCTCCACCGACAATTATCCAGTGGATGCCAGAAAGGTCCATTTGACCCAAATCCTCGAGTAGCGGTTCCACCGACAAGAAACGAACCTGAGCAGGAGCATCACGCAAATGATCTATTCTTGGCAAACCGTGTTTCTTGTTTTCAACGCTCACGCCCCACCAAATGTTCCTGGCTTCAGCCGCGAAACGCAGACGGGACGACAAAAGTTCCTGGAGCCTATCTGCTCTCTTGGTCAGTACCTGATATGTGTGCCAGTTCGCTGCCACCATTACTTTTGCAACGCGCTCGATATACTCATCCGGTACATACGTGTGAAAGAGGTCGCTCATGGAATTCACAAAAACCATTCGCGACGTGGCCCATTTGAATGGCTCGTTGAGTTTCCCGGGAACAAGGCGTGGATCGAATCCTTGTTCATACGGATGGCCTGCAACTCCGCGAAATCTTTCTGCAAACGTTTCGGCGTAGCAGTGTTTGCATCCGGGGCTGATCTTGGTGCAGCCGCGAACAGGGTTCCACGTTGCGTCGGTCCATTCGATGCTTGATTTTTCAGACATTTATCTACCAATTATGCTTTTAGCGATTTTGATCCCAGTTTCTGCACTTCGTTCGTTTGCAGCAGCAAAATATAACAAAAACAAAAGCGAACCAGTGGAATTATGAAGAGCTAGCGGCTCTCCCACTCCTTCAAATTCATTGCGCAGTTGCTTGATAAAAAATTCCGATATCTTGTAATGATCTGCGGTTTTATAAACTTGCTTTATGGGCTGCTTTGGATCAAGGAGAGACTCCCACTCAGTGCTTGAATAGAACTCGCTCTCCCAATCTCGAGTACCAAACACTTTTGTCAGACGATTTGCCCACGCCTCAGGTGGTTTGCGATTGCGAATTAGCATTCTATTGACAGCAAAAAAAGGAAACAGAATCCACAAATCGACAGCACGGGTGCGGCCTAAAGCGGAAATAACGTTCCATTCAACGGATGCACCGAAGGGATCGAGGAAGACGACCGCACGTTCGCGTTTTTTGTCGAGTTCCCTGCACCACTTCAGCAGGGCGGCGTTTGCATCTTCGTTGAGGATCGTTATGTTCTTGCCAGGGAGTTTGGCGGCAAGAGCTGTGAGCTGCTCGCATTTTCCGGAGTCTTTTTCAATAAAAATGTATTTATCAAAGGGCGGTTCAATTTCAAGCGCTCGACTGACGCTCCCCTTGCGATATTCTTCGGCACTTTCCGCCAATCCTGGAAAGTGTTCAGCTAACGGCCCTAGTTCCCGGCCTGGAATGTGTCCGGTTCCCGCAAATGCATCGACATAGGTAATGCGGAAGTATTGAGCACGCGGATTCTTTTTGAAAATTCTCGTGTACGCGCGCAGGTATTTGCTCAAGGCGTCGAGTTTCTGTTGCGTCCACGCTCCGCCGAATTGGAGTTGCTCCGCCATGTTTTCGTCAAATATTCGTCTAAGGATACACCGAAAAGGGCCTCACCCAGTGACTAAACAATGCATATTTTATTTTGGAGCCAATAGAAGCAATACCTGCGCTCAGGACGGTGAAGTTTTGAGTTCCAGCGAACCGGCTTCAGACACTTTAGAATGAGAACATCACACTGCTCCTAACCCAACCCTAACCCTGTTTAGCCAATGTATTCACCCGTTTGACGTGAGCAGCACGAGGTGTTACGGTCGGAAGAGTTAACTGATAGAGGCGGTTGACTTTGCAATGATAAATCTACAATTCCCCCTGTTCGCGTCCATGATCGCGCCAGTCCTGGCGTCATTTGTTGGCGGAGAGATTTTTAACCTGATACGGCAGACCGGGGCCGTGGCGCAGGTAGTCCTTATTATCCTGCTGATATTCAGCATCTTGTCATGGTCCATCATTCTTACCAAGTGGGGCTCCATCAAGCGGGCCCGCGCACAGAGCGGGCGATTTCTGCGGGCGTTCCGCAAGGCGCAACGCTTGCAGGACGTGGCGGCGGTCTCTGAGCAGTTCAAGCCCAGTCCTCTGGTAGCGGTGTTTGACAACGCCTATGACGAGTATCGGCGGCAGGGCGAGGGCAACATTAATGCTGTGCAAAGAGCGGCGCAGATTGCTTCGTCAGAAGAGTTGACGCGGCTGGAACGCCGGCTGCCGTGGCTGGCGACGACAGGTGCTGTAGCACCGTTTATCGGACTGTTTGGCACGGTGTGGGGCATTATTGACGCGTTCAACGGACTGGGCAGCGAGGGTTCCGCTACGCTGCGCGCGGTAGCGCCAGGAATTTCCGAGGCGCTGATTACCACCGCCGCCGGACTGTTTGCCGCCATCCCGGCCGTGATCTTCTATAACCAGTTCACGCATAGCCTGCGCGAATTTGGCTCGCGCATGGACGACTTCACCATGGAGATCATGAACTTTATCGAGCGCACCACCGGGGTCACAACGGGGGTGCGCTGATGGCATTTACCACCAAGAGCGGGCGCACGGAAACGTCGCTTTCAGAAATCAACGTAACGCCGTTTGTGGATGTGGTGCTGGTGCTGTTGATCATTTTTATGGTCACCGCGCCGGTGCTGCAGTCCGGCATTGAAGTCAGCGTCCCCAAAACAAAAGTGGTGAAGGAAGTTTCCGAGGAGCGCCTGGTAATTTCCATCACCAAAGGGCAGGAAGTTTACCTGAACAACGACCACGTGCGGCTGGACCAGATTGGCGACGCATTGCGCAAACATTTCCGCGATCCCAGAGGACAGGCAGTGTATGTGCGTGCCGATGAGAACGTGGCTTTTGGCGCGTTTGCCACGGTGATGAGCGCGGTGAAATCCGCGGGGATTACCAATGTGAGCATTGTGACGGAACCGATTCAGCCGGGGAAGAAGTAGTTTTTGCCGCAGATGAGCGCAGATAACCGCAGATCGGAAATGCAAAACCTTACCGCTGATTAACGCGGATAGACGCGGATTTGGGGACAAGTTCAAACGACAGCAAGGCAAGAAGTGGGGCTTTGGGGGTTCTCTGTTGAAGCGTTGTTTGGGAGAATTGTTTTTTTGAACAAAAGGTCCCTCCGGCCTACTCGCGCGCTGATGAGAACGCGCGCTCGCTTGACGACCATCGGGATGACGAAGCTTTTAGAAGACTAAATGTACGGGATCATTTAACGCCGGTCGTGATGACGACGTGTTTAAAGGGCTGTTTGCTGAATGCTGATTGCTAATTACTAACCATGGCATATGTCCGGTCCAACCTGTTTTATGAGCGCGAGCAATGGAAGGGGCCAGTGCTTCTTTCCGTGGGATTCCACGGGCTGCTGGTGTTGGCCATTGTTGCGTGGGGCTTCGCCATGCAGAGCCACAGCACAGCCAACGACTGGGGCATTAAGCAAGGCGACGCGGTGACGGCGCAGTTGGTGAGCGCGTCGATTCCGATTCCGAAGCAGGAGCAGTCAGACAACATCGTGGCCAATGAAAGCAAGGGCGTGACGCAGACGCAGCCTGAAGCCAAGCCGGTGGAGAAGCCGCCGGACGACGCAGTACCGATCCAGGGAAAAGTTAAGCCGCCAAAGCAGGTGGAAAAGCCAGTGCAGCAGGCGCATGTTCAGCCGCCTCCGCGGCCGGTTCCGACACCGGAAACCGCAGTTCCATACGGTGAAGGCGGGCCGGTGAGCGGACCTTATGGATCAGTAACAACCGCCAATTACAAAGGCGGATTCAGTTTCCAGAATGCGGATTTTGGCGGCAGGTATGGCTGGTATGTGGATGGCGTGAAGCGGCGCGTGCAGCAAAACTGGTTGACGTATGAGATTGATCCACGCATCAAGGCGCCGCATCGGGCGTTTATTGAGTTTGATATCACGCGCGATGGCAGCCCGGCGAACGTTCATCTGGCGCAGTCGAGTGGAATTCCGTCACTGGACCAGTCGGCTATGCGGGCGATTCAGCGCATTGATAGTTTTGGAAAATTGCCGGAAGGCAACAGCGTGACTGTAGATTTCTGGTTTGACTATCCTCCGAAATAGGCGAATTCATGTTTAAAGAAAAAAGAGTTGGTACAGAAAAACTGAGCTTACTTCTCTTAGGTGCAATGTTGCTCGGCAGCTTTTTAAGCGCAGCCGCGCAGGACCGAATCAAGATTGAACTGAATATGGGCCAGGAACGGCCGCGGATCGCCGTGCCGGATTTTAAGGCGGCCAATGCCGATCCGCAAACCGCACCGCTCAACACCGTGTTTAACCAGACGCTGTGGAATGATCTGGATAATGCGGGAATTTTTGATCTGGTAGCCAAGAGTTTTTATCCGTCGCAAACGCCAGGACAGCCGCAGGAGTTGCAAGCGAAGGCCTGGGGAGATCCGCCGCCAAACGCGGGAGTGCTCACGTTTGGCAACCTGGGCGTGAACAGCGGGAAAGTTGATGTCCAGGGCTGGCTGTATGACGTGAAGAATCCTGGTGCGCCGCAGATCCTGGGCAAGCAATATAAAGAAGACGCCACACCGGACATGGCCCGGACGATCGCGCACCGCTTTGCCGATGAGATTATTGCGCGGCTGGGCAGCGGCATTGCCGGAATCGCGGAGAGCCAGATTTATTTTGTGAGCAATCGCAGCGGGAACAAGGAAATCTGGTCAATGGATTATGACGGCGCGAACCAGAGGCAGATTACCAAGCTGGGGTCGATTGCGCTGTCACCACGGATTTCACCCGACGGAACGCGGCTGGCGTTTAGTGGGCTGACCAAAGAGTCATGGCAGATCATGATGTATTCGCTCGAGCTGGGACGCACCGTGGCGTTCCCGCGAAATGCCGGCGACAATTTTTCTCCCGCATGGGCCTCAGATGGAACTAAAATCGCTTTTGCATCCACAATTCATAGCGGGCTGTCAGAGATATTCGTCGCGGACGCGAACGGCGCGGGCGCACGCAGGTTGAGTACCGGCAAGGGCGATGTGTCCCCGGTGTTTAATCCCAAAACGAATGGCCAGATTGCCTGGGTAAGTGGACGCACCGGACTACCGCAAATCTACGTAATGGACGCGGACGGTAGTAACGTGCAAAAGATGACCGACCAGGGCTATGCTGTTTCGCCAGCGTGGTCGCCCAATGGGCTGCTGCTGGCGTTTGCGTGGGTGCGGAACTACGGCCCCGGAGTGCTGGGCGGCTCGGATATTTATCTTATGGATATCGCATCACGACAGATCATACAATTGACCCACGATGGCGGGCGCAATGATTTTCCGTCATGGTCTCCGGATGGGCGGCACATTGTGTTCCAGTCCAACCGCACGGGCAATGAACAGATCTGGAGCGTTCTGGCGGACGGCACGCACTTGCAGCAACTAACGCGCCAGGGCCGCAATAGCCAGCCCAATTGGAGCTTTAAATAGGCTTTATAGTAAATTGCATTATTTTTTGGAGGACATGAGGTGAACAAGAGCACGAGCAATCGGATCGTCGTCCTGGGGGTGCTGGCTTTGTTGATGGTGGCAAGCGGTTGTAAAAAGAAGCCACCCGCACCGCCCCAAGTACCGCCGCAGCCTAAAGCAGTGGTCGCTAATCTTTCCGCCAACCCGGCTTCCATTGAAGCTGGCCAGTCGGCCACATTGACGTGGAGCACCGAGAACGCAACTGATGTTGCCCTTGACGGCAACAAGGTTGATCCCAGCGGATCACAAACCGTCTCGCCGACGCAAACTACCACTTACCATTTGACCGCCAAAGGCGCAGCGGGAACGCAGGAGGCTACGGCACAGGTTTCGCTGGCTCCAAGGGCAACTCCAACGCCCACGCCGGCGCCAACTCCGCCCTCTGTTACCGACGATCAGCTCTTTGCCCAGATGGTGAAGGACATTTACTTCGACTATGACAAGGCTGATTTGCGTCCGGATGCACAACAGGCATTGGCGCAAGCGGCACAGACCATCAAGCAAAAAGGATGGAAAGTCCAGATTGAAGGCAACTGCGACGATCGTGGTTCCACCGAATACAATCTGGCGTTGGGTGAGCGTCGCGCTGACTCAGCCAAGCAGGCGCTAATTCGCAACGGCATTAGTGCCGACGCCCTCAAGACCATTAGCTATGGCAAGGAAAAACCACAATGCACTGAGCAGAATGAGGATTGCTGGCAGAAAAACCGCCGCGATCATTTCTCACTGTTACACTAAATAAAAGGGCCGGACGGGCCAGTGCTCGTCCGGCTTATCAAGTTTGGTTCGCGCCCAAGGTTTGCTTTCCACAAGCCCTGAATCCGGTGCACACTTTAGAGGAAGCGCTTCCTCGTCGATAAAACAAAAATCCTTGCAGGAACAACAGCTATTCTGCATCTAAAGAGTTAAATGCCTATGAAGAAACAAAGTTTTGTCGTCATGCTCGCCCTGCTATTTTTTGCGCTGTGCGCCAGCCATACCGCTATCGCCGCGGACACCAAATCGCAGCTCATCCAGGTCCAGACCCAGCTCCAGCTCATGCAGGACAATATGTCCCGCATGCAGCAGTCATTCGACGAGCGCATGGGCGTGATGAAAGATCTGCTCACGCAGCAGACAGACAACGTGAACAAGATGGGATCCGCTGTCCAGAATCTGCAAAAGACCCTGGGACAGCAAACCTCTGACGCAGGCAGCAAAGTGGACCAGATTTCCGGGCAGGTGCAGGCACTGCATGATGCCGTGGACGAATTAAAAGCGCGCCTGGCCAAAGTCAGCAAACAGCTCGACGACATGCAGACTGCGCAGCAGAATATTACCGCTCCGCCCGCGGGCTCTCAGCCTGGCGGCAGTCCCGGCGGCGCGGCGAACAATGTGCCGCAAGCTCCGCCCGCAGACCAGCTCTATAATGATGGTCTGCGCGATTACAACGCCAATAAGAACGATCTGGCATCGCAGGAATTTGCCCAGTATTTACAGGTGTATGGAAATACCGATCTTGCAGGCAACGCGCAGTTTTACCTGGGAGAAATTGCTTATCGCCAGGGAAACTTTGCCGGCGCAGTGCAATCGTACAACAAAGTTCTTGATCAGTACCCCGGCGGAAACAAGACCGCGGCCGCCCAGCTAAAGAAAGCGTATGCGCTGCTGGAACTTGGTCAGCGCGATGCAGGAGTGCAGGAATTGCGCAGCCTGATCAGCCGCTATCCCAAAAGCCCGGAAGCCTTGCAGGCCCGTGACCGTCTTACAAAACTGGGGGCCGCGGGCGCGGCCTCCAAGGGCAAAACTCCTCGCCCTTCGCCCAGCCACCACTAGACATTACTTCACCGCTGGTTTCACCTTCAGGTCCAGCCCCAACTTCCGCAAGCAATACTTAATCTCCTGCGCCACTTCCGTCACGCGCATTCCATCCTGCACCATCAGCTTGCATGAAATTGCCGTGCGGTTCGGCGTGTCCGGCCCCAGATCATAATTCACCCGGCAATACTGGCACTCTTCATTCCAGCAGAACTTTCCGTAAGAGATATCTTCAGGAGAGAGAAACTGCAACGCCCGCAGAAGCATGTTGCCATCCGGGACTTCAAACTGCTTTTCCCCCAGCGTAATCTTTACCAGCTTGTCATAAGGACGAAACAGCGGCCCTGCGTTCGACATGGATCAATTCTAAAGGAAAAAAGCGGCCACGGGATCGCCCGCAGCCGCTTCTCGCATCGCATTTCCGCAGTAAAAGATTCCGTTTACCCCTCAGGAACCCTTCCCCATACAGCTCTGATAAAGATCAGAACGTTTATATATCTATAAACACCAGCAGGTGAAAAAAGTTGCGCGGGGTAACGCTAGGACTCTTTCGAGCGCCAGTGTTAAAGTCTAGTCTCAGGTATCCAAATCCATGGTCCGCTTATTTGCTGTAGCTTTTGTTGCACTATTAAGTCTGACTACATTCCTGGCTTCGCCGCCATACTGCACATCACAGCAGGGCACTCCTCAAACGCCGACGTTTCGCACTGAAACCCAGCTCGTGGAAGTGGATACGGTTGCTACCGATTCCCACGGTAAGGCGGTTACCGACTTGCGAGCGGATGAATTCAAAGTTTTTGAAGATGATCGTCAGCGCGAGCTCGCCCACTTTTCTTTTGAAAAAGTAGAAAAACTCGATCCGCATGCAACTGAGCGTGTGCGCGCGCTGGCACAGCACAAATCCAAAGCTGCGTATACCAACTTTGCCGAAGATGTATCAGAAGTTCCGCTCAATGGGTGCACGCTCCTGCTGGTGGATTGGTTGAATACTCCGCTTGAACTGCAGCCGCAGGCGCAGGAACAGCTCAAAGAATTCATCAGAGCTGCCGATCTTGCAAAACCTCTTGCAATCTATGCACTGGATCGGTCGCTGCATCTGATCCAGGACTTCACCACGAACCGCACCGTCCTGCTTTCAAGCATAGAGAAAGGGGGAATTCATACGGCTAATCTCCAGCCGGAGAAACGAGCCAGTCGATCTCTGGACACGACCCTGACGGACTGGCGTGTGCAACGAACAGCTCTGGCGCTGACGGCACTGGCCCTACATGTGCAAGGGTTGCGCGGACGCAAGAACCTGATCTGGCTTTCGGGGTCGTTCCCTGCCGGGATGTTTCCCACCAACCTTACCGGGCTTACCCCTGCCATGGAGGGCTCTTATGGAGGCTATCTCTACGGGGATCCGCGTGATTTCACGGGAATTCTCGAGCAAATCTCACAGGTGCTGGCGCACTCGGGTATTGCGGTTTATCCGGTGGACGCCCAGGGACTTGAGACGGGGATGACAGATACCTCTCAGGAAAGCGTCCGGCTCTACCAGAATGCGCTGACGCAGAGCATAGCGCAACGCCAGCAATCCATGCGCAATGTGGCCGATCTAACTGGCGGCCAGGCTTTCTACAATCACAATGACATATCGCGCGAATTGCAGGACGCCTACACTGACGGCGACTCTTTTTATGCTCTCGCTTTCAATCCATTGCTTTCCAGACCCGATGGGAAAATTCATAAGATACGCATCATATGCACGCGTCCGGGGATTCAACTGCGGTATCGCAAGAGTTATTTCGCCGAGATCCGATCATCGTCAGACGCAATCAGCCGATCTCAGTTGGAAACATTTGTTCGCGAGACCGGCCAGACCGCAAACGGACTTCTCCTGATGGGAGAGCTTGATCCAAACGATCCTGGCAGCTTTAAACTGTGGATTGATGGCTCAAGCTTGATGCCGATACAGGGTGAACACCCTGCTTTTCGCATGGACGTTGCTGTAGCTACCTTTGACACACAGGGCGGCGTGCTGAGCCAGAACTATGCAAGTTTACGAATCAAACTTAAGTCCGCGGATATCACACGGATCCAGGGAAGCGGGATGACGCAAACAGTGCAATTCTTACGGACGAGAGATGTTGCGCGTGTGCGGTTGGCAGTGCGCGACCTGGCCACCGGCCGTGTGGGAACTCTGGAAGTGCCAGTTATTTCTTTGAGCGATTCACGTTAGAGGCTTAAGAAATTCCGGCTTGCCGGACGGCGGGCTGCAAAACATCCGATCTCGCGATTCGCGCGAAACATCAGGAGCAAGCCCGTGAGAGGCGACACAAGAAACTCATCGGCCATCCAACCGTACATGAAACAACCAACCGACCAGCAAGAACGCAACGAAGACAAGAAAAAGCCTGGAGAAGAAAATCCCTCGCACGCATTGATCCGGAATCGAAAGAGCCGGAGATGGAAGTTGACCAGGACCCAGGCGAGCGGCAGAAGGAAAATCAGAACCAGAAGAAGGACGATCCGCTGGCCGCCTGAGATGGCCTTGTCAGACCTCAGGGAGACGATTCGGCGCCCATCTCAGCTCAATACGCTCCCTGCCTTTCAAAGATTTTGCGCGGATTCGTGATCAGCATGGTCTGCAATTGCTCGTCGGTCACGCCTTTCTGCTTCAGTGCGGGAATCACGTCGTTATGGATGTGCAGGTAATTCCATCTTGGCAGTATCGTCGGCAGCGGACGCTCCGGCAGCCAATGGTTGTAGCACGCCGCATCATGCGATAGCACCATCTTTCCCGCATGGCCGCTCTGGCACATTGCCACCACAGTATTGACGCGGTCTTCAAAAGAGAGAATCGTATCAATGCCAAAGCGGTCCATGCCAATGTATGAGCCGTTGCCAACAAGCTCTTCCAGATAGGCGAGGTCGGTGGTGTCGCCGGAGTGACCGATTACCACGCGTGACAAATCGACGCCTTCCTCGCGAAAAATTCTCTGCTGATCCAGGCCTACACGCCGCCGGGCATGTGTATGCGTGGAGATTGGCACGCCGGTCTTCCGGTGCGCCTGCGCGGTGGCCCGCAGAATTCGCTCAACATCCTTGGTGACTCCCGGCTCGTCTGTGGCGCATTTCAGGATTCCGGCTTTTACCCCTGTATCGGCAATCCATTCGTTGATATCGCGCACCAACATATCCACAATCAACTCCGGACCGCCCAGCACCGTGCCCGGCCCGCGGAAATGAAAATAGAGCGGAGCATCGTGATACGTGTAAATACCCGTGGCGACGATGATGTTAATTTCTGTCTGCTGCGCGATCTGCTTGATCCTTGGGAGATAGCGTCCCAGGCCAATCACCGTGAGATCGACAATCGTATCGACGCCCCTGGCCTTGAGTTCGTTCAGCCGCGTTACGGCATCAGCAATTCGCTGCTCTTCACTTCCCCACTCTTCCGGATAATTCTGGAGAATCTTCGTATCCAGCACGAAGACGTGCTCGTGCATCAACGTGGTGCCGAGCTGCGACGAATCGATAGGGCCGCGGACTGTTTGAACTTGCGCGATGGTGAAAGATCCTTTGGGTGGGATTTTATATCCGGGCCAGATGGATTCTTCAAACTGAGATTGACAAGATTTGGTGAGCGCGAAGGAAAGGCAGTGCCAATGGATTGTGAGAAATCCTAGCCGTGTGTCTGGCTCGGCAAGGGTCTGGAAGGCTTACCCGACAAGTTGCTGCGCCCCAATTCGGACGGATCATCTGGAAGTCGCCATCGTGATCTCCCCTGTTAACTGATGGGCGACTCGGGTACCCTAACCTGCAAAATGATGAAAATAAGCCGTTTATTGTAAGCATGTGAATAAATGGCATGTTGACAAAGCGTGTTGCTGATGAAGCATCTTAAATTATTGGATAAATATAACAATTAATGTTATATTTAAGCATCGAATCAATACAGAGGTAATGACATGTTGGATCTTCGGACAGCTCGAAAGCAGAAAGGGTTAACTCAAGAGCGAGCCGCATCAATCTTGGGGGTCACGCAAGCGTACTTGTCGATGCTTGAAAACAACCGACGCCCAGTCCCTGCGAGGAATCTTTTTCGCGTAGTCGAAGTGTATGGCTTGTCGTATTCAGCACTTCCAATGCAGGGGGAGCAAGTGTGGGACAAGCTCCAAAGTGAAGCAGTAGCGAATCAGCTCGCCGCTCTCGGATATCCTGGGTTTTCCTATATCAAGGTGGATCGTCCTCATTGGAATCCAGCAGAACTCTTGGTTGCTGCTTTAACCAAGAATGAGTTAGAAAGCCGTGTCGCTGAAGGGCTTACGTGGCTCGTGTACGCTTTCACCAATATGGATTGGAATTGGGTTGTGCGAGAAGCAAAAGCTCATGATGTAACGAATCGCTTGGGATTTGTTGTCACTCTGGCACGCAAACTTGCCGAGCAGAAGGAAAATGGTTCGGTGGCAGAAACTCTACGCGCTGTGGAAACGCGATTGCAGCGGTCGACTCTTGTTCAAGAAGAAACGCTTTGCAATGAACATATGACCAAGGCAGAGCGTAAGTGGTTAGAAGAGAGGCGGCCTCCTGAAGCACGTCAATGGCATGTTCTCTCTGATCTTCTGCCTGAGCACTTAGATCATGTCACACAATAAACCTCCTGAACCCTGGCACTCCTTCCTAATCGAAGTGGATGCACTCCTAACGGAAGAAGTGTATCTCCGCTGCTTGGGTGGATTCGTAATTAAACAGTTGTATGGATTGCCAAGAGTCACATCGGATGTTGATACTCTTGAAATTACCCCCCAAGATCAGAGACAGTTGCTCGTTGAGAAAGCTGGACAGGGCTCGGAGCTGCATCAAAAACACAAAATCTATTTAGATATAGTAACTGTATGTGATCACCCCGACAGCTACGAAAACCGCTTGACCGAAATGTTTCCAGGCGTCTACAACCATCTCCGATTATTTGCGCTAGAAGTTCACGATTTGGTTCTAGCCAAATTAAGACGCAACAACCATCGTGATCGCGAAGATGTAAAGTTCCTTGCAAAGAAGGTTCCTCTCGATACCAAGATCCTTAAGGAACGTTACGAGAAAGAACTTCGTCCCTATCTGGCCAATCAAGCCCACGACGACTTAACCATGAAATTGTGGATTGAGATGATCGAAGAGGACCGAGCAACAACATCTCAAGAGGGCCTGTGACCAAATTCGCAGACTCCCAGGCCGGGGTTTGTGAGCGTCTTAAATGCTTCGGAGATGGTGAGCGCGGAAGGAATCGAACCTTCAACCTACTGATTAAGAGTCAGTTGCTCTGCCAGTTGAGCTACGCGCCCTTGCTGTGGAAATCTATCAGATGAGGGACATCACAGGAAGCAATATCAGTGTAACACAGGATTTTACCGCAGGCCGCTGCGCACGGCTTGACTGAAGCTTGGAATTCACGACCGGCGGATTCTCAGATTGAAATGGCCGCCGCAGGCGGATCACAGAACCTTAATGGTAGGTTCATCTGGCGTTAAAACCGACGGCGTACAACAATCTAAATCGCTTCATCAAGGAGAAAATTCGAACCTGTCTTTTCTCTTTTACTCGCGAAAGCGGGCCCTTACTCCGGGCCCATTTTCATTTTTGAACGGGCTGTCACGATCGGATAGGACTTTTTTTAAGCATGGTTGGAGCTATCCGTACACATTCAAGCTCTCCTTACGAAAACTCCAATCGGCTTCGATCTTCACACATCCTCGGTAAGCTGCTTTGGAAACCGCTCACTCGCTTCCCGGCGACCGTCGTGATGCCATGCCTGTGGGTTCCAGCCGCGCCAATTCCAGCAGGGCCATGCAGCGCGCGTCCTCTTTGCGGGCGGTTTCATGCAGCACCACCACTTCTCGTGAGTCTTCCTGCTCAATCACGCAGCGCCACAGGTTAGGTGCGCCTGCGCTCTGGGGGACGATTCGGGCCTGGTAGGGTGATTGGACGATTCGCATGATTTCTCTCCTTGGCTAGGGATTCGCTGCGGAGTTACGCTGCGATAGATGCTGCATCCACCTGTCTTTATTACACTCGCGCCAAGACACGCCAAATGTTAAAAACGTGTTAAAAAGTGTGTTTAGTCTGTGGAAATATGTGGGAAGAATCGATTCGCAGGCCGAGCTAAGGCTTTATGTCAGTTCGCTGGCTAGGCCTCTTAGCGCGAAACCTCTGCCCGAATCGGCTCCTTAGCCAAATCAGATTCCCGCTGGGTACCGGGACCGGCGGGACGAATGTTCCAGATATCGCGGCCATACTCGGCAATGGTGCGGTCGCTGGAGAAGAAGCCGGTCCGCGCCACATTCAGGATGGACTTGGCAGTCCAGACGTCCGGCTCGCGGTAGTCATTTTCCGCGCGATGGCTGGCTTCAATGTAAGAAGACAAATCGGCCAGATGGAAATAGCGGTCGCCGCGATCCAGCAATTCATCCACAATCCACCGGAAAAGGCCAGGTTCGTCCGGACACAACCGGTTTGATCCCAGGCAATCCACCACGCGTCGCACTGTAAGATCATTGTTATAGATCTCGCGCGGATTGTAGCCTCGCGACTCCTGGTACCAGCTCACGTCTTCACGCGTGAGGCCAAAAGTATAAATATTGTCTTCGCCCACCGCTTCCATAATTTCGATATTTGCCCCGTCAAGCGTGCCCAGCGTGAGCGCGCCGTTCATGGCCAGCTTCATGTTGCCGGTACCGGAAGCCTCCATGCCCGCCGTGGATATCTGCTGGCTGAGGTCGGCGGCCGGCATAATGATTTCCGCCAGCGAAACACGATAGTCAGGAACGAAGACGACCTTGATGCGATCTTTCACCCGCGGATCAGAGTTCACCACCTGGGCGAGGTTATTGATGAGCTTGATGATCTGCTTGGCCGCCCAGTATCCCGGCGCAGCCTTGCCGGCAAAAATATAACTGCGCATTAGCTGCGGTTCCGCACCGTCATCCACCATGCTCAGGTATTCATGGATCACGCGCATCACGTTCAAGAGCTGGCGCTTATATTCATGAATGCGTTTCACGTGGACATCAAACATTGATTGCGGATCAATGACTACGGCGGTGGTGTTAAAGACCTCGCGCGTTAGTTTTTCTTTGTTACGACGCTTGATTTGGCGGAATTCATCGCGGAAAGCGGCATCGCCCACGCTTTTTTCAATCGCACGCACGCGCTCCAGATCGGTAATCCATTCTTCTCCCACGGTGCGGGTAAGCAGCGCGGAGAGGCCCGGATTGGCTTTCAATATCCAGCGCCGCGGAGCAACTCCGTTGGTCTTATTGCTAAAGCGCTCCGGCCAAAGCTGGGCAAAGTCCGGCACCAGCGCGCTTTTGATCAGCTCAGAATGCAGCCGGGAAACTCCATTGATGGCGTGGCTGCCGACTATGGCCAGGTTGGCCATGCGTACTTGCTTTTCCGGACCTTCCTCAATGATTGACATGCGGCGCTGCCGGTCAATATCTCCCGGCCAGCTGCGCGCAACCGTGCGCAAAAATTGATGGTTAATGCCAAAAATAATTTCCGTGTGACGCGGCAGAACGCGCTCAATCAGCGAGACAGGCCATTTTTCCAGCGCCTCCGGCAGCAGCGTGTGATTGGTATAGCCAAGCGTTGCGACAGTCAGTTCCCAGGCGTAGTCCCAGTCAAGCGCATTCTCGTCCACCAGAAGACGCATCAGCTCAGCCACACAGAGGCTGGGATGCGTGTCATTCATCTGGATGGCGACCTTGGCGGGAAGATCGTCAAAGCCCGCATGCGTGGACACGTAATTGCGCAGCAGGTCGCGCAATGCGCACGCCACCAGGAAATACTCCTGGTTCAGCCGCAGCTCTTTGCCGGAGAGGACTGAGTCAGAAGGATAAAGGACGCGGGAGATATTTTCCGAGGCAATCTTCTGCTCAACGGCGCGAATGTAGTCGCCACGATTGAAAATCTCAATATCAAAATCTTCTGACGCGCGTGCCGTGAACAGGCGAAGGAAATTTACGGTCTCACCACCGTAGCCGGCCACGGGCAGATCATTGGGCACGCCAACGACAATTCTGCTATCTACCCAGCTCTGCCGCCGGTTGCCGTGCGAATCACGCGATGATTGCAGCCGCCCGTACATGGGAACAGTGCAGAAATCCTGAGGACGCTCAATGTAAAATGGCGTCCCTTCCAACTTCCATTGGTCGGGCTTTTCCCGCTGGAAGCCGCCAACAATCTCCTGCTTGAACATGCCATATTCGTAATCGATGCCATAGCCAAAACCCGGCATGCCCATGGTGGCCAGCGACTCCAGAAAGCAGGCAGCCAGCCGGCCAAGGCCGCCGTTGCCCAGGCCCGCGTCAGGCTCCACTTCAAGAACGTCTTCCAGTCTCACGCCAAACTCCGCCAGCACAGCGCGGCATTGATCCCCCAGGCCAAGGTTGCACAGATTGTCACTGAGCCAGCGCCCCATCAGAAATTCCATGGAGAGGTAGCCCAGGCGCTTGACCTTCGCTTCACGGTAACGCCGCTCGGTTTTGAGCAGGCCATCGATGAGATGATCGCGGATGGTGAGCGAAAGAGGCTTAAAAAGCTCACGGGGCACAAGACTGCCGCCGGGGCGAGCCAGCGCGTAATGAATATGCCGCAGGATGGACTCACGCAGCGGTTCCGGATTAAACCGTGTTCCGGTCAACAAATCAGCGGACATTCTGGATCATTGGAGGCACGCGCCTCGGGGATCAGAGGATACGCGGCGACCCATTTAGTATTGCACAGCGAGCGCTGAAAGCGCACTCAGGTGAAACACCTTATCCATCATTGTTCTGCCCGCTTTAACTAAGGGCCGGATGTTTGCGGTGCCAGTCTGTCTGGCGCTGGAAAATACGCGCTGCTTGCACAATTTTGGCGTCATCCAGCGCGCGGCCAATAAACTGGATGCCCACTGGCAAACTGTGTTGGCCAAAGCCGCAGGGTACCGTGATCGCCGGCAGTCCGCAGATGTTGCCGATGCCGCCGATGGGATCGGCAAAGGTCAATGCCTCGTCCAGATTGGCGTCGAGCTTGCTGGCGGTAACGGGTAGTGAGGCAGTGGCCAGAACATCAACGTGCTGAAAAATTTCATCCATCTTTGCTTGCAGAATGGCGCGAATACGCTGGGCCAGGATGAAGTCTGACGCGCTGATTTCCTCATTCATGTAGCCGCCGATTTTTCCCAGTGGATCGCTCAGCTCGGCCACGCGTCCGGATTGAATCAGCGTTCGAAAGGCTGTTGCGCCTTCAACGGAAACCACTAGCCCTGCCGCGGTTTCCCATGGACCATCCGGTAGCGTGGTATTGCTCAGCTCAATGGACGCGGTCTTTTCCAGCACCTGCCGCGCGGCCATCACTGGCCCGTTCACATCGGGCTTGATTTCCTTCCACTGGTTCACCAGCCAGCCCACGCGCAGCTTGCCCTTTACCTCAGGCGCGCCGGTATATTTTGCGGCGGCTTCCGGCAGCGAGCCCAGATCTTCCGCATCGTGACCGGAAACAACTTTCAGGACCAGGTCGCAATCATCGGCACTGCGAGTGATGGGGCCAATCTTGTCCATCGTATAAGAGAGGGCCATGGCTCCGCCGCGGCTCACGCGTCCATAAGTCGGGCGCAAGCCGCTGAGCCCGCAAAATCCTGACGGGCAGATAATCGATCCCCACGTCTCGGTCCCAATAGCAAAGGCCGCCAACCCTGCGGCGGTGATGGCGGCAGAGCCGCTCGACGATCCGCAGGTCCAGTAATCGGTGTTCCAGGGGTTTTTGGCAGCGCCGGTGGCTGACGCCGAGGCATAGCGATATCCCATGCCTCCCGCCAGCTCGATCATGGCTGCCTTGCCCAGCAGCACCGCGCCGGCGGCTTCCAGCTTTTTGATGACTGTGGCGTCAAAATCAAAGCGCTGGTCAGCGTAGGGCCGCGCACCCCACGTTGTGGGATAGCCTTTTACCGCAAGCAGATCTTTGGCCGCATAAGGAATGCCGTGCAGCGGGCCGCGATATTTCCCTCCCGCGATTTCTTTTTCCGCCGCGTGCGCCTGCTTCATCGCCAGATCAGGCGTGAGCGTGGCATAGGCATTCAGCTTTGTGCCGATGGAGCGGCTACGGTCCAGGTAACTTTCCGCCAGTTCAACAGGCGAAAGCTGACGCGCGTGAATGCGCTTTGAAAGTTCAGTGACAGAAAGAAAGAGAATATCTTCGCTGAGCATTTATTTTTTCTCTTTCTTCGGCTTGGACTGGGCAGGTTTCGTCGCGCCGTTTCCATGGGCTGCGCCGAGACTTGCTTCTGGACTTACTTCCGAACGATAAGCGCGAAAGGCATCGGCAGGCTGGTCAGAGTTTTCCAGTTTGAAGGCCCGCATCTTTTCCAGCCCTTCCTGTGATTCAGCCATAATGCGGCGGATGTCGGCTTTCTGCTCGTCGCTAAGCCGCTCACCATATTTGCGGAAAATGGATGCCACTTTCATCTCCACCTCGGCCTGAGCGGAGGGGGAAAGCTTGGCCATGGCGGCTTTCGTCTTGGCTTCAAGAGATTGGGAATCAAGGGGCTGGGTATTCGTCGCAGCGGCCTGGGCCAACGCATCAATAGTCAGCGCATTCCCCTTTGGAATCAGCGCAGTAGTGACAGCCGCAGCCGCGCCCAAAGCAAACTGACGCCGGCCAAGCAGGAATTTGGACATCCCGTTGTTCTCCCGTGAAGAAAGTCTAAGGCCGGAGAGTAAATGAAGCGCAACTTGATCGTCAAACCTTCGCAGTCAAAACAGGGAGCATCAAAGCCGATCTTCAACCATAACGTCGAAAGCCGGATCAAACGCGGGGCGAGCAGCTTGCATCAAATAATAGCCGCTTGTCTCAGTTCAAATTCACGGATGGTCTGCCCATGGCACGCTGGATTGCATTTGATCAGAAAACCACTTCCATTCTTCGTTCCATGCTGGCGCAGGGGACAAGGATTGACACCCTTCTTCGCGGACCCGTGGATTACGCTCTGGCCCGTCCCAGCGCGGTGATTGCAGTTTTGCCGGCGGGCCAAGGCGACTTCTTGGGGATCGCAACGTTCCGTCGGGCGCGAGCGGCGGCTGCCCAGCGTGCGGCCTCTGAACCGTCACGGAGCATTCCGCCAACTCAGCCCGCGGCTCATCACGCGTCCACGCGTGCCGGAGGCTTTCTGGGCTTGAGTGACGAACCGGTATTTAATGACGAAGCGCCGCAGGAAAAAAAGGGCTGGTGGAAGAAGTTCTGGGATGAATAGACCTTCTCGAGTGCAGCGAGAGATCCCTACGGCGAGACATTCCAATGACGCAAGCCCAAACCCTCTTGAATCCAGCAAGCATTCAAGGCAATAGGGGTCCCTCGCCGCGCTCGGGACTTCGGATGGCTGGTGGAAGAAATTCTGGGCTGAATAGATCTTCTCGAGCGAAGCGAGAGATCCCTACGGCGAGACATTCCAATGACGCAGCCCAACTCTCTTGAACCCAGCAAGCCTTCAAGGTAATAGGGGTCCCTCGCTGCGCTCGGGACTCCAGGATGGCTGGTGGAAGAAGTTCTGGGATGAATAATTTCTTGAGCGAAGCGAGAGAGCCCTATGGCAAAAACGCATTTTAGGACTGATCGGCAACGCTATTGAGAGCTGTATAAATAGAGTTCGATATTCGGAACATAAGGTCCTTCCGCCCTACTCGCGCGCTGATGACTGCGCTCGCTCGCTTTACGGGCGTCAGGATGACGTGTCTTAAAGATTAAGGCACTACTTCTGCATCCATCAAATGAGGCGCACACTCTGATAGAACCCGATGGCGCAAGTTAATTCGGCCCAATAAAATATTCGAAGCGCATAGAGTCGCTCGTTGAGCTTCGGGACTTGGATAACCTAGTGTAAGAAGTGCTGGGATGAATAGTCTCTGAAATCTCGAAATCGAGCACAATGGATGAGGGAGCCCGGGTTAGAGCTATGTCGAACGCGCCAGATTTGCTTGAGGTCCTGTTGGATTCATGGAACCGAAACAACACGATACTGATTAATCTGCTTCGTGCCATTCCAGATACCGGACTGGAGACCAGGGCCACGCAGAGCAGCCCTTCCGTTGCGGAACTTTTCAGCCATATCCATTATGTGCGGCTTGTATTTGTTGCCGAAGATGCCCCGGAGTTTGCCAGCGAACTGCCCAGAGAAGAGTGGCTGGCCGAGCCTGATCGCGAACGCATGGCGCAGCTTCTGCAAGGCAGCGCCAAAGCGGTGCGGGAGGCGGTCAAAAGCAGAGTGGAAGCAAGACGTGAAATGGATCTTCATTACGACCATCCAATCCTTTTGTTGCAGCACATGATCTGGCATGAGGGCTACCATCACGGGCAGATAAAGCTGGCCCTTAAGTTGGCAGGCCATCCGATAACCAATGAGGAAGCCGGGCCGATTAGCTGGAGAGTCTGGATGCGCAAGACGAGGGCAAGTAACATTTGAAAGGATCTGTAGGTGAACTCTAAAAGGCAAGCACAAGGTCCCTCCGTCCTACTCGCGCGCTGGTAAATGCGCCCTCGTTTAACGGCCATCGGGATGACGATTAAAAATGGTAACGGTAGTCCCCTAAAGCTGCTTTAGACAAGTAATCGGAAAGGAAATTACAAAATGGAAATCAAGAGAGCAGGCTCGCAACCATCCGGCAAAGGGCCAGCAGATTGGTTCACCGGCACAGTAAGGATCGATCCCCTGTTTCAAGCGCCCGATCCGGCGTTTGTTCAAGGGGCCAGCGTAACGTTTGAGCCCGGCGCCAGGACAGCATGGCACACTCATCCCCTGGGTCAGACGCTCATCGTGACAGCAGGCTGTGGGCGTGCACAACGGTGGGGCGGCGCAATCGAAGAAATACGGCCCGGCGACGTGGTCTGGTTCTCTCCCGGCGAGAAGCACTGGCACGGCGCTGCGCCGGCAACAGCTATGACGCACATTGCCATCCAGGAAAAGAAAGACGGCAAGGTTGTCGATTGGATGGAGCACGTGAGTGACGAGCAGTACAAGGCCTGAGATAATTCCCTGGCATGACAGCTCTATCTGAGTGGGAAAATTTCTACGTAATCGTCGGATCGTCCGCGGGGGCGCTGATTGGATTGCAGTTTGTGGTGCTGACCCTTATCGCCGCCATGCCCATGGCACGCGGCACGGCCCAGGCCGGAGCAGCGTTTTCCACCCCGAACGTGGTCCATTTTGGGGCCGTGCTGCTCCTGGCAGGAATTTTAAGCGCGCCCTGGAAGGATATTTCTTTCGCCGCAGTTGTGTGGGGGCTTCTGGGTCTCAGCGGGATTGTGTATGAGATTATTGTGGCGCGGCGGATGCGCGTACAAAGTGTGTACAAGCCCGTTTTTGAAGACTGGTTGTTTCACGTTGTGCTGCCGCTCGCGGCGTACGCCACGCTGGCCGTGATGGCCTTCGCGGCTGGGCAGCATTTGCGTGGGGCGCTGTTTGGAATCGGAGCGGCAGCAATGTTGCTGCTGTTTGTGGGCATCCACAATGCGTGGGATGCCGTTACGTATCATGTATTTGAAAGCAAGACGAAAATTTAGCCGCGAATTTACCCGAATGATCGCGAAACTTTCTTTAAATTGCGACGATGAGCGTCTCGACGAGAGGCGCTTTGGCCGGTCGAAAGTCCCTAATGAATACCAAAATAAGCATTCGCAATTTGCACGAGGTCGGAGTCGGTGATGACACCATACTCAACAAGGGGCTTCCTGCCGGGTGCAATTAAGTAGTATCCAACCCCCGCTTTGATGGGCCGGAACGTCGTCAATCTGTTTCCAACACGTAATCGAAAAGAGTGTGCATACAGCTCATGAAACTTAATGCCGGCTTTCCTGAGCGGCGCGCGGACGCTTGTGGCATAGAATTGGAAATCTGCCAACGTTTCGTTTATGTCAGGGTATTTTTCCAATTCGGCCTGTGTGACAGGTTCGAAAAATGCCAGTATAGTTGGGCCGCGTACTACGACAACAGGTCGCTTTTCCGCCGCGCCCGGCGCGAGCGAGCCGGCAATGACATACAACGCAAAACAGGCGATTCCAGAGACTCGTTTCACAAACGTAAATGTACGCTGATAAGGAGCAGAGTTCCAGAGTCTCCATGCAGTGGCTAAAGCCAACTCGACGTGACTAATACGGCACGGCTGAAGCCGTGCCCTGACACTTGTCTCGCTTTTGGACACACTTGCGGCTGAAAATATTTTTCGAAAAACATGTCCCGGAAACCTAAAAAGACTGCATATAAAGAAGGAGCTACGCGAGATTCAGGACTGCAACGCTTCGAGAATAAACAAGCTGATAGGGATCCCTCGCCTACGCTCGGGAATTCTTAAAAAGTAAACGCCAAACCACCGCGCAGGGAGCGGGCGGACTGGACCATGTACACGGTGCGTCCATCCTGGCCCATCACGGGAACGTAGCCCTGGGCCAGCAGGTTGCGCAGATCAAGCAGCGCGTCCATTTTGGCGGGGATAAAGGATGTTCCCGGTATTGGCTGGCGGATGAAGAAGCTGAGGTAAGGATCGGTTTGGCCGGGCGAGGCATTGAACGCATCCACGGCCGAAAGCGTGTTGCCGCTGGTCCATTTATAGGAAGCGATCCAGCGCGTGCCTGTGGATGCGATGTGGCCGTAAAGCTTTGTGCCGATTGAATGCTGCCGGCTCGTATTCAGCGCCTGAGCCAGCGCCTGCCAATCGGCGGCGGCGTCAGACTCAATGGCCCGTCCGGTGGAATAATCCACAGTCGCCGTGAGGTCGTCAGAAATTTTGCGTTGCACCACCACGCGCGCTCCGGTGCTGCTTACGCCGGGGCTATAGCCATAAGAGAATGTGCCGGAGTAAACGTCCGGCAGCACATCGTCAGAATAGCTGGAAGGATCGCCGGCGCCAGTGAGGATTGCATTGCGCACATGGTCAAAGAACGCGGCAACCTGCACGCTGGTATCGCCCATGCGGCGCGAAACGGAAAGCTCATGATGCGCGGCCTTTTCCACTTCAGGCTCGCCATTGAGCAGCGCCATACGCGGACCGGACTCGCTGAGATCGGCGGGAGCGGAGTCAAAGCCTTTGGCAGCGCGCGTATCGGGCTCAGAGGTGGCATAGCGATACTCCACCAGCATGTTGGGCGAGAGATGCACGTCAACGGAGCCATGGGGCCTAAGGGCGATCACGCGGTTGGCAAACTCCGTGGATTGCAGATCAGCGCCGTAAGTAAGGTCGATGAAGCCACCGATGGTCGTACTGTCAGAGGTGCTCATGGTTACGGCAGCGTACGGCGAATTCTGGACAGCAGTGCCCGGAGTGGCAAAATGCCGGTAAGTGACGGTAAATGTTGGCCGAGATGAATCACCGATATCGTGCGCGTATGAAGCGCGGAGCACGCCCGTGGGATCGCCGGACGACGAGCCGATGTTCCCATTGAAGGAAAGCGTGCCCGAGGAGAATAGCGATTTCTCCAGGGCAAATGCGGTGGTTACGTCGCCTGCGCTGCCAAAGCCACCAGCTTCAGCGCCGGCGATGAAAGCGACGCTGGCCTTGAGCGCATCGTCGCTGCCGCCACGCTCAGATTTATTGTGCGAGACTACGACCAGGGAGCCGCTGTCACTGCTGTCTTTATCTTTTTCCAGCACGCGAAGGATTGGCCGGTTGGTGGCTGAGCGGAGTGTCCAATGCCAATCGTCGGCGTCTTCAGCTTCAGAGCGGCGAGTCGGCATCAGCTTGAGCGCGTCCGCCAAGGTATTGACCGTGAGGTTGATAATGACATGCGCGCCGGAGTGCAGGAGAATATTTTCCCGCAGCGACGGCAGAAAAGAGGCGGCTGTTACCTTGACATAATAATTGCCGGCCGGGAGGTTATTGGCCAGGTAATAACCACGCGAATCCGTGAAGACGGTTGTGCCCACTCTGGCGGCGGAGACAAAAACCTCCACCACCGCGCCCATCTGGGGCGCTCCGGAACTGTCTTTGACATATCCCGCAATGGCTCCAACGCTGGCCGCATGCAGCGGCGCCCATGCCAATAGGACTATCAATAAACATCCGAATTTGCGGGTCATATACACCACCTCAAATAAGATGGAGCCCTGGGCCTTACTGCTGTACCGAAAATTTGGCCGTGGGTGAAATCGTCTGCTTGGAAATCTGGTCGTTCACTTTAATGGTTACCTGGTATATGCCCGGGTCAAGCTGGCTCAGTTGCAGGCTCTTGCCAAGGGTCACCTGCTCGCCAACGTTCCCCATCTGGGCCGTTGATTCCGTGAAGTCTAGCACATGCTTGTTGGTTGCGGTGTTTACCACTTGGTACTCCACCGTGGCAGAAGGCTTGTTCGTCTTCTGGTCAACGCCAAGATTGTAAACCTGGAGCCAGAAATTGATCTTTTCTTTCTTGGTGAAAATGGCCGGCTTACCGTCAGAAGAGCTGACCTTGGGCCGAACCTTGTTGGTGCCGATAACGAAGTTCCCCGTGCCAACTTCACGTGCCGGGACGGGCTCCATCTGGTCGGCAAGAATCAGAGTAGAAGACGTGAGCTTCTCATCGCCAAAGTCGGGAACGGTGTAGCTGCGGCTGAAAATGCCGGTTTTATCGCCGTTAACGTCTTTCATCACCACATCAAGCCGGTAGAGACCCGGACGCATGGGAATGGCCTTCCAATAGAGCGAAACGTTATTGATTTCTTTTTCCAGCAGCTCGGCCGGGATATCGCGGTGCAACGTTTCTTCAAACGTCTGTACGATTTGGCCGGAAAGCTTGGTCAGCTGGCCGTAAACATTCACAACTGCGCGCTGAACGCCATCTTTGTTGGCGAAGGTAAGGCCCTTGAGCGGAACCTGCAGCGTAATGGGAACCAGCACGGTGTCTGAAGTCAGCTTGACGAAGTCAACCTGCACATCGAACGGCAGCAGGTTGGTACGGAATTTGTGGGTGACCAACTCATTTTGCAGGTCTTTGAATTTGACGTCCGGAGCGCGGTTCAGCTTGGCGAAAGTCTCCAGGCGGTCAAACTGCTTAGACTGATTGTTCTGGTTGAAAGGACCTGCGCCAATCGATTCCAAGCCGCCGTTGAAACGTTGCGCTTTATTGGCCATGCCCATTTCTTCCATGGTGGTAAGGCCGGCATTGGGGACGTGCAGCAGAGCGTCTTTCTTGGAGCGATCCAGCGTCATTTCATATGCGCCGCAACCGCAATCGTCAACAAATTCAATTTCAATTTCCTGACCAATGCCCTCTAAGTAGCGATAACGCCACACTTCAAAGGGAAAGGTTTCAGTTTGACCGCCGCCTTCTTCCGACGGTCTCTGGTATGGGCCGCCCATGGGGTGAGAGTCAGTGGAAGTGGGCGGACCATACATGATATAAATTCTGCCCCGGTCAGTACGCCAGCCCGGCATGCCCGCAGCAAAGTGCTCATTGGCGTAAGCGATGCGCCGGTAGTGTTCCTCTTTGTATTCGTTTTCAGCGGTATCAGGCGTGGGGTCGCGGCGCTGCCAGAATCCTTCAATAAAAACGTCGCGCTCGGCGTTATTGGAGAGCTTCTTGAACGCGGAAAGCTCTTCATCCGTGATGATCCAGCGGACATCTTCGTCCAGCCATTTCTTATAGACGCCGCCTAATTTTTCTTTGGCTGCGTTTTGATCATCCTTTTTCCGCTCGCGTTTCAGCGGATCCTGCTGTCCATCGGCCTGCGTCTGCGCCGACTTATCCGACGACTTTGCGTCTTTGTCTTTCTCCTGGGCCTGTACTACAAAACAGCCTGAACTTACCAACACAGCCAATAAAAGCACGGTATAAAAACGGGGGTGACGGGATAACACTAGGGAGCCCTCCTTCAAACGGGCAGATACTTGGATTTTAAGTCTTTTGCAAGCCCATAATCAAGGGACGGAACGACGATTTCGCCCTTTTCTTATCCACCTTAGAATGCAATTTGGGACATTTCTTGCTCTCAATTTTAAGGCATTTGCCTCATCAAATAATGTAGAACCCGATTCCACTTGCCGTTATAATCAGAACGGAACCGCCCACCGCAAATTCAGCTCCCTGAGCAGTGCTCCTGCCCTTGGCGAAGGAACTTTCCCAGTCCCTTCGGCGTATATAAAGTGGACGCATTCCGCCGTTTATGTTCCGGAAGGTTTATTCATGAAAGCTAAGAAGATTGCCATTGTCGTAGGGGTTGTCATACTGCTGGGCGCCATTGTTGGCTTTACCGTCAATCAGAGCCAAAAGAACGTTGTAACCGTCCAGACAGGCAAAGTTTATAAGCAGGATATTGCTTCGGTCGTCACGGCTTCCGGCCAGATCAAGCCCAAGACCATCGTCAACGTGGGCGCGAATGCCATGGGGCGGATCGTCCGGCTGTTCGTGAAGGAAGGCGAGGCCGTCAAGAAAAACCAGGTGCTGGCTCAGCTTGAAAATGTGCAGTCCGCCGCCGATGTGGCCATGACGCGCGCCACCGTCTCCAGCTCCCAGACTGATGCCGTGGCCGCTGAAGCTGCATTGAACACCGCGCAAGCCCAACTCAAGAGCAGCGCTGCCGATCTTGCCCGCACCAGGCTTGAGTTTGAACGCGCCCAAAGCCTTTACAAAGACGCTCTGATTTCCAAGGCCGACTTTGACACCAAGAAGTCCGCTTATGAAGTGGCTGACGCCGTTCACGCCCAGGACATCGCTCGCGTCGCGCAGAGCAAGGCGCAGGTTGATTCCGCGCAAGGGCGTGTGGGCCAATCCAAAGCGCAACTTACGCGCGTGAGTGACGTTCTTAGCAAGACCACATACACCGCGCCTTTTGATGGCACGGTAACGAACCTTCCCGTCCATGAGGGCGAGACCGTGGTTATGGGCATTCAAAATTCTCCGGGCAGCACGCTTATGACGGTGGCGGATATGTCGATCATCACGGCGGAAGTTCAAGTGGATGAAACCGACATCGTCAACGTAAAGCTTGATCAGGCGGCGGAAGTCACCATTGACGCGATTCCCAATCAGACCTTCAAAGGCAAGGTAACGGAAATCGGCGATAACGCCATCATCCGCTCCACCGGCGTCTCCACTTCGCAAAGCATCGGCGGCACCCAGGAAGCCAAGGATTTCAAGGTCGTCATCACCCTTACTGATCCGCCGCCGAACCTTCGTCCCGGACTTTCCACCACCGCCAAGATCACTACCGGCCTGGCGCATGATGCCGTGACTATCCCGATCCAGGCGCTCACCATGCGTGACAAGAACGATCTGGAAACGCAGAAGACACCTAAAAAGACCGCTGACAAGTCCGCTCCAGCCGCGCCCGTAAAGAAAGAAAACACTGATATTCAGGGCGTGTTTGTAATCAAGAACAAGAAAGCTGAGTTCCATGAAGTTGTGACTGGCCTCACCGGAAGCACGGAAATTCAGGTAAAGAGCGGCCTGCAACCCGGCGATGAAATCATTACCGGCAGCTATAAAGTCCTCAAAACGCTGCGCAATGGCGCGGGAGTGAAAGTGGATAATTCCGTCGTGAAGCTGGGAGAGTCGTAAACTCTTGCCTCTTTGCTGCTGCGCTTTTGGGTCCGCGGTTCCGGTGGAAGAGCGGCCCTTTAGGGCCGCGTAAGACGATACTTTAAAATTGGGCTTTAGCCCTGGTAGTGAAACAACGGTACTGACACAACAACGTTTCGTCCGTCTAAAGAGAGAGTGGGGTTTCGTTGGCAAGCGAGCAGGAGAAATTGATGTCAACACAAGTCGCCGACATTTCTGACAAGATCATTGCGCCGCCTTCTGAATGCATCATCTGCACGGAAGACCTGTGGAAGACTTACCAGATGGGACAGGAACAGGTGCATGCTCTGCGCGGCGTCAACCTGCGCATTGATCGCGGTGAATACGTTGCCATCATGGGTCCTTCAGGCTCCGGCAAATCCACGCTCATGAACCTGATCGGCTGCCTGGATACGCCCACCAAAGGCCGCTACTGGCTCAACAGCAATCTTGTGAGCGAGCTTGACGACGACGAGCTGGCCCGCATTCGCAATCGTGAAATCGGCTTCGTCTTTCAGACGTTCAACCTTCTGGCGCGCGCCACCGCCCTGCACAACGTTGAGCTTCCTTTGATCTATAGCGGGACGCCTTCTGAGGAACGCATTGCCCGCGCCAAGGCCGCGCTAGAGGCTGTCGATCTGGGCGAGCGCATGAATCACAAACCCAATGAGCTTTCCGGCGGACAGCGCCAGCGCGTCGCCATTGCCCGCGCTCTCGTCAATAATCCTTCAATCATCCTGGCCGACGAGCCCACCGGCAACCTTGATTCGCAGACCGGAAATGAAATCATGAAGCTGATGGAAGACCTGCATCGCAAGGGCAACACCATTGTGCTGGTCACTCATGAAGCCGATATCGCCGAACACGCCTACCGCGTCGTCCATATCCGTGACGGCGTCGTCGCCAGCGACGAACGCAAAAGCAGGGTCGCGCCGGCAGAATAAAGTTGTCACCCTGACCGCTGCCCGAACGACTCTAGCGTTTTTACCATTCCGGTTTTTCATGCGATTGCCCTAGACTGTTGACCGAGTCCTTAATTTTGGTATCTAATCATCGGGCGTAAGGAGGCAGTTATGAACGACCGCAATAACCAACGGGTGCTCAATCGCAGAGGCGCTCGTGAGTTGACTCAGCAGGAGGCCGAGCGAATCAGCGGCGGTCACCATAGTTTTATCTTAACCTTGAGCGGCATTCCTTCGGCTGCCGACGACTCTAACTTCGATTAGCGTACTACTCCGATTCTCTCTTCACTAGAGAGCGTGCCTTCGGCGTTTTCACGAGCCGAGGCATTAGGCGCTTGGGCGTCGGGTTCCAATTCAATATCGATTGGCGCTGGAATGGCGGTATTCGGAGAACGCTTGGGACCAACCGGACCACGATTCCTAACGACGGCTGCCTGCGTCAGGAATTCTCACCAGATACTCAGCGAGCGCGCATTTCCGATGACGGCGATGTCGCGCGATGACGGCGATGTCGGCGATCCTCTCAACCCCTGTCATCCTGAGCGCCGACCGAGGGAGCGTAGCGACCAAGGGCAAGTCGAAGGACCCCGAGAATATTTCGTCCGCCCATGCCGCTTCAGGGAGTTCTCTCGACAACAGAAAGCGCTTGCGTGGATCGCCATCATCCCGCTAATCTCTCGCCATGTCCGCCGCGCCGCAGATGGGAGCCATGGCTCCATCACTCACCTCCAAATTCAAATTTGCATGGCTATTGCCCGTTGCGGAGCTCTTGCTATGTGCCGCGCTGCTCTGGCCTGTCCGGCTGGTCGTTTTTCAAGGTCTGGGTATTCCCTTGCCACACATGCTCCAGCAAACCATGCTGCCGGACTATTTTCGTTGGGCGTCCAAAAGAGATTTCTTCTTGACCTCGGTAGCGGCCTTGAATATTCCCGCCGAAGCAATCCAACTTCCTTACGCTGTGTTCACGCCCTCGAAGCAAGAATGGGTGCCGCAGGGAGTGGACTTTCGCGTATGGCGCGTCGTCACTTGGCCGCTTCTCTGTATTCCTTTCTGGTGGGTGGCCGGCAGGGCGATTGATGCTCTGGTTGCAGTGAAGAGCGTTCGGTTCGCCCCGCGAATAGGTTGGCCAGAAACCATCATAGGGTTCATTTTGATGGCAGCATTTGGAACGGCATTTTGCGGACTGGTTTTTGGCCTTCCGAAAGAAGATATAAGTTTCGAACTGACGCGATTTGTCGCGGGTTGCGGCCTGTGGGTGCTGCTCGGCGCCATATCGGTCGTCGCGCGATTCCGGCAATGGCGCTTGCTAAAATTGCAAAAGGCAGCGGCTACAGCCGCTACTGCATAACGCTTCGGTCTGATGTCCGGTGAAAGAGCAGCCATTCATGGCCGCGTAAGGGCCTGGGTCGTATCAGGGCACGGGCTTCAGCCGTGCCGTAAAAAGCAAATAAATCTCTCTTCCTTGCGCCGCAGGCCCGCGCGCAGTCGAAGGCGGAGCGCGCTGTGTCCCGAATATTCCGAGTGAAAGAGAGACAGATTGTCTGTTAAAAAACACAGGCCAGCCTTATTTCATTTTCACAATTTGATCAATCAGTTCACCGCTCTCCTCGATGTTTCCAGTCCACTCCTCTTGTATAGGATCAAGCCACTTTTTTCTTGCAGACTCATCGGACAGAATCACTGCCTCACTTACCCGTCGGTAGCCATTAGAGAGCGACAGGACTCGAATATACTTACTGATCATTTCGAGATCAGACGCCTTTGCATGCTTCGCAAAAAGCGGGCTGGATAAGCACAATGCTGCTGAGGCTGTGCTGTATTCCCGCACGACAAGACCCGCTCTATAGTATTTAAAGACACTGTCACTCAAAATCTCTCCGTTTGAATTCGCCTCAGCGCGGATTGACTTGAGCATAGATTGGTAAACCGCCGCCTCGTTTTTATTTGCAACAAGAGAGTTAACCCACAGCGCCACCAAGAACCCGATGCCGCTGAATAGGCCTTGAAGAAGCAGCTTCGGCAGCTCTTTCTTGATGGCCGGACCGTACTTCAACCAATTCTCTTTCAAAAACTTTTTCACTCGCCGCCTCCCGCGCCTTCAACGCCATGGATACTGTCGATCAGACCGAGGCCCCAACCGAGGACATTCAAAAAGTAGCTAGCGAATGTGACCCGGCGAAGTAACAACTGTTTTTTCGCCCTCAATTCTTTGCTCCGCTGAATGCGTCTCCAGTAAAATCGCTAGCGGCTGTCCACGCAGTTGCGTCATTATATGCGCTTGCTCGGATGGCCTAATTCGCTGCGATGATGTGATTTCGTGTCTTTCTCAATGTCGGCGGTTGCCGTCGCGATCAGTTCTGTACGTATACGTTTGTATTCGGGGGAAAACGAGCCTATGTCCCAAGTCTTTAGTAGCTCATCCGTTGCATCATTCCACCTGATCCGTATCTTAAGTTCTTCCATTTCTGGCAATATGAAAAGTCGGCCGAAACACACCGTAATGCATCGTTGCCTGCCTCATTAAGCGCCCAAAAATCATCCGGGCTTTTATTTTCAATATGAACGTGTTTCACGTAAGCAGCTACCGCAATATCCAACACGCTGAGGAGTTCCTTAAACTCCTTTTTCTTGCTATCTGCTGCCCACTGTGTCTTCTGATTTCTCCGCGCTAGCTCTTGTCCATATCTGACGCCTATTAATGGCCCAACGGCAGCCCATACCAAGAATGCTTCTCGACCACATGAAATAATCCATTTAAGTCTCCTATCCTGGTTCGATCTCGTTCAAGCATTCGTTGAACTGGTCGGCCGTGAGAACCAGAGCGTTCGCCGTCCTGAATGTATTCTTCCCAACCCTCGCTAGAAACCGCAAGTAAACACGCTGCCGCACAAACACGCGCATCGCCCTTTCGGATCTCGCAACCAAAACGCCGATCCTGCCCAAAGCCGAAGCATTTATCAAATTGCCGAGACAATGCTTTCGTGAACCGCTATCCTCGATCTCAATGCATAGCAAGCATCTCGAATTCTCGTTGAAGTGTAGGATGTCCGCGAACGATGTCCTCGGTTCCAAATGTTCAACATTCTCATTGTGCTTCGCGATTAGGAGTTCTATGAAGTCCTTCGTGTGTTCGAGAAGCTCTGTATAGCGATCTTCGTAGCGCTCATTTACGGCGAACGGGCCGACCCCTATATCTACAACCGGCGCATAGATGCGAGGACCTTGGCCCTTGAACGGCTGCCATTGGACGACAACGTCTTGATATAAGTCATCAAGTATTTCTTTTGCTTTGTTCTGAAATTGCCGCTCTCCGAGATATCCGGCTGGGCGCTGTGTTCTAACTTTTTTCTTCGCTTTATTCCTGGTTTGTCTCATGTGAGTTGACGAAATCCAGCAACATTGTATGGTATGCAGCCAATCCTCGATTACCAAGAAAGGCCGCCCATGGGGTACAAGGGACTGTGACAAAAACGACTCCGGAGATCACCGGCATTGGCGCATCGCGGTTGATAGGATTGTTTACTGCTGCATTCTTATTTTTCACCAATCGAGACATGGGTGAGGTGTTCTGCCGCCAAAAACCGTTGGGCCTGCGGCGCAAGGACGGTGTTCCCAACTGAGGATTCCTTCCCACCCCCAAAAAATATCTTCCCAAAAACATGTCCCGGGAACCCCACTTTCCGTGCATATATAAGTAGAGGCCTTTTTATTTCGGCCCTCAATCCGTCCGGCCCCTTCCCCCAAAAAATATTTTTCTCAAAAAACGTCCCGGAAACCCGCATTTTCGACACTAGTTAGTAGAGGGGTAATTACCATTTCCTGCCCTGATCCGCCTGCTCCACCACTCTCCAGCCCTAAGTCTCTGAATTAAAAGCAACTAACTCCGCCCACCCCAATCTGGGTTCACTCCCAGTGGGTTCACTCAAAAGATGGGGTGGCTTTTCTTTTGCCGAAAGGAAACAAAATGCCCAAAACTCCGCCTGCCACTCAATGCGTCCCCATGTCTAAACCAGAAATCCTCAAGGCCATTCGTCTTGCCGCCAAAAAACTCGGCCGCAATCCCAACCTCCGCGATCTCCGCCTGGTCGGCCGCGTCTCGGAGCAGGTAATTTACAAGCGCTTCGGCGGACTCGGACGCGCCCTGGCCGCCGCCGGATTGGAAGCCACCGGCCCCGGCTTTAGCCTGCCTGAATCCACCCTGCTGCTCGACTGGGCAGCCGTCGCCCGCAAGCTGGGGAAGGTCCCCAGCGTGCATGAATATGAAAGCGCGGGCCGTTTCAGCAACATGCCCTTTCACACCCGCTACCGCCACTGGACGCGCATCCCGGAGGCCTTCCGCAATTTCGCCCGCCAGTCAAAACTTGAGCGCGATTGGCAGGACGTGTTGAAACTCGGTGACGCCAAAGTCACCAACCAACGCAAAGCCGCCAAAGCTTTCGTCCGCCCGCGCGTCCGTAAAGGCCCCATTCACCGCGACCGGCCGATTTATGGCCGTCCCATGATGCTGCCGGAAATGGCGCACGAGCCGGTGAACGAACTCGGCGTGGTCTTCGTCTTTGGCATGCTGGCGCGGCGGCTCGGCTTCGTCGTTCTTCGTATCCAGCCCGAGTTCCCTGACTGCGAAGCCATGTTTGAGGTGGCCCGCGGCGTGTGGCAGCGCGTCCGCATTGAGTTTGAATTTGAAAGCCGCAACTTCCTCAAGCATCGCCACAAAAAAGATGGCTGTGACATGATCATCTGCTGGCGGCATAACTGGCCGGAATGCCCGCCCAACCTTGAAGTGCTGGAACTCTCCAAAGCCCTCGAAGGCTTGATCTAAGCTGCCAACGGCCATCGTTTTGATTTTTGCGTTCGCGCACTCGATCCCTGTTTATGCGAGATCGCCGCAGCCGTCCATCTCGGCATTTTTTGCGGGGTAATCCCGGCTCGCCGCGCAGCATCCATTTTCGCCCGATGAAGGCTTTGAAACCTGAGTAGCCGGTCGCAAGCACAAGAGCCGGCGCTTCATATAACATCGCTTCTTCATGGATGTTTACCTGATCGACGGCACTTACGAACTCTTCCGCCACTTTTTTGCCGTGCCCTCGTCAAAAGATGCCGCCGGCCAGGAAATTGGCGCGGTGCGCGGCGTGCTCGCCTCGGTTTTGTCGATGATCGAGAAGGGCGCAACCCATTTGGGAGTCGCCACGGACCATGTTGTTGAATCGTTTCGCAATGACCTTTATCCCGGATATAAAACCAGTGAAGGCGTTGCGGCAGAGCTGCTCTCGCAGTTTCCGATCCTTGAAGAAGCGCTGGAATCCATGGGAGTGAAAGTCTGGCCGGAAGTTTACTTTGAGGCCGATGACGCGCTGGCCTCGGCGGCCGCGAAAGCCGCAAACGATGAACGGGTAGGCCAAGTCCTGATCTGTACGCCGGATAAAGACCTGGGCCAGTGTGTCGCCGGCAATAGAGTTGTCCAGCTTGATCGCCGACGCGATATTCTGCGCGACGAAGCAGGCGTGATCGAAAAGTTTGGTGTCCGCCCGCAATCCATTCCCGACTATCTTGCCGTAGTCGGTGACAGCGCGGATGGCTATCCTGGAGTGGCAGGATGGGGGCTTAAAGGCGCGACCTTGGTCCTCTCGCAATATCCGCACCTTGAAGATATTCCCAAAGACTGGCACGCGTGGCACGCTTCCATCAAAAAAGCGCGCGCTTTGTCGGAATCGTTATTCAGCGCCTGGGACGATGCCTTGCTGTTTCGCACACTGGCAACGTTGCGGCTCGATGTGCCGGTGTTTGAATCGGTAGAGGACCTTCGCTGGAAAGGCCCACGATCGAACTTCAGCGAAACCTGCAGTCGGCTCAAAGCGGCTGATCTGGCTCGCCGTGTGGCCAGCGTCACGCCAGTGAAGGCAGAGTCTTCTTAGAATAAAAAAGAGGCCGCCTTTTTTTGCGGCCTCTTAGGTAATCAGCAGCTTGCTAGTCTTACAAACCGTTTACTGGCAGGCTTGCGAAGACGCTCCGGCCAATGAATCGCAGAACTTGGCCAGGGACGCTCCGCCGGCGGCGCCGGTAGCTGGGATAGTAATTGTCTGTTCCGTCAACACTCCGTCGGTCACCGTGCCGCCGTTCGGGACGGTGAGTGAAGGATGATCAAAGGGCGCGCTCTGGCTGCGCACTCGCTCATCGGTCAGCGTTTTCAGGAAAGCTACGACCGCGATTTTATCCAGCGGACCAAAGCTTGCCCGTTCAAGATTGGGATCCATGTCCACGGACGGGAAATCACCGCGGTGGCTATAGAAATCAACCACCTGGCCGAGCGTGGCCTGGCCGCCGTTCACAAAGAACGGAGCGGTCAGTTCAACGTTGCGCAGGCTGGGCGTTTTAACGGCCCCACTCACGGCAACCGGCGCGCCGGCTGGGACTTGCGTTCCGCTAACCTGTCCCATCGAAGCAAGCTGGGCGACGGAGAGCGACGCTAATCCAGAAGGATCAGAAGCCGCGATGCCCATATCATCATCGGTGGGACGAACACCAATGTTGTGGAAGCCAACATCATGCCAGCGTCCGCCGGGCAGTTGCTCAACCACGGAGCCTTTTGACGTGACGTTGGAAATCGTCGCGTCAGTAAACTCAGCGCCGTTGTGGCAGTTCATGCAGCCGCCTTTACCTTCAAATCGATTCAAGCCGAGCTGCTCAAGAGACGTAAGAGCAGAGCGGTTGCCTTCCATGAACTGGTCAAAGCGAGAACTATCTGAAACCAGAGTTGATTCATACATCTGGATAGCTACGCCCCAGAACATAGAGAAGTTGTATTCCATCTGTGAGTACTCATCGGTATTCTCTGGCGTACCGTTGAATAGAATGTTGCTATTTGCGTCAACTACCACATTGGAACTCCACCACTTAGGCTGGAAAGCTGCCTGGATCATGGAGATATAAGTGGTATTCAAGCCGTTGCCCGGGGCCGCGCTCAGGGTGCCCAGAACGCTATCGTCTGGTGCGACCTGTTGCAGCGCCAGCGGAGTGAGCATGAGCATCTTCTTGCCCATCTTCACAAACGGACGGCCCGTGGCGGACATTTCAACGTCGCTGCCCGGAGGCCCAACGGCCTGCGATGCCAGCGAAGAGTTCGATAAGCGAAGCGTCACTTCGATCGTCGAGGTCGGATTGCTGGGATCGACCGAGATAAGCTTTGCGTTAGGATCACCGGCGCCAAATGGATTCACGCCGTTGAAAGTGCGTTGCGCGCGTCCATCCCAGAAATTGCGGTAGTTGAACACCGCATTAATTACAGGAGGCGCGTTGCGCGGCGTTGACCGGCGCACATTTACCATGCCGCCATTGCCGTCGGAGATGCTCCAGACAGGATCGGCGACGCTGGTTTCGTTTTCCGCGCCCTGGCCAAGCACCACGTCATTAAAGTTGTTGCGTAACACACCCTGCGAACCCACGATGTTGTTGTTGTCGCGAGTAGAGGTGTGCAGAGGGAAATCAGTCAGGCTGAGGGCATGGTTTGGTCCAAAGCCTGCGAAGAATGTATTTGAGTCCACCGCGGGATTGCCGTTGCCATCAACACGACGCAAGCCAGGATCAGCCTGGTTCATGGTGCGGCTGTCCGCGCCAGCGTTGAAATGGCAGGTAGCGCAGGCCGTTTGGCCGTCGCTGCCAAATTGCATTTCCCAGAAGAAGGCCTTGCCTAGCGCGATAGTTGCGTTCTTGTCCTGGATCAGGTCAGCAAGCTCAGCTGCGGTTGGCCCAGGAACAGTAATGGTTTTCAGTGAAGCAAGACCGCGACCGTCGTGACCTCCGCCGCCATTTCCGCCACCTTTGTTTCCACCGCCACCGCCATTATTTCCACCACCGCCATTTCCACCTTTGCCGCTGCCGGTGCCGCCGCCATTATTTCCGCCGCCGCCGTTGCCGCCGCCAGCGTTTACGCCACCACCAGTATCTCCGCCGCCACCGCCGTTCGCGCCTTTACCTTTTTGTCCACTGGCCTGGATGCCGCCATTTCCACCCTTACTGCCCAGGACGCCATTGCCGTTGTCTTGACCGCCACCACCGCCGCCTTTCGCGGAGAGATAGGTGACGCTGAGTAGTGTGATCACGCATAGAGAAAGTATTAGCGTAACCAGTTTTTTTAATTTGCTTTGCGAAAGCATTTGAAGCGCTCCTTGTGTGCTCCACTGACCCGGACAATGCGTGTGGTGAACAAGATGCTTCGATCGGCTGACGAACACTGCTGCATAGCCAAAGTAAAAACTGGATAGTTTGAATGAAACTACAGGGCCGGAAACCCAGTTCTTGCCTTACATTGCCTTCAGTGACCTTCAGCGCCGTTGCACCACGGCACTTATGAGGGTCCTTGTTTTTTTGTGGCTGCCACGGGACACACTGCCGGGAAGACGTACTTCCCACAGAGCGGCCATCAGCATCCACCCGTCGATTCCCGCTCAGATTGCACCCGCCAACTTAGGACTTCATTAAACCCGTATTAAATTCCTTAACAAATCGTATTCCGTTATATTTTTCCGCGCTCGTCTGCACACATCTGCAAAAGACTGCACAGCTTCCTTTGATATTTTGGTTTGCGCTAACTGCCCGAGCAGAGCTTGATAATCAAAGAGGTTTCAATGCGGATGGGATATGGATAGGGTGGAAGGAGATGCGCGATAAATAAGCTTGCATGGAAGCGCCGACGGGAACAAGCGTTGTTAGGAATAGCTATAGAAGTCTGGAGATCAAGCGGAACGAAGATAGACAAAGGTTAAATGTTGCTTCCCCGGATGGCTAAACTGTGCCTTCTCAGTCGGGGAGCCGGCACGTCGCCGAAACTCTGAGCGAGCTCTTCTATCCCCGATCAGCATCCGCCAGCAGCTTGCCCAGGCTGGGTTTATGCTTGTCTTTTTTGGGGTGCTTCTTGTTCTCGGCGCGCTTCACCGGCGGCGGCGTCCCCAGCACGGCCCGCGACGCGGCCTTTACCGCGCTTGTCGCGCTGAACTTCTTGAGCTTCTTCTTTTTCGGCATAATTGCTATTTAACCATGAACGTCCGCATTGCCTGCACCTTGCGTTGACCAAAGCTACGGTCGCAAAATAGTATCAGGAAGAACATCGAGAGTCCTTTGGGAGTCTGAAGATGCGTATCCGTTTGGTGTGTCTCATCCTACTGCTATTTTCTTCTTGCATTGGTTTCGCTCAACTTCAGGTAGCCGTCTTCACTGGCGTGTCGATAGGCTGCTCCAGGAACGTGATTGCTCCCAATTCCACCATTGATATTGGCTCCTTTCCGGTTGGTGCTAGTGGCGGCGGGGCGCTCTGCCTCATCAATACCGGCACATCAGCAATAACGGTGACCGCCCTGACCGTTGCAGGCGCCGACTTCAGCGCTAGTGCAGGCAATCTGCTGCCGCTTGTTCTTCAGCCCGGCACGACAGTAGCACCTGGGGTCGCAGGATTTAACTTTGTCCCCACCTCGGCTGGGACCAAAACGGCGCAAATCACGTTTGTGGACGATGCGTCCGGAAGTCCGCAGACGTTTACCTTGAGTGGCACCGGCTTCACGGATTTTGGCCTGAACACTCTTGTGCCCGGTGACAGCACGCACACAGTCACTGCAGGACAGGGGGTCGACTATCAACTGACTGTCTCAGGCGTCCCAACTTTCAGCGGCATTGTTAACCTTAGTTGCAGCAATCTTCCGCAGGGAGCAAGCTGTACGTTTTCGCCTGCTTCGGAGCCTTTGCAAAGCGGCAACAATGAGTTTTTGCAGTCTAACCTTACCGTCAGCACAACTGCCCGGCCCGCGGCTTCTTTGCATAACCCCGGTATCAAGGTCTGGTATTCCCTGGCCGCCGTCTTTGCTCTCGTTCTCGGCGCATCCGGCATTCGCTTGAAGAGAATTGGGCTGTTTTTGTGCTTCATCCTCATGGGATTCGTGATCTCTTGCGGCGGTGGAAGCCGCACGGTCCCTCCGGGACCCACTCCGGCAGGCACATTTACATTCACAGTCAATGGCACTTCCGGTAGCACAACTCACAGCAAGAACATGGTTCTGGTGGTGAATTAGGATTGGCAGATGCACTTCGGGTCCCTGCTGGAGACTTATCCCGGCCCTCAACCGGTAACGTTATCCAGCATTTTTCGTGCTCCCAAGGCCCTCTGTGGTTGATAATAGGATTCAAATGGATGAGCGCGATTTTTTCGACGAAAAAGAATCCAAGAAGCCACACACACTCACGTGTCCGCATTGCCGCCAGCCGGGCGAGTACGAACTTTCATGGCTGGTGCGGACCAAGAAGAGGCAGCTCTCCGGACGCGCCGACGAGCGTGACCGCGCCAAGTTCGCCAAAGCACAGTCCTATATGGTCCGTCGCGACGATATGGTCATGTGCAAAAACGTTCGCTGCCGCAAGCGCTTTGAAGTTGCCGGAATCCAGTCGGTCGCGTTTCTTTAATTAGCGGCTCGGCATCTCCAGCGGAGCGTGTCTTAAAAGACTGCTCAGAAACCGGGGATCGGTAGAGAAGATCGGTAGAAACGATCGACGTTCTCAGATAGCAGCCGTCTTTTGGGGGATTTTCCGCTCGAGCGAACGAGCCCTGCCTCTTATTTCGCGGAGTTAGAAGCCTTCGGCACCAACTGAATCTCAAAAATACTCGGCCACAACTTGCCTGTCACAAACAGCCGCTTATGAATTGAATCGTAGGCGATCCCGTTCAGCACCGCGCCTTCCTGGCGACGGTAAACAGGGCTGAGCAGGCCGGTGAGATCAATCCATCCCACCACTTTGCCGCTCTGCGGAGAAATGCGCGCAATCCGGTCAGTCTGCCAGATATTGGCAAACAGTTCGCCTTCCACAAATTCCAGTTCATTCAACTGATCAACGGGAGTGTCGCCGTCGCGCACCGTAAAGCGTCTTTTTTCTTTGAGCGTCACGGCGTCAAGCACGCGGATATCGGCCGTGCCATCGCTCATAAAAAGCTCACTGCCCCGTGAAGTGAGTCCCCAACCTTCACCGGGATAAGAAAACTGCCGCAGCAGTTTGAAGTCGGCCAGGTTATATACAAAGCCCACGTGCGACTGCCACGTAAGCTGAATAACTTTATTTCTCACAATGGCAATGCCTTCACCAAAGTATTCGCCGGACAGGTCCACATGCTGCAGCACTTCACCGGTTTCCAGCCGGACCTTCCGCAGTTGCGATCGTCCATTCAACCCCGTGCCTTCATAGAAAAAGCCGTTAAGGTAAACCAGCCCCTGGGTGAATGCGGCGGGATCGTGCGGATAGTCGCGAATGATCTTGAACGTGTATTCAGGCGGACGCTGTGGCCCAGGCGCGTGGGACCGCTGCCCGCCTACCAGTTGTGCTGACATGGCAAACACCAAAGCTATGGCCAACGATCTGCAAATAAACGATCTGCAAATAAGCGATCTGCGCATAAACGATCCACTAATAAAAGGCCTTTGAATACAAACCGATGTAAATCAGAGTCCTCCAAGCATAGTAGAAGCTTCAGGGCATACTAACTATCTGGGTTTCTCCTTGTCTTGCTCGCCAGTTTGCGGTGCTAACATCAGACCCGCATCATCTCTCAAGGAGATCAATAAATGAAGACTCTCGTTGTGTGTATGGCGGTCATTCTTTCTCCTTTGCTGGCATTGTCTCAAAGCTACGATGTTGTAATTCAAGGTGGCCGCGTAATCGATCCCGAAACCGGTCTGGACGCGGTGCGCAATGTCGGCATCAGCCAGGGCAAGATCAAGAAAATTTCTGCTGACGCTCTTGAAGGCAAACGCGTGATTACCGCCCGCGGCCTGGTGGTTGCTCCGGGGTTCATTGATCTGCATCAGCACGACCTGGACCAGGAAAGCCAGCGGCTGAAGGCGCTGGACGGCGTAACTACTGCGCTTGAGATGGAGATCGGCAAGCCCGACGTCGCGGCATTCCTGCGATCTAAAGAAAGGCATTCTCTCATCAATTATGGAACCACGGCGAGCCATCCGGCCGCGCGCTCATTGGTCTTCGGCGCGCCAATACCAGAGGGCGGTCTGCTGCCGAAATCCGGTGCTGCCACCGACGAGCCGGCCTCGCCGGAGCAGATGCAAGACATGAAGGCCCGTTTGCGGCATGAGTTGGACTCAGGCGCGTTGGGCATTGGCATGGGCCTCCAGTACACGCCCGGAGTTACCCGCTGGGAAGTGATTGAGATGTTTCGCCTGGCGGCTGAGCGCAGTATGCCGGTGTATACCCATATCCGCAGCAATGGCAAGCTGGAGCCCGGTTCCAATATCGAGTCTGTGAGCGAAGTGATCGGCGCTGCCGCTGTGACCGGCGCTCCTCTCCACATTGTCCATATCAACAGCAGTTGCGGCGCACAGGCGCTTGACTGTCTTTCACTCATCGCGGGTGCGCGAGCGCGCGGTCTGGCTGTGACCGTTGAAGCTTACCCTTATGAAGCAGCCATGACCTACATCAATTCTGCCCGGTTCAATCCCGGCTGGCAGGAAAAGTCCGGTGCGACTTACCACGATCTGATGCTGCCGGAGACTGGAGAACGCCTTACCAAAGAGCGATTTGATGAACTTCACAATTCCAGCGGGACGCAACGGGTCATTCTGTTCAGCAATTCCATGGAGAATGTCGATCCCGTTTTGCGCAACCCATTAGTAATGGTCGCCAGCGATGGCGAGGAAGGCCATCCACGCAACGCGGGGACGTTCTGCCGCATTCTGGCTCGCTATGTGCGCAGCCAGGGGACGCTCACGCTGATGGATGCCATAAGAAAAATGTCACTCATGCCGGCCCAGGTCCTGGAGCGTTCAACTCCGTCTGCCCGGCTCAAAGGCCGCCTGCAGGAGGCAGCGGATGCTGATGTGGTGATCTTCGATCTCCAGACCGTAACCGACCGCGCGACGTATCAACATCCATCGGAGACGAGCCTGGGAGTTGAGTACCTGCTCGTGGGCGGCGCCGTGCTGGTCGAGAAAGGGAAATTGATAGAAGGAGTCTTTCCTGGCAAGGCAGTCCTCGGGGAAATGAAGCGGTAGTGACGGATCTTTCTCGCTGTTGTTCGTTTCAGCTGGTGATTACTTCTTTTTTCGAATTCCAGGAGCGTGTGCGCGCTGACCAATCCAAAACGCTTGCGCTGGACTTTTCCGGTGTTCCTTATATTGACTCCAGCGGCATTGGCGCGCTGGTGAGCATTTACGCCAGCCGGCAAAAGGATGGGCGGCGGCTCTTGTTGGTAGCAGTGCAGCCGCGGGTCCGCGCCGCTTTGCAGATCACCAAAGTTGATCAGTTCTTCAGCTTCGCTGATACGCTGCCGTTGCGTAACTCCTGAACCGGATTATTCGCTCCGGAGCGCCACCAGCGGGGCGACGTGGCTCGCGCCGCAGATCGTAATTTGCCGTATCGCCTACAATACCCACTATTTCGAACGTCTGATCATGAATTCCGACTTGCTCAATGTGCTTGCCCACGCTACCTGGCAACCGCCTGTTATCGATCCCGGTCACAGCGATTTGCGGCAGCGTGCGAGATCAATTCCCACGGCATCTAAATCTGAGGTTGTGGAGGGCTTTTATGAAGGTGGGGATTGTTGGGGCCGGTGCTGTTGGCTCGGCTTGTCTGACATCGCTGATTACGCGGGGCGTAGCGTGTGAGATTGTTTTGGTGAACCGCAATCGCAAACGGGCCGAAGGTGTAATCACTGACGTCCAATACGGCGCCGCTCTTCAGCCACATATAAATCTTCGGACGGGCGAATATGCAGATCTTCAGGGCGCGTCGCTGATCATGGTGACCGCCGGCGTGAATGAGAAAGATGGCGGCGCCACCGACCGCAGCGATCCAAAGGGCCGCCTTAATTTGCTGCACAAGAACGCCAAAGCCTATGAAGACATCATTCCCAAAATCACCCGGGCCGCTCCCGAGGCAGTGCTTCTGGTGGTGACTGATCCCCCTGATCCGCTGGCTGACCTTGTCCTGCGGCTCGGACACAGAAAGGTATTGAGCACAGGAACATATCTTGATTCATTGCGCTTTCGTTTTCATTTGGCTCGGCGGCTGCAAGTGAATCCGCAAAGCGTGGAGGCGACAGTGGTGGGTGAACATGGCACGTCGCAGGTCTTCCTGTGGTCCAGCGCGCAGATCGGCGGACGCTCCATTTCTCTGTTCGCAAAAGACAACGGCGTCAGCTTTGATCAGTTCAAAAAGGAAATTGAGCAGGAAGTTCGATACGCAAACATCACTATTATCGAAGGGACGGGCGCCAGTGTGTTTGGAATCGGCGTAGTATCGGCGCGGATCGCGGAAATTGTGCTGCGCGACGAGCGATCGGTGGTCCCAATTGGCTCATTTAACCCGGATTTTGGCACAACTCTTTCGCTTCCAAGCGTGCTGGGACGCAATGGCGTGAGCAGAATTGTTATGCCGGAGATGTCCGAGGCGGAGAGGGAGCTGCTCGATAAGAGCGCAAAAACCATCCGTGAAGCTGAGACGGCATAAAAAAAGCCGCCCCGATGGAGCGGCTCGCTAGAAGAGCAAGAAACTATTTAAAGAACCCGTCAGCTTGCGCCAGGCGCTTGTTGACTTCGTCCCAGTTCACCACATTCCACCACGCCTTCAGGTAGTCGGGGCGGCGGTTCTGGTATTTCAGATAGTAGGCGTGCTCCCAAACGTCATTGCCTAAAACGGGAAATTCGCCGTTGGAAATTGGGTTGTCCTGGTTGGGAGTTGAGGTAACTTTAAATTCGCCGGACTTGGTCTTGACCAGCCAGGCCCAGCCGCTGCCAAACTGATTTGCCCCGGCGGCTTCAAACTTTTCTTTAAACGCGTCAAAGTTGCCGAAGGTTTTATTAATGGCATCGGCAATGGCGCCGGTGGGATTGCCGCCTTTTTGCGGGCCCATGATTTGCCAGAACATGGTGTGGTTCACGTGTCCGCCGCCGTTGTTGCGGATCGCCCCGCGAACGTCTTCCGGCAGCGCGCTCAAATTACGCAGCAGGTCTTCCGCGCTCTTGCTTCCCAGTTCAGGATGTTTCTCAATTGCACCGTTCAGCTTGGTTACGTAAGCCGCATGGTGCTTGTCATGGTGCAGGTGCATGGTTTGCTCGTCAATGTGCGGCTCCAGCGCGTTATACGCGTATGGCAGCGCCGGGACCTCATGTGCCGTTATTGTTCCTTGTGCCATTTCAACCACCTTTCATTTATAAGTACCGGACTCATAATCTTGGATGACCCTGACCTTGGCTGCGATGCTGGATTGTTGCCGCGCTAAAAGGCCTTGAACGCCAGCTCCAGCAGTGTCTTCTGCTCCATCTCATGCGCCGTGTGTGAACCCGTGGACGGACTCGATGACGCCGAACGTTTTACTGACCGGAACGGCACTCCTCGCGCCAGACGCTCCAGCTGCGGCGCCAGGAAATTCAGCGCACCCATGTTGGCAGGCTCTTCCTGCACCCACAGAAATTCCCGCGCGTTCGTGTGCTGCGCCAAAGCCGCTTCCAATTCAGCTTCCGGCAATGGGAAAAGTTGTTCCAGAAAAATGATGGCTGTTTTTGTATCGTTGCGGCGCTTGCGCTCACGCCGCAGCTCATGGCCGACTTTTCCGCTGCATACTATGATCCGCTCAGCATTGGTAATTTCCGGGTCCTGGATCACGGTTTGAAATTTTCCGTCGCTGAATTCGCTCAATGGACTGGCAGCGTCAGGATGGCGCAGCATGCCTTTCGGCGTGAACACAATCAACGGCTTGCGCCAGCTGCGCAACGCCTGCCGCCGCACTAAATGGAAATATTGCGCGGCTGTTGAAGGCTGGGCGACCTGAATGTTATCTTTCGCGGCAAGTTGCAAGTAGCGTTCAATGCGTCCGCTGGAGTGTTCCGGGCCCTGGCCTTCATATCCATGCGGTAGCAACATCACCAAGCCTGATAGCAGCCCCCATTTATCTTCGCCGGCCACGATGAACTGATCGATAATTACCTGCGCGCCGTTGGCAAAATCGCCGAACTGCGCTTCCCACAGCGTAAGTCCGTCAGGATAATCACGGCTGAAGCCATATTCAAAGCCGAGCACCGCGGCTTCAGACAAAATTGAGTTGTAAGCTTCAAACCATGCCTGTCCTGGCCGGATGTGGCAGAGCGGGACATATTCTTTTTCAGTTTCTGTGTCGATCAGGACCGAATGGCGGTGATTGAAAGTTCCGCGGCGAGCGTCCTGTCCGGAAAGCCGCACAGGAATCCCCTCAACCAGGAGCGACCCGAAAGCCAGCGCCTCAGCCATGCCGTAGTCCACAGGCAGCTTGCCTGTCCCCATTTTTTCGCGCTGCTCCAGCAGTTTCTTCACCTTGGGATGAATGGCGAAATCATCGGGATACGTTGTCAGCTTTTCGGTGATCTCTTGCAGCTTGCCGGCATCCAGGGCGGTCGGTACTTCGTATTCTGGCTTGTAGCGTCCGCCTCTGTACTTGTCCCAATAAGCAGGCAGTTTGCGCAGCACCGGAGACTTCTGCATCTGCGCCGCATGATCGTAAGCTGCGTCCACTGTGGCTCGAAATTTCTGCACCATCTCCGTGGTGTCAATTTTGTTTTGCTCGGCGTAAATCTCGAACAGCGGACGATGCGAGTTGATCTTTTTGTAAAGCAGCGGCTGCGTAATGGTGGGATCGTCAACCTCACTGTGTCCATGGCGCCGGTAGCCGATAAGATCTATCACAACGTCGCTGCCGAACTGGTACCGATACTCGGTAGCCATCCGCGCAACCCGCAGCACCGCTTCCGGATCTTCCGCATTCACGTGAAAGATGGGAATCGGCTGGCGTTTGGCCAAGTCGGACGAAAACCGCGACGTGTGCAGTTCGCGCGGATTCGTGGTGAAGCCGATCAGGTTATTCACAATCACCTGAATTGCGCCGCCCACGGAATAGCCTTTCAGACCGGCAAAATTCAGCGTCTCCGCCCATATTCCCTGTCCGGCGAAAGCCGCATCACCATGCATGATGATAGGAAGGATTTCCTTCACGCCATCTGCGCCGATATGTTTTTGTTTGGCCAGCGTGCGTCCCAGCGCCACGGGATCAACCGCCTCAAGATGGCTGGGATTGGAAACCAGATGCGTGCGAATGGCCTTGCCTTTGCGGGTGTGAAATTCGCCGGTTGCGCCCTGGTGATATTTCACGTCGCCGCCACCCAGCACAGAGCGCGGATCAACATCTTCAAATCCGGCAAAAACGTAGTCCGGCGGAATACCGACCACCAGGCTCATTACCGTCAGCCGTCCACGATGGCTCATGGCCATGATCGTCGTCGTCGCGCCCAGTTCCGCGCCGGTCTCCAGTACCGTGTCCAAGAGCGGAATCTGCGCCGTTGCCCCTTCACCGGAATAGCGCTTGGTCCCCAGGTAACGGGTCTGCAGGATTTGCTCAAAGAGATCGGCCTGGAGAAGGCGCTCTGCCAGCCAGCGCCGATCCACCTGTTGCGGTCCGGGATTTTCCATGCGGTCCTGTATCCACTCACGGCGGTCACGCTGCGGCATATGCATGAACTCCGCGCCAATTGTGCCGCAATAAATCCGGCGGGCCTCTTCCGCGCCCTCGCCGTCACCGGGAAGATCGGAGTAGCCGCCGCCAATTGGGCCGCCAAAGGGATTCAGGTTGGCGTCCAGGTATCCCCAGCGGCGATAGGCGTCAAAAACCTGCTCGCGAAGCTGTTCGCGCCCAAGGGAGATTTCGGTTCTCGATAATTCTGCGCTTTTGCTGCTCATCTCGTGTGTGATCCAGACTGGTAAGGGAACCGCTCCAGCGGTAGTTCCTGAGGATTCCTAACCCTTGAGGATAACACTTTGCGCGGAGGAAATTTAAGGTCTGGTGTCTCAAGCTTATGCGGTTTGGAACAATTGCAGTCGAACAGCAACGCTGCTCAGGTTGCCTAATTTCTCTCTGTAAATTTTTATTAACCCTCTCAGCCGACTCCGGCGTGAGGGATGCGGCGCACATCTAATCTGCTAATAGCACGACACAGAGACCAAGGAGGGGACAGGCTTATGCGCCTATTTTCAGGGCTCTTAATTTCATCTCTAGCTCTAGGAACCATTTTGACGACCGGATGCGCCGAACACCGGTATCAAAACGATCCTTATGCCGGATATGGCGGATACGGCGGGTACAGCGGTTATTACGGAGCGAATGACCCATATTACCGGCAGTGGCTGGCCGAGCGGCGTTATAACTATGTCGAATACAACCGGCTCAACCGAGAGCGCCAGCAGGAATATTGGAATTGGAGACGGCAGAACGAAGCGCGGTTTCGCAACGACCCGCGTTTCCGTGAAAATCAGCGCTACGCGCCCAACGGTCGGTACGCAAATGACCATGACCGAGATGACCGGCGGAGAAATGACCATGACGCCGATGATCGCGGCAGGACTTACGCCCAGACCCGCAATGGAGATAGAGATCGCCACCGGGCGGATAGAGACCGTCACAAGGTAAAGGACCGCGACAAAGATCGGGACCGCGACAAAGATCGCGACAAAGACCGCGACCGGGATCATGACCGGCGCTAGTTAACTTAGGGATGAGACGAGAAGGGCGGGCGTTCCTTTGATATAAGGGCGGCCGCTCTCGCTCTCTTCGTTTTTCAGCGCAAAAAACAAGCGTCCCGCGACGAATCGCAGGACGCCCGGCAGCCCTCCCCCAGAACTGCCTTACCACCGAGGGAAAGTCTAGAACCACCCTGTCCTTCCGTCCACGTCACTTTGGTAACTTTCGCGCCGCGACAATATCTCTTTTCCCAACAGCTATTTAGCTGATTTCCGCAACCTAAATGGAGCAGCGTCATCTAATACATTTGCTAGGATAGAAGGTCGCAAAGCCGGTTCTGGGCGTGACAAATTTTTAATCAAGGCAGGCACTTCATGGAGAGCGTTGGAATTCTTGAAATTAACGATGGCAATTTTGATCAGGAAGTTTTGAAGAGCGATCAGCCAGTGATGATCGATTTTTGGGCAGCCTGGTGCGGCCCCTGCAAGATGCTGGCCCCAGTGGTGGACGAAGTGGCAGCGGCATTTCAGGGCAAGGTCAAGGTCGGCAAGATGGACGTGGACAGCAGCCCCGCCACTCCGCAGCGCTATGGCGTCCGCGGCATTCCTACCCTGCTGATCTTTAAAGGCGGCCAGGTGCAGGAGCAGATTGTGGGCTATGTGGGCCGCGACGTGATCGAGAAAGCCCTGAAAAAGCACGTCAGCTAATTTCGTTCAAAGCCTTTCAGCTATCCACCAAGCCCGGTCCCAAGCCGGGCTTTGGTATTTTGGGACTGCTCTTCCTGACAAGATGGCATCGGCATTTTCTGATGCGATTGTGGAGCGATAGATCGGCGGCTCTGAGTTGCCTATATATATAGTAATCAGCTGCAGATGGGCAAGAAATTTGCCGCGAATCAACGCGAAAGACGCGAATCATAATTTTTGATTCGTGTGCATTCGCGAAATTCGCGGCTGCTTTTCGTTGGCGAAACACTCCCGGCACTCGCCGAATCAGTATTTCCGCAGCACGCCAATCACTCTTCCCTGCAACTGCACTGATTTTGCCGGGACAATGATCGGCTTCATGGCGGTATTGGAAGGTTGCAGGCGGATGTTCGAGCCTTCGCGAAACAGCCGTTTCAGCGTTGCGTCTGTGCCTTCCACCAGCGCCACCACGATTTCGCCATCGTGGGCATCTTTGGTTTTCTCCACCAGGACATAATCACCGTCCACAATATGCTCGTCCTTCATGCTCTCGCCTTTTACCTGAAGCACAAAGACGTCTTTGGAACGGGTGATGTCGCCCAGGGAGATGGTCTCCGGAGTTTCCACGGCCTCAATCGGCTGTCCGGCGGCGATGCGACCCATGAGTGGTAGCGCAAGATCTCTGGGTGGTGTCCGCTTGAACATCCCGCGCACCGGCAGCACATCGATGGACCGGCTGCGGTTATAGTCGCGCTTAAGGAGGCCCTTTTTTTCCAGGTTGGAGATGTGCTTATGCACGGTTGCCAGGGAACTCAAGCCCAGCCCATCGCCGATTTCTTCAAAAGAAGGCGAGTAGCCATTGCGCTGGATGAAATCCTGAAGGAAGTCGTAAACCTGCCGTTGTCGCTTTGTAATTGCCATACAAGCGAAATATTACCGAATCTAAGGCGAACGATCAACAGAAATTGTGCAAATGAACCAAAAATCTCAATGTTTACTTCGCCGCCAGCCCCACCGGCATGGTGGCCAGGATCTCATCCACGGTGCCTATCGCGCGGTCAATCTCTTCCATCGTGTTGTAAAAATGCGGTGAAAAGCGCACTCCGGCGCGCGGACGGTAGTCCACCAGCACGTCACGCCGCAGCAGTTCCTGGCAGACTTCCTTGGAATTCGGCATATCGATGGCCACAGTCCCGCCGCGCTGCTCAGGATTACGCGGCGCGTTCACCCGCCAGCCGCGCTGGTCGGCCAGTTCGATCAGCCGCGACGTCATTTTCGTCGACTTCTCACGGATGCGCGCAACGCCTGCTTCGCGAATGATTTTCAACCCAGGCATGGCGGTATAAAAACCGGGGACGTTGGTCGTCCCCTGCATGAAGCGGAACGGCGCTTCACCGTACTTGCTCTGGCCAATCTCAAACTCAAACGGATGCTCATGGGCAAACCAGCCTGTAAATCCCGGCTGAAGTTTTTTGCCCAGGTCAGGACGCACATATAAATACGAAGTGCCCGCTCCTCCGCACAGCCACTTGAGCACGCCGCCCACGGCAAAATCCACATTGAGCGCCTGCACGTCCACCGGAACATTACCCAGTGACTGGAAACAATCCAGCACCACAAGCGCGCCCACCCGATGCGCTTTTTCAACGATGGCCTTTACGTCCTTGATATAAGAGCTGCGAAACACGACGTGGGAAATGGGGACGAGTAGCGTCTCTTCATCAATTGCGTCGATCAGGCGCTCGGTAGGCACATGAACGCCGTCATCGGTGTGGACCATATCGACGCGCGCGCCTCGCGAGCGCTGGCCTTCCCAGAAATACATGATCGAAGGGAAATTCATGTCGCTATAAACGATTTTGTTGCGCTTGCCGCTGAAATCAAAACAGCTGGCAATGACCGCTTGGCAACTGGTGACGTTCAGTTGCGGGCTCACCGAGCCGGGGACGGCGTTCATCAGCACGCCAATCGCGTCTCCGACTTCCTGCGCCATCATCCACCATTTTTCTTCCCATGCGCGCAGGCCGCGCGTGGCCCATGTGTCGCAATATTCGCGCGCTGAGTCATACACGCCGCGCGGCATTGCGCCCAGCGAGTTGCTGATCATGTAGGTTGTGCGCTCCAGGATAGGAAATTCCGCGCGAAAGCGAAGTAGTGAGTCGGTCATTGTGCCCTCAGTAAACAGTTAGAGTTTACCTGATTTGCTTGTTTTGATTAGCCGCGAATTCACGCGAATAAACACGAATAATAATTGTCGCGGACTTTCGTGTCCCTTCGCGGCTGCCTGTTATCTGCGCATATCTGCGTAGGTCTGCGGCGACAAAAAGCTTTTTGCCTGTTCGCAGCGATGCTATATTCCATTTCACAACGATGCGAAAAACTCAGGGTCCACGGCGCAAGCTGACGGTTTTATCGCTGGCGGCGGCCACATATTTCATGGTGTCCGGCGGCCCGTATGGCGTAGAGGAACTGGTCCAGGACACGGGCTACAAGCTCGCCATCGTCATCCTTTTTATTATTCCATTGATCTGGAGCCTGCCAACGGGGTTGATGGTGGGCGAACTCGCGGCGGCGCTGCCCGCCGAAGGCGGTTTTTACGTCTGGGTGCGTCGCGCCATGGGACCTTTCTGGGGTTTTCAGGAAGCGTGGCTCTCGCTGGTGGCCAGCATCTTTGATATGGCCATTTATCCCACGCTGTTCGTGCTGTATCTGGGAAGGCTATGGCCAGCGGGAGTTGCAGGGCATCGGGGCATAGCCATCGCCGCCGCGATGATCGCAGTGTGCCTGGTCTGGAACCTTCTGGGCGCGAAAGCCGTGGGCACCGGCTCAGTCCTGCTGGGCGCGCTCATGCTGACGCCGTTCGTGATCATTACCGTTTACGCTTTTTTTCGCCACCTCACGCTTGGGCCAACGCCGCCCACCCAGGGCAGCCTTCTTACAGGAATGTTGGTGGCCATGTGGAATTACATGGGATGGGACAACGCATCGACCGTTGCCAATGAAGTTGAGAACCCGCAGAAGACTTATCCCCGGGTGATGGTCCTGGCGCTGGCGGCAATTTTTCTCTCTTATGTTATTCCGGTGCTTGCCGTATGGCATCTGCACGTGCAGCCTGAGGTTTGGTCCGCCGGGAGCTGGGCCAGCATCGCGTCGATGGTAGTTGGGCCCTGGCTCGGCGCGGCATTGGTGGGCGCAGCGATGATCAGCGAGTTCGGCACATTCAATTCATTGGTGATGTCCTATTCACGTCTGCCCGTGGCGATGGCGGAAGATGGCCATCTGCCAAAAATCTTTACGCGCAAGCTCAAAGATGGAGCACCATGGGTGGCCATCATTGCTCTTGGCATCGCATGGGCGGCCTCGTTGGGACTGAGCTTTGACAAGCTCATCATGCTCGATATCCTTCTTTACGGCGCAAGCCTGGTACTGGAATTTTTAGCGCTGATCGTGCTGCGCATTCGCGAGCCGCAGCTCCTTCGTCCCTTTCGAGTGCCCGGAGGCATGTTCGGCGCGATTGCTGTTGGCATTGGCCCCACAGCATTGCTGCTAATTGCGTTGATCAAGAATCGGGGTGAGCAACTGGACCTCGGACGATTAGGCAATGTGAGCCAGTTGGGCTTTGGCCTGATATTGATGGCGCTGGGAGTGGCGTATTACTTTGTGGCGGGAAAGGCGAAACCGGAATTTGCAAGCCGCCCGGAGGCCGAAGCACAGCTCCCGGATGGAGCCGCAAATTCACGGAAATAACGGCCCGTTAGCGTTTTACCGCCCCAGTGGCTGGTCCCAGCAGGCCATTCCCCAACTTTACGATTCGGAATTCAGTGTCAGCCTTGTGTCCCCTGTCTGGCCTGGAAAACTGGCGCAAGTTGGCGTATCCCGGTACTCTCCTGCCTTAAACGAACCAGCATCTCACGTGTAAGTCTCTGAATTTCTCTACTTGTCATTAGAGACCTAGTCTTCATCTTTGTACTTCTCGATTTTCAGAATTTCCGGATTGCGGGCGGTGAGCCCGTTATCTGGCTCGGCCGAACCCAATCCTCTCAAAACTTAAAAGCCAACTTAGCCACCCTACCGATGCCGCCATGTAGAGGGCGGAGCGGAGAAATGAGCATGAGTCGTAATCTCAAAAAATTGAGCACTCAAGTGGATACATTGAACATAAAACCGGACGAGTCGAACGTAAAACCAGATCACTCCCTGGATATGGAGATAGGCCGGAGGACCTTTATTAAAGGAGCGGCGGCGGTCAGCGTAACAACCGCACTGGTTGGACTGGAACCAATCATAGTGTCGTCCAGAAGCACGCAACTCTCTGCGACAGACATTGGTCCTCAGACCGGACCAGTTCGAGCTGACGCGTCCTTTGAAAATCGGAATGAATCGTCAACTGCCGAGCACAATCTGCCAATTCCCGATCACCCGGACAATAAGGACGAAGACCTGTATGCCAGCCACAACTATTTTGCCAGCTTCACCAAAGGACTCTTGCAGAACGCTACTACCGGCTTGGTCAACCCCAGCGCTTATCAGGCATTACTCACTGCCATTAAGACCGGCACATTTGCCGCGTTTGAGAACCTGAGGTCGCAATTCGGTTGTTCCGATCTCACGATGGCACGGCGCATGGTCAATCCTCTTGGTGGATATGCGTACGAACTGGAAGGCACGGATTCCCACCAGATTCAGGCAGTTCCCGGGTCAGGGCAGGGATTCCCTATTGCGCCCAAATTCGCCAGCCGGCAGGAAGCAGCCGAAGCGGTTGAACTGTACTGGGCGGCTTTGCTGCGCGATGTGGCGTTCAGTGATTACCCGAATAACCAGACTGCTATCGATGCGGCGAATGATCTCACCCGGTTCGGGACGGATTACACCGGGCCCCAACCGGTCACTCCGAAAAATTTGTTCCGCGATAGCTACCCGGGCTGCACGGTGGGGCCTTACGTTTCTCAGTTCCTTCTGCAATCACAGCATTACGGGGCCCAGTTTCTCGATGCGCGCGTGGCATCGGTGCCGCTCCAGGATTACGTAACCACCTTTGCCAACTGGAAAACGGTCCACCAGGGTTGTGATGTTCCGCGGACCGTTCCCGACTTCAGCTCTCGCCACTTCATCAGGACCGGACGCGATCTCACGACGCTGGTGCACTTTGATCTGGAAGGCTACAACCACTATCTCCTGGCTGCGTTGTTCCTGATTAACGGAAAATACAAATTGAACGTTGAAGCGCCTGAAAACGGCAACCCGTATGGTCCAACGATCGATGACGGTACGGGCCAATCGCCGTCAGGGGCTATGCTCACCTCCCCGGACTCACTGGCCCAGACTGGTTTTGCTACATTCGGCGGCCCCTGGTTCACATCCCAGGTGGCACGGGTTGCCGTTCCCGCAGGCAAAAACGTCTGGTATCAGAAATGGCTGGTGCACCGGCGGTTGCGTCCGGAGGAATACGGCGGCTGGGCGGAGGTGCAACGCCGGGGCCTCGATACTTTCCCTTTCAATGCGGATTTTCTCAATGATCCGGTGCTGGGTCGAGTCTTTAGCAAATACGGCACCTACCTTCTTCCCCTGGCCTTTCCGGAAGGCTCGCCGATGCACAGCTCCTACGGATCAGGGCATGCCACCAAGGCCGGCGCTTGCGTCACGATGTTGAAGGCGCTCTTTGACGAGAATCAACCAATCAAAGACCCAGTCATGGTGGATCCCAATGACCCAAGCGGACAAACATTGGCTCCGTTTATCGACCCCTCCGGAGCGGTGCTGACCGTTGGCGGCGAGCTAAACAAATTGGCGTCCAACATTTCGCAGGCCCGCAACATCGCCGGCGTTCATTGGCGCACGGACGCCAACAATTCCAACCTGCTGGGCCAGGAAACCACCATCTCTATTCTGAAGGACCAGGACGAAGAGTATTTCGAAACACCTCCGTTCCAGGGCTTCACCTTCCATAGATTTAACGGCAACCTGGTGAACGTTGAGCCGTGGCCGTAAACCTGCTTCAATGTGGTAAACCAAGGCAGCAGATGCACTCCTGCATATGCTGCCTTTATTTTTTGCGCATGGTTCCGACCGGCGGCTTACCATGTCTTGCTCTACTTTTCCTCTGCTTATTCCTTATTTATCAGACTTATCCATGTTGCTCTTGGACCTTGCTAGCACCAGCAAATACGCCGCAGTCAGCACCACCAGATAAATCCCCGCGCTCTTGGCGGCAATGCTGGACTGCGATACCCACCATGTGCAGGCAATCGCGGCCACAATCGCGATGAATCCCAGAATCGAACCGATGCCTCCCAGAGGGGAGCGTAGACCGGCCTCTGCCAATTGAGCGTCGGAGACAGTTCGCCGGAAGCGGACATGCGCCAGCAGCGAAACCAGCCACGCAATCATCCCTCCCACCAAGGCTGCATTGATGATGTAAAGATAGGCGTTCGATGTGCGCAATTGCAGCAGAATTGCCCCAATGATTCCCGCCATCGAGGCGAGCACAGCGCCCATGGGCACGCCGTGCTGATTGAGGACGCCCATGCGTTGTGGAGCGTATCCCGAGCGCGCCAGGGCAAACAACATGCGTGATGCAACGTAAAGACTGGCATTCGCGCCGGAGAGCGCGGCTGTAAGCACCACGAAATTCATGATGAACCCGGCTGCGGGAATTCCGGCGACTTTAAAAACCGTCACGAACGGACTTTCAGAAACGCCCGCATTTCTCCACGGCATCACGCCTACCAGCACTGCCATGGCTCCCACATAAACCAGGACCAGCGTGGCAAAAGCGATGCGCGTTGCTCGCGCCACGTCCTTGCGCGAGCGGGCCTCGCCGGAAGAGATGGCCACCATCTCAATGCCCAGAAAACTATAAAGCCCAAAAGAAATTGCCAGCAGTGGCGCGGACCAGCCCCGAGGAGCAAAGCCGCCGCTGGCCACATATTGCGGCTGCACCTTGCCGGCAAAAAGCAACGCAGCACCCATCACGATAAAGACGAAAATCGTGACAACTTTCAGCAGGGCAAACCAGTATTCAAACGTGCCGTAATGGCCAACGGAAAAGAGGTTGATTGCGAGCAGAAAAAGGCCAAACGCCACCATCCAGACTATCTCCGGCATCGCCGGATACCACTGCCGCATGTACGTGGCTGCCGCTACCACTTCCGATCCAACCACTATGACCACGGCGAACCAATATCCATAGCGGGCAATGAAACCTGCCCAGCGATTCAGGTACAAATCGGCGTAAACGCCAAACGATCCCGCCGCAGGATGCACAGCAGACATTTCTCCCAGAGCCATCGCTACGGTCCAGGAGATCAAAGCGCTCAATACGAACGTCAAAACCACGGCTGGCCCCGCAACCTGGATGGCCGCGCCTGAACCGAGCAGCAAGCCAGTGCCAATGGAACCACCGACGGCCACCATGGCCATTTGACTGGCGGTCAATTCCCGTTTTAACCCCTGCTCTTGGTCAGTCATTTTCTTTGCTCTTGCCAGTCATTGATCGGTTGAAGGATTGGGGGAAGTTATAACGGTTGTTAAGGCAGATTGCCACATCGGTTTGCTTCTTCAGGGCGATTACCAATGGATGGAGATGAAGCATTGAGTGCTCCGCCAATTCCGCATAGAATTGCATACTCAGCCTCAGTGCATCCCGGCGCGGCCCCCTTCCGAGAGCATTCTGAGCACTTGACCCATGGCGGATATTTCCAAGCGAGTTGAAAAAGCCGAAAAGTACCTGCAAAGAAGCAAGCCTGAGGCTGCGCTGGAAGAGTACCTGAACATTCTCAAGGACGAGCCCCGGAATATCCAGGTGCTCCAGGCAGCGGCGGATCTTTGCGTGCTTCTGGACAGGCGTCAGCAGGCCGTGGATCTATTCGCTACCCTGCTGGAACAGGAGTTCGAAGCGGGCGAGAGCGCCAAAGGATCGGTCACCTACAAAAAGCTCTGCAAGATCACTACCCCAACGCCAACCCAGACGTTCCAATACGCGCAGCTCACGGAAAAGCGCGACCGCAAAGAAGCCCTGGACGCATACACCAGCGCGTTGCAGGGATTCGAAAGGCAGAAGAAAGACAAGCAGGCTTTGGCGGCATGTAAGCGCATTGTGGAACTTTCGCCAACCATTGAGAACCTGCAACTGACGGCGGAAAAAGCATCTGCCCTTGGCGAAGGCAAGACAGCGGCCACGAATTTTGTCCAGCTTGGGCTACTGCAGGACCAGGAATCGCCGGGTTCGGGATTTCAATCCTACGAACGGGCCTACAATTTTGACCAGCTGAACTTCCAGGCGATTTATCTTTATGGGCGCGGGCTGTTTTCACACAACGCGGTCACCGATTGTTTGGCCGTGCTGGAGCCTGTGGTCACCAAGGTAAAAGGTCTGCCTGAATTGCGTGAGCTCTATGCGCATGCGCTGATGGCAGCCAAGCGTCCGGCGGAAGCCGAGCCTTACACCTGGGAGGCTTTCGAGAAAGACCCGCAGCAATTAGAAGAGGTGGCTTCTCTCGTTGGCGTTTACCTGGACATCAATGACACGCGCGGAGCCCTGGAGTTGGCCAGGAAGCTTGAATCTCATGAAACCGCGGCAGGACGCCGTCGCGAGTTCATTACCAGCATGTATGAAATGTCCGACCGCAGGCTGGCGACGCTTGGCTTCACCGAATACCTGGTCAAGCTTTTTGACACTGCCAATCGCGAGCATGAATACAGCAACACGCTGCTGAAGCTCTTCCAACTCTACTATTCCGCCGGCAAATATGGCCAGGCCGGCGAGACGCTGGACCGCGCGGCAGAACTTGATCCTTACGAGCCCGGCCACGCCAAGCGCCTGGAGATGCTGCGCGGACGCATTGACGATCACGCCTACAGCCGCATCGCCAACCGCTTTCATCGCACGGAGAACAAATCCGAGGCGCCGCCTGCGGCCCAGCCTGAGCCGGAAACCGCAGCGCCCACCCGTGGCGAATCCGAGCCTACGGTGCTGGAAGACTTCATTTTGCAAGCGGAGATTTATCTGCAATACGGAATGCGCTCCAAGGCCCTGGAACGGCTGGAACGCGTCAGCAAACTGTTTCCGCGCGAAGAGCAGAAAAATGAGAAGCTGCGCCACCTTTATATTTCTGCTGGATTCACGCCGGTTTATCAAGTTGCCGAGGCAGCCGCACGAGCCGCCGCTCCTGAATCAACGCCAAAAGAAAAAGCGGCCGCTGCTCCGCCGCCACCTTCTCCTGCTGCCAATGAAGAAAACGCGGTGGATAATTTTGCCCGTGTCACCGAGATCACACGGAATATTTATCGCCAAGCCAACGTGAAGAGCGTGTTGTTTACCGCAGTGAACGACATCGGCCGCCACTACAATGCCAGCCGCTGCGTCGCGGGGCTGTGCACGGTGGGCAAGCCGCCTTCCGCCGCGCTGGAGTATTGCGCGCCAGGAATAAAACAGTCTGATGTGATGGCAATCGTGAAATTGATCGGCCTTACGCAGCAGCTTGCGGCAAACGGCGTGGTGAATATCCCAAATGCCAAGGCGTCGCGCGAACTTGCTCCCGCGGCGGAGCACATACACGCTTTAAACATCGAGTCAATCCTGGCGGTGCCCCTGCTCGATTCAGGCGAGCAATCGGGAATCTTGATTCTGGAGCAAACTTCCCCACGGCAGTGGCAGCAAACCGATGTTGTGGTGCTGAAGACCATTGCGGAGCAGATGGTGCTGGCGGTGAGCAACGTGCGCCTGCGCACTTTGATGAAGACGCTGGCCGTTACCGATGAAAAATCCGGCTTGCTGAAACGGCCTTCTTACCTGGACGTTCTGCTTTCAGAAGTCCGCCGGTCTTTGCAACAGAAAACTCCTTTGACGTTGATGCTTCTGCACTTCGGGAAGGCCTCCGCCATGGTCAAGGAGCTTGGCGAAGCGGCGGTGGAAAGCTTAATGCAACAGATTGGGCAATCCATCGCTTCCCACATCCGCCAGAATGACGTGGCCATACGCTACGATCTCACCACTATCGCGCTGGTGCTGGCCGATACCACCGAGAAGAATGCGTTCCTGGTGGTGGACAAGATGAGGAAGGTGCTGGCGCCCACAAAAATTCCCGGCACTGAGCGAACTCCGCCCATCAGCGCCGGAATTGCGGAAGCGGTGCTGCAAGAGAAATTCGACGCCGTGGACATGGTCACTGAAGTCATTAATCGCGTGGAAAGCGCGTTGGAAATCGCGCGCGCTGAAGGCGGCAACAAAGCTCATTCCCTTGCGCCTGTGATCCAGCCGAATGCGGTAGCCTAGCGCCCCAAAATTCCTGACGACCCCGCGCTTGAGTACCTAGTTCCGTCGAACTAACCCTTCCGTCCTACGAACTGAACCCATTGGGCTTAAAAGTCTATTTTCATTGAGCCAGAGTTGTTGCTCAGGAATACTTGCATTACACCTTCCTGGAGATTTATAAGTGGCAAAAAGCATCGCACTTTTCTGTTCATCAATCGTCATTTTGTTCGTTTGCGGCTGTGGCGGCAGATCAACCGCAATGTCCACGCCTGTTCCCACGGCCGGCAGTCCTAATCCGGGATCGTCTTCAAATCCTGGGTCGTCTTTTGCAGCGCCGGCAAATGCCACCGTGTTCCCAAACATTGAAAGAATGCCAGACTGGCAGTGGTGCACCGCGCAACTCAACCATCAGCCTTGCGCTTCCGGCCGCGGCAATGCCACGTCATCAAAAATTGACAATCAGGCAAGCCCTGCTTTGGATGGATCATCTTCAAAGTTCACCATCGCCGGTCCCAAAGGCTATTCCAATGCGTTGTGGTGGAAGTCGGTAAGCGGCGGACTGGATGCGGCCCACTTCAGTTATGACGTTTCGTTTTACATTGACCACCCCGAGATTTCAGAGGCGCTGGAATTCGATGTAAACCAGTCCTTCAACGGAGCGCGCTACGTATGGGGCAGCGAGTGCAACTTCAAAGACACCGGCAAATGGGACATATGGGACCCGAAGAGGTTTATATGGGTACCCACAAAGCTTCTGTGTCCGGTATTTTCTGCGAATACATGGCACCACATCACATGGCTTCTGGAGCGAGTCAATTCGCAGGTCCATTACATCAGTCTGACTGTTGACGGAAAAACCATGCCGGTTGATATTTACAAGGATCTTCAGCCCAACTTCAACGGCACCGATATTAACGTCGCCTTTCAATTGGACGGAGACATAAAGCAACATCCTTATAACGTGTGGCTGGATCAAGTCACATTGAAGGCCTGGTAGTTTTGTTCGCTGGTCCCCGCAAGGTGTAAAAACAATGGACCGCCATGACAGCTGACGGTCCACCTTGGATAACGGCTGAGCCCTCAGCCGCTAACTTTGACTACTCCGTTCCATTTTCTCGTTCATTATTCTGGATCTGTTGGATCGTTGAACAGCACTGTCAACTTGATGCTGCCGTGCCCAAACTGCGGGAAGTTCGTCGTGGTGCGAACGCCCGGATCAAGCGTGGAAGCCGTGTCGTCCGGCGGGAAAAGCACCAGACAGTTAAGAAACGCCTGAATCGCATCCTGGTCTTCCGCTTCCAGCTTGGCATAAGCGTTGCGCGAGGCCAGCGATTCTCCGCCGTGACGCAGAATGACCTCATGCAGGTTGATGCTGCGTCCGTCGTGACCGTATGGCGAGGTTGTCCCGACCCCCCAGAGCGAACGCGTGAGGAACTGCTTTTGCATTGTGCCATCGTAGTTGCGTTCGTAGAAATTCACGCCAAGGTCATGACGCTTGAAATCGGTATAAATATCTTTCACCAGGAACGCACCGCCATTCGGGACCTTGATAGTGGCAAAGCCTGAGCCGTCATTGATTTCATGCAGGGCGGGGACTGCCGTGGCAAACAGATGATTCATGTTTCCGCGGACGGAATCATAAACCGTGTCCATGTCGGCCACGCGACGGTCGTGCTCAATCAGGAAATCGGCAACATGGCAGGAAGAGCAACCGATTTTGTCGAACAGCTTTCTTCCCTTGCGCGTATTTCCCGTCTGCTCGTAAACCGCCGGCTTGAAATAGTGGAGCAGGTAAAACTCTTCATGGTCTACGATGCTGGTTGGCAGTTCGTTATTGATGCCGTCGCCATCGGGGTCAGAGCCGTTGTCAGTGATCGGCGAAGCTTCAATCTTGTCCAGTGAGCCATCCAGCACCATGCCGGAAGGCGTAACCACGCGGCCGCCGGAACTGGCTGCAAGCAGGTCTGGGTCTGCCGCTTCCATGCCCATTTCATTGCGAAACGCGCCAACCAGAAACTCACGGATCGAGATGGTGCTGCCTTCCGCAAAGAAAGGACGCACGCGAAGGTCAGTGTTCACGCCGCTAACCTGGGTCGTATCCACGCTGCCGTCTGGATTTGCCGTGATTGAGCCAAAGGAAACACCCTTGGTGAGCAACTGGCGGGTCGCCGCGTGGCCGGACTTCTTGGCTTCTGTAATCGCTCCGGCGCGAATCGCGCGCATGTCGCTGGTCATCTCGTCGGCCAACATTTCTTTCAATCCCAGGCCGAATAGGTGTGGAGCGTCACGGCTATCCGGACGCGTGGCCACGACACCACCCGCGCCTGCGGATCCGCGCGGACGGCCATGGCAGCCAGCGCAGCTATCAGACAGACCTGCGCCGATCCCACCGGTCACGTTGATGTTGCCGGTGCCATCGCTATTTGTGGGGCCTTGTCCTTGAGCGCGGAGAAACTTGCGCTGGAAGATCTGGCGTCCACGGCGGACCGAACGGAAAGGATCTCGGTTGATAATGAACAGAGAGGAATTCGGCGTCATCAAATCGCCGCGGCCCGGACCTATTTCATTGGCCAGCGATTTATTGATTCCGGCCTTGGCCGTGTTCGGAGCTTGATTGTTGTCGATCAATTGGGCACGCACTACGGGCGCGCAAAATAACAGTACCGCCGCTAGACGGCTGATGTGCAGATGGGTTCTCATACTTCTCCTATACGGAACAGTTGTGATCCTGACGGGCAGAGCGTTACATCTTGAGCAAAATCAAAGCCGAAAAATTGCCTATCGCCGCACTATCGTTAGTTGGATACCTGGGCTCTTAAATCTGCGGTGGTTCTTGGAAGGACGGGGGCCGGGCGAAGTGTAACGCTTTCTTGTGATGGAAGTCTCGTTATTTCGCGTGGGCAGGTTGCGCCGGTGCGGGAGCGGCCGAACCTAGCTATTCCTAGCTATTTATTGTCCTCATTCTGATATACCTGTCCACCGATTTGCGACGATGCTGCAAAATCTTGCTCACCTATAACCCTTTGAAAGAGAAGGGTTCCGCGCACGTATGAAGCCCCTGTTTTTCTCGCAACTTCAGCCCAATGCCTGACATCTAATCCCTTGACAGTAACTCACTCATATCTCATAATGATTCTGTTGTGAATGGCTGAATGACTGATTTTTAAGCACTTATAAGCAGGGAGGGTGAACGCGATGGGGAAAATTATTGGAATTGATCTCGGAACCACGAACTCAGTGGTGGCCGTGATGGAAGGTGGCGAACCAAAGGTTATCGCCAATGAGGAAGGCGGTCGCACGACGCCTTCGGTGGTCGGCTTCACCAAATCAGGTGAGCGCCTTGTCGGGCAGGTGGCCAAGCGGCAGGCCATCACCAATCCGGAAAATACGATTTATTCGATCAAGCGGTTTATGGGACGCCGTTTTGATGAAGTGAATGAAGAAATGAAGATGGTCCCGTACAAAGTTGTCCGCCAGGGCGATCACGTCGCTATTGTGGCGCAAGGGCAGGAATACACGCCGCAGCAGATTTCGGCGATGATCCTGCAAAAGCTCAAGAAAGCCGCGGAAGACTATCTTGGCCAGTCGGTGACGGAAGCCGTGATCACGGTTCCGGCGTATTTTAACGACTCGCAGCGCCAAGCGACTAAAGACGCTGGCAAAGTCGCCGGTCTGGACGTGAAGCGCATCGTCAACGAGCCCACGGCAGCCGCGCTGGCTTATGGGCTGGACAAGAAAAAGGAAGAAACCATTGCCGTGTACGATTTCGGCGGCGGCACTTTTGATATTTCGATCCTTGAAGTCGGCGAAGGCGTGATTGAAGTTAAATCCACCAATGGTGACACGCACCTGGGTGGTGACAACATTGATCAACGCATTGTTGACTGGCTTGTGGAAGAGTTCAAGAAAGATGAAGGGCTGGATCTGCGCGCCAAGGGCAACGAAATGGCGTTGCAGCGCCTGCGTGACGCGGCGGAAAAAGCGAAGATCGAGCTTTCCACCACCATGGAAAGCGAAATCAATCTGCCATTTATCACCGCGGACGCAACCGGTCCCAAGCACCTGGTAAAGAAGCTGACGCGCACCAAGCTGGAGCAGATGGTGGATGACATCATCCAGCGCTCCATGGCACCGTGCAAGCAGGCACTGAAAGACGCGGGCGTTGACGCCAGCAAGATCGACGAAGTTGTTCTGGTAGGCGGACAGACGCGCATGCCTCGCATCCAGGCGCTGGTAAAAGAGCTGTTTGGCAAAGAGCCGCATAAGGGCGTAAATCCGGATGAGGTTGTTGCTATTGGCGCGGCGGTGCAGGCGGGCGTGCTGGCGGGAGACGTGAAAGACCTGCTCCTGCTCGACGTGACTCCGCTGACTCTGGCGATTGAAACGCTGGGCGGCGTGGCGACGCAGATGATTCCGCGCAACACCACGATTCCGACCAAGAAAACGGAAACGTTCTCTACGGCGGCAGACAGCCAGCCATCGGTTGAAGTCCACGTGTTGCAGGGCGAGCGGCCTTTGGCAAAAGACAACCGCACTCTGGGCAAATTCCACCTGACCGGCCTTCCGCCGGCTCCGCGTGGCGTGCCACAGATTGAGGTGACCTTTGACATTGACGCCAACGGAATCCTGAACGTGACCGCGAAAGACAAGGCCACGAATAAGGAGCAGAAGATCCAGATCACCTCTTCGTCCGGCCTGAGCAAGGAAGAAGTGGAGCGCATGGCCAAGGAAGCCGAAGCGCATTCGGCGGAAGACAAGGCCAAGCGCGAGGAGATTGAGGCCCGCAACGGTCTTGACAGCCTGGTTTATCAGATGGAGAAGATGCTGAAGGAAAACGGCGACAAGATCTCTGGCGACGAAAAAGGCCAGGTCGAGTCGGCGGTGGCGGACGCCAAGAAAGCACTGGAAGGCACTGACGCGGCAGCTATGAATTCAGCCCGCGAAAAGCTGACCGCAGCTTCACACAAGCTGGCTGAGGCCATGTATAAAGCGCAGCAGCAGACGCCTCCAACAGATGGCGCTTCTGCGGGCGCAGGGCCGCAGGCTGGCGCTCAGTCGAATGGCGCCGGACAGCAGGAAAAGAAAGATGAAGGCGTGATAGACGCAGAATACGTTGACGTGGAGGACAAGAGATAAGTTCTCCGCACCTCTAACGGCGTGGCAAAGGCGGCGCTCTACCCATGCAAGCCAAAAGCGGGCTTGCACGGAGCCCTAGGGTGAGCCGCCTTTAGCCTATGCGACAAAAGGAGTCTCTTTTGAAAAAATATCTGGTAGTGAAAATGGCGGAAGGATGGAGCCACGTGGTGAACTGGGTGGTAATGCCCGGACTTTATACCATGGAAGCGGCGCAGCAGTTTGTGGCCAGCGCAGTGGCGGACGAGCCCGGCGCAAGGTACATCATCCAGGAAGTGGGCGCCGCCTAAGTTCTTTTCGCCGCAGATTTACGCTGAGGATCGCAGATAAAGGCAAAAAAGTTAGCCGCGAATTAACGCGAAAAACGCTTCAAGAATTGCAATGTAGGAATTCTTGAAGCGTCGGTCAACGAGACAAGTGTCAGGGCACGAGTTCACTCGTGCCGTTACGGCTTATAAATTTTCCGGGCTTTAGCCCCTGGAGAGAAAATGAAATACATGAGACGTCGTGGCCTGAAGATGTTTGCCGTTGCGGCCCTTTTGCCAATGATGGCGCTCGCCCAGGCCAAACCTGTAGCAGCCCCGCAGGACGCAGCCACACAGCAGGTCACGCAACTTGTCCGCGACTTCCTGGCTAACGTTCCTAAAAATGATCCCAAGGTTTTCCAGGAATTCTTTGCCGATGACGTGATTTACACACGCGCCACCGGCTTGACCGTCTCCAAGGCGGAGATTCTGAAGAACATTGACGTGCGTGCGACAACTGATCCGCAGATCACTTTCGAGGCCGACGATTTCACGGTGCATCCCTACGGAGAAATGGCGGTGGTCAATTTCAGGCTGATCGCGCACAACGTGGAGAATGGCAAGCCGACAACCGCTTACTACCGCAACACAGGAACGTTTTTAAAGCGCAACGGCAAGTGGCAGGCCGTGGCCTGGCAGGCGACGAAGGTGCCGGAAAAGCAGTAATTAGTACTTGGTAATAGCAAAACCAAATTCATGGCAACGACACAACAAAAGGTTGAGCCGATTGCGAGCGTGAGCGAAGCGGGAGCACGCAGGCGAAATCCCGAGCGCAGCGAGGGAACTCGGATTAGATAATGGCAGCCACTCAACAAAAGGATTATTACGGCGCATTAGGCGTCAAAAAAACTGCCTCGTCGGAGGAGATCCGCAAGGCCTTCCGCAAGCTCGCCCGGAAATACCATCCTGACGTAAATCCCAATGACAAAAAGTCGGAAGAAAAGTTCAAGGAAATCTCTGAGGCCAACGATGTCCTGAGCGATCCCAAGAAGCGCAAGATCTACGACCAGCTCGGCTTTTACTCAGACAATATCGATCCTGCGGCGGCAGAGGCGTATTCGCGCGGCGGAGGCTTTGGCGCAGGCGGTTTTGGCGCAACACCGGGCGGCAGAGGTCCGGGAAGCGCGGGCAGGCAGGGCTTTGACTTCAATGGCTTTGATTTTTCTGATGCTGGCGGAGCGGGCGGACGGTCGAGCGGCGGCGGTTTCCGCGACATCTTCTCAAGCATTTTTGGCGGCGGGCGTGGCGGTGGCGCGGCAGCGGAAGAGGGGCCGGAGCGCGGCACCGACCTTGAATACCAGGTCAACGTTGGCTTTTGGGATGCGATCCGCGGCGCGGTAATGCGCCTGAACATCACGCGCCTGGATACCTGCACCAATTGCCACGGCAGTGGCGTTGTGGGAACTCCCACGACTTGCCCGCAATGCCATGGGAGCGGCCAGATTACGCAGTCCGGCGGCGGGATGAAATTTAACGTGACTTGCCCGCGCTGCCACGGCAGCGGCAAAGTGCAGCCGCCGTGTCCTGTATGCCACGGAGAAGGCGTGGTTGAACGCACAGAGCCTCTTGAGGTTCGCGTAAAGGCCGGCACACGCGACGGCCAGCGCATACGCATCGCCGGCAAAGGCAATGCGGGGACACAGGGCGGACAGGCAGGCGATCTTTACGTGATCATTCGCGTGGGTGATCATCCGGTGTTCCGCCGCGAAGGCGATGATATCCACGTGAGTGTCCCGGTAACCGCGTGGGAATCGGCACTGGGCGCCAGGATTGAAGTGCCTACCATCGACGGGCGCTCACAATTGAAGATTCCGCCGGGAACCCAGAGCGGACAGAAGCTGCGTCTGCGCGAAAAAGGGGTGCCTTCAGCTACGCGCGAAGACAAGCGTGGTGATGAGATCGTGGAAATCAAGATTACGGTCCCCGCAGCGCATGATATGAAGGCGCGCGAGCTATGGCAGGAATTGCAAAAGCTGCATCCGGACGATCCGCGGGCGGAGCTGTGGAGCAAGGTGTAAAGACATATTTTATTGTGGCGTAAACAGTGAGACGCGGCAGTGCCGCGTCTCTACGGCGCACGTTATTAATCTCACATGATGAATCTCGTATAAAAATGTCGCGAGATATCGAGGAGAGCAGGAAATTTGCCGCTGATCGACAATGACGGTGTAGAGACGCGGCACTGCCGCGTCTCACACTCAAAGGCACGATGACACTATTTCGCGAGAAGTACAGGATCGAATCCGCGCGTAAACCCGGTTGGGATTACACGCTGCCTGGCTGGTATTTTGTCACGATCTGTACTCAGCGGAAGAAGCCCTATTTTGGCCGAGTAGTGAATGCAACCGTGAATCTTTCATCGGTCGGTAAATACGTTGACGCTTGCTGGAAAGAAGTTCCTGAACATCACCTGCATGTAGACATTGATGAGTTTGTGGTCATGCCGAACCACATGCACGCTATCGTGATCATCGGCGGCCCGGATCGCTTGCCGGAGCTGCGAAAGCGGGAGAAATTCAAGCGCATTGCGGAGCTGGATAACGTTCGCCCGAAGGCCAATTCTCTGGGAGCAATAGTGGGCTCATTCAAATCGGTCATTACACGGTGGTGCGGGGCGCAGCATATGGAGTTCAATTGGCAGCCGCGGTTTCATGATCGAATCATTCGAGGAAAGAATTCATTGAAGGCGGTCCGGGAATATATTCGGAACAATCCGGCCAATTGGGATAAGGACGTATTTTATACGGCGTAAGCTGTTAGACGCGGCAGTGCCGCGTCTCTACCGCAATCGTGATGAATCCCGCATGGAGTGTCGCAGTAGAAATATTTTATGACGGCAAAACGCAAATCCAAAGGCGCTTACATGATCTCCTCCGTGGCGGAGATGTATGGCATCCATCCGCAGACGCTGCGGCTCTATGAGCGCGAAGGCTTGCTTAAGCCCTCGCGGACCGACGGCAATACGCGCCTATACACTGAAGAAGACCTGCAGCGGCTGGAATTCATCCTGAACTTGGCCCGTGATCTCGGCGTGAACATCGCCGGTATCGCCATTATTTTGCAGATGCGCGAACGCATGGAAGATATGAACCGCAAGATGCAGGAGTTTGTCCGCTTTGTGCAGGATGAAGTCGCGTTCCGCGCCAGCAATGCCCACGCCGATCCCAGCAAGGGCGCAATCATTCCGCTGCGCAAACCTGCCATCAATGTGGCGCCGCGAGATCGCAAGAAGTAGGGTCGCCCGCGGGAGATAAAACGCCAAGCGAGATCACGCGTAAGCATCCGAAATGCAATCGAGAAAAAACCAGTAGGCTTTTGGGGACTATAATCCCGTGGAGTGCTGGTTTCAGACTTTGATTTCCACCTCCCAGAAGAGCTGATCGCGCAGGAAGCGCTTGCGGACCGCAGCAGCTCCCGTCTGCTCCATCTATCGCGATCAAGCGGAAAGTTTGAAGATCGAAGATTCACCGATTTCCCCAGCATGTTGCGTTCCGGCGACCTGATGGTGCTTAACAGTAGCCGCGTGTTTCCGGCCCGCCTTTACGGACACCGCGCCGGCTTGCATGCGCAGCCGCTCAGCTCACGGAATCCCGCGTCGCGCGATTTTTTACAATGCCGCGTGGAGGTGATGCTTACGCGACAACTGGAGCCGCTCGAGTGGCAGGCGCTAGTGCGTCCGGGCAGAAAGATTGGAGTAGGGGAGAAGATTTTCTTCTCTATGAAGGAATCCGCCGTTGGCTCAGTCCCTACCAGCGGACCGTCGGGACCTGTGGCTGACGGCGCGGGTTCAGGCTCGTCTGCGCAAATCCCGGAGTTGACCGCCGAAGTGATAGCCCGCGGCGAATTTGGCGAACGCACTTTGCGTTTTGATCCTGTGCCCGATTTTTTTGCCGTAGTGGAAAAGCTTGGACACGTCCCGCTGCCGCCGTATATCGCGCGTGAAGACCGGCAGGAAGACCGCGAACGCTACCAGACGGTCTATGCACGGGCGGAAACCACGGGCAGCGTCGCGGCTCCAACCGCTGGCCTGCACTTTACGCCGCAAATCCTGGCCGATATACGCGAACGCGGAATTGAGATTGCCGAGCTGACTCTCCATGTGGGGCTTGGAACATTTCAGCCGGTGCACGTGGAGAACGTGGAAGAGCACAAGCTGCATCGCGAGAGCTATTCGATCTCTGAAGCTGCGGCGGCGCAGATTAATCGCGCGCTGGCAGAGAAACGGCGCGTTGTTGCCGTGGGAACAACTACGGTGCGGACGCTGGAGTTTGCGGCGCGGCAGAACGCATTAGCGGCCGGTATAGCGACCGTCAGCGCGGGCCCAGGAGAAGCAGACATCTTCATCTATCCGGGATTTCAGTTCCGCGCGGTTAGCGCCCTGCTTACGAATTTTCATCTGCCCAAATCAACGTTGCTGATGCTGGTTGCGGCATTTGCCGGACGGGAAAATGTGCTGAACGCGTACGCGCATGCGGTCGCGGAGAAATACAGGTTCTTTTCATACGGCGATAGCATGTTTGTGGAGTGAACCGATGGCAGCGAGCTGGCCAAACATTTATTTCACCGGCTTGCCGCTGCTTTGTGAATCGTGATCTCAGCCCTCATCGTCTAACCTTGTGGACTCAAATTGCGGCAGCTTTCTTCTTTCATAAAGGATTCCTAACAGGTTGCGATCCCGGCTCTTGGTCTTTGTCAGCACGGTACAGGCGATTCTCTTTTTAGCGCACTCATTTGTGTATGCCACGGTGGCGTACTTCTGGGGTGGGTGGGCCGCATCTTGGCAGATGAAGCTGGCGTTCGCACTGCTTGCCATGAGTTTTGTGACGGCGTCTTTGCGTGGCTGGTATTCATATCACCCTCTGGTGCGTTTCTTCTATCTGACCTCCGCGCTGTGGCTGGGATTTGCCAGTAATTTTCTGCTCGCCTCGATCGTCAGCTGGATCGTCTATGGCGCGAGCGCAGTTGGCGGCTTAGGCTGGCATACAGCATCCATCGCCGATGTGACCTTCGCTTCCGCCGTGGCGGCCAGTGTTTATGGACTGCTCAATGCGGCGTGGCCGCGCACCGTGCGCATTTCCGTCACGCTGCCTAACCTGCCTTTGCAGTGGCGCGGACGAACAGCAGCGCTGGTTAGCGATCTCCATCTCGGGCATGTGCGCAACGGCCGATTCGTGCGACGCGTGGTGAACAAGCTGCTCGCCCTTCAAAATGACATCGTTTTCATCGCGGGCGATCTCTATGACGGCGTTGCCGCGGACTTTGAAAAGCTTGCGCAGCCCTGGCATGACCTGGTTTCGTCCCCGAAGGCGGCAGCGTTGGGCGTCTATTACATTGCCGGAAATCATGAAGAGTTTTACCGTAACGCGGAATATTTGCCGCCGTTGCTGCGGGCCGGCATTCGCGTGTTGAACAATGAGAAAGTTGAAGTCGATGGCCTGCAGCTTATCGGCGTGCACTATCGGGACGCAGTCAATGCCGACCAATATCGCTCGATCCTGCAACGCATGAACCTCGATCGCAGACGCGCCAGCATTCTGCTGCTGCACGCTCCGGTGCGCCTGCCCATCAGCGAGGAAGAAGGCATATCGTTGCAGCTCTCCGGCCACACACACGGCGGGCAGTTCTTTCCCTGGACACTCATCGCCCAGCGCGTGTGGAAAAAGTTCATCCACGGACTGCAACGCTTCGGGGCTCTGCAGGTCTACACCACCTACGGCACCGGCACCTGGGGTCCGCCGATGCGCGTGTGCACGCGTCCGGAAATCGTGATTATCACGTTCGCGTAGCGGGAAGCGTGAGTTATTCATGCTCCACGTGACGTTATGGATTTTGATCGTTGTCTCAGAAGTTTATCGGTCATAGGGATCCCTCACTCTGTTCGGGATTACAGGAAAAGCTGCTTGCTCTATACTTATCCAGCATGCCTGCTTACAAACGCATTCTTCTCAAGCTCTCCGGTGAAGCGCTGGCCGGGGACAAAGGTTTTGGTGTTGAAACCAGCCGCATTCACTCCATTGCAGCGGAAATCAAGGACGTAAGCGATCTCGGGGTGGAGATAGCGCTGGTGGTGGGTGGCGGCAATTTCTTTCGTGGCGTGGCTGAGCAGGCGCGCGACATGGACCGCGTCTCCGCAGACCACATGGGCATGCTGGCCACGGTGATCAACTCGCTGGCCTTGCAGGACGCGCTGGAAAAACAAGGCGTGCATACCCGCGTGATGTCGGCCTTGGAGATGAACCAGGTGGCCGAGCCGTTTATCCGGCGCCGCGCTCTGCGGCACATGGAAAAAGGCCGCGTGGTGATTTTTGCCGGCGGCACCGGCAATCCTTATTTCTCCACGGATACGGCAGCTTCACTGCGCGCCATGGAAATCAAGGCGGACGTGATCATGAAAGCCACCAAGGTGAATGGCATCTATGACGCCGATCCCAAACTGGTGAGCACCGCCACCATGATCGACTGCATCAGCTACCTTGACGTGCTCAAGCGCGGACTGCGCGTCATGGACGCCACCGCAATCTCTCTCTGCCAGGAAAATAGCCTGCCGATTGTGATTTTCAATCTGAACGTCCACGGGAATATTAGGCGCGTGGTCACCGGTGAAAAGGTAGGATCGCTGGTTACAGCGTAGGACGGCCTCGTTCCCCCACTCGCCCTGTCAGATCACTCGCGAAATGAGCTTCAGAAAAAAGCCCAGCAGCAGGAGAACGAACCCGCCAAGGAAAAGCCTCGGCATCCATGATCTGCTCTTGCCTTTAGCCACCAGAGAGACGCACAACGCAATAAACCACAAGAATAAAGCCAGTTTAAGGATCACTATCGCGGATTATACAGCCGGCAATCCATCCAGATTGGCGTAGACTTCAGAGGTTCTGCTGCAATTGGCATAGAGCTGAGAGGTTTTGCCTTTCCGATCACCGATTCTTTTCCTTTGCTCTTCTCCGTGTCTCCGTGGTAGGTTTAGGTTTGCCTTTCCCGATTTCCGGCGATGACGTGCGATGTCGGCGATCTGCCGGGCGTCGCGTGGCACCCCTCCCCCCCTCCTATACCCATCCCAGATTGGCGCGGAGTTGAGCGTGATCATCCCAAGGTCATCCCAGATTGGCGTGTACTTGACATCCGCAGGTACCGATTGGCGTGGACTTGGTCAAGTTCTGAGATTGCTTTTGGGTTTAGCTAAGAACTAACGGCTAAGAGCTAAAAGCTGATTTTCTCTACATAGCCCACCCGGGGGTATAGCTTTTGTTGCAAACAAAAGAGAAAACGGATTCAACCGGACGGTCACCGGACGGTCGAATCCTCTTGTCGGCGTTTTTCGGGCTCCAATCGCCATCAATTTCAGGCTTGTTGCGCCTTTACTTTCCAGTCGGCAGAGGGGCGCAAGCGTAAGAAGCCGCGCGGCGGAACAATCGCCGCGCTTCAAACTGTCATCGTGAGCGAGCGGCGGATGCCGGGAGCCGAACGATCTAAAATCAGATTCCGAACGTGGCTGAAGGCTGATTGCTGACTACTCAGTTGTCAAAGATCGTTCAACGCACCGCATTTTCGCTCTGGAGCGAATCTCTAACTTTACCCTTTGTTCGCTCTATTTGTCAAGCAAAAAGCGCGGCGTCGTGGTGGAAGAGCGGCCCTTAAGGACCGCGAAAAAGATCGAGAAGAGAACTCCTTCCTTGCGCCGCAGGTCCGCGCGCAGCGCCCACGCAAGCGACACCAAATTAAAACGAATGGCGTGCGCCGTGCGACCCGACTCGCTAAAGAAGCCGCGCCGCGTAAAATGGCGGCGCAATAAAAGCCATCCTGAATGAAGGCGAAGCCGGGAATGAAAGACCTGAATCGCAGCATCCGGCTCGCGGGTTGCCATTTCGCGCCGCCCCTGCACAAGTAAGAAAAGAGACACCCGGCGCCCCCGAGGGAGCGAATTAACCGACCTCTTAACAAAACACTCCTACACACAAATCGGACAAGCACAAAACGGCCGGGTCATTTTACTGACTTGTAGCCTCGACTCGCGAGGATTCGCGTTATGCGCCCCAGCGTGCCAGCATTCCTTACTCTGCACTCCCAAACACGAATGACTCGCCATCCTTGTCGACGAAGAGTTGCTGCGACCCGCTTGTCTCGCACACGATTGTTCCGCACCTTCAAACCCCAAAATGATTTGTTGCTTTTAGAATATCGACGGCAATGTGGGCATCCATGCCAAAAGCAGCCGTCAACGAAAAGCGCGACCTTCAGCCGCGGCCAAGCGAAGTCGGGTGTACCGGTCGCTCGCCAATGCTTCCTGTACCCGCGCAATCCCGTACTCCATAACAGAGAAGACATCCTGCGTTCTGTGGTTCGGTTGCCGCGTGACCCCACCAGGGACATGATCTTCGATCGAACCTGCTGAGTGACCCTGTCCACGAATTTAAACTCCTACTTCAAGCGATAGCGGTCAAGGTCGCTGGTTTCGATCTCTCCGAAAGGCACTAGATGGTAGTGCCGTTCTTCGGCGACTCTTGGGACTCCATCTTCCTCTTCTCGCAGTTCAAACATCGCAATAACTCCATCGGGCATAAATTGCGCGGACACGGAACGGCATGTGAGATGAGGAAATTTCTCGCGGCAGCACGCAATGTCTTGAATTGCTTGAATGATCGAAAGTTGATCTGATCCGCCTTTGGCCTGCACTGGAATAATGTATTGCTGACCTTCGCGATTTACGCCCACGTAAAGTTCATCGATCTCAATCTGTCCCATGCCGTCGACGGAGGTTCTAAAGTGGTTTTGCAGGGAGTATGCGGTGATACCCAGAAATGTGTCGACTAGCCTGTTATATCGAATACGAGCCAACACCGCCTGCTCATCTCCCTGTGCATATGCAGCGATTATTTCTGGCGTGGCATCGGGGACCTTTATATCGGCGGCGTCGAGACGCGGAAGAACCCGGCTACTGCCCCGAATCAACTTGAACCTGTAGCGACCTTTGCCGGCGGGCAGGATGAGCCAATCATGCCCATTTGGGATTGTCGCTTTGATCTTTTCAGGCCACTCCGCACGGTAACGTTGCGAGTAAAGAACATCTCCGATGTTTTTCGGCAAAATGATCTTTAGCTTCTTTGCTACTGCCTGGATTTCAGTACGTTCGAAAAAAAAATCCTTTTCGTCGTCCTTGAAGTGACTCAAGAATATATTGACGAGAATTGCCTGATATCGGTTTGCTTTTTTCGTCTTAGGAGTCTTCTTTGGTTTGGTCTTTTTCTTCTTTTCAGGCATAGGCTACATCCGAGACGGCGCGGCGGCGAGCAGGAATGACGCTACGAGGCACACCGAACCATCCAGCCGCTTCGGACATATCGAATTGAAGCAAAAGCCCATTCCTGTTCGGAGGCATTTGAAGTGTATCTGCCGGCCTAAGTCCGAGCGCCTTCATCAGTTCGGACGCGACCGCTCGCGCCAACAATGGTGGAACAGAATTGCCGACCTGTCTAAACCCGTGCCATTTAGTCACATGGAATCTGAACCAATCGGGATAGGAGTGCAAGCGAGCGGCTTCCCGCACTGTGATACAACGCGGCCTGTACGGATGAATCGGACGTGGAGAAGTAAAGGCTCCTCGGTCGCTCGCCGTTCCCGCTCTAATAGTGTTACATACACCTGATTCGTCGAGTCTGAAAAAACGACTGATCGGCTCGATGGCACCTGGCTTCGTCTTGCTGAAGCGCTTAATTGACAGCGGGGTATGAACGGTCCTGAGACTTGAACTCAATAACTCTTGCCCCCTTCCGTCGCGCGGCTGCCTTAATGATCGTGAATACTGCGTTTCAGCTCCGAATTCGGTAACTACCCAGTCACGCTTTAGCAATTCAGGAAACTCGTCGGCTTCCGGCAGGTCACGGAGCGCATCCCAGACAGTTGGCGTTGGCGGCAAGTAGAGATCGCCTTTGACTGAATGGGTGGGCTTTGGATAATCGGGGAGCGGAACGCCTTTACGTGCCCCCATCAAAAACAACCTATGTCGCTCTTGTGGAACGCCAAATTCAGCAGCGTTCAACACGAGGTATTCTTCTCTGACCGCATAACCCCGCCGCTGAAACTCTTCTATTATCTCGTGCAAGAATTTCTTGTGGGGCCCGACCGTTAAACCTTTTACGTTCTCAAAAACAAAGAACTTCGGCCGGATATCCGTAACGAGACGTACAAAGTCATATACAAGATGATTACGGGGGTCATCGAGCGACCGTTTTCCAATTAGACTGAACCCTTGGCATGGTGCGCCGCCACATACCACATCAACATCTTCAGGTAGGGAAACTGCAGCACGAACCTTGGCTCCATCGATATCTGATACGCTGCGACAGATAACGGTGGAGCTAGGAAAATTGAATTTGTGAGTGGCTGCATGAATCGGATCGTACTCAACAGCTGCTTTAACATCAAATCCTGCCCATTCGAATCCAAGAGTCATCCCCCCTGCACCGGCAAAGAGGTCGATCACCACAGGTCTGCGCTGCATGATAGGAAGTGTACCGATTTGGCTGGCCTCATGTCACCCGAAAAGCCGATTAATTCTCCTGACAGGACAGCCGCTTTTCGTCAGCCTAATATGGCGCTGATCGACCGGGTCCCTGGCTTATTGCCTTCACCTCCTCAACAACGTCTCTTCCGGATCCAGCAAGATCTGCTTTGTGCTGGCGGGGGGCACTCGGGGTGAATTCGGTTTTGGGGTTGCGCGTCCTGTGCAGCCGCTGCACCAACGAGCAGTCCTGTCCACGCGTTGATCTGCCGGAAGTGCCGAATAATCGCGGCTCATCCTACGACTGCAGCCCGGCCTTACGCGGGATTGATCCACCCTTCAGGGGGCGCTAAGGCGTCCGCCTCATTTGGTCCCCACGTACCCGGAGCGTACTTGTAGATCGGTGTTGCGCCATCCAGCACAGGATCCACGATGCGCCATGCCTCTTCTACATAATCCTGGCGCGCAAACCGTGATGAGTTCCCGGCGAGCGCATCTCCAAGCAGCTCTTCATAAGCTTGCATCTCGCTCGGATCCGAGCTCTTGGAGACGACGAGCTCAACCTGCTGACCGAGCAACCCCTCGCCCACTATTTTTACGTTGGAGCCGATACCAATCACAAAATCCGGGGTTAATCGGAATCGCACGTAATTGGCGGGAAGCGGATTCTCCAGAAAAATTTCAGGCGGCTGCCGCAGTGTGACGATTACTTCAGTAGCGGTTATGGGCATAGACTTGCCGGCCCGAATGTAGAACGGAACGCCCTTCCATCGCCAGGAATTGATAAATAGCCGCAGAGCGACGTATGTCTCCACCTGCGAATCCGCCTTCACCCCGGCCTCCTTACGGTAGCCATCGAACTGCCCACGGACCACATCCTTTGGCTCAAGAGGGCGAATTCCTTTCAGCACCTTCACGCGCTCGTCACGAACGGTTTCAACGGCCAAGCCCGGGGGCGGTTCCATGGCAATGTTGCTGAGAACCTGCAAAAGATGGTTCTGCACCACGTCCCTGATTGTGCCTGTGTGGTCGTAGAAAGCGCCGCGGCCCTGCACCCCGAAATCCTCCGCCATGGTGATTTGCACGCTCTGCACGTACTGGCGGTTCCAGATTGGCTCCAGAAAGGAATTGGCAAAACGAAAATATAAGACATTCTGAACAGTATTCTTGCCAAGAAAGTGATCAATCCGATATACGTTTTCTTCAGCGAACGTGGTGTGGACCACCTGGTTCAAGGCGTGAGCTGAGACCAGGTCCTGACCAAATGGTTTCTCAATGACGATCCGTCCTTCAACCGCACACCCAGACGCTTCCAGCTGTTTCAGGACCTCCGCGAACAAGACCGGCGGAATTGCCAGATAATGCAATGGGTGCTGAGACGCACCCAATTCCTGCCGCAACTTGGCAAAAGTCTCAGGGGCTCTGTAATCGCCATCAATGTATTTCAGTTTTGAAATCAGTCTGGGAAACCCTTCCGTATCCAGGCCACCGTAGGTTTCCACGCTATCCTTTGCGTGCTTTTGGAGTTGTTGCAGATTCCATCCGGATTTGGCGATTCCGATGACTGGGATCTCCAGCTTCCCGCGCCCCGCAAGCTTTTGCAATGCGGGAAAAATCTTTTTGTATGCCAAGTCGCCGGTGGCGCCGAAGAATACCAGCGCATCAGATGTAATCTGCATCATTTGATACCTTCTGGCACTGCCCTTTTTGGATATGCGAAAGTGTGCTCTGGCGCGATGATGCTCCGACTGTCTGACTCCACACATCTGTCAGAACTCACGGTCTCATTGCCGGAATTAGACCAGGATAGACACCGAGAATCTTTCGGAATAAAAGTGGAAACAATCTTTTCCGCAATCACGCCGGCATAGTCTGGCAAATAGAATTGGGTTCGTTCGAGCAGTACTGATGCCAAATTGGGAAGGCTCTCACCTTCTCAACAGCGTCTCCTCGGGATCCAGCAAGATCTGCTTGGTGCTTGCGGGGGCCATCACGGTGAAATCGGTTTTGGCGTCGTCGGCAAACACGAATGCCAGAAAACGCGATTTGCCGGCGGCGTCAACGGCGTAAAGCGGGACGGCGGTCACCATGTCCTTGGCGGCGTGGTCTTGCAGGATGGTCCCGGTCACTTTGAGTTTGTGAGCGCTGGGTGTCATGTGAACGCCATCGAGTGAAAATTGCGGTATGGAATCGCCGTTAACCCAGCTATCAAAGAACCAGTCGAGAGATTTTTTGCCTTCATAACCCAGTTGCGTGGGCATAACCTTTTCAAAAGCGCGCTGAAGATCAAGCGTGGAGACCTTATGGTTGGACGCCCCGGCCAGCAGGCCTTTCAACGCCGAGAAAAACAACGCGTCGCTGTCGCCGCCGCCGGCCTCGCGCAGCATGGTGCGCAGCATGTGGATGAGCCATGTGCCGCGGCCATAGAGCACGCGCTCAAAGGCATCAGGAAATCTAGAAGAGGTTAGGCGATGGCCGAGCGTGACCGGACCGGCTTCCGCGATGATGCCATTTTGGGTTTCACGCAGCAGTTCACCGCGATAGTAATTGAGCGCCGTCCGCATGTCGCCGGGATGTTGCTTTTCCAGCATCACGAGCGCGCTGTAATTGGCCAGGGCTTCAATAATCCATTCGTCGCGATAGCTGACCCAGTCCACGGCGTCGCCCCACCACTGGTGCGCGGTTTCATGCGTCAGCATCAGGCGGCTGAGCAGCAGTTCCACGTATGGATCCCGCACGCCCACGGCGCGGCGCTCGTCCGGCGTGAGAAATGCCGCGCTGGAAAGATAGATCAGCCCCGGCCATGACTGGCTTAAGGACCCGGGAAGCTGCGTGATTTCCAGGTTGAGATAGGGAAATGGAGCAAGCTCTGAGGAAAGAAATTGGATCGTGTTTGCGGCCTGGTCGGCGATCTGCTGCGTTTCACGCGCGGGATCCGGTTTCTTGCCGACGCGCGCCTCAGCGCCGGCCAGAGATTGTTCCACGGTTGTGGCCCCGTAAGCGTGGATTTCCACCGCGCCGGACGTGGCGCTGGCGGCAACGAACTTGCCCAGGTTAAATCCTGCGCGCCCAATCGGCTTGCTGGTAACAAAGCGCTGGGTTCTTTTGCCCTCGCTCACGGTACTGGAGACGAGTTTGCCCGTGCCTACCACTTGCCAGTCACTGGGGCATTCAAATGTGAGATCAAAGTTGCTGAACGCGGGACCAACGTTGGGATACCACGTGCCGCGCGCGCCAACATAAATCACGTCGCCGCCGGTATTGAACATGACCGGGCCGGAATATTTGAACTGCAGTTTTACCGGACGGCCTTTTTCCATCGCCGCGGGCATCACTACGCCGATGAGGTCGTCTCCCCGGCGCGAGAGATCGCTGCCGGATGTCGCTTCATTTTGGATGTACTCCACCGGAGCGCCATTCACGCGTACCTCGCTAAGCCTGAGGAAACGCGAAAGCTCCAGAATGACCGTGCGCTGGCCAGAGTGCTGCGGCGTGAGCGTGAATTCCGCTTCAGCGGTAAGTTCGGTGGGTGGCTGAACATTTACGCGCAGCTTGTAGTCTGCAACGTCGAAGCTCGCTCGTGTCGCCGGATCTTCCTGCCCGGAAGCTTCCCGAATTGACCGCATGGGAAAAGAAGTCCAGGTATCAAAGTAAGCCACGTTATTGAGCACACTCGCCTGCGCTACGCTGATCTGCTCAGAGGCATTGCTATCGAAGTACAAATCCACGATGCCCGCCGTCGTTCCTCCAATACGCAAGTGCAGAAAGCTTGCAGCGGACTGCGGCACGCTCGTCATTACCTGCAAAATTGGCAACGCATCCCCTCGGGCCAGCAGCAGCGCGGGCTGTTGCCATCTAGTAACAAATTCCTGCGCGTCTTCGGCGTGGCCGCGCAAACCGCTGCGCAGCTCATTCACAATTTTGTCATCGGCAAACCTGAGATACGCGGACTGGAAACGCTGCTCCAGCACCGCCGACCCGGTAAACAGCGCCAGCGACGTGCGTTCTGCGCGGTTAGGAGGCACCAGCAGCACTTCTCCAACACCTTCAAACATTGCGCCCGTGATATGGCCATTGACTTCACGCACAAACGCAATCGTGCCATCGCTGATGGAAATGTGCAGGTCTTCCTTCATGATGGAAACATCGCGCACCTGGTAAACGTCTTTGGCGTCAAGTGAAGGGCTCAGCAGTTCGCGGTAAAGCGCCACCGCGCCGGATTGCGACCGCGCCGCCTGCCCCAACGCGGACGTACTCCCCAGGGCCAGAGCAAAGCTGAGCAGTAGTACCTTCGTCACTCTTAAGATAAAGACCCGCTTCATAGACAAGCCATAATCGCTTAGACTTTTCTCACTTGAAATCGATTATTACATTTTGCGCTTTTGTCATGTTGTGCGCCGCCGCCCACGCGGACACCATCGTGTTGAAGAATGGCGACCGTATCCAGGCCGATTCCGCGCAGGAACGCAATGGTCGCGTGGAATACACCCTGGGCGACAACACCATGACCATTCCCAAATCTATTGTTGTTCGCATTGAAAAAGGCCCGGTTTACGGGCCGGCTCCTTCGTTGCCCGCGGCCACCGCGGAAGCTCCGCCGGCGCATGAGGAAATGGCCAGCTCGGGAGACCTGGTCTCGCGCGTGATCCGCAACGGCGCGATTGACGCCTCGGCGATCAAGATCATCGAGCAGGAAGGCGACTCTCTGCGCGCCGCCGCTGCCAATTCGATAGCCGCCAACTTTGAAGAAAAGCGCCTCAACTACTCCGCCGCGGCACGCTATCTCCAGGCCGCCATTGGCTTCCTGCCCGATCACGGCGTTCTGCTGGAGAGCTACGCTTCCATTTTGCTCAAGCTGGGCCAGCCCGCGGAAGCTTTGCTTCGCGCGCAACAGGCCGCGCGCGTCAGCCCGCAGTCGGCAGACGCGTTTCTGCTGCTCGGATATGCGTATTACAAGAACGATCACAACCGCGAGGCCATTGCGGCCTTGAAAAAGTCCCTGGAACTCCGTCCTGACGATAAGACCCGCGACTTGCTGGAGCGCGTGGAGCGTGAATCCAAGACAGAAGCCGACTTCCGCCAGCAGGAGAGCAGTCACTTTACCTTGCGCTATGAAGGCTCGCAAGCTCCCGATGCGCTTCGCACACAGGTACTGGATGCTCTTGAATCGGACTACCGCGATCTGAGCAATGATCTGGGCTCGTCACCGAGAAATATCTACGTTTCACTTTACACAGACGAAGCTTTTTTTGACGTTACGCACGCCGCGGCCTGGACCGCCGCGCTGAATGACGGCAAGATCCGCATCCCAATTTCTGGAATCAAAGCGGTCACGCCGGAGATGGCCAGCGTTCTGCGCCATGAGCTTACGCATTCTTTTGTCGCGCAGATCACGCATAACCGCGCTCCGGTCTGGCTGAATGAAGGGGTGGCGCAACTGGAACAGGGCTCCACTACCGGCGCAATCGGCCCGCGCCTTGCCGCGCTTTACGTTTCCGGCAGGCAGATTCCACTCAATCAGTTGGAAGGCGGTTTCAACGATTACAGCTCTGCGGAAGCCTCAGTGGCCTATGCGGAAAGCCTGGCTGCCGTGGAATACATCCGCGCCACTTATGGCTTGAACGATCTGGCGCATCTGCTGCAACGGCTGGGAGAAGGGCAAAGCGTGGAATCTTCGCTGCGCAGCACCATCCATGCTGGATACGCGGAACTGGAAACCGAGATCACAAACTATCTCAAGAAGAATTATGGCGGCTAGCGCCTGGTTATTGGGCCGGTGACGCGCAGTTCAACTTTTACGCCGCTTTCCAGTTTTACCGTGCGCCGCGTGGACACAATCGTCGCGGCGCCATTCGCCGGAGAGCTCAGAGTCAATCCATCAATATCCGTCCGCCCGGTTTGTGGCATTCTTTGATCATGTGATTTCATTTCAGGGTCCAGCGAAGAAATTGCCCTGTGTGGCGCTTCGTATCCCTGCGGTGACGCATGGTGTCCCTGCATTGGCCCTTGAGCGGAATTACTCATTGGATAAGGCCATCGTGGCGCATCGAGGTTAACCCGCTCGGCCGGACGAATCGCCAGCACCTGTGAGTCAAACGGAACTTCGCCCTGCTTGGTGATGGCCTTGTCAAAAGCGATTCCCAGCCGGGATTCGGGAATGTCTTTACTGTGGACCTGCGCTTCAGTAACGTGTCCTAGCAATTTCACGCCATGCCGAACCACGATTTTTCCATGGGCCAGAACATCAGCAACCAGCACAGCCGAGACCGGATCCCCTATTTTGGCTTTTTTGGCGTCCACGGTTTTTGTCACCTTGGCGTAGAGGATGGAGCCGCTTTCCAGGCGAACGGACGGCTGTGCCGCCTCTGACTGGAATGTAGATGCCAGCAGGTAAGTTGCTGATCTGATTTGTCCTATTCCCAGGGTTGCCAGACCCACTAACGCCGACAATGCGAAAAATTGAGTCATTTGCATGAGCGGTATGCTCCCCCAAACGACCGGTCATGTCAATAAAATCTATTCAGGCGGCTTTCTGATAGCATTTCCCCATGAAGCGTTTGCTCATAATCTCCGGGATTGTCATCGGCGTACTGCTGCTCGTCATCATCGCCGTTCCATTGTTTATTAATGTCGATAGCTTCCGCCCCGATCTGGAGAAGAAGCTTTCCGCCGCACTGAACCGTCAGGTGCATATCGGCAAGCTGGATGCGTCGCTGCTGAGCGGAGGCGCTAGCGCCAGCGACATCACCATCGCCGATGATCCTGCCTTCAACAAGGGCCCGTTCCTGAAAGCGTCTTCAGTGAAAGTGGGCGTGCAATTGATGCCGCTCATCTTCTCCAAACAGCTTAAAGTCACATCGCTGACCATCCAGAAGCCGGACATTACGCTGCTGAAGAATGCAGCCGGCAAATGGAACTATTCCACGCTGGGCGCAACTTCAGAAAAGACTCCGCCTAAATCCGCTCCTGAGCCTTCAGGGAAGTCCACCCCAGATGTTTCGGTCGATAAATTTGGAATTTCGGGCGGGACCGTGCGGGTGGGCCATAGCAGCGGCCATTCCGCCGGCAAAGAAAGTGTTTACCAGAACGTAAACCTGATAGCGCATAACATCTCCGCCACCAGCACAATGCCGTTCACTCTGTCCGCGGACATGCCGGGCGGGGGCACACTCAATCTTGATGGCCAGGCAGGCCCGTTGAATCCCACTGATGCTGCCAAGAGTCCTCTGGACGCCAAGATTACGCTCAAACATGCCGATCTTGCAGCTACTGGCTTTGTTGATCCCAGTTCCGGCGTTGGCGGCATACTGGACTTTGATGGGCAAGTAAAGTCAGACGGCCACAAGCTGCATTCTGAAGGCAAAGCCAAAGCCGCTGACCTGCGCGTGGTAAAGGGAGGCCAGCCGGCGAAGCAGCCTGTCGTGTTGGATTACAAGTCCGACTACGCCCTTGATTCCGATACCGGCACAATCAATGCCAATCTGCACACCGGCAATAGCGTTACCAATGCCAGCGGGACGCTGAGCGCCAAAGGTGAAGACACGCTGGCCAATCTTAAGATCGTTGGCAAGAATATGGCTGTGAATGATGTTGAAGGCCTGCTCCCTGCGTTCGGCGTGGTGCTACCTTCAGGCGCGTCATTGCAAGGCGGCAACATCAATATGGACCTGAATGCCGCAGGCCCGCTGGACCGTCTGGTAATTGATGGCCCGCTAAAAATCGAAGGCACGCATCTTTCCGGTTTTAACCTGGCCTCCAAGCTCGGCGCCATCGCAGCTTTCACCGGCAACAAAGGGAGCACAGATACTCTGATCCAGACCTTCAGTTCGGCTCTGCGGGTTGCGCCTGAAGGCATAAAGGCGGACAACATTGTTCTGGATGTGCCCTCGCTTGGCCTCGTCACCGGCAATGGCGTAATTTCCGGCGATAACTCGCTCGACTTCAAAATGCTGGTCAAGCTTTCCGGGGCCGCCAATAATCTTCTGGGCAGCCTGACCGGGGTCTCTGCGTCAGCCCAAAGCAAAGGCCTGCCGTTCCTGATCACGGGCAAGACCTCGAACCCTGTGTTCCGTCCGGCTATTGGGGGCGGTGCCGCTGCCGATCTTCAGAATTCACTGCTTCAGGCAGTCCAGGGCAAGGGAAACAAGACGGACGGCCAGCAAAACCAGAAGCCGAACCTGCAAGACGCAATCGGCGGCCTGTTCAACAAGAAGAAAAAACCGCAACAGTAGGACTTTCCAGCGTTCTAAGAATTGGATGCTTCGCATCCACGCTGCTAAAATAAGCATAACAACCCAGATTCTCTAAATAGAAGCTTCTCTGGTAAAGCTTTGTCTGGTGGAAGGTCTTCAATTATGCCCAGGAAATTCGTTTTGTTCGCATCTGTGCTGCTGCTGGCGGCAATCGCCGTTCGCGCCGACGATATCGTTGATGAAATCATCGCTCGCGTTAATGACCAGATCATCACCCGGTCTGATATGGAAAAAGCCAAGGCAACCACGCTGGAAGAGTTGAAACAGAGGTTTCCCTCTGACTGGCAGAGCCATGTGGCTAAAGCACAGTCCGATACACTCCGCGATCTGATTGACCAGCAGCTTCTGCTGGAACGCGGCAAAGATCTGGGCATTACCGGTGAAACCGAATTGGTGAAACGGCTTAATCAGATGCGGCAGCAGATGGGGCTGGCCAGCATTGACGATCTGGAAGCGGAAGCCAAGAAACAGGGTGTCTCTTACGAGGACTTCAAGGAACAGATCCGTATCAGCGTTGTTACACAACAAGTTATTGGGCAGGAAGTGGGTGGCAAGCTCCATATTTCCAATGAGGACATTCAGGACTGGTACAACAAACACCAGAAGGAGCTTGAAGGTCCTGAAGAAGTTAGCTTGAGCGAGATCATGGTTTCAACCCAGCCGGCAAAAGAGAACGTTGAAAGCAAGGACAAGCCTGCCGCTGAGCCGGACAAGAACCTTCCTGAAGATCCTGCCAAAGCGGCGGAAGCAGAGGCCAAAGCGAATCAACTGCTGGACCAGCTGAAAAAGGGCGCAAAATTTGACGATCTGGCCAAGAAAAGCTCTGACGGTCCCACTGCGTCTCAGGGCGGCACGCTGGGCACCTTCAAGCGCGGTGAGCTGGCCAAAGACCTGGAAGACAAAACCTTTGCGCTCAAGGCAGGAGAGAACACGGGTGTAATTCGCACCCGGCAGGGCTTTATTATCCTGAAAGTTACCGCCCATCGTCCGGCCGGTATTCCGCCCTTAAATGAAATCTCTGAGCGTATCCGGGAGGCCATTTACTCGGAGCGTTTGGAACCTGCGGCTCGCGCTTATCTCACCAAGCTGCGTGAGCAGGCGTTTATCGATATTAAGCCCGGCTATACCGATACCGGAGCCAGTCCTAACCAGGGCGACAAACCAGTCATTGTTGCCGCCAATAGTGAAGGCGGCAGCAACCATCCAGGCAAGCTCAAGAAAAAGAAGAAATTTCTGGTCTTTTAGATAGTGGTACAGTTTGGACAAACCAGGAATCGTCATCCCGAATCCCCGTAAGCGAGCGCGCGTTTGTACCAGCGCGCGAGTAGGGGTGAGGGACCCTGTGTTTTATTGGAAAAAGTAGCAAAACAAAAGGTCTCTCCGGGCTACTCGCCCGCTGATAACAACGCGGGCTCACTTACGCCCGTCGAGATGACGCCTCGTAAATGGTTTGGATAAACGGAAAAATAAAACTGTACCACTACCCGAATTCCGAGCGTCCCCATGGTTCTTGAACTCGCTTGCCCAGAAAACCTAGCTGATATGCTTGGTTATTAGGCAAAGCCTCTCCAAATTATTTCTAAAAATACCTCTAAGGCCCGTTCCGCTCAAATCCAGAGCTTCACAACCCGCGCCATGCTCAACGCGTCCAATCAAGGTTATGGACGCAAAATCCTGGATAGCGATAGTGGCGAACTTTATCGTCATTGCGGGGCTGATCTCTTACGGGTTCAACCTGTTTGCGGAGTATCACGCCACCGGCCGCTGGGCCAAGAACGTAACCGGCTTGCTGGCCGGGATCGGCATGCTGGCGCTTGCGGCGTCCATGCTGTTGACCCCGCGTAATGCCCTTGTGATTTTGCAAGTCGCGCAGACCGGCGCAGCTCGCGTCTTCCTGATCATTAGCAGCGTCTTGTTGATGGCGGCCATAGCCGCTTTTGGGATCATCAATTATTCCCGCCCGCTCCGACTGTGGCACCAGCGCCGCATTGGCAGGGACTTGCGTCGCGGCCTTCCTCGCATTCCGTAGAGCTTTTCATGAGTTGCTATATCCATTACACACGTCGCGGGTAGTGATCCATCTCACCCCCGCGACGCGCCATCCTGAGGCGAGCCACGCGAATTGGGAAGTGTTTCGACACGGTTTCCGCGAAGCCCGAAGGATCGGCTCCGCTGCACCGTAGGGCCATCCAACACCTGCTTGGATGATTGGCTGCCCTGAAGAGCAGCGGAGCCAGCATCGTGCTCGGCTCAGGATGCGCATTTATGAGGCTAGAGGTTCGGGATACAGCAATCCCAGAATCACTTTAGCCGCTTACCTGCTCGGTCCCTAGTCTCAATTTCGATTGGCATTCTGACGGCCCAAAGCTAGAATGGCTTCCCTATGCGAAAACTTTCGTTCGTGACTCTGTTCGCCGTTCTTGCCTTGACCGCCTGGAGCCAGCAGGCACAGGCACCCGTGGAAATCACTTCTGAGCCCAGTCATCACCTTGTGTTTGAGAACATGTTTGTTCGCGTCTTTGCCGTTTCGGTCGATCCTGGACAATCGACGCTGATGCACCACCACGGCCATGACTATCTTGGCATTACGCTGGGCGACTCCCAGATCACGAATACGAAACAGGGCGCGCAGCCTGCGCAGGTTACTTTGAAGGATGGCGACACCCGATTCACGCCCGCCGGGCTGGTGCATGCCATCACCAACAATGGCAGCGCTCCATTCCATAATCGGACGATCGAACTGTTGCAGCCCACCACGAACCAGAAAGCCTGTACGGAGTCTTGCGAAATCCCGGTGCCGTGCGATTCCGCTGACAAAACTAAATGCGTGACCGTGACAAAGCTCATTACCGCCGATCAATGGTCGGTCACCCTAGTGACATCACCGCCCGGCGCCGTGTATCCGCAGCACACGCATTTGGCGAACTTCCTTACTATTCCGCTTACTGATGCCGACATAACCAGAAAGAATCAGGACCAGCCAGAAGCGGTAGTCCACTCCAAGACAGGTGAGTTGACGTGGAACAATCCCGTGGTTCACACCATAACCAATTCCGGAAAGACCACCGCAAAGACGATAGTGCTGGAATTCCGCGGCCGCCCTGCCGGAGAAGGATCGGAATCCATGGGCCCGCAGTCAAAAGAGCCGCCCAAGCCGCACGACCATCACTAAACGAGAATCGTTGGATTGCACGGCCACACTAAATAAGATCGGCTTGAAAAGATCGGTGAATCGATTACCACTTTCTGGCGAGCGGGAGAGAAAACGCTGGCAAGTGCAATCCAATCTTGAAAGTATCTCTGAGATTGGCGCAGTCGTTAAAAAATTTCGTCATCCTGACGGCCGTTAAGCGAGCGCGCGAATTCGGGTCCCGTTCGCGCGCCGTTTTTGCGCGTGAATGGGCAGGGCGCGCGAAGTAGGCCGGAAGGACCTTTTGTTCTTTCAATGGAGAACCATAGTAAACAAAAGCGGGCCCTTCGCTCAGGCTCAGGGATTTCGGCAGCAGGCTCAAACCCTGCTTAGCGCGTCAAGTTCGGAGCGCAGCGACATAGACAAAGGTCACCGGTTGTTCTTACAATCTTTATATGAGAACGTCCCGCGTCGCGGGCCTGTTGTTTCTGGCCACAGCCGCTCTGGCCCAGCATCAACAGTCCGTGGAGATCACAGCTGAACCCAGCCATCATTTAGTTTTTCAAAATGAATACGTGCGCATATTCGACGTCACCGTTGCGCCCCGGGCAACCACTCTTGTACACAAGCACAACCATGACTATCTGTTTGTAACGCTGGGCGACTCGGACGTGGTGAGTGTTCGTCCGGGCGAAAAGCCAGTCGCGCTGAAACTCAAGGACGGAGAAGTTCGATTTACGCCGGGCAACTTCGCTCATGCCGCCATCAACCAGAGCGACCGCCCATTTCACAACATCACGATTGAATTGCTCCAGTCTTCTGCCAACGTGAAGACCTGCACGGACTCCTGCGACGATCTCTCAAGTCCTTGCGCTGGGATCTGCACGCAGCGCAGGAAGCTCATCTCCTCTGACCAGTGGAGTGTCTGGCTGATCACTGTTCCACCCACGGCGCACGCCGAGAAGTACCTTCACGCCGTGCCCCAGCTGATTGTGCCAGTCTCCAATCTTGGGTTCGGGGTACAAGACGGCTCTACTGACACGCCGATCATACGCGGTCCCGGTCAAATTGACTGGTTGGCTCGCGACCCCATGCACGCGCTCATTAACAAGGCCAAGACATCTGCCAGCTTCATCGCTCTTGAGTTCAATCAGGAGAAGCCATGACCATCACAGAGGCCAACCTGCATCCGGACACTCCAGAAGCGCGCGAATATAATCGCGCCCACCGCTGGCTGGAGCTTGGCGACTTGGCCGTCAGTTTCGGTTTCCTGATCGTGCTGCTGGCCACCGGTTGGACGAAAACGCTCAGCGGCATGGCGACCCGCATGGGCCGTGATCACTATTGGCTAGACTTGTTTTTCTATGTAATGTTTCTCAGCGTGATCAGCAAGGCGCTTGGCTTTGCCCTGGATTTCTACAGCTTCCGCCTGGAACACCGCTTCAACCTTTCCAACCAGCGGCTCTTCTCCTGGTTCAAAGACGAATTTAAAGGCTGGGTGCTGGGATTGATGATGGCAACCTTGCTGGCTGAGATTGTCTATGCGCTTATCAGGACGTCACCGCAGTACTGGTGGATCATCGGCTGGCTCATCTTCATGGGCTTGTTCGTCTTTTTCGCGCAGATTGCGCCCGTGGTCCTGTTCCCGCTGTTTTACAAATTTTCTCCCTTACAGAATGACGAACTGAAAGCCCGCCTCATGCGGCTGGGAGAGCGTGCGGGCACGCGCGTGCGCGGCGTGTACGAATGGAAGCTCTCAGAGAAGAGCAAGAAAGCCAATGCCGCGCTGACTGGACTGGGAAATACCCGCCGCATCATCTTAGCCGACACGCTTTTGCAAAACTACAGCGATGACGAAATTGAAGCAGTACTGGCCCACGAACTTGGGCATCACGTCCACGGCCACATGGTGAAGATGATTGTGGTGCAGGCGCTCGTCACGCTCGCCGGCTTCTGGGCAGCGAATTATGTGTTGCGCTACGCCATTGACGAACAGCACATGTTCCAGCACCTGGCCGATTTTGCCAACCTGCCGCTGCTTGCTCTTGTCGCCAGCGGACTCTCATTGCTGCTGATGCCGGCCCTGAACGCCTACTCCCGCTTTACGGAGCGCCAAGCCGATCTTTACTGCTGGAAGAGTGTTTCTGACGTTACGCCTTACATCAGCGCCATGGAAAAGCTGGCGCGCCAGAACCTGAGTGAAAGCCATCCTTCGCGGCTGGTGGAACTGCTGTTCCATTCTCACCCGCCGATTTCCAAGCGCATTGCGGCGGCAGAAGCCTGGGCCAAGAATCACCGCCCGAGCCTTGCTACCTAATCTACTTGGCGGCCGCTCTCATTATCTCTTCCACTCGACGCAGATCTTCTTCTGTATCCACGCCGACCGTATTGAACGGCGTCTCCGCCACGTAAATATCAATGCCGTTATCTAAGAAGCGCAATTGTTCCAGCCGCTCCGCTGCCTCTAGTTTTGACTCTGGTAAATTGCAGAACCTATCCAGTGCCGCCCTGCGATAAGCATAAAAGCCGAGATGCTTGAAGTATGTAACAACGCCTGTTTTGTCGCGATCAAAAGGAATAGTCGAGCGGGAAAAGTACAGCGCGCGCCCATTCAAGTCCGTCACCACTTTCACCGCGTTCGGATTATCTACGTCCTGCGGTGGGCACGGCGTCTTGATGGTAGAAACCATCACCTTGGGATCGTGCATGGGCTGCAACAAAGCGTCCAGATGTTCATGCCGCGCCAGAGGCTCGTCGCCCTGAATATTTACATATACGTCGGCGGGAATGCGTTGCGCTACTTCATACACGCGGTCCGTGCCGCTGCGATGTTTATCCGACGTCATCTCCGCCTTCCATCCCCGTGCTTGCACAAACTGCATCACCTCTTCTGAATCCGTGGCAATGATTACGTCGCGCAGCAGTGGAGATTGTTTCGCCGCCTCATATACCCGCGCAATCATCGGCTGGCCGGCAATTTCGCGCAGTACTTTGCGTGGCAACCGCGTGGAGGCTAGCCGTGCAGGAATAATCGCGATAGCAGAGAACGTCGGCATGAAAGCGCCGCCTAGCGCTTCCTCATTTGCTGCAACTTGTTTGACTTCTCTTCCACGCTCTTCACCAGCTTGCCTTTCATCTCTTTCAGCTTGCCGGCAACCGTGGCATTGCCCAGACCGATAATCTGCGCAGCCAGAATTCCCGCGTTCGTCGCGCCCGGTTTGCCGATCGCCGTGGTCGCAACGGGAATGCCCGCCGGCATCTGCACAATCGCAAGCAATGAATCCAGGCCATTCAGTGGCGTGGATGGAATAGGCACGCCGATAACCGGCAACGTTGTCTCAGCGGCAATCACGCCTGCCAGATGCGCGGCGCCGCCTGCTCCGGCAATGATTACCTTAACGCCGCGCCCGGCTGCATTGCGCGCGTATTCTGATGTTCGTGCCGGGGACCGATGCGCCGAAGTCACGTCGATTTCATAGGCAATGCCAAAGTCATCCAGCGCCTTGGCTGCTTCATTCATGATTTCCAGGTCGGAATCCGACCCCATCACAATCGATACAAGAGGGCTCTCTGCCATAAAGTTATTTTCCCTGTTTGAGTTTATTTCGGCGCTTTCAACGCTCTAGCGCCAATATCTTTGCGGTAGTACATTTCTTCAAAGCTGATCAGCCGCACAGCTTCATACGCGCGTGAGATCGCATCTTCCAGGCGCGGCGCTCGCGCCGTCACCCCAAGCACGCGTCCGCCGCTGGTATAAAAAACGCCATCGCGCTTGCTGGTGCCGGCGTGGAAGACTTTTACATTGCTCAAATTGCTCGCGCGGTCCAGACCGGAAATCTGTTTGCCCGTCATAAAGCTTCCCGGATATCCGCCGGAAGCGACGACAACGCAACACGAAGCATCGCTCGACCACTTGAACTCACCAGGACTAACACGGCTTTCTACGGCAGCTTCAATCGCGTCGAGCAGGTCGCTATCCAGGCGCATTAACACTGCCTGAGTTTCCGGATCGCCAAAGCGGCAATTGAACTCCAGCACCATGGGCCCGCGCGCCGTCATCATGAGGCCGCAATACAAAATGCCGCGATATTCCGCGCCCTCTGATTTCATCCCGGCGATCACAGGCCGCGCAATATGGTTCATCAGCCATTCGGTCATGCCTTCATCCAGCAGCGAACTGGTGGAGTAAGCTCCCATGCCACCGGTATTAGCGCCCTTGTCGCCGTCGCCAATGCGCTTGTGGTCTTGTGCCGGCACCAGCGCGGCCATGCGTTCGCCATCACTCAGCACCAGAAACGAGACTTCTTCGCCTTCCAGAAATTCTTCCAGCACCACGTTGGCCACCGGCATCCCCAGCAGCCTGCCGTTGAACATCGAAATGCCTGCGATGGCTGCCTCTTCCTTGGTGGCGGCAATCACAACGCCCTTGCCGGCGGCTAGGCCATCCGCCTTTACCACGACGGGCGTGGAAAACAGTCCCAGAGACTTACGCAGTTCTTCTTCTGAAGTGCAGACGGCATAATGAGCGGTTGGTACCTGGTGCCGCTGCATGAATTCTTTGGCAAAACTCTTGCTCGTCTCCAGTCGAGCGGCCCGCTGCGTTGGACCAAAAATCCTTAAGCCGCGCCGCGTAAACTCATCTACAACGCCGATTGAAAGCGAAATTTCCGGCCCTACAACCGTTAAATCCGGCTGGATCTGGTGTGCGACGGAAAGCAGGCTGGCCAGGCTCTTGGGATCACCGGGCATGCAGGTGGCCTCTTCACAAATGCCGCCATTCCCGGGCAGGCAATACACCTCCGAGACACGCGCCGACTGGCGCAGCTTCCATACCAGCGCGTGCTCCCTGCCTCCACCGCCAATCACCAGAACTTTCATAGATAAAGTTGTACCAGAAATGCTGAAAGACCAGACCAGTGAGGATATAGCATTTGGCGCGGATTCGTCAGCCATGCCGCGACGAATCGATCCAGGCATATTCTAAACTTAGAGCTATGGCTGACACTGTTTGTCCGGACTGCGCGATTGAGATGCACCAGATCGAAAAGACCACGTTCACCGGCCGCGATATGCGCGAATATCAATGCCCTAAATGCGGACGCAAAGAGATCATCGATTGCGGCAAGGCGCTGTGGGAAATATTGTCAGAGGCAAACGAAGAATCGGATAAAAGCTAGTTCGTTTCCTACGCGCCCTGATTCGCGCCCTTCGCGTTGATTCGCGGCTAAGATCTTTAGCGGCCGAGACCTGATCTGCGCTTCTCTGCGTTAATCTGCGGCGAAGCATTGTTATCCCGCCATCGCTTGGTTCGGCCTGTTCGCCAGCAACTGCCGCAATACGTATTGCAGAATCCCGCCGTGCTCGTAGTAGAGAATTTCCTGCGGCGTATCAATGCGGACCAGCGCGCTGAATTCACTCACCGTTCCATCAGCGCAGGTCGCCTTCACCTGGACCTGTTTTCCATTGGCGAACCTGCTGGCCAACAGAGCCGGCAAGCCCACAATCTCATAAATCTCATCGCCTTGCAGTCCCAGAGATTCTGCATTCTCTTCCGCAAGGAACTGCAGCGGCAGAATGCCCATGCCTACCAGGTTCGAGCGGTGTATGCGCTCGTAGCTTTCGGCAATCACCGCGCGGATCCCGAGCAGAAGCGGCCCTTTTGCTGCCCAGTCGCGCGACGAGCCCGACCCGTATTCCTTGCCCGCCAGCACAATCGTCGGAACGCCATCGGCAATGTATTTTACGGAGGCGTCAAAGATCGACATGATCTTGCCGCTGGGAAAATGCTTGGTGATGCCGCCTTCCGAGCCGGGCGCAAGCTGGTTGCGCAGGCGGACGTTGGCAAACGTGCCTCGCACCATCACTTCATGGTTGCCGCGGCGCGAGCCATAAGAGTTGAAGTCGCTGGGCGGCACGCCATGCTCCTGAAGATATTTTCCCGCCGGACTGTTCGCTTTGATTGATCCGGCAGGCGAGATATGGTCCGTGGTCACGCTATTGCCCAGCTTCGCCAGCACTCGTGCACCCTTGATTTCCTTCACCGGGGCCGGACGCGCAGGCATATCGTCAAAATACGGAGCGCGTTTGATGTAAGTAGAGTCGTTGTCCCAGGCGTAGGTTTCGCCTTCAGGGACCGCCAGCCGCTTCCATTCCTGATCGCCCTCAAAAATGGTCTGGTAATTGCTGGTGAACATGCCGGAGTTAATGGAGTGGCTGATCGCGTCCTGCACTTCTTTTTGCGTAGGCCAGATATCGCGCAGATAAACCGGTTGGCCTCCCGTGCCTTCACCGATAGAATCATTGGTGAGATCAAGATCAATACGTCCCGCAAGCGCGTAGGCCACCACCAGCGGCGGTGACATCAGATAGTTTGCCCGGACCTCAGAATTAATGCGGCCTTCAAAGTTGCGATTGCCGGAAAGCACGGATACAGCCACCAATTGCTTTTCCGTGATGGCATAGGAAACGTCCTGCGGCAGCGGGCCGGAATTTCCGATGCACGTGGTGCAGCCATAGCCCACAACGTGGAAGCCAAGCTTTTCCAGATAGGGAATGAGCCCGGCGTTGCGGTAGTACTCGGTGACTACGCGCGAGCCCGGAGCCAGGGAAGTCTTTACCCAGGGTTTGCGCTTCAGCCCTTTCTCCACGGCTTTCTTGGCCAGCAGTCCGGCAGCCATCATCACTGATGGATTCGACGTGTTGGTGCAGCTTGTAATGGCGGCAATCACTACTGAGCCATCGTGCAGGTACTCAAAAGCATTTTCCCCAACGTCTTTATGCGCGGCTGGGGCATTCGGGTCCTCCGCCAGAGCTACTGGTGTGCCGCCTTCACCTTCAAACCGCTCTACCTGCTGCGGAGCCACTTTGCGCGCAGGCTGCGCGGGGCGCGGGCCTATCAAGGTCGGCAGCGCCGCTTCAAAGGATTCCTTGGTCTTGGAGAGCAGAACGCGGTCCTGCGGCCGCCTTGGCCCGGCGACGCTCGGTTCCACGGTGCTCAGGTCAAGTTGCACGATCTGTGAATACTCCGCGTCAGGACTTTGCGCGGTGTGGAATAATCCCTGCTCTTTGCAATAGCTTTCTACCAGCGCAATTTGCTCGGGTGGACGGCCAGTGGTGCGCAGATAACCCAGCGTTGTTTCGTCCACGGGGAAGATGCCGCAGGTAGCGCCATATTCGGGCGCCATGTTGGCAATCGTTGCGCGATCTGCTAACGGCAACGACGACAAGCCCGGACCAAAGAACTCCACAAACTTCCCTACCACGCCCGTCTTGCGCAGCATTTCCGTCACTGTGAGCACCAGATCGGTGGCGGTGGAGCCTTCACGCAGCTGGCCTTTTAACTTGAATCCAACGACCTGCGGCAGCAGCATGGAAACCGGCTGGCCCAGCATTGCCGCCTCGGCTTCAATTCCGCCAACGCCCCAGCCCAGCACACCCAGGCCGTTAATCATTGTGGTGTGGGAGTCTGTTCCCACCAGCGTGTCCGGATACGCCACAGTTACGCCGTCGCGTTTTTCAGAGAAGACCACGCGGGCCAGATATTCCAGATTTACCTGGTGGACAATTCCCATGTCCGGAGGCACGACTTCGAAATTCCTGAATGCCGATTGTCCCCAGCGCAGAAAAGCGTAACGCTCTTTGTTGCGCTCAAACTCAAGCTGCGCGTTGACCGCGAAAGCGCCGATGGTGGCGAATTCGTCGACTTGAACCGAGTGATCAATTACAAGTTCCGCCGGTTGCAGGGGATTGATCAGCGTGGGATCGCCGCCCATTTTCTTCATGGCATCGCGCATCGCGCCCAGATCCACGATAGCTGGAACGCCAGTAAAATCCTGCATGAGCACGCGAGCAGGCGTGAATGCGATCTCTTTGTCGGGCACGGCCTGCGGCTTCCAGCCGGCAAGAAAGCGGACGTCGTCAGCGGTAACACTGCGGCCATTTTCCGTACGCAAAAGATTTTCCAGAAGGATTTTCAAAGAGAAGGGGAGACGCTGCGGGGCGCAATTATGCTGTTCCAGCGCGTCCAGACGGTAGATTTCGTATTCCTGATTGCCGGCGCGCAATTTTGAGCGGCTGCCGAAACTATTCATGAGTTCACCTTTTTATTAGATTCATTTGCACCGGCAAACGTTCCACAATCCCGCGCCAATCAGGTCCGCTAGAAATTGCCGCCCACCATCCGGTAAATCAGCAGAAGATTCAGCCCAACAATAATTGCCGTGACCACGTATGCCATGTAGTTTGTTCGCTGGCTATTTACCAAGTCAGACATCACGGCCTTGGAACGGGTCAGCAGGACCAGCGGCACCAGAGCAAATGGAATCGCAAAGCTAAGCACAACCTGTGATAGTAACAAAATTTTAAGAGCGTCGAGACGCAGCGCGATCACCACGAGTGCCGGAATGATCGTCAAAAGCCGGCGCAGAAACACGCTGAATTTAATGTCTAAAAATCCTTCAATGATCACCTGGCCGGCCATGGTGCCGACCGTAGACGATGACAGTCCGGAAAACAGCAGCGCCAGCGCGAACGCCGTCCCTGAGACTGCAGGCAACAGAGGATGAAGCGTGAGATGCGCTTCGTCGAAGGTGAAATCTACTCCCTTGTTGTAGAAGACCGCCGCAGCCATCACGATCATGGCGGAATTAATCAGCCACGCGCCGTTCATCGCCGCCAGCACATCCCACAGCTCATAACGGAGGTGCCGCATGGTGAGCAGCCATTTCTCAGGATGGTCGCTGAGAGCGTCTTCTTTCACCCGGTGCTGCACCAGGGCCGAGTGCAGATAAATCACGTGGGGCATCACCGTAGCGCCCAGCATGCTCACGGCAATATAGATGCTTTCTGAATTGATCTTTGGCACCAGGACGCCGTGAGCGACGGCCCCCCAATCGGGATGTACCAGGAACAGTTCGAACGCATAGCATGCGGCAATGGCGAAGACGAAAACCATGATCAGCTGTTCCAGACGGCGGAAGCCGTAGAGTTCCACCGCGAGCATCAGGAAAACGACAACGGCAGTGAGCAGCGCGGCAGGAAACAGCGGAATATGTAGGAGCAGGTAGAAACCGAGCGCCGCGCCCAGAAATTCGGCGAGGTCAGTGGCCAGAGCGGCCAGTTCTGCGGCTACCCACAATCCAAAATTGATCTTGGGAGAAAAATATGCGCGGCAGTTTTGCGGCAGCGTTTTGCCGGTGGCAATTCCCAATTTGGCGGAAAGATATTGGATCAGGATAGCCATGGCATTCGACCACAGCAGCACCCACAACAGCGTGTAGCCGAACCGGGCCCCGCCTTCAAAGTTGCTGGCGAAATTTCCCGGATCAATATACGCGACGCTGGCGACAAATGCCGGGCCGAAGTACCGCCACATCTCACCGCGCTTGAGCGTGGGAAGAAGCTTGAACCGAAATTTTCTGGCTGTCTCCGGACCTGCGGACGACGACATAAGAGCATTACAGTATAAGGGATGCGCGCTGAACGGAACCGCCTCCCCTAAGAACTGGGCAGTGCCATGGGTTAATGCCGCAGATATGCCAGCATTAGGAGAACAACATTGAAAATAAGTGTGATCACCGCCAGCAGCATGCCCTTGGCAGCTCTGGGCTTCCCTTTCCGCCGCAGCAGCCGCCAGATCGGGACAACGTAACCGACCTGCACCAGGCCAATCGCGCCGACCATGACGTAATAGGCGGGAAGCATGCGCACGTCCGCCACCAGCAGCAGCCAGCCAATGCCAAGTTGGGCGACATTGAGCAGCCAGCAGATTGCCATGCCCGCCAGGATGCTTCCGCGTGCTTGATCCATGAATGCAGTTTATCCAAACATAGAAAAGGCCCGCCCTGCGGCAGGCCGTTCCTGGTCGTTTTTAGGGTGGGCGACGATTTACTGGGTCAACTCCTGTGTCAGCAAAGCGCCACCCATGGCAGAAAGCACCATGGTTTCTTTGACTGGTTTATGGGAATCGCGCGCCACCCACAGTGTTTCTTTGTCCGTGCCGCCATCAGCCGATGAGATTTCGACTTTATAAGCGTCGAAGGTGCCGGCCGGAACCGTTACTTTTTCCACGCCCGTTACTTTTAACTGCATCAGCTTTACGGTCTGCTTTTGTACGTCAAAGTTCCGGTAGGTCGTCGTATAGCCCTCCGCCAGCGGCAGACATGCAATCGACTGCTTCGCTCCTGCAGCATTCGCAAACAACGGGCCGCCCAGATCGACGGAAACAGCTTTGTCCTGTCCGCCCATGTTCATGTTGCCGGCAGCTTTATCCCCGGCAAAGTTGAGATCCATGGATCCCTGCCCACTTTTCAAGACGAGATTACGGGTAATCAGCGTTCCTTTTTCCAGCGTGGAAGTTGTGGTCACGTCTCCGTTGGGCGTGGTCATCACGTCCGTGGCAGCCCACGCGCTGCCCGCTTCAGCAATAGTGCTGGAGATGCTGAGTGGAATCTGCTGGCCGCTGACCTCAATCATGGCTTTGTATTTATAAGTACCTGGCTGCAAGTCCGTAGCCGGCTTGGGAGAAGTTACCGTGCCGGCGTCTACTTTCTTTGCCAGCACCACGGTCTTGGGATCGACCGTAACTTCTTTTAGTCGCGCAACGACTTCGGGAGTTCCGCCCTCCTGCGCGCGTCCGCCCAGGTATTTGGCAAGGAAGCTTTCCGTGGCCATAACGCTGGCCATGTTATTGACCGGGCGCGCAAAGCCATGGCCTTCATCGGGGATCAACAGATATTCCACGGGAAAGCCGCGGTCGCGCAGCGCAATCACAATCTGTTCTGATTCAGCATGGTTTACCCGTGGATCATTGGCTCCCTGCGCGATCATCAGAGGCGTCTTGATCTTGCTGGCGGAAGTGAGCGGAGAACGCTCTACCAGCAGCGCCTTGCCTTCCGCGGTGTTGGGATCGCCCATGCGTTCATGGAACACTTTGCGGATGGGCTCCCAGTACGGAGGAATGGACTCCAGCAGCGTGATCAGGTTGGACGGCCCAAACAGATCCACCGCGACAGCGTAAACATCGGGAGTAAAAGCGACGCCGGCCAGCGTGGCATATCCGCCATACGATCCGCCAAAGATGCCAACGCGCTTGGGATCGCTGATCCCTTGATCGGTCAGGTATTTCACGCCCCAGGTAACGTCATCTTGCATCTTCTTGCCCCACTCTTTATTGCCGGCATTCAGGAATTTCTTGCCGTAACCTGTGGAACCGCGGAAGTTCGGGCTCAGCACGGCATATCCTCGGTTGGCCAGGAATTGCGCGTAACCGTTATAACCCCAGATATCGCGGGCCCATGGTCCGCCGTGCGGAAAGATAACGGTGGGAAGATTCTTGGCGGGAACGCCCTTGGGCAATGTCAGGTAAGCAGGGATTTCCAAACCGTCGGAGGATTTGTATTTCACCGGCGTCATAGCTGCCAGCGCTTCACGCGGAAGCTTTTCCCGGACCTTGTATTGCAGCGCCAGCTTGTGTTTTTTGCGGTCAAAGAGATACGTCTCTCCCGGCTCAGTATCACTGCTGGCAGTGATTAGCCAGGTTTGCTCGTCACGCGTGTCTGACGTGATAGTGACTTCTTTGCCGGGAAATTTTGCTTCCAGCCATTTCGTGTCGGCTTCAAAACCCTTGTCATGGTAGTAAAGGCGGCGATGCTCATCCACGTAAACAGTCAAAGCCAATTCGTCCGTAGCCTCAGAGAAGCGCGCTCCGCCAAAATCCACACGCTTGAGCGGGTCGGACTCCACCAGCTCCGTCTTGCCAGTCTCCGGATCCAAAAGCATCAGCGATATAAGGTCGATCTCCGCGCCTTTGTTCGTTTCAAAGTACACATGCTTTCCGTCTTTATTGAACTTGATAGCATCGCAGGTTTCAAAAACGTCGCAGGAATAGATCTTGGTGAACTTGTCAGGGTCCACGCGGAGAATCTCAGTGTCACCGTTCTCTGCGGAGCGGCTGGCCAGGCGCAGATTGCCCTTCAGATCAAAATTCCAGCCGGTGATGCGATCGGTATTCTTGCGCACCAGAGTCTTTTCACCGGTAGAGATCTTCAGCTTGTATAAATCGTGCCACGCTTTGTCACGATCATTGAGACCGATGTAAACGACATCGGGATCGGACTTGGGCAGGTCATAAAGCGCCACGCGGACGCCTTTGAGACCTGTGAGATCGCGCGAAGCAGGAGCGTCAGCACCCGTTGCCGGCTTGGCCGTGGGATCAACGGCATAGACATTGAAGTTCTCGTCCCCGGCGTTATCTTTCACGTAGAGCACGGATTTGCTGTCCCACGTCCAAAAGAAGCCCGCGACCGGCCGCTTAGTTTCCGTGGTCAGCAAACGGGCCGCGCTGAATGGCTCATCCACGCCCTTCACGTAGACATTGCGTGTATCTTTCCAGGGCTTCAGAAAGGCAAGATATTTCCCGTCCGGCGAAAGCGCTGCTGCGGCAATCTCTGGATTGCCGAAAATCAGCTCACGGTCAATGATGGGCGGCAATCCGCTCGCGGTCGATGTGCTCTTAATTTTGTCCTGGCCAGTCAATGTGGCTGCGAGCACGGTCAGGCACAAAATGCTTTTAAGAAACTTGTTCATTCGGGTGTTCCTTTCTCTCTGCGGAGAGCGGTGCAATATACGTAAACGAAGTAGTACCTGAAATTGTCAATGCAAATTGGAATTGCTGTCCAGTAATAAGGGGCCTTAGCCAAAGCGGCATAAGAGCAAGGTTCAGCCCCAATAACGTTACGGAGAAAAACGTCCAGAGTTCCCAGAAATTCGCTGTTTCATTCGCTAGACGCTTCAAGTCAGGGCAAGTTACCGTCGGCCACAACTTTGCGTCGAAGAGAATGAACCGCAATTCTTGGCGTCAGATGGGCGGCGATCTTTGGCAATTCTGGCAGCCCTGTCAACCGCCTGCCCTTCCCAAAACCCGCGTCCGGCGGGATAATATCTGTTTAATAGGTACTTATCTTGTCCCGCTGGAGCCCCGGATCCTCTTGACCAACAGCTAGCAGTCCAAGTAGAACTCTTCCGATTTCGAATCGCCTGCTAATCTGGCCGGGCCCCGCTTGTTGAAGGAGGCACTTTTGAAGGTTTACGAAGGCAAGGACATCCGCAATCTTGTTGTGATTGGGCACTCGCACTCGGGCAAGACCTCCCTGGTTTCCGCGATGTTATACACCGGCGGCGCCACTCCCAAGCTGGGCCGCGTGGATGACGGTTCCACCGTTACCGACCATGACGAAGAAGAAATCTCGCGCCAGATGACCATCTCCACCGCCATAGCCTCCGTGGAGTGGCACAACACCAAGATCAACCTGTTTGATTCGCCCGGCTTCACCATGTTTGCGCATGAGGCCAAGGTGGCCATGTCCGCCGCTGAAGCGGCGCTGGTGGTGGTGGACGGCGTTTCCGGCGTTGAGGTAGTCACGGAAAAGGTCTGGCAGTATGCCGACGAGATCAACCTGCCGCGCGTAATCTGCGTGAGCCGCATGGACCGCGAACGCGCCAACTGGGAAACAGCGCTGGAAAGCCTGGTGAACGCCTTCGGCCGCTTAGTTGTTCCGGTACAGATTCCCATCGGCAGTGAAAAGAGCCTGAAAGGCGTGGTGGATCTGGTAACCATGAAGGCTTATACCTACGAGATGGGCGGCAGCGGCAAGGGCAAAGAAGGCCCAATACCCGCCGAACTGGAAACAGCAGCCAAGGAAGCGCATGAGAAGCTGGTGGAGATCGTTGCGGAAGGCAAAGACGAGCTGATGGAAGAGTTCTTTGATAAAGGCACCATCGCAGAAGAACATCTGATCCCGGCTCTGCATGAGGCAATTAAGGAAGACAGAATTTTCCCGGTGCTGTTTGCCTCCGGACTGGGCAACATCGGAACTGACCATCTGCTGGATTTCGTAGTGGATTATTTCCCCACGGCCGCAGAACACGCTGCCGTGCATGCCGATCCAGCCACTGCTTCCGGCAATGGCCATGGGATCGACCTTCAGGTGAGTGATAAAGCCCCTACTTCGCTCTACGTTTTTAAAACAGCCAACGATCCATTTGCCGGACGCATTACTTTCTTTAAAGTCTTTTCCGGCGTGGTAAAGAATGACGCGACGCTGCAAAATTTCACTCGCGGCACGTCAGAGAAACTCGCGCATCTTTCAGTTCCGCAAGGCAAAAACCTTGTGCCGGTGACGGAACTTCATGCCGGGGACGTGGGCGCGGTGGCCAAGCTGCGTGACACGCTTACCGGCGACACCATGGGAGACAAAACCAATCCCATACGCTTTGCCGGAGTAACGCTGCCGGAGCCCGCCATTACATTTGCCATCGAGCCGAAGAGCCGCAACGACGAAGACAAGCTTTCCAACGGACTGCACAAGCTCATGGAAGAAGATCCCATGGTGCGCTTCTTCCGCGACGAGCAGACCAAGGAATTCCTGATCGCCGGAACGGGCCAGCAGCACATTGAAGTGATGGTTTCAAAGCTCAAGAAGCGCTATCACACGGAAGTGGTTTTAAAGGCGCCGAAAGTTCCGTATCGCGAAACCATTCGCGGCAAGGCCGACGTGCAGGGCCGCCACAAGAAGCAGAGCGGCGGTCACGGCCAATACGGCGACTGCAAAATCAAGATGGAACCGCTGGAGCGCGGCAAGAATTTTGAATTTGTGAATGACATCTTCGGTGGCGCCATCCCCAGGAACTACATTCCCGCGGTAGAAAAAGGAATTGTGGAAGCGGCGGCGCGCGGCTATCTGGCTGGATTTCCCGTAGTGGATTTCCGCGTGATCCTCTATGACGGCAGCTACCATGACGTTGATTCAAACGAAATGTCTTTCAAGACCGCCGGTCGCATCGCGTTCAAGAAAGCCATGGAGCAGGCCAAGCCCACGCTGCTGGAGCCCATCATGAAGGCGGAAATCGCCATTCCGGACGAATTCGCTGGAAGCATCATGGGGGACCTCAATTCGCGCCGGGGACGCATCCAGGGCATGGACAACAAAGCCGGAAAGACCATCGTCAAGGCGGAAGTCCCGATGGCGGAGATGCTGACCTATGGCGCTGACCTGACTTCGATGACGCAGGGCCGCGGCACCTTCAACATGGAAATGTCTCACTATGACTACGTGCCGGCAGTATTCCAGGAAAAGATCATCGCGCACTATAAGGCCGAACGCGGAGAACTGGTGGAAGTAGAAGAGTAAGCGGATTTTTCTTGTCCCGAAGCGAAGCGAGGGAACCCTGTAGCCGCAGGAATTTGAGCCGCGAATGCGCGCGAACGAACACGAATAGGAAAATAAGTTTGTCTCATCGATTGGCGTCCGGAGAACGCTATTGCCGAACGGCAACTCAGTAACGTGGGCCGCTACTTTCGCTTATCCTGGTCGCCATCCGCAGCCATTAACAATTCAAAGCGCACACCATCAGCACACTTTGCGCAAAGCGGGAATTCGTCTCCCGCCTTGAAGCTGGCCCGGTGCGGCAGGCGGTGTTCCGCGTGCGAGACTTTATATATCCCCGCCTTGGGAACTGCTTGTCCAGGTTTGTAAACAGTCTTGCTGGAATCGGAATCCATGCGCTCGACCGAGTTGCATGGGGAACGTAGAGGTTGGAATCTCCATCTTGTGCGAAGGGTTGTCCGTTTCGGGTGGATCTTCCTGAAAGTCCGGATCTTCTGAGATGTGCGGAACCAACTCCAGAATTTTGTAACGGACCATTTCTCCGCAGCGACGGCAAAAAGGGAAGATGGAGTGGCGCATCAGGATCACGCTCGCGCGCGGCTCGTTTTGATGGCATATCTCATAGATACCTGACTGCTCGATCAGTTCTCCCGGAACCAGTGTGCAATCGCTCTGATCAAATGTTTCAATGTTCGTGTCATTCAATTCCATAATGATTTCTTTTTTGTGTTCCTTCCTTCCGCCCCGAAGCGCGCTGCGCACAGGAGCTACTCGGCCAATCACTGGGATGCGTTCAATGCATGTACAAGTTGGAGCACTCAGGTTTAGACAAAAAGTTTTGGGGTTTATTTTTAAGGCAACCCAAGCTGCACGGCGCAGTGGGTTGATAAGGATTCGTCACCGCCGCGATGAACGTCTGCCTAAAGGCCCGCGATTCGCAAGCCAATCGCTAGACGCTGATACAAGTAATGGCTCAGTTTGAGAAAGCTGACCCATTACCCGAATATCAAATTTGAAATTTTGTATTTACAATCATTCCCCTATGCCGACCACCAATCATCAGTTCCGTCTGGCTGCCCGTCCCGTGGGCCTGCCCAAACGCAGCGACTTCAATTACACGGAAGAGCCTGTGCGCGATCCCGGCGCGGGAGAGATTCTGGTGAAGATTCTGTATGTCTCGCTGGATCCGGCTATGCGCGGCTGGATGAATGAAGGCAAGTCATATATCCCGCCGGTTGGAATCGGCGAGGTGATGCGGGCAGGCGCTGTTGGCCGTGTGATCGCGTCACAGAACCCGGGCTTTGCGGTGGGCGAGCACGTGGTGGGAATGTTCGGCATGCAGGAATACGCGTTGTCGGACGGCAAAGGCGTGAACAAGGTCGATCCCCGATTGGCGCCGCTGCCGGTATTTCTGGGCACGCTTGGCATGCCGGGACTGACCGCCTACTTTGGTCTCTTGGAAGTTGGCGCGCTCAAAGCCGGCGATACGGTTGTGGTTTCCGGCGCTGCGGGCGCTGTGGGCATGCCTGTGGGCCAGATCGCCAAGATCAAAGGCGCGCGGGCCGTGGGACTGGCCGGCAGTCCGGAAAAATGCAAGTACGTGGTTGAAGAGTTGGGCTTTGATGCATGCATCAACTACAAGACTGAAGACGTGAAAGCCGCGCTGCGGCAGCACTGCCCTAACGGCATCAATGTGTATTTTGATAACGTGGGCGGCGAGATTCTGGATGCGGCCCTGGCGCAGTTGGCGCGTGGCGCGCGCGTGGTGATTTGCGGCGCGATCTCACAGTACAACTCCACCAGCGGCGTCAAGGGTCCGCAGAATTATCTTTCGCTGCTGGTGAACAGCGCTCGGATGGAAGGCTTTGTGGTCTTCAATTATGCCGCGCGCTATGCAGAGGCCTTGCGTGAAATGGGCGGCTGGCGTGCCGCCGGAAAACTCAAGTCGCGCGAAGATGTTGTCGCCGGCCTGGAGACGTTTCCGGAAACGCTTCTCAAGCTCTTCAGCGGCGAGAATTTTGGCAAGCTGGTGTTGAAGGTCGCGGACGCTTAGGCCTTGCCGCCATCCAGCACGGCGCGAATCTGCTTTGCGAACTCAGCGCTCTCGTGATCGCCGGTGACCAGTTCAATTTGTTTGGGGCTGCTCACGCCGATTTTCAATTGCACAGCGCGCGCAATCTGCTCCTGATCAAAGATCGCGCCCTTGGTTACTTCCGGTGTGGTGCCAAAGTGGCGAAGCAACGCCACGCCCACGGCGTCAATGGCCACGCGGTCTGTCCCGGCAAGAATCACGTTGGACTGCACCATCTTGCCTTGGTCGGGGCCGCCGTTGGTGAATGCCTGGACGCCGTCCAGCAAAATCAGGTCAGGTTTATACGCGGTATTAATTTCGGCGATCATGCGGCGCTGGTTGGGCGAGGAGTGCAGCTCTCGCATGAAGTTATAAGAATTTCCCGGGACAAGCTTGGCCGCGAAGCCGACGGAGTTCTTGAGCGACAGCGTAAAGTGTCCACCAAATCGATGTGTCTTGAGGCAGCAGGTCTGGACTATGCCTCCGGCCTTGCGCACCACTCGCGGCAGAGCAAAGCCCTGCTCCCAATGGCTGTCCTGCGGCTTGAGCAGTTCCCAATCGTCTGAAGTGAGTTCATCAAAGACCACAACTTTTGCGCCGAGTTCTTTGCCGATCTGGAATGCACTTTTCTTGCCCATGACCTCGCGCGTGTCACCCATGCCGCTGCGGTCGCCCAGCGTAAGCGGCCCTGCGCCCATGGCTTTGAGCTGGCGCATAAGAGCGACGAGCGTGTCTTCACTGGTTGAGCCAGGAGTGGGATCAGAGCTGTTGAAGTTTGGCTTGATGAAAATATCTTTGCCGCCAAATTTATTCATGCCCAGCAGTTCGATGGCGCGCTTTACCCCGGCGGCGCGGTCGGTGGTCTTGACGAAGGCAACGTGCGAAACCGAAGGCGCAGCTTCAAATGCGTGGAGCAAGGACGGGCCAAACCCAGAGGACGCAAACCATGCGGCACCCAGTGTAGTGGAGGTATCTTTGAGGAACTGTCTGCGATTCATGGGAATCTCCCCTCGTGCGATTCGCTTCAACTATTGGACACCCCTCGCCGGATGGAACGCAAGTGACGAAATGCAGGCAGTAAAAATTTCAGTCGGGCTTTAGATGGGCCATCACGCTCTTCATCAGCGCAGGGACATTTCGGTTCCACTGGTTCCAGTCATGGCCACCAGATACGGTGTGGAACTCATAACTGAAATGCCGGGCTTGCAGCATGGCCGCGAATCTACGGTTTGTGGGCAGCAGGCCTTCCTTGTCGCCGCAGGTGAGAAATAGATATGGAGCCCGAGCAGGATCGGCGGACTGGACGAGTACAAAGGGATCGCTGGCGCGGCGGCTCTGGCTACCCCACGGGCCGAAAATAGAGCTATGCTGCCGGTACTGACCGATGCGTTTGATGGAGAACGGACGGCTGGGAACATCGAGCGCGGAACTTAATCCGCCGGCAAAAACAAACAGGTCAGGATGCTTCAGCGCGAGCACAACCGCGCCAAAACCTCCCATAGATACGCCGGCGATGGCGCGGTGGGTGCGGCCACCGGCGGCAGGGAACCGCTGCTCAACGTCGCCGATCAGGTCACGTACGATGTAATCTTCATAGCGGTCCTGCGGTTTGTCTGCCGAATTTGTGTAATAAGAGCTGTTGCCTTCCGGCATGATCAAAATCAGGCCGCGCTCAGCATAGGCAGCAACGTCAGAATAATTTGACCAATCGCGAAAGCCCCCGCCTCCACCGTGAAGCAGGTACAGCACAGGGAGCTTCTGGTTTGCAGGGACGGTTGCCGGAATTATTGCTCGATAGGGCATGTCGCGGCTGAGCGCCGCGGAGTGAAATGTTACATCCATCATCTTTACGCCAGGAGTTAGGCGCGGATGATCTGGCGCAGGCGGTTCTTCTTTCTTACCGCACGAAAGAAGGCTGAGGCACGCAAGCAAAATAGTTGCTCTGAGAGTGTGGCGCAAGCTGATTTTGCTAAGCCGTCCTGTTTTCAATTGACCTTACTCATAACGCAACGCCACCGTGGGATTGACTCTGGTGGCGCGTCGAGCAGGAATATAACACGCCGTTAATGCTACAGCTGTCAGCAGCACGGCCACAGCGATCATGGTAAAGGGCTCGAGCAGGCCTATCTGGAAGAGAAAGCTGGAAAGCACGCGAGCGAAAGCCACTCCGGCCAACAGCCCGATGGCGACGCCGATGAGCGTGAGCCGAAGGCCATCGCCGATGACAAGATGGAAGATCTGTGCGGGGGTTGAGCCAAGAGCCATGCGGGTGCCGATTTCGCGCGTACGCTGGCTCACGGAAAAGGCCATTACGCCGTAAATGCCGACGGCGGCGATCAGCAGCGCAAGGCCGGCAAGAATCGCCAGCAGAACTGTACGGAAGCGGGGCTGCGCGACGGAAGCCGAGAGATTTTCTTCCATGGTGCGGATCTTCACCAGCGGCTGGTTGGGATCAATCTCATGGACGGCACTGGTTAAGGACGAAGCAAGCGTGCGCGGGTCGCCGGAGGTGCGCAGGACGAGAGAAAGATTGAAGACCGGCAATTCTTTAATCGCCTGGTGATAAGGGACATACATTTCCGTGGGAGCTTCACTGGCCAGAGATTGTTTTACGTCGCCCACAACGCCGATTACTTCCATCCATGGTGCTTCCTTATCTGGCGTGGCACCCAGTTGCAGGCGCTTGCCCAGCGGCGATTCATTGGGAAAGTACGTCTTCGCCATCGTAGTGTTGATCACCACAACCGGCGGCGTGTTCTCACGGTCTGCGTCAGTGATTAACCGGCCGTTCAGAAGAGGAATGCCCATCGTCTTGAGGTAATCAGGGCTCACAACGCGGTAGTTAGCCATGATGTATTCGCCGGGATTTTTGGGTGGACGGTTCTCAATATTGAAGTGAATGATCGACCCTGCTCCGCTCACCGGCAGGAAGGATGCAGCTCCGGCGGAACGGACTCCGGGCAACGCAGCAGCGCGCTCAGCTACGCGATCGAAAAAAGCGTTGCGCTCGGTCTTGTCAGGATGAGCGGCGGGCGAGACCAGAAGATCGGCAATGAGGATGTGATCAACGCTAAAGCCCGGCGCGACGCGAGAGAGGCGATCAAAACTGCGAATGAGCAGCCCAGCGCAGACGAGCAAGAGCATGGCAAGCGCGATTTCACTGACCACCAGCACGCCACGGAGCTTCATCACGCCTGTCCCCACAGCGCCGCGGTCCGTTTCATTGAGCGCGGAGCGCAGGTCAAGTCCGGCCATGTGCAGCGCCGGCGCAAGGCCGAAAAGCATTCCACAAATAACGGCGAGCAGCGTGGTAAACAAAAGCACCGTGGAGTTAATTCCGACGTCACTGCTGGCGGGAAGACTTGTACCACCGAGATGGACAAGCGCAGGTACGGCAGCATTGGCAAGAAGCAAGCCGAGGCCAGCACCAATCAAGGCCAGCAAAATGCTTTCCGTCAGTACCAGGCGGACAACGCGCCATCGGCTAGCGCCAATGGCTGTGCGCACGGCAATCTCTCTTTTTCGCGCCGTGGCGCGGGCGAGCAGCAGATTGGCCACATTGGTGCACGCAATCATCAGAACGAACCCGACAGCGCCAAGGATCATCAGCAACGCGGGCCGGACATTATCGACGAGTTGGGCCTGCATCTGGTTCACGATGATCGAAGTGCCAGTGTCAAAATCTGGATATTGCTGTTCCAGGCGCTTGGCGATGATCGTCATCTCAGAGCGGGCTTGCTCCAGTGTTACACCTGGCTTGAGTCGCGCGAGCGGTAAAATGCCGGGATGCCATGAGCGGTCGTCCGGCAAGGTCTTGGCCCAGGGCTCAAATGGGAGGACAACATCAGGCGTCTGTTGCAGCAACTGAAAGCTGGCGGGAAGAATTCCAACGATGGTGTAAGGCTTGTTATCAAGCGTGAGAGGCTGGCCGAGAACATTTTCAGCACCGGCAAAGCGGCGCTGCCAGAGTCCGTAACTGATCATGGCTACTCCGGGCGCGCTCTGTTTATCTTCTTGCGGCAGGAACGTGCGTCCGCGAGCGGCCTGGATGCCCAGCAGATCAAAGACATTCGCAGTGAGCATTTGGCCCGTGAGGCGCTCGGGCTCATCGGAGCCGGTGAGCGTGATGCCCAGATTACGCACCGCACCCATGGCGGTGAATGACTGGCTCTGGTCACGCCAGTCAACAAAATTCTGATACGAAACGGAGAGGAGCGGAAAACGCGGCGTGTGCTCTGAAAGCAGGACGAGCTGTGCGGGATCACGATACGGCAGCGGGCGCAGCAGCACAGCGTCAATCACAGTGAAAATAGCGGTGTTCGCTCCGATGCCCAAGGCCAGCGTGAGGACAGCAATCAGGGTGAATCCGGGAGTTGAGCGAAGCCGGCGAAGAGCGTAACGGATGTCGTGGAACAGAATGGTCATAGACAGGTGCTGGAATTCTAGCTTGAGTGTTGAAGTTTAGACGGATAAAGTGGCCGGATGTTACCTTGGCCTGCGCCCGGTGACGAACGGAGTTGAACATGCGGACGAATGCGTTTGCACATTGATTGTGCTGAACATGAAGAGCAGCGGAGCCGATTTCTCGCTCCTCACAGTGGCGTTCCGCAAGATTGTGACGGCAATGCTGGTCGGACACTCGGAACAGCATGTCATTGTCTTGGCAGAATGAAGCCCCTCAGTACTGTGGACCAGGGGATGACAGGATCGGGAAAAGCCATGAACACGGAAAGCACGGAGGAAGCGGTGGGCGGAGAACCGCAAAGTCGAAACACAGGCAAGAGTGCCTGTGCCCACAAAGATCAGTTAAATCAGTTAGAATAAAGGCTGCTGGCCGAATGCCCGGGTTGCTTTCCTGGGTGCTGGCGTTGACATATTTGGGCCAAATTGGGTATTCTTAAACCTTCACTGCTCTGCAGTTGGCCCGCCTTGTGTCTTCCCTCAATGGAAGTAAGTGGCGTCATCGAGCGGTCTTTCTTAGTGTTTTTATTCTCAGGAGTTTGGAAATGGTAACCCGTTTTCCAGGCGGGCAGGACATTGCGCGCAAATGGTTTGTGGTGGATGCCGCGGGGCAAACGCTGGGGCGACTGGCCTCGCGTGTTGCCAGCATTCTGGCCGGTAAAGAATCGCCTCTTTACACGCCGTTTATTGATGCCGGAGATCATGTGATCGTAATCAACGCGGGCAAGATCCGCGTGACCGGCATGAAGACTGAACAGAAGATGTACCGGCATTACACCGGCTTTCCCGGCGGACTGCGCGAAGAGCAGTTCCGCAAACTGTTTGATCGCCGTCCGGACCGCGTGGTGCAGGAAGCGATCCTGGGCATGCTGCCCAAGAACAAGCTGGGCAAGGCCATGGGCAAGAAGCTGAAAGTTTATGCCGGCGACAAGCACGATCACCAGGCGCAGAAGCCACAGGCTCTGGAGCTGGCGGGTCGGAAACAGGCTTAAGAATTTTTACGAGCGCAGGCGAGGGCGCCTGCGGTCCACAAGTTTGGATTAATCCGCGGCCGAGGGCGGCGGGTGGTTCACGAATAAGGTCGACAAGATTATTTGGAGCGATTGAGAAAAGATGGCTGAACAAGTTCAGTATTACGGTACCGGACGCCGCAAGTCGAGCGTAGCCCGGGTTTTCCTGCGTCCCGGCGATGGCAAGTTTGTGGTCAACGGGCGCGAGTTTGATCAATATTTCCTGACCGGCGCGCAGCGGGTTGAAGTGAAACAGCCACTCGTGACGAGCGAGACCAGCTCCACCTTCAACATTACTGCAACCGTTGCCGGCGGCGGAATCAACGGCCAAGCCGGCGCTTTAAAGATGGGCATTGCCCGCGCGCTGCTGGAGTTCAACATTGAACTGCGCAAGAAGCTCAAGGCCGAAGGCTTCCTTTCCCGCGATGCACGCGGCAAAGAGCGCAAAAAGTATGGACAAAAGGGAGCCCGCAAGCGCTTCCAGTTCTCCAAGAGGTAACCGAGACTGTGATGCACAACGTTGCTTTCAATCCGGGGTCCCCAACGCGCACCGTACTTGTGCGTGGTGGGGTGGAAATGAGAGCCCGCAAGCGCTTCCAGTTCTCCAAGCGATAATTTTCACAGCGGGACGGCAATGGCCGTCCTCTGTTTTTGTGAAAGATGCACAGCCGAGGGCGGCTATGCCACACGAGTGTAGTTAATCTTCCCTCCCGCACCAACGGGAGCGGAGCAGGGAATAAATCCCGAGCGGGCAAGATGGCCGCGGAGGATGCAATTCAATAAGGAGGTATTTTGGCTAACATCACCATGAAAGAGCTGCTTGAGGCGGGTGTCCACTTTGGCCACCAGACCAAGCGCTGGAATCCCAAGATGAAAGAGTACATCTTTGGGGAACGCAACGGCATATACATCATCGACCTGCAGAAGACGCTCAAGATGTTTAAGGACGCGAGCAAGTTTGTGCAGGACGCTGCCGCGGATGGCCGGACTGTGCTGTTCGTAGGCACCAAACGGCAAGCCCAGGACGCAATCGCTGAAGAAGCGGGACGCTGTGGAATGTTCTATGTGAACAACCGCTGGCTGGGCGGATTGCTGACCAACTGGGTCACCGTACAGAAATCAGTAAAACGGCTGAAAGAGCTCGATGAGATGGCCACGGATGGCCGCTACGAGCTGCTGCCGAAAAAAGAAGTCATCAAGCTGGAACGCGAACGCAAGCATCTGCAGGCCAACCTGGCCGGCATCAAGAGCATGACGCGCCTGCCAGACGTGGTCTTTGTAATCGACTCCAACAAAGAAGCGATTGCGGTGAAGGAAGCGCGCAAGCTGGGTATTCCGGTGGTTGCCGTGGTGGATACGAATTGCGATCCTACGGAAGTTGACTGGGTCATCCCCGGCAATGATGACGCACTGAGAGCGATTCGCTTGTTTGCCTCGAAGGTGGCCGACTCCATTGCAGAAGGCGTACAGGCTGCCACGGACAAGCAGGGCGCGGAAATCGCCGATGCTGCTGCCGCCGGTGAAGCGCGCGCTGCCGCTGCCAATCAGGGCCAGGCTGCTCCTACTTCCGCCGATCTGGCGGAAGAAGAACAGCTGAACATGGAAGAAGTCCTGGGCGGCAAGGTGCGGAAAGCACCGGAGTCTGAAACCGCGCCAGCGCCTGAAGTGCCGGAAGCAGACGTGGCCAAGACCGTTTAATTGTCGCTTCGCTCCACCCCGCTGGAGAGCCTGTCTAGTGGTGAGAGTAGTCAGCGCTTGGGGCAGCGGACCTCAGCGAGTCAGGCTTCGGCCCTTGTCTCAGCGAGAATGTTGCTGCGCGAGCACCTTTCGATACCTGACTAAAATCTCTGATTTGCGGCGAAGCCGAGTAGCGTGCCGAGCCGCCTGCCTCAGGAGCTGAAGAGAGATTGCCAAAAGATCGCTCGCTGGCGGTGTTGGAGCAAAGCGACAAAAGATGAAGTCCCGCGTGAGAAGTACACCACGCGGGTCAAAATGTTATAGATCAGAAAAGCTTTTATAGAAGGAACAAGAGAATGAGTACAGAAACCACAAGCATTTCAGCGGCACAGGTAAAAGAACTGCGCGAGCGCAGCGGCGCACCCATGATGGACTGCAAAAACGCATTGTCTGAAGCCAAGGGCGATATTGAAGGCGCGCTGGTATGGCTGCGCAAAAAGGGCATTGCCACGGCAGCCAAGAAAGCGGCACGCATGACGAGTGAAGGATCGGTGGCCAGCTACATCCATGCCGGAGGCAAGATCGGCGTGCTGGTGGAGATCAATTGCGAGAGCGATTTTGTGGCGCGCACAGACGATTTCAAAGACCTGATCAAGGACATTGCGATGCACATTGCGGCGGCAGACCCGAAGTTTGTCCGCAAAGAAGACGTCACGCCTGATGCCTATGAGAAGGAAAAAGAAATCTATCGCGCACAGGCTGCCGCAACCGGCAAGCCGGCCAACGTGGTGGAGAAGATCGTGGAAGGCAAGATGTCAAAGTTCTACGAAGAGGTTTGCCTGCTGGACCAGCCTTTCGTAAAGGAACCGGGCATCACCATCCATCAGCTGATCGCGAGCAAAGTTGGCAAGCTGGGCGAGAACATCTCTGTCCGGCGCTTTGCCCGCTTCAAGGTGGGCGATGTGGGCGAGACAATCGCAATCACCAAGCCACAGCAAGACCAAAAAGCGGAGTAGCTAGAGCAGCAGCTTCTAGCTTCTGGCTTTTAGCGGGGCGATCATCGAAAGTGATCGCCTTTTGCTATTTTGCGCTGCAGGGAAGTGGGGCAGGTCAAAAACAAAGCGGGGTTAGCCGCGAATCCACGCGAATGAACACGAATTGGAGTTGAGTTTGTGCGACTTTAGAGTCCCTGATTGACGTAAACGGATGCGACATGATTATTTGCTGGAAACATAATTTGGCCGGAGTGTCCGCTGGAAGTGTGGAACTGAGCAAGCTTTTTGAAAACAACTTACCACTGACTAACACTGATGACACTGATCGAAATCGAGAAATCGAGACATCGAGACATCGAGAGATCGAGAGATCGGGAAATCGGGAAATCGGAAAAGCAAAACTACTCAGATACATTTTTGCTTTCCTTCGGGCTCTTCGTGTCCTTTGTGGTTAAACAGTCCAATCCGCGGTAAGTTTTGGCGGTTTGACGGACTGAATGGCCATTCAATAGACTTTACCCCGGTCGTTATTCACTGAAATCGGCACGGTGGATGGCCACGCGAAACTCAACCGTCGAGCAATAAAAACTAGTGGGCGTCACAAAAAATGGGCGTCAATAAGAGCAAAGTGAGAATTCCATGAGCGATCTGGTCCAGCTTTCAAAAGACAACGACATTGCCATCATCATGATCAACAATCCTCCGGTCAACGCGCTGAGCCCGGGAGTGCCGGAAGGCATTTCAGAAGCGATTGAGCAGATTGACAAAGACCCCACGGTGAAAGCGGCTGTGCTGATTGGCGCCGGCAAAACGTTTGTGGCCGGCGCGGATATTAAGGAGTTTGGCAAGATGACGTCGGGCAAGACGCGCGGCGGGGTGCCGTTTGTGCCGCTGCTGAGCCGCATTGAAGATTGCAGCAAGCCGGTGGTGATGGCGATCCATGGCACGGCTTTTGGCGGCGGGTTGGAGCTGGCGATGGCGGGACATTATCGCGTGGCGGCGCCGACGACGCAGGTGGGGCAGCCGGAAGTGAAGCTGGGCATTATCCCTGGAGCAGCGGGAACGCAACGCTTGCCGCGGTTGGCGGGCGTGGCGAAAGCCGTGGAGATGTGCGCTGACGGCAATCCAATTAAAGCGAAAGAAGCGTTGGCGCTTGGAATCGTTGACAAGCTGATTGATGGCGATTTGCTGGCTGGTGCGGTGGCGTTTGCCCGCGAGATTGCCGGCAAGCCCGCGCGCAAAACGCGCGAACGCAATGAAAAGCTGGGATCGGCGGAGCAGAATGCGCCGATTTTTGCGGCGGCGCGGGAGGCTGCGCGGAAAAAAGCTCGTGGGCTGGTGGCTCCGTTGGCCGCGATTGATGCGGTGGAAGCCGCGACGAAGCTGCCTTTCGACCAGGGCGTGGAAGCCGAACGCAAGCTGTTTACCGAATGCCTGTTCTCTGATCAATCGAAGGCGATGATTCACGTCTTTTTTGGCGAGCGCGAAGTGGCGAAGATTCCCGATGTCCCGAGAGAGACGCCGACGATTCCGGTGAATACGGCGGCGGTGATCGGCGCAGGCACCATGGGCGGCGGCATTGCCATGAATTTTGCCAATGCGGGTATCCCGGTGCTGCTGAAAGAGACTGACCAGGCAGCGCTGGACCGCGGCATGAATACGATCCGCAAGAACTACGCCAACTCAGTGGCCAAAGGCCGCTTCAGGCAGCAGCAGATGGACGACAGAATGAAGCTGATCAAGCCCACGCTGACCTATGATGGCTTTGAATCGGTGGATATGGTGATTGAGGCGGTGTTTGAAGGTATGGCGCTGAAGAAACAAGTGTTCGGCGACCTAGATAAAATCTGCAAAAAAGGCGCGGTGCTGGCGAGTAATACGTCAACGCTGAGCATTGATGAGATTGCGTCCGCCACGACACGGCCGGAGTCGGTGATTGGGACACACTTCTTTAGTCCCGCAAACGTGATGCGGCTGCTGGAAATCGTACGCGGCAAGGCGACGAGCAAAGAAGTGATTGCCACGTGCATGCAGCTATCCAAAAAGCTGGGCAAGGTTGGAGTGCTGGTGGGGAATTGCAGAGGGTTTGTCGGCAACCGCATGTTTGGGCCTTATCGGCGTGAAGCGCAGTTCCTGGTGGAAGAAGGAGCGGGGATCGAAGCCGTAGATCGTGCGATGTACGATTTCGGTCTTGCCATGGGTCCTTTAGCTGTCGGTGATTTAGCTGGATTGGACGTTGGTTGGCGTATTCGCAAAGAATTTAAGCACCTGGAAAAACCCGGCGTGCGGCAGCCGCTGGCCGAGGATCGCCTGTGTGAAATGGGGCGTTATGGCCAAAAAACTGGCGCAGGCTGGTACAAGTATGACGAGAACCGCCGCGCCATTTTTGATCCTACGGTGGAAGAAAACGTGCGCAAGTGGGCGGCTGAAACTGGCGTGAAGCAGCATGCAATTTCAAAAGAAGAAATTATCGATCGCCTGATCTATGCGCTGGTGAATGAAGGCGCGCGCATTCTGGAAGAAGGCTATGCGCTGCGCGCCGTCGATATCGACATCATCTATCTCACCGGCTATGGCTTCCCCGCGCACCGCGGAGGGCCGATGTGGTATGCAGACACAGTCGGTTTAAAAAAGGTCTACGATCGGATCTGCGAATTTCATAAGCAGCACGGCGAGCTCTGGGAGCCCGCGCCGCTGCTCAAGCGTCTGGCGGAAGAGGGCAAGGGCTTCGCCGACTTCAACAAGGAATCGAGCGTGGCGGCATGACGCGCCAAGCTGTGATCGTTGATGCAGTCCGCACGCCGCTGGGCCGGCGCGACGGTATGCTGAAAAGCTGGCACCCGGTCGATCTGCTGGGCTTCACGCTTAATGGCCTCATCGTGCGCAGCAAGCTTGATCCTGCGCGCATCGACGACGTGATTGCCGGCTGCGTGGGGCAGGTCGGCGAACAAGCATTCAACGTCGGACGCAACGCCGTTCTTGCCGCTGGCTTCCCTGAATCCGTCCCCGGTACCACGGTCGATCGCCAGTGCGGTTCCAGCCAGCAGGCCATCCATTTTGCCGCGCAAGGCGTGATTGCCGGCAGCTATGACATTGCCATTGGCTGCGGCGTTGAAAGTATGACGCGCGTCCCCATGGGCGCTTCCGCCGCCAACGGTCCCGGCAAACCGTTTGGCCCTGCGATGATGAAGCGCTATAACAATGCCCATTTCAATCAGGGCATCAGCGCGGAGATGCTGGCTGAGCGTTACAAGCTCACGCGTGAATGCCTGGACCAGTACAGTTTAGAAAGCCATCGCCGTGCCGCGCGCGCCACGCAGCAAGGCTGGTTCTGCCGCGAAATCTTACCGCTGCCGATTGAGACCGAACAGGGCACGGTGAACGTCAGCCGCGACGAAGGCATCCGCGCCGAAACTACGCTGGAAAAAATGGCCACACTAAAAACCGTTTTCAAGGCCGATGGCGTTGTCACCGCCGCAAACTCATCCCAAATTACTGACGGCGCTGCAGCCGTGCTCATCATGGAGCGGGGCGTCGCGGAAAAACTTGGCTACCGGCCAATGGCGCGCTTCGTCGAGTTTGCCCTCGCCGCTGACGATCCGGTTCTGATGCTGGGTGCGCCGATTCCCGCAACGCGCAAGATCATGGAGCGTTCCGGCCTCAAGCTTGAAGATATGGACCGCATTGAAATCAATGAAGCTTTTGCCAGTGTGGTGCTGGCCTGGCAGCGTGAGACCAAAGCCGATCTCGCACAGGTCAACGTGAACGGCGGAGCGATTGCGCTGGGCCATCCGCTGGGCGCGAGTGGCGCTCGACTAATGACAACGCTGGTGCACGAACTCGAGCGCACAGGCGGTCGCTACGGATTCCAGACCATGTGCGAAGGCGGTGGTATGGCTAACGCAACCATTATCGAGCGGATAAACTAAACGGAAAAGCAATTAGCCGCGAATTTCGCGAAATACGTGAATCAACACGAATAACTTTGGTTTCAAATTCGTGTTCATTCGCGCAATTTGCGGCAAAAGAATCTGCTTATCAGGACGGAGATGCAATGAAGATCAAAGGTTCAAGCGCGCTGGTTACCGGCGGCGCATCGGGTCTGGGCGCAGCGACAGTCCGCATGCTCGCGGCACAAGGCGCAAAAGTTGTGATCGCTGATGTCAACGAAAAAGGCGGCAATGAACTGGCTCAGGAACTCGGCCCAAACGTCAAGTTCTTCAAGACCGATGTGACTGACGATGCTCAGGTCGCCGTAGCGGTCGAAGCTGCCGTCAAGCAGCATGGCGGCTTGCATATCCTCGTCGCCACTGCCGGAATTGGGATCGCAGAAAAGCTGCTGGGTAAAAACGGTATGCACGACCTGCAGAAATTTATTCGCACCATCCAGGTCAACCTGATCGGCACGTTTGACGTGATTCGCCACGGCGCAAATGCCATGACCGCCAACCAGCCGGATGAAGATAACGGACGCGGGGTCATTATTACGACTGCTTCGGTGGCGGCCTATGAAGGGCAGATCGGGCAGGTTGCATACTCAGCCTCAAAGGGCGCAATCGTCGGCATGACTTTGCCTCTGGCGCGTGAGCTCGCGCGTTCAGGGATTCGCGTCTGCACCATCGCTCCCGGAATTTTTCACACGCCATTGCTTGGCGCATTGCCGGAAGCCGCGCAGCAGTCTCTCAGCCAGCAGGTGCCGTTCCCGCAAAGGTTGGGTAAGCCACCGGAGTTCGCGGCGCTGGTGCAGCACATCATTGAAAACAACATGCTCAATGGCGAGACTATCCGCCTTGATGGCGCAATCCGCATGGCTCCCAAATAGAAGCTCTTAGCTGAGACTCACGAACACGATTTCTGAGCACAATTAGATCTTGGTTCGTGTGCTTCAGTAACTGCCCTCATTGATACACAAGCGATCAACTGTGTCATATTGGGTCGAGATCGAGAGACATTCAGCCGAGAGGCGGCAAAGCATGCGCGTTCTGATAGCAGGCGGAGGCACCGGCGGACACGTCATCCCCGCGCTGGCAATTGCGCGTGAGCTGAAGGCCCATCACAATGCCGAAGTGCTGTTTGTGGGGACAGCCAGAGGAATGGAAAACCGTTTGGTCCCTCAAGCCGGGTTTGGGCTGATGCGGGTGAAGGTGGGCGCGCTCAAAAACGTAAGCCTCATCACGCGCATGCGCACGCTGTTTGACCTGCCCAGGGCCGTGGTGGATGCGCGCAAGATCATCAAAGTCTTCAATCCTGATGTGGTCGTGGGCGTGGGCGGATACGCTTCTGGCCCGGCGATGGCAGCGGCAATCCTGATGCATATTCCTACGCTGGCCTTTGAGCCAAACTATGTTCCCGGGTTTGCCAACAGGATCGTGGGGCACCGTGTTTCGGCGGCGGCCGTGCATTTTGAGCAGACAGAAAAATATTTTCGCAATGCCCAGGTGGTGGGCGTGCCGGTGCGGGCGGAGTTTTTTAGCGTGCCAGCGGTCGATAGCAACCATCCGCCAACGCTGTTGATTTTTGGCGGCAGCCAGGGCGCGCGGGCCATTAATCAGGCCATGGTGGCCGCTGCTCCGGTAGTACTACGACAAATTCCCCGCCTCCAGATCATCCACCAGACCGGCGAGCGTGAATATAATGACGTGGCGGCTGCGTATGAACGGGCTGGCGTGAAGGCTGAGGTTTCCGCTTTTATTGATGACATGCCTGCGGCGTTTGCGCGGGCCGATTTGCTGCTGTGCCGCTCTGGAGCAAGCACGGTTGCCGAGGCGACTGCAGCAGGGAAGCCGGCTGTTTTTGTTCCGTTTCCGCAGGCGGCGGACGATCATCAGCGCCGCAATGCCGAAGCGATTGTGCAAGGCGGCGCGGCTGTGCTGGTGCCACAGATAGAACTTACACCGGAGCGACTTACAGAGGTGGTTACGCAGCTATTTGCGAATCCCACACGTCTAAAGCAAATGGCGGAGCGGGCACGGGCGCTCTCTCACCATGATGCGGCCGGTCGAGTGGCGCGGATGGTGGCGGAGCTGAGTGGAAAATCGGGTGATCGGGTGATCGGGTGATCGCCGTGATCGGGAGCACATGGGCGAGCCCGCAGCATCAGGTGCAGAAGGATATTAGAGGGCAGCAAAGCTCTTAAGCGGTTTTCAGAGCGCAGCAAAGATAGTCGTTTTTTGAAGCAAAAAGGGCGAGCCCGACTTGCGCGGCGAGCCCGCAGCAGCAGGCGCAGAAGGAAATCAGAGGGCAGCAAAGCTCTTAAGCGGTTTCGGAGCGCAGCAAAGATAGTTGTTTTTCGAAGCAAAAAGGCGAGCCCGGCTAGCGCGGCGAGCCCGCAGCATCAGGTGCAGAAAGAAATCAGAAGGCAGCAAAGCTCTGTAGCGGTTTCGGAGCGAAGCGACACGAACAATGTTTGCAAAAATTCAGCGGATACATTTCGTCGGGATTGGCGGCATCGGCATGAGCGGCATCGCCGAGGTGCTGCTGACGCTCGGCTACAAGGTGTCCGGTTCTGATCTGAAGAGCTCCAGCGTTACAGAGCGGCTGGCGGAAAAGGGCGCCATCATTTTTGAAGGCCATCGCGCGGAGCACATTACCGGCGCAGAGGTCGTCGTCGCCAGTTCCGCGGTGAAGCGCGATAACGCCGAGATCATGTCGGCGCACGCCGAGCATATTCCTGTAATTCAGCGCGCGGAGATGCTGGCCGAACTGATGCGACTGAAATATGGAATCGCCATTGCCGGGATGCATGGCAAAACTACTACCACCAGCATGGTTGCGGCAGTGCTGGCGGCCGGCGGGCTTGATCCCACGGTGGTCGTCGGTGGGCGCGTGGATGCGATGGGCTCCAACGCGCGGCTGGGCAAGTCACAATATCTGGTGGCGGAAGCCGATGAAAGCGACCGTTCATTTCTTAAGCTCTCGCCCATACTGGCAGTGGTAACCAATATCGATCGCGAGCATATGGATTGCTACCGCGACATGGCGGACGTGGAGCAGGCGTTCCTGGATTTCATTGATCGCGTGCCGTTTTATGGAATGGCCGTGCTCTGCCATGACGATGAGCGTTTGCGCAACATGCTTCCACGCCTTGCCCGCCGGGCCACAACGTATGGAGTGCATGAAGAAGCGGATTTCCGTGTGGGTGGCGCGCGGGCAAAATGCGCCGGCAACAAGCATTATGCGCATTTCTCCGTTGAATACCGCGGCAAATCGCTAGGCGATTTCCATCTCCGCGTCCCCGGCAACCATAATGTGCTGAACGCGACGGCAGCCGTGGCTGTGGGTGTGGGATTGGACATTGAACCGGACCGCATCCGCGAAGCGCTGGAAAACTTTCGCGGAGTCGATCGCCGTTTCCAGCTTCGCGGTCGCGCTGCCGACGTGAGCGTGATTGACGATTACGGCCACCATCCCACGGAGATCCGCGCCACGCTGGCGGCGGCGCGCCACTGCGGATTCAAGCGCGTCCATGTGATCTTTCAGCCGCATCGTTTCACCCGCACTCGCGATCTGCTGGAACAATTTGGCGCGGCATTCAATGATGCCGATACGGTTTCTGTGCTCGATATTTATGCCGCCAGTGAAGCGCCCATTCCCGGCATCACTGGCGAACGTGTGGCCCAAGCCATCCAGTTGTTTGGCGATCAACGCGGGACAGTCGGCTATGTCTCATCATTCGACGAAGCGGCGCGGCAGGTTTCCGCACTGGCTGAACCCGGCGACATGGTGCTTACTCTTGGCGCGGGCAGCGTGTCTCAACTGGGGCCAATGGTGCTGGAGCAGTTAAGGAAGAAGCAGGCGCAGATGAAAGAAGCAGCCAGTTACTAGCCAGTCCGCTCGTTCTTAACTCGATCATGCTTGAAGAATAGCTACTCGGGAACAAAATAGAACGCCACCGCCACAATGGCATAGACGGCCAGGAGCTGCGCACCTTCAAACCAGTTGGTTTCGCCGTCGGATGAAATCATCTCCACGATTAGCACTGAGAGAACGATTGCGGCAATTTCAAAGCCGTTGAAGACGAGCGTCATGGGATGTCCAATGGCTACAGAGAGAAAAACCAGCACAGGCGCGACAAACAGCGCGATTTGTGTGCTCGCCCCGGTGGCAATGGACATGGAAACGTCCATGCGGTTGCGGCGCGCCATGATCACGGCGGTGGAATTTTCCGCTGCATTGCCGACCAGAGCCACAATAATCACGCCCACAAAAAGTTCCGTCATGCCCAGCGCCCGCGTGACTGGAGCAATCTGCCCCACAAGGATTTCACTCATCCCGGCGATCAGGACAGTCGCCAGACCAAGCGAAACGATGGCTTGAGTACGGGACGCTGCAGGACCTTCTTCTTCCTGCTGCGGTGCGGAAAAAGCGGCGCGGTGCGTGCGAAAAACAAAGAGCATGTTCAGCAGATAGAGCGCGATAAGGACGCCGCTGGTCCATAGGCTGAGATGTTGCAGGTTGACGTCGAGGTGCTGAAGGGTGCCAAAGAGAGTCAGGTTGAAAACCGCAGGCATAACCAGTGCAGCCACAGCGATCATCAGAGTGGTGCTGTTCATGGATGACGTGGTGCGGGAAAAACGCTGCACCGGATTGCGCAGGCCGCCCGCGACCAGGCTAAGTCCCAGCACCAGCAGCAGATTGCCGATGATGCTGCCGGAAAGCGACGCCTTGACCACGTTGATGTGTCCGGCATGCAGCGCGAAGAAGGCGATGATCATTTCCGTGGCGTTTCCCATGGTGGCGCTCAAAATGCCGCCAATGGCCGGGCCGCACTGTGAAGCCAGCGCGCCAGTGGATTCGCCCAACACGCTGGCGAGCGGCGCAATGGCGAGAGCCGAGGCGATAAAAATCAGCAGCGGCGAAACGTGCAGCAAATCAAGAATGATGGCCGCGGGCACAAATAGAAGCAGCAGGTTCAACCATCGATGCGCGGTTTTCAGCGGAAACTTGCTCCACAGCGTGCGAGGCGGCGCGGGACTTGGCATCTGGAGGATTGTAAAAGATCAGCGCTTCTAAAAGATCAAATGAAAAGACCGCCGACTTGGCGGTCAAAGGAAACTGTTATAGCGCTTTTGAGAGCAGCTCAGGACGCGGCGGCGCGGCGCGCCATGGGCGCTTTGCCAAGATTTTTGCGAATGATCTCAACTCCGCGCTGGCGATCATAGGTGATTGTCATTTCATTGGAGCATGGACCGCAAAGCCAGAAGTGTTCCACCCGATTTGAGGGCTTCGGTTTTGCCACTTCGCTCAGCACTTCAAACTTGCGTTGCTGCTCAACCATAAAGATCTTGCCTTCACGCAGATAAACCAGCGGAGTAGAACAAGTTGGGTTCGCGCATTTTGCGAGCATAATTCTCTCCTTTGCCGGCAGGCAGTAGCTCCAAACAATTTTGGAGCCTCATTATCGTGAGAGTAGATGCAGAATCTCGGCAGGTGGTTCGCTGGAAAGTGTTCTTTTTTGCACAGTCGGCAATCCTCGGAAGATTACGCTTTTCGAGCAATCGCGACCCGATATCTTCTAGCTTGCGGCAAGCGCAGGCAGCAGAACCATTAAGGCCGCGATCCACAATCCCATCCAGATCAAAAAGTTTTTGGCGCCAGCCATTTCTCCAGTATTCACGGTGAGCCCCTTTCCAATTCTGTTGCTGGCAATAACTAGAGCAACTGCGGGGCCAAGGGGTCTATATTTTTATTTTCAGCAACTTACGCAAACACCTGAAGGGCCGTTGTGTGTCAGAAAATCTGTGGCTGCGTGTTCCGGCGCACACAGCCCCCAAACTTTCGGGCGGAACCTTGTTCACGCGGGGGCAGGATTTCCCAAAACTTCGCGCAGTTTGGCGGAAAGTATTCTCATGGTGAATGGTTTATGCACCAGCACGGTCCCGGGCTTCAGCACGCCATCCGGCGCCAGTGACTGATTGGCATAGCCCGAAATAAACACCACTTTCATTTCCGGCCGTGAGCGCATCAGCTTTTCCGCCAGCATGGGGCCGGTCAGCGGATGCATGACCACATCGGTCAGCAGCAGGTCAATTTTGCCCGGATGCTCCAGCGACAGCTTCATGGCATCCTGGCCGTTGGCCGCTGAGAGCGTGCAATATCCCAAATGGCCCAGTAGATCCACGATGACCGTCCGCAAAGACTCTTCGTCATCCACCACCAGAATGGTTTCTGTGCCGCGACAATAGTGCAAAGGGGGTTTCTCTTTCTGCCCGGTCTCCGGGATTAGCGGCCAGCTGTTGCTTAAGATTGTGAACCTCCCGCCCAGCAGTTTCAACTGGAAAGCGGAACCCTTGCAGTTCGTCCCGATCACTCCTTCCTTGCAGTTCGTCCGATCACTCCTTTCTTATGCTGCCGGCTTTTTATTCTCCGGCACGGCGATCTCATCGAATCTGGCGGCAAGCTGCCGTAGCGCTTCTGGAACGTCGACGCCAGCCATGGGCTTGCCGTGTCCGGGCGCAACAATCATGGGATCAAGCATTGCCAAACGCTGTACTGACGCGCGCGCCTGGTCCCAATCCTGCGTGAAGTAAGAAGGAGGACCATGCAACTCCGGCTGCTGCACCAGGGCGGATTCAAAGAACGATTCCGGCTTGGTGGTGCAGAACGCATCGCCGGCCAGCAGCGTGCGGTCATCGCGCCGGAAGAAAGAAACATGGCCGGGCGTGTGTCCGGGAGTGTGGATCAATTCCCATCCCGGAAGCTCCGGCACCGCCGCCGTTCCTGCAGATTCTCCCACGGGCAGCGCGCGCAGACGATCTTTCAGGTCGATTGGCCCGCGCGGATAAAGCGGCGAAAGCAGAGTCATAATGCCGCCGCCGGCTCCCACGTTTGGCTTGGGATACTCCTTTTCCCCGGTCAGATAAGGGTGCTCAAGCGGATGCGCATACACCGGCACGTTCCAGCTCTCGGCCAGATCATGGGCAGCGCTCACGTGGTCAAAATGTCCATGCGTCAGCACGATTGCGTTCGGCGCGCGCTTAAAATTCTTTTCCGCCCAGCTGCGGATCATTCCGGCAGAAAAAGGGATGGCCGCATCGATGAGCGTCCACGAACCGTCGGCATGCGTGATGCCAAAAACGTTGACAAACGTAATGCGGAGGCCTTGCACGCCGAGCGCAACCGCGTCCATGGGGATGATCTGGTCTTCAGGAATTTTGACGGGGTCCATAGTTTCTCCAACATTTTGTGATGCGACAAACGGCATGGAAGAAAACAGCTCCGCCCGGGGCTGCTGCTTGCAGACAGACGCTGCCCAGGAACGTTCTGCCGACTGAAACTCGCGAATAAACTCGAGTTCGAACAATCTCAAGTCCCTCTATTCCGTTCTCAGTGCTTTCATCGGTGAAATGGATGCTGCGCGGCGAGCTGGGATTACTGCGGCAAAAAATGCTGACACAGCTAGAGCTATGGCGGCAATGCCGAGAGCCACCGGGTCCCAGCTGGAAACGCCGTACAACTGGGTGGAGATGAGGCGTCCCGCCCCAATGGCGAGCGGCACACCGAGAATCAATCCAACCAGCACGCGCCTTGAAGCTCCAGCCAGCACCATCTGAACCACGTTCACGCGGTCGGCGCCAAGGGCCATGCGGATGCCAATTTCCTGCGTCCGTTGCGCGACGGTATACGCGGTGACGCCATACAGGCCAACAGATGCGAGCAATAGCGCAACAATCCCGAACAGCCCGGCAAGGCTGGCCACGGCGCGCTCTTCGCTAAAAGAGAAATAAACTTGTTGCTGCAGGGTTCTGACACTAATGATGGTGAGATTGGGATCAACCTCGGCGAATGTGCGTGTGAGCAGCGGCTCAAGCGAGCCCGGTGACGCGTTCGTCACCAGCACTAAACCGCTGATGAAGTGTGAGCGCAGTTCGAGTCTCTTCATCAGCTGATCTTTGTAATCCGCTGTCTGCGCCAGAGGTACATAAAACATGGGACGCGCCGGCTTGCTGAGAGCAAAGCTGGCAAACTTGGCGTCGCGCACCACCCCGACGATGCGAAACATTCCCGCGTTTTCCGGCAGATCAATACCAAAATGCTGGCCCAGCGGTTCTTCATTGCTCTTGAAGAAGCGTTTTACAAATCCCTCATTTACCACCGCAACCAGCTCCGAGGTTTCATTATCGGCGGCGGAAAGGCCGCGTCCACGCAAAACGGAGACGCCAAGGTTCTTGAGATAATCGGCGCTCACGCGGTCCCATGAGGCGCCGGCTTCTTCCTCCATTTTGGGAGCCGGATGCCCCGCGACAAGAATGAGTTCGCCCCAGTTATCCGTGAGCGGGTTGTACATGGCCAGGCCGGAGCCCTGTACACCGGGCAGACGGTTGACGCGCTCTTCAACCTGACGATAAAGTGCGGCCAGCTTGGCCTGCGAATAACTTGCGGGCGGATTGTGCACGGCGACCAAGACGCGCCCTGGCACCTGATACCCAAAATCCTGATGTTCAAGCTTATTCAGGCTGCGTGCCAGCATGGTTGCGCCAGCCACCAGAACAACTGAAAACGTGGCCTGCAAGATCAGCAGCGCTTTGCGCGCGAACGAGGATTGATCGCCGGTGCTGCGCCCTGATCCCCGCAATGCATCAGCGGGATCTGTGCGGGTGGCAAACCAGGCAGGCGCCGCCCCGAAAATGACTCCCGTTACCAAAGCGAGTATGAAAGCAAAACCCAAAACCAAGGCTGAAGGTGCAGTGCTGATGGGAAGAAAGTGGGCGCTTTGGAAAGCCAGGGCAAGCAGCAAGCGCGCAGCGGCTATTGCGACGACGAGACCGGCAATCGCGCCGCCAATGGCGAGCAGAACACTTTCCATTAGCGCCTGCAATACGATCTCCCGCCGCGAAGCGCCAATGGCCATACGGATGGCGGTTTGTCCACGCCGCGCAACTCCTCGCGCGAGCAACAGGTTAGCCACATTGGCACAAGCGATGAGCAGCACGAGCCCGCATACGCCGAACAAAATCTTCAGGCTGCGCCCATACTCTTCTTTCATCACGGCTACGCCCGCACCTGCCGGAACAACGTTGAGCACTTGTTTGGGAAGCATGCGCATAACGTCGGGCATCCAGTTGGCCGGGTATCCTGAGTCATGCTCCATCCATTGCCGCAGTACGCCGGTAAGCCGCGGAGACATGCCCGCGGTGGAAACACCGGGGCGAAGGCGGCCAATCATCCGCAACCATGCGGATACAGATTGATGCAGCAATGAGCCTTCAGCGTTAATCACTGATTCCTGTTGCAGAGGAATCCAGATATCAGGAGGGTCGCTGCGCAATGTCTCGCCAAAAAAGCCCGGAGCCGCTACGCCGATCACGGTAAAAGGATGACCTTCAATGACAAAGGTGGAGCCCAAGACGGTAGTGTCAGCGCCATAGGTGGTCTGCCAGGCATGATGGCTGAGCACCGCCACGGGCGCAGAGGCGGGCTTATCGTCATTGGGACTGATTAGCCGGCCGCCAAAAGCACCTACTCCCAGGGTAGAAAAATAATTTCCGTCAACATACTCGGAGCGCAGCGGGCGCGCAGACGATTCCACTCGTTCACGACGCACGCTTAAGCGTCCCATGCCGGCCTGGAAGGCGGTGACCTGCTCGAACTCCGGCGTTTCCGTCTTGAGGCGCTCTGAGAGAGGATAAGAGAACATTCCCCATCGGTCCTGTGGGCCGCCTTCTACACAGCAGTCATCGCCTTCGCCTACCCGATACAGTGCCGCCGGATCGGCAACGGGCAGAGAGCGCAGCATCACAGCATGAATCAAGGTAAAAATTGCGGTGGTGCCGCCAATTCCCAGTGCGAGCGTGAGCATGGCTGCAACGGTAAAAACCGGGGATAAACGAAACTGGCGCAACACGTAACGAAGATTGGCGAGCAGCTTTTGCATGGCGGACCTCTACCTCTTCTTACGAATACGTCCAAAACGAAAAAAGGGTTCCCGGGAAATCTTGAGACGCAAAGCGATCGCGGCGGAGCTGGGACGAAATACCCGCAGGCTCATTTACTATGGATACTGAGACCTGAAACACCTTCTATGGTTAGCCTTAAAGACATACAAGAAGCCCGTTCCCTGCTCCGCAACGTCGCTGTGCGCACGCCGCTGGTGCTCTGCAAGCTGCCGGATGACCCGCAAATGAACCACCGCCAGATTTACATCAAGCCGGAAAACCTTCAGCCTGTAGGCTCATTCAAGCTGCGCGGCGCGTACAACAAGATTTCGTCGCTTACGCCGGAAGAACGAAAACGCGGCGTGGTGGCGCATTCCAGCGGCAACCATGCGCAGGGCGTGGCGTTTGCAGCACGAGCGCTGGGAGTGAAAGCGACGATCGTGATGCCGTCATCGGCGCCCAGGGTAAAGCTGGACGCGACACGCGGGATGGGAGCGGAAGTTGTGCTGGTGGGGCCGGCGAGTGAAGATCGGATTAAGAAGGCGGAAGAGCTTGAGCAAGAGCGCGGACTGGTTCCGGTGCCTCCGTACAACGATGAAAAGATCATTGCCGGGCAAGGAACAATAGGGCTGGAGATTTTTGAAGACATGAGCGATGTTGAGTTGGTGCTGATTCCCGTTGGCGGCGGAGGCTTAATCAGCGGCGTTGCCACAGCGATCAAGGAATCGAACCCGAAAGCAAAAGTGATTGGCGTGGAACCGGAGTTTGCCGCCGATGCGCAGGCGAGTTTGCGGTCAGGAAAGATACAATCCATTTCTGGCGAAAGCGCGGCGCGCACAGCGGCGGACGGACTGCGGTCGCAAAGCATTGGCGAGATCAACTTTGATCACGTCCGCAAATATGTGGATGACATTCTGACCGTGACGGAAGATGAAATCCGGCGGGCGATGCGACGGCTGCTGTTTTCCGCGCGCGTTCTGGCCGAGCCAAGCGGCGCGGTGACCACGGCAGCGGCCATGTTCCACGCGGAAGAACTGCCTGCGGGCAAGACCGTGGCGGTACTGACCGGCGGCAACATTGAGCCGCAGCTTTTTTCTGACATGATTCTGCAAACCGTGTAAGGTAAACGATGGTGACAATCCGCAAAACATTTTTATTTCTGGCAGCTATTGTGGCGGCTGCTTTGGCGGGCAGCGCTTTTGCGGCCCAAGCAGAGCACGCGACGCTGATTCGCGAAGAATCTTTGTATGGCTCGGCGGGCGCGAACGGCCAAAAGACCGCACAGGTGGAACGCGGCTCGGCGCTCACAATCCTGCAGCGCAGCCAGGCTGACGGTCAGCCGTGGGTGAAAGTATCGATGGCGGCGGACCAGCAGGCGCAGGTAAGCAAGGAAGTTACCGGGTGGCTTCCAGCCAAAGCAGTAGTAACGGCTGCAACGGCAAATGGCGACGAGATCATTTTTGGCCAGGCTGTGGATTCAGAACGCCAGGCGGAAGAGCGTGGCGGACGCAAAGGCGCTGCTGACGATGCCTGGCGCTTGTACTCGCGCGTGCCGGAACTGTTTCCGGGATCGCCGCTGGCCGCGGAAGCCATGTGGCGCGGCGCGGACATTCGCTGGCAGCTGGCGAGGACGGACTTTATCCGCTGGCGCAAGCCGATGGAAGAAAAATATCTAAAAGACGTTATCGCCAAATATCCGCAGTCAAAGCAGGCGGAGCTGGCCGCGTACGACTTGCTGGATGACCAGATGTGCCCGGAATGGCGCGGATTGGCTGAGTGTCCAGCGAAAGAATCCGCGCTGTATGAGCAGTATGCGCATGAGCATCCGCAGTCCCCCAAGGCGGCGGAAGCCTTATATAACGCCGCGTGGCGGCAAGCGGCGCTTACTGATATCTATCGTACTAATAATGATCGCGACAAAAGCGAAGCGGCACGCAAAAAGGGCCTTGAGCTGGCGCAGCAGATACAGAGCCAGCAACAAGATCCAGACTGGAAAACGCGAGCCACAGATTTGATCTACAAGCTGGAAAAGAAAATCCCTGTCTTTAGCGCGGCGGTGGACGCAGGAGAAACGAAATGAAGCTGAGAACAGGCGCGCTTCTGCTGGCCATTTCAGTTTTCTCTATCCTGCTGCCGGCGCAGCAAAAAGAACAAGGGACCATCATCAATGAAGTGCAGATGTATGTCTCGCCGGACTTGAACTCGCAAAAGCTGGCCAGCGCCACGCGGGGAAGAGACGTTCCGCTGGTGATGGAGCGCACCAAGATTGGCGAACAAACCTGGGCGCACGTATTGATCATTGTTGATGTTAACCGCGATGCCGAAACCACGCGCCAGATCACAGGCTGGGTGCAAAGCAATGTCGTGATCAGCACAGCCACTCCCAATGGCGACCAGATCATTTTTGGCGAAGCCGTGGACTCAGAAAACCAGGCAGAGCAGCGCGGCGGACGCAGACACGCGGCCGAAGACGCCATGCGGCTTTATTATCGCGTTTACGATTACTGGCCCAACTCGCCGCTTTCCGGTGAAGCGTTGTGGCGCGCTGCCGATATTCGCTGGCAGCTGGAAAAAGCCGATGTGCGTTTGCGGCCTTCATCGCGCGAAATGAGCCCCGACGCGCGCACGCCCATTGACGACGAGAACATGAAGCTGGTGATGAAGAAATATCCGCGCACCAAGTTTGCGGACCTCGCAGCGTATGCCCTCATTGACAACAAGCTTTGCGGATCATGGAAGGGCGAGACTAAGTGCCCGGAAAAAGAATCCGAGCTGTACGAAAAGTATGCGCGCGAGCATCCGCAATCTCCCAAGGTGGCGGAAGCGCTCTTTGACGCGGCGTGGCGACAGGCCGCGCTGGTGGAGATGTACGGCGCGCAGCACGATAAAGAACGCGACAAGGCGCGCAAAAAAGCCATGGACCTGGCGCAGGAAGTTGCGGCCCACGCGCCGGCTGGCGATCCCAAGCTGGTGGACTGGAAACCGCGCGCCACGGAGCTGATCTACGCACTGCAGCAAGGCATTGCCACCTACTCCCCAGCACCTGATCGCAAATAACCCGGAGGATTTTTGCACGACTATCTGCTCTCATTATTCTTAGGCATTGTTGAAGGTCTTACAGAGTTCTTGCCGGTCAGTTCCACGGCGCATCTGCGCATTACAGAGGCGCTGCTGCACATCCATCTTGACGATCCGTTCTGGAAGATGTATTCCATCGTGATCCAACTGGGCGCCATCCTCTGCCTGCCGATCTATTTCCGCGCGCGCATTGCCCGCTTTCTTTCCACCTTCCCGCGCGGAGAGCGCGGCGACCGCACCACACTCACGCATCCGCTCTCACTGGTAATGATCGCGTTTGTCTGCACCGCCATTCCGTCACTGCTGCTGACCAAACTGATTGGCAAGCACCTTGAAAGCCTTACCGTAATGGGCGTCTCGCTGCTCGTCGGCGGCATCGTCATGTGGATCGTCGACGCTTATTTCGGCTCGCCGCGCACCGTGGGCCGCCACATGACAGAACGCATGGAAGACGTTTCGCTCTTTCAGGCCATCTGGATCGGCATCTGCCAGGTCGCGTCAGCGGTATTTCCGGGCACCTCGCGTTCCATGTCCACCATCGCCGCCGGACAGGTGGCCGGGATGTCCCGCACCGCCGCTCTGGAGTTTTCCTTCTTTCTCTCGATGCCCACCATGATCGCCGCCACCGGCTATGATCTGCTCAAAACCTTCCATCCCAAACACGGCGCTGAAGCCCTGGGCCGCATGCCCGCCGACAGCCATGAGTGGACCATCCTCATCATCGGCTTCGTGGTTTCCTTCATCGTGGCGCTGGGCGTAGTGGCCTGGTTCATGAACTGGGTCCGCCAGCGCGGGTTCACGCCTTTCGCCATTTACCGGATCATTGTCGGCATCGCGGTGCTGGTCTGGGTGATGCGGGGATAGGGATCGGTTTCAATTTTTCGACCTTGGCTGTCCTCCGTGTCTTCGCGGCAAGCTTTTGTCTTTCCGATCACGTGTAACACAGCCGCCCCCCGGCTGTGTGCCAATCACCGATTCCTGATCCGTGTCATCCGTGTTGATCCGTGGTAAGGTTTGGCTTCCCCGATCACCAGATTCCCCGATCACCGGATCTCAAGGGGGTACCCCCCTCCCTAGGGATCCCACCGCATCCCAGGTCATCCCAGAATGGCGTGGATTTGAAAGGTTTTGGCTTCCCCATCCTTCTTTGGCTCTTCTCCGTGTTCTCCGCGCCTCCGTGGTAGGTGTGCCTTTGAATTTGGGTTTTCTGGCTAAGAGCCAATAGCTAAAAGCTACCAGCTTCTTTTATCTACATAGCCCACCCGGGGGGTAAACACTTTATTGTAAACAAAGGCCCAACTTCAATTTGACCGGACGGTCACCGGACGGTCGAAACCCGTTTTTTCACCGTTTTTGAGGTTGTTTTTGCCAACTACCGAGAGCCAATTACCAAGGGCCTCTTAAGCAGCTTCTTTTGTCAAAGACCGTTCAACAACACCACTTTTCCGCTCTGAAGGGAATCCCCAACTCTACCATTTATTCGCCATGATGTCAATACCAAAGTAACTCTTGCCCCTTCTCAGGCGGAGGATGCAGAAGGCAAGCGCTCCAGGAATAGTTTCGGAACAAACCCATGTTTCTTTTTAAGATCAAGGACAATTTCATCGGCGAGACAAAATGCCGTGAGAACCTCTCGCATCCCTGCGGAGTGCCTTCCGGCCGCTTTGGCAATCCTGATAGCGTCCCATAGGATGCGGCCCAAACGTTCATCATAGCTTACAAATGTCCAAGATGTGTCCCTTGAAGAGTTACGAGGCTTTTTGAAATACCGTTGTATGAGGTTGAGATCGTCCGCAGGCACAAGTTCCTCTTGTAAACGCTGAAGCGCCTGAGAATTCTCGAATTGACGGAAAAAGCGTTTGCCTGCAACCACGCACAATGCACAAAAAAATAACTCTAGCGATATTTGTTCATTTGGAACCTTTTGCTGCGCAACTCTGTCGAAAGCGCGCTTTAACGCACGCTGAATATCGCTGTCCAACGAATAGGCGAATTCACGCGCGATCGACAATCGTGTGCGGCTGCTCAATTGCTTCCTCCTTAAGGCTGTGAGCCGGAGTACATAGTCATATTTATAATTAAATCCAACTATGATCGGGGGCCTCAATGCTTCGAACAGAATCCCGGAAAATGACCTACGAGCGTCTCCTTACCTCCGCCATATATTCTTGCTCCCCACGGTTTAAGGAACTCAACCTCCTGGGGACAGGGTACAAAGAAGCATTTTAGATTGTGCTCGCCATTTACATGCAAAGGGCCCACAAGTCCATCGTCGCAAAAACATCCGTAATTGCAACCGATACCCTGTAACTGGAGAGGAGGGCCAAAACAGCCACAGACGGCAAAATCAGAGATATCTTGAAAGAGCCCGAAATCCGGTTGTCCGCAGAGTATCTCAACCCATGAATCCGGTGGACCAAAACCGCCGAGGAAATCACTGCCGCCAATATCCATGGCATTCACCGCGCACTGGCGATATTGGGAAAGCGCGCTCCTCAGTGAGGCAAGTATTGATGCTATTGAAGCTGTAAATGTAAATTGTGTGCCCAATGAAAGACTAGATTGTGCGGCTACCTTATTTAAAGCTTGAGGATTCTGTGTCTTGCGTGCTGGCACGGCTCTGGCCGACAAGAATCTCGCCGTCGAAGAATTGTACAGCCTGGCAGCATTATCCAAGCCGCTCTCAGTATCACGCTGAACTGCGCGAAATTTCAGCAGGCTATCTTTCGTTGCTGTGATCGCCCTCTGGCCGCCCTGGGGATAGTAATCCGACTCAAATTGCTTCACGCCGGTGGAATTGGTCATCGCCCTAACGGAACCAGCCTCGTCCGTCACAATGTGGTAAACGGCGCCCGCCGTGTCGTCGCGATAGCCCACTGGCTGTCCATTGAAGTGAACGAATTCATCGGTGTAAACGCCTGCGCTGGTGCTGGGGCCAAACAACGGATGCTTACAACTAGCCGCAGAAAACCAATAAAAATCATTCGTGCGAGACTGACCATCGCTCCAACGTTTTGTGAAGCCGACAAACGACAAAATGGATCACGGCCTCCGCACATCAAGGCTTAGCTAAAGATGATAGATCTAACCCGGAGTCTGCGAATTCTTTACACAAATTAAAATCTTGACTCTCGGCAATTGCGGCCAGTATATGCTGCAATCGCAATGTTGGGCGGTCGTTTCCTGGATCAAACTTACTGGCAATCACCGCCGCACGGTCTAAAACCACGATCAAATCCGCGTCAAAAGTCGTGAGTGTGTCTTCAGTATCCGATCCTAATTCATGTTTTATTGCAAACCAATAGCGCCACACCGGCTCTTCCAGCCCAAGCTTTTCAATAACGAATCGAATCAACGTTGAAGGAACCGGCCAAAACATGAGAATTCGATCAAAGCACCCAACATAAATGCCCGATAATAATCCCGTCAACGTGATTTCCGTATTCTGTTGACCAGCAAAATAGGTTGCCGCCGACAGGACACAGTCCACTTCGTCAGAGAAAATCACTCTTTTTAGTTGCATGCGAGTCACCCTAATTGGGCCCCCCAAAATCTCGACAGCTGTTTGGCACTATGCTGAATCTTGCGGTTTTGAATATTCGTCCTTGTCCAGGATCAATCTTTATTATAAAAGGGCACTCGACATTGCTAAGCGGACAGGCGCTCCTGATGCTCTGGGTAAGTGGCTTAGTACGTGCTAAGCCCCTATAAAACCCATCCGGTGTGCAAGTATATGCACAACGTCCAGCGCTGTTAGCTTTGTTTCCCTTCAGCGCGAAGCTACATGTCCAGGTCGTAGTGGGGTCTACAAATTGAACGAGCGTAACATCGGGCAGCCCACACAATATTTCGACCCACGAACTCGAGGGTCCAAAAGGATCAAGGAATGGATCCATGTTGGCAAGATCCATGGCATTTTCTGCGCACTGTCGATATTGTCTTAAAGCTGCCATCTCTGCTGCCAGTAAAAAGGGGAGAAGTGGGATTTTTGTGCCCGTGAGCCCATCACCGACTGTGGGAATGAAAATATTTAACGCCTGTGGATTTTTAGGGGCGTGTGCAGGTCTCAAAGCCGGAGACGCTAAACGCACCAAGCTTGGGTTATACATTTGAGGCGTGCTGTCCAGACCGCTTTCGGAATCACGCTGATTCGATCTGAACTTTAACAAAGTGTCTTTTGTGGCGGTAATAGTTCGCTGGCCACCGCCAGGATAATAGTCTGATTCAAATTGTTTCACCCCCGTGGTGTTCGTCATCGCCCGAACGGAACCGACCTCATCCGTAACGATGTGGTAAACGGCGCCAGCGGTATCATCACGATACCCCACCGGTTGGCCATTGAAATGTACGTATTCATCTGTATAAGTTCCGGTTGCTGTACTGCGCCCGAGAAGCGGATGCCTGCAGCCTGCTTCGGCGAACCAGTATAATTCGTTCGTCCCTTTTTTTGTGCGTCTATTGGTTCCGTCCCAAGTGTAGTTTGTTCCTGCTGCGGATTTAAGCCTGTTGGCCGCATCCCACGCATAACTGAGAACTCCATCAGATGTTGTATTGCCTGATGGATCATAACTGAATCCAGTGTTTGTAATCTGGTTCTTTGAATTAACGGATAGACTCAACGACTGCGCTGTGCACTTAGTAACATTCATAGCCAGCAGGTTGCCGTAGCGGTCATATCCGTAGCTGTTGCCCCAGCAATCCGTTCCTGCTGTGGCTTGGCTCTGGGCGGTGTCCATGCGGTTCAGGTTGTCATACGTAAAGCTCTGACTGCGGCCAGTGTTGACGTTATTGGTAATGGAAACGATATTCCCGTTGTTGATTCCGCCGCCAAGATCATAGCTATAGGCATGGTTCAGCGCCGTGCCCCCGCTCGACGTTGCTTGGTGGGTAACAACCTGGAGCCGATTGTTATAGGTGTAAGTTTCCGTGATGCCGGTGAAGCCGCCGCTTACCTGGCCACGGACCATGCTCGCCAGAGCACCATGAGGAGCGTAAGTCGCCCCGGTCACGTAATTAGTGGAGCTCGTAGTATCCACCACGGAAACCGCTTGCTGAGCGTTGTTATAGGTGTAAGCGACAACTCGGCCACTTGGGTACGTGATCGAGGCCGTTGAGCCATCGACATTGTACGTGTATGACGTATTGTCGGTCACAGTGCCAATGGTGCGGCGCTCGGTAATGATGTGCCCTACCGGATCATAGCTCCAGGCCGTAGTGCCGGAAGCATCGCTCATTCCCGTACGGCGGTTCCCTGGATAGGTGATGGTCAACCCATTGTAGCTGGTTTGGTCATAAGAATAATTCGTTGTGGGAGTGCTGTCTGAGTAAGCGATCGTGATCAGGCGGTCCTTCTCAGTGCCGATATCGTAAGTGTAGGTAGATGTTATTCCGCGGGCATCGGTCGACCTGCAAACGTCGTCAGCGCCGCTGCAGATCGAACCGTCACTTGCCGTAAACAAATATGTGGTCGTTCCTGACTCGGGCTCGCTGGAAGATGTCTGACGAGAAATCCCGTCATACGAGTATGTCCGGGTTTCACTACCTTGGACAATTTGGGTGTTGTTCTGCAAAGCATCAAAGGCATAGCAAGTAGCGACAGATAACGCGTTGCTGCTGTCCGGTTCGTCCACTTCAATGGTGCTGCCAAATGCATTGTCCCATTTCTGCAGCTTCTTGCCCGCCTCATCTATGGTTAGAGTCGGATAGCCGAGCCCGTATGTGCTGCTGGAGCAAATCTGCGACGCCGCCCCGCCGGCTCCGCTGACATCCGCTCCGTAATAGGTGTGCGCAATGTTGCTATCAGCATGAGTCTGCTGCGTAGAGCGATCCAATCCGTCATAAGCCGTAGTCTCAATACCGTATGTGGGATCGCTGGTGCTGCGGTACGGATTCGAGCCTGTTTGTTCTCGATCATTTGTGTCAAAAGCGATATCAACTTTGGTAGCGCCTGAAGGATCATTTACCAGCGTTGAGTTGATTGCTCTTCCGAAGGTGTCCACGGTGTCTTGGTCGTGGCGGCAGGAAACGCATCCAGCAGATGCTGTGGTGTCAGTGACACCCCGGTAAGTGTCCGTCTGGGTAGCGGAGCTATAGACCGTTAGTGTCCATCCGCGATTGTTATTGATGAGCTTCCGATCATAAACGTGGGTTGTCCGGTCCAACGGCTCCATATAGTGATGAAAGATCGCAGCAAGATTGATGTCATCTTCCCGAGCAAGTTTTCCGGTATTGAAATAATAGCCATAATGCAGGCTGCCTGACCCAGCGGTTTCATTCAGTTTGATCGCCGTCACATACGCGTGCGTGCTCACCGGTGCTGTGAAGGTGGCAGGCGGATTCGCAGGTGGGTTGGGCGGAGTAGCATCCGTGTAATAGTTGTCGGCATAGGTGTACGTCCGTGTATGCCCTCTGGGATTTGTCACATCAATTCGTTGTCCAGTTGTGTCGTAGGTGGTTGTTGTGTTCAAAAATGAACTTCCTGCAACCCAGCGCTGAATCTCAGTCGGATTACCGCGAACATTGTTCGTTGCGCCAAAATTAGCATCGTCATGATGTGTAACGCCTGTAACTGACGTGAGAGCGCTTCCGTCATATGAAGTCAGCGTCTGTGCCATTTGAGTTCCCGCGCCGTTCTTGAAGGTTCTGCTTGTAACGCGATTGTGAATGTCTTTGGCGACGTACCCAGAACTGGTAAGAAATACGAAGTCGGTTTCCCGATCGGGGTTGGCTGCCGGAGTGCCAGTGTAGAAATTCCACTCCTTTAAGACAGAGACATTGCCGTAAAAGATGCTGTCATAGGTGTCCTCAGTCTTTTTTGTGATGCTGCCTCCAGGAATTGGCTCGGTAATGGTGGTCCGGATCGCCCTGATATAAGCATTTCCGGTACAGCCGGTGAGGGGACAGGCGTTGGTGAAGTCAAAATCGCGGGTAATCGTCCGCAGCAGAGTTCCACCAGCCGCCCCCCCGTATAAAACTGTGCCTGGGTTTCCCACGCGCCATTGTTCAGCGTAAAGGTATAAACAGTCTGATCACCACTGGGCTTGGAGAACGTGACCTGTTGCTGGCAGCCCGTAGTACCCGGCGCGCAGGTGGTAAGGACTAGCGGCGTGTAGCTCCAAGTACCCGAAGCCGTTCGGCTGCTCAGCCAGCGATTGATGTTGCCGTAAGCATCGGCAAAATTGGTGTAGCTGTACTGGACTTGGCCGCCCGTGCGGAGTGTCATGCTGGCCACGAGCCCATAAAAGCCGGAAGTGGTGCCGGAGTCATAGCCAAAGCTGTAGCTGGTTCCGTCCGGCAGCCCAATACTCTGGATCGCTGTGAACGAGCCTGAATATTCGGTGATACCTGACTGCCCGAAAGCTGTATTGACGTTGACGGTCGTGGCTGTCACCGTAAAACTGGAAGTAGAGCCCTGCGAGTTCAGGACGTTGTAGGTCGTGACGTTCCCATTCACTGACTTGGTAACTGGCGTCCGGTTCAACGCATCGACGGTATTGCCGTTTGCATCGACTGTTATGAAGTTCCCGTTAGTGTCCTTAACCTGCGGGAAAACCTGTGTTCCATCCTTGGCGAAAACTGTTGCCGTGGTGAAGTTCGTGACATACATATGGAACCCAGAGGAATCCTGCGCATAAGCGTCACCGCTGGCAACATTCACACTCGTGCATTGGTTCTGGCTGGTGGTAATCGGGAAGACGCGCTGCGTGCCGATTGGGTCAGTCCAGACGAAGGTTTGCCACGTCTGAATCACTTGCGTTCCGTTGCATACAGTGCTCGTGGAGTTTTCCGTCACTGCACCGGGGTCTGCGGTGGTCACGAAACGCCATCCACCCTGGGAATTGGCAACATTCGTGGGTGCCCACGCCCCATTAACGATCTGCCAAATCCGACTGTCATACACCAGCTTGGCGCCGAATTTGATCTGCCCTCTCTGCGGGAACGTTCCTAAATCGATCTCAAGGTGAAGATTGCCATTTCCGAGATTCACAAATCCGTTTTCAAGCTTCGAGGTAGTCGCAAACGTGGGCGTGCCGGTTGCATTCAGGTAGGTCTGCGCATAGCTAGCGCCTGGCAGCAAAAACATAAGCATTATCGCGAAGCCTATGAGAGTATTGCCTGAAAGAGTTGACTTTGCACAGCGAGTGGGGAGGGCTGCTAATACCGGCATTTTTCTTGCTCCTTGTTGAGTAGGCACACGTACAGATGGGAACCGCTGAGGCAGGCTGATGCCGTCATCGGCGAGTACTAAGCGACAGTTGGCGGTTATGGAATATCGGGGAAGTGCTGCCTTGCGGAAAGTGATGACTTATTAGAGGTGAATGCGTGAGTTTGGAAAGTTACTGCGTTGAGGCCGAACCTGGGTCGATCCATTTGTTGCTCCTGGGGGATACAGGGCCCGACTACCGGGAACTCTCTCCAGCAACTTAGATTCCATTTTGCAAAATGAATCATCAATTAATGGAAGTGATTGAAAAAATGAAAACAGCTGGGTATTGTGCAATACGGAAGATGTATCATGGGCGATGGGATGAATGTTCTCTAAGTCTCTTCTAGTAGTAAAAGGAGTGTAAGGGTAGGCATTTTGATGCCACTCACATTTCGGAGTTCCTATTAGGGTAACTAGCAATCTTTGAAGCGAGGCACAGCGTACAATGAGTGCCGGAACCATCAAGAAATTAAAAGGGACCCCTGCCAGCTCCCCAAACGATTAGACCTTATCAATTTGGCTCTCATCGCTACTGAAAAATGCTGAAATGTTTCTTCGCAGGCCGCCGCTGCTCACATCTGCCCCCCTTTGGCCAACAGGAAACCAGCCCCCACCACACCCCGCTTCGTCACCACTCCTTGCCAATCCCCGCAACTTACGCGATAATAACAACTTGCCCAGTTTGTCTGGGCGTCAACCAGGAAAGGATTCAGTGCAACTGTGCTAATGATTCGATTAGCGCGCATTGGTGCGCGCAAGCAGCCTTATTACCGTGTGGTGGTGATCGATAAAGAGCGCGCCCGCAACGGACGCTCCGTGGAAGTGGTGGGACTTTACAATCCCCGCACCAATCCCACTACAATCAACTTGAAACATGACCGTATTGATTATTGGGTCTCAAAGGGCGCGCAGCTTTCTGATACCGTGGGCCGTCTGCTCACCAAAGCAAAAGCCGCACCTGCGCCGGCGGCCTAAGCAGGAAAGCAAGGAGTCGGTTCTTTTCCGGGAAGTGGTCAGAGAGATTTTGGGCCCCAAGCTTAGCTAGGTGAAGGACTCCCTCATGACGGAAACGGGCGGCGATATGCGTATGCTCGTGGAGCAGATTGCTCAGGCTCTTGTAGACGCTCCAGAACAAGTTCAAGTGACCCCGGTTGAAGATGGCGATGCCACCATCCTGGAACTGCGCGTGGCCGCAACCGACCTGGGCAAGGTCATCGGCCGGCAGGGACGCACGGCCAAATCAATCCGCACGCTGTTGGGTGCGGCCAGCATGAAGTATAAGAAACGCTACATACTGGAAATCATTGAAGACGAAGAAGATGATGATGACGAGGAAACTGGCCCGGCGGAATAGTTGATCTTTCTGCCCTTGATTGTGGCCCGGCAGCGCGGATGACCGAGGAAGCTGAGTTCGTCACGATTGCCCGGGTGGCCAAAACGCAGGGACGCCACGGCGAAGTTGCGGCAACCCTGCTCACAGATTTCCCTGAGCTGTTTGAAACTCGCAGAAAGCTTTTTGCGCTTGGCGACAGCACAAAGCAAAGCGGCACCGCTGAACTGAATCGGCGAAAGCTGGATCTGGACGAGCACTGGTTCCACAAAGGCATGGTGGTGCTCAAGTTTGCCGGCGTGGATTCCATCAGCGATGCGGAAACGCTGGTGGGAAGCGAGATCCAGATTCCGCGCAGCGAACGCGCTGCATTGCGCAGCGATGAGTTTTACGTAAGCGATCTGATTGGCTGCACCGTGACTGATTCCGGCCGCGAGATTGGACGGGTCGTTGGGCGAGTCCGGGACGTGCAGTTTGGCAGCGGAGAAGCCCCGCTGCTGGTGATTCAGGGCGAAAAGGAATATCTGGTCCCGTTTGCCGCCGCTTATATTGAAAAGATTGCGCTGGAGCAGAAGCGCCTGGAGATGAAACTTCCGGAAGGACTGCTTGAGCTGGATGCCCCGCTGAACCAGGAAGAAAAGCAGCGGCAGCATAAGAAGTCTTGATCAGGTCCGCACAAATGAAGTTCGAGATTGTAACTATTTTTCCGGACTTTTTTAGCGGGCCGCTGGATTACGGCATTGTGCGCAGGGCGCGCGAAGCCTCGTTCATTGAAATAAAGATTCATGACCTGCGGGTCTTTACCACGGACCGCCACAAGACGGTGGATGACCGTCCGTTTGGCGGCGGTGAAGGCATGGTGTTAAAGCCGGAACCGCTGTTTGAATGCGTGGAGTCACTGCAACTTGCGCCGCGCGTCCAGCGGCTGGCGGGCGAAGCGAAAGAGAGTGTAGTGCTGCTTTCGCCTCAAGGCAGAATGTTTACGCAAGCGGTTGCTGAAGAGATGGCCGCGCTGGAGCGGATCGTTTTGATCTGCGGTCGGTATGAAGGCGTGGACGAGCGTGTGGCCGAGAGCCTGGCCGACCAGGAGATTTCGATTGGCGACTACGTTCTGAGCGGAGGCGAACTGGGCGCAGCAGTGATGATTGATACCATCACGCGGCTGGTGCCGGGAGCGCTGGGAAACGCGGCGTCGGCAAGGCAGGAAAGCTTTAGCGCCGTGCAGAAAATCGGCGTCGATGGGCCGGACAGCACGTGCGGATCGGGCGGGCTGCTGGATTATCCGCATTACACGCGCCCGGCGGAGTTTCGTGGCATGGCGGTGCCGGAAGTTTTAATCGGCGGCAACCATGAGCAGATACGCAAGTGGCGTCGCGGCAAGGCACTGGAGAAGACGCTGCGTAATCGTCCCGATCTGCTGGGGCGGCAGCCGCTGAGTGAAGAAGACAAAAAGTTTTTGGCCTTGATCGGCGAAAACATGATCGGCAAGAAAAAGATTGGCAAGAAGAATTCTGGCCGCGAATAAACGCGAAAGATCGCGAATCAGCAGCAGGACAGGTAAAATATTGATTCGCGCGATTTGCGGCTAAAAGGGTTTTGAAATTTCGGACGTAGGAACGTCCTTGAATTGAAGAGGAAATAAGACCATGTCACAGCACCCTATTATGGAAAAACTCGCTGCCAAGCTGCAGCGCAAGGACATTCCTGACATTAAGCCGGGCGATAGCGTCCGCGTTCAGGTAAAGATCAAAGAAGGCGACAAAGAGCGCGTACAGGCGTTTGAAGGCACCGTGATTTCCATGCGCAGCGGCCCGCAAGGCAGCTTTACCGTGCGCAAGGTCAGCTTTGGCCAGGGCGTGGAACGTATCTTCCCGTTCAACTCCAAGGTGCTGGATAAAGTTGAGATTGTGCGCTCAAACCAGGTGCGCCGCGCCAAGCTGTTTTACCTGCGCGCACTCAAAGGCAAGGCCGCGCGTCTGCGTGAAGTTGACCATCGTGCTGTGGCCGCAAAAGCTGCCGCCGCCGAAGCCGCCAACTCAGCAGAATAATTGTTCTACATGCTTCTTGAAAGCTGCGGAAGAAAATTCCGCAGCTTTTTCTTTTTTTCACCCGCGGCTGGGGCATAATGGACAAATAGACCTCTGCGTCGAATCGATCCTCATGGCTGATTCTGCTTCCATCCGTAGCGCCCCATCAGAACTTTTTGGAGGAGCGTACTACTCCGTCACCGATAGCGACGGTTTCAGCATCGCCAAGGTGCTGAAGCTGGAACCCGACAAAGTGCACGTAAGGATCTATCAGCAGCATTTTGCGGATAGGCCGAGCTCCATTGACCCCAGTGTGCTTACTCTGGGCACCACCATCTTGGATAGGGATAACTTTGGCATCAGCCATCTGCCGCTTCGACTGGAGACGTTCATGCGACATAAGCCCGTGTTTCTGACGTATGTTGAGGTCCAGCCTAACGAGTTAGACGGTTACAATCTCTGGAAAGCAACCGCTGCCGGAAGTGTCTTCGAATAAATGTCCGCTGCTCCCCAACCCGCCCGCATCAAGCGCAAGAAGCGCGTGATCCCGATGAATCCTGCCACGGGGCTGCCGTTTTCCAAGGGCACCATGAAGATGCGGCTGCTCAAGCGGCTGAAGTGCACACAAAAATATGAAAAGCTGGCATGGGAATCCGGTGCGCGTCTTGTGGCCGGCGTCGATGAAGTGGGGCGCGGCTGCCTGTTTGGACCTGTTGTGGCCGGGGCGGTGATTCTTGAGCCCGGCTATCGCATCAAGGGCCTGCGCGACTCAAAATTGATTGACCAGAAGACGCGCGAAACGCTGGCCGAGCGAATCAAACAGCACGCCATAGCATACGCGGTTGCGGCCGTGGACGTAGCGCGCATCGACCAGCTCAATATCTACTGGGCATCACTGCTGGCCATGCGAGAAGCCGTAGCGCAGCTTTCACCTGGCCCTGATCATCTGCTGGTGGACGCGGTGCGCGTGAACTGGGATTGCCCGCAGACCAAGATCATCCATGGCGACGCGCTCTCCATCTCCATTGCCGCCGCATCCATCATCGCCAAAGTTCATCGCGACGAAATGATCCGCCGCTGGGCTCCCGTCTATCCCGAATATGATTTGGCATCGAACAAAGGCTATCGTTCTCCTAAACATTTGGCTGCGCTCAATGAGCTTGGCCCTACGCCGCTGCACCGGCTGTCATTCGCGCCGGTCTGGATGTCCCAAGGCTCGCAGCAGGAAGCGTTTGCGTTTGAAGGTGACGACTTGGCCGATGATGAAATCATCGATGACGACGAGGTTCTGGCAGTTGATAGCGTATCTGGAATCCCTTAGCCCCGGATCAGTGATCCACTCTCACTCACTTCGCAATGCAATCAACGGATCCACCTTCGTCACGCGGCGCGCGGGCACGTAACTTGCTGCCAAACCCACGGCCAGGAACACCAATGCAACTCCAGTAAAGGTCACTGGATCCGTGACTGTGGTTTCAAAGAGCAGGGTCTTCATTACGCGGGAGAAAATAAGCGCAGCTACTGTTCCCACCGCCAGGCCTACGGCAATCACGCTCATGCCTTGCATCAGCACCATGCGCAGGACTTCATTACTCTGCGCGCCCAGCGCCATTCGAATGCCGATCTCCCTTGTTCGCTGGCTCACCATCAGGGCCGTAACGCCGCTCAGCCCTGTTGCGGCAATTGCCAGCGCCAAACCGGCAAACAGTGCCAGCAGCAACGCCGTCAGGCGGCTTTGCACCAGCGTGTCACCGCGCAATTCCTGTAGCGTCTGGATTCCGTTGACCGGCTGTTCCGGGTCCACTGACAACACAGCTTCACGCACCTGCTGCGCATAATTCATTGGATTGCCCGCGGTCTTCACCAGCAAAGTATTGCCCATGGGAGTCTGCGCAAAAGAGACGTAAGCTGTGTCCTTGGTCTCCTGGTCCAGGCCGTAATACTTCACGTCGCCCACCACGCCTACGATCTTTACCCAGGTCTTTCCGTTGTCGGCCGATATGCGTTTGTTGAGAGGATCTTCATTGTGGAAAAAGTGATGCGCCAGCGAGCGGCTGATGATCGCGACCTCGGGTGAATCGGCGTTGTCATGCGGGGTAAAGAAGCGGCCGCTAATCAGCGGAATACCCAGCAGCTGCATGCTGCCGGGAGAAACAAACTGCACATCGGTGCTGGGCAACGCTTCACGTTCGTTCACGGGCCGGCCCTCAACAATGAACGTAGTGTTCATGGGCATACCCGGCGCAAGTGGCGCTCCGTTGTTCACTCCCACTGCCAGAATTCCCGGCGTTGCTTCCAGCTTGCGCATTACGCGATCAAAAAATGTAAGCGTGGCCTGATTGTTGTACTTGCTGAAATTGAGCGGGACGTTAGCCGTGAGTACGTTTTCCGGATTGTAACCAGCATTGACCTGTTGCAATTTGATAAAGCTGCGGACCATCAGCCCGGCGCCAACCAAAAGCACAAAGCTCAATGCGACTTGTCCGGCAACCAACACGTTGCGCAGCCGCACACCGCCGGATTTTACCGTCGCGTTGGCGCTGCCTTCTTTGAGTGATGTAACCAGGTTGAGCCGCTGAGCAAGCGCGGGTATGGAACCAAAAATCAGTCCAGTCAGGATGGAAATGCCCAGCGTGAACAGCAACACTTCCGTGCTGATGCGTACCTCAGCCGCGCGCGTAGTGAATCGCCCGACAAAGCGCACCAGCAATTCCAGGCAGCCGCAGGCCAGCAGCAATCCCAGCGCTCCGCCCGCTACGCTGAGCAGCGTACTCTCAGTCAATAACTGGCGGATTAGGCGACCGCGATTAGCACCTAACGCTGCGCGCACTGCCATCTCCTGCTCGCGACGCATGATCCGCGCCAGCGCCAGATTGGCCACGTTGGCGCACGCAATCAACAGTACCAGCCCAGCGGTAGCCAGCAGTACCAGCAACATGGGCCGCACTTGTTTGGTCAACTGATTCTGCAATCCATCCATGGCGGCTGCCAAGCCGCGCGACTCAGGATAGTCCGCCGGATATTCTTGCCGGAGCCGCGAAGCCACCAGGTTCACGTCCACAAGGCCGGACTGTACATCTGCGCCTGGCTTAAGCCGTCCGAAAGCGCGCAGCAGGCGCGCATTGCGGCTTGCGATCGTGGCCGGCGATGAACGGAAAGGACATGCAACGCTCGGCATGTAAACATCGTTTTCGCGCGGATACTGCGGAACCGGCGGCAGCACGCCTACCACGGTATGCACTTTGTCATTCATTCGGAAATGCCGCCCGATGATGCTGCGGTCGCCGCCATAGCGCGTCTTCCAGTAGGGATAACTCAGGACCAGCACTGCGTCAGCGCCTGGCATGTCGTCTGCGGAAGTAAAGAATCGCCCCAGATACGGCTTGATTCCCAGCAGATCAAAGAAATGAGCCGAGACCACGCCTGTCCGCACTTCGTCCGGCTCCTGCCCGTCCAGCAGGATGAACGACATCTGGTGGTACTCCTCAATCTGAGCCAATGATTTCGACTGCTCGCGATAGTCGTTCAGCTCCTTGACCGAGAATCCAACGTTCATCGCATTTGCTTTGGGAAATTCCTGATTCAGTACCACCAACTCTTTGCCTTGCGCATACGGCAACGGCTTCAGCAAAACGCCATACACCACACTAAAAAGCGCAGTATTCGCGCCGATGCCTAGCGCCAACGCCACCAACGCTACCAGCGTGAAACCGGGGCTCTTGCGCAGCATGCGAAAACCATAACGGAGGTCCTGAAGGAAAGTGCTCATGAGTGCTTCTCCCGCGGCAGAGATCGTGCCATTTCTATTCAACCTGAGTAAAGGGAACCCGTCTTGTACCAATGCAAGCTGAAATGCGTTTTGCTGCTGGTACGTGTCAACCGGCAGCTCGCGAGTATACAGGGCGAGCCAAGCCTGATTGGAAACTGCATTTTCCGAGCCGAAGCTAACCTATCCGCAACCCCTTGAGGATAAATACCTTGCTGATATCAGAGAGTAAAGTCGGTGCCTGATCTGCTGTTCGCAAACGTGCAACACTGCTCGAAAATGAACAGCCAAATTTGCTAAACGGTTTTCTTTTTACGCAGTCCAATAAACGAAAGAGATAGATGTCCACATCGCTCAATATCGGACAGTTTTTCGGCAAAATTTTACAACGATGGGCCGCTGATTCCATTGTCGTCAATCGCCTGGTACATACTGAGCCGCGTGCTCTGCCCAGCCATGCTCACCAGGCAGGATTTGTCTCATTGATGCTGAGAGGTGAATATCGCGAGACGGCGGGCTTCTCGCAGTTTGGATATCAGCCTTTCTCCTGCATTTACCATCCGCCGGGTATGGACCATCGCGATGAAATAGGCCACGCCGGCGTGACTCTGCTCACCCTTGAGTTCAAATCTGAATTATTTGACGCCATGGACTTCGCGACGGTCGATCTGCGTGCGATCACCGATCTCTCAGGACAACGGCCGGCATGGGAGTTGATGGACCTCTATCGGCGAATCTCCTCCACGGCGGCGAATGATCTCGATATCGAATCGCGAGCCGTGGCCCTGGCTTTTTCAGTCGTTCAATTTTCCTCCAGTACGCCGCGCGATCTACGCTCTTTGCGGCGCGCACTTGAGTACATCCACGCGCATTTTTCAGAGAACCTAACTCTGGCCCGAGTGGCCCGTGCCGCGGGCGTGCATCCTGTTTATCTGGGACAAATCTTTCGCCAGGAGTTTGGCGAAACATTGGGCGAGTACTTGAATCGCATCCGCGTACGCGCCGCGGCAGCAATGCTGGCCAACTCTGATCTTCCACTCAGCGCGGTTGCGGTGGACCTGGGTTTTTACGACCAGAGCCATTTCACCCGGATCTTTCGCCGTCTTACCGGCGCAACGCCAGGGACGTTCCGCAGCGAATACGCGCCCAGCAAAAGCGCGGCCCAGCTACAACACTAAGATAAACAGCTCAGGCGGTTTTCCGATGCTCTCTAAGCCGCAGTTTCACTTCGCCTTCCACCATATGCAAGCTAAAACTCTTGGCGCAGTTAGCGCATAACCAGAAGTTTTCAATCGTCTTTTGTTTGGCGTGAGCGCCTTTTGTGGGGAAGCCAAAAAACCTGCCTCCATCAAGGCGCATCAGCGTTTTGGCGCACTGCGGATTGGCACACTTGGAGATCATGAGTCAGCGCGGCTGCTAATGTCTTAGACGTTAATTTTCGGCTTTATGTCGCCCGCAATCGCAAGCTCTCGGTTCCTCAAACTGACGAAAAAAGCGCTTTAGCAGGCACTCACAGGCAACTCCGCTCAGTGATGTCGAAAGCTCACGTTTCGCGAGGAAAAATTACGAGTCTCTGCCGTCCAGAGCTCGATTACTTGTTTGCTTTCAATCCCGCCGGTGGCAATCCGCTTGCCTTATTCCTATAGGTCAACTGAATAGGATTCATTCCACATGGAGAAAATAATTTTGCCGTCACAACCCTCACGCAAAAGGTCCGGTCAGGTCCTATTTCTCAGCGGAGAAATGGTCCCTGTTTCCGGCATATGGCGGCCAGACCATCCACGCTGTCCTAGCTCTGGAGATATCTGGCTACGCAAACAAACGTCCTTTCCGCCCTGTCCCGGTTGCAGTTCCTCGGCAGCGTTCGCACTGATAGAGGAGGTCCTGCACATCTCTGAAGATCCTGATTTTCAGTAGCTCAAATCAGGATCATCCGCCTCATTGGGTAAGGTGTGGTTCCCATTCGTCTCCAGCTATAATGCTCCACTCTAGGAGGCGTAATGAAACGGGGTATTGCGTTCGCACTTGCCGGCTCGTTGTTGTTCTCTCTTTCCACACCTTGCTTTGCCGATTTTCAATACACTGAAACCATCAAGATCACCGGAGGCGCGGCCGTGGGCGCTATGAAGTTTGCCGGCGTCTTCAGTAAGGACGCGCGTCAGATGACGCAAGGCACCACAGCCACCATCAGCTTCAAGGGCAACAAGATGAGGCGCGAAGACAGCCTGGGCCAGATTGAAATCATCGATCTTGATGCCCGGCGCATCACTAACATTGACACCAAGAAAAAAACTTACTCCACCATGACCTTTGACGAGATGAAGGCTCGCATGGAGGAAGCTCGCAAGAAGGCCGCCGAGCAACAGGCAAAGCACAATAAAGAACAGGCCAGCCAGGTGAAAATTACGCCGAAAGTCACCATCACTCCGGGCGCCGGATCAAAGAAGATACTCGACTACACCGCCAAAGAAACCAAGATGCGCGTGGACATGCAGATGACCTCCGATGATCCCAAAGCCAAGGGCCAGACCGCGAATATGTGGGTTGATTCTGATTCTTACATCGCGCCGGTCAAGGGCTATGACGAAGTAAAGCATTTCTACCAACGCATGGCCAAGGAACTGGATTGGCTTCCCGGGACCATGATGGGCGGCAATGCCCAGATCGCGCCCGCAATGGTCGAATATCGCAAGAGCGCCACCGCCCTGAATGGGATGCCCTTGTTTTCACTGGTCAGCGTAGGGATGGCCGGCGATCCCGGCGCACCCCAGCAGACTTCTCACGACGATAAAAAATCCAGCGGCAATCCCATCACCAGCGGTATCGGCGGGATCTTCGGCAAGAAAAAGAAAAAGGACGACGCAGCCCAGGACGACAAGTCCGACTCAAAGCCCACCGGCGCCGCTGGTTCGCTGATGGATACCACCAGTGAAGTGACTTCAGTTTCCACCAACGCCGTTGATGCAAACTTGTTCAAAGTACCCGATGGCTATAAACAGGTTGAAACTAAGAACGTGCAGTAAAGCTGGCGAATGACGAAAATGTTAGCCGCGAATTTCACGAATGAGCACGAACCAAATCAGGATTCGCGTTTTTCGCGTGAATTCGCGGCTAGTTATTTCTGATCTGCGTTGGTCTGAGAAATCTGCGGCAAAGAGATTCAGGCTTTAAAGAACTTCTTGATCCGCTCCCAATATTTCTGCACGATCATCTCCGTGCTCAGATGTCCGCCACGCGCGAATGAATTCAGTTTCACGGCGGTCCGGTCAGCGAAATTCTTGACCGACCTGTAAGGAACATAAGGATCGTCTTTGGCATGGAACATCATGATTTTCTTGGGATCGATCTCCTCAATGTGGTAAGCCGGATTATAAAACTTCCCGCCGTGCAGCTTGTGCCAGTTACGGTCGGAAAGGCGATAGCCATTCCCAAACGCCGCGCGAATATATGCCGCGTAGTTGGGGTTGGAAGTCTCCAGCCTCTCTTCCTTGGCAAGAATTCCCCAATCAACTACCGGGCAATTGGCAATTACTTTCTTCACGCGATGATCCAGAGACGCAAGGATGGCCGCTGCGCCGCCAAAGCTTCCCCCGATCACAAAGATTTCATCGGGCTTTAAAGCAAATCGCTTCCCAAAAGCCAGTTCGCGAACGCCTTTTGGCAGCTCGTCAATTACGTCAAGAATGTCCCGGTCAGGAGATTTTTCCAGGAACTGGCCACCGCTCTCCCATGATCCCCGGTATCGCGGATAGAAGACCCAATAGCCCTTTGCCGCCAGAAATTCCATCAACGTCTGTTTGCGGGGCATACCCGGCATGCCGTCGCACAGGATGATGACTTTCTGCTTCTTCCCTGGCCGCGCGGGAGGCAGAAATTCCGCCACGATCTCTTTCTTGAATCTCGTCCTGAAAACCCAGCTCATTTGCCTTCAATCGCGTCCCACACCTTTTTAGTGTCCACGTTCTGGGTGTATTTCACGATTTTTCCGTCCTTGAAATTCCATATGTGGGCAAAAACGGCATCCATCAAGCCGCCGGACTTCTTATAAGTCCCAAGGTATCTCCCGGTTACAATGATCGTGTCCCCGGCGTCATAAAACTGGTCCACCTCGGCGCGGTATCCGTCCCACTCCGTCGCCAGGCGGGCAAACACGTTCTTCCCTACCTCTTCCATACTGTGGTACGTTCCAGCGTAAGGAAAGCCGACCGCCTCAGTCCATTCAAAGCGCGGGGCCAGAGCGGATTGAAGGTTCTTCGCGATCTGCTCGGCGTGTCCTTTGTAAATCCCTTGAATTGTCTCCAGGTTCGTCTTCATTCGTCACCTCGACCGTATCTGATTGAGCGGAAAGCAGGTACTTGCGATTTCTAAGAAAAAGTCTAGGAATTCTAATCTTTTTCTTAGACAATTTGTAACGTCACTCCCGTTTCGGGAACAACTATTAGAGCACGCTAATAATTCGGGTGGATTCGCATAGCAGGAATCCGGCCTGGGAGGATGCTATGTTCGATGCCATCATCGTTGGCGCGCGCTGCGCCGGAGCGCCCACTGCCCTTTTGCTGGCACGCAAGGGCTATAAAGTTCTGCTGCTGGATCGCGGTACGTTTCCCAGCGATATGCCTTTTTCAAACCATTATGTCCACCAGACCGGCTCCGCGCGCCTGAAGCGCTGGGGCTTGCTGGATGCGCTGAAAACCTCCAATTGCCCGCCGATCTTGACCAATCATTTTGATTATGGCGCATTCTCGCTTACGGGCTCACCCGTTCCGGCGGAGGGCGGAGTCACTGAGGCATTTGCTCCGCGGCGCATCAAACTTGATCCCATTCTTGTCGATGCCGCCGTGAAATCGGGCGCGGAGCTGCGCGAGGGCTTTTCCGTCCAGGAAGTGATCTTTGAAGATGGCCGTGTGGTTGGCATTCGCGGCCATGAAAAAAATGGCCCCATGGTCACAGAGAAAGCGCGCATCACAGTGGGCGCTGATGGCATGTTCAGCGTGGTTGCCAAAGCCGTGGAAGCGCCGGAATATAAAACCGGCCCCGCGCTGGAAGGTTCCTGGTACGCCTATTACAGCGGCGTGCCCATGGTCGGTTGGCATCTGTGGCTGCGTCCCGGCAACGTGATTTTTGCTTACAATACCAATGACAATCTTTCTCTCATTGGCGTCGCATTTGCTGCCCGCGATCTTCCCACGGTGCGCGCCAACATAGAAAACCACCACAGCAGCGTCATCGCGCAGCATGCGCCGGAATTGTGGGAACGCATGCAGGCTGGCAAGCGTGAATCACGTTACGTGGGCGGCGCAATTCCCAGCCACGTCCGCAAGCCTTACGGACTGGGATGGGCGTTGGTGGGCGATGCCGGCTATCAGAAAGATCCTTGCACCGCCTCCGGCATCACGGATGCGTTTGGCAGCGCTGAGTGGCTGGCTGAAGCCATTGATGCAGGCTTAAGTGGCCGCCAATCGTTGGAAGACGCGCTCGCTGGGTACGAGCAGACCCGTAACACCGCTGAGCTGCCCTACTTTGACTTGACGACGCAGTTGGCCGCGCTGGAACCGCCTCCGCCTGAAGTACAGCAGCTCCTGCAAGCTCTGCGGGAAAATCCTGAGCAGCGCAGCCGGTTCTTTGGCATGCTGGCCCACACTGTTCCGGTCACGGAATTTTTCTCGCCGGAAAATATGCGGGCAATTTTCAGCAAACAGAAGGCGATGGCTGCGCACAAGTGAGGACCACAATCCGGCAGCTTTCTCCAAGCACGATCACGTGCCTGTGCTTGCTCGAGGGTCAGCAATTCTGCTTAATGGAATTTTGCAACGTTCGTTGGCTTTGCTTCACAACTATAAAACGCCGCCAATCTGAGAGGCGATTGCGCGGTTGAACTCTTCAGGGCTGAATCAGCTACTTCATGCCAAAGAAGGGTCCTCAGATTCTCAACCAGTTCGCTAAATCAAATGACCGAAAGCCACCAAAAAGGGAGCAGCATGGAGATCGCAATTTTTGGCGCTGGGATTGCCGGCTTGATGAGCGCGATTACCTTGCGCGCACAAGGCCAGAGCTGCCGTATCTATGAGCGAATGCGCCAGGGCCACGAAACCGGCATGGGCTTCATCCTGATGCCGGATGGCATTGAGTGTCTCCAGAGTTTTGGCGTGAACTTGACCGGCGAAAACAGCGGCGCTCCGCTGCAACGCTATTTTTGCCGCAGTTCCAACGGGCAGATACTTTATGAGCAGCCCTTGCCCGCGGGTACCCGCAGCATTCGCCGCCGCCAATTGATTGATGCGCTAATGGCGGCTTTGCCGGCGGAGAGCGCTCCCAGGTTTGACGCCGAACTTGCGGCGCTTGAATTTGACGATGTGGGGAATGTGACGCAGGCGCGCCTGAACACCGGCGCAAACGTTAAAGCCGATCTGTATGTCAGCGCGGAAGGCATCCGCTCGCTCGCGCGGCAGGCGCTGTATCCTAGCTGGCCGGCACCGCAGGCGCAGGTGCTTGAAATTGTGGGGATGGTGAGTTGCAAGAGCACGGTGCGATGGACCAGCAACAACTTCAATAAATTTCACGCGGTCACTGGCGGCATTGCGCTGGGCACGCTGGCGGTCGATTCTGAGCATGTGATCTGGTATCTGCAGTTCGATTCCCAGCGCTTTCCAGTGCCTCCAGTAGATCCCGGTAATTTCGCCGAGACTCGAAAGAAATTTGTTACCTCCCTTGTCGAAGAGTGGGCGGACCCGATTCCGCACCTTCTCAGCATCGCGGATTTCTCCCATACGCATCTTTGGCGTCCGCTGGATACAGACCTGGTTCCTTCGTTCTATCGCGGGAATTTGGTTCTGGTGGGCGACGCTGCGCATCCGCTCTCGCCCTTTACCAGCCAGGGCGTTTCATCGGCAGTGGCAGACGCCGTGGCCTTGGCAGGAAATCTTCGTCCAGAGAATGTGAAAACGCCATCTGATCTGGAGCACGCGTTGTCCCGCTATTCAACCGAACGGCGCGAGCAATGTGCGCCCTATGTGGCCAAGGGACGTGAGTTGACCCGCCATTTCGTTACCCCGGAAATCGGCAGCACTATTCTGTTGCCGATCGCGGAATCAGACCAGGCCCAGCCGGCATCGTTTTCAGACAACATCGTCCGACTCGATCTGCTGCGCGAACGCGCGTTCAACATGCGCTGGGCGCAGCAGCCTGCTGACGTCATCCCGCTCACCGCCGCCGATCCTGACTTTCCTGTCTGTCCCGCGATTCAGGAGCAGCTTGTGCGCTACGTCCGTGATGGCGTGCTCAGTTACGGTCCGCCTGAAGGACTGCCGCAGTTCCGCGAATCCATTGCCCGCTGGATGAACGAAACTCGGCAAATGGATTGCACCGCTGAAGAGGTATTCGCCACTGACAGCGCCGCATCCGGCATGGCGGTTTTAGCACGCGCGAGCCTCGCAGCCGGGGATCAAGTTCTTATTCCCGATCCTGTCGATTTTCTGTTGCACCACACCGTGCAGCGCGCAGGAGCAATACCTGTTCGCGTGCGAGTTGAGCCGGGCACCAGCGCTGAAGAATTCATTCGCAGCATGGAATCACGCCTTACAGGACGCACACGCATGCTCTGGCTGTGCAATCCTCACAATCCGCTTGGCGTGGTTTACTCTCGCGACTGGCAGCAGCGTGTTGCGGAGTGGGCCATCTCTCGCGGCTTGAGGATTGTTTCCGACGAGATTTGGTCTGATATTGTTTACTCGCCGCACCGGCATGTCAGTCTGGCTTCGATCTCGCCGGAGATTGCCCGCAACACTGTAACTGTTTACGGCTTCTCCAAGAACTTTGCTTTGGCCGGGCTGCGCGTCGGATGCCTGGTCTGCTCTGACCCGGAATGGAAAAAAGAAATTGTCGCCGCCTCGGACGCAGAAAGCACCGTGTATGGCGTATCGGTATTGTCGCAGGTCGCGGTGGTTGCGGCGCTCAATGACGGCCGCGAGTGGCTGGCCCAATTTGTCCAGCACTTGCAAGCGCAACGCGATTATGTGGTTGGTCGCTTGAAGAAGTGGCCGGGAGTGACTGTGGAGCCGCCGCAAGGGACGTACGTGATATTTCCTGATATACGGAATGTTAGCGATGATTCTGAGATGCTGTGCCAGCAGCTGCGCGAGCAAGCCCGCGTTGCCCTGGTCCCCGGCGCTCCGCGATGGTTTGGCCCCGGCGCCAGCGGGCACTTGCGGATATGCTTTGCTACGTCGCGCCGTATTCTGCAGGAAGCATTTGACCGGCTGGAGCCGGTGGTGATGCAGATTGCAAACGACCGTCAGCTGCTGAAAGTTATCCACTGAGAGCAACCGTTTCAGCTTTATTCCGTGCGGGACTTGTTCCCCTCCGGGTCCGCATCTTGAATCGAAACCGACTTCACGTTTACAAACTCAAGAATGCCATGATGGCTTAGCTCTCGTCCAAAGCCTGAATGCTTCACGCCTCCGAAAGGAATGCGCGGATCAGAGGCCACCATTCCGTTGATAAACGCCAAGCCTGATTCAATCTCATTGATAAACAGCTCGCGCTCGGCGGCATCGTTGGTCCACGCGCACGCGCCCAGGCCAAAGATGGAGTTGTTGGCAATCTCAATCGCGTCGCTCATGTCATTGGCACGATAGAGCGACGCAACAGGGCCAAAAAGCTCATCTTCATAAGCCGGCGAGCCCTTGGGAATATCCGTAAGCACCGTGGGCGCAAAGAAATTGCCTTTACGATCAATGCGCTTTCCTCCCAGCAGGACGCGCGCGCCCATCTCAATTGTTTTTTGCACCTGCGCTTCCAGTCCGTGCAGAACGTCTTCAGTCGCCAACGGGCCAACGTCTGTCGCCGCGTCCATGGGATTGCCGACTTTGAGCGACGCCATGCGATCCACAAATTTCTTTTCAAATTGCTCCGCGATCTGTTCGTGAACAATGAATCGCTTCGCCCCGATACAGGATTGCCCGTTGTTGATCACCCTGGCCTGCACAGCGGTATCCACGGCCTTATCCAGATCGGCGCTCGGCATCACAATAAACGGATCGCTGCCGCCAAGTTCCAAAACGCATTTCTTGATCGCTTTGCCGGCCGCTGTGGCTACGCTGCTGCCCGCGCCCACGCTGCCGGTGAGCGTGACGGCGGCAATGCGACGGTCAGCAATCAAACGATTCACGCGGTCCGAGCCGATCAGGAGTGTCTGAAAAGCTCCTTCAGGAAAGCCGGCGCGACGAAAAATATCTTCAATGGCATGCGCGCACTGCGGCACGTTGGAAGCATGCTTCAGCAATCCGACGTTGCCGGCCATGAGCGCGGGCGCAGCGAAGCGAAAAACCTGCCAGAACGGGAAATTCCACGGCATCACCGCCACCACTGGGCCAAGCGGCTGGTAGCGCACAAAGCTGCGGGTGGCATTGGTCTTGGCGTCTTCATCGGCCAGGAACCGCTCTGCATTCTCCGCGTAGTAGCGGCAGCCAACCGCGCATTTTTCCGCTTCCTGCACGGCAGATTTCAGTGTCTTCCCCATTTCCTGGGTCATCATTCTGCCGAAAGTATCTTTGTCGTTTTCCAGGATTTCCGCCGCGCGGACCATCATGGCGGCGCGCTGCGCAAATGGGACTTTGCGATACGCGCGGGATGTACTGGCGGCAAGAGCGATCTTGTTTTCGACCACCTCATCGGAGTGCTGGTCAAATTCGCGCAGCAACTCGCCCGTGAGCGGGCTTACGCTGGATAAAGTCTTGCGCGGCAGCTCGACCACTTTTTGGGTACTCATGGCGTCTCTCCCCTGTGAGTTATTTCATTTTGGATGCCGACCGAGCATGGAACGCTTCCGGCGCGATGGCTTGCTTTAAAGGGCGTGCGAAGCATTCAATGAGGATAAGAAAGCGAAGCGATATTTAATACTGTAAAAAAATGCGGCCCATTCTTAAATGAACGGGCCGCCGAGCCTCTGTACGTTAAGCTGCCGGGTGCTCCAGAATCTCAGCCAGCGCCTTCAGCCGTATTGCATCCGACGGACTTTTTGCTGATCCGGCATCATTCGCCAATAGCGCCGCCATGTTTTTCAAGTTCGCCAGCGCACCTTTGCTCATGTGCGAACTCTCCGCGCTCTGGATTGCTTTTTGCAGAGCTGCGATTCTGTCTGCGGGCAGCGCTTGCGACCGCGACAATTGATCAACGTAAGCTTTGGCGACCACCAACTTTGCCGGCCACTCAATCTTTTGCTGGTTCTGCACATTCAGCTCACCCACTTGAACCGTCTTGGCCGCGTCGATTTCGTTCTGCGTCAAAAACTTGGACGGCGTTAGTTCAAACACGTCCAGCCCGCGTGCAATTTCTGAGCCGTAGATGTAGCCGTTGTACCAATATGCTGACCAGTCGCCGCCCAGTACCAGTACCTTGGGATCGATGGGGCCGCGATCAAAGTACGCAATCTCAAATGGATGCGTCGCGTCAGTAAAGTCCACAACTGAGATGCCACCCTGATACCAGGCTTGCACTTCAATGTCACGGCCCGGTACTGGGACCAGCGATCCATTGTGCGCGACGCAATTTTCCGAGTCACTCTGCGCGGCGGGCATCTTGTAGTAGCTCTCGAACGTTAACTTGTCATTATTCAAACCAAAGATCGCATCCGCGCCCCACACGTTCGGGTCGTTCGGACGGCACCGCGCCCCCAGGCCGCCACCCCACTCGTCGGTAAACACCACTTTGGTCCCATCGTTGGAGAAAGAAGCTGAATGCCAGTACGAATAGTTTGGATCATTCACTGCATCCACACGCTTGGGATTTACAGGGTCTTTGATGTCCAGCAAAATTCCATTTCCTGAGCACGCGCCCGCCGCCAATCCGATCGCCGAATACACGGTGATGTCGTGGCATTGGTTGGTCTCCTTCGGCTTTTCCGGACCTTTTTTGCCGTGGGTACCACCATTGGTCAGCCCATTCATGGCGCCGGTCCGGGCATCCATGAATACGCGGGGATTCGATACCACTTTGGCATCCTGCGGCGAAGCCACGGGAACCTTGATTACATCGATGCGAAACAGCGCTGTATTCGGGTCTTTTTCCGGCTCTTCAACACCTGAGCATCCGACCAGTTCCTCCGGACGGCGCACAAAAGATGTGCCTGACACATAGATATAAACATTATCTTTGTCGTTTGGATCCACAACCAAAGTATGCGTGTGCGATCCACGGCATGTCTGGACAGCCGCCACTTGCTTGGGGTTTCTGATATCGGAAATATCAAAGATCCTCACGCCGCGGAAACGGTCTTTTTGCGCCGATGGTATGGGGCGTTTTTTATCTTTTCCTTTTGCCGCATCTGCGGGTGGAGCGGGATCTGGTGGAAAACCCTGCGTGCCGCAATCCAGGCGTCCATTCGGTTGCTCGACGGACATGAAAAGCAGGTTTTTATATACCGACACATCACCCTGTCCGCCGGGACACACAAGGGAGGTCAGCAGCTTGGAATGCGCTGGGTTGGAAATATCGAAGATGTTCACGCCATAAAAATTTCCCTGGAACAGATGGTTGCCCTGGAAGGCAAGGTCGGAGTTCGCAAAAGCAAGCTGCGCGATCACCAGACGCATCGGGGCCGGCATCTTTGCGATATTAGGCGAGTTGAGCTGCCCCAGCATCTTCTGCACCTTTGGATCGTCGGGATTATTAGTCCCAAGTTGAAAGGCGGCAGGCTTTTTGACGAGCTGAAGGTGCTTGATGCCCATAGCTGCTTCGCCCGCGTTATACATGCCCGGAGCAAGCTTGGCGCGCGGATCGTTTGTATCCGAGCCCTTCATGCCCGGTTGCAACACGGGAGCGGGCTCCGGAGCATACGGATTCCGTTCTTCCTCGTCTGCGTCCTGTGCGGACGGCGTGGGCGAAGGCGGCTGGGCCGCTGGCGTGGGTGAAGGCGTCTGCTCTTGCGCGTGCAGCCGGCTCACGCCGGGAAATAAAATCATTGCCGCAATGGCCACGCACAAAATAAAACTGGGCACTCGGTTCATTGTTTCTCCTCTGGAGTTTCCTTCTCTAACATTCCTTGCATAATCCTGATTTCGGCCCGTTGGCCAGTATCCACGTCCGTCGCAAAGTTGAACAGCTCGGCATCCTGACCAGCCCCCGCCGTATCGAACAGGTCCTTCACCATGGTCAACGCGCCGTTGTGGTGCTGAATCATCCCGGTTAAAAATAAGTGGTCGAACTCGGTCCCCTTCGCTTTCCGAAGGGCCGCCATCTGTTCCGGCGTAAGCATTCCGGGCATTAAAGGCATTGGGTGCCCGGACATATCCATGTTCTTCATTCCGGGCATCGCCATGGAAGCTGGTTCTCCACGCGCGGCGAGCCAACGCTTCATAAAGTTCATTTCGCTGGATTGTGAGCTGCTAATGCGTGCGCCCAGTAATCGCAGATCCTTGTTTTCCGTATGGGATGGAATGAGCGCCGTCATCTCAACGGCTTGTGCATGATGCATGATCATGCCTTGCATGAAATCTACTTCCGCTTGCGACCGGGGCGGCAGCTTTCCCGTTGTGGAGGGCGGCAGCCTCTTGGTGGGCTTGCCTGGCGCCCCTGGCTGGACCACTACCGGGCCTGCCGGACCAGTCTGCTGTGCCTGCGCGGGGGAACAGAAGAAAACTGCCGAAGCACCCACCGCAATGAAAAACCCGAGGCCACACAGCACTGCAAATGCTCTTGCAGACCAGTTGCCCTGGCAAGGACAACGATAAGGCCGCCATTTCGGAACGTTGTTCGGAATGTTGCTAAGCATCTGCGGATGGAGTCAACGAAAGCTTGCCACGAAATATTAACATTTTCAGGGATTCTCCCCGATAGAGGCACATCCGACTTGGCGAATGCATCTGACTTGACTCATGCATCCGACTTGGTTGGAGCCAGGTTTCTGCTTGGTACTCAGCGCATTACGGATCGGTCATGTTGCAGCGCCGATTATCGAGTGCTGGTAAACTGTTGATACCAATCACGCGGAGGGATGTGTGAGCGGTTGAAACAGACGGTCTTGAAAACCGTTATACCTGAAAGGGTATCGGGGGTTCGAATCCCTCTCCCTCCGCCAGCCAGTCTGTAGCTCAGGGAATTGTTCTCTGATTCCTTCCAAAATGGCCCGATTCCGGGCGATTTCTCGATTTAAGTGGGAACAAAATGGGCAGTGGTGCCTTGGCACTGCCGTAAATAATGGCGATTTTCTCTACAGGCCTAGTGAGTAGTTCCTTTCCGCAGAACTGTGCCGCATTGTGCAGAAATGATTGAGATTAGAATTCTCTAAGCCAAGGAGATTGTGTCGACCCCCAAACCTGCTGTTTTTGTCTCCCTATTCTCCAGTCGACCTTTTGCTCTCTTTGTATGCAAAACCGGCGCAGTGGGGATGAAATGATTTATTTAAGGGTTGAGCTGCTCAGTTGGAGTTCGCTGAAGATCTGGACGCATCGCAGCATTACCAAAGGTTGCGATACAGAGGTCATGGACGAGTATTTTAAATGTTCGTTCACTTCACGATTGGTCTATAGGACCTTTGGCGCGGCTATGGAGCCTAAAGTCCCTCAAAGTTCGAATAGGGTGTTTTAAGCTTGATGTGCTTGCTTCAACTTACCGATACTCGAGTGATACTGGCGCCTTCTTGGGCCTCGCCGGGTATTCAATTAAGCTTGGATTTGCGCCCAAAAGTGGATTTGGCTCGAGCACAACCTGGCGCTTAAGCTCGAAGTTCCATTTCCAGATCTGATAGATGGCCGGATAGACCAGCAATTCCAGAAGGAAGGAAGTGAGGATTCCGCCGATTATCGGTGCCGCGATACGTTTCATCACGTCTGATCCGGCGCCCGTTGACCACATAATGGGAACCAGACCCAGGAATGCCGCTGCCATAGTCATGAACTTTGGCCGCAGGCGCTTGACCGCTCCCTGAAGAATTGCCTCTTGAAGCTCATGCAAGTTCCGCAAGCGCGCTTCGCGTTTGGCCTGTTCATATGCCAGATCAAGATATAGGAGCATAAAAACGCCGGTTTCCGCGTCCACTCCCAGCAATGCGATCAATCCTACCCAAACTCCTACACTCATGTTGTAGCCAAGAAAATAGAGAAACCAGACAGCGCCAATAGCGGAGAATGGCACGGCAAGCACGACCATGAAAGTTTTGGTAAGCGACCGCATATTCATGTACAGAAGCAACAAAATTAAAAACAAAGTGAGCGGCACCACCAGGGTGAGTCGCTGGTTGACGCGTTGCATGGCTTCATATTGGCCGCTCCAGGAGACGGAATAGCCAGCGGGCAGTTTTAATTTGCCACGCAGCAACTGGCCGGCTTCCTCAACGTAACCGCTGGGATCACGTCCGGTAATGTCCACGTACACGTATCCAGTCAACAGGCCGTTTTCATTGCGCAACATTGCGGGACCGTTAGCTGGGTTGATGGTGGCGAGCTGCGCCAGCGGAATCTGTCTTTGTCCGCCCGAAGCGGATACCAGCACCCGCCCGAGTGCGCTCATATCAGAGCGAAAGTCGCGCATGTAACGAACGTTGACTGGATATCGCTCTCGTCCCTGTATGACCGTGGTCACGTTTTCGCCGCCGATGGCGTTCTGGATCACGCTTTGCACTTCTTCAACGCTCAGTCCGTAGCGAGCAAGTTCGTCACGGTTCCAGTTGATATCAAGGAAATAGCCTCCGCCGGTGCGCTCCGCGAAGACACTGCGCGTCCCGTTCACTGAACTGAGCAGGGACTCCGCCTGCAGGCCGATCTTTTCGATTTGTTGAACATCGGCGCCCGAGATCTTGAGTCCAACCGGTGTACGCATTCCACTGGTCAGCATGTCTGTGCGACCCTTCACCGGCATTGTCCAAGCATTGGCCAGGCCGGGAACTTTCAGCGCCTCATTCATCTGGCTGATGAGTTCTTCCTGTGAAATGTGATCCGGCGTCACGTGGCGAAAAACGCTTTTGGCCCATTGCGGTGTCCATGACGAATACCACGTGTCCACCTTTCGCCACTGGGAATGCGGCTTAAGGATGATGACAGTTTCCAGCATTGAAAGCGGCGCTGGATCGGTGGCAGTCTCCGCACGGCCTGCCTTGCCGAGCACGCGATCCACCTCAGGGAACTGCATGAGGACCCTATCCGTAACCTGTAGCACCTTCTGCGCTTCAGTGAGGGAAATGCCGGGAGCCGTGGAAGGCATATAAAGGATAGATCCCTCTTCCAGCGGCGGCATGAACTCCGAGCCCAACTTCTGAAACACGGGCACGGTGATTGCCACCAACAGAAGGGCCGCTGTGATCACGACCCAATTCCAGCGCAGTGCCCAGGCGGCGACGGGTTGGTACATACGAATCAAGAGCCGGCTAACCGGATGTTTTTCTTCAGCATGAATGGTACCCACCACAATGGCATTCGTGGAACGGCAGAGCCAGGCCGGCTGGAAGCGGAACTTCTTGCGCCGCGTGAACAGCATGCGCAACGCTGGATCCAGCGTAATCGCCAGAATAGCGGCGATGATCATGGCAAGAGTCTTGGTGTAAGCGAGTGGCCGGAAAAGGCGGCCTTCCTGGGCTTCCAATGTCAGCACCGGCAGAAATGAGACGGCGATCACCAGAAGCGCAAAAAAACTGGGGCCGGCTACCTGCTTTACCGCACCCAGGATTACGTTGCGGTAATCCTCACGTTTATCGCCGCGCTCCCACTCTTCCAATTTCTTGTGCGTTTGCTCTACTACAACAATGGAGGCGTCCACCAGCGCGCCAATGGCAATGGCAATTCCGCCCAGCGACATAATATTGGCGGTCATACCGAGCATGCGGAAGGGGATGAACGCAAGCAAAACGGAAATGGGAATGGTTATCAGTGGAATGAGGGCGCTGGGAACGTGCCAAAGAAATAACAGGACTACCAGCGCAACAATGAAGAGCACCTCGATGAGCGTCGATCGGACATTGGAAATGGAGCGGCGGACCAGGTCTGAGCGATCATAAATCGGGACCACTGCCACTCCCGGCGGTAATCCGGGCTCAATCTCATGCAACTTGGACTTGACGCGATCAATGACCTCCAAGGCGTTCTCTCCCTGCCGCATGATGACGATGCCGGAGACAACTTCGCCGTTTCCATCCAGGTCAGATACGCCACGCCGCAGTTCTGGACCGAGCACCACCTGCCCAACATCCTTTACCCGGATCGGTGTGCCGGTTTGGCTTGCAGTAAGAACAATATTTCCGAAGTCCTCCACCGATTGGGCATAACCGCGTCCACGCACCATGTACTCGGTGCCGCCAAACTCGAGCAAGCGGCCGCCCACTTCACTGTTGCCGCCCCGCACTGCGTCCACCACGCGGCTGATCGGGATGCCGTATGCCTGCAGACGGCGCGGATCAACATTGACCTGATACTGCTGCCCGAAGCCGCCGAGCGGCGCAACTTCAGCCACGCCGGGCACTGACTTCAGGTAGTAACGCAGATACCAATCCTGTAACGATCGCAGTTCCGCAAGATTGTGCTGGCCCGACTTATCGACCAGCGCGTATTGAAAAATCCAGCCCAGCCCGTTGGCGTCTGGTCCAAGCTCGGTCTTTACTCCCTGTGGAAGATTCGGCTGCACGCCCGCGAGGTATTCGAGCGTTCGCGAGCGGGCCCAGTAAATATCGGTTCCTTCTTCAAAGATCACATATACAAAGGAGCTTCCGAAATCAGAAAAGCCCCGCACCGCCTTGACATGGGGAGCCCCCAGCATTCCGCTCACGATGGGATAGGTCACCTGTTGTTCGACGAGATCAGGACTGCGCTCCCAGCTCGAATAAACGATCACCTGCGTGTCACTCAAGTCGGGAATGGCGTCAAGCGCCACATGCTTCATGGACCACCAGCCGGCGAAGCAGGCAGCAGCCACGGCGGCAAAGATCAGGAACTTGTTCTTGACCGAGAAATCAATAATCCGGTTAACCACGACTCCTCCCGGGATGAGGCGCTTTCGTGGTGGTCCCGATTGCGGGCAACGGGCGATCAGCGGTCGGGGAAGGGGTCTTTTTCAAGTCACTCTCAGCCGTCTTGGCGTCAGCCTTGGGCGGTTCGGACGCGGGCGCGTACATGTCCGCTGCCTCTTTCAATCGGCTTTCAGAGTTGACAAGAAAATTGCCTGAAACTACGATTCGCTCGCCAGTCGCTAATCCCTTGACGATCTCCACTCTGTCATCGAAGCGACGACCCGTTTCCACTTCCCGCGGCGAAAACAATCCCTGACCGCGCTCCACAAAGACAGTCTTTTTTAGTCCGGAATCGAGCACTGCGCCCGCGGGAACGACCACGGTGCGGGAGAACGCAACCGGCAGCTCCAAATCCACGAACATGTCTGGCCGGAGAGCGTAACTGCGGTTGTCTACCTCGATTCGCGCCTTGAAAGTCCGTGTTGCGCCGTCAAACTGCGGGGGCACATTGCTGACCCGCCCCGGAAAAGACTTGCCCTGGTCAGGAAGGTTGACCCGCACTTGCGCACCGGGCTGAAGATATTGAGCGTCGCTCTCGTAAACATCCGCCAGAATCCAGACTCGGCTCAAATCAGCGATGCGATAATATTCCGCGCCCCGCTCGAACTTCTGTCCGGGTGAAACGTTGCGCGCGACTACAAATCCGTCTGCAGGCGAGATGATCTTGATGGTCTCAGGGAATTGGCGCGTGCTCCGAATTTCTTCCATCTGGAGCCTGGACATGCCGAGGTTCTGCAATTGCTGAAAGCGCTGCTGGAGATTGGCGTTCGTGGCGGCCATAGACTGACCTTCCACAGAGCCCTCTGCGGCGCTCTTCTTGAAACGGTCCTCTGCGCCCACGTTGAGGAGAAACGTCTGGATTGTCATAGTGGCCATGGGAGAAGAGAATGTGGCCAGCACTTGGTCTTTGCGGACGATGCTGCCTGTGGTGGCAGCGGAAACTTCCTGAATGAAACCGTCAATGCCTGCGTTGAGCTTGTAGATTCTTGCTTCGTCGGGAACAACCCGGCCGAACAGACGAATGTTGTAAGCGCCTGAGTTCTTCTCCACCTGCTCAACGCGCACGCCGAAAAGCTGCTGTTTAACAGCATCAATCTGCACCGCGCCTTCAAGCAGAGATGAAGCGACGGACCCAAGCCCCACAGATGCCAGTCTGCTATCAGCATAGACAGGCACCAATTGCATGCCGCAATCAGGCGCGGTGCCCGGCTTGTCAGACTTGTACGCCGGGTGCATGGGATCAATGTAATAAAGAACTTTACGTGCGCTCGCGGAAGTGTTGACGGATACTTTGTGCTGGTTGTACCAGGAACCGGCAACAAATGTTCCGGTCGCGAATGAAAACAGCAATAATATGTACAAGGTCTTTTTCATAGCAGCCCTCCCGGAGCAGTTGCAAAAGGCAGCCAAGACGAGAACCCAGGGTCATCACGTCATTTCGCCGTTGTGCATCTCTCTTTTCCCGTCGAAGAGATCTTTTTATCTCGAATCAGTTCTCTTGAATCAGGTACTCCGGCAGCGAACACCGGAGTACCTGAAGAAACTACCTGGCTGGCTTTCAGGCGTCAGTGATTTAAATCACAGCTACCTTAGGGCAAGATCGACCAACCAAACATCATGTTGTGATCTTCGTGCGCCAGGTTGTGGCAGTGGGCCACATAATTACCCGAAAACGTCCTGAACCGCCGGAAGAAGGTGACAGACTCGGCTGGATCCAGCGCGACCACGTCCTCCTTGCCGGTGTCTTCAGGGTGAGGGTTGGTGCTGCCGACGCGGGAAAGCACCGTATGCTCTTCCATGTGCATGTGCATCGGATGCACCCAGCCACCGCCTCCGTTCGCGACCGTCCACACCTCGCCAGCGCCGCTGCGTTGCGGGAGAGCGAGCGGTGTGGTGGGATTGAACTCCAGTCCGTTAATCACCCACTGGGTTTCCCCGCCGGCCGTGCCGCTCCGCTGCAATGTGAACGTCCGTTGAGGCAACGAGGTGTTGTTTTTGGGCAGGGTCGGCATGGGGCGTAGGTTCTTGGGAACTAAGCTTACGTCCGGCTCCGGCGGATTGCCACCAATAATGATCTTCATGATCGGCACCTTATACGTCGGAATGATTCCCGGCGCATTGAAGTTCGGCTTGCGACCGTCCGGCATTTCCAGAACGTTCACCAGGTAGAGCACATCACCCGGCGAGGTTGGAGTGCCATCCAGGAATTTGGTGAAATCAACCACCACTTCTCTCCGTTTTGCCGGCCAGATCTGGAAGGAATCGCGCGTAATCGGCTTAGGCAGCAATCCGCCTTCGCTGGCGATTTGAGTGAACTGATGACACTGCTGGGCATCCGGGATCTGGTACTGCCCCTGCGTGCCGGGAGCTGCGGTGGGTGTGCCGCGCATGAGCATGAGCTCATAAATACGCGATACCGAAGCGCCCAGGAAGCGGAAGCGATATTTCCGGCGGTAAACATTGAGCACCGGGAAAGCCGTTCCGTTTACCGTGAAGATATCCCCCACAAAGCCATGGTTCGGGAAGTGGCGGTGATAAAGCTGGCCCCACCACTCGGGATGTAGCTCGCCAAAGCCGTTGTGGAAGTCCTGATGCTGCGTGACGCCATCGTCAAGGCAGCAATCGTACAGAGCCATCGGGATGTCGTAGTCCACGTTGAAGGTCTGGCCCGTCGGGTCTGCCGGGTCAATCCGTTTGCGGCCGGGCAGCCCAAGACCGGTCTTTTGGGTTTCGTCTCCTGGATCCAGAATCGGATCGTAAATGGGATAGAGGCCGACCATGCCTTTATAAACATTGGGCCCGGTGTGGTGCATGCGATGATCGTGAAACCAGAGGAAGGACTGCTTCTCAGCGTCGTCATTGCCTGCCGCATAGTTGTGATAAAGGTTATCCACCCACTGTTCTGGTAAATATCCACCTCTGTTGTCCGTAAGGTGGTGAGGCTGGCCGTCACTCTCCGGCGGGGTGTGACCATTGTGCAGGTGCGTAAGGAACGCCCAGTCCGGCGCGCCAAAATCCTGGCGATCACGGCACAGGGGGTTCAAGTCCAGGTCGTTCTCAAAACGTACCAGGTTGGGCTGCCCATACATGGCGTTGATTCTGGGGCCGGGGAAAGTCCCGTTGAAGCCGTAAATCGTGCTGGCGGGCAAAAGCTGCGGACCTGCGATCCCATTTGGCGGAACTACGGGCAAGCCGCCGTTCGTAATGGGCTGTACTTGCGAACTAGTGAAGGAATGTGCTCCCACCTGCAGTCTGATGTGGTAAAGCTTCGGATTCGGCAGCGGGAAGCCGGGTACCCTGATGCCACTGTTGGTGCCGGACACGCCGCTTCCGTCTGTCCAGAGCTGGTGCGTTCCCGCGTCTGGGACTGTGGGACCAGGTACGCCCGCGGTGCGAGCACGAGCTCCCATTGCGTCCTGCCGGCCCCGGAGCGGACTTGGCGGAAGAACAACGTTGCTTCCGAAGGCCGATGTACGAACTCTCCACGCATCAGGAGCGTTCGGTGTTAGCGTGCCATCAGGCTGCCGATATCCCGGCAGCATCGCTGATGGGATGGGAAGCGCATCTGTGAACGGCGCCAGGATAAATGGACTGGTGGGGAAGACTTCAATCGGGGTAAGACCAGTAACGATCTCAATGTCCTGCGGCGTCTGATCGATGAAGCCGCTGCAACTTTGAGCCCATGAACGACCGCCCGGAACGGCGATTGCTGCCCCGCACATCATACTTAATTTGATCAATTCCCTACGGCTTAGTTTGGTTATATCTAGTTTGCTCATCTCGTCTCTCCTTCCGCCTTTTAATCATTTCTAATTTTTGTTTTTTTAGTTCACATCACTGATAAAAATGGGTTCAGCCCGTCTTCCCTTAAAATGCCAGTGGATTCAAGTTCAGAAAACGCTGCACGGGCGTTGTTGAACCGCTCGCGCCCACGGCCGGAATTTCCAACAGGTTGTCTGTCCCGGCTGGGCTGTCCCCGTTAGGAACGAACAACTGAGGATGGTCAAACGGCGCCTGCTGCAACCGCACACGGTCATCTGTGAGCGCGAGCAAGAAGGCCACCAGGCTTTTTTGCTGCCCTGCATCCAACTGCAGGGGCACGATGGCCGGAGCTTTCGTCGCATTGGTCGTGCGGTCGAAGTCGCCACCGTTGTCATAGAAATCCAGCACCTGCGCCAGCGTGGCTTTGCCCCCGTTGTGGAAGTAGGGGCCGTTGAATTCCACATTGCGCAGGCCCGGGACTTTGAAGGTGCCCGCTACATCAGTGTTTTCACCCGCAATGAGCGAGCCGGAGAGCAGCGGAAACCCTGACGGATTCAGCAGAGTGTTTGGGAAGGTAACGTTGCCGGCGCCGGCACAGCCAAGTCCATTGCCCGGGACCTTGATGAGGCCCGACGCTGTCTGCTGGAATAACTGCGTCCAGGAGAGCGGACTGCCAAACGGATCAGCCGCGCCGAGCCCAATGTCGTCCGCTGTGGGACGAACTCCGAGGTTATACCAGCCCGCATCGTAGGTGCCTACGGGCAGTGGGATCGGCGAAACTGGCGTGGAAAACCCGCCGGGGTAAGGAATGATCTCTTCGATTACGTTCACCGCGTAGGTGTTGGGATCGAAGGTGATTTTGTCCGTGCCGAGAGGAACCGGCGTCAGCGGTCCCGGAGGATTCCAATCCAATTTCAGGAACATGCGCTCCATGCGCAGATCGAAACCGGCGAGCTTGAGGGCCGCATCGCCTGCTTCAATGCCAGGCCCGGTAAGATTTCTCACCGACGCGCTGGTCATTTCCGCTCCCACGTGGCACCCACTGCATCCAACGCCGAACCCAGCCGGAACCGGGAAGGATGGTGGCGGAGCAACCGGCCGTTCAAAGAGGCCAAGGCCATTGAGGATATCGGCACGGGTGACGCTGACGCCGTCAGCTGACAGCCGGTTCACGGCCTGATCCAGAAGAGAAGGATTGTCTGAGAGCAGCGAAGGCATGCCGGTGACCGGATCGAACACGAACGTGCTGAAAACCCTCGACTGAAGATATTGGTCCATGGGACTTGCATCGGAGACCAGCGTCGCTTCATAGAACATGATGGCAAGGCCCCAGAAGAGAGAGAAGTTGGCTTCCATCATGGAATAGGATTTTCCGTTGATGGTGACGCCTTTTTTGGAATTCCACCATTTCGGCTGAAATGCTTTTTGGATCATCGCCGTGTACGTGGTGGTGAGCCCCTTGCCCGCGCTCACGTCTGCCATGCTGCCCAGCACGCTGTCTTTGGAATCCACTTTTTGCAGGCCGAGCGGTTTTAGCAGAAGCAATTTGTGACCAACGTCCGGAAAGGAGCGCCCGCTGGCCGACATCTCAACGGGGTTCAGCGCAGGTCCCACGGCCTGCGAGGCGAGACTCGCGTTCTGAATATGGATATCCATCAGAATGGGAGCCCCGGTGCTCCCCAGGACCCAGACCCGCGCCGAACTATCTCTGTTCCCAAACGGGTTTACGCCATTGAATTCAGGCTGGGCGCGTCCATTAAAGAAGTTGCGATGATTGAATACCGCGTTGATTGTGGAAGGCGCGTTTTTTCCGGTAACCTGCCGCACGTTCACGCCGCTTACGTTGAATACCGGGTCAGCGATAGGAGTGGTCGTCTCCGCGCCGGACCTGCTGAAACCCGTGAACTGGCTCAAGCGTACGCCTTGCGATCCGATGATGTTGTCAACATCCTTCGTGGGAAGGCTGGTGAGCGGGAAGTCATTGGGAACCAGGGTGTAGTTTGGCCCGTAACCAGAACCGTCCCAGTTACCATTGGCGCCGGGGTTCATCTGGTTCCGGTCTCGCCCATCCTCGCCGGCCTTGAAGTGGCAGGTGGCGCAGGCGGTTTTGTTGTCGCTGCCGGCTTGCATCTCCCAGAAAAACATTTTGCCGAGCTGAATGGCGGCCTGTTGATTGGCAATGAAATCCAGCAAGTCATCTCTCACGATGCCGGCCGTGCCATTCGGCAGGACTGGATTGGGTGCGGTCTTGAGCGATTGCATGAGCAAAGCAGGCAATATCGGGGCGACTGGCGCGCCTGGCGCGGCCCCTACGAGACCAAAAGCTGTGGGGCAACTGTAAGTTTGCGTCTGCGCCGACAATGGTTGCGGTACCAGCATGAGACAAACCAAGATCGTGGCCAGAGAGGCGCGAAACGTCTTTCCTGATTCTGGCAGGCCTGCCATCAGGAATCCGAAGGGAACGAATCTGGAAGGTTGGCATTTTGAGTATTTCATTTTGGGCCTCCTCCGCCTCCGGCGGTAATGTTCAAGTTGCAATTTTCAGGTTTGCCAGGTGCGGTCGAAGAGCAGGTTTGCTCTTCGACCGCCTGGGTTATGTGGCTACCGAATGCGGGTGACTACGGAAGCTGCCACGCCACCTTTCGATGACCGGGCACTGATGGAAACAACGCCGCACGGGGTCCTATAAACCCCACCGAGATTGCAGGCCGGTGCAGGAGCTCCGACCACGTCAATCAGATAGAGGCCGCCAGCACCGCCGGTGAAGAGGTTTCCAACACCGCCGTTCGCCGGGTCTGGGTCATACATCCAGAAGCCTGTTGCCGGGTTCAGCACGCAGGGTGCAGCTGCGGTTTCGCACCGGTAAGGCTGCAGGAATATCTGGATGGTTGGATCGATCGTGTTGTCCGTGACGTTCACGATCAACCGCTGTTTGTTGGCCCGGTATTCCGCCGCCGTGATGCTGAAAACATCGGTGACGGTGACTGTGGTGGTGATCGGCAGTGAAGCCACACCTCCAGAGTTGATGGCCGTTATCGTTAGCGTCACTGAAGTGGGCGTAGCCGAGGCGTTGAAGGAAACCGTCGCGCTGGTGGGACCCGAAGGAGTCACACACAGATTCCCTTGCACTACTCCCAAGGCACAGCCGGCGGATGGGAATTGCAGAGTTCCAGCCGGGAGCTGCGTAACCGTGAAGAGGAGCGGTGTCCGTGCCGGCACGTTGGGATCAGAGCCGGTGATCAGGATGCTGACATCCGAGGAACTCACAGGCACTGAAACCGCTGCCACAGGATTGGCCACCGGCGGCCGGATCAACGGAGCGGGATTGATAGTCACCGTCGTAAGTGCCGACGTTGAAAGCCCGATCGTATTGGTGGCAGTTACCGTTACGGTAATGGGCGTTGGCGCCACCACGCCCAACGGCGCAGTGAATGTCACAATGGCACTGGTTGGGCCAGTAGGAGTGATCACCAAACTCAGCAGAGCAGGTGCTCCGGCCTGGCTGATGGTCCAAGCGAGCGGCGTTGCCGCCGGCACGTTGGGATCAGAGCCAGTAACGTTGAACGAGCCTGCCGCTCCGGAAATCACTGACTGATTGGGTATCGGATTCACGGTCGGGGACGATGCTGCGGCGACGGTCACGCTCGTGGTGGAACTCGAAGACCCGCTGCAATTGGTGGCGGTGAGCGTCAAGCTGAACGTAGTCGAAACAGCTACCTGGGGCGCCGTCCAGTTGGTGTTCGGCAGACTGGCATTCGAGAATGCTCCACCCGTCGCCGTCCAGGCAAAGGTGATGGGTTGTGTTCCGGTAGAGCCACCGGCTAGAGGAATCGTCTGTCCGGAGTTGGCCGCGTAAGGGCCGCCAGCGTTGGCGGCTGTCGCTGAGCAGGTGATAGCGGGAACAACATTGCTGGGCCAGGGATTGAGCTGCCCCACCAGCGTACCCGCCGATGAGCTATATCCGCCCTGAGCCAGGAAGTCGATGCTATTGAAGTTGTTCTCCGGGAACGGTGTACCGGGAACATTCTCCGGGAAGATGTATTGCAGAATCGGAGCATGATATTGGCCATAGACGATTCCATTGGCCGACTTGGGAGATCCAGGAGCAATGGGAGCGGTAAATGCACCCTGGATGACCGCTCGTACTTCGCGCGGCGGCGGCAGGAAACTGTTCGCGGCGTTCATCACGCAGTCCTTGACCGGTTTAGCTGGATTTGACCCGAACGGCAGACACGGCGGGCGGAAACGCCAGCGGCCCCTTACCGCACCCAGGGCATTTTCCGGGCCGGGATCGACGCTGATGGTGCCAAAATCACGGTCGCTCGTCGCTCCGGTGTTAGGGTTGAAATCAACCCCGTAGAGGTGGATGATCCTCTGGGCCACGCCAGTCGGATCAGCATCAGTGGTCATGCCTTCAAAGCGGGTTCGTACGTCCGCTTCGCCGGCGCCCACAACCGTCACGCCTCCAGTGCCAACGATGGTCACTTCTGTTGAAACGTAAGCTGGATTGGTGCCGGGGAACGTGTAAATGGCGGTGTTGTTGCTAATCGTGTGGGCCGAAATATAAGTCGCAGCTCTTCCAGCCGCTGGCCAGGGGCCTGCAGTGGGACCGCCACCAGGACAGCCGGTAATAGCGCAATCCTGCACCAGCGTTCCTGCGTAGGTTACAATGTCGCCAACTTCGAACGGTGCCTGGATGCTTGGATCAGGTACGCCGCCACCCGGAGGGAGCGTTGTGAAGTAAGTACATGGGGCACCAGGAGTAGTTGGGGAGAAGCACGCTGTTGGCCCCCCCACCAGGGGCCTCTGCGTCTTAGGACACCGCGCATCGTCCGGGTTGCCGGCAATGTTCGGATCGGCCACCACGCGTGGCACGCACATGGGAAAGCCAGTGGCGGAAGCGATAGTGGGATTGTCCTGGTCCACCTGGAACCGCGCATCCGGCGTTTGTCCCCGGCTGTAACGTCCGGTGCCCAGTGCTACATCTCCGGGAGTGGTAATAACGGGATCGTTGATTTGCACGCGTGCGCCGGTGGCGCAATTACCTATTACGCCTCCCACGCGGATTTCGCCGGTGGCGTAGAGAATGCAGTTGATGTGCCCCGAGCCCGAGTTCAACGCTTGCTGGGAAATATAAATAAGCCCGGCAATGAACACGTCAGCCCCACCCGCGCCGCCCAGCACTCGGTTGCCGATCACGTGCGCTTCATAGGTGGTCAGGGGAGCCGGAATGTCGTTTAGAGCCATGCCAGTAGCCACCCCGGTATAGGGCGCCGACGCAAAGGCAAAGAGTTCCTGCCACGTAAGGGCACTGGCAGGCAGGATCACAATAGTTTCCGAAGGAACCGTAATTAATTGGTCGTTCACGACAATAAAGCCGCCCGCGTGCGCGCCTGCACCGCTGCCACTGCCGGGTCCACCCAGGGTCGCCGACTGGATGAAGCCCGTAATATCAAATTGCGAAGATGGCGGGACGGGCAACTGAGCTGTCGCAAAGACTGGAAGTAGCAGTATGAGCAACAGGGTGAGGATGCTTGTTAACGAAGTCTCGCGCCGCTGACATTTCCCTGCGGCCCGGACCATTGTTGTCTGTACGGTTTTTGTTTTTAACATGAGGGTCTTCTCCATCGGTGTGCCGGCATTTCGCAGGGCTTCTCGCGGCCAGATATGCAGCGGCTGGATATCACTCGGAAGTGCTGCAGCGCGATCTTGGGAAAGCGGCAAATTCACGCAGGCAGTGTGAGGCATTGGCCTCTCGGCCACCATCCCGTACTACCGGGAGGCCAATGGGTTTCTGTACCGGATAAAGTGAGGAGGAAAGCCCCGGTTATGAACCGGCGATTATGGTTTGATCGGAGATGAGAAGGAGGATAGACGCTTGCGTGTGCCGACCAAGGCGGCCAGATTGGCTCTTCCACTTGAGCCAATGCCAATCTAAGCCCGAAAAATTGAAGGCCTATTCGATAACGCCATTGCGCATGGCATAGCGCACCAGGCCGGCCGTGTCATGGATGTCGAGCTTTTCCATCAAGTTGGAACGGTGGGATTCGGCCGTGTTCACGCTGATGCTCAGCAGGTTGGCGATTTCCTTGGTCGTCTTTCCTTCCGCCACCAGTTGCAACACTTGGCGCTCGCGGTCGCTCAGGGGGCGTTCTGGGAGATCATCTTTTTGCAGAAACGCCTGCACCACGGTCTGGGAAATGGTTTGGGTCAGGTAAATCTCTCCCCGGCAAACCGCCCTGAGCGCCTGGACCAGTTCGCCGGAAGCTTTTGTCTTCAGCACGTAGCCCCTCACGCCGGCCCGCAGGGCCTGCAATACCGCATGTTCTTCCGTATGCTGGGTAAGCAGGACGATTTTCGTGCGTGGATTGGACTTGATGATTTCCCGCGCCGCAAAAATTCCGTTCAGCAGCGGCATGGAAAGATCCAGAATCGCCACCTCTGGATGGTGTACGTCACACAGGCGCACCGCTTCGCGCCCGTCCGATGCTTCGCCAACGAACACAAAGCCTTCCTCTTTCAGTAAGACCGTCAGTCCCTGACGGAACATTTCGTGGTCATCAGCAATCACAACTCGAACAGCCATCCGTAATCCTCTCAGAAACCCGGAATCTAAGGGATACCCAACCGGAACCCGGCTCGCCGAAATCGCAGCTTTCAAAGGCGCTCTTCCAACTCAGCGTCTCGGCCAGTAAAAAATCACATCCATCTCGTGATTCGCCTATATTGGAGCACAAGACCAGCTTCCCGCAAAGATCATCCAGAAAGTGAAAGGCCCTTGTGAGAGTAACACTTACGCCGAAGAAACGTTATTTGGAATCGGCTCAAGCAGGAGGAAAGCGAGCGCTGTACTGCCCGTAAATTAAAATTCCTAATTACTAATGCATAATTCGCCAAACAATTGTATGGTAGCAACACTGAAGATGGGCCGAGAGTGCTTTGGCATTGCCATTTTAATGCCTCTTGGGCTCAACTGAAACGAAAGACCCAGGGTCGTAAGAAAGCGAACCAACCCCCTTAGATTCGACGAACGCTATTCCCCCGCGTCCCCCGCAAGGAGGCTCCGCCGATGGGCCAAATTTGGAAAGCTGCGCAACAGTGGATGTCGCGCCTGGTGCTGGTTGTTCTAGCTGCCACAGCTATTGCCACGTTTGCTTCATGGCGACTGGCAAAACTCAACGAGCGCGAGCACATTCGTAAAATGACTCGCCTGGCCGCTTCCGCTGTGGAAGCCGATCTCCGCTCTGACATGGAAGCGTGGATACTCGGTCAGATTCGCCTGGCCAAGATGTGGGAATTCGAGGAACCCACTTACTCCCAATGGTCCGCTTTTGCCGAACTGTACCTCGAACATCATCCTGGATGTGTAGCCATTGTTTGGCTTGACCCGAAATATCAGGAGCGCTGGGTGTCACACGGGCCCGGTGAGAGAATCCCCCTGGCAGCGAATGTAACCATGCCGGACCTTTTGCAGCGCGCTCGGGATTCGCGCCAGGCCACGCTTTCAAAGCTGCTTACTTCTCCGGCGGGCAAGAAACAGTGGCTCACGGTCGTGCCCATTTATCAGAAAGGCCGGTTCCGCGGCTACGTTCTGGGCTACTTTGAGGTCCAGCGCTCTCTTGAAGGTATGCTGGACGACATCAAGGGCCTCAATTTCGCCGTCGCCATCCGTGAAAACGATGTGCTGGGTTTTAAGCTCCCACTCAACAGCGGAGATGATGAGAAAGGATGGGGGCGGAGCGTTGATGTTTCTCTCCCAGGCGTCACGTGGCAGTTACAAGTCTGGCCTCGGCCTGAAGCCATGCGGGATATGCAATCGGACCTCCCGGGAATAACCCTGCTCTTCGGTCTCGCCGCCTGCCTGCTGCTCGTGGCCGTCGCTCGATTTCATGAATCGCTACGCGCATCGCAGGCCCGTTTCGCCGGGATTCTGGAGATTTCCGCTGAAGCAGTGGTTTCAACCGACGAAAAACAGCACATCACGTTATACAACCGAGCTGCTGAAACCATATTTGGCTGGACCGCGGATGAGGCACTTGGGAAATCAATTAACATGCTGATTCCTGAGCGCTTCCACGCCGGTCACCGGATACATGTTGAGCGCTTTCGGCAATCCGAAAAAAACAGCCTGCTCATGTCGGACCGCCGGCGCGTATTTGGCCGGCGTAAGGACGGCAGCGAGTTCCATATGGCCGCTTCCATCTCCAAGCTGATGGTTGGCGGCCAAAGAGTTTTTACCATCATTTGTAGTGACGTCACAAATGAAGTTCACGCCGAAGATCAACTGAGGAAAGCGCATGACGAGCTTGAGCTGCGTGTCCAGGAAAGAACTGCTGAATTGGAGACGAGCAACCAGGCGTTGCGGGCTGAAATCGTAGAACGCAAACGCGCAGAAGAAGAAGTTCAGGACCTCTCCCGGCGGATGTTGCGCGTCCAGGAAGAAGAACGACGGAATCTGGCGCGGGAGTTACACGATGGAGCTACCCAGGACCTGGTGACTCTCTGCCTCAACATTGCTCGAATTCGTAAATCCACTGGGGGTGGGTCCACGCCTGAGGCGATACTCGCGGAGTGGATGCAAATGGTTGAAAACTGCGTGAATGAATTGCGCACTGTCTCTTACCTGTTACATCCCCCGCTGCTTGAGGAACTTGGCCTGGCTCTCACGCTGCGCGGCTTTGTGGAAGGGTTTGCCAGACGTAGCGGCATCGCGGTCACCGTGAATACCTCCGGCGAATTGGATAAATCTGGATTTGACGTGGAATTGGCGGTATTCCGCATCGTGCAGGAGGCGCTCTCCAATATTCATCGCCATTCCCACAGCAGCACGGCAACAGTCATTGCTTCTTGTGACGGCCGCACATTCACACTTGAAATTGCGGACCAGGGCAAGGGAATTACAACTGGGTCTGCTGAGGGAGTGGGCCTGGCGTCCATGCGCGAGCGCGTGAGGCTGCTCAAGGGAGAACTGGAGATCAGGACTGGTCCAACGGGCACCACAATTACTGTCCGCTTGCCGATGGCTGAGATGGCCTCTTCGGCAAGTACCGCAGCTTAGGTGGCCTCCCGGTTCTCCGGCGCCAAAATCATGTAATTACCTGATGCATTTTGTTTGATCGTTGTATAGCTTCAACGCAGTTGTATCCTCAGCGGGAATCGCCTTAAGTGGCGAGAAGCCTGGCTGAATCGAGTGCGGCTGCCGGGCATACATTGAAAGCAACTGCATTCCTATCAGCAGGAAGCAGGGCCAAAATGCCGCAAATAAAAGCGCAGCATGTGCGGGTGTTGGCGGTGGACGATTCTCCCACATTTCTGCACACGCTCTGTTCTTTTTTTGAAGGTGATCCCCTCTTTGAAATCGTGGCCACCGCGCAGAGTGGCCGCGAGGCGCTGAGCGCCCTCAAACGATGCTGCCCGCAAGTGGTCCTGATGGACCTGCAAATGCCGGAGATGAACGGTCTGGAAGCTACCGTAGAGATCCACCAATATTTCCCGGGGCTTCCGGTCATCATCCTGACTGCGCATGATTTACCCACCTTGCACGACGCTTGCAGGGAACATGGCGCTTATGCATTCCTAGCGAAAGGCCAGCTGAGCCAGCGTCTTCCGGCGCTCCTTGCCAAGTTTTCTCCGCGCTGTTTGGACTGAAGAAATGCTCTCACGGCGGTTTTTCTTGCGGCGAAACAGATCAAGGCGTACATACAAAGCCGCGATAGCAAGGGGTCTGGCACTCGTTGTTACGCGAGTTGTTTTCTTAAGTTCGAAGGGTGTTTTGTGGCCCGCCAAAGCTACGCAGGCCTCTCGACGTTTGCTATCAGGAAGTCGAGGCTTGTCACAGATTTCCGCAGCTCCGTTGCAAATAACTCGACGAATGTCGGTGGAACAGTAGAATCGGTGTCCTCAAGCCAAGGCAACTCCCGGTTGGTCGGCTACACGGAAGTTATCCACAAACAGGTTTCTTGGGAGCGGGACGACATTTCTGGGAATATCGGCAAACTGAAAGTTACAAGGTTCGCGACCTTGGTCTTAGCCGCAGCCAGGCGCTCTGAGGAATCCATAATCCCAAATTGACATACAGGAAGGTGACACAATCGTGAGTATCTATGGAAAACCTTGAGCAGTTGCGTGCCTAAATAGCGGCTAGCAACGATTGGCCTGTTCCTCACCACATTTTCCCTGTTATATGTCCTGCTATTTCCCTGCTCGTTCCCTGTTACGATTTCAGACTGGAAGCGACTTACTCCAGCGTTTACAAGAAGGATACAAGCGATCAGGCCCGGTCTCCGCCCCAAATTCCCTGTATTTTTCCCTGTTAACGGGAATTTTCGGCAGAGACGGGTTCGCTGATGACTGCATCCTCCGCCATTCAGTCTGCACTACAGGAGAATTGTTCTCTGATTCCTCGCAGAATGGCCCGATTCCGGGCATTTTTTCGATTTAAGTGGCCCCGAAATGGGCAGTGGTCTTGGCACTGCCGTAAATAATGGCGATTTTCTCTACAGGCCTAGTGAGTAGTTCCTTTCCGCAGAAGCCCAAAACATCGAGGCTGGAAAACGAAGGATCACCCAGATGGGCGCATAGACGGACAAAACCTACGTGGTCACAAATAATCGTTTCAAGGAACAGGCAAGCCCTGTCCCTTCACTTATCCCTAAACAGACGCGATTCTCGCGAGCAGGAAAGGCAGGTCCCGACCTACCTCCACCTTTGGGATGAAGGCAAAGGCACCGGCTTCCAGAGACGCTTTCCGTAGTTCGGAATCGTCATAGCCTGTCAGAATCGCAACGCGCGTAGCCGGAAACCGGGAACGAATTTGTGCCATCACTTCAAGACCATTCATCAGGGGCAAATGAAAATCCAATAGAACCAGGTCGGGCCTAAAGCGATCGACGGCGCGGACCGCCGCAAACGCGTTGTCCGCGGTCCCCACAACTTCGACGCCCTTGTACTGCGCGAGAAACATGCAGACGGTACGGAGGAAGACTGGAGAATCGTCTACAACCAGCGTGCGAATGTGACTGACATCAACTTTCATCCTGACTCCGGTCACCGTCCTGCTACAGCCCGTCCGCGCTGTATGGACGACAAGTATTGTTTCAAATTGTCGGTGCTGCTTCAGTGGCGGGAAAGCCGGAAACGAGATTAGCTTTTATTCTCCTAATTCCCCTTGTATTCGAAAGAGAATGCGAGGCGCATCAGGTTGATTCCTGATTTTTGGGCAAGGAAAGTCCGGAAAGCGAGCTAGGCAACAGCCCCTGAAGAGGCTTGTTCCTCGGCCAATGGCAGGCTGACTCTAATAACGGTGCCCGAGAAATTCGTGGTGATATTCACAGTTCCCTTCAACAGCCGTGCCCTTTCGCGTATGCTGCCAATACCAACTCCCGCTTTGTCTTTGCCCGGTGGAATTCCCCTGCCCTGATCTGCGATCTCCAGGTTTAAAGAGGAGCCCTCGCGAACCAGCAGGATATTGGCGGTTGAGCTATGCGAGTGGCGATGGACGTTGGAGAGCGACTCCTGCACAATGCGAAACACGGCCAACTCCACATCAAAACCCAATCGGTCCAATTCACCCTGTGCGGTCAAGGACACCGCTATGCCGCTGCGTTTACTGAATCCCTCCACATAACCACGCAGAGTCCGGCTCAAGCCCAGTTCCTCAAGAAGGGGTGGGTGCAAGAGATATGAAATGGTGCGCAGCTCGTTGGTGCTTTCGTCAATGAGCCGCATGCATTCTTCAATCATGGCACGGGTTGCCGGCGCCACATCAATAGCCTCCAGGATGGGAGCCATGTTCAATGTGAGCGCAACCAGATTCTGGGTTGCGCCGTCATGCAGCTCGCGGGCCAGATTCCGGCGCTCCTCTTCCTGCACGCGCATCATGCGCCGGGAAAGGTCCTGCACCTGTTGCTCAGCTTCCTTGCGTTCGACGATCTCGCCTTGTAAAAGCTGGTTGCTTTGCACCAGGTCCGCAGTCCTCTCTTGTACACGGACTTCGAGTTCATCATGGGCCTGGCGAAGTTCCTCCGCGGCGCGCACCTCTTGAGTTACGTCACTACAGATGATGGTGAAACATTTTTCGCCGCCAAGATCTAGCCGTGACACTGAAGCTGACATAGGGAACTCGGTTCCGTCTTTCCTTAGGCCAAATACGCGTCGGCGCTTTGACATGTGCAAGCTCTGCTTTGCCGATTCTGAAAATTCCGCCACGTGCCGCTCGTGTGCCCGGTGGAAGTGCCCCGGGATCAACATGTTGATGGATTGTCCCAAAGCTTCTTTGGCGGAGAAGCCAAAGATGTTCTCGGCTGACTGGTTATAGAGCGTAATGCGCATGTCCTTATCAGTCGAAATAATGGCTTCAGCGGAAATGGCCAGAATGCCGGCAAAACGGGTTTGCGAGGCACGCAGCGATGCTTCAAATCGCTTGCGTTCTGCAATTTCGGCCCTCAGCTTTTCGACCATTTGAGTGATCACAACCAGCAGCAGGCTGGCGCTCAGGCCAGCCAACAACGTCACCAGTGGCAGGTTCGAACGCATCTCCCCCAATGCTTCCGGCTTGGACCAGACTTTTAATCGCCACGTCCGGCCCTGCAGAGGAACATCTATCGTCTGCGCCCAATCGTGCTCGTTTTGCGTTGTACTGCCATCCAGACGGAATCCCTCTATCCCGTTTTCTTGAATGGCTACCGAAAAGTTCAGGCCTTTGATGTCCACAAACATGGTGTCAAGAGCCTGCTGCGCGTCAAAAGAACCCAGGACGAATCCACGAAACCGGCCTTTCTGGTAGATGGGCACAATCGTGAGCCATTGCATGCGACCGTCGGGCGACTTCAGAAGGTTTGACAGCACCGGCTCCTGGGATTGCAATGCGTTTTGCAGCAACCGTTCACGAGTTCCATTTCCGGGAAGAGAAGTTTTTTCTCCAGAAGCTCTGGCAATCCAGCGCTCTTCATATTTGGGATCGAGCCATTCAATGGCAAGACAGCCGGGGTGATGCTCAACATAGAGGCCGGCAAAAGCCATCCATTGGTCGTAGGTAGGCTCCTCAAATTCCCACATTTTGGCTAGGCGGACTTGTCCCAAAAGCCACGCATCCATGTCAGAGCGTAGATCGGCCGCGACCGCCGAAGCGGCGAGATGAGTCATCCTTTGAATATGGGCGCGCTCATTGCTTACAGCCAGCCGCCAACAGATAAGCGTGCTGCCAAGGCCAATAAGCAAAACTGCCAGCACTAATTTCGATGCCACGGGCCCAGTGGCACTCCGATCCTGGCCCATGCAGCCGCTCCCTTCAAAGGGGGTGATTACGGTTGAGTTTTCGACTATTGAGAGGATGAGATAGTCGTCCGTCGCCTGAGGTCTTTTGTTCCGTTTTCAGGCAGCCAAGGAGCAGTTGCAGCCGGGCCGCCGCCTCAGAGCTATATCCTCTAAATATAGCGCCGATTCGGCGTTCAAATATTAGAAAGTGATTAGGAACAAATTAGAAATTCTAATCTACGACAACATTGATTCAGCCACGATTGCGCGCGGTTATGGCAGATTCGTGGCTGAAATCATTCATTCCATCGTTCATCCCACGAGTCTTCACTGTTGCTTAAACTCAAGATTTAAGAGCCCTCGGATGAAAGGACTCTTGCCCTTGGGTGTAAGCTGCAAGGGCAGGGCAATTTGTCCAGTTAAACCCGGCGTGGGAAGCCCGTTTGTTTATAGTTCGTTCCGATAGATAAGGGGTGCGCATAGATGGCGGTTCGGGTTTTGCTGGCTGACGATCATGAGATAGTCCGGCAAGGGCTGCGAGTTCTTCTGGAGCGAGAAGGATTTCAGGTGGTCGGCGAAGCCCCAGACGGCCACGAAGCCGTAAAGCTGTGCGAAGCAAACCATCCTGAAGTAGCGATTCTCGATGTCTCCATGCCGCTCCTGAACGGAGTGGATGCCGCGCGCGAGATCATGAAATCCAACCCGCGCACAAAAGTCGTGCTGCTCACCATGCATACAGAAGATCACCTGATCCTGGAAAGCCTGCGCGCGGGCGTGACCGGCTACGTGCTTAAAACAAGGGCCGCAAGCGAGTTGGTGCAGGCGCTGCGCGCGGTGTGCCGAGGCGAAATATTTTTGACGCAGAGCATTTCGCGCACAATTGTCCAGGCGTTTTTGCAGAACACGCCAGTCCCGGGCAATCCCATCAGTGACCGTGAGCGACAGGTGCTGCAACTGGTTGCGGAGGGAAAAACCACAAAGGAAATTGCTTCACTGCTGGGAATCAGCGTCAAAACCGCCGAATCACACCGTTCCAATCTGATGGAGAAGCTCAATATCCACGACACGGCCGGGTTAGTCCGCTATGCCATACGAATCGGATTGATCGTCTCGTAAAATCAGCCCCCGCCATCGCGTCCTCTCCCGCCGTTGATTCCCCCTGTAGCATGTGAAAGCTCTTAGGAACCTCTTATTCCCACCTTCCCCAGCCCTAATCAGGGTTTGCCCCACCCAAAATGCCAAGATCACCGGATAGTGCACACCCCCAGTATGAGAGATGCTGCTGAAGTCTTGAAGTCTCTCGTTGTTCCGGCCACGTGTCAGCTGATTGCATGAATGCCTTGAAAGACATTTTTGTAAGCAGGCTAGGCGTGGACTCAAACGAGAGCCAAGTTTTAAGTCGACTGGAGTGAGCTATGAAGAGTTACACAAGAAACACCACCTTTCGTTTTGCCACCGTCCTGCTTTTTAGCCTTTTGGCCATGGCGAGTGTTGCTGTAGCACAGCTACCGGTGCCTGCGTCATCGCAATTTGACATTACCGGTTTTATCCAGTCAGCCACGCTGGGCGGACCGGGAACGGGGCCTGGCGTGGGAGCACACATGGGCGGCACAATTACAGTGAACGGCCATGTAATCATTATCCCGTCAGAAACCATCGTGATCCTGCCCGCGAGCGCCCTTACATGGCAGGAACTTTTTGCCCTTGCTCCGGCACCCTATACAGGAGTAGCCACGGGCATGGCCATGGCCGACATTCCAGCACCTCTCACCACATACGAGGCCCATGTAGTTGGCAACCGCGTCCTTGGCGGACCCGCCGGCGCCGACTTGTACATTGCCGGATTGGTTAGCATTGCCCAGCAAGGCCTGAATAGCGGCCAAGGATTCATCAATTGCATTAATTATGCCAATGGCGAAATGCGCGTGGGAGGCCTTATAGGTAACTGCACCACCGGCGCACGCGTACAAATCAATGATCCTGTTATCACTACCGTCGGAGATGTCGCGCTGGGCACTGGGAGGTATAGCCGGGGGCAATCACCTGATCCGCGGTTCACCTCGGACCAGGACAACCCCACGATCGCTTCCGCTACCGGTTTTCCAATGTGCATGCCACGCGTCATCGCCGATCCGAACATTGCCGGCAACCCCGATGATCCGATCTGTCCTCTGACGCAGAGACCTTTGGTGGGGGGCCCAACGGCGTGTGTAAGCCCAACTACCGCTGGCGCCAAATGCACCAACTTCACCACGCTACCTCCGGGAGGCGGCACTCCCGATCCAAGCATCCAGGCACCGTTTGAAGTTGGGGATTATGTCACTTACGCGGGAACACTGGTTGCGGATCCTGGCTTCACGGCCGGCCCAACGGCCGGACCATGGCCGGGCATTGCTAACACTTATATTTCCGCTCACACCATTAGCAACAACGCCGCCATCTACACTTTCCCCGGCACCAACCCAGCCTACGTTGCGACCGATGTGACCATCATCGGTACTGGAGGACTTATAGCCTTGGGCGTCGGCGAAGCAGTGATCCGAACGCGGTTTGAAGGCATGACTACTGACGTTGATCCGACTGCAGTCGCCCAGAGAATCATCCATCTTTACGGCATCGATTTCGACCCGACCACGGGCGCAACCAGTGACCGTGATTTTGGCACTATCAACGTCGATCCTGGTCCGACCATTGGCGCAGCCAAAGGCCGCTGGCGCTTCCGTCCGCCCTGCACCCTGGCCTTTGGCGCAGTTCCAACCGTCAAGAGCTGCGCGCTGAACGCCACGGGTAGTTTCCTGCCGCCTCCGCGCGAGATGCGGGCGGTAATCCAAGGTGCATTTACCGCGCCCATTTCGGCTGCGTCGCCCCGGTCGGCCAACGGGATCGTCTACGGCCAATACCATGCTCCGATTACGGAGTACGTCTTCCCGGAGAATATCCCTGGCGCCCCGATCGTGGAGAACAACTTCAACACCATCCCCTTCCTGGCCAGTGGCGGATATACCTCCGCTCTGGGAACGCAGGTGGGGCCACTCAATCCCTGGCCCAGCAGCACCTCCATAATATGCACCCCGGTCTCTGCCAATGCCGGCGGTCCTTACTCGGTTGCGTCGGGCGGGACAGTTACGCTGGCCGGCAGTGCCACTGGAACAGGCCCCATAACTTTCTCATGGGCCCTGCCGCCGGTGGGAACGCTCTCGAATCCAAACATCGCGAACCCGATTTACACGGCGCCTATTGTTGCCGTGGCGACGCCTGTAGCTTTGAGCCTCACCGCTACCAACGCCTGCGGTTCATCTACTTCACCCGGATCGCTAACCATCAACGCACCAGGAGCTCCCACAGTCAACCCTGTAAACCCAGTGACGGTGGTCTCGGGAACGGGAGGCAGCTTCCTGGCCACTGGCTCTGATCCCAATGTGCCGGCGCTGCTACCGCTCACGTTCAACGTAGTGCAAACCTCAGGACCGGCTTTGATTGGCATCACCGTGACGCCGGCGAGCCCAACTAGCGCGACCGTGAGCTTTACCGCTCCAGCCGTGGGAGTTGTTTCACAAGCCAGGCTGAGCCTTACGGCAACCAACACGGCCGGGTTGACTTCGAGCGCGGTGACTGTTGTAGTCACCATCAACCCACCTCCCGTCGGCGATACAGTTCTCATCACGGGGTCTGAGTTCCGGACCGGCAAGCAACGGCTGATCATCACGGCAACGTCGAACGTCGCTGGGGTAATGTTGAAACTCCAACCCTACCTGACGACCACTGGTGCGGTTTACAACCCCGCGCCTTCGGCAGGCGGACTCGGAGATACGTTTACCTTCGCGGCGGGCGTCTACACCCTGGACATCAGTGGATCGCCAGCGCCGGCCTGCGGCAACCCGGCGGCGGTGTACCTGCCACCTTGCCCGTTGAAACCTCTGGATGTCCTATCCAGCGGCGGCGGCGATAGCCTGCCCTTCGCATTGCTCAAAATCCGGCAGTAAGGGTACAGCGGCCGAAGAGTGAACCTGCTCTTCGGCCGCCTTTTCCGGCCATCCAGCATCACCCCCCAGCTTAAGGAGCTTTAGAAATGAAACTACTATTGAGATTCGCAACACTAACCACAATGCTAGCGGGGGCGATCTTGGCGATAGGTGCCCAGGCTTCCGCACAAACCCTGCCACCCGGCCAGCCCGTTCTTCTGGGTACCACCGGCGCGTGCTTTAACGCATTTCCAGGCGGTCCATGCACGCAAACGAGCACGCTGGTGCAGATTGATCCGCAAACCGGAGCGCTCGTCAGGACGATTGGTCCCGTGGGCTATACCGTCAACGGACTTGCCTGGGACTGCACGGCCGGAAACTGCAAGTCCGGGACGCTGTACGCTACAACCGCACTCGGAGATACGCACTTCCATGGCTTAATCACGATCGATCCCAATACGGGAGCAGGTACGCCCGTGAATGCAAGCGTTGTCAATTTCGGATTGGATATCGATCCAGGGACCGCGGGTTCTCCCGTCCATTCCATTACGGTTGATTCATTTGGAAACATCGCCGGCTGGTATGACGAGTTCGGTCCCGGAGTTACCGATACTTTTGTACGGATCGACAAAACCACCGGCGTCGCAACCGAGTTCACCAACACCGGGATCAACACTTCCCAGAACGGCCTTTCGTTCAGCGATCTGGATGCCCTGTGGAACATCGACAGCCCCAAATTTGTGGGCGGTGTTCTGGTCCAAACCGCTTACCTCCTCAATCCCTTGAATGGAACGGCGCTTTCTTCAAGGCAATTGTCGCCGCCAACAAACGCGGCCCTCGGGGATTTCAATCCCATCGATAACCATTACTACGGGCTCAACTTCGACACGTCCATCCCTTCCAGCGGCACTTTCCTGGTGGAAGTCAACATTCGCAAAGGAACAGTGACAACAGTGGGACAAACAGTAGACAACCTGCACACGCTCGCATTCATGAAAGACCATCCATAAACGGGACAGACAGTGAAACGGTTCAACGATCTGAAAACGGCAACCAGCGCGTTTCAGGCTTACCTGCTTCCGGCAGCAAACACCTTTAACCCACAACCCCAGCCAAGCTGCTGAGAAACAGACTTGGCAATCCCTTCCGGGTGGGTGATGAAGAGACAGGCAGACTGCGAGAAATCGCAGCCGGCCATTTGACGCAGACAAAAAACTGCAAAAAGACGGAGAGCAGCCACATGAATCATAGAGAAGATGGATTTTTCCTTCCGGAAAATGCGTCCAAAGCCAGGGTTCGAGAGGCAGAGAACGCACGCAGGAACCGCGCAGAGATCGTGAAAGCACATTCTCAGGGGCAGGTTTCCCGGCGCGACCTCATGAAATGGGGTCTCATCACAACCGGCGGCCTTCTGGCGCCAATCCACGGCCTCAACCCATTCGTTAGCAGCGCCTATGGCAGCATTCCCACCGGCGCAAACCCCAGCCCGCTGTTTGGCGCGCTACCTTTTAGCCAAGCCATGCCTCGCTTTGATGTCCTGCCGCGAGTGTCGCCTACGGCGCTGAATCCGCTGGCGCAGGCATCATCCAACCAGACACAGCAAGCCGTTAATCCACTATTAGGTGGCGGAACCGGACCGATTGAAGGCCGTCCTCCGGGAGACACCTGGGCGCACCAATCGTTTAGCCAGTTCCCGCCGGCAGTGGCATACGTGGCTACACAGGAAGGAGCCAAGAGCAACACGGTCTACAATCCTCAGGTTCCATCAAGCCTCAATTCCGGCATCAATCCAGCCAATCCCATTCCATTGGCTTTCCATCCGAGCATGCCCATTCAGAACGTGAACTCGGTATGGACATTCAACGGAACCATTCCGCCCAAGCTCGTCCTGGGCAAGTACAGCGAACCGATTCTCTTCCGTCATTACAACAGGCTGCCCGCGGACGTAACGCAGAATAACGGCTTCGGCCGCAATACCATCAGCACTCATGAGCACAACGGACACCATGGCGCGGAAAACGACGGGTTCACGGGCGCGTTCTTCTTCCCCAGCCAATTCTATGACTATCACTGGCCGATCAAGCTAGGCGGCTTCACCAGCATCAATACCGGCGCCACTGACAATAGGGCCAGCACCCCCGACGGCAGCGGCGGCCTCATCAATATCCCGGGCGACTGGCGTGAAACCATGTCCACGCACTGGTTCCATGACCACATGTTCAGCTTCACTTCTCAGAACGTGTACAAGGGCAACGCGGCCATGTTCAACATCTACAGCGGCCTGGATCGTGGCAACGAGCTGGTGGTTGACGGCGTGAACCTGCGCCTGCCGTCCGGCACCGCCAACGATTTTGGGAATCTGGACTATGACGTGAACCTGATGTTGGCCGACAAGGCCTTTGACGCCACCGGCCAGCTTTACTTCGATATTTTCGACTTCGACGGGTTCCTGGGCGATGTGATGACCGTGAACCTGGCCTACAAGCCGTATTTCGAAGTGGAACACCGCAAGTACCGCTTCCGCATGCTCAACGCCAGCGTCTCGCGGTTCTTCAAGATCTGCTGCGTCGATTCCACCGGCGCCACCGTGCCGGTCACCCAGATTGCCAATGACGGCAATCTACTGCCAAACCCGGTGGTGCTCACCCAGTTGGATGAACAGGGCATCGCCGAACGGTACGACATCGTCATTGACTTCACCTCCAGCAGGCTAAAAGTGGGCGACAAGTGCTGGCTGGTGAACCTTTGCGAGCACCAGGACGGCAAAGCGCCTAGCAAAGACCTCAGCGTGGCTGATGCTCTTGCCGGCAAATCCAACGATCCCTGCATCGGCAAGTTCCTGGAGTTCCGTATTGTGCGGAATCCAAGGCTTCCCGACAAAAGCAACGTGCCTAACGTTTTGATTCCCAACCCCGACCTGTCGAATATTCCGGTGTCGCGCACTCGAGTGTTTGAGTTCAACAGCGGAGCTTCGCAGAACCTGTCGAACCCGGATACGTGCTACCTCACCGGAGCCGGCGGGCAGCCAGGGCCATGGGGCATCAAGACAGACCAGACCGGGAACACGCAGGATGCCTGCTTCGGACGCATCTCCGCGGCGCCGCAATATGGCACGCGCGAGGTATGGACCCTGCAGAACGGTGGCGGCGGATGGGACCACCCCATTCACATCCACTTTGAAGAAGGCCAAATCCTGGCCCGCAACGGTAGCGCCGCTAACGTTCCGGCCTGGGAAAAAGGCCGCAAGGACGTCTATCGCCTTCGTCCCGGCGGAAGCGTCACCCTGACCATGCAGTTCCGCGATTGGGGCGGCATGTTCATGGAACACTGCCACAACACGGTGCATGAGGACAACGCCATGCTGCTGCGTTGGGAGACCAAGGGCGGATCAACTCCGTTCCTGTATCCGCTCCCGACTCCAGTGCCCACACCGCAGGGTGTGAACTTTATTCCGCCGGATGAAATCCTTCCGACGGCGTAAGGAGATGTTGGCGTAAACAGGACCCGGCAAAGCCGTCACCGTTGCTTCTTCACTTCCTTCGCCAGAGTGAAGGAGCAGCGTGGACGGCCTGCCGGGATTCCCCAAAGGTCCGAACGAACCGTGAAAGGAGCAGTACGATGCGACCCACCTTGCGACCAAAGAATTGGGCAAGTCTTGCCGGCGTGGCCGCCATGATTCTTGCCACCGCCATTATTGTTTCTTCTGGCCCCGCTCCGGCGGCCGCTTATGAAAACCCCTGGGGAGCCAATTATTTTCCCAACGTTGAACTTACTGACCAGTACGGCCACAAACTGCATTTCTATGACGATTTGCTCAAGGGCAAAATCGTGGCCATTGAACAGTTTTACACCCACTGCATTGACATATGCCCGCTGGAAACCGCGCGCCTGGCCCAGGTGCAAAAGATGCTTGGCGACCGCGTGGGCAAAGATATCTTTTTTTATTCCATCAGCATTGATCCTAAGCGCGACACCCCGGAAGCCATGAAGGAATATGCCGATACGTATCACGCCGGCCCCGGCTGGCTGTTTCTTACCGGCAAGAAGGAAGACGTCACGCTCATCAACAAGAAGCTTGGGTTTCAAGACCCAATACCTGGTGATCGCGACGGGCACTCGCCTCATTTGCTGCTCGGCAATGAAGCCACCGGTCAATGGCTGCGCAATAACGCGCTCGATAACCCACGTTTTCTGGCCGTCATGATCGGCGACTGGATGAACAACTGGACCAGCGCCAAAAAGATGACTTCCGGAAAAAGCTATGCCGAAGCGCCCACCATCAAATACGACGACCACGGCAAGTATGTCTTCTTCACCCAATGCGCCGCCTGCCACACTATCGGCGGAGGCGAATCCATTGGACCTGATTTGAAGGGCCTGACCAAACTCCGCGATCCAGAGTGGCTCAAGAAAATCGTCCAGATGCCCGAGGAACTGCTGGACGGAGGCGATCCGCTGGCCAATGCCCTGCTCAAAAAATATAAGAACGTCCGCATGCCGAATCTGCATTTCGATGAGGCGACCACCAAGATGCTCATTTCTTATATGGAAAAGCAGTCCGCTGTTACAACACCGGCAACCGAAGCACAAACGCCGGAGCAACAAAGATGAACTTAGAAGTGCTGGCGGAATGCTGGTGAATCCCCGCTCACCAGCAGCGCCGGCGCAGCTTTTGTGCTTAAATGCCCAAATGCTGAGTCAATCTTCTTCGGAAGTTGTTCCCGAAAACAGAGCCGTTGCTCAGATACTCCTGAAATTCGGCATCCAAATAGATAACCATGCCGCCGACAGAAGTCGCACCTCCGCAGAGAGCCACTGCAACGAGAGCACCAGCTCAAAAATTTCGCTGGATTCTATTGGCTGTTTCGATCTTAGCGGTCATATTTCTGGTGATCATGGCAGTGAAGTGGCCTTTTACCAGGGAAGCCATGACCAAACGGCTGGAGCGCGCATCGTCCGCGCAAGTGGAGATCCGTGGCTTTCACAGCACGTATTTTCCTTTTCCGGGATGCATCGCTGAAGATGTCGTGTTTCGGCAAAAGACTTCCGCTGCCGGACAAAAGCCGGGCGAGCCCATCATTACGATTCGCAAATTCACGATTGAAAGCACGTTTTCCGGGCTGCTAAGCAAGCCGGGAAGGATCAGAAGAATTATTGCCGATGGTCTGCGTATTCATGTTCCTAAAGGCGGCGCCAACCTGCATGGCCAAGAGGGCTCAGGAAGCGATCAGACCATTATTGAAGAGCTTCGCGCGGACAATGCTCTGCTTGAGTTGGCGACCGGCCAGAACGGCGAGAACAATCTGGTTTTTCAGATTCACCACGCGCTGTTTCACGATATCGGAGGACGCAACGTAGTTCCTTTCCAGGTGTCACTGCGGCTGCCCCTGCCACCGGGCGAAGTGGAATCAAGCGGCTCCATTGGTCCATGGAAAGACGAAAAAGGCACGGTACGCAGCACGGCAATTTCCGGCAAATATGTCTTAACCCGGGCTGACCTTGGCGTCTTCAAAGCCCTGGGTGGAGTGGTTTCCTCGCGCGGTGAATTCTCGGGCAACATGGAAACATTGAACGTTGCAGGCGCCACGGATTCCCCGAACTTTGAAGTGAAAGAAAGCGGCCATCCGTTCCACCTGAGCACCCAGTTTCGTGGCGTCCTTGACATGAAAACCGGCGACCTGGTTTTGCCTTCGCTTGAGGCCCGCCTGGGCAACACCGACTTGATAGCTCACGGCAGTGTTTCCGGCAAACCAAAAACCGTAACTCTTGATGTGACGCATGGCCAGGGTGAGATACAGGACCTGATACTTCTTTTCTCTGACGCCAAGAGCTCACCTGTCGTTGGCCCCGTCGTGTTCCAAACTCAGGTTGTGCTGCCACCGGAACACAGGCCCTTCAAGGAACGGGTACGCCTCACGGGCAATTTCAATATCAATCGCGCAAGCTTCACCTCAGCGAAAACGCAGAAAGATGTTGACCAGCTTAGTGAACGCGCTGAAGGGAAAAAAGACAAACAGAAGGACCACGACCAGGATGACGATCCCAACGGTTTTGAGCGCGTGCTCACTGACCTGAAAGGAGATGTGGCAATGAAAGATGGCGTGGCGACATTTTCACCCGTCTCCTTCGCCATGCCGGGAGCAGCAGCCGATATGAAAGGCACGTACAATCTGGTCAACAAGCGCATTAACCTGCGGGGCAAGATGCGTATGCTGGCGACGGTTTCACAGGCAACTACCGGGGCAAAATCAATCTTCCTGAAAATACTTGATCCGTTTTACAAGAAAAAGAAAAAAGGCGCAGGCGCGGAAGTGCCGATCAAGATGACCGGCACTTACGGCCATACGCATTTCGCAGCGGGACTGAAGTAACGGCCTGCGCTTATCTTTTATCTAGGCTTCAGGTCCTGCACCATGTCAACGTTCACCACGTCAATAAAGCGAGGGGTTCCCGGAGGCATCTTGCTGGGATCGGTGAAATCCAGGTCAAATGCGTAATTACGGCCCGGAGGGTTATAGACCATGTTGCAGCACTTAAACGCGCCAACGCCGTATTGCGCGAAATAGAGGCTCACGAGCGAACCCTCATAATTTGAAGTCTGGCCGCCCCACTCCTCTAAGTAACGCAGAAAGTTGTGGACACCGCCATCGGTGCCGAAATCGTTACCAGCGGTGGAAGGATGCGGAAAAGGAACACTCTTTCCAGAGGCAATTGCCACTCGATAAGAAGTTGTGCAGGCCTGTCTGCCGGTTCCATTGCCGGCGGCACTGGCCAAGGACGCAGTCCCCGGACAACTTGCGCTGCCTGCCGCGGTGCGCGGATTGAACATGCTCTGCTCATTGTTCCAGTTCTTTGAAAGCAGAGTAACTGTATCCGCGATGACCGCCGATGATGCATGCGGATCGCCAAATCCCGCGGCATCGCTCGCGTTATAGTTGCCCAGGATATAAGCAGGCTCTTCACTGGCCACGGTGAACCCGCCTGTCCCCGCCAGAAAGTTGATTGGAAGATTACCCAGGGTACCGTTTTCAATCACAATCGCGTGGCGCGCGCCGCTTACACGATTCATACGGCCAACGGTGGAGCAGTCCAGAGCTGCGGTCGGATCGCCGTTCGAAATTGCGAACGCGTTGCCGAGATTTCCTGCGCCATAGGTCTGCAATTTGCCGTCGCCGTTTACGTCTTCACCGGCATCTAGCGTGTTGTTGGAAGCCCCCGTGCTACTGCTGGGATTGACGAAATCTTCGTAGCCGTAGTCGCCATGTTTGACCGTAATGGTTGCGGTGGGATCGGGATCAGCCAGCATGCCGCGATGGTCCGCGTAATACAGGATGTACCCGTTCTGGCTCACCGATTCCACGTTCTTACCGTTCGTTCCTATGGTGCCTAGCAGCCATTTTTTGAGATTGCCTACGTCTATTTCGGTCGAAGTCATAACGCCGCCGACGGAACAGGTGGAGCCAGTTAAAGGATTCTCGCGGCGCTCACCTTCACGGGTATCGTAAAAATTCAAAGGCTCCCACCAGTATTTTGAAGGCCCTGATGTCAGCAGCGTTCCCCTGGAACTTGAGGGGTCTTCTCTGCGCTGCTGCAGGATCATGATGGCGTTGGGGTTCTCGGTATTCGCACGCCCATGTTCGGAATCAGGCGTCTGCAGGCCACGGGAAAAGCCAAGGTCAAGCCATTCCTTAGTTATGTTCTGGTAGGTGCCGTCCGCCTTGCGAAACTCCACGCGAACAGTTCCGCCCAGGATGGACCAATCGCCGCTGGGTATCCCGGCAGGCCGTTTCCAGTGATTATCTATCGTGTCATTCGCGGCACCAATGCAGCCAGCCGCAAAACATGTGTTGGGTGTATCCAGTGAAAGATCGCCCAACTGTGCTCCACCGGGCAGGTCTGCAGCAGTATCAGCCATCAGGACCCTGATCTGCGCCTGCGTATACAAGCGTGAGGAGCCCAGATTGCCGGCTGGATCTTCACCTGGCAGCGGTTCGCGGATAATTTCAATGGGCGCGCCGTCGGCCACAAATGGCAGGGTCAATTGCGCGGCGTGGTGGACCAGGTTGCCGAAGTACGTGCTCTGCGTAAACGTGTCCCATCCCGGCGCGGGTGAGCTGCCCTTGCCGCCAACCAGGCTGCCTTCCGTCACCGCCAGAGAGCGGCAGGAGCTTGTAGGACTGCTGCAGCCGTTGGGTGCTATCGGCACATCTACGGTTCCGGTATAGTTTCCACTCGTCGTGAGGCCATTTACCAGTGTTTGGCGAATCACCTCTCCGTGGGCCGTAAGCTTGTCATGGAAAGTAAGAGTCGAGCCGTTTCCTTCCGCCAGGTAAAGGTCGCCGTTGGTGTGGACTCGTCCTCCGAAGTCGAAATTCGGTCCGGCAAAGTAACTCAGATCGCTATCTGAAAATACGCCAAACTGAAATACCGGTATCTGCGCCACTTCAACGTCGCGAGTCATGTGCGCCTGCGCGCCGGAAACGCGGGTTGCCGTCACATCCAGGTTGATAGGGATGATCTGCGCTGAAAGGCCGGCAAAATCACCTGCGCTAATGGTCTGGACATGGCTTTGGGGGCTGCCGTCAGGATTCGCCACCACATTGAAAACGTACTTGTAACCTACGTCAGGCAACGCGGGCTTGTCATTACCCAGAGCGCTGATAGTAGCAGCTGATGGTGACTTCGTTTTCTCATACAGGCCGCCCAGGTCCGCCGTCATTTTTTCCATGCCGGCTTCCGCATCGTAATAGGCCAGGTTACCTTCCTGGTCAGAGCCGCCGATGCGCTTTTCCGTCCGCACTGTGTATGACAGCGTTATTGCCATGGCAGAAAGCAGGACGAGAAACAGCAGCACGCCGATTAAAGCAAAGCCCTTTTCACGAATTTTTCCAGACATCACCATACTTGCTCCTGACTGTGACGAACTCACTTGTACCGGTCGCGGAAACTCAGGTTCCGCGGACTTACGGCTGCGGCCAAAGTAAGATGGCTCAAAGATTTTGTTGGCCCAGTCTTGCGCGTTGAACGCACACTCAGCACGACGTTTACTTTTCGAATGAGACCCGGCGTGCCATTTGCGGTCTTGGTGTTGGTGACCAGCGTGCTCGACGAATTGTTTGCCGTATCGTCATAAACGTCATACGTGACTTGCAGATTTTCTACGCCATCCATCACGGGTACGGGCTGTTGGCCGTTTACCTGACGTATAAGCTGCCAGTTGTCATCGTCATTTCCAAAGGTGCCGTCCGGCCCGGCGCTTTGTTGCAGGTAGTAACTGATTACAAGAATTCGCGCGGCTGTAGTCGGCGGATATTTGTTCCCCGGACCCGGGTCCTGCAAGGCGGCAATATTTCCACTGGCGGCGCCGGGTTGGTTGATGTTGAGCGGGTCAGAATTGCCGAATACCAGAGAGTTGCTGGCGGTGAGCACATTGGTGACCATGCCAATGGCGCTGCCATGCACATTGCTCAGAATGATCAGGTCGCCGATATTGACTCCACCAACGTTCGCGAGATCAATCTGCGAGCCCGAAGCATTGATGGCGGAAGCCGTGCCAAGGTTCAAAGTTCGGTCAAGGTATACCGTCGTGAGGGCGTCCGGAGTGCCTTGCTGGACATTGCCATCATTTGCGTCGGGCAGCACGGGAAACATGTGGTTCCCCGGGAAGAAGTGGTTTTTGAGGACGCAAACTCCTCCCGCACAAGCCAATAGTGATTTCGTTGAGCCTGTGCCGGTGGGCAGCTGAACACCCCCGACGGGCATTCCAGTGCCGGACAAGCTGAGGTCTTTGAGAATGCTATTGATTGCCGCACGGCCGTCCTGCTGCAATTCAGAGCGCACCGTGACCAAATCAGTGATCTGCAGCGCCTTAATAACCAGGCTGCTTCCGGCGGCAAGAACGATGCTTGCCACCAGCATGGCCACGAGCGCTTCCATCAGCGATAAACCTTTTTGGCCTTTTCTTATTTTGCTCATAATCTGTTTCCTAACGGTACTTGGAGATATAAGCGCTGATCTGGTATTGCCTGGTTCCGTACTGCGGAACCGTGTATTTCACCGTGACAGTAATGAGCCGCAAATTGTTATTTACCGTGGTTGTGCCCGTGAGAAAGACCGGCAATAAGGTAATCTGGCGTTGAAAGTTGTTCAACGGCTGGCGAATATCATCCAGCGTTCCCAGGATGCCGTCCGGACCCGGAAGCACGATAGCGTCGATCTGCGAGTTGGCGCTGTTGCTGTCGTCATCTGTATTCGCGATCCCGTCGGCGCCTGGCGGATCATAGATGGGGGCAAAGTTATCCAGGAAGATGCCGCCATTGGCTTTGTTATTGATCTGGCTGAAATCAATCTGTGATGAATCGCGCGCGCTGAAAACGCTCTCCAGTCCTTCTTTCGCTTTCGCTCGCGCAATCAGGTCTTCTTGTGACATCTGGAGGTTGCTCAGCGAATATGCAAACAGAGAGAGCACGCTTAACAGTCCGGTGGCCAGCACAATGGCCGCAACCATTGCTTCCATCAAGGTAAAGCCACGCTGTTGCTTGGCCTTGCGTCTTATTCCCATATCACACCTCCACCGGGCTTCGGTCCCAGTCGCCAGCCGCGGATACGGCCAGTTGTGCCCAGCAGCGTAATCGCGCGGGCCCCGCTCAAGTCACCTGGACGCGCGACGTAGATCACACCGTCATTCACCAGGCCGAAAGCATCCAATGCAGATCCGTCGGGCTGAAAGAAAATTGTGGTTCCTCCTCCGGACTTCACCTGGTCAAAATCAATTGCTACCCTGCCACTGCCGATGTTGTCTGGCGTCGGCGTTGGTGGAGTCGGCATTCCCGCCACAATTGTGTACTGGACATCCGTCGGCAAAGTGATGGTTTCGATCTGAACCGGCGTGCCATCGGCAAATGCCTGCGTAACCGATATCGTCCCGGGAGCGGTGAAATCCACTCGGCAAACAGTCCGCTTATCAATGGCAACCTGACGCGCAAAGCGCAACTGGTCCAACGTGTTCTGGTAAGCAGTTTCCACATGCGAGCCGCGCACCGCTCCGGAAATATTCATGACGGCTACGGCCCCGCCAGTCATAAGAACTGCCAACGTGACCAGAAGTTCGGTCAAGCTAAAGCCGCGCTGAGATTTACTGATCGGCACCAGGTTCTCCTTGCGATTCATCGACTGGAATCGATTTCTTCAATATGTACGAGGGAAGGCTCTAAAAAGCCCTTGGGGAGGTACCTAGAAATTACTTTGACCCCAAAGGAAGGTCAATTGCCCCAAGGTCAGGGCGAACAAGTGATGGGGGCATGTACCTTAGGGCGGATTTAAGGTTTTTCAATGTCGATTGAGCTGAACATGGGCCAGCGCATGTGGACGCAAACCACTGAAAATAAGAGATTGGCAGTTGGGGTTTTCAAGAGCAGGATCGCGGGGCCACTCGCCCTCATTGATCACAGACTGGCGGCAAACGCTCTGCCTGCTGCATAACGCGCCAGAGCCAGGACTGTTCCAGCATATTCTGGAGGCTTGGGACTCGCAAATTGTTGGATATGGCCAAGCAGGCTGACGCAGATTTCCTCTGCGTTTTGTGCCGGAGCGCCGATAATTGCTTTGACCTTGCCCATTCCGAAGTCTTTTCCTTTGCGTGTTGCCTCCACTAGCCCACGTGAAACCAGCACCAGCGCAGCCCCGGGCTCAAGAGCCACCATGGAAGCATCGGCGGCGGAATGTGAAAACAGGCCGAGCGGTAAACCTGTTGCGCCAAGTTCAATCACTCCCGTCCGGTCGCGAAGCAGAGCTGGGGTATGACCAGCATTCACGTAGCAAACGGTGCCCAGGCTCTCGTTGTAGCAGCCGGCAAAAGCCGCGCAGGAACAGACACGCTCCGCAGCGTTCAGAATGGCCCGATTCATTTGCACGCAGATTTCGATCATCGCATCCGCTTCGTTGGCATCTTGTTTGCTCAGCAATTGCTGGCCACATGCCCGAAATGCGCTTTGCGCAGCGGCTACGACCGCGCGATTCTGTTCCTGCGTTCCGGCAACGTCAATCATGGCAAATAAAACCCGATCAGGATTCACGCGGAAATAATCATGCAAGTCGCCGCCCGTGCGCTGGCCATAAGAACAGGTGGCCAGTTGCGCTTCTTTCAATTCAAGAGACCGCGCCGCCGCTGGCTGGGCGATAGACGGGCTGGGTTTTGCGAATTTGAACAAGGCACACATCAGAAGTGGGGCGGAGATTAACACAAATATGTGTTCACACGCCAACAAAGAGTGCCCAATTGCGCCGAATACGTAAATCAGAATATGTAGCGTTCGCTGGCCAGCAGACGTTCTGCAATATTGCGGCGAAGCGCGATGGCATTCACCGGCTGATAATCCGTCAGGGACTTCAGCTTGCTCATGTGGCCTTCCAGATCGTTACCCGAGCAGGCGCTCAGCACGTTCTGCGAGGCGGCCTGCATCCTGCTGATGGCGTCGCGCAGAAAAACCTGGCAGATGGCATTTGCGGTGCTGTTGCCGGTAGCGGCAAGATTCCGGCAGCGCAACAGCGTGGACTCCATGGCGAAAGTTTCCATAAAGAGGTCGGAAAGGCTCATGACGACTTCCTGTTGTTTCTCCAGCTCCGCGCCGTGTTTCTGATGTGCAACGCCCAGCGTAAAGAGCGCGATTCTTTTGGCGTTGCAGACCAGGCGAGTTTCCGGATCAGAGTTCGCTTCGTCTTGACTGGTATTGGCCAGCTCTTTTTGTGCAGCCTCCAACAATGGCAGAAGACCACGAACCGCACGTTTTAAAGGCATCCCAGAGATCACGAGCCGGTTGATTTCGCTGGTGCCTTCAAAAAGGCGATTGATGCGCGCGTCGCGATAGTAGCGCTCAACAGCATAGTCCTGGTGGAAACCATAGCCGCCATGAATCTGGACACCCTCGTCAGCGACGTAATCCAGCATTTCGGCGGCAAAAACTTTTACCATGGAACACTCAGCCGCATATTCTTCTGCGGCTTTGAGTTCGACTTTGGCGGAATCGGCGGAATCAGCGGAATCGTGCGCTCCGCCGCTCAACTGCTCCTGAATCAGCCCGACCACCCGCCACGCCATGGACTCAGTGGCAAAAATCCTGATCGCCATTTCCGCCAGCTTGTGCTGCATGGCGCCGAAGCTGGCAATGGGCACGCCAAATGCTTTGCGCTGCTTGGCATATTTAATGCTGATGGAAAGAATGTTTTTGGCCGCGCCCATCACGGCAGGCCCAAGCTTGAGCCGTCCGATATTAAGAATATTGAAGGCAATCACGTGTCCGCGGCCGATTTCACCCAGTACGTTCTCAACAGGCACCTTCACATTGTCAAAATAGATGGCCGTCGTCGAGCTGCCCTGTATCCCCATCTTGTGCTCTTCCGCGCCGCTGGTCAGGCCGCCAAACGCGCGCTCCACGATGAATGCCGTGAACTTTTCTCCGCCGACCTTGGCGAACACGATAAACACATCCGCTGCGCCGCCGTTGGTAATCCACATCTTTTGGCCGTTTAGGATATAGTGCCTGCCATCAGCGCTAAGATCTGCGCGTGTGCGCGCAGCCAGCGCATCAGACCCGGCGAGCGGTTCAGTGAGCGCATAGGCAGCCAGCAGCTCGCCGCTCACTAATCGTGGAAGATACTTTCCTTTTTGCTGTTCCGTGCCGAAAAACAGAATCGGGAGTGATCCTATGCCCGTGTGCGCCGAGTGCCAGCCGGCATAAGATGCGTCGCGGCCCATCACTTCGGCCACCACCATCACTGAAGGCAGGTCCATTTCCATGCCGCCAAATTTTTCCGGGACCGATATACCAAGCAGGCCCAGCCTGGCGGACTTTCTCAACACTTCCAGCGCCACGCCCGGTTTTTTCTGGCGGATGGCCGGCAGATTGGGCTCTACTTCATTGGCCCAGAACTCTTCCACCGTTCGCTCAATGGCGAGATGCTCTTCACTCAGTCGTTCGCGAGTGAAAATTTCATCTGCAGGTGTATCTTCCAGCAGAAATCCTGCACCTTTCTTGAACGCCCGACCAGAAGCTGTTGTCGCCATAAAACTCCTTGCAAAATAGATCCCTCGCAAAGTTCGCTCGGGATTTCGGCAGAAGGCTCCCTCTCACCCGCTCTGCGGGATCGCTCACGCCTTCTAACGCCTCAAGCTACGCACGCTCAAAGAGACCAGCCGCTCCCTGACCGCCTCCAACGCACATCGTCACCACTCCGTAGCGATGTTTGCGCCGCTCCATCTCATTGGCCATGCTGCCCACCATGCGCGAGCCAGTCATGCCAAAGGGATGACCGATAGCTATGGACCCGCCGTTCACGTTGAGCTTTTCCGGATCGATACCGAGATGGTGGAAGCAATAGACCACTTGCACGGCGAACGCTTCATTCAGTTCCCAGATGTCAATGTCTTCAATCTTCAGGCCTGCGCGGCGGAGCAGTTTGGGCACGGCGTAAATTGGGCCGATTCCCATTTCGTCGGCATTACAGCCTGCTACCTGGAAACCGCGAAAAATCAGTTGATAAGGGATGCCGAGCTGGTCCGCCCGCTCGCGCGACATCAGCAGCGTGGCGGAAGCGCCATCAGAAAGTTGCGAGGAATTTCCCGCCGTAACGGAACCCTGCCCGCTCGTCGGATCGAAATGCGGCTTGAGCGCCAGCAAGCCTTCCAGCGTGGTGTCGGGGCGGTTGCACTCGTCTTTATCGGCCACCACTTCTTCCTTGCCGATGACTTCATTCGTCTTCTTGTCCAACAGGGACTTGGTCACCTTGATGGGCGCAATCTCTTTATTGAAAAACCCTTCCTGCTGCGCGCGCGCGGTACGCTGCTGGCTCAGCAATGAGTATTCATCCTGCACCTGGCGGCTGACTTTGTAGCGCTTGGCCACCACTTCCGCTGTATCGCCCATCACCATATAAATTCCCGGCATGGTCGCCTGCAAAAGAGGATTAGGACTGCTATCGCGGACGGCCATACTGATGCTTTCCACTCCACCGCCAATCGCCGCGTCCACGCCTTCATGCATGATCTGGTGCGCGGCCATGGCTATGGCCTGCAATCCCGACGAACAAAAACGATTCACCGTGGTCCCGGCGGTAGTTGGCGGAAGACCCGCCAGCATGGCGGCAACTCGAGCCACGTTGTGGCCTTGCGGACCGTGCGGCTGTCCGCAGCCCAGGATCACGTCTTCTATTTCGGTGGGGTCGAGTTTTGGCGTCTTTCGCAGCACGTCCTTAATGCAGTGTGCTGCCAGGTCATCGGGACGGGTTGCGTTGAACGATCCGCGAAAAGATTTTGCCAGCGCCGTGCGCGAGCTTGTAACTACCACCGCTTCTCTCATCTATTCCCTCAAAAATGCTCCTGAATCCAATATAAATCAGCTTGCGGGACGCTGCTTTGCGCGGCTACATGGTGAGAACAACCCGTCCGGAAATTTTTCCGCCGCGCATTTCTTCCATTACGTCGTTTACTTCAGCCAGCGGACGCGTCGCGACCTGGCAATGCAGTTTGCCTTCTGCCGCCAGCGCCAGAACATGCTCCAGATCTTTGCGCGTGCCGACAGCGGAAGCTTTGATGTTTACTTCGCCGGCGGCCATCATGATGGCAGGAAAAGAAATTTCATCGGAGGGGAGGCCCACAGCGAGCAGAGTGCCGGTGGGACGCACGCAGTAAAACGCTGCGTCATACGCGGCCTTGGAGCCCGACGTAACCAAAACGATGTGGGCGCCGCCGCGACGGCGCATTTCTTTTACCACGTTGGAAGTGGCGGCATTGAAGGTGTTGGTTGCGCCCAGAGATTTTGCCAGAGCCAATTTTTCGTCGGCGACATCGACCGCCGAGACTTCAAGCCCGAGATGCACGCCGATCTGAATAGCCAAATGCCCCAGTCCGCCCACGCCAAAGACCGCAAGCCGCTGCCCGCGTTGCGGCTTCGCCTGCATAATGGCACGATATACGGTGACGCCGGCACAAAAAAGCGGCGCGGCTTGCACGGATGAAACTGAGTCAGGAATTCTCGTTGCGTGGGTGGCGGGCGCTTTGATGTACTCCGCGTAGCCGCCATCGACAGTCACGCCAGTAATTTTTTGTTTCACGCAGAGATTCTCATTGCCTTCACGGCAGAACTCGCACTCGCCGCACGTCCAGAAAATCCATGGGACGCCGACGCGGTCGCCTACTTTCAACGCGCTTACGCCGGAGCCGACTTCAACTACTTTGCCCGCAACCTCATGCCCGACGATGAGCGGCAGCTTTGTTATTCCCGCGAATTGTTTCCAATCGCCTTCGGCAACATGCAGATCAGAATGGCAGACACCACAGGCCTCTACCTTGATCAGGACTTCTCCATCGCCAGGCTTGGGACGTTCAATTTCCTCAATCACCATCGGCTTCTTTAATTCATGCAAGACTGCTGCTTTCATGATCTACCTTTCATGGGTTTCTCCTGATGAGTTGTGGCTTGGGCCGGACTTTTTCAGTTCTGCGCGCGCGACCGCGAACTTCAGGCGGTGCAACTGAAAATATTTCGTCCACCACTTTCTTGATCTGCTCACGCAGCCAGCGGTTGGGCGGATCGTTTTCCGCGCTCTCATGCCAGTACATATGAATTTCCAGCTGTTGCAGGCTCTTCAGCGGAAACGGATATAGCCGGTGATCAAAGCCGACGTTGAGCATCTGCGCGTAATGCTCCGGAATGGTCAGCAGCATGTCAGTTTCACCCACAACGCGGCACGCGGCAAAATAATGTTGGCAGCGCAGGACGATCTGGCGCTTGCGACCCGAACGATTCAATTCAGTGTCCACCAGGCTGGCGCCGAGACGCCGCGAAGAGACCAGAACATGGTCCTGCCTTAGATACGTGTCCAAATCGAGCTCTCGCCCGATTGCAGGATGCCCCTTGCGCGCCATGACCACAACGCGATCGGAAAACAGGGGTTGCTGGCGAAGATTGTCACTGATGGTGATGGGAATATCCAGGACAAGGTCCAAAGTTCCCCCGGCCAGTTCCTGCTCAATTTCACGGCGCTTCACGCGCAGCGTGGTGATGGAGATTTCCGGAGCAGCCCGGGCCAAAACTTTTGCCAGCGGAGGCAGGATTGTGGATTCCATCAGCTCCCAGAATCCAATCTGGAAATTGCGGCGTGTGTGGGCCGGATCAAAATTGCGGTTCTCGTAAAGATTTACTTCCAGAATCTGCAGCGCCTGGCGCACTTCATTAATCATATTGCGGCTGAATGGAGTTGGCACCATGTTCGCGCCTTCGCGGATGAAAAGAGGGTCCTGTAACAGTTCGCGCAGCCGCTTGAGCGCGTGGCTCATGGCCGGCTGCGTAAGCTTGAGCTGCCGGCCCGCGCGCGTCAGATTGCCCTCGCGGTAGATGGCCTCCAGCACAACAAACAGGTTAAGATCGACCTGGCTCAGATGCACGCCACAAATTTTACACTATTCCAATGATTCATTTGATGAATCACGGTGAATCGACTAGCCTTATAGCAGCCCAAACCACGCTGAAGGACCGCCCACATGAATTTTGATTACACCGACAAAGTTAAATCGTTGCAGCAGCGCTTACGCGCATTCATGGACGAGCATATTTATCCCAATGAAAAGCGCTACTACCAGGAAATTGAGAATGACCGCTGGGCTCCGACCAAGGTGATTGAAGAGCTGAAGCCCAAGGCGCGCGCTGCCGGATTGTGGAATCTTTTCTTGCCTGACGATGAGAATGGCGCGGGACTCACGAATCTGGAATATGCGCCATTGTGCGAGATCATGGGCCGCAGCATTCTGGCGCCGGAGGTCTTCAATTGTTCCGCGCCCGATACCGGCAACATGGAAGTGCTGGCACGCTACGGAACGCCTGAACAGAAAGAGCGCTGGCTGAAGCCGCTGCTGGCCGGAGAAATAAGGTCGTGCTTCGCCATGACCGAGCCGGCTGTCGCATCGTCGGACGCGACGAACATTCAGGCCAGCATTCGACGCGAAGGGAATGAATACGTTTTGAATGGCCGCAAGTGGTGGTCGTCCGGAGCGGGCGATCCGCGCTGCAAGATCGCAATCTTTATGGGCAAGACCGATCCAACGGCCGAGAAACATCAGCAGCAATCCATGGTGCTGGTGCCCATGGACGCGCTGGGGGTAAAGATCGAGCGGATGCTTACGGTGTTTGGCTATGACCACGCGCCGCACGGGCATGGCGAAGTGAATTTTGAGAATGTGCGCATCCCTGTAACGAATATGCTTCTGGGTGAAGGACGCGGCTTTGAGATTGCCCAAGGCCGCCTTGGGCCGGGACGCATTCACCACTGCATGCGCTGCATCGGCGTGGCGGAGCGCGCGCTGGAAACCATGTGCCAGCGGGTGAAGTCGCGCGTGGCTTTTGGCAAGCCGCTGGCGGAACAAGGCACGCTGCGGGCAGACATTGCGCAATCGCGCATGGAAATTGAGCAAGCGCGCCTGCTCACCTTGAAAGCCGCCTACATGATGGATACGGTGGGCAACAAGGAAGCGCGGGCGGAAATCGCGATGATTAAAGTTCTGGCTCCCAACATCACTTTACGCGTGTTGGACCGCGCGATTCAGGCGCATGGCGGCGCTGGGGTTTCCCAGGACACATTCCTCGCGGGAGCGTGGGCTAATGTAAGAACTCTGCGCCTGGCGGATGGCCCGGACGAAGTCCATCTTGAATCACTGGCAAAACACGAATTGCAGAAGGGCTCTCCGCGCGTGGTGAAAGCCGGGGTGGCGAACGCCAGCGATTAATCTGCGGCCGGAGCGCGCAAGAAAGCAGCGACTTCAGGAACGTCGCGGAATGGCTGAGTAAGAATTTTCGGCAGTCGAACGCGCTCTTCCGTGTCGATCCCTTTCACGCCAATCCGGATTTGTTCCTGCGGCATATTGAGCCGGAATGTGCGATGAATCCGGTCCCAGCACGCCAATCCGCTTGACCAGTTGGTATTGGCCTCAGCCGGTTCATTGGAGTGATGGATGCCGTGCATGCGGGGCGTCACCAGGAACCAACTCAATGCCGATTCCAACCTGCGGGGCAGGCGCACATTGGAATGGTGAAACAAGATTGAAAGCGAAAGAAACATCTGCCAGTAACTGAGCGCTTCAGCATCAACGCCGATCAACACAACCTGCGCGGCGCGGTACGGTACTGAAATCGCCAGCTCTCCGAAGTGGAAGCGGAGCGCCGTGGACGCGTCCAGATCAAGATCGACGTGATGGACAGCGTGAAATCGCCATAAAAATGGAACGCGGTGTGTGAGTACATGCCAGAGATAGAGCGTATAGTCCATGAGGACTACTGCGGCCATGACCTCAAGCGGCCGGGGGAGGTTCAGCTGTTTCAGCAGGCCGAGCTTTCTCTTCTCTACTGATCGCGCCAGCGGCTGGACGATTGGAGCTTCCAGCAGTTGCACAGTAAGCGCGCCTAATGCTGCTACAGCCAGATTGCGGCTATTGCGGCGGAGCTTGGATTCACGTTCGCGTCGCAACGGACGCTTGCGTTCCAGCAAGACAAGGCCGGCGAGCACTCCAAGACTGATGGCAACACGAAAGAAATTTTTCATTACTGCAGCATTCATGCTGGGACAGTTTCAACGCCAAGGTAGCTTAGAAAACCGCCCCACCGGTCACCGGCAGATTCACTCCGCAAAGATAGTCTGATCCCGACGAAAGAAGAAATTGGATGGCCGCCACTATTTCAGCGGGCTTGGCCAGGCGCTTGCCAGGACTGGCGGCAGCAGCAAGTTGCAGGGCCTTCTCTGGAATTTCAGAAAGAAATTGGGTTTCCACCATATAGGGCGAAACTCCATTAATGTTCACCGCAGTGCCCGCATAGTCGGCGGCCAGGGCGCGCAAAAGACCGAGCTCCGCATATTTGACTACCGTATAGGCAGACATGAATTTGGCTGGAACGCCAACGGTAACACTGGAAAGCACCAGCACCACTTTGGTGTGCCATTCGGCGCGTGCCATCGCCGGAAGAAACTCTTGCAGCAGCCGCATGCCCGCGCGCACCTGGACCTGAAAATCAGCGTCAAAATGCTCCAGGTCGGCTTGGTGGAAGCGCTCCAGGCGCAGCTTGAGCCCGGCAAAGTGAACAACCTTGCTCGGAAATTCCGCATACAAACGAACTTGAGTTATCAGGTGCTCAACGCCCTCCCGGGAGCTTAAATCCACCTGGATCGGAATGAAGCTGTCGCCTAATTCACATTTCATCTGCTCCATCCGTTCCTGTCCTTCATGGAAATGGGCCAGGATTCGGAAAGCAGGCCCGTTCTTGGCGATGGAACGAATTAGCTCTAACGCGAGATCGGAAGAAGCGCCGGTGATCAGGATTGTCTCAGCGCTCATTTAAGCCCACCCGGATTTTTGCTTTGGAGATCACTTGCGTGCCATTCTCAATTGAAGCCTTGATCTCGATCCGCCGAAATGCGTCGTTCAGATGTGCAATTTCGCCCTTTACCGTTAGCCAGTCACCCACGTATGCAGGATTGGAAAAGTCCACCTGAATACCGTGGAGCAGGCAAAAACGGCCGGGGAGATAGACGCCCACCATCCGTGAGTACAGTGCAGACGTCATCATGCCATAAGCTACAACGTCGGGGAATCCTGCCTCTTTGGCAAACGTAGCGTCCAGATGAAGAGGATTGGTGTCACCGGACAAACGCAAAAAATCCTGCATCATTGCCGACGTTAGTTGCACCGAAAACGAATGCGCGAGCCCGGTATGTAGTTCAGACCAGCGGTAAGCGTTCATTTTGCCGCGAGCTTTTGTTCCATCAGGTCGATCATATCGCCTACGTTTTTCAATTCTGCCAGTTCGCTCAGGCTGAAACGGATGTGGAATTCCTGCTCGATTGCGGATACCAGGTTGATGTGCGCCAGAGAGTCCCAGTTGGCGACTGTCGCCGCGCTGGACTGCCGTGTGATCTGCAGTGCGGGATCGTCAAGCACATCGCGAAAGATCGGTTGCAACTCGGCCAGGATATCACTCATGTACGTACTCCTTAATATACTTATTCTGGGGTTGGTAGCCTTGGGAGAGATCCAGTCTGAATACCTGATGCTGATCATCACCCCCGCTTCGCTTAAAGCCAAGAGCCGTGTAGTGACCGGCAGCCAACCCATTTCTGTCAGTTGGGATATAGTAACCGCGAATTTCGCCGATGCCTTGACTCTGGCACTCGGCAACCAGCGCATCAAGCATCACCGTCTCCATTCCGCGCTTCAAAACCCGGCAACTCATGATCCACAGGTCAATGTGCAAAATGTGGTTTTCTTTCCTCCCAATGATGACCGAGATCAGCCCGTTATCACCGAACTTATCTGTCAATTTTCCATAGAGCGAGATGTAAGAGGGATCAACGGAGATAGCCTCCACCTGTGCTCGCGTGTACCGGCGGGTGGTCAGGTTGAATTGGTTGGTCTTGCCGATTAATTGTGTAATGCGGTCGAGATAGACCGGCTTGAACGCTGCCACCTCAGCGCTCATGTCCAGTGATTCCAGGTATTCATCATAATTCTGGAAGCGGCCCTGGAAAGCAGCGCGTTCCGCATTCTCCTGGTACTGCTCGGCACGTTTCAGGTCTTCGCGTGAAAGCCGCACCGGCTCAAAGTAGCGTCCATCCTCCAAAACGCGAATAAATCCGCTGGGGTCACTGCCCACGTCCGGAACTGCCACCGCCGGCAGTTGCGCGGAAATGATCTCACGCTCCGCCGGATTGTCATCCACAAAGACGATGCTATCCAGGCCTATATTCAGCTCAGAAGCAATCGCTTTGATGTTCTCATGCTTGGGCTCCCAGTTCGCCTTGAAACAGGAAAAGTGGTCCAGCAAAAGAACCGAATCAGGGTGCTCAAACCCCTGGCGCGCAATTTCTTCAGAATTCTTAGAGCAAACAGCCAGCAGAATTCCGCGGCTTCTGAGTTGAAGACAATGTTCTTGAAATGCAGTAAAAGCCTCAGCTTCCGCGGTTTCTCTGCCAATCTTGATTTGTTCCGGACCGTCATCGCCAATGACTCCGCCCCAGAGCGTATTGTCCAGATCAAGGACCAGGCATTTCCGCGTGCGGCCATAAATCGCCAACACCATGGCGGCAGCAGACTTGGCGACCTCAAGGCTGCCTTCGGGCGTCGTGAGCATCTTGTAGCTAAACCAGCGACCAGCGTCGTGAAAAGCTTTCAGGCCTACTGAAGCAGCCACTCCGCTGAAATCATGGATAAGAAGATTGGTACGCGCGTTGGCTTCGCGCGCAAATTCTGTATTTAGCAGGTTGATGAACCTGATCCGGCCCGTGGGGCTTACCGCATCATAATTGCCCAGCAGGCGTTGCGCCGGAAACTCAAAATTGTTCTGCACCACAACGGCGCCGAGCGGCTGGAGCCCATTCCAGATAGCGGCAAAGCGCATGCTTTCCGCTACAACGTAAGCATTCAAATCGGACTCGGATGTGTCCAGCAGCGGCCAGCCCTGAATATTTGCCGAGGATGTGTACACGAAAATGATATCGGGCTTGAATTCAACCAGGCGCGCCGTATCGAGAACAGCTTCCTCAAAATACTTGTTGTAGTCCGAGAAGTAGAAAACCGGCTGTATGCCTTGTTCCAGCAGCAGCAGCTCAAGAAAAGCGGCGACCTCATTGACCGTGGACCCGCACAGGAATGCGATGCGAATGGACCAGAGGTTCGGCCGATTCTGCAGCTCACGATGGAGCCCCTTCTGCTTTCGCAAAAGAACGACGGCGCCGGCATTTGCGATCATTGTCTCATCCTCTGTTCACTTCCATGCTCGGGGCAGAAGCTTGGCTTTCGCGGGGACTCCTATCGCGATGCAATAAGGCGGAATCTTGCCTCTCACCACGGAACCAGCCCCGATCACACATCCTCGGCCGACCACCGCGCCATCCAGAAAAGTCACATTCGCGCCTACCCATACATCATCTTCAATAGTGATGCCCAAACGTGTAGTCCCCTGGCTGCGAATAGGAATGTCAGTGCGGTCATAAACGTGATTCTCGGGATGAAAGCTCACATGCTGGCCCATAATCACGTTTTCCCCGATGGAAACAAAGCCGGAGCTGCCGATGAAGGAGTATGCGTCGACAGCTGAATTAGCGCCTAGTCGGATGCCTTCACCCAGGTTGGAGATGGGTGCTCCCAGCAATACCGAATACGGGCCGATTTTAACGTTATCGCCCAGAACGACGCCACTCCGCATGAGCCCGTCGATGATGACGCCGCGCTCCAGGGTAACGCCTTTGCCAAAACGAATGAGCGACGTGCCACGGAGATTGACTCCTTTGGCCATGAACACAGTTGCGATGCGGCGCTGCAAAATCAGAAGTTTGAGCAGGCCGCGGATGAGCCAGGTGGCGCGCCGGATGAGCAATCCCAACAACAACGACAGCGGAATATTTCGATCCAGGTGGAATGGCCGTCCTTTGATCCTGCTCGCCAGCGCTTCCACCGATTTATAGAAAAACTCGCTCATGGGAGACAGAACACAAAATCCGACCCTTCCCGAATTTATGAAAGCATTATAACGAGGGGAGTTTCTCCGGGAGCGCAGTGCGCCAGCCATCCCAGAGACCGCGATAAAGGCCCGCGGCGCGTTTGAAGTCCGCCTGAAACAAAGACCTGAGCGTGACATAGCCCACATATGTGCTCATGGAGAATGCGAACAACGGCAGCTGATGCCGGGGCAGATATTTGCGCGCGCACAAAACGGCATTTCTCATGTTGTAAAAATCCCGCTTGGCAAATCCCATACTCTGCTTCGTAACGTAGGAATCGCGGTGCCACACAATGGACGCGGGAGCATACATTGCCTTGTACCCCGCGCGCAGGGTGCGTACCGACCAATCCACATCTTCATAACCCATGAAAAAGATTTCATCCAGCAAGCCGACTTTCTGCACGGCTTCCGCTCTCACCAGAAGAGCGCATCCTGAGACGAAAGAAACTTCCTTTGTCTGGTCATAACTGCCAACGTCAGTCTCACGCAATCCAACGTGGATGGGAAAAGTTTTCCAGGGAACATACTTGCCGCCGGCGTACCAGATTTTATCCGCCGGTTCAAAATAATAAATTTTTGGGCTCACCATGCCGATGCGCTGATCGCTTTCGGCCACTTGGACAAGTTCGGCGAGAAAATCCGGCGCAACAATCGTGTCATTATTCAGCAGCAGCACATAATCCGTTCCTCGAGCGAGAATGTCGCGCATGGCAACATTGTTGCCGCCCGGGAATCCAAGGTTCTTGTCATTAAGGATGACTCTTACATCAGGAAAGTCCTGGGCCAGCTTTTTGCCGGAACCATCGACTGAACCGTTATCCACCAGCACTACTTCGAACGCAGGATAATCAATCTTTCTGAGTGAAAGCAGGCAATCGCGGGTGACATCATAGCTGTTCCACGTCAGGACAATGATGCTGACTTTGGGTTGACGACCTGGCGTTTTTTCCATGTATGCGTTGAGTCTTGCCGGCAAAGACACGCCGGGGGCAGCGCCTTATAAGAATAGCTAATTTAGTATCTAATCAATTTAGGAAAAGCATGTTCGCTGGACACGCTTCCGCCCTGTATCGTTACATTATATTGTAGTGAAGAGAGGGCTTGCGGGATGGCTGAGAAAACCACGCTCCTGCCAATATTGAACCGTGCTCCAGCGGCTGATTTCAAAGGCACGTTGCGGCAACACGGGATAGACGAACTGAAGCGCCGCGAGGCAACCACACTGCAAATCAACGTGGGCAAGCTCTGCAATCAGGCTTGCCACCACTGCCATGTGGAAGCCGGCCCCAAGCGCACCGAGATCATGCCTACAAAGGTGGCGGAACGCATCATGGAGCTACTGGCGGCAACGCCTTCCATCCACACTGTGGACATCACCGGCGGCGCGCCGGAGCTGAACGCAAATTTTCGTTCGCTGGTGGGCGAATCGCGACGCATGGGGAAGCAGGTGATCGATCGCTGCAATCTCACCGTCCTTTTTGAACCCGGAGAAGAGACGCTGGCGGAATTCCTTGCAGCCAATAAAGTTGAGATCACCGCCAGCCTGCCTTGTTATACAGAGAGCAATGTGGACCAGCAGCGCGGCAAAGGCGCATTTGAGAAGAGTATCCGCGCACTGCGGCTGCTGAATGCAATCGGCTATGGGCAGAACGGAACAGGGCTGACGCTGAATTTGGTTTATAACCCGCTGGGAGCATCCTTGCCGCCCCCACAGGACGCCCTAGAAGCCGATTACAAGAAGCAGTTGCGCGAAAACTTTGCAATCGAATTTGACAGGCTGTTCACGATTACCAACATGCCAATCAAGCGCTTTGCAGAGTTTCTTTTTCGCGAAGGGAAACATGAAGCTTACATGGCGCTGCTAACGAACCATTTTAATCCTGCGACCGTGAATGGTTTAATGTGCCGCGACCTGGTGAGCATTGGATGGGACGGTAGGGTTTATGATTGCGACTTCAACCAGATGCTTGATCTGGAAACGCCCAGCGGAAAGACCGTATGGGAGATTGAATCCTTCGCTGAACTGGCGCAAAAGCCGATTGCCACTGACAGCCATTGCTTTGGCTGCACCGCGGGCGCAGGTTCCAGTTGCGGAGGAAGCCTGCAATGACGCCACCTCATGCCTTTGAGGTGAGCCCCGCCGATGAATTCAACAAGAAGCTGGTCGAGAATGCGCACCCGCCTGACTGGATCAATCCGATGCCGGCGGGTCGCTACAACCTGGTTGTGGTTGGAGCCGGAACGGCCGGATTGGTGGCTGCGGCTGGGGCAGCGATATTGGGCGCGCGGGTTGCGTTGGTCGAACGTCAACTCATGGGAGGCGATTGCCTCAACTATGGATGCGTGCCATCGAAGGCGCTGATTCGCGCGGCGCGGGCGGCCTATGCGGTGACTGAAGCCCGTGAGTTCGGGATAGAAGCGCCACCGCCAACAGTGGAGTTTGCCGATGTGATGCGGCGCGTCCGCCGCGTCCGCGCGGAGATTGCGCCAAATGATTCTGTCCAGCGCTTTGCCCGGCTGGGCGTGGATGTTTTTCTGGGGCATGGCCACTTCACTGGCAAGCGTTCGCTTGAAGTTGAAGGACAGCGGCTCGACTTCAAGAAAGCAATCATCGCCACCGGGGCGCGCGCCGCCGTGCCGCCAATCCCCGGACTGGCGGAAGCGGGCTATCTCACCAATGAAACAGTCTTTTCCCTCACAGCGCTGCCGCGACGCCTGATTGTGATTGGCGGCGGACCAATTGGCTGCGAACTGGCGCAGGCTTTTGCCCGGCTGGGCAGCCAGGTGTCTCTGGTGAGCGATGTGCCTCGACTGCTTCCAAAAGAAGATCCTGATGTGGCTGCCTTGCTGGAGCAGCAATTCCGGCGTGAAGGGATCGACCTTATTCTGGGCGCGAAAGTGGAGCGGGCAGAGAAGTCTGCGGTGGGAAAGATTTTGATCGTCAACCGCGCAGAGAAAAATGAAACCGTTGTGGGCGATGAAATTCTGTTGGCGGCGGGGCGCGTACCGAACGTCGAAGGGCTGAATCTGGAAGCTGCAGGCGTGAAATACAACGATAAAGGCGTAATCGTCGACGATCACCTGCGTACGTCGAACAAGAATATTTTTGCCGCTGGCGACATTGGGTCGCGATTTCACTTTACCCATACGGCGGAAGCACTGGGGAGAATCGCGCTGCAGAACGCGCTGTTCTTTGGCCGCAAGCGGGCCAGCGATCTGGTAATCCCGTGGTGCACATACACTAGTCCGGAAATAGCGCATGTTGGGTTGAACCAGGAAGGGGCTAGCAAGAGCGAAATGGAAACAGAGACATTCCATATCCCCTTTAAGGAGAATGATCGCGGCGTGGTGGATGGCGATACTCAAGGCTTTGCCCGGATCCACGTCCGCAAGAAAGATGGCGGGCTGCTGGGTGCCACGTTGGTGAGCAATCATGCGGGCGAGAGCATCGGCGAACTGGTGATGGCCATACAGCACAAGATGAAAGTGGGCGCACTGGGCGCGGTAATCCATCCATATCCCACTCAAGCAGAGATCATCAAGCGCTTAGGCGACGGTTCGCAGCGCGGACGGCTAAAGCCGTGGATGAAGCAGACCCTGGTAAAAGTATTCGAGTGGCGACGCTAGGCTGCGTAGCCTCACAACCCTTTATGTTTTTATAGAAAATTTCTGGAACGCCTGCACAATTCTGGTTGGCAGATTTTCTTGTGCTTTCTTCCCAAGCAGCTCGTGACCGGCGCCCTCGATTTCCAGCAGCATCTTCTCGCCCGGGATCAATGCCAACGCGGCTTTCATCTCATCGTGCGAGCCGAAGGGATCGCGCCCGCCATGAACAAACAATGATGGAGTTTTGAGTTGAGGGAAATGCGCAGTCCGCAGCTGCGCAGGTTTGCGTGGCGGATGCAGCGGATAAGAGAGCAACAGAAGTCCGGCAGCAAGTTGCGGCTGCTCGGCTGCCAGCATGCTGCCTTGGCGTCCGCCATAGGAATGGCCGCCAAGGAAGATGCATCCGGGCGTTCTGGAGCGCAGCACGTCCACGGCACGCCGCAGACCTTCACGATCACGCGCGGAGATGGCCGGAAATGGCGGACCATGCGGACGGGATTGACGGAATGGCAGATCACATCGCAGGACAAGATACCCAGCATCAGCAAACGCTCCCGCCAAGGCGATCAGTAATTTGCTCTGGCAGTTCGCTCCAGCGCCATGCGTAAGGACTAATCCTTCTCCGTTTGCTTGCTGCGGGTCGTGCAAGAACCCGCGCACTGCCGGCTCAGCCGATAAGTCAGAGAACTCGCGATAGGCGCTCATTGCACCACTTCCATTTTGGCGAATCGAAGCCGCTCAACTTCTTCATGCATCGTGATGGACGCCTGCTTGCGATCCCTAAAAAGAAAGTTACTGGAAGAAAAGTTTATCTTGGCAATCACGGAATGCTTGCCCATTAGGTTCAAGAGATGTGGCAACAACTTCATCGTCCCAAAGTAGCAAGCTTCAGCGGCGGCAACGCCGTCAGGGATGCAATACTCGATACTCGCGGCGGAAACGGGAACCTGCAGGTCCACGGCGGGCTGGAAAAGCGAAGAATGGAATGGCAGCACGCGGGACCCATCTGAACTGGTGCCTTCAGGAAAGAGAAACAGCCGCAAGCCGCCCGCAAGCGCCGACTGTATTTCAGGCTGAATGGTATGCGTTTCAGTGCGGCGGGAGCGATCAACGTAAATGGTGCAGGCAAGTGTGGCAATCCATCCAACGGCGGGCCACGCGCGGATTTCACGCTTGGCCACAAAAGCGCATGGCGCAACAGCGCTATAAACCAGGATATCCAGATAGCTGAGATGATTACTGGCGATCAGTCCCGCGCCGGGGAACGCACCCGTGACTTCAACGCGGATGCCCATGGGCCGAAGAGTCCTGCGCGACCAGCGATGGAGCACTTCAATCCGCGTCCGTTGGTTCAGTCTTCCGCCTAAGCGGCGCAATGAATATTCCGCCAGACAGCCAATAATTCCCCAGAACAGTCCGCAGACGCGGACAAGCACGCGGGCGATTCGCTTCGGCAATGCGGCGGGAACAATTTCCATGGACAAGATGCTGGCCTGCTGGCAATCCATAGTCAAGTCCCAGCTGCGCAAGAAAGTCCAGGCGCGGGCGTTCTGATAGCGATCGTTGCACATGTCGGTAAAGCCGCCTGCATCAGAAACAGCTCTGAGCAACTGATAGAATAAGGGGCAAACTGCTAGACTGATTCGCAGCTTGCCTCCGCCGATTGAAGCACATTATTGCGCGCGGCGATGGGCGTTCTTATTTCCAGAAGGATGAGGAAGCACCGAATGAAAGCACTGTTTACCATAACGCTATTATTCATCGCCGTACTTATAAGCGGGTGTTTGGGATCTAGCAGCAGTTCCACCGCTCCCACGCTGGCTTTTCTATACGTTGTTGGGCAGGGCGACAATGCAATTCACGCGTTAGACGAAAAGAGCACCGGCGATTTATTTCCGGTTGCGGTGTCTTCCTTCCCTACCATTCCACGGCCTGTTTCCATAGCGCTGCATCCTTCCAGAAATTTTCTTTTTGTGCCCAACGAAACTTCCAACACCGTTTCCGGTTATACCATTGACCACACTGCAGGCGTGCTCACGCCGATCGGCACCGCGCTCTCACCTACTCCGGTTTGCAATCCGGGTGTCTGCTCCAATCCGATAGGAGTCGCCATAAACTCCGGAGGCCAATTTCTGTTCGTGTTGAACCAGGGTTCAGCCTCACCGGCGGTGCCCGCTTCAATTTCAGTCTTCAACATTGATCAGACCCGCGGGCTGCTGAGTCCAGCGTCGTTTATCACGCTCGCTGCCCCAAGCCCGCAATTTTTGGCAATCTCTCCGACACAGGGCTTCTTGTACGTCTCGAACGGAACGGCAGGCAATATTTCAGCTTTTGCGATTGGAACCAATGGCGCTTTGACGGAACTTGCCGGCTCGCCATTTTCCCTAGGCGCCGGCGCAGTGGCCGCGGGAGTGGCTATTGATCCCAAGGGCCAGTTCCTTTACGCCGCGGATTCCGCCAACAATGCAATCGACAGCTTTAACGTTGCTGGGGGACCGCTGGCAGCCGTTGGATCATTTCCTGCCGGCACCAAACCTTTGGGGGTTACTGTGGACAACACTTCTTCCTTCGTTTATTCCGCGAACCAGGGATCAAATGACGTTTCCGCCTTCAAAACCGCTTCCGGCGCGCTCACGCAGGTTGCCGGTTCGCCTTACCTGGTCGAGCCGACTGGGTCCGTTGGAACGCCGCAGCCAATATTTCTGACCGTGGATGTTTCCAATACGTTTCTCTATGTCGCGAATTTTGGCTCTTCCAGCATCTCCGCCTTTGGCATCAAGTCTTCCGATGGAACGTTGGGCCTGATTACAGATTCTCCCTTTAACCAGGGAATTGCGCCTCTTTGGATGGTCAGCACGAAGTAAATATCCTGGAAGAAATAAGCGAACGAATGAGCACTAGACCGGCGATGGGCGGCGGAATGGAAGGTTTTTATAAATGATACTCAGGCGGCTTGCTTCTTGCGTTCCCGTGGACGATCCGCAAGACGGCGCACTTTTTTGTCAGCATAATCGGCAAGTCGGAACAAGACTACCCCGGCGAACAATATGGCCAGCCATCCCATGCCGAGAATAATCCAGAGCATCATTACCTATAAGATTCACGCCAGTGTTGCGGGGTTGGTCTTAATGGCCGGTCCCCTTATGCACTTCGCCGCCTTTCATCACGAAATCGATCTTCTGCAATATGCCGATATCCGCCACCGGATCGCCCTTTACGGCGACTAAATCCGCATATTTTCCCGCCGTAATGCTGCCAACATCATTCTGCATGCCCAGCAATTCAGCGGCGCTGCTGGTGGCGGAGCGGATGGCCTGAATCGGAGTCATGCCGTATTTCACCATGTAAGGAAATTCCACGGCCGGATCGATGCCCCAATCAAAGCCGCCAACATCGGTGCCAAAGGCAATCTTTACGCCCGCGTTCAGCGCGCGACGGAAAGTATCTTCATGTATCTTGATCATCTCCAGCCAGACTTTTGCTCCGGCCGCGGCGCGGCCCTGGGCAACATATTCGCCAACGTAAATTGTGGGAACGTAAAAAATGCCTTTTTGCGCCATCGTTTTCACGTCAGCTTCGGCAATATAGTTTCCGTGCTCAATGGAGTCTACCCCGGCTTCAACGGAGTTGTGAACGCCATTTAGCGCCATGGCGTGCGACGCCACTTTATGGTGCTGGCGATGCGCTTCGTCCACAATGGCGCGAAGCTCGTCGAGCGTAAAAGTTGGGATGTCATCCAGGACTCCGTCCGGACGGACAAAATAACTCCGGTCGGAATATACCTTGATCCAGTCAGCGCCTAAGCTGATCTGCTCACGCACCGCTTTGCGGCCATCTTCCGGCCCATCCACCACCTGCACCCCGTGCGGGACGGTGATCTCCGGCGAATATCCCAACAGCGGATAAGCGCCGGTAACATCCATGGCGCGCGTGGCAACTTTCATTCGCGGACCCGGAATAATTCCGTTGTTGATGGCCTTCTTCAGATCGACGTCGGCATAACCCGCGCCTTCGGTCTCCAGGTCACGAATGGTGGTAAAGCCATAGTCCAGAGCGCGACGAACGGAGCGTGTTCCCAGAATCGCGCGGTAAGCCGTGGATTGCTTCAGCAACTGCTCGTCGTAGTCTGCGGCGGTAATATCGCCCTGCAACAGGGTATGCGTGTGCGTGTCAATCAATCCGGGCAGGCAGGTATGGTCAGAGAGATCAATTACCTGGCCGTCCGCCGGAGGCTGCGCATTTTCCTGCACCTGCTGGATGCGCTCGCCCTGGATAGTGATCAACACATTGTGTTGCACCTTGCCGGTTTCCGGTTGCACCAGCGCTCCGCAGCGGACGTAGCGGCTCAGCGTGGGGCTCTTGCCTGGAGCTTTCTGGCTTTGTTCCTGTCCAATCGCCGCTGAAATGAAAAACAAGCCGGCTGCGCAAACTGCGATCACTTTGATCGATAAACGTTTCATCCACATCCCTCCAGGGAAGCTGATAATCCTAACAGAGGGAGGCAATCATGCTCCCTGCCGCTTCTTAAGCACAGCCTGAGCAGGCGGTGCGGGGATGCGTTTGCGCCGAAACTGTGCCGGAGGACAATCCAACTCTCGCTTGAATGCGCGATTGAAGGCCGCTTCTGAGCCATATCCTACCGAGGCGGCCACTTCAGCCACGCTCTGGTCGGTTGACCGCAGAAGCTCCGCGCCAAGCTTCACGCGCCATCGGGCAAGGTAAGCCATAGGCGGCTCGCCCAGGAAATGGTTAAACCGTTCGGCAAATCGTGTACGCGAGAGCCCAATGCGCCGCGCCAGTTCAGGCACAGTCCATGGGAATGCTGGGCTTTTGTGCATCAGAGCAAGCGCCTGGCCAATGTAAGGATCGCGCGCGCCAGCAAGCCAGCCGATCTGGTCAGGAGGCAGCGTGATGATGTAACGCCGCAAGGTTTCCACGAATAACACTTCAGAAAGTTTCGCGAGCACCAGGTCAGTGCCGTCATTCGATCCGCTCATCTGGCCCACGGAGAACCGGATGGAGTTCTCCAGCCATTGCCCTGAAGGTTCATTGACCACGTGCACTTTCAGAATCGAAGGTAAGCCGGCCAAAAAGATCTGGCTCATGCGCGGCTCGCAGGTCAAGAAACCACAAACGAATTTGGTCAGCTCGCCGCCACCGCCAAAGCGCGCAACTTTGACTCCCCCGGTCAAGTTTGGGCTAAAAGTCTTGAATGAATCTACTGGTTTTATGGCTGGGCCATTGCCGAGGAAGTGAGCGTCGCCGTGCGGAAAAACTACGATGTCGCCGGCAGTCAACTCAACCCTTTCTCCGTCCGGCAGCTTGGCATAAGCACGGCCTTCAGTAAGAAAGTGGAAGATGACCAAGTGCCCTGCGTGGGGCGAGAGACATGCCGTTATCGCGGCTGCCTGGGACGACTCGAAACACCAGGGCGCGGAAAATTCTCCATGGAAGAAGAGTGCCCCGTCGAGCTTGACCACTTTCAGCACATCGGAAAGCACATCCATTGGAACCGCCTCACTTCATTATAGGTGTTTGGGCCAAGAATACGGGACGAACAATCAAGTATTCAAGCTGGCCAAGGCGCATAGTGTAAACAGATCGAAAGCCAATTCAACATAGGTTAAGGAGATCGCCACGGATGACGATGAATGCTGTTGCAAAAGAAATACTCACGAATGCCGATTTTGACCAACTTAAAATGCGCCTGAAGGCAACATGGATGACGGGCGATTACGGTCTTTTTGCACGGTATATGGAAAAGGACGCAGAGCAGTTTTACCAGCGGCTGGGAATCGCGCCGGGAACGCGACTGCTGGATGTTGCTTGCGGCGCCGGGCAGATTGCCCTGATTGCGGCCCGGGCGGGCGCGAAAGTGACTGGCTGTGACATCGCCACGAACTGGGTTGAGCAAGCCAGAACCCGCGCCGCCACTGAAGGACTGAACATTACTTTTGAAGAAGGTGATGCCGAAGCGCTGCCCTATCAGGATGCGCAGTTTGATGCAGTGGTGAGCATGTTTGGAGCGATGTTCGCGCCCCGTCCGGAACTGGTTGCGGCGGAGCTAACCCGCGTGTGCCGGCCGGGCGGAATCATTGCCATGGCCAATTGGACGCCCACTGGTTTTATCGGGCAGATGTTTAAAACAATTGCCAGACACATTGCTCCTTCCGGCATGCCTTCACCGGCGCTATGGGGCGATGAAGCCACAGTGCGCGACCGCTTCCGCGACGGAGTTGCGGGACTAAAGCTCACACGCTTGCTCTATCGCTTTGAATATCCATTCCCGCCGGACGCCGTGGTGGAATTTTTCCGCGTGAATTACGGTCCCATGGCACGCGCATTCGCATCTCTCGATGCAGGCGCGCAGAAGGTGCTGCGCAGTGAGCTTGTCCGCCTGTGGTCTGAACATAACACCGCCGCCGGCAACACAACCAGGGTTGACGCAGAGTTTCTTGAAGTTGTAGCCACTCGAAGCGGCGCTGTTCAAGATGCGCCCGGCCCGCAGCTCATCAAGAAACATGAGGCGGCAAAGAGCCGTCGCGCGGCATTGTTGGCAGATCGCATTGAGCAAGGCGCTGCCGGACTGGCTGCGTTCGCTGGAGGAATCTCTGAAGCTGAATGGCACGTACCGGTTTCGCCCACAGACAGCCGATCAGTCGGCGTGATCGTGCACCACGTGGCCACCATGTACCCGATTGAGATCGACGTGGCAAAAGCCGTCGCCGGCGGCAACGCCATAACGGACGTTACATGGGAGGTCGTCGCCGGGATTAATGCAAAACACGCTCAAGACCAGGCGACTGTGACCAAGGCCGCCACGCTCGAACTGCTGCGCAAAAACAGCCAAGAGGCGGCCGCTGCGGTTCGCGCGTTCACCGATGAGGAATTGGACCAGGCTGCGCCATTCTCCCTGAGCTTTGGTGCGCCTGTTACGGCGCAGTTCGTGATTGAAGACCACGCGCTGCGGCATAGCTGGCACCATCTGGCAAAGATCCGGGCGGCGCTGAAGCGGTAGCGGTGACGATAGCGGCTGGGGCAGCGCTTGGGAAGGCTGGCCTGGCCGCTAGATCTAATGAAAATCATGGGACGTCATCTGGGCTGCGCTAACACTCAACGCCTCAACATGCTCAGCTTTCAAATGCACGATTCCGTCTTGATTTTGGATCCTGCCTGATACTCGAATGAACTTGGGCTCTAACACCGCCTGACGATATTTTTCGTAAACATGCGGCATCACGATCACATTGGCATAGCCCGTTTCGTCTTCCAGCGTTAGAAAAATCAGGCCACTTGCCGTACCTGGACGCTGCCGGGTGATTACCGCTCCGGCGACTATCGCTCGCCTGCCATGTGCCATGGCTCTCATTTCAGCGGCAGACTTGATATTCAGCCGGTGCATCTCTGACCGTCTGTAAAACATGGGATGAGGACCGGTCGTCAACCCGGTTCCGTGATAATCAGATACAATCCTTTCTTCCCTATCCATGCGGGCCAGTGGTGAAGCAGTATCCTGCTCGATGACTCCCTCAAGCAACTTGCCTACACGCTGCGCTGCCTTCTCCACTTGCCAGAGTGCATCGCGCCGATGCAGTTTTGTATCTGCGCCGATATTGTTCAAAGCTCCTATCTGGGCCAGCATCCGCAAATTTGCTCGACTCAACTCAGGCACTCGCCGCGCCAGTTCTTCAATTGAACCAAATTGCCGTTTCTGTTTTGCCTGAACCAGGGATTCAGCCGCGACCTGTTGCAAGCCGCGTACATAACGCAACCCAATCCGCATTGCAATTTTTCCATCTGCTTCTTCCAGTGAACAATCCCAGTTTGAGCGCGTCACATCAATTGGCTTCACTTTCAAGCCATGCCGCTGCGCATCTTTTACAAGGGTGGCTGCCGAGTAGAATCCCATGGGCTGATTGTTCAGCAGCGCCGCCGTGAATGCCGCTAGGTATCGCACTTTTAGAAACGCGCTGGCGTAGGCAATCAAGGCAAAGCTGGCTGAATGTGACTCCGGAAATCCATACAACGCGAATGAAGTGATGAACTGGACAATCTCATCCTGCGCTTTGGGCGAGATGCCATTCTGGGTCATCCCGGCACGGAGCCTGATTTCAATTTCCACCATCCGTTGCTTGGACCGTTTATGGCCAAGCGCACGGCGCAATTCCTCCGCCTCGCCGCCTGTGAAATTGGCGCAGATCATTGCCATTTTCAGGAGCTGCTCCTGGAACAGCGGCACGCCTAACGTGCGTTTCAATACCGGCTCCAGCGACGGATGAGGATAGGTGACCGGCTCTTTCTTTTGTCTGCGCCTCAGGTAAGGGGCAGTCATTGCGCCAGTGATAGGGCCTGGCCGGATGAGCGCAACCTGAGTCACCAGATCGTAAAACTTCTCTGGATTATTTCGAGGCAGAGATGCCATCTGCGCCCTGCTCTCGATTTGAAACATGCCGATTGTGTCAGCTTCGCGGATCACTCTGTAAATATCCGGGCAATCTGCCGGGAGATGCGCCAAGTCAACTTCTTTTTTGTAGTGGTCGCGGATCAGCACGATTGAATCTTTGAGCACAGCCATCATGCCCAGTCCAAGCAAATCCACTTTTACAATTCCCAGATCGCTGCAATCGTCTTTGTCCCACTGCACCACAACTCTGTTCGGCATGGTGGCTGGTTCCAATGGGACAACAGAATCAAGCTGGCCCTGGCAGATCACCATCCCGCCGCTGTGCTGGCTTAAATGCCGTGGCATATCCTGAAGCCGCACACAAAGATCAAGATATTTCGCGATTCGCTTTTGTGTGAGATCAAAACCAGCAGCCGTGAAATGCCTGTCCAGGGTGTCATTCGGGCCACGCCATTCAAAGTTGCCCACCAAAGCGGACAATTTGTTGAGTGTCTCTGCATCGAAGCCAAACACCTTGCCAACTTCGCGCGCTGCCAGCCGCCCCCGATAGGTAATTACATTTGCCGTCATTGCAGCGCCAAGCTGTCCATAACGCTGATAGACATATTGAATCGCTTTCTCGCGATCATCGCCAGAAGGAAGATCGAGATCAATGTCTGGCCATTCGCCGCGCTCCTCAGAGAGAAACCGCTCAAAGAGCAACTCCATTCCGATGGGATCAACAGCCGTAATGCCGAGCGAGTAACAGACCGCGCTGTTGGCCGCGGAACCTCTGCCCTGCACCAGAATGCCGTTCTGATTACAAAAGCGAATGATGTCCCAGACGATGAGGAAATATCCGGACAGGCCTAGTTTCTCAATCAGCTTGAGTTCACGATCAAGCTGGCTTCGGACCTTGTCCGTGATCGGCTGGTATCGATGGCGCGCACCTTCCCAAGTGCGGGCGTAGAGAAATGAATCCATCGTTTCCGCAGCCGGCACGGGATAATTAGGAAATTTGTAGCTCAGATCCTTGAGCGTGAATTTCAGGCGTGAAGACAGCTCAACCGTGTTGCTGATGGCTTCCGGAATATCCGCAAATATCTGGACCATGTGTTCCGGCGTGCGGATGTATCGCTCAGAGTTTTGGCAAAGCAGGCGTCCTCCTTTTGCCAACTCGCGTTTATTCTTGATGCAGGTGAAGACATCCAGAATTTCGCGGTCAGCAGCTGTGGCGTAGCAGACTCCATTGGTTGCCAACACCGGCAGATTCAACTCACGCGCCAGTTCTATTGCGCATTGATTACGCTGTTCCTGCTCCCGTTGGAAATGGCGTTGTAGTTCTACGAAGACATTAGCGGGACCGAAGATCGTTCTAAGCTTTTTCAGCAGCTTCCGGCCGGCTTCGATTCCACCAGTACGCAAAGCATGCGCAAGAGGGCCATTCTCATCCCCTGTGAGGCAGATCAATCCGGCGGCGTGCTCTTCTAACTCGTCCAGACGCGCGGAACTTTCGCTGTGCTTTGGCACCCTCAGTTTTGTCCGCGTGATTAGGCGGCAGAGATTCTGGTACCCAAGCTGCGATTCGCAGAGCAGCGGATAATTTATTCTGCCGGATTCACAGGCGATGCTCAGCTCAGTTCCAACATGAGCGCGAAGGCCATTGTTCTTGGCAGCCATATGGAAACGCGCCGAACCATAAAAGCCATTTTTATCAAGCAATGCCATGCCAAGAAGGTCTAGGCCAGCAGCGGCCATCACCAATGCTTCAGGAAGAGAACCACCTTCAAGAAAAGAGAACGCAGAGCGAGCATGTAGTTCTACATACTGCATGGGTCAGTCATACATCCCTTCAACAAACCATTTTCGTGTGGCCAGGTCTCGGAATATCCGATACAGCGCGGTGTGGCCGTCGAGGGTTAAGTTGATGTCCCATTCTTCCCGCAGCCATTCGCCCGCGGCATCCCACCACTGCCCGCCACCACGCCACGGCCCGGATGCACAAGTCACCCGTGTTTTCCTTCGGGAGAATCCAATCCAAACCGGCGCTTGCTCGGCATTCACTTCAACCCTGGCGGGAATGGCAGGACGGAACCGGCGCAATGCCAGCCGCGTGGATGGCTCCGCACTGTTCCCCTGCTTGGCGCCCGGCGGCACAACGTGAAAATGGTCTGGCCAATGTGAGTCGAGCAATGCAGGGAATCCGACTAAATTTCTATTTTGCGAGTCTGCTTCACCGACCACAGCGCGGATGCGGGCCATGGTGATTTCCAACTTTGCCGGCTCAGGGGCAAGAGGCTGAAACAATCCTGCTTGCGTAAATCTTATGCGGGCCGGTATGGCTTGAATCTTAATTTTCTTTACCGGCGCATGGGGCAGATGAGCAGCAAGATCAAGTTGCGCCAGCTTAAGCAGCACTTTGCCATCCTGGGTAGGGACCGGCAGCTTCACCGTTCGCTGATATGTGCTGAGAGTTGAATTGCATATCGGCGCGTTTACATCGCGATCAGAATGAATCTCAAGCGTCAGTTCGATCTCAATGTGATCAGTAGCCAGTGATCTCTCAACCAGGCGTTCCATTAATTGTTCCAACAAACCCTTAAGAACGAAGGCAAGCGGCTCCAGCAACTCAATAGGTTCTTCCAGTTCCGTGCTTTCTTGAAATGATGGCGGCAATGCAGCGGGCACTAATTCCCGCATGACTGCGCCTCTGGCCAGCCGTTGCAGGTGCAACCCGTATTGCCCAAGTCTTTCGGTCAGTTCAATCGACGGAAGTGCGGCCAGAGATTTGAAATCCCTGATACCCCATGCGTGCAGCACATCAAGGACCTCAGGCCCAGATCCAAGCACTTCAACCGGCAGCTTGCTTAAACTCTGAGCTTCATCACCAGGATCGACGACGGTGATGCCTTTGAATCCACGGGCAGCATAATGGGCTGTGTCAGGATTGCCGGCGATAGCGACGTTGCTTTCAAAGCCTCGCTTGGTTACTTCAGCCAGAATGAGTTGAGCAATGGTCTTGCCTGTACCTAAAAGCCGTTCTGACCCGCTCAGGTCAATGATGATGGTTCCCGGACTGGTGGCCTCAATTCGTGGTGAAAAGTTATTAGCAGCGTCAATCAGCTCGGCCTGGGCGGCATCCTCATGCTCTGGAACGCGCTTTATCAGCCTCACGCCGCAAATCTCGGCTTGGGGCTTTGTCATGCCGATGAAAACGCCGGCGCTACGAGCTGGTGCATTACAATCGACTACTTTTAGCAGCGATTCAGGGCCATCCAAAAGAGCAACCGGGAGCGTCTTGGATTCATGGAGCAATGCCGCTTGCACCGGGAAATCGGGAAAGTGAATGCAGCCAAACATGGTTCACGCCCATTGCGGTCTTACGGTGAAATGGATGCTTGCACTCTGAACGGGCTTCTTTACGCGTGTGCGCCCAATCTCAACATTGAAATCCACTCTTGAGATCAGCCGTGTATGGGATACCGTTTCCGTTCCGCTCCATTGGGCTGATGCAGCCAGATTCAGAGTAAGCGCCGCACAGCTCTGCGCAGCGGAGTAAGGCAGCAATATCACTAATGCAGCCGGCAGCGCTTCCATAACGCGAGCGAAGCGGAACCATGTGGTGAGTGGGATCTTCCGGATTAGCTTTTCATCCACATTGCCCAGATCAATTGCGATTACGCCAAAGCCTCCGTTCTGAATCAGGATGTCAGCGGCCTTGAATGCCTGTTCCACAGCTTTCATGCCGCGTTGGATACACCGAACCCAAAGCAAGCGCGACAAACAGACTCCCATAACATTTGCCGATTCGGGATCGAAGCTATCCGATGCATCCACAACGGCACAGAACTGTTCTTTACCGGTCACTTGCGCCAGTAGGGACAGCAGTAGAGATGTCCTGCCAGAAGTAATTCCCACCGGAGCGCACATCTGAGTTAGAGCGCGTTTGGGAATGACGCCAGTTTCGCAATCAATGGCTGGAAGTCCGGTCGAAAAGACCTCCGGTGCTGGGCGGTCATAGATGGTAAGAGCGCTGGGAATGCGGCGTTCGACCAGGGAACGGATGATGGCAATGGAAGACATGTCTGAGGGGCTGAATTATTCGCCTGTTATTCGCTTTATTAGAAGAAAACAATAGAATGGAAGTTGTCCGCCTGTCAATGCTTTTTTTGCCTATTATTCGCTAACCTGTTGAAGAGGATGGATATTTAAATTAGGCTTACGATAACAGCTTACGTCTGACCTTGAGCAGAGCTAGGCCATTTGTTCGGCATCGAAAATATTTCTCCAGGAGAGCGTAGACTTATTATGTTGCGTCGATACGCATGCTGCGCCTCCGTCGCTTAGCTAGCTTGGTATAGTGAGATTTTCCGCGCTTTTCGACGACTGCGGCAAAAACTTTAAGGAGCAGCCTTGCAACCGTGGCCGGATCACGCGCGATTACTGCGACTCTCTCCAACACCGCTGATTTTCCGCGCCGTTGGCTCGGCGTTGCGCATCACCAGTTCTCTTTTATGCCCGCAGGCAGCGAAGCAGGAGTATGATCAAGTAATACTGATGTTCACTGGCCCCAGCTTCTCTAAAACTATTTTTTTCAACGCAGAGCTCCAGAATGCGCTGTCTTCCTGCGCAAACGAATCCACCGTCCTACCGCAGCCCGAAAATTTCCAAATCGAGTAAAATTTTCGCAATATGCCAGGGGAGTGGCCTATCGCATCATGAAGATTCATCTGATCAATCCGAGCAATGTCTCTTTTGGAACGGCGGTCATTACGCCGCGATGGCTCTACGTTCTGGCTGCAGCAACGCCTCTTTCTTATGGCACCCCCATTCTGGTGGATGAAACGCTTGCCACCACCGATCCTCTGACCATAGCGCCCGGTGACGTGGTGGGAATTGGCATTCATACCGGCAACGCGCTGCGCGGCTATGAACTGGGCAAAATTGCGCGCGAGCGTGGCGCGTATGTGGTTTTCGGCGGCATCCATGCCACACTGTATCCGGAAGAAGCGGCTGAGCTGGGCGGAGCGCACGCCGTGGTAAAAGGCGATGGAGACGTAGCCTGGGCGCGCGTGCTGAAAGATTGCGCAAACGCCAAGCCGGAACCACTCTACGTCGGCGGCAGGATTGAAGGTAATGAATTCCTGCCGGCGCGCTGGGACCTGCTTCCGCCCAATAGTTATATGTGGGCTTCCGTGCAAACCGTTCGTGGCTGTCCCAAGCATTGCTCGTTCTGCTCCGTCTGGCGGACTGACGGCCAGCGTCCCCGGCAGCGCCCTTCTGATTCCGTGATTGAAGAGATCGTCAACCTGCGCCGGATAGGCTTCCGTTTTATTGCCCTGGCCGACGATAATTTTTATCCCGTAACGCTGACCGACCTTGAATTGGCAAAGCGCCAGAACAACGCTGTGCGCTTGGCTGAACTGAAAGCGATCCGCGCGGAGCGCTTTGAACTGATGGCGCGTCTCGCCCAGCTTCCTTCCGATACCGTCTTCTTCACACAGATCACCATGGAAGCCGCCGAGGACGCTGAATTCCTGGCCGCCATGAAAGCCGCGCACATTCACGGCGCATTAGTAGGCGTGGAAGCTGTAACGCCCGAGGGATTGAAAGACGTTTACAAAGATTTCAATCTCGCCGGACAAAACCTGGTGGACCGTCTGCGCAAATTCCGCCGGCACGATATTCACATCCTGGGCTCGTTCATCTTCGGCTTGCCCAGTGATCGTCCCGCCACTTTCGACGCCACGGCTGCCGTAGCCGAAGAGGCGGAGCTCACGTTCGCCCAGTTCGTCATGCTCACGCCCTTCCCCGGCACCGTGGATTTTGCCCGCTGGGAGCAAACGATGCAGAATGACACGCGGCGCATCGGCGGCGTCCCACTCACGCGCGGCTGGCTGATCCCGCAGGCTAACCGGCCAAAATTGTTCTGGACTCATCCTGTGATGCCTGCCGACGAAATCCGCGCGCGCACACAACGCGTTTGGGACAGGTTCTACAGCATCCGCGTGATCTGGAAGCGCTCCAGCTTTTTGAAATCGGTCAAGGGTCGTCTGGCTTTCATCCTGATTTCAAAGCTCTATCGCAGAATGTACGCCGATACCGGCATCGCCACCGATAGCGCGCGCGTGGCATGGTCAACGCGCTGGGCCCGCTGGCTGGCTAAGCCGACACGCCGCTTGTTTGCCGGACGCCCGATGCCAAACTTGCAGGTGCCGCCGCATGTGGAAGCGGTTTAACGGGCAGTGTTGCAGTAGATTCGCCCGAGGCGTCAGTCCGGACAGGGCTCCCGAATGTACGAATGAACGCCCTTTTCTCCTAAGTGGCTTTCTGCTGATAGCATCAGTAAGTTAGCTCTGTTGACCATGCCCTCGCATAAACTCCATCTTGTACCCCTTGGCGGCCTCGGCGAATTTGGAATGAACTGCATGGCCGTGCGCTATGGCGACGACATTATCGTCATTGACGCCGGCCTGATGTTCCCAGAATCCGAACTGCTCGGCGTGGATATCGTTGTCCCGGACATCACTTATCTGCTGCAAAACCGCGACAAGGTGCGCGGCATTGTCCTGACGCATGGACATGAAGACCACATTGGAGCGCTGCCCTGGGTCCTTACTGAACTGAAAGTCCCGGTTTTTGGCACGGAATTCACGCTGGCCCTGGTGGAAAACAAGCTGGAAGAACACGGCCTGCTTGACGATTCTGATTTGCGCGAGATCCGCGCTGGTTCACGCTTCAACCTTGGCCCGTTCACGATTAATCCAATACAGGTAACGCACAGCCTGGTGGATTGCGTGGCCTTGGCCGTGCACACGCCCCTTGGGGTAGTAATCCATACCGGCGACTTCAAAGTTGACCCCACGCCCACGGACACTCGTCTCTTTGACCTGCATACGTTTGCGGAATACGGCAAAGAAGGCAACGTGCTCGCACTCTTGCAGGATTCAACGAATGCAGAACGTCGCGGCTATACGCCCAGCGAACGGGCCGTGCGGGGCAAGTTCGATGAAATCTTTGCCCGGTCTGAGCGGCGGCTGTTCATCTCCTGCTTCTCGTCGTCGATTCACCGCATCAAGCTGGCATTTGAGATGGCGCGGGAGTACAAGCGCAAAATCGCGCTGGTGGGCAGGTCAATGACGGAAGCTTCTGAGATTGCCATGGACCTGGGCTACATTGACGTTCCTGAAGGATTGTTAATCCATCCTGGCCAGATTAAGGATTATGCGCCGCAGCAGGTTTGCGTGATGATCAGCGGCACGCAGGGCGAGCCCATGTCCGCGCTCTCGCGGGCCGCCGTGGACAACCACAAGCATGCGCGTATCGAAAAGGGCGATACCGTGGTGCTTTCATCCCGCATTATTCCGGGCAACGAAAAAGGCATCTATCGGATGATTGACCACCTCTTCCGCCGCGAAGCCGACGTGATTTATGACGATGGCTCTAATCCGCCGGTGCACGTAAGTGGCCACGCCAGTCAGGAAGAGCAAAAGCTGATCATGAATCTGGTAAAACCGAAGTATTTTATTCCCATCCATGGCGAATACCGCCAGTTGCGAATTCAGGCGGATATGGCGCGGTCAATGCATGGCTCAGTGGGCCAAGTGATGATGCTTGAAAGCGGCGACGTGCTGGAGTTCGATGAGCTAGGTGCGCGCAAGCTCGATAAAGTTACAGTGGGCCGCATCTGCATTGATTCCGGCTCGCGGACGGATGTGGTGGAAGATCTTGTCATAAAAGACCGCCGCCACCTCAGCGAAGACGGCTTTGTGCTGCCGATTATCGCCATCAACAAGCTCAAGGGGACGGTGGAATCGATTCCGGAAATCGTGATGCGCGGGTTTGCCGCGGGATCGGAAGAAGGTTTTGTGCGCGAGGCACGGCGCATCGTCACGGCAACTCTGGACGGCTCCACGCCGGAAGAAAAAGCCGACTATGGCGTAATCAAGGAAAAGATTCGCGCTGACCTGAAGCGGTTTATCGTGAAAACCACGGCGCGGCGGCCCCTGATTATGCCGGTAATCCTGGAGATTTGAATTGGCAAGATTCACACGCAGGCAAAGAGTTTTTATTTTCCTGTTTGTGCTGCTGGCTTCAATCTTCCTGACCGGGTCGGTTCTTTTGCATCCTATGGGCGCGCATTTACGCGCCATGTCACTGCTGCTGCGGTTCTCTAACCCGCATGCTCAGGGATTGCCAACCCGCTTTGCCAATCATTCTTTCAAAGAGGAAGACGGGTATGCGTTAACTGCGCACGGCCCCCTTCGCTATCGGATGTACACACCGCAGAATGTTCAGAACCCCGGCGGCGTGGTGCTGCTGCACGGCGTCCATCATCTGGGAATCGATGATCCGCGACTGTGGAACCTGGCGCGGGCGCTGGCCGGCGCTGGAATCTTGGTAATGACGCCAGAGTTGCAGGACCTGGCGGATTATCGGGTAACGGCCAGGACCATTGATGTGATTGGCGATTCGGCGGTGGCCCTGAGCAACCGCATGCATCACAAAATAGGAGTGATGGGACTCAGCTTTGCCGGGGGACTTGCGCTGTTGGCGGCAGACCGCAAAGAGTTTGGCGACGCCATGGGATTCGTGGTGGCCATTGGAGCACATGATGACATGCCCCGCGTGGCACGGTTTTTCGCCGCCAACATAATTGCGACGCCGGATGGCCACGAGACGCCGTTTCAGGCGCATGAATATGGGGCGTTGGTGTTGGCGTACTCGCATCTGGAAGATTTCTTTTCTGCCGCAGACGTGCCGGTCGCGCGTGAAGCCCTGCGCCAATGGCTATGGGAGCAGCCCGAGGCCATGAAGACCGCGGCTGCCTTGAGTCCTGAAGGAAAGAATGAGCTTGATCTGCTTCTTCATCATCGCGACCAGTTGCGCGAAGCGCTGCTAAAAGAGATCACGCTGCATAAAGATGAAATGGAAGCGGTATCGCCGCACGGGCATATGGCGCAGCTGCACACACCTGTCTTCTTGCTGCATGGCGCAGGCGATACGGTCATTCCGTCATCGGAAACGCTATGGCTGGCAAAGGATGTGCCCCCAGCTGAGCTGAGAGCCTCATTGGTTAGCTCCGCACTGGTCCACGTGGATATGGGAAGTAAAGTGACGTGGCAGCAGCAATGGCAATTGGTGGACTTTATGGCGCAGGTGCTGGATGCAACAGAAAAACTTCCGGCCTCGCATCAATAGGTGACAACATGGGTACAAAAATAAGGTTGAAGGCCTCTGATGGCCATGAACTGGACACGTATTTTGCCGAAACCAGCGGCCCGGCGCGTGGAGCCATTGTTCTGGTCCAGGAAATTTTTGGCGTCAACAGCCACATCCGTTCTGTTGCCGATGACTATGCCAGCCAGGGCTTTCACGTTGTTGCTCCGGCGCTGTTTGACCGCGTGCAGCCTAATCTAGAACTTGGCTATAACCCGGATGACACCGCGCAGGGAATGAAAGCGGCAAGGCAGATCGGCTTGGACGCGGCTTTGCAGGACGTCGCGGCTTCAATCGCTAACGCGAGAACCAAATGGCCTGCTCTGAAAGTCGGCGTGCTGGGATTTTGTTACGGAGGCAGTCTGGCGTGGCTCGCCGCTACGCGTCTCGATCCCGCCGCCGCGGTCTGCTATTACGGTGGGCAGATTGCATCGACTGCCTCGGAGACGCCGCGCTGTCCGGTGATGATGCATTTCGGCGCCAAAGATCCTCACATCGGGCCGGCAGAAATCGAAAAGATCAGGGCCGCTCATCCTGACCTGCCGCTCTTTCTATATGACGCGGGCCACGGATTTAATTGCGATCAGCGAAAGGATTACGAGCCGGAGTCCGCGAAGCTGGCGCGGCAGCGCACGCTGGAGTTCTTCAGAAGTCATCTGTGAGCGGCTAAGCATCTCATTATTATTGATGCTATTGCATTCTCTAATACGGCGTTAACTCTCAGGACATCCGAATGCATCGCTAAGCGACAGATTTAGTAAGCTAGAGGAGTGAGTATTTCTGCCACCGATATCATCCCCGAATCACAGGTAACAAACAGGTTCCTCAAGCGCTGGCTTTCGTTTTCATCCCAGCGCGAAGAGCAAGTATTTCTTGCCCTCACGCTGCTGATTGGCGCGCTGGTGGGCCTTGCCGTGGTTGCGTTCATTGTTCTGACCGAACACATGGGAATGCGGCTATACCCCGTTGGCAGCAATCCCTGGAGGCGTGTCCTGATCCCGGTGGCAGGATCGCTCGCGATGGGTTATCTGCTGGCCCGTTATTTTCCGAATGCCCGAGGCAGCGGCGTGCCGCAGACGAAAGCCGCGTTGTTTGCGCGCGAAGGATATATCTCACTCCGGACGGTGATAGGGAAGTTTGGCTGCACCGCAGCGACGTTGGCCAGCGGAATTCCGCTTGGACGCGAAGGACCATCGGTGCAGGTGGGCGCTGGAATAGCTTCTGTGCTGGGGCGGCGGCTGGGATTGCGCCAGGAAAAAGTAAAGGCGCTCATTCCCGTGGGAGCGGCCGCTGCCATTGCCGCCGCGTTCAATACACCCATGGCCGCCGTGCTGTTTGCCCTTGAGGAAGTAATGGGAGACTTGAATGCGCCGGTCCTGGGCTCGGTGGTGCTGGCCTCAGCTACTTCATGGGCAATATTGCGCATGTTGCTGGGTAACAATCCGCTGTTTCATGTCCCGCAATATGAGTTAGTACATCCTGGTGAGTTGGCCATCTATGCGGTGCTGGGGGTGGCCGGAGGATTTTTATCCGCGGCCTTTACCAAGCTTTTGATAGGAATGCGCACGCGCTTTTTGCTGTTGCCCATGAAGACGCGATGGTGGCATCCAGTGACCGGTGGCCTGGTGGTTGGAGCAATGGGCTGGTTCGTCCCGCAGGCGCTGGGAGTTGGTTACAGGTACGTGGGCGATGCGCTGAACAATCACATGGCGTTGAAATTGATGGCGCTGCTGGTTGTGCTGAAACTTTTTGGAGTGACCGTAAGCTACGCTTCGGGTAACGCAGGTGGAATCTTTGGTCCTGCACTGTTCCTGGGTGCGATGCTTGGCGGAACCGTCGGAAGCGTGGCCCACCACTTTTTTCCCACTTCCACGGCCCTGCCCGGAGCTTATGCATTGGTCGGCATGGGAGCGTTGTTCGCGGGGATTGTTCGCGCTCCGATGACGTCTGTGCTGATGATTTTTGAAATGACGCACGACTATGCCGTCATTGTGCCCTTGATGATCGCGAACCTGGCGAGCCTTTTTATTTCTTCCCGCCTGCAGAAGCAGCCCATTTATGAAGCGTTGGCTCACCAGGACGGCATCCATCTGCCGGACTCAAAATCACGGTCAGGATTCGGCCAGCGCAAGGTGTTCCAGTCAATGCGTAATGCAACGGAAATTCTGACGGCGCAATCGACGGTGCAACAAGCGGTTGAACTCATTGCCGACAGCCAATTCCGTGCTTGGCCGCTGATGGATGAAGGAAATGTGGTGGGAGTCTTAAGCAGGACAAGGCTAACGAATGCAATTGATGAAGGTAAGTCAGAGCAAACACTTTTGAGCCTGCTGGATTCCATTGAGTTTCCTCATGTTCATACTGACCACGCTCTGCATGTCGCACTGGAGCGCATGAGCAGCGCCCATATCGATATCTTGCCGGTGGTTAACCGGGCCAACGTCCACAAACTTGAAGGTGTGGTTACGTTGCGCGACGTGCTTGATTCGTACGGCGTGGACTCCATTGGCTCCGCGTAGCCTTGGATTTAGTTTCAGTCGTAGTTTTTCTTCCGATCGGGATAGTTACCGTCCCTTCCAACCAAAATCTTCCAGTGATCGTTGAGCGGTGTGGCTCTGCGCGTTGATCCATCTCTTTGATTCGATCTCTTCACAAGTTCAGCTGAGAGATCAGCTCTTGAGCTGCCCTTCACGCGAGAATCGCGACGTTGGATCGCCGCAAAGCTAGTCCAAAGAGGACATGTTATTCCCGTCGTCTGGGGAAAAGCTTTTCCCTTTGCTCCAATGTTGTATCCGCGAAAAGGCTTGTCTTCCATGGCTAACACGCGCAAATGCAACAAGCGCAGGTTAGAAAGCGTCACATCCAGCCTGTGGCAGCACAAATGCAAACCCCGCGTAAGGGGAGTGTGATTGGACGCGATGCGCGTCTTGCGGGCGTGTGTCCGCTTGTGCCTGTGAGGCTGGGCGAAGTTGTCCTTGCGGACATGAGAGGCCAGCAATTCGCGCAGTTGAAGGACATGTACCTCGAACTTGTTCTGCCTGCGCGCGCATGCGTGTCTTACCAGAGTTAGCAACATTCCGGCCCAGAGAAAACATTCAGCGGTCCGGAGCGTGGCAACAGATTCATCAATCAGGGTAATCGGCTGAATCATTCCCCCGGGCCAAATGATCGTCCGTCCCCTTAAAACTACTGGAGAGACCTAATGAAAACGCGAGCAGTCAATCTAATCCTTGCCGTCATCCTGGTTCTGGGAACATCCTATTCAGCATTCGCCGCTGTCGCGGTGCCCAATCCTCTCTCGCCCGCCTCTGGCGCGAGCTTGCAATCACCCCTAACCATCTCCTGGTCCGCAGTCACCGATCCCAGCGGGATTCTGGGCTACAACTGGCAGGTCAGCACCTCATCAACCTTCCCCACAATTGCGCTGCAAAATTCCACGAATGTAGGGACTACGCAAGACACAGTCAGCGGTCTGCCAAACGGGACATATTTCTGGCGAGTGCAGTCAGTGAGTGGCGCGTTTGTAAAGAGCGCATGGTCTGCCGCACGCAGCTTCAGCATTACCGGGGCAGGCCCAGGACAGCCGGGCGCGCCAACGTTGTCCCCGACCAAGGCCTATTCCACATTTCATCCGCTCGAAGTCATAACATTTAGCTGGTCGCCCGTTGTGGGAGCGACGAGCTACGTTCTTCAAACCTCAAAGGACTCGACTTTCCCTGTAACGACCACCGCATCATTCAACAACATTCCTGACAATACGTATTCTTTCTCCACGCCCGACGAAGGTTCCTATTCAGCGCGTGTCTATGCAGTGAACGCAAATGGAATCGCAGGAGTGCCATCGAACATCATTAACTACTCGGTCTTTTATAACAATCCCATTGCAGCGCCGCCGGCGCCTCTTTCGCCTACGAATGGCGCATCACTGATATTGCCCGTACAGCTGGCTTGGACGAACGTTGCCAATCCGCAGCCCAGCGGCTATGAATTGCAGATCGCGAAAGATTCCGGGTTCCAGCAGATTGAAGACGATTCGCCGCAGCTCAACAATCCGACCCGCACGGTGCTCTCGCTAACCTCCGGCCAGAAATTCTGGCGCGTACGTTCGGCCCAGGGCGACTCTTCTCCCACCACAGCTGCCGTAACAGCGTGGTCCGCCCAAGGATCGTTCACCATTAGCCCTGCGCCAGCAGCGCCCGCATCACTGATACTAACGAACAACACTCTTTACAGCGGAGACACCACATGGGTTCAGGTGCAACTCAGCGCGGCAGCTCCGGCCGGCGGCGCGATCATCAACCTCACCAGCTCGAATCCATCCGCCGCACCTGTGCCGGCTTCAGTGAATATGCCGCCCAACACAGCATGGATGCAATTCCAGATTCAGGCTGGACAAGTAACCTCAACCACGCCGGTAACTCTTACCGCCGCGCTCAACTCAGGCCAGGCAACTGTGCAGTTCAACGTCCAGCCCCCATCGCTTAAATCCATTTCGATGAATCCCTCAACCATCAGCGGTGGAGCGCAGGTAGGCGCCATCGCGATGCTCAACGGCCAAGCTCCCGCAGGCGGAGCAGTTGTGGACTTCTCCAGCGATTCTCCTTCGGCGATGCCGCCAGCGCTGGCGACCATCCCAGCCGGCAGTTCGTCAGTATCTGTTTCGATTCCGACGAATCAAGTATCCGCCAACACGCTCGCCAACATCAGCGCCACATGGAACGGCGCAAGCGTTCAGTCACCGCTGACGATTACGCCGCAAGGCCAGCCAACATCCATCTCGCTGAGCCCTGCTTCTGTGAGCGGGATTAGCAGCACCTTTGCAACCGTGACCATGGCAGCGCCTTCAGCTACTGACCAGATTTTGCAGATCAGCAGCAGCAATGCCGCAGCGTCACTGACTGCAAACTCAGTAACCATCCCAGCGGGCAGCACGACTGGTGGGTTCTTCATCAACACGGCCTCAGTCAGCACGAAGACGCTGGCCACCATCTCGGTTTCAGGCGGCGGAGTAACGCGCTCAGCCACTTTGACGCTGAACCCTGTGGTTGCGCCAACAAACATGTCACTGGCCGTAACTGCGGGTGGCCGCAGCGGCGAGCGAGTTGTCTCAAACCCAACAGGTCTGAGCGTTGCAACCGGCAGCACCGGATCGGCGCAGCTCGCTCCCGGAACGGCAGTAACGCTTAGCGTTGCCAGCGGACGCGACGCCATCTGGGGCGGTGCATGCTCCAGCGGCGGCGCAAAGACCAGGACTTGTACTCTGACGTTGAACGCAAACTCGTCAGTGACAGCGAACGTGCAGTAAGACCGAACCCAACAAGAACGCGCTCTTTGCCCCCGGCGAACCCGGGGGCGTTTTTATTTCTCAGAGCTGCTAAAAAGACCGTTAGCTCTCGCTCTAGTAGCCGATGATACTGTCTGAAGCTCAGTTCAGCATCAAATCGACGCAGCCTCTGCAGCTTTTTGTTTCAATGAAAGTTCATCAATCATCTTGGTCACCAGCGCAGTCCAGCCCGTCTGATGGCTGGCGCCGACTCCCGATCCGTTGTCAGCATTGAAATACTCATAAAACAAGACGTAGTCACGCCAGTGCGGGTCTGACTGGAACTTTTCATTCGTGCCAAACACCGCGCGGCGTCCCTGCGCGTCCCGCCTGAACGTCGAAACCAGACGGCGACTGATCTCGTCCGCCACCTCGGCCAGATTCATCATGCGTCCTGAGCCGGTGGGGCACTCCACCTGAAATGACTCGTGATAATACTCATGGAAACGACGCAGCGCCTGGATCAATAAAAAGTTCACGGGGAACCATACCGGCCCGCGCCAGTTGGAGTTGCCGCCAAAGAGTCCGGTGGTGGATTCCGCCGGCTCATAGTCAACCTGGTGGTTTGCTCCGGCAAAATCCAGCATGTAAGGATGCGCTTTGTGGTAGCGGGATAGCGCGCGGATGCCGTGCGGCGACAGGAACTCTTCTTCATTGAGCATGACGGCAAGAATGCGCTTGAGTTGATCGCGATCCGTGATGGAAAACAGACGACGCTGCTTGTGCCCTTCGGTTTCCATGCAGGCCATGTGCTCGGTAAGGTCTTTGCGATTTTCAATGAACCATTCCAGGCGCATCTTGAAACCCGGCATGGAATCAAGCAGCTCCGGTTCCATAATCTGCACGGCAAAAAGCGGAATCAGCCCAACCATGGATCGAACGCGCAGAGGCACCCTTGACCCATCCGGCAGATGCAGCACGTCATAAAAGAAGCCTTCCTTCTCGTCCCATAGGCAAAGGCCGTCATCGCCCAGGTGATTCATTGCTCGCGCAATATAGATAAAGTGCTCCCAGAATTTGCTGGCTACGTCCTGATAAGTAGCATCGCCTGCCGCGAGTTCCAGCGCGATTGCCAGCATATCGAGCGAATACATGGCCATCCAACTGGTGCCGTCAGACTGCTCAATATGTCCACCTGTCGGCAAAATGGAACTGCGGTCGAACACGCCGATGTTGTCCAGCCCCAGAAAGCCGCCTTGAAAAACGTTCATGCCTTCAGGGTCTTTGCGGTTGACCCACCAGGTAAAGTTCAGCAACAGCTTATGGAAGACGCGCTCTAGAAATTGCGTGTCGCCCGTGCCGCCGTTCTTTGCTTTGTCGATAAGATAAACCTGGTACGTAGCCCATGCGTGGACAGGAGGATTCACGTCGCCGAATGACCATTCATAGGCCGGAATCTGTCCGTTGGGATGCATGTACCACTCGCGCAGCATGAGCACAAGCTGCTCTTTGGCATAGCTGGGGTCGATCATGGCCAGCGATACGCAGTGAAACGCCAGGTCCCACGCCGCGTACCAGGGATACTCCCATTTATCGGGCATGGAAATAATGTCAGTGTTGTAGATGTGTCCCCAGGCGTGGTTGCGTCCGTTTTTGCGCTCTTTGGGCGGTGGCGGCTCCGCTGGATCTCCCATGAGCCAGTCGCGAACAACATAGTGGTAATACTGCTTGGTCCATAGCAGGCCGGCAAAGGCCTGTCGCATTACGTTGCGCGTATCGCCATCTGCTGTGGAAGGGATGATGTTTGAATAGAATGCGTCGGCTTCAGCCTTGCGTGCGGCAAATATATTTTCGAATTCTTTGTCTAATGCGTCCGATAAGGCTCTTCCCGGCTTATCTTTGCTGAGCCGCAGCTTGATGGAAATCTCGTCCTTTGACGGCACCGCGAATTTGTACTGCACCGCGGCTTTGGTGCCCTTGAGCTCAGGATTCACCGCCGCGGTCTCACCGTTAATCAGATAACGATGAAACGCGTCCTTTACATAAGGCGAAACATTTTTTGCGCCGAAGAGCAGTTCGCGGTTGGTTTCGTTTTCAGTGAACAGCGGTGCGCCGCCGTCGGAAAAGGAAAGACGGTAATCGCCGATCTCGCTTTCGTGGGCCAGTATTGTGCCGGTGCTTTTATCCAATGCCAAAGCGGGTTTGGGCTTGCCTGCCCATGACCATGTATTGCGAAGCCAGAGAGTCGGCAACAGATGAAGTTCTGCCGTTTGTGGGCCACGATTGGCGACAGTGATCCGTACACAGATATCATCCCAATCGGCCTTGGCGTACTCCACAAACACGTCAAAGTAGCGATCCTCATTGAACACGCCGGTATCAATCAGCTCAAATTCAGGTTCAGTCTTTGAACGGCGGCCATTCTCCGCCAGTAATTCTTCATACGGGTATTCCGCCTGCGGATATTTGTACAAATACTTCATGTAGGCGTGCGTTGGAGTGGAGTCGAGATAGAAGTAATACTCCTTCACGTCTTCGCCGTGGTTGCCTTCTTCACCGTTCACGCCAAACAGGCGCTCTTTCAGGATTTTGTCGCGGCCGTTCCAAAGCGCCAGCGCAAAACAAAGACGCTGGTGGCGATCGCAGATTCCGGCCAGCCCATCTTCATTCCAGCGGTAGGCGCGCGAGCGGGCGTGCTCATGCGGGAAATATTTCCAAGCTTCGCCATTGGCGCTGTAGTCCTCGCGAACGGTCCCCCACGCGCGTTCGCTCACGTATGGGCCCCAGCTTCGCCATGGAGCAGTGTGGTCTGGCGATTCTCTGATCCGGAGTTCTTCCGCGGTTATTTCTGCCACCCTACGTTTCCTAGCGAATCGCACCTGAGTGAATCATTGTTTAGAGAATCAGTCCTGAGAGAATAGTGAGTGCCCAACGAGCTATGCCAATCCTCGGTGATTCTTATTTCCTTTTCATCTGGCGGCGGAAGAGAGTATCCAACCCGGCTTTGCTCTTCTCATATTCTTCCTGCGAGATGTTTCCGCTCACGCGGTCCGTCTCAAGCTGGAAAAGTTCATTTTTCAGTACGTCCAGCATGTCCCCCTGGTCTGGTTTAGCTGATTGCGCATGCGCCTGCGCCTGCGCTCGCGCTTTGGACGCCGCCCTGGCTGCTTTAGGATCACTCGCAGCAGCTCTCGCTCCCGCGCTCTTGCGCCACATAAGAAACCCGCCGCCGCCGATCAATATCACCAGCGCGCCCACAATAAACCACAGCGCTTCTCGTGTGCCTCCGGAAGAACTTGGAATCGGCGCTCCACCGCTCTCAGCCGCCGGCTGGCCGGGATTGCCGCCGCCCGGAGCCTCAGTGGGAATCAATCCTTCGCCGGAGACAGAGAATTTCACTTCCTGATTCGCAGGAACATTCTTGGCGAAAAAAACGGCGAGCCCGGCTTCGTCAACATCCTGGGCAAAGCCACCGGAAATGCCGTTGAATTTCATGCTCTTGGGCAGCAGCACGCCAAGCTCGCTCAAGGGCCCTTCAGGCTTGAAAGCAAATTCGTAAGACCCGCTGTACGGCACTTTATAAGTCACTTCAAAACGTGTCTGTCCCGGTTTAATGGGAAAATCATAGGCGTAGCGATTCTTTGCCCCAGACGGGACAGCGGCCACGGTGAGTGGCATGCCGCTTGGCCCGATCAGAGAGGCTTCGCCCATCTGAGCGCCGTCCGGCAGCGTGACGGCAAAAGTCTGGTTGCCGATTTTTGTGCGCGGCGGCTGTGACTGATTGTTGAGAATGTACGACTCTTGCAAGTCCATGCTGCCGCCACTGGCTTGCAGGTGAAAAACGCGCGCATCGGTAACTAGGCCTTCCACTTGCGTCGCCGCGTCATACACAGTGACGTCGACGGTCGTGGTGCCCGGCGGCGCGGCCTTGAAGTAATGCACGCTCTGCCGCGCCACGCGGACCAGGTGCTGCCCGCCTTCGTCCGGAACATTCAGCGCGTAATGGCCCTGGCTATCCGTTTTTGTGGTTGCTACTTCTTGCATGCCGCTGGCCAGCGAGAGCAGGGTCACTTCATCGCCGGATGAAGGTTTGTTGGTGGTGGCGTTGGTAACGGTCCCGGTAATCTGCGCGGCAAATGCGCCTGCGGACACCAACACGCTGAACATGAATGCTGCGATCCGGTATCTCAAATCTCTGGCTCCGATCTGATTTCCGCTTACTTTGCTTGCTTCTTTGCCCAGGTGTCTTTGAGCGCCACGGTACGATTAAAGACCGGCGATCCGGGCTTTGATTCCGTATCTACACAAAAATATCCCAGCCGCTCAAACTGATAACGCGCTCCCGACTGTGCCGATATCAATGATGGCTCAAGCTTCGCGTCGGTAATCGTCTCCAGCGAATTCGGATTCAGGTTGGCGGTAAAATCCTGTCCTTTAGGCACGTCATTGGGATTTTCTTTGCTGAAGAGGTTGTCATACAGCCGTGCTTCGGCATTGATGGCGTGCGCCGCCGAGACCCAATGGATTGTTGATTTCACCTTGCGTCCATCCGGCGCGTTGCCCCCGCGCGTGGCGGGATCATAAGTCACATGGACTTCCACCGGCTCTCCTTTATCGTTCTTAACGACGCTCTGTGCCGTGATGAAATATCCATAGCGCAGCCGCACTTCTTTCCCCGGCGACAGACGGAAGTAGCCTTTAGGCGGCACTTCGCGGAAATCGTCCTGCTCAATATAGAGTTCGCGTGAAAACGGCACTTTGCGCTTGCCCGCGCTCTCATCTTCAGGATTGTTGACCGCGTCCATCTCTTCCGTCTGGCCTTCAGGATAGTTATCAATCACGACTTTCAACGGCCGCAGCACCGCCATCACGCGTTGCGCGCGACGGTTCAGGTCTTCGCGCACAAAATGTTCGAGCATCGCCAACTCAAGCGTGCCGTTGGTCTTGGTCACGCCAATGTTCGCCACAAAATTCCGCAGCGCTTCTGGCGTATAACCCCGGCGGCGGATGCCGCTCAGCGTAGGCATGCGTGGATCGTCCCAGCCGCTCACCCGTTTTTCCTGTACTAGTTGCAGCAGCTTGCGCTTACTCAGCAGCGTGTAAGTCAGGTTGAGCCGGTCAAACTCCATCTGCTGTGAAGGGAATATGCCCAGCTCCTGGATAAACCAGTTATATAAAGGACGATGATCTTCAAACTCCAGCGTGCACATGGAGTGCGTGATATTTTCCAGCGAGTCTGATTGCCCGTGCGCGAAATCGTACATGGGATAAATGCACCACTTATCGCCGGTGCGGTGATGCTCCGCGTGCAAAATGCGGTACATCACGGGATCGCGCATGTTCAGGTTGGGTGAAGCCATATCGATCTTGGCCCGCAGCACTCGAGTGCCATCAGGAAATTCTCCGGTTTTCATGCGGGCAAACAGGTCTAGATTTTCTTCCACTGTCCGGTTGCGATAAGGGCTTTCCTTGCCCGGCTCCGTCAGCGTGCCGCGATGCTTGCGGATTTCTTCCGCGCTCAAGTCATCCACGTAAGCCTTGCCGGCCTTGATCAGCTGCACGGCCCAGTCATGCAGTTGCTGGAAATAATCTGACGCATAGTAAAGGCCTTCCCATTGAAAGCCGAGCCACTTCACGTCCGCCATAATGGATTTAACGTACTCGGTCTCTTCCTTTTCCGGGTTCGTGTCGTCAAAGCGCAGGTTGGTCCCGCCGCCAAATTCATCGGCCAGGCCAAAATCCAGGCAAATGGCCTTGGCATGGCCAATGTGCAAATAGCCGTTTGGCTCGGGAGGAAACCTGGTCCACACACGGCCGTTGTACTTGCCGGTTTTCAGGTCTTCAAGAATGGTGTCCCGAATAAAGTTGGAAGGGCGCGCCGGCTCAGGGGCGGCGGGCGCGGGATCAGCTTTCGTACTGGCGTTCGCTTCGGTCATATTAATATCTTAAGTGGTTTTCCAAATCAGTGGTTTTCCCGCCATGCTGCTCTTCATACTTGCGTATGACAGTGCGGATTTCATTCACCAACTATCAAATTACCCATTTACCAAGTCTCTCGATGCCGGGAATTCCGACGATTGTGGGGTCCCGATTAACCGATTAACCGATCACCAGATCACCAGATCACCAGATCTTTTGCCTACCCTCCCCCTCCTACCTCAACTAGCATTCCAAAAGACTTACACAATTCAACCCCGGGGTTAACCCCTTGCAACCCCGGCTAGGGGGCGGCCAGTTAGGCTTGTAAGTCGTGCTTTCGGATACATTGAGCGCAGGCCCTAGGCAGCCCCCAAACCATTGCAAATAAACGATTTAATATAACACCAGCCCCTTTGAAAGTCAATGATTTTCCGCCCGCGAACCAGTCTTTAGAACACGGCTTCTAACAATCCATCCGGTTGCGGCCCCCCAGATCAACAGATCAACCCCACATCTTGTGTTTTTGGCCAGCGACACGGAAAATCCAATAAGGAGGCCATCCTATGCTGGCCCTGCGCCGAATCACTCCTGTCATTCTCTTTCTTTCTATCGTCATGGCCGGAATGGCCCAGACCAACAAGCAATTTTCTGCCAAAGCGCAGGAGCGCATTACCAAAGAAGTGCGCCACCAGATCCTGATGCTTCCCTACTTTGGCACGTTCGATAACATCGTATTCCAGGTGAACGGTTATGACGTGGTCCTCTACGGTCAAGTCGTACAGCCGACTCTCAAGAGTGACGCCGAGAGGGCGGTAAAGAAAATTGAAGGCGTGGAGCACGTCGAGAATCGAATTGAAGTGCTGCCCACCTCACCCAATGATGACCGCCTGCGCCGCGACTTGTTCATCGCCATTTACCGCTACGGCCCGCTGCAGCGTTACGGCGTGGGATCAAACCGCCCCATCCACATTATCGTGGACCACGGGAACGTCACGCTGGAAGGCGTTGTAGATCGAGAATCGGACAAAAACATGGCCGGCCTTCGCGCCAACGGCGTGCCGGGAGTGTTTTCCGTCAGGAACAATTTGGTGGTGCCGGGCAAGGGACGGTAAACGCCTTCGATTTTCATCCAGCAGCAAGAACATACGCCCAGATATTGAGTTGTATCAGAAACGCTTTTGTGATTACCTGGCCCGCTTTGCCTTTACCGAAGATTTGGTAGATCTCAGTCCCATCGCAGGGCAAGGTTTCGGCTGGCAAAGTCAACCATCAGCGTCTTCTGGCTGTAAGCCCGGAAGTAGCCTGGGATAGCGGTGTCATGATCGTGGATTTGTCCTTCGGCGTCCACCTGTATGCGTACAGTATGCCGCCCCGCCGTTACGGGCAGCGTGATGCCCAGGCTTTCATTCGTGGTCGGATTATGTGAAGAGTTTACCCGTGGACTTGCAATACCACGCAGCTCGTCGTGGTAGCGCAGGTCGCCGTCCACCCATATGTAGATTTCGCCGCTATGGAATGGATATTGCCCCATAATCTGCAACGTTGCCGGCTTTGAACGGTTAAAGCTCAGCGCCAAAAAACCCGCGCCCGCCAACAAAAAAAGCGCCGCCACTGTGAAATAGGTCAACAACTTTCTTCGGCTGCGATTGCTCTTTTGGACCGCCGCTTGCGGATTCCGCGCAGTCAGATCCGCTGCTGTTTTTCCTTGCGACGCTTTCATCACGCCAATCTGCGGGACCAGCTGGGTCTTCGCCGGTCGAACGATTGACCTCGGTTTCCTACCTGCGCTCAGATCGTCCAGGTCTGCCGCCATTTCGCTGCCGCTTTGGTAGCGCATCGCAGGATCTTTAGCTAGCGCGCGGCTCAACACGTAATCAAAGTCCATGTTCAGACCAGACGCGATCTCGCTGGGCGGTGCGGGATCTTTTGTCACTACCTGAACGCAAATTTCCGTGAGCGTGGCGCCGTCAAACGGCTTCACTCCCGTCAGCAGCCAATAGGTAATCACGCCCAAAGAAAAAAGATCGGAGCGCCCATCCACTGTCTTGCCGTTGAGCTGCTCCGGAGACATATACGCAGGTGTTCCCACTACATGGCCGGGCAGGGTGGTTTCCGCCATCGCTACCTTGGCAATGCCGAAATCTGTTATCTTCGGCCGGCCTTCAGGCGTAACCATGATGTTGGCGGGCTTAATGTCACGATGAACAATGCCCTGCCTGTGCGCGTAATCCAGGGCTTCAGCAATTTGCCGCAGCAGTTTTAAAGCGATTTCGCGTGGCAATATCCTTGTTGTTGATATCGCCGCAACCACACGGTCCAGCGAATCGCCTTCAACGCACTCCATCACAATGAATGGCGTTTGCGTGGCCTCGTCTTCTCCCACATCATAGATCGTCACAATTCCCGGATGTGACATCCGGCCCGCGGCTTGCGCCTCACGAAAGAATCGCTGGCGATAATGTTCGGCGTCGTGCTTGGAGGAAGGGGGAACCGCAATCGTTTTGATGGCAACTGTGCGGTCGATCTTTGGATCGCGCGCGCGAAACACGGCGCCCATCGCCCCGCGTCCAAGCTCGGCGACGATCTCATACCGTCCTAATTGTTGCACTATCTCCATCGCCCAAATTGCCCTGGGGATTGTGAATATGGTGGGGGATGGGGCCGATCATAGCACGGGAAATCAGTGGTTTACGTAACCGCCGCTGACCATCAGTGTATTGTCCCTTAGGCCCAAGACAAGAATTTAGGATGTGCCCGCGGATTCGCTGCTGTCCGTCTTGTTCCCCGCAGAGCGCAGATCCAGGGCGAGTCGCAGCACATAATGAACGCCGGAAATCGTAGTTAAAGCCACGGTGGCATAAATGCTCCACCGCTTTCCCAGGCGGGCCCAGTTGGAAAAATTGATCTGGTAGATGAGCGCCAGCGGCACACTCAGAATCTGTACCGCTGTGTTGGCCTTGCCAAACCAGCTGGGGCGAAAGGTCCTCATGGTTCCGGTGGCGTACAGCAGCGTGCAGATAATCAGGATCATGATGTCCCGGCTGAACACCAGGATGGTGACCGGCCAACGAATGATATGCGCGATTGAGAGCATCAGAAACATTGTGCTCAGCAACAACTTATCGGCAATGGGATCAAGGTATTGGCCCAGCGTCGTCTTCTGTTGCAACACGCGTGCCAGCAATCCGTCCAGAAGGTCAGTGATTCCCGCCACCACAAATATTGCCAGCGCCCATGCGTATCTCTGCTGCTGGATGGCCACCACCACGAAAGGAACAAAGATCAGCCGCAGCAGGGTGAGCAAATTCGGCGCGGATTTCAGTTGGCGGAGCATCACTGTGGGTCCTGAAAAAACTCGTTGACGTCACGTCCCGTCTTGGCCACAAACTGGTCCGCCAGTGAAGGTAATCCGCCATTGCGCGCGTCCACTTCCATTCTCTGCACACGATGCATAGGAAAGAAAACCGTGTTTGCGGCGCTGGCCTCGTCCGCCTTCACCATCTGTATAAAATCATCAAACGATTGCAAATCCACGCCGCGCAGGCTGGCCCCCGCGGGCGTCAACGCTAACAACATGCCCCAGAATTTCTCTCGCGGATTTTGCAGTGTAACCAGGACGAGCTGTCCAGCATTCATCGGGTTGGCGTCTCTTGATGCATCAGACTAGCGCTGAGAAATTGCATTTAAGATTACCACGGCGCGAAGCGGCTATAGTGACTTCGACCAGAACCCGCCTGTAGTCCAGGAGTTCCAATTCAGGCGCTGACGGAGGCGGATGCCGCAATCGCCCTGATGCATTGCTCTGCCATCCTTGCGGCGCCGGCTACGTTGGGATGCGCCACGGCGGAAAGCATTACCTGGCTCTTCTGTAGATCGCCCGCTCCAACCAATTCATAGGCCACGCGCCGTTCCGCCACAGACTCATCCGGCGCCTTATTGGGATCATTGCTTTCACATTCCCACAATAGCGACTCTGGCGCATACGCCGCGTTCGCTTCTTCCATGCCGCAATCCACAAAGACGGCCCGCTTGTCTCCTGCCTCGCGGTTTACGTGCGCCACCGCGCTCCGAAAAAGTCCGGTAGAAAGCTTCCAGAACCGTACACAATGCTCCACTAGTTCATTGCGGAAAATATCGGCATCAAAAAGCGGCGCAAACCTTACTCCATGCACCAGCGAATACAGGCTCTCCACGCCTTCCGCGCGGCTCAGGTGGCTCAGCGCGGGATAGTATCCCAGCACCAGCACCCGCGCATTCGGAAATTTCTGGGTTGCAAGTTGCAGGATTGCCAGCAGGTCTCGCCCGCAATAATTTCGTATGTGCAGCTCAAGCTCGTACTGCGGGATCATGGGATTGAAAACCCGCTGGATCTCCACGTCATTGATGCCGCCATTCATCAGCACCCATTCCACGCTCGCAGGATCGCCATTGAACTCCTGTAGCTGTTGCAGGATCGTCGGGAAGAAACAAGGGATCTCAGCGGACGGCATAGTGACGGTGTATGAATCTCGAATGCCGATTTTGGCTCCGGAATGGGCCAGCATCGTCATCTCAGCGCCTAAATGCCTTGCAAGGATGCTTGCAGTCTTGTGCTTATGAGCCAGTCCCTGCCCCCAAACCACTGAGTCCCCGATTACCAGAAGTGTGCTCATGCCAATGGGCCAGTCTACCAAGGTTCTTGCGATGTGCGACGCTGGCTTTTTCGGGGGATTTGGCCGACCTCTCGCCCGGAAGTGTTAGAATGAATGACGCCATCCTGTATCTCTAGGCCCGTAGCTCAGTTGGTTAGAGCGCTTCCTTGACACGGAAGAGGTCGATGGTTCGAGTCCATTCGGGCCTACCATATCTTCAACTCTTAGAAGGATTTTCAATCCTGACTTAGGCGCTCCGCCCCACAGTCCAGCCCACAGGACATTTGAACGTGCAAGGTCCGACCCTGCTGTCTATTCTTTCGTCGCCGCGACCCTTCCGGTGCGCGCTTGGACCATGGAAATGAGCGATAGCCTTGCTTGCTATCGCTCATATTTGCCTCTATTATGAGCGATAGAGAGTTTTCTATTCCTCATGACGTGGAATTGGCAAAAAACGGACTGGCCTGAGTTCCGCTGGGAAGCGGCCCGGCTGGCTTTGGCGGAAAAAGAGTTTCTCATAGCCGGGGGCAAACTCGCGGGCACGGTCATGCACTTGGGCGAGGACGAGCGCGAACAGATCACCGTGGATTCCATGAGCACTGAGGCGGTAACTACTTCAGAAATTGAAGGCGAAGTGTTGGACAGGACAAGCGTGCAATCTTCCATACGCAGGCAGCTAGGCTTGGTCGCCGACAAACGGAACGTTCGGCCCGCCGAGCGAGGTGTTGCAGAAATGACGGTCAATCTGTTTCGCTCGTTTGCCGCGCCTCTTTCTGAAGAAATGTTCTTTGGTTGGCACCGCATGTTGATGAGCGGACGCCGTGATCTTACAGATATAGGCCGCTATCGCACCAGCAGGGAGCTAATGGAAATTGTTTCTGGTCCTTTAGGGAAAACAAAAGTGCATTTCCAAGCTCCACCGGTGGCCCGGGTGCCAAGAGAGATGGCGCAATTTGTTGATTGGTTTAACCGGACAGCGCCGGGAGGGCTGGAACCATTGCCCGCATTAACGAGGGCGGGGACCGCACATCTTTATTTTGAGTGCATCCACCCGTTTGAGGATGGGAATGGGCGAATCGGACGCGCGATCGCGGAGAAAGCGCTGGCGCAAAGTCTAGGGCAGCCGACACTCACCGCCCTGGCGGCGACGATCCTTGCCCGACGCAAAAGCTACTACGATGCGCTGGAAGCAGCAAACAAGCGAACTGAAATCAGCGGTTGGCTTGCCTGGTTTGCGGGCATAACGATAGAAGCCCAAAAGCGGACGCTTGCGACGATCGAATTTCTGATCGAGAAAGCCAAATTGTTTGAACGCTTACGGAGCCAGATAAATGAAAGACAGAAAAAAGCATTGATTCGTATGTTCAAGGAAGGCCCCGACGGCTTCAAAGGCGGACTCTCCGCAGGCAAGTATGCCACCATCACCGGCGCCTCACCAGCCACCACCACGCGCGACCTTGTGGACCTTGTCGAAAAAGGAGCATTGGTCCGCATCGGGGAACTACGCCACACTCGCTATCAACTCAGCGTGCCGCTGCATGCTTCAAAGCGTATTGAAGTCAACGGACGGGGTGAGTTGGTGGAAGTATAGACTCTCAATTAAAAGTGGATTGGCGTGAATCGCCCCTTTGCGCTCCGGACAGCTCCCGGTTGAGGCGAATTGTATGAATTCAAAAGTCCCTTCTTGACATCTATTGTGTGTACAGTGTAAACATATATCTGGAGTTGGTATTTTGCCCATCGCTACCCAACGCGCTGTCGGTGCTCGACGAGCCAAACCTCGTCGTTCCCACGCTCCCTTGCGTGACCAGATCCGCGATGCCGCACGCGATCTCTTTGCGCGCGAAGGCTATGAGAGCGTTTCCATGCGGCGCATCGGCTCCAAGATTGGCTGCTCGCCCATGGCAATCTATCGCCATTATGAGAACAAGGAAGAGCTGCTGCTTTCCATCTGCGAAGAGACATTCAACAGCATGATCCAACTGCTGGATGAGACGCGGCTTCAGCCCGGAACTGCGCTTGAGCGTTTACGCCGCTCTTTACGCACGATAGTCGATTTTCATCTCAGCCATCCCAATCATTACAAAGTAACTTTTATGACCGTGATGCCTCCGGGTCCGGTCGCCGAGCGCAAAGTCGCAATCGGACAGCGAGCCATGGACCGGCTGCGCGCCGGCGTCCGCGAGTGTGCGGCGGAAAAAGGTATTGAAGTGGACGTGGAAATGACGGCCCAGGTCCTTCGTGTGGCTATGCATGGAATCGCCAGCATGTTGATTACCACCAGCCAGTGCTATCCCTGGAAAGACCCGGAACGAATGAAAGAGATCGTTATCGAAACGGTTACCCGGCAATTCGAATAAATATATTTTTTTGAGTCTATGCGTACAGCGTACGCATCTCTTAGAACCGCGAGTGTACGGCGTAAACAAGGAGCTGACCGGTGAGCACGCAGGCACTTTCAGGATCGTTGAGCACCTCCGCGGCACAAACCGCAACCAAGCCTGCAATCAATCCCTGGCTCATCGCCATTACGGTTACTCTTGCCACCTTCATGGAGCTGCTGGATACCAGCATCGCCAACGTTTCTCTTCCTCATATCGCCGGCGGGCTGGCCGTCAGTTACGACGAAAGCACCTGGGTGCTGACCAGTTATCTGGTGGCAAACGCCGTGGTGCTTCCCCTGAGCGCCTGGCTCAGCCGTGTCTTTGGGCGCAAAAACTATTACATGGCCTGCGTTGCGCTGTTCGTGGCCAGCAGCTTTTTGTGCGGCATAGCACCCAGCCTGGGTTTGTTGGTGTTCTTCCGCATTCTCCAGGGCGTCGGTGGAGGCGGTCTCGCCCCGGTTGAGCAGGCCATCCTGGTAGATACATTTCCGGGAGCCAAACGCGCCGCGGCATTTGCTCTCTACAGCATGGCCATCGTAACCGCGCCAGCGGTTGGCCCGCCACTGGGTGGCTGGATCACAGATCACTTTTCCTGGCGCTGGGTATTTTTTATCAACGTGCCAATTGGTTTGGTGAGTTTGATCCTTACTCACAGGCTGGTTTCTGATCCGCCCCAGTTTGTGGAAGAAGCAAAAGCGGCCAGGATCGGCGGCAAATTAAAGATCGACTACGTCGGCATCTCGCTCATCGCTCTTGGTTTCGGCGCGCTGGAAATTGTTCTCGATAAAGGCCAGCGTGAAGATTGGTTTGAGAGCCATTTCATTGTGATCTTCCTTGCCGTTGCGATCGCTGCACTGGTGGCCGCTGTGGTGTATGAATGGCGTCACCATGATCCCGTGGTGGAGATTCAGCTATTCCGTGAACGCAACTTCGCGCTGGCCAACGCTCTCTACTTCGGCTTCTTCTTCGTCTTGTTTGGCAGCACCGTTTTGATCCCGCAAGTGCTCCAATCGCTCTATGGTTACAGCGCCACCGACGCGGGGCTGGTGCTTGGTCCGGGCGCGTTCGTGATTGTCTTGATGGCGCCGGTTGTTGTTCGTCTTATCCCGAAAACAGGCGCGAAGAAGCTGATCCTTTTCGGGTCGATCTTCGTGGGATTGTCCATGTGGCGCTTCGCCTCGCTCGACCTCGGCTCTGACTACCGAGCTTATGCTCTGGCGCGTGCGCTGCAGGGAGTGGGCCTGGGCTTCTTCTTTGTGCCGGTGAGTTCGTTGGCTTATTCCTATCTTCCGATGAACAAAAACAACAAAGCGTCCAGCATTACCAATCTGTTCCGCAATCTTGGTGGAAGTTTTGGCGTGGCGTTCATGACCACCATGCTGGAGCGTCGCACGCAATTCCATCACAGCGTCCTGGTGCAGCAATTGACTCCGAACAATCCGATCTTTAACCAGAAGCTGGAAACCATCACGCAATATTTGAGCGGAGCGGGATCGAGCGCAGCCGACGCTTCACAAAAAGCTTACGGCCTGATCTCCGGCGTGGCCAGTCAACAGGCGGCGTTTCTTGGCTCGCTGGATTGTTTTTACTTGCTTGGTTGGGTGGCGCTGGGCACCCTGGTTTTGGCCCTGATGACCAAGCCGTATCGCAGCGGCGGGTCCGCGGGAGCTCACTGAGGGCAACTATGAAATTGTTTAGGCAGCAATCAAAAACGCTTTACAGCATCATCGTCATCGCTGCAATTTTGTCGCTACGCGCTTTTGCCCAGCAGAACACTGCATCCTTTGAACTGGGCAGCATTGCCACGCCGCGAACCATCAATCCAGCGGCTAACAGCACCACTCCAAGTTCGCTTGCGGGGCAGCAGCAGAATCCATTTTTAGGCAGCGTGCCCACGGGGACGGTGTCCAGTGATCCCATCGCGCTTTCGCTTTCTGACGCAATCACCCGCGGGCTCCGCTACAACCTTGGCGTCATTGAAAATCAAGCGTCGCTGCGGCAGGCGCAGGCGCAACGTTTGCGCGCTCTTTCCGCGATGGTCCCCAGCGTCTCTGCTCTGCTGCGCCAGAATCTTGACAACCTGAATCGTGTTGCCATTGGATTGAATATTCCCGGCCTCCCAGCCGCCACCGGCCAGTTTGGTTATCAGGAAAGTTATCTCACGTTTTCTGATAATGGCCTAAACCTTGATTCCATGTATCGATATCGCGCTTCGAAGCAGGCAGCAGAGGCGCAGCGGTTACAACTGGACGATGCCGGCAACGTGGTGGCGCTGGCCGTCGGCACCGCGTATCTCCAGGTGCAATCAAGTGAGGCGCGCGTGGAAACGGCGAAAGCCGAGCTGGAGTCTGCGCGTGAACTTGAAGCCCAGGCGCTCAATCGTGTTAGCTCCGGGTTGGCGGCTGAGATTGACGGTTTCCGCGCCACCGTCCAAAAACAGACAAGCGAACAACGCCTGACGGTTGCAACGGCAAATCTCGACAAAGATAAATTGACTCTCGCGCGTTTAATCGGCATGCCCAGCGGACAGCAGTTTAATACCATCAGCAAAGCTGGTTACCAGCCCTGGATTGGAGGCGATCTTGCATCGTCCCTGGCTCAGGCCGGCAAGGATCGCTCGGACATTAAATCTGCCGCCGCCACCGCCAGCGCTACTCAACTGGCCAAGCGCGCCGCTCAGCTTGAACGCGCCCCCGGCATAAGCTTGAACGGATACTACGGCAGCATTGGAACTAACTTGGCTCGGTCCGACGCGACCTACTCAGTCGTTGCCACAGTCTCCTTGCCTATCTTCACCGGCGGACGTATTCGCTCTGACATCCAGGACGCGTCCGCGCAGCTTGACCGCCGCCAATCTGAATACGCCGACATAGTGGGACGCGTGGACTACGAAGTGCGCAACGCGTTTACCGATCTCCAGGCAGCGGACAGCGCGGTAAGAGTCGCGGAGAAAAACACTCAGCTCGCACAGCGCACGCTGGACCAGGCCCACGACCGCTTCCTGAACGGCGTCACTAACAATCTTGAAGTTATTGAGGCGCAGCAGGACGTGGCGGCTGCCAATGAAAACTATATTTCCAGTCTCTTCGCGCACAACCTGGCCAAGCTCAGTCTGCTGCGGGCCATGGGATCGGCACAAAAAGATGTGAACAAGTATCTGGGAGGAAACTAAAATGGCTACTCAACTCCAAACACCGCAACCGGAATTGGTGCCGCAAGAAGAGGAAGTGCGAGTTGCTCACCTCGACGAAGATTCGCTGGAACCCGCAGCGTCGCAGCCAAAGCGTTCAGCGGAAGCCGCGATGAAGCATTACCGCAAGGCACTGTTCATCGCCGCGCTCGTGGTGCTGGTGGTCGGCGGCACAACAGGCTGGATGTATCTCTCTTCCTATGAATCCACGGATGACGCACAGGTGGATGGCCATCTTCACCCGATCAGTGCACGCATCAGTGGAACGGTTCTTCGCGTGAATCCAGATGTCCAGGACAGCCATTTTGTTCAGGCGGGCACTGTTCTCGCCGAGATTGACCCAGCCGACTTCCAGGCCGAACGCGATCGCGCACAGGCGGAATATGAGCGCCTGCAAGCCGGCTCAGTAGCGGCTGAAAAAGATATTGCCGTAACCTCTTCTGGCAGCAATGGACGGCTGGAACTGGCGCGTGCCGCAATCAACGAAGCGGAGGATTCCGTGGCTTCAGAGCGTGCCGCGTTGCAGGCGGCGGAAGCACGGTTGGCCGGGGCGGAAGCAAACTTCACTCGTGCTGAAGCTGACCGCCAGCGTTATGAAAAGTTGTTGGCCAAGCGTGAAATCTCGCAGTCGGAATATGATCGCGTAGCCACCGAGGCCAGCACGGATCGCGAGGCTGTTACCGCCGGACGCGCCGATACTTTGGCCGCGCAGAAGCGGATTGCGCAGGCACAAAGCCGGCTGGCGGAACGCAAAGCCGATCTGCTTGCAGCCGGTTCAGCTCCGCAGCAGATCGCATCGTCGCGCGCGAAGGCAGCAGCCGCCGCATCGGATGCCATCCGCGCCCGCGCTCAACTCACTACTACACAACTAAACCTGGGTTATACAAAGATCATTGCGCCGGTAAGCGGTATCATCGGACGCAAGACCGTGGAAGCAGGCCAGCGGGTCCAGCCGGGCCAACAATTGCTCACCATTATCCCTGTGGATGATCTTTGGATTACGGCCAATTTCAAGGAAACGCAGCTACAGAGGATGAAGCCAGGACAACCTGTGACCATCCGGGCCGACGCGTCCGGCCGCGACTACCGCGGCCACATTGATTCTCTGGGCGGCGCCACCGGTTCACGGTTCAGCCTCCTGCCTCCGGAAAATGCCACCGGGAATTATGTGAAAGTTGTGCAGCGTGTGCCGGTGCGCATAGTGCTGGAGCAAGGTGAAAACGACGACCATCGCTTGCGGCCGGGAATGTCCGTGGAACCGAAAGTCAGATTGCGGTAGTTAGCGATGAAATCGAGCTAGAGCTTTGTGGAGAAATGCGCGATGAGCCAGACGATCGAAAAGTCGCAAGGACTGTATCTGGAAGATTTGCATGTAGGTCAGCGGTTCGTGTCCGGCACTCACAGTATGGATGAAGCACGAATCAAGGAGTTTGCCAGAGAGTTTGACCCGCAACCCTTCCATCTAGATGACGCAGCAGCCAAGGCCAGCGTATTCGGCGGACTAGCGGCCAGCGGCTGGCACACGGCGGCTGTTGCTATGCGTCTTCTCGTCGATGGTGGTCTGCCGCTGGGCAACGGCATCATCGGGTTGGGCGGCGATCTGGCGTGGCCCAAACCCACGCGTCCCGGCGACACGCTGCACGTAGAAAGCGAGATACTGGAAATTGTGCCTTCACGCTCAAAGCCAAATCAGGCGATCATCAAGGTGCGTAGCACTACTCTCAACCAGCATGGCGAGGTCGTTCATTCTTTCACCTCAAAGTGCCTGGTCTTCAAACGCCCGCAGTCGGCGTAACACCTTCACACTTGCGCTAGAATGCTGGGGTGAAAAATAGCATCAGCCTTATCGCCAAACCAAGTCGCCGCTTCGAAAACATTATCAGTCTTTGCTTATCAATTGCCGTTGTGTCTTGGACGTGCACACATCCTGTAATCGCAGCCGCAGTTCAGAAAGGACCAGCCATGAACCATGCCAGCGGGACGTTTGAAGTAAAACTTGTGCCTCAAACAGACGACAAGAACGGCGACGTTGCGCTGGGCCGGATGACAATTGACAAGCAATTTCATGGCGATCTGGAAGGCACCAGCAAAGGCCAGATGCTGACCGGCATGACTGACGTGAAAGGTTCAGCCGGTTACGTGGCAATCGAGAAAGTGAATGGAACATTAAAGGGGCGCACTGGCACTTTCATCCTGCAGCACACGGGAGTCATGAATCGTGGCGTTCCGCAGCTCACTGTAACTGTGGTGCCTGATTCTGGAACGGGACAACTGGCAGGGCTTGCCGGAAATTTCAAGATCATCATTGCCGAAGGCAAACACTCGTACGAATTCGAGTACACGCTGCCTGAATTGCACTAAGCCGCTCGGCTTTGCTGTCCCGCAAACTCAGCATGGCTGGAAATTGCAATAAAGCGACCAAATTCCAATACCGGCATCTAAATGCTTCTTTATCGCATTGAGCGAAAGCAGTTCTCAAAACTGAACTTAGGTTGTTATGGCAAAACCGATCCTGCTTTGTATTGACGACGATTCTGATGTTTTGCGGGCCATTGAGCGCGACCTGCGTTCCCATTACGGGGCGACCTATCGCGTGCTGGCGAGTGATGCTCCTGAAAAAGCTTTAGATGTTTTGAAGCAGTTGAAGGTGCGGAATGACAGCGTTGCCCTGCTGCTGGCCGATCAGCGCATGCCCAAAATGGATGGCGTCGCTTTTCTGCAGGACGCAATGCACATCTTTCCCGATGCCAAACGCGCCTTGCTCACCGCATATGCGGATACCAATGCCGCCATCAGCGCCATCAATCAGGTCAACATTAACTATTTTTTCCTGAAACCATGGGATCCGCCGGAAGAGCACCTCTATCCGCAATTGGATGACCTGCTGGATGATTGGCAAGGTTCTTATCGTCCCACGTTTGAAGGAATCCGAGTTCTAGGCACTCGGTGGTCGCCGCGTTCCTACGAGTTGCGCGATTTTTTAGCGCGCAATCGAGTTCCTTATCAATGGATCGACGTTGAGATTTCCGCCAATGATCCGGAAACCAAGCGCTTGCTGGATGCGCTCGGCCCTGAATCCGCGAGCCTTCCCGTGGTCCTGTTCCCTGACGGAACAAAGCTTTTGGAAAGTGTTCCAGCCGACGTGGCACAAAAGGTGGGGCTGCGTACACGCGCGCAAACCGATTTTTATGATCTCGCAATCATCGGTGGAGGCCCGGCCGGCCTGGCTGCGGCGGTCTATGGCGCGTCTGAAGGGCTGCATACCGTGATTGTTGAATGCGACGCACCCGGCGGCCAGGCAGGCATGAGTTCGCGCATCGAAAACTATCTTGGATTCCCCAATGGCTTAAGTGGCGGCGATCTCGCGCGTCGGGCTGTCGTCCAGGCCAAACGCTTTGGCGTGGAAATCCTTTCGCCGCAGGAAGCTGTTGCCGTGCGAACGGAGGGTTCTTATCGCATCATCAAATTGAAAGATGAGAGTGAAATCTCCTGCCACGCTTTGATGGTCGCCACAGGAGTCCAGTGGCGGCGGCTGGACGCTCCCGGCATTGATCGGCTACAGGGAGCAGGTGTTTATTATGGAGGCGGATCCACGGAAGCTCTCTCATGCAAAGGTGAGATCGTCTATGTGGTTGGCGGCGCAAACTCGGCGGGGCAGGCTGCAATGAATTTTTCCAAGTACGCTGAGCGTGTCGTAATTCTGGTGCGCGGCAGCTCGCTTGCCAGCACCATGTCACAGTACTTGATTGAGCAAATTGAAAACACTCCAAACATCCAGCTCTGGACACACGCCAGCGTCGCTGAAGCGCATGGTGAAACCCATTTGGAAGAAATTTCCGTGCTCTGTTCAGACACCAACAAAGTCGAACGGGTGCCTGCCACTTCCATGTTCATCTTTATTGGGGCTCTGCCGCGCACGGATTGGCTGGGCGATTTGGTGGAGCGAGACGAGCGCGGCTTTATCCTGACTGGTCCTGACCTCATGTGGGACGGCAAGCGCCCAAAAAGCTGGACGCTGGAACGCGATCCCTTCCTTTTGGAAACGAACATTCCCGGGCTGTTCGCGGTGGGCGATGTCCGGCACGGTTCGGTCAAGCGCGTTGCTTCCGGAGTGGGCGAGGGCTCGGTGGCTGTGCAATTCATTCATCAGTACTTGAGCAAGGTATAAACATGGTAGAAAAATCGGAATTGCTCCGGGTGCCGGTATTTGCTGATCTGCCTGACGATCAAATTGAATGGTTCATCAGCCAGTGTGAGGAACTCCAGTTAAAAGCAGGAGGGACCTACATTCATCAGGGCGATCCCGCGGACTCAATGTTTGTGATCCTTGAAGGACAGTTGCAAGGCCGCGGCGAATTTGGCGGTGAGACATTCTTCTTCAACAGCAAGGCCGGCGATATCGGAGGCGTGCTGCCATTTTCTCGGATGAAGTTCTATACTGTGAGCGGTCGTGCCATTACCGATAGTCGCATCCTTAAATTTCCTGTAACGCATTTCCCGCAGCTGATCCAAAAAATGCCTGACCTCACCCAGCGCCTTGTGGGCCTGATGTCAGACCGCATTCGCGAAGCCACAAGGGTAGAACAGCAGCGTGATCGATTGGCTGGACTGGGCAAGCTTTCTGCCGGACTGGCGCATGAACTTAACAATCCCGCATCGGCGGCCAAGCGCGCCACCAGCCAGCTTCGAGCCACGATGAAACGTATCAAGGACGCGAGCCACGCGCTGGGAGCGCATGATCTTACCGCGGATCAAAGGGCTGAAATCGAAAAGCTGGAGGCATCGCTTGTCCAACAGGACGGCCCACCGCCGGACACACTCACCATCAGCACGCTTGAGGAAGAGATCGATACCTGGCTGCGCGCTCACGGGCAAGATGACCTGTGGCAATTGGCGTCTGACCTGGCGCACAAAAATATCCAGCCTGCCGCGTTGGACCGTTTATATGCCACCTTGGACGCCGATACCGCGCGCGCGGCCCTGGTGAGAATTGCCGCGTCCATGGAGATTGCGAATTTACTAAACGAGATTGAAAACAGCACGTCCCGCATTTCCGATCTGGTTCGAGCTATCAAGGAATACACGTACATGGACCAGTCGCCGGTCCAGAATGTGGACATCGTCAAGAGCCTTGAGACAACGCTTACGATCCTGAATCACAAACTGAAGCGCGGCGTTACGGTCCAGCGCGACTATCAACGAATTCCTTTTCTGGTAAATTCTTTTGGCAGCGAGTTGAACCAGGTCTGGACCAACATCATTGACAATGCGATTGACGCGATGGGCGGTCAGGGCGAGCTTCGCGTCCGCACCTATCGCGAGGATGCGTGCGTTGTGGTGGAGATTGCGGATAACGGTCCCGGGATTCCAGATAAAGTTTTGCCGCACATCTTTGAGCCATTTTTCACCACCAAAGGCGTTGGCCAGGGAACGGGGTTGGGCCTTGATACCGCTTCACGCATCGTGCGCAAACACCGTGGCCAAATTCAGGTAAACTCAAAGCCGGGCGAAACGCGCTTTCAAATATGGCTTCCGTTGGCGGAAGCTCCATCCAACTAGCGTTTGTGCCTGGCTGCTGCGTCTTTAATTTCCGCATAGCGAAAACAAGTTACCAAGTGGTCGTTCACCATCCCGACCGCCTGCATAAAGGCGTAACAAATTGTCGGGCCTACAAATTTGAATCCGTGTTTAAGCAGGTCGCGGCTCATCCTGTCAGATTCCTCTGTTCGCGCCTGTATCTGTGATGGCGCGCTGAGCGCATTCACGATTGGCTTGCCGCCCACAAATTGCCAGATGTACGCGTCAAAGGTGCCGAATTCCTTTTGCACAGCCAGAAACGCTCGCGCGTTCTGCACAGCCGCCGAGATCTTCAGCCGGTTGCGAACAATGCCCGCATTAGCCATCAGCTGCTTCAGCTTCGGCGCATCATAGCGTGCAATGCTTTTAGGATTGAAGTTGCTGAAAGCGCGTCTGTAAGCTTCCCGCTTCGCCAGAATCGTTGACCAGCTCAGACCTGCTTGCGCGGCTTCAAGGATCAAAAATTCAAATAGCACCCGATCGTCATGCTGGGGTACGCCCCACTCGGCGTCATGATAGGCGATCATTGCCGGAGTAGTCGCCCAGGAACAACGTTGTTTGTCGTCGGGTGGCGCTTGCGGCGCAATTTTTGCAGCCATGGATTACCGCGCCTGACCTGCCAAAACGCGGGCTGCCACTGGAGTCATTTGAACTTCCATGCCGCTGAGTACGGCATTGCCGGAAAGTGGATCGCGGCGATTCTCGTCCATCAGTGCGTTCAGATTGGCGCCGGGATTCGCGGCAGCAACTTCCAGTTGCGTGCCTGGTTGATCGTGGCCCCATCCATGCGGCAAGCTCACGACTCCCGGCATCATTTCATCGGTAATCTCCAGTTCAGCTTCAATGGACCGGCCGCGATGCTCGATACGGGCCCTGCCGCCATCCTCGAGGCCGAGCCGCGCGGCATCCGTGGGATTGACCAGGGCAATGCATCGCGCAGCTCCTTTGGCCAGAACTGGGAGGTTGTGCATCCAGCTATTATTTCCGTGAAGCTGCCGCCTGCCCACGATCACCAGCTCCGGCGTCGCTCGTTCAAGATCAGCCGCCGGACGCTTGAGATCGTCAATGAGCATGGCAGGCGCGAGTTCAATTTTTCCTGAAGGAGTACGCAGGACTTCCGGCACGCGCGGTGCTAGCGCTCCCAAATCGATTCCATCTTCTGCTGCCTGGACTTTCTCCAGATTGAGTCCGTCGGGCTTCATGCCGAATTGATCGCCGTAAGGCCCTGCACGCAGACCCAGATCCAGCAAACGCTCTACGCCGCGCCGCTGCGAGCCTGCCTTAAAAATCTGATCGGCAAACGGCCCGGCTGTATGGCGCAGATCGTCCATGAGCAGTCCGTCGTCAATCTCATTTATGTCCGCGGCAGCGCCTTTGCCTTGAATAATTCCAATCAGCCGCAGAATTGCCTGCCATTCTTCGGGACGGTCTGCCTCACGCGGAAATACCGAATGGCTATAGCGGGCCTGGTTACGATAAGAAAGCTGGGAGAACGCCACATCATAATGTGAATCTTCCAGCGGCGATGTTCCCGGCAGGATCACATCGGCATGGCGCGATGTTTCATTCACATAGATGTCCAGGCTCACCATGAATTCCAGTTGGTCCATTGCGGCGGAAAGGCGCTCGCCGTTCGGCGAGGAAAGCGCCGGATTGCTTGCGACCGTAATCAGCGCCTTTACTTGGCCCTCTCCCGGCGTCTGGATTTCTTCCGCCAGGCAGCTCATAGGAAATTCGCCTAAGACCTCCGGCGCGCCGGAAACGCGGCTCTTGCGCCTGCCCGTGGCAATTCCTTTGCCCGAGCCTGCGTTGCCCATGGTGTTGGATTGCAACGCAGCCGCTTTTGGGAACATCGCGCCGCCCGGTCCATCGAAATGGCCGGTGAGGATGTTGAGTACATCGATCAGCCAATTGCACAGCGTTCCATATTCCTGTGTGCACGTGCCGACGCGCCCATACACCACAGCATGTTTCGCAGCGGACAGCGTCCGTGCGAACGACCGGATAGTCTCGGCGGGAATTCCGCAACGGGCCGAAACTTTTTCCGCGGCAAAGCCGGCAACAGCGGTCTCCAGCAATTCAAGGCCGGCAATATGGTTTTCCAGACGGCCAAGGTTGACCAGTTTTTCTTCAAACAGCGTATGCGCCATGCCCAGCAGCAAAAACACATCGCCGCCGGGACGAATAAAGATATGCTCGTCAGCCACATTCGCGGTTTCAGTGCGTCTTGGATCCACCACGACGAGTCGGCCACCGCGACCGCGCAAAGCCTTGGCCTTATCACGGAAGTTTGGCACAGTCCAAAGGCTTCCATTGGAGACCATCGGGTTCGCGCCGAGTATCAGCAGAAAATGAGTGCGCTCAATGTCAGGTACGGGAATAGAAAGAAAGTCGCCAAACATCAGCCCGCAAGAAAGATGCTTGGGCATCTGGTCCAGCGTTGACGCGGAAAAAACATTCTTTGATCCCAACGCGCGGCCCAGCCGTGGCGCATAGAGCAGCAGAGCAAGTTTATGGACAACAGGGTTCCCCAGCGTCAAAGCGACTGAGTCCGGGCCATGCTTGGCGATGATCGGCGGCAAGCGGCGTTCAATTTCCGCAAAAGCCTCGTCCCATGTAGCTTCCACAAAGCGTCCATCGCGTTTGATCAGCGGCTTGCGTAGACGGTCGGGATCTTCATGCAGATCCTTAAGCGCGACTCCCTTGGGACAGAGATAACCACGGCTGAAGACATCGGCGGCGTTTCCGCGAATGCGCTTCACCCGGCCTTCGGCGACAGTAATTTCCAAGCCACAACATGCTTCACAAAAAGGGCAGATCCTGTGGTGGACGGTTTCTTTGCCGGCTTCTCCCATCGTGCCACCTCCTTGAAGACAGCCTTTTGATGCGCGCAAATCACATGACCAAGGTAAAGAGTTTAAAGACTGTTGTAAACAGAGTCTGGAACTGTGGCGGAGCGGGGCCGCAAGACGTACCATCATCATCCAGGCTGATGACACATTGCAGCCGCTTCCCCAGGAGTATCTCCGGCTTGCAGAGCGCCAGTATCGTTATTCCAGCCGTGGCGGAGCTTTCGTCGCAAAGATCATTGTGGATAACGAAGACCTGGTCATGGACTATGAGGGATTCTGGTTCCGCGCAGACAGCAATAAATAAACGACACAATGTGATCTCGTTTTCCGCAGTGGCCCATAAAGCAATTTGATGGCTGCTATCACGTCTTTTAATTAGCCGTAACGGGCATGGGCCGAGTATGCTAAATAGTACTGCTCGCACGGACCCGCGCCGGCCAAAACCAAAGATTTCAACTTATAAGGAGTTTCATGGCAAACGAACTGCGCAATTTTCTTGCCCTCTCGTATGACGAACTGGAAGACATGAACTTGCAGGCCAAGGAGCAGCGCAGAAACCGCGTTGCCATGCACAAAATCCAGGAAGACCGGCTGAAATATCTGACCGACGAGAAGCGCATTAAGGCGGTCACCGTCCTTTTTAGCGATCTTGAAGGCCGCCTGCACATGCTGGACTATGACAAAAAATTTCTGCTGAAGAGCTGGGACAACCTGACTTTTGACGGATCGTCGATTCGCGGCTTTACCGCGCAGCGTGAAAGCGATCTTCGTTTGGGTCTGGACTGGAGCTCTTTTTACTGGGCGCCTTCAGATATCTTCGGCTCCGGCAAAGTACTGGTCTTTGGCGATGTCATCGATAAAGGCGGCACTCCTTACAGTGCAGATATCCGCGGCAACCTGAAGGTTTTTGCCGCAGAAATGCACCAGAAAGAGGGCTACACGCTCAATGCCGCCAATGAGATTGAAGGCTTCCTTTTTCAGGGCGCTGACGCGGAGCGTCGCTACCACGAGACCAACAAATTCGAATACGTGAATACCGGCGGCTATTACCATTCGTTGCCCGGCGATCCGCTGCGCACGTTCATTGACACCACGGCTGAAGTCCAGCGCGCCATGGGCTTCCAGAATGAGAAAGATCACCCTGAGGTTGCGCCATCGCAATTTGAAATCAATTACAGCTATGGGGAAGTTGTCGCCGCTGCCGACCAGATCCAGCTCTATAAACTGATCTGCCGTCAGGTCGCCACTCGGATGGGACTGACGGCGTCATTCCTGCCCAAGCCAGTGGTCGGGGTAAACGGCAACGGTATGCACACCAACGTTTCCATCAGCAAAGATGGCAAGAACCTTTTCTGGGACCCCAAGGGCGACGAAAAATTGAGCAAGCTGGGCTGGGCATTCGTCGACCGAATTCTCACGCATGGCAACGATATCTGCCTGATGCTCAATGCCAGCGTAAATGCTTATCGCCGGCTTGATCCGCACTTTGAAGCGCCAAACCAGATCAAAGCATCAGCGGTGGATCGCGGCTCCATGGTGCGGATCCCAATCGGAAACGAAAAGAGTATGCGCGTTGAGGTGCGTTCCGTCGCGCCCGATGCCAATCCTTATATGGTGATGATGGCCGTTTTCAAGACTGGAATCGCCGGTGAGACATCCAAGATCAAAAACCTGCGCCAGGCCGAGCGTTACCTGCCGGATAACATTTATACCGCGATGGAAAACTTCCGCGCGTCCCAGTGGACTGGCAAGCTGATGGGCGGTGAAGACGTAAAATCACGTTACGCCGACCTGAAGCAGGCTTCAGCCGATCGTTGCCCGCGACTGCTGGGAACGTTCGTGAAAGCGCCGGAAGTCCAATACCATCACGACGTTTACAACCAGTTCCTGTGGAATATGTTTTAGAAAATCAAGAGCCTTAACCACAGAACTCACAGAGAAGCACCGAGGAGAATCAAAGCTTTTGGTTCTCTGTGTTTCTCTGTGCCCTCTGTGGTTGAGTTATTTTTCTGTCGGTAAACCGTTTTTGCTCCACTCATAAAACGAAGCGTCATACATGGTGGGCTGGTAGCCAAGATACTTCGCGACAAAGTAGTCGAAGGAAGATTGCATCCCCGTCCGGCAATAAGTCACAAGCGGCTGGTCTGCCTTGGGATTCAGCGCGGAGTACATCCGTCGCAATTCTGCTTCAGGCTTCAGAACGGGGTTCTGGCGGCTGACGAGCATGTCCATCCAGTAGAGACCCTTCGCTCCGGGAATGTGCCCGGACTTGGCTACATCTTCTGAGAGCTGCTCGCCCGTGAATTCCTTTGTTGGACGGGCGTCGACCAGCGTCACGCTCCCCGGTTTTTTTTGTGACAGCTCGCGCATGGCCTTTGTGTCCACCAGAATCTCCGGCTGCGGTGAGACCACAAGCGTTGTGGTTTTGGCCTGCGGCGTCTCCGTAGAAAGAGGACGCCGTTCAGCAGTCCATTTCTCCAGTCCGCCATCCAGCAGGGCCACACGCCCCGCCATTCCGAGATAGTCAAGCGTGAAGTAAGCTCGGGCCGCAAGCAGGTTGAATCGCTCCCCATATAAGACCACGCGAGACGAGTTGCTGACGCCGGCAGCTTCAAAAACGTGCTTCAAAACTTCTACCGGCGGCAGCTCATTGGGAATTCCGTCGCGTGTAATGGCAATGTCTTCCAGCTTGATCTGCCTGGAGCCCGGGATGTGCCCTTTGCTGTAAAACTCCGGCGTGGAATTGATGCAGAGCACGATCACATCCGGCTCGCTCAGGTTTGCCGCCAACCAGCCGGTCGTAACCAGCATTTCCGGCCGTAACTTCGGCTCGGCCTCTTGACCTGGCAAGAGCAGTCCTAGGATGAGCGTTAGCGCGGCTAAAAGAAATTTTCTAAACATCCCGTTCCCTCTTAGCGCAGCGCGGCGCCCGCGACCACAGGCAGGTTGTTCATGTGACTCCATTGATGGATGGAGCCGTCAAACATGGCGGCGTCATAGCCAAGGTATTTTGCGATGAAGTAATCATGAGAAGCCTGCAAGCCGATTTCGCAGTAGGTCACCAGCTTCTCTCCCGGCGTAATGCCTCTGGCGGCAAAAAGTTCCTTTAATTTGTCTGGCGGCAGAAAAACTGGATTGTTCTTGGCGTCAACCAGCGTCTCCTGCCAGTAAATATGCACTGCTCCGGCAATGTGACCATCGGTGTAACGCTTGTCCGGACGTGAATCCAGCAGAACCGCATTCTTCGTCGGCTGCTCAGAAAGCTTCTTTACTTCTTCCATCATGGCCCGGACTTCAGGATGGACATGGGGTGTAAAGCTGCCCCGGGCTATCTTGGGCGTATCCTTTGCGAGCTGTCTGTTTTCCTTCTGCCACTCATCCATGCCGCCATCCAGCAGCGCCGTATGATCGCCATGGCCCAGGTAATCCAGCGTGTAATAAGCGCGGCCGGCCATTGGGTACCATGCGGTCGTGTAGATCACCACACGCGAGTCATCGCTTACTCCCAACTTTTCAAAAGTATCTTTGAGTTTTTCCGTCGTGGGAAGCTCGGCATCTTCGCCTTCAATAAAATCCTCCAGCGCCAAAAAGCGCGCGCCGGGAATATGGCCGTTATCGTATTCTGAGCGTTTCTCGGCCACATGCAGCACAATCACCTTGGGATCATTGAGGTGTTCGCTCAGCCACTTGGCTGAAACAATCATCTCCGGATGGACTGCTCCATCGGCAGGCGTTGCCGAGGCAAAGGAGGAAAAAGCCACCAGGGCTGCAACACAAATTGCGAGCATACGAGCGAATTTGCTGATCATAAATTAGTACTCTCCAGGTCCATCTTCAACGGTCGGTGCACTAGCAATATAGGACAAATGAAAGGTCAAGCGCATAATATGGAGCTTAGACTACCTCCGCGTCGCATTGTTAGCGCTGACGCTGATCTGTGATACGCAAGTGTTAGGGGGGAAATGATAAACAAATGTGTGGTCATCCTGCTTTTGAGCGCTGGGTTATCTTCTTCAGTGACTTTGGCTCAGTCTCCCCTGGATGATCTGCGTAAAAGGGCCGAAGAAGCGTTGGGCAAGAAGCGTGGCCCAACCGACGATCGCATTGCAGCCGGATTGAAGGAAGCTCTGACCGTGAGCACGCGGCGGGCAGTAGCCTCCACAGGCCGCGTAGATGGTTTTCTGAAGAACGCGGCCATCAAGATTCTGCTGCCGGATAAATTGCGCAACGTCGGAAAAGGCATGCGCCTGATGGGCATGGGCCAGCAGGTGGACGCGTTGGAAATCGGAATGAACCGCGCCGCGGAGCAAGCCGCGCCGGCAGCCAGGCAGATATTCATCGATGCCGTATCAAAAATGACGATCGCAGACGCACGCCAGATTCTTTCCGGCGGCGATACAGCCGCAACCGATTACTTCAAGACGGCGAGCACGGAACAGTTGACCGCGGCTTTCTCCCCGATTGTGCATCAGGCCATGGAAAATGTCGGCGTGGTGAGGCAATACAACCAGCTAATGCAAAATCCTATTGCCGCCCGCGTGGCGGAAAATGAGGGGTTCAGCATTGATAAATACGTGGTCGGCAAAACCATGGACGGCCTGTTTTATGTAATGGGTGAAGAAGAACGCAAGATTCGCAAAGACCCCGCGGCGCAAACAACGGCTCTGCTGCGTGAGATCTTCGGCAAAAAGCAAAATCCATAATCCCCGATCTCTCCATTTCCAACCGCTCGGGTGTAGAATTTCTGAAAACCCACGGGCCAAACTTAACTGAGGAGAAGCCGACGATGAAGCTTCCGATATGCCTTCTGTCAGCCCTTGTACTTTGCGGATCGATCTCCGCGCAGCAACACCCCATGCACAGTCAACCTGCTCCCCAAAAGGCCACCCTGATGGCAGGACTGGGCGATTTGCATCATCCCGTTTCAACCAGCAATCCTGAGGCACAGAAGTTTTTCGATCAGGGAATGCGCTTGATCTATGCCTTCAACCATGAAGAAGCTGCGGGATCGTTTGAGCGTGCGGCTGAACTTGATCCAAAACTGGCCATGGCATATTGGGGGCTTGCGGAGGCTGTAGGACCAAACTATAACGATCCGGCTGATCCTGACCGTTACAAAAAAGCGCATGAAGCCATTGCTAAGGCTGAGTCACTGGCTGCGAATGCCTCCCCCAGCGAGAAAGCTTACGTCGCTGCCATGGTGCTACGTTTTCCAGCCGATCCAGCGGCGGATCATCGTCTGGCGGCAGAGCGTTATCGCAATGCCATGGGTGACGTAGTAACGCAATTCCCTGATGATTTGGACGCGGCTACGCTGTTTGCTGAAGCAGGCATGGACCTTCATCCCTGGGGCCTGTGGCGCAAGGATGGCACGCCGGAAGGTGGAACCGAAGACATTATTGCCGCGTTGGAATCAGTCTTAAAGCGCGATCCCAATCATATGGGCGCTATTCACTATTACATTCACGCCGTGGAAGCTTCTCCGAATCCCGAACGCGCATTGGCGGCGGCCAATCGACTGGCGGCGCTTGCTCCGGCGGCGGGCCATCTGGTGCACATGCCCGGACACGTTTACATACGCACCGGAGATTTTGAAGCAGCGGTGAAAACAAACCAACTTGCGGCGCAGGCGGATCGCGATTACATGAAATCGAATGGCGCGGGAGGAATGTACGGCGCCATGTATTACAGCCACAATCTGCATTTTATTGCGGCATGTTCCAGCATGAACGGCAATTACTCTGAGGCTCACAAGGCGGCGGAGATGCTAGCCGCGCATGTTGGCCCGCACGTAAAAGACATACCACCTTTAGAAGGATTTATGACGGTGCCCATCGCGGTGGAAGTGCGCTTCCAGAAGTGGGACCAGATATTGGCGATGCCACAACCGCCGGCCGCCATGCAGACCACCACGGTCTTCTGGCATTTCGCTCGGGGCATGGCGCTGGCGGCGAAAGGCAAAGTGGCTGAAGCAGAGGCCGAGCACCACATCGTGAGTGAAGCTGCGGACAAAACGCCGCCAGACCAGGTTTTTGCCATGCCGGTCAACAACAAAGCGAAAGACGTGTTGAACATCGCCACAAACGTTCTGGGAGCAAAAATCGCACAGGCCAAGCATGATTCAGCCGGTGCGGTGTCACTGCTGCGCCGCGCTGTCGCCATTCAAGACACCCTCAAGTATGACGAACCTCCAGACTGGTTTTATCCGGTGCGCGAGTCTTTGGGCGCAGTTCTTCTGCTGAACGGCAATGCCGCTGAGGCCGAAAAGATTTTTCGCGAAGACCTGGACCGCAACCCACGTAATCCGCGTTCGCTATTTGGCCTCGCTGAGGCGCTGCGCGCGCAGAACCGAGCCTACGACGCGCAGTTCGTCGACAAACAATTTCAATCCAACTGGAAGAACCCTGAAATCAAATTGAAAGTTGTGGACTTGACGTAGAAGGCTGATGCAGGAGCGATATTGAAGCTCATTCTGCAATAATTGCTATGCAGCACCGGAGGTAATTTCTATGACAGCTGAAAACATGAGGCGTGATCTAAGAGATAACGTAGCTGAAATCGCCGATAGGGCGCGCGACCTCTCGGCCAAGGTGAAGGATCGGCTGGACGAAACATACAATGACCTGAATCGCACCGTGCAGCGGGCAAAGGCCGCGACGGAAGACCGGCTCGGTGACGTTCGTGATCGTGTAAAAGAACGGCCGCTTACTTCAGTTGCAACAGTAGCCGCATGCTCGTTCGCTGTAGGCATTCTTACCGGGTGGCTGCTGGGCCGCCAAACCCGGGATTAGTGCAGGCTGCTCGATAATTGATTTCAATCAATGTTGGCGGCGCTCCGCATAATGCACACTGTATGCGGTAGCGGAGCGCTTGCTTGTGCCTGGACTTAGCTGCTGGTAGCCAGGGCTTCTTCCAGCGCAAACTCTTCCGGACCATGCGGAACTATTGCTTCGTGCTTGACCATCATTAATTCTCTGGCTTTTGCGGCGATGTGCTCCGCGCTGACCCCGAATTCCTTCATCAGTTCCCAGGGAGCGCCGCTGTCGCCAAAGCGATCTTTCACTCCGATAGCCCCGGTCAGGACAGGTTTGCCGTAAAGCTCTTTGCTTCCGGTGATAACGCCGCTGACGCGCCATGCCAGCGCGCCGATCTGATGCTCTTCCGCTGTAACGATGATCCCGGTTTCCCGTGCGGCTCGCACTACCGCCGCTTCATCCAGAGGCTTGAGCGTATGCATGTTGATCACCCGCGTCTCATAGCCAAATTCATTCTTTAAGATCCACGCTGCGCGCATGGCTTCAGGGACCATGGGCCCGCACGCGATGATCGTCAGATCTTCAGCCTCGGACACATACTGCTCGGCCAGAACATGTTCAAACGCGTCGATCATCCTGCCTGATTCCCGCCGCAGCCTCAACACGTTGGCCTTGCCGACAACAAAGGGCGTATCCTCAGCCGTGACTACCGGAGCGGCTTCACGCGCAAAACGGATGTACTTTGGTCCCACATGTTGTAAAAGAAGCGTGGCGGTGGCCTTGCGCGTCTCCACTGCATCGCAAGGCGCCACCACGGTCATGTGCGGCAGGCTCATCATTGCAGAACAATCTTCCAGCGCCTGATGCGTTGCGCCGTCCGGCCCAACGCTTACGCCGCCATGAGCGCCGGCAATCATCACATTGAAATTTCCGTAACAGACGGAAGTGCGAATCTGGTCAAGGTTGCGCGCGGCCGCAAATGTAGCGTAAGTGCCAAAGACGGGCAGTTTGCCTTCACGCGCTAGACCGGCCGCAACAGAGGTGGCCGACTGCTCGGCAATTCCCATGCTCAGCCAGCGCTTCTTTCGCTCAGGATTGTTGGCGTAAAACTCGTTAATAGTGATGGAGCCGCTGATGTCAAGACCCAGACAGCAGACGCGCGGATCGTCGCCCGCTGTGCGCAAAGCTTCACCAAAACCAGCCCGCGTCGGACGCATATCAACTTTCATCGTGGGTGCGGAATTCCACCAATAGCCAAGGCTGAACTTCGGCATCTTTTCCTCTAATCGGGCGTCCACCTTGTCCTGAAATCTCTGTGCGGAGGCAAGTAATTCCGCTACGGGCAACTTGCCGTCCAGATGGAGTTCAGCCAGCGCTTTTTCCAGTTCCTGGATATTGGGTGTGCGGCCATGCCATCCCGGCTGGTTTTCCATAAAGCTCACGCCTTTGCCCTTGATTGTGTAGCAGATCAGCATTGTCGGACGGCCCGCAGGCTCGTTCTTGACGCATTCCAGGGTTTCGACGATCTCTTCCATGTCATGTCCATTCACGCGGAGCACATGCCAGCCAAAGCTGCGATATTTTTCATCGAGTGGATCAATGTTCATTACGTCTGCCACTGGGCCATCAATCTGGAGCTGATTCTGGTCGATGATGCCGATTAAGTTGTCCAGCTTGTAATGCGCGGCCTCCATTGCGGCTTCCCATATCTGGCCTTCCTGCTGCTCGCCATCGCCCATAATGCAGAAGGTTTTTGCCGGAACGCGATCCATCTTCTGAGCCAGCGCCACGCCCACGGCGAGACTTAGTCCCTGCCCCAGCGATCCGGTTGAAACTTCAACTCCCGGCAGCTTCATGCGATGCGGATGCCCCTGGAAGGGCGAACCCAGTTTGCGCAGCGTCATCATGTCTTTTTTATCGAAGTAGCCGGAGAATGCCAGACCTGTATAGAGTGCTGGGGCCTTGTGTCCGGCAGACCAGATAATGCGATCACGCATTTTCCAGTTGGGATTCTTGGGATCGTGGTCCGCACAGCGGAGATACAGCGCCGCGGTAACGTCCATGATAGAAAGTGTTCCGCCGGCGTGGCCTGAACCCGCGGCGCAGAGAGCGGTAAGACTGTAGCCCCGCATCAGCGCGGCTTGTTCCTTCAGCTCGTCGAGGGAATATTTTATAAGGGTCTTGCCGCCAGCCGAGTCAATGATGGCCATCTTGAATTTGCCTCAATGGCTGCGCAACTACAGAGCGCATACCGTGAGGACCATTGTGACGAGCCGCCTCACGCCGTGGCAGTGATGGCCGTCACATGCGCGCTAAATGCATGGGATATCACAGAAGATAAGGCAAAACCGTGAAACAAACCTTAGTGGTGGCCCAATACGGGATGAGGGACGTACATGGATTCGAGCTGCGCGATCTCTTCGGTCGTGAGCTTTACGTTGACTGCGGCCACCGCATCCTTGAGGTGGTGCGGCTTGGATGCGCCTACGATCGGCGCCGATACTTCAGGCTTGTGCAGCAGCCATGCCAGAGCAATCTGGGCTGGCGGCACGCCACGGCTCTTCGCCACTTGCGCGACGCCATCCACAACGCGGTCATCAGCTTCCTGCGTGTAAAGCTTCTTGGTGTAATCGTCTTCCTGCGAACGCAAGGTTCCCGCTTTGCGATTTCCTGTCAATACGCCGCGCGCCAGCGGACTCCAGGGTATAAGCCCAACGCGTTCGGCGCGGCACAGAGGGATCATCTCTCGTTCTTCTTCGCGATAGACCAAATTGTAGTGGTTCTGCATGGTCACAAAACGCGTGAGCCCAAGACGGTCCGAGGTATGCAGCATCTGGGCAAACTGCCAGGCAAACATTGACGATGCGCCGATATAACGCGCCTTGCCGGACTTCACAACGTCATGCAACGCTGTGAGCGTTTCTTCAATGGGCGTCTCATAGTCGAAGCGGTGAATCTGGTAGAGATCAACATAATCCGTACCCAGACGACGCAGACTGTCATCAATGGCATGCATGATGTGCTTGCGCGAAAGCCCTTTCTGGTTGGGATCGTCGCCCAGAGGAAAAAAGACTTTTGTCGCGATCACCAGCTTGTCGCGCGATGGCCCAAAATCTTTCAGCGCGCGGCCCAAGACCTGCTCGCTGGCGCCAAGGGAATACATGTCCGCGGTATCAAAGAAGTTGATGCCGGATTCGAGCGCCTGCTGGATAAACGGACGGCTCTCTTCTTCCTCAAGCACCCATCGCCGCCACTTCTTTGTGCCGTAGGTCATGCAGCCCAGACATATGCGGGAAACTTTTACGCCGGTAGATCCAAGGTTGGTGTATTCCATTTGCGCCTTTCGTCAACTTCGTTTCTTTGATGTTTTCAGGATGCGCGAACCATCAATGAATTCCTGATTTTCAGGCAAGACCTCAATCCACTTCAACTTTCTCGAATCCCATCCCCTGAAGCAGCGTTATTACGGTGGCGCGCGCGTTATCCTTTGCCTTCGCAATGATCCCGCCCAGCGCCGCTTCCTGAAGCAACTCGCCTTCGGCCTCTTGCCGAACTTGCGTCTCAAGGTTGGGATCAACCGGCACCAGAAGCCCCGTGGTGCGCGAATAGACCTTGGTGCGAGCGTTGTCCAGACGCGTGATCAGAATCTGGGGATTCGGCAAGTGGATGCGCACCTCTTTGCCCTGGATATTGATGTCGGCGCTTTTCAGGCGGCTGAAATCAATGCCGGCAACAACCTGGCCATGAACGACCATCAGCAATCGATCACCGGCAATAAAGTCCGGCAGGATCGGATTGTCTTTTTCACCCGTCACGATCTTATCCATATTGAAGACAACGGTTTCCATTCTCTGCAACCGCTGGATACGCTCGATCACGCTGCCTTCACTGCTGATGCGGGTGTTGCGTCCACTCAGCAGCGACCAAAATGCCGCCAGCGGCCCTGATTGAACTCGTGCCATGAGCACGGCGAGCAGCAGGGCGATCACCGCGCCAATCAAGAGTCCGGGCAGCAGCGCCAATCGGCGAGCAGGTTGAACGCGTTGATCAATCTCAGTCATGGACGCTATTGTATGTTGCACGAGAAGAGTTGGAGCATGACCAAAGGCCGAAGCAGGCCCCAACCATCTTAGGGATCGTCGGAACATTAATGGCTCGGTACCGAACGTTTTTCCAATTGCCGATAGTAGCCTGCGGCATTGTCCCAGATGGATATCGTCATTCACATTCCGAGCTGAGTTGCTGCTACTGCCTCAACTAAAAAGCACGCTCCGTCTTGGTGATAGGCCTCCCTCGCGTGCGCGGGAGTTCAAGAGAACTACCGCACCCCCACCTGCCCCTTTACCGAATCGATCAGCTTCTTCGAGTCCCAGCCCACGCCATCCTTAAACACCAATTCAACATTTTCTATGTCGGCGATTTTGCTGGAGGGATCGCCCTTCACCAGCATGATGTCCGCCTGCTTGCCCGGTGTGAGAGAACCAACCTCCTTATCTACCTCAAGGAATTGCGCTCCGTTCAGCGTGGCAATCTTGATGGACTCCAGCGGCGTGAAGCCTGATTCCACCAGCAGTTCCACTTCGCGCAGGTCGCCAAAGCCGGCAATCACGCCGCCGATGCCCGTAGGATCCAGGCCCGCCAGCAGCGTTCCTCCGCCTTTCACGAAGGCTCGCTCAAATTCCATCTCCCGTTGAAACATCGTGGGCCACGGGCTTTCCGCGTTCTTGGCCACCCGTTCGCGGTTTGCGTGGTAGGCTTTGGCCGCTTCGTCGCTCAGCATATCCAGCGCCTTCTGCGGCACGTCCGGGCGCGAAGGCACAAACTGCTCAAAGACTGGCAGCGTTGAAGTCACAGCCACGTGTTTTGCGATGAGCATCTTGATCGTGGTCTGAATCGGCTCGCTCGTAACTTCCAGCTTTGCCGCGGCAGCGGCCGCCTGATTTGGGTTAGGACACACATCCGGTTTCTTATCCGGATGAAATTCCGTGTCCACCGTGAGCCCATGCTCAAGATCGTCAATGCCAAGCTGCGCGGCTTCGCGGAATCCAATCGAGCATAGATGTCCCGTGACTTTGATGCCATGCCGGTGCGCGGTATCGATCACCGCCTTCAATTCGTCGCGCGTTATGTAGTTGTAAACCTTGAATGACCGCGCACCCTCCGCCACCCAATACTCCACCGTACGCGTGGCATCGTCCGGCCCGGTAAGTTGGTGCAGCTGCAAAAGCGGAATGCCTTCACCTTCCATGTAAGGACCGGTGGCGTTGATCTTTGGTCCCGGCATTTTGCCCGCGTCCACGGCCTTCTTTATTTCCAGGTCGGTATAAGGCTCCATGCTGCCTGTAGTGCGGATCGTCGTTACGCCCAGCGCCAGATAGAGCCGCGGAAAGCTGAAAGGCATGTCATGGTACAGCCCGCCTCCGCTGGGATAAAAAAGATGGTCATGCATTCCCACCAGTCCGGGCAGTGCGGAATAACCTGTCATGTCCATCCGATTCGCATCAGCCGGCACCGGCACTACTCCCGCATTGCCGATGGCCGTGATCTTCCCATCGGAAATAATGATTGTCTGATCGGATTTCGCGGCTGCGCCAGTTCCATCAATCACGCGCACATGCTCAAGCGCGATTACCGGTGACTGCACGCGGATAAAATCTTTGACCGATGACTGCTGTGGCTGGGCGAAAGAAGCGACACCGAAAAATGTCATCAACACGGGGAGTAAGCGGCGCATGAAGAAGCCTCCAGTGGTCAGGAACCATGCAGCATAAATGCAGGTCTTCATGCCACGCAAGCGGCAATCTATTTCTGTAGTGTGTATTACGAGTAGTCGAGGGTGCAATCAGTGGCAGTAATCACCATAAGGATCGATAGCCGGTTAGCTGATGAAACTGCAAGAGCCCTCGGTGCCAAGTCCCGTACAGATGCTGTGCATATGGCGCTCCGGGAGATGGTGGCGCTCCGAAGCTTCAAGAAACTGATGAAAAAGCATGCCAGCAAGCTCAAATTCGCCGCGCATGGTCAATAACGTCTTTTATCATTCATTACCTGGGCCCGAAAGTCAGTACGAGGAGCTCTGAACGGGAATTTCGCTCACGTAGGTTGCTGGGCCACCCAAATTCTATTCCTAGACCCTGGCGCGTTTCATAGGACAACGTCGGATGCCGGCTCAAATCCTTGCTCGATGAGCGCGTTGGCCTCAAGGCGGCAGCCGAGCCAAGGGTCATTTATCCGGTAAGGCGACTATTCGGCCAGGTGACGAGAGCGCGATTGAACTAAGCCTCCGCAAGCCATCCCTGGCTGGTTGCAGGGATGGACCTGCGTTTGCTTTGCGTTCATTATCTCGCGCATGACGATCATCCAGACTTCAACTTCTTATTTCGCCTGCGTCAGCCTCGCAACAACTGCAGCAAGTTTATCGAGTATCTCGTTCCAGCCTTCTAATTGACCGCTATTTTTCGCGCTCTCCATGGGTTCATTTCCAATAAAGGTGAGTTTCGTCTGGCCGTTTCCTAGATCCTCAAAGATGGTCACATCGTACGCACCCTCTATGGCCTCATGTTCTATTCCTAGCTGCGCAGGATCAATCTTGTTCCCCTTCGAATCGGAAAAGTACATCAAGGAAACGATCTTCTCGTGCGGAACAATCTCGTGGTATTCAACCGCATTCCAGAACTCCTGCCCATCCGGCGCTCTCATGCAGCAGAGGAATTTTCCTCCCACGCGAAAATCAATCTCGCAAAAAGGCGCAGTAAAACCCTTCGGCCCCCACCACTGCATCACATATTTCGGGTCTGTCCACGCCTTCCAAACCAACTCGCGTGGGGCATCAAAAACTCTTGTCACAACCATCCGCTCTGTCTCGTTAACCGTGTTTTTTGTCATCTCTTGACCTCTGCTTTTTTCATTTGATTCACAACCACATCCAACTTGTCGAAACTCTCTTCCCAGAATCGGCGATAGCTAATCGCCCAGTCGCTGACTGTCTTTATCGCCTCTGGCCTAAGCGTGCACACGCTCTCTCTTCCACGCTTCGTCTTGATCACAATCCGCGCTCGTACCAGGTAGGCAATATGCTTTGAAATCATCTGCTGCGAGAGTGCAAACGGTTCCGTCAATCCATGCACAGAGGCAGGCCCATGGGAGAGTCGTTCAATCATCGCCCGGCGGGTTGGATCAGACAGAGCCGCAAATGTTGTATCTAGCTTATCCACAACCATATGGTAGTGGATTATCCGGCGATGTCAAGTGGCCGGGGATGCGGATTGCCGTTGGACCCTGTTCTCGATGGATTGTCGGCCCGTTGGGCAAGTGATCTTTGCCAATTGGCTTGCTATGACCTCCGCGATGAGTGGTAAATCGCCAATCCACTCATCGAGGAGATTAGTACCGGGAAGTCGGCTAGTGTTTACGAACGAGTTTGCTTCAGGACGTTTGCTTCAACGATTTGGGGCTGGCTTCTCAGGAATTCGGGCTGCGAGGTCCGGTGGTCAGATGAAAAATATCCGTACATGACTGCTTTCAGGGCTGATTACTGAATGCAGAGGGCTGAATGCTATTTGCTGATTGCCAGATGCTAAAATGAAGACTAAGCCCATCCTCATGGACCGCGCACACATCCGCAATTTTGCCATTATCGCCCACATCGATCATGGCAAATCCACGCTTTCTGACCGGCTCCTGGAGCTGACGGGAGCGCTCGCCTTGCGTGAGATGCAGGAGCAGGTGCTCGATGCCATGGACTTGGAGCGCGAGCGCGGCATTACCATCAAGGCCCATGCTGTCCGCATGAAGTACACGGCCAAAGATGGTCAGGAATACCAGCTTAACCTCATCGATACTCCGGGCCACGTGGATTTCTCTTACGAAGTTTCGCGTTCGCTGGCTTCGTGTGAAGGTGCGCTGCTGGTGGTGGACGCCTCTCAGGGTGTTGAAGCCCAAACCTTGGCCAACGCCTATCTAGCGATCAATCATGGGCTGGAAATTATCCCCGTCATCAACAAGATCGATTTGCCCAGCGCTGATATTCCACGCGCCAAGGAAATGATTGAGCAGACCGTTGGCCTGGACACAAAAGACGCCATGCTGGTAAGCGCCAAGAGCGGGCTGGGTGTGCCTGAGCTGCTGGAGGCCATCGTCAACCGGCTGCCTCCGCCCAAGGGCGATCCACAAAATCCCTTACAGGCCCTGATCTTCGATTCATGGTTCGATCCTTATCGCGGCGTGATCGTGCTCGCGCGGCTTTTTCAGGGCACTCTGCGCAAGGGCATGAAAGTGCGCCTGTGGTGGAACGGAAAAACGCTCGACGTTGAAACCCTGGGCGTGCTCACTCCTAAGCCCCTGGAGATTGACGAACTGGTTGCCGGGGAAGTCGGCTTCATGGTCGCCAACAACAAAACCGTTTCTGATACCAAAATCGGGGACACCATCACCGATGACGCGCGGCCTGCTATTGAACCGCTTCCCGGCTTTGAAGAACTCAAGCCCATGGTCTTTGCCGGACTCTATACCGTGGATGCGCATGAGCACACCGCATTGCGTGAGGCACTGGAAAAATTGCGGCTCAACGATTCATCTTTCTTTTTCGAGCCGGAAAGTTCCGCCGCGCTCGGCTTTGGGTTCCGTTGCGGCTTCCTCGGCTTGCTCCACATGGAAATAATTCAGGAGCGGCTTGAGCGCGAATTCGGCCTGGAGTTGATCACCACCGCTCCCGGCGTGCGCTATGACATCACCAAGACTGACGGCGAGAAAATTCAGGTCGATAACCCTTCACGCTGGCCTAACCAGAGTGAGATCGCAAAGATTGAAGAGCCGGTGATCCTGACCACTATCCTCACCAATGAAGAATATGTTGGCGGCATTCTCAAGCTGGTAGAAGACAAGCGCGGCAAGCAAAAAGGATTCGAGTATGTAAGCGCCAGCCGCGTCATGCTGACGTATGAGCTGCCGCTGAATGAAATCGTGCTTGATTTTTATGACCGGCTGAAAACTATCTCACGCGGCTATGCCTCACTGGATTATCACCTTGCCGGAAGCTGGGAATCTCCCATGGTGAAGCTTGATATCCTGGTGGCCGGTGATCCGGTGGATGCGCTCTCCATCATCGTGCATCGCGACTTCGCTTATGACCGAGGACGCGCGCTCGTATCAAAGATGCGTGAGCTGATTCCTCGGCAGATGTTTGAAGTCGCCATTCAGGCGTCGATAGGAGCCAAGATCATTGCCCGAGAAACCGTTGTGGCCATCCGCAAAAACGTGCTGGCCAAGTGCTATGGTGGTGACATCTCGCGTAAACGCAAGCTTCTGGAAAAACAAAAAGAAGGTAAGAAGCGGATGAAGCGCATCGGCAAAGTCGATATCCCGCAGGAAGCCTTCCTTGCCGTGCTCAAAGTTGGCGAAGGCGCGTGATGCAGGCGGCTGAACAAAAGTTGCGAGCGCGAAATGTGCAAATCTGCACTTTTCCACGAGAGTACATGCCCATTTGTGGTGCAAGCCGTTCGCTTGTCTCCGGTTCCGTCTAACACTTTGATAATAAGACTTTTATAAACTGCTGCGCTCGTGGGGCAGATTGCTTAAGTTATTGAAAAATATTGTTCTACCCTGCTGCCTCAGAGACATTTGCACAAAGTTTTCCACAGCCGCCATTGCTGAAATTCCTACGCTATTTACCATATTGCTAGTGCATTTCTTTCCTGAAGTTAATCGTGATGAACGTCTCCACTTCAACCCTCTCACCATTCAAAACGTAGGGACGATAGCGCCACTGTTCCACCGCCTCAAGAGCAGCGTGCGCCAGCAGCGGATGTCCACTGATTACGTTTAGGCTCTGGATCCTGCCGTCGCGAGCGATAATGGCATGCAATTTCACCTGACCTTGGATCCCACTGATCGCGGCAATGCGCGGATAAACCGGTTCCACGCGGTTCAGTAACTGTCCTTCTTCGAATTGCGACTTGATGCGCTTAGGGACGTCCAGTTTCACATTTGAGTTTGCTGGACCATCGGCCATGAAGTCGCTAAACTTCTTGTCTGATCCGTCTCCATTAGGCGGCAGTCTTGGGTTAGCCGGTTCACTAATCGGATCCGCCCATGGATGATCGGGAATTGTGCTCTGGTGGTTATTGAACGTAAAAACAGCCGTTGTCCTTGGACCCGAACTGGTTCGCCCCGAAGCTGACGTGGGCTCGGTGCGCACACGCTCCACTGGTTCAAGTGTTACAGGTTTTACTGGCGTGTAGATTGGCACTCGTGCGGAAACGGGTATCACTCCGGTGGAAAGCAATGGAATAACTAAAAGCAAGCCTGCGGCGATTGCCTCCGCCGTGAACGCTGTCGCCATGGGCCAGCGTTTTCCTTTGCGCGGTACGGATGAAGATTCAAGCAGCGTATCTCCGAACATTTTTCTCACCTCCATGGAAGTGATTTGACACCGAAGCGTGATGGCGAAGTTCCGCTGTAAGGAAAAATAAAAAGGCCGCCTGCTCAGGCGGCCTGTGTGATTCTCAGGAACAATTACGGTTTCTTTGGTGTCGGTGCTGGACGCGCGGGAGTTGTTGCAGGGCGCGTTGCTGCTCCTGCAGCGCCGGCCGGCTTGGCTGCGGGATTTGTTGCGCCCGCTGGATTTGCTTTGTCGTAAGCATCTACCAGCTCTTTGGTGATTACGGTGCCTTGCGTTGCCCAGAGCACAGGCGATGTTTGCGGATTGGAAACATCCAGCACCACGGCAAAACCGTTGGCATTGGAGTATTTCTCCAATACCGCCACCATCTTCGATCCAATGCGATTGATTACTTCCTGCTCTGCCTGCTGAAATTCGGCTTGCGCATCTTCATAGTTGCGCTGCAGGGACTTCTGCTTGGTATCGATGGCTTTGGCGCGGCTGCTCTTTTCGTCATCGCTCAGCTTTTCCGCTTGCGCCTGATACTGCTTCTTCAGGTTCTCAACGTCGTCACTCAGTTGTTTGAGTTCAACCTGTTTGGGAGCGAACTTCTGCTGCAGCGCGTCAATTTCCTTCTTGCCTTCCCCGCATTCCTGGATGGCTTGCTGAATGTTGACCACGCCGATTTTTGTGGGTACCGGCCCGGTGGGGGCAGGGGTGCTCTCGGCTGTGTTATTCGCAGCTGGTGTGGTCGCCGGGGTCGCTGTCGCTGCACCCTGTGCGCCGGCAAACGTGCCGAGTACGGCGCTGAGGCCGATACCTAGCGCCAGATTTTTGATTTGTGCCATGCTCATGCTTTTTAGGTGCTCCTTGGATTAGTTACGGCGTGAGTTCCTTCCCCCGCCGAAAGCTTACGGCTTCTTTGGCGTCGCTGCGCCTGAAGCGGGAGGCCGTGTGGCAGCAGCGCCGGCAGGCTTTGTTGCCGCAGGCTTTGTTGCCGCTGGTTTTGGCGCAGGCGCTGCAACCGGCGATTCTGCGTTGTAAGCGTCCACTAGACTCTTTGTGATGTTGGTTCCGGGATTCGCATACAGCACCGGCGTTTGCGGATTGGAAACGTCCATCACCACCGCGTAGCCATTCGCTTTGGCGTACTTCTCCAGCACATCCAGCATCTTCTTGCCCAGCCGGTTCAGGACTTCCTGCTCCGCCTGCTGAACTTCATTCTGGAAATCTTCCGCGCTTCTCTGCAGCGTCTTCTGCTTCTCGGTGGCGGTGCGGACGCGGCTGTTTCGCTCCTCCTCGCTCAGCTTGTCGCCCTGGGCCTGGAGTTGCTTTTTCATGTTTTCCAGTTCGTCATTTTGGCCCTGCAAGGCTGCCTGCCGTGGAGCATATTTTTGTTGTAAAGCTTCCAGTTCTTTTTTGCCTTCATTGGTATTTGCAATGGCGTCCTGGATGCTGACAATGCCTACCTTATTGCCGTTGGGGGAACCGGCCACGGGCGCTTGCGCGCCAGCGGCAGAAATGCCCCAGACCAGGACCAGTGCCAGACTTAGGACGCGGGTATTGATGTAACTTGCCATGAAATATTGGACTCCTTGGTGGTTCTCAGGTAACTATTCTTCGCGATACACGGTCACGAGGGCAGCTCAATGAGTGCGTGAAATCTGCGGTGGGAACGGGTACCCAAATTATAGGTTGTGGCCTCCGCCAGCGTCAAACAATCACTTTCTTTAGAAAGTGGTGCTGATGGTGAATCGAAACGTCTTACGCGGTTCCTGCAGGCGAAAATCTGGGGCCAACGCGGAAATCGCGGATTGAAAACTAAAATCGCCCACTGAACCCACCGGGAACATGCTCCGCGAAATGGGGCTGGGAGAATGCACTGTGGTATTCAGGGTCAGCGGATTGTACGCATAGTAAATACGGAATGGCTGCTGCACGATCGGCAGCAGCACCTGTAATTCCAGCCCCGTGGACATGCGCGGTACGTAATTGGTGCCAGCTACCGGCTGCAGGTTTCCAGTGAACGTAAAAGGCTGACCGCCGGCACATTGGAAATTCACGATCGCGGGACAGCCAAAAACGGTGCTGTTGAGCAGCGTCAGAGAATCTGAACTGACTTTCAGCTGTGACGGCCGGGTGACAAAGTCCATGCCGAAATCGGCAAACGGCGCCAGGGTGACCGGTCCGACCACATGAACACGGTATTCAACGTTGGCAACAAACTGCGTATCGCCGCCTGGCAGCGTGATGTTATTCACCGGCAGCGGCACAGACACGTTTCCACGTCGCGGGTTCGTCGGATCTATCGGGATCGGGCTACCGTCAGGGTTGGTCAGCTGGAAATTCTGTACCGTGCTGACGAATACATACGGAGAAACCGTGCGCACGTCAAAGCCGCGCAAGTCGTTTTCTCCGCCCATATAGAAGCGCTGGTAAGGTGGCGCTTCAGAACCGGCAAAGCCATCGATGAAGCTGCCTTGGATGCGTACGCCCAGCGTGTTCTGGTGATACAACGGCTTCCACTCGGTGAAAGCGATGAGTGGCCGATAGAACTTAACGTTGCCGCCCAGTCCTGCAACTTCACTCGAAATAAACAGGCTCTTGCCTCGATGCGGACGGATAGGACTATCAATGGTGCTGAACCCAAACGACGGCGTCAATGAGCTTGTGACGATGCCTTTCAGCGCGTCGGGGCCTGAGATATTGCGGAAATTCAGCGTCTGGAACAGGTTCCGCGACGCGTCGCTGAACGTATTGATCGTCGTATTATCCAGCGTGTAGGTCAGGCCCACGCGCTTGAAGGAATGTCCCAGCAAATAGCTCGATGAGGCGGTGAATCCCGTGCTGGACTGGTTGTAATTCAGCAATTGATTGAGCACCGACTGGGGAAGGTTCAGGTTCTGGCCAGCATTGATGGATGCCTGGCGCGCTTGGTTGAAATCAAACCTGCGGCTGTAGACGGTGAACCCAAGCGTCAGCGGCCGGTCAAACATATAGGGTTCAGTGAAGCCGAACAGCAGCACGCGGGATAAGCTGCCCACGTTGGCCTGTACCTGCAGCGTTTCGCCCAGACCAAGGAAGTTATTGGTCTCATAATTCAGGCCGATGAACGAACCTTCCAGTCCGCTCACGCCGCCGGTAAGACCGATGCTGTTCTTGCCCTTCTCTTTAACTTTTACCGTTAGATCCACCGTGCCGTTCTTGGTATCGAGCTTTCGTTCCGTGTCGTCTTCGGGCTTGAGCGCGTCAAAATAGTTCAACTGATTCAGGCGAAGCACGCTGATGTCCCACAGGCGGCTGTTAAAGACCTGCCCTTCCTGCACCAGCAGTTCACGGCGGATAACGCGATCGCGCGTTGTGGTGTTCCCCTGGAACTCGATCCGGCGGACAAAATACGGCTTGCCCTCTTCCATTTCAATGTTCAGGGTGATCATCTTCTTTTGATCGTCAATTTCAGTATTGGGAATAGGCGTGAAATCGATATACCCCAGCTCGCCATAGGCCTTGCGGAGGTTCTCCAGCCCTTTCCCAATCAGCTGTTTGTTGAATGTCTCTCCGTCTTTGATGGGAAAAACGCTTCTCAACAGCTGCTTATTCAGGATGGCTTTGTTGTTCGTAAAATTGATTGCTTTGAGCTTGTACTTGTCGCCTTCCTCAATGGGCACGGTAATGTCCATTACCTTGCCTTGACCTTTTTGGATCAGAGGAATATGCATCTTCGACGAGGTATCGCGAAGTTGGGTTTTGGGATCGTCCACCACCGCCTGGAAATAGCCAAATGTCTGCAGGGCTTCGCGGACGCGCTCGGCGTCCTCTTCCAGCTTGGACGCGTCAAACGTCCGGGCAAACATATTTTCCAGAAAGATGGAACGGGGAACGCCGACCGGTTTCAGGTTCTTCATGGCCGCCCGCAACGTGCGGCTCTTTACATGCTTGTTACCCACAAACGTGATCTTGCCCACCTTGATCTTGGGCCCTTCCTTGACGTTGAACGTCACGGAGACTGATGACGGAGGCACCTGCTGCACCTGTATGTTGATGGTGGCAAACTGGCGGCCGTGTTCGGCCAGCAATTGCTGCAACACAACCTTGGCCTTGGTCACTTTTGTGGGATCGTACGGGCTGTCCACGGTCAGCGGAACTTTAACTTTCTTATAACGCTCAAGAACGTCGCTTTGCGAAACCGAATTCAATCCGTGATAATCGATGGTACGAATCGTCGGCTTTTCCCGCACATAAATATGAATGGTCCAGCCCTTGGCAGTCTGTTCCCGCTCCATGCGGACATCTTCAAAGTAGCCGCTGTTCCAGACCGACCGCAGGTCGCGTTGCAGGGCGGCTTCGTCATATACGTCACCTTTCCGGGTATAAATACGCGACATGACCGTCTCCGTTGGGATACGACGGTTGCCGTTAACATCGATATTTTCAACGATTTGGCCGGCTTGCGACGCCGCAAAGATCTTTGGAACCAATGCCAAAAGCAACAGGCAGAGGATCAGCCCTACGGGCCCGATCCGCGCTACATGCTTAGGACTGGTTTCCTGAATGAACGACGGAGCTATATGACTACCCTCTGAGCAAGGTGGGAAAAGCCAGATTATACGGGAGTTACTGCCGAAGTGCCACTTGGACATATCCCCCACCGTGAAAATCTTTAAAACGAAGCATTCTATTCTCAAGAGTATGCCCGCCCTCTTCGGACGGTTTACTCCCCGGTATCTGGAACGCTTCATCGGAGAAAACTTGCAGAATTTCTGCTCCTTCGCTTTCGCCAGCGTCAGCCCCTCTCAGGATTCTATCTGCGACGCTCCTTCGGAAGCTCAGGCCATGCCCGCAAGACGGCGGAAGAGTTACAATTTAGACAATCAGGCAAGGCTCGAAACCAGCAGCACAGAAGCGCCAGAGGCCAACTAATCTATGGACTCCTCAATCGTCCGCCAACTCAAAAAAATTGCAGGCAAAGACGCCGTCCTGGACCGCCCGGAAGAGCTGATGCTCTATGAGTATGACGCCGGCGTTGACAAGCACCGGCCCGGCGCAGTGGTGTTTGCCCAGACAACGCAACAGGTGTCGCAGGTGATGAAGCTGGCCAGCGACAAAAAGATTCCCGTGGTGCCCCGCGGAGCGGGAACCGGGCTGAGCGGCGGGGCCATTGCGCGGCGTGAGGCCATTGTGCTTTCACTGGCGCGGATGAATAAAATCCTGGAAATCGACGTCCCCAACCAGCGCGCCGTCGTCCAGCCGGGCGTAGTGAATCTGGAGCTGAGCAACGCCACGGCAAAATATGGCTACTATTACGCGCCTGATCCTTCCAGCCAGAAGGCCTGCACTATCGGCGGCAATGTGGCGGAAAATTCCGGCGGCCCGCATACGCTGGCGCTGGGCGTCACCGTGAACCATGTCACGGGACTAGAAGTGGTGCTGCCGGATGGAAAAGTGATTGAGCTGGGCGGCAAGGCCCAGGACTCCACGGGACTCGATCTGACAGGTTTCTTTGTTGGCTCTGAAGGCACCATGGGCGTCGTGACGCGAATCACCGTGAAATTGACCAAGCTGCCGGAACATGTCACGACTCTGCTGGCCATCTATAACACCGTAGAAGATGCAGCTAATACCGTTGTCGCGATCACGCAGAGCGGCGTAACGCCTGCTGCGTTAGAAATGCTGGATGGCTGGATGGTTCGTTGCGTAGAAGCCAACGTCCACGCCGGATACCCCGAAGATGCTGCGGCGGTGCTGCTGATTGAACTTGAGGGCATGCGTGAAACCGTGAACGAACAGGCAGAAGCGGTAAGCGCCGTCTGCATGCAGCAGAAAGCCCGTGAAGTTCGCCATGCCAAAGACGAAAAGCAGCGCCAGCTCTTATGGCTGGGACGCAAGACGGCCTTCGGCGCCGTGGGCCGCGTCTCACCTTCTTATTACACGCAGGATGGCGTAATTCCCCGCACCAAGGTCCCTTACACTTTGGCGGAGATTGAGCGCATCAGCAAGCATTACGGGCTGATTATCGGGAACGTATTCCATGCGGGCGACGGCAATCTCCATCCGTTGATCCTGTTTGATAGCCGTGATCCCAAGCAGACGGAAAACAGCCGCAAAGCCGCTAAGGAAATCATGGCGTGCTGTCTCAAGTTCGGCGGATCGATTACCGGCGAGCACGGCGTGGGTCTGGAAAAAATGGGGCTGATGACCGCCATGTTCACCGAAGACGATCTGGAGGTCATGGTGCGGCTGCGCAATGCCTTCAATCCGGAATCGATCCTGAATCCGCAGAAGATGATTCCTGATCTGCATTTCTGCCGCGAGATCACCGGGCCGCTGCCGAAAGCCAAATTTGAGCCCGTAGCGACTTTACCGGCATGAGCACCATGACTTCACCAACATCTCTCGACCGTGAACTGGCCGCGATTGTTGTCGATAGCAACGTTCAGCGCACTGACTTCGAGATTAACGGTGTGGTTCCGGCAACAGTTGTGTATCCCGGATCAGCCGACGAAGTTGGTGCGGTGCTGCGACTGGCAAATGAGCGTGATTTGGTAGTGGCCCCCGCGGGCGGGTTAACCAAGCAGCAGATTGGCTGCGTGCCGGAACGCATCGACATTCTATTGAGCACCACTCGGCTGAATAAGGTTGAAGAATACGATCCGGGTGATTTGACCATAGCGGTGCAGGCCGGCATGCCGTTTGCCGAGATGCAGAGCCAACTGGGCGAACATCAGCAGTGGGTGCCTTGCGACGCCTCAAGTTTGGAGCACGCGACCGTGGGCGGGCTGCTGGCTACGGGCGCTGCGGGGCCATTGAAATCAACCTTCGGACACATGCGCGATTTTTGCATTGGCGTGCAGTTCGTTACTGCCGATGGCAAGGTGGTAAAGGGCGGCGGGCGTGTAGTAAAGAATGTCGCCGGTTATGACCTGATGAAATTGCTTACCGGTAGCTACGGCTCTCTGGCGGTGATCACGCGAGCGAATTTCAAGGTCTTCCCTCGGCCAAGGCAGACACGGACTTTTGCCTGCTCGTTCCACTCGCTCGAAGAAGCGCTGCAATTCCGAACGCGGCTTTTCCAGTCCCCTCTGACGCCCATGTGCATGGAAATCGTTTCGCCGGGCGCTTCAGAATATTTGCAGAACCATGAAACGGTGCGCGATCCCGATCATTACTCGCCGGAGCAGCCTGTTTCACTGCCTGCGGTGGAGTGGCAGATCGTGCTGCGTGCGACCGGCAGCGACAGTGTGCTTGCCCGCTACGCCCGCGAACTTGGCTCGGCCGTTACGCGCACGCTGGAAGGCGTGGAAGAAGAGCAGTTCTGGGGATGGATCTGCCACTTTGAGCAAAGCGTGCTGGCCCGGCACAGGAATGCCATGGTGCTGTACACGCATTTGGCTATCCAGAATGTGGGTCCGGCATTGCAGGCGCTGCAACGCGTGGCCCCGGATTACAACATGATCCCTGCCGCCGTGGGTCGGGCGGCTACCGGCAATCTGGTGCTGGCGCTTATGCCGCTGGCAGTCGATCCGCCTTCAGCCATGCAGTATGCGAATTGCGTTTCCGCGCTGCGCGGAATGCTGCCGCCCGGCTCGTCGGCTGAAGTGGCGCATTGCCCCACTGAAGCCAAGCCGCATTTCGATATCTGGGGAACCACGCCTACGAACGTGAACATGATGCGCGCGGTGAAGCGGGCCATCGATCTAAAAAATATTTTGAATAGGGGAAGATTCATTGTCTGAGACGGCGTTCGAGCCACATGTTCATGATCCGCACTTGCGCCCGCCGGCGGGCATAGCGAAAGACGCGCCAAGCTGGGAACTGCTTTCCACCTGCGTCCATTGCGGGCTGTGCCTGAACCATTGCCCCACCTACAAAGTTCTAGGCCTGGAGATGGATTCTCCGCGCGGGCGCATCTATCAAGTGCTGCAGGTGAATGAAGGCAAGATGCCGCTGGGGGATACGTTTGTCCAGCATATTGACCGCTGCCTGGGCTGCGTGGCCTGCGAAATCGCCTGCCCTTCCGGCGTGAAGTATGGACGCATTGTGGAGCGGGCGCGGGCGCAGATTGAGCAGGGATACAAACGTCCGTTGATCCAGCGGGTGCTGCGGAGTTTCTTTTACAGGAAAGTGATTCCGAATTTCCGCACGCTGAGTTTTGTAGCCAAACTGATGCGCTTTTATCAGAGGTCGGGCTTACAGACGCTGCTACGGAAATCTAGCTTATTGAAGCTGCTGGGCGTCGCCGATCTGGACAGGCTCTCTCCGCAGATCGATAAGGAATTCTTCTTCAGCGAGATTGGCAAGGTCTTCCCGGCGGTGGGCGCAAAGCGCGGCAAAGTTGCTTTTGTGGCTGGATGCATCAATAACGTCGCCTTCTCGCATCTCAACCGGGCCACTATGAATGTGCTCACGCAGAATGGGATTGAGGTGCACATTCCGGCCGGACAGGGCTGCTGCGGCGCGCTGCATGCCCATGCCGGACTGCGCGAAGAAGCACGGGAACTGGCGCGGCATAACATCGACATTTTTCTTGGGGCAGACTATGACGCCATTGTGACGAACGCGGCCGGCTGCGGATCAAACATGAAGGAGTATGACGACCTGCTGGAAAACGATCCGGCATACCTGGGCCGCGCCAAGGAGTTCAAGGCCAAGATGAAAGATGTGACGGAGTATCTGGCGGAAATCGGCTTGGTTGCGCCGAAGCGGAAGATTGGACAGCGCGTGGCGTATCAGGACCCATGCCATCTGGCCAATGCGCAGCGTATCCGCATGCAGCCGCGCGAATTGCTGGCGGCCATTGGATGTGAACTGGTGGAGCTGCCGCATTCTGACCAGTGCTGCGGCAGCGCGGGCGTGTATAACGTCTCGCAAAATGAATTGTCGATGAAAATCCTGGAGAAGAAGATGGAGGACGTGACTTCTGTCTCCTCCGACATGCTGGCGACGGCCAATGTGGGCTGCATGATCCAGATGCGCGCGGGTGTGCAGCAGCGCGGGCTAGCTTTGCCGGTAAAACATGTGATCGAATTGCTGGATGAGGCGTACGCGGGCAGCTAGCAAAGTAATTGCACGACCGTGGAATATCAACGGAGCCTCACTTTCAGATACGTCATCTCGAGCCGTGTTGACGACGGCGCGTACTCTTCAGCGCCGGAGTAGTGGCGAGAGACCTTTTGCTTTGTTCAGGTGAAAGTGAGACACAAGGTCCTTCAGGGCTACTCGCCCGCTGATGAAAACGCGGGCTCGCTCATGCTCTTCAGGATGACGGTGACTTATGGGTCAAGGATTCGGAAGGACCTCCAGATATATGCCTGGTCGCAGGCAGTTTAATTTTTCAGACATGGATACCGAAACAAAGATCGACGTCAACGTACAGCAGGCTGTGCCCTTCTTTGGCGTTTCGAACATGGAAGCGTCTCTGCGTTTTTATATCGACGGCCTGGGATTTGTGATGACGAATAAATGGACCCCCGACGGCGACGGCAAAGTTCGCTGGTGCTGGCTGCAGCTTGGAGCGGCAGCCCTGATGTTCCAGGAGTTTAAAAAAGATCAGCATCCAGATTCTGGCCGTCCGGATGGCAAGCTAGGTGTTGGCGTTGCTATCTGCTTCCAATGCAAAGACGCGCTGACAATTTATAAAGAGGTTAGGTCTCGCGGGATCGAAGCGAAGAGGCCGTTCGTCGGCAACGGCATGTGGGTAACGTCGGTAGAAGATCCTGATGGTTACAAACTTGAGTTTGAAAGCCGAACTGATGTTCCGGAAGAAACCGTGTTTTCAGAAGATGAAGGGGCCCCAATCCAGCCGAAATGATCCGCACTAGGATGTGTGCGAATGCAAGAAAAGCGTGCTGAAAGCGGCCGGCTGTAAGGTGTTCCAAAGCCTTTTACGTAGCTCTGCATTCTGTTCAGAAACATGCTCACTTTGTGTGATTACCCTCACAGAAATGACCGGGCAATAAGCGGAAACTGTTGTTGAATCCTGCAGGTAACGTTATGCAGGTAACGTTACTGAGCTAGTGGATAGTAGGCAGGGTTCTAAGGTCTTTGAGTGATTCGCGGTTGCGCTCACTCCTAGAACAATGGTGAAGCTATGAACAGAGTCGTTAACAAATTCGTCCTCGCCCATGACCGGTATTTGGAACTTGACCGCATTCGTACCGAATGCACCAGCCCCGCGCAGCGCGAGTCAGTGCACATTGCGCTGATGACGGCGTACCTGGAAGTTCAGCACCACGCCAGGCAGATCGCCGGCTTGCAATTTGCCGACGGCATGGACTTTGCCGAAGTGAACTAAACGGTTGCCGCCGATGGCATGAACTTGCCGAAGCGGACTGAAAAGCTCGCCCCGCCAGACACCCCTTGCCTCGCGATTTGCGTCTAACTATCCACGCCACTGCTGTACTATGTACACGTGCGGCTGGATTCTGAAAATCCTGCCTCAGAGTCGAATCTCCCTCGGAGGTGGCTCCACAATGCCACTGGCTCGCATTCTTACGCGCAATCCGGAACGGACAGCGGACCTTTCCAGCCAACTTAAGCAACAGGGTTATAGCGTTGAAGTGGCGCGCCCCGACCAAACCAATCTGGCTCCGGCTGATCTGGAAATAGAGTTTGAGGTTTGTGAACGCGCAGACGTGCTGGACCGCGCCGCTGACTTGGCGACTGAACTTGGGGCCGATGTGGCCGTAGCTCCGGGCGTCTTGCAGATGGCGCCAAAGCCGGCAGCTGAGCCGATCATGTACGGATCGACCGCGCCTCAGTTTGCACCGCCTGAGCCGGTTGTGCCACAGCAGGTGATCGCGCAACCCGCAGCTGGGAATCTGATGCATCTGGACTCGAAGGCTGTGGTTGAACGTGATCCCGAGCGCGATTTTGAAGCTGCTTTTGCGCCTGTGATTGAAATGCCGGCCTCAATGCAAGCCAGTTTAATGCCGGCCAATAAAGAAGAGATCGATGCGCCTGTGATGGAACAGGAACCCATGCCTCCCGTGGCGTTCATGGACGAAACTCCTGCCGCGGCGCCCATAGCGGCTGCTCCAATCGCCGAATATCAATCTGAAAAGAATTACGCTGAAACGCAGCCCGCGGAACATGCTATTCATGAGCCGATCATCTCTTCCCAGCCGGTCCGCGCCGCTGATCCCATGCCTTACCTGGCGCAACTAACGCCGTTTAGCGGTCGGACAAATCGGACGGTTGCAGAGCGCGAAGAGAAAAAACAGAACGCCGCTCCCGCAGCGTCTCGGGAAGATCATCCGCAGGTCCCGGAGCGTGGGAAAAAAATCCTGCAGGATGGCGCACGAGTGGCAGCACAGACATGGGCTGGCGCATTGGGATTGGCGGCTTCCACCAAGGCTTCTGTTCGCGATCATTTTGCGGAATACAGAAAACGGGCGCAGGTGCGCTCCGCTGAAGCACGGGCGGAACATGCCGCTCGCCTGCTCGATTTGGAGCAGCGCCGCGCCGAAGCGCATCAGCGTGCAGCCGAACTGGAAGTTGCGCGCGAACAGGCAGCAGCACGGCTGATGGAACTTGTCCGCCAGCGCGAACCGGGATTACCCCCGGAGCGCGTGCGTGAATCCATGCCGTTTGAGCCCGCTGTACCGGCCCAGCCGTCGCCAAGCTACTCTCAGCGGCCGCCTAGACAAGATCGCCGACGCAGTGAAGCACCACCGGTTGCAGCGTCGAAACGAGAGCCCGCTGTAAAATCAGCCCGCGCCACCACGCCCATACAGCTATGGCGCAGTATCCATCCGCCGTTGCGCCCCATACTGACCGGAGCTGCCGCCGTGACCGCACTGTTTATCGTGGGAATCGCTTTGGGAGTGTTTCATGCATCGCCTCCGCCAATGACCAGCACCACCAGTCATCCTTCCAATGGCGTTACGGTGCAAACCGGGGTGCAGAATGGCGTAACCGTACAGGCGGGCTCCGCGAAATCTCAACCTGCGCAACCAGCCGCCGCAACGGCAGAACCCAAGCCGCAGCCGGGCCAACCGGCGCAGCAAACGCAATCGGCGGGCACCGCGGCCAAGCCTTCACCCGCCATGCGACAAACACGTCTGGTAGCGGAGCAATCTGAAAAGCAGATTGGCGATGACGTGGTTATACGCCACTACTCGCGTCCTGTACCCACGCAGAAACCAAAACAGAGTGGACAGCAAGCGGGCTTGAAACATTTTTCTGATCTGGAAAACTAGGTTTTTTAACCCGTGCAGGGAATTGCCGGCCTAGCGCCGGCTTTTGTTTTGTCGGCAGATTGCTAATGCCGCGTGGAAGCCGGAGTTGATCCGGTGAGGCTGGCGAGCTAAACAGTTCCAAGAGGGACGAACACAGTTCACCAACCCGCAATAGTGGAAACTTTTTCGCATCACGAGCTCGGGTCCCTAAGACGCGAAGCCTGAACTCAATCCAAATCCCTTAACCCTTCCTTATTCACATACACGGCCAGGCTTCCTCCTATAGCCAGCGAACACATGCCGGCGATGACGTGAGGCGCGTAAAAGAGATGAGATAAAGACCCGGCGACGAGGCAGCCGATCGGGGGCAGGCCGAGGAACGCGGTGGAATAGATGCTCATAACGCGTCCGCGCATGTGGTCTTCAGCAAGGTGCTGCAACAGGGAATTGATGGTCGCGACGGAAATGATCATGCAATAGCCGGCGACGGCGAGCAGCAGTCCGGAAAGATAGAAGTTGCGCGAGAAAGTGAAAGCGATGATGGCGGCATAGAATCCGGCGGAAGCGCGGACGACGAACAACCCTCGGCGGCGAAGATGCATGAGCAACGCGATGGTGATGGCGCCGAGAAACGCGCCCGCGCCGGAACAGGCCATGAGGATGCCGAGGCCGGGCTCGCCGGTGCCAAGGACGTCGCGGGCAAAGTAAGGAACAAAGGTGAGATAAGGGATGGCCAGCAGGCTGCCGATGGCCACCAGCAGAATCAGAGACGACATGGACGAATGGCTGAAGGCGTAAGCGAAGCCCTGTTTCAACTTTTCCCAGAGGTGGCTAGCACGCGGCGGCGACAGATGGCCTTCACGCGGGAGGTTTGAATGGTCCGCCTGCGGCGGAACAAGATCGTCTGCCTGCGGCAGCGCGGGCTCGATGTAACGAATGCGGGTGAGCGCGATGAGCACGGCGAGGAAGCTGAGTCCGTTGAGAAAGAAATTTCCGGCCACGCCGATGATGGCCATGGCAAAGCCGCCCAGCGTTGGGCCGAGCACGCGCGACATGTTGAACTGCGCAGAGTTCAGCGCGATGGCGTTGGTGAGATCTTCTCGCGGCACAAGCTGCGGCACCAGCGCCTGATACGTGGGCGTGTTGAGTGACATGGCGATGCCGGTGCCCAGCGCGAGAAAAATAATCTCATTGACGTTGATAATTTTGAAATACGCCAGCGCGGCCATGACAAAAGCGAAAACCATCATGGCGGACTGCGTAACCATGAGCATTTTGCGTTTGTTTACGTGGTCAGCAATTACGCCGCCGATGAGCGCAAACAGCAGAATGGGAAACGACGCGGCAAAGCCCACCATGCCCAGCCAGAAAGCGGAGTTGGTAAGTTGCAGCACCAGCCAGCCCTGGGCGATGTTCTGCATCCAGGTGCCGATGTTAGAGAGAAAGTTGCCAGTCCAGAAGAGACGGAAGTCGCGATGGCGCAATGCGCGAGCGATGCGCGGAATTTCAATGACGGTGGTTTCAGCCGCGTCAGTTACTGCTGCATCTGTAACGGTCCCCAGAGCCAGGCCGTCGAGGGCGTCAGCGCGCGGGAGCGTGGGTGCATCGGTTGTTAACTGGCGGATCGTTAACTCAACCGGCTTTAATTGAATCGTCGTTAATTCAAGGGGCTTTAATTCAACCGGCGCTGCTTGCTCAATGGTTGATTCTTCGATCGTGGATTTGCCGCCGTTGTTCATCTCGTCCGCGAGCTTTGCAGGATTGAAATGGGATTGCTGCGCCGTGCCGCCATTTAGCTCCACATCCGTACTCGAAATTCCCATGACCTTGTTGGTGCGATTCGATTCAATGCCACTTCATAGTGTAAGCTTTTTTGTTTCCACTGCAGCCGCACGTTAGTTCACAAACCTGAGTGGATACCCCAGGAGTCCCGAATTGAAACGCGCCAAACTCATCGTCGTTGTCATATCGGTATTTGTCCTTTCCAGCTTTGCTCTACAGAACAACTCGCGCCAGAACCCGGCTGCCGTTGGTTCTGCAAAGGGCGCGTCCGCGCAAAATGCGCCTGCACAAGCCACTTCTTCGCAGAGCAGCCCCACACCTTCGGCATCCACGCAGGGCGCGGCTTCTCAAGCTGCCCCCACGCAGATTTTTGGCTTCAGGGATTTTGCCAAGCAGTATCAGGTTGACCAGGAATTTCTGGCCAGCCCCAGCCCGGCGCGCGCGGAGCAGCACTTAAAGATATTGACGGCACTGCCTCACATCGCGGGATCGCCGGAAGATAAAGCCACGGCGGACCACGTGGCCAAGCACTTTGATATTGCCGGTCTGGAGACGGAACAGGTCAAGTATTCGGTGTGGATGAACCGTCCGCAAGAGATCAGCGTGACGGTGACCGCCCCGGCCAACGTGAAGATGAATGGCCCCAGGCCGGAACATGTTGAAGGCGATCCGCTGCCTGATAATCCGCGCGTGGTGATGCCGTTTAATGGGTCGTCGCCATCGGGTGACGTTGAGGCGGAAGTGGTTTACGCGAATTACGGCCGTCCGGAAGATTTCAAAAAGCTTGAGGATCTGAAAATCGATGTGCGCGGCAAGATTGTGATTGTCCGGTATGGAGATAATTTCCGCGGCGTAAAAAGTTTTGTGGCGGAAGAACACGGCGCAGCGGGAGTGATTATCTATTCTGACCCGATTGATGACGGATATTTCAAGGGCGATGTCTACCCGAAGGGGCCGTGGCGTCCGGAAAGCGGCGTGCAGCGCGGGTCGATTCAGTACATGTTTAAGTATCCGGGCGATCCCACCACGCCGGGATTTGCTTCAACCATTGATCTGCCGGAATCAAAGCGCGTGCCACCGGAGAAAGCAGCGGACATGCCTAAGATTCCGACAACGCCGCTTTCATACGGAGACGCGCAGCCCATCCTGCAAAATCTGGCGGGGCCGGAGACACCACGCGACTGGCAAGGCGCTCTGCCGTTTACTTATCACGTTGGGCCAGGGCCGGTGAAAGTGAAGATGCACCTCAAGCAAAATTATCGGTATTGGACCATCTGGAATGTGATCGGAAAAATTAAGGGCACAAAGTATCCGGACGAATGGGTGGTGCTGGGAAACCATCGCGACGCGTGGGTCTACGGCGCGGTTGATCCAAACAGCGGCACCGCGGCCATGCTGGAAACCGTGCATGGCTTTGCCGATCTGCTGCGGCACGGCTGGAAACCAGACCGCACAATCGTATTTGCCAGCTGGGACGCAGAGGAAGAGGGATTGATAGGAAGTACTGAGTGGGGCGAGGAGCACGAGAAAGATCTGGCCCATGCGGTCGCGTATTTCAATCTTGATGTCGCAGTTTTCGGCTCTAACTTTGGCGCGTCGGCTGTGCCCAGCCTGAAAGGCTTCATCCGTGACGTCACCAAGGTTGTCCCCAGCCCCAAGGGCGGCATGCTCTATAACGTCTGGAAAGAAGAAAAGATGGGCTCGCCGCAGCGCCGCCCTGATAGCGGACAAGCTCGCATTCCCAACGCGCGCGTGGAGAATGATGTGCCTGTCGGCGATCTTGGCAGCGGCTCAGATTATAGCGTTTTCATTCAGCACCTCGGCATCCCTTCCACTGACATGACCTCCAGCGGCCAGTATGGCGTCTATCACTCGGCCTTTGACAACTTTAACTGGTTCAAGAAGTTCGCCGATCCCACATTTATTTACGAGCAGGAGATGGCCCGCGTCTTCGGCATTGAAGCGCTGCATATGTCGCAGGCCGACGTGCTGCCTTATGACTATGAGCTTTATGGCAAGGAAATCGGCGCTTATATCGATAGCGCGCGCGATAAAGCCACACGGATGCTTGGCGCCAACGCGCCTGATTTCGGCAAAGCCTCCGACGCCGCAAAGCGCTTCATGAATGCCGGAGCAAAAGTTTTGGCCATCCAGAAAAATCCGCCGCAGGATACAGCCAAGCTCAATCAGGTTTTGATTGCTGCTGAGCGCGCGCTGCTCTCGCAGCAGGGCTTGCCTAACCGTCCGTGGTTTCGGCATCTGATTTATGCGCCCGGACAATACACCGGTTACGCCGCCGTGGTGATTCCGGGCGTGAATGAGTCGATCGACGCGAAAGACGCGCAACTCACAACCGCGCAACTGCAAGTCCTGACGGACGCGCTGAACCGCGCTGCCAGCGTGCTGGAAGGATATATGTAAGAGCTCGCCGCAGCTTGGCGACCGCACCAATCACGAAGCTGCCAGCGCCTTCTCCAGTTCGGCAGGCTCCGAAATCGGCGGCTTGCAGCCAAAGCCGCTGCAGATCACGGCCACTGTATGGCCTTTCTTGATCGCCGGCAAGTTGGGGATCGTTTCAGCCAGCGCCGGCGGAAGCATCTGCGGCACCGCTTCACCTTCCTGCAGATGGAGAACGGACTGGTTTAACGATAGATGCTTGAACGCCGCAGCCTCTAGTTGCTCCGCTCTGGTTCCACTGCCCACAATCACTATCTGCGTGTGGGGGCGCAAATACATATCCAGCGCGATCCCATAGGTTGAAGCAAACAGTCCGTAGTGCGAGGCAATTCCGGCAAAAGCTTTTAACGCCCCTTCCGCCACATCACGCTGCTTGGCATCGTTGGTATAGGCGTGCAGCCGTAACAGTGCGATCGCCGCCATGGGATTGCCGGCTGGCGTTGGCGAATCCTGCAAGGGCTTGCGCCGAGCCGCAAGCGCGCCCAGCACCAATCCATCGCCCACGTCAGGCCCGGTGGCCATATCAAAGAAACCGCCTTCACGCGGATCATGGAAGCGCTCAACCATGGCTGCGGCAATCTTCTCCGCAAAATGGAAGTAGCTCAGGTCAGCGCTGCCTTCGTAAGCGTCCAGGCACGCGATGGCCGTGAACGCATAATCTTCCAGCACGCCGGGGACGCGCCGCTTCGCCGCCTCTGGATCTGAATAGGCCAGCACGCGCTGCAATCCCAGCTTCGCGTCCCAGCCTTGGGAGAGAATGCGATCCAGCGAGCGCAGTGCGAACCTGCGGGTTTCCTCCATCTTCAGCACGCGCGCCGCTTTGAGATAAGCGGAAATGCAAAGAGCGTTCCAGCCCACGTACACCGTCTTATCCACGAACGGCGTCGTGCGTTGCAGCCGCGCCGCATACATTTTCTTTTTCGCGGAATCCAGAATTTCCTGCACTTCCTCCGGCGTCTTCTTTACGCGCTCGGCAACTTCTTTAACACTGGCCCGCAGATAGAGCACGTTCTTGGCCGGATTGTGATGCATCTCGCCCACTTCGCCAATGTCATAGTGCAGCATCGCCACTTGCAGTTCATCGGTGCTCAGCACAGCTTCGGCTTCGTCCAGAGTCCATGTGAAATAGTCGCCGTCATCATCCAGAGAAATGTCGGCATCCTGCGAAGCATAAAAGCCGCCGTGTTCTCGGTCAGAAAGCACTTCATCCATCCAGCGGACAATGTCCTTCGCCACGAACGCAAAGAATTCATTGCCCGTAAGCTGATAGCCATGAACGTAATTCTTCAACAGCTCGGAATTGTCATACGACATTTTTTCAAAGTGCGGAACAATCCAGTGCTCGTCTACGGAGTAGCGATGGAATCCGCCGGCCAACTGGTCATAAACACCCCCGCGCGCCATCTTGTCGAGCGAAACACTAACCACGTTTAGCAGCTCTGGATTGGCGGTTTCAGCGCAGCGCTGCATCAGCAGATCCATACCGCTGGGATGAGGAAACTTTGGGGCGGAGCCAAAGCCGCCATGCTCGGGATCAAACAGCTTTACGGCCGACTCTACCATGCTGTCAATCAGCTCGGGCTTCAACGATCCTGATTTACCGGCAAAACCTTCAGCCTGGCTGATGGCGCTCATCACGCTCTCGGCTGACTCCAGCACGTCACTGTGTTTTTCCTTGTACGCCTGCGCCAGCGTAAGCAGCACGCGGCTGAAACTCGGACGCCCCTGATAATCCTGCGGCGGAAAATATGTTCCGGCATAAAACGGCTTGCCTTCAGGCGTAAGAAACGCCGTAAGCGGCCAGCCACCCTGCCCGCTAATCGCTTGCACCGCGGTCTGATAGCGGCTATCCACGTCCGGGCGCTCGTCCCGATCAACCTTGATGGCAATAAAATGCTCATTCACAATTGCGGCAATCTCGGGGCTCTCATAAGACTCGCGGTCCATCACGTGGCACCAGTGGCACCACACGGCCCCGATGTCGAGAAGAATGGGCTTGTTCTCGCGCTTCGCGGCTTCAAATGCCTCCGTGCCCCACTCATGCCAGCGGATGGGCTGGTGCATGGCGGAACGCAGGTAAGAAGATGAAGCTTGGGCAAGCGAGTTCAGGGTTTCAGTGCTCATTCAAATAGTGTATCGCTTCATCCTCGTTCAACTTGATTTCAGCTTCTCCCCCAGAACATATTCCAAGCTGCAAGTTGTCCGATGCTTCACGTTCTAACTGTGATATAGCATGAGACTGCACACTTCTGCGGAGGCTGATATGGTACGACTTTTCAGGTCCTTTCCTCTATTACTGGTGTTCTCAGTCATCAGCGCCGCGCAGACAATACCGGCAACAAAACCGGATGCGGCCACGCTTTTGAGTCAGATTAGAGAGAAATATGCCCACGCCAGGTACTACCAGGTTGAAGCCGTTGATGAATTAGAAACCAAAGGCGAGTTGTCGCACGATTGGCAAAAGTCGGTCTTGACCGCCATCATGGCGCCGGGAAATCGCTATCGCTTTGAGGGCCACACCGAGTTCGGTTGGCTGCTGAAGGTATCAGATGGCAAAACGGAACTTAATTACAATGCTGATTTCCACGAATACACGCAGCAGCCAGCGCCTGACTCTGGCCCCGTCAAGCTAAAGGGGCCGATTTACGAAGAGCAATTTGGATTGGAAAACGCGCTCGCATTACTCAAGCGCTTATCCACGGCTGTGGCTTCCGTAGTCTCTCCCGTTTATCTAGCAGATGAGAACATCGCTGCTAATGGGAAGCAAATACCTTGCTATGTGATCAGGGGCAGGGCGAAATATCGGGGCGGTTCCATTGACTCAGTGGCAGACGTAACGTTCTGGGTAGACAAAGAAAATGTTGTCATGCGCAAACAGCGGGTTCACGAACAAGGGTCCCTTTTTGCAGGTCATCTTCAACACTTCGTGGCGGACCACACGATTTTTTATCCTGTTATGGATATCGATATTACTTCTACTGACCACGTTGTTTTCTCATTTCAGCCACCCGCTGATGCAAGGCTGGTGAAGGAATTTTCCGATCCCAGGCACCCAAAAGATATGCTTTCCGGAACCATGGCCCCCGCTCTTAAGCTGCAAGACACAAATGGCAAGAGTATAACGATCCAGGATTTTCACGGTAAGCCTGTGTTGCTGGATTTTTGGGCGACTTGGTGTGCGCCCTGTGTCGCCGGTCTTGATCCTCTCAAGAAGCTGCATGAAGAAACTGCACCAAAGGGCCTGGTTATGCTTAGCATTGATGAAGATGACGACGCTCAGACGGCCAACGACTTTTTTGCTAAACATGGAGTAAGCTGGTCCAACTTTCACGACGATGGTGAACTTTGGCGGTCCTTCCCAGGTGGCGGCGGCGTTCCTTTTTATGTACTGATTGATTCGAGTGGGCAAATAGTCTTCGCCAAATCAGGTCCAAAGGATTCAGAGCTGCGCGCGGCCATTGCGAAGGTGGGAATAGAGCTTCCCGCAAAGGATGCTGTGACTGACGGCAAATCTAAGCAATAAACAGCAATAAACCCGGATAACTGCCAATGCGAATCGCTATCCTTGCAGACATTCACGGCAACCTCACCGCGCTTGAAGCCGTACTGGCCGATCTGCGGCAGCAAAAGCCGGACGTGGTTTATCACGGCGGCGACCTGCCTTACGGAGGGTCGCATCCCGCCGAGGTGATTGACTGCATTGTTCAGGCAGGCTGGAAAGGAGTGCTCGGCAACACCGACGAGATGCTCTGGGACACATCGGCACGGCCCGCGCTGGAAGCTTCCGCGCCCAAACTGAAGCCGTTATTCAAGGTACTGTTTGATCTGTCTGGTCCTGCGACAAAGCAGATGATCGGGCCATCGCGGCTTGAGTGGCTGCGCGCATTGCCCACAGAACTTCGGCATAAAAATTTGGCGCTGGTACACGCCAGCCCCGGCAATCTGTGGCGCGCTCCTATGGATACGGCAGATGATGCGGAACTGGAGACTACTTACAAACAGCTCAACGCGGCAGTAGTCGTGTACTGCCACATTCATAAGCCGTTTATTCGCAAGGTCGGAAACATGACGATCTGCAACACGGGCAGCGTGGGCTCGTCCTACGATGGCGATCCGCGCGCGTCTTACCTGATGATCGACGATGGGCAACCAGCAATCGGCCGCGTGGAGTATGACGTGGAAAAAGAAATTGGAAGACTGTTGGCGTCAGATTACCCACTCAAAGAGTGGATTGCGGAAATGCGCCGCAAGGGCTGTTACGTGCCTCCACCGGAGATTGCGTAAAACGCTCGCCCGCGTTTTCAATCAAACCATTCAATCTCTTTGATGTCGTGCGCGGGAATCTGCGCCAGCACGTTGCGGTAAGCCGCGTCGATTTCAGCCATGGGTGTTGTGCATTCCTTGCGGATGCGTATGTCGGATTCGTAGATATATTCGTCGCCCATGCGTCCGGGAAAAGCCACGATGCGAATGCGCACTCCGGGAAAAGGCAGAGCGGCCAGGTAGTCGCCATACCAATAGCTGTCACCGATGCGCCACTGCCACTCCACTTGATTTAAACGCAAACACAGCGCATCCGTAGACGAATAATTGCAGATAAACGAATAGGCTCCGGTCATGATTGGTAGCGTTCCGTATCGTAGCTGCGCCGCTCAAAAAAATCCTACAAGGGCAGCTCGGCTTACGCCGACATTATCTCACTGGCGATGAATACTGGCATTTGCAACCGGCTTTGCCGATAACATTGACTCCGCCAGTTTGGCCAGCTTTTCTGAAGGCGTCCAGGAACTAATGCGTACCCAGCCAGTGGCGGCGCTGCCGATCATGAGCGCAGATTGATGCCGCTGCCGTAGTTCAACATAGAGACCTAGCGACTTCAGCAGCGTGTCCACCTCCTTGCGATTGCCGCTCAGCAGAGTCCATCCGGGGCCAGTGTGGAATTTTTCTGCCCAGTCTTTCATTCGCGCGGGCGTGTCGTTTTCCGCATCCACGCTCACGGAAATGATTACCACATCTTTTCCCAGCCGCGGGCCCAGCAGCTTGGCCACATGAGAAAGCTTTTCCTGCGTTATGGGGCACATGGAGCTGCACGTGGTGAAAAAGCCGGTGACAATAGCGATGCGTCCATCCACAACCTGGCTGTTGAAGCGCACGTGCTGGCCATCCTGATTTATCACTTCGATATCAGGCACAGACAAAGCAACGGGAGCAGGCTGGTCCTGGCCTTGAAGTGAACAACCGAATATGCAGAGGATAAGAGCAATGAACGCGCGAAATTTCATGGATGGTCCCTGTGCTTGAATAGTAAAAGATTGATGAATGAAAATCTTGTGTTGTGCCCGCTCAGCACACAAGCAAAATTGATGGTTTGTGAATAAGCCGCAAGCGGCGGCCGGATGCAAATTGCAACCGGCCGCGTGCCTGGGGCGCTCGATTTACCCAATGATGTCCATTGGGCGCATCATTTCATTGTCTTCATGTTCCAGGATGTGGCAATGCCAGACGTACTTGTAGTGATGTCCCGGAATCACCTGCGTTCCCGTAGGCAGATCAAACTTCATGATCAGCTGGGTTACAGTGCCCGGGAAGGACTTCACCACGTCTTTGGCCGCATTCACTTCTTCTGGGAACGGTGCCTGTAGCGGACCTGTAAAGACAAGCTGGCCGGTATTGTCGAACGTATCCTGGTCAAACGGCCTGCGGCCCAGAACCTGGAACTGCACCAGGTGGATGTGTTTGGGGTGGGCATCACCGGTATCGTTGATCAGGTTCCAGATTTCCGTGGAACCCGCTTTCGGATCTTCAGTAACGGGATCGTCCCAGTTCTTGTTGTCGAGCAGACCGATAATCGGGAACCCGTCTGATTCGCGATCAAGTTCTGTCAAGATCAGGTCGCGCGTCTTCACCGCGGATTGCGGATTGATGTTCATCGCCGTGGGATTCAGCACCTGCGGAATCCTGCTGGTGTCCTTTGACGACAAGGGCTTGGAGACGCGGAACATCATGATTTGCGTGGGCACAACTTCTCCGCCACCGGGGAACGGCGCGGGAGCGTTGTTGGTGAGCACGAAATGCTTACCCGCTTTGCCGGTAAAGTCCACGATGACGTCAAAGCGCTCCGCCGGCAGTTGTAGCAGTGTGGTCAAAGCCACGGGAGCAGGCAACAGGCCGCCATCGGTGCCAATCACGTTGAACTGCGGGCCTGCCATTCCATGAGCTACGCCGTTTGCATCTGTCATGACCAGGTTCATGTTCAGGAAGCGCGCATTGCTGCCATTGAGCATGCGCAGGCGATAGCGCCGCGGCTCAATGTCAATCACCGGCCACGCCTTGCCATTCACGCACATGGTGTCGCCAAAGAATTCCGGAATCCAGAACTGGTGGGTGCCGCCGTCAGCCGTGGGATAAAGGAACGTGCCGTCAGGCTTGAACAAGCGGTCCTGTATCAGCAGAGGAATCTCAAACTGGCCTTTGGGCAGATTGAGTGAATCTTCCACCGCGTCGCGAATCAGGTAAATTCCGGCGAGTCCCTGGATCATGTTGAGCCGGGTGATTCCCAGCGTGTGGTCGTGATACCAGAGCATGGTGGATTGCTGATCGTTGGGATAGACAAAAGCATCAGGGTTGAATAGCACCGGGCCAGTCACGCCATCAGGAGAAATCCATGCTTCCGGATAACCATCACTTTCAGGCAGGATCTTGGCGCCGTGCAGGTGGACTACGTTGCGAACCTGCGGCTTATCGGCTTCCGATCCATGGATGGTGAAATCTACCGGCAGCGGATGCGTAGTCGGCAAGGCATCATTGTGGTATTTGATTTTTACTGGAACGCCGCTGCGCACCTCCATCGTCGGTCCGGGCCAAATGCCGTTGTAGCCCCAGATCGGGGTAGCCGGAAGGTCGCGATGGACCTTCTGCAGCGCCTGCTGCATGCGGATGTGCGTAACACTCTTTGGATCAGGCTTAATGACTGGTGGAATTGGCAGCTGGTCAACAAAGGGAGTAAGCAAGCCCTGCGTAGCCGCAGTACTAAGCTGGTTAAGCGGATGTTGGACATGTCCGTGAAACGTGACACCGCCTTGCGTATGGACACGGGTATTGACTGTCTGACCTGAAGCGAATTTGGGGATAACTAGTCCCGCACCCGCCATGGCGCCGAACTTCAAAAGATCGCGTCGACTCTTTTTCATTTGGATGAGGCTCCTTATTTAGACACACGTCAGGCGTTACTGGCAGGAGCCGGTTGGATTCAGTCGGTCTGCGATGTAGCCTGAAGAGTGGCGTTCTTAGTGGGCTTTTCCAGCCTTGAGGTTCCGGAAGGGCTGGAGTGCGAGTACAAAATTAGTGGAAAAATATAGGTCGGTCTAGAAGATTAAAGATTTTAATGTCTGGTACCAGACGGAGATCGACTCGACTGAAGAATGTTATGGTCAAAACTGCAAATAGAGCCGCATCATTGGAGTGTTGATATGGACGTTTCTTAATTTGTAAATAAGCTTTGTAAGTCGCTTGGAACCGTTTCACAGGCTGTCAGGCGTATTATTAAAAATTCTCAAAATGCGTGTCTCGGAAACCCTCTGCAATCAATTGCATAGCCACTTAAGCGGGTTAGAGTACCAGATCAGCATATTCAGGATGCTTCGTAAGATATTCAGAAACCGAAGGGCAAATAACGTCCACCTTGAAGCCCTGCTCGCGGGCCCATTCCAGCGCCGTATGCGCCAGCTCGGAACCCAGGCCCTGCCCGCGCAACGCCTGCGGCACCTCACTATGGATAAGCTGGAGGATTTTCCCGGCCAGTGTGTATTCCAGATAAGCGACATGGCCCTGTCGTTCGATCTCAATCCGTCCGCTGGTGGCTTGCACTGGCTCGGGTTTGGGTGCTGACGCTTTGCGACCAAACATCCTGTTATTTTTCCTGATTAGTGGCCGAAGACGCAAGCCCTGACAAAGGGACAGGAGTGCTGGTATCACGCCATCCATGCAGCTACGAGCGCGATGCCACCATCCGTCCCAGGCTGCTACCATATTTTCATGATCACTTCCATGATCGGCCGCCCCGCAGCCAACGAAGCTGCTCCATATTATTTCGGCTACATCAACCGCGTCTCTGGCGATGACATTCTCCGCGAGCTGCAGAGTCAGCTGGATGAAACGCTGCCGTTTCTGCGCGGCATTTCGGAAGAAAAATCTCTTTATCGTTATGCGCCGGAGAAATGGAGCATACGGCAGCTGTGGGGCCACGTGAATGACACGGAGCGGGTCTTCGTTATGCGTGCCCTGTGGTTCGCCCGCAGTTTTGATACGGCGCTGCCCAGCTTTGATCAGGACATTGCTGTCGCTGCAGCCGGATCAGATGACGTCCCGTGGACGCGGCATGTGGAGGAATTCCGTGAAATTCGCCTTGCGAGCATTTCGTTCTTCCGCAATCTTCCTGAAGAGGCGTGGATGCGCACCGGTACGGCCAGCGGCAACCCGTTTACCGTGCGGGCATGCGCGTTCATCGTGGCCGGGCATGTGGCCCACCATGCCGCGGTGTTGCGGGAGAAATATCTCTGACGAGCAGATCAACAATCAGGGCCCGGGACGCACGCGTTTATTTTTACGTCGCAGCCGCCCCGAGTCCTCAGGCATATCTCTTAATCGACATGGCAACTGCACCTATTCCTTAGCTTTCCGTCGCCAGAAGATGTATTCTCAGAGCAATTTTCGAAGGGCTTCCGGCCTTCGAGCAGTGCCCATGTCGTTGAAACAACCGAATACACCGCGTGGCCCCCAGGTCACGGGCGCGGCTATTGCCGAGACAGCAGAGCATGCGCTCGCTCAGCACAGGCATGTGCTGGAAACATTGCTGGAGAGCACTGCCGATTTCATTTACATGAAAGACCGGCAGGGCCGGTATGTATTCGTGAATCCCGCGGCTGCGAAATCGGTGGGCAAGAGCCCACAGGAGATCATCGGCAAGGATGATCGCTCTCTCTTTCCTGAAGAGCATGCCCGGCACATCATGGAAAAAGACCGCCAGATCATGGCATCAGGAATTTCCGAAGTTTTTGAGGAAACGCGCGCCTATTCAGGGGGTGTGCGGCATCTGCATTCCTCCAAAAATGTTTGCCGTGATTCTTCCGGCGCCGTGATTGGCCTGGTGGGGATTTCACGCGACATCACCGAACTCAAGCGCGCGGAAGAAGCTCTGAATTCCAGCGAACTCAATGCGGCGGGCGCGCGCATGGCTAATGCGCTGGCCCATGAAATCAACAATCCGCTGGCTGCGCTCACCAACGCGCTTTTCCTGCTGCGTCAGGCCAACGGATTGGTGCCGGCGGAGGACCTGCTTGGCACGGCCCAGGAATCGCTTTGGCGCATCACCAAGATTACCCGCCAAATGATCGGTCTTTATAATCGCACCGCCGCTGCACGGCATATCCAGGTGCAGGACGTGGTGAAAGATACATTGGCGAATCTGGATTCACAAATCAAGAAAAAAGGCATTCGCTGCGAAGTCACTTTGTCCGCGTGCGAGTTTTACGGCATCGACGCGGACTTGCGCCAGCTGATTACCGCGCTCATGGAGAACGCAGTGGAACAGAGCCGCAGCCTGGTCCGGATAAAACTCTACAGCCGGAACGGCGGCGAGGATTCACGGCGTGAATTCCGTCTCGTCATCGCCGACGATGGTTCCGGCATTCCGCCTGAGCACCGCGACCGCATCTTTGAGCCATTCTTTTCCACTAAAACGGAGAAAGGGAGCGGACTGGGACTATGGATGGCACGCGGAATCGCAAATAAATATGGTGGAAACATCCGCGTGCGGAGCAATACCGCCGAAGGATCTTCATGGGCATGCGTGGCGGTGAAGATGCCTTCTAAAAGAGCGTTCTCAGGAAAAATGAGATAACTGTCCGGCCAATGCTGGCCATCCAGCGCCCCCGGTCTGCTGCCGCGAACGCTGCCGCTAGAACACTCCGCGTCGTAAAACTTATGCGTTAGCTGGCGCCGTTGGCGTGGAGACCACTGAGGCGCAAAAGGCGCAGCGTCGCGCGGCAATGGGGATTTCGCTCAGGCATTCCGGACATTTTTTGCTGGTGGGGTCGGCGGGAATCGCGTTGCGCGCGGCGCGGGCCTTCCAGGCATTCATCGGCGCGATCATAAAGAAGTAAACCGCCACCGCCACCAGCAGGAATGCAATCAATGCGTTCAGGAAGACGCCGTAAGAAATTACCGCGCCGTTCACAGTGAAGTTAAAGGCCGAAAAATCCGGCTTGCCCACAATGGCTGCAATCAGCGGCGTAAGAATGTTGGTAACAAACGCTGTGACTACCGCGCCAAATGCCGCGCCAATCACCACGGCCACGGCCAGATCCAGTACGTTGCCCCGCAGGATGAACTGTCGGAAACCTTTGAGCATTTGAGTCCTCCTATACTGCGCAAGATCATACAGGAAACGAATCAAACGCTTCCCGCCATCTGATGCCGGACGGCTGGTCCGCGTCATTTATAATCGAGCGTTTACACCTACGAGGTTCAGCCACACAGTGTCCTTTGAAGATAGCGTTTACCAGTTGCGGCAGCAGAAGCTGCGCGATATCGAAGCCCTTGGCCAGCAGGCCTATCCGCACAAATTCGCCTTTACCCACACCGTGCCGCAGGTTCTGGCTGAATACGGCGAGAAGACGGCCGAGCAGCTGGAAAATCCGCGCGTCCCGGTAAAAGTGGCTGGACGAATTATCTCTATACGTCTCCAGGGCAAAGCCGGATTTGCCCATCTGCAGCAGGGCGGGAAGAGACTGCAGATATATGTGAAGCTGGACTTTGTCGGCGAAAAAGGCTTTGCTCTCTACAAGCTGCTGGACCTGGGCGACCACATTGGCGTGAGCGGCTACCTATTCCGCACCCGCACCGGCGAGTTGACGATTCATGCGGAAGACATCACCTTCCTGGCCAAAGATTTTCTGCCACTGCCTGAGAAATGGCATGGCCTTAGCGATGTGGAACTGCGGTATCGCCAGCGCTATGTCGATATGGTGATGAATCAGGACGTGCGCGAAGTTTTTGTGAAGCGCAGCAAAGTCGTGCAGTCGATACGCCGCTTTCTGGATGCACGCGATTTTGTTGAAGTTGAAACGCCGATGATGCAGCCCATCGCGGGCGGCGCGACGGCCCGTCCCTTCATTACGCACCACAACACGCTTGATATCGATCTTTACCTGCGCATTGCTCCGGAGCTCTACCTGAAGCGGCTGGTTGTGGGCGGGCTGGAGCGCGTGTATGAGATCAATCGCAACTTCCGCAATGAGGGAATTTCGACCCAGCACAATCCGGAATTCACCATGCTGGAGTTCTATCAGGCTTACGCCGATTACCACGACATGATGCAGCTTACCGAGGACATGCTGAAACAAGTTGCGCTGGATGTGAACGGCACCACCAAGGCCAGCTTCGATGGCAAGGAATTTGACTTTGCCGATTGGCAGCGCCTTTCCATGCGCGAGGCCATCATTAAATACTGGCCGGAAGCCGCCGCGCCGAAGCCGGAGATTGCGGACTTTGCCAGCCATGAATCGGTCGCTGCGCTGGTGAAGCGGTTGAATGCCAGCCACACGCCGCACATGCCATACGATCCTAAAGAACCCGCGGGCAAAACCATTGCCGCGATGTTCGAGCACATGGCCGAACACCACCTGATTCAGCCGACCATACTCTACGACTTTCCGGTTGCCATCTCGCCGTTATCAAAGAACAAGCGCGACGAGCCGGACTGGGTGGAGCGCTTTGAAGTGTTCATCGGCGGGCTGGAGATTGGCAACGCCTTCAGCGAGTTGAACGATCCGGAAGAGCAGCGCCGCCGCTTTGAGCAGCAGCTAAAAGAGAAGGAACGCGGCGACGAAGAAGCCCACGCCATGGACGAAGACTACATTCGCGCGCTGTCCTATGGCCTGCCGCCGACGGGTGGCGAGGGTATCGGCATTGATCGCTTGACAATGTTGCTTACGGATTCGCGCTCGATTCGCGACGTGATCCTGTTCCCGCTGTTGCGCAAGCAGCAGGAGCAAACAGAAGAGGCGGAAGGCGAGAAGCCCAAGCAAGCCTGAGAAGTGCCATCGTCTAGTGCAAGTAAAAGGAAAACCTTTGAAACACGGAGGAACGGAGTAACCGGAGGAGAATCAGATTGAGTTTTGAAATAAGTCTCGATTGTCTTTGTTCATGGCCCGGAATCGTTCTCAAAATTTCGGCGATATTTGGCACTATTGGCAATTCTGGTAATCCATTAAACATTCCTCCGTACCTCCTTTCCTCCGTGTTTCAGGGGTTTTCTGAAAGTACGTTTAAAATAGAGAACAATGCCGACCGGCTCTGAAATTCGCGAGAAATTCCTGCGCTTCTTTGAAAGCAAAGGCCATAAGCGCGTGCACTCATCGTCACTGGTTCCCGCGAACGATCCCACGCTGCTATTCACTAACGCAGGCATGAACCAGTTCAAGGACGTCTTTCTGGGTGTGGAGAAGCGCGACTACAACAAGGCCGCCACGTCACAGAAGTGCGTCCGCGCCGGCGGCAAGCACAATGACCTGGAGAACGTCGGCTTCACCAAGCGGCACCACACGTTTTTTGAGATGCTGGGCAATTTCAGCTTTGGCAGCTACTTCAAGGCCGAAGCAATTTCCTACGCGTGGGAGCTGGTGACTGCCTCTGAATGGTACGGCGTCTCCCGCGACAATCTTTATGTGACCATCTTCAAGGGCGAGCAGGGAATTCCGCGCGATGATGAAGCGGAAAAGCACTGGCGCGCGGTGGGCGTTCCCAAAGAGCGCATTTTTGAAATGGGCATGAAGGACAACTTCTGGCAAATGGGCGATACCGGCCCGTGCGGTCCGTGCAGTGAAATCCATTTTGATATGGGGCCGGCCGCTTCCGACGAAGGCCATGCTGACTGCATGTTCCCGTGCGACTGCGGGCGCTACGTGGAAATCTGGAACCTGGTCTTCATGCAGTTTGATCGCGACAATACCGGCACGCTCAATCCGCTGCCCAGGCCTTCGATCGATACGGGCATGGGGCTGGAACGTCTCGCATCCGTCCTGCAAGGCAAAATTTCCAATTACGACACTGATCTTTTCATGCCTCTGCTGGCGGCCGCCGCAAAGCTTACAGGTGTCGATCTGGAAAGAGAGCTGGCGGCGGAAAAGGGATCGCGCTCAGCGGCGAGCCTCCGCGTCGTGGCCGATCACGCTCGTGCGGTGACTTTTCTAATTTCAGACGGAATCCTGCCCGCGAATGAAGGTCGTGGGTACGTGCTGCGCAAAATTCTTCGTCGGGGCATTCGCCACGGACGCCTGCTCGGCGCCACCAAGCCGTTCATGCATCAGATGGTGATGGCCGTCCGCGACCTGATGAAAGACGCTTACCCTGAACTGGTGGAGCAAGCGGAGCGCGTATCCAAGATCGTCTTTGAAGAAGAGCGCCGCTTTGCCCACACGTTGGACGCGGGACTCGCGCGTCTTGAGGCCGATCTCAAAGCATTACGCAAGGAAAAAGCTGACAGCCAGAAAGCCGCCCTGGCCCGCGATCCACTGGGCGAACAGGGCATGTCTCGGGCGGAGCTGGCGCAACACCAGTACCAGAGCGCGCGTGAATTGCGTTATCGCGGTGAAGACGCTTTCAAGCTGTATGACACGTTTGGGCTGCCGTTTGATTTCATCATGGACACCTGCCGTGATGCCGGCATCAGCGTGGATGTGGAAGGATTTGAACGTGCCATGCAGTCGCAGCGCGAACGCGCACGCGCGTCGTGGAAAGGTGGATCCAAGCAGACCGCCGCGCCCGTCTATCGCGACCTGAAGAAGACCGATTTTGAAGGCTATCGTGCTACGCGATCTAAAGGCAGTGAAGTTCTTGCGGTAGTAAAGGACAGTCAGGGTGTAAAGGTTCTGAATCCCGATGAAGAGGGCGAGGTGGTTCTTGATCACACGCCCTTCTATGCCGACTCCGGCGGCCAGGTCGGCGACATCGGCATTCTTTATGACGAATCGCATTCAAGCATTGTTGCCGAAGTGAATGGCTGCTATATGCCGGTGCAGGGAGTGCGTGCGCACAAGGTCAAAGCGCGCCAGCCCATTGTTGTGGGTATGAAAGTTGATCCCGTGGTCCATGTGGACGTGCGCGAGTCAACCATGCGCAACCACACCGCCACGCATCTGCTGCATGCCGCGCTGCGGGAAACGCTGGGGCCGCACGTGAAGCAGGCCGGCTCGCTGGTTGATCCCGGCCATCTACGTTTTGATTTTTCGCATTTTGCCGCCGTGGCTGATGAAGAACTGCAGGACATTGAAGACCTGATGAACAAGCACGTCCTGCGCAACACGCCCGTGGATACGATTGAAAATGTCCCGATAGACGTGGCCGTCAATGAATACAAGGCCATGGCGCTGTTCGGCGAGAAATATGGCGATCGCGTCCGCGTGGTGAAGATCGGCGAGTTCTCAACCGAGCTCTGCGGCGGCACACACACGCACGCCACCGGCGAAATTGGCCTGATTAAGATCATGAGTGAAGGCAGCGTTTCTTCCGGCGTCCGGCGCGTTGAGGCAATCAGCGGTGAAGGCTCGCTCAAGCATTTCCGGCTGGACCACAAGCTGGAAAATCTTGTCTCATCGTTGATCCCTCAGACCAAATCTCATTCACCGGCAGAGGCCTTGCGCGGCGAACTCGATAAGAAAGATGCCGAAATCAAGAAGCTGCAAAAAGAACTGGAACAAATGCGGATGAAGTCCGCAGGCTCACAGGTGGCTTCAGTCGGAGAGAGGGCGCGCGATATCAAAGGTATAAGAGTTGTCGCGCAGCGCGTGGATAATCTTGATCGCGGCCAGATGCGGACGCTGGTGGACAACATGCGCAACAAACTCGGCTCCGGCGTGGTGGTGCTGGGCTCAGTGCAGGACGGCAAAGTCGCATTGATCGTCGGCGTCACGGCAGATTTGACCGCGCGCGTGCAGGCCGGAAAAGTTATCAAGCAGGTTGCAGAGAAAGTTGGCGGCTCCGGCGGCGGACGCCCGGACATGGCCGAAGCCGGCGGCAAAGATCCCGCACAGCTCGATGCCGCGCTGGATGAAGCCTATGCGGCAGTAGAAGGATTGCTTTCCTAAGATCGCTTAACGAAGCGAGCCCTCTGCAGGGACTTTCATGCAGCCCGGCGCTTGGCTTGCGCCTGCTATTCCTGTAGATTTCTTGTGTTCGGCGTAACTCATTCACAGCTCATTCACTGTTTATCTATCCAAGGAGAAACACTTGAAGAAATTTGTTATCGGTGTGATTGTTGGCTTGTTGATTCCGGCGATTGGCGGCTATTTATACATCAAGATGGGCATGATGCCTGTGGCTACGTCATCCGCGCCGCTGCCGATGGAAGAGAAGATCGCCAAGATGGCCTTGCGGGCGCGCATGGCCAAAGACCCGCTGCAGCAATCCCCAATCCCGGCAGACGAGCCCAACTTGACCCAGGGCGCGCATATTTACGTTGATAACTGCGCTTTCTGCCATGGCTTTCCCGGCGAGAAAGCCAGCTTCGCATCCAAAGGCATGTTCCCCCTGCCGCCGCAGCTCCTCACCGGCGACGACATGGTCACCGACGATCCGCCGGGCAATATCTACTGGAAAGTGGAAAACGGAATTCGCCTGACCGGAATGCCTGGCTTTAAAGACATGCTCACGCCCACGCAGATTTGGCGGGTATCACAGATGTTGAAGCATGCTGACAAGCTGCCCGAGCAGACGAAAACGGCGCTGGTCAAACCTGCTGCTCTGCCGGTTGCGCCGCCCAGCCCCACGCCTGCTGCTATGCAGGGTAAGAAGCCAGAAAAAATTGGTAGCAAGAAATAAGTCGCTGGATTGGCTGCTGCGCATTGTTTAGCACATGGGGAGGACATGAATCCATTGGAGCGGAATAAGCACACTGTGACAGCTTTTTACGATTTGATGTTCAACCAGTGCCGTCCCGCTGAAGCCATTGCGAAGTATGCAGGCGCCACGTACACCCAGCACAACCCAATGGTCCCCGATGGCAAAGCCGCTTTTATTGACTACTTTGAGCGGATGGCGCGCGAGTATCCCGGCAAGCGGGTTGAATTCAAGCGGGTCATCGCGGAAGGCGACTACGTGGTCTTACATTGCTACCAGCAGTGGCCGGGGGATTCAGACTGGGCGGGAATCGATATTTTCCGTCTGGATGCCGAAGGCAAGATTACTGAGCACTGGGACGTACTGCAAAAGGTGCCGGCAGAGGCCGCCAATAACAATTCCATGTTTTAACGGCGCACCGGCTTGATTGCTGAAAGAAAACTCAGGGCGGCCGCAGGTCAGGCGGCAGCCCCTGCAGGTGATTAGAGCTTTTCGTGGAATTCGCAGCCAGAGCAGGAAATAAAGATTCCGCCGGGGGTATTGCGTTCGCGGTCTTTCACGCGCTTTACAATCCGGGTCGGCTTGCCGCATTTAGGGCAATCGGTGCTCTTGGTTGTGTCCATGATTTTCTTGCGGTCTGCCGTTTTGGCGATCTTAGCCATGATTCAATCTTCTCCTGGGATGTCGGGTTTCCGCGGCCTTAAACTCGGCGGCGGCAAATGCGGCGGGAAATTTGGGGACGGCACGCTAAAGCGCAGCGCATCCAATCACTGCAACAAAATATCCGCAACAATAGTGATTTTACACTGAGCGGGCTGTTTTCGTCTCTCGGGCCGCCTCTCAGCCCGGATTGGCAGGCGCGGAAAACTAGCGCTTTACTTGTAACCTGCACATCGGTTATCAATCTATACACTTACGACAATTATTAGTTCAGGGGAGAAGATGAAGAAACTAACACTGGTATTGCTCACAGCCGTGGCGCTGAGCGCGTTCGCCGCGGACACCAAGGTTCAGGGTTATCTGGTAGATATAGCCTGCGCTTCTGAAGAGGGCCAACGCGCCAACTTTGGCGTTAAGCACTCCAAAGACTGCCTGCAAATGCCGGATTGCGCTAAAAGCGGCTATGGCCTGCTGACGGACGACAAGAAAGTCATTAAATTTGACGCCGCGAGCAATAAAAAAGCCAAGCAATTTATTGCCGATCTGAAGAAAGAAAAAGACATCAAGGTCAACGTGACTGGAACCGTGAACGGCGAGCACATGACCGTAAGCAAGATCGAGCTGCAGTAAAGCTTAGCTTTCACCAAATAGATATTGGGGCCGCGCATCATCGATGACCAATGACCAATCACCGATGTTCGCGGCCTTTTCTTTTGCCCCGACCTGTCATCGACTGGCAACTCCCAAGCCCTGACGAACGGACGGTTACCTTTGGCCAGTGGCCGCAAGTGTCTGATTCAGTGTGGCTTATCGCCACAGGCATGATGCGCCGCGCCTCACTCAATTTAAGGCAGCAGCTTCCCTATCGCTGAAAAAGCAGCACTTAGACCCTTTGGCAAGCTTGGCCAGCCAAGTGCATTTATCCACGGCGAGGACTTCCCCACTCACTGAAAACTTGGAGGCCCCTATGAAGCGGTATTTACTTCTAACTGTTGCAATGGTTGCCATGATATTGGCGACAGGCTGCGGCGGAACCGGCAATCTGAATGCCGGACCGACAAATGCCACCATCAACACTACTGACGGTCTGAACGATGCGATCGTGAAGTTTGAGCTTTCTGTCAGCTCCCTGACACTTACCGGAAGCGGAACCACAACCACCACGGGCAACCTGCTCTCTAAAACGTCCGAGGTTGAGTTTGTCCACCAGGCAGGGTCGTTTGAGCCTTTGGCCCTGGTCAACATTCCGCCGGGAACTTACTCCGGAGCATCGCTCACCGTTTCAGATCCTGAAGTCGTGGTCATGAACAATGCTGTACCGCCAGCGCCGGTAAAAATCTCGGCCACTCTTACCAGCGGCAGCGTAACGGTGACTTTCACCACCCCAATTACCGTGACCAGCAGCAACTCCTCAGTCCTCAACTTTGACTTGGACCTGGCAAATTCGGTCGTGCTAACCGGCACGCCGCCGACTTCAGCCACCGTGACGGCCAAATTCAACGTGACCACCGCGACTGCTAACAACACCGACGAAGACAGCGGCGAGATGGACGACGTCCACGGCAGCGTGACCTCCATTGCAGCGCCGAACTTCACTATCCAGACCCAGACCAGCAGCATCGTGTTTGCCACTGACGCCACCACGCAATTCAAAGATGGCATCACGTCGCTTTCACAGCTCAAGGTGGGTGACATTGTTGAAGTGGATGCAACCACCAAGCCCGACGGCAGCAAGCTTGCCTCCAAGATTGGTGTGGAAGAAGGCCAGAGCGGCGAAGAAGCTGAAGGCGTAATCACTACAGTGACCGGCGCGCCGGCCACGCAGATCACGATTGCGCACCAGGTTGATTCGTCCAACTCCGCTACGCCGCCAGTAACCGTGGATCTCGCTATTAGCGCGAGCACCGCGTTCTCCGTGCGTACAGACAAACTGAACCTGGGCGGCACCACGCCGGCGTTCGATGCCAGCCACATTGGCAAAGGCCAGCGCGTTGAAGCCGACACAGGCAGCAGCACCGTCTCGCCCATGCCTGCTGACAAACTCAAGTTGCGCGAACAGGCCCTGGTGGGAACGGTTTCCGCCGCAAGCGCATCAGGCTTTACGCTGACGCTGAATGCCAGCTCCGCTTTTGCCACCCTGACCGGTCAATCGACCATCGCGGTTTCAATTGTGAGCGGCACTAACCTGAAGGTCACACCCGTGAACGCCAACACCGTGCGCGTGCGCGGTCTCATCTTCGTCAACGCCGGCTCGTATAGCATGATCGCGTCGCGCGTTGACGACAACAAATAATCATTAGTCCTACCAAAAAAACTGGGTCCGCTTCGGCGGGCCCTTTTTTGCCGAACTAAAGCTTGAAACGCAGAGGAAAGGAGGGAATTTGATGATTGGGGAATCTTGTAACTGAGTAATTTTGGGGATCGACGATCTAGGATATGCCGAGGCGATCAAGACTTCCTCTCAGCGTTACGATTTACCATTCCTCCGCTTACTCCGTTCCTCTGTGTTTCAAAGATTTTCCTGAATGCTGGGGCAGGATTCAGTGCGCCGCAGCCACGCCACAGCAGTTGTGCTTGCTTTGTTCAATAACCACGTTGCGTGTCTGTCCCAGCGCGCGGTTCAGCGACTGCCGGGGAATCGATGTAACCAGCGGTTTCAGCAGCCATCCCAGACCGGTGGGTATATCGCGCGTGAGTGACAGCGCTTCACATTGCAGGTAAACGCCGCCATCTTTTTCTTCAAAACGCCAATAGGTATTCAGCCGCCAGAGATAGCCGTGTCCGGCGCCGACCGGTAACTCTTCACCATCTGGTTTGGCCGGATCTTTTACTTCAGCAATGCGCGTGCTAATGGAGTTGGAATAGACCTTGCTTGCGTCCACGCTGCCCCAGTGCACGTCATACGTGGTGTTGAAATCGACTGTCGTAAATCGCTTCTGGTGCAGGCGCAGGAACATCTTGAAATCGTCGCCATTGTGGGCGAGGGTGCGGGACGCGCTCACGTCCGGTTTGTAGAGGTCGGCGCGGCGGTCATAATCCTTCACGATGGGCAGTGTTTTGGCCAGCGTGGCGCCGGGAATAAAGATAAGGCCTACCCAGTGATGCACCATGCCGTCCGGAACGTCTGAGCTTACACCGGGAGCCTTGGTTTCCAGTTTTTCCACCAGGATCTCGCCCTGCTTGAGCTGCTCATAAGCCTGGCGCCTGGCGTCGGGGTTCATACCATCGATATATAGGAAAGTCCCGCCGGGACGCAGCTCATTGGCGAACCGCGCCTCAGTGGCCCCGACGTAACGATCAAAGGCAGCAGCCGTGTTTGGCTTCAGCTCGGCGGCCGACGCGGTGGAACCCAAAGCCGCAGCGAACACCAGCACGGAAAAGATACGAATAATAGAAAGGTGTTTCATGGATTTGGAATCTGTCTCTCCAGTAAGATGCACGGTTCCGGGCGCGGTAGCAAGGCGTTTGAAGGCAAGTTATCGAAAATTGAGGCAGTTGAGCTGAAGTTTACCTCTACCGTGCAAGAAGATTGCGCCGAAATATCCCAGGTTTACTGAACTTTGCTCTACCCAAAGTTTTAGCACCTCCGGAAGCCGCGTTCCAGCCATTCTGGGTTAAACTCTTCTCAACCCTTCCCCCAGTTGGTTCAATTTAGTTATGGCGAATAACCACCGGTCTGACATCCTGTTCTTCTTTGGCGTGATCCTTGCTCTGTGGGTCGCCTATAGCGTGCGTGACGTGCTGATGCTTATCTACGTGAGCGCGCTGTTTGCCGTGGTGTTGTCGCCGGCCATTGGCATGATTCAGAAGATACACATAGGCAACTGGCGCGCCGGACGCGGCTTTGCCATCGTCTTTTTGATCCTGATGCTGGCCCTGCTGGGCACTTTGTTCGCCGTGTTCGCTCTGCCGCCCGTTTATCGCGATGGCCGCAACTTCTCCGCTGACTGGCCCCGGCACCTGACGGAACTCACTGAAGGAATCAAGCATATTCCATTTGCCGCCAAAATTGATCCCGCGGGACTGCAGAAGTATGCGGCGGAAATCGCCGGCGGCGCAGGTGGACTATTCCTGAATCTGGCTGGTGGCATTTTTGGCTTCTTTACGGCCATCATTCTCACCGCGTACTTCATTATTGATGGTGACCGCACCTTTCACTGGGCGGTCTCCATGTTTCCGCTGCATCAACAGCACCGGCTGAACTCAACTCTGTTGCGCGCCAAAGCCCGCATGCGCAATTGGCTGATTGGCCAGTCAATGCTCATGCTGAGTCTTGGATTATGCAGCCTGATTGTTTATTGGGCGCTGGGCCTAAAATATTTTTACCTGCTGGCAATGTTTGCCGGCATTGCCAATATTCTGCCCATTGCCGGTCCGATTAGCGCAGTTGTGCTGGCCTCGGCTGTGGCCATCATGGACTCGCCCCAGAAGCTTGTGGGCGTAGTCATCTTCTTTGCCGTCTATTTCCAGATTGAAAGCGTCTTCCTCTCGCCGCGCATCATGCGCCATACTTTGAATCTTTCTCCGCTCACCGTGATCATTGCGCTTTCGCTTGGAGGCGCGCTGGCCGGAGTTGTAGGCGCGTTGGTTTCCGTCCCGACAGCCGCTCTGGTGATGGTCCTTGCCGATGAATATCTGGTGAAGCGTAAGCCCATTGAGGCGGCGAAGGCAGCGGCGGGGGCGGACTAAGATCCTTTCACCGCAAAGGACGCGAAGGTCGCAAAGGACAACGAACAACTGTGATCGTACGTTGGTCGTCGACGAAATGTTCACTGAAATGGAGGCGCAACCCCTAAGTTTCTTCGCATAGTTCCTTCGCGCCCTTTGCGACCTTTGCGGTAAATCTTCCCGCTGTTCTCGGTGCCTCCGTGTCTCAGTGGTGAGATTCTCCGCTGATGCTAAAATCTAATTTTCTACAACCATGGCCAACAAAATTCCAGTCGGCATTCTCGGAGCTACCGGGACCGTCGGGCAGCGGTTCATTCAACTGCTCCACGAACACCCGTGGTTTGAAATTACGTGGCTTGCGGCATCAGACCGTTCGGCAGGCAAGCTTTACCCCGAAGCCGCCAAGTGGAATTTGGCGACGCCGATTCCCGCCAATATCGCGGCCATGAAAGTCTCCGCGGCCGCTCCGGACAGCAGCACGCCCAAGCTGGTCTTTGCCGCGCTTGACGCCACTGCCGCGCAGCAAATTGAGCCTGCCTTCGCTGAAGCAGGCCATGCCGTGGTCTCTAATTCCAGCGCGTTTCGCATGGCTGAGGATGTTCCGCTGATCATCCCTGAGGTCAATGGCGACCACGTTCCGCTTATCAAGACGCAGAAGTGGTACAAGAAAAATGGCGGGTTCATGGTCACTAATCCCAACTGCTCCGCCATTGGGCTGGTGCTGGCTCTGGCCCCGCTGCATCGCCGTTTCGGCATCGATAAGATTTTTGTCGTCACTATGCAGGCCATCAGCGGAGCGGGCTACCCGGGTGTGCCATCCATGGACATCCTGGGCAACGTGATTCCCTACATCGCCAAAGAAGAAGACAAGATGGAGGCGGAAACGCGTAAGCTGCTGGGGTCACTGGTAGAAAGCTCGCTCAACGGCTCACGCGTGATGGATGCCGATCTTGCGCTCAGCGCGCACTGCAATCGAGTAGCAGTGGAAGATGGACATACCGAATCCGTTTCGCTCAAGCTGAGCAAGCCCGCGACTGCGGAAGAAATTATCGACACTTGGAATGAATTTCGCTGCCTGCCGCAGAAACTCAAGTTACCCACAGCGCCGGAACAGCCGGTGATTTATGAGTCGGCGCCGGACCGCCCGCAGCCTCGTTTGGACCGCGACCGTGGAAATGGCATGTCTGCCGTCTGCGGACGCTTGCGGCCCTGCAATATCTTCGACTGGAAGTTCACGGTGCTCTCGCACAATACCATCCGCGGCGCTGCGGGTGCAGCCGTGCTGAATGGCGAGTTGCTCAAAGCGCAGGGATATCTCAGTTGATGTACGCTCGATTGCGCGGCACTGCGGTACGCAATTCAAACGGTGAAGGCTGCCCCGTTTCGAGCAGCGTCCCGCAGATTAATGTGCGTGCGGATTTTCTGATTTACCCGATGAAAAGGTTTCCAGGTACAAGACAAGTGTCAGGGCACGACTTCAGTCGTGCTATAAACGGTCTAAAGGCTTCGGGCTTTAGCCCCTGCTATAAGGAACCTCAGGGCCTAAAGGCCAGAGTTCTTCAGCCGCAAACGGCACGAGTAAACTCGTGCCCTGACGCTTGTCTGGGCCAGCGAAATGATATCGCCTTAAGCACATCTCCGATTTGTTTTCTCCGTGCCTCCGTGTCTCCGTGGTGGATGTTTTCTGGAGTGCCCGCATGATCGTCATGAAATTTGGCGGCACCTCCGTGCAGGACGCGCAGGCCATCGACAGGGTAGCAGCCATCGTCCGTGATCGTTTGAATGAACGCCCGGTGGTCGTAGTAAGCGCCCTGGCCAAAATTACCGACCAGCTTCTGGCCATGTCTGCCGCAGCCGGCGCGGGCGATCGCGCCAAGGCGCTTGAGCTTTCCCGCGCTGCACGCGAACGCCATTACAACTGCGCTTGTGACTTGCTGGGCACGCACGCATTCGAGCAGATTGCGCAGGAACTGGAAGCGGATTTCAACGGACTGGACGAACTATTGCGCGGCGTTGTTGCCGTAGGAGAACTCACGCCGCGGACCATCGACACGATTGCCGGATTCGGTGAGCGTGTGTCATCGAAAATTGCCGCCGCCGCATTTTCCCAGCGCAATATTGAAGCCGAGCATGTCGATTCACGGAAGTGCATCGTGACCGACGCCACGTTCGGCAAGGCTGTCCCGCAATTTGAAGAGACAGACGCGCGGCTGGCGGAAACCGTAAGGCCATTGCTGGATCGAAAACGCGTGCCCGTAATGGGCGGCTTTATTGCATCGACGCGGGAGGGCATTGCCACTACTCTGGGACGCGGCGGATCGGACTTCAGCGCTGCCATCACCGGCGCGGGCTTGAATGCCGAGCGCATTGAGATTTGGACGGACGTTGATGGCATGATGACCACGGATCCAAATCTCTGTCCGGACGCGCGGCGCATCAAGAACATCAGCTTTGAAGAAGCGGCCGAGCTCGCGTATTTTGGGGCGAAAGTCCTGCATCCGGCCACGCTGCTGCCAGCCATCCAGAAAAACATTCCGGTGCTGATTCTGAATTCACGCAATCCGAAATGTGAAGGCACGCGCATCACGGCCACTGCGCCCAAGAGCAAGAATATCTTTAAGGCGATTGCCGCCAAGAAGCGTATTACTGTTGTTGATGTAGTAGCTACGCGGATGCTCATGGCGCATGGCTTTCTCAAGAATATCTTTGAGGTGTTCGCCAACCACCGCTGCCCGGTGGATATGGTTTCAACTTCTGAGGTCAGCGTTTCCGTCACGGTGGATTCGAATGAATCCATTGCCGCGATCGCCGCTGACCTGGCCAAGCTGGCCGACGTGAAATACCAAGGCCGCAAGGCCATCGTCTGCCTGGTGGGTGAAAATATCAAAAGCACGCCGGGGATTGCCGCCAAGGTCTTCAGCGCCATTCCTGAAGCCAACATTCACATGATCTCGCAGGGCGCGTCAGAGATTAATATAGGATTCGTGATTGATGAAGACGCCGTGCCCGATGTAGTCTCGCGCCTGCACCGAACGTTCTTCGCGCAGGTGGATCCCGAGGTCTTCGCATGAAAGCCGTTTGCATGAAAGCCGTTCACGTGGAAATTCCATGGGTGCTCTCTTGAAAATCCTGGTCCTCGGTCGCGGCAGAACCGGCGCACTGGTTGCCGAAGTGGCGAAAGAGCGTGGGCATGAAGTCCGCTCACTGGCCAGCCAGGAAAATAAGGATGGCCGGGCGCTGACACCGGCGACGTTGAAAGAGATTGATGCGGTTATAGATTTCACCACGCCCCACGCGGTGATTCCCAACATTATTCGCTGTGTTGAAGCTGGAGTTCCCATCGTGGCTGGCACCACCGGCTGGTACCAGCACATTGACAAAGTCCGCGAGCTTACCAAGGAACGAAAAGCTGCCGTGCTTTATGGCTCAAACTTTTCTATTGGAATGAGTTTTTTCTTTAAGGCGGTGCAGGCGGTTGCGCCGGTTCTCAAGCATCAGTATCGCGGCAGCATCGTGGAACGCCATCATATCCATAAGAAAGACAAGCCTTCGGGAACGGCCGTGACCATCCAGAAGCTTTTGGAATCAAATTCCGGCGAAACGGTTGAAGTCGCTTCCGTCCGCGAAGGGGAGACCGTGGGCATGCATCTAGTCATGCTCGACTCAGCCAATGACACGATTTTGTTCACTCATGACGCGAAGTCGCGCGTCGGCTTTGCCGAAGGCGCAGTCCGCGCCGCCGAGTGGATCAAGGGCAAGACCGGCTTTTATGAGTTCCCGGAGATTGTGGATCAGCTTTAGACATTTGGTAATTGAGTAATTTGGTAATTGAAACCGGAGCCACTTGGTCCTGTTTGCCTTCAATTGCCAAATTACCAATTTACCCAATTACCAAATTTTCCCCGTGTTTTTGTTATCCTAGTTTGAACATGAACCTACAAGGCTGCGGCACCGCGCTCATAACGCCATTCAAGCAGGACCAGAGCATCGACGAGAAAGCTCTGCGCTCGCTGGTCGAATGGCAGATTGCATCCGGCATTCACTTTCTTGTCCCCTGCGGGACGACGGGTGAGACGCCGACTCTGACCAAAGACGAATGGCTGCGCGTAATCGACATCACAATAGAGGTGAACGGCGGCCGCGTGCCGATTGTTGCGGGAGCCACGTCAAACTGTACCGCTGAAGCCGTGGAGAAAGCGCGCGAACTCGACCGCCGCAAAGGCGTGGACGCAATCCTGAGTGCGTCGCCGTATTACAACAAGCCCACGCAAGAAGGGCAGTATCAGCATTTCAAGGCCATTGCGGAAGCTGTGGACAAGCCGATCGTGCTGTATAGCGTGGTCGGACGCACTGCGGCGAATATTGAGCCGGCGACGCTGGGCCGTCTGGCCAAAGTTCCCAACATCATTGCTGTGAAGGAAGCCAGCGGCAACATCTCGCAGATCGCTGAGGTCTTTAACCACGTGCCGGAAAGTTTCCTGGTTTTCTCCGGCGATGATGCCGTGACGTTGCCGGTAATCGCTCTTGGCGGCGTGGGCATTATTTCCGTCTGCTCGAACGAGATCCCGAAAGAGATGTCACAGCTCACGGCTGCGGCGCTCAACAATGATTGGGACAAGGCCCGCCGCTTACAGCGCCAATACCTGCGTCTGATGCAGGCCAACTTCCTGGAATCAAATCCCATGCCGGCAAAAGCGGTGCTGGCGATGATGGGCCGAATTGAAGAAGTTCTCCGTCTGCCCATGCTGCCGGTCAAGCCGGAGACGCGGTCGAAGCTGGAAAAGATTGCCGCTGAACTCGGTTTGCTGCAGGTGCATGCGGCGGTTTCCGACCTCTAACAATGCTTGCCAACAGGGATTAAGCGGATTGCCTCTCTGTTGATCGCATCCTGAAAGCGAATCTCAAGAAAAAAAGCGGCTACGCCGTTTAGCGCAGCCGCTCATGCATCGCCTCCGGACACGGCTGCCGGGGGAAGGAGTTCAAATTCTTGCTCGGCGTCCGTTTCCAGAGGGTTACCCACCTAGGAGAACATCCCTCATTGAGAAGATCGCGGTAAGAAAAGTTTCTTGCAACATTTTTTGTCGCTCGGTGGCCGGTTAATAATTCTGTACAAAAAAGTCGTCAGCTCTTGCTACCGAAGTCTTGCCGTCGAAAGCTCTAGGCTATCTCCTGGGCGAATCGGAGGACCTTCTCCGACTGCGTGAGCCGCTCATATAATTGCGAATATCTCTCAGCCATTTTCGCCGCGCTGAAATTTTCCTGAGCGTGTTGCACGCATACCGCCGGCCTAATGCTCTCGACCTGCTGCAATGCAGATACAGCCTGGGAAATGTCTTCTACCAGAAAGCCCGTCAAGCCTTCGCGCACCACCTCTGCAAGCGCCCCTTTGCGGAAGGCCACCACTGGCGTTCCAGAGGCCGCTGCTTCCATGGCGACCAGCGAACTGGTTTCCTGTGCCAAGCTGGTGATCAACAAAGCCTGTGCTTCACGTAGCAAGCGCCGCTTCAACTCCGCCCGCGGGGCGCAGATGAATCTGGCATTTGGTATAGCTCGCAGGCGCGGCGCAACTTCCCGTTCAAAATACTGCTGGTGATAAGAAAATGGATAGATCTGCCCGGCGAGCGTGACTGACATCTGAGTACGCTCGGCGATATCCAATGCCAGATGAGGGGCTTTTTCTTCACAGATCCGTCCCAGCCAGAGCAGCCCTTGCCGACTCTGATCCGCGATGCCGTTAATAGACTCGAAATAATCCAGCGCGATCCCGTTCGGGACCACGCCGGCCAATGACTCCAGACCGGCAAAACTGCGCGCCTGCGAACCAGAGACACAGTTAAAGCTCACATTGGGCGGAACGCGGTTGAAACTTTCCGCTGGGTAAAAGCTGCGCGGCAGATGCAGCGTGGCCAGCACATGCGTATCCACCTCAGCCGCCCGCTTCCAGAAGCTGCCGGAATGGTCATGGATAAGATCGAACGCGTTATCCTCGCGGGCGCGCCGCCGCGCGAACTCAATTACGCGGTCTTCATGTTCATTGCGCCTCCGCTCATAGTCGTCGGGCTGGGTGCAGGGCTCGCCAGTGGAAAACAACTCGCCAACCACGCGCGATCCAGTCGACGCGGCAACTGTCGTGTGCGCGCCGCTGCGGGAAATTTCGCGCTCCAGCGTCCATAAAATCTGTTCCGCGCCGCCCGCTGACTCGTCATGCACCTGGAGCAGCGGATACGCAACGTAAAGAACCCGTGTCATCTCTCTTTAAGATGCAAAATCAGCGGAATACATGTCAGTTTTCCGAAACCCAAGACCTTTGAAACACAGAGGAACTGAGGAAGCGGAGGTTTGGGAGTCTTGGCAATTCATCAGATTTCGGGGTGATCGGAAGTCCGTTACCGCGGATTTTGCGCCGATCAACACGGATCCAAACCGCACCGCGCAAAGACGTGAATAGATGGCGCGGAAGGCGGGCAGGACGGCGAACTTCGAGTGTCCTCCATCAAAACATTGTCTAAAGCATTTCCGACTCGTGCCCATTGCACAATCAAAGCCGCATGACAGAGAGCCCGGGAATGGAGTGAAAGTGACGAACGTTGCGAGTGGCCACACCATAATCGAGCTCCAGCGCGGTCACTCCAATCAGGAGATCAGCGAGGGAAAGCCGCACTCCTCGGGCTTGGTTCTCTCCATCGATCTGTCCGGTACGCAAAGCTATTGCCGCCGTGACAGGATGAACTGGGAGTGCCGTGAGCAGTTCATCGATGAACTGTTGGCGCATGTTCTTTCTTTCCAGCGTATCAGCGCGCGCTGCTCCGTGTGCCAGTTCTAACAGCGTAAGAACTGAAAGGGCAACTTCAGTATTACCGAGTCTAGAAGAAATAGCGGCGAGCATTTGCCGCGCATTGTTGCCTTGACGCTCGGCTGCTATCAAGACACTGGAATCCAGGATCACTCCCATGCAGTGGAGTCCAGCGCTTCGCGATGGCTCTCAACAGCCGCTTGAACATCATTGGCAAAATCGGGATCAATGGTGGCTTTGGAATCCGCCGGCAACAGAGAAAGACATTCAGAGATCGTCCGGCGAACTGGTTCGGCAGGGTGCACCACGGCCACGGGTTGGGAGTTGCGTTCAATCACGATTTCGGCGCCGGCCTGGACTCGAGCCAAGAGCGCGGCAAAATTGCCGGCGGCTTCCATTTCAGAGACGTGAATAACTGGTTTGGCCATGACTACACTGACTACTATATAGGTATACACTGACTACTATATAGGTAAAGGTAACGTGCGCTGTAGGCAAAAATGGTAATGGTGAAAAGCCGCCAGTTTCGATAAATGCCGATTCGTTTTTCAGGGATAGCTTGCAAGGGATTCAATATCAATTAGTTGCAGACACCAGGCGTGAAGGGATCAAGGTCATCGGAAAGCCCTCACTGCCGACTTTGCGCGCGGAAGATGGGCAGGGCAAAAATTGCCAGCGGAGCCGCTGAGACACGGGGAAGCCCGTAAAACCCAAATTTTGAAACACAGAGGAACTGAGGAAGCGGAGATTGGCAATCCGGAAAAAGCGCCGGTGAACCGGAGGTTGTGGGCCACGACGGAGCGTAGCGAAGGAGTCGAATGGGCTCCCGAACGGAGTCGCAGGCGGGACAAAAGTAGCTCAGTAGTACTCCGCCCTCTGTTGTAGGTGTTTTAACACAAAAACGGCAGCCCAGGTTCGAGCTGCCGTTTTTCCGACGAAGGAGCGCCCTCAGAGCGCCATGGAGAAAATTATCAAAATTACTGCACGTTCACGTTTTCCGTCAGACGGTAAAGTCTGCCTTTTGTGTCCCACGCCTGGATTACCAGGATGTGAGTCCCTTTGGCAGCGGGTATCGGCTGGTCAAAGGTCGGGCCGGAAGACGCACCTGCCAGTACGCCATCTAGGTAAGCCTTCATGGCCGTAATCGACGCCGTATTGTTTTGGACGCTGGCATTCACCCGGAAAGGAGATTGCACATCGTCACCATCATTAGGAGTGCTCTGATAGATGCCGGGGTTGCATGTAGTTCCCTTGGGCGGACAGTCAGCTTCGTAATATGTCTTGAAGCTTACGCTGCTTTTGTAAACAGTGTTGCTGGTGTCCGTGGCCAGGACCGAGAGAGTGTGCGTGCCGGGAGCGGCATTCAGGCCGGCGGCGACAATGCTGTTCTGTCCGGAAGCGGGCGCGAAATCAAAAACATCAGCGCCGTCCAGAAGCGCACGGACGTACTTAATGGCTGTATTGCCTTTGAATCCGGCAGAGAAGCCCAGATTATTGGAAACCACTGAGCCGGTGGTCGGGGCGCAGATGCGAACGCCCACGCCAGTGACCGGGCAGGTAAAGGGCAGGTTTCCAGTGACGCTGAAATTTTCAGCCGCCTGATAGAGCCGGCCAAAGCTGTCCCAGGCATTGATGACGAGGTGATGCGTGCCGTTAGAGACGCCACCCTCAAAGAGACTGAGTGAGCCCCCGCCATTCTGAAAGGCTAGCTTGCCGTCGATATAAACTTTCATGGTGCTGATGCTGCCGGAAGTTGGGTTGGCAGTGGCCTCAATATGAGGGACCTGGTAAATGGTGGAGTTGGCGCTGGGTTGGCAAATCGCCAGATGGCCGCTGGCCGGTTCAGCACAGGCAGCGGATGCTTGAGTGGATAGACAAAGTGCGAATGCGACGATTGGGAAACTGACTTTCAGGATGTGCAGGGATGGGAACTTCATGACTACTGGGCCCTCGAAACCGAAAATTTGAGCGAGCTTGATGCAATGGGTAAAGCAATTTAGGAGCCAAGCTGCTGCTCTCTGAAAGTGGTGGAGCAAGCAGAGTAGCTGCACAAAAAGGATAAAAGTGAGCACTAAAATACCCAAGGAGAGTAGATGAACGATTTCATGTTCTTACAGCCGCTCTTTTTACAGCCGATCTTTTTTCAGCTGGTCTTCTTCAGCTGGTCACGGTTGCTGATTTCGGCAAGTTCCACCCAGGCGGGAAATCTTCTATAATTCGCGCTTCAGAATGAGTGAAACCACAAATTTGAACGCAACCGCCGAACCTGCCGCTATCGAGACCCCGGCCGGCCCGCTCGACATTAACCAGATTCAGGCGATCCTGCCTCACCGCTACCCGTTTCTGCTGATTGACCGGGTATTGGAGATGGAGCGCAAAAAGAAGATCGTCGCCATTAAGAATGTGACCATCAATGAGCCGTTCTTTGCCGGTCATTTTCCTGGCTATCCCATCATGCCGGGAGTTCTTATTGTGGAAGCCATGGCCCAGGCGGGCGGCGCAATGCTGCTGACGGAAGTGGAAGATCGTAACAGCAAATTAATCGTCTTCACCGGCATTGAGAAGGCACGCTTCCGCCGCCCCGTAGTTCCGGGCGACCAGCTTCGGATTGAGGTGGTGATGCTGAGCTGGAAAGAAGGCGCATCACGCATTGCCGTCCGCATGGAGGGCAAGGCCTTTGTGAATGGCAAAGTGGTCTGTGACGGCACAGTGAGCGCGCAGCTGGTATCGCTGAAGCGCGGACAGACAGCTTCGGAATCCCCGGCTGACACAACGGAATGATCTCCTAAGTGACCGATCCTAAAGTGATGATCCATCCCACGGCATTGATAGATCCCCGGGCGAAGGTGCATTCCACCTGCACCGTGGGGCCGTATTGCATTGTGGGTGCGGGCGTGGAACTGGGGGAACACTGTGAACTCATGTCACATGTGGTGATTCACGGGCCATCGAAGATCGGGGCGCATAACCGCTTCTTTCCTTTTTGCGCGATTGGCGGCGAACCGCAGGACCTGACTTACAAAGGTGAAGAGACAAGCCTGGAAATCGGGAGCCACAATGTTGTCCGCGAATATGTAACGCTAAACCGAGGTACGGCCAAGGGCGGCGGCGTTACAAAGATCGGCAGCCACACCCTGATCATGGCATATGCCCATGTGGGGCATGACTCCGTGATGGGGGACCATGCCATGCTGGTGAACGCGGCCACGCTCGCCGGACACGTTACCGTGGAAGAGTGGGCGGTTGTAGGGGCGCTGTGCGCCGTCCATCAGTTCACGCGAATTGGAGCGCACTCTTACATTGGCGGAGGGACCATTGTCACGAAGGATGTTTTGCCGTTCGCCAAATGCGTTAGCCCAAGGCATACCCAGACCTTTGGCATGAACTCAGTGGGACTCGAGCGGCGGGGCTTCAGCGAGGAACGCATTCGCAAAATCCACCACGCGTTCCGAGTGCTGTTGAATTCCAAGCTGAACACAACGCAGGCGTTGGAAAAGTTGAAATCAGAGGGTGATCGCGGCCAAGACGTGGACATGCTCGTGCGATTTATTGAAGACTCAGAACGCGGAGTTATCAAATAAAAGAGTCATCAAATAAAAGAAGAGAGCAATCTTTCAGGCAGCTCGCATAGGAAGATCGTCCTCGTCGGGACTGGGTTCATCCATAGGGATTGAGGAGGCCGTCTCCTCCGGCCGGGCCTGCTCATCTTCGTCGGATTCCCCGGCACCCTCTTCCAAGCCGGCTTCTCCGGGTTCCGACGAAGCATTCTCTTCCGCGCTTCTGATTAGGGCGTCCGCGTACCCAAGATAGTGCCGGACATAGGTTTGTTCTTCGGCACTCAAATCAGGGTCAACGCGGTCCATTAAGACTTGGTTCTCCGTCGTCACTCCCGGAATTTTGTATCGGCCATGCCGCTTCTTGAAGGGCACAAGGTTCTTGCTTCTAAGTTGATCGGGAATTATCCGCATGTTTACTCTTTGGTTATGATGCTGGCGGCAAAGGATTAGGTGTACTTGCAGCCGAAGAATTAAGGCAGTTGATACACTGATGCGAATGGCTGAGGCGCAAAAACTCGGACTGATTGCGGGCAACGGCAGTTTTCCTTTGCTGCTGCTGGATGCGGCCCGGGCGCAGGGCGCTCACGTGGTGGTAGCCGCCATCAAGGAAGAGACCTCCCCTTTGATTGAGAATCGCGGCGCCGCCCTGGTGCACTGGATGTCACTGGGCGAACTGAGCAAGCTCATTGATTTTTTCAAGCGGGAAGGCGTGAGCACCGCAATGATGGCTGGGCAAGTCAAGCACAAGCAGATATTCTCTTCCATCCGGCCGGATTGGCGGCTGGCCAAAGTGCTTTTGTCGCTGGGAACGCGCAACACGGATTCTCTGATCGGCGCGGTGGCCAAGGTGCTGGAAGATGAAGGCATTCGCCTGATCAGCTCCACTTCATATCTTGAGCCGCTGCTGGCCCGGCCCGGAGTGCTCACACGCCGTAAGCCGAATGAAGCTGAGCAGAAGGACATCGAGTATGGCCGCCAAGTGGCGCGCCATCTGGCCCAGTACGATATCGGCCAGACAGTTGTGATTGCGCAGGCTGCTTGCGTTGCCCTGGAAGCTATGGAAGGAACCGACGCAACGATCATCCGGGCAGGCGAGCTGATGAAGAGCGCTGCTTTGGACGGCGACTCCATCCTCAGCCGTAAGCTGACGGTGGTGAAAGTAGCCAAACCGAACCAGGACATGCGTTTTGACGTGCCGGTGATTGGCCTGAAAACAATTGAGACCATGGCTCACGCTGGAGCAACGTGCCTGGCCATCGACGCTGGGAAATGTCTTTTTCTGGACGGCGACAAGATCATTCATGCTGCGGATGAGGCGGGGATTGCGGTTGTGGCGGAGAATCCTTCCGATAAAGGCTGAGTTGCTGTTGCCGCATAGAGTCGGCAAACGTATCATCTTTCACTATGAAGAGCCTTGATCAGCAAGAACAATGGCATCAGCTTACCGATACCTACCGCCAGATGACTGAGGAAGAACTTTGCCAGGTGGCTGCAGACGCATTTGATCTGGTTCCAATTGCTAGGGAAGCATTGCAGGCAGTGATTTCTGAGAAAGGATTGAAAGTCCAGCCGGCCTTGGCACCTCCGGCTCCTCAGCCTACGGCTTCCGATGGCGATGGCTTTATTGATGATCCGGGGGACTCCGAGGACCCGGATTACAAACTGGTTTGCGTATGCACAGTTCAAAGCGAGTCTGAGGCGAAGCAGCTAAAGGCACTGCTTGATGCCAACTTCATCGCGTCCTGTCTGGGACCTGAAAATATTGTTGACCTTGAACATTTCAAAGGAAGCTTTGACGGCGGGGTTGAGCTCAAGGTGCATGCACTTAACAGCCGCCGCGCTTCCAATGTGTTGGACCTCTACCCCCCCGAGCAAGGGGAAGAAGACCCGGATGAAGGCAAAGAATATGCCGTGCTTTGTCCTAAGTGCCATTCCCAGGAGGTATTTTTGAGGGACGATGGGCCTCAAGCAGAAGCCACGGCGGCCGAGGTGAAGTTCAAATGGCAGTGCGATGGATGTGGACATCAATGGGAAGATGAAGGTATCGAAGAAAAGCTGTAATAGGCCACTTCATCTCGATTCGAATTTGATCGGATCAGCCTGCATCTTTGCTGGATCGAGCCTTTCCCACTCGCTGCAACAATTCTTCCACGCACTTCTGAACGCGATTGGCCCGCGCCTCTGGAGTGCGGTAATAGAAGACCCCGAACAGGTGCGCGCGGCGATGCGACTGGGACATTCGCTCCCATTCCGCATGTGCTCTGGGATTCTGGCGGAAAGCCAGTTGCATGATGGGAGGCAGTTCGTGCTCGGCTTCCATGGTTTCCATTAGCCGCTCTGCAATCTGCTGCGCACGACGGCGGCGAGTGTCTTCACTCTTGGGCTCGGCAATCCATTTGGCAATTTCATTTCGCCGCGATGGATTCAGCGATTCAAAGAATTTCAGTAATCGCTTTGATTGGCGCAACTCGCGCAAGAGCTCGTCTGGAGGAGAAGCTGTTACGCGTGGAGTTGTGTCTGGCTGAAGGAGAAACTTCGCCGTCAGTCCGGGCGCAGCCTTTCCGCCGTGCAGCATTTTTTTGTTGACCAGCAGAAAGTGACCGCCCTGGCCATCGGGAAAGAGAGTAGTGGTAAATGCGAAGCTATTGAGCTCGCCTTGAACTCTTATCTGTCCGCGTTTGCCCCAAAGTTTAGCGACATCAAACGGAATGCGAGCGATCACCCAACGCAGACGGTCGGGCATGCGCTCCAACACTGCTTCAAAGGTCTTTTCCTTTGAAGTCTTGGCCTTGAGAGTCTTTGGCGATGGTTTGGGAGCGGGCATCAGCGATAGTCTAGCAACTGATTTCAACTGGAGCTATCGCGGTGCGAAATAGAACAAGCTACGCGTCTTTGCGCTTGATGCCCTTTGGCGGTTTGGCTGAGGGTGGCCGTTTCTCCTCCGCATCCTCGGGGCTGGTTGCTCGATTCTCAAAATCATGAGCCACTGAGGGATTTAGGTTGCCGCCAACCGTGTTGGGGACCTTGGGAACGTTCTTGCCGGAGGTTGCGTTGTGCTGCTGCGTCCGGATGGGCATCTCCAGGATATTGTTCTCGCCGTGTGGGTTCGGACTTTTTTCCGACATATTCTTGCCGGACTGACGGCCTTCTGGGGGAACTATCTGTGGCCCTTTGCGCTCTGCCATACGGCACCTCTCAATCCCAGTGAGATGACGCGGAGCAGCGCCGGGTGGCGTCCAAATCGAGAGCTGACGCCAATCCCGGCACAAACCGTGTTACGTACGCGCTTCTTACCAGACGCGGCATGCGTTTTCATGCACCAGCGGCTTGCCTTTGGCGCAGCCGAACGCTTTGGCAAACTCCGGCATATTAGCGACGGTGTTATTCACCCGGTACTTTGGAATTGAGTGAGGGTTCGTGAGGACCGCAGTGCGCATGACTTCCGGCCGCAGTTGGGTGCACCAATTGTTTGCGAATGACAGAAAGAAGCGCTGCACTTCCGTCAGGCCATCGGCGCCCTTGGTTTCAAGCGTTTTGCCCTGCTGCTTCAGGTCATTCTCCAGCGCGATGAGCGCAAGGTAAAGTCCGCCATTGTCCGCGGTGTCCTCACCCTGCGTAAGAAGCCCGTTCTGCTTCACGCCGGCTTCCGGGATTTCCTGCGTGTACTCGTCAGAGATGCACTTGCCCCGCTCGTCATAATTCTTCGCGTCCTCGGCGGTCCACCAATCGTGGAGGTTTCCCTGAGCGTCAAACTTGCGGCCCTGATCGTCAAAGCCGTGCGTGATCTCATGGCCGATCACTGCCCCTTCAGCGCCAAAGTTCGTCGCGTCGTCGGCGTTGGCGCTAAAGAAAGGCGGCTGCAGGATTCCGGCAGGGAAGTTGATGGTGTTGAACTGAGGGTCGTAGTAAGCGTCAATCGTGGGCGGCGTCATGATCCAGTCATAACGGTCAATGGGCTTGCCAATCTTTTGCAGCCAGCGATTGAACTCAAATGCCGTGGCCTTATGGACGTTTTCCAGGTAACTATCAGGCGTAATTTGCAGGGCAGAGTAGTCGCGCCATTTGTCAGGATAACCAACTTTATCCAGGATGGCATGAAGCTTGGTGCTGGCCTGTTTTTTCGTGGCATCGGTCATCCAGGTCACGTTGGTGATGTCCTGATCCAGAGCGCCTTCAATGGCTTTTACGATGCGCAACACCCGCTCTTTGCTATCGGGCGGAAAGGCGCGGGCAACATAGGCCTGGCCCAGGGCTTCACCCAACGCGTTATCCGTTGAGTGGACGCAACGCCGCCAACGCGGTGAAAGCTCCGGCGTGCCGGCCAGCGTGTGCGCGAAGAAATTAAAATTTTCGTTGACAAAGGCCTTGCCCAAATAAGGAGCGGATTCATGCGCCAGTTGCCATTTGAGATACGCCTTCCAGTGGGCCAGCGGATGCTGTTGAAGGGCGTGGTCCAGGCCGCGGAAGAAATCCGGCGAGGTCACCAGAAACGTATGCTGCGCGGGAGCGTGCACCAGGGTGAGATAACGCTGGAAGTCGAATGAGGGTGCTAGTTTCTGGAGTTGCGCCAATGTCATTCTGTTGTTGACGTTTTTGGGATCGCGGCGCTTCACCACGTCCATGGCCGCGCTGGCCAGTTCGGTTTCAATCTGCATCACGATGGCGGCATCGGCGGTGGCTTGTGCCTGGGACTCTCCGCTGAGCTTGAGCATGTTGGCGATATGCTCCAGATATTTCTTGCGGATCTCCTGCGATTTGGCATCGTCTTTGGAGTAGAAATCGCGCCCGGGCAGAGAGAAGCCGCCCTGGTCAAATTGCGCCACGGTCTTCTGCGCGTCATCATAATCCTGAATGGCGGATAATCCGAACAGCGGAACAAAAGTCGCATTGTCTTCAACGACCCACGCGTCTCCAATCGTGGAATGCTGGTGAGCGATCTGGTCAACCAACTGGGATTTTTGTTTGAGGTCGTCAATGCGCTTCAACTCCGCCTGAAAGGCTTTGGTCGAGGCGTTTTCAATGGCGCTCTCATCCATGCAACTGGTCCAGTAATCGCCAATCTTCTCCTCCACTGCCGTGCGGCCCTGCTTCTTGGCGGCAGCCGTTTCCAGCGCCTGGCGCAGCACCGTCTCATTCCACTGCTGCAATGGGCCGGCAACGCCCCAGGCGGCGCGGTCAGGAGGAATGGGATTGGCTGCAAAAAATTTGCTGCAGGAATACTGATAAAAATCCGTGCAGGGATCAACTTGGGGATTTACCTGGTCAGCGCTCACGTGTTCGAGCTTAGGCAACTCGTCTGACGAGGGGCCTTTCTGCTGGCAAAAAGCAAATGGAGAAAGGCACAAGAAAATCACGAGAAACAAGCGACGCATTCAAAATCCTCCTGAAGGGTAAGGCACAGATGGGTATATCTCCCCGAAAACTCTATGTGAATCAGACGCATGAACACGAGAATGGTGGGCAAAAATCATTCAACATTCCTGCCAAATGTCACTTTCCAGCTTTGGCTTTGGCCCGTTCGTCCCGCCGCTGCCGTGCCCAGGACTCTTTGGTGATCTGGCGACTGCGGCCCAAAGCCAGAGCGTCAGCCGGGACATCTTCAGTGATGGTTGAACCGGCCGCCACATAAGCCCCTTTCCCAATACGAATGGGCGCCACCAGAGTGGAGTCGCTGCCTATGAAAGCGCCTTCCTCGATTACCGTCATGTGTTTATTAACGCCATCATAATTGCAGGTGATGGTCCCTGCGCCCACGTTGACTCCAGCGCCGATATCGGAGTCGCCAAGATAACTGAGGTGGTTGGCTTTGGCGCCGCGTCCCATGCGGGTCTTTTTTGTTTCGACAAAATTGCCCACATGCGCGCCTTCACCAATTTCACTTCCCGGACGCAGATGCGCGTACGGACCAAGCTGCGCTCCGGCGGCGATAGTGGATTGGTCAACGATGCAGCCAGGCCGGAACAGAACGTTGTCGGCAACTTGAGAGTCGCTGATGACGGTGAAAGAGCGTATGCGGCAGTCTGAGCCGATGCGCGTGCGGCCAAGAATTTGAACAAAGGGTTCAAGAATTGTGTCCGGCCCTATCTCGACGGCATTATCGATCACGCAGGTCTCAGGGCGATAGATGCTCACGCCCGCAGCCATCAGATCGGCGCATTTGCGCATGCGCATGGCGCCATCCAGCGCGGACAATTCAGCCAAAGTGTTTGCGCCCAGAACTTCGGCGGCTTCGGGCGCTTTCAGCGCAACGACGGTAGCTTTGCTCTTCACCAGCAGGGCAGCCATGTCCGTAAGGTACAACTCGTGGTGCGCGTTGTCCGTCTTGAGGCGGTCTATGTTGGCGAACAGCGGTTTGGTGGCAAAAGCGTAAATGCCCGAATTGATCTCACGTTCTTTTTGCTGCGCTTTGCTGAGCGCCTTCTGTTCCACAATGGCTTTTACACGATCACTGGAGCCCGCGCGAATCACGCGGCCATAACCGAAAGGATCGGAGGGCGCGGCGGTGAGAATCGTCATTGCAGCTTTTTTGCTGAGATGAAAATCGCGTAGCTTCGCAATCGTCTCGGGACGGATCAGCGGAACGTCACCGGAAAGAACAAGAATGTTCTGGTATTGAGCTACCTGCTCTCGGGCGCACATGATGGCGTGTCCGGTGCCGCGTTGCTCAGCTTGCAAAACGAATTGGACGCCCAGCGGCTCGACCGCGGCGCGCACATTTTCCGCCTGATGCCCGACGATGACATAGATGTGTTCGGCGGGAACGATCTGCTGGGCTGCTTTGATAACATGCGCCAGCAGCGGCTGGCCTGCTATCTCATGAAGCACTTTGGCGCGTTTGGATTTGAGCCGCGTGCCTTTTCCCGCTGCCATGATCACGATGGCAAAATCATGATTGCCGTTGATTTTCTGGTTACGCATTAAGCCATCATCTTAAAGCCTGCCGCGCCAGTTCGGGGGGCCGGCGGGCGGAATATGCCAGCCGTACCAGCTCCTGGCATAGGCGGTCGGTGGCATGGCGCGCAAAATGGCTTTCCATGATGAAGTTGCCGGGGATGCATTTCACGCCCAGTTGCTCCATGGCGGGAATGTCGGCTTCCACTTGCTCTGCATCTTCTTGCGCATAACGCTCTCTCATGCTGGCCGAAACAGGAGCGGTATTTACCAGAGCGTAATCAAAAATCCTGCGCGGAGAGTGATCGTAAAGCGCCTTGACGTGATCGGAAGCCTTCATGTGCAGGCTCTCATTCGCCTCAGTCATCAAGTTGCATATGAAAACTTTTAAGGCAGGCGAGGCGGCAATGGCTTCCGGAACACCACGCACCAACAGATTCGTGACCAGGCTGGTAAAGAGTGATCCCGGTCCCATGGTGATCACATCAGCTGCGGCAATGGCGGCCAAAGCTTGCGGCAATGGGTCGGGATTGGGCGGCACCATCTGCAGTTCCACGATTCTCTGGTGGCTGGCATTAATGTTGGTCTCGCCCAGTACCTCTGAGCCGTCATCCATAATAGCTTTGAGTTGAACATTCGCCGAGGTAGCAGGAAGGATGTGCCCACGCGTAGCCAGGATCTCCGCCGCCTGTTTGACGGCGACGGCGAAGTCGCCGGTCATGGCGGTGAGCGCGGCCAGAAACAAGTTGCCGAAGTTGTGCCCTTCCAGATCGCCTGCGCTGGAGAAGCGAAACTGAAACAGCTTGGAAAGAAAGTTCTCGTCTTCAGAGAGTGCAACCAGGCAGTTGCGAACGTCGCCCGGCGGAAGCATGCCCAGTTCTCGACGCAGGCGGCCGCTGGAGCCGCCATCGTCGCTAACGGTGACGAGTGCGGTTAGATCAGAAATGTAAGGCGTTTCAGGAGCAGCTTCACCCGTGCGCACCGTGTATTGCTTGAGACCTTTGAGCAGTGTGGAGAGGCCGGTGCCCCCGCCAATGGCTACAACACGAATCCCTTGATCTGAGCGGCGACGATTCTGCTCTGCTCGCGACGGCATGCGCGTTGCGCTAGCGCTTCCTTTGGTCGAAGTTGGAAGAGGGAAGATCGGTAGGCTCAGGGTAGAGCAATTCGGTGAACCGGGGATCGTCAGCCATATTCTGGAAGTCTGAATCGTTGCGGGCCTGGAAACGGTTCTGCGGATTCAGCCGGATGGACTCACCCAGGTTCTTGAGCGAGCTTTCAACCTGGCCGGTGAGGCAATCCACCACGGCCATGCCGTAATAGGCAAAATCCGCCTTGGGATTGCTCTTGAGAATTTTCTCCATGTGGGTGCGGGCCTGATCGAACTGCCCTCCATTCAGGAGAGAAACGGCGTAATCAAAGTGCTCTTCATGGGTCTTAAAACTGGTGGCGCCGCCTGCGAGCTGCTGGTTGCAGAGATTCAGGTGGACGCGGGCGCGGTCCATAAGTTCACGGTTGCCGGCGGCCAGAATCTTCTCCAGCAAGGTCTTGGCTTTATCGAATTTGTGCTCCTGCATGGCCTTGGCGGCAGCTTCATAGTTTTGCACAGCCTGTGCAAAACCAGGGTCTTCCCTGAAAGTCGGTTTTTGCGGCGGAGCAGGTGGTTTCTTGCCAGCCATGGTCTTCCTAATCCTAATGGGTTGTAATTTCAATGCTTTAGCAGGTAAACGATTAACGCTTCCTGCTAGTTTCTTCTTCATTCTATTGTTTCCTTGCGGTTCAGGCCAGAATAGCAATGAAAACGGGCTGTGGGAATCGGAAGTAACCAGCTATTCAAGCAGCGACAGAGCCGCTCAGGGGTGCAGCCCTTTATACGCAGAAAAAACGTATGCGTCAACTGCACCAAATAGTGTGCAAATCTTAATTCACCGGCTCTGGATTTTGAAGATCCAGCAACTTATAGTCGCCGCGCATAATGCCATCGCGGATCATTTTTGCCGACCAGCCTTTCTTGGACTGGCGATATGAATAAAGCGATTCCTGCATGCAAGTGCTGCAATTGGCGCCATGCGTACTCTCAAAGCAGCTGCGCAGGCTGGTGTGGCCATGGTTGCGATCACAATAGCAATAGCAAGGCATCTGGTACAGAACGGGACCGGCCTTGGCGGCAGCTTTATACGCGGCAATCTGTGCCGGGGCAATCATGCCCTGGTCGGCGAGTTGCTTTTGCGTGAGCACGGGCGGCAGCGTAGTACCGGCCTTGGGAGGCGCGGGGTGAAAAGCAGGGACCTCGGCGGCCTGGTTTACGAACTGCGCATGCGTCATGCCGGCGGCAAGAAGGAGGGTTAGCATAGCTAAAAAATGCTTCATATCCCGGCTATTTTACTCCAGAACAGGAGTCACTGAAATAGAGACTCAGCAGGCCCAAGTACGTATAATCAGGAAGCAGGAGCTGATCTCAAGTGGAAACATCTCAACAGGAGACAATTCAGGTACAGACTGGGCCAGCGGCGCCTACCCCGGAATCCAGTGGTCTGCGAACGTTACGCACCTGGATGCGCGACCTGGTCTTTTCCGTAATCGTTTCATTCTTCATCATCCTGTTTGTCTATCAACCAGTAAAAGTGGAAGGCGGCAGCATGGAGCCGGGCCTGGAAGACCAGGAGCGGATTGTCATCAACAAGCTGGTGTACCGGTTTGAGAGCATTGAACGCGGCGACATCATTGTGTTCCGCTATCCGCGCGATACCCACAAGAGCTTTATTAAACGGGTGATCGGGCTTCCTGGCGACCACATTCACATCGCTTACGGCCATGTATATGTGAATGATGAGCAGCTTGCAGAGCCTTATGTGCCTTCAGACTATCTGGATGCCCGCTCCTATTCAGACCTTGTAGTGCCTGGGAATTCCTACTTTGTGCTGGGCGACCATCGTTCCATGTCCAATGACAGCCGCGAATTCGGGTCAGTGATGCGCAGCTACATCTATGGCAAAGCCATCTTTGGTTATTGGCCGATGGAGAAGCTGGGACTCCTGCACTGATAAGCAATGTTTAAAAAACTTCAAGTTGCTCTGATCCGGCGGTTTGCCCGCAAACGCTTGGGCAAGGACATTGCTCCGCTGGAAACGATTGCTAGCCACCCTGACGTTCTCATCCCTTACACAAAATTCAGTATAGCGCTCGAGAAGACTAGTCTTGTCCCGGCAAAGCTGAAAGTTCTAGGACAGATTCGTGCGGCCAAGCTGGTGGAATGTCCTTTTTGAATCGACATTAACTCTGCCGGTGGCAGACGCGCAGGCTTGAGCGACGATCAAATCCGCAACCTGAACTGGTACGCGGAAAGCGACCTCTTCTCTCCTGATGAAAAACTTGTGCTGGAACTGGCGGACGCGATCACGACAACGCCGGCGAAGGTGACTCCAGAACTGCGCCAGCGGCTCCAGAAGCGGTTCTCCACGCCGCAACTGGTGGAATTGGCTGCGGCCATCGCCTGGGAGAATTATCGGGCAAGATCGAACAGAGTGTTTGGCTTTGGGAGCGAGGGTTTTTACCAGGACAAAGGTGAGCGGATCCCGAATTAGTAACCCAAGCTGAACGGGTGGCCTGGCTTTTTTTTGGCTTTCCACAATTTTAGGGAGCCGCGCTAGCCGCAAAGACAAACTGGGCGTCAACTCCGTTGGCTCCATTCCTCTGTATTCAAAGATTTTGATTTGCTAAACGCCGATCTGCTTCTTCCCTGCGCAAAACCGCCGGTACTGCTCAAAGATGTAGCTATCGGTCATTCCTGCAACGTAGTCGCAGACGATTCTGTGCAGCGGCTCGCTCCGTGTTTTCTTCTGATAGCTGGCCGGCAGCTCTCGCGGAAACTTCATAAAGAAGGCAAACATTTCCTGTATCACCAGCTCGGCCTGTTGCTTGTCACGCTGTTGCGCGGGACTGTAATAAACATTCTCGTAGAGAAACTCTTTCAACTGCTTGCGCTCTTCATCCACTTGCGGACTAAAGCCAATCAGACGCTGCGGTAACCTTCGCACTACCTCAACCGACGCCACACCAGCTTCACCAATCAGCTTGCGGCTGTTGGTGATCAAGTCACTCACCAGCCGGTCCAGCACGCGCTTCAGCGTCTCGTTAAACTGCAGCTTCTCCGCCGCCGCGGGATAGCGCTGTTCCACTTCCGCATGCATCCGCGCAAACAGCGGCACACTCTCACGAACTTGTTCCCGCGTCAGGATCTTCGCTTCCACGCCGTCGTCCAAGTCGGCGGTGGAATAAGCAATCTCATCGGTAAAGTCGATCAACTGCGCTTCCAGCGGCGGACGCTGATCCAGCAAATATTCCGTCAGCTCAGGAAACGCCTCGGCGCTGTAATCGCGCGAGTGTTTCACAATTCCCTCGCGCACTTCAAACGTCAGGTTGAGCCCGGGAAACTCCGCATACCTGTGCTCAAACTGCTCCACCGTCCGCAACGCGTGCAGGTTGTGGTCAAACTGGTCGCCATATTCCTGCATAGCGGCATTCAACACGCGTTCGCCCGCATGCCCAAACGGCGGATGCCCCACGTCATGCACCAGGGCCAGCGCTTCCACCAGGTCTTCATTCAGTTGCAGCTCGGCGGCAATGGTGCGGGAAATCTGCGCCACTTCAATCGTGTGCGTGAGCCGGTTGCGAAAATGGTCAGAGCGGCGACCGGTAAAAACCTGCGTCTTGTTCTCCAGCCGGCGGAAAGCCCGCGAATGCACCACGCGGTCGCGGTCGCGCTGAAACGCGTTGCGGTAAGCATGCGCTTCTTCCGGATAGCGGCGTCCACGGCTCTCTTCCGCTCGCAACGCGTAAAGGGCAAGCATGCAAAGAGTGTATCGCAAGCGCGAATTTTGCTAGACTGCCTTCTCATATGCCGGAAACAATTACTCGTCACCGCAACTGGGCGCCCTGGATCGCACTATTGCTTGCCCTGGCTGCCCTGCTTTCCAATGCCGGATACTTTCTGGGACTTCCCGGGCAACGTGCCCTTCCCTGGTTAAGCGTCGCTCTGGCGATTGCCGCTCTGATCTGCGCCGCCGTGGGAATCATGCGCGCCTTCCGCCAGTCGCAGCTCTATCGCGGCAAAGTTTCCAGTCCGATCCTCGGCGTGCTCTCGCTGCTTATCTGCGGATTGGTTGCAGTTGCGTCGATTAGCTCGCGCGCTTTGCCTTCATCAGCAGCAGCGCCGCAAGTAGGACAGAAAGTTCCAGACTTCACGCTGGCCGATACCAGTGGCAACAAAGTTTCGCTCAATCAGTTGCTGGGCAGAGCCGACGCATCGGCGGGATCCGCTAACACCGCAACCGGCCAAGCTACTCCGGTCAGCATGAGCACCGCCACGCCGACTAAAGCAGTCCTGCTGGTTTTCTACCGTGGTTATTGGTGACCATTCTGCAACCTCGAGTTACGAGGCATCCAGAAAAACCTAAAAGAGTTTGAAGCCGCCGGAGTGCGTCCCATCGCTATCAGCGTGGACGCGCCGGAAGTCTCGCGCAACCTGGCCAGCAAGGCCGGTTATACCTTCCCCATCCTGTCTGATCCTCAGGCTGAAACCAGCCGGCGCTATAACCTGCTGCACAAAGGCGGCGGACCTGAAGGCAGTGACATTGCGCGTCCGGCAGAGTTTCTGGTGGATTCCTCCGGCACCGTGCGTTGGACCAACTTTACTGAAGATGTCCGCATCCGCGCCAAGGCTGATGAAATGCTAGCTGCGGCCAGGGAGTTGAAGTAGGATTCTGGCTTTCGATCACCCGGTGTCCCGATCACCAGATTACCCGATCTTTGGGTGCATTCCCTTTGCTAGAAATGCTAGCTGGCCTTGCGGTTCTGGTCAGGCTCGGCATCATTGGATATTTTGTCCGGATTCTCGCGCTTAGCTGGAACGTCGCCAAAATCCTGCGCGCCGTAGTCATATCCTTTTCCGCCATAGTGCTGGGGACGTCCCTCCGGCTGCTTGGTTCGCTCTTCTTCATTCAGATCCCAGCCTTGCTCGTGAGCGGCTTCTGCGCCAGGTCCACGTGTGTTCTCACCCAACCCCTCTGGTTCTCTTGTCTCATCTTTCTTCGAGTCGTTTTCCATGATAGCTCCCTCATTTTTAGACGGAAATGTCATGGCAGTAGATGTCTTGCTACAGCCTGATGGGAGTATCAAACTTCCCAGAACGCTTGCCGCACACGCCAATGAACGCCATCGGCGATTGCAACGAGACGCTTAGCTCTGTGCCTAACCTTTCGTGGGCAAACGCCGGGCTTGATTCACCTGCTGGTTTCTTTACTTCATCTCGGCGTGAACCAGCGGAGCTGATAGGTAATTCCCACTGTAGTGAAATTGCCGCCCTTCCTTACCGACGCCCCTCTGTTGTAAGCGAGCTTGAGAGATTGCGTGCGCGTGAGCGGCACAGCCATGGTCGTGCCCAGCCGGGAATTCTGTTGCAGATCATCGCTCCGGACTCCGTCCACGTGAGTGCGTCCACCGGTGTAGTACGTGCCGTCCAGCGCCACCCACAGCCCGGGACGAAAGGTATAACTCAAGTGCGCTTGGGCCGAGCCGAGCGGCGCCTGCTCCCGCACCTGCCCTTGAAAGAATTTGGAGTTCTGCATAAAGAACCAGCTTCCCAGGTCCACCTCCAGCATCCAGGAATGCAGCGTGCGTGAGATGCCAATCTCCGGCTTGAATGCCCATCGATTGGAGCCGATATTGATCAGGAGATTGGGATCGTACTGCCCCAGCGGCACGACCATCACCATGCTAGTTCCCACCACGGTCCTGGATTTGTGCTTTTTGAATTCCGCTGGCCCCACCGCCGGTGAACCATAAAAGATGAAAGAAAAACGCAGGCGTGGATCGCCCAATCCGGAGCGGTATGTGCGTCTGAAAGCTCCATTCACCAGGCCCTCGCCCGTGCCCCAGACGTAGGGAGCGCCGATTGATAACGAGGTCTGCCGTCCTAGAAACCCAAACACATGGACGTAGCCAACTGTCACAGCATTGAAATCGGCGGAAGCATTCGTAATCGGCAATGTGGGATCAAGCACTACGCTGCCGGTGGCGCGTCCGTAATTGATCGCGGCAAAGTTTGTGCCGACCGGCGCGGGCGAGTAGCTACGCGGTTCCAACTCCTGTGCTGCGGCAAGCGCACTGCACAATATGGCGATCGCAATACATATCACCCCAGCGAACTTAGGAGATGCATGCAAGAAAAGTTGACTGCTGCCCCCTCTCCGGCAATCCCTCCGATGGTTCTAAGAGGCTGAAAAATGTGTGAAAGATGGCCAGTCGTCTACCTGTATGTTCGTACAGGGGGCTTCCTTTTCGCGTGCGAATAAGATTCTGGCTGATGGCTGGATCGAAATAATCTGATTGAAATAAATCGAATGTAGAAAAAAAGCCCGCCATTGTTCCGGCGGGCCCTATTAAGCGTCTTTGAATTGCTTCCTCTACTGGACGGCGTTCCCATCCGCATCTATCTTGTGGATCTCGCCCAGGTTTAGCTGGCGGATGCCTGCTTCCACCTTGTTCATGTCGCCCACCACCACCCACACCAGATGGTCTGGCAAAATGAACTTCTTGGCGATCTCATTGGCGGACTCAGGCGTTAACGCCAGCACCTTTTCCGTAAAGGTATTGAAGTAGTCTTCCGGCAACCCGTACTGCAGGATCTGGCTATAGGCTCCGGCAAGTTGCTGGACGGTTTCAAAGCTTCCGGGCAGACCAAGCGTGGCGTTGCTCTGCTGGTCTTTCAGTTCATTCTCCACGATCGGCTTGCCACCGGCGATGTCCTTGTATTCCCTCACTAGCTCGCCCAGGGACTCCTTTGTCTTGTCAGTCTCCACCGGCGAGATGCTCAGGTATGGCCGCTGGCCGCGCGCCGCGGGCATAAAGCTGAAAACGCCGTAGGACCAGTGCTTGTCTTCACGCAGGTTCATGTTGATGCGCGAGCCGAACGTGCCGCCGAAAACGTCATTGACGATCTGGAGAGGAATGGCATCAGGATCGTTGCGCGGCGGAGCCAATTGCGCGCCAAAGATGATGCTCTGCTTGGAATCAGGACGGTCAATCAGGTAAACAACATCCTTTTCCGGCTCCGGCACCTTGGTGACGTTTTTCTTCGGCACTTCGCCGGACTTCCATCCCGCAAAACGTTTTTCCAGCTTGGGCTTGATGGCTGCCAGAGTGGTATCTCCCACAATCAGCAGCGTTGCATTGTTCGGCTTGAACCAAGTTTCATGCCATTTGGACAGGTCTTCACGCGTAAGCTTGCTTACACTGGCTTCAGTGCCGCTGCCGGTGAATGGCAATGAATAAGGATGGCCCTTGCCATAGAGAAGCTGCGGCACCACGCGCAATGCCATCGCTTGCGGCTGGACCTTTTCGCGCCTGATGGCGGCGAGCCGGTCTTTCTGCAGTCGGTCAAACTCTTTCTGCGGATATGCCGGATGCAGGATGAGATCACCATAGATATCAAGCGCTTTATCCATTGTGAGCGTAAGCGTGTTCAGGTTGACAAACGCCCAGTCAAGATTTGCTCCAGCATTGAAGTTAGCGCTGAGCGATTCCAGTTCCTCGCCGATCTTAAGCGAGTCGCGCGTCGGTGTGCCTTCTTCCAGCATGCGCTGCGAGAAGCTTGCAGTTCCGGGAGCACTGGATGGATCGGCGGCATAACCGCTATCCACAAGCAGTGAAAAGTTTACGACCGGCGCGGTGTGGCGCTCCGCCAGCACAATCTTCAGCCCGTTGGAAAGCGTTGCCTTCTGCATGGGCGGAAGCTTGAGTGACATTGGTTCGCCCGCTGCCGGAGGCTTGGAGCGATCCAGCTTGGCGTCAGTCTTTAAGTTTGCGGGATATGGCTGCACTTCAAGCACGTAGTCGCCGTCGCTCAGCCAGTCATTGGCGGCTTTCTTCACACTCGCAGGCGTGGCCGCCTGAATCCGCTTGAGGTAGTCCTTGTAGCACTCAGGATTTCCAGTAAAGGTCTGGCAGCGCGCCAGCAAATCGCTTTTGCCGCCGAAGCCGCCAATGCGCTCCACGATGCGCGCGTAATTGCCGAAGATCTGCGTCTTGGCCAGTTGCAGTTCAGCTTCTGTAGGACCGTTCTTCAGGAAATTTTTCAGTTCCTCATTAGCAGCCGTTTCAGAGTTGCGGAAGTTCGCTTCCGCCTTTTGCAGGTCCTGATCAGGCTTGGCCGTAATGGTGAAATCAAATTGGCCGCCGATTTCGTTGCTGTCGTCATCAGCGGTGGCGCTGGTGGCAATCTGGTCTTTATAGACAAGGCGCTTGTAGAGTCGCGAGGTTTTTCCATGGCCCAAGACCTGCGCGGCTAGATCAAGCTGCGCTTCTTCGGGAGAACCAAACTGTGGAACGTTCCAGATGCGGTAAAGGCGCGCTTGTGGAACCCGGTCCTGCACCCAGCCGCGATGCGTGCCGGTGCGCTTGGCGGTCCATACTTCCTGCTTCCCGATGGGTGGCCCCGCAGGAATCTCGCCGTAATACTTTTCAACTTTCTGGCGCGTGACTTCAGGAGTAATATCGCCGGCGATTACCAGAGTGGTGTTGTTGGGGCCATAGTAAGTCTTGAACCACTCGTCAACGTCATCTTTAGAGGCGGCATCCAGGTCCTTCATTTCGCCAATGACGGTCCAGGAATAAGGATGCCCCACTGGGTAAGTGTTCTTGACGATCAGCTCTTCCGTCACGCCATAAGGCTGGTTTTCATCCTGGCGCTTTTCGTTCTGCACCACGCCGCGCTGCAGGTCGAGTTTTTTCTGGTCCAGCACCGGCAGCAGATGCCCCATGCGGTCACTCTCGGCAAAAAGCGTGTAGTCCAGCATGGAGGTAGGCACGTTCTCAAAATAGTTGGTGCGATCATTATTCGTGGTGCCATTCAAGTTGGTCGCGCCAATGCGCTCCAGGGCGTTGAGAAAAGTGGTATTGAAGTTCTCACTGCCACTGAACATCAGGTGCTCAAACAAATGAGCGAAGCCGGTTTTGCCGGGCTTCTCATTCTTGGAACCAACGTGATACCAGGTGTTCACGGCCACAATGGGAGCTTTGTGGTCCTCGTGAACCAGCACCGTCAGTCCATTCTTCAGGACAAACTTTGTGTACTTAATGTCAGGTATAGGAATTTGCGGTGACGCTGTGGAGTGCGTCGCTGTCTTCGGCGCCGGACTTGCCGCCGGCTTGGGCGGAGCGCTCTGGCTGAAAGAATTGATACCGATCAGGGTAACCGCCAGGAACAGGCCGGCGATTTTGTGCATGAACTTGCTTCTCAAAGGTGCCTCCATGTTGATCATCAGAAGATATTTGGACCGGCGGCTGCAATCATTGCCGGCGCGATTGGGTTTAACCGCTCACAAAAAGTTTGGCTTCGCAGCCGCCGACATGAATTCTCAAAAAGCGCATGTGAGAGAAAAGGAGGCAGCAAAAGGTTTATCAAGCTTCACGGGGGTATGCGCATATCATACCAGCGCAGCCGGCGATGTTATGGCTCTTTTTGCAGACGGCTAAAACTATCTTTTCCTTGCGGATGCAGGAACGCTAACGTTAACGCGGTTCCTGCATCTAAGTCGATGTAAGAGTGTTTCTCCCGCCTAACTACTCGATCAGCTCGTATAGATCGCGGCTGCGACTCTCCATAATCGCGTCCAGCCCGCCAATAACGTACTGCTTGAAGTACGGAGCATTGCGATGGGCCTCCAGTGCGGCCGCATCCCTATATTGCTCGTAGAAAAGAAATTTGCGGGGATCTTCCGTCGATTGGTGACCGATGTACAGCAGGCATCCTGGTTCCTTCCGCGAATGCTCCTGCAGGACCTTGATGTATTCGCGGCACTTCTCTTCCGTACCAGGCTTCACCAGCATGTCAACTTTTAGAACAATCATTTTGCTTCTTGCCTAAGAGATTTTGTACAACTGAGACCCTTCCGCTCCGCTTTGCTCCGCGTCAGGGTTTCGGCAGGAGGCTCACGCTTTGCTCACGCCTCCTGAGCGCCTCAACCTTAAGCACAATCATTTCGCCTTCGCGCCTTTCAGCGAAGCAGCTTTCTCGGAGGAACCGATAATCTCCGCTTCGAACTCCGGCAACAACATTGTCTGGTCGCGGTCGGGGCCGGTTGAGACCATGCCGATCTTTGCTCCGCTCTCGCGCTCCACAAAGCGGAGATATTCCTGCGCCTTCTTCGGCAGATCGTCAAAGCTGGCAACGCCTTCAGTGGATTTCTTCCAGCCCGGCATCTTTTCATAAATGGGTTCCACCTGCTCAAATCCGGTGGCTAGCGCGGGGGCGGAGTCCACTTTCTTGCCTTTAATCTTGTAGCCCACGCAGACCGGAACTTCGTCCAGCACGTCAAGTACGTCCAGCTTGGTCACCACCCACCAGTTCACGCCATTGATCATTTGGGCGTAGCGGAGAAGCGGCAGGTCAATCCAACCGCAGCGGCGGGAACGGCCTGTGACTGCTCCATATTCATTGCCGCGCGCGCGCAGCTGATCGGCAACCGGACCTTCAACCTCGCTGGGAAAAGGCCCGCCGCCCACGCGCGTACAGTAAGCCTTAGTCACACCGATCACATTTTGGATCGCGTTCGGAGGTACGCCGGTCCCGGTGGCCGCGCCGCCTGCGGTGCAGCTTGAGGAAGTTACAAAAGGATACGTTCCATGGTCAATATCCAGCATCGTCGCCTGCGCACCTTCAAACATTACCGATCCGCCTTCCGCCAGTGCCTGGTTCAGCAAGACGGCGGTATCGGCGACAAACGGCGCAATCTGCTTCGCGGCCTCGGCGTATTCGGCGTACATGCTGTCAGCATCGAGCGGATCAGAATTGAACAGCGCGTGCGCGATCATATTTTTTTCGCGGCAGGCGTTCTCAATTGTCGATTTCAGCAGCTTGGAGTCAAGCAAATCGGCCACGCGGAGTCCGCGACGGCCCATCTTGTCTTCATACGCCGGGCCAATGCCGCGCGATGTGGTGCCGATCTTCACCCGTCCCGGAGCATTCTCCGCTCCCATCTCAATCATGCGGTGGTACGGCAGAATGACGTGCGCGCGATTGGAGACAAAGAGGTTTCCATCCACCTGCACGCCGGCTTCGCGCAGCATCTTTACTTCCTTCAGGAAGGCCAGCGGATCAAGCACCACGCCATTGCCAATGACCGAGCGGCAGCCTTTGCGCAGCACGCCGCATGGCACCAGTTGCAGCACAAATTTTTTGCCCTTGATAATGACGGTATGCCCGGCGTTATGCCCGCCCGCGTAACGCGCCACCACGGAAAAATTGTGCGACAGCACGTCGACAATTTTGCCTTTGCCTTCATCGCCCCACTGGGCGCCGACGATCACTGCTGTCTTGCCACGCTTCACTGGAAATACACACTCCTCACCCGTGACGATTTTTCGCAGACTAAAAAATGATCCTGGGAAATCTAGACGGGGAAAGTTTCTGTTACCAATAGATTTTAACAGAGAAGCGGCGGATTCCACAGATGCAGTAGCGTGAAGGCATGGCCGGTTTGGTTCTTATACGCTAAGCATTTCGCGCCTACAACCGGAGACAGCAGAGACAGAGAAAACAAGAACTTTTACCACAGAGGGCACAGAGGTACACAGAGAACATTTAAAGAGGTTCGAGATTCGATTCGGAGTTAATAAGTCCAGAGCGGCCACTGCTACGCGATCAATTCGAATCAAATTACTGTCCTGGCGATAGCCAAATTGCCTAACCATCCTTTTCCTCTGTGTCCTTTGTGCTCTCTCGTGGTTAAAAGGTTCTGGTTGTCATGCTGTTCGATCATGGTAGATTTAAAAGAACAAATGTCCGCTCCCAACTCAAGATTTGTCCGCGCCTGCCGCTGTGAGCCTGTCGACGTGACGCCGATCTGGCTAATGCGCCAGGCAGGCCGCTACATGGCCGAATATCGCGCAGTGCGTGAAAAGCATTCCATCCTGGATATCTGCAAGACTCCTGAAATTGCGGCTGATGTGACCATTACCGCGGCAGAAAAGTTGGATGTGGACGCGGCCATCATTTTTGCCGATCTCCTTTTGCCGCTGGAGGTAATGGGGATGCCGTTCCGGTTTGAAGCCGGTGAAGGCCCGGTAATCGAACGACCGTTGCGCGCGCCGAAGGATATTGACGCGCTGCTTACCAATCGCGCTTCTGAGCTCGGCTACGTGGCAGAATCAGTGAGCCGCGTGGTGAAGCATTTTGGCAGCAAGCTGCCGGTCATCGGGTTTTGCGGCGCGCCTTTTACTCTGGCCAGCTACATGATTGAGGGCGGCGGATCGCGCAATTACATCCATACTAAAAAAATGATGTACACGGAAACTTCTGCGTGGCGGATGTTGATGCGCAAACTTGTGGACGTGCTGGCCGCCTACGCCGCAGAGCAGGTCACCGCCGGCGCAGACGCGCTGCAGATTTTTGATAGCTGGGTGGGCTGCCTGAGCGTGGAAGATTATCGCCAATACGTGCTGCCGTTCTCGACTGACCTGGTGCAACGGCTTAAGAAGACCGGCGTTCCTATCATTTATTTTGGGACGGACACCGCGACACTTCTGCCTTCGATGAAAGAAACCGGCGCGGATGTGATGGGCGTGGATTGGCGCTTTCCGCTGGATCAGGCGTGGAGCAGCTTGAATTTCAAGGGCGCAGTGCAGGGAAACCTTGATCCTGTGTTGCTGTTTGCCGGGCAGAAAGAACTGCGCGCGCGCACTGACGGTATCCTGCGGCAGGCAGGTGGGCGTCCGGGGCACATCTTTAATTTAGGGCATGGTATTTTGCCGGAAACGCCGGTGGAAAATGTTCGCGCGCTGGTGGATTTTGTTAGAGAATTGAGCACAGCCTATTCCGCTGGAGCGGCCCCGTGAGCTGTATGCAATGAGCGGTCAAAAATCAGCCATCCTGCTTCTTGCCCACGGCAGCCCTGAGTCGCCTGCCGATATCCCGGAATTCATGAAACATATTACCGGCGGCCGGCCGGTACCGGCTCTAGTAATGCGGGAAGTCACCTACCGGTATTCTCTGATCGGCAAATCTCCATTGACGGAAATCACCATGCAGCAGGCGGAGGCACTGCAAGCCAGCCTGGGCCTTCCGGTGTACGTGGGCATGCGCAATTGGCGGCCATTCATCAGTGATGCAATACGGCAGATCACTTCCAGCGGCATTGAGAAAGTAGTCGCAATCTGCCTAGCCCCGCAAAATTCTTCCACCAGTGTGGGCCTTTATAGCAAGGTGCTGGCCGATGAGCGCAAGCCCGGCTTGTCTGTGCAGTTTGTCGAGTCATGGCATGACCACCCGCTGCTGATCCAGGCTTTTGCGGAGCGGCTGGAGCCGGTGTGGCGGCAAGCGAGCGCTGATATAGGAAGCGCGTTGCCCGTGATCTTTACCGCGCACAGCGTGCCGACGCGCACAATTCAAGCCGGCGATCCGTATGAGAAGCAAGCTAAGGAAACAGCGCACCTTGTGGGGCACAGGATCGCAGGTCTTACGCCGGAGCTGCAGCATTTTGCTTTTCAGAGCCAGGGGCTGACAAGCGGCCCGTGGCTTGGCCCGACGGTGGAAACTGTGATGCTCGAGCAAAAAAGACGAGGGCACAAGGGCGTGGTGATTGCGCCGATAGGATTTGTGTGCGATCACGTTGAGGTGCTTTACGACATTGATATCGACTTTCGCCAGTTTGCCAATGAGCAAGAACTTAAACTATGGCGGCCTGAATCTTTGAATACCTCGCCTACGTTCATCGCGGCTCTGGCGAAACTGGCGTCGACGCGGCTCGCGCTGGCTTCAGGGATTGTTTCGCTGGCATGAAGAGAATCGCCATCATCGGCGGCGGCATTGCGGGCTTGAGCGCAGCTTTTTATCTGGAGAAAGCGCGGCGTGCGGGCGCCAACCTGCAATGGGTCTTATTTGAACAATCCGACCGGCTGGGCGGCGTGATACAGACGGAGCGCCACGATGGCTTTGTGATCGAAGCCGGCCCGGACTCGTTCCTCAGCGTCAAGCCTGATGCCTCGCGGCTGTGCCAGGATTTGGGTCTTGGCGATCAACTGATTCCTTCAAATGATGCCAGCCGCAAGACTTACATTCTAGTCAAAGGCAAACTGGTGCCGATTCCGCAAGGGCTGGAATTCATGGTACCGACGCGCATCTGGCCCATGGCAACAACGCCGCTGTTTTCTTTATCGACAAAATTGCGCATGGCGGGGGAACTGTTTTCGTCGGCGCGAAAAGATGCGGGCGATGAATCCGTGGGCGACTTTGTGCGCCGCCATTTTGGCCAGGAGATGGTCGATCGCGTGGCCGAGCCGCTGCTGGCTGGCGTTTACGGCGGCAATGCTGAGCTTCTGAGCATTCGCGCAGTGCTGCCGCGCTTTGCCGAGATGGAACGCCAGCACGGCAGCCTGGTCCGGGCGACGTTGAAAGCAAAAGCGCAGTTCAAGTCCAAAGCGCCGGCAGGCTTCAAACCGCAGCCATTGTTTACGTCTTTGAAAAATGGCATGCAGCAGATGGTTGAAGCGCTTACCGCCGCATTGCCGCAGGCGTCAATCCGCTTGCGCCAGGAAAACTTGCAATTGCGGCCCGTGAACGATGACTGGCAGATTCAAAGCAGAGGCAACACTGAAAGGTTTCAGGAGGTGCTGCTGGCGGTGCCTGCGCCCGCGGCGGCAGGATTGCTGCGACAATTTCATCCAGCGCTGATTGATGGGCTGGCCCGGATTGAATACACATCCACGGCGGCTGTCGCGCTGGCTTATGATCAGGCTGATCTTCCCGCAGGACACGGATTTCTGGTGCCGCGATCAGAAGGGCGCAAGATAATGGCCTGCACCTTCGTCCACAAAAAGTTTCCTTATCGTGTTCCAGGAGACAAGAAGCTGCTGCGTTGCTTCTTTTCCAACTCGCGCATGCCAGACCTGCTCAGCCACAGCGACGAAGCGTTGCAGCAATTCGCACGTCAGGAACTCAAAGACATTCTGGGGCTCAATGCCGAGCCCAGGTTTGCGCGCACGTTTCGCTGGGACCGGGCCATGGCGCAGTATGAAACCGGGCACCTTGATCGCGTGGCGGAGATGGAAAAGATCATCGCAGCCATGCCGGGTTTCCATATCATCGGCAACTCATTTCATGGGATCGGCGTGCCGGACTGCATCAAGTCCGCGAGGCTGGCGGTGGAGCAGATTACTTCCGGCGTTTCACAGCCTGCCGCTGTTTAGGTTATTGTGTATTCGCGAGCAAAGTACCTCAGCGGCTAAAGCCGCGAGACTAATCAGCTTTACCGCAGGTCTAAAGACCTGCTCCACCCCGCCATGGGACACAGTAAAGCCTAAGAAAGCTTAGCTTTTGCAGCCTTTGCAGAACGTTTGGCCCGCGATGGTTTAGCTTTGGCTGCTTTCGCGGACGGCTTTTCGCTTAGTTCAGCCTGTGTCTTCTTCGGCAGCTTTGCCAAAATCATCTGATAGGATTCGGTTATCAAGTCTTTGATATCAGGCTGGCGCAGTGCGTCCATATCGAGCATTGCCACCCAATGATTACGCGCCATATAGGGCGCGGGAATGATGCCGTCGATTTCAATCAGCTCAGTAAACTTTTCCGGAGTGCACTTGAAGGCGATCTTCGTTGGGCTCATTCCCGGTTCAAGGTTTGCGACACAAAACATTTTTCCTGCAATGCGAAAGAGCAGGTCGTGTTCCCACTGAACGCCTTCTGTTGCATGTGGTAGAGAAAGACAGAAAGCGCGCACCCAGTCAAGGTAAGAAGGCATGGGAGAAATATAGCTTTCGCGGAAGGACGAGTAAACCCGCCTTGCGGCGGGTCGGTTGGTTTACGGGGTTAGGATTTCCTCATTGGGTGGTTGTGAGAACCGCTCGCGGTCGCGTTCTTCAATGCGGCGCATGGCCCCAAGCAGATGGTAATTTGTGCCTGCCCTGAGCTGTTCAGGCTGGCGGTTGAGGACTTGCATCATGAGCGGGTCGAAGATGCCGACTTGTTCCAGCAATTCCATATTGCGGCGGACGCGGGCGAATGCTGCGTTGAGACGGTTGAGGAGATCATAGACCTGGGATTTGGGTACGACGGTGGAATTAGGTGCGCTGATAGAATCTGTTTCAGCCATAGGTTACCTTTCTTGGAAGGTGATTTGTGGTCAGGGCGCGCCAGTGTGCAACCACTGGCGTTGCCCGTCTTTAGCTTTATAAATGCGCGGGGAAAGTGGACGCAACAAAATAGCGAAGCATTCTGAAGAAACGCACAAAGTTAAGCCGCGAATTTATTTTCTTAAGCGGAGATTTCTTCAGGGGCCGGGCTTTTCTGCGTTGTGCAGTGTTGCAGGGCCTATATCGATTTCACTGATACCTGTAAATTTCAAAGAGAAACAAAAGGTCCCTCACTCCTACTCGCGCGCTGAAGAAAACGCGCGCTTCGCTAACGGAGTTCGGGATGACGAGCTGCAATATTCAGCAACGCACGGACGATCTGCGCGTCCTCGGCAGAGCTTAGGACGGTACGCAGATCCAAAAGTACGCGGCCTTCTTCCACGCGGGTCACAATCGGCGGGTTATTGTGGCGGAGATGCGCCGCTAGTTCGTCGGCGCTGAGAGATTCAGCGGTAACAGCCAGCAGGAAAGTAGGCAGGCACGAAGTGGGCGCGGAACCGCCGCCGACCAGCGATTCACCAGGGATAATCGTGGTCTTTAAATGTGCGCCGCCGCTAAGCTGCTTTTCCATGGCTTCCGCGCGAGCGCGAATTTCCGGCGCAGGCAGGCGCATCATGCGCGCGAACGGAATCGCAACATGGTTCTGGCGGATGTATTCCATCAGCGTGCCTTCCAGCGCGGCGTAGGTTAGCTTGTCCACGCGCAGAGCGCGGAAGAGCGGATTGGAGCGCACGCGTTTGATCAGCGCTTCACGTCCGCTGAGCAGGCCGGCCTGCGGGCCACCCAGCATTTTGTCGCCACTATAGGTGATCAGGTCGGCCCCGGCACGGAGGCTGTCCATTACTCCGCTCTCATTCACACCCAGCGCGCGCAACGGAATCATTGCACCGCCGCCGAGATCTTCCATGACGGGGATGTTGTGCTTGCGTCCCAGCGCAGACAGATCTTCCAGTGACGGCTGCTCGGTAAAGCCGATGATGGCAAAATTGGAGCGATGAACGCGCAGCAGCAGGCGCGTTTTTTCCGTGATGGCATTTTCATAATCGGCCAGGCGCGTACGGTTTGTCGTCCCGACCTCGCGCAGTACGGCGCCGGATTTTGCCATCACGTCCGGCACGCGGAACGATCCGCCGATTTCGACCAACTCGCCGCGCGAAACGATGACCTCGCCGCCTTCAGCCAGCGTGTTCAGCGCCAGCATGACCGCAGCCGCGCAGTTATTGACTACAATCGTCCGAATGCCGCTAACGCCATCTTGATTGAGCAGCCGCGTGAATAGGCGCTCTACGTGGACGTCACGCTTCCCGCGCTCGCCCGCCGCGATATCAAATTCAAGATTGGAGTAACCGCCCGCAACTTCCGCGATGCGCCGGAGTGCTGACTGAGCCAGCGGCGCGCGCCCAAGATTTGTATGCAGAATGACGCCCGTGGCGTTGATGACCGGCTTGAGTGAAAATTCCATGGCGCGGCTTAGATGTCGCATGACGGCTTGCGGCAGGTTTTCTACTGCGAGCTGCACTGATTGCTGGCTACCGAGCGTGCCTGAGTTGATCTGTTCCCGCAGATTTATGAGTACGGCGCGGACAGATTCAGTTACTGCCGGCTGGCCTTCGCGGGCCAGCAGTTCTGTAAGATCGGCGCTCTTGAGCAGCTCGTCCACCGAGGGAAGCAGGCGGTAGAGATCGGATTTGGGGGCTGTCGTCACAGACCAGTATTATTCCACAGAATTTCGCCGCAGATTGTCGCTGATGAGCGCAGATGAAAAAGCTTAGCCGCGAATTTCGCGAATGAACACGAATTAAAACAAGGATCAGGTTAGATTTAGGCTGCCGAAGTAATTCTTGTTGTTATCGGGCAGGGCGGAATTTCAGAAAACTACCTAAAATCATTTCACCGCAAAGAACGCAAAGGCCGCTAAGGAACATGAACTAAACCGAAATAAATCCGGTTGGTTATACCGGTGGAGAAATTCTTGTTGCCATAGGGTTCCCTCCCCTTCGGCAAGCTCTGGGTCGGATTTCAGAACATACACGTCGAGATTCTGGTGGGGAATAGGGCCTCGCTTCGCTTCGGGATGTTTTAACCAACCTCCACCAGCCCATACCTCCTCTGCCAATGCTGGCGGAGATGTTCCATCACGCGATGGCGATCTCCGAGAGTAATTTCAGGATCAGATTCTGAAACAAGCTTGGCGGCTTCAACCTTGGCCAGTTCCAGCAGGTTGCGGTCGCGCAGGATATTGGCGATGCGCAGGCCGGGCATGCCTGCCTGCTTGGTGCCGAAGAATTCGCCGGGGCCACGCAATTCAAGATCAAGCTCGGCGATTTCAAAGCCATCTTGCGTACGCACCATTTGATTGAGGCGGCGCTCGGCTTCCGGCGAGACCTTGCCGCCGGTCATGAGCACGCAATAGGATTTTGCCGCGCCACGGCCAATGCGTCCACGCAGCTGGTGGAGCTGCGAGAGGCCGAAGCGCTCTGCGTGTTCCACCACCATCACCGTAGCATTGGGTACGTCCACGCCGACTTCAATGACAGTGGTGGAAACCAGCACGTCAATTTCGCCGGCTTTGAAGCGGTGCATCATGTCTTCTTTTTCTTCAGGTCTCAGCCGGCCATGCAGCAGTCCCACGCGCAGATCAGGAAAAACTTTCTTGCGCAGCTCGTCATACATGTGCAGTGCGGCTTTCAGGCCCGTTTTCGACCGCGCACCAGCGGGCTCGGCGGCAAATTCCATTTCCTGCTGTTCCGCCGGAGCTCCCTCAATCACGGGATAGACAACGTAAGCCTGGCGGCCCAGCCTGGCCTGCTTGCGCACAAAGTCCCAGACCTCATCGGCGCGTTGGTCGGAAATTTTGCGCGTGGTGATCGGCGTACGCCCGGGCGGCATCTCGTCAATCACGCTGGTATCAAGATCACCATAGAGCGTGAGCGCGAGCGTGCGCGGGATGGGCGTGGCAGTCATCACCAGCGTGTCCGGTTCAGCATCACCTTTTTTCATGAGCTTAAAACGCTGCATCACGCCAAAGCGGTGCTGCTCATCCACGATGACCAGGCCCAGCTTTTGGAACTCAACTTTTTCTTGAATCAGCGCGTGCGTCCCGATGACCAGATGAACGTCACCGCGGGCGATGTGACGCCGGGCGCTGCGCTTCATGTCTTCATCCAGCGAGCCGGTCAGAAGCAGGATGCGATATCCCGCAACGTCTTCCAGAATGCGCCGGGCGGAAAAATAATGCTGCGTGGCCAGAATTTCCGTGGGCGCCATCAGCGCCACCTGATAACCGTTTTCAATGGCGATCGTCGCCGCCTGGAGCGCAACAATGGTCTTGCCCGAGCCCACGTCACCCTGCAGCAGCCGGCGCATGGGAGAAGGGTGCTGCATGTCCTGCGCGATTTCTCCCAGCACGCGCTTTTGCGCTCCGGTGGGCTTGAACGGAAGAGTTCTTTTCAGCGCCGCGCGAACGTTTTCTGTGAGCGCGAAAGGAATGCCAGAACGCTCGCGAAGCTTGCGGCGTTTCAGCTCCAGCCCCACTTCAAGAAAGAACAGCTCTTCAAAAATCAGGCGCTTGTGCGCGGGCGTGGCGTGATTTTGAAGGTCGGCAAAAGATTCGCCTTCCTGCGGAAAATGCACCTGGGCAAACGCCGGCCGGCGGTCGAGCAATTTCAAGCGCCGGGAAATTGCCGGCGGAATGCCATCCGCGATGTCTGCCCCCAAATTTTCCAGCGCGCCATGAATGATGCGACGAAACCAGCGCGAGGTGAGCTTGGCGTTGGCCGCCGACTCATAGATCGGCACAATGCGCCCGACTTCAAGCGACTCAATGTCTTGGGCGGTTCCCAGATCAAGCTCGGCTTCACCGCCTGCGTCATTCAGAAGTTCAAACTGCGGCTGGGTGATTTGCAGGCCGCGGCCTTTCCATCCTTCTTCCACCTTGCCATAGAGCGCAACGAGCTGACCGGGCTTGAAACGATCACGCAGGTATTCGCCGTGGAACCAGATGCATTTCAGGGTGGACCGTCCCTGGCCGGCAACCAGCTCAAAAATCGGCATGCCGTTGCGGGTGCGAAACACGGCGGAGTTGCGAACCTCAGCAATGACGGTGGCCATCTCTCCGGCGCGCAGCTCGCCAATGCCGCGCGGATTCAAGCGGTCTTCATAGCGGAAGGGCAAATAATAAAGCAGATCTTCAACCGTGAAGATGTTCTTCTGCGCCAGCCATTCGGCAATGCGCGGGCCAACGCCCTTTACGAATTTGACTTCTGTCTGGAGGTCAAGCACTGAGATGATGATACTTTAGCTGGGCGATCACCGCAGAGGGCCGCAGCGGGGATTCACCGCAAAGGGCGCAAAGGTCGCAGCAGGCGATTCACCGCAGAGGACGCAAAGGGCGCAGAGGAATGTCAGGAGAATGCCTTGAGGCGGTATGGCAAAGGTTGCATCCGCGCTCTCGGTCGCGGTTGTTTGGCGAACGCAACTCATCCTACACTGGTAAAGAAAATAATCGGCTTCCATGATGAAAAAATGGTTGATAGAAATTGGCTGCTGCGCCGTGATGGCGCTTTGTGTTGCGCTAGCGTGGGCTCAGCAGCAGGTTCCAGCTTCAGACGCACCAGCGCCTCAGACCCAGAGTTCACCTGCGCCAGCATCGACTCCAGCAACTGAGAGCTCACCCGCGCCAGCGGTTACGCCTGCAGCAAATCCACATAAGCCAAGCGCGGCGGAAGAGGCGGTAGCGCAGTTTACGCCGACCAATGATCCGAAAGAGATTGTGCGCAGATCCATGGAGATCGACAGGCGAACGCTGGAGCTGGCAAGAAATTACACGTGCCAGCAGCGTGAGGTCATCAAGCATCTGGATAAGAATGGGAGCGTGAAATCAACCGAGGTGAAGACCTACGACGTTGGCTTCTATTATGGCGAAGAATATTCGCGGCTCATTATGGTGAATGACAAGCCGCTCGACGATAAGGAAAAGAAAAAGGAAGACGAAAAGCTGGAAAAGTTTCTGGCTAAATATCGGAATGAGAGTCCGGAGGAGCGGCAGAAGCGCAGCGACAAGGAGAGAAAAGAGCGCCAGGAAAGCCGCGCGTACCGGCTAGACGTGTCCAATGCTTATGACTTCCGCATTGTGGGCGAAGAAGAATTGGAAGGCGTGAATGCGTGGGTGATTGAGGCCACGCCGCGCAAAGACTTTAAGCCTACTCAACCTCACGCGGATATGCTGAAGAAGATCAAAGGCAAAATGTGGATCGACAAGAAGGAGTACAACTGGATCCGTGTGGAGGCTGAAGCTACTGACACGATTTCATTCGGGCTGTTCCTGTTCCGCATACATCCGGGCTCGCGCTTCAACTTCCAGCAGATGCACTTAAACGATGAAGTCTGGCTGCTGCGACGCTTGTATATCAATGGCGGAGCGCGGATCGCGCTGCTCAAGAATGAAGCGATTGAGCAGGAAGATATTTTTTCCAACTACAAGAAATTCAGCTCCACATTTACCATCCTGCCGGGCGTGAAAGAAGTACCACCGGAAGAAAAGCAAAAATAGCACGCGTTAGCGCCGCAAGCCTCTCCCTAAAACATGAAAATGTAGTTGTTCGTCGGGGAGTTGTCATTCGTGATTCGCCTGCCTAATATCCTTTGCCCTTTAGTTCGGTATAGAACATACAGCAACTCCCCTGACGCATATCATCAGAGTACAACTTCATACGCATGCAAGCGGAAGTCCTTGCGCGTTGAGGTGCCTGGTTCTTGCAGAAGGCCATGCGATCAGTGCGAAGGAGAATGATGGCTGCAGCGATCGAATCCCGGAGCATGTATAAAAATCGAATCCTCGCTTCATTGCAGAGGGCGGAAATAATGCGCCTGGCTCCGCATTTGGTGCCGCTGGATCTTCCGTCGGGGAAGACACTACTGGATCCTGGACAAGAAATTACATACGCATACTTTCTGGAGACTGGCCTTGCCTCAGTGGTGGTGGCCATGGCGAACGGAAACATGGTGGAAACGGGAATCACCGGGAATGACGGAGTGGTAGGGTTCTCCCTGTTGCTGGGCACCAAAGCTTTGCCGACCCGCACATTTATGCAGATCGCGGGCAAAGGTTTCAAGATCAAAGCGCAGCATCTTGTGGACGAGTTTGAAAAGTCCGGCACTCTACATAAAAAAATTAATCGCTATGTTCAGGCCAATCTGGTGCTGACGGGACAAACCGCGGCTTGCAATCGGCTACATGATATTGCGGAACGACTGGCCCGCTGGCTGCTGATGTGCCATGACCGCATGGAATCTGACACGTTCTCTATCACTCACGAATTCCTTGGGCACATGCTGGGAACACCGCGATCAACGGTGACGCTGGCAGCGGGAATTCTGCTTAAGGCCGGGCTGATTGATTACTCGCGCGGGAAGGTCACTATCAAGGACCGGAAAGGCCTGGAAAAGATGGCCTGCGAGTGTTACCAGACGATTCGAAAAGAGTTTGACCGGCTCGGAATCTCTTCAGTCCAGGTAATGCGGAATGATTGAGACTGGAAGGAGCACTGCTGGCAGGCGCATGGCTGGATAGATAACTGGGCATCGCAAATATGAAGACGGCGCTCTTGCGAGCGCCGTCTTCTTTGCGGGGAGGGTACAACAACAACTATTGGTTTACGGGAATCTTGATGATCTTTTTCTGAATCGCGTACGTCACAAGCTGCGCCTTATTGTGAATATCAAGCTTGCGCATCAGGTTGAACTTGTGTGCTTCCACGGTTTTCACGCTCAACCCCAGGATCACGGCAATTTCCTTTACAGAGTTTCCTTCCGCCAGAAGCTTCAGGATCTCCCTTTCCCGCGGCGTCAGCGTCGATATCCGTGGACGCATCCTGGTATCGCGCACGCGCGACCTGAAATCCTCCACCAGTTTGCCGAGCACCTGAGAGCTCAGGTATTTCCCGCCCTTGTAGACGTCCTTCACGGCGGTCAGCAGCTGCGGCGCGGGCGTATCCTTCAGCACGTAGCCCGACGCGCCAACTTCAAGGCACTGTACCAGATAATCTTCATCTTCATACATGGTCAGGAAGAGGATCTTCGTCTCCATGCGGTTTTTCTTGATCTGGCGCGCCGACTCAAACGACGACAGTCCCGGCATCCCAATATCCATCAGCACGATGTCCGGCCGCAATTCGCGCGCTTTTTCCACGGCTTCTCCGCCATCGGCAGCTTCGCCCACGACCTCAAAATCGCTTTCGCTTTCCAGCAACCGGCGTACGCCCTGGCGAAACAGCGTGTGATCATCTACGAGTAAACATTTAATCTTCGGCATGGGGGAGTATCCTCTTTTTTAATTCGGTCTTTGTACTGCATGTGCCGCATGCGCCAGCTGGCGGTCCACAACTTGCGTTTCATCGCCCGCAGGCACACTTATTTCAATCCGCGTCCCTTCTCCTTTGGTCGAGATCACGCGTGAGGTCCCGCCCAACATTGCTATTCTTTCTTTGATTCCAGCCAGCCCAAAAGAGTGGTCGCGAGAGTTGCTGCTGCGTGACTGGATTCCGACGCCATCGTCTTCCACAACCACTTGCACCAACTGGTCCGCGCGCTCCACTTGTACTGTGACGTTCTTTGCCTGCGCGTGTTTGGCCACGTTGTGCAACGCTTCCTGCACCACTCGATAAATCGCCTGTTCGGTGCCTGACGCCAGCCGCCCTACGTCGTCTGCTATCAGTACGCGCGCTTTCACGCCCGTATTGCGGGCAAAGTCTTTTACTTCTTTGCGGATCGCGGCCACCAAGCCCAGCTCCTGCAATACCAGCGGCGAAAGCTTGCCAATAATTCTGCGAATGCCCTCGATGGTCCGGTCGACTACTTCAACGGTTTCGCGAATTTTGCCGCGGACGTTCTTTCCGGTGCTTCCGGTTTCCATCATTCCCAGATAGAGCCTGATCACCATCAACGCCTGGCCTGTTTCGTCATGCAACTCGCGGCTAATGCGTTTGCGCTCTTCTTCCTGCACGCGCAAAAGATGCCCTGAGAGTTCTGCGATCCTTTGTTCGCGTTCGCGCAATGCGTCCGTCATGCGCGCGCGTTCAATCGCCAGCGCTGTGCGGTCGCCAATGGCGCGCATCAACTCGCGCTCTGTCGGCAGCCATTCATAAGGCTTGGGGAAGCCAATCACCATTACGCCAATGGTCTCACCATCGGCTTTCAGCGGTACTCCCCACAGAGACTTGGCTTTAATGCGGATCATCGGCCGCAATACGCCTGTGTCCATGCTCGTATCCAGGATCATGTTCGGCTCGCCGCTCTGCGCTATCTTCCCGGAAAAACCGATTCCCGGCTCGATCTTAAAATCTTCCGGAACCTCCGCGTCCATGCCCACGGAAGCGGAGATCCGCAACGCGCCAATCTCGGCGTCGCGCAAAAGAATGATGCCCAGCGATGCCTGAAATGTCTGCGTCGTGATATCCAGAACTTTGTTCAGCAACGCACTCAAGTCGGCGGAAGCCAGTTCGGCATCCAGCAGGCGCAGCAGAGTAGAGGATTCCAGGGTCTTGGAATCGAAGTACGCGCCTGAGACGATCACAAACGAAACGGAGGAGAGCATTTCCAGAGCTGCTTTAGCTTCTGCTTCTCTCTCAGGGAACAGGCCGGCAATATAAGGTTCACAGCAGGATTGGTACAGTTCCAGCGCCCGAGCCACGGCGCGTGTATCCACCTGCAGCTTTGAAAGCCGGGTGCCAAAATACTGCAAATTTTCCTGGAATCCGGGGTAATCGTTGTGGCAGAAATAAGAGCATCCCGCGGCCAGAGTAAGGCGTTCCACGGCAGCCAGCGTGCGCCCATCAAAGCCAAATTCCTTAGTGAGCTGGTCACGCCATTTATTGGTAATGTCCGGGAAATAGGGTTCTAGCGCGCGCGCAACTTCGGCGATCAACTCTCGGGACGATTCCTTGAACGGCGGGACAGCGGTCACTGGCACTTCCTGAACTTTAATTGACGAAGGTGGCCATTCCCCGGTCATTTTACTATTCAGGTAACCGGAAAATACCCTAAATCTCTAAGGTGATTTTACAGTGCTTGGAAGCCGTTGTGAACTAAATAGTTAGTATTTCTCTTGCCAGCAGTGAAATCCCTTATCTATCTAGGAGTTAGACCTTAGATGGCGCATCGCGGCAGAAGGGTGTTCACCAGGCCGATCCGGACATTCCACTTTCCCTCGAAATCCACTTTTCCCTCTCAAATGCCATCCTGAACCGAAACGCCGAGCTTGTGCCGCAACATGCCATCCAGAGGCCGAGCGCTGCGTCGCTGTTCGGTACCTGCAGAGCCTTCGAATCAAAGCTGTATAATCCCGCGCATGCAAAGACTACCCTGGAGCGCCATTGCCCTTGGCTCGCTGTTGCTCATCTCGGTTCTTTCAAAAGGAGGACAGGAAGTGCAGTCCAAGCAACCTGCAAACCCGAAGCCGCCGGTAAAAGCGGAGCAGCGCGGGCGCATCCTTGGAATCGGCGGCGTCTTCTTCAAGTCCGCTAATCGCGATCAAATGCGTGAGTGGTATTCCAAGCACCTTGGACTTGCCGATAAAGGCGGCGGCGTGATGCTTCCGTGGCGCGAACATGACGACCCGCAGAAGGAACACGTTACAGTCTGGACTATCTTCCCCGCCACGAGTAAGTACTTCGATCCCAGCCCCGCGCCGTTCATGGTCAACTACATTGTGGATGATATGGATGCTTTGCTCGACCGCTTAAAACAAGAGGGAGTAAAAATTGACGCCAAACGAATGGATGAATCCTATGGGCGCTTTGCCTGGATCTATGACTCGGATGGAAATAAGATTGAGCTCTGGCAGCCGCTGCCTCCGAAGCCCTAGGCCTTTCCAGTGGGTTCGGCGCGTTGCACAGCCTCACTCGACGGTGCAAACTCAATAATTTAGAAATCGTGGACCGCAGGCGCCGAGTTCTTGCGTCTGACCGGCGTCCACTATGGAAGGCTGATCCCACATCTCCCCCGGCAGATTAGGGCTCAGCCTTGCTCAGCGATTTTGCCCACCCGAAAAAAAGCAATATCTTCTATCTGCGGAATCTAAAGCGATCTTTTGCTGCGGCAAATCCTCCATTCATGCCGCTTTTTCCCTTGACACTAAGGGCGAACAAATGGTAGATTGATTATTCTCCTCCCAGCGAGGAAAACAGAACGTGGACGTTCTTTGACAATTTAGCCTGCTGGCTACTGCTGCTTTAGCTCCTAGTCAGAACCTAAACCCTTAACCACCAAGGGTACAAAGGAAGCTCTAAACTGTACGCCAAATTGGAGTGAATTGCTGAAGTCTACGCCAATCTGGGATGATCTGGGATGGTATCGCTCAACCCTACGCCAATCTGGGATGACCCGGGGAGGGGGGAGGGGGTCATCGCGTGATCCGGTGATTGGGTCACTTGGGATCAGGATGGGATGACCTAAACTAAGTCCTTTGCAATCCTAATTAAGGGTACGGGGGGGAGGGGTGGCTATCTTCACACCACCACTGCCTGCTGCTTGCCCGATGTTTCCAACTCAATCGCCTGCTTGAAGTAGTCCATCGAAAGTTTCAGACCGGTCTCCAGGTCGATCTTCGGCTCCCAGCCCAGTAGCCGCTTCGCTTTGCTGATGTCGGGACGGCGCTGTTTAGGATCGTCCTGCGGCAGCGGCTCATAGACAATTGGGCTCTTCGATCCAGTGACCTTCAGGACAAGCTGCGCGCATTCCAGTATCGTGAACTCCACTGGGTTTCCGATGTTCACCGGATCGTGCTCATCTGATTTCGACAAGCGCACAATGCCATCCACTTCGTCACTCACATAGCAGAAGCTGCGTGTCTGCCGCCCATCGCCGTAAACCGTGAGCGGATCTCCGCGCAGGGCTTGCTTCATGAAGTTGGAAACCACGCGGCCATCATTCAATTGCAGCCGCGGTCCATAGGTGTTAAAGATGCGCAGGATGCGCGTATCTACTTTGTGGTAGCGATGGTAAGCCATGGTCGCGGCTTCAGCAAAGCGCTTGGATTCGTCATAGACCGAACGTGGGCCAATTGAATTTACATGTCCCCAGTACGTCTCTTTCTGCGGATGCTCCAGCGGATCGCCATAGCATTCAGACGTGGAGGCGATCATGTACTTGGCGCCATACTTCTTTGCCAGATCCAGCGAATGAAACGATCCCAGTGAGCCGACTTTGAGCGTCTCAATGCCGTGTTCCATGTAATCCACCGGGCTGGCCGGCGACGCGAAGTGGAAAACGTAATCCACTGCGCCCACGTCATAAGGCTCATTCACGTCCTTCTGCACAAACTCAAAGCGCGGCTCATTTTTCAGGTGGGCGATGTTGCGCAGGCTACCGGTCAGCAGATTGTCCACGCACACAACGTGGTTGCCTTCAGCCAGCAGCGCATCGCACAGGTGCGATCCCACGAATCCCGCTCCGCCCGTAACCAAAACCCGCATAGAATTTTTCCCTCTCAACAAAAAATGATTGTCATCCTGAGCGACTACGAGCGACGCAGGAGCGAGGAGGAGTCGAAGGACCTATGCATTTGTTCCTTCCTCCATGCCGCTTCAGGAGCTTCAAACCCGTATAAAAACACAACCCCATTCTACCGCTGTCCCGCTGCCATGCTGCTCATTGTGTTGTTGCCGCCGCAGTGACCTATGCTGCGTTCCACGTCGGTGCCTTCTTCATAGTCATTCCAGGTTTCCACCAGCAGATACGGCGCCGGGTTTTGCGATCCATAATATTTACGGAACACCCGCAGCACGTCTTCAAACGTCTTGCCGCATCGATAAGCAATGTGCCGGTTGCGGCTCCATGATGCCTTGCTATCGTCAAAGCCCGGCCACACCGCGCCCACGGCAATCTTGTCCGGATGGTGCTGCTGCATGTTGCGATAAAAATAATTCAGGTAATCTTCGCCGTAATTGCTGCCATCACGCGCCCAGCCGTCTTTGCCCGGCTGCACCCACGCGTAATATCCGTCAAACGCGTCCGGATACTTGTCGCTCATGTCCTTATAGATCAGGAGCGGAGGATCAGGCCATGACCGTGTGACCTGCCGTATGCGGTTCCAGTCCGTGTTGGAATCTTTGGGAAAGATAAAGATCACGGGCTTACCGTTATAGCGTAGATAAGCGGAGCGTGAAGGCCCAGCTTCCGGCCCTATATAGCGATCATAAAGATATTGCAGGTCCACGATCACCGCGTCCGTGTCATAGCCGGGATGGTCCACGGCTTCGTCATACTGCGCTGCCACTTTAAAACTGGGATCGGCGGCGGCTGCCTGCTGCATCAGCCCGTAAGCCTGGTCTTCAAATTCCTTGCGGGGCCCGTACCAGTTCACCACAAACCCGCTGATGTTCAGCTCTTTGGCCTTAGCAATCTGCTGCCTCAGCACGTTCGGATCATGGCAGGAATAGCCGACATTAATATGGGCGCTCTGTCCGAACCATGGCTGATAAACCGCCAGTAGCCGCGGACTGCCTTCCGGTGCGCGTCCCTGCGCCGCCAGGGAGTCGCGAGGATTGATCTTGGCTGCGCAGCCCGTCGCTCCAGCCATCATTAGAAGAGAGAGCATTGCCATGGCCAGCAGCGCGATTATCCTGAAATCGGCGGTGCGCCGAAGGCGTGAAAGCGCTTGCCGCCCAAAGCTGGCCCGGCACGAGTTTCGCCGATCCAAGTTTCCTAGATTGAGGCGTGGATTCAGCTTGAAGAAAATTGCCTTGGAAATAGAGATAAGAGTGCCCTTCATGACCTGCCAACAGCCGTATGAGTTAATTATTACTCACAGTTGGATGAAAAAGCAGCAGTTTGGGATGGATAGGGAGGTGGATGGAAGCGTGGCCTTAACATTCCTTGGCTTTGGTGTGCCTTTGCGTTCTTCGCGCCCTTTGCGGTGAATAGCTCCTGCATCCCTTCGCCATCTACGCCGTGCGCCGAGCCGTTGTGCCCGTTACACATCCGCTGCGTATTCTGTTAGCTTGGAATTGGATGATTTCTTTCTTCAATATCAATAAGCAGTACGGCAAACAGCTGGTGTTTGTCGATGCCTCATTCCAGCTCAATCCCGGCGAAAAGGTCGGACTGGTCGGCCCCAACGGAGCAGGTAAGACCACGCTCTTTCGTATGGTAGTGGGTGAAGAAGAGCCCGACGAAGGCGAAGTCTCTGTTCCCAAGCGGCTGACCATCGGCTATTTCCGCCAGGACGTTGAAGAGATGTCCGGTCGCTCCGTACTGGATGAAGCCATCGCCGGCAGCGGGCGCGTCGGCGATCTTCACCATGAACTGGAAGCCCTGCAGCATGAAATGTCCGATCCCGCCAAGGCCGACGAAATGGACCGCGTGCTGGCCCGCTTCGGTGAGGTTCAAGAAGAGTATGAGCATCTTGGCGGATACGCGCTTGAGGCGCAGGCTCGCGAAGTGCTTCATGGCCTGGGTTTTAAAGACGACCAGATTGATGGCGACGTGGGCGCGCTTTCCGGCGGATGGAAAATGCGCGTTGCCCTGGCCCGCGTTCTTCTCGGCCGCCCCGATGTTCTGCTGATGGACGAACCCACAAACCATCTTGATCTTGAATCCATCATTTGGCTGGAGCAATTTCTCAAGTCATATCAGGGCGCGCTGCTCATGACATCGCACGATCGCGAGTTCATGAACCGCCTGGTTTCAAAGATCGCAGAAATTGAGTCCGGCGAGATCATCACTTACTCCGGCAACTATGATTTTTATGAGCGTGAGCGGAACATCCGTTCAGCCAACCAGCAGGCAGCGTTTGCGCGGCAGCAATCCATGCTGGCCAAGGAGCAGCGCTTTATCGATCGCTTCCGCACGCACGCCGCCAAGGCCGCGCAGGTGCAGAGCCGCATCAAGGCCTTGGATAAGATTGAAAAAATCGAGCTGCCCAAAAAGCGCCAGATCGTAAAGTTTGAGTTCCGTCCGCCGCCGCGTTCCGGTGAGCAGGTTGCCGTGATTGAAGACCTGCACAAGAGCTACGGCCCGCGCGTGATCTATGACGGTTTCAATCTCACCATCCGCCGCGGTGAGCGCTGGGCGGTGATGGGCAGAAATGGCGCGGGTAAAACCACGCTGCTCAAGATGATTGCCGGCGCGTCGCAGCCGGATTCCGGCTCAGTCCGCCTGGGCGCGAGCCTCTACATGGGCTATTTCGCGCAGCAGTCGCTTGATGTCCTTGATCCCGATCTCACCATCATCGAGCAGTTGCAGCGTGATTTTCCGCATGACGGTCTTGGCTCATTGCGCAACCTCGCCGGCGCGTTCCAGTTTTCCGGTGACGATGTCGATAAAAAAATCCGCGCACTTTCCGGCGGAGAAAAGTCGCGGCTCGTGATGGCGTTGATGCTCTATAACCCGCCCAACTTTCTCGTGCTCGACGAGCCGACCAACCATCTCGACCTGGCCACCAAAGAAATGCTGGTGGAAGCACTCAAGGATTTTGAAGGCACCATGATCTTCGTCTCGCATGATCGTATGTTCCTGCGCGGCCTCGGCTCGCGCGTGCTTGAACTCGGTGGCGAAACCGGCACGGATCGCACGCCGCAGGTCTATCCCGGATCGTATGTTGAGTACGTGCAGAAAATCGGTCATGAAGCGCCGGGGATTTACGTTTAGCTAGACGTATGAACTCAAGTTTTTAACCGAGCCAGAACCTCCCACTCCTTTCAGAGCCCAAATGGGGTGCTGCAACTTCCATCACGGCAGAAAGCGAGCACGCCAAGGTTCCCCAAGGATTGGACATACGCCGTCACTGGCCCCAAAAACCTTTTTGCGCATAACGGAGATAACCATATAGCCGGCGTCGCGCAAAGCCCGAGGAATTAGGCTGAGCAACATTGCGAAGAGAAACCACAGTCCTCCCAGCCGCTTCATCACATAAATGACCGCGCTCGAATGGACCAGGATGGACTTTTTGTCGTCCATCACTAGGACGCTATCCGGAAGGTTGACGCGGACCTGCTCCGGAAGAGCACTACGTAGGGATTCTCCCTGAAGCGGCGCGAACGAAAAAGGCTGAGCCGACTGGTCCTCTCTCAACACGAACCGCACAAAGGCATGACACAAACCGCACGTACCGTCAAAGAAAATGGTTTGACTTTGAGCGCGGGGAGATGGAACCCACGCGGGATTGAACGTGAAGAAGTGCAAGATAAGCATTCCTGCCGTGAGATCGGAGAAGTTCACTAGAACCAGCAGGCCAAGGTGCATGCAAATCATTGCCAGCCACAACAGGGGCCGCAATTTGCGGAACAGCGCCAGCGGGGCGAAGCTCAGTTCCAGTGCGAGACCTGACCATGTTGCTGACTTCAAAATCCAACGAGGCAGGCTCAGCAAAAACGCGCGCAGGAACGTGTCGCGGGCCAGCGGGTTCGCGAGCACGCGGCTCAGGGCGCTGCCATCGAGCCATGAAGGACTAATCAGCTTGGTATAACCGCTATAGGTGTAGGCCAAAGACATCAATACCCATGCGGCAACGTAAATGTCTGTGGGAGGTTTCGCGACTCCCATGGAATCATTTTTCTCAAATGCGCCGCTACGAAACTGGGGTCGCATCAAGGAGTGAGCAAGCAGCAGCCATCCTATGAATGGCAAGGAAGGATTGCCGATGAGCGGATTCCTGCCATAGAAGCAAGCCAGCAGATACCAGATCAGCACTGCAGCGAGGCGATCGAATTTGCCAAAGATGAAGAACGAGCTGAGAACTGCTCCAGCGCACAAGCAAGACTCAACAAAGATTGGGGAGTCCCAAAGCGCTAAAATGTTGGGAAAGAGATGTATGAGAGGACTGAATGAGCTGTCCCGCAGGATGCCGGCAGAGGAAAATAACTCGCCGCCCCACGGCAGCAGTCCAAGAAAATGTTGAAGCAGATACAGCCCAAAAATCACGCGATATATGGCGTACTGCCCGTTTGTGAAGCCGTTTTTCATTTGCACGGTGCCTCGAATGTCAGCGGCAGCGCGCCGATTTGGGAGCCAGGGCGTGTCTCCAGGCGCACCCGCGGCGCGCCTTGGATATTGGCCGTATCAATTCCCAACTCCTGCAATAATGGAGCGTTACCGCATAGCGCGTAGTGTGATACCGACTTGAACATAGGTTGAAGAGCAGTGTCAGACTGCATGATTGGTCCATATGCAAGTACAGCCCCATACACGTTGCGACGGTTGTATGGACCGCGCAACCCGCGTGTCCCCTTGGGGGTAATCTCCAGTGACTGGAAGTGTCCGGTCTTATCCGTCCATTCAAGAAAAAAGCGGGTAGAGTAAGTCTCCAGTCCGCGCACCGCGGAGAAGATTTTTGGTGCTGGAGAAGCTGCGGTCGCGGCCGCTAGAGCTTTGATGGCCGGAAGGCGCAGCACATCTCCAGCCATCTGCAGTAGTCCTAGAGCCAAGAGAAAGACAACTGATTTCCTCATAATTGCTGACTCTCTGTCTTCAGCGCATTTACATCGCGCCCGAGCAGCATCTCGCCGAAACGGCTTTCCTGTGCGGGATCAAATCCACATTCGCTATTCCATTCCCGTGGGTTCCTGAAGGTGCCAAAAAGTATGTCCCACAATGGCAGGTCAGAGTAATTGAATGAATGGACACCCTTCTCATGGTGAATGCAGTGGCTTTCCGGTCGCTGAAACAGAAAGCCCACCCAGTAAGGTGTGCGCACGTTCCAGTGATACACAAGCTCGGCGAGCCCACTCAATAGCACCGCTCCAGTGGCTGCTCCAGGCCCCACGCCAACCACCAGATACAGAATGGCGCTGGACAGCACGCTGTTAATGAGGATTTCAAATGGGTGTTTGTAGAAGCTGGTAATCACCTCAATCCGCTGCGGACTGTGATGGACCTGATGGAACCAGCGCCATAGAAAGTTGCTCTCGTGACGCCAGCGGTGCCACCAATAATAAAAGAAGGTAATTGTGATGTAGCCAAAGATGGCTCCTGCATTTATGCCCAACACGTCCGCATTCCATGGCCGGTGTCTTAACATCCATCCGTTCCATCCCGCGCCGGCAATCCACACAGAACCCACCTGTACGCTATTGAGCAGTAGCGCTCTCAACCACCAGCCGCGCACCTTCGGCCAATTTCTTTCAGAGTGACGAGACTCCACAACCATCATCACCAGCGCAACCGCTAGTACAATTCCAGGAATTATCATGTTGTTAAGAAGCCTAGAGATATCCATGGCAATTTGCCTCCTTTGCAAAGAATTCTTGCAGCTTGGTTTACGTCTTTTTCAGCAGCAAGGGGTCGAAGCTGCTCGCAAACTGATCGAGCGCATCGGATGTTCGTCTTTTGTCGCCGCTGGCGAGGAAATCCATCAACAGCCCAACAACTGTACTGACAGCCAGGGTGGCCAGCGTCCGGCGTGTAGTTGCTAAAAGATTTGCCGGCAAGACTGAGGCCATCATCTCTACCCAGCTGGTAACTGCTCCCTCCAAGTAACGGCCGTATCGCTTCGGTTTTTGAAGGGCTAGCCCATGTACTTCAAAGAAAAGTCGCAGGTACCGCTCATGCTCTTTGGAAATGGCCCAGTCCCAAAAGTCGCGGATCATCTGCGAGGGCTTTCGCCCCTGGCCATTTTTCACCAGGGCCGCAAAATTTTGTTGAACGCGATCTCTCACCACGATCATTGCCTCAGTAACCAGCGCCTCCTTGGATCCGAAATGGTAGACCAGAAGCCTGGCCTTACTGCCGACTTTGGAGGCAAGGGGACGGAGGGACAGGTCGGCAACCCCGTGTTCTAACAGATACTCGATTGAAGCATCGAGCAGATCTGCCCGGCGTTCGGATTTGCGGCGCTTCATGTAACACACGTTACATGTAACAGTTGTTACAGTCAAGAAAAAAGTCCGGCCCTCGGGCCATCCTCGGTTCTGTCAGGCTAGGTTATTGAAATCACGGGATCTTCTCGGCAAAAGAGCTTTTTTGGCATCCTGAAGAATGTGATGTTAGGTTGGTGCCGGGAGGGGGAGTCGAACCCCCAAGGGCCGAAGCCCGGCGGATTTTGAGTCCGCTGCGTCTGCCAGTTCCGCCATCCCGGCTAAAAGAAAGGCAGCTGGATATCTGCATTCTAGCATGAGCGATGAGAGAACGATGTGGGATGCTGGGAAGCGGTACGGGCATAATTCGGACATGATTGTGATTTATGAGTGTAATCGCCTGTTCTCCAAACATCCGTGGAACTCTCGTCCAATACAGCGTATATTCTTGAATTCGAAACATGGAAAGTGACGGGGAAGGGGTGTAAGTGAAGACACGACGGCGACTATGGAGGCTGGCAATCGTGCTGCTGTGTACCGTTCTTGCTCATGGCAAGGAGAACGCAGCCGCGACGGCTAGATATGAGAAAACACTGCAGCAACTCAAAGCCGGCGATTTGAAAATTGATTTCAAGGCGTTGCGCATCGACTGTGCTGCAAGCAAATACCAATGTGAGGCCGACTCCGACGATATTAAGCGGCTGTTCTCTCTTCTCAACGACAAGAAGTTCGACCAAGCGCTAAAGAAGGTCAATCAACTCCTGGAAAGGGTGTTTGTCGATGCCGATCTGCACTACATCGCTTTCGCCGCTAACTCGGAATCCGGAAATAAAGAGAAGGCAGAATTCCACAAGGCGGTTATACGAGGCATCTTGGATTCAATCCAGGAGAATAAACACGGCCAGTCAGAAGAAGACGCATTCGTGGTCATTAATGTTCATGAGGAATATACCTTCCTTCGATTCAGCCATATGCAGGTGACACAGCAAAGGCTGGGTCACAAGGACGGTCATACCTACGACATTATGGTTTGCCAGGACGGGAACGATAAAGGGCACGAAGTAACCACATATTTCAACGTCGATATTCCGACACAGAGTTTGAGTGACGCTTTGGCGATTAAGCGGTCCGGTTCTGTGGAACATTTGGGCGGCATGTTCTAATAGGCATTGCGGAACTGCTGGCAAATCGCGGTCACATCGCACTAGCAGCACAAGTAAAAACTTATGGGATGGCTAGGCTCAATATTGCGCATGCTCGCGCCAATCGCGGTGGAGCACGGCGGAAATGTCTTACGCGACTCGATTAGGTCTCGCGCTGCCCAGGGACAAGCCTCAACCGCCGGGCCTTCCGGACCTGATCCTGTGCAACTGCTTGCCGCCGATGTTGACCAGATCAAAGGCTACGTGCTGCAGCTCAAGTCTGATCTTGAAACGCTCAACAACGTGGCTGCCGGACGTGAAGAGCGCCTGCGCCGCTGGCTGCTGGCGCTGCTGGTGTGGAATATTCTGATGACGGTCGGCCTGGTGGTGCTAGCAGTGTTTGCCCTGCGCCGCTAAGCACGGCTGTATTTTTTCGTGATTGTGTACAGATGATCATCGGTGCACCAAACTGCGCTCTCATAGGTGGGCGACCTTAACGCGCTACGGATCGTAACGCAGGCTATCCGCTTGCTTTGCGTCCTTCGCGCCCTTTGCGGTAAAAGCTTTCCTGGCCACTTCTTATGCAAAGTTTCGATGTCATCATTCTTGGCGGCGGCGCGGCCGGCCTGATGTGCGCCATTGAAGCCGGCAAGCGCGGACGCCGCGTGGCCGTGCTGGAGCGGGCCGAGCGCATCGGCAAAAAGATTCTCATTTCCGGCGGCGGGCGATGCAACTTTACCAACCTGCATTGCCGTCCGGAAAATTTCATTTCCGCCAACCCGCACTTTGCCAAGTCAGCCTTGGCGCGCTACACGCCTGCAGACTTTATTGCGCTGGTCGAGAAACACGGCATTGCCTACCACGAGAAAACTCTCGGCCAGCTCTTCTGCGATGGTTCCGCGCAGCAGATCGTCGCCATGCTGGAAGCGGAGTGCCTCGCAGCCGGTGTGCGCATTCAGACCAATGTCAATGTTGAGCAAGTATCGAAGGAAGATAGCTTTCTGTTGCACGCTGGCGACGACGAATTCCACGCTGAGTCGTTGGTTGTCGCCACCGGTGGCCTCTCGATTCCTAAGATGGGTGCTACAGGATTCGGTTATGACTTGGTTCGCCAGTTTGGACTGAAGATCGTGGAGCCCCGTCCGGCACTAGCGCCGTTTACTTTGAATAAAGATGACGCGGCGCATTTTTGCGATCTCGCCGGAGTCTCGGCTGAGGTCGTTGCGTCCATTGGAGCGCAGGTCTTTCGCGAAAAGATGCTGATCACGCACCGCGGCCTGAGCGGCCCGGCCATCCTGCAAATATCTTCTTATTGGAAACCGGGACAGCCGGTTTCGCTCGACCTGGCGCCGGAGCGCGACTTGACCGCTGAGCTGCGAGATCCCAAAAAGCCGCGCGATCTCAACTCCGCAAAAGCTGCTTTCCGCAATGCATTGCCCACGCGCTTGGCCGAGCGCTGGCTTGACGTGTATCCACCGCACGGATGGAGCAATCATGCACTTGACGAACTGGAACGGTATGCCCACAACTGGCAGATCACTCCGGCGGGGACTGAAGGCTATACGAAGGCCGAAGTCACCGTGGGCGGCGTGGACACGAATGAGCTCTCGGCCAAGACCATGGAAAGCCGCAAAGTGCCAGGGCTGTATTTCATCGGTGAAGTAGTGGACGTCACCGGCCATCTCGGCGGTTTCAATTTTCAATGGGCCTGGGCGTCAGGATTCAGTGCGGGGCAGGCCGTGTAAGCTTAAGCATCCACCCTCAGCGCATCCACTGGATTCAACTGTGCTGCGGCGTTGGCCGGACGATATCCGAAGAGCACTCCAACGCTGGTGGAAAGCAGCAGCGCGAAGAATACCGCGGTCCATGAGACTGAGAGCGGCACTGCGCTTTCAGTCAGCCCAACGGCAAACCAGATCGTCGCCCACGCGATGATCACGCCAATAATCGCGCCGGACAAGCTGATGAACGCAGCTTCCAAAACAAACTGCAACCGGATTTCTGCCGTCCGCGCGCCCAGAGCCTTGCGAATGCCAATCTCATGCGTCCGTTGGGCCACATTCACAAACATAATATTCATAATGCCGGTCCCGGCGGTAATCAGGGTGAGCACCGCCACGCCCATCAGCACCAGGCTCATGGCCAGAGAAACGGTGTGTACCGTGCCCAGCACTGACGACAGGTTCTGCACTTCATAGCGCGCCGCCTTGCGATGCCGGCTGTGAATCAGCCGCGCCATTTCAGATGTCATGGCGGGCACCTCGTCGGATGAAGCGGACTGAGCGTAGATGACCTGAAAAAAATCGTCGCCCGTAACAGTCTTGATCAACGGGAAGGGAATCAATACGGTTTCATCCTGTATTTCCGACTGCCCAAACGTAGGCACGCCTTCGCGAAATACACCGATGATGGTGCAGCGCAGATGCTCCAGTTGCAGTGGATGGCCCACGGCTGTCTCGCCATTAAAAATATCGGCCGCAATGTGCTCCGTCACCAGGCAAACCTTGGCGCGGGACACAAAATCTTCCGCATCAAAGTAGCGGCCGGAAACCATCACCAGCTTGCGGATCTTCTGAAACTCTTCCGTCACGCCCACCAGGCGCGCGCGCACCACCTTGCCACGCAGCTTGAAGTCGAAAGGATTATCGTAAGTTCCGGCGGCAGCCGTGACCATCGAAAGCGATTGCCGCACTGCCGCCAAGTCGCCGGCTGAAAGTTCGTCGCCCGGCACGGCAGGCACGCCGTTTCGGTCCAGCGCGGCGTAAGCCAGGTTCGCGCCAATCCCTTCAATCTGGCCCACAACGTAAGCTTTTCCGGTCGAGGCAATCGTAATCACCAGCACAATTGCGGCGCTGCCAATCATCACACCCAGCATGGTTAGGAACGCCTTTACCTTGTCCACGCCAAGCGCGTGCAGTGCCAGCCGAATGCTCTCTTGCCATTGCATCATTTATTTGTGCGGCCTCAGGGAATCGTCAGATTGGTGAAAAGGTAGTTACCGGCGTTTTCCGCCACCACGTGCAAATTGGACTGGCCGACCAGATTCTCAAGACGAGTTTTTTCGCTTCCGTACGCCAGCAGGTAACAGCGCGAGTGCGCCTGCCACAACGCCACGAACTTCGCATCGTCGATGAATACATTCGGCGCGCCCGGCGCGTACGATCCGTATTCAAGGTTGTTGGTGCGGCCATTGAGCAGCAGCGCGGTTTGTCCGGTATAGAAGAAGACGGAGGAGAAGGCGTAGTAGGCGTTCGCTTCCACCAGTTGTCCCGGCGGGGACTTCATCAGGCTTTGCGCCAGCGGATACGAGCCGAGATAGCCGTCAAAGCGGACCAGGGCCAGCCGCGCCGCTTGAAAGAAAATGACCATTCCAATGGCGACCGCCACCACGCTTTTGCTGATGTTGTTACGCCAGAGAGCCAGCCCGACCGCGATAGCAGCAAACGCGATAACCGCCATGGCCAGTGGCAGCTTCAAATAGGCAAACGCGTTCAACGTGAGATCGCCCATGTGTCCCATGGAGAGCGTGTACATTTCAGGATGTTGCGTAAGGGCCTGGGCAATGTCGCCGTTTGCGGGCAGCCGCCACACCATAATGAGAACGATTGCCAGCGCCAGACAAGCCACGCCTGAAATGCCCTGCAATATCCGCGTTCCCAGGCGTACACGAGTTGTCTCGGAACCTATTGCCGAGCCAAGCAGCAAGGCGAGTGCAGGATAGATGGGCATGGAGTAATACTCCTGCGTGGTGGAGAAAGTGAAAAACACCATCACCACTCCGATCCAGCAAACTGCCATCAGCCGTGCGCGGCTGGCACGAGATGGTGCGCGGTATGACTCTTTCAGAGCAGCCGGCAGATAGGCTGACCAGGGAAACAGCCATACCAGATTCAGCAGCCAGAACCACAGGCGCGGCACGGTGTTGTAGTCGCGCGGGTAACGCATATTCAGGAAGCGCAGAAGATGTTCATTGAAAAAGTAGAACCAGAAGAAGCCCCGATACTCACCGGGACCGCTGTGCAGAGAAAACGCAAATGTAGGCTGATTGTTGATGGCCGCAAGAATGTGCCAGGGTGCGGCAATCATCACAGCGACGGCTGCGACCAGCCAGAGATCGAGCTTTTTCCATGCAACTCTGCGGAACAATTGGCGCGTGACTGCCATAAACGTAAGGCCAGCAAGAATCGGAAACACAACGGCAATCAAGCCTTTGAGTAGCAGCCCTGCGCCAAAACACAAGCCCATGATCACGGCCCAGCGATGCTGATGTTCTTCATCGGACTCAAGCAGGCGCAGCCACGCCCAGATTGCTCCAGTGATGGTGAGTGTGAGCATCGCGTCGGGAATCAGGATGCGAGTAAAAAGAAAAAGCCCGACGGAAGTTGCCAGCACCATGCCCGCAAACATCCCTGCTTTGTCGTCGAAAGCCCAACGGCCAAAGCGATACGTAACAAAGCACAGCAGGACCACGGCCAGGGCCAGCGGCAGTCGCGCCGCCCAGTCATGCACGCCAAAGATTTTGTAAGAGCCCGCCATCATCCAGTAAACCAGCGGCGCTTTTTCCAGGTAGGCAACGCCATCCAGGCGCGCGGTGACATAGTCACCTGACACAAGCATGTTGCGGGCGATCTGCGCCTGCACGGCATCCACATCATCCATCAGGCGCGGAGGGCTGACGATATTTATCAGGAAAACGAAGCAGGCTACGGCTACAACGATCCAACCTGATCGAGAAGCGTGGGGACGGCTTCGCTCGGAGCCGCTTCGCTGCTCCCCAGGCCCACGTTCCACTGCTTCATCCACAACAACAAGACCATCAGACCCCATAAGTGATACCCCAGATTTGCTTTTCGCTCCAGATGATCGCTGAGCAACTGCTCCATGGCGTTCCAGTTGAATAACCCGGTGGCGCGCACGGCGTCTTCTGAGAGCGTGTCCAGCAGCATGGGCCGCAGCACGCTGCGGAACCAATCGTGGACGGGAATGTCAAAACCAATCTTTGGACGCCGCAGAATGTTGGGCGGCAACTTGTCATGCATCAGGCGGCGCAAGACGTATTTTGATTGCGATCCATTCAGCTTCAAGCGTTCAGGCAGGCGCGCGGCAAAATCCACAATGCGCGGGTCCAGAAATGGCGGACGCGCTTCCAGCGAGTGCGCCATGCTCATGCGATCAACTTTGTAAAGGATATCGTCGGCCAGGTAATAACGCTGATCAAAGTCTAAATAGCGCTGCAAGCCAGGCTTTCTCGTCATGTTTTGCAGCACCGAGTTCAGCGGGTCAGCATCGGCGAAGCGGAAGAACTGGCGCTTCTCGCCTTCAGTAAATGTCCCATTCCAGAAAACGTGCGCCATCTCCGGCGAAAGCAGCGATCCCTGCAGAAAGCGCTTGACCTTGTATTCAAAGCTGATCTTGTCGTCAGAAACCGGCAGAATGCCTGCGCATTTTAGCGCGGCCCGGCGCAAACCTGCAGGGACATGGCGGGCCATGGCGGCATAGCGGTCAGCTTTGTAAGTAAGATAGCCCGCAAAAAGTTCGTCAGCGCCCTCGCCCGTGAGCACCACGGTTACATCTTTACTGCTCATCTTTGCCAGGAACCATGCCGGCAGCGCGCCTGCGTCGGCGCTGGGCTCGTCAGAGAAATAGGCCATCTTTTCAATGGCATTTTCCAGATCCGCGGTTTCATCCAGGTCAAACTCGGTGTGCTTGCTGCCAAAGTGCCGGGAAGTTTCCGCGATGGAAGCGCTCTCGTCAAACGAGCGCCCCTTAAAAGTTATGGAGAAAGTGCGAAGCTCTGCGGTGCCTGCTTTCGCCGCGTAACGCAGGATGGTAGAAGAGTCGAGTCCGCCGCTCAGCCATATTCCAACAGGAACGTCTGAGATGAGCTGCTCGCGCACCGACTTTTGCAACAGATCATCCAGCTCTTCCGTAGCTTCAGAAATTGAGCACGGCGCCGCGGTGGAGGATTCTTTCCGCACATAGGATTGCACGCTCGCCTTGCCATTGCGCCACTGCATTACATGTCCCGGCAGAAGTTTGCGGATGCCTTCCACCAGCGTGTAAGGCGCAGGCACATAGTTGAGGCTGAGATAGCAGTTCAGTCCGGCCATGCAGAGGTTGCGGGGAACTTCAGGGTGAGCAAAGATGCACTTCAGCTCTGAACCAAAAAGAAGCTCGCCATTATGCTCGGTGTAATACAGCGGCTTAATGCCCATGCGGTCGCGTGCAAGAATCAGCCGCCGGTCTGACTGTACCCAGATAGCAATGCCGAACATGCCGCGGAAATGGGCAAAGCAATCACTGCCCCATTTCAAGAATGCATGGAGGACCACTTCAGTATCGCAACGCGTTTCAAAGATCGCGCCGGAATCTTCCAACTCCAGCCGCAGTTCATGATGATTAAATATCTCGCCGTTAAATACGACGATAACGTCGCCGTCAGGGCTGATCAGCGGCTGGTCGCCGCTTTCCAAGTCAACAATGCGCAAGCGCGTTGCGCCCAGCGAGATGAGTTCTGACTCAAAGCGGCCCTGATGGTCCGGCCCACGATGCGTGAGAGACGCAAGCGCCGCGTCCATCACGCCGCGCGGCAGGCGTTTATGGATGTGCGTATACCCGAGGATGCCACACATAAAAGTGTTGCTTTCTTCGGGCAGAAGAAGGTGAGAATCTAGCCGCTCCGACGGACGCACTTCTGTGATCTGTTTGATTGTTTCGGAACCGCCCCTGGCGTTCCGATCATTTCAAACCACACTCACGCAGTTTTTTCCCCACATGGTTAGAACTAGGTTGGGGCGATTATACGCATCCGATAAACATTGCCAAGAAAAAAATAAAGAAATGTAAAGACGTTTTCTAGTGGACTGAAGAGCAGGAGGCAACAATCATGTTTTGAGCGATTTACGAAGAGCCAAAGTTACAGCTTGTTCAGTTTTGAACATATATAATTTCTGCTTTAATGATTGCTGGATTAGAAAATGCAATGAATATTTCCATTGGAGCATGGCATGAAGATCGGAATCCTGGGAGCAGGTAACATTGGCGCCACTGCAGCGCGGCTTTTTGTGGCCGCCGGACATGACGTGGCTCTCAGCAACTCGCGTGGACCGGATTCACTGCGCGAGCTCATCATCGAGCTTGGGCCGCAGGCAAACGCCATGACCATCCGCGACGCAGCGCGCTTTGGCGACGTAATACTACTCGCGGTACCCTGGCGCTCCCCAGAGGCGCTCCCAGAACCGGAGCTGTTGCGCAACAAGATCGTAATTGACGCGATGAACCCTTACAGGCCAGACGGCGGTTTTTACGATCTCGACGGGTCCACTTCTTCAGAAGAAGTTTTGAAGCGGCTGCCCGGTTCGCGGCTGGTAAAGGCCTTCAATACCATCTACTACGTCCATTTGGCGGAGCGTGGCCGCAAAGATTTGCCCAGCGACGAGCGGCATACGATTTATCTGGCTGGCGATGATCTGGAAGCCAAAAAGATTGTGGCGCGGCTGATTGAAGAGATTGGGTTTGCCGCTCTCGATACCGGATCACTACGAGAAGGCGGCCGGCTACAAGAACCAGACTCGCCCATCTATAACAAGACGTACAACGCCCGCGAAGCACGGCAGTTTCTTTCCACGCTCGAAGAAAAAAAAGCATGAGCGTCTGGCGGCTTTTCTGTCTGGTGCTGGTCTCTTTGCTGGCTGTGAATGCAGCGGGGCAGGAGGCTGGCGACAAAATTGTTTCCATCGGTCAGGCTGCGGAGAACGCGGTGCAGCAGAGCAAGCTCACGCTGGCCGGCGGCACTCCGTTTCATCTGAAGGCGCACATCACAAATGCAGGCGCACCTAAACCGGAGTACGCGGCTGACGTGGAAGAGTATTGGGTCGCGCCGGAAAAATGGCGGCGCACGGTGCAGGCTGCCGGGTTTTCCCAGACATTGATCGTCAATGGCGACAAGGTATCTGAAAAGCTTACCGGCGACTATTATCCTTTCTGGCTGCATGACATGGTGACTGCCCTGTTTGATCCCCTGCCCATGGTGGACCAGCTTAAATTGATGCAAGGCCACATAGAGATTCCGGAAGACTCAGCCAAATCAAACTCCTGTGTGAACATGCAGTTCAGGGTGGGAATGGCTCCAGCGCAAAACACAGTGAGCTCTGCTTTCTGTTTTGGTGGAAAGGGCGGACTGCTGCAGGCGGTGGTCACTCCCGGCTACAAAGCGCAGTTTGACAACTATCTGCCTTTCAAAAAGAAGATGGTTGCGCGCACCATCAAAGCCGAATTTGCACCCGGCCTGGTTTTAACGGCCAAGGTTACCGAAATTGCAGAACTCGCCGCCCCCGACGAAAAGTTATTTGCCATTGATGCCGCCACTCCTGCCGCGGACCAGATGAAGACCAGCCAGGTGGCCGAGGCCTCTACGCGCGCATTGGCTTTGAATACTCCGCCCATTGTATGGCCACCAGTGCGCGAAGGAAAGACTGAAGGCGTGATCAGCGTCTATATCTCTGTTGACCGGACCGGGCAGGTGCGCGAAGTGTGGCCTCTAGCCTCGAATAACCCGGAGCTAAACGAAGCGATCCGCGAGCAACTGCTGCACTGGCATTACAAGCCATACAACAATGGCGGACCATCACAGATGGAAGCAGTGCTGACATTCGCATTTGCCACCCGCATTGAAAATCCCATACCAGTGCTGAGCGACGCGGAAGCCCGCAAGCTGGCTACGCGTGTAGTGGAAGCGGTGGTCCCGCCAGGAAAAGCGCGCAAGGGAACTAAATTTGTCCTGCGGATTTCCGTGGACGAAGCCGGCAGGGTGCAGGCAGTCCTGAACCAGAACAAAGTTGCCCCTGCGCTTTATACGGCTGGCGCCGCCGCGCTGAAGCAATGGCGTTTCCGTCCTTATATGAACAACGGCAAACCTGACCGGTTTTATGCGGATATCAGCTTTCAGGTGCGCTGATTCGGCAAAGCAGGTAGCGGCATTTATCAGCCTTGGCTTAAAAGCTTAGAATGGAAAACGCTCGGATGTACTGCCTCATCTATATACGCACATGAATTTGTTCCTAGGGGGAACTTGCGCATGAAAACTAATCTGTTGCTTTCATTGACTCTCTCTGCTTTTACATTTCTGCCGCTTACCGCCCAGCAGGGCGCCGCGCCATCCACGCCGGATAATCAGAATCCACCCCAGTCAACCCAGAGTTCCTCAGACAACAATTCGCCTCAGAACACCCAAAAACCAGACGCTCAGTCCAATGATGACGACCAGCAGAACGCAAAGATCCCTGTTTACCGCGTAACCGTCGTCGAGCGTACTACGCAAGCGGTGGACTATCGTGACCGTGGAGGCACAACCCAGGTCGATTTCAAAGGGACCTCGCTCATGCCCGCTGTCGATGGAAACGCCAGGGTTACCGGGCATACTGGCCGTCTGGCGATTGACGCCAACCTGCATCACCTGGCGCCGCCACGCAGCTTTGGCCCGGAATATTTGACGTATGTTCTTTGGGCCATCACTCCGGAAGGCCGCCCGATGAACCTGGGAGAAATCAGGCCCAATGACGACGGGAATTCGCGCCTGCAGGTCACCAGCGGATTGCAGGAGTTCGGAATGATTGTGACGGCAGAGCCCTACTTTGCGGTGACCCGTCCGAGCAATCTTGTGGTGGCGGAAAACATTGTGCGGCAGGATACGGCGGGCGGAATTCATCCTATTTCCGCCAAATTCGACTTGCTGCAAAGAGGGCAATACACGGTTAACATCCCGCCAGATCAGCTGCCCGCGACCACTGCGGATAAAAAGACCCCGCTGGAGCTGCTGGAAGCACAAAATGCCATCGCCATTGCACAAGCCGCAGGAGCCGACCAATACGCGGCGGACACGCTGGGAAAAGCCAAAGCCTACCTGGCGCAGGGCCAGAATTATCTCAAGCAGAAGCAGAACATTACGCCTATCGGGGCGGTAGCTCGCGCGGCAACGCAGGCAGCGGAAGACGCCCGACTATTGACGCTCCAGAAAAAGCAGGAAGAGCAGACAGCAGCGGAACGGCAGCGTGCGCAGGACCGCATACAGCAGGCGCAGTCACAGGCGGAATCTGAGTCCGCGCGTGCCGATGCAGCTCGCCTGGACGCGCAACACCAGAAGGAGCAACGCGAATTGGCCGAGCAAGAGCGCCAGGCCGCGGAACAGGCACGGTTAGAAGCGGAGCAGGCCGCACAACAGGCAGCGCAGGATCGGACCGCGGCCCAGCAGCAATTACAGCAGTCTGAACAAGCTCGCCAAGCTGCCTTGGCGCAGCAGCAGACCCTGACGCAACAGGCTGAGCAGGCACGCTTGCAGGCTCAGCAGTCTGACCAGGCTCGAGCACAGGCCGTACAACAGGCAGAAGAGCAACGCCAGCGTTTGCTTAAACAGTTGAATCAGGTGCTGCAGACGCGTGACAGTGCCCGCGGACTAATTGTGAGCATGTCGGACGTGCTTTTCGACTTCAATAAGGCTACCCTGAAGCCGGACGCCAAACTGCGTCTGGCAAAAGTCTCGGGCATCATCTTGGCTTATCCTGACCTCAAGCTGGAGATCGACGGCTTTACTGACAACAAAGGCACGCCAGAATACAACATGACCTTGTCCGACAAGCGGGCCGCGGCCGTGCGTGATTTCCTGGTTGCCCAGGGGGTCGGGACTGACGCAGTGACCACCAAAGGATTCGGAGAATCCAATCCAGTTGCCAGCAACGCAACATCTGCAGGACGCCAGCAGAACCGCAGGGTTGAATTAGTTGTAAGCGGCAATGCAATTGGCAGCAGCACCGGCGCACAAGGGGCGACAGTGGGTACAGCTCCGGGTAGTTCCGGTTCTAGCGGCGTCTCTGGAGCAACGCAGAGCAACCCCACTTCTACACAACCAGCTACGTCTGCGCCGGGCAGCATTGGAAGTCCGGCAGGGACATCGGGAACGCAGACCACTCCAACGAACGGCTCATCGCAACCGCCGGTATCCAGTCCGCCGACTAATAACAATCCACCAAAGCTTTAATTCTCAAATTGCCCGATCCTAAAGAGAGATGCCGTGAAAGCGGCATCTCTTTTTTTGTGGGTTTGTTCGATACCAAAATAAGAAGCCACCTGCCTTCATCCGGCTGAGTGCCTGGTTACCAGAAGAATATATCGAATGACGATAGACGCTGCTCAATCAGTAGAGTCGTCTTCATCATCCAGCGCCGGCAGGCTATAAAGCGAAACATGGCCACGCCGTTCGCGCTCCAGCTCCGGAAGTTCACGGACAAGTTCAAACCGGACCTCTTCATGGCACTTGCCGCAAGGCGGGAAGGTTTGTCCCCCGATCAGCGTCACTTCATGGGGCAGGCGATGTTGCGAGTGGATCACGCGATAAATTCCGCTTTCAGGGATGATGCTTGAGCTTTTAAAAAGTTCAGTCATAAACGTGTGCACTTTTGAACAAGGAGTTGTCTGGAGATCGCAACTTACTGCTTATCGATGCAGTTCCCCTCTGCCAAGTTGGTATGACCTGTCCGATAGAGACAGATCGGTGCAGCTCTGCCTTCCATTGCATTGCCTCTTTGGGCGCTGATCGCAGGTTTGGGGCAGCGTTCGAGCAGCGATTTGCCAGCGAGGCTCTGATTATCGCGAACATTGCGACCCGTTCGGCGTCCCGAAAAGGAACAGCAGCTGCTTTGGTTTTGCAGATGCGCTTTTGGAGTGTCTCCTGGACCATCGGCTCCCCGCAGTGAAACCTTGAATTGTTGAGCAAATTCCTTTTACCTGAGTTGAAAATCGGATAATATGGGCTGGCGTGTCCACCTCCCTCAAGTGCGCAATTACTCTGGCTGTTGTGTTCGGCATACTCTATGTGCTGATCTCTCCTCTGCCGGAAATGGACGCCGCTTTCTCAGGAAAATCCGCTGTCACTAACTTCATCCTTGTAACGCAGGCTTTATTAGGATTGTATTTTCTTACGTTGTTGATGCGCTTCCGGCCGATAGACTGGAATGCCACCGCGCACGGTGATGTTCTTAAAATGCTCTGCGTAAGACTTTGCTAATCCTCTTTTATTGACTGGTACAACGGTCCTTCGCACCTTTATAGAACCTTCCGAATTTTTGCGGCATTGAGCCTGACTGGTGCGGACCTCAATTGATCGTTGGCCACACATAAAAAAGAGGATCGGACGAAGACAAGCGAAGTCATTCAGGCTTGCAAGAACGTTCTGAGCGGCAGACGTCCGTCACTCCCGATTGAAATAACGCGGGAGTGTACGTTGCGTTGCTCCGGATGTGCGCATATGGCGACATTGCTTGGCTTCAAAGTCTATGGGCAGGGCTTTGCCGCGAAGAAGCCCGCAGCGTAAGGAACTAATTTTCGCACGTACCGATTTGAAAGGTGTAGTCATGAGTTATCTTGGGGAATTGATGAAATCAACCGCAGCTCTAGGATTTGCCGGTAAAGCATCCCGCAGGGAACGTGATCTGCGCCGGGAGCTTGCCCGCTTCGGCAAGATGCTCCACAGCATGGGTTTTGTGGCCGCCACGGACGGAAACCTTTCTGTCCGGCTGGACCAGGATCGCGTGCTGGTCACGCCCACCTGCTTCAGCAAGGGGATGATGCGGCCGGAAGACATGGTCGTCGTTGATCTTCATGGCAAGAAGTTAAGCGGCACCTACAATCCATCGAGCGAAATCGTAATGCACCTTACGATTTACCGCATGCGCCCCGACGTGGGAGCCGTGGTCCATGCTCATCCTTGCACCGCCACGGGTTTTGCTTCAGCAGGCATTGCGCTGGACGAACCGCTGTGCTCGGAAATTGTGATCACGCTCGGCGCCGTTCCGCTTGCGCCTTACGCCACCACCGGCACCATGGAACTTAGCGATTCACTGCGGCCTTTCATCCCGTTCCATGACGCTATCCTCATGGCGAACCATGGCGTTGTTACCTATGGTGAAGATCTCTGCCGCGCTTATATGAGAATGGAAGCCGTGGAGCACTACGCCAAGATCGTGATGACCACGCGCCAACTCGGCACCGCCCGCTCGCTTGGCAGCCGCGAACTGGAAAAACTCTTCGAGGTACGGTCGCAGTACGTTAAGAACGGACACTGAGGACAGAGCTCCAGCGGTCGTCCGGTCATTCCATCTCGGCGATTGCGGCGATGACGGCGATTCAGCGTCTCCTTTATTCTTGGCCGCGTTGCCAATCATAATTGTCAAAGATCTTTCCGGCAGCTATGCCGTGCTCCCTCGGGAGCTATTAGCCGATCATCCGATTCCTGATCCGTGTCACCGGTGTTCATCAATGGCGAGGCTCTGGTTTTCCGATCACGCGCGATGTCGGCGATGACGGCGATCCCGGCGATCACTAAAGCCGCGCGGCGCAAACCGGGGTCCCCGACGAGCCCGATGCTGGCTTGGCGGGGTGGAATTTCGCCGCGCCTCAACCTGTCATCCTGAAAGAGCGGCCGCTTCTGCCGCGAATGAAGGACCTAAATCGGCGAAGCCAACACCGCCCCCCCCTCCCTGGGTCTCCCACCGCATCCCAGCTCATCCCAGAACGGCGTAGGTTTCAGGTCGAAGAACTGACCCTGCGCCAGTGTCAGCGTCTAGCGGTTCGCTCGCAGACCGCGGGCCCAAGCCCATGCCTTTAGGCATGGGTGAGCGGAGCGAATTAGGACGTTCATCCCGCAAGGATGAATTGTACGTTTCAGTGCGTTCTTCTCGTGCGATGACCGCCTGCGTCGGCGTTTGCTCGCTGTTGCTCCCTAGCTTGATCTTCGTCCCATTGATCTTTGTTCCAAAGCAGGCCTCGTAAGCCTCTCTCCCTTCCGGCGTGTCGATCCTGTACATATCCGGCGTAGGCCTCCACTCAATTTCTTTTGTCCCGTTGTTCAATCCGCGATCATCCGCGTCCATCCGCGGTAACCCATTCCTATCAGCGTCATCAGTGTTCATCAGTGGTAAGCCTTGGTTTTCCTTTGCGCCCTCTGCGTCCTTTGCGGTAAAAGGCCTTTGCTGTTGGTGTTGGTCTTCGCTGAACGCTGAGTGCTGGTTGCTACGTGCTTCTTCGCTGATTGCATCTTCCTCATCCACCGTGTCCCGCACCATCTCTTCGTCTTTAGCTTTCCCAAAGGTCGTCTGGCCCACGTTCGTCAGCGCCAGCTGCATGGAGTACAACAGCAGTCCAGCCTTCTTCGTCGATATCGTGTCCTCAATCATCGCCTTCTGTATCCGCATCAGCCCCACCTGTATCGCGTTGGCGTCTTCCGGCGGCGGCAGCAGCAGCAACAGCGTCCTGGCCTCGGCCATCTGCATGTGGGCAAAGCAGTAGATGTGCTGCTTCATCTGCGGTGACCGGCAGCTCGTGCCGTCCTGCTTCACCCATCGGCACCGCGGAGCCATATCCGCCATCTTCAGCCGCTGTTTCAGCTTCTGGTAAACCTTGTCTTCTTTGCTCGTGCCCTGCGTTATCTCCCGCTTCATCGCCGGATTCCGTTCCAGCAGCCTCGTCAACTCTTCATAAGTGCGTGCCAACTTGACGGCCAAAGCGTTCGCCTGCTGTTCCGGAGTGAGAAGGTTCTGCCTTTGCTCTTGCTGTTGATCCTGGTTCTGGTTCTGGTCCTGGCTGACTGCTGAATGCTGACCGCTGAATGCTGCTTCCATAATTCCGGTCCTCTTTCCCGCCTTTTCATCAGACACTAGACACTGCTCCAGATCTGAATCAGGCAAAAGTAACCAACTTTAGCCCAAATCGCTGTGCGAATCAATAGCGAAATAGGACAATGGCCACGTCCGATAACAATTTACATTGTGGAAACATGTAACCAGCAGAGCTGGAAAGACTTACAAGCAGGCCTTCAGCAAATTGCAATCGGCTGAGTGCAATTCAACTGCGTATTATCAGACGTAAAGAAAACCGCCACGAACTTGGACATGTACCGCAACTTTTTCGCCATGCTCGTGTGGCACAGGCACTCCTGTCTGTGCCATGTTTAGAGTGCGCGCTAAGATGTGCGCCCCTGCTTCACGATTTTCTTTACCGCTTCCACAAGGTCATTTCCGGGTTCTGCCTCGTGAAAAAACGCGGGCGGGATCAGGTCGGGCGTGCCGTTGCGATAGAGTTCCAGGACCGGAACGCCACAGCATCAGCGACGAATCCTTTTTTCGAACTGACCCACTACCAGTATGTCGGCGGGTAAATGGCGTTAGTTGGCATTTGGCCGATGCGGCTATAGGATGTACTCTGCTTGGGCCCTGTTCCCGCGCTTTCCCGGACAATCAGAAATATACGATGGTCGGGAACCGAACGCCGGACAGGGTTTATGCCATATTCAATTCGGTTTTTCTATTGCGATGCCAAGTCGATTTACTTGCTCCATTGTCACCTCGACCTGGACGGGACGAAGCGGGTCCTGGTCGAGCCAGGTTTTAAGCTCCTCTACGACCCTCTCCTCAATTCCTGCGTTCGCAAGAGCGTCTCTTAGCCTGTTCCATGGTTCAGGCGCACGGGACTGCATCCCACCTGCGTCCCGGTCTTCTCGCGCGGCGCAGACGTGCGCGGAATACAGCGTGACATTCTCTTTGTTGTGCGCGAAAAGGTTCAGCCACATTGAATAGAAAGATGCCGCAAGATAGCATTATGTTGCAGCAGTAAGCTGAAAGCGCAAAACGTGCTACGGCAACAAAAGTGAAAGCCCAAATTACCGCGCGCAAGCGGAGGCTCTCTTGACGAAACAACGATTTTTTACCCACGAGGAAATCCCGGAAGATGGGGTCTATTACGTTTACCACACAGCCCACCGGCTTATACGCTCGATTGTGCTTAGGCAAGGAGATAGGTTCCCCAGGTGCTCGCAGTGCTCGGACCAAGTGAGTTTCGAACTCATGCTTCCCGTCTCACCCAGTCACCAGTACGAACCGGTTCATATATTCGAGCTTCCGCTGGAAGAAGGCAATGAGGCTGCGAACGCGGCCACGGCTGAGTAAGAATGGAGCGAGGTAGGAAACTCCCAACCATAGTTGCTTGCATGTTCTTGACTCACACGGCGTTCTTCCCTAAGCTAAAAGTTCAATGAAGTTTGCACGGTCAACTCTGATGGTTGTTATCGCCATGGCTCTTGCCTGTTATGGCTTTAACTGCCCCGTGACTTCGACCTCCGATGAGGAGATGCAGTGCTGCGACACCATGGCTTGCTCGTCTCAGGGCCACCAGCAAAGTGACGATTGCTGCAAGACCATGCCGTCCACGCACTCCCCGTTCGTAAAAACATACTCATCACAAAATACCCACGTTGCGGTTGTGTTATTTGCCGTCCTGCCGGTTCTCAACGGTCACCGCGTAGATTTTTCGACTCAGAGCGTTCTTACAGCGCACGCAAACGCGCCACCTGTTTCTCCAGCACGAACTCAAGCGCCTCTTCGTATCTGATCTGCCTTCCAGTCTGTCCCGGTACACGGGGCCGCAGTGTGCTGCGGCACTCCTAATTTTTGCTGGAAGGAAAGTTTATGCGATTGCGCAACGTCAAGGCCCATACCAGGCCTGCTTGGCTCTTTGCAGTTATGTTGCTGTGTTGGAGTTTGCCAGGAAGAACTCAAGGCCCGGCTCCGGAAACTGCACCTCCGCTCTTTCCAGGCGGAGGATTGGTTTCCTATAACTCAAGTTTTGTCACGCGCGGCTTGACCCCGCAGCTCAGCCTTTTAACAGCTCGTCCCACCTTCTCCCATGAAGGAGACTTCAACTTCACCTGGGGGTTCCATCCCGACTTGGATCTTGCGGTGGTGGTTCCCTTGGTAACGAATCACTTCAATGCGGCTCCAATTTCGCTCCAGGGAACCGGGCTGGGCGATGCCATGGTTCTGGTGAAATACCGTTTCTTTCGCCGGGATTCCCAACGAGGCACAACCCAAGCCTCTGTCACCGCCGGCCCCAAACTTCCGACCGGGCAAACAGGTCTGACAGATGGAACTGGAAACCGCCTGCCTGCGGGCCTGCAACCCGGCTCAGGATCCACGGACTTTTTTATTGCAGCCAATTGGACGTACACCGGCCTGTTCAATCTCAGGAGGTTGGTTGCTGATGAAGACTTTCATTCACTGTTGCGCTCCACCGGAACGCAGGCAACGAACCTTGGCAGCGATGTGGAATCCCGCTTCTGGCTGTCCTATCGCCCGTATGAGGCGAAGGACGGATCACAGGAATGGTTTGTTGGCCCCGTTCTAACCTGGCTCTACTCTAGGGATGAGAGCGTTGCCGGAATTACCCAGCAGGGCAGCGGGACGAATGCGCTGCTGGCCGGAGCAACCACATACGTTGGACTTCGCCCGGGAATGCACGTTTGGTTCGGCATGGACTGGGACATTGCGCACTCGAGCGAAGCAATGTCAATGCCGATTCGACGTCATGTGAGTTTTGGCGTTACACAACAATTCAGGATGCATCTTTAATTGAAAGGAGGAGAATGATGTCGAAAAAATTGGCCTTGTTGTTCGTGTTGGGAATTGCTTCCCTGGCCCAGGCGCAGATCCAGCACGTAGAGATGCGCGTGGAGGGAATGACTTGAAACTTTTGAGCCTACGGGGTGAAACAACACCTCGGACGCCAGTCTGGCGTTCAAACGGTTGATGTCAGTTTGATTGATGGAAAGGTCCAGATCACACCCAAAGAAGATGGACGCATTGATCCGGTCCAGCTTCTCAAGGCCACATACGATAGCGGTGTGAGCGTCGCGGAAATGGACCTGACAGCTCGGGGCAAGCTCGTGAAGGACTCTTCAGGCAACCTGGCTTTACAGGTGGGCCCGAATCAGTCATTCGCTCTGGCGCCTAATCAGCTGTCGCAAGGGCTTGAGTCTCTCGCGGACAGCCAAACCGTGGTCACTGTTCGCGGTGAGTTGTACAAGAAACCTCCGGGAAAGAAGAACAAGAAATCGGATCTTTCCGTTCCGCTCAAACTTGAAATCCTGGAAGTGCAGAAAAAGGAATAAATGCTGAAAAGATGGTTGTTTCTGTGCCTTAGCGTTGTTGCGCTCGCCGCATGCGAACAGCATTCGGCGAGCACTTCCGCACCGGTTCAAGCCGCAATCGCAGCGGGAGAAGTTGGTTCGCGCTTGCCTGATTTTTCAGTGAAGGACCTGCATGGACTGGAAATCACTTCAGAAAAACTGCGCGGCAAGGTGGTACTGATCGATTTCTGGGCGACCTGGTGCGAGCCTTGCAAAAGGGAAATGCCGGGTTACCAGCAGTTGCTCAACCGTTACGGACCAAAGGGATTTGCCGTGATCGGATTGAAATTCAACACGATGAAAGACACTGAAGATCCAAAAAGGTTTGCCCGGAGACTTGGTGTGCGCTATCCATTGGCTGTGGCTACGGAAGATGTACGGCAGAAGTTTGGCGGAATTGAAGGCCTGCCGACAACACTGATTTACGATCGCAAGGGCATTCTGCGGGAGAAGATCATAGGGTTTGAGTACACTGAGGTGGTGGAACGCTCAGTCAAACCTCTTCTATAGCCAGAGTTTCGGCCCCTACTACTCTACTCGCAACTCATTAAGTTCTTAGGCTAATTGTGGGCGTCGCAAGCCAAATTAATATCCCGCGCGCCGCGCCAGCAAGGTCGCTCCCATGTGATGGGGGCCGGTAGCTAGCTCAGAAGAAACGCTGGTAGCGGATCTCATTGAGGAGATCAGCATCATAAGCGAAGCGTAGAAGATATCTTTGTCATCCTGAGCGATGCACGAGGGAGCAAAGCGACCGAGGGCGAGTCGAAGGACCTATGTATTTAGTTCTAGATACCAATCAGCAGCAAGATCACTCCACGTGGGATTCATGTTCACGATCAATTGGATCTTTTTGATTCTGCGCCATCCCTTAAGTTGTTTCTCGCGGGCAATCGCCGCGTTCACATTCTTAAACTGTTCCCAGTAAATTAATCGATCGATTTTGTATTCGCTGGTAAAACCCTTCAATGCCTTCGTTTTGTGCTGAAAGACCCGCACACGCAGCTTGCTCGTGATACCGATATAAAGAGTCTTGGACCTGTTTGTCATGATGTAAACGTAATACCACTTTTCTAAATACATAGGTCCTTCGGCTCGTCCTTAGTCGCCCTTGCTCCCTCGTACATCGCTCGGGATGACATTCAAGAGTTTAGTGAATACTCTATCGCCCATCATTTCTATAAACTCTTCCACCCTTCATCACAAACACCACTCTTCGAACTGCCGTGATGTCTTTGATCGGATCGCCATCCACGGCAATGATGTCAGCCTGCATACCCGGCGCAATCGCGCCGATTTCGCTCTGCATGTTCAGTGACTCCGCCGCGCGCGCATTCGCGTCCACCATCGCCTGCATTGGATCTTCTCCCGCCTGCACGCGATAGATAAATTCTTCGGCATTGCGGCCGTGTGCGCCTGCTACCGCGTCCGTGCCAAAGACAATTTTCAAGTTCTTTGTCGCCAGCGCGTGCTTGAACATCTCCGCGATAACGGGCAGGACTTCCTGCATCTTGGCAAAGCCTTCTTCGGTATAACTACCCACGCCGATAAACTTTTGTTTGTTGTCGAGATAGTTGTGGATCACCAGGCCAACCTGCGGATCGAAAAACGTCCCGTGCTGCGCCATTGCGTCCAGGTCTTCCTGCGTGGCGTAGGTGCCGTGTTCCACCTCGGTACAGCCGGCGTTCGCCGCCGCGCGCACGGCCTCGCGATACGCGTGGACCAGCGTTCGCAGGCCTTGTGCCTTGGCCTCAGAGCACGCAGCCTGAAGCTGCTCGTCGCTCAGGGTTCGCGTACCACCCTGCCGAATGCTGCGTGAAGCGAAGATCTTTACCAAGTCGGCACCGTCCGCTTTGAGCTTGCGCACAGTTTCGCGAATCTGCTCTGGCGTGAGCTTTGGGTCTTCAATGGGCTCTAGAGAAGTCAGCAGCCGCGGTCCGGGCAGACCTCCACTTTGCAGCGCCGCGCGCAAGTCCTTGTCCTCGGGGGATCCCACGCTTTGAATTGTCGTAAAACCGGCCATCAGCGTGGCGTAAGAATTTCCGGCGGCGGCCAGCGCAGCCTGATAAGGCGTCTCGCTCTTGTCTTCAATGCGTCCATTCGGACCAAAGTGCCAGGTGATGTGATCGTGCAGGTCAATCCATCCCGGCATCACCGTCACGTGCGAGAGGTCGTACGCGGCAGCTCCGGGAATAAGCTGGTCTTTTGCGTTTGGCTCAACCCGCACGATCTTACCGGCCTGCACCACGATCAACACATTGTGCAGCGTGTGGCCTTTGCCATCGAGCAATGTTCCAGCGTGGATCACCACGGTCTGGAGCTTTGCGTTCTGCTGCCCGCCTGCAAGCAGCGCCGACGCTAGAAAGAAGATAGAGAACCTGAGCAGTTTCATAGACGAAGCATTGTATCAATCTGAAAAGCTTGGGCCGCCAGCATAAATGGGAAGCTGTTGCCGCGGAGCGATGTCTGCAGGTGACATCGCAAAGCAAACACAAGTGTTCTAGCCTGATGCCACAAGGACAATACACCTCGGTTCATTGCTACCAAAGAACAGAAAAGACAGAATAAGCGCAATCACAAGGAGGCGCCATGAATCGTCTTTTGAGTAAGTTTATTTCTGCGGTTGTGTTGCTTGTTTCGGTCTGTGCTTTCGGCCAGAATCCGCCGGCTCCGGAAATGCAAAAAGGATTCACCGGCTTTGAAGAGTTTCAGGGCACATTGAACTCTGATAGCAAAAACTTCAAGCTTGATTCAAACGCCGGCTACGACTTCAACAGGCATTTCGGCATTTTTGCGGGCATGCCGTTTTACTTTGCCAATACGCAGACCACCACTACGCAGGTCAACGGAACGGCGACCACGACAACTACGGACGTGACGAATAACGGTCTGGGCAATGCCTATTTTGGATTTGCCATGCGCGCGCCAAACAAGACTCTGGACTATAGCTCCACCGTAACCATGGCCGCGCCTACCGGCAGCACGTCCAAGGGCTTCAGCAGCGGACGCGCCAATGCTGACTGGGACAACCGCTTTGAGCACGCGTTCGACCGGCTCACGCCATTCTTCGATGGCGGACTGGCCAACGCTGTGCCCGATACAGGATTGAACACCAAGCCCTTCACCTCGCTGGGTCTCCTCACGCATCTTGAAGAAGGCGCAGAATTTGAGCTGGTCAAGCATTTTTCCGTGGGTGGCTCCGGTTACGAAATTGTTCCGTTCGGCAACCAGAAGATTTTCAGCAAGATCGTGGGCAAAGGTCAGAGCGGCTCAGGCAAGGGCAAGAACAGCTTTGATCAATCGGCCGTGAGCAGCGGTTCCGGCCTGACGCGCGAGAACGGCTTCAACAGCTGGGTGGCTTTTGATCCCACGCCGTTATGGCGTGTGCAGCTTGGTTTTACCCGCAGCGCCACCTTCAACCTGAACAGCTTCGGTTTCAACTTGCGGATGAACCTCGGCAAAGCAGCTCGCCACCACAGCTCCTAGCTTGCTCGGGCGCGCGGCACGTAATTTCCATCTTCCAGGACCTGGCACGGCGCAACCTGCGGCGTGACCAGGGCCTCCCTGGGGATAATAAAAGTCTGCTCCAGCGCATACTGGCCGGACATGGCGGCGTGAGGAACGCCATCGGTATAGACCATCCACGCGCTGCCCGGCGGAAAAACCAGTTCCTGTTTCGGCGAGTTCTTCTGGAAGTCAGAATTTTCCTTGAGCCAATCATGCAAGTAGAGCATGAACTCATCATAGGGTGAGCGATCAGGGACCGGCAGACCGATCTTGCTGGCCATATGCGCCAGCGTGCGTCCCACTCCGCTGTTCGATGGCCCAATTCTTTTCTTCTGCATCAGCTTGGGCAGAAAATCATGAAACGGCTCGCCCACATTCCATACGCGTCCGACCGATGGATTAATATTGGCAAACACCCGCAAGATGCGCGCTCCGTGCGTGGGGCGCGATGGGAATGCATCCACATGCAGCAGATCATTGCGCTTATGCAGTGAAAGATCGCGGCCTTGTTCTTCCAAGGGACGGAAGCTGGCAAAATCCAGCTTCATCTTGCCCGCATACGGCGCCAGAAACTGCGAGATAAATTTAGTTACTGAGGCAGAGAAGCCTCGCATGATAGCGTTCATGCGCTCGCGGTCAGGAGAATTTTCATCCACGCCTTTGAGCAAGTCTTTAGTGGGCCGATAGGAAATGTTCTTGTGAAATCGCGAGCCGGTCTGCTTTTGCGAGAGAAGAAACTCGCGGTCAGCATCTGGAAAAACAAAAGGCACATGGCTGAAGAACAGTACCTTGCCGCGCTCCAACTGGTCACAATGCCAGCTCGCCTGTTTCAGATCGTAATTCGTCACGTCCAGGATGGCAGAACTGCCCGATGCATCCGTCATAAGCATCCTTCAGTCATTCGCTTTGGAGAAATCATACGCGGTTCATTCCAGCTCCGCAAAATGACTGAAAGGAATGAGGCGCGAGCTGATGCCCGCGCCCCCCATTCCAGTTATTTATCATTCTTCTCGCACAAAGCGCCATTGGTGATTGACGTGAGCAACCCAGCGGAAGCGGTGATCTGGCGGCTGAAGCAGCCGCTGACAGAATCGTTGGAGAAAAAGTCCTGTGCGCTTTGCTGGCCCGTGCTGCCGGTAATGTTGAAGTTGGAATCAAAAAGCAGCGTATCGCTTGGCGTGACGGTATTGGAAACCACGCTAAATGAATCGTGCCCATCATCACCATGCTGTAGCGCCGCGCTCTGGAATTGCTGCCGGATCGTGGTGGTTTGCTGGCCTGAGCCGTCTGGATTCACTGAGAAAGTGAAACCCAGGTCCAGCGGCCAATCAAAACGCTGGGATGCATTTCCGCCTCCGTGGCCGTTGGTATGGGTTTCAGAGGTGATGGTGGTGCGCTGTTTTATATTCTGCACAAACGCGGTGTTGGTAATGTTGAAGTCCTGGCGGCTGGAAAATTGAATATTCTGCCGGACATCGGTTTCAATCCGCCCGTGGGACGTACGAACAAAGCCTTCCACGCGGAAGATGCGCGACGAATCCACCGTGACTGAGCCCGTAATGGTTCCGTCCGGGGCGGTGTTGAGGTTTTCAACCACACTGGGATTGGGTACACCGATGGTGTTGCGCGTTACTTCGCCGGTAACCTGGTTTGATCCATGGTCCTGGAATAGCAACAGCGTGGCCGTGGTGGAAAATCCATTATTAGCGCCGAACACGCTTACCGCGACCTGATGCGGCTGTCCGTTGCTGAGCACGCCGGCAAAAGGCGTGAGATCAACGCGATAAGGAGCGAAGTTCAGCGTCTGTACGCCGGGAATGGGACGCCACAGCAGCGGATCGATTCCGCCGGTGTATATCCAGGGATAGACGGGTGCAACGCCCGCCGGAGTGCCATCAATGGTGACCTGGCTTTCACGAAATGCGCCGCCGCCGCAACTTTGCAGTTCTCCGGCGACGTCATCCGGCACGCATGTGTACCAGAATTCGTCTCCGGCCTGGCTTTCTGCCACTACATCGATAAACGCGCGCTCAACATTGGTGGGCAGAGTGAAAGCTTTTGCCAGCGTGCTGGTGGAGTTGGAAAGAAACGCCGTTCCTCCCGTGGGATCGGACGCGAGAGGCAAAACAAGATCGGCGGTGTGCGGCGTGTCCTGATGGCGATCCGGCGGATAGAACTGGATTGTGGCCGTCCCGAATAAAGTGCTGGTGAAGGTGGAGTTCACCAGATTGCCAAGGTCAACCCGGCCATTTTGCGCTGTGTTGAAGAGCGCGGCATAATCCGTGAGATCGCGCTCAATGTGCCAGGAACGCGCCACAGTTCTTGAAGGCTCAGAGGTCGTCCCGAAATAGACATTCACTCCGCCAATCCAGATTTCGGCGGTGCGATCAAACTGCCTGCCCGCCTGAATGGAAAAATCCGCGTTCAACACGACTTTGGCCCATGGTCCGGGGCAGGCGGGAGTAAAGGAAAATAGCTTGGGAGAAAAATCCGCAAAGGCAAAATTATTGAACAGCGTTACCACGCAGGGCGTTGTGTCAGGTCGCGCGATAGGCGGATCCGCAGTGGCGGTATTGCCGGAACCAATCACTAATCCGGGCGGCGGAATCGGTTGAGCTGAGATTGCGCCGGCTGCAAGCACAAGGCAGGCAGCGACGAATATTTTTGCCGAAGAAAACAAAATGGACCGAAGCGATGGAGCAAAAGGAACGTGCATGACTACCTCCAAAGATGAGGGCCAAATTCTAATCAGCAGTTCTGATGCGGGTCAAACCGGCAATAGGCCAAAAATTCTCAGGGACAATGTGCCGTCAATGGGAATCGAGATGAATGCTAATAATCTTGCCTGCGGGACCAACGGCCCATCCTGAAGTTCCGACCAGCGCCAGCGCATTCAGGTCGTCGCTAAACATTGGCGACCAGGTTTTTCCGCCATCATTAGACAGATCCGCACCGCTGGTTCCGACGGCTACTAAAACGTGCGAGGTCCCGAACGCGACCGCTGACCGATATCCCTGCGGCGGCTTCGATGCCAATGTCCATATCTTGCCGCCATCGTGGGTTACCACGGCCACGTTTACATTTTTCGTCGGTTCCTTGTAGTCTCCGCCAACGGCCACTCCATCTTTCGCTGTCCAAAAGGCCAGAGAGAAAACACCTTGGGAGGCCGCGCTATGAATGATCGGCGTCTCTGCAACAGTCCAGTTCTTCCCGCGATCGCCGGAATGAAATACGCGCGCAGCCGGGCCGCCGGTGCCGAACCAGACATCATTCTTGCCGAAGGTAGCAATGCATGTGCCGCTGGCGGCGAAAGCACCTTCACTGGGCAGCGCCGCAGGCATGGATTTCGGCACGACAGGATTCCAGGTCATGCCGTCAGAGGTGGCAATCAGCGGGAACTTGCCATCCACAGAATCGCTCACGGCGATTCCGTGTGTGCTGTCCCAGAAGGCAAAGCAATCATAAAAAGCTTTAGGATCGCTATTAGTGAATTGCCGCTGCCATATCTTGCCGCCGTCAGAAGTTTTATAAATGCGCGACTGATCGCCCGGGCCGATACTGAGCACGAACGCGGTGTTCTGGTCGAACGCCTGAATGTCGCGAAAGTCGAGAGCGTCAGCGTCTGCGATGACCAATGTCTCCCAATTTTGGCCGCCGTTCGTAGTCCGCAAAACCGTTCCCTTAGCGCCGCTGGCCCATGCCACCTTGCTGGAAACGGCGCTGATACCGCGAAGTTGGACGTCGGTTTTGCTGTTTTGCGCATGTTGCCCGTAAACCACGGAAGAAATTAAAATTGAAATAAGAGTGGCGGCAACCCGCATTTCCATGCTCCCAAAGGACTTAGAATTGTAACCTTTGGCATACAGCTTACTCTATTCAAGCAGGGAGGAACCCCAGGTGAGTACCATACTGGTCCCGGTAACGGCACAAAGCGAATTGCGAGATGAGGAAGTAGTGGCCCGTGTGCTCGCGGGCGAAACCGCGCTTTTTGAGATCCTGATGCGCCGTTACAACCAGCGGCTTTACCGGATGTCACGCATGATTCTGCGCGATGACGGCGAAGCCGAGGACGTAATGCAGGACGCTTACGTCCGCGCCTACGAGCATTTGAATCAATTCGCCGGTAAAGCTGCATTTTCCACCTGGCTCACTCGCATCGCCATCCATGAAGCGCTGGCACGCAAGCGCCGCCGCGGACGGATGGAAGAACTGGACGCACTCCCTGAAAACGGAGATTTTATGGCCATTCTCAAATCGTCTTCGCCCAGCCCGGAAGATGGCACCGCTACCGCGCAGGCTCGTGAACTGCTGGAACAGGCAATCGACCATCTGCCGGAAGCGTACCGCAGCGTAGTGATGCTGCGTGAAGTGGAAGAAATGAGCGTGGCGGAAACCGCGGAAAGTCTTGGCGTGAGTGACGCGGTAGTAAAGACGCGTCTTCACCGCGCCCATGCCATGCTGCGCAAAGACCTTTTTGCCCGCGCCAAAGGCCGCGCCGCCGATCTTTATCAGTTCCACGCCGTACGTTGTGATCGAGTAGTAAAAGCTGTGTTTGAGCGGATCAGGGAAAAAGCGCCTGAGGGCGACGCGATCATCCACTGAGGGCACCGCGGCCCACGAGCTTCCGTGCAATACATGGCTGCGATCTTCTAGCTTCCATAGAACGTATACCCATGTTTATTCGCCATCGCGAATGGTCTTGCGGGCAGGCGACTCTTGTTATATAAACTGCCTGCAATCGAACTAGTTTCCATTCATCGCGAGGTTACCTCCAGATGGTCCGCACCAAGCTGTCACTCCTGTTACTGGCTGTTCTTTCTCTGGCTCCATTCCATCGCCTTTATGCTTTCGATGATTGGTTACCGATCAATCCAGATGAGCTAAAGATGACAGCGGATGCGGCGCACCAGGGCGACGCGATCATTCTCTATCATGAAGAAACCGCCGACGACATGACCCGCCATCGTTATGTCTATAAACGCCTGAAGGTGCTGACGGAAAAAGGTAAGGACCGGGCCAGCGTTGAGATTCCTTATGACGCAAAATACGTGGGGATAACTGATATCAGGGCGCGGACCATAGCGCCTGACGGGACTATCACCCCGCTTACAGGTAAGGCTTTTAACAGCACCATTGTGAAAGCGCAGGGGTTAAAGTACCTGGCCAAGACTTTTACTTTGCCCAACGTTCAGGTTGGCAGCATTATTGAATGGAAATACACGGAATACTGGGAGGACTATGTCTTTGCACCGCATTGGGTCGTACAGGACGATTTGTTGACCAAGCGCGCCAAGTTTACCTTTGTCCCAATGTTCAAAGAGAACCATTACATTGAGGACAGCCGCGGCCAGACTCTGGACCGCGTTTATTACTCGCTGATTGGGCTCCCAGAGAACACGGCGATCAAAACGGTTGCCAATAAGATGGAACTTGAGCTGAAGGATATCCCTGCTTTCGAGCCGGAGGACTTTGCGCCACCCTCAGACGTGCTGAAGATGCGCGTCAATTTTTATTACGGTACGGGCAAAATGGGCAAGCCCCAGGAATTCTGGAAAAGTGAAGGCAAATACTGGAACAAAGAGGTTGAGAGATTTGCCGGTCATTCGGCGGCGGTTGTCGCCGCGGCCAGTCACGTCGTCACTCCCACTGACACGGCTGACCAGAAAGCGCGCAAGATCTATGCCTATGTCCAGAAAATCAAGAACCTCACATTTACCAACGAAGAAGAAGGAGCTTTGGAAGACCTGCTGAGCCGCGAAAGCAGGGAAAAGCGGACCCTAGACAGAGTTCTGGAAAAGAATGAAGGCTACCGCGATGAGATTGCACGCCTGTTCTGGGCCATGGCAAAGGCCGCCAATTTGCCGGCCTACCTCATGCGTGTTGCCGACCGTGACGAATATTTCTTTCAACAGAACGTCCCCAATCCCGCGCAATTGACGTCAGAAATCGTGATTGTGATGCTGGATGGCAAAGAGAAATTCCTCGATCCGGGAACGCCGCTCTGCCCCTTTGGGCATCTTGCCTGGCAGCATACCTCTACCCAGGGCATACGCCAGACCGCAGATGGAAGCACCACGCTGGGCGCAACTACAGAGGCAAGTTACAAAGACGCGGTCAGCAAGCGGCTGGGGAATATCACAATCGGCGAAGATGGCAGCGCCAAAGGATCCATAGGGATTGGATGGGCGGGAGAAGAGGCCCTGGTGCACAAGCTACGCGGCCTTAAGACCGATGCCGCTGGAAGAAAGAAAGAACTGGAAGACGAACTGCAAGCCATGCTTCCGGCCGGCGCCACGGCACAGCTTGTTTCCTCCGATGGATGGGAGGAAACAGAAAAGCAATTGTCTGCCGTCTTCAAGGTTGAAATTCCGTCTTACGCCAGCAATGTGGGCAAACGCATGCTGGTGCCCACCAACCTGTTTGAATCGCGCAGCCGCCAGCCCTTTGCGCACGGTGAGCGCAAACAGCCGGTGTATTTCAACTTCCCTTATTACCTGATGGATGAGACAAGCATCACTTTCCCTCCAACTTTGCAGCTGGAAAACATGCCTGAAGTGCAGCCGGTCCGGACTGATTATTCACTCTACACCCTTGCACATATCGCGAAGGGAAACTCCGTAAGGGTCACCCGCAGCTATGCCATGGGCAGCATCGCCTTCCACCAGAACGAATACGCGGACCTCCGCAAATTTTTTGACGGAGTAAACGCCGGAGACACCCAGTCGCTGGTATTGACCTCGGCAAAATAGGGAAACTAATCTTCCGATCTGGGATCATCATCGGTGGCTGGCCGGTTCTGCGAAGTGACGTGGATATTCGGATTGGCGAGATAGTTTTTGGATCCTGTTTTGCCAAATTCAACCGGGGTGGCCGTAATCTCATAGCTGCCCCATCCTCGCTGGTCCCCATCTCCCGCGCTAGTGAGCAGGTATTGAAAAATGTAGCCATTCTTGATCAAGGGCTCCGCAGCGAACGACTCATCCAGCAGTGGGTCCTGGCCTGCATAGACGTTCTCGGGTTCCATGGAAACGGTTAGGGCACGAAGATTGTAGGGAAATCCCATTCTGGGGAAGCGGGAAGCGTATCGCTGGAGCGCTCCTATCAAAGTACGTATAGTCTCTGTCGCAGCAGTCTCGTTTTGTTCCATATCACTGGGCTGATGCAGCAGTTTTGCCAGGCCAAGATCGTTTTTCTCCCATGGCCCAAAGTCATCGATGCGCCATTCATCATCCTCAAGGTGCATGGTGACAATGAACTCCTGAGTGCCATCAGAGAATTCAAGCTGCAAAGGCAGCAACGCTTCAACGCCGGAAATGAATGCGTTCGCGAGCCTCACCTTCCCCTTGCTGTTGCCGTCTGCATCCAGAATTTCCCAGCCTTCAGAATCATTCGCCGGCCGGACCGAGCAGCCGCCCAGCTGCGTGTTCTTCATTTCCAGGAGTTGCTCCATCACCTTTTCTTTTTGTAATTTGGGCAGGACTTCAATGCGCTTCTGCACCGGCTCAGGAAGATGGCGGGCAATTGCCTCAGGCTTAGTGGCGGTGGCCAGTTCTTCCAGCGCAGCCTGCGGTGAAGTTCCTTGCCACGCAAATAAAGGGACGGTAGAGAACAGTGTTGCAAGAAGCCAATGAGTCTTCATAGAACACCCACGTGAGAATCAGACACCACAGCGGCGGTGGCAGTTCCCACTGCTTTTCAGAACGACGGATGGGGGCAATCTTGCGCGAAATCGGCGAATACTTTTCTTTCAAACTTGTTCGGCGTCGGCTTAGGGGATAGGCTCGCAGAACGAACGTTTGCGCAAAGTGGAAAGAATCAAGCCGGGGCTTTGGCCGCCTTGGCGCGGACGCGGGCCAACGAACTCAGCCCGCGCAACACGGTATTGAAGTATTCCGGATTTCGGCTGACAAATTTCAGCCGGCTGCCGCGGCCAAGATAGGATTCCGGCTTAGATTCTTCCAGTTCCTGCCAAAACCAGCGCTGCATGCGTTTCAGGTCAAAGGCGTTTCCTGTGCGCGAGTAAACCGTTTGGGCTGGGCCGAGGGTAAACCAATCTTGCTTTACAAAGATTTTGTAGTCGCGTTCCGGGGAGTCTGAGGTAAAGATGTACCACTCGTCAAAAACCTCAAATGGTATGGCGGAAACGTTATCGCTCACCGGAATATGCAGGAACCGTCCGGAGGTGCGCCAACCGCGCTGCATTTCTTCTGAAGTTGGCTGAAGCGGGTAAGAGTCAAAAGAGGTGATCACAACATTCTTGTTTGCCGCTACCGCGGGACATACCTGCAAAACGTCATATACTTCATGGGCAGCCGTTTCCAGCCACCTGTATTCCCCCTGGACCCCGTGAAACATCGCTTACCCCTTCGTCAGTCAGGCACTTATTGCGCTGTCCTTGCTGTAATCTGCTTCCCAGACGCCTTCAAAATCCACAAAGAATCCCCGGATCGTCAGCTCCGGAATTTGCGCCTGCAGAAAATCCACGGCGCGATGCAGATCATTGCGATGGTTCTCGGCTTCCTGTGCGGTGTCATTGTCAAACGCCGCCAGGCCGCCGTAAGCGCCGCAATCGGAATGTAACATGAGCAAAACCGTGTGCGTCCCGTGCAACTGGATGGACTTACGCACCTGTTCCAGCACGAACTGCCTGTCTCTTTCCAGATCATTGCCGGCCAGGCACTTGGCGCCTCCGGCAACCAAAATGGGATCAAAAAATTCCACGCCAATGCGCTTGGTCAGTTTGTGGAGTACCACGTCAAAACGATGGTCGAAGCACCAGACGATCGCGGCATCGGCTTTATACCGTGCCCGTGGAGATTCAAAATGGAATACCTTGCGAATAAGGCACCTCGCGTCGGGACATTATATAGTCGGATGCGTTTTGGCTGTTTGTAAAAAATAGGTCATGGGCTGGGACAGCAAATGGCCATTTTCTCCTGCGGCGGCACGGAGGCAGGAATCGAGAATCTCACCCCGCAAATGGATGGAACAATTCCTTCCCGCCGTATACTTCCTTTTAGCTCCCCCGGAGAAACCATGAATCTTGTTCGACGCTGGACCAAGCTCCCAATAGCCTGTCTTTTGCTTAGCTTAGCTCTTTCAGCAAGTGCCGCCGCTTCCAGCATCACGTTCAAAATCACCCTCCCGACCGGGCAACAGTCTGGTTCGCAACCTATTACCGGGAGACTGTTCGTGATCATCGCGCGGGCCAATGACCCGGAGCCGCGGCTCCAAGTGGGTTCATGGCGGTCCCGGACAGAGATGATTGCCGTGGACCTGCAGAACCTGCAACCCGGGCAGGCTGCCATGCTCGACGCACTGACGCTCGGCTTCCCCCTGAAATCGGTACGCGAGCTTCCCGCCGGCGACTATTACGTGCAGGCGTTGCTCAATGTTTATACGCGGTTCCAGCGGTCTGACGGCCATACCATCTGGGCGCATATGGATCAATGGGAAGGCCAGCAGTTCAACAAATCGCCGGGAAATCTCTTTAGCGACGCCGGCCACTTCCATCTGGATCCCCTTACCGGATATGAGATCAGGCTGAACCTTGACCATAAAATTCCCACCACGCTTCCGCCGGGCGATACGCAATACATAAAGCACATCAAAATCCAGAGCAAGCTGCTGACCCAGTTCTGGGGCCAGCCTATTTATCTTGGCGCCACTGTGCTGCTGCCGGAAGGTTATGAAGCCCATCCCACCGCGCACTATCCCGTGCTTTATGAGCAGGGACACTTCAGCCTGCGCGCCCCGCTGGGGTTTTCCACTGAGCAATCGCCGGCGGACCTGCCGTTGCGGGAAGGCCGCATCTCCGGGCCTGACTTGTACCAGCGCTGGACTGCCGCGAGTTTTCCGCGCATGATCGCTGTCACCTTCCAGCACCCGACCGTCTATTTTGATGACTCTTACGCCGTGAACTCAGCCAACAACGGCCCCTATGGCGACGCCATCATGAACGAGCTGATTCCTTATATTGAGGAACATTTCCGCATCATCCGGCAGCCGTATGCGCGTGTGCTTTCTGGCGGCTCAACCGGCGGATGGGAGTCGCTCGCGCTTCAGGTGTATCATCCTGAGTTTTTTGGTGGGACGTGGACTTTCTTCCCTGATCCAGTCGACTTCACCCGCTATGGAATTGTCGATATTTATGGCGATGTAAACGCGTTTCTCGCGCCGGGTTATGATCCGCCAATCCCGGAACGTCCGATGTCCCGCACCGCTGAAGGGCAAACAGATGTAACCGTGCGGCAGATGAGCCAACTGGAAGAAGTGTTGGGCTCTCACGGGCGCTCTGGCGAGCAGTTTGAAGCCTGGGAAGCCGTATATGGTCCCGTCGGAGTGGATGGTTATCCCAAGCCGCTGTGGGACAAGACTACCGGCAAAATCGACCCCACTGTTGCAGCGTATATGCGCGAGCACGGCTACGATTTGAAAGACTATTTGCAAAATAACTGGCCAACCATTGGCCCCAAACTTGTCGGCAAGTTGCATCTCTACTGCGGCGACATGGATAATTTCTACCTGAACCTGGCGGTTTACCGGCTGGAAGATTTTCTCAAGCGCACCAACAATCCTCCGTACGGCGGATCATTTGAATACGGCCGGCCGATGAAGGGCCACGGCTGGACGCCATTGAACCAGGCCGAACTGCTGCGGGTCATGGCGAACCACATCACTCTGAATGCTCCAAAAGGAGCAGATGGAAGCTGGAAGTATTAGGAAAGAAAATCGCCGCAGATTGACGCTGATTAAACGCGGATCAGAAAGAACTTTCTGCGCTAGATGCGGCAGTATAGTGGATCCTTTATATTCCAATATCCTCATTCCACAGCTTTGGGTTCTTGCGAATAAATTCTTCCATCAGGCGAATGCATTCGTCGCTCTGTACTATTTCAACCGCCACGCCGCGTGAGCGGAGAAGGTCTTCCTCTCCCATAAACGTTTTATTCTCGCCGATGACGACGCGTGGAATTCCATAAAGCAGAATCGCTCCGGAACACATGGAGCACGGCGAGAGCGTGGTATAAAGCACGCATTCGCGATAGACGGCTGCGGGCTGGCGTCCGGCGTTTTCCAGCGCGTCCATTTCTCCATGCAGGATGCTGCTGCCTTTCTGCACGCGACGGTTATGCCCGCGCCCAATGATCTTGCCGTTGTGGACGATCACGGAGCCTATGGGGATACCGCCTTCCGCGAACCCCTGTTTGGCTTCTTCAATCGCGGCCTGGAGAAATGGGTCGTTAGAATCCATACGGAAAACCTTACCACCGATTCTGGTGATTGCCGGAATCCGCCAAAATCCAAGGATTACCAATTGGCTCAGAAATTCCCAATCTGCGCCCAATTGTGTTCTTATAGGTATGGCTTTGCGCGGTCGATGGGCCACCAACTCCTCACCGCACTGGGTGTATCGAATCGCCATAAGCAGCGAAAGGGAAAATCACATATGAAACCGATGCGACTTTTAACTCTACTTGCAGCTTGCCTGTTGTCCATGGCGGCACTTGCTCAGCAGACTTCTCCGGCGCAGGAAAGCGGAGAACACAAGCATGGCGGACAAATGGATGGCCGCATGCGCAGCTCTGACGACATGATGAAGGAACTCACGGCCAAGCTGAACCTCACGGCCGACCAGCAGACCAAGGTCAAGTCGGTCCTGGAAGAAAACCACCAGAAGATGCAAACCACCATGAAAGATGAGTCCCTATCGAAACAGGACAAGCATGCCAAGATGAAGGAAATGCACGAGGCGGTGCATGCCCAGGTGCGCGATGTCCTGACCGACGAACAGAAGCCTAAGTTCGATGCCATGGTAAAAGACATGGAAAATAATATGCACGGAAAGAACGGCCAGGACTCAGATCACGATCACGACCATAAATGATCACGACCATAAATAAGGTCTGAAAGATAATGACGGGCGTTCGCATTGCGGACGCCCTTTATTTATTGTGCTCGGTTAGACCAGAGCTGCTGCCGTTCCTGAGCTGCTGAAGCAGCTTCTCTGCAATAATTTTCTCTCCGTGTGTTGGTCTACCCTCCTCTAAGCAAAAACCAGCATCTTAAAAGAACTGGCCGCACCACGCGCTAAGGAGACCATTACGTGAAAACTATCAGGACCGCAGTCATTTCCTGCACATTCTTGTTCGCATTGGGAGCATTCGCACAATACCCATCTGGCGGCCAAGCGACACAACCCATGCAGCCTCAGGCACAGCAACCAGGCATGCAGCCGTCACAGCCTTCAACTCAGCCGTCGCAACCGGGACAAGACCAAAGCGCGCAGCCCGGACAGAGCGCGCAACCCGGCCAGCAGCCCGGAGCGGCAACTCAGTCGCAGAGCCCATCGGCTGCCGGACGCCCCAGCATTGACGATCAGGTGCAGTCTCTGGCGCAGCAGTTGAACCTTTCCGCCGACCAGCAGGCCAAGGTAAAGACTGCCCTTGAAGACCAGCGTTCCAAGGCCATGAACGTGGTGCAGGACAACACGATGGCACGCGATGAGAAGATCCAAAAAATTCACACGATCCGCGAAGGCACAATCGCCCAGGTGCGCAGCGCGCTGAATGACGATCAGAAGAAAAAATTTGACGTCATGGTGCAACAGCAGGAACAACGCATGCAGCAGCAACAGCAGCAGAGCCAACCCAAACAATAAAACAGCGAGCTTCTTTTTTTTGAAAAGGCGTCCCCCGCAACGGGACGTCTTTTTATTTTGTCCTGCCGCTTACCTGTTTAGCGACGAAACGAGTATCCTTGCCTGAAATATTGTTCGTCAGGGATGACAAATGTATCTTGCCGTGGGCATTCTTATCGCGCTCCTTGCTTCTCAGTCTGGCCAGAAACCGGAGTGGTGCCGCGACCTGCCTCGCCCGGCCTACAGCAAGCTCGAACGGGTCAATGCCCCGGACAAATGGTTTGAGGTCTATCGCATCCGCCCCGGCCTTTTCGCCGTTTACGAACCGCATCAGCAGGAAGAGGTGATTTCCTACCTGATTGTCGGCCAAAAACAGGCTCTGCTCTTTGATACCGGCATGGGGATTAGCAATATCAAAAAAGTAGTGGAAGGCCTTACCGATTTGCCGGTGAGCGTCCTGAATTCGCACACGCACAACGATCACGTGAGCGACAATTGGCGCTTCGGCAAAATTTATGGGATGGACACAGCTTTCACCCGCGAACATGCCAGAGGCACCGTCGCGGCGGCGCAGGAAGAGATTGCTCCCGGAGCAATCTGCGGCGAACTGCCCGCCGGCTTTGATCCCAAAAGATATTCCGTAAAGCCGTTCCACATCACTGATTGGATTCACGACGGCTCAAAGATCGACCTTGGCGGCCGCGTGCTGCAGGTGATGTCAACTCCCGGCCACACGCCCGATTCCATCTCACTCTGGGACGCGCAAAACAAACTGCTCTTTACGGGCGACATGTACTATCCCGGGGCGATTTTCCTCTTTCGTCCCGAGACTGACCTGGACGCCTATGAAGCTTCTATTCAGAAGATGGCCGCGTTAGGGGCGAAGCTACTGCTGCCGGCGCATAACGTCCCCGTTGCCGATCCCGCCGACTTGCCGCGCGTGCTCGCCGCCATCAAGCAAGCCCGCAGCGGAAAGATAAAGCCCATCAAAGCCGAGCACTGGTCCGAATATAAGTTTGATGGATTTTCGTTTCTTTTGAGCAAATAGCAAATAGCCTTTAGCAATTAGCCCTTAGCGATTAGCAAAACGAGCCATGTCAGCCTGGTTGGCTAAAGGCCAAGAGCTAAAAGCCAAGAGCCAATTGCCAGATGCTAATTGCTCTTTGCTTTTGCTGATGACTGAGTGCCGACTGCTGAATGCTCCCGATCTAACAACGCCGCTTTCCTCTTCACCCCCCAGCGATATCCCGCCAAACTGCCGTTCTTTTGCACTACGCGATGGCACGGGACAACGACAGCAACAGGATTGGAGCCACAGGCGTTCGCTACAGCGCGCACAGCTCTTGGGCGGCCAATCGTCTTAGCCAATTCCGTGTAACTGCGCGTCTGCCCGGACGGAATGCGTTGCAGCTCTTTCCACACCATTTGTTGAAAAGCTGTGCCGCGCAGGTCCAGCGGAATATTCAAAGGTGCAGTCGATCCCTTCAGTAATTGTTGTATTTGTTTTGCCGCGGGTTCCAGCCCTGCATCGTCGCGACGGATCTCGGCGGCCTCAAAATCACGCTTCAGCTCGCGCAGCAATGCAGCTTCACTTTCGCCAAACCGCACGGAGCAGACGCCACGCTCGGTTGTCGCGACCAGCAGCTTGCCCAGTTCGGTCGAAATCACAGTGCAGCGAATTTCAATGCCTTCCCCGCGCCGACGAAATGCCGACGGCGTCATCCCCAGCTGGGTCGGAATGCTCTCATACGCGCGGCTGCTGGAGCTGTAGCCCGCTTCATAAATTGCCTCGGTCACACTGCCTTCGCCAAGCAGCGCCTCTCGAAATTTACCTGCCCGACGCGCCTGCTGGTACTCCCGCGGGCTGATTCCCAGAATGCGCTTGAACAGCCGTTGAAAGTGGAACGGGCTGATGGCTACATGGCGGGAGATCGCCGTCAGGCTCAGAGTAATGTCCAGATTCTGGTCAATGTAGCGGCAGGCGGCTTCCACTTTCTGCGCCTGCGGATTGCGCTGGAGCGGTGTGCAGCGCCGGCAGGGACGGTAGCCCGCTTGCTGCGCCTGCGTAGGGGAATCAAAAAACTCAACATTCTCGCGCTTGGGGCGCCGGCTGGGGCATGAAGGACGACAAAAAACTCCCGTTGACTTAACCGCGTAGACAAAGCGACCGTCCGCCTTGGCCTCATGCGCCAACACAAGAGTCCATTTCTGGTCGGGGCTGCCTGATGTAATTTGCATTTGCATGTTTTTCTCTCCGCCACCACTCTACGGTTTGCGAAGAACACCGGCTATCCGCTGCTTGCGCTCAAATTCACTTTGTTCCATTTGCGGATAAGAGAAAACTTAGCCACTAGCGCAAATCATTCTCTTTCAAATTGTGTCACAACTCTAAGTCTTGTAGCCACAGCATCACCAGTTGAAATGGCGTGTCCCAGGGCAGTATTTTCGGCCACCTGTTCCGCCGCCATCCGGACGATTACCGGAGTCTGGCAAGCCATGAATTTGGCAATATTCCAGTCGCCAAATTCCTGCTTCTACTTTGGATTAGTCCACTGTCCGGCTCGTCCCAATGCCTTAGTCCGCATGAGAGCTATTCACAATGAAATGCGTGATATGCTCGGAATTGCCACTCGTCTCCAAAACGCTCAGTTTAGAGCAGGAGTAAACGAGAAGAATGTTTTCCCCGTCTACCACTCGCCTGCGCGTGATCTCGTGGGTCGTTACTTTTCTGCTGCCAGTGGCAGCCTGGAATGTTGCCCACTATAGTCTTCCGTTCTTCCATCCCGGAGTGGGAGTATTTTTCATTGCCGCCGCGTGCATTTCCGCTGTCATTGGTGGGCTGCCTGCTGCGATTACCGGTGCGCTGCTGAACACCGCCGCTCTGGTCGGATTCTCTTATCTGTATCAACCTGGGATTTCTACAACCAGCAATGAGCTTTGGGCAGCTCTGCTGATTGCCGTTGCATTGGTCGTCGGCTTGGCGCGGCAAAAGTGGTCCACTGCGGAAATGATCGCAGGGCGTCTCAGCTCGGATCTGGCCCGGCTGCGGGATGAATTGGAATCGCAGCGCAGCGACCTCAAGCGCTTTCACGATCTCAGTGTGCGGCTTTCCAGCAACCTGGAATTACAGCGATTGTTGAATGACGTTCTCACTTCCATCGCCGCGCTGCAAAAAACCGATCTTGGCATGTTGCTGCTTCTGCCGGAGCGCTCCAGCAAAACCCTTCAAGTTGCGACCTTCGCGGGCTTCACCGCCGAACAGATCAAGTCCTTCGGCGATCTACCGGCCTCGTTCTTTTCTCCTGATCGTCGCGTGTTGATTGAGGACATTGACAAGTCGGGAACATATTTTCCTTTTGTAGATGCGGCCGAAGAAATCGGCTTCCGCTCGGTTTTCAGCACCCCGATCGTTAATACCCGCGGCGACGCTCTCGGTGTGGTGGTCACGTTTTTTCGCAAGCCGCATTCTCCCAGTGACCGGCAGTCGCGCTTGGTTGAACTTTATGCCCGCCAAGCCGCCAACGCCTTGGATAACGCGCGCTTATACCATGAGTCGCTACAGACCCTGGCTGCGGAACAGCAGCGTACCGCGGTGCTGCGCGCATTGGCGGAAGCTTCTGTTCAGATCAATTCAGTCTTCGCGCTTGATTCTTTACTTCAGGTCATCACCGACCAGGCAAGGAATATTATTGGCGCGCGTCAGGCGCTTACCACTCTTCTCCCTCGTGGTGAATGGAACCGGAGTCTCACCTGTGTCTCCGTGGCGGAAGGGCAGGCCGCGCTTGAGTTCGCCCAAGAAAGCTCTGAGATGTTTATGCTGGCTTGCAATCTGAACAAGCCAGTCCGCCTGCATGCCGGAGCGCGGGCCAATACATGGGGGCCAGTGCGTCGCGCAACTGATGCTACACGCTACGGTTGGCTGGCCGCTCCGCTGCTCACGCGCGATGGTCGCAATCTGGGGTTGATCCAACTCTCGCAAAAGCTCAGCGGCGAATTTTCCCCCGATGACGAAGCCATCCTCGTCCAGCTTACCCACATGGCGTCCGTGGCCATTGACAACGTGCGTCTCTACCGTGAAGCGCAGGAGCAGATCGCCGAAACCAAGCGCGCGCAGGAAATGCTGGAGCGCGGCAAGGAAAGCATGCAACTGGCCCAGCAGTATGTGGGCATTGGAATATGGGAGTGGGACCTGCAAACCGGCGAACTGGCATGGTCAGATGAGATCCGCCGTCTGCACGGAATCGAAGTTGAAAAATTCGATGGCCGCTATGAGAGTTGGATGGAAAGCATTGTTCCAGAAGACCGGCAGCAGGTGCACCAATCGATTGCCAACGCGCTGGCCAGCAACAGCGAGTATGAAGTTCAATATCGCGTTTACATGGCCGATAAGACACTGCATTGGCTCGAAGCGCGAGGACGCATCATCGTGATCAGTGACCTGCCCGTCCGTATGCTCGGCGTGGCCATGGACGTTACCTCGCGCAAGGCAGCAGAGCAGACGTTGCGGCAGTCGGAAAAGATTGCCGCCACGGGACGCCTCGCGGCCAGCATCGCGCATGAAATCAACAACCCACTGGCTTCAGTGATGAACGCGCTCTACATTCTGCGCACCAATTCCAAAATGCCGGAATCGGCGCTGGTGTACGTAAAGACCGCCGAGGAAGAACTGGCCCGAGTAGTGCACATCACCAAGCAGACGCTGGGTTTCTATCGCGAGATATCTTCGCCCGTGATGAGTTCTGTGCCGCAGCTATTCGAGGAAGTGCTGGCCGCCTATGATGCTCGCATTGAACAGGGCCGGATTTCCGTACATCGGGACTTCAGTGAAGTTGGTCCTTTGGCGGCATTTCCCACCGAATTGCGGCAGGTATTTTCCAATTTGGTGTTGAACGCCATTGAAGCAATTTCGGGGACGGGCAATCTCTATATCCGGGTGCGGCACGCGCATGACCGGCAGGACCGCGAAGGCATACGGGTGATTGTGGCGGACGATGGTTGCGGTATCCCGGCGGAAAACATGCCACAAATCTTTGAGCCGTTCTTTTCCACCAAAGATTCCAAAGGCACGGGACTGGGTTTGTGGGTGAGCCAGGGCATTGTGCAGAAGCACCAGGGCAGCCTGCGCGTCCGCAGCCGTACCGATGAATCGAGACACGGTACCTGCTGCAGCGTCTTCTTGCCATTTGCGACAAGTGACGCCTCGACGGAAGACGTGCCGGTAGCGTCCAACGATCAGGCACAGGACGTGATGACTAAAACCGCCGGCTCCGGCGATGATCGCTCTGCCGCCTAAGCTGTTTTCTTGTCTTGCAGCCGGTGGAACTCGATGACTCTGCCACGTTCCGAAGGTAAAAGCGAGCTTGCGGGACGCAATGGAAAACTTGCCGGTATATAGAACTCGATTAGTTTGCCCATAACCACCTCTTACATGGGGCATGTTGTCAGGCCATCTCAGGCAGGTTAGTTAAAACCAAATTAAAAATTTTAAGACGGCCGCTCTGTGGAACAACGACGCAAATTGTATTACCCCGCCAACGCGCTGAGAGAATTTGTTGACCTGGCGACGCGCCAAGCGGCCACCTGTGCGAACATGACCAGAAATGGGAGCTGCTACAAGCGTATGAGTTGGGGCTCGACATCAGGCTGCAGCTAGAACCATCGAGCATCATCCTTCGGGCTTGACTAAAAGCAGTGCCCCGAAGAACTCTGTCTAAACCATCGCACGATCCACGAATAACCAGAGGAATATCCGTTGACCATTATTCGTTGTCGGGCCACTTCAGTGTAGTCAATATAGTTCGCTCATCATTCTTCATTCCTAGCTGCATCTTCGTCTTAGTTCGCGGTATTCCAGGTACGCCAGTGTATTTACCCAGTGCCAAGGTTATGCTAACTGCCATAAAATGGCATGTCAGTCCTTTAACCAGCCCACCTGCTTCATCAGGTCCCACAAAGTCAAGTCCCACATGATCGTAATCAGGCACGGTATAGTGCTTTTCGTCAATTAAGTAGAAAGTAAATTCTTCAGGCCATGGTCTCCGCTCGTAAAGAACATCCACCCAGCTTGAGGGCACCACTCGGCTGTTTCCTCGATAATTACCAGCCGCAATAGCGCCGCAAATGACTTTTAACATCCATCGCTCGAGCAAGCGCCCATTAAATTCGAAGTGCAGGTCGTCAATTGGAATCAAACCCTGGATTCCGCCACGAGTGCATTTGTAAATCGTATTGAAAAAATCTTCAGCTTCCTTATCCAACGGCGAGAGACGCTGGTTGTGCTTTTGGCAGAGCACGTTTGAGACTAACGATGCAGCGCGCAGAATTTTCTGCTCACCTTCTTTCTGCCAAGGCATCCCCGAGACTTTCATGTCAACATCGCCAAACAGCCTCAATATGGCATCAGAGAAGTAGTGTTCTCGTGACAATCCTCCCGCGCAGTCTGCCAGCGATCCCGCATAGCAGCCCGGCTGAACACTCGCGAGGCTGGAGGATGACGGCAATGCGAGCCCTGGCATGCCGCGAACGACTTCCGCTAAGTACCGCACCATATCGTCATATGTGTACAGCTCTACACCGGGGAATTCAGCTTTCCTGTGTATTTTGATTTCTGATTTGGGTGTGCGGCCAGCCAGTACAACTGCTTTGGTTGACACAATTTGTTCTAAAGGTAACCCGATGAGGCCAGCAGGCCCACTCCCAATCTCGTTCAGAGATGCTGCTGCTTGTTCGAAGCTGCTTTTCAGCGTTGGGCTGGGGACACGGTCTCGTTGGACTAACGCTGGCGACGCACTCTCAAGTTTTATTAACAGCAGCTCCCGACTGTTATTCACAATTGCAAAGTCGAAATTACAGCTGTCTGCAAGCCTCATCGTACGGAGCATGACGGGATTAAAGATAGAAAAAAGCGTGGAGTTCGTTTCAAGAAATTGTCTAATAACCCGCACTGGCGAATCGGCATTCAGCAAGGCGCTAAATCGATTGACAGCTTCTTCAAGTTCTCCCTGCTCATACATTCGAATGACGTGGACTGCGGGGTCAATATATGGTTCCACACCCGGCCGAAGAGCGGCATGTAGACCGCTTTTGATCCACTGAAGGTCGAGATCCATTGCTGAACATTGGCAATGAAATCTCTCTGGCAATTCGTCATTGCGGCACCATCCCATAGATTCGAGTTCCGCGTTCTTTTGGAGCCCAGCGTAAATTCTCAAGTCGCTCCCACACTTCTTGCACGACAATGTAAATTGAACGTCTTTACGGGCCAACGGAGTAGCGGCGAGTGCAGTGGCTTCTTCTGGAGTGATTGGAGGTGCTTGCGCGTGTAAAAAGAACATGCTGCCCAAATAAAGTTCACCCTCACCTTGGGCCAAATACGCCCGATACTCGCCAGGTTCGGTCACAAGCACCTCGCCACCGATCTGCGCAGGTAAGAGGACCCAACCCGGTATACGACTTGCCGTTGATTGACCATCCTGAGGAACTGCAGGTCCATTTCCATCAACTTCCTGAAAGGAGACCTCAATAGGAAGAAAAAAATCTTGACCATTACCAGAAGCAGGACGGCAGTGGATCAAGAGTTTCTCGCCCGACGCAGGCTCATAAATGGCAAAGAGTGCTGCTTGACCCTGAATGTGAATGGGATACATAAGAAAAATACGGGCAGAGGAAACACCACCCAAATTCAGATGCGACAGTTGGGCCAGACTTCCTTTAACAGGCTGGACGACATCACAAAATCCAATGAAGCACACCCGGGGTACTGAATCTGAGGGTGTGCTAATGAGACCGTTCACCGCGATTGAAAATGATCCAGCCATAGATGGGCTCATCTCAATATTAACCATTTGTCCTACGCGCTATGCTATTCTGCGCGGTCCTTCGACTTCACTCAAGGCACAGCGGAGGGGTGCCGCCCTACGGGGCTTCGTCACATTTCTAACCCATTTCCAGGCCTTGCGGCCTGGGCTCAATAATTTTTGCCCTGTGGGGCTTGGTATATTTCAAACCTTAAAGAGAAACGGGACCTTTCTAACGCAGCAAGCCAAGCCCGCAGGGCGGAATTATTGAGCCCACCGCGACCGGGGTCCCCGGCAAACCCGTTTTTGGTTTGCTGGGGCAGGTAAGCGGTGGGTACGGTAAGAAGAAGTTCAAGCCCCGCTTTAGCGGGGCGGCAGATTAATTAGATCTGCAGACCATGAGGGTTCCAGACCATAAGCTCTATAGAGCATCGGGATCGATCCCGTGTTTCTTCAGCAAGGCGCGATATTCCTGTTCGAACGTCAACTTGTGGTGATGCTGCTCCTGATTGCGGATGTATTTTGCCACGGTTGCAGTATTCGAGACACTCACGCTGAATGCGGCATATCCGTCCTGCCAAGCGAACCGGCGTCCGTGTTCGTTCATCCATTTGGAAGAGTTGGTTTTAATAAGTTGAACGGCCTTGGCCAGCGCAACAGTTGGCGGCAGATGAAAAAGAACATGCGCGTGGTCCGACATGCCGTTGATCGCAATTGGAGCCATTTTCTGGTTGCGACAGATGCCACCCATATACGACCAGAGTTCAGGCTGGACATCCTCGGATATGGAGGGTTGACGATCTTTTGTGCTGAAAACGAGATGGAGATGATTTTTGACGAACGCGTGAGACATGAGTCATGTCGCCCTTTCAGGGCTTTGATTCTATATTGCTTCATTTCCCAGCGCTGACGCGCTGGGCTCAGTAATTTCGCCCTGCGGGCTCTCGATTCCAGGGCAGGTTCGCATGGTTCTTGTCCAATCGCACGCGGGCCATGGCGGATGGAAGAGAGGATCGCGAAAACGCACGGGGCGGCTGAAAATAGTTCAATGTCCTTATTCGCTCTTTCCTTCATAAAGTAGGCTAGGATACGACATCGCCTATTAATCAAGTAGTAAAACTGGCTCTAAGCCAGGCTGCGGCGGCTTGGGATGCCATACGTTGTGGCGGCTGGGATGAACCTACGCCAAACTGGGGTCAGGTGGGATGAATGGGGAGGGGGGTAGGGAGCGCGGAAGTGTTAACTACAAAGTAATTTCGTTGATTTGTAAATGGGTAATTTGGGATCGGAAGATGAGAACCGCCCAGGCGGGCAGCAAGAAAAGCTCCTTGACATCTTGAAACAACGAATAGCGACGCAGAACGCTTTCAGCCTTCCTGTCCACTGAGCAGGCGCGCCATCACACCTGAATCCGTTCCCAGTTTTGCGCTTCCACCGTCAGCTGGCGGCGTCCTGCCGGGCTGAGCTGATGCTCTACCCGCCTGTTGGCTAGCAACAGAAGCTAAATCGGGCTCATGTTGATTGCAACAGGAAATGCTTCGCCAGAAAGGCAACCGCGGGGCTGGATCGATTTCTCTAACGCGGAAGACGACATCTGCCTAACTTAAGTAACTTCATGCAGTATTGAATTGAAAGCACTTAAGGCTTATAGCCTAGTGGCTGAAACATTAGAAAATTTAATAATCGGGAGTTTCTGGATGTTTTGCGGTATTCTAGTGCTCGTTCAGCAGTTACTTTTGTGCTATGCCCAGAGTAAGAACACAAAACGCTATCAGAAATGCGCACCCGGGACTCGCCGGCTTTTCGCTGGTTGAGATCCTGGTGGTCGTGATGGTGATATTGATCATCGCGGCGATCGCAATTCCGAATCTGGTGCATGGCAAGATGCGCGCCAATGAAGCTGCTGCCGTTTCCTCGGTCAAGACGATCAACACCGCTCAAATGATGTATAACGACGCTTTCCCTGAGGTTGGGTACGCCAGCAGCCTGGCGAACCTTGGCGCCCACGGCAGTACGTGTGAAAAGCCCACCAGCACAAATGCCTGCCTGATCATGGATGAGGCGCTCACAAACGGCCTGAAAAGCGGCTACATGTTTGAAATTGTGGCCGATGGCAACACGCCTGCCACCAGCTACACCGTGACGGCAACACCGGAGACGGGCATCTCAGGTCGCTGCAATGTCTCTTCAACTGAACGCGGAGATGTCCGTATATTTCTCCCCGGCAGCCCTGGCCCATCCGGCGGTAAATCCGTAGGGGCAAGCGGCTCCGGCTGCGAATAACTCGGCATTTTTACTCAGCTTTTATCTCCACGGAAACTCGCGTGTTTTCCCAATCCAGATTGAGAGTAGCGGTATTCTCGTTCTTCTTATCGAATGAAATCGTGAATTGTTCCACCGGTTGCGGCAGAGGGGATTTCTTCATGTCCACACGGGCCAGATCCTGGCTTTCGTCATACTTGGTTCCCCACTGGCCGGTCTGTTTGTTGATAATGAGCTTCCACGTTCCTTCTGAGGGCAATGTGTAGAGGGTGTATTTTCCCGCCGGAACCTTTACGCCGCCAATGTTCAGATCGAGTTCAGTATTTAGGGCCGTGGCCTCATTCGCGCCCGTCCGCCATACCTTGCCATAAGGAGCAAGCTCCTGCCCAACTTTCCTGCCCTTCAATGAAGGACGGCTGTAATCAATTGTGATCTTTTTGTTCTTGAGCGTAACCTCGGCCGTGGCAGGAGGGCTGGGACGCTTGCTCTTGTCTTCCGGCTGCTGCTGTGCCATTGCCATAATGGCGATCAGCATGATCAATGAGACTCCAACTGCTAACTGTTTCCGCTGCATGTTTTAATTTCCTTTCGTTTCAAAGCAGGTTATGATCACCGCGGCAGGTGCGGCTTAGCAAGTGCGTGCCCGGACGTCCGGGTCCCGGCACAAGCCCGACTTCTCGCCGGCGTGGTCACTAAAGTACCATCGCCACCTTGACCGCGTGCGACTTTTCATAATACCCGGGGTCACATTAAAGTTATACCGAACTAATCGTTCTACAAGCTGATCAGTTTTCCACACAGATTCAAGGAAGTTGAAGCGAGGTATTGCCATGAAACCAAGTCTGGCGTTTTCTCTGTTCCTCTGTCTGGCCGCATCCAGCATCGCTGGTTTGGCCCAGTCCGCCGCGCCTGCTAGCCCTGTTCACCGCACCACCAAGGCAGTGAACTATCGCCTGCGCGGTGATGCCGTCAAGGTGGATTTCCACGGCAGTGAACTCATGCAGAACGCCTCGGGTGAGGCCAAGGTAACGGGCAAGAAAAGCAGCGTCGAAATTGAGGCTAAATTTGACGGTCTGGAAGATCCCACCAAGTTCGGCCTGGAATACCTCTCGCTGGTGCTGTGGGCCATCTCGCCGGAAGGCCGCGCGGTGAATCTGGGCGAACTGGTGCTTGACCACAATAGCAGCCGCGTAAAAGCCATCACAGATATGCAGACCTTTGGCATGATTGTTACGGCTGAGCCTTATTTCGCCGTGAACCAGCCCGGCAACATGGTGGTGATGGAAAACGTTATGAGCGCGACCACAGTTGGCCGGCAGGAAAACATTGACGCCAGGTATGAGTTGCTGGGGCGCGGCACATATTCAGCCACCAACACCAAGATTTCGGACGCTATTTTTGGCATCGACCGCAAGACGCCGCGCGTGCTTTTTGAAGCCCGCAATGCGGTAAGAATCGCCAATCTTACGGCTGCTGATAAGTACGCGCCATCCATCCTGGCCAGCGCCACACAGCAACTGCGCAAGGCCGAAGAAGCTTACGTCCAGAAGCGCGATAAGAGCACGATTGAGACGCTGGCGCGTGAAACCGTGAGCACCGCCGAGGAAGCGCGTGTGATGGCAGTGAAGCAGCGCGGGGAAGAAGAAGCACAGGCCAAGGCCGCCGCCGATAAAAAGGCTGCTGAAGATCGCGAAGCCAAAGCCCGGCAGGATGCCATCGCAGAGGCGCAACGGCGCCAGGAAGCTGAAACCGCACGCCAGCAGGCGGAGCAGGCACGCGTACAAGCGCAGGCTGCCCAAGCTGATGCTGAGCGCATGAAAGCCGAGGCCGTAAAAGCCCGCCAGGAAGCTGAGGCCGCGCGCCAGCAGGCCGACGCAGCCCGTCAGCAGGCAGACGCCGCACGCGCCGCCGCTGAACAGCAGAAGCAGGCTCTGGCCGTGGAAGCAGACAAAGCGCGTAAAGCGGCGGAAGAGTCCGACCGTCTTCGCCAGCAAGCCGAGCAAGAGAAAACTGATCTTCGCGCGCAATTGCTGCAGCAGTTGAACACGATCTTGGCTACGCGCGATACCGCGCGCGGTCTGATCGCCAACATGTCAGATGTTTTATTTAAGACCGGAAGTTTTGAATTGCTTTCCGGCGCGCGTGAGCGGCTGGCCAAGGTCAGCGGCATCGTCATCGCGCATCCTGGGCTGCATCTTGAGGTGGAAGGCCACACGGACGCGGTGGGCAGCGACGATTACAACCAGAAGCTGTCTGAAAATCGCGCGCAGGCAGTGCGCGACTACCTGGTTCAACAAGGCATTCCGGATAATTCCATTGTGTCGCGCGGTCTGGGCAAAACCGCACCCGTGGCCACCAATGACACAGCAGAAGGACGCCAGCAGAACCGCCGCGTTGAACTTGTCCTTTCAGGTGAAGCTATTGGACTCAAGACAGCTTCGGCGACCACTGTTGCTCCGAGATAGCTAATCGTTACAAAAAGAGGAACCCACGCGGGTTCCTCTTTTGTTTCTCGGAATGAATTTTTGCGAAAAACTAGATTGCTGCCGGTCTTATCTCATCCCGGCGCAGAAGAATTTTGGATACCGATTGCAGCACCCCTTCGCGCGAATCGCCTGTAACAAAACTATTACCGTCAATATCCGGGCGGACTCTTCCCATCTGCAAAATAGGCGCTTCAGGAAGGTGGTGCTGTACGGCAAGGCCAATGGCCTTCTTCATGCGGGGTTCCACGCTATCGGCGATCAGGACCACGTCAAAGATCTGTCCTTGGCAGGCCTGGTCAACTTCTTTCAGGCTGCAAGCGGTCCTTACACGATAGCCCGCGCGTTCGAGCCATTCCAGTCGCAAGCGCAAAGCGGGTTCGGTTGCCACAATCAATAGCAGCGCAGCAGGGAGAGCATTTTGTGCCATTAGGGGGTAACTTTCATTCAACAAGCGTTACTTATACTTTAAACGCATTTTTAGAATTAAGACAGCACTATCCTGTTACTGACGTAGTTTCAGACAATACTGACGTAGTTTCAGACACTTAGCTGATCTTTACTTTCCCTTACAATTAAAAACTCCAATAATGTTCAGTCTCTCTCGCAGAAAGATCTTAGATTCCGAAGCTGCCGCTAGGGGAGAGATTGGTGTGGATCCTGATCATCAGTTGCAGCTGTAAATTTTTGCGTTGTGGAGACCAAAAACACTCGGGGCTTGCGATAATCTTCCCTCAGGACAAGAGACTGATGAGCGCTTCCGCAAAAATGCCGCAAGCCTTTACGGCAAAAACACTACTGAAGTACAAGCCATTCCGCACGCTCTGGCTAGCACAGTTTGTTAGCATCTTTGGCGACTTTCTGGCCCTCTTCGGCGTTATCAGCCTTATCACGTTCCGTTGGCACGGAACGCCGGTTCAGGTCACCACGGTCACCGTCGCGTTCGTGCTTCCCATGGCCATCATCAGCCCGATTGCCGGGGTTTTTGTGGATCACTGGAACGTGAAGCGCCTCATGATCGCCAGCGACCTCATTCGCGCCGCGCTGATCCTGATGCTCGCCTTTACCCATAACGTGACGCAGATGTCGGCAGTTTTGGTTGTGTTGAGTTCGGTTTCAAGCTTTTTTTCTCCCGCCCAATCCGTAACGCTACGCACCATTGTCCCGCCGGAAGGATTGCTCGCCGCCAATGCCTTGATGATGCAGGCCTTTTATATTGTGCGGCTGTTATCGCCCGCGACGGCGGGCGCGCTGGTGGCATGGCTCACTGAAAAGTCCTGCTTCTATCTTGATGTGGCCAGCTTCATCTTCTCCGCAGCCATGATTTCAACCCTCTCTGTGATTCGTCCGGCCCGGGCTCAAGGTGAGAAGACTGTGAAGTCACTGGCGCAGGATTTCCTTGCCGGAAACAAGTTCATTTTCACCCACGCCGGGCTGGCATTTGTGTTCATCGCAATGGCCGTTGCCATGTTTGTACTGAGTTCTTTCAGCCCGCTCATCTCGCTTTACATCCGCGACTCGCTGCATGCCGGCTCATTCATGTTTGGCGCTATCAGCGCCATGGTTGGCGTAGGCATGATCGTGGGTACACAATTGATTACGCGTCTGGCGGGAAGCGGATCGAAGTCCTATGTGGTGCTGGGCGGACTCTTCCTGCTTGGGCTGGGCGCGGGACTGCTGGGAGCTTTCCGCAACACCGCCATGGCCGCGCTCAGCACATTTACGATGGGCTTCGGTATAGCATTTGTCTGGATTCCCGCCCAGACCATGTCCCAGCAGGAAACGCCCCCGCCAATGGTAGGGCGTGTCAGCAGCACCTTTATGTCATTAATCGCTGTGTCGCAGGTTTTTGGGCTTCTTCTCTCTGGATATCTGGCGCAAAAGCTCGGCATTCGGGCAGTGTTCCTGGCTTGCGCCGGCGCCCTTGCCGCGATTTCAATCGCCGGACACTTCCTGATGCGTAACCGGACTGCTCATAGCGCCGGAGCTACCGTCCCCGGCTAATGCCACGCCCCAATCGTCGGCGGCAAGCCAGGAATCGTAGACAACGAGTATTGGAAAAATCGGGCCTGAGACGACTCAACCCGGCAGATCAGTATCCGTGTGGCTTCCAGTTACTTTCGTGACGTTTGCGTTCTTTCACTAAGACGCTAGGATTCTCATCAAGTTGTAGCCTGTTGCGCCGGGAAAGCATGGTACGCCGCGCAAGCAGGCAATTGAAGGAGAAGACGTTGATTTTCACCCCCTTTCGGCGCCATGCACGCCATCAATGGATACGCTCGTTTTCTATTGGACTGCTGGCATTATCTTTTCTGGTTCATGGCACTGCGTCACTGGCCCAGGCCACGGCCCGCAAGCTCAAGAACAAGGTGGATCCTGTTTACCCCGAGCTGGCCAAAAGAAACAACATCAGCGGAAGCGCCCGCGTAGAGCTGCTGGTAACGCCCGAGGGCAGAGTGAAAGACGTGAAAGTCCTGGGCGGAAATCCGGTGCTGGTTCAGGCTGTAACCATCGCTGTGATGAAGTGGAAGTACGAACCTGCGGCGGAAGAATCCAGTGTGATCGTCAAATTCGACTTTAGCTCTCCGTAAGTTTCCGTCCGTTTTAACTCTCTCTCCTGTTGTTTTTTGCCTGGATGAAGTTGATCCAGGCTTTTTTCTTTACTGGAGAGTTTATCTACCTCTGTAAGTCGCTTCGAAGTGGAATTTTTTAGTCGTCACGACGTGAGAACACTAATGGGCACAGATTGGGAATTTCGGGCCGAGGGGATCTGCCCTGGTGGGAGCTAATTGATTCGGGGAACGACTGCGTTCAGTCGCCAAAACCCTGCTTCTGCATGTATTGCAGCGTGGAGTTCAGGCGTTCATAGTCCTGGTCACTCAGCGCAATAAAGCGGAAGGGATAAGTGCAGGAACCGACCTGTGCCGGCAGAAATTCCACCAGGCCGCTGACTGGGCCGGAAAGTGTATTTACCTTGGCTTCAGCGATGGTGGCGCTGCCGATGCTGCTGGTAAATTGGGCTAGGCCGCCGGTAAGAGAAATCTTTTGCAGCACCGCGGAAACCTGATGGCCGCCGAGATTGAAGCGAATGGATTCGTTATTGGGTACCCGTACTCGCGGAGACCGCGTCTTTGTTTGCGTTTGGGGAAAGTGTGGCATGAAAAGATCATCGCCGCTTTATGCCGCACCGGAAAGATTACCGAAGCCTCTGGACTAATTTATGTCGCTGCGCTCCAAACCGCTTAAGTTGGTTGATGAACTAAAGATTGCTTTGGCTCCTGATGCAGGGTGGCTCGGCGGTCGATTGTTTATGTCGCTGCGCTCCAAACCGCTTCAGCCTCGTTTACAACAGTAACTTTCCAGTGCTCCTGATGCAGGGCGGCTCGGCGCAAGCCGGCCTCGCCGCTGATTTTATGCGGGAGAAAAGAAAGGTTGTTACAACCGCCGTCCTGCTAAAAAGTTATTGTGAGTTGGGAAACGTAATGTAGCACTGAATGGTCTGGCAGCCGAATTAGGTGCATACATGCGCAGCGGTGTGAGTTGAATACAATAAGGCTTCATGAATTTGCCGATTGCCAAAATGCCAATCGATACGCTGTTCTCGCTGATCGATTTTCTTGGCGTCTTCGTGGGCGCATTCGGCGGAGCGCTGGCAGCGGTGCGCGACACACGCTACAAATACGATCTGGTTGGAGTAACGGGACTGGCGCTGACCTCGGCGCTTGGCGGCGGCATTACGCGTGACCTGATCCTGCAAAAAGGTCCGCCACTGGCGTTTGCCGATGTCCGCTACCTGATTACGGCTCTGGCGGGCGCGGTGATTGGAATGCTGTTCGCCCACCGAATCGGGAAGAACACGGAGCGAGCAGTCATCTTTATTGACGCGGCCGCGCTTGGCCTGTTCGCTGTGTCCGGCAGCACGCGGGCGCTCAATAACGGCATGACCATCCTGCCTGCGTTTCTGCTGGGCGTGACGACAGCCGTGGGCGGAGGGTGCATCCGCGATGTGCTGAGCGGGCGCACGCCGAAGATTTTTGAACGCGGCGAGCTGTACGCAATAGCCGCCGCGTTTGGCGCGGCCATGTTCTTATTGTGTGACGCGCTCAAGCTGCCGCGTGAAATTTCTACGATTGCGGGCTCACTGTGCGGCTTCGGGCTGCGACTGCTGGCGTTGCGCTATCACTGGCAGACACGGTCAATCAGGACGGAATGAGTTTCTGAAATCTCGAGCATAGCGAGGGAACCCTACCTAAACAACGGTTTGAATGATCACCGGATGGCATTGCGAACACAAGGTCCCTCGGTCCTACTCGTTCGCTGATGAAAGCGCGAACTCGTTTACGGAACCTCGGGATGACGGCTTGGTGGGTCAGCAAACGCGAACAGCGCAAAGGAATATTGGCAAAAGATGTCCCGAGCCAATACGATGATTGCGCACTTGTTACGTTTTGCTTGGACTCAGGTCAAACATAAGTCCCCGGATCAAATAAAACCTATGAGAAAACTGCTCACCGCTTGCATTTCCCTGGTCGTCCTCGCTCTTGTTTCGTTTTCCGTCGCTCAATCTGCGCCGCCTGCTCCCACGCTGCCGTATTCGCCCAGCCTGGATGTGAGTTCCATGGATAAATCGGTAGATCCTTGCGTGGATTTCTATCAGTATTCCTGCGGCGGATGGCAGCAGAAGAATCCGATTCCGCCGGACCAGACTTCCTGGGGCGTCTACGGCAAACTGTACCAGGACAACCTGAATTTTCTACGCGGCATTCTGGAGCAGGCTGCAGCCACAAAAGGCCAGCGCGACACGGTGACGCAAGAGATCGGGGACTTCTACTCGGCCTGCATGGATGAGCCGGCGGTGGAGAAGCTTGGATTGGGAGCGCTGAAGCCGCAACTGGCGGCCATCGCGCAGCTCAAGTCATCGCGCGAGTTGGCGCCGGTGGTGGCGCGGATGCAGCTCGATCTGGGTAGCGCGGTGTTCTTCGGCAGCAGCGCGCGGCAGGACCCGGACAACTCAGAACAGCAGATTGCCGGAGTGGACCAGGGCGGGATTGGACTACCTGATCGCGACTATTACATCAAGGACGACCCCAAGTCAAAAGAAACGCGCGAGCGCTACCTGCAACATGTGCAGAAATTGTTTGAGCTGCTGGGAGATCAACCGGCGGTTGCGAAGGAAAATGCGGACGCGGTAATGCGGATTGAGACCGCGCTGGCCACAGCGTCACTCACGCGCGTGGAGCGGCGCGATCCATACAAGCGCAAGAACAAGATCAAGCTGGCCGATTTGGAGCACATGGTGCCGAGCTTTGACTGGGCGGCGTACTATCGAACGCTGAAAGCGCCGCAGTTTGAGATTATCAACGCCGCCCCGCCCGCATTTTTCCAAGAGCTGGAAGCGCAGCTGAAGGGCGAGCCCATTGGCAACCTGCGCAATTATCTGCGGTTTCATCTCGCCAATGGTTATGCAGCGTATTTGTCTTCTCCATTTGTGCAGGAGAATTTTGATTTTTTTCTGAAATATCTGCGCGGCGCCAAGGAACTGCAGCCGCGCTGGAAACGCTGCGTGCAATACACCGATCGCGATCTGGGAGAAGCGCTGGGGCAGGCTTACGTGCGCAAGGTATTTTCGCCGGAGCTGAAGGCCGGCACGCTGGACATGGTGCGGCGGATTGAAGACGCCATGGCGCAGCGGATCGAGCAGTTGGACTGGATGAGTCCAGAGACAAAAGAGCAGGCCATGGCCAAGCTGCATGGCATCCGCAACAAGATTGGCTATCCGGAAAAATGGCGCGACTATAGCTCGGTAAAAATCCTGCGTAATGATTTTCTGGGAAACGTGCAGCGCACGACGGAGTTTGAGCGGCACCGCAACTTTAACAAGATTGGCCAGCCGGTGGACCACGGCGAGTGGGGCATGACTCCGCCAACGGTGAATGCATACTACAACGGCCAGATGAACGACATTAATTTTCCCGCGGGCGTGCTGCAACCTCCGTTATACGACGCAAAGATGGATGCCGCGCCGAACTATGGCGATACGGGCGGAACCATTGGGCACGAGCTGACGCATGGCTTTGACGACCAGGGCGCAAAGTTTGATGCCAAAGGCAACCTGCGCGATTGGTGGACGAAAGAAGACAAGCAGAAATTTGAAGAACGCACCAAATGCGTGGCCGACCAGTACGCGCAATATGTGGTGGTGGATGACCTGCACATTAACAGCCGTCTCACGCTGGGAGAAGACGTGGCAGACCTGGGTGGCGAAATCCTTGCCTATATTGCGTGGAAAGACGCGACGAAAGATAAAGACCTGAAGCCGGTGGACGGGCTAACGCCGGAGCAGCGGTTCTTCATCGGCTTTGCGCAGTGGGACTGTTCGAATACGCGTCCGGAAGAGATGCGTCTGCGGGCGCTGACCGATCCGCATTCGCCTTCAAAATACCGCATCAATGGCGTAGTAGTGAACATGCCGGATTTTGCGAGCGCGTTTTCCTGCAAAGCGGGGCAGCCGATGGTGAATCCGCCGGAGAAAGTGTGCAAGGTGTGGTAAGTCTGTATCCCGAGCGGAGCGAGGGATCGCTACCCGCGCGAAAATCTTCAGTGGTAATGGATCGGGAACTAATCATTAATATTTTGTAGCCAATTTGTAGTGCCCTTTCTTGACTTAAGGGTATAGGGTTCCCTCCCCTTCGCAAGCTCAGGGTCGGGATTAGAGAAAAATGCCACTTACAATCGTTCAAGCCGGAGATCCCGTATTGCGCAGACCTGCGCGCGCGCTGCGTCCAAATGAGATCCGGAGCCGCGAAATCCGCGACCTGATCGAGCAAATGAAAGAAACCATGCATGCCGCTCCGGGAGTGGGGCTGGCTGCGCCACAGATTGGGCAGGGCATTCAGCTTGCGGTGATTGAGGACCGTCCGGAATACATCAAGGACTGGACGCCGGAACAACTGGCGAAGCGCGAGCGGCAGCCAGTGCCATTCCACGTGATCATCAACCCAAAGATCACTCTGATTGGCGAAGAACGCGTCGAGTATTTTGAAGGCTGTTTGAGCCTGGAAAACCTGATGGCGCTTACGCCTCGCGCGCGCCGCGTGCGCGTTGAATGTGTTGACGAGAAAGGTGAGCCCAAATTGATTGATGCTGTTGGCTGGTACGCGCGCATTTTGCAGCATGAGATCGATCATCTGGCCGGAACGATGTATGTGGACCATATGCATCCACGCACGCTGATGACGGTGGAGAATTTTACCCAGCATTGGAAAGGCAAGACGTTGCCGGAACTGAAGAGCGGATTTCTCGCGGCAGATTTGCGCAAAAAAACGCCGTAAAAGCCAAAACGAATTAATTCATCTGCGCCCATCTGCGTAATCTGCGGCGATTTCTGTTCCCAATCCGCTTCCAACCCATTGCAAGTAAAGCACCTATTACCTCAGTAATCTTATCTTCCATGGCCTTCCAACATACACTTCACGGTCATGAGTATTGGACGCCGAATTTGGGTCTTGTTATTGCTGATTGCCGGGTTTGCCGCTTCATGTGAAGCGCGGCAGCTGGCCGTCATCGTGGACAAGACCAACAACACGGCCGGCCTTTCGACGACAGACCTGGCGAAGGTCTTCAAGTTTGACAGCCACAAATGGCCCGACGGCCGTCCCGTAATTCTTGTGCTGCGCGATCCTTCCACGCCGGAGATGAAGACGGCGATTGAGAAGCTCTACCACATGCAGGTGGAAGAATTTAAGTCGCTGCTGGCCGCACATTCCAGCGGCGTAATTATTGTGCGGTCGGAAGAGGAGCTTTTGAAGTCCGTGGAAGCCATTCCCGGCGCGGTTGGGCTGGTGGACGTTTACTCCATCAACAGCCGCGTGAATGTTCTGAAAGTTGATGGCAAGCTTCCGCTGGAGCAGGGATATTTTCTGAAAGGCAACTAGCCACAACTGCCGCGCTCTAGCATCGCTGCTGACGGCAGGCTTGGTCATTTTTTCGTTGGTCACTGGTCAAGGAGTTACACATGAGGCGGATCAAGGTTTCCACGTTAGCACTCGCCATTATCTTTGGGATTTTTTGGCTGCACGCCTTCGCGCATGAAAGCGCCAACGGCATGCATATCTCCACCAAGTCGCCGCAGGCGCATGTGTTCTTTGAAAAAGGCATACAAAAAATGGAGATGCTGCACACGCAGGACGGCCTGGATAATTTCCGCAATGCCGTGAAGGCCGATCCGCAATTTGCCCTGGGGCACATCTTTCTCACCTTCTTTTCGCAAGATCCCACGGAGCAGGTAGCAGAGCGCGAAAAAGCGCTGGCCACGCGCGCTTCCGCCGGGCCGGAAGAAAAATTGATTATCGATTGGCTGGCCAATGCAAGCCAGGCTAACTGGGTGCCCGCGATCCAGGCCATGAATGAAGCTCTGAACGGCTATCCCAATGACAAGCATCTGCACTGGCTGGCCGGATGGTGGCTGCAACTTGACCGCAGCCAGACGCAGCGCGCCATTGCCATGTTTGAGCAGACCATGAAGATCGATCCGCAGTTTGCCGATGCCTATAACGAAGCTGCGTATTGCTACGCGCGACAGAACAACTTCGACAAGGCTTTTGCCGACATTAAGCGCTATACCGAGCTTGTTCCTAATGAGCCTAACCCGCAGGATTCTTTCGCGGAACTCTCTCGCATGGCAGGACGATTTGAGGACGCGTTGACGCACTACCGCATGTCGCTCAAGATCGATCCCAGCTTCCATGAATCTCAGCTCGGTCTGGGCGATACTTACGCCTTGATGGGCGACCAGCAAAAAGCCCGCGCCGAGTATGCCAAGGCCATTGAAGTTGCGTCCCCGGTGCAGAAAGTTGTGTGGTCATTGCAGGTGGCCGCAACGTATGTTCGCGAAGGCGACCTGGCCGCGGCCGACAAAGCTTTTACCGCCGTAGCCGAACAGGCGCACGCCAAAGACTTTGCCAACCTTGAAGCTGAAGCGTACCGCAGCATGTCCTTGTACCAGCTTGAGGGCCCCGCGTCTCTGGCGCTGCTGGCCAAGGCTGAAGCTGCTCTCCACGAAGCGCATAAAGTTCCGCAATCGTTGCTGAACCAGGAACTGGCCACCGTGTTGCGCACCCGCGTGGAGCGCGCCCTCGCCGATAACAACGCTGAGCTCGCAGCCGCCGCGCTCAAGCAATTGCAAACCCTGGCTGACGCCAATGACGCCGATGGCATTATTGCCGGCGCGTTTCATGGCGCTTCCGGAAGCATGGCGCTCACCCAAGGCAAGTTTGCCGAAGCCGTGAATCATCTGGAGGAAGACGATTCCAACGCGATCTCAATGCGCGCCCTGGTTGCCGCATACAACAAGAATGGACAGCAAGGCAACGCCACTCGACTGGCCGCCAAACTGGCCGCGCTGAACGTTCCGCTAATTGAGCAGGCGGTAGTTGTGCCGGAATTCCGGAAACAGCGCGCTGCCATGGCGTCAAAGTCCAATCCGGCGCTGGATCCGCGGGCAAAGTATAGATAGGGAGCAGTTAGCGACTAGCCATTAGCCATTAGGAAAACATCTTCCGTGACGTTGAGCAGACTTCCCGCCGCAAGGCGGGATTTTTGCATGTGTGAACATAGCTTTCGAACTTCGATGCTCGTGTACCATAGCCGCATGATGCCGCAAGGCAGAAAAAGAGAGGTCGAAAGCTAAACCATGATTACCGTGAGGCTGGAAAATGCAGATGGATAGAAATGAGCGTCGAGCGTCAACAGACGATAGCCGCGGTGCGACGCATGTGCCCCGATCAGGAAGTCGGCTAGTATCCGCCGTGGCCCGGGCTCACGTTGTTTCCTTCTTCTTGATGCGTATGCCTGGAACGCCCGTCCGGCAAGATGCCAAATCTCTTCATCCAGATTGAATTCGACAATGATGCCAGTATCGGAACAAAACTTATTAAGAAACGCTTCGGTTCGTCCGGGCGCGGCGATCAGTTCGGCAAATACCGGCGCGCTCAACACCAGCGAACCGCGTTCCAAACAGTCATCAAGGGCCTTCTGCGCGGCATTGCTGACAGCGGGGTCGCGGTCCCAAAGGGCAACAATCACATTGGTGTCAACCGAGGTCGTCATCCTTCGCGCATCGTGCGCGTCCAGCGAATGATCGCTTTCTTGCCCGAGCTGATTCCGCGGTTTCCGATGCCCCGGTACTTGGCGAACGGACTTTTCGCTCTTACCGGACGCACTCTTACGCCGGTCTTGTCTTCTTCAAACAGCAACACGTCGCCCGCACGTACTCCAAGCGCCCTGCGGATCGCAAGGGGCACAGTGATCTGTCCTTTGGATGTAATCTTCGCCTGCTTCTCCAAGCGCCCGGCCTCCTATTCCTTACTCTATTATACAGCTCCTTACTTTGGCACCAATGGGCTAATTTACTAAGAATGGCTTATGACCTTTGTCAGTCAACCGTTGGAAAGCTGGAGCCTCGGCGTCTATGAAGTTGCCTTTGCCGTCGCCTCTTTCGGCATCAGCGTCCGATCATAAATCCACAACAGCAATGCGGTCAGTACGCCGACACCGATCACTGCCCACCACATCTTTTCCGGCTGGTGCGTGACCTCGCCAAAGTGATGGATCAGCTTTCCTCCAAACCATCCGGCAATCAGCGAGCCGATGCCGATGGGCAAAAATGCAAAGCCCATGTATGTGCCCTGCTGCCCTGAGGGAGCCAGGCGAGAGATGTATTCGTAATAACGTGGAGACTGGATGATTTCACCCAGAGCGACAATGCCAAGGGTGAGATACGCCATCACAACACTCGGGTGAATGATCAGGCAAATCCACGCTACTGCGGAGATAAGTGTTCCCAGCGTGATGGCGCGAAACGGAGCGACCTTTTGTGTGGCCACATTGATCAGCACCGTCAATGCGATCACGAGCAACGGCCCGGTGATCAGCATGATTTCGGTATCGGCTTTGGGATCGATATAGTCATGCACGAAAAGCGGCAGAATAATAAATTCCTGCCAGTAGACGATCCAGTAACCGGAAAAGATCAACAGAAACAGCATGAATCGTGGGTTCCCCAAGACCATGCCAAAATTCTTGAGCGACTCTCTCAAGCTGGCGGTCTGCACCTCGCCGGAGCGGCGTGGTTCGCGGAAGAAAATCAGCACGGCAAAAAACATCAGAAACACGCTGCCTGCGGCAACGCGAAATACATTTTCCACGCTCATGTGCCGATGCACCCATGAAGCCACGTACGGCCCGGCGGCTCCGCCGATGTTGACCAGGGTGTAATAGATCGAGTAACCGATAGAGCGGACGTTTTCTTTGGAAGCGCGCGCCGTCGTACCGACCACGGCAGGTTTTACCAGCGCGATGCCAAGCGCAGGCAGCGCCAGAACCACGCTGACGAGGACAATCAGCGGCATGTTATCGCGTAACGGTGCAAGCCACGGAGAGCCCAGTGATCCCAACACGAAATAAGAGCAGCTAAGGATCAGGTACGCCAACGAGAGAGCGCGGCGGAATCCTAATCGATCGGCAACCGTGCCGCCGAAAGCAGCCATGAACCAGACCAAACCGCCGAATAATCCGGTAAGGCTGCTGGCCTGCTGCACCGGGAACATCAACGCCTCATGCAGATAGCGCGCCAGCGAGGCGAACGCAGCGTAATATGAGAGCCGCTCAAACAGTTCAGTGACGTTGGCGACCCAGAATGGCCGTTCAAAGCCGGTCTTTATCTGCTCCAGGCGTTCAGAAAAGGACAAATGTCACCTCGTCGGCAAATTGCAAATTTACTGTTTCAAATTTTCAGCCAGCTTCTGCTCTGCCGCAGGCTTGCTCACGCCTGCGATTCGCACTATTTTGTTTCGGCTGGTTTCACCGCTGGCTATGGTAACGGAGGAGCGCGGAATTGCAAACAAATCCGCAAAGAATTCAATCACTGCCTCATTGGCTTTCCCTTCCACGGGAGGCGCGGTGAGCGACAGCTTCAAAGCGTCACCCACTTTGCCGGTGATCGCGTTTTTGCGGGCGCGCGGGTGGACTTTTACGGCAAACGTGATTCCCTTGGCGCTTTCCTGGATGGGAATCATGCCGGCTGTGGCCGCGTGCCGAATATAGCGGTACCAACGCGCACGCAGGTCGATCCTTCTTCAATGGCGACTTCGAAGTCGTGTGACATGCCCATGGAGAGCACGTCCATTTGGATTGCGGGCAGCTTGCGCGCGGCGATCTGGTCGCGGAGGTCGCGCAGCATACGGAAATACAGACGCGCGCCTTCAGGGTCTTCTGTGAATGGCGGCACCGTCATCAGTCCGCGAATTTGCAGGTTTGTAAGCTGCGGCGCGGCGCGAAGCAAATTTTCCAGTTCCGGCGAATCTAGAGGTATTCCGGCTTTGCTTTCTTCCTGGCCCACTTTGATTTCGAGCAACACATTGAGCTTTTTATTCGACTCCGCTGCGGCCTGGTTGAGCTTTTCCGCCAGCCGGAGGGAGTCCACCGAATCAACGGCGTGAAATAATTCGCCGGCTTTCTTTGCTTTGTTGCTTTGCAGATGGCCGATCAGGTGCCACTCGGCATCTTTCAATTCACTCAGCGCGGCGGATTTGGCTTCAAATTCTTGCACGCGGTTCTCGCCAAAGACGCGGAGTCCCGCAGCGTAGGCTTCCTTGATTCGCTCTGGTTCAACGGTCTTGCTCACGGCCATGAGCGTGATCGAATCCGCCCTGCGCGCGACTTTTGCGGCTGCGCGGCCGATGCGCTCGCGAATCTCAGCAATATTGTCAGCAATCGACATCGGAAGAATTATAGGAGATCAAACCTACCACGGAGGTACGGAGACACGGACAAGAGCAAGAAGTCGCAAAAACTTACTAAGGATCAACGCGGACTTTCGCGGATAAAGGTTCGATATGAACCCACGGTGAATTCAAAATTCATTGCTTGTTTTCTCCGTGTCTCTGTGCTCCGTGGTGAAGATTATCTGGAAGCTTTTACGGTGAAATTATTTCTTCTCGCCTTCCAGAGGCTTGCGCGCGAAGTGATAAAGAGAGGCTGCCAGCAATCCGAACATGATCACGGCAAGAACGTTGGCGAAGTCCGCATGGCCCGCAATAAAGTGAAGCTTCGGCCCCCAGGCGATGGCATTATCCGGCAGCCAATGCCGGCCCTCAAGAACTTTAATAACCATCCCCAGCAGCCCGACGATGCCGCCCGCGGCAATGAGTCCGCTGGAATAGAGAGAGCCAGGGCTGACTTCGCTTTCTTCCACGGTGCCGCCCGTTTTCCGGGCGCGGCTTTCCACCAGCCAGCGCACAACGCCACCGGCAAAGATGGCCAGGGTGGTGGCAATGGAAAGATAGAAGCCAACCGCGAAAGAGAGAGAGCGGATACCCAGAAGTTCTACAGCTATTACCATGAAGACGCCCAGGAGGATCAGTCCCCAGGGAAGGCGTCGCTGAAGGATTCCATTGATGACCGTGGCCATTAGCTGAGCCTGGGGCGCGGAGGCGCTGTCACTGCCTATCCCTTGAATCCACTGCACCTCAAATTTTTGGCTCTGCGGATTGTAGAAGTAATATCCGTTCGGAACTGTGGGCGAATTGATGGCGGTATAGAGAGTCATGCCCTTGACCGATTGCTGGCTGGCTGTCCCATTGGCCGTGGCCGAGACCGGGACGATCTGGCGATCGAATTTTCCTGAATACTGAGAAACTCCAACCGGCGGATTCTGAACGTCGATGGCAATATTGGCCGAACGGAAAGATTCCAACCCGGCATTCATCAGTCCCAAGGTCATACCGATTGCGACGACTGATACGGTTACACCAAACATGAGCGCAAGTTGCTGTTTGGCCGGAGTTGCGCCTACCAGAAAGCCTGTTTTCAGGTCCTGCGAAGTATTGCCCGCATTGGCAGACGCTATGCAAACCACGCCGCCGATGGTGATGGCCAGCGCGGAGAACGCGGTTGCTGTCCAGCCCATGATGAGAAACATGGCGCATGTGGCCATCAGAGTTGCAATTGCCATGCCGGAGATCGGGTTAGACGAGCTACCGATCAGCCCGGTGATGCGCGAGGAGACAGTAACAAACAGGAATCCGAAAACCACAACGAGAATGGCGGCGAAGACGTTGTCTGCCGCTGAGGTTTCTGCATGAAGAATGGGCTTGAAGGTCAGCAAGGCCCACATGAGCAACAGAAGAATACCCGAGCCGAGAAGGGCCCATTTCAAATCGAGATCGCGATCGGTGCGGCGGAGTCCGGCCGCTGCCGCAGCGCCCCTGGCCAGATCTTTGGCGCCTGCCCGCAAGGCATTCACTATAGTCGGAATCGTGCGAAGCAGCGTAATGAGTCCTGCTGCGGCCACGGCACCTGCGCCCATCGGGCGAATGTAGGCGCGGTAGATATCGTCCGGACCCATATTGGCGATCGGCATGGTGCCGGGAAAAATTGCTCCAGTCACGTGGGATCCGAAGAACTTAATGGCAGGCATCACCACCAGCCAGGCAAAGACGCCGCCGGCAAAAATCACACCGGCAATACGCGGCCCAATGATGTAACCCACGCCGAGGTATTCAGAAGTCGTGTTGGCGCGGACAGACGAACCGGGATACCAGCCCGGTGTGTAGGTTGGCGTGCTGGGCCATACCTTGAACATGTATTCGTTTTGAAAAAAGGTATAGAGCGCGCCCAGACCTAGACCAGCGAAGACGCGACCAGCGAACGATCCGCCTTTGTCACCGGCAATTAGTACGTCGGCGCAGGCCGTGCCTTCAGGATAAAGCAGGTTGCCGTGTTCCTTCACAATCAATTGGCGCCTGAGGGGGATCATAAAGAGGACGCCCAGCCATCCGCCGATGAAGGCCAGAAGAAAGATGCGCGCGTACTCCAGCGGGAAACCGAGGAAGATGAGCGCCGGCAAAGTAAAGATCACGCCGCCTGCCACGGACTCTCCGGCTGAGCCGGCCGTCTGCACAATGTTGTTTTCAAGAATGCTGGCTTTGCCCAGTGCGCGGAGAACGCTGATGGAAAGCACGGCAATGGGAATGGAGGCTGAAACTGTTAATCCGGCGCGCAGGCCAACATACACAGTGACAGCGCCGAACAAAATTCCGAAGAGTCCGCCAAAGAAAATGGCGCGAAACGTAAGTTCTGGCCGAACCTCTTCCGCAGGCACGTATGGTTGAAATTTTGGTTCGTCCACTTTCGCTGTTACGGTTTCGGCCACGGTTCCTCCACGGGTAATTCTCCGGCGGGCAATCGAGGGGCAAGTTAGCACATCCAAGTGGCTTGTTACAAATTGAGCCGCTTTGCGGGAGTGAGCGAGGCAGGGCCGAGCGGGAGCCCGCAGGCGAAATCCCGAGTGTCGCGAGGGATCTCATGATGCCCCTGCTTTTTCATTGAATGCACGCCCTTGTTGACGAGGTTTCAGGATGACAATGTGGGTATTTTCAGACTCTGGTACTAACGGTACCAATTGCGTTGATCTATGCCAGCAACACGGCTATACTCTGGCTTGAGCACAGCCTTTCTACGGTTTTTTCAGGAGGGTAGTCTTCAGTAGTAGTGCATTAGACCGGGCTCAGCGGGTTCCCCATCGCACCACACGGTTGCGCGATGCGATGAAAAGTGCGGTCAAAGCTGCCTCGTCCGGCCTGTTTTCCATCCTATTTCCTTCCGACTGCCGCATCTGCCGCGCTCCTCTCACCAACATTGCCAGCTTGCCCGTATGCGATCCATGCCTGGCGAAAATTGTTCCGCTGGAAGGGTCTTTGTGCCAGATCTGCGGCGAAAAGCTATTTCATACGATTGCAAAGACTGAAGATACGCCTTTATGTGCCATATGCCGCCGAGTCGGGGCGCATTTCAGTCGTGCTGCGGCCTATGGGGCGTATGAAGGCGCGTTGCGCGACCTAATCCACCTTTTTAAGTACAACGGAATAAGGCCAGCGAGGAAGATTTTGGGCGGATTGCTCAACCAGACCGTCGCGGCAATCGCTTTGCCGGATTCGGTGATCGTTATCCCGGTGCCGTTGTGGTCTGGCAAGCGCACGTCGCGTGGCTTTAACCAAGCTGAAGCTATTGCCCGAACTTTCATCCACTTTCAATCCAGCAGCATCCAATTAGATACGTCGATCCTGATTCGGACACGCGAGACTGCGTCACAGACCGGGCTAACACGCCATCAGCGGCGAGCCAATGTGCGGGGAGCATTTGCGGTGGTGAAACCGACGAAGATCAAGGGCCGGAGCATCCTAATTGTGGATGACGTGATGACTACCGGCACCACCGCGGGTGAGTGCGCCCGGGTGCTGCGGCGGGCAGGCGCCAAAGAAGTTTTTGTGGCCACCATAGCGCGGGCCACCAAAGAAGCGGGGAGCGTTCTGGCGATGGCGGCCGGCGCTCTATCTGGAGGAACACAGGGCCATGCATGAACGGGAGAAGCGAAGCAAACGCCACTACGGCGAAACACCAAAAGAGCCACCTAAGCCACGGAAAAGCATGATCATGCAGACTCCGGTGCTGGTTCTGAACGCGTCCTATGAGCCCATCAATATTTGCGCGGCCCGCCGGGCGATTGTCCTGGTGCTAAAAGGGCTGGCCATGCCGGAAGAAGAGAATGGACACTTCCTCCACGCCGCTCGCCTGGCCATGCGAGTGCCTTCGGTGATCAGGCTGCTGGAGTATCGCCGCATTCCGCATCAGACGCGAGCATTGTCTCGCAAAAATATCCTTCTGCGTGACCGCAACACCTGCCAGTACTGCGGCGTGCTGCTGTCTTCCGCCGACCTGACGCTGGACCACGTGATCCCGCGCTCCCGCGGAGGCTCGTCCACGTGGGAAAACCTGGTCGCCTGCTGCCATCCTTGTAACCGTCGAAAAGGGAACCGGCTGCTGGCCGAGACCGATATGAAGCTATTTAAGGAGCCACGTCCCTTTACCCTGCACACCAGCCGGCACATTATGCGGATGATCGGGCGATCCGATACCAAGTGGAGGAAGTACCTTTTTTATTAAGAAGTTCCGCCCCAATCCCAAAGCCGACGTATGTCTCTGCGTTGGCTTTTTCACGCCTGCTATTCCGAATATGAGCATGGAGCTTCTCAGAGTAAATTCTTCTCTCTGGCAACGCCTGCAAATCTATCCTCATCAATCACTTAGGGCCGAGTTCGCAGGCAGCCGTGGCCCTAAAAATGCACTTACCTGTGGTGCCTGCCGTTTCGTCAGTTAGCTGTCGAAGCAAAAATACAGAGAAGAAAAGGTTTCAGGGGCGTTGCCAACGCGCCGCGGAGCTATTTACCCCAGGGAGACTGAATGGCAGAAACGGTTTTGGAGCAGATTCTGGATGATTTGCGCAGCCAAGCGGTGACGCATTATCCCCAACATGGTGATTTCAAAAACATAAGGGTGGTGGGCCACACCCCGAAAAATGACCATTTTATATACGATGTTTGCATTGATTTTTCCGCAGGAAGTGAGCGTTTAGCAATAAAGATTTACCGGGCAGGCAAAACCGGTGGCAATACCAAATCCGTGGCCCGGCAGGAGAATGCCAATCTACAGTACGTGAACCAGACGCTTACAGCGAAAAGGAAGCTGGATGGCGTACCGCGCGTTTTGGGCGACTATAGCGATCTTTGCGCCGTCGTGACCGACAAAGTGGCCGGTTTGCCAGTCCAATCCATCATTATGAAAGCCGCCCTGCTGCCAGGCTTTGCCGATAACGGCAGCATTGCACTGGTGGCGCTGCGGGCCGGCGAATGGCTGCGCAGTTTCCATAAGGCCACGGCGGACGCTCCGGAGCCGTTCGATAGCACCGCACTTCTTGCCAGCATGGAGAAACTCTGTAAGAGCTGCCAGACGGAAGGGCTGGATGGTGACGCCGTGGAACTGATCATGAACGGGGCCCGGAGCGCGCTGCCTCGCAACCGCAAGTCGCTGCCGAGTTCAGCCGTGCTCTGTGACTTTACTCCGCTCAATGTGGTGGTTACCGAGAAGGGGGTTGGCTTCTGCGATTTCGCCCGGATGAAGCGTCGTGGCAATTCCTTTGAAGACCTGGCCACGTTCCTGGCTTCAGTGGAGGCGCTGGAAAAGTATCCTTTCTGCAATCGGAGCATTACCGGCCAGATACAGGAGAACTTTCTGGAAGCGTACAACGTCAGCCAGTCCGATGCGGCCATCCTGCGCGTCTTCAAAATGAAAGCATTGCTGGGAATGTTTGCCCAGGGCCGCACGGTGAAAGAAAGTGCTTTACGCAAAAAAGTAATGTGGGCCAATGTGATGAAGAAATTCATCAACCAGGCGGCCCAGAGATCCATGTCTCCAGCGGCAGCAGCGTAAGGGTGTTGCCTTCGCCGCAGGTTTCCGCTGATAGACGCAGATTTAAGAAGATGTAGCCGCGAATTTCGCGAATAAACATGAATGAAGAAGCAGTTTATGATTCGCGTTTTTCGCGTTGATTCGCGGCTACTTTCTGCTTTCTCCCAACCGATTTCTTCTTCTGCTTCGTTATCTTCCGTGAGAACTTGAATTCAAATTCCGCCATGCGTACTTTCCTGCCGCTGAATTTTACGCCTTCCATTTCCAGGCGAAAACGCTGGTCCAAGCCGCCTTCACCGGGAATGGCAATCCTGCCGCCAGCGGCGACCACGCGATGCCAGGCAAGACCGTGCGACTGAGACAGCGTGCGGACTACGAGCCGCGCTCCTCGCGGAAGGCCGGCTGCCGCGGCGATGACGCCATATGTTGACACATGTCCGCGTGGAATTTTCATGATGGTGGCGCGAATCTTCATCGTGCGGGACTCGGACACAGTCGGTTTCGGCTGCTTCACTTTTGCCATCAACACATTTTAAACAGGCACGGCTGCCGGCTTAAACGCAGAGTGTAAGTAGCTGACGCAAAGAGCTTTAGCTCCTAGGCATAGGCCTGAACGCCCCGAAGGCTAGCTCAAGATCGCAGGCAAAAGAACATCAACTAAACGGACTTTTATCCGGGTCAAATCTGGGACATTTCTAACGAGCTTTGATATATGTGATCCATATCATTGACCGGCAAATTGCCTTGTTCTAAACTTCTATTTCGATGATTTTGAAATTGAAATTCAATTTCATTTTCAAAATGGAGCTTTGTGATATCGGGGAGAACAGGCGCGTGCCTTCTAGTGTTCTAAAACTTGTTGCGGTGCTGCTGTTGCTGCCATTGTTACTGCTGATGCCGCGCAGCGCCTCTGCGCAAGAAAATTACTTTGTCACGTACACGCACCACATGGAAGAGCCCGGCAATCTGGAGTTCGCGACCAAATCCGTGAGCGGCTTTCCGCGAGCGGGGAATGCTTTCTGGGGAAATGCCATTGAGATGGAATATGGCGTAAAGACGTGGTGGACATCAGAGCTTTATTTGGATTCGCAAACTACGGCGAATGAGAGCAGCGTGTTTACCGGATTCCGCCTGGAGAACCGCTTCCGTCCGCTATTGCAGGAACACTGGATCAATCCTGTACTCTACGCGGAGTTTGAGGACATCAACAGCGCGGACAAAGCATTGCTGGAAGTTGTGGGACACGATGGCATAACTGACTTTCTGGGCAGGAATGATCGGACTGGGAAGGAAAGGGAAGTAGAGCTGAAGTTGATCCTGAGCAGCAACTTCAAAGGCTGGAATATTGCTGAGAATATGATCGGAGAAAAGAATATCGCCAACGAGCCCTGGGAGTTTGGCTATGCGGTGGCGGTGAGCAGGCCTTTGTCGCTGGCAGCCAGCCCTAAAGCCTGCCGATTCTGCCGGGAAAACTTTACGATAGGAGCAGAGCTTTACGGCGGATTGGGCGACCGCTACAGCTTTGGACTGCACGACACATCGCACTATCTTGCGCCCACAATGGCGTTCCATATGCCCAACGGCCCCACGTTCAGCGTATCGCCAACGGCCGGGCTGAACGGCAATAGCCATGGCTTCCTGCTGCGCTTTGGCGTTGCTTACGAAATCAGTCAGGCGGTTTCAAGGCTGAGGGGGAAGTGACTGTGGACGTAAGAAAACCCCTGCTGCTGATAACTATCGTCCTTATGCTGGGAAGTTCGCTGCTCTTTGCCGGCGCGGGCGACGGGCTATGGATGACAAAGGTCCCAGAAAGAGATCGGGCACGGGAAAATCCTTTTGATAGTGAAGCGAATGCAGTGGCGGCGGGGGCAAAACTTTTCCGTCAAAATTGTTCGTCATGCCATGGCGGTGAAGCCACAGGGGTGAAGAACCGTCCCAACCTGCACTCTGACCGCATCCGGGCGGCGACTCCGGGCGAACTGGAATGGCTGCTGAAGAACGGCAGCATGAAAAACGGGATGCCATCATGGTCAAAGCTACCGGAGCAGCAACGCTGGCAGATTGTGGCTTTCCTGAAAAGCCTGCAATAAGACTTTTTACCCCAGAGGACACAGAGAAACTTCTTTTCTGAAATCCCGAATCCCGCCTTTGCGGGTGAGGGATCCCTACAGCCTTCGAAGAGTAACCGGGTCGGTTCTCGGTAGGTCTCGTAGCGATAGCGATCTCTCGCTGCGCTCGAGATTTCAGAAAATGCTCCTTGTGTTTAAGCTCTAGTTCCCGTTCGGCCGCCGTTCACGTTCGTATGGCTTTTCCAGATACTTCCGGGCTTCGTCCATGGCGCCCTGTGTGGGATCTCCGGTTTGAATAGCCTGGCGATATTCATTCACGGCGCGCTCGCGCTGACCGGTGGTATCAAAGATCTTGCCTAGCATGATGTGGCTCCAGACTTCAGTCCAGTGAGGATCGCCATCACCATTGAGCGCTTCGCGAAATTCATTGGCAGCCGACTGATAATTGCGCTGCGCAAAGAAAATATCTGCAATGCGATAATGCGCCAGCGAACTGTTTTTATTCACTTCAAGCGCTTTGTTTAACTCGGTGAGCGCCTCAGATAGATTGCCTTGTGCGGTAAGCTCCTGTCCGCGGCGGATAGCAACGCGCACGCGCAGATCGCCCGAGTTCTTCAGGACCCAATTGTTGGGATCAAGCACCAGGCGACGCGGCTTGCCGAAGGTGTCAACAGAAAACGCGGAGTCCGTCCCGACAACTTCAATGCGCTTCATCTCGGTCTGTCCGTCAGTATCCACTTTCAATTCCAGCGGCATGCGGAACAGGTCAAGGTCCTGCGTAATTTCACCGACCACGCGGAAGCCTTTCTTCACGCGATAGACGGTGTACTTCATCTTGAATTCAGGCGCGCCGGTGCCATCAACCCACTGCGCAAAAAACGCGGTGAGTTTATCGCCATGATTTTTTTCCGCGATCGCCTGAAAGTCAGCGACTGAAGCAGACTTGCCGGCAAATTGCGCCATGAAGTCTTTCACTGTTTTATCGAAAGCGGCATCGCCAATCACCCAGCGCAGCATGTGAAAGATCATGCCGCCTTTATCGGTAACCAGGGCCTGAAATTGCGGAGAGAACGTATCCAGCTTGCCGATGCTGCCCAGCGGCGTGGTGTCATAGGCCAGCGCGCCCACGGCCATATCCCGCGACGCATCTTCAAAGGCCTGCTGTCCGGCGCTGCTCTGCACGTAGCGCATTTCAGAGTCGCGCGCGCCGCCATCCACCAGCCACCAATCATCTTTGCTGGCGGGACTTACGGTTGCGCCCCACCACTGGTGTCCAATGGAGTCGGCCAGCAAGCGGTAATTGGTTTTTTCGCTGACATCGCGCGTGGCCAGCGCGGCGATCTCCGGCGCCCACCACATAGGGACAGTGTCATCCGGCAGCTCAACAAGTTTTAGGGTGCCGCCGCCGGGAGCAGGACCATAGAGCGACGTGAAGTATTCCAGTTCTTTATTGGCGGTATCGCCATAGGCGGAGGCAAACTGCTTTTTGTTGGCGCTGAAATAAACTTTTACGCTGCCGACTGATGTTTCCTGGAAATTGCCGGCCACAATAGTCCCAGGAAAGCTGGGCTTTCCCCAGGCAAAAGTGGTAACGGTCTTGCCGCCTGCCGCGGGCTTGGCCGCGCTTGCGCCTCCGCTGCCGACCACAGTGATTCCGGTCGGGGCAGTCACGTTGATGGTGGCGGTAAAGCGGTCAATGCCGTAATTGGTTACAGGGAACCAGCGACCGGGATAAAGAAGATAAATTGCGTCATCGCCTATATAGGCCAGCTTCAGGCCTTCCACGGGACTGTCATCGGCATTGGCCAGCGCGCCTTCATAATCAAAAGTTAAGGTAGTGCTGCTGCCCTTCGCCATGGTAGTGGGGAAGCTGATGCGGACAGTGTTGTCCTGGGTAACGCGCTCGGCAGTAAGCGGCTTGCCTCTTTCGTCCAGGACCTTGGTCACGCGCAGGCCGTTATGCAGGTCAAAGCTGGCGAAGTTGACGTCTTCCAGCGCCATGAATTTCACTTTGGCGCGCGCCGTCAGGTGGTGGGTTTTAGGCACGATCTCTGCGTCAATCACGTAATCTTCAGCCTTTACCCGTGGGCGGTCAGCCGCAAGGGCGGGCAGGCAGAAAGACGCGATCAGGCCAATAAACAGTACGGCACGTCGCAGGGGTCGTCGTGCGATTTGCATGCATTTCTCCAAAAATTGCTGAAAAGTACTCAGATTAGATGTAAATTTTTCCAGAAAAGCTGCCTTTTAATAACTGCTTAAATCCTAATGGAGCATACAGGAGCGCGCTTTTTCTTTGGCTGCGGGACGCTGGGGCCCATTCTTCTGAGAGCTGTTACATATTCAATTCTACGCTGGTCTGAGCGCCCCAAGTATCTCCCGTGCCGCCCGTTGCGCGGGCGACTCCGCGTCTGGACTGTCATGCAGGCGCTGTTGCACCATCTTCAGGTCAGCTTGCATCTGCTGCCGCGCGGGCCCGTCCGGGATGATCTTGTTCAGCTCCTTGAATACGTTTTGAGCGGTAAAGTCCTTCTGGATCAACTCCGGCACAATCTTCTTCCCGGCGATCAGGTTCGGCATGGCGAACGTGTCCAGCTTGACCAGCCGTCGGCCAAGAAGCCACGTAAGCGGGGCCAGCCGATAGACCACAATAAAGGGCGTCCCAGAGAGCGCGGCTTCCACCGTGGCCGTGCCGCTGGCGACCACCGCGGCGCGGGCATGCATGAGCGTGGCACGAGCGTTGTCGGTTAGATTAATTTGGTGCGACCTTCTGATCCCAGCCCTCTTAGGGTTGCCATATCTTAATTCAACGAAATAACGGCCATGAGTGGCTACGTTACGAGTTTTTATATATCCGAGCTCTAGCCCCTGTGCGTCCAGTTGTCCACGCAACCAATCCTCGCTCAATGTGGATGCTATCGGCAGAAGGAATTCGAACTCGCTATTTTGCTTCTGCAACAGTCTGCCCGCCTCAACCATCGCCGGCAGATTTAGCCGCACTTCCTTTCTTCGGCTCCCCGGCAATAGCGCGATCCACTGTTTCTTGGGATCAAGAAAGTGCTTTGCCGCAAACTCTTCTCGCGAAATCTGCGGCGGTGGCTCATACGCCAGCGGATGGCCAACATAACTCACCTTAACGCCGTGCCGCGCGTAAAACTCCTGCTCAAAAGGAAAGATCACAATCATCTTGCGGACATATTTCCTGATCTGTTGCACGCGTCCGGTGCGCCAGGCCCAGATCTGCGGACTCACAAAGTAAAACACCGGAATGCCCAGGCGATGCAGCTCGCGCGCTAGCCGCAGGTTGAAGTCGGGGAAATCGATCAGGATGGCTGCGTCCGGCTTGCGCCGTGCCGCTTCCGCCACCAGATGCTTAAACCGCCTGCGGATTCCCGGCAAATGCGTCAGCACTTCCACCAGCCCAACCACGGCAACCTCATGAGCATGGACTAAAAGCTCCGCGCCGGAGGCACGCATCTTTTCTCCACCCATGCCGAAGAAGCGCGAGTCGGGAGCAAGCCCACGCAGAGCTTCAATAAGCTGCGCGCCGTAAGTGTCGCCCGAAGCTTCGCCCGCGGAGATGAGGAATCGCATTCAGCTTTGATTATGCCATCCTGCTCCCAAGTTCCGAGCGCAGCGAGGAATCCCTGGGACTGCAAAAATCTCATCGCAGAAGCGCCGTAGAAACTATTGCAACGTGACCGGCACGGTAAGCGTGTGCGGCGACGATCCGTTGACTGCGGCCGAGATCGTGATCGGCGGAGCGGAACTTCCTCCTCCGCAAGAAGTGCATAAAGCAAGGAACAGGACCGCAAGTGGCGCTATACCGGCCGTCCTTCGTCGGCGATCCAGGAGAAGCAAAGCCGGGAGCATGGCCGCCCATATGAAGGAAGAACCATGCAGGCGGCTCGTGTTGGCTGGAACGGTCACTGAAACATCTATCTTCACTTGCGACACGAAAGCGGCGAAGGTACTGGGCTGCAGGCTGCAGGAAGAGCCCGCTGGGCCGCCGGAACATTGGGCCGCGCCTCCCGCGGAGGGGTTCGGGTTGGGGCCCTCCAGAACATAAACCGGGAACGTGGTTGTGTCGCCCTTCTTGAGCGCGATAGTGGCTGGGCTCGCAGGGTCGAGCATCACGGCAAAATCTCCAGAAGCCGCGTTCACGCCGGAGCCGCTGAGCGGGATCATGTGAGGCGAACCCGCAGCGTTGTCCATGCTGACGAACTGTCCGGCCTGGGCTCCGACAGCCGATGGAGCGAAGACAATAAAGGTCTGCACGCTTGCGCCAGGATCGATGACCAAAGGATTGGGCGGGAGCGTCTGGGATAGGCCGAAGGCAAAGACTGGGTTGCTGAAGCTGTAATTGATCACAAGCTGCGCCGAGCCGGAATTGGTGATCTTCACCGGCACAAATGCTCCGCCGCCCACCGTAGCTGGTCCCAGATTGATGGATGAAACGGAGGTGCTGCAGTTGCCGATATCGCCAACGCATGTAGTGAAAGCGGGCTGCGCTGAAGCGCCGTGCGATAAGACGAGCGTGACGATAAGCAGATAAAGAGGGCGCATAACAATCTCCGTGTCCGCTGACACATTTTACCTGAATCACTTACCCCGTTGAGACCGCGGGCTATTACCGGACGGTTCCCGGATGTTTTCCATGGGCGCGGGAATTCCGAGCATGCCTACCCGTTGCGGCCGAGAGAAATCGGAAGATATGAGCGAAGTTGAACGCTAAATTCGTCCAATTTTGACGCACAAATGTCCATGCATCCTTGAATTGGCGTAGGTTTCAGAATTTTTGGTCGCACCCCTCCCCCTACCCCTATGTTGACCCAATTCCACCCAAGCTCACCCAATGTCACCCAAGAATCGGCAGAGGGTCGCAATTTGTTAAGCATTGATTGCTGATCGCTGACTGCTGACCGCTGATTGCTAAATTGTCAAAGAGCTTTTTCCTGGATCGCTGGCGATCCTCGCAACATCGTGCCGTTTTTTGTTCGCTATGTCAAGCGTTTAATCGGCAGCGTGAATGAGCTAGAAATCACAACACTTCAGCCCGGAGGGGCGAACGAGCCTAGCCCAGGTGCGGAAGCCCTGGGTAAATTGTGGTCGTAACGTGACAAGCCCCGTAGGCGGCGACACTAGCCGAACACGTATTTCGCGACCTCTGTGTTCCTTCGTGTCCTCTGTGGTTTAAGGTTTTCCAATCCAAATCGATCTGGAGACAGTTGTGGTATTCGAGATCTGGTCCAGTCACTTAACCGCAAGAAGCAATCCTCACCGCCGGGATTGTTTCGATCTTTCCGCCTGTGCCTGCTGAAACTCTTTGGCCAAGCCGGTTTCCTGAAGGCCTTTCAGGTTTTGGATAATGGCCTGGTACTCAGGGTAGTGCGCTGATTCAACGTCGGCCAGAAAGTTGATTAGTTGCCCGCGTTCCTGCGGTGCAAGCTGGTGAAGAAAGCCGGCAAAGGACTTAGTGAAATGGCTGCCATAGTTCGCCATGACATTGTGGAGGCAGCTGGGCGCATTGCCCTGAAGTTCCGCGTCTTTGCTCAAGTGGACCAGCAGGCTGCCAACTTCCGCCACATGATGGCCCTGCAAGGCAGAGAGCGCAAAGATGTAGTCGCATTCATTGCCATCCGCCAGGGCCCCGCCCGCGCCGAAATAGGCTTGAAACTTTTTATATGTCGGGGGAAATGCCTTTAGATAACGGTGCTGCGCTGTGCGGCTGTTTGGCGTCACTTTCAAGCTGGTAAAGGCAGCCTTCAGTCTTTCCGCAGTTGCAGCATGGCGCAGCGGCTGCGCTGTGGCGATGGACGAGGACAGGGCTAGGGCCAGTAGAAACAGCGCAAGATGAATGGCAGTTCTGCGTCGAAACATGAGTCTCATTCGGAACACAAGCCTTGTAGCGCGATCATCTGTTCGTGGATGCATTTTATTTGAAGGGGGATTCCAGTGAGGATCTTTTGATCAGCATATTACCATCACTCGATGGACTCGGTTGAGGAAATAAAATCGCTTAGGAAATTGAAATGACCCCCGTCCGTTAGTCGTCTGCGACAGATCCCTCGCTGCACTCGGGATTTCGCCTGCGTGCTCTCCCCTTCGACTACGCTCAGGGTCACGCCCGCAAACCCGGCTCAACATGAGGCTGCGACACTCCAAGTTCCTGGTCTTTATATTGCAGTTGATAGAGCTTCCAGTAAATCCCGCGCTGGCTCAGCAGTTCCTGATGACTGCCGATTTCGCGGACATGGCCTTTGTGCATCACGATGATCTTGTCTGCCCGCTGGATGGTCGATAGCCGGTGCGCAATGATCACAGACGTGCGGCCTTCCACCATGCGGCTAAGAGCTTCACGCACGCGGATTTCGGTTTCAGTATCGACGCTGGACGTGGCTTCGTCCAGCACAAGGATTTTGGGATTGTGGGCCAGCGCGCGTGCGAAAGAAATGAGCTGTTTCTGGCCGGTGCTCATGGTGCTGCCGCGCTCCAGCACGGGGGCCTTAAATCCTTCAGGCAGACCGCGAATAAAATCAGCCACGTTCACGTTTTCGGCGGCGGTCTCAATGTCTTCGTCGGTAATCCATGCGGTGCCCAGGCGGATATTGTTTTCAATGGTGCCGGTAAAGAGGAACGGATCTTGCAGCACCACGCCAAAGCGGCGGCGCAGGTCGTTCAAGTCCATCTGGCGGATATCGACGCCGTCAATGCGGATTGCGCCTTTTTGAATGTCGTAAAAGCGCATGAGCAGCGAGATGATCGTCGTCTTGCCCGCGCCCGTGTGGCCGACGATGGCCACAGTCTCACCGGGTTCAATGGTGAAAGAGACGTCGCGCAGGATCCAGTCGTAAGTTTCAGCCTTGGGTTCAGCTTCAGAGTCGATTTCGCCATGGCCGTTGGAGACGGCTTTCATTGCGGCATGGCCGTCGTCATCGGTTTCAACTTTGCGATAAGCGAACCACACGTGATCAAACTCAATGCAGCCTGCGCCTTCAGCCTTCTGCGGCAGAGCAGGAGAAGTGATTTCCACCGGCATATCCAGCAGCTTGAAAACGCGCTCACTGGATGCCATTGCGCTCTGGAGAATGTTGTATTTGTCGCTCAGGTCCTGGATGGGTCGGAAGAAGCGCTGCGCGTACTGCATGAACGCCGTCAACACGCCAATGGTCACCGCGCCGCGAAGCACGCCGAATCCGCCAAAATAAATCACCATGGCAATGGCGATGCTGGAAAGGATTTCCACCACGGGATAATAGAGCGCGTAGGCCAGGATGGCGTCTTTATAAGCGTCCATGTGCTGGGCGTTGATGCGGTCAAAGCTGCGGTAAGCGCGCTTTTCTCGATTGAAAAGCTGCAAGACGATCATGCCGCTGACATGCTCCTGCAGATAAGCGTTGATGCGGGCAATAGCGGTGCGAATGCGACGGTAAGAGTCGCGGACGGACTTGCGGAAAACCATCGTCGCCCAGAAGATGAGCGGCAGCACGGCAAAGGTGATCAGCGCAAGCCACCAGCTCATCCCCAGCATAATGAGCACGATCCCGGCGAGCACGAAAATATCTTCAAAGATGGCCACCACGCCGGAAGTAAACATTTCATTCAGCGCGTCCACATCAGTGGTGACGCGCGTTACCAGCCGGCCCACGGGATTCCTGTCATAGAACCCGATATGCATGTGTTGCAGATGGCGAAAGATCTGGCTGCGGAAATCGAACATGACTTTCTGCCCGGTCCACAGCATGAGGTAAGTCTGCGTGTACTCCAGGCCAAAGCTGATCAGCAGCAGCGTTAAGTAGGCGAATCCTAACTGGGCGATGCCGACCAGCGGCAGCGGGCTGAGAAAACGGTCAAGAATACTGTGATGAACGGTGTTGGCAAGATATTTATCGATTGCGGTCTTGGTGAGGAAAGGGCCCAGCACGTCCGCGCCGGCCTTAAGCACAATGGACACCAGCGCAACCACGACCTGCCATTTATACGGACGCAAATAACCCAGCAGCCGCTTCATCAGGCGGCTGTCATACGCTTTACCTAGTACTTCTTCTTCCTGGGCCATGGGCTCAATCTATTTTAAAGCAAGCGGATGCATGAGCCATTCAGATGAGGAGCGATGGGCAGAAGCTGCGAAAAATTATGCGCATCGAACATTTCAGCCGTAGGGACGTAGCATGCTACGTCTCTGCATTCAAAACCCCGCGAATGCCTGCTAGTTCGTGGTACTCGGGTACGCGCCGGCCCAGCAGCCATGCTTCAAGCATGGCGTTTACCTCCTCCGGCGCTTCCTGTTGGATCCAGTGTGAGACGCCGGGAAGAACGCGGAAGGTGAGATCTGAAACGTATTTCTCTGTGCCGCGCGTGGTGCGCAGGCTGAGTGCGACATCGGAGTCGCCCCAGAGAAAGAGCGTGCGAATGCGGGTGACCGGAATGTCGCGGCCAAAAAAATGTTTCAAACCACCACTGCGAAAGAATCCACGATACCAATTGAGCATTGCGCGAAGACCACCGGGACGTGCAGCATTGACGCGGTAGATTTCCAGAATCTCGTCAGCAAAGAGAGCGGGCTTGCAGGAGGTGTTGCGGATCAGTTCAGCAGCGCCGCGGCCATGGCGTCGGCCAAGAATCTTTTCTGGCAGCCAGGGGAGCTGAAAAAAAAGCGCATACCAGGATTTTAAAAACTGAGTCGGCTTGCGGAGTTCGCGGGCAAAGCACGCTGGATGCGGCAGGTTGAGGATTATCAGGCGATCGATTAACTGCGGCTGCTCCATGGCAAGCAGCCAGGCCAGAACCGCGCCTAAATCATGCGCTACCACAAGCGTCTCTTTGGCGTTGGCGGCCCTGATCAGCGACGCAATGTCTTGGACGAGCCTTCGCGGCTGATAGGCCGAGACTTCGGTTGGCGAATCAGTGGCGCCGTAACCGCGCAGGTTGGGCGCCCATACGCGATAGCCCAGCCGAGCCAGCAAAGGCATTTGATTTCGCCATGAGTAGGCGTGCTCAGGAAAGCCATGCAGACAAAGCGCAAGGCGCTCGCCTGAGCCCATGGTGGCAACCTCAAAGTTGATGCCATTCGCCGCGACGCGGATGAATTCGACGGGCCAGTTCGGATTTACGTTCCAGTTCACGAGCGGAACTAACCCAGCCGCCGCAGCACCAGCGCCGAGTTCTTCGATCCAAACGCAATGCAGTTGCAAACCGCATGTTCGATCTGCGCCGCGCGGCCAACTTCAGGGACGTAATCAAGATCGCAGTTAGGGTCGGGCTTTTCCAGATTGATCGTCGGCGGAATCTGGTTGTGCTGCATGGCGATCAGGGTAGCGGCGACACCCGCGGCGCCACATGCGCCTTGCGGGTGTCCAATCTGTGATTTCAGCGCCGACATTGGAACTTTGTAAGCATGGTCCCCCAGCGCCAGCTTGAGCGCGCGTGTTTCGATACGATCATTCAGGTCAGTCGATGTCCCATGCAGGTTTACGTATTGGACGTTCTCTGCGGCGATGCCCGCTTCCTTTATGGCCAAGCCGATGGCGCGGGCGGGCTCTTCGCCGCATTCCTGCAGGCGCACACGATGGAAAGCCTCACAGGTCGAGCCGTAGCCGGCGATTTCAGCATAGATGTGAGCGCCGCGTGCGCGCGCATGCTCGTATTCTTCCAGGACAAACATCCATGAGCCTTCCGCCAGCACAAAGCCATCACGATCAAGATTGAACGGGCGCGAACCGCGTTCCGGCGCGTGGTTCCATGATTCAGTCATGATGCGCATGAAGGTAAAGCCCTTGAGAATGCCCCAGGCCAGAGGCGAATCCACGCCGCCGACCAGCATCATGGGCAGCGTGCCCAGCTGAAGCTGGCGCGTGGCATAAGCGATGCCGTCAGTGGAAGAAGTGCAGCCGCTGGTGATCACGTGGCTCAGGCCGCGAAAGCCAAAGCGCATGCTGACCTCGCTGGACATGGTGCCCATGGTCCCGCTGGGAATGCTGAAGATGCTGATCTGCTTAACGTTGCCGGCGTAATACTTGTGATATTGAGCGTCAGAAAAATCATGCGCGCCGCCGCCCGTACCCAGCACTACGCCGATCTCGCGCTTTTGGTCGAGCGACATCTTTTCGGGATCAAGGCCGGCGTCTTTCAGCGCTTCAGTGGACGCGGCGACGGCCAGCGGCACGCAGCGCGAAACATGCTTCCGCTCTTTTGCCTCGATCCAGTCAAGCTCGTTGAAGTCCTGAATCTCGCCGGCGATTTTTACGGGAAGGTCTTTGGTGTCAAAACTGGCGATAAGTTTTACGCCACTTTTACCGTCAAGAATGGCCCGGCAGAACGCCGTCTTTCCGATTCCGTTGGGGCTTACCACGCCCATGCCTGTAATCACCGCGCGTTTGAGCATAGTAGGATTCTATAATCGAACTAGCGTTTATGCGGTTTTCAGGCAAGCTTTAACAAAATCTATGCATTCAGGTATTTACATCTCGGTCCCGTTCTGCCGGTCAAAGTGCACCTATTGCAACTTTGCCTCCGGCGTTTTTTCCGCGGGTCAGATGGGGCGGTACGTCGAGCGTCTGATCGAGGATATGCGGGCCATTCGTGGCTACGCGGCCAAGTTAGGCGCGGAAATCACTGAGGCTGTTGATTCCATATATATGGGCGGCGGGACGCCCAGTCTGCTGCCGGCGGATGATCTGAAAAAGCTTTTCTTCGCGATACGGCAGGAATTTAAGGTGCTGCCCAAGGCTGAAGTTACAGTGGAGTGCGCGCCGGGTACGCTGACCGACCAGGTCATTCATACGCTGGTGACACGTGGTGTTAATCGCGTGAGCCTGGGCGTGCAGTCGTTTGTTGATCAGGAAACGGCTTCCGTGGCGCGGCTGCATACGCGGGAGAAGACGCTGAGTGACATCGACCGGCTGCGCAAGGCGGGGATTAGCAACATCAATGTCGATCTGATTGCCGGGCTGCCGCACCAGACGCGGGAGAGCTGGGAATATTCCGTTGAGCAGGCGATTGCCACTGGCGTTCCGCATGTGAGCGTTTACATGCTGGAGGTGGATGAGGACTCGCGGCTGGGACGCGAACTGATTGCCGGCGGAACAAAATATCACGCGCACTTTGTTCCCGACGACGACCTAACGGCAGACTTTTACGAGTTGGCCTGTGAGCGGTTGAATGCGACCGGCATTGAGCAGTATGAGATTTCAAACTTCGCGCGAGCGGGGTTTGAGTCGCGGCACAATTTGAAATACTGGACACGACAGCCTTATCTCGGCTTTGGCGTGGATGCACATTCCATGCTGCCGTCGCCCCATGGCGAAGTGGAGAGCGTGCGGCTGGCGACCACGGATGACTATGACCGTTACTTTGTTGCGGCGGATTTCAAGGCTTCAGTGGTGAATGCTGAGCAGGCGCTGGAAGAGAGCTTCTTTCTGGGATTGCGGCTAAATCGTGGCGTGGATCTGGGGCGATTGCGGAAGAAGTTTGGGGAAGCGGCAGAAAGGTTTGGGGCGCCGATCGAGGAACTGGTGGAAGACGGTCTGTTAATTCGCAGCGGAGAAAATCTGCGATTGACGAAGCGTGGACGCTTGCTATCGAATGAGGTGTTTGGAAAATTCATCGGACTAGACAGGTCGGTTGTGAGCTAAACAAAAGGTCCCTCCGGCCTACTCGCGCGCTGAAGACGGCGCTCGCTCGCTTTACGGTCGTCGGGATGACGATCTCGTTGGTTATGACGAAGTTATTTCGTCGGGATAAGAAACCTGAGAATAAGAACGTCTGAAAAGCACAGACAGGATCAACATGCCATCAAAGCTAGAGCAGCCTGAAGTAGCTCAATCCGGAGAACGCAAAACGAAACGCGCTATTGATTTGCGCAGTGATACTGTCACGCAGCCCACGGCGGAGATGCGTCGCGCCATGGCTGAGGCCGAGGTGGCGGACGACGTTTATGGCGAAGATCCCACCATGAACCGCCTGACGGAACGGGCAGCGCAGATTTTCCAGAAAGAAGCCGCGATCTTTGTGCCTTCGGGGACCATGGGCAATCAGGTGGCGATCCGCTGCCACACGCAGCATGGGCAGGAGATTATCTGCGAGGAGCGCGCGCACTTCATCAACCTGGAATCAGCCACGGTGGCGGCGTTTTCCGGCTGCCAGCCACGGACAATCTATGGCGAAGACGGCGTGATCACCTGGTCGCAAATCAAAAAGAAGATTGCGCCTCCGGCGTACTATCGCGCGCAGACCGCGCTGATTGAACTGGAGAACACGGGCAGCCTTACAGGGGGCACAGTCTTTCCCCAGGACGTGGCAGATGAAATCTGCGATGGCGCACACGAGATGGGATTGCCGGTGCACCTGGATGGCGCGCGCATATTCAATGCGGCAACGGCGATGAAGAAATCCGTGGCGGAGATCTCGCGCAAGTTTGACTCCGTGATGTTCTGTCTGTCGAAAGGACTGTGCGCGCCTGTAGGCTCGATGCTGGTGGGAAGCAAAGCTTTTATGGACAAGGCACGTGTGTTTCGCAAAGCGATGGGCGGCGGCATGAGGCAAGCTGGCGTGCTGGCGGCGGCAGGATTGATTGCCCTGGAAAAGATGCCGGCGCGATTGCAGGAAGACCATGATAATGCGCGTCTGCTGGCCGAAGGACTGGCCGAGATCAAGGGAATCAACATTGACGCGAACAAAGTGAAGACCAACATTCTGGTCTTCAGCATCATGGGAACGGGAATGGACACCACCGAATTCAGCCGAAAATTGGCGGCGCAGAATGTTCTGGCCGCCGGAATCGATCAGGAGCAGATGCGATTTGTGACGCACAATGACGTGAGTCGGAATGATTGCGAGAAGGTGCTGGAAGCGGTGCGGGGGATTTGCGGGAAATGACCAGCCCTTGGGTACTGCCTTGAATTGGCTTCTTCCCTTACTAGGGATAGCGCAGGAGTGGTAGCTCAAAGAAGACCGTATTTCAATTCTCTGGTTGGGAACAGCGGTCCACCACTACGCCAGGTGGACCGCTGTGATTATTAAAAATCAGGGTGAAAAGGCATGCTGGGGAGTTGCGTCATTTGGGGTTTGCCCTGCCCCATTATCTTTTGAAATTCCTCGGCGCTGACTTCACGAGCATTTGCGCGACAGAGTACGCGATTGTTGTTCTTGTCTGACATACGTTTCTCCTTTGCTCTTTTTATGGTAACCCGGAAGCCAGATGGATGCTTCACAATCACAAATCATCCGCCTCAATCCAGTTTCAAATTGGCACCAGATCAGAGGGCATCCATCAGGAGCAGATGCGTTTTGGCGCATAATGAAGTGCGTCGGGAAGATTGTAGGAAGTGCTGGAAGTGGTGAGAGGAGCTTGTGTAGCGGAAGTAAATGCGTCGACTGTGGATGACTACATCAAGTGGTACCAGTGTATAACTCGGGTTGCTGTTTTATCTGGTGCCACTCATGAGGAACAGCCCGCATGATCAAGCCACAATCAAACTCCACGGAGCCGTTCGGGAAGCGCGAAGAACCGAAGTAGAAGGCCGCCTTCTTCAATTGGACAATCATAGGTTCGACAGACCATCGAGAGATCTTGAGTTGCATGCCTTCCACAGATCTCTGATTTAGGGAGCAGGAAAAGCCGCATTCGCCCTGTTGGAAGAACTCTGATGCTTCACGCAGGCTTTTGAATGCTGACGTGGACTGCAAGTTGAGGCTATTCGCGGCGGAAAAGCTGACATCCGTCTCGCTATCGTCACTCTTTACTTCCATGCTGATCCGGTCGTTATCCTCGTGGACGAAAAAGGTGGCCTTGTGATGTACCCCCGGAAAGAAACGTCCGCCGAACATCTGCACGAGCTTTTGGTCCGTTTCTCTACGCCATACGAAGACACCAGACTTCATTTCTCCGCTTGCCGGATAGCGCACGGCGATCCGATGCGCCATATTCTCTGAGGCCATGCCCATCCCTACGGGAAATCCCTTTGGCCGGAGCTGCTCCAGACCAATCAGGCAAATACCCACGATTGCTGCGCCATTGTAAGTCTCCACCTGAAAGGGTTTCGGCAGCACTGACTGGGCAATCTCTGGATCGGAGCGAAAGTTCAGGAGCACCCTTCGCGCAATCAACCCGGTGAGTGTTGGAAGCATGTATAGGATTATCAAGCCGATATTGAACATGTTCAACATAATTAGCAAACAACATCGTTCTTGATTGAGGGAAGCAACGGTGACTCAGAAAAAGGTGGAGTCGATCATCGTCTTGAGGATGACGTTCACTTGAAGGGTGACCTGTCCGGTAGCGCTTTGATAGACTTTTCAGGTTCTTTAGAAAGCTAGCAATATTAAGGACCGAACTATGCCCCCACAAGTTGCCTCCGCCCCGGAAGTTTCTCTCGCAGAGTTTCAGGCCGCCAGAAAAATCGTTTCGTCGTTTGCTTATCACACGCCATTGCTGACGTCGCGGCTGCTGAGCGAGCACACCGGCTATGAGGTCCGGCTGAAGGCGGAGATTTTCCAGAAAGGCGGATCCTACAAAGTACGCGGGCCGCTGAATAAATTCAGCCACCTGACGGAAGAGCAGCGCCGGCGCGGCGTCATTTGTTCTTCGGCGGGTAATCACGCGCAGGGAGTGGCGCTGGCCGCCGGAGTTTATGGAATCAAAGCAGTAGTCGTGATGGCCACAAACGCGACGCAATCCAAGGTCGATGCCACACGGGCCTACGGCGCTGAGGTGGTGCAGCATGGCCTGATCTGGGACGAGGCCAATGAAAAAGCCAAGCAACTTGTGGAAGAGCGCGGCTACACCTACATTCATCCTTTTGACGATCTGCAACTGATTGCCGGGCAGGGAACGCTGGGGCTGGAAGTGTATGAAGACTTTCCCCAGATTGATATAGCCGTGGTGCCGATTGGCGGCGGCGGGCTGATCTCCGGCGTGTCCCTGGCGCTGAAGCAGTTGAACCCGAAGATAAAAATTATTGGCGTGGAATCGTCCGACGGGCCGGGCATGAAGCGGAGCATTGAAGCCGGGCATGTGGTCACGCTTGACAAGATTGACTGCATCATTGACGGGCTGCGGGTAAAGCGCGTGGGCGAGAACAATTTCTCCATCGTACAGCGATTTGTGGATGACATTGTGACGCTGCCGGACAAAGAGATTTTTGATGCGATGATCTGGGTCATGTCTCGGTGCAAACTTGTGGTGGAAGGAGCGGCCGCCGCGCCTGTGGCAGCGTTGCTACACGGACTGATCAAAGCGCCCGCGGGATCGAAAGTGGTGGCCGTGCTCAGCGGTGGGAACGTGAACCTGGACCAGCTTAAAGGATTGAAGTGGAATTGAGGCCGCATGAAAGCGGAGTTCTTTTGGGTCTTGAGTAGCGTTGTGCTTCAGGGAACTAAAGTGGTTCCACAGATGCCGTAGACTTGGAAGAGAAGCACAAGGTCCCTCACTCCTACTTGCGCGCTGAAGAAAAAGCGCGCTTCGTTGACGGAGTTCGGGATGACGAGATGAAGAAAGTCTATTTAACCTTGAAACCCGGCTAAGCCCGGAAATAAGACCGTTGCGGCACGACTCCGCAGCCTTCTGCTCGCTAAGGCTCACGTCAGGCAAAACACTCAAGGAGTGCCCTGACATTTGTTCCGCATTGTGATACCTCTTCATTAGTGGATACAGCACCTGTGTTACTGTGAGAGGCCAATAAATCCTTTGCGCTGTGGGAACAGATGCGATAGTTTACCCGCATGGCCAATCCACAGGATGAACTGGAAGCGCTGCGGGCGCAGGTTGCGTCTTTGACTGCGCGCGTTCACCGCCTGGAACAATCGGCCAGGATTGAACCGCAACCAGGAACACAGGCCGCGGCCACGCCGCCACCGCTATCAATCACCGTTTCGCGTGAGGACGCAGAGCGGCGGGCTTTTCCTTTGCAGCCCACGCCTCCTCCGCCTCCCATGCCGCATATTCCGCCGCCCAACGTTGCGGCGCCAAAGTTTGCCCAGGCAACGCAGCGTTCGTCGGAAAGCCTGGAAGGCACAATCGGCAAGCTGTGGCTCAACCGCATTGGCATTGTTGCCATCCTTATTGGCGTTGCCTATTTCCTGAAGTACGCGTTTGACAGTGGCTGGATCGGCCCAGGTGGCCGCGTCGCAATTGGCCTGATCGCCGGCATTGCCGTGGTGGTGTGGAGTGAGAGCTTCCGCCGCAAGGGCAGCGCGCCATTTTCTTATTCGCTCAAGGCAGTGGGCATCGGCATTCTTTATTTGTCCTTGTGGGCGGCATCGCAATACTTCCATCTGGTTCCCGCGTCGGCGGCGTTTGTCGCGATGATTCTTGTGACCGCTTCCACAATCACGCTGGCGCTCACGCAAGACGCGGAAATTCTGGCTGTATACGCGATGATTGGCGGCTTCAGCACGCCCGCGCTGGTTTCCACCGGAGAGAACCACGAGATCATCCTGTCCTCTTATGTGTTGCTGCTTGATGTGGCAATCCTCGCAATGGTGGCGTTCAAGCCCTGGAGGCGCATTGTGTGGGGCGCAATGCTGGGAACCGGGGTGATGTATATCGGCTGGGCGGCGCAATACTATGATTCGTCTGAACGCACAGTAACGGTCCTATTTGCTTCCGCATTCTTTGCTGTCTTTGCGCTGGTGCCGCTGTTTACGCCGCTCACGCAATCACGCTGGCATCGCGGCATGTCCATTACTCTGATGCTGCTGCCGCTGGTAAATGGCGCGGCGTATTTTCTGGCGTTGTATGCGATGTATGACCGTGAGGTCGTCACGCTCACCTGGTATGCGCTGGGGCTTGCGACCGTCTATCTTGCGCTGAGCAGCCAGTTCAAGCGACGTGTTGATAACGAGCCGGACGTGGTTAAGACGGTGAACCTTCTCCACGTAGCAGTGGCAGTTGCCTTTATCACCATTGCCATTCCGCTCAAGTTGGACGCGCACTGGATTACGATTGGCTGGCTGATTGAATCGGCCGTGCTGCTGTTTGTGGCGGTGAAATCAGACGCGCACTTCCTGCGCGTTTTTGCCGGATGCACCCTGGCGCTAGGCGTGTGCCGGCTACTATTTTTCGATAACTTTCATACTGAGACGCTGGTCTTTAACGCGCGCTTTGCCACATTCCTGGTGGCGATTGCCATCCTGGCCGGAATTGTGGCTGCCGGAGAGCGTTATGGTTCAGAAAGAGAAATGCCGTTTGTGAAGTTGGCCGGCATCGCGCTGAACTTGCTGGCGCTGGTGGCCCTGACAAGTGAAGCCAATGATTACTTCAACCGGCAGATCACGGCAATGTACCAGCACCGCAACATGTATGAGCCCGCGCGACAGTTGGAAATTGCGCGAGACTTCAGCTTCTCCGCCATATGGATTATGTACGGCGCGGCGTTGATGGTCACCGGCTTCTGGAAGCGCTCGGCGTTTATCCGCTGGCAGGCCATGGTGTTGCTGGCTGTAACCATTGGCAAAGTTTTCCTTTACGATTCACGCGAGCTGCAGCAGGTTTACCGCATCCTGAGCTTCATTGCGCTGGGCGTGCTGCTGATGGCCATTTCTTACGCTTACCATCGCGACTGGTTCAAGTTATCTCCGCGCAACAGCGGCGATGCTACGGAGCAGGAGACGGCATCATGAACCATCCATTCTTGAACCATTCAGGTGTGAGCCATTCAGTCATCAACCCCGGTATGAAATTGAGCGCGATATTGCTGGCGATGGTGATTTTTGCCGGTCCGGCCATTCCATATTTTAAGTATCAGAGGCCGGTGCAGGCGCAGCCGGGTGGACAACGATTTTTGGCAGTGGATGAACAGACATGGAAGAATGCGCGGCGTGATCTGGGCGACCTGCGCCTGTACAACGGCCAGCAGGAAGTGCCTTACGCGCTGGTAGTGGAGCGCGGCAGCCGCGAGAATGACAGCAAAGAAGTGAGCGTGCTGCAGCAATCCCTGGTGGGCGGCCAGACGCAGTTCCTGATCGATATGACAGGCGTGGCGGAGTACGACCACATTGATTTGAAGCTGGCGACGAAAAATTTTGTGGCGCATGCGCGCGTTGAAGGGCAGGAAGATCTGCACGGCAAGGATTGGGCTTTGCTGGGCGAATCGATTCTTTACGACTTGTCAAAAGAAAACCTGGGCGGAAACAGCGTTCTGCGGCTGCCGCTTTCCACCTACAAATATTTGCGGGTAACGATTGATGGTCCGGTGAAGCCTGCGGACGTTCTGGGCGCAAGCTCAGAATTTCGCCAAGAACAGAAAGCGTTATGGCGCAATGTGGGCGGAGCGCCAACACTGGCAGAGATGCCCATGAGTGCGGCGCGCAATGATTCTTCGCGTCGAAACGGCAAAGCCACAGTGCTGACGTTTGCTGTTCCGGAAAATGTTCCGGTAAACCGCGTGACACTCGATATTGATCCAGCGCAGCCGAACTTTCGTCGTTCAGTGCAGGTGACGGACGACAAAGACGATTACATCGGCTCGGGAGAGATCGACCGCGTCCACATGGTGCGATCAGGCCAGAAGATCGATACAGATGATTACGATGTGAGCTTTTCCACGGTGGGACATAAGACGATCAAAGTCATCATCGATAATGGGGATGATCCGCCGCTGAAAATAAAAAGCGCACGGCTGCAGCAAGTGGAACATCGACTCTACTTTGACGCGCCGGCGTCTGGGGCGCTGACGCTTTATTACGGCGACGAAAAGTTGGATCCGCCGGTCTATGACTATGCGAAGCTGTTTTTGCTGGCGAAAGACGCGGCCCCGGCGCAACTTGGAGCGGAGCAGGCCAATGCGGCGTATAAGGGAAGGCCGGATGAGCGCCCGTGGACAGAGAGGCACCCGGCAGTCTTGTGGATTGCCATCGTGGCCGCAGTGCTGGTTCTGAGCGCGATTGCTTTACGGTCAATGAAGAGCGCAGTGGCCGCTTAGTGAAAGACCGCCATCGATTCTTTTTTTGGCTGGCTGGCCAGATTCTGGACGTAGCCTTTTAGCCGCTCTTCCGCATCTTCGGCCGTAAATCCCTTGAACGCGATGCCCATGCCGACGCCGGGATGCGAACTGACGGTTTTCCCCGCAACATGGATTTCTTTGTCTCCAGCCTTGATGTCAAGCGTGACGACCTGTCCGGCGGGTAGTGGCGAAAAAGTAAATATGTAACAGCCACCCAGCGAGATGTCGCCCACGGTGCCCCAGTATCCGGCGTGGCCAATTTCAGGATGAACACGCACGCCGGTGTCACACACGAAACGCGGAAACCTGCGGCGCTCTTTATATTCAACTGCCATACAACAACTCCTTGGCTACCTCAGACCCTTACCTCCCGTGAACCCTTGATGAGCAGTATTGTTCCACTGTTTGGAAGCTCGGGAGCGTTACGTTGGACAGGGGCGGAAAGGTACGAAGGGGCGATGTACGGTGGGTGTGCGTTCTCAGATCCCGAACCAGCGACTGTAAGCAAGCTTTGGTTCTTGCTGGAGCATTAGAGCGGGTGAGGGAGCCCTACTGTCACCAAACTCTCGCAGGCATACGGAAATGTAAGCTAAAAAGCTTCGGAGGAATAGGGTTCCCTCGCTTCGCTTCGGGACAGAGCATTATCTCAGCGCTTCTTCAACTTCGCTGAGCCAGTCTGGCTTCTTCAAAACTTCGCGAGGCTTCGGGCCATCGGCTGGTCCCACAATCCCGTCGTTTTGCATTAAATCAATCAAGTGTGCGGCGCGGCCATAGCCAATGCGCAGCCGGCGTTGCAGCAGGGAAGTGGACGCTTTGCCGAACTCAATCACCAGCCGCACGGCGTCCTGATAAAGCTCATCGTGCTCGCCTTCGGCATCGTCGCCGGAAGCCCCATCTGCCGCAGAGCCAGCAATGGTGTCACGTTCTTCCTTCGGAGCTTCAAGGAATTTCTGTTCGTATTGGGCTTGCGCCTGCGCCCGCCAGAACTCCACCACGGCATGCGTCTCTTTTTCTGACGTGTACGGCGCGTGCAGCCGATGCACCCTGGCGGATCCCGATGGCAGATACAGCATGTCGCCTTTGCCCAGCAGAGACTCCGCGCCGTTAGCGTCAAGAATCGTGCGTGAATCAATCTTGGTTGCCACGCGGAAAGAAATGCGAGATGGAAAATTCGCCTTGATCAAGCCGGTAATCACGTCAACCGACGGCCGCTGCGTGGCCAACACAAGGTGAATTCCGACAGCCCTGGCCATTTGTGCCAAACGGGTTATCGATTCCTCGACGTTGGACTGATCTAGCATCATGAGATCAGCCAACTCGTCGATAATAATTACAATTTGCGGCAGCGGCTTCTCGTCGCTTTCATCTTCAAACAGGCTGGGCGTATCGCTTTCAAAAAGTTTGTTGTATTGCTCCAGGTTGCGGACGCCTTTCGCCGCCAGCACTTTCAACCGGCGTTCCATTTCGCGGACGGCATTGCGCAACGCGTTCGCCGCCAGCTTGGGCTCAGTGATGATCGGAACGTACAAATGCGGTACGCCTTCATAAATTCCCAGCTCCAGCCGTTTCGGATCGACCAGTATCAGCCTCACCTGCTCCGGCGTGGACTTATACAGGATCGACATGATCATCGCGTTAATCGCCACAGATTTGCCTGAGCCTGTCGATCCGGCAATCAGCAAGTGCGGCATCGTGGCCAGGTCCGCGGTAATAATGCGGCCATTGATGTCCTTGCCCATGGCGAGCGTGAGCTTGGATTTGGTCCCCAGAAATTCCGGCGACTCCACTACTTCGCGCAGCCAAATCGTTTCGCGATTGTGGTTCGGCACCTGTATTCCCACGGTCGATTTCCCCGGCATGCGCTCAATCAAAATGCTTTCGGCGCGCAGCGCCAGGCAAAGATCGTCAGAGAGCGAAGTGATGCGGCTATATTTCACGCCTGCATCGGGCTTGAATTCGTAAGTCGTCACCACCGGGCCAGGATTGATCTGCGTCACCGCGCCGCCTACTGAAAATTCCGCGCACTTGGCCGTCAAGACTTCAGCCAGCGCTTTTACTTCCGCCTCATTGATGGCCTGCTGATCTTCGCCACGATGCAAAAGTGAGCTGGGCGGCAGCTTGTATCCTCCAGCAGCAATCTTCGGCAACACGGTCTTGCGCCGACCAGCCTGATCTTCACGCGCATTAATCGCCGGCTCGACCTCAGCCGAAGAACCTACGCCCGAAGCACCGCCCATCGCACCCGCACCCGCGCTCGAAGCCAAACCCGCCGCGCTCGCATCTCCCGCCGCCGATTCCATCGCCTGCGCGAAAGCTGCTTGCATCGCAGCATCAGCGGCTAAAGGCTCTTCATCTTCAAAGGTCCGCTCGATTCCCGTCTTCACCGCGGCAGCGTCAGTCTGGGCGCGTCTGCGCGCCAGCTGTGCCGGATTCACAATCACTCCGCGCTCATTCGCATTGCGCAGCGCAGCGGCTTTAGCAGCTTCTTTCTCGGCTTTCTTCTGTGCCGCCGCTTTCGCCCGAGCCATACGCCAATCCTCAAAGCGCTGCCACAGCGCCAGCACAAAGGCAAAGCGAGTATTCAGCCAAATCTGCATGTTCACAAATGAGAACGCGGTAGAGAGATACATGGCCACCGCCACCACCGCCCCGCACACAATATATGCGCCCAGCGTATTGAAATAGTGGAGCAGCACATCGCCCACAATGCGGCCCAGCAGGCCTTCAATGGCCACGGCATGCATCCAGCGCAGATGCCACGGCAGCAGTGCCAGCAGCGCCGGAGTAAAGATCAGCAAAATCGCAGCGCCCAGCGCCTTCGCGCCCGCGCTAGCCACCGGCCTGGACTTAAACCAGCGCGCGCCCAGCAAGCCAATCATCACCGGGGCGGCAAATACAAATATGCCAATCGACTGCAACAGCAGATCGCTCAGCATGGCGCCAAACAGGCCAATCCAGTTGTGCGCGGACCCAGAGGCCCCGTCGTTCAAGGTGCCGGCAGTATTCAGTGAGGGGTCCAGCGGAGAATAACTGGCCAGCGCCAGGAAAAGGAGTGTCGCGGAGACAAACAGCAGGAACCCGACCAGCTCATTGAGTCGGCGGTTCTTCGTAGGCGTGAACGCACGCAGAAAATACTTCATTGGGTTCTGTCCTTCAGCCTGTAAGCCGCAGTGAAAGGCGCGTTTTCGCTAGCCAAAGCAGCGTTCCCGGCCAAAAGTCCAGAGTACACCAGAGCCTTCTCATTATAACGGAATCCTCGCGCGAAATAGGCCACAATTCCGTAGTCCTTTAGGACTATGGGGTAACGAGACATGTTCCTGCTCATGTTGTCATCCTGCCCGACCGCGAACGAGCCTGGCGAGCGAGCGGGAGTGGAAGGATCCCGAGGATTCTTCCTTTGCCCATGCCGCGTCAAGGCGTTCTCTCGATAACATGTCCTGCTCTCCATTTCCTCTTCTGATCTGCGCTCATCTGCGTAATCTGCGGCTAGGCTTTGCCTTTCCGATTCTCCGACTTCCCGATCTTTAGTTTCCTCCATTTCCTCTGTTCCTCTGTGTTTCAAAGGTTTTGCTTTTTCCTGATCCGCGATCCTCCGTGTTTATCCGCGGTAAGTCTTGCTTTTTTCCGATCAGTGTCATCAGCGTTAATCAGCGGTAAGTTTCTGCTTTAGCTTTTCCGATCCCGGCGATACCGGGGTCCCCTACGAGCCCGCTTCTGGCTCGTGGGGTGGGATGTCGCGCGATTACGGCGATGACGGCGATTTCGGCCTGTGCCACGTCATCGTGCTCAACTCAAGCACCTCCAGCGGACACTCCGGCCAGTTATGTCGCCAGCACACAATCGCATCGCATCCATCCACCGGATGCTGATGCACCATAAAATTCCTGCTTTCCCATTCAAATTCAATCTTTTTCGGCACCCAGCGCTCGGGTTCAATCTCTTGCATCGCTTCGCAATCCGGAAAAGCCGCCTGCACCCGGGTGATGGCAAAGCCCTGTTCGCGTGCTACCGCTCCAAACAAGACCAACACTCCAGCTTCGTTCGTCGGGGCATAAACCAGGGGCCCGGCCGTCATCATCGGCGGCCCATACACTGGCCCGTTGGTCGGGAGCCTCGGCCTCGTAAACCTGCTGGTTGTCCTGCCCGTATTACCGGGCTTTCCTGGAGCATTCTCCAGATGCTCCACCACAACATCCAGCACATCCTTCCAGGCGGCCTCCAATCCTTCCCCTCTGGCGTATTCCAGCATGCCCGCCGGCACATGGCCCCAGCCTCCGTAATGCCGCAGCAGAGGACGGCAGCTGTACTTGGCATGAACTTCGTATTCTCCAAGGGTTGGGATCTTTTTCAACTCACGTACCACGCCGGCCCAGTCGGTAAACAGGCTGCCCAGGTCCAGTCGGTAGGTTCCTTGCCGTTCCAGGCCGCTTTGGGCCAGGGCCTCTCTGTAGGAAATAAAGTTCGCCCGGATCGCATGCCGGCGGACGGGGCTTATTTTCAGCAATTCCAAAAGACTGGGCACGTGCCCAATGTCTCTGGCGCACTGCTGGATAATGGCGATCACTTCTTCTCTGCTCACGGCCTTCTCCTGTAAAAACACGTTAGGGGGTACAGGGATCCAACATCTTCAAAGGTCGGGAAGATGCAAGTTGCTGAAACACAAAGGCCAATGGCTAAGAGCTAATGGCTAAGAGCTTTTTGGGGATATTGAATGCTGATTTTGGAAGGATGACGGCGTGCGGAAGGGTGCGTGCGCAAGGATTCATGCTGAGGGTTCTCACTTTTTGTGAATTTTTACACCAAGCCAGTCCCCTCTCTGATTGCTAAACTGGCCAACAGTCCCGTCCGACGCCGTGAGCGTACGAAACCAGAGGAGAATATAGCAAATACACGACGAACAAGTCAACAGAGAAAATGGGCTCCGTGAAGCAAAGCCGCCTAGTCTAATTCGTTCCAAATTTCACCGAAGTCAGAAGCGGATCAGATTTATGTATTTTTTTCTTGACTGCACAACGCGAATACACATATATTTAATTTCAGCACACAAGCTGTGCAGTCAGGAGAAAAATTTATGCCGACTATAAGGGCTGTTCCGGGACGTCGAAATATCCTCCGGGATGAATTCATGTTGTCTGAAAATCCGTTCCGGATTTCCGAGATCTATAACATCGATGAACCTGGCACTTACGAACCATTGATGTATGGCAAGCAATACGATGAGTTCTACGAAAAGTTCTTCGTTGCACCACTCACTAAAGAGAAGAATCGCCAAATGATTGGCGCGATTTGGTCGGACTATTCGGCTAATCGGCTAGGTAAGGGTTACGGCAAGTCAATGATCATGGCAGAGGAATCAAAGCGCATTAACAGAGACTTCGGAGCAAGCCAACTCCACCGTATCGGCATTTCAGCAGAAGATATTGCTCTCAATCCCTTTGTCTCTGGATATTGTTCATTTAAGGAGGCAAGTGAGGTCAAATCATTTCCAGCGGCTCTTCTCGAAGCGGTGACTTTCATTCTCCGATCGGATCATGAACGTTTCACGACGGTGCATCAGGCGTTACGTCAGCGCATTAGTGAACGGATAGACTTGGAAAAAGGGTGCGAGGGTGAATCCATCCGTGAAGCGCTTGAGACGGAAATCAGAAAATATCGTAGCTTAGGCGTGCAGCTCACTCACAAAGAAGTCCGAGCTTTCATAGACCATCTTTGTTCCGCTGATACTGCGCTCTTGATCTCAAGGATAGGGGAGATCGGACCACGTATTAAGGCTGCCCAAGGTTTTAACTTCGTTCATATTTTCAACGCATTTTTGAGGCTTGCTGGTGTGGAGTACGTTGTGTATTTCATCGATCAGATCGAAAATTTTGCTAAGTACGCCCGCCGCCAAGACCAAAACATCAGGATACTGAGGGAGTCCATATGCGAAACAGCGCCGACGCGCGAAATGGCCTCCTTTATATTTCAAATGCACATCCAAGCACAGCACGCGATCGAAGACTGGTGGGATAACATTGAGCACCTGCCTTCGTTGGATCAAAAGAAAAAAATTAATTCCACAAGAATCGTGGATCTAAAGGGCCTGAATAACAAACGTGAAGCTCGGCTGCTCGCGGAAAAGTACCTGTCAGATCACCGCATTTCCGGTGTAAGGCCAATAGCTCCCTTGCACCCATTCAGCGAAGATATTATCGAACAAGTAAGGAGATCTGAGTCAGGAAACCCTAGGCAATTTCTTCAAAAATTAGGGGCGATTTTAGATCATGCAGAACGTGATGGTCGTGTGAAACTTGATCTGGCCTATGTTCAGCCTCTCTTAGAAGAGATTCCCGAGGGCATAGGCAGTGAGGAAGAGGACGAAGAATACATCAACACCGAACGCTAAAAATACCTATGGCAGAAACCGATTCAATTCCTAGAATACAGTTAACGGACCTCTTCATTACCCTTAAGGAGTTCCATGGTGAGGAGGTCCGATCACTGGATGAACTGCGGCTGAAGATCTGCGCAAACCGACAGAAGTCTCCGACAGATGATCGTTACTGGGCAACAACTAGAGATATTGCCGTCGAACTGCAACGGTTGGGGCTTGCTATTGGTGGCCCATTCCCAAAAGATCGCCGGGCGTTCGAAGCGATGCGACAGACGAAACTGAAAATCACAACTGCTGGAAGTGAGCTGCTTCATCGATTTCAGGCGGATAAGCCAGGTGCTTATGATAACTTATTTTGCACGATGTTTCGGGTCCACCCTTATTTACAGGCGTGGGTGAAAGCCATCTTACGAAATCCTCTCTCGATCCCTGTTATCACGTCGTCAAAAGAACATGTTTCAGCGCGGTATGCCGTAGCAAAAGTTTTAGTAGACGACCTGTCTAGGGAGTCATTTGAAGTGGATTCCCTTTGCGCTAATTTGTCTCGCCGTCTCCAGCGGGAACTAACTCCGTCCGAAATTGCTCAAATAAAGGACGGGGTATGGCAGCTGTGTCAGCAGTGGTCTGCGCTCTCCGCACGCGAAGAGCCACCGCAGTTCGCCAAGAAATTTCTTCAAAAATTAAACGATGTTGTCCTTCCCGCTCTCATGGGAGCAGTGGGACTAACTTTCGATTTCAAAACCCATCAAACTCTCTGGTCGTTTGGAAGGGATTGGAAGCTTTGGGATTCGACGGCCCGCCATCCTGATTGGGACGTAAGGCTTGTTTTCAAGACTGCTTCAATAAAACTTGCTGAATCGAATGACCGTGTCGAGCAGATCGTCTTCGATTCGGGCTTAGAAAGGACAAGGGAGCGGTTTCTTGAAAAGCTCTACCATGCCTATGCAAAATTACAGAAGGAAGGTCGCGGCACATTCGTTGTCGTTGATGAGCTTCGTGCCGTTTTCTGTTTTGATAATTCTTGTCAGGAAACTGTCTTCGATCGTTTAGTAGCTGAACACTATGTTGGCTCTGCCGACTTTGAACTCAACATGGAAATTTATCGGAAGAGCGGCCAGCATGACAAACCGATAAGAATCGGTAACAGAAACGTCGGCCTCATACGCGTAATAAAGCGATAAGGGCACCCGCCCTGCACTGATTTAATTCTTCTAGATGAATCGAATCTAATTTGGAGGCTTCATGCGGAAGAAACTTGACCGCGCCAAAGCTCTGGAAGCTTACGTGGTACTGCGGATTAGGATGAGAGAGTTGCGCGCATTTCTGTTGATTGCTAGATTCGAGCAAGTCCAATTGAAAGGATTTGAAAACAGAATATTCAAGGGCAACAATTATCTTTCATCGGCGATTTTCGGTTGGGCATATTCCCTCATAGACGGTCATAATTCGGCGGCAAATCTTTTTGATGTTTGGCGGGTGCTGTTCCCATCCGTAGAAAGTGAAATCGGCGCTTTTTGTCGTGCTCATGGAAACGCTATAAATCAGCTCAAACAATTCCGGGATAACACTGCATTTCATGGCAATAAGAGCCTTGAAAGGTATGTCAAGGCACTAGTCAATCTTATGGAACTGCAAGGAGAAATGGCGGCTTTTTTCCCGGCTTTTGAGCAGTTGCAGCAGCGATTCTTGGCTTTTGATGAGAGCATCTCGGCTGAATTGCAAATAGCAACAAGCGAAGTGGCGAACCGTTTAAATCTTGACGCCAATCGTATTCGAGATTGGATGTTGTGGCCAGAATGAATCTGGTCAGTAGCTACGATTTCGCAAGCAAGGTGGCTGGCCAAATTAGTTCTTGCCGAAAGTGATAAAACTTGAGCTATAATCCCGCAACCCCCGATAAATCACTGTAAGGACTCACCTATGCGTCACTCAATTGCAATGCTCTTCTTCTGTTGTGTCTTGGCCTCCAACATCTACAGCCAAACCCCTATTCAACTGACAACAGTTCCACCGAAACCAACTTGCACCATATTCTTGCAAAATGGTTCATGCGCCGATCTTTGGCGCGCATACAACCAAGCTGTGGCCCAACGTCAGAATGAAGAGATTCAACTATACGTAAGCCGCCAGAAGGAACTGGCCTCTGCTGCTGCCACCGCTCCCTTGCAACAGCAGATCGATGACTTGACCAAACTCTCTTCCGACCAACAAGCGCGACTAAAGAAGCAGCAGGAGCAGATGAAGGCTGACGCTGCGGCTGCATTGGAAGCCAAGGCTGCTGCGCATGAGGAAGGAATGCAAAACGGTATGGCGATAGGTGCAGGCGGAATGCTGGTACTTGTCTTGGTCATCTTGGTTATTCGCAGGCTGTCCCGGAATTTTACGGTGGTAAAGAAATCCCACGTGGCATCTGCATAAAACCCGATGAGGAAGAAACCTGAGAAAGAAACAGAGTGGGTGCGCGTCGCGGGTGCCATCCTAGCCACCGCTTCCTCTGTTCCTCCGTGTTTCAAAGGTTTTGTTTTTCCGATCAGTTTCATCAGCGTTGATCAGTGGTAAGTTTTTGATTTCCTCTGTGTTCCTTTGTGTCCTCTGTGGTTCAACGCAAAAAAAGCCCAGGACCTTTCGTCCTGGGCTCCCTCACTTACTGGGTGCTTAAAGGTCCCAATCCGGTCTTTGCGTCGGGCAGGCTGATCATGGCCACGGGGCCGGATTTATGTTCGCCGTTGAACGGCTTCGGATGAGTTGGATCGAAACCGCAACGGGCAGCGGCATTCGGATCGTCAAACCAGAAACCGACGTGGAACGTATTTGTCGGAGCCAGCCGCACATCGGGATCAAAGCCAAAGATGTCATCCAGCAGAATTGTCTGGATGCGGACGTGGCCGTTGTCACTGTGCTGGACCTGAATATCGGACTGGTACCACGCCAGCCCAAAGCTGCCGTTAAACACGTTGGTGAACGCCGGATCTTTTGAGCCGTCGGCCAGCAGCGGGCTGCGCTGCACGGTGAACAGGTCAAACGCCAATCCCGGACGGATGCCGTCCAGGTCAAGAATCAGCGTGTCATTGAGCTTGCCGCGAATCACCGTTGCGCGCGCCGTTGGCTCCTCAGTGTGGCTGGCCCGCAGGCATTCAATGGTGTCCGGGTTTGGCGTAAGGTTAAAGGTAATCTCGTCGGCCTTTTGTGCGCTGGCAACGCCGGAAAGCGCCAGCGCCGCGGTTGCCATCAGAAATGCCGCTGTGATCTTTCCTGCGGCTTTATTAAACCAAGTTTTGCTTGTGTGATTATCGTTCAATTGCTTCTCCTTTATTATTTGCTGTGACTATGAGTTGTTCTCCCTGGGTTCGTCGTGTTTCAACTTTTGCGATCGCCGATCTTTTCAAATCGGCGATCTTCAATAGCAAGGTTTGCGATTTCACCCTCGATGAAAAAGTGTTACCGCTTCAGTCCCGGCGACGCCGGCCGTAGCATCAGAAAATCAAATCCCGGCGTCCACGTATTTACAGGAACTGCAGGCTGCACGGTTTGCACAGTCTTTTCTTCGCCGACAACGTCCATGCCCGGTTGATCTTTGTTCACCCAGATCTGGATGAGCTGAGCAGTTTTGGTATGCGTGTTGAAAACCAGCTTGGGCTTGTCGGCCAGGCCGCCTGTTGTTCTGGGCCGCGTGGCGATGTTAGCCACAATGCGCTTGCGCGAATCGCGCATGGCCACAACTCCCGGGCTGGCCATGATGAAGTCATAGCGTCCCGGCTTGAACGTCCGCTCGCCGATCTGAAAATCGAACGGCACTTCGGATGAAACAACGTCATACAAGCGGGCTTGTGCCAGTGTCGGTAGCAACGCCGCCAGCGAACCCGCGATGAGCGCCATATGGAAAAAGCGTCTCATGGTGTCCCATGTTGCAATGGCCATGGTTTTCCAGGGCTGGCGTAGCAGAATGCTGTAAATGGCGTACACGGCGGATGTGTTTGTGTCCCGGAATTCCCCGCGCGGAAGTGAATTGGTCACGGCTGTATCTCCTGCTAAATTGAATTTTTTTGAATCGTTTGGTGGCTGCCGCGAATCGTTGGCTACATAGATCACAACTGCCACTTCTGCATTAGGCATCACCAGGGTTTCGGGAGTCCTTCCTGCTCGATTGCTTATTTCTGACTTTTTTAGGAGCAAGCTATGCCGAGAATTGCCGTGTACCGCTTCGGCCCTTTTGAGCTGGATGCGGCGGAGTATCGCCTGCTGCGCAATGGCGTTGAAGTCCCGCTGCAGCTCAAGGCCTTTGAAACTCTTTGCATACTTGTGGAGCGCGCCGGCCGTCTGCTCACCAAGGACGAACTACTGCGCCAGCTTTGGCCCGGCACCATTGTGGAAGAAAACAATCTCAACAAAAACATTTCCCACCTGCGCAAGGCGCTGGGTGAATGTCCTTCTGGCTTGTCTTATATAGAGACGGTCCCGCGCGTGGGCTATCGCTTTGCCGCCGAAGTTGAGCAGGTGTCCGCCGCCGGACCAACATTAGTAATGGCTCCTGAACCGCCTCAAGCGCCCGCTGCGCCGCCGCGACGCAAGTCGCTCGCCGTGCTGTATTTTGAAAACCTGAGTGGAGTGCGCGAAGACGAATATTTTCGCGATGGCATGACGGAAGACGTGATCACCGAGCTGGAAAAAATCCGCGAGCTTCGCCTGATTCCCCGCACTTCAATGCTGGCTTTCCGTGACAAGCCGGCGCCCATCACCCAGGTTGGTGACCAGCTATGCGCTGATTTTGTTATGGAAGGCAGCGTTCGCCGCGCCGGAGACCGGCTCCGCATCACCGCGCGCCTGGCTGAAACCAGCAGCGGCCACTCCGTGTGGGCTGAACGCTATGACCGACGCATGGAAGATGTCTTTGCCATTCAGGATGAAATCGCCCAGAGCATCGCGCTGGCTTTGCGCGTGGTGCTCACGGATAAAGAGAAGAGCGAAATTGGGAAGGTCCCAACCAGCAACATCCAGGCGTATGACTATTACCTTCGCGGGCGGCAGTTCCTCTATCAACTGCGCTGTCCCACGCTGGAGTTTGCCCGGCAGATGTTTGCGCGCGCTATCGTTATCGATCCAAACTATGCCCGCGCATATGCCGGCGTGGCTGACTGTTCTTCATTCCTCTATATGTGGTTTGATGCGTCAGCAGATAATCTTCGCGAAGCTCTTTCCGCCAGCCGTCGCGCCGTGGAACTTGATTCTGAGTCGCCCGTAACGCACGCCTCTCTTGGCTTGGCGCTGTTTTTGAGCAAGGACTATGTAGCCGCGCAAAATGAATTTGAAACCGCACTCGGCTTGTGCACGGAGCTATTTGAGGCCTATTTCTTTTACGGACGCTCCTGCTTCGCCCAGGGTCAGTTTGAAAAAGCCGCGGAGCTCTTTCTCAAAGCCAGCCAAGCCAGTCCCGCGGATTATCAGGCGCTTTCACTGCGCGCTCTGTGCTTTCGCGCCCTCCATCGTGACGCCGAAGCTCGCCAGGCATATCACCAGTGTCTGCAGAGAATTGAGAACCATTTACGGCTCAATCCTGACGACGTCCGCGCCGTCTATATGAAGTCCGGATCTTTGGCGGGACTTGGCGAACCGGCTCAGGCGCTGGAGTGGTCAGACCGCGCTTTGTCCATGGATCCGGAAGAACCGTCGGTGCTTTACAACGTCGCCTGCAATTACTCGCTTCTCAACGAAACAGAGAAAGCGCTCGATTGCATTGAAAAGGCTTTTGACAAAGGCTTTGGCCACAGAGAATGGATGGAGTATGACCCCGACTTTACGTCGATCAAGAACCATCCCCGCTTCAAGGCTCTGATGCGTGATCTGGCAGCGGCACGCGCCGCGTGTTAGTTGCGCTACAGTAAACGCCGAACAGGAACCGTAAATCCCGCGTGCAATAGTTCGCAGTTCTTTCTCGAACATTGCTGATCCGCGTCAATCCGCGGCAGGTTTTTGGCCTTTCCGATTCCCCGATGTCCCAATCCCACGATCTTTCTGATCAGTGTCATCAGTGTCGATCAGTGGTAAGTTTCAATTACCAGTACGTCAGGCTCACCTTATCCAGCCAGACGGAATACGGCGCTCCGGAAAGATTGGCATCGGACTGATACGCGATATCAACGCCGCTGTTTTTATCGGAGGTATGCGGCATGCTCAGGTTCACCACCTGCCGGAGCCCATTCATGGTTACAGCCGTGAAGATCACGTCGCCGCCAGGCTGCCGCTCAAACTCCCAAACCAGATGCACCCAGGTCTTGGCCGCCGGTTCGGCGCATGTGGCGGCAGAGCCTACCCACTTGAATCCCACCGGGTCCCAGACGCGCCAAGTGTGTCCACCGACGAGGTCGCACTGCGTGGAAAAATTATAGCGTCCGCCGTCGGCGCTCTGCGTCACATTGAACTCAATCGCTTGCGCGGCGGCAGGATTGTCGACGTAGAAGTTCAGGTCGAAAATAAAATGCGTGGCGCTGTTTTGCGCGCCCAGCGCTTTGAACCATAATGCGCCGCCAAAGGGTTTGGTTCCCTTCAGCAACTGGAATCGGGCAGAAGCTCCGCTGAGTGACGGCGCGGCAACCCCCTGCGCCATGGAAAAAACTGCCGCCGGTGTTCCGGTGCACGAGCCAAAACAGGTTTGCCAGCCGGTCAGCTTCTGTATGTCAGAAATCGTTTTTGCGCTGGGGTTGGTTGTGCCGGGAGAGGGAGATGGGGCTGGCGCCGGTGAAGGTGCCACTGCGGCGTTCTGTGGTGTTGTCGCGTGTCCACCGCATCCGGCAACTGCGGCGCAAGCAGCAAGAGCCAAGAGGACAAGGCTCGGGCGTAACAGGTTCTTCAGTTTCTCCATTTGGGGAACTCTCTCCGAGTGGCAAGATTTTTAACGGGTGACGTTCTATACAGCCTATAGAAATCCAGAATAGATGCGGGAAGTTAATCGGCTGGGGCCTTTCGGATTAGGGAAGCTGTCTTACTCCTGGCCTTGAGTTCGTTGTTCTTTGGCGATCGTGAATTTGCCAATGGCCGAGAAAACCTTGCAATTGCATGGATGGTGCTCTGATCTGCTGATGGAGCGTTTCGGGATACGCAGGCATCTATTTAAAAATGGGTTCCTCCCTCACTTCTGGTACGCTCTTCCCGATCGACAACCTGCCGAAAGGCCTGCTCTACCAGCCTGACTTTCTTAGCCAGGATGAAGAAGCCGCGCTGGTCCGCGTCTTCCGTGAACTGCCTTTTCAGGCCTTTGATTTTCATGGATACACGGCCAAACGTCGCGTGTTGGAATTTGGTTTGGAGTATGACTTCACCGCCCGCAGGGCCACGCCGACCCAGAGCTTTCCTGAATTTCTTTCCTCGGTGCGTAAGCGTGCCGCGCAATTCGCCGGCGTCTCCGCTACTGATCTGGTCGAAGGCATGGTGACGGAATATTCTCCCGGCGCGCCCATCGGCTGGCATCGTGACGCGCCGCAATTTGGGACCATCATTGGGATTTCACTGGCCAGCGTTTCGCGGATGCGCTTTAAACCGTACAAGGCGGAAGGCAAGCCGGTTGCGCTTACGCTTGAGCCGCGTTCCATTTATGTGATCCGCGGACCCGCGCGCTGGAAATTCCAGCACAGCATCCCCGCCGTGAAAGCGCTGCGTTATTCCATCACCTTTCGCACCTTGCGCAGCAAAGAAAAGAAAACTGAAGCTGCTTGATTTATCTATGCAGCCATCAAAAAATTTCGTATAGAGAGCACCTTCCACGCCCCCCTGCCGATAAGCAGCGCTCCTACACCGCGAACGGATATGTCTCTGGGACTTCGCCTGCTTCCCATTGTGCCGTTCGCTCCAGCGGTTCCAGCGCGGTTGTTTCATCCAGGTGGACCACAACATCAAATTGTTCTTGCAGCCGCGCGTGGAAGTAATGGCTCCTTCTCTCTGATTTGGGCAAATAGATGACGCCGATCGCCCGCTCCAGCCGTGCACGATCGAAGGTGTCACTGAGCCAGCGTTTGTCGCCGCGCAGGTCTAGAAAGAAATTGCGCAGTCCCGTGCGATGAAACAATTCTTCATGGCTTCCCACCAGCGCGGGTCTAACTTGTTTCTTCTCCGCCGGCGCATCCCATGCAGAGGCTGCTGTCACTGTTCCCGTATAAGTTGTGAAGCCCAGAAGCAGTGCCGCTTTGCCATATTTTTCCCGGACAAGTTGGCCAATGTTCCACTCACCGCGCTCACTCATTTCCGTGGCGCGGGCATCGCCCAGATGCGAATTGTGCGCCCACACGGCTAGCTTTGCGGATTCGCCTCCCAAATGCTGTTCCAGAGCTTGCAGCGTCTCAAACATATGCTGGTCGCGCAGGTTCCAGGATTCCACGTTGCTCTGGAACATGGTCCGGTAGTAGCGCTCGGCATTCATTACCAGGCGGGCGTTCTGTTCCGCCACAAAGAAACCGTCGGGATCAACCTTGCCGTCGCGGGCGGCCAGATCGGCTGCGCGGCGCTGCATTTCCATGAGCTGATTGACTACTTCATCCTCGCAGGACTTTCCCATGCCGAAGTTTGCGGCATAACCGTACGCCTGGGTATCTTCGCCAAAGTGCTCAAAACAGGAATAACGATAGCGGGCGCGCCGTGCGGCTTCAGGATCAACCTTCTCCAGAAAACTCAGAACCGCGCGGGCAGAAGCGTGCAAGCTGTAAAGATCAAGTCCGTAAAATCCGACCTTGCGTGCGCCCACCGGCAGGCGCGCATTGTAGCCGCGCAGCCAGGTAACAAAGTCGACTACAACCGTGTTGCGCCACATCCATGCGGGAAAGCGTTGGAATGAGCCGAGCGCGGCAATCGCATCGGCATCATCTGTGCCGCCCCGCACCCAGCGGTTTACCCGATGTGCATCGGGGAAGTCTGCTTCCACCGCCACGGCGGAACATCTGCCGTTTTCGATCAGCCGCTTGGTTATCTCCGCGCGACGCTGGTAGAACTCACGTGTCCCGTGCGACGCCTCGCCCAGCAGCACAAAACGTGAGCCGCCAATCAGTTCCAAAAGTTCGCCATACTCCTGCCCCGTGCTGGTCAGCGGATGTGCATTCTCGCGTAAGTAATGGAGTGGATCTGTGGATTTCATATGTGAGGATGATGACGGTTATTGCCCTCAAGCTGCCTTCAGCATTGGCAGATTTGGCGATTGGCGTCGAGCCCGTTTTCCGCCTGTTGGGATGAGTTGATAAGTCAAGGAAGGACGTGGCGGGCATTTACCTTAATCGGAATACGATTGAAGTGTTAAGGCACGATTTTATTGTTTTTACAGCAACCCGCAGCTGCTCTGCTCTGGCCCGCGGCTATTTTTTCGGATCATCTGATTCAGGATGCGGTAAGTCGGCTTTTTGTCCTTTGCGTTTGTTCACTGCCTGTCGAAGAATGTATTCAATTTGCCCATTCACGCTGCGCAGTTCGGCCTGCGCCCAGCTTTCCAGGTCGTCCCAGAGCGCAGGATCCATCCGCAGAAGAAATGATTTCCGTTCCGCCATTGTTACCAGTCAGCTTTCATCGTTGTTGTATCGCCAGCAATGTCTAACAAGTTTTTGCTCTGTCTTATGCGTGGAGCAACATTGCCTGCCTTGGATTTTCTGTTGCTCCACTGCTCTATCCCGCACCGGGTGGAGCAGGCATTTTGCCTGCGTCTGCTGCTCTTTCCTCGCGGCTTTAGCCGCTGCGGTAAAAGTTTATGTGTACAGCGTGCCGGTGTTCACCACCGGATGCACTTCTGATTCGCCGCACAGCACCACCATCAGATTGCTTACCATTGCGGCACGGCGCTCATCGTCCAGTGTGACCACATGCTTTTCCGCCAGCTCTTTCAACGCCATATCCACCATGCTTACCGCGCCCTGCACGATCTTGGTCCGCGCGGCGATCACGGCTTCCGCTTGTTGCCGGCGCAGCATAGCCTGCGCAATTTCCGGCGCGTACGCCAGATGCGTGAGCCGTGCTTCATCCACCACCACACCGGCTTTGCTCAGGCGCTCCTGTAATTCGTCGCGCAGAGATTTAGAAACGTCATCCACGTTGCTGCGTAGCGTGATTTCGGTGTCCTCTTCGGAATGGTCATAAGCATAGAGGCTGGCAAGATGCCGCAATGCCGATTCACTTTGTATGGGCACATAGTTCTCATAGTTGTCCACGTCAAACATGGCTTGCGCCGAGTCTTCAACGCGCCAGACAACCACGGCGGCGATCTCAATCGGATTGCCGCGCTTGTCATTCACCTTGAGCTTGTCGCCGTTCAGCGTGCGCGCGCGCAGGGAAATTTTGTTGCGGCCCAGCGGTCGCTGTCCTGCGGTTGAACTTGCGCCCATCTTGGCGGCTATGAGATTGGCCCGCCATGAGGCCGCCTGCTGCGGTCCGTTTGAATAAAACGGATTGCCCCAGTGAAATCCCGGCGTGCGCACCGTGCCTTTGTAAGCGCCAAACAGCACCAGCACGCGCGCCTGGTTCGGCTGAAGGGTGAAAAAGCCGGTCAGCAGGATGATGAGGAATGGTAATGCAAAAATCGAAAGCACCAGCAGGCCAACGTGTGGCTGGCCGGTGGTTTCAACGCCATCCTTAATGGAGAAACCCATGAGCCCAATATCCGCCCACACGGCAGCGATCAGCAGAATGAGCATCGCCCATCCGTTCTGTACGCGGACCACTTGCTCATGGGCGGCAGTAACTTTGTTGGTATTCATTTTCAGCGCTTCCTTGATCTACAGTCAGCTTGTTCTCTGTCTGTTATCGAAATGATATCACATTGATATATAACAAAATGAACTTTATATTTGCCTTGGAATCATGCAGTTACTTTGATTTGGCCCGGGCTTGGTGGGAGAGGCGACTATAGGAATTGGGCTCGATCCACCGGTCTTGGGAACTGTATTCGGAACACGGGTGGAGCAGGTCTTTAGACCAGGTCTTTAGACCTGCGGTAAAGCTGAGGTACATCGCGCGCGGATACACCACAATAAAAGGTCTAGACAATAAAGGCCCCGCTCCTTGCAGGGCCATGATTCAATGACTCAGCAATCTATTTGCCCAGCGAAGCCATATCAATCACAAAGCGGTATTTCACGTCGCTGCGCAGCATACGCTCGTAAGCTTCATTGATTTTCTGGATTGGAATCACCTCGACGTCGGCCGTAAGTTTATGCTCGGCGCAGAAATCCAGCATCTCCTGGGTCTCCGGAATTCCGCCGATGAGCGATCCAGCCAGTTGGCGGCGTTTGAAGATCAGGTTGAAGACTTCAATATTAGGCGGCTGCGGCGGCGCGCCGACAAGAGTCAGCGTTCCGTCACGCTTGATCAGCGCCAGATAGGCGTTGAGATCATGCTTCGCGGAGACCGTATCCAGAATAAAGTCGAAGCTGGCAAGGTGGCGGTCCATCTCATTTTGATTCTTTGAGACCACCACTTCATGTGCGCCCAGCCGTTGCGCGTCTTCTTTTTTGTTGGGCGAAGTGGTGAACAGCACCACGTGCGCTCCCATCGCCGCGGCGATCTTCACTCCCATGTGCCCCAGGCCGCCCAGGCCTACAATGCCCACTTTTTGCCCTTTGCTCACTTTCCAGTGGCGCAACGGAGAATATGTTGTGATTCCGGCGCAGAGCAGCGGCGCAACTCCGGCAAGGTTTGTCTTGTCCGGCACCTGCAGGACAAAATATTCGTCCACCACAATGCTCTTGGAATATCCGCCATACGTCATGCCGCCCAGATGCTTGTCCGGCGAGTTGTACGTGCCGGTAAAACCCGTATCACAATACTGTTCTAATCCCGCCTGGCAGTTGGGACAGCTACGGTCAGAATCCACCATGCAGCCCACGGCGGCAATGTCACCTACCTTAAAGCGCTTCACGTCCCCGCCGACGGCAGTCACGCGCCCAACAATCTCATGCCCCGGCACCGCTGGATAAATTGTGCCGCTCCACTCGTTGCGCACCGTATGTAAATCAGAGTGGCACACCCCGCAGTAAAGGACCTCAAGCTGCACGTCCTGCGGCAGCGGCTCGCGTCGCGCAAAAGAAAATGGCGCCAGCGGCGACTTCGCCGACTCTGCTCCATAGCCTAGCGTTTTAGTTTTTGCCGGAACTGCTGCAACAAGCGTGGTGGACATAATTCTTGTCTCCTATGTATAGCTGATGAACTGTGAGGGCGGCCGGTTACTCATTTATGGATGTGTTGGCCGACTCGGAGGATTCACCGATTGGCATTCTTTAACCGAGCAGCCGATTCCCGATCTCCCAATTTGCGACGATCAGATTTCCTGATTCCCGATTTGCTGATGTCCCGATTTCAGATCACCAGATCACCAGATCAACCGATCTCGGACCTGATTTGACACCCTCAGCAAACCCTTTAAAATAGATGAGTATTTCCCGTCGCAAGCGCCGGTTTTTGTCTGGCGCCTCATTCAATGCCGAAGTGGCGGAATTGGCAGACGCGCATGGTTCAGGTCCATGTACTCGCAAGGGTGTGGGGGTTCGAGTCCCTTCTTCGGCACCAGAAATTTTCTCCTCAATAACTTGGCGGCTTAGTGTCGTGAGATTTCGCTGGTGTCCACCGGCACAGTTTTCGAGAGACCCGTATCTGCGGAGGCAATTGCTTATTAAAGGTTTATGCCCTATCTTTAAATAACGTTTCGGGCTATTAAAGGAAACCTAAATAGTGGCTACTCCTGCAAATGAGACTTCTCGGCGAGGGAGATATGTGACCACAACCTTGGCTGGCGAGCCAGTCAAGGCTTTCGTCCCGCCTGCTCTGCCGCCTGTAAACCTGGATTTGAGTGGTCTCCACCAGCATCTTGATCGTGCAAACCAGGCGCTCGGTCGTCTCGATGGCTTGACTGTTCTGCTGCCCGACGTGCGGTTCTTGCTCTATCTGTATGTACGCAAGGAGGCCCTGGTCTCGTCGCAAATTGAGGGAACACAATCCTCATTTGTCGATGTGCTCCTGTTCGAGAATAAGGTGCCAACTGCTGTTCCCAAGGAGGATGTTGAGGAGGTCTCGAACTACGTCGCAGCCATGCAACATGGTTTGCGACGTCTCCAAACGGGCTTTCCGCTGTCTCTGCGTCTAATCCGTGAAATCCATGCGATCTTGCTAAAGGGTGGGCGCGGTGCGAACAAGACCCCAGGCGAATTTCGCCGTTCTCAGAACTGGATTGGCGGTACCCGTCCGGGAAATGCATCCTTTGTCCCTCCACCGCCTGCGGAAATGATGGAAGCGCTGGACAGGCTGGAACGTTTCCTTCACGATGACAAACATGGCCTTCCCCTCCTGGTGGAGGCCGGACTCGTTCATGTGCAGTTCGAATCGATCCATCCCTTTCTTGATGGAAATGGCAGGCTCGGACGTTTACTCATCACTCTGCTGCTGTGCGCAAAGGGAGCGCTCAAGCAACCCCTTCTTTATCTGAGTCTCTACTTCAAGAAACATCGGACTCAGTATTATGACCATCTCCAGCGAATACGCACGGAGGGAGCATGGGAGGAATGGCTCAGGTTCTTCCTTGAAGGTACGGCACTAACGGCACAAGAGGCGGCAGAGACCGCGACCAGGATCCTCGGCTTGTTTTCAAAAGATCGGGAGAAGATACAAAAACTTGGCAGGCCCGCTACATCGGCCTTGCGCGTCCACGAATACATGCAAAGAAAACCCATTGCAAACATCGCCGCTATAGCTAAAGCGCTTAAGCTCTCTATTCCCACAGTTACAGTGGCCCTCAAGCACCTGGTGCGAATTGGAATCGTTGAGGAAGTTACGGGCAAAAGAAGGGACCGCCTTTTCACTTACTCCCGCTATTTCAACATCGTAAGTGAGGGGACCGAACCCTTACCTCGCTAAGCCATCTCGCTCTGCGTTAAGCAATGAAGTGGCCGGACTGAAGCGCTCAGCGAATGGCGCGAGGAGGGTTCTGATTCTTGGCTAATTTCTTGGGCCGACTGCGGTTTATGATATTCGGCTGCTACCCAGCACAGTTTTTTAGGAGTAAACCTCTTGCTGAAATGGCTTCCCATCCCGCTTTGTTTGTTCGCACTGCTGTCCGGATCTGCGCTTGCGCAAAACATCGCCGACGGTACAGACAATGCTCCTCGGCCGGTAAAACTCGTGCCGGCGCCATCGCCCGGACCTGTTTACGTCCGTTGTGGCGCGCTGTTTGACGGCAAGTCCGACCAGTTGGAGCAAAATGTAGTTATTGCTATCGAGCATGACCGGATCAAGCAGGTGGGCAAATTCTCGCCGCCCACAGGCGCACAAGTGATCGATCTCTCAAACCTGACGTGCCTGCCGGGTATGGTGGAGTCGCACACGCACGTTTTTCTCCAGGGTGATCGCAAGCCCGGCCAGTATGACGCCCAACTGCTCAAGCAATCGGTTGCCTATCGCGCCATCGAGGCCACAACCGCCGCGCATGCAGCTCTGGATTGGGGCTTCACCACCATTCGCGATCTGGAAACTGAGGGCGCAGGTTACGCCGATGTTGACGTGCGCAATGCCATCAACAACCGGTTAGTCTGGGGGCCGCGAATGCAAGTGGTGGGGCGCGCCATGGACGTTACAGGTTCGTATCCGCTGCAACCGGCTTACGCCTGGGATGTCACTGTACCGATTGGTGTTGAGACTGTCGATGGCGTCGAGGGTGCGCGTAAGGCAGTGCGGGAACAGCTTTCGCACGGCACTGATTGGGTCAAGGTATATGCCGACCGCGGCGGCCGGATCCATGACAATATTCTCGACACGATTCCGACGTTCACTCTCGATGAATTTCGCGCCATCGTGGACGAAACCCACCGTGAGCGCCACCGTGTAGCGGCGCATGCTACCGGACTACTTGGAGTGCACAATGCCGTTGAAGCCGGCGTGGATACCCTGGAGCATGGCAACTACATCGCCCCGGAAGACATGAAGACGATGGTCGCCAAGAGCATCTGGTTCGTCCCTACGCCGTATGTCGCTGAATACGACTCCCAGTGGCGGGCTGAACGCGCGGGCACCCCACCTCAGGAATCACCCGGACTGAAAATTGAGGAGGATACCTTCCGACGCGCGCTTCAGGCCGGAGTGAAGATCGCATTTGGCACTGACGTGGGAGCGTTCGAATGGGACATGAGTCCCGCCCGGCAACTCGTCACCATGGTTAAGTGGGGCATGACTCCAGCGCAAGCGCTGCGGACTGCCACCATTCGCGGCTCGGAGTTGATGCAGATGCAGAACGACATCGGCACGGTCGAGCCAGGCAAGTACGCCGACATCATCGCCGTACAGGGAAATCCGATCAACGACATTTCCGTTATGCAGAAGATCACATTCGTCATGAAGGGCGGTGTGGTGTTCAAAAAATAGTGCCGCTGTCTCCTATCCCAAAATGGAACTCGGGCAGCCCGAGAATTGCGCTCTTCTAAACGTGGTATACCCCTGCATTCTTGGTAAAATACCCTATCCAGCTTGCTATATTCCCATCACAGGAATTTCCGGCAGCTAACAACACTAGACTAGGAGTGAACTGTGTCCACCGCAACTGCTCAGGATTCTTTCCAATTCCAGGCTGAGACCACACAACTTCTTCATCTCATGATCCATTCCCTTTATACGCAAAGGGAAATCTTTCTGCGGGAGTTGATCTCCAACGCCTCAGATGCCCTGGACAAGCTGCGCTTTGAAGCGCTCACCAATACGGAACTCGTCCCGGACGGCCACAAGTATGAGATCCGGCTAAAGCCGGATGTGGCGAACAAGACTCTGACCATCAGTGATACCGGAATCGGCATGAGCCGCCAGGACCTGATTGACCATATCGGGACCATTGCGAGATCGGGAACGCAGGAGATGCGCAAGCGCATGCAGGAGTCCCAGTCGGCCGAAGCGGTTGCTGACCTGATCGGGCAATTCGGAGTGGGCTTCTATTCCGCGTTCATGGTTGCGGACAAGGTCACTATAATCACGCGCCGTGCGGGTGAAGCCACGGCTACGCAATGGGAGTCTGCGGGAGATGGCAGCTACACATTAGCGGAAGCGGAAAAGCCAAGCTGCGGCACGGAGATCATTCTTCAGCTAAAAAAGCCTGATGCCGAAAATGGCATTGAGGACTATACCGACCGCTGGAAGCTCTCGATGATCGTACACAAATATTCGGACTTTATCCCGTACCCCATCATTTATGAAGGGCCTCCGCAGGAGCCGGGCGAGGACGAATCCAAGGAAATCAAGATTGAAACCAAAACGCTGAACTCGCAAAAGCCGCTGTGGACGCGCAGGCGCGGGGAAGTCAGCGACACCGATTACAACGACTTCTACAAGCACCTTGCCAATGACTGGACTGAGCCGCTCAAGGTGCTGCCGCTCAAAGCAGAAGGCACCTTTGAGCTTGAGGCGCTGCTGTTTATTCCGGCCCAAGCCCCCTACGATCTTTTTTATCATGGCACAGAGTCCGGTCTTAAGCTCTATGCCAAGCGCGTGATGGTGATGGAGAAGTGCGAGGAAGTTTTGCCGCGCTATCTTCGTTTTGTGAAAGGCGTAGTCGACTCCAGCGACTTGCCGCTGAATATTTCACGGCAGCGGCTTCAGCAGGACCGCCACATCACCCAGATTCGCAAGTGGCTCACCAAGAAACTGCTGGAAGCACTGTCTGAACTGAAAGAGAAGGAATCGGACAAGTACCTGAAGTTCTGGGAACAGTTCGGCAAGGCTATGAAAGAAGGCGTCAGCTCTGATTATGAAAACAAGGACAAGATCCTGCCGCTACTGCTGTTCGAATCGTCGCATGACCCAAAGGAACTGACCACGCTGGGCGACTACGTTAGACGGATGAAGCCGGAACAAAAGGAGATTTTCTATCTGACCGGCGAGTCGCGCAAGGTGATAGAAAACTCTCCTCATCTGGAAAGCGTGCGGCAGAAAGGCTATGAAGTGCTGTACCTGAGTGACCCGGTGGATGAGCTTCTGGTCCAGCACCTGCATGAATTTCAGGAGCACAAGCTTAAGTCGGTAACCAAGGGCAGGTTTGAAGTGGGGACTGACGAGGAGAAGAAGCAGGCCGAAGAACAGATCAAGCAAAAAGAGGAAGAATACAAGAGCTTCCTGGAAGCCTGCCAGAAAAAGCTGGACGAATATGTGAAACAGATTCGCGTGTCCAGCCGCCTGGTGGATTCGCCCACATGCCTTATCACCGAGGAGCATGAATATAGTCCGCACCTGGAGCGGCTGTTGCAGAAAGGCAAAGGCGGAGGGCCCAAACAGCGCCGCATCATGGAACTGAATCCGAACCATCCCATTGTCCAAAAACTGCATGAGCGGTTTAAATCCAATGCCGATGATGCAACACTGGGCGACGCGATTGAATTGCTGTTTGAACTGGCCCTGGTGGCGGAAGGCTCGGAGATCGCGGACCCTGTCCGGCTCAACCGCCTCACTCTGGATTTGCTGCAAAAAGCGGTTTAAGCCAGACAGCCGGACGAATAGCTATTTGCCGATAGACGAGATTTTCAAAGGAGAAAAGCGCAATGCCTGAAGAAACTGAAGATAAAACCATCTACAAAGTTGTCCTCAATCATGAAGAGCAGTATTCCATCTGGCCTGCGCACCGGGAGAACGCGCTGGGCTGGAAGGACGCGGGCAAGAGCGGCCCAAAAGCCGAGTGCCTGGCCTATATCAAAGAGGTCTGGACTGATATGCGTCCACTGTCTCTGCGAAAGAAGATGCAGGAACAGGGATTGCAGTAATCTCAGCACTGCCAAGCTTCTCTATATAAGCACAAGAATGCGCTGCCCCCGCATATCTGCGGAGGCCGACACATGAATTGTCTGGAGCTTTAGAGCGCGTTCTTGCCGGATTTCTTTGCTTTGGCCCAGCGTGCCTTCATCCGCATTGAGATGCTTCTTCGTCCCGCTTCACTCATTTGGCCGCGTTTACGCGGACCGGCCGGTGCGGAGGAGGATGAGGCCCGTCGCGTGCGGCCTCCGGTGAGAGCTTCTATGGCAGCGACTACGCGGTCCCGCTGCTCGGTGAGTGCTTCAATAATTGAGGGGGTGTCCATGGCCTTGAATTATAAAACAACTCGCCATGTAAGGACATCGCTTCAGGCAAGACGAACTTAAGAGCGATTGGGTGCGGACGAATTCCGCTTAGAGCGAATAGCAAAGAATCCAAAGGTAAGAGCCAGCAACCGGCAACGAACAGCTAAAACCAATAGCTACTCTTACTGCTTGCCGCCTGCTGCTCCCTCAATGCCGCGTGAAGCAGTCGTGCTCGGTGTCGCGGCAGGGGCCGCTTTGGGTGGTCCGTTCAGCAGCTCGGCGGAATAATTTGGACCCAGGCCCAGTTTGATCAGAGCCCGCGAGTCGGGCACAACTTTGGTTTGCCAGCCATTATCACCCTGATACTTGATCAAGGCTGCCTGGGTGCGCGCGTCCCATTCACCGGTAGGTTCGCCGGTCAGGTAATTTTGGCGGATCAGTGCCTGCTGGATCTCCGTTGCCCGCTCAGAGTTGATGCCTTGCTGGCCCTTTTTCTTCCATGAGGCTTTGCGCTTGCCTTTGTGGTGCCCGTGCGTGGCCGACTTGCTCGCCGCCTTGGTTGCCGCCGGAGCGTACCCGGAGCACAGCACCATGGCAAAGCTTAAAATCACGAGTTTTTTTAAGGCTGCACGCACCGACTCACCTCAACAAAAGAATGTGCCTAACAAATCCTTATCAATTTCGAACTCCGGTCTGCCGGGCCTTCCATGAGCCAAACCCGACATCCGAACATCATCCCATGTTTGGATGCTGGGACGCCAGAAGATTGTTGTGCAGCTCGGGATTACCGAAGTGTAATGGAATCAATGAATTCTGGATATTTTACGATTTTTTCCGGTAGTCAATCGACCAAAAGCACCCTGACTAAGACCAAAAATCAAGGATTTCCGGGGATGTCCTAAAAGACTTGCCCGGGAAATCCTGGCCTGCAATTTTGGTTTGCGCTTACGGCAGCGTGCCGGAAATGAACGAATTTCCGCCAGAAGAGCCACGCCCAGAATGGACAAGGAACACTATATCCTGCCCGCTCTTAAGCTGTGAGGTGATCCTGCGGAATTCCTCTTCGCTGTTGACCGGCTGTTTATTGATTTTCAGGATAATCAAGCCGGGTTGTAGCTGTAGATCGTCGGCAAATGAACCGGGTTTCACGTCTACCACCTGCACGCCTTTACCCTCGGCTGTGCCCATCCGCTCTGCCATTTCCGGAGAAACCGCTTTCACCGTAACGCCTAGCTTGGTCGGCGTGGGTTGGCTGCTGTCATCGGGGGTATCGTCACTGCTGCTCTGGTCAGTGCGATCTCCAAAGAGCTTGGCACGGTCCGCCACAACCACGGTCGTCTGTTTTTCCTGGCCGTTGCGCAGGTAAGTCAGGTTCAACTTGTTGCCCGGACGCGTGGCCGAGATCAGGCTGACCAGCTCTTCGCCGCTCTTGATGGGCTTGCCATTCACTGCCGTGATGGTGTCTTCACCCTGCAATCCCGCTTTGGCCGCTGGGCTGTCTGGCCGGACATTGGTAATCGGCACGCCATTTTTCGCTCCGTAGATGCGCAACACAGCCGGGTTTGCTACCGCGCTGAATTCCACGCCAATGGATCCACGCGCAACTTTATGGTCGCCCGTCCGCAACTGCTCATATACATCGCGGACCACATTCGAGGGCATGGCGAATCCCACACCCTGATATCCAAATGACTGCGTATAAATGGCCGTATTGATGCCGATCACTTCGCCGTTCATGCTTACAAGCGGGCCGCCGGAATTTCCGGGATTAATGGCCGCGTCGGTCTGGATAAACGACTGGAACTGGCGTCCGCCGGGAAGGTTGCGCCCTTTGGCGGAGACAATGCCGGCAGTAACAGTGGCTTCAAGATCAAACGGGCTGCCGATGGCCAGCACCCAGTCGCCTACGGTCATCTTGTCGGAATCACCCAGCCGCGCCGCGGTTAAAGGCTTGTCTTTAGGCGGATCAATCTTGATTAATGCCAAGTCAGTTTCAGTGTCCACGCCTATAACCTTTGCATCGTGCAGCACCGTTGCCGGCTCGTCAAAGAGTTTTACGCGGATACGATCAGCCTTATCCACCACGTGGAAATTGGTAATAATGTAGCCGTTGCTGTTCAGGATTACGCCTGAACCGAGCGAGCGCTGGCGTCCACCGCCGCCTCCGGGCCCCCCAAACGGGTTCTGTGGGCCTTGATCATCGTCGTCGCCGCCCGGACCACCTTGCCCACCCTGGCCGCCTTGTTGCCCGCCAAAGAAGCGATCAAAAAAATCCTGGAATGGATCATCCCCGCCATTGTCGCGCTGTCCGTGGTTAGGCGTGCGATTGCTGCGCCGGCGCACTTTGGGCGTTGATTCCGTACTTACGTTCACTACCGTTGGCTCAACCGCGTTGGCCACCTGTCCGAAGGTATTGCTGAGCTGCTGCGGTGATTGCATGGCGGGAAGCAGCGAGCCGTCGGGCCCCGAATAGCCTCGCACTTTGCCTCGGCTCAGGACAGTGCCAATCAAAATGCCGACCGTCAATGTCAACAGGATCACCAGGGTGGAGAGCGCCCGTTGCGTGCGCATGCGTGATACCAGGGCGCCAAAACGCGAGTTCATACTTCGTCTTACCTCCGGACTAAGTCTCCAATGATTATAAATCCAATACTTCCACCCGGCTGGTGGTTCCTTTTTTGTCACTGGATCGCTATCACTTAGACGCACAAACCTAAGACAGCGTTATCCGCCAGAGCTGGCCGATGATTCCGCCCTAACTAGTTCGTCATCCGGCTTTTCCACTTGCCCCAAAAGCTCTGAAATGAGCACGCCGCCCAGAATCAACAGCGCCCCGGCCCCGGCCCGAAGGCCAAGCCGCTCATGCAGATAGATAAAAGACGTGAGCCAGGCAAAGACGGGTTCCGTGGTAAAAATCAGCGCAGTATGGGTGGCCGGCGTAAATTGCTGCGCCCAGGATTGAATACTGAAAGCCACTGCCGTACACAGGACTCCTGTGATCAAAATTGCGGCGATCACCGTCGGCGTCGCGCGGAAATAAGGGTGCTCCAGCAATGGCGTGCTGATGGTCATCAACACAGCAGCTGTGGCGACTTGCAGGAACGCTACCTGTTCAAAAGGAAAGCGCTGGCTGGCACGTCCCACAAAGATCACATGGAAAGTGAAGCAAATGGCGCAACCAATAGTTAGAAGATCGCCCAGGTTCACGTTGGCGAAATCAGCCAGACCGCCGGGGCCGCCCGGCACTGTCATCAGAAACAGGCCGATCAAAGCGAGCAGGATTCCAACCACACGCCAAAGATGAATGCGTACATGCCAGATCGCCACCAGAAAGAGCGGCACCAGCACGGATGAGGTGCCGGTAAGAAATGCCGACTTCGAGGGCGTTGTCAGCTTCAATCCGCTGGTCTGAAACGCATAGCCCGCATAAAGAAAGAAGCCCACCAGCACGCCGGCCGTTAATGCAGGCTTTGTCAGCACGGCGATCTTCTTCCGATAGAAAATTGCCAGCAACACCGCCGCTACGATCATGCGGGCGGAGTTCAGGGCCAGCGGAGAAGCGTCATTAAGCGCTTCTTTCACTAGCACAAAAGTGCTGCCCCAGATAAACGCGTTTAATATCAGCAGCAAATGTGCTTTGACCGAGCGGGAAATGGTAATCAGGTTGCTGCTTCCTCTTCTGCTTTCTGAACCTCGGCCTGGGTATGCCGGGGAAATTCAAAAACGCACTCGCGCGGCTTTTTATCCAGGCGCAATCCCTGGTATATGGGCGCTCTCATTTTAATTCCGCCACGCTCGCCCTCATGTGTCCATTCCGAGAATTTGATTTCTGCCACCAGCTCCGGCTTGATCCAGTGCGGACGGCGCGTGCTTTCAATTTTCCCGCCGAACGGATTCTTGTCTGTTTCCAGTGCGTGTAGTTTCTTCCACAGCGCGGCATGCGTCGATCCGGTAAAGCCGCTGCCCGCGTTGCCAACATGCACCAGCTTGCCGTTTTCGTCATAAAGTCCCAGTACAATCGACCCAAAGTTTTCCCGCGATCCTTTAGGATCGGTGTACCCGGCAATCACGCACTCCTGCCGCCGCGTGATCTTGATCTTCAACCACTCACGCGAACGCTTTTGCACGTAGCCGCCTGTGCGCAGCTTGGCCACGATTCCTTCCAGCCCTTTGTCCCGCGCCACGGCATAGAGCGCCTTGCCTTGTTCCGGATAATGATCTGAATAGCGCAGAAAGCCTTTGTCTGCCGGAATGGTTTGCTGAAGAAGCGCTTTGCGCTGCTCCAGCGGCGCAGCCATCAGGCTATGTCCGTTGAGATAGAGCAGATCAAACGCATAATAAACGATCGGAACAGTGCGATTGCGCGACCCTCGGGCGCCCGGATGCGTCATGCCGGTGCGCTGCTGCATCAGGCTGAATGATGGACGGCCTTCTTCATCGAGCGCGACAACTTCACCATCAACAATGGCATTCTCCACCGGCAAATCTTGCATCGCCTGCGCGATCTCGGGGAACTCGCCGGTCAACTCATTCTGGTTGCGCGAAACCAGCCGCGCGCGCCCATCATTGATGAATGCCACCGCGCGGTAGCCGTCCCATTTCACTTCATAAATCCATTGCGGATCGTCAAAGGGCTCTTCCACCAGCGTGGCTAGCATGGGATGAATTTCCCGTGGCATGGCGGCACGGCGGACGTTTGCAGTTTCCGCCAGCAGTTTGTCCAGGTTTTCTGCGAGTACTTTTTTAGGCTGTGCGCCGTTTACGCTGCTTTGCGGCTCTTTTTTTTTACGCTGGATGCCTTCTTGGTCGGCGAGGGCTTGTCCTTCTTACGCGCGCCTGACTTGAGCGTCCCAAGTTCAGGCTCTTGCTTTTGAGTTTTACGATTACCCAATTTCCCGATCTTCCGATCAACCGACCCTTGCAGCCACTCCGCGCCCCTCCGGACCGCCCCTTTGCCATCCGCAGCTTTGCGATTGCTCTGCCACTCATCGGAGCCTTCGTCGCCGGCAATCTCGTTTAGGCTGCGCTTGGTCAGTACGGAGTAATCAAGCTTGTCGATATTGAACCCCGACTTCACCGCGTCATCTTTTTTCTTGATCAGCAGCCACTCCGTACCTTTCGATCCCGGCCGGCGCGAGCGCATTTTGGCCAGCACAAATTCGCCTTTCAGCTTTTCACCGTTGAGCTGAAACTTCAGGTCGCCCTTGTTGAGCATCGCGTGCTCATCGCCCAGCGGTTGCCATGTGCCGGTGTCCCACACCATTACCGTGCCCGCGCCGTAATTGCCTTCAGGAATCCTGCCTTCAAAATGGAAATAGGAGACGGGGTGGTCTTCCACCTGCATCGCCAGCCGCTTGTCGCTGGGATTAAGCGATGGCCCTTTGGGTACCGCCCATGATTTCAAAACGCCATCCATTTCCAGCCGAAAGTCATAATGCAAATGAGAAGCGCGATGCTTCTGCACCACAAAGCGGTGCTGCTCACCGCGCTCCAGCTTGCCTTGCGGCTCCGGCGTCTCATTGAACCGGCGCTTCTTGTTGTATTGCTCTAAAGCCATAACAGTTTTGATGCAGTTGCAAGGTCGCGTTCTGGCTAACTCTGAATGCCTGTGAAACAATTGCCGTCTAATTGTACGGGAGAAAAACATGGCAAAAGTTGCCGCTGAGAAACCATTCAGCCAGGCCGTGAAAGAACGCCGCGCCACACCCAGTTTTGAAGATGTCCCCATTCATAACGCAGACCTTGAGAAAATCATCCGCGCGGGACTGGAAGCGCCCAGCGGTTACAACATCCAGCCGTGGCGCTTTGTGGTGGTCCGCGACGCCGAGCAGAAGAAAAAGCTGAGCGCAGCCGCATTCGGACAGCCCAAGATTGAACAGGCAAGCGCGGTGATCGTGGCTTGTGGTGATCCCCTGGGATGGAAGAATGGTGATCTGGAAGAAATGTTGCGCATCAGCGCGCAACACGGTTTCGATAATCCTGCTGAACAGGAAAAACTGCGTAAAACTGTTTCGGGATTTCTGGGTGGTCCTCCGGGAAAGCCTGCCGGCATTGAGCCCACGTTTGATCTTTGGGCCAACCGCCAGACCATGATCGCTTTTACCACCATGCTGTGGGCCGCCGAAACGATGGGCTATGACACCGCTCCCATGGAAGGCTTTATGGAAGACCAGGTAAAAGGCCTGCTGCAAATTCCGGAGCGAGTCCGTGTGGTGGCGCTGCTTGCCATCGGCAGGCTCAAAGGCAAGGACAAGCTGTATGCCGGAAGGTTTGAGCCGGCGCGATCCGTGTTTGCTGAAACCTGGGGCAAGAGCATCGAGTTCTAAAAAGAGGAAACGATTTACTGCGGATCAACGTGGATGAGCGCGAATCGAAGGGGCGATATGAAAATGGAATTTTCTACTGAACGCCAAATCAAACTTGCCGACGCGCAAAACGCCATTCCCACGCGCGAAGGTAAACTTTATGCCGAACTCTTCCGCCATGGGACCTTGACAGTAGAAATCTACGCGCCTAAAGGCACGGACATGCAGCAGCCGCACACGCGTGACGAACTCTATATCGTCGCCGCCGGACGAGGCTGGTTTTTTGTCGAAGGCCAGCGCGTGCAGTTTGGCCCTGGTGACGCGCTTTTTGCCGCCGCCGGCGAGGTGCATCGGTTTGAAGATTTTACTGAAGACCTGCTGACCTGGGTGGTCTTCTATGGTCCTGAAGGCGGTGAACGTGCGTAGCTGCGCGACGGCCATTTTCGTCGCACTGCTTCTCTGTGGGATCGTGCGGGCGCAGAATGCGTCGCAACCGCCGACTCCAGCCGCATTCGACGCGCAAACCGCTTCGCGCCTGCTCCTGCAGCTCAGCGAAGCATTGCAGGGCCACAGCCAGAAACAATTTCTCGGGCTCTTTGATCTGGATAGGATGAAAGATGGCCCACTGTTCCAGCAGCAGATAAGTTCATTCTTCGGCCAGACTGACTCAATCCGCGTGCACCTCAATCTGGTGGACACATCGCTTGTTGGCGATAAAGCCAACCTCGCTGTTGACGCCCAGATGGAAGCTGCGCCAAGCAATGGCGGAGCGGCTGAGCGCAGGAATGAGCGGTTAAATTTCGTGGTTGCCAGCCAGGGAAATCGCTGGAAGTTTATTGATGTGCAGCCGCGATCTTTTTTCTCACTGCCATGAACTCTGAATCAGCGCTGCCCGATTCAATTCCGAACGACCCCACGTCCCCAAGATCGACCGAGCGTGAATATCCCGATCGTCCGATCGTTGGCGTAGGCGCCGTCATCATTGATCAAGGACGCGTCCTGCTGGTGAAGCGCGGAAACCCGCCGCTGCTGGGGGAATGGTCGCTGCCGGGAGGCGTTGTGGAATTGGGAGAAACGCTCCGCGCCGCCGCCGAGCGCGAAGCTCTTGAAGAGACTGGATTAATTGTGAAGGCAGGCGAAGTGCTCGAAGTTCTGGATCGAATCATCCCCGGCAAAGCTGGTGCTCCGCAATATCATTATGTGTTGATTGATTTTCTCTGCATCGTGCAAGGCGGCAAATTGGGCGCAGGAGGCGACGCGGCCGATGTGGCTTGGGCAAGCGAGAAAGACTTGGGAAAATTCAAGCTGGAGCAGACGGCGATGGATGTAATTGGAAAGGCTTTCTTGGCCGCGGCTTCTCTCTGAAACCCGCTTTCTGAAATCCCGAATCCCGCGCAGCGGGTGAGGGAACCCCTATAGCAATAAAACTTTAAACGGAATTTGCGCGAAATTATTGAGCGTGGTGATTATAGGGCTCCCTCCCCTTCGACAAGCTCAGGGTCGGGATTTCAGAAAAGGCTTTATTTCTCCGTGTCTCCGTGCCTCCGTGGTGAATCTTGCGATCCCCAGCGGTACGCGCCCTTCTGCTCCAAGCCCGCAAACTGCAACACGCGGCACGCAAACTGATGTGCCATCTCTGCAAAACTTTTTGGTTGGTTATAAAACGTTGGGATCAGCGGATAGATAGTCGCACCGGCTTCGGCCGCCCAGTCCATATTGCGGATGTGCACGCGGTTCAGCGGAGTCTCTCGTGTGCAGAGCACCAGCGGGCGCTTCTCTTTCAGGCAAACATCGGCCGCGCGGTCGATCAAGTTGCCGGCCATGCCATGGGCAACTCTGGCCAGAGTTCCCATGCTGCAGGGAATCACGATCATGGCGTGCGTCGGATAAGAACCGCTGGCGACGTTCGCGCCAATGTCGTCATTATTCTGCGCCTGGATCTTCTCAGACTTGTTCCCGAGTAGCTGCTGGACAAGATTGTTGCGCCCTTTGATGCCAAGCTCTTCGGCGAAAACGCGCAACGCGTTGTCTGACGCGATGAAATTTACTCTCTGCACGCGATCATCACTCTCAAGTATGAGCAGCAGCTCACGCGTGAACAGCGCGCCACTGGCTCCAGTAGCGGCCACCGTGAGTACATGGGCTGACGGATGTAACGGATTCGGCATCTAAGGGTGTAAGGTCTGGATTACAGAGTAATGCAAACAGACTAATTGTAATTGAGCATAGGGAGGCGTCTGCGCTGAACTCAAGCAGGCTACTTCATGGGCAGCGGTTTCTCAATTCGGGCCCGGCGCAGGACAGCAGCGCAGCAGCTTGCACTGTTACAGGTGAAGCGCGAAATCAGCGCCACCGATCCGCATGGCCGCCTGAAATACGTTCGGGATTTCAGTGAAGCTTTTCGCGATTACCGCCGCGCGCTTACCGATACAGAATTCAAACAGCAGTGCTCCACCGCAGATATCTTTTTAGTAGGCGATTATCACGCGCTTGCCGCGTCGCAGGATTTTGCTGCGTCGTTTATTGGACAGCTTGCGCACAGCGATCGGCCCGTGGTGCTGGCGCTGGAGATGGCTTTCAGCCGCGACCAATACGTGCTCGACGAATGGCTGCGCGGCGAAATCAGTGAAGATGAGCTTCGCGCCGCCCTACGGTACGATTCGGAATGGGGCTATGACTGGGAGCCGTTTGCCCGTCTGCTGCGCCAGGCAAAGAAACATGGATGCCCGGTGTATGGTATTGACCTGAAGCCGCGCGGAAACATGCGCAAGATCGGCGCGCGTGATCGCCATGCTGCCGCGCAGATCGCGCAGATTCGTCGTGCGCATCCTGAAGCGCGCGTGCTTACGCTGTTTGGGGAGGCGCATCTGGCTCCGCAACATCTGCCGCACTGGTTGCGTTTGTTGCGGCCACGCGATCGCGTGCTTACAGTGCTGCAAAATTTGGACGAACTTTACTGGAAGGCTGCGGGCGAACTGAGTGACAGCGTTCACGGCGTCCAGGTGAGTGATGACGTGCTTTGCGTCTTCAATGCCACGCCGCTGGAAAAATACGAGAGCTACCGCATATACATTGGGAAATGGCGGACGCAGCCGAACCAGCCTGACCTTGCGCCCACGTTTTATAACCTCGTCGATACGTTCATGCGCTCCATGGGACTGGAGCAATACTCGTCCGTTACCGGCAGCCATTCCAGCGCGCTGGTTGAGGATTATCCTGAAGTTTATCTGCGGCCCGGCGCAAAGGATTTTGAAAAGCTGCTGGCGCGCAAAGAGATCCCTGCTGCTGAGCGTCGGCCAGTACTGGAGAAGCTACGCCAGCAAGGCTGCGTGTATTCACCCAAGCACAATCTTCTGCTGATCAAGCGCTTTCAGCTCTCCAACGCCGCTGAAGAGGCTGTGCGTTTTGTCCAATATGAGTGCCGTGGCGCGGCCTGCTCCAATGGCCCATGGGCGGGCAGTTCACACCAGGACCAGTTTTACTTTGACGTGATTGAGCGTGCTTTTATTACGTTTGGAGCACGTGTGCTACTGCCGCATTATCCTGTCATGCGCCAGCGCGATTTCTGCGCGTTGAGCAACCTGCCGCGCGACGCCGCGACAAAACAGGTTGCATTCACTCCACGCGAGCATCGCGAGATGATTGAATTTCTGGTGCTGCACAAAGAGGCTGAAGGGCATGCGCGACTGCGGTCAGAGCTGCCGCGCGTGATCGCCACCGGAATTGTATCGACCGGCAAAAAACGCGAGTTCCTGGTTCGCCATCTGGGCGCGATGCTCGGCGCGGAGATGCATGAGGCGTACCTTGCAGGGTCAATGAGCAAAAGCTTTCTACGGTCTCTTTTCTTCCGCAAGATCCACTTGCCCGGCGTTGCCAGGAAAACTTATTTCGAACTGGCGCGACGCGTAAATTTCGCTCAGGGAAAACTCTTTTAGTTTTTCTGTAATCCCGAACGCGGAGCGTGAGGGAACCCTATTGCTACGGAACTCTCCCCAGTTCTGCCCGCTTTGCATCAGGACTTACCTCGCTGCTGCACCTGACGGATGTTTCCTCCAGATCATGGTTACAATAGGGGTCTCTCCCCTTCGCCTTCGCTCAGGGTCGAGATTACAAAAAATGGACGCAACCTCTCTCCGAAAATTACTTCAGGAAGTCCGTAGCGGCAAGGTTTCGCCCGATGACGCTGTTGCCCGCATGCGGCACATGCCTTTTGAAGATCTCGGTTTCGCCAAAATTGACCATCATCGTCGAGTGCGGTCGGGGATGCCGGAAGTAATTTTTGCACAGGGAAAAACGCCGGCACAGGTAGCAAAGATTTTCAAGAGCATGGCGGCGCAGGGCGGGAATGTGCTGGCGACCAAAGCAACCGCGGAGCATTTTCGCGCGGTGAAAAAACTGGTCCGCAAAGCTGAGTATCGAGAGATGGCGCGGGTTATCATTCTCCAGCAGGATCCGGCGAACTACGGCAAAGGTGCGGTAGTGATAATTTCCGCCGGGACCAGCGATATTCCTGTGGCGGAAGAAGCCCTGGTCACGGCAGAAATCATGGGCAATGAAGTTGCTCATTTATATGACGTGGGCGTTGCGGGAATACATCGGCTGCTGGCGAGCAGGAAAGTATTCGACAAAGCTCGAGTGATCATTGTCTGTGCCGGCATGGAAGGCGCGCTGCCGAGCGTGGTTGGCGGGCTGGCGCGGGTGCCCGTGATAGCAGTGCCGACCAGCATTGGCTACGGCGCTTCTTTCAATGGCTTGGCCGCCCTGCTGGGCATGCTCAACTCCTGCGCGTCGAATGTAAGCGTAGTGAATATCGACAATGGTTTTGGCGCGGGCTACGTCGCGTCCATGATTAACCGCCTTTAGCCACTACACCGCTTCCTTCGCATCACACCTCCTATGTGACCGCAACTCACTGCTTCCCTCCAGCTCAGATCACAAAATTTTAGGTAAAGCAAGATGTACATTTACCTTTCCAAATTTTTCGTATGCAACGCGCGAAATTTGGTTCGCGTCTTACTGGCAGGTGTAAAATCTGCAATTGAATGAGGGCCTGCGGACCTTCCCAAAGGGATCTTCTCCCAGCCGAGGCACACATGAATGTTCACGTCAGCTACAAGGCAGGCAAGACGCCCGATATCGAGCGCGAATTCAAGCACCAAATACAAAAACTGGAACCCCGATTGCAGGTTTTTAAACCCGATCTGGTGCATCTGCACGCAACGGTGGTACAGGATAATGACCACAGCGCCAGTGCGTCATTGAATCTGCGCTTGCCGTCCGGACAGATGGCCGCACAAAGCTCCGGCGAAAATGCGATAGCTGCAACCAAAGCTGCTTTTGCCGATTTGATCTCGCAACTGACAAAACACAAAGAGCTGCTGCGCGGCCACTGGACGCGAAAATCCTTGCGACGCGCCGGTCGGGAGGGGCTTACGCAAATGCGGCTTCCTGCTGATACGGCGCCCGCCGCCACGAATGGAAAAGCGCATACCTCGGTATCTCGCTCCCCGTTAGAGATAAGCCCACCAGCGGCGCAAACCGATAGTGCGGCTGTCGCGAATGTGGAGCTATGGCTGAGCGCCAACCTGGGCAAACTGGAAGAGTTTATAGATCGGGAATTGAACTTCCAGATTGAATCGGACCGAATCCGTGAAGGCCAGATCACCCGCGATGAAGTGATCGATGAAGTGATTGTGAGCGCGCTTTCACAGGAAGACGGCAAGAGAGAACTGCTGTCGCCGGAAAGCTGGTTTCCTCGTCTGGCTTTGCAGGCCATTCGACGGCTGGTCCATGACAATGCCGATACGGCCAATATCTCACTGGATGCGCCGGCAGCAATCCAAAATGTGACGGGCAGTGATGAAAACGTGCTGCAATATCACCAACCCGATGACAGCCTGCCGGAGGAAAGCATTATTCGCGACGAAAACATGCGCACGCCGGAAGAGATCATTGCCGGGGATGAGTTTGTGGCGCAACTGGATATCGTCCTGAACGGCGTCAAGGAGAACGATAGAGAAGCTTTTGTGCTGTATACGCTGGAAGGTTTTACCGTGGATGAAATCTCGCGCCTGGCGGGGCGTTCACAGGAACAGGTGCGCCAATCCATTCATGAGGCGCGTACCCACATCCAGCAGAAGTTACCCATGCAAAACCAGCTCAGGAAAACGTTGCTGCATCATTCCCGGGTTGCATAGCGAAACCGAAAAGGAGATCTGCGAATGATAACGCGTGAAGAAATTCGCCAGCTGGCACAATTTGAATCGCCCGCCGGATGCGCCATTACTTTTTATTTCCAGCCACACACGCCGCAGAACCAATCGCACCGTGAAGAAGCGATTATTGCGAAAGACCTGGTGCGCGATATTTTGCGCAAGGCAGAGCGCAATGGCAAACAGTCCGCCCTGCGCGAGGACCTGGAGAAAATATTGACGATTGCCGAAGGGCTGCATGGAAACCACTCGCGTGGCAAGGCCATTTTTGCGTGCCGCGAGCAGGGAATATGGCGTGAGCTGGACATTCCGGCGCGGCCAGAGCCTTCACAGATCACGGTGAATTCGCGTTTTCACCTGCGTCCCATGGTGGACGCAATGTCTGGCCCGCCGCGAACATGTATTGCATTGGTGAACCGCAAAAAAGCGCGTATTTTTGAATTACAGGAAGGCGAAATTACGCAGAAGCCCGACCTGGAGTTTGGGCCGACACCTTATCTGGGCCGCAGCGATGGTTTTCAGGGTTATGACGCAGGACATCGGGAACGCCACGTGGAAAACCAGATCATGCAGCATTTCAAGATCTTTGCGGAATCCCTGCTGATGCTGGCCCATCGCGATAAGTTTGATGCGCTGCTGATTGGATGCCAGGGCGAAAACTGGCCGGAAATTGAACCGCACCTGAATACGACGTTGAAACAGAAACTGGTGGGACGGTTTGTGGTTGATGTGGGCACGGCGTCCGCCGAAGATGTGCGGGAACATGCGGAACGCATTCTTACTGAAACCATGCTGGCAGAGCAAACCGGGTTGATTCGCGAAGTATTAGGCGAGGCCCAGCGCAATGCGCGCGGCGCAGTTGGCTTAAAGCATGTGCTGAACGCGCTGGAGCGCCAGGAAGTGCAGACTCTTCTGGTGCTGCGCGGCTTCAAGGCGGAAGCCGTGGAGTGCACCAACTGCCGGCATCTGGATACACGGATGGTAAAAAACTGCGCGGTTTGCGCCCATGAGACGCGCGAACTGAGTGACGTTTCCGACGCGCTGGTGGACCTTGCTCTTCGTAACGGCGCGGATATCCGCTTTATTGACGATGATCCTGACATGGTAGAGGCCGGGAATGTGGCCGCGCTGCTGAGGTTCCGCGCTGACCAGAACACTGAGGAGAGGAAGATGGCGGTGTAGCAACGGCTCTTGGCTCTTGGTATTTGGTTATTGGCTGCGGAAACAATCTAAGCTGCCTATACCTGCCCTCGTGCGCTTTGAACATTAAGGAAGGATATGTCCGACAACGCGTTCCAGGATTTTCGCTTGTTTCCTGCCATCTCTGAAGCCTGGGAGTTGACGCGCTCAGGCCTGGTGATTATCCGGGAAGAGCTCTACAAACTGGAGCTTTGGCATTCTTACAGCAACCCCGATATCCCTTATTACGTTTCCATATCGGTCCAGAAAAATGGCACATGGACAAGAATGCCCGACCCGCCATTTGCCACGGGCCGAGATGGAGACGAGGCGTTGCGCGATGCCATGGCGTTTTTGACCGAGCGGCTGGCCGCATAGGCGCAAGGTTACTCCAATGATTATTTTGAAGAGCCTTGCTGCCGGCTTGCTCGCAGTACTCGGCACAGCGATGGCGATTACCGTTTTGGCGATTGCGGCATTACTGGTGCTCTCCGCCAGAAACCACGCGGAAGACACTTCGATCGGTTGGGACCCAGTTGCGTTTGGCCATGCGCCTCTTCCCTGGATTATTTTGCTGTTCGCGTTCGCAATAGGATTTTATTGGCAGTACCGCAGACTTGCAGGTCGCTAAAGGCCGCGCTTCACCAGTGCCGAAATAATTCTGGCCCACGTTGGCGGGCAACTCAGGCATGATTGCAATGGGTTCCAGTATTCTTCTGTGCGCTAGTAGCTAAGGGCTTGGTTCTGATATCCTTCTGCGTTTCGTTGATCACGAAAGTGAGGGCCCATGAAACGCAGAGATTTTCTTTCCGCACTGGCAGTAACCTCCGCCGCTATGGCCGCCGGACAACCAGCCAAGAGCACGGACGGCTCACAAAATCCGCAGTCGCAAAATAAAGACAACCTGAAAGTGCCGCGTACTACTCCGGCCAAAAACATCATGATTTCGGCGGCCAATGGGATCACGTCTCGCGGAAACCATATTGAAGCAGGCTATAAGAAATTAGCTGCCGGCGCGGACACACTGGAAGCCGCTATTACTACGGTTTCTGGCCCCGAGAACGATCCTGAAGACGATAGCGTTGGTTTGGGCGGTTTGCCGAATGAGGATTGCGTGGTGGAATTAGATGCGTGCTGCATGCACGGACCCACGCGGCGCGCGGGTTCGGTGGGCGGCGTGCGCGACATCAAAAATGTAGCTGCGTTGGCGCGCGCAGTAATGGAGCATACCGGCCACGTGATGCTGGTGGGCCAGGGTGCGACGCACTTTGGCGAACTGATGGGTTTTCCTAAAGAGAATTTGTTGACGGAACACTCACGCAAGATCTGGCAATTGTGGAAGGAATTCCACTCTGATCTTGATTGGTGGGGACCGGGCTTTGCCGATCCAAACTTCAAGATCCCACCGAATCTTGACACCGGCGCCTTGCAGGAACAGCCACAGCCAATCAAGCGGCTCTACACGCTCGCGGCTGAAATTGGCATTGCTGAAGACCGCCGGATGGACGCCATCCAGAAAGTCCTCTATCCGCCTACCGGCACTATTAACTGTTCCGCGTTGAATGATAAAGGCGAGATGTCCAGCGTGACCACCACGAGCGGACTTGCGTGGAAACTTGCGGGACGTTGCGGTGATTCGCCCATCATCGGCGCTGGGTGCTATTGCGATCAGGAGGTAGGCGCGGCGGGCGCAACTGGAAGCGGCGAGGAGAACATAAAAGTGGTTGGGGCGCATACCATTGTGGAGAACATGCGCCGCGGCATGTCTCCGGAAGAAGCCGGCATGGATACGCTGAAACGCATTGCGCGCAACTATAACAACGACATGTCCAAGCTGATTTACATCAGCATGCACTTTTACATTCTGCGGAGAGATGGCGCGTATGCCGGCGTCACGATGTGGTCAGGCTCGCCGGAACATCCTGCGCGCTTTGCCGTGGCGGATGGAAATGGCCCGGGACGCCATGAAGTGGCGAAGGCCTTGTTTCAGGGAAATCCTAAGAACTGGCCGCCAATGCCGAAAGAGCGTAGACCCTAGGAAAAATCTCACCACTGATAAACACGGATTTGACTGATTTTCACGGATCAGAAAGAGATCGTTCGCGAACGAAGAAAGCTTTTGCCGCGGATTTGCGCAGATGAGCGCAGATAAAACTCTGGGCCGCGAATTACGCGAAAAAGCGCGAATCAGATTGCAAATAAATTCTATTCGCGTGATTCGCGGCTCTGATCTGTGAAAAATCACTCAAATCAGTGTTATCAGTGGTAAGGTTTTACGCGAATCGAACTTTCACGTCGGCGCGCTTGGCCAGGTGAATGCTTTCCACAAAGCGGACTTTGCCGCTGTGGCGCGTCATCACAATCGACGAAGTACGCGTGCCTTCACCGAAAAAACGAACGCCTTTCATCAACGCGCCATCTGTCACTCCAGTAGCGGCAAAGACCAGATTCTTGCCCGGAGCAAGGTCTTTAGCTGTATAGATTTTTTTCTTGTCTTTGATGCCCATTTTTTCAACGCGCGCTTCGAGTTCAGGCGTATTAATAACCAGGCGGGCAAGAATTTCGCCGTTCAGGCAGCGCATGGCTGCGGCAGTGATCACGCCTTCGGGCGCGCCTCCGCTGCCCATCACAACGTGCACGCCAGTGCCGATAACGGCCGCGGCAATTCCGGCGGAAAGATCGCCATCTGTGATCAGGCGGATGCGCGCTCCGGCGCGGCGAATGTCATCGATAAGTTTTTCATGCCGTGGACGGTCCAGCACCACCACAACAAGGTCCGCAATGTCACGGCTCAGGCGGCGCGCAATGGCTTTCAAGTTCTCTTTTACCGGCGCGTCCAGATCAACCGCGTCTTTGCAGGACGGGCCGACAACAATTTTCTCCATGTAGCAATCCGGCGCATTCAGCAGGCCACCTTTTTCCGATGCAGCCAGCACGGTGATAGCGCCCGGAGCGCCCGTAGCGCAAAGATTGGTGCCTTCCAGCGGATCCACGGCGATGTCAACTTCCGGAAGCCTCTCGCCGTCATGCCAGCCCGCTCCCACATGCTCGCCGATATAAAGCATCGGCGCCTGATCGCGCTCGCCTTCGCCAATAACAATCGTCCCGCGCATTGGGACAGTCTCCATGGTGGTACGCATGGCTTCAGTGGCAGCCTGGTCGGCCCGGTCGCGGTCTCCGGTGCCCATGGTGTGTGCAGAAGCGATGGCGGCATCTTCTACTACGCGTGCAAACTCCAGCGCCAACTCGAATTCCATCTGGTGGGCCAGGTGTCTTGTTTCAATGTTCTTTTCAATCACGCGGGTTGCCATTTTGTGGATCCTCCAGAAGTCGCGCTCAGAACGCGCTAATGCCGGTCACGTTTTCGCCGATGATCAGCGCATGAATATCGTGCGTGCCTTCGTACGTTTTTACCGATTCCAGATTCATCATGTGGCGCATCACCGGGTAATCGTCCGCAATGCCGTTTGCGCCCAGGATGTCCCGGGCCATGCGGGCACACTCCAGCGCCATCCATACGTTGTTTCTTTTGGCCATGGAGATGTGCTGATGCCCAACTTTATTTGCGTCCTTAAGGCGGCCCACTTGCAGCGCCAGAAGCTGCGCCTTGGTGATTTCGCTGATCATCCACGCCAGCTTCTCCTGGACAAGCTGATGAGATGCAATTGGCTGGTCACGGAACTGCTTGCGCACCTGGGAATATTGCAGCGCTGTGTCATAGCAGGACATGGCCGCGCCAATTGCGCCCCAGCCAATGCCATAACGCGCCTGGTTCAGGCAGCCCAGCGGCGACTTCAGGCCGTCCGAGCCGGGAAGCAGGTTTTCCAGCGGAATGCGCACATCCTGTAATGACAGCCCTGATGTCACTGAGGCGCGCAACGACCATTTGCCGTGCACGTCACTGGCTTTGAAGCCGGGGCGGTTGGTTTCGACAAGGAATCCTTTAATGCGGTCTTTATGCTCTTCAGACTTCGCCCATACGATTGCGACATCCGCGATGGAGCCGGAAGTAATCCACATCTTTTCGCCGTTCAGGACATACTCATTCCCGGACTTAACGGCGCGCGTGCGCATGCCGCTGGGGTTGGAACCGAAGTCGGGTTCGGTAAGGCCAAAGCAGCCCAGCTTTTCGCCGCGGGCCATGGGCGGCAGCCATTTATCTTTTTGCGCGTCACTGCCATAGGCGTAAATCGGATACATGCAGAGAGCCGACTGCACGCTCACAAATGAACGCACGCCGCTATCGCCGCGCTCCAGTTCCTGCATCACCAGGCCGTATTCCACGTTGCCCATGCCGGCGCAGCCATAACCTTTCAGGCTGGCGCCAAAAAAGCCGAGATCGGCCATGGGCTTGACCAACTCGCGGGGAAACCGGCCTTCACGATTGCACTCTTCAATAATGGGGACAAGATTTTCTTCGATGAAGCGGCGCGCGGTGTCACGCACCAGACGCTCGTCGTCGGTGAGCAGGGAATCAAACTCGATGAAATCCACGCCCTTGAACTTAAAAGCGGGCATATTCTCCTCTTCGGTTGGGCCGATATAATGCCGGGCAGCGGGACGGTCATATAGCGAGCAAAACCCGCTCAAGGCAGACTTTCAAAGCTAGCAGAGGCAAACGGCACGGTCAAACTACATTCATGTCGCTGCGCTCCAAACCGCTTAACAGCATCCAGCGGAAGGTGGTATCTTTTGCGCCAGCCGCATTGGGCCAGGCCGACTTGCGCGCCGAGCCCGCTGCATCAGGTGCAGAAAAGTGCAATCCTTTAGCACATGACGCGGAGCGGTCTGGAGCAGAGCGACATACAAATGAAAACCAACGCCGTACGCCTGCTGGAAAGCCTGGGCGTGCAGTATGAACTGCGCGAATACCAGGTTGACCCTGACGATCTGGCCGCGGAAACCGTCGCGGCCAAGATCGGCATGCCGCCGGAGCAGGTATTTAAAACGCTGCTGGCGCGCGGTGATCGCCATGGTCTATGCTTCGCCGTGATTCCCGCCAACACTGAGCTTGATCTCAAAGCTCTTGCCTCCGCCACTGGCGACCGCAAAGTTGAGCTTGTCCCGGTGAAGGAACTGCTGGCGCTCACGGGATACATCCGTGGAGGCGTAACCGTGCTGGGCGCCAAGAAAACTTTCCCGGTATTTGCCGACGAAACCATCCAGTTGTGGCACTCCATTTCTATCTCTGCCGGCATTCGCGGGACCCAAATCATCCTGCGGCCGGAAGATTACTTGCGCGTTACCGAAGCCGTGATGGCCGACATCGCGCGCGGAAAGTAGCTGACTCACAATCCTCTTTCAGAAGGCGCTCAGATTCACCGGAGCTCGCTAACACCGCAGCTCACCGACAAATCGACTGAAATTAATCTTCCTAATCTGCCCTTAATCGTTTTGTAAGGTAAGTGCCTTATATATACTGTTTGGTCGCCCATCCCCCCACTATGGGGTTCCGGCGTGTCCGGAACCCTTTAGGAGTTTTCATGGCCGCAGAACTGAATGAAACTGTCTGGATCACCTTGATGCATGAGATGCAAAGCTTTGTCCGGCAAAACCTGGAACAGCCGCAGGTCCAGGCTGAGCTTCGGCATCTCACCGGCCCGCAACCGCTCAAGCGCGGCGGATATCGCCAGGACGATAAAGCTGACTTGATCCGCGCCTTTGAACTGCTGGCTCCCGGCTTGCTTGTGGATTTTCTTGAAGCCAACAAAGAACTGCTCAATAAATACGCGCTGCGCATATGGGCCGCCGAGCGTGAAGGCATGTTCGACTCGCACGCCAAAGTTTCGTAAAAGCCAGCTGCCTGTTCTATTGCGCGATCTCTGATCGTCTCTTGTCCCCGTTAGGATCTCTATTTTTAGCTTCGTCATCCCGAGGGCCGTAAGCGAGCACAAGCTTTCTTCATTGTGCTCCGCAGGCCCGAGGGACCTTTTGTTTTCTCGAGATTTCGGTGCTTCCACGGCATCACTTCCGGATCACCGCCATCCGCGTTCATCACTGGTAAGTTCAGGTCTTCCGATCACCCGATGTCCCGATCACCAGATCCCCCGATCAGGCGCGCTCTGCGCGCCCACCCCCCCATCCTCCAACTAGGATTTCAAAAGGGTTATATCTTGACATCCTAAGGTCATCCCAGATTGGCGTACACCCATCATTAATCCGAGTTTCCGGCTAGGGGGGTACCCCCTCCCCGGGTCATCCCAGATTGGCGTGCATTTGAGAAATATCATCCCAAGTCATCCCAGATTGGCGTAGGTTTGGCGCGAAGATCATTGATTGGCGTGGGTTTCCTACTCCATCCTAATCACTGTCATCTGTGTTCACCAGTGGCAAGGGTTGGTCTTTCCGGCTAATTGCCAGTTGCCAATTGCTAGCTGCTAAATTGTCAAAGACCTGCACGCTTCCCAGCCCTCAGGCGATGCTAGAGGGTAGAGTATTTTCGCCTAAATTTCAATTGCGAAATAGTACATCTTGACAAATGCGTCGCCAGAAAACATGTGATTTTCCCATTTGTTTAGCTGATTGCTGAATGCTGACGGCTGAATGCTTCTGCGTGCATCCCCGTCGCGCGGACGCCCTGGCGGGCCTTCCTATCGCGCCTCTGCAAGAAGGCTAAGTCGTCCAGTAAACGGTGAAGCTGTCAACGGCCTGGAATGACCTGTCCAGTGAAATAACTGCGTCCGAAGCCAAGTATGTGGCGAGAGATAGATGAAGAGCGTCGGACGATTCGATCCCGACGTAGTGGAACTTCAAAATGGATGCGAAATCTGAAACCGATTTTGTAATATTGGTCAGGGTCGGGGACGGAAGGGGTGAGAGAACACGCATGTACGTGCCAAAAAACTCGTCCACGGCTGCCACACGGTCTCGTATACTCACCCACAACGTATCCGTTTCTACTGGAAATCGCCTGAGTGCTTCCTTAAAGCATTCTTGCCCCGAGGATGGAGGACGAACACCTTTTGTCGCGAGAAGGGCCTTGACACTCTTGTACATCCCGCCCGGACCCTTAAATGAATAGGCGTGCATGACTTCCACATAAGTCAGTAAAGAAGCAATCACATCCACGTTGTCGGTTTTCAGATTCTGGTAGAAGGCATGGCATGCCGTATCGAGCGGGTGGAGCAAGCGCGGGTTGGTGTGAAGGAGGGAATAGGTCAAAACGTGTAGGGCGAAGTTCGCATCGCAATACACCCGTTTGGGCTTCGGAGTCGTCGTTGCATAATCAGCAAAGAGAACGCTGCGAGCTGGCATCTTACTAAATCTCTTCTGCGCTCCAGTCGATCGGTTCTGTTATGACTTCGAGGTCTCGTTGAGCAGCACGCTCGATTGCGCCGGTCGGCTGATAGTTCGCCCTGAGATCTCGTACGATTTGCTGCGCACGGACAGTTCCCGCCTGATATTCGTCAACCATACGTTGAATGGTTTTCATGTATGGCCGGAACTGTTTTAGCTCTGATTCAAGGGCGCCAAGGCGGTATTCTAGCTGCTGGTTTTTAGTTTCCAGATGATCAACGTACTCAGCTTGGATGATCATGCCCTGTTTCTTCGGGATCACCATCGTTCCCGAGGTCGCCTGCGATTGACAGCACGAGATCACCTTGCCGATCATGCCCTCCATATAGGAGAACTCAAGCACCTTTGTCGCATCGCCCTGCAACCAGCCATGTGTCACAGTCTGTGTCGCAGTGTTGTTGCTTGGGGCCTCATCGTATAACTGTCCCAAGCTCGTAAGACGTAGCGCTTTGAGACGTGCGTTGGCCCTGATGGCCTTTTGTGCCGTTTCCAAAATCGGATGGTATGTCAGATCTTCATGCCACATCGAAAACCCTCTTCATTAGTTCAGCAGCTTCGACTGTCATTGATCGATAGCCGTTAAGAACCTTTTCTGAATCGGCCGGTTGGAAATGATAATTCACTATTGCAACCAGAACTGAATCCTGACCGAACACCGGATCTACGTTCAGCTGTACCAGTTTATCTGCCGATTTCGCAGCCACCTTAAACCCCGCACTTTGAACGGCGCCGAGCGCTGCAAAACGCTCCACATTGACGTATTGCCGCATGACCTCGATATCCGGGCCCTCGGTAACGCCGTCAAACCAAAAGTTAAAGCCGACTGCTGACAGTTTGATGCCATCGGTTGCAGCTATGATTCGTGACATCATACTCGGCAGGGGACTGGCTGGAGATATTCCGTTCTTTTCAGTTATCGTGGCCCGGCGTTCAGCCGGCTGAATGAGAACAGAGTATTTATCGTACTCTAGCAATGCAACTTGCTGGACCTGAAACGCACTCTCTGGCTGGCCAAGTTCGTTGAAAGTGGCTGGAGCAACCGCATTGCTCGACAATCCGTCTGCGATGATCACGATATTGCTGGATTTCGGGCTGAAGCGCACCCTGGCTGGCAAGTATCAATCCTCTTTAAAGTTATAATCTAGTGATGCGAAACCCTTCATTCAAGGTGTCCAAGGTAACATGAAGACGGCTGTGCGCGCTATCAAAACACTGCGAATCAGCTATTTTCGGCCAATCCTACACCGGTGAAGTAGCTTTTGGTGTCGCTGTGCAAGCTCCTGCCCAGGATCGCCAATCGCGGGAAACTGTGTTACTAAAAGCTCGAGCCAAACAAAGGCAGGGGGAAAAACGCTATGCCGCATAACACCAAACAATAATAAGTAAATAAACCTTAAAGGGAAAGTCCGCGGTGTTACCTCCGCCGAATTCTCCCTAACCAAATCGCCTTATGAAGGCAATAAGGGATTGGGAGAGGAAGAGGCACCCTTACTTCCTTCCCGCCCTCTTCTGCGCGATCACCAACCCTCTTGGCGTAGGCAAAAACACCACGGAAATCAGTCCTTCATCTTCCATCCTCTTAGCGCCTTCGCGGACAGTCTTCAGATGCGAACTGGCGTCGTGCATAAGAATGAGCCCGTTGGGATTGATGAGCGGTAGAAAGTGCCGGACTTCAGGCTCGCGCAGTTCGGGCAGCGAGTCACAGAAAAGCACGTCGATGGTTCCGGTGACGCGCGTCTCCAAACTCGATTCGCAGCGGAAGTCGATAAACTTCTTCAAGCCGCTGGCCTCAATCTTTTCTTTGGCTTTGGCAAAGACTTCCTTGTCCGGCTCGCAGGTAATGATCTTACCTTGGCCGTTCTGCTTCAGCCCTTCGGCCATATAAATGGTGCTCACGGCGAGAAACGTCCCGGTCTCAACCACCAGGTTGGGCTTTACGGTGGTCATCAGGCACTTCAAAAAATCCAGGACTTCAACTTCGGCGGTCATGGTGTCAAACATCCTCCAGCGCTCGGGGTTGGGACATTCAGGCGTGGCGCGATGGTATTCCGGTTTGGTTTCCTGGTTGCCATGCTGGACCACGTGATCAAAAACTTTATGCACGGGATCTACTTTGCGAAATCGACGCCTCGCAATGATCAGCAGAACCACTCCGGCAACAATGGTCAGCAGCGCGGCCAGTTGCGCGTTGCTCATCCCCCACAGGATTCGCGGATTGATGCGAACGAACTCCACCAGAAAGCGTTCAAACCCAAACAGGATCAGAAATTCGCCGGTGATCACGCCGGGAGCAAGCGGATGCTGAAGCGCTCGCGAGCCGCGCCGCCATATGTACCAGCCAATCAGCACGCAGACAATGAATTCATAGATCGGCGTGGGATGCACGGCGCAGTTCTGCGGCCAGCCATAAAGCGCGCATGTTCCGTTGGCGCCGCTGGTTGGAACCAGGCCATCGGGAAACGCCATGCCCCATGGAAGATGCGTCGGTTTGCCGTAATCGCCGTCGCCGGAGATAAGGCAGCCGATGCGCCCCACCGCATATCCCACGGCTGCCGCGAAGCTGGAAATATCCAGCATGGTGAGCATGTTCACGCCGTTGCGCCGGGCAATGACCAGCAGCGCGGCAATGCCGGCGATGAAGCCTCCAAACCAGGCAAAGCCGCCGCGGAACCAGCTCAGCAGCGCGCCAAAGCTCTTGAAGGTTTCGGCATTCAGTCGGTCGGCAGGAGTATCAATGGTGTGCCAGATCTTTGCCCCCAGGATTCCCGCAAATGCCACTGCGGCGACCATGGTATAAGGATCAAGCTTCATCAGCTTGCGCCGCGTGATCTCGCCTTCCAGCGCGTAATAAGCGGTGGCAAAGGCCACTACCATTAACAGGCCGAAGGTTGGAATTTCCAGCGGCCCAATGTGTATATAAGGAAGCAGTTGGTCCCCTTAAAAGGGCGAAAGATTTTGAAGAGCCAGTATAAATGCAAGCTGTCATCCTGAGCGGAGAGCCGCGCGAGAAGTCGCGGCTCGAAGTCGAAGGATCCCGAGGATGTGTCGTGTGCCATGCTGCATCAAGGCGTTCGCACCAAGGTGTCTCGGTAGAACTCCCTGACACAGCATTTGTTACAAGGACGAAAAAAGTTCGCCTATCGTTTTGACGTTTCTTGTCCTCCGGCCAGACAAGTGTCAGGGCACGAATTTATTCGTGCCGCTACCGCGATAAAATGATTGGGCTTCAGCCCCTGAAATTATCTAGGCGTCGGTCTGGGCACAGCGCCGGGCACAGCAGCTGTCGCGCGGACGACCATGCGCGCAGGCACAATGAGCAGGCGCGGCAGCGAACCATCTTTTCCGCGATACCGCCGTAGATCGGCCATGGATTTTATGCTGAGCCGTTCCGCCATCAGCGCGTGTGAAGGAATGTCCTTAAACTCAAACAGCGTTGCCGGACGAAACGTCTGGTGCTTGCCCATGAACAGTTCGCGTTCGCTGCGCAGGTCAGGGCGCAGCATGGGATCAAGGATGAAGCACCAGAAAATGTCCCAGTCGCGCGGCTTACCGTCCACGGTGTATTTGTTAATGACCAGGTTGTGGTCGTACTCGGATTTTCCCTGCGCCCGGTATTGCACTCCCGGCGCAACAAAGTAAAGGTTCAGCCGCTTATCGATAGGTTTATCTTCCGCCACGCGCTCGCCCAGGTTCCAGGGGCCCACGCTGGCCATCCGATGATGCCCTGCCGCTTCAGGGGTGAAAATAAGATCGTCGCCATCATGATAAACAGAAAATGGCTTCACCACTTCACGCATGGCAGCGCCAGCCACAAGAGCAGCGGCGGAAATCGCGATGATGGAGACGGCACGTAAGCGGCGGCCCTGCATTGGCGAAATTATTACAGGCTGCAGGCGGCAGAGCAAGGCGTTTGCGCGATTTCACGGGATGCTAAAGTGAGTAGACGTGCGTAACATTCTCCAACATCGCGGAATGCGGCTGATCTTTGCCGCGAATCTGATTTCCATGGTCGGCAGCGGCATGAACTCCGCGGGCGTGACCTGGTTTCTGCTGCAAAAAACTCATTCAGAAATGGCGCTGGGAACGCTGCTCATGCTGCAAACCATCCCCGCGCTCATGATGCTGCCGTTCACCGGCGTGGTGATTGACCGCGAAGATCGTCGCCGATTGCTCATGGTGCTGGACGCCGTTCGCGGCCTCGTGATTTTAGTCGTGGCCGTGCTGGCTTATCGCGGTCTGGCCACGCTGTGGGAAGTTTATCTGATGTCCGTCATTGTCGCGGCGGGCTTCTGGATGTTCTGGCCCACCATCACCGCGCTGATTCAGGAACTCACGCCGGATTCCCAGTTCGTGCATTCCAATAGCTTTCTGCTGGCGGGCGTGCAAGGCGGATGGCTGGTGGCAGGCGCTGTCGTCGGTTTTGTCTATAACAAAATTGGCTTGCACGGCGTTCTGTTTATCGATTTCGCCAGTTACGTGCTTTCGTTTATCTGCTATCTCTTCGTGCGTAAAGGTAAGCACACGGTTGCGGTGGTCGGAGAAACCATGGTGCATGAGAGCGCCGTGGCAAAGTTTGTTCATGAATTAAAAGAGGGAATCGGCTATATCAAGCTCCGTCCCCGATTGCTGCTGCTGGGCATTGCGTGGGCACTGTTTATCGGCGGAATGCTCACGCAGGGCGTGATCACGGCGCCGTTCAGTGACCGCATCTTGAAATCCGGCGCGGTCGGCTATGGATGGCTCAACGCCGGTTGGGCCATCGGTGCGTTCATGAGCGCAATCTACACTCCGGCGCTCATACGCGGCACCGGACATCGGCGCGCCGTGGGCATTTCTATGGCCTTACTTGGGCTTTCCTTGATCTCGCTGCCATTCCTCGGGGCACACATCCACGGTGCGCTCGTTTTCTCTGCGTCACTTATGGTGGGCCAGGCTTTAGTTGTGTGCGCAGCGGTTTATTGCCTTATGGGTTGTTGTCGCGCGTTGGGCGGCGTCGCGATTACCAGTACGATGATGGAGTTGGTTCCCAAGCATTTCATGGGACGCGTGCAGAATACGTTTTATTTTTTGGGAACGCTGATGCAACTGGTCTTCTCCTTTGTTGTAGGCACAGTCTCCCATAACAGAGGTTTGGCGCAAGGGTTCGCGATTGTCGGCGGAATTTATTTATTGGCATGCCTCACCGGTTCGTGGCCGGTAAGAGATGTTGTCACAGAATCAGCGGGACAGCTGGGACCAGCGAATGATGCACCCAGCACGCAAAACCGTGCGGCAAATTAATCAGGCGGAATCACAAGAACGGCGGAATCACAAGAACAAGGTGTTGCGGCGAAGTCTCATTCGCGTAGAATCGGCTAAAGGTTCAGGGTAAGAAACTGGAGCAGCCACTCTCATGGACAATAATCCAGTTACGCACAATGAAGCCAAGGGCCAGTTTGAGATCGCGCTGGGGGATGAGAAAGCCGTGCTGCAATATCATCGCACGGAGCACCACATCACCCTTACTCATACAGAGGTCCCGGTGGCATCACGCGGCCGCGGACTGGGAAATCAATTGATCCGGGCTGCGCTGGATTTTGCTCACTTCAACCAGCTCAAAGTTGTTCCCGTGTGCCCGTTCGTGCAAGCGTATTTAAAGAAGCACCCTGAAGCCGCCGGTTAGCCGACCGCAGAACGCAACGCGGGGAGAAAATGCTTTAATGCAGAAAAGCAGCGCCCGTAGACGCTGCTTTCTGTTTCCGAACATCGTTCTTTAGCGATCGACGCGCAGTTAGTCGTTCACAATGTCACGCACGGTTAGTACCGGGCACGGCGCTCCGGCAACCAAGTTATAGGTAACGCTCGAGTGGAATCCGCCGTTGAATTTCTTTCCCGCAGGCAGACCCAGGACGATCATGTCAGGCCGCTCCGACTGTGCAAATCCGAGCAGCTCTTTCACCGTATCACCCACTTCCACCACCATTTCCGGCGTGCACCACTGCTTTGCTTCCGCCGGCACAAGAGCTTCCAGTTTCTTATAGGAAGTTGCCATCAGCTCTGCGCGGTCGCGCTGGAAGGCTTCTTCCAGGGAAACAATGTGCATAAACGTTACCTGTGCGCGGCTTTCCTGGGCGATGGAGAGTGCATATTGCGTCGCGAACTCCGCGTGCGCGCCCAGATCCGTGGGGAAGAGAATGCTTTCTGCCTTGAAATCATGTGAAGGCCTTACGGTAACGTGCGGGCCTACCGTAAGCACCGGGCAAGTGGCATTGCGGAAAATCGCTTCGGCGACCGAACCCATCAGCAGGTGCGTGAGCCCGTGCCGGCCGTGCGTGCCCATCACAATCAGGTCGATCCCGTGCTGAGCAATCCATTGCGGCACGGCTTCTGCCACAGGTCCGCGCGCGAAGAGCGGTGTGCCGTTGAAATTGTTTTCTTTGGCCAGGTCGTTGAGCCGACGACGGCTGTTTTCTTCCACTTCGTCCAGAATGTCCGGCGCGGCTGTTTCGGTAAGAATGACTGGGTCACAGGCATGCGCGGGATAGACTTGCGCGCCAAAGTGATTCGCAAATCCCTGGGCATACGCCATGGCACCCCGAGAGGATTCAGTGAAATCGGTAAGAAATAGAATATTCTTGAATGAAATCTTATTGACGACTGGCAGAGCTTGCATAGTTGACATAAAAAACTCCTTTAAAGTTGCAATTGTTGCTGGTCCGGAGCACTGGGCTCATTCGCTTTCGCGACCTTCGGCAGCATCGCCTGCGGGATCCCGGAACCCCGCAGGTGGAAAATATGGCATTCGCTGCGGAAGGGCCTCTCAGACCCTTCCGTAGCGAAGAAAGCCAGCGCGTTTTCTAACGTCTGTAGAAGCAGGCCGTTTCGCGCTGGTTTCCATTCCGTCATTCCGTTCCTCATCTCAAATCTTCTTTTATAGTTTGCAATCGTCGGCCCGTCGTGGCTGTGATGTAGATCACCCTAGCCAGACTTAGCGCGTCCACGCTTCAGGCACGGAAAGCACCGGGCAGGGCGCCGCGCAAATTACTTTATGCGTTACACCGGGGCCGCCTTTCAGGTTAAAAGTTTTACTGCGTCCACGCCCCATCACGATCAGGTCAGCGTCTTCGTTTTGCGCGTGGCTTACGATCTGTTCAGCGGTGAGACCTGCGTCCACGGCGAATTCCGGCTTGCACCACTCGTGCGCGTGTGGCGGCAGCAACCGTTCCGCCTCATTCAGCACGAAATTCAAGACTCTCAAACGGTCCGGATAATTGCGTGATTCCTCAGGCAACATATGCAGCAGCATCAGACGGGCACATTTTTCTCGCGCCAGTGCCAGAGCGTATCCAAGAACGTGCTGTGATTGTTCGCCCAGATCTGTGGCAAAAACGATGTTTTCCAGATTGAGGCTGAAGAGGCGAGGCACTTCCACATTCGGACCTACCGTGAGCACAGGGCAGGGCGCATTGTGCAGGACCATTTTAGAAGTCGAGCCGAGCAGAAGCCGTTGCATACCGCGACGGCCATGCGTGCCCGCCACCACCAGGTCGATCCCATGCTGTGAAATCCAGTGTGACATGGCAGCTTCAAAATCGCAGCGGCTCAGAAGCGGCTGGAAATGGATGCCGTTATATTCCGCAAGCCGAGAGAGCTGCCGGTATTTTTGCTCTTCTAATTCTTTTATTCCGGCTTCGCCAGTCATGGCCGCATCAGCCAGCACCGTATCCAATACATGCGCGGGATAAAGACGCGCCTTGAAATGCCGCGCAAATGCCAGAGAGTAAGCCAGCGCTCCCGTGGAGGCCTGTCCGAAGTCTGTAAGAAAGAGGATGTTTTTAAAAGAGACGGCAGTGCCAGGTCGTGCAAGTGGCATAAATACCTCTAAAAGAAATTTTGGAATGAGAATCCGGGGGCCCGAATGATGGTTTGTAACTTTCCAGTTTGCTTTAGTGCGAAGGACGAAAACTGTGACCGCGGTCACTAACTCACATGACATCTGTGACCTGCGTGGCGCTCCCAATTTTCCCGGTTCTTGACCGGATTGCCGGTGCCGGGCGGAATTGGGAACACATCTGGAGTGTGACGAGCGTCACATATCTGCGTGACGGACGCCATTTAAGCTCAAGTTTCCTGAAGTTCTCCGTATAAGGAGTTGGCGATGGGTTACCACTTCCAGATCATTGAAGACTGCCTAAAATGCGCATTTCGCGAGCAAAACCTTTTCTGTGATTTATCACGGGAAGCGCTGGTTCGCTTGCAACAAATCAAAGCGACGTCGGTCTATCCCAAGGGGGCATTGTTGTGTCTGGAAGGCCAGTCTCCCAGAGGCATTTTTGTGCTGTGCACCGGCCGCGCCAAGCTTTCTACCACGTCCAGTGAAGGCAAGAGCATGATCCTGCGCGTGGCTGAACCGGGCGAGGTGCTGGGGCTCACAGCGGCGGTTTCCGGTTCGCCGTATGAAGCCACGGTAGAAACCCTGGAGCCTAGCCAGGCCAACTTCATCGCACAGGCTGATTTTGTCCGCTTCCTGCAGGAGTTCCCTGACGTAGGATTAAAGGTAGCCAAGCAGCTAACGCATAACTGCAAATGCGCCTACGACGAAATCCGTTCTCTCGGCCTTTCCAATTCAGTTCCGGAAAAACTTGCCAAGCTCATTCTGCGGTGGGCTGAGCATCCGCTGGAACTGTCGTCCAAAAAACCCAATGAAACCGCATTGCGCGTAACGCTCACGCAGGAAGAAATCGCCCAATTCATAGGTACCTCGCGAGAGACGGTTTCACGCGTACTCACCGGTTTCCGCAGGAAAGGCTTTATCAGGGTGAAGGGCGCCACCTGGACCATCACGAATCGGCGCGCCTTGGAAAATCTCGTAACTACCTGACTTGTCACAAGCTGGGGTGACTGTCGTCACAGTAGCTCGGCACAAATCGGTCTATAAGCAATCTTATGAACACCACATTACCGCATAGCGCAGCCAATGAGCTTTATGAAATGCTTTCGCCGGAAGTGCGGGCGGAAATGGTCAAAGCCGAGCGGTCGATGACTGTACCAGAAGGCACAACGCTCATCCGGCAAGGCGTACCGCCTGAAAATCTTGTCATTATCAATTCCGGCAAGGTGGCGGTCAGCCTGAATTGCATGCGCGGAGCCGCCTCTCTTGATTACTCGGAACCCGGCAAAGTGTTTGGAATGCGTGCAATGGTTTCCGGCGAGCTGCCGGAAGTCGATGTGACCTGTCTCGAATCTTGTTCCATCACGGTTCTCCCGCGAGAGGTTTTTCTATCCTTACTGCAAGACAAGCCTGAGATTTATTTTGGTGTTGCCAAGGTACTCAGCAGTGACTTGAAAATTGCGGACCGCATTTTACGCAGCAATTCCCGCCGCTTCTTCTGCGGCCCTCGCTCTCGTACTGTAAAGCCACACTAAACGCCGTCGATCGCTCGTCCTCAGTCTTGTGCAGTAATCTTTTTTTCCTTTCCACTTCATACAATCGCTCTATGTTCCTGCCATGCGCAGCAAATCTGCGTCCCTTCATCGCACACCTTGATTTGTAAAGCTTCTTTACACCTGTGACCCATATCACAGAGCCGTTACTCGAGATTGCTTATAGTCGGTTGTTCATTGTGAAAATGGAGAATGCGAGGGGTCGCTCATGTCAGGAAAAGGACTCAGGCTGTTCATTCTGTCGGTCTTACTGGTAGCACTTGTCGGGTTTGCCGTTGCCGGTCCCAAAAAGCATGGGAACGACAAAGGAACCGCCGCCGATGCGCAAAGCACTCAGGCCAGCGGCGACCAGAAAAAAGAGAAAGAGCTAGTCGAGACCCATAAAGCTGTCGACCCGTCGCAGTACGTGGGCGCTGAGACCTGCAAGACCTGCCATGAACAGCAGGCCAAAGGTTACGATCAGGGTCCGCACTGGAAGACCGAGCTGAACAAGCACAAAGGTGTGGAGTTCCAGGGTTGTGAGGCTTGCCACGGCCCTGGCAAGGAACACGCTGAATCGGCCGATCCCGCCAAGATCATCCGCTTTGCGTCGCTCTCGCGCGAGGAATCGTCGAAGCGGTGCCTTACCTGCCATGAGTTTGGTGAAGAGCATGCGAACTTCCTGCGTTCACAGCACCTGAAGAATAACGTCGGCTGCGTGGATTGCCATTCGGTTCACGCTCCCAAGGTCAACCGGCAGCTCTTGAAGGCGGCACAGCCAAACCTTTGTTACAGCTGTCATCTGGAAGTTAAGCCGGATTTCTCCAAGCCTTTCCACCATCGCGTGAATGAAGGCCTGATTGCCTGCAGCAATTGCCACAACCAGCACGGTGGTTTCATGCGGCACCAGTTGCGGTCTACCGCCGCACAAGACCAGGTCTGTTTCAACTGCCACACGGACAAAGCCGGCCCCTTCGCCTGGGAACATGCGCCCATCAAGACTGAAGGTTGTGTCGCTTGCCATACCCCGCATGGGTCGTCGAACCCGCGGCTGCTGAAGCGGAGCAACGTAAACCTGGTTTGTTTGGAGTGCCACACGCTCACGGTGGATGTGGCGGCCCCTGCCGCTCCATCTTTCCATAACCAGGCCCAGAAGTATCAGGCCTGCACGATGTGTCACACGGCCATCCATGGCTCCAATTCAGACCATGATTTCTTCAAACCGTAAACATATAGGTGATGAGATGAATAGAAAATTGCATATTCCGGGTATGTGGCCATCGCGCCTTCTGTTGGTCGGAATGGGACTGTTTGGCCTCACACTTTTCGCGCAGACGCCCACGGATCCATCGGCATCGGCAGCGGCGCCGGCAGCGCAGACAGATACAGCTACAGATAAAGATAAGCCTGCATCACCAGCCAAGAACGAGGCCGCAGTGGAGCGTCGCCAGCCTGAGCTGGGGGTCTCCATTGATTCGGCGCGTAAGTCTGATGTGCTGGCCAACTGGATCACCACGGAAAACAATGTGGGTGAAAACGTGGGGCCATGGGTGATTAAGCAGTCGGCGGAATTTGGCGGGCGCATCACGGACTATACCGGCAATGCCGGCACCTGGGACACGTTTGTGAATCTGGGAAGTGGCTCCCGGCTGCTGGAATACACCCTGGATTTCCATTCACCTGACCATAAAGGGTTTCTCTTCGACGATCTTCTCTTCAGCAACTTCGGGTATGGCGGCGATCCCAACAACCTGACCCGCGTGCGCGCGCAGAAGGGGAAAATATACAGCTTCAGTGGGGGCTTCCGGCGCGATCAGAATATCTTCGACTATGATCTGTTCGCTAATCCACTCAATCCAACCGCTCCAGGAAGTTCGAACCCGATTGTCCCAATCGTGAACTCGCCGCATGAGTTTCTGATGGATCGCCGGATGAGCGATGCCAATCTCACTCTCTTCCCGCTAGGCAACATCAGGGTCAAACTTGGATGGTCAAGAGTGGCGAACGATGGCAATACCTTCAGCACCGACCACCAGGGCACAGAAGCATTGCTGTTTTCTCCGACGTTGAATACTACTGATAGCTATAATTTTGGCGTTTCCTTCCGCTTTATTCCCAGGACCAGCATTAATTACGATCAGTTCTATACCTACTTCAAAGGTGACACCACGAGCGCGCTGGCCCCGCAGAACCTTCAGGGCATCTTCGGAATTCCGGGCTTCACGCTGGCAGGCGGTCTCCCGGTTAATTTAGGCATCGCCTACAACACGGTTGGTGGGCAACCATGCGCTACGCCCGTGCTGGGCACAGGTTTTGCCAATCCAGCCTGCAATGGTTATTTCAGCTATAGCCGTTTTGGCCGGCTGCGGAATTCATTCCCCACGGAACAATTCAGCTTCCAGAGCGAATATTTTCGCCGTGTGGACCTTTCGGGAAGGCTGAATTATTCGGATGCTGAAGCCAGCGACCCTTCAACCTCAGAATTGTTTAACGGCCTCACTACCCGCAATCGCGTGCGGGCTTTTGGGATTACCGGCAGCGCATTGTCACACCGTATTTCTCTGGCCGCGGATTTGGGAGGCACCATCCGTGTAACGGACAAGTTCCGTATCGTGGACACCTTCCGCTATGACGGTTTCAATATTCCAGGGAACTGGAGTCTGGTCACGGCGAACCTTTTCGGCGCCACGCTGCTATCGAACCCGAACGTATTTAGCGCCGCAACGTGCCCTCCGCCATTTACCGCGGCCACGTGTCCACAGCATAATGCCAGCTCCGCGGCTGACTTGATTGTGGACAATCGCAATGATTTTCTCGGCCAGAAGCGGACGGCCAACACCTTCCTTCTGGAATACGACTTCACCAAGCGCATTACGGCCCACGTGGGATATCGCTTTGAGCGCAGGGAAATCACGCAAAGAGTTGACAACGTCCAGATACAGACTTTCTTCCCTGGGCCCACGGCGGCCCTGGCCCGGCGCGGAGCATGCGTTGGTAAGCCGCTGAATCCTGACGGCACGTGCACCGTGGCTGTTCCTGGAGCAGACGCGGGTGAAGACTTTACCCAGATCAATGGAAGCACCGGGCTACTCGGCTTTGCCGCTCGAACGCAGAAGCTCCGTATGAGCGGCGATGTCGAGTTCTTTTCGGGAGACAATGTTTTCTTCCGCATCACTCCACGCCATTCACAGGATTACCGCTTCCGCGCCGGTTACAAGGCGGCAGACTGGATTAATGTTGGGACGGCGATTCGCGTTCTGGAAGCCCGCAATACCAGCGCGGATATCGGCCTGCTGCAACACAATCGCAGCTATGGATTCAGCGCTGCCATTGCACGCCCTGAATCCATGTGGGGCGTGGACCTTTCCTACGATTACAACGACGTCTTTTCGCAGACGAATATCTGCTTTGTCGCCACGCCCAACCTCAATTCCCCGGGCATAATCAATTGCGGAACGCCGTTCCTTTCCGGCTTGTCGGTTTACACCAATACCTCGAATTACGGCTCGGCGTCGCTTATCATGCGGCCCACCAAGCGCTTTACTGCCGGCGCCGGTTACGCGCTTACTACTACCAATGGCAATACCCTGATCCTGAACCCGATCGCGCCCACGGGCCCCTTGGCCTTTAACTACCATCTGCCCACGGCATCCATCGCGTTTGCGGTCTCTGAAAAGGTGACCTTTAAGTCGGGATGGAATTATTACGACTACAACGAGAAGTCCAATCCCGGTCCGACTTTGCCACGGGATTTCCGCGGAAACATGTTCTCGCTGTCACTGCGTTACACGATGTAATAGCAAGCCACTTCTTGGAGGGAAGAGAGAATGAAGTTAACACTCAGCTCCATCATTATGCTCGGTCTGCTCCTGGGCTCGGTAGGTAAATCCGGCGCCCAGGAAGCTACCCAGACCTTGTACAAGATGAAGTGCCAAATCTGCCACGGCCCTGACGCCACGGGCAGCGTCGCCGGCAAGAAACTTGCCGTTAAGGATTTCCAGAGCCCTGAGGTCCAGAAACAGCCGGATGCCGAGCTCTTGGATGTGGCAAAAAAAGGCAAAAACAAGATGCCGGCCTATGGCGGCAAACTCCCGGACAATCAGCTGACCGATTTAATCGCGTACATGCGCGGTCTGGCGAAACAAGGAGCCAGGGGCAAATAGCTCCTGCTCCCCGGAAGTAAAAGCAGTGTTGTTTGTGAACAACTTTGTAGATTTGGGCCCGCAATTCAACTCATTCTAGTGAGGCCGCATGGCAGCCACCAATCCCGGCATTTCCCAATCTCCTCATGGTTCGTCAGCTACGCCTATCCGTCGTAGGCGGTTCATGGAAGCGCTTCTGGGCAGTGGCTTTTTCCTGAGTGCGGCAGCCTTCTTCTATCCCGTGCTGCGGTTTCTCGTCCCTCCCAAGGAATCGGACATGGGCAGCGGCTCAGTGGTTGCCGCCAAGACAGGCGAGTTGAAGCCGAACAGCGGCAAGATCTTTCGCTTCGGCAGCCGCCCGGGATTGCTGGTCCGCACCGCAGGCGGCGAGTATAAGGCCATGTCGGCCACTTGTACGCACCTCGCGTGCACGGTGCAATACCGTGACGACACGCGCGAGGTCTGGTGCGCCTGCCACAACGGCAAATATGACGTGAACGGACGCAACGTCTCCGGCCCGCCGCCGCGCCCGCTGGAAGCCTTTGAAGTACAAGTCAAGGGTGACGAGATATTTGTCAGACGCCGGCAGGAATCCTAGCATGGGCCTCTTTGGCAAAGTGCACGACTGGCTCGACGACCGCTTTGGCTGGAACGAACTGCTTGCTCCCTTGCGCAAGAAAACGGTTCCTGTCCATCGCTGGTCGCACTGGTATTTCCTCGGCGGCATCACGCTGTTCCTGTTCGTTATCCAGGTGCTGACCGGAATTTTGCTGCTTCTCTACTACCGGCCTGGAGCGAATGAGGCATTTGAGAGCGTCCAGCACATCATGACGCAGGTAAAGTTCGGCTGGCTGATGCGCTCTATCCATTCATGGTCCGCCAACCTGATGGTCTTTACCGCGTTTGCCCATATGTTCAGCGTGGCGTTTCTCAAGTCTTATCGCAAGCCGCGCGAACTAACTTGGCTGAGCGGCATGATCCTGCTGTTTCTGGTGCTGGGCTTTGGTTTCAGCGGTTATCTGCTGCCCTGGAACACGCTGGCGTTCTTTGCTACCAAAGTAGGAACTGAAATCACCGGTCAGGTGCCAATCATCGGGCGTCCGCTCATGATTTTTCTTCGCGGTGGAGAAGAAGTAACGGGCGCCACGCTCACGCGTTTCTTTGGATTTCACGTTGCCGTGCTGCCGGGACTGGCGACCCTGATAATCGGCCTGCATATTCTTCTGGTGCAGAGATTCGGCATCAGCGTGCCTCCCAAGCTGCAAGCGGAATGGCTGACTAAGCCCGCGTCACTACGCGAGATGAAGTTTTTTCCCAATTTCGCTCTTCGCGAATTGATGGCCTGGTATGTGGCGCTGGGCGTACTCGGCGCGCTGGCGGCAATTTTTCCCTGGGACCTGGGCGTAAAGGCTGACCCATTTGTTTCCGCTCCCGCGGGCATCAAGCCGGAGTGGTATTTCCTGTTCATGTTCCAGACGCTCAAGGTGATTCCCTCCAAAGTATTTTTATTGGATGGCGAAGTTCTGGGTGTGCTGGCTTTTGGAGCGGCGGGAGCGGTTTGGCTGCTGCTGCCGTTTATTGATAGCGGACGCGCCCGGAGATGGGTCAACGCTCTGGCGGTTGTGGCTCTCGCATACATTGTAGGAATGACCATTTATGGCCACTTGGCAAAGTAACTCGCCGGCTTCATTCGCTTCTCGATGGTTTCTGGCTGTCGCTGCCGGCTTGCTGTTGGCCGGCGGCGCGCACGGCCAAGCTAAAAACTCATGCCTGGAGTGCCACTCAATTTTGGCGGACAACCTGGGCGTAACCGAAGAAAAGTTCAGCCAGGATATTCACGGGCAAAAAGGACTCACCTGCGCCAGTTGTCATGGCGGTGACGCCAATAATGACGATCCTGAGATTGCCATGGGCAAAAAGGCCGGGTTCAAAGGCAAAATTTCCCGCGCGCAAATTCCTCAGTTATGCGGAAGCTGCCATTCCGATCCTGCCGTGATGCGCAAGTACAATCCAAGCCTTCGGACGGACGAGCTCAGCCAGTATAACACCAGCATTCATGGCAAGCGGCTGGCCAGCGGCGATGGCAAAGTCGCCGTCTGCGTGGATTGTCATTCGGTGCACGATATCCGGCCGCCAAGCGACCCGCGCTCCACGGTGAATCCGGTGAACGTTCCAGCTACGTGCTCTCGTTGCCACTCTGACGCGGAGCGTATGAAGGAATACAAAATCCCGACGAACCAGTTCGCTGAATATAAAAAGAGCGTTCACCATGAAGCGCTGACGGTCCGTGGAGACTTGAGCGCGCCCACCTGCGTCACGTGCCATGGAAACCATGGGGCCACGCCGCCGGGAGCATCGTCTGTGGCGGCGGTTTGCTCGACGTGCCATGTGTTCCAGGCGCAACTCTTTGATGCCAGCCCGCACAAGGCGGCTTTTGCTTCCGCCGGATTGCCAGGCTGCGTCACATGCCATAGCAATCACGCTATCCAACATCCCAGCGATGCGCTGATCGGCACCGACGACAAGTCAATCTGTGGACAGTGCCATACTGAAGGCGATCCCGGCTTTGTTGCCGCAAACAGCATCAAGGACCATCTCGCCCAACTTGCCGCAGCCATCGACAGGTCTGACCAGATCCTAAGCAAAGCAGAAACCTCTGGTATGGAGGTGAGTCAGGCCAGGCTTGATCTTGTACAGGCCCGTGACACGCTCACCAAAGCGCGTGTGACAATTCATAGCGCCAACGTCGCGCGCGTGCAGCAGGATATTCAGCCGGGTCTTGTATCCGCAGCCAAGAATTATGACGCAGGAAAAGACGCGCTGAAGGAACGCAACTATCGCCGCTACGGCCTGGGACTTTCATTGATAGCCATTGCTATCATGCTTACGGGGCTCAAGCTGTATCTGAAGCAGATTGAGGGCCCTCAGGATTCACCGCCTGTGTAACTTTGAGTTTGCGTCTTAGGATTCTGGTACAGTTCAGTGCTACTGCTTGATAAATGTTGGGTTAGTACTAGTGAGATATTCAAATGGAGGGAAGTATGAAAGCAATAATCAGCACAATGGCGCTTGGCATTTTGCTGGCAGGGGCAATTCCGGCCGCTGCCGCCGACGATGCCGCAGCGCTCTACAAATCAAAGTGCCAGATGTGCCATGGCGCTGACGGAAAGGGCACTCCCGCCGGCCAAAAGATGGGCGCAAGAGATTTCCATTCGCCGGAAGTGGCCAAGGAATCAGACGCGGACTTGACCAAGATCACCAAAGAAGGCAAAGGCAAGATGCCGAAGTTTGAAGGCAAATTGACCGACGACCAGATCAAAGAGCTGGTCAAATACATCCGCAGTATGAAGTAGAAAAATTCGTTATGCGCAGCCCGGAGGCATTGAATCGCTCCGGGCTTTTTTATTGGTTCAGAGTTTCGAAAAGAGAACTGCGGGCTCATTGATTATCTCTTAGACGATGCGTCCATAAACGGCGTGCTGTGGTATCTGGAACGTAATTGGGGGCTGACGATACCGTCTTCCACGGCGCCTCTGATTTCCTGCTTTGCGCTCAGAGCAAAGTGCCTCCGCAGTGCAATCCTTTCCGGGCCGCTTCTCTAATTACCCCTTGTACGTCTAACCTTAATCACAAAGGGTATTTGCGCCGCCAAAGCAAGATTGATATAACGAACATCACTCGAGGTCTCCCATGTCTTTTCTTCGCGATTTGAAAGTTGCCATACGTTCATTGGCCCGTGCGCGTGCGTTGTGGGTCACCGTGGCCATCACCCTGGCTTTGGGGATCGGCGCGAATGCGGCCATCTTCAGCGTGATTCGCGGCGTGCTGCTGCGGCCATTGGCAAATCGCGATGAAGACCGCCTGCTGTACGTGCGCCAGAGCGCTCCGGGAATCGGCGCAGACAATACCAACTTCTCCGTCCCGGAAATCAATGACATAGGCAGCGGACTGAAGAGCATCAAGGAACTTGGCACTTTTTCCGCTGTTGATTTCACCCTGGTGGGGCTGGGTGAACCGCGCGAGATACGCGCCGGCGTGGTTGATGGCAATTACTTTGAGGTGATGGGTCTGCGTCCCGTGCTTGGCCGCTTGCTGAATCCCAGCGACGATGGCCCAAAGGCAGCGGGCGCCGTGGTGCTGACGTACAGATTCTGGGTGAACTCTCTCAATTCTGATCGCGGCGTGATCGGGAAAGTGGTCCGGCTTGGTGGCTTTGAAGGCAGCCGCTCCGCCACGATCGTTGGCGTTTTGGAACCGTCAGTGCCTTATCCGGTGGAAACCGAGATGATCGCCAACATCGTCACCAGCCCGCATCACCTCTCGGCCACCATGGTGACCGGCCGCGAGCATCGCATGACCGAGGTTTTCGCGCGCCTTGCTCCCGACGCTGATCTGGAAGCTGCACGAGCAGAGCTGCGCACCGTGCACACGGCGATGGTCTCAGCGCATCCTGAGGTTTACAAACCCGGCGACCACTACCAGATTGCAGTAACGCGCATGCATGACCAGATCAATTCTGGTGCGCGGACGATTTTGTGGGTGCTGTTCGCGGCATCCGGCCTGCTGTTTGTGATTGCCTGCTCGAATGTGGCCAACCTTATTCTGGCGCGGGCCGTGCGTCGTGAGCCGGAAATGGCCATTCGCGCGGCGCTGGGAGCAACCACCAGCGCGTTCCGGCGTTCACTGCTGGCGGAAGGAATTGTACTGTGCGGCAGCGGCGCTCTGGCAGGGATGGCCATTGCAGCGCCGATGGTGGCCGTGCTGGCTAAATATGCTTCAAGGTTTTCAGTGCGGGCACTGGATCTGACACTGGATTTCAGCATGATTTGGATTGGAGTTGCGCTTGCGATGGCTGCCGCCGTTTTCCTGGCGTTTGTGCCTCGCCTGCCTGCTCCGGATACTTCCGCCGGATTTAGCCTATCGAGCAGCGTGCGCGTGAGCGGAGGCAGCAGCCGGCGGCTCGGCATTTTTGCGGTCACGCAGATCACGGCGTCATTTCTTTTGCTGGCTGGGGCGGGCGCGCTGGTGAAAACCCTGCTGGTGCTGGAGAAAACGCAGCCGCCATTTGAGACAGCTCACGTCCTGGCCGTGAATCTGCCGGTGATGGCGGAAGGAAAAACGCCAGACCAGGTGCGGGATTTTTACCGTGAAGTTTCACGCCGCGTGAGCGCGCTGCCCGGCGTGCAACATGTTTCTTCAGGCTTTGGCGTGCCTTGGCGCGATGGCCGCGCCTTGAGCATCAGCTTTACGTTCTCCGTGGAAGGCGCGCGGCGCGAAAACAGCGAGGACCTGCGCGCACGCTTCCGGTCGATCTCACCCGGGTTCTTTGAAACCCTGGGCGTGCCGATTGTGGAAGGCCGCGACTTCAGGGACACTGACCGCGACGGCCAGGAGCGTGTCGTGATCATCAGCAAAAGTGTTGCGCAGCGGCTGTTTCCCGGCCGCGAGGCGGTGGACCGCCATCTGCAATGGACGGACGGCGTAATGAAGTTTATCGGCATCAGCACGGAGCCGCGGCGGATCATCGGCGTGGTGCCAGATGTTGACGATGAAAACATCATTCCGCAACCGGCCATGACGGTCTATCAGCCGTCAAATCAGGAAGGCTGGAACGGCCGCCTTTTTGTGCGCGCGCAGAATGATCCGTATGCGCTGGTCCCAACCATCACGCGCACAATCCATGATATGGCGGCGGACCAACCAGTGGAACGGGCCAGCTCGCTGGAAGATATTCGCGCGGAAGTGCTGACGCCTGATCGTCTCAACGCTATTGTCTTCGGCGGATTCGCTACGCTGGCGCTGCTGATTTCTGTGGTGGGAGTGGCAGGCGTTCTCGCCTTTTCCGTGAGCGGACGCACGCGTGAGTTTGGAATCCGCCAGGCGCTGGGCGCACAGCCGCGCAGCATTCTCGCCAAAGTGCTTTCTGAGGGATTGGTAATTGCGGGCGTCGGCGTAGCTGCGGGTTTTGTTGTTGGCTTTGCGCTGGAACGCACCATCGGCAAGTATGTTGGTATTGTGCAATTGCCAGGAGCACTACCGTTGATTGCATCGGCTGCGGTGATTCTGGCTGCCGCGGTAATTGCATCCGCGCTACCGGCTGCCCGCGCTGCCAGAGTGGATCCAGCGGAGGCGCTGCGGGCTGAGTAATTCCACCACGGAGACACGGAGGCACGGAGAAAACCGGAATAGGGCAAATCAAATAAGCAAAAGTAGAAGCCCAGACATTTGGAAACCCTGAAATATTTCAGCTCAAGACCAACACAATAAAATCGTCTTCGCGAAATGGCATTCTTTGCTTTCTCCGTGCCTCCGTGTCTCCGTGGTGGAATTGGCACTTCCTGTAAACTAAGTGCAAACGCGGAAGCGCATGGGGTCCGGTGACCCTTCCGGTCTTCAAAACCGGCGAGAGTCAGCTTTGCTGGCTCTGGTGAGTTCGACTCTCACACGCTTCCGCCACTTTCCAGATCCATCTTTCTAACATATCCTCCTAGCAGATCCTTCGACTCACTGCGTTCGCTCAGGATTTCGGCTCGCGGCTCAGACGCCGCGAAATCGCCTCAAGTTCGACTCTCACACGCTTCCGCCAAGCTAAAAGACTTAGCTTCGCTTCCGTGCCGTTGAGAGCTAAAGCCACGACCTTCCTATGCGCCCTGGAGATTTCCTCCGTGACAACATCGCCGTACACGTTCATTTGTGGTCCGGATGTCAGCGTGGCGCATTAGCTTTGCACTGGTACGGGCGTGCGCACGGCCTCCAACCAACTTCGGTACGTGTGACGCATCCTATGCGTGCTAACGTGACCCACGCCCGAGGATGCACCGGCTTTCTGTACGCATCATTGAGGCTATCGGCGGCAAAAGCATCGCTCGAAGGATTCCCAATCAGAAACTAAAAAACTTCTAACAATATTTTGGAAGCCCACCCTTTTCCTGAGCACCTCATCTGATCGACACAGTCTAGGAAATCGAAGGGGATGTTTATGTCAAGGTTCAGGAAAATATTCTCTCAAGCTTTGGTTATTTATGGCGTTCTTAGTATAAGTCCCGCCTTGTTTGCGCAGGCGCAATGCGGAACACAACCGCTCAAGATTCCGTTGCCCTCAGGCTCAAGCATTCAGCCGTCTGATCTCGATGACAAAGGCGGCATTGTCGGAACGCTTACCACACTTTCACCCACTACCGGCACTGAATCCTTTACCGGCTTTCTATTTAGCCAGGGCGTATTTACACACTTCAGGTTTCCCGGCTCTCTCACCACCAGGCCGGGGGACATCAATAACCACTCCGTGATTGTGGGTTCATTTACTTTGGCTTTCGACGGCTCGTCGCATCCGTTCATGGTGCGCAATGGCGTCTTCACTGAGTTTAAGCTTCCGGGTTTCCCCAAAGCAGATGCAAGTGCCGCCGGCATCAATGACCTGGGCGATATTACCGGGGTCATCACCGCCAACGGCATTTTCCAGAGCTATTTACTGCATCAGGGAAAGGTCACGCTCATCTCTTTCCCTGGCGCAGCAGGAGGCACATTTGCTAGAAGCATCAACAATGCCGGTGTAATTGTAGGATTTTTTCGCACCGGGCCGGAGTCAACTGCGCATGCAGGTGGCTTCACCTGGAAAAATGGCGTTTTCACTACCATTGAAGTGCCCGGTTCCAATGATACATTTCCGTCCAAGATCAATGACAAGGGCGTCATCGTGGGCCTCGACTTTGATTCCCAAGACGTTAATCGTGGATTTGCTTTGGTCGATGGAAAGTTTTTCAACCTGGTACCAGACCCGGACGGCACAGACGTATTCGCTCTGAACAATTTCAATAATGTGCTGGGCCGGACTTTCTCAACAGGATCAGTAGGGCTTTTCAAGGGATTCTGCTCGGCGGTGTTTTAAGTATATCCATCCGGCTTGGAAATATTACTCCCGTAAACGAGCGTTAAGGAGATTCTCGCTCGTTAGATAGAAGTAATGCGATTGGAAGGATGCACGCTCCGGGTGACTAGGGGGTCCGTGCCGTTCCCACTGCTTTACATCGAAAACAATTACTTTTGTGCCATCTGCTGCGGTGTAAGTTGTTGAAGTTACGTATTCACGCGGATTCGACTCTCACACGCTTCCGCCATAACTTAACAATGTCAATACCCAGCGGAACGTCCGCCGAGTTGCAAACGTTCATTCTGCCGCTGTCGGGTCTGCCAACGGAGCCGTGCCTGAGTGGCCATGTTCCGCCATGGCCTTCGGTGGGCAAGCACGGCCACTTCATCGTTCCTTTCGTCTGAGGAGATTGCTACCATTCACGTTCAATCATGTCAGGCGGGAGCAATCAAAGGATGAAGGATCATAGACGCGTTCGTTCACCCAGGTTTGTTGTGCCGAATAACGAGCAGGCGGTTCTTTCCATCGGCGCTGAAAAACTCAAAGGCACTCTTCGTACGCTGTCCCTCACTGGCGGTACGATTCGCCTGGACAGGCGATTCGCTTCCGGCACATTTGCTGATATTGGGATTCAAACTGCTTCCGGAACCTTCTCAGCCGCGATTGAGCTTTTGCCCATGGCCAGCGGCAATGCGCAAGCGTTCCGATTCATCGCCATGGGACCTGTTGCCAGAGGCCGATTGAATGATGGCCTGAGCAAAATGCGCGCGCAGGGATTGGCACTAAAGAAAACTCCATTGGACCAATTCCGGAGCCTGGCACGACGCGTGCTCTCTGCTCGCTTGGCAAAATAAATCCTGCATCTTTATTTTGGCGCGGACGCGGCGGCGCAACCCGTGGATGTGACATGAGGTCAGCTTCCGGGCTGCCCTTTCGTTGCGGAAATTCTCCAATTCACTCCCTGCGTTCGGGGTACAGTAAGCCCAGAAAGTTGCACATGCCACAAAACTGAACTCGGGGGATTTCAGTGAAAAACTGTTGGATGATCGCCACCCTTGCCGTGGCCGCTCTGTGCTGTGGATGCTCTACAAAGCAAAGCGTGAGCATCATGTCTGAGCAATGGGAGGCCGGGCAGCATCAGGATTGCATCTTCAAGGCAGATCAGCTTTATTGCATGGCTCCTGGCGCGTACGCCATGGGAATCCGTGTGCAAGCCACAACCAAAGAGGGAAAGCCAATTCCCCGGCGCACAATGCTGTTTTCAAACGCGGTGGAAATAATCCATGTCTTTGAACGCAGACGCATTGAGGCCCTGAACGACACAAGCGCCGACACCGGAACCTATGTAGCGAAATTTTCAGAACGGCCCATCAAATACTCCATATGGGACTGCTTCAAGACCGGCGCGGGTTCACCTGCCATTTCCTGTGCGCTCTCCGTCAAGCCATCGGAAAAAACGATGCCATTCTTTATCCGAAAAGAGGAAGAGGCGCAGATGGACGACGCGCTGAAGGCGATGAACATGGACGGATTGCAAGCCAAGTGCGGCAAGCCTGCCTCTGAAACGTCCGATGGCATTTCGCGGTCGTTCACTTACACACCGGATTCAGGAACGCCGATTGCTTTTAGATTTGCCACCTACGGGAACGGGTTCCTTCTGGATAGCGCGCAGAGCCAGGAAAAGAAAGCGCTCACTGATCCATCAAAGATCTTCTGGTGGAAGAGCGCTCCAAGCCGGGGAATGCGGGAAGCCGGAGAGTTAGTAAAAGAAATGCCGTGCCTCAAAGCCGGACAAAGCCAGCAATTAACGGCCAGCGCGGGAAGACAATAGAGCGTCCACGCGGGGCGGGTATCAATCCGCCGCCTGCCCTTGGTGGTAAAGTTGGCTCATGGCCGACGCCGCAAATCCAGAAAGCTTTGAGGAAGTTGTAGAGTGGGCCTACAGCACCCTGCCCCAGAAGATCAGGCGTCTGCCGGATTTTCCCGGCATTCAAGTGGTTGACGAGCCTCCCGTTGAGGTCTTGCAGGACATCGCGACAAGGGACAAATGGGGGCAGGGAACTGAACTACTGGGACTGTACAGCGGCACCTTCAGGACGAAACGCTCATTCGCCCAGGTGAAATATGCCCCAGACCTGATCTTTGTTTTTCGCGGCCCCATTCTGCGGTGTTCAAAAGGAGATTTGCGGGCAGAAGTGAAACGCGTGGTCTGGCATGAGGTTGCCCACTGGCTCGGGTATGAAACCGAAGAGCAAGTGGAAGCCCTGGGATTGTGAGCCGCAATGAACTACGTTTCTCAGTGAGATGATGTTTATCGATTCTTACCCGAGGCTTGACGCTGCTGAAGACGAATTAGAGCCGCCTTAGCTTCATTTGACCATTTCGCTGGCCCTGCGAGTTCTTGCGCTGTTTTGTATTGTTCCGTCGCCTGTGGAAACTGGCCTAATCTCTCGAACACTCGCCCCAACCGCACATGGATGGCAGCATCTCCCGGCTTTTCTTCAACTGCATCTTTGTAGCGCAGCAACGCGCCGCCATAATTCCTTGCGGCAAACGAGTAATCGCCCACGTCAACGTTGTGAGCTGCCTCAAGCGCCATCTCCATCGCGTCATTACACTTGTCCACTGGGACCCTGCTGGAACTCGTGCTCTCGTTTTCGTCATCACTCTTAGCTTGTGGTTCCGATGCCGGAAAGGTTGGCGGCGTCTGCTTGCTTGAATGGTCGCGACACCAGCCCCAGATGCAAATGACGTCGGGGAATGGGTTTGAATTGCGGTGCTTCTTGCTCGATTGCTGCTTGTGTACCTCGGTGATAATGTCGTCCACCGGGCGCTCAGCAGGACATGAGGGTGGCGCAGATTGCGCAAGCATCCCTGCGCTGAGGAGAACCACGGTAACTGCGCATCGGACGTACACACCGCGATGATATCGGGCGGCTGGCCCAGCCTTCCCACTTTTCTTTGACTCCGCATGGCTCCCCATTCTGCGCTGTCCAAAGGAGATCTGCGGGCAGAAGTGAAACGTATGGTCTGACATGAAGCTGCTCACTGACTCGGCTATGAAACTGAGGAGCAAGTGGAAGCTCTGGTGTTGTGAGCCTCTACGGTTTCTTTTACTCCGACCCATTGTTAAAGAAAATGCGGGGGAGCCATCTGACTCCCCCGCTTCTTGTCACCACCTGTAGATCGTGCATTGATCACGTGTGCGGTGGCATGTTTACCCGCCATTTTTTCGATACGGCTTACCAGTAGTAGATATAGAACGAGTCTACATACACCTTAATTGGACTGGATATTGATCCGTTTGTGAGATGGGCGTCGATCTGGAAGTTAGGCACGATCAGGCCGTCAGGTTGCCAGCCCGCGTTACGAATGACGTTCCTGGTACAACTTCCAGTTCCACCGCCGGCACAAGTGAAGTTCTGCACATTGCCGTCGAGAGCTACTTCATCGAAGACAATCCCGGTGGCCACCCGATGCGCTTTGATCTGGACATGATGCCAGATGCCCGGTGAGAACCCGCTTCTGGTATTGTTCTGGTCCCCGCAACGCTGTCCTGTTTGCTGCCAGCCTCCAACCTCCCAGAAGCCTGTATCGAAGTTGCATTGATGAGACATGATGTAGAGGTCGTATTGATTGGTGCCTGGGTTGAAGACAGCTTGGTTGATGTCCAGCTCTAGCCTTCCGGTGCGGTCGAGGCTTCCATCATTTTCGAAGTAGACGTAGGCATCAAAGCCGAAATTCTGGTAAGTGCTGGGCTGACCCGTTAGCCTGTTAGACCAACGTATTCCCGGAGTAACCCCGGAGGAACCAGTTGCGGATGTGACTTCGTACTCGCGGGCAGCTGTGTTGGTGGGTGGTGCGCCAGGGCCGGGCGTAAGTGGCGTTGTCATGCCGGTTTTGGCGCCATTGGTGCCGCAATCCCGCTGCGTCAGCCATAGACTATCGGTTTGGTCGGGTGGGACTGATACACCCTTATCACAGGGATTGCTGTCATTATTATCGGTGGCTGTCTGATATGAACCGGGAGCTGATTCTCCAGAAACTCCCCCGGCGTAGGCGTTGTCCTCTTCAATGCGGCCGAAGTTTCCGGCATTGGCGGGCCAAACGATCCCATTATTAATTACGTCTAGAGTCATGTCTTGCACGCACATGCCACCCGAAGTGTTCCAAGCCTTCACGTGTAGAACATGTGAACCGGTGCCCGGAGGTGTCGCCGTCGTGCTGATCGATTGCCCTGCCACGGCAGGAGCATCCGCCAGACTATCAAAAGAATACGTCATGCTGTTCGTTGTAATGCCCCGGCACGAGGTTGACTGCGCCTGCAGCGGGAAGCTATTGGCAACATTCGGGTCGGTCGGTTGGAGGATTTTGATGTCTGACGCCGTGCTTTCTGCGTCCACACTCACGGACGTCTCACACAAATCTCCAATTCCGTTCCACGCCTTCACGTTTAACTGTTGAACGCCCGTGGTGGGGGCCGTCACCTGGGTACTGATTGACTGCACAGCCGAGGCCGGCGCGTCAGGATGCCCAGCGAAGTTATAAGTCATGCTTGAAGTCGAACGCCCGTTGCACGTCGGCGCCTGCGCCTGCAATTGGAAGGTCATCGGCACCGTCGAATTATTGGCCGGCGTGCTGATCACGACGCTCTGTGCTGTCACACCGATGCTCAAGTCGGTCTCGCAGAACGCGCCTGCATTGCCCCAAGCTTTCACGCGCAATAGGTGGCTGCCCGCCGATGTACTGACGTTTTGATTGATGGATTGCGCATTGATCACGTTATCGGTATTGCTGTCGAAGGAATACGCCATGCTGCTCGTGTTCTGTCCGCCGCAGGTCGCGGCCGTTGCGTGCAGCAGGAATGTGCTCGGCACGGTGGAACCATTTACCGGCGACGAAACCGCCACTCCGGTTCCGACCGTTATGGCAACGTCCTTTTCACAAAACGTGCCGTTTCCCCACGACTTTACACGCAATGTGTGCGTCCCCTGCGAGGCACTTACGCTGGTATTGATTGACGTCGCCGGATTGAACACCGTGTCCGATCCTGAGTCGATTGAATATGCCATGCTCACCGTTGATTGCGACAGGCAAGTCGCCGATGTCGCCTGGACTACGAACGGTGAACTGACCACTGCGCCATTCGCCGGCGCTGACACTGAAACGTCCGCCGCCACCGCGAACGGACCGAAGACCACAAATGCTGCCAGCAAGATTGTCCAGGTGCTGAAACGAACTACGTGGGCCGATAATTTCACAACTTCTCCTTTCGGTACTGCCCGCAGAAATGCGGTCATAGACGCTGCGCGCCTACGGAGGAACGTTTTGGTTGAGGACTGCTCGAGGTGGGGACTTCTCGAGTTGCAGACTGATCGAATAGATGCGGCACCATGCGCTACAGTTGGGGATTGCTAAATCAAAATCGAGAGCAGCACGTGCGCGCTTGTGGGGGTAACGCGTCAACTCACATTCTTCCGCAATAGACAAACTTTCTTCCCCAGTGCAGAATGTTTCCCTACTCATGAACCTCACCACTGACCGCCGTTCGTTCCTCGCATATTTTTCCTCGCTTGGTTTGGCCTCAACGCTTTTTCCCGGCGTGCTCTGGGGCAAACTGACGGAAGCCCGCATCTCCGAAGTTCCCCTTGCGGAAGGGTCTGGCGCGGAGCCCTCTGCCACAAATGCGTCTGAAGCGGCTGCGCCCCAACTGACTGCGGCTGCGCCCCAATTAACAAAAGACATGCTGCGCCAGGCAGCGGCCGTCGCCGGCCTTGAATTCACTGACGAGCAGTTGGACAAGATGCTTAAGGGCATTACCGAGAACACGGTGAAGCTGCGCGAGTTGCGCAAGATCGAAATCGATAACAGCATCGCGCCGCCGCTGTACTTCAATCCTGTGCTTCCGGGGATGAAGATTGACCGCACGCGCCGGCCGTTTCGCGCTAGTGCGCCGGCTCGCGTGCAGCGGCCACCCCGCGGCTCGCGCGGGCAACTGGAAGCCCTGGAAGATGTGGCCTTCTGGCCGGTGACGAGCTTGAGCGAACTGGTCCGTACGCGGCAGGTGACTTCCGTAGAGCTCACGGAGATGTATCTGGCCCGCGCGAAACGCTACAACCCCAAACTAAAATGTTTTGTCACCATCACGGATGATCTGGCGCTACGCGAAGCGCACAGGGCCGATCAAGAGATTGCCGCCGGCAAGTATCGCGGGCCGATCCATGGCATTCCCTATGGAATCAAAGACCTCTTCGCGGTGAAAGGATATCCCACCACATGGGGAGCGGCGCCGTTCAAAGACCGCGTCATTGATGTGGACGCAACGGTGGTCACCCGGCTGCGCGAAGCGGGCGCGGTGCTCATTGGCAAACTTGCCACCGGAGAATTGGCGCTCGATGACATTTGGTTCGCGGGACAAACGAAAAATCCGTGGGACACGTCAATGGGGTCGCAAGGCTCCTCAGCCGGTCCGGGATCGGCAACCGCCGGGGGATTGGTGGGCTTTTCCATTGGCACAGAAACACTGGGCTCGATCCTTGCGCCTTCGGCCATTTGCGGCGTGACGGGGCTGCGTCCAACCTTTGGACGAGTCAGCCGTTACGGCGCGATGGCGCTGAGCTGGAGCATGGACAAGACCGGCCCCATGTGCCGCGCGGTGGAAGATTGCGCGCTGGTGCTTAACGCCATTCAGGGCGCGGACAATCTCGACCTTGCCGCCGTGGACGTACCCTTTAACTGGGACGCCACGCTCGATGTTCGCAAGCTGCGCGTCGCATATCTGAAGGCCGCGTTTGAAAATACGCGCCAGACGCCGCAAGTGGAGGCCAATGATCGCGCGGCGCTGGATAAGATACGCACCCTGGGAATTGAATTGGCCGAGTTCAAGCTTCCTGAAAATCCAAAGCTTGATTCTTCGGCGATCCTGAACGCTGAAGGAATCTCTGCATTGCGCGATCCCGTGGAGACGCATCCAGATCAGCTCGCACGTCCGGACCGCATCGCCGGCCAAGATGCTTATCGTCTCTATCCCGCGGCGGACTACGTGAACGCAAATCGAGTACGTATGCTGCTGATGCAGGAGATGGACAAGCTCATGGCAAAGATTGACGTCTATCTGCTGCCCTATGACTATGCCGACTACACGCCCAATCCTGTGGCGGACCGCAGCACGGGCATTACCAATCTCACCGGACACCCGAGCGTCACGCTGCCGCACGGCTTTGATGAGAAGGGCCATCCGACCGGGCTCACGTTTATTGGAAAGCTGTTTGGCGAAGCGCAGATGCTGGCGCTGGCCAAGGCATACCAGGATTCAACCGGCTGGCATCTCAAACATCCAAAGCTCTGAGCCAAAGCTTTGGGCGTGAGTTCTGACCCAACACTTTGCCGAAGTCAAAACCAAAATGATCCATTACCGGACCGCCGGTTTCGCTCACGTCTGCTTCTCACCTCGCGTTATAATCATCTTCTCTGGCGCTCTGTTGGCGAGGGGAGGGTAATCATGTTCCGCAGAAAATTTTTCCTGAGTTTGGCGCTCCTGCTATCCACAAACTTTCTATTCGCCAAGCTGGCCTTTGCCTCTCCGCACGAGCAAAAGGAGCAGAGCAATAAAGATCAAGGCAAGAGCCAAGACAAGCAGAGCCAGGACAAGAGCCAAGACAAGCAGAGCATTGATGATGACAAGTTCTACCACGGCACGGGAATCAATGACCTGAATGCGATTGGCAATCGCAATGTCGGCTGCAATCGCGGGCTGTTTAACTGGTACAGCCTGGATAGCCAGGTAAAAATGGGCCAGGAATTTGCCCGACAGGTGGAACAAACGCAACACCTGATTACCGACCCCGTGGTGAATGAATACGTCAATCGCCTGGGGCAAAATCTTGCCCGCAATTCCGATACAAAATTGCCATTCACCATTAAGGTGCTGGACGTGGAAGAGCCCAACGCGTTCGCGCTGCCCGGCGGTTACATGTTTGTGAATGCCGGGACCCTGCTGCTGGCCGATGATGAATCCGAGCTGGCGGGCGTGATGGCGCATGAGATTGGGCACGTGGCGGCATGCCATGCAGCGCGAGGCGCAACGCGCGGAACGATGGCGAGCATCGCCATGATTCCGGTAGTGATCATGACTGGCGGGCTGGCGGGGATTGGAGTGAACCAGGCGGCAAACTTCGGGATCCCGGCGGTGTTCAGCAAGTTTGGCCGCAACTTTGAAGCCCAGGCGGATTATCTGGGCGTGCAGTACGCCTACAAGGCCGGCTACGATCCGAATGGCATGATCAACTTTTTTGAAAAGTTGGAAGCCCTGGACAAGAGACGACCGGGATTCGCGACCAAGCTTTACGGCGACCATCCGCAGACGCCGGACCGGATCGCGCAATCGCAGCGTGAGATTGGCACCATCCTGCCGCCGCGCGAGCAGTACATGGTGAGCAGCTCAGAATTTGAGCAAGCCAAGAAGCGGCTGGCGCTGATCATGAAACACAAGCTGCCCAAGGACGGCAAGGACGCCGCGAAACCAGATTTGCGCCGGACTGCTGGTGAAGACCCTGACCAGAAGGATAAGGACCAGAACGGTGATCGTCCGGTGATCAAGCACAAACCCGGCAGCAATTAAGCCGCTTATCGTGAATGGCCTTGGCGGCTTCAAAGCAGACGGCCCTGCCGGATAGCACAACCGAAATAACTGGACCGACATCCAACTTCGGACTGTCGCCCTCCGCTCACGCCCGATCTCTGCGGCGGCAGGTTTCAAGCTGGAGGTCCTAATGGAAGACGCCAGTTGCGGAGACGATCTTGTTCCTGGTGCAATCTGCCGTCAGAGCGGAATCTATCAGGTGATTCACCGCGAGCATCGAATGGCGCACAAGGTCCTGGTGCGGGCAGGCGATCAGTTTCCGCCGTGCAACCGCTGTGGAAATGCGGTGCGCTTCCGGCTGGTAAAGCCGGTCAGTGAGCCATCGCCAACGCGGGCAAAACGCGCGCGGAAGAAGAGCGCGGGACGCTGATCGTAAGCCGCACAGAGCGTCCCTGGAATCCGTACGGATGATTGGATTCTCCGTTAGAAGATGGTTGCGATAGGGGTCTCTCCCTTCGGTTCGAGATTTTAAAACTCACACCAGATGCACGTTCGGCTCGGCTTCAGGAGCCACGACGCCTTCCGGCAGGCGTCCGCCATTGTATTCTGCCAGGCGGTTCTTCCACTTGAGGAAATCAGTGATGGTCTGGGGCTCAATGCGGACCTCTACCCGGCGCAGGCTGGCCAGCAAGAGATTCATTTCCCACATCAGTCCGGTCTGGCTGCGCTGGGCTACGCGGCACGGCTTTACCGCCATGCGAACGTCGCGGCCTTTCGCTTCCAGCAGTCCCCATTTTGGCGGCAGCTCGCCGGCGCTGATGAGGCCTTGCGGAACAAGATAGAAACGCTCGCTGCCCATGGCCAACTCAGGATTTTTGCGGAAAGGCTTTTCGTGGTCGGCGAAAAAGTCCGCGCGCGATACCTTGCATTCCACCACCACGGAACGGCATTTGCCTTTCCAGGCGATCACGTCGGGGGTTTCACCGCTGGCGCAGCTCTGCTCTGACAATACGATTCCACAACGATAACGGGCGCGAAGCCACTGCTCGGCCATCCGGACAAGCTGCTGATGGGTCATGGATCAAGTTGTAACGCAGAATGGAGCGAAGGGAAAGTGTTTTGCGAGGATCGCACTTCAGAAATCCACCACGGAGGCACGGAAAAATAAAAGCTTTACCGCGGATTGACGCAGATGAACGCGGATATGCAAAACCTTACCACGGATCAACACGGACCAGTAGGGATAAGCACGGGTTGGGCTGAGGTGATATCCTTCGCCCGTGAATTCCCGATATGACATTGGCGTGGCCAAGGGCCCAGCGATGTTGCTCTTGCTTGCTATCGCGATTTTTGCTGCGGGCGCCATGCGCTATTACCGGCATGGAAATTTCTCGCTGGCGCAGGCCGGTTATTGCTTGCTGGCGATGCTGGCGTCGCTGGTTGTTCTGTTGATCTTTGATTACACGCTGCATCACGCCAAGCTTGCCGCGGTGATGGTGCTGATCTTTATTGTGCTGTTCCTGGTCGCCAGCCCGGCGTTTTGTGTTGGCATGGGATTGGCCCTGGCTGGGATGGTGGTGGTGCAGGGAAGAAGCTAAAAGGCTTTGCGCGGTAAGCTGATGATGTGAGCGGGAGCGCAGGCACCGACCAGCGGAGGTGATTGTTCGCGCCATCCAGCCTGCGGGATGCGTTTCCAAATTTTGCGTTTGCGCAATTTCCTACCCTCGCCAACGATACCCATCGCAGATTAGTGTGGTTCCGCAATTGAGGGTCGCCCCACGGCTAGGAACACAACATCTAAAAGCCTGGAGAGTGCCGCCTAACGCTTCGATACTCCAGCGCCGGAGAGCGCGAACCAGTCTAGCCCAGGCGCGGAAGCCCTGGGTAATGTTCGCACCCAGAGATGGAGCCCCGTAGGCGGCGATACTAGCCGAATACGTATTTCGGATCAAACGGTATTTTGTGCTTCTTCAATAAGGATATGAACTCGTCTTCAAAACTGATCTTGCGATGATGCGCCTCCTGATTGTCAATGTACTTGATCACGGTGGCGATATTGGAAGAGCTCACGCTGAAGGCTCCGTATCCTTCCTGCCAGGCAAAGTTCTTGCTTCGTTCTCTGATCCAGCTTGAGGAATTGGATTTCACAAGGGCCACGGCATTGGCCAGGGGCATTGTAGGAGGCAGTCGAAATAAAAGATGGATGTGATCTTCCATGCCGCCGACGGCAAAGGTCAACAGATCATGATGTTTGCAGATGGCTGCGGTGTAAGCCCACAATCGCGGCAGAAAGTCGCGGGCGAATACCTTCGCGCGATTCTTGGTGCTGAAGACGAGGTGGATATGGTTTTGCGCATAGCTGTGGGACATGTGTTCTCCTTTTGGGGCGGTAATGTTACAACGCCGTGGGAGAGTGTCGCCACCTACGGGGCTCGCGTCTCGTGCTGCAACCGTTGACCCAGGGCTTCCGCACCTGGGCTAGGCTCGTTCGCCCCGCCGGGGCTGGAATATGTAAGGGAATTGCAGCGGAATGCGCTAACGGCGTCGTTCGGTCTGCGCCAATCAAACAGGTTTAGTGGGCATGCCGTCGCCCGGTTGCAACGAAGGCCTCTCTCCACGCCAGGACACGTAACAGGATTGACTTGAGGGTTGCCGGGGGTGCTCTTCGCTCTTATCGAGGGCCCCCGGCCACAAAAGAATTTTGTTGATTGCGGTTGCGACGTGTTTTAGCCTGCATGCCACGGGGCTCATTCCAACAGGGCAGCCCCGGGAGAGGTGCAGCACTAGCCAGAAACCCGCCCCTTCCAGGGTGGGGGTTTTTCCATCTTCAGACTGTCCCTTTTCCCCGTTGCTACTCATATTTGTTACGTTGGCGGGGTGCCAAGCCCGCTGGATCATTCAGATACTCAATCAGTTCGGATAGCACTATCAAGTCGCAATATTTGCTTCCCGACTCAAGGTCAAAAAGGACGTGGGTTACACCGTGATATTGCCGTTGGTCGGCATTTTCCGGCACAAGCAGAGAGGTAATTCCGAAGCGCTCTTTGTATACGTCGCCGGTATTCCATACGATGCACAAATTCACGTCCTTAATATTCTTGTCCTGGCTCTCACAATCTTCCACCAGACCGTCAAGGGAGAACTTGTATTCAAGAACTCTCGGATCTGTGACTTTTCCCTGAAGGGCCTTTCCTACTTCCGCTGGAATACCGAGAGGGTTCTTCTCAGCATCATAAACGTAGAGTTCAAGAGGAAGGTCAAATGCTATCTTGAAGAGCCCGTCGTAAGTGAATCTCTCGTTTGTTGACATTACACTGATCCCACGGATGACGCCCCCAGCTATTAATTCGTGAAATAAGGCAATCACATCCTGTTCACGGGTTGGGTAAGATGTGATCGAAATCCGTTCCGTGGGGACAAAGAAATGCTTGCTTTTAAGCAGTAGAGGCTCGCTGGTCTCGTGAGCGAGCATTTCTTTCTTCCACTCATCGAGTTTTAACTCGCGAACCAGATCTGGCGCAACTCCAGTGTTCGGTTTAAGTCGCGCTCGCAGTTTTGCCAATTCGGTTTCAGTGATCTTACGCGCAATCGTCTTCGCAAAATCGGTCAATTCCCGGTGAAACCCCTTGCGGCCCAGATCCGGGGTGTAATTTTCAAAATGAATGAGGAAATGCACCTGATTTTGACGACCAATGTTTCGATACAACGGTACCTGGATAGCGTCGCCTTGAGGCATATTGTTCGCTGCCAACTGGATGCCACTCGTTAGCACCCTGTAGCCTGTGCGCAAACCTAAAGACTCGTTGAAAGTATTCCACAGTTTCGCAGTGTATCCAAACTCGACGGAGACGATTGGCGAGTGGTTATAGATCACCCCGAGTTGTTCCTCGTCGAGGTCATGCCCGAATAAAGTTGTGAGTTCATTTGGGGACCAGGTGTCATAAAGAAAGTCCAGGTTGCTGTACTTGTCCGGCATTTTGCGGCTAGGACCGTATTTTTTATAGAGGTCATCTGCCGCCGCCACGACCTCACGAATTGTGGCTTTTTTGGAAGCGGATTCGTGTAGCCATAAGTATGACGTACCCTGGATAGTATGAGTAGACTCCTTCCCTCCAGCCCGTACCACAACTATTACCTGAATGGATTTGTCTGGCGCGATTGAGCCGATTCCGGTCTTAATCCTGAGAATTTTGGACCAGGTGTCCGCTGTCGTGGCCCCAATCCAATCTAGCTTTCTGGGATGGGTGCTATCATCGAACCGCACAGTGATTGACACACCTCTGTCGTTCCCATCAAAAACGTTATCCGCACGTTTTGAGTCATCTGGTTCAACCTTTGGGTTGCCGCCTGTGGCATTGCTCCGTAGCCACTGCCGGGCACCGATGATCCGACCAGAAGCTTCGAATCCGGGAACCCGCGTTGACACTCTAAGATAGTTGAACCCGTATGCGACAAAGGTGGCACCGACTCCTTTATGGCCCCGCGTATTGCCGGTCTTAAACGAGAAATTCGGCGCTAAAAACTGTTCGAACTTGTCTTTGTCGAGGCCGACACCGTTGTCGGTCACTGTGAGGGCATTTTCATCCAAGTCGATCCGAACGTTGATTGCGGGCTTATACGCAGCTTCAGTTCCGGCTGACTTCTCCAACGCAATTCTCGCCTCTACTGCATCCAAGGCGTTCTGAATCAATTCGCCAAAAGGGTCATACCAGCCAACATACGAGCTGAGGATGTTCTCGATCTCACGCTTTAGGGCGCCGAGTGCCGCGTCGTTGACCTTCGTGTTCTTAAACTCTAGTGGGTCAAATGGGGTGAAGCTCATCCGCTGTGCCTCGCTGCAAATTACATTGACGGGGAATATTGGAAGTATCTCACAGCCTTCGAGAGGCTGGACTGATTTAGGAAACCGTGCGGCCATCTCTTACAGCCGGGTGACATTAGGGTCGACATTTGGTTCTCGGTGAACAAGCGGGTAAGGAATAGCGAGTGAATCCGATCAATCCGCAAACTGCGCGACGGGTTACGGCAGGGACATGTACTGATTCGCGATTGACTTCGGGCGAAGAAAAACGCTATAGTCGAGCAGCGCCCGAGGGTGAGATGTCGCACGAAGCTCTTTGAAAACACGAAAATCTGAACTGGATCAACGTGCCATGTTTCTGACGGCAGAATTGAGTAAATGGGTAATTTGGTAATCGGGTAATTTGAACCAGATCCGACCAAGTCTACGCCAAATGAGGCGTAATCGCTGAAGTCTACGCCAATCTGGGATGGCTTGGGATGATCTCTCTGAAACCTACGCCAATCTGGGATGACCCGGGGAGGGGGAGGGCTAGATCGGGTGATCCGTTGATCAGGTGATCCGTTGATCGGAAAACCCTAACTCTACGCCAATTTGGAATGCCCTTGGGATCACCGCAGTTAAGCCCTTTAGAATCCTAATTGAGGGATGGGGGGAGGGGGTGGAAGAGATTGCCAAAATTGCCAAAATCGGGTAATTGCCAAAATTGAAAGGCGCTAAACCCTAAGCCAATTAGTGGCCGGAAAAGCCAGAAACGGAAGCAAAGGATCGATTTCCAGGACCTGTTTTTCCCTCTAGACCCCCACTTTGAGTGCGACTACAATATCCCCGTCCGCATCCTAATGTGGACAACAGGCGGTATCGGGAGTTCCCGAACTGCACTGGAGGCAAAATGAGCATCACTTCCTTCAACGGAGGGCAGCACTGGGCTGACCAGGGAATGCCTGTCCGGCAGAAAGTTACTACCACCACAATCCAGGAAAAGAAGCAGCGGCATGAGCCCATAACCTGCCTTACGGCGTATGACTACGCCACGGCGCGGCTGGTGGACCAGGCTGGGATTGACATGATCCTGGTGGGCGACTCACTGGCGCAGGTTGTGCTGGGCTATGACAACACCCTGCCTGTGACCATGGAAGAAATGCTGCACCACACGCGGGCGGTGCGTCGGGCGGTGCGGTCAGCCATGGTGATTGCCGATATGCCTTTTGGCGCCTACCATGAAGACGAAAAAAGCGGTGTGCATAACGCTCTGCGCTTTGTGAAGGAAGCCGGCGCGGAAGCGGTGAAACTGGAAGGCGGCGCGCAACGCGTGGGACTGGTCAAACGCGTACTGGATGCGGAAGTGCCCGTAATGGGACACATTGGGTTGACGCCGCAGTCACTGCATAAGATGGGCGGCTATAAAGTCCAGGGCAAGGATTTTTCTGGCATTGAGCGCCTGGTGAAAGACGCTGTGGCGCTGGATAAAGCCGGAGTATTTTCCATTGTGCTGGAAGGCGTGCCGCGTGAAGTTGCCGCCATGATTACCCGAGAAGTGAGCGCGCCCACGATTGGCATTGGCGCTGGGCCTGATTGCGACGGGCAGGTTCTGGTGTTTCATGATCTGGTGAACCTGACGTTCCATGAGCCGGCAAAGTTTGTCCGGAGATATGGCGATGCCGCGGCGCTCTTTACCAACGCCGTGGAACATTTCAAGGCCGACGTTGAAACACGCGCCTATCCTGCTGACGCGGAATCCTACCACCTGCCCAAAGACACCAAGGTGGAGCTGGAAGCGATTTTAAGACGCAAAGAAATGAAAGCGTATAGCAGATAGAGCAGCTTTTGGTTTTTAGCTCTTGGCTTTTAGCTCTTGCGCTTTTAGCTCGTGCGCATTGTGCGCTGCAAGTTTTGTTTGGCGCATTTTTCCACGGAAAACCTTTTGTAAAGTAAATGCAGTAAGCTGATCGCTATGCGCCATCTGCTTAGTGCCCGCGGCTAAGGGCCAAGAGCCAATGGCCAAGGGCCGTCTTGATGCTCATTCTCAGTTCCGCCGCAGAGGTTACAGCCGTAAGCAAAGAAGCGCGCCGCGCCGGTAAACGCGTGGGCTTTGTGCCGACGATGGGCGCTCTGCATCAGGGCCATCTCTCATTGGTGCGTACCGCGCGGGCGCAGGCAGACGTGGTGATTACGTCAGTCTTTGTGAATCCTTTGCAGTTTGGGCCGACGGAAGATTTCAGCAAGTATCCGCGTGACGTGGAAAAAGATTCTGCCATGCTCGCGGCGGAAAAGAGCGATTACGTTTTTCTGCCGTCGGTGGAAGAGATGTATCCGCCGGGTGCAACCACCTGGGTGAACGTGGAAGGCCTGAGCGAAAAGCTGGACGGCCGCTCGCGTCCGGGACATTTTCGCGGAGTGACGACAGTCGTGGCCAAGCTGTTCAACATCGTGCAGCCGGACTTTGCATTCTTTGGGCAGAAAGATGCCGCCCAGGTGGCAATCATCAACAAGATGGTCCGCGACCTGAACTTTGACGTGCGAATTGTGGTCTGCTCCATTGTGCGCGAAACCGATGGGCTGGCGATGAGCTCACGCAATGCCTACTTGAATCCCGATCAGCGCAAGCAGGCGCTGGTTTTGTACCGTGCGTTGATGCGCGTGCAATCGCTGGCAGACCGCGGCGAGAGCAATTCTGCGCGGTTGAAAGTCGCCGGCGAACAGGTGATGGCGGAAGAAAGCGCCGTCAAGCTGGATTATTTCGAGATCGTAAATCGCGATACGCTTGATCCTGTGGCTGATATTTCCGGCGGAGCGCTGGTGGCGGTTGCGGCGTATGTGGGTAGCACAAGGTTGATCGATAATGTTGTTGTGACGGGAAAAGGCACAGCAGCGGAGCCAAGATGATTTCGAAAGATAGCGGTTATTTTTTTGACACAAATAAATTCCCAGCAATCACATACCGCAGAGGCAACTCCGCCGCTTTCGTAATACCAATGCGCGGCGTGAGCGCAACTTCTTGCACGCTGAAGCCGTCGCTCATCACCTGGAGGTCGGACTTGGGCGAGAGCATATCTTTTGCATTATCGCGCGGACGCGTGATGCCCAGGGCTTCACACAGCTTGCCCGGACCGCTGGCCAGCTTGCGAAGATCGCGCATTGACGTGAGATCCAGATCGGCCAGCTCACGCGCTTTGGCCATGTCAGCAATGCCGCTCACCGGCTCCAATGTGCGAATCAGCACGCAGCCTGCATCGCCCTCAGGCAGGCAGGAAATATTCAGGCAGTAATGAACGCCATAGATGAAGTAAACATAAGCGTGTCCCGGAGGTCCCCAGAGCACGGCATTGCGCGCGGTATGTCCGGCAGCAGCGTGCGCGGCCAGATCGCCCGCGCCGAGATACGCTTCCACTTCAACAATGCGTCCAGCAAGCTGCTTGCGTCCTTCGCGCCGGACAATCAGCTTGCCCAGCAGATCACGCGAAACAATTCGTGGATCGCGATTGAAGAAAGTGCGGCGCAGCAGCTTGGCTTCGCGCATCATACTGGCCGCGACTGTACGTGCGCGAAGCGCTCTTTCAATCGCAGAAACGGGCTTTCCAGCCAGCGATATGAAGCTGCTGCCAAGACGATGGTAAGAGCCAGGCCGACGATGGACTGTGCCAGAACCGCTAAAGGGGTTGAAGCATGCACCAGGCGAATCGCGCAGAAATGAGCGAACTCATGCAGCACGTAAAGCCCGTAAGAAATTTTTCCCAGATAGAGCAAAATCTGGTTGCGGAAGAATGCATGCTGCGCCCCAAGCACTGCCAACAAAACCGCCGCACTCGCGAGAGCGGTGAAAGGATGTCCAACCGCCATGCGCCATGTAGTGAACTTCAACGTAGGACTGGTAACGGTGAATGCATACACCGCAATCCACGTGACCACTCCGCCGCAGAGCAGCATTGCGCGTTGCAGACGAGTAAAGCAAGGCAGCTTGTGGCCGAACAACGCAATCAAAATTCCAAACGCGATTGGATCAAGCCGCGTGAACGTGTTGTATTCAATTCGTTCAACAGGCGCAGCCAACACGGCCAGCCAAACACGCCACGCGTTGGCGACCACCAAGATTCCAATGGCGATAATCCCCATTGTGCGAACCGACGCTCTACGCATCGCCAGCGGCCATGCCAGATAAAACTGCTCTTCTATCGACACGGTCCACAGCGGCGTGGCGAAAGACGCCGGCAAGCCGTAGAAGACATAAATCCAGTTTCCAGCCAACAGGCTGTAACCGACTACATACCGCATCGGCAGATGCTGCCCAGGAAGCAGCTTGGCTGAAAACGCAGCGAATGCCACAAACGCGAGATACAACGGCCATATCCGCAGGATGCGTCGGAGATAAAAGCCGCGCAGATCCAATGCTCCCGTGGCGGCGCGCTCGCGAAGCAGCAAGCTGGTAATCAGGTAAGCGCTCAGCGCGAAAAATAAATCTACGCCATAAGCACCAGCGCCAAACGTCGGAATTAATAAGCTGCTCAGCCAGTGCGGATATCCAGCAGCGTAATAAAAATCCATGGTGCGCGGCGCGGCATGAAAGATAAACACGCCCAGAAAAGCAAAGAAGCGCAGGACATCCAACTCAGGCCGATAAAAGCGTCCCGAATGCTCTGAGCGCCCACGTTCAACGCTACTTACCGCCGAAACTGTCTCTGCAACTATTGTCATCTACTTCTTCGCCGCGCCTCGGCCTGCCACGTGCGGCGCGGCGCCAGCAGAAGCCTGCTTCGCAATCCATTCATCAACATTTCGCTCCAGGATATCCAATGGCAGCGGCCCTGATCCCAGCACCACATCATGGAAATCTTTCAAGTCAAACTTTGCGCCCAGCTTCTCTCTGGCACGCGCACGAAGCTCTTTGATCTTCAACTCGCCAGTCTTATAGGCCAACGCCTGTCCCGGCCACGCAATATAGCGATCGATTTCATTCGTGATGTCCAGTTCATGCTTGGGGCAGTTCTCCATGAAGTATTTAATCGCCTGTTCGCGCGTCCAGTGCTTCACGTGGATTCCCGTATCAACCACCAGCCGCACGGCCCGCCACATCTCGTAGCTGAGCTGGCCGAACTTGGAATATGGATCGTGGTAAAGCCCCATGTCTTCGCCCAGAGATTCGGCATAAAGCCCCCAGCCTTCCACAAAGGCCGTGTATTCGCCGTAGCGGCGGAAATTCGGCATTTCTCCCAATTCATGCGCTCGCGCGATCTGCAAATGGTGTCCCGGCACTGATTCATGCAGCGTAAGCGCCGTCATTTCCCACTTGGGTCGGGCATCAGGTTTATAAAGATTAACGAAGTAGGTTCCCGCGCGTGATCCATCCGCCGCTCCGGGCCGATAATATGCGGCAGTTGTATCCGGAGCAAACGACGCAGGAATCGCCTCCACGCCGTATGGCTCGCGCGGCAATGTGTGGAACACCTTTACCAGGTTCGGATCAACAGTCTTGGCCAGCGCCTTGTAAGCCTCAAATAACTCTTCCGGCGCCTTGTAAAAGAATTGCGGATCGGTACGCAGAAATTTAAAGAACTCGTCGCGCGATCCCTTGAATCCCGTCTGCTGCATCACGCTGTTCATCTCCGCGTTGATGCGCGCCACTTCCTTCAGCCCTATCTGGTGGACTTCCTCCGGCGTTTCGTTGGTCGTCGTATAGTGGCGAATCATCTCCGCGTACAGTTCTTCGCCATGGGGCAGTTGCCACGCACCCACCTTGTCATAGCAGGCAGGTAGATACTCACTCACAAAGAACTGCTTAAACTTTGTAAACGCCGGGACAACCTGTTGCTCCACTGCTTTGCGCGCCTCTTGCTGTAGCCGCTCTTGATCGCCGTGGCTAATCGCAGATGGGAAGCTCTTGAATGGCTTATAAAAGCCGCTCTGCGTGGGATCGCTCACTATCTGCTTGTCGATCTGCGCCGGAATGCGCTCCATGATAACCCGCGGATGCACCATGCGCTCCCGAATCCCCTCCCGCAGCAGCGCGGTAAATTGGTCCAGAGCCGTGGGGACGGCGCGCAGGCGGGCCAGCCAGTCTTCATAATCTTTCAATGTCTCAAAGCGTAGAGAGCTGCCCAGATCGTCACTGGTTTGTGGGCCTTCGCGCTGGTTAAAGCTCATCAAAAACCAGCGGACTCTGTATTGTTCAATGCGGTCGGCGTATCGTTTCTGGAACAGGTCATAGTTGAGCTGGTCTGTCTTGCTCAGCTGCCTGCGGTCAATCTGCGCCAGCTTGGCCAGAATCGCATGATTGTTCTGGTCGCGGCGGGCATACGCTTCAGGGCTTCGGTCCGTCCACCGATCATTCCACCTCCGGTCGCCCAACTCTGACGCATCTTCCGGACGCTCCTGCATCTCCTGGTCCCACGCCGACTTGAAGAGATCGTGCAGCGACTTGGCCGCGTTCGACTGCGGCGCAGCCCTTCCGACCACAGGCAAAGTTAAAAGCATAAGCATGAAAGGCCACGCACGCATTTGTTCCTCCCGATTTCCAATCCAAAGTGTATAGCAGCAGGCAATTTTGGTAGGCGGATTTCTAGTACTGGGCGTGCAGAGCGGCGCGCGTTTATACAGCCATGACCATTGCTAAGGAAACAAACATCGAGAATACAAGCTGCGAATTCGCGCGAATTAACGAATCCAGCGAAAAGTAAGCTCGCCTTGATCGATTCGCGTTTCTTGCGTTGATTCGGGGCTAAGTTCCTAATGGCAGGTGCGCATCGCTGTCATCGGCTGGAATCCCTGAGAAAATTTGCTCAGCGTCTCCTTGTTTCCGTGGCAGGTATTGAGCCACCACTTCTCCCACAATCATCATCGCAGGAGCAGAGATTCCTTTGGCGGACGCCAGTTCGTGAAGAGTCAAATAACGCACTTCTTCATTTTTTCTTCCTGCGTTGGAAACCACAGCACATGGAGTCTCCGGCTCGTGCCCCGATTCCAACAGCCCTTGCACAGTCTTGGAATAGTCAGGGCCAGGCATATACAGCGCATAGGTCGAACGATCGGGTTTCACGGTCTCGCTCAACGATGCATTCCGGCTGCTATGCGCCGTCACCATCACCAAAGCTGAAGCTGCACGGCGGTCGGTTAGCGTGATTTTGGCCGAAGCAGCGGCGGCGCTTGCGGCTGTTACTCCGGGAACAATTTCAAACTCAATGCTGGCCCGGCGCAGCGCGTCTACCTCTTCACCCAGTCTGCCAAATACCGCTGGGTCGCCGGACTTGAGTCGCACAATCGTTTCCGCTTGTGTTTCTCGCGCATGCCATACCATGAGGGCGTTGATCTGCTCCTGGCTGCGCCCGCGGCTTCCGCAGCGCTTGCCCACGTTGATCACCTGCGCTGAAGCCGGGCAGAGATCAAGTATCTCCTGGGACACTAGGTCGTCGTGCAGCACAACCTGGGCTGCGCGCAGCACCGTGGCGCCGCGCAGGGTCAATAGGTCGGCCGCACCAGGGCCGGCGCCCACAATGTAAACCTTTCCGGACATGATTAGGCGCTTTTCTTTTGACTGATGAAACCGCCTTCGGTCCACTCTTCCACAGCGTCAACCAGGCGGTGCAGCAATTGGTCAGCATTGCCGATCATATTGAGCCCCTCATGCTGATGCTCTTTCAATGCGTGCCTCAGTTTGGTTTCCAGCTCTGACTTTCTCAAGTGGTCCATGGTTCCCTCCGTGAATAGATTTATTTAACAATTTTACCGGTTTGCACTGGGCCAGCAACATTAATAATTCCTTGCGGCGTTCTGTCCGCGGCAGGACTGCGCGCATCATGTCACGCATCCGTCCCAGCCATGCCGTCCAAGATTCGTATTCCGGCCCAAAGTTCTCTTCCAGCTGTTTGCGCACGTGCTGGCTCAGCGCGGGGCTGTTTCCGCCCGTAGAGATGGCAATCTGGAACTCACCGCGGCTGACAACCGCCGGCGCATAAAAATCACAATAGCTCGGATCATCCACTGCATTTGCCAGCGCGCCGTTTTCTCTGGCTTCCTGATACACCGCGCGATTCGTCTCTTCAGAATCGGTGCAGGAAATCACCAGAAAATAGCCCTGCGTCATGCCCGCGCGAAATTCAACAGCTTGATATTTGATCCGGCGCTGGTGCGCCCATAGGCGAATGCGCGGCGTGATCTGCGGGGAGACAACAGTAACGTCTGTCGCCGAACGGAGCACCGCTTCTATCTTTTGCTCCGCAATCGGGCCGCCGCCAACAATGAGCACCTTGTGTCCCTCAAGCTTGAGAAAAATTGGGTAAAGAGACATAGCTATCCTTCCACTCCATGCGGCACCCTGCCCGGTGAGGGATCACGCAAGACGGGCGGCAGGTCTTGCCCGGCAAGAAAAGTCCGCAATGCCGTTTCCGAATGGCGAGCAAAAAACTCCCGTAGGTTTTCCGTACCATGGCGCTCATCCAGATAGCTGCGTAGCAGACGCTCAATGGCATCCGGCACTTCGCTCGCTGCGCAACGATAGCCCACCGGTCGTCCAAAGCCTGCGTGCTCGCCCACAGCTCCGCCAAGGCAAAAGTAGTAAGCGTCCTGAATGCGGCCGGCAATCTTGAGCTTTTTACCTTCCAGCCCGATATCCGCGATGCGATGCTGGCCGCAGCTGTTCGGGCATCCGGTTACGTTGAGCTTCAATTGCTGATCAAACTCAGGAATGCGCTCTTCCAACTCTTCAACCAGCCAGCGGGTGAAGGTTTTGGTTTCCGTTATCGCCAGCTTGCAGAACTCGCTGCCGGTGCAAGCCACGGCGCCGCGCCAGAATGGCGAAGCCGTAACGTGCAGTCCCACGGTTTCCAACCCAAGAGTTACAGCCGCAGTGTTTTTTCGTGGCACATTCACAATTACTAGGTTCTGCGTGTTCGTGGTGCGAAGCTCGCCATTGCCATAGCGCTCAGCCAGATCCGCCGCTGCCCGCAGCTGCTGTGGATTAATTCGTCCGCGCAGCACTGCGGCGCCAACGTAAAAAAGGCCGGGCTGTTTTTGCCGATGCACGCCAACATGGTCGCGAAACACATCGTCAGGCGGTTGCTCCAGAACTCCTGCGTCCAACTTGTACCCTAGTCTGCGCTCCAGTTCCTGGAGAAAAGACTCGGCTGTCCAGCCATGCTGGAGAAATAAATACTTCAGCCGTGCGCGCTCGCGATTTTCCCGCAGGGCATCCGCATCGCGAAAAATTTCCGCCACCACTTTGCTGACGGGGATAACCTGCTCCCAGCGCACAAAAGCATTGAGTCGCACCGCCAAGTGCGGCTCGGTGGAAAGGCCGCCGCCCACGCGAATCGAAAAGCCGATTTCCCGCTCCCCGTTAATTTCGCGAACCGCTGGTGTAAAGGCCAGATCGTTGATCTCAGGATAAGAACACCAATCCTGGCATCCGCTGATGCTGATCTTGAACTTGCGCGGCAAGTTATAAAAATCAGGATTATCGACAAGCAATTGCGTCACTTCATCCACCAGCGGCGAAGCGTCGCAAAGTTCATGCGCGTCCAAACCGGCGAGCGGACAGCCGGTGACGTTTCGCGTAACATCACCGCACGTCGCCATCGAAGTTAGGCCACAATCAAAAAGCGTCTGCAAAACATCTGGAAGATCTTTGATAGTGATCCAGTGCAGCTGTATGTTCTGGCGCACAGTGATATCGGCAATGCCGCCGGCATACTTTTCTGTAAGACCGGCAATAGCTCGTAACTGCTTTGCATTCACAAAACCATTGGACAACCGAATGCGCAGCATGTAGTAAGGAGTAGCACGGCCTTCGCCTCCAACACCGCCTACCGCCCCCGCGCCATCTCCTTGCGTGTAAACGCCCCACCAGCGGAAATAAGTCTTGGTCCATGCGTCTGGAACAGCCGACAAACCCTTGTTCGCAAATTGCCGAATTTCTTCAAAGCACTCCCAGGGATTCTTTTCCAGCTTCAAGCGTTCTGCGCGTTGCGCTTTGGTTTCTTTCACCGCCATGGTCGTTCCTGCGCTCATAATCTCCCGCGTTCTTGCCTGAAAAGTAATGGCTTCAAAAAAGCAAAAGGCCCACCGCCTCTGGCGATGGGCCCTGTTTCCTAAACTTAAATGCGAATTAGGTAGCAGTTTCTCCAGCCAGAGACACGGATGTCAGGTTGCGACAACACATACACATGGTCTGGCGAATTACTGTCATGGAAAGAAAGTATACGTGAGTAAGCTTAGGTGTCAAGGTTAACCTATGAGTTTTGATGGTTCGATTCATTCATTTATTACTCGATTTCCCAGCGCAAACAGCTCCCACAAAGGCGTCAGATGATTCCCAGAATGGGACTGATTCATTTCTTTTCCGCCGCCTCGTGGCTCTGATCCCGGGCTCCGCAAGCGTATTGGTCGCCGCAAAGATCCTAACTAGAAGCTGGATCATTACTCAAAGGTTCTTGACTCTGCTGCTAAATTCGGGCTATAGTGCCCTTTCATGCGGGATCGCCAGAACATTTTCGCTATGGCCATGTGTTTGACAACAACAAACACATGCACACCTATGCGAAAATCCGGCGAGCCGTCAGCGTAACGAATCAGCAATCATAAGTTCCTGACCCACTCGCCGAAGCGAGTGGGTTTTGTGCTTTCAGGCCATTCAAACTATGAGTCGATCAAACTTGGATAATTCGGTCTATGGCTGGCGGGCAGTGGTCCCGGCCACCTCCGCTAATCTGGGCTGCGCCTTTGATTGCGGCGGCCTCGCCCTGAGACTGTATTTAAGAGCGCTCTTCATCCCTTCTGACGCCGCAGAGTTGAGCCTGGAATATCAGGGCAAGACGCCTGAGCGCTTTCCCATGGCAAGTTCGAACCTCGTCCTGCACGCTCTGCGATTAGCGGCACAGCGGCTCGACGCGCCTCCGCCAACCGGTCATGTGCTGGTGCAAAGTGATATCCCAATCAGCGTGGGGCTGGGCAGCAGCGCGGCTGCCGTAATTGCCGGCCTGCTGCTTGGGGTGCAACATAGCGGAAAACAAGTCGCGCCTGAAGTGCTCTTGCGCTGGGCGGAAGAGATTGAAGGTCACATTGATAACGCCGCAGCCGCTTACCATGGCGGTTTGGTGCTGGCGCTTTCCAACAACATGGATCGGGTGGTGATAGCCAAGACTAATTTTCCCGAAAGCATCCGCCTGGTGATCGTCACGCCGTCAATAACTGTGCCAACACATCAAGCCCGAGAGGTATTACCCAAACAGTATGACCGCGCTGACGTGCTGCATACATTGCAACGGACCTCTCTTCTGGCCGCTACCTGCTTCTCAGGAAACTTTGATCTCTTTCCGGAGCTGTTCCAGGACAAGCTGCATCAGCCCTATCGGCAGCAACTTGTGCCGGGGATGGAACAGTGCCTGGCCCTGCGCCTTCCGGGATTACTTGGAGTAGCGATCAGCGGTTCAGGTTCGTCTGTGATCGCCTTTACCACAGGCGAAGAGATGGGTGTGGCCGAGGAATTGCAGAGAATCCTGGGTAATGAGGGCGTGCACGCAGAAGCGACGTTCACCCTGGCCGATAACAATGGCGCCAGCGTTACGCGCGAGCTTATCCCCCTCATGGAAAGAATCGGAGCAGTGTTACAAAAGCTGGAGAAATCGTAATGCACGGAAAGCGTTTAATCGTAATGAAGTTTGGCGGTACCTCCGTGGGAAATGCCGAGAGGTTCCGTCAATGCGCCGCTATCATTGGCGACGCTGCCAAGCATGACCGGATCGTGGTGGTAGTTTCCGCCATGGCAGGCGTTACCGATCTTATTTTTAAAACCATTGAAGCAGCGCGGCACGGCGACGCCTCTGCAACCCATGCGCATCTGCAAAAATTTGAGACCGTGCATCGTGAACTCGCAGCCAGGTTGTTTGAAAATCAACGCCTGACGGATGCAAATAACCACATCGCAGAGGTCATCGCGCAATTGCAAACTGCCTGCCATGCCCTTACCGCGTTACGGTCCGATATTTCTGCCCAGACATCGGATTCGCTCGTTGCCTTGGGAGAACGCATATCCGCTTGTGTGCTGGCCGGCTATCTCCAGCAACTGGGGACCGTTGCCGAGTTCGTCCGCGCGGAAAACGTGATCGTAACAGACAGCAATTTTGGCAACGCAACTCCGGATATTGACGCCACGCGCAAGCAGTGTAAACAATCCTTGCTCCCGCTCCTCGATCGCGCAGTCGTGCCGGTGGTTGCCGGATATAGCGGCGCTGACTCGCAAGGAAAGTCCACTACGCTGGGCCGCGGAGGTTCCGATTATTCTGCCACCATCATTGGCGCAGCTACCAGCGCCGATGAAGTCTGGATCTGGACTGACGTGGACGGCGTGCTCACGGCCGATCCCCGCGTTTGTCCTGACGCCGCTACTCTGCCGGAAATCAGCTTTGCCGAGGCGATTGAACTTGCCTACTACGGCGCAAAGGTAATTCATCCCAAGGCTGCATATCCCGCAGCCGAAGCTGGCTTTCCTGTTTGGATCAAAAATTCATTTCGCCCTGAATTTATCGGGACCAAGATCACGCATGACGCGCGGCCAGCCAACTCGCCGGTGAAGTCTGTGACTTCAGTAAAAGACGCCACGCTCATCTCCTTGTTCACGCGCCGCGATGTTCATCCCGTGGAGCTTTGGGGAAGACTCTTTCTCCGGCTGGGACAGGAACAGATTGAAGTGCTGTTTGCGACGCAGTCATCGCCCGAGCATGCGCTGGGATTGGTCCTGCGCAAAGCCGACGCGTTGCGAGTGCTCCAATTGATCAATTCAATTTTCCGCATTGAGCTTGCGCAGGGCGTGCTGCTCCCAGCGGAGGTCAACAATGAGATTGCTGTCGTTGCAGTTCTGGGCGAATCCATGAAAGGCACCTGCGGAATCCTGGGGCGCGTTTTTTCCGCGGTAGCAAGATGTGATGAGAGCGTGATTGCTGTGGCACAGGGCGCTAGCGAATTGAGCATCTGCTTTGCCGTCTCCGCGGCCCGCAGCGCGGAAGTGGTCCGTGCCGTGCACGACGAATTTTGCCAGCCGGCGGGAGCGAACATCCCTGTCTGCCTGCGGCCCGGCGTTTCCATTGCGGGGGCGCAATGAACACAGTGCCAATGAAGCCGCAAGTCGCAGCACACGTCTTGCGCTGTGTCCATTGCGGCAAAGTGCAGGAAACTGCCGACCGAATGTTCCGCTGTACCCAATGCTCGGAGCTGCTGGAGGTCGTTTATCCGGAATGGGCATCAGCGCCGCCGGAGTTCGCGTTGCGATTGAAAGAAATCTGGCGCGAGCGGCGAGGGTCATCACTCCCTGAAAACGCCAGCGGCGTTTGGCGCTTCCGCGAGTTGTTGCCGCAGGTGGATCGCCACAACATTGTCACGATGTGCGAAGGCAATACGCCTCTGATCCCACTCAAGAAAGCGCCCCGAGAGCTTCGACTGCCGAACCTTCTGGTGAAGCATCAAGGCATGAATCCCACTGGATCATTCAAGGACACTGGAATTTCCGCGGCTATCACCATGGCAAAGGCGGAGGGATTTTCCTGGGTATGCTGCGCTTCCACCGGAAATACGTCAGCCTCTGTGGCCGCATACGCCGCGCGCGCTGAGATGAAGAGTATCGTCCTTTTGCCCGCCGGACAGGTTGCCGCCGGAAAGCTGGCGCAGGCTTTGGAATACGGCGCAAATGTTTTGCAGCTGCGCACGGACTTTGACGGCTGCCTGAGAGTTCTGCACGAAGTTGTGCGCAAATTTTCCGCATACTTGTTGAATTCACTCAACCCTTACCGGATCGAAGGACAAAAGACGGTGGCATTCGAATTGATGGAGCAACTGGATTGGCGCGTACCCGAACATGTCATCGTCCCCGGAGGAAACCTCGGCAACAGCTCGGCGCTGGGCAAAGGATTTATGGAGCTGCGCGATCTCGGCCTCATCCAGTCGCTGCCAAAAGTTTCCATCATTCAGGCCGCCGGAGCCAATCCGCTCGTCCGCACCATGCGGGAAAACGGCGGTACAGAATTAATTCGCGTAACTCCCGAGACCCGGGCGACGGCTATTAGGATTGGCAATCCCGCATCATGGCGAAAAGCGGTAACCGTCCTTAAGAACACCGGTGGCATGTGTGAAGAAGTCACGGAAAAAGAGATTGCTCAGGCTAAGGCAGAGCTGGGCGCGGAAGGCATTGGCTGCGAACCTGCATCGGCAGCGACCTTGGCCGGACTCAAAAAATTGCTCGCCGCAGGATTTATAGAGTCCTCCGAAACCATCGTCCTGGTCCTTACCGGGCACATGTTGAAGGACGTCGATTATATGAAGCAATCGCCGGGACAAAACCTGCTTGGACCTATGGAAGCGGATGGTGACGCGGTGATCAGGACTCTGGAGCAAATTTATGCCCGGAATTGAAGACGCAATAGAAAAAAAGAAATCATCGCGACGTAATGCAGAGCAGGTGCGGGTCGGCATTATTGGCTATGGCACCGTGGGTCGCGCCACTGCCGAAATTCTTTCGAGCCATGCTGAAGAGATCAGCGCGAAGACCGGTGGCGTTTCGATTGTCATCACTCGCATCTGCCGCAAGAGTCCGCGCGCTAGTGAACTGGGCGTAAATGGAATTACTGTGGTTTCCGACTGGCGGCAGGTGGCCACCGCCGATGACATTGACATCGTGGTCGAAGCAATCGGTGGAACGTCGGTAGCGCGTGACGTAGTGCGCACCAGCCTGGAAAATGGTAAGGCCGTGGTCACGGCGAACAAAGCTCTTATCGCCCTGCATGGCGATGAGCTGTTTGCTCTGGCGCAGGAGAAAAACCTTCCCATAGGAATTGAAGCCACAGTCGCGGGGGGTGTGCCGGTGATCCGCGCAATCTCTGAAGCGCTGGCCGCAGATCGCATTCAAGCTGTTTACGGAATTGTGAATGGCACGTGCAACTACATTCTTACGCAGATGGAGCAACACGGCATTGAGTTTGCGCATGCCTTGGAACAGGCGCAGGCTGCTGGCTACGCTGAAGCTGATTCCAGCCTGGATATCGACGGGCTTGACGCTCGCGACAAGATTGCCATTCTGGCCCGCATTGCTTTTGGCCATGCTGTTCGACCTTCAGAGATACCAGTCACCGGCATTCGCAGCATCACGTCCACTGATTTCCATTACGCCCATCGCTTGAACTCGACCATCCGATTGGTGGCATCGGCGGAGCGTGCGGCGGGAGGCGTGCACATTGCGGTGCAGCCCTGGCTGGAGCCGCGCGACTCAATGCTGGCCAAGGCCGCAGGCGCAAACAACGCTATTTTTATCGCCGGTGAAAGCGTAGGCACCCAGATGCTGTACGGACGCGGCGCAGGCGGCAGTGCTACTGGGACCGCAGTGCTTTCCGACGTTTTACAGATTGCGCGCCAGATTGCGCGTGGACAGACAGAGAGCAGCCTGCTTGAGGGATTCGATTGTGCAGAACCACTGCATCCGATGCCGCGGCCTAATCCGGTGAGCTGGTTCCTGCGCCTTACCGTGAACGACCAGCCGGGAATCCTGGCGCGGACCGCAGAAGCGATTGCGCGCGAAGGAATCAATATTGACTCCGTGGTCCAGGAACCAAACATGTCCAAAGACCGGCTCTCATTCGTGATCACACTGGAGCCAACTCTGGAAACCACGGTGCAGCGTGCCATGGAAGCTATCAATCGATTCGAGTTTATGAAGGCGCCGGTGCTCCTGCTGCCGATGATTTCTTCAGCCGAAGAACACGTGTAGAGATAAATTGGTAATTGGGTGATTTGGTAATTGAGTAATTGAACAGTAATCCATGCAGACGCGAATGGCTCTCTCACCCTAAATGTTCAATTACCAAATCACCAAATTACTCAATTACCAAATCTGCTAATGGATCGGTTCGGGCTCAGCCACTCCGTCAGCCCGCGGATCAGAGGCTGCCCAGTTCATGCCCGTTTTTGAGTTGTGCATTACCGCTTGTCCACGTCCCATGAGCGCGGTGTAATCGCCGCGGACGATCAGATTATGGCCTTTCTGCCGCAAAGCCTGGATTACATCCGGCGCAACGCGTGACTCGATCAAAATATCGCAACTGACCTCACCGCTGGTCACGGTAAAACGAGGCGCTTCCAACGCTCCCTGAATATTCATTCCGTAATCGACAAGATTGGAAACGAATTGTGCGTGCGCCAACGGCTGATTGGCCCCTCCCATGATTCCGAACCCAATGTGCACATCACCGCGCTCCATAAACGCCGGAATAATTGTGTGGAAAGGACGCTTGCGCGGCTGCAGCGAGTTAGGGTGGGAAGGATCCAGAGAAAATAGGGCGCCACGGTTCTGCAGCGCGAAGCCCATACCGTTCACTATTACTCCAGAGCCAAAAGCCGAATAATTACTCTGGATGAGAGAGGCGATATTCCCGTCTTTATCAACGGCGGCCAGATATGTTGTATCGCTAGTGGCGGGATGGCCGGGGCCAGGATTGCAATTGGCTTTTTCTGGATTGATTTTTGCGGCGCGCTCTTTAGCATAGCCCTTATCCAGCAACCCCATCACCGGCACTGGGGCGAAGCGCTGATCGGCGTTGTAGCGATAGAGGTCGGCATAAGCGAGCTTCATGGCTTCAATTTTTTTGTGCAGCTCCACTGTACCTTTCGGACCCTCCTTATCGGGCGTGAAAGTCTCCATGATGTTCAGCATTTCCAGAGCGGCCATGCCCTGGACATTCGGGGGAAGCTCGTAAATCTTCCATCCACGATAAGTGGTTGAGATAGGTTCAACCCACTCGGCGGAAAAATCCGCGAGGTCCTGCAACTCCATGGTCCCGCCCATTGCAGCGGAAGTATGCACGATGGCTTGGGCGATCTCGCCTTTATAAAAGGCGTCGCGTCCTTTTTCGGCCAATAGCCGCAATGCTTTTGCTATATCAGGATTCTTGAAGGTTGCCCCCAGATCGGGGACTTTCCCCCCGGGTAGAAACACTCTTCGTCCTTCTTCGGTTTTGCTGAGCTTGGCTTCCTCATCGGCCCAATAGTCCTGAATGATTTCCGGTACAGCATAGCCATGCTCCGCGTAATAAATTGCCGGCGTGAACAGGTCTTTCCATGGCAACCGTCCAAAACGCTTATGCGCCTGGCCCCATCCATCGACTGCCCCCGGAACGGTAACGCTGTGAATACCATCATGCGGCATGGTGGTGATGCCATGCTGACGAAGAAAATCGATGGTCAACTTTCGCGGCGCCCAGCCGCTGGCATTCAGCCCGTAAAGCTTTCCGGCTTTTGCGTCCCAATAAATCAGGAAGAGATCGCCGCCGATTCCATTCATCATGGGCTCAGTCACGCCCAACACCGCATTCGCGGCAATCGCTGCATCCATAGCGGACCCGCCGTGGGCCAGAGTCTGCGCGCCGGCCTGCGAAGCCAGGTAATGGCTTGTAGCCACAATGCCCCGGTCCGTCATCACAATAGAACGGCCGTAAGAGCGGTCCTGGGTAGAAGCTTTGTAGGTCATTAGCAAAACCAAAATGGAGAGAAGAATTCTGCGCAACTTGCACCTCTGATCATCGCTGCGCGATGAATTATAGCCGAGCATCGCCAATCATGAAGTCTTCTTCTTCCAACTGAATCTCCGTCCAATAATCCCTTTGATGATCAGGTGATCTGTTGAGCGAGTTACTCCCCATCCCACGCCAAGATTAATTTCCCAGTCCGGCGAGACGTTCAGGTCAATAGAAGGAAAAAACTGTTGTTGCTGCTCCGCTACAGGATCAAAGCTGCCGACAGGGCCCAAGGCTCCATAATATTCAAGACCGGCGGCAATGATTTTGGAGAAATCGTAAGACACTTTGGCATTGGGAGAAAATTCAAAGCCCTGGCCGACGTTGTCACCATGCAATGATTTATCGACAGTGGGATTGAAAGAGAGATACCAGGGCCCAAGCTTCTTATCAATGATTGGACGCATCTCCCACGTCCATGTGTCAGGCGAGAAGCTATGGCGCTGATACCCGATCTCGTTCGATAGGCTTAGTCCGACGGGCCAATGCCACTTCTCTGGAATGCGGAAGCGGGGGCGAATATGGTCGCCCACCCAGTCCCAGCCATCACCCGAACGGGCACTGGTAAAGATGTAAAAACCCGTCTCAAACCAGTCATTCCATCCCTGAGTAATCTCAATGGTTTCATGCACGGCATGATTCGTTGGGCGGACGCCATTCACTACACTTTTCTCGCCTTCGGCGGTCCAATTGGTATGGAATTCCACCATGGTGCTGTGGGGCTCGACCGTGTCAGCGCCATAAACCTGGATTTCATAATTGTCCTGCGCCATCAAGCAAACCGGGCACAGACATGCCACCGCAAGAGTAAACAGAACGGCTTTCGCAAGCATTGCACCATCCGGGAAAGCAACAGAAGATTGGTTATAGACTTTTGCGGCGGTAAACTCAAACCCGCCGCACTATCTTCGGAATATGGGGCGGAACTGCGAAAATCCCAGCAGAAATAAAGAGGGCCGCTCCGTAGCGGCCCCCTTTATACCTTTTCTACCTGCCTCTTTATTTTTAGGCTGCTTTGGCAGCTCTTTTTCTTTCAGCCCAGCGCTTTTTCATCATTTCTGAAATGCGCCTTTTAGCAGCCGCACTCAAACGTCTGCGTCCACGCCTGCCATTACCTGCAGCCGCAATGCCACGACGGCCATTCATCGAACCCCGAAGAGCGGAAATAGCCTGCTCCAGGCGGTCTCTTTCCGATTCTAGCTCTGAGATTATCTGTTGCGTATCCATATAGCTCCTTCCGAGAGCATGCTACCAGCGCAGAATCTATCCCGCAAGACGTATTAGTCTAGAACCCTCTTCACGGCTAACAATAGTTCAGCGTTCCTGAGCCTAGTTGTGAAATAGATTTCAGCCGATTGGGAGGAAATCGGAGAAGCATTAAGTTTCCATGCCACATTTCCTAATTTAGTTTCGTGATTCGCCGTTTAAAAGAAACGTATAGTCATCCCCTTCATCCGTTGCTGCTGCTCGTCACTTACGCAGGGCTGGCTTTTTCCATTTCTAAATTAGAGTTTCTATAATCCCTGTGCCATGAAAACAGGTCGGAAATACTGATCATCACCCAGTGATGCGGCCCTCCTCTATTTTGCTCACCAGACTTGTTACAAAGCAGCACGGCTTTATCTTTTGGAAGGGCAGTTCCTGTTGATGCATCAAAACGGGTTCTGATCGGCTGGTTGCGACGGATCAAAAAGAGCCTGACGACTTCTCTTCAAGCCCCAGCTATTCATTAGACGCATGGCCTATGGATGCCAGCGCTGGAGCCTATCCTAAGAAGAAGAAAGAATATGGAGCAATATTGAAAATGCGTATTTTGCAGGGCAATATATGGAAAAGGGGATTGCCTACCTATGCAAACAATCTAAGCATCGGTATACGACCCGAAGTGAGCCTGGCAATAATGTTGAGTAAGAGTGACCCGCCAGGAACTTAGCTAGGAAAGTGGAAGTGCACATCATGCTTGGATGGGATCGCTACGCCATTCCGTGTTGCCGGATGAAAGCGCCAGTCCCGCAAAACCGCGATCACCCGATCGTCAACGCCATGACCCAGACCTTGAAGAAGCCGTTCTCCTATCACTGCGCCCTGTGCGTCAATTGTGATTTCCACAATTACGTCGCCCTGAATACCGCTTGGCAGCTCTGATCGAGGAATCTTAAGGTCTTGAAACGCTACGGGCAGAGCCGGCTTAACTTCATCGCCGCTTGCGAGCCCGTCATAAGCGGAACCATTTTCCGAGCCGACCTCAGCCTGATTGGGAGTCTTGTCTGCTTCCTCAATCACATTGGCCCGCTTCGTGAGCTTTGCCTTGTTAGGCTTTTTACGCTCTGGCACGGGCAGAGACAGGACAGGCGGGCTGCTGGAAGTGGCTATCTGAAGATCGTTTGGGGCATATAGCACCACCGACGATGGCGTCGCACTACCGCCTTCTCCGCGCGCGATCAGCGCAGGCCTCACAAATATAGGAGAGGTTGGCCAGCAAAACAGGACCACCACCGCCAAATGAAATAATGACGAGATGCAAACAGAGAAACTCCAGCGACGACGCCCAGCGGGCTGGCTCCGCGTCAACGTGTTCCATTCATGCCGGTCCTGTTCGAAAGAAAAATTCATTGCACAGTTGTTAGACGCTAAATATATTTTAGCGTTATCAAGCGGCGTTGGAACATAGAAGTGCCGCGATTGCTTATGAAGGACGAGAGAAGCTCTATACGCTGTCGATAGCAGCCCTGAGTTCACGCACACTGCTCTCCTTGACCACCGAATGCTGATACTCGCTGTTGGTGAGCGTGCCCATTTCAATCTTCTGGTTGCGAAACTTCATAGGGCTGGTCACAGTGGTACCCGGTCCGGCATGGACCTCAGTGGCATTCGAGTACCCGAGCACTGCTTTCACGTTCGCTGTGGAGAGTTCGCCACAAACCATCACAGAAATCCGTCCGGCAGCTTGCTGCACCAAATGCTTCAGCGTTGGCATTGCATCCACGGCGCTTCGCTTACTGCCGGAAGTCAAAACGCGGTCGGCGCCAACTTCCACCAGAGCTTCTAACGCCTGCTCCAGATCGCATGACATATCGAAGGCGCGATGGCATGTAACTTTAAGTGGACGCGCCATATCAACCAACTGCCGCATTCGATCCTCATCCACCTGCCCGCCGGTATTCAGGATGCCAAAGACCACGCCATTCGCGCCAAGTTGTTTTGCGATCAGGATGTCGCGCTGCATGGTGCCGAATTCGTCTGCGCTGTAAAAGAAATCTCCGCCGCGCGGACGAATCATTACGTGAAGGCCAATCTCAATGTTCTTGCGCACCGCGGCAATCATGCCTGCGCTGGGTGTGATACCGCCTTCGTAAAGGCCGGCACAAAGCTCAACCCGGTCAGCCCCGCCGCGCTCTGAATTGATAGCCGACTCCACCGAATCAATGCAGACTTCCAGCAATATTTTGCCGGGACGAATTTGCGGTTGGGCTACCACACCCGGCAACGATTCTCTTTGACCATTGGCTGGCCCGCTTTGCAACTGAACGCCTGCTGGAATTCAGGTATGTTCACCATTAGCCCGTTAACCCGATATTTACCCGGAGAGTGCTCATTGGTGATAGCGTTAGCGCGCAGGTTTTCCGGACGGTCATTCTCACAAGCCCACTGCGCATATCCGATAAAGAAACGCTGGTCCGGAGTAAAGCCGTCGCGGTTTTCCAGTTGCTTACCCTTCGTGTCAGACTTCCATGCCATATATGCCAGGATCAGCCCGCCTAAGTCGGCAACGTCCTCGCCTTCCGTAAGCTTGCTGTTGATCTTGATATCGTCAACGATCGTGTAGGCCGCGTACTGGTCTACGATGCATTGAGCGCGCTTTTCAAACTGCGCACCATCTTCCTTGGTCCACCAATCACGAAGATTACCCTTGGCATCAAATTGGCGTCCCTGATCGTCAAAGCCGTGCGTCAATTCATGGCCGATGGTACCGCCAGTGTTGCCGTAATTAGGAGCATCGTCCATCTTGGGGTCATAGAGAGGCGGCTGCAGAACGCCCGCAGGAAAGTTAATATCATTCATCTGCGGATTGTAGTAAGCATTCACCGTAGGCGGAGTCATGCCCCACTCGCCACGATCCAGTGGTTTACCGATCTTCGCCAGTTGGCGTCGTGACTCAAACATGGTGGCCCGATGCACGTTGCCGACAAAATCATCAGGCTTAACCTCAATAGAGCTGTAGTCGCGCCACTTGTCCGGGTAGCCGATCTTGTTGACCACCGAATGCAGTTTCTCAAGCGCCTGCTTCTTGGTTTCCGGACCCATCCATGTGAGCTGCTTGATGTCCTCTTCCATCGCCTGCTCAATCAATTTGGTCAGCTTCAGAGTGCTTTCTTTTGTTTCCTGACTGAAGGCGCGGTTTACAAATTCCTGGCCAAGAGCTTCTCCCAATTGACTATCCGTAAGCCGGACACAGCGTTTCCAGCGCGGAGCAATCTGCTCCACGCCGCGCAGGGTATGGGAGTAAAAGTCGAAGTTCTGCTGCACAAACTTTGAAGAGAGATACGGCGCATTGGCGCTGGCGACATGCCACCGCAGATATGTTTTCAGGTCGTCCAAGCTGTTGCTTTGGATCTGGCGGTCCAACTCCTGGTAGAACTTTGGCTCGGTCACGTTGAAGGTGCTTACCTGGTCAAGGCCAGTAGTCTTCAGGTAAGTGTTCCAGTCGAAATCTGGGGTAAGAGCCTGCAGCTGCTTGCGGTCCATTTTATGGAACAGGTTGTGCGGGTCGCGTTGCTCTACCCGCGTGAGTGAAGCCTTGGCCAGGGCAGTTTCAATCTTCATGATTGTGGCGGCTTCGCGCTTGGCAGCTTCAGGAGTATCGCCCAGCAACACCAGCATCTTCTGCACGTGGATAAGATATTTTTGCCGGATTTCTTCTGATTTGGCTTCGGGCTTGGTGTAATAGTCGCGATCAGGCAGGCCCAGGCCGCCCGCCGTGGCAAACGCGATGACCTCGCTGGAATTAGAGAAGTCCTGGTCAGAGCCAAATCCGAATAACAAACCTTCAGTGGCATTTGCCAGATGCTCACCCCCCAACAATGCAGCCAGATCTTTTTTGTTCTTGAGCACCGCAATTGCATCCAGCGCCGGCTTCAGAGGGGTCCCGCCCAGCTTCTCCACTTCTGCCTCATTCATGCAGGCGGAAAAATAATCGCCAATTTTTTCTTGCGTCGCGGTTCGCCCAGTGGTCTTCTTTGCTAAGTCGTCAAGAATGCCCCAGAGAAAGCGCTGGTTATCGACCGTGAGCTTGCCATAAACGCTCCAAGCCGCCTGGTCTGCGGGGATGGGATTGCTTTTCATCCAGCCGCCGCAAGTGTACTGATAAAAGTCGACGCACGGATCGGCCGATTTATCCATGGACGGAAGATCAAGGCTGGGCGTGTAAGGCAGCGCGGTAATTGGCTTGTCGTCGATCACAGCTACAGGGTTAGCGATACCGGGCTTTTCCGGTTTTTGCCCGGGCTGGTTCTGGGCGGAGCTCTGGATAAAAATGATGGCAGCGAACAACATTGCGATGGAAACAAGTCTGTTAAGACGCATTGGGTAGTTCCCTCAAGGAATCGCGGTTAGTGTACAGGAATTGGATTGATATTGCGGCGGGCAAGCCGGTGAACCGTGCCTTGATTACACGCTTTCAGCCACGGCAACCTCTACCGGCAGTCCGGCTTGACGCCACGCATCAAAGCCGCCGGTGACGTTTATCACGTTTTGCAATCCCGCCCGTTGCAGCAGGCTGCAGGCAATCATGCTGCGGTATCCTCCCTGACAATGGACGGCCACAGGCCTTGATGGATCAAGCTGTGGCGCAGAAATCTTGAAGTTATCCAGCGGGAACCATTCCGCACCCTCAATGTGCCCAGCCTGCCACTCCGGTTCGCGACGCACATCAAGCACCTGCAAATCCTGACTTCTCTGCCCCGATAACTCCTGGACGGTGATCTGCGGCACATCGGCCACGGGAAATCTAGCCTGCTTCCATGCGGCAATACCGCCCTGAAGAAATCCACGGGGATCTTCAATGCCGACACGCGCCAGACGAAGCCGAGCCTCGGCATATTGCTCCGGCGTATCCGCCACCAGCATTGGATGCGCGCCCAGACCCATGATTGCTCCAGCCCATGAAGCAAACTGACCGGACAGCGCAATGTTGACCGAACCCGGAACGTGCGCCGCGGCAAAATCCGCGTTGGAACGGACATCGAGCACAAAAACCCCTTGTTGCAGTAGCGCGGAAAGCTCCGCAGCGGAAATGGCTGGAAGGTCGCGCAATGCTGAAAGCGGGGGAGCGCCGGCACGATTGATCTGCGCGTCCTGCAAGAAGTATTCTGGGCGGGAAGGGAGGTTCTCTGTGAGCTGCCGGATGAATTCTTCGCGGCTGTTAATTTGAACCGCGTAATTAGTCAGCCTTTCCGTTCCGATCGTCGACGAGCGCTCCGCGCGCATATTACGCCCACACAGCGACCCGGCCCCATGCGCAGGATAGACCAACACTTGATCGCTCAGCTTCATCAGTTTGTCATGCAAGCTGTCATAAAGATTCCCGGCCAGTTGCTGCGGCGTATGTGTCTTAGAGAGATCGGGCCGTCCAACGTCGCCAATGAATAACGTGTCGCCCGTCAGTACGGCCCAGGGAGCCTGAGACTTTTCTTCATCGGTAACGACCAGGCAAATACCTTCAGGGGTATGACCGGGCGTTTCCAGTGCTGTAATGCGCAGCTTGCCGAATGGAACTTCTGATCCGTCATGCAAAGCTATGTGCGGGAATGTCGCGCCAGCCTGTGCGCCGATATAAATTTTTGCGCCCGTGCGCTTGGCCAGTTCCAGATGGCCGGAAACGAAATCGGCATGGAGATGCGTTTCAAAAATATGGCGGATTTTCAGGCCCTGCTGGTCTGCGGCCTTCAGGTAGATTTCTACATCCCGCTGCGGGTCCACGACCGCGGCTTCGCCTTCAGATCCCAGCATGTAAGAAGCATGCGCCAGGCATCCGAGATAGAACTGCTCAAAATACATCGACACTCCTCACAGGCGGTCTGCCTGCCGGTACGTGCTTCTCTTTATCATAGTCCGAAATTATGCTGGCTGCGGCCTCTCAGCAGAGGCTCCTTTGACGGCATAGAAAATAATGTAAGCGTAGCAAAGCACCGGCAGAATGAACGCGCGGTGGATCCCAATGTGATCGGCGAGAAAGCCTTGCAGTTCAGGGACAATAGCACCGCCGACAATAGCCGCAACCAGCAAGCCCGATGCTTTTCCCGTAAGCGGCCCAAGTCCCTCAATCGCCAGGGTGAAAATACTGGGAAACATGATGGAATTGAACAGGCCGACGAGGATAAGCGTCCACATCGCCAGATGACCGACCGTCAGCATGGAAATTGTTACCAGCAGCGCGGCCACAATCGCATTGAATGCTAGAAGGTTCTGCGTTCTAAACCTTTGCAGCAGCACTGACCCAACGAACCGTCCGACCATTGCGCCGCCCCAATAATACTGCAGGTAGCCGGCCGCATCTTTCAACGAAAGGCCGCCAATTTCCTTCTGGTTGAAATAGTTGGTCATCAGGCTGCCAATGGCAACTTCCGCGCCGACATAAACGAAAATTCCTACTGCACCCAGCATGAGCCGCCGATGCCGCCAGATACTGCCGGTCGCGTGACCATGCGCTTCTGCATACTCAATGACCGGTAACTTGAACCAGGCCACAGTCGCCGCCAACAAAATGAGCGCCACGGCAAGTCCGATATAAGGCACTTTCACCGAGGCAGCCTGCTGTATCCGGTACGCATGCAATTGATCAACGGTCATCGTGCGCATGGCCTCAATCCCGAGAGGAGCAAGCGCGGCGCCCAGGATCAGCCAGCTTCCAAATCGTGGGGCCAGTGTGGTTCCCAGTGAATTGAAAGCCTGCGTCAGATTCAAGCGGCTGGAGGCAGTGCGCGGCGGACCGAGAATGGCGACGTACGGATTCGCCGAGGTTTGCAATATGGTCATGCCTGCTGCCAGCACAATCAGCGCGGTAAGAAATAGCGGAAATGATGGGATTGATGCGGCGGGAACAAACATGAACGCGCCTGCGGCCATTGTGAGAAGTCCGGTCACCATGGACCGTTTGTAGCCGATCCATTCCACGATTTTGCCGGAAGGCATGGAGAACAGGAAATAAGATGAAAAGAAGGCAAACTGCACCAGCATGACCTCTGTGTAATTGAGGTCGAAGATATTCTTTAAATGCGGGATCAGAATGTCATTCAGGCAAGTGAGGAAGCCCCAGGCGAAAAACAGCGTTGAGACCATTGCCATGGCGCGGCGATCAGTTTTCTCCGGAGCGCTCTGCAGCGCAGCGTTGGCTCGCTCGGGTTGGTTGAGAATAGGGATTGGCAGAACCTACAGGAAAATCAATGGGCGACTGATAAGCATAACAGCGCCGGGTTTCTGACCCACACGCCCTGTTGAGCTCCCACACTCCTGATCTGTAGTTTAGCTGTAAGCGCAAACTCTGCGGCTCCAGCGGGTTATAATTCGCTTACGATGGCAGTCGCGGCTTCATTACAAGCGGGCGAAGCAACACTCCTGATCGACGTGGGAGGAGAGCACCGCAAACTTCCGATCACCAAGTCGCCGTTTTCCCTGGGCCGCGCCGAGGAATGCGACGCCACAATCGCCGACCTGAAGGTTTCCCGGCAGCACGCCAAAGTGGTGATTGAGGGCGAGGACTACTACATTGTCGATTGTGAAAGCCGTCATGGGACGTTCGTCAACGGCTCACGATGCGAACGCGCCAGGCTGAAAAACAATGATGAAATTACATTCGGCGTGGCCGGCGTAAAAATAACTTTTCGGCGTGGTAACGCTATCTCGTACACCACGGATAATTCCACCAATCTCTTGCTGTCACGGCTGGTTTCAAAATCTGATACCTCTGACCTGGAGAAACTGCGCCTCTTTCTTGAAGCGGCCCGCAGCCTTACCGGCGGCGGGGTGGTGGTGAATGAAGTGCTGGGCAACATGCTCGATTACGCCTTGAGGATCACCAAGGCCGAGCGCGGGTTTGTGTACTTGAAGGACGCGGGGAAGGGCGGCAGGCCCGTGTTGGCATGTGGGCGGGACAACAAAGGCGTGAGCCTGATAAATGACTCCAAGGTTTCCCATTCTGTGGTACAGGAAGCTTTATCCTCAGCCGCCGAGTTCATTACCGGCGACGCTTTGAAGCAGCAGGCCCTGGCAGAGCGCCAGAGCATTGTGATGAATGAACTCAGGACGGTTATCGCCATCCCGCTACGGAAACGGCAGCATGGGAATTCGCCCACCGAGGCCGATGGCGTGCTCTACCTGGATAGCCGCCTCGTCTCGCTGAACCTTTCAGGCGTAAGCCATGAAGTGCTACGCGCGCTGGCGAGTGAATGTGCGGCGGTGCTGGAGAGCGCCAAATTGGTAGCGGCGGAACAGGCGGCGCTGCAATACCGCAAAGAGATGGACATTGCCGCATCCATCCAGCGGAGCCTCACCTCGGCCTCAAAGGTAGAGACCGACTTCGTCCGGGTGAATGCATGCAGCATTCCGTGCCGTGAAGTAGGCGGTGACTTTTTTGATGTCCACGTTTCGCCCGACGCAGTCACGGTGATTGTGGCAGACGTTTCCGGCAAAGGAGTCTCGGCGGCCCTGCTGGCATCAGTGATTCACGGGATGTTTTACGCGCAGATGACGAGCGGCGCGCGGCTGGTGGATGCGATTGCTTCAGTAAATACATTTCTCTGTTCCCGGGTGGCCGGGCAGAAGTACGCTACCCTGCTGGCCGCGCAGCTCAATCGCGATGGAAAGCTAGCCCTGGTGAACTGCGGGCACGTTCCGGCTATCCTTGCGCAGGATGGAAAAGTCATCCATGTGGAAGACGGTGACATGCCGGTGGGGCTTATTGCTGAAGTTAACTTTCACGTAATCGAGCGCCAGTTGCCTCCGGGATCGCGGGTCTGTATACTGACCGACGGGATTAGCGAGACGGAAAACGCGGAAGGAGCGGAGTTCGGCACTCATCTTATAGGAGACTTTTTGGGCAGCGAAGAACCGATCCGCGAAATTCTGGGTGCCGTGGAGTCTTTTTGCGCCAACGCAGAAGCCCAGGACGACCGCACGCTGCTGGTGCTGGAAAGAATTAAATAGCGGGGAGAACCAGCGAGCTCAATCCTGAAAGCTGAAGGCGGCTTTTACTTTTCCTACTTCAATTACATCGCCGGCGCTCAGCTCGCGTTGCGTGATGACTTCTTCTCCGTTGATCTTCAGCTTTGCCCTGCTCTCTGACGGGGAAATAAAATATTTATTGTCACGCTTGCTGATCAGCGCGGCCGTGGTGGGTGCGAAAAAACCTTTCAGCTTGATGGATGCCATGCTGGACTTGCCAATCATCGTCATCCTGCCGGTAAGAACGTATTTCTCCTGATCGGTTTTGCCTTCCAAAATGTTAAGCAGGCCGATACGGTCTTTGCCATTGGCAAACGGATCTGACATCCACGCGGGCCGCGAAATTCCCAGAGGCCCTGAGATTGCCGAGGGAGCGTTTTTGTCAACAAGTTTTTCACGGGCCTGCTTTGTATCCAGCATCATGGTGGCGTCAAGTTTTGGGGCGGACGGTCCGGCCTTGACCGCCGCGACGGCAAAATTCGGCACGGAGCTTTCATGCTTGAACTCCACCAGATGCTTTCCGATCTTTACCTGGTCGCCGTTCTTCAGCGTGGCCTTGCCCACACGCTCGTTGTTGACGTAAGTTCCGTTGAGCGATCCAAGGTCCTCCACAATGTAATGGTCTTTTTCCCAGGTGATGCGGGCATGGTGGCCGGAAACGGCAAGATTATCTATCTGCACGCTGTTGTCCGGCAGGCGGCCAATGGTTGTTGCCGCCTGCGACAGAAAGACCTCTTTTAATACCTGGCCATTCTGTTCAAATTTCAAATAGAGTTTTGCCACTGCGCGCCTCCGAAAAACAGCTTACCCAGAATGTTTTGATACCAGGGCCGGTCCACGATCCGCACCAGCAAGCAGGTAATGTTGTCATCGCCACCGCACTCCCTGGCCTTTCTTACCAATTCACCGCAAGCCTGCTGCAGGTCCCGCCGGCATTGCACGGTCTTCAGAATGTCTTCTTCAGGCACATAACGAGTTAGTCCGTCTGAGGCCATTATCAGAATGTCGCCGGGAAGCGTAACCAGGTCTTCAATATCGGTCTCAACCACTTCTTCCGCGCCCAGCGCCCGCAGGATGATGTTCTGCATTTCTGATTGCTGTGCCTGTTCCAGAGTGATGTACCCGCGCCGCACCTGCTCCATGACTAGCGAATGGTCTTCAGTGAGCTGCTGGATGCCGCCTTGACGAACCAGATAAATCCTACTGTCGCCCACATTCGCGATGGCCAGCGAGTTGCCGCGAACCAGGGCCGCAACAATTGTTGAACCCATGCCGTTGCGCCCGTTCTGTTGCTGTCCCGCCTGGAAAATTGTCTTGTTCGCCAGTTGAATCGCATTGGCCAGGCTCTGCACCCCGGAGGAGCCATTGTGTCCGTTCAGCGATTGCTTGGTTGCGTCTGAATGTTGGCTTCGGAAATAATCCAGAAGAATATCCACGCCCATTTTGCTGGCGACTTCACCGGCGGCCTGCCCGCCCATGCCGTCACAAACCACAAAGATGCCATAGCGCGAATCGAAGCCAAAATTATCTTCGTTGTTCGTGCGCACGCACCCGAGGTCGGTTTTGCCGGCAACTTCCACCGCAAGCGCCATATGTGGGTCCCGTGTCTGAACCGCTGAAGTTCCTCTGATTATTCCGTTCGAAACCATTATCCTGTTTTCAAAGCAATTTTTGGGGGAATTCAATATTGCCGGAGGAGATTCACGTCCATATCTTTTGTCGCTTCGCTCCAAAACCGCCCAACAGCTTCTCTTGATTGAGCGCGCTGATGCTCCTGTGACAACAGGCTCGCCGCGTGTTCGGGCTCGCCCTTTCTTTAGGGGATTGGGCAAATCTTACTAACCTTCATTTATAGGTTGCAAGTTACCGACAGGTAGGCCCGCTCAGCCGCCAATGTGGACCATGCTGCGGGAAGGCTTGATAAATCCCGCTTCTCCAATGTGATGGCGGGCTTCTTTCTGGTCGACCACTGACCGAACGTAATCAGTTAATTCACTATCACTGGCGCCGCGATACATTCGTCCCGCCATGTCATGGTCAAGCAGGGAAAAAAGGCAGGTGCGGATCTTGCCGTCTGAGGTGAGCCGGACGCGCGAGCAGTGCCCGCAGAAAGGATGCGAGACAGGAGCGATAATGCCGATTTCCCCCTTGCCGTCGTCAAATGTATAGCGTCGCGCAGTTTCGCTAAGTTCATTGGGGAGTTGGCGCACGGGACGAAACTCGTTGAGCTTTTCCAGAATTTCATCCATTGGGACAACTACGTCCGGCGACCAGACGCGGTCTTCTTCGAGCGGCATGAATTCGATAAAGCGCACGATTACGCCTTCTTCGCGGGAAAACCGGGCGAATTCTACGATCTGATCTTCATTGAATCCACGCAGAAGAACGCAGTTGACCTTGACCGGCTCCAGTCCGGCACGCTTGGCCGCGCGGATACCCGCGAGCACACTGTCATACCCGTTGGGAACGCGGGTGATCCGGGCAAATTTCTCTGCATCTACGGCGTCCATGCTGATGGTGGCGCGACGGAGGCCGGCATCTTTGAGCGGCTGAACGAGTTCGGACAGGAGATGGCCATTGGTAGTGATGGCCAGATCGAGCTTTTGGCCATCGAGCGTGCGCAGCTTGGCTAAATCGCGGACAAAATCCACCAGACCGTTACGCAACAGGGGCTCACCGCCGGTGAGCCTGACCTTCTCGATACCGGACTCAACAAAAATTCGCACCAGACGCAGGTAGTCGGCGAATGGAAGTTCAGAATATTGAGCGCCTTCATTCCCAGTCCGGCAATACACGCACTTGTAATTGCAGCGGTCCGTGATACTGACGCGCAGGTCGGTAATAAAACGTCCGTGTTTGTCCTGAAGCCGCATATGCTTCGTCACTGCTGATGGATTGCGAGGAGACGGAAAGGAGGGAAATACGCCGAAGCGTGTTTCGGTTCCTTTCCAAATACGGGAGGCTTGTGCGTTTCCGCTCCAAACCCTCGTCCTTGCATTCTTCAGCAAGGAGCCGCCACATTGGCCAGGTATTCCTAAGGCCGGATGTGGTCGGAACCTATGCAAGCATTATAAAGAGGAAGCGGAGCGCGTGCACTTTAAATGTTTGCGCACAAAAGTGAGGCTGTGCAGGTTTTTATAGCCAACGCACCATCAGCACATCATCAATATACTGATCGCCGATCTTTAAGGAGTGCGGCTCGACTCCGTAGCTTTCAAATCCCAGAGCTTTGTACAGCCTTTGTGCGGGAAAGTTTGCGGAAGCCACCAGCGTGATCTGCTCCAGGCCATGGAGTTCGCGGGCGCGGTGGACGATTTCTTTCATCAGCGCGCTGGCGACGCCCTTGCCGCGTGATTCCGGCCGCACGTAAACACCCCAAATATGGCCTTTATGGCGCTCTTTGTTGTGGGTGTAACGGTAAAAGCCAGCCGTGGCAGCGAGCTTGCCTTCTTCAAACATGCCGACAATGAAATTGCTGGCGGCATCGTTCTTGCTAAGGCGTTCACGGGCTGTTGCGACTGTAGTGTTGAGGTGCTCCTCGGCTGAGTCGGCAAAAGAAGCGGGATCGTTGCGCAGAGCTTCAAGCCGCAAATGCCAGAAGGCTTCGGCATCATCAGGAGTGAGAAGGCGGATGTTCATGCGGATTGATTATCGCAAAGCGGCATTTTTGGTTTTGAGCGCCAAAAATCAGGCCGGACATAAAATGCCCGGCCTCTTCAATCGATGAGACATCCGTGTTTAGAAGGTGAATCTGCCTCCAAACTGGATGATCCTGGGATCGTAGGTAGACGTGACCTGGCCAAAGGTTCCGCTGGAAATATTGGTATCCGGCTCCAGGAACTCAGCGTGGTTAAAAATATTGAAAAACTCGGCACGGATTTGCAGGGCTGTGTGCTCGGTAATTTTCGTTGTCTTCGACACAGCCATGTCGAAGTTTGCGCGTCCCGGGCCACGCAGAATGTTCCTTCCAGACCCGTAACTGCCTGTAATTACCGAGGGGTCAGGAGAAGTGAAGTTGCCAGTAAAGAACTGGTTGCCGGGAGCGCCGGGTGTTGGTGTATGCGGGTCCTTGTAGGTAATGGGCCCGGTCAACGTCGCGAAGACTAGGCCTGAGTCTCCTTCCCCTGAAGGACCGGGAACAGACCTTCTGGTGCTCAGGTTCGCCAGCACATCCAGCGGGAAACCTGTGTGGTATTGAATAATCGGGAACAAGCTCCAGCCCTGGGTCAGCCGCTTGGGACCGTTGGTCCAGGCATGGTCAAAGGGCAGGTCCCATCCGCCACTGAAACTAACCTGGTGGCGGATATCAAAGTCAGAGGAAGTGCGAAACACGTTCCTCTGGAAGAACGGGATCGCAGAATTCCGGTTGCGGAAACCGGAGGAGTTATCAATGGAGTGCGCCCAGGTATAGGACAGAGTGAAGTAGGTTGTTCCCAGAATGGGGGTTGCCGTGGGTTTTTTGGAAAGCTTGGTCTGCAGCGCGTTGTAATTGGCATTGACGGCATTTTCAAATTCCGGCGTAAAGCTGAAGCGGAAGTCGTCTATTGTCCCAATCTCGTTGAGCGCACGATGTGGTGTTGAGGTCAGCGTGGCTGGATCAAAGTGATTGATATCCACCAGCGTGGTCAACTTACGCGACTGGCTGCCAACATACCCGACTTCCATGGCGACGTTTTTTGCCACTTCGCGCTGAATGTCGAGGTTGTATTGCATTGTGTAAGGTGTCCGCAGGTGCGGATTCACGAAAAAAACGCCACCACCGCCAAAGGGCAAAAATCCAGCAGCGCCAAAGTCAATGTTCGGCGCCGGCGGCTTGGAGGGGAATGGATTTGGCGTGCCCGTGGTGCCAAAAGGATCGCTCATGAACCCGGTGGGGAAGGTGCAATTTCCGGCAACGCTGCAATCATTGAACACAGGGCTGGTGAATCCAAAGAATGGCGCTTGTCCATTGAATTGGAGATTGTCTTCACCTTTTAACACGTCGTAAAAAATACCGCTACCACCGCGGATACTGGTTTTGCCATCACCCTTCGGGTCCCAGGCAAAGCCAACGCGGGGAGCCCAATCGTTCTTATCGGGGAAATTCGCTCCCGTGGGAGCGTTTTTATCGCCGGGAAACAGCAAAGATACTGGAGCATTGATAAAGCGGGTAGATTGCGCGCCAGGGAGGATGCTGAAAGACCTTCCCTGCGTATCGAGCTTGGGAGAGCTATATTCATAGCGCAGCCCCAGCGTGAGCACAAGATTATGGCGGGCATGCCATTCGTCCTGCGCAAAGAAATACGTGGACTTCTGCCGGATATTGGAAGGCGCGCTGCCAAACTGGAAGTAATCTTCAGGTTGTCCCAACAGGAAATTCGCGTAAGGATTGAGCGCTCCGTTAAATTCGTCGAAGTCGAATTGGCCATTCACGAAGAAATCAAAAAGAGTGTTGTTCTGGTAAGGGGTAAAGCTGCCGCCGAACTTCCAGTTGTGACGTCCCTTGATCCAGGTAAGAGTTTCTGCATACGAGAAAGTGTTGTTGATGAGCTTAGTTGGACCCTGAGGACTGAATCCCGTCACTAACCCTGATGAAAAGCCGAGCCGCGTGGGACCAGTGGACTGGTCAGGCGTGACGCCGACGCCGAGTTGCGCGGGAGTGGGCAGAGCTGTGGAAGGAACGGCCTGATCCTGGGCATTGCGCTGCAAGGTGAAATGAAATTCGCTGAGTAACGTCGGGCTGAACGTATGCGTGTAAGTCAGAGTGGAGAAATAGTTGTGCGGAACGGTGGTGGTGGGAAATCCGGGGCCGCCGGCAGGCAGCGGCCGAGACTGATTGAAGCGCCTGCCCCCGAGTGTTCCATTGAAATGGTCTTTCTCTGACATGTTGTAGTCCAGACGCGCGGTGAACTCGTTAAAATTATCAATATTGCTCCCCTGGGCGTTCAGTGTGCCGGAGCAGAAGGCGTCACATGCGCCGGGAACAACATTGTTTGGCGCGGCCGCAATCAGTCCTTTGGCGATATAGTTCTTTGCCACAACATCAATGCGGCTTGGATCAATGATTCCCTGCGCAGCCAGCGCGGGGTTAGGCTGGAAGAAAGGATTCGCTAACAGAAAACCGGCGACATTGGAATCTACTGTGCCGCCCGGCCCAGCATGGGAAAAATTGCCTGTGAGCATTTCCGGGGTAAAGGTGCTGACCGCTACGCTGTGGCCGGCAGTCTGCTTCTGGCCCTGATAGCTGGTAAACCAGAACAACTTGTCCTTCTTGATGGGACCGCCGACGGCAAAGCCATACTGATTGCGTTTGAGAGTGTCACGCGGAAGGCCGTTCTTATTGTTGAAATAGGAATTGGCGCTGAAGGCATCATTGCGATTGAATTCGAAAATGGAGCCATGCACTGAGTTGCCGCCAGACTTCGTCACCAGGCTCACGATTCCCCCGGAGTTGCGCCCATATTCCGCCGTGTAATTGCTGGTAAGAATGCGGAACTCCTGCACCGCGTCCGGGTTAGGTGTGTAAACTACGCCATTGCTCAACAGATTGTTGTCCACTCCGCCATCGAGAACAAACGTCACGGAATCCGCGCGCGAGCCTGCGATGTTATAGCTACCCGCGCCGGTATCGTCATTATTGTGCGGCGTTACGCCCGGTTCCAACAAAGCGAGATCGAGAACGTTGCGGCCGTTCAAAGGCAGATCGACGATGGGACGGCTGGTGATGGATGCGCCCAACGTTGGATTTACCACTTCCACCTGTGAGGCGTCGCCAGTCACTTCAACCGTCTCTGTATTCGTTCCCAGCTTCAGCGTTATATCGATCCGCTGGACCTGGTTAATCTCAAGCGTGTACGCAACGGTTTCCGTGGTGGAAAACCCGCTGCGCCCGACTTTGACCTTATATGTGCCGATAGGCAGTTCCAGCGCCTGGTAAGTGCCTTGCGCATCCGTGACTGTTGGGTTTTGCACACCTGTAGCGACGTTGATGACATTCACGTTCGCACCGGCGACAACCGCTCCCTGCGGGTCCTTTACCGTGCCGACGATTCTTGCCCGCGCACTTTGCGCAACCACCTGTGAGCTGAATGCCAACATCAAAATGCATACATACGAAAGTAGTTTTGCAGACTTGAAGTGAGTGCCACAGTTCCCCATATAAGCTCCTTGTTTCACACTTTTCTCTCGCGGTTGCCATTTTCGCACGATCAGAAATACGTTTTTGGGCAAGGCCGCCAAAAGTTGGCGGCAACAGTATCAGAAAAAAGGAAGAGCGGCTATGGGATTTTAGGACAGTGCAGGGAATGGAACATGCCCGAAATGGAACTGTCCGGCCCAAACAAATCGACTTCAAGACAGCCGCCAGAGCTATTTGGGAGAAATCGGCAGGCCAGGCACAAAACAGTCTGGCGTATTAGGGGCGGACAGCTTGGTGCAACTACATGCCGTCGTAATTCGGGCCGCCGCCGCCTTCCGGTGGCACCCAGGTGATGATCTCGTAAGGATCCATGATGTCGCAGGTCTTGCAGTGAACACAGTTGGAAGGATTCAGATGGATCCGCTTGCCGTTTGGCGCTGAAGCGTCTTCTTCCATCTCATAAACATTGGCCGGACAGAAATTCTGGCAAGGGTTACCGTACTCTACCGTACAACGCGCGCTGCAGATATTCGTGTCATGGATGATCAGGTGTGAAGGCTGATCTTCTTCATGTTTGGTGCCGGAATGATAGAGATCGGTCAGCTTGTCGAAAGTGAGCGTGCCGTCACCCTTGGCTTTGCCGAGCAGGTGAGCGCGCTTGCCGCCATCGGCGGGCAACTGGTCAAGGTGCTTCATCCGCGTATGGCCTGGGTGCGCGGGATAAATCTCATGCAGGCCGCGCCCACCGGTGATCTGCTGCAAAGCCGTGTGCATCATGCCGGAGACCAGACCGTTTTCAAAGCCCTGATGGAAGTTACGCACTTCCCACAGCTCGTCCTTAATCCAGCTGGAATCGACACTCTCTTTGTATTGCTGGAGGCGCGCGGCGCTGAAATTGTTTTCCAGCAGCGCAGTGAAGGCGGTTTCCGCGGCGAGCATGCCGCTCTTGATGGCCAGGTGAATGCCCTTGAGCCGCTGCGAATTCAGGAAGCTGGCGGAATCGCCGACGATCATCCATCCATTACCGGCCAGCGGCGGCATGGAAAACCAGCCGCCATAAGGAAATGTCTTTGCGCCGTAGCGGATCATCTTGCCGCCGCGGAGCATGCGCGCAATGAGCGGATGCATTTTAAAATCCTGCAACACGCGCTGTGGATCAAGACGCGGGTCCTGGTAGTCGAGACTGGTAACGTAGCCGAGTGAAACGATGTTGTCTTTTGATCCGTAAATCCAGCCGCCGCCGTATTCCTTTGTGGTCAAGGGCCAGCCCATGGCATAAATCACCTGGCCTTTTTTAATGGCGCCGGAAGGGACTTCCCAGAGCTCTTTTACGCCAATGCCGTAAACCTGCGGGTTCAAGCCTTTCTGCAAGTCGTACCTGGCGACGAGTTGTTTCGTCAGTGAGCCGCGCGGGCCTTCCGCCAGCACCGTAATCTTCGACTTCACGTCATAGCCGGGCTCGAAGTTAGATTTCTTCTGGCCATTTTTGTCGACGCCCTTATCGTCAGTACGAACGCCGATCACCTGCTCGCCTTCCACAAGAAGTTCAGCTCCGGCAAAGCCGGTAAACACGGTGATGCCGGCCTGCTCGACTTTTTCTCCCAGCCACTTTACAAAACGATTAATTGAGATCACGTAGTTACCGTGGTCCTGCAACGGCGGCGGCGTCAGGGGCAGGCGATGCTCGCCTTTCTCCGTGAGGAAGTAAACGTCTTCATGCGTGACCTCGGCATCGAGCGGCGCTTCGCTGCGCCACCCGGGAAGAAGCTCGTCCATGGAGCGAGGATCGAGCAGCGCGCCGGAAAGCGAGTGCTGGCCCAACTCACGGGCCTTCTCCAAGACGTTGATGTTTTCTTTGCTCAGCGGCGCTTCAGGATTGCGGCGGTTATGGCGGTCGATGAGCTGCGACAGGCGCAGCGCGCAGGCGAGTCCGGCCGGGCCGCCGCCAACAATGGTGACGTCCGACTCCATCTGCGGACGATCGATGCCTTCAAGAGGTTTGCGGAAAGTAATCATAGGTAGCAATTAGCACTCAGCAGTCAGCATTCAGTCCTTCAACGAAAAACTTTGAAACACGGAGGAACTGAGGAAACAGAGGAGAATTTTTACCGCGGATTTCGCGGATGAACGCGGATAAAAATGCTTGGATTGTGGAATGCAAATCGAGCTTACCTGATCACCAAATGACCCGACCTCCAACCTACCCGACCTTTTCAATCCTCCGTTTACTCCCTTCCTCCGTGTTTCAGATTTGTAAGCTTGTCCTTCTTTTCCACTCTGTTTTGGGCTGACTGTTGACGGCTAGCTCCCCTTTGCCTTCTTCACTTCTTCGGTCAGCGCCGGAACGATGTCAAACAGGTTCCCGACGACGCCAAAATCGGCGATTTCGAATATGGGCGCTTCAGAGTCTTTATTGATGGCGATGATGCTGCGCGCGCCTTTCATCCCTACAATGTGCTGAATGGCGCCGCTGATGCCCACAGCGAGATAGAGCTTGGGAGAAACCGTCTGGCCGGAGCTGCCAATCTGGCGGTCCATGGGCAGCCAGCCGGAGTCGCAGATGGGACGCGATGCGGCAATCTCACCGCCGAGCGCGTCTGCAAGAGCTTTGGCCAGTTCGATGTTTTTCTGTTCTTTGATCCCGCGACCAACAGAGACAATGATCTCCGCCTGCGTGAGATCAACTGCCTGCTTGGCTTCTTTGAAAGGATCTTCAGGCTGGTTACGCTGGACGCCATCGGCAATATTGGCGTTGACGGTTTCAACCGGGGCAGCCGATGCGCCGGCTTCAGCTTTATCGCCACGGAAAGCGCCCGCCTGGAACGTAACAAAGTGCGGCGCGGGACAGGCAAAGGAAACGTCAGCGGCAAACTTGCCCTGGAACATCTGGCGGGTAAAGACAAGCTTATCGCCGTCTTTGCGGAACCCAATGGCGTCACTGATGAGCGTGCGCTGCAAGGCCGTGGCCAGTTGCGGAGCGAAGTCGCGCACTTGATAGGTGTGTGGCATCAGCACCAGCGTGGGCTTCTTCTGGTTGATAAAGTCTTTGAGCGCAGCGACCACGCCATCCGGCTCATATCTGGCCAGCTTGGGCGACTCAATCACGGTGACTTTGGCCAGCTTTTTGGCGGCGAGTTCAGGGGCAAGGCCGGCGATGCCGCTGCCAAAGAGCGCGGCTTCCACGGTTGCGCCCGTTTCAGCGGCAATGGCCTGCGCCGCCGCAATGGTTTCCATGGAGACGCGGTTAAGCTTGCCTTCACGTTGTTCAGCAATTACAAGAATTGTGTCTGCCATCTAGTTTATTTGTCGTTTCTTTTTAATGAATCCCAGGATGAGCAGGACCAGGCCAATGACCACGTCGGCCGCGAACAGCGCCTGCATCAAATGATTACCGCCGCGGATGTCCCAGCCCACATACAGCACCCAACCCAGCGCGGCGATCAACATGATCAGCCCAAGCACCAGGAAAGTTGCGCCGGTCTCATGTTCGGTTATTGGCTTGTAATTTCCGCCTTCAGGGTCATATTCCATTCGGTCCATAGGCGCTCCTTAAAACGAAATTTGCAGGTCAGATCACGCGGACATCGTTCCGCAGCTTGTCCACCAATTTTTTGGCGATTTCGCCTGGCGAGCCCTCAAGCATTTCAGTCTTTTTGGTCTTCTGCGGGATGTAAAGCTTTTCGATTTTCTGCAGGTTGTCACCCAGCGCGGACTTTACTTCCTCCATGGTGACTTTGCGCAGCGGCTTGTTCTTGGCCTGCTTGATGCCCAGCAGCGTGGCATAGCGCAGCTTGTTGATGCCGGATTGGATGGTCAGCACAGCCGGCAACGGCATGGTGACGTGCTGGAAGAAGCCGGATTCAAGCTCACGCTTGACCTTGATGCCGGTATCCGATTTCTGGATTTCCATGATGATGGTGGCATGCGGCCAGCCCAGCAGTTCCGCCATGATGACGCCGGTCTGGGCGTAACCGTAATCGTCCGATTGCAGGCCCGTAAAGATGAGATCGAATTTTTCATCTTTGATGGCGGCGACGAAAGCTTTGGCCATGTTGAAGGCGTCCAGGCCAACAAAGCCATTATCTTCCAGATGGATGGCGCGATCCGCGCCCTTGGCAAGCCCTTCCCGCAGCACCTGCTGCGAACGCGCCGGGCCGGCGGTAATGACCACGACCTCGCCCGTATGCTTTTCTTTTTGCCGCAAAGCTTCTTCCAGGGCGAAAGCGTCGGGTTCGTTCACTTCGTAAGAGACGTCGTCGCGGATCCATGTGCCGCTTTCATTCAGTTTAAGAGGCGCGTCTTTTTGCGGGACCTGCTTCATGCAGACCAGAATCTTCATATTCAGTGTGTTCCTGTTCAACGACTTAGATGCGAGTTGAGGGCGGACGTGTCAGCAACGCCGCCCATCGATTGCGAAACCAGCAAGTATAAATGAGAGCGAGGAGTTGGGACAGCGGGATGAACCGCGATCACAACTCGTCAGGAACATGCAAAAACAACAAGAATGGCCTGGGAGGGAGATCGTAGCGCGCTTAACCAGGTTCGCGCCGCTATCCAGCGCCGTGGCGCAACTATGGCCCGCCCGGCGCCGGGAACACCGGCGCCGGACAATAAGCCGCTACTGCTGTGCGTGGATGATGAAGCTGAAGTCTGCCTTAGAGCCTTGAGTGTCGCGGGCAAAGTTATGGCAATCCATGCAACTGTATGGGTTGGTATTACTGACGAAGGTCTCCAGCACGGTGTTCCCCAATTTTGCCGGCTTGGGGGCGCTGCCCAGGTTGCCGACCCACTGCGTGCTGATCAGCTTGTAATAAGCCCAGGGAGTGTTCGGCAGCAGGCCCTGGAATGTTTTGTTCAGGTCCGCGGCAGTGGTCTCTATTGTGGCCACTACCTGCACCGGCTTGTTATGCGGCGTGCCGTCAGGGTTCAGCTCGAAGTAGGGCTTGGTCGCCGTTTCAACATTGGGTGGGCAATCCGTGGTAGAGCATTTTGGATTGAAAAACGATTGCGTATCGTTTTCCACCTGCTCAAACGTCGCCCACAGCCATTTCTGCTGCCTCTCAGTTTTGTGCGTAATATGCAGTCCAACCAGGCCTACGGTCACCGGGTTCTTGCCCGGGCTGGGCGATCCGTTGTTATCGTTGTAAACAATTGCCGTCTGTGTGAAGAAGTGCGCCGGATTGTCATTAGCGCCCAGGACCTTCCATGCCGCTTTGAACTCCATCGCGCCCAACTCATCCGGACTGGATTGCTTGCTGTAAGGGAATGAAAGGTCTCCCGTCGCCTTTTGGCCGGCTTTCGTCCATAGGCTCTTCGCCATGATGTAGTTATATTCATCCTGGCCAACGTTGATGGTGTAGCGCACAAACCGGCCATTCTGGTCTGTGACCGGCTCATCGGTTGCGTCCAAGATCTTCTTCAAGTCCGGGTCGACTGCCGCTTTCAGCTGCGTGGTGCTGATTAGCAGGTCCTGGCCCTTGGAGTTGAAGTGCAGGAACAACTGCACCTCCGGATGTTGCTGTGCGAGCGCGCGTACCTTGGGCGGCAGATGCGCCAGTTTGGCTTTCCGTTTGGCGGTAGCAGCGGCTTCAGCGCTCAAAAACTTGGCTTGCGCCGCTCCCGGTTTGCCGTTCACTCCCGGACTGTAACACCAGTTGGCAGGCTTCTGCGGCGCACCTACAAAAATCTCATCATCGCTCAGGAATGTGAGCCATGTAGGATTTTGCGGTCCGGACGAGATGCTCGCATTCGGATCCGCCGCGCAACTTGTAGCGTCTGCCGGCCAGTTCACGGCGACAAAAGTCAGCCAGGAATAAAGATCTGTGGGAGGTTGCCCGGGAGTTCCGCTCAAGTCGAGTGGAATGACCGCGCAGGTCTTATCAATCACCGTAGGGACAGGTGGGAAATTGCCGGTTGAGGACTCCGAATCGGCGCACGTGACCGGCGTAGATTGCGCTTTGGCTTGTCCTGCGGGCACATTGGAAGCGCTCTGCTGACTGTTGGAACAACCTTGCGTTACTCCTGCCATAATGCAGCACGCGATTACCAGCAACATAACAAATGGAAACGAGAATGCAATTTTCTTCACTTTTGCGGCTCCTCCATGCGGATCGAAATACCAGGTTGCCCGAGAGATTTAGTTGCGTTGCCGCGCATTATGTCACGAGGCGATGCATCGTGAACGCGAAAACGAATAACATAACGAATTCGGAACAAATTGTGGGACGTCGATCGGAGGATGATGCACAGTAGCGGTAATGTGACCGGAGTGAAAATCCGAATAGCTGAAAGATACTGCGGCGCAGCTTTCCACTTGCTCCAAGTAATAGGCGTTTTGCGCTAATCCAAAACGCCACGTACTGACTGGGACCAGCTCTCAGACTTACAATCTCTATCGATGATTCGCGGCGACCTGCGGCTAACCCGGCTGGCTGATGCAGCTTCTTTATTGCTCTTTGGCGGCGACGACGACCGCCAGAGCGAGGCGGCGGTGACATCCCTGGACCGGTTGTTTCGCGACATTACCGGTCTGCACGAAAACACGCTCGAGCCGCGCGACCGTTTGGCTAGCTTACTTCCGGCGGGGTCCGCTATTTCTCCGCTGGATGCCGGCCGCTGCCTGCTGGATGTACGGCGGACCGCCGTCTATCTGCGCGGCGTTTATGACGCGATCCGGGAAGCACAGCGGCGGTTCCCAAGGGAAGTCATTAACGTTCTGTATGCTGGTTGCGGGCCGTTTGCTTTGCTGTGTCTGCCTCTGCTCCCGCTGCTCGCAGGACAGGCAATTCACTTTACGCTGCTCGATGTGCATGCGCGTGCTATAGCGTGTGTCCAGGAAATCTTGGCAGCTTTGCGGTTAGAAGCCGCGAACATCGAATGTCTGGTGAGCGACGCCACCCATTATCAGATGCCGGACCATGGCCGCCTGCACATTGTTGTGAGTGAAGCAATGCAGCGAGCGTTGGAGAAAGAACCGCAATTGGCTATCCTGATGAACACGGCTCCCCAACTTACAGCCAGAGGCTTGATGGTTCCCGAAATGATTGCTGTGGACGCGGTTCTCACCGATCTGTCACGAGAACTTGGTAGCAACGGTGTTGCAGCGGAGCCTTGCAGTGGACGGATTCCGCTTGGTCGGATTCTCGAAGTAAACCGCGAACGGGTCTGCGCGTGGTCTGCGGCGCGAGTATCGTCGCATTTGCCGCCGGCACGGATCGCCCTACCGTCAGCGGTGGCCGCGCAATACTTACTGATGCTTACCACAACCATTCATACCTTTGGCGTGCACAAGCTGCGGGAGTACGAATCGGGTCTCACTCATCCACTGATGGTTAATGGCTGGCGAGCGGGCGAGGAGATCGAGTTTATCTACCATCTTGGCAAGGAGCCCGGGTTCACCTGGAACGCGTGAACTATCAGGGGTGGAGAAACGGGCCCAGCGAGTTAAATCGGTAAGGTTCTAATCGTCGCTGCTTGGCCAAGGGACCGCCTGTGAACTGTACGTATTGCCCGATGTCGTGCATTCGGTACAACTCAGGCAAAGGGGGCAAGGATGAAGGCGAATTCTCCATAGGTCTTGAGGTCTTGCAAGTTGCACCCCGCTGACTAGCGCAATCCCATCTTCCGCAACACGCTTCCCGCGCCGCGCCTTGCCGCCAAAATGCCGGATGCCAAAAACGGCTTGGGATCAGCCCAGTTCCACCAGCCGTAAGATTTTGACCGGGCGACGTGACTGAGAAAATTCGTGCGGCTTAGAGAACGCTGAGATTTTATTTCACGAAAGCATGCGGCATAGTTGTGATAGCCGACCCAGGTTGTGCCGTCGCGCTGTTGTGGTGGCGCGAGCATAGCAGTGTTGGGTTGGGAAATTTCGTTCGTGAGATCGAGGTAGGCGAGATGAGGCAGGTTCACACCGGCGTCGGCAAAGAGACCGTTATACCAGGGCAGGCGTGTGTTCATTTCAATGAAGTAGTAGCCGCCGTCTTTCTGCCGATACTTAAATTCCAGCGATCCCAGTCCGCGATATCCCAGGGCAAGAATCAGCTTGCGGCCTTCAGCAGCCAGCGCTTCATTCTTTTCCGTTTGTCCGTAACACATGCTGCCGTATCCCGCCGGATATTGTCGCAACTTTCGCACAGTGGAATGCGCCGCAATCTTTCCCTGAGTGTTGACCAGCGCCGTGTACTGGAAGACCTGGTCGTCAGCGCCCTCAATCAATTCCTGGATCAGCGTAGCGCCCTTCATTTGCGGATATCGAGCGAAAAAATCCTGGGCTTCCCGCGGATTTTGCGCCACCAGCACCTTGGCCGATTCCACCGGAAAACCCGCCGTGTAGCGATGAATGGGCTTGATCAAAGATGGATAGACAAAGTCGCGCGCGATCTGCGCCATGTCATCCTTCGGATGAGTGATGTGCGTGCGCGGAACTTTGATTCCTGCTCGCTCGCAGAACCGGACCATCGAACCTTTATCCACGATCGTGGTGAACATATCCGTTGGGGCCCAGTGAAAAAGAAATTTGTCCTTCAACTCTGCCTGGCGATGCGACAAAAAGCGGGCGAACCAGTCAGAGGTCGCAAACAAAACCGGCTTTTGTTCAAAACGCGCGGCCCACTCGAGCATCAGCCGGCACAGCACATCTTCATTGGCTACACTGTCACCGGCGTAGGCGCGGGGCTGATTGGGATCGTCGGGATACACAAAGCACTCGCGGACATACTTGGAATAACGCAGCGGATCGCGCAGCTTATCATTGAGCGCGTACACCGGAACGCCGTGCCGTCCCACGCTGCGCGTGATGCCGTAAGCGGAAATGTCCAGGCCTTCGACAAACACAGGCGAGATGTCACGATGGTAAGCCATCTACTTGCTCTCGCTGTCAGTTGCGGATTCTTTCTCGCTGCTCTGCGGCTTGGATTTCAGTTCCAGCGGCGCGCTTTCATCTTCCTGCCGGCCCAGCAGTTTGCGCACGATATCCCGTAAAGCAATGCGCGCAACGTACAGCAACGTGCCATATAAGCTCTTACGGAAGATGAAGACGCGATAATTGGTGCGACGCGCTGAAGCCCAGCGGCTTTCGTCCCATGTGGCCGGGCCGACGAAATCAAATTCGCGAAGGCCGCGCTCACGGGTTTGATTGAGAATTTCGTTGACCAGTAGCTGTCCGGGACCGTGACGGCGAAAAGCTTCGTCATAGCCGGCCTTGGCCAGAAAATAGCGGCCACGCAGGTTGAAGCCGAAATGTCCAGCGATCGGATTGCCATTGAGCTCCAGAAAATCCAGCGAGAGATAGCCATTACGCGCGGCGGCCTGCGCGATTGCATCATAAAACTGGCGCGTGGCAGGATGGCACTTGATTGCCGTTCCTTCCGCACCTTTCCAGCCGGAGGCCTCCAGAGCATAAAATTTTTCCAGCGCTTCAGGATCAGCAGCGCTGTAATGCTTTACTTGCAGCGTGCCCTGTTCTTCCAGTTGACGTTTGGCCCGCCTCAAGTGCGAACGAAATTTGGGGCGCGTTCCGGCGAGCCACGGTGGCTGCGCCCCTGACTTCTCCGGAGTGGAAGCGCCTGATGAAGTATCGATCGGAAGATATAAAGTCTGTGACGTGCGCTTCTGCGCCGTGCGATATCCATCTGTCTGCGCCAGTGCGATGAGGCGATCCAATGCGCTTCCTTCCACCACATTCGCGACGTCCAGCACGTCCCAGCGTGGCAAGTTTTTTGCCGCCTGCCAAAGTGCGTTGAGCACGGCTTTGCCTTCATCTCCGGGACAAATCGTAAGACTGGCGCGCAAAGAATGAACGTTCGCGGGAAGCGTGAGCTTGACGATGGGCAGACCAGCAAGTATGGTTCGCCGCCGCACCAGCGGCAGAATCCCTCTCATTGTGTCGCCCGCCCATGCGGAGATAATCACAACTTCTGCCCTTGGTTCAAATGCCTGCAGGTACGCGAGCGCCCATTCCGGACGGTAGAAAACTTCTCCATCGCCCGATTCGTCGCACAAGCTCCTCCAGTCGTCGGCGATCTGCTCAACCAGTTCCCGTCCGCCGCGCTGCACGCGCACGGAAAGCTGCTTTCCCGGAATTACCTGCCCGCGCTCTGCCGTCATTATTCTGCTAGTTCTGACTGGAATTTATCAGACAACGCGGGCCTTGCGCCAAGCACCAAGGGGCCGAACTGTTGACCAACCCAATTCGCTAGCGTGCCTGCTGTAAAAACTTTTGCATATTTCCGGATTGCAACTGCTTGAACTCGACGCAGGTGGCGATCCGCTCAAGGCTTTGTTGCAGCGCACGCTCTGCGCCCGGTGCACGATGCGTGGCAAAAAACTGTTTGATCTCATCGCGCTTTTCGATGGAGCAGAACCCGCCAAGTGCAGAAACGGCTCCGCTGCCGCCAAAAGACGTCACCTTTTCCGCCAAATCATCCCAGTGAGCTTTGAGATAGTCCCAGGCGATCTCTCGTGCGGGAGATTCAGCCAGCAATGCCGGAAAAATGCGCACATAATCCTGCTGGCGGATTTTGCCTTGATCAATGAGCGCCAGCGTCTTCTGCGCCAACTCTGCCTGGCGGAATGATGTAAGCGCGAAAAGGAAGTGATAATAATCTTCAGTCTTGCGCACATTGGCCATGGCTTGCGCGACTTGATCGTACAGCGCCGCGTCGCCATTCTCTGCCGCAACGGCAAGCGCCGGGCCAATGATGGTGCCTTCCACCGAGCCCGGATCTTTTATATAAGCCTGCGCAATTTTCTGCGCCGCAGCAACAGCTTCAGTATCGCCGGTACTGCCAAGGATTCCCAGCAGGGTGGCGCGCAGAGCTTTTTGCTCATCATTGTCGTCAGCTTTGGCGTTCCAGCCGACGTCTCGGGCCAGCGGCGCAAACTGATCTCTCACCAGATCGCGATACTCTTTTTGACTTTGCTCCGGCACCAATGACCGGCCGATTGTATCCATGTGATCGGCAGTGAACTCAACCACAACTCGGTTACGCTCTGCGCGCAACGCGCGGGCCGCATCCAGAAAAATGCCCACTGGCTCTTTGCCGGCGCGCACCATGGCCCAAAGGTCTTCCACAAATGCGATACGCTCCGGGACGGTTAGTTCTTTTTCCGCAGCTGCCGCCACGGACATGAGATTTTTGGGGTCTTGATACAAAATGCGGTAATAGCCTTTGGCGTCCCGATTAGCAAAAGTCCAATCAGGACATCTCTTAACATCAACTTTTTCGGTCTGCTTACTCAGGAGGTAGCAAGCTGAACCCCAGTTCTGCGCAGTCTTGGTACAAACCGGAATTGACCATGTCTGGCCCTGTTTGTCGTCCGCAGAAGGTGACGACAATAAGAAACGTTGTTGGAAAAGTTCCAGCGGAATGTAATCCACATGGCAACTTCCACTCACCGTAACCAGCGGCACTCCGGGCTGCATTACAAATGTCGGCATGATTTTGTCCACGGGCTTGCCGGAGACCTTGGCTACTGCCTGCCAGAAATCCGCCGAGGTGGCATTGCCATTTGCATGCGCCTTCAGATAAGCATTCACGCCGCTGCGGAATACATCAGGCCCTACATAGGACTCCAACATGCCTAGAACGGCCCCGCCTTTTTCATAGGTGATGCCGTCAAACATTTCTTTGATTTCGGCCGAGTTGCGCGGATTGCCATGGATGGCTCGCGCCGCGCTCAATGAATCCTGACCGATAACGCCCTGCGCCGTGGCAGCTTCGTCGTCCTCAAGGTGCCACTCCGGATGCCACGCCCGAATCGGCTTGCGCTCCATCCATGTGGCAAAGCCTTCATTGAGCCAAATGTCGTCCCACCATGCGGCGGTCACCAGGTCGCCAAACCACTGATGCGCGATTTCATGCGCTACCACGGTTGCGTGCCCGCGCTTGCTGAAGACCGATGCAGTCCTTTCATCCATGAGCAGCGCGGTGTCACGATAGAAAATGGACGCGGTATTCTCCATGCCGCCCCATTCGTAGTCGGGGATGGCCAGCATGTCGAGCTTTTCAAACGGATACTTGATGCCATACCACTGGTTATAGAAGTGGACGGATTGCGCGGCCGCTTCCAGCGCAAACTGTCCATATTGTTTCTTGTCGGGCTCGGCGCAGACCCGGATCGGCGTGCCATCAACAGTGCGCTCCAGACATTGCCAGTCGCCGATTGCGAGTGCGACAAGGTACGTGGACATCCGAGGCGAAGTGGAGAACGTAATGCGGTGCCGGGTGGAGGCGGGCAGAGGCTCGTCTTTTACTATGCGACCATTGGAGATGGCCGTATCGCCCTTGTCGGCGATAACAGAGAGATCGAACGTGGCTTTGAACGCAGGCTCGTCAAAGCCGGGAAACATCATGCGGGCGTATGTGCCTTCAAACTGCGTGACGGCGTATTGCCGCCGTGCTGATTTGCTCAGATAGAGCCCGCGCAAGCCAGCCGTGAGCTTGCCGGAAAATTTGAGGTGCAGACTTGCCGCGCCGAAGGGGAGGGGCTGAGCCAAAGAGAGCCGCACCATTTCATTTGGTTGGTCATAGGTCACTTTTGCCGGCAGAGTCTTGTTTGGGGCCGTCGCTTCCGCCAGGGAGATATCCAGTCCCAGCGAATTGAGCACAATCTCACTGGTGGCCTGCTGCACCTGCACGGTGATAGTTTCTTCGCCGGTGAATTTCTGCCCAGCAATATCAGGATCGAGCACCAGATTGTAATGGCTCGGGACAATGGTAGTGGGCAGGCGCTGCGCCTGAAGGCTCATTGCTGCAATGGAGAAAAAGAGAAATGTTGAGAGCGTAAGCCGCGCGCGAAAACAAGAGAAAGTAAGCATGAAGGACAATCGCCTCAATTAAATGGCTATCTTATCAAGCTTGCCTGATCAAGATTGGCGAGGCATGGCTTTCTGGTTGCGAGTATGGCAAAAAAATGTTGAAAAACGGGCTGCTCTCTCTGGCCAGCTATTCTTTCGGCGCAGCGGCAAACAGATTGCTTACTTTTTGGACAGAGGCTTCATCTTCGGCGTTCAGGCAGGTTTGTGATCGATCAATCTGGCGCAGCAATCCCGTAAGCACCTTGCCCGGCCCGACCTCAATAAAGGTCTGCACCCCCAGCCCGATCAGCGTCTGCATGCACTTGGCCCACTGGACAGCGCCGGTAACCTGGCGGACCAGCGCCTGCCGGGAACCTTCAGCGGTGGCCTTTGGTGTGGCATCAATGTTTGCGATCACCGGCAATTCAGGATTGTTGAAATGAAGCTTTTGCAAATCAGATTCCAGCCGGTCCTGCGCCGGCTTCATCAACTCGCAATGGAAAGGCGCGCTCACCTCCAGCATCTTGGCGCGCTTGGCTCCGCGTTGTTTAGCCAGATCGGCGGCGCGTTCAACCGCCTTCTGATGGCCTGAGATCACGATCTGGTCCGGAGAGTTGATGTTGGCCGGAGAAACAACTTCGCCCTGCGCCGCGTCAGCGCAAACTTTTTGCAACGCGTCCAGCGCCATGCCCAGGATTGCGGCCATTCCACCTTCACCGGCTGGCACTGCTTCCTGCATGTAACGTCCGCGATTGTGGACCGTACGTACGGCCTCAGCAAAGGGAATAGTTCCAGCGGCCACATGGGCGGAGTATTCACCCAGGCTGTGTCCCGCGGCAAATTGCGGAACAATTCCTTTTTCCTGCAGCACGCGGGCCACGGCGGTGCTCATCGTCAGGATTGCCGGCTGGGTATTTTTGGTAAGCTTCAGCTGGTCGTCAGGGCCTTCAAAGCAGAGTTGAGAAATGGAAAATCCCAGAGCGTCGTCGGCTTCCTGAAATGTATGTCGCGCCACAGGATAGAGCGAAGCCAGCTCTTTTCCCATTCCTGCTGCCTGCGACCCCTGTCCGGGGAAGAGAAAAACAACCGGGCCGTGGCTCATGCGGATTCTTCCGCCTTGGCAGCACCCGCCTTTGCAGCACCAATGGCTGATTCCGGACGCATGGAATCTGATTTCGCAGCGCCAAGTTCCTTTTCAATGTTGGTGTTGATGCCCGACTCGTAAAATTCTTTCGCCACGCGTATCGCGTTCTTTATAGCATTGGCATTGGAACGTCCGTGACCCACAATCGCAACGCCTTTCAGGCCCAGCAGCGGCGCTCCGCCATATTCCGCATAGTCGAGCTTGCGGCCAAAGTTGGCGAACGCCTTGCGCGCCAGCAACGCTCCCACCTGGGAAGTAATGGTAGAGGTCAGCGAGTCCTTCAGCAGGAAGCGCACCGCTTCCACCAGCCCTTCAGAAATCTTTAGCGCCACGTTGCCCACAAAGCCATCGCAGACGATCACATCTACTTTGCCGTTGTACAAATCGCGGCCTTCAACATTCCCCAGAAAATTGATCGGCAAGTCCTTGATCAGAGAATGGGCCTTGCGCGTGAGTTCGTTGCCTTTGCCTTCTTCTTCACCAATTGAAAGAATGCCCACCGTGGGCTTGGCATTCTTGAAGATCGCGCGATAGTACATTGCGCCCATCAGGGCGAACTGCGCCAGGTTATGCGGTTTTGAGTCCACATTGGCGCCCACGTCGATGAGGATTGACGGCTTGTCTTTGCCGGCGGAAGTAGGGAAAACGCTGGCTAGCGCGGGACGATCCACTCCAGGGAGGGCGCCTAGCACCATCTTGGCGGCCGCCATGGCTGCGCCAGTATTGCCGGCCGTTACAAACCCGACGGCTTTCTTTTCTTTTACCAGCCGCAGGCCAACGTGCATGCTGGAATCTTTCTTTGTCCGCACCGCCTGAACGGCCTTTTCTTCCATTTCGATGACTTGCGTGGCGTTTACCACGTCAATGGGCAGGTTACGCGCTGTAGGATGGCCTGCAATCTCGCGGCGCAGCAGTTCTTCCGGACCCACCAGCATAACTCGCACGCCATAATGGCGCGCGGCCAGCAATGCCCCCTCAATTTCGGGCCTGGGATGCCGGTCAGAACCCATTGCATCAACGGCTATGGCAGTTTCCACTGGCGTTTGCACTTAGGCGTTTTCTTTTACCTGTGCTACTTCACGGCCTTTGTAATAGCCGCACTTTGCGCATACGCGATGCGGCATCTTTTTCTCGTGGCAGTTGGGACACTCCGAGGCGGAATGCGCGGTAAGGAAGTCATGTGCGCGGCGACTCGATGTGCGTGCCTTTGAGTGCCGCCGTTTTGGATTTGGCATTGTTTCCCTTTCTCCTGGCGCCGGCACAGGCCTGAGCGCGATTGTTACTTTTATCGTTCCAATTTCTTGCGAATATCTTCCAGCGCCGACCATCGCGGATCGGGCATTGCCGTCACGCAATCGCAGCTTTCCACATTCAGGTTCTTGCCGCACTGCGGGCATAGCCCTTTGCAGTTGGCGCCGCAAAGCTGCTTGACCGGCAAAGCCAGCAGGATCTGCTCCTTCAACACGTCTTCCAGCAGCAGCCCTTCACCCTGATAATAACCAATCTCGGTGTCGGCCTCGCTAATCGCCACTTCATCCCCTGCCGCATCCACGCCCAGGGGCCGGTACAAGAGGTCAAAATTTTCCGCCAGGGCGTTATGCACTGGATCAAGGCAGCGGGCGCATTTGACTTCGACTTCTGTCGAAAAGCAGCCTACCAGCCTAATGTCCTCGACCACGTTTCGGCCGCCGCGGTTCTCGCGAATCAGTTCTGCGCGTCCTGCCGATTTCAACGGCGCCGTCTGAACCTGGTCTTCCAGCAGCTCAATCGCGCCGGGCGCAAAAGTCTCGTCAAATTCAAGATTTCGGAGCTCAAGATCCTTTACTTTTATAAACATAAGGGGCGCTCCGGAAAATTCAGTGATTATAGTTTTGTCGGGGGAACGCTGGGACGATCGGCGACCGATGCCTCACGATCGTTGACAATACCTTTAAGGATAAAGGGCGTACGGATACAGTGTCAAGGAAGTAGCGTGGCGGCGGACTTTCTCCGCCGCCTGATCACGCACTTTTTGTAATTGATGGGTTAGAGGTTGCGAGTTTCAGTGCCGGTAGCTTCCTGCGCATTGCCGGTAAAACGGTCAGCCTGTCCGCGAATTGCGGAAACCGTGGTACGGACTTTGTCGCGACCCTGGTTCGCCAGATCACGTGCTGAGTCCGCCAGATCACTGGCCCGTTGTGTAAGATTGTCGCGCGTTTCTTCGCCGCTCATCGGGGCAAAAAGAATGCCCAAACCAATACCAATTCCCAACCCTGCCAAAAAGGATTTCATTCGCAAAACTCCTGATGGATTTGGCAGCCAGAATTGAGTGCCGCCTGCTAATAGAGATGCGGATTGGCAGCGAAGGTTGCCGCTTAATTCAGCGACAAGCCTGCTTCCCAATGCGCGCGCTCTGCTCAGCTCTGATGGCTTTAAGCGTTTACTTGGACTTAGTGAGCTTTTGCCCAGCTACCTGTGCAGCAGGACTGCGTGGATCCTCTTTTTGCAGCTGCTGGTAAATCAGGGTAGCCTGCTGCGGATCAGTCTTTTCGTACATCTCTGCTAATTCCAGCTGCGCCTGAGATTTCGGTACTGTCACCGTGGGGTGCTCTGAAATATCCTTGTAAATTGCGATAGCTTCCGGCGCCCGGTTCGTTCCTCGGTAGATGGATGCCAGGGACATCTTGGCCAGGGCTGCCACATCCTTGTCACTGAAATTCGACCCGGTTTTTAATTCTTGTTCAGCGGCTGCTTTGTCGCCCGCCTGCAGGTACGCGATTCCGCTCAGATAACGGGCGATTCTTCCCGGAGAGACCGTGGAATATTTATCGGCAATGGCCTGGAACTGCTTTTGCGCGGCTTTTGCCCGATCAGCAATTGTGGGAAACGTGGGACCGGCATCTTCTGCTGGCGGCGGTGAACCTGCCGGCAGGATTTGCGCATCAAGGGTGCGCATGGCCGCCGATAACTGCGTGTTGGCCTCATCGGACAGGCGGCTGCGCCAGGTGATTACGCCAACCGTCAACAGGACGGCAACCAGCGCAAGGCTCACTGTCCAAATAACAGTTTGGCGGTGACCTGTGGCCCAAACAGCTGCGCCCTGGGCAGTTGCGGCGAACTTATCTTCTTTCAATTGTCGGCGGGTATAACCTGGCACTTGGAAACCTTTTTGGTGGGATAAGTGGCAATGAAACGTTGAGTTTAGCAAGGAATTACCATCTGCGTCAAACGCGCTTTAATGCAAAACGCCTGTATTTTTTGCGATGTAAAGGCCCACCGCGCTGGAGCCACGGAGCCTTTCCGACCAACGCACAGGCAAGCATTTGCGGAACAATGAATTCGAAAAGTCTATCCCTAGAATGTAGGGGCTTTCATTCTTATCTTCTTTGCCTATTCTTGAGCGGATTGCAACCATAGCATTGGAGTGGGCTTCCTATAACTATAGGGAAACCCTGGCAAAAAATTTATCAGCGCTTTTTCCGAGCAGCGGGCGCTCACCTGAGGCAGCAATGCGCAAACTTGGTATCGCAATCGCCGTCATAGTCGTTTTGTTGATTGCTGCGGTCCTTATCGTGCCGCACCTGATCAATGTGAATCAGTATCATGGGCAAATTCAGTCGCAGCTTGAAAAGCGCCTGGGACGGCAGGTCACGCTGGGCAATATGGCCCTGCGTCTCTTCCCGCCGGCGTTCGATGTTGAGAACACGACGATTGCGGAAGATCCGCATTTCAATACAGGTCGTCCCTTCGCAAGCGCGGACAAGCTGGCTGTAAGCGTCAAGTTCTGGCCGCTGCTGCACAAACAGCTTGAAGTGAATTCGCTGGAACTGGTGCATCCTCACATCGAGCTTGTGCGCAATGCTCAGGGTGTCTGGAATTTCGCAACGTTAGGGCAGGAATCCAAGCCCACCGCCGCGGAGAAAGCTCCTTCACAGCCTGCGCAAGCTCCAACGCCTACAACCACCACTGGCCCGCCAAGCACAACGCAACCAGCGAACAAGCAGCCCGCAGGTCAGCTCACGCTGGCGAATCTTTTCATCAATGATGGACAGGTTGCGATTACAGATCTGCAAAAGCACCAATCCCGAGCCGTTTATGACCATATTGATCTCAACGTGAAGGATTTTGCTCCAGACCAGCAATTCAGCATGAAGCTTACGGCGCATCTTCCCGGAGAAGGGAAGCAGGCCATCTTGTTGGAAGGCAAAGGCGGCCCGATTAAAGAAGCTGACATGCTGAATACGCCATTTGATGGCACCTTGCGCCTGGACCAGGTCTCCACCGGCGCAGCACAGAAATTCTTGAACTCGCAATCCCTCAACGGCATTGACGCGGTAATCACCGGAAGCGCCAGCGTTAAAAATTCCGGCGGCAATCTGGCTTCGAATGGCACGATCAAGGTGGAGAACGCCCATATTCACAGCGTGAATGTCGGTTACCCCATCACGCTGGACTATAACGTTGCTGACAATTTGACCAATGACGTCATCCAGATCCGCAAAGGCAATCTCAAGCTTGGCACAACGCCGGTAACGATTGCCGGCACCGTCAACAGTAAGCCGAATCCCTCGCAAATTGATCTCAGACTCACGGCGTCGAACGCATCGATTGTTGAAATGGCGCGGCTGGCTTCGGCTTTTGGCGTCGCCTTTGATCCGGGCGCCGACGTGAAGGGAACGGTCAATGCCGACCTCCAGGCCCGCGGACCGACGAATAAACCGGCCATGAATGGGCAGATCTCCGCCAAAAATCTTGACATCAGCGGAAAAGATATTCCGCAACCTGTGCACGTGAATGACATCGAGCTTACGTTAACGCCCGATACGATCCGCTCCAATGATTTTGCCGCGACCACTGGCTCGACCAGCGTCAATGCCAATTTCACGCTGTCCAATTACAGCGGCAACAACAGCACCATCAACGCCGCGCTGCGCGCGCCGAATGCCAAGATAAGTGAAATTCTTGAGATCGCCACGGCTGCGGGCGTAAGTGCAACCAAGGGTATTTCCGGCAGCGGAACTCTGAGCTTGGATGTGCATGCGCAAGGTCCGACGAAGAACATGTCGGCGCTCAACTTCTCCGGCACGGGAAAGATCAGCAACGCCAACCTGAAGCTGCCCTCGCTCACCAAGCCGCTCCAGGTGCGAAACTCTGATATTCAGTTCAACAAGAATTCCATCGTGTTGCAGAATATTTCCGCCGGCCTGGGACAGGCGACCGCCAACGGCGCGGTGACAGTCAAGAACTTTGCGGCGCCGGTGGCGCAATTCACGCTCAATGCCGGCGGCCCCGTGGCCGAGATACTTGAACTTGCCAGGACAGCGGGCGTGAGTGCTGTTGAGGGCATTTCTGGCGATGGAACTCTCGCCCTCGCTGTGCGTGGGCAGGGGCCGATTAAAAACATGTCGGCGCTCGATCTCTCCGGCACGGGAAAGATCAGCAATGCCAACCTGAAGCTGCCCTCGCTCACCAAGCCGCTCCAGGTGCGAAACTCTGACATTCAGTTCAGCAAGAATTCGATTGGGCTGCAGAACGTCAATGCCGGCATTGGACAGACGAACGTCAACGGCGTACTGACGCTCAGGAATTTTGATGCGCCACAAGTCCAGTTCACGTTGAAGGTGGACAAGGTGAATGTCACTGAGCTTCAGCAGATCTTCAACGCTGCGCCGGCTCAGTCGAAACGCGCGGCCCTGGAGCATGACTTCTGGAGCATCATTCCAAAGGCTAAAGCGCAAGCGCCAGCCAACAATCCGCAACCCAGCCTGCTCACCAAAATGACCGGCGGCGGTACCGTCGCGGTCGGGGTAATTCAGTATGACGATCTGATTTTGAACAATGCTCACTCGAACGTAACGCTGGATCATGGTTTGATCAAGATGAATCCGGTGACGGCTGATCTTTACAACGGAAAAGAGAATGGCTCCATCACCATTGACATGCGTCCGGTGCAACCTGTGTATACCGTTAATCTGAAGACGGAGAAGGTCGATGCCAACAAACTGATTTCTTCCGTGTCCGACGTGAAGCAGACCATCTATGGCATGCTCGCCTCAAATGTGAATGCCAGCTTCAGTTCTTCTTCATCCGCCAACATCGCGCGCAGCCTCAATGGCAGCATGGCTATCAACCTCACCAATGGCAAGCTTATGAACATTAATCTGCTTCATGAGCTTGCATCCGTAGGAAAATTCGTAGGGGCTAACTTTGATGCCGCAAAAAACTTCACTGATCTCGTCCAGCTGACCGGCAATTTTGACGTGAAGAATGGCGTGGCTCAGACCAACAATCTGAATGCCGTGATCGACGGCGGGACGCTGGCGGCCGCTGGGTTAGTCAATCTTGCCGACCAGTCTCTCAACTTGCATGTAACAACTGTCCTAAACAAGGCCCTTAGCCAGCAGGTGGGCGGCACACAAGTCGGTGGCTACATGAACACGGCCCTGGCCAACAATCAGGGCGAGCTTGTGATGCCTGTGATCATCACAGGAACGTTCCAACATCCGCATGTTGCTCCTGACGTTCAGCAGATCGCGCAGATGAAACTAAAAAACATGCTGCCCAATACAAAGAATCCAGCCCAACTGACCACCGGGATTCTGGGTGCGATCCTTGGCAATAAGAATCAGAACGGAAATGCAAGCGGAGCTAACCAGCAGAAGGGCGGCATCGGCGGGATTCTGGATGCAATCGGTGGTAAGCAACAGCAACAAAACCAGCAGCAGCCTGCAAACCCGGCGGTCGGGAACAATGAGGGCCAGCAGCGGAATCCGCAGCAACAGCAAAGCACTCCCGCAGCTGGCACAAGTCAGGGACAGGAGCAGACCAGTCCTGCAGCGGGTGCCAATCAGCCTCCGCAACCAACTGCTACCCCGACGCCTGCTGCTCCCAACCTTGGCGATGTGCTGAATCAGGTGCTGAACAGGAAGAAAAAAGATCAGGCGTCGCCAACGCCCACGCCGCAGAAATAGCAGTTGGCGGTCAACAAAGTATCAGCAATCGCGCAATCAAGCCCTACGCAAGTCTCGCGCTCCCCAACAATCCAGAGCGCGGCACTCCCGTCTATTCGAGTTTCCGGAGGCCAAGGGCCGCACGGTTGAGAAAGTCGAATTGAGCACCGATCCCGACTTTCCCTGCGTCTCCATCCGCTTTCAGGACAACACTGACCTCACCGTGGTGATTGATCCATTTCTGACGTTCCGGGTTGACTATTCCCGGTGGAGACAAGGAAAACAAAAAGTGCTCAAGCGCTGGGCGGTGTTCCGCAGCGATGGCATGTGACAACATTCAACCGCTTGCGCGCTCCGCTTCGACCTCGTCCGCTCCCTCCAAAATCGCCACTGCCGCACAAACCCGAAAAAAAACGGCGTCACCCTAAAATTCTGGTAACAAAAAGGAAAGAAACCGGATATATTGGTTCGTGCTGGCGCACAACTCCGTCGACCGCGATTTAATGGCGCGCGACTCTATCGAGTTGACACAATACGATGATGTTGTCTCCAAGGGGCGCTCAAGCCGCTCCGCCAACTCTGAGCTGAAGCTCGGAGCGCAAGCCAGTTCCCGCACTTCCACCGATAACGATTCAAAAGTTTCTTCGCGGACTCGTTCCTCCGCTGACCGGCGCGCTATCGCTTTGGACGATGACGACTCCGAACTGCTGATCAATCGTGAAGACCTGGACCTTGATCTGGATGGCGAAGAAGCGCAGTTTCTAAGAACGAACAAGCGCGTGCCGGTGCGTCGCAACGCGATCCCGAAAAAAGCAGCCGGCCAGTTAAAGATGGCCGGCGTGATTGCCGCAGTCGTCGTCGGGTGCGGCGGACTTTCTGCCTGGGCTTATGGCTATGGCATGACTTCATGGCGGTTCCGCATTCAATCGAGCGACGCGGTCGAAATCCAGGGCGTAAAGAACGCCTCGCGCGCGCACGTGATGGAAGTGGCCGGCGCGGATATTGGCCGCAACGTTTTCTTTGTCCCGCTAGACGAACGCAAGAAACAGCTGGAGCAGATTCCCTGGGTGCAGGAAGCTACAGTGATGCGGCTGCTGCCCAACCGCATCGCCGTGACTATCCATGAGCGGACGCCGGTGGCGTTTGCCCAGATTGGCTCGCGCATCAGCCTGATCGATGCCAATGGCGTGGTGATGGGGCTGCCTGCTGACCGCAAGACCAAATATTCCTTTCCCGTGATTCGCGGAATCACTGACACTGAGCCGCTTTCGTCGCGCGCCGCCGCCATGAAAATTTACAACCGGCTGGTGAGCGAACTGGGCGCGAACGACGGCGAGAGCTCGCCATCGAGCAGCGGCCCTAATGGGGGTACTAATTACGTCAAGCAACTGAGCGAGGTTGATCTTTCCGATCCGGAGAACGTGAAAGTCACGGCGAATGATCCGGGCGGGACGATGGTGGTCCATCTGGGCAAAGAAGATTTTCTGCCCCGCTACAAGCTTTATGTAAGCCACATCGCGGAGTGGCGGCAGCAATTCCAGAACGTGCAGTCCGTGGACCTGCGGTATGACGGACAGGTGATTGTGAATCCGGACAAGCCGGCTTTAGAAAAACCCTCACCACGGAGTCACGGAGACACGGAGAAAACCGGGGCAAATGCTCCTTCAGTAAAGCCGGTGTTTAAACCAGTCAGCGCGAAAGCGGCCACGAAAAAGCCTGCTCACCACGGAGGCACGGAGACGCGGAGAAAACAGAACAAAGAAAAATCTAACCACTGATGAACAGGGATAACACTGATCGGAAAAGTTAACGGCCAAAAGCCGAGAGCTAAGAGCCAATGGCTAATAGCTAAGAGCTGTTTTATAAGGACGCGAATTATGGGCAGTAACGGTAAACATCCTTCAAACACGATTACGGTGCTGGACGTGGGCAGCGCAAAGACAGTTGCGCTGATCTGTGAAGCCACTGACGCGGGCTTGCGCTATCGCGGACACGGCATGGCGGAAAGCCGGGGCTCGCGCAAAGGCATCATCGTTGAGCTGGATAAAGCGGTGCAGAGTATCCATAAAGCGGTGGAAGAAGCTGAGAAGCTTGCCGGATGCCAGGTTGGCAACGCCGTGATCTCCGTGGCGGGATCGCATATTAAAGGAGTAACCAGCCGTGGCGGTGTGACGCTGGGCTCGCGTCCCCGGGACGTTACGCGTGAAGACATTCGTACCGCCGTGGAGAAAGCCCGATCCATCACTCTGCCTGAAGATCGTGAAGTGCTGCACCTGCTGCCCCAGGAATTCATTCTGGACGAACAGGCAGGCGTACGCGATCCGGCGGGCATGATGGGCCGCCGACTGGAAGTGAATCTGCATATGGTGACGGCCTCCGCCAGCGCCACCCAAAACGTGGTGACGGCGGCAAACCGCGCGGGCCTGCACGTGGACAACATGGTTTATGAAGCGCTGATGTCCGCCGACAGCACGCTCCGCGCCGACGAAAAAGAATTGGGCGTTTGCCTGGCCGATATTGGCGCGGGATCGACTGACATGATCGTTTATTCCGATGGCATGGTGGCGCATTCCGGCGTGGTGCCGGTTGGTGGCGACCATTTCACCAATGACGTAGCCGTTGGGTTGAGAACACCGCTGGTTTCAGCGGAAAAGATCAAGAAGCAGTTTGGCCACACCATCAGCGCCCAGGTGGCTGAAGGAAATGAAATTGAAGTGCCGGCCGTGGGCGACCGTCCGTCGCGGTTGATGCCGGAGCGGTTTCTGGCGGAAATCCTTGAACCCCGCGCGCAAGAGCTATGCGAACTAATGCGTGACCACCTGAAGCAAGCGGGGGTGATGGAGCTTTGTCCGGCGGGCGTAGTGCTTACCGGCGGCGGATCGCGCATGACTGGATTGGCGGAAGTCTGCCAGAAAGTTCTTGACCGGCCGATCCGGCTGGCTGTTCCGGAGCCTCCAATTGCGGATATGCCGGAGCAACTAAGCGAACCGGAGTTTGCCACTGTGGTGGGCCTGGCGATGTATGCGCATCGGACAACGATGGCAAAGATGAATCCGGAACAGGGATTTGGCCACAAGTTGAAAGCGCTGTTGGCAAAGCTGGGAACGTAAAGAGACCGCCGTGATCGGGAATGCAAAACCTTTGAAACACAGAGGAACAGAGGCAGCGGAGGAAGAGAGATTGGGGCGATGGGTCAATCGGGGCAGCGGGTGATCGGAAACTGCAAGATCTCACTGCAGAGGCTAGCGAAAAGCGCAGGATGGCAAAAGTCAGGCCAAGAGCTAAAGGCTAAAGGCTAAGAGCTAAGGGCTGCAAAATCTTTTGGGTTGGACGGGGGAAAGCAGGCGCTTCAAGACGCAGCGTGAGGCGCAAAACTCTTAATGCAGAACAAGGTGACGGAATCGAGCGCGACCAAACGGACCAGGAGTGTGATGTATGAGCGATCAGCAAAAAAAAGCGGACGGAGAAGTAAGAATCCAATTCAATGAAGATCCCCGGACCAACGCCAAGATCAAGGTGATCGGCGTGGGTGGCGGAGGCGGCAACGCGGTCAACCGGATGATCTGCGCCGGAGTTGAAGGCGTGGAATTTGTTGTAGCCAATACAGATTTGCAGGCGCTGCAGATGTCGCGCGCGCCGGTAAAGATCCAACTGGGCACCAAGCTCACGAACGGGCTGGGCGCGGGCGCAAACCCTGAAATGGGACGCCGTGGCGCGCTTGAAGATGCCGACAAGATTATTGAAGCCCTGGAAGGCGCGGACATGGTGTTTGTGACGACCGGCCTGGGCGGCGGTACCGGCACAGGCGCTGCGCCGATCATCGCGTCGCTGGCCAGCGAGATGGGCGCGTTAACCGTGGCGGTGGTGACCAAGCCGTTTGCGTTTGAAGGCCGCCGTCGCATGGCGCAGGCGGAACGCGGTTTGGCCGAGCTGATTGACAGCATTGATACGACCATCGTCATTCCTAATGAAAAGCTGTTGGCGGTGGCGCAGAACGCCGGTTTTTTTGAGTCGTTCCGGATTGCCGACGACATTCTTCGCCAGGCGGTGCAGGGCATTTCTGACATCATCACGATTCCCGGCATCATCAACCGCGACTTTGCCGATGTGAAAACCATTATGGCCGGCATGGGCTATGCCGTGATGGGAACGGCTGTGGCCAAAGGCGAGCGTCGCGCAACCGATGCGGCGCAGGCGGCGATTTCGTCTCCGCTGCTGGAAGCCGGGGCAATCGACGGAGCGCGGGGAATCCTGATCAACATTACTGGCTCGTCGTCACTCAAGTTGGCGGAGGTGAATGAGGCTTCCACCATTATTCAGTCTGCCGCACATGAAGATGCCAACATTATTTTTGGCGCCGTGCAAGACGAGAAAATGAAAGACGATCTAAAGATCACCGTGATTGCCACCGGGTTCAAGAATGACGTCCCGGCACGCAAGGATCGCACGGTCAATGCGGCGCAAGCGGCCATCTCCACGGCCCGCACGGCGTCCGCTTATCAGGTGCAGCAGTCGGCCACGGTTCCCCGAGTGGTGAATGCTACCCATATACCTCATGTTCCTCATGGTTCCCAGATCGTGGCCCACGCGGCTACGGCCCAATCAGGTGCTCCATCGCGTATGATGGCCCCGACGCGCGAAAGCCCCAGTCTGGCCACCATGACCGAGTCCATCCGGACAGCCGTCGAGCAGGACGACCTGGATGTGCCGGCCTTTATCCGCAAGCGCGGAGAGATCAACTAACAGTTTCGACCGGCAGAGCATCAGTCGCCGCGCCGGTCGCAACTCCCTGCAACTGCAATGGTTTACCCGGGACGCGAACCGTCAGCGTCCCGATCATCCAAACCACTCTGTGGCCGTCATGTTTCCCCATGGCGGCCGCAAAAATTAACAACATTAATGCGCCTTTAAGGCAAAAAACAACAGCAGGAACTTAGGGTTAATACTGGCGAGAACCTTTTGGTCCTCTCCGGTTGGCGCAACAAAGCGCAACAAAACCAACCAGCATGCAGCCACTCCGCTGAGAGCCGCTGCATCTTTCTAATTAGAAGAAAGGTACTTACTTCAGTACTAGGAGAATTTACGGTTGCACGCGATGGAAAGTTTCACTTACTATCGCGATAAGAGCTGAATTTCCGCGTCGGTCTTTTGTTTAATCCTTGTTGCTGGCCCTCGAAGTTATGACTGACGATCGTTTCCACGGAAACACAGCAGCAATAAAAGGTTTTCCCGGGTACCCAGGTGACAGTTACTCCAATGACATTTCGTCTTCGCGTCCTCGTCTTCTTCATTTCGATTTTTGCTTTATCCAGCGGTTCGTTCGGGCTCGCATCCAGCACCAACAGCGCCACCAAAACCAAGGCCGGCGGACACGTAACTGAAAACGCTCGCGCGCAAAAACGTATGGCTCGGCTGCGCCACAATCGCGCCGCAAAAAGACATCTAGCGGCGGCGAAGTCCGCCAATGCACGCACCACCGCCGCTCGCTCCACCACTGCAAGAGCCACTCGCGCAAAAGCATCGGCCAGCGGTGCGACGTTAAAGACTGTCAGCCTGCATCGCCGCCATGCGCGCCATCGCTGGGTTGAAACATTTACTGCCAGTTCCTTTGCCGACGACATTACTGACGGCGACATCGTTGAAGGTGAAGATCCCGTCGTGCGCCAGGCCGCTATTGATGCGCTGGGAAACATGAATGGCACCGTCGTCGCCATTGATCCCACCAGCGGACGCATCCTCGCCATGGTCAATCAGAAGCTGGCGCTCAGTGAAGGCGCGCAGCCTTGCTCCACTATCAAGGTGGCTGTGGCGCTGGCCGGTCTGAGTGAAAAAGTCATCACCCGTGAAGAGGCCATCGCGCTGGGTGGACGCTCGCACATGAGCCTTACCCAGGCGCTGGCGCATTCCAATAACGCGTATTTTGAAGCCGTTGGACGTCGGCTCGGCTTCCAGAAGGTCAGCTTTTACGCGCACCAGTTTGGATTGGGCGAGCTTGCCGGTTACGGCATTGAAGGCGAGCACGCGGGAGTTTTTCCCACGCATGAGCTCGACGCCAGTCTCGGCGGCGTCGGCAAGATGTGCTCTTTTGGTGAAAGCATTTCCATGACGCCCCTGCAACTCGGCGCGCTGGTTTCCGCCGTCGCCAACGGAGGCACGCTCTATTATCTCCAGCATCCCACGTCGGTAAATCAGGTCATCGGCTTTGAGCCGCGCGTAAAGCGCCAGCTTGATATTGGTCCGCTCGTCCCTGAAATCGCTGAAGGCATGACCGGTGCCGTGCAGTATGGCACCGCCCGCCGCCTGCGCCTCAACTTTAGTGAAGAGCAAATCCTGGGCAAGACCGGTACCTGCTCCAAAGATGGCACGCGTTTCGGCTGGTTCGCTTCATACGCTGACACGCAGTACGGACACATCGTCACCGTGGTCTTCCTCCAGGGTGGCCGTCCGACCTTCGGCCCCAAAGCCGCCGAAATCAGCGGCAAGTTCTACCGCGCGCTGTATGACCATAACTTCTTCGCCGCCCGCGCCACCACCGTGAGCAGCACCCCGGCTGAGAAGCCGGCGGTAGGCGTGCAGCAGTAAAGATGATCTTCAAAAACTCGATCTTCAAAATCTCGATCACGAAGAAGGCGTCCCAAGCGACGCCTTTCCTTTTCCTACGATTTCCTTCAAGCGCGTCATCCCGACGCCCGTTAAGCGAGCGCGCGCAGTCATCAGCGCGCGAGTAGGGCGGAGGGACCTTGTGTTTTGCAGACCGACTGAAGCCAAAGAAGGCCCGCTTAACAAGAGCTTCCGCGATGGATAGCCTTCTGCTATTTCACATTCTGCGCAATGATCATTTCATCCAGATTATTTACTCTCGACGTAGAGACGCAGCACTGCTGCGTCTCCTGCATTTAGTAACTTGGTGACTAGGAAACGAAAGGCGTCCGCGATGAGACGCCTTCTGCTATTACACATTCTGCGCAACGATTCGTTCAGCCAGATTATTCACATTCAACGTGGAGACGTAGCACTGCTACGTCTCCTGTTTTGATAACTTTTTGATTGCGTAGCAACAAGCGTCCTCTGATGGGGACGCCTACTTTCACCAAAACTTTGAAGGACTTGTCATCCTGAGCAAGAACGAAGGAGCGTAGCGACAGAGGGCGCGTTGAAGGATCCCGAGAATCTGTCCTTTGCCATGCCTCATCAGGACGTTCCCACCTATACGCCCGTTCCAATCAACTCCGGGAGGGGCCGCGACATAGTTGCGTACAGGGATGGCGCAAGAACCATTGCTGGACGAGACATTGGGCTTTCCGGCACCGACGGGCGCGAATAGATCATTGGGGTTATAGGTTTCCGTTTCGGCCTTGACGAGCGGCGCATTCGTAAGCCGGCGTTGCTCGTCATTTGTTCTTTCACGCAAGCACGGACCGTCTTCTTTGCACGACAAATTAGTAGCCGCAGGTGATTGCGGTTGATCCCGAACTTCACGCAGATATGGTCCCGGTCCTGCTCTTCCAGGAAGGCAGCTTTCAGGATGGCGCGAACGCGGGGGGACAGCCCCGAAAGCATTTTGTGCACGTGGTCCGAGGTTTCAACGGCCATCGCACATTTATCTGGGCGCATTGCTGGCCATCTCGAGTTCCGGGTCCAAAGATATCACCTTCTTCTGTTGTCGATAGGTCTCATGCAACAAGTTGTTACACACTCCGAGCACAAAAAACTCAAAACGTTCAGGCTCACGTATTCCCCGGTCCGAGCGCAGAACTGTCAGGACCCGCAAGAATGTCTCCTGGCGCAAGTCGTATGCCAACTCGGTGGAGCGCAGATGCTTGCGCAACTTCCTCAGTAACATGGGGCTGAAATGTGAGACAAAATGTTCTTCCGTCGCAGGATCTCTCTGCCGTAGCGAATGAACATATGTCGCATTGAATTCAAATGAAGGCAATACACCTGGAGAAGCCATGGGTTCTCGCTCCTGAGACCGGGTCTCTTGCGCTTCACGGATGGGGTGTGCCCAATCCGCTCAGCTTGTACCCGGTAGAAAATTGGCTCGGTTCATTTGAAGTAGCGATGGAAGCAATGAAATTCCGCCGACCTGGCTAGAATTTTTCTTGTATTCTCGGTTTAGCTTGGGCTGCCGGCCATCCGTTCTAGTTTGGGTTTGAATGGGAAGCTACGGAAAATCTTGCACTTCTGCTACTTAGCCCTATAATTGGCCGATCTAACCACCAGAGGCAAGAAAGACTGTGTCCAACAGCGACAAGGATCTTACCGTTCTTCTCCACAGATGGAGGGATGGGGACCCGAATGCGGAAGAACAACTCTTTCAGTTGCTCATGCCGGATCTGCGCAAGCTTGCTGCTCGCTGTCTGCGCGGCGAGCGTCCTGACCATTCTGTGCAAAAAAGTGATCTGGTAAATGAGTGTTTTATAAGACTCTTGAATGCCAGAAAGATTGATTGGCGGGATCGGGGCCATTTCTTCGCTATAGTCACTGTGAAGATGCGGCGTTTTCTTATCGATTACGCCAGAAAGAAAAAGATCAAGCCTCTTCCTCTGGATGGTTTACCCGAAGGCCTTCTGGCAGGACGTAACTGGCTTGAAAAAACCGTGGTGATCGACGAGTTGCTCGATGAGCTAGAGAAGGAATTTCCCATACGGTGCAGCGTGGTGGTATTCCGGTCCTATTTGGGACTCAGTACAAAAGAGACCGCGGAAAAGCTTGCCTTGACGGAGGCAAGCGTTGAACACGAATGGCACCGCGGCAAAAAATGGCTTCATCAGAGATTGAGCGAGGCGAAATGCTAGACAGAGAAGAGCGGCTGATGAGCCTGGTGCGGGAGACGCTCCGGACTCCTCCCGGTCAGCGCGAAACCTATCTGCGTGCCGCGTGTCATCAAGATCAAGACCTTTATTCGGAAGTATCCGAGATAGTGGAGTGGGAAGAACGCATGGGGGACTTCATGCGTGATCCTTTAGTTGGTCTCATTGATCTGGAAGCCCTGGATCGTCCTTTTAAGCCGGACCAGTTGGTTGCGGATAGATTTGAAATTATCCGCGAGGTTGGCGATGGCGGCATGGGCGTCGTATATGAAGCTTATGATCGCAAGCGGCAGCAGCGCATCGCCATTAAGTGCGCCAAATTAGGCTATGAGCGACTCTCGCCGGAATTGCGTGGCGCGCTAAAGATCCGCCATCCAAACGTCTGTCTGGTGAATGAGATACACACGGCGGCCACCGATCTGGGTGAGCTGGATTTCCTTACCATGGAGTTTCTGGATGGTGAAACCCTGTTCAGCCGGCTATCCCGTGGCAAGCTGGAACACAATGAGGCTTTGAACCTTGCCCGCCAGCTTTGTGCCGGATTGGCTGAAGCCCATCGTTGCGGCGTCCTGCACCGGGATTTGAAGCCCGCCAACATAATCCTTTCTCTCGGAAAAAATAAAGAACTTCGGGCTGTCATCACTGATTTCGGCCTCGCTGTCGACCAGGATGGAAACACTGATCTGATAGGCGGCACTCCCAGCTATATGGCGCCGGAACTGAAGCGGGACGGCACGGCCTCTCCAGCCTCTGACGTTTACGCGCTCGGAGTAATTCTCCATGAGATGGTGACTGCATCAAAACCATTCGTGGAAGCCGCCGACAGGAATGACGGTGCGCAATTGTATGCTGTTTCCGGCAAGCTTATTAAGAAGTTGCCGCGAATTTGGGCTAATGTTATTCGCCCCTGCCTTTCAGCCCTTCCAGAAAAAAGACCTTCCGCCGAACAAATCCTTGCTGTTCTTGACCGTAAGCCTTTCTACCGCCGGCCTTGGGTTGCCATCGCGGCGCTAGTAATCCTTGCCGCTGGCGCTTTCCTGTGGCAGCCAATGTATGAATACTTCCGGTCCCCCGACATCAGCCTGGCAATTCTTCCAGTCCAGGGCCCAGGAGATCTGCAAAATTTCGGCCAGGGAGTTTTACGTGACATCACTGAGCGCCTTAGAGGAGAGCCTAAAGGCAAGCCGAAGTTTCTGCTGATTCCTGCGGCATTGGCGGAGAAGCAGGAGGTACAGAGCGCGGAGAAAGCGGCAAACCTTTTACATGCCACGCATGCTTTGGAAGTGAAGCTCAGCCGCGCCTCTGATGGTATTAACGTGGAAGCGGCAGTGGTGGATGCTAAGACGCGGGCGCACGTCCGCGATTACTCCGGGCATCTTGCTGAACCCGACCTTGATGTTCTCCCAGGTGGGCTTGCGGGATTGGTTTCTGCATCTCTGCACCTGCCCCGCGCGGCAAAATCGGAAGCAGTATCGCAGCCCGCCCAGGCACCCTATGAAAAGGGCCGCCAGTATCTGCGCCAGGGCCGTTACAGCTACGACCTGGCGATCGCGCAATTCCAGGAAGCCGCACGACTGGATCGTCGCTCACCTCTGCCTCTTGCCGGACTGGCCGAAGCATACGTAGCTAAATTCAACATCGAGAGGAACAAGCAGTCTCTGGAAGACGCTATAACTTATCTGCAGGCTGGGGAGATGCGCGATCCTGATTCGCCCCGGATGCGGGTTGCTTCCGCGGAATTAAATATAGCGTTTAGCAGATATCCCCAGGCATTGGACGATTGCCGGCGCGCACTGGAGGTCGATCCTGGTAATGCCGAGGGCTTTTTGCACTATGGTTTTGCTTACGAAATGCAGGGTGCCAAGGACAAAGCGTTGGAAGCCTATCAGAAGGCCCTCGAACTTGATCCAAGCTACTACAAACCGTACCAATATCTTGGGGGTTTTTACTATTACCAGGGTCAGTTTGCCAAAGCGGAGGAGCAAGATAGAAAAGAGGTAGAGCATGCGCTGAATGACCTGGATGGTTATAGCGATCTGGGAGGCGCGTTGACCGAGCAAGGTAAATACCTTGAAGCCGAAATGGCTTTCAAGACAGCATTGCAAATCAAAGAAACCCCTGCCAACCTGAACAACCTGGGAGCTACGTTGGAATACTTGGGCCGCGACGGTGATGCCCTGCCACTACTTGACCGGGCCGCGAAGCTGGAGCCCAAAAACCACCGTTATTGGATGAACCTGGGCGATGCTCACCGTCGACTGCGTCAGCACAAGAAGGCAACCGCAGCTTATCAACAACTTCTTCTTTTGACGTCAGAACAGATACAAAGGAACCCTGCGAGCGGATCCATTCGTGCTTTTAGGGCTTATGCCCTGGCCAGGCTTGGTCGACGGCGCGATGCAAAGGAAGAGATAGCTCAGGCGCTGCAGTCCGCGGCAAATGATAACCAGCTCATTCGGAATGGAGTATTAACGTATGAAACGCTGGGAATGCGGGATCTGGCCCTGAACGCAGCAGGCCAAGCTAGCCCAGAAGCGATAATCGCGATAAAAAACTATCCTGACCTGGCGGATTTTAGTCGCGATCCTCGCTTTATACAGTTGATGGCACAAAGTAAGTAAGGAGGAATCGCCATGGTATCTCCAACTGTTGTTGTAAATGGGTCCGGTTCTCGGTCGTCGGGCGTTCAAGAGATCACGCTCATCTACGATAGCAACTACAAGGTTTCTGTGGATCCCGAAGAAGTTAATAAGGATGACACGATCTGCTTCACCAGTCCTCAGGGTAGGGTTCGGGTAGTGTTTGTCTCTCCTTTCAATGACAACACGGTCGAAATGCTCGATTCCGAGGAGCGTAAGGTGACCGTCGGCGGGTGCTATCACTTTCTCTGCTTCTTCACTGAACCGGGCGAGGGCGAAAGCGAGGCCCGGACAGGCGGAGTCCTTGACGTGCAACCGCATCGGCCCTAAGCGCAGTATCGTTTTCAGTCGCTCCAGGTCAAAGATTAGGTCTAAGCCGAAGGTGGGATCATAGGGACGGCCCGGGTGCCGTCTCTGTTTCCGTGTCCTGCGCTCTTGATCCGATTAGCAAACCATTCACCCCATCTTCTCAAACACCGTTTGCAGTTTAACCACCTCAACTGTTTCCAGGCACTCCAGCCAGTACGTACCTTCCGATCAGCGCTCATCCGCGCCGATCTGCGGCAAAAGGCCCTTCTCCGCGTCTCCGCGCCTCCGCGGTGTGCTTTTCCTGTTCACCCGCGATTTTGGCAATCTCTCTTCTCAGTTCCACTACCTCAATCCACTTCGGACACTCCGGCCAGTTGTGTATCCAGCACACAATCACGTCGCACTTCTTCGGGTCGTGCCCGTGCCGCACAAAGTTCTTGCTTTCAAACTCCACTTCCACGTTCTGGTCCTGCCACTGCCCTTTGGCCATTTCCCGGACTGCCACACAATCCGGAAACGCCACCTGCCACCGCTTCACGGCAAATCCCAGCCGACCCGCCATCACGCCAAACGCAAACAGCACCCCGGCTTCATTGGTAGGCGCATGCGCCATCCCCGGCATCAGCAGCGGATCGCCGTACACCGCTCGGTCCATCATCAGCGGACACCGTCGCCCCTGCTTTGCGCCTTTGGCCGTGCGCTTTATCTTTTCTTCCAATTCCGCAATGCGCCGCAATACGTCTTTCCACTTCGTCTCAATCTTTTCCGCCCGCGCAAACTTCTTGAACGCCTCCATCACCCGGCCCCAGCGCTCATACCGCGTATAAAACGGTCCCAGGCTGAATTTACCGTTCTTGTCATAGAGTTGTGCCGTTGGGATGCGGCCCAGCTTGCGGACAACCGCCGCCCAGTCCAGCAGCAGCGCAGACTCCGCCGCCTCAAATCCTGACCCGACGGCCTCCAGTCCCGCCGCAGCCAGCGCTTTGCTCAGGCTTCCAAATTCTTTGTCCAGGCGGGTCCCGTTTACGCCCGCCAACCGTCGCAACTCGCGCAGGCTGGGACTGTGACCAAGTTTCTTTGCGCACACACGTATTGCCTTCAGGATTTCCTGCTTGTTCATCATCGTGATATCTCCATGGTGGAATTTTTAGAAATAAAAAAAGCCACCCGGCCGGGTGGCTGACGAGCACATTGCTTTGGGTTCCAGGTGGTTCTTTCAAAAGGGTGCAACAGGCCTTTTCAAGGCCTGCGGTTAGCTGCTGAAGTGCGAAGGCTTATCGCAAGCGCGAAGGCTCCATAAGATTGCGGAAAAGCCTCCTTGGGCGAGACAAGTGTCAGGGTACGACTTCCAGTCGTGCCGTAAGTGCTTCCAAATGAGTTGGGCTTTAGTCCCTGAAATCTGTGCGGAGATTTTCTTTAAGTGTTTTTTAAAAGCAAGGAGCCAAAAGCCAAGAGCCAAGAGCCAAGAGCTAAAAGCCAAAAGCCAATGGCTAAGGACTAATGGCTAAGAACTGCTAAGAACCAATGGCTGGTTTTCCCCTCTACTTACTAGTGTGCGTTTTGACGCTTTCCGGGACGTTTTTCTCAATATTTATTTTTCGGTGTCCGATAACCCGACACTTTCGTCAATTACAGTCGCCCCTCGTCAAAGCGTGCCTGGGAAAAAAGTGCCTCTACTTATATATGCACTCCAACTGGGCTTCCCGGGACATGTTTTTCCATATTTATTTTTCAGCGTCCGATAACTTGCTCATACTGTAAAGCTGTAATCAGTCCCGCCAAAATTTTCCGGAAAACCTCTCCTACTTATATATGCACTCAATCCGGCCCTCTGGCGACATGTTTTCCCATATTTATTTTTGATCCTATCGATTTGTTCACTCTTTCCCCCCGTCCTTCTCCGTGCCTCTGCGTCTCCGTGGTAGGTTTGGCTTGATCCGCGGCCAATCTGTTACGCTTTCCGTGGCGATGAATGACTCTCCAGCAGCGGCCATCGAGTTTGCGCATGTCACCTACCGGATAAACGGTAACCGCACGCTCATCTCGGACCTCAATCTCTCGGTGCGTCACGGTGAAACGCTCATGCTGCTGGGCCGCAGCGGTTCCGGTAAGACCACAACGCTTAAGCTCATCAATCGGCTGTTAACAGAAAGTGAAGGCCGGGTGCTCGTCGATGGCCGCTCCACGACCGCGTGGGACGTGATTCAGCTTCGCCGCCACATTGGTTACGCCATCCAGGAAGCCGGGCTCTTTCCGCATTACACCGTGGAAGATAATGTGGCTCTGGTTCCACGGCTCGAAAGATGGGATTCCCAGCGTATCGCCACGCGGGTGCGTGAGGTGTTGCATTTGGTCGGTCTGCCATATGAAGAATTTGCTGGCCGCTATCCTGACCAGCTTTCTGGAGGCCAGCGGCAACGTGTCGGTCTGGCGCGAGCCCTTGCCGCCGATCCCGAAATTTTATTGATGGATGAACCCTTTGGCGCGCTCGATCCCATCACCCGCGCGGAGTTGCAGCAAGAATTTCTGGCGCTCAAAAAAAGGCTGAGCAAGACCATTGTCTTCGTCACGCATGACGTTGCAGAAGCGCTGATGCTGGGGGACCGCATCGCTCTCATGGATTCCGGTGAGCTTAAAGGAATTTTTGCGCCGGCTGAATTCCTGCGCTCCGCCGACGGGGCTGTGCAGCCTTATGTAAATGCATTCCGCTCCACGCAGCAAATCCTGAACTCCGGAGCCTAGCGCCATGTCGTCGCTGCCAGATTTTTTTGTCGCTCACAAACGTGAATTGCTTACGCTCACGGGCGAGCATTTATGGCTGGTTGGGATTTCGATGCTGCTGGCCGTCGCCATCGGGGTGCCGCTGGGTATTCTACTGAGCCGTCGCCCCGCGTGGAAAACTGCAATCCTGGGCGCCAACAACATCATGCAAACCATTCCCAGTCTTGCGCTCTTCGGACTGCTGCTTCCGGTGCCGTGGATCGGTGCCCGCGCTGATCGTCTGGCGATCCTGGCTCTTACGCTTTACGCGCTGCTTCCCGTGGTGCGCAACACTTATACCGGAATCGCCGGGGTTGATGCGCCGGTGCGCGAAGCCGCCGTTGCCATGGGACTCACGCCGCGGCAATTGCTTTGGCAAGTGGAACTGCCGCTGGCTTCAAACGTAATTGTTGCGGGCATTCGCACCGCAACGGTCATCACCGTGGGCGTCGCAACGATTGCCGCCGCCATCGGGGCCGGCGGACTGGGTGAATTTATTTTTCGCGGTCTCGCCATGGTGGATAACAACGTGATTCTCGCCGGCGCAATTCCCGCCGCGCTCATGGCGCTCGTCGCGGACTTTGTTCTCGGCCTGATCCAGCGTTCGTTAGTACCCGCGCGGGTCCGGACGCACCCGTAATGGACCGCCGTAGCTTTCTCGCCGCGCTCGCGTTGATGCTCTCCGGCTGTAGGCCCAAAAGCTCAGCGCTCACCGTCGGCTCCAAAAATTTTACTGAGCAGCTTGTCCTCGGCGAGCTGCTGGCGCAATATCTTGCCCACTTCACCACTGTACCCATAGACCGCCGCTTCTATCTGGCGGGAACGTATATCTGCCATCAGGCGCTGCTCGCCGGACGCATCGACATGTACGTGGAGTACACAGGAACGGCGCTGGTCGCCATCCTGAAAGAGAAGCCGGTTTCCGATCACGCGGCGGTCTTCAATACGGTGAAAGAGCTTTGCGCCCGCAAATTTGGACTGGAAGTATTTCCCTCGCTCGGCTTCGACAACACCTTTGCCATGGTCATGCGCGGCAATGACGCTCGCCGCCTGCACCTGAAAACGCTTTCTGACGCTGCTGCCATCTCTTCGCAACTGCGCCTTGGTGTTGGCTATGAATTCATTGAGCGGCCCGACGGCTACAAGGGTCTGGCCGCCAAATACGGATTCAAGTTCGCGGAAGCCCCGCGTGTGATGGATCTGGGCCTGCTCTATCGCGCCTTGCAGAATAATCAGGTGGATATTGTGGCTGGTTCCAATACTGATGGCCTGATCGCCGCGCTTGACTTGGTCGTGCTTGAAGATGACAAGCACTATTTCCCGCCGTATGATGCAGTGCCAATTGTGCGGCGTGACACACTCCAGCGCCATCCTGAAGTGCGGGTAGCATTAGAAAAGCTCAGCGGCCACATCACTGCCGAAAATATGCGCCACATGAACTATTCCGTCGATGGAGAAAAGAAGGATGCCGCCCTGGTCGTCAAGGAGTTCCTTGCACGGAAATCCATCCTGTCTTAGATCGGTACTATTTAGGCTGGCATTACCCCTTAGCGTGGTCAAGCACATGCAAAGCGAGCGTCACTTGGTCCCGATCAGATTAACGAATATGCCTCTGTGGTTGTACTTCAAGTCGATCCGTTCATCGGAGAAGTCGGTGAAGTTGTAGCCGACGCCGGCCTTCAGGTTTTTGCCGATGTGATGGTAGATCGCGGTCAACACGCCGCGGCGGCGTTGCTTGATATCCGGGAGGCGAAGCTGTCGCACCTCGGCCAATGAGTTTCCGAAATGAAGCCAGTCGCACGGAGCAGGGCCGGCATTTCTGATAACCAATTGATTTGAAGTTCGTCTGAGAGAAGAGACTTGGACTTTTCAACTCTTTGAAACATGCGCCCCGCCGGCGCCAACGTGAAAAACCGCTCTATCACTTCAAGAGGCAATTCTTGATCGGAGGTCTTTGCAGATGGCTCCTGTTACGAGACGACAATTCTTGAAAACCGCCATGCTTGTCAGTGCTTCGGCTGTCTGGGCAAAGCACTTCCCAACAGCATCAACCCTGTCATGGCATGAACGGCGAGACCTCTTTCCGGAGGGCGTCGCGTCGGGAGATCCGAACAGCAATAGCGTTCTATTGTGGACGCGCAGGGCACCGGAGGGCCAACCACACCCATCGCACCTGATGCTGGAGGTGGCTGAAGACCAGGATTTTCACCGGGTAGTGGCGACGCAGAGCGTTCCAATCTCGGCGGAGGCCGATTGGACCTGCCGCGTCCTGGTGGGCGGGCTAAAGCCTGCTCGGGTCTATTGGTATCGTTTTACAGACAGTGATGGAAACGGCAGTCGAATCGGCAGGACACGCACTGCACCGGACGATCATGATCCGCGGCCAGTTCGTTTTGCGTTCGTAAGCTGCCAAAACGCAAACCTCGGTGCGCAAAACGCCTACCGAAGAATGATTTATGAAGACGAACGCGCTCCTGAGGCGGAAAAACTCGGTTTCGTCCTGCATCTTGGCGACTTCATTTATGAGCTGGTGTGGTACCCCGAAGACCGCAAGACATACTACGCCCGGCAAGTACGAGATATCGTCCGCTATCCACACGGCGAAAAAATATCTGACTTTCACATCCCCACCACGGTGGAAGATTATCGTGCCATCTATAAGGCGTATCTTCACGACCCTGAGCTGCAAGACGCGCGTGCACATTTTCCATTTGTGCCCATGTGGGACAACCATGAGTTCAGCTGGCAGGGATGGCAGAGTTTCCAAAAGTTTGGACCGAAAACTTTTCCAGCCCAGACGCGAAAAGTGGCAGCCATGCAGGCGTTCTTTGAGTATCAGCCGGCGCGGATGGTCAAGTCCAGCGGGCCTTCACTGGCCACTTTCGGGGCGCCTAAAGTGGAGAATGCGCCGATCACTAAATTCGACGAGCACGGTCTGGGCCAGGAACCGAACAATCTGGCTGCCATCGGAAGTTTAAGGGGCCATCGCAGTTTGCGCTGGGGCCGCAATCTAGACGTGATCATTACTGACGAGCGCAGCTATCGATCGGAAGAGCCGTTCTCTCGTCACGAGACGGACGGCCTGGACGACAAGGACTTCCAGCTGTTCACCGCACAGGAAGTGATCGAGATTCTGGATGGCGGCCGGGGTTACAACAACGGAAACCCTCCCCAAACAATCCGCGTGGGAGAAAAGGAAATCCCCAATTTCCGCAAAGACGAGCCTCCACAAAGCATCCTGGGCGCTGAGCAAAAAGCCTGGTTCCTGGAGCAACTCAAGAATTCAAAAGCAACGTGGAAAATCTGGGGAAGCACGACCGGAACCCTGGAGGAGCGGGTTGATCCCCAGAACCTGCCCGACGGACTGGCGGCCAAAAAGTGGCCCGGAGAGGGCTACGCACTCACGTTGGCCGGCGATGTCTCGACTGCCTTCCTGGAAAAAGGCGAGATTTATGATTTCATCCGGGAGCACGGAATTACAGGCTTTGCCACCGTGGCAGGCGACCTCCATTCTTTTTGGGCCGGCCGTTCTGCCAAGTCTCTGCCACCCAAGAAGTTTGAACCGGTAGGCCTGGCTTTTGTCACCGGCTCCATTTCAGCCCCGGGAGGATGGGAAGCCGATCAATATAGATTCCCAAAGGACGAGCCGCTTCGCCCCCTTTGGGTTGGATAAGGGCCCCAGGACCAGGCCCCGCAGCCTATGATCAACATGCTGCTGCGGCATGGCGTGCGATCATGCCTGGAATACGTCAAGTCTGGCGACATCAACAAAGCCAGAGAACAATCCAATCCGCAAATGTCTCCCCATCTTTCTTTTGTCGATACCGGCGGGCACGGCTATGCAGTGGTGCGCGTCAGCAACACTGACCTGGAGACGGAATTTGTCTGCATCGAGCGCCCCGTTAACAGGCATGACAGCCCCGACGGCGGCCCTTTGAATTATCGTGTCAAATTCCGTGCACCACTATGGCGTAAAGGCGAGACACCAAAGCTGGATACCAAAGTCGTGGAAGGCGACCCGAAATTTTCCGTCTGAGATCGGCCCATGATGAACAGAAGCAGCCTAGACTCTTTATAGCCGGCGTCGCTCCCGGCTTGTCCCTCATTGTTTATATGGGACTTTGCTACTGCAGCAGGACCAAAAATCGAGCCTAAAGCGAAATCGCCAGATGTACGACTGAACGAGTTATGGGACTACTCAATATTCCAAAGAATCCCGGGCGTCACTTGGTCCCGATCAGATTAACGAATATGCCTCTGTGGTTGTACTTCAGGTCGGTCAGCTCGTCAGAGAAGTCGGTGAAGTTGTAGCCGACGCCAGCCTTCAGGTTCTTGGTGATGTGATGGTAGATTGCAGTCAAGACGCCGCGGCGGCGTTGATTGATATCGGGAAGGCCAAGCTGTCGCACCTCGGCCAGTCCGTCCCATTGTTTTAGGAACCGCCAGTCCAGCCGCAAGACGGAGAGCTGTGCGGTATTGTCGAAGAAAGTCGGCTCGACCCGGTCCAGGCTCGCCTCACCCAGCCGGTACGCGTACTTGCCGCCCACGGACCAGTTGGCTGTGAGGTCATAGGTAAGGTCGAGCGCTGCGATGTGACTTTTTTGCAGGAACTCGGTCGCGGTGTTCTGGAATCCCAGCTGGTCCGTGGTTGGGACGTTATAGAAGTATGTGTACTTCACGAGAGCATTCAGCCGGTCGTTCTTGACCGGCCGGTATGCGTAACCGACCACGCCCTCGGTATAGCCGCCAGCATAAAAGTCGCCGAGCGAGCTATTACTGATGGAGTGATCCAGTTTGCCGAGCAGGCGCCAGCTGGGCGTGATTTGGTATTTGAAGTTGTTGCGCAAAAGCAACACGGTCTGCACGGTATGAGTCAGGTCGGGCTGTTCCGCATCGTCGCGGCGAAACTCGATCGCGCTTGAGAACTGTATCTTGTCCAGCCCGTAACCCATGTGGATTCCGGCTGCCTTGCGTTTGGTCTCCGCGCCGGTCTGGGAGTCGAACAAGTTGCCAAACTCCCCGCTACCGCCGAAAGTCCAGCGCTCTTTTGTCACCAGGTTGATTCCGGTGGCGTGCGTAAGTCCGCTCTGGGCCGCAGCGGTCTGATAACGTTCCTCAACATAGACGCTGGAGCTGTCGCCGAGCCGCGTCTTCACGCCGGAGACCAGGCTGCCCCAGCTACCGCTGTGGACCAGTTGATCGTTGTCCGTCCGCTCGTTTTCCAGCGAATAGTTCAGATAAAGACTGGTCCGCTCGGAATAGAGAAAGCTGGTGCCGATCTTTCCGCCGGGACCAAGATCTCCGTCAGACGCCTCACCATCAATCCGGAAGCGTTTCGTCAAGCGATAGGACCCGCCAACGCCAGCGCGACTGTTGTCTGGACGGCCGCCGCTTGCCGCGACCGTGTCCTGGCCGAAGACGTAAGCGCTCCAGGTGTCACTTGGGCTGTATTTTATCTGCGCCACCGTGTCCGTGCGCTCACCCTGTTCCTGAGTTAGTGGCACAATCGGCGAATTGTCCTTACGCATATCGTCGCGCACGCCGGCGCTGAAGCTCCATCTGTTGGTTACCCTATAGCTCAGATCCAATTCCATCGCCCGCGTATCAAGCCCCTGGTCTTCAGTCCTCTGATCGGCCTTGGCCATCAGTGTAAGGCGGCTGGTCACCGGCATTTTGAACATGCCGCCGTATTGCTGCGTGTCTTTGAGCGTCAGCTGTCCGGGCGCAGAGTAACCAGCATCGAGTTTCTGGGTGTAGAACTGGAAACGACCATCGTGACCCTTAACGAAGTCACTGAGCCCAACGCTCACGTCGGCGCGATAGGCCCCAGCTTTTGAGTTGATAAAGGACGTGTCGTCAGGGCCCTGGAATCCGAATCCACCATCATTGGACTGCAGCGACGGTGAGAGGAGTCCCGTGGTGCGGCCGGCCTGCACCTTCAACCAAGAGTTCGCGCTTTTCCGCAAGGTCAAGTCTGCCGCGCCGAGATTGCTGGCGCCGTCTCCCTCGTTGGAATCGGCCGTGAAGCCGAGCTTCATGTAATTGTTTAACCAGTAGCTGCCCTGACCGCCGACGGCGACCTGGTCCAGCTTGTCCAACCCGGGCGTGTATTCATAACGCACCACGAGAAAGGATTGGTCACCGCTTAAGCCGCTGGTACGCACCAGCAGGTTGTCATTAGCGCTCGCCGAGAGCGGCTCGGACAGCAGCAACCGGCCCTGCAGGTAATCAATGTCGTAGTCCACGTTGGGCCGCAGGTTCACTACCCCTGTGATGATGTTCGAGGCCTTGTCGCGGACTTCAATATGCACGCTCTCGGAGCCTGTGAGGATATCCTGGTGGTGCAGGAAGTAGAGCGATCCACCGGTTCCGAGGAATTGCTCATAGCTCGCCAACGTTCCGGGTTGGGCGGCGAAACCATCCACCGTGATCCGTCGCTCGCCGAAGCTGGTGAGCCCGGACCCGAAGTGCGCGTTGGCTCCATACAGCCCGCGGTCCACATGAGCCAGTTCGTTGCCCGTGTAGGCGACCTTAAAGTTGCCCCACATCCCATAATCCTGGCCGTGGCTTGCTTTGACGTAGAACTTGCCCAGGGTAGGCGCCGTTTCTTCCACCACACTGTCATCGCCGAACGACGGGTAATAATATTCGGGATTGATACGCCGGAATAACGAATCGGGTGTCTTATCCAGGAAGTTGCTGAAGAGGTCTTTTACCGGGCCTTCGCGGGTATCCGCGCTCGCCGTCAAATGCCAGTTCTGAGTCACCTTTCCGTTCAAGTAGAACGCCAATCGGCCATCCAGCGATGAATCGACGGGCTGCGCAGCATTATCACCCTGCTGCAGTTTTTCCGCCGCGCTCACACGGTTCTTCGATATCGTCATATCGGCAACACCGACAAAGAACAGGTCCCTGCGCTTGAACTCCAGATCGCGGAGATATAACGAGCCATTGCCGTCTCCGTCAAGGACCGCTACTTCGACTGTTTGTGTGCCGTTGGGAAGAACCTGCTCCGCAACGAAGTTGCCTTTCGGATCAACCGGAACCTCGCGGCCTGCTACCCAAACCTTGTGGCCTGCCGGTATGCCGCTGCCCTGGACCTTCACCGAGCCGCTGCCGAGCGGAATCTGCTGGCGTACCAGATCGTTCTCGCCGTAGGCGGCCAGCAGCGCCTGCGTTGACGGCTTATCGGACATCGCGAATTTTCCAGCCGATGTCTGGTGGTAGAGCCACAGCGGCCGCGAATCCGTTTCATCGAAATTGCCCTTCGCGTCATAGGCGCGAAGCAGGTACTTGAGTTCGCGTGCCGGGCCCGCGAGAATTTTTCCCGCCGGGTGCCATTCCGCAAGTCCCGTGTCATCAACCGGGATGATTGCGAGCGGCTCGGCTTGGAATGACTGCTGCTCGAATATCCGGATTTCAGCCCGCTTGAGGAAGGCCGCATAGTTGCTGTACATCCGGAAATGCACGACCGGTACATCAAGCTCGCTGACTGGTTCCTTCACGACCAATGCGACTGGATCCGCCGCAACTCCAAGCCGCCGCCGCGATTCGAGATTGTCCATGTGGAATTGGATATTGGCGTTGTCGAGCGCCACGTCGGTGCAGCGCTGAACATCGGAAGAGCTGCGGTCCAGGTCATCGATCGGCTTGCCATCGACGGTAATGTGCATCACATTCAGCTCGTACGGGCTCTTCGGGCTAAGCTCCTTGGTTAGATGGGTAACGTCCACGCCTTCGTAGTTGTCCAAGGGCAACCGTTCGTCGTACACCACCTGCACGCGCACGAACGATTCTTCACTTTGAATGAAGCCAAGATTTACGACGTCATCTGACTGGACGTAGCCACGTCCCTCGTGTTCAGACCGGGCGCCTGCCAATTGCTGGTCCTGCATGAGCAAGTCCATGGCGTGGCGAGCCCGCGCCGCGGAAAGGCCGATGTCGTCGTCGTATACGGACGCGGTACGGCGGTCGAGTCGCTCGTTCTTGGTGTAACCGATAAACCGCAGCCGCGCGTTGGTGCGATCCGCGATTTCTGTAAGTGCCCGATGCAGATTCGCCGCGTAGTCCGGCGGAATTATCAACTGACCATTCTCGAGCTTGAGATCCGGGATGGTGCCCCAGGCGGGATCGTAAACCCTGGTTACTGTTTCCTCTAGATCGTTCGGGCACAATTGCGGCGTGTCCGGTAGCTCCTGAAGAAGATCGTCGTACCAGAATTCCACTTCGATGCGATGATTGATCGTCCGTCCCTGCACGGTTGCGTTGGAGGCAAGTGGGTGAGTAGCCCCGCGACCATCGCTCTCGATTGCCGAAGCAGGCAATCCCAGAATTTTTTGTACCGCCAATGCGGCTCGTTGCGCCCTTGCCTTGGACAACGACAATTGATTCCCGTAAAGGCTTTCATCGCGGCCAGTCAGCGGCGCATCATCTGTGTAGCCGATGAACCGGATCGTAACGCCCTGCTTATCCCGCAAGTTATTGAGCGCCTGCTGCACCTGTTTGGTGAAGGCGTCGGAAATTTGAATGTTCTCGCCTTCGTACCGTAGTGGCATGACGAGGTTCTTGATGCGCATCCGCGGCGTCTGGCCTTCCTTGTATCGCATCTTGCAGACGTCCTCTATGCGACATACCTTGATGCGCTTGATGTCATCGGTCCGGTTCGAGTCGAGCGACCATTGCTTCATTGTCAGGTCGCTGGACAAATGCCGCTCCACCGGCTGGGTCGGCTTGGCCGTGTTGACCTGGCCGATGCCCACCGGAGCCGCCGCGATGAGGAATCCAAGAATCAGTAGTAGATGGCGTTTTATGCTCATAGCGTTCACCTACTCTCCGGCACACGCAGGTCAGAGCGTTTAGGCGGAGCGCCGCGCCGCCAGAAGACTTCAGGCTCAATGCTCAGTACGTAGCGATCTTTTTCTGCATCCCAACTTTCGGTTAGCTGCCGCTTAAGAGCTTGCATGCGCCGTTCGACTAGTGACGCATCCTCGGTATCGGCGACGTAGGACAGGCGCAGCACCGACGGCGCTTTGCGCAATTCGCCAAGGAGCACGTCAACGCGCGGCTTCCACTGGGTGCGAATTTCCGTCTTGCCGGGCTCGAAGGCCGCATCCGACAAGTCGATCGCCACAACGCGGTAGATGGATGCACCGAAATCAAATTTCAGGGCCTTGCCGGCCGTGGCATGTTTGATCTGCATCAGGTCAGTGGACATCCTGAAGCCGCTGGGAAGGGTTCGGTCGTCGAGCTTCAGCACGAAATTGCTGCCTCGGATTTCGTTCGGCACAATCGCGCAGGTGATGTGGAACCGCCCATACTGATCGGTCTTTGCCGTCAGGCCTTGCGCCGTGACTACCCGTACTCCCGGCAGACCGTTCTCGCCAGGGTCCTGACGGCCGTTCCGATTTACGTCATCGAAGACCTTGCCAAACACGTCAGTGCAGTCGAACGTTTGATCCGGGATGACACGAACCGTTGCCGTTGCCTCACCAGACAGGGGCTTGCCCGTCACGCCTTGGATGACCTGCGCGCGGTTGACGAACTCGCCTTCGCCAACACCGGCGCCGACTGCGAGCAACACCATGATCGTGCGATGATCGGAGCTGCCGAAGTTGATACCATTCCACACGAGCTGGCCGACGGCCACCGTGGGCTCTGTAGGCACACCATCCAGGCGCGCGGATCCTGTTACGTAGCGGAAGCCCGCTGGGAAGCGGTCCACAATCTGCACACCTTGCAAGGCCGCGCCCAGCACATTGCCGACGGTGATGGTGTACGGGACCAACTGCCCCCGAGTGACGTTGAGCAATGGCGTCGTCTTAGTGATAGAGAATGCTCCCGCGAGCTGCGGGTCGACCGGAATATGATTGTTGTAGATCTGGTTCGAGCCGGGTACAGCCGTGTTGTCCAGAGTGAGATTCAGGTAGTACGCAGTCCCAGCGCTGCGCGGGGGCACGGATGATGGCGGCGCGAGCTCCGACTGCTGTGCTTCGCAGAACGGGATGGCAGGAAGCGCATCCTGCACACTACCCAGACAGCCAGGTACAGAGAACGCAGCGGTCGCTGCGCCGGAAGTTGCGGGGATGATCTGCGACTCACCGGCCACGAAATTCGACGCTGGTGCGCTCACCTTGATGAGGTAGCTGCCACCGCTGGAGCAGGCAGGATCCGTGAAGTTGAGGTCGAAGCGATAATATCCGTTCGCCTGGGTAATCTGGCCTTGTTGGGCCGGGTCGTCGAAACAAGCTGCCGGCAATGGCGAGCCCGCCCTCAGCATGTTCACTGTCACACCCGCAAGCGGAGTGCGCGTCAACGAGTTGTAAACTACGCCATTCGGCCCGATCGGCAAATTCAGATTCTGGAGGTTGCTGCCGGCGGGTACCAGGATATTGGTGATTCGCTGCAGACTGTTGGTAAACACTGAGTCGGCTTTCCCGAGCTTGGCGGTATTCGGCCCCGCGCCGGGCGCAGTGAACCGCACTTCGTAATGGTCCGGAGTCAAATCGGTGGGCGACACGTTGCTAAAGCGATAAACGCCGTTGACATCGGTGAGAACCGATTGCACCTGGACACCGTTACGAAACAATCCGACCGTCCATCCCTGCAGACGCGGCTCACCGGTATCGGGTACCTTGTTGAAGTCGCCATCGAGCCATGCGGTGCCGTTCAAAATGGCAGCGCCGGGCACTGTTCCGATAACGACCGAAGCGCTGGCGCTGGCGGTTTCTGTTGGGGTGTTCCATGTTACCAATGCAGTGTTCGTGAGAGTTGTGCCGGCGGGAACTGTCGCAGCAATCTGCACCCGGAAGCGTAAGTCAACTGACTGCCCGGGCTGCAACGGGCCGTTGGACGTGGAAAAGTCTGCTGTTATTGCCGACCCGGCTACTGTGACGCCGGTCGTGGCACCATTCATCGTCGGCGCCGGGTTCACGAGCGTGAGACGGCCTGCACCCGCGCTGTTGACATCGTCAGTGATTACGACTGAAGAGGCCTGGAAGTTTGGGGGATTGTTCGTGGGATTGTTCACGTGCACCAGATAGTCAAGCTGCGCGCCCGGCAGCGCAGGGCCGCCACCTACGACGTTGACTTGCTTGGTAATTGCCAGTCCTGGGATCACTACGGCGACGATCTTGGTGAGGCTTCCACCCTCAAGGCTGAAAAAAGCGTTGCCTCCCGGAGCAATGCCGCCGTTGCCGAAACTTACGATCCCACTGTTCGCGTTGAATATTGTGAAGTTAATTCCCGCGGGACCATAAAGGTGCGGGTCCGTTGCGATTGCGCAATTGGGGTTCGGCCCAAGAGCGCTGAAAGTCCATCCTGGGAGGCCACAAACTCCATCGTCCTCGAGACCAAAAATAGGTACTGTTGCGCTGGTGAGCTGCACGGCGGTGACGACTTTATTGGTGTTATTCACGAGACCAATCAGGTTGTCGTCAAGGCCTTGATCGTAAGAAGGAGCAGGATTGGGAAAAGTTGTTGTGATAGACCCGTCAGCGTTGAGCGTGATCAAGATGGTGCAACCCTCATTGGCGCGTCCGTCTTGATTCGCGAGATAGGTGGGACTGACACCCAGTCCCCCACCGGCATCGCCGGCGGTGATAATGGCGCACGTCTGCGTCTGGGCAAACGCAGAGTTCGATGCCATCATCAGAATGATGATGCTGAAAAGAAGTAAGTAGAAGTGAAGCCCGAGGCGCAGCTTGCCAAGCAGGATTGCGATCCAGCTGCCGTGCCGTCTCGCGTTGTTCGTGTTGGGGAATGTCATCTAATGCCCTCGTTCCACTCACTAAACGATTTTCGGGACCGAGGCAGCCACGGCTGTGGACTGAATTTCGGCGGTCCCGCCGTCCTGGGGCTTGCGCCCGTTAGACCGGTAACTTTGCGTCGCCATCTTTCGATGGTTTTGCCTTTGTCAAAATTGCGTCGAGGGTCGACTGATCAAATTTTCGAGCTTCTCTAAACCTCCGTGCTTTCAAGCTTCTGTCGCCGGCATCACGTCGCCGGCAGGAAATCTATCGGGTACACAATCGTCACCGCCTGCACGCCTTCCTTCGCGCCGAAATTGATCGTCTTGACGCGGTTCACTACCTGAGTGACGAGATCCGGCGAATCCATGTCAGTCGATTGCAGCTGGCACATCGACACGGAGCCGTCCGGCTCAATCGTCAGGCGCAGCACCATCTTGCCTTGCAATGTCGGATTGATGCGCAGTGTCCGGTTGTAATCCCGGTAGAAAGCCGACTTGTAACGATCGAACACAATCTGAATTTCTTCGTCGGTGCGCGAAGCCCCTGGGCCGCTGTGGGCCTTGGGTCGGCCGTCGCCGCCGCCGATCCCCGCGATGGAGCTTTTCGCGCGGGCTACCTGCAAACCGGGCCCGCCCATGCCGCCACCACCACCGCCTCTGCCGCCGCCACCTCCCACATTGCGGCTCAGCGAGCCAGCATCGATACCACCACTTGATCCCGGCGTATTGGTCGTCAACAAAGAGTGCGATGATGCCTGGCCCATTTCGTCGGCGGCAGCATAACGCGCATCACTTCCGAGACGCGGCGCGTTCTGGTCCTGCGCCAGACTTGCGAACTGTTCTTTGAATGCCAGAATTCCGGCCCTGCCTATGTTTGGCTCAGGCGGTGTCGCATCCGCGGAAAAGCCCTTTCCCGGCCCTGCTGGGAGGTCCGGTTTCCCAGGCCCTTTTGGAGCTTCTGAAGCCCTGGCCTTTGCTTCCCCAGTTGCCGCCTTTGCCGGAGGAGGCGGGACCGCAGTCGGCGTGACAGGAACCGCCGATGGATGATAGAAGACGATATCGAGTTCTTTTTTCGTGCGGGACGCGCCGCTGCGAGTCAGAAATGTCGCCGCCACGAGCATCAGCAAGGCCAGCAAGATGGTATGGACAATAATGCTCTCCACCATGCTGCGGGCGGATGGAGCCCCGGATTCTCTGAACCTGCCTATTTCCATGGTTGTGTCCAAAGCAGCCACCTCAATTGGCCGTAATAAATTCGACCTTCAAATCATCGACGCCCGACTTCGCGAGATCCAGAATGCGCAGAACTCCCTCATAGTTCAGGCGGTCGTCGGCAGCCAGAAACAGCACGCGCTTTTCCGGGGGGCGGCTGCCCAGGATGTCTCCCACCCGCACGGGTAACTCGGTTGCGGCGATCTTTTGATCGCCCAGTATCACGCGACAATCCGTTGGAAGCCCCTCGCCTGCCGAGGGCTTAAGGATGCCGCAGGTCGTGGCGGAGATGATCAGGATCAACTTTGATTCCTGAGACTGCGCGGGCGTGGCGTTGGTCGAAGTCTTAGGAATGTTGACGTCATAGCCCTGCATCAGTAATGGAACCACGACCATGAAAATGATCAGCAGCACGAGCACTACGTCGACCAGCGGCGTGATGTTAATCTCGGACTGCAGATTGGATCCCGAATCGCCTCTGTTGAACTCCATAACTTCAGTCTCCTTGCGTCCCTGCGTTGCGACCCTTGGCGATCAATCCCACGCCCCGGAATCCGGCCTGCTCCACCGCCTGCATAGCTTCTCGAACCTGGCGGAAATTGAGCTTTGCGTCGCCCCGGATCACGACCTTGGGATCCGTTTCGGCGGCAACTGCGGCGCGGAGGGCGTCGCCGAACTGCTCGGCTGCGACCTGCTTATCGTTAACCCACAGTCCGCCGGCCTCATCGATTGAGACCAGAATCCGGCCTCTCTCGTCGCCCTGCTGAGTCGGCTTCTCCGTTTTTGGCAAGTGGACCTCAGGCCCTTTCCGCATCTGCGGCGCCATCACCATGAAGATGATCAGCAGCACCAGCACCACGTCGACCAGCGGCGTGACGTTGATGGACGCCTGCATTTTGGAGCCTTCACCGAGCCGCATACTTATTCTCCTGCGAGTCCATCGACATCTTGGCGACCCGATCGATCTGCGGCGCCTTGAAGAGTCGGTTCACGAGCTGGGTTGAAGCCCGATTCATCTCGATGTGGAAATTTTCAATCTTGCCGGTGAAGTAGTTGAACGCGGCGACGGCCGGTATTGCCACGAAGATGCCCAGCGCCGTCGTGACCAGGGCTTCGGCGATGCCGCCCGAAACTACAGACATACCGCCGGACCCCGTAGCCGCAATGTTCCGAAAAGCGTTGATGATTCCAGCCACGGTACCGAAGAGTCCGACGAATGGGGCCGTGGATCCGATCGTAGCCAGGAACCCGAGACCCTGTTTCAATTGGACCAGTGTCTCGGACATGGAGTCTCTGAGTGCGCTGGTAACTTGGTCGAGTGAAGCGGACTGGTCTCCTCCGGCTTCGCGTATGCCGTCGTACTCCAGGATGCCCGCCGAGACCACCTGCGCCACATGAGACTTCTGATGCTGCTGCGCAGCGTCGATCAGTTCCTGGACCTCTCCTCCGTGGGTGAACTTCGCCAGCAAGGGTTTGAAAGTCTGCGTCTCGCTAGCGGCCGCGCGGAAGCGGCGGTACTTGTCAACCATCACTGCCACCGAAAAGATGGACAGCAAGGCAAGGCAACACATCACGCCGGCTCCGAATAGACCGACGTTTCTCAGCAGCTCCGTAAAGGTCATTGCATTCTCCTATGCGCCGCAGCCGGGCTGCGCCACATTCATTTTGGTCGGCGCGCCGCTGGGACGCTCCGTTTGCGAACTGATTTCGTAGTAACCCGAGCATCCGCATGAATATTTCTTGTTAATTGGTCGCCTCAACTCGTCGAGCACCCCTGGGTGCCGAAGGCGTTGCCAAGCTGTGAGACGAGCAGCGGCTCTGCCAGAACCAGAGCGATACAACCGAATGAATGCACCCGCATATTTCATCTCCCAAATACCTACGCAGTTCCTGGGCGGAACTCTCTGACTTGGGAAGAGTATTGAGCAGACTGCTCCCGGCGACAACAGTACACGTGTTCTAAGGTGTTCTCTCGGCGGGTGCCGATACTTCCGTCAAGTAAGCAGGAAGGTTCCAATGGGTATCTCTAGCTTCGTCCAGCTGGGCAATGGATGAGCTGGTGTTTACGAATCCAGGATGGCCAAAGGTAACTTTCTATCAAGAGCGCGCGGGCGCGGCAGGTTGAGCGGCTTTTATTCCGAAGTGCCAGCCATATTGATAGACATCAATGGATCATCAGATAGGGAATGACAGCCCGAGCAGAGCTTTTCATGTCCGGTGGACGTTTCAGAAGTAAGCGGTGCTGGGACACGGCGGGCAAGAACAGACAACTAAGAATTTATTTAAGAGTTCTCATGGGCAGATTCGCGGATCAGGATGGATTAGGGAAGTAAAACAACCGCATTTTCAAAAATTCGTCATCCCGAGCTCCCGTCAATGAGGGCGCGCCTTCTTCAGCGCCCGAATAGGGGCGAGGGACCCTTTGTTTTCTAAACATAAGGTCTCTCAGGGCTACTCGCCCGCTGATGAAAACCGGGCTCGTTTACGCCCTTCGAGATGACGGTCAGTAAAGGAACTGAATGAAGCACTGAAAACTCAGACCGCAATCTCTCGATTGTTTTCAAAAATTTACTTCAGCAAAACGCAAACGCCCAGCTTACGGCTTCTTTTCCGACCTGATCTCGTAATAGCGCAGCTCCCGCATGAACACTTCCTTGTCTACGGGCTGCCTTGAGTCGTCGAGCATCGGTGAGATGCCAGTCGCGCGACCAACTTCCGAGCTCTTCCATGGCACGATCACCAGCGATGTGGGCGCTTCCTGATTGCCCAGGATGGACATGCCCAACGCCTTTCCTCCCGGGACGGAGGTCAATTTCGGGTCTTGCTCCGTTTGTGCCTGGGGCTCTTCCTCCGGTCCTGCTTCTGTCTTTGCCTGCGCCACTTCAGTCTGTCCCGGTTGCTTTTTCGCTTGTGCCTGCGCCTCTGCCGTTCCTTCCTCAGCTGATTTCGCTTTTGCCGGCGCTTCCTTCTGTGCCTTCACTGCTTCTGCCTTTACGGGCTTCTTTGCGGCAGCGGCGGCATGTTCGGCCCCCGTCTTTTTATCCGGCGTTTTGTCGGTCTGGGCGACACCCGTCGCCACCAGCAACAGAAGCAGCAAATATCTCTTCATGACTTCTCCTTTCGGCCCGTGCGTTTGCGAAGGTCGGCAATCCATTTCACGACCTCGGTATCATCCGGAGCGAGCCGGCTGTATGCCTGGTAATGCTCCAGCGCGCACGCGTAATCCCCGAGATATAAGTCGCACAATATGGCCAGGTTCCTGTGCGCATAGTGGAAGTCAGGGAACTGCGCCAGCGCCGCCTCATAACTGGCGCGCGCCTTCGCAAACTCTCCCTTGCGCCGTTGCACCAGGCCAAGCTCGTTGTAGGCGGCGAGGTGGTGTGGATTTAATTCCAGCGCCTTGCTCAGGCTGGCTTCGGCGTGGTCAAGATCGCCGGTGCGGGCGTATGCAATGCCAAGGTTGATGTGCGCTGCCGCTGTTGTGGGCGACTGTTCAGTCACCTTGACCAGCAAGGCAATAGCGCGATCGTATTGCGCCCCTCCGAGCATGCGCAACGCTTCGTCATATTCGGCGCGCACTTCGACCGGTACCGGCGCCTCCTGCGTAATCGTGACCCCATTTGCATCCCGCGCGAAGTCCGGAAGCGCGGCCGGCGGTGGTGGCGGTGGCAGATTCGTCTTGGCCGACTTAGCGTTCACCGCGCGTTCAGCATCTGGTACGCAGCCTAGGACGAAGAGTAGGGCCAGCCACGGTATGCAGCGGCAAATCGCTTTTAGCCATTGAGTCTTATTGCGGATTGGCATTTTTCACCGTTCCTTGGTTCACTACCCCTTGGTTCACTAACCCTTGGTTCGCCGCCATCGGTGTCGGGTGTGTTGCGTCCGGCTTGCTCGGCGTTGTTCCAGTTCCCGGTGTCGGTTGGGTCGTCTGGTCCGTATTGCTCGGAGTTGTGCCGCCATTGCTCGGCGTTGTGCTGGTGTTGTTTGGTGCCGTGCCGCCATTGGTCGACGCTGTACCGCTGTTGGTTGGCGTTGTGCCGGCATTGCTCGCTGCCGCTGCCTGGATCGCGGCCTGCGCTAACGGGGATTGGTACACGTAACGATCAATGGCGCCGATGAAGCCGCTGCTCATTTCGTTTTTCGCGTAGCGGCCCGGCACCATCTCGGCGAGCCTGCTGAGACTCTTCTCAGTCCATGTGTTGAAGACGCCGGCGTGCAGTGATTCCATGTTCTTCTCGTGTACCTTGATGGCTTTGTCCTCGAACGGATACGCTGCCTCATCGAGGTCCGCCTCAAACTTTTCCAGATTCGCACCCTTCATATCGGCGGGACGCTCCGACTCCTTCAGTGAACGGCTGAAATCGAAATAGGTCTCGGCCATGTAAAACGTTGCAGCTGCCGTCACGTCGGCGATTTGATAAGCCACCAGCCCACTCATGGCCTTGATCGTGGCGTCCATGCGCTGCCGTTTTTCCTTCAGACTGGTCTCGAATGGTTGCCGCAGCTTTATGGCCACGCAAGCCTGATAGAGCTGCTCCGCCAGGACCAGCGCTGAGCGGCCCGCGAGCGTGCGGGTCCGGCCAGTCCTTTCCGCCCCGGCAGCGCCGTCGATGCGTACGATTTCCGCCAGTTCCTTTTGATAAAGAGCGTCGTCGTGCGATCCCTTGTGTATCTCAGCCATCTTGAAATGGGTCTCGACGGCTGCTTCGAGCGGCTTCGGAAAATCTGTGACGTAGCGCTGGTAAGCATTCAGCGCTTTGTCATTTGCATTGGACTGTTGATAGAGGTCACCTGCCACGAGCAGCGACTCCCTGCGCACTGCGTCGTCTGTGGACTCCGATGCCAGTCGTTCGTACTCCCCAGCGGCGTGCGACAACTCGCCGCTCTCTCGGTAGGCACGTGCGATCAGCCTGGTGGCCTCGCCCGCCATTTTGTGCTTGGGGTAGGTGCTGCGAAAAGCCTCAAGCACACCCGCGGCGGTCTTCCAGTCCTTCAGCTCAATCAGCGCGCCGCCTGCGTCGTACTCGGCCGTCGCACGGATTGTGGAAGTAGGTGCTGCCGTGCGAATCCTCAGGAAATGATCCGCGGCAGCGCGATAGTCCTTCGCGTCTCTTGCAAGCTCACCCTGCTTGTAGATGGAAGCTGCCAGGTTCTCAACAAACTTAGCGTGCGACGCGTCGCTTTCTGGCGTGACCGCCAACACCTGCGTGTAGGCATGTTCGGCCTGCGGGTACTCGGCGAGTTCGAACGAGCCATGTGCAACCACAATCCATGCGGAGCGTCGGATGGGCATCTCCGCGCCCGGGTATTTATCGATGACACGCTGGGCCGAGCCCACGGCGGCGCGATAGTCCTTCATCTCATATTGGTCATCGGCGGCCGCTCCCAGGACCGCTGCGGCCTGGGCGTGGGTCGGGAAAGTGTCGGCGAATTTGATCGAGCTTGCTATCGTATCGTGCTTAATGGCCTCCAGATTCTCCTTGGCTGCGACCTTTAGCTGCTCGCGATATGCGTAAACTGCCGCGTAACCCGCGGCCGCCGACTGAGCATTTGCCGGGTATCCGTAGGCTGTGCGCTCGTACTGTTTGGCCGCGTCGCCGAAATCCTTGTTCTCAAAGAGAAGGTCAGCCATCCGGTAATTGATCGTCGGCGACTCGCCGTCCTTCGGGAAGGAATTGAGGTAATCGCCGTACCAGCGGAGAGCCTCGTGATAATTCGCCAGCTTCTCGTTCGCTTCCTGCGAGCTCTGATACTCAGCGTGATAATGCGTCGCGAGGTCCTTCAGGTCCGCCTTCAGGTAAGCGATCGCTTCCGGCAACTCTTCCGGCTTGTTGTGCCGCCAGTATTCCGCCTGCAGTCCATACTTGGACGCAAAGTCCCGCTTCGACTCCAGAACGAGCTTGGGGAATCCGCCCTTGGTGAAAGTTTCCACCACGCGCATGCTGAAGCGAGGGGCAGCAGGGTGGAAAGGATGGAGCGTTATGAAAGCGTTGTATGTCTTTGCCGCGTCATCGTAGCGCAGTTTCGCCAGATAGTGCTCGCCAAGATTGCTGTAAACGCGGTCTTCATAGGACCGGCTCTTGGTGCTGGTGAAGTACTGCTGGACCGCATCCGGCCCGCCGAGGTTGCTGAAGCTCAGGCTAACTGCACGAAAGGTATCGGTGACGCGGCGTTCGTCCTCTTTCTCGTGCTTCTCACCGAAGTTGTAGCCGGTCGACACCTTGTAATCGAGCAACGCCATGTACTGCTGCAGGGCTTCCTCGTATAGTTCCTGCTTGTAGAAAGTCCAACCGAGCTTGTAGAGAGCGAGTTCGTAGTACGCGGAACGTGCGCCCAGATTGGTGATCGCCGAAAAGGCGTTCTCTGCGTCGCGAAATTTTCTGCGCGTGAAGTAGTACTCGCCCCGCCGGAACTGCACTTCGTCGAAGTGCACGGAATTCGGATTCGCGCGAATCACGAGCTCCATGGTTGCCATAGCCTCTTCAGTGCGACCGAGTTCGTCATACGCTCGCGCCATCTGGTAGAGGACCTGGTCGCTATCCTTATATTGGGGGTACTCTTTGAGCAGCTTTTTATACAGCGCAATCGCCTCAAGAGGACCTTTGGGAGCTGCGTCAGCGCCTACTACTTCTGTCGGCGAGGCGCCACTATTGTTGCTTGGGACTTTGTTCTCCGCGGTTGTGCGCCGCTCAAATTCCTGATCAGATTCCCCATGGCCCGCGCGGGCAGTTGCAGCGGCTGAATTGAGCTTTTGATCTGGTTTGTTCTTAGGGGCCTTAACGGACTCTGGAGCCGGCATTGACTTCGGCTTGCCCTCGCCTGTATGTATGCCGTACTCCTTCTCCAGTTCCAGGTCCGCGAGACGACGGATCGCCTCGGGCGTCATCGGGGTTTCCGGTGATTCGTCCAGGAATTTCCGGTAGTGCTCCATGGCCTGATCGACGCTTTGCTTCGTATCTGCGTCCTTCACGTCCGGAGCGACCTTTTGCAGGTCTGCCAGAGTCCCCTGCGTGTTGGCCGGTTTGTGATGCGCGGTGCAGCCGCCGAGGAAAGCCGACACAACCACGATTAGAATGGCGCGGCGAGGCATCAGCGTCCCCCTGCGCCAGATTCGGCGCGCGAAGCTCGATCGTAACTATCGGCGACGCCGAAGCGCGCCTGGATCTGCTGGGCCACGAGGCGCTGCCGGCGAGCCTCAAGCTGGTTGATGGCGACGTTCTCGATCATCTCTCCCTGCCGGACCATCAAAATATCGACATTCTTCAGCGCGCCGCCAACACGCTGACGGAGCCGCGCAATCTGGGCGTCGTACCCGACATAACTGTGCATCGCCGCCTGCCTCGTCCTGACGAACGCCTCGTGCCGCTGATTGAGAGCGTCAACCTGGGTGTTCAAGTCCTTAAGGTGCTCAAATGCCACGGTCAGCCGCTGGGGGTACTCGGTTTCCACGCGCCACGTAAGTACACCGCGCAGACGGGCCAGGCGCTGCCGAAGCGCGAGTGATTCGGGACTGTCAGAGTGGCCGAGCTGCTTTTCAATGAGTGCAATGTGCTCGCTGGCGATCCGCTCATCCGTGGTTGCCAGGTAATCCGGCCGAGGCGCGGTAAGCATGGCGTGCAAGCGGTCGTCGAATTGTTTGCGCTGCTGGAGTCGCACGCGCATCCGTGAATCCAGCTCCCGAAACTTGGCGTCGATCTCCGGCAGCAGCGGCTCGTAATTCTGTTTACGCAGTCGGATGATATCGTCGAAAGATTCAAGACTGGTTTGATAGCCCATGAGCTTCGACCGCAGGTCCTCGAGATCGAGGTAGTTGTGCAACGCGGTCTGGAAATCGTGAGACGCCATGAGCGCCATCAGGTAAAACGTTTCCGGCGCATCAGGAAGGCTGCGCAAGCGGATGACCCAGGTTTGGTCCTCCCGGCTTTCCTCGCGGATCAGGGCCTTGAGAAACCGCCCTTCCTTGATGCTATTGATCGATGCGTCTATTTTTTCGAGTTGTCCGCTGTACAGTTCGAGCGCGCGGCCATAGGTGAGCGCGGCGCGACCGTATAGCTTTAGGTCGGCATAAGTGTGCGGCACGGCAAGCAGAGCTTCCTGAACCGCGACATCCGTCGGCTCACGATCAGCCAGGATATTCCAGGGAACGAGCGCACGGTCAAACTGTTTGGACGACGTGTCAGCCCAGCCGGCCCGCAGCAGAGCTTCGTTTGAGAACGGTCCATCGAGCCGGACGCGATCAAGTGACTGTTTTGCACGCTCAAAGTTGCCCGATTCAAAGAGCAGGGAACCAAGCACTAAGTTGGACTTGTCGCGGATCGCAAGCCCTGCGGGATCGTTCGCCGGCAGCTGTCCGGCCTTGTTCAGTTGCTCCACCGCTTCTTGTTGTTTACCGGCTTGCAACTGAGCGATCCCGAGGTTGTAAGCGACAAATCCGGCGAGGCTCGGATCGTTCTGCAGGTGATTGAGGACTTCTATTGCCTCGTTCGGCTTGTCTGTCGCCATATAGATGTTCGCCCGCAGAAACTCGACATCGTTCTTTATCTTTGCGGGAACCGTGCCCTGGATTCTTCCCAGGGCCTGTAGTGCATCATCGAGCTGGTCCTTCTGGAAGTGAATGCGGGCGAGCCTGAAAGCGGCTTCATTTCGTATGGCTTCATCCACGGTACCTTCAAGCACCCGCTGAATGGCACGCCCAGCTTTGTAGTGCATGCGGTAGTCGAGCTCGAAATCGCCGACCGAGAATTCAGCCTCGTTGATGTTGTAGTGAAGCGTATCGAGTCCGGGCTCGTCCAGACGATGGTATTGTGCGAGTTCAGTGTCGAGCCGCTGGATTGCTTCAAAATACTGGCCCTGATAGGCGTGATAGAACGCTTCATCGAAAAAGAGATCGTCTTTCGCGCTCGCAGACGTCTTCTCCTTCGCAGACTGCTTCTCGCTTCCAGCCGGCTTCTGGTCCCCAGCCAAGGCGGAACCGGCAACCATTGCCAGCGCTAAGCCCAGTCCAATTATGCGGCGACTTGCTCGCATCGATTACAACTCCCCAAGCGTGATCGGCGTGCTGCCGGCGTCCGGTCCGGCCACTGTCAGCTCCACCAGCTTTGGCTTAACTTCCTTATGGAACGTGAAGTGCTCTGTGCGGTTGAAGTCTGAGCCGCTCTTAAGCTTGCCGTCGACAAGCACGTTGAGCTTGTGGTCTCCCGTGGCCACATTGCCGACATAGATCCGTTGCACGCCACCCTTGCGCAGTGCCTCAAGTTCCTTGGCGCTATAGATGTAGTCCGCAACCAGCTGACCGTCGATCTGGAGCCGAACTGCATCCAGGCGCAGCTCGTCGCCTTTGGCCAACGCGACGAAGATCGCGACCTGCGTCCCTGACGGGTACAGCAGTTTTTCCTCCAACTGGTTCAGCTCCGCCGCAATGCTGAGGACGTCTGATTTGGTCTGCTGGACCTGTTCGTCGAGGTCCCTCATCTGCCGCTGGTCAGGAGTGGCAGAGGCGCTTTTCTGTTCCGTCTTCTTGGTATCAGTCCGTTCGGTGCTCTTGTTTCCCTGCAGCGGCGCAGCATGTAATCCCGAGAGAGCCCCAAACGATAACGCCAGCACCAGAGCACTCACAACCGTTAAATGCGTTCTATTTTTCATCCCTGTACTCCATGCAGACCTTGGACAGTCGTTTTCCGACGTCATGAGTATTGAGCAGACTGCCGCGGCCAACAACGGTACACGGGTGCTAAGGTCCTATCTATCCGGGTGCCGATACCTCCGTCCTAAGGAGTACGCGGGTGCTAAGTCCTTTCTATCCGGACGTCTGATACCTCCGTGCAAAGCGCACTTATTTGCGAGGACGAGGCCTCATGTAGAAAGGTTGGTGCGGAGCGGCCAGCCAATATGTATGACAATGCGACCTGCCAAGCTTCATCCAGACACCTAAAGAGCGAAGAGAATCTATTCGAGGCGGAACGAGGGCTGGAATACTCGCGCGACCTGACGAGGAATTGATCGCGCTGTACAAAACGCGCTGCTGACTCAGTTTGGATTTTTCCCAGGCGAGAATCCGGAGGCGCCGCTTCGGCATGAAGATGTGCTCTCCCCGGAAGATCCAGCCCAAGGCACGTGAGCTTGGGTTGCCGCACGTCACACGGAGGTTGTTGCGCAAGTGGGGCTCGACACTTGATTGCCACTCAGATGCCGGTGAATGCGGTGCAGGAGCGGCTTGGTTATTCCCGTCCCGACATTGTTTTTGATTCACTACGCGCGACTGCTGGATGAATCGGCTATTGCTGCGCAACTAGCGTGAGTTCGAAACTTTCAGCGCGTTCTGCGGAGCTGGAAAATGCTGGTTTCAAACCATTTGGCAGCCCAAGGACAGCCGGCTTTTTCGCGTGTGGCCGTAAGGGATTAAAAGATTGGAGGCGCGGGTCGGAATCGAACCGACGCATAAAGGTTTTGCAGACCTCTCCCTTACCACTTGGGTACCGCGCCCTGAACGTGAGTGCCCCGTACGTATTGGCCCTGAGAGCATAACAACTCTGGGGTGCGTGGGGCAACCGTGAGAAAAATCATGGAGCGGGAGACGGGAGTTGAACCCGCGACTTCGACCTTGGCAAGGTCGCACTCTACCACTGAGTTACTCCCGCTCAGAGGATGAACATATTATAACGTGCTGAAAAATCAGGGTCAATCGATCATGTCGCTGCGCTCCAAACCGCTCGACAATTAGCCTCCCACACCTACACCGTGCACGCGTGACTTTGCGGCTCGGCATGCATGAGCCTCGCCGCTACTTGGCACGGATGAGTGTCTCCGGCATCCAGCGAACCGCGAGTCCGGCTAGCGCGGCGAGCGGTATGTGCTAGGAGCAGAGGGATCTGAAGGCAAAACGACAATCGCAAGCGGATTGGAGCGTAGCGACAAAACTAATGCTTCGCCCATTGCGGATCGTTTTCCGGCGTCACAATCAAGCCGTCGCGCATATGAATGATGCGGTCGCCAATCTCGGCTGCTTCAGGATTGTGTGTGATCATCAGCACCGTTTGCCCGAATTGCTTGTTGGCGTCGCGCAGCATCTTTAACACGATGTCAGAGTTCTGGGAATCCAGGTTGCCGGTAGGTTCGTCGGCCAATATAAGGGCTGGACCATTCACGACGGCGCGCGCCAGCGCCACCCGTTGCTGTTCACCGCCTGAGAGCTCCGATGGCCGATGGTCCAGCCGCCCCGCGATGCCCAGCATCTGCGTGACTTGGTCAAAGAGCTTTTGGTCCACGCCATTCTTGCCGGCAATCTCGCGCGCAATTTCAATATTTCCTTTGGCTGTGAGCGTGGGCAGCAGATTGAATTTCTGGAAGACGAAGCCGATCTTTTGTTTGCGCATTTCCGTGCGTTGCGCGTCAGAAAGCTTGGCAAAATCCGCGCCATCGATGGTCACACGTCCGGAGGTCGCGCGCGTGAGACCGCCCAGAATGTAAAAGAGTGTCGATTTGCCGCTGCCGGAAGGGCCGACGATGGTGACAAATTCGCCCTTTTCCACGCTGAAGCTGACGCCGCGAAGCGCGGGCACATCGACTTTGCCGATGCGGTAAACCTTGGTTACGTTTTCAGCTTGGATGATCGGGGCCACTCACTCGATATTACCAGAGCCCGGACTAAGGAAAAGGAGCCAAACAGCGGCAAAGCACGACATTGAGTCTTTCAACTCGCCGCGGTCATCCGCGGAGGTTCCACTGAGTTCAGCCGCTTCGGGCCGCGCTTTTTCACCAGCATCATGCGGATCCGTTCCAGCAACTCGATTGGGGCATACATGCCTTTAGGCAAGAACAGATCGGCGCGCGTGTCCTTTTCATAGAAGCGGGTCTTGCCGGAAAACAGAATGGCCGGAGTGCATGCGGAAAGCTCTTTGATTTTGTTCACCAACTCCGCGCCGTCAAGGCCGGGCATTTGCAGATCACTTAAGACCAGGTCAACGCCGCCTTGCCTAAAGGCATCCAGGGCCTGTTCGCCGTTGCTGCACGCCAGCACGCGATAGCCCCGCGTCTCCAGCATCAGTTTTCGAATGGAAAGCGCCTGCTCATTGTCGTCCACGCACAAAATCGTTCTTTTCGGTCGCATCTTTAGTCTTTCCCCCTGGAATTTTCCGCAGCTGGCCGGCGCAGTGGCGTCAACGGAAGTTTTTTGCGGTGATGTTTGTTACTTTGGTTCAGGAACTTTACGGCAAATCCAGGCGGGGAAGCAAGTAACCGATACGCCAACAAGTGGAAAACTCTGTGGAGAACTTTCTGCGGCCTGGAATCGTGGCGGTAAAGCGTGGGAAATAGACCGCTTGCTGCGCAGGTGTTCTATAAAAATAAATTTTCCTACAGAATAAATTCTCCACGCGCTACTTCGGCAACGTGTCCGCCCACGCGCACGTTCACGATCTTGCCGCCGTTTCGTCCGGCGCTGAAAAATATTCTGCCGCGTCGCTTCATTTCCACTCCTTGCTCCATCAGCACCTGCTGATCGGCGGGAACCACGCCATATTGCACCGCCCACGCGGCACATGGGCCCGCCGCGGAGCCCGTTGCGGGATCTTCACCGTTGTAAAAGATCATGCGCGATTGCAGCTTGGCTTCAGGGTTCACTGTCTCACGCGAGACAAAGTAAAAGAATTTTGCGTCGGATTTGTCGAGATAAGCTTGCATGTTGGCCCACGTGGGAGAGAGTTTTTGCAGGACGGCGAGAGATTTCACCGGCACAATCGCGAATGCATTGCCCGTGCTCACGGTCTGGATCGGAAGATCGTCGGCAATGTCATCGACAGCGAGCCCCGCGGCGCGCGCGACATCTTCACGCGAATGTTTGCTTTTAAATTCCGGGTCGCGTTGCGTCATCAGTCCAAAAGGCAGGCCTTCCCGGGTGGAGAAGCGCACAGGAATGCGGCCCAGGTTGAGGTCGAGCGCAATTTCTTCCGCGCCGCCATTGCCGCGCAGGGGATCGTTTCGGAGAACCATGGCCGTGCCCAGCGTAGGGTGTCCGGCAAAGGGAAGCTCTTCATTTGTCGTGAAGATGCGCACGCGCACGCCGCGTTCGCGCTCCGTAGCCGCATCGCGCGGCAGGATGAACGTGGTTTCAGAGAAATTCGTCTCTTTGGCCAGCGCTTGCATCTCCGCATCAGAAAGCCCACTGCCGTCGGCGAAGACGGCCAACTGGTTTCCTTCCAGCGGCACTGAGGTAAAAACATCTACCTGCACAAAAGGCAAACGGCGTTTAGTGTTTGACATTGGATTCATCCAACCCTACCCTGAGATTTCAATATAAGGACCGCTGATCGAAAACACGACGGGAAATGCCAAAGTTGGTAGAGATCGCCGGAGTGAAAGATTACTGCCTATGAATATAGAAAAAAAATTTGGACGTATTTCCCTCCGGTTCCTCCTTTCCTCTGTATTTCAAGGTTTTGGGTTTCAATCTTGGCATTCTTTGGCATTCTTTTAACTCATGAAAGCTTTCCGCAAACTGCTGGCTCGCACTCCCTTTTACGGCGCTTACAAATCGCTGGGCCATTATCCTGACTACTGGTACTGGAAGCTGCGCGGCGAGCCGATTCGCTCTCCCCATTTGCTCAAGCAGCGCACCGTCCGCGAATATGCGCAGCGATACGGGTTGCGCGTGCTGGTTGAAACCGGCACCTATTACGGCGAAATGGTGGCTGCCATGAAAAATCGTTTTGCGGAAATCCATTCCGTGGAGTTTGATTCCGCGCTGGCGCAGCGCGCCGCAAAAAAGTTTTCCAGTACATCGCACGTGCATATCCATCAGGGCGACAGTCAGATAGTTGTGCCGGAACTGCTAAAGTCGCTCAAAGAGCCTGCGCTTTTCTGGCTCGACGCAGGTTATTACGGCTGGGCCGGCCTGCAAGGCGACAAACAGCGCCTGACCAGCGAGCTGGAATCGATTCTGAAGGATTCGCGCTTCCGCCATGTAATCCTGATGGACGACGCGCGCGGGCTCAATGGCCAGAACGGCTCACCTACTGTGCCGCAATTGAAGCAGCAAATCGAAGCGGAGTTCCCGGACAGAAAAGTGGACGTGAAATATGATATCCTGCGAATTACGACATAAAATTCCCCTGCCTTCAATGTAAGTGCGAGAAGGACAGAACCTCACTGACCGCTCAGAATCTCCAGGAGCACTGCTTATTCGCAGCAATGGTGTTCCCCATGAACACAACTTGTACCAGGCTTTGTGACCATGCAGGCACGGTTTGTTCGCGCGCTTGCTCAACTGCGAGAAACGGAGGCATACCTGGGGATATTAGAAATCTCGGAAGCCCACGGCAGTACAGGTTTTCCAGCTTATTTGTGCAGGAGCACTCGAATCATCTTGCGTAGTGCCAGCGGCCCTTGTCCTTTGGACAAGTAAGAATCAATAAAGGGGACAATCTCATCAGGCCGCTCCAGGCTGCTGAACAGAATCACCGGCAGGCCTGGAGATATTCGCTTGATCTCCTGTGCCAGGACAATGCCGCTCATCCCGGGCATCACGTTATCGATCACAACCGCGTCAATGTGGCCAGTACGCAGCAACTGCAGAGCGGCTGCGCTGCTTCCGGCGGTGATCACCTGGTAGCCATCCGCTTCCAAAACGGTCTGGCATATCAGCCGTATTTCCTCCGAATCATCCACGCACAGGATGCATGGACGGCCAGGTCCCGTCTTAGTGACCGCTGTTGGAGCTATAGCGCACACATTCATGTCCTTATACCGCGAGTAGTTCGAGTGCCTGGGGTTGAAGAATGGTTACAGAGGCCCCTTTAATGCGGATCAGTTTGTCCTGCTGGAACTGGTGCAGAACGCGGCTTACGGTTTCACGCGATGTGTTCGTCATGCTGGCAATTTCTTCCTGCGTAAGGGCCACGATAAATCGGCGATCGTCTTTGGCCGTGGCGCGTGGCGCGTCAAGCCACTCCAGCAGCAATGAGGCAAGCCTTCCGGCAACTGTGTTCGGGAGCGCGAGCCGGCAAACATTGTTCAGGGCCACACGGTATTCGCGAAGCAGGCAATTAGTGGCTTCAGCCGATGCTTCTGGGAACTGTTGCAACAGATGGAGGAAATCACTGACACGAATGGCTTTTACCCGGCACAATTCGGCGGCTTCAGCTGTGGTCTCATGGGGCGATCCGCTCATGGCCGCGCTGATTCCCAGAATCTCACCAGGGCCCGCAACGCGCAGGATGGCTGTCCGCCCTTCACGGGAACTCACGGAGAGCTTCACCCGTCCAGAGCAAATCAAGAAGACATAGCGAGGTGTTTCGCCTTCCACAAAAAGAGTTTCACCGCGTGAGCGGCTCACTTCAGGCGCTATAGCCTCAAAACGCGCCAGAGCCTCATTCTTTAACTGAGCAAAGGGCAGATTTTTGTGAAACATCGCCGGGGGAATGTTCGTCGCAGAAGCTGTATTTATCGCCATGGTAGCCATTGGTCCCTCCTTACAGAATGCCCGCAGCTTGCTTTCAGCCGGGCACGCCATAAGAAAAGCACTCGGCGTGCCATTCAACGGTATTGAAAAGACAGAGCTTACACGGGCTGCTAAAATCGCCGCTGAGTGGCATAGCGCAGAGCTGCGCTATTTGGCGCAGCTGTGCGGCGGCTACCGCGCCTAACCATCGACGGCAAAGGTTAAAAAGGAAGCGGAATGGCGGAAGGTCGAAACCCGATTGAGTTGGTCATCATCGATGACAACCCACGAAGCCTGGAATATATCTCCACGGCGCTGGCCTCAGAGAATGTGAGAATCTTCACCGCGCCTGATCCGGAAGAGGGGCTTGACCTGGTTTACACGCATCGTCCCCAGCTGGTAATGACGGACCTGGTGATGCCGCACATGAGCGGACTGGAAGTCCTGGAGCGCGTTACGGAATTTGATCCCGCTATTGACGTGATTCTGATGACGGCGCACTACACCACGGAAACTGCGGTGGAAGCTATCCGTAAAGGCGCGGCGGAGTACCTGAACAAGCCTATTTCCCTGGCGACGTTGCGTGAGCGCGTGGGCCGGATCATCGATGCGGCATTATTGCGCCAACAGGCCAGGCACGCTGAAGACCAGATGCTGGAGACGGCGCAATTTGAAGGAATTGTGGGCCGCAGTCCGGAAATGTGGGAGATGTTTTCCCGCATCCGGCGCATTGCGCCGCACTACCGCGCCGCCCTGATTACCGGCCAGACCGGCACAGGGAAAGAACTGGTGGCGCAGGCATTGCACCGGCTGAGCCAGGTAAAAGGCCGATTCGTGGTGCTGAATTGTTCCGCCGTGGTGGAAACCTTGTTTGAAAGCGAATTGTTTGGCCACGTTAAAGGCGCTTTTACTGGCGCCGACCGCGACAAGCCGGGTCTGTTTGAGCACGCCAACGGCGGCACGCTTTTCCTCGACGAAATTGGCGACATGCCGCTATCCACCCAGGCAAAGCTGCTGCGCGTGCTGCAAAATCAGGAAGTGTTGCGTGTGGGTTCATTGACGCCGCAAAAAGTGGACGTGCGCGTGGTGGCGGCCACCAACAAAGACCTGCGCCAGCAGATTGCCGAGCGCCAGTTTCGTGAAGACCTGTTTTTTAGGCTCTCGATGGTTGAGATCCAAACGCCACAGCTGGCACAGCGCGTAGGCGATCTGCCGATTCTGGCGCGGCACTTTGTAAAAAAGTTCTCGCAGCAATACAACAAGCAGATCAACGGTCTCACGCAACGGGCGCAAATTGTGCTGGGCCGCCACCACTGGCCAGGAAATGTGCGAGAGCTGGAAAACGTGATTGGGCATGGCGCAATGATGACCATGACTGACATGATTGACGTGGCCGATCTTCCTCCTCTATCGGCACATGCCAGTGGCGCCGCCGCTGCCGCCATGGTTCCACTGCCGCATTCTGCAATTGCGACTGAGCCGGCCAATGCGTCACTTGAGGAACATGAAAAAAGACTTGTAATGGACGCGCTAAATCAGGCGGCAGGGAACCAATCGAAAGCAGCACGCCAACTGCGCATCGGCCGGGACGCATTGCGTTACAAGATGAAGAAGTTTGGCCTGCTGTGAATCGCGTGCGGGAATATCTTCTGGTTAACCGGCAGTTAGTCTTTTATCTGGAGCAAGCGCTGGACTTCTTCTCGCAAATGTACCAGCGCCACGGGCTTGGCAAGGTATCCGGTGAATCCCGCAGCCAGCGCTCGTTCGCGATCTCCCTGCATTGCGCTAGCCGTGAGTGCGATAATTGGCAGCGCGGCATGGCGAGTATGCTTTCTTAGCTCGCCCAGGACCTCGTATCCGGTGCGCCGAGGCATTTGCAGATCCAGCAGAATCAGGTCAGGAAATTCGGCCAGCGCTTTTTGCAGCGCTTCTTCGCCGTCAGCCGCTTCCATCACTTCATAACCCTGGCGTTCCAGGACGGTGCGCAGCAGTTCGCGGCTGGTCGCTTTATCATCGGCAATCAAGATTTTTTTCATCAGGTAAGGATTAGGTAGCCTGCTTCTGGACCAACGGAAGAACCAGGCGAAAGCTGCTGCCTTTGCCGGGCTGGCTGGCCAGGCTGATGGAGCCGCCATGCAGTTCTACTAGATTTTTCGTAATGGGCAGGCCCAGGCCTGTGCCTTCACGAACGCCTCCCGTGGTGTCGCCGACCTGATAAAACTTTTCAAAGATGGCAGGCTGTTCTTTTTCTGGAATACCGATTCCCGTGTCACACACGGAAATATGCAAAGCTTCACCTTGGCGCGCAGCTTCAATCCATGCGCGGCCGCCTTCCGGCGTAAATTTCACCGCATTATTGAGCAGGTTATAAAGGATCTCCTTCATGCGTACGCGATCAGCATGCAGGGAATCGTGAAAAGCGTTCTGGTTCTCGAGCGTAATGTTTTTGGCTGCAGCCTGGTGGCGGATGCCGGCCATTACCTCTTCCACGCACTGGCCAAAGTCGAACGATTCGGGCTTCAGCTCCAACTGGCCGGATTCAATCTTGCTGATGTCCAAGACCTCATTGATGAGTTCCAGCAGATGCCGCGCGTCCTGCAGTATGTGGCCGACAAAGCGCTGTTGCTTGTCTGTGAGTGGGCCTTCCAGTTGTTCGGCCAGCAGCTCAGAGAATCCGATAATCGTGTGCAACGGGGTGCGTAGTTCATGGCTCATGCTGGCCAAAAATTCAGTCTTCATCCTATTTGCGCGCTCCACTTCCTGATTGCGCGCTTCCAATTGCTCATTCTTGAGTGTCAACTCGGCCGTGTATTGCTCGCGTAATGAGCGTAGGCGGTCCTCAATGGTCTTGCGCTTCGTGATGTCGCGCACGGAAGCAATCACGTGCAGCGATCCGTCAATCCAATTAGGGCTTAGGCTGATCTCCACCGGAAACAGCGACCCATTCTTTCTCTGCCCCTGCAACTCCAGTCCGGTGCCCATGGGACGGGTATTCGGGTGCGCCGCATAAGACGAACGATGCTTCGAGTGCCCGCTGCGCATGGCTGAGGGAACCAGGTTTTCCACGTTCAGGCCCAAAAATTCTGCACGAGTATAGCCAAACATGCACTCGGCAGCCTCATTGAGAATGGTAATCCGCCCTTCCTGGTCCACTTCCAGGATGGCGTCCGGTACCACGTGCAGGAGCTTGCGATAGCGGCTTTCAAGGCTGCTTTCCTGCCGCGCTGCACCCGGCGCATTGGGGTCCTGATATGTCATATCGTTTTCTGTATCGCGAATTAAATCGGTGTTTTGGTTCGGTAATTCTACTACCTGGGATATGTTGTGTGCAGCACATAAGCGACGCTTCCGTGGTAAGGCCACAGCAACCATCCAATGCCAGATCCTCGCCGGACTCGTCCTGGACTGAAGTCCAAAGTCCCTCTTGGCCAGATCGACGAGGTGTTTGAGTGTTTATGCTGATGGCTATTGAGGCAACAGCTTTGATTGTGTGTTCCAGTTGAACGCAAGAGCAACCCATCTGCCGCGAATGTGGCTGAAATGAGTTTTTATTTTTCCGATACATGAACCTGAACGGTTTCTATTCCACCACCACCGATTTTGAAAGATGGCGCGGGCGATCGACGTCGCGCCCGCATAAAACGGCGATGTGGTACGCCAGCAGCTGCAACGGTATCACTTCCAGGATCGGCTGCAGCAGCAGTGGCACGTCTGGGACGCGCAGCACGCAGGGAGCGATCTTCTCGATTTCACGATCGGAATGGGGCACTATCGAGAGCACGGGGATTTCACGTTCAATAAATTCGCGGATGTTGGAGACGCTGCGGCTATAACGCAGCGTTGAATCCGGATCTCGCGGATCATGGGCCGCCAGGACGACAATCGGGAGCTGCTCATTGACCAGCGCTGTGGGACCATGTTTGAGTTCGCCTGTAGGATAGCCTTCAGCATGGATGTAGGAGACTTCCTTGAGCTTCAACGCGCCTTCCAGTGCAATGGGATAGTCAATGTCCCGCCCGATAAAGATGAAGTCCTTGAACCGGTAGAGCTGTTTGGCGTACTCGCGGCTGCGCTCGTCCGTCTGGAGAGCTTCTTCCATGCGAGCGGGAAGATTCTGTAGCTCATCCAAGGCCAGCCGCGCGGGCGCATTCAGGGTCCCACGCTCTTGCCCAAAATATGCAGCCAGCAGGAAAAGGGCCGTCAACTGTGTGGTGAAACTTTTAGTTGCGGCAATGGCCACCTCCTCGCCGGCATGGGTCAGGAAAGTCGCATCCGCAAGCTGCGTCAAAGGAGTTTCCGGCACGTTGCAGATCGCCAGTGATCTGGCATGCTTGCGCCGCGCAACTTGCAAGGCAGTAATGGTGTCGATCGTAGTCCCTGACTGAGAAAGAAAAACGGTCAATTCCTTAGGCGCAACCACCGGGTCGCGATAACAATATTGACTGGCGAAATCCACTTCCACGTCGATGGCCGCCATGCGCTCGAACATGAATTCGCCCACCATTCCGGCGTGACGGCTGGAGCCGCTGGCGGCGATTGTGATTTTCGAGAAAGACCGTATCTGGTCTGAAGTAAAAGGCAGCTGTGGCAACCGAATCTTGCCGTCGCCATCTATATGGTCCGTAAGCACCCGGCGAACAGCGTCGGGCTGCTCATAAATTTCCCGGATCATGTGATGGGGGAACTTCGGTTTCAGTTTGGCCGGTGCTTGATTCACTTTCCACTCCTCGCCCCAGCAACGCGTTCCTCGTCTCTAATCTCGCAACGGGATGCAATGCCGGGCGCGCCTGTGGCCAGCTACCGGTCTTTGGGCGCATGCTACCGGCGCTGAGTGGCGTTATTCAGCCCGGCATTCTGCAATGAGACAGAATGCCGGGGTTGAGCGAGTTACACCATGAGGAAGGTCAGAAAACGAGTTTCATACCAAACTGCACCTGGCGGCCAGGGTTAGAGGACGTGACCAGACCAAAGGTAGGGCCTTGGCTGGTGTTCGGTGCGCCAAAGATCGGCGTGTTCGTTAGGTTGATGAACTGAGTCAGGAACTGGAAGTTGGTCCTCTCCGAAATCTGAAATGCCTTCACGATGCTCAGATCGGAGGTTGCCAATCCCGGCCCGCGGAACGAACCAGCGCCGCAGGTGCCGAAGGTACCAGGAGCCGCCGGCACAACCGATGCCGGGTTCAGCAACTGGATACCGACCACTCCGCCGGTGATGGCAGGATCCGTCAGCGCTCCGCTTCCGGATTGCGAAACGCCGGCGACACAGTTGGGTCTAGGCGAAGCGCTGCCAGTGAGTGAGCTGTCCGGACCATGGGGATAAAGAGCGAACCCAGTGTGTAAGGTAAAGTTTGAGGCGATGCTCCAGCCGCCGATAATGGCATTCGCGATGCCTTCAGCGCCCCCGCCAAACATGCGGCCTTTTCCAAAGGGCAAATCATATAAGAGATAGCCGTTGAACAGGCCGGCCGCATCGGAAATGCAGCGTCCGTAATCTCCTTTGGCGTTGTAGGCATCCTGGAAGAAGAATCCAAAGCCGGTCTGGCTCACGCTTCCGGGAAGGGCTTCCTCGTCGCCGAACGGCCCAAAGTAACCCAGGCTGTTCGTCATGCACTTGGACCAGGTATAGTTCGTGCGGAATTGCAAACCCTGCCATGCCCGCTGCTCCACGCTGATCTGCAATGCGTTGTACCGCTGAATGCCACTGGAATCGTTAAAGCGTATCGTGGGTGAGTTACCCGCACCGCAACAGTTGATCAGAGGCTGTGCAAATGGTCCCGGTGAAACAGTGCCGTTCGCATTCAGCACCTTTTGGTTGAAGATGAAGATATCGGACATGTGGTCAATTTTGTTGCCCACGTAGCCGACCGAAACTGAGGTTCTGCTTCCGAGCTGCCGTTGGATCGTGAGGTTCCATTGCTGGTCGACCGCCGGCTGCAGGTTCGGGTTTGTAAGGTGGAGAGTAGCTCCGCTGAGACATGCCGGTGAAAGCGCCTGCAAAGCAGCTACAGTGCAAGCGGAAGCGGGAAATCCGCTGAACCCCTGGCTCAACGTGCCCGTGGGCAAAGCCTGTGTGGCCGGATTGATCAACTCGTGGGCTTGCACGAATGGAGGATTCTGGTACGGCAGATTATTGACGCCATTGGCTTCCATGAAGCTCGAGATGCCATACGCACCACGAATTACCGTATTTCTTGCCCAGATCGACTCCCAATTCGGCTGCCATGCAAAGCCGAGACGCGGCTGGAAGTTGTCAATCCCCTTGTAGGTGTTGTACCCGGAGCCAATAGTTGGCGCACCCGTGACGAGATCGAAATTTACGTCCTGCCCGTTGTTCGTTTGCCGGGCTGTGGTCAATTCATAACGCAGGCCAAGATTCAAGGTCAGATTATTTGTGATCCGCCAATTATCTTGCGCAAAAATCCCGATGAGGCTGTTGCGCAGGTATTTTGTTCCGCCGCCACCGTTACCCTGCTGAACATCTTGCGGAAGCCCCAGTAGGAAGTCGGCGGCAGCACTGCCGTTGGAGGTGCTGTTGTTCCCGGTAAATTGACCGTTGAAGGTAAACTGTCCGGCCAGACCGGCGTTTCCTGGGTACAGGTCATTCATGATGTAGTGGAAGGCCTGAAAACCTCCGTGAAATACATGCCGGCCATGGGTCCACGTCGCGGTGTCCTCAAATTGCCAGGTGGTGTCATGAAAGGACTGGACCAGGTCGTTGTTCCCGAAAGTGCCGGGCTGCGTTCCTGCACCGGTGAAAACCAGCGCAGGCAGGAAAGTTGAGGTAACCCCGGCGATCCCAAAGGTTGCGGGTAGGTTTTGCCCTGTTGGATTGGAGAAGCCTTCCGTAACGGGGAAGTACTGCACGCCCAGGCGGGCATCATTCAACAGATTTGCCGAGAAAGTATGCGTTTCATCAACCACAAAGTTCTTGAGAGGGAAAGTCCGATCGGAATTGCCCAGCAATAAGATGCTGTTGCTCCTGGGAGCGGTCACAAACTGCTGCGACCATCGGCCGGTGAGATGATCGTTGTTGGAGGGGACGAAATCGATCTTGAGATCGCCTTGATAGGAGTTTGTCTTGAACTGGCTGACGTTGTTGGCGATCGCGCCGCCAGGATAAAAAGGCGAGTTCAAAATTGCCTGGGCTGCTGGGTTGAATCTGCCAATCGGAATTTGATTATTCGCAAATGGGGTTCTCGCCGCAGGGTTGGGGCTGGACGCCGGGTCAAAGAGCTGGTGCGCCACGTTGTTGCATAAACCTCCGGAGAACCCCTCTGGGCAAAATCCGGAAAAGTCGCCCTTCCGCTGCGCGTCAGGAACCAGTGTCAGCTGCCCAACCGTCGAAGGTTGGTTAAAGAGCGATTCTGCGTAGTCAGAGAAAAAGAACAGTTTGTTGTGAATGATTGGCCCGCCAAAGGTGAAGCCAAAATCATCGTAATGGAGCGCAGGTCGCGGGGCGATCTGCTGGCCCGCCAGATCTCTACCGCAACTGAAAGTCTTGTCCGGGTTTTGAGCGCAGGCGGTATTGTTTTGCCAGCTATTGGCGTTCAAGCCGCCGCGACGCAGGTAGTCATACAATGAACCGTGATAGTCGTTGGTCCCGGATTTAACAGTAACGTTCACCACCCCGCCCAAGTAGTTGCCGAAATCCGCCGGCGCGCTGCCGGTGATCAAGTTGAATTCCTGAACGGCTTCAGGAGCCGGCACATAACCTACATCGTTGTTGTCAGGCTGGTTGTTGTCCATGCCGTCAAGAAGGAAGTTGTTCTCCTGCTCGCGGGCCCCGTTCACGTAGGGGCGTCCCGTACCAAAACTGTTTTGCGCCGCCTGGAAGCCAAAAAGATTGGGCGTAATCACCCCTGGCGCTGTCACCAGCGTAAGCTGATTTGTATTGTGGGTTGAGAGCGGCAAGGAATTTACGGCAACAGAATCCAAAAGATTGCCCAGCAGTGAAGTGTCTGTTTGCAGCAGCGGCGCCGAACCCATCACTTCTACCGTCTCGCTTGTTTGACCCACTCGCAGCTGAAAATTCAATCTGGCGGTCTGATTCAGCGTTAGCGTGAAGGAATTTGCCGCGCTTTGAAAGCCTTTGGCGGTTGCTTGTACCTCATATCTCCCGACCGGAACGCCGGAGATATTGAATGTTCCATCACCGTTGGTGGTGGTGGTAAGAATGGTGCCGTGGTCGAGATCTTTCGCGGTTATCGCGGCTCCGCTTACGGCAGCACCATTGGGATCAAGCACGGTTCCCACGATTGACGCGGTTACTTCTTGTGCCCGAGCTAAGGATGGCAGCAGAACCAGCGATGCCAGAAACAATAAGAGGACGCTTCCGGTAAGCGCCCTGTAGAAGTTGGTTCGCCCAACACCTGCTACTCGACAGCCGTTGGAGTGGAGACCTGATCGCGAAATCATCGAACGCAGCATATGACCTCCGAAAGTCCAGGGGCAAAAAGCACCCTGAGAGCACTTGACCTTTATTGAACTTTTTTGGTGTTTATTGAAACGATTTCATAAACACGGGCGAGATTGTCACAAATGCCGGTGCGCGTGTCAATAGTTGTAGCAATTTTTTTTGCTATTGACGTTGTGGGTAACAACTTCGGCAATAAGCGCTTTCCAAAATGGGACGAATTGCCTGGGCTCGGAGGATGGCTAAGATTAAGTCAATGGGCCTAGACTGCCTGGTCTAGACTGCAAGAGAGCAACAATGCCCCGGCTGCATGATCATAGGAAGGCGCGCGGCACCGATCAATCCCGCGCGGTCCCGCAGTTGCGCAGGCTTGACCTCAGTTGAGCGATGGCTTTGCTTCTGCTCTTCTCCGGCACGAAAGACGATTGAGCGTTCCCTCAATTCCTGAAACATGGCCGGGGAGAACTGGTCCCAGGCACGGGACACCCCTCCGCCGATTACATACATAGGCAGGTTAAAAGCGTTGATCAGATTGGCCAGAGCGATTCCAAGAGCAGTGCCGGCGGCAGCAAAGATACGGCAGGCGCTGAGATCTCCGGCTTGTGCGCAGGTGTGAACAGCGCGCGCACTCAACCCTGGCTCTTGTTCCCTGGCGGCCACTAGACACGGCGATTCGCCTGAGTTCGCGGCCTCAATCGCAGCTCGACGGATTGCCGTCGCGGACGCATATTGCTCCAGGCAGCCATGGTTGCCGCAAGGGCATGCGCGGCCTTCAGCAATCACTGTCATGTGACCGAGCTCGCCTGCCATCCCCAGAACTCCATGCCAGGGCCGGCCATTGACCACAAAGCCGCCGCCAACCCCGGTGCCCAGCGTAATCATGCAGAGATCTTCCACATGCTTTCCCGCGCCAAGCCACTTTTCACCCACGGCGGCGCAGTTGGCGTCATTTTCCAGGATCACGGCGGTACCGAGCCGCATTTCAAGATCATCGCGCACCGGATATCCATTCCAGTCGGGCAGGTTTGAAGCCGAATGAACGGTGCCGCTCTGCAGGTCAATAATTCCGGGAATACCGATTCCCAGCCCCAAGAATTTATGGGAAGAAGAATACTTGTTGGTCAGGAAGCGCGCGGCCTCGGTGATCTCATCCACCACTTTTTCGCGCCCGCGGCTTATTTCGGTGAGCACGCTCACACCCTCAAGCTGCGTGCCGCCCTCTTCCACGGCGGCGATGCGCAGGTTGGTGCCTCCCAGATCAATCCCTATGGAGAATGCCGCCACACCGCCTCCTGCGAAAAGCAGAACCGGGAAGCAATTATAACGAATCGTTTCAATAAAACAATTAAAAAACAGGCCCTTTGTATCTGAATTTTATTGAACATCAATGGGCAATCAATGCGAGAATAGGGGCGGTCAATCTCACGACGCCGATCACCCTAAGGAAAACAAAGAAATGAAGAGGCAGGGCTTCAGGAAAGCGTCTGTCACCATCCGCGATGTAGCCAGCGAGAGCGGTTTTGCCGCCAGCACAGTTTCCATTGTCCTGAACAATGCGCCGCTCGCCCGGTATATTCCGCCAGCCACCAAGGCGCGCATTCACAAGGCGGCAAAAAAGCTTGGCTATCACCCGAATATCTTTGCCAAGTCACTGCGCAGCAAGAGAAACCATACTATCGGCGTGATTTTGTTTGATATCACGGACCCTTATTGCACGCTGATTCTGCGCGGGATAGAAAAATCGTTGTACCAGGAATCGTATCTCTCTATCCTGGCCGATGCCCACAACGAACGGGCACGGTTTGAACGATATCTGGAGATGATGTTGGAACGCAGGGTGGAAGGGCTGCTGGTACTGGCGAATTGGTTGTACCTGGACATCAATCTCCTGGCCGACCTGGAACGCGGCAAGATTCCTACCGTCATCATCGGCCGCGAACTGGACTCGAATGCGACCAGTTCAGTGACGGTGGACGATGAGGGAGGAGCTTATTCAGCCCTGTCGCACCTCTATTCTCTCGGTCATCGGAAAATTGCTTTTGTCCGCGGTCCACGGGCGCTCGCCAGCAGTAAGGCACGGTGGCGAGGAATACAGCGCTTCGCACGAGACACCAGGCTTGAACTTGATCCCAAACTGGTGGTTGATTTGCCGGACCAGGTGAACCTGACCGCCGGGGTCGATGATGCTTTCCGCATCACTGAAGAGCTCTTAAAACAAAAGCGCACGTTTAGCGCCTTGATGGCCTATGACGATATGACTGCCTTTGGCGCGCTGCGCGCCTTGGCCAAGGCAGGCATCAAGGTACCGCAGGAATGTTCGATCATTGGCTTTGATGACATCAATCCGTCGCAGCTCTTTGTGCCTTCACTCACAACAGTACGCCAGCCTATGGAGGCCATGGGCGCGAGCGCGATCAGCATTCTCATTGAGGGCATCAGCGCGGCCGCCGAGAATCGCAGCGGCTCGGCCATTCATCGCAAGCTGCCCGCAGAGCTGGTAATTCGTGAATCGACGCAAGCTGTACCTTGATTTTTCCCAGCGCTTTGTTTGGCTCACTTCTTCGCAGATTTTCCGGGAATCGTCACGGGCAGGATACCGGCAAAAGGAATGCGCCCAAAAATCGCTTCAGCGAGCGCCTCCATGGCAGGAGGCAGGATGCTATACGTGCAAATGTAAGTGGCAGCCTCTGGATAGGCCGCGAGATCATAAGGCATGCGCAGCCCCACCGTAATCAGGCGTGTGCCCTGCTTGATGAGCCTCTTCACCAATTCCGCCTGGGTCGGGTGCGCAGTGGCATTGATGGTTCCAAGTACCGCCACGTCATATTTGGCCAACCGCTCACACAACGGGCCAACTTCCTCGGCTGCCGGATTCATGGCAAATGAAAACTCATCGACTTGTGAATGATATCGCCGAAGCGCATCCGCCAGCACCGGCTTCACATACGACGAGGTATCGGCCGGAGTCAGATCTTCTGGACGCGGCAATGCAACCGCAATCTTCTCATCGGGAGCAACGCGCAGTGGCAGTTGTTGAGCAGTATCCCGCACCAGCGTGATCGATTTACGAGCCACTTCCAGGGCGAGTTGCAGATGCTTCTTGCAGCCGATCACGGCTAACGGTTCCTGCCGTTGCCGTTTGATAAAGTTCTTCAGCGCCATGATGCGCCGCGCTGAAGCATGAATCTCATCAGCTGAAAGCAGCCCCCTCCGTGCCGCATGGGCCAGATTGCTGCAAGCAGGCTCCACGCGGGAAAGATCGTGGTTGAAGAGAAGCAGATCGATTCCCGCTGCAACGGCAGCCATGGTTTCTGCGATGTAACCGGATTCCTGCTCCATGGCGTGCATATCGAGAGCGTCAGAAACAATTACGCCGTTAAAGCGCATCTTTCGGCGAAGCAGATCGCGCAGGATCTTCGGCGAGAGCGTGGCCGGCAATTCATTCCATCCGCCATTCAACGCCGGCATCACAATGTGAGCCGTCATTACCAGCCGAACTCCGCTGTTCACTGCGGCCCGAAATGGAACCAGTTCGATCGAGCGAATCCGCCTGGCGCTGTGCATCACAATGGGAGCGCCGCGATGCGAATCGCTCGAGGTATCCCCATGTCCCGGAAAGTGCTTGGCGGTTGCGGCCACTCCGGAACTTTGCAGCCCACGAACAAGCGCGACGGTCATCCGTGCAACCAACCTGGGGTCTTCACCAAAAGAGCGCGTGCCTATAACTGGATTTAGAGGATTGTTGTTGACGTCACAGACCGGTGCAAAATCAACATTAACGCCGACAGCAGAAAGCTCTTTGCCCAGCGCGCGTCCTACTTTATTGGCGAGATTTTCTGACTTCGTCGCGCCTAGGGCCATATTTCCGGGAAAAGGGGTGGTCTGGTCCACGGCAATGAGCTGGCCGCCTTCCTGGTCTGCGGCAATCAGCAGCGGAGGCTGACCTGATTCAGCGGCGGCATTCTGCAGAGCCATGGTCAATCCCCGCAGCTCACTCAGAGCCCCCATGTTCTTGTGGCGAAAGAGGACCACGCCGCCTATGTGATGGCGCCGCAGAACGTCAAGAAATTGCTTCGGCGGGGCCTCTCTGCCCTCAAACGTCAACAAAAATTGCTGGCCCACCGCCTGCTCAAGCGTCATCGAAGTTTTAGAGGTAGCAGTTCGCAATAGCATTCCTGACCTATGGCTCCGCTTCAGCAAATGCTTTTGCGGGGGCTGGCTCCGGCTCGGCTCCGCCGCCAATCGGGATGAAGCGTGCCATCAGCAGGGCGGGAATGGCTGCAATTAGCACCCAGATGAAAAATTTCTGGTAGCCAATCCATTTCTGGATATAGCCGCTCACTGCTCCCGGCAAGATGAGTCCAAGGTTCATCAATGAATTGGCAAACGCATAATGGGCCGCCTGATATTTTCCCGGCGCGATCTCCTGCATCATGAGCAGAATCACACCAACAAACCCGAAACCATACCCAAACATTTCCACGCTAAGCGCGGTTGCAATCAGCCCAGAGTTGGCGGGTAGGGCAGTGCTCAAATAAACGTATGCCACATTCGGCAGGTTCATGATAATGATCAGTGGAACAATGGCCTTCTTCAGTCCCAGCCATGAGGTGAAGTAGCCTCCCAGCACTGTGCCTGCAATGAACGCCGCTGTCCCCAGCGTGCCATAAATAGTCCCGAACTGTGCGGTGGTCAGACCGAGGCCGTGATTCGTGCGCGCGGCTTTGAGGAATAGAGGGCCAATTTTTACCAGTTGCCCCTCACCCGCACGATACAGAAAAATGAAAACCAGCAACAGAATGATGTTGGGCTTTTGGAAAAAGCGCGCAACAACATCCCAGTAGGTCCCTGCTACTTCCTTCAGGCTAGCGGAACGCCGGCTCTCGCCGCCGGTGGGCAGCATACGTGCGTGATAAAGGCCAAGCAAAACAAGGATGACGCCAAGGCTGCCAAAGATGATCATCCATGCGCGCAGGATGGGCATTCGCGCTTCAAGAAATCCGGCGAGGATGATGAGTCCTCCTTGAGAAAAGAAGCGTGCCACATTGAAGAAGCCGCCCTGCCATCCCGCATAGGCCGATTGTTGTTTCGGGTTGAGACTCGCAATGTAGAGACCGTCCGCGACGATATCGTGCGAGGACGCGCAAAAGCCTATGATCGACAATAACGCTATCGAATAACGAAAGTAGCCGGGAAGCGGCAAACATAGCGCCAGCAACGCCAGGCTAAGCCCACCGATAAACTCAAAGCACACCACAAGAAATTTCCTGGTCTTATACATCTCCAGGAACGGGCTCCACAAGGGCTTGAGCGACCACGGCAGCCCCAACAGGCTGGTGGTCAGCGCAATCACTTCATTGCTGACTCCAACGCGCTGATAAAAAACCAGCGCCATCAGGCTGACGGTGTAGAAAGGCAGCCCCTCAGCAAAGTAGAGAGTGGGTACCCACCGCGCAGGAGAGGCGTGCTCGCTTCGATTTGCGAAATTCACAGAGTTGCTTTTTCCCATTGAGATAGAGGATGGCGTCTGCGGAAGGTTTCCGCCGACGCCATCCGGTTTGCTGGTTATGGCACGCCCAGGCTGTTCATATACTCATGCGTATAAGCAAGGGCAGGATTCGTGGTGCCACTACTCGAGCTGCCGCCGGCACCCGGCGTGTCACGATCAAACGCCCAGAAACGCGAAGTCGGCAGATGGTTGGAGATCACGAAAGCATTCACCGTGTCGATGTTCTGCAGGCTTGTGATCTCGTCCTGGGTGTCGGCCTTTCCAATCATCATTGTGAGTCCGATATGTGTGAAAGGTATGCCGGATTGAGAGTTGAGCGCCTGCGCCGCGGCAATTGCGGACTGGCCCATATCGCACGCGTTGTTTACCACCACGCAATTGGTGGTTGTGGTGGAGCCATAGTCAAAAGTCATCAGGTTGACGACGTAGTTGCCGGTCAGCCCCAGACGCTTGATCTCATTCACCACCGTCGTACCGGCGCTTCCCCCCGTGATGGGATTGGCCGACATGGAACCGAGTGACTGGATCGTGAAGCTGAATTGCAGGTTGGGGAATGTCTGCATGGCTGTTTTAGTAGCGTTGATCAGATCGTCAATGAGCGCCTGCGATTGGCCCAGTTCGATATCGTAATCAATGCCGACCAGGTTTGGCGAGTTATAACGATTGATGAAGTTGATCAGCCCCTGACCGCTGGAGCAGTCGAACGAGCCATTGGCGCCGCCAGTGCTGATGATGTATTTCTTCCCGGCATTGACAAAGGCCTGAACGTTGGTGGCTTCCTGCGCGGGCGTAATGCCAGCCCAGGATTCCGCATCGCAGGTGCCGGTGGCAAAAGACCAGATCAGCGTCGAGTTCGGCATGGCGCTGGTCACCGGCTGGACCGTGCCCGTTACAGCCGATTGCTGCAGTCCGGTATTGAAGTTGGCGTTGAGTGTGACGTCCTTATACGCACCGAAGATCACGCTGCCCGGCGGTGGCGGAGTTGGCGTCGGCGTGGCTTTGGGTGTGGGAGTGGGCGTTGGAGTAGGCGTCGGTGCGCCGGTGGTACAGGCAACGCCCGTAAACCACGGATCTCCGGAGCCTGCAGGACCGGCGTGGCCGGCAATCGTGGGGTCCTGACCCTGGTTCCAGAATTGCGCAGTAAAGTTCAAACCGTTCTTGCTGGCCTTATTTCCGCCATTGCAAGTGGTGGTGGAGGTATTGCAATAAGCCAGGGTGGAATTCCATGCCGCAGCGCATGTGCCGCCACCGCCCGGTGGAGGCGTGGGAGTAGGCGTTGCAGTTGGTGCTGGAGTTGGAGTGGGTGTCGCAGTTGGAGTCGGGGTGGGCGTCGGTGCTCCACTGACCTTTCCCCATAACGCTGGCACATTGGGAGGCTCCCAGCCAACCTGGGAGGTGTGGGCCTGAATGCACTTATATTCAATGCTCTGATACATCACCAACGCGTTTACCGCATAGGCGGTGTTGGGCGCCCAGTTGGGAATGGTTTGGGAAAATGATCTGGCGGATGTTAAGCACAAAATGAGTGCCACACCCAGGATGACGGTGTGAAGCTTTTTCATTGGCGGAGCTCCTAATTCTTTCTTCCAGCCTTGGATCCGCTGGATCAAGGATGCAATTGCCATTGTGTGTTTCCGGCAAAGTATCTGCCGGAGCCGGTCGCTTGCTGCTCGACGAGTTACGGTTGTGCGCAGCGCTTGGCAGGCGGCACGCGCCAAAAAACCTCAACACAGTACACGTTACAATGAAACGATTCAATAAAATTTAACAAATCGATTCAATTAGGCGTTCCAAAATGGGAAGGCAGGACAATCACAATTCAAAGTGGAGCAAGGTCGTTCGTTGCAACCATCTCAATCGGCGGCGGCGATCCCAGAGCTTTGCGCGGAGTTTTGTGGTTGCAGCAATCGCACAGAACGTGTAAACAGGATTGACATCTACTCATGCCCACAATCATTACTGCCGCGCACCTGGTTACTCCCATTGAGTGGATTGAAGCGCCGATCGTGGTTGTAGAAGATGGGCAGATCGTTGCTTTGCGGTCTCGCAACGATGTGGAAACTCCCGCAGGCCACGTTCTGAATTTTCCGGACCTGATATTGGCTCCCGGATTTATCGATATCCATATCCACGGCGGCGCGGGCAGAGACGCCATGGAGGCGGATGAATCTGCTCTGACAGAGATTGAGCGGCAACTTGTCAAACACGGCGTAACAGCGTATCTGCCAACCACAGTTACTGCGCCTCAGGAAAAAACCCTGAAAGCCTTGGATGGGTTAGGCAAATTGATTGCCAATGCCAATAAAAATCACGGGCGCGCGGTTCCTCTTGGCATTCATCTTGAAGGTCCTTTCATCAGCCACGAAAAACGTGGTGTGCATCCACCCCAGGATCTTCTGCCGCCATCCCCGCAGGCACTTGACCGTTTTTGGCACGCTTCAGCAGGCACCATCCGCATGATGACGATTGCGCCGGAGCTTCCGGGCGCAGTGGAAACGATTCGACACGCTCGGAATCTGGGCGTGCACTCCAGCCTGGGACACTCGAATGCCACGTATCTGGAAGCACAAGCGGGCATTTCCGCCGGAGCTGATCATGCGACCCATACTTTCAATGCTATGCGCGCGCTCGATCATCGCGACCCGGGAATTCTGGGTGCAGTTCTGGAGAATGATGAGTTAACTGCCGACATCATTGCCGACGGAATTCACGTTCATCCTAGTGTGTTGAAGCTGTTTCTGCGCGCGAAAGGCGGAGACCGGGCCATACTCATTACGGACGCGATCAGTGCAACCGGTATGCCAGACGGAATCTACAGTCTGGGTGGGCTTGAGGTACAGGTGAGCAACGGCCGTTGCGAGTATCAGGGCAAACTGGCAGGAAGTGTTCTGACTCTGGATCGCGCAATCCGCAACGTGATGAGTTTCGCGGGATGGCAACTCCAGCAGGCAGTCAGGCTCGCAACGTTGAATCCGGCACAGCGTTTGGGGATTTCCGACCAGCGAGGCCTGCTGGCGCCGGGAAGGCGAGCTGATCTGGCTGTGCTTACGCCTGAAGGACAGGTCGCTCATACCATCATTGGCGGGGAGATGGCGAATTGATGAATTTCGACCAAAACAAAATGTTCGCTCCTATTCGGTGTCAACGAATGCTGTGGGGCCTCATAGTATTCACTGCCTTCGCTCCCTCGCTCCACGCGAAAAACAAACGCCATGAGGGGCAAGTCATTGGCTACTTTACTGAGTCCGGCGCGGCATCCGGCAAGTATTCGGTGAAAGATATTGTAACCAGCGGAGCGGCGAGTCTGCTCACGCAACTGGATTATGCTTTTGGCCACGTAGTAGATAACCAGTGCCAAATCGCGAATCGTGAGGTGGCGTTGGACCACGAATACGATGCTGCTTCCAGTGTGGACGGCAGCGCTGACCTGCAGGGTCCAAACCAGTTACGCGGCACCTTTCATCAGCTTCAACAACTGAAGCATCTTTATCCCAATTTGAAGATACTTGTCTCCTTCGGTGGCTGGGGACAATCCGAGGGTTTTACCAGCGCGGCTGCGCCTGAGCATGTGCGCGATTTTGTCCGCTCCTGCGTGCAAACCTTCATCGCCGGCCATTTTGCTCCTGGAATCGAAGGCCCCGGCATTTTTGATGGCATTGATATTGACTGGGAGTATCCAGTCGAGGGCGGCATCCATCAGGGAACTCCAGAGGACAAGGCAAACTTCACCGCTTTGGCGGCCGAATTTCGGCGTCAACTGGATGAGTTACGACCCGGTTATCTGCTCACGGCCGCACTGCCCGCCGAAGAGGAGTACTACAAGAATTTTGAGCTGAAGGAAATCAGCACATCCCTGGATTACATTTCGATCATGGCATACGACCTGCACTGGAACTCCGAGCCGGCGACGAACTTTCACAGCGCGCTATTCCATGATCGAGCGGACCCATCCAAGGCTCCTCTTGATAAGCGCTATGGAGACTACGCTGTTCGCGGCTTTTTGCAGGCCGGCGTGCCGACGAAAAAAATCATTTTTGGAGTGCCTTTCTATGGCAAAGGTTGGCAAGGCGTGAAGGACAGCAATCACGGACTGTATCAGCCCGCAACCGCCCCCGCGGAAACTGGCGGCAGCTATCGCGAATTAAAGGACTTGCCATCTGAGGCGGACCGGCAATATTCGTCCAAAGCCGTAACTTGCACTATTTTGTTTAATTCAACATTTTGGAGCTACGACTGTCCACAGGCGCTGCACAAGAAAATGACATATATCGCACATCATCATCTAGGCGGCGTGATGTTCTGGGAGCTGAGCCAGGACAGCCCAGATCTGGAGTTGCTTCAAATGTTGACTGGACGAAAATAACCTCTTTACTCGCTGGCTTTGTTGGGAAAAATAAATTCTTCGCTAAATCCTTCCCAACAGGAAAATGAATTCTTGATCGTGCGGGAGTTCATGGAACTCCGGCTTGCCGATTCGGGATTACGGTGTATAGCGATATGTACAGTGACGATGACCCTTTGCCGCTCGCCAATCCACGCCGCGCGGCAGTCAGTCCAGGTTTTTATGTTTCGCATTTGCCTTGCCTCAGCAAACTCGATTTGCGGGTGGAAGCTACATCCACCCAGATGTTGACCTCGATCGACCTCGGGCCTGATTTCCTCTACTTCAATAACCAGTACCACGATGCCAACACGAATAAAGGCGTTCTCTTCGGCAGTCCCACGGGTCGAGATGCGAGATCCTACCAGGCTTGGAGCAGCTACCACTTTTCTGCCGTCAACACCCTGACGCTGACTTTTCGCCAAATGAAAGCCAGCAATGCATTTTTGCCCGGTGGAGGAACCCAAACCGACGCCAGTGCGCAGGTGAAATGGCAAATTGCTCCGCGGCTCATGATCGATGCCTTCGTGCAGCATGAACGTTATCTGATTCCAATCGTAAATCAGGCTGCGCAGACCAATGTTACCGGCCAACTGCAACTCACCTACAACCCACATTGGCGTACATCCTCTGAATAGTGGACGAGAAAGCTGGGTTCTTCACTGTTTTTGAGTTGCTATCCGGTAGTGGTACTGAAATGGGTCGTGTTCTAACCCACACCTTTCGGCACAGTGAAAACGCCTGATTTTGGCGCTGATTTTGAAAGGTGTTAGATCTGAGTCGGGGAGAGACTCGGACTTTGATCCAATAATCATTTGATCCAATAATGAATAGACGCTGATTGGACCCAGATGGCGCCAGATTTTTGGGCCAATCCTTGTAAGTTGTTGAAAAAGCTGGCGGGGACGACGAGACTCGAACTCGCGACCTCTGCCGTGACAGGGCAGCGTTCTAACCAACTGAACTACGTCCCCAGCTTTGTTGGGAAATTACAGATTCAGGCTTACGACTGTTGGGCAGACGACTCACCTGACAACTTGAATAGTCTAACAGATGATCGGCTGGCCGTCATCTCTGCGCGGCTTTCATACGATACAAACAGCTGCGACCCATTCATCGAAAATAACGAGCGCTGCGTACTTGGATTAACGCTGCGTACTTGGATTAACGCTGCGTGCTTTGATTCCTGCGCTACGTGCTTTGATTGAAGAATAACCCCTGTCACAGCGCGTTGTGATACAAAACCGCCGAAATGCGAAATGCCATTTAGATCTCATCGCGCATCACTTGCCGCGATCGCTTTCCTTCGATCCCGTTTCAATCAGTTTTTTTGTCAACAGCACAAGGCCAATGCTCTGCGTCCATTCAGAAACTATGTTGCCCACAACCTGTCCCCACTTCGATTCCGAATCAGAATGCGCGTACAAGAGCACCCAGCCGATACCAGTCACCAACAGAAACACGGTTAATGAATGCTCCCGCAGCGTCTCCAGCAAACTTCGCGAGCGTTTGACCTTCGGCGCTTTGCTCTCGCTGGATCCGCGCTCGTACAAATGTTTAGTAGCCAGGATCATAACTAAAACGCCGCTCCAATCGGCGATGGCGTTGCCGAAGAACGAACCAATGTGTTTCTTCTCGTCACTGACGCTGTAAAGCACAATCCAGGCCAGGAGAATGCAACCGGTCACGATGGTAAGACCGTGCCGTTCAAAGAATGTCTGGTTTTTTCGCTTGCGGAGAGCAAATTTCAAAATTAACCACCTCAATTCAAACCTGAAAACAGCCGCTCTAAATCACCCTGAAGCTTAGAGTGGAAGACTTTTGCAGAAGTGGCCTGAGTGTCTGCTTCCGGGTTCGCCGGATTGCAAGCTCACAAAATCCAGGCGCACGGGTCAAACATAGGCAATTAGAAAACGTGAGGCGCCTATGACTAAGTGTGCGGATACTGTTCGGTGCGAGAAAGCTTTGCTTATCGTGGTCTTCATGCTGGCGACATTCTCGGCCGGCGCGCAGCAAGCCCCGGCTTCGCAGTCGGCAGACGCGCTCTTTGCGGAATCCAAGTGGGATCAAGCCGCGCACGCCTACGCTGAGATCACCGCTAATGATCCTGTGAACGGACCCGCATGGCAACATCTGGGCGAGTGCTACCTTCAATTGCGGCGTTTCGATGACGCGATCAAGGCTTTCCAGCACTCAGTGGATCTCAAGTACCGCCCGCTGATGACAAAGGTGGATATTGCCCGGGCTTACGTTTCCAAAGACGACACGCGTCGTGCGCTCGACACGCTGAAGGCAGTAGCCGTGTCGGGATTGCCGCCGCGCGTTCATAGCTACATAGTGGGCGCTCCTGAGTTCCAGAGGCTTCGCGACAATGCCGAATACCAGGAGTTCTTGAAGTCCTCGCTTCCGTGCCAGGCAGCGGAGTATCGGCAATTCGATTTCTGGGTTGGCGAATGGGATGTGGTGACGACCGAGGGGCATAATCCCGCTGGAAACAGCAGCGTCCAACTAATCCTTGATCAGTGTGCGCTGCTGGAAAACTGGACAGGCGGCGGGACTGGAAAAAGCTTGAACCACTATGACACGCAATTGAAAAAATGGATTCAGGACTGGGTCGACAGCCAATCGAACGGCATACATTTTGAAGGCGGTTTGGAGAATGGCGTGATGAGTTATTTTGCCGACAGTGCAGACGCACAGGGCAAGCCCCTTCGCCGGCACATGCAATTCGTCAGGATTGACGCGGACCACGTACGCCAGTTCTCCCAGGGTTCCAGCGATGGCGGAAAAACGTGGACTCCGGAATACGATTTTCTTTACATTCGCAAAAAGTAAAAGACGAAAGGCGCGCCACTCAGGAATTGGCCAAAGCCGTTAAGCCGCGATTTCTCAAAATCGGGAAGCCTCGCCGAAGGCTTCCCGATCTTTTTACCTACTTTTGCTTTGGTGGCGTTGGCTCCGCTGGCTTGTTTGGATCGTGCTTACCCGGTAACTCAGCGGGCTTCACGCTGACTTCGCCCGATCCCACTTCGTCATATTCCGGCTTCGGCAGTCCCTGTAAATATTTATCGAACCAGCCGACAATATGTTCAAGCCGCTCCACGCGGTGCCAGGGCTGTCCTGAGCGTGAAAGCTCGTGCGACTCTCCGGGAAAGCGCACCATGATCACGGGACGCCTCAGGAATTTGAGCGCGCGGAACATTTCTTCTCCGCCTGCGCCCGGCGGCGTACGATAGTCGGCTTCACCCAGCACCAGCATCAGCGGCGTGTGGACTTTTTCAATGTAGGTGATGGGTGAGCGGTTCACGTAATCCTGCGGGTCCTGGAACGGCGGCGCTTTGAACCAGGATGGCTGGAACAAAGTGAAGTCTGCGGAATACCACCACGCGGCCCAGTTTGCAATATCCCGCTGCGCCACGGCCGCGGCAAAACGGTCCGTGTGGCCGACGATCCAGTCCGTGAGCAGTCCGCCGCCGCTGCCGCCTGTGACGCCGAGTTTTTTCGGATCGATGTAGCCGCGCTTCAGCACTTCGTCCACGCCGATCATCAGATCTTTGAAGTCGTCACCCGGATAATGATACTGAATGATGTTTCCGAACTGCTGCCCGTAGCTCGTGCTGCCGCGCGGGTTCGGATAAAGGACCACATAGCCCTTGGCGGCCATCCATTGAAATTCATGGTCAAAGGTGAAGCCATACGCGGCGTGCGGTCCACCGTGGATGTTCAGGATCAGCGGATATTTTTTCGCCGCGTCAAAGTCCGGCGGCTTTTGGATCCACGCATGAATCTTTTTGCCGTCAAAGCTCGTGTACCAGATCTCCTCCGGCGCGGTTAGATTGAGCTGCGAAAAGAGTTTTTGATTGATGTGAGTGATCTGGCGGGGCGGCGCGGTCGAGCCGTGGCTCACCACAAACAAATCGCCGATGTTCGTCTGTGTTGAGATCAACACGACCAAAGTCTTAGCGTCATTCGTGGCCCGGAACCTCTCCACCGCCTGCTTTCCGGACGTGAGCTCGGTGATCTTTCCCGAGGCCACCTCCACCGCAATCAGATTGGCCATGCCTTTGCTCGCCGTAGTCACTATCAAATTGTTGCCGTCGGCTGTCCACACCACGTGGTCCGGACCGCCAGCGCGAGGCGTGCCCTGGTCACCTCCCACGCCGCTGCAAACGTCAAAGTCGTAATTAGCGGTTAAGTTTTTTGGTTGCGCGCCGGCGGCAAGATCCACCACCCAGAGATGAGGCTCGGTATAAGACTGTACCGGTTCGTTCACTGAAGCGCAGAAGGCCAGATGCTTGCCGTCAGGACTGAGTGACATCTCGCGCGGCGCCATATTGATGGATAGCAGCTTGGCAGGCGTGCCGCCCGTTGCTACCACCGAATAGATGTCGGCGTGCGGATGCTCATAAGAAGGATCGTCCACCTGCGTGGTGGTGAAATAGATTTTGCTCGAATCCGGCGACCACATAATGCCATCTTCCTGGTACTTGCCGGTGGTGAGCTGCTTCGGCTTGGCCTCGTCCTCAGAGCCTTGCGGCGTGGCGATCACCCATATGTGCTCCGGATGCTTGTAGTCCAGATAGCCGCCGCCATTGCTGCGATAAACCGAACGCGTGATCACCCGTACATCGCTCTCATGGCTTTCATGCTCGCCATCGGCGGAGTCCGCTGACTTGGCTGCGGCAGGACCAGCTTCAGGCTTTTCTGCCCTGGCTGATTTGTCGTCAGAATTTCCTTCGGGCTTTTCTTCCGATTTGCCTTCAGATCTTCCTTGCGATTTATCTTTTAGCGCAGCGCTGTCTTTCTTGTGCTGCTTGGCCATATCCTCCGGCGACGTGTCACTGGTAAAGGCGATCATCTTGCTGTCAGGCGACCACACTGGCCCGCCCGCGCCGCGTGGCAGATCGGTGATTTTCCAGGATTCGCCTCCTCCGCTCACCGGCAGCAGATAAAGCTGCGGAGATGATCCCCGTCCCATTCCACCTGCGCCACCGGGACCGGTGCCGGCGGCGGCTGCGGCAGCAGGCTCAGGCGTGCGCACAAATACCAGCCACTTTCCGTCCGGCGACCAGCGCGGTGAAGAATCATGCTTGCCATCGGTCATGCGGCGCGGCTGTTCGTCGCCGCGAGTGCTCACGCTCCAGATGGCTGTGTCATAGCCGGTCTTCTTTTCGTCCACCGTGACTTTCACAAAGGCCACATGTGAACCGTCGGGCGAGATTTGCGGATCGCCAATCCAGTTGAATTGGAAGATGTCTTTCTCGGTGATCGAACGCTTTTGCGCTTGAGCGAACGCGGCAATCGCCGCAGCACAACACAACGCGATTGCAAGCAGACGGACGGAACGACGCATGGAAGCTCCTTCAGAAGAAACTTAACTTTATACGAGAGCAGGGAAGAGTTTGTCTACCAGGCGAGCAGGGTGATCCATAGCCGCGATTTTTGAAAGCTCGTCGGGCTTCTCCAAGTGGTCTTATGAAGAAGCAGAGGCTGTTGCACAGCGACGTGAGATATGGATTTGCGAGTCGAATCCCATCCGGCTGCGAAGGGCGGAAAGATGGGATTCGATCTGCTGTGGAATATTACTGGGTGTTGTGTGAGCCTGTAAAAAGATTGGCAAGGGAGGCAAAGTTATAGCTAAGGCCGAACTGCGCACCCAGTTTTGAACCGATCAGAAGGTCGGTCTTGTTAGACCAACTTACGCCGATGGGAACGTTTATCCCTCCGGCCCCTTTCAACGTAATCTTGGCCTGAGTGACCCAGAGCGAACCTGCAGTGCCGACAAACTCCTGTGTTCCATTGGGAAGAGGAATGGTGGTTCCTGGCGCCACGGTCCCGGCTGGAATGTTCAAGACAGAGGGTTCAGGCTGATACTGCCAGTATCCGGCCAAACTCAATTGTCCCTGCAAAGAACTGGTCTTGCTGGTGAGCGTGCGGTCGTATTGTCCAGAGACCTGACCATAGTGCAGGCGGCCGTATTTCGCGCCGGCAGGCAGCGCGCCTGAGTATATCGAAGTTGCGCCATTGAGGGTGAGCATGCCCAGGCTTCTAAAGTTGTAGGCGTAAATCAATTTGATATCATTGGTTTCCGGCTGGTCCACAGGGCGATTGAAGGAATATTCAATGGTGAGGAGATTGCCGACGGCCTGATCCAGGGCGTTTAACCATGCTTGACGGTAAATGGCACGGTCCTGCATTACCTTGGAAACGGCGGCAGGAAGTTTGGGATCTTGCAATGCCTCAGAAGTCGCATTGTTCCAGAATTTTTCGAATGCTTCCATCAGCGCCTTGCCGCTTGGATCCTTCGCTGCTGCTTGCACCAGGGTATCCTCAGCGGACTCAACTAGGGTTCGGAGTTCCGTGTCGGGTTGCGAATAGGGCGCGTGCGTATTCAGGATCGCAAGTACGGCTTTGGTGTCATCTCCAATAAGGATTACACCGGGGTTGAGCGCGGGAATCTGTTCCCGCCAGGCCTGCTTGAATTTTTCGCCACGGGGATCGAATCGATTCATCAACTGGTAGCGGGCAGTGAGATTTGAAAGCTTTCCCGCGCCGGTTGGAATGGCGGCGCTGTTTACCGGCACAGGGGTGGTAGTGCCGCTGGCTTGTCCGGTTGTCGCCGTTATGGTGGAACTTGGTTGCACCACATCCAGGGAGGCGGTGATCGTGGTGAAGTTCAGAACCCTGTTCTCAAACCAGCCAAGACTCCTGCAGTTGATGATGCAATCAGGGTCGTTGCCGGTAATCAAACGAAAGAGCTGATCAGCGTTGGTGGTAAGCGTAGTGGTTGCGCCGTTGATGGACCTGGTCAATATTCCAGCATCCATGGCCAAAGAAATGAGCTCGGCGCTTCCCGCCCTGGAAACCAGGGAGGTTGTTCCATTCGTCTGACTGCCGGGGCTAAGCTGCCGGTCAGGGCGCGCCTGCCCGACATCGCGCAGGACATTGGATACAGCGGTTTTAGTGGCAAGGGGCGCCGCCACCGCGGTGATCAAGTCGGCGGCCGCCTTTGGGTTGGTGGGATCCAATTTGCCCAATGCATTGGTGAAGTTCGCGTTGGCATGGGTCAGGTTGGCGTCCGGAAGTGATTTTTCAGCATTGACTCGTGTTTGTAAGTCTGCAAGGTTCTTGCAAAAGGCAATAATTTCCGGGCGCGGATCGTGCTCGCAAAATGCCTGCGGATTTCCAAAGGCACCAGGCCCCTTAGCGGATTGCGCTTGCCCAATAGCGGAGCCAGCGATACAAAAAAGAAGAGCAGCAAGGATTCGTAGCGAATTTATTTTGCTCATTGCGCGTTCTCTCCCCATAATTCAACAAAGCCAGGTGTTTTTCCGGCGTCCAGTGTGTGTCTTGGATCAGCGGCGGTTACGGGGCCACTCTCTACGTCGATGATTGCATCGTCATCTTCAGGGGCCCAGACCAGATCCAACTGAACAAATGATCTTCCAGCGGGAAGACTGGGGACCTCCACTACGCTGCCGTCCCCGCTTACTGTGAGGGTCACATCGGGTTCGCCCTTGACTTGCAGAAGCGCCCGCGCGATGCTTGCGGCGCTTATATTAAACTCGAAACCTACACCAGTTTTTCCGTGAATATCTGAACTTAATAGCGACATCGAGTCTCCTTGCCTAAAATCCCTAACGCGGAACGTAGAGTTCTGCCGGTGATTTGCCGAATGGATTCATTGTGTATGGATAACGCGGAACAACTGTAACTCCCTTTCCTTTTTGGGGAAAAGCATTTTCGCGTTTGTCCGGTTGCTAGAAGCACGATGCGAGCGGCGGGAATTCCGGGTCAGAGAGCCAAAAGCTTTTGAAAAACCTTCGGATTTGTGCAGGCAATGAGTGACTGGCGCGCTGGGAAGGTCAGGGAAAAACTGCGTCAGGATTGAACTGAAACCTGAACCTGGAAAGTAAACGCCCGCCGCCCAGCGGGAATTGCACCAGGACAGCACCAAGCCTGCCTTCTCGCGCGATTGAATCCAATCCTTCCCGCGCAAGCTTTTCCTCTTCAGCGCTTACGCTCAGGCTAAACGGGACTTGTGCTTTGCTTCCTCGTGGAACGTGAGTGAAGCCCTGAAAAAGTTTCGCTGTAAACTGAAATTCAGGGTTCACAGCCGCAGTCATGTGGCACCACTGTTTTCCGATGTGGGGGCGGATGTGCCCGTAAAAAGACGTATTGATCTCACAACAATCGATGAACTGAGCCAGATATTCCAGTGGATGCACCTTCCGCTTCTTGAGGTCCGGCGGATAGACGATACCCTCCCAATCCTTGTAGGAAAATCCGGCGGTGCCGATAAAAATCTCCATCTGCCGCTGCCCCTCTGTGAGTTGGATGCTGCGAAGAAGGGCAGCTCCTGGTCAATGGCTCTTAGCCTTTCGCTTTTAGCTGAAGCATTCTCTCCAGCTTTAACCCAATCATCTCAATCACTTATTCGTCGCAGGCGAGGGGCGACTGCGGTCCACATCACAACAGGCGGATTCAAACCGATGTTTCGCTCAACCTTGGATTAAGTACACAAGGTTAGAGCGAAAAAGAGCTGTTAGCCCTAGCTATGCTGCTCGTTTTAGGACTAGACTGCTGGCAAGCCCGAAAGTTTCCTCCCAGGAGAATCTAGAATGCAAGTTACGCTCCCCGCCCATATTTCAGCGCAGTTGAAAAAGACATTTCTTACAACCAGTGCGGCCCTGTTATTTTTTGCCGCCAGCAGCAGCGCGCAGGTAGTGCGCCAAATCAGTCCTTCAGGGACTACGCAACCCGTGCCCACCCAAGTGGGGGATCCCGGAACACAAAATGTCGGCATACAAGATCAGGAACTTGATACTGCCTTGGACGGCAATGACAGCGATGACGATCTTGGCGTTGACATTCAGGGAAATGTCTCCGGCAAGACGGCGCTTAACCGCACAATCGCTCCCGGCCCCGGACAGGGACCCGCAGTTCCGGGGAATGGAAAAGCCAAGTCCAACCCTGAGATCGTAACCAGCTTTGATGGCCTCAACTTCTTCAACCAGCGCTTTGCCAATAACGGCAACCAGTTTTCCATCGAGCCACCGGACCAGGCGCTCTGCGCCGGCAATGGCTTTGTGCTGGAATCAGTAAATGACGTTCTTAACATCTATGGCCCGGATGGCAGTTCATTACTGGGAGTTACCGATCTGAACACATTTTATGGCTACCCGGCGGCTATTGATCGCACGAAGAACCCGCTGCAGTTTGGGCCGTCTATCACTGATCCCACGTGCCATTTCGATGCTGCTTCGCAGCGCTGGTTCCACGTGGTGCTCACGCTTGATCGCGTTGCGCCGACCACGCAAAACCTGAATGGTAAGAACCATCTGGACATAGCCGTGAGCAATACCTCCAACCCGCTTGGCAGCTGGACCGTCTTTCATCTACCCGTGCAGGATGATGGGACAGATGGCACACCGAATCATGGCTGCGTAGCCAGAGTGAGAATTAACGGCGTAAACACCAACATACCGGCGCAATGCCTGGGGGATTATCCCCATATCGGCATGGACGCAAACGGGCTCTATATCACCACCAACGAATTTGATCTGTTCACGCCCGGAAGGTTCCACGGCGCACAAATCTACGCCATCTCCAAGCAAGGCCTGATTTCCGGTGGACCAGCTAACGTGGTGCAGTTTGATACTACGGCGCTGGCGCCCACATTGCCGTTTGGAATTCAGGGATTCACAGTGTTTCCAGCGCTCTCTCCGGGGACAGACTTCCGGTCTGACAACGGCGGAACAGAATTCCTGCTGAGTTCATTGGCCGTGTTCTCCAACACCGGAGCATTCAACGCGTTGGTGAGCTGGCAACTCACGAATACGCAATCGCTCAACGGCGCAACTCCTGCCGTGAACCTGAGCACGGGAACGGTCGATACTCAGACTTATGCTGTTCCTTCCAGCTCAAATCAGAAAGCCGGTCCCTTCCCGCTGGGGCAATGCCTTGCCGACACTGCTCTCTCAACTCCATTTGGCACGGGCTGCTGGCGCTTCTTCTTTGCTTCAGGAGGCCCGTTTAGCAATCCGGATACCAGACCGCCCAGCAACGATTCCCGCATGCAGCAGGTTTCATACGCCAACGGCAAACTCTGGGCCGCACTTGACACCGCTGCTACCGTGAACGGAAACAAGCAGGCTGGCATCGCGTTCTTTGTGCTGCATCCCAGCGGAACGTCGGCCAGTGTGATCACCCAGGGCATCATCGCTTTGGCTGGCAATAATGTGACTTATCCGGCAGTCGGCGTAAATTCTAGCGGACGTGGCGTAATTGGTTTCACCGTGCTTGGTAACGACCATTATCCCAGCGCCGGGTATGTTGCGCTCGACGCAAAAGTCGGGGCCGGTGACGTGCATATTGCCGCCGAAGGAGCAGCCCGCCAGGATGGATTCAGCGGCTACTCCCCTGAAGTGAATCCCATTCGTCCGCGGTGGGGCGACTATGGGGCAGCAGCCGTGGATGGCGATACCATCTGGTTTGCCAGCGAATACATCGCGCATTCCTGCGATCTGGCTACCTACGTGGCTACTAACTTCACCTGTGGAAATACGCGCGGTTCAATAGGCAATTGGGCCACACGCATCACCCACGTCAACGTCCAATAACTTAGAAAGTTGCATCACAAAGGGCCGGAGCAATCCGGCCCTTTTCTCGTGATCTCTGTCGTCTCTAACTTTGGTAACTTTTCCGTGCGGCGCGTCTGGGACAAAATAAGGCCAATATGTCGCTGGCCCCGGCCCAAGATCACGCAGAACAACTCCAAATAAGTGTGCCTGCCGCCGATGCTGCCGCGCCTTCACGCTGGCGCGCGCTGCGCCTTGGCTTCCGCAAGATGCCGCTCTGGACGCGCTACGGAGCCATCACCATTTTGTTGATCGCAATAATTTTTGTCGTTCATGCGGCCATACCCATAGAACAAGCCCATTTGCAGCTCATTTGCCAGCATAACTTCCGGTCCGCGCAGCTCTCGGTGCTTGTGGATGGCTCAGTGGTCTACAGCAGCAATGTGAATGTGGCGGCCAAAAAGCGGCTCGGCATTTTGCCTAAAGGCCAGTCAGGACCGGAAACTTTCTCCAAGCTAATAGATGTTCCCACCGGCAGGCATGTGGTGCAGATACGCATGAGCGCTCCGGATGACGGCTTTGATCAGGCGCGGAGTGCCGCCGCCGATTTTACTTCAGACCGTGAAAGCATTCTGCAGGTCAATGCCACGCGCCGCAATACTCTGGCCGTGAATTTTGATGGCGCAACCACCTCAGCAGTGGCGACGAACGGTTCCTCTACGCCGGATTCTCATCCGCTGCCCAAAAATGGGATCACCATCGTCTTCAGCATTCTGGGAACAATGCTTTCCGCCAGCATCAGCTTCTTAGTGCAGGAATTTTGGCGGTCGCATAAAAACCGCATGAGCAGTTAGCAATTAGCCAAACGGAAAGACCAATAGTCATAATTCAAAACCAACTTCCACTCCTTTGCGTTCCTTCGCGTCCTTTGCGCTTAATTTGGCTTTTTCTCGCCCGGCAATTCCGGCGGTGGATAATAAACCTTGCTTCCGCCGATCTTCTGTACCTCATCGCGGAACGTCGTCCCGTAATCCTTCTCGCTGGTCAGGGCATAGGCTTGGCGTTTGTAATTCCAGCTCTTTGGATTCAGCCGCTGTGCTTCTTTGAAATGCGCAATCGCTTCTGCATGGTGTCCGGCCTTGTAAAGCTGCTCGCCCAGGCCAAACTCTGCCGCGGCCTGCGCGATATTGGGATCCTGCACCGTCAGTTTTTCCCGCAGATGATCTTCACTCATTGTGTACGCGCTCTTGTCGCCTTTTTCCACCCAATCTTTCAGCGCGTTGAGATACGGCTCAGAATCCAGGCCGCTGAATTTCTTGAAGCGATCGTCTACAAATGCAACTTCATTCGGGCGCACAATGCGCCCTTGCTCGTTGATCCAGACGCCGGTTGGCACGTTTACCATGTTGTACAACTTGGAGACGAGGTGCTTTTCGTCGATCAGTACCGTATAAGTCAGTGGGCCAATTTTCCTGGCTGTCTCAATTGTCTCTTTCGGCAGATCAGGCCTGGTTTCCTGATAAAGCAGCGGCTCAATCCACGGGCCGGCATCTTTGGCGCCGCCGGTATCCTGCGCGACGGAGATGATTTCAAAATTCTTGCCTTTCAGTTGCTGGTAAATTGCCTGCCAGCCTGGCAGGTCAAAGCGGCACCCTCACCAACTGGCCCATGTAACCAACAGGATTTTCTTTCCTTGAAAATCAGAGAGCCGATGCAGCTTGCCATGCAGATCAGGCAGCGCAAAGTCCGGCGCTTGCAGTGAACTGAGTTGCTGGCGCTGATCAGAGCGTAGCCCAAAATACCAGGTGCTCAGCGCTGCATCATGCGCCACGGGCTGGTGGACGAGCGCGGCAAACGCCGTGATGTTGAACCACGTTTGAGTTAATTTTCCGTTGCCGAGGTCCTTATGAATGAACGTGTCGTGCTTGGCTTTGGGCAGGGGAAAGCAGAGTTCGTCGCGACACACACCCTGCGGCTTTACTTCAAACGTTGTTGCCCGCTTTAGGTCGGCACTCGTGATCCAGAGCTGGCCGGCGTCTTCACGTGCTGCTGCAAGATCCGTTGCCGTGTCGTCATAAACAATGGTGGCGCGAATTTCTTTGGCTGCCGAAGGAAGAACCGTAAGCAGAAGAATAAGGAGCAGACCGGAACTCATACTGGCTTTCATCATGAGTGTCTCCACGTGCAGCGCAATTATAAATTCGTTCCGAGTGAGCGCAAACGCGTGTCTTAAGTTCCAGAAAGTCGCGTACAAGGCCCTTTGGGCGGAAAAGCGCCTGGTTGTTTGTCTCGCTGCAAAGGGCCTTGATTTGTTGAGCTTACGCGGACGACTGTTAACTCCAAAGTTAACCAGTGCAGGGCCAAACGTAACAATTCTTAAAATTTTGCAAGCCAAATCTATTGATAAATTAGACGGTCTAACAAGGGCAGTTTGCTGGGACGGCTTACGATGAATCGATTGCGAAAACAATTTGCGCTGTTGGGAACGCTGCTGGCCGGTGCTCTGGCCTTTGCCCAGCCTATACCGCGGCTCAGTAATATGACGCCTGCGCTCTCGCTGGTTCCTTCTTCCATCATCATTCCCGCAAAGCAGCCGTGCGTTCATCCTATAGAGCCGTTTGATATCGATGATTACAACGGCCCCCTCAGCCAGGTGGTCGGACGATTTTCGCAGCGCCTGGAAAGCACCACGGTCCACATTCCACGTCATAGAAACGATCTTCGTCCATGCGCGCTTTCCGCCTCGGATAAATTCCACATGTTCGTGGAGAACACTTCTGATCCGCTGAATTATGTCGGCGCAGCCTGGGATGCCGCCACCGCGCAGATTGATCGCGACGATCCCAGCTACAAGATGGGCACTTCCGGCTATGGAAAACGCTTCGGCGCCGCCGTCACTGACAATGCTACCGGCGATTTCTTCGACATCTTTCTCTATCCGGCTCTCTTCCGGCAGGACCCGCGCTATTACCGCCTGGGACAGGGCTCGGTGCAGTCGCGCATCGGGCACGCTATGGCGCATAGGTTTGTTACGCAGGGCGATTCAGGCAAGCTCATGCCGAACTATTCTGAATGGTTTGGCGCCGTCAGTTCCAAAGCGCTGAGCAATCTTTATCATCCCGGAAATCCCTGCGGATTCGGCCCCACCGCCAGCCGCGTTGGGTATAGCGTCGCCAATGACATGGCGTGGGACGTGCTTCGCGAATACTGGCCGGAGATCGCGCGGAAATTCAAGCTGCCATTCCGCACCCGCAACTAAACGCTGCAAAAAAGACGGCGCCGAAAGCGCCGTCCGGAAAACATTCGTTCTTGTAAACCTAGAAAGTAAACTTTGCTCCTAATTGGAACTGCCGAGTATTGAAAGCCGTCCTGGGTGCGCCCACAGCGCCGCTGGGTCCGGAGATGCCATCGCCGAAGTGCGTTGGTATCTGGTTGGGAATAAAGTCCGGCGCGCCGTAAACCGAAAATACTTCATCAATGTTGGTGTGATTTAGAAGGTTGAACGCGTCCACGGAAAGGTTCAGCACTTTCCGCTCTCCAATGTGGACAGCGCGCGCCAATCGCAGGTCAACGGTTTCAAGGTTATCGCCACGATAACTGTTGCGCGGAGAATTGCCCACGCGATCGGTCACTGGATTGCCGTCATTGTTGGCGTCAAAGCCTACAAACAGCGTAAATGGACGCGCCGCTTGCAGTGTGATTATGCTGCTCAACTGGAAGTTGCGCAGGAAAGTGCTCTGCGGCGCATCAGCGGTGAAGTTCGCCACAAAACGGTGTCGCGCATCCTGGTTGGAGTTGGCGCGCTCCAGATTGCGCTGCGCGTTGGATTGCGGCGTGCTTACAAAAGTGACAAATGTGTCGTCATCCAGCGTGTGTGAAAGCGTGTAATTTGCGTTGAGTGAGAAATACTTGCCCGCCTTTTCGATCACCTGCAAGGTCAGCCCGTGATAGATCGAGTTCCCGGTTGAATCGGTGAAGTAAAAGATTCCGTTCGTTCCCGGAGAGCCGGCCGGCGGCGCAGGAATGTTTGGATCGCGAATGGCAAATGCGTAAATATCTTTGCCCGTGCTCGGCTGTACTCCCACCGGCGGCCCAACGTTGAGATCAATAGGACGCACCAGCTTGTGTCCGGCCACAAACAAATAGCCGACGCTTACCGTCAGCCCGCCGCCGAGCGAGCGGTCAATTTCCAGATTGGCCTGCTCCGTATAGGGCGACCGCAAGTTGCGATCCACCGCCGTGCCGCCCTGCGCAAAAAGTGAGTTGTTGGGGAATGATCCGCTGTTGATCAGGTTCTCAAATGCCGAAGTCAGCAGTGGAGGCGGAACTGTGCCCGGAGGCAGCGGCAAGGGAGGCACGCTCGGGCATCCTGCAAGCACGCATGGAGTTGGCAGGAAGATGCTGTTCAGCAGATAAGTTCCAGTCACCTGGTTTTTCACGGTCGGCAGCCCGGCGATGATTGGCGGCCGCTGCGGCGCGGGCACAAAGAAAAACGTCAGGCTGTATTTGTCATTAAAGATGCCGAACCCGCTGCGGATCACGGTCTTTGAGTCCGGCGCGTAAGCAAAGCCCACTCGCGGCTGGAAGTTGTTGTGATCGCCATTCACAAAAAATCCCAGACCTGCTTCCACGTCATACCTGAGGCCGTAATTCACCGTTAGCTTTGGCGTGACCTTATATTGGTCCTGGGCAAAGAATCCGTAATAACTGTGGTTGACGTGAACGAAGAAATTGGACGCCTCTGAAGCCAGAAACGCCTGGTCCCATGTTGTCGGGACTGAAGGCGATGCCGCGTTCGGATTAAACGGCCCGGGGCCAATCGGTGCGCCCCAGAAGAAAGCCGCCAGGCACGGAGCCACAAGTCCTACCAGTGGCGCAGGACACGGTGTTGATCCCCAATCAGACTTGCCCGAAGCCAGCAAATCATCCAGGCTGGGGAAGATCACGCGAGCGGGCGTGAAGCCGGGCCAGATCACAAAATTGCGCACGTAATTGGTATCGAATCCGAACTTGGCGTAGTGCTTGCCGTGGACCCATGAGAAAGTATCTGAACCCTGAATGCGCGTTTCATTGTAACGGTCAAACGCGCCAAAGTTGTGGCCAAAGAGCAGCAGGTTGGGAACGTCGAGATTGGGCTGGCCAGTTACGCCGGCAAAGCCATAGTTGCGTCGCGCCCACTGCAGCAGCAGTGAGTTCACCTTGTTCTCTGTGAGCGTGGTCGTCAGCGTTCCTACCAAGTCCTGGTCGCGCAGTGATCCGTTGCGTCCGCTGCTTGGAGCGCCAATGCCACCGCCGTCCAGCGTTTCACCCACAAGCATGTTCAGGTTGGTAGCGTCCTGGATTGAATAGCGCGCGGAAAGGCGATTACTTTCCGTGAGCTGATGGTCGATCTTCACGAACCCATTGTCCACGTCGGCGGTCTTCAGCAGGTTCAGGTTTTCCGGCGCGATTCCCAGACTGGTCTTTAGTGTGTTGATTGCGGCAAGGTTGCTCACCAGCAGCCCCGGGTATTGGGGTGATTGCCCTTTCCTTTGGCCTTCATAGTTCAGGAAATAAAAAGTCTTGTCTTTCTTGAGCGGGCCACCCAGCGTTGCTCCGAACTGGTTCTGCCGAAAGGTATCGAATCCTGGCGCAGCCAGCAGCGGCTCAGCATTCAATTTATTGTTCATGAAGTACTCATACACTGAGCCATGGACGTCGTTTGTGCCGGACTTTGTCACGATGCTCACGATCCCACCAAGCGCGCGGCCGTATTCGGCGGCAAAGCTGTTGTTCACCACGCGGAACTCGCTCACGGCTTCCTGTGATGGCGTAGCGCGCTGGGACCCGGTGGCTGTATTAATGTTGTCTGCGCCATCCACGGTCACGCTGTTGTTGAGGTCGCGCTGTCCGCCAAATGAAATCCGCGTTACTGAAGGGTCGGTAAATGTCGATTGCAGGCTGATTCTTCCCGTGGTCACGCCCGGGCTGAGCAGCGCGAAATCTGTAAACAGCCGCCCGGAGATAGGCAGTGATTGGATCTGCTGTGTCTCAATCACCTGGCTCACTTCGGTCCGCGTCGGCTCGATAACCGGCGCTTCAGTGTTGACGATTACTTCTTCCGTCGTGCCTGCCACTTTCAGGTTCATGTCAATGGTCGCTACCTGGGCGACGCGTAAAATGATTCCAGTCTGAGCATACTTGGTGAATCCCTGCGACTCCGCCGTTAGTTCGTAATTTCCCGGCGGCACGTTGGTCAGAATGTAAAACCCCACATTGTTGGAGGTGGTTTTATAAGCCTGGTTCGTATCCACATTGCGCAGCGCGACCGCCGCTTTGGCGATCACGCTTCCTGTCTGGTCGCGGACTGAGCCGTTGAGTTGGGCCTCTGCGGAGCTGCTCTGTGCAGAAGCGGCGTTGCACGAGAGAAAAAGAACAAGAGTGAACATGACAAACGCGAAACCACGTTTCATATGTCCTCCAGCGGGGAGCGGGGGCTTACGAACGTTAGTTCTAACTCGCGCCTGACGAGAGCAGGCAGCAAGCACGATTCGGGCACCCATCCCTGAGCGGGCCATTGTCTAACAAGCAAAACAAATGTCAAGGATTTAATTTTTATATCAAAGTAGTTTGTCTCGGAAGGCGAGATAGCTAGCGAGGTGTCGCGTCGAGGAGGAAAAATTCCCAAAAAAGGAAAACGGGGCTCGCTGCACGATTGCGGCTGCGTCCCCGCTTCTTTTTTTAAGGCGTCAGGGAGTCGGCGTTGGGGTGTTCGTCGCCACCAGCGTTGGCCGGTCGTAAAGCTGAATGCGCATGGTTACCTGCTTGCGTTTATCGAACGTTGCCTTGTCCACCGGAAAAGAAAAAATTCCCACGCCGTTAAAAGACGTCTTGGTGGGAATCTTCAGGTCTTCTTTCAGCCAGTCGGCCTTGGCTTCGCCCAGAGCAGGGAAAGCCTCGACGTAACGCGGCGCATCCACTGCCGGGGCGGCGCCGTCACTATATTTCTTTCCGTCCGGCGCTTCCACTTCTGCGTTGATTTGCTTGATCCACAGCGGGCCTTCCACCTGGTTATCCAACTTGATTTGGATAGCCACCATGGTATTGCCTTCCTGCGCGGCTGAAACCACTTTGGTGATGACCAGCGCGGCGCTCGGCTTGGTTCGATTTGAGAGCGCCACCACGGCCACCAGAATTCCTACCACGACTGCCGCTATGACCAGCGGCACAATGGGCGGCAACGTCCACTTGGCGCTGTCCATTTCTTCCGTGATGGGAATGTGTCCGCGGTCCGGTGCTTCGGCGGGCTTGGCTTTCACGGGCACCTGGGCGTTTGGCGGATTGCTTGGAGGCGGCGGTGTGGGCTTGGTATCGTCAGGCATAGAGTTGCTCCGGAAACAGGATACTCTTGTGAGATGCTGAAATCATGACCGGCGAAAATAGCACAGGCTAAGCGATTTCCGCCAGCACCGGCCTGCCCCTGCGCACGATCTTCGCGAAGTCAGCCACGGGCAGCGTGTTCAACACATCCTGCTTGGTCAGCCATGCGCGGCGAAGCTGCAAAATGCCATAGCGGATCTTTTCCATATGCGACGTGTGGTGCGCGTCAGTATTAATGATGAATTTCACACCTTTCGCTTTGGCCATCCGTAAGTGCTGATCGCGCAGGTCAAGCCGATCTGGATAGGCGTTTTGCTCCATGGCCACTCCCGCTTTGGCGGCCGCCGCAAAAACTCTGTCATAGTCATAGCTAAAGCCGTCCCGCCGCAGCAGCATTCGGCCCGTGGGATGTCCCATCAATGAAGTGTTCGGATTCTCAATCACGCGCAGCAGGCGGTCGGTCATCTGCGCCGGTTCCTGGTTGAAGTGCGAATGCACGCTGGCAATCACAATATCCATCTGCTCCAGCACTGAGTCGGAAAGATCAAGTTCGCCATCGGCCAGTATGTCCACTTCAATGCCGGCAAAGATCGTGATGCCACCAATGACCTTCGATGCCGCCCGAATCTTCTTGATGTGCTCTTCGGCGCGCTTGTCGTCCAATCCGTTGGCGAACGCCAGGTTTTTCGAGTGGTCGGTGATGGCCATATATTTGTAGCCGCGCTCGCGTGCCGCCAGCGCCATCTCTTCAATGGTGCATTTGCCGTCGGTTTCGACGGTATGCATGTGCACGTCGCCTTGGATATCAGCTTGCGTGATCAAGTCCGGCAGCTTGTCTTCCGCTGCAGCTTGTATTTCGCCGCAATCTTCGCGCAGCTCCGGCGGAATAAACTTCAGGCCCAACGTTTTGTAGATTTCTTCTTCAGTCTTTCCGGCCACGCGCTTGTTGTCTTCCACACGCACCAGGCCGTATTCATTGAGCGTGTAGCCCTGCTTGATGGCGCGCTGGCGCAGTTGCACGTTGTGATTCTTGGAGCCGGTAAAGTATTGCATCGCGGCGCCAAAAGAATCCGGCGGAAGCAGACGCACATCCACCTGCATGCCGCTGCGCAGTTTGATACTGACCTTGTTCTCGCCCTTGGCCAGCACTTCAAGAATTCCCGGAAAGTTCACAATGCGCTCAATGACGGCATTTCGCTGAGAATCTGTTTCGCAGCATTTGCCTGTTACCAGCAGATCAAGATCGCCCACGGTTTCGCGGCCCCGACGCAACGATCCCGCCGGTGTGACTTTCTCCACGCCCGGCAGCCCAGCCAGAAAGTCCGTCATCTTGGTGGCAATTTCATCAGCGGTGTTCAGCAGAAAGCGCCCGGTGAGCTGCCGATAATTCTCAATGGATTTCAGGATCTTCTGTTCTGACTTTTCGCTCAGCCGCGGCAGCGTGCGCAATTTTCCTTCGCTGGCCAGCTTGGCCACACCTTCAACGTCGCAGATTTGAAAGGCGTCCCAGATCAGGGCGATGGTCTTCGGTCCCAGTCCGGAAATCTTGAGCAACTCCAGCATCGATGGCCGAAACTTTTGCAGCATCTCTTCATGCATGCCCAGCTTGCCGGTTTCCATCAGCTCGCGAATGTTGGCCGACATCCCTTTGCCGATCCCCGGAATCGCCAGCAGCGCTTTTTCGTCCTGATAAAGCTCGGAGACCTGTTGCGGCCAGCCTTCCAGCGCCTCCGCCGCGCGTTCATAGGACCGTATGCGAAACGGGTCCGCCGACGCGACCTTCATCAGGTCGGCGGTTTCGTAAAAGATGTTGGCGATGGCTTTGTTGTCCATGGGGTCTGCACAATTCTAATTCACCACGGAGACGCGGAGGCGCGGAGAAAACAAATTAGCCGCAGATTACGCAGATAGGCGCAGATCAAAAGATGCTTAAGCAAATTGTCTATATTAATAAGCCGCACACTTGAAACCTGCAGGACATTTGAGGCTCAGCTTCGAGTGGAGAACTGCACCTATAACATTTAAACCGATCTGTTTGATCTGCGTTCATCTGCGTAAATCAGCGGCAAATGTTTGCTTTCTCAACGTCTCCGCGACTCTGCGGTGAAAAGCAGGTTTACGTGATAGAGTGAGCGCCATGCCAACGATCCAGGTCAACGGCGTCAATCTTTTTTACAAAGAGTCCGGCAGCGGCCCGGAGACCATTGTCTTCTCCCACGGTCTGCTGATGGACCACACTATGTTTGAGCCGCAGCGCGCCGTCTTTGAGAAGCAATACCGGGTGATCGCCTATGATCACCGCGCGCAGGGCCAGTCTGAAGACATAGGCCGTGGATATGACATGTCCACTATTGCGGACGATGCGGCCCTGCTGATTCGCGCTCTCAACGCGGCTCCCTGCCACTTCGCGGGACTCTCCATGGGAGGCTTCGCCGGCATGCGCGTGGCGGCGCACCATCCTGAATTGATACAAACGCTCACGCTGATGAATACCACCGCGACAAAAGAAAAAGCCGCGAACCGCCTCAAGTACGCTTTTCTGGCACAGATGGTAAAGATTTTCAGTCCCGCGCCCTTTACTTCAATAGCGGTCAAAGAACTTTTCGGCCAGACCACGCGCAGAAGCGCGGAACGTCGACCGATGCTGGAAGAATGGACAGGAAAGCTGCGGGCGCGTCCGCGCAACATCGCGCCGTCATTGCTGGCGGTCATGAATCGCCGAGAATTCCGCGCCGACGAACTGGCCGCTATCCGGTGTCCGACGCTGATCATCACCGGCGAGGACGATACGGCCCAGCCGCCACGCAACTCAGCAAGCCTGATCTCGGGTATACGCGGCGCTCGTCATGTGAATATTCCCGGCGCAGGCCACAGCAGTTGCCTGGAGCAGCCGAACGCCGTGACTGCGGCAATGCAGGAGCTATTGCAAAGTGCTCAGCAAGCTGCAGCCAACTGATTCCGTGGATGTCTCTGATCTTGCCGCTGGCGCGCTGCGCGGACTTGCCCATAGATGCCCTTATAATCAGAGCAACTTATGAGAAGAGCTTTTTACACCATTCTGGCCTGTGTTTCTTTGATGATAAGTGTGACTCTTGCCCTTGCCGCGCAATCACAGCAACCCGCGCCATCACCAAAGCCCGACGATATTCCAGTGACCGACGGAACGTCCGGTCCTTGTTCTATTGAATTCTCCGTTACTGACGCTGATGGCAAGCCGGTATACGCTGCGCGCATTGATGTCCATCTGGCGTATGGAGCGTTTGGCGCTCACAAGCTCGACATGGGCGTTTACACCAATGCCCAGGGCAAAGCCAGATTTACCGGCATTCCCGCCAAAGTAAAAAGGCCGCCGGTCGAGTTCAACGCCAAGAAAGACGATTTAGTAGGCCTTGCGACCATGGATCCGGCGACGGAGTGCCAGGCCAAGCACGATATTGTGATGGACAAGAAAAGCAGCCATTAGCCGTTAGCTTTTAGCTCTAGTTTTTCGTTCCCAGCGTCTCGCGTATCGTTGATTAGCGGAACTTCTGGGTCATTCTTCCACGTCGATTCTCTTCGCATTTTGGGCTGAATGGCTCCCAATAACTTTCCGTGGCAAATTAGGCCTTCTTTTCCACACACTTACACAGGGCCGATGAGCCGCTCAAATCGCTATAATTAGAAGACAAGCTCACGAACCTCCCATGTCTGAATTCGTCCATCTCCACTTACATACCGATTACTCTCTGCTGGATGGAGCCTGCGGCGTTCCGGGTCTGATCAAGCGCGTTGCCGACATTGGCCAGAAAGCCGTGGCTATGACCGACCACGGAAACATCTATGGCACCGTGGAGTTTGTGGATGAGGCGTTGAAGAAAGGCATCAAGCCGATCGTCGGGTGCGAGCTTTATGTCTGCAAAAAAGACGATCATCGCGCGCCGCCGGAAGGCGATACCTACAACCATCTGCTGGTGCTGGCGGAGAACGAAGAGGGTTATCGCAACCTGATGAAGATCACCTCTGAAGCCAGCATGCATGGTTTTTATTACAAGCCGCGCATCAGCAAAAAGTTTCTGGCGGATCATTCCAAAGGCCTCATTGGACTGAGCGGCTGCCTGGCCGGAGAAGTCTGCGAAAACCTTCTGGAAGGCAAGTACGATGCGGCCCGTGGGGCAGCCAGCTTCTACCGTGAGCTTTTTGGCAAAGACAATTTCTTTATGGAAATCCAGGACCAGGGCCTCCCCGAAGAACATAAAATTCACGCCGATCTCTTCCGCCTGGAAAAAGAGCTGGGCATCCCCATGGTGGCTACCAATGACAGCCACTATCTCTGCGAGGACGACGCGCACGCTCAAGACGTGCTGGTCTGCGTGCAGACGGGCAAATCCGTCAACGATACGAACCGGCTGAAGTTCCACGGCAACCAGTTTTTTGTGAAGACCGCGGACGAGATGAAGCAGCTCTTCAACGGCCGTGAGGATGTGCTGAAGCAATCGTTGGCGATTGCCGAGCGCTGCAATTTCAAGCTAAACAAGGTCAAGAATCCTTTTCCTGAATTCGTGGTGCCCGACGGCTACACGCTGGATAGTTATTTTGAGCACGTAGCGCGCGAGGGTTTTGCCCGCCGATGGGAAAGCCTGGGCGTGATTGAAGCCGCAGGGCGGCTGAAGAAATCGCGCGCTGATTACGACCAGCGGCTGGCCCGAGAGATCGCCATCATTCAGCAGATGAAGTTCTCAGGATACTTTCTGATCGTGTGGGACTTCATACGTTATGCGCGCGAGAATTCCATTCCTGTTGGCCCGGGCCGCGGCTCGGCTGCCGGAGCGCTCGTCGCCTACGCGATGGGAATCACGGATATTGATCCTCTTCAGCATGAGCTGCTGTTTGAGCGCTTCCTGAATCCTGAGCGCGTATCGCTGCCTGATATCGATATCGACTTTTGCATGAACCGCCGCGGCGAGGTCATCAACTACGTCACGCAGAAATACGGGCGTGGAAACGTGGCACAGATCATCACCTTTGGAACCATGGCGGCCAAAGCAGCTATTAAAGACGTGGGCCGCGCTATGGACATCCCTTATGCTGACGTGGACCGCATTGCCAAGATGGTGCCGAACACCATTGGGATCACGCTGCCCCAAATCCTTGATGACCCCGGCCCGCTGCAGGAAGCTTACGAAAAAGAGATTCAGGTGCGTGAGCTGATTGATACGGCGCTTAAGCTTGAAGGTCTGGTGCGCAACTCCGGCGTGCACGCTGCCGGCGTGGTGATTTCACCCAAGCCGCTCACTGAACTTGTCCCGCTGCACAAGACCAAGAACGACGAAATTGTAACCGCCTATGATATGAAGGCGATCGAGAAGATGGGCCTGCTCAAGATGGATTTCCTTGGGCTGACCACGCTTACCATCGTTGACGATGCGCTGAAGCTGATTGCGCAACGCGGGACGGCGATTGATCTGGAAAAGATTCCACTCGACGACCCCAAAACCTACGAAAGCGTCTTTCATACCGGCCTGACCTCCGGCATCTTCCAGTTTGAATCCGGCGGCATGACTGACGTGCTGCGGCGTTACAAGCCCAGTTCAATCGACGACCTCACGGCCCTCAACGCGCTTTACCGCCCCGGCCCAATTCAGGGTGGGATGATTGATGACTTTATTGATCGCAAATGGGGACGTAAAAAAGTTGAATACGAGCTGCCACAGCTGGAACAACTGCTGAAAGAGACGCTCGGCGTCATCGTGTATCAGGAACAGGTGATGCAGATTGCCAACGTGCTGGCGGGCTATTCACTGGGTGAAGCCGACTTGCTGCGCCGAGCGATGGGCAAGAAGAATATCGAGGAAATGACAGCCCAACGACAGCGCTTCGTGAAAGGCGCGGTGGAGCGCGGCTTCCCGGAAAAGAAGATTGTCAAAATTTTTGACCTCATGGAGCAGTTTGCCGGATACGGGTTCAACAAATCACATTCCGCGGCCTATGCTCTGCTGGCGTATCAGACGGCCTATCTCAAGACGCACTATCCCGTGGAGTTCATGGCGGCGCTGCTGACCTCGCAGATGGGCAACACTGATAATGTGGTGAAGTACATCAACGAATGCCGCGAGATGGAAATTCCGGTCGAGCCGCCGAACATCAACGTGAGCGACGCTTATTTCACGCCGCACGACAACGCCATCCGTTTTGGCCTGGCGGCAGTTAAGAACGTTGGACGCAACGCCATTGAGTCAATCACTTCAGCCCGCAAAGAGCTTGGAAGATTCAGCTCGATTTTTGAGTTCTGCGAGAAGGTTGATCTCCGCCTGCTGAACAAGCGCGTACTGGAATCTTTGAACAAAGCCGGCGCGCTGGATGACTTTGGCTATCGCGCACAGATCATGGCCGTGCTCGACAAAGCCATGGAACGCGCACAGAAGACGCAGCACGACGCAGCTATGGGCCAGCACGGACTCTTTGGCGTCTTTCAGGAAGAAGAATCGAACGGCTCTGGAGAGAAGCTGCCCAATGTTCCTGAATGGGATGAACACCAGCGCCTGGCCAATGAAAAAGAGGTCCTTGGCTTTTTTATTACCGGCCATCCGCTGGAAAAGTACAAAGACAAGCTGGAAGATTTCCGCGCATTGTCAGTGGAAACCATCAGCACCATGACCAAGGGAACTGACCGCGACGAGATCAACACGGCCGGCATGGTTTCCAATGTGCGCGTGCTCAAGTCGCGCAAGGGCGATCTTTACGCACAAGCTGTGCTGGAAGACATGACTGGCACAATCGAAGCTGTCGTATTTCCTGACGCTTATAAGCGGCTGGCGACCATCCTGAAGCAGGAAATTCCCATGCTGGTGCGCGCCAGCGTGCGCGTGGAAGAGGGCTCCAATCCCAAGGTGATCATTACTGGATTGCAGCCGTTGGAAGAAGCCAAGCCAAAGCTGCCGCGCTCGATACGCATCCGCGTGCCGCTGGATACCGCTACGGAAGCTACGGTCGACGCGCTGCATGCCATTTGTGACGAGCGTAAGGGTGAGGCCAAGGTGTTGTTTGACGTGGAACGTACCGGCGACTTCATGGTGGTGATGGAAGCGGAAAGATATAATATTTGTCCAGACCGCAGTTTTATTGCCCGGGTTGAGGAATTGATGGGTCGTGGCGCGGTCAGGGTCATTGATTAGCCAGGAGTCTTCGTTGGATCCAGCAGTAAAAGCGCAGCGCCAGTTAGAAGTCATTGAAGGGCAAGTTGCCCAGCTTGAAACGCGCGCCGGCGCTGACCATGAAGCCCGTCTGCAATTGAAGCACCTGCAACATCAGATCAATTTTCTGCGCGAACAAATCCGCCTCCACATAAATGCCTGGCAAAAGACAGAGCTGGCTCGGCACTCGCAACGCCCTTTCACCATGGATTACGTGGAGCGCCTTTTCACCGACTGGAGTGAGATCCACGGTGATCGCGGCTTTGGCGACGACGTTGCCATTATGTGCGGCATGGCGCGTTATCGCGGCGAAAACGTAATGGTCATCGGCCATCAAAAGGGCCGTGACACCAAGCAGCGCGTTTATCGCAACTTCGGCCAGGCAAATCCTGAAGGCTATCGCAAGGCGCTGCGCTGCATGAAAATGGCGGAAAAATTTGGCCGCCCTATTTTTACCTTCGTCGATACACCAGGCGCGTATCCTGGGCTTGGTGCTGAAGAACGCGGCCAAGCGGAAGCCATTGCGCGCAATCTGCGGGAGATGGCGCGGATTGAAGTGCCAATCATCTGCACCATCACGGGTGAAGGCGGCAGCGGAGGCGCGCTGGCGATTGCCGTGGCGGATCGCGTTTTCATGATGGAAAATTCCGTGTATTCCGTGATTTCTCCTGAAGGTTGCGCTTCCATCATGTGGCGAGACGCGTCCAAGAAAGAGATCGCGGCGCAGGCGCTGCGCATTACGGCGCCTGATCTGAAAGAAATGGCAATCATCGACGAAATCATCCCTGAGCCTGACGGCGGCGCGCACCTTGACCATGACGCCGCGGCCGCGCTGGTGGATGAAGTCCTTTTCAAGCACTTTAACGAGCTGAAACACCAGCCGGTGCAGCAGCTCCTTGACGGCCGTTACAATAAGTTCCGCCAGATGGCCCAGTTTTACACGGAATAAAATTTGCCTCCTCCCGGTACGATCGTTGCGCACGCGCCCTGCCGGGTTGACCTGGCCGGTGGCACTCTCGATCTTTGGCCGCTCTATCTTTTTCATCCTGGCGCTGTCACCGTAAATTTTGGTGTCAACATCCTCACCCGCTGCAAAATCACTCGCCTCACTGACGACAAAATCCGTTTCAAGTCGCTGGATACCAAGGTTGAAGAAGAATTCCGCAACTTTGGCGAGCTCTGCGCCGCGCGCAAGTTCAAGCATCCTCTGGCTGGCCATATGGCGCGCTTCTTTGCCCCGGACGGCGGCTTTGAAATCGAGACGCACTCTGAATCTCCCGCCGGAGCCGGCATTTCCGGCTCTTCTGCGCTCATGATCGCCACCACCGCGGCCCTTGCGCGCTATACCGGAAAGAAGCTTGATCGCGAACAGATTCGCGTGATCGCGCAAAACGTTGAAGCCCAGCTCATCAAAGTCCCTACCGGATGCCAGGATTATTACCCCGCTTTGTATGGCGGCGTAAGCGCCATCCATCTTGATCCCGATGGCATTCACCACGCTGCGGTCCGCGTTGCGCCAGAAGAGTTGGACCGCCGTTTTGTGCTGGTCTATACCGGAGCGCCGCGCAAATCTGGCATCAACAATTGGGAAGTATTCAAAGAGCACATCAATGGCGACAAGAAAATCTTCCACAACTTTGAGCGCATCGGCGAGATTGCCCGCGCCATGCATCATGCGCTTTCTCTGGCCGACTGGAAACAGGTCGCCAAGCTGATCCGCGAAGAATGGAAGCTGCGCAAGACCAACTCCCCAAGGATCAGCACCCCGATGATTGAAAAGCTCATCGCCGTGGCTCTGCGGCAGGGCGCTCTGGCCGCCAAAGTCTGCGGCGCCGGTGGCGGCGGCTGCGTCGTCTTTCTCACTGAACCGGAGGACCGCGAGCACGTTTCAGCGGCCATCCGCAGTTATGGTGGCCATGTTTTGCCGGCTATGGTTGCCAGGGACGGATTGACCGTGAGTGGCCGGTCTCTGGGTGCAGAATAGCTCTTTGCGATGACGGGCCTGCGGTTAGGTTTTGCCTTTCCGATCACGGCGATCACCCGATCACCCGATCTTGGCACCCCTCCCCAGGTATCCCACTGCATTCCAGGTCATCCCAGAACGGCGTAGACTTCAGCGTTCCGCCCCATTCCTGATCAGTGTCATCCGTGTAAATCAGTGGTGAGGTTTGCCTTTCCCCGCCGTGGGTTTTCTGGCTAAGAGCTAACGCCTAAGACCTAAAAGCCGTTTTTCTTCTACATAGCCCACCCGGGGGTAGACGTTTTGTTGCAAACAAAAGAGAAAACGGATTCGACCGGACGGTCACCGGACGGTCGAAGCCCGTTTTTCGCGTTTTTCAGGGCTCCAATCGGCATCAATTTCAGCCTTGTTCCCTTAACTGTCCGGCAGGCAGAGGGCCGCAAGCGTAAGAAGCCGCGCGGCGCAACAATCGCCGCGCTTCAAACTGTCCATCGTGAGCGAGCGGCGCAGCCGGGAGCCGAACGATCTAAAATTAGGTTCCGAACAGGCTGAAGGCTGAGTGCCGACTGCTAATTTGTCAAAGACCGTTCACAACACTACTTTTCCGCTCTGGAGCGGAATCTCCAACTCTACCATTTGTTCGCCTCAATGTCAAGCAAAAACCACCTCTCTGTCAAACCACTTTTAAAATGTCCCCATTCTTACCTCGATTAAAATGTCCCCTTTTTCAAACTTTAGCTTCTTCCTTCGTTCTCTGTCGGCGACTCCGTTCCGGAGCGGAGCCCGTAGGGCGACGCGGAGGACGGAGTCGCTGACACAGAACTTTCTGCCTCTCCAAGCCGGCTCATCTTTCCTTTATCTGCATACCTCCGCCAAGGATGGTTCGCCGCTGGAATCGTCTTTCCTCGACGCAATGGCATCTTCACGGTTCCCCTTCCCAGCGTCGTGACCTCCTGCTCCGGCGGATTCGCCGGCGCTGCTATCTCCTCCCACTTCAACTCCCGTCCGCGATACTCAATTGCGATCTTCCCGTCTGCGGCTTCGTACACCTGCACCCGCCCTCGCGCCGGCGCATAGTGCCCGCTCTGCCGCT
>JBJMGE010000006.1:0-229031 GCA_045808085.1 Terriglobales bacterium | reverse complement strand
ATGCTTGAGTCCCAGCGCTCCCTGCTCCCGATAGCGCCGCCCCAGCCGCTTGGCCTGACGGTAACTCACCCCCAGCAAACCCGCTGCGTCCACTACCTTCAACTCCCCACTCTCCACCCGCGCCATCACTCCGATCCGATCCAGTTCCTTCGCGCTCATTGCCTCTCGCCCCAATCTTGGCCTCCTTGCGGAGCCCTAGACTAGGGGACATTTTTATCGAGGACAAAAGGGGACATTATCGCAGTGGTACGACATAAAAAAAGCGGGGGATGGAAATTCCGCATGCATGAAACAAAAAACCCGCACGATAATATTGATACGGTCGCCTATCGCGGCACAACCGTAGTCACCTTTACCGGCTGGCGTTCTGTTTTTCCGTTCTGGGTGACGTCCATCACAATGATTTCTTGCTTTACTTCAAATTGCTTGGTCGGCGGGACATTGAACTGTCCACCCGCTTCACTCTGATTGCCTCCTTGCCGCGCCTCCGGAGTGCCCGTGGAAGTTTTTTTAGGTGACGCTGATCTCTTCTTTGATCGCGTTGGCGGAGTCTTTTGTTTTTGCGGCTGTACCGCGTGGGAAAAAGATTCTTGCGGATCGGCAGAATTCGCGACCCTCACCTCTTGCTTACCGTCTGGATCCACGTCCAGCCAAACAGATGGAACAACCGTAACCGTGACTGCAAGTGAACCATGGGCGGCCCCGCCTGACCGGCTGTGATTCGATTGTGCTGAAGCAATGCTGACGAGAAAAAAAAACAGGATAAGAACAGATTCTACTTTCACGTCCCCATCATTGCTCAGGTTTGCCTTCGCTCAACGCACGTCAGCTATTTGTTCTGCAAATCTAAAATTAAAGTTCTTTTATCCCGCTAATTAAAATTTTATTATCCCGTTTTGGCGCTGCGAAGTTTTCGAGCTGCCATTCCTGCTGCGAAGCATGGTCTAAAAAGCGCGGAGAGCCTCTTCACTCCCCGCACTTCCATGGCGGTCTCACTCGGCGTCTACCGTTAGCGGAACAGTAAGTTCGCCTTCTCGAGCTCTATTGCGCCAACTCCAGGCCATCTCTTGCAACGCTTCGAGAAAATCAATGAATTCCCATCCCGTGGGTGCCCCATCCTTTGCCGCTTCTGCAAAGGGTGGGATTTCACGCCGCCAACACAACCACATGCCGTTTCGGTAACTGTCTCGTAACCCGACATTTGCAACACCAGCCCGAGACTTTCACGGATAGACTCATCGTCTACCACCATAATTTAAAGCTTTGCTGCCGTCGTCATCGCCGCCCTCCTTAAATTTCCTCGCATGGGAAAAGGGGTTCGATGGGGGGAATTCTTGCATTCAGCAGCTTGCCGTGTCTGTACAAAGCGGCACACGCCTGGGGTACATGTGCAATTGTGAACAGCATTAAGTGATCGACACACACTTCGCAGCTGAGCTACACCATCGCCGATGCAAGCCGCTGGTAGCGGCAGGGGTGTGCGTTTGTGAACAAGGCAGTGTGCCTGAAATAGGCATGAAATGTCTTGATAAGAGCAGGCGGGTTCCATTCGCGTCAAAAAGTAATAACCCTTTTTCTTTGTCGCGCGCTTGCTATGTATGACTTGCGAGCTGCTGGATCTTCGGCCATAAGCATGCTCCTACCATCGGGTAAGCTCTTAATTCCTGGCGTTTTAGCCAGCGAGCTTCAAGGCCAGGAAAATGCATGACAATTCCACAGTTCCCCAGGGTTTCCACCGCCATTCTGTTGGCGGTCTTTCTTGTTGGTTGTAGTGGTTTATCTAACCCGCCTGCAATGGTAGTTTCCAATTCTCCCACAGTCTTGATGGTAGTTCCCCAGACCAATGGCGTGGGTACTAACCGCGCTGTTGCGGTAGTCTTCAGCACGCAGATGGATCCAGCCAGCATCAACACTGGCAGCTTTATGGTTGCAGGCGTTTCCGGCACGGTCACTTACGACGTGGCGAATAAAATTGCCGCGTTCAAACCTGCCGCAGACCTGGCTCCCGGCGTCATGTTCAATGCGACTATTACAACTGGGGCCAGGGACGTAAACGGAACTCCGTTGGCCGCGCCATTCAATTTCTCCTTTACGACTCGCGCGACCAAAGACACGTCTCCACCGGAGATTTTCGCCATCAACGTGGCGGCGGGCGCAACATGCGTACCGCAGGACCAGAAAATCAGCGTCACCTTCGATGAGCAAATGGATTCGCTCACCATCAATCCCGGCACGTTCTTCATTACAGGCGTGGCCGGATCAGTGACGTATAACGTTCTTACCCAGACAGCCACTTTCACGCCCTCTGCCATACTCGCGGCGAATACCACGTTTACCATCAACGTGACAACCGGTGCCAAAGACCTGGGCGGAGTGCCGCTGGCCGCTCCATTTCAACAGAATTTCACTACCGGTCCATGCAAGCCCGGCGGAGTAGCGCCGGTAGCGCTTTGTCCCTTTATCGGAAATTTCTCTGTGCTGGCTGGTTCCACCGTTACCAATACAGGTTCCACCGTAATTTCCGGCGATGTTGGAGTCAGTCCGGGTACGGCAGTCACAGGATTTCCGCCGGCGCTGGCAAGCGGAGCAATTCATAAAGCCGATGGCGTAGCGGCACAGGCCCAGGCTGCTCTTACCGCAGGCTACATCGATGCCGCGGGACGTGCGGGCGGCACTTCAGTATCCGGTGACTTGGTGGGAAAGACATTCACCTCCGGCGTCTATAAATCAACGTCGTCGCTGGCTCTCACCGGTGACGTCACACTTGATGCCCAGGGCGATCCTTCTGCGGTCTTCATCTTCCAGATCTCATCCACCCTTATTACAGGAAGCGGCAGCCACGTTGTTCTGGCCAATGGGGCCAGCGCTTGCAATGTCTTCTGGCAGGTGGGCAGCTCAGCTACGTTGGGAACGAACTCCGTGTTCAAGGGAAACATCCTGGCGCTCACATCCATCACTATAACTACCGGCGTGAATCTGCAAGGCAGGGCGCTGGCGCGGAATGGCGCAGTGACATTGGATAGCGATGTCATCACCGGCTGTACCTGTCCCTGAGTTGCCCGAACGCGACAGGGCGCTAGAAAATTGGGGCCGATGCAATATTCACATCGGCCCCGAGTTTTTAGAACAGGAGAACAGGTCCCAGAAGTTAATCGTGCAGAATCACGTTGAGCAAAGAACTATGGATCGTCAATTTGCCGTTGTACTGAATAAATCCCATCTGCCGGAAGCGGTTCATGAAGAAGTTCACCCGGGAGCGCGTGGTCCCAATCATCTCCGCCAGTACTACCTGGCTGATTTTGGGAATCACGGTCTCCGGCGCTGTGCCGTCCTTGCCAAACTGGGCCAGCAGCAGCAGCGCGCGGGCCAGGCGTTTTTCGCTGGAGTTAAAAAGCTGGTCTACCAGGTCTTCCTGCGCGCGGGCGTTGCGGGCCAGCAGGTAAGCCACAAAAACCTCTGAGAATGCCTGCTCTTCATGGAGCACCCGGATCATTTCATCGCGTTCAATGCGGAGTATTGTGGAATCGGCCAGCGCGGTGGCTGAAGTTAGGCGATGCACATTCGGCGCCGCTATGCATTCTTCGCCCAGAAAATTACCGGCGCCCAATATGGCGACTGTCGCTTCTTTGCCGCCCTTGGAGATCACGCTGATCCTGACCCTGCCTTGCTGGAGGTAAAAAATCGCCGTGGCCACTTCACCTTGGGCGAAAACAGGCTCGCCTTTCCGCAATTCGATAATGGTTCGGCCCGCGCCGGCTTTGGCCAAAAACTCCATGGGCGCAAAACTTCCATTGGATAGTTTTGGTGATACTTCTTGTCTTGCCGGGCGGCGCTTTGCCGCCCTTGTTGCTTTCGCTGCCAGAGCCAGGATGGTTTTGGGAGCAAGAGGAGCTTTGTTCTGCCGGGATTTAATAGGAGATTGCACTAGCTTAAGGCTACTCCTATCCAGAGTGCAAATGTGTGCAATAGCGGACACTTTGCACCGAATTATGTGTTTTATCGGACAAACGGCCAAGAGTTATGTGTTTTATCGGACAGAAAGCCAAAAGAAAGGATTACGCATACCCAGGTGCAAGCTGATCGATATTCTGAGTGCGCTGTTCAATTTGGAACAGACATCCAGAGCTGCTGGATGCATACTGGCCCTTAAGATCCAAGGCAGGCCCCAATGCTTAAACCATCAAGGCATCAGATATTGGTAGTAGATGATGAGGCTTCAATCAGAATAACGCTCACGATGCTGCTGGAAGCATCAGGATACCAGGTCACCACGGCTGCCAACGGCTTTGAAGCTTTAACGCTGCTGCAAAGCGGGCTCCCTGCCGTGCTGCTCTCTGACTTGAATATGCCGGAGATGTCGGGCTTTGAGCTGCTTTCCCAGGTGCGGCAGAAATTCCCAGAGTTACGCGTGGTTGCGATGAGCGGCGCTTATGAAACCGCGGATGCGGTTCCCGGTGGTGCAATTTCAGACGCCTTCTACGCTAAAGGGTACGGCAATCCTGGAGTCCTTCTCCGGATCCTCTCTGAGATGACCAGCGCACCCGTCGAGCACGCGCTCAACAATCCCCGGAAAACCGCTCCCGTCTGGATACCCAGAAATGGTAAAGGGGCTGCCGGCATCTCGTCGGTAATGGTCACGTGTCCAGGCTGCCTGAAGTCATTTCCGCTGGATGTGAAGAAGGAATACGTGGAGCAGGTGCAGGAAACCACCTGCCTCTTTTGTTCTGATACAGTCCGGTACATGATTGATTTTTCGCTAATCTCGCCGCCTGATCTTGCCAGGCAGGCACACTACCGCCAGACAAAAGCAGCCTCCAGCGGCGCATAGCCGTAGGCGCTGGCCGGAACTCTCGCAGTCCAGGTGATCGCTGCTCACAATTGCACATGGCCTAAGGGGCACGTCTTGTTTGGGATAGACATGCCACGCCGCCAAATGTGAGAATCCGCGCAATGCTCCTGAAAGATTTGCGCTCGACTAGCGAGGTTCCCCATGTTACATCCTTCAAGACATCAGGTCTTGATCGTGGAAGATGACGCGTCAGTGAGGACCACCCTCACAATGCTGCTACAGGCATCAGGCTATGAAGTAAGTACGGCTGTGAATGGTGTTGAAGCTCTGGAGCTGTTGAAGAACGGGCTTCCGGCTGTGCTGATCTCTGACCTGACCATGCCGGGAATTTCGGGCTTAGAATTGCTTTCTGCCGTGCGGGAGCAGTTCCCGAAGCTGCCCCTTGTCGCGATGAGCGGGAGCTATGAAACCCGTGACGACATTGCCGGCGGCATGATTGCTGACGCCTTTTACGCCAAGGGTCATGGCCATCCCGGAATACTTCTGCGCATACTTGCTGAAATGATCAGCGTGCCTGCAGAGTGCGCAGAGGAAGAGCCCGGACAAGGCGAACCACTTATCACCTAGAACCGCTTCCACGCGCGGAGGTTAACGGCAAACGAGGCCTAATCTTTTGGCAGCGGAACGGCAGCGGCAAACGCCATGGGACGAGGGCTTTCACCCTTGTGATTTTCTTCCACATGCGATTTGAATTCCGCGTCAACCTTATCATTTCTTTGCTTGGTCGTGAGTTTGCCCCGAGCGGAGAAGCCCTGGCTGCAATCGGAACACCGCCACGCAACGGGGTTCCCATCGATCTTTTCTGTAACAATCAATTGCGGCATATGTTTAGCATCTCACAAATTCGCCGTTCGGGATGTGCAATAGAGAACTGTGCGCTGCCGCCCCACTTCACACAAATAGATAAAGCTATGAATCTTAATTTTCCCTCAATGTCTGCTGTCGGACAGACATGGGTTGGCCCCTACCCTAGGCTGAAGGTAAGCAGAAGCTCACATGCCCCATACCGTCGTCCTTATGGTCGGCCAGGATCGGGTTTTAACGGAAACCCGCGGCCAGGTCCTGCGGATGGCCGGATACACTGTAGTCCCGGCATTCACCTTGCAGCAGGCGATGGATGAATTTGTGAGTGGCGATTTTGACCTTGTTCTGATTTGCCATTCCATTCCTGAAGATGCCCGGGAACGGCTGGTGGACGCGCTCCGGAAGCACACCTCGCGTACGCCCATTATTTCTGTGGCATCGTTTGACGGTCAGTTGGATGGCTTTGCCGACGGCACAATTAAGAATGATCCCAGTTTGCTTGTTGCCGGCCTGCGAAATATCTTGCACCAGGGCCCAGACCATTCAGCCAGAGCGCTGAAGCGTATCGCTTAATAAATCCGGCAATCCAGAAGCGGTAACCCCAGCTTTGCTCTTTAGGTTCTCGAATGACGACTAAAAAATCCAGGGGCACACAGGACAAAAAGCGCGTTGAAGACGAGCTTTGGATAGCGCCGCGCTATTCGCTAAAGGGCGCGCAAGGAGAACGCGCCTGGGAAAACCGTCCGGGCGGCCCGCCGAACAGCCAAAGAATGCTGGAAATGGCCGATATTGCGCTGGGCCTCAAGAAACCTGCGCCCAAAAAGAAGCCTCATGGCACTACTCATCAGCTTGTTAAGAAAGAGCCTTATCTCATTTCAGTTAGAGGCCTGCCAAAGCCCCGTTCCTAGGCAATTCTTTCCCCGCATTCCTTCCGGACCCAGGGTCGCAAATCTTGATTAGAAAACTCTAAGAATTCTGCTATTATCCCTGCACAAAAAAGGGGCCCACCATCGCGCCTTAGCGGAGCGGACGGTGGGCGGCTACGAGTAAATCTCCTTCTACCTGTCTGCCTACGATTGATGGTGCTACGTTAGAAAGTGCAACGACCAAGGGTGGACAGAGGAGGAATTTACACCGATGTTAGGGTGGAATGCAAGTCAAAAAAGGGGCCGCCAAAAAGCCGGAATCTGCGGCCCAGCTGCAACAACTCGGGGAACGGGTCCGCCAACTCAGGGAGCAACGGGGCTGGTCACAGGAGGGCTTTGCCCATGAAGGTGGCCTGGGACGCTCTTTTGCCGGGGCTATTGAACGCGGCGAAAAAGACATCCGCTTAAGCACCCTCACAAAACTGGCCAGAACGCTGGGCGTGAGCCTCTCCCAGCTGTTGAAGGGTATTGATTCCTGATAAATTCGCGTTTAGCCGCAAAAGGCGCCGCGCTGCCCTACATCAATTGTTGAGTAATCAAAGTTTCCCGGCCATGCCATTTGTCCAGATGGATTCGCTGCACAATTTCCAATACTCTTATTTCCCTGCTGGCCGCAATCAGGCGATTGCAAACGGAACAATGAGACTCAATCACGCCGGGGTTGGTTGTATCAAACCGCAGAACAAAGGGCTCTACCGACGTCGGTGGCATTCAGGTCAACCTTCCCTGGTTCAGTATGAACGCTTAAGTAAAATTCAGGAAGATGGGCCTGGTGCAGCCGCGTCCCACCCTCGCCGATGCTACTGGCCTTTCCTGTTATATCCATTAAAACGCAATTAAAAATATTAATCATGGATATTTGTCGCCATTAGCTAAGAATGTTTGCTGCGGAACTTGTGCAATGATCTTGCGATAGATCCGCCAACCGGTTCGGGAACATGGATCAGCAGGCACAAAGCGCGAAACATCCATTCCCTATTTCGGCTTTTTGCTCTTTGTCGGTTTGGCTTCTTCGGGATCTTCCGGTTGCGCTAGCAGCTTGAATTCTACTTCGCGCGAACGTGAGCTCACGGTTTTCGCAGCGTTGTTGCTGGTGAGTTCCTTCAGGGTGCCCCGCAGGATGTAGAAGCTGTCATCGCCCCTGGTCTTTCCCGGACCGCGGCTGAACTTGCCCTTGAATTCATACCAGACGCTGTGCAGCGGACGGGTGGTAAAAGAAACGTCGTGGCCCTGCACGTCCGCCTTCAGGAAAAACTGATCGAGGAAAACGCCGTCGTCGCTGTCGGAGTCACCCATCCGTGAGATGTATCCGGTGACCGCATTTTTATCCAGCGTGATCTGCAGGAACTCGCCTTCCTTGATAAAGCTATACATCCCGGAGATATCTTCCGCGGCATGAGGCGCGGTGGCATTGGCAATGTCTTCCTGGGCGGCCTGGTTCTGCCCGCGCGTGGCCAGTCCAGTCTGGGCGTGGCATACGGCCGCCACTAGGCCTAAGGCGAATAGGGCCTTTCGAGATAAAAGCATGATCTGGGCCATGTAGTAATAAAGATATAATCGTTCTCAACACCGGGAACAAGCGAAATGCAGTCGGCGAAAAATGCACTCCGGAATGAAGCACTTAGGGCTTCTAGTAACGCCCTGCGTTTTGTCCTGGAGCCTGAGCCGTGGCTGCGCATTTTCACGCGGAATGTTGGGGATTTATTCCGCAAAAGCCCTCCGCCAGTTTGGGTCAGCTCTGCCCCCGGCGAATACTGGCCCGATGCGCTGGTCCATCGTCCGGTGGCATGGAAGGCCGCACGGCAATCTTTTCTGGGCCATGCGCTGGTTATTGCCGCGATTTACGCTTTGAATCTGGCATGGCTGAACCAGCCGCAGGTGCTGCCGCAGACGCCGCCCAACCAGACGGTTGTCCATTATGAAGTCTCTGAATATCTGCCGCCGGTGAACACCCGAAACACAAGGCCTGAGCCGCCGCAACGGGCGCGTCCGCAGAAAGCTGATCCTGAGCTTGCGCCCCAGGAGATTGTGGTAACCAACGAGAACCACATCAGCACCCGCCAAACCATAGTTCAGCCAGGCACGCTAACGCTGAAACAAGATGTGCCATTGCCGAACCTGATTGCTTCAACAGCGATCCCCGGTGCTCCCATCGCGATGAATCATCCCATGCAGGTGCTGCCCGTAAATGTTCCACAGATCGCGGAGCCCGCGCAGCCCGCAGTGCAGAGCAGGTTGCGTCCGCTGCTGTTTCCGCCTGCGGCTCAACCGGAAGTAGCCGCTCCCGTTGAAGCCCCGGCCAGCCATCGCTCAATGCCCTCTTTACCGTTGGAAAGTTCAATCATCGTTCCGCCCGCGCCCGAAGTGACGGCGCGCAAGCCCGACGCTCTTCAGCTTCCCGCACAGGCGCCGCCGCAGGTGGCTGCACCCGCGCCAGAAGCAGCCAGCAGTCATGCAATTCAATCCATGCCCTTGTCGATAGGCACGCCGCAGGTTGCGCCGCCTGCTCCGGTGAGTGCCAGCCGCAATCTCAGCAACCTTGGATTGCCTGCGTCTAATGCAGCGGCCGTGCCTCCTGCTTCGCCTGTAGTAAATGGAAATGCCGCTCAAGAAAAAGCGTTGGGACAGATGCTCGTTCTCAATGCCCAACCAATCGCGCCCAGCGGCCCGTTGGTAGTTCCTGAAGGCAATCGCCCCGGGGAGTTCGCCGCCAGTCCTGCAGGACATTCCGGAGCAACCGCCCGGCCGGAAATTGCGCAGCGTACTTCCGGCAATAGCGGCTCGCCCTCAGATATCTACGTTGCCGCGCCGCCAACGAAAGCCGCAACCAACAGCGTGGTCGCATCCGCTGGATTGCCTCCCGCCCCGCGACCGCTCACGCCAGACAAGACTGAGCCATCGCATGATAGCGTTGACACGCGCATCTTCGGCACGCGCAGGCATTATTCCATGCGGCTCAGCATGCCGAACCTCACTTCATCCACGGGAAGCTGGAGCATTCGATTCGCCGAGTTGAATGCCACGCACGGCGGAGCTGACCTGAGCGCGCCCGAGGCAATTTCGAAGGTGGATCCTGCGTATCCGCAAGACCTGATGCAGGACCGAGTGGAAGGAACTGTGGTTCTCTATGCCGTCATTCACGCGGACGGCAGTGTAGGCGGCGTGAAAGTGCTTGAGGGCTTTGACGATCGGCTGAATGAAAATGCGCGCCACGCCTTGGAACAATGGCGATTTCGTCCCGGCACAAAAGACGGCCTGCCGGTGGATATTGAGGCGGTTGTCCGCGTGCCGTTTAAGGTTCCGCGCAGGACATTCTGATCAGCGCGCAGCCACAAGGTTATGTGAGACAGCTTCAATCGCCTGGTAAATCTTGGGATGCGTGCACACTTCATAGTAGTAGCGGTCGGTCACGCCTTTGGGGGAGAAATCGCGCGCGTCAACGCGGGTGATGCAGCCCTCGCGCACAATGATCTGATGAAAACTTCCCTGCCCCAGCGGCACCACGCCGGCATAAACGCGCACTGCGCTTTTCTGCCATATCATTGGGACCTGTAAATCGTACGCCTGAAGGGAAATCTCACCACGCAGCTTCTGGAACGCCGCTTCATTGATATGTATGCCGCCGATATTGTAGCGAAGCAGAAATTCGTCAGGATTACCGCCGGTGTCTTCATCTTCAACCGCCTTGAAGGAAAACACGTTGAACAGCAGCTCGCGGTCTTTCATCAGCCGGCGCACGCCTTTGCTGCACGATGAGAGGCGGTCACTCTCATTCAGCGCCTTGGAAATCATGATCTTCTTGTTGCCGTCCATCAGGTACATGGGCGCAGAATCCTGGTATGAGATTCCAATGCCAAGCTCCAGGCTGGGCAGCCCGGCGGAAAGCGACCGCTCATTGTAAGCGGTAACCACTTGGATAATTTCCTTTGCCAGCACGCAGGTTTGCGCCACGCCCAGCGCCGGTTCGCCGTCACGCTCAAACAGCGCCAGGATCAGCGCATCGCCCTCAATAAAAACTTTCTTGGCTTCATATTTTGGCAGCAGCTTGTTGATGGGATCGTAAAAGTTCAAGCTGAAATAGGAAGCGGGATTCAATCCTTTTTCCAACAGAGTGCGCGTCAGCGTGGTCGATTCCCGAATATCAGCCTTCAGCACCACGTGGTGGATAACTTTTTCTTCCGCCGGCTTCTGTTCTTCTGCCAGCATGAACTCATAGAGGGTGTTATTGATTGCGGAAAGCTCGCGGAAGCGCTCATTGGCCAGCACATTTACGTTTTCCATTGCTTCCACCACCGCTTCCATGCGGCGCAGATCGCGATGATAACGCGTGAAGTCGGTAAAGAAACGCGCGGCCAGCTTGGCGCGTTCCGCCGGTTTGCAGCTCTCCACTTTTTTCACCGCGGCATGGAATCCAGTGGGCGATAGTTTGCCGTGCTCTTCCAGCAGCGTTTCCACGCGCTTGCGCTCCTCGCGGGAGATCAGCGCGTTTTTGAGTTGCTGCGGATTGATTGGCGGCGAGTATTGCGCCAGCAGCGGCACAGCTTCATAGGAAGCTACAACGCTGTCAATTACGCCTTCGCGTTCCAGCAGGTCCGCCCAGGCATGCAGCAGCGCCTTCTGCGCTTTGCCCTTGGGATTGCTGTCTTCGGGCGTTCCACCTGCCATGATTTCATGCGCATTTTCTGGGACATTCAAAATTCCGCCCACCAGCGAATCTTCCACGTCGCTCACCAGCCCAAGCGACTTCAGGTATCGCGCGGCGATATCGCGCATGGTTTCAAACCTGTCTTTATCGCGATCATAATTGCCCAGCATCACGTAATGTTCGGCATTGAGCAGATTGTCCTGCCCATCTTCAGTGAATACCAGCCGGTTCAGGAACAACTCGTATTTTGCTGTGAGGGTATCGCCAAACAGCGAGCGCCTGGTGCGTCCCAGGATTTCTTTTTCCGCTTCCCGCAGCACCACAAACAGGTCCTGGCCGGCACGGCGCAACACCGTCTTTTTGTTGATCTGGAAATGGGCAATCCGTTCACGCATCTCCACCGTTCGGCTGTTGCCGGACTGGCGCGGAGCTTCGTAAGATTTCACACGATTGCGGCAGCGCTCCAGCGCCACCGCGTATTGGTGGACCAGTTCGGTCCGTTGAAATTTGAGGATCGCCAGGCGAAACAGCAGGTCGAGTGAAACGTTGTTTTCGGCTTTCGCCCGGTTCAATGACACGATGTGCAGTTCGGTCAGGAGTCGCTTGAACTCCGTCGAGTCCGATTGCCGGTTCGAGTGGCCATTTGGGCGCATGGCCTGGCGGCCGGTTGGCCGGTCGTCCGCGACCATGTCTTCCACGTTTCCGTGTTTGGCCACGAGTTTGAAAATGTGCTGGCGGGCAGCATCAGTGAATTTGGAACTCAGGTAAACGTCATGCCGGAGATTATCAATTCCTGTGACCAGTCCTTCCAGAACGAGCGAGGGTTCATCGCTGGTCACTACGAGCTGACGGGCGTAATCAGGCAAACTACCGCGTTGAAGAAACGAAAACGACATTTCGGCCGGGCGTACGTTGGGGGAATGCGTGGATTGTACCCCAGCTGTGCGGCTTCCGTTACGTTACTATTGGCACCATAAAGATAAGCTAAAGCCTTGCCGGTAAGGACCTTGTTCTTACTGGCCCATCTTTCTGGCTTTCTCAAATTCATCGCCCTGTTGCCAGCCCGCTAAAGTGGGCTGGTTCGCCGCTTCCCAGCCGAGGACTAGTCCAAATTTGGCCAACTTGGCGTCAGAGGTAAAGTCCATGTCTGGCCGATATTGGTCGGATGGCTAGTCAGCCGCCATATCGCCGCCCTTCTGTCCGGTTCCGCGGCCCTGCAAAGCATCGTCAGAAAGATACTTCACAGTAGCGCGGATCTTCTCGGCGTCAATGGCACTTATGGCTTTCTGCGCGGCGGGCGGCAAGACGGTTTGAGCGGATGCCGCGGATATACAAACAAAGACGATAGACAAGAATGTGCCAACTCTTTTCATGATTCCTCTTTTTGTGGCTGAATACCGACTGCTGGTTGCTGACTGCTGTTTATCCGCGACCGCGGATTAGTTTTTTGCTTCTCAACCAGGCTTGAATTCTGAAACGTTTTCTCCCGGCTGAAAAATCTGCGCAGCCGCCACGCCACTCAGTGAAGCCAGACGACGATTGAGTTGTTCTACGTCCGCCTTTGACCAGCTCACCGTGGCAAAATCGATCTCGCCTTCGGGCGAAATCAGGAAAGTCGTAGGAACATTCGTCAGCTTGTAGGCGTTTGAGACCGGATATTTCCCCACGGGATCCAGCAATACCGGAAAGCTGATGTTGTATTGCCGGTTGAATGTCTGCGTGTCAGCCGCGTTGTCCTGCGAAACGCCCACAAAGGTAAATGCGCCACTTTTGCTATAAGCCTTATAAATGCGGTCAAGATACGGCAATGCCATCTGACATACCGGGCAGCTCACCTTGAAGAATACCGCTACTGCCGGGCCTTTCTTGCGTTCTTCCTTGAGTGAAAACTTGCGGCCATCTAAATATTGCAGTTCAATTTCCGGCGCCTGAACTCCGGCTTCCAGTGCGGGCATTGGGTCCCCTCCAGCTAAACTCTATTGTAGATAAGTTGTGGGGTTCCTGAAAATCTTGCGTCTTGTCTTAGTGTGAGGCCGCATTCCTCGGATCGGCGACGCATGGGCCACTGTGATTATCAGGCAGGTCCTTGCGTGAGTTGCCACGTTCGTCTCGATTATCAAAGAAGCAGTTCTGTGATTTTTGCGATGCCCCCTGGAATACCAGTGACATTCCGGACGCGATCTGGTTGGATTGATAAATGTTGTTGTGATTCGGACCCGATTGGCGGGTTCCAGGATAACTCTTGAATGCGGTAGCGTTCGCCCCGGAAGAAGTGTCCGCCAGCACTTTATTTCCCACGATGACTGCGCCTGTGACGCCGCCGTGGAAAACAAATCCGATCACTCTGGATTTATCGATCTGCACGGTATTATCCAGAAACTTAAAATTAGCAAAAGTTCCCGCACCGCCCAACACAAAGCCGTACCTTCGCGGATGAATGATCTTGTTTCTCTCGATAGTTACGCCGTTATTCACCAGGCTATCGATGTTGAAACCGTAGTCGGCATTGATGGCTGTATTGTCATGAAACGAGCCGCCTGCCAGGTCCCAACCGCCGTATCCAATCTGGACGCCTTCAACCACATTGTTCCTCACATCCGCGGTAGCGTTCGCCACACAAATAAAGGTGCAGACGAGGCAGACGGACTGTTTCACGCTGACGTGTTCAATGATATTCTCGCGGTCCTGGCCGGGCTTGGAACGGTCCACCGAAAGGATCCAAATTGGAAATGCCTCCCAGCGCGGATTGATTGCGCCAATTTCGGCTGCGGCATTCACAACATTCACGTCGTGAATCCGGTGGCCACCGATATCTGAGCGAAGATGAATCACTTCCAGCGTAAGCGCCGTCACTCCGTTTTGCCGCGCACGCGACTTCAACTCCGGATAATTTCCATCAATCGTCAGGTCTGAAATCTCAATTCCCGAGGCGCTGTCTGAATTGGTGCCAAAAACAAGTCCAATGCCGCTGTTCACCGGCATATGCTGGAGATTTTTGGCGTCAGTAATGGGCAGGTAATCGCTCAATTTGACCACGGTCTTGTCTTTTCCCGCGCCATGGATCTTCCATCCTTTGCCAATGGTGAAACCGGCCGGATTCTTGTGCGGGATGGCGATGAGGTAATCGTAAGCTCCCAGCGTTGAGAACGTTCCCGGCCCAAGACAGACGGTGAGGTTTTCTGTTTTCGCCATCGACTTTTTGGGGTTCTGCGGGTCCGTACAGCCCTCACTGTAGCAGCGCAAGATCGTGTCAAAAGCAGTCACAGTGCTACCGTCCCTTGCATCTGCCATTGAAGCCCCGGATCCGTCTTTCCCATTACGCAACGCGATATAAACTCGCGCTGTGCCCGGAGGAAGAGATTTTGCCTGGGCAGAACAATCAGAAGCGGAAGAGTTTGTCTGAGTCGGCTTTGCCTCTGCGGCCAAAGCAGAACCGGCGACTGCTTGGGTGACGAATAATGGCGTGACGAATATTGCCAAAGTCATCAAGAGCGCTGCAAATGGCTTACACATCGCCTAACCCTCGAATGATTTTGCGCGTTAGCCCAGTGAGCGGCAGGCGATAAACGGAGCGCAAAGGAACCCACTGGTCAGCCGACCGCTTTTTACTATTGCCGGCGTGCACAAAAACAGTGTAGTCGGTTGTGGTGATGGAGTGGCGCAGCTTCAGCAAGGGGAATTTGTTCTCATTCACCCTTTTACATTCGGGCAGCTCCCACATTCCCGGCATCAGTGAGCTTTGCTTGTTCCGCTGGCGTAATAGCACGCTGCCATTTCGGCGTGTGAGCGCATAATGGACCTCTGCCTTCCGGCGGGCCGGACGCTCGGCTTTTTGCGTGGGCCCACGAGCGCCGCACATATCCGCGACGGGACAAGCATGGCACAGTGGCTGCGCTGGCAGACACACCAAGGCTCCCAGCTCCATCATTGCCTGATTGAAGTCGCCAGGGCTTTGCCGGTCAAGAAGCTGGCGGGCAATTTCCCAGTACTGCTTCTCCTCAACGGGAGATGAATCCGCAGCTTTGTGGTTTACTATGCGATCAATCACGCGCTTAACGTTGCCATCCACCACGGCCACGGGTTCGCCAAAAGCGATGCTGGCGACGGCAGCCGCCGTATAGCGGCCAACTCCGGGCAATTCCATTAGCTCAGGTGTCGTCCGGGGAAAAGACCCGCGCCGCACAACTTCTTTCGCCGCTCCGTGTAGCGCTCGCGCCCGGCGGTAGTATCCCAGACCGCTCCATGCGGCGAGCACTGTGGCTTCTTTTGCGCGGGCCAGTCTCTCCGCGGAAGGAAACTGCGCGATGAACTTCCTGTAACGCTCCTCGACCACCGCTACGCGGGTCTGCTGCAGCATGATCTCCGACACAAGAATGTGGTAAGGGTCGCTGGCTCCGCGCCACGGAAGCTTGCGTTGAGATTTTTCATACCATGTGAGCAAAAGCCGCCGAAAAACGGCTTTGTCCATTCTGGCGATATCTCTCGATTGAGCAACAGACATGCTGGATGGATTGTAGCGTAATTACTTCAGCACGATTTTGTGATGACAGCAAAAAGCCAGCCGCGCATGGCTGGCTATACAAAGTTGCTACTAACCGTTAGTTACTCGAAGACGAGGACTTTTCTGCCTTTGAGAGATCGGCCTCTGTCTGGTCGATCTTGTTCTGGAAAATTTCCACGTTCTGTCTGTCGCCCTGCAAAGCTTCTTCGTACATCTGGCGCCGGAACGCACTGGGTTCAGTGGCTAAAAGGTCTTCATACTTTTTGGCGGTGCGCTTCCACCCTTCCTGCTCCGTTTTATAAGAAGTCAGTTTCTGTTTCAGCTCAGCAACAGCAGGCGGATCTTTCGGCGCGGAGGCCTCATTCTTTGCTGCGTCTTTCGCCTTCTGCGGACTTTTTGCAGCAGTCTCGGGTGCCGTGGATGCAGCCGCCGGCGACGTATCTGCCTTGGTGGTTTGCGCCTTCGTGTCAGGCGTAACACTGGCTACGTCATCGTTGGTGAGTACCTTAACTTCTTTTTTCTCGTGGCGGTGCTGCTTGGCCAGATCGCCCAGCGATGGCTGGTCTGACTGGGCGGCGCATGCGCCGCCCGCAGCCAGCAGAAAAACCAATGTCGCGCGATTCAACTTCTTCATTTCCCAAACGCTCCTTAGTACATGATTTCGTGGGTCGCCAGCAATTGAGGAGGCGTGGTTCCGCCAAGCCTGTTCAGCGCGCACACGTCATAGCTGAAGTTAATGCTGCCGCCGAAGTTGTCAGACTGCGGCTGGTTGCTGGCATTCACGTCATCGCCCGCCAGGATAGCGCCATACAGGTTTGTGCTTGCGCCGGCGCCGCCGGTAAAGGAAACCTTGCCACGCACCAGGATCAAGCCGTACCAGTTCAATCCGCCGTTGATATCAAGGTCGCCATCCACAATCAGGATGCCGGACCCGCTTGCAGCAGAAGTTAAATGGACGCTGCCGGGAATGTATTCGGTGACAGGAGTGTAACTTCCAATCGCAGGCTCAATCGGGAGCCCGGTCGGATAAGTACCGAACTGCTGGCTGGACTGCGTGCCACAATCCTTATAGGTGGGGGGCGTTGCTGCAAGGTTCTCTGTACCTGTGCACGTATAGTTTGGGACAGAGGCTCCAGCGCTGTATTTTTGGATTAGGCTGTTGATATTCAGCGAGTTTGGCCAGGGATTCACGCCCTGCACCGATGGTCCAACCGTAGTGGTTGTGCCCGAAGTCGGATCGCCTCCGAAGCTGGTTATGGTGCTTCCAGAATTGCCAATCACGCTCACTGTATTCTGCGTATAAATTGCATGTGCAGAGTTGGCACAAGCGTTGGCGGGTTGACCTACGCGTGGAACACAGGCGGTAACCTGATGGTCACCGTTTCCCGTAGTAGTGCAACTGCATTTGCAGTTGTCATACGCATTGAGAACATAGCTTCCCTGCAAGCTCACTGGCGCCATAACCGATATTGGGGCCGGAGGAATGAGCGGCGGGTTCAAAGCCACTTCCATCTGCACCATGCGTCTTGATCCTGGATTGGCACCGATCTTTGGCGTGACCGCCAGCGAGGTGATTTCCCAGACAGGCATAACGGTCACTGATTGTGCGGCGCAGGTCCCGCTTACTACGATCTCTTGTGAGCCATCCCAGCAAACCTGCTGGTCATTCGCGGGCGCGGTGGCGACTTTGGTTCCAGCGGCTCCCAAAGCGCCCATGAGATTCTGTTTCGCTGTGATTCTGACCCACTTAAATGGCAGAGCGTCTGTTCCGTTCACGCCGGCGGTCTGCGTCATGGTTGTAGCGGTAAAAGCGGTTGAATCGGTCAGCAACTGTCCGCCCTGGCTATTGGAGCCGCAAGGCCCGGCGCCTGGAGTCAAATTCAGATGGGCGAATCTTTCCCAGCAAAGCTGATCATCGAGATAAGGATTGGTTGCCAGCGTGTTTCCGGCAGCTGTTGTGGGATCAATTGTCTCCGTGCCGGTAGGATTCTTCAGGTAGATCATCTGGAACGGTGAACCTGTGTTCAAGGCCAGGGCATTGGTGTTGAGCGTTGCATCCCTCACCAGGAGCTGGCGCGCGTCTTCAGCGCCTGCGCGTGCGGCAAAGTATGCTTTCTGCGAGTCGCGGTAATTGTTGTTCACGCTGTTTTCCGTGTCAGCCATGAACATGAGCCCCATGCCGATGGCGGCAAGCAGAAGCAGGGCGAGCAAAGCCACCATCATGGCGATGCCACGCTGGGATTTCAGCCGCTTTATATTTTTTCCGTTCATGTTGTCACCTCAGTTGTTTACTAAACGTGCCATGCCCGTCATGGTTACTTGTATGCTTTTGTGCGCGTCGCTATCCTGCCCTGCCCCTTGCGTGGTCAGGTTGATTTGTACAGTCTTAATTTTCGGCAAGTCAGTGGCCGAGGCAGGCAAAGTTATTGTTCCGCCACCCGCATCGAATGCCGTGAAAAATGAGGTGCCCAATACACCCTGCACCTGAGTAAAGTTTGTTGCCGGTCCCGCAGCGCCTTTTGCCAACTGGCTCCGGCGTATGCAGGGACAGGGATTTGGCGCACCACCTGCCGGCCAACCTGAACCGTCAAAATAGCTATATTCCACAGTGTCCACTGCGCCATCGCCGTCGACGTCGCCCTCTATTACAACGTCATTGTTTGAAAGAGATATCAGACCCAGTGCCACCTGGTTGGCTGTCCCGATGCCGCCGTACATTGCCGCTGAAGGATAACCGGCCTGATGCAGATCGCGTGTGAACTGATCAATGAACTCGCGCTCCTGCTGCGTCAGGTCAACCCTCTGGTCTTCAACCCTGTAGCGGACCTGCGCGCGGTCAATCTGCGAAAATACCGCGCCTACGACAATGGAAAGCAAAAGCACCACCATTAATAGTTCGATCAAGGTGAAGCCGCGCTGCCGTGAATATTTTTTATTCTTGTTCATGGATTCTCACATTCCTACAATCGTGCGCAGTGATACCGGCGCAATGTAGGCCATGGCATGACTTCTGTTGTAGCTGGTAGGATGGCCCGCGGCCACAACCACCAACTTGGCTCCATTGGGAAGTGTGGTTATATGCCAGCGGACGTCATAAGCAGTCTGCTGGCCATTGGCGTTGCAAACCGTGTAACTAATCGCATAATTCGCTACCTTGGCCTGGGTGAAATCAACGTCGCCATTGCCGTTAGCATTCAGCGTCGCTCCCGTTCCGTTCCCTGTGGCGCCGGCTGTTGTCACGTTGGAAGTGATATTGGCGCAGTCAGTCACCTGCAGGTTTACGTCAACATTCGCGGGTACGGCAGAGATGGCTTCCAGCACGGCCTGCGCCGCGTTGGTTGCCGTGGTGTCCATCCGGTTCGTGTTGTCCCGGGTCATTCCCAGAACAATCATGATCATGCCGCCAAGCACTCCCACGGTCAGAACGAACATGGCCACCGTTAACTCCACCAGGGTGAATCCACTGGTGTTCTTGCGCGAGCGTTTAGTTTTTTGTTTCATAAATTCCGCCTATAACCAGCAAGCTGTATAACCGCATGTGCCTCCGGTCGCCACTGAAAGTCTCCAACTCTTAATTCTTCCGGATGGCGTTACCGTAACGGCCTCCCAGCCTCCCGCGCTTTGCATGAACCATTCGAATCCGGCTGTTGTTGCCGCGCAAACTGTAGGATTGCCGCCGCTTTCGGTACAGGGCAGCCCACGCGCATTGAAACCGATGCTTCCGGCCACTTGTGGCGTACCGGCGCTAAGATAGGCATCCAGTTGCGCATGATCAGGAGGCGCTGCTTGAAACGTAACTGCCGGAGACAACTGCACATCGGGTTCTCCGGCGGCGTATGTTGTATTGGCGGGATCATTGGTCACGAACGCCATATTGCCGGCTGCCGCGTTGGTAAAGTTCACATACGCGGGCAGGTTTGTCTTTACAGCCTGCATTCGCGCCTGTTGCAGCAGACTCGCCACCGAATGGCCTGCTGAATCCAGTTGATAGTTCCGATATGTCTGGAAAATGTTCGGCACGGCAAGGCCGGCAATAATCACCATGACCACGCAAACAATCATCAACTCAACCATGGAAAATCCGGACTCGCGGGTCCTCATGGCAGCCATTCCGGTTTTTTTGTTTCGGTATTTAAATGACATAAGGTTCAAGTAGCCCACTCGAAATGAAATAAGACCGCCACCGCGCAGGATGAGCGGCCTTTCAAATCTAGATCGAAGCCAGTGGAAGTAAAAGGTGACGGAGGTACTAAACACGCCAACACGGCTCCAACTTTAGTAACGTCGACTTGGCCATTTACGTGCGCAATCGGGGCACCAGACGTAGCTCTAATGAATGCAGACGGTTACAACGTGCATGGCTTCAGCCGGCAGAATTCGACCGATGGCCAATCGCCACATACGAGTTGATTTTTAGTAACTTAGGAAACGAGGGAAAAGAGGATTTTTGGGCAAGGCTGCGGTCCGCAAGCAAGCAAAGAAGGCCAAGTTTCCCTATCAAACAGAGGAGTGCGCTTAGCACGCTCCAGGGACTTTATTGGGTTTGAATCGGCGTCATTGAGGTTGCAGTGAGCATCCAGCGGCTCTTAACTTCTTGCCAGACGGAAACGACACGCAGCCCAGAAGAGGTCAGCAGGGGCTTAGCGGACGTCTGAAGGCTAAAGATGTAAGTCACCTTCATGTCAGTTCCCTCGGGTTGCGTTTGAACTTCGCCTAGTGAGAACTCCCGCAGGTCTGAGTTCTTCCATTGTTCCATCCAGCCGGCACGGTCAAACATCTTGCCGTCAGCCGTCACGCCGGTGAACGTAGGCGAAAGATGCCCTTCCACGTTGACCCAATCCTTATCATGGATGGCCCGCCACATCAGGCGCTCATGCTGCTCCGCCCCAGTAGCATTCTTCCATGTAGGGTGCTTTGGCGCGCCAGCACAGCCGACGAGTACCGCTGAGTAAACCAGCATTGTGATTACGATGCGCATAAAAAATCTTAACCACAGAGGCCACAGAGTACCACGGAGGAAATTGTGAACCCCCAAAATCAGCCCATAAAGTTAGAACCAGCACCAAAAGTTAGAGGGTCACCTGGGACTCATCCCTCCGTGACCCTCTGTGTGTACTCTTTGGTAGAGCTTTCGAGCTTAATCGCCGAAAACTTCTTCTTTCTTTTCCTGCTTCACTTCTGCTTTCGGAGCGGCCGGCGCGATAGCGCCAAGAGGAATGAATCCGCCCTGCGGTTCCGGCTTGGGCTCTTTCAGGATGTGCTCGCGATACAGCGCTTCCATACGTGCATCTTCCGCGCTCTTTTTGAGCTTCTCATCGCGGGCGCGCGTCTTTTCTTCGCGTGCGGTCTTGGCGATGCCCAGTTCATCCAGCGTGGTGTTGCGGCCGGCGCGGACATGCTCCTCATTCAAGTTCAGTTTGTGGCCGCTCTGGTTCAGGCCCACGGCCTTGCCGCCGGCAAAAATCTCATGACGTCCGTGCTCTTCATACCACTTAGTGAGCGTAGCCGTCATGTGCATCTTTTCAATGATGTTGCGCCAACCCACGCCCGTGTTATAGGCGCAAAAGCTGATCTCGCCTTCCTGCGTAGCGTAAGGAATAATGCACTGCTCGGTGCGGCGGAAATCATAGTTATAAAGGTCCTGAAACCACATTCCGGCGATGAACAGGAAATTCCAGCGGTCCGTGCGGCGCCTCTTGATGTCATCAATCGTGCGCTCGCCGTCCACTTTGCCGTATTTTTCGTCGGCCTTCTTGGTGGCGCCGAAGGTCTTATCGAACTTGCGCAGCAGATCAATCAGCTTGAAGTGCTTGGGAGCCTGGAACGGATCATAGTTCCGGGCCAGAGCCAGCGCCATGCCGAATACCGACAGGAACCGTCCGCGTCCAGCGTCGTTTACCTTGGCCACGTCTTGCGCGATGCGATCGCCATTCAGGAACGCCGTTACAGGCACTGCTTCCTTCGTTTCCTTGTCAATCATTACGGCCATTCCGACGCCGCAGTTCGGGTGGCATCCGCAGCTCAACTGTCCCCAATCTGCGCTGGGACCATGAATCAGGTCAGCCCAATCTGAGAACGTGGACATAAACGAGATAGGGAACCAATCGCGCTTGGGTTCGCCCAGACCGGTCTGGTTCTTTACGTCATGCGCCAAATGGCTGAGCGTATAGCGCTGCGCCTGGCGACGGTCGTCGGTAATCTCTTCATCGCGACCAGTGAATGAAACGGGCTGGAAGCTCAGGAAGCTGATGGTCTTGGGATTGTCCAGCGCAAACTGGATGATGCGACCTACCTGCTCATTGTTGATGCCGTTGATGATGGTGGTAACCGGAACAATGTCGACGCCGTTTTCATGCAGGTTGTGGATGGCGCGCAGCTTCACGTCAAACAGGTTCCCGACCTGACGATGCGAGTTCGCAGCGTTGCCGATACCGTCAAACTGCAGGTAGGCATAGCGCAGACCGGCTTCAGCGGCCTGGCGGCAGAACTCAGGAGATTTTGCGAATTCGATTCCGTTGGTCGCAGCCTGTACTGAGTTGTATCCAACCTGGCGCGCGTAGCGGACTGCATCCAGGAAGTACGGAGACAGCGTGGGCTCGCCGCCGGAGAACTGGACTGACATCTGGCGACGCGGTTTGATGGAGATCGCGTTGTCCAGCATGGTCTTGATTTCTTCCCAAGTCAGCTCATGCACAAAGCCGACCTGGGTCGCGTCCATGAAGCAAGGATCGCACATCATGTTGCAACGATTGGTCAGATCAATGGTTAGCACCGATCCGCGGCCGTGCTTTACCGTGCTGGTGCCATGATTATGAAGCTTTTCGTCGTTATGCGCGGCAATGTCGCGGCCCGGAAAAACTTCTTCAAGGTGCTTGAAGAACTCAACGTCAACGGCCATCACATCTTCAAAGTGGCCGTGCAGCGGGCAATCCTTCACCATCAGGATTTTGCCATCGCGCTCCACGATGGTGGCTTTGATCTCGCCGGCCTTTTCATTGAGCAGGATCTCGTGCGGCAATTTGCCGTCAACAATCTGCTGCCGGATTTCGGGCACGCACTTGGGGCACAAAGAGTCCGTGGAGCGAGGCCAGCCGAGCGGCGGCTTCGTCTTCTCCCATGACTTCAATATCGGCTTGTCTGACCATTTTGGCGTGAATGAAGGACGCGGCTTGATGCTGTTGATCTTTTCAAAAACCGCCCATGCGCCTTTGGCTCCATAAGTCAGTACTTTTTCTGCGTACTTTACCGGCTTGTGCATTAGTTGTGCCTCTCCTTGCGCCGCTCGGCGCCCCTCTTCCAAGCTATGAGACAGAAACAAAACGGGATAATGATTTCAAGATTATAATAATTGCCTGCCGCCACTTTGTTTAACAAGGTTTGCCCGAACGGGTGTAAATAATGGTTCAGCGGTTTCTCTCAGCATTAAACGGTGAGGCTAAAACACAGCTAAGTCATTGGATTTAAAGCACTACGGGTCATGGCCTCACGTTTCATATCGCATGGGATGAGCTGCTGCGAGCCGCTCTTCTATCCAAAGTCTTATTGCCGCCGATGAAGAAAATTGATCGCACTACAACTGCTAAAATTAAAACTTTCAACGGGAGCTGATAAATGGAGTCCGTACGCACAGGTTTGCGCCAGATCATGCAGGACCTGTTGCGCGCCCGCCCTCAAGAAGAAGCTGTGATGCTGGCGTGGCCGCTGGTCTGCGGCAAAGAGGTGGCGGCCCGCACTACGGCCGTAAGCTTTTCGGACGGCACTTTGACTATAGAAGTTTCTGACGTGAGCTGGCGCAACCAACTCCAGTCCTTTGCCTCAAGATACCTCAACGGATATGAAGGATTACTGGGACAGGTGGTAAAGAGCGTGCAGTTTAAAGTGAAGCAGTCAGCAAGTCAGCAGTCAGCACTCAGCACTCAGCATTCAGCCAAACCGGTTCGTCCAGCTTTGACACCCGCAACCCGGCCTAATAAAAAGAAGATTTAGAATAGCTGATCAGCAAAGGCTAATGGCTAAGGGCCAAAAGCCAATTGCCATTTGCCAATTGCTTTTACTGACTGCTGATTGCTGACCGCTGAGTGCTAACAATGAAAGTCACTGAAAAAGACGTCGTCTACGTTGCCGATCTGGCAAACCTGGAGCTAACCGACCAGGAGCGCCAGCGCATGCTCAAAGACCTGAATTCGATTCTGGAATATATCGACCGCCTGAATGAGCTGGATACATCCAATGTTCCACCCATGGCGCAATTATCGGGAAAACTTGTCCAGTCGGATGGAAATCAGGGCGATGGCATCAGCGCGGCTTGGCGTGAAGACGATCCGCTCCCATCGTTGCCGCACAATGAAGCGATGAGCAATGCCCCTGAAACGGATGGTGATTTCTTCAAGGTTCCTAGAGTAATAGAAAAATGAAGCTCATCTCCAAAGGTTTTGGTTTTCTCCGCGTCTCCGTGCCTCCGTGGTGAGATTTTTTGTTTTTGCTTGAGTAGAACGCAATGGACCTGAACTCGCTAACGATCGACTCCACCCGGACCGCAATCGCGGCAAAGCAAATCACCGCGTCCGAACTGGTAGAGCGGTTTTATGACAAGATCAAGGCTGAAGACCCTGAGATTCACGCCTATCTAACTCTTTCTGAAGATCGCGCTTTAAAGCAGGCAAAGCGCATCGACACTCTGGTGACCAAAGGCGACCCTCTGCCGTCGCTGGCGGGCGTTCCGGTCGGGATCAAAGATGTGATGGTCACTAAGGGAGTCCGCACTACCGCTGGTTCAAAGATTTTAGAAAAATTTATTCCGCCTTACGATTGCACTGCTGTGGCGCGGCTTGAAACCGCTGGCGCAATCGTCCTGGGTAAGATGAATTGTGACGAGTTCGCCATGGGTTCCTCGAACGAGAATTCAGCGTATGGGCCAGTACACAATCCTCGCGACAAGTCACGCGTTCCCGGCGGTTCCAGCGGAGGCTCTGCCGCAGCCGTTGCGGCGGGCACTGTGGTGGCGACTCTTGGCTCTGACACGGGCGGCTCTATTCGTCAGCCAGCTTCATTCTGCGGAGTAGTCGGGCTCATGCCGACTTACGGGCGCGTATCGCGTTACGGGCTGATTGCATTTGCTTCTTCTCTCGATCACATTGGCCCGCTCACTAAGACGGTGAAAGATGCAGCGATTCTGCTCCGCGTAATCGCCGGACGCGATCCGCTGGATTCAACATCTGCTGACGTGCCTGTGCCCGATTACGAAGCCGATCTCATGCAATCGGTGGCTGGACTGAAGATCGGCGTGCCTAAAGAATATTTTGGTGAGGGCTTGGATCCTGAAGTTCGCGAGGCGGTCGAGGCTGGCATCTCCAGGCTGCGCGCTGCCGGATGCGAGATCATCCCCATTTCACTGCCGCACACGGCTTACGCAATTCCTACCTATTATGTAATTGCCACGGCGGAAGCTTCTGCCAACCTGGCCCGCTTTGATGGGGTTCGCTATGGCTATCGCGCCAAAGGCGTACGCACGCTTACTGAGATGTATCGCAAGAGCCGCGACGAGGCTTTTGGCACCGAGGTAAAACGCCGCATCATGCTTGGGACTTATGCGCTCAGCTCCGGCTATTACGACGCCTACTACCTGAAAGCCCAGCGCGTTCGTACTTTGCTGACGCGCGATTTCGAACAGGCTTTCCAGAAAGTGGATGCCATCGTCACGCCGACTGCTCCTACCCCAGCTTTTAAGCTGGGAGAAAAATCCGACGATCCCTTATCCATGTATCTGGCCGACATCTACACCGTTACTGCCGATCTGGCTGGTATTCCGGGGATTAGCGTCCCATGCGGCCATACCGCGTCAGGCCTTCCGATAGGGCTGCAGGTACTGGGAAAACATTTTGATGAAAGCACCGCGCTGAGAGTCGCTTCTTTCATCGAAAATTCCTGATTTACCGCAAAGGACGCAACGGTCGCAAAGGAATGGGAACGCGTGGCATTAGCTGCCTAAAAAGCTCTTTTCTACTTTGCGTCCTTAGCGACCTTTGCGGTGAAGAAAACCTAACCGCTTCCCTCAAATCCGGTCTAACTTAATCGAATGGAAGTTACAGATGCAGCGGTAGTGGCGCAGGTCCTGGCCGGCGACAGAGACGCTTTTCGTGTCCTGGTTGATCGCCATTCGCGCAGCATCTTTCGCGTGGTCTACCGCATGACCGGAAACCAGCAGGATACGGAAGAACTTGTCCAGGAAACTTTCCTGCGGGCCTATAAGAGCCTGGAGCGTTTTGAACTCCGCGCCAACTTCAGCACTTGGCTCTACCGGATCGCGGTAAATCGCACGCTTGACTTCCTGAGCGCGAGAAAAACGCATATGCAGACGAAAGATACTTATCAGATCGTTGATCAACCGGAGGCAGACGAAAGCAACCAGGTGCAACTGCCCACGTCCACTCCCGGTCCTGACCGTCTTCTGCTCAGCTCAGAGATGAAGCAGAAAATTGCCGGAGCTCTGGGCCTGCTGACGCCTGCGGAACGTGTGGCTTTTACCATGCGCCACATGGAAGGGCGGTCGATTGAAGAAATCAGCCAGACGTTGAACCTTAAGGCCAGCGCCGCCAAGAACAGCGTGTTCCGCGCCGTGCAGAAACTCAGACAACAACTTGACCCTTATGCCGGTCCGGGATCTTCAACGCGTGGAGCGCGATTCGGTGGGAGTACAGTGAAATGAACCATCTCAGTGAAGAACAAATCGTATTGCATTATTACGGCGACGCCGAAGAAGCAGCAGAGGTTGAGCGCCATCTGGCCGGCTGCCCGGAATGCCGCGCCGAGTTTGCGCGCGTCCAGTCCACGCTCCAGCAGATTGAGCCGCTGGAAGTCCCTGAACCGTCTGCCGGATTTGAAGAGAAGACATGGCTCAACCTGCGCGATCGTTTGCCGGAAAAGGGCGGCTTTCTCCGGCGATTGCTCAGACCGTCGCCGCCGAAATGGGCATTCGCAGCAGTAATGGCCCTGCTGCTGGCCGCAGCATTTCTGGCGGGACGCTTCTGGCCGCGTCCTGGCCAACAAATAGCGCAACAATCGCCTGCACAGGTCAATCCGCAGCGGGTGATTTTGGTCGCCGTAGGCGATCACCTGGAGCGCTCGCAAATGCTGCTGGTGGAAATCATGAATGCGGACACAAAGGGTTCTATTAATTTTTCCAGTGAGCAGGCCCAAGCCCGTGAGCTGCTGGATAGCAACCATCTCTATCGCGTGAGCTCGCAGCAGGCCGGCGATCCGCAGGTCGCTCGATTGCTCGATCAATTAGGCCGCGTGCTGGCGGAGATCGCCAACGGCCCCGCGGAAGTTTCACCCCAGGATCTGGAGCAGGTGCGCCACACCATCCAGTCTGAAGGGCTGTTGTTCAAGGTACGGGTAGTTGGTTCTGAAGTGAATTCAAAAGTGCGCCGCCCGGAGCTTTCCGGCGGCAGCGTAAACCAGAGGCTATAACCAATGATGAATCGCAAATTATTCCTGATTTTATTTTTAAATACTGTTTTTTCTCTCGGACTGGCTTCGGCCGCTGGCGCGCAGCAAGTCCCGTCGGCTTCACTCCTCGATCCCCAGACCACGGAGAAAGCCAATGCTCATGAAGACGAGCTTTATCAATCTGCCAAGGACGCGCTGGATAACGGCGAATACGCTAACGCCATCAAGCAGTTCGATGAAGTGGCAAAGATTCATGGCCGCCGGGCTGATGGCGCAATGTACTGGAAGGCCTACGCGCTGAACAAGGCAGGCAATAAGCCCCAGGCGCTGACCGCCATCGGCGAGTTGCGCAAAAACTATCCCAAGAGCAATTGGCTGCGCGATGCCGGCGCGCTGGAGCAGGATATTCGCGGCGGCGGCAATCCGGAAAACATCTCTGACGAAGAACTCAAGCTGCTGGCCATCCAGAGCCTGATGAATTCTGATCCGGAGAAGGCCGTTCCGCTTCTGGAAAAAATCATCACGGGAAATTACTCGCCGAAGCTGAAGGAAAGGGCACTTTTCGTGCTCTCGCAAAGCGGCTCAGAGAAAGCCCAGCAGATACTGATGGGGCTGGCCAAGGCGAACAATCAGCCAGACCTGCAGAAGCGCGCAATACGTAACCTGGGAATGAACGGCAATCCGCGCAACCGGGCCGTATTGAAAGAAATCTATAACTCTTCCACTGACATGGGCGTGAAAAAGTCGGTTTTTCAAGCGTGGCTCATGTGCAGCTGTAAAGATGACGTAGCGGCTCTGGCGAAGACGGAGAAGAATCCTGAGCTCCGCCGCGAAGCGATTCACTATCTGGGCATGATGGGCGGCCGCGCCGAACTGCTCGATTTCTATAAGAACTCGCCTGATGTTCAGACGCGGGAAGAGGCTGTCGGTGCCATGCTGCTCTGCGGATGCTCGCACGAGCTGGCGGAGATTGTACAGGCAGAAAAGGATCCGGCCGTACTTGATAAGGCCATCAATACCCTTGGCCTGGTTGGCGGAGACGAAAGCCTGGCTGCCTTGACCAAGGTCTATAACTCACAAGCCGATCTCGCGATAAAAAAGAAAGTCATCAATGCACTGTTTCTCCACGGCGCCGGGAAAGAGATGGTCGCTCTGGCTAAAAAGGAAACCAACCCCGAGTTGAAGAGATCGCTGATCTCAAAGATGTCACTGATGAACTCGCCGGAAATCAGCGACTACATGATGGAAATCCTGAACAAGTAAGGAGCGGTATGAAAATCTGGCAGAGACAGGCAATCGCAATGTTGGTGGCGGGCTGCGCCGCGATGATGGCGGCGCAAGAAGCTCCGCCAAAGCCAAAAATTTCAGATGCCAAATTGCAGCAGCTTTCCGCGGCGGCGGGTCTCAAAGCGACGGTCGACGGGCTGGTGCAGAAGCAGACCGCGCCGCTCTGGATTGGATACCGGATACCGACGGCTGCCAAAGAACGCACCATGTGCTGCTTTGATTCGCTCGATAACTTTGAATCGGCTGCAAACAAGTGCTGCATGGGCTGCCGGATGGAATCTGAAAAAGGCAGCTCGTTTAGTGGCACGAATTCGAATTGCTCGCCGCCTGAGGCCTTGCCATATGCTTTTATCTTCTTCCGGGCGGAGCAAAAGCAGATCACCAAGGTCCGGGTTTACAGCGCTGACTGCACCCTCGACTTTGCCAATCTGCCTCTCTATTGGCTGGAAGATGTAAAGCCGGAACAGAGCGTGGAGCTCCTGGCCGGCATGGTTACAACGGAAGATTCGGAAGACAACAATCGGCACAAAGATCCGGGGCGTCAGGCAGTAATGGCCATTGCGCTGCATGACACACCTGCCGCTGATACCGCACTGGAAAAGATGATTCAGCCGGCTCAACGCGCGTCATTGCGAGAGAACGTCGCGTTCTGGCTAGGCGTGGAGCGCGGTAAAAAAGGGGCGGAGCTTCTGCGTAAGTATGTCCGCGATGATCCCGATGACAGGGTGCGGGAGAAAGGCACCTTTGCGTTTTCACAGAGCAAGGAGCCGGAAGCGCTAAAGGATCTGATCGGCATGGCTCGGCACGACCAGAGCCCGCGCGTGCGCGGACAGGCAATCTTCTGGCTGGCGCAGAAAGGCAGCAAAAAGGCCGTGGAACAGATTACCGACGCGATTGAAAACGATCCTGAGACAGAGGTAAAGAAGAAGGCGGTCTTTGCGCTAAGCCAGATGCACGATGCCGATGCCGTCCCGCGCCTGATCAACGTGGCCAAAACCAATAAGAATCCCGTAGTACGCAAACAGGCCATCTTTTGGCTGGGGCAGATGAACGATCCCCGTGCCCTGGATTTTCTGGAAGAGATTCTGACGAAGTAGTTTTCTGAAATCCCGAAGCGCAGCGAGGGAACCCTAGAGCAACGAAAATTCTCAAGAGCAAGAAGTATATTTCAGAAAACTACAAGACAGACAAATGAGTGCGACTGCGTTCTTGCGGCTATAGCGTTCCCTCGCTTTGCTCGGGACAAGAAAAAACCTACTGCGGCACAAACGTCCGCGTCAGATAGTCGCTCAGGCTCATGGTAATCATGATCATCAGCCAGAAGAATCCGGCAGAGATCGTCAACTTTGTGAGCTTGCTGCTGTAGTGGACGTGCATAAAGAAGAGGATCACCAGAACCGCTTTAACAACGGCGATGGTGAGGGCCACAACCGGGTTCCATTTCCCCAAATCGACAAACGCAATACCCCAGGTTAGGCAGGTGCCTACAATCAGCGAGAGCAGAATCACCAGATACAGACCGGGAGTGGGATGTGAATGTTCAGACATGTTCGTTTCTGGTCCTTAAACTCCGTGTTGGTGCCGGCTAATCAAGTACAGCAAGGGGAACAGGAAAATCCACACTATATCGACAAAGTGCCAGTACAGCCCACCCAACTCAATTGGCGTGTAATAGGCTGGGCCGAACTCGCCGCTCTTGGCGCGCAATAGCAACCAGGTCAACAATCCCAACCCAATCACCATGTGAAAAGCGTGCAGCCCCGTCATGAGGAAGTAGAAGGAGAAAAAAATCTCCGTCTGCTTGGCTGTTTGCTCAGCCGCCACTTCAGTCACATTTACGTTGCCATGTTCCTTGGGATCGCGAATTTCCTCGGCAATGTTGCCCAACGATTTGTCCGTGGCGCTGCATCCGCCCCAGGCGTTGAAACCTTTGCCGATCACGTGGCCCGGGATGTGGCACTCGTCCCATTTGTCGTAATACTCCTTGGCTTTTACGCCAAGAAAGGCCGCACCCAGAACCATGGTCGCCAGAAGCAGCCAGACCTGCGTTTTGCGTCTTCCATTCTGCGCCGCCCACACGGTCATGGCCATGGTGAAGCTGCTGACGATCAGAACCAGGGTGTTGGCGAATCCCCAGGAAACGCTGATGCTGGTGCTGCCGGCGACAAACGCCGGATAGTACTTAAGGCGGTAAATCAGATAGGCGGTAAACAGCCCGCCAAACATCATGATTTCAGTAAGCAGGAACACCCACATGCCAAACGTGGAAGCTTCCTGCTGCTGCTCCATGCTGTCAAACTGGTGCGCCAGCGCCGGATGATGATCGGTAGTGGTTGTCTGGCTAGTGGACAACGGTGACCTCCGCATCTTCTCCGTAGGCATACGGATCCTTGGTGACAACCGGAATGTGATGGAAATTATGCGTGGGCGGCGGTGAAGTGGTTTCCCACTCCAGACCGGTGGCCTGCCACGGATTGTCGCCTGCGATTTCTCCATACTTCAGCGACCAGGCAAAATACAGCAGTGGCAGAAGGAAGCCAACGGCCAGTACTGAAGCGCCCGCGCTGGAGAGAACATTGAGCACCTGGAACTCAGGCGGATACGCCCAATACCGGCGCGGCATACCCATATAACCCAAGATGAATTGCGGGAAGAAAGTCAGATTGAACCCGATGAACGTAATCAGCGCGGCAAGTTTCGCCGGCGCTTCAGGATACATTCGGCCTGTCATCTTGGGCCACCAGAAATGCAGCCCTCCCAAATAAGCCGTCACCATGCCTCCCACCATCACGTAGTGAAAGTGGGCGATGACAAAGTAGGTGTCATGGATATGGATGTCCAATCCCAGCGCCGCCACAAACAATCCCGTCAAACCGCCGATGGTAAACAGCCCGATGAAGGCCATGGCGTAGAGCATCGGCGTGCTCATCTCGATTGAGCCCTTATACATGGTGGCAGTCCAGTTGAAGACTTTCACGGCTGAAGGGATTGCCACTGCATAGCTGAGCAGCGAGAACACCAGCGCCGAGTAAACCGAAATGCCGGCGACGAACATGTGGTGCGCCCACACGACAAAGCCAAATACAGCGATGGCAATACTGGAGAAGGCCACGAACGAGTATCCGAAAATGCGTTTGCGGGAAAAGCAGGGAACAATTTCGCTGATTACACCCATGCCGGGCAAAATCATGATGTAAACGGCCGGGTGTGAGTAAAACCAGAACATGTGCTGGAACAGCACAGGGTCGCCGCCCAGCTTAGGATCAAAGATGCCAATGTGAAAGCCGCGTTCCAGGGCCAACAATATCAATGTTATGGCAATTACCGGAGTTCCCAGAATCATGATCAGGCTGGCGGCATAGTTGGACCACACCATCAGTGGCAGCCTGCCCCAGGTCATTCCCGGAGCGCGCATGCGGTGAACGGTAACGATAAAGTTAAGGCCAGTAAAGATGGAGGAAAAACCGGCGATGATCACGCCGACCGCCAGCATGATGACGTGGGTCCGCAAATATCCTGAGCTAAGCGGGGCGTAAAAAGTCCATCCAGAATCCACTCCGCCGGAGACCATGGCCGCCATGGAGAACACGCCGCCAGCCATATACAAATACCAGCTCAGCAGGTTGATCTTGGGGAAAGCCAGGTCTTTGGTGCCCACCATAATAGGCACCAGGAAATTGCCCAGTACCGCAGGCACAGACGGGATCAGGAAGAAGAAGACCATGTTCACGCCGTGCATGGTGAACAGTTTGTTGTAGGTATCAGCCTGGAACAGCTCTCCATTTGGGGTGAGCAGGTGCAGCCGGATCAGCGTTGCAAACAGGCCACCAATCAAGAAGAAGAAGGTGATGGAAAACAGGTACAGGATGGCAATGCGCTTATGGTCTTTTGTGAGCAGCCATGACCTGATTCCGTAATTGTCATTCAGGTAATGCCTCTCGGGCATCACCGGCGTAATGATCGCTGTTGCGGTACTCATGGTTTCTTCCCAGATGGATTTGCAGGCCTCGTTCCCTGCGGGGTTTGCTGTGCCGGTTCCTGCCGGTTCTGCTGCTGAATATTCGGCACTTCGCTGTCACGAATTTCCGTAGGCGTGGAGCGGTTATTCAGCGGGTTCGCTTGTTGTGGCGACAGATGCTTGACGTATTCAGTTATCGCGATGATTTCGTCTTCACTTACTACGCCACGAAACGTCGGCATAATGGACTGGAAGCCGGAGACGACTTTGGCATTCGGTTCAAGGATTGACTCGCGAATGTAATTGTCATCCGCCAGCACCACGCGATTATCGGTAAGGCGAACAGGGCGGCCATAGACGCCTTCAAGGTTCGGGCCCCGCGCGCCTGAATCTGGCCGGTGGCATGTGGTGCATCCGTATTGCTGGAAGGCTTTTTCTCCCAATGACGCCAATGAGCCTTCAGCTTTGCCGCTGGCCAGCCAGTTGGCATAATCATCCGGCGTCATCACCACAACCTGCCCAACCATGCCTGAGTGCTTTGTCCCGCAGTACTGGGAGCAGAACAGGTGATACGTTCCAGGTTCCGTAGCTTTGAACCAGGTAAAGACGTAGCGGTTTGGCAGCACGTCCTGTTTTACCCGGAAGGCCGGGACAAAGAAGCTGTGGATCACGTCCTGCGAAATCAGGGTAACTTTCACATCGCGTCCGGTGGGGACGTGCAGAGTATTGATTTCGCGCTGGCCCCCAGGATGCTGGAACTTCCACATCCACTGCTTGCCCACACCGTAAATCTCCAGTGGGTTTGAGGGCGGACGTTCCATGTGGTAATAAATGACCGCGCCCCACACAAAAATCACCATGGAGATGCCCAGCGGAATCACCGTCCAGACTATCTCCAGCAGAGTGGAGCCGTGAATCTGTTCCGCCTGCCGGCCGGGTTTCCGCCGGTATTTGATGGCGAAGTAGAGGATCAGAATAGCGATGAGCAGCGAGAAAAAGGTGGTAATCAACACCAGGAACAGGTAGAGCGCGTCCACCTGCCCCGCCATGCTCGAGGCCTGCTCCGGAAAAATGGGAAAGTTCAGTTGCATCTATTCGGCTGTCCTGGTTAAGCGGCCCTTGTGGGCGAGCGAATCGCGGCGAAACATGACCAACATGAATCCACCCAACGCCAGAACCGTGGCGAGGGCGCTCAAACGCAAAACATTGAAAATGGCAGCGCCATACCGGCCTTGCCGGGGATCATAGTGGTAGCAGTAAAGAAGGACCTGATCCACCACGTTCCCAATCTTGCCTTTGGAAGCTTCGATCAACCCAAGCTGAATATCGCGCGGGGCGTATTCGATTCCGTAATAGTACTGCGCGACGCGACCTTGCGGCGTGAGCAACATAATGCCGCTGGCATGCGCGTATTGCTGTATTTCCGGGTCCCATGCGTAACGGAAGCCGACAGCCTGAGCCAGCGCATCGATCTGGTCTTTTCTACCTGTCAGGAAATGCCAGCCTTCAGAAGCGCCGGCGCGGCGATAGCGTTTGAGGTATCTCTCTTTTGCTGCGGCTGCGTCTTGCGGCTTATCACGAGGGTCGATGCTTACCGTAATGACGTTAAATTCACGGCCTATGTTGAAGCGGACAATTCCGTTCATCGCGCCCGTGAATCCATTCAATACCTGCGTGCACAGCATGGGGCATTGGTAATACACCAGCATCAAAAGGACCGGCTTCTGCCCAAAGTATTGTTGCAACTGGATTGCCTTGCCGTTTTCATCGTTGAAAGCCAGATCAAGCGGGACCTGCTGGTTCAGGCGTTGATCAAGCCCAACCTGGTCGAGAATTGAAGGCTTCGTATTGGGCACGGAGTCGCCCGGCTGAAGCTTGGGGGCCGCCTGAGACCACGCTGAAACCGAGGCGCATGCTGCCAGCGTGATCGCAACCAGCACTTTCCGAATTGTACTGCCGTACTTCACTTCTTTGCTCCTGCTGTGGGTGTAGAGCGGCTCGCCTGGCCGGTGTCGGCGGCTCCTGAAGGATAAGCGGCGCTGGGCGCTCCCACGTTTGCGGGTTGAAACGGTCCGCTGACTTGCGGCAAACCGCGTTGTGCCAAGATTTCCATGGCGCGGCTCACAGGAATATGGATGCTTCCATCGGGTGACTTGCCGGTGGAACTGAGCCACTTATCTTCTGATCCGCTGAAAATCTGCATATCATGCTCGTCGTCATACTGCAGGCGAGGAGTTTTGATGGTGCGGCTGAGATGATCTTCCATTTTACCGCGTCCATACCAGTCAGGGGCAGGCTTGATCTCCCCTTCATTGGTTGGCACCACTTTGCCCAGGCCTTCTTTAGGCAGCTCGCGCTCCTGCTGCAACTGTTGCTCCATGGGCGTGAGCTTGGCTTCGTGGTCTTTTTCCCATTTTTCCAGGAAGCGGATCATCAGAATCGCGAGGGCGAAAGCAATAACTCCGCCCACGGCCAGAATTATGCCGGACCACACGACGCCTTTAACGTTTACGTCGCTTTGCTGGTGGCCTTCCTTGATGCGCCCGCCGGATTGAGTTTCAAATTTGTCTTTATCTTTATCCATGTTTCGATTCCAGCATCTCGACAAAACCAGGGTCATTTACCGGCATGAGCGAACGCTTGCTCAATTGCAGATAGAAGAAGAACAGCCAGATCCCGCCCATGGCTATCGGGCAAATGATGTACATCGCCGCATCGAGAAGGTGAAAGTTGCTCAGGCCCGCGCCCGTACCGGGATAAAAATTCGGGGCCGTCAGCCAGAAGAGGTCCACAAGCCGCATGAACAGCAACAGGAAAGCGATTGCAACAATCCGTCTCCGGCTGCGCTTATTGTTGCGTGAAAGCAGCAACGCAAAGGGGAAAACAAAATGGACGAAGATCAGGAGGGTCCCGAAATATTGCCAGCCATTTTCCAGCCGCATGATGTACCAGCGGATTTCCGAAAGCATGTTGCCGGACCAGATAATCAGCCACTGCGAGAACGAGAGATAAGCCCACAACACGACGAAAGCAAACATGAGCTTGCCAAAGTCATGCAGGTAATCGACCTTGAAAATACGAGAGACCGGCTCAATCTCTGAAAGTCGCGTGAAGAGCCAGATAGTAAAGCAGAACGCGGTGAGCACCTGGCCCACCATGAATAGCATGCCCCAGACGGTCGACCACCATTCCGGATAAAGCGACATGGTCCAGTCAATGGAGCCAAATGTGATCGTAGCGGCGTAAAACACAATTCCGAAACCGCTCAGGTTCTGGATGAATACAAACTCCGCGGGAGTGGTGACGCCGGCTTCTTCGCGAATCGACCAGCGCTTAAGGAAGTAGTACAGGATTCCCCAGCCGGCGAAAAAGATCAGTCCACGAACCCAGAAAAAAGGAACATTCAGATAGTAGTGGATCTTGTCAGCGCCGTAGTGAGCCATGAACTCCGCAAGTTTCGCGGGGTCCTGCGGCACTCTGGCCCAGGGATAGAGGCGTTTTACGCCGAAGGCGATTGGGAGCCAGAATAGGAACATCAGCCACCAGTTGGCCGCTCCGGCTTCCCAGATGCGGCGTCCCAGACGGCCCCAGTTTCCGCCGCTGGTGTATTGCAACATGAGCAGCGTCAGCGAGCCCAGGGTGAGCCCAAGCCAGAACATGAATGAGAACAACCATGAGCGCAAAAACAAATCCCACTGTTTGAGCGCAAGCGTCAATCCCACTGCCAGCACACTGAAAACCACACCGATTACGAGCGAACGAGAGCGCATCCGGTCAATCATTGACGGAGGAGCAAAGTCTTTAGGGGTAACACGCACCATGGTCTGGCTCATCGTTTGTTCCCCTTTGGCTGCGTATCAGGCACCGGCTTTACCGGAGTTGTTACGGCGGGCGAGATTATAGAGGTATCAGGAATGATAATTCCATTTCCTGCCGGCTTGTTGAGCTGGTCTCTATCCGCAGCCGCCACATCGGATTCATTCGCATTCTGGCTAAGCTGCAGCGCACGAATATAGGCAGCGATGGCCCAGCGGTCCGCAGGCTTTATCTGGGCAGAGTAGTCCGGCATTCCGCCAAAGCCATTGCTGATCACATCATAAAACCAACCCAAAGGCGCGTTCCTGAGCCGCTGCACATGGAAGGACGGTGGACGCTTGAAGCCGCGCTGCACAATCATGCCGTTTCCATCGCCCAACTCCGAATGGCATGGCTGGCAATAAATGTTGTAGCGCTCCTGGCCCCGTACCAGCACGGCCGCCACTGCTTGTTGATCTGTGCCGGGCATTTCATTTCCATAAGTATTGCCGTGTTTGCCGCTAAGGAAATAGCTGTTGGGATCCAGCTGTTCCTTGTCCACGGTTTTGTCATCCAGTTGTGGGATGGTTCCGGGAACGGGATACCGCGCCGATCTGCGATCAGAATAGAACTCGCTGGAACGCAATGGAATAAATTTGGGCTGGTTATGCATGTCCTGCCGGCAGCCAGCCAGAACAGCCATACTGGCGGCGGCAAACAGCAGCCATGCCACGTGGATTTGTGCCGGACGATTAATACGGCACCTCCGTGATTTCTTCAGGCTTATAACTCTCCAGCAATTTGCGCGTGTCGGACGGGCTGAACCGCGGGTCCTGGGATTCAATGCACAGGAAGAACCGGTCACGGCTGGCGCGCACAAAATTCGGCGAATTAAAGACTGGGTGATATGGCTGCGGAAGCCCGTTCAATGCCAACATGCCAAACACGGCTGCCAGGCATGCGCCGAGCACCGCACATTCAAAGGTAACCGGGATGAAAGCCGGCCAGGAATGGAATGGCTTGCCGCCTACGTTGATGGGATAGGAGACCGCGGAAACCCAATATTGCAAGGCGTATCCGCCGATCATCCCTAACATGGCGCCAACCAGCACTATCAACGCGACGCGATTGTGGTGTGCGCCGATGGCTTCCGCCGCTTCCTCCAGCGGATATGGCGTGTATGCATCCATTTTGCGATAGCCGGCGGCATAAGCGCCCTTGGCCGCTTCCACCAGTTCCGTGGGCGTTTCAAATTCCGCCATCAATCCGTAAATAGGTCCAGCTGTCATTATTCTTTCACCTTCGCCTGCGGAACCAGATTCCGCATTTCAAAGATGGAAATCGCCGGCATAAGCCGGATAAAGATAAAGAAGAGCAAAGTAAAGAACCCCATGGTCCCAACGAAAATCATCATGTCCCATTTTGTGAACCAGTACATGCCCCACGAACTGGGAATGTAATCGCGCTGGAGGCTCATTACCACAATCACGAACCGCTCAAGCCACATACCGGTATTCACCACCACGGCGACCAGGAATAGTATCCACGGCGTGGAACGCACCTTATTCAGCCATAGCGATTGCGGTATGAGGATGTTGCACAGGATCAGCATGTAGTAATAGTGCGAGTATGGCCCGTGCAGCCGGTTATTTACCATCGCCATTTCGTACTTGTCATGGCTGTACCAGCCGATAAACATTTCCATCGCGTAGGAATAGGCGACGATTTGGCCGGTCGCCAGCATCAGCTTGCCGCAGTTCTGGAGATGGCGCAGGGTAATGAAGTCCTGCATGCCGTAAAGATAGCGGAACGGAATCGCCAGCATCAGCACCATGGCGAAACCGGAATAAATTGCGCCCGCGACGAAATACGGCGGGAAAAATGTGGTGTGCCATCCCGGCACCACCGACACTGCGAAGTCGAGCGACACCACGCTATGAACTGAGAGCACCAGCGGAGTACAAAGGCCGGCCAAGAGCATGTAGGCCGTCTCATAGCGGTTCCAGTGTTTGGCCGATCCGCGCCAGCCCATGGCCAACATGCCATAAATACGCCGGACAACCAGCGTCTTGGCGGAATCGCGCAGCGTAGCAAAATCGGGGATAAGTCCGATACCCCAGAACAGGAAAGATGCCGTGAAATATGTGGAGACAGCGAAAACGTCCCAGATCAGTGGGCTGCGAAATTGCGGCCACACGCCCATAGTGAGCGGAATGGGAAACAGCCAGTAAGCCGCCAGCCACGGACGTCCGGTGTGAATCAGGGGGAAGAGACCGGCCTGCATGACAGCAAAAATCGTCATGGCCTCGGCAAAGCGGTTGATCGAGGTACGCCACGTTTGCTTGAACAGCAGCAGAATTGCGGAGATCAAGGTTCCGGCGTGGCCGATACCGATCCACCACACAAAATTGACGATGGCGAAGCCCCATCCGATGGGGATGGTGATGCCCCAGATTCCCACGCCTTTAACCAGCAGGTAGCCCACCGCGGTCTGCAGCATGCCGAAAAGCGCCAGCGAAATGGCCACAATGGCTACCCAGAAGATTGGGGTGTGCTTGGTGAGCACAATGCCGGCAATGCGGTCCGTAATAGTGCCGAAGGTCTGGCCGGGCCCGATGATGGGCGGCCTTACACCTTTAGGCGGCAGAATGTCTGGTGCAGCCATCTCTTATGTGTTCTCCGTGCCAGACGCTAGTTTGGGGTTAGGGTTCCGCACCGCCGCCACATACGTGGTGCGCGGGCGCGTATTCAATTCCGCCAGAAGCTGGTAGTTGCGCGGACTGCTCTTGATCTTGGCCACGGCGCTGTTCTTATTGTTGATGTCGCCAAACACAATCGCCTCAGTGGGACAGACCTGCTGGCAGGCCGTCTTGATTTCCCCGTCGCGGATTGTGCGGTCTTCTTTCTCTGCCGCAATGCGGGCCTGAGTGATGCGCTGCACGCAGTAGGTGCATTTTTCCATCACGCCGCGGCTACGCACGGTTACGTCAGGATTGCGGCCCAGCTTCAAGCTAGGCGTGTCATAATCCGCGAACAGGAAGAAATTAAACCGCCGAACTTTATAGGGGCAGTTGTTCGAGCAGTACCGCGTGCCCACGCAGCGGTTATAGACCATATCATTCAGGCCCTCAGTGGAGTGCGTGGTTGCGCCTACGGGACAGACCGGCTCACACGGCGCGTTTTCACACTGCATGCAGGGCACAGGCTGGAAATAAACGCGGGGGTTTGCCGGATCGCCTTCGTAATATGCGTCAATGCGGATCCACTGCATCTCGCGGCCACGCTGCACCTGCTCTTTGCCCACAACGGAGATGTTGTTCTCCGCCTGGCAAGCCACCGCACAAGCCTGACATCCTATGCAGGAATTCAGGTCAATGGACATGCCCCACGCATAGTCCGCGTGCGGCATGTACCAATTTTTATCGCGATAATCAGGATAAAGCGACTCAGGCTGCCCCGGCTTATCTTGCGGTTCTTCTTGCGGATCTTCATGAGCAAACCGGGGGTTTTTTACGAACTCTTCCAGGTTCGCTACCTTCACCGGCTCACGCTCGTCCATGCTGAAATGGCCCTGCGTGACGGCGATGTCCCAGTAGCGGTTGGTGACATTAATCTTGGCGCCGCTGGCAATGTACTGCGTCCCGCTGGGACGTACCTTGTATGCGTTATAACCCGTACCGGTTCCCACACGTCCGGTCCGGGATTGGCCATAGCCCAAAAAGAGCGTCACCGCGTTATCTGGATGGCCGGGCTGCGGCCAGTAAGGAGCTTCTACTTTGCGGCCATCCGGAAAAACAATTTCAATGATCCTTTGCGCATCTGACTGGTGATCGTTCTGGTCACTTAACTGATCGAGCTTCCACGCAGTAACCATCGCCGGACTGATCATGGCCACATTGTCCCAGGTGGTGCGGGTTAAAGGCTTGGGCGTTTCCTGCAGCCATGCGTTGTTGATAAAGCTGCCATCGTAAATCGTGGGATCGGGACGGAAGGAGACTTCAATTTCGCCGGCAGCGGCCGGAGCTGGCAAAGCTCCTGATTTCGCGCTGACCTGTCTTGCGGGCGAGACAGTATTCGCCACAAAACCATCATGGACTGAAGTCCGCCAGAAAGCTTCGAAATCCGCCGTAGGGTGCTGCGATTTCCAGTAAGTCTGGACCAGATCATGCGAGCCCGTGCCCGGCTGGTCAGTAAACATCGCCAGCGCTTCATGGCAGTTCCTGCCGTCATAAAGCGGCATGATCATGGGCTGCATTACAGACGCGGTGCCGTCATAGGACCTGGCATCGCTCCATGCTTCCAGATAATGCGCTTCCGGCACATGCCAATGCATCAGGTCCGTGGTTTCATTCTTGTAATTCGAGAACTGTATGCGCAGCTTGACTTTGTCCACGGCGTTCACAAAGTCGAGATCCACCGGCGCGTTATATGCAGGGTTGCCGCCGATAATCACCAGCGTGTCGACGCTGCCGGCATTCATGTCAGCTATCAACTCTTTAATCGACTGCCCATGCTCCACCGCATCAACTTCAACTGGATCAATATAGGAAACTGTCTGGCCAACGTTGCCCAGCGCCGCATTCATTGCTTGCGCCAGCGCATAGACCGCAGGCGACTGGAATTCTCCAGGAACCACCAGGCATTTGCCTTTATGGTCCGTCAGGTCGGCGGCAACCGCGTCGACAAATTTTTGTTGGTCAGGGTTGAGATTGCCTGCCGCTCCACCTACACCAACTTTCGCGGCCAGTGCACGCGCCACGTTCTCTACTTCTGAGGGCCGCAGCACCAACCGATGGTCGGCCTTTGCGCCGGTAGTGGAAGGCGCGCTCTCCGCCACATACAGGCGGTTCATCTGGTCGCCATTGTCCAGCTTGCGCCCGCGGATGAAGTCGCGCGAATAGCGCAGAAAGCCCGGGAACCACTCTCCCGAGAGGAAGTCCGCGTCAAGCGAGACAACCACGGCAGCGTTTTCAAACTTGTAAATGGGATCGTAATACCCGCCGAAGGCCAGCTTCGATCCTGCACGCATGTTGTCGCGATTGACCGGGTCCCAGCGATGCCACTTTGACTGCGGGAAAGCCTGCTGTACGGCCTTCATCTGCCAGCCAAAAGTCGGCGATGTCATGGCGCCGGTAAGGAATCGCAATCCTGCGCCTTGCTTGGCCTTGAGACCGTCATTGTTATTGATCTTGCCATTGACTGCCATGGCAAAGTCGCCCCATGAGCGCAGCTCGCCCATATAGGTCAGCGTAGTGGAACGGTCAGGATCATAAAGATCCAGGATCGATGCCTGAGCAAAGACATCCGTCGCGCCCAAGCTGGCTGCATGCAGCGGATTGCCCTCGACTTTAGTAGGACGAAATTCGTGAGTTTCCACCAACAGCGGGAGAGCGTGGCCGTGGAACGGCATGGCCGTGGCATAAAAAATCGGCTTGCCGGGAATCAGTTCTTCCGGCTGCCGGACGTAGGGCAGAATCTGTTCCAGCGGCTGCCGTGTGCAACCGGCCAGTCCGGCAAGCGCCATGGACGCGCCGGCCAGCTTGAGAAAGCCGCGGCGCGAGACAGGATCGACCCACTCTGAAGCTTGGCGCGGAAATTCCCGAGTGAGCAGTTCGCCAAAAGCCTCCTGGTCCGCAAGCTCTTCCAAAGTGCGCCAGTACTTTGGCCCTTTGGCTTCGGCCAGCCTCTTACGCACGGTTTCCAGCTCCATGCGGGCCGGCTTGATCTCGCTGGCGGAAATCAGATTAGGTTTTATTTCGCTGTTATTAGACATTCGTTTCCATTTGTTTCCACCCCTATCGGTGGCAGGTGGAGCAACTGGTTATGTCCTGCACCGAGCGCAGGTGATATTCCTTCCGCAAAGCCGTACCGAGCACCAACTGGTCGGTAAAGGACTCTTTTTTTCCGCCAATCATCGCTTCAACCGGCGCTTCCGTGGTCGGCTGCTGATACTTCATACTGAAAACCTGGTTCTTTGGACGCAGGAACTTTTCCGGCTGCCGATGGCAGTCCAGACACCATTCCATCTGCAGCGTATGTTCCTGGTACATCAACGGCATCGCATCCACCTGGCCGTGGCAGCTGTAACAGCCAATCCCTTTGTTGATGTGAATGCTGTGATTGAAGTAAACAAAGTCCGGGAGATCATGCACGCGGGTCCATTGCAGTGACTGGCCGCTGGAGAAGCTATAACGCACTGGCGCCAGCATGGGAGCGTTGGTCCAAATCTGCGCGTGGCAGTTCATGCAAGTCTTGGTAGGAGGAATTCCGGCAAAGCTCGAATCCTCCACCGAGGTGTGGCAATACCGGCAATCCAGTCCCAAGCCAGCCGCGTGGTGCTGATGGCTGAACGGCACTGGCTGTTCCGGCGCGATACGTTGCGCCGTGACGTAGGGTGAGCGCTGGAGCTTCAATACAGCCGCGCCTACTGCGGAGAGCAGCAGTACTACTCCCAGTATGCTGGCGCGAGCCAGAGTATTCGCACTGCGGTGAAAGATCTGTGCCATTGAATAAAATTCGTGTCCGTGAACGCCGTCGTGAAAATTAATCCGCACGAAGCGGAAGCTTCACATTCATCCGTGATCGAGATCATTGATGAAAACGGATGATTATAAACAAGAGTTGCGCATTTCAGCTACCCTCCGCCGAACAAATGCAAAAAAATATTTTTGCATTCAAAAAATCAGCTTCTCTTGATCCTCACGTTTGTTTTTTTATTTTGAAGGGTGAAGCTTCCGCTCTTCTATCTAGCGAAATTGTTCCTCGTTTGGGCTGAGTATCGGGAACAATCGCAGACCGAGCAGCGCCGGCCCAGACCCGATGCCGATTTTGCGCTCAGTCTTGCGGCGGCTCCGTCTGATCTTTTGGCGGATGCATTTCTTTTAGCGCCTCCAGCTCCGGCAGGACATTCAGGTCTTTGTTCCTGCCCGCCGCCCTTTTGGAACGGATGAGGGAATCGAGAGAAGCCACTCGATACTCGCCGCCGAACAGCGGCATGGAAATCGCATCGAGTGCGACAGCCGGGAACTCTCCCAGGCCGGACACGTGACCAAGCAAATCGATGTCGCCCAAGTCAGTTGCAAGAGTGAAGTTCATGCCATTAGAAAGCATTTTCATGTCAAACACAAAAGGCAGCCCTTCAGGAGCGCCGCGTAGGCGCGGACGATAAGGGCTGAGAGCGCGCACCAACCGCTCCATGTTTTCAGGCGTGCGCTCGTAACAGATGTCAAGGTCTCGTGTGAGGTACGCTGAACCGTGAAGGGTCGCGGCATAGCCGCCAATCACGACGAAGTTAACGCCACGCTCCGAAAGGAGCTTGAGAGTAGCCTCAAAATCGATCATTGATCAGGTGAGCCGATCAAGGTGGCCCCCGCTCGCCGCAACTCCTCTGCGAATTTCAATGCGGCTTCCATTTCGCGAACCCGCTCGGCCGGGGTGCGCGTCAAACTCTGTAAATTCAGGGTCAAATCCACGCCATACATCTTGGCAGCTTCCATTTTGCTGCCCGGCGGCGGGTTCTGCACCAACGCATACAACCGTTCATGTTCTTCGCGAGTCATGGTTCTCTGAACATATCTTAACCCCTTTTAGAGTCGGGTCTCTTTTCGAATTTCGTCCCAATTCGCCCGTTGGCAGGCGCGTCCCCGCATTGATCCACATCCTTAGTTCGGGACATGAGCTGAAGCAACGGCCCCTCACCCTGAGGAGCCGTTTGGATTTCTTGCGACATTGTTTCCTAAATGACGTTTGAACACTTTCAACAGCTAGGGAACGATTTTCTTGATTGAGAAGCCTGCCAAGCCGGCCTGTCCGCCTGTAGCCGTTCGGCTTAGCTGTGCTTCCACGTAATAGACACTGTCACTTGGATTAAAGCCGTCAGAATCGGCCCAAGTGAAGTTGAACGTGGGGTTACCCGGCGTGTTTCCCCGCTGGTAAGAAGCGCTTGGGGAAGAAGCATTGCTATCGAAGGTCATCAGGGTAGTGAGCGCGCCGGTGCTCACATTCTGTTGAATCAATGAAAGGAAAACGTGCCCTGCGCCATCATCGAGAAAACGAGCGTCAAAGATGCGGTATTCGATGCTTGTAAGATCAGTGGCGAGGTCGCGCACCGGCAGGACGTTGTAACGGATGAAAGCCACCGAACCGACCGGCGCATCGTTGCGCAGCTCGACTCGTCCATTGATGTACTTCACCAGATTCGTGCTGTTGGGATCTACTGTGCCGGTTGAACCGACCCAGACTTGGGCATTCGACTTCGGCACGCTGAAGATTAAAACTGCCATCAGAATTAATCCGAAGCAATACTTTCGCAGATAAGAAGCAGACATTTCCTATACCTCAATTCCGTTGGGATATTCTGGCCATAAGGGGAACTGGATATGGAGCAGATCGCTTTGCACTTATGCATGTCGAAGGCCACAGCCCCACAGAGAGAGTGCTGCTGCCGGTTTGAGCATCCAGATACTCACGTTGAGCAGAGACATAGCTTTCTTGGGCAATGTGCGGGAAGGACTGTTGTGGGATAAGCATTCAAGTGTATTTACAAGCAGCTAGGCACCATCTGGATGGCATTTCACATCCTAATGTCGGGGTAATGTTCTTTGCAGCACACAGGCATGGCCGGCCTCTCAATGGAACGCTGTATCTGCATTCATGCTCATTTTTACCAGCCGCCACGGGAAAATCCCTGGCTGGAAGCGGTTGAGCGCCAGGATTCCGCTTATCCTTACCATGACTGGGATGAGCGCATTACCGCCGAGTGCTACGCGCCCAACGGCGCCTCGCGCATTCTTGATGAAGCCGGGTATATCCGGCGGATAGTCAACAATTACTCCCGCATCAGCTACAACTTTGGTCCCACTCTGCTCTCCTGGCTGGAAGAGAACTCTCCCGAGACATACGAATCGATCCTTGAATCTGACAGGGCAAGCCAGGAAAAGTTTTCCGGGCATGGATCGGCGCTGGCGCAGTCTTACAACCACATGATTCTGCCGCTGGCGAACTCGCGTGACAAAGCTACACAGGTAATCTGGGGCATCCGCGATTTTGAGCACCGCTTTGGACGAACACCAGAAGGCATGTGGCTGGCTGAAACCGCAGCCGATGTTGAAACCCTGGAAACCCTGGCGGAACACGGCGTTCGATTCACAATCCTGGCGCCGAATCAAGCTGGTAGGGTGCGCAAGATTGGCGGGCGCAGTTGGAAAGACGTTAGCGGCTCACGCATTGACCCAACGCGCGCTTACCTGGCCAAGCTGCCTTCAGGAAAAAGAATCAACATCTTCTTTTATGACGGGCCCATTTCCCGCGCTGTGGCCTTTGAACAGCTCCTGAATAGTGGAGAGGAATTTGCGAACCGGCTGAAGAGCGGCTTCTCTGACCGTCGCGACTGGCCGCAGCTAATGCACATTGCCACCGACGGCGAAACCTATGGGCACCATCATCGCCATGGGGATATGGCGCTTGCCTATGCTCTGGATCGGATTGAAGCTGATCCTTCATTGCGCCTTACCAACTACAGCGAGTTCCTGGAAATGTATCCGCCGACGCACGAAGTCCAGATTATTGAAAACACTTCATGGAGTTGTGCTCACGGCGTAGATCGGTGGCGAAATGATTGCGGCTGCAATACCGGGCGCGCGGGCTGGAACCAGCAATGGCGCGGGCCTCTGCGTGATGCTCTGGATTACCTGCGGGATTGTGTTGCCGGATTGTTTGAGGGCAAAGCCGGCGAGATGCTGCACGATCCCTGGGCCGCCCGCAATGACTATATAGATGTAGTGCTGGACCGCTCGCCGGATTCGCTCTGGCTTTTTTTTGAAAAACACTCCCGCCACCAACTGAAGCCTGCTGAGACCACTGATGCTCTCAAGCTGCTGGAAATGCAGCGCCACGCCATGCTTATGTACACCAGCTGCGGCTGGTTTTTTGACGAGCTGAGCGGCATTGAAAGCATGCAGGTGCTGCAATATGCTGGCCGAGTCATACAGCTGGCGCGCGAAACCGGCAACGTGGATCCCGAACCCGAATTTCTGCGGCGGCTTGCCCTTGCCCAAAGCAATCTGCCGGAGATGGGTGACGGCGCAACTATCTATAACCGCTGGGTGGCACCGGCATTTGTCGATCTGTGCAAGGTGGGAGCGCATTTTGCCATCAGTTCAATGTTTAACGGTGATCACATCGTCCCGCAGTACTGCTATTCCATCAAGAGCGTGGATTATCGCCACGCTGAAGCCGGAACGGCGCGGCTGGCACTGGGGATTTCCCGCGTTACCTCGCGCATCACCCGCGAAGCGCGCGACTTGAGGTTTGCCGCGGTGTATCTGGGCGATCAGGTGCTGCACGCAGGTGTGCGCGAGCTTGACGAGAAAGAAGACTACGAAATGCTGGTGGCTGAGAGCATGGCAGCTTTTTCCAGCGGCGACTTTGGCGAACTGCTCCGGCTGTTGGACGAGCACTTTGACGGCATGCCGTACTCATTCAAGGCGCTTTTTAAGGATGAGCAAAAAAGGATTCTGGATATTGTTCTTTCCCGCACGCTGGGTGATGCCGAGGCCAGCTATCACCAGATTTACGAAAAGCATGGATCGCTCATGCGGTTCCTGAAAGAAATGGGCCAGCCTGTTCCGGACGTTTTGCGCTTCACTGCGGAATTTGTCCTCAATAGCGACCTCAAACATACGTTTGAAACCGATCCAGTCGATTTTGTCAGGATTGCCATGCTCCTGGAAATGGTCAGGCGCGAAGACGTGCAGGTGGATGAAGCCGGCGCGCGCTACGCGGCCGGCAATGCATTGACCCGTATATTGAAGCGCTTACAGCAGAACCCGGAAGATAGCGAAACGCTGGAACGCGCCAACGTGTTGACCAGCCTTTATCCCATGATGCCGTTTTCCGTGGATTGCTGGCACGCACAGAACATTTATTACTCCATTCTGGATAAAGTCTTCCCCAGGATCGCCCGCAGAGGCGATCCGGCATCGCGCCAGTGGCAGGAACGTTTTCTTGCCCTGGGAGAAAAACTCAAAATCAGCGTTCCCGAGCTTGCGCCGGAAACCGCATTTCAAATTGCAAGCTGAATAAACCAGATAGGACAAAGCGTATGAAAAATCGGACAAAGGTCATCATTGGTGGTGCTGCCGCAGGTACGCTCATGGCGGGCGCGGCGGCTGGTTTAGGAACAGTTCTGGCACTCCGGAGCGGACTAAGGCGGTTTCGCGAGCATCGCCTGCGCGAGTTGCGCGGCAAGACGGTGCTGATCACTGGCGGATCGCGTGGACTTGGGCTGGCGCTGGCGGAAGAGTTCGCGCAATTTGGAGCGAAGATCGCAATCTGCGCTCGCGATGAACAGGAGCTTGCCCGCGCCCGGCAGCAACTGGAAGATCTTGGCGCTGTGGTTTGCGCCGTCCGGTGCGACGTGACCAAGCCGGAAGAAGTGGATAACCTGATCAGCTCAGTGACCCGCCACATGGGCGGTATTGATGTGCTGGTCAACAATGCCGGCGTGATTTCTGTAGGCCCCATCCTTTCCCAGAAGTTGGAAGACTTTCAGGAAGCCATGGACGTGATGTTCTGGGGCACCGTTCATCCCACGCTGGCCGCCCTGCCACAGATGCTTGCGCGAGGAACGGGGAAGATCGTGAACATTTCTTCCATCGGAGGCAAAGTCAGCGTGCCGCACCTTATTCCTTATGGCTGCGCCAAGTTCGCTGTAACCGGCTTTTCTGAGGGTCTGCACGCTGAGCTGAAGCGGTTTGGAATTCATGTTCTCACTGTAATTCCAGGACTCATGCGCACGGGCTCACATTTGAACGCACAATTTAAAGGCAAGCACCAAGCTGAGTTTGGCTGGTTCGCGGTGAGCGGAACGAACCCTTTGGCATCGATATCGGCCAGACGCGCGGCGGAAAAGATTGTCAACGCAACCGCCGCCAACCGGACAGAGCTGGTGATCAGCTGGCAGGCCAAGTTGCTGGCGGGAGTCCATGGCGTGGCGCCACGAACGACGCAAGAAATTCTGGCCCATGTGAACCGGCTATTGCCCGATGCCTCCGGAGCCACGGAGAAAAAGCCTGGGCATGAAAGCCAGTCGGCGGTAACACGTTCACCTTTGACCGCGCTGGGCAAGCGTGCGGCGCGTCGTTACAACCAGGTGGAAAAGCCGGCATAGTTTTTTCCGAAGTCCCGAGCGACGCGAGGGAACCCTACGGCCACGAGATTCCTAAATGAAGGTACCCCAACAATTTCCGTTGCAATAGGGCTCCCTCACCTGCGCGTTAACTGTTCGAAGTGATGGGCTGAATTCACGAGCGGGTTCGGAATTTCAGCAATGGCCATCTCCAAAACCTCAGTAATATGCAGCGCCTTGCGTCCAGTTAGGCCTTCAATCTGCTGGTAGCAACTGAAACCGTCGGTAATGATGAGTGTATCCGCCGCGGCAGCGCGAACGGCGGGCAGCAGCACGCGTTCACCAATCTTGACTGAGACGTCATATTTCTCAGCTTCAAAGCCAAAAGATCCAGCCATGCCGCAGCAGCCAGAATCGAGAACATGGAAGTCGAGGCCGATGCGCTTCAGCAATTCAGATTCAGAATCAAACTTAAGCACTGACTTGTGATGGCAATGCGCATGGACGATTGCTTTGCGCTTGAGCTGCGGCGGGCGATAATCAGCCTGGTTAATCAGAAATTCGCTGAACAGATAAGTCTGGCTTTTGAGCTTTTGCGCTTCAAGGTTTTTGCCCAGCAGGTTGGTCATCTCGTCGCGGAAGACGGAGACACAGCTTGGTTCAATTCCCACCACAGGCGTTCCGGCTTCGATATCACTTCGCAAAGCAGCCAATGTTTGTTGCAGCGTGGCTTTGGCCTGATCTAGCATGCCAAAGTCATATAAAGGACGGCCACAACATACGCTTTGCTGCGGAATCTTCACCTGATATCCCGCATGCTCCAGGACTTCTACGGCGGCTTTGGCGATGGAAGGATGGAAGTTGTTGCTGAATGTGTCTGGCCAGAGAATGACCAGCGGACGACCAGCATTGCGCAGCGGGCGCTTGCGAAACCACGCAGTGAACGTCTCCGCGGCAAAGGCGGGCATGTTGCGTTTTTGCGAGACACCGCCGGCCCACTTCATGAGCTGTGATGTTCCGGGCGCGCGACCGATAAAATTTACGAGCCACGGAGCAATGCGAGCCATGCCTGCCCAGCGCTGAATCAAGCCCATGGAGTAAGCCGCGCGAGGACGCGAGCGGCGCTCATAATAGTGCGCCAGAAATTCCGCTTTGTAGGTTGCCATGTCCACGTTGATGGGGCACTCACTCTTGCAGGCCTTGCAGGCAAGACAAAGATCAAGCGCGTCTTTTAGATACTCATTCTTCCAGCCGTCTTTAAGAGTCTCACCGCGCAGCATTTCAAAGAGCAGGCGCGCTCGACCGCGAGTGGAATGTTTCTCTTCTCGCGTCGCCATGTAACTGGGACACATGGTACCGCTGTCATCCTTGCGGCACTTGCTTACGCCGACGCAGCGCAGGGTACTTTCCGGAAAATGCCCATGGTCTTCCGGGAAAGAGAAATAGGTCCTGACCGGCGCAGGGCGGTAGGTAGCGCCAAGGCGCAGGTTCTCGTCGAGCGGGTTCGCGTCAACCTTTTTGCCCGGATTCATTTTCCAGCCCGGGTCCCATATCCGCTTGAACTCGCGGAAGGCTTCCATCAATTCAGGGCCAAACATTCTGACTAGTAGCTCGCCGCGTGCCTGGCCGTCGCCATGCTCGCCGGAAAGCGAGCCGCCCATCGCGACTACCATATCCGCAGCCTCTTCAACAAAAGCGCGAAAAGCCTTGATGCCCTTTTCTGTCACTAGATCAAAGTCAATCCGCATGTGAACGCAGGCGTCACCAAAGTGCCCGTAGAGTGCGCAGTGGTAGCCATATTTTGCCAACAGCCGATGCAGCGCGCGCAGATACTGCCCCAGTTTTTCCGGAGCCACGGCGGCATCTTCCCAGCCTTCCCACGCTTCCGGCTCTCCGGGTACTTGCGAAGTTGCGCCCAGACCGGACTCGCGGGCTTTCCAGACCAGCAGCGTCTCCTGCTCGTCAACGAAGAGCTTCATGTTGGGCGGATCAGCTTGCCGGCTCAGTGTCTCCATCAAGCCGCGCGCTTTGGCGTTGGATTCTTCTTTCGTTTCGCCGCCGAATTCACAAAGCAGCCAGCCTTTGCCTTCCGGCAGCAGGGCGATGCTTTTGGGATGAAGGTTCTTTTTCTTCATGTTTGAAATCAGAACGTCATCCATGCCTTCCAGGCCAATGGGCTTTGATTTGCAAACTTCCGGCACATTGTCGGCGGCGGCGTAAACGTCTTTATACCCAAGCACAACGGTGGTGCGTTTTTTGGGCCAATCCACCAGACGGACTTTGGCCGCCAAGGTGATCACGCATGTGCCTTCTGCCCCGACCAGCGACTTGGCAACGTTGAAACCGCGCTGGGGAAGAAGTTCGTCGAGGCTATAGCCGGAAACGCGGCGCGGGATGTTGGGATAACGGCTGCGGATAAGATCGCCATATTGATCGCGCAGCGCGCGCAGGCGGGAATAGATTTCTGCACGACGACCACCGGCGCGAATGATCTCTTCATACTCCGCATCCGACGTTGGGCCAACGCGCATGCGCTCGCCATCATGAGTAAGGACGTCAAGTTCCAGGACGTTATCGACGGTCCGCCCGGCCATGACAGAATGCACGCCGCAGGAATTGTTGCCGATCATCCCGCCCAGATTGCAGTATTCATGCGTGGAAGGATCGGGGCCGAAGGTGAGATTAAACTCGTTCGCGCGATTGCGCAGCTTATCCAGCACGCAGCCGGGCTGCACCCAGGCATATTTTTCCCTGGGATTAATCTCAATAATCTGGTTGAGGTACTTGGAAAAATCCACGATCACGGCGACGTTGCAGGACTGTCCGCTGAGGCTGGTGCCACCTCCGCGTGGAAGAAGCGGGGCGTTGTGCTTGCGGGCCAGAGCCACTGTCTGAATTACTTCTTCGATGCTCTTAGGAATCACAATGCCGATCGGCACCTGCCGGTAATTCGAACCATCGACGGCATAAAGAGCGCGGGTGCCATCATCAAAGCGGACTTCACCCGTGATGGTGGCGCGCAGCTCAGCGGCGAGAGAATCGGCGTGGGCACGGGCTTCAGGAGCGTTCCAGTCCTGGATTTGTGGCGACATGCGTAATGATTATGACACGCTGAAGCCTTGCGGATTTTACGCTGCCGCAGCGAACAAATCAGCCCCGAAATGTCGCTCCAGCCGCTTGTGATGGGACGGGGTTAGTCATGGTGGAAATAGAAGAGGTTCCCGTCGAGGTCCTTTACCGTGAACTGTCGCAATCCCCAGGGCTTCGTCTCCAGTGGCTCCACGATGTTCGCACCTGACGACTTCAGCTCCTGGTATGTCGCATCGATATCTTCAGCGAACACCCAGTGAACGGCATGGTCGAACGGCGGTGTTCTCTTGCGAAAGAATATCGGGCCCGCATCACCACGTGACACGGCACCTATCCCCTTGTCTGGGTAAAGCCATCCAATCTCAAAGCCGAGTGCATCTCTGTAATGCTGTTGTGCCCGCTCCACATCAGCGACCGGCAACTCTGGCACTGGCCGGCCAATCAAGCTCATTTTTTCTTTTGTGCCCATAGGGCTCTCCCGGCGTTCACTTCGCTTTACTCCACACCACGTCTTCATTGTTCCTGCGGTCAATGAGTGTAATCACCTTGCCATCATCGCTATGACCAAACAAGGTCCGGCCTTCCACGCCTTTGCGGAAGAAAATATCGCTGGCTTCTGGAATAAGTTCTTCCTTCGGACGGCCATTGCGCGTCGCATATAGATGACCGTCTTCTGCCGTGATTGCCATCGTCCGTTCCGGTCCCAGCCGATATGTCCCTACGTAGCTTGGGAATTTGCTGGTATCAGCCTTGCCTGGTGCGGGGTCTTCGTAATAGCGCAGTACCTGTCCCGCGACGATCTGCCAGCTACCGCCGCGCCGCATCCAGGTATCGGTTTCGTGATAACGCGCCGTCAGGTTCTGCCCAAACACCGTCTCTGTCTCATCCAGGTCATAGCTCAGGATTGCCACAGTCCCTTCAATATGGCTCTTCGGCCGAACCAGCTTGATCGTGCCGGAATACCCCTTTGGCATGGGTTGGATATCCTTTACCAGCGCGGCTTTGTCTATATTGCGACCTTTTTCGTCGAAGAACATCGCGTCATCGGCATAATATTTCTTGAATGGCTCCTGGCTACACGGCACGATGGAGTCAAACAGTTCTTGTGTACGTCGCACCAGTTCGTCCTGCGTTATAGTCGGTTCGTCTGCCAGGCTGTGCAGGGCAAACGCCGCACCGCCAGCCAATATCATGAGGCCCAGGAGTATTTTCGTCATTAGGCTTTCACCACTTCGGAAATGCAATTCGAGCAACACACAGCAAACATGGTCGCCTGTCAAAAGAATGTAGCACCTGGCGAGTCACGGCCACCAGAGTGTCGGCTCCATCACCTTAATGGTTTCAGCATCTCCGTCCGGAGCAGCTTACTTTTTATGATTGTTCTAATCGATTTGGTGAAACGGCCGGGCTGCTCCTGCCACTATTTCTACAGTGAGTCGCGACGGGAGAAGTCCCAGCCAACATTCTTGTGCTGCTCTGCAAAAATATATTGGATCCGACTCAATATCTCGCGGGTCTAAACGTCAGCTAAATTAACCGGACCCGGATCAAAACCGTTCTGCACTTTTTTACGTACGTTGACTAGGATGAGGGAGTTTGGATGTTCCGCAGTAGAAACAAACAAAAAACCATTGAACGGGTCACCGAATACGCCAGCTGCAAAGATTTTCAACAAATTTTCAATGAAGATATGGTCGGGCTGCACCGTCTCGCCTTTTTGCTGACGGCGGACCACGCCGCAGCGGAACAATGCTTTGTGGCCGGTCTGGAAGCTAGCATCCACGGCAACCCTGTTTTCCGGCAATGGGCGCGGGCGTGGAGCAAACGCGCGATCATTCAGAGTGCGATCGAAGCCATTGCGCCGGTGCCAACACGTCATGGCGCGATCTTGGAAGCGGCAGAAGCGCAGTGGAGTGGGAATGACGCTGAGAGCATTGCTGTTGTAGCGTCCTGGGAGCCCTTTGAGAGGTTTGTATTTGTTATGGCGGTGCTGGAAGGCTATGGGCTGCGCGAGTGTGCTGCTCTGCTGGCCTGCCCCGTGCAGGATGTGGTAGCTGCAAAATCATTTACGATGCAACGTCTGGCGAACCAATCGCGCCCAAAGGATGTTTCTCAAGATTGCGAGCATGTTCCCCAACCCAACGGCGTTGCTCGGGCCCAGGTGGCGTAATAGCGCCTCTCGCCATGACTTTAACGATGAGGTATTTGAAATCAGCCAAGGCGTTACCGAGAGGAATCGTGGTTGTTGGTTGTTGGGCGCCCGTGCAATCATCGCGTGAAAGTTATTAGACCGGGCACTGCGCGACATGCTGCCCTAACTCTAAGGTTGCATCGACGCCCTCAACCCCTCGTACAAACTCCGCGGCCGGACCCCGCGTTATCAAATCACCTTGCATTGATCGTTGGCCGTTGACCATTTCACTAAATTGCCGGTGTGGCGAATGGTCCGGCAACCGTGCCCGGACGCTCTCTTATGAATGTGAAATCCCGGCTCACAACAAATATCAAAGTACTTTCTTCCTTACTTGATAGCTGGCAAAACAAACAGTGTTTATGCTAGGGAAAGCAACATGTACCCCGCACCAGCCCACGTCGCGAACACTGCTGCGGTCAACGCCAGCCGGAATGAAAAACTATCGAGAAGACGATTATTTTTGCCGTCAAACATATGAGCTCCTGAATCCTTGAAGTTTCAATTTGGAACCTCAGCGATTGTGCTGTTGGTTCCTGCCATGAGTAATGGCACACGCCGTGCCAAACTCGTCAGGTGGTGTAAATGATTGAATCTATGAATACATGGGATGGCAGGATTGGCGCGCTGTCCCCAACCGGTGTTCGCTTTCGGCATTGCACTGTTCGCGAATGAACACCAGCTTTGACGGCATATTTATTGGCTCTTTCCTTGCTGACCTTTTGCGGCTATCGCCGGTCTAACGATGATCAGGCGCGAAATTGTGCCTTCATTCCTGCCTGCCCCGCACTCGGATAGAATTAAGAGCATTGAATCGTTCCCGCCAGTTGAGTAACGCGCCCGGTCCTCACACCCTTCAGTTTTTTCTGGACCTGCCACAATTTCGCAAAGACCCGCTCGGCGGCTTCTTTCGCGCGGCCCTTACTTATGGCGATGTGGTTCGCTATCGCGGGGTGTGGGTGACGCACCAGCTGAGCCATCCTGATCACATTCAGCAGGTGCTGCAAAGCAATGTCGCCAATTACCGCAAGGGCCGCGGTTACAGGATCCTTAAGCTCTCATTGGGCGAAGGCCTGCTCACCAGTGAAGGCACGCTCTGGCAGCGCCAGCGCAAGATGACCCAGCCCTCATTTCAGGGGCAGCAGGTGGCCTCGTTCGTCGGCACCATGGCGGAAAATACTTTCGCCATGCTGCGGCGATGGGAAATCAACGCCAAAGACAATCAGATCTTTGACGTCGTCCCGGACTTCATGCGCCTCACGCTCAACATTGCCGCGCAGGTGCTCTTTACCACCAACCTTGAAGCCGATGCCGAATCAATCCGCCGCACGCTCGATATTGGCCGCGATTATTCCGTGGACCGCGCATGGTCCATCTTTCCGCCGCCGCTCAGCATTCCTACACGGCGCAATCGTGAATATCGTGCTGCGCTGGCCCACATTCACGCCATCATTGACCGCATCATCGCCGAGCGCCGTCGCGAGCCCCAGCAAATCTCTGATCTGCTTACCATGCTGATGGAAGCCCGCGACGAAAGCGGCGCGCCAATGTCTGACAAGCAGCTGCGCGACGAAGTCATTACACTGCTCACAGCAGGACATGAAACCACTACGCTGGCCCTTGCCTGGACTTGTTATCTGATCGGTACGCGTCCGGATGTAGTGGAGCGCATGACCGCCGAAGCGGTATTCCTCAACGGACGCACTCCGGCCTATGAAGACCTGATGAAGCTGCGCTATTCGCGCATGGTGCTGGAAGAAAGCATGCGCCTCTATCCTCCGGTGTGGACTCTGGCGCGCACTGCCGTGAATGAAGATGAGATCGGTGGCTACCGCATCAGCGCCGGCTCGGAAATCCTGATCTTTCCGTACATCACGCAGCGCCACCCGAAATGGTGGCAGGACCCGGATGTCTTTCGGCCGGAACGCTTCGCGCCGGAAAACTCCGCGGCCCGCCCACGCTATGCCTACTTGCCTTTCGGCGCGGGGCCACGCACATGCATCGGATTGAACTTTGCCATGACGGAACTTTTGACCGCGCTGACACTGATCCTGCAACGCTTCCGCATCACACTGGCGATTGATCCAGAGGAAGTGCGCCCGGATCCATCGGTGACGCTGCAGCCCAAGCCGGGAATTCCAGTGCGCCTGGAAAGAATTTGTTAAGCCGCTCTATTTTTCCTTCTTTGTTTTCGAAATGGCCGTCCCCAGCCAAGTACGATGCCAGCGGTTTGCCGCAGTCTTCAGCTGTGGTGCATAGGTGAGCGACCTGTTCCGCTGCGCATAAAGAGCACACGCTCATGAACAGAAAGCGTATGCACGATTCTCCAGCGCGCTCAGTCACGGCTGGCTTATACTGCTTCCGCCATGAAACTCACTCGCATTGCCTGGTTGTTATCTCTCGTCGCTTTCTGCTCCGCTACCTTATTCGCACAAAATAGCTTTACCGTCGGCACCGCCACGGCTTCTGCCGGACAAAAAGCTACCGGCACTCTGGAAATTCCCGCAGGAGTTGACGCCGCGACCTCGATTCCCGTTCTGGTTATCCGCGGGAACAAACCCGGTCCGGTGCTTGCGCTGGTTTCTGGCGCGCATGGCACGGAATATGCCTCCATTATTGCGCTGGAAAAAGTGATTCAGGCACTCGATCCCGCACAGGTTTCCGGTACTGTCATCATTTTGCCGCTCGTCAACATTGCTTCTTTCGAGCAAAAAGTCCCGCACGTGAATCCCGTGGACGGCAAGAGCATGAACCGCTTCTATCCCGGCAAGCAGGATGGCACGCAGACCGAGCGCGTTTCCTACGCCATAACCAAGCAGGTCGTGGAGCGCTGCGATTTTCTTGTCGATTACCACGGCGGCGATATCGACGAAAATTTGCGTCCTTACGCTTACTGGCCAAAGTCAGGCGACGCCAAGCATGACGCCATCACGCGAGACATGGTGCTCGCCTTCGGGTTGGATCACGTCATTGTCTGGAGTGACCGTCCCAAGGATCCCGCCGCATCGCGCTATCTGGATAACATGGCCAACACGCGCGGCAAGCCCGCCATCGCCGTGGAAGCCGGATACTCCGGGACCGTCCAGACCGATGACGTGGCGCTGCTGGCCAACGGGACTTTGAGCCTCATGCGCTATTTAAAAATGCTGCCGGGAGCGCCGGCGATGGTTGAGCATCCAGTGTGGATTGGCAAAGTTGATACCGTCGCCAGCGACCAGCCGGGGATTTTTTATCCTCTGGTGCAGCGCGGAACTTATGTGGAACCGGGAATGAAGATCGGCTACGTCACTGACTACTTTGGCAAGACGATTTATGAGGCCCATGCGCCCGCCGCCGGAGTGGTGCTCTATATCTGCGGCGTGCCGTCGATGAAAAAAGGTGACACCGTGGCCAATATCGGCGAGATCACTACCAATCCATAATTTTTGTCGCTGCGCTCCAAACCGCCTAGGTATCATGTTGTTTGCGATCAGTCTGTTGCCTTGTTATTTGCCGCTCGGCGGCCACGGGCCTCGCAGCTGAAGATTAAAATTTATGTCGCTTCGCTCCGAACCGCTTAGGCATCATTTTGTTTGCGATCGGTTTGTTGCCTTGTTATTTGCCGCTCGGCGGCCACGGGCCTCGCAGCTGAAGATTAAAATCTATGTCGCTTCGCTCCAAACCGCTACGCATCATGTTGCTTGCGATCGGTCTGTCGCCTTGTTATTTGCCGCTCGGCGGCCACGGGCCTCGCGGCTGAACCACAAAGTCATAGTCCCGTACGGTTGAACTGCCAACGCTGGATGAAGTAGATGCCCCAAAGAGCTGCAGCAAACGCAGCGATGAAAATTCCCGCGCTTGGGTCGCCATGAAAGAGCAGCCAGACAATTTTGTGGTTCTCGATCTTGAACAGGCCAGTGAGAACACTATAAAAGGTCGCCATCCACAAGAACTTTGTATGGGCCGGAAGTGGAGTAGTACGGCGGCGAGCCATGAAATAGAAGAGCCAGAAGAATACCGCCATCGCTATGAATAATGCCTCCCGGCCGCCGCCGGAAGCGGAACCGCTCCAGACAATCCAAACGATCTTGCCATTTTGAATGCGGAAAAGAAACAGCATCAAAGTGCTGAGCACGGCCAGCCAGAAGAATGAGCTGCGCGTTTCCGTCACCAAGCGTGCGCGCTCCAGGGCCAGCTTTTCTTTTTCCGGATCAAGTCCAGCCCCGAGCTTGGACGGAGCAGCCTTCAGGCTCTCCAGCGGGCCGGCAGCGGAGCGCGCCGACTTTTCAAAATCCGGGTTCTCGCGAAAAAAATCTTCCACCAGCGTGCGTGTAGCCGCACTGGCTTCGCCGGAAAAATAGGCGGGCAACAGATCTATAATGACTTCGCGCTCCAGCTTCATGGGCGCACCTCCTGAAAATTTTCTCTGGCATGCATCAGCTTCAATCGCGCGCGATGGACCTTCACCTTCACGGTAGTCACGGGCAGCTTCAGCGCTTGCGCAATTTCTTCATATGGCATTTCTTCCTGCACGCGCATCAGCAGCGCGGATCGGTCAACTTCAGAGAGCTGGCGCAGGGCGTCCATCACGGCGCTCAATTCAGCTTTCTGCTCAGTGCGCGTGGCCAGGCCCACGCCTGGATCGGGAATGGAATCTTCCAACTCAGTCAGCCGGTTGTTGCGGCGCAGATGGTCGCGGTACAGGTTGCGCGCAATGGTAAACAGGTAGGCCTTGACTGTTGCTTCCCTGATCTTGCCGCGTGAGGTCCATGCGCGTACGAACGTCTCTGAAGTAATGTCGTCCGCCAGGGCCGCGTCGCCGCAAAGGAACAGCACAAAGCGATGCACCTGCGGCGCATAGCTTTGGTAGAGGCTATGGAAATCCGTCATCGGCGGCCTTGGACGGTAATGATACGCAGAAATGCTGCAGAAGTTACTCTTTACGCAGAAGTTACGCTTCAAACGTAAATCGGAGCCGGGGATCAGGGCAGGATGATGTGCAACTTGATCGGCACTTGACCATACCGAGCAAGACGCCTTCAATGGCTGCACGCAAAAACAAAAGCCGGACTCAACATGAGCCCGGCCTTTGTCTACGCTATTTCCTCCCCCAGGAAACAGCAACAACAATCAATTACCAGAGAGGGTTCCCTGACGGATCGCGGAAGTTATACGTCTCATTCCCAATAGCTACAGACTTGGCTATCAGCGCCGTCTTACCTTCAAACATAATCCTGGAGCCGACCACGGTTACCTTGTCGCCCTTGCGGATATTGATCTCATACTGCTTCATGAATGATGCGGGCGCCAGATGGACCTCAATGCTTCCAGTCTCATTTTTTACCGTGATGTGCGAACCCACAGTGCCGGTCACCGGACACTGAAAATCTTTTGACTCCTCCACCCAGCCGCGTACCGTTTGCTCACTGGTCGGCGCGTAGCTGTAGCCCACTGGCCTTGGGGAGTGTTTTTCCTGGGAAACAAGAGTAATTGTCGCGCCGGACAGAAGCAGCGCGAATACGCCGAAGAGGATTCTGGTAAATTTCATCGCAACCTCCACGAAGCACAAGTATCCGCGAAGGTAAATTTCTGGGCTGTGACCACGGTCACAGTTGGCCTTTAACTGTTGGCGAGCACCCGCTGCCCAGCGTTGCCAACCGCGGCACCGCCGCCTGCTAAGCCTTTTTGTTGCTGGCCCACAGGAAGAGCAAAATTGCATCGGATCAGAACTCTCTTACCGGCGCGGCCTGATCTGGGCCCACGCGCCCAGCGACAATTTCCGCGCGATAGTAATTCTCACGGCGCATTGGGCATCCGGCCATGCGTCGCAGCATTGCGATTTGCCCCGTGTGCGTCAAAGCATCGGCCACTGGAGCCTGAAAAAGCTTTTCCGGTGAAGCGGCGAGCGGGGCATCGGATGCCAGATAGCTATCAAACGCTTCCAGAGTTTTGAAAAATCGCTTCACTTCCTCAGGCCACGGCAGCGGATCGGAATCATGCCAAGCCTGTTTGCCTCGCGCAATGGAAAGGGCCCAGTCAAAAAGATCGCCCATGTGCGCCAGGATGTGGGCTGGAGTCCGGCCTTTTTCCCCGGTACTGAATGTGGCGAAGCTTTCCGGCGCATCACGAAACGCCTTTCCCGCACGGTAGGCCAGCGTTGCCAGGGTATGCCGCAGAAGTTGCCGGCCGGAATCGTTTACTGGCTGAGATGTTGCCGCCATGATCGTCCCTCAAGATTTTGCATTATTGAGATCAGCAAGTGATCTCATATGAAAAGATGGCGGCGGTCAAGCGCCGGGCGCAATATTTCTGTCTATAAAAGGAGCTACAAGGTGAGGGGTGAAATGCAAACACTACATCGCGACGGTGAAATCTTCTTCTTCGTCGTTAACGGGCAGGGCGTAGAGCGCAACCTTGAAGGGTGCCAGGGTGATATCGGGCGCGCTGCGTACCAGTTCAAAATAAACCGAGTCCTCGCACTTTATGCATTTGGGAAACAACTGATCGCGCAGGAGGGTAACCTCATGTGCCAGCCGGTGATTCCGGTGATACACGCGGTAGATGCCGCTCTCCAGTATTTTTTCGCCGCAACGGAATTGCTTACTGTGGTTCAACATAGTTTGTTGCGATTTGACCAGACGCAATTTCCGCTTACTGTTCCTCATGCATGGGGACCCGAACCAACCGCAGATTGGATGCTGCCAGGGAGGAGTTAAGTTGTGTAAATTCCTGCAGATTATTGCAGGTGCAAAATGGAACCCGCCAAGTGGCTTGTTTCCAAGCAGTTACTCTAGATACAACTCATCGGCTCTGATGCTTCATCAAAATTTCCGAAAACGATTGATGAAGGAGCCGAAAAATTAGTTGATGAACGAACCCAAAAGTCAAACACCGAACGTCCCCGTTCAGGCGGCCCCTGGCACCGCAGGCAAGGCGCAAAAGGTGCGCAGCTCGCGTTATGAATGGGAGAGCAAGAGCAACAATGAGAATGAAAAAACGGCCGGCACCGCCGGCGCGTCGCGCAGATCGCTCCTTGCATCTGCCAAAGCAATGTTGAGAAATCTTTTTTCAGGAAATCGCGGCGAGGACAATAGAAGCTTTTTTGATAATGACGATGACGCGAGCCCCAGCGCCGCATGACCGTCTAGTGCAAAAACCTATTTAGCATCACCGCGCGATCATTATCCAGCCAGGCTTTCCAGCTCTGTTCGGAAACGCCTGGATATTTTTGCCTGCCAAACGCGATCCACGCATTGCAGTAGCGTCGCCACTCGTCTTCGCTTTTCTGGACGCCCTGGCGCGTCACTGTCCCCCAATGGTCGTCGCTGCCCGTCTGGGTGCGCTGGTAAGCGGCATTCTCGGCTGCTTCAGCGCGCTTAGACTCTTCGGCTGTATAGTTCGGCAGCTCGCCTCGCTCAAACGCCTCCAGAGTAGAGAGAAGATTATTTTTAAAGAATATCTCCTCCTGAATTTCAAAGGTCCCTTCCAGGTTCACTCCGTTCTTTGCCTGGACCTCATAGAATTTGTTCGCTTCCTCCATAAAAGTGTGGAAGGCCTTCTTCTCCGCCGGCTTCCAGCCCGCCGTAAGCTCATTGAATTTCTGGTCGCGATCCACCTTGTCAAAGCGCTCACTCAGGATGGCGCATTGCTCATACATTTCGCGGCCACTGCTGTGGTCGCACACGCTAAAGTTGTTGCCGGCCCAGTTTTGTTTCCTCAGTCGATCAAGCTGGTACACGCGGCCAGCGTCATCTCCTGGCGATCCGCCAATGGAGCACGCTAGCTTGATAGCAACATCAAAATTGCGGGTCGCGCCCTTGCCATTGGCGTAGATCATCATCAGCATGGATCTTCCCCCGATTGGAGCTTTGGCGTTTCGATCCATCTCCGCATAGGCGCATTTGCGCGCCTTCGCGGGATTGGCAGGCTGTCCAAAACCGTAATAGAGGTCAGCGGATACACAATTTGTCAGGGCCTTTTCCTCGGCTGGCGTGGGACGGTCTGCGGCAGGAAGCTCAACATCTTTCACTGCGGCGCACATCTTTAGGGCGCCGGGATCACTGATGGTGCTTTGCGAAAACGCTGGATAAATGCCGGCCAGCAGAAAAATTGAAAGAAGGGATATGGAAGGGCGCATTTGGAGACCATTGTGCTTGATTCGTGCTGCCGAGAGCAATTGCGACTTCGACATTCGCAAAGTTAACAGTGTAAAACCTTTGAAACACAGAGGAACAGAGGGCACAGAGGAGTGAAAAGGAGCGCGTACTAAACAACAAGAATCGAAATGCGTTTGCAGCAGCGCAAGGCGGCAATTCGCTCTAAAACCCCTCTGCGTCGTCCGTTCCTCTGTGTTTCAAAGGTGTTGCGTACCGTTCGGGGTATGCCGCTGGTAACTGCTCTGATATTAGTGCATGTGCTAATCTTCTCGCGGAGACTGCTTGCGCGCCGCCTTTGAAAAAGCACCGCCGGAAGTCCAGGAGATTCTGGGCAAGCCCATTCGCGATCTGGGGCTGAAGCTTGAAGGATCGCCGCTGGAGCGCTTTGTGCAGCAGCTCTATCGCGAACTTGAGCGCAAAGGTCTCAAGAAGTTTCGTCCGGCATGCTACCTCACTGACGAGTGGGGATGTCCCTCAGGCGAGCCGATCATTGGAATTCCCTTTTACCTGGCCGATCCCAAGCTTGCGCGCCTGGAAAAAGAAATGAACGATCTGGAAGATTCCCGCCAGATCATGATGTACCTGCGCCACGAGGCCGGACACGCCATCAATTACGCTTACGCGCTGCACAAAACACCTGAGTGGAAGCACCTGTTTGGCCCGTATCGCAAGCCTTATCGTGACGCTTACCGGCCAATCCCGTTTTCCCGCAGCTTTGTCCGCCACATGGAAGGCTGGTACGCGCAGAAGCATCCTGATGAAGATTTTGCCGAAACGTTTGCCGTGTGGCTCACGCCAGGTTCGCGCTGGCGGCAAAAATATAAAGGTTGGCCTGCTTTGGAAAAGCTGCGCTATGTGGACCGCACTTTCAGAAAGCTTGGCAGTCTTGATCCGGTGCGCCCGCGCGGACGCACCGACATTACCGTGGAAGAAATGGACACCACGGTAGGCGATTTTTATGAAACCGTGTTGAGCGAGCAGCCGTCGCCGGGAGATCTGCCGCTGGACACCGATCTTCAAGATATTTTCAACGCCGGTCGTCGCCGGAAAAAAGGCGTGCGTCCCGCTGTAGAACTTTTGCGCGAAAACCACAAATCGCTGGTAGACAAGCTCACGTACTGGAGCGGCGTGCCGCGACCACTGATCAAGAAGCTGGTGGAATCCATTGAAACGCGCGTGGAGGAAATGGGTCTACGCGTCAACTTAAAGCAGGAAAAAGAGTCTCTGACGGAGCTAACGGTTTACGCAACAGCGTTGGCCATGAATTATGTGACGCGGGGAAAATTTGTTCAGACATAAATGCCTGACAATTGATTGAGACATTGATCTGCCAGATAACTCTGTATGGGAACCGATATGGACAGCAAACTGAAAATTACGGTGCTTTATGAAAGCTGGGGAGACGGGGAAGAGGAAATCGCCCCAGAGCCGGAAAAGAAGAAGCGCGGGGTTAAAAAGCGGCGCAAGAAGCGAGAGAAGCACGACCGTGAAGAGATCTTTGAAGCCCTGGAAAAACTGGGCCATGAGCCCAGCTACATGATGCTGGATGGAGAAGACAAGTCTCTGCTGGGGCTGGCCAAGCAGGAGACTGACCTGTTCTTCAACATTGTAGAGTCATACGCGGGCGACGACACCATGGAAATGCATGTGGCGGCGTTCCTGGATTTGCTGGGTCGTCCATACACCGGTGCCGGCCCGCAGGGGCTATATCTGGCGCAGGACAAGAGCCTGGCCAAAAAACTATTCCAGTTTTACAACATTCGTACTCCGTACTTTGCCACCTGCTATCAAGGCAAGCTGGACCACTCACAGGAAATTTCTTTTCCTCTGATTGTGAAGCCGGAGTCCGAAGACGGATCGCTTGGCATTGACCAGGGCTCAGTGGTGGGAAGCGTGAAGGAACTGATGGAACGCATCCACTACGTCCAGGAGGAGTTCAACTCGCCTGCGCTGATTGAAGAATACATTGAAGGCCGCGAAATCTACGCAGGCATTCTTGGCAACCAGAATCCTGAGGTGTTGCCGCTGGTGGAGCTGGATTTGTCGCGTCTGCCTGAAGGCATGCCCAAGGTCGCCGGGACGGAAGTGAAGTGGGAGAAAGACAGCGAAGCTTACAAACTCACCAAGTCCGCGCCCGTGGAAAACCTGAACGAAGAAACGCAGGAACTGCTTTCGTCCACGGCACTCACGACGTATCGCATTCTCAAGCTGCGCGATTACGGCCGCATTGACATGCGGCTCACCGACAAGGGAAAGGTCTATGTGATTGAAGCCAATCCCAATCCGTGGCTCTCCAGCAATTCAGAGTTCTTTATGGCGGCAAAGAAGTCCGGGCGCTCCTACGCAGACATGATCGCGGAAATCATTGAATGTGCGCGCACAGACCGGCGCAGACGTGACAAGCTGCACATGAATGGCTAGCCGCGATCTTACTATTTGAGTTCGTTATTGATGAGGTTGGCCAGGCGCTCGCCTGCAAGCTCCACTCTTTCCGCTGCGATCTTTTGCGCGTTGTCTTTGTATGCTGCCGTAATGGTAAACGGCCCATCTGTCCCGCCAATGGGACTGGAATAAACCGTTGTCTCCGCGATATCAAAGCTTTCCTTGATCCAATCTGCAGCCGCTGACTTCTGGGCCAGCAATGGATCGGCAGCCGTCAGTGTCTTTCCATAAGCAACCACGTCAGCCATGTTTGAGCTGTCGCCGGGTAGGCCATCCCAGAAGGCATGCAGTTCTTTGCTGGGCCCAGATAATTTCACACTGTTGCCGCCGCTATCGCCTTGAAGATCTGCCGAGCTGACACGCGTAGACGAATGGAGCGGCTGGTGCACGTCGCCTACCAGGTGCAGTAACCACACCAGATCGTATGACTTCAGCTTGTCAGCCTTGCTGGACGCGAGCGTCTGCCGCAGAACGGCTATTTCACTTCCGGCATTCGGGTGCGGAATAGCTGGTAAAGGCTTAGTTGCGTCCTGAGTGAACGGTGTGTCGACGAAATGCCAATATTTGTGCATGTTTTTGTCACTATAGCCAAGGTTCTGCGAAGCTTCGGGACCGACGGGAGGACGGTTCCCGCCGTCGGTGCCATCAGAGATGTAGCCCGAAGTCGAAGCCTTAATCTGGTCCGGCCATGTGGCAGCGATCATGAAATACATCATGTCTTGCTGATCTGCGGGCGTGTTTGCGGGAATCAGCGCTTTCCACTTGGTCTTGTAATACGGATTCTTCTTCAGAAGCTTGGCGACGCGTATCCGTTTTTCCGGAGTAAGCTTTTGATATGCCACGTAAGCCACGGCCATGTGGCCAAATCCAAACCATGCCTGAGAAGTTGAACTGAAAAGAACAAGGCAGAGCGTAACGGCGATGAGTGGACGCAACTTTGACATAACACTCCTTACAACGCCCGTCAGACGGGCGCAGCAGATATTGGCCTATTCTAGTTAGTGACAGCACACCTGTGACCGTTTCAAGAAATTTGCTGAGAATATTCTGCTCAGTGACCAGAAAGGTTCAGCAGCTCAAAAAAGAAGGTTTGGCAGAAACCCCTGCTTTGGGAGAAAGTCGCCTCATCGACGCCATCTCCGGAAAGACACCGCGTTGACTTCCAAAGTTCCAGAAGAGAGCAGGAAATAATCCTGTGCCGGACTGATTTGGTTGCAGTAGAATCAGGGTGTAAGACGTGCTATACGAGAATACTACATAGGGTTGTACACGGGACATGGAAACTGCGGCAAGAATCTCTCACACATCGGCGCTGATCCTGCAAACCATCCGGTCAGGCTATGTTTACGGTTTTGACATTATGGACGTTACCGGCCTGCCCAGCGGAACAATCTATCCTGCATTGCGACGGCTAGAAAAGGAATCGCTGGTAAGCGGCGACTGGGAAGACAGCAAGATCGCGTTGCGTCAGGACCGCCCGGCCCGCCGCTATTACAAACTGACACGCCAGGGCAAAGATGCGCTCATGAACGCCGTGGAGCGCTATCCACTTCTGGCCAAGCTGGCCCCGGAAGAGAAAGTAACACGCCGATAGCGAGGAGAATGTGTGAAGCCCCATCCTCAAATCCGATTCCTGATCTGGCAATGTAAGTTTCTGCTGCGTACCGCAAGCCTGCTGGTTCCCAAGACGGAGCGGACCGCGTGGTACCAGGAGTGGTTTGGGGAGATATGGCACTGGCTCCATTTTCTGGCGGAATCCAGCCGCCTTAATTCGCATACCGCCATGGAACTTACGCGGCACTGCTGGGGCGCATTCCCTGATGCCGCATTTCACCGCTTTGACCATAAGAAAGTAACGCGCGTGCTTGATGAAGAGCCGCGATCAGCTCGCTTCTGCCTGAGCGCAATCCTGGTAGCCGTTCTCGGCCTCATTCTGGTTACAGGGCTGGCTCCCACCATCCGGTCAGGATTCAAGCCGTTACCGTTCCCGCAGCCTGACCGCCTGGCTTACCTCTCTTTGCACGGAACTTTCACGAAATACGATGAGCAAAATCTGTTTCGTCAAGCCGCAAAATGGGCGGAGAACAGCAAAACGGCGGACATGGTCGCCGCGTACTCCTGGCATCCGGTCTCTCTCAAGTTTGCGCATGACCGGATCAATGATTTCAGCGCTCGCGTTTCGCCCAACTTTTTTGATTTGTTGGGCAACAAGGCTGCACTAGGCAGGCTTTTTACTCCAGCAGATGAAGCGAGTTGTGAAGGGTGCGTGGTGATTACGCATCGCTTATGGGAATCTCAACTCGGCTCAGATCGCAACGTCGTGGGCAAGTCGATCTTTGTGGATGGCCGCCCGGGCGTGGTGATTGGTGTGCTTCCGGAGAGCTTTGTGTTTACCTTCCCTGAAGTCTCTGTCTGGATGCTGCCCAGTTGGGGCACGGCCACCAACAATTTTGCTGATCGTACCGGGGCGGTCCTGCGCATGGATCCGCATGTGTCTCTTTCGCAGGCCCAGGAGGAGTTTCGGCGCTTCGCCAAGCTGAACGAATATTCGCAGCCGCAGTTGGAATCATTTGTCTCTCGCGCGCGCCAGGGCGTAAAGCTTTATTTGTTTTTCACTGTGCTGTCGTTGTTCGGCGGAATCGCACTGGGCAGCAGCCGCCTGGGCGGGGCCAAGACGCGCAAGCTCAAGTTAAGCTGGCGGAACACGCTACGCTGGTGGGGATTCTTCTCACTGAAAACCCTGCTGCTGCTGGCGCTGTGCTTCGTCGGCTCGCTGGAATTTACAGGACGCGCGTCAATCATCCTCACCGGATCCGTTCATCCGCTGGTCGGCCCCTTTGCTACATGGCTTTTCCTGGTCACGGCGATGGTAGCACTCTCCTGGTCATTGCATGATCAAGGCCGGCGCTGCCGCCTGTGCCTGCGACGGCTGGGCAATGAGGCGTCCGTGGGAACGCCCAGCTACCTGCTGCTGGACTGGTGGGGAACCGAGCTGGTTTGCTCCGATGGTCATGGCCTGCTCCATGTTCCAGAAATGAAATCCAGCTGGCAGGAGTTTGACGAGTGGGTCTCACTCGACGAATCATGGAAGCCGTTGTTCGAGCACGAAGAACCCGTTCATACTCCTTAAGCCCGCGCTACCCGTAGGCCGCCGTTAATCTACGCAGGAGTCTTGAAACTCTTTTCAGCTGCGCGAATGTAACTTTTACATTTGTTTTGGGTTTGCTCGATATTGGTGCAACAGCGGGAGAATTTGGCGATGAAGAAATACCTTATTTCGGCGATCATTGGGCTTGCGGCGCTTTTCCTTTTTGCGCAGGAGCACGACCATAGCGGTACGCAGCAGACGTCCGCAGGGCAGAGCGAATTGAATGCCACCACTGAAGCCATGGGACGCGGCCACAACCATGAAGAGCATCAGCACATGGCCGCACACATGCACATGACTGAACTGCGGCCAGTTCATGCGGGCGACGCAGCCAAGGCGCAGCAAGTTGTGGAGCAGGCGCGTCCGGCGCTGGAGAAATATCGCGATTACAAAGTGGCGCTGGCCGAAGGCTTCAGGATCTTCCTGCCCAATGTCCCGCAGAAGATGTATCACTTTACCAATTATGAAAATGCTATTGGTGAAGCTTTCCGCTTTGATCCGGCAAAGCCAACCTCGCTTTTATATGAAAAGCATGGAGACGATTACAAGCTGATCGGCGCCATGTACACCGCTCCAGTACGCTTCAGCGAACAGCAGCTCGACGAACGTATTCCGCTCAGCATGACGCAATGGCATCAGCATGTGAATATGTGTAAGCCGCCCAAGGGCCGGGAAGTTGAAGCGTTGCGTAAGGACGCCAGATTCGGGCTGAACGGTTCCATCTCAACCGAAGAAGCCTGCGAAGCCGCCGGAGGCACGTTCATGCCTCATCTCTTTGGCTGGATGGTGCATATGTATCCGTGGGAGAAAACGCCGGACGAAATCTGGTCAGTCGAACGCCAGCTCAAAGAGAAGCCGGGACCAGAGCATGAGCATGGGGGCATGAAATAACATCCCGAACGCAGTGAGTGAGCCCTATTGCAAAGTTACTGATGTGGATCGGATCCTCTTTGACTGTCACGACGAGGCGCCGCTTTAATTTAAATTTAACTTGAAAGTATGGAACTGATAGGGATCCCTCGCTACGCTCGGGACTTTGGAAAACTTAGCCAATTCTGATCGAAATTTCCTTCCCTGACGCTTCTTTCGTCGCCGGATGGCGCAACGCTGCTACCGCGAACTCTGTTCCCGGCTCGATCAGTATTGGATCAAGTTGATAGCTATCAGCTTCCACTATGAGCCGCGCTTTTGTCCCAAAGTATTCCGGGAACTCAACATTCTGGCGCGCGCCACAGCAGACATAAAGCGAGAGCAGATCACAGAACTGCAAAACGTCAGTGAGCTGTTCCAATTCTTCAGCTGTGCGCTCCTGGTTCGTGGCCAGCTTTTTCTGTCTTTCTGCTTCGTTGCAAAGGAAGCCTTCCATGGTCTGGCGATCACCTTGGGGAAGTTTGGATCCATTCACTTTAGCAATCCGCTCAAAATGGCGGCTCACAATATAGCCGCCGGTTGCGCTGGCGGAAGCCGCCACATCAATCGATTTCTCCCACGCATCCACAAACTGGCCTACACCGCAGGCAACGAACGACTTTGGCGCGCTTTCGCTAATTGACCGGCTCTGCATGATGGCTTGAGCGTCCGGCATGCCCCAGCCTGCGTCATGCAGAGCAATGGCGCGTATGACAGTAGCATCCAGGTTGGGCAAATTGGCCCCTGCCATGCGGGCGGCGAACTCGCCTGCAAGCGCGGCATGAGAGGGTTGCGTGATCATCCAGCAAGCATCGGCAACATGGCGTTGGGATTGCTCCACCACGCTCCACGCCGGCAGAAAATCGGTACTGGTGGCAGGCGTGGGATCGAGCGGACGCAAAATCATCAGCTTGGACGCCTTTTGGCCATGCGTCGCGGCACTGCCATGGCCCTGGCCGGACCGCTGCTGGAAGGCGGCTTCTTCATCCCGTCCAGCAGTTCCTTGAGAGCAACAGCATTGTTGCGCTCGGAGTCTTTTGACGCGTAGACCAGCGTCACCCGGTCGTATTCAGATATAAGCGCGTATAGGCTCTCCAGATCGGCTGAAGCTTCCGGCGTACTGAGCTCCTTGAAATAGCGCTTCTTGAAGATGATCCAGTTCGCGTTGGAGTGGAACCATTTGCGCAGGCCGTCGGAAGGGGCAAGCTCCTTCAGCCAGTGGTCAATGCGGGCTTTCTCTTTTTTGATTCCACGCGGCCAGAGCCGGTCCACCAGCACACGCTGGCCGTCAGAGAGTGAAGGCTTGTCATAAGCGCGCTTGATTTCAACCGGCATGGACTTTGTGGCAGTGCTGTCTCCAGGGCTTTTCAAAAACGCCACGCTACAGACATAATAGTCACTTGAGTCGAATAGCGTCCATTCTTCTGATGACGGCAGTGGCCGGACTGCTGTCCGGTTGCGGCAAAGATCCCGCCAAGATGACCGATGCCGAATTGGGGCTCAACGCAGAGCAGTCCCGGGGACGCAAGGTCTTCAATATTTACTGTGTCAATTGCCATCCCGCGTATTCCTCCAGCGGGAACAAGGGACCAGGGCTGAAGAAGCTGTATAAGAAACCCTACCTGCCCAGCGGCCTTACCGCCAATGATGAACACGTGATGCAAAGCATTGTTCGCGGCCGAGGGATGATGCCGCCGTTTGGAAATCAGCTTGATGAGCCGGAGTTGCAGGAAGTGATTGCTTACCTGCACACGCTATAACCTCAGCTGCTAGTGCGCTTGATGGTAGGCAATTGGGGTGTCAGGATTTTCTCCAGCTTCCACCAGCGCTTCCTCGAACTCTTCTCCCTGCCTGTACCATAGGCTTACATTTCGCCATCCGATAAAGCAGCACGCCAAAAAAATCACCGGCCAAAAGATAGGCGGCATCCACAATCCAATGCCGGCAAAGATCAGGAAGCTGTAGATGCTGCCGAGAGTGACGGAGAGCACTAACCGCACGACCTGCATGGGAAATGAAACAGGAGCGGGATTCCTTTTCCCTTCCGGGAATGCCTGGGGATCGATAAAGGAACGGGCGATGTCAGACGCAATCAGGATGGCAAAAATCGCCGAAGCCGAGTACGCCAGAGCTCTCAAGAAGCCGGAATGAAACAGCCGCGTGCTGGTAAGCAGACCAGCCCCGGCCAGCGGCGCCCAGCGACCCAGCGGAGCGTGGACTGACGATAACCATCGAATTAGCAAGCCTATCTTTTCGCTCACGAAACTGGAGTTTAGAGCCAATTTTGGACGATTCAAAGTTACCTCAGTGCCCTGCGGAGCCCGGAGCAGCCTGTGCATCGTACAATAGAGATTCACATCTAAATACCCTGATGGCCAGCTCCGTAGAACTCGTCCAGATTGATCTTGCGCCGCGGCGTCCGCAGAAAAAGCCTGAGTGGCTGAAGGCGCGCGCGCCCATGGGCGACAATTACCACGATCTAAAGAAACTAGCGAGAACGCTGGATCTGCACACGGTTTGTGAGTCTGCACAGTGCCCCAACATTGGCGAGTGCTGGAACCACAAGACCGCAACGTTCATGCTGCTGGGCAATCTGTGCACACGGCGTTGCGGCTTTTGTGCCGTACCCAAAGGCAAACCCGAGCCGCTGGATTGGGACGAACCGCGCAGAGTGGCTGAAGCTGTGGCTACTCTCGGGCTAAAGCATGCCGTGGTAACGAGCGTGAATCGCGATGACGACAACATGGGCGGCGCAAAGATTTTTGCCGATACCATCCGCCAAGTCCGCGAACAGGCTCCCGGTTGCCAGATTGAAGTGCTCATCCCGGATTTTCAGGGCCGTGAGGATTGCCTTAAAGTGGTGATCGAGGCCAAGCCGGAAGTGCTGAACCACAATACTGAAACCGTGCCGCGGCTCTATCGTGCGGTACGCTCCGGCGCGCGCTATGAGCGCACACTGGACCTGCTCAGCAACGTGAAGCGTTTTGCCCCCAGCATGGTTTCAAAGACCGGTGTGATGGTGGGCATTGGTGAAACCACGGATGAACTGCTGGAAGTTTTCCGGGACCTGGCCGCGCGCAAAGTCGATATCCTCACTGTCGGCCAGTATCTGCGGCCATCAAAAGACCATCTCCCGATGACGCGCTATTACACTCCCGAAGAGTTCGCTTTCCTAAAGACGGAGGCGCTCAAGATGGGCTTTCGCCATGTTGAGTCGGGCCCGCTGGTCCGCTCGTCATATCATGCACATGAGCAGGCTGAATCGACTGGGCTGATAACGGTCTGAGCCGCGAATCAACGCGAAAACGCACGAATCAGTTTTCGATTCGTCTACATTCGCGAAATTTGCGGCTAAAAACTCACCACACGTGGCAGGCATTCTCCCTGACCATCGGCTGGCCGGCTTTGCAGCCCCATGCTTTCTGGAACTCAGGCATGTTCTGCACTACGCCGTTGGCGCGATATTTTCCCGGCGAGTGCTCGTTGTTCAGGGCCAGCAGGCGCGCCATCTGGTCCGTCTGGTTCTGGCACCAGATCTGTCCCCAACCGATAAAGAGGCGTTGTTCGGGCGTGTAGCCGTCAATCTTCTCCGGTTGCTGGGCGGCATCGGCCAGAGATTTCATCAGCGCCATGTTGGCGATGCGCAATCCGCCGTTGTCGGCGGTGTTCTCGCCCAGCGTTAATTTGCCGCGCACATGCACGTCGTCTACCGCGACGAACTGGTCGTATTCATTCACAATGCACTGTGTCCGCTCCTTGAATGCCTTTTGATCTGCCGGAGTCCACCAGTCGTGGAGATTGCCTTCGGCATCGAACAGCGCACCCTGATCGTCAAAGCCATGGGTGAGTTCGTGGCCTATCACAGCACCCATACCGCCGAAATTAAGCGCGTCGTCGGCCTTGAAGTCATAAAATGGCGGCTGCAGGATGCCAGCGGGGAAATTGATGTCATTCTCCGTTGGATCGTAATAGGCGTTCACCGTGGGCGGCGTCATCTGCCATTCCTGTTTGTCCAGGGGCTTGCCAATCTTGGCCAACTGGCGATGAACTTCAAACGCATTTGCGTGCAGCGAATTGCCCAGCGCATCACCGGGTTCAATCTTCAATGCGCTATAGTCGCGCCACTTGGCCGGATAACCGATCTTGTTCTGGATGGCAGCCAGCTTTACCAGAGCCTGTTTCTTCGTGACCTCAGACATCCAGGGAAGCTCGGTGATGTCCTGGTGCAGTGCGGCTTCCAGTTGGTTCACCATTTTCAGCGTGCGTGCCTTGGCTTCCGGCGGATAGTATTTTTCAACGAAAACCCGGCCCAGCGCTTCGCCCAAATCGCCATCAACGGCGGCGACGCAGCGTTTCCAGCGCGGGCGCATCTCCTTGGCTCCCTGCATAGTTTTGCCGTAGAAGTTGAAATTTTCGTCCTGGAAGACTTTGGGCAGCGACTCAGTCTGCGAGTGCACCAACTGCCAGCGGAGATAAGTCTTCAGGTCATCCACGCTAACGCTCTTCAGCTCGGCGGCAAGCGCCTTAAAGAAGTTGGGCTCCACCACGTTGAGGCTGTCCATGGAGGGCGCGCCCACGCCAGTTAGATACTTGGAAACGTTGAAATCGGGCGTGAGCGACTGCCACTCCGCGACCGGCATCTTGTGGTAGACACGCTCGGGCTCGCGCCGTTCCACGCGATCCCCAGAGCCTTTGGCCAGCGCCGTTTCCACGTTCATTACGGCAGTAGCTTCAGCAGCCGCCTTGTCTGGGGCGTCGCCAAGCAGCTTGAACATGTTGGTAACATGCTCTTGATATTGCTTGCGCAGCTCCACCGATTTGGGATCGTCTTTCAGGTAGTAGTCGCGATCCGGCAGAGAGAGCCCGCCCTGGTCCGCCTGCGCGATGACCTGCTTGGTATTTTTGAAGTCCGCGCCGGAGCCAAAGCTGAACAACCCGTTGATGCCCTGGCCATGCAGATACGCAATCAGCACCGGCAGCGTGGACTTATCGCGCAAAGCATTAATGCGGTCGAATTCCGGCTTAAGGACAGCGAGGCCTTTCTTCTCAATGGCAGCTTCATCCATGCATGCGGAGTAATAGTCGCCAATCCTCTGCTCATTGGCGTCGCGATTCGACGCCTTGGCCGCGCTCTCCAGGATTCCACGCAACTCCGCCCGATTGCGTTCCGCCAGCTCTCCGAAGCGACTCCAGATCGACTGATCCGCGGGAATGGGGTTGTTCTTGATCCATCCACCGCAGGCGAACTGGTAGAAATCCACACAAGGGTCAGCGCTTTTATCCATCGAGCTGGCAACGGAGCTGGCAGTGATCTTGCTTTCTTGTGCGGAGAGTGACGCGCAGGTAAAGAGGAGTACGGCAGTTAACAGCAGAGATAAGCGCATTTTTTGAGCCTCAAAAAGTTTGGTGAGAGTTCCTGGCATAAACGTTCCTAGCATAAACAATGAAGGATTGCAGGACATAAAACTAGCACCGCTTGCCCGGGGCTAAAACACCCGGAAGCGGATGGTGAGATATTTCTTTGGATTTTCACGGATCGCCTTGACCAGATTCCGCGTCTCGACCAGCATTTGATCAGTGCTGTTGTAGAGCGATGGATCCTTGAGCAGTTTGCCCGCGCTGCCTTCGCCCGCTGCCAGCTGGTCAGAGATGTTAGAAAGTTTTTCGACGATGTTTTGCAGCTTCCGGGAAAGCTCTTCATCCTTCAACAATTTTCCCGCGGGGCCGCGGCCTGCATTGAGGTCAGCGAGCAGCTTGTTGGTTGTGGCAATCGCCTGATTGGCATTGTTGTAAAGGGCATCATCCTTTACCAGTTTGCCCAGGCTGCCGTGGCCTTGGTTGATCTCATCCACCAAGGCATCGGCCTTGGTTACCAGCGAATCCGCTTTGCGGTACAGGCTGTCATCGGAAAAGAGCTTTCCGATGGTGCCTTTTCCATTGCTTATGTCATTCAACAAAGCCTGGACCTGGTTCAGGATGCCGTTGATTTTGTTGATGGTAGAAGGATCGCTAATGAACTGCCCGAGCGAGCCCTTGCCATTCTGAATTTCTCCCAGGATGGAATTGGCATTTTTTACCAGCACGTCAATATTTTGCAGCGACGTCTGGCTGCTTTTCACCACGTCACCAATGCCGGGCGCATTCCCGGGAGGTAACTCTGCGCCATCTTTCACGATCGGTTTCTTGACATCTTTGCTATCGATATCAACAAATGACTCGCCAAGCACGCCGGCAGTTTCAATTGTCGCTTTGGAATCTTCATGGATGAACTGCTGAAAATCCTTGTTCACCCGCATGATTACCTGCACCGGGCTAAGCGGGCGTCCAGGGACGACACGGACCGTTTTCACATTGCCAATCGCTACTCCCTGCAAGTCGACGGGCTGGCCGGGGCGTATGCCCTCAGCATTGTCAAAGTATGCAATGAGAGTAATTTTGCTGGTAAAAAGGCCGCCCGTCCCGCTGATCAGGAAGACAAGCAGGGCCAAGGTCACTGAACCGACAATTACGGTTATCCCGACCTTTAGTTCAGACCACCTGAGCTGCTTTTGACTTGGCAATGGAATGAAGTAACTACGCGAAAATGATAGCAGATGCCCACGTAAGTCCCTAGAAGTAGAACAGTTTTCAGTGAGGTTCAGGGGGTGAGCGGCGCGTTGTCTCCGCTGGAGACTCTAACATGTTTCTAAGCTATGGCGGCGCCTTTCCATGTCCGCGAGCAGAGGCCCGCCAACAGGTAAGCTGCGGCGGCGCAAAGTAAAGTGATCGTCAACCCAAAGTGAATGGCGATGATCATGGCCATGACCGATCCCAGGACGCTGGCGGCGGCGTTGAGCGCCCAGGCCCATTCCACGGTCTTTACCAGGCGCAAGCCGGTGGGGAAGGGCATGCCCATGAGGAAGCCAAGCGGCGCTAAGACTATGCCGCTAAGAAGCAACTTGATGGCAAAGGGCAGCCCAATGGCGGCTGAGAGCAGCCAGGGCAGCAGGACCACGTCGATCAAAATGATGGATGAAATCAATCCGAGCAGTGGAAGGATTCTGCTGCCGCTGCTGATCCTGTGGCGCGCCGCAACGCTACCAGCGCCGCTGGAGAGGAGAAGCAGAAAGACAACTACGGTTAGCGCATACGTGGGATGTCCCAGGAAAAGAACAAAGCGCTGGATCAGAGAAATTTCGACCAGAATAAACCCGAAGCCCACGGCGATGAAGTAAAGGAGTGCAACAATTCCGGTCCTGGGCGCGCCCTGGCGGTGACGATGCAGTAATAGAGGCAAAATCAGAAACGCAAGAACGGCCACAATGGAAATAATCAGCAGCATTCCCAGCACAACTACGCCCAGGTTGATACGCCAGTCCATACCGCGGCCTGTCCCGGCCAGAATGTTTTCGATCACGTGACGGGTCTTCAAGGTGAAGAAGAAAAACGGAGCACTGTCACTCACGGGCGAGACGTTATAAGCATAGTTGCGAGCGAATCCCGCGGGATCGTTCGATTCGATCAGTTCGCGGAATGCCTTTGCCGCTGGAGGAAGAGGCTGCAAGTTGGCATATTCAGCGGTAGGATTGAGCCAGAATAGATTCGGATTCTCGCGCACGTGAGCAGCGACCGCCGAATACTCAGCGGCTGTAAATGGAGTTTTCCTGGCCAGCACCAGCACCGGCCTGCCATCTTCATTCAGACCTCCGTCTGCGATGATTACGAAATGCTGACGCGGATCGGCCACTCCAATCGCGTGCAATGCTTCAATTCCCTGCGAGACCACGCGCAACGCTTCACGCGGCTGCTTGAACTCCCAGCGGGTGATGGCGATCATTCCGTCGGGCTTCAGGTGGTCAAAGTATTCGCGGAAGGCTTCAATGGTGTAAAGATTATTTTCGCTCAGGGCAAAAGCGCCTGCGGCAGTGGAGGCCCAGGTATCCACGAGCGTCATCTGCACCACGTCATACTTCTCGTGCGAGCTGCGGATGTAAGAGCGGCCATCCTGCACGTGAATGTGGACTTGCGGCTGGTCGTAAAGGTGAAAAGAGTACCCGGCGTAGCGGCCGCGCATTACGTTGTTGGCGATGGTCGGGTTGATCTCAATTCCAGTCACGCTGGGGCTGCCATTGGCGACCGCGCGCATTACGTCCACACCGCCGCCGGGGCCGATGATGGCAAAGTCGCCACGCGGGCGCAGCACATTGGCCACCGAGGGCGCGGCCGACATCAGGTTTTTTTTCCAGTTGAAGCCTGATGTGTCAGGAAGGCCGGTATACATCGGGGTGGGAGAGCCATTCTGTTCCCAGCGTGCCGGATCCACGTTCATGATTGCCGTGGTGGCATCGGCATCGATGACAACGTAGCGCCCACCTAAGTGAGTGTCCACTTCAATGCGGGAGATGGCATTCCAGCGGGAGTACTCAATCCACCTGGGATCGCGAAAGACTCCCTTGGCATAAATCACATCAATGATCTTGCCGGAATAGTTGGCGGCCATGAGCAGAACAAAGATGGCGGCCAATCCGTAAGCCGCGCGACGAAGCTTGATCTGGTCGGTCCATAAACCAGCCGCCACGGCCATGCACGCTGAAGCCAGCAACAACGCATTGGGCGCACCAACAAAGTTGAGCAATGGAACAACTGCGAGGCAGGCGGTGGCGCCTCCAGCAAGATCAGCGCCGTACAGCTGCGAGATGTGATCGGACGAACGCGCAAACAGCACGGAAAATAAAAGTCCGGTCAGAAAAAAGGGCACCGCCGCCGCAAGATAGATGATGGTGAGCTTGCCGAAGTTCCGGCCTGTGACTTCCAGAGAAACCGGCGTATGCAGCACCACTTCCACTGAACACAAAATAAAGATCGAGTTCAGCAGGCACAGCCATGTGCCCAGCGTCCGCATATCAAAGCGCGCCAGCCATTCCTGCCGGATGTGGGCAAACACTCCGCCTGATCCCAGCCCCAGTAGCGCCACGGAGATAGCAAAAAAGGCAAAGTGATAGAAGAGCACCACGCTGAATAAGCGCGTGAGCGCCAGTTCCAATAGCAGACTGGAAAGGCTGACCAGGGCAACGGCCAGCATTACCGCGCGAAGTGACATTGGAACAAAAAGAGTTTGGGGTTCGGTTGCCAGGGTGGGTTGGGCCATCTCGATTCAGGTTCTCATACAGCTGGAAGTTTGCCTAGCGGGTCGAGCGTAAACACCTGATTACATCAGCAATCCAGCAAAAGTTACTTGGAATGACGGCGGTTCTATCGTCATTTCCCGTTCTTTGCCGCTTGTATGCCAATGTGTTCGCGGATACTCTGGACTAGCTTCCCGTGAAAGGTGCGACCTCATGTTGATAAGAACCTTACGGCTTCTCGCTTGTGTCCTGTCGATGGCATTGTCCTATGGGCCCGGCGTTAAGCTTCATTCGCAGCAGACTTCGGAGTCGCAAGCGAAGCCGCCTGCATTGACAGACGTAGAGATCCAAACTCCATTTGTAGTTAGAGAAATTAAGGGAACGATTCATTCGGCAGAACAAGCACCTTTGCAAAGCGCGGCTTTTTGGATTCGGCTGGAGAATGGGGTTGAGGAAGGCGCAACAACTGACAGGGATGGCTCGTTCAAGCTTGCGGCCCCGCGTGATCCACTCGGCGCGTTGGTACATCCACGCTTGCATCAGATAATCCATGATTCTGCTGTTTCCCCCGGCACGTACCGGTTCAAAGCCACTAAGGACGGATTCCATTCAACCGTTGGAACCGTGGTAGTCTCGGATACTGCGCCGAAAGAAAGCCTTATCGAAATTCAGCTACAACCTGAGTATGAAGAGAAACGTGAAACGAGACATCCACAGAGGGAGCTTAATCCCAGGGATGCTCTTGCCGGTCTGAAAGCGAATGCCGGAAATCGCAAACTGCACCAGTATCGGCATTCCGACGTTGATATGCCCGTATCGCTCGTACCGGGCACTGTTCAAACGCCTGAGTTCTCTGTCACCTCGGAATGGTATGACATTATCGTTCAGGCAGAGAAGCCCCTCCCGTTCCTTCAAATGCAGTGCATGATGGGTGTCACTTCGGGTCCGCTCGAGTCGAATCATTGCAGTAGCAATGATCCACTCCTTCAAGCGGACTGGACAGTGTGGGATGGCGAACAGCTCGTCGGTAACGGCTCGATTCCCGATAGTTGTGCATGCGCATTTGAAAATAAGTACATTTACAAGTCTCTCGGAAGTTTCGCGGGACAAGCTGGCAAGAAGTACATCGTGCAGGTGAGATTTACCAAGGATGGCACACCGCTGAACGTCGCCAATCCGCACTTGATCATCATCCAGCACAGGAATTTCTGGTGAGCAGCTAAACTTGTACGCTGGCGTAACAATGGCCATTTCGCTCATGACTGGATAGGATTAAAGCTAGCTACTCACTCTCCAAGATCACATACGCAATCGCCTGCTCCTTAGTATGGGAAAGCGAGAGATGAGTGCGTTTGCAGCCGAAGCGCGCGGCAAATTCTGCCGCCTTGCCGTGAAATTGCAATTCAGGACGCTGCCCGGGGAAGCGGACCACCTCAACATCCTGCCAGGTCACGCCGTGGCGCAGCCCGGTTCCGATGGCTTTCATTCCGGCCTCCTTGGCAGCAAAGCGGGCGGCCAGGCGCTCAGAGGCGTTGGGCTTGGCCATGCAGTATCGCAGCTCGGCGGGAGTGAAAACGCGCTTGAGAAAACGCTGACCAAAGCGCTCTACGGCAGCTTGAATTCTCTTTACTTCAGTGATGTCAACCCCAGTCCCTACAATCATTTAGCTCTCTATTCCAAGGTATCATATGGACAGTTTCCGGCTTCTAAGCCGGCACTTATTTATTAGAGACAACTCCGGATTTTCAAGGGTATAATACCCCTCGCGTTGTTTCAGAAGCGTTGTACAGCAGCAAATGCACCCCCTGCAACTGCCTGCACTACCCCTCAGAAAAGCGCAAATTTCAGATACAAGGAATGCGTGCTACACATGGAACAAGGAACAGTAAAGTGGTTTAATGATGCAAAAGGTTTTGGCTTTATCTCAAGGGAAAATGGGGAAGATGTTTTTGTGCACTTCTCCGCGATTCAGTCCAATGGTTTTCGCAGCCTGAAAGAAGGCCAGCCGGTTACGTTCAATGTGGTTAAGGGGCCCAAAGGATTGCAGGCAGAGAACGTACAGGTGCTGTAAGAGCAACAAGATTTTTGGAAAACAAAGGGCGGCCCCAGCAGGCCGTCCTTTTCCATTACCGGGAAAAACTCCAGGGCGGCTCTCGATTTGGACTTCTCTAAAAAGTGATTTCACTTGTCTGAACTTTCCGCAGTGGTACAGTTTGAAAATTCAATGCCGTCGAATGGCGTTTGCCGAGGCAAGTGGAGTTGCCACTTTTTGATGCAGAGAGGAAAAGCCCACCATTGCGAATTGGCGGCTAATTATTTTTCGTGGCTTCCTTGACGATTCGCGCAGCGGATTGGTTCACGTCTTCCCGGCGGGTCGCATTCTTTTTGGCCTGTTTCGCTTTCCGGCGGTTGCGGGCTGCTTTCTGCAGGGAATCTTTAATGGATGATCTTCTGGGTTTCATGCAGAAATGATTACACAACTCAGCGACCAAAGTTAAGGCCACTGAAGTTCAAACTGTACGAGTACCCGAGTTTCTCCGGATTCAAAGAGGAACTCAAAAACTGAAGGCCAGCTTCCTCAATCGAGGATTTGCCGGCCTTGCTGGTTTAGCGAAGTAATGGTCAGGACAATAGCTCAGTTCAGGTCCCGCCCGCGAATTGAGATGATTGGTGTGCGTGGCTCGTCCGACGGATGCTCTGGAATATCCTGATCCAGGTTGATCCTGCCGACCGCGGCCGCAGCAGCCCGTTGTTTGTGTGGATAAATACGCATTCGCTGTCGAATACGGCGTTCAACATCAGCCCATTCTTCGCGAGCGCGATTTACGCCTCGCCGAATGTGCATTACGCCTTTTTCTTCAGCCTTACGGAGATTGTCTACCAAACGCATTGCAGCTCCTTTTCTGGAGTGCTTTTTGGTCACGGCAAAGCTAGATATACCGTGTCCTATTAGTAGGATGCGAACGCGAAAAGGTTGGAAACTGCTGCTGGATGGTTTTTTGCCGCTTCGCTCACAAGCGCTGGAACATCCACCAGGGAGACGCGGAGAAGAACAGAAAGATTTTACCGCAGATTTGCGCAGATGAACGCTGATCAGGAAAAATCAGAAACTTACTACCGGTAACACTGACCAGACTGATCGGAAGACATTGGCAAATTGAGGTCGGAACCACAGAGGAACACCGAGGAGATAAGACAATTCCTGGCATGGGCCTGACCGCGCGAGACCTCATAGTTGGAAACTGCTGCTGGATCGTTATTTTCTGGCTACGCTCCAAACCGCTTTGGCGGCGTCCATGTGGAGCAGTTCACTGTGGTGAGCCCTAGAAAAACCTCAGAGGCTAAAGCCAAGCGGACTTATAGCAGAGTACCGCAGGAATAAATGTCTGCCCCACCCCGTAGCGGAGAAGAACAGAAAGATTTTGCCGCAGATTTGCGCAGATGAACGCTGATCAGGAAAATCAGAAACTTACTACCGATAACACTGACCAGACTGATCGGAAGACATTCGCAAATCAAAATCGGAACCACAGAGGACGCGGAGAGATAGGGACAATTGCTGGCAATCGCCCTGAACGCGCGAGATCTCAGAAGTTAAAGACACTGTCGAAGCGCGAGTTTTACATCGGAAAAACACGAGGTCTTTCGGCCCTGCTCGCACAATGAAGAAAGCTTGTGCTCGCCGACGGGCTCTCGGGATACGAGGGAGAGATGACGGTTGTTAAGACGTTTTAGGGAGAGATGATGGTGTTAAGACGGTTGTTTAGATGGTTCTCAGGAAGCCATGCTTTCCGGGTCTTCCTGCTCATGGTGAGCTTCGAGGAAGGTGACGATGTTCCCTGCCAAATGGATCGCGTTGTCAGCCAATTGCTCCAGGCAGCGCGAAGCAAAGATCAGATGGAGGTCCTGCTCGTCTTTAACTTGTGATTCTGGAACGTGCGGCTCGGGCTTGCTTAGGCCGCGCAAAACATAGTCACGATAGGCATCGACGGAAGCTCCGCCCTGGGCGGCGTTGCGGGCCAGCACTGGATCAAGACGCACCAGCGAGCGCAGGGTTTGCCGGCAGAGATGAGAGACGGCGATAGCCAGCGGTTGAAGCCGGGAAAAATCCTCATGCTCATGATGTTTTCCCACTTCCGAAACCTTGCGTCCCAGATTTGCGGCCAGGACGCCGAGCTGAGCGAGATCTTTGCTGATGTTTACAGCCGAGGTGAGACGCCCGGCTTCCGAAGATGCCAGAGACCCGCGTTCCAATGCTGAAAAGACCTCTTGATCGAAGGCAAATTCCAGTTCCTGAATGGCGATTGAACTTTCCAGAACGCCCGCAACCACGTGTGAGTCCGCATGGAGAAGCGCCGCAATCGCGCGATTGACGGCTTCATCCACTTTAACGCCCATGGTGATAAGCAAACTGTTGACTTTGTTTTCCGCTGTTTGCGCCTTTACTGCCTGAGATGCCATACAACACCTTTTCTGAGGGTTACTTTATTAGACGAGAATAACAGTGGCCGGTTAACGCGCAATGAAAACTAAATGCAATTTGCGTGAATCTGCGCAAAGCGATTGTTTTGAGGTATATAGATGAGCAGGAACCAAGGAAGATTCACTATTTTGGGGATTCAAAGCGGTACCCCGCGCCGCGGACTGTGCGCAGATATCGGGGCTGCTCCGGATCAACTTCAATCTTGGACCGCAGCTTTCTTACATAGACATCCACGGAGCGCGGGCTGACGAAGGCGGTGTCTTTCCAGACCGCGTCAAGAATCTGGTCACGGGTGAAAACGCGGCCGGCGTGGCGCGCCAGATAATGCAGCAAGCGAAATTCGGTTGCCGTGGCGGTGATTACCGTGCCGCGCACGGTGAGCACCATGGAGAGCGCGTCGATTTCCAACTCGCCCGCGCGGATCACCGTGGGAGCAGAAGGCGATTCACAGCGCCGCAATACGGCTTTTACTCGCGCCACCAGCTCGCGCGGACTGAACGGCTTGGTGATGTAGTCGTCTGCGCCGATCTCAAGGCCGCGTATGCGGTCGGCTTCGCTGCTCCGCGCCGTCATAAAGACGATCGGCGTACCGCGGAGCGCTTCTCCCGACTGGCGTATCTGACGGCAGAGTTCGATTCCGTCTCCGCCGGGGACCATGATATCCAGCAGCAGCAAAGCAGGACGGTCACGGAGCGCGTCCGCCAAGACGGCACGCGCGGTGGCATAAACCCGCGTGCGATATCCAGCGGCTTCAAGATGATGACGCACTAAACGTGCAATGTCAGCGTCGTCTTCAACGACAAAAATTCCTGGCTTGCCGTTGACTGCCGTGGGGAGTTCTTGGTCTAGAGCTTGGTCCGTCCGCGGAAGCGTTCTATTGAGGGCGCCCATACACGTTCAGCGTACAGAGCCAATGTTAATGGAGTATGAAAAGTGGCGAGCAATTCAATACATGCTGCCGCCACTATCCTTTAGGGCTTCGGGATCGGTGGCCAGCGGCTTGCGATTTTTGTCACATTTTATTGGTCGTCGCTGCGTATTGCGCCAAGCGGAACAAATTTGACGCTTGGTCGGGGCGATACTTGTCTTTGCTGCGATACGCGGGCGGGTGTGCACGTGGTCATGCCAGCGGGCACAGGCGCTTGACCATCCTGGCGACGGAAGAAATAGCTGCGCATCGTGTAACACGTGTTGCGCCGAGTGTCATCGATCAGCTTGGGGATAATTGTGAGATCAGGCTGCGCGTGCTGCATGGCAGGTGATCGAGAGGCGAGAAAATCCTGGGAGACATTGAGCGGTTGCTGCTGGGGAGCAGCCGTCGCAACAAATAAGAGAAGGCTTAGAGGCCACATGGTAGTCCTCCTGCGGGAATTATAGTCCCGTGAAGGCGGAAGAATCGCAAAAATTCAAAGTGGGGATATTGTTGCCGGCGAGCAGGAAACGTGGCTGAGCCATTTGCATCTTGTTACCCCTCAGGCGTAGGCTTATTGGGTTCAACAGGCGCGAATGGCAGGTTAGATGATTGTCATTCGTTCAAATTAGCAATCGAATGATCGCCCGTAGCTAGGCGCCTGCACTCCAGTAAAGAAGGATCGCATGAAGAATATTTATGTAGGCAATCTGGATTTTAACGTCAGTGAAGATGAGCTTCGGCAGGCTTTTGCAGCGTACGGGCAGGTCGAAAATGTCACTGTTTTGAAAGACCGCGATACCGGACAGCCGCGCGGCTTTGGCTTTGTGGAAATGGCAAATGACGAAGAAGCAGAAAAAGCCATCAGCGCGATGAATGGATACCAACTGGGATCGCGCGCGTTGAACGTGAATGAAGCACGTCCGAAAACCGGCGGCGGCGGTGGAGGATTTAGTCGCGGCGGTGGAGGTGGAGGCTTTGGCCGCGGCGGTGGAGGCGGAGGAGGTTTTGGCCGTGGTGGTGGCGGTGGGGGAAGAGGCGGCAATCGCGGTGGTGGTGGTGGCGGAGGCCGTCGGTACTAAAGATTCAGCAAAACAAAAAGACGCAGGTTTTCAAGCCTGCGTCTTTTCTTATTGGTGCGTCCAGCTTATACAAACTCAACAGCTGGCTTGTGCGGAATAATGCCGGCCTGGTAGCCCATATCCAGAAGCTTCACCACGGCGCGTTTTCCGTCTTCACCATAATCCAGCGTCCGATTGTTCACGTACATTCCCACAAAGCGGTCTGCCATCTGCGGATCCAGATCACGCGCAAACTGCATGGCATAGGCCAGCGCGGGTTCGCGATGATCAAGCGCATACTGAATACTGTCTCGCAACGCCTTCGTCACTTGCGCAATCAACTCCGGCCCCAGTTCTCGACGAATAGCGTTTCCGCCCAGCGGCAGCGGCAGTCCGGTTTGCTCATGCCACCATCTTCCCAGATCCAGAATGCGTTTCAGCCCTGAGCGCTCATACGTAAGCTGCCCTTCATGGATAATCAGCCCCGCTTCATACTTGCCGGCCACAACTTCCGGAATAATGCGATCAAACGGCACCACTGCGGTCTCAATTTTCGGCGCAAAGAGTTTCAGCGCAAGATAAGCCGTCGTCATGGTGCCCGGGACAGCAATCTTCATTGTCTTAAGTTCTTCCAGCCCCACCATGCGCGGAGAAATCACCATTGGTCCGTACTGTTCGCCCACGCTGCCGCCGCACCGCATCAGCGCGTATTTCTCCTGGACGTACGGATACGCGTGGAAGGAGATGGCGCTCACGTCGTAAAAGCCTTCCATGGCTTTGCGGTTCAGGGTCTCGATGTCCGTCAGCGTATGGGAAAACTTCAAGCCCGGCACGCGGACTTTGTTCGTGGCCAGGGCGTAAAACATAAAAGCGTCGTCAGAGTCAGGACTATGAGCAACGCTGATTTCGCGAACGGCGGAAGAAACAGACGAAGATGACATACTTGAAATCCTATAACAGTCTGAGCATTCGTGCGGGCACGCGACTAATCTCTTGCCGATGTAAAAGTTTTCACACCAGCCTGCAGCAGGCTTTTACAACATAACGGTAATGGCTAAGCTTTTTCTACAGGTTCCTGCTCAGGGGCCACTTCCATTACCGGACTCGGTGGAGTGATATGAGGCCGCTGCAAATGCCAACGCAGCCGCCACACCATGGCGGCCACCGCGGCCATAATCGCCACAATGGAAAGCGCTAACAGAACGTACAGGGCCTTCATCAGCATTTGCGGGTAGCATACCAGAGCTGCACGTTGCGCGACCGGGGAAAACCTCTTAGACCCCCACGGGGAAAGGCTTAGTATGCGGCTCCTGCGCGCCTCTGTTGCGGCGTTCAAAGCGGCCTTGCAGCAATGACATCAATCCTGTGTACCAGTAGCCCAGCACAAAAAGCAGCAGGAAAGGGATCGTCCAGTAATTCCCGCTGGTAAACGCATAAGCGCACATGGCTATGAAGTAGGTTCCCACCAGCAACTCCAGCCACGGAACAATTCCAAGACGGCGTCGGTACTTTTGTCCCTGCGCTTTATCTGCCTTCGACTGCACCGCATATTTGGGCGTGCGCTTAAACGATGACTTGATGCCCAGCAGCGCTTCAATCACGGCGCGGGTGTTCGTCAGCGTCAGGCCGATTCCCAGCGCCATCAGGAAAGGTAGGAACAGGAAGGTGCGCGGCCAGCGGCGTGGAAACAGTTCTTTCTGTGAAACCAGGTAAAAGCTGGAAATAGAAAACGTGGATGCCAAAAACAGCGGCAAATCAATCACCAGCATCTGGAACCAGCCGCCAAACGACCGGATAATCATGGCCGGCATGAGCAGCGTGGAAAGCACAATCATCAGCGGATAGCTCAGGTTCGCGCTCAGGTGATAAAACGCTTCCACCTTCACCCGGAACGGAGCTTTGCTTTTGAAGACCTTGGGCAAAATCTTTTTGCCCGTCTGGATCAGCCCTTTGGCCCAGCGCGCCTGCTGGGTTTTGAACGCCGTCATCTCGATCGGCAGCTCCGCCGGGCATTCCACGTCCTGAAGATATTTGAACTTCCATCCTGCAAGCTGCGACCGATAGGAAAGGTCGGTGTCTTCCGTCAGCGTGTCATGCTCCCAGCCGCCCGCATCGGCGATGGCCTGCCTGCGCCACATGCCGGCCGTACCGTTGAAGTTGAAAAACACCTGGCTCCGCGAACGTCCGCCGTGCTCCAGCACAAAATGCCCGTCCAGAAGGATCGCTTCGACCTCGGTAAGGAAAGAATAATTGCGATTCAGGTGCGTCCAGCGCGTCTGCACCATGCCAATCTTGGGATCGGTGAAGTGGTGCACAACGCGCATCAGCCAGTCTTCCGGCGGAACAAAGTCAGCGTCAAAAATAGCGACCAGCTCGCCCTTGGCCGTGAGCAATCCGTTTTGCAACGCACCCGCTTTAAAGCCTTCTCGGTTCGTACGGTGAATATAAGTGATGGGATGACCCAGCGCGGCGTACCGATCCACAACGGCTTGCGCCGTTACCACTGTCTCGTCCGTGGAATCGTCCAGCACCTGGATATCAAGCTTGTCCTTGGGATAATCGATCTTGCAGATGGATTCCACCAGCCGGTCGACCACGAACTGCTCGTTGTAAATCGGCAACTGGATGGTCACGCGCGGAAGCTCTGCAAACTTTGCCAGAGGCTCGGTGGTCCGGTTCTTGCGATTGCGGTAATACATGTACACCAGCGCATACCGATGCATGCCGTATCCGGCCAGAATCACCATCACAATGAAATAAGGAATCAGCAGCGCGAGATCAAAGCCATTCGGGGAGTAGAGACCCTTGAAGGTTCTGTCCATGAACTGGCTTTTGAAATAGTGGACCAGCCCCCTTTGCGAATTGGCAAAAAGCATCAGCGCAAGATTGAAACAGACGTTCAAATACAGGCTCCCAAAGAACTAAGCTCAAACGGTTAGATTGTAAATCATGACGAGCGAAGAAAGGGTGAATAGCTTCACGGAGCCATAATTTTAACAGCTTTGTGAAAAAACCCAGTTTGGATTCGAACCAAGGCGAATTAGGACAAAATCAATCCAAAACGATTCGCGATCATTCGCGTAAATTCGGGCTGAACATACTAGGAACAAGCTTTTTAACTAGGAATTTCTTCTGGCATTCCGTATCCGGTCGCCATTCATGTGCCGAGTTCTTCCCGGACGGTTGGCGCACTCCACCTGAATATTTGTGGACCGCAGGCGCCCTCGCCTGCGATTCGCCAGCTTGCTCACGCTGCTTCCGGTAGCCATGCTTGAGCCCGTAATTCTGAGTCGTGCGCCGGAGGCGCGGCGCGCGCTTTTGCGCGTCTAGCCCAGCCTGAGGCGAGCGAAGCCAAACCACATATTCCAGCTTTTAGCTTCCCATAGCGGCATAAGCTTATCGGTGTCAGATCTTCTGTTTTCAAAGCACCTTTAGGTACTCGACCGCCGCGATCGGCACAGTTTTATTTATTTGAAGAATCTAATAAATATGATAGTGCAAAAGATACGTTCGGAATCTATGGTTTACGTGCCATCCTTGAACTATAATTTGCAGAATTTCTAGCGGTATGATGCGTGAGGGTATTCGCCCATGTGCAATGCGTTGAATCATTCTGATGGATGCGACTGTGGATTTGGTCCCCCGTATACCAGAAACGCGGCGGACTATTTCGAACAGCGTTTTGGAAATTTACCAAGCGAGGATCTCAGGCTTGCAGGACCACGAACCAAAGCTCTCGGGGCCATGCTGCACGATGATAGATTGACGACGCAATTAGCATCCACGTTTCTGTGGCAATCCTATATAGGCAGTTCAATATCGAAATTGGCGGAACGACCGCCCAAACCTGATAGCTTTACTGACTCTGTAGCGATTTATATCGTGCGCCATGGGAAGGAATGGCCACGCCATGATTTGCTTGTTTTTGATCCTAAAGTCCCCGAAGGAGAAGTTATCGAGGGGCGGGTAGATGTTAGTTTAGAGGAACTGCGGAAAGGCTGGCCAGCATTTAGAAGATCTTATCTCAAAGACGCTCCTGCACCAGGATGGTTGTCAAAGCTAGACTTGCAGGATATTCCTGAAATCGCAATCGAGGTTATGCGGGCACAGCCGCATGTCTTTATTGCAATGCCGCTGCCCAAAATTATATGGACCACAAATATGCAGGGGAGCTCGCCATGCGTGGCTTCGCCGGCGATGGGTATATTCAAACGGCTTACAAATAAGCATTGCTCAACTGTCGGCGTTATCACGACAGATAAAGAGGGGCGGACAGGAGTAACTACGGCGCTTCACTCGGTGCAGAATTATCGAAAAGGAATATTTGTATCTAAGAATTTAGGAACAATCCGCAGTAGAGACACCATTACTGACAGCTGCTTTATCGAGATCAATGACTTAAAGCTACCGCGATTACGCCAATGTCGTGGCACGCTGCAAGATATTGTGCCCCAAGGTGAAAAAGTTTGGTTCGATGGTGCCACCTCGGGGAGAAATGAGACACAGGTAATCGGGTTTACTCCCGAACTCCCTTTTGTGCCACCCAACACTCAAGCAAGGATTCTCACCCCCCCAATTACGGATCCCGGCGATTCCGGCGCAGCCCTGGTCAATCAAAAAGGTTTGATCTTTGGATTCGCGCTATACCGAACTGGGGTAAATGCACTGGCACCTCACTCCGCGTGGATTTGGGCGGACTCTGTTTTTAAGGCTCTTCAATTGCACTGAGGATTTCTAGTATGGGCATTTTGCAGAAACTTTTAAGAACTTCGGCTGCAGACTGGACTTATGAATCTATTGATTCGAAACATGTTGCAGATGGACTTGACCATGTTTTGATAAAACCTCGCACGTCTTATATCAGCATTTTTTTGCATTCCATGAGAATCGTCGATGTACGAAAGGGGTGGAACAAATTTTATCCTGCCGTTCACAGCTATATCTCAATCCCGCATCAAGGAGGCGAAGCCGCGGAATTTCAAGTTGTGACCTCGCCCTCCAAAATGTTGGAGTTGGATGCCGCTCATGTAGATCGTGTGATTGCCGTCAACCATCGGCTACTTGGGCCTGCGCCTTATCGTGGAGGCGACCTGAAGATTGAGATAGGTTTATTTTCCGTGAAATCAAGTGATCTTGCGAAGCCCTTTCTTTCGGTTTTGGAGACTATGGCCACGACTGCGGGAGTATCGTTTGTCACGGTCGCGAAGCCGTTTGTAGATCCTATAAAAATGGGATTAGAACTGCTCACCGGCTCCCATGATCTGACTTTGGAGATCGGTTTGGCAACCACTCTCAACAAACCCGAAACAGGCTATTTTTTTGTCATGAGAGCGGCGAGAGGAACTCTCGATGTATCTGACCTCAGAGTTGCGAAGGATGGTCGGCTTGTTGATCGAAGTAACCAGCCTGTTTCAAATTATCCATACCTAGTTTTTAGGGTTGAAGCTTCAGATGCTAGAGATGATTGGTTTTTAATCCCCGATATTGCGGCTATTCATTCAGAGCTTCAGAAATCGGTTCGGGCCGGTAAGGGGACTGCAACAGAGCAGCTCCTTGCAGAGTTCAAGAGAGTTGTGCTTACTTCTCCAGATCTTTTACCAAATGATGCGCAAAGACTTGCGAATGAGATTACTGCCGAGGTTGAGAAGGCAATTCCGACACAACTGACTAAGACCGCTTCGGCTAAGCTTCGGAGTCTAAAGTCTATTAACCTATTCCCTAAAAGATCGAATAAGACGGTTCAGAAGATCGAGAGTCCGCAAAAGCATCGACTTAGAAGCAGGCTCTAGATTATGGGCCGTGTGATCGCTGATCGCCGTGGTTGGAAGACTAAATCCCTCCGGGCCTGGAATGGTACGCTTTCCGAACTGCGCCGCACTCGGAATTCAGAAAATTGAGACGCCAAAAAGCTAATTCAAAAACAGCTGCCGATACAACGTATCCCTTCGTTTCGGCACAAACCCCGCATCGCGGATCATCCGGCGCAACTCTTCTTCCGTGGTGCAATTCGTAACCCCAGCAGAGCGCACGACGTTCTCTTCCAGCATCACCGATCCCACATCATTGCCGCCGAAGCGCAGACCTAGCTGGCAGACTTTCAGCCCCTGGGTGACCCAGCTCGATTGCACATTCTTGAAATTGGAGAGATACAGCCGCGCAATCGCCAACACTTTTAGATATTCAACCGCCGTGGCTTCTTCCCAATGGCGTCCGCCCAGCGCTGTGTTTCCCGGCTGAAAGCTCCACGGGATAAACGCAGTGAATCCGCCGGTCTCTTCCTGCAATTCGTAAACGCGCTGGAAGTGGTTGATACGATGCTCAAACGTCTCGCCCACGCCAAACATCATTGTGGCCGTGGTGCGCATGCCCAGCTTGTGCGCCGTCCGATGCACGTTAAGCCAGTCGTCGGTCAGGCACTTCAGGCGAGCGATCTTGTAACGGACTTCGTCATCCAGGATTTCCGCGCCGCCGCCGGGAATCGAATCCAGCCCCGCCGCGCGCAGCCGAATAATTGTCTCTTCAATCGACAAGCCGCTTACGTCAGCAAAGTGAATGATTTCTGACGCCGAAAAACAGTGCAGGTGAATCTGCGGAAAGCGCTGCTTAATGCCGCGCAGCATCTCCTCATACCACTCAATCTTCAAGTCCGGATGCAGCCCGCCCTGCATCAGCACGCCGGTGCCGCCCAGCTCCACGGTCTCGCGGATCTTGTCATAGATCGTTTCCATCTCCAGCACGTAGCCTTTGGCGCGTCCGGGACCTTTCACCGGGGCGTAAAAGGCGCAGAAGGTGCAGTATTCCGTGCAGAAGTTGGTGTAATTAATGTTGCGATCAATGATGTATGTGGCCACGCCTTCCGGATGCAGCTTGCGGCGCAGCGAATCGGCTTCCATGCCCAGTCCGATGAGGTCGTCCGAGCGGAACAAATCCAGCGCTTGTTGTTTGGTGAGGGACATTTGTGCACTTCCATTTTACCGGAACCGTCACGATTTCGGCGATTTTGGTTGCCAAGTCGCCGTCTTGCTGATGTGATTGCGGAGCGCCCCAGCAATAATTAATGAACCAGGCTGTACGCCGTGATTGCGCGCTTTGGAGGCCTTCCCATGAAAAAATTCCTGCTGTCACTCGCAGGGTTGCTCCTGCTCACCGGCTGCGTTCCAGTGGATTCGCTCAATCCTCTATATACCGACAAAAACGTTGCGTTTGATGAGTCGCTGTTAGGATCGTGGGTTGGTTCCGACAATGGCGCCGAAGGTGTGTTGGAGTTCATCGCTCACGATGAGGATGGCAGTAAAGGCTACTTGCTGGTGATGACGGATAAAGACAAAGAGTCAGACACTTACAAGAAGGCCATTTACCAGGTGCATCTTGTCAAACTGAATGACCGCCTTTTTCTCGACGTCACTCCGCAAACCTTTGAAACTTCATCGAACTCCTATCCTCTTCAGGTGAAATCCGGAAAGAGCGGCACAACTATTGAGCCTGCCCTCCTCAGACTCGGAGAAGCTGCTTATCTGGAATTCAGCAGCGGAACTGGCGCGGGCGGAAAAATTGATGTCCATCTTCAGCGGGCGCATTGGATCATCAGGGTCACCCGAAAAGACAATACGCTTCAACTGGATTGGCCCGATGATGAGGACTTCCGAAATGCAGTACAGTCAGGAACCGTGAAACTGTCCAGCAGGCTTTTGGGGAACGGCCAGAGCAAGGACGTGGTAATTACTGCAAGCACCCTGGAACTTCAAAAGTTTGTTGTTGAACATGCTGAAGGCGACACGTTTTTCAATAGAAAAGCCGGTGCGCTTCATCGCAAGGAATGATCCCGTCAGGCGGTCCTGGTGCTCGGCTCTTTTGCGTCCGGAATCACTGGTTTGCCTTCGCGTCTTCGCTTCCACCACCAATAGAGCCCAGCCACCCCGCCAATCACGGCCAGTGTAACCACCGTCCACAGCATGGGGCGGTAGTAATGCTGGAAAAAGCCGAAGATTTGCTTGCTGTATATCGATCCCAGCCACGCCAGCAGTCCGTAACGGATGGCGCGCGCCACTCCCACGGCCACCAGGAAATACCGTTTTGGGTACTTCAGCGCTCCTGCCACAATGAGGAACGGCGAATAAGGCACCGGAGGCGGCAGCAGCCCCGGCACAAACAGGCTCCAGAAGCCGTATCTTTTAAATAGCTTGTAAATCCTCTCCGCTTTCTTTTTAGGTAGTTTCTTCTCCAGGGCCTGTTCGCCGCTCTTGAAACCCAGTCCATAAGTCACGTATGCGCCCACGATCCCGCCGATGGTCGCCATAACCGCGTAATAAGGCCACCAGCTTTTCTGGTGCGCGGAGAGCACGATGGTAAGCGCGTCCATACTCCCGGGCATGGGGACAATAGAGTTATCGGCTAGGCCAAGCAGGATCAGCCCAACACCACCCAAACGTTCCAGCCACGACCCTAATGAGAGAAGAATGAAAAGCGGCACAGATCATTGGATGCTAAAACAGGGCCGCCGTCGCCATTGAGAGTTGTAAAGGGGTAAGGTGGCTGTTAAAGGCGCGTAACCGGCTTGGATCAGCGCAGGAACGCCTGTTCCTTGAAAGCCTGTTCCAGGAAAGCCAGCTCCGGAACCTGTGAGAAGACGCCGCATTCCAGCCCGTATTTATAGAACAGGCGCAGCCCTTCCAGGTTCTCTGGATCAAGCCCGTAATCGACGTTCTCCGTCAGGTAATCCGCAATCAGCTTGGGAGAGAGACTCATCTTGGATGCCCAGGCTGAAGCGATTTCCGGAATGTGTTTCAGCCCATTGTCCCGCGACTGCTGGAATACCTGCGCGATGTTCGGCTCCTTCACTCGGCCTTCCAGAGCTGCTTTGCGCACCGCCCAAAAAGCAAAGACAAACGGCCGCCCTGTCCAGCGCTTCCACTCTTCAGCCAGGTCGTAAACAAAGTAGCCGTCTGTGCGCGCCTGGAGCGCAGGATCGCCGATCAGTAAAGCGGCGTCATGCCATTGCAGCATTTCTTTAAGAGAAGGCTTTTGCCGGCTGAACCCCGGATCAAGCCCCACGAACTTTCTCAGGTAAATCTCCACCAGAGCGGCTGAGGTACGGGACGAGTCGTCCGTGGCCACGCTACGGATTTTGTCGATCGCAACTTTGCTGACCAGCAGAATCGACCGCACCTTATTCTTCGCGGCAATCGCCACGTCAGGCACAATCACGAGATCGGGAATGTCCGTGTAGGCTGCGACCGGGATAATGCCAATGTCAGCCGACCCTTCCTTTAGTTGCTCCGCGCAATGCGAAGGAACCGTGTAGCTAATCTCGAAATCCTGCCGCAACTGCGCTGCCGTCTCTCCGTTCTCAAAGTCCCACATGAGCGGAGCAGTATTTAAAAAGCTGATGGCAGAGATGCGGAGTGGGGGCATGTAATTTTGATTCTAGCATTCAGCATTCAGCACTCAGCATTCAGCCCTTCGCCAGTCACGACAACCTAAAAATCCTTGAAATTTGAGGATACGACGCCGATGAGGGGCTGAATGCTGAGTGCTAAATGCTGAGTGCTGGCTTGACATCCTTTTTAGAATCCGTGTACAGTCCGCCAAAGTTTCCTCAAGAAGGCGCAGGGTCGCAATGTCCACCGCAAGGGCCGTTACTTCAAACTCAATTTACTGGCTGGCGCTTTCCCTTACGCCGGGCGTTGGCCCCACCCGTGGACGCAAGCTGGTGGAGCGCTTTGCCGGCATCCAGGATGTTTTTCACGCGTCACTGACTGAGCTGGAAGCGGAAAATCTTCAGGCGCAATCGGCGCAGCACATCGCCCTGGGAAAATCGCTGGAGCTGGCGCATGACGAGATCGCGAAAGCCGCGGCCGCGGGCATTCAGATTGTCTGTCGTGATGACGAAGGCTGGCCAGGGCGCTTGAGCGAAATTTACGATCCGCCACTTGTCCTTTATGTACGCGGAAACGTTGAAGCGCTGTCGCGCCCGGGTATAGCCATCGTCGGCACACGCCACCCCACTCCATACGGCATTGGAATGGCGGAGCGCCTGAGTTGCGATCTTGCCTCGCGCGGCCTGGCGATCTTCAGCGGCATGGCGCGCGGCGTGGACACAGCGGGACACCGTGGTGCCATCAAGGGCAAAGGCAAGACCGTCGCGGTTTTCGGCACCGGGGTGGACATAATCTATCCACGCGAGAATAAGAAGATCGCGGACGGCATTCTTGAGTGCGGCGGAGCACTCATCAGCGAGTTCCCTCTGGAATCCTTTGCCGCGCCGCAGAATTTTCCCATCCGCAACCGAATCATCAGCGGCCTGGCTTTAGGTGTGCTGGTGGTGGAAGCCGGCGAGTACAGCGGCACGCGCATCACCGCCCGATGCGCTCTGGAACAAAGCCGGGAAATTTTTGCCGTGCCCGGCAACGTGATCTCCCGGAACTCCTGGGGGCCAAACACGCTGATTAAGCAGGGAGCCAAGCTAACTGCAACATGGGAAGACGTTTGGGAGGAATTGCCGGCTGAGGTAAAACACCAGCTTGAATCCGAATGGGCGCCGCAAGCATCAGAGGAAAAGCCCACCAGCAGCCTTTTTGGGAACGAATTGAGCCCGGCGGAAAAGAAGCTGCTGTCAATCCTGCGCCAGGACGAATCAACCCACATTGATGCAATCATGGAAAAACTGGAGGGCCAAATTTCTTCGTCGGAGGTATTTACCGCTTTGTTTGAGCTGGAAATGAGCGGCAAGGTGAAGCAGATGGCTGGGAAGAATTATGTGAAAAGCTTCTAGCTGCTAGCTCCTGGCTGCTAGCGCGGAGCAGGTCACACGCGATTGAATCGGAGACACGCGTTGAAAGATTTCAAAGAGCTTAAAGTCTGGCACAAGGCTTACGACCTGTCACTCGCGATATACGAGGCGTCAAGATGTTTTCCTCGCGAAGAGATGTATGGACTGACAAGCCAGCTTCGCCGAGCCGCGGTTTCCATTGGTGCTAATATCGCGGAAGGGTGCGGACGACGCTCCGATGGTGAGCTGGTTCGATTTCTGCAGATCGCTCGCGGTTCCTCTTCGGAGGTTGAGCACCATCTGTTACTTGCTCGCGATCTCAAGTTTTTGCAAGCTGCCACGCACCAGGATATTGAGAAGAAGCTGCAGGAAGTGCAGCGTATGTTAACGTCTTTGGTGAGTTCGATACAAGAAACGGCTGGGGTCAGAGCGGCCGGAGCCAGAGTTACAAAGGGTTTGCCAGGAGCTAGCGGCTAGTGGCTAGCAGCTTTTGGAGTATGTTAGTTTCAGAATAGGACTTTAAGGAATTGCCTAAATCACTCGTCATTGTCGAATCGCCCACCAAGGCGAAGACCATCAATAAATACCTGGGTAAGGACTACGAAGTCGAAGCCTCGCTGGGTCACATCAAAGATCTGCCCAAGAGCCAGCTCGGCGTGGACCTGGAGAATGATGATTTCTCCACCGAGTACGTGGTCATCCCGGGAAAAGAAAAAGTCGTGGCCAAATTGAAGAAGATGGCCAAGGGCGCGGTTGCCGTGTATCTGGCGCCTGACCCGGACCGCGAAGGCGAAGCCATTGCCGCGCACCTGGAAGAAGAACTCAGCGAGAACGGCTCCGGCAAGAAAAAGAAAAAGGGCGGGATTGAATTCCATCGCGTGACCTTTAATGAGATCACCAAGAAAGCGGTGCAGGAGGCGTTCAAGCATCCACGCGAAATCGACCGCAATCTTGTTGACGCACAGCAGACGCGCCGTGTGCTGGACCGCATTGTGGGGTATCAGGTGTCGCCGCTTCTATGGGACAAAGTCCGTCGCGGCCTTTCCGCCGGTCGTGTACAGACCGTGGCGTTGCGTCTGATTGTGGAACGCGAGCGCGAAGTTAAAGCGTTTGAGAAAAAAGAATACTGGACCATTGACGCGCATCTGTTTGGCGGAAAGCCGCCGGCATTTGACGCGCGCTTTGTCGGTCGCGGCGACGAAAAAACCGAAGTCCCGAATGAAGAAGAATCCAGGAAGATCACCAGCGCTCTGGAGCAGGCGCAGTGGTCTGTGCGCGACATTGAGAAGAAGGAGCGCCGCCGCAGCGCAGCTCCGCCGTTTACCACCAGCAAGCTGCAGCAGGATGGCTCGCGCAAGCTGCGCTTCAGCGTAAAGCGCGTAATGATGATCGCCCAGCGGCTCTATGAAGGCATTGATCTGGGCAGCGACGAAGGTTCCGTCGGCCTCATTACTTATATGCGTACCGATTCGGTGCAGGTTTCACCCGACGCGCTGACCGAAGTTCGGGAAATGATTGGCGCAACTTACGGCAAAGAATTTCTGCCCGAGAAGCCGAACGAGTATAAGTCGAGGAAAGCGGCACAGGAGGCGCACGAAGCAATCCGGCCGTCATCGGTCGCGCGGCACCCTGACGAGATCAAAAAGTATCTTCAGGAAGATGAGTACAAAGTTTACAAGCTGATCTGGCAGCGTTTTGTGGCGTCCCAAATGATGCCGGCGGTCTTTGACCAGACCAGCATCGATATTGAAGCTAAAGCTGCAAGCGAATCGTTCACCTTCCGCGTAACCGGATCGGTGCTGAAGTTTGAAGGCTTCCTGAAAGTTTATGAGGAATCCAAAGACGCCAAGGACGAAGAAGACGAGGCGCTCAAGCACAAGCTGCCGGCGCTGGAAGTAGGCCAGAAGCTTACGCTGCGCGAGCTTAAGCCGGAACAGCACTTCACCGAGCCACCGCCACGATTCAACGAAGCGTCATTGGTAAAGGAACTGGAAGAGCGCGGCATCGGACGGCCTTCAACCTATTCGACAATTCTTTCCACCATCCAGGAACGGCAGTACGTGCAGAAAATTGGCGGCAAGTTTATACCGACCGAAACCGGTTTGGTTGTGACCGACCTGCTGGTCAAGAACTTTGAAGAGATTTTTGATCCGGCTTACACGGCGCGGCTGGAAGAAGAGCTCGACGAAATCGAAGAAGGCAAAGAGAAGTGGACTGACGCGCTGGGCGGCTTCTATAAAAAGTTTTCCAAGGACCTCCGCTACGCTGAAAAGCACATGGAAAATGTGAAGCGGATGGAAAAGCCCACTGACGAGAAGTGCGAGCGCTGCGGCTCTCCGCTGGTGCTCAAGTGGGGCAAGCATGGCTCGTTCTACGCTTGCAGCGCCTATAAGAAGGATGATCCGGAAAGCTGCACATTTACCAAGGAAAATCCGGTCAACCTTCCTGATTTCGACGGCGCGGAAATGCCGGAGACCGGTCAGGATGAATACTGCGAAAATTGTGGGCGCGTGATGGTTTTGAAGCGCGGCCGCTTTGGCCAATTCATGGCCTGCACCGGCTATCCGGATTGCAAGACTACGCGGCGGCTCGATCAGGGCAAGCGCGTGCCAGACGTTCCTCTGGAAGAGCTCTGCCCCAAGTGCAACCGCAACATGGTGCTGCGCCATGGACGTTACGGTGAATTCATTTCGTGCAGCGGATATCCGGATTGCAAGTACATCAAACAGAATTTCATCGGCGTGAAATGCCCGCAATGTGCCGATGGCGAACTGGTAGAGAAGAAGGCAAGAAAGCGCGGTAATACGTTCTATGGCTGCTCGAATTATCCCGCATGCGAGTTTACCTCAGCGTATAAGCCGGTAGCTGAGGCGTGCCCGGAGTGCGGCAGCCCGTATCTGCTGGAAAAGCATTTGAAGTCAGGATCATTGCTCGTCTGTCCCAACAACAGCAAGAAGTCTGCGGATGAAGAAGAGCAGCCCAAGCCAAAAAGAAAGCCGCGCGGCAAAAAGGGCGCAGCGCTGGCGGCAGAAGCAGCACCAGCGGCGGCAGCAGTAAAGTGCGATTACTCACGGTCGATTCCCACGCCCGAGTGGATGACACAAGGCAGGAGCGACGACACACAAAGAGAAGCGGTTTAGTCCAGGAGCAGTCATCAGAGGAGAGATCATGGCAAAAAAGCCCAATGCAAGCGACGCGCAGCTCATCTTGCAGCTTTATAATCTGCGCCGGGAACCGGTAATGCGGGTGGCGAGACAATTTGTGACATCAGAGTTCTGGCCGCAGAATTACGACGAATTTAAGGCCGTGGTAACCGGCTACGGAACTGAGCCAAACGCCTGGTTTCGCCAGGTAATGACGTTCTGGAACATGGTTGCCGCTCTGGTATTGCGCGGCGCCGTGAACGAGCAATTGTTCTTTGAAACCAACAACGAGCCCTATTTTTTATGGGCCAAGTTTGGCGGCTACATTTCGCAGGCACCCAAAGACCAGGTGGATCCAGAGTTCCTCTCGCACCTGGAAAAGCTGACGTCAAAGCCGGCCGCGAAGAAGCGGATCAAAGGTTTGCAGGATAGGCTGGCAGCGCGACGCACGCTGGCCGCAGCGGCAGCCAAAGCCGGGAAGTAGTCATGTTTGTGCTGGACCAGTTTGTTTCCGATTGCCGCGCCGCGTTGCGTGAAGATATGCCGCAACGGGCAGTGCAGGAAGTGGTGCGGCGCGCCGTATCCACGCCTGGAGATGTACTCAGGGTGATCGGAGAACCGCAGCGGGCGGAGATGCAAACCCTCTATCGCTCAGACGATCTCACCATCCTCAACGTGATCTGGGCGCCGTGGATGAACCTGCTGCCGCACAATCACCAGATGTGGGCCATCATCGGCCTCTACACCGGACGCGAGGACAACATCTTTTGGCGACGCGTGCCGGGAAGCAATGGTTTGGTGGAGGCTGCGGGAGCACGTGCGCTGCGGGAGAAAGACGCTGAGACGCTTGGCCGCGACGTTATCCATTCCGTAAGTAATCCCATTCCAAAACTCACTGGCGCACTGCACGTTTATGGTGGAGATTTCTTTGGCGTTCCGCGAAGTGAGTGGGACGCGGAAACGCTGCTGGAACAGCAATGCAGTGGCGAAAAGATGGCCCGCCGCTTTGAAGAAGCCAACGCACTGTTGGAAGTAACTCCGCGCAAGACCGTCTAGCGCATCGGCTGGAACTAGGAAATGTATATATGGGTTTTGCGCCTCGCCCAGTTCGTGCGCGCTGCTCTTAGGTCGGTTGCTTCATGCGGATCCTCATTAGAATTCCCGCCGCTCCCAGAAAGACCAGGCTCAGTATTCCCAGCAAGGGCAGCGGTGATGCCGTGTTCGGCAGCTCTTGCGCAGGCTGAGGCGGCTCAGCAGCTGCCACCTGCAACGGTTCAATGGAGCCGGTCAGATGCACTGATGCCACGCTCGTATTCTCACCACCGCAGACATTGCTGGCCGTGATTTTATAAGTAACGGTCTCATCAACCGGGCCAGGGCTGCTTTTCTGCGGCTGTGGCTGGATGGTTTGGCTTCCGTCAGCTCCGGTTACAGTTCCGACGGGATCGATTTTGATGGAATCGGCATTGGAGGTCGCCCATTTCAGTTCAGTCACGCCTTGCTCCTGCACCTTGTCTCCAACTTTTACATAGCGCAGCTCGGAGGCAGCAGGCGTTAGGGATGTCTTTACCGTATTGTCGACGTTCACTGTAGCATCAGAATTTACGGTTCCGCCCGGTCCGGCCGCATGAAACTCGTATTTGGTGGTTTGGCGGGGACGCGTCTCCACCGCGCCATGCCGCGCATAGCCAAGCGGATTTTCGTTGGCTTTAACGATGGTGTTCGCGGCATCAGTGGAATCCCAGCTTACCGTGACCGGCTCATTGCACTTGACTTCGTTATGGTCCACAACAAGCTTGCCCTGCACTGGCGCCACAGCAATGGTGGCTGTCGCCGTACTTGCCTCAAAGCGTTTCAACTGGGCTAGTTTTGCTCCTTCCGGCCAATGCTTGTAAACAAGCTGCTTGTCAGACGGGTTCTTGGTATATATGACTACCCGCTCATTTTGTTTTACTTCTACAGTCCCAGCCCAGATTTCCCCTTCTGTCTTGTTCGCCAGAACGTGAACTTGTTGCATGCCCACTGGGACGATGAGTTGCTGGTCGCCATAGATGTGGTTGTTCATCTCGTCCGCGTGCCCGACAAAAAACTCCGGGGTAGTGCCATTCAGGAATACCAGGGCATCTCCGGGGACGCCTTCAATCTGGATCCGTCCCCACGGGCCGGAGACCGGTTGTCCTGCAGGTTTCAGCGCCACAGTAAGTTCGTCGTGTTGTCCTGCCAGAATGTTGATTTTGTGCGTCTCAGGCTGGTAGCCATAGTTATACACAGTGATTTTGTGTTCGCCGGGCGTCAGCTTAAGGGTGCTGCTTCGGTGGCTGGCGGCTTTGTCGTCTACCCAAATATAGGCTTCTTCCGGAGTCACTTTGACGCGCAACCGGCCTGTATCTGCCGCGGATTTATCTTCTGCTGTTGCATTTCCCGGCAGCGAAAATTGCATGCTCATAAACGCGAGCAAAGTTAGGCCAAGAGCACGATTCAACGGTAGTTTCATACTTTCTCCTTACTCCGCCGTCTCAATGACAAGCGGCGTGCCGCGCGAACCCTGAATGCGTTTCTCCGCGGGCGGATGGCAACGGGCGTGAAAGCCGAAATCTTAAGATCGCTCGACTTTCATTGCGGAACCACTCCCTGCAATACATCCTGCAGTTGCTCCGAGCGGAAGCTCTTCAGAGACGTGAATTGCTGGGGCGAGAGTATTGATTTCAGCTTTGAGTCTGATTGCTTTTGGACCGTTTTGGTCTGGTCGGCCTTCTGCGTCTTGGAGAGACCGGTATTACCCATGATCGACTGCAGCTTGGGAATCTCTCCCTGGAAGATGGGCATGACCTGCTGCAATTGCTGAGGGTTTAGGTGCAATTTCTGCGTTAAAGCCGAAAGGTTGCCCATTCCGCTCAGGTTCTGGGCCTGCTTTCCGAGGCTGCCTAGATCCTGGGCCGTGAGACTAGCAGCGGGAACAAAGGCCAATGCAAACAATAAAGCGGAGGCCGCAAACTTGAAAATGTGGTGTTTCATCGTTTCTCCTGATCGTCTTAAAGCAATATCCCGAACCTTGCATGTGATCCGTCAAATTGCTCCGAAGAGACGTTGTGACCGTTGGTTAGTTGGGAGGCTTCGACTGTGACGGCTGAGATCGTTTCTCAAATTGTGATGGTGGTGGATTATCACGCGGTCCTGCGGCTCCCTCCGGCGATATTTCACTCAGGCCGGGAGATATGGTCAGAGGAGAGCTCAGCTTAAAGTCCAGGATAGTTTCGGCGGGAATGACCACGTCACGTTTCCCCGTCAGGGTTGCACCGGCAGTCCCGGCAGCTGCGCCCGCCAACGCGCCAATGGCTGCTCCCTTGCCGCCTCCGGCAAGGCCCCCGATCAGCGCCCCTGCCCCACCGCCACCGCCGACCATCGTCGCGGTGCGTTTACCGCGACCTTCGGCTCCCTGGGCCACGGGGTTGCTTATCATCCGATACGATCTGCCTTTGATTGTCAGGGAAGTAAGCTGCAACATAATGCCGCCTGCTCCTTTAAAACGCCCGGCAGATTCCGACTTTAATATCACCCCTTTGACCGGAGAGCCCACAGGGGCCACAACTTCATTTCCGAAAAGCAGTGGCTTTGCCAGAGACGCCTCGAATACCTCTTTTACCTGAGATTTGTTCGTGCTCAGAGCACTTGTCGTGCGGATGCTCAGAGCAGTTCCCGTCGGCAACACCACAGGCTGCGGGGTTGGCGTTGGTGTTGGAGTGGGCGTGGGAGTGTCAGATGGGCTCGGCGAACTCTCCGGAGTAGCTTCGGACCTGGGCTCTAGCGCGGGTTTGGGATTTGTATTGCTCGGAGTTGCGGTCCCTGTTGGCGACGGCAAAGGGGACGTTTCACTGGGTGGCGTAGGACTGGCTTCCTGCTGATTAGACGCCAATTGTTTTTCATTGGCTTTGTTGGTGCTGCAGCCCAGAACCAACAGCAACATGGCGATGAGGACGCACACCGGAATCTTAGTACGCATGACGATACTCCAGTCTGAAACGAGGGGATCGAATGTCGAGCAATCCCTTACCTCTCAAATACCAGAGCATGAGGCGATTTGCTGCTGTGAGTTTTGTCAGGCGGGAACAGGCGTGGTCGAGGGGAAAAAATTTTGTACAGAACGCGGGTTCCTGCAGGACGCCTTTATCCCCTTTCCGCTTACGAAATATATTCCTTAATGTATGGGTCTTGCACTTGGCCCAATTCATGCGCGCTGCCTTCAAAAACGGCCTTGCCTTCGCGAAGGATCATGAAGCTGGTGCGGATATCCTGCGATGGCCTTCCGTCGGATGCTTTCATGTGCCTGGTGGCCGGATCAAAGTAGTGCGTGGCCAGGGTGAATGCGTCCTGTAAACGATGCGTTACCATCAGCGCGCTGGTCTTGAAAACATCGCGCTGCTTCATGATCAACTCAATGATCGTGGTTGAAGTAATGGGATCCAGGCCGCCGGTGGGCGAATCATAGAGCAGCACTTCAGGCTGAGTAATAATGGCCCGCGCAATGCCGACACGGCGCCGCATCCCTCCGGAAAGCTCCGCGGGAAACTTTTCAATGGCGGCTTCCATCTCCACAAAGCTCAGAGACTCGCGCACGCGCTTTTCCACTTCCGCCGCGGGAAGGTGCTCTTCCATCAGGCGAAAAGCCACATTATCGCGCACGTTGAGCGAATCAAACAACGCGCTCTCCTGGAACACAATGCCAACTTTATTGCGCAGATCAAACAACTCTTCTTCCGTCATCGTGGTTATATCGTGCCCCAGAACGTAGATGCGGCCGCTATCCGGCTTAAGCAGGCCAAGGCAGAGTTTCAGGATCGTGCTCTTGCCCGATCCCGCAACCCCCAGAATCACCTTGGTTTCTCCGCGCTTCAGTTCGAAAGAGACTCCTTCCAGAACGGGTATGTCCTCAAAGCCAATGGATACATTTTCAAAGATGATTGCCTTGTGGACCGTGTCAATGGCTCGGTCATCGGTTCGGTCACCGAACAACGACTTGGGATCGTCAAACGCAGGCATGGGGAATCAGCTCAATGTGATAAAGAGTTGAGTAAGGACGGCATCCACGGCCAGAATAATCACAGATGCCCAAACCACGGCCTCAGTGGTAGATCGACCCACGCCCTGCGTGCCGCCTTTGGTGGTCATGCCGAAGTAACAACCCACGGTGGCGATGATGAAGCCAAAGACCAGCGGCTTGGCCAGCCCGGTGATCACGTCATTGTAGTGCAATGCCTGGTAAGCGGAATTCCAGTACTGTGTGCTGTCGAGCCCGAGCATGGAAAAGGAAATGATCCATCCTCCGACAAGTCCAACGAGATCGGAAATTATGGTAAGAAAAAACATCATAAAGATGGTGGAAACCACGCGAGGCGTCACCAGCTTTTTGTAAGGATCAGTGCCCAACGCGCGCATGGCGTCAATTTGTTCCGTTACTTTCATTGAGCCAAGTTCGCTGGCCATGCCGGAGGCGTTGCGCCCCGCCACCATCAGGCTGGTAAGCACCGGCCCAAGTTCACGCACCATGGAAAACGATACCAGCCGGCCCGTGAGCGAGAGCGATCCAAATTGTTCCAGTGTCTTGGAAGTATTCAACGCCAGCACAACGCCGGTGAACATGCCGGTAAGCACCACAATAGGAAGAGATCCCACGCCGATCAGGTCGGCTTGCTGGATGGTATCTGCCATGTAAAGAGGCTTGCGGAACAGATTTGTGAGCGAACGCAACGAAAGGTAGGTGTACTCCTGCACCGCGAGGATACTGCGCTTCACGAAATCGAACGGCGAGATCAGTTCCATCCAAGATGAAATATAGCAGAGCGTTAGTCCGCGCCCAAATCCTCGGCAAAGCACCTGATTGTGGCTGGCAATCGTGTCGGCTACAATCTCACCCACATGAGCACTCCACAATTGTCAGCCAGAAAGTTGATTCACAGCATCTTGCTCTCCAAGGGGCGTATGGAAGCGCTCACGGACGGAATTTTTGCCATTGCCATGACGCTGCTGGTGCTGGAACTAAGGGTTCCTGACCTGCCCAGGTCGGTGAGCACCAGCCAGTTGCTGGAAAGTATTGGCCACGAAGCGCCGGCTTTCTTTAGCTTTTTTGTTTCTTTTCTTTATTGTGGACTTCTCTGGGTAATGCATCATCTGGCAATGCATTTCGTCCGGCATCTCCAAATTGTGCTGGTGTGGTTAAACCTGTTGTTTCTGATGTCGATCTCTGTCATGCCTTTTTCCTGCGCGTTGCTGGGGCATTTCTTGCGCAACCGCGTGGCCCAGGAGATTTATTTTGGCAACATGTTTTTGGCAGCCACCCTGTTGGCAGCGCAATGGCTGATAGCCAGGCAGAAGAAACTGCTGAGTGAAGACGAGCCACTGAAAGCCCAGCTCATGGGACAGCAAATCCTTTTCTTTCCCTTAGCGCTGGGCTCAGCCATGCTGGCTGTTCATTTCATCAATCCAGAGGCAGGTTTTTACGCCATGGCGGTTGTGCTGGTCGGGCTTCGCCTCTGGCAGAAAATCTGGCATCGTCGTCAGACTGCAAAAGCTGTTAATCCCGGGCGCCCTTCTTCCTGATCTCAATATTGAGCCGCTTGATCTTCTGGTTCAACGTGGAAAGCGGAATGTGGAAGCGCTCGGCGGCGTCAGTCTGGTTCCAACTGCATTTTTCCAGCATGTTGACGATCAAACGGCGCTCGCAGTCTTCTACGATTTCAAACAATGACGCGTCCGGGCGGTGCTCAAACATCTTGGCCTCAGATCCTCTGCCAACAATGTGGTCAGGGATGAGCTCAATGCCTACCGTCGGCCCATTGCACAGCACCACGGCGCGCTCAATCACGTTTTCAAGTTCGCGCACATTACCCGGCCAGGAATAATCCATCAACGGCCGCAGAGCTTCCGGCGCAATGTTGATGATTGACTTGCCATTCTCGCGGGAAAACTTTTCCAAAAAATGCCCAACCAGTCGGGGGACGTCTTCACCACGGTTGCGCAGCGGCGGCAGGTCCACGGTGATCACATTAAGGCGATAAAACAGGTCTTCGCGGAATTTGCCTTCCCGCACCAGCACCTGCAAATCAATATTGGTGGCGGCGATCACGCGCACATCCACCTGCAACTCATGGATGCCGCCCAGGTGCATGAATTTGCGGTCTTGCAGGACGCGCAGAATCTTGGCCTGTGTTTCCATGCTCATGGTGCCGATCTCATCCAGGAAAATGGTGCCGCCATCGGCCACTTCAAACAGGCCTTTTTTGGAAGAAATAGCGCTGGTGAAAGCGCCCTTCACGTGGCCGAACAGCGTTGATTCCAGCAGGTCAGCCGGCATGGAGCCGGTGTTGACGGGCACAAAGGGATGGTTCTTGCGCGGAGAGTTAGCGTGGATCGCTTTGGCTATCAGCTCCTTCCCGGTGCCGCTTTCACCCTGGATCAGCACGGTGGAGCGGCTGGAAGCGACCTGTCCGACCAGGTCAAAAATCTTGAGCATGGAATCAGATTTGCCGATGATATGCTCAAAGTTATAGCGCTCTTTCAACGCGCGTTTGAGCTGCTCGTTTTCTTCTTCCACCCGGCGGCGGGCCACGGCGGCGCGCACGTCGGCCAGCAGCTTTTCATTGTCCCATGGCTTCTGGATAAAATTGGTGGCGCCCTTCTGCATGGCGCGTACGGCGTTATCCAATGTGCCGTAGGCGGTAATCATAATCACGGCAAGCTGGGAATCGCGCGAGCGAATGTCAGCCAGAATTTCCAGTCCGTTGCGGTCAGGCAAGGCAAAGTCGAGCAGGACAAGATCGAAAGTATGCTCGCTCAGGCGGGCCAGGCCATCTTCACCGGTCTCGGCAGACTCCACACTGTACCCTTCGAACTCCAACAGCGTTTCCAGCGACTCGCGGATGCCGGCTTCATCATCGATGATCAGAATTGAACCGCCCCTGGAGACGTAGGCCTGGGGACGAGTTAAGACCGCGGCTTCAGACATTGACTGCCTTCCTCATTGGAAATTCCAGTTGGAACGTGGTTCCCTGGCCAGGTTGGGAGTCCACGCGAATCTTGCCGGCATGCTCTTGAATGATTCCGTACGTCACTGACAAACCAAGGCCCGTGCCGCGCGACTGGCCTTCACGCGGAACGTTCTTCGTGGTAAAGAACGGATCATAGATCTTGTTGATATGGTCCGGCGAAATGCCCGCGCCACTGTCACTGATGTTCACCTGGACGCTGTCGCCGTTTGCCGTGCTGATGTGCAGCGTGCCGCCCTTACCCGCCATGGCGTCTTTGGCGTTCAGGAACAGGTTCAGAAATACCTGCTGTAGCTTGCCGGAATTGCCGTGGATCAGCGGCAGTCCGGTATACAAATTGGTTTGCACCTTCACGTGAGAAGTTTTGAGCTGGTGCTCCAGCAGCGTGAGCGTTTCTGTAATGATCTTGTTCAGATCGATGGCGCTGAATTCCGTGGCGCTGGTGCGTGAGAAATTCAGCAGGTTGTTGACGATCTCAGAAGCGCGAAACGTCTGGCGCGTGATTTTTTCCAGCAACGGCCCAAGCTTGGCGTCGCCATTGATCTGCTTGGTCAACATCTGCGCGTAGCTGGAGATCACGGCCAGCGGCGTATTAACTTCATGCGCCACGCCCGCAGCCAGCAATCCAATCGATGAAAGCTTTTCTGCCTGACTCAACTGTGATTCCAGCTCCATCCGCTCTGTGATGTCATCCACAATGATGAGACGGCCAATCACGTTGAACTTGCGGGTGACCAGCGGCGCAATGGCCACATTGGCAATGCGCACATCACCCGCGCGGGTGTGCAGACGGAACTTATACAGGTTGTGAATGCCCGGATTCTGCCGCACGCGGTAAAACTCTTCCATGAACTCAGCGGGAAACACTTCACTCAGCCGCTCATTGAGCACCTGCGAACGCGGCATGGCATACATCACTTCCATCTGTGAGTTCCATGACTCAATGCGGTCTTCCAGGTCCACGGCCAGCACGCCTACGCTGATGGACTCCACAATGTTTTCATTGAAGTCCTTCAGGCGCTCATATTCGCTGGCTTTCTGTTCCAATGACGCGTACAGCCGCGCGTTCTGGATGGCGATCCCCATGTATCCGGCCAGCGTTTCCAGTAGCTCAACGTCTTCACTCGATAGGAAGTCCCCGGACATGGTCTTGCCCAAACCCATCACGGCAATCGTGCGGTTTTGCACAGTGCACGGGATGTAGTAATTCAGGTTCAGCTTGGCAATCGTCTCTCGGGCGGTCACGCTTTCCTGCAGCGCTTTGCGCGTATTGTCAAAGAAGATGTGCCCGGCATACTGCTCGGGACGTTCCACCACCAGGAAGCTGAGATCGAGCGAGCCGGCATAGCTGATGCCGAAAGATTTTTCCATCACAAAGTCGTTGGCTTCAGCGTCCGTAGCCAGGAAGATGGCAATCCGATCAACCAGCAGCGTGCGCGAGAGGCGGTCGATGACCGACGCAAGCATGGCGTGCAAATCGGTCTCAGAGCTGAGTTCGCGGCCAAACTCAATCAGTGTGCGGCGATAGTCATAGCGCTTGCGGTAGAAGAAGCGATCAACCCGGACCTGAATCCAGTTCTTCAGCGGCTCAAAAATCAGCGCTGTAATGATGATGACCGCGATCAGGCCGAACGTTCCCGTGCCGGGATATTTCGTCGTGATTGAGCCGGCAAGGCTGCCGATTCCGACGAAATAAGCCACCACAATTGCCGCCGTCGCCAGGGTATAAGCAACGCCGCGCTTAAAGATGATGTCCACGTCCATCAGCCTGTAACGAACAATGGCGTAACCCCAGGTCACAGGCAGGAAGACCAGCGACAGCACGGAAATCTTCATCGCCGGCGTGGGTAAAACCCCCGCAATGTAAGGAATAACGTAGAAGAGCGTGTAAGGCCCAATCGCAAGAACGGTGCCGCGGGAGATCCACTTGAGCTGCTGCTGTTGCAGCGGTGTGCCCGCTTTACGGTAGGTGCGCCACAGGATCACGGCTGCAATCCCGAAATACACCGTCTGATAAACCATCTGCAGCCGGTCCAGGTCCCAGCGCAGGGATTCAGTGAACTCAAAGATCGATACAGCAACAACCTGCATTACCAGCAGGGCCGCTCCCGGCAAGTACGCAAGAGAAATTGCCCAGGGATGTTTTGCCAGCAGGCGGCGCGGCTTCGGGAATGTGAGCGCAAAATGCAGGAACAATGCCGGCTGCAACAGCCACGCAACAATACTGGACCAATAGATCGTCTGGTCAAAAGCATTCAGCTTGCCTGTGTAATGGAACGAATACAGGACAAATGAAATTAGACAGAAAAGGTAGAAGTGGGTCGATTTCGGTGCTGTCCAGCGCCGGAATAAAACATACAAGCCAATCCCTAGATAAATCAGCGCGATAAGCCGCTGGCCCAGTTTAAGGGAATTGTCCGCCGGAATCGGAATGACCGGCCCCACTTCCAAGCTGATGCCCTGCCGGTCAAGCAAATACGTGGCACGAGAGTAAACGCCGCTGCGGTAAAGATGCTTTTCAAACTCAACCTGGTTTTTGATGGTCTGGTCTTTTGGCAGGCCATTCACGCGCAATAACTTGTCGCCCACCTTGATGCCGGCTTTGTCTCCTGGGCCGTTGGGTACCACGCCTTTGGCCACCAGGAAGCCGGAATGCTCTTTCCACCACACGCCATCCGTCGGGGTGACGTACTGGGACTCTTTTTGCCAATTAATGATGGCAAATGCGACGCAAGCGGCCGTCAGCACCGCCAGTACAATGGCGGAGAAACGAACTAGGGAATCTTTTCGCATGCGCTGCTTTCCAAACCTCTCCACCCCGGGCCTGAAGCCTGAAGATGCTGGGGTCGGGTTGGATTCAAGCAACTGAGATGCCATATACTTTTCTGGCTGTAGCAATAAGTTTCGTGTTTCCCTAGACTTACAAAATTATAAATACCTTAAGACTGAAAAGCTACTGAAATTGGTATTTCGCTGTGGCTTTTTGTATCTCCGGTTTTTGGGAGCAGATTGGCGGCTAAAGGGTGGCCCAAACCTTAAAATTGCGGGGCCTCTTGGAGGAGCCCCGCATTCAGAAGCGACAAAGGCGATAACATCCTATTTGAGTGCCCGAAACGGAAAAGCAGTTGTCTTTACCTGCCATGGAAATCGAGAAACTTACGGCGGAGATCGACGCCCAACCAATCCACTACTCACGCGCGGGAACCGGCCGGCCGCTTTTGCTCCTGCATGGACTCTTAGGCGGATCGTTCTGCTGGCGATGGAATATGGAAGCACTTTCACTGCGACATACCGTTTACGCGGTTGATCTGCCAGGCCACGGTCAAAGCGATGCGCCATGCCATCTGGACTGCTCCATGCCGGCGCAGGCGGGCCGCGTGGCCTGCCTGCTGGAGCAACTTAGGCTGCAAGAAGTGGATGTTGTGGGCTGCTCGTGGGGTGGCGCTATCGCAATGTTTCTAGCCGCCCAGAGCGCAAAAGTGCGTTCCCTGGTGCTGGTTGCGCCGGTGAATCCCTGGTCATCTCAAGGTCTGGGACGGATACGCTTCTTAAATGGTCGTATAGGTGAGGCACTGCTGCGGACCGCTTGGCCGGTTTCCCGTCCGCTGTATCGCATTGCTTTGGCCCGAATGTATGGCGATCCCCGCCGCCTGTCCCCTGAAACAGTCGAAGGCTACCGTTCGCAGATCATGCGGCCCGGTAGGGTAGATAACATCCTGAACACCCTGCACAGCTGGGAAAAGGACGTGAACGCCTTGCGCGCCGCGATTCCCCGCATTAAGGCAAGGTCTCTCTTGATCTGGGGGACCCGCGATACGGCGGTGGATGTCGGATCTGCTGAAGCTCTCAAACGCGCCCTGCCGGACTGTCAGCTCACAATGATCGAAGGCGCGGGACATCTCCCTTTCGAAGAGATGCCAAAGGAGTTCAACCGGCTGGTTCTTGATTTTATTGATCGTCAATAGACGATGAGTGGCAAGCGCTCAGCAATGACTCTGCCGAATCGTGGTACGAACTGGAAAGCACTTTAGGCACTACCGGGATTTTGCAGGGTTATGCCACACTAGGGTAAGCGATGCGTGAATTTTTAAAGTCGACGTGGGAGAGTGTGGATCGCGAAGCGTGGCAGCGCTTTTTTATGGCCGTGGCAGGTCTGGGACTGGCATTCGCAGCGGCGGTATTTTCGTCCGTAGCGCGGGAGCGCGGTAATCTTCTGGCCACGTCGATCTTTGCCATCACGGCGTTGTGTCTGGCCCTTGTCGTGGGATTGCTGACGGTGCCTTTTCTGGCGCGTCGTGTGGCTGCTGCGCGGATGAAAGATGCCTTTGACTACGAATTGACGCGTGAAGGTATCGTCTACATCGTCGTCCTGGTAATCATCGGAATCGCCGCGCTCAATACAGCAAACAATCTTTTGTGGATCGTGGAAGCGGCCATGCTGGCGGCGATTGTGGTTTCAGGCATCGGCTCGGCTGCGGATTTGCGGCGGCTGGAGCTGGACGTCGTCGTGCCCAGGAACGCTTTCGCCAAGGCGCCGGTGCAGCTGCGCGTGAACCTGATCAATCCCCGCCTGTGGATGCCCGCATTTTCCGTAAAAGTCTTTACCCCGGTGGATAAAAAGCAGCAACGCCGAAGCTGGGAATGGAACAAGACCGAGTTTGTCTTTCCCAAAAAGAAGCGCTGGCTGCGGATGCCCGATTACACGTTAAGCCGCAGGAATCCCCCGCCGTTCCAGCCCCCCATTTTGACGCGGCCGGTTTACTTCACCTATGTCGCCGCGCAAAACACGGCTGGCACTGAGTTGGAAGTAGCATTCCCGCGCCGCGGCCACTATAGCCAGGAAGGGTTCAGCATTGCCACGCGTTTTCCGTTTTCGTTCCTGGTCAAAAGCCGCAAGGTTGCGCTGGAGCGCGATCTCATTGTTTATCCGCCGCTGCTCGAGCCTGACGATTTTCTCGATGTCCTGCCGATGATTACTGGAGACTTTGTTTCCTTCATGCGCGGACGCGGCACGGAGCTCTACCGCATCCGTGAAGCCACGCCGCAGGACCCCGGCCGCTTTGTGGACTGGAAAGCCACGGCCAAGACCGGCCAGCTCAAAGTCCGCGAGTTCACACGCGAAGACGAGCGCCGCTTGCGCCTGGTATTTGATAACCCTGAGCCCGGACACGTCGCTTCGCCTGCGTATGAGCACGCGGTCTCACTGGCGGCCTCATTAGCATGCCACTTCAATACCGAAAACATCGATCTCTCTTATGCCGGTTCCTGCTACGATGGCGGTCTCCACCTGGCAGACTTTCTGCGCTACCTTGCCACCATCCAGCCCGATAGCCGCGATCCTCAGTTTCTCGATGCGCTTCCGGTCTCTCAGGACTACAACGTCATCCTGACCTCGCGCACGCCCGGCAGCCTGCCCAGCGCACTGTGGCACAGCTCTTATGTGATTTATATGTGAGCACCTAGCAGCTAGCACTTGGCAATTAGCCCGGATGTTGCCAAGACCCACTTTGCTAAGCGCCGTGATCGCGCGTAGCCGTCATCGCCGTGATCGGGAAGCAAACCAGCAGAATGGTTATTCCTATTTTGCTGGCTTCTTCTCCGATTCCTCATTTCCTCCGTGTTTCAAGCTTTTGCTTATCTTTTGTTTCCAATCCGCGCTTCCCAATCCGCGTTTATCTGCGTCAATCCGCGGTAAAGAAGTTGGTTTGGCTGGTTGCCAATCGCTATTTGCCAGATGCTGTCTTCACCTCACGCCATGCCTTGACCGCGTTCACAAACTGGCGGGCCACGTCGGTCGCGCCCAGTGGGCCTGAAAATGGACCTACGCCCTTGCCGGAGACAAGGACCATGGTGGTATTCTGATGGCGCAAGGCAAACGGATAGTCCCAGGCAAACGTGTAGCTGACAGTGAGCACCGTATCGGCCACGCGCGCGTCTTCCACGATATGGATGTTCAGCTTTGCAAAATCCTCGTTGTTGCCCAGCGCTGCCTTCATCTGGTCGCTACCGAAATATTGTGCGTCCCGCGCGTCCACGTACATGGTGTGAAAGTTACGCAGGATGTAGTCGTGGTCCTTGGAATTCTTGAGCAACACAGATGGGTCAGAGGCGTCTGGATTGGCATGAAGCTTGGGTTCAGGGTCATATCGCTGAGTGCGAGCAGCTTCTTCCTGAATTGCACGTGCGCGCATTAAGGCCCTATAGGCGGCTGCTTGTTCCCTGTCGCGCCCGGCTGGGTCATTGATGATCACAACACTGGTTCCCGGTGGGACACACTGCGTATCCGTGGGCGATCCTGGATTGCTTCCCTGGACACAGCGGGAATCATTCTTAATTGGGTCGTTCTTAACCGGCTGATTGCTCTGCGTGGAAGCATCTGGTTTGGGCTGGTTCGCGTTCTGGTCCTGCGCGAATCCCGCAAATGTCGCACAGAACAGAAAAGCTGCAAGAGTGAATTGAGTGGTCTTAGTGTGAAGCCGCATGGTTTAGTTTCCTCCTGCGGCCATCATGTTTCGTCTGCGCGAAAGCGGCAATACTCCGCGGGTAAATTCGCAATCAACCCCGGATCAACAGAAGATCAAGTGCTTTGTATTGAATGGTTTTCGCTAACAGGCCGATGTCGGCGGCGTATGGTGCCGTAGCTAAGTTGCTACTTTCTAGTTCACCTTCCTGGCGGCTATCCTGCTGAAAGCCTTATTGTGCCCATGACGACTCACATGCTCCTCAACAAGAACCGAATTGCGCCCTGCTGCGTTTTGCTGGCAATCGTGCTTTCCGGTTGTGGCAAACCTGCGCCTCAACCGAATCCGGGACCGTCTCCGGGCAAGCCTGCAGCACAAGCCAGCCCGACCCCTTCCGGCGATGACATAGAAGCGGGCGCGGCCATGTTGCGTATCCTGAACGTTGCCCATCGCAGCGGTGGGATCATGCTGCGCGGGGAATGCGGCGTGCTTGGGGTAACCGAGTCCTATCGCATGAAAGCGCCGGTCACCTTTGAGCCTCTGGACAAGGCCCTGCAGGAGATATCCGCCAGATATCAAAATATTTATTGGCGTGAATCGCCCGCCAGTGGCGTGCGGCTGGCGGATAGTGACATCAAAGCCCGGCTTCTGCGGGTAAAGCTGCGGGAGTTTCGCGTTATTGAAGATCGCGAGCCTGACGCTGTGATGGCGGCCTTATGGCGCGCGCCGGAAGTCACAACATTTTTGCGCAGGAACCACATTCACTTTTTCCATCGCGTCATTACATCCAGGAAAGTCATCTCTCCGCCGATGATCGTGGAAATAAAAAATGCCACCGTGGCCGATATCCTTGACCGCATCGCGGCCGGCTATCGCTCTGACCCGCCGAAAGTCTGGATCTATCGTGAATGTGAGGACAAAAAAGAAACTGTTGTCGACGTGCAGATGAAGTGAAGATCCTACCGCCGCGCAGATCCGCGGTAATTTCTCCATTTGCGGATACGAGACTCCCGACACGCTCCACATAAATCAGGGAACGAAAACCGCCCCATTTTGAGCCCCTCACCTATTGTCTAATTGCGAAAATGACACAAGTAGGTCTTGACAACAGGAATCTAAGTAATAATATGTCCACATTGTTTTCTATTCGGTATTGCTAATGTTCCCCAAGACCGGAAGAAATACCGAGAAAGTACAAACTTCTTCCACAGCAGAACGTAAAGTGAAATTAGCCGCCTAAGTTCCAACCGGTCGAGGAGATCACGCACATGTCTACCCTCACGCGGAGAGCTTCTGGAAAAAGTTACCTTGCATTGCTTATTGTCATCCTGTTTTGCGCTTTGGCCCCGTATTTGCCATTTCTGCGAGTTGCCCATGCCCAGGTGACCGACAAGGATCCGATCGCCTATGTCGGCCATGGCGCGATGTTTGACCAAACTGGGTCTGAGATCGCTCCTACACTCGACTTCGTCCGCAAGGCCCAAGCGTGGTATCAGAGTCTACTTGTTGAAAAACTCGACGATGGTCAGAAAGCCCGGTTCTCGGACCTAAGAAAAAAGCTAACAGAGGGCCTTACTCTAGATGAGCAATCGCAACTTGTACTGAATGGTTCCCTTCTCGACTGGCTCATAGACCAGGCCAAGCTCGACAAGCGAGACCGGATCCGCGGCAAAAACAACCTGCTCAAATCGTTGCTCACGCGTAAGCTGACCAACAATCCTGATATTGCTGCTCCGCGAAGCACAGAACCCTTCAAACCCAATCCGCGGCTTAGCGAGCGCCTGAAAACTGTCTTGGGATCAGTCCTCCGCGAGCCGCGAATTCGGCCCGTTGACATTTTGGTCAAAGCAAACTTTTCCAGCAGTTTTCGGCGAATGCCGGGCCCAGCAGATTTGACGACCAATGCTGGCGCGCCCTATCGCGCCGAGTGTCTCGCCGCCGGGGTGCCCGTTCCGCCTGATTTTGGACCTGGCACATCTTGGGTTAGTCAAGGAACAATTCCTCAGAATGAATTATTTATCGTCGCCGGTTTGGGTGCCGAAGTGTTGACCTTTCGCAGTTCGGCTGCCTCAACGCCGTCTGGTCCCGATGGGATGTGCGTCGCTTTGCCTCGCTTCGACTCCGGCAATCAGGTAATACTCGACGGCGTGATTTGCCTCGGTCAGACTGGCAAGGCTTGCTTTTGGGACAATGAAAAGAACGGAGTGCAATTCAACTTTACGCGCGGCACCGCGGCTCCCATTGGCAATTTCGGGGGCGGCAGCGAGCTCATCGGCGACGTTAATCTTGGGGGTGGTGGCGTCTGTTCGGACTGCCACGCTGGCGAAAATCCATACATCATTCACGGCACCGTACTCTCAGGCTTGAGTGCTAGCGGACTGCCGACGTTTGCGCCAGGCAGATTTCACATACCCATCGTAAGATCTGGTGACACCGTGACCTGGCCTGACAGCGTGCCGCCAATGAATTCCCCGTCGTCTTGCTCGGCATGTCACGGCACCGCTATTGCCGCCGGATTCGGCGGACGCCTGCCGCACCTTTCTCCCCTTCTAGGAGGATATTGCGGCGTTACCTTGCGGGCTTCTTTAGGTGCACGCGTGCCGACCTTGGCGCCGAATTCGCCAAACGCGAGAGCTACCATGCCGCAAGGCGCCCCCGGAAGTTTGGTGTGCACTCCCAATCTCCCAAACACGGACCCGCAGTTTCTCGCCTGCACCACCGCCCATACGGAGGAATGCAATGCGCCGGGAACTAGTTTTTCGCCCACGGATCAGCGATTCGTAAAGTGTACTCCTCAAATTAAGAACCTCCTGAATTGGTGCGGCGTTCCAGCCAGTGGTGACGCCTCAAGCCGCGGCGATCCGCACGTCACTACATTCAATAACGTCCCCTACAATTTTCAAGGAGCAGGGGAGTTTGTTCATCTGATCGACGCAAGCGGCCTGGAGGTTCAGGTGCGCCAAACACCCATTAGCAGCGCTGGTGGGATTCCACCTGATGATCAAACGGGCCTCGCCAGCTGCGTGAGCATAATTACCGCCGTCGCTGCCCGGGTGGGCAAAAACCGCATCACCCTTGAGCCCGCATCAGATCGCGAACAAAAAACTCTTGTTCTGCGGGTCGACGGTGAGGAGCGTCGCCTCGACCCCTCGGGAATCAAGCTAGCAGGAGGAGGCCGCGTGGTTTCGACCGCCGCGGGTAGCCTCGAAATCTCTTCCCCCGACGGGACCCGCTTGATCATCACCACCCATTGGTGGCAAGATCAAAGCAGGTGGTTCATGAACGTCGATGCCGTCAATACTCACGCTAGGGAAGGCGTCATGGGCGCGATTACCGCAGGAAACTGGCTGCCGGCGCTACCGGATGGCACGCCCATGGGGCCGCGACCGGTCTCCTTGAGCCAGCGTTACTTCGATCTCAATTCAACATTCGCCGATGCTTGGCGTGTCACCAATGCCACCAGCTTGTTCGATTACGCGCCGGGTACTTCCACGGCCACCTTCACGGATAAAAAATGGCCTCCTAACAAACCTCCATGCGTCGCGCCGGGTTCCGCGCCTCCTCAGAAGCCCATTAACCGTGAAAAGGCCCTCTCAGCCTGCCAAAAGATCAAAAACAAGATTATGAGGGCTCAGTGTGTTTTCGATGTTTCGGTTACTGGCGAAGGCGGCTTTGCTCAGACCTATTTGAAGAACCAGGCTCTTGTGCCCTAAAGACAAAGGAGCCCCTCCACCGAGCTAGTAGAGACAGCTTTTCCTCGTGTTAACTACTTTGCTACTCCCTCGCAGGGACGATTCCCGCTATGCTGCGTTCAGTGGCGATGCGCATGACAGTCCTGGCGAGCGGCAGCAGAGGAAACTCCACTGTGCTTTCCAGTTCCTGTGCCAGCATCCTGGTGGATGCCGGCATTTCTTGCCGGGAAACGCTTAAGCGCATGCATTCCGCGGGTGAAGATCCGCAAAAGCTGAAAGCCATTGTGATCTCGCATGAGCACCAGGACCACGTCGCGGGACTTCAGGTGCTGGCGCGCAAACTGCAAATCCCGGTTTACATTACTGAGGCCACATACCACAGCTGGCGGCGCGCCACCAAAGATACTGAAGGCAAGCCGGCCAAGTTGGACCAGCTTGAACATTTTCAGGTGGGCCGCAGCTTTGAGATCGCCGACATTACCGTTACGGCATTCACTATTCCGCATGACGCGGCTGATCCCTGCGGCTTTACCTTTAAGGCCGATGGCGTAAAAATTGGTGTAGTCACTGATCTGGGCTATTTGTCCTCCAATGTGAAAGATCATCTTCGGCGCTGCGACGGACTGATGATCGAATCCAATCATGACCTGGAAATGCTGCGCAACGGGCCGTACCCATGGATGGTGAAGCAGCGGGTCATGAGCCGCGTAGGCCATCTTTCCAATTCGGCGCTGGCTGACTTCTTTGAAAAAGACTACGACGGGCAGGCGGCTTTCCTGGTTCTGGCCCATCTTTCCGAGCACAATAACCACCCTGAAGTCGCCCGAGACACGGCGAATAGAGCCCTTGGTGGGAAGTTGAACCTTTTTCAGTCCTGTGCTCTTACCCTGGCCCAGCAGGACCACCCATTGCAGCCTCTCTGCCTGGGGTGAGAAGATACCTGTACAAAGACCTTAATCTAGGATGAGAATAGGTTAGGAACCCGCCCTATGGGCGGTTTGAGGCCGTTTGAATTTAGCAGTCAGGCAAGTCAATGAGCAATATGTGCAGTGATCGCGTAGTTGGGGACATTCTCGCCGGCTGGCGATACGATATCTCAGGCTTGGCGCCGGAGATGCGCGGCGATTATGAAGCGCATCTGGCTGAGTGCGCCCACTGCCGCTCGCGTCAGGTCCTGCATCGCACTATCGACATTGGATTAATGATTGTGGCGGGCGTCTCCGCTGTGATGTTCCTGGTAGCCTTCGGCGCTGTACGGCATTTTTCTCCCCGCCACGCGCTGGTACTGGAATTGATCGCTTTAGCCGGCTTCCTTTTCTTCAGCGTGGTATGGCTCATCGTCGCCGTTGCCACACCGGCGCCGGTAGTTGTCGCTGACGTTGCCCGTATACAGGCTCGGCGCATCCATGATCGCCTGCCCAGCCAGATTCGCGAAAAGCTCCCGGAGATCACCCAGGAATTCCTCAAAGAAAGACAATAGCCTTCCGAATTGCATCCCGATAATTGCAAAAAGATCAGTTCCACGAAAAAGCCACCTGTGGGTTGCAGGTGGCTCAGTCGCGAACAAACTGTTCTCTCAGTTACTGCTGATAGATGTAACCCACAATGCCTTGATCTTTCCAGCCCTGGCTCTGGAATTGGGATTTCTCGCTGGCGGAGGTGGTGTAAAAGTGGGCGCTGCCATCGGAACTCGACAGCTGATAGAGCGGCTGTGTGCCGGGAGCCTGCGTAGTGGCAATATAGCCGATGATGCCATTATTGGTATATCCATGCGCCTGCACGGTGGTCTGTTCGCTGCCCGCCTGCGTGAGCACCGTGTCGCCATTGCTGCCGGTCATCCGATAGAGCGGAACCGTGCCTGAGCCCTGGCCCGCCAGAAGGTATCCGGTAAGTCCTTCAGAGTGGAAGCCATTGGCGTTCTGTTCTCCTGCGTTTACGGTATAGAGATGCAGGTTACCGGTGCTGTTGGCGGAACGATACAGAGCAACCTTGCCGTTGGAAGTGTCGGCTGGGGCTGGCGACGCGGGCGCTGCGCCGGCATTCGCATTCACATCAGGCGCGGTGCCATTGGCGGTTGCTGCCGACTGGAACTGTCCAGCGGTGCGCAAGTCGCCATCACGAGTCAGAATTTGCCATTCGTAGTTCTTGCCCGGTTCCAGACCTGTGAGTTGCAGAGAGTGGCTGGTGCCTCCGCCGGATGCGTACGCGGACTTCCAGGCGCTGTTGCTTCCTGCTACGCGATAGCGAACGTGGTTCGCGCCGGCTGAGTTCGTGGTCCAGTTAATCGTGGCCGAATTGCCGGTAATGTTGGAGATGGTTGGGCCTTGCGTGATCTGTACGGCTTTCTCATTGGCTTGGTCCATCGATTTCTGTGCAAAAGCTACTGGCGCCGAGAGCATCAGCCCCAAACCTAACAGCGTAAGTGTGCGTTTCATATTTTTCTTCCCCTCTAAGAAAAACGATTTGAATGACTTTCGCGACGAAAGTGGCCTTACCCGTGAAAACCCGTAGCAAAGGCAGGCATGCGCAGATTCTCAGGCTTACTTAGTTCGAGTAGATTAAACAAATGCGGGTTGCACCTTGAGAGCTGGATAAGCAGAGCTGCTGGAAATCTCTGAGGCTTTTGGGGCGTGATTCGAAAATTCCAAACTTAAACGCGCAAAAGTTAGTAGAGATATATCGATCCCGTGAGAACTCTTTTACGCCGCTGACAAGCTCCCTGATACCAAATCTCTCGAGCGGCCCTGAGCTGCCAGTTCACGCTCGGCTGCGCGCAACACGGCGTATTTGGCTTCCGGCAGATCGAGAGCCGGGATCACCGTCATGGTCTTTAAAATCCCTGCCAAGTCAAAGTAAGCTCGCCGGCACTTCTTCATAAAATCCACGGGATACTCAGGCTTGCGCGCGTAAGCGGCAACTGGGTCAGCGTCAAGCAGGTAGGCAATATCCGGCCGGGGCACAAAGCCGTGAACAAACTTCACGAATCTCCGGCTCAGCGGGTTTTGCAGGTTCAGGTTGGAAAGCTCGTCATAAATATAGCGGTCCAGGATCACGATATCAGCACCGCTCTTTTTGGCGCGTGCCACCACTCGGCAAAGATGGATGGCGTCGAGCAGGTAAAGAAAATGCCGCGCCAGCGTGAGGTGCCAGCCGCGGACGTTCTTATCTCGACGGTTCACCGGCTTGCCGGGCGCGCCGATCCCGCGCTCGCTCTTATAGACCTTATGAACAAAGCCTTCGCGGTACTTAACGCCTACCACCACGTTGTCCCAAAAGGCCAGCAGCGTGGTCTTAAGTCCGGCGGCATGCAGCGCGGAGCGCAGAGTATCAATCTGCGTGGACTTCCCTGAACCATCCACGCCAGAGAAGGAAAGGAGCAAGGGAGTGTTGGCAACATTGTGAGTCATTGGATTCGGCCTGTCCATGTTAGTTGTGCAGTCTTGGCCCCGATCGTTACAACGATCGTTAGTCATTAAAAATATGCCCTTCCAACTATCTTCCGGTAACTCCGGCAGCGCCAGCCCCCGGTGGCGTTGACGAGGTGCTGTGGCTTAACGCAAAGATTGTGCCCAAGGCTGCGCCCGCCGCGGCAACTGCGCCAATCTTGAGCAGCAGAGACCGTGTCTGGTGCTGCTTAGCCGGAGCAATGGCGATACCGGCTGGCCTGGCCGCTGCTCCTCCAGTGGTCGGGACGCTTTCAGCGGTCGCGGCGCCCACGGGTTCAGTCTGGGTTTTGGGCTGTGGCGCTTCCGGAATGGTCGTTGTTTGTGCCGGCGCGGCGTTAGGCGATGGCTGATCCTGCTGTGCTCCTGAAGCGTCAGGGTACGTGGTAACAGGCTGCAGTGGCCCTTGCGACGGATTCACGCTGGTTCCCGGCGACGACGGCTGCTGCTGTGGCTGATTTTGTGCCGGGGCTGCGGGCTGTGTGTTCTGCGCTGGGGCGGCTGCTGGAACTGGATTGGCTGGCTGCGCCTGATCCGTTTGCGCAGGCGGTATTGTTTGCGCTGGCTGCGTTGTCGTCGGCTGTGACTGTGGCTGCTGGCTCGTTTCGGGCGCCTGTTGCGGCGTGGCAGGATTCGTCTGCTGCGCGCGCAGCATCGGCGCGGAGCACAGGCTGGCAAGCAGCATGGTACTCAGGATTCTCGTGATTCGGTATTGCGCTGTCATAAAACCTCGGGGAACTTGGTTTTCGAAATACTTACTTGGACCCACTTATTTGAACGTCATGATTGAACTTCATCATTTGAACTTCATTATTTGAACTTCATTATTTGAACTTCATTATTTGAACTTCATTATTTGAACTTCATTATTTGAACTTCATTATTTGAACTTCAGGGGACGAGTGCTTCCGGCAAAAGCGCCCATATTCTCGGTTCCGGCCGTCGCCGCAAGCAATTTGGCTAAATCAGCATCTCTGTCCCAATGATGTTGGATGCGGTTTTTCAGGCAGCGGGCTAGTGTTCTCAGGTTGGTTTTATACCAGCAACATTTTTCCATCTGGGGGGAGAAAACGGCCACCATTCTGGCATTTCTAAGGTGCTGCGGCCCTCCTGCCAGCAAAGCGGCGATAAACCGATGGTTGCCCTCCAGCAGCGTGACCGGGAGATGCTCATCGATACCCAGAAAAATGACCATCCCTTGCGGCACATCGGAGGAAAGATTGGAGCTGATCTCGGAAATCTTCTTCGCGAACTCATTTGGCTCCGAATCCTTGAGCTGCCGTATGCGTGCCGCAACGTCCAGCGCCTTGAAGTTGCCGCGCGCGATTTTTCTCCAGTGTGCGCGAGGGAAGACGCTTACCTGCTCCACGTCTTCCGGTTCGAAGTCAATTTCCCACCACTTCCGGTCTTCCGGCAGTTCCCACCACATGGTGTCGCGGCGGCGAAACAGCAGGATGCGACGAATCTCGTTCTCCTGGGCATCCGTCAAATTGGGGTTTTCCACCAGAGAGGCAAAGCGTTCGCGATCGGCGTCATATTCCTTCTGGAAAAATTCTCCGCGAAGGAATTCCGCGATCACTTCGGGTTCAGTAAGGCGACGCAGTTTTCTCATGCGGCCTCCGCGAGCTCCGCCTTATTATGGCGGCGCAGAAAGGGCAACGCGACCAGCGCCAGCATGGCAGCCATCAACACGATCCGCACCATGATGACTTCATGCAGCGATTGATGGAACAGCCCAATGCCAAGCACCAGCGCGCCGCTAAAGATCAATTGCAGCCAACCGGTGTTGGCGATCCGACGCGACATCTCATAAGCGATAAAGACAACGCTCAGCGAATACAGCCCGGTGGCAACGGCATAAAGCGCCAGCAGCCAGCCGATTTCGATAAAACGTGATCCAAAGATCACGCCCATGATCAAGTGAGGGAACAGCGCAGCAATGGCGACGAATATCAGCGAAAGTCCGGACACCAGAAACAATGGCAGCCCGATGCCGTGGGACTTTTTGGTCTCTGGGCTAGCCGCCGCAGCCACAGGGAACATCGCGTTCACCACGCCGAACCATGAAGCGAAATAGAGCAGCCGGCCAATCTGGGAGATTGCAGCGTACACGCCGGCAGGATCTGATGGGAAGAAATGCTTCACCAGCAGAATGTCGATATTGTTGATGATGACCTGGCCCACGAAGAACACAATCGCCTGCACCGCTTCTGCATAAGACGGCGGCTCAGCCGTACTGGCCTGCACGCGCAGTTGCACCGGAATTCGTGGAATAAAACATGCGGCGATGACCGACGCCGAAATCGCTCCCACGGCGCCAAGAACACCGTATCCGGCGATGACCAGTCCCGCTCCCAAAAAAAAGCGTATCCCCGCTTCAAGAACAAAGTTAGTCCCGAGCCGGGGAAAAGCGCAGACACCCTGCATCGCGCCGCGTTTCACGCCCAGTGGCGCATACGCCGCAATACCAATCGCCAGCAGACCAATGATCCACGGCCTCGGCACGTTCAGGTAGGTTGCAACTGGTTTCTGCGCCAGAAAAAGTACGCCGCCCAGTGCAAGACTGGCCATCCACGCTTTGCCGAGCAGGTTGTGGACCACCGCGGCCTTGCTTGAGTCGGCATGGTTCCTTGCGACAAACTTGGCGCAAACCAACTGGAATGCCAGACTGATGCATGATGCCAGCAGAAGCAATGTGACTGCGGCATTGATATTCCCGAACGCTCCTGGCCCCAGCATGCGGGCCATGACCATGTTGTAGGCGAAGTTGAAAATGTTCACCAGCATCATGGCCACAAGCATCACGGCGCTGCCATTCAGCATGGTGGAGCGGTCGCTGCGCTGCGGACGCACTTCGGCTGCTGCCACGGTTGCATCGGCTGGTGTGAGAGTGATAACGCTTTCAGATTGCGGCATCACGCGACTTCTCTAAGCTGCAAGAGGTTGGGAACGTTTGTTATGCAGAAGTTGTTGCCGCATGGAGTTAGGCAGAAATCCGCTAAAGCTGCGGGCGGCCTCGGTGGAAGTTTCGTAGATTTCAAAGAGGCGCTCCGTACGCGTAAGCTCCAGCACAACCGCAGCCTGGTCAGAAAGCGAAGCCAGTTTCACGTCGCCATCGCGTTTGTGGGCTTCGGACATGCATTTCAACAGCATCTCAACGCCGGAAGCATCAATCTGCGCGACTAGAGAAAGATCGAAAACCAGTTGCGGACGGTCAGCCGCAAGAAAAGGACGCACATCGCGAAGAAACTCTCGCGCTGTGCGCGAGTTCAGGCGCTCCGGCATTCTTTTTACGACGACAGGTCTGCTATTGATGTCCATATCTCCTCGCGACAACCATGTTGGGGAACTTGTGGGATGCCTCAGTGTCACAGGCGGAAGTTTCAAACCCGGCGGCGGCGCCCAATGCGGGCGACGTTTTCCGCAACGTGGTCTGAAGGTCAGTTTTTTCTACTTTATTGGCGCCGAATATGCCCTGAAAAGCCAGCTTGGGAAGGTACGTAAGCACTTCCGCTGCGCTGGTCACAAATCTTTTTCCCGATGCCGCGGACATTGCTGCAATGAGCTTGCGATCGACGATGGTCACCGTTACGTCCCGGTGCAGGTTAACGATCCTGCCCATTCCGGCCACCGAATGCGCCAGATCGAGCCCTGCTCCAACGTAAGAAAATGGCAGGACTGTGGAATTTTCAATTACGGTGCCGCAGTCGACTTCCGCGTGCCGCTCCACCGAGCTGCACCGCGTAATTACCGCGCCGGAGCGGATACGGGCCAGCGAGCCCACAAATGCGGGCGCAAGAACACGCGCGCCTTTTTCAATCAGCGCACCGGGAGCAGTCCATACTCCGGGCTTGATTTCTTTTCCCGCCGGGCAGGTCTGCGTTTGCCGGGTGAGGATATCAATGGCAAATTGCCGCAGGTCACGCGCATTGGCCAGCGGATTTACATAGCCATCATGTTGTAAAACGGGACACTCGCTACGGCAGTGCGCCAGTTGAGTACGGAAAAGCGAAGCCGCATCGTTTCTGCGCGAGGCGCTGATGCAGAAAATTTCCAGCGCCTGCTCATCCGATGCCATCCGCGTAACACGTTCCTTACGATCAATATGGAATTGGACCTGCTTCTCAAAATCGACTTCAGCGTAAGCGCCAAGGCGGATCAGGATTACCAGTTCCGCGCCGCTCTGGGCCATGTCATTGAACACAGACTCAGCTGTTCTCCAGAAACGGTCTGGAGCTGCAGAGACGCAGGGGACATCTGAGGGAAGACCAAAATTGCGAACGCCTGAGTTGGATGTGGCTTCCACCACTGCGCTTACTGAAGAGATCCCGTACTGCTGTAGCCGCTCTGCCATGCGCTGCAGCGTGCTCTTTCCCGCCACGTCCAGAGTTGCCAGGGGAGCATCCAGCGCCTGGTTTCCCGCTACATTCTGCTCTGAATTGGCCAGCAATATACCGCGGATATCCATTGTTCCCTTCACCTGTCAATGTTCTGAGGAAGCTATCGGATGGTGTGAGAAATCAGCGGAGGAGGGAACCCAAACTTGAAGTAACGAGGCCGAAAAACGACTATCGGTACTACCTGACCCTGGGAACCCTCTGGCCTGAATTCCGTGCAACCATTCATTCAATGCACGCAGCCAGCAGAACACTACTTTTTTTTGCTTTCAAGATGAAACACAGCCGCCCTTTAGCAGCAGTGTTGAAATAGATGTGATTGAGTCATCCCGTGTTGTAAGGTCAGAGTACCTGCTGGAATTTTATTTCGCATGCATTGCGCTGCTAAACTTCTCCATATGCGGGAATTAAGAACTGTTTACTTCGCCCGGATTGACTCCTTGGTAGTAGGGCCTTTGCTGCTCGCCGCGACTGCAAAGGGCCTGCGGTGTTTGCACTTTTACAAAGGCACATTACCGCCTGCCGGTAAAGATGAAGCATGGATCGAGTCACCCGAACATCTGCGCCCTTACATTTCACAGCTCGAAAGCTACTTTCGCGGTGAATTGCGCTCTTTCACGTTTGAACTCGACCTGGTTGGGACGCAGTTCCAGACAGATTGCTGGCAGGCGCTACTGCGTATTCCTTACGGCGAAACCTGCTCTTACGCCGATATCGCCAGCGCCATTGGCCGCCCGAATGCCTTCCGCGCCGTCGGCCAGGCGAACCATGACAATCCCATCGCCATCGTCGTTCCCTGCCACAGAGTTCTGGGAGCAAACGGAACTCTCACGGGTTACGGCGGCGGTCTTAGCACAAAAGAAAAACTGCTTCGTCTTGAAGGGGCTAAGTTTCGGCTGAAAGCCAATCCCTCAGCAAACTCGCAGGGGGACAACACGAGTGACCTGCCGCAAGCAAGCTTTCAATACTGATCTTTCAACCACCTCATCTACCTGAGAGGTGGCTTAGAACCCGAAGGCGGCGTGCCTTTATTGGGCTCAGGATTATTATTGGCCGGATTCGCCGTGCTGCCCGGATTCTCGGTTGATGCTGGTGACGATTTCTCATTCCGTGGGCTGATCGTGAGCTTGTTCACCAGCTTCTTGCTGCCGGTGTAGGACTGAACAATCCGCGTCGCGGTGATCTTTTCTTTGTTAGTGCCGACATTACCCGCCAGTTCGACTGTGTCTCCGGAAACATTTACGTGTGGGCTGTCGCCGCTAAGCGTAGGCTCCTTGCTAAGAGCATTCTGAATCTGGCTCTGCAGATCGGAGTCGCTCATTGTGCTTATGCCACTATTAGAGTTCTCCGCGTCGGGCGTCTGTGCGGTGCTGGAACTGGCGGCCCCCGCCACACCTCCGGTTGTAGAAGGCGCAGTCGTAGTCGGCTGAACCGGAGTCCCGGCCTTACTCTGTGCGCCATCCCCGACGTGGGTAGCCGGAGTGCTCGGGCTCACCGGCGTAGTTGGCTGCTGTGGCTGGCCGGTTTGCGCCGTCAAAGCGCCAACGGACAATACAAACCCAAAACCCAGAACGTAGATCGGAATTCTCATTGCGTGCTCCAAATCCGGCTGTTGAGATTTAGGGGGATTCATGGCATGGACACACCAAGCCCCCAGTTACTTTGATGCACGTTTCTGGCCATGCAGATGGCAGCGTGCGTTACCGTTGGCGCTGCAAGCTGTTAAAAGAGATCGCTTTGGCGGACTGACTGCATAAGAATTAAGCTGAGAGAGAATGGGTTTGCCCCAGATGCTCACAATGAGTATTTGCGTGCGCAAGTATGGATTCAGGTGCTCACATTTGTAGTTGACCTCGAATCCGGCTTCATTCGGGGGTAAACTGGATTTTTATGGCCCATACGCACCAGCATCCGCATGCACCGCTAAGCGCCCGCGCTCTGCGCTATTCGCTTGCGGCCACATTTGCGTATGTGCTGATCACTCTCTTTGCCGGAATCCGGGCCCACAGTTTGGCGCTGCTGTCTGAATCCGGCCACAACGTAACCGACCTGCTCGCGCTCCTGCTGTCATGGGTAGCCGTATTTATCCAAACGCGTCCGCCCAGCGCCACCAAGACGTTTGGCTACCACCGCGCCGGAGTACTGGCTGCCTTCGTCAACGCGCTCACCCTGGTGGCAATCGCCTTTTACATCTTTTATGAGGCTTTTCTTAGGATGAGGCACCCTGTTCCCGTCCATCCCGGAATCATGATCTGGGTTGCCGTGATTGGCGTGCTGATGAATGGCGCGATCTCATGGGTGCTGTTCCGCGCCGCGCATGACGTGAATATCCGCAGCGCCTTCATTCACCAGCTCGGTGACACCCTCTCCACGGCTGCAGTGATCGTGGGCGGCTGGATCATTCTGTGGACAGGCCAAACATGGGTCGATCCGGCTCTTTCTGTTGGGATCTCCTGCCTGATCCTCTGGTCGTCATTCGGCATCATCCGTGAAACCCTGAATATCCTTCTGGAAGGGGCGCCGCAAGGACTTTCCGCCGAGCGCATCAGCGCCAGCCTTACAGAGGTTGCGGGAGTTCGCGACGTTCACGATGTCCACGTTTGGAGCATTGGATCGGATAGCCATGCTCTCTCATGCCACGTGCGGATTGATGACATGACGCTTTCTGAGAGTGAAATTATCCTGCGGCGGGTAAAAGATCTGCTGAATGTTGAATATCACATCATGCACACCACCATTCAGTTTGAAAATGCCGACTGCGAAATTGCTCACGGCTGCGTGATTCCCATCGGCGCAGGCCGCCAACCGGTACAAATCAAAGGCTCAAGATAAGCCTCTTTTGTTGTAAATAATTGCATATTGAGCTTTTGGCTTGGCTGGGATACCTTTGCTGACGTTCGTCCCGATCCCATGGAGGACGGAATGAGATATTTGCTGGCGCTCAGTATTCTTGCTGCTTCCGTGCTCTTGTCAGGATGTGTCCGCAGCTACAATTCAAGCTCGAATGCATACCGCAATCGCAGCTATTCCACGTACTCGACTTCCTCTCACCAGAGGCATCGGGAGCATGGTTCGCGTGGAAGCGGCGGTCAGGGCGGTTCACATCATCACCACCATGACGGAGATCACGACCGTAGCAAAAGCCGCCACTGATCGCAGTATTTTACGCGGTCTTTCCGCTGAGTGTTTGTCGGGCATAAATTTCACGGACCGTCTCCAGCGTGTCAATTTCCTCCACTGATTTATCCGTGCGCAAGCGCAAGATGCGGGGAAATCGCAGCGCGTACCCGCTTTCATGCCGGCTGGAGCGCATCATGTTATTGAACGCCACTTCCAGAACGATCTTTGGCTCGACCGTCCTCCGAAATCCCTGATCTTCAATCGTGTGCGCCTTGAACCATTCCGTCATCTCCGCAATCTCAGCGTCGGTTAGTCCTGAATAAGCCTTCCCTACGTTCAACTGCTTGTCGCCTTCACGCACGGCAAACGTGTAGTCGCTCAACACTTTGTTGCGCTTGCCGTGACCCCACTCGACCGCTGTAACCACTACATCCAGCGTGGCCAGTTCTTTCTTCAGCTTCAGCCACGACTTGCCTCGACGGCCCGGCATATAAGGCGACCGCACGTCCTTGATCATCAGACCTTCATTGCCGCGAGCTCTGGCCGCAGAGAATATTTCTTCCAGTTTCTCCGGCGAGTCCGCCGTGACGGCAGGCGCAAGAATCACGCGCGGCGCTCCGCTTCTGGTTCCAGTCGTTGATTCAAAAACGGCAGGCTCAAAAACTAATTTGCCCTGCGGATTTTCCGTCGCCGTGCTGTGCTCCACGATGAACCCATCTTCTGGCACCGACGCAAAGCTTTGCTCCAGAATCTTTCTTCTTTCTTCCAGGGGCTTTTCAATCAGCAACTCGCCGCCGGCATAAAGAACATCGAACGCCATATAAACCACGGGAACCTGACGCAGCATGTCTTCAGATACCTTTTTGCGCCCTAGCCGTTTTTGCAACTCAGAAAAGGGCAGGGCCTGTGCAGTATCCGGACTCCAGGCCAGAATTTCTCCATCCAGAATCAGCGGCTCGGGAAAAGCTTGCAGAGCCGGAGGCAGCTCAGGAAAAGCCGGGCTGATTTCATCCAGTGTCCGTGAAAACAGCCGAACACGCGGGTCTTCTTTGCCGCCAATGTGCGCCTGCGCTCGTATGCCATCGTATTTGTCTTCCACTGCCGCGCGATCAAAGTAAGAAAGCGCTTCTTCGGCATCCTGGGCGGGACTGGCCAGCATGAAACCAATCGGATGGAAGAGCCGCATCTGAGCTTGATCCAGTTTGTGCTCCGCCGACAGCCGCAAAGTCTCCCGAATATCGCCCAACAGCATGTTGGCCCGCTGGACCGCCTTCACATTTTCGTCGAAGGCTTTGGCTATCGCTTCTTCTACCAGGCTTTCCCGCAGACCAATGCGTAGATCGCCGCTGATGATCTTGATTACATATTTTGCTTCAACAGCCGTAGCCCGCCGCAGTAGGTCCTGCAGCAAAGTAAGCTTGCTCGCCGCGGTGGATGTTCGAGCTAACTCGCCGAAAGCGGAAGCCAGTTCCGCAATCGACAAGGAACTCTTTGCCGAGGCGCTGCGTTCCAAAATGTCCTGCGCCGCCGATCCCAAATCGCCATGGCGACGATAAGCCGCCGTAAGCGCAACTTCGCCCTTGCCGGATATTTCTCCAACAGTCCGCCACAGCAGGGTGCCACCGACCTGCAATGTTCTCTCTTCCCAGGCAGGAAATGCCCGTCCGGAGAGAAATACCGCCGCCTGTGCAGCCTCATCCACTGGGCGCGAGCGGAAGTATTCCGCCACCAGACGCACTTTCTCAAGCTTCTTGGTGGTGGCCGCCACGGCGTCGGCGGTTTGGGCAAAAGCCTGCATCGTTAGCAGGATAGCAACTGCTATTTGTTCCTGTCCTTTTCTTCAGAATTCCCGTAAAATACTGTTTTAGAAGGCACTTTCAGCCCTTGCGCCAACCCTTTGGAGCGTCGGCTGCTTAGGGATCATCTAATAAATCAATGAGATACTGGCGCCCATTCCTGCGTTTTCTTGCTGCATTGCAATTGCTTCCCGCCCTTGAAAGTGGAGAAGAAACCCTCGTCGGCGGTCAGGCCGTGATGGAAGGCGTAATGATGCGCTCTCCTCACGCCTGGGGCATCGCCATCCGCAAGCCCAGCGGGGAAATTACCACGCATAGTGAGACGCTGCAGCGACCGTCAGAAAAGCATAAGTGGATGGGATGGCCCTTTGTCCGCGGGCTGGCTACGCTGGGACAGGCCATGCGCCTGGGCTTTGTTGCTTCAAAATTTTCTTTGAATGTTGGGCTGGAAGAGATTGCCAAAGAAGAAGGCGAGAAAAAGCCGGAAATCGGCTCCTGGGCCATGTTCGGCAGCATGTTCGTCTCGATCGGCTTTTTCATCTTCATGTACAAGTTCGTTCCCTTGGCCGCCGCTACCGGCATCAAGTCGCACTGGCATACGCTCAATAACAATTTTGCGTTCACGCTGGTGGATGGCCTGATCCGCATCGCGCTCTTCCTGCTCTTCATCTGGGGAATTTCGTTGTGGTCTGACATCAAGCGGGTTTACCGCTACCACGGCGCGGAGCATAAAACTGTTTTTGCTTTTGAAGACAATGGGATGCCGTCCATTGCCGACGCGCAAAAATATTCCACGTATCACCCGCGTTGCGGCACCAGCTTCCTGATGACGATCATGCTGCTTTCGATCTTCGTCTACGCCGCATTTCCCGTTCAGGGATTTTGGGCCAAGTTTGCTCTGCGCGTAGTCTTCCTGCCGGTCATCGCATCAGTTTCATACGAAATGATCCGTTTCTCAGCCAAGCACGGAAAGTCATTTTTCGCCCTGCTCACCAAGCCGGGCCTGTGGCTACAGCGCATCACCACCCAGCCGCCGACCGACGATCAGGTAGAATGCGCGATTAAAGCCCTGGATCTCGCAATGGATTTGGAGAAGAAAAATGGTGGCGAGCTGGTTATCGCCTAGCGTAAGCGCTAATCACGCGGGGCGGCAAGATTCGAAATAAGTTCCGCAATTATTTATCAGCGTTCATCAGCGGAAATCTGCGGCAAAGATTTTTACTCGGCCGTGTTGAGCGGGCGCAATCACGCCGGAGGAACTATCAATGGCAAACTTGGCAACCATGCTGATCGGCCTGGAGCGTTTTACTTCCGGGCTGAAGCGCCGCGTGATTCAGGTTGGCGATCATCGCATTGTTTATTCTGAAGGCGGCCAGGGTGAGCCTGTCGTTTTGCTGCATGGATTCGGAGCATCGGCGGATAGTTGGAACCGCTTCGCCAAGCCGTTGACGAAGCATTACCGCGTAATCGCGCCGGACCAGCCCGGCTGGGGCGCAAGCACCCGGATAGAGAGCGCCTCGTATGGCTATCCGGCTCAGGTAGAACGCCTGCACCAGTTTCTATCTGCGCTGGGGCTGAAGCGTGTGCATCTGGTTGGACATTCCATGGGCGGCTTTATCGCGTCGGCCTATGCTGCGCGTTATCCGGATGAAGTGATTACGCTGGGGCTGATCGCGCCGCATGGCATGACTGAACCGGAACCAAGCGAGCTTTTTCGCGACGTAGCCAAAGGTGACAACTGGCTGGTAGCCACAACGCGCCCGGAGTTTGATCGGCTGCTGAACAAGGTATTTGCCAAACGCCCTTATGCACCAAAAGCTGTGTTGAATTACCTCGCTGACCATGCCATCCGCAATTCCGCCCAGTCGGCCAAGATTTTTGCGGAGATGCAGACGAATAATCCGCCTCTGGCGGACCGGTTGGCCAATGTCACCGCACCAACGTGGATTGTTTGGGGTGACCAGGACCGCGTTCTGCATGTTTCCAGCGCCGATCTTTTCCGCAAAGGGATCAAAAGCTCTGAAGTCATGATCATCCCCGGCTCCGGACACATGCCTTTGGTGGAGAATGCTGGCGCGTGCGCTAAGGCATGGCTCGCTTTTGTTGAGAAATCGCGACAGGCCCGCGGAGCAGCCGCCTGAGCCCGCGGCTTGGATGAAGTAGTAAAATTTAGCTGGTGAGGCCGCGAGGCCCGTGGCCGCCGAGCGGCGTGATGAAGGGCCAATGGCTCTGGCAAGAAAGAAGCTCTTGAAGCGGTTTGGAGCGTAGCGACAAAAAACTATGTTCGAAAGATTAAATCAGATTGAAGCTAAATACGACGAACTCACCCGGGCGCTTTCCTCGCCGGAGGTGATCGGCGATTCGTCGCGCTACCAGAAGACCGCCAAGGCCCATAGTGAAGTCGCGGAAATCGTGGAGAAATACCGCGAATACAAAGATCTGACGCGCGGGATAGAGGAAAGCAAGGCGATGGTCGCGGAAGAATCCGATGCCGAACTGCGCGCTTATGCCCACGAAGAACTGGCGCGTTTAGGCGAGCGGCTCACCCAGGTCGAAAGCGATCTGAAAATGTTGCTGGTACCCAAAGATCCCAATGACGATAAGAACGTCGTCTTGGAAATCCGCGCCGGCACTGGCGGCGACGAAGCCACGCTCTTTGCCGCGGAAATGTTCCGTATGTACACCCGCTATGCTGAAACCCAGCGCTGGAAAGTGGAAGTTCTCTCGACCTCGGAATCCGGCGTGGGTGGGCTGAAAGAAGTCATTGCCATTATTGAAGGCAAGGGCGTGTATTCGCGCCTGAAGTATGAGAGCGGCGTGCATCGCGTGCAGCGCGTTCCAGCAACAGAGCAGCAGGGCCGTGTGCATACCTCCGCTGTAACGGTGGCTGTGCTGCCGGAAGCGGAAGACGTGGACATCAAAATTGAAGCCAAAGACCTGCGGATCGATACATTTTGTTCATCAGGCCCCGGCGGCCAGTCGGTGAATACCACGTACTCTGCCGTTCGCATTACCCACTTGCCGACGAACACCGTGGTTAGCTGCCAGGACGAAAAATCTCAGATCAAAAACCGCGAGAAAGGGATGCGCGTCCTGCGTGCCCGTCTTTATGAGCAGGAAATGGACAGGCAACAGCAGGCGCTGGCCAAGGAGCGCAAAGCGCAGGTCGGCAGCGGCGACCGCAGCGAAAAGATCCGCACGTATAACTTCCCGCAAAACCGCATGACCGACCATCGCATTGGCCTCACTCTGCACCAGCTTTCTGACGTAATGGACGGCAAGCTTCAGCCCGTTCTGGAGGCGCTGACAACCCATTATCAAGCGGAAAAGTTAAAGAATGAGTCGGCTGGTGTAGTGGCTTAGGCGCCTTTCCCTGAGATCCCGAGCGGAGCGAGGGACCCCTATCACTTTTACCTCCCAGGTTTGGCCGTTCCTCGACTGCAATAGTCTTCAAGATCATAGGGATCTCTCACTTCGTTGAGATTTAAGAAAGCTCTTTGCGTCCTTAGCGCCCTTTGCGGTAAATTCTTCACCTTCCCATGCAGCTCAAACAGGCCGTTGATTCCGCGTATCAGCTCTTCATCGAAAATGACGTGCCTTCTCCGCGTCTGAATGCCGAATTGCTGCTGCTGTTTGTCCTCAATCGCGAACGAGCCTATCTTTACGCTCACCCTGAGCGCGAGCTCAGCCAAGATGAGCAAGCGCGCTACGACGAAGTAATTTGTGAGCGGGCACGCGGTTGTCCCACTCAATACATCACCGGACATCAGGAATTCTGGGGGCTCGATCTGCTGGTTTCGCCAGCGGTGCTGATTCCACGACCTGAAACAGAGCATGTAGTAGAAACCGTGCTTGAACTGGTGAAGGAGTATCGCTTCGATGGGCCGGGTCGTCTGAGGCTGCTCGACGTAGGCACCGGTTCCGGCTGCATCGCTCTGGCCTTGGCGAGCGAGATGCCGCACGCGGAAATACATGCCTGCGATATCTCTGATGATGCGCTGGAAATGGCACGAACCAATGCCGCGCGCCTGGCGCTGGGCGGAAAAGTGCTTTTCCGTAAGTCCGACCTGCTCTCAATGTACGAAGGTGAGCAGTTCGACTTTGTGGTTTCGAATCCACCGTACGTAGGCGAAGTGGATGCCGACAAAGTACAGAAGCAGGTAAAAGAGTTCGAGCCAAAAATTGCTGTTTTCTCTGGTCGTGAAGGAATGGAAATCTATCGGCGCCTGATCCCGCAAGCGCGTGAGGCTCTGCGTCCGGGCGGCTGGTTCGTGGCGGAGATCGGTTACTCAGAAGAAGAAAAAGTGCGTAACCTGCTGGCGGGCTGGCAAGACACTCAAGTTACGGCAGACCTACAGGGAATTCCGAGAGTGGTGGCGGCGAGAAGACCTTCTTCTGCAATCCCAAGCGAAGCGAGGAAACCCTACCGATAATAGAATTTTAGTTCTCGTATTTGTTGCTGCTGAACGTAATTTGTTTTGCGCGTCTCGAGTTTTGATGGCAAAAAGGTTCCCTCGCTTCGCTTCGGGATGTTGGAAAGCCAACCATTTGCTACACTGTTGAGTTTTCAATTCACCCTTGGAGGTGAAATTTGGCTGAAAGAAGCTCTCCAGTGCCGGGAGGTCTGGGCCGCACCCTGCGGCGCGACGCATGGTGGATGGAAAATATTCCCGTCATCATTCTTCTTGGTGGATTTGGTCTTTACGCCACACTGCGCGCGTTCGAAGGGAAGTTCTATGAAGTAGGCCCTTATCTTTCGCCGTTTTACTCGCCGCTAATCGATGCATCGCACCACTGGTGGCATTATTCACCGGCCCTGCTGATCCTGGCTTTCCCTCTCGGTTTCCGCGTCACCTGCTACTACTATCGCAAGGCCTATTATCGGGCATTCTTTCTGGATCCGCCGGGCTGCGCCGTGGGCGAGCCGCACCGCAACTATCGCGGTGAAACCAGGTTTCCTTTCATCTTGCAAAATCTGCATCGCTATTTTCTTTACGGTGCCATCGTCTTTCTGTGCTTTCTCTGGTATGACGCGATACGCGCATTCTGGTTTCCGGGCGCTGATCAAAAGCTCCACTTTGGTATCGGCGTCGGAACGCTGGTGCTGCTGGTCAACATCATCCTGCTCACGCTATATCTGCTCTCTTGCCACTCGTTGCGGCACCTCATCGGCGGCAAGTTGGATTGCTTCTCTTGCACCGTTACCAATCGCGGGCGGTACGGCGCGTGGAAGAAAGCCAGCTTCCTCAATGAACGCCACATGTTATATGCCTGGTGCAGTTTGATTTCAGTGGGATTTGCCGACTTCTATATCCGCATGGTGGCCAGCGGCATGATCAAGGACTTTAGAATATTGTGACCAATCAGACGAAGTATGAAACCCATGAGCATGACGTCCTGATCATTGGCGCGGGCGGAGCGGGCCTGCGCGCGGCGATTGAGGGGCTGGCTGCCGGCGCGCGCGTTGCCGTGGTCTCCAAGTCTTTGCTGGGAAAAGCCCACACCGTAATGGCGGAAGGCGGCATCGCCGCGGCCATGGCCAACGTGGACAAAGCCGATAGCTGGCGGACGCATTTCCGTGACACCATGCGCGGCGGCAAGCTGATGAACAACTGGCGCATGGCCCAGCTTCATGCGCAGGAAGCGCCGGAACGCGTTCGCGAACTGGAGCAATGGGGCGCGCTCTTTGATCGCACCTCTGATGGCGACATTCTGCAACGCGCCTTCGGCGGCCATACCTTCAAACGGTTGTGCCATGTGGGCGACCGTACCGGCCTGGAGATGATCCGGACGCTACAAGACCGCGGCGTACAGATGGGCTTTGACGTCTTCATGGAATGCACCATTATCCGTCTGCTCACTGACGGCAAGCGGGTTGTTGGCGCTTTCGGCTACTGGCGTGAGCAGGGGCGCTTCGTGGTGCTGAAAGCCAAGGCCGTGGTGATGGCGACCGGCGGCATAGGAAAAGCCTGGCGCGTCACTTCCAATTCGTGGGAGTACACCGGCGATGGCATGGCCCTGGCATATGACGCGGGCGCCGAGCTGCTGGACATGGAGTTTGTCCAGTTCCATCCCACGGGAATGGTGTGGCCTCCGGGTGTGCAGGGCATTCTGGTAACGGAAGCTGTTCGTGGCGAGGGCGGCATTCTTCGCAACAAAGAAGGCCAGCGTTTCATGGAGAAGTATGATCCCAAGCGCATGGAACTTTCCACCCGTGACGTAGTAGCCCGGTCCATCTATACCGAAGTCCGTGAAGGCCGTGGTAGCGAACACGGTGGCGCGTACCTGGATATTTCTCATAAGCCCGCTGAATACGTGAAGCAGAAGCTGCCCAGCATGTATCACCAGTTCAAGGAACTGGCGGACGTGGATATCACTAAAGGTCCAATGGAAGTTGGCCCAACCTGCCATTACATGATGGGAGGGATCAAGGTGGAAGCGGAAACCGGGGCTTCTTCACTGCCCGGGCTGTTCGCAGCCGGTGAAGCCGCTGCCGGACTCCATGGCGCGAACCGTCTGGGCGGAAACTCTCTGTCTGACTTGCTTGTTTTTGGCCGGCGTGCTGGTCTTGGCGCTGCCGCATATGCCGACAAAGCCGCTGCGATGACCATCGACGACGGACAGATCGCTGAATCAGAACGCGACATGCTCGCGCCGTTCGATCGCGGCGAGAGCGAAAACCCTTACACTGTTCATCGCGATCTTCAGGAAGTAATGCAGAACCTGGTGGGAATCTTCCGCGTGGAAGAAGACATGACCAAAGCGATGGGCGAATTGGAAAAATTGAAAGCACGCGCTGCGCGGGTCCGCGTGGAAGGTTCGCGGCTATTCAATCCCGGCTGGCATCTCTCACGCGATTTGAAGTCGATGCTCATGGTTTCAGAAGCTGTGACGCGCAGCGCCATGGCCCGCAAGGAAAGCCGCGGCGCGCATAGCCGCATCGACTTCCCAAAGCTGGACGAACAAGTATGGGGCAAGCAGCACAACCTGATTACCCGCGAGGGTGACGGAATGAAATTGCAGCAAATTCCCGTGGATGCGATTCCCGGTGAGTTGAACGAACTGCTGGCGGAAGAGAAGTAGCAGAATTCAAAAAAATTAGTCGCAGAACAAGATAAAAGATAACGCGGTAACGAAAGAGACGGCAGATAATTGCGCTTCACGTAGCGCTAAAAAGCGCTTCAACCTCAGCAAGTCTTTACTAGAGGCTAAGAGCCAGCAGCCAGGAGCTATCGAATGCCAGATGCAATCCTCGAAGTTTTTCGCGGAAATCAGGAAGCCGGCGCGGCAAAGCAATACACAGTCCCAGTCGCTCCGGGCATGGTTGTTCTTGACGCGTTGCATTACATCCAGGCGCATCTGGAGCCTGACCTTGCGGTGCGATGGAATTGCAAAGCCGGCAAGTGCGGCTCCTGCTCGGCTGAAGTCAACGGCAAACCACGCCTCACCTGCAAGACTCGCATGGATGCCCTGCCCACGGACAAGCCCATTACGGTCTATCCCATGAAGTCCTTTCCGGTAATTAAAGACCTCGTCACTGACGTCTCATGGAACTACCGCGTCAACAAAAAGATCCCGCCGTTCTCTCCCAAGCCCAAGACCGACTGGAAGATGTATCAGGAAGATATGGACCGGGTGCAGGAGTTCCGGAAGTGCATTGAATGTTTTCTGTGCCAGAACGTCTGCCACGTTGTTCGCGACCACCACAAGAAAGAAGAATTCGGGGGCCCGCGCTTTTTCGTACGCGTGGCATCGCTGGAAATGCATCCGCTGGACAACGTCTCACGAGTCAAACTGCTGAAGGATGAACTGGGTATAGGGTATTGCAACATCACCAAGTGCTGCACTGAGGTCTGCCCGGAAGAGATACACATCACCGACAATGCCATCATTCCGCTCAAGGAACGCGTGGTGGATGAATTTTACGATCCCATCATGAAATTGGTGCGTAAGATACGCGGGGCGCCCAAAGCGGACTAGAATTAAAATTGGCGGTCATAGAATCCGACAGTACAAATGTGGTGGAAACAATTATGGAGCGGCAGCTAAAAGCAATCTCGAGGAATGGCATCGCAGGGGCGCTGGCGAAAGTACAGCACTATCGCTACCTGAATCAGGCGGAGGAAGCAGAATCAATCTGCCGCGATATCCTGGCCGTTGATCCGGAAAACCAGATGGCGTTGCGCCAGTTGGGTCTGGCCCTAACTGACCAGTTCAGAGGTACCCTGGCCGACGGATTTCATGAAGCCCAGAGTTGCTTTGAAAAGCTCTCCAGCGCCTACGAGCGCGCTTATTATCAAGGCATTTTGCATGAGCGGCGGGCCAAGGCCCAGCTACGCGCCGGCCACACGGCACATTCGTTGCTTGCTAGTTTTGAGAACGCGATGCGCTGCTTTGAGGACGCCGAAAAAATACGTCCGCAAGGCAACGATGACGCCTTGCTTCGCTGGAACCGCTGCTTGCGCCTCATCCAGGGCCTGCCCGCTTCGACCAATGAATCCGATTCCTTTGACGCCAGCGACGCGCCGCCGATATTCAGAAAATAACTCCTGAGGATTTCTGGGCAGCCACTTTTCGTGAAAGCTGTCCGGGTTCTCACCAAAATTCTCCTGTTTTTCTGCCGACTCCCTGCGCTCGTCTTGATAACGCCTATCGACCCCAAGTCACATTAATTGCTGCGTGACCGCCGTCACATCCTCTGTGGTCACTCGCTTACTACACTGGCAGCTGAATGAGTGAGGTGCCCTCATGAACACGCTTGAACCAGTCACTGCGCTATCGCTAAAAAATATCCTTTTGGCTACCGATTTCTCTACGGGCTCGGAAACCGCCGTTAAATATTCCCAGGCTATCGCCCGCAGGCATTCCTCACGTGTGCACACCATCCACGTAAATTCCCCTGATTCATACAACTTGCTTGATCCGGACGCATTCGCCATCACGTTCAACGGCCGGGAAGCAAACACAAAAAATGTCTCGGACGTGCTGCACAGTCTTCTTACGGGACTGCCCAGCCAGACGCCGTTGCGCCAGGGCGCGGTGTGGGAAGTGATCAGCGATGTAGTGAAGCGCAATGAGATTGACCTGCTGGTGCTGGCCTCGCATGGCCGGCATGGAATCCCCCGGCTCGTGTTGGGTTCCATAGCGGAAGATGTGTTTCGCAACATCTCGTGTCCGGTCCTTACGGTTGGCCCAGACGTGAAGCCGTGCAATACCCAGGAAATGAAAATCAAGAAAGTCCTTCTGGCCACGCATTTTGAAGCTGGATCAACCGCGCCGGCGCAGGCTGCGTTGCTTTGCAATGAATTTGGCGCCGAACTAACCGTCCTGCATGTGGCCGACGAGAATAAGGTTGCGTCGAACGGAAAAAGTGGCAGAGAGCTTGCGCAACAGCTTAACTCCGTGGTGCCGCCTGAAGTTTGCCTGTGGCGGAAACCGGTGTGCGTAATCAAATATGGATTGCCTTCAGCCAACATTCTGGACGTTGCGCAACAGATGCGCGCTGACCTGATTGTGCTGGGAGCGCGCCATCCCGAGCCGGCCAGGATCAATTCGCACCTGCCCTGGGCCACGGCGGCCCGCGTCATCGCTGAAGCTGAGTGCCCGGTACTGACGGTGCGGCAGAAGGACTAGCTATGGGAAGGACGAACATCAACTTGAAGATTGAAACCGGTCCACGCCTCCATTACGAATCCAGCTCACAGAGGTTTGGAACGCGGATTCGGTTAGGCAATTACATCGCGGATATCGTTCCCGACGACGAGGAGGAGAACTCTCCAATCCACCACTGCATCGTGCAGAGAATAGGCTCTCCGAACATCCTTTATCTGGGCCAGGAAGGTACTTTCGCGGCAGCTCTGGAATCTGGTTACCACCATCTTGAAGAGTTGGCCAGACCGCAGCCAAAGAAAACCGCCGCGATTTATGAATTCATGACGCCGGGTCATAAGTAAGGCTTATTGCGTGGTGCTCTCCAGCACGCGCACCTTCCAGCGGTCTTCAGCCCCGGTCATCACCGCGTAATACTGGATTTGTGCCTGGTCTGAGTGGATCACGGTGCTTCCATCGAGCACCTGCGTTTCAATGCTTGCCGTATCTTTCAGTTCGATAGCCGCGCCGTCAGGCGAATAAAATATCGCGTCAACCTTGTGGCCATGGTCAATGATGCGCGTTGTCAGGCCGTTTTGTTTCTGATCCTTCACGCGTTGCGTCAGCTTGTCCAGGGCAAAGCCGGCGAAATTTTCATTCAGAGGCTGGAGGGTATTGTTCGCCAGCGATGTACTAATCGCCTGCCACGCCAGCGTGTAGTCGCGCACAATGGCGTTTTGCGTTACGTCTTCCACCTCACGCGGCTGGGCGTTCTTGATGCTGAGCTGCACCGTAGGTTTGGTATCGGCGAAAATGCGCTCCAGCAGAGGCACCGCGCCGGAGATTGCGAGCGCCACGCCAACACTGAGGATCAGGATGCGTGCAAGCTTCATTATCTGCCTCCCACGTGCAGTTCATTGCCCAGCACCACGCCGGCAGCCACCGTGATGGTTGCGTTGTCAGACGCCGGCAGCTCGGCACGCGCCGTGCCCTTCTTGATGCGAGCATCCACGGTGCTTTTACCGGTCTTATCATTCTGGATGAACGTAACGATTGTCCCATCCGGGACGGGATTGCCGCTGCAATCGCGGATTGGATCTGTTTCCACGATTGTGTATTGTCCCGTGTGACCAGCCACATGCATACGGAAACTGCGCTCACATGGATCGGCTGCAACCTGTTGCACCACGCGCGCCACTGAGGTGTCATCGACAGATGCAACAAACTGCGCCGCGCCCGCTTTTGGCGCAGACGCGCTATTGATCCATGCAACGCCTTCACGGCTGTTGACGGTCTTTGTCGAGCCCGCTCCGCCAACCGACAGATTGAAGTTCACTGGCGTGGGATCGAGAATCAAATTCTGATACTGGTCAAAGACGAATGTCACGCCGCTGATTACGTTAGGACGCGCCACCGGCACGCGTGAAGGACGAGCAAGGAAATTGAGCTTTCCCGGCTTGGCCGGCTTTACCCAGAATACCTGGGACTGATTGCCATCACCCCGTACCACGGCAATCCAGCGTCCGGCGCTCCGCAGCTCTTCACCTTTAATTTCGACGTTGCCGGATTTAAATTCCTTCTTGATCACCTGTCCCGGCCCGATCAGAAACAGCGTTCCGCTTCCGCTGGCGCCAATGCTGAGAGGCTGCCCGGCCAGGGCATTCTGTGGCACATGCAGTTCGGCAGCGCGGGCGCAGTCAGCAGCGAACCAGCACAGCCCAATAACCAGAGCAATGTAAATTACTTTACGCATAGTTAGTTCTCACGGCTGTTAAGGCTGTAGTGATTTACCGTTACGCGATAGGTGTGCACGTTCGCCGCCAAGTCGTCGCGCAACGCCACGGAGAACGGCTGCGGCGTCTGCGGCAGCAAAGCGTGGTCAGAATAAGCGTCTGAAACCCAGATCACCTGCCCGCCACTGTTATAAAACGTGGCCAGCACGTGAGGGATGTTGACCGTCTGTCCGCTTTCATTCAGCAACTCGCCTTTCAGCACGGTGCGGCCAGTCAGGTCTTTTTCAATCCGCTGATGCAGCACCGCGATGACCGGGTCGGCCGATGCCGGTACCAGCATCCAGTTATGCGTCATGCGGACGGACTTTACGTCAGCTTTTTTGATTCCGGGAAAGTCAATGCGGTAGGGCGAGACCTCCTTGGGCAACAGGACGTGCGAAAGCTTGTCAAAGCTGCTTTCTTCTGCAATGTCTTTGCCGCTACTATCAGTGAGCACCGCGCCCACGGTGATGAAAGCCGGGACGGTATCTTCATTCACTACTTCGCCCATGATGATCAGGGATCCGTCGCGTTCAACGGCCTGCATGGAAAGAATGCGGCAATTCGGGTTCTCCACATTTTGCGCGCCCCAGTCGTCGCCGGCGCCGCGCCACACGATATCCCAGCGCAGATAGTTCACGGGGATCACCTGCGGGGGGACGTTCACTTCTTTTTCCGCCGGCCACACTATTTTCCATGCGCCATCGTCTTTCACCACTTTCAGGTCGCGCGTTTCAAATGAAGCGCCCACGGCAGTTGCATATTTGATTTCAGTTCGCACGGTCGCTTCGTTTTCAGCCTCATGCAGCACGCGGGTGTTGATTGAATCGAGCTGCGAATAGGTGCGCAGGCTGCCGTTGCGGCCAGCCAGGTCGCGAACGAAACCACCTTCGTCAACGTTGCTGGAAGGGGCGACGAAGGCATACGCACCGTGCCAGTCATGCCCTTTAACGTTGTCAAACATGGCTTGCACAGCGCCGTCCGGTGTGGAGGCATGTGTGGTCTTGCTGCCGTGAACCGTGCCCACAGCGATCAATCCCACCGTAAGAACTCCAAAGATGATTGTTAATATGCGGCCCATTACAGTGCCTCCCGGAGTACAGGTTCCTCGCTTGTGGTCAGCGGGAACTCAATTGTTTCAAGCTTGCGGCGCTTGTCTGGAAATGCCAGGACAAGGACCAGCGCAAGAATGCTGCTGCCAATGGGAAGCGTTCCCCATAAGATGCCTTGCATTTCAGTGGGCGGAGTTCCGTAAGGTGTCTTGTGCGCCGGAGGGATTCCGTCTTTCACCCACAGGCTTACGTTGCCGCGGTCGTACACTTCCGTTTTGCGCCAACCGGCAAAAGCGATCAATGGCTCATAGTATGGGTCGCGAACAAAAATGTATTTAAGCCCGTACTGCTCAGCGTGCTTCAGTACGGCACGAAGTGACTCGATGCCGTTGGTGCCGTAATACTTGGAGTTGGTAAGCTGTGCGGAACCGTACTGCGTCATTTCGGGAAGCAGACGGGCGGAGTTGTATTCGCCGTCAACGCTGCTGGCGTTGGCGTAAATTCCAACCTCTGACATTTTGCTGCCGAACCCGAGGGTGAGATAACGGAACTTGTCATGGCCGTCGCGATTCAGGAATGAGATCACTTCAGCCGTGCTGAAAGGCGCATCGTGGATGGGGTGATACACCGGCCATGAAACTGCCATGGCCACGCTAAACGCGCCCAATGCTCCCAGGACAAAAGCTGCTTTGCGTCCGTAGCGGTCAATCAAAGTCACTGCGCCCAAAGCCACGATGGGGAGTGCCATCAGGTTGGCCCAAAAGCTGAAACGCTCAAACGTGAGAATGTCAAAAGGATTATGAACATTAGCGCCGGTAACCGCGTTCACCACGCCGGCAAGCATGCCCAGTAGGATTCGCGGCAGCGGAGTGGTTCCACCCAGACCGAAGATCATCGTTACCCAGAAGCCAATAAAGAGCGGACGCAATCTGGATTCCCTAAGACCCTTAAGGAAGATGAACGGCAAGGCCAGTAGCATTGCGCCCCACGGGACGATGATGTAGTTCACCGCCAGCCAGCCCTGGGAGAAGAAGTTCTCACGGCTGCCGTGCGGGATAGGCATCTGCTTGATCGGGTTTGCTTTTAGCGCGAGCCAATAGGGCAGCAGCACCACAATGATTCCGACAAGCGAGAGTCCGGCAAAAATGGCTGATCGTATGACCACCCCTGCGACCGTTGCGTCGCTGCCTTCGCGTTTGCGGTCCATGATCGCCGTAACCACTACGGGAATAGTGAAGATCACGCTGGCAAACAGCAATGTCACGTGGTGCGCAGCGGCAGCAGCCATTGTCAGCGCCAGGGCCTTGCACAAGGCCATCACCCTGCCTTCACGCGCCCATTCATAAAAATATCCCAGCGCCATCAGGTAAAGCGGCGCGGCCCAGGTGGTGGACAACTGTCCGTCCACATACACCAGTGAAGCCAATGATCCCAACAGCACACTGCCCACCGCGGCGTAACTGGCGGCTCGCTCTCCCACCCATATTCGCGCATATTTATAAACGCCAAGAGGAAGCAGCAGGATGGCAATCAGCTGAACAAAAATGTAAGCCAGGTTAAGTCCCATCACGTGTGAAAACAGCGCCATCCACTGCTGCTCCATGGGCGGATAGGTGGTCTGTGAGAAACCGGTAAACCACTTCTCATTCCACGGATTGAACCAGTGGGTTGCGTAGTGCGCCGCAAAAAATTTGTGGAAGTCCGCATCGTACGAGTCATTGGTAATCTGCATCAACAGGAGCGGACCGTGCACCAGCAGCGCCAGCAACAGCACCCAACTCAAGGGAATCGCGCGAGTGGGCAAAGTAACCTGCCGGCTCGGAGCGAGGGATGGGGAACTCATGAAAAACCTCCGTGAATGCGAGTGCGATGATCGCGAAATCTCTTATGAGTGAGACGGCAAAAAATTGGATGCCGCTAATCAGCAGCTGTTTTGCTTCAGCAGAGACTTCGATTCCAAAAGTGGTGCTGGGGTTTGCCAAATGGCATCCGGATTCTCATTTTTGGATGATTTTTGGGAGTTTCTGCCCGCTGGCAATCCCTCAGCCCAAAAATGGCATCTTGATTCAAGACAAGAACAGAGCTGCTGCCACGGATTGTGACATGCCGCTTTCGCTAAATACTGGTAGCGTGCGTGGAACCTGGTGGCCACGTGTTCTTCTGCAACTCTCACAACGGTGGTCCCGTGAAGAAGAATTTTTTGCGTCTCGCGCTTTTCTGCTCTTTATTTCTGGTCAACTTTGGCTGGGCGCAGACATTTGATCTGAACAGCAAGCCGCAAGACCAGAACCAGAAATCCCAGCCTAAGCAAAACACTGGCAAGCGGCAATCCGCAGGCCGAGCCAGCAATGGTGGTGGCGGTTCGGCCGCCTGTGGCACCAGTGGCAGCGGATGGGGCGGCAGTATTGAAGCCGGCCGTTATGCGCGGGCCGCTGAGAAAGCTCTAGCGAACGGCAATCCTTCAGCCGCAATGGGCTATGCCGAGCACCTCACCCAGGCTGCGCCCAGTGATGCGTGCAACTGGTTCCTGCTGGGTTATACGAGCCGTCTGGCGGGAAACTCCAAAGTTTCACTCGATGCCTACCAGAAGGGCCTCGCTCGCCAGCCTAACTCGGTTGAAGGGCTCTCCGGCATGGCCCAGACGTACATTCGCATGGGCAAGGCCGACGAAGCCAAGAAGCTGCTCTTGCAGGTCATCGCCGCCAACCCTCGTCGCGCTACCGACTTGGCGATGGCGGGCGAATTATTCATGCAGTCGGGTGATCTTCCCAGGGCCCAAAATCTTTTGGAACGCGCTGAAGGAGTTCAGCCTTCCTCCCACGCGGAGTTGTTGCTGGCCATCACCTACATGAAAGAGAAACAAACGGACAAGGCCAAGCAGCTTCTGGATAAGGCAATGAAGCGCAGCCCGAAGAATACTGAAATCTTCCGCGCTGTGGCCCAGTATTACCGTGAAGCCCACGACTACAAGTCCGCCATCGCCATCCTGCAGAAAGCTCCGGTCAAAAATGCCGACGTATTTTCCGAGTTGGGCTACACATATGAATTAGCCGGCATGAAAAAAGAATCGGCGGACACGTATGAGAAAGCGGCCGGCTTGGCGCCTAAATCCGTCAACGTCCAACTGGCGGCCGCGCAGGCACAATTACGCGTCGGCAATCTGGATAAAACGCGCACTTACCTCTCGCGCGGCGAACAGCTCGACGCGAATTACTATCGTCTGCACGCCATTCGCGGTGACCTGGCCAAGATCGAGCGTCGCGATAGCGACGCGGTGCGGGAGTACCTGGCTGCACTGGCTGCCATGCCGGAAGGCCCGGCTGAGGGCGTGCTCTATCCCACGCAATTGCGGCTCAACTTGATAGACACCTACCGCAATTTGGACGACGACTCGGCCATCACCCAACAGCTCAGAATCGCGCAGCAGGAACTGGCGAAGATCCAAGTGGAAGGTCCGCAGCAGGTGGATTATCTGCGGCTTCGCGCGGCCATTAAAGGGCTGGCGAATGATGCCCCCGGCGCTGAAGCTGACCTGAAGCAGGCGCTGCAGCTTGATCCTGAGAATGACAATGTGACGTTGCAGTATGGCAGCCTGCTTTGGAAGATTGGCCGCAAAGGCGAAGCACGGCAGATGTACACCACCCTGCTCAAGCGCGACGAGAAAAACCGGTATGCGCTGGAAGCTCTGGGCTACCTCTCTCGCGATGAAGGCGATAACAAAGCAGCTGAAGGTTTTTTTGGCCGCATGGCTGCCGCTTATCCCAACGACTACGTCCCTTACATGGCGCTGGGCGATCTTTACACCGCAATGAAGCAGTATCCCAAGGCGCAATCGAGCTATGAAAAGGCCCACAAACTCGCGCCGACAAATTCACAGATCGTGGCCAGCGGATCCAACGCCGCCATTGAAGCAGGCAAAGTTGATCTAGCCGGAGAATGGATCGCGCGGGCCACCGGCACCATGAAGAACGATCCGCGAGTGATGCGCGAAACAGAGCGCTACCTTTTCCTGAAAGGCCGTTACGCTGAATCGGCCCGGCTGGGTGAGCAGGCAATCGTGAAATTGCCGCATGACCGCGATGCCGCCGTTTACCTGGGCTATGACTATTACAACCTTGGCCGTTACGATGAAGTTCTGGCGCTGGTAAGCCGCTACGAAGGCAGTATGCCCAAGGAAGCCAACTTCCCCTTGCTCGCCGGGCATGTGCATAAGCAAAACCAACTCTTGCAGCAAGCCATCGACGATTTCTCCCGCGCACTGGATAAAGACCCAAAGATGTTTGAAGCGCTGGTGAATCGTGGGTACGTTCGCAATGACATGCAGGACGCGCAGGCGGCCATTCGCGACTTTGAGCCCGCGCTTAAGATGAATCCCAACAGCGGTATCGCGCGCCTTGGTCTGGCTTTCTCTTATCTCCAGTTACATCGCTCACGCGAAGCGCTTGAAGAAACCAATAAGGCTGAGAAGCTTCTGGGCGAATTAGGCGCAACTCACATGGCCCGCGCCACTGCCTACCGGCAGATGAGAGTTCTGGATAAGGCTGTATCGGAATATCGCGTGGCGCTCAAGTACTCTCCTGACGATCTGAAACTTCATCTGGCACTGGCGGATGCTCTCTTCCATGCGCGGCATTATGCCCAATCGATCAACGAACTGGATGCTTCGCTGAAACTTTCTCCTGATGATCCTTTGATTTACGCCAATATGGCTTCAGCCTACGCGCAACTAGGCCGTCGAGCCGAGACATTTAAGTACATCCAATTGGCGGAGCAGGAAGCAGTGGACCAATCTGCGATCCTGCTGGCCACCGGCGATGCGCTGCTGACTTTGGGCGATCGACCGGCTGCGTTGGAGCGCTTTACCCGCGCGCTGGACGCTCCAGACGCCAACCGAGTTGACGTGCGTATTGAATTTGCAAAACTTTTTGTGCACGAGGGCAAGTTCAACGATGCGAAACAGGAGGTCGCACTGGCCTTTGCTGAGTCGCGCATTGGGGAAGCTTCTCCTGTCACGGCCGACAATCTAGTGGAAGCAGCCAATATTTTCCTGGCCGCCCATGACTTTGATCTCGCCGAGCGCTATTTCGCCAAAGCAAAAGATCTGGGCGCTTCTGACGACACGGTAGCCATCGGCTTGGCCAATACTTACATTGCACAAGGCAATGACCGCAAAGCCGAAAAAGAGCTGGCTGCGCTGGGAAGTTCCGCCGACAACCAGCAGAGCTATGACTACCAGCTTGCGTGGGCAAATATCTATAGCCAGCGTCACGACAATGTGCACGCAGTTACGGCATTCGCGCGGGCCAACCAGCTTGCGGCAGATGACCCCACGGCTGAACGCGGCCTGTTGCAAGCTTCCGGACAGGAAGGCACGCCGTTGCCATGGCGGCCCGGTTTGAATATCCAAAGCGACGTAACTACTGGCGCGATTTTTGAAGACGCTACTCTGTACGAGATGAATAACAAGCTGATAGGCGCTCCGTTGCCGCCGCACGCATCCCAGGAGACGGATGCCATTAGCGAATTCCACTACACGGGCTGGAAGGTGCCCATCAACGGCCTGTTTGGAGTCAACAATTACGTTGGAACAACTTTGTTTCCGAACCAGCTACTGCCGGTGCGGCGCAACACCTTTGACACGATCTTGAATGTCGGCACAACGTTGGTACAGCGTCTTGGAAACTCCCACATTGTTTTTGTCCCGGGCATTCAATTTACCATCCGGCGCGACACGCGATCGCCGGTTGATCTCAACCAGAATCTCTTGCGTGAGTACCTTTATCTGAGTACCTCGCCTTTCTTCAATTGGCTAACAGTGCGCGGAAGTGCGATCCATGAATCCGGTCCATTTACGCTGCAGAATCAGAACTCGCGCGACCTGGGCGCAAGCCTGGAATTTGAAGTGGGACGCCCCTGGGGGAACAACTCTCTGGTGACGGGCTATTCCGTCCGCGACTTGTTGTTCCGCCCAACGCCGCGCGAATTTTTCACTACAGATACGTGGGTAGGCATGCAGCATAAGTTCGGTGAGAAGCTTTCTGTTACCGTGCTGGGGAAATATATTCGCTCATGGCGCGTACAGGACCTGAGTTTTGCCACGGCACAGGCACTTATTCCCGGCGCGCGCTTTGAATACAAACGCAATGAGCGCTGGTCATTTGATGGCTCCATGGACTTTACCCGCGGTGAGGGTTACCACCTGTATGACAACGTGCAGAGCGGATTCCTGGTCTCGTACGTCAGGCCGCTTCGCCGCAGCGTGAGCGATGTAAATGGACCGCTCAGCGTCGATTACCCGCTGCGCTTTTCCGTAGGTATGCAGCAGCAAACGTTTTATAGCTACACCGGCACCGGAGGCACATCGTCATTCCGTCCGGTAGTTAGAATTTCAATCTTTTAAGGTTCCCAGGGCCCAAATGAAGATATGTTTCGTTAGCGGTTTCCCGCCCAGTAAAGCGGTGCTCAATGAATACGGATTTCACGTGGCCAGAGAGCTTCAGGCCGATCCCCTGATCAGCTTAACCATTCTGGCGGACGAGTATTCAGGAACTGAACCTGAGCTGCCGGAATTCGACGTGCACCGCTGCTGGAAGGAAAACCGCCTCAGTAATCACGCAAGATTGCTCAAGGCAATCCGGGACTGCAAGCCCGACGTTGTCTGGTTCAACCTGGTGTTCTCCAGCTTTGGCAATAAAGAGAATCCTCTGGCGGCTTTTTCCGGCCTGACACTGCCCGCATTGACGCGCATGGCCGGCTTCTACACACACGTGACGCTGCACCACCTGATGGACCACATTGACCTCAATGATGCAGGCGTGCGCAACAAAGCACTTTTCCGGGCTGCGGGAAACATTGCCACGCGCATGCTCCTGATGGCCAATTCAGTTTCTGTCCTGCTGCCGGCTTATCGCCGCACCTTGACGGAAAAATACAAGGGTGAGCACATTCACTATCGCGCTCACGGAATTCTTTCCGCGCGGCCGGAATTTCCTGATTTTTCCCGGCGCGGTAACCCAGAGCATCGCATTCTGGCTTTTGGGAAATGGGGCACCTATAAGCGCTGTGAAATGCTTATTGAGGCCTTTGAAGAGCAGGTGGCGCCAGCCTTTCCGCGCGCAAAGCTGGTGATCGCCGGAACCAATAACAGCAATTCACCAGGGTATATTGAAGGGCTGAGCGCAAAATATTCCAGCCATCCGCGAATTGAATTTAAGGGATACGTGGAAGAACACGACATTCCTGACATGTTCGGCACATCGTCATTCATGGTGATGCCGTATACGTCAGCCACCGGCGCCAGCGGCGTAGCCAACCTGGCTGCGGCTTACGGTGTACCCATTGTGTGTTCAGATATTCCCGACTTCCGCGAAATGGGAGACAGCGGCGGTCTGGCCATCAAGTTTTATCCAGTGGGAAACAAAGCGGCCCTGGCCAAAAACATGCTCGACCTCCTGCAAAACGAGCAGGAGCAGCATGAAATGGCCGAACAGAATTTTTCTGCCGCACTGCGTATGACCATGCCGCAGATTATCCGGCAGTACGTACGAGCTTTTGATCTCCACCAGCGAGCACGCGCGCTGGAAGCTGCGTCGCGTTTCCGCCGCATCCCCGCCTGGGTGCCTTCACGCTCGGCGATCTTCAGAGCTTCGCGATGGGGTAGCTGGAGCTAGCGCTCAGGCCGCGTTCTCAGGTTTCATCCGGACCGATTCAAGCAGCTCCTTTGCTGCACGCAATCCTGTGGCAATAGCGCCATGCACCGTGCCAGTGTAGCCGTCCACATTCGTGGCTTCTCCCGCGAAAAAAAGAGTTCCGTCTACTGGCGCTGCCAATGCCTGCGCCGCGTCCATGCCTCCCACAGCGGTGTAGCTATAGGCGCCACGTGAGAACTGGTCCGCCTGCCAATCATGCACAAATGACGCTGTAATTTGTTGGCGAAGTTCAGGCTGTGGGATTCTCATAATTCGCGCCAGAGACTGCACTGCGCCGCTCACGATTTCATCTTTGCTGAGTCCAGCATGCACCCCGGCGTGAGGCCCGGCGGCCCAGCCGGTGAGGATGGGATAAGCAAGAGGATTCGTCGTCCACCAAGTGGGAAATGCGGGGTCTTCAGTAAAAAGAAAGCTTACGTCTGCCATTTTCGGATCGCGCTCCCAGAATTTTTCTTTGAAGCACAGGCTCACCCGGATAACCGGGCCCATTTCCAGAAAGCTCATGGCATTCTGCTTCTCCGGCAGCGCCGGAGAGAAAGCCACACTGCCTGATTTCAACACGCCTAGCGGAAGGGTAACAATGGCCCGAGGAGCCAGGTACTCCGCTAGACCAGCGCGGACGATGGCTTGTCCCGGCCGCCACGCAATTTCGTGGACGGGGGTATTCATCAGGATGTCACAACGGCTGCGGTCGATCCGCTCAGCCACGGTTCGTACCAGACTTTCATAGCCGCTGGCGATCCTGTATTGATGATCGCCTTTGATTGCTTCTTCGGCCTCGCTGTCGCGACGGATGGATCGGGCGCTGACAAGCAATGGATCGGCGGCATGGAAACCTTCTACATATTGTTGCGCGTGTTGCTTTACCTCGTCATCTTCTCCGCTGCGATCAAGATAGTACTGAAATGATTCGTCGGGCTCTTTAGAGGGGAGTTTGGAAAAAAGCCGGTCGATTCTCTCCATGAGATGGCCGGCGTCGGCCCACTCGCCATTGATCTTCCGCCGAAAATGGCCTTGTACTGGCACAATGGGCGTTGCGCCTTCAGCGGCGATTGCAAGAATCTCGTCAGGGCGGCCGTGAACGAACTCCGCTCCCAACTCCACCGGAAATTCGCCGGTTGACTCCGTGTAGATGCGGCCACCCAGGCGATCCCGCGCTTCCAGCAGCGTGATCCGCAGCCCAGCCTGTGTGAGATGGCGGGCCGCAACCAGCCCGGCGATTCCGCCGCCTACAATTAACGCGTCCATAATTCTGCAGCCGTTACTTCTTCTTTTGATGCGCCTGACACAGGCATAGGATAGACGCCGAGCGCCCGGGCAGCGCCAATATCAACCGTAAGAACCTCGTTTTGGGGAGTTCTCTTTAGCCACGTCTGAGCGCGAGCAATTGCCTGAGCGAATGTACCGCGCGGTAGAACCGTCAGATCGAGATAAAGGAAATCAGACGAATTAGGTCCCAGCCGAACTCCCGTGAACGCGTGGCCCGGCACAATTACGATCACGGGCTTCATGCCAAGGTTCTCCACGGCAGAAGCATAGGCTACGCTCACGTCGATGCAGTTGGCGTTGCTGAGTTCCAGCGTTTCTCGCGGCAGGCGAATGCGTTCGGTTTCATTGGGATAATTTCCAAAGGTATAAATGCTGCTTACATAGCTGATACCGGAGCGGCGCATGGCGGTAAAAATTGCTGCTGCCTGGGCCCGCACCTGTTGTGTCAAATCCACTCCGGGAACAAGGTTGTACCCGCGCATCCGTCCCCCAGGAACCAGGCGTTCTGCGCGCGCTACCAGCTGCAGGACTTTATCGTCGTGCGGGGTAACCCAGCGAGCCAGCAGCTGTGCGTTGGCAAATTTTCTTCCCCAGAAAAAATCCGAAGCGCTATGGATGAATACCGGACGCTGCTGCGCAAACGTGTGTCCAGTTAAGGGGTCTTGAACTTCCACCACCAGCGTGGCGGGATGAATTTCGCCATTGTCATAGGCCTTGGCCAGCAATTCAGGATCAAGGCTGAAGGTCCTGACTTCATGTGGGCCGATGACGGCGGTCTGGCGCAGCTCCGCGCTCCAGCCTCGGACTTCAGAAGAAATAATCTGCAGGACGGCTTTGTCCGATGTGTTGGCAATGCTCAGCACCGCAACGGGCCAGTAGTCGGCGGCGTGTGCGGCAGCAAGCGCGGGAAAAATTTCGCCACGCCCAGGCATATTGAGCTGATATTGCATTTGCAGCGGCGAAGCAGGGCCGGTACTCACTTGCATCTTTGCCGGCAGAGGCGGATCGGGGAGAGGCTTAAGCGCGAGCTTGGTGACGAACGTCCAGGTCCAAGCCAGGGCACCGCCGAGTCCAATCGTGGTAAATAAAAATACCCACGCCAGCACACGCGCAAGTCTTCCAGGTTTTCTGGATTTCGCCATCTTAATAATTGGGTGACGAAGAGAGCTGACGGGTTGCAATATTTTCCCAACCCCATGAGGCAACACCTTAAGCAGTTGTAAGGCTGGCGATGGGCCTTTGGTGGCCATGTCCTCTGGCCGTTGCTTTCATGGCAAAGAGCACTGCGTTGTTTGGGCGATCGTCAGCGCGCGGCCGCTGGGACCTTGTTGTCAACAAAGGCCACAGCCTCTTCAATAATTTCCTGCACCAGCTCCGGCGATGAGGCTTCTACGTAGATGCGCATCAGCGGCTCTGTCCCGGAAGACCGCAGCAGCACCCACGCGTCGGCGCCTTTATCTTTGATAGGTGCGTCAAGAAAGAACTTGATGCCGTCCAGGTTTTCCTTGCGAAGGACTTTGTAGCGGCCCAGTGTAGTCGTTTCTCCACTGCCGGCGCGGGAGATAGCAGCATCTTTAACTTCGTTCGGAATCCGCAAATCGCGCCGCGCGTAATAATGTGGACCGTACTCAGATTGCAGCGCCGACACCAATTGGCCCAGGCTCTTGCCTTCATCGGCCATCACGTTGGCCAGCAGCAGGGCGTTCAGCAGTCCGTCGCGCTCCGGCAAGTGGCGCTGGAAACCGATTCCGCCGGACTCCTCACCGCCAATCACAATCTGCCTCTCCAGCATGAGGTCGCAAATATATTTGAAGCCGATACCGCATTCCAGCAGCGTGCGCCCATGCTTGGCGGCAATGCGATCAAGCATGCGCGTGGTATTGAACGCTCGCGCCACATCGCCCGGCCAATCCTTGTGCCGCGTCACCACCCATTGCAGCAGGATGGAAAAGATCTTGTGTGAATCCACAAAGCTTCCATCTTCGGCTGCCGCCCCGATGCGGTCCGCATCGCCGTCAGTAATGAAGGCTGCATGGCACTTTTCCTTGACCACAACCTCCTGGGCTGCGCGCACATGCGGCTCAATGGGCTCAGGGTTGATTCCGGGGAAAAGCGGATTGACCTCACTGCGAATCTGCACATGCTGAATGCCGCGTGTCTTGAAGATTTCCGCCAGCACGTTGCGTCCAGCGCCATACATGCAGTCGATCGCAAACTTGAAATTGGCTTTCGCTATCTTATCCAGATCGGCGAATTTGCAGATGGCTTCAACGTATGGCGTCTTGAAATCTGCTTCTTCAACTTTAGCCGCCTTGCCTTTCGGCATGGCCCCTTCGCGGACGTATCCTTCAATCTGCTTGATAATCGCAGGCGTAGCGGATCCGCCATAGGTGGCCTTGAACTTCACTCCGTTCCAGTCCCATGGATTGTGGCTTGAGGTGATCATGACGCCGCCAGCGGTTTTCAGGGTTCGGACGGCATAGGACAGGGCCGGCGTGGGCGTGTAATCATTTGATAACTTGATGGAAATTCCCGCGGCAGCCAGCACTTCAGCAGCGGCTTGCGCGAAGCGGCGAGAACCAAAACGCGTGTCATAGCCGATGACCAGCCCGCGGCTGGGATCTTCATTCTTTAAAACGTAAGCGGCAATGGCCCCGGCAACGCGCCGGACATTTTCAAATGTGTAGTCTTCCGCAATAACGCCGCGCCAGCCATCGGTCCCAAACTTGATGTCATTCATTTCTGTCGCTTCGCTCCAAACCGCTTAAAGAATAGATTTTTTGGCCAATGTAATCAGCCTTGAAACAAGCCGCTCGGCTGCATGGGCCTCGCGGCTTCTTGATTTCTCTCGCCGCGCGATCGGACTCTTCGGCTAGATCAACTCAGTCAATTTCTTGTCGCTCAAGTATTTCACAATCTTGCCGACGTCCTGGGAATACTCGCGGGTGGTCACCAGAATCGCGTCGTCCGTTTCCACCACAACAAGATTGTGGACGCCCACGGTGGCGACAAATTTATCTGGCGCATAAACATAGTTGCCCGTAGCATTCAGCGCAAAGGAATTGTTGCTGTGCAGCACGTTCGCATCGCCCTCTTTCTGGAGCGCGGCATGGTGCTCGTACAAAGCCGCCCACGATCCCAGATCGTTCCATCCAAAATCCGCGCGCAGACAGAAAAGCTTGGACGAGTGCTCTCCCTTGGCTGAACGCGGTTCCAGAACAGCGTAGTCAATGCTGATGTTTTCGCACTTGGGATAAAGCTGCGCAAATGTCTTATCGAAATCTTTGGTCCCCCAGGCGGCGGCGATCTGCTCCAGGTAGGGCGTGGTTTCCGATAGATGCTCGCGCAATGCCCGGGTGAGCGTGCGGGCGCTCCAAACAAAAATACCGCTGTTCCAGTAGTAATTTCCCGCGGTCATAAACTCTTCTGCACGCTGCTGGTTTGGCTTTTCCGTAAAGCGCTTCACCCGGAACAGATCTGACTCGAGTTTTTCTCCGGTTTCAATATAGCCATAACCGGTTTCGGCGCGGGCAGGCTGGACACCCATCACCACAATGTGGTCTTCGGGAGCGGCAATTTCGATGGCGCGTTGCAGGACTTTGCGAAACTTTTTCTCGTCGGCTATGACGTGATCTGCGGGAAACATGCCGATAATGGCGTCAGGGGCGATTCTTTCCAGCAGAAACGCCGCCAAACCGATTGCAGGCGCCGTATTGCGGGCCTCAGGCTCCGTCACAACCTGGCGTGGAGGAATTTCCGGCAGCTGGCGCTGGATTTCTTCCGCCAGGAATTCATTGGTAATGACCCAGAAGTCTTTCTCACTGCCCAGCGGAAGCAGTCGCTCCATGGTCTTTTGGATCATGGTCTGCTTGCCGTCGAGTGCCAGCACCTGCTTGGCCTGCTTGCGACGGCTGCGCGGCCAGAAGCGCGTCCCACTGCCGCCAGCAAGGATCACCGGAAAAAATGGCTGTTTGCTCACAAGCACCCACAGGGCTGATGCCCACGTTTCTTAGTTGTCTTTCCCGCTCGCGTTAGGGTTCCCGGTAAACCCACGCTCAACGCTGAAGCGTTGAGAAACTCTTTTCTAATAATACAGTCGCCGGTTGTTCAACTTTTTCCGCTGGCAGCGACGAACAAAGAAATTCCAGTTCCCACTGCGGTTTCAACAAGAAATTTTCCACGTTAGCCGGGATTACCACAGTCTCTCCGCTGGTAAAAGTTACCGGGGCCGTGCCGTCGCTTTCGATCACGCCACATCCACGTGTCGCCACCAGACACCATACGCTGGTCTTGGCGTGCCGCGGCCGCCGAAACTCCCACGGTCGTTTCATCTTAAATTGGTCAACGATGAAGCATGGCGAGGTTACAAGATTGATCTGCTCTTTTCCTGGTTCTGTTTGGGGCTGGCCGGCAACTGCTTTCCCAGCGTGTGTCTGTTCCTTGGTGACGCGCAAGCCGTCTTCAATGTGCAGCTCGCGGGGACGGCCATAATCATAGAGCCGGTAGGTAGTGTCAGAGTTTTGCTGCGTTTCCACGATGACCGCCCCCCCGCCAATAGCATGGACAGTGCCGGCATCAACGTAAATCATGTCGCCTTCATGAATATCAATCCAGTTCAGCAAATGCTCCAGGCGGTTTTCGCGGATCGCGGTTTCCACGTCGGCTTTGCTGGTTCCCGGCTTCAATCCCAGCCCGATCTGGGCTCCGGGGTCGGCCCGCAGGACATACCAGCATTCCGTTTTGCCGCAAGCCTGGCCAACTTTGGCGGCGCCTTCATCGTCCGGGTGAACCTGCACGGAAAGCTTTTCTGTGGGGAAGAGAAACTTAATCAGGAGCGGGAAGCGGGTTGCGTCGCGGGCGGCCTCCCCCAAAAATTGTTTGCCAAATTGTTGCGCGATTTCAGCGAGAGTCCGCCCAGCAAGGTACCCGTTGGCCACCGTACAGCTGTCACCAGTGAGCCAGGCCTCGCCGATAGGCCCTCCCGTAACTTCGCGGGAATAAAAGGGTTTAAGGTCTCGGGTACCCCACACGCGCTCGTGAAACTGTGGTTGCAACAATAATGGGTAAAGATCGGGCATGCGAGTTTTTGGCGGCCGTGGTGCGATGGAACCTAGAAAATCTTAGACTCGTAAAACAGGCTGAGCGTTGTCCAGCAGCTCGGATTCAAGGGCTGTCTGAGCCTTTTTCAGGCACATATCAGTGCGGCAACATTGCGAGCCTATGGAACAAATCTAAAGTTTTCCGAACCACTCCTGCATGCGTTCCATGCCGCGTTCAATCTCCGTGGGTGAGGTCGCGTATGACAGGCGAATATGCTCGCGCGTGCCAAAAGCTTCGCCTGGAACGGTGACCACGTGGGCCTCATGCAACAGGCGCTTGGCGACATCGGCAGCCGAATTGATTCCGGATTTGCCGAAATAAGCCGAGACGTTGGGGTAAACATAAAACGCCCCTTCCGGCTTTACGCAGGTCACGTCCGGGATGAGACTGAGATGGCCCAGGGTAAGATCGCGCAGCTGGATATAGTCCTGCTTCATCTTCTCGACACAATCCTGCGGGCCGGTAACGGCGGCCAACCCGGCCATCTGGACCATATGAGCCGTGCTTGAAGTGCTCTGGCTCTGCAGCTTGGTCATGGCGTTGATGATGGGCGCGGGAGCGATGGCGTATCCCAGCCGCCAGCCGGTCATGGCATATGTCTTGGAAAGCGAGCCCACAATCACCAAGTGCTGCTTCACGTCAGTGAGTGAACCAGCCGAGAAGCGCCGACTGAAATTCAGGTAAACGTAGCATTCGTCTGCTATGACATAAATACCGCGCTGGTGCGCAAGCCGCAGAATGGCAGAGAAATCGGCTGGAGCAAGAACCGCTCCGCTGGGATTGTTCGGGGTATTAATGATGATGGCGCGTGTCCTGGGAGTGATCTGGCGCTCAATCATCTCTGGCGTCAGCCGGAAATTATCCGCCTCATCCGTATCGACAAAAACGCATTTCCCGCCCGCGTATTCAATAATATCTTTAAATGAAACCCAGTAAGGGACAGGGACAATTACTTCGTCCCCGTGGTCCACCAGCACCTGCAGGGCATTGAAGAGAGCAAGCTTTCCGCCGGTGGAAACCATGCATTCGCTGGGCTGGTACATGGAACCGAAATCAGCGGCGTGGCGGCGGACAATTGCTGTGCGCAACTCCTGAATTCCCGCCACAGCGGTATAGCGCGTGCAATTGTTATTGATGGCGGCAATGGCCGCATCCTTGATGTGCTGCGGCGTGGGGAAATGAGGCTCGCCCGCGCCAAACTCCACCATATCCGCCCCACCTGCCTTGAGCTGCGCCGCTTCAGCAACCACCGCCATGGTGGCGGAGATTTCAATGCGGTTAACACGATCACTAAACTGTTTTACTGCCGGAAGCGTTGCCATTCTGTACCTCTATTCAAAGTATGGCTGCGGTGCCATGGAATTTTTCCCGCAGCCGTTGTTCCACCAGTTCCGGCACCAGCCCGCGCACAGAACCGCCAAGGCGAAAAACCTCTTTGACCAGCCGGGAGCTCAAATAGGAATAAGCTTCCGCGGGCATCATGAACACGGTTTCCAGTTGCGGCTGCAGTTTGCGGTTCATCAGGGCCATCTGCAACTCATACTCGTAATCGCTGATGGCGCGGATGCCGCGCAGCACGGCCTTCGCTTTCTTCTGCATGGCGTAATCCACCAGCAGCCCTTCGAAAGCTTCTACACGAACATTGTCATAGTGCTTGACCATCTCTTGCAGCATCTCTAGCCGTTCCTCCAGAGTGAAGAGCGGATCTTTTTCAGAGTTGCGCAGAATGGAGACAATCAGTTCATCAAAAATCTTGCTGCCGCGTTCAATCAGGTCAAGATGACCGTTGGTAAGCGGATCAAACGAGCCGGGATAGATGGCGCGGACCAGATTCACTTAACTCCTGATTGTGGCTGACACCTGATTTTATGCCGGAATGTGCCACCCGGCAATGTGGGAATCTCTGCATTTATCCTGACTGAAACGTAAGCTGGGGCAGAGGCGGGCTTTCACCGGGAATATTCCGCCATGGTACCTCCCCCGGCATTCTCTTTACATCTCACAGATCAGGCGAGTATGGTTGACTCGCGGCAAAGCCCCTCTTTCTGAAGGATTTAATCACAGCATGCTAGCTAAGCCCTCGCGCAGTGAAGAAACGCTCTTATTCGCGAAAAACTTTCTCCAACATCCCAGAATGCTAGGTTCATTGATCCCAAGCTCCCGTTTTTTGATTGACCGCCTGCTCAGCCGGGTGGACTGGAAGCGCGCCCGAACCATTGTGGAATACGGCCCTGGCGTGGGCACCATTACAGCCCATATCCTTTCCCGGATGTCTCCCGATGCCCGCCTGGTAGTATTTGAGATGAATGAAGATTTCGTTCACTATCTGGCGCGGGCGTTCCCCGACCCACGACTGCATGTGGTCCACGGCTCAGCAGAGACTGTGCAAAAAGAGCTGGACCGCCTGAAGTTGGACGGTGCGGATTACATCATTTCCGGAATCCCCTACACCACCATGCCGGTGGAACTGCGGGAGAAGATTATGCGCGAATCGCGTGAAGCCCTGAACCCCGGCGGCGCTGCCCTGGTTTACCAGTTCACACGCGCCGTGCTGCCCTACCTGAGAAGCCACTTCCATCAGATTGACCAGGATTTTGAACCGCGCAACATCCTGCCGGCGCGGCTGTTTTATTGCACATAGAGCGATTCCGGCATTCTGGGATCCCAAACTCCGCCTGTATATACTTGTCTATATGGCCGTAATCAATCCCAAGTCTGTCAAAGTAAACGTCACTACAGGTACCGGAATGGACATCGAGTGGGACGACGGCCATCACACGCACTTTGGCTTTCAGTGGCTCCGCGACGCATGCCCCTGCGCCACCTGCACGGAAGAGCGCAACAATCACCATCGCAATCCAGGTGAGCCCGCCAAGCAGGCCGCCAGCCTGCTGCCCATGTACAAGGAACCGGCCAAACCCAAGGAAGTAAAGCCGGTGGGACGGTATGCACTCAATATCGCCTGGAATGACGGCCATGCTAGCGGCATCTATTCCTGGGATTATCTGCGGGAAATCTGCCAGTGCGAAGAATGCAGAGTGAAGGCAGCGGGCTGAGCTTCTTTTAGTAGCCTCGCTTCTTATCGATCACGTCTTCCAGTGCTTGTCCACCGATGAATCGTTTCAGATTCGCGGCAAACACGTCATAGTGGCGTTGCCAAACATTCTCCGTCAGGAAGGCGATGTGCGGAGTGATTAAGACCTGCGGCATCTTCCACAAAGGCGACCAGCGGGAAAGCGGCTCTTCTTCAAAAACATCCAGCGCTGCCCCGGCGATCCGGCGATTGCGCAGAGTTTTGACCAATGCAGCTTCATCCACCAATGCGCCACGGGAAACATTGATCAGAAACGCCGTGGGCTTGAATAGCGCCAACCGTCGCGCATCGATCAGATGCCGTGTGCGCTCCGTGAGCGGCGCTGCCAACACCACAAAGTCCGCGCGACTAAGAACCTCGTCCAGCGCTGCATATCCAATAACTTCATGCGCTGCTGCCATGCCGCGCTCGGGATGTTCGCGTACGCCGATTACATGCATCTTGAGCGCCGCTGCCATGGAAGCAACTTCCGCTCCAATGCTGCCCAGCCCCACAACCAGCACGGTCGCCCCGCGCACCTCACGCGGGCGCGGCTGCTCTTTCCATATGGCTTCCATCGCCCATTTGCGCCGCTGCTGATAGCGCACCGCCGAGGGCAGCCGTTTGGTCAAGGCCAGCAGCATGGCAATAGCGTGCTCGGCCACTACCGGCCCATGCACGCGTCCAGCATTGGTGAGAGCTATTTCACTGGAGACTATTTCAGGATAGAGAAACTGATCTACTGCGGCAGTTATGGAATAAATCCACCGCAGGTTTTTGGCCGCGCTGAGCTGTTCTGGCGGCAATGACCAGCCGATCATCACATCGGCACCGCGCAAGGCTTGTTCGTCGTCCCGTTTTGTTCTTGAGTTACAAACTTCAACCTGAGGAAAATCGGCGCGCAGCTTTTCGATAAACCACGGCGGAGGCCGCCACATCTCGAACTCGTCATGCAGCAGGATTGCGATCTTGTGCTTCGCCATCCTGCTTACGCTCCTGCCGCCGGCGAACGCAGAGCTTTCTTTTCCGCCGAGCCCTGTTCGCGCCACAGCACTGTCGAATCGATTTCCGCAATCGATCTTCTTCCTGTCAACGCCATCGCGCGCTCCAGTTCATCGCGCAGAATCGATATCACGCGCTCCACGCCTTTGGCTCCGCCCAGCGTCAGTCCATAAATGTATGGCCTTCCGATAAAGACAGCTTTCGCGCCCAGTGCCAGCGCCATCAGCACATCCGTCCCGCGACGGATGCCGCTATCCAGCATCACGGGGATACGCCCCGCAACGGCTTCTACTACGCGCGGCAATGCGTCAATAGTTGCCGGAACAGTATCCAAGTTGCGGCCTCCGTGATTGGAGACGATCACGCCATCAGCGCCGCACGAAACTGCGAGCCTGGCGTCTTCGGCTGAGAGAACGCCTTTCAAGAGAACCGGCACACCCGCAACCGAGCGCAGCCATTCCAGATCATTCCAGTTAAAGGAGGGATCAAACAACGTGTCGTAAATGCTGGCGCGCTGGGTCTTGTGGCCCGCTACCGAGCCGGACAGCGTCAACCCGCGCATGTGGACGCATTCAAGTTCTTTTGGCAGTCCGAAAGAAAGCTGGCCATAACGATTGCCCAGCACCGGCGTATCCACCGTGAGGCATACGGCCTTGCAGCCTGACGCTACCGCACGCTGCACCATATCTTTGGTGAAAGCGCGGTCGCGCTGGACATACAGCTGGAACCAGATTGGGCGCTGCGTGTTGCGCGCAATCTCATCAATGGCAGTGGTGGTGAAGGTGCTGATCACAAATCCCGAACCCGCCGCGCTGGCTCCACGCGCTGTACCGACCTCCCCCTCAGGGTGGTATAGCCGATGGTAAGCCACCGGCGCCAGCAGGATAGGAGATTCAACTTCGCCGCCAAAAATATTTATTCGCGTATCAATCTGTGAAACATCCACCAGAACGCTGGGCGAAAGCCGCAACCGCCCAAAGCCCGCGCGATTTTCCCGCATGCTGATCTCATCTGCGCCGCCGGAGCGCACATAGTCATACGCCATCTGGGAGAGACGCTTGCGGGCAAGCGGCTCAAACTGCGTCACGTCCGCTGTGGGCAGGCTTACGTTGCTGCTCGATCCAAGAAGTTTTCTCCATCGGCCCATGATCTCTCCCTCTACTCACGACTGCTGTTTGCTTAGGTTACCCGAAATCAAGACCTGGTGAATCAAAGCCTGGTGAATCACTGTGCGCTGTATCCGCCATCGACGGTCATAACGCTGCCGGTGGTCCAGCGGGATTCGTCGCTGGCCAGAAAGACCGCCGCGCTGGCAACGTCTTCCGGTTGGCCAAAGCGGCCCATGGGATGCATGGCTTCTCGCTGGCGACGCGCGGATGGATCATTGTTGAACTTCTCCACCATCTCTGTGGCCACAATGCCAGGAGCAATGCAGTTTACGCGGATATTCTCAGCCGCATGGTCCAGCGCCATGGCCTTGGTCATGGCCATCACAGCGCCTTTTGACGCCGCGTAAGCCACACGATTCCGCGCTCCCACCAGGCTGAGCACCGAGGCAATGTTGATGATCGATCCACTGCCAGCAGCACGCATGTGCGGCAACACAGCGCGGGAAAGCAGCCACAGTCCGCGGACATTGATATTGAAGGTCTGATCAAAATCTTCTTCGCTGAGAGATTCCGCTGTTCCCGGCAGCAACACAGCGGCATTATTAACGAGGACGTTGATACCCTGGAATCTCTCGATTGCTGCGCTTACGAGGTTCTGCACGTCAGTCGCTTGGCTTAGATCAGCGCTCACCGCCAGGCATTCTCCGTCGATTTCTGCGGCGGCACGGTCAACCTTCTTAGTGTCCCGCCCGGCAATCACCACCCTGGCGCCTTCACGCACAAAGGCACGGGCGATGGCTTTGCCGATACCGCTGCCGCCTCCGGTGATGATGGCAACTTTGCCGGATAAACGCATGAGGCATTCTAAACGCACCATGATCGGTCCGGCGATCTGGCTGGCCGCTGGACGTAAGCTTTCTGACAACTTATTCTGTAGTATCACGCAGATCAGGTCCCCTTAATCTCTATGGCGCAAAACATTCAAGTCACGCTTCCTGATGGAAGCAAAAAAGAAGTTCCCAGCGGCACCACGCCTTTGGATATCGCGCGGTCCATCAGCCCTCGGCTGGCGGATGCCGCGCTGGTGGCAAAGATCAAGCCGTCCGCAGACAGCAATCAGCAAGCAACCGGAGAGCATGGTGACGCGGACGGGCAGCAATCTGGAGCCGCCGCGAGCACAGCACAAAGCGACGCGAAAGCCCCGGCAAGCATGCACGCTGCTCCCGCCAAAGACGGCTGGCAGTTTGCCGACCTGAGCAAGCCGCTGGAAGAGGACGTGGATCTGCGGCTGCTTACCGATCGCGATCCTGACGCGCTGCATGTTTACCGGCATTCGTCCGCTCATTTGCTGGCGACGGCGGTGCTTGAGCTCTTCCCTGAAACCAAGCTGGGGCACGGCCCGCCGACCGACACCGGATTCTTCTATGACTTCTTCCGGCCGACGCCGTTTACGCCGGAAGACCTGGAGGAGATCGAGAAGCGTATGGGCGAAGTGGCCGCGCGCGACGAAAAGTTTGTGCGTGAACTCATCCCGCGCAATGAAGGGCTGGCGCGTTTCCGCGCTGAAGGCGACTTCATGAAGGTCCACTTCATTGAGCAGTTCACCAAGCAGGGTGAGCCGATCTCCACGTATCGCAACGGGAACTTTGTGGACTTTTGCCGCGGGCCGCATGTGCCTTCCACCGGCAGGATCAAGGCTTTCAAGCTGACCAGCATCGCCGGCGCTTACTGGCTGGGCGACGAAAAAAACCCGCAGCTCCAGCGCATCTACGGCACGTCGTTCTTTAACAAAAAAGACCTTGAGCAGCACCTGCATGCGGTGGAAGAAGCCAAGAAGCGCGACCATCGCGTGCTGGGCAAGCAGCTTGATCTTTTCAGCATCCAGGAACTGGCCGGTCCGGGACTGATTTTCTGGCATCCCAAGGGCGGCCTCATCCGCAAGGAAATGGAAGACTGGATGCGCGACGAGTACCTCAAGCGCGGGTATTCGCTGGTGTATACGCCGCACGTTTTCCGCGTGAACCTGTGGAAGACCAGCGGCCATGAGGGTTATTACGCGCAAAACATGTTCACGCCCATGGAGCTGGACGACGCGGAATATCGCATGAAGCCCATGAACTGCCCCGGGCACATCCTTATCTATGCGGACTCGCTCAAGTCGTATCGCGATCTGCCGGTGCGTCTGGGCGAACTGGGCACGGTGTATCGCTATGAGCGTTCCGGCGTGATGCATGGCCTGTTGCGCGTCCGCGGGTTTACCCAGGACGACGCCCACATCTTCTGCACTCCAGAGCAGATTGAAGATGAGATTGCCGGCTGCATTGAGTTTGCGCTGGCGGTGCTCAAGACTTTCGGCTTCGACGAATACCAGGTTGAGCTGAGCATCTGGGACCCGACCGACAAGAAAAGTTTCGTCGGCGGCGAGGAGAACTGGAACCGCGCCATCAACTCGCTGGAAAAAGTGCTGAAGCAGCTCAACATTCCTTACAAGACCATTGTGGGCGAAGCGGCTTTTTACGGCCCCAAGATTGACATCAAGCTGGTGGACGCCATCGGCCGCCTGTGGCAGCTTTCCACGGTGCAGTTTGATTTCAACCTGCCGGAGCGCTTCAAGCTGGAATACGTGGCGGAAGATGGCACGCGCAAGCAGCCGGTGATGGTGCATCGCGCGCTGTTCGGCTCCGTGGAGCGCTTCTTCGGCGTGCTGATTGAGCATTACGCCGGCTCGTTTCCCGTGTGGCTTTCTCCCATCCAGGTGGGGATTGTTCCCATCAGCGAGCGGCACTCAGAATACGGCAGAAAGCTTGAGCAGCAACTAAAAGCCGCGGGAATACGCGCGTTCATGGACGATCGGGCGGAAAAGATGAACTCCAGAATCCGCGACCTGACGAGCCAGAAGGTGCCGTTTGTGCTGGTCATCGGCGACAAAGAGGCCGAGGCGGGGACGGTGAACGTGCGCGTCCGTGGACAGATGCACGCGGAAGGCGCCATGCCGGCAGACCAGTTTGTGGAACGGGTAAAAAAGCTGATCGCGGAAAAATCGGTAAAACTTACCACTGATTAGCATGGATGACGCTGATCAGTTAGGTCTTTCCTTGCGCCGCAGGCCTGCGCGCAGCGAAGCGGAGCGCCCTAAGATTTGCGCTTCCGACCTCGACTGTTCTCCGCTAACAATTTGCGCTTCCGACCTCGGCTGTTCTCCGCGTCTCCGCGTCTCCGCGGTGAAGATTAGGTTTGCCTTTCCGATTCCGGCGATGACGTGCGATGTCGGCGATTCCGGCGATCTGCCGCGCTTAGCGCGGCCCCTCCCCCCTCCCGGGGGTATCCCACCGCACCCCAGCCCATCCCAGTTTGGCGTGAGTTTGAGGGGTACCGTGGCGATTCACCCACTTCGGCGTGCACTTCAGCCACTAAGGCCCCAATTGGCGCAGACTTGACCAAGCTGCGCGGCGTAAAATTCGCCGCGCCTCAAACTGTCATCGTTCCCTTTGCGTCCTTCGCGTCCTTTGCGGTTAAAGCTTTTGGGGTTGGGTCTGGCTAAGAGCTAAAAGCTAAGAGCTAAGAGCCAAAAGCCGTCTTTCCTCTACATAGCCCACCCGGGGGGTAACACCCTTGTTGATAACAAAGGGCCAACCGCAATTCGACCGGACGGTCACCGGACGGTCGAAGCTTCTTTTTCACCGCTTTTGGGGTTGTTTTTGGCTTAAGAGCTAAAGGCTAAGAGCTAAGAACTGCTTTTTCTTCCAGTTTTCAAAGATCACTCCCCAGGACGCACTTCACCCAGAGATGAATAGACAGACTTTAGCATTTTGTTCGCCTTTTTGTCAAGAGAAAACCGCCTTTTGGCCTGAGAAAAACCGTGATCCCCACGGGGTGGAGCCTAACCCTGCCCTTAGGGACTGAGCGCCAGCGAAGGAGTCGAATGGGTTTAGGTCTGCGGGTAAGAAGGAACAAAAATCCCTTCCTCGCGCCGCAGGCCCGTATCCCCGACGCCCGCTTCGCGTGGCGGGGTGGAGGTGCCCGGTGGAAGAACGGCCCTTCAGGGCCGTGAAAGGAAGTCTTGCAAAATCCCTTCCTCGCGCCTGCGGCCCGCGCGCAGCTGAGGCGGAGCGCGCTGATCAGGCCGCGGCCGCGGCTCTTTGTCTTACCTCGCTCAGCACGCCGATCAACTGTTTTACTTGCTCTGGACTGAAAACGCCTTCGACGCCTTTCGGGCTGAAATCCGTAAACGGTGATTCATAAAGTTGCGAGGCTTCCATCCAACCGCTTTGGGTAAGATAGTCGATCACAAGATTTACGAACTGAATCTGATTGGCGCTTAAAGTTTTGCCCGAAAGAAAACTGTCAAAGGCCCGCTTGGCGGCCTCGCGATCAAGGCCGACTAAGGAGCGCACAAATAATCCCAAGCCACCATCGGCGCGAACTAGGCTCAGGTCTTCGGCAGTTCCCGCGCCAGCTTCAACCAGCATCTTTTCCAAGGCGGTAAGATCGGTCTGGCTGAGCGCTTCATTCCAGCGCAGCTTGTGAATTACAGGATCGTTTTCATGGGCTTTCAGAAATTGGTGCGTTTTCTCGCGGAAGCGCTCAACATCGTGAACGTCGCCAAAGCCGGGCAGGTCAATTGTTGTTTCCTCGCCCATCAAATCCTGAAAATCGGTATAGATGGTCGGCTTCTTCGTCTTGTCAATAAACTTCACCAAGGAGCGCAGCCGCTTGCGAACATCTTCCAGCATGGGCGTGGTGATGTCCTGCCAGTATTCGTCGGTCTGCAACTCAATGATTAATTCAAGCTGCTCACGAACCATGGGAATGGCGGCTTTTTCTTCCAGAGCGCCCGCAATCTCCCGCACGTCGTTGCTCCAGCGGGTGAATGATGTCTCGTGACGGAGTAAAGCGAGCTGCAAACGGAGAACCAGCAGGTCAAATTGCTTGGCTTCCAGATCGTCGTCAACCAATTCAGAGGGAAGGCCGGCTACCTGCTCTTCCAACTCATTGCGCTGCTCAATACCCAGGTCTTTCCAGGCGTCGCTGTCTTTGTATTTTTCCACGAACTTCCGTTTGGGACGAACAATGAAGTTGTTTACGTTCATCAACTCGACTTCTTTACGCAGACGTTCGGCGGTTTCTTTGCGTAATTCGGGCCGTTTGTCTTCGGAATTTGTTGGTTTGATTTTGTCGAGTTCGGCAATGAGTTCAACACGGTTCGCGAAGAGCTTTTTGGTCAGCGACTCGGCGCTGGCTCCGCCGGTGGTTTCCGGGTTCTGGCTGAAGAATTCAAGGTTCTGGCAGTAATCAAAGATGTAGAAGAATTTCTTGTTCTGTCCCGGTCCAAACAGATCAGGCCGGAGGCGCGTTCCGCGCCCTACCATTTGCCAGAACTTGGTTTTGGAGCGGACCATTTTAAAGAAAACCAGATTCACAACTTCCGGAATATCAATTCCGGTGTCCAGCATGTCTACGGAGATGGCGATGTGAGGAGATTTTGAAACCTGAGAAAAATTATCAATGAGCGATTGAGCGTATTCGACCTTGAAGTCGATCACGCGGGCGAATTGGCCGCGCAGGTGGGGATAATTCGCGTCAAAGCGGTCGGCGATAAACTGGGCGTGGTTGTGGTTTTTGGCAAACAGGATGGTCTTGCCCAGCCGGTCCCCGCCCGCTACTTTCTGCCCGCGTTCCATCAGATGTTGCAGAACTCTATCTACCGTATCCTCGTTGAACAGCCATTTGTTCACCGCTTCCGGCTCAACAACGCCGGGGACGGACCCGTCTTCGTCCCATTCAATGGCGTCCCAGCGTTCTTTTTCTTCATCGGTGAGCTGACTGTATTTGATACCTTCGCGCTGAAATTGCAGAGGCACTGATACAGAGCGGGGCGGCACGAGAAATCCGTCTCTGACTGCTTCCTCCAAGCCGTAGACATCAGTAGGGACGCCATCTTCCAGCTCAAACAGGCCGTATGTGTTGTGGTCAACTTCGTCCTTGGGAGTTGCCGTGAGCCCCACGAGATAGGAATCAAAGTATTCAAAAATCGCTCGGTATTTCTGATAGACCGAGCGGTGGGCTTCGTCGATGATGACCAGATCAAAATGGCCGACGCTGAAGGTACGCTTGTCGTCTTTGGTTTCGTCGATCAGGCGGAGCATGGTTGGATACGTCGAGACCAGCACACGGGCGTCGGCGATCAGTTCGGGCTGCTGCAAGGCGCTCACGGCTGGAACTGATGGCAGATGGCGCGTGAAAGCGGCTTTGGTCTGATTCACCAGGGCGATGCGGTCCGCAAGAAACAACACGCGCTTGACCCAGTTGCACTTCATCATCAGCTCGCACAGGGCGATGACGGTACGGGTCTTGCCCGCGCCGGTAGCCATGACGACCAACGCTTTGCGTTCGTGGTCTTTTTCAAAGGCCTCGCCGATGCGGCGGATGGCGCGCTTCTGGTAGAAGCGTTCCACGATTTCTTCATTGACAGAAGCCAAAGCCAATTGGCTGCGGGTCTGGCGGCGCTGGATCATGCGCTCCAGCTCGTCTTTTTTGTAGAAACCCTGCACGCCGCGCGGCGGATAGTTAACGTCATCCCACAGCCAGTGCTCGTAGCCATTGCTATAGAAAATGATGGGGCGCTGGCCGAACTGCTTTTCCAGGCAGTCAGCGTAAAGTTCGGCCTGGCGCTGGCCCACGCGGGCGTCGCGCTTGGTGCGCTTGGCTTCCACCAATCCCAGCGGCTTGCCGTCATCGCCCCAGAGGACGTAATCGACAAACCCTTCGCCCTTTTGGTTGGGCATTCCGCTTACGGGATATTCGCGGTCTTCTCTTTTGTCCAAGGGCCACCCGGCTTCTTTCAGAAGCAGGTCAATGAAGTAGTCGCGCGTTTCAGCCTCAGAGTAGTTGTGCTGATCGGGCGTGGCCTCATTGCGCTTCTTGATCTCCGCGATTTCGGCTCTTAGCCTTGCCAATTCGGCATTGAGGGCGTCCGTGCCGGTAAGAAGCTCGGTGAGCCGGGTGTCTTTTTCTGCCAACTGCAATTCAAGATGCTGGAGCTGGGCCAGGGTTTGCGGCGGGACAGGCGAAGTCTTCGGCAGGAGCGCGGGATTGAAAGTCAGCCCATCAGCGGGCTTGGCGGATTTGGCGTAAGTGCGGGCGAGCCAGAAACAGATGTGAAAGAGCTCTCCTACGGCGACCATGGAATCACGCTGCTGCAAAGGCTTGTGGCTGTGCGCGGCCAAGTTACCCAGGTCTTTGATCAGCTTGGTTTTGACGAAAATCTTTTGGCCTAATGCGGCTTTGAAGGTGGGCTCGTGGATGAGCGCGCTGAGATTATCCTGATAGGGCAGCTTGAGCGCCGGATCACTCTTGTACAGCCATGCAACAACAGACTCCAGTGTCCGACGAGCATAAAAGCAGGCGGTGCGCGGATCCGGGATGACCAGGGCCTCAGCCTTTTGCGCATCAGCAAAGAGCTGCGGCCATTCGGTTTGTAGGAAACCGAAGTTGCTCATCTCACAGCTCTCCTCGGAAGACGCGGTGCTGGAGCGAAGCAAACAGCGCGTCCATTTTGGCCAGAGAGGCGCGGTGCACGGCTTTCAGTTTTTCGACGGTGGCGAGACGGCGCGCAAATTCTTGTTGGACATCCATGGGTGGCAGAGGCAAATGGAGCTTTTCGATGCGAAACAATGCCAACTTCCCGATGGTTACCTGCCCCGTGTGGGAACCGATTTGGTCTTGCGCGAAGCGTGTTTGGAGCAGCGCGGCGAGGAACGCAGCATCGTAGAGGTTGCGGCGGCGTGGAATGAGTTTCGCTGCATTTTCCGTCAGATTTGCTCCGTCTAGTGACTGCGGTACGGGTGCAATAAGGCCAATCGAGCCGGCGATGGAAATGATGAGATCGCCGGTATTGACGATGTAACGCGCAATCTTAGCCTGAACCACAGGTGTGAGATACACGAGGGCCGACTCGTTAATGCTGCCAGCCCTGAGGTCCGTAACCCGAATGTAACGGAAGGGTGTCGGCGTCGGAGAGTATTCCTCACCTTTCGGCAGTCGCTTACCTCCTTTGACTTCGCACAACTCGCCGATGGTCTTTTCTGGCCACCCCTTTGGATTCAACTTTGGGTCACCAATGAGATCAAAGAAAATCATTTCCCTGACATTATCGAGTTGGGCGAGTGCAGCGCGGCGTTGGGCTCGCAACTCATCAGCTTTGTCCAGAATCGCTGCAATCCGCCGCTGCTCTGTCAAAGGCGGAACTGGCACGTTGACATCACTTACTAACTCTATGTTCAAGTTCTTTACAGTTGCGCCCGCCGCTAATCTCTTGAACTGTGAATACACTAGATCGGAACCAAGCAGATGATAGAAGAAATCTGCAGATACATTCTTATTCCGCGGACTTAGCACAAGCCACCCGTCATGGATACAGCCCGATGTCCGCACAATGTAAGGGCGACCGAAACTCATCGAATTTGTCAGCAGAAAATCCCCGGGTTGCACCATTCGGGAGGACTTCACCCCTTCCGGGCGAATCCGTTTTTTTGTTGAGAAAATGTATTTGCTGTTTTCACTCGCATCGCTAATCAGTACCCAATTGACGCCATTCGGGTCTGTAGTGAAATAGTCATTTATGGGGCGCGGAGAGCCTCCTCGTGAGATCGAAAACACTTCTCCTAATAACGAAATCGGCCACGTAGCACTCACTCTAGCATGCTCTCCAATTCTTTCATCCCCTGCTGAATCTCTGCCTCCATCTTGTTCAGCTCAGACAAAATATCTTTCGGTTGTCTGTGGGCTATTTCTTCATGCACAACTTCCTTATAGCGATTTAAGCTCAGGTCATATCCCTGCGCTTCAATGTCAGCTTTTGGAACGCAGAAGCTCTGCGCTGTACGTGGGCGCTTGAGCTCTTCCTTATCCCGCTGCTGCCATCGCCTCAGCACGTCTGGCAAATTATTCTTAGCGTGTTCTTCCGCCGTAAGCGCCAATTGCGGGACGGGGCCGAATTTGTCTTGGCTAATTAAAGGCGTGCGCTTGTCATCGAGCGACAGACCATCGGCATCTACGTCATAAAACCAGACGTAATCCGTTCCTCCGGAGTTGGTTTTAGTAAATAGCAAAATCGCAGTCGAAACGCCCGCATAGGGCTTGAATACGCCACTCGGTAACGAAATCACCGCATCGAGTTTCTGGTCTTCCACCAGCATACTGCGGATGGCTTTGTGAGCATTGCTGGAGCCAAAGAGCACGCCATCGGGCACGATGACTGCCGCGCGTCCGCCGGGCTTGAGCAAACGAAGGAACAAGGCCAGAAAAAGCAGCTCGGTCTTCTTGGTCTTGACCACCTGCTGGAGGTCCTTGGCCACGCTTTCAAAATCGAGCGAGCCGGCAAAGGGCGGATTGGCCATGACCAGCGTGTACTTCTCGTCTTCTCCGGCGTGGTCCTGGGAGAGAGAATCGCGATAGACCACGTCAGGGTTTTCAACGCCGTGCAGCAGCATGTTCATGCTGCCGATGCGCAGCATGGTGTTATCAAAATCAAAGCCGTGAAAAAGATGATGATTGAAGTGCTCCCACTGCTTCTTGTTGGTGAGCATACCCTTGCGGTTTTGCCGCAGGTATTCACCCACGGCGACCAGGAAACCGCAGGTGCCGCAGGCGGGATCACAGACGACGTCTTTCGGCTCGGGCGCAACCATTTCCACCATGAGCTGGATGATGTGCCGGGGCGTGCGGAACTGGCCGTTCTGCCCGGCGCTGGCGATCTTGGCCAGCATGTATTCATAAAGATCGCCCTTGGTGTCACGGTCTTCCATGGGGACCTTATCAATGAGGTCCACGACTTTGGCCAGAAGCGCGGGCGTGGGAATGGTGAAGCGGGCGTCCTTCATGTGGCGGGCGTAAGTGCTGTCCGCGCCGCCGAGGGTGCGGAGCCAGGGGAAGACATGCTCAGCCACGATGGTGTACATGCGGCCGGGATCGCCCAGGTTCTTGAACTTAGACCAGCGATAGTCTGCAAAGGGCGTGCCCAGTTTGTCCTTGCCTTCAGGGAAGAAACGCCGATCAAGTTTCTTCTGCTTGAGCGTTTGGGCCTTGCGTTCTTCGGCGGTTTGGAGGTCGTCCAGGCGGCGGAGAAAGAGGAGATAGGTAATCTGCTCAATCACTTCCAACGGATTGGAGATGCCGCCAGTCCAGAAAGTGTTCCAGATTTGATCAATTTGAGAGCGAATTTCACCGGTTAGCATAAGAGTTTGTGGATCAAATGGTACCGCAAGAAGGGGATTGGAAGAGTATATCGCGGGAAGACACGTCGTGGAAGCCACCAAAGAGTCTCTAATAGCTTCACCGTATTAGACTATCGGGAAACCGATTTCGTTTTTGGTGCGGGAAGAATTTTAGCGCGCTCCACGTTGCTGCGCGCGGGCCTGCGGCGCGAGGAAGGGTTTTATTCTTGCTTCTTACCGCAGGCCTAAAGGCCTGCTCCACCCTGAGGGCCGTTACGGCTTCTCTGCTGCCACGGGCTGGACCTTATCGAGAGGGATGAAGTCCGTGGGGTAGATGCCGGTATAGCAGGAAGAGCAATACGTCGTCTTTTCGCCTTCAGCGCAGGCCTGGCGCAGGCCTTCAAGAGAAAGATAGGCCAGCGAGTCGGCGCCAATATAGTCACGGATTTGTTCCAGCGACTTGTTGGACGCAATGAGCTGGCCGCGGGAAGGCGTGTCCACGCCGTAATAACAAGGCGAAATGGTGGGCGGGCAGGAGATGCGGACGTGGACCTCTTTTGCGCCGGCGTCGCGCACCATACGGACGATTTTGCGGCTGGTGGTGCCGCGGACAATGGAATCGTCCACCAGGATGATCCGCTTGCCGGTAAGCAGGCTGCGGATAGGGTTGAGCTTGAGCTTTACGCCGAAGTCGCGCACGCGCTGCTCCGGCTCAATGAAGGTGCGTCCGACGTAATGATTGCGGATGAGGCCAAAGCGGAAGGGCAGCAGGGATTCCGAGGAATATCCCAGAGCGGCCGCGACGCCGGAATCCGGCACGGGAACGACAAGGTCGGCTTCTACGGGCGATTCCTTGGCCAACTGCCGGCCCATGGCTTCTCGGCTGGCCTGGACGGAACGACCGAAAACGACGCTATCCGGACGCGAGAAATATACGTGCTCAAAGATGCAGGCCGACTGCTTCATCTCTGACGCAAAGAAGCGCGAGAAAACGCCTTCAGGCCCGACGACGACCATCTCTCCGGGCTTGACGTCACGCTCATAGACGGCGCCGATCAGGTCAAAGGCGCAGGTCTCTGAAGCGAAAACGACAGTATCGCCCAGCGGGCCGCCGTGGGGAATGCGTCCCATGGAAAGCGGGCGAAAACCGCGAGGGTCGCGAATAGCAAAGACGCGGTCGCGGGTCATCATGACGAGGGAAAATGCCCCTTCAATCCGGCGCAGAGCGTCGCATGCGGCTTCTGGCAGCGTATGTTCCTTGGATTGCGCGATCAGATGCACGATGACTTCAGTGTCACTGGTGGTCTGGAAAATGGAGCCCTGGGCTTCCAGGCGGGCACGGATTTCATTGGCGTTGACCAGGTTGCCGTTGTGGGCGAGCGCGATCATGCCCTTGTTGCAATCGACCATGATGGGCTGCGCGTTGAGCACAGCAGAATCACCGGAAGTGGAGTAACGCGTATGTCCGATAGCCAGATTGCCGGGAAGCTTTTTGAGCGCATCTTCAGTGAAGATTTCCGCTACCTCTCCCATGGCCTTGTGGATGAAAAGACGTTCGCCGTTGGACGAGACAATGCCGGCGGATTCCTGTCCGCGATGCTGCAACTGGTGCAGACCGAGGTACGCCATGGTGGAGGCTTCAAGGTGATTGTGCACCGCCATTACGCCGCATTCGTCTTTAAAGCTGTCGCTTCGCTCCAAACCGCTCAAATCTTTTCTCCTGGCAGAAGGTATTTCTGCGCTTGTTGCTTGCCGCTCGGCGCGTGGTCGGCCTCGCGGCTGATGTTATGTGGCTGGAGTATTGTCGCTTCGCTCCAGACCGCTTATGGTTGATCTTGCAGTTAAGTGTGTGCTGCGCCGGTTGCATGCCTTTGCCTTCCCGGTTTTAGCTGAGTGCTGACTGCTGAATGCTTCCTAGCTTTTCTGCAACACTTCCGGCACCAGATGCTCCGGCGCGTCCACGTGCAGGGCTTTCAATAATGCTGTGTCCCAGACCTGCCGCAGATCAGACACTTTGGCTGAGACCGCCTGCTTGCCGTCGATGGAAATCGTTAGTTTTTCAGGAATCGTGCGCCCAATGCGGTCCGCCCGTACACCCCATTTTACCGCTATATGTTGGATGATTTCAGCCTTTTTCCGGTCGCAACTTATCACCACCCGGCTGGCTGTTTCGCCGAACAAAACCCCTTCAGTGAAGACACCATTGGAGTTAAGGTCAACCTCCGCTCCGACGTACGATAAAACGGCTGGGGTCCCCGGCGCGCGTCGCTCTTGCGAGTGCTGTGGCGCAGCCGCTCCCGGCTTTTGCCTTACAAAACTGGCCTCTGCCAGGGCCACCGCCAAGCCGCCATCGGAGCAGTCATGGGCCGACTCAATCGCATGCTCCTTAATCAGTTCGCGCAGGCACTTCTGCACCGCAGCTTCCTGCTTCAGATCGAGCGCTGGCGGCACGCCCCAAATCTGTCCAACAATCTCCTTCGCGTATTCTGACGATCCAAACTCCGCTTCCGCATTCTTTGCCTCTGCCGATCCGCTCAGCAACCACACGTCGCGCTCCGGCTGGCGGAAGTGGAATGCCATGGCGTCTTCCACGTTTTCCAGCGTGCCCACAATGCCAATCACCGGCGTGGGATAAATGCCTTCGCCCAGCGTCTCGTTATACAGGCTCACATTGCCGCCAGTGATGGGCGTTTCAAGCGCGGTGCATGCTTCGGTCAGTCCGTCCACCACCTGTGAGAACTGCCACATAATCTGCGGCTTTTCCGGATTGCCAAAGTTCAGGCAGTTTGTTGCCGCCACCGGCGTCGCTCCAGTACAAGACACATTGCGTGCCGACTCCGCCACCGCGTGCATCGCGCCCAGTTTGGGATCAAGCCAGCACCAGCGTCCATTGCCGTCCAGCGCCATGGCCAGAGCTCGTTTCGATCCCTTGATCCTCATCAGCCCCGCGTCCGCGCCCGGCCCTTCCACGGTATTCGATTGCACCATGGAATCGTACTGTTCAAAGATCCAGCGCTTGGAGCAGATATTCGGCGTAGCCAGCAGGCGCTTCAGATTTTCAGTGAAATCCGTTGCCGTGCTCCATCGGACACTCTCCGGCTTTGTGCGCGAAACCGGCGCGCTCCACGGCTCCATTGGCCGGTGGTATAGCGGAGCATCATCAGTAAGAGCTGTGTTGGGAATATCAGCCACCAGCTCTCCGTGCTCCAGCACGCGCAGCCTTCCGCCACTGGTCACGCGCCCCACAATCACGCCATCGAGCCCCCACTTTTCAAACACCTTCAGCACTTCCTGCTCGCGACCGCTCTCCGCCACCAGCAGCATGCGCTCCTGCGATTCGCTGAGCATGATCTCGTATGCGTTCATGCCGGTTTCTCGTTGCGGCACCAGATCCAGTTCAATCTCAATGCCTACGCCGCCGCGCGCGCCCATTTCGCAGGTTGAGCACGTGAGTCCGGCCGCGCCCATATCCTGTATGCCGACAACAGCTCCCGTATGCATCGCTTCAACGCACGCTTCCAGCAGCAGTTTTTCCAGAAACGGATCTCCCACCTGCACGTTTGGCCGTTTCGCCTCGGAGCCTTCACTGAACTCTTCGCTCGCCATCGTCGCGCCGTGGATGCCGTCGCGCCCGGTCTTGGCCCCCACGTAAATCACCGGGTTCCCCTCGCCCGCTGCTTTGGCATAAAAAATCTGGTCGCGCCGCACCAATCCCAGCGCAAACGCGTTCACCAGAGGATTGCCTGAGTAGCATGGCTCAAATTTCGTCTCGCCGCCCAGGTTCGGCACACCAAAACAGTTTCCGTAGGACGCAATCCCGCTGACCACGCCTTCCAGCACCGAATGGTTGCGATGAATCGTTGCCTGATCAGACGGCTGCCCTCTGCTTCCCGCGTCCCTTGCGCGAAGAGTGGGATCGGTGGGTGGCCCACCCTTCTCCGCGCTTTTTGCGGAAAGGGTGGGGTAATTGGAAGCCGGCGCGATCGGCCCAAATCTCAGCGAATCCATCACCGCAAAAGGCCGTGCGCCCATGGTGAAAATGTCACGTAGGATTCCGCCTACTCCGGTCGCGGCGCCCTGAAACGGCTCAATAAATGAAGGATGGTTGTGCGACTCAATCTTGAACGCGCAGGCCCAGCCATCGCCGATATCGATGATCCCGGCGTTCTCGCCCGGCCCCTGCACCACTAGCTTGCTGCGCGTAGGCAGCCGCTTTAAGTGCACGCGAGAAGACTTATACGAGCAATGCTCGCTCCACATCACGCTGAAAATCCCCAACTCCGTGAGTGACGGCTCGCGTCCCAGTGACGCTTTGATCCGTTCATATTCTTCCGGCGTGATGCCATGGTCTTTGATCACTTCAGGTGTAATAGCGGAAGCGTGTGTTGTGGGCATGGGGGTACTTCTATTTTCTCATGTTTCGTCTGGGTCTTTTTCCGAAGTCCCGAGCGCAACGAGGGATCCCTATCCTCACCATGCTCTTTTTACTGACAGCCAAGCTTTCCCATTCCTACCGCTTGGCAACCAGGACTTCAAACTAATTGCCTACTTGAGCCCAAAGATCCCAACTTAATGTAGGTTTGACCGATGAACCTAACTGCCGCCCTCGGCTGTGCAAAAAGCCATCAAATCATTCAGCTCGTACGCAGACTCAAGCCATTGATAAATAAAGACTTAATATAGAGCAGCTCGAGCAAAAATGCAAGTAAATTCGGCTCTTCATCGACGAGAATTCCCGCCCCTAAATCATGCAGGTTCGTATCAGGGCACGGGCTTCAGCCGTGCCGTTAGGATGCGAGATATGCGAGGGCTTCAGCCCCTGTGATCTCAAAGTCTTTGGCTGACGACACAAGTGTCAGGGCACGACTTGAGCGCTCAGTTCAAACGAGCGAAGCGAGCGAGAACTGCGAAGTCGTGCCGTAAGAGCTTTAGAAATTTGGGCTTCAGCCCCTGCAGAAGTTTGATCCCGTCTGCCAGTTTAGTACTCGGAGTTGATGTCAAAACCATCTACTGCAGGTATCTGCCTAAAACCCGCAGCAATGGATAAATAGAAACGATGTGTTCCGTTTGTAAGTTTGTACCGATATGGCGCAACGGGCGGAAGAAGCTCTACAACCTCAACTGGCGGTATTGCCTCATTCGCTAGAAAGCCCCGCAGGATTTTCAAAACGCGATCTTTCGCAGTAAGGCCTTTGGGTGTGCCTTTAACGAAGCTTACTTCGGCCGCCGCCAGCAGCGGACTTCCGGTCTGGAAACCATAACCCGCTAGCTTTCTGAATGGACGCTGCCTACCAGAGATCAGGCAGCGGCCTTTTACCAATGATGCGTTCCTGCGCCGGAGAATCGTCCCTGCTACTACTATCCTTTACGTTAAGAGCAGCGATACGCCATATGCCGAGCGGCCCGCAAGCGCACCTTATTCCAGCAATCCATCCACAATCATGCCAATGTCCGGCGCGCTGCGGTTCCAATAGTGTGTGTGCGCGCCCAGACCAATGCAGGCTTCCACGCGCTGCTGGGTATGGTCGGTGAACTGCTCTGCCCTTGGCTCTGCCGGGAACTTTCCTCCTTGGTCGCCGCTCCCTGTGCGGTCCATCCATTGATCCAGCCACAGTGAACGGCCCACATAGTCGCCGCTGCGGTAATAGTTGAGCCATACCTCAATGCCAAGATCTTCAGGGTTCGGCGGCGCATGTTGCGGAATTTTGCGGGGCGGTACAGGTGGTACGGGCGGTTGCGGAGCTTCGCCGCAATCGTCCGGCACTGGACGGATGTATTGATAAAGATCTGGAAAGAAACGGTTCAAGAGCTGGAGCAGCGGATTGCCCATGGTGAACAGGCGGATGGGGATGCTGCCCGGGCCGGCCCCGGCGAACGCGTATGAGGTCAGAGAGGGAATGCGGTTGTGATTCAGGAAACGCAATAGGTCAGCGCTGATGAGCGAGCCCAGGCTATGCGCCACAATCACGATCCGGTCATAACCTTGTTTGTGAACATAGTGCAGCAAGCTTATATACCGTTCCACCACCCGCGCCCGAGGCGTGTTGTCGGCAGGCGAGGTGCGCAAGTAGTTATCGACATCCAGGACCGTGTCAAGAATCGTGCTGGCTGATTTAAAAATGGCTTTGCCGGCTGTGGCCACAAATACCACTGCGGCGGCAATCACCGGCCCGCTCTTCAATGTCAGGTTCACAATTGATTTCTGAAACAGCCAGATATAGAGATGAAGCATGTAGGAACAACCTGGAGGGTGCAACCAATAGCTTATTGTTGCGGCGACGAGATAAATTGCCGGCACGCCAAATGCAGCCAGCCAGAAAAAATAAATCGTAGCCGGAAACGCTGAAAATGCTCCGGAGAGCCAGCTACCTAACCGTCGCGAAGCGGCATTCGTCGCCGCCAGCGGATGAGTGGCTTCCTGAATGGCCGAAGGCGCAGCCAGTACCAACAACAGCAGGAACCCGATTCCCAGAGATCCCAGAACCAGCGGCAGCCCCATTGGCGCGCTCTGGACCAGCAACGCCGATACTTGGCTGCGGTTCAGCTCTTGGCAATTTTTCGGATCCTTCTTGTAACAGTCATTCCACGCCTTATCGCTGGCATCTTTGCCCAGCATCAAGAGCGCGGGAATCTCCTCGTGGCGGATCACAGCCGATTTCAGGAACGCTGGCAATGCAACTTGCGGCAGTTCTTCTGGCTTGTTTTGATACAGCGCGACCTCATTTCGGGTGTAATAAAACGCTCCACTCCAAATGAACATTGTTAACAGAAGCAACAGGACTGTAGGCACGGCAAGTGCGAAACGCCCGGTACGGAAAGCCGCACGCGCACGCGCCCTCTGTTCAGGATGAGACGTGTTGCGGATGCAAATAAATTCCATGATCCAGGAAAATATTGCCAGCAGCAGAAGTGCGGTCCATAAGCCGCGCAGCACAAGAAACATGTACTGCAACATTAAAAATCCGGCGGCTGAATAAATTTCCATGATCTTTCCGGGATATTTGACTGCGGCAAACCACAGGCAGCCCACAAACCCCAGGACCACGGCTGCTATGCAGACCAGGCCGAACTCTTTAGCTCCCGCCCTCACTTCATCGTAGTTCTTGAAGATGAAAAAATAGACGATTGCCAGTGCCAGCACCCACCACGTCAAAGCCAGCACGGTCAAAGAAGCCAGATCGCTGTCGGCAAGCAGGCATTGGTACAGGAGGAAAGCGCCCCCGCCTGCCGCCAGGCTGATTGCGGCAAACAGAAGAAAGAAGATCGCGCTATGTCCTTTGCGAGGCCGGACTTTCCAAAGGATCGCCGCAACAATTCCCGCTGCCGCCACCGCAAAAATAATCGCGGCCACGCTGGACGCCTTTTGCGGCAAATCCGCAGGATATAGCGCCAGTATGATTGGCGCAAAAGCCACTACCGGCAGCAAAACCAAAAAATTAAACAAGCCCAGAGTGAGCACGCGAGTGGCGTAACTATAACTTCTTTGCAGCAGCAGCCAGGGCAAAGAACCGGCGTGCTCCAAAGTTACGTGATCTATCGCCGTTCTGCCCAGGCTGCTGAGATGGATCAGCAACTGGTAAAACGACATGAAAAATCGGATGAACGAATTGTTGCGCTTGGCCAGGTCCGCCCAGTACATCTCATAAATATCCACATCTACAGCTTTGCCATCAGCTCTCTTCCGCGACCCTTGGAGGCGGACCGACTCATATTTGCTGCAGAGCGGATCGCCCTCATAATCGCCAAGTTGGCTCAACGTGAATTCGTCATTCAGGTCAGCCGGTACCGGCCCTGTTTTCCAGCTCCGAAGGCTGAACTTGTCGGCAAAAAAGCCGCGGCGCTCTTCAAACCAGGAATCTGGCTCCGCCTGGTGAGCGGAAAACACTTTTGGCCCAGGAAGGGGCACCTCGATCTTTGTGGCATCAAAACCGGTGTAAGGGCTTCCATGTGCGGGGGCAGTATATGCATTCAACCCCAGAAGCAGCTCCGCCATAGCTTGGGCAGAGGAGCCCGGCTCGTGCTTGCCGACCCCGTGGACCGCAATTACCGCTACTCGCGCCATTCAGTTCCCCTTCTTTGTGGCAATTCGCATCCGTGCCGCAGCCGATGCGGCTCTATAGCTCGCCTGCTTCGGCGAACACCAGAATTTCTGAACACCAGAATTTCTAAGGGGGTTTGGGACAAGATTAGAGTTCCTGCAGGATTTGTCAAGACTAGGGCCGACCACAGGAAAGAATTAAAACGCCAGTGTTCAGTGATGTTGTGTCTTTTGCTGCTCAATGCTCCCAGCGGATTAAGGCTTTTTCCAGGACAACCTGCTCCCAGCAGCCGCTCTCCTACCTATCAATACGTTCCCCTTCTTGAATGAAAGCCAGGATCCCAAGGAGGTCTTCGTGCGTACTATCCCTTCAATACTCTTCACAGGAGTTTTACTATTTCTTGCCGGATGCGGTTCGGTTTCCAACAATATGCAGCCGACCCCCACTCCGACTCCAACTCCCATGCCGTCGCCGAGCCCCGTACCCTCGCCGACTCCGCTTCCATCACCCAGCCCCACTCCCGCGGCCACCTCTGATGCATTCCTCTCGACCTGGTTCTTCACCGTTGGAAGAAATCCAGCGCCTCAAGGCAATATCACCGTCGATACCGCCGCCAATGATGGCACCGGCAACGTGCAAGCAAATATGGCGGCGAACAATTCCACTTTCATCCTGCAGTTCTGCCCTTATCCGCAGGGCTTTACCAACTGCGTGAATGTCACTCCAATTACTACCGGCGCAACCAGTTTCGCCAATGTAAACTTCACCTTCCCGATGAAGGGAACCTTTTCCGGCGCATTCCAAATGGTTGACGCCAACGGGAACCAGAGTGAGGCCACGGCCACCGGTTCCACCGGAATCAGTTTCAAATCGGCCCTGCTGCCCGCCGCCTCGGTTACAGGGGGCATCAATCAGGTCACGGGAAACTCGCCCGGCGTCGGGTCCGCCATGATCTCCGGCACCACCGCGCATGTTACTCTCACCGGCGCGCTTCCTAACCACACGTTCAGCACTGCTGTGTGCAGTCTTTTCTTGCAGACTGCATGCGCGACTCTATCCAATATCACCACCAACTCGCAGGGGAATGCCAGCGCGAACGTGGGCACCGTGCAACCCGCAGGCTGGAGCATCTTCCGCGTGAGCGATACCTCCGGAGTGCAGTTTGTTACCGCATTCCGCGTGCAGTGAATTTCTTACCGCGGATAAACGCGGATGATCGCGGATTACTTATGAGATTTCCGGCAAGGAATTTTCGAATCCGCGTTCATCCGCACAATCCGCAGTAAGTTACAGCCTTCAATCGGCGCCAAAGTTTTGTAAAATGGCTTATCCATGAAGGCTTACGTCACAGTCATGCTCAAGACCACCGTCCTTGATCCTCAGGGCAAAACCATTCACGGCGCGCTCAAAAAAATGGGCTATAAAGGCGTGGGTGCAGTCCGCCAGGGCAAATTTTTTGAACTAAACCTGGATGGCGGCCTGGACAAAAATGCCGCCAAGGCCGAGGTGGAGCGGATCGCCAAAGAAGTTCTCACCAACCCAGTGATTGAGGAGTTTTCCTATCGAATCGAGGAATAAGCAATCGCCAGCCCACGTGCTCACCTTCTCTGCTTGTGGTGCTTAACCGTTCCTCTGCGCTCTCCGCGTTCTCTGCGGTTGGTCTTTATTCCTTTGCGCCCTTCGCGACCTTTGCGGTGAATATGTTTGCTGTGAATACCCTGAGGTAACCGTGCGGCGTGGTCTTTCCGGAGTAGAATGAAACCAGAATCCCCCGCGTAAAGTTTTGAGTCCAATGCTGAAGGTTGGCGATTGGCGTGCAGGCATGCTTTACGCATCCTCAGTCGACAGGATTTCTAATTTATGTGTGGAATCGTAGGTTACGTAGGCAAAAAGCGGGTTGTTCCCGTCATTATTGAGGGCCTCAGAAGCCTGGAATACCGCGGGTATGACTCTGCCGGAATTGCCGTGTGCGGCAATGGCAATGGCGGAGCCCTACAGGTCCGGCGGGCTGAAGGCAAGCTGCGCAACCTCGAAGAAGCGATCCGACTGAAGCCGCTGGAAGGCAGCTGGGGCATCGGACACACGCGCTGGGCCACCCATGGCCGCCCCACGGAAGAGAACGCTCATCCGCATCGCGACTGCACCGGCAAGATCGTGGTGGTGCACAACGGCATCGTGGAAAATTATCTTCAACTCAAGAAGAAGCTGATTGAAGAAGGGCACAAATTTTCTACTGAGACCGATACTGAAGTCATCGCCCACCTGATTGAAAAAGCTTTAGACGCCAAAGGGAACGGGCATCGTCCCAGTCTGGAAGAAGCTGTCCGCAAAACCGTAAAGCAACTGACCGGCGTGTTTGCACTGGGCGTGATTTCTGAAGACGAGCCCAACAAGATTGTTGCCGCGCGCAACGGGCCTCCGGTGGTCGTCGGCATTGGCGACAATGAATATTTTCTTGCCTCGGATATCCCGGCGCTCCTGCCGCACACGCGCGATATCTTCTTTCTTCACGATGGCGATCTGGCGGTGATCACCACCTCCGGCGTTCAAATCACTGATTTTGATGGACAGCGCGTGAAGCGGGAAATCCAGCATGTTACGTGGGACCCCATCATGGCGGAAAAAGGCGGGTTCAAGCACTTCATGCTCAAGGAAATTTATGAGCAGCCCCGCGCCGTGCGTGAGACCACGCTGGGCCGCGTCTCGCTGGATTCCGGCCGCGTCTTTCTGGAAGAGATGGACGTGACCCAAGACGAGCTGCGCAACGTGCAGAAGATCAACATTGCCGCGTGTGGAACCAGTTGGCATGCCGCGCTGGCCGGAAAATTCATGATCGAACGGCTGGCGCGTATCCCGGTGGAAGTGGATTATGCCAGCGAGTGGCGCTATCGCGATCCCATCACTTCCAGCAAGGAAATCACGCTTCTGATAACGCAGTCCGGCGAGACCGCGGACACAATTGCCGCTCAACGTGAAGCCAAAGCCAAAGGCTCCAAGACCTTGGCCATCTGCAACGTGGTGGGCGCAATGATTGCCCGCGAAGCCTCCGGCACGGTTTATACGCATGCGGGACCGGAAATCGGCGTGGCCTCCACAAAGGCTTTTACCGCGCAGTTGACCGCATTGTTTCTGCTGGCGCTTTATCTGGGCGAGCTGCGTGGCGCCACGTCAACCGAAGATGCGCGGCGCTACATTGGCGAGTTGCTCAAACTGCCTTCCAAGCTGGAATCGATTCTCGCCCATGACGCGGATTGCGAAGCGCTGGCCAAGCAGTATTACCGCGTGCAGGATTTCCTTTTCCTGGGCCGGGGTATTCACTATCCCATCGCGCTGGAAGGCGCGCTCAAGCTAAAGGAAATTTCTTATATCCATGCGGAAGGCTATCCGGCGGGCGAAATGAAACATGGTCCAAACGCGCTAATCGATGAAAATCTTCCCGTGGTGATGGTGGCGACGAAGGATTCCAACGATCCGAACTCTGTGTTGCGCTATGAAAAAACCATGTCGAACGTGAAGGAAGTAAAAGCGCGTTCGGGCATCGTGATTGCCGTGGCCACTGAGGGCGATGAAGAGATCAAGGAATCAGTGGATCACGTTTTATACGTGCCGCACGCGCCGGAACTGCTCTTGCCCATACTGGAAGTGGTGCCGCTGCAGTTGCTGGCCTATCACATTGCCGTGCGCCGCGGTTGCGATGTTGACCAGCCACGCAATCTGGCGAAGTCAGTTACAGTGGAATAGCAGGAGATCGCCGGAATCGTACGTAATCGAAAGAAGACAAATCTCACCGCTGATAAACGCTGATTACACTGATCAAGAAAACCTTGGTTTTTAGCAGTGTTTTCAGCGTTCATCAGCGGTAAGGCTTTGGGATTTGCTGATTCCGGCGATTACGCGCGATCACGGCGCTTCCGGCGATTTCAAATCAAGTTTGGTAAAGAGCAGCTCGGCGACGTCCTTCTGGGTATCCCTGTTCTAAAATAAAGCTACTGTGACTGAAGATAAACTTCCGGTTGAATCGTTGTGGTCTCGCCGTAGCGGCCTGCTTTCTTTGCTGGTCATCGTCATTGTTTCTTTGATTGGCATCATTCTGGACTCGCTGCTGGTAAAAGAAGGCTTGCCGCGCCCGGACATGATGATTTTCAGCAACGGCCTTACTGGACTATTTGCCGGTGGATTGTTTTGGCAGATGGCCAGGGAGGCCAAAGCCCATCGTGATCTCGTGGCGGAGCGGATGAAAACCATCGCTGAACTCAATCACCACATCCGCAACTCGCTGCAAGTGATCAAATTCCTGGGCGGACAACAACGTGCTGGCCTGGACGCCATGCAGCTTCAGCTCATCAATGAGTCGGTGGACCGGATCGAGTGGGCGCTGCGGGAAGTGCTGCCACGGTATCCCATCGGAGCCATCAGCACTCCGGCACAGGACGAGCAAGTTGACGCGATCGGTCCGGTTTCCTAAAACGAAAACATCACTTGCATATCGACGCGCCGGTTCGCCGACTGCGTATTGAACACGCCTCCGGCCAGCGCGATCGATTGCCCGAAAAGGCCCGAGCTGAGATTTCCGACCGGAGGAGCCGGGTTCACGTGGTTGAACACGTTGCGCGCGTTAGCGCTAAAGGTAAGGCTATAGCGCTGGTTCGATCTTTCATTCCCGCCAAAAGCTCCGCCACCATGCGGAGCGCCACCCATGCGTCCCGGACCACCGCTACCGGGACCTCTGACTTCGCCGCCATGAGCGCCGGGGGTGTGTTGGTCACCTTGCCTGTCCTGCGGGTTGGGATTGGAAGCTTCAAGTTTGGGCCCGATGCCTATCGTTTTGCTTAAGCGCAGATTCATGGTGAACTGCGCTGGACCAGAGCCGAAGTTGGATGGAATGGTTGTTTGTCCCGACGCGGGAGAAGTATTGAATGATCCGAAATCCGTGTTGACGATGGTTGGTCCCGATGCTCCATTGGCAAATGCCGGACGGTCATTAAAGATCGAATCGCCGTTCAGGTCCGTGCCCGTGGTGATGTTAAAGGGCGCGCCTGCATTCGCCACCATGAATGGACTTATACGGAACCCATAAGGCAAAGAGACAGTTCCACCAAGAAAAACCCGCTGGCGGACATCGAACGCCGCGCGGCCATAATCGGCGGCAATGCCTCTTGCAGGGTCAGATGGGAAACTGCCTGCGCCGGCGGTGTCACTGTTGGCGTGCCCGAACATATAAAAGCTAAAGATGGTGAGCTTGGTTCCGGCGCGCATGTTGAAGTTGAGAATCAATTGATTCTGATTAAAGACTCCGCCCGATTCATACTGATATTGCGGCAGCGGGGTGGGCGCAAGCACGCTGGAAAACAGTTGATGGACGCCATGCGAATGGATATATGTTCCCGTGAGCGTGGCCGTCTTCGTAAGCTGTCGTTCAACGGAACCAGCAAACTGGACCGTGTAAGGCGCGCGCAACTGGGGATCAATTGTGTATGTAGTGGTCCCGGTTCCCGGCAGAGCCGGGACGTTGGGGTAACCCGCGAACAGTGATGCCAATAAAGCGCTTGTGGCGGCGTTCGCGGCGGCAGAAGCATTCGGATCAAGCGTGATGGTGACCTGCCTCTGGTTAACGCCGTTGAGCCGCTCTGCCTGCATGATCAGATTTTGCTGAAACCGGTCATAGAAAAGTCCAAAGCCGGTGCGGATGACCGTTTTAGGCGCGGCATTTTTCTTGCCGCCCAGGCCCCAGGCGAATCCTATCCGCGGCGCCCAATCGCCGTGATCATTGATTCCGTTTTGTGTTTCAAACCGCAGCCCGTAGCTCAAGGTCATGTTCGGACGTATCTTCCAGTCGTCTTCGGCATACAGCCCGGCATCCACAAAAGTGTCTTTGATCAACGGATTGCCGGTAAGCACCGTGAATTGCGTCGGCTGGCCGTTGTTGAAGTTCGTCAATGGAGTAATGGTCTGCTGCGTAACCGGATCTTTTGTGGCCCCGAACGTAAACGTTCCATTAAAGTTCTGCGTTGCCAGGCTGGAGTTGCCGTTAACGCGCAGCCTGCCTCCGAGGCGCAAGAAATTGTTTCCTTTGTTGATCGACGTATAGTTTTGCAGCTCGTAGTGATTGGTAATTACAGAGCTGACGCCCAGCGGATTGCCGCCGTCAATGAACTGCCCCAGCACGTTGATTTCGGGCGTTAGAAAGAGGGAGTTCTGGTCTGTCGCCCCGCGCTCCCACTCAAAACGCGTTTCATTGATGGCGTGGGGGCTCAGTATCTGCGTATCGCTGATTTGAATTTCATTCTCGTTGCCGGTCTGGTTATAACCCTGCGAAGGCAGCGCCAGTTGGCTGATCCCGTTATTCTCTTCATGATTGTGGGTGAACTGGTAGCGGGCCATCAGCGTGTTGGAGGCTGAAACCTGGTAGTCAAAGCGCGCGCTCACATTGGTGCGCACGCGCGGATTGAGCACGCCCACCACCGGCTGATTGGACGCGGCAAATGCCCCAGGGAAAATCACCGCAGCTTCATTGATGTTACGGCGCTCCGCGTTGATTTGATAGGAAAGCTTCTTTCCCAGCGGCCCGCCAACGTTTCCGCTCAACATCTGCGTGCTGAAATCAGGCTCAGTGGAAGCGAAAGGATTCAGCGCATCCATGAATGAATGGTTGTCATTAAACGAGAACTGGCCGTGCAATTTATCCGTGCCGGGCTTGGTGAGAATCTCAATCCGTCCAAAACCCATGCGGTCATATTGTGCGGAAAATGGATTCTGGTTGATGCGAATTTCCCGAATGGAAGACTTCGGCGGGAGCTGTCCTCCGGTAAAACCATCAATATAAATCTGGCCGCCATTGGGACCCGCGGAAGGGCCGGCAAGAGCTTGAAGTTCTGACTGCAACTCATCGGGATCGTCGGAAAGGGCGTCAAGGTCCTTGCCGCTCAGCACAAGGCTGCTGGCGTTTGCGTCAGGGCTGGTGCCGACTTTGGCGGCATCGCTCTGCACCTCGATATCTTCCTCCTTCACCACGATTGCCAGGGGTATATCAAAATCCTTCAGCTGCCCCGCAAGAATTTCCACTTCCTTGGTTGTGGGAGCAAATCCCTTGGCAGTGACTGCAACGGTGTACTTGCCGGGTGCAAGATTCTTGACGTCATACGCTCCTGTGCCGTCTGACGTGGCCGTGATCGCAAGCCCGCTGGGATTTTTGAGCGTGATGCTGGCCCCCGGAATCACTGCGCCTGTGGCGTCCACGATCTGTCCGCGCAGCCCGCCGGTCTGTTTCTGCGCAACCAGCACAGTGGAACAAGCCAGCGTAAAGAAGAAAATAAAAGCGGAGGCCCATACGCGGCTCCCCGAAAGCCAGAATTTCATCAATCTCTCCTCAACATTGTTACTATTCCCATTTACCGCATGCCGGATCACTGCGGGCCGCCGCCTTCGCCACCCGGCGCTCCCAGGTTCCATCCGGAAAACAATGCGGCCGCGCTGGTGCCGTTTGGTGACGCGGTAAGAATCGGCTCAACGCCGGCCAGCAATGTAATCGCCGTTACTTCATTGCCGCTAGTTCCTTGCGTCGCCACAACCATCACGGCGTCTTCTTTCTGTAAATCAGCCAGGGTTACGCTGGGTATCCTGTTCAGCATTTGCTGGAAATCGGGCCCGCCTGCGGGTCGCCCGCCTGGAACGCCGCCCTGCCCTGCTCCACGGCCGGGTGTTCCGCTTGCCGGAGTTTGTCCGTCTGCGGGAGCTCCGCCCTGTCCGGCTTGCGCTCCACTTTTAAGAAAGAACGCCAGCCGCTGCGCCATTTGCGGCGCAAGCTTGCGCAACTGCGAATCAGTATTGAATTTGATGACCACGGATTTTTTCGCCAGAATGTCTTTTACCGTGATGCTGTTGTTGGGCGCGTCAATGGAGCTGATAGTCCCCGCGATATTGCGGAAGGTCCCGGAAATAACTTCTTCCGCCGTGATTTCCTTGCCGTCGGCGCTGCGAGTGCCGCGCGCGCGCAGTTGGTCGCCAGCCTTGATCTGTTCGATCGTTCCTTTTTGCGCATCGGCAAACTTCACTGAGTTGGGTGAATAGCGCAGAAAGCTTGTATCTTTTTGCGTTTTCACCAGCACGCTTTGAGTCGGAGTAATTGAAACCGTGAAAGTTCCGGTCGCAGGATCAATGGCGCTCACGATTCCGCCTGTGCCGCGCTTCTGCCAATCTTCACGATCATGCTGCTGTTTCTGGGCTACATCGGCCTGCTTCATTACCACAATGGTCGTGGCCTCAACGTCGCCATTTGCGCCCGAGCGCCCGCGCAATAGCATGCGGTCGCCAACCTGGATTTCAGCAAAGGTAATCGCAGGCGCGCTCTTCAGGTCGGTCTGTCCGGCGGCAAGGCGAACAATGCGGGCGCCATCCGGCACAGAGATCGAAATCTCGGGTCCGGAATCGGTTTTGAGCGCCAGTTTTTTTCCCTGGATTGACTTTACAACGCCAACGTTCTTTACCGCGCTGCCGGCAGCGGCCTGCGCGGCTTCGCCAGCCGGATGCTCTTGGGCCATCAAAGCGACGCCCATGGCCAGACTGACCGCCGTAGCTAGTACCGCCAAGTAAATCCGCTTCACTTTAAACTCCCCTGCCTTAGCTACCAATCGGAACTCTCCCCAAAAGTGAGGATTCGCAGATTTAATTCTCAGGATCGTACCTCCAGACTGCCGGAGGTGCCTCTGCTTAGCCGATATTGCTCGGCTGTGTCTATTATGCGAGATAGGTGCGGATAATCATCTCAAAAAGACGGCAGGATTGTGTAAAAAGATAGCAAAAAGTTTTGTTAAGCCCTTGAAGACAGCCAATAGTCTCTCGGCTAACGCGACTTGCGTCTCTTCTTCAAAACACTCGGCTCCGCGCGATCTTATCAGGCGAGAGCTTTCCTCTTTTGGGAAGAGCAGCCTGCGCCGATGCTAACATCTTGTTATGGACATGACCTGGGTGACTGATCGGATTGCGGTAGGAGGCGGTATCTGGAACGACGAGAACATGGAAGAACTAGTGCGGTGCGGCGTCACGCACATCATCAACATGCAAATTGAGTTTGACGACCGTCCTCTGGCCGAGCCTTACCCCGTAAAGGTGCTCAATAATCCCACGGACGATGATTTCATGCCCAAACCGCCTGCGCTTTTCCAGGCAGGCGTCGATTTTGCGCTGGAAGCCCTGGACCAGCCGAAAAGCAAAATTTATATCCATTGCGCTGCCGGCGTACATCGCGCGCCCATGATGACTCTGGCGATCATGCGCGTGCTGGGATGGTCATTGCAGGACGCTAAAAATCTGATCCAGGAACTCCGATATGTAGTCGACTTTGCCGAATGCTACGTTGAGAGTGTGGAAAACTTCATAAAAGTGTATGAGTCGGCCAATACGAATCGCAGGTAAGCAGTAAGCCGTCAGCATTCAGCCGTTACCGATCAGCATTCAGCGATCAGCAATGGAAATTAAACCCTCAAGGACGAGATGCCACAAAGTTAAGGTAACCAGCGTATTTTATTCCTTCGCGTCCTTCGCGGCCTTCGCGGTAAATAGGTTTGGCTGAATGCTGACGGCTGAATGCTGACGGCTGAATGCTGATTGCTGGCTTCTGAATGCTAAAATCCCGCCATGCCAGTGGAAGCTGTCCAGCACGTAAGAAGAATGCGCGGTGGAGCGCAGGCGCATCTGATGCGCGCCGACGACGGCCATTTCTACGTCGTTAAATTCCAAAATAATCCGCAGCATCTGCGCGTGCTGGCTAATGAGCTTCTAGCTACGCGCCTGGCGGAGAGCGTAGGCCTGCCGGTGCCGGTAACAGATATCGTTGAAGTCCGCGAATGGCTCATTAAAAATACGCCGGAGCTGCGCGTCGATCTCGCCGGACTGTCAACCCATTGCAAGCCCGGACTTCAATTCGGCGCGCGTTATGTTTGCGATCCCGCCGAAGGCCAGGTCTTTGACTACTTGCCGGAAAGCATGTTTTCCAAAGTCAAGAACCTTGCTGCCTTTCCCGGTATGCTGCTGGTGGATAAATGGCTGGGAAATGCCAACGGAAGGCAAGCTGTTTTCTGGAAGAAGACCAATGAGCGGAAATATACGGCGACGTTCATTGACCAGGGCTATTGCTTCAATGCCGGTGAATGGAATTTTCCGGATTCAGCATTGCGCGGCGTCTATGCCCGCAACTTTGTCTATCAAGCCGTTCGCGGCTGGGAATCATTTGAGCCATGGCTCAGCCGTGTGGAGACCATGGATCCCGCTGTGATTCATGAAATCGCGGGCACAGTGCCGCCTGTATGGACCGGCAATGATTGGGGCGAAATGGAAAGACTAGCGGCAATGATCGTGGAGCGCAGAAGCAAAGTTCGCCAGCTGATTACGGCATTTCGCGACTCGACGCGCCAGCCCTTCCCGAGTTGGGGCCAGCAGGCTGAGCTAAAACCGACAACCAACAGATCGGCGGTGCAGTAATGGCCGAGAAGATTCAGTGTCGCTTCTTCATCCTTCGTTACGCGCCGGATGCCGTCAAGAATGAGTTCATCAACGTGGGGTTGGTGCTGCTGCCTCCCGCAGGTGGCGCGCATGTGCGGTTTACCCGGGACTGGTCGCGCGTGCTCTGCCTTGATCCTGACGCCGATATGGAAATGCTGCAAGCGCTGGAAAGTGACTTGCGCAGCGAGTTACATGAGATGAATGGCGACCACGATCTCATTCTCCGCCGCATTCAGGATTCTTTCTCCAACGCTATCCAGCCTTCTGAATTTCAGGCGTGCCTGGCCGCGTCGCCCGTGAATGAAGCCGATGAACTGGCGCGGCTTTATCTGGAGCGTCCACGCCGTCGCCAGCAAACGCGTGAACCCGGCGCGCGCGTGGCAATTGCGGCGCGCATGCGTTCAGAATTTGAGGCAGCCGGCGTCTGGCCGCTGATGCAGGAGAAAATTCCGGTTTCGCGCTATACCCGGAGCGGCGATCCGCTGAAGATCGATTGCGGGTACAGTCCAAACGGGACCGTGAAACTCTTTCACGCCTTAACGATTAACACCGATGTAAACGCCGCCAAGGTGCTGGCTTTCAGTTTCCCACAGCTTGCGCAGGGAATCCGCAAAGCGGAAAACAAGCAGGCATTGCTTACGGCCATTGTGGAAGACGATCTGCCATCCGACGATGAATCGATAAGCTTTGCCCGCGAGACGCTGGAGCAGAATGCAATCCTGATTGCTCCGGTGAGCGCAATGCCAGCCATTGCGAAGGAAGCCGCGCGAGAGTTGGGGATTGGATAAGAAAAGCCCTGGCTTGCGGCTAGGGCTGATGCATACAAATTTGGTTATCAGTAAGCCTTGAAGCGCTCACTGACAAAGACCCTGGTGCGTACTCCATCGATCACCGCGGGAATCGCCGGATGTGCGGCGCCCTTCAGGAGATAGACGGAAATTGCCGCTTCCGTGGGATTATCCACACTGAGCGAAACGCCTACTCCTTGAATCCCCGGCTGATTTATCAGGCCGGCAACGTTGGCTTCCTTCACGGTCATTGCCTGATCGATTTTCTCTTTCCCCACTGCTGGAAGCGTTTGATTCGCCTTAGTGTCGAAGACCAGGCGAGTCCGGACTCCATCAATCGTGGGCGGAACTCGTGGGATCGTGCTCCCAGAGACATGTATCAGCAAAGCGCCTTCGCCTGCATTATCGGCGCTCGCGCCCACTGTTACGGACTGTATGGAAGAATCCTGAGCGAGTTGGGCAGCGCGCCGTTGCAACACCGCTGTCACGCGTTGGCGTTCCTGCGGAACCAATGTGGCTTGCGCAGCGCCTACTTGTGTGGAACTGGCCGTGGCAGTATGTGCGCAGCTGACCGCGTGATCGGGACCACCCACAATCGAGAGAGGTGAATTAAGGCCAAATGCGTTAACTACGTCCTGAATCGGATTAGCAACAGTGTCAGTGGGGCTGCCGCCATAGAGAAGCGCGACAGCTCTGGCGCTGGCAGTATCGACAACCAAAGAACCAGAATCACCACCTGCGCTGAAAGCTCCACCATTAATTACCACTTGACCTGTGAAGTAAGACGCGAAAGCCGGCGTGGTATCTCCACAGGTGCCGTCGTAATCAATTGAAACCGTGGTGTTGACTGAGCTGATGGTCGAGCACGTAAGCCCGCTGGTTCTGCCGCTCTTTCCTACTGATTCTCCCAGAGCGGGAACTCCAAGGATATTGGACGGGGCAGCGGCAGCAATGCTGGTGGCGCCCACCGGCCCAAGATCCAGAATACTCCCCCCTAAGTCAACTTGACCGGGCACGATTTCTGCAATCGCTGCGTCAACGTTGCTGGGAGCGTGTCCGCAAAGCGGCGCTTTAGTAGTTCCGCACTTCCCCGGCTCATTGGCCACGGGCTTCAGAGACGCACCTTTAGTGAGACGAGCCACCGTAAGCGGCGGTGCCGCCCCAGTGGCTGTGCAGGCAAGTTGGAGAGGTTGATTGATCGCCTCTCCGGCAACCCCGTTACCGGAACGATCCATTACGTGATTATTACTCAGGACGACGGGATTGGTTACCCCGGGCGCGGTCCAGAGGCTGCCTAAAGTACCAATGCAACAGACCTTTGCACCCAGGTCATTGGCGTTCCCACCAGATGTTCCCAGCTTGACCGGAGGCGATTGCGCCAACTGCTCATCGTTGGGGAAAACCTGGCCCGGAGTGGGAGTTGGAGTGGGTGCGGCCGTGGCCGTGTTGGAACCCCCGCCTCCGCATCCAACCGCCGCTATCAAAATGATCAAACCGAACAATAAACCGGAAATTCTTGCCATAGGGATACGCCTCTAGTTACAAATCCGCTGCGCTGAAAGCAAGCGTCTTACAAATTCTACGCTCCGTGAATGGCCGTCCACCAGAGTAACGGCACGTCCGTAACATTAGATGCAGAGTGGCTGCTGCATGTGTTTACCTTATGTAAGTATCTGAATTTAATTGGCTTTTTTGTTCCAGAGAAAGCGCCTTGAACGCGGAAAAAGCGCTTTTGTAAATTCGGAGTAAAAATGTCACGTGAAGTAGAGCAGTTCCGAACGGCGTTGTGGAAGAGGCTTGAAATGTATCTGCCTGTCGCGCAGCAGGCTTACGTTCCCGATAAGCTGGGTGGACGGGAAAAGCGAATGACGTTTGAACCGCGCCGGCGAAGCTGTTGGGTTTTGCGGTTGAGAGCCAGCAGAGTGCTGCGGAATCCCCGACCAAAAGCGTTGCGGAGATCGCGTCCGGTGGAAGGAGCCAGCAACAAGGCGGCAGCGGCACCAATGGCAATCCCGGCCAGCAACCATGGAACTGCGCTGCCGGCGTCTGACTGCCGAAATGGTTCGACGGAATGCGCATGGGTCGTCATGTCCGGCTCCTGCGGGCTACTTGGATTTCTTAAGACATTAGCTGGCCCGCTGCTGATTAGTATTGCGCGACGACTTGGTTTTGGCCCGCCCGGGAGCAACTTTTTGTTGCCGCTGGACTTCCTGCCGCGAACTGCGGTTAGTGATGCCCTGTTCCTGATCGGAACCGGCGGCATCTTCACCGCGCACCTGCCCGGACTCTCTTCCGCGAATGGAGGACCCATCGCGTCCGCGAGGACCGTTGTCCTGCTGGTTTGCTCGCACACGAGGCTGGCCGCTGCCCGCGTTCTGTCCTTCAGGCTCTTCCTCGCCTTCTACATTGACGAGGTCATTCGCGATGGTCTGCTGGCTCTTAGATTGGTTCGACGCGCGTCCGGTCAATTTAGATTCAGCGCGCGAGCCACCGGCCTGCGGCGTACCCCTGGTAGATGTGTCTTGATGGGTGCGCTGGTAATCGGTTTCCTGCTCAGCAACTTGTTCCCCCGAAGATCTTTTGCCAGATACTCTGGACTGGGCATTCTTGTTTTTTGTCTTTTCGTCGGATTTGCGGGATGGCATCTGGGTTTATCTCCTTGGCGGTTGAATAGGCCGAGTGAAGCTTGTTATCAAGTTAGAAAACCGGCGTTCACTGAATGTTGTCCGGGAGCAGGCGCAGGCAGCCACTTTTTACCGGGTGCAGACTGATGAAAATCGGCTATTTGAGGTAAAATTTAAAGTCACTGCCGCAGGCTTAGAAAGACAAGGCCTATCGTCTGCCAGCACAGTTCCCGCAGGAACCAGACAAGCCTCATCAAAAAACTGACAGCAAGCGTTCTTAGGAGAGAGTTGAACACATGGCAATTCCAGCAACCCAGATGCGTCCGGGGATGATCATTAAACACAATAACGACCTTCATCTCGTTTTTACCGTGGAGCACCGCACGCCCGGCAACTTGCGCGCCTTTATCCAGGCCAAGCTGCGGAATATCCGCACCAACGCCATGTTTGAGCACCGCTTCCGCTCCAGCGATCCCATTGAGAAGATCACGGTGGATGAAATCCCCATGGAATTTCTGTATCAGGATGGCGACAGCTATTGCTTCATGAACACTGAAAATTACGAGCAAACGCACCTGAGCAAAGACACGCTGGGCGATTCGGTGGACTACCTGACCCCGAACCTGCAGATCAAGGTGGAGTTTTACGATGGCAAGGCGGTGGGAATCGAGTTGCCGCAGACCGTGACGTTAACTGTCGTGGAAACCGAACCGGGGTTAAAGTCAGCCACGGCATCGAGTGTGACCAAGCCGGCCAAGACTGAAACCGGGTTGGTGGTGCAGGTGCCGCCTTTCATCAATGAAGGCGAAAAGATCCGCGTGGATACGGCAGAAGGCGCTTACTTATCGCGGGCGTAGCTTTCAGAAGCACTCAGCACTCAGCAAAAGCCTTTACCGCAAAGGATGCAAAGGAATCTGGATTACACGCTAACCGAAAACGAATCCCCGGTTATAGTGGTCCCTCATCCACAAAAGACGCGGATTCGGGATCGCAGAAACAAGCTAATTGCTGACTGCTGACAGTCTTTTATGATTGCCAAACGTTATATTGTTCGCGGACGTGTGCAGGGCGTGGGCTTCCGATGGTTTGTTGACCATGAAGCGCGCTCACTGGGATTGGCTGGCTGGGTAAGGAACAACATTGACGGTACCGTGGAAGCCCTGGCCATGGGCAGTGACCAGCAGCATGCGGCTTTCGCCGGCAAGTTGCGCCAGGGGCCACGCGCGGCGCGTGTGGACGAAGTAACAGAATTGCCGGCCGAACCGGTGGATGGTCTTACAACTTTTCGCATTGAAGGAGCGTGGTAGATGGAGCCCAAAGCCGCATTGAACTGCGAGCACCTGAAGAAGCTGGTCCGCGAAGTGCCGGACTTTCCCAAGCCGGGAATTTTGTTTTATGACATCACGACCTTGCTCAAAGACAATGCCGGCTTTGCCACGCTCATTGATGCGCTTTCCGAGCACTACATTAACCACAATATCGACCTGGTGCTGGGCATTGAGGCGCGCGGCTTCATTTTTGGGCCGGCTTTGGCGTACCGGTTGAATGCCGGCTTTGTGCCCATCCGCAAGCCGCGCAAGCTGCCTGCGGAAACCGTGAAGTGGACTTACGACCTGGAATACGGCACGGACACGCTGGAAATCCATAAAGACGCCATCAAGCCGGGCCAGCGAGTGATTATCGTGGACGACCTGCTTGCCACCGGCGGAACGGCCAATGCTTGCCTGCAACTATCGCAATCATTGGGTGCGAAGGTTGAAGGCATGGGGTTTGTGGTGGAGCTGGATTTTTTGAATGGACGCAAAAAGTTTGAGGGAACGGAAGTGTTCTCATTGCTGCACTATGACAAGTAGGAAGAATCTTTTTTGGATATTGCCACTCTGCATTGGCTTGATATCAGCGTCAGCCGAACAGGCCCCTTCGGCGCAGCAGTTATTGGACGATGCCCACAAAGCTACCGACCTTAGCTCGATTGGCGCTTACATTCTTCACGCTACGATAATCATCAACTCGGGCGATCCTAAGATTGAGCGACAAGCAAAACTGACGATCCTCCGCGACCATGATCACGCGCGGTTTACGTTGGAGACAGATGGCCGCACAGAGGAACGAGTTATTTTGGGAAGCAAGGAGTTCGTCGTTCCAGGGCAGGGTACCTTGGTCGCCATGGGTGTGAGTAATTTAGATCACAGATGGGATTTAAGTACTCCGCAGAAGTTCGCTAGCCACGAAATATTCTCATTCGGAAGCGTACGTAAGCAGAAGATCCAGGGCCATGACGCGTGGTGTTTCGATCGGAAAGCCGAGTCCAAAATCAAACTGTGTTTTGACGCTACAACGTCAGTGCTGCTGCACGAGGGTGCGAATGGGAAAAACCGGTGGGAGTATTCAGACTACACATCTTTAGGCACAAGGTTGTACCCGCAGAAAGTTCAGATTTTTCGCGAGAATTTAGCTCCGTTTGAAATTCGGCAGATTTCCATCAGCCCGGCCCAATTCAACTATGATGTCTTCAAGGTACCCGAGAAGTCGATTGAAATGGAGCGTTGCGACTCTGAGGAAGCTCCTAAGCCTCTCCATACACCGGAACCGGAATTCTCAGACGCTGCGCGCAGCGCCCGCGCGGAAGGTGTGGTGTATTTGTATGTCCTGATCAATGCACGGGGAAGTGTTGCCGAATCACAGGCGCTTGCCATGGACGCCTACGGTTTGGCCCAAAATGCGGTAAATACGGTTAAGACCTGGCGCTTTAAGCCAGCTACGTGCAACGGACACGCGGTTGCCGCTGAAATGAACATCGAGGTAGATTTCCGCTACCGTTGAGGCTAACTCAGCAGTTGATCCCCACATCTTCACGCTCTGTATTTTTATAGGCCCAGGCCATGCGCGGCGTGTTGTGGGCAATGCCAAAGCGGCCGCGCTGGTCCAGCAGGATCATGCCGCCGTGTCCATTGAGGCGATTCTTCAGATACTGCATGGCTTCCTGCACAACGGCGTCAGGCGCGCCGCCAATGCGCACTTTGTCGGCGGCCCACTTGGCCAGAACAAGTTTCATGATGGGCTCGCCCCATCCAGTGCAGGAGCTGGCGGCGCTCAGATTGTCCGCATAGCAACCGCAGCCGATGAGAGAAGAGTCGCCCACGCGTCCGGGAGCTTTGTTGAGCGTGCCACCGGTTGAAGTGCCAGCGGCTATGTTCCCGTCGGCATCAAGCGCGACGCAGCCGACGGTATCATGACTGGAAAGAGGGCCGGCAAACGTGAGGTCAGGATGGCCGGCAGCTTCTTTTTCCTGCGCTTGTTTCAGGCGCTGGATCTCGCGTTCGATGACCAGCTCTTCATTGCGGCACAGGGCCATACCGTGCTCCTGGGCAAAACGTTCCGCGCCTTCCGACACAAAATAAACATGCGGACTTTTATCCAGTACCAGGCGCGAGGCGCGAATGGGATTGCGAATGCGCTCCACGCAACCCACGCCGCCCGCCCGCAAAGTTGCGCCATCCATCATGAGGGCGTCGAGTTGCACGCGGCCATCGCGGGTAAGGAAGCTGCCTCGACCGGCGTCAAAGGTTTCATCGTCTTCCATGCAGACGATTGCGGCTTCCACGGCGTCCAGCGCGGAGCCGCCGCCTTCCAGAACGTGCCAGCCCTTTTCCAGCGCGTTTTGCACGCCGCCCTTATGCGCTTCCACCATGTCGTCTGGGATGGCCCAGGCGCCGCCGTGGACCACGATTGCAGGAAGTTGTCTCAAAGTGTTTAGGCCTCAGTGAACTGCATGGATTTTAACAGAGCAGTCGGTACTCGGCAGTCAGCAATCGTGCAACGAGACGCAATGCGTTGCAAAAGAACGCATCTTTGCGCGATGCCAATGAATCAAAAAATAGCGCTGTAAAATCAAGAGCGGAGATCACACGATGAAAAAGCGCCAACTGGGAAAATCCGGAATAAAAGTAGTGCCGCTGATGCTGGGCGGCAATGTGTTTGGCTGGACCGCCGACGAAGCCACATCGTTCAAGATCTTGGATTCCTTTGTGGCCGCGGGACTGAATTTTATTGACACCGCGGACAGTTACTCCACATGGGTCCCGGGACATCAGGGAGGCGAGAGCGAGACGATCATTGGCAACTGGTTTAAGCACAGCGGAAAGCGCGACAAAATTGTGATCGCGACCAAAGTGGGATCGGAAATTCCCGGCCAAGGCAAAGGGCTGAGCAGAACGTGGATCATGCGGCAGGTGGAAGCGTCGCTCAAGAGATTGCAGACTGACTACATCGATCTTTACCAATCGCATCGCGACGATCCGGTGACCCCGGTTGAAGAGACGTTTGAGGCGTACGCGCAATTGGTCCAGCAGGGCAAAGTGCGCGCGATTGGCTGCTCCAACTTTACGGCGGAGCGGACCAATGAATCGCTGGCCGCAAGCAGCAAGCATGGGTGGCCGAGATATGAAAGCCTGCAACCGCATTACAACCTTTATGAGCGCGCAGCTTACGAGACAACGCTGGAGCCTTTGGCCTTGCAGGAAAACTTGGGCGTGATTCCGTATTATTCGCTGGCCAGCGGCTTTCTTTCCGGCAAGTATCGCTCACACGACGATCTGAAGAAGAGCCCCCGGGGCCAGACGGTGAAGAAGTATTTGAATGATCGCGGCTTCCGTATCTTGCAGGCGCTGGACCAAGTGGCGGAACGTCACCAGAGCAAGCCGGCGCAGGTGGCATTAGCGTGGCTGATGGCGCGTCCAAGTATCACAGCACCGATTGCCAGCGCGACCAGCGTGGAGCAGTTAAACGAACTGGTACAGGCAACAACGCTGGAACTGGACAGCGAAGCAATTGACAAGCTGAACAGGGCGAGCGCGTATGAAGAGCCGGCGGCGCGAATCGCATAGGTTGTTGCTGCTGATCTACGCTGATTAGCACAGATTAAACCCATTCACCGCGAATTTCCTGAAACGCGCGAATGCGTGTGCCGGCTCTTTCTGAGTTATTCCCTATCCAAGCTAAAATCAGAACTATGAATACGGCTGTACAGTCCGCAGGGGTTCTCAGTTTTGAGGATGCTTACGAACTGGTACGGGAGCACTGCCGCAAGATACTTGAGACACCAGATCGCCCGAGCGAAGAAGTTTTGTTGATGCAAGCCGTGGGACGGATTCTGGCGGAGCCAGTCAAGGCTGATCGGGATTTCCCTCCGTTTCCCCGGGCCACGCGGGATGGCTTCGCAGTTCGTGCGGATGACTTGGGGCGCGGGCTAACGCTTCTTCGCGTAGTCGGTCAGGTGAGGGCCGGGGACAGTTACGATCTGCCGGTCGCGTCGGGCGAAGCTGTGGAAATTATGACCGGGGCAGCCGTGCCTTTGGGCGCCGATACCGTGGTGATGGTGGAATACACGGTGCGCAAGGTCCAGGAAGTTAAGCATAGAGGACACGAAGAACCACAAAGGAAATCATCTGAGGGTCGCGCCGCCATTGCCGACGATGATCAGATTCTAGACATTGCGGATCACGGAAAACCGAGCCCGGTGGAGCAGAAGACTGAAGATTGGGTCGAGATTCAGCGGATCGTCACAGCGGGTGAGAACATTGTTCCAGCAGGAGCTGAAGCTCAGGCCGGTCAGGAACTATTGCCGAGCGGAGTGCGGCTGAGATCGGCGCAAATGGCGTTAGCGGCCGCTGCGGGCAAAGCTAGTGTGAAGGTGTATCGGAAGCCGAAGGTGGCGATCCTTTCCACCGGCGACGAACTGGTGGAAGTGGCGGAGAAGCCCGGACCGAGCCAGATCCGCAACAGCAACAGTTATTCACTGGCAGCTTTGGCGGAGGAATACGGCGGCGAGGCTGTGCAATTGCCCATCGCACCGGACGAAGAAGGCAAGCTTACGGAGTTAATTCAGGAAGGGCTCAAGGCGGACATGCTGCTGCTCTCCGGTGGCGTTTCGATGGGAAAGTTCGACTTAGTCGAGCAGGCGCTCAAGAACCTGGGAGCGAAATTCTTCTTTACCGGAGCGCTGATCCAGCCGGGAAAGCCGGTTGTGTTTGGAGAAGTTGGTTCAATTCCGTTCTTCGGGCTCCCGGGAAATCCGGTGTCAGTAATGGTGACGTTTGAATTGTTCGCGCGGCAGATGGTGGAAGCGCTGAGCGGCGCCGAGCCTGAGCGTTTGAAGTCGGCAAAGGCGAGGCTCAGGAAAGATTTCAAAACCAAAACGGGATTGACGAGGTTTTTGCCGGCGAGGCTTGACGGCGGATTAAACGATCCCGAAGTTGAAGTGGTGCCTTGGCAGGGATCAGGCGACATGCTGGCGGCAGCGCAGGCAAACTGCTATCTTGTTGTGCCGCCGGATCGGGAGAAGCTGGCAAAGGGTGAGATGGTGACGGTGATGCTACGGTGAGCAATCTGGGTGAGAGAGAAACACAAGATCCCTCGCTCCTATTTCGGACGCTCTGCCCATCCGCGCCAACAGCAGGCGCGAACGGGTCCCGGGAGCACATCCTCAATGAACGGAGCTCGGGATGACGATTCGTAAAACGAAAAACAATCCACGAGCCCTGAAAAAACAAGGCATAGCGGATCGTAACAGCGCTAAGCTCTCCCACTATGACTCCGCCGGGCGCGCCACCATGGTGGATGTCTCAGGAAAGATGGCGACCCGTCGCGAGGCGGAAGCCTCTGCGTTCATTGAGATGTCTAAGGAAGTGCTTAACGCGCTGCCGCAGAATCCCAAAGGAAACCCGCTGGAAGTGGCCAGATTCGCCGGAATTGCGGCGGCCAAGCGAACGAGCGACTTGATACCAATGTGCCATCCGTTGCCGCTCTCATTCATTGATGTGACCACTCAGGTGTGCGAAAATGGCGTTCAGGTCAACTCCAAAGCCGCCACAACCGCCCAGACCGGAGTGGAGATGGAGGCGCTGATGGCAGCCACCGTCGCCGCGCTAACGGTATATGACATGTGCAAAGCCCTGGATAAAGGAATCGCCATCCGTGAAATTGTCTTGCAGCGTAAATCAGGCGGAAAAAGCGGAGACTACCAGCGCAAGTCGAAGCAACGGTAGTGAGTTGGGTGCTTTTGGAACTTTTGAATGCTTGAAGTAAAAAAATTCATCGCTACGCGATGAACGTCTGCCTGAAGGGCGCGATTCGCGAGCGAATCGCTAGACGCTGATACTGGTAGTGGATCAGCTTTCTTAAGCTGATCCACTAGCCAAGAAATAGGTCTCATGCCGAGCAATATTAAGGTCCTGCTGGTCGATGACAATCCCATGGTTTTGGAGATGTTGCGGCAGGCCCTTGCGCATTTTTCAACCGTCCAGCCTATGAGTGACGCCGCCGACGCGCTGCTGAAAGCCATTGAAGACAAGCCTGACCTAATCATCGCTGACTACGCCATGAACGGCATGGATGGCCGCCAACTGCTGCAAAAGATCAAGAGCCGCAATGCCAGCGCTGGAATTCCCGTAATCCTGATGGCCAGCAAGGTTGATATCAATGAGAAGCTCAAGACCGTCCAAGATACGGTGGAAGATTTTATTGAGAAGCCGTTTTTCCTGAAAGAAGCCGCAGCCAGAATCAAGAAGGTCGTCGACAAGATCTCTTTGGAAAAGATGGCGCGTGAAGCTCCTGGAGAATCGGTGCTGCGGGGAAGCCTGGCGCAGATGAATGTGCTGGATCTGTTGCAGTCACTGGATATGGGGCGCAAAACCTGCGCGCTCACGCTCACCAATAATGGCGAGAAGTGCAACATGTATTTCACTGAAGGCCAGATCAATCACGCTGTTTATGGCGATTTGAAAGGCGATCCGGCGGTGTACAAAGTGCTCACCTGGACTGCCGGGACTTTTGAAATCGACTTTGCCGGCAGCAGCAGTGAGCAGACAATCACCCAATCGTCACAAGGTATTTTGCTGGAAGGCTTGCGGCTGCTCGATGAAGCGAATCGAGATACCGAAGAAAACGTTCTGGAAGCCTAGCCAGTGAATCCCGCATTTCCCAAAACCGCCGCTGTGTTGACTATCAGCGATTCGTCCCATATAGGAAAACGCCAAGACGCCTCCGGTCCCGCGATTGTGCGTGAACTTGAAGCCGCAAATTTCAAGGTGATTCATACTTCCGTGCTGCCGGATGAAAAGGATGCGATCGCCGCGCGCTTGATTGAATGCAGTGAACTCACTCGCCTGGTAGTGACTACAGGCGGCACAGGGATTGCCGCGCGGGACGTTACTCCAGAAGCGACGCTCGCAGTAATTGAGCGGCGCATTGTTGGCGTGGAAGAAAAGATGCGACAGGAAGGCGCTAAAAAGACGCCTTTTGCTGCGCTGAGCCGCGGTGTTTGCGGCGTAAAAGGGAAAACATTGTTCCTCAACTTGCCAGGAAGTCCCGCGGCGGCCGTGGAGTCATTGCAGGCAGTGATCGAAATCCTGCCGCATGCGCTGGAGTTGCTGGACGGTCGCACCGAGCATTGAGTATTAGTGCAAAATTTGCCGCAGATTGCGCAGATCAGGAAAAAGCTTGGCCGTGAATTCTCGCGAATGCACACGAATCGAGCTAAACCATGACGATTTTCGTATGTTGTGATTAAGCTGGCAAGTTGCATCGACATGGAGGCGAGGCTGGCTTGCGCGCCGAGCCGCCAGCTATAGGCGCAGAAGAATCCCACCACGTAGTGAAATCTTAAGCGGTTTGGAGCGAAGCGACAGAAATACTAGGCGTCCGCCGTAACTTCCGGGAACTTGAGCTTGCTCTTGGAAAGCGCCTTGTTGAGCATGTCTTCAATTTCCGCTTCGTCCACATTTTTGGACATGGCCAGTTCGGTCACCAGCAGGTAGCGGGCGCGATCCAGCATCTTCTTTTCGCGGAAAGAAAGCGGCTTGTCTTTGGCCAGAAGCAGAAGGCTTTTCAGCACGATGGCCACTTCCAGCAGCGAGCCGGTGCGCATTTTGTCGGAATTTTCCTTGAAGCGGAATTTCCAGTCGGTATGGTTATCGCATTTCCCGTCCACCAGGAAGGTGATAATCTTCATGACTTCGCCATTCTTGACCACCGGGCGCAGGCCGACCATCGCAACATTGTTGAAAGGCACTTCCACTTTCAAGCTGCTAGCCTTGATTTTAAGAAGATAAAATTTATGGACGCTCGGGCCTATTGTGCGGCTGCTGATCTGTTCAATTACCCCGACACCATGATTCGGATAAACTACTTTGTCGCCAATTGCAAAGTTCAGTTGACCATTCATTGAACACCTAGATGGGACATTTTGCGGGGGAACTCCAGACAGAAAACATTATAAACTTTTTAACAAGATTTAGCAACAATCATTCTGTTCAGCAGCTACTTGGCTGGAAAAAAATCAGATACGGCCCCTTTTGGGCTGTTAACGTATTCAGGCTGAAAGGTTTATAATGGGCCTTCGCAACCCGCCAATTTTGCGCCAGAGGGAGTAATCTTCCGCTAATATGCCGGAACATATCAAAAAGAAGCTGGAAGAAGAGATTCGCCTTCTGGAACATGAGCTCACACACGAGCTGCCCAAAGAGATCAAAAAGGCCGTCGCCATGGGTGACCTGAGCGAAAACGCCGAATATCACATGGCCAAGCAGCGCCAGGAGTTCGTAAACGCCCGCCTGGGACAACTGAAAAAACGCATGGCTGAGCTGGCTTTGGTGAATATGACCAATATCCCCAAAGATCGCGTCGCGTTTGGCTCCAAAGTTAAAGTCTTCGACAACACCAAGGAAGAAGAAATCGTCTACACATTGGTGACCAGCGAAGAGACTGACGTGACCAAGGGGCTAATTTCCACAACTTCACCGATCGGAAAATCCCTGATGGGTAAAAAGGTGGGCGACATGGCCACCGTGGTTACCCCGAACGGCAAACGCGAACTGGAGGTCCTGCAACTGACCACCATTCACGACGAGGCTTCATGACCTGGACGGGGGCATTTGGAAGAGCTTGCCGCGTTCTGCTGTACGCGATTGTTCGCGGTCTTGCGCTTACCCGAATCTCCCCCAATGTGCTGACCTTCCTTGGACTGGTCATCAACACCATTGCCGCCATTCTTTTTGGCTACGCCAATACCAATAATTATGGCCGGCTCTTTCCTTATGCCGGACTGGTGATTATCGGCGCTGGAATTTTTGACATGGTAGATGGCCGCGTGGCGCGCGCTACGGGACAGGTCACCACTTTCGGCGCGTTTTTTGATTCCGTCATCGACCGCTATAGCGACGTCGCACTCTTCTTCGGACTGCTGGTTTACTACGCTCGCGGCAATCATTTCTTCTATCTCGTGCTGGTCGCATTCGTGATGGTCAGCTCCGTCATGGTGAGTTACACGCGGGCGCGGGCAGAATCGCTGATTGGTTCCTGCAAGGTCGGCTTTATGGAACGCCCGGAGCGAGTGGTGCTAGTGATTATTGGAGCGCTGTTTGCCCGGTGGGGAGCCATGGCGCCGGTGCTGTGGGTGCTCGCCGTGCTTTCCACGATTACCATCATTCATCGCATAACTTACACATACCAGCAAACCCGCATTCTGGATGCCCAAGCCGCCGAGGCTGCTGCGCAGCAACAGGCTGTGGCCGCATCCAAAGTTGACGACGCCAAGCCTCAGCCGGCAAAAGGCAAAGGCCCGCAGCAGATCCCGTCATTCAATTAAAAGTAGTGCCCAAAAAAACCAGCCACCCGCAAGAGGGTGGCTGATACGTTCTCAGGATACCGATTCCCCGGCTATGTTTCTTGGCTCGCTACTGCTGCGTCCAAATGTAACCGGCCGGTCCTAGTTCCTGCCATCCATTGCGGAGAAACTGGCGGCGCTCGCGTTCAGAAGTGGTGAAGAAATGGGCGCTGCCGTCCTGGTTCACCAGGGCGAAGAAAGTCTGGGTTCCGGACATTTGTGTGCGTGCCACGTATCCCAGAATTCCGTCATCGCGATAACCATAACCGCGCATTTTTTCCGCCTCATCCTGGTCCGAGCACAGCAGCACGTCACCGTTGGGGCCGCGCATCCGGTAAAGCGGCACGGTGCCACGCCTCTGTGATGTCAGGACAAAGCCGGCGGTGCCTTCGGCATGGTAGCCACGGCCATTCTGATCACTGGCGCTAGTGGAGTATAGATGCAGATTACCCTGGCGATTGCTGGCGCGATACAACGGTACCCGACTGGCGTAATCTCGCGCGTCATACCCTCTGTCGCGGTCGCCATCGTGATCACGATCTCTGTCTCGATCCCGGTCGCCTTCCCGATAGTTTCCGCGAGCTGTCTGAAATTGTCCTGAGGTGCGCAGATCGCCGTCACGCGTGAGGATCTGCCAGTCGTAGGTCCTGCCGGGCTGCAACCCAGTGAGTTGGAGAGAGTGGTTGGTGCCGCCACCCTGATTATAGGCGGACTGCCACGCGTCATTGTTGCCGGCCACGCGATAGCGGACATGGTTCGCGCCCGAGGAATTGGTGGTCCAGTTAATCGTTGCCGAGTTGTCGGTAACATTGACGATGTCTGGGCCGCGGACAATGCGGACTCTGCGTTCATTCTCATCATCCATGGGTCGTTGCGCGTAAGCCATTACCGCCGAAAACATCAGCGACAAACCTAACAGCGTGAGTCTGCGTTTCATACGTGTTGAATCTCCTATACTTAAAAAATGCCTGGAACCTTCGCCTATCAAATGATCGAGATGAGTATCTAAAATGCTCTTGACGGTGTAAACCCCATAACTGCCTGTTTGTTGCAGGATTTACAGCGCTTGGTTAATTGGGAGCAAACACGGGGAGTTTACATGTTCAGAGCCGGCCGCGAACAGATGCCGGAAGGCCGCTACACTTCAAGTGTCCCGATAAGGTCGGTAATCCTCTTCACGCGGTTTTCAAAACACCAGCGCTGCAGCCCATCGACAATCTTTTCCGTGGCGCACGGGTCCCAGAAATTTGCGGTGCCTACTTCCACAGCGGCCGCGCCGGCCAGCATGAACTCCACCACATCTTCTGCGGTGGTGATTCCGCCCATGCCGATTACGGGAATTTCCACAGTGTGCGCGGCTTCATAAACCATTCGCAGCGCGATTGGCTTAATGGCGGGCCCGCTTAGCCCGGCAGTCACGTTGGAGATGCGCGGCTTGCGCGTCTTGGCGTCAATCGCCATGCCGACGAAGGTGTTCACCAGAGAAATGGCGTCAGCGCCGGCGTTTTCTGCCGATTTAGCCATAGCGGCAATGCTGGTCACGTTGGGTGAAAGCTTCACGATCAGCGGCCTCCGCGCGGCGGATTTGCAGCTCGCCACCAGCTCTTCCAACAGAGCGCGGTCCGTGCCAAACACCATGCCGCCCTCGTGCGTGTTGGGACAGGAAACATTCAATTCATACGCCGCGATCCCCTCGGCTTCATTCAGCATGTGGATCGTCTCGACATAATCCTCGCGCAAGTAGCCAAAAACGTTCGCGATCACGATGACATTTTTCTTCATCGCCAGCTTGGGCAGCTTTTCTTCAATAAAAGCGCGTGCGCCGATGTTTTGCAGTCCAATCGAATTCAACATTCCAGCGGCGGTTTCAAACAAGCGCGGCGGCGGGTTTCCCACCATGGGCTCACGGGAAAGGCCCTTGGTCACAAATCCGCCCAGCTTTTCCAGCGTGACAATATCTTCAAATTCAATGCCGTAGCCAAAAGTGCCGGCGGCGGCAATTACCGGATTCTTGAAACTGATGCCGGCAAAACTCACGCTCAGGTCGGGCTTGCGACTGGTTGCTGGGTCCTGGGTTGCTGTAGCCATTGGGTTATAGTGTAGCAATTCTGTCATTCAGGATTGCCAACCCTTGCCAGCTTGGACGCACTGTTCCGCGGCCTCACTGCCCGGAGCAAGCTTCCGCGCGTCATGAGCATCGGTGCGAAGATCACAGTTCCCGTGAGATAATTTTGGTAATAAATCAAGCAGCTTAAGTGGGTCCAAGTGAACGTATTATCTCGATTGCTCAGTCTCTCTTCCCTCATTCTTTTGTCGCTCGTTGGCCTGAATTGCACCTCGCAATCTAAACCAACGGATATTGCCGCCAAAATTGAGCGCCAGCTCCGCGCGACCTACAAGCTGCCGCCCGAAGTTCCCGTCGCGATTGGCCAGCTTGCGCCCAGCCCTGAGTGGCCCGGTTTCGACGCATTCACGGTGACTATTGGTGAAGGCGAGCGGAAGCAGGATTTTCCGTTTCTGCTGGCCAAAGACCAGAAATCTATCGTGAGGGTAAACCGGATTGAACTTTCCGCCGACCCGTATGCCGAGATCATGAAGAAGATTGACGTGCGCGGACGGCCGGTCCGCGGGGCAAAACAATCGAAGGTTGTGCTGGTGGCCTATGACGATCTGCAATGCCCGTTCTGCACCATGATGCACCAGATACTTTTTCCTGAACTGCTGAAGGAATACGGCGACCGCGTAACTTTTGTCTATAAAGACTTCCCGCTGCCGAACCATGCCTGGGCAAATCATGCGGCAGTGGACGCGAACTGTCTCGCCTCGCAGAACCAGGATGCGTACTGGAGTTTTGTTGATTCCGTTCATGCCAGCCAGCAGGAAATCAACGCCAAAGGGACGCAGGAATTGCGGGTGGCTGAGTTGGATAGAATCGCCATGCAACTGGGCTCAGATCATAAGGTTGATGCCGCGAGCCTTCAGGCATGCGTGAAAACCCAGAACGATGCTGCCATTAAGGCGTCCGTGCATGAAGGAGAATCGCTCGGCGTCGATTCCACCCCTACGTTGTTCATCAACGGCGAGGAGATGTCCGGCGGCGTGGCCCCGCTTCCGCGACTGCGTTCCGCGTTGGATAAAGCGCTGAAGAATACGGCATCTGTTGCTGCGCAAGCCCCGGCAAGTCAGACTTCGCCTAAAAACTAGCGTTGCCGTTCCAATAAGCCGAATAAAGAAGGCCGCTTCGACGCTGCGGCCTTTTCACATGAAGAACAATTTTTGCCCAAATTAGCTTTACCCGGCTTTGGCCGTGACCAGAGCTGGTTGATCTTGTCTGCTTAGCCTGGGCAGCGGCATGAAACGAAGCACCAGGATTAGCACCGCAGAAACCAGCGTGAGAGCAGCGGTGCTATAGAAAACAGCGCTCCAGTTGCCAAACTTGATGAACAGCCACGCGGCTATGCCTCCTCCGCCGATGGAAGCCACGCCCTTGGCGGTATAGAGAAAACCATAGTTTGAGGTAGCGCACTTGGGGCCGTAGTAGTCGCCAATAATGGCCGGAAACAGAGCGAACATGCTGCCCCATGTAAAGTAAACCAGGATCATCATCACGATGAACCAGTCTCCCGAGAGCTTACCGACCGTGAGCACACCAACCAGGCAAAGTGCCTGGAGCGTGAACGGAATAAACATGGCCAACTCGCGTCCGACGAGGTCAGAGAACCAGCCCCAGAAGATTCTGCCGCCGCCATTGGCAACGCGGCTCCAGGAAAGGGCGGCAACAATCGCCGCGGCGGGAATCGCCAGGCTCTTGCCGACCGGCGAAGCTTGCGCGGTGATCATCAAGCCGCCGACGGAGGTAAGCACGAAAGCGGCATAAAGCACCCAGAAATGCGGCGTCGCCATCATCTGCGCGCTGTTAAATTCTTCTGTATTGCGCCGGATACGTGCCGAGACAGGTTTCTTGGCTGCCGGGGAAACGCTAAAGTCAGGTCCGGGATTGTGCAGCACCTGCGCAGCGATAATGATCAACAATCCCTGTCCGATTCCGGTATAGAGAAAGGCGGTCTTGTAGTCGGAATGGGCCAGAATGCGGGCGATGAGAGGAATGAACAGCGCCGCTCCCGCGCCGAATCCCGCCGTTATAAAACCGGAAACCGTGCCGCGCTTGTCGGGGAACCATTTGAGTGCCGTGGCAATGGATCCGCTATAGATGAAAGCCGCGCCCACTCCCGCGGTGCCATAGAGGATGTAAAGCTGCGTCAGGGAGTGCGCATAGCCCATTCCGGTCCAGCCAATGCCGACGAGCACTCCACCGAGAGTGAGAAAGATGCGCGGCCCCAGACGGTCGATGAGCCAGCCTTCGACCGGGGTGATCCACGTCTCCAGGAAAATGAAAAGCGTGAATGCCCACTGGACGGCGGGCAGTGACCAGTCCTTGTGAGCGGCCCGAATCGGGCCCACGAACAAGGTCCACGCATATTGAAGGTTAGCTATCATGATCATAGCTACAACGGCGCTTCCAAATTGAATCCAACGCTTGCTCATGTTATTTCCTCGAAGTTTAAGTTTTATGCGCCGCCGCGCTACGGCGCTCGGCCAATAACTTGGTACAGGCGTAAACACTGCGTGTGTGCGGCATGGGAAGGCCGATTCTTTCTCCCACCTCCAGCACCGCGCCAACAATCGCTTCCAACTCCAGCGGCCGTCCTGCTTCCAGGTCCTGGAGCATGGACGTCTTATGCTCCCCGACTTTGGCTGCTCCCGCCATGCGCTGATCGATGGAAACCTGCATCTTCACGCCAAGTTTCTCCGTCAACGCTTCCGTCTCCTGCATGATATTGCGAACCAGATTCGTAGTTTCCGGGTTGGTTAGAATCTGGGCCAGCGTTGCTCCGGTGAGCGCGCTGATGGGATTAAACGCCACGTTGCCCAGGATCTTTACCCATATTTCACTGCGAAGATGCGTCGTTACCGGAGCGCGCAATCCGGAAGCGATCAGCGCCTCCGCAATTTTTTTTATGCGCTCTGACCGGCTGCCATCGGGCTCCCCCAGTGAAATCCGGGCGCCTTCGTTGTGCTTCACCACGCCGGGCTCAATGATTTCAGTCGCGAAATAGATAAGCGATCCGATCACCCGCCGCGCTTCAATTGCCTGTGAAACCACTCCGCCGGGATCAACGCGTTCCAGCCTTGTTCCGGCCAGCGGTCCTCCATCGCCCTGGAAATACCACCACGGAATTCCATTCTGTGTGCTGATCACGGCGGTCTCAGGTCCCAGCACAGGAGCAAGGTGTTGTGCCACCGGAGGCAGACCGTGGGCTTTCACGCAGAGAAATACCACGTCCATTGGCCCGGCGTCCTTCAGGTCAGCCACCAGCCGCGGATGTGCCACGAAATCATCGTCGGCGCTGATCACGCGCACGCCTTTTTCCTGCATGGCCCGCAGGTGCGGACCACGAGCGTGCAGCGTAACGTCATATCCCTGGCGCGACATCATTGCGCCAATGTACGCGCCTACAGCTCCGGCCCCGACAATCAGGAATTTCACTTCTCGCCGCCTGCGAATGCCGCGGCCACTGCGCGACGCTGAATTTTTCCGGTCGCGGTCCGCGGAATCTGTTCCACGATATGTACCTTCTTGGGGACTTTGAAATCGGCCAAGTGTTGCTTGCAGTGCTCGATCAGGACAGCTTCAGTCTGTGGCTCTTTCAGCACTACGGCCACGGCCACTTCTTCACCCCAGGTGGGATGCGCCATGCCAAAAGCCACGGCTTCAGCAACGCAGGGATGCGTCATCATTACTGCATCGATCTCCAACGGCGCAATCTTCTCGCCGCCGCGATTGATCAGCTCCTTGATGCGTGCCGTCAGGTGCAGATAGCCATCGGTATCAATCATGCCCTGATCGCCTGTGCGGAACCATCCCTTAGTAAAAGATTTGGCGTTGGCCTCAGGATTATTTTCGTAGCCTTCAATTACGTTTGGCCCCTGGATTACCACTTCACCGCTTTCTCCGCTGGGCAGGAGGTTGCCATCCTCGTCCATGATTCCCACTTTTACGCCCGTTCCCGGCCCCACCGACGAAGACTTGTGTGGCCGAGGCGGCAGCGGGTTGGAACACATCTGGTGGGAAGCTTCCGTCATGCCGTAAGCCTCAAGCACGGGCACCTGAACAATGTTTTCAATTTTTTCCAGCAGCGCGGGTGAAAGGGCAGAACTGCATGACCGCACGAAACGCAGCTTCTCAATCCCTTCAGGCTTCGCGTTCAGTCGCGCAACCGATAGTTGATGGATCGTTGGCACGCAGGAATACCACGTCACGCCGTAATCGCGGACTGTCCGCCAGAAGCTCATGGGATTGAACTTACCCGGCACCACCACGGTGCCGCCAGTCAAAAATGTTGAAAGCGTGGATGCAACAAGCCCATGGATATGGAATAGCGGCATCACGCAGAGAGAGACGTCATTTGCGGTGAGTCCGTAAGTGGCCGCCACGTTCTGGCAGGAGACAGCGATGTTTTTGTGCTTCAACGGCACACGTTTTGGCCGGCCCGTGCTTCCGCTGGTATGCAAGACCAGGGCGACGTCGTCTGGGCTGGGTGGGACAACCGGAACGCCTTTCGGTGCACCCTCAATACTCACGTTACCGCTTTCGTCCATCTGCACGGCAAACACCGGGATATTGAGGTGTCTCGCGGCGCGCTTGGCCTCCTCCGCCCCTTCTGGTGGGACAAGTAACACCTTGGCGGAGGTGTCTTCCAGATAAAAAGAGAATTCCTCAAAACGGTAGGCCGGATTGAGTGGAGCGGCGGTCCCGGCAAACGCTCCCGCCAGAAAAGCCACAATGGTCGGCAGGCCGTTGGGGAGCACGTTGGCTACGCGATCACCGCGCTGTATCCCAATTCCCGCCAGGGCCTCAGCCATGGTGTTTACCTGGCGTCGGAGTGATTCATAACTTATAGAAGTTCCTGTCTCAGGAATAATCAGGGCAGTGGCATTCCCAGGGGCAACGTTCAATAGCGAAGGGAGGTCATTCATTAGAGCTCAGCTCCGGTGACAAGGGGGTCTTTGCCTTCGTTCTGCGTTCGGGCGGCAAGTATATACCAGATAAATCATGATGCAAGTAGTTGCCACTTCGTCGCCCAGCCTAGCTTAAATGGGCTGATCAGACTGGCTCAAACCACCGGCTCTCGCGTGTTCCTGGAGTATCGCCTGTGATAAAGTGCGTGGCAGTGGCGATGAAAATTGGCTTTTCACGATGATTCCTCAAATAATTAGACGGTCAAACTCTCTTACTCTAACCTAAAATGAGCGCGACGCGCGTTCTGCCTTAAAGAATTGAAGATTTTCTCAGCGACTCAACCCCCTTGCTGTTACTTGCTATGAACTGGTGAGGCTTCTCCAAACGATATTTAGTTTTGTCTCTGCGTTCCTTGTGGTTTCACTCTTTGCCGCGGGACACCCATGGCGCATCACCCGGCAGCGATAGCACCCGACTAGTTGTCGCCATAACAGGAGATCATTAGGATCGCCCAAACCATGCTCCAAACTCCGCCCGGATGAACGGCTTGATTCCTTCTCTCCCCGTCAGCCGCCAGCAGAGCCTGTTGCTTGCACTCTCAATTCGAATGCCGATATCAAAAAACGGACAGCACGCGTGTTCCGGCGGCGTGATCTGAGCCAGCGCGGCATATATATCGACGCTCCACGGGAATTCAAAGTATCCGTTGGACATTTCCCGAATCCCTGAAAGTGACGCCTGCAGCAACGCCGCCAGCTCATGATGCCGCGCTCTCTGCTCACTGGTCAGCGCTGTCATGTCGCAAGTAAATGGAGTCTCTAGGAGGGTGGCAAGCGCACTACTTTGCCTGTAACCATGTCTGCGCCACCACCTCTGGACTCAGTTCGCGCAGCAGGCCATTGATCTGGTCAATCACAGCTTCCGGCTGCGTGGATTTTATATTGAACTTGAGCGCGCCTCCCGGAGAGAACTGTGCGCCCCGCGATTGCGCCACAAAACGCGCCAGCCGCTCCGGCTCAATTGACGCCTGCTCCGTGAACTTGATCGTCACTGAATCGCGCTTGCGGTCAATCGCCAGCACGCCCACGCGTTCACACAGCAGCTTGAGAGCGGAAGCCGCCAGCAGATAGCGTACCGGCGCTGGCGGCTCGCCGTAACGATCTTGAAGTTCCTTGCGAACATCGTCCAGAGCAGCTTCACTCTCGACTCCCGCAGCACGTTTGTACATACGCAGGCGTTGATTTTCTTCCGCGATATAGGTCGGTGGAATACGCAAATCGATTCCCAGATTCATTTGTGTACTGACTTTGTCGGAAAGCTCCTCGCCCTTCAGCTCGCGGATCGCCCGGTCCAGCATGCCGGTGTACATTTCAAAGCCCACAGCATCGATATTGCCGCTCTGCTCTCCGCCAAGCAGATTGCCCGCGCCGCGCAGTTCAAGATCAAGCGCGGCAATCTTAAATCCCGCGCCTAGATCGGAAAATTCCTTCAGCGCCGCCAACCTCCGTCGCGCCACCGGCGTAAGCTCCTGCTCCGCCGGCACCAGCAGATACGCATACGCCCGGCGATTCGAACGGCCCACACGCCCGCGCAACTGATAAAGCTCAGAGAGGCCGTGCCGGTCCGCGCGATTGATGATGATGGTGTTGCACAGCGGAATGTCCAGGCCGTTTTCGATAATGGTCGTTGCCACCAGAATGTCCGCCTCATGCCGCACAAAGGCAAACATCACCTTTTCCAGTTCGCCCTCGGACATTTGTCCGTGGCCCACAATCACGCGCGCTTTCGGCAGCATCTCCTGCAGCTTGGCGGCAATTTCATAGATCGTCTCCACGCGATTGTGAACAAAATACGCCTGCCCGCCGCGCTCCAACTCATGCTCCAGCGCTGACTTCACCAGCTTCTCATCGTACGCCGCGACAACCGTCTGGATGGCCATGCGGTCTTTGGGCGGCGTTTCAATCACGCTCATATCGCGCAGCCCCACCATGGACATGTGCAGTGTGCGGGGAATCGGCGTTGCGGACATGGTAAGCACATCCACTTCTTTTTTGAGCTGCTTGAGCCGTTCTTTGTGCCGCACACCGAACCGTTGTTCTTCGTCGACTATCACCAATCCCAGGTCTTGAAACTTGATGTCCTTGGAAAGAATGCGGTGTGTTCCGATCACGATATCGACTTTGCCCTGCTCGATCCGCTCCACCGTTTCTTTCTGCTGCTTGGCATTGCGGAAGCGGCTCATCATCTCGATAGTGATAGGAAAAGCCGCAAAACGCCGCTTGAAATTTTCAAAATGCTGGAATACCAGGACCGTCGTCGGCGCCAGGACCGCTACTTGCTTATTGTCCTGCACCGCTTTGAACGCCGCGCGCATGGAAACTTCCGTTTTGCCATAGCCAACGTCCCCGCAGAGTAGCCGGTCCATGGGCAGCGTCGATTCCATGTCGCGCTTGATGTCTGCCGTCGCGGTCAGCTGATCGTCGGTCTCATTGAATTCAAATGCGTCTTCAAATTCTTTTTGCCATTGCGTGTCCGTGGGGAAAGCGTGGCCCTGTGCGGCTTTGCGCGCGGCATAGAGCTTGAGCAGCTCGTCCGCCATATCTTTCATGGCGTTTTTCACGCGCGCTTTGGTCTTGGCCCACGCCGTTCCGCCCAGCCGGCTCAGCGGCGGATGCACTCCCTCGCTCGACCGGTACTTCTGAATCAGGTCCAGCCGCGTGAGCGGCACATAAAGCTTCGCGGCTTCAGCAAACTCCAGGACCATGTATTCGCCGGTAATCTCGCCTTGCTCAATCTCTTTCAGCCCCTGGTACATCGCAATTCCATGTTCGATGTGGACCACAAAGTCACCCACCGCCAAATCGCGGAAGTCTGACATGAAGGCCGCGGTCTTTGACTTGCGGCGCAATGGCTGTTGCGGCTCGATCTCTGAATCGTCAAACAGGTCTCGCGCGCCAAAGATCACCAGCCGAGCATCGGAAAGCGCCACGCCTTCCGGCACCGTGGCGCGGACAATCGTCGTCGTCAATAGATCGCCAGAGAAATATGCTGTTTCGTCGAGATACGTTTCGCTGCCGGGGACAGGCGTGCGCGTTCCCAGCCGGAACGGCACTTGATATTCGGTAAAGATATCGGCCAGCCGTTCCATTTCGCCGGTATTCGGCGCGGCAAACATCACGCGCTGGCCTTGCGCGGTGAGCTTCTTTACCTCTTCCACCATCGCCGGAACCGACCCATGAAAACGCGAAGTTGAGTGCGCGGGAAATTCGACCAAAGACTGGTCAGGCACTTGCGGATCGGCCAGGCCCAGCTCTTCTTCAGCGCGCGCGATGCGCAACACATTCAAATGCTCCAGGCTTCCGCCGGGCAGCCGCGCAATCAGTGCATTCCATTCATCGGGCGGCAGATAGATATCTTCCGGCGTGGCCAGCTTGCCTACGAGACTTTGCTCGTGGCGCTGCACAACTTTCTCCCACCAGTGTTCCTGCTCAGCCTCAATGGCCGTTGGCTCGTCCATGAAGACCATGGCATTGGGTAGCAGGTCAAACAATGTTCCTTGGGCGCCGGCGTTGGCGTAAAACTCCCAGCCGGGAAAGACCGAGACACCGGTATCGGCCAGCGCGTGGCGGACCGCGTCGCTTTCGCCTTCCAGCCGAGCGCCAGAAAGCCGCGCATGGATTTCCGTAAGCAGTTCTTCGCGGACAGGCGTCTCAGAAAGCGGCAGCAGCACAACTTCATCTATGGCTGAAGCAGACCGCTGCGTTCCGGGATCAAACTTGCGGATCGATTCAACCTCGTCGCCAAACAACTCAATACGGAGTGGCCGGTCAGCTTCCGGCGGATACGCGTCCAGCAGCCCGCCGCGGACAGCATACTGCCCCGGCATCTCCACCACGTCCACGGCGGCATAGCCAATGGTATTCAGGTGTATGACCAGTTCTTCCAGGTCAAGCATGTCCGTGCGGCGAATAACGCGCGCCAGCCCGGAATAGTGCTCCGCCGAACGCAGCCGCATGGACGCCGCGTTAAGCGGCACAATCACAATCGAAGCTGCGTTGGTTGAAATCTTCCACAGCGCCGTCGCGCGTTCTTCCTGTATATCCGGATGCGGAGACATGTTTTCAAACGGCAACACGTCATAAGCCGGGAGCTTTACCACCGACTGAGGGCTGCACGCGCCCGTCAACTCGCAAAAAGATTGGATTACAGGGCAGACTGCTTCAGCGGCGCGGTTGTCCGCCACAATCAGGATCAGCGGCACTCCCGCCGCTCGCTGCAAGTATGGAATCAGTAGGGATTTTGCACTAGAAATAAGTCCGGACAGACGAATACGCCCCGCAGGAGGTTTTGACTCCCCCCTCCGCTGCTTTAGATATGAGGCCGCCTGCTGGAACCCAGGGCTTTTTTCCACGTCCGCCAGGACTTCGCGGACGAATGGAAGGATCACCTATTTATTTTACCGCAAGACTGAGAACCACGAAGTTTGCCAGCAGACAAGATTGAATTTGAGCGCGTTTGATGCCGGGTATGGGATATCATCCGCAGACATGGTTCGGCTGGACGTCTACTCGTTATTCAATTCCGCCTTTTGCTTCCTTCTGGGACTTCGCCGTGCGCCGTTGCTTCAGAAGTTCGCGGACGAAAAGTGTTTTCACTATGAAGAGAGCTTCGACCCGTCTGAGCTGGGACTACATGAATTGAAGTTTTATAGAGGTGGAGATCTGCACAACGCAATAAGCGGTGTGATCGGCAATACAAAGTTCGTCTACTGCGAACAGGATATCGGCGATGGAGAACGCGAATCAGTGCTGGCGTTCCAACTGACTTCTGAGCGTTTCAGTCCACCATCTCCGCCTATGTTCGGGTTTCTTTCCACCCGAAGTAACAGCTATTGTTTTTTCTGGTGGGATCAGTACCTTGTCCCTCTTAAAGAAATGGACGCATTTTTTAACCAGGGACTCAAAGCTTATGAAGCAGCCGTAAGAATCTCTGCGGGCCCTTGTCGCTAATTATTTGTTGTCCGGCAGCCGTTAGCTCTGCTGAGCAAAGCTGACGCTGGGAATCAATGAAATCAAGGTAAGAAAAATAGCCGTTTCACCGTGTGCCTCCATTGGGTTGTATTCTGTGATCTCAACGAACAATGCGATCTTGCCCACGCAGATCTATGCTCCGCGAGCGGCAAAGTGCGGCATAGGCGACGACACGTGGCAGATTAGCTAATCTAGTAAAAAAATCGAGCCGCGAATTTCGCGAATAAGCACGAATCAACTTCAAAATGATTCTGCGCCACTCGTCTTGATCCATGGCCCATTTGAGAAGGTAAGACCCTGGGTTGCTCCAACACTAGAACCAGGCCGACTTGCGCGCCGAGTCCGCTGCAAAAGGGCCAAAATAAGCGCTGGAATCGATTGACCTGTAAGCGGTTTGGAGCGAAGCGACATAAGACGAAGTAGTATATTCAAGAGTCCTAATGAAACCACGCACCAAGTCCCAGGAACTGCATGCCCGCGCCTCGCGGGTAATTCCCGGCGGCGTCGATTCGCCGGTGCGTGCCTTCAAATCCGTAGGCGGTGAGCCGCCGTACATCGTGCGCGGCAAGGGCTCACGCATTTGGGACGCCGACTGCAACGAATACATTGACTACGTCGGCTCGTGGGGGCCGCTGATCCTGGGCCACGCTTTTCCCAGCGTGGTGGAAGCCGTGGAAAAGGCCAATCGCGATGGGGCCAGCTTTGGCGCATGCACTCCGGCTGAAGCCGAGCTGGCCGAGGCTGTAATCGATGCCTTTCCATCAATGGATAAAGTCCGCTTCGTCAGCTCCGGCACGGAAGCCACCATGTCGGCCATACGCCTTGCGCGAGCTTTTACCGGACGAAAATACATCGTCAAGTTTGAAGGTTGCTATCATGGACACGCAGATTCCCTGCTGGTTAAGGCCGGTTCCGGCGTTGCGACGCTCGGCATTCCTGGCTCTGCCGGCGTGCTGGATGAACAAGCCAAGTTCACTCTGGCGCTGCCGTTTAACAATCAGCAGGCGGTGCAAGAGGCATTCGCCAAATTCAGAGAGCAGATCGCCTGCATCATCGTGGAACCGGTCGTAGGTAACATGGGGTGCGTGCCGCCACGCGAGGGCTATCTGGAACTTCTGCGCTCCATCACCGCGCAACACGGCACGGTGCTGATCTTCGACGAGGTGATGACCGGCTTCCGTTTGAGCTTTGGCGGCGCGCAGCAATTATTCAAGATCAAGCCCGACCTCACCACGCTGGGTAAGATCATCGGTGGAGGCCTGCCTGTGGGCGCTTATGGCGGACGCGCTGAACTCATGGACATGATCGCGCCGCTTGGCCCTGTTTATCAGGCCGGGACACTCTCCGGCAATCCCCTGGCGATGGCAGCGGGGCTGGCCACCTTGCGCGACTTGAAAACGCGCCCAGAAATCTACCAGCAGCTGGAGCAGCGTAGCGCTGCGCTGGTGGATGCCGTTCTGAATGCGGCGAAAAACAAAGGCGTGCCGCTTACGGCCAACCGCGTAGGCTCAATGTTCACATGGTTCTTCCAGCCTGACGCGGTCCACGATTGGGATACCGCCGTGAAATCAGACACGCAGGCCTTTGGCAAATTCCATCGCGCAATGCTGGAACATGGCATTTACCTGCCGCCATCGCAATATGAAGCCGTGTTCATGAGCGCCGCGCACTCCCAAGCAGATATCGAGCAGACGGTTGCAGCAGCCACCAACGCGCTCTGATCAGTGAATCAATATTCAGGGATGGCATTTTTCGGGTCTTCTCATGCGCCGGCTTCCCTAATCCAATCTTGCCGCTCGACCAGTTTTAGCGACCGAGGGATCAGTTGCGCTCACCACGTCTGCCGCCATCCGTCTACTACCACATTGCGCTCAGGAGACTCATTGAACCGAATCGCTACGCGGTCGTGCTTTCCTATTCTGCTCTGCCTTTTACTCTTGGGAGGAAGCGCTTTCTCCGCAGAGTATGGCAAAGTCACGGGCCGGAAAGTGGCCGAAGGCGTCTATCTTTTCACCACCACGCCATATGCCGACGTCGGCCTCAGCGGAAATTCGGTGGCAATTCTTTCCGACGATGGCGTGCTTGTCTTTGACTCCAGTGCCACGCCGGAAACAGCAGCGACGGTACTCACTGAGATCCGCAAGCTGACCGACAAGCCCGTTCGCTACCTCGTCAACTCACACTGGCACTGGGACCATTGGGGCGGCAATCAAACGTACCAGGCCGCATTCCCGAAACTGCAAATCATTACGCATGAAAAGACGCGCGAGCTCATGCTGACGGTCGAGCCGCGCTGGAACGCTAAAGGCCTGAAAGAAGATCTGCCACAATTTCTGGATGGCTTTGAAAAGCAGATTGCAGCTGCCAAGGCAAAGAATGCGCCTCCGGAGCGCATCAAGGCCGCGGAAGAGCGGCTGGCCGCCGATCGCGACTTTCTGGCGCAGAAGCAGTCGCTGCGCAAGACGTATCCTAACGTGACATTTTCTGAGTCCATGACAATCCTGATGGGCGGGCGCGAGATTCAGTTGCGGCACGCGCAGGCCATTACTACCGGCGACACATATCTCTATCTGCCAAAAGAGAAGATCCTGGTGACGGGCGACATCCTACTCAGCCCTTATCCCTTTGCCATCGGCGGCACGTATCCAGCGGAGTGGCTCAAGACCTTAGAGAAGTTTGCGGCGCTTGAGCCCAATGCAATCATTCCTGGCCACGGCGATCCCGAAACAAACACCGACTTTCTCCACGAGAATATCGCGCTATTTCAAGAAGCGATGCAGCAAGTGAAAGCCGACAAGGCAAAGGGCATGACAGTAGAACAGGCCACCGAAGCTTTCGACAAGCAGAGCGCTGACTTGGCCGCCAAGATAGGAATCAAAGACCCAGACACAGCCGCCGCTTTCAAAGATTATTTTCTGGATGTATTTGTGAAACGAGCCTATCGCGAACTCGATGGGCCGCTGGGAGATTTGCCGGATGGACTACCAGAATGATTTTCTGATCCCGAGCGTCCAGCGAGGGAACCCTATTGTCTAAAACAACTCAAAAGATGAAATCGATGTCTTCGGGTAAAAGGCTGATCAAGGCGGCTCGCGCGCCGCTGCAACGCTGCCATAGGGCTCGCTCACTGCGTTCGGGACTAGAAAAGAAAGTTAAATCCCTACCGCCCCGTAATCCGTGCCTGTTTCCGTATCGCGCACTCTTTCGCGTTCATAGGCGCGATAAGGGTTCCGCTGCGTGCCCAGTCGGCGCTTCCGTAATTCAAAGCCCGCATACAAGCCGCCAGCCAGCACGGCGGCTGCAAGCGCGGCAATGGACATAATCCGTCCAGGATTGTCGAGCAGCGGACGCGCGATATGGGAAGCGGTCATCGCCACCCGCGCCGGCAGTCCTATGGCCTTGCGGAAATCATTCAAAGACTCTTTTCCGCCGCGCTCAAGGGCACGATATGCATAGAGCGAACTATATGCCATGGGCATATCCAGGTCCTGGCCTCCATTCACCACCGCGTGGCTCACGCCCCGCTCTTCCTGGGTTTCCAGCAACTCCTGAATGGCCTCGCGAAGTCCGGCCGGCTTGGACCAGAGTGAAAGAAAAGCCACGCGTCCGGATTTATCAATCAAAAATGCCGGATTAGGCAGCTTGGAATATTTGCGATGGATAGAGCCGCGCAGATCGTCCACAATGATCGGCATGTGCATGTCTTCTTCATCGCGCAGCAGGCGGGCGGCCTCAGTCTTCTCGCGCATGGAGTTATGCGCGGGAATCACTTCACCCGGATGAGCTTCACGCACGTAAATAAACAGAAATTCAATTTCGTCACCGCGAAAGCGGTCATACAGCTCATTGATCTGGCCTATGGAAGCGGCTGTCATGGGGCATGTAGCCGAGCCAAAAACCAGCAAAACATTCTTTTTGTCCGCGTAATCGCTTAAACGGACAGTTTCACCATCAAGAGTAGTGGCCTTGAAGTCAGGCGCCTGGGTCCCCGGACCAGGGCCGGAAAATGAACTGCGGGCCAGCTCATGAAAGAGTTCGCGGGAAAAGTGCCCGTAATTGTAGTTACCCAAACCCAGCATTTTCACTCCTATGAGGGTGCGCTTTCGCCCACAATGGCCTGCAAATATTCGATGCCGATGCCGCTTCTGCCGTTTTCTTTAAGCTACCCTGTCTTAAATTATTTGGCCACGATAAAATGAATGGTTTTATCGGCAGGGCCGGGCGCTTGCAGTATCAGCCCGGTCAATTTCGTGGAGGGAATGAATGGCGGCTTTGAAAGCTGGAGAGATGGCCCCGGAGATCGAGCTTCCCGCGGTAACGGGAAAACAGAGACACAAATTCAAGCTCAGTGATCTTCGCGGCAAAAAGAACGTGATTTTGGCGTTTTACCCGTTGGACTGGAGTCCAACTTGAACAAATGAGATGTCGGCGTACGGCAGCTACCTGCCAAAGTTCGCCGAACACGATGCCCAGGTCGTGGGCATCAGCCCGGATTCAATTTACAGCCACCTCGCCTGGCAGGAGAAGTCGATTGGCTGGCTGGAATATCCCCTTCTGAGCGACTACTGGCCTCACGCCGGTGTGGCCCAGCAGTTTGGCATCCTGCGGCTGGGAGAGCCGCTGCCCGGAATCAATGATCGCGCCATCTTCATCGTGGATAAACAAGGGAAGATCGCATTTTCCAAAACCTATGAACTTGGCCAGGAACCGGATTATGAAGAGCTGGTGACTGAAGTGGGCAAGGTCAAATAGAGAAGCGGCAAAGCAAAGCGAAAAGAAACGCCCTCGCGAGAGGGCGTTTTCATTGCGTTGAATATCCGCTTTATTTCTTTGCAGCCTTCTTTGCTGTTGTCTTTTTGGCCGCAGGTTTCTTCGCCGCTGGTGCTGCGGGTGATTTCTGCAGCGTATCTTCGATAATCTGGTCTAACTTGGTGCGGTCCTCAACCTCAACAGCCGGAGTCGCAGCGCCACCACTCCCGACCACAAAGATCGTCGGGGTATGTTGCAGGCCAATTTGCGTTCCCATATTGCGGTCGGCCAGGATCTTGGCTTTGAACTGTCCATCAGGATCCAGAACAAAAGGGATCGGCGTCTTATTGTCAGCGGCAAACTTGTCTACATACTGGCGCAGGTTTGACTTGTCGATTTGCGGCTGGTTCTTGAAGATATAACCGCGGAAGTCCTCACCCAGCTTCTCGGATTTGGTATCAAAATAGCGGGCAAAAACCGCTGCGTCAAATGACCAGGGATGCTGGTTCAGCGGGAAGTCATGCAACACCACAGGAATGTTGTGTTTCTTGGCCGCTTCCCAGACCACCGGATAGGCGCGGGCGCAGTCAGGACACTCCAGGTCCTCAAACATCACAATGGCTGCGCGGGCACCGGGAGGCGGCTTGAGTTGTGAACCGTCCGCAGCGCGGGAAGCCGCCGGAGCAAGCGCAAGCGCGAACGTTGCGGCAATGTGAATAAAACGTTTTACCAATGTATTCATTTTGCTGGTCATCCTGTTTTCTTAGGGTTTTTTGGCGATATTTTCTTGCGGACTGCGGCCTTTGCCGGGGAGTTTACTTTGGCAGCCGCCATGGGCTGCGCCTTGCCGAGCATGTCTTCGATCATCCGGCCCAGCTTCTCACTGGCTCTCGCATCTTCCACCAAAGGCTCAGAAATTCCGCTATTACTTACAACCCAGATTGTGGGAGTATGTTCCACTCCAATGCGCTGCCCGAGCAAGTAATCTGCCTTTACGAGATCAGCCAGTTTGCCATCCGGGTCTTTATCGGAAGGGGCAACGGTCTTGTTCTCGGCGGCGAATTTCTGTGCCCATTGCGGCAGATTGTCCCGGGTTATCTGGTTCTGGTTGGCATAGATAAACTTGCGGAAATCATTTCCCATATCTGCCGATGTCTTATCAAAATAGCGCGCCCACACGGCTGCATCAAAGGCCCAATTATGCATGGGTAATGGAAAATCGTGCAGCACCACCGGAATTTTATGCGCTGTCGCCACTTCCCAGACCGCCGGATAGGCTTTGGAGCAGTCCGCACATTGCAGGTCTGCAAACATCACGATAGCTACTGCAGCGCCGCGCGGCGGCTTGAGCAGGGTGGCGTCGGCGGGAAACGTGGCGGCAAACGTGGCGGCGGTTAACACCAACGTAAACAGCGCGCTCAAGACCCAATTCAGACGCATTTTCACTCCCGTGGCGCTCCAATAAAAGAAAGGCTCTTTCCCTCTATTTTACTTAAGAAAGAGCCATTCCCATAGTTGCGATGTCGATCAGAAATGAAACTTAAGGCTGCCGCCCAGCGTGCGTGACGGCGCAAACTGAATCGGAATCTCTTCGCTTTCCTTGGATATCTTGTAGCGATTGTCAGTCAGGTTGGTGGCGTCGAGTTCAACATCCAGCCGGCGCGATTCTGCCTTCCACATGTTGAATCCAGCGCCAAGGTCGGCTGTGAGATGCTGGTCCAGCCGAGGCCCATTTTCCACGATAGTCCCGCTGCCATAGCGCAGTGCGCTGCCGATCCATGAACTTCTCCAGTTGTTACGATAGAAAAGGTTTGCGGTGCCGGTATGCGTCTGGTCAAAAGCCGGCTGAATGCGTTGGCCGGGGTCAAGAGGTTCGTCGCCGGTAAAACCGCCTGTTACAGGACCATAAAAGAACGTGCGGGCCAGCGTGTATTGCACCCGGGCGCTTATGCCCAGCCGTTCCAGGCTGCGCACATTCAGGATCACGTCAGCGCCGCTGGAGCGGGCCGTATGAAAATTAATGGGCAGAAACAGCCGGGAGATGCTGATTTCATGGTTCTCAAAACTGTTATGCCCGGTGTGCGTGTACGCGTCCACTTCAAGCGCCACTTGCGGATGAAGTTCCTGCTGGATTCCGACTTCAAAATAGTTCTGCGTATAAGCGCGAACGTTGCCTACGCGCTGGTCCGGATCAGCGGCGTTGTTGCCGATAAAGCTGGCTAACAATGAATATTCAATGGGCGGCGGAGAGAACAACCGATTGTAAGAGGCATGGACCACAGATTTTGTGCGCGTGATGTGATACGCCATGCCCACGCGCGGGCTGAGTTGCACATGCGTGTCAACCAGATCAAAGTAGTCGTAGCGCGCGCCCAGGTCGACGGTAAGATTCTTGAAGGGCGAAAAATGGTCTTGTAAATAAAGACCGGCTTGCCCGCCTTTTACTCCTCCGCGGAAGCTGAATACGCCGCTGGCATCCAGATTGAAAATCTCAGCGTCTCCCCGTCCATCAATAAAAAAGCTTTCCAGTTCGCGCAGGCGTGTCAGGTCAATGCCGGCTTTGAAGACGTACCCATGCCACAGGTGCACAACGTCACTCTTGGCGCCGACGGTAAGCGTGCTGCGTGAGCCAATCGAAAGCGGCGTGACGGGATCAGACGTTGGCAGGATGCGGTCTGAGCCAATGCGCTGATAAATGGAACTGGAGAGAACGGTGTCGGGAGAAAACGTGTGTCCCCAGGTAAGAATCGCTGTCTGCTGGCGGAGATGGCGCGAGGGATCGCGGCCTACATCCTGGTCTTCCGGCAGATTGGGCTGCTGAAAATTCGCGCCGCTGCCCATCAGCAGGAGTTTGAAATTGTCTTTTCCGCTGACCCAATCCAGCTGTGTTGTGCCGCGAAGCGCAGAGCCAAAATCATGCAGCTCAATTGGGTTAGGAGGATCGAGAAAACGTCCGGAAGTGAATCCGTCGGCAAAGACGTAGTAGCCAAGCTTGCCTTTTGCGCCGCCGTACTCGGCATTCAAATCATTGTTATCTTGCGTGGCGCCACGAAAATTCAGAGAGCCATGGTTCTGCATGTCGCGTCCAGAGCGCGTCGTAATATCCAGGACGCCTCCAAAACGGTTGCCGTACTCGGCGGTAAAGCCGCCAGTCATTAGGTCAACGGTCTCAAAGATCTGCGGACTGGCGCCGGGACTGAATTGGGGCTGCGTGTTGTCCAGAAAAGAAACGCCATTAATAAATTCATGCAGAGAAAATTCATTGCCGCGCACGTTGATGAAATTGTCATGGCTTTGGCTTGCGCCGGGCATCAGGTTTGCGACCAGGTTACTGGTGTTTTCCACCATCGGATCCATCAGGCGCTCAAGCTGTTCGTGGCTGAACGTCTGCGAGCTGCCCGTTTTTCCAGGATCGATAGTCTGATATTGCGCCGTCACCTCAACGTTCTCACTGACCGTGGTCTTCGGAGCTAGTTCAATCGAGAGGGAAACCGGTTCGCGCGGACGAAGAACCAGCTCATATTCGCGCGGGAAATAACCCGAAGCTTCCGTCTTGAGGATATATTGGCCGCCATTCACCGCGGAAAAATGAAACCGGCCATTGGCATCGGCAACCGTTTTCTGTGCCGGCGCGGACGCGCCCGCATGTGTCAGAGAGACTTGGGCCGCTGCGACCGGCTCCCCAGCAGAGGTTCTCACCAAGCCTTCTACGCTCGATTGCGCGACGCAGAAAGACGTGGTCAGGATCAAAAAGGCCAAGAATAACCAGCGACAAGTACGCAAAACACTCCCCCGGGGAAAAGAAAATCAGTCTTTGATTTTACCTTAGTTGCTGGAAATGAATGCTACAAAGCGCGGCTGCGGACCAGCGGCATAGCCATGAGAAGAATTACTGCGACAAAACGCAGAAATTGTGTCGCGTTATTCACACGAATTCAGGATTGCAGCGGAATGCTCTAGAAAAAGTTTAGCGGGGAAAGGAGCGCGATCTTCTGGCGGCTTTTTTTAATGAGGCTGCCGACCCAGTGGAACATGCCTGGTTTGGATTGCGTTTGGCGGACTACAGTCACGGGATAGAACTCATCGTAAAAAGAAAAATCAGCGGGGGAGGCAGTGATTACCAGCCCCGGATGCGCCTGCGTTGCACTCTCAAACTGCGGACTCGCGCTACGGTTCAGCGTTGCTGGCCTGCTCACTGACGGAACAGACGCATACACACTGAGGGTAGAACCCAGAACAATCAGAGAGCAGAGTAAGCGGCGCACGCTGCTATTATACGGGGCCTTGGCTACTGGCAGAACTTGGCATAGCCAAAAAATTACCTTAGTCCTTTGGTGCTATAGGAGCTTTGGTTGCCCCAGCTAAGGCCCGAATACTGACGAACTTTATTGCAGAGTAGCGCTCCAGCAGCTTACGAGTGGCTTCTACTGTGAAGGTGCGGTCCGTCCCAAAGGCCAAGTGCCCTCCATCATGCAGCAGCACGATCTCTCCTTGTGCTTTGTGACGGGAGTCAACCTGCTGTCCGACCTTTTCCACGATCTCCTCTGCCGATCTAGCACTCCAGTCATAACCGGTCGCCGACCACATTACCGGGTTAAGGCCCAGGTCACGAGCCGTCCGCAAGACATTGGGCCGGCGGCCCCCAAAAGGCGGTCGAAAAAGCGTAATTTTCCTTTCCAACGCATCTTCCAGCGCCTTGTTGCAGTCGCTTAATTCCTGGCGCAGCCGCGCCGATTGAGCCAGGATCAGGTTGGGATGGCTATCCGTGTGATTGCCAATTTCATGGCCTGCCGCCAGAATGGCGCGGGCAATTTCGGGGCGCTGGCGCACATATTTACCGATGAGAAAAAATGTCGCCTTGGCATTGTGCCTGGCCAACACGTCCAGTAAGCGCATCGTGTACGGATCGTTGGGCCCATCGTCAAAGGTAAGCGCCATCTGGCTGGGATCGCTGCCGTGCGTGAGCGTGCGCCCGTAAAGCTGCGACGCAGGCGCCATGGTGGCGTATCCGGCATAACTGATGCCGGCCGCAGCGGCGGAAGCAAGCGTGATGTAAGGCCAGAGCATCGGTGGAATTTGCAATTAAATAATAAATGCGCGTGAAAGCACTCTCGTGGTTTCCATAAGCCATGCAGCCGAGTGCGTCTCGTTAATCGAAGTTGGCCCGGCGCAGGAGCAACTCTAAATGAATAGAGATATCTCTGCTTATCAGCCAGTGTGATGGAAACAGTAACAATGGGGTGGGGCTGGAAATCGGGAGCTGCTGGGCAGCGCTGCTTTCGCATGAAACCGCGATCTCTACCTTTCAGTACCGCCAGATAGTACACGCGCCGTACAATTAAGCGTTTCCACAATAAAAGGGGAATGAGATTGAACTACGGGGCATTGTTCCGGTCTGCAATTGTGGCATTGCTCAGGAATAAGATGCGAAGCATTCTCACGGTCCTGGGGATCACTATTGGGATCGCGGCGGTCATCTGCGTTGTGGCCATCGGCAAAGCCGGACAGGCGCGGGTCGAGCAGCAACTGAACAATCTTGGAGATAACTTCGTCTGGATTGAAGCTGGCGGCCGGGCGATCAATGGGGTGCGCACAGGCACGCACGATACCAAGACGCTGGTTATGGCCGATGCCATAGCCATCAAGAACCAGGTTTCGCTGATTAAGAGCGTTTCACCGAATGTGGACGATCCAGTCCAGGTTGTTTATGGCAATCAGAATTGGCACACCTCCTATCGTGGTGTTTCACCAGAGTATTTCGACATAAAGCGCTGGTACGTCGATGAGGGCGCCATATTCTCTCAGGATGATGTGGACCGAGCTGCTGACGTTTGCGTGATTGGTCGTTCAGTCCGGGAACAGCTTTTTGGGGTCGCCAGCCCTATTGGAAAGGTCATACGCCTCAGTAGCCTGCCTTGCAAAGTGGTGGCTACTCTTCATCCCAAAGGGCTTTCTCTTTCGGGGCAAGACCAGGATGACACGATCATCCTGCCTTACACGACCGCGCAGAAAAAGCTCAAGGGGATTACCTGGCTGGACGACATCCTGTGTTCAGCAGTCTCGCAGGGCGTGGTCAAGATGGCAGGACAGGAAGCAACGGCTGTGCTGCGCGATCGGCATCATCTTCGTCCCGAAGAAGAAGATGACTTCAATATCCGCAACCCCGAAGATATTATTCAGGCCCAACTCGACGCCAGTAAGACACTCACAGTACTGCTGATCGCAATTGCTTCCGTTTCTTTGATCGTTGGCGGCATCGGTATCATGAATGTGATGCTGGTTTCCGTAACCGAACGTACCAGGGAGATTGGAGTTCGAGTAGCGGTAGGCGCCACCGAAGAAGCCATTCAGCTTCAGTTCCTGGGAGAATCGATCGTGCTCAGTCTGGTTGGCGGGGCTGCAGGGGTGCTCGCCGGCGTCGCCGGATCCTATTTGGTGGGACGGACATTGAAGTGGCCCATGGAGATGTCTGTGGAATCCGTCTTCGTGGCGGCCCTGTTCTCGATAGCTGTTGGTGTATTTTTCGGTTATTACCCCGCTCGAAAAGCTTCTCGGCTCGATCCCATTGAAGCGCTGCGATATGAATGAGGAGAGTTCACAGTTTTTGATCTTCAGGACCCGGACATGAAAACAAAGCGTAAGTGGATCATCGCGGCGGGTATTGTGATCGTTGCTGGACTCCTGGTGAACTTCGGCCTGAATAGGGGTACCCAGGCCGAGCATTTTACAGCGAAAGTGGAGCGAGGGCAGATCAATGACGTGGTGGAAGCAACGGGGACAATCAACTCAGTAATCACGGTCCAAGTGGGATCGCAGGTTTCCGGAACCATCGCAAAATTGAATGTAGATTTCAATTCCCGGGTGCACAAAGGAGATGTTGTTGCACTCATTGATCCGGCATTGTTCAGGGGTGCGTTACTCCAGGCGTCCGCCGATTTGAAAAATGCAAAGGCCAACCTGCAAGCGGCGCAAGCCAATCTTGAAAAAGCAAAAGCGACAATGGTGCAAACCAAAGCTGACTATGACCGTGCCGTTGGGCTGAGCAGAGACGGCGTAATGAGCCAACAGCAACTTGATCTTGCCAAATCAAACTACGACGCAGCCAACGCAACCGTGGGCGCCGCCGCAGCCAATATCACGCAAGCCGAGGCGCAAGTCAGCCAAAAAGAAGCTGCTGTCTCGGTGGCGCAAACCAACCTTGACTATACCGTGATTCGTTCTCCGATTGACGGCACCGTTGTGGCGCGGAATGTGGACGTTGGGCAAACCGTGGCTGCGTCATTGCAGGCACCAACGATTTTTACAATCGCGCAGGACCTGAGAAAGATGTGGGTCTATGCCAAGACGGACGAGTCAGATGTGGACAATATCCAGGTCGGCAAGGAAGTAACATTCAAAGTGGATGCACTCCCTAAGCAAACTTTTCGGGGAGTTGTGAGTCAGGTGCGGATGAATCCGACCACTGTACAAAGTGTCGTCACCTACGACACCATCATTGAATTTGCGAACCCTGAGTTGAAGCTTTTCCCTGGCATGACAGCATACGTCACTATCCCGGTGGCTACGGCCCAGAACGTGTTGAAGCTGCCAAATACTGCTTTACGGTATAAGCCCCCGATGACAACCGAGGAGATTCTGAGCCTTTATAAGCACTATGGAATTGAAGGAGACGGAGAACGGCAGGTTGGTGATGACTCAGCTCCCGCGGGGGGACCGCCAGCCGGTGCCGCCGCCCAAAACCTGCCGCGCGCACCGAAAGCGGAGTCTGCTGTTGTTTGGAAGCTTCATCCTGACAAAACCATGGAACCAGTCAAGATTTCTCTTGGAATCACTGATCATGCATTTACCGAGATCGATGCTGTTCAAAAAGGGGAGCTGAAACCGGGAGACGACGTAATTATTCGATCTGTAACGCCCAAGAACCAGGCTCCGGGAGGAGTAAGGCGTTAGCCATTGACAGCCGTAACCGACTTTATGCCATCGATGCCCGCTTTCAATCAACTCACGTTTCAACCCACAGCTTCCAGGTCTGGCACCGTCATACGGGTAGAAGACGCCCACAAATACTACGACATGGGCGAAACACGTGTGCACGCATTGCGGGGTGTGAGCGTGGAAATTCAGCGAGGCGAGTTCATAGCGATCATGGGGGCGAGTGGTAGTGGCAAATCAACCTTCATGAATACTGTTGGTTTTCTCGACCGGCTCAGCTCCGGACGATACTTTCTTGAAGAAATTGACGTCTCGTCGCACGATAAGAGGGCTTTGGCACTGATTCGGAACCAGAAGATTGGATTTATTTTCCAGGGATTCAATCTGCTGGCCCGCACGACTGCGCTTGAGAATACGGAGCTACCGACGCTCTACACCAAGATCGATAAAATGGAGCGCGAAAAGCGCGCCGCTAATGCACTTGCGATGGTCGGCCTTGCTGACCGGGCACATCATTTCCCGTCACAGATGTCCGGGGGACAGCAACAGCGGGTCGCTATCGCACGGGCGCTGGTAAATCATCCCTCCATCTTGCTCGCAGATGAGCCTACCGGTAATCTCGACAGCCGTACGTCAGTCGAGATCATGGAGATATTCCAGAATCTAAACGATAAAGGGCTGACGATTGTTCTGGTGACGCACGAACCCGATATTGCCCAGTTCGCCACCCGCGTGCTGGTCTTCAGGGACGGGAAAGTTCGCAAGGACGAGACGGTGCCCAATCGGCCCCGTGCGTCAGAAGTACTGAAGGTCCTGCCAACGCTCGAAGACTGAAAAAGGATCATAAATACCGCCGCCCCTCACCACTTTTTCCTGTCGTACCACTGCGATAATGTCCCCTTTTGTCCTCGATAAAAATGTCCCCTAGTCTAGGGCTCCGCAAGGAGGCCAAGATTGGGGCGAGAGGCAATGAGCGCGAAGGAACTGGATCGGATCGGAGTGATGGCGCGGGTGGAGAGTGGGGAGTTGAAGGTAGTGGACGCAGCGGGTTTGCTGGGGGTGAGTTACCGTCAGGCCAAGCGGCTGGGGCGGCGCTATCGGGAGCAGGGAGCGCTGGGACTCAAGCAT
>JBJMGE010000005.1:0-684875 GCA_045808085.1 Terriglobales bacterium | reverse complement strand
TGAAGATGCCATTGCGTCGAGGAAAGACGATTCCAGCGGCGAACCATCCTTGGCGGAGGTATGCAGATAAAGGAAAGATGAGCCGGCCTGGAGAGGCAGAAAGTTCTGTGTCAGCGACTCCGTCCTCCGCGTCGCCCTGCGGGCTCCGCTCCGGAACGGAGTCGCCGACAGAGAACGAAGGAAGAAGCTAAAGTTTGAAAAAGGGGACATTTTAATCGAGGTAAGAATGGGGACATTTTAAAAGTGGTTTGACACGGCTCAAGTTTTCATTGACACGTGGGAGAATAATGGTAGATTAAAATATTCGGCCTTAGCTTGAACTGTTCACCTAGGGCTATGATCTTTGACAAATGAAGCTTCTAGCGCCTAGCTGTTGGTTACTAGCCAAGGGCTGAATACTACAACGTAATTGTTGGGACTTGCGACCCTCTGCCGACCGAACAGTAAAAACGGAAAAAGAAGGCTGAAATTGGGCTAGATTGAGCCGCTGAAAAACAGAGAAAAAGGGCATCGACAGCCTTTTGACAGGCCTATCGAATTGAGGTTTGACGTTTATTTTCAACGAAGTGCTATGGGGGGTGGGGTCTCCGGCTGAGGGACGCAGGCAGAGGGCTGCAAAAATCGGGTGATCCGATGATCGGGGCATCGAGTGATCGGAAAGCAAACTCTCAACTTCACGCCAATTCACGGTGGATCGTTGAAACATAAAGATGCGCGCAATGCCCGACACACCGCCGGTTCCAGCCCCTCTGACACTCCTAAACCCAAGAAAACATGTGCTACTATGGGCGCATCAATCAAGAAATTTTGCCCATCGTAATTCCATTTTCAGCCGAGGTTGATTTGCCCACAATGATTCGTCATCTGCCGTTGATGTGTGTGTTAACTGTCGCGCCGTTATTCGCGCCCGCCCAGCAGCCGCAACAAGCCACGCCGCCCGCTCAACGCCAGCAGCCGCCCGCCGTCGCAAACCGGCCGCAGCCTGTTGCGCCGCCAGCGCCCGTTGCTCCGGAGACGCCGGTGGTCACGGTGCACGGCGTCTGTCCTGAAGGGCAGGCAGCGCCCGCCGGCAAACCCGATGTATGCACCATGGTCCTGACGCGCGCGCAGTTTGAGGGGCTGGTCTCATCACTCAACGTGAACAACACAAATTATCCGCCGCCCGCGCTGCGGGGCTTTGCGACGGACTACGCCAACATATTGGCCCTGGCCAGCGCCGGCGAAAAAGCCGGTGTAGAAAAAGACCCAAGGTTTGCTGACTTGATGAAGATTGCGCGCGCGCGTGTGATTGCAGAATCCTATCGCCGCTCTTTGCAGGAGAAATTTGCCAACCCATCTGAAGACGAGATCGAGGCGTATTACAAGCAGAACGTGGACAAGTTTGGGCAGACGAAGATCGACAGGATTCACATTCCCAAGGTTGATCCCACGCGTCCGCAGGACCGCAAGCCCGAGTTTGAAGCAAAGGCCAAGCAGCTTGCAGCCGACATCCGGGAGCGCGCGGCCAGAGGTGAAGACGTAACGTCACTCCAGGTGGAGGTCTACAAAACTTTGGGACTGAAAGCCCAGCCGCCGCAAACCGAGCTGAGCACCAACCCCAAACCAACATTTCCTGCGAACGTGGAACAGGACCTCAATGCCCTGAAGGCCGGCGAAGTCACGAAAGTGGAGTTTGAGCCTTCTGGATTCAATATATATAAGGTGCGCAGCCGCAATACGATTCCAATCGAACAGGCCAGGGCGGAGATTGTCCGCGAGATTTCACAGAAGAAATTTGATGACGCGCTGAAAGCGGCCACCAGCGGCGTGCATTCAGATCTCAACGAGCAGTATTTTAGCTTCCATAGCGCGGCGGCACCGCAGCGGATCCAGCCACGCGTTATACCGCCTGCAGGCACGAAAACTGCGCCGCCAAAGTAGTCAGCTGATCAATATGCTGCGATCAGCGCGATCAACATAAAAATGCGGGCCCGTACTGCGGCCCGCCTGAACCCTCGATTTTTTCGCTGCATAAACAAAGCTTGCATTTGCTGGTGCGGGCTTACTCTGGTCTTTGAAAAGTGACGATCCAGGCAAGCCCGCTCAGCGTTTTACTGTCCCACAACTTTTACCGTGGATGACTCGTTGCCCGGCTTGGCTTCAATGCCATCAAACGAAACCGTACCGGTGCTGTTGAAAGTTCCAACGGCATTTATGACCACGTTCACCGTGACCGTAATGGTCCCAGCATTTGCAAGTGTGGGAGCAATACAAGTCACCGTTCCGCCATGCGAGTTCACGGGCGGTCCGGTGCAAGTTCCCAGAGTAGTGTTTGCTGAGGTAAACGTCAGTCCACTTGGTATGACCTGCCTGAACGTTACATTGGGCGCGTCCACACCTTTATTGCTGATGGTCCAGGTGAAGGCGTTCGTCGAATTAACCTTGCCGCTGCCGTGCGCTGCTTTGCCGGTAATTGCAAGATCAGTCGTGACCCCGTTGTTGGAAGGCGGAGGCGGAGGCTCAATCGTAGTCACGCTGGCGCTGCTGCTCGCTAAGGCAGTGCCCGCCGCATCAGTTCCGCTTACCGTAGCGGAGTTAGTGATGGTCTGGTTCTGCATTTGCACCAGCACGTTGATCCGAGCCACGCCGCCTGGAGCCAGCGTGCCCACGCTGCAGGTCACGGTAAATACGCCCGCGCCTCCGCTGGTGCACGATACAGGTCCGCTGGCTGACACAATATTCACCAGCGGTTGTATTGTGGCCGTGCCTGACACGCTGTTCGCCACTGCACCTGCCTGGGAATAAGTGAAGCTGGTGTTGGAAGGAACAGTCGCAATCGGGAACGTGCCATTGAAGGATGGATCAGCCACACCGGCAATCGTGACCGTTTGGCCAAAGGCAAATGCCCGAGGCGCGGTTAGATTGATTGTCACTTTTCCGTTCGCATCGCGTGAAGCGCTGGAAATGCTGGCCGCAACCGTGTTCACTGTGTCGACCACAATAACGTTTGTAGCCGGGAACGGCGATGTATTCGTGACGGTGATGTTATAGGTCAGCCGCGTCGGCGTGGCTGGCACTGAAGTCAAGCCTGACATTGCAATTGACACCGTCGGCAAATTCGCGGCCGAAGGTGTGATTGCAGCGGATGGCGCGGACTCAGGGCTGTTTCCGGCGATGTTGGTTGCATGCACGGTGAAGCTGTATGCCACACCGTTCGTCAGGCCGCTAAAGAGTACGTTGTCAGTATTCGAACCGAACGCCGGAGGCGGCACTGTCACCACAATTCCACCAGGGTTGCTGGTGACGGTGTAGCTGGTGATCGGCGATCCGCCATTGCTTGAGGAAACCGTCCAGGTCACGAATGCCTGTGTGTCTCCTGCAATAGCAGTGGCGCCGGTGGGTGCGGTGGGCACGCCGATACCCGGCGGCGTAATGGTATTGCTCTGCGCGGAGAATGCGCTGGTGCCATTGGCATTCGTAGCAGAAACTTCAAAGGCGTAAGAAACTCCATTGGTCAGTCCGGGGATCACAAGCGATGTCGGCGGGTAGATCGAGCCAGGCGCCGGATTGACCACGATATCAGCCAAAGGTGCTCCGACAGAGATGAAGCTGTTCCGCACCGTATAGCTGGTCACCGGCTGCGCGATCTGTGCCGGACTCCAGCTCACAGTGGCTTGGGCATTGCCCGCCACTGCCACGACATCCAGAGGTGTTGCGGGAGCAGCGGGCGCAGCCGATGTTTGTGTTGTCTGCCACCAGCGCGCCTCAGCCAGGATCGGCGGAACTACCGCGACTCCGGGATCTTCAGCCGAATAAATCACGAGGTTCGCGGGATCCGTCCCATCCACTGCCAGGCCGGTAATGGCTGCAAGCGGCGGATCGGGCGCTGGATCATTGATGTAGGTCAATGTAAGAGTCTGACCGGCCGGGCCTCCCGCCACGTTGCCTACCCAAGCAATCTGGGCTCCAACGCCAAAATAAAGATTGTTGCCGTTGGTGTTGGGATAGAACTGATCGCCAACCAAGGGGCCCGTTGCCCCTACCGCGGCCAGGGTAGATATCACGGTGCCATTTGCGGTTGTGCAGTCGACGCTGGGAGGAACCAGGCAGGTGGTATCGGCATTGGGAATAACAAATGGAGAAGTTCCATCGCCACCCCACAGGTCGTGACCGATCCAGGCCAAACCGTTGCTCAGAGTGCCATCGGGCGTTGTTGCCACTTTTTGAACGAATTGAGCGCATGAGCCAAACCCGGTTTCTGAAGCTGTGGCGGGGCTGTTGAAACGCAGAATGTCACCGCTATCTAAAAAGCCTACATAGAGATCACCCAACGGGCTTAATGCCGCGCCGCTGGGCTGAGTGCCGGCGGTAGGCAAGATGCAGCCTGTTCCACCCAGAAAGTGGTCGGCGCCTGCCGTGCTGGCCAGCGTTAATGCGGTAGTCAAATCAAGTGCTCCATGACCACCGTCGCCAGCTGCATTGAAGCCAATACGAATAACGCCCTGGCCCGCGGAGATGTCATCTACGAAATATAGAAAGTGTCTTCCTGGGTCATAGGCAAACTGCCCGCCAAAAGGAACCGCGGCGCCGCCGCTGATAATGAAAAACTCGCAGGTATGATCGCTCATGTGCCACGGCCCGGGAGCGTCAATTTCCGGGTCCATGCGGCAGATGCTGTCAAAGCTGTCCGCCACCCACAAATGGCGCACGGGTTGTCCCGTGAACTGGCTCGTTGCGGTACCTTGCAGGATGATGCCTGCCACAGGATCGGTGTTATGGTCTTGCGGGTCTTGGGCGGACTGGCCTGAGAACAAGATCGTGTTTGTGGTTGGAATGATTGGTGTTTGAGCGCTCGCTGCCGTCGCGCCGAGAATAACAGTCACGCAGCAGAGCCACATGATGAGTATAGAATACTGCGCACCTAAGCGCAGTGCGTCTTTAGTCGAGGGGGATGTCATTTTGTACCTTCCTGTTTTTATTTGTTTCTTTGCTGCATCTCTTTGCCTCCGGAAGTTTCGGCCAAGAGTAAGGAAAAAAAGCCGGGCCAATCAGGCCCGGCCTGCCCAACAGTAGGGCGTGAAGTTTGATTTAGGAGAAAAAAATTCGCTTCTATTCTCTGGGTCCTCCTCTTGAGGCCCTGGGCGAAACGTCGCCGGCCTCAATCTTCTTCACGTTAAAGTGACACTGGTTACAAGCTCACCCGTGTCCGGGAGAAACCTGCGTCGCACGCAGAGCTCTCCTGGAAACGGCGGGCATAGTTGCGGATCTTTTCCAGGAACAGTGCTGCCGGTTCCCAGGTGAAACGATCCAAATGTTGTGCGAAGGTTTTTGCCGTAGCAGGAGCAGTGCGTTACTTCCAGGGCAGAACATTCAGGCTCAGTCGATATGCTGGTCCTGGTTCTGCAAGGCCTTGTCTTGTCAAGCAACGGACAAAACTTTTCCCGGAATTAGCTACGAGCAAAAAGAGAGAGTGGTGCGAGAATTAGCGCCTGAGCGGAACAACAAGCTGCGGAGAGCCTTTATCCATATCCATGGCTGGAACGGACAGGAAGCTTACAGATGCCAGAAGATCGGTTGCAGCAGGCTGAGTGTCGCGCACGTGCTGGGCAACCGCACTGGAACGCAAACTTGAAACCTGAACACTTTTCTTGCTGGGTACAACGCCGTTGAACTCAACCGTCACCGGAGGCGTACTCTCGTCGCCGTCCGTATCGTAGGAAAAACACACCATACCGGCCATGCCTGAAAGCAACAGCATCATGCCAAGTACAGCGCCACGAAGATATCTGGTGAGAAGCGGTTTCATAGTCTTGTTACGCATCGCCAGAGAACAACACTTTGGCGATGTGCAAGTCTGATCAATTGGCATTAGAAAGCGGTTAGGACAAGATTAGAATTTCTAATGATTGTGGAGGCTGCGGCTTCGCGTTCAGGAGCAGCTTGATGTATCGGAAAATTAAAAAGTGATTTCAGCCCGCGGTCTGCTCCCTTTTACCCGAAAGTAAGCGCGCCGACCACGTTCTCGGATTGTGAAATCGCGGCTACCGTGTGCGCGAGGTTTGCATCAGAAAATGTATATCGTGAAACGATATTACCCACGATGCTGATAATTCTGCGGCGCCTCGAAATGTTGCCAAAGTTGTTGTGAGCATACAAGCCGTCGCGACTTGTTTGGCATGATGTAAACCCAGTAGATCTTCATGCGTTCGCTGGAGATTGCACTCGCCTTGAGAGCAGCGGAGCCGATTCCTCGGGCCTCACGGAAGCAATGTTGAAGACTTATGCGGCGTTGATATTCGGCTCTCGGAACAGCAGGTCGCAGTGTGGGCGTTGTAGTCGCTGCGGGCAGTTTGTCAGCGGGAGCCGGTGCGACAAGATCGTTCCGCATCGTTCTTCCAACCTGTCACCCTGAACCAAACTCCATCCCCCTCGACATGCTATCCCGAATCCCGAAGCCGAGCTTGGTGAGCCGCAGTGGTGAGGTAGCGGCTCCGCTGCCTATTAGGACACGGAGAAGAGCGAACACGCAAGAGTCGCGAAAAACGTGCATGGAATCGCAAGTCTTAGTAAGCTATTAGAGACATGGCAGCGGAAAACTCATTCGACATCGTTAGCAAAGTGGATTTGCAGGAGGTCTCCAACGCGATTCAGAACGCGCTCAAGGAGATCCACACGCGGTTTGACTTGAAAGACTCCAAGTCTGACATTCAGCTTGAGGGCAAAGAAGCGCTGGTGCTTTCTTCCGCCGATGAGTACAAGCTGAAAGCCGTGACGGACATTTTGCAGAGCAAGCTGGTAAAGCGCGGCGTGCCCATCAAGGCGCTGACTTATGGAACGGTGGAATCGGCGGCGGGCTCAAGCGTGCGGCAGAAGATCACGATGCAGCAGGGAATCCCGATTGAGAAGGCGCGCGAGATTGTGAAGTTGATCAAGGATTCAAAGAAGAAGGTCCAGGCCTCCATCCAGGGCGACACGGTGCGCGTGAGCGGCAAAGATCGCGATTCACTGCAAGAAATGATTGCGCTGCTGCGCGGACATGATTTTGGCATCGACATGCAGTTTACGAATTACAGGAACTAAGAGCGCTTCACCGCAAAGATCGCGAGGGACGCAAAGGAAAAGTTGACGTTGCAGGGCGGGAGCGAGAGCGCAGCAGAGTTGCAGAACTAATACGATTCAGGATCGAACCAAGATTTAAAAAGGACATTTTGAGTTCACCGGCCACAACCACTGCCAAAGAAGTTTTCGAGCTGTTGCGTGACGATCTGGCCGCGATTGAGCGCGAGTTCGGACGCGACACGGTTTCAAGCGTGCGCGCCATCACCGATATCGGCGAGCATCTACGCGCGGGTGGAGGCAAGCGGATACGTCCGGTATTGCTGTTGCTCGCGGCCAAGTTATTTCCTCACGAAGAGACCAACGCCATCAAGCTGGGCGCTGTGGTGGAGATGCTGCACACGGCGACCCTGGTGCATGACGATATTATTGATGAAGCTAAGACACGGCGCGGCCGTCCGGCGGCAAATACGAAGTGGGGAAATTCAAAGTGCGTCCTGGCTGGGGACTGGCTTTACATGCAGGCGTTTAAGGTTGCCGTGCAGGAACGCAATTTCCGCGTGCTCGATGTGCTGATCGATCTGACGCAGCAGATGGTTGAAGGCGAACTGCTGCAAATGGAAAAGCTGGGCAAGATCATCTCGCTGGAAGAGCATTTTGATTTGATCTTCCGCAAAACGGCTTGCTTATTTTCTGTGTCCACGCGGCTGGGAGCGCTGATCGGCAACGCGACAGCTGAGCAGGAGAGCAGCCTGGGCGAATACGGACGCAATCTGGGACTGGCGTTTCAAATCGTGGATGACGTGCTGGATCTGACCGCGTCAGAAGAAGTGCTGGGCAAGCCGGTGGCGAGCGATCTGCGCGAAGGCAAGGTCACCATGGCGGTGATCCATGCGCTGCAACATTGCACGCCGCAAGAGCGCAAGCTGGTGGAGACAGTGCTGGAAGAGCGCGCGTTTGTCAGCGTAAAACATGAGCAGATCCTGGAAATGCTGGATCGTTATGGGTCCATCCCGTACGCGTATGACGCAGCCGCCAAACACGCTGAGTTGGCGCGGAAAGCAATTTGCACCTTTGCGCCATCGGAGATCAAGCGGGCGCTGCTGTCGATTCCGGATTTTGTTGTTGAGAGAAACAGTTAGCTGGTACGCGCACAGCCTCGCCGCGCAAATGCTGTAGCCTGTCCGTCCGCGGCTTTTATACTTTGTAAGTGGAGAATAAACTTTGGCTCTTTCTGTTCTGATCGTGGATGACGAACAGCTCGCGCGTGAAGAGTTGAGCTATCTGCTGAAGTCCATCGACGACGTCACGGTGGTGGCGCAAGGCCACAACGGGATTGAAGCCGTGAGTCTGGTCAAGGAGTTTTCTCCGGATTTACTTTTCCTTGATGTGCAGATGCCCGGGCTTGACGGGTTCGCAGTTCTGAAAAAGTTAATTGATAAAAAGATAGCGCTTCCGCAAATTGTCTTTGCTACCGCCTTCGATCAGTACGCAGTTAAAGCCTTTGAAGTCAATGCTATTGACTACATCCTTAAACCCTTCGATAAGAAGCGTGTCAACGCTGCCGTAGAGAAAGCCCGCAAGAAGATTCAGGGCGTTGCCCCCGATCAGCAACGCCTCGACACATTGGTCAAGCTGTTGGAATCCCAGCGCCCACAAAACTCCAAAGTGCTTCTACGCAGCGCTGGACGCCTGCTGCTCGTTGACCAGAAAGACCTCTGTTTTGCTTCAATAGAAGATGGCATCATCAGCGTGGTGGCCACCAATCTTGAGGGCCAATCCAACTGCCGCACACTTGAAGAGTTACTTGAAGGGCTCGACCCCGAAACTTTCTGGCGGGCGCACCGTTCGTTCGTGGTCAACATCAACCGGATCAAAGAAGTGGTGCCCTGGTTCAAGAGCTCATACCAGCTCCGCATGGACGATCGCAAGCAAACTGAAATCCCTGTCAGCCGCGCCCAGACCAAGCGCCTCCGCGAACTGTTTGGACTTTAAGTTAAGCTTGCCCGCTCGACATGGATTTGCTATTCCATCCAAAATCCTGACGTAGAGACGCAGCATTGCTGCGTCTCAAAATCTATTCCGCCAACCACGCTTCTCTTCCGCGACAATCTCAATATAGAGACGTAGCATCGCTTACCTCAAACCTCCATTTACAATGCCTGCGTGACTGCTTTGCAAGGTAAAACGGTTTTCATTACCGGAGCGGCCCGTCGTTTAGGTAAAGCCATCGCGCTTGCCATGGCCCAGGCTGGCGCCCACGTGGCATTCACCTATCGCTCGTCTGCCGACGAAGCCGGAGAAACGCTGAAAGAGATAGAAGCTACTGGCGTTCAGGCGCTCGCGTTTGAATGCGATCTTCGCCAGCCCCAAAGCGCCCAAGAGGCAGTTAAGAACGTCCTAAAGCATTTCCACCAAATCGATCTGCTCATCAACAACGCCGGCGTTTTTGAAACCGCAAATATAGACGCCATTACCGCCGATCAATGGGACGAAGTCTTTGCCGTCAACGTACGTGCGCCATTTCTGGTTTCGCAAAGCTGTATTCCATCGCTGCGTAGTTCGCATGGCCGCATTATCAATATGGGATCGCTCGGCGGGGAGAAACCGTGGGCAACGCACGCCCATTACTGTTCTTCCAAGGCCGCGCTGCACATGCTCACGCAGGTAATGGCCAAAACCCTGGCGCCGGAGATTGCGGTTAACTGCGTTGCGCCGGGCATGATCGACACCGGAACCGGCGAAAAGGATCCCGCGCTCCTCAGTCGTCTCGCCGCGCATACACCCATGAAAAAAAATGGATCGCCACAGGACATCGTTAGCGCCGTGATGTATTTCGCCACCGCGCCGCACTTCATCACCGGCCAGATATTCACCGTCGATGGAGGCCTCAGTCTCCGTTAACTAACGCTGGCTCACAAACGCCTTCACCACAATCGCTCGCGGGTCTTTTCCCAGCGGAATCATCGTCTCCAGCACCGGCAGCTCTGGTTGCGATTTGCCTTTGCTATCAATGAGCGATAGCACCGTCATATCGCCGCTCCCGGTGTTTACCACCAGCAAAAGCAGCTGGTTTGGTGAGAGCGCCATGCTTTCCGGATGGCTCCCGACCGGCACTGAGGCAGTGCGCTTGCCATTATCAATGCTGTACACCGCTACTGAATCGGAGCCAAAATTCGCTACATACAGCAGCGCATTGTCCGGAGAAACCAGCCCGCGCGCCGGATGGTCCCCAATCTGGAAAGTATTGTTCACCTCATTTGTTGAGGTCACAATTTCAGAAATCGAGCTGGCGTCATAGTTGCTGACAAAGACTTCGCCGCCATCCGGTTTCACCGCGATTTGCACCGGGGTCTTGCCAACATCCAGCAACGTCAGCAGTTTGTCCGTCTTCAGGTCCACAGCGGCCACTTGCTGGGATTCACTACATGCCACAAAAGCTTTGCTGGAATCCGGAACAATGGCCAGCTCCACCGGCTTGGCGCACACTGCTACTTTGTTGCGCACCGCCAGCTTTTGCGTGTCCACAACCGCAATGGAATTCTCATCCCTCAGCGCAACAATCGCCAGCCTGCCATCTGGAGTCAGTCGCGCCAGATTACTCCCATTGCCAGTGGGAATGTATTTGATTACCTTGCGCTGGTCCAGATCGATCACCGACAGGTTGGCCGAGCCGGAATTTGCCACATAAGCTCGCTTGCCGTCAGAAGAAACCTCAACAAAAAACGGCGCGCGATGCACGCCGATGGTCGCGACGACTTTGTTCGTTTCCGCATCAATCACGCTGATGTTGTTGGATTCCGTGTTAGCCACGTAAATCTCGTTCTTCCGCGGATTCACCGCCAGCCCCGTCGGGCTGCGTCCTACTGAAACGGTGGTCAGGATCGACAAAGCGCGCAGGTCGATCACCGTTACGCTGTTGCTGCCGCCATTGGCAACGTACGCGTATTCGCGATAATTGGGGCCGGGCTCCGGCGTATCCTTGCAGCCTGCCAGCAGCGCAAGCGCAAGGCAAGCTGCTAACGTAAATGCGCGCAAGTTATCTGCCGGCCTTGGCCACCGCAGGTTGCGTACGCGGCTCTTGAACGTTGCGGTGCAGCACGGCAGCAATCTGCCTTATCTCATGCATCATCTCGTCAAACTGATCAGGGAAAATTGACTGGGCTCCATCAGAAAGCGCATGTTCGGGATCATGATGCACTTCCACCATGATTCCATCGGCGCCCACCGCTACCGCCGCGCGTGAGAGTGGCAGCACTTTGTTGCGTTTGCCGGTTCCGTGGCTTGGATCAACAATAATCGGCAAGTGGCTCAACCGTTGTACGGCGGGCACAATGCTCAGGTCCAAGGTGTTGCGCGTGTGGTCGGCAAAGGTGCGGACCCCGCGTTCACACAGGATGACCTGATAATTGCCTTCACTCAAAATATATTCCGCCGCCATCAGGAATTCTTCCAGCGTCGCGGACATGCCTCGCTTCAGCATGACGGCTTTGCGCAGCCGCCCTACTTTCTTTAACAGCGAAAAGTTCTGCATGTTGCGCGCGCCAATCTGGATTACGTCAGCGTACTCTGCCACCAGATGCAGTGATTCCTCGTCCAGAGCTTCAGTAACAATGCGCAGGCCAAAGCGGTCGCGGATTTCCGCCATGATCTTCAGGCCATCTTCACCCATGCCTTGGAATGCATAAGGCGATGTACGTGGCTTGTAAGCTCCGCCGCGGAAGAACCGTGCGCCACCTTTGGCTACGCGCTCAGCGATCGCAAATGCCTGCTCCCGGGATTCTATCGAGCATGGCCCGGCTATCAGTCCAAGATCGCGCCCGCCAAAACTTCCATCGCTGCCGGCAAAGCTGATCACCGTGTCTTCTTCCTTGGTGTCGCGGCTTACCAGCTTGTACGGCTTGCTGACCTGGATGACTTCCTGCACGCCGGACATTTCGTCCAGTACGCCCTGTTCCATGGCCCCTTTATTACCGGTGATGCCAATGGCTGTACGCTGTGCTCCCGGAATAGGGTGCGCCCGCAAACCGAGTGATTCGATGCGCTCGCAAACCGCGCGCACCTGCTCCTCAGTGGCATGCGCTTTCATTACGACTAACATTGTTTTGGCCCTCGCTGTTACCTTCAGTTTACTTTGGTTTCACCATCGGTAGCAATGAAAAGCTGTGGTCTGTCGAAGTCCGGAACCAGTATTTACCGTGTTAAAATCAATCATTTAGCACATGCCTTCAGGGGATACAGAGCGTAAGCGTCTTGCCATGCCCAAGCCAAAAGCCCTTGGCAGTCAGGAACGCAAGCGGCTCAGCATGAAGGACGTGCTGCTATGGGCGGAAGGCGAACCGCCCAAACCCGGCCCCAGGCGAATCGGCATACATACCTCCACGGCCGGCGGTGTTGAGATGGCCGCCGAGAGGGCCTACCGGCTGGGAGCCAATACGTTCCAGATTTTTTCTTCCAGCCCACGGCAATGGCAGCCGTACACGCTGGCGCCGGCACAGTGTGACGCTATGCGCGGTTTGAGGGAAAAATATGGCATTAGCCCTATGGCTATTCACAGCAGTTATCTGGTGAACATGGCCAGCGCCACGCCGGAGTTTCATCGCAAGTCGGTGAAGGCGTTCCGGGGAGAATTGGAGCGAGCACTGGCTTTATGCGCTGAATACCTGGTCCTTCATCCTGGCTCATTTCGTGGACGCAGCCGCGAAGAAGGCTTGGAACTAGTCGCGCACTCGATTGCCGAAGCCGCCGAAGGGCTGGAATTGGAGAAATCGAACCTTCGCGTCTTGATTGAGAACACGGCTGGTTCGGAATTTTCGTTGGGCGGATCATTTGATCAGGTGGCACATCTACTGCACTACCTGCGGCCAATTTGTCCGGTGGGTGCCTGTATCGACACATGTCATACGCATGTTTCCGGCTATGACATTGTTTCCGAAGCCGGCTGGCATGAAACCATGCAGAAGCTGGATGACACAATCGGGCTGAAGAACGTGATGGTATGGCATTGCAATGACGCGAAAGATGCGCGCGGCTCAAAGCGTGACCGCCATGAGCACATCGGGAAGGGGACTATCGGGTTGGAACCGTTCCGCCGCTTGTTGAACGATCCGCGGACGGAACACGCGGCGTTCATCGCAGAAACGCCGATTGAAGAACCCCGCGACGATTTACGTAACATAGAGACCTTAAAAAAGCTGGTAAAAATTGAAGCTGTAAGCCAGACGAAGAACAAGAAGGCCGGATAAATTTAAAATGTAGAGACGTAGCACCGCTACGTCTCAAACATAGAGATAAGCTAAAAGCAGAGATGTCCGACACTAAAATCGAAATCACCGCCAACCAACCCGAGCAGCGAGAGCTTCGCTACGAACCGCAGCGCATTGAAGAGAAGTGGCACGCCCGCTGGGAGTCTGATCCTGCGCTTTACGCGGCAGAGCCGCACACCAGCAAGCGCAAGAAATATTACGTGCTGGAGATGCTGCCGTATCCTTCAGGCGCGCTGCATATGGGCCACGTCCGGAATTACGCCATTGGTGACGCGCTTGCCCGCTTTATGTGGATGAGCGGCTACAACGTGCTTCATCCCATGGGCTGGGACGCGTTCGGGCTTCCGGCGGAAAACGCCGCCATCAAGAACAACGTTCCTCCTAAAGAATGGACGCTCCGCAACATCGCCCACATGAAAGCGCAGATGAAGCGGCTCGGGTTCGCCTATGACTGGTCGCGCGAAGTCACAACTTGTCTTCCCGAATACTACAAATGGAACCAGTGGTTCTTCTTAAGGCTTCATGAGAAGGGTTTGGCTTATCGTAAGAAGAGCCGGGTGAACTGGTGTCCGGAATGCGCCACCGTGCTGGCCAATGAACAAGTGGTTGACGGATGTTGCTGGCGTCATGAAGAAACGCAGGTTGAGACGCGCGATCTGGAGCAGTGGTTCGTCCGGACAACGAATTATTCTGACGAACTTCTTGCCGGATTGGACAAGCTTGAGGGCTGGCCGGAAAAAGTGCGCACCATGCAGCGCAACTGGATTGGCCGGAGCGAAGGCGCGTTGGTCGATTTCAAAATCGATGGCCCCATTTCCGGCACGGACAAGATCACGGTCTTCACCACGCGCATTGACACGATCTATGGCGCGACCTCCATCCAGCTTGCGCCGGAGCATCCCCTTGTAGCTGAGTTGGTCGGCAATGATCCGCATTTGCATTCAAAAGTCGAAGACCTCATCCGTGATCAGGCGCGCGCCCGGGAGGCGGGCGAGCTTGGCGGCATTGAAAAGCACGGCGTGTTTACCGGACGTTATGCCAGCAACCCATTCAATCAGGAAAAAGTGCCCATCTGGGTGGCCAACTATATTTTGATGGACTATGGCACCGGCGCAATCATGTCAGTTCCAGCGCATGATGAGCGGGATTACGAATTCGCCCAGAAGTACGGCCTGGAAGCGCGCATCGTGATTCTTCCGCGCAGGATTGGCCAGCCGCCTGCTCCCGGAGAGCCTGAGCGGCCCGTGCTTCCTTATACCGAAAAGGACAGTTTGCTTATCAACTCCGGCCCGTTCAGCGAGCTTTCCAACGAGGAAGCCATCGAGAAGATGACTGCCCATGCGGAGAAGGGCGGCTTTGGCAAGCGAACCATCACCTATCGCTTGAAGGATTGGGGCATCTCCCGCCAGCGCTATTGGGGTACGCCGATCCCCATGCTTTATTGTGAACATTGCGGCGTGGTGCCGGTGCCTGAAAGCGACCTCCCAGTCGTGTTGCCGGATAATGTTGACATTACTTTGCAGGGCGGGTCTCCGCTGGGACGCGTGCCTGAGTTTGTGAATGCCAAGTGTCCTAAATGCGGCGGCGTTGCCCGCCGTGAGACGGATACCATGGACACATTCGTCGATTCGTCATGGTATTTCTACCGCTATACCAACGCGAAGCTCGCGGACCGTCCGCTGGATACCGCTACTGTCGACTACTGGTTTCCTATCGATCAGTACATTGGGGGCGTTGAACACGCCATCTTGCACCTGATCTACTCGCGCTTCTGGACAAAGTTCATGCGCGATCTCGGCATTGTCCATAATGATGAACCGGCAACGCGTCTCTTTACGCAGGGCATGGTCATTAAAGATGGCGCAAAGATGTCCAAGAGCAAAGGGAACGTAGTCTCCCCGGATGAAATGGTGGAAAGATTCGGCGCCGACTCCACGCGTATGTATGCGCTCTTCGCCACGTCTCCCGATCGCGAACTTGATTGGCAGGAAGCCGGCGTTGAGGGCGTGCATCGATTCTTGGGCCGGGCGTATCGCTTTGTCATGCGCAATGCCGGAGCTGCCGGCAAAACTTCCGCTGGCAATAGTGCTGGTGCGGCATCATCTGCGCTTTCACCCAAGGCGCGGCAGATTGAGCGCAAGCTTCACCAGACCATAAAGCGCATCTCTGAAGATTTTCAGGGACGCTGGCACTTCAACACTTCTGTTGCTGCCATCATGGAATTCGTCAATCAGCTTTACGCTGCGGAAGATGAAATCAGTTCCGGGAACTTTCCCGCCGTATTGCTGGCCGATGTCCAGCGCCGTCTTGTGCTCCTGCTCGCTCCGTTTGCGCCGTATCTTGCCGCCGAATTGTGGGAAGTTCTGGGTGAAACCGATAATCTTCTTCGTTATCCCTGGCCGGCCTACGATCCCGCTTTGGCCAAAGAAGACGAGATCACTTACGCCGTCCAGGTCAACGGCAAGCTTCGCAGCCACATAGTCTTTCCGGCGGACACTCCGGAAGATAGCGTCCGTGAGCGCGTGCTTGCTGATGAAAAAGTGCGTGCCGCTACCGATGGCAAGCAGGTGGCCAAGGTGATTGTTGTCGCAGGCAAACTCGTCAACGTGGTCGTCCGATGATCGCAGTGCAAAGGCAACATGTCTAAAACGCCCAACCCGATCACGCAGGGCCTCCGCGCTGTCACGCGCGATCCGGCTATCTTTCTGGTGGAAATTCTCTGGCGCTGGTCATTTGCAATTTTGGCTTGTCTCCTGGTCGCCGGCGTTGGGATGAGGCTGCTTGGCCCTTTGCACGTTGGCCACGCATGGGATACAGCCTGGGGCAGCCGCGATCCTCAAAGAATGGCTCAGTTGATTTTGGCGGTCTTGTTGCTTCTGGGAGCCAAGGTCATCATTGCAGCAGCCATTGCGGTGCCTCTGACAATCGCGCTTCTCTGGAGCATTCTCTCTGCCCTGGGCCGTTTTGTTACCGTAAAGCGGCTGCGCGTGGGATTAACCTCGCTTCATTTCTGGAGCATCTTTGCGCTACAGCTCTTGCGGGCATTCGTTGGCTGGTTCTCGGTGGTCTTGTTGTTTGCGACTACATTCGGCGAAGCACTCATCGCCACCCGCGGCCCCAGGCCGGACCTTCTTCTTTATTACCTGATGGTGATGCCCTCGGTGGTGCTTATCGGCGCGTTTTGGGTGACGGTAAACTGGTATCTCTCGCTGGCTGCAATTTTTGGTCGCGAAGGGCAAAGCTTTCGCGGCGCTCTGCGTCAGGCCCGCCAAGCCATCCGACAGCAGCGCTCTGACTTTGCCGGAACCGGCTTCGTATTTCTGATTTTCCGGATTGTCGTGCTGTTGATCGCCACTGCGATCTGCGGGCTTACTTCAGGGATGGTTGGTTCTTCGCCGCAGAGCTACTTCATTCTCCTGATGATTGTTTCATTGGCTTACTTCGCCATAGCCGATTTCCTTTACATGGCCAGAATGGCCGCATATCTCGCGTTGGCTGCCGCTCACGTTGACCCGGCTGCCGGCCCCACGCTGGTCGCCACTACTTCTTCCGCATTGCCCATTGAGAACACGCCTACTCTTTAGATTTACGTTTACGCTCTTTTACCTTTACACGCTCCGGCGAATCGGGAATAATTGTTTGTGGAAGAACAATCCATCGTAATCCTCGACTTCGGTTCGCAATATACGCAGCTTATTGCCCGCCGTATCCGCGAACTCAAAGTATTTTCCGTTGTCCTGCCCTGTACCGCTCCGCTGAGTGAAATCCAGAGCTATCGGCCCGTCGGCATCATTCTGAGCGGAGGCCCGTCTTCCGTTTACGACCAGGACGCGCCGCCCGCCGATGACCGCGTGCTCGCTCTCGGGCTGCCGGTGCTAGGCATCTGCTACGGCCTACACTTCATTACCCACAAGCTGGGAGGCAAAGTCCGTCCCGGTCCCAAGCGCGAGTACGGCCACGCGGAAATCAATGTCAAGGGCCAATCTCGGCTGTTTGAAGGCATGCCACCTTCGCTCAACGTCTGGATGTCGCACGGCGATGAAGCCCTTGAGCTTCCGGGCGGCTTCAGCGTGGTCGCCCGCAGCAGCAACGCCCTGGCTGCCATGGAAAATGAGTCGCAAAAGATTTGGGCGGTGCAGTTCCATCCTGAGGTCCATCACACCAAACGCGGTGTGGACCTGCTGCGGAACTTTGTGGTTAACATCTGCGGCGCGCGCGGGGACTGGACACCCCAGCACTTCATTGACGAAACCATTCGCCAGGTCCGGCAGACCGTGGGTGAGCAGGGAAGAGTCATCTGCGCGCTTTCCGGAGGCGTCGATTCCGCAGTCGCGGCAACGTTAGTCGATAAAGCCATTGGCCGCCGCCTGATCTCCGTCTTCGTCAACAACGGCGTGCTGCGCAAGAATGAGTTTGAAAAAGTCCAGCAAAGTCTGCGCGACCGGCTCGGTCTGAACGTGGTGGCCGTTGATGCCACGGATCGTTTTCTAAACAAGCTCGCGGGCGTAATCGACCCGGAGAAGAAGCGCAAGATCATCGGAAATGAATTTATTGAGGTCTTCGATCAGGAAGCGCAGCGGCTGGAACAGCAGATCGGCAAAGTGGACTGGCTGGTGCAGGGAACGCTTTATCCTGACATCATCGAATCCCGCAGCGTGCGCGGCCCTTCGCAGACCATTAAGTCTCATCACAACGTCGGCGGCCTGCCGGATAAGATGAAGCTCAAGCTCATTGAACCCTTAAAGGACTTGTTTAAGGATGAAGTTCGGCGCATTGGCCGGGAAATGGGAATGCCCGAAGAAGTTCTGCAACGCCAACCTTTTCCCGGTCCGGGACTGGCGGTGCGGATCCTGGGCGAGGTCACACCGGCGCGCGTTGCTCTGCTTCAAGAAGCCGATGACATCGTCGTCAATGAAATTCGTCGCGCCGGCCTTTACACGCAAATCTGGCAGTCATTTGCCGTGCTGCTGCCGGTGATGTCGGTCGGCGTAATGGGCGACCAGCGCACGTACGCTTACACCTGCGCCATCCGCGCCGTGCATTCTGAGGATGGCATGACCGCCGACTGGGTCCCGCTGCCCTATGAAGTGCTCAAGGCCATCTCCACTCGGATTGTGAATGAGGTTCGCGGCATCAACCGCGTTGTGTACGACATTACCTCCAAGCCGCCTGGGACAATTGAGTGGGAGTAGCGAAAGCTGGCTAGAACAGCTCTCGTGAGATTGTTCTGGTGATACACTTCCGGCGCAGGAGTTCAGCCATGATCTTTGACTCAGATCGATGCGCTCAGGAAATCCAGGAAGCCCGCCAGCGCGCGGAAGCACTGCTAGTCGGACTTACGCCCGAACAGTTCACCACGCAGCCGGAAGCTGGCAAGTGGTCAGTGGCTGAATGCATCCTTCATCTCAATGTCACGGCAGCTGTCATGCAGCGCTTGATGGAAAATGCGATGGCGCAAGGCAGGCGAGAAAAGAAATTGGGCGCCGGGCCATTTCATATTGGTTTAAAGGGCCGTCTGCTGGTCTGGATCGCCGAGCCGCCGCCGAAGTTCAGAATACCTGCGCCGCCACACCTTCGTCCTCCTGCGCGGATCGATGATCCAGAGAGACTTTTGCCGGACTTTCTGAAGGCACAAGATGAATGGGAGCGTTTGATGCGAGAGTCTGCGGGGCTTTCGCTATCGAAGATCAAGGCGGGAAAACCCTTTTCGCCATTCCGTGCAACGCTTGCCGCCGGTTTTCCCTGGATGATGGCACACCAGCGGCGACATCTATTACAGGCAGAAAATGTGAAGCGGCAGATTCTCTCTGCCGCTCCAATGGCTGCGGCGTCAGGGATATAGCAGCGAGCCCGACTTGCGCGGCGAGCTGCTTGCCTCAAGCGCAGAAGACACCCTGTCGGGCAAGGCGTGCTGGCGGTTTGGAGCGAAGCGACAGAACTAAATGCCCTAGCTAGGCCGCCCAGGGAATTGCCTTCTTTGCCCAAACGCTATTGGGATATTTCTGCTGAAGCGTCTTCGGTACTTCGCCCAGCACCGTGTGGTCGTTTGTGCCTTTGTAATGGCTCACGGCCTTCCAGTAAACAGATTCTGGCGCGGCTTCACTGTTGGGATACTTCTGCAAAATTTCATCATAAAGCTTTTCCGCGTCCGCCCATTTCTTCTGCATAAAGGCAACGCGCGCAAGTCCCAGCAGCAATTGTGCTGCAAATTCATCTTTGGGCAGATAACCTTCAATGCGATGCCGCTCTTTGCCGTTTTCATCCAGCACCAGGGCGGTTGGCGTCCAGACTGAATCAAAGCGGTGGAAACCGGCAGGATTTTCCTTGATGTGGACTGCAATAGGCACGAATTTCTGATCGATAAAAGATCCGAGTTGCGGGTCAGCATACGATTCGGCTTCCAGCCGAGCGCATGCCCCTCACGCCGGAGCGGCACTAAAGTCAACCAGCACGGCCTTGTGTTCTGTCTTGGCCTGGCTGAGTGCAGTGTCTATATCTTTATTCCACGATACTGCCATCTTTAATTCTCCTGAAATTGAATTACCTCAATCGAAGAATTGGATGCGCCGCAACTCTTTCAGGAGGCTATTTTGCTTTTTCCTGCAGGCTCCTTGAAATCGCCGTTACGAGTTTCCTCGGACTAAACCGGACCGACATGGCAATTGTCTTGTTCAGGACTCCGGGGATTACCAAGCCTTTTCCCGCCATCATCATCCCTTTGTAGCCGGCCAGCGCCACGTCTTTTGACTTCATCGCGCCGAATTTAAACAGCCGCGACTCTTCCATATTGGCGCGACCCGCAAAGTTAGTGGCAGTAGCTCCGGGGCAAAAACACGTGACGCTCACACCGGTTCCCTTAAGCTCATTGGCAATCGCCTCAGAAAACATAATCACGTAGGCTTTGGTCGCATAATAGACGGCCATCAGCGGTCCCGGCTGAAAGCCTGCTGTGGAAGCCACGTTCATAATTTTTCCGCGCCTACGTTTGATCATGCCGGGGAGTGCCAGCCTTGTAAGTGCGGTAAGAGCAGAAATGTTGACTTCCACCATATCCAGAGAAGTCTTTGGGGCGCTCTCCGCAAATGCCCCATAGAATCCAAAGCCGGCATTATTAATCAGAATGTCCACCGGCAGGCCGCGCCGTTCAATCTCTGCGAATATCTGCTGTGGCGCGTCCGGCAGAGTAAGATCGGCGGAAATCACATGGACATGGTTTCCGTGCGCCGCTTGCAGCTCCTGTGCAATCCTTTCCAGTTCAGCCTGATTGCGGGCGGTGATGATCAGATCAAAGTCGGGCGCCATCAATTTTGCCAGATCGAGCCCAATGCCACTCGATGCCCCAGTGATCAGAGCCGTTTCGCGTTGCCGCTTGCTATCCAACGCGCCTATGTATGCGGGAAGTACCATGTGTGTGCCTCGCGGCAATGATATGTGAGGTGTGATGAATTGCCAAAGGCTCCTTTGTCAGAAATCGCACCGACGTTTTTACCGTTCGTCGAGCGGAGCGCCATATCAAAGTTGGTGGCGCAAGTGCATCTGGAATTCTGGAAGGATGGATAAGGCAACACCCATGGCATTGATGCCAGCTAAGGCCGAAGCTTAAAAAGCGTAAAATCGCTGTGAGAAGAGAAAGTCCAGGTGATCTCATGACACGAAGAATTGGCTTCTGGGCTCTTGCCGGATTCACCGTCGCATATTGCTGGTTCATTTATTCCACCGCCACAGCACCCAATCCCAACCTTGCGCGCTGTACAATCGTTGCCGTCACTGCTCCAGCTTCTTTGATCGGCCGCGCGATGCTCTTGGCCTACTACTGGTTCATTCTTCTAAACGCTGTGATCTACGCTCTGGTCGGACTCGCGACAGAGGTATTACTGCTACCCTTCGCACGCCGCGCTTCAAGTTGATCCTTACCGACCCGGCGTTTCCCCGGTGGTTCCCAATTTCCCATTCCACCCTTTATACTGGCTCTATGTCGATCTTTCGTGTCTTTGGCGATCTAGCTGGCATCGCGAAAGGGATGTCCGTGACCCTGCGGGAGATGTTTGCTCCCACCGTTGTTGAGGATTATCCCAACAAGAAGCTGCCCAATGCCGGCGCGGTGTTTCAGGAACGCTTCCGCGGATTGCATGAGCTGCAGCGCGATGAAAATGGCCTGGAGAAGTGCGTCGCGTGTTTTCTGTGCGCCGCCGCCTGTCCTTCAAACTGCATTTACATTGAGGCCGCCGAGAACACCGAAGAGAATCGCATCAGCGGCGCGGAGCGCTATGCCAAGATCTATAACATCGACTATAACCGCTGCATCTTTTGCGGATATTGCGTTGAGGCCTGCCCTACAGACGCCATCACGCACGGCCACGGCTTTGAATTAGCGACGTTTAATGCCAGCAATTTGGTTTATCGCAAAGAAGCTCTGCTGGTCCCCGTGCCTGCCAATGCCGGCCAGCCACTTGCGCCGCAGGAACCCGTGATTGTGCCGGAGAAGCGAGCTTAGCGAGATCGCCGTGATCGCACGAAATGGCCGTGATCTGGTGATCGGGTGATCGGAAGCCAGAGCAGCAATCTATATGCTGTACCTGCAATAATTCCATTTCCCAGCCTTGTTCCCGTATAGAGTTCTCAGATTTCTTTCCGCCGTTGGCTTGGCTTTTTATCCCGATTTTCCTTTGCGTCCTTCGCGCCCTTTGCGGTGAACTGATTTGGATTGCGGCGATTACGCGCGATCACGGCGATGTCGGCGATTGGCTTCACGGTTTCTGCGTTGGCCTTAAAAGCACCTCGCTGATAAATGCCTGCGGTCTCAACGTGACGAGCGTTTCTACCGCGTGGGCCACATCTTCCGCGATCAGCATTTTGTCCGGGCTCTTACCTTCATGCGCCCCGAACTCGGTGTGCGTCGAGCCAGGACACACGACAGCGACGCGAATTTTGTGTCCGCGCAGCTCTTCAGCCACGGAATACGTAAGTCCGTTTAGCCCCCATTTGGTGGCAGAATAAGCCGCCCCGTTCGGGACAGGATTCTTGCCGGCCAGCGATGAAATATTCACAATGTCGCCACCGCCGCTGGAGATCATCAAGGGCGCGAAAGCCCGGATCATATAAAAGACGCCGCGCAGGTTAGTGTTGAACATGGCGTCCCATTTGTCCGTCGGCATAGTGTGTAACGGGCCGCCAAAGGTGCCGATCCCGGCATTGTTGACCAGGATGTCCAGCCGTCCGAAGGTCTTTTGCACTCGATCCGCCAACGCCGCCACGGAGTTCCAGTCGGCAACATCGCAGGCCATGGCTTCGCTTTGGCCACCCGCTGAACGTATCTGTCCGGCTGTGTGTTGCAGGCGGGCGAGCGTGCGTCCGCAGACAATGGTAGTTGCGCCCAGGCTTGCCAACCTGAGTGCGATGGCAGCTCCTATGCCGCGTCCGCCGCCGGTTACCAGGGCAATTTTGCCGTTCAAAATGTGGTCCATTTTGCTTTGCGTCCTCTCAGAGCTTCATTTTCGCGGATTGCCGGAACGTTTTGGCTACGATGGTGTCTAATTCAGCAGGATACCGCGTCCTGCCGCGTATCGCTCATTTTGATTTTCATTCAATTTTCATGATTTGGCAGTGGTTTTTGTGCGCCAATGCAATGTCTGATTGAAGTGAAGGTTGGATGCGGGCCTTTTAACGCTGGAATTCCAGCGGGTCCGGTGCCTGGGAGTAACTATAGAGTCCAACTCTGCATCAGACCAGTAAAGTGCCATTTTATGTAAGGCTTGCACGAATGTAGGGTGTGTCTTTTATAATCCGTGCCTCTAAGTTTTTAGCAAAAGACAAGGCCTGCACCAGAAATGTTCTTGGAGCATCAGGCCACAAAATCTGGCAGAGATGTACTGAAGGAGCAAAACTCAAATGAAAAGAGTGCTTGTCACGCTTGTGCTTGCGCTAACCACAGCAGCATGGGGTCAGGGAAGTTCACCGGCGCAACAGCCTCCGGCCGCGCAACCGCCCGCCGGTCAGCAGCCCGCAGGTCAGCCGTCAGCCGGCCAGCCGTCAGCCGGTCAGCAGCCCGCAGGTCAGCCGTCAGCCGGCCAGCCGTCAGCCGGTCAGCAGCCCGGAGCGACGGGTCAACAGGCCAACGTCCCCACTAGCCAAAAGGTGATCAAAGACCCGGCAGAATATAACGCCTACATCACCGCCCTGAATACCACAGATCCCGCCGCCAAAGGCGCGGCCATGGAAGCTTTTGTCGCCCAGTATCCTCAAAGCATCGTCAAAATTGACGCGCTGGAACAGGCCATGGGAGCGTATCAGCAGGCCAATAACCAGCAAAAAGTTGAGCAGATTGCCCGTCAGATCCTCACGATCGAGCCGAACAACGTGCGTGCTCTAGCGATCGTGGTGTTTCTTGAGCGCGGACAGGTCAAGGATGCAGCCTCCGGCACCAAGGCCCGTAGCGACGCCGAGCGCGGCCTGCAGGAATTACCTAACTGGAAGACTCCTGAAGGTGTGAGTCCGGCCGATTACGAGAAGATGAAGAACCAGATGGAGAACATCTTCGCCGGCACGGCAGCTTTTGGCGCTTTGCAGCAGAAGGATTATGCGAATGCTGCGAAGTATTACGAAGAAGCGCTAAAAGTTGATCCCAATGATCTGGGCAACAATTACCAAATGGCAATTGCGCTGCTGGAATCCAATCCATCGAATCCCGTTGGTTTCTGGTACGGCGCCAAGGCCTTGAGCATTGCGCAGAAGCAAAATCCTCAGGCATTCCAGGCGTGGTCGCCATATTTCCTCTCTCGATATAAGAAGTATCACGGCAACACTGACGATTGGAACCAGCGCATGGCCACGGCCGCAACCCAGACCGCTCCGCCAGCTAACTTCGTCGCCAGCATTCCGCTCGCGCCCACGCAGTGCGATCTTGCGGCGCAGGCCGTGCCGGCCACCGGCGACGTTGATCTTTCATTCAGCGATCGCGAGCTTGTGCTCTCCTGCCGCGATAAGAGTCCCGCGAACAAAACTGCTGCAGACCGGGTCTGGCAGGACATTCAGACCAAGGAAAAAAATGGAGAAGCCAAGCTGAAAATTCCGGTCAAGGTGATTGCTGTACCAGACAACAATTCTCTTGAAGTGGCACTTGGGGAGGACAACCAAGCTGCCAATAAGGCTGATATGCACATCACCATGGAAAAGCCGATGACCAAGCCACCAGCAGCGGGGGCCAATGTGGACGTGATCGGCGTGATCTCAGAGTACACACCTGACCCGTTTATGTTCACCATGATCAAAGGTGAACTGCCGGCAGCCAAGCCTGCAGCTAAAACGCCAGCCAAAAAAGGCGCAGCTAAGAAGGGCACAAAGAAGAAAGCCAGCCATTAAGAACCGCACACTTCAAACAGAAAGCAGCCCCGCAACGGGCTGCTTTTTCTTTTACTCGCCCAGCATCAGGCGCTGCACGGAATGTGCGCGCCCGGTATCGGCATCGCAACCAATCAGCACGGCGCAGAAACGCGGATCGCCCTTCGCCGCCTCAAAGCGTCCCGGCAATCCTGTGAGGAAGCGTTGCAGGACCTGTTCTTTTTGTACGCCGATCACGCTGTCATAAGGGCCGCTCATTCCCACATCTGTCTGATACGCCGTGCCGCCCGGCAAGACTCGAGTGTCTGCCGTAGGCACGTGGGTATGCGTGCCCAGGACGGCCGTAACGCGTCCATCAAGGTACCAGCCCAGCGCGATCTTTTCTGAAGTGGCTTCCGCGTGGAAATCCACGATCACTACCTTGCTGCTGATGTTTGCCAGCAGCGCGTCTGCTTTTCGGAAAGGATCATCAGTATCGTGCATGAAAACGCGGCCTTGCAGATTCATTACCGCATAGCTTTGGCCTTGCCGCGTTGCACCCTCATAGAGCCCAACCCCCGGAACGCCTTCTGCGAAATTCGCGGGACGCAGGACCTTCCGCGCACGTCCGCTGGGATCGCCATTTGCCGAGTTGAAATAGTCAACAATCTCGCGCTTATCCCAGACGTGGTTGCCCGTGGTCAGCACATGGCAACCCAGGTCAAAAAGCTCGTCGGCAATGGCCGGCGTGAGCCCAAATCCGCCCGCGGAATTTTCCGCATTGGCGATCACCAAATCAACCTTGTTGGTTTCCACTACATGGCCCAGATGGTCGCGCACGATCTTGCGTCCGGGACTGCCGAATATATCGCCAATGAAAAGTATCTGCATGTTCGAATCTTTGATACTACCATTGCCGGCGAGGCGGTCGTCAGCCAAGGTTTTTAAAGCTGCCAGCTATTTTGCCAGATGCACGGACGCAAGAAAGTCATAGTTTCCCGCGGGATTTATATGCAAATCCCGGACTCGGGAAGAGTGCACCACCACGTTATCGAAGTACCAGAGATTGATATAAGGCAGGTCGCGCGCCAGGATCTGTTGTACCTGAGCATAAATCTGTTTTCGTTTCTCCTGGTCCACGGTGCTGCGTCCGGCTTCAATCAGGCGGTCCATTTCCGGATTTACGTAATAGCTTCTGTTGGCGTGTTTAGGCGGAAAGCTGGAAGAGTGAAAGGCGTAATAAAAGATGTCGGGATCTTCATTGCCGCCCACCCATCGCAGGGAGTAAAGCTGGAAAGCGCCTTTCGTCACATCGGCATAGAAAGTGGCGAACTCAAAGCTGCGAATATCCAGCGCGATCCCCACTTGCCTGAGTTGCTGTTGCATCACCGCCGCCAGCAGGCGCGTGGTTTCTTCCGTGGATGTCTTCATCGTCAGGTGAAAGCGCACGCCATTGGAACCGCGTGCGTAGCCAGCGGCGTCCAGCACTTGATTTGCTTTTGCAGGATCATAAGGATAATGCGCCACATTGCCGTTATAGGCCCAGTGCTGCGGCGGAAGCACACTGTCTGCCAGCCGGCCCTCGTCGCCGAATAAATAGTGCAACACGGCGCCGCGATCAATGGCGTACGCCAGCGCCTGCCGCACACGAACATCTTTCAAAATAGGATCGCGCAGATTGAAAGCCAGATAAGCGAGTATTGTGCCTGGCTGCTGTTCAACCTCAAGATTGCGGTAACCGCGAAGCGTGCCTACCATATCCGCGCTGAGTGAGCCGCCCGGAGAGATGTCCGCGCTGCCCTTGCGCAGTTCCAGCGCGCGCGTCGTCGCGTCCGGCACAATCGTCAGGCGGACGCGCTCTACCTGAGCACGCTGACCCCAATAATTGTCATTTCGCCGCAAAACTACCTCGGTGTCTGGGTCCTGCGACACAAAAGTAAACGGCCCTGAACCAATGGGGTGGCGGTTGAATGGCTTGCCGCTGCTGTAAGGCACAATGCCGAAAGCTCCGTCAGACACGTTGTAAAGCAGCGTTCCGTCAGGCTCAGAAAGATGGATGACTACCGTAGCATCATCCGGGGCGTCAACTCGTTCGATTAGTTTATACGTCGTTGTTTTTAGCGTCGTGAGAGAGCCGTCACGCACGCTGTCCAGCGTCCACTTCACGTCGCGAGAGGTCAGCGGGCGCCCATCGTGAAATTGAATTCCCTGCCGCAGGTGGAAAATGTACGTCTTGGGATCAGGTATTTCCCACTTCTCCGCCACCCACGGAACCATGTTGAAGTGCTCGTCGCGATGCACCAATGGATCAAAAATCAACTCGTCAATGCGCTCCGATTGCGCATCTGTGCCCACCCGCGGATCAAGGTTGGTGGGACTGCTTTCAATGATCATCACCAGCGTGTTCGCGTCCGGGCGCTTGGAGCAGGAGAGCAGACTTGCACACAGTAAAACTAGAACAAGATTCCACCACAGAGAACACAAGGGAACACGGAGAAAACTGGACTCAATGGACTGCTTGCTCTGTGCTCCTCTGTGTCCTCTGTGGTTAAACATAAGAAACTTTTCCCAACACAGCGGGTCGCTTCGCCCCCGTCGCGGACGGCACATTACCCGGCAAACCATTAAATGTCTGGTAAGCCAGCAGCGCAAATGCCACAGCTTCCTTGGCTTGGCTGGGAATGCCAAACTCGTCAGAATGCCGGATCCAAAGTCTCATGTTCTCTGCTTGTTTTTTAAGCATGTCCATCAGGGCGGCATTCTTTGTGCCGCCGCCGGAGACCACCCAGTCGCGATAGTTGCTCTTTGGCAGCACGAAGCTCTTCAGCGCCTGAGCCATCGACCCGGCAGTCAACGCCGTTGCCGTAGCGATCACGTCTGCGTTGGACGCCCGGCCGCAGCGGCGCAGAAAAGCCTGAGCGTATTCACTGCCGAATTCCTCGCGGCCTGCGGTCTTCGGCGGCTTCTGTTTGAAGTAAGCTGCGTTCAGGGATTGTTCCAGCACCGGCTGAAGAACCGATCCTTTGCGCGCTACGGCTCCACCGCGGTCATAATCTTTCTTGAACAGCATCTGCATGAGCCGGTCAATCACCATGTTGCCAGGACCCGTATCAAAGGCCACCAAGTCATCTGGCGTGCCGCCGGCGGGAATCGCAGTGAGGTTGGCAATGCCGCCGATATTTTGGACGATGCGTCCTTTATTGGCCGAACGGAAGATTGCATAGTCGAGCAATGGGACCAGCGGCGCGCCTTTGCCGCCCGCGGCCATGTCTGCCGGTCGAAAATCCGAGACTACCGGCACGCCCAGCCTGGCTGCGATCACGGATCCCTCGCCGGTCTGCCAAGTGCATGCAATATTTTTTCCCAGATAAGGAGCGGCTGTGCCCTGATGATAGATGGTCTGGCCGTGGCATCCCACCAGATCGATTTTGTTCTGGCCCGATTTCTTTTGCGTTTTGCTTACCGCTTCAGCGTAGAACTCGCCCAGCCGGAAATTGAGCCGCGAAAGTTCCGCAACGCTGATTTTGCTGGCATTCATCGCCGCCAGAACGGCCTTGCGGATCGCTGGGGGGTACTCCGTCTGCTCATGCAGCAGCAGATCGAAGCTGAGATATGAGCCGCGGCCCTGAATGCTCACCACCGCTACGTCCACACCATCGGCGGACGTTCCGCTCATGACCCCGGCAACGATCAAACGTTGATCTCCCGGATCGTGTGCAGCCGATCATCAATCACTTCACCGCCGACGATACGCGTGAAATCCGTGACGATCTTTTTCAGCTTATCTACGACTTTGGCTTTGGGTTCGGCGGAAAAGCCGCGCAGCTCACGGCAGCGCTTCTTATATCCCGTTACGCGCTGCGCCGCCCGGGTTACATGCTCTGCGAATTTGCGGTCGCGTTCCGCGGTACGCAACACGGCTTCAAAGCCGCGCCACACCAGCTCCTGGTTGTGGCACACCAGGAACATGTCGGCGCCGGCCCGCAGAGTTTCCACCGCCACGTCTTCAATGTCGCCGGTAGATAGCACGCCGCCCATTTCCAGATCGTCCGAGATGATCAAGCCCTTATAGCCAATCTTCTTACGTAGCACATCCTGCATCCACTTCTTGGAAAGCGACGCGGGCACTTTGTTATTGGTGATCTCCGGGTACGAAGCGTGGGCCGCCATCACAAAAGGAATTTGCGAACGCAGCTCGCGGTAGGGAAGCAAATCTTCCGCCCACATGGCTTTCCAGCTTTTTTGTACCACCGGCATATCATGGTGGCTATCCAGATTGCCTTCGCCTAGACCGGGAAAGTGCTTGCCGCAGCCGAGCACTTTGGAATCCTTCAGTCCACGCAGAAACGCCCGCGCATAAGCAATTGTTTCTTTAGGATCAGCCGACGCCGTGCGGCTGGTGAGCACCGAACGTGAAGCTTCAAATCCAAGATCGAACACTGGCGCAAAATCCGTGTTGAAGCCGAGCGCCCGCGCTTCCAGGCCCAGGATTTTGCCATGCATGCGGAAGAGCTTGCGATTGCCGGTGGCAAATACCTGCTCTACAGACGGCGCTGGAGCAATGACTTTTTTCAGCCGATCGACGGTGCCGCCTTCAAGATCCACACAGAGAAACATCGGCACGGGAGTGGTGGCTTGCGAGTCGCGCAGCAAGCGCCATGTTTGCCTGGGCTCTTCAATGTTGCGCGCAAACAAGATTACACCGCTGGGCTGAAGCGTGCTCAGCGTGGTGCGCAGCTTGCTATCGACGGCCAGCCCGTCATAGCCAAGGATGAGCAACTGGCCAACCTGCTGGCGAAGATCCTGTGAGGTGCTTTTTGCCATGCCAAGTCGATTATACGAATTTCAGGGACGATCCACGCCAATGGCAGCCAGCTTGATAACAAGGATCGCCTATAGCTGTTTCTTCAATTCATGCAGCAGGTTCAGCGCCTCAAGCGGCGTCAAATTGTTCAAGTCCGCATCCCGAAGCCGGTCCACAATCTTTTGCGACAGTGGCGTGAACATGGTCAACTGCATCCGCGGTTCTGGTTCGCGAGCGCCGGGAGAAAGATGCGCCGTGGTTTCTTGCTCGGCATTTTCATGCTCGTGCAGCACCTCGCGTGCGCGGATTACAACTTCCGGTGGCAGTCCAGCCAACTTGCCCACTTCAATGCCATAGCTACGGTCAGCCGCTCCCGGTTCCACTTTGCGAAGAAATACGATGCCGCCGGCGTTCTCTTTCACCGATACATGAAAATTCTTCACGCCCTCAAGCCGTTCCAGCTCCGTTAGCTCGTGATAATGCGTGGCAAAGAGCGTCTTCGCCCGGCTGGTGGAGTGGATGTACTCGACCACCGCCCAGGCGATCGCGAGCCCGTCATAGGTCGAAGTGCCGCGGCCGATTTCGTCCAGCAGGATCAGCGAGCGCGGCGTGGCTGTGTTCAGGATTGCCGCCGTCTCTGTCATTTCCACCATAAAGGTGGAGCGGCCGCGGGCAAGATTGTCGCTCGCGCCAATGCGGGTAAAGATGCGGTCCACCACCGGCAGCCGCGCCGAACGCGCAGGAACAAAGCAACCCATCTGCGCCATCAGGACGGTGAGCGCTGTTTGCCGTAGATAGGTTGACTTGCCGCCCATGTTCGGCCCGGTGATCAGCAGAATGCTGTGGCTGCTGGAGTTCAAGTAAAGATCATTGGGCACAAAACGATCATTGCTGCCGGTAAGCTCCAGTTGCTCCAGCACGGGATGGCGACCGGCAATGATCTCCAATTCGTCAGATTCCGTAGCAGGATTCTCCGCGCGTTTTTCCTCGGACGGTTCTGCGGGTTTGGCTGAGAACTGCGGTCGGCAATAGCCCCGGTTCTGTGCGATGAATGCCAGCGATGCCAGGACATCCACCTCAGCCAGTGCCAATGAGGTCTGCCGGATGCGTCGCGCCTCGGCGGCAATGGCCGTTCGCAGTTCGGTGAAGAGCCTCCGCTCGATCTCGACAATCTTCTCCTGCGCGTCCAGGACTTTGGCTTCATACTCTTTCAGCTCAGGCGTGGTGAAGCGCTCGGCATTCACCAGCGTCTGCTTGCGCTCATAATCCTGTGGCGTGTGATGCAGGTTTGATTTGCTGATTTCAAGGTAGTAGCCGAAGACAGAATTGAATTTGATCTTGAGCGAGTTGATGCCGGTGCGCTTGCGTTCGCGCTCCTCAATCTGCGCAATGTATTGCTTGCTGTTGCGGCTGAGATTGCGCAGGTCATCCAGTTCTTTATCGACGTCGGGCTGAATTACTCCGCCATCGGCCAGCGTGAGCGGGGGCTCGGCAACCACGGTTTTTTCAATGCGCTCGCGCAGGTCAGGCATTTCGTCCAGCAAATTATTCAATTCGGTGAGGCGTGTCGCGGCCAACCGTCCCAGAGCAATCTTGATCCGCGGAATGCGATTCAAGCTGGCGCACAGTGCTAGCACGTCACGCGGATTCGCTGTCTCCAGCGTCACGCGGCTCAAAAGACGTTCGATGTCGAGCACGCCTTCCAGCGCGCGCCGCAGCTCTTCTCGGGCAACAAACTCCTTAACGCCGGCTTCAACGGCATCCAGGCGTCGGTTGATTTCGTGAATGTCAATTGAAGGTCGCAGCATCCACGATCGCAGCAGGCGTTTGCCCATGGGCGTCAGCGTGGCATCGAGCGCGCGGAAGAGAGTGACCTCGCTGCTGGTGTTAGCAAACAGCGGCTCAACCAACTCCAGGTTGCGGACAGTGACGGCATCGAGCACCAGATATTCCTGGCGATCATAAAAGCCAATGCGGTCCACGTGTTCCAGCGTGCCGCGTTGCGTGGAGCGGACGTAATGCAGAATTGCTCCGGCCGCCGTAGCCGCCGCGGGCCGCCCCTGCAAGCCAAAACCTTCCAGTGACAGCACACCCAGCTTGTTCTCCAGCAGAGGCACGGCATAATCGGGACTGAAGACCCAGTCTTCCAGCGGCGTTTCAGTGAAGCGCATCGCGCCGCCAGTCTGCTGTAAGGCCGCGCCGGTTCCGGACTGATTACTCTGTGTCTGGCCCGATTGATCTTTGCGTTCAGCCTGAGGCTCAGCGCTGTTCATGGGCGGCTGGTCAAAGAGCGGCAGACCGGAAGGGTAGAGCACTTCGCGCGGACGCAGCTGCTGCAGCTCTTCCACAATGCGGCGTTCGGCATCATGGCCGCGGAACTCTGTGGCGCGAAATTCGCCGGTGGAAAGATCCAGCGCCGCCAGTCCCACAGCGCCGGATGCCCGTGCCAACGCTGCCAGGAAATTGTTTTCTTCCGACCCCACATTGGAATCAATCGCCGTCCCAGGCGTAAGCACCCGCGTAACCTCACGGCGGACCAGCTTCGTCGCTGCACTTGGGACTTCCATCTGTTCGCAGATCGCAACCTTGAAGCCTTTGCGCAGCAGCTTGGAAAGATAGTTCTCCGCCGCGTGATACGGGACGCCGCACATGGGGATTGCGTGGTCTTTTTCTTTGTTGCGCGAGGTCAGCGTGATCTGCAACTCGCGCGCGGCCACCACGGCGTCTTCAAAGAAAAGCTCGTAAAAGTCTCCCAAGCGGAAGAACAGCAGGGCGTTGGGATGCTGTTTTTTGATGGCGGCATATTGCCGCATTAGCGGAGTGGAGGGTTCGGTCATCTTGTCCGTGAGTGCATTATAGAGCGTCTCTTGAAGGGAAGGCCAAAATCCCGACGGGACGGGAAGGACTCGGGCAATAAGGTTTAACAGCACCTCTCTGTAAAATTCCGCTTGCAAATTGCTCTCTGATTAGCTAATCTGAATTAGCTAAGAAGCCTATGAAGACTTTTACCATCCATGAAGCCAAGACGAACCTCTCGAAACTGATAGAACAGGCTTGCGAAGGGGAAGAGGTTGTTATCGCGCGTGGTCCGGAGCCAGTTGTGCGCCTGGTCCCCATAGCCGACGTAAAAGGCCGTCGTCAGCCGGGCGCGCTGCGCGACAAACTACACGTCGGCCCGGAGTTCTTTGAGCCCTTGGCGGACGAAGAACTGACGCGCTGGGAATAAACAATGCGTCTTCTGATCGATACGCATGCGCTCCTTTGGTGGCTCACGGACGATCCCTCGCTGCCCGCATCGGCGAGGAAGCACTTGGCGCGTGCCGGCAATACTGTTCTTGTAAGCTCGGCTTCGGCTTGGGAGATCGCGACGAAATTCCGGATCGGAAAGTTGCCCGATGCCGGCGATCTGCTGGCGGACTTCGCCGGCTACATGTCCCGGGAACGTTTTGAAAGTCTGCCTATTTCCACCGACCACGCTGTGCGCGCTGGCTTGTTACCGGGGCCGCACAAAGACCCGTTTGATCGTATGCTGATCGCGCAAGCCCAGGCGGAAAACGTCCCGATCCTCAGCAATGACGCCGCGTTTGATACATACAGCGTCCGACGACTCTGGTAAAGAATTAACCGTCCTGTGAGCGCCATAGCAGCCGCCACTCGCTGCCAAAAAACCCTCCCGGAGAGACACTCCTGCAATTTCTTACAAGCTATAGATCAAGACATGATTCTGGATTCCTACCACCAGGAAGTTGCCTGAGATCGCTGGCCCAAGAGAAAACGGATTATCAGTGATCGCCGGCAAACCCGAGGCAGTCCATAGCGGCACGCCATTGGCGGTGGAAAATGCATACAACGCAGGTTTGCTGGTGCTGACGAGGACCACGTCATTCACAACCACTGGAGAGCTCAGTCCCGCTTCATTGCTTGAGTACATGGGTGGAGCGGCTGTGGTATAGCGAGTGACCGTATCTGGGCCGACCGCGGTTGGCCACGCATCCGCCAGGGTAGCCCAATCGCAGACGCGGAGGAACGGCGTTGTTGCCTGATCGATTCCTCCGTAACCGCCAAGACCAAAGTAAACGTGTCCGAATGCAGGATCGACTGCTGGTGAGGCGAACACACCCCACAGGTTTTCCCCTGGCCCGGAGTGAGGATCGACGTTGAGAAGAGGATTGCCTCCGCCATCTTTAGGCAGGAGCTGCCGCCGCGCTAGCACGGCCATGGTTGCAGGATCCAAAAGAAAAGCCGCGCCATTCTTGCCCGCGAAAGCCACTACATCCTGACCGGGCCGGTGATAGATCAGCGGCGGGCAGGGAACATCCACGTCGGAGTCGTTAGTGCGATAGCTGTCGGTAGGCAACGGCTGGAAGAAGCCTTTGAATGCGCCGGTATCCGCGTCCAGAGAGAGCAATCCGCTGCCATACAGCGTGTTGGGAAGTGGACTGTCGGGATCGGAATTGCCTGTTCCCATATAAATACGGTTGAGGCCCGCGTGATAAGCGCAAGAGGACCAGACTGACGATCCACGGCTGAGCGGATCGGCATGAACTGAGAACCCGACGAATCCGGGTGGTATGGCGCCGCCCACCGAGGAAGAAGGCACAACGTTGGGAGTATTGTCCACGCCAGCCGTGTATTGATTAGTGCAGAAAAGCCAGATCACCTTGCCGTCTGCGGCATTCAGGCAGTAGACAAAACCCCAGGCATTGCTCTCGCCTTCACCACAGCCCACATACACTTTGTTATTCACCACCAGCGGAGAACTCCAACCCTCCGCATTTCCAGGATTCGTGACCGGCTGGTTGTGCGCTGCGTCAGGATTACGCAGGTCTGTGACCCAGACCAGAGCAAAAGTATTGGCATCAAGGCAGCGAACCTTACCATCAAGACAGGAAAAATAAACCTTGCCTCCGGTTACGGCGGGAGTGCAACCGACTCCGCCCTCACCTTGTTCTGAACCCAGTCCGGGTGGAGTAACAAAGGAGAATTTAGGCAAGTCAATCATTCCGGAAGCCAGATCGATGCGGAACATACTCCCGCCGCTTGAAGTGCTGGAGCCGGCATAGATTTTGCCGTCCACAATGGCAGGAACGGAAATCATGTGGCCATCCAGAGGGATGGTGTGCTTCAAAGCTAGCGTAGCGACGTTTGACGCGTTGATGTCACTGCACGAGACAAGACCGCTGTGGCGCTGGTCATGGTGATAAACAGGCCAGTTGCGGGCGGTTGAATGCCCGACCTTCACGGGCTCGCTGAAGCCAGAGATGTGAGTGCAAAGCCGCTGCCGGGCTTTGACCAGATCGCCGGCGACGAGATGGCCGCTGATGGGCACGTTCACCGTGGTTGCGGCGCTGGGCGCGGACCCACGGGAAAGATTGTTTACATAAACATCGACGAATGCGCCGGGAACAACGGCTTCCACCGGAACGCTGGTCATGCAATCGTCCACAGGCGGTTTTATTTTGGGTACGTTCAGCTTGGGCGCGGGCTTCACCAGTATGGCAACAGATTTCTTGCTGGTATGTCCACAGCCTATCTGAACCGCAAAGATGTGGTCGCCGGCGATCAGCAGAGGGGCTACCGGAACATCCACGGGATCACTGAAGGCCTGTATTTCGCCGATTTCAGCGCCCAGCAACGTGGAAAAAACGCGGACCTTGGCGCCGACATGAATGTTTTCGACACGGACTAGCGAAGCGCATTCAAAGAGCGGCCCCGGGACCTTGGGAATCGGCATGCCAGCCGGCGCAGGATCTACGGGCACGGCATTTGAATCCACACTCTGATTTTTACAAAGTGTTTGTCGTGCGGTGATCACGGTTCCGCCGACCAGTGGAGGGACAGGAAAATCGAACGGTACCTGATCTGGGGCTTGGGCTGTGCCCAGATCGACACCGGATTGGAATATGTTGATCAATGCTCCGGGAGTAAAGCCAGTTAAGGTAACAGTTGCCTGGCCAGCGCAGAGCGGCGGGATAACCGTTGGCGGCGTAACTGGCTTGGCACTTCCGACGGTAATAGTGGGTGAAGACGCGCCTTGAATTTTGCACGCTGGGAACGCCTGGCTGGCAGAAACTTTTTCTCCCAGCACCAGCGGTTTACTCAGAATGAACCACAGGCCGGTTGCGTCAAAGCATGCCGTTTCCGGCGGCGCGGCAGTACGCTTGAGAGTGACAGTCGCGCCTTCAAATACATTTGTCACCAATACGGCGGGATCGCACTCCTTCAACAGCCCAGGGACGCTTGGAGGCGGCAGTTTCTTCTCCGCGTTGCCCGGCGCTGGATCAGGCGTTGGGCCGGTTGTGAGCACGCCCGGTGTTCCACAGGCGGTCTGAATTGCCGTCAAAATGTCTCCCGCATGGGTGGCTGGGCTGAGTCCGAGCCGGGCATTTCCGTCCGCGGAAATCGTTGTTCCCCGTAACGCAGCGCCGACCTTCACGTCCACTTTTGCTCCTGGTACAGCGCCGATCAGCCATGCACATCTTCCGCAGTCATACAAATGGCTTTGAAAGACCACAGGACCGATCTTGGGTGGCTTTTTCTGTACGGTTATGCCCGGCCCAAGCGCGCTCGTATCCGGACCCAATTTCTGCAATGCTCGCACAGTGTGGCCGGGGGTAAGAGAACCGGGCGCCACAGGAAAGGCCTGGTCTGACCAGGTTGCGACTCCACCGCCGATGGAGCCTGCTGTTCCGGTAATGTGGATTTCAACTGTGCTGCCGGTGATCTGCCCTTCAACGCGGACAGAACTGCTGCATTCAGATAGTGGGGCAACAACCGTGGGGGGAAGAAGCGGCATGGCGTCAACCTTTCAAGGCCTTTTAGAGTTTCAGCGTCGAGTGATAGTGAAGAGACGGGGCGAATCGTTACGTAAAAAATGGACCAGATGTGTCCAAGCAAGCCTGGGATGGTGAGACGCGAAAGTTGTTTCCGACGGAATTTATGACAGCACAAGGCAGCGAAGGGCGTCGAGTGACGGGGAAGTATGCCCTTGTAGATGTGGTGTGGCGAAATGGCCCACTTGCTTGCATCGCGCTCCACAAAAATCAAAAAGGCGGCCATGTGGCCGCCCTACCTCATATGCGATTACTTAATTTAGCTGACTTCTTCCAGAGTTTTCTGGTCTACATCAAAATTGGAGTACACGTTCTGTACGTCGTCCTGGTCTTCCAGGGTTTCCAGCAAGCGAATCATGGTGTTGGCGGCTGAGCCTTCCAGCTTTACATAGGTGGTTGGAACCATGCCAACTTCAGAATGTGCCACTTCAGCCCCTGATTTTTTTACGGCCTCCAGCACCGTATCAAATGCACTGGGCGGAGTGGTAATTTCCCAATTCTCGCCATCATCGTTCAGGTCATCGCCGCCCTGTTCCAGAACGATGTTCATCAAATCATCTTCTTTGGCCTTGGTTTTAGGAATGATGATGGAACCTTTTTTCTGGAACATCCAGGACACTGACCCGGCTTCACCCATATTTCCGCCGCCCTTGGTAAAAGCGTGGCGGATATCGCTGACTGTGCGATTGCGATTGTCCGTTGTGACTTCCACCAGCAACGCCACACCGCCGGGGCCGTAGCCCTCAAAGGTGATTTCTTCGTAGTTCACGCCTTCAAGTTCGCCTGTGCCGCGCTGGATGGCCCGCTTGATGTTGTCAGCAGGCATGTTCTCAGCCTTGGCAGCTGCAACGGCCCCGCGCAGGCGCGGATTACCTTCGACGTCGCCACCGCCGGCTTTGGCGGCCATGGTGATTTCCTTGATCAGACGGGTAAATATCTTGCCGCGCTTCGCGTCCAGCGCGCCCTTTTTGTGCTTGATTGTGGCCCATTTTGAGTGGCCGGACATGTGGATAACCTCAAAGAATCAAAGATTTACGCAGCCAACAAGGAGAGGCGGCACGCGCCATAAGCGCAGAAAAACAAACCAGATTATAGCACGAGCTGTTGTATCATTTCTCGCCATGAGCCAGCAGAAATGGGAGCGCGATGTCATCAATCGCCAGCGCAATATAGTGTTTCCGGACACCAACCTGAATGAAGGCAGGTTCTACAGGAATATCGCTTCCGGGAAGGCGGTATTTAGCTTGGGACAGAAAGTGAGCCTGTTGCTGGTGGTTGCTTTTTTCTTCGTGGTGAATGCGTTGGATTTCGCTGGGAGAATCAGTCTGGTCATCGCCCGGCGTTCTCATATCCGCCCGTGGGATGTTTGGCCTTCGATGCTTTCTTTTATCTGGTTACTTTTCTGGATCTTTCTTACCGTAAAGGCGTTTTTGCCCGCGCCAGCACCGGCCCGCAAGCACCGAAGAGGCTATCGACAATCGGGTAGATTGTGAACGGAGATTCCGCTTTAGCGGCCAAGCTCTTCAACTCCCCGGCGGCAGAATTTGCGGCGTTTCTCTCCGAAATGCATAGACAACCGCCAGCAGCGGAGGCGCCAGCAGCACTCCCCAGAACGGAATGATGATTCCCAGAACAATGGGGGCAAACAATGCTGCCCAGAAGGGCACTTTAGCTGTGCGCTTCATAATGTAAGGTTGAAGGAACAGGCCGTCGGTGACCATGATGACCGCGAACAGAATTAACACATAGAAAAACCGCATATGGTCATGGCTGAAAGCTCCCAGCAGCGCTGGCCCGATCAACGAAATCATTACGCCGAAGTTGGGAATAAATTGCAACACGCCGCCAAGAATCGCCCACAACGGAGCCCAGGGAATGCCTATGATCCATAACCCCACCAGCCATAGAACCGCTACGGCCAGAGAGTCATAGCACTGGGCAATGAACCAGTTCTTGAGGGCCGTGCCCGTGGTGCGGAAATGGGATTGCCAGTCCATCATTCTTTCGATGCCGAGAGCAACGATACCGATATATTTTTGCGATGCCAACGAATTTGGTAATTGGGTAATTTAGTAAGTTGGTAAATGAAAGTCGTCGCGGACCGGCAGGTTTTCAATTACCAAATTACGAATTTACTCAATTACCAAATTCCCACCCGCTAAAGAACACTTGCACCAAAGATATGTTGACCGACTTGATAAAATGAAGACATGAAATTTGGTGTCATCATCTTTCCCGGCTCCAATTGCGATCAGGATAGCTACAACGCGGCCATTGCCGCCACCGGCCAGCAGGCGACGATGCTCTGGCATGATTCGCATGACCTGGAAAACTGTGATGCCATTATTGTGCCCGGCGGCTTTGCTTACGGCGACTACCTGCGCACGGGAGCAATCGCTAAGTTTGCGCCCATCATGGATCAGGTCCGTAAGTTTGCTGCCTCTGGTGGTCTGGTCATCGGCATCTGCAATGGTTTTCAAATTCTGTGTGAAGCAGGACTTCTTCCCGGCGCGCTCATGCGCAATGCTGGACTGAAGTACATTTGCAAATTTGTCGATCTGCGCGTAGAGAATGCTGAAACGCCATTTACCAATGCCTGCAAAAAAGGCGAGGTGCTCAGGATTCCCATCGGCCACATGGAAGGGAATTACTATTGCGACGCGCAAACGCTGGACACACTCAAGCGCCAGAATCGAATTGTCTTCCGCTATTCAACGCCTGAAGGCGAGATTACGGCTGAAGCCAATCCCAACGGATCGCTCGATAATATCGCCGGCATTTGCAATGAAGGAAGCAACGTCCTTGGCATGATGCCGCATCCGGATCGCTGCAGCGAGTCTCTGCTTGGCTCGGCAGACGGCGCAAAGGTTTTCCGCTCCATGATCACTGCGCCAGTCATTACACGCTAACAGCAGCCCTCCTCTGAATTGCCGCGCGCATCCAAGTCAAGAGAACCTCCCCAGGTTCTGACCGAAGACTCAACCGACTTGGAGGCTCTCTGCTTATGCGCGTCAAAACCTTAATGGCAACTCTGGCTACATTCTTGCTCTGTGTGGCGATTGGCTGCTCATCCAATAAAGCCAACACACCTGACGTGAAAGACCAAGTTTCTAAAGCCCTGGCGAATGCGGGCTATAAAGACGTGAAAGTGGCCACAAACAACGAGAAACAGCTTGTGACTCTTACCGGCGACGTGAAGACCCAAGAAGATAAAGAGAAGGCTGATGACGTGGCCAAGAGCGCGGCTGCGGGCTTTGTGGTGTCGAATGAAATTGGCGTTCGGCCTGAAGGCGTGGAAGGCGCAGCCAGAAAAATCGATTCTAACGTGGATGATGCCATCGAAAAAGATTTCAAGGCGGTGATCATCGCGAACCGGCTGGAAAAACAGCACATCCGCTTTGACGCCAAAAATGGCGTGCTCACGTTGAAAGGCAATGTGGACTCGCCAGGGCAGCGCCAGCAGGTGGAAAAACTTGCTGCCAGCGTTCCTAACGTGCAGCAGGTTGTGAATGAGTTGGATATAAAAGGCGCGAAGCGCAGATCCTCGTAATTGTGCTAAGACTTTTGGCTGAGGACGGCAGAAATGCTGTCCTCATTTTTTTACTAACAATCCGAAAGACTAGATGCCTTCGCCGTGCACGCCTGATCCGGTCCATGCTTCTTTGTTCACCACGTAAGGCATTCTGGTTTTGTCGCCGCCATAGTTTCCTTCCAGCACGTCAAGCAGCCCTTGAACGCATCTTCCGGCCATCCCTTTATCGGGATCAGTGGAGAGGCGCGTGATTCGTCCGGCGCTGGCAAAGTGATGAAACAGGCGGCAGCGATCTTCAATTTCCGGGTCTAGCAGCGGTGAATCAGCCGGCAGCGGCTCCTTTTCAAAGACATCCAGCGCAGCTCCGGCAATCCAGCGTTCTTTAAGAGCCTTCGCTAATGCTTTCTCGTCCACCACTGGACCGCGCGCGGCGTTGATGAGATATGCATCCTTGCGCATCAGTTTCAGAGTACGTTCATTCATCAGATGATAGGTGGGCGACTTTCCTTCACGAACCAATGGCACATGCAGGCTCACGTAGTCTGCCTCACGTAGCGCTTCTTCCAGACCAACATATTTGATCCAGTTGTTTTCCTTCACCATGCCGAGCTTCGCCCGCAGGTCCATCACCTGCTGTACATGCGCAGCGAAAAGATGGTTCTGATAGACCGGATCGTAGCAAAGCACGTTCATATCAAAGCCAATGCATTTCTTGATCAGCGCCAGGCCAATGCGCCCGGTGCCGATCACGGCAATCGTTTTGCCGGAAATTTCGTCGCCCAGAAAGGGAAGAAACGGATGCCACGCGCCCCACTTTTGATCGCGCACCAGCTTCTCGCTGTCCCACATGCGGCGTGAGAGCGTGCCCATCATCAGAAACGTAAACTCGGCGGTTGCGTCATTCAGGACTTCCGCCGTGTTCGTGAAAGGGACTTTGTAGCGGTTGGCGTCAGCGCGGTTGATATTGTCAAAGCCGACCGCCAGTTGCGAAACGACTTTTAGTATCCCTTTGCCGCCTTCAAAGACTTCTGCGTCGATGGGATCGCGCAGCGTGGTGATCAGCCCGTCAATACCGGAGCCGACCTTTTCCACGATCAGGTTTTTCGGCGGAGCTTCCGGGCCGGGATAAACCTCAAGCTCGTAGCCGCGCTCGCGCAGCAGATCTTCCGCTGCGTCGCCGATGTGGCATGTGGCATAAATACGAAATTTCTTATTCGACATAGAAGTTCGACATAGAAGAGAATCCGAACCACTGATTTTCACAGATGCTCGTCGATAAGGCAAAAACTTGCCGCGAATCACGCGAATCTTACGAATCAAGAATTTAATTCGTGTTCATTCGCGGAACTTCGCGGCTAAGGTTTTGAATCTGCGTCCATCAGCGCAAATCTGCAGCAAACCGTTTTGCGGCTAGAGATTTTTCTTTGCCCAGTCCCCAATGCGCTTGAGTGCTTCATCCAGGTTCTCCATGGAATTTGCAATGCTGAAGCGCACATAGCCTTCACCGAACTGCCCGAACGCAGTACCGGCAAGACATGCCACGCCGGCTTCATTCAACAGCGCTTCCGCCAGCTTCTTCGACGCCCAGCCAGTCTTCTTTATGTTGGGGAAGGCATAGAACGCGCCGTGCGGCAGCCGGCAGCTGAAGCCCTTAATGTTGTTGAGTCCGGCAATAAATCTATCGCGACGCGCATGGAACTGCTCACGCATATTGTCCACGGACGCCTGGTCACCCTTAAGCGCTTCCATGCCGGCCACCTGTGTGAAGCCGGCGCTGCATGAATTTACGTTCGTCATCAGGCGGCCAAACTGCGCGGCCAGGTCTTTGCGCATCACGCCATAGCCCAGGCGCCAGCCCGTCATGGCATAAGTCTTGGACCAGCCATCCAGCATAATCACGCGGTCTCTCCAGCCGGGCAGCGACATGAGCGAATGATGCCGGCCTTCAAAAATCAGGCGGCTGTAAATTTCGTCGGAGAGCACCATGATGTCGCGATCGCCAATGGCCGCCGCGATATCTTTTACGTCCTGCTCCGTCACCACGCTGCCAGTCGGATTATGCGGTGAATTCAGTACGATCAACTTGGTGCGGTCCGTGATCAGGTCAGCAAGTTCGTTGGGATCAAGGCGAAAATCTTTTTCTTCCCGCATCTGCAACGGAACCGGTTTGGCGCCGGTAAAGTTGATCAGCGACTCATAAATCGGAAAGCCCGGATTTGGGTAGATAACTTCATCGCCCTCTTCCACCAGGGCGGTAAACGTGAAGTAGATTGTAGGTTTGCCGCCCGGCACAATCACTACTTCGTCCGCTGTTACCGGCACGCCGTGTGTCCGCGAGACTTCCGCAGCCACGGTTTCACGCAGCGCTGGCAATCCGGCGGAAGGTGTGTAATGCGTGTAGCCTTTATGAATGGCGTCAATTCCGGCATCAATCACATTGGTTGGCGTGTCAAAATCCGGTTCGCCGATTTCAAGGTGAATAATGCTTCTGCCCTGCGCCTCAAGAGCGCGGGCTTTGGCCAGAGTTTCAAAGGCGGTTTCGGTTCCCAGGCGGGCCATACGTTTGGCCAGCCGCAATTCTGTTGAGGTAGTAACTGGGGTCATTTTTTTCTCTTTTAAGAAAGCAGATTATTCGTTGACCGCTTGTTCCTGGCTTTGCGATCGCAACACGTGCGCCACCGTATAAGGCACGCGACGCTGCGGTTCCTGGAAGTTCCGCACCTGTAGATCACCCAGCAGGCCCAGCGCCAGCATTTGTCCGCCAAACACAATCAAGACTGCGGCGGAAATCAGCAGGGGACCGTGCTCTCCCATCACGCTGATATGCCAGATCAGCTTGGACAACATCATCCAGAAAGCCACACCCACCCCACCCAGCAGTGAAAGCATGCCCACGGTGCCAAACAGGTGCAGCGGACGGTACATATATTTCAGCAGGAAGCGGATGGTGATCAGGTCAAAGAAAACGCGGAAGGTACGTGAGATGCCGTAATGCGAATTGCCCTTGGGCCGCACAATGTTCTTGATGGGAATTTCGCAGATTGAAGCGCCATACCATGAGGCCAGAGCGGGAATAAAGCGATGCAGTTCGCCATACAGTGGAAGCTGCTGGATGATTTCCCGCCGATACGCCTTGTACGTGGTGCCGAAATCGTGGATCTGGACGCCGCTCAATTTCGACATGGCCCAGTTGGCGATTCGGGAAGGGATGCGGCGCATAACGAAATTGTCCACACGCTCTTTGCGCCAGCCGCTTACCAGATCATAGCCCTGTTCCAGCATTTCCAGGAATTTTGGGATGTCGTCAGGATCGTGCTGCAGGTCGCCATCCATGGCGATTACGTACTCTCCCTGCGCGTGCGCGAATCCTGCCGCCAGGGCTGAGGTCTGGCCAAAGTTGCGGCGCAACTTGACCACTACTACGCGGCTGTCAATGGTCACAATCTCGCGCAGCAGCTTGTAAGTGCGATCCAGGCTGCCATCATCGACAAATACTAGCTCAAACGTGTCTCCCGTGGCTTCCATGACGGCCTTCAGCCGGTCATAAAGCGCGGTAACGCTTTCCTGCTCGTTATGGAATGGGACAACGATGGAATACTTCGGCATCTCTCTAAGATTATACATCCGGCTTTTCCGGGCTGGGCAGTAGAAATTTTGGAAAAATCCCCTGTATTGGCTTGCGGGACCTGGGCTGTTTTGGCCGCTCCGGTTTATTTTCGTGATAGAACAACCTATACGCTCGGTCATTGCGAAACGCCATAACGTGCCAGCATGGGATTCCAGTGCTCATTTAGCATCTGCATTTGGTTGCGCGCCATCCCAGCATACTCAAACCATTACAAGGAGCAGAGACTAATGACCTTTCCCAGCACTACTTCCCGCAGCAGCGGGGAGCAGGAAGACCAGTTCACGTCAAGCATTGAATCGCAGACCTCTAAAATTCCTTCCACCGGATATCTCGGCGCAGCCATCGCTTCCATGGCGGCTTCCGCCGTGCTCAAAATTATGGGCAAAAATGATTGGGCGCTGTTTGTTGGACAATGGGCCCCTTCATTCCTAATCATGGGCGTTTACAACAAGCAAGTGAAGCAGCATGGTTCTGACGCTTTTAGCCGCGCTGCCTAGACCACAACGGCGCGGCGGCAAATAATCCGTCGCGCCTAATTTTCACCGTGCTTCAGGCTGGTTCCCGCCTGAATACCTGGCCTTGATCTTCACTGTCCGGTCCAGTTCGTCCACCACCTCCAGGATTTTCAATCGTAAGTCTTTGTCTAGTGCTGCCGATTGCAGGAACTCATGCACCTGCTTCTGCGCTGCCGCTGACTGTTGCCCGCCGATGAAAGCATTGAGCCACGCCAGCATAAAAAAGATTTTTCTCTCGCGCTTTACCTGCGGCAATGCGTCCAGTGCCGGACCCAGATAGGGAAGGGTGACGTCAGATTGGTTCCACCAGTTAAAGCTGCTCAGGCTCAGCTCAATCCAGTCTTCCGGACGGGCAGCGTCGTGCAGGTATTCGTCGAAATATTGCTTCTTCGTCGCTGCGTCTGGGCGCGCTGCGGCCGCCATGTAGGCATATTTTCTGCCATCGCCAGAAGGATCGCGCTTCTCTTCTGCTACCAATACCGCCTCTGCGTCAGGATCGTTCTGCGCGATCAGTGCCTCCACAATGTTCCAGCGGTCCAGCGGGCGCAACTCCACTCCGGGGACCACGAGCTTGCCGGTCAACATGTCTTTCAGCTGGACACGGGCATTCGCGGTTTCAGCCACGCCACGCAGCGCGCGAAACCAGGTGATCCGCATGTCCTGCGAAGGCGATTGAAGCATCTGATCGGCGGCAAGAGTTTCCATCTTTGGTACTAACTGCCCGCGAACTTCTGGGCTCACGTAGCGATGCAGCGCCGTGATTGTGCGCCCAATAATGCTTTGCGCCAGCGATTCGTCTGCTTCCGTGGGAAGGTTCTTGAGCGCCAGATCAATGTATTCTCGCGGATCCATCTCGGCTTCGCGCACGGAATCCCACAACGATCCCCAAAGCAAAGTGCGCTTGAAAACGTCAGTCATGCTTCCGAGTTCGGCCATCACCGCTTTGCGGCTGACAGGATCCAGCAAAAACCGCCCGTAAGCCTCGTCTTGATAGTTGGCAAACACGTAACGCGGGCAAGCGCCCCCTTTTCCGGTAATAAACTCTGTCTTGGCCGTCTTCCATTCAATCCGCGTCTGCGTTTCCGGCTTGCCATAGTTCACTAACACCTTGGTCGCAATGGGCCACAAGCCGCCTTCTTCCAGCACGTCTCTCTGCGAAGCAGTGATGCGCGTCCTTGTGGAATCGCCTTTGGTTTCGCACGACCACGCCACATCTACCTGCGGCATGCCTCTTCGTTTAATCCAGGCATCTGCCCATGGCCCCAGCGGTTTGTTTGACGTTCGCTCTAGGGCGTGTACCAGATCGGCCCATTCAGCATTGGCGTAAGCATGTTCTTTCAAGTAAATTCGAAGCCCGTCCCCGAATTGGTCCTCGCCCACAACAAAAGCCAACTGCTTGATTACGCCCGGCGCTTTGGAATAAACAATCGCGCCATAAGCTGACTTCGCATCTTTCAGGTTAGGAATGTCCTGGTAAATCGGAGTGGTACCCTGTGTGGAATCGATGGCGTAAGCCGCGGGCTTGATCGCCTGATAGAAGCGCTTCCACACGTTTTCATCCGGCTTGAGCGAATTCAGCGCATGGTAAGCCATGTATTGCGCAAAGCCTTCTTTGAGCCACAGGTCGTCAAACCAGCGCATGGTTACCAGATCGCCAAACCACTGGTGCGTCAGCTCGTGCAGCAACAGGATGTCGCGGTTCAAGCGGTCGCTGTGCGTTGGCACAGTGCGAAACAGGATTGACTCTTCCCGCAGAAACGTTGCTCCGGCATGCTCCATACCGCCATAAGCAAAGCCTGGAATCATTACCATGTCGTACTTAGGGAAGGGAAACGGCTGGGCAAAGTAGTCTGAAAGATACTTGATGCCGTCCGCAGTGATCTGCTGGACCGCCGGCGCTTCGGCTTCGGCTTTCTGCAATTTCGATTTGCGAACGTAAAGCCCCGGCAGCCCCGGTGTCTCGTGCACTTTCTGAAATGGCCCTGCAGCAAACGCGAATAGATACGTGCTGATCGGCTGGGTTTCTGCGAATCTTGTCGTCCGTTGTTGTTGGCCCTGAGAAGGCACAGGTTTCGGGCTTGCAGAAGGAGTCTCCCCGGAATTGGTTTGTATCAGGGCACGGGCTTCAGCCGTGCCGTAAGATGCCAATATCTTTCGGGCTTCAGCCCCTGCGGTCGTCGGTTCTGGCGCAGTGTTTGAAATTACCTGCCAATCCGCTGGCGTGGTCACTGTCAAACGAAATTTCGCCTTCAAATCCGGCTGATCAAAACATGGAAATGCCATATCGGCGTCCGTGGGAACGAATAATGTGTAGATGTATTCGCTGCCGTCGTCCTTATCTTCAAAGCGGGTGATGGCTTTGCCCGCCGGTGCAACCGGCGCTTTAAAATCGATGACCACCACGTTCTCATCCAGCTTAAGCAGCTTAGCTGGCAACTCCACGTGTCCATTTTGTATTTCAGTCGACGCTGGCTGGCCATTAACGGTCAAGCTGCTGATCGAGCCTTCCCGGAAATCCAGCCACTCCGGCAATATGCCCCGCGCATCGGCGTTTTGCACAAACCGCAGCTCTTCACGCCCGCTAATGAAATCTGCCTTAGGCGTGATCGTGAAGCTAAGTTGATAACGGACATCTTTCAGTTGCTGCGCCCGTAGCCGCGCCAGATCGCGGGGAATGCCCACAGGAGTGGTAACTGCGGCAGATACGGTTTTTGACTGCTGAGGCGGCGCATCCTGACCCCATGCCACCCGGGGGCCAAAGGGCAGAAGGCCCGATAAAATAGCCGTCCACAGCGCTCGATTCACCGATTTCCCGATGAACCGATGACCCGATCTCTGCATTCCACCCCTCCCCCCAGTACCTCAATTATGATTCCAAAGCACTTAGCTGATTCAACCCCGGCGACGCACCGGTTTAACCCCGGGGATACCTGTTCGTTTGCGCCGTAAACCGCTCTCAAACCCTTGCCAGATCGAAACAAATCCGGAACGCTACTAGAAGTCATAAGCGCATGTAAACAAACAACTTATGTTACTTGTTGCATTTTATTTTGTCAATGGAAATCTCCGGTTCGTAAGGTCCATTAGTCGTTTGCCCTGCCTCCTGATAGTCTTTCCTGTTCCCGGGAGATACAGCTTTGCACTTAAAAACCTTTTGGCAACGGCAGTTCTCCGCGTCTCTGCGCCTCCGCGGTGCGATTTTTGTATTTGTCCTGTTTAGCTCTTTCTGTGCCAACGCCCAAACCTCCAAGCCGCTGGATGGTCAACCCTGGGACTTCGGCGTCTGGGCCGGCGGTGGATTCAGCGTTCCCGGTGGAACCAGAGATACGCACGCTATCAACGTCGGCGCTCGGCTGGGCAAGGTGCTCACGGACGATCATCTTGGCGGGTTCCTGCGCGGCAATTTTGAATGGTCCGCCGACCTCATTCCGCTCTATTATCTCTGGCAGCCGGCTCCAGCTCAAAACGCCTATGCTGCTGCATTTAATCCGCTCAACTTAAAGTGGAACTTTACTGGTTCTGGGCGCATTGTTCCGTATCTAGAATTGGGCGGCGGAGTGCTCTTTAGCAACCACGCAGTGCCGTTGAACACGTCGCACGTAAACTTTATAACCCACGGCACGCTGGGCTTTCAGTTCTTCAATAATCAGCGCCGCGCCGTTACTGCCGGAGTTCGTTACGAGCATATCTCCAATGCCGGTTTGACGGTCCCGAATCCGGGAATCAATACGGTTCAATTTCAGCTGGGATTGAATTGGTTTAGGTGAGATTAACGCAACCTGCCGCAATGAACACCTTCACCCTTCCCGTCCAGCAGCCATTTGACTGGGAATCTCTGCTCGCATTCTTGCGGTTGCGCGCGGCTCCCGGCGTGGAAACAGTCACGGACTCGGCCTACACGCGAACGATATCCGATGGTGGCGGCATGGCGCAGCGTTTCTTCGTGACATACGACTCCGCGACCTCGGCTTTGCAGGTTGCATATTCCGGCGAGACCAGCGCGCGTAGCCTGGTGGAGAGCCGCGCAAAACAGATATTCAAACCAGATGTGAACACCATGCCGATCGAAGCCTTCCTTTTTCGCGACTTATGGCTCGGTGGGTTGGTAAAAAAACAGTCCGGGTTGCGAGTGCCCGGCGGATGGTCGGCTTTGGAAATTGCCATGCGAGCGATCCTGGGCCAGCAGGTTTCAGTCCCCGCTGCAACAACGCTGATGGGACGTCTGGTGCGTGCTGCTGGAACACAGTTGAATGAATCATCCTGGCTTTTTCCCGCTGCGGCGCAAATAGCGCAATCGGATCTTGCCGGCTTGGGAGTTCCCGGCAGTCGCATGGAAACCGTGAAATCTCTGGCTGCGTTTTTTGCGGAACATGGGGACCAGTGTCTTGAACACGCAGAAATAAAAGACCGTCTGCTGGCGCTGAAAGGAATAGGGAAGTGGACCGCCGGTTACATTCTCATGCGTACCGCCGCCAGTCATGACCATTGGCCTGAAGGCGATCTGATCTTACGTAAGGCCCTGAGCAAGAATAAAGACAAAGCTATGATCGCGCATGCCGTGCTGGAGCAGGCTTTCAGCTGTTGGAGCCCATACCGCAGCTACGCAACCATCCACATTTGGAAAGGATATGCGCCTCGCGTCATGAGCGGCAAAGCATGAACTGCCTGCGGCCTTCGGGCGATGCGCGTGGGATAATGAATGTAACATCCATCTGGCAAAAGGCTCGTTAAGGAGGTACTTGCAATGGATCCGAAAAGCGATGAACCCAAGGCTGGCGAACAGCCACTCTCTGAACCGATACAGCACATCACAGGCGCTCATGAGTTGTTGAAGAGCCTGAGTGAAAAGTTCGGCGCGATACATCCGGAATTAAACGAGGCGATTACCAAACTAGAGCTCGCGCTGAGTGCGCTCACGGTAAACACCGGCGGAATGTTTTAAAAGGTTTACGCCTGCGCGCCAATACAACCAGATCTCATTTCCCTTTTTTGGCTGCTTTGGCCGGCGCAGAAGTCTTTTTCAGCTTATTGAAGTCAACCATATAAACATTCAGCCCGAAGCTTGGCGTGGTCTTGCTGTATCCGGCCACGAGCTGGTCTTTGTAGCGGTCCAGATAAAAGTCGAACGGATCTTTGGGTGCTGGATCAATCAACAAAAGATCGGTATCGGACATCATTAGCTTTCCAAATTGCAGCTTGTTGCCGCGATACGCCATGTAATTCTGCGCCGGAACCTTGGTCCACGGATACTTCCTGGGCTGGCCAAAAATCTGCACAATATTGTTGCCGTCCAGATGAATGTCCGTGATCTTGCCGGAAATCCGCGGCGGCGGCAGGATCTCTGCCGGATCAAGAATCAGGTCGTCCTTCTCCACCTGCACCCCGCGCACCTTGCCATTCTTGATCAGGTTGGCTATATCGAGCCCGAACGCGTCCATCAATCCTTTCACCGGCAGATGCAATGCTCTGATTTTTTCTGCGTGCAGCCTGATCTTGCCATCGGAAGTGGCGCTGAGCTGGCCTTCTGTTTCAAAACCGAGATCGCCTTTCTGGTGCAGCTTGCCTTTTACTTTTAGACGGCCTTTTTCAATACTTATAGAAATATCTTTCAGCGGCGCATCTTTGGCAGAGAAGACGTGACTATTGAGTACGTTCGCCAGGGATTGCGGGTCCATCGTCATCTCGGCGGCGGTAATCTGGATTTCAAAAGAGTTCTTGTCGTCAAAAATAGGGATGTGGCCAGGGCTCGTGGGCACCAGGCTCCCGCCAAGATTGATCAGGTGCACTGCTATTTGATCGGTAAAGTGATACATCACGTTATGCATCTGCACTTTTACCGCGCCGCTGTCCCTGTCCCTGTCCTTGGCATCGTGCGGGCTCCCTTGCGCGCGGCAGAGGGTCCCCATGGAAACAATGCAGCCTATCAGGATCCCCAATGCAAGTTGCTTCATTGTGAATAGGAGTCAGGAATCAGCTTTCGGGTTGGTAAGTAGCTGCCGACTTGCACGGATCGGCAGCCCCGCAACTCAAAATATCATCTCCGCTGAATGGTAGGATCGCGGCGCCACTCAACCACAGCGGCTCAGTCTATTTCGCCGAAGGTCTTCCGATCCACAAACGCCCGCAGCCTGCGCGAGCGCGAAGGGTGACGCAGCTTTCGCAGCGCCTTTACTTCAATCTGGCGGATGCGTTCGCGCGTTACCTGGAAGTTTTGTCCCACTTCTTCCAGCGTGTGCTCAGACCCATCTTCCAGGCCAAAGCGCATTTTGATAATGCGCTCTTCCCGCGGATTGAGCGTTCGCAAAACGCTGGCAGTCTGCTCCTTCAGGTTCACGCGGATCATGGCTTCAGCCGGAGAAACGCCTGTCGTGTCCTGGATGAAATCGCCCAGACGTGAATCTTCTTCTTCGCCTACGCGGCTTTCAAGTGAGATAGGCTGTTGCGCGATCTTTAATACTTTGCGGACACTCGATACCGGAATGTCCATGCGCTGCGCAACTTCCTCTGACGTTGGTTCGCGTCCGAGTTCCTGCACCAACTGGCGCGAGGCGCGAAGCAGCTTGTTGATGTTCTCAATCATGTGGACTGGAACGCGAATGGTACGGGCCTGATCTGAAATTGCCCGCGTAACCGCCTGGCGAATCCACCACGTTGCGTACGTTGAAAACTTGTACCCACGCCGATACTCAAATTTATCCACGGCCTTCATCAAGCCCATGTTGCCTTCCTGGATCAAATCCAGAAATTGCAGCCCACGGTTGGTATATTTCTTTGCAATCGAGACCACAAGGCGCAAGTTTGCTTCCACCAGTTCGCGCTTGGCATATTCCGCGTCCACGTTTCCTTGCGTGATTTCACGTTGTGTGCGGCAAAGCTCTTTGTAGCTGACGCCGGCTTCTTGCTCCAGCTGTTTCAAGTCGGAAAGGCAGCTCTTCTGCTGCCGCTTGTACTCAGCGCGATGCTCTTCGTTGCGAGTGCCGTCGATTTTCTTTTCCAGCCGTTGCGCCTGGCGATCCAGCGAGCGCATGGTGTCGGTGGTGGTCGTCACACGATCGATCAGCCGTTTTCTTTCCTGCGGAGTGTATTTGAAGCTGCGTATGACCTGTGAAACCGCAACCCTTTCCCGCCCCAGCTTCCACTGGCAACGGCGATATGGTTTGGGACTTTGCTTGCGGCTGATGCCTGCAAGTTTGTCCTCCAGCTTCTGGGCTTTGTTGTAGTGTTCCACCATCTTTTGAATTTCATCAATAGTGGCTTGAGTACGCGCGGAAAGAATATCGTCAGTGACGTCTTCTTCATTGAAAACGACTATCTCTTTTATGGAACGCGCGCCTGACTCAAGGTCTGTGCCAAGAGCTTTGATCTCACGGATAACAATTGGACAACGTGAAATTGCTTTGAGCACCCTGAGATGTCCACGTTCAAATCGCTTGGCAATCTCGATTTCTCCCTGGCGCGTAAGCAGGGGCACCGTGCCCATTTCGCGCAGGTAAAGGCGTACCGGATCACTGGTCTTATCCAGCACGCTGGGAGCGGCGCTGGTATCCAGTTCTTCCTGGTCGTCCAGTCCAAAGCCGGTCTTTCTGCGGCGCTGTGAAGGCAGTTCGCCTTCCGTTAAATCAATGCCTTCGGTATCCAGCGTCATTACCAGGTCATCAATGTCATCCGCGGAAGACACCTCCGTCCCAATAAAGCTGCTGGCTTCATTTGGAGTGAGGTATTCCTTGTCCTCGTCTTCCGGATCTACTTGTTTCCAATCAGGGTCGAATTTATCGTGGGTGGCCAACAGTGATTTCCCTCTCGCGTCGCGGGCGAGCAAAGATTGCGGGCGGGACCGGGTAAATTGGCGAGTCTTGGCCATATTTATGCGGTCCCATCCTGGAAGATGGTTTAACTGCCCTGGGACTTAATCGGCAGCGGGTCACGGTTCGTGCTCCGTTGAACGCAGTTACTCAGAGGGTCGAAGACGCCTCTGGATTGCTTTCAGGATTCTATTATCAATCTGCGGAAACGGGCTTAGCGCCAAGCGAATCGATTTCCTTGAGAATGGTCTGGAGTCTCTGTTCCAGCTGTTTTTTGGTGCGCGGCTTTCTTTCTGTTCTTGTAAATTGCCCGTAATTGGCAATGGAGCGCCGGTAGAAATCGGCCGTTTTTACCAGCAGGTCAGCTTTAGGATCATTTTGGGTGGACATGATTCTATTCTATAGGAGAATCTGTCAAGTGCATCCCTAATTACAACGGGTCTCGGCGGGAATACCGCCAAAGACCCGAAAATTACCTGTTTGGGAAGACGTTTTCGCCTGCCATTAGTCGATTTTAGACAGTGTAGCGCTGAAAGACCTCTCCCGGAAGGCGAACCATCCTGGATCCAGGCTTAACCGGCTCCGCCCGCATGCTGGAAACGTCCACCGGCATGGCTCGTTCTTCCCGGACCAATCCGTTATCAACGTGCCCGCGGCGCATCTTCAGTTGCAGCGTCCGCTCGATCCTGGCGATGTCAGACCGCTCCACCCCAGAGAAGAACGTGATGGCTGAGCCTGTAGCTCCGGCCCTTCCCGTCCTACCCACGCGATGAATAAAGTCTTCCGGTATCGCGGGCAGATCGTAATTAATGACCTGGGCGATATCGTCAACGTGGATTCCGCGTGAAGCTACGTCAGTGGCCACCAGAACACGCGATGTCCCATGCTGGAAGGCCGTAAGAGCGCTGTTCCGCTGTGACTGGCTTCTGTCGCCATGCAACACGCTTACAGCCATCCCTTGGCGATTCAGCTTTTCAGCCAGCCGCTCGGTAGCTCTCTTAGTGCGGACAAAAATCAGGGTGCGCCCGGTTTCCTCATTGAGAAGACGTTTCAACAGTGAAAGCTTCTGGTCGGCATGGACTTCGTACGCGGTCAAATTCACTGATTCAGAAGACCGCTTGGTCGAGCCAAAAGCCAGCCGGACAGCGCCGCGAGCGTAATCGTCAACCAGATGTTCAACAGAGGCTTCCAGCGTCGCGGAGAAGCACAAAGTCTGGCGTTGCTTTGGGAGCCGGCTCACAATCCTGCGGATGGCTGGGATAAATCCCATGTCGAGCATTCTATCCACTTCGTCCAGCACCAGGATTTTTACGCCGGTAAGCGAAATCAATTCTCGGTCAAAGAGGTCTTCAAACCTGCCGGGCGTTGCGATGATCAGCTTGGCTCCGGAGCGCACAGCCCGTAGTTGTGATTTTTCAGCCACGCCGCCAATCAGCAGCGCTGCAGGCGGCAGTTTCTTGCCGCGAAGTTGTTCATATTGCTTGCCAATTTGCAGTGCCAGCTCACGGGTAGGCACCAGAACCAGGGCGCCAGGCCGCGATTCTGTCTGCTGCATCAGCTTGTCCATCACGGGAACCAGGAAGGCAAGGGTCTTGCCGGTGCCGGTCTGGGCCGTTGCGACAACATTCTTGCCGCTGGCGGCATGCGGAATCGCGGCCGCCTGGACTTCAGTGGGAGTTACAAATTCGGACGCACGGAGGCGATCCAATAAATATGGAGATATGGGAAGTTCTTTAAACGTAGACACTTAGAGTTTTTTGCTTTCTTTTGATCGGCGGCGGGTGCTGTCAGAGACGTTTATCAAAACGTCAGCGCAGAGTGATCTCATGCCGATATATTTTCAATTTTCGCCGTAGACAATCGGAGGTAAGTCAGTGTGGGATTCCCGGACCAGATCTCGATCTTCAGGAGCCCTGCAACCGCGGATCTAAAGCAAGATCAGTATAGCACAATCTTGGTGCAATTGCGCGGAGACGCATTACTAAGGTTTACTACTTCGTTTTCAGGAGCTTATGGCCCATCACAACAGCTTCTCGCTCTTCAGCTTTTGATATCCGGCCTGGGTCAGCCTTCCCAGCTCCTCAAACCAGTCCGGATTCGCGGTGGTGAAGTTAAAGCAAGCTTGTCCCTGCATTGTTTTCTTGAGCGATGGGGAGATTCGGTCTGAGAGATCGGGAAACATATATAAAGCAGGAAGGTAGAAGCTGACGTAATTTTTCTTGATTTTGGCCCCGGCAAAAAACATCCGCCGACCGTTCATGCTGGAAGAACGGGTTTCCAGATAGCAGTTCCCAGGCTTGTCAGTGCGGATGGCCAATTCGCTCTCATAGGGTTGAAGCAATTGCCGCAGCACGGAAAAGATGGCGCTGTGGCCCTCTACTTTGGCGGTCGCTGTCCCATTGTTGTCAACAGCCATATCGCATTCCTGGGCTGAAAAATTTCAAAAGGCCAGCCTGTCCCATGAATTCTAATCTTTCACACCGTCAGTCCGCCGAAACAACCACAATCTTCAAAGGCTCGGCAGTTCGATGGTTCCCTGGTGCTTCCGTTCCTGAATGTGGTCCCAGACAAGCTTGTCAGCCAGAAAGGACATTTGCTTTCGCGAGAGCTCCGCGTCTTGCGGCTGAGAGTCAATGCGGATGGCATACCGTTGTCCGCATTTGCCGCAGACAACGGTTTCCATAGGTGTCTCATTGGGAACAGCTTCTGCTGTTCCTCGCATACGCCTTGCTACGCTGGGTCTTACCAACGGGGTTCACGACGCTGACGCGGTCCGCGATCATTGCCGCCACCACGGTCGTTTCCACGACCCCGGCCGCCACCACCGCCGCCCCCAAACCCGCTGCGGGGAGCTTGCGGTCTTGCTTCATTTACCGTAAGTGCCCGTCCGCCGGAGTCTTTGCCGTTCAGCGCTGCCATCGCTTTTTCTGCTTCATCGTCGTTGGGCATCTGGACAAAACCGAAACCGCGGGACCGGCCTGTATCGCGATCGGTCGCCACCGATGCGCTGTCAATGGCTCCAAAAGGCTCAAACAGCGCCCGGAGTTCAGGTTCTGTCATGTGGAATGAAAAATTGCCAACGTAAATCTTCTTCACTGCGACTCCTTTGTCGTTGTTGCTTAGGGTGGTGCTGTTCTCAGCAGAAATAGGCAGGGACGAGTGCGGGAAATGTCTATCTGAGTCGAGGACAACTAACTGCTACTTAATACTACACCTTTGGGCGGAGCCCCCGCCCAAGGTCTCTAAAAATCGTGAAAGCCGAAACCTTCAGGGATGCCTTCTTCGTTATAGGTAACGGTGAGGTCTTTGGGCTTTTCAGGAGCGTTGGGATCCGTCTCCTGGTCCTGAGTTTTACGTTGCAGCTTGCGTTGGGCTTTTTCAGCCTGCTTCTCCTGCCGCTGCCGCTCTTTTTGGCGCTTTGCAAAGGTGGTTCGAGAGCTTCCAGCCATGAGCACTCCTGATACTTGAATTTTTGAGAGGAGAGCCAAGCAGCCCGCCCTTTTCTCTATTGTACTTTATGCGCGCTCATCACGCACCACAGAAAACAGTTTGATTCATTTCAAGAACCAACACAGTGGAGCAGCATTTGAGTTTTCTCAACCCAATCGCGAAAACAGCGTGTGGTTGCCTCGCATCCTAATTCTTATAGTCCATGGATAAGGAGATTACGCGATGGCCAAAACTGCTGCCGATGTGTTGATTGAGGGATTGATCGATTGGGGAGTCGATGTCATTTTTGGTTTGCCGGGAGACGGCATCAACGGCATTATGGAATCTTTGCGCACGCACCAGGAGCAAATCCGTTTTGTCCAGGTAAGGCATGAAGAAGCTGCCGCGTTCATGGCCTGCGCTCACGCCAAATTCACGGGGAAGTTAGGTGTGTGTCTCGCCACCTCAGGTCCTGGAGGCATTCACCTGCTCAATGGACTTTATGACGCCAAGCTCGATGGCCAACCTGTATTGGCCATCACTGGGTTGCCATATCACGATCTGAGTGACACCTTTACCCAGCAGGACGTAGCTCTGGACCGTCTCTTCATGGATGTGGCTGCTTACAACACGCGTGTAATGGGTCCAACCCATGTTGAAAACGTGACGGAACTTGCTTGCCGCACTGCCACCGTCTATCGCAAGGTCGCGCACATCGCGTTTCCTACTGACATTCAGGACATGAAGGCCGAGCGCAAAACCGCTTCCAAGCGTAATATCAAAGGCCATGTGTCGCTTGTTCACGCTGATAGTGGGCACTTTCCCAACGACGCCGATCTGCGCCGCGCCGCCGATGTACTGAACGCTGGAAAAAAGATTGCCATCCTTGCCGGACAAGGCGCCCTGCATGCGACAGACGTTTTGGAGCAAGCTGCGGAAAAACTTGGCGCTCCCATTGTGAAGGCGCTGCTGGGCAAAGCGGCTGTTCCCGATGAGAGTCCATACACCACCGGCGGCATCGGGCTTCTTGGCACTAAACCATCACAGGAAGCTCTGGAAGAGTGCGACACACTGTTGATCGTGGGCTCGTCCTTCCCTTATATCGAGTTCATGCCCAAACCCGGCAAAGCTAAAGCAGTCCAGATAGATCTTGATCCTGTGCGCATTGGGTTGCGCTATGACGTTGAAGTCGGCTTGGTGGGAGACAGCCGTCGCACACTGGAAGCGCTGCTGCCTTTGGTCAATCGCAATGAAGACCGCAGCTTTCTGGAGACCGCACAGAAGGGCATGAAAGAGTGGTGGGAGTTGATGCACAAGCGGTCATCCAACATGGAAAAACCCATGAAGCCGCAAGTGATTGCCCACGAGTTAGGGAAGCGGCTACGCAGTGATGCGATCGTAAGCTCAGATAGCGGCACCATTACTAGCTGGTGGGCACGCCACATTTTGGCCAAACGCGGCCAGATGTACTCCTGCTCCGGCACTCTGGCCACCATGGCATGTGGACTGCCTTACACGATCTCCGCGCAGATCGCCCACCCGGAGCGCCAGTGCGTTGGTTTTATCGGCGATGGCGGGTTCAGCATGCTCATGGCGGAACTCGTAACCGCCGTGAAATACAAACTTCCCATCATCGTTGTTGTGATCAAGAACAACACGCTCGGACAGATTAAGTGGGAGCAGATGGTCTTTCTCGGCAATCCGGAATTCGGCGTGGATCTTGCGCCGATTGATTTCGTGAAATTTGCGGAGGCGTGCGGCGCCGTCGGCTTCCGAATTGACGATGCCAAAGAATGCGGCGCGATTCTGGATAGCGCACTGAGTTCCAATACCAAAGGGCCCGTGCTTATTGAGGCCGTGGTGGATCCCTTTGAAGCTCCCATGCCGGCCAAGGTCACATTTGAGCAGGCAACAAAATTCACTGAGTCGCTGGTGCGGGGCGAGCCCAATACCAAGAAAATAATTGCCACGCAGATTGCCGACAAAGTGAGAGAGTTGGTGTGACGCTGTTGGTATAACGCTGGAAGAGAACTATTTAACATAAGGCGAAGCCTTCGGGAGCTTCGCCTTTTTTTAGTTCTGGACCTGTGGGCGCCTTGCTTGCTGGGCGGCTACTTCTTTTTTGGCACCTTTGCGCCTTTTTCCCGCGCCTCTGACAGCCCTATGGCGATGGCCTGTTTGCGGCTCTTCACCGTACCGCCTTTGCCACCTTTGCCCGATTTGAGTGTGCCCTTTTTCCTTCGATGCATGGCGCTCTTCACTGATTTGCCGGCAGCTTTGCCGTACTTGCGACCGCTGGATTTCTTTTTCGAACTAGAACTTTTCTTGTTTGCCATTGTTCCTCCCTGATGAGTGAGAAGCGTCAGAGCGGAATTGAGTTGCGCCCCAAGAAATGACGATCGTTATGCAAAAAAGTGAGTAAGGCGCGAGCCGAGCTGCGCAAAGTTACTCTTTACCCCACCATCCTCCGGCGCGAAATGTTCATCTTTTTGATTGACATCGCAACCCAGGACTTACAAGTCCTAAATCAAGACTTACAAGTCTCAAATGAGGAGAGCATTATGGCGCGTCGGTTCACCGCACAGAAAAGAGCATCGAAACCACAATCCAAAGGCAAGCTGATGGCGTTTGCAACCAAAGGCAAGGCCCAGCAGAAAGAGCCGAAGCCGCCATTTCCCAAACAGCACCAGTCTCATCCCGGGATTGAAGCCGACGTGGAGCCCCGTCCAAAATATAAAGCCCCGCTGTATCGGGGAGCAGACAAGCTTCTGGACAAAGTTGCGTTGATCACTGGCGGCGATTCCGGAATTGGCCGAGCCGTCGCCGTGCTTTATGCGCGCGAAGGGGCCGATGTTGCCGTGGTTTTCCTTCCGGAAGAAGAGAAAGATGCGCAGGAAACCGCCAGAGCAGTTGAAGTTGAAGGTCGGCGTTGTGTGCTGATTCCGGGCGACGTCAAAGATCCTGAGTTCTGTCGGCAGGCCGTGGAGCAAACCGTCGACGAACTGGGACGCCTCGACGTTTTGGTGAACAACGCAGCTTTTCAGCAGCACCAGGAATCCATTGAGGAAATCACGGAAGAGCAGTGGGAAAATACTTTCCGGACCAACATATTCGGCTACTTTCACATGGCGAAGGCCGCACTGCCTCACCTGAAACCCGGCAGTGCAGTCGTGAATACCGGCTCCGTCACCGGTCTGCAAGGCAGCAAACAACTGCTTGATTATTCGTCCACCAAAGGCGCGATCCATGCTTTCACCAAGTCGCTGGCGCAGAATCTGGTCGAAAAGAAGATCCGGGTGAATTGCGTAGCTCCAGGCCCGGTATGGACTCCACTCAATATCGCCGACAAACCTGCCGAAAAAGCGGCAGAGCACGGAAAGGCGACGCCTATGGAACGTCCCGCCCAGCCCGAAGAAGTTGCTCCTGCGTTTGTCTTCTTTGCGTCGGAGGCGGATTCCAGTTACATCACTGGCGAAGTGTTGACCTTGTTGGGCGGCGAAACTACCGCTGCATAGGAAAGTATCTTGTGCGCGACCCTTCGGAACACCCCCGAATCGTCGCGCACAAACTATTTTTTCAGGCTAGCTGATAAGCACTCAGGTAGGAAGAGCTGGCTGCTATGCATCCACTTCAATAGAACCGGTGAGGACATCTAGTGGTTCTGGGTAAACTCAAACCGCACTTCAATGTCACTCTCGTGGTCCGCCGATTCATACTTCCATTTATGTACTGCTTGTACTAGAGAAGCCACCAGAACCGGATTGCCACCCAGCTCTTTCACGCCAACCACTCTGCCGTCTGAAGCCACGGTAAGCAGGACGCGTGCCACTCCCTGGATATTCATTTTGCGCGCGAGTTCCGGATATTCCGGAGGCACGCTGACTTTGAGTTTCCGTGTGTTGCTTTGCGCTTGTGTGGTTTGCGAAACCGCCGGCGACATAGCCAGCGTATTGCAAAGCAGTGTCGCGATCAAAATAACGAAGGTCGATCTTAAGAGACGAAAGGCGCGGTTTGAAAAAGTGAGGATCATAATCTCGCTTGCACTCTTACCATTCAGATGGAGTCAGCCACACACTTTTGTAGCTGTTTTAGTTTATGAATTTCTGCATATGAATATGCGCTAAATATTACGCGCACTTCCAGCATAAAAACATTCGCGTGCTCACGGAAGTTAACACTGCATTGTCCTTTTGTAATTGCATACTAAGATCACGTTACTTCCGTATGGCTGGAAATTTCTGTAGTTCCAAAATGGAACAAAGTGAATAAAACATGGCTACCTTCACAAAGTAGCAGAGGATAAGCATGTGTTAGTGCGAATCTGCTATCTAGGGCTAGTTCCAAAATGGGAACAGCAACAAATCGGAACCAGGAAAGTGCGCTGGTAATACGACCCAAGTAACTAACGCAGATTGTGTGCAGCATAGATAATCAGCCCGCACAGAATCACTGCAACTGAATCGGTGAATCGTCCTCGGACGAACACATTGAAGTTGCGTAAATCATAAAGAAGAGGAAAGAAAATGCTGCAACGGCTACTTCGTCGTCAACCAATATTGAGCGGTTCGCTTGTTCTTTTGATGTTGCTGTTTGGCCAGGCAATGTTTGCCCAGTCTGATGCCGGCGCAGGCGGGCTGCGCGGGGAGATCAGCAATGCTGATGGCACAGCTGCCGCCAACGCGAACATTACTGTCCGAAATGCTGAAACCGGCTATGTGCGCGAATTGCATACCAATAGCCTCGGGCAGTTTGACGCCCAGGCTCTACCGGTGGGCCGTTACTTTGTTCAGGCCTCGCAAGGCGACTTTAAGACTGATGAAGTAGAAGCGATCGTTACCGTAGGGCGTAGCCACGCAATGACATTGTCGTTGAAGTCCGCTACCCAGGATGGCGGCGGCAAAGAGCAAACGGTACAGACCCAGACGATGGTCATGAATACTGATAGTCCCATTGACACCCATGATGCCTCTAGTTCGGCGAGCGTTTATCTGAGATCCATCACCTCAGCGCCGATCCGTGGTCGCGCTTTCCCTGATTTTGTGCAGCTGACGCCGGACATTTATCAGGAATCAGACCGCAATGGCCTGGTCATTTCTGGCCAGCGGTCCATCAATTCTAACGTCGCTCTCGATGGCGCCGACTTCAATGATCCGTTGCAGGGTAACCAGCGTGGCGGCAACGAGCCAGTATTTTTCTTTCCACTATCAGCCGTGCGGGAGTTCCAGGTAGTTCGCAGCGGCGCGGACGCGGAAGTCGGAAGGACTAATGCCGGCTTTGTGAATGCTGTCACCAAGTCCGGCACCAACGACTGGCACGGTGAAGGTTTCTACATGAACCGCAATGCGGACATGACGTCGCCGGACGCTTTTGGCAATCCGGCCATGAACATGCAGAACCAGTTCGGCGGTTCCATGGGCGGGCATATCAAAAAAGACCGTTCGTTCTTTTTCGTGGCGGCAGAACAGAACTATTTGAGCGTACCGTTCACGGTTCAGTTTCAGCCGCAGCCAGTTGGCGTTAGTTTGCCTGCGAGTCTGGCCTCTCTGCAGGGGGAAAAAGAGGGCACCAACGATGTGACCTCGCTTTTTGCGCGCCTTGACCATTCATTGACTACGAAGCACGTGTTGAACGTTGACTTTCTGTTTGCCAACCTTGATGCCCAGAACTTTGGACTGGTGCCCCGTACCAATGACCAGGCGGAATCGACGAACTATGACCGAAAGGCCTCAAGCATGGCGGTAAAGAGCAGCCTGGTTTCAGCTTTCAGTTCGTCTTTGTTGAACGAATTGCGGGGGCAGGCTGCGAGCGACGAAAGAATTGAAGCCCCGAACCTTACAACGGCCATGATCAATATCACGGGAGTTGGCAGCATTGGCGGAGAAGTTGCCCACCCGCGAATTTTTGACAACTACCGTTACGAACTCACGGACAACGTAAGCGTCACCAAGGGCCGCCATTCACTTCGATTCGGAGTGGACAGCAACCTGACTCCGGCAAAGCAGGAGCGCGAGACCTTTGAAGCGGGACGCTACGACTTTAAGTCACTCTCCGATTTCATCGCTGGCAAGATCGGACGCTATCGCGGGACGGTTCCCACAAGCGGAAATCCTGACGATTTTATTTATCGTGGCACGCAGCAGGAACTTGGTATGTTTGTTCAGGACAAGTTTGCACTCGGCCACAATCTGATGGTCAACGCCGGTTTCCGCTGGGATGGACAATGGAACCCGCAGCCCACGAACCCCAACCCTGCTTTGCCGCAGACCACCCGCATTCCAAACGATCTGAAAATGTGGCAGCCGCGTCTTGGTTTGGCATGGGATCCCAAAGGCCACGGAACCACCGTGATCCGTGCCTCTGCCGGCTTATATGATGCACGAACTCCAGCCAATCTGTTCCAGCGCATTTTCACTGACAACAACTCAACCACTGCGGTGCTGGACAGCAAGTTCGATCCCAACGTCCTGAACTTCCTCACGTTCCCGAATACGCTTATGTCGATTCCCGCCGGAGTCAACCCGGCGCCACAGCGAGTGCTCGGCTTTGACCCCAACTTCCACAACCCCCGTTCATTCCAGGCCAGCAGCAGCATGGAAACGGTGATCAAGGACAATTGGACAGTTTCTGCCGGATACACAAGAAACTCCACCTGGGGATTGCAGCGGCGTTTGGATAAAAACTTGTTCCCGGCCACGTTCGATTCCACGGGCATGCCGATTTTCCCTAAGACGCGCCCTGACCCATCGATCACTTCATTTTCAATTAACGAGTCTGAAGCGCATTCCACCTATGACGGTTTTGATTTTGCCATCAACAAGCGCATGAGCCACCGTCTGCAATTCCAGGCAGGCTACACGCTGGCGTGGAACCGTGACGATGACAGCCAGGAACGTAACTTCAACCGTGAAACCACGCTGGATCCGCTACTGCCAGAGCTTGAGGCAGGTCCTTCCAAGAATGATGTGAGGCACACGTTACGTCTTAGCGGCATTCTGGATTTGCCTTACGGATTTTCTCTGAGTGCAATCACACTCACGCGCTCTGGTTCCCCCTTTACGCCGATGATCGGATTTGATACGCAGAACGACGGTAATGACGACAATGATCGGGCCATCATCAATGGGAAAGTCGCCGGACGCAACAGCATGCGCGGCGATCCATTCTTTGACCTCGACATGCGAATACTCAAGTCGTTTCGTCTCAAAGAGAAGGCCCGCGTGGAAACGTTTGCCGAGTTTTTCAATGTCAGCCACAACGGCAACAAAAACTATGGCCCTGATGGGGTGAGCTTCTTTGGCAGCCCGTCCGCGCCTCTAGCCACTGCCGGCCAGGCGCCGTTTGCGCCGCTTACAACCAGGTTCGGAGGACCAAGGCAGGTGCAGTTGGGAGCACGGTTCTCATTCTAGTTTTCGAAATCAGAACTTTAAGTCACGGCTAAGAAACTGCTTCTGTCTTCCGGTAGGTTCTAAATCGTCTGCGGCGTCGCAAGCGCTGCGGACAAGGAGATAGTTGTGAAAAAACCAATACTGCTGGTAGTACTCATGGTTCTTCTTTCCGGTATGCTTTCCCTCCAGGCATTTGCCGGTCCACAAGGCAATGACAACCTTCCTCAGGGTAAAGCGCGGAGAGTGCTGCTTTTAAGTCTGGACGGCTTTCATCAATTTGATCTGGAACGGTATATTGCTAGTCATCCCAATTCGGCTCTGGCCGAGCTGGCATCACGCGGCGTTCGTTACTCCAACGCAATTTCGATGCGTCCTTCGGATTCTTTTCCTGGCTCGCTGGCTATGGTGACGGGCGGATCTCCGTCTTCCACGGGCATATTTTATGATGTCTCCTGGGACGATAATCTGTCGCCAGCCGGTTCAGATTGTTCCACCCGCGGCGCGGTAGCTCCGTATGACGAGGTCATTGACGTGGATCCAAACGTGGAGTTCACCACCATTGATCCCAACCTACTGCCTCGCGACCCTGACCATGGCTGCACGCCAGTGTTCCCACACAGCTACCTCAAGGTGAATACGATCTTTGAAGTCATCAAAGCGCACGGCGGCCGCACAGCTATAGCCGACAAACATCCGGCATATGATCTTTACAATGGGCCTTCGGGGACGGGCGTGGATGATTTGTTCACGCCTGAAGCTGCGCCGTTCAAAAATTCTGTCGCGCAAACTGAAGCCGATGACGAAGTCAAGGTGCAGGCCATTCTTCATCAGATTGACGGCTTCGACCACAGCGGGGCACTGCAAGTTGGCGTTCCGGCCATCTTTGGCATGAACTTCCAGACCCCCAACGTCGGACAAAAAGTAGCCGGGTACACCAATGCCAACGGCGATCTCAGCGCGGGTCTTGCCGCCGCTTATGATTACGTGGACGGCGCATTGCAGCGCATGGTGAATGAGCTACGGGCGCAAAATCTGCTCGATTCCACTATGGTGATCGTGACTGCCAAGCATGCCAACAGCCCGGTAGATCCGGCCTTGCGGCACACCATTAAGGCGGGAATCTACAACACGTTGATTGAAAGCGTGCGGCCCGGACTCACTGCCCAGGTCACAACGGATACCGTTGCCGTGATCTGGCTGACAGATCATTCCAAAGCTGCCGATGTGATGGCCGTACTGCAGGCCAATGCAGCCGCGATCGGCGCTGAAGCTATCTATTCCGGGAATGATTTCAATACGCTGTTTGGCGGTACGCTGCAATCGTTTGCCAACCGGCAGCCGGACATCATTGTTCAACCCGAACTCGGTGTGATTTACACCGGCGGATCGAAGAAGGTGGAACATGGCGGATTCCATGAGAACGATATTCATGTTCCGATCATGATCTCGCAACCGGGCATCGTTCCTCACACGGTCGCCGCTCCAGTGGAGACCAAGCAGATCGCGCCGACCATTCTCAAAGCGCTGGGGCTTCACCCACGGGAGCTGCAAGCCGTGGTCCTGGAGAAAACCAAGCGTCTGCCGGATCTTGATGACGACGATGATGAATAGTGAGCCGGCATTCTGAATAAAAAACCGGGGGTCTTTCACGAGACCCCCGATTTCTTGCAGCAAGCTTACTCGTTGATTGCAGGATGTTTGTGAATCCCACGGCCCCAAACGCAATACTGCCCGGAGCGATTGTTTTCACTCCGGGCAGCTTTAACTCATGTTGGTTGTTTAGCCTTTTGTTGCCGGCTGTTCCACCTGCAGATTGTTCTGCACGGAGAAAACTCCGGAAACACCATTCGCGCGGATGAAAGCATCATCTTTTTCCGCCTGGGTTCTTACTACGCCTTCCAGGTCCACATGACCGTTCTTCACGATAATGTGTATCGGCGGCGTGGGCTGGATCGCATAATTGAACAGCCGGGGATCGTTGAATACGGCTCGCGCCACTTGGCGGCGAATGCGATCGTCATTGAATGACGCCGGAAGTATCTCAATCTGGTTATCCACGCGCTCCACGCCTTCCAGGTGCTTCACGCGGGCTTCAGCCGAATCTTTTACGATTCCGTCCCGTACCTGCCCGAACAGAGTAACCGTTCCGCCATCTACACGGTAAGCGAGATTATCGAAAACCGTAAACTGCGGAATCATGTTTAGTTCATGGCGAACTCCCTTGGAAAGCCGCTGTTCAAGCCGAGCGTCGGCGGTGTTTGTGATCTGCTGCGAAGGCTGGTCAACGGAAGCGGCGAATGCCAATCCCGTAGTTCCCAAAGCCAGGATCGCAGATAAGAATGTGTTTAGACCTTTTTTCATGGCCTCCTCCTGATCTCAATCTATCCTTACAATATTAACTATTTGGTTAATTAGTTAGATGTCAGGAACGGGCGGCGGATTCGGCCACCACAGAGGGGTAACAATTCTTAACCTGCGGTGGGATGTTGAAGCCTCGGCGGGCCAAAAGGCGCAAAGTCGCTCAGCATGGGGCATCTGGCCAACAACCTCGCGGCTTTTGTGTATTCTATTAAGTTGCGTTGGCCCTGGGTGCGGGTGCAATGGCAGCTAAAAGGCGCTTTCAGGAAGTAACCCTACGGTTGGCGATTCACATCTGAGTATTTGCAGGAGTGTTCCCCCATGAAATCTGCGAGAGCGGTAATTTTTATCCTGATAATTTGCCTCGGATTGGACGCCATGGGGCAGCAAGCGCCCATGCCTCAGCCGGCGCAAGACACGCCGCAAACTGATCTCAACACTATTCTCCTGCAAGTCCAGAAAGCCACCAGTTCAGCCAACGTCAATCTTGGAAAGCTGCGTATAGAAAAATGGAAGACTGACTCGCAGGAAAAACAACAAATGCAGCAGGTGGCGGATTCATTGCAGAAAAATATCGCCAACGCCGTGCCTGGCCTGGTTAGCGATGTCCAGACCAGCCGCGGTGGAGTGCTGGCCAGCTTCAAGCTGTACCACAATTTGAATGTGGTTTATGAGTTTCTCAGCTCCATGGCTGAGGCCGCTGGCGCTTATGGCAAGAAAGAGGAGTATCAACCTCTGGAGGGCGATGCCACCGCCTTGGACACTGTCCGGCAGAACTTATCCACGTATATCGAGCAGGCGGCTGGGAAAATGGAGGCAGCCAATCGGGCGGCTGCCAATTCAGTTCAGGCGAGGCAGACCCCAGGTGCGGTTGTTCCGGGGCGAAAAGTGGTTGTAATCGACGAAAACGATACTCCTCCCCGCAAGCATCCAAAATCCACAAAGAAAAAGACTTCCACCCCGCCTGCGCAACCTACTGCCACTCCCGCGCAGAGTTCATCTTCTCCTCACTAATCTCCCAAGATCAAAGATCATGGAACTTCTGACCCCCGGGTGGGGTCTATCCATTTAAAGGAATTGCTGTCCCCTTGGGTAGATTACTGCCGTTACCACTGAAGGTAGTTGTGGCGGCGCCCATATCTTGAGAAAATTGGGGTGACGCCATGAGAAGAGTGGCGGGAGTAACAGCATTGGGAAACATCGCCACCGCAATCGGCGTAAGAGCCGAAGAAGCCTCTATTGTTGCCGAGCTTAAAGCCGGCTCTGAAGAGGCTTACAACTGGCTTGTGACCCACTATCATCAGCCGATTTACAGCCTGGTGTACCGCATTCTGACCGACCCTGCAGATGCCGCGGACACCACTCAGGAAGTCTTCCTTAAAGTTTTTCGCGGTATGAAGCGTTTCAATGGTGAATGCAGCCTGAAGACGTGGCTCTACCGCATTGCGATCCATGAGGCTTCCAACCAGAGGCGCTGGTGGTTCCGGCACAAGAGCAAAGAGACTTCCATGGAAGCCCATGTGGACCAGGAGGGAAACTCCTTTGGCCTGTGTGACACCCTGGCAGACAAGCGTGAATCGCCCATGGAGATTTTTGCTCATGAAGAAGTGCGTGCGCGGGTGGAGATGGAATTGAAACAAATTCCGGAGCCTTATCGTACAACCGTGGTGCTGCGCGATATTGAAGGGCTTGCCTATGAAGAGATTGCAGAGGTGTTGCAGATTTCGCTGGGAACAGTAAAGTCCCGCCTGATCCGCGGCCGCGATGCGCTAAAGAAACGACTGGAGTCTTTCGTCGACCAAATGGGTTCTGAGGTGGGGGGAAACAAGCCGGAAGCAAATCACCGCTCTCCGGCGCAATCAGAAGTGGAGGCACAGTCATGAGATGTACAGAGGCCCGGCCCCTGTTCTCATCGTATCTGGACCGCGCCGTCAGCGGGACGGAGATGCACGATATCTTCGCCCATCTGGAGCAATGTGCGGATTGCCAGAAAGAATATGCTCTCTTGGAAAATACACGTTCGCTGGTTTCATCGCTTGGACGCCGTCAGCCCCCCTCTGACATGGCGTTGAAGATCCGTGTCGCCATTTCCAGCACCCGCTCTCGCAACTCGCTGAGCCTGTTCCAGCGTTGCGTTCTGCGGCTGGAAAATACATTTCAGGGTTTCATGGTTCCGGCCACCGCAGGCGTGCTGTCCGCAGTCATCTTCTTTGGCGTCTTGATCGTTTTGCTGATGCCCGCACGAGTGAGCGCCAATGACGATGTTCCATCAACCTTTTACACTCCGCCACGGTTACAGGTCTCTGAGTACCCTGAGAACCAGCTGACCCTGGATTCCCCGGTAGTCATTGAAACGTATGTGGACACTACCGGGCGGGTGGAAAATTTCCGCATCATTTCCGGGCGCGACGATGAAGAAGTGAAGGCGCAGTTGAACCGCGCCCTGCTGTTTACCATCTTCGTTCCGGCCCAATCCTTCGGTCGGCCAGTCCCAGGGAAGGCGATTATGTCCTTTTCCCATATAAACGTGAAGGGATAGGTTTCCGCTTATCTGGAAGGGTCAGACCCTCAGGGTTTGACCCTTTCTGTTTTTCTGGCCTAAACTTGAGTTTTCCCACACATTTGGAGGGGACCCTGAAGCGGAAACTTCAAGCATTTTTCTGGTCTGTGCTGCTGCTTATGGCGGCGGGAAGGTCTTTTGCTCAGGCCACCAAAGCGCAATTGGAAGTCAGCGAGACGTTTTTCACGCTGGCGGCTGCCTTAAACAGCTGCGGTTACGACGCCGGACTGGAATCTTCCATGCCCCTTCGCCAGACAGTGCGGACGGAAGTGCGTAGTGCATTGACACAGTCCCAGGAAGCCAAGCAGGCAGGAAACGCGCTCTGCCAATTTTGGATCGACCATCAGGTTCCCGGCAAAGATAATGACGTAACACCTTACCTTTCTCTCGCTCTGAATTTGGGACCACCGCCGGACTTTGCTCCAGCTGTTTCTGAAGCTGATCTGGCCCCCGATGCCGAACGTGTGCTCGGCGTTCTCTCTCCATTAAAAAAGTTTTATCAGGCAGCAAACATTCAAGCTATCTGGCGGAAGCATCAACCGGAATATCAGGCACTGGTCAATCAACTTCATGATCCCGTCTCCCAGTTGCTTATTCAGACTGATCTTTATTTAAAGGTCCCGTTCAGCAATTATCCCGGCCAGCGATTCGTCATTTACATGGAGCCCCTGCTTTCCCCAGGACAGGTGGATTCGAGAAACTTTGGCACTAATTACTACATGGTTATCTCGCCAGACCGTGAACAGCATGTGCGTTTTCCGGAGATCCGCCACACGTATTTACATTTTGTACTCGATCCCATGGCGCTTTCTCACGGAAACACGCTGAAACAGCTGGAACCGATATTGGAAGACGTAAAAACTGCGCCCATGGCGACGGCCTTCAAGAACGACATCTCGCTCATGGTGAATGAGTGCCTGATTCGCGCCATTGAAGCGCGCACCACAATTCCCAAATCGAACGAAGCCGGCAGAAATGCCTACGTGCAGCGATCAGTTGAGGAAGGATTCGTGCTGACCCGGGTCCTTTACGATCAGTTAGCGGATTTTGAAAAAGACTCAACCGGGCTGAAGAATGCTTACGGCAACCTGCTGCACACCATTAGTCTGGAGCGGGAGCGCAAAAGGGCCCGTGACGTTGTGTTCCGCCAAGAAGCCACGCCGGAAATCGTGAGCGCAGTCCAACCCGCGCCCAATGAAGATCGCCTGCTGAACATAGCGGAGCAGAAACTTGCAGCCGGGGATCGCGAAGGCGCGCAGAAGCTGGCGAATGAAGTCCTCCAGCACAATCATGGCGGTGAAGCGCCTGGGCACGCGGTTTTCATTCTTGCCAGAATCGCAACCCTAACTGGAAAGATGGAAGAGGCGCGCGCCAGCTTTGAGCAGGCAGTTCAATCTGTGCATGACTCGCGCATGCTGGCCTGGAGCCACATATATCTTGGCCGGATCTTCGATATTCAGGAAAAACGCGACGTTGCTGTAGAGCATTATCGGGCAGCGCTGGCTGCCGGCGACCCCTCGGCGGATACAAGAGCAGCCGCAGAGAGAGGCCTCATGGAACCCTACCAGGCTCGGAAAACGGCCAAACCATGAAAAAGCGTTCTTACCATGCCGTGCTGTTTCTGATGTTTTGCAGTGTCAGTGCAACTCTGATCTCGCAGCAGCCGAGCGGCGCCGGTAGTAAACAAGCGCAGCCCGCAGGCAAGCACGTGCCCCAGGCCAAGACACATCCTGAATTCAACGATTACAACACTGCGTACGCTATTGCCGGCGGCACAGCTTCGGAGAAAGCCGCTGATGACTTCGCGGCAAAATATCCCGACAGCGAGTTAAAGGCCTTCCTCTATTCCAAGGCCATGCATGAGTACCAAAACGAAAATAATCCGGCAAAGATGTTGAGCGTGGGAGAGAAGGTGCTCCAGCTTGATCCTGACAATTCCATCGCGCTGGTGCTAACGGCGACAGTTCTTGCCGACAGCCTGAGTGATGCGGATACAGACAGGCAGGCGAAAATCGCGCGAGCCAGGAAGAATGCCTCACATGCGCTGGACACCGTGGATTCATCGTTCGTGCCTCCAGCTAATGCGACACCGGAGCAGGTGATGGCATACAAAAACACATTGCAGTCGATGGCCCACTCGGCCCTTGGAATTATTGCGCTAAAGACCTCGGATGACATAGCAGCGGAGAAGGAATTAAAGCTCTCGGCTGATTTGAACCAAAGCCAGCCCGATCCTTATATCTGGTACCATCTGGCGCTGGCGCAGGACCACCAGAAAAAATATTCAGAGGCGCTGGCCTCGATTAACCGTGCGCTGCAGGTCATGGGCGCGAATGCCGACCTGGGGAATCTTGCCAAGGGCGAGCAAAGCCGCTTGCTGACACTTACCGGCGGAACTTCACCTTCCCCGGAAAGGCTGCCGCCGCCGGCTTCGAAGTAGAATGCAGTTGTATTTATGAGTTCAGGGCATATAGCAGTTACGACCGCAATACCAACAGCACGGTTTCCGCGCTGGAAGCTAGACCTAGTCAAAAGCACCACCTTGTGTCTGGCCGCTCTATTCTTTTGCGCCATTCCGCTGAGTGGACTCGAATCGGCGATCGCGCAGAATGGAGCCCAGGACGGCCCATCACCAACACGTCCCCAGGCGAGAAGCGAGCAGGAACGCGCCGATTTCAATGCCGCTTACGCATTGCAGGGTGCTGCCGCTGAAGAGACTGCGGCCATTGATTTCGCTAACCGGTATCCCACAAGCGCATTACGCCTCTATCTTTATTCCAGCGCGATGCTCCAATATCAGCGAGAAAACAATCCTGTAAAAATGCTGGCCATGGGCGAAAGAGTGCTGGCGCTTGATCCTGACAATCCCCTGGCTCTGGTGCTTACGGCCACGGTACTCGCAGATTCCCTGGGTGATCGAGATCGCGACCGGGACAAGAAAGTCAGCACCATCAAGCACAACGCTTCGCGTGCCATCCAGGCGGCTGAAGCGGGCTATTTAGGTGGGAATGTTTACAAGACGACACTGCAGTCCATGGCTTACTCAGCACTTGGAATAATGAAGCTCAAAACCGGCGACGATGCCGGCGCGGAAAAAGACCTGAAGACCGCCACGGAACTGGCCAAAATCCGGCCCGATGGATATGCGTGGTACCACCTGGCGCTGGCGCAGGACCATCGAAAGAAATATGTCGCTGCGCTTGGCTCGGTGGAGCAGGCATTGCAACTTGCCAGTTCCGATCCTGAATTACAGAAGCTGGCGGAAGTTGAACATGAGCGATTGGCTGGGCTGGCCAGAGGTCCGCGCAATGCGTCGCCAACGGAGCCACAATGAGCTCCCTCACGATGAATTCTGATCTCGCCACATTACAATCCGCGCTGGGACACACTTTTAAGCGCCCGGAGATGCTGGAGCGAGCCCTGACGCACAGTTCGCACGCGCACGAAGAATCCAAGGCCGGCGGTCCGGATGCCTCTGTCGAGATACTCGATAATGAGCAGTTTGAGTTTTTAGGAGATGCAGTGCTCGGGCTGGTGACGAGCCAGCTGTTGTTTGAAAAATTCCCGACCTTTCATGAAGGCCAGCTATCAAAACTCAAGGCGCACTTGGTCAGTGCGGAACATCTAGTGGGCGTCGCAACCAGGATCGGATTAGGCAAATACCTGCGGCTTGGACGCGGTGAAGAGCGCAGTGGTGGAAGATCAAAAGGAACGCTGCTTTCAGACGCCCTGGAAGCCGTGATCGCCGCCATGTACCTGGATGCGGGGCTGGAAAAGACGCGGGAATTCATCATCCGGCAAGTCCTGGAATTCGAACTGGAGACGATTACTGCTGATGGTGAAAGTGAATTCAGCCTTACGGACCATAAGTCCGCATTGCAGGAACTATTGCAGTCCAGTGGCAGGCAACAGCCTGTTTATGTCACGGTGAAAGAAGAAGGCCCAGACCATCGCAAGACGTTTACGGTGGAAGCGCGGATTTATATCCAGGGACAAAGCAAGATGGAATACGTGGCCCGGGCCGAAGGCGGAACGAAAAAGAAAGCGGAACAACTTGCCGCCAAACAGGCGCTGGAGCACTTGCGCGGCCAGGCTGAGATGAATGAACGATAGAGATCAGAATCCGGCGGAAGAAGCTTTGGCGGCGGTGCCAGCGCAGGTTGAAGCTGCACCCGCGCAGGTGCCGGCTGAGCCTCAGACTGTTGAGCCGGATGTCGCTCTGCCAGAAAGCGCATCTCCAGCCGCTCCGGAGCGCAAGAGCCATCGAGAACCGAAGGACCTTTTCGGGATACAGGCTTTCTTCACCGTCGTGATCTTCAGCATTTACGTGATCACGTTTATCGTTCAGGCGTTTCAAATTCCTTCTGGCTCCATGGAAAATACGCTGCTAATCGGCGATTTCCTGCTGGTGGACAAATTGCATTACGCAGGCTTGCCAGGATCGGCGCACCTGCTGCCTTATGGAAAAATCGAACGAGGCGACATCGTCGTTTTTTATTTCCCTGTCGATCCATCCCAATTTCTAGTGAAACGCGTGATTGGAATGCCGGGCGACCATATCCGCCTTCGCGACAAGATCGTTTATGTGAACGGCACTCCGCTCCAGGAAAATTACGCAGTGCACAAGCAATGGATGCCGGATGGATATCGCGACAACTTCCCCAATCAGCGTGGCTATTCCCGGGATATTGACCGCCATTGGCGATATGAATTGTCGAATTACGTGAACGATGGCGAACTGGTGGTGCCGGCGGACCATTATTTTGTGATGGGTGACAACCGCGACAACAGCCTTGACAGCCGCTATTGGGGATTTGTACCTCGGGCCAACATCGTAGGTAGGCCATTGGTGATCTATCTCTCAGTCCGAGGCTCGGAACCCAGACGCTCCGGTGATAAACTCATTCATTCAGGACAGACACTGGCCCACCTGCTGGACATGGCGCGCTGGGACCGCATGTTTCGTCTGATTCGCTGATCAATCCATATTCTGAGCAGGAAATCGCGTTTGTTCGATAAGAGCAAAGAGAAAAAACCGGAAAAGAAAAAAGAAAGCCTGCCTGAATCAATCTCCGGGATTGCTTCGGTGCTGGTTTCAGGACTGTTCATCATCACGTTTATGGTGCAGGCCTTTGAAATACCGTCGGAGTCCATGGTCAAAACGCTTTTGGTGGGCGACCATGTTTTTGTCGATCGCCTGTCGCCCACGTCGAAAGCCGCATATGTGGGGCCGTTGATTCCGTACCGCGAGATCCGGCACGGCGACATTATTGTGTTCCTGCACCCGAAAGAACCGGGAATGTATGTGGTGAAGCGGATTATCGGAATCCCGGGAGACCGCATTCATCTCCGTGACGGCAAGGTTTACCGAAATGGCGAAGCCCTGAATGAGCCATATGTGAACCATTCCGGACAAAGCTATTCACCATATCGTGACCAGTTTCCCGTGGTCCCTCCGGACGGCGATTCGAATGTAAACCCGGAATGGCCCATTGTGATGCGGGAACATCTGAAAGACGGCGAACTCGTGGTCCCGTCGGACAATTTTTTTGGCATGGGCGATAACCGCGACGTTAGCCTGGACAGCCGGTTCTGGGGGTTCATTCCCAGGGAAAACGTGATCGGGCGGCCGCTGTTTATTTATTGGTCATTTGATACACCTAAAGACCAATACGAGCGCACCGCCATGGCGGACCGTGTGGGTTTCCTGGTTCATGTGGCTACGCATTTTTTCAGTGAAACCCGCTGGAGCCGCATGTTCCATCTGGTGCGCTGATTCCAATTCAGTCAGGAATATATCTTGCCGTTATTTAAAAGAAATCAGGAAAAGCCCGAGCGTCCAAAAGAGACCTTGCCGGAATCGATAGCTGGAATTGCGTCCGTGCTGGTAGTGGGGCTCTTTATTCTTACCTTTGTTGTCCAGCATTTTGAGATTCCGTCACGCTCCATGGAGCGGACCCTGTTGGTGGGAGACCATGTATTTGTCGATCGCCTAACGCCACTGGGCAGGGGAAAGCTGGGTTGGATCCTGCCATATCGCGGGATTCACCGCGGAGATACGGCGGTCTTTCTTACTCCGAATCCCACCGAGCAGGGAATGTACCTGGTAAAGCGCATTATTGGTGTGCCGGGCGACCGGATTCGGCTGCATGATGGTGTGATCTATCTGAACGGGGTCAGGCAAGCTGAGCCATACGTGATTCGCAACGGAACTTACGATACCTATCGTGATGAATTTCCTACCGCGCTCAGCTATGGCATTGGCCAGATTTCTCCAGAATGGGCCGCAACTCTGCAGGAAAGTATTCATAATGACGAAGTTGTCATTCCGCCAGACCACTACTTTGCCATGGGCGACAATCGCGACAATAGCCTGGACAGCCGCTATTGGGGCTTTGTGCCCAAGGAAAACATTATTGGTCGTCCTCTGGTTGTGTTCTGGTCATTCAATGTGCCTGAAGAAAACGGCGAACCAAAACCCATTGGGGACCGCGTGGCTGCATTTCTAAACGTCACTGTACATTTTTTTAGTCTTACCCGATGGAACCGGCTCTTCCACCTGGTGCGTTAATCATGACGTCTACCAGGAAAAAAATCGTTGCTATTGTCGTGGTGATGCTGGCATTGTGTATCTTTCTGCCGCCAAACATCAATGGCACGCGCTTTAAGAACCGTCTGGCCTCAACTTTAAGCGCGGCGCTGGGCAGGGAAGTCAAAGTTGAATCAGTCAAATACCGCCTGTTTCCGCGCCCTGGATTTGATCTTTACGATTTTAAGGTGATGGACGATCCTGCTTTCGGTGCTGAACCGCTGCTTGTGTGCGGTAAGGTAACGGCGGATCTACGATTGACTTCACTGTGGCAAGGTCGACTGGAAATCGCCAATCTTAAGCTGACCGATGATGTTGCTCCTCCCAGCCTGAACCTGGTTTACGCGCGCGACCATTGGAATTTGGAGTCGCTGCTGTTACGCGTAGAACAGGTGCCAACCGCTCCCACGGCGAAACGCAGAGCGGAGCAGCGCTCACGCTTTCCTTATATTGAAGCCAGCGGCGGGCGGATCAACCTGAAACTTGGCCAGGAAAAGAAACCTTACGCTCTCACCAATACCGATTTCGCTTTCTGGCTGGCTTCGGAAGATACATGGCACATACGGCTGGAAGGCCATCCTGTGCGTACGGACATGAACCTGAACGATACGGGAACGGTACGCGTGGATGGCGATGTAAAACGCTCCGCCAACCTTCGTGACATGCCGGTAAAGCTGGAAGTTTCCTGGGAAAAATCGCAACTGGGACAATTTTCCAGTCTCGTCATGGGGCAGGACAAGGGCTGGCGCGGAGGATTGGATGCAGCCGCAGAAGTTGCGGGTACCCTGGCGGACTTGCACATTAGCGCTACAGCCGATTTGGATAGCTTCCGCCGTTTCGATATCAATCGCAACGCTATGCCGCGTGTCAGCACCCGCTGCCTGGGCGACTACACCAAAGGAAGTCTTGGGCTTAAATGCGACACGCCTCTTGGCATCGGCGGACTTCTGGTAACGGCCCACTTTACTCCAGGCGCGCAGAACTATGATATTTCTCTGGTGGCGAACCGGGTGCCGCTTTCTCTGCTGGCGGCGCTTGCGCGACAGGCGCGCCGCTCCCTGCCCGATGACTTCACCGCCAGCGGCGACCTGAATGCCGCGTTCGGTTTTCACTGGCACGCGGGTGTGCGTGATTTTCACGGAACGGGGATGAGTATGCCCTTCCTGCTCCAAGCGTCGGTTGGCGACAAACCGTTTCCGGTGAGCGCAGTAAGATTCCACATTGGCGCGGGCGATACGCCAACCGCGTTGGTCGTGAAAAAGAAAAAATCGAGCGTCCCGGCGCAGCCAACGCCGGCAGTTGCTCCCAGCGCAGCTTATGATTCTGGTTCGCTCACGCTTGATGCATTCTCAGTACAAATGGGCCCATCAACTACGTTGGAATTGCAAGGAAGCCTGGATAGCAAGGGTTATTTTGTGAGCGCCAAGGGCATGGTGCCGATGGAGAGACTTCTGGCCTTCGGCCGTGCCACTGGATTTCATTCACAAATTTCAAATACAACCGCGTCGGCGTTGGTGGACTTAAACGTAAGTGGTCCGTGGGCAAATTTTGCTCCGCCTAAACTCCACGGCACCGCACACCTGCAAAACCTGGCGGCATGGATTCCGGGCGTGAAAGACCGGCTGGTGATGTCAGAGGCTGACGCGCAACTTACCGATACGGCGCTGGTGCTCAGCAAAATCAATGGCCAGTTTGAGCATAGTCCAATTGCATTCACCGGGTTGGTGAGCAGCCCGCTGAACTGTACCGGTAATGCTCCTTGTCCGCTTCAGTTTGATTTGCATCTGGATTCGCTAGCTATACCTGATATGACCGATCTCATGGGATTTTCCGATAAAGGATGGAGTCTGCCTTTTCTTTCTGGATCGGAAAATAAGCTGCCGGATTTTCGAGCTGAGGGAACTCTAGCCGTGGGCGAATTGAACATCGCCAATATGCCTTTGGAAAAATTTGCCGCGCATGTTGAACTCGGTGACCACGCACTTACAGTAAACCGAGTGACTGCCAAAATGGCCGGTGGAACTACGCAAGGCGAATGGAAAATTGACTGGAGCGGCAACCAGCCACGCTATAGCGGCAGCGGTTCTCTGGAAGGCGTCATGCTGGAGCGGGTTAGCCCACCGAATACTGTGGCCGGTCAGGTAGCGCAATGGATCGCCGGGAGGGCCCAGGTAAGTTATGCAGTCCACTTTGAAGGCAAGACGCCGCAGGAAATGGCGACCAGCACCGGAGGCCGGGTGGAGTTTCAAATAAACAATGGAATATCTAGAGCGTTGGCACTTGATGCGGGCAGACCTCTAAGGTTCAACGACGCTCAGGGCGCCCTGGAAATCGACAAACAAGCGATAAAAATCCTGCCAAGCAAATTTAGGGCAGAGAACCGCATCTATCAGTTGAGTGGGACTATGTCTCTGGCCAACAAGCAGGCAAAACTGAAGGTGAATACTAGCGGTACACAGTGGGAAATTACTGGATCGCTGGAAAAGCCGGAAATTACGCCGCAACCGTTGACGGCGCAGGCGGCTCCCGCACACGCTAAATGATCTCAAGAACTGTTTTAACCATATTGCTGGTGGCGAGCGTAATTTTTATTGTCAAGGAAGGGCCTGCGTCAGTGCAGCAGGCGTCCTCTGGATCTAAACCGGCTACTTCCCAGCAACCTTCTACCCATTCCACTGGTTCACAACAGACCTCTGGGTATCGGCTTGCTGACAGCCTGCAAACCAAACTGGATCATATCCAGCAGAATGGTGAACAACAGCACCCGGACCAAGCACCCACCGTAATGACAGAAGAAGAGATCAACGATTACATAGCTGCCGACAAGATCGTGCTTCCACAGGGCGTGAAAAAGTTGAAACTGGAAGGCCGCAGCGGAGTTGTGACGGCATTTCTGAATGTTGACTTTGATGAAATCCGGGCAGGACAAAGTTCCTCTAATCCCATGCTTTCACTGTTCAGCGGGCAGCATGACGTGCGAGTTGAGGCTGACGCATCCGGCAGCGGACGCGAAGGACGCGTGCATGTACGCGAAGTGGATATAGATGGGTTCAGCGTGCCGCATATGGCGCTGGAATATTTTGTCAGCAAATACATTACGCCCAAATACCCCAACGTAGGTATTGATTCCCAGTTCCAGCTGCCCAATAAAATTGACACTGCTACAGTTGGCTACCACAAGCTTACGGTAACCCAGAAGTAGCTTGGCCAGCAGTCCTGCACTGTTTCCGATAAAATAGCCATCATGCTTAAACACATCCGTTGGAATGATGTTGAACTGGAACAATTGAACCCGCTGCTGGACCGCCAGATGATTACGGGCGAGAACCTAATGCTTGCACGGGTCTTGCTAAAGAAAGGCTGCGTGGTGCCGGAGCACAGCCATTTGAATGAGCAGCTCACTTACATTGTGGAAGGCGCGTTGAAGTTCTGGATTGATGGCAAGGAAATCATTGTCCGGACAGGCGAAGTGCTCTGCATCCCTCCGCACATGCCGCACAAAGCCGAAGCAATTGAAGACACGGTCGATCTTGACGTGTTCTATCCGCCGCGCCAGGACTGGTTGAACAAGTCAGACGTTTATCTGCGCAATGCAGAGCCGGCTGCCAGCCGCTAACAGTCTCGTCCGCGTGCTGACGATTCACCTGCGAAATTATAGGGAGGCTGATTGGAGAAAATAACCAGCCTCCCCGTGGTGGATTCACTGCGTTTTACGCAGTTCAAGTTGAAACAGCAACGCGCACCCGAGATCAACGTGGTACTCGCCACAGGGGATCACTCCCAAGCGCGATTACCCATTGATCTTCGTTACGCCGACGCTTCTGGGGGAGGAAAAAGTATCCAGGCCAAATGCGCCGCAGTCGTGTTGTGTTGCCGTCTCCTGTCCCTGAGGTGATCGCTACGCTGGTCGAGCGGGCCAGCGCCTTGCAATGCTGAGCAGCGAACTATTTCCACACCCGATTAGCGGGATCGTGATGTCGAACCAGAAAGCCGCCCGTTCCCAGGGCACACTCCAACCACCACACCACTCCGTGCGCTTTTAGCTTTCGCTTCTTGTCACAGCACGGGCTTACACTTCGTTACCGGAATTTCGAATCGAAGCTTTGCTGATAATGCCGTTTTCATTTCAACACTAACGATTTAAGGGCGGATTAGTGTTTCATTAAAATTTCTCATCCGGTTTTTGCAGAAAATAGGTATTGTGATTCCAGGTATTGAATGCGAAGGAGAATTAACGCAAGCCGGATTTAGAGCTAAGAAACGTCAAGGCCAATGGATTTCATCAGTTCTATTCCATTGCTGGTGGTGACCACGCCGGGGCGGAGACAATAGTCAAACGAAAGCCTGTCATCTTCAAAGCGTTCCTGGAAATGTGCATTGCGTACATGCTCAGGAAAAGCTTGTTCCAGCGAAGTGAGAGCAAGATCGTGGGTCGTGACAAGACCGATAGCGCCGTTGCGAACCAACGTCCGCAGCACACCCTCAGTGCCTACGCGCCGATCATGCGAGTTCGTGCCCTGCAAAACTTCGTCGAGCAAAAACAATGCGGGCTGCGTAGATGAAAGATCCACTACCTGGCGAAGCCTTTTGATTTCAGCATAGAAATGAGAGATGCCCTTCTGCAACGAATCAGAGACGCGCATGGAAGCGCCTACCGCGACGCGGGAAAGCCGCAAGCGCGTGGCTCTCACCGGTGCGCCCATCATTGCCAGAACTGCGTTGATTCCGACCACGCGCAGGTAGGTGCTCTTGCCGGACATGTTGGACCCGCTTACCAAAAGCACCTGACTGTTTCCTCCCAGTCGAACGTCATTGCGCACACATTTGTCGGCAGGCAAAAGAGGATGGCCAAGAGCATCGCCGTGGAAACAGATTTCCGCCTCCGGCGGCGCAAATTCCGGAAACGGGTCTTCTGGATGCTCGTAAGCGTAAGCTGCTATCGATGAGAGCGCTTCGATTTCTCCAACCACTTCCAGCCATGCTTTTATGCCGCAGCCGTACGTGCGACGCCAGCGCTCCAGCGCAAAAGCAATTTGCATCGAGTAAAGCAGCGGGATATCAAAGATCCGCACGAACCAGTTATGACGCGAGTCATCCAGATCAGCCAGCGTATCAAGGCGGGTTATACAAGTTGATGGTGGCAGGCCGTGCGTAAGAAGTCGCGCCTGAAGCTGCTGGAGCATGGGAGATTCAAACTTCTCTGTTTCGATTCGACGCAGCAGTAATGCCAGTGAATCGAGATCCTTGTGAGTGTCGCCCACGCCGGCAAAAATCTTTTCCAGCCGATGGCGAGCTCGGGATGTGATGATGCCGTTGATCAGCAGAGAAATAACAAAAGGCGTCCACATCACCATGAACCCAAAGACCAGCGCAGCGATGCTGAAAACGGCCAGACCTGCGGCCCACCAGCGGCCATCCTTTAAGCCGCTTTCTTCGCGAGCCCAGGCGATCAGAGCTTCAGGCTTTGCGGCAATGCGCTCGCTTTCACCGCTTACGGCAAGGTCTTCCCGAAAATCGAGCCGTGACTTCAGTTCAGCGACTGCGGCGTGTCGCCCTAAAATTTCCTGAACGTCGGCATGATTCAGCAGCCAGCGGGCAAGGCACTGCTTGCCCATGTTGGTGCGTGCGGTCGAGAGCAACTGGAACAGGCTACCATCGCCAAGAATGTCCAGGTCTTCCGCATATAAATGCAACGGATCTTTAAATTCTTCACCCGTTTCACCGCTTCCGGCCCAGCGATCTTCCATCCGCGCAAGTCCACGGCTATAAACGGAAACAGCGCGCTTGGTAATATTGAGCGCCGTCACTACGCGCCGGTGTGAGACGACGAGAGCCACAAATACAGCAATGGGTACTAGAAGCCAATAAAGTGATGGAGAGCCAGTCTTGCCGGTGATCCAGCACTGGATCAAGATCGCGACAAAGACGGCGATTCGCGCATTGCCGAGCCATAGATGCTTGCGCTGAAGCTGTGCAGCCGAGGTCTGCCGTTCGCGCATCCTTTCGGAATACTCGGCTTTATGGGCAGTCTGGCTGGATTCTGCCGGTACTTCGGCAACAGGTTGGGTCACGATGGTTCTGTCCATCCTCTGTATTCTGGACGGTCTTTGCCACAAAAGCAAAACCATGCACTTGTGATCACGCAGGATGGTAGGTACTCTCGCAGGACATCAGCAAAGCTTGAACGGGAAAAATAATGAATAGCTAATCAGGTTGTTTTAACAGCATCCCCGAAACCTCGGGAGGACGACGATAGGCGAGGAGATCAAGATGAATAAACTTCTCACGTATTCAGCAGCGCTGTTGCTTTTACTGCTTCTTGCCGCACCAATCAAGAACCCGGGTTTGCAATCCACACAAGCTGCCGAGGCTTCCAGTCCCCCGACGCAACAGGACCACGACAAACCTGAACATCCCAAATGGAGCTACAGCGGCGCCCTTGGACCGCAACACTGGGCGGAAGACTATCCTGATTGCGGTCGGAAAGACCAGTCTCCTGTTGATATAACAACTTCGCGGAGCGCGAAATTGCCGGAGATCGAATTTCACTATCGATCCTCACCCTTGTTTATAGAAAACAATGGGCACACGATCCAGGTTGCTTTCCCGGAAAGCGAGGCTTCAGCCAACACGGTCACAATCGGCGGTGAAGAATACAAGCTCACGCAATTCCATTTTCATCAGCCCAGCGAGGAGGAGTTGCAAGGGCATTCCCATGACATGGTGGTGCATCTGGTGCATTTGCGAGGTGAAGGCGTTTACATGCGGTTGGCTGTAGTCGCCGTACTTCTAAAAGCCGGCGCGGCCAACTCGGTTATCGACACACTATGGCAGCACATTCCCAAAGAGGTTAGCCATGAGCCTGAAAAAATTCCAAATGTGAATATCAATACCACCGAGCTCTTGCCAAAGAACCACGGCTATTACACATACATGGGGTCGCTTACGACTCCGCCGTGTACGGAAATCGTAACCTGGTATATCTTGAAATCGCCGACGGAGCTATCAGCCGAGCAAGTGGGGACTTTCAAAAAATATTACTCAAATAATGTAAGGCCAGTGCAGCCGCTGGATGGCAGGAGCATTCGACAAACGCAATGACCTGCATACAGCGGCTGCGCAGCTATTCCGGTTGAGAATTACCAGACCCTGCATGCGTTTGGCGGCGCCATAGGTTGGCCCGGCTTGCAGCCGAAAGCTTTCTGAAATTCCGGCATGTTGCGCACTACGCCGTTCACGCGCCACTTGCCTGGGGAATGCGGGTCCACACGGACCAGCATGCGAGACATCTCCGGAGTCGTGTTCTGGCACCATACGCGGCCAAAGCCCAGGAAGAAGCGTTGGTCAGGCGTGTAGCCATCAATTTTCTTGTCAGGATCCTGTTTTGCCTGCGCCATCATGTCATGCAGCGCCAAAAGAGCGATGCGCGCGCCGCCATTGTCCGCGGTATTTTCACCCAGGGTCAACCGGCCATTCAGTTTGAGGTCATCCACTGCGGTGAATGAACTGTATTCATCGGCTACGCAGCTTGCGCGTTGTTCAAACTCCTTACCGTCTTCAGCGGTCCACCAGTCCCGGAGATTGCCTTTAGGATCGAACTTGCGGCCCTGATCGTCAAAGCCATGCGTAAGCTCGTGGCCTATGACCAGTCCAATGCCGCCCATATTGACTGCATCATCCAGCGTGCGATCAAAGAATGGCGGCTGAAGGATGCCGGCAGGAAAGACGATCTCATTGTGATTTCCGCTGTAGTACGCATTGACGGTAGGCGGAGTCATGCCCCACTCCTGTTTGTCCACGGGTTTGCCGATCTTCTGTAACTGGCGGTTGGATTCAAACTCGCTGGCGCGGTAGAGATTGCCGATCAGGTCCCCGCGCACGATTTTGAGTTTGCTGTAGTCGCGCCACTTCTCGGGATAGCCAATCTTGTTGCGGATGGCCGCCAGCTTGAGCATCGCTTCTTTCTTGGTGGTCTCGGTCATCCAGGGCAGGGCGTTAATATCGCTCCTCAGCGCGTTTTCCAGCGCGTCCACCATCTTCAGCATGCGCGCTTTTCCTTCCGCGCCAAAGGTGGCGTCCACGTAAGGCTGGCCCAGTGCTTCGCCCAAAGCATTGTCCGTAGCGTTGATGCAGCGCTTCCAGCGCACCGGCAATTCTTTTTGTCCGGTAATAGCCTGCTGGAACTTGAAATCTTCCTGTACAAACTCGTCGGACAGCCAACTGGCGGCATTATTCAACATCTGCCATGTCATGTAGGTTTTCCAGGCGTCCAGGGGCGTTGAGTCAATCACAACATTAACGACCTTGAAGAATTCCGGATTGCCGACATTCAACTCGCTGAAAGTTGGTGCGCCGCTGGCAGCGAAATAGCGGTCCAGGTGGAAATTTGGGGCAAAGGATTCAGCCTGCGCTACCAACATTTTGTGATCGCGATTCTTTGGGTCGCGACGCAGTGTACGCTCCATGAAGGCTTTGGCCAGATCGGTTTCAATCTTCAGGACAGTTTCGGCGCTTTGCATTGCTTGCTCCGGCGATTGCCCGAGCAGCATGAAATCTTTCCTCATATGATCGACAAACGCTCTGCGGATCGCCACAGTTGGAGCATCATCTTTCAAGTAATAATCGCGGTCAGGCAGTGACAGACCGCTCTGGTCAATCGATGCAATCGTCTGGTCGGCGTTGTGCAGGTCAGCACCGGAGCCAAAACCCATCAGCGGGTTCGGACCAATCAGTTGCTCATGCGCCATCACTTCAATCATCTGCGTCTTGTCCTTGATGGCGGCAATACGATCCAACTCAGGCTTCAGCGGCATGGCGCCAGCTTTATTCGCGGCGGCTTCATCCATACATGAAGCGTAAAAGTCGCCGATTTTTTGCGTTACGGCGTTGCGTCCGGGGTCGTTGTGGGCAGCTTTTTCCAGAATCTGGCGCAGGACCAGCAGATTGTGTTCGTAGACTTCGTTAAAGCTGACCCAATCGGACTGGTCGCCAGGAATGGGATTATTTTTGAGCCAGTTTCCGCAGGCGTACTGGTAGAAATCGACACAAGGATCAACCGTCTTATCGATGTTGGCGATATCAAATTTGGGCGCTGGATGCTCTGGAGCAGCGGCGCCGGTCGCCGTTGTTGGATTAGCCGGTGGAGCGGTAGGACCGGAATTCTGCGTTTTCGCATTTCCGGTCTTTTTTGTGGACTTTAAGTCTGGCTTTTGTGGCGTAGGTTGTGGTGATTGGGCCAGCGCCACGCCGGCGGTAAGCATTAGCATTGCAACGAAAGACAAGACAGACTTGTGCAACAGGTATTTGCGCATTTTGAAAATTATCTCCTCAGCCAAAACATGCCATTGTATAAGACGGATTGGGACCAAAGACGTTGGCATTCGTCGGTCGGCCTGAGCCATATTGCGCTACTATCCTCTGTCGCCAGCCTTAGTCTTTACCCCGCGAACGCGATATGATGTCTCTTATCCTGATGGAACAAGATCTGACAATTCTGAAAGATGATATGGTGGCCTTTATTGAGGGTCATGGGCTGCGCCGTTTCAGCGCTTACGTAAGTGACGAGGTTGCCAACGTCCCTTGGTCCACTGATGAGGACCATCCCGATGGCTGGAAAGACTTCGTAGAGCTGGCCAAGGCGTCGAACGTGAGTTTTGTGACCATGAACCACGTTTCACTGGACAAAGAAGATGTGGACCTCCTCGTCAACCGGCTCCAGGAAATTGAGTACATGAATGAGGAAGAACTGGAAGAGGCCGGGTGGCTGCGCAGCTTTATTGGTAAAGTGGGCTATGTTCAGCTTGGCTTCCCCTGCCAGGGCGTGATGTTTTTATATGAGGTTTCCACCCCGTGGTATGACACGTACCAGCGGCTGGAGAGCGCGGTTGATGATTATGACGGCATCCTGATTGACGATAGCGATCAGGACGACGAGTAAGCCGCCGGTGCGCTGGTCATTTTCTAATCCCGATGCGACCCAGGTTGAAGCACTCTGCTCTGAGGCGAAAGTTTCTCCGATTGTGGCCAGACTGTTGGCCCTCCGCGGCATTACTGCCCCGAACGCGGCAAAATTCCTCTCACCTTCGCTCGATCATCTGCATTCGCCGTACCTCATGCGCGGGATGACTGCCGCCGTGCAACGCCTGAGCGCGGCCATCGCGAATAAAGAAGGCATCCTAATCTATGGCGACTATGACGTGGACGGGACCACGGCTGTCGTAATCCTGAAGACCGCGATTGAGCTATGCGGCGGCGCGGCTGATTTTCACGTTCCGCACCGGATCAAGGAAGGTTATGGCATTAAGGATGATGTGATTGAGCGGGCCGCTGCCGGGGGAATAAAAGTGGTGATCAGTGTGGATACAGGCATCCGGGCTTTCCAGGCGGCTGAGACCGCGCGCCGCGTTGGCATTGATCTGATCGTCACGGACCATCACCTGCCTGAGGCGCATGAAGGTGTGCCGAACGCGTGGGCGGTACTGAATCCTAACCAGCAGGGCTGTGATTATCCCTGTAAAGAGCTTTGTGGTGCGGGCGTCGCGTTCAAAATCGCGCAGGCTCTGTTTGCCAAATTCAAAGACACGGTGGATCAGGCGAAGTTGATCCCGTCTTTTCTCAAGATGGTAGCGATTGCGACCATAGCGGACGCGGTTCCACTGGTGGGGGAGAATCGCACTATTGCCCGCTTAGGGCTGGAAGGATTGCGACGTCCAGTCAACGGAGGGCTTAAAGCTTTAATGGAAGTTTCCGGCCTAACTGGCGAACGGGCGATTGCCGCCAGTGATGTAGGCTTTCGCCTTGGCCCCCGCATCAATGCTGCCGGACGCATGGATGTGGCTCGCGATGTGATTGAACTTTTCACGTGCAAAGATCAAGATCGTTGTAAAGACATCGCGGAAAAACTGAACCAGTTAAACCTGGAGCGCCAGGCAGAAGAGCAGCGCATTGTAGCGGAGATTGATGAGCAGCTTGCCGCAGAACCCGATCTGACGGGGAAGTTCTGCATGGTTTTTGATGGTGACGGCTGGCATCGTGGTGTGGTGGGGATTGTAGCGTCGCGTGTGGTAGAGAAGACCGGCCGGCCGGCGCTGGTGATTGCCAAGGACACGGAAGAAGCTCATGGGTCGGGCCGGTCGATTACGGCTTTTCATCTGCTGGATGCCCTTGAATCCTGCCATGATCTGTTTACGCGCTTTGGAGGCCATGCTCACGCGGTGGGCTTTGCCATGCCCAGCAAGGATGTTCCTGACCTAAAGCAAAGGTTAAATGCTTACGCGCAAGCCATGCTTAAGCCTGAAGACTTGTTGCCGGAATTAAGTATCGATGCTGAAATCCCTCTCAGTTCGGTCACTCCAGAGTTGCTCAACAGCTTAGGCCAATTAGAGCCGTTCGGTCACGGCAATCGTGAGCCCGTGTTCTCCAGCAGCGGCGTAAGCTTGCTGATGCCGCCCAGGATACTGAAAGAGAAGCATATCAAATTGCGGCTGAACCAGAGACTGCCGAACGCCAAGACGAGCTTTAACTATGAGGCTGTGGGCTGGCGAATGGCGGAACGCGCCCTCTCGGCTGCCTTGCAGCCTGGGGACAATTTGGATGTAGCGTACAAGATTGGCCTGAACTTTCACCCTGAATTCGGCGGACTGGAGTTGACATTGGAAGACTTCAGAAAATCAGTTCCTGCAGCAATTTCTGTTTGCGGGTGAAGGCCAATGGGAGTTATAGTCCCGGTATTATGCCAGAAAATTTCATCTTTTGTTCCAAGTGCGGGGCTCAGAATTCCGGAGTGGCCCAGGCTTGCCAAAATTGCGGTGCTGGATTGTCATTGGCACCAGCGGCGGCGCCGCAAGGTCTGGCACCCTCAAGAGCGTACGTTCAACATCCGGTTGTTTACACACCGGCCGGAACGGCTCCATACGCCGGTTTCTGGATTAGAGTAGTAGCCTTCATTCTGGATCGCATTATTATAGGCATCGCGGCGGCGCCGTTTTACTTTGTTCTCGTTCTTCCAAGTTTGCTCAGGATTGTGCGCGAGGCGGAAAACAATGGTGAGCCCTCACCGGAGATGATTTTCTCCATACTTGGCGGAGCATCAATGTTTTTAGTCATTCTTTTCGTGGGATATTGGCTTTATGAGGCCTTATTGACTGCATCTTCGTGGCAGGGAACCATCGGAAAACGCGTTCTGCGGCTCAAAGTGACAGATGAGGCTGGCAACCGGATAAGTTTTGGGCGGTCAACGGGTCGATTTTTCGCGAAGGTTCTTTCCTATGTGACCATGTGGATTGGGTTCATCATGGTCGCTTTCACGGATAAAAAGCGCGGACTGCATGACATTATCGCCGGCACTTTGGTGACACGCTACTAAATCGCTCCGGTCTCGACCACTAGCTAGGCGCTCGATCCACGTTCTTTGTCATTTACCATTGAGGCATGCCCTTCAATCCCAAGCGGCTGAGAAAAGTCTTTGCCGGAGGCGCTGTCATGGTCTTTGTCATCGCCCTGGGATTCTATTTGCGCGGCTTCGTCAAGCCGCAGGAAACGCTTCCTGATACGCCCAAAAATATCCCGTCGGGCGTGGAAAAAAGCGCTACAGGCTTCAATCTCTCCAAGTCGGAAGGCGGCAAGACGCTCTTTACCATTCATGCAGCCAGCGTCCAGCAATACAAAGAAGGCGGACGCGCGGCCCTGCATGACGTGAGCATCACCGTATTTGGACGCAACCAGGACCGCTCCGACCAGATATATGGCTCCGACTTCGCTTATGATCCTGCCGCCAAAGTTGTTACAGCCGAAGGCGAGGTGCGCATCGACCTGGAAGCCGTTTCCGCATCGACAATCCCTGGCCAACCCTCAGCGGCAGAAACCAAAAACCTGATTCACGTTAAGACCAGTGGACTCACTTTCAATGAAAATACCGGAATTGCGCAGACCAAAGCCGCGATTGAATTCCGCGTGCCGGAAGGCAATGGGTCGGCGGTGGGTGCAACGTACGATTCTCATGGCGGGGTACTCACGCTGAAGTCGGCCGTCCGGCTTACCAGCACCGGCCCGCGCAAAGCCACCATCACAGGCCAGAGCGCCACCATCACCAAGAATCCCAGCAAGGTGGTGATGCAGTCCGCCAAGGTGGAGGAACTTCAGCGCGTGATCTCGGCAGACAAAGTCACGGTTTTTTTGGGTGATGACAACAACATTGAGCGCGTTGTTGGGTCGGGAAATCTGCATGCGGTTAGCACAGGAGCAAAACCATTTGAGGTCAGTGCTCCTGAAGGTGAGCTTGAGATGGCCGACACAAACCAGGCGCGGAGAGGCGTTCTTTCCGGTGGCGTAACATTCGCGAGCAAAGGTGATTCTCCGGCCGAGGGCAAAGCGGGAAAGATACTATTGACGTTCGGGGCCGAGAATCGGCTGAGCAAAGCAAGGGCGCAGGACTCAGTCCAATTGAAACAGGGACCGGCAGGGAAGTCACAAGAGCTGCACGCGGTGGCGCTGGATCTTTCTGTAAAGGATGGCCGTAGGTTGGAGAAAGCCATTACTTCCGGTGGGCCGGCGGAAATCATTCGCGAACAGGCGCCGGGTAAGACCACGATCAGCGCAGGACATTTTGAAACTGTGTTCAATAACCAAAATCGGCCTGTCTCTCTTTATGGAACACCCGATGCAAAGATCGTAGATACGGCACCCGGCAAACCGGACAGAATTCTCACATCGCGCGAGTTGACCGCAAAGTTCAATGACAAAGGCGAGATCATTTCCGCCGACCAGACCGGCGACTTCCATTATCAGGAAGGAACGCAGACAGCCTCCGCTGAACGTGCTAAATACGCCGCTGCCGATGAGACGATTTTGCTGTCTGGGTCGCCACGCGTGATTGACTCGAACCAGGGTATTACGCTCACAGCCGATAGCATCCAGCTCAATCGCAAGACCCGTAACGCGTCCGCCCAGGAGAACGTTAAAACCACCTATTCCAAAATGACTGCACAACCCGGCGGAGCCATGCTGGGATCTGCTGATCCGATCCACGTTACGGGATCAAGCGCAACCATGAACTCTGCCACTGGTGTCGCGCGTTACACAAAAGCCCGCCTATGGCAGGGGCCTAACATAGTGGAAGCGCTGACCATCAGTTTTGATCGGACGAAGCGCAGCCTTCAGGCCCAAGGTGGACAGGACGGCCATGTTGCATCGGTCTTTGTGCAAAAAGACAAAAATGGCAAGCTGACCCCGGTAAATGTGACCTCAGATAGGCTTTCCTACGTCGACGCGGACCGCAGGGCGGTCTTTAGCGGCAATGTGGTAGTGCGGGCACAGGATGTCGCCATCAGTTCAGCAACGGTTCAGGTAATCCTGCTGCCGAACAAAAGCCTAGGCCAAAATCAGACTGCCAGTCAGCTGGATCGTATTGAAGCACAAGGAGATATCAAGATTGAGCAAGGAAGCCGGAAGGCTGCTGGAAGCAAGCTTTTATATACCGCCGCTGAGGAAAAAATGGTGCTGACCGGCACCCCTGAAAAACTCCCTAGCATTTTTGATGCCGAACGGGGCCAAATTTCGGGCGATTCGTTGACTTTCTTTACCCACGATGGTAGGGTGCTGGTAGGCAGCGGAGAAACCTCCAAAACCGAGATTCCAAACAGGATTCCCGACGCGAGCAAGAAGTAAATGCAGACCTTGGCCACGGACGAACTCGCAAAATCGTACCGCGGGCGCAGGGTAGTGAATGGCGTCAGTCTTCATATCAACCAGGCTGAAGTAGTGGGCCTTCTGGGCCCTAACGGGGCGGGCAAAACCACGTCTTTTTACATGATTGTGGGGCTTGTGCCCCCGGATAGCGGCCGTATCCTGATTGACGGGCAGGACATTTCCAATGTTCCCATGTACTTGCGGGCGCGGAATTACGGCATCAGTTATCTTCCGCAGGAGCCTTCAGTATTTCGCAAATTGAGTGTGGAAGAAAACATTATGGCTGTGCTGGAAGTACAGCCCATTTCATGGCAGGAGCGCCGCCGCAAGCGTGATCAGCTAATTGATGAGCTGGGGCTTGGGCATATCCGCAACAATATGGGCTATGCACTTTCCGGCGGTGAGCGGCGCAGAGTGGAAATCGCACGCGCGCTTTGCATTGCACCTAAGTTCATTCTGCTGGACGAGCCATTTTCCGGCATCGACCCAATTGCCGTGCTCGACCTGCAGAAGATCATTTTCGATCTGAAGGGAAGCGGTATCGGTGTTTTGATCACAGATCACAACGTGCGGGAAACACTTTCAGTGACGGACCGCGCTTATATCATCAATGAAGGCCGGATTTTCCGCACCGGCACGCCAGAGCAGCTTGGCAACGACCCAGAGGTAAAAAGAGTCTATCTGGGAGAGAGTTTTTCATTTGTTTAATTGCGTCAGGTAAGAAGCAAAAATAGTCGAATTACGACGGTACTCTTTTGGGCCACGGCCCAGCATGTGATAGTAGAATTTAACTAAAGAAGCAGGGATGGTTTTACTCCAAAACAAACTGAACCTGAGGGTCTCGCAAAAGCAGATTCTCACTCCAGGGCTGGTCCAGATGGTGAGCGTGCTAGCGCTCAACAAGCTGGAGCTTAAGGAGATGATCAACACGGAAATGGTGGAGAACCCCGTGTTGGAGGAGTTGGATTCCACCGTCCCACTGCTGGATGAAATTGCTGGCAGGCAAGAGGCCCACGAACGCCAGGACGCAAAGGACATCAAAGAGAAAGATGAAACGGGGCCGGAGGCCGAGAAGAAAGATCCCTTTGATGAGATCGATTTTGGCTCGTTCTTCCGCGACTACCTTGATCCCGGCTATCGCAACTCTGCCGACCTGGAAGAAATTGACCGTCCGTCATTTGAGAATTTTCTTTCGAAACCAGGAACTCTCTCCGACCATCTGACGTGGCAATTAGGTTCGGTTACAGTGCGTCCCGCCGTGTACGCTGCCGCGGAACTTGTGATTGGCAATCTGAATGAGGAAGGGTACCTTACCGCTTCAGACGATGAGCTAATGGGGGTGGCGCACCCGCAGGGAGCCGAAGATTCTGCTCCTGAAGCTGCATCCACAGAGGGCGCGCTGGCGGAAACACCCGCCGAACCTTCTCACCTGGAACTTATCGTCTCCCATACGCCCACTCCGGAAGCGGTTGCGGCGGAGAAGAATAATGGCTTTTCTCCGGTGCTGCAATTCACCCGCGATGACCTGCGCGAAGCGATAGCGCTCATTCAGCATTTTGATCCCGTTGGAGTAGCGGCCCGCGATCTGCGGGAATGCCTTATGGCCCAGCTTGAGCATCTGATCAAGACGCGGGACATGGAAGGCTCAGACGATCCTGAAAACGATCAAGTAGTTGAAGACGCACTGAAAATGGTGGACAAACAGCTCCACTTTTTACAAAACAAGCAGTATAAGGAAATCGCCAAGGCCATTGTGCGTCCCATGGAAGCCGTGATCCAGGCGCATGAGTTTATTCGCACACTGGATCCCAAGCCGGGACTTCGGTACAACAAGGTTGAGCCCAAGCTGATTGAGCCGGACGTAGCCTTTGTGAAACATGGTGACGAGTATCTGGTGCTAATGAATGATGAAGACCTGCCTCAGCTTCGCGTCAGCCCAACCTATCGCAAGATGTTAAACAACCAGAATGGCGGCGTGGAAAAAGACGTTAAGACCTACGTAAAAGAGCGGTACAAATCCGCAGTGCAGTTGATCAAAAACATTGAGCAGCGGCGACAGACGATCCTTAAAGTTTGTTATGCCATTATCGGACGACAGCGTGACTTTCTTGATCACGGCATTGACCAGCTCAAGCCCATGATGATCAAGGAGGTCGCCGAAGAGATTGGTGTCCATCCATCCACGGTAAGCCGGGCAGTCGCGAGCAAATACGTTCACACTTCGCAAGGCGTATTTGAGTTGCGCTACTTCTTCTCTGAAAGCGTGCAGGGGCCAGAAGGCGCAGGCACATCATTACTCATCCTGAAGCGCCGTGTGAAAAAGCTGATTGAAGAAGAAGATCCGGCACATCCACTCACGGACGATCAGATCACGCGCGTCTTGCAATCGCAAGGCATCCAGGTGACGCGGCGCACGGTGGCAAAATATCGCGAAGACATGAAGATTCCGAGTACACACCAAAGGAGGACGAAGAGTTAAGCCGGGAAGCGCGGCCACATCCGAGCCGGCGCTCCCAGGACAGACGTTACAAAGCCGCCTGTCTCCGTGCCGCATCCCAATGCACCGGCAGACGACTCTCAGTTGGACCCAATTCAGGAGGGAGTCAATGAACGTCGAATACACTGGCCGCCAGTACGAGATCACTCCTATCACCCGCAAGCAGGTCGAAGGCGGGCTTGAAAAAATCCAGAAAATCCTTGGCACATTTGAAACGCACGTGATCCTCTCGGCGGAAAAGCGCCGCCATATTGCGGAGATCACCATCATAGTGCGCAATCATGCCCCGATAGTCGGCCTTGCTGAGGCCCAGGAGATGATTACAGCCATTGGAGGAGCGCTGGACAAAATCGAGCGCCAGGCCGTGAAGTACAAGACGCGATGGAAGAGCAAAAAACGCCAGGCGCGCAAAAAGATGGAATTTAGCGGCGAATCGCAACAGGAAACCACCATCGCCATTGCGGTGAATGGGGATCTGATGACGGCGGTGCCGGTCAAGGTCCATAGTTTTCCCGGCCGAGTGAAAATCACTGAGACTCATGTGATCAAAAGCTCTGATTCAGTCTCATACAAGCCTTTGACTTTGGAAGAGGCGGTAAAAGAAGCTGAATTTCGCGACCGCGAAGTATTTGTTTTCCGCGATCTGGAAGGCCGCGTGAAGGTGCTGCATCGCAAGCGCGATGGCAAGATGGAACTGATCGAAGCGCCGTAAGGCGGTGCCTGCCTCAGTATTGCCCTTGATAAAAAAGGCGCTCTTGCACATCAGAGCGCCTTTTAATTTTGTCAGTTATCGGCTAGGCTGCGGGGCGCTTCTGCTGGGCTCCCGCGCTAAATAACTCGATCATTGCACGGTTGAACGCCGGGATGTCATCAGGCTTTCGCGCGGTCACCAGATTACCGTCAGTGACTGCTTCCTCGTCGACCCATTCCGCGCCAGCATTGCGGATATCGGTTTTGAGGGAAGGCCACGAAGCAATCCTGCGGCCGCGCGCCACGCCGGCTTCAATAATCGTCCATGGGCCGTGGCAGATCGCCGCCACAGGTTTCCCAGCGTCAAAGAACGATCTTACGAATGTGACTGCCTTCGGGTCCATGCGAAGTTTATCCGGGTTGATCACGCCGCCGGGAAGCAGTAAAGCGTCAAACTCGTCCGGCTTAGCATTATCAAGCGTCAGATCTGCCGGAACTTCCTTGCCCCATTTCGTCATGTCCCAGCCTTTTACGGGACCTTCTTTCAGAGAAACTACTTTCGTTTCAGCTCCGGCTTTGTCCAAAGCCTCACGGGGTTTCAATAGCTCCACCTGTTCAAAGCCATCGGTCACCAGGATAGCTACCTTCTTGCCTTTCAGATTCTCATTGGCCATTTGTAAATCCTTTCATCTAAAATGCGGCGGAATAAATCCGCGTTGTTTGTTCTTCGGAGAAATGCTGAATGCGGACGAAAGACTCGCGCCGGCGTTATGCCGGCGCGATCTGTGATGGTTGAAAATGCGACTAAGCTGCGGCGCTTCCATTTGCCCACGGATCAAGAACAACCTTGGTGCAGTGGTCTTGCTTGTCGCGGAAGATCTTGTACATTTCTGGCGCCTTATCAATCGGCACTCGATGGCTGACCACGAAGCTGGGATCGATTTCGCCGCGCTCCACCCGGTCGAGCAGAGGCTTCATGTAGCACATCATGTGCGTCTGGCCGGTCTTCATGGTAAGTGCTTTATTCATGTACTGTCCTATCGGCATTTTGTCGATGAATCCACCGTACACGCCTGGAACCGAAACGGTTCCACCCTTACGGCACGCCATGATGCACTGGCGCAGAACGTTGGGACGGTCAGGCTGTATGCGAAGAACCTGCTTGCCGCGATCCATCATCCAGATAGGCCCGCTGTAGTGCGCTTCCATCCCGACAGCATCCATGCATGAGTCAGGCCCGATGTTGCCCGTCATGTCTTTGAGCAACTGGACAACATCGTCCACTTCTTCATAATTGATGATTTCCGCTCCAGCTTGTTGGGCAAGCTGCAGGCGATATGCAAAGCGGTCAATGGCAATCACGCGCTCAGCGCCGAGCATGAATGCACTCCGAATTGCGAACTGCCCCACAGGGCCGCAGCCCCAAATCGCGACGGTGTCGCCAGGCTGTATGTTGCAGTTTTCAGCGCCCATGTAGCCGGTGGGAAAGATGTCCGAGAGGAACACGACTTTTTCATCGGGAATTCCGGCGGGAATCTTCAGTGGACCCACGTCAGCAAACGGCACGCGGGCGTACTGTGCCTGGCCTCCGGCATAGCCTCCCATCATGTGGGTATAGCCGAAGAGTCCGGAAGGCGAATAACCCATCAGCTCTTCCGCCATCCAGTAGTTAGGATTGGAATTGTCACAGCAAGACCAAAGTTGCTGCTGGCAGAAGAAGCACCGCCCGCAGGCAATAGTGAAGGGCACGACCACGCGGTCGCCCACTTTCAATTTCTCGCGGTTTACGCCGGCGCCAATTTCCACGACTTCACCCATAAACTCATGGCCCATAATGTCGCCCTGTTCCATGGTGGGCATAAATCCATCGTATAAGTGCAGATCAGAACCGCAGATGCACGTGCTGGTAATGCGGATAATCGCGTCACGGGGATTCAGGATTGTGGGATCTGGCACCGTTTCAACAGTCATTTTTTCCGTGCCCATCCAGCAAACTGCTTTCATGATGCCCTCCTTCTGGCGTCTGCGATATCGGTAAGATTTCCTTCACCCTTGATAGGATCATCGGGGTTGATGAGGCGCGCGGCGGCTGCCACTGCGGAACGCGGACCATGCGATTGGCCTTCAATGGTGGGAATTTCGCCTGCTTCGATCAGCGCCTTGAGTCTGCGCAGGTCCTGCCGCATCATGAAACTGGGATCCTTGCCCAGAAGTTTTGAAAGAGCGCCGCCAAGGGCTCCTGCAGGCGGTTGATAAACGACAACCACGGTGATGATGGTTCCACGATTTGCCGGGGCATTGCGGAATTTAACAATACCGTCAACGTATATTTCTGATTCGGGCAGGGAACGCCAGGCAATCACGTCGCCTGCGCGATCAAAAGCGATTTCCGCATCCCAGGTAATTCGCTTGCCGAAAGGACCAATCGCCGTCCACCTTGAGCGGCTTTCCTCCAGCAGGGTAACGGATTCCAGATGGCGCATGAAGAGCGGCAGGTTTTCAAACTTGCTCCAGAACTGGTAAGCCTCTTCCGGAGTACAGTTCAGCAGGATGCTGCTGCGTGCAATCAGCTCCCGCTGGCGTCCGCCGACTTTTGCGCCCGCATATGACAGAAGTCCGCCGGCTGTTGCAATGGCAACGCCGGATTTGGAACGTTTAGACAATCCTATTAAAGCAAGCGCGCCCCCGGTGATCAGCGCACTCCAGCGGAATGCAGTAGCTCTCCGGTGATGGCGGCCTTGAGCATTCCGTAAGTGAATGCGTGCAGCTTCGCTCATAAGAACACAACCTCTCCTTTGGAATAATCAGTCAGATGCGGCGAAGAAATCATGGGTGTGCTAGATGAATAGTTTTTCGCGGAGCTTACAACGGGACCGAAAGTGAAAGAAAAATGTGTCAGCTTGAGAGCGCGAAGAGCGCTGGGGCCGAGGAGCAACAGAGCTGGACGTCAGGTGTGAACTGGGTGAGTGAATTAGGTCGCCTTGGCGTCGAGTTCTTGCTTTTCACTCCAGAGAAGCACGCCCGCGGAGATGAACCATATTGCCTGTCCCAGTACTACCATTCCGAATCCGTGCACATTAAGCCTGATATGGCCGGAGAGGACGGCGATGAGCGTGAGCGGAGCCACGAAGCAGCCATAAACTCCCAGTGCTCGGGAGAAAATGCTGGAACGGAGTATGGAGATGGACCAGAGAAGGATTGCGCTTGAAGACGCAACAACAAACACCATGGCAAATGCCTGGTTGAGATCGCCACTCAAATGAAATGCCACGCTCCACATGTCGCGAGAGCCTGGTTCGCCGGCCAGCATGTGACGCGCCACGCCGGGTGCAACCAGACCGCTCAGAGTTGCGGCATTCATGACTGCTACCGCAGCGAATCCATACATAACCAGAGCAGCTAGTGAGAGCCGGTCCGGAGCCGCAAGCCGCTGATACAAGCCAAGACAACCGAGAAAGATAACCGGCAGACAGATCAGCGCAAGAGCGTGTACAGCCACACCGATGCGCGCCACATGGCTAAATTGTCCGGAGGACAGTAGATCATTGCCGGTGGGATGAAAAGCCATCGTTATAATGGTTCCGATCATTCCGATGATTAGAGCCAGGCCGCTCTTGCGATTGTCTACCATGCCACGAACTCTAGAACCGCACGGAAGGGCCGTCAATGCTGATTTGCCGAAAGGCTTACGATCCTGAACAAAGAGGCAGGGAATGTCCGGAAACAAGAAATCAATAGCTCCGGCTAAAGCCGACCGCCGCACCCTACGGACGCGAGAAGTGCTGGGCGATGCTTTAGTTGGCCTGATGCACGAGAAACCGTTCCAGAAGATCAAGGTGAATGAGGTGCTTGACCGGGCTGAAGTAGGACGCTCAACTTTCTACAGCCATTATCGAGACAAAGAAGATCTGTTTTTGAGCGATGTGGACGACTTCTGGGCCGCTGTATCGACGAAGCTTTCGCGCAGCTCTGAAAGATCCCGGCGCGTGGCTCCGGTGCGTGAATTGTTTGAACATGTGGGTGAGGCGCGAGAGTTCTACGCGGCGCTGGTGAAATCAGAAAAAGTCCACGATGTTATGGACCTTGGCATCGGACATTTTGCCCGTGCAATCGAGCAGAGGTTCCAAGAACTGCAATCGGACGAAAAGATTTCTTCCGTTCACCGCCAAGCGGTGGCCCACTCCCTTTCCGGTGCATTGTTTTCTATGTTGTTGTGGTGGCTGGATCGCGGCATGCCCGAGCCCGCCGCTGAGATGGACAAACTTTATCATCGACTCGTATGGTCTGGGGCTGCCAGCGCGCTTCAGCAGCCCGCAGCAAAATCATCAGGCCACGATTCGAAAACAACCACGAAACGAAGCTCCGCCTGTTGAAAATCTGCCTGTCTGGAAGCGGTATAATCTAAGTTCCAAGCATGAGTTATCAAGTCCTAGCGCGCAAGTACCGGCCGCAACGCTTTTCTGAGGTCATTGGTCAGGAACACGTGACCCGTACCCTGAAAAACGCCATTGAGCAGCAGCGGATTGCGCATGGCTATATTTTCAGCGGTCATCGCGGCATCGGTAAAACCACCATCGCGCGCATCCTTGCTATGGCCCTGAATTGCCGTGGAGTTGATGGCAAAGCGGACAAGCCGACGCCTGAGCCCTGTGGCGTATGCGACTCATGCGTGGAAGTGCGGGCTGGAAGCTCAGTAGATGTAATTGAGATCGATGCAGCGACGAACCGTGGGATTGATGAAATACGCGAGTTGCGCGATGCAGCCCGGTATCGACCGGCCCGTGATCGGTTCAAGATTTATATTCTGGATGAAGCCCACCAGATTACTGATGCCGCCTTCAATGCGCTGCTGAAGACGCTGGAAGAGCCGCCGCCACATATTATCTTTATGATGGCCACCACCCAGGCAGAGGACATTCCGCAGACGATCAGGTCGCGTTGCCAGCACTTCAGCTTTCATGCGGTTAAGTTTGATGAGATCGTTAGCCAGCTTGGCTCGATTGCCGCCAAGGAAAATATTCAAACAGACAATGAAGCGTTAGCGGTATTGGCTGAAGCCGGCGATGGTTCCATGCGCGATGCGCTCTCCATTATGGACCAGGCCATTGCGTGCTGCGGCACCAAGCTCAGCGGTGAACTGGTGCGCGGACTGGTGGGCAACGTTGGCTCTGAGGTTTTTGAAGACCTGATGAGCACCGTTTCACGTGGTTCCAGTGAGGAAGCTTTGCGCACACTTGACCGGCTCATGACTGAAGGCCACAATCCGGCGCACTTTGCCCGGCAGTTGGTGCGATTCCTGCGCAATACGGTGGTAGCCAAGGTAGCGGGAGATGATTCATCGCTGTTGCAAATTTCGTCGGACGAGAGGGCTCGTGTTGGGCGTGTGGCCAGCCAATTCTCAGAGGAAGAGCTGGCACGATTTCTCCAGATTATGCTCCGCACTTTCGATGAACTGGGATACCGTCAGGAGCAACGGTTTCATCTTGAACTGGGCGTGCTGAAGCTGGTGCACGCGCAACGTATTCTTCCGTTGGAGCAGATACTGAGCCAGGTCGGGGCTGAGAATCAGAAAGCCCCAGAAGCTCAGCGGACAGCTACGGCGCGGCCTGCGCCCTTGACTGCTTCATCGTCCTCATCGACGCCAGGATTAGGCGCGGCTCCAAGACAACAAAGCCCAGTGTCGCCCTTTGAAGCGGATCGCGCCCGTAAGGGCCGCAGCTTTGATCCGGAAATGTCCGCTGCGCCGGCGGCCGCACAGGCACAAACATCGGCGACTGCTACGGCGGTAGCGGTGGAAGAGCCGCTGACAACAGAAGACCCCGGAACCGAAGCTCGAACGACTGAAGATCCAGGGAAAATCATGGGGCATGTGCTGACGGAGTTGGAGAAAGCGGGGCACAAGATGCTCGCTTCGACGCTTGAAAGCGGCAGTGTGACGTTGAAGGGGAATGAAGTAGTCGTCAGCATTGCTCAACCGGCGGCAGTGATTGATCTAATGATGAGCGCGGAACCCAAGCGGCTGGCCAATGCCGCAGCCAGCGCGGCGATGGGACGTCCGGCAAAAGTTAACGTAGTAAGCGGAGTTCCTGCGGCAACAAATGGAGCTACAACCGTGGTACGTCCACGCAATGGCGCCAGCGCGCGCAGCCGCGCGGCAGAAGACCCAATCGTGCAGCGTATGCGGGAAAAATTCGGCGCGGAAATTCGCACAGTAATTGATCATCGCGAGAAGAATTAGGAGAAGCCATGGGGGGATTTAACTCACGCCAATTTCAAGAGATGTTGGAGAACGCACAGAAGCAGGCCCAGGATCTGCAGAGCAAGATGAAGCAGACGGTGGTTGAGGCTTCTTCAGGCGGCGGCACTGTCACCATCAAGATGAATGGGCAGAAGCAAGTGCTGGAGACGCGGATTGATCCCGAGGCGGTGAAGGCCGGCGACGTGGAGATGCTGCAGGACCTGGTGACTGCCGCCGTGAACGCGGCGGGCCAGAAAGTGGATGAGGCGATGCAATCGACCGTGGGCGGCATGCTGGGCGGAATGGGAATTCCGGGAATTTAGAGGGACCTGTGTCAAAGTTTGCCGAGCCCATGGCTCGACTGATTGATGAGTTAAAAAAACTTCCGGGCGTTGGCGGCAAAAGTGCTCAGCGTTTGGCATTTCACATTTTGCGCTCCAGCGCCGAGGATGCAGACGATCTGGCTGCGGCCATCCGCAATCTGAAAGAAAAGCTTCATCTTTGCTCCGTATGCAGCAACATCACTGACGTTGATCCTTGCAGCTATTGCACCAGCGCCACCCGAAACCAGCGGCTGGTTTGTGTGGTGGAAGAGCCCACGAATATTGCTTCCATCGAAAAGGCGCGTTTTTACAACGGCGTTTATCACGTTCTGCACGGCGCCCTTTCTCCCTTGCATGGCGTGGGGCCTGAGCATTTGCGGATACCGTCACTAATGAAAAGGATCGATAGCGGCACTCTGGACGAGATCATCATCGCCACAAATCCAACTATTGAAGGTGAAGCGACAGCGGTCCATCTTACGGGTTTGCTGAAGCGTCCCGGCGTAAAGATCACCCGAATCGCCACCGGAATCCCTGCCGGCAGCGACATTGAGTACGCTGACGAGGTAACGATGCTGAAGGCAATGGAAGGACGTAGAGAGCTGTAGGGACCCGGGCAGCCCCCGATATCACCGTTAGATGACAACCAATTTTCTGCTGCTAGACTGACGCTATGGAAATCCACCTCACACCCGAAAAAGAGGCGCTTTTACGGCAGGCTGCCGCCCGCACCGGACAGGACGCTGCTCAGGTCATTCAAGAAGCGGTTGACCGCCTTTTGGACCACGACGCGTGGTTCATTCAGGAGGTTGAGAAAGGCCAAGCACAGGCCGGCCAAGGCGATCTGATCGACCACGATGAGGTCGTGGCGCGGATAGAAAAGCGGCTCCGGGAAAAGCAGCATCGCTCATAATGCGGCTTATTTGGACTAATGCTGCCGTCATCGATCTTGAACAATTTCTGATTACCTCTTCGAAATAAACCCAGAGCTTGCAACTCCAACTGTCCTGCGCATTTTTGACTCTGTCTCCGAATTGAAGTCTTTCCCTAGACGGGGCCGCCCAGGTCGCAAAGACGGTACTCGGGAATTGGTGCTGACGCAGTTGCCTAGCTGGTTATTTATGAGGTGTTGTCGACCAGAGCATCAGGGTGTTGCGTGTTTTACACGGAGCGCGCAGGTGGCCTGAGTAGTTGCGAAAATTTTCCTAGTTCCTCAACTTCGCCAGCAAATCTTGAGGATGAACTGGCTTTGCCAGAATTTCAAATTCATGACCTTGAGCGCGGGCTTTTTCCAGCAAATCGGCGGTGGCGGCCTGGCCGGAGAAGAGAAGAATCTTGCATCCGGGCAGCGCCTTGCGGATGCGGATGGCTGCTTCAATGCCGTTCATGTCCGGCATGATGACATCGCTTATGATTAGATCAGGCTTGGTTTCGCGGGCGCGATCCACCGCCGCTGTTCCTGTGTAGACGGCTGAAGCGTCAAATCCGTTCTGATTGAGAATTATCGCCAGGGTATCGGCGATCACGCGCTCGTCATCCACCACCAAGACTCGGGGTTTGGAAGGCTGACCATTCGATGTCAATTTGGGAACTCCTGTAGCGGTAAGATCAGGACCGATTCAATCGACCAAGAACCATTATAACGTGTGACAGCGTCCAGCTGTGTCCTTAACAGAGATGCTGGATTCGGCAAAAAAGAGGGCTGGCTTGGGCCAACCTGTGATCGATTGGCAGCTTCTCACCTGTGGTGTAACCACATGGAGGACATTTGCCTTATGCGTAGGACAGCCACGCTTATACTCTTCTTGCTGGTGGCTGTGGCAACAATTTTCGCCCAGAACCCGGCTGGAACCAACAACACCCCGGCAACCGCGCCGCAAACGCAAAATCAGACAGTGCCAAATACGAATAATGGCACAGCATCGCCCACCATGCGCACATCGCCCGCCGACGTGCCGCAGGGCAACACCGGACAAGCGGTCAATCCTGCCCAGAACGCACCTGCTGCAAACGCAGCCGTGATCGACGAAGTTGGCGCGGGTACGGAAATCCATGCAGCACTGGATACACCTCTTTCCAGCAAGACTTCCAAGCCGGGGGATCGCTTTACCGCGACCGTAAGTGATCCAGTACAGGCGAATAACGGCGCCGTTGTAATACCAGCGGGCGCACGGGTTGAGGGTGAAGTTGCTGAGTCAGAAGATGAAAAGACGCTGGCCGCTCTCAAAGACAAACCCAAGTTGAGCCTGCGCTTCAGGGACGTGGTACTGCCCAGCGGGCAAACGCTGCCGCTCACAGCGACTTTGGTTTCTGTGCACGATAACAGCAGCAAAAATCCAAAAAAGGCGGGGCAGAGCGACTCAGGTACCTATGGCAAGGGTTCCAATGCGATTGGAGCGGCAACACGACGAAGTCTTGGCGGACCAATCAAAGGGCTGGCTATTGGCACTCTTTCCGGCGGAGGCTACGTGATAGCTACCAACGGGAAAGACGTGCATCTTCCCGCGCTGGCCGGCATGCTTATCCGTGTGGACCAGCCAGTGAGTTGGAATGGAACCACCGCGCCGATGCCAAGATAGATTCAGTTGAAAGACGAATGCCGTCGCGATAGAGCGGCGGCATTTTTGTGAAAAGACTGATCCTGAACGGCTAGCGTCTTCGCGCTGTTGCCCGTTTTTGTTTTTCGCGACGCAGCCGTGCGGCCTCTCTACGCTTTTTGCGCTGGCGTAAAGCTTTTTTCTGTCGCGCGACTTCCTCTTCAGAGAACATGGTCCCGCGGCAACTTTTCAGGCCGCAATAGCAGGGCGCTTTCTCCTCGACATCTCCATCAAAAAGGTTGTAGTCATAGGTGAGCTCTTCGCCGGCCTCAATGTCGCGCAGGGCCATGATCCAGATTCGGTTATCAATCTGGTCAGTTTCGCAATTTGGATCACAAGTATGGTTCACGAAAGCCGCCATCCCGAAGCCGTCAATGATCGTATCGCCGTCATCCATGGCAAAGAGATAGGTTACTTCAGTATCCGCATACATCCCTTCGCAAGCCTTGGCCGTAAGCCGGGGGCCGGTGTATTCCAGAATGTGCGCGCCCTTCTTTATGGGAGCGGTGGTGTAAACGCCGGCGCCGTGTAAGAAAGAAGATTTGACGATTATGGCCATGAGTGATCGATCAGATGATAAATGATAATTTGCGATGCATAGACGCAAAGAGCGTGGCGTTCAAGCGCGCAGGACGCTTAAGACATCGGGCAAAGCTATTTAGCTTACAACTTACGTTGCCTTTGGCTGCCGCTGCACCGCGCGTTGCAATGTTTTATCCAGCGCTGCTTTTGCCGTTAGGTAATCCTGCGGATTTATCTTGCCTTGCAAGCGGTCGGATTCAAGCTGAAACACTTCTTCTTTCATGGCTTCCATCAGCAAGCCAGAGCGATCTTGCGGGACAGCCGGACCAGCTGTGGCAGCTACATTCTGGTTGGACGTGTAAACAAAAACGCCGCCTGCCGCCAAAAAGAGGGACAGCACACCCAGAAACAGCCACTGACCAGAATGGAGAGGATCGGGTCTTTCATTGGGTACCCCCATACCTCCGCCCGGGCCGCTGGGTTCGCCGCGACGCCCGTTAGCGTTCGGAGCCGAGGCTTGTTCCGGTTCGCGCGGCATCTCGCCCTTGCCGGATATCGCGAATGCTACTTTCTGTTTCGGAGTAACGTTCTTTGCGATGAAAAAACTAACGCTCTTGAATTGAGGATTGGATTTTGCCTCGTAGACAGCGCTGTCACTGGCCGCGAATTTAATCGAATCAGGCGCTGCCACCATCAATGTTCCTGTGGGCAGATCGGAGCGTGGATCGAGTTCCAGCTTGCCGGAGTAGGGAACCGTATATTGAATATGAAATTGTGTCTGTCCCGGCCGTATGGGAAAGACGAACGCGTATTTATTTTTTTCTCCGGCGGGGATCACTGCTGTCTTCAACTGCGTCTTGCCGGTTTGGACGCTGGATTCAGTAATCGACGCGCCTTCGGGCAGATAAAATCCCAGCGTTTGCTTTCCGGTAAGAGTCCGGGGCGGAGATGACTGGTTCCCGACCGTATAAAACTCTTCGCCGCTAAGCGTGCCGCCATCTTGAGACGTCTGGATTGCGATGGCATGGTCAAGAATGCTGATTTCTTTAATGCTGGAAGCTGCATCAAAAACCCGAACGGCCACGGGTACGCCACCCGGCAAACCCGCCTGTGTGTAAGTGACTCCCTGATGCTGTACCCAGACCAAATAAGGCTGCTGCGCCGGAGGAACGTTAAACGTAAACTCTCCCCTGGCATTGGTCTTTGTCTTGGCTACATCTTCCATACCATTGCCAATTTTCTTGAGCGTAACGTCATCGCCAGCGGAGGGCTTATTGGTGGTGCTGTTCTGCACGACGCCTTTCAGCGTGTCCGCCGCAGCGGCAAGTGAACAGATTAGGAGAAGTGTGAGAGCAACTTGCTTCAATGGGATGGACTCCTTCAGGCTTTCGCAGATTCCAGCATTTCAATTTCGGTCAGGATGCGCGCTGCCTCTGCTTCCAGGCCAACGCGCATGCCGTCATAGTCTGCCTGGGTGAATTTGCCTGATTTGAACTCAAAACTCAGGTCGCGCAGGTTCTCGTATACCACTTCTTTGCGCTCATAGAGGTAAGCGGTTCTGGTCTTGACCACTCCCGTATCGGTATCGCGGCTGGGATAAAAAACATAAATCAGGATGCCTGCCGCGAAGACGCAACATATCATCTTGATGATGTAGTCAAAAATGGCGGGATTCATAGTTCAGTCTCCCGGCGTGCGCGTGCGCGCATGGCTTCAAGGTCGGGAGCAAGATTCATGTCTGCGGCGGCAACGGGCGCGGGACGCATTTTCCAGTTGCGAATCAGCACCACAACCAGCATCAGTCCCAAACCAAGACCGGCAGCGGGCAGGACCCATGCCAGCAGTTCAAAGCCATGGGTTGAAGGCTCCACTACGGCGGTCACGCCCCATTTAGTGCGGAACCAGTTCAAGACGGCTTCATCATTCTGCGTACTCTTGATGTTGGCGCGGAGTTCGCGAATCATCTGGTCAGAGTTTGGGCAGCCCACGTGATTGCATTTCAGCAGCATCTGCGAGCAGCTGCATGTGCACATGATTTTGCCGCCCAGGTTCTGGAAGCGGGCTTCCTGGTTGTCAGCTCCCATGAGCAACACCAGCGCGCAGGGAAGCAGCAAAGCTTTTAGGAGTTTCTTCACTTGCCTGCTCCCGCGGGATGCATGCCCCGCTCATCCATCTGTGAGACTGCCACTGTGCTTCGGACAGGCACGCTTACGGCCGCCGCGTTCGGGACCAGCGCCATGCCGGTTCCAAAAACGATCACCAGCACGCCAATCCAAATCCAATTTACCAGCGGATTGATGATGATTTTGATGATGGGATGATCGGTATCAGGGTTGCGGCCTTCATAGACCACGTAAAGATCTTCGCGAAGAGTGGAGTGGTTCGCCACGACGTGGACCGGTTGTCCGCCGCTGGCTTTAAAGAAGCGCTCTTCAGGATTGAGCCGGGTAAGGAATTTACCATCCTTATAGACTTCCAGCAGCGCGGCCTGCGAACTGTAATTGGCGTTGTCGTCGTCGGTGTATTCTTCACCGATCAGCGTGTAGGAGCCGATCTGGACTTTGTCGCCTTTGCCAATTTCCTGTTCTTTGTCCTGGTTAAACGCAGCGCCGGCCAGACCGATCACGACCAGCACAACGCCAAAATGAACGACATAACCGCCATAACGGCGCATATTGCGGCGCGATAGCTGATACATTCCGGCGAGCAAGTTGGTCTGGAGTTTGTTTTTCCAGACGATGCCGCCGCGGACGAACTCAGAGGCGACCGTAGCGATAACAAGAGTGCTTAGGCAGAATGCAATCATGGCGTACATCTGGCCCATGTCCGTCCAGAAGCGGACGCCGTTCTTATACAGCAGCACGCCAACGGCAATTTCAATCAGCAAGGCGGCCGTTGCGGGTATGGCAAAGTTGCGCTTGATGCTTCCAACAGATGTGTTGCGCCACGCCAGCAGAGGTCCCACGCCTGTGAGAAAGATCAGCGACAGGCCGATCGGAACCATCACCTTGTTATAGAACGGCGCGCCTAGATTCATTTTTACGTCGCGCACCAATTCAGACAGGATTGGGAACAGCGTACCGCACAACACAGCAAAACATGCGCCCAGCAACAGCAGGTTGTTGAACATGAAGCTGGATTCGCGCGAGACCAGCGATTCAAGCTTATTTTCAGAGCGCAGATGGTCGCGGTTACGGACGTAAAAGACCATGCAGACCACAAAGATGATCGCCAGGAATCCTGAGAACCAGTTTCCGATGCTGGACTGCGCGAATGAGTGCACAGAACTGACAATGCCGCTACGTGTGAGCAGCGTTCCCAGGACTGAGAGCATGAAGGTGATAAAGATCAACCAGACGTTCCAGACTTTCATCATGCCGCGCTTTTCCTGCATCATGACCGAATGCAGGAAGGCAGTGGTGGAAAGCCACGGGAGCAGGGAAGCGTTTTCTACCGGATCCCAGCCCCAATAGCCGCCCCAGCCCAGAACGGCATAAGCCCAGTGCGCGCCGAGGGAGATTCCGAATGTGAGGAACAGCCACGCCACCATGGTCCAGCGGCGGGTAATGTGTATCCACTTCTCGCCGGGATAACGCATAATGAGTGCGCCCAGCGCAAAAGCGAATGGAACCGAGACGCCGACATACCCGAGGTAGAGCATCGGCGGGTGAATGACCATTTCTGGATACTGCAATAGTGGATTGAGGCCGTTACCGTCGGCGGCAATGCGGTCCATGATGCCAAACGGATTCGCGACAAAATTAACAAGAATAAGAAAGAAAATCTGGATTGCTGCCAAAACCGTGGAAGCCATCGCCACCAAGCGTTGATCGACTTTGTGGCGCAAGCGCAGAACAAATCCATAGGCGGAGAGCAGAAGCGCCCAGAATAGGATTGAGCCTTCCTGTCCAGACCATAAAACCGCAAATTTGTACGGAGCGGGCAGGGCACGATTGGAATGGTGAAGAATGTAAGCGACAGAGAAATCGTCAGTCAGCGCGGCATACACCAGCGCGCCCGCGGCAACCAGAACAGCGATGAATGACGCCATGCCGGCGCGACGGGCCGTTTCCGCGAGCCGATACCCAACCGCATCTTTACGTACAGCTGCGATGACCCCGGCTACAAAGCAGTAGCCGGCCAGCGCTAACGCGAATAATAAACAAAAGCTTCCCAGTAGTGGCATTGTTCACGAGCTTAATATGGTTTCACGCCTACTGCAATGATTCAATTAGGCGGAGGCCCTAACATTTAGCGCGGATTTCACCAAGGCTATTAAGTCCTCTGGATCACACGGCTTAACCCTAAAGATCACGCTTAATCCGGCATATTCGGCATCTGCGTCCGGGAGGCCGCTGATCACGATTACCGGGACTTCCTTGTTAAAAGCCCGCAACTGGCGGACAAACTCTACCCCGTCCATATCCGGCATGAGGTGGTCCGTGATGACCACGCCGATTTTTGCCTTCCCGGCGTCGCTGCGCAGCAACGCCAGGGCGCTTTGTCCCTTGGTGGCGACATGGCTTTCAATCTCGGCTTTGCGCAGCACCAGCTCACGCACCGTTAGCTGTGCAATATTGTCGTCCAGCAGAAGGGCCTGTTTCATGCGGGCTATGCGCTTTTGTCCCTTCGGTATTTGGCCAGGACTTCCGCCTCGGCCCGGGCCCAATCCTCATCGTGAAAGCCTTCCAGCCGTCCACGCTGCTCAAAAAGCTCATAGGCGCGGATGCGGATCTCTTCTTCAATCCTCTGGTCTCCTGAAGGCTTGTGGTCGGTGCGCTGGAATGCACCATTGCTGCTTTCTGCAACATTGGAAGGCTCAGCGATGGGGGTGACGTTGGATTTTTGTGCTCCTTGCTTTGCAGACGTGGTCTTGCGCGGTTTAGACGATTTTGTTGCCATGCTTATCTTCTTGCTCCCTCAGCTCCGGAAATAGTGATTTTCAAACGAGAGCGGCGTTGCCCTGATTATAAAAGAATCTCCGGCGCATTGTTGGCAGACGAGAACAAAACTTGAGGATATCGCGGTCGATTCAGAGGAAGAGTTAAGTATTTGGGATCATTCATTTCTAGACGGATGAGGCGGGCGCCGCCGATGAGATACGTAAAGGGTTGATGTCGTAAATTGGCGCGCTGCTGGTGTTCTTCCGTTCGTAACAATCCGCCGAATACATTTCAACACTTGGAAAACACGGTGGGATTTGCTGCATTCTCAGCTTGCTTCGGAACCTTACGGCTTTGTTATACTGCATAAGCCCCCGAACAAAGCGTGGCGCTATCGTCTAGGGGTTAGGACGTGAGATTCTCAATCTTAAAACCCGGGTTCGATTCCCGGTAGCGCTACCAAATCCCTCCTCTCATCACCTGATATTTACTGCACTTCAAGCGAATGGCTAGAAGTGCCTCTGACTCGCGGTATCACGTCGTGTGGCACAGTAGGGGAACAAAAGGGGCACAATTTGGGGCACAGCTATTTAGCGTTCGCGTTCTGCTGTTTGATTCTTTGATTTTAAAGGGCGTTTTTCAAAGTCCGTTGCGGCTCTAGATATCAGGTTTTTCAGGTTCTCCGACTCACTCGGAACAGTGAAAGTATCACTGAATTCAAATTGGTCACGGCACCGAATGGATCACCGGGAGTTGGAGCCCCTCATGCCTTGAGAACAAAGCGAAATCAACGACTGCTAACAGCGGCGTAGTCACAGCGAGAAAACGTCAACCTGCCGCCATCTTCCCTCCCGGAACGCTGCGCTGTGGACGCTATCGCTTCTCTATTGCTTCTTCCACGGTTCCGGCATACGTAAGTTGGAGGGGAGCTTTGTGTTGATGTCTCCTTTCGCTGAGTCGATTTGCTGCTGCTCAAGATTCCTTGCAGTCGTGAGGTCCGCGTTGCTGAGGTTCGCCTCGTTGAGACTCGCCCGCTTGAGATCCGCCAGGCTGAGGTCAGCGCCCCTGAGGTCCGTCCATCTGAGGTCAGCGCCGCTGAGGTCCGCCTCGTGGAGGTCCGCCGCGCTGAGGTCCGCCCCGGTTAGGTATGCTCCGTTGAGGTGCGCCCAGGTCAGGGACGCCCCGTTGAGGTGCGCCTGGAAGAGGTGCGCCCGGCGAAGGTTCGCACCGCTGAGGTTCGCCCCGCGGATATCTGTGTCGCTGAGATTCAGCCTTCGGTTCTCGGGGTCAGATTTCGCGTTACGCGTTGCAAGAACGGTCAGGATGGCTTGAATGTCTGTGGCTGGTTTTATATCGAGGGGCAATTCTGTGTGAGCGGATAGTTTAGGCTGTTGCTGCTTTTTTATAGGAGCATTGTCTCGTATGTAGGCAGTCAGCACTTCCATGATGGGCCAATGATCCTTTCGCGATTCGTCTGCAATCCGCTGTAGCGCGTAAATTCCACCCAACCGGACTTCCAGCTTCTTGTGGCCACTTGAATCAACTGCACCCAGTTGCTCGATTGCTTTAGAAAAGCGATCTGTAATCTGACCCTCCTGGGCGAGAGCAAATGACTGTTGCGCGACTTTGAGGCTCTGCACGGTCGAATAGAATCCAGCCAAAACCGCAATCCCGCCGACGATCTGCGCGAGCGTTTTGCGTGCTTCGTTTACGCGATCAAATCGTTCCTTAGCATCAAGGCCGCTTAGATTGCTAACTTGGCATTGAGGGACCTTCCAGAGGATGAGAACTGCTAGGAAGATCGCCATTCCTATTAGCGGCACTTCCCAGTTAGAAAGCTGAGGGAATCGCTTGAAAGCTCTCAGGATTCCCCACACAGCAAGAACTATCAGGACAATGGAGGCGAGAGTGAGCCCGCAGCGACGTATCCTAGTTAGGATCGAAGGGCGGTCTTTTGTGACTTTCGATTCATCGGTCATAGCGAGGTAAAACAGGTTACTCTTTTTTGGGGGTCACAGAAGAATTCTTCTTAGGGACCAAAACAAGCGGGGTGGAGGAACCCCGGTGGCTCGATTCCTGTTGGCAAGGTTATTGGCGATTCGCTTGACTCCCAATAAAGCAATCTGTCACACTGGCGCACATGTTCTCTACAAGGCAAGCCGCTGCAAAACTCGGATTGGCTCCCAAGACTCTCAGTCGGTATGTCGCATCGAAAAAAGTGCCAGCACCCGAGATCATGAAGGTTGGAAGCGCCAGTTTGCACGGCTGGACAGAAGAGGACATAGAACGAGTCCGGGCCTTACTGCCGAAGATCGCCAACGGCAGAAAGACCCGGTATCAGAAACAACGAAAGAAACAAACGGGACGCAAGTCCAAACCTTAACTAACGGGCAGCGCCCGGTGTAATGAGCACCGAACGCGCCCTAACCAAAAAATCACCTGGATTAGAGGCGACCAATGGCTACCTTCGATGTTACCCAAAAGACAGAGGTTTATGAAACTCTGTCATCTCTCAACATGGCCTTTACTGGAATTGTCCAGCACCTTCAAACCCTTCAGAGAACCGGACTGTTCAAATCAAAAGCGGCCAAACTTTTTCCGAGTTTCACCCAAGAGCTGCAAGCCGAATTTAACCAAGAATTTCTCGAACACCTGCATCAGCTTGAGCTTGACGATTGGGGACGTTACGGAAAGGCCAGAGACAAATACGAAAAGCATCTCCGCGATCCCGACGACGTTTTCATTCACGCCAAAGAACGCAAAAAGCAGCTTGCCAAACAACGAAAGAGAACAACCAAATAGAAAATCCTGCAAAATAGGAAAGACTCTCCATATCAAGTTAAGGGCATCTCCAGGATGCCCTTTTTTCTGTATTGTGAAGGGGGCTAGTGGAAATTCTCCTGGCGACAGTCGGTTCTTGGCGCGACACGTTACCGGACGACGCAATTCTTGACGAACTCCGAACGTGGAACGCGGGCAAGCCACTAGCACCAGACATCTCATTCGCATGTCGGCGACCGAGGTAAATTGGCATCGGATTTTCACCTGGTCACCCAGGAATCATTCGGAAAGAGTCAGAACATTTGGCATATACTGGTTTCACTCTCCTCTGGCGAGGAGTTGTAATGGCGGAATCGTGTATGTCAGACATCCTCCTTGCCGTTTGTATCGCAATAACTCAACTGCTCTTAGTACTGCTGGGAATTTTTCTAACCTTAAGAACGGCAAACAAACCACATGGGCCTTGGGTCTTGCTGGTTTTGTTAGTCGGTTTTGCGGGGATCGTCCTAATTGGGTTAGCAACCTTTAGGACGGTTCAGTTCCAGTCGGCCGCAAACGCGAACATCCTGGACGCGCGATTGGCTGCTCAGCAGGCATGGAACGAGACTCTGAAAGCGAGACTGGAACAGCAGCAGGCACAACAAAAGCTTAGAAAACGACTCGATCAGGTGGCGACGGACACGCAGACTTCGTTCACGAAATCTCAAGCGGACACCCAGAGTGCAGTTCATCGCATGCTGCACCCTCCTAGGAAGTTAAGTCGAGATCAGCGAAATGCGATTATCCAAATCCTTCAGCGTTCAGGTACCTATGAGGTCATGATCCACGCTTCAGAAAGCAAGGAGAGCAAGGACTTTGCTCGTGATCTCACAGCAACACTCCAGGCGGCAGGATGGAAAGTGCGTCAGATCGAGTGGAATACCCCAGAGGTATTATTTGGATTGCTCGTGGTCGTTAACAATAGTCACAAAACGCCAGCCAGCGCAATTCAACTTAGTGCCGCGCTACAGTATGCTCGACTTAAGTTCGAGTCTACTCAAGTGACGAAGATCCCGGAGGGCGCTTGCATGTTAATCGTGGCCTTGAATGATTCGTCAGACAATTGACAACATCGAATCCCTCGAAACTCGAAGGACGATTCGCTGCCTCATCAGGTGTGTATAACTTCTTTTTATTGGAAAGCGAACCGGGAGTCTCACGAGAGGTACCGGGTGGGCACACCCTCCGGCATGTCCGAAATTGTCCGATTAATTACGCATCTAGTTCAAAGGAAAATCAGGTTTTGTCAGGTTCAGCGAACTGAAAACAAGTTTGAAAACAAGTTAACTTGCCTAATGATTTCGGAATGGAAAGCGCAGCCCTCTCCTCTGAAGTCACCTAACAAAAGAGATTTTCGGGCCAAGCGATTCACCGCGATTCCACCTCCGTAAGTCCGCGAGAACCTCATGGTCGGAAAGAGTGTCGCGCCAAGAGCCCACGTTCGCCATCAGGTAAATATCCGCTCCTAGAAATTCGAGAACACGATTGACAGCCCACGTATCCGTCAAATTCAGACTCCCAGGCTGGCCGCCCAATTTTCTGATAGCCAACGCGATTTCTTTTGCGATTTCTTCCGTCAGATCCTTTTGTATATCCATGAATCTTTTGATGTACGAAATCAATTCCCTGCGTGTGGGCTTGCAAATTACAGCCTGTTGGAAAACGGCGACTTGCCTTATGATTTCGGAAACAGCAACCGAAAGGCAATCATGGGTAGATATAGCGGCAGCGGACGGGCGACGACCTCGGGATACTTGTTTCTGGACGTGCGATATCTTCAGCGGAATGGATACTTGCGTCCGGGCACAGGCTCTTCGCAGAGATGGTCTTGTCGCGGTGAGCCGTCCGGATCGATCAATTTAAGCGCGTGTGATGGGTACGTGAAATTGTCCTATCGCACGAGAGACCGTTGGAGCCAGGAATGGGAGCAGAAGGAATATCCCGTGTCGCTGGAGTGGACCCGATGCAATTACGGCGGTGAGCGGCCTTGGTTCCGGTGTCCCGCTGCAAGATGCGGGCGACGTGTGGCGATCCTTTACGGCGGTTCCATCTTTGCTTGTCGGCGCTGTCACAATCTCGCATATGACAGCCAGAGCGAAACGTCCCACGGTCGAATGCTTCTCAAAGCCCAGGCAATTCGGGAAAAGCTCGGTGGGACACCTTGCGTTGCCGATGATTTTCCACCGAAGCCGAAAGGCATGCACTGGCGCACTTATCACAAGCTGCGTCAAAAAGCGGATGAGGCGGAGGACCAAAGCTGGCCGCCGTGGGTGTTGAAAATGCTGGAAAAATCCTAGACGGGACTTCCCAAAGCGAATTGCATACAACGGATTTCGAGCATCCATTTCCTGCAATGGTTGGAAGGCGACCCTGCGGACGATATTCATTTGTGCTGGTGTGGTGCTTTTTTCGTCGACACTCATCCATTACTTCCCAAGGGCAGGTAAAATCGATCCCGCCCTGGGTACAAACCCGACAAGCCGGGCTATCTGTTTGATCGGTCGGTGTTTGCTTTCATATCGACGCGGCCTATCTGGCATAATTGACGCTTCCCGCTCCAAAGGATCAACAAGCTGGATGAAACTTACCCTCCAACAACTCGAAGCGCACCTCTGGGGTGCGGCGAACATCCTTCGGGGAAAGACAGCCGGGCAGGATTATAAGAACTACATCCTCTCGCTCATGTTCTATAAACGGCTTTGCGACCAGTGGGAGTGTGAAGCCGACGATGCCATCGCCGAGTTGGAAAAGCAGCAGGGGCGCGCATTCACGGAACAGGAGAAGGCGGTCTTCCGCAAACGTGGCGATCACCGTTTCAAGATCCCGGACGGCTCGCGCTGGGGCGACGTAAAAGCTGCGTCCACGAACATCGGCGAGGTCCTTACGACGGCGATGCGTGCCGTGGCACACGCGAATGATGAACTTCGCGGAGTCTTCACGGTGGACTGGAATCAACCTGCACCAGATGGTTCCGGTAAGCCGCTCATTCCTAACGAGGTCGTCCATGCGATCATTCAACATTTCGATGAGCACGACCTTTCCAACCACAGCGTCGCGTCCGACGTGCTCGGTCGCGCGTACGAGTATCTCATCAAGCAGTTTGCGGATGACGCCGGTGCCAAGGCAGGCGAGTTCTTCACGCCGCCAGAGGTTGTGGATACCCTCGTCCGCATTCTCGAACCGCGCCCCGGCGATACGGTCTACGACCCCACCTCCGGCTCCGGTGGCATGCTTGTGCACACCGCCGACTATTTGCGCGAACACGGTCACCACGCCACCAGCGCTCGTTACTTCGCGCAGGAGATGAACTGGGGCAATGCTGCCATCGGCAAAATCAACTCGGTATTACACGGACTGGAAGCAGATATCCGGGCTGGCTCCAGCACCATCACTGATCCGCAGTTTTTGGAGAACGGGCGTGTGCGGAAGTTCTCGTTGGTTCTGGCTAATTTCCCGTTCTCGGACGAGTTCTGGTGGCTAAAGCCGGAACAACAGACCGACGACAAGAAAAAGAAAGAGAAACTCAAGAAAGAGATCTTCGGTAAGGAGGGATTTAAAGATCTCTTCAGCCGATTTGGTCGTGGCACAGCCTTCAAGGCTCCGCCGCCCGGCTATGGTGACTATGCGTTCATCCTGCATATCCTGGCATCGCTCACGGACGACGGACGAGCTGGCATCGTTTGCCCGCAGGGTGTTCTCTTTCGCGGCCAGCCTGAGGTCGAGGAGGAGACAGGTGAGTTCGATGACGATGGTAATCCTGAAATGAAGCGGCGCAAGGCGGATGACGAGCACCTAATCCGCATGGCTCTCCTCGAATCGCGAGTCATTGACGCCGTGATATCCCTCCCGCTCAATATCTTCTACGGTGCCGGTGTGCCCGCGTGCTTGCTAATTCTTGCCAAACAGAGGTTACCTCAGCGACAGGACAAAGTGCTACTAATTTATGCTGCCCGGCACTACCGCGAACTGTCAGCTCAAAACGAGTTGCGCCCACAAGATGTAATGCGCATCCTAGTCCACTATCACGCCTACGGAGATAGGAATAAAATTGCAAGCCTCGTCGACCAGCATGGCAACCATATTCGAAAGCAGATCGATCTGCGCGAGGAAGAAGAAGTAGGACGGCTAATAGCGGAGTACCAACCTTCTGTGGACAAGCTGACAGCAGTCGACACAGAACTTGCCGTAACACACCTGAAGCAGGACATGACAAAAATGGAGAAGGCGAAGTGCGACGCCGCAGTAGCGAGACTCGAGAAGCAGCGAGAGAAGCTAACTGCCAAGCTCGCCGAGCGCGAGGAACGCATTTCGGATTCGCGACGGCGTGCCCAGGAGGACCGCGTGGATGTCGACAAAGTCGGTGAAGAGCTCACGGCACTCTATCTTGATTCGAACGAGCTACTGAAGCACGCTCGTGTCGTTGGGCTCGACGAGATCGAGGAAAACGAGTTCAACCTTAATATTCCGCGTTTCGTAGACACCTTCGAACCAAAGCCGCGGGTTGAGGTGAAAGATGCACTGAGGGCATTGGCCGATGCCGAGGCTGCTGCACGAGAAGCGAAGGCGGCTCTCATCAAAGGGCTTGAAGGCTCCGGATATGCAACGGAATAGAAACCTTTCAGGTTGTCAAATATTCAAGGCTACTGATTTACCCGTGGGTTGGGATTGTGTGCCAATCGGAGACCGGATCGAACTGGCGTACGGAAGGGCGCTACGCGAAGGGGACCGCAAGTCAGGCTACGTCGATGTGTACGGATCTAACGGTCGGATCGGAACGCACAGCGTTGCGCTGGTAAATGGCCCAGGAGTGCTCGTCGGACGCAAGGGTACAGTTGGCGCGGTTCATTTTGCGGAGCATTCCTTTTGGGCAATCGACACCGTTTATTATGTTGTACCTCGCGGCAAGGATGACATTCGATACCTTCATCATCTTCTTGAGTACTTGCCGCTTGGTTTTCTCAATGCCGCTACTGGCGTGCCGGGGCTGTCCCGCCGCGACGCCTACGCGCTTCGCGGTGCATTTCCAAGTCCCGGCGAACAAGTTGCCATCGCGCGCGTCCTCGATGCCGTGAACACAGCGCTGGAGTGTACTCGCGCCACGGTGGAGATGGCACGGGAACTCCGGACGTCTCTGATCCGTGAACTGCTAGAGCGCGGCATCCGAAACGAACAATTGCGGAAGGCTTCGGTGGGTTTGCTGCCTGCCAGCTGGGACTGCAAACCGCTCGGCGAGTATCTCCTGGACGGCCCAACGAATGGAGTCTATCGGCCACAGTCGGATTACGTTGCCCATGGAACGCCTATTGTAAGGATCGATGACTTCGCCGATGGTACCATCCATAACATTGGAACGCTTCAGCGTGTGAAGGTTGAGACAGTCATTGAACGTCGCTACGCTTTGGAAAAGCAAGACATTCTCATTAACCGAGTCAACTCACTCTCTCATATCGGCAAGGCAGGCCTTGTCCCAGACCTAGAACAAGCCACGATTTTCGAGTCGAATATGATGCGACTGCGTTGCAACCCACATCTTTTGCCAGCTTTCCTGGTCACCGTGTTGTGCTCTGATATTGCGCGAAAACACTGGTTGTCCCGCGCGAAACCCGCCGTGAATCAGGCCAGCATTAACCAACGAGATGTGCGTGAGCTTCTGATACCCGTGCCCGAGCCTGACGAACAGCGGGATATTGCCCTAATCGTTTCATCGGCAAACCGGCAGATTGAGGCAATGCTTGCTGTCGCTGATGGTTATCATCGCCTGAAGAGATCACTTCTGGCGGATCTCCTAACCGGTCGGGTACGCGTCGGTGGGTTGGCGGAGGTTACTCACCAATGAGCGAATCGAGTTACGTTGAGATCCCAATCCTCCGCTGGCTCGGCGGCGACCCAAAGAGGGGCGATGGAGCGACCGGTCTTGGGTGGACCTCTCGTGACGAGGCCGCGATGGCTGTTTTTAACAGGCCGTTGGAAGACTCGCTTGTCGAAACTTTGCTGGTCGAAGCGATCCAACGCATCAACGTCGATGTGAAGAGTGAGACGCAAGCGAAGCTCGTCGTGGCTGCGCTGCGCAAGGCGATGTCTCAACCGGACAAGCTCACCGCCAATCGCCAAACTCTCGATCTGTTACGTGACGGGGCCAAGGTCGTGCTGAATCCCGGCGAAGATGCAAAGACCGTTCAGTTCATCGCGTTCGAGCCAGACCGGCAGCATCTGAACGATTTCACGGCAACCAATCAGTACAGGGTGCAGGGAGTGAAGCAATGTCGCGAGGACGCGGTCCTTTTGGTAAACGGCATCCCGCTCGTGATCACAGAGTTCAAGAGCTATTTGGCAAGCGGCAAGGATTGGCGCGAAGCGGTTCATCAGCTTCACCGCTACCAGCGCCAGGCACCACTCGTCCTCACCTCGAACATTTTCTGCATCGCCGCAGATGAAGATGAGTTCCGATACGGAACTGTTCTTTTCCACGACGCAAGCAAAGAGGATATTGAGCAACACTTGGATCTTTGGAGCCGGTGGCTAAGTCTTTATCCAGAACAGCACGGATGGTGGAACGATCCGAACTCTAAAAATCCGGATGACCCTCTAGAAGTTCCAGTGAAAGGCCTCTTGAGACTCAAGCCCGCCCACATCCTCGATTTTCTTCAGCACTTCGTGGTCTTTGAAACAAAGAGGGCCAAGACGACCAAAAAAGTTGCTCGCTATCAGCAGTTCGAGGCAGTGAATGAGTTGGTCGACCGGACAACATCATTGGCCGGCAAAGCGGTCACTGCTCCTGACCGTACCGGGCTGATCTGGCACACGCAGGGTTCAGGCAAATCGCTCACGATGATCTTCGCTGGACAGAAGCTGCGGCGCAATCCGGCACTTAGCAACCCGACTGTGCTCATCGTGGTTGACCGGCGTGATCTCAAGACGCAACTTTCCGACGATTTCGATGCATGCGACTATCCGAATGTGGAGAAGGCGCTCGGCGTCGACGATCTCAAGCACAAGCTCCAGACCAACTGGAGAGGCACGTTAATTACAACTCTTCAATCCTTCCAGAACATGGGTGATCTTGCGCCCCTTACGCGAGACAACATCATCAGCATGGTGGACGAGGCCCACCGTTCGCAAAAAGGCGACACCTCTGAGAGCTACGCCATGACAATGAGGGTTAAGCTTGCGAATGGTTTCCGCTTCGGCTTCACTGGTACTCCCATCGACAAGACGATGCAAAATACGCATCGCGACTTTGGCCCGATTAAAGACGGCGTACAGGAACGTTACCTGAGCTATTACGGTATCCGACGCGCCATCGAGGACGGAGCCACGCTCGAGGTCCACTATATTCGCGACAAAGTGCCCTTTCGGGTTGACGAGAAGGCTCTCAGCGTCGGATATGAACAGATGTGTGAAGAGATGGAGCTCGAGGATGAAGAAGCAAAGGACTTCGTCCAGCGGCAGCGCGCGCAGTGGAAGGAATTGGCCCGGCTTCCGGAGCGTGTGGACATCGTGCTGGAAAAGATGCTGACGCATTTCCTTGAGCATCCTGATCCCAGCGGTTTCAAGGCGCAGCTGGTGGCCGTTGATCGCAAGGCTTGTGCGATCTACAAGGATGCGCTCGAGGCGAAGTTGAAGGCCCGAGGGCTCCCGCCAGAATGGTCCGATGTAATCATCTCGACAGCCCAAAACAGCGAGCCGGAAGTTGAGCGCTTCGAGTATCCAAAGTCGAGACAAGACGAACTCATCGAATACTTCAAGCTTACGCCATCGGAGTGGGAAAAGTGGAACAAGGAACGTTACGGAGACAACCGGAGCAAGTGGCGACCGCCACTGAAGATCCTGATTGTATGTGACCGGCTCCTTACCGGATTCGACGCTCCAATCGAACAGGTGATGTACCTCGACAAACCCTTGCGCGACCACAATCTACTTCAAGCTATCGCTCGCACTAACCGCCCATTGCCAGCCATGAAGAAACGAACCGGCTTGGTCGTGGACTACTTCGGCGTCTTCGCCAACCTCGAAAAAGCGCTCAATTTTGACGAGAACATCCGAGAGGAGTCTCTGATCAACTGGGACACCCTGCGGTCGCTCGTGCCGGGCGAAGTGGCTCGATGCATGGAGACTTTCGCTGGCATAACACGCGAAGATACGCGTGAATGCCTGCTAACGGCGCTACGACGGCTGCGCGACCCGGAAGTCGGCAAGAACTTTGAGCATAACTTCATCAGTCTTGAGCGGCTGTGGGAAGCCCTTTCTCCGGACCCATCTTTGTATCCCCACAGACATGAGTACAACTGGCTTTGTGGCATCTACGTCGCCCACCGTCGTAGACAGCGCGGCAGCAAAGACACCTACGGAGAGCTCTCCGCAAAAACTCGGCAGCTAATCCAGGAGAACACGACGTTCGTCGAGATCGCTGAATCTCTGCCGGTTTTCAAAATCGATAAGGACTACGTTGCAAGACTGGACGAGTTGCCGACACCGGCGGACAAGGCGGCTGCACTGGAAGCTGTGTTGACCGCTGAGCTCTCAGAGGACGATCCAAGCTTTATCTATCGTCAGCTAGGCGAACGTCTCCAGCGCGTGAAAGAGCGCAAAGACGCCAGTGACGAAGCAGCAGCGAAGCGGCTACAGGAACTCGCGGAGATAGCGGCTTCAGCCGCGTCCACCAAGCAAGAGCCGGAGCGTCTCAACCTGACGCAACCCGGCGAGTATGGGATGTTCACGATTCTGCGTGCGCACGCTGCTCAGGATGAATCCTACCTTGCCGACTGTGCTCGGCGTATGGTGGCCCATCTCAAGGCGAATAAGCTCCTGTCACCGGGCTGGAGCAACTCAATCGGCGGACGGATGCGCGTCGAGCAGTCACTACTTGCTGAATCATGGAATCCTTTCTACGGGAACTTGGGCTTCGACCGCGACTCGGAGAACCCGCCTTTTCTCAAGACAGCGATCGATGAACTCGCAAAGGCTGATGGGGTTAACTCGTGATGCGCGCTGCTCAAAACCGTTCCATCGCCCTGTCCGGACGCCGTGTACAATACCGCGTCTTGTCCTCCAGAGTAGCTCGGAAGCTGCGTGTCCGAATCGGGTTGAATGGCGTCGAAGTGACTCAACCCGCCGGGAGAACAAGTTCGGACGTTGAGTCTTTCCTCACGGCTCGAACTCCGTGGGTCCTTGATCAGTTGCGACGCGTGGAACGCCTGCGGAGGGTGCGGCTTTCTGAGCGGATACTGGCTGGCCAGATTCTTTTCCGAGGGGTACCGACTCCAATTCGCGTGGAACAGACCCGGACGAGAGCGCTGGGGAACAGAGTAGCGATTTTGGATGGTGAGATCGTGATTTATCGAGGGGACGGATCGAAGACGCCCCCAGCTAGAAGTCTGGAGAGATGGCTGCGTAAGCAGGCTCATGATGCGATTGAGACGAATCTAGCGGCAGTAGCGGCACGGTTAAAACAGATCCCGGCTCGTGTGTACGTTATGGGCCAGCGCACTAAATGGGGCAACTGCTCGGCACGGCGGAATCTTTCGTTCAATTGGCGTCTCGTCCTTGCTCCAGAGTTCGTTCTCCGATATCTGGTAACTCACGAGGCAGTTCATCTCGCTGTCCCGGATCACTCTGCAAAGTTCTGGTTGACTGTTCAGAGCCTCTGCCCAGAGACGGAAAGGGCGAAGCAATGGTTGTGCGCACATCAGAATGAGCTTGTAGTGGATATTGCGCGAGCCATCGCCGAAAACCGGTAGCGCTTTTTCTACGAATCAAGCAACCTGTATTGTTATGTAAATGGTGGTTCGTTTGCTTTCGGGCTTCGGTGCTCACTGGCTAATCAACGAACAACATGCCGTTTTCTTTCGCGAACCGCTTGAAATAGGTCATGGCGTCTTCATACGGAAGTCTTCTGAAGAACCGTACTGACGATCCGTATGCTTTTGGTAACTCAAACACCTCGTGCTGAAAGAGATCGCATGTGCCCCATTTTGATTCGACGCGATGTCCTGCGAGTTTGAGGCCCAAGTGTCTGACTTGTCCCTCTTCGTTGAAATAGACGACAAGAGCACCTTCGGATGACTGGGCTGCGGTCACTTCAGTCAGCAATTCATTTTCGATCAGCCACTCAACAAATGCGGGACCTGCGACTATCCGGTTGAACGGTCGGCCAGCAATGCGGACGTATTCCGGGTCTTCCGTGAACCCAAACGCGTGCAAACCACACGTATACCTTGCAATTGGGTGTGGCGAATTCAGACGGACGATGGAATTCGGGTAGCTCTCAAGCGCCTCTTTAAGGAGGGCGAGATACTCCGGCTCGTCCGGCGCTTCTGTTACCTCGTCCAGCTTTCTTCTATGTCCCTCATCTGGGCAATCCAAACTCACGGCGTCCCTCGTGCTTCAAACTCTAGCTGTCTAAGACACGCTTAAGTCTAACGTGTGTTGGCCTCTTGCCGCGTTCTGTCATCCTCTCAAAAGGCGGTGCGGGGTTCAAAAACGCTTTTCAGGGAGTGATGCCGAATCCAAAGATATCACCAAGTAACACGTGGGCATAATGTACTAAATTCTGCGATATCCACAGGGCTTTTTCCCTCGACAACCGTCGCACGTGAGCGCAATATAAATTGAGCAGCACCGGCCTTAATACTTTCATATTCATCCGGAATGCTGCTGAGTCCGAAATCACTCATTAGAACGAAAGGCATCATTCATGAATCATTCCTCACTTCAACCAGATGGCCTTTGGAATATCAATTCAACGGCCAAATACCTCGGCATGTCAGTAGCCTTCCTCCGAAAAGCAGTTAGACAGAAACGCATACCTTTCACCCGAATTGGCGATAAAGCTCTCCGATTCTCTCCGCAGGCCATAGACGCTTGGGTGGCTGCCAATAGCAGCGGCTCGGTGAGCCATGACGGACCGGGCCGCTGAGGTAAGCGGCTCCGATCCGGTCTCCGAAACCGACCCTTACCCGCGGATTGACGCGGGAACTTACGAAGTCCGTTGTTACGCGACAAAGTTGTATTGGAGCAAAGCATTTAGGCGTTGGGTTTGCCGTCTGGATTGCCAGCTCTGTTATGACGACGCGGTCGTGTGCGGCTTTTTGAATCTGGCCAATGATAAACGGCCAAAAGCTGGTCGGAAATCGCTGTATTGGCGGGTGTGGGTTATGGCGAACGGAGCACAACCTCAAAAACGGCAGACACTGTCTCGTTCAGTGTTTGTGGACAAGTTTTTCCGAGTCCGCATCGGTGAGCCAAAGAGGCGATACGACAACACCGAACCATCGGAAGCGGAGAAATATTCAACGATTCAGGAATGGATTGCTTGCATTGGGCCGTGAATTTTTGCGTTGCCAATCTGGAAATCTGACAATCACTGAATCAGCAAATCAACCTATCAAGGACGGCAGCAGCTAAGTGACTCAGCCAAAAACACTTGAAGCTATGTTGTTACAAGTTCTGCCCTTCAAAGCCTGGGGGCAGGGGGTACGACACTGAGCAAACCCTAGGGCAGGGCGATTACGGTAGCTCGTTTAAAGACCTCAACAGCTTCAGGGCGCACCTTACGCGGGCCTGTCCCGACTTGAATACCATTCGAGCGATATGCAATGGATCTAAGCACGTCAACACAGTCAGCCAAATTCGTACATTCAAGAGAACCTCATCCCGCAAGGGCAAACAATTGTTGGGAGTTGAGATTCAGGGCGAGGAGTACGACTTCGCAGACATTGCCACGAGCGTATACCGGTTTTGGACACTGAGCATATTGCCGCGGTACATGAAATATTCTTGGCCACTTCTCTTTCCTAAACGAACCCAAAAAGCCTTCGCCGTTCGCGATCAGAACGAGCTAGTTTCCTTCGGAGGGTTCAAGAAGAGATCGATTTTTGCAAAATGGGGCACAATTTGGGGCACAGCGAAACGGTGATCTTCTATAAGTGATTGAGTCTAATGATTACGTGTGTAGATTCTCAATCTTAAAACCCGGGTTCGATTCCCGGTAGCGCTACCAAACCTTCTTTTTGTACCGTCTTCATCTGCATTCCGCTGAAAAGTAAGCACGTTACGTCGGTTTGATAACGCTTTCGGCGGCTAGCCAGAAGCTACACAGAAGTCCCGACCCTGCATCCGACCTCGACCCAAAAGCTCGACACTCTTGGCCGGCTCAGGACTGTGCAGCGGCATGGACGCGAGTTACTACTCTGCGAAACTCCTGCTTTCTGAAACTGTCTCATCGTTTTGTGGCATGTTTTGGCGAATAAGAATTACGCAACGGGTTGTACATTGTTCTCTATCATGGTTCTCTATCATGGCCAGAAGCTTTAAGCCGCTGATTTGAGATGTACCTTCTCTGCGTAAACCTGCTTACCGCTCTTGAGCAGAGAGGCAGCATCGACCGTTCCAAAGAGATGGATGAATCGGGCAACCAATCCTGTCCATCCAGTCTGGTGGCTCGCTCCAAGTCCTGCTCCGTTATCGCCATGGAAGTATTCGTAAAACAACAAATAGTCGCGCCAGTGCGGATCAGTCTGGAACTTTTCCGTTCCTCCATACAGCGGCAAGCGCCCGTTCTCATCGCGAAGAAAAATACTGATGAGGCGATTACTTATCTCCTGGCTTACCTCAAAGAGATTCATTAATCTGCCTGATCCCGTAGGGCACTCAACCTTGAAGTTATCGCCATAATAAAGGTAGAACTGAATTAGCGAACGGATCAGCAATGCATTCATCGGCATCCAGATTGGCCCGCGCCAGTTGGAGTTGCCGCCGAACATCGCGGTGTTTGACTCTGCCGCCTGGTAGTCCACTCGGTACTCTTGTCCGCCGTGGCGAAAGACGTATGGATTTTCCAGGTGATAACGTGAGAGCGCGCGAATTCCATAAGGTGAAAGAAACTCATTTTCATCCAGCATTTTCGTCAATATGCGGCGAAGCCTTTCAGGGTTGACCAACGCCATGATCCCGCGTTCGTTGACGCCGAGGTGTCCGGGGCCGGTAGGATGAATGGTGGAGAGCAAATGAGGCATGCGCTTCAGCCGTTCCTGGAAAATCTGCGCCGTAGCATTTGAAACTATCTCTCTTTGTGATTTCTCAGTTACTGTTGTGGCGCAGATTGGCAGCAGGCCCACCATTGACCTGACCTTGAGCCGGGTCGAAGTGCCATCGGGCAAGCGCAGCAGATCATAGTAAAAACCATCTTCTTCGTCCCATAACCCATCTTCGCCCGGCTTGTTGATGGCTGCCGCAATCCAGAGAAAATGCTCGACAAATTTGAGAGCGAATTCGTCAAAAGAAGGATCGGTGGCGGCGAGTTCCACCGCGATTTCGGCCATGTTCTGGCAGAACAATGCCATCCAGGCGGTGCCGTCCGCCTGCTCCAGGTGCCCGCCGCCGGGAAGGGCATTACTGCGATCAAAGACACCAATATTGTCCAGGCCCAGGAACCCTCCTTCAAAGACATTCTTCCCGAACCGGTCTTTCCGGTTTACCCACCAGGTGAAATTGAGCACCAGCTTATGAAAGACCCTTTTCAAAAATTGGATATCACTAACGCCATCCTTCGACTTTTCCAGATTGTGCATAAAGAGGGCGGCCCAGGCGTGCACCGGCGGGTTAACGTCACCAAAGTTCCATTCATAAGCCGGCATCTGGCCGCTCGGATGCAAGTAAAGCGATCCCACCATCAACTCAAGTTGTTTCTTGGCAAATACCTCATCCACCAGCGAGAGTGAGAGCGTGTGAAAAGCCAGGTCCCAGGCCGCATACCACGGATATTCCCACTTATCAGGCATGGAAATAATGTCGTGGTTGATCATGTGGAACCACTCTTTGTTGCGGTAATTGCTGGGAACGTTCTTGTGCTCGGCCAGCCATTTATCAAGATTGAATTCGTAATATTGCTTCGTCCAGAGCATTCCAGCCAGGGCTTGGCGCATGATGGCGGCCTTTTCCGGGCTGGTTCCGTGAGGCACAAGAGCCGCATAAAATGCATCGGCTTCACGAGCGCGGGCGCTGAGCACTGCCTCAAAGTGCTGCCCTAGAGGGCCGTCATCTTTGGGGTAGGCCTTTTCCAGTTCGGCTGGAGGAACCCGGCTAAGCCGCAATCTGATGATCTTGCTTTCTCCAGCTTTGACGTTCAAATGGTAATCAGCCGCCACTTTAGTCCCGGTTCTGGCTGGGTTGATTGCATCGGCTCTTCCGTTCACGACAAAATCGTTAATTCCATCTTTTACATAAGCTGTGGGACTGGGGGTGCCGAAGATCCGGTGGGAGTTGGTTTCGTTCTCCGTGAACAGCAGGCGCGGCCCATCCTCGCAATACAGGAACATATGCTCCAATCGAGGATTGAATGCGGCGGCTACCGTTGCCCCCTTCACGGATTCATCTGCGCGGATCAGAGGGCGGCTTTCAGTTTCTCCCCCTGACCAAGTATTGCGGAACCACAAGGTAGGCAACACCCTTAGCTGCGCATCTTCAGGGCCGCGATTACAAACAGTAACTTTGATGAGGATGTCATCAGGGGATTCTTTGGCGTACTCCACAAACACATCAAAGTATCGGTCATCGTTAAATATTCCCGTGTCGATCAACTCATACTCGAATTCGTCGCGCGAGCGCTCCCGGTTTGTGCTAACAAGGTCTTCATATGGAAAGGACTGCTGCGGATACTTATAAAGACACTTCATGTAAGAGTGGCTGGGCGTGCTGTCTAGATAAAAATAATATTCTTTTACGTCTTCACCATGATTGCCTTCAGAATTTGTGAGCCCGAAAAGCCGCTCTTTCAAGATCGGATCTTTGCCATTCCACAAGGCCAGCGCGAAGCAAAGCATTTGATGGTCATCAGAAATTCCTGCCAGCCCATCTTCTCCCCAGCGATACGCGCGAGAGCGCGACTGCTCATGGCTCAAGTATGCCCAGGCGTCACCGTTTTCACTGTAATCTTCGCGGACGGTCCCCCACTGGCGCTCGCTCAGATATGGCCCCCATTGCTGCCATTTCGGATTTTGGATTTGGGGTTGCTGTAAGAAGATATCTTTTTCAGTCATAATTCCCTTTCCGTACTAATTGGGCAGATTTATGCCGCAGTGTTGATGAGGTTCGCAGGCGCCATAAATTCATTGCAATTTCTTATTTCTAATCCAAGTTTCGAAGCAAAGTTATTAAGCAAAATTCATCCTGTATGCTCGCTGTAAGCCGCCAGCGAGGTTCTCTCGTTCATGGCCAGATTCCGGATTCACTGGATTTCCCATTTACTCCGGCATCCACTTCGAGCAATGGTCAGAGCAGCATGTAGTTGGATCGTTTTATTTAGCCGGCTCGCTTCAGTGGCTCAGCGTCGGCCTGCTTGGCGCGTTCTGAAGCTTCGAATGCATCCCGATAGCCTCGCGCCACAGCACGGACTCCACGTCCAATGTCCTCATAGACTTCATCGGGCAGGTTGGCCAGAGACACGCGCAAGGACCAGTTTGGGGCTTCAAAACCGCCGCCATTCAGCAACACAATTCCATAGGTATCAGCCAGGCGGAATGCGAGATCGAGCGGGTGAACATTCTTCTTTAAATAGTCGACGGCATCATTGCCGATGTTCTTACGTGCAAAGAACTCAAAATCGATTAGCCCGTAATAGGCGTCATAGAGAGGGTTCGGAGGAACATCAATTCCAAGGCCTTCAATCATAGCTTTGGCCCGCCTGTGCAGAATCTCCATGCACGCTGTTTGATATTCCTTAGCGCTGTCCATCAACTCGGCAAGAGAAAACAGGCTCATCATTACCTGCTGCGGCAGCGCAAGTCCCGCCGTATGGTTCAGCGCCACGTCCCGGCTGTCCGCCACGATGCGATCAATAAACTTGATTTTGCGCGGCTCAAGCGTCAGCGCTCCATAGCGCTTATCCAGCGCTTTCAGGTCGCTCGCCGGAAGACTAGCGATCATCTTGTCAAAGATGTTGTCTTCATGGACTGCAATTACACCGAGCCTCCACCCGGTACCGCCCACATACTTTGAGTAGGAGTACACGCCTATTGTGTTCTGGGGCAGTTCGCCCAATAGAGAACGGAAATCATGGACAAAAGTGCCGTACACGTCATCCGTCAGAATCATCAGGTCAGGGCGCTTCGTCTTCACCAGTTTCGTGATCTTGGCGATCACCTCTTTGCTTAATGCAGCGCCCGTTGGATTTCCAGGATTCACCACAAAGAAAGCCTTGATCTTTGGGTCTTCCAATTTCTTAAGTTGCTCATCAGTGAACTGGAACCGATTTTCCTGCGGCGCCTGGATGTTCACCACCTTCAAGTCGAAATCTTCAAGATGCGGAAACTCGAGATACGGAGTGAAGATCGGCGTGCCCAGAGCAATGGTGTCTCCGGAGCGCAGAAGGCGGTTGGATTTCAGGGACTTGAAGATGTAACACATCGCGGCCGTCCCACCCTCCACCGCAAAAAGATCAAACTTGCCTGAAGGAATCGGCTCTCCGCACATAGCCCACATCAGGTACTCATGAACAATGCGTTCGTTATGTACCAGCATGCGGTCGGGAACAGGGTAGTTGTCTCCGATGATTGAATCCACAAGTTCGTGGACGAACGCATCCGGCTCAAATCCAAACTTCTTCACCGCGAATGGGACCATCTCCGCCAGAAAGGAGGCGCCCGGCATGTCGTTGTGTTGCGCGAGCCATGCATCAAGACGGCCTGCAATGCCCTGGGGTTGCGGCATGCCCCCTACCCCCGCGGGAAGATCCATCACCCGTTTACTTTCTGTAATCGCGAACTGCCCCAGCAGGAAGAACCCCTCGCGCGGCTTGGTGGCGATCCAGTTGGGATTACCGCGGCCGGCATTCAGAAATGCTAATTGGCTTGTTCGCGATGTCTTCTTGGCAAGCTTGATCAGCTCATCCTTGATCTCGAAAGGGCTCAGATTTTCAAAGCTGCGGAGATTGAAAAGGTCCATGATTTTGTTTTCCTTTAAAAAGTTAGCGTGCCATCAACACAATGATCACCATTCCCCAGATAGTCAGAAGGGTATTGCCGACTGCATACGTGACTGTGTATCCCAGCGCGGGAATCTGGCTTTCAGCACGGTCACACACAAGGCCAAGTGAGGCGGTGGTTGTGCGCGCTCCGGAAAGAATGCCCAGCAGCAGCGCATCATGAAAACGGAAAATGTATTTGCCAACATACAAGCCGAGAATAAGGGGCACAGTAGTTGCCACAGCTCCCCAGAGAAACAGGCTGACGCCTTGGGTTTTCAGTCCGTTGACGAAACCTGGGCCGGCTGAGATGCCGACTATGGCAATGAAGATATTGAGGCCAACAGAGTTCATGAACCATACTGTTGATGTAGGGATGCGGCCGAACTTCGGGCGCACCGAGCGCAGCCAGCCGCAAATCAAGCCGGAGATGAGTGCGCCGCCGGCCGTCGAAAGCGTCAGCGGCACGCCAGCCACCTTCCATACCAGCGAGCCGATCAGTGCACCGATTGCAATTCCCGCCCCGATGAAGGCCACGTCAGCAACGTCGGTCGGCCGATCCAGCACCCCCAGCATTTTTGCTGCAGCCGTGGTATCTTGCGTCCGGCCCACGATCGTAACGATGTCGCCGCGGAAAATTTTAGTGTTCGGCAGGATCGGGATGGAGGTGCTAACCGCCCCGCGCACGATCTTGCGAAGGAACACGCCACGGAATGCCGGCAGTGGGGCAAGCTCAATAAGCGCCTTGTCGTCTACTTCCTTGTTAGTTACATAAACGTCAACACCTTCTACAGGAACGCTGAGCAATTCAGGATCATCCACCTCAATTGCGCCTTCGTTCTCACGGGTGGTCGAACTGAGCCGGGTGCCCGCGCTTGCCACTAACTTGACGCGTTCATTCATAACCCCGACAAGCGCTTCCCGTGTACCCGCAACCGCCACTACATCGCCTTCTTCCAGAATGGTGTCTGGATTTGCTTCCTGAATGGCTCCGTTACGGCGAATGCGCTGGATAAAGAGACGAGCGTTCGGAATCAGTGCCTCAGCCTCAATGGCCCGCAGACCGATAACTCTTCCTGCGGGTTGAATACGGAACGCACGGAGCGCCCATTTGTGCCAGGCTGAACCTGCCCCGCCAAGATCTTTCTTCCCGCCACCGAATTTTTCTTCGTAGTCTCTGCAGGCCGCCGGCAGGTTGATACGTAATAGTGCGGGGCAGATTACGGCGATTACTATTGCGGAGCCAACTGTACCGAACATGTAGGTGACAGCGTAAGCAATGGGCATGGCATCGAGCAGCCTCTTCGCTTCGTTGGCGCCAAGGCCCAGACGGTTGATGGCATCAGTCGAGAGACCCATGGCGGCGGAGATGGTTTGCGATCCCGAGTAAAGCCCAGCCGTGTAGCCAAGGTCATAGCCCACAATTTTCGCTATTGCGATTGGAACAGCCAGGCAGAACAAGCACTGAACTACAGAGAAGAGTGCTTGCGGGACGCCGTCTTTTGCAATTCCGCGTACAAACTGCGGGCCGACTCCATACCCAACCGCAAACAGAAACATGAGAAAGACAAATGCCTTAAGTGGCTGGGAGATGGTGATGCCAAGCTGCCCGATCAAAACACCGGCCAGCAGGGTAGCTGTGACTGATCCAAGCCCAATCCCGCGAAAAGTAAATTTGCCGAAATAATATCCGATCGCCAATGTAAGAAAAATAGCAATTTCGGGGTAATGCTTGAGGGTTGCAGCGAACCACGCTCCTATGCCCATAGTCTTACCTCCTTGCGGTAGATAGCGGATTGTTGTCAGTGAACAACGGCTTCTGCCCAAATAAAATTCATCACGGCCAGAAGATATGAAGACAATAGGCGGGCAAAGCCTTTTGTGTCGTCTGTCAGATATGACAGGAATTTTTTCTGGTAGATAGCTAACGCACTTTGATTCCGCAAAACACCAGTGATACACGGGTGCAGGGCCACTTAGCGTTTCCGCGGGCTTTTTGTATTGCGTCCTATTTCCCGGCCAGCAGTAGTTTGTCCCTTGTGGGACGCCATGTTTTATCGGGGTTGAATTCAGTCATCTCTTTCACGGTCTTTAGCGAGTCCGGCCCGAGGTCTTTTTCATAAACAATACCCCAGTGGCTGACCATGAAAGTTTTGACCCCTGTCACGCGGTATTCAGCCGGAACTGCAACCAGCGCAAATCCCCCAAGCATCACTCCATTAATGACATAGTTAATCTGGCCGAACTGCGCGTTCGGGCCTTGTGCCTGAAGAATTTTGAAATAGTATCCGTGGTAAGGGGCTCCCTTTTCCGAGTAGCCTTCCTCAAGTGCGCGGGCTACGCCTTCGCTGATTGGCCCGCCGGGTGAGCCATCGGGATTTTTCCAGAACAGCCCGTCCTGTTGACCGGGACTGCTGATGATCTTCTGGGCGTATTGATGCACAGGAGGGTTGCCGTGGGCCGTAAGGGCATATTGTTTCTGCGCTTCAACATATCCATGGCAGATTCGAATGGCATCCAGTTCATTGGCCCCGATGCGCCGGAACAATATCTCATCATGTCCCGCCTTGCTGTCAAAATACCACTGCCCCTGCCTCTTCACGATCGGGACAGGCAATGGCCAATGCTCTGTGCCTACCTGCAGGACCGCCATGCCTTTCTCCACACTTACTGAATGTCTTTCCCGTGCCTTTTCAGCAAATTTCTCAATAACGTTCTTATCGTTAACCGGATCGGCAGACTGGATGAAATCCTTGCCTTCGGGACCAAAGATCTCCAACAATGCCGGGACGTCATTGCTTTCCGCGGCCTTGATCAGGGCTTCAGCCGCAAGTTGTGGAGTTTTGAACCCCTTCTGCTCCGCTTGTGCAGTGGACGACCCTTGCTGCCCCTGGGATTGCGCCCACAGCGCACATGAAGGAGCAATGGCAAGTAAACACAGGAGAAGCGTGCTTGCATTTGTTTTCAATGACAACGGTTTCATAACTCCCTCGTCTCTTAGGACTCAGTATTCCCGATTGTTGTCCACGGCTTATTAAGTATCCTTACTGGATCACCTGCGCCTGCCACCACCGCGCATTCCTCCGCCACGCGATCCCATGCTTGACGCGCCTCGGGCGCTGTTGGCGCGGGCTGCGCCGCCACTGGAAGCGCCGGAAAAGGCATTGCTGCTCTTGGCGCCCGAACCTTGGTTTGAAACCTGACGGTTTCCAATGCGGTCACCGCTTCCACTTGCTGCTCCACGATTCAAATTCTGGGCGCCTGTGCTCGCTGCGTTTCCGCTTCTAAACTGGCTTCCTCCGAAGTTGCCTGTATTCTGCCGGGCAGCCGTCTGCCTTTGGGACATGGTGTTGCCGCGGGCACTTCCGTTATATCGATTGGCCACGTTTTGGTTGGCATAAGGTGCGCCCCCACGGTGCGCTGGGTTATGCCGCCACTGCCCGTTAGCTCCGCCGTACCTGCCGCCGTTCACGCGGTTATAGTTGTTGACAAAAGTATTGTTGCGGTTTACGTAAACGTTGTTTCCGCCCCAACCGGTGTTCCAGCCCCACCCGCCGCCCCACGCCGCGCCAACAGCCAGTCCCACACCAAATCCGAGCAGCATTCCGCCCGCGGGATAATACGGGTACGCATAAGCTGGATAGGGATAATAGGGTGTTCCCCAGATGGCTACTGGATCATAGCTGGGCACGTAAACCACTTCCGTCTTGGCAGGCTGGACCACCACGACGGTCTTCTGTTCCACAACTTTAGTTTCAACTTTTTGCTGCTCTGTGGTTTTCAGTGCCCCCTTCTCCACTGCCTTGGAGCGCATACGTTGCACTGCATCCATCACGTCGCTCTCCTGGGCGAGAAAGGCATTCCCCAGATCGTCTGTCCACGCGATGCTCGTGGCCATCTGCTTTACCACATCGGGGAAAACCGCCATTGCCTGAACGCTGGGGTCCCAACCTTTTTTCATCACTGCATCTGCCAGAGCCTTGTCTTTGAGTTTTTTGTTTTGCTCCAGCCACTGGTGAAGCTGCACGATTTCCAAGGGATAGGTGGAAGCCACCAATATCTGTCCCAGCAGGGGATCAGGATAAAGCGCAATGGGCGCTACCATGGAATCCAGTTGTTGATTTGATATCTTGGCAGCGGGAGTGGACGAGCCTGTGGGTTGCTGTGCCTGCTGCTTCGCCGGCTGCGTCTGTTGTTGCTGCATCGCCCATAGATCAACATTTCCTGGCAACATCAGCGCTGCGCAAAGTACGGCAGTAATGTCGCGAACCATGCAAGCTGAAATTCTTGAGCGGATTTCTCCTGGTTTCATCGCCGTCCTCGCCAATTAGTTCATCTACTGGGTCGCATGCCGCTCACCCGATGCACAGAATAGGGATCAACTGAAACAGCGGCTTCGGACCGTTCGATTCAAGTCCATCGTTCAAATGAATTGTTTTAGAGAGAGAGAAGATCCACAACTGGTGGAATTGACAGATGCTTTCAATCAGCTTTGCAGCAATCCGAGCAGAGCGATGCAAAGAAGAAGAGCAACCAGGGCGCAGGCCCAAAGCCAACTCACCCGGTACACAGGAATATCGTCAAGCAAGATGAAGTCATTTTTTGAAGCTCTGCTCTTTTTTTGGAGTTTTCGACCCAGTTTGGATGGGATCCTGCGCGGCAGATATTCACGATAGTCGGTGGGCGAATCGAGATAGCGGACAGCTTCGTAAACCAGGTCATCTGTTCGCCATCGCGGGTTTTCTATCTGCTTCTTGCTTTCTGCCATACCTACGCTTCCCGATATACCGCTTTTGGATTCTCTCTTCAAAAACGAAGTATGGCCTCTGGTAAGACTAACAGGCATTTCCTTTAACAATTTCCGATTTTGACAGTTCCCGGATACTGCTCTGCTGGATACCCTGCCGTAGCTGGCGATTTCTGAGCAGTGTGGCTGTGGCAGGGTTGAGTCGCACGCGGCGGTTCGCTAGGGAGCACATTCATGAACGCGCTGAGAGCTTCACGATTTTATTTGCCCGCATTGTTGCTGGCTTTGTTTTCCTCCCAGGTACAGGCCCAGGCGCCGACCCCCTCTTCAAAAGGGCCGGATGTTGGGACCCTTCAACAACAGCTGGAAAGCTTGCAGACCCAGGTGACAGCTCTCCAGGACCAGATAAAGAAGCTGACGACGGATTCTGCAACTCCAAGCGGCGAGGACGCCCAGACGAAGAGGGCTGACGCCCAGCAGAACAACAGTTCAGGTGCAACACAAGAACTGACGACCAAACAAACAGTGAGCAAACCCACAGCGGAATATCAGCTGAATTCGCAAGACCAAGAGGCCGCGGCACGCTATGACAACGCGCCTCTTGATCCACGCTACCCGAACTATTTTCGCCTGCCTGGAACAAAAACCTTCATGAAAATTGGCGGGTATGCCAAGAGCGACTTCACCTTCGATCCACGCCCTGCGGGAGACCAGGAGCGATTCATTCCGGCCAGTATTCCTATTCCCGCTCCAGCGGCCAATGTCAATAACTCCACGGTATCGGTGCGTCCGAGCCGGATCAACGTTGATTTCCTGGTGCCTTATAAAGAAGAGCGTTCAATCAGGTTTTTTCTTGAAGTTGACTTCTTCGGTTCCAGTTCCACTACGCCCAGGCTGCGCCATGCCTATGCGCAGGGCAAAAACTTGTTAATAGGGCAGACATTCTCCAACTTCATGGATCCGGATGCCGGACCCGACACGCTGGATTTCCAGGGCCCGAACAGCCAGGTCTCAATACGCAACCCGCAGATGCGCTATACGTTTCGGTTGGCAAAAAAAACTACTGCCAGCATTTCGATTGAAAAGCCCACGTCAGATGTCGCCTTCAAGACCGCGGATTTCAGTGCTCTGCCAAACAGCCCAAGCCCTGACGGCACGATCCAGCTGCGGCATGAGGCCGGCTACGGGCACGTGCAACTCTCAGCCCTCTTTAGAGACATCGCAGCTTCTGTGCCCGATGGCCGCAGCGATTCAGTATTTGGCTGGGGTTTTAACCTTGCTGGGCTATTCAAAATTGGGAAAGATAATTTGACGTATCAGGGCGCCTATGGTGATGGCATTGAGCGTTACTTCAATGATACGTCGGGATTGGGCATTGACGCGGCAGTAAAAAGCACTTTCAACCCTGTTCTGGAAGCGGTGCCGGTCGGCGGGTTCTATGGCGGGTATCAGCACCTCTGGTTCGATAAACTGCGCTCTTCTCTAGTCTATGGCTTCCTCCAGGCCCAGAACACGGCAGCACAGGTCAATTCACAATTTCATCGCAGCGAATACAGCGCTGTAAACGTTATTTGGACCCCCATTGCGCAACTCACTTTGGGAACTGAATTTCTCTATGGCTGGCGCGTAAACAAAGACAACACCACAGGCAATGCGCCGCGCATTCAGCTCAGCGCAAAGTACAACTTCCTGCAAATGAAGAGCTCGAGCAAATGAGAACCCTGAGCAAATAAGAAGCCTGAGCAAATGAAAAACTCGATAATTATCGATTCAAAAAGGAATACAGAAGGATTTATGAGCACAGCAATAAACCCGCCGCATCTTCTTGTCGATCAGTTCTTTACTGTGGCTGAGGCGCGCCATGACCGCTGGCGCAATCTGCTTAACGCGGCGCGCGCCTGGGGTTTGGCCGTGGAAAAGAATACTTCCGCCTCGGAAACAAAACGCTCCAGCGTCGCTGCCATTCTCAAGGACCTTCGGCAATGGGAAGACTTCTTCGCCTATCCCGGCCCCGCACTCCTGCAGGCAATTGAAGAACGCATTGCAGAAGAGGATAGAGCAGGCCTCACGCGCTTGGTGCAGGCCATCAGTGTTGCCTTGCTGACCCATTCTTATCGCGGCAACGATTCCGCCTGGGAAGGAGCCCAAGCCGCGCCCGGCATGATGAGCGAAAAACTCCCTGTCGCGAGCAATGAAAATGCTCCGCTCAAACCATATTTTGAAGTTTTGATTGCCACAGCTGCTCCGATTTCAACATGGGTGGGCCTCAGTCGGGAATTACGGAAACTGCGCCGGCCGCAAGACAGCTTTCTCTACGAAACCGTCTTCGTCAGCAGCTATGAAGACGCCATTTTGGGAACAATCCTGAACGGAAGCGTCGAAGCCATCATCATCTCTGAAGGAATCCCCTTCACGTCTCTCCACAATAGCGCGGTGTTGCGCGAGTTCTTGACCAGCCATCTTGCCGCCACCGGTATTGATATAGATTCCCCCGAACTCTCCCTCTCTCTGGCGCAAGCCATCAAGCTGATCCGTCCGGAGCTCGACATTTATCTCCTCAGCGACCGCGAGGTGGAAAAAGTTGCGGGCAATCCTGAGGCGCAATGTCTGCGACGCATTTTTTACCAGGTGGAAGAGCCGCTTGAACTTCACCTCAGCATTCTTGATGGCATAGCGGACAGGTACAGCACTCCATATTTCGACAACCTGCAGAAATACGCGCAGCGGCCCATTGGGACTTTCCATGCTTTGCCGATTGCTCGAGGCAAATCCATTTTCAAATCCAACTGGATCAGTGACATGGGCCGGTTCTATGGCATCAACCTTTTCCTGGCTGAGTCGTCCGCAACAACTGGAGGCCTTGATAGCCTTCTGGAACCGACGGGCAACATCAAGCTGGCGCAGGAACTGGCTGCACGCGCATTTGGAGCAGATCGTGTGTTCTTTGTAACCAATGGGACCTCCACCTCCAACAAGATGGTTGAGCAGGCCCTGCTTGCTCCAGGCGACATTATGCTGGTAGACCGCAATTGTCATAAATCCCATCATTACGGTGCAGTACTCTCCGGCGCCCTGCCACTCTATGTGGAGGCCTACCCTCTCACGCAGTTCTCTATGTATGGTGCGGTGCCACTGCGCACCATTAAGAAGGCGCTACTTCAACTCAGGGCAGAAGGAAAGCTTTCCCGGGCTAGGATGCTGGTGCTCACTAACTGCACATTTGACGGCCAGATTTATAACGTAGAGCGCGTGATGGAAGAATGCCTCGCTATTAAACCTGATCTTATCTTCTTGTGGGATGAAGCATGGTTCGGCTATGCCCGCTGGAGTCCTTTTTATCGCCGCCGTACTGCGATGGGAGCAGCGGAGGTACTGGCACGCAAGTTCAAAGACCCAGCCTACCGCGCCGCTTATATGGAACAAGCAAAAAAGCTTGGGCCCGATTTGACTGAGAAAGACGAGCTTCTTCTCGAAACCAAACTGCTTGTCAATCCGGATAAGGTACGCCTGCGGGTCTACCAGACGAATTCAACGCATAAATCCATGTCGGCGCTGCGTCAGGGGTCGATGATCCTGGTGAAAGATCAGGACTTTCACACGGTGGAAGAACAATTTCACGAGGCGGTGTTTACGCATGCATCCACGTCCCCCAATCTCCAGATCATCGCCACGCTGGATGTGGCCCGGCGGCAAATGGAATTGGAGGGTTATGAACTGGTGAATCGTGCTATCCAGTTGGCTCTGGATTTGCGCCGAGAGGTCAATTCTCACCCTTTGATCTGCAAATATTTCCACATTCTTGGCGCTTATGAAATGATTCCTGAGGAGTTCCGCAATTCCGGCTTTGTAGATTATCTCTCGCCCGGATCGAACTGGGCCCGCGCCATAAAAGCTTTGCGTGAAGATGAATTTGCCCTCGATGTCACGCGCCTAACCCTGGTGTGCGGCACTGCCGGCTTCGACGGCACGCAGTTCAAGAACCTGCTGGCCGCCGGATATGACATTCAGCTGAACAAGACATCGCGCAACAGCGTGCTGCTGCAAACCAACATTAATAACACCCGGAGCGATGTGGCCCATCTCATCAAGGTGCTGATGGAGATCTCACAGGAAATAGAAACCAGACTTGAACGGGGAGGCGAACAGGAAGTAAGTGCCTTCAGCGCGAGCGTGAAATCGCTGATGGAAGACGTGCCTGATCTTCCCGATTTCAGCTGCTTCCATGACAGTTTCCGGGAAAATCCAGACAGTCTCACCAGTGAGGGTGACATGCGCGCGGGGTTCTTTGGCGCATACAGGGAAGAGCAATGTGAGCATTTGAAACTTGCCAGTGCAGAGATTGATCGCCGCCTTAAAGAAGGACCTGCGCTCGTTTCGGCCAACTTTGTTATTCCATATCCTCCCGGCTTCCCGATCATGGTGCCCGGTCAGGTGATTACCCCGGAAACTATTGATTTCATGCGCAAGCTCGACGTAAAGGAGATTCACGGATTTTCCGCTGCTCTGGGATTGAAGCTGCTGAAGCCGTCTTTCCTCGAAGCAGCAAAGCCGCCAACTCGCCGTTCTGCGGTTGAGCCGCTGCGAGCTGTAGATAAAAGGGCAGCATAGCTGTCCACAAAAGTAGCACTGAATTGTGTGCTTTGCGGTGGGCGGTGACATTTTGGCTCATGCCTGATACCGCCTACTCGCGATGGATTCAATGAACTATCCAATTTTGGTATTGGCGGTGTCGCTTGTTGTTCAATTCGTCGCCGCACAAATTGGTGATTCTCTTCGCAAAGTGGGTTCCCTGAAAGAGGAGAATCGGGACGATTTCAGTGTCGTCCTGGGGGCCACGCTGACGCTGATGGGATTGCTCATCGGCTTCAGTTTCTCCATGGCGGTCAGCCGGTATGATCAGCGCAAGAACTATGAAGAAGCTGAGACCAATGCGATCGGCACTGAGTATGTGCGGGCCGACCTGCTCTCGGCAGGCGAGCGATCAAAAGTTCGCGAGCTTCTTAAGAAGTACATCGATCAGCGCGTGTTGTTTTACACCACACGCAACAAGCAAAAGCTTGTGAAGATTGACGCGGATACAGCCGAACTGCAGAACGAGCTTTGGTCTGCCATGCGGCCGCAAACGGCGCAAGACACACCGCTGGTGGCCCTGGCAGTCTCCGGCATGAATGATGTCTTGAATTCGCAAGGTTATACGCTGGCGGCTTGGCGAAACCGTATCCCGATTGCCGCTTGGGGCTTGATGATAGCAGTCGCTATTTGTTGCAACCTGCTGATCGGATACAGAGCACGCCGGAGCGATTGGCGAATATTTCTAATCCTGCCGGTCACGCTGTCAATAACTTTTTTCCTGATTTGCGACATTGATAGTCCGAACGGCGGTGGTATTCGTGTGCATCCCGAAAACCTTCAAGGTCTGGCGCAGGCGTTGCGTTCACAGTAGAGAGAATCAAGACAGCTGAAAAATCATTGTCATCATGAATCTGTTTCAGAGGCCAACCACTTTCTTGCTGACCGCGCTTTCCGAAACAGCTCCACTCTCATCCTTATCAAGGGACTGTAGGATTCGAACATGCAGGTCTCTCTGCGGATAGGGGATTTCAATTCCTGCCCGGCGCAAGGCCTGAAGGACAGCCAGCCCAACCTCACTTTTTAGTTCAAACCACACAGATTGAGCCGCCCAGAAAGTAAGTTCAAAGTTCAGGGCATTCTCCCCGAACCCAAGAAAAACCGTCTGAGGTGGCGGATACGCCAGGACATGAGGATTCTTGACGGCAATCTCTGTCAACATATCAAGCACAAGCTTGGGGTCCGCGCCGTATGAGACTCCAACAGCTACCTCAACGCGCCTGCGTGTCGATGACAGAGTCCAGTTCGTGACCTGGTTGGAGAGGAGGTTGCTGTTGGGAAAAATCACTTCGGCGCCCTGAGCTGTAAGCACGGTGCTGGACCGGGCGCCAATCCGTCTCACAATCCCTGTAATGCCTCCAATCTCCACCGTATCGTTGATCCGGATCGGGCGCTCGAAGAGCACGATCAGACCAGACGCAAAATTGCTGACAATATTCTGCAACCCAAATCCAATACCAAGTCCCAATGCTCCTGTGATTACGGTGAATTTATCCAGCTGCAATCCTGCATTAATCACAGCCATAAAGAACAGGCCCGCCAGAAGAAAATAGTACGTGACACGAGAGATCGCATAGGCCATCCCGCCCCGCAAAGAAAGCTTAGGCAGCAGGATCTTTCCCAAAACAAAACTCGCAACATTGGCCACAACGTAGCCCACGACGAGGAGAACGACGATGCTGAGCGTTCCGCCCAGCGTGACAAAGACTTTTCCCGAGCCTATTGGATACTGCAGCACATCGTGCAATACGCTAAGCACGGTCCCCCGGACCGTAAAGAGATACAAAATTACGTTCAGCCATAGGATCGCAGCGCTCACGATAAAGAGACGCCGCCCAAAGCGCTCAATGTCTCCACCGCGTCCTTCAGCCAACGACTGAAACCACACGCTATTCACGACGATGACAATGCTCAGGTCCAGCACTCTGACCATCGTATAGAGCAACGCAAATATGAAAACAGAAAACAGCGTTCCTACGCCCAGGATCTGCGACAGCGAAACAAATCCCAGGACATTGGCTATAGCTGAGCCTGCCAGTAGAAACAATCCAAGCCATATTCCACCAGTGGACAACCTGGGTTGCCATGCCCGCTCAGGTTGAATTTTCAGCCTTGAGGGGCGGTTGAGGCTTGCAAAAAACCCGAACGCGAGCGCAATGGTAGCGAAAAAGAATTCGCGCTTGAAAGCCACCCGAAACTGCAGGATCAAATGCACCCACTCCAGCAGATAGAACACGCAGAGCAGATAAAGTGATTTGCGCAGCGCCGCTCCGATTAGAAGAGGAAGAAGACGCACCACTGGAATCAGATAAAGAAGGCATACGATAAACGAGACGGCCGCCGGCGCTGAGGCGTTGATTCCAATGGTGGCCAGAAAAGTGACCAGCAGCGCGACCGAGAACGGGCGGGCAAAGACTTCCGATCCCGGAATTGTCACCTCCCGCTTGCGTTCGCTTTCTACCTGCTTTCTCAAGCGGATCGCGATACCAAGCGAAAACATATAGAGTATCGTTGCTCCGGCAAATAGTGCTTTGTTGGCTCGCAAGAAATTGAAGTCCCCTCCGCCGAATCCACCATGAGCTGATAGAGCAAATAATCCACTCGCCGGCTGATCGACCGCTCGCAATTCACGGATTGCCCACAACGGATAGCCGTCTCTTTGAAACAATCTCCCACGCAACTGTTCAAGTGTCTCATCTATCTTTCCAACCACAGCCCAGATTTCGCGGTCCTGCTCTGAGATTGTGTTTTGCAGGGTCAGAATTAAATTGAGTTGCTCACGAAGCTGCACATCAAGCTGCTGTATCGAACTCAGAGCTTGCTGAACGCGTTGCTCCACAACCTCTAGCCCATTCCTTTCCTGGACGCCATCCAACGTTGCCTTCCAACGTGCCTGTTCAGTTTCAAGCCAGCGGATCTTCTCTTCAACCCGCGCGGCCCTGGATGTCAATAATTTGCGCTGAGCTTCATATTCTTCAGCCAGTGCCCTCCAGTACCGCTCTTCGTTCTGGAGTTGCATCATGTTGGGTATTCCGTTGAGCAGCTCGTCCGCCTGAGCGGCCCTTTCCGCTATTTCCTCCGCATCGGCCTTCGCTTTGGAATCTGCGAGCCTCAGTTCAGGCGCAGATTCAAGGCCTTTGGACTTCTCGCGCAGCTGCTGATCTAATTCTTCTGCTTTATCAGCAATCTGTGGCAAGGAAATCGCAGCAATGGCGACAGGGGAGGCACTCGCCAATGGAGAGGCGGTTGGAGTGGGCGAAGGTTGTAATGAGAAGAGCTTGGGTGGAGATTGAGACCGCAAAGGAATACTGAGAAGACAGATCTCAACCAGGATAAGCAGAAGACAGTAAAGTTGTGGTGATTTGCAGTGCCGACAATGGGCACTCGCTGAAGGTCCTGAGCTGGATCGGTCGCTGTGCATTCAAGAAAACATCACATGTCAAAAAGATTGGAGCTACTGCTGCCATCCTCCGCCAAGGGCGCTGTACAACTGCACCAGCGCAAGTCTTTCGTTCAGTACGGCCTGCGCCAGATTCAGCTGCGCGGAAAAGTAGCGGGTATCGCTATCAAGAACTTCCAGATAACTTGTCGCGCCCCCGCTGTAGCGCGCATTCGCGAGGCGGGCAGCATCTTCGGCAGCCTGGGAAAGCAACTCCGCCTGCTGCCGGAACTCCTGGTCTTTTGTGTAAGCCACCAGCGCGTCAGAAACTTCACGAAACGCCGACTGAATGGTTTGCTTATAAAACAATGCTGCTTCCTGCTGCTGCGCTTCAGATAGTCTTACGCCTGAGCGAATTCTGCCACCTTCAAAAATCGGTTGTGCAAGCTGAGCACCCGCATTCCAGAAACCGCCCTGCACGGTGAAGAGATTGGCCAGTGATGAACTCTGGTAGCCTCCTGAGCCAGTAAGTGCGATCTGCGGAAAATACGCGGCTTTGGCTATACCGATGCGAGCATTGGCCGCCACCAGAAGATGCTCAGCCTGTTGAATGTCTGGCCGCCGCTCCAGCAACGTGGAAGGCAATCCAACAGGCACTGTCGGTGGAATAGCATTCTCACCCAGCGGCCTGCCGCGAGTAATGGGCCCTGGGTTTTTTCCGATCAGGATGCTAATAAAATTTTCCTGCTGCTCGATCCGTCGATCCAGGTCGGGAATGGAAGCTGCAGCGAAGTAGACCAGTTGTTCCGACTGACGAACGTCCATCATCGATGTGACGCCTCCCTGCTGGCGCACTTTGACTAGCCGCAGGGATTCCTGCCGTGTGGCAAGTGTCTGCCTGGAAATGTCCATCTCCAGATCTAGCTCTCGCAATTGGTAATAGGCCGACGCGACGCTGCTGACCAGGCTGGTAACCACTGCCCGCTGTCCCCATTCCGTTGCCAGAAGGTTTGCCCGAGCCGCTTCAGTAGCCCGGCGGAACTTGCCCCAAAAATCGAGTTCCCAAAATAGCGAGAGACTCGCCACGCTGGCGCTTGTATTTGCCGCCGGCCCTACAACCGTCTCTGGAATGCGCTGACTGGTGGCCGATGCTGCTGCGGCAATGGTTGGGAGTTGATCAGCGCGAGTGATACCTAGCGCTGCCTGCGCTTGCAGGATGCGCGAGGCGGCGATCCGCACATCATAGTTCTCGGCCAGAGCTGTGTGGATCAGTTGCTGCAACTCAGGGTCCTGAAAAACAGTGTTCCACTTTTCTTTTGCGATTGAGATGCCCTGCGCCGCCTGCGTATCCGCGCGATATACAGAGGGAGTGTCCACCTTGGGCCTCTTGTAGTTAGGCCCGACTTTGCATCCCGCCACCAGGATCAACAAGACCGCAAACAGACGATACCCGCACTTCATAAGCACCCTCATGCCACTTTCCGAGGTTCCAACACAGGAGCTGGCGGCTTTTTCTTTTCCTTACCCCGATGCGCCAGACGCTCAACCACGTCGAAGCTCACTGGGATAAGGAAAATCGCGAGGAGAGAAGCCGCCAGCATTCCGCCAATGACAGCCGTGCCCAGTACGCGCCGTGAAATCGCTCCAGCGCCTGCCGCGCTCCATAGTGGCACGCAGCCAAGGATGAATGCGAAGGCCGTCATTAATATAGGTCTTAATCGTAGCTTTGCTGCGATCAGCGCCGAATCTTCAATGGATTTTCCTCTGTCAAACTCCATTTTTGCGAACTCGACAATCAGAATGGCGTTCTTGGCAGCGAGCCCAATCAGCATGACCAGTCCGATCTGCGCGTACACATTGTTTTCCAGGCCTCGCATCCACAGAAACCAGAGAGCGCCAAAGACCGCAACAGGCGTTCCCAGCAGCACGCTGAAAGGCAGTGACCAGCTTTCATATTGCGCGGCCAGGATCAGGAAAACAAAGAACAGAGACATTGAAAAAATCACTGCTGAAGACACACCCTCAGTGGCCTTTTTTTCCTGGAAGGACATGCCGAGATAGTCGTATCCCATTTCGCGCGGCATTTTCTCAGCGAAAACTTCTTCCATGGCTTTCATTGCCTGCCCTGAGCTAAATCCCGGTGCGGCGCTGCCGTTAATCTGCACACATCGGTAAAGGTTGTAGCGCATGCTGAACTCAGGCCCGGTGCTGGGTCGCAACCGGGTGAGGGCGCTCATAGGGACGGGCTGCTCTTTATCATTGGTGACATAGAACTGGCCCAGATTCTCAGCACGGGTCCGATAATCACCCTCTGCTTGCAGGTAGACCTGCCATTGCCGGCCAAATCGGTTGAAGTAGTTCACCAGCACGCCGCCCATAAACATCTGCAGTGTCTTGTACACATCCGAGACCTGGACTCCCTGGGCAATCACCCTGGGACGGTCCACGTCCACCGCGACTTGCGGAATCACTGGCAGCGCCGTGGTGGTGACAGTTGCAAACTCGGGACGTTTGCGTGCCGCCACCAGGAACTCAGCGAGATTTTTATTCAGCAATTCTGGAGGTCCGCCCGAGCGGTCTTCCAGTAAAAAACTCACACCTCCGGAGGTTCCCACGCCGGGAATTGCAGGCGGAGGGAAGGAAAAAGCAAGCCCTTGCGAAATTCCGGAAAGCTCCTTGTTCAGGTGCGTCTTGATGGCTTCATATTGTTCTTCCGGTTTCTTACGCTTTGCCCATTCCTCCAGGGTAATGAAATAGAAAGAGCTGTAGGTGTCCTGCACTCCGCTTAACATGCTGTATCCGAGCACTGACGTCACGCCCTGCACGCCGGGGGTTTTGATGATCATCTCTTCGATATTGCGTGAAGCGTTGTCATTTCGTTGGAGAGAGGCGGCGTTGGGCAATTGCAGGCCGGCGTATACAAATCCCTGGTCTTCATCGGGCAAAAAGCTTTTAGGCAAACGTGAGCCGAACCACACGGCCAGAACTGTGAGTCCCCCAAGTAAGAGAAAGCTCAAAGCTGCTTTACGGATCAGGGAACCGCATACGCTTACGTATCCATCTGTGATTCGCCCAAACATGCGGTTGAACCAACGGAAGAATTTACCTAGCGGGCCACGCGCCTCTTTTTTAGGACGCAGCAGCAAAGCCGAGAGCGCCGGGCTCAGTGACAGAGCATTGAACGCTGAGAATATGACGGATATGGCAATCGTGATCGCAAACTGCTGGTAGAGCCGTCCAGTGATGCCCGGAATGAAGGCTGTGGGGACAAATACGGCCGCAAGGATCAGCGCGATGGCAATGACCGGTCCGGAGACTTCCTCCATTGCCTTGACGGATGCGTCTCTGGGGGAAAGCCCGTGCTCGATGTGATGTTCAACCGCCTCTACCACCACAATGGCATCGTCAACAACCAGGCCAATGGCCAGTACCAGCCCAAACAACGATAGAGTATTAATGGAAAAACCAAGCGCCGGGAACACAACAAAGGTGCCTACAAGCGACACTGGAACGGCCAAGAGTGGAATCAGCGTTGCCCGCCATCCCTGCAGAAATATATAGACCACTAGAATGACGAGGATGATGGCCTCAAAGAGCGTCTTTTGGATTTCATGCAGGCCCTCGGTAACCGCCAGCGTGGTGTCCAGCGCGATCGCATAATCAAGGTCTTGAGGAAAACGTTTTTTTTGTTCTGCCATCAGCTTGCGAACGCCAGCTGCGGCTTGCACGGCGTTCGTTCCCGGCAGCTGATAAATCGCCACAACCGCAGCGGGCTTTCCGTTATACCGCCCGATGATGTTGTAAGTCTGTGCGCCCAGCTCGACACGAGCCACATCCTTTAAATAAAGGACGGAGCCGTCTGGATTTCCGCGCACCACAATATTCCCAAATTCCTCGGGCGAAGGAAGACGGCCTTCGGCTCGCACGGCGTAAGTGAAATCCTGTCCTTTAGGCACAGGCTCGCCGCCGATCTGGCCTGCAGGATTCACCGTGTTTTGTGTCTGGATAGCTTTGATCAACTCAGGTACAGTCACGCTGAGCTTCGCCAATCGGTCGGGCTTCACCCAACAACGCATCGAGTATTGGCCGGCGCCAAACACGGTCACGCTGGCTATGCCGGGAACGCGCGTCAGTTGATCGTTTAGATTGATGTAAGCGTAGTTGGCGAGGAATATATTGTCATAGCTTCCATTGGGGGAGAATAGATTCACTAACATGAGCGGCGATGCCGTGGATTTCTGCACAGTCACTCCCGCATTGATCACATCTGCAGGCAGCTGAGAATTCGCCTGGTTAGTGCGCATCTGCGCCAGAATTTGGTCAGTACTTGGATCGGTCTTGATATCGAAATTGACGGTCAGAGTCATTGCGCCATTGTTGGCGCTGGTGGAATACATGTAATTCATGTTGTCCACGCCGCTCATCTGCTGCTCGATTGGAGTAGCCACGGACTGTTCGATTGTCTCGGCATCCGCTCCGGTGTAAGTGGCTTTCACCTGAATTTCAGGAGGAGCTATGTTGGGAAACTGGGCTGTGGGAAGGCGAAGCATGGAGATCACCCCGAGGATCACCATAAGGATGGAGATCACCATTGCCACAATAGGCCGCCGGATAAAAAAGTTTGCCATGCTATTTCGTTTCTTCCGACACTGGGAATGGCTTGGGGTTGACTGGCGTGCCTTCTTTTACCTTCTGAAATCCTTCGACTATGACGCGCTCTGACGGCTGGATACCTTCCTTGATGATCCACATATTTCCCACTCGCTGCGCAACCTTCACCGGGCGAATGCTGGCCTTGTTGTCAGGAGTAACCACTGCAACCTGGTAGGTGCCCTGAGTTTCAATGACGGATCGTTGCGGCACCAGCAGTGCGTTTTTGGCAACCGAAGTAGGGAAGCGGACACGGGCAAACTGGCCTGGCCGCAGAACACCGTTCGGATTGTCAAAAGCCGCAGCGAAACGGATGGTCCCTGTCTTGAGGTCCACCTGGCGGTCAGCTACAACAATCGCTCCTTTGTGCGGAAAAACGCTTCCATCGGCGAGGATTAACTCCAATATCTTGTTTGTTCCTGCCAGACGCTTCCCACTCGCAACTTCGCTGATCCTGGCGGCATACGGCAGATACTCCTGCTCGCTCACGGAAAAGTAAGCTTTGATGGGCTGTACCTGTGACACTGTTGTGAGAATCGTGGTTGGGCCAACCAGGTCTCCTATTTGTCCTTTGGCTATGCCGGCAATTCCGTCCAACAATGAGCGGACTTTTGTGAACTCCATGTTGAGCTTGGCTTGTTGCACCTGAGCTTTATTTGCTTTCAGAACGGCTGTAGCCGCCGCATTCGCCTGAATGTCATTATCAAGCTGCGCTTGGGGAATGGCGCTTTGCTTTGCGAGCGGAGTGTCGCGCTGCACATCGAGCGCGGCCTTGCCGAGCTGGGCCTCGGCCTGCGCCTGCTGTCCTTGTGCCTGCTGCAATGCAGCCTCAAGGGGGCGTGGATCGATTTCAAACAGTACGTCACCTTTACGCACCAATGTGCCTTCGCGGTAGTTCTGCTTCAGCAGATAGCCGCTGACTTGCGGGCGTATGTCAGCATTCACGTACCCGTCCAGGGTCGCAACCCATTCTCCGTAAACAGGCACATCCTTCTGTTCAATCGTGACAACTTGCACTTCAGGGGGAGGCGGCGGCGCTGCCTCCGTTTTGCTTGCGCAACCCACGAACTGGATCAGCGCAGCCACAAGGAGAGCACCCGGCCAGAGGCGACACGCGGGAGCTCGTGCACATAAGATTGCAACCATTTTCGTCCCTTCCGAGAAAAATGTCTGCCGGCGCCTGCTTCAGCGCAACTGGGCAAAGCTGCTGCCAAGTGTTAAAGGGATTTTTAGGAGCTTAGACCAATAAACTAAACTGGCAAAAATACTAGTACTCCGAATGGAAAGACGAATAGATAGTTAGATGTTCATACAATGCGGATCTCTGTCGTCCGCAGAGCTCACAAAACTCGCACTATGGAGAGTTGTATGGAATGGCTAGGCCACCTATTTGAAAAGTATCCGGAAATGGCCGTTTATCTCGCCATTGGTGTGGGCTACCTCATTGGTGGACTGAAATTTCGTGGTGCCGGAATTGGCGCTGTTACGGGGTCTTTGCTGGCAGGAATTCTTGTTGGAAATTTCTTTCATGTACCGGTTTCCGATGCGGCGAAATCCATACTCTTCCTCTTGTTCCTATTCGGAATCGGATATTCCGTGGGACCCAGCTTTTTTCGCAGCATGAAAGGCTCCGGCTGGCGGTGGGCCGTGCTTGGTGTGTTCATGCCATTGGTCGGGCTCATAACTGCGTACGCGGTGGCACGGTTCCTCAAACTTGATCTTGGCTTCGCTGCCGGGCTTTTTTCCGGGGCTCTGACAGAATCTCCCGCAATTGGCACAGCGAGCGAAGCCATCCGCGCGTTGGCCATGCCTGATCAACAGAAGCAAGATTTGATCAGCCACATTGCAGTGGCAGATGCGGTTTGCTACATCTTTGGGACTGCCGGGCTGATCTGGTTCTGCAGCAGTCTCGGGCCAAAATTACTTGGGATCAACCTGAAGGAAGAATCGAAAAAAATTGAATCAGACCTCGGCATCAAGCGGACCAAGCTGGGTGTGTCCCCTGCGTGGCAACCGATCGCTGTTCGAGCCTACACCATTCCCATTGGAGCCGCGATTGTGGGAAAAACCGTGGACCAGGCCCAGCGAGGCGTGACAGGGGCGCGTATATTCGCGGAACGCATCCGGCGCAACGGCGAGGTCTTTCAACCGGTGCCGGCCACCGTGCTTGAGGCAGGAGACAGTGTTGCCCTGCTGGGCCGCACCGAAATCCTGGTAAGCCTTGTTGGACCTGCTGCCTCTGAGGTTGCCGACCCTGAACTTTTGAATATCCCTGTAGCTTCTTACGACATTTATGTGACCGGAAAGCTCCTAACTGGGAAGACTCTTCAGGAGATCGTGCGCATTGATGAGATTCGGGGGATTTTTCTCCGTGGAATTATCCGTAATTCAGAATCAATTCCTGTTGGAATTAAAACCGTGGTTGAACGCGGCGATATTCTGCAGGTGACCGGGCCAGAGGCAGTGGTGGAGAATTTCGCGCAACTTGCCGGACGGGTCCTCAGCCCCGTTCAGGAAAGCGATCTGGCAACGCTCGGAATCGCAATATTCTGCGGAGTGTTGGCCGGAGCATTGATCACGATCCCAATCGGGCACTTGAGGATCAATCTTGGCACCAGCGTTGGAACATTGCTGGCTGGCCTGCTTGTGGGATGGTTCAGGTCTTTGGTTCCGTGGTTTGGCGGTATCCCTGACGGCGCAATTCTCTTCATGCGCTCCATGGGCCTGGCGGGCTTTGTAGCCATGATAGGGCTCAAAGCCGGTCCTGTATTTGTTTCAGCGCTGAAAGATGTCGGCTACGTGCTGCTTCTGGGCGGCGTGGTCGTTACCCTGGTACCGCTATTGAGTGGACTGCTCATGGGCCGTTATGTGCTCAAGCTCAACCCTGTTCTGCTGCTGGGAGGACTGGCCGGAGCACAAACTATGACCGCCGGCCTTGCCGCGGTGCAGGAAAAAGCAGATAGCACAGTGGCCGTGCTTGGATATTCAGGAACTATAGCATTCGGCCATATTCTGCTTACAACCTGTGGAACGCTCCTGATCGCATTACTAAGCTGAGTCAGGCTGGCAAATCCTACAATGCGCATGCTCAGCAAATCCAACTGGAAGCATATATCGCCATGGCTTGTGCCCATGCTTTATGCCCTGACTGCGATTCTGGCCGGAGCGATCTTGCCGCGACTCGAGAACATGTTGCTCCCTCACCTGAAAGCTGAAATAAGCATTGACTCTGCGATTGCCCTTTATTCTTCCATTGCTTCAGGAATGATGGCGCTTACCGGGATTGTGTTCTCATTGACCTTCCTGATGGTCCAGTTCAGCGCGACCGCATATTCGCCACGGCTGGTAATGTGGATCGCTCGCGATCCGGTCCTGTCGCATGCACTGGGCATTTTCAGCGCCACTTTTCTTTATGCCATTGCAGCACTGTCGTGGCTGGACCGGGGCAATTCACGCAAAGTCCTCTTCATCAGCGCGTGGACAGTCATTGCGCTGCTCCTTGCCAGCGTGGGAATGTTCATCGCTCTGATCCAACGGGTCGGCTTGCTACAGATCAATCGCATGCTGCTGTTCATTGCTAATCAAGGCCGCGGAGTAATTGAAAAACTCTATGGCCAGATCGACCTGCCTTCCAGCAAGGCACAGATATTCAGCAGGATCAAAGTGATGCCTGGCCAAATCCTGCTTCACCGCGGCCGGCCTCAGTCCCTGCAAGAGATCAACATAGAAAAACTCATACACATTGCGCATCGGCATGATGCTCGAATTGCGGTAGTAGCGGCCGTCGGAGACACCCTATTGGAAGGAACAGCCTTGATTCATGTCTTCGGCGGAGACGCCCATATTCCCGAAACGGAACTTCGCAATGCATTTGAACTGGGCGATGAACGCACGTTTGATCAAGACCCGAAGTATGCAATCCGCCTGTTGGTGGACATCGCCATCCGGGCCTTGTCACCCGCCATCAATGATCCTACGACTGCCGTTCAGGCGCTCGACCAGATTGGCGATCTCCTGTCGCGTCTTGGGAAGCGGCAGCTGGAGATTGGCGAATTTCGCGATGACGCAGGCAGTCTTAGAGTGCTTGCTGAGTTTCCTTCCTGGGACGATTTCCTCCATCTTGGCTTTGAAGAAATTCTTGCCTATGGCGCTAAAAGTGTTCAGATCATGCGGCGTATGAAGGCACTCGTTGCAGATCTGCTCGCGATGTTGCCGCCGAAACGTCACACAGCTCTCAAATACTGGCGTGAGCGGCTTCAGACCAGTATTGGCAGGTCCTTTGAGGATGCGGAAGAAAAAATCAGCGCATCAGCAGAGGACCGTCAGGGGCTTGGCATTACCCGGTATTCCGAAACCGCTTAGTATTTTGCCTGGAAGTTGCCCTTGCTGTGCTTTCTTTTCTCTGGCGCACATCAACGTTGGAGGTCCAAATGGATAGCTGGCCAAATTCCGAATTGGTATTTTCGATAATTAGAATAAATTTACCCTGGTAGTGCTACAACTTGTGTTTATAATGCACATTCCATAGTGCAAATGATCAACCGATTTGAACCTCACAAATAATAAAAGGACCGCTGTACGACCTGGCTCAATTTCGCTATCCGGGAAAATCGCTGCTGGCACGGCGGGCCCGGAACAGTAACAGAGTGATTGCGTGAAGAGTTTCTCAATCCCTGATGTAAGGCATTCGGTCCGCTACAACAAAGCAAGCCATGGCCATAATTCACATCTCGGTGGAAACGTACGTGGTCCTAGTGGCGTTCGCCTTGATCGTCTTTCTCGCGGTTCAGCGGTTCATGGGGATTAAGGCCGAATCACGTTCACGCGAATTAAGCCGCCATCTCATTCAACTCCAGGAAGAAGAGCGCAAGCACGTTGCGCGCGAGTTGCACGATGATTTTGGGCAGCGGCTCGCTTTGGTAAAACTTGACCTGGAGGAGGTCTTGCACGAACAGCTAGCCATGATTGGCGGGAGCATGCAGGTCCGGCTGCATGGCATTGTCTCCGGGATAGACCAGCTCAGCAGTGACATGCAACATTTGTCACACACGTTGCATTCCGGCAGGTTGCAGTACCTTGGATTGAAGCCCGCCTTAAAAGAAATCTGCGGGCAGGTTGAAAGACAATATCACATCGCCATTGACCTGCAAACGGATGGCGTGAGCAAGGCCGTTCCCAAAGAAGTTGAAATGTGTCTTTATCGTGTTGCCCAGGAAGCATTGCACAATATCGCAAAACATAGCGGGGCCGGCCGGGTTGCGATCAGATTAATGGAAAATAATGGCGCTCTTCGGATGGCGATCAGCGATGATGGCAAAGGTTTCAGCCAGGCGGAGAAGTCGCACCAAATTGGCTTAGGCCTGGCAAGTATGCGTGAGAGAGTGAGCATTGTTGGCGGTAAGTTTCAGATTGAATCCACACCGGGACGCGGCACTGTTCTGTCAGCGCAAGTTCCATTAGCTCCAGTCGGCGAATCATCTCAAGCCATGGCGTGAGTGGACGACCAGCCTGTGACAGCGCTGTTGCGCCGCGCCCAGAGCTCATGTGAAGCAGGGAAGCGGTTGCGCTGAGGCTACTCTGCCCCGAAACGTTCCTCACTACAAAAACTGACAGTATGGCCTCAAGGCCATCCTATCTACCATACCGCTCTGGTGCCGCGGCAACTCTGAACATAGATTGCGTGGCCCGGATTGGAAGTAGCCTTATGAAGGCGATTTGTATGGCAACTTTGGCCACGATGGTGGTAATTGTCTGCTGTTCAACGCTATTGAGCGCCCAAGAGTATGATTTCGATGAAAACAGCAAACTCAACACCAATTTCGCGATTCCAGTGGTGGTCCCTGTAAATCCCACGGCAAGATTTACCAACTTCGGGGTGGGATTAACTGCCGGCGCCGGGTACAACATGAGCCGCCGGAATGCTTTTGTTGCAGAATTCATGTGGAACCGGCTATTTCCAGCTAATTCCACAATCGCGCCATTACGCGTGGCCCTGCATTCGCGAAGCTTGAAAGGGTACGGAAACCTGCTCGCATTTACTGGGAATTACAAGTTTGAGCTGCGCGGCAAATCCCTGGGTACGTACTTCATCGGCGGGGGTGGATTCTATTACCGCAGTGTAACTCTCAGCCAGGAGGTGGTCACGGGCACAACCACGCAATGCACGCCGGAGTGGTTGTTTTGGGGATTTGCCTGCTCATCTGGCGTGGTGAGCAGTGATCAGACTTTGGCAAGCACATCTTCCGCGGCCGCTGGTTTCAACGGAGGAATGGGTTTCACCATTAAAGTAGGAGAACCACGGTACCGCATGTATATTGAGGCCCGCTATCACTACGCCGCTACAAGCCCAGCCAACACCCAGTTGATACCGATCACATTTGGAATCCGATTCTGAATTTACGAAAATTCTCGCTGTCGAGCCTGTCTCCTGGTGGCAACTGCGACCTTGAAAGTTTCCATAAGACTCGGCTTCGCTACGCGTTCAGTTTGAAGTTGAGCTTCGGTGCTTGTGGCGCTTCACCTGCGCTTGAGCGCTTTTCCAGCGAGATTGTCGCATGTTGATAACCCGGCTGATAGGGCCTCGAACCAGCATATAAGGCAGCAAAGCGAGCACCGTTGCTACAAACACTGCTTGCAGAGGATAGATCCACCGTAAAACAAAGATCTGGTAAGCCAAATCAATCACGATGGACGCAATAAACACCCGTGCAATGTCCCTCCATGCTTGTTTCAGAAGCGCGCGGCGATGAGTATGCCCTGATAGAACTGACCAGCCAAACGGCGGTAGCCCGCAATGTGCATCGTTAACTCCGGCGCGCAGGCCTATGACGAATGCTACCAGCGGTTGAATGATGATGCGGATCCCCATCGGTCCGCTGATGCGACCAAGCAAATGTTCCAAGGTTTGTTTGAAGTGGTCTTCCACCGGGACTCGCGGTTTTGGCCAGGACAGGTTTAGCCTATCCTGTGAGGCCTTTTTTTTGGGCTTTTAAAAATTTCCAGCTTGCCTGTGTTGTATTTGTTGGGCAGTTCAGGGCGTCCGTCCCCGTAGAGCCGGAAGCGAGCAAACTCGCGCAATTTTCGCCGCGCTATCTGAGATTGCGGTACGTCCGGCTTTCTCAATTGGAAGCCTTGAGGCATGTCCTCATACAGATCCAGCCGAACCTGCACTCCCGCAACATCGAGGACGTGATACAAACGAAAAAAATGATTGAACCAAGGCCCTTGCGTGCTGCCCTGGATCAGCGTGGCCGAAAAACCTTTGAAAAAATCCGCATAGATGGGAGCAGTATGCATCTTCCATCCTTCCCCAAAATCATTGGACATCTTTGTTTCTTCCATAAAAATTTCATTGAAGGAAGAAGAAATGAGACTCTGAAGTGGGTAATCGGTATCATCGGCGGAGCTGAGGCCAATGTAGGGAGAAATCAGCACAGCCGCTGCCGGCAGTCCCAAGGCAAGATTGCGAATTTTGAGAATCGCGGCGATGACAAGACCGGCGCCTGAACCTTCGCCCACCATGAGGATATCTTCCCACTCATACCCTTGAGTTGAAATTGCTTGCACTACGTTGACGACCTGGTTCGTGATTTCGTCGAAAGTAGACAACGGGGCCAGCGTGTAATCTACGGAAATCACGCGTAAAGCAGTATCATCAGCGAACAATGCGGCCCGGCCCAGAGTAGAAGCCGCAGTGTACAACATGAGGCCGTCGTGCATATAGATTGCGACTTTTTTTTCCTGTTTCCAGCGGCGCGGCCTCACATCCAGGACAGGAACGCCGGCAATTGAGAACCCAGCAATAGCCGGAGAGAGACGCTCGACCAACTGGTCCGATTCGGGAAGGGCGTGGCGCTCAACAAATTCCTGCAACCTGCTCCAGCCCAAAATGTCGTCAGGTTTTGGAAGGCCCATTGAAGAAAGGGAACCACTTGCGTTACAGAGAATGTCCAGCGTTTCTTCCGATAAGGCGTTTGAAATGTTGAGGAACACCGCACCGCCGACAGGGACTGCCATTTTGTTCTCTCCTGCTTAGATCGCCAGCTTTAAACACACCGCCGTGTTGATGATCACGTTGAAAAGGAGGGGGAGCCCTTGATCAACATCCACGGGAGATGATCATCTTCACGGCGGTACGTCATGCTGGTTATATCTAGGGTCAACCAGCATGTTACGGTCAGGATAGCGGTACTGATTCATGGTGAGAAACTGGCAGAAGCAACAGTCAGTTGTCTCGGCATTACACGATGCTCAAGGGGTATAGAAAGTAATAACTCCCATCGGGTCGGTCGCAGTCCGGAAAACCGCCACTATGTAGAGCCACATGTGTGGAGGGTTGTCTTTCATCAACAAGCGGAGGAGTCCTGCCGATTTTGTCAGTATCCGTGCAGCCGGACGGCTCCTAGTATTGGTTGAGCCTGTCAGGGATGACTGATCCGTACCTGTCCCACTGACATAGGCAGTTGTATGTCCCAGGGGCAGCACGCGGGCATCAGTCTCAACAGAATAGCCTCATGGCGATGCGAGGCATCTCCCCTGGCAGGCCGTTCTTAGATGAAAGACGATGATTCGGGATCAACAGACAATTCGTGCATCAATCTCAGCCCGCATTCTCATATGTATTTATATTGGCTGCATCAGTTCCTCCGCACAAGATATTTCCTCTGCACAAATAATTGCAGCATTGGCAGATGAGCAAGCAAGAAATAAGGCTGCTCTTGTGGAATATATCTGGCAGCAACAGGAGATCATTAGCGTCAAAGATCGATTGGAAAGCCAGAGGCTGTTTCAAGTCAAAATCGGACGTTATGGCCGTATAGAAAAAATGCCCTTGGATTTACCCGAAGAAACTTCCACATCTATGAAAAAACAGCCCGTGCAAGAGTGGGTCGTGCAGAAAAAGAAGCATGCGATGCAAGAGTATGCCCGCGAATTGAAAGAACTGGCTGAAAGCTATGTTGAAGCGAGCCCTGACTTGTTGCGGTCTGCCAATGACCGGCATGACATTTCAATCAAGCCGGCCGCCCGCGGTTCAATGCAGATGCTCATTCAAAATTACCTCAAGCCGGATGATACCGCCACATTAACGTTCGATGAGAAGACGCATCAGCTGCAAAGCATCGATGCTGCGTCTTACCTGAGCAGTTCGAAAGAACCAGTCGAGATTCATGCCAAATTTTCAAATATCCAAAATGGACCGAACCATATCGATGAGATCAGCGCGCTGTCTCCTAAAAGAAAGCTTTCCGTTTTGATACGGCATCTTGAATATCGTCGCAGGTGAGGCAACCCGCCGCACGTGCTGCCACAATTGCCAGTTTCTGATAAGCAGGAACTCATCGATTCTCAGATCAGCCGGTTCTTCGATGGTCCCCCCTTATGGCCGAATTACATAAAAATTTCGCAGTATCGGACGCTCGTAGACTTTGCCGTTCTCTTATGGATGTTATCAATGAGGTTGTGCTGGTTCTGGATCCCGGAAGTTCACGCATCATCGACGTGAACCGCCACGCCGCCAAGGTTTATGGCTATACGAGAAAAGAGCTCGTGGGAAAGACACTCAAACTGCTGACCCATGAACCCACAGACTTCTCTCACGCGCTGCACTCGCAGCGCGCCTTTGAGAGAACCGATATCAGCAAGCAAGGTAAAACGCTTGAGTTCCTTGTCAGCTTTTCACTTATCGATTATTGGGGACGCAGGGCAATCCTCAGCATCAACCGTGACATTAGTGAGCGGAAGCGTATTGAGGCCGCCATCGCCGCCAGTGAAAAACGGGCGAGGCTGCTCATACATGGAATATCGGAAATTGTTGCGTTGCTTGATGAAAGTGGAGAAGTGCGCTTTATCAGTCCGCAGGCGCAACGCACGCTGGGGATTGATCCCTCTGAGGTCAAAGGAAGCAGTGTCTTTGACTTTCTCCATCCTCAAGACCGTGAGCGCGCTTTAGCAGAGTTTGCCAAGACGGTAAGTGAACCTGGCGAAGCAGTGCCTTCAATGGTGCGACTAAAGGGCCGGGACGGGCAGTGGGTCCCTTTTGAGGTGATTGCCAATAATCAGCTCAGAGATCCCGATGTAAAAGGCATTATCTTCACCGCCCGTGACTTGCGTTTTCGCCTGGAAGCCGAGCAGGCGGTCAGACGCGCCAATGCTGATTTTGATCGTCAGGTGGAGCAACGCACCATGGACCTGGCCAAGGCCAATGCCGCATTACGAATTGAGAATCAGGAACGGCGGTATGCGCAGACGCAGCTTGAGCACTCCGTATCGCTCTTGAATTCCACGCTGGAATCCACGGTAGATGGCATTCTGGTGATCTCTAATGGCGGCCGTGTAAGCAGTTGCAACCAGAAATTTTTGGACATGTGGCATATTCCCCGCATTGCCGTTGCCGGCCTTCGCAATGAAGATCTGCTTGCGTCCGTAGCACCACAGCTGGAGACGCCGGAAGACTTTCTGGACGATCTTGAGAACATGCAGGCGAAGTTGGACACGGTGGGATTCAAGCTGCTCAACCTGAAAGATGGGCGCATCTTTGAACGTTACTCGCAGCCGCAACGTGTGGACGGCGCAATTGTTGGACGTGTATGGAGCTTTCGTGATGTGACGCAAGCGCGGCGCTTGGAAGACGAGCTTCGCCAAGCGCAGAAAATGGAAGCAGTGGGCAGGCTGGCGGGGGGAGTTGCGCATGAATTCAATAACGTCTTGATGATTATTTCCGGATACGCAGACCAGCTTCTCTGTGATCCAGAGCTTCCCGAAAGTGATCGCGGGTATTGTGAGCGGCTGATCGAAGCAACGAGGAGGGCCACCGTATTGGTCCGGCAACTTCTTGCCTTTAGCCGTAAGCATCCAATCCAGCGACAGACGGTGGATCTCAATGGTATCGTCAAGGACATCTCCAAGATGCTGCAACCGCTGCTTTCTACGCGCATTCAACTTATTGTCGTTTGCCCGGACAATAAGTTGATGGTCAATGCGGACCCCTCGCAGCTTGAGTTGATGATCATGAACCTTGTAATTAACGCGCGGGACGCGATGCCGGATGGAGGCATCCTCTCAGTGCTGACCTCTTCGGAAACTCTGCGTGAAGAGGTGGCATTACCTGAAGCTCCCAAACAATTTGTGGTGCTACAGATCAATGACACGGGAATAGGCATGCCGCCGGAGATCAAGCAGCGCATATTTGAGCCTTTTTTCAGCACCAAAGACGTCGGCAAGGGCACCGGTTTGGGATTGTCAATGGTTTACGGCATCGTAGAACAGGCCGATGGACATATAACCGTGGAAAGCGAACCCAATCGCGGCACCACGTTCCGCATTTACCTGCCGCTCTCTCATGGCCAGCCAACCGAGAGACCCGAAGAAGCAAAAACTTCGCCCAGGAAGGGTAGCGCTACGTTGCTGCTGGTGGAAGATGAAGTCGGCATCAGATTGATGACGCGCAAATATCTGGAATCCCTCGAATATACGGTGTTGGAAGCTGATTCTGGAGAACAGGCATTGACTATCTTCAATGAACATAAAGATGAAATCCAACTCCTCATAACTGACATGATTATGCCGGGCATAAGGGGAGATGAACTGGTCCGCAGGATACGGGAGGAGCGGCCGTACATCCCCGCTATCTATATTTCCGGTTATGTGGACACCGGCGAATTGGATCACGAGACATCTTTTTTGGAGAAGCCATTCTCATTTCCTGAACTGGGACGGCGGGTAGAGACATCTCTTGCCAGCGCCACGCCGACACGTAACCTGGCGGAAAGCACTGCAACAGAGCCGCCGCCACGCAACGCGTAACCAGAACCCGCTTTCTTCATCGACGCACAGTCATTCTGGCAGTTTTGTCAGTTTGCTCTCAGAAGCTACTGGATTAGCTTGGTTGTGGGGAAACTCAGTGCTGCATTCTTGGTCTAAGAGATTCAACTCGCCTAGCCGATTTTTTTCCTCATTCATCAGAGCTGGCCTTTACCAGCAGCACTATTTAGATTTCCGGATCATCTGTCTTCTGGGGCTTTTGTTGTTGCCGGCCGGCCGTACGCTTTCGCAACAAACGATGCAAAGCTTCATAAGCGCAGGTACTGATGAGAAGACTGCGGGGACATTAACCATCAATGTAAATGAAGTTGATCTGGTTTTTACAGTCAGTGACAAGCATCACGGCTGGGTCACGAACCTATCTGAAGATGAACTTCAGTTGCGCGATAACGGAGAGCCTCCGGACTCAGTTCGGCTTTTCCAAAGCCGAAAGGGACTGCCGTTGCGACTGGGATTGCTGATAGATACAAGCGATTCGGTCGTTTCGCAGTTCGGGTTCGAGAAGGAATCCGCAGCATTGTTCATCAAACAGATGCTGGATCCTGCCAAAGACATGGCATTTGTCTTAGGGTTCAACCATGAACCTATGCTGCGCCAGGACTTTACCGCCGATCGCGAGGCGCTTGCGTCTGCCGTTTACAAGCTTCATCTCGCCGGCAGCACCGCGGTGTACGATGCCGTGGAGGTTGGCTGCCGAAAAATGGTGGAGCATGATACTCAGGGCCCCAGCCGCAGAGTCCTGGTCCTCTTAACAGATGGAGAAGACAATAGCAGTCATCTGGAGCCAGACCAGCTCATTGACGACGCGCTCCGTTGCAATGTAACGGTGATTGTCCTGCATACTGATCCCCGGCCGAACGAAGCCACCCCACAATATAAGGTCCTTAAGCGGCTAACAAGTGAAACCGGTGGACGGATTTTTCCCGCTGGCGATAAGAAGCAGATGACGAAGGCTTTTGCCCAGTTGAGTGAACAGTTGCGAAACTACTATTTCCTTGCTTATCATCCCGCACAATTCAAGTTAGACGGACGCTACCACAAGGTTGAGTTAAAGACGACGCGCCGGAAAGCGCACATCATTTGCCGGCGCGGGTATTATGCCAAACGAGATCCTGAATCTGCTTATCCTGCCGCCTTTGCGCCGCTATTGAGCCACTAAAATAATCTGGCGACTTCACCACTTCACGTCCCTTCGCTATTCCGTGTACATAAGAAGCAAGCAGCCGAGAAGCATCATGCTGCTTGCCCAAAGATGGAAGGGCAGTCCACGTGAGGAACGGGAAGAGTCGTACATAAACTTGAAGAGCACGACAAAAATGCCGACCACGACAAACCATGAGTGCTCCCTTTGTATCTTTTCCATGGTGGCATTCATGTGATGCTCATGAGAATGAGGAGCAGGCATTTTTGCCGCGTCCGGCATGGTTGCATGATGATTTTCATCTAGTCCGTGCATTGCCATTCCAGCAGCGCTATGATCATGCTCTGGAGCAATGGACGAAGCAGCCACGGGTTGGATCATAGCCACTTCGCTGCCATGATTGTGGAAAAGAAGGGCGATCCCGCCGATGGCGCCGAGAACTGGAAATACTAATGTCAGCCATTGCCGGCGGAATCTTGGAACCAACTTCAAGGCTTCCACGCCGCCAATTACCGTTAGCAGCAGTGCATAGAGTTTGTGCTGGCGCGCTTCAGCATCATGGTGCACAAGCCATGACCAATTGAGCGCTCCCCTGGGCCAAATCTCATTATCACTCCACGCGGCAAGGAAGAGGCCCGCGGCGATAAATAGCACCGGGCATAGCCACCGCAACCATGCCAGCGATGTGTAGCATTCGCTTAAGAGCACGCTCAGACCTATCGCAATCAAGAGTAGGCCGGCAATGTGATGGTTGAGTTCTGAAGGCGCTTTATCCGGATCGGCTGCTGGCATCCCATACACGGCATGACTCGAAATCTCGGCGTTCGTCGCAAAGCCGAATGACGAAAGAGCAAGAAACGCCAAGCCCAGGCACACCATAATGAGCATAGTTCTGGCAGACTGAAATGATGGGCGCATGATCTTTCCTTTCAGGAAGGCATATAAAAGCGCAATGCCATGGTTTGCAGGGTCTGGAGAAAAATTTTAGAGAGTGATGACTTTGAATCCGGCGGCACTTCGGCGTGAAGTTAGCCCGAGCTCATTGCAGCCTGGGAGAGGCTGGGGGCTTGAAGCTCTTGGATAATCCCTTGCAGGGCCAGTACGTAGTCACTGAAGGCAGCGTTCCCCACCAGCCATATCTCGTAGTAGGAAGATAATTCCTGCGTTCCGCTGAAATTGTGCCGTATCACACCTGTTTTTGACACTCCAACCAGGGCGGCCACCGATTCTGAGACGTGCATGATGAGGAGCGGCGGCATGGATTGGCCGCTTTCCTGCAGTATGGAGATGGTTCGTTGGGTGTAGGTAGCCAGTTCGTCCGATGTGATATGCCCGGGCGCATCAGCAGACCGTAACATAGCAAAATGATTCATGAAGACCCCCGATTAGTTCACAACTAGAAAGTCCTGCTCATGGTTCTCGTCTATGCCAAATGCCGCAGAGGCGTTTCGCTGCTGCTGAGTTGTGGATTAGGCAGATATTGCTTCCGGGCAGGCGGCGAAAGAGCAGCAGCGATATTTGTTTTCTCTCACTATTCCGCCCGGAATTGTTTGTCGTCACCGGCAGCCCCTTAGAAACGGAAATTGAAGCCGGTGCTATAAAGAAGGTTGTTTTGATTACGGTTACGATTGAAATTTCCGAGGCCCTGAATGAATATCGGCTGGAAGCGCGTCATGTAGTAATCCAGTTTGATTGGCCGAAATGCCAGATGGCGATTGATGTTCAGATCGAGCCCTCCGCCGATCTCCATGGAAAATGCGGTTGCGGAATTCACGAAGCGCTGCGCTAACTGTGTATTGCCCACGGTGACTGTGGTGCCAGGTATGGCGAAGCTGCGCGAGTCATGGGTTGCACCGAACAGCGTTTCAGCGAACGGCGTGACCTTTCCCAGCCGCATATTCACGCGCGGGCCGAACATGTATCCAAATGTCGTCTGGTCGACGTGCAGGTTATGAATGTTTCCGTTGTGCACAGCATTGAAACTGCCTACCGCGGTAAGCCAATGATTAAGGTTGAAGGCGACCTCCCCAAGTCCGCCATTCGCCGAAAATGCCGGGACATTGATACCAGAGTTGATGCGTGTGAATGAATAGCCCAGGTACGTTTCAACCCTAGGAAGGTCTTGAGCAAACGCTCCCACCGTGAAGAAGCATAGGATTCCGAGTGCGATTCGTTTCATAGATTCTCCTCTCGGGCGCCTTCCGGAGATCGTGGTCCCCGCGGTCCCGGTTAATGTCGCAATGTTCGCCTCTGGAGGAGGCCGCAGGAACTGTCAGAAGTGCCAGAAATACGAACTGAGAGGAGACTTCGTTAAAACCCAAACGTCGCCTTTGGTTCTTGTGTCGAAAAAAATGGTGTCTGGTCTGTCTGGTGTGTCTGGTCACAATGCCAGTGTTCTTTTGCAGATGGGTGTGGTACGCTGTGGGAACCGCCGGGTCACTTTAAGTCTCTAAATCAGGGTATTTTTTATGTTTCGCTTCCGGCGTAGCTGTGTGTTGTTCTTTCTCCCTTTTGTAACGATGTTTTCCTGCCAGGGGTATTCGCAAGACTCCGATCAGGTTCACATAACTCCTCCTGCACATTCCCAGAATAGTGCTGCGCCCAACGGATACGGGTTTTCGCCAGCCCATGTGACGCCCGTGCGTGTGGCAGTTGACATTGTTCTTGTCCCAGTCACTGTCGTCGATAGCGCCAACCGCCCTGTAACGACCCTGGAAAAAGAAAATTTCGAACTGTATGAGGCTGAACAACAACAAGCACTTCGATACTTTTCAACCGAAGACTCTCCTATCTCTGTGGGAATTCTCCTGGATCTTAGTTCCAGCATGAAGGACAAAATAGATACTGCGCGGCAGGCGCTGAGCGAGTTCTTTCAGAACTCAAACCCTGAAGATGATTATTTTGTGATTGGGTTTTCCGATCGTCCAGCCCTGCTGGCTGATGCTACCCGTTCCACGGCCAGCATTGAGAACAAGCTTGCATTAACGCTTCCTTATGGCAATACCGCGTTGCTCGATTCCATTTACATGGGGGTGAATAAGCTGCGCACAGCACGTTATAAACGCCGGGCGTTGGTGATCATTTCAGATGGCGGTGATAACCATAGCCGGTACACTGCCAGAGAGATCCGAAGCCTTGTGCAGGAGGAGGACGTGGAAATTTACGCCCTCGGAATCTTTTCTAAAGCTTTCAAGACATACGAAGAGTGGTCCGGCGAACGCCTTCTCACAACAATTACCGAAGCAACCGGTGGACAGACCGTAAAGGTAAACGACATACAGGAACTGCCTCAGGCGGCCGCCAACATAAGCAGGCAGCTTCGTAACCAATATATTCTGGGATACAGTCCTACGAACCGGCAGTACGATGACAAATGGCACAAGATCAAAGTTAGAGTGGTGCCTTCCAGTAATGGGACAACGTTCCACGTTTATAACAAACAGGGATATTTCGCGCCCCATCGCTAACAATCAACTGACCCAGCCAGCACCATGAGCGGATAAAGTGTTAAATGAATGCGCCGGCAACCTGCCAAGAAATCAGGTGAGTCCTGCGGGGCTCCATTGGATGTTTTTCGCGAGCTTATTTCTGCGTTTAGGGAACTTGCTTTAAGTTCTCTGCCTGCTTGCTCCTCTAAATGAAACAATTCGGTACTGATGAATGGCCAGCTGTCACTTTTGACAGTAGGAGATACCTTTCTCTTCACATAAACAAGGGAATACAAAGCTGAAGCTCACAAATCAAGGTTGATGTCTCAAGACTATGTTCCGCTCGGGAAGACATAGAGTTACACGATTGGCCGACTAATTTGCGAGAGTTTTAGCTTTAAGAAGCGAAGAGAGTGGAGGTCGCATATGGCGGCAGGACAGACAGCAGCATTGAAAATGCAACCAGTTAGTGCGGTTCTCAATTGTGAAGCCGACACTGCCCCATCATTGCATGAGTCTCACATTCTAGTGGTGGACGATGACCCAGGAGTACTCGAGACAGTGGCACTATTGCTCACGGCAGCTGGTTACAAAACATCTGCGGCACATAACGGATTCGATGCGCTCCAGAAGCTTAAAGCAACAACCCCCAGTCTGATATTGTGTGACTTGGACATGCCGGACATGTCAGGATCTGAACTTCTTTCGATTATCCGGCGCCGATTTCCGGAAATTCCCGTCATTGCTATGAGCGGAATGTATTCCGGTGACAGCGTACCCCAAGGGGTCATTGCAGATGCTTTCTATAGTAAGGGGCAGCGAACTCCTCCAGCGCTATTCCGGATTGTCGCCGATGTTTTGAGGCGGTCAGCCTCATATGCGAGCTCACACGATTTTGGACCTGCGCCTATCTGGGGGCGCTGGATAGGCACGGATACATGCGGGACCTCGTATGTCCTGGTTGCCTGCGACGAATGCCTACGCTCCTTCCCGGTAGTGATAGATGACAACACGGCGCCAGGAATACATGACGTGGAGTGCATCTTTTGCAGATCTAAGCTCCAATACATTTCAGAGCACGATGTTGCAGAGAGGAACTACATGAGGGTAATGTTCGACCTTCTCACAAAATGGCAGACCAGCCCCCCAAGGGGCGCTAAGTCCGACGTATCTGAAGAGCTTTCACCCGGTCCAAGATAAAGGATAAGCGGGCTTCGCGAGCCCGGCGAAGCTGCTGGGGGGATTGGCCACTGTAAATTTGACAGTTTTGCTGCCGGTTGTACATCACTACAGTAAGGCCGGGCGATCTATGCTGACGCCCGGCGGCGTCAGCAACCGCCTGGGCGAGGACCGCGTCCATGCGGCCTCGCCGCTGCCTTCTGTGGTTTCGCTGCGGAGAAGAACCTTATGCGTGCAGCCACGGGCCTTGCTGGAAAATTAAATCCTTCGTCGTGGCCTTTCATTGCCGCGACGCTTCTGGCCGTACAAGCGGCTGCCTTAATTTCAAAAGAACGTGAACTAAGACTTGCCTGCAGCAGCGGGGTGCTGCTTGTAGTGCTTCTGGTTGGCACATCCATAGCAGCACAAAATGCTGCTCGAGGCAGGCATTCTGTCCGCTTGTTTTGGTCGCTAATAGCAGTCGCGCTGGCGTTGTGGGGAGCTAACGCTTTACTGGGAACACTTTATGCCATCGGCCTGGGCAGAAGTTTGCCGGAACTCACTTTGTCTGCTCCCATAATGTTTCTGCATACGATCGTGATGCTTGCCGCAATGGCAGCGCACCCGCAGGTAAAGCGGCTTGATCGCCGGCGTTATCCCGCGAACCTGAATTTCGTATTTCTTCTTCTTTTCTGGATCTTTTTGTATGTTTTTCTTCTGGTCCCAGGCCAATATCTCAATTGGAATCAGCGCCTGATTGAGTGGTTTTCAACTTTATACTTTATTGAGAACATCGCTCTGGCTGTCGCAGCTGCAACACTGGCGCTTCACGCCAGAAGCATGTGGAAAGTGGTCTATTCGTCCTTCTTCGGGGCATCACTCCTGTATGCATGCAGTTCAATGGCCGCAAATTTGAAAGTGGCGCAAGGCGTGTATTTTCCCGGGTTTTTTGACCTGGTCGCCACAGGAGCAGCTTGTGTCTTTGTATGGGCAGTAATCTGCGGAAGAGAACTGGCGCCGCAACTTGCACATTCAGTGCTCGTCCAAAGGACCAAGCGGCGTTATTCGATGACCGTTGCAGTGCTCACTGTGACCGCCACGCCTCTGCTTGGTCTCTGGGAGCTAGTGCAATTGGAGAGAATAGACAACCTCCATACAGTGCGGCTTTTTGTCGTGCTGGTTGCCGGCCTGCTATTGACCATGATCGCTTTCGCCAGGGAGTATTTTCAGCAACGGAGATACGCGTTTGATATCGATCTTGCACGCGACCAGCTTCATCTGGCGATGCAGTCAAGCAAATCTTTTGGCTGGGATGTGGATATTTCTACCCGGCAGGGGGACTGGTTCGGGGACCTGCGGACTTTCTTTGGCATCCTGAGTACAACCTATACTGGGCCTTTGCGGCAGTTTTATCGCTCAATCCATCCAGCGGACCGGCAGCAACTGGTGAAGACCATCCTGAAGGCCGCTGAGGATGGAAGGCCATATACGGCTGTGTTCCGATTGGTATTACCTGGCAAAGCCGAGAGATGGATGACTTCACGCGGCCGCTTCTACTACATGGCCTCAGGCAAACCCAGCCGTATGCTTGGAATCGCCGTGGACATAAATGAACAGAAGCAGGCAGAAGAGTCCCTCCGCGAGAGCGAAGACAAGCTTCGTTTGGTGCTCGAATCGGCCCCAGGAGGCATTTATGGCACTGATCTGCAGGGGCATTGCACATTCTGCAATCCCGCCGCCCTGAGCATTTTGGGATACAAATGTGCGGAAGATCTTTTGGGGCAGAACGTACATCAGCTCATCCATCACACTCATCCCGGTGGTGCCCCCTATCCCAGAAGAGAATGCGCGGTGGTCGGCACGCTCCAGAGGGGAACCGGCGTCCACTCCGCCGATGAAGTCTACTGGAAGGCCGATGGCACACCCTTCCCGATTGAATACTGGTCCCTTCCACAGAAAAAGGATGGGAGAATCGTGGGCGCAGTTACCCAGTTTATAGATATTACCGAGCGGCAACGCACTGAAGATGCGCTCAGGGAGAGCGAGTCGCGGTTCCGCAACATGGCAAATGCCGCGCCCATGCTGCTGTGGGTCTCGGGCAAGGACGGGTTCCGCGAATATTTCAATCAATCGTGGTTTGATTTTACCGGGCAAGACCAGTCCGCAGATGGCTGGATCAAATGCATTCACCCCGCCGACAGAGAGAACTATCTGAAGAGTTACACCGAATCATTTGCAGCACGGCAATCTTTCCGCGCAGAGTACCGGCTGAGGCAGCGTGACGGAGAGTATCGCCGGATTCTGGAAAGCAGTGTTCCACGATTCACTTCCAGCAACTTATTTGAAGGCTACATCGGGTGTGGAGTCGATGTGACAGATGTGAGGCGCGCCGAAAAGGAGATTGCTCTGGTAAATGAGCGTCTTCGTCTCGCCCTGGAAGCCGGTAAAGCAGAGGTATGGGACCCGGAGATCAATACCGGAAAGAGCATGAAGCTGGAGAGTCATGAAGCGCTGTTCGGTCCTTCAGCGGGGCCGCACATCTTGGAGGGATCCTGGGATCGCGTGCATTCAGATGATCTGGCAGGCTTGCGCCAGAGCATGGAAATCGCGCAACGAGAAAGAACTGGATTCAGCCAGGATTTTCGCGTCGTATGCCTTGACGGAACAATTCGCTGGCTGCACTCGGCAGGAAAGTTTATGTACTCTCCAGGCGGTGAAGTAGAGCGGATGCTGGGCATCACCGTGGACATAACTGAACGAAAGCGCGACGTGGAAGCGCTTGAAAAAAGCCAACAGCAGTTCAGCCTCGCCTTTGAAGCTGCCCGCCTGGGATGGTGGGTTTGGAATCAGGAAACAGGGTATGTCACATTAAGCGAAGCTACCAAGGCAATCCTCGGCCTGTCCTGCGGTCCAGAAATTACCGTCGACCGTTTCCTGGATTCAGTGCACCCAGAAGACCGTGAACGGGTCTACCGTAAGTGGTGGCAGTCATTCGATGAGAACGCCCACTATCTTGTAGAATACCGCGTTTTGCGGACGGATGGCATCATGCAATGGGTGGAAACCAGAGGACGTGCTTATAGCGACCGCAAAGCGGTCCAGATTGTCGGTGTTACCATCGACACCACCGAACGCAGGCGAGCAGAAGAAGCATTGCGTGCATTGGGCGGACGGCTCATGAAAGCACAGGAAGAGGAAAGAATCAGGATCTCCAGGGAACTGCATGATGATATCTCCCAACGTCTGGCTTTGCTCGGGGTGGAACTGGAAAGGCTAAGCGACAGCCCCGTAGCAACGAATTCCGGGCTGCAGCAGGCGATTGAGCATCTGGCACAGTTTACCGTCGAAATTGGCAGCAGCGTCCAGGCTTTGTCGCACGAATTGCATTCTTCCAAGCTTGACATTCTTGGTATCACTGCGGCTATGAGAGGCCTTTGTGCGGAATTTGTGCGGCAGCACAATATCAAAATAGAGTTCAACAGCAATGTATCTCAAAGGCTGCTTCATGACGTTTCACTGTGTTTGTACCGAATTCTTCAGGAGGGATTGCATAACGCCGTCAAGCACAGCGGTGCAAAAGAATTTTTTGTCCAACTGCATGCAGAACCCGCAGCCGTTGAACTCACGATCAGGGACCACGGGGTCGGCTTTAATGTGGAGGAGGTAATGGCAGAAAGAGGTCTGGGCCTGATCAGCATGCGAGAGCGCACCAAGCTGGTAAGCGGCACGCTTAGCATTGAATCGGCGCCTAGCCTCGGCACCACGGTCCGGGCGAAAGTCCCGTTGGAAGAAGAAGAGCAATCCGCGGCAGCTTGAAAAGTGAGAAGGGAATTAATTCAGCGTACCGAAGATGTGCTTCCGCCAATTTCGATGACTTGGTACTACGCCGGTGACTGCGCTCGGCATCAACAAACAAGCGCTATGCCCCTGATCTAACAGACGAACGGTGGAAATCGATTCGCTGATCCCAAAACCAACAACATCAGATGATTCTCGAGCGCGGCCTTGGGGAAAGCCGAATATCCGGCATGAGCAGGTGCGCTGGCTGCTGCCAGTATTGACAGTCGTGTGCCGGCAGAGTGATGAAACATAGTGGGCCATGGTCTCTCGCAGCATTGTTTCAGCTCACGTGATTCTGGCCTGTTTTATGTTGGCCGGCTGCGGCGCGGTCTTTATCGGCTTCAGCTCCAACCAGGGAATTCCGTCTACTGTGTCAGGGAACGTCGCCTCCTCGACTCTTGTCTCTATCAACGCCCATACTGGGCAGCCTCTGCTCGTGACAAGGGTGACGCTATCCAATGGAGGAATATCCAACAGCTTTTTCTTTTGTGGCGATCAGACTGCGCGCTTTCCTCTGGGTGCAACTGTGAAGGTTGAATTCACCTCAGGGATTGACTGTATGGCAGTCATAGATGTTGCTATTATCAGCGATCAATCGATTTTGTAACCGCACGCATTTCTCAAACTGGTTCATCAGCCAGCTTCTGCTGAGGTGGTCTGCATTAACTCTCGCGATATCTGACGGACAATCGGAAGTGTTGGATTTGCTGTATATGCGTACCAAAGAAAAAGGGCCGCGCGAGCTGAACACTTGCGCGGCCCGAACAAGGAGAGAAACGCAACTACTTCGAACCACCTACTCCACGATTTACCAGGATTTTCACTTCTACGCGTTGATTTTGCTGCCTTCCTGCATCTGAATCATTCGACGCTACGGGCTCAATGATGCCCATAGCCGCTGGATTTACTATGTGTTGCAGGGCAATGCCCTGTTGGTGCAGGAATGTCGCGACGGTTTCCGCACGCTCGTCACTTAAGTCCTGATTACGCTCGGCTCCGCCGCTGGCGCTGGCGAAACCTTTGACCTCCACAAGGTAACCCTTCAGGCCTTTTGCGTCATTGGCAAGCTCCGTCAGTTGAGTCTTGCCTTCTTCAGGTATTTCTGTTTTTCCCGTGTCGAAGTTGACAGACATCTGTTTCTTGACGTCATACTCAGTCAGATCCAGGAATTTCTGCTCCACGGCCCCGATCTTTTGACCATGTTCGCCCAATTGTGACTGATTTGCTGCGATTCCCTCGTGGGCCTTCGCAACACCTTGCTTGTTGGCTTCCGTTTGGGAACTGTTCGCCGTCATGGCCGCATGCGCTTGCTTGGCCCTGCCCCAGGAGTCTTTGGTGAATTCAACGTTATCCGCGACGACTTGGCCGTTCGCAGAACCTTTTCCCTTCACCTCCACTTCAACGCCTGGAATCAGGTAAGTCACTTCCATGTCTTCATGGCGGAACAGCCCTTTCGGCACCTTCACTTTGGTTTCAGGGGTGAGATTAACAACAACTGTTCCCATGTCCCTGGTTTCGACTGTCATGTTCTCACCGTCACGCGTGAGGATCAGTCCTTTTGTTTCGATTTTCTGTCCAGTTGTGATCTGGCCATTAGCTCCCTGTGCCTTGTCGTCCTGGGCATACCCGGGTGCGACTAACAGAGAACTCATCAATCCGATACCTACGAATGCGCCTGCTAGTACATTCTTTACGCGGCGGTGCATATCTCCTGCTTTCTGGTGTTCACGTCCATGGCGGCCACGGCCAGAATGGCCGGATTCCTCATGTTCACGAACATTCCCTTTGTTTCGCAGCCAGCGGCAGCCGTCAACGTCTCGCTCAGAGTAGCCAATGACTCTCCAATTGCCTGATGGCTCAGGGAAGTCAACGGTGCCCAGGAGACCTGATCTTCTGTCCGTCAGCCAACCTGATCATAGGAATCCGCCCTGCAAGTGAATACTGGTAAAAGTGTCAGGAGAGCTTCTGGATATGAATGATTGATTTTGCATGTGGACTGACGCTCTGCTCAGGGGAGCTGAATGTCTAAAAAATGAATGGATAACAGTGGGCCAGAAGGCTTGCCTGGATTTACAGCTATTCTTTCGGTGCTGTGGAATGCTGGCTAATAATCGGGGCGGACATACTGCGGCCGAGAAGGTCGTTAAAATACATGCTCTTTTGATGGACCTGCACCAGCAGGTCCATACCTGCCAGAGTCTGGAAACCGTGCATGCCAGGACGAGGGGTAAATAGAATCACATATACTACGTCCTTCACCTGTACAGAAATGTCATAACGCTTAACAGGAGGCGTCTTTTCTGTGGCTGGTATCTCAGGTCCTGCATGTTCTTTTACCGCCAGAATAAGGCCCGACTGATACTGGGAAGAAGAAGGTTTCGCTTGAGCGGCGGACTGATACGGAAAAGCGCCTGTGCCCGAGACTATCACTAGGGTTAATACAATCAGAACCATTTCACCACCACCTTTGCGCGCCATGTCTACCGGTAACGTTCGGATATGACCGCAACTGCCCGGCCCACGTTTGCGTTATCGCGCGGCATGCAGCAGCCTTGTGCGATGCTTTAGCTACTGCCACATTAAACGATATTTGTTGGCAGCTTGAGAACTGTCAAACTACGCAGCCTTGCAGAGCACTTCATCCCTAATGTGTCCGTTGATTCAGTACCGCTTCACTGGTTACCAGCTAGATGCCACGCGGCACGCGTTGTCATCATCGCAGAAGCGGGCATCAGGATGACTCCGTTCGAATCACATCTCCGGCATCTGCCGTGTGCGTTCAGAGGAGCAACCAAGCAGCAATCCAGGCACTCAAAATCTCTGCTGGGTAAACTGGAAGTTCGCCACTTCCAGGATGGCCATGAAACTATTGATTTGGCGAGACGAGGAAATGATTCTTTGCAATTCAGTACCTCGTGTTTAGATGAAGTAATGGTGCTCTTGCCGATCCTCATTTCCACGTCCTCTGCATTTTGCTGAATACCGCCTTAAAGGATTTGGACCTGAAGCGGGTCCGCTATCACTGCGTTGCTCTTGGTCTAGCGCTCCATAGCACGCTGAGACCAAGGCGGACGCGTCCTTGCCCGCCGTTCGCAAAATGAGTTCGCAGAAAGCCGAGATCGCCGCGTAAAGTAAAATGACGATACATCCTGTAATCGGCTCCGCCCCCCATCTGCCATACAAAAGCCGTGTCCGCCGCTTGCGCCGCTGCGATATTCACTGCTCTGACATCTGTGTGCAGACGCGCCTCTCCGAACCCAGCGTCAATATAGGGAATTAAGAGATGTCCCTCGACGTGTCCGTGGCTCTTCAACACCCCAGGAAGAAAGTAGCGAGGGCCTGTGAGTATTTCCTGCATGTGGCTGTTTACAAGAGTCGATCCCACACTAGTCAGGGCGAAGGTGCCGATCGTGGAATTGTCATAGGTATTGTCATAAGTTAAGTACAGCTCAAACCGGGGAATCGGAAACAAGCCGCCGCCCACATTGAACCCATCTAGTCCTTGGTCTCCGGAGATGTGGCGATAGCCACCGTAGAACTCGATGTTTTTCTGGGCCAACGCGGGGAGAGAAAGCAGAAGCGACGCCAGTAGCGCATAAAGAATCTTCTTCATCATGTTCCTCATAGAACCAGATTTGTACAGTCGAAGGGGCGGGCCGATTTTGGCGGCAGACCCTTGACAGAACCGCACAGCTAGGAAAGTAGAAAATGAACAGCCGTCGCGATACCGTAAAAAATGACAGCCAGCGGGCAGAAAAATAAGCTGCCGGGTCTGGATTCAGTTTGAAATCCAACCACTGATCAATCTTGGGAAGCCAGTTCAATGTTTCCGAAGCTGTTGCATCGCTGTCACTGGGGCACCCATCAGAGTCAGAGCTGTCAGTTCTCTCAGTTGCTCCCCCTTAACTTTTCCAAATATTCATTCAATGAACCCATAGCTCAGACAAGCATTGGATGGGAGCGGCCTGCTCAATTGAAGCCTGTTGACATGGAACGAATGAATAACAATCAGAGCAACACTATTCCCGTCCTAGCATGGCTTCGCGGGTATCAGAAGGCATGGCTGCGCGCAGACATTCTGGCCGGTCTCATAGCGGCTGCTGTGGTAGTTCCCAAAGCAATGGCGTTTGCCACCATCGCCGGGTTACCGGTGCAGGTTGGCCTTTACGCGGCATTGGTCCCAATGGTTGTTTACGCGCTGTTGGGGACGTCCAGCCCGCTCAGTGTCAGCACAACAACTACCATTTCCATTCTCACCGCGGCTGAAATCGAAAAAGTAGCGCCCAACGGCAGACCTGAGGAATTGATAACAACCGGCGCTACACTTGCCGTTCTGGTGGGCGCCATGCTGATATTGGCATCACTGCTCCGGCTTGGTTTTGTTGCCAATTTCATTTCTGATCCAGTGCTGGCGGGTTTCAAGGCAGGCATAGGACTGGTCATCGTGGTTGACCAGCTACCAAAGCTGCTCGGCATTCACATAGAAAAAACCGGGTTCTTAAGGGACATTGGGTCGCTCATTCTGCATCTGCCCCAGACGTCACGCATTGCGCTGGCCATCTCCGTCGCCATGCTCATTGTCATGCTTCTACTGAAGCATTTTGCGCCGCGTGCGCCCGCGCCGCTCATTGCTGTTGCTCTCGCCATCGGTGCTTCTGGTTTCCTGGGTCTAGCGCATTATGGCGTTTCCATGGTGGGTAGCATTCCACGCGGGCTCCCGCATTGGACATGGCCCAACGTTGGTTTGCTTGCACAAATGTGGCCGGGTGCAGCCGGCATTGCTCTCATGAGTTTTACGGAAAGCATCGCGGCAGCGCGTGCCTTCGCTAAACCAGGGGAGCCGCGTCCCTTGCCTAACAGGGAGTTGTTTGCAATCGGCGCGGCCAATATCGCAGGTGGTATGTTCAGTTCCATGCCGGCTGGTGGCGGCGCCACACAAACGGCGGTGAATCGCATTGCCGGGGCTGAAACTCAGCTCGCTGAACTTGTGACATCAGCGGCGGCTCTTGCCGTTCTCCTTCTACTTGCCCCCATCATCAGCTTGATGCCGAATGCGACCCTTGCCGCAGTTGTTGTCGTGTATTCGGTCGGCCTGATCAAGCCCGCCGAGTTTCGTGAAATCTTTCAAGTGAGAAAAACGGAATTTTACTGGGCCGTCGTCGCATTTGCCGGAGTTGCCCTTCTGGGAACGCTACGGGGAATTCTAGTGGCAGTCATTACCTCGCTGCTCGCCCTGGCTCAGCAAGCTTACAGTCCAGTGGTATATGCGATAGGGCGCAAGCGCGGTACTCACATTTTTAGACCGATCTCTTCCCAACATCCCGAAGACGAAACATGGCAGGGATTGCTGATGGTGCGTGTGGAAGGCCGGGTGTTCTTCGCAAACGCCCAGCGTGTCGGAGATCGGATGTGGACACTAATTGAGCAGGCGAAGCCTTCTGTCGTGGTGATTGATTGCAGCTCCATCATCGACATCGAGTACACCGCGCTCAAGATGCTGGGCGAAGCTGAAGGTAAATTGCAGCGTACCGGCATCATTCTCTGGCTTGCCGCTCTCAACCCTCACGTGTTTGACACGGTGCTGCGTTCGAGGATCGGCCAGATTTTAGGTCAGGATCGAATGTTCTTGAATGTTGAATCTGCAGTGGAGCGTTATGGCGATTCGAGGGTACGCAAGAACGGCTAGCGCAGAGTGGAGAAATCAGCATGGGACTCAGGAAGGTGATGGGAAGAGATCTAAAGCACACAAACAGGTTAAAAAAAATAGCAAAAGCGGCCTTGGAACAACGAAAAAGCTCAAGAGAAAAGAGTATGAAAGGGAACTCGACCGGTTGCATGCGGAACTGGTGAAGCTGCAGGAGTGGGTGCTGGCAAAGCGTCTCAGGGTCTGTGTTGTTTTTGAAGGGCGCGATGGTGCAGGCAAGGGCGGCACGATTAAGGCAATCACAGATCGCGTGAGCCCGCGAGTATTTCGTGTGGTGGCTTTACCGGCGCCGACTGAACGCGAGAAGAGCCAGATGTATGTGCAGCGCTACATACGCCATCTGCCGTCAGCCGGCGAGGTCGTGATCTTTGACCGAAGCTGGTACAACCGAGCAGGCGTGGAACGGGTGATGGGCTTCTGCACGGAAGAACAGGCACAGAAATTTCTGCAGGCGGTCCCCCTGGTGGAAAAGGCCATGGTGGATTCCGGGATCATTTTATTGAAGTACTGGCTGGAGGTGAGTTCCAGGGAACAGACTCGCCGCCTTGATTCACGCATCAATGATGCGCGCAAAGTTTGGAAGCTCTCGCCTATGGACCTTAAGTCTTATAGCCGCTGGTATGACTACTCAAGAGCGCGCGACGACATGTTCGGGGCAACAGATACTCAATTTGCGCCTTGGTATGTGGCCAATGCTGACGACAAAAAACGAGTGCGCCTCAACATCATTACTCATCTTCTCAGCTACATTCCGTATCAGGATCTCCCGCGCGAAAAGGTGAAATTGCCATCGCGCCAGAAGCCTCAGGGATACAAAGAAAAGGAATATTCCTACAAATACGTCCCGGAAAAATTTTGAGAGCCGTATTCACTCTCATCAATCCGCGATGGCGAATGTGGCGCCCCAGGGCCGGGTTGCACAGGAGTGCTGGCAGCTTTTACAGTTCCTTGCTTTTGCGGCGGAATTGAGAATGGACTCGCGGATATTAATTGCTCGCGAGAGGATGGCAGAAAATGAATTCTTTAATCGGAAACTCCCTAACCCGGACGATCTTAGGGGTGTTGATGTTGTTGTCCTTTAGTGCCGGTGCGGAAAAGCCCGAAACCATACAGGCCCAGGCATTTGGAACAACAACCATGGCAGGAAAAAATTTCAATATAACCATCCGCATTGAGAGTTATTCCACGCCAGCCGACCAAAAGGTCCTTATCGATGCTTTTAGCAAGGGCGGTCACGACGCGCTGGTGGACGCATTGGCGAAGATGAAATCAAGAGGCCGTTTGGGAGTTACCGGGGACCTAGGCTACCAGATTGCCTACATCAGGAACATTCCCACGCCTAAAGGCCGCACCATCCGCATTATCACGGACCGTCCCATCAACATCGGTGAGGCCATGTACAGTACCCGCAGCCGGGACTATGACCTCTCACTGCTAGAGCTCCATCTCGATGATGCCGATAAAGATAAGAGCACGGGCAACATGGTAGTGGGAGGCAGATTCAGGGTAGATAAAAAGAAAAAGCAGATTGAATTCGAAAGCTACAAAGCCTCACCCTGGCGACTGACTGGAATCATGGAGCGATGAATTTAGTCTCGTGTCCCTCCTCATGACCTGCCCCCATTCTCCGCACAGTGATCTTACAACTTAGCCAGTAGCAGCCGGAGCTGTGGGAAAGTGGAAAACGCCCTGGGTGTTTTCCAAGCGCGCGTTGCGCGCGTCTTTTCCATAGCTCAAAGCCGCAAACTCTGCCGGTGTCCTGTAGTTCAAACTGCTGTGGGGTCGTTGGTGGTTATAGTCCAGACGCCAGCTTGCGATTTTCCTCCTGGCGTCGAACAGGTTATAGAACCAGCTTGCTCGCAAGCACTCTTCGCGCAGACGTCCGTGAAGGCTTTCTACCACCGCGTTCTGCGTGGGCTTGCCGGGTTGGATATGGACCAGCTCGATCTTGCGTTCGATGCACCAGGCCAGGAAGTGCCGGCTCGTCAGCTCCGGGCCGTTGTCGCAGCGAATCGATAGAGGTTGCACGCGATGGCTGATGATCTCCTCCAGCACGCGTGTGACCCGCTGACTGGCGAAGCTGGTATCCACTTCCAACGCCAGGCATTCCCGCGTATAAGCATCCACCACGCTCAGCACGCGGATCGCACGTCCCGCAGCGATCACGTCATGCACAAAATCAATCGCCCATTCCTGATTGGCCGCCGTGTACTGACGCAAGGGAGCCCTCATCCGCACACAGTGTTTCCGCTTCTTCCGCCGCAGGCACAATCCCGCTTCCCGGTAGATCCGGTAGCAGCGCTTGTGGTTCACAGCCTGACCTTCTCGCTGCAACAGCACGTGCAAACGTCGGTACCCATACCGCGGCTTCTCCTGCGCCAGTTCCATCATCTTGTTCCGCAATGCCTCGTCTGTTTCCCGCGCTTGATAACGATAGCTGCTGACTGCCAAGGACAGCAGCCCGCAGACCCGGCGCTCACTGGCCCGGTACTGTTCCCGCAGCCAGCGCGCATCCGTCCTTCGGTCTACGAGCTCAATCCGTTTTTTGCGATCACCGCTTTCAGCATCTCCCGGTCCAGACTCAGGTCCGCCACCAGCTTCTTCAGTCGCCCGTTCTCGTCTTCCAGTTGTTTGAGCCGCTGCGCTTCGTTCACTTCCAGCCCGCCGTACTTGGCCTTCCAGGCGTAGATCGTATGCTTGGATACGCCGTTCTCCCGGGCGACCTCGTCTGTCGTCCTGCCTGCTTCAACCTGCTTCAGCGCAGCAATGATCTGCGCTTCGGTATGCCTGCTCTTGCTCATGTATCTCTCCCTTTTTCAAATCCGAAATCATACTCGCTTGTATGCGGATTTTGGGGAGCAGGTCACTCACGAGTTCGCTTTCACTTACTGAACTGAAAGTTGGCTGTTGGATCTCGGAGACCATACTCCGTTTTGCAGATACGCAAGCATTTGACTGGGCGGCCAAAGCAAAGACTCAGAAGTTAGATGTGTTTGCTTAAACGATGCTTTTAAGCGCTTTCAGCGAGATATCCTTGGACGGGTTGGTTCTGAATTGAAAAAAAAGCCTTCACCGCTAGCTGCACGTTTAACGGCAGCCACAAGATCCTTATTAAGCCGGCGTTTAAGCACATAACCCAGTGCCCCGGCCAATTGTGCGGCTGAAATCAATTCCAGGTCAGACTCGACAGAGCAGATCACTACCATACAGGCCAGCCGCAGCCGCATGATTTCCCTGGTAACCTCGATACCGCTCATTTCGGGCATATTCAGGTCCAACACGGCCACACAGGGTTGCAACTGCTGGATGTAGGTCAGGGCAGAACGGCCATCGGTGGCTGTGGCAACCACGTCAAAGTCCTTCGATAGAGCGGATACAAGCGTAACAAGAACATTGGCATTGTCGTCGGCCACAATAATCCGCGGTTTTTTGTCAGGAATGGCCATCATCATGAGAATAGCCCGCCTTCCCTGTAACACCAAGAATAGCCTGCTTTTGCTGCATTACGCTCGTAACAGAAACACCCGGACGTTAAGAAAGTTCTTTTCTTCCATCCCGGTTGAGCAGACTATTTAGGCTTCTGGCCGAAGATCTGGCTGTAAACCTCTGATTCTTCGCTTCCAGACACCACCACCTCTGGTAAAACCGACAGTTCTCCTAGCCGTCTGGCTCAATTACGAATACTAAGTCTGCAGCCAGATGACTGACCGAACAGTAATGCGGCGCTCATCGGCGCTGATGTATGCCTTATCCCTGAACGCAGTTTGAGACATTCCATGCTTAAAGAAAAGAGTCACTATTGACAGGGTCGACCTTGGGATATGGGGGTTAAATCGCGCTATTTGATGCATGATTATAGGTGGGAAACTTGTTTTTGTTCGCTGGATGATGCGAGTGGCGCATCTTGGCGGTCAATAACTAACTAGTTACCGGCGTGATTTTTCTGTGATTTCCCTGTTTGATAAACGTAAGCTTTCAACCAGCATTTCTTTAGAAACAGCAGAAAGCAGCGGGCACATTATGCAAAAACCAACTGTCCTCATCGCCGATGACCATACGATGATAGTAGATGCCTTCCGGAAACTTCTGGAGCCCCACTATGAAGTTATTGCGACCGTATCTGACGGGCGCGCACTGCTGGAGAAAGCACCAGACCTGAAACCGGACGTAATTCTCGTTGATATTGGTATGCCTTGCCTGAATGGTCTGGCTGCCGGGCAAAGGCTCAGAGACCTGATACCAAAAACAAAGATGGTGTACGTCACCATGAATGAGGATGGTGATTTGGCATCAGAGGCGCTACGCAGCGGAGCAGCAGCCTACCTGCTGAAGAGTTCCGCTGGCACTGAATTGCTCAAGGCAATTCATGAAGTCCTGTGTGGCCGTAAATACGTGACGCCATTGATCAAACACGCAATGGAAGAAGCATTCATACGCTCTCCTAATCCCAAGTCCCCGGACAAGAAGCTCACCCCGCGCCAAGTTGAAGTTCTGCAACTCCTGGCTGAGGGACGGCTGATGAAAGAAGTAGCTGACATTCTGGGACTGACGCCCCGAACTGTCGCCTTTCACAAATACCGCATTATGGAGACGCTGGGGATACACAGCAATGCTGAATTGATCAAATTTGCAGTAAAAAATCATATGTCGCCCTCCTGAACCGACTTTTCCCAGCGTTGCCGTGCTTTGCCGTAGCGGTCCCAATCCTCAAGCTGAAGCTGGTGTAGCTCTTCGAGAAATTCCTGGTCAAATTCGGCTTGCAGTTCAAGAGTAAAGCTCGGGAACAGTTTTGCTGCTTTTGATTTGAACAGTCCAGTTCCGTGTAGGGTTTGAAGATGATTCCGTGACCCGATTCGGGTTTGAGGATCGGCGAATGGGCGATCATAACTTTGCTGCGGAGTTCGACGAGAACCTCAAGAAGAGGAATGCGCTGCGGTTTAGCCAACAGGAAGCTGTGAAAGCTCGCAATGCCGCTTCCCGCCTGGCCCTCAAGGAGCCGAACGACCGTAGCTAGGTGGCACGGAAGACGCGTCCACGCCGAAGGAGGTCCATTTCCCGCAACCAATTAACGGTTTGGTTCCAACTGATAACTGTTTGGGCTACCAAAACCTTTTCGTTTCACCTAGTTCTCCTACCTTCAGCAGGATCAGCCCTTTAACCCAGCATCATCCGAACCAGCCCCCCTATTCGGTGCTCATTGTCAAATTCACATTCATATCCTTGCGCTGCACAACCAAACGCGAGAGCTTAATGTTCAAACCCAGAAGAGCGCGCGCAAACGTGATGGATTCTACCGTGCGAATGTCCGGGTCTTTGATTTCTCCAGCAGTTTGGACGTGGCAGGATGGGAAATTTTCGTTTCCACTTCCACCATTTGTCGATACGCATTCGCTGAAGCCCACCAGGCTTTCAGCGCGTTGTTTGGATCGTCAGGATTTGTGTCTTCATCCAGCATTTTTGCGGCAACCTTGATGCCTTCATGCACCACGTCTTCGGCCCGATCAGTATCGCCCATTTCAAGATAGATCGCGGCTGCGGAAGAGAGAAACTTCGCCTGGAAGCGCGGCTGAAGGTCGCCAATGGACTTGCGCAGTTCGGCCAATGCCTGGCGTGCTGCGGCAGGCTGCTTCTTCATATTCATGCGGGCGATCGCTTCCAGGGCTGATGCCCGGGGTGACGGTGCAAACTGGCTAACGGTGAGAGGCAGAGCGGTGGCCTCAGCAATGGCCTGTGTGGGATTCGTATCCGTTTCTTTGAGTATCAGGTCCTTGCGCCTCTGCATTTCCTGCATCATGGTCGCCTGAGCCGATGCCCGGTTTCCTCCTCCGTTCTGAATCATGAAGGAAGGCCCCTTACTGTCCTGGCTATTGGAGGCGGGGCTGGTCGCGGCGGGCGGTGGACTGACGGAATCCATGCCCCTGGGATACTGCTGCATGGTCGCTCTGAGCGCGGCATTCTCTTCCACCAGGTGGTTAGCGCCGCTTTCATCCAGCTTGCGTAAGAGCGGCAACAACGCAAAAAGCTGGTAGTCATAAGTGGAACTGAACTTTGCGCTGCCGCCGTCTCCGCCGACCGTAATGGAAAGCGGATCGTCGTTCTTGCGCGCTTGGGCAAGAATTTCATCAATAGCTTCCAAGGCGAGCTTTGGCGGCATGTTCTCACCAAATCGGATCACCATGGTGGTAAGGTCCCCGCCGCCAAACAGATGTTGCTTGTGCTCGCGATAATTGGCCACCGCGGATGCAAGCAGGGATTGCTTTTCCGGATTCATTTCCGGCGGCAGAGCTTCAAGGAGCTTGGCCGCAGGCCCATAGGGAAACTCTCCCAGCGAAGTGACCTGCTGCACCAGATCTATTGCACGGTCAAACTCCTTCTTATTGGTGTAGCGCTGAATGATCGTGCCCGAGGCCATCTTTGCGGCGTCAGGATCGGCTTGTGTCAGGCGCTCCTCAACGTCCGACTGTGAAATTGGGAGCATGAGGCGGAAGATATCTATCTGCATCTCACGCTTCATATCGTCATCATCATGGATCGCCAGCGAGGCGGAAAACGCGTCTTGGAGCAGGCTCCGTGTCTTTTCCGGATTAGAAGATGTGAACGCGCCCGCAATCTGGAGCAGGGCATAGCTGCGCATGGGAGCGTCCAGGCCACGGGCCTGGTTTTCCGCGATCTCCAGAGTGCGTCCGGCGAGAATCTGATCTGGAGTAAGTTTGGGCGGCTTATGAGAATCCGCAGCAGACGCCTTGCTACCGGCGTTGGAGTTAAGCCCGGCTGTGACACCGGATTTTGGGGGTGAATCGGTTGCAGGTTGCTGTGCCCAGCTAAGTTCCGACAGCAGGAGAACCGAAGCCGCGAAAGTCAATCTAAGATTCATGAGGTGCTCCTTTCCAGAAAGTCGAGACGCCAAGGTCAAAACTACCAAAGATACAGCATAGACCTGCTCCGGCATACTGTAATCCGTGGGCGCACTTTAAGTGGTTAATTGTTTCCATTTGAAATTTTGACAGTGGCAGATATGAGCATCTTCGGCGATCCTTAATTACTTAACGTTTACAATGGAGGAAAAATGCCCAAGTGGCCTAACTATCCAAGCATCTACGAAATCAATACCTGGGTATGGCTCTCTGAGCTCAGCCTGAAAGCTGGCAAACACATTGACTTGGGTTCCGTGCCCTCCACCGAGTGGGACGCAGTCGCCAAGTTCGGGTTCGATGCCGTTTGGCTCATGGGAATCTGGGAACGAAGCCCGGCGGGCATAGAAATTTCCAACAAAAACAAGGGTCTGCTTGAAGATTTCCGCCGAACTCTGCCGGATTTCAAACCGCAGGACAATGTTGGATCGCCGTACTGCGTCAAAAACTATGTGGTGGACGCTCACCTGGGCGGCCCCAAGGGTCTCGCAGCGGCGCGGCAGGAGCTGGCAAAACGGGGCATGAAGCTACTTCTGGATTTTGTGCCCAACCATGTTGCGCCAGATCACCCATGGGCCACGGAACATCCCGAGTACCTTATTCGAGGGACTCTTGAGGATGCAATGAACAACCCGGAATCTTTTATCGAGGTAAAGGGGAACGTTTTTGCCTGCGGGCGTGATCCGTTCTTTCCAGCCTGGCCAGATGTTCTGCAAGTCAACGCATTTGAGCCTGAGTTTCGAAAAGCATCTGTTGAAACGGTCTCCAGTATTGCAGCCCAGTGCGACGGCATCCGTTGCGACATGGCCATGCTTATGCTCAACTCGGTGTTCCAGCGCACATGGGGCAACCGCGCGGGCCAATACCCGGCAACGGAGTATTGGGTTGATCTCATCACCGCGATCAAAAAAGCCAGTCCGGGGTTTCTTTTTATGGCTGAAGCTTATTGGGACCTGGAGTGGGAACTGCAACAGCAGGGCTTCAACTTCTGCTATGACAAAAAGCTCTATGACCGGCTTGAACACAGTAATGCAGAAGATATTCGCCTGCATCTGTGTGCTGACCCTTCCTACCAGCAAAAGCTCGTGCGGTTTATTGAGAACCACGACGAGCCGCGCGCGGCAGCCACATTCTCAGCGGAAAGAGAACGCATTGCCGCTGTAACCATGGCCACGGTTCCGGGAGCCAGATTGTTTCATGAAGGGCAGTTCGAAGGACGGAAAGTCAGGCTGCCGGTTTTCTTGGGCCGCCGTCCCCAGGAAACTGCGGATGCAGCATTGCTATCGTTTTACGCCACTCTGCTACAAACCATCGACAGCCCTGTCTTTCGCGAAGGTGAATGGATGCTGTGCGAGCGCACCGGCTGGCCCGACAATCAGAGCTTTCAAAACCTGCTGGCGTGGAGTTGGCGCAAGGGGGAAGAGCGATTTCTTGTCGTGATCAATTTCAGTAACAGCAAGGTGCAGGCCCGCGTGCAGGTTCCATGGCAAGACTTGCGTGGCATAACATGGCGCTTGAGCGATGCATTTTCCGGCGTGACTTATGTTCGCCAAGGCGATGAAATGTCTGGTCCCGGGCTTTACGTGGAAATGGGCCCTTGGAACTGGAACTTCTTCCGGTGTAGTTCTGCTGCCGCTTCGTCGCAAGACACTGCGAAAAGGGGCACGGCAGCTAAAAGTGACACGCCAGTTCTGGTGGGCGCGTAATCTGATGCGGTGGAAAAGCCTTGCGTTTAGCCCGCCATTGCCGGTTCGCGAACCTCATAGATTGAGAACCATGAGGTCGCGACCTTCAGGCTGGCATTCACATTTTCAATATTCTTAACGCCTTCTGATTGCAACCATTGCTCAAATGCCTTTGCGCCTTGCTTGGCGTAGACCGGAATGCCTTCTTTCCATGTGGCTCGTCCGCAGAGGACGCCATTGAATTTCACGCCTGATTCACCGGCCAACGCCAGGGCTTCGTTGAACTCAGCATTGCTTACGCCGGCGGAAAGATAAATGAACGGCCGCGTAGCCACCGCTGACGCCTTGCGGAAATGCTCCATGGCTTCCTGTTTGGAATAGGCTTTCTGGCCGCCATAAGACTTGGCGCCTTCCACAAATTTCATGTTGATGGGGACTTCCACTTTCATAACATCAATGCCATATCTGTCCTTGGTAAATTCGGCCATCGATCCAATTACGATTTCCGGTTTTTTCTTTGCGAACTCCAATCCTTTTTCATCGATGCCTTCGTCGTACCCGACAAATTCCAGGAAATAGGGAATATCGTTGGCGCGACATTCGTCGCCAATGCGCTCCACCCATGCATGTTTCTTGTCATTAATTGCGGCGCCGTCAGTCGGCGTGTAATACAAGAGCACTTTCACGCAATCCGCGCCCGCCTCTTTCAGGCGACGAACCGACCAGTTGTCCAGCAGGTCCGGCAGGCGTCCAGGGCCGGTCTTGTCATAGCCGGTTTTTTCATACGCTAAAAGAAGACCGGCATTCTTGGCGCGACGCTTTGCAGCCGGGAGACCAAACTCGGGGTCTAACAGGATGGCACTGGCATGCGGAGTGAGAACTTCCGTGACAATTGACTTGAACTCTTCCAGCATCGACGTGCTTACATCCGCGCCTTTCTCCTTGGCCAATGCCTTCTGCAGAGATCCACGCTGATCCATGGCGGCGGCAGCAATCACGCCGCGCTTATCAGAGACGGCTTTCATTCCGGCTAACTTTCCGGGGGTAAGCTTCACGGTCGTCCTCCTAGATACTTGTTTCTTCTGTAAATTTTTCCGTTTTTGTGCCAAATCTAGAATCGAAATTTCAGGGCCAGCCGCAACAATTCAGAGATGCGCGACCTTAGCTCAGAGTTACCTAATTGTACTAAAAGCTTTGGGTTTGTTTACATTTGGCTCCTGCCAGTGCACTATCTGCGAGTCTATAAATTCTCATTTCGTGAGCCAAAATAGCAATCCCCTGTTAAGATTACAAAAAATGAACGCCACCCAATTAACCAAGATTCCCGCACGCGAGAAAATTAACTGGGCCCTAACGTCTGGCCGAGACAAAGAGCGGAGCCATCGCCCCAAGTCCGCCCAACACAGCAAAGTCTTCCTGCCTGGGCAGCCGGTAATGGAAAGTGGAATTTATGAAGTCATTCATGACCAGGGACATCGCCAGGCGCACGAAGCTGTGATGTATCGCGACGATCTTTTCCCCGCATGTGACCAGTGTGAGATGAAGGTCCGCTTCAAGCTGATCCGGTCAGCGCCTTATATCTTTGACGATGAAGATTTCGCCAAGGAATAATTTACTGCCGTAATGGCAGTTGGGCCAGGATCGTGCGCTGTTTTGCGATCAACGCCTCAATGCCCCCGGTGGCGTAATCCATCATCTGTTTCAACTGCGCTTGATCGAACGGGTGTTGTTCGGCCGTGGCCTGCACTTCCACAATCTTGCGTCCGCCTGTCATCACAAAGTTGAGATCAACTTCCGCCTGGGAATCTTCTTCATAACATAAGTCCAGCAGAATTTTACCTTCCACAATTCCAACGCTGGTTGCCGCAACAAAATCACGGATCGGCGCGGCGGAAAGTGTTCCCGCTTCCACCAGCTTCTCCATGGCCAGGCCCAGCGCAACAAACGCTCCGGTGATGGATGCCGTCCGCGTGCCGCCGTCCGCTTGGATGACGTCACAATCGAGCGTGATGGTGCGTTCGCCCAATTGCTTCAGATCGACAACGGCCCGCATGGCGCGTCCAATCAGACGCTGGATTTCATGGGTGCGTCCGCTTTGGCGACCGCGGCTGGCTTCGCGCGCGGTGCGCGTCAGGGTGGAGCGCGGCAACATGCTGTATTCCGCGGTGATCCATCCTTTGCCAGAGCCCTTCATGAACCCGGGCACGCTTTCTTCAATGGACGCAGTGCAGATCACGCGCGTATTGCCCACCTCAATCAGTGCCGAGCCTTCAGCTGTGGAGATAAATTCCGGAATGATATTTACCGGACGCATCTGCTCCGGCGCGCGGTTGTCTGAGCGAAAAAACATGTCTTTATTATTTTTCAATGTCTACCAACTCGATTTTCTCGATAGGACAGCCCAAAAATTTACTTCCGAGCCGCCGAAATTTTTCTACAGAATCCGTCGCGTAACAGCGTAAATCGCCCGAAGCGCCTTGTGTTCCACTTGCGCCTAACAGCTCTACTACTTTGGCCGACGTGGACTCCGCTGAATCCACAATCTCAACAGACGGTGGGACGACCCGTCGCAACAGAGGACGGATCAGCGGGTAATGCGTGCAGCCCAGCACCAGAACGTCAGCGTCGCGAGCGCCATCCTGAAAGATTCCGTCCATATATATATGAGCGACCTCTTCCGTGACACGATGCTCCACCCAGCCTTCTTCCACCAGCGGCACAAAAAGCGGGCAAGCTTTCTCCGTGGCTTGCATCCCTTGCTGCTCAAGAGCGTGCTGATAAGCATGGCTTGCGACGGTGGCCTCGGTTGCAGCCACAACTACTTTCCTAGTTTTTGAAATCGCCGCAGCGCGCTCAGCTCCTGGTTCAATTACGCCGACCACAGGGACTTTCACTGCACTTCGAATGTCATCGAAGGCCAACGCAGTGGCAGTGTTGCACGCGACCACCAGCATTTCAATTCCGTGTTCTTCAAGGAAATGCGCTGCGGAGATGGCGTATTTTGCCACAGTGCGCACGGATTTAGCGCCGTAAGGAAGATGCGCAGTGTCACCAAAATAAAGATAGTCCGCTGCCGGGAGCGCCTTGCGCAACTCCCGCAGGACAGTCAGACCTCCAAACCCCGAGTCAAAGACCCCGATCACTGGAGGCATGCTTATTCAAACTCCTTGGCCAGTTCATGCATGGCAGCCGTCTGGTAAAAGGATATAAGATCTGCATGGCCGGCCAGGGTTTCGCGCTCCTTGCCGTCGACCAGAAATTTCACTTTGTTTATGCCGGGAACGTTGGCTGTAAGCGTTTCAATGAGTGAAGCCAGCGTCAGCTCTTCCAGCAGGATCCCTGAAGGGTGTCCCTCGGCAAACTGTGCTGTGGTGTCCACGATCATCGTATCTTCGCTGATGAAATATACATCCTTTATGTCAGCGCCTTTGGGCAAGGGATGTGGAGAGGGCGTTTGCAGATACTGCGCAAGCACGGAACGCAGCGTTTCACGGGCACGCAGATTGCGGTCTGCCGGAAGAAAAACGTCCGCGGGACGCCACCGCAGGGCCTGATCTTCATCGTATGCCAGCAATAATTGGATGTGCTCCTGCTTTCCGTTCAGTATCGGTGCAGCCGGAGCAGCGTCCGCTGCCTGGAGCGTAAGCGCTTCTTCTTTATGGGTGATGCGGATAATGACGATGCCGCTGACGAGTATCGCCAGAAGAACCAGCGCAATCGTGATCTGAAAATGGCGGGCGATCACGGGCGCGTTCCTATCTGGCTCCGGACCTGCACAATCCCCAAAGCGATTGCCGTTGCAATAGTGTTTTGCCGCTTCTGGCTCTCAAGTGATTGCAGATCGTCTTGCTCGGGCGCCAGTTCAATGGCGATCGCCGGCGTGACTACATTATTCAATGGCCGCAATGGCACAGCCATGTTCATGACCGTCTCGCCTTTTTTTCGCAGCTCTTCAGAAACCGCGTGGGCCACGTTTTGGCTTCGACTCAGCGCACCCGATTGCGCGCTTTCCCAGGGCAGAAAGCGTCCTGCCAATGGCGGCTGTGTATCAGATAAGGCGGGAGTATAAACCCTTACACCTTTTCCCGGACGTCCTGCATGAAGCGCCACATAAATGCCGGCGCGCTGTTCGTTGGTGATCTCGGCGCGACGGTCCAGGCTCAGATCAATGTCAGACTCCCGTACTAATCGAGCTGGGATTCCGAGTTCTTCCAGCTCTTTACGCAGCTCGCGCGCCAGGCGGAGCGTAATTTCTTTCTCCATCAGTTTTCCGCCAAAGATTGCGCCCTTGTCGTTGCCGCCGTGGCTGGGATCGATCATCACAAAGAACTCAGGCGCACGCTTTTGGCCTTCGTTTGAAGGCGGGCTTGGCTGGGCAGGTACCGGCGTGGCCAGGGCTTCAGGGGCTTGCGGCTGCAATGTGATGGTTTTACCATCATCGCTTTGGATAAGCTGCAATGGCTTGTTCCCAGTCACGGTGACCCGGGCCGTTCCATTTTCTTCAGAAAAAGACAGTGACTGAATCGCTCCGTCACCATATTGTTGCGTCTTCAAGTCAGAAACCACAGGGTCTTTGTTGAAGGTTAAAGTAGTCGTCTCACTGTGACTAAGAACGCCACGCTTTTCTTCGTGGTTTCTGTTTGCCTTCACCGGCTGGCTGAAATTCAGCACTAAAGACGGCTGATCGCCGTTCTTGAATTCAGTAGTGAATCGTGTAAACGCATTGCCGATAAAAACGCGGCGTGCCGGCTGATGAAAGTCAATCGTGGTATTCAGCAGCCGGCCTAACAAGGGAAGCACGGCATCCATTGGCACCACGAAACGGCCATTTTCGACGAGCACTTTGCCGCCAAGAGCAACTGGCTGTTTATTGATGGTGGCTTTATCTTTTCCCTCTGTGAGCCGTAGATCAGCCTTGTTAAGGCTGATCCGCCAGTCTTTTCCTTTTGTGGCCGGCTGGGATGCGCCCAAGGGTGAAAGCAGGTCTGTGACAGAGATATATGGCTTGCCGCCACGGTCAAGCACCGGAAGGGAATAGCTGGTTTGTGCTGTGTAAACCGTGAGCTGCTGCTCCGTACCAGCGGCGGAGACCCCAAGAGCGCAGCACAAAGCCACAATCGCCAGAGCTGCCAGTGCTGCTCCTGTCTTAGTCCAGCGCATAGATTGCCAGACCGCTTAGCAGCTTGGGATAAAAGTCCGTGGATTTTTGCGGCAATACCTCGCCTCCAAAAGCGATATCGCGCACTTGCTCGATCTTGGCGGGATTCATCAGGAATGCGACGTTTGCACCCTGGCGTACCCATGAGATTGCTTCGAAGGCGTCTCGCTCATAGCGTACATTTTCCTGATTACGAACAGCTTCTTCAGAAATTCCCAGGACGCGTTCCAGCAACACGCGGTGCAACTGAACAACATCAAGTTCGCGCTGCAACGCAGGAACATCCCGCAGCGCATGCTGAATCGCACCCTGTTTCGCCCGCATTAGATATGGTCCTTGCCGCGTTACCGCGACGAACGCTGTGCCGTTTTCCCCCGCCTGCCCCAGCAGTGTGGTGGCGCTACGGCTTTCTGTGCGCAGGTCGATTCGGTCGATATCAAAATACTGTGCTGCCGATTCCATCATGCGTTCGCGATCGAAATCCAGCAGGCCATGGACAATGCGGTGTGTGGGAAGAATTACCAGGCCTCGGCTCTCCATGGGAATGAGCGTCATCATTACAAACTCGTGCGGCGCGTTGGGATCGGAGCTGCCACTCTCTGCGCGGCGTTCATTTCTATAGGCCAGCGCTGTTTCGTATCGGTGATGCCCATCCGCGATCAGGAGCTTCTTGTCCCGCATTTTCTGCTGCACCGCATGAATAAGCGCGGGTTCATGAATTCGCCAGACCCGGTGCAGAGTTTCGTATTCATCCAGCAGGGAAATGTCAGGGTCTTCGTCCATGCGGGATTTGAGCAGGGCTTCGATCTCGTGGGACGGATCGCTATACAGCATAAAGATCTGCCCAAAATGGGCCCGAGTGGCCCGTAACAGGTTCAGGCGGTCTGCCCGCGGCTTGGATAGGGTCTGCTCGTGCCTGTGTACTATTCCTTCGGCATAATCATGCAGACGCCCCAGAGCAATCAATCCCCGACGTTCCTGTAAATCGCGCGTTCCGGGAACGGTAAATGTCTGAGAATAGGCATAAATGCTCGGATCAGGGTCCTGCTTCAGGATGCCGCCAGAACGCCAGTCATGCAAATACTCGGCTGCTCGCGTATATACGTTAAAACTGTCAGTATCCGTCTCTCCCGCTTTTCCTAAAATGATCCTGACTAAATTGTGGGTGCTTCGCTCATAATACTTGGACTGCATTTCGGGAGTAATTTTGTCGTAGGGCTGGGTCAGAACGTCCTCCAGCTTTACCTGATCAGGATCGTAGCGAAGCGCTTTGAATGGAATAATTTCAGCCATTTTCAGTTCGGTCTATTGCATTCTACCAAGGGGCGCGGATAACCTGTTTCCAGCTCTCAAACATCTAAGATTAACAGCAGCCGCACAGACCAAAGGCAAGGGTGTAATGTCCAAGTTCCCGAATCCCATCTGGTGTCGCTGTGATAAAATCGCGGCAAAACGAGGTTCCCAAATGGCCCGCTTCGAACGCCGCGGGTATGGTGCAAACCGTTCCCCCGGGCACTCAATCAAGGCGTCTGTAACGCCGCTGATTCGTTGCGCGTTAACGCTCGTGTGTTTTCTTGCTCTTGCAGTTGTCACTAACGCTCAGGACGTGAACGTCCATATTGAGCCCAAGCCTACTGCGCCCCCTAAAACTGCTGATACTAAAGAAGATGTCGCAAATGCCGACCCCGCTCTGAAGAACCATGCCAAGCCGGGAATGGCGGTGGATGTAAATCTGGTGCTGGTCAACGTAACCGTTACCGACGACTGGAACCGCATTGTGACCGGGCTAGATAAAGAGAATTTTTCAGTTCTTGAGGGCAGTGAGGTCCAGCAGGTGCGGCACTTCTCCAGCGAAGATGCTCCCATTTCCCTGGGCGTGATTTTTGACATGAGCGGCAGCATGAATGACAAGATTATGAAAGCCCGCGAAGCGGTCATCGAGTTTTTCAAGACGGCGAACCCGCAGGACGAATTTTTCATGATCACGTTCAATGATCGGCCGGAGCTGCGCGCCGACTTCACAAAATCTGTGGAAGATATTCAGGGCAAGCTGGTTTATACAGTGCCTCAGGGCAGCACCGCCCTGCTGGACGCCATTTACCTGGGCGTGAGCAAGATGAAGGATGCGCGAAACAGCAAAAAGGCCCTGCTGATCATCTCCGATGGCGGCGATAACCACAGCCGTTACACCGAGAATGAGATTAAAGCCATGGTGAAAGAGGCCGACGTGCAGATTTACTCCATCGGCATCTTCAGCGTGGCCCCCACCCAACAGGAAGAAATCGCCGGCCCGGCGCTGCTGGGAGAGATTTCCAGTGTTACCGGCGGGCGTTTGTTTACGATTAACAACCCCAACGAACTGGCAGATGTGGCTACAAAAATTGGAATAGAGCTGCGCAACCAATATGTACTCGGATACCGTCCAAACAACAAGGTTAAGGATGGTCACTGGCGCAAGATCAAAGTGAAGCTTAATCCACCCAAGGGGTTGCCGCATCTAAATGTCTATGCCAGAACGGGATACTATGCGCCTTCGCAATAAAAAGCTTTTTGGAATAATGTTCTTTATGCTGCTGGGCGCCACCTCTTTCTGGGGGACGCAAGGCCAAACCACCACGCCGCAGCAAAACCAGCAGCGTGTACAGGCCACCCCCCTACCGCCGGACATCGATCCTTCTGACCCGGCTTTGCCAAGTTGGACGCCCAAACCAGCGGCTGCTGCCAAACCGGCTGCTACGCCCAGCAATGTGCCGCCAGGGCAGCAAACAGGCCAGATCCCGGGAAGCGAAGTGGGCGCGGTCACGAAAAATGGCGACAGATATACCTTCCGCTCGCAAGTGAATGAAGTTACGCTGTCCGCTACGGTGCTCGATTCAAGGCGGCATCTGGTGACCAATTTGGCGGAAACCAATTTTGCGGTTTATGAGGACAATCAGCCGCAGAAGATCACTTTTTTCAGGCGGCAGGATATTCCCGTTTCCATCGGAATCGTGGTGGACAATTCCGGCTCCATGCGCACTAAACGCGCCGCCGTTACCAAAGCCGTTCTAAATCTGATCCAGGCCAGCAATCCGCAGGACGAGGTATTCGTGGTGAATTTTAACGATGATCCTTACCTTGATCAGGATTTCACCAACAAGATACCTCCGCTGCGCGAAGCGCTGGATAGGGTTGATTCGCGTGGCGGCACCGCGCTTTATGACGCGGTAATCGCGTCTGCCGATCACCTGGCCAAAGGCGCCAAAAAAGAAAAGAAAGTCCTGCTCGTGATCACCGACGGCGTTGATAACGAGAGCAGGGAATCGCTGGAGTCGGCCATCAGGAAGGTCCAGGACGATAACGGACCTACTATCTACACGATTGGGATTCTAGGCGATGAGCCTGGAATCAAGAGAGCCAAACGCGCATTGCAAAGCCTCTCAGACCAGACCGGCGGCGTGGCTTTCTTCCCCAAGGATCTGATGGAAGTTGATGAAATCAGCCAGGAAGTGGCGCGTGATATCCGCAACCAATACACCCTTACCTACAAGCCGTCCAACCCCCGCAGCAATGGCGGATATCGCAAGGTAAAAGTGGAGGCCCGCGCACCCGGCTACAAAGACCTGCAGGTACGGACGCGCGATGGTTACTTTGCCGATGAAAAGCGAACGGCGGCCAAGGAGTAGTAATAATTGAATTTGGAAAATGATCTGCTCCGGAGCTGAGATTTTTGGGCTACCGGAGCATCTGCTTTGCAATTAAAGACTAATCGCGGCTGCCACTGGTTCAAGGACTGGCACTTCCTCTGCCGGAACTGGCGGCAGATTTGCCATATCCATATGGCCGTGAGGAAGATCGGAGATCAAGCGCAAAGACTGGTTGATGCTTTCGGCAAACTGGATCCTCGTCTTCTGCAAGCGCCGCGCATAGACCGCCGCCACGCGGCACAGGAGAAATCGGTTATCGATTGTGCCGCCCGCTGCAAAAACCTTTGAGGACCGTGTGCTGATGTCAATTTTCATAGCATTCCCTCGCTTCTTCATCTTCGTGCAACTGGTGTTCCGGCGATTCTTGTTCTTCGCAATGGTCTTCTGGTAATTCAGCCTGGACGCCCGATTTTGAGTGGAACGGCGCAATTTCGTGGAACATAACTGCCTTCTTTGAATCTTTAGGCTAAGAGATGAGAACTCCAGAGGTACTGACTTAGTCTCAGCAGGTCTGGAGAGTAAGGAAGGATTAACTTGCTCAGTTCTGAAGGTACTCTGTTCGGGTGACTCTGTCAATTTTTCGGGAATCACCAAGCTGGTGTTAGTCCTCTGTTTTGAATAAATTGCCGCTGAAACGGTTGATTCGTTTGACCATATCGCTCTCCGTCCCGTAGTCTAAAAAGTCCTCTATGTCCCGACTGCCTGTAGCTGAAAACATCACCGAACTGGTTGGCAATACCCCATTGCTCCATTTTCGCCGAATCGTGCCCGCGGGCACGGCGGACGTGTTTGCCAAACTGGAATACCTGAACCCCGGCGGCAGCGTGAAAGATCGAGCTGCCATTGGCATGATCAAAGAGGCCGAAGAAGAGGGCCTTTTGAAGCCGGGCGCGACCATTGTGGAGGCGACCGCAGGTAATACCGGGATTGGTCTGGCCTTGATCGGGGTAAACAAAGGTTACCGGGTGGTGGTTTGCGTTCCCGAGAAATTTGCCGAGGAAAAAGTCAAAATCATGCGAGCACTCGGCGCGGAAGTCGTGAGAACCCCGGACGAGGCAGGCATGCAAGGCGCAATCGCCAAAGCCAAAGAGCTTGCCGCAAAAATCCCCGGATCATTTACCGCTCTCCAGTTTGAGAATCCCGCCAATCCTGATTTTCACCAGAAAACCACCGCTGCAGAAATCTTTGAACAAATGGATGGCGCCATTGACGCAATTGTTATCGGCGTCGGCACGGGCGGCACGTTTACCGGCGTAGCCCGTTTTATGAAACAGAAATTGTCCGGCGTGTATTGCGCGGCGGTTGAGACTCAGGGTTCCGTCCTGGGCGGCGGTCCCAAAGGGCCGCACAAGGTGGAAGGCATTGGATCCAGTTTTATTCCCAAGACATTTGATCCAGCCGTGTGCGATGAAGTGATTATGGTGACGGACAAAGATGCGTTCGATACCGTGGCGCAACTTGCGCGATCAGAAGGCGTTTTGGGCGCTTCGAGCGCCGGAGCCAATGTTTTCGCGGCTCTACAGGTGGCAAAGAGGCTTGGGAAAGGGAAGCGCGTTGTGACGGTGATCCCCGATTCCGCCGAGCGTTACCTATCGAAAAACATTTTTGAGGGCGGCGAATAGCGAATTTTAATCGTCGAACCGCAACGGCTAAAACCCGCCGACTACCGAGCAGTTCAGGAGCAAACATCAGATGGCAAAAAAACCTGCTGGCGGAACAAAACGCCAAACCGGCAAATTCGGATTTTCCACCGCCTGCATCCATACGGGCCAGGAGCCCGATCCTACTACGGGAGCCATCGTTGTCCCGATTTTTGCCACGTCGACTTACGTGCAGCAGGAAGTGGGAAAAAACAAAGGCTACGAGTACGCGCGCGTTTCCAACCCCACGCGGACGCAACTGGAAATCAATCTGGCGGCGCTGGAAAGTGCAAATTCAGCGCATGTTTTTGCCAGCGGCATGGCGGCCGTAACCGCGGTTACACAATGCTTCCTGAAGCAAGGCGATCATTTGATCTGTGGACACAACGTTTACGGCGGAGTGCCTCGCTTTTTCAATCAGGTAATGGCGAATTATGGCGTTGAGTTCAGCTATGTCGATACTTCTGACCTGGACGCGGTAAAAAAGGCCATGCGCCGGAACACCCGGATCATCTGGATTGAAACGCCGACAAATCCGCTCATGGTGTTGACCGATATCAAGGAGGTCGCCCGGATTGCTCATGACAGCGGCGCTGAATTAGTGGTTGATAACACGTTTATGTCGCCTTATTTCCAGCGGCCAATTGAATTCGGCGCGGACATGGTGCTGCATTCCACCACAAAATTCCTGAACGGGCACAGCGATGGCCTGGGAGGCATGATTGCCGCAACCAAACCAATTCACGCCGAGAAATTGGCGTTCATGCAGAAGGCCTCCGGGGCAATTTTGTCTCCTTTTGAGTGTTGGCTGGTGCTGCGCGGAGTAAAGTCGCTGGCCGTGCGCATGGAAAAGCATGATGAGAACGGACGTGCGATAGCCGACTACCTGCGCAGTCATCCCAAAGTGAAGAAAGTCCTTTATCCTGGATTTTCCGACCATCCCCAGCATGCGTTGGCCAAGCGCCAGATGACCGGCTTTGGCTCTATGATCACGTTTGAAACCGGTTCGTTCCGAAACGCCAAAAAGATGCTGGCCAAAGTCCGCGTCTGCTCGCTGGCAGAATCGCTCGGCGGCGTGGAAACGTTGATCTCGCATCCGGCCACCATGACGCACGCAGCTCTGGGAGAAAAGGGAAGAAAAGAAATCGGACTCACGGACGGTATGGTACGCATTTCCGTTGGCATAGAGGATGTGGAAGATCTCCTGGCCGATCTAGACCAAGCGCTGGCTGCGATCTAGAACCGCAAGAAAAGCTTTACACAGAGGACATGGAGGGACACAGAGGGAACAGAGCTGAGAGGATGCAAAGCCTCTGAACCGCAAAACTCTGTTCAAACTTCTCTGCGAATCTCTCTGGTTACTTTGTGTTCTCGGCGATCCAATCTAGATATTCTTTGGTGCCTGCTGCAACTTCCAGCATTACGCACTCCGGAAGATCGTAAGAATGCAGCTCTTTCACGGCGTCGCGAACGTTCAAAGAGTTCGGCTTGGGTTTTGATCAGAAGCAGCCATTCCTGGGCTGTTTCAACTTTGCCTTGCCAGCGGTAAACTGATTCGATCGGCGGCACAATGTTGACGCACGCAGCTAATCTGCGCTCGACCAGGGCGTGAGCGATCTTAGCGGCCTCTTCTTGTGAGCCAGCGGTAGTGAGGATGATGCGCGCGTCCGTCATGAACTCAGTTTAGCAATCAGCGATGGCTAGTTCCGCGACTTTCCTTCTGCTTACTCCTTTCCTTCCGCCTTTCAAAGGTTTTGGGCGTGCTCATCCCCTCATATTCCTCGGCGTATGATGAGTTGCATGAAACCAAAATCCGGTAACACGCAACTAACTGTGGTTTGAGATGAGTGTCACAACAATCAAATTTGGTACTTCCGGCTGGCGCGCAATTATCGCCGAAGAGTTTACCGTGGCGAATGTGCGCCGAGCTGTTACCGGCATCGCGAAATATGTTGCTTCCAAGAAACCAAACGGAGCGCGCGTGATTGTGGGGCGCGATCCGCGCTACATGGGAGAGCGATTCGTCAGCATCGCCGCTGACGTGCTGAGCTCGTTTGGCGTGCAGCCGCTGGTAATAGCCGAGGCCGCACCCACCCCAGCAATTTCCTATGAGGTGATTCGGTCAAAGGCCGATGGCGCAATCAATTTCACGGCGTCACATAATCCTCCGGAGTACAGCGGCATAAAGTTTTCTACCCCAGATGGCGCGCCGGCATTGCCAGAAGCCACCAGCGCGATTGAAGCACTGATCGCAACCAATGGTGACGTTTCTGCAAATTCTTCAAAGGCGCAGGTTGCGAACATCGATCCCAAGCCTGCTTATCTGGCGCGGCTCAAAGAAATTGTTAATCTCCAGCTCATCCAGAACTCGGGATTGAAAGTTGTTTTTGATCCGCTCTGGGGCGCGGCCAGGGGCTATTCCGACGAGTTGCTCAGGGAGGCGGGCATTCCCGTTTCTACCGTTCATGACGTTCGCGATGTGCTCTTTGGTGGCCATGCGCCCGAGCCGGAAGACCATCTTCTGAATGAAATGCGCCAGAAGATGAAAGATACAGGCGCTCGCATCGGCATAGCCACGGATGGAGACGCTGACCGCTTCGGGATCGTGGACCAGGACGGCACATTTATCCAGCCCAATTACGTGATTGCCGTGTTGTTCGACTATCTGGTTGAAAGCCGCTGCTGGAAGAATGGTGTCGCCAAGTCTGTTTCGACCACCAACATGATTAATGCTTTGGCGGAGCACCACAAAGTACCGCTGCATGAAACGCCAGTCGGCTTCAAATATATTGGCGAGCTGATCAAGCAGGACAAAATAGCCATCGGTGGCGAAGAGAGCGCCGGGCTTTCCATTCGGAATCACGTTCCGGAAAAGGATGGCATCCTTGCCGGGTTGCTGTGCTGTGAAGCCGTTGCTAGCCGTAAAAAATCAATTGGTGAGCAGATCAAAGATTTATTTGGCAAAGTTGGTTCCTTTTATGCCCGAAGAGAAAACTTCAGCTTGACGCCGGAACTGAAAGCGAAGTTCACTAGTAAGATGAAGAGCGATCCAACCGAACTCTCTAGCCACAAGATAAAACAGGTGGGCCGGGCGGACGGTCTGAAGTTGATCATGGACGATGGATCGTGGGTTTGTTATCGCGTGTCCGGTACGGAACCAGTGGTGCGGATTTATTCTGAAGCCAGTTCGGAAAAGGGTCTGGAGAAATTGTCAGCGGCGGCGCGCGATTGGATCGAACAATAATTTGGATCGAAACAATAATGCGGGAGAAAATCACAAGCCGAAGGGAACAGCTTTATCGTTTGCGCCACAAGCTGGCGGCGACAGGAATCGGCCTTTTGCTTTGCGTGGTGGGATATTTTGCAGTATTCGGCGCCAATGGCCTAATGGATTATCAGCAAAAGCGCCGGGAGTCGCGCGAGCTTGATCGCCAGATTAAGGCACTGCAACAGCAAAATGGCGGTATGGAGCAGGAAATCAAAGCTTTAAAGAGCGATCCGCAAACCATTGAAAAAGAAGCACGTGAACGGCTTCGTTATGCCCGTCCGGGAGAGGTAGTTTACACCGTTTCCCCTCCACCACTTGCGCCGTCGCCAGAGAAGAAGTAGCTTTAAGTTGACAGTCGGCGCGGCAAATTGCTGGCTTGGGATGAGACATTTCTCGTCACCTTTTTCATCGTAGTAGCTCAATACATCAACCCGGCAAAGCTGCTGCAAGGCGCTTGCTGAACCACAACATCCTCCGAGGAGATAACGTTACCCATGAAGAAACTTCTGTTAATCGCATTTGCACTCACGTTTTTGACGTCCACACTGTCCCTGGCCAAAGATAAAGGTTCCAAAGAAAGCAAGATGAGCGGCTGGGTGAGCGACGAGAAATGTGGCGCCAAGGACATTGACAATGCCGATTGCGTCAAGAAGTGCGCGGAAAATGGATCGAAGCTGGTCTTTGTTTCTGAAAAAGACAAGAGCATCATCAATGTTGATAATCAGGACGCACTGAAAGGGCATGAAGGCCATCACGTAAGCGTTACGGGCAAGTTGGATAATGGCACGCTGCACGTTGACAAAGTGGCAATGCTGAAGCAATCCGACGAGAAAAAGTAAGTCAAAGGATTTAATCTTGTATTACGTAAAGGCGGCTGAAAAGCCGCCTTTTTTACAGTTCTTAACCCCGGCCACTTGTTACTTCGGTGTGGAACCTGCCTGCACGAATAGCGCACTAAAAATCGTGAGAACTGGGTTATGATGGCAAAGAATGAACCCAATATTCAGATTAAAGCGCGGCTTTTCGCCGGCAGGCATTTGTGTGGCAGTGTTCTGTCTTTTGCTTACAGTTGGTTGTGTGATCTCGCCCCGGCGAACGCTGGGCGGAGGCGGCGGTACGCCAACGCCTACACCGACGGCGTCGCCAACTCCTACAGGCTCGCCAACTCCGACCCCTGTGGCCACCGGCAAGCTTTATGTAATGGATACTAACTCGAACACCCTTTTGCGCTTTGACAATGCGTTAACCGCCAGCGGCAATTTAACCCCGGCCGCTACCATTGTGGGGGCCAATACCACGTTTAGCTCTCCAGCGTTTATCACGCTGGATGCGGCGAACGACCGGCTATATATTGCCGACAATGGCGATCTTTCAGTGCTTATTTACGACAACATCAGCACCAAGAATGGAAACATTGCGCCCAACAGGATCATTACCGGCCCCAGTCTTGTGGCTCCCACTGACGTGTCCCTGGATAAGGTCAGGGACCTTCTTTATGTAGCCGATGACCTCGATATCCTTGTGTATGCCTCGGCCTCAACGGCGAACGGTGCACCGGCGCCAGTTCGCGATTTGTCCGTGCCGTTTGCCGTTTCTGCAATCTTTATTGATGCAGCCAATGACCGTCTCTACGTCGCCGATCAGGCTGGCAACGCAATTGCTGTCTACGATCACGCCAGCACGTTGAATGGCCCCGTTGCGGCGAGCCGTGCTATACAGGGCGTGAACAATACCCATTTGTCCAACCCGGGAGGAGTCCAGGTGGATGGAGCTGGTCGTTTGGTGGTAAGCAATGCTTCTCCACCGAGCATTACCATTTATCCCAACGCTGCGACGGCGGATGGAGATATTGCGCCAGTTGCAAGCATCGCGGGCGCAAACACCGGTCTTTCCGTGCCAGATCAGATATTTGTTGATACAACCGGCACGGGTACTTTATATAACGCTGATCCAGGCGCTGCCAGAGTTGCCGTGTGGGGCAATTTGAATACCGCGAATGGCAATATCTCCCCGACGCGTGCGATCAGCGGTGCGAATACCGGAATGACCGCAGGCGGTCCCGTGGGTTTGGCGTTGGATATTACCAGGTAAGTTAGATCTCGACGTGATGCGTTATCGAACCACTCCGTGCATCGGAGAGCTTGCTGTGGCGTAGAGCTTGCGAGGCATTCTGCCTGCCAGGTAAGCTGCTCGTCCGGCAATCACGGCGTGCTTCATGGCTTCCGCCATCAACACAGGATTTTCAGCGTGTGCGATTCCGGAATTCATCAGCACAGCATCGGCTCCCAGTTCCATAGCGATGGCCGCGTCAGAGGCTGTTCCCACGCCGGCATCCACAATCAGCGGAACTTCCGTGATCATCTCCCGCAGGATCTGGATGTTGGCGGTGTTCTGAATGCCCATTCCGCTTCCGATAGGAGCACCCAGCGGCATGATGGCGCTTGCACCGGCATCCAGCAGCCGTTTGGCAATCACAATGTCATCGGAGGTATAAGGAAGCACCGTGAATCCTTCTTTCACCAGGACACGAGTGGCTTCAATCGTTGCCTGAACATCGGGATAAAGCGTCTTCTGGTCGCCGATAACCTCAATTTTTACCCAATCAGAAAGCCCGACTTCTCGCCCTAGCCGTGCCGCGCGGATGGCTTCGTCGGCCGTGTAACAGCCCGCCGTGTTAGGAAGAAGAAAGTATTTTTGGGGATCGATGAAGTCCAGCAGTGATTCTTTGCTTCGATCCAGGTTGACCCGACGCACCGCCACCGTAACCATTTCCGCACCGCTGGCTTCAATGGCGCGGGCAGTCTCCTGGCCAGATTTATACTTGCCGGTGCCGACAATCAGGCGTGAATGGAACTGTCGGCCTGCAATGATGAAAGAATCCATGCCTTCCATTGTAATAAATCCGGCAAGTCGAAAGTATTTGAGAAGGCCGCGATTGGGAGCGGCTGTTTCGAAACGCGTCTAGCCCACTGGCGCGGTTTCAATTGGATGAGGCTGTTGGTAAAGCTCGTCAATTTGCTGTTTGTATTTTGCTTCAATCACGCGGCGCTTGAGCTTGAGCGTGGGAGTGATTTCACCTGTGGCAACGGTAAACTCATCTGGCACTACCACGATTTTCTTGATGGTTTCAAACTGCGCCAACCGCTTGTTCAGGTCTTCGACAATCCCGCGATAAAGGTTGCGCACCTTGTCTGACGCAACCAACTCCTGACGCGAAGTGAAGGGTACACCATTAGCGCGCGCCCAATCTTCCAACAAAGGAAAATGGGGCGAGATAATCACCGAAGCATACTTGCGTTTGTCGCCGATGATAGCCGCTTGCGCAACCAGCACGTTGGCTTTCAGGGCATTTTCAATCGGCTGCGGCGCAATGAACTTTCCGCCAGAAGTCTTGATCAGATCTTTTTTACGGTCGGTAATGCTGAGGAATCCTTCGCTATCCAGTTCGCCGATATCGCCCGTCTTAAACCAGCCATCGACGAATGAATTACGCGTTTCTTCCGGCAGGTTCCAATACCCCTTGAAGACAGTTGGTCCTTTGACCAGAATCTCGCCATCTTCGGCCATCTTGAGCTGCACGCCCTCATTGACTTTGCCTACTGATCCAATCTTAAAAGCTCCGCGGCGGTTTACTGAGAGCGTTGGCGAAGTTTCTGTGAGCCCGTAGCCTTCCATGATCGGGATACCCACCGCGCAGAACCACTCAGCCATATCCTTGCCAAGGGGAGCGCCGCCAGAGAAATACGCTCGACTGCGGCCGCCAAATCCCTGACGTATTTTGGAAAATACCAACTGGTTGGCCAGCTTCCAGCGCAGATCGGTGGGCGTTTCTCCCCGCGCGATTTCGTCTTTATGCTTTTCGCCAATCCGCACTGCCCAATCAAGGATCTTTCGGCGCAAGCCATGGCCGGCCCGACGCTCAGCCTCCGCGCGGATCTTTTCATAGACGCGCGGCACCGCAACAATGATCGTGGGTTTAGCTTCCTGGAGCATCTGCGGAAGCTGGTCGAACACCGCGCAGTAGGCGAGGCTGACGCCATCCAGATAGCAGACGTAGTCCACGTGGCGCGCCGTGACATGAGATAGCGGCAGGAATGAGAGATAGACGTCGGCGGGCGTCCACTCCGCCTGCTTGCTGGCCATTTTGGCGCAGGCAGTGAGATTGCCGTGGCTGAGCATTACACCCTTTGAAGTCCCGGTTGTTCCCGAAGTATAGATAAGAGTGGCCAAGTCGTCGGGCGTAATTCGATGCGCTTCTTCATCAAACTGCGGGTCTTCTTCTTGCGAGGCGGAGTTGATCAGAGACCACATTGGAATCACATTGACTTCACTGATGTCATCCATCACAACAATTTTTTCCAGCGAAGTCTGCTCCCGGATGGACTGAATCTTGCGCAGCTGTTCCAGCGTGGAAACAAAAATTACTCGCGCTCCAGAATTCTGCAATAGATACAGAGTCTGGTCTGCCGTCAGGGTAGCGTAAATAGGGACGTCAACAATTCCTGTGGTTACGCAGGCAAAGTCGGCAATCATCCATTCCGGGCGATTCTCACCCAGAATCGCAACGCGGTCGCCTTTGTGGATTCCCCATTGCTTCAAGACTCTGGCAAGCGTCGCCACATACCCGTAAAGTTGACGGGAAGAGATCACCTGCCATGCGCTGCCGCGCTTGAACATTACGTGGCGTTCCACGTCGTGCGCGATGGAGGCGAAGAAGATGTCGGCGAGGGTGTTGATGTCCATACTTAGGGTCCGGTTTCCACGCCTTTAAGGACAATCGCCACAACCGAATCTGTCAGGGTGGAGAGGTGATAATCGCGGTCCCGGTCGCGATCGGAGAGGATCCACGTGGTTACTATCTCATCCACTGCGCCAAAGAAGCAATGCGCGGCAATAGTCACGGAAATATCAGCCCTGAAGACGCCGGCTTCCTGGCCTTCACGCAGAACGCCTTTGATTACGTCAAAGTATTCCACCAGAAGATTGTGAGAAAACTGGCCCAGAAACTTAGCGCTGTGCCGGAGTTCAGTCTGGAAGACAATGGCCAGGCTTCGATTTGAGCCCAGAGATTCAAGATGAAGAAAAGCCAGGCGGCGCAACTTCTCGCGTGGATCAGCTACCTGGTCCAGCGAACTGCGTGCCCGCTGTATGAATCGGTGAAAGGCGGAATCAATCGACGCCATGAGCAATTCGTCTTTATTCTTGAAATAGAGATAAATAGTGCCATCGGCCACACCGGCGCGGTCCGCGATTTCGGCTACCCGAGAGTGGAAGAATCCGTGCTCTGCAATCACTTCAATGGCCGCGTCCAGAATGCGCTGGTACTTATCTGATGTGCCATTGGCTGACCGGGTAGCTGTTTGTGAAGGCCGTTTAGCCATGAGAGAACCTTGAATTTACTTGGATTTGCAGGGTAGCGCAACTTCTAAATTCGGCCTAATCAGGCCTGGCAAACTTCAAATTTAACTTGAGAATTCCAGCCTAAGGTGTAGGATGCGAAAGCGCAAGACGGAGCTGCTGCCGTATTCCGCGGCAGATCCGAGTCGGAAACGAACACGGGGTGCAATCGTGAAGAAATTACTGGTTTTTATCATCTTCCTTATTGCCATCATGGCACGGCAAAGCCCAGTCCTGGGACTGCCCGCAAGTTCCCAAAAAGGCAGTGAAGATATCCTGATGCTGTTCGCACCTCAAGCCGGCGATCCCGTGCACATTGTGCAGGCATCGTTTGGGGCCGACAACGTGCTATTGGACGCTCACCTGGAAAACAAGAGCCACAATAAAATCCAGATTTACCGCCTTGGCTGGGTGGCGGTTAAAAAGGATGACATCAGGATGGGCCGAGGCGAACTTGTAACCATCCCAGAAAAAATGGATACGACGACCGAGTTCGACATTTCGGCAAATGCCGTTCCTTCCCGGGAAGATTTGTCCAGACATCCGACAGGAGTGGTTGTTTATGTTGCGGAACTGCAATTTCAGGATGGCACAAAATGGCAGGCTGATTCCAAGAAATTAAAAAAAGAAGCCATTGAGATGCTCAAATAGATCCCCTGTTTTACCCCGATTGCTTACTGTACCAATCCAGAAACTGCCGAAATGCCTTGCCGCGATGGCTATGCTCGCGTTTTTGCTCCAGGGGAAGTTCCGCAAAAGTCTTACCAAGAGCAGGGAAGTAAAACAGCGGGTCGTACCCAAAGCCCTGATTCCCGCGTGCGACGGTAAGTAGTTCTCCCGGCGCTTCGCCGCTAAACGTGGCAAGAGTCTGGCCATCGCGAGCCAGCGCAATCACGGAGACATATTTTCCTGTGTATCGATCCTGATTTAGCCGCTTGAGCTGAACAATGAGGGCGGCATTGTTTGCTTGGTCGTCTGAGTTTTGGTCCGAGACCACGCCTGACTGGAGCACGGCAGCGTAACGAGCCGAATGTACTCCCGGCGCGCCATTGAGTGCATCCACCGCCAGCCCTGAGTCTTCCGCCAGGACCAGCTCTCCCGGCACGAGGCGGCTGTAATATTCCGCTTTGATTCGGGCGTTTTGCTCGAAAGTGGCTCCGTCTTCAATAGCAGGCGGCACTTCAGCCATGCGCGGCAAGGGATCAAGCGCAATGGATAATGCCTGCGCTGCTTCACGGAACTCGCGCACTTTGCCCGGGTTAGTGGTGGCTAGATAGATCCTGGACATCTCAAAACATTCCAACAAGAAGAGAATTTACGATATCAATGCACGCCCAAAAACCCGAACAGTGCAACGCCGATTCCCAGGACGGTGCTGATAAAAGAAAGCTTCCAGAAGAGCTTTGCTTCCGCCAGCAGCGCGATGGAGCAAAGAACAATGGAGATTTCCAGGAATAGTTCTGCCCCGTCATAATAATTTGCGCGGCGCTCCACGAGGTCTCTTTCGCGCTCCATCTCTTTGGCGTCCTCCTGGATAGTTACTGCGCCGGGCCTACGGCTGGAAGATTTGTTTCCATGCTGTTCTTTGGAGGCATTGGCTTCTTTGCCATGCTCTTTACTGGCGTCGTCCTTCACCGCGGATTCTGGGCTGGCCGATTTCTGTTGCTCCTTCTTTTCTTCTTTGCTTTCGGTTCCAGACTCTGGTGTGAGCAGTGGCCGCAAAATGGCGGAATCCCTGGCCGGACTGCCGCAGCCATTCTCAGGCGGCGCGCCGCACTCCTCGTCGAGCGACTTTTTGTAGTCCTTGAGTGCCAGATCTTTTCCGTTCGGTAGCAGCGCCGCTATTTCAGCCATAGCCCCATATTGATGGGCACGGCTGTGTTTTGCCTGGTAAAAGTCCCACTGGTCAACGATCTTGCCCTGGATAAGGCCTTCTTCAGTATGGGTACGATGGCCCATCAATGTGGCAATGGCCAGCAAAACTGCCACAATCGCCATGGTGAGACCGATTCCTTTTTCACCGCTTTGGTGCGCGTGCTCCGCGCCTTCTTTAAGTTCTTCTTCTAAGCTCATGTGTGTCCTTTCGTGAACAGGGGCGCAGTCGGATGAAATGTATATTGCGTTCCACGGAGATTTGTGTAGATCGAACTTCCGTGATCATCTTTGCTTGTTGCTAAACTTGTCGGGTTAATTCCGATGAAGAAACTTGAGCCGCTTCTGTGGCCGAGCCTGGGCCGGAACATCGTCATATTTCAAAATACTGATTGAGCCATCCACTTCCAGCACGGCGAGCGCTGCATCGCCAGCGCAAGCGACCCCATGCTCGCGCAGGGCGCGGTTTAGTTCGTCCATGGAAATGTGTTCCTTGGCCATGTGTGCGCTTATACATTGCCCATTGTGGATCAACAGAGTCGGCGAGCCCTGGATCATCTTCCTGAAACCGCGATTTAATCCCGAAACTTCTGCCAGCAGGAAATTGAGAGTGAGCAGGACCAGTGCCGCGGTTGCGCCGCCCATAACAGATGTGTCCGGTCCGGTCATGGCATTTTGCACTGAATTACTCAGAAGCAGCAGGAGCGTGAGATCGAACGGCGTCATCTGACCCACCTCGCGCTTTCCCGTTAAACGAATGCCAACCAGCACCAGCGCATACACCGCCGTGGTGCGGAGCGCGATCTCCAGGACCGTATGCCAGTTTGTGAGCATTGCGCCGATTGTAAATTTTCATCGCCAAATTGCAAATTGTGAAGTTGGTGAATTCCTCCAGCTATCAGCCAATTCCAGTGGCTGATTTCCAGCCGTCTTCTGCATAAGATTTAGTGTCTTTGCTTGCGACGAGGGGACAGATTCAGGCAGCTTTGCTAAAATGATTGAGTTGCCTCCGCAACCTGCGCGCCCTTAGCTCAGCTGGATAGAGCGTCTGACTACGAATCAGAAGGCCGGGAGTTCGAATCTCTCAGGGCGCGCCACTTCATTGTCGCCTTTCTGTCAACGACCTGAACCAAAACATTTCATGTTTTCGAACTCTCTGGCTAAAACCCCATAGCCTGCGCCAGTACATTTGGTACTCTTTTCAAGAGCAATAAGAGGGCAAATATGGCTTTTGATCTTGTCCAGATACGCCTGCGTGCACAGGAAAAAGAGAACGAGAATGATAGATTTCGTCTTTTCCTGAAGTCCAAGTGTCATCTGAACCCAGAAGAGATAGACGAGCGCGTTTTTGCTGCCACGCGTCGCGTGTGGGCCGGAATCGATTGTACTGAATGTGCTAACTGCTGCCGCGAAGTGCACCCGACTTTCAGCGAAGAGGAAGTCGACCGGCTGGCGCGCCGTCTCGCAATGACACAGCAAGACTTCATTGATGCATATCTGGAGCGCTCCGAGACTTTCAGCGATAATCCCTGGACGACACGTACAACCCCATGTCCTTTCCTGAAAGACAATCGTTGTAGCGTCTATGAGGACCGGCCGGCCGATTGCAGCGGCTATCCATATTTGTACGAACCGGAATTCATGTTCCGAACCATGGGAATGATTGGACGGACGTTTACCTGTCCAATTGCCTATGAGGTCATGGAAGAGCTGAAAAAATCTCTAGGCTGGCCAAGGCGCTAGATATACGCCAAAGTTCTAACGCCCCTAGGTTTTCTTGATTTTCCACGTTCAGTCGGCCGTTAAGAACTGGATCAGATATTAAAGTAAATAAATCCTTAGCTATTCAACCTATAGACATTCTGGCCAAGTTGATTAATAATCCGAGGCTCCGCACCCCCATAGCTGTTGAGCTTTTACTTCCGAAGGGAAATCCATGCGCCGCCGGCACTCCTTTTTGGTTTCAGGAAATCTTTCGTTCATTTGTTTGTCTCTCATTGTCTTCTCTTTGGCTGGCTGTGGCGGCGGTAGTATCGGAACATCCAAGCCCATCGCAACATCCCTAGCTCTGCCTGTGGCGACGGAAAGTAAAGTTTCCATTGCTTCACCGACTTCGACGCTAGCCCCTACTGGCTTCGCCCCGGCAATCACGCCATTGAACTTTGACGCTGGAAACACAGCTTCCGCCGCGTTCATTGGGCAAGCCACAATTTCCGGCTTAAGCTTTGTGCCGGTGACACCCTGCCGCATTGCCGATACGCGCAACCCGGCCGGGCCGTTTGGCGGGCCTTTTCTGCACGGCCAGGCAGCCGGCAGAGCGTTTGCCATCCCCAGCAGCGCCTGCGGAATACCGAATACCGCGCAGGCGTATGCACTGAATATGACAGTTGTCCCGCACGGCCCGCTTGGATTTCTGACGGCGTTCCCCTGCGGGCAGCCGCAGCCGCTCGCATCTAACCTCAATTCCATTGATGGCCGGGTCAAAGCGGTTGCCGCTATTCTGCCCGCAGGGACAAACGGAGCCGCATGTTTTTTTGCCTCGCAAGACACGGAACTTGTCCTGGACATCAACGGATACTTCGTGACGGACACGGACTCAACCGCCATGTCTTTTTATCCCATGGCGCCGTGCCGTCTTGTGGACACCAGACTGGCAGCAGGTCCGCTCGGCGGCCCATCTCTTGCGGGCAATGCGAGCCGAAACTTTCCGCTGCTGACGAGTCCCTGCAATATTCCGGCGACAGCACGAGCGTATTCACTGAACTACACCGCAGTGCCGAAGGGACCTCTTGGCTTTCTTACCACCTGGCCTGCCGGAAGCACTCAACCGCTGGTTTCAACCTTGAACGCGATTACCGGCGCGGTCACGGCAAACGCTGCAATCGTGCCTGCGGGCACCAACGGCGACATCTCTGTGTTTGTGACACAGGCTTCGGATCTGGTGATCGACGTGAACGGATATTTTGCTCCGCCCGGTCCGGGAGGATTGTCGCTGCATAATCTGACGCCCTGCCGCGTGCTGGATACGAGAAATCCGGCGGGCTCGCTGCCATTCAATGGAGCGAAGGACCTGAACGTGTCTGCCGCATCCTGTGGCGCGCCTGCTTCGGCGCAATCGTATGTAGTGAATGCGACGGTAGTGCCCCCTGGTCCTCTTGGATTTGTGACGTTATGGCCCCAGGGCGCTGCTCAGCCGCTGGTTTCAACCCTGAACGCCATTGACGGCGCCATCACTTCCAACATGGCGATTGTGCCCGCAGCGAATGGATCTATCAGTATTTTTGGATCGAACCCGACGCACCTGGTCATGGACATTTCAGGATATTTCATCGAGCCCCCAACCGGCCCGCCGCCGACAATCACCCAGATGACGCCTGGCTCAGCAGTGGCAGGAAGCGCCGCATTCACCATGACTCTAACCGGCACAAACTTTGTGCCCGCATCCGTGGTGCAATTCAATGGGAGCACGCGCACAACTACATTCGTATCCAGCACGCAGTTGCAGGCAGCAATTACGGCCGCCGATGTCGCCAGCGTAGGCATGGCTCATGTAAGCGTCCAGAACCCGCAGGCAAATGGCGGAATATCCGCAGACTCCATGTTTCTGGTGGGCAGCACAGGCGGAACGGGCTTTGCCCAGATGATCATCAATCAGGTCTCAAGCGACCTGGCTTATGATTCGACGCAGCAGTTGATCTACGCCTCCGTGCCCGGCTCGGCCACTACGAACCCGAATACCATCTCCGTTCTGTCACTGGCGAACGCAGCGATCACCTCGTCGCAAAGCGCGGGCACGAACCCGGACGTCCTCGCCATTTCGGACGACGGCCAGTTCCTGTATGCAGGAATCGACGGCACGGGCTCTATTCAGCGGTTCGCCCTACCGGGGCTGGTCACGGACATTAATTATTCCCTCGGCGCCGATCCCTTTTTCGGGCACTTCCTTGCCCGAGACATCCAGGTTGCGCCCGGAATCCCGCATACGGTGGCGGTTACGCTGGCCAACTCGGGCGGAGTCGCTGTGTTTGACGATGCCACGCAAAGGCCGACCAAGCTCCCGGGTGGAGCGAACCAGGTGACCTCGCTGCAGTGGGGAGCCGACACGACCAGGCTCTTTGGCTCTGACCCTTTCACGGGACTGACCGCGCTTTCAGTGAGCCCTACCGGCGTCACCCTGATCAACTCCGTTAATAGTGTTGTTCGGGGTGATCGAATCCATTTGCGCGCGGCGGCCAATCTCATTTATGGAGAAGGCGGCGAGGTGCTGTCTACGGCGGGGCAGACGACGGCAAACTTCAACGTTCGCGGTCCGGAGGCGATCGACCCCGACCTGAACGCGGCTTTCATCATTCAGAATTTGGGTTCCCTCACTCTCCAGGCTTACGATCTGACGCGCTTCACCCTGAATCGCACCATCCCGCTAAACGGCCTGACCGGCACCGCCCAGCACATGATCCGATGGGGAAAAAACGGCCTGGTTTTCAATATGGACAGTGGCCAGATCGTCCTTATCGCGGGAAATTTCCTGGATCCGATTGCCACCCCGCCGGCGCTGCCGGTACCTACGCCCACACCGACCCCGACGCCGAATCCCAATCCGCAGGCGCCGACCATTTCCTTCCTGAATCCCGGTTCGGCGATTGCCGGTGGCACCGGATTCAGCTTAACGGTCCAGGGCGCAAACTTCACCCCATCGTCCGTGGTGCAGTTCAACGGAGGCGCGCGCACCACCACATTTATCTCAGCCTCACAGTTGCAGGCGGCCATCACCGCGGCTGACATCGCGACGGTTGGGGTTGCCAATCTTACTGTGCTCGATTCCGCCAACGGACCTTCCACGGGCTCAACATTTCTGATCGGGAGCAGCGGAGGAGCGGGGTTCGCCCTGACCGCAATCGCGGAACCAGCCAATGATATTGCTGTCGATCCCGCGAGGCAGGCGCTCTACCTTTCAGTCCCCAACACGGTTCCGGAGGGAAACAGCGTTGCTGTGCTGGATCTGGCGAGCGCCAAAATCGTGGGGACACAGTTTGCCGGAAGCAATCCTGGCCTGCTTTCCATTTCCGACAACAGCCAGTTCCTCTACACCGCACTTGACGGAAACGCATCCGTGCAGCGGTTTGCGCTGCCGGCACTGACACCGGATGTCTCTTATCCGCTTGGAGCAGATCCCTTTTTCGGTCCCTATTTTGCGCTGGATCTTCAGGCCGCGCCGGGGGCTCCGAACACCAGCGCGGTTAGCCTGGGCATTCGTGGATCCAGCCCGTCAGCCCTGGGCGGTATTGTGATTTTCGACAACGTAACACCCAGGCCTGTCCACGCGCCGGGATTTTTGGGAATTGGCGGTATTTATGATTCGATACAGTGGGGAGCAAATGCCAGCTCGCTCTTCGCAGCCGATCTAGAAAGTTCGGGGGCCGATTTTTTCACCTTCTCCGTGGATGCAAGTGGTATTTCGCAGACCCAGGACATCCGAAGTATTGGGCCAGGAAGGCTTCACCGCGATCCGGGCACCAATCTTATTTATGGCGAGAACGGCCGCGTGCTCGATCAGAGCGGATTGGCCGCGGGCTCGTTCAAGACTTCCGGCCTGATGGTTCCGGATTCGACTTTGAATAGCGCGTTCTTCCTCAACCAGTCTTTCGGATCGAACACTGCCACGATTCAGTCTTTTGACTTGACTCACTTCACGTCGGTCGGATCGATCACGATTCCCGTGAGCGGCCAGGCTCGGCGACTGGTTCGTTGGGGGCAGAATGGGCTGGCGTTCAACACCGATACAGGCCACGTAGTGCTTGTGGGCGGGAGTTTCCTGTCGCCGGTATCCGCTGCGTTCCCCGCACCCAATCCTTTGCCCGCACCTCAGCCGACGCCGGCAGCAAACGCACCCGCGATCACGCTGTTAAGTCCCAGTTCGGCGATTGCCGGGAGCGTTGGTTTCACGCTGACGGTGAACGGAAGTAGCTTTGATGCCTCAGCGCAGGTCTTGTTCAATGGCGTGGCACGCACCACCACGTTCCTATCCAGTACGCAACTGCAAGCGAGCATTAACGCGTCCGATATTGCTGCCGCGGGGACGGCGATCATTGCAGTCGCCAACCCGGCCAACAACGGAGGAACGTCGGCCGGTTCAACATTCTTTATCGGAACCACCGGCGGGAATGGGTTTGCGCTATCCGTGCTAAACCAGACGAGCAACGATCTGGTTTACGATCCGTTGCATCATGTAATCATGCTCTCGGTGCCCAGCACGGCGACGGCTCACGGGAACACGATTTCCGCACTCGATCCTTCAACGGAGACCATCATTTCTTCGCAGTTTGCCGGGAGCGAGCCGGGCATTCTGGCTTTGTCAGATGATAGCCACTTTCTCTATACCGGCATAGATGGCGCCTCTCGCGTGCAGCGGTTTACGTTGCCCGATCTTGGACGAGACATTAACTATGCACTGGGCAACGGTGGTTTCAGCACCGGAGCCAACTTTGCCAAGGACCTACAGGTAGCGCCGGGAGCGCCCAATACGACCGCCGTAATTACCCAGGGAGGCACGATCACAGTGTTCGATGATGGCACGCCGAGAGCAGCAACAGCCTCAGGCGGTGGAGGATCAATCCAGTGGGGCATCAACGCCAGTACTCTGTTGAGCACCGGCGGAAACTTTGGCGACTTATTTACGTTCTCCGTTGCACCGGGCGGACTCACCCGGACAAACGATTTCATTTTGGGCATCAGCGGCAGAATCCATTTCGATCGCGCCGGCCAACTGGTGTGGGCGGAGAACGGGCACGTCGCTGATCCGGTGACCGGGTCTCCGGTAGCTACTCTGGCCGCCTCAGGCTCAACCGTGCTGGATTCAAGTTTAAACCTGGTGTTTGTACTAACTCAGTCAGGCGGTAACAGCGCTACCGTGCAAGCCTTTGATATGACCCATTTCACGTTGGTGGGTTCCATTACCATCCCGAATGTCAATGGCAACGTAAAGCGGCTGATTCGCTGGGGCCAGAACGGTTTGGCTTTCAACACCGATAGTGGCCAGATGTTTCTGCTCGGTGGAAATTTCGTGAGCCCTGTTTCCAAGGCCACACCGCCGGCTACCCCGCTGCCCGCGCCTCCACCAACCCCAGCCGCTAACGCTCCAACCATCTCGTTATTGACTCCCAGTTCTGTTCTTGCCGGCGGGAACGCCTTCACAATCACGGTGAATGGTACGAACTTTGATCCCGCGGCGGTTGTACAGTTGAACGGCTCAGCTCGCAGCACAACATTCGTCTCCAGCACGCGACTGCAGGCGAGCATCAGCGCTGCGGACATAGCTTCAGTCGGCACGGCGATCATCACAGTCGCGAATCCAATTGCGAATGGAGGAACCTCAGCCGGTTCAACGTTCTTCATCGGCTCCAGCGCGGGTGCGGGCTTCGCCGTTTCCGTGATCAACCAGGCGGCCAATGACCTGGCATTCGATCCTTTGCACCGCGTCATCCTGGTGTCAGTACCCGGTGGGGCGGCCGCCCACGGAAACACGATTTCTGCGCTTGACCTGTCAGGAAACGTCATCTCCTCACAGTTCGCAGGCAGTGAGCCGAACGTCCTGGCTCTTTCCGGTGATAGTCAGTTCGTCTATGCCGGAATCGACGGCAGTTCCCAGGTGAAGCGCTACGCGCTTCCGGCCTTTACGTTCGATACAAGTTACTCATTGGGGACCTCCGGTTTCTCCGGGCCGCTCACTGCGCTTGACCTGCAAGTGGCCCCAGGAGCTTCGCACACCTCCGCAGTGGTAAGTTCAGGGGCTAATCCATCGGGCAAGATCACGATTTATGACGATGCGACACCGCGCACAAATTTCGCAACCAATGGCAACTCGCTCCAGTGGGGAGCAAACGCATCCAGTCTGTTTTCCAGCCAGTCTTTTGGCCACGACCTGCTCTCACTATTCGTAGACGTAACCGGTGCAATACAGATCCACGACTTCCCCAGCTTCCTGACTGGACGCCGGATCCACTTTGATCCGGCAACAGGGCGGGTCTATTCAGATGGAGGTGCTGTTCTTGATTCGGCTACGGGAGCCGTGGTCGCCACGCTCCAGGCCTCGGGGCTCATGGTGGTGGATTCACAGCTCAATGCCGCGTACTTCCTGGAACAGCCCTTTAACGGAAGCGCCGTGATCGACGCGTTTGATCTGACGCATTTTGTGAAGACCGGCTCCATCACGATCCCGGGCGTAAACGGTACCGCCGGACGGCTGGTTCGCTGGGGCGAAAATGGTCTGGCTTTTAACACTAACGATGGGCACATATTCCTTGTCGGCGGGAACTTCGTCAGCCCGGTTTCCACCACGACCGCGCCAGCTACGGCTTTGCCTACACCGCCGGCTCCGGTCGCGCCGGGTGCCACCACGCCCATCATCTCCTCTCTGAGCCCCGGTTCAGCCGTAGCGGGCGGAGCGGACGTGGTTCTCACCGTGAATGGGACACATTTCACGGCTTCCTCCGTGGTGCGGTTCAATGGGAACGCGCTAACCACCACTTTCAATTCCGCCAGCCAGCTTTCAGCAACTATCCCTGCGGCAGCCATAGCCAGCGGTGGCGCAGCCCAAGTGGTCGTCGCGGATTCGAACGGGACATCGAATCCGTCATCGTTCTTCGTCGGGGCCGCGGCGGGGACTGGCACAGGCGGGACCAGCTTTGCCTTTACCACAATCGCCCAGTTATCCAACAATTTGATCTTCGATCCTGTGCATCAGGTCTTCTTTATCTCCGTGCCCAGCACGGCAAATAGCCTGGGGAACACGGTCACCGCTCTTAATCTCTCCGGCAACGCGATCTCCTCACAATTCGCAGGTAGCGAACCCGGCGCTTTGGGTGTCTCCGACGATGGACTATTTTTGTATGCTGGAATCAACGGAGCGGGAAAAGCGCAGCGCTATGCTTTGCCCAGCTTCAATCCTGACCTTGGCTACTCTCTGGGAACGTCGGGCCAGTTTGGGCCGGCCGGAGCCCTCGATTTACAGGTGCAACCCGGCGCTGCTCATACGGCCGCTTTCGCAACCGGGTCTGCAACCGCTTCCTTTGTTGTGCCGGAAGGGGTTGTGATCTTTGACGACGCGACCCAGCGAACGAACCGAGGCCCCGGAGCTTCCTCAATCCAGTGGGGAGCAGGGAATACAACACTGCTCGGGGCAGACAGCTCTGGCAATGATCTTCTCGTGATGCCGGTGGACGCAAACGGAGTCACCGGCCTGCATGATTTCTTCTCGTTCGCCTTCAGCACGCGCGTTCATTTCAACGCTGCTACGGGCTTGGCCTACGGCAATGACGGCCATGTGGTCGATCCTGCCACTGGCACCGTGGTCGGCTCCTTCGCCATGGGGCTGCCATCGGCAACAAATCTGATGATTCCGGATTCCAGCCTGGGCAAGGCATTCTTCCTTACCCAGACCCAAAACGCCGGACTGACCACGGTTACGCTGCAATCGTTCAATCTCACAAGCTTTGCTCTGCTGAACTCCATGACGATCCCCAATCTCAAGGGGACGGTACAGGGTTTGGTTCGCTGGGGCCAGAATGGATTGGCGTTCAATACCAACCAAGGGCAGATCGTCCTGCTGGGCGGCAGCTTTGTAAACTAAAGTCATTCGGCTCCAGCGTGGTCACTTTGCAATCGTTCAACTTGACCACGCTTGCTTTGATTGATTCCACGACCATCAACAACGTCAACGGTAACATTGGACGGCTTGTGCGCTGGGGCCAGAATGGCCTTGCATTCAACACCTCGGGAGGCCAGGTGTTCCTGGTGGCGGGAACGTTTGTACACTGATGCTGCTGCGGTCCTTCGCTATTGACGACGATCCATTAAAGTCCATGTTCTACCCCGTGCGGCAGCACGGCATTCTTCCGCAACGGGTGCCGGGGGCACTGGCTCAACAGACAAAGAAACACGTAGATCTGGGTTCTAGATAAGACGTTGCACAGATTCCTGCCCTTTTCGCACGCTTTGGCGGGGCAAAGCTTAAACGCACCACTTAACTTTCTTCAGCGGTATTTCCCAATAAGCAGCGCAAAAAACGAATAAAACTTCTTACACGCGTTCGCAGTTTGCCTGTATGTTGTACGTGATGAACCAATCTGCCGCTCGCTAAATCGCTGCTGATTCAAAACTCCGCAAGCTTGACCTTGCGGACTAATAAAAAAGACGGGCAGCGCCGGTGCTTCTAACACCGAACGCCGCCCTAACCAAATCGCCTACAAGGAGGCAACATGGCTGCCATTGAAAGTAAACGCTCTCTCCGGCGCGCGCAACCCGCGCGCAAAATCCGCAAAAGGCAACGCATTCCTCGGCTGCCCAAACCCATCATCACCCGGCGCGGTAAGACCACGATTCGCCGCTACAAAGGCCGCCATTTCCATCGCTTTGAAGAAGCCCATGGCAAGCCCCTGGACTACATTGAATTCTTCAGCTCCGGCGAGTACCACTCCATTGCCGTTTGCTTTCAGGATAAAACCGCAATGCACTTTGTAATCGAGCCAGGATTTATGCTTGAACCTGAGTACTCTGACTGGAAGACCGGCAACTGGCGTCGAATCAAGCGATGGCCGCTCATCCGCAGCCAGCCACACAATCCCTGACATATATTGGCATCAGCACTCTTTGCTCCATCCTTCGCGCATTTGCGAAGGATGGATGCAACGCTCGCTGACGCTGTGCTTTCAAAAACTTTATGGCGACTTGATAAGACTCGCCCAATTTGGGGTAAAATCCACACGACAACACCCCACATCATGCCATTGAAGTCGCCCAAGCCGCGATTTGAGCGCCGTCCAGTTCACGGAATAGCTCCGCGAATGCTCTCTTATTGCACGGCTTGTGGTGAATTCATTGCAGCCAGCGACAAGCCAAAAAATCTGCGCATCGCCGAGAAGGCCCACATCTGCCCTCAGCCTAAACGTAAGCACTGATTACCTCCGCGCTATGCCTTTCGGGAGCGGCATGCGTCTAACTTGATAACCGTTTGGGCGAATGAGGAGTATCGTAACTCGATATTTTTGGTAAAATCGTTCGCAATGTTACGGGGGAAGTTCAAGACGGGGGCGCTGATTCCTGCCAGCGGAATTTATCAGGTCATTCACTCCGCTCATCGATTGCCCCATGAAGTCACGCTGCTCCGGGGCGAGACATTTCCTAAATGCCAGAAATGCGCTGATGCCGTCAGCTTCAAACTCGTGAGGGAACTCAGTTACCAGACCATCATCCGGGAATTGCCATGGCGTCTTGCGCTCTACGAACTTCCTGTGATTGAAGATGCCAGTTCCGCAAAAACGGGCTAGAGGAATGCGGTCTTAATCTATTTTTGCGAAGGCGTCCACGCGCCGCAGCAGCAGCACTGATTCACCAGAACTGGACCCATATTCCCGGCAAGGACAAACAAGGACTGGGCTACCATCCGGGGCGGCGTGGGATGGAAGACGTGTCACCGAAATCTGCTTCAAGGCGCTTATCCATTTGCGTGTACAGGAAAGCAGCGTCAAAAAAAGCGCAAACGCCGTCCTCAAAGTTCACGACGATTCCGTTGTCCATTTGATTAACACTTACGATATCCATATTCACGTTATTCACGTTAGTATAGTCAGCCCTTTTCCTCCTAAATGTCAGTTCGATGCCAAACAATAGAAACGCCAAAGCGTGCCTGATGAATGGTGCAAACTGTGAGCAGTTCCTCAATCTAGCATCGGCAGCAATGCATGATGGCGGTGGAAGTTGCGGGGAAATTACTTCGCTGATCGCGCTTTATGGTTCGTGATTTCCTTAACGTAGCTGAGGAAGGACTGAGGGTCGCCCGAATCGAAGTTGTATTCCGCGGATTTTAGGGGCTCCTCATTGGGCCGCCGCAGCGCCAGCACAGGCGTATCGCACATCGCTCTCAATTGCGTGATAATGGCGGTTTTATCTGCTGCGGGAATAGAGTGCCCCATGATTACCAGATCAAACTGACCTTTTTTACAGGCGTCAATGGCAGCGGAGAAGCCAACCGCCGATATCATTTCAAATCCCTCGCGGGAGAGCATGAGCTCTCTGGTATGCAACAACGCCTGGTCGTATGAGATAGACAATATGCGCGGCATAAGATGTGGCTGGTCGTGATACCAGCAGGTGCGTCCCAGACTCCTGCGATTTTGCTCAATTTTAAAGTTGAATTTAAAGATGTGCAATATAGCACAGAAATGCTTCTTTGCCGCCGATGAAGCCCGGATAATCGGAGATTTGCGAAACGGCCAAAGTTTCAGTGCAGAGACGCGGAACAACAGAAAAGAAGGGGAAACTTGCATCTTGCACTCTCATTTTTGCCATTGCTATAATCGGGCGCAGGCGATGGAGTTCCGCCGTAACCGCCCCGTTTTTAGGGCTGATGACTCCTACAAATTTGTAGGAGGTCGTTATGCCGGAGAACATGCTATGGGTGGCTATCGGTGCAGTCTTTGGGGCACTTTGCCGTTTCCTCATCACCAGTTTTTCTTCCCGCCTTTCCAATCATCACGGATTTCCATACGGAACTTTGGCGGTGAACGTCCTCGGCTGCGTAATTGTCGGGTATGTTCTTACCTGGAGCTCCGACCACCAGCATGATCGCTGGCGATTGTTGATGGCCACAGGTTTCTGCGGCGCGTTTACCACCTTCTCTGCATTTGCTTATGAAAATATGGCGTACTGGCATCAAGGCAAATTTGGCACATTTGCTCTGAATTTCATTGCCAACAATGTGTTGTGCCTTCTCGCTGTTGTGCTGGGAATAAGGCTGCATCACGCTTGAAGCAGCTTTCGCCGGGCGCGGCAGGGCGCCGTGAAGTAACGATCAGGCGGCCGGCCTGCGGGTTGAGCGCTCGCGCACGCTGCCGACCCAATCCAGCAACTCTTCAGCCGTCATGAAGTTTAGGATGCGCTCGCGTTTCAGGCCCGCTAACAGTGCGGAGGCCAATCCAAATTCCATAAAGCGGAGCTGAGACGGGCCGTGTGAGTCAGTGCCAATGGAAATTCGGCAGCCCGCCTTCGCGGCTAGTTTTACCAGATCACCGCTTAGATCCTGCCGGTCCGGATAAGCGTCGATCTCAACTGCTTTGTCCAGCTCTGCTGCCAAATCGAATATGCGCCGCCAGTCTGCAGTTAGCCCCAGGCGAAAGTTATAAATGCGGCCCCGTGGGTGCCCCAGGATTTGTAAATCCGGATTCCGCAACGCCGCCAGGTACCGTTCTGTTTGATCTTCCTTTTTCCTGAGTGCGGAGTGGAAACAGCCAAGCACCAAGTCCAGCCGTGCAAGAGCGGCAGCGTCCATGTCCCCTGCGCCTGAAGGACTCAAGTTCAATTCAATTGATCGGAGCACGCGAAAGGGCTTTGAACTGGAAGCCATCGCAGCGTTGACTTGGGCGATCTCTTCCGCTTGTTTGTCTAACTGGGCCTCATCGATCCCGCCGGCAATCTTGAGTCCTTTAGCGTGGTCTGTGATTGCAATGTATTCATATCCTCGCGCAACGGCCGCCTCCGCCATTTCCGCGACCGAGGCTGTTCCATCGCTCCAAAGCGTGTGCATTTGCAAATCACCCTTTACGCCGCGGAGCCATGAAGGATTGGCTTCAACTATTTCCCGCGCTCGCACCGCGGTAAGAAATCCAGCGCGGATTTCAGGAGGGGTAGGCACGTCCGGCGGATCTTGAATCCATCGACCAACGATTCGGTTAAGAGATGGACCAACTCCAGCAAGTTCTTCCAGTGATCGGCCTTCATGGACCATTTGCGCCGCTTCTTCAGGCCACAAGAAAGCCTTGCGTGATGCCCGGCGAAGCGCCTTTTGCAATGGCTGCTTTGCCGAATCGGCGGCAATAGCCAGAAGTTCCGCAATATCCGAGTTGGTCAAAAGATCATTCAAATTTTCTCGCAATATGAGGTACTGGCCTCAGCATGGTTCCATAGAATCTTGGATGCTGGTGAGACCAGCCTAGCTACAGGCTTCCTGCCCGGGACGTCCGCGCTCATCGAGGGATTCCTCCTACATCCCTCCTCCTGCGGGCTGCGCGTTTCATAAAAAGGTCATAAACAAGTCAGGGTCATTGAAGGACAGCACCGCCCGATGCGCGCGTTAATAGACACATGGCGGCAGCCGCAGTTGCCCGCTTGCAATCTGCGGCAATGCACGCGTGGTTGAGAGGAGAAAAACATGCTCGGTCGGATCACGGTATTTCTTTATGGTGTGGTTTGCTATGTCGCCACTCTGGCAAGCTTTGTGTATGCATTTGGTTTTCTAGGCAATCTTGGCGTGCCTAAGTCCATTGATTCAGGACGGCAGATGCCATTCGCGCTGGCATTGGCGATCAATGTGGGCTTGCTGCTTTTGTTTGCTCTTCAGCACAGCATCATGGCCCGGCCATGGTTCAAGGCCGCGTGGACGCGGATCGTCCCGGTGGCGGCGGAACGCAGCACCTATTGCCTGGTTTCCAGCCTGGCTTTGTTCCTGCTGTTTTGGAAATGGCAGCCCATGGGCGCGGTGCTGTGGACGGTCAACAGCGCCTCTGGACGCATGGCCCTGAACGCTCTTTATGTCATCGGCTGGCTGGTGGTGCTGGCTGTCACGTTCCTTATCGACCATTTTGATCTATTTGGATTGCGGCAGATATGGCTGTACCTGATCGGGCGTCCATATACAGCGCTCGCGTTTCGTACCCCGGGCCCTTATCGGCTTGTGCGGCATCCTTTATATGTGGGATGGCTGATGGTGTTCTGGTCGGCTCCGGTGATGACCTCGGCGCATCTGGTTTTTGCTCTTGCCACTACCATATACATTCTGGTGGCGATTCAATTCGAGGAGCGCGACCTGACGCGCTCTCACCCTGAATACGCGGAGTATCGACGCCAGGTGCCAATGCTGGTTCCCGGTGTTGCACCAAAGGGAGCGGAAAGACCGGAAACGCGCCGCCGCGCAGCCAGGCAAGCAAGCTAGAGTTTGGGGTGGCGCGGTCCGAAGCGGCGGGCCGCGCCCGTTGGGCCCGACCAGCGCTCTCCAGCTCTCCAGCTCTCCTTTTTCGTCCGAAGATGGGCATCTTCTCGCCTTGAAAGTCTTTCTCATTGCCAGTAACGGCAAAGGAGAACTGAAATGGCAGATGACACGCTCGATTTACTAAAAGACCTGATTGAGACATGCAAAGATGGCGAGACCGGTTATGTACACGCGGCAGGCGTCGCCACGGACCCGCAGCTAAAGGCATATTTCACCGAGCAAAGTCTGGAAAGGGCCCGGTTTGGTAAGGAACTCCGGGTGAAAGCAGAGCGGATGGGCGACAAACCTGACGCTTCCGGCAGCGTGTCTGCTGTTTTGCATCGGGTATGGTTTGAAACCAAGGCGACCGTTGGCCTTGGCGATCAATCAATCCTGAACAGCGTTGAACAAGGTGAGGACAGGGCCAAAAAGGACTATGAGAAGGCCCTAGCAAGCCAGCTTCCGGATGACCTTCGCGTCATTATCCAGCGCCAGGCAGACAGCGTTCTTAAGGCCCATGACCATGTTCGAGATATGCGCGATGGGCTGGCCCAGCCCGGAGAGAAAGTAGCATAAAAAAGCAAAGAAAACAGGAAGTTAGAAGGCCTGGAACTTTGATCCGACAGCACTTCCAAGGTGGTCGAAATAACCTTTCGTCCACCTTATAATATGCATCATATTTATTCGGGGGAGTGTCCGTTAATGCCTGACCGCCAGATAGCCGAAGTAAAGGTCCATCCCGCGCCTCGTTGCTGCCATAACGTCAAGTTCTATGAGCATGACCGGGAGCTTATTGATGGCCTGGGAAGGCACATTGGTGATGCCGTGGAGTGCGGCGATATCGCGATTGTCATCGCAACCAAGCCGCATCGGGAGCTGCTGGAGGAAGAGTTACGCCTCCGCAAAATAGATGTCTCTGCGGCGCGCAGGGCAGCGCGCTTCATTGAGTTAGACGCGGCTGAGATGCTCTCAAAGTTCATGGTGGAAGGCGAACCGGATATAGACAAATTCGGGGATTCCATTGGCTCACTGATCAGTGAGGCCGCTGCCCGAATCACGCCCGGCCGCTGCATAGTCGCGTATGGTGAGATGGTCGCGCTGTTGTGGGCGGAAGGCAAGCGCGATGCTACGCTCCGTGTGGAAGAACTTTGGAACGGGCTCGCCGAGCGGCATACTTTTGATCTTTTATGCGGCTACCCCATCGGCATTTTTGATCGCCTTGAAGATCGCCAGCTCTTCTTTAGCATCTGCGGGGAGCACACGGGTGTAAATCCCGCTGAAGGTTATCCGGCGCATGGCAGTGACATGCAGCGGCGCCGCAGCGTGGCCCGGCTCCAGCAGAAATCTAAAGCGCTGGAAGCCGAGATCCGCATAGGCCAGGAACGCATTCATTTACTGCAAAAGGTGACCAACGCGGGCACATGGGAATTGGATATAGAAAGTGATGTTTTTTCGTTCTCTTCGGCCGCGGCCAAGTTGCTGGGGTTTTCCGCCTCCAGCCGGGTGCGCCTGAGCGAGTTGATGGGCCTGATGTACTATTCGGGGGACCGTGAGGGAGTCTTTGCCAGTTTGCAAAGCGCACAACGCCACCGCAAGGAGTTCAAGACTACATTCCGCGTGCGGCAGGGCAACGAAACCCGAATCATCGCGATGCAAGGCAAGACCTTTTACAATAGCGGCACCCCGCTCATGCTGGGCGTGTTATCGGACGCGACTCCCGCGTCCCAACCTGCCGCTGATCCAGTCGCTGAAAAGCTTGCGCAGAAAAAAGCCACCCGATTCGCCAGCTAAAAGCTAGTACATATTCAGCTACTCTGCTGGGCAACCAATCCAATCCTTAATGAATCTTAATGTGTGCAGCTCTCATTCCCCCAATTTTCATTGAGTTAGACCTGGTTGTTAAAGGACGCTCCATTTGGTCGCCGCTAAGCAGGCTTCAGAGCCCCCCAATACGAGACTTTCTGTTGGCGACTACATCGCCGACATCCTGCTGGATGCTCGCCCAAACGGCACAATCTATCATTGGATCGTGCAGCGGGTTGGTTCGGCCGCCATCATTCAATGGGGCCAGGAATACACGTTTGAGGACGCCTACTCCGCCGTCTCTGCCTATTTGGAGAACCTGAATCGTTCCAACCAGGAAAAGGCCTAACGGGCGATTACCGTCATCGTCATGATCGTAAGCCTGTCTGATAGCTTAGCGTCCGATGGATTTTTACGACTGGTGCAACACGTACTTTGGCACAACCGTAATGGCGCGCACCTGCTCTTCCCGGATCGTGCTGCCAGATTCCACCAGCATGGGGCGCATTTCTTCAGTAACTGAGAACTCTTGATTCAGGGGATTGAGACTGTAAGAAACGGTGTGGTCTTTCCCGTCTTTATCCTTATCGTTTTTATCGTCTCTATCGTCTTTGTTGCGCGGGTGAATGCCTACCGCGGGGACAACTTTAACTTCAACACGCAGTTTAGCTTGCGATCCAGTGTTGTGGATGTGAGCATTTTGTGCGGGTAACGACACGCTGAAAAATGCGGCGAGCAACGCGCAGCCAAAACTAAGCGCCTGCATTCGGGGGAGAATGTACATGCGTGTAAACCTTCCTTCAACTCTGATTGCCGCGGACGGAACGGCGTTGTGCCTGGATCCCAAAAAAGCCGAAACTAAATTGGAGCTGAAATGTCCTGGGGTCGGCTACGAAATGACTTGGGCCCAAATAGGAATTTACGAATATGGTTGTAGATGGCTATGAATGATAAGCCAAAGCGGGGTTCGCGTCACTTTAGCGGCACTTTTTCCAGCCAATGAGCGATATTCACGTTCCAGCCTAAGCCAGTCGCAATGGCCTGCTGAAGCCGCGAAGCCGCTTCCGGTTCGCCGTGGACCAGAAAAGTCTTCTTCGGAGGCGCTTTGAACGTCCGCAGCCAGCCAAGCAGTTCGTCAGTATCGGCGTGATCGCTGAATTGTTCCAACTCTGACACCTGCGCGCGAATCGGGACAGCTTCAGAAAAAATGCGCACGGACTGTGCTCCGCTCTTGATGGTCTCACCGCGCGTTCCCGGCGCTTGAAATCCAATGAACAGCACCTGATTGCGGGGATCGGGCAATCGCAACAGAAGATGGTGAAGGATGCGTCCGCCGGTGACCATGCCGCTGGAAGAAACAATGATGCAGGGATAACGCACCTCGTTGATCTTTCGTGAATCTTCCTGCCTGGGAGCAAAGTGGAATCTTTCCCAGTTCAGCGGCGAGCCGTATTTCTGGACGAGCTGTCTTGCTTCCTGGTTGAACTCTTCTTCATACTTCATGAAGATTTCAACCGCTTTGATGGCCATGGGACTGTCAATGAACACGGGCACCCGGGGAATCTGGCTAGCTTCCATGAGTTCTTTCAGCAGGAACAAAAATTTCTGCGTGCGTTCCACGGCGAAAGCTGGAACTACGACAGAACCGCCGCGGTGCACCGTTTGAGAGATGATTTGCGCCAGGTGCGGACGTACATCGTCATGGGGATGTGCGCGATTGCCATAGGTGGATTCCATCACCAGGATTTCCGGATCTTGATTCGGTTCCGGTCCAGCATGCACTACGCGGCCTGGGGCGGTGGGTTGCATCGGAACACGCCCGATATCTCCGGTGAAGAGTAACTTGCGAGCGTTTGCTGCGTCGCCCAGGAAAAGCTCGACCATGGCGGAGCCAAGAATATGCCCTGCATGGACAAACCGAAATCCAAGATTTGGATTGATTTGCATAATTTCATGAAAGACAACAGGCTTGAATAAGCGCATGCAATCTTCCGCTTGCTCCAATGTATAGAGAGGCAGGGCAGGATGGTGCTTGGAAGATTTCTTCTGGTTATGAAAACGCGCTTCTTCCTCTTGCAGATGGCCCGAATCGGCCAGGATGACGGAACATAGATCGATGGTGGGAGACGTGGCAAAAATTGGCCCGTTGAATCCTTCTTTGGCCAGCCGGGGAATCCAGCCGCAGTGGTCGAGATGAGCGTGCGTCAGAATAACGGCATCGATGTCGCGCGCGGGAACAGGAGTATCTTCCCAGTTGCGCAACCTCCACTCCTTGGGGCCTTGAAAAAGACCGCAGTCAACCAGCACCTGCATGCCGGCTTGGTGGGAAATGTCATCCCGCGTATTGATGAGGTGTTTCGAACCGGTGACGGTTCCGGCAGCGCCCAAAAATTGAAGGTAGGCCACAATATCCTTTTTTGTAGCAGTTTTCTGAAGCGAACCATTTCACAGGAAAGTGGAGGTAAGCGCAAGCGACGGTCGCTAGCTTCTAGCTGCTGGCTGCTAGCGTCGTATCGAGCGGGAAGGAGCGGCCCTGCTGCCTTTCATGGTAGCCCTTGAGACCAGCGGATCCGATTCCTCGGGGCTCACAGAAGCTATGCGGGAGATTTACGGCGAAGTTAATGTTCGGCTCTCGGAACAGCAGGTCGTTGTGTGAGCGTTGTGTTTGCTTGGGCAATTTTGTAGCGCGAGACCCTGCATGCCATGCCGCTTCCAACACTGATCATTGGTAATCCGAGCGGTGAGGAACTGCTCCGCTGTGTTGATCTCAAAACCACGTAGCTTGATCGAGGAACGAGCGTACGCGTATCTACTGGCGGGGGTAGAAGCAGATCGCGTTGGCGCGACATAATTTTTACGGTTTAGTCCCGATTAAGGAACTTTTACGGAACTTTGGCGCGTTTGTGAGCGTCTTAATGGGTGTTCGATTCCGGACAGCCCATTGCGTTAGCGAACACAGAAAAAGGCTAATCGGAACGATTTATCTGCTATTATTCTATTATTTTCAATAGCTTAGGAGTATATGTGAGTTCGGCACAAAACGTGCCAATTGTTCTATGTGCCACGCTTATTGGGCACGGGACAAGCAGGTAAACTTTCGGCGATCGGCGCCGCTGCCCTTGTATAAGGAGTTGGGTATGCGTGAAGTTAAGAAAGCAGGATTTGCCCTCTGCATTGGGGTGGCTGTATTCATCCTTGCCGGTTTTGCTCCCAAGCGAAGCACTACCGTCTCTGGAGGCGGCGAAACTGATGCCTTTGCACGCCACGTTGCCGTCCTGCGGTCGGGAAAGCCGCAGCAGAAAGCGGCCGCTGCTTACTGGCTCGGGCAACAGCATTCCGCTGCTGCGGGCGCCGTCGATTCACTCCTGGAATTCCTGGGTGACGCTACTGAAGTCGATGCGAAACAGTATCGCCAGCATCCACTGGAGAAAATGACGGTGGGAGAAGAAGTGGCCGCAGCCCTGGTGAACATTGGACATCCTTCGATTGAACCGCTGATCCGTGTTTTGAAGAATTCTCCGCAGGCAGAAGCGCGCAAGAATGCCGCCTGGGCCCTGGGCGCACTGCACGATACCGGAGCCACCAGCAGCGATATCTAAACAGGCGCTGATTTCAATGACACAATGCGAGCAAGAAGCTAGAAGTGTGCGAGTTGGAAACCGAATCGGCATCTCTTCAACGGTGAGGAACTTAGAAAGCAGCACCTTACAGCGTAGCACCTGGCCTTAAGTCGTTCAGTATTTCAACGTCGATTCAGTTAGCTGGTGATTCCATGGGAACTTTTCTTCAAGACCTCCGATACGCACTGCGCATGCTGCGCAAGAATCCCGCTTTTACCGCCGTCGCGGTGCTGACGCTGGCGCTTGGAATCGGCGCGAATACCGCGATTTTTAGCCTGGAAAATGCCGTGATGCTCAAGATGCTGCCGGTGAAGAATCCCGGAGAGCTGGTAGTTGTGGGCGACCCCACAGAAGTCCATTCCCGCAGGATGGGCGATCCGGGAGTAAAGGTATTTTCGTATCCGCTGTATCGCGATTTCCGAGATGGAAGCAGCGTTTTCAGCGGAATGCTGGCTTCTGGTGAAGCGCATCGGCTGCGCGTGACCGGGGATTCAATCGGGGAAATTTCCGGTGCTACTACGGGCGTTTTGGTCAGCGGCAATTACTTTTCAGTGCTGGGCGTGAACGCGCTGTACGGACGCGTGATTACACCGGACGACGATTCTGGTCCGAGCGCGCATCCGGTTGCGGTGGTGAGCTACGGTTTTTGGAAAAATAAGCTGGGTGAGAATCCCAACATTGTTGGGCAGACTTTACGGCTCAACAATTACCCGTTCACCGTGATAGGCGTTGCGCCGCCGGGATTTTATGGCGACACAGTGGGCGACGCGCAAGATCTCTGGGTACCTGTGACAATGCAGGAGCAATTGATCAGCGGCCGCAAATGGCTGGAGGACTACAACGCGAGTTGGTTGCATGTGATCGCCCGCAGGAAGCCGGGAGTGACGGTGGAGAATGCCGCTGCGAACTTGAACTTGCTGCTTCAGCAGTTGGTCAGCGGGCCGCTGAAAGCAAAGCTTAGCAAAGACGATCTGGAGAACCTGAAGGCAGCCAAGGTCCCGGTGAACGCAGGCGGAGGCGGTTTTTCTGATTTGCGTGGCGACTTCCAGCAACCTCTCTTGCTGCTGATGGTCATCGTGGCGCTGGTTCTGGTTATCGCGTGCGTGAACGTGGCGAATTTGCTGCTGGCGCGAGCTTCATCGCGCAGGAAGGAATTCGCCGTGAGAGTGGCGATTGGAGCCGCTCCGGGCCGCATTGTTCGCCAGCTTTTGACGGAAAGCATTCTTCTGGCCTTTGCAGGTGGAGCGCTGGGAGTGTTGCTGGCGCGTTGGGGCACCGACGCACTGCTAAAACTGAGCAGAAACAGAGATCTGGAAGCTTCGCCGGATCTGCGGGTATTCCTTTTTACCGCCGCAGTGTGCCTGCTGACTGGCGTGCTGTTTGGCCTGATACCCGCGCTACGTTCACGCCGCGTAGGAGTGGCTCTTACGTTAAAGTCCGGCTCGCAAAATGGAAGCAGCGCCAATGCCGGTTGGAACTGGGGAAAATTGCTGGTGACTGGCCAGGTTGCGGTGTCTCTGCTGGTGTTGTTTGTTGCCGGACTGCTGGTGCATAGCCTGCAAAATATTCGCAATGTGGACCTGGGCTATAACCGCGAGCATCTGCTGGTGGTCTCCACTGATCCGTTGGCAGCGGGTTATAACAATGCCAGGGTCGCAAGCTTTGCCAATGAGTTGGCGGAGCAGATTAGCAGCCTGCCAGGAGTTCGCGCCGTGACGAGTTCAAAGAACGGGCTGTTCAGCGGAAGCGAATCAGGGAACACCATCAAGGTGGAAGGATACACACCAAAGAATGACTCGGACCTGGTAGCCGCCTTTGACGAGGTGGCTCCCAACTATTTCCACGCGGTGGGAATTCCCATGCTTCTGGGCCGCGATATTGGTCTACAGGACACTGAGACTTCATCCAGGGTCGCCGTGATCAATGAGACGATGGCGAAATTTTATTTTGGCAAGGCGAACCCAATCGGCAGGAAATTTATTGTTGATGATCCGGCATCCAAAGGGCCTGTGGAGATTGTGGGAGTTGCGCGAGACGCCCGCGATCATAAGCTCAAAGGGACGATTGACCGCCGGTTCTATCTGCCGCTTTCACAAGCGTTGGGCCAGGTTCCCGGACTGAACTTTGTGGTAAGCACGGTGGGAAATCCAGTTGCCGTGGCCGAGGCTGTCCGCAAGCAGCTCAAGAATCTGGACGCCAACATTCCAGTGAATAACATTCGTTCGCTCAATGAACTGACGGACCGAGCCATTAGCGACCAGATACTGATTGCGCGGCTTTCCAGTGTTTTTGCCGGCCTGGCACTGCTTTTGGCCGCGATTGGGCTTTACGGAGTTCTTTCATACTCAGTTGCCGGACGCACCCGCGAAATTGGCGTGCGAATGGCCCTGGGCGCGCAGCGCGGCAGTGTGCTGAAAATGATTTTGCAGGAAGCCGGAATACTCGTGCTGGTGGGAGTAGTGATCGGAATTCCGTCTGCGATATTGGCAAGCCGGCTTTTTTCGTCGATGCTGTTTGGGCTGAAAGCCACCGATCCGATTTCCATGCTGTTGGTGATTGCAGTGCTTCTGGCCATCACGCTGCTGGCCAGCTATATCCCGGCGCGCCGGGCCACAAAAGTGGATCCAATGATCGCGTTACGGTATGAATAAGTCTGACCGTTTGATAAGGATGCGCAGCTTTGCCGTCATGAGAAAATAAAGGGAGAGCTTTTCCACGGGTCACAAAAAGGACACATGATTCAACTTCGCAATGTTGAAAAAACCATTAAGAGCCCGGCGGGCACGGTGTGGCTGCTGCGCCGCATCAATATAGATATACGAGAAGGCGAGTTTGTGACCATCATGGGGCCTTCCGGCGCGGGCAAGACCACGCTCTTGAGCATAGTTGGCATGCTGGACGACGGCTGGGCCGGCGAATATGTTTTCGCCGAGCAACCGGTGCACAAGCTGGATCGCAAGAAGCGCGCGGAACTAAACCGCAAGTTTGTGGGCTTTGTCTTCCAGAGTTATCACCTGCTGGACAACCTGACAGTGCAGGAAAATATTGATGTCCCGCTTTCTTATCGCGATATTCCGCGGGCGCAGCGTGCTTCGATGGTGGCGGATATCCTGGATCGCTTCCAGATCGTCGGCAAAAAAGACCTTTATCCCAGCCAGCTTTCTGGCGGCCAGCAACAGTTGGTTGGCGTGGCGCGCGCGGTGGCGGGAAATCCCAAACTGATCCTGGCCGATGAGCCGACCGGCAACCTACATTCCGGACAGGCCAAAGAGATTATGGAGCTGTTCAGAAAGTTGAACCAGCAGGGAACTACCATTATTCAGGTAACACATTCGGAAGCGAACGCGGCGTTTGGCAATCGCATTATCCAACTGAAAGACGGATGGATTGTGGAAGATTCCGCCGTGGTCCCGAACAGCACCGCGACGGCCTAGGGAAAGCAGGAAAGTTTGGTGTCAACTAAAGCGCAGGAATTCGTGAGCAGCACAGCGACTAGATCTGAGCCGGTGAGAATTTTGATTGCCGACGATCAGGCCGATGTCCGCGAAGCGCTGCGTTTGTTGCTGAAAGCTGAAGGATTTTCGACGGAGACGGTCAACAGTCCCGCGTCGGCGCTAGAAGCAGTGCAGAGCAACGAATTCGACATCATGCTGATGGACCTGAACTATCAAAGGGACACCACATCCGGTCAGGAAGGGATTGATCTGCTCTCCAAGGTGCAACAGGCGGATAGCAAATTGCCAATCGTAGTGATGACGGCCTGGGGCAGCGTGGAACTGGCGGTCGAAGCCATGCGGCGCGGCGCGCGCGACTTTATCCAGAAGCCATGGGACAACCATCGTTTGCTGAGCATTATTCGCACGCAGGTGGATTTGTATCGCATCATGCGGCGCGCGGAACGGCTAGAAGCGGAAAACAGTTTGCTGCGCGCGCAGAACCGTCCGGTGTTCATTGCGGAATCGAAAGCGATGGAGCCGCTGCTTACGCTGCTGAGCCGCATTGGGCCGAGCGATGCCAACGTCCTGATTACCGGCGAGCATGGCACTGGCAAAGAAGTTGTGGCGCAGACGCTGCATGCGCTTTCGTCACGCAGTGGACGGCCAATGATTACCGTGAACACCGGCGGGCTGCCGGAAGGGACGTTCGAGAGCGAACTTTTCGGCCACGTGAAAGGCGCATTTACTGACGCGCGCGCGGACCGAGTCGGACGCTTTGAATTGGCGGACCGCGGCACACTGTTTCTGGACGAGATTGCCAACGTCCCCATGAAGCAGCAAGCCAAACTTCTGCGCGTGCTGGAAACCGGCGACATGGAGCGCGTGGGCTCGTCGAAGACGCATAAAGTCGATGTGCGCGTGATTTCCGCCACCAACGCCGACCTGAAACTGGAAAGCGCTGAAGGCCGCTTCCGTCCGGATTTGCTGTTTCGGCTGAACACGGTTGAGCTTCCTATCCCGCCGCTGCGGGAGCGCAAAGAAGATATTCCGCTGCTGGCGGCGCATTTCCTTAAGCTGTATGCGCAACGATATCGCAAGCCGGTGAAGGGCTTTGACCCTTCAGCACTACAGAAGATGCTGGACCATCCTTGGCCAGGAAACGTGAGGGAGCTGGATCATGCCACGGAACGAGCTGTTTTAATGAGCACCAGCGACCACATTCAGCCCGGCGATCTGGGCCTGGAAACCGACAAGGCAGCTTCCAGCCGCATTGAAGACCTGAGCCTGGAAGAAGTTGAGAACCTGCTGATCAAGAAAGCCCTGGCGCGCCATTCAGGTAATATCAGCCATGCGGCGGACGCGCTCGGTTTGAGCCGTAGCGCGCTCTATCGTCGCATGCAAAAGTATGGCGTCTGATCCGAAACCTCAAAAACTCGCCCGCTTCGCCGTGAAGCCCAACACCCGGATCAAGCTGAATTTCGATACTCGCATCCTCTTGATGACCCTGCTCATCAGCTTGCCTGGCGCAATTGTCGCCGAACTTTTTCTCTGGCTCGGCAATCATTCGCTGGAACTCAAATGGACCGTCACGCTTTTCATCGTGGTGGCGTGGATGATCGGCAGCTCGATGCTTCACGGCCAGGTCATCCGCCCGATGCAAACGCTTTCAAACATGGTGGCGGCCATCCGCGAAGAAGACTTTTCTTTCCGACTGCGCGGCGGCGGACGCGAAGACTCTCTCGCGGACCTGATCTACGAAATCAACTCGCTGGCTATGCGGCTGCAACAGCAAAAAGTCAGCGCGCTTGAGGCCACGGCGCTGCTCAAAAAAGTCATGATGGAGATCGACGTCGCGGTCTTCACCTTTGATCAGCAACAGCGCCTCCGCATCGTCAACCGCGCCGGTGAGCAGCTCATGGGACGCATCGCTCCGCGCATGCTTGGCCTCACCGCGGAAGAACTCGGACTAAAAGAGTTTCTGCAATCGCCCGGCCCGCAGACTTTGCAGATGACCTTCCCCGGCAAGTACGGCCGATGGGCCATCAGCCACACTGAATTCCGCGAAAACGGCGTACCGCACCAACTGCTCATCATCTCCGATCTCAGCCGCGCCCTGCGTGAAGAAGAGCGCCAGGCGTGGCAGCGCCTCATCCGTGTGATGGGCCATGAGCTCAACAATTCGCTCGCGCCTATCAAGTCCATTGCCGGCACGCTGGGTTCGCTCACCGCGCGCGCCGCCCTGCCGGAAGATGTTGCCCAGGACATGAACCAGGGCCTGCGCGTGATTGAAAATCGCGTTGAATCGCTCAACCGATTCATGCAGGCTTACACGCGCCTTGCGCGCATGCCTGCGCCCACTCGCTCCCGCATCGACATTGGCCCCCTGGTGCAGCGCGCCGCATCGCTTGAGCGCCGCCTGCCCGTCACCACGCTTGAAGGGCCGCCTATCACTATCGACGCTGACCCTGACCAGATTGAGCAAGTGCTGATCAACCTGATCCGCAACGCCGTGGACGCCTCGCTTGATCCCACGCTCAAACATCCCGGCACCGTGGAGGTGGGTTGGCGCACCAACGCGCGCAGCCTTGAAGTCTTCATCCGCGACCAGGGCCCCGGCCTGCTCAACAGTGACAATCTTTTTGTTCCATTCTTCACCACCAAGCACGGCGGCAGCGGCATTGGTCTTATCCTGAGCCGCCAGATCGCTGAGGCCCACGGCGGCGTGCTGCAACTCGCCAACCGCAATGATCGACAAGGTTGTGAAGCGGTGTTGGCCTTGCCGATCACGTATGACGGCGCGGGGTAGGGGGACTGTCGCAGGCGTCAGCAATCCAGCCTCGATTGACGTTGAATTCGCCCTCGCCATCCTCATGTGGCACAGCCGCCTCGGCTGTGGGCTTCCTTGCTTTCTCGTTCCGATCTTCTTGTTCCCCTCCGTGTTCCTTCGTGTGCTTCGTGGTTAAAAGTCTTGGCTTTCCGACCTTTGGCCGTTCTTCGTGTCTCCGCGCCTCCGTGGTAGATTTTGTTCTTCCGGAAACGCCGCCTCACGCGCAATACAAGAACGCCGAGCCGGTCCGCAGCAGTAGCATACGAACCTGATATAACTCATTTGATGTTTGCCTCTCGCACCAACTGGAACCTGAAACCAAACCGTCTGGCGGAAGCTTTGGAGCGCCACAAATCCAGCGGCAGGCGCTTGCTTGATCTCAGCGCGTCCAATCCCACCGATTGCGGCTTTAAATATGACGCGCCAGCCATCATGCGCTCACTCTGCGCTCCTGCATCGTTGCAATATCATCCGGATCCAAAGGGGCTGAAATCCGCACGGCAAGCTGTAAGCGCTTACTATGCCGAGCACAATGAGCGCATTGCCATTGACGATTTGATTCTCACAGCCAGCACTAGCGAGGCCTACTCCTTTGTGTTCCGCCTGCTCTGCAATCCGGGCGACGAACTGCTTATTCCCACGCCCGGATATCCCCTGTTTGACTTTCTGGCGGACGTAAATGACGTGAAGCTGGTTCGCTATCCGCTTTTCTATGATCACGGCTGGCACATCGACATGCACGCCTTAAAACAGGCAATCACACCATCAACCCAGGGAATCATCATCGTCCATCCCAACAATCCAACGGGACATTTCGCCAAGCCGGAAGAAATTGCTCAGCTGAACCAGATATGTTCTGCGAACAAAATGGCCATCGTTGCCGATGAAGTGTTTCTTGATTTCTCTCTGGGCTCGGCGCAAAAGAGCTTCGTCGCAAACGCCGGTGCACTGACGTTCACCATGAGCGGTATCTCCAAAATTTCCGGTCTGCCGCAAATGAAATTTGCCTGGCTCGCAGTCAGTGGCCCCGAAAACATCAAAAGGGAAGCGCTTGCACGATTAGAAATGATCGCCGACACCTATCTTTCTTTGAACGCTCCCATCCAATTGGCGGCTCCAGTTTTATTGCAGCAGCGCAAACAGTTTCAAGAGCAGTTGATGTCGCGCGTGCGGGCCAATCTCGCGGAGCTTGATGCGCAATTAGCCGGAACCCGGCAAATAAGCCGCTTGCTTGTGGAAGGGGGTTGGTATGCAGTTCTTCGCATTCCGGCCACGCGGACGGATGAAGAGTTGGCGCTTGAGCTATTGGAAAAACTCGACGTCTACTTACATCCAGGGCACTACTACGATTTTCCTGGGGATAGATATCTGGTCGTCAGTCTGATCGCGCCGGAGCGGGATTTCCACGAAGGGATCGGACGGATATTGTCGGCCGTCTAACTCTCAAATCCTGGTCGTGCGCAACGTCATATCGCCAATTCCTACATGTGCATGCAGATGATATTTGCCCGGGCCGGCAGTCTTAAAAGATCGCAATAGACCCGTCTTAGCAGTATTGAACAAAGGAGCATACACATCACCGATGCGGACAGAAAAATCCGCCAGGGCATAGTCCTGAGGCCGCAGAGAATTTAGTTCCAGATTTCCGGCCACAACCTCGATGTCTTTGTTACCCTCGACATCACCAATGGTGAGTTCGCCGGCGCTCATGCGCACGCGCAGATCGGTCTTGCGGGGCACTTCAATTACGGCATGGAAGTTTGATTTCGGTCCGGCGATCTTGAGATGGTTCTGCCCATGTCCGGAATCGATCTGTACTTTAAGGTTACGCAAGGCGCCTGGATTGGTTTCATCATATGTAACCGCAATGCCGTCAGAATTGCTGGCCACAATCTGGTAATCGCCGGGGCCAAGATCTATTTCCAGCGGCAAGTTGGGATCAGGCCGGAGCTCATAACGTCGTTCGTGGCTGGTCTGTCCCCAGCTCAAGGATGCGAATAGTGCGAGTAACAAAGGCAGAAGTCTTTTCACTACACATCTCCTTGCGTTGTATATACGCCAGGAGAACGGAAAAGGTTTCTGGAAGTTGAGAACTTATTTTGCTGGAACACTACTTGCCGCAGATGCCGATTGGCGCAGCTTGTAGCGCTGGATCTTTCCTGTCGCCGTCTTGGGTAGCTCAGTGACGACCTCGAATACTTGCGGACACTTGTACGCGGCGAGTCGGCCCAGCACATGCTGCCGAATCTCTTCAATCATTTGCGGTGTATTGCTCGCGCCCTTCTTTAGCACTACGTAGGCGGCAGGCTTTACCAGATTGTTGCCGTCTGCATTGCCAATGGCCGCGGCCTCCTGCACCATGGGATGCTCCATCAGTACGCTCTCGATTTCAATAGGGCTCACCCACATGCCTTTGACTTTCATCATGTCGTCATTGCGGCCCACGTACCAGTAGTAGCCGTCCGGATCGCGATAATATTTGTCGCCGGTGCGGATCCAATGGCCTTGAATTGTTTCTTTCGTTTTCTCGTGCTGGTTCCAGTAATATGCGCAGACGGAATCGCCCTTAATCAAAAGACTTCCGACTTCGCCATCCGGCAGGTCATTGCCATTTTCGTCCACGATCCGCGCTTCGTATCCCGGCATGATCTGCCCGCTCGATCCCGGCCGCACTGCTCCCGGACGGTTGGCAATGAACATGTGCAACGCCTCGGTGGATCCAATGGCGTCCAGAATCTCAACGTTAAAGCGTTCCTTAAACCGATGGTAAAGCGTTGCTGCCAGCGCCTCACCAGCGGAAACCGCATAGCGCACGCTCGAAAGGTCAAAGTCGGGGCTACCACCTTCACGCTGATAAGAAAGCAGCGTTGAATAGTTTGAAGGCACGGAAAAGAACAACGTCGGCTTGTGCTTTTCAATCACGGAATAGATGTTCGGCGGCGATGGAGAACCGGGCCACAGAATGCTGGTCGCTCCCACGGAAAGCGAAAAATAAAGTCCATTGCCAAGACCGTAGGCAAAAAACAGCTTGGCAACACTGAAAAAACGGTCGTTTTCCGTGATCCCCAGAATGTTTTTGGCGTACAGCTCGGCGCATACCACCATGTCATGGTGCAGATGTACACAGCCTTTGGGAAAGCCGGTGCTGCCGGATGAGTATAGCCAAAACGCCGCGTCATCTTTGGTCGTTGGCTCGGGTTCAAGCTCAGGAGAGCTCTGATCCAGAAGCTGTTGGAGTGACTCCATCCCCTCCGGCGCGTTTCCAAAAACAACAATCGTCTTCAAATAGCGAAGCTTTTCGCGTGCAATGGCCTGTACTTGCGGAAGCAAAGTCTCGCTCACAATCAGTACCCGAACACGCGAATCGTTCAGTATGTATTCGTACTCGCTGGGCTTCAGCAGCGTGTTAATGGGTATGGGAACGGCGCCTATTTTGATCGCGCCGAAGAAGCAGTAGGGAAATTCAGGAGTATCCAGCAGCAGCAGACCTACGCGCTCTTCTTGCCGGACAGCCAGGTTTTTGAGCATATTTCCGGCGCGGTTGACCCGCTGGAAAAGCTGGAGGTAGGTGACTCGCTCGTCGCCGCATTCGTAGGCGATTTTGTCATCACGGCCTTCGGCAATGTGGCGATCGACAAAATACGTGGCTACATTAAACATCGTCGGCAGCTGGATTGATTTCACCTGTCCCATGCGCCAACAAATACTACACCGGAATTACACCAGTTGTACCTTTTCCCTGAGATCAATCCCTGCCCGCCGCAGAATACTGGCTATCTCGCCGTCATTTAAGCGTGAGGCGTCATATTCCACGCGGATGGTGTGTTCTTTCTCGTCAAACTTGATCTTGCGCACCCCGTAAACTTCCCAGGCATTATTGAGCGCGCCCATTTCTTTCTCTCCGGGTGGCGTGCCATATTTAAAAACCACATCAAGCAGGGTCATCAATCTCTCCAGACGGGTATTTGGCTGACCCTCCAATATATCGCAAGCTGCCATTCTAGATTTTGACCCATATACCCGTGGGGGGTATACTACAAAAGTTAACTCAGATTATGAAGAAGAAAAAGGCATCCAGAGAAATGCATCGTGTCACCCCGCGCGACTCGGACGCGCGCAACGATTTGCTGCTGCGGCTGCGCCGGGTTGAAGGCCAGGTTCGCGGGGTCCAGAAGATGGTGGAAGAAGATCGTTATTGCCCAGACGTGCTGGTGCAAATGTCCGCCATTCATGAATCGCTGCGCGCCGTGGAGCGCATTCTAATGAAAGATCATTTGCAGCATTGTGCCACTGAGGCATTGCGCTCCGGCGACGACAAGCAGGCGCAGCGTACTTATAACGAACTGACGGAACTCTTCTACCGCCACGCTCGCTGAGGATTTCAAGAACATGAATTCAGAAAAAGCAGCCTCTGAAAAACCTGGAAAGACGCTCGTCAAAGATCCCGTTTGCAACATGGATGTTGATCCGGTAAGGGCCGCAGGTTCGTCCGACTATAAAGGCCAGACCTACTATTTTTGCAGTGCCGGCTGCGTAAAGCGCTTCAACGCCGATCCGGAAAAATATCTTGCACCCAAGTCGCCCGCGGGCGGAATGCCGAAGACCATGGTGCAGATCGGCGGAATCGTCCCTCCGCCCGCGGCTGCTCCTCCCGCAACCACATCTGCACAAAGCCAATCAGATGGGAAGGGAACTGTCACATACGTTTGCCCCATGGACCCGGAGGTTCGGGAGAGCAAGCCCGGAGCATGTCCCAAATGCGGGATGGCGCTTGAGCCGGAAACCGTGGAATATACCTGCCCCATGCATCCGGAAATCGTGCGCAGCGAGCCTGGTACTTGTCCAATTTGCGGAATGGCCCTTGAGCCGCGTGTTGCAGCAGGGGTCCACCAAGAGGATGATTCTGAATTACGCAGCATGCAACTGCGGTTCTGGGTCGGAGTCGCGCTGAGCATTCCTCTGCTTGCGATCTCCATGGGCGGGATGGCCGCCGGCAGTCCCTTGCACAACCTGCCTGCCGGATGGATGGAGTGGCTGCAACTTTTACTCGCGACTCCGGTGGTGCTCTGGGGCGGCTGGCCATTCTTCCAGCGTGGCTGGGCATCACTTGTTAACCGGTACCTGAATATGTTCACGCTGATCGCCATGGGGACCGGCACGGCTTATCTGTTCAGCGTGATCGCAACGGTCGTGCCCGGCATTTTTCCTGCGTCCTTTCTCGGCCATGGCGGACGTCCCGAAGTTTATTTTGAATCCGCGGCCATTATCGTGACACTGGTCTTGCTGGGCCAGGTACTGGAACTACGCGCGCGCAGGCAGACCAGTTCGGCCATCAAGGCCTTGCTCAATCTCAATCCCAAGACAGCTCGCCGACTGCTCGCCGATGGATCTGATGAGGAAATTCCTTTGGAAAATGTCCAGCGTGGCGATCGTCTGCGCGTCCGCCCAGGAGACCGTATTCCAGTGGACGGCACAGTAGAAGAAGGCGCCAGCGATGTTGACGAGTCGATGATTACCGGCGAATCAATGCCGGTGGAGAAAGCACCGGGGATAAAGGTGGTGGGCGGCACGGTAAACCAGACCGGCTCATTCATCATGCGAGCAGAAAAGTTAGGTTCTGAAACTTTGCTGGCGCAGATCGTCCGCATGGTGGCTGAGGCCCAGCGCAGCCGCGCTCCAATCCAGTCAGTGGCGGACAAAGTATCGGGCTACTTTGTGCCTGCTGTTTTAGCCGTCGCGGTACTTACATTTGTCGTCTGGGCCATCTGGGGGCCCGAACCGCGCCTCGCGTATGCGCTGGTGAACGCAGTGGCTGTGCTCATCATCGCCTGTCCTTGCGCTTTGGGGCTGGCGACGCCTATGGCTGTGATGGTCGGGACTGGGCGCGGCGCGCATGCCGGTGTTCTGGTCAGAAACGCCGAAGCTTTGGAACTCATGGAGAAAGTGGACACACTGGTGCTCGACAAAACCGGCACCTTGACGGATGGGAAGCCACGGCTGACGCAGGTGATAGCAACTGCTTCTGTGCCGGAAAATGATCTTCTGCGGCTTGTTGCCAGCCTGGAGCGCTCAAGCGAGCATCCACTGGCTGCTGCGATCGTAAAAGCTGCCGAAGAGCGAGGGTTAAAGCTTAGCGCTATCGCCAATTTTGAGTCGCTTACAGGAAAGGGCGTGATCGGCCATGTGGAAGGCCGGGAAGTTGCTGTTGGCAATACATCTCTTTTCGCGGCGCGGCAAATCAGCGCAGAAACACTGTCCAGCCACGCCAAAGCATTGCGCCGTCAGGGTCAGACCGTAATCCTGGCTGCAGTGGACTGCAAAGCCGCTGGCCTCATCGCAGTCGCCGATCCCATTAAGAGTTCAGCGCGAGAAGTCGTAGCGGCCTTAAAGCGTAGCGGTCTGCGCCTGGTCATGCTCACGGGTGACAACCGTGCCACGGCCGAAGCTATCGCCAAAGAGCTTGGCATTACTCAGTTTAAGGCTGAGGTTTTGCCGGAGCAGAAATTGGCGATCATCAAAAAGCTCCAAGCAGAAGATCGCACAGTTGCCATGGCCGGAGACGGCGTGAATGATGCGCCTGCGCTGGCCCAAGCCGATGTCGGTATCGCGATGGGGACCGGCACCGATGTGGCAATGGAAAGCGGAGACATCACGCTCATTAAAGGCGACCTGAACGCGCTAATGCGGGCACGCAATCTGAGCCGCGCCACCATGAGTAACATCCGCCAGAATCTTTTCTTTGCCTTTATCTATAACCTGCTCGGCGTGCCAATTGCCGCTGGGGTGCTGTATCCATTCACAGGATTGCTGTTGCAACCGGTCTTCGCCGCTGCGGCAATGAGCTTTAGCTCCGTATCGGTGATCGCCAATGCTCTGCGGCTGCGACGCGCGAAGCTGTAACCGTTTCATACCACCTTCAGCTTCCACTTTCCTTTTTTGAAAATGTAAATTCCAATGAGCGAAAGCAGAATCTCGGCCACCAGGATCGCGTAGTAAGCGCCGATTGGGCCAATATGTAATTTTATGCTCAAGAGGAATGCCAGCGGCAGTTGGACCATCCAGTAGACAAAAAAGTTGATCCACGTTGGCGTCCATGTATCGCCCGCGCCGTTGAAGGCCTGCACAATCACCTCGCCGTAAGCCCACAGGACGTAGCAACAGCTGATGATCCGCAGACAGCTTGCGCCATAGCGAACCACTTGCGGGTCGGTGCTGAACACTCCGACCAGTTGCGGCGCAAAGATGAGAAACCCCAGCGACACTACAGCCAGAAAGGCAGCATTGAAGAAACTGGCGCGCCAGACTGACTGCTCGGCGCGGTCTGGCTGCTTCGCTCCCAGGTTCTGTCCCACCAGCGTTGCCGCCGCCGAACCCATACCCCACGATGGAAGGGTCGAGAAGATCACAATACGGATTGCCACGGTATAGCCCGCAGTGGCTTGACTGCCAAAAGACTGGATCATGCGGACCATGACCAGCCAGCTTGCGGTAGCTATTAAAAGCTGCAAGACCCCAAGTCCTGCGACCTCGAAGATGTTCCACATTAGCTTGAGCTTGATGCGGATATGTTTTCTCAGAACGTTCAAGTGCGCGCTGCCCTTGCTGAGCATATAAAGCTGAAACCCGATCCCAATACTTCGTCCGATGCTGGTGGACACGGCAGCCCCTGTAACGCCGAGCCTGGGGAATGGTCCAAGCCCGCGAATAAGGCAGGGATCAAGGAAAAGATTAATGAAGTTCGCCAGCCAGAGAACACGCATGGCAATGGCTGCGTCTCCGGCGCCGCGAAAGACCGCATTAATGAGAAAAAGCAGAAGGATGATGCCGGAGCTGCTCAACATGATTCGTGTGTAAAGAGAGCCGACGCGCAAAATGCCCGGCCCGGCTCCCATCCAGCCGAGCAGCCTGGGCGCGAATGGAAACGCAATGGCAAAGATCAGGATCGCGAACCCGAGACCGATCAGAATGGATTGCACAGCGGCTTCGGCAGCGCCATTCTGGTCATGTTCACCCACGCGCCGCGCCACCACTGCGGTGGTTCCCATGCTGAGCCCGAAGGCTACCGCCATCACGAGCACCAGCATGCCTTCGGTGATGCCAACGGTGGCAGTTGAGTCCGCGCCCAGATGCGCGACAAAGAAAATATCGACGATGCCGAAGAGCGACTCCATGGCCATCTCCAACACCATGGGAACCGCCAACAGCACGATCGCGCGATCAATCGAGATCGCGGTGAAGTCCTGCTTGGAACCCAGGATGGCTTCTTTGATCAGCGCAAACCATCGGGTGGCTCTAGAAGGTATGGGACTGCTTCCAGCTGTACTCAACGTGATTACCTCAATGCCAACTAAAATCGGCGGAAAACAACATGCATGGACCACGCTCGCCGGCAGAGACGCCGACAGGTAACAGAAGCGCGTTTAGTTGGAGAGGCGCATAGGCGTACGTAATCTTGTACCACGGAACTCAAGTGGAAATCAAAAACGTTAATCCTTCGTTTTCGTCTTCGCGCCCGTCGCGTCCTTTGCGGTAAAATCCCCGGCGAGGATCCCATCCGATGAAAACTGTCTTGGCTGTGTTGTTGCTTTCCGCTGCCGCGTTCGCGCAAAGCCCTGAAGAAGGCAAAGTCGTCCGCTATGAACTGAAACCCAGCGAGCTTAAATACACCTATGCTGCGTCTTATAGTCCAGTCGCGCATCTCAAGTCCGGCAATATTCTTGAGACAAATACGGTCGACTGCTTTGGCAATGCCATCAAGAAACCTGGCGACACGCTCAGCATGGCACCCGGCGACAATCCTCTGACCGGGCCGTTTTTCATCGATGGCGCTGAGCCGGGCGATACCCTGGCGGTCAAGTTCCTGGAAATCAACGTGGACAGCAATCAGGGCATTGGCGCGCTGGCTCCGGGCTTCGGCGCCATCAACTCCACTAATTACACGCCGATGCTCAACGCGCCTATCAAAGAAAAGATCTGGTTTTACCCGATCGATCATGCCACAAACACGGCGACCTTTCAGGCACTGGATTCCAAATTTTCCGTGAAGTTTCCGCTGCATCCGTTCTTCGGTTGCATCGGTGTGGCTCCGGGCGGCGGCGAAGCCCGCACTTCCGTGGTGCCGGAAGCTTTCGGCGGCAACATGGATTCTCCCGAAGCCAGCGTCGGCAACACGGTCTATTTTCCCGTGAATGTGTCAGGAGCTATGCTCTTTCTGGGCGACGGACACGCCGCCATGGGTGATGGAGAAATCGCAGGCACGGCTCTGGAAGTCCCACTGCGCGGTCGCGTTCAGGTACGTGTAATTAAAAACCAGAAAATCAACTGGCCGCGTTTTGAAAACGACGACTACATTATGACCGTCGGCGCTTACCGGCCGCTGGACGACGCGCTGCGCATCGCTTTTACAGAGTTGGTCGGCTGGATCCACACCGACTATGGCCTTTCCGAGATGGACGCTTATGAGCTGCTGTCGAAAGTCGGCGAGATTCACCTGAATGAAATGGTCGATCCTAATTACGTGATCGTCGCCAAGGTAAAGAAGAGTTTTTTGCCGAAGCCAAAGACTGGAAGATAGCTGCCGTGTGATGCGCCGCCGTTTTAGCGAAGTGCCCACACAAACAGCAAGAAGAAAGCACCTGCAGCCACAGCAATCAAGCCTTGTGTCCGAATGGCCAGGATGCGATCTCGTTCAGTGTGCTGGCGACGCATAACATTCTCGCGTAAGAAGCCTTCATAGACCTTTGGATATCGTCTCGGCGCGAGAAGCATCAGGGTGCCAATACTGCAAAAGACAATCGCGAATAGCACAAATAAGAATTGAAGGATAATTGGCATCTTCTGGAACTACAACTTCTGGAGGTAGTCCACAATTTCCGGACCAGCCCATTGCTGTGGGCCGATGAACTTGCGCAATATTGTTCCGGAGCGGTCAATCACATAAGTCTCTGGCGGTCCTGTCGGCTGGTAGAGGTCTTTAAGTTTGCGCTCGCGATCGTGAACGGTAAGAAAACCCAGTTTGTGTTCACTTACAAACTGCTTGTATGCGTTGTCCGTGTCGTCATAACTTACGGCTACAATGGTCACCTTGTCTCCCATGCGTTTTTGCAGCAGTTCTAGGTCGGGAATTTCCGCGATGCAAGGCGGACACCAGGTAGCCCAGAGATTCAAAATGACAATCTTGCCACGATAGTCATGTAGAGCAACCGTCCGTTCTGAATCCTGCACCGTGAAATCCGGCGCCGGCGAGCCGATCAGGTGCAGCCTGGGTTGATCATTGCAGCCCACACAGCCCGCTAATAGCGTTGCCATGAGGACAGAAATGAGTGGAAAGGATTTCACCCCCTTATAATAACCCGATTCGCATGCAGAGCGGCCACGCGGAAGTAACGGTCGACGTCATTATTCCAGCCCGGAATGAGGAGGATTGCCTGGGCCGCTGTCTGCAATCTCTACTGGCGCAGCAGGGTATCTCCTTTCAAATCACCGTAGTAGACGATGGGTCAACTGACCGCACTCGATCCATTGCGGAGTCCTTCCCTGGGGTGCGGGTGCTGAGCGCGGGTGAACTCAAGCCGGGAATGACAGGGAAGGTTAATGCGCTTGTCACCGGCGCTATGGGCAGCAATGCCACATGGCTTCTGTTCACTGATGCTGATACGTTCCACTACCCCGGATCGCTGGCGGCATCCGTGCGCGAGGCGGAGGAACGCAAAGTCGATTTGCTCTCGTATTCGCCGGAGCAGGAAACAGCCACTTGGTGGGAGCACGCGGTGATGCCGCTGGTTTTTGCCGACCTTGTGCGAACCTATTCATCGGAACGAATCAATGACCCTGCCGATCCGACCATGGCGGCAAACGGGCAATATATTCTCGTTCGCCGTGAGGTGTACGAGAGCCTTGGCGGACATGGCGCGCTGCCGCTAAACATCCTTGAAGACGTTGAGTTAGCAAAATTATTTAAAGTTTCAGGTCACCGGATTTGGTTCAGGTATGGGGCTGGCCTGGTTCGCACCAGAATGTACCGATCCTTTGGCGCGATGTGGGAGGGCTGGTCCAAGGGACTGGCTATACTCTTCCGGCATCCGGTACTGCTGGCAGTCAGGCGTGCGCTTGAGTTTATGTCGATCGCGGTCCTGCTTGGAACCGGGCTGGCCATGATGGATCGAGATCACGTTCGGACCGGAGCTCTGCTGTTCGCGATTGGGGCGCTTTTCTATCTTGTTTTTCTTCTTCGAATCCGGCAAGCGCATTTCCCTGGAAAAGCTAACTTGTTGGCTGTCATAGGGTTACCAATTTATGTGTCACTTTTGTTGCGTTCTCACCTCCATTTCAATAGGCGGGGCGAGTTAACATGGAAGGGGCGCACGTACTCACAATCCGCACCCAAAGCGGCTGATGGGTCATCTATTCGAAAGGGCGATCTGAGCTAACGATCTGATTCTGATGGTTTATCTGACAAGGAAAGCAGAGTTTTCGGCCTCGCATTATTACCACAATCCGGAATTCACGCCGGAAGAAAACCAACGTATTTTTGGCAAGTGCAGCAATCCGAACGGCCACGGCCACAATTACACGCTGGAAGTCACGGTGAAGGGCAATGTGGACCAGAGCTCTGGATTTGTGGTGGATTTGAAAGAGTTGAAGGAGATCATGAATCGCGAGGTCATTGACGCGATGGACCATCGCTTCCTTAACAAGGAAGTGGCGGATTTCAGAGACCAGATCCCCACAACGGAAAACCTGGCCATCAGTATCTGGCGACGCCTTGAACCCAAGCTGAGTCTGGCTGAACTGCACCGGGTCCGCGTGTATGAAACGCCCGACCTTTTTGTGGACTTTTACGGAGAAGCATGAAGGCCTACCTGACAAGACGTTATCTGTTCTCAGCGTCGCATCGGCTGCATAGCGATGAAATGTCCGCCGCGGAAAACCAGGCCGTGTACGGCAAGTGCAATAATCCGCATGGTCATGGCCATAATTATTCGGTAGAGGTCACGGTCGCGGGCCGGGTGGACCCGCGTACGGGCATGGTTTGCAATCTGGTGGATCTCGATTCTTTTGTCCATGAAAAAATCCTGGAACGTTTTGACCACCAAAACCTCAATACATTACCGGAATTTGAAGGAACCGTGCCGACTACCGAAAACCTGTGCGTTGAAGTTTTTGACATTCTGGAAGAAAACTTCCACCACGCGCAGATAGATAAGGTGCGGATCGAAGAAACGATGCTTAACTCCTTCGAATATGCCGGGGGCAGGGAAATCCGCTACTAGGAGATTTTGGTGAAATCAGGAGCTGCTGTGAAGAAAATTGACGAAATTTCGCCGGTATCGGAGGTTAGTACGCAGGAGTTACTGCGTGAACTGCTGGTGCGTTTAGGCGAGGACCCCACGCGCGACGGCCTTCTGCGAACGCCGGAACGCATGCAGAAGTCTCTGGAATACCTGACCAAGGGCTATGATCAGGACGCCGATAAGGTGCTGCAGGGCGCACTTTTTGACGTGCCTTATGACGAAATGGTCATCGTTAAAGACGTTGAGATGTTCAGCCTGTGCGAGCACCATCTTTTGCCATTCTTTGGCAAAGTGCATGTTGCCTATATCCCAAATGGCAAGGTGCTGGGGTTGAGCAAGATTCCTCGCCTAGTGGATATTTTTGCGCGCCGCTTGCAAGTGCAGGAGCGCTTGACGGTGCAAATTGCAGAGACCATCCAGAATGCTATCAATCCCCAGGGAGTTGGAGTAGTGATTGAGGCGCGGCATCTGTGTGTGATGATGCGTGGCGTGGAGAAGCAGCATTCCGCTGCCGTGACCTCGCACATGCTGGGCACTTTCCGCACCGCGCAGAATACGCGCGAAGAGTTTCTTTCCCTGATTCGCAATGGCAAAAATGGAAATTCGTTCTAGTGCCGGCTAAGAACGAGGCGGAAAACAAAGTTGCTGTCATTACCGGCGGAGGTAGCGGTATTGGTCTGGCCATTGCCCGCACCTTTGTGGCCAGCGGCTATTCAGTGCTGATCACAGGCCGCGACCCTAAGCGCCTTCGTTCCGCAGCAGCCGAAATCTCAGCCGACGAAAAACAAGTTAGCGGCATCACTTGTGACGTTCGCGATCCTGCATCAGTGGAGAGACTCTTCCGCGAAATCAGCAAACAGCACTCTACAATCGACGTGCTCATCAACAATGCCGGAATAGCCCACTCCCTTGCACCGGTGGATGAGCTATCGATTGAAACCTGGAGAGAGGTAATCGACACGAACCTGACTGGGACGTTTTTGGTCACACGCGCCGCGCTGCCGTTGATGCGCGCAGGCGGGACAATTGTGAACAATCTATCGGTCGCGGCATTGCAGCCATTTGCCGGCATGGCCGCATACAACGCGTCAAAGTTTGGCGCCTTGGGATTCACCCACGCGCTGCGTGAAGACCTGCGCAAGCGTGGCATCCGCGTGCTTGCGTTAGTGCCGGGTGCTACGAACACTGAAATCTGGAGCCAGTTCTGGCCGGGCGCGCCAAAAGAAAAGATGATCTCGGCGGAAACCGTGGCGCAAGCCGTGTTGCACGCCGTTTCAGCTCCTGCGAATACTGCCATCGAAGAAATCCGCATTGGGCCTGCGGCGGGCGTGCTCTAAAACCGCGACGCAGCAACGATCAGCGACCAGCAATTCAATAATCTTCAAAGGCGTATACATTCTTCCGGGTAGGCATGAGCTGGATCAGCAATGCTCCGCTCACGAATCCGCCAACGTGCGCCCAAAAAGCCACGCCTCCCACGGGCCCCGTGGATTCCGCCAACACAGAGGCAGCGCCACTCAAAAGATTGATGATGAGCCAGTATCCCAGCACCAGCCACGCGGGCAGCCAGAAGACGAAAAAGCCCCACCAGGTTAGTACACGTGCCCGCGGATAAAGAACCAGATAGGCTCCCATAATGCCGGCAATCGCTCCACTGGCCCCCACTGTGGGCACGGTTGAATTGAAATTAAAAATCAGGTGCGTGAGCCCGGCTGCGAGTCCGCACACAATGTAAAAAGCCAGATAGCGGAAGTGGCCAAGCCGGTCTTCAACGTTGTCTCCAAAAATGGCCAGACCCCACATATTCAGCAGCACATGAGGCAGGGAAGCGTGCAGGAACATGGAACTGAGAAAGGGTACAAAGGCCACTGAGGCCGGCAGGTATCCTTGCATCCATGCGCCCACATGCTCTGGAATGAACGCGAACTGCATCTCAAAGTCGGCCCTTGCGCGAGGTCCTCCCGAAAGCTGCAATGACCACTCGAACAGAAATATTGCAATGTTCAGTAGGATAAGAAAGTAATTGATAAACGGTGTTGTCGATCGGGGAGCGTCGTCTCTGATGGGGAACATGCGGTGGCAGCTTCTTCAGTATGATGCTTGATTCAACGGAGTTACTCAAGTGGACGCGGTATTGATAGTGGACAAACCGGCCGGGATGACTTCACATGACGTGGTGGCGCGCGTACGCCGGATCATCGGCGAAAAGTCCGTGGGCCATCTTGGCACGCTGGATCCCATGGCGACTGGCGTCCTGCCGCTGGTGCTGGGCCGATTTACGCGTCTGGCGCAGTTTTATAATGAAGCCGACAAACGGTATGAAGGCACGATTCGCTTTGGGTGGGCGACCGATACTTACGATGCGGAAGGTCAGGTGGCAGGCCCTAAACAATCTGTCGATCTCTCATTGAAGCAGATCGTAGATGCTGCCGCGGAGTTCATTGGCGAAATTTCTCAGTTTCCTCCGCCCTTTTCCGCTAAAAAAATTGCCGGCATTCCCGCGCATCGGCTGGCCCGCAAAGGACAGCCTGTGGAGTTGAAGCCCAAGCAGGTCGAAATCAAGGAACTGGAGTTCTACGATTGTGCCGGTCAGACGGTTCACTTTCGCGCCTGGGTCAGTTCGGGAACCTACTTGCGATCACTGGCGCACGACTTGGGGAAGAAACTGGACGTAGGCGGACATCTTGCTGCACTCAAGCGTACCGCTGTCCGTGAATTCACGATTGACGAAGCGCACAGCCTGGAACAGTTGGAACAGGCCCGGGCGACCAACACGCTGGACGAGCTATTTCTCCATCCCCGGCTGGTGCTGCCGGAATTTCCAGCGGTGGTAGCGTCGCCCGAAAGTGCCGCCAGAATCCGACATGGGGGCGCGGTCAACCTGCCGGAATTCAGCAAATCGGGCATGGTTCGGGTGTTTGCAGGACAGAGGGAACTCCTGGCTATTGCGCGTCGGGTGGCTGGGACGTTGTTCCAACCTAAGGTAGTACTTCACGGTTGATGCGTCCGGCTCAAGGACTCCAGGGGTGAACATGCAAAAATTGTTGTTCTTTCCCGTCTTAACTTGAAGGACAAAAAGCCCTAGGGCAATTATGGCGGTCTGTGAGCAATTTGGGATGGCATTGTCGGCGAAGTTGCTGGTAACGATGCTTGGCCGGTCACATTCCAGCCAGGAGGACGTCTAGGCTCGATCCCTTGCTGGCATTCCTGTACGGAATTACCGCCCAGGTGCACCAAATGCGCTTGAACATTGGACTATCTTCAATGTCTGATAACAGATAGTAAAGTAAATAATTGTAAGTGGGTATCTTTTAGGTACTTAGGTCATCGCTTCGCTTCGCGCAAAGAAAAATCTCCCCAAAAAGCATTTCTCAGCTCAGAGCTAACCAGGCGGCCAAACCAAAAGCCGCTGCGCCGATGATCAGCGCGGGTTTGGATGCGCCGCCGGCAGAGATCGAAGTCGATGCGCTGGCGCCGTTGTCAGGCAACGTGGATCCCGCCGGTCCCGCTGCGGCTTCATTTTTAAATTTGATCTGCAGGCCTGCGTTGTACACGTGGGCGCGGCTCATCACAAAACTAATGTAGCTATTCACTGAAGAGGGAAGGGAAGCGAGCCCGGCCAGATATTTATCGACTTTGCCTGGGCCCCAGTTGTAGCCGGCCAGCGCGTAGCGCCAGTCGCCATAGCGATTGAACATCTGCTTGAGAATAGAAACGCCGGCAGCGATGTTCTGTATGGGATCGGAGAGGTCATATCCAGGAGCGCTGCTGGGCATTACCTGGAAGATCCCAATTTCTCCAGCCTTGCCAATCACCAGCTGGCCGTTTGGCTTCCACTGCATGATGCCGCTTTCGCGCGTTGCGACAGCAACGGCAATCGCGGGATCCACTCCCTGCCGCTGCGCTTCAGTAACGATAGCTTGCCGGAGATCAATGTTTGACATGATGAGAACTTTCCTTCGTGTTAACAAATCTTAAATTGACATACTTAGCGGTATGTACTAATGTTGCCGTCGTGACAAAGAAAAAAAATCCCGCAGCGGTTGCTCTTGGGCGTGCAGGCGGCAAGAGCAGGGCTAAAAAACTTTCTCCCGCAAGACGCCAGGAGATCGCTCGCAACGCAATAGCGGCACGCTGGAGCAAACGCAAAAAGAAAGCTCCTTAAACTTTAACGGCCAGCTCCAAGGGTTCGAGCCCCTGAAGCCGGCCTAACCAAAGTAACTGCACCACTGAGGGGTGCAACCAATGGCTAATGCCAATTTTACTCGCGTTTTCAGCAACTCTGTTTTACACTCCGCATACATGAAAAGCACGATCCTTGCTCTGCTGTTCCTTTTGGCTGGCTGCGGTGGAACAGTTCAAACCTCTGCCCCTGTGGCGCGTTCCGGAATCGTTTTTGTTGGTGACTCAATTTTTGGGCGATTCACTGCCGAACCTCAATTTATTCAAGCTGGGTACATTGATGCTGGAGTATTTGGCGAAAGAACAGACCAAATGCTAGCTCGTTTTCCTGACATCTTATCCGGACAAAACATCTGCCACGGCTTCAAGCCCCCGGATGGTGTCGCCCCTGATCCTCAATTTAATTACGCGTGTTCTACTTTGCCGGTTGCTCCCGCCAAGGTCGTAATCATGGGAGGCTGGAACAACTTTTTCCAAGGCAACGCAAACAATTCCTCTCTTGCCGATCTTCAGCAAATGGTTAATATGGCGCATCAGCAGCATGTCGAGGTAGTGATCTGCACGTTATATGCTTTCGATCCTGCTCATCCTGCTTCATGGATGGTTCCTACCGGCAATGCACCTGTCAGCTATTACGATATGTGGCGTACTCCATTGAATGATGGCATCCGCCACATGCAGAGCGTTGCTGTATTCGATGCGGATGCCGTTTTTTCTGGACAGTCCGACTATACCGCCGATGGAATACACCCGATCCTTGGTGCCTCCGATGTCCAGTTGTTGAACGCCATCCAACAGAAACTCTAGTTAACCCACTTGAATATGACAACGCCAGCGGAGCCGGCTCCTCCTGAATTGTTTGCGGCTCCGCCAGCCCCGCCACCGCCTGCGCCGAAAGATGTACCAGCAACACCTGCACCACCGGATTCGGGCGCACCACCTCCCAGAATAGAACCGGCTCCTGTCCCTCCCAGATTGTTCCCCCCTACCCCTGTGCCCCCCGCTGAACCAGTAAGATTTAAGTCCCCACCAGTTCCGGCACCACCGCCGCCCCCAGGAGGGCTAGATGCAAGAGAACCAGCTCCGCCAGCTCCGCCATTCGTGGTGATCGAAGTAATAGTTTGAGTCCCTGAGGAAACAGAAGATGCCCCTCCCGTTCCCCCGGTCGCGCCTGTAAGTCCAGCAGCACCCGCCCCACCAACGGTGACCGTCAGAGTGTTTCCCGGTGTAAGTCCAGACAGTGCCTTTATTCCAGCGCTCGCTGAGCCGCCACCCCCGCCGTTAATTGTTGCAGTGGAACCACCTCCACCTCCCCCGCCTGCTAGTACTGTTACTTCTACCCCTGTGATGTTTGACGGGATTGTAAATGTCCCGCTGCTAGTAAAGACTTGGATATGATGGGTAGTTCCACCGTACGTCTTACCCGTGAACGTCTCAGCGCCGCTATCCGTTCCGGTTGTAGTGGGATTTGTGATGGTGGGAGCGGTATAGCTTGCTCCTCCCGCAACTGTGCCGGTGATCGTTGGAGAGGAAATCGCTGGGCTGGCTGTTCTGACAACGACGCCGGTTCCCGTTCCGTCGCTGATATCGGCAGACGCCGGCTGCGCCGATGAAAACGTTCCTCCTCCGGAGAGCGCGTTAAAAAACTGATGAGCGGGCGCTGTAGCCGGCGTGGGCAGGGTAACTGCGCCGCCGTTGGAAGCCAGGCTAAACTTCGCGATCCCGCCCACTCTGAACGTGATTTGCGATACACCAGACGAAACCGATTCATTGGTAATAGCCCAAAGCACAGTGGAAGGATCGAAGGTACTGACGGTGTAGGCGTTGAGAGTGTTGGATTGGTCTGTGGTGCTGCTGCCGGTCACGCCGGCCGCTACAGCGCAATTGCAGGCGCCCACCGGCATCGCGCTGGTGCTGGTCCTCAACAGGTCATAAGAGATCGCTCCGGAGGACGTTCTCCAGGAGACAGTAACGCCACTGCCCGATGAAAGCGTATTGGGGCCGTTTGTAACAATGAAGGGACCGGCTGGAGTGCTGTTGCCGATGGCATAGTTACTGACAACCCAATAGTAGTAGCTGGCTGGACCAGGATTGCCCGAGTTTACAGCCGATCCAAAATTTACCTGCCTTGGGGGATTTTGCAAAGTGACATTGAGCTGCCCCAGGGTGAAGTCGGGCGGCGTGCTGGACTTCTGAGCGAAGCCGCTGGTGATGAAACAAAAGAGTGCGATTACAGATGCGAGTTTTTTCATATTGCTCCCAAGCGCTGTTTTGCTTGGGGGCATGAGCCAGCGCAGAAATTCTTTTTAGTGGACCGCAGGGTAATGCGTGTGGACCTTCAGGCCCTCGATATCGCGGCCATGCTCCGCTAATTCTTGTTGTTGCTCGCGATCACTGGTGCTGAGGCCGTCGATTTCAACCTGGTGCCTCTTCAGCGCCTTGCCATGAAACTTCACCGTTGCATAGAGGACGCCGGCTGAGAATAAAATCGATCCCAGCTCAAACAGCAGCTTCAGCGCCGGGCCATATTGTTTTATGAGTTCCATATCAGTACACCAGAGGACGCGCTTTGAGATTTGGCGGCGGGGTGCTGCTATCAGTGGGCGGGGCCGTTTGCGTGGTTACTACTGTGCTGGTCCCACCAAGATTTACTACTGCGTTGGTGCTGGCCGATCCTTTGAAGTAAAGGTTCACAATGCAGGCGCTGCCCGGCGCAGTTAACGAGCTGAGAGACGTGGTGCAGGCAGCTTGAATATTCGTTGCGAATCCTACTCCAATTGTCGGCAACTGGATGGGCCCAGTAAAGCTCGCTGTCATTGGCACAATAATTTGCGACTGATTCAGAGTCTGCGATCCGTCTTGGATCACCAGGTACACGATGCTTGCACTGGGATTGTGGACGTAGCCACCATACACCGCTCCCGCCGAGCTGCTCACCGTTTGCAACGTGGATGAAAGCGCACTGTTGGTATAAGCGAACGATGGAACATACGTTACTGGCTGAGCGTATTTGCCGCCTTTAGCAATGCCGCCGGCCGGGATCGCGAACACCGAACCGTGGTACCAGGCGTTCACTGTAGCGCCGGTGCCCGTCAGCGCGAGAATATTGGCCCTAACCAGCGGATAGTAGCCGCCCGTTTCAATGATCCCGCATCCAGTGCTTGTCGCACCTTGCTCGCTGATCTGGTTCCACGTAGCTCCATCGTCGCTGCCCTCTAGCTCAATGTTGAGGCTGGTGGCATTCGTGGTGCAGTAAGTCAGCCAATGCGAGCTGAAACCATAATTCGGGAATTTGCTGGTGGGCCCCGTTGTAGTCTTGGCCGTCATGACCTGACCAGACCAGGTGATGCCGGTCATCTGCCCGCCCTGGGCGTACACCGGCTCGGGAGAGGATGGTCCCCCTACCAATATCAAGGTGATAACAGACAGCGCCACTAGAAGAGCTATTGCCCAGGTCCTCACTGCGTCACTCCTTGTCCCAGGGGAACTGCATAACCAATCAGCCGCGCCGATGTGGTTTGGTTGCCGGCAATAGCAACCTGTCCATTCGGGACCTCAACGGTGATGCTGATGATGTCGTTTTCATTGAGCGCAATCTGAACGGGGATCGGGTTGGAGTCAGTGCCAAATTGCGACATCAGATTCTCCAATCCTTTTTCCGCTGCGCCGTTTACCAGCACGCGCCAAACAACGTTGCCGGTGCCGTCATAAATTTGGCCGCCCCAGCTGTTGATGGCCATGCGCGTAATTTTTGCGCGAAAGCCCTTCGCTACCTGGTAGCTGATGATGGTGGCCGGTCCAGCGCCTGGCGCCGGAAAATTTGGGAACGGCGCTGGCGTGACATTGAATGGCCGCCCCTGCTCAGAGTCGCCCGCTCCCAGGATCTCGCGCGTGGTCTGCGCGCGCTTCAGCGCTGCGCTCTTTTGCTGCATGATGAAACTTGCGGCGTTGCTCACTTGTAAAACCTCAGACGGCCAATCACCGCGGTTCGCGTCATCTGCTGGGCCCACGTAGGCAGATGGTCGTCCATTGAAGCGTCGAAATAGTGTGTGGCTCCATTCGTCGGGTCCGGCACGTTGGAGTTGAACACGTCATCCATATCGCGAAGGCACTGTTCCCAGGACTTCCAGCCGATGGGCTCAGACTCAATAGGAAACTTCACGCAATTGGGATCGCCGGCATTGAAAGAACTAAACTGCTCATGCTTGATAACGATTCCCACCAGCGACGGTCCACCAAATCGCGCCGGCAGCGCTTTTGCGATGCGCTGCTCATCCACCTTCTGGCGATTGCGAATGGTCCAGGCAACGGAGCGCTGCGCGTCGGCTTGTTCTCCACGCGCCTCGCGCCAGATGCACAACGCCGTCATTAAAAGCTGATACGCCTTTTGCGCGATCAGAAGCCTTGTATTTTGTGGAACTGGAATCACTGCGCTGCTCCTGTGGTCGCGGGATCGTCATGTAGCTCTGCGAGCCACAACACAACCTCGATCCTTGACCCGTCGTTTACAGAAAGACTTTTGCACTCAACCGATATCGAGTCGCCCGGCTCCAGGAAGCGGGTTTCTTTCAGGATCCAAGGGGCCTGTGCTGTGCCTATGGCATTCTTGTTTTCAATAGGCTTCTGGAACAGCGGAATGAGCCTGCCCTGGTGCGACTGAGTAATCTGCACGCGATAGCCGGCGGCATCTGAATCATTGCCGGTGATGGCCCACAGCACGCTACGCTTCTGGATCGATCTCGCCTCTTCAACCGTCTGCCGCGCATTGACTACAGGAAAGACAAATACCAGCAGATTGGGATCCCCAGCTGGCAGCTGAGTCTCATCCGGCAGAAACAGCGCGGTGAGGTCCTTCCGGTTTGGCAGAAACTGAATATCGTCTGAGTACATTGGAATTTCTGGAGCTGGCGGCTGCCTCGCTACTTGCAGCGTCCTCTCGCTTAACAGATCGAGTGCTCACTCTGAGCTACGCCAGCGTGAAAAAACTATTTCAGTGTGTTGAGCAGATCGCCCAGGTTGTCAGTCGTCACTTCGAGGGCATCGGTATCGTTCATGCGCGCGTGTGTCGTGTCTGCAATGTAGGCCGCTGCCTTCAGCGCGTTGGTGGCCGGGCTGTCCGGCGCCTGCTTGGCTGCCGCTGCTGCCAGCGCGTCCACGTCGCGAAAGATGAGGGAGATATGCTTGTCGCCAGAGACGACAGAAATTCTTACGTCCATTTTTTGTTCCTCTCTCGTATCGAGATAAAAAGTTTTTGTCAGTCAGCTGATGCTTAGTGCGATTCCGGCGAGCTGTGAAGCTGCTGGACCGCTGCAGCTCCGGCATGTTCCACGCGACCAATCGCATTCGCGCCGGCGTCCTTCAACTTATCCAGCTCTTCCTTCGCGGCAAAGGCTGCGTTCTCGCCGTCAATTGCCAGACTTCTTGCTTCCTGTTCCGCCGCGCGCGCATACTTCACAGCATCCGCTCTTAAAACGAACATCACGATCAGGCCGGCGACGAATCCGATAAACACATGAATTGCAGTTACCATTTTGCTTCCGCTCCTATCAGTTCTGCTGCTGCTGGCCTTGTTGCGCCAGTAATTCAGTTTTCTTTGCGCTGCCGGCTGAGCTGCCAAAGTAGTAGCTCAGCACCATCATTAGCGCGGCATCCAATGTTCCCAGCACCCTTGCGACTATCTGGATCATCGCCGGTGGTACTACGTGCGTTAACAGGAACCGCTGGATCAGCCCCCAGGCAACGACAACGAACACCGCCAAGATTGTTGGAGTAGCGTCTTTGAGCGCGATCTGCCGCGCGCGAGCGCTCGCGCGATCATCGTTGTCCAACTTGGTCAGGTCCTCTGCCGTTTGGTACCCCAGCTTGGCGAGTTCCTGTTTCAGATCGGCTTCATGCTGCATCAGAGCGGTGCGCTGCTCCGATGTAAAGCCGGCATCCTGGATCGCCTTGGCGATGCCATCCGGCGTGGGGTCCACTTTTTCAGCCCCAATCGCTTTCCCAACAGCTTGCGCCGCCATAACAGCGAACGGTCCACCGGCTGATGCCGCCGCTTCAATGAACGGGAACGCCTTTTTCAGAATCCCTAAGCCAGCCATTAGAGGTAGAGCACTCCTGTGAAGCCCAAACGAATATTGTTGTTCGCGCCGCTTATGTCACTGAGCTGCACGCCCAGCAAAGCGCCTTTTTTAAACGTGTAGGCGGTCAACCAGGGCATAGGGTTCTGCGCGGTCCCAAACAGGTTGTCGCGGTGGACTTCTTTGTCAGAGAATGTGCGAGTCTTGCCGTCTGAAAGCTGGCAGGTAAAAGCTCCGTCACTCAGGCCCACAAGAAACAGCAGCTTGAAGTCGCCGTTTTGGATCGACACCTGGTCCTGCAAACTTTTTACGTTCGCATTCAGAGGCAGCTTTTCATAAACGAACGTGTACGGGGTCCCGCCGCTGTCATCTTTGCCGCTGCCATTGCAGGCAGGGCAGCGCTGATAGAGATTCCCATTGGGGCCTTTGATAACTTTCTGGCCGTGGCAAAACTGGCAGACATCCATTTGCGTTCCTCATGCAGCTCCTGGGGGAGAGCAGAGAATTTGAAACTGACTTGGGGGCAGCTTCTATCGCACTAGGCGAGGGATGGTTTTTGGTTAGCTGATGCCGCGATAGGCGATTCCATCCAGGAACACTTTCAAGAACGTGCCCACCCCTGGAGGGTTGGAGCCGGCAGCAACAAAGTTGAATGCCGTTTCCGCTGTGAACGTAACGTCAAAGCCTTCGTTCACGCCAATCGAGACGCCCTTGCCGCTATACAGCCAGCCGGCGCGAGGATCCAAATGGCCATTGACCAGGGAGAAAATCGCTGAGCTGCCGGCAGGCGCGGTGCCCACCTGAGCTGCGGCCGTCATTTGCAAACCGCATCCAGCGGGCGCCTGCTCAATCGTCCCTTCAAAATAAGGCTTCGTCCTCACTTTGAAAACAACACTGACATTCTGCAGCAGGTTCACTGCATCAGTCGGGTTGGTGTTGGACGCCATCTCAATGCGAATGCCCAGGACCTTGAACCGCTCATCAGAGGGCAACGATCCCTGCTTGCGCATGTTGGTCTGCGCCAGCGTTTTGGTACCGCTGATGGGGCTCTGGAAAAGCACCGTCTTTACCGGCATGGCCGCGTTGGCAGCAACCGAGAAAGAATCGTAATAACTGAACTCGATTGCTTCCTCATAGTTATCGACGGCCGGATTTGGCCGGCGGTCGCTCATGAGATCGCTGATGTCGCTGCCTTTGAATCTTCCGGCAGCTGCCAGCACCCGCATGTCAGGCGATGAGGCTTTTACCAGCTCACTGCCAGGCATAATCAGAACTGATTTCTTCACTTCGTATCACTCCCTTCCAAGTGGATTTATGCACTTGTCGTTAGGGTTCCCGCCCAGCTGCTGGCCAGGCGGGAACTGATTTTGTTTTCTCCGGCGCTGCTAATTAAGCAGCGCTAAAGCGGCCGCGAAAGCGGTCAGACGCCATATCAGTGGTCGCAACGCTGGATGCTCCGGCTGCGCTGGCTTGCGGCAGCTGAGTAACCGCGCTTGCCGGCAATTGGAACTTGCCGCCGCGATTGTCAGATGGCGGGTTTGAGCTTTGCAGGTACTCGCCCAGGGCGCCAAGGCCATCGGACGAGAACTCCACGTCGCCCATTTCCGCCAGCAGGTTCACTGAGGATTGGGAGATCTTCTCGCTGTACACGCGCAGCATGGTTGCAGCCACACCGCCGGCGAGAATGCCATAGGCAATCTCAGGCCGTTTGGTGAAATAACGCGCTGCCACAAAGCCGCCCACCGCCACAGCCAAATTTGCGCCGTAGCCCAGGATGCCGGTGTTCTTCGCTTTCAACAGCTGCTGCGGGATGGCGCGGGTCAAAAGGCCTCCGGCAATTGCGCTGCCGCCTGCGATCAAAGCTGAAGTGATGTTCAACTTCTGCAATGCGCTGGTCATACGCCCAGGATTGCGGCGACGCGGTTTGTGCGAGCTGGCCTGGAAGCCGCCGCGACGCGATGATTTGCGCTTGGCGATGTGCAACTTGGGGTTGCGCTTCTTGCCGCTCTTTGCTTTCTTCTTACGAGGATTGGTCAACATGAACAACTCACTCCCACCTAGCGCAGAATTTTTTCGTTGCCGCCTTGCGCTTCGACGGCTCGAACTTTTTGAACGGTGCGGGTTTACGATCCGCACTTTTCTCAAAACTGGTTTGGCCATTGCTGCTCGCTCTCTTCACAAAAAAATACCCAGCGCTTCAAACGCTGGGGGCATTTGCTTTGACCTGGTAGAACCTAAAAACGTAGAACTCAAAAATCTTTTTAAAGAAACCGCCTCAACTGGTCGTCCCGAAAGTCGGCTCGTCGGCTTCCATCGGCGTAATCGTCACCGTCAAGAGATCGCTGCACTCATCGCACTGGTAGATGGTGGAAGCTGTGCCGCCCATCTCCACGTTCTCTGCTTTCGTCAGTCGCGGGTGATTGCAATTCATGCCAGCATCCTCAGTTTTGGCTGGCCGCCAAGCAGATACATCGGCATATCGACTGCAATCTCATCAATCAGCAATAGCAGCGGGTCCTGGTCTGCCGGCGTCTCAATCACCGCGAAACCATTCACGTATCCGCCTTCCATTTCACGCACCAGCATTCGCGATATAGGGCCTAAGGCGAACAGACCATCTTTCGCCAGTGTTCCCATGTAAGGGGTGTTCACCAGGTCCGCATAAAACTTTTCAATTGGCTGCTCTACCAGCTCGATCTTCTTCCCATGCCCGTTGCACTCGCTGCACCTTGGGGCGTGGTAATCGTTGCTGCCTTCACGCTTGCCGGTACCGCGCTTGCCGGCCCCGTCGCAGCTATCGCACTTCTGTTTCTTTCTGCCTTTGCACTCCGGGCATTTCTTCTCTTTGAAAACGTTGCCGCTGCCGCCACAGTTGCCACATTTGAGATTTGTCTTTTTGCGGGGACCGCCCAGGCACTTGGGGCAAGGGGTGGGATCGTGGTGCAGAACTCCAGCGCCGCCGCATCCCTTGTTCTTACAGAGAATTTTTCCCTTGCCTTCGCACACTTCGCATTCATTCAGGCAGGCAGGGCAGGGATCATCTGTGGGGACGTGGATCGGCTGCAGTCCTGGCCATTCAGTCAGGAACGCCAGCGAGCCGGACCGGCCTAAGCGCGCGATCACCGGACCAGCGTCGCCAAATACCATCTTGCCGGCCGGCGTGGTCATGGATTCCACACGCCCTAAAATCTGATAATCACCGCGCAGCGTTTCCAGCTTCAGGTCTGTAACAGTTTTACGAATAGGCGAGAGCGCCGCGCTGCGCGGGGAGCGAACGCGGGAAAGAGCACGCTTCACCGGCTGGCGGCGCTCGCGTTTATTCGGCAAACTGAATACTTTGGCTGGACTCATATTTAAAACTTGGATTTACCCAGCGGGGGCCTTTCCGGCAGCCCCGCTTTTTTGGGTTTATCGAGGTCGCTGCAAGACGACCTCAGCTCTTGGCTGCTTACGCTGTTTAGTGAGATGTAGCTGGACTTTCAGTTCACTATCCCCACGTCCTGCACTTCATAGGCCCCGCCTATGAGGTGAAGCTGTTTGTTGAGCTGGTCATACATCAGACGCGGCAGCTCATCAGTTTCGTCCCCCAGCTCGTGGTAGTAGTAGACCGGCTGGAAGTTATCCAGCTTTTTGCGGGTGAAATACTCCAGTTGCGTCACTTCGCCCAGGTCGAGGTAATCCTTTGAGTGATCGACTCCCAGCTGCTGGATGATGGCCTGCATATCCTGATTGCCGCCCATAATGTAAAGCTGGGTGCCATCGGCATTGGAGGAGAGAATCGGCAGATCGCTTTTGCCAAAATCAACCGTCGCCTGCCCGCCCAGCTCCAGTTTGGTCAGATCGCCCAGCTTGACGTAGTTCTCCCGCTTTACGTCCTTCTCCATGTACTCAATGATTTCTTCAGGATCGCGGCCCTGGAATTTCTTGAAGAGGTCCTCCGCGCGGCTCAGTTCGTCGCCATTGCGCTTGCGGCCATTGCGTTTCGATAGCAGCTTGGTCAGGATCGCCTGCAGGACCGCCGCTTTGCTGGCCGCGCGACGCTTAGCCGGCTTCTTGCTGCCGTTCGCTTTGCTGCAATTCTTCTTTTTGCGTTTGGGGTTCTCCTTCAGGATGCTGAGGGCCTTCTCTGCAATTTTCTTCTTCACGCGCTTTGTGGCGCGGTCCACCATGCCCTCAACCTTCATGCCTCGCTGCTTGGCGAACCTCTTGGGGGACATGCGAGCGACCTTCTTAGCCGCCTGGTATTCACCCTTGGAGCAGAATGATTTGGCCGCATCCTTTTGCAGGTCGCGTACCTCTTCAATGGAAACCACTTTGCGGCCGCCGCCGAAGCCTAGAAAGTTTTTCTTGTGCAGCGGCTTCTGCTTGCGCTGTTTGGGAGTCTTACGCGGTTTGTGGGTTCGCGTTTTAACGCCACGCGCCTTATTCTGTGTCGATTTCTTTTTTTCCATGGGCCTGCCCCTTCACTTTTTTGTTTGGGGCAAGCGAGTGAAACTCAGATAATTTTTATTGCATTAGCCGCGCGCGTGTTTCATACTGGCAACTCGCTGGCTATCGCGCACCATGGGCCGGTTCTTGCACTCCGCAGAAGTGCTCCCGGCCCCTTTAACTTTTTGTTCCTACCAGCAAGCGGGCCTGCGGTCCTTTATTCGTCACCGGCACAATCTCAGACTTGGCGCCGAACGGCAGCCGGCGCTGAAAACTCAGGGCCTGGTCCAGCGTTTTACGTTTCACACATCGGCGCCGCCCGCGAGCCAAATAAAAAATCCTGTAGAGGTCGATCTGCGCTGGCGCTGGTCCTCCCAGCATCACGCGCGAACCATCTCTTGCTGGCTTGGGGATGTACGTCATTTCAGGGCCCATACGCCGGCCAGCGTTATCCCTGCGATTCCCAGCGCGATTGCTATGGGGCTGATGCCTTTGTGCTGAGCATTCAACTGCTGATCTCTCAGGTCCTGCACGCTGCTGTCGTAATTCCTATTCAGGTTCGCGATTACGCTGGTTTTTATTTTGGCTGCCAGCGAATCGCGATCCGTTTGATTGGAGGGAAGGGAACTAGCGTACTGCGGTGCGATTGGCTGATGCGTATAGGGATCCATGCCGGTAGCTCTAATGGCTTGGTTCGCTATGTAATCTTTCTCCTGCTGGGTGAGTGGCGCCTGGTTGTCTGGATCGTGGTTAAAAGCCTTGCTGTCAAAATAGTAGTTCCAGGCATTCGTGAACAAGTTTGTGCCAAGACTTCCCATAGCGGTTGTGGGCTGGGTGGGTTTTACCAGGTACATCAGGCGGCCTCCATAAATTTTCTTGACTGCCAACTAGACTTGGCACATAATCCCGCTTCCCCCTTGGCTATCTCACCCCAGGAGTTCCCATGTTTAGGGCCCTTGCTTTGCTCTGCCTCTGTGTTACCTGCCTTTTTTTCGTCGGATGCGATATAACCGGCGGCCCTGATGCTGTCGCTCAGCAATTTCAGGAAGAACTTACGCCCTACTTTCCCAATGCTGAAGTGAAAGCCGATCCCGACAAGCATGTGATTATGGCGTTGAGTTGTCTGACCGGCACCGGCCCGCTGCTCGCCGGTAAAGTGGGAGACGTGCTTCAAAATGACCCACAGATGGCAAAACTTAAAAAGCTGCGCTCCTTGGGGCCGATTCTTGGTAGCCCAACCTACAAATACGTTCTCCTGGGCTTTGACACCAGTGTCGTAAGGTTCGATGTTGATGAGTGGAGTGTTGAAACCCTTGAAATTCCAAATGGCTATGATGGCTTCTACCGTAAAGAGTGCCATCTGCCTGAGCCACGCAACTGGACCGAGCCCACGAGTCACGAATTTGTTATCCATCCGCCGCCAAAAGATTAAAGCGATCATCTCGATCTCTGCTTGCTGCCGCCGCTGCCGTTGAGAATGCGAAGGACCAACAGAACCGGCAGCACATAGCCAGCGATCTGCAGCAGTCCCATTAGTCCGAGCATTCCCACAAAAGCTCCAGCTGATGGCTCAGAATTAGAGGTGTCGCCGGGCATAGCGATGCCGGGCGGCGAAGGCAGAGGCGAGTTGTCGCCTAGACGCATCAGCCGAAGTTTTTGCGCTCTCAGTATTGAGGTCATTGTTGCTTGCGGCCTTTGACGGCGGCGATCCCCAGGAGCAGGCCTCCGGCGCCCAGCGCGTGCCAGATCTTGATGCCGGTACCGGCGATCAATTCCTGGCTGAAAAAGCCCGCGCTCTGTGGCTGAGACGAGTCTTGCTGTGAAGGATCGACGTTAACAATTGCGAACTTTGTTCCTGGCTGATAGTTCGTCGGATTGCCTTGCGCGTCTGTTTTCAGCGCTGAAGGGACCGGCAGGCCTGGCAGCGGAATCAAAATATTCGTCTTGATGCAGCCGCCGTTGCCATCGTCTGCCATTCCGCTGGGACAATCGCCCAGGCCTGAGAGCGTTCTGTTTTTGGGAAGATACATTTAACGCCTCCCTCCAGGCATCAGAAGTTTCACAGCGAACAATGCCGCCGCTGCCATGCCGCCATATTTCGCCCAACTGGGGATCGAGGAGAGCGAAAAGCCGCTGCCGGCTGGCGAGGGTGTGTACATCGGCATGGGAATTATTCCCGTCCCCGTTGCCGTCATAGGCGCTGGCGTTGCTGGAGCCTGCGCTGGCGTCGCGCTGGGGCAGGCCGAATACGCCGGCACAGTCGAGCGCATGGGAGAGTCATAGATAAAACCTCCACCCGGTCCCACAGCGGCAAACGCGCCATTGTCTGCTCTGGTGTAAGTGTCATAAACCGAATTTGGATCAGGCCGGCCGGTGAAGATCCATGTGGCCGGGGACAGCACATTCCAGGCCCAGTTTTGCGCGGTGGGGTCCTTCAGGTAGCGCGGCGTGACGTTGCCGCTACAGCCGATGGCCGGAACAATATTGGGCGACGTGGGCGAAGTGCCGGCAGAATCGTCACTGCACACGCGCGCATTGGTAATGGGATCGACGGTGCAACTCTGCACCCCCAGCGAGCCCAGCCCGCGCCTGCCCGATAATGAAGATTTTTTTTGATACATAAATTCTCTTTACCTCAAATCAGAATCGCCACTGCCGCCGCCGCTCCCAGCGCCCAGCCCCACCAGGGCACGCCGCTGAATGGGGCCATCGACTGTTCAACTAACGTTGTTTGTGGCTGCGTTTTTGCAAAATCAGCTTTCTGCTGCTGCACCGCCTGCACCAGCCATCCCTTGTACAAACATGCCCCGTTACAGTTGCCCGTTCCAAACGTCCCTTTGTTAATCGACTTCACCGCATCAGAGAATTGGCTTACCAGCTGGTCCAACTGCACCGCGCCATCCTGGGGAGATGTCTGCCCAGACTTCACTCCCTGGTAAATTGCCTCCAGCGCCTGGTTCGCGGCCGGAACGGCAGCGCAGAGGATCTGGCTCTCTTCTGCAACCTTTTTTGCGTGGCTCCCACCAAAGAGCGAAGCCAGCGCGCCGAAGATCGCTACGAACGGCGCTGCCGGTCCTGTCAGTGGCGCAACCGCTAAAGCGCCTTTGCCAACGGCAGCTATTATGCTGGGGCTCGTGCCATCACAACCGCCCCGCGGTGGATAAGGCAGCGGAGTGTAATCGCCCAGCCGCGCGCGACGGCGAATGATCGCCCGCTGGATGTGGCCTGCAGCCGCCATCCTTCACCGCCTCATCAATGCCACAATCAAAGCCACCCCACCCGCCGCTGCGCCCGCTGGCAATAACCAAGGGGGAAGCGACGAAACTATGGGCTGGCCTCCACCATTCTTTCCATCGCCGTTCTTTTGATCTTTTTTTGAATTGGGATCTTTATTGATCCCTCTCGCTGCCCCAATCGCGTCTGTTACCCCGGTAGTCACTTTGCTGAAGGAATCGGCGAAATCTGAGAAATCAAAACCCAGGTCACCCAGAGTTTTGCCGTTGCGTCGCATGTGACTATTCAGCGCAGCGGCCGCTGGGATGAGGTTCTTTTTCTTGCAGCGCCCGCCACAACCGCAGCCACTTTTTTTCTTACATGCCAGCTGAGGAGCTGGGGCCGGAGCGGGGCTGATGAGCGCGACTCTTTCCCCATGGTTCTGCATCGGCTGATATCCCGCCAGTCGATTGGTGCGGGCCTGATAACCATGCAGCAATGCCAGCCTGCGTAAGTGTGACGCTATCCCCTGTTTTTTTGCGCTTGAATTTGCCATTTCGTTTATCTCCCTCTCCCTCTCCTGGGACCGCCCAGCCACATGCCGGCGAGCACCAGGGCGACACCGCCGCCCAGGACCCACATTGTGGGAATGCCATCACTTGAACTGAATTGCGCGTCCACCCCAAAAGGGCCGCGATAGTTTGCCGTTGTCGCGCCTTTGCCGGCAATGCGCAGCGCCAATGCCTGCTGGATAGGATCGAGCGCTTTAACCAGGTCTGCCGCTTGCTGGCCGCGATCCGCAGCTGGATCTCCCAGGCGACGACGCCGAGCAGCTCCCAGAAAATCGCCCAGGCCTGCGTTACCCATGGCGGTCCACGTTTTTGCGCGAACGATGTTTGGCGGCTCCCAGCCCACAGTTGCCGATGGCACAGTAGTATCCAGAGGTACCCATTTGTCCTGCCTTTTAAGTTTTACTTCCACATAAACGTGGCTGAAGTCGGGGCCATCCACGCCCACAGTTTTGAATCGCACCTGGTAGCCCAGCGTAAGCAGCAGCGCAGCGACTAAAGTTGAGAAGTCATCGCAATCGCCGGTGGCGAGCTGCACAGTGACGTATGGAGTTTGCAGCGTCTCTTTAAATTCACCGCTGAAGCGTATGTTCTGCTTTACCCAATTGAAAACCGCTGTGATCTCGCCCAGATAATCGCGGCTGGCAAGATTGCGCGTGATCTGCGTGGCCAGCGCCCTGATGCTGGGATGGCCGGCGCCCTCATCGCCCTGGGCAAAAGCGATCATGTGCTGGACCGTTCTCGCGATGCCGGCATCTCCATTCGGGATCGGGATGCGGCGGCTCTTGATCAGCGGTACTTGAGCGAGAAGGTTTTTGGCCATTGGGTTTAGAAAGTGCCGCTATAAACTGACACTTTTCAAACTCTGCCCCCGTCACATTTTTGGAAATTGAGCGCCCCTGGCTGTAGAAGCTTGCCCCCAGGTCTGATTCCCCAGCAGAAACGCTCGTGGCTTCCAGATTGTGAGGGGGGCAGAGTTTGAAAAGGTCTGCGCGATTTTTTTTCGCGCGGCTCGCTGGACCGCGCCGGGCCGGCTTACTTGCCGCCCATTCGAGCTATTTATCCGCTCGCACTTAATGAGATGTAGCTGGACTTTCAGTTCGAGTATTCTGTTGGTCTATGGTTGAGATCCTGGGCGGCAGCGGGCAAGAGTGCCTTCATAAATCTGAGCGGTGGGACCGCGATAACAAAGTATGGCGCTGCTGCGATTGTGGCGAAGTCATCACCAGCACGCTTTGTTTCATGTGCCATGGGACTGGCCGCTATCATCTGGAGATTCCTGAGAGCGAAAGGCGCAAAGGTAAGCCGGCATGAGAGTTGTAAGGATCTGGAAAGGGTTTTTTTTTAGCTGGGATCGAACTGGATGTGGCCTGCATCGCTGGATAGGAGATAGGAATCGCCCGCTTTTCATTTGGTTATGGCCTGGGCGATGACCGCTGCATCGGCTACGCTACCGTCGCCTATGCTCCGCTACGCTACCCTGCCGGCACAGTGTCAGGACAGCGCGACACAGGGAAGCACTCGATAGAACTAAGCAGCATCAACTCACAGTCTTAAGGTATTCCTTCAATGTTCGCTTGCTATTTCCCGGTGCATTATAGTTCGCAATAAGAGCTACCCCAGCGCTCGATTGCATCTTATGGGGGCTCTCCGCAAAAAAAGGCCGTTCCCCCAATGTCTGCCGGTCCAGCAAGTCCAGAAGTCCTGATCCCACTCGATGAATTAACGCGCGCGCTTTCCAGCGCCAGCACACCTGGCTTTCATGGCAGGGTAAGAATCGAGCTGGGGATACTTCCTGAAGCGCTCAAACACATCTCCATGAAAACCAGGCGCAATGGGATCATCAAAGCCAGCAAGGTTTCAATTGCAACCGTCGTGAAGGGCGACGACACACGCCAGCTCTTCCTTCAAAACGCGCTGGCCCAAATACACCAGCGGCTTAAGCTGCACCTCGACGTGCTTTCCATCGACGCAAACTTTAACGATGGCCGGCTCATGGATTTGCAGCTGGAAGATGATCCGCTGGCAAATAGAAATTAGCATTCGTAGCTACTAATAGTAGTTTTTGGTTGGGCAAGTAAAAATCTAAACTTCAGGTAATCCTGACAAAGGAACCCCGAAGCATTGAGCGACGCATCGCGCGTCCCGCTCTCGCTTCGGGGTTTTTCTTTTTGGAGAGAAATGGAAGATCAAAACCTCAGCAGCGCAGCGCCGGTCATCACCAGAACGCGCCGGCGAAAACCCCAGCAGTCTCAGCCTCAAGCTCCCAAAGTTGAAACGCAGCAGCCTATCGCGCCGCCGCCCGTCATTCCTCCACAGCCAGAGCTGGACGATCTGGATGACTATGTTGATGCTCCCGACACAACACCGGCGCCTGTGCTGGAATTTTTTGACCTTGTGCGCTCGATCTCTGAAGCAAAGTGGAACGTCGAGAAGTGGGAAATCTATTTGTACCGTGTTGAGCCCAAGGTTAAAAACACTGATCGGCCAAAATACATTTGCGTCTATCACACTCCCGTTACGCTGGAGGACATCAAGAGCGAGCATGGGGGCGGCGTCTATAAAGCCTGGCTAAAGAAAAATGGGCAAGCGATTCAGACTGATGTTTTCGCAATCGACGGCGCGCCGCTGTTGCAGTCTGACCAGGTGCTGGTGTCCCCAGCTCGAAGCGCAGCGCCCAATCCCGCGCCGGCTGGTCACTCATCGGGATCTGACACAGCAGATGTGATCAGCCGCATTGCTGAGGTCCTGGACCGCAAGAAGGATCCTATCCAGGATGCACTCCTGGCAGCAGCAATAAAAAAACTCACTGCCGATGACAAAGACCCGCTGGCCGCTCAGTTGATGCAAGCGGCCCTGGCGAACCTTACCGGCGGGAAGAAAGACAGCGTAGCTGATTCGTTTGTTCTGGCGCTGGCCAAGCGTGGAATGGATCCCGCTCCGGCGGCCGCCGCTCCCGCCGATCCGCTGGGCCTGCACGCGCTCAAAGAGATACTGGGCCCTGAAGTCAGCCTGAAAGACATCCTGATGAACGGCATCAGCGGTGGACGTGGTGGCGGTGGTGAAAGCTGGAAATCGGGTTTGGTTGCGGCCGGCTCTCAGCTCGTAACGCAACTGCCTCAGCTGGTGCAGCAGGCGGGTGGAACAATTATTGAAAGCAAGCGGCTGGATGTGCAGCTCGCTTCTATCCAGTTGGAACGTGAGCGCCTGGCGGCCGCCGCGCGCGGCATACAGGTCCCGCCGCCAGCTCAATTGCCAGCAGCTCCACCACCTCAGACTCCTCCCGCTGCTACAACGTCTGCGGCCGTCGATCCGCTGGACCAGCTTGCCACTCTCATCGTGCGCTGCGCTGAGCAAGGCGACGAAGGCGATAGTGTTGTGGCCGTCGCACAGCGAGCGTATCCCAATGAGTTTGCCAACTTCGCTCCGTTCCTGAATGACGTGGACCAGGTGATGGCTTTCCTCCCATCACATCCCATTCTGCAGCGGTTAACTGCAATTCCTGACTATCAGCTCTTTGTGCAGCAGTTTGTTGGTGGAGTGCAAGAGTACCTGGCTCCTGAAGACGATGCGGCCGGCGAGCCCGAGGAAACCAGCCGTGCAGGAAACGCTCAGTGATTGCGAGCGCGCGCGGCTAAAGGCTTACCTGGTCGGGCAAGGCTTCAGCGATAAAGCGGCTGAAGAGATGCTGGCAATGAGCGACGCCGGCGACGGTTCGGCCGAAGAGACGCTAACTGCGCGCGCTGAAGAAAAACCTGACTCCTGGGAAGATCCCGATGCTTACCGCGGCGCATTTATTGGCGCGGTAAGCGAAGGCTTTATTCAGGACACACACGCACTGCTACAGGAACACCGGCGCGCCCAGGGGATCGATCCCTGGGATTTTGAGCGGCCCAATAAGGTCCTCTCAAAACACAACAGCTCTGGCCATAAAAACGGAGGGCCAAAGTCACCGCAGGCGATCACAAAACATCGCGCGACGTTTCAGCAAACCATGTCTGCCCGGCGCGAATCGTTGCGCGAGTTTATGACCAATATCGGGGACAAGCTCCGGCACGCGCGTCACACCCAGGGTTGGAGCCCAAAGCAGCTGGCAGATCACTTGAAGATACACCCTGTAAATGTCCGGCAGATAGAAGCCGGTAAGAGATCGCGCTTGGCGCCGGAAACGGTGGACAAGCTGAAAAAATTCTTTGAGGAGCAGTTACCAAATGATCATGAGTCTGGAGATGCGAAAGCAGCAGATTAGAACGGCCCTGCTGCAGTTGAGATTCAAGCCGATGCCTGATGCCGGTACGCTGAAATTAGAAGGCGGCGCGCTGGTGAAAGCAGAGGCTTATGTGAATGAGCCGATGTGCGCAGCATTTAACTTCAACACGATTGTAGACCTTGGCTCTGTAACAGAATCCTGGAGCTGGATATGCCAGCCCAAAAAAGACGAGCATTTTATGGCGGTTTTCACCGGCTCCAACTTCGCCGCCGCGCTGGACCTACTGGAGAACCTGGCGAAGTTACACCCAATCCTCTTACAGGCTTCGTCCGCTGGCAAAGAAGGGAACTGATGGCCAGCACAAATCACCAGCTCCAACCCTGCAGCACCGGCCGTTGCGAAATTAGAAATCATGGGGAAGTACAGCCGCCAGCCAAGTACATTCTCATCTACCAATTTAACAACGGCAAACTGCGCGATAAAAAGATCGTGGCTCGCCGGCCGGCTTGCTCCAACTGCGCTGCCAGCTTCGCGCGAAACAATAATCTCCCGATTCCACCGCACAAGCTGACTCTGCGGCAAAAACTGCAAGAGATGAAGAGTAAATACCCAGCGTCTGCCCCGTTATTTTCTGATGACTTCAGTCTGCCTGTAAAACGTGACCTTCGCGAACTAGTCGAACTAATCGAGGTAACTTATGGCCTGTGACAAGAGCCGCTGGCGAAAGCCGGTAAGCGAAATAACGGACAGGACGCGACGCCAGAGATCGCGCCAGTGTATCGACAAAAAGCTACTGAAACGTTGCGGCTTCTGTGGATCCTCTCGCAATATGCGGGTGCATCACTTGAACGCGAATGAGTCCGACATTCATCCTAAAAACCTCATCGGCGCGTGTCATGCCTGTAATGGTTTAATCGGCTGGCTGTTAAAGCGGCACAACATCGGCCGGCGCGTCGATCTGGAATATAAAAATCCTGAAGCACAGCCAGCGCGCAACCTGGCGCAATGGATGATGGCGGTCAAGAGTCTACGCGGTGAATCGACTGAAATGACCCCGCGCGCGGCCATAGCGATGATACGAGCGACATCACCAGCTCGCCGGTCACATTTTGCCGGCGATATCTGGAAGATCCGGCGCGCGCGGGGGACAGACAAAACGGCGGTGCCATTTTGAAAACGAACAAAAGCCTTTCAGCCTGCCTTTATTCGCTGGAGATACCTATCAGCGTGTGGACCGGCATACTTCTATCTCAAAACAAATTCGTGAGTGGTTTTCTGCTTTCTGTCGTATGCTCTGTGATGTATTTTTATGCTGCGATGATCTGGCCGACGCCGCGCGAAAACTGAGGGCGACGATACTCTGGCACTCTGATTGCTTTTTCGCACCCTCAAAGGAGGCGGGGGTCTGGGGGCGGCAGCCCCCAGGTAGAAAAGGGCGCAGCCCGTCGCGCCGGCAGGCGCTACCTTATCCACACTATTCACAGCTTCCACAGCCCTGAATACTACTTCTGATATCTCAGAGGTTTCATAATCACAAGAGGAATCAGGCCTTAAAACCGTGAAACAGCTAAAACAAAAAACGTGATCTCGCTTGGTAATTATCGTGATATCGCTTAAGTATTAAACGTGAAATCGCTTTCTTATAGGAAAAGCTGTGGAGATCGCGCAAACTGAAGTTTGCGCTACTGTTAAGCGCAGTTTGCAGTCTGGAGTAGTTCGCTTGCCTGAGAAGTCTTGTCTGTACTACTTTTGCCACACCTAAAGATTGCCTGAGAGGATATTGGCAGAATATTACGTGCGGCGAATCGCGGGAAGCCGCATAAACACTGTGATTTGTGGTTTTTGTGCTGTAGGAACACTAGGGCCTTGGTGGTTGTCTGGATTAGGTGGGCAGGATGGTGTTTTGGGCGCTGTCGCAAGAATCAGGGGACCCTGGCGCGCGACGCGCCTAGGTTCAACTGGGGTGCGGGGGGATCAGGGCATCTATAACGTCTTGCGGCAGGCCGCGCTCTGCCATTTTCTTGCGACTGTCGCGCCAGAGCGTCGCTAGATGCCGCTCTGTGTCCACCCAGGCCTTCAGCAGCGCGATATGGATATCTTCAGCCCTAGCGCGCCAGATCGGGTCGCCTTTCAGCTCCTGGGCCGCGCGAATGAAGCGCTCCAGTTCTTCTGCTGCCATGTCCTGGGTAAATTTGTTCTCCGCTACATAAACGATTCTTGAGGGCTTGCGCTTGTAGCCTGTCGATCCATCGGCGCGTGTGTACTTCTCGCGCTTGCTCCTGACGAATCGCAACACCGGCGAGCTGAGGTGCGGGATGCGCCGCTGCGCCACGTCGTAAACAACTTTGCCTTCCCAATACTTTATAGCCCGCCTGACTGCCTCTGGGTGCAACGCCAGGCTGCGCGAGATCTGCCGGAGAGAAATTGAAATCGCATAAACCATCTTCCCATGCCGCATCTGCAACAGGCCGCGCGATAACAGGTACTCCATAACGATGTATGGATGTTTGGGGATCCCAGAATTTTGATGGTTCAACCATGCCGGCGAGTGATAGTAATGGCCACCCTTCACGTCGTCGCCAAATTTCACCGGCAGCTTTAGATTCTTGAGGTCTTTCAGCTTGGGGAGTTTGTAGTATTGCTCTTCAAAATTTTCTACTCCTTCAGGCGCGGCGGCTTTGAATCGCGAAGGAGCATAAGCCTGCTTTTTGCGCTGGACCATCTTTGCCCGGCGCAAATGCCGGCAGATCGACGACGCCGCTTTGAGCCCCACTGCGCGCGCAAGTTTGCTCAACAGCACTTCGTAGGTTTGCTCACGCTCTTTACCGTGCTGGGGTAGTCCCTTGGCTTTCACTGCGGCGATATGGCAGATGACTTCAGCCTTGTGGTCTGGATGTGATCGCAAATGCGCTTTCGCTTCATTCAATCCAGGAAGGCCTCTTCGCCGGCGAGCTGGTACCGTTTTGTGCTGGTAACTATCCTGGCCAAGGATAAAAAATATGTGGCGGCCTATGCGCGTGGTGAGCCCTGGGTTTTTGGGCACCCCTCTCTTCACCAGCGCATCCGGTGTGACCACTACCGGATAAAAGGTTTTATAGCTCCCGCTAATTGTGTCCCTCCCTGATTTTGTGACGCCACTGAGTAAACGCGCTCAAGAGGCAATCTGCTTTGGAACACAACCATGTGGATCCAGCGGGCGCGTCGGCTGGCAAGCCAATAATTGGTACCAGCACCTTCTTGCCGGTGGTGAAGCTAGCCGGCGCGATTGTAAATTTCTCTTTAAGGGCCAAAAAAACAAATCTGTCTGCAACTTTCACTGTCCCCAGCGATTGCCGGCAGAAGCCGCAGCGATAGTCGTGGCTCATCGGCTTCCCTCCGGCACAGAGTTGATAGCTGCCAAAGCCGCCATCTTCAGGCGGCGCGCGCACTGTGTTTTTAACGGTGCAGTTTCATCGTCCAGAGCGAGCGTGAACATGAGCATCACCGTTATTAGGTGCAGCTTCAGCCCTTCGCCCTGGGGCGGCCTGCGTTGGTCCAGGTGCTCAGTAGCGCGGCAAAGGACCTCTGCGGGATCGCGCTGCAACATGCGAGAGGCTTGCAGCTCGTCGTATACACGCGAGAGCAAATTTATCCAGGGGCGCACAAGCGAGCGCAGCGTTTTGGCAGGTTGACGCTTGCGGCGCTTCGTTGCCTCTTTGCGCTTCGACAAGCGTTTCATTCCTCCTCATTCCATCCAGCGGCTAGCATTGCGGCTGTGCCCAGATCAGTAAAGCCGGCCTTGGTCAGACAGCTTGGGCTGTCGCATAGGTTCTCTTCAATCCATGCGCAGCCGGTGATCACCTTTTTCCCGCGAATGGTCCTCTCCACCCGGCAGGCGTTCCTCTCTGTGCATTTGCAGATCCGGCAGCGCCGCTCTTGTTGCTTGAGCGCTGCGTTCTGCATTGCTGCATCCATCTGCTGTACAGTTGCTTGTGTCATACAACGTCCTTTCTGATTGCCGCTATTACGCGGTCAATTTCAGTCAGCGCAAAGAAAAAAAGAAGGCCCCAAGCTAACGAGGGATGTTTGCTACCTAGAAGCGCAACAAAACCCAATGCAGCTGTAAAATTGAGTAGAAGGTCAAACAGTCTGGCTATAGTGAGTCTGTTTATAGTCATAGCAGCAACGTCTCCCTATTGGCAGCGATAGCTTTCCCGTCCACGTCCACCATCAGCCCAGCGCGGCGCAAGGTGGTGAGGTAGGTTCGCATTGAGCTGCCGGCAGGATCGATCTCCAGAGCGCCAGCAACTTCTTCGCGCGAAAGCGGCCCACCCTGGCGGTCCACTAGCATGTCGAGGATTTTTGCCGGCGTTGCTCCAATCCTGGGCTTCCAGATTTCAACTACTTCTGCGGTTGTTTGTGGCCCTTCGCTATGAACGTCAGCGAAATCCTGCAGCGCCTGGTCAGAAGGGAAGAGCAGACCGTTTTTCTCTACCAGGTAGTTGTGCCGGCGCAGCGTGGTCAGGTAGGTTCGCATGGAGCTGCCCCGGCTCTTGATTCCTGTCATCGAGGCGAGTTGCTGTCTTGTAATCCCTCTCTCTCTCCACTGCATTATTGTCAGGATCATTTGCCGGGGCGATTTGCCGATGTCGGGCGCACCTTGCCCGGCGCCGTTGTTAGCGGCAGCGGCGCCGGGCGGTGCAGTGGCCCCCCCTGGGGCAGGTGTACCTGTCACCTGGGCGGAAGTGTGGGGGACCGGCGGGCGCTGAGGGAATGCAGCGGCCGCAATTTTGCCGAAATCGAAATCGATCTTGGCTGCAACTTTAGTTACTGCGCGAGGAGCGTCGAATTTAACCGTCTCCATTACGTTGGCGAGTTGAAGGGTGATTGCACCGTCCAGCTTTTTCAGGCTGTCGCTGATAGAAGCCTGCCTATGATGCTGAAGTTTGTGCAGCGCTGTCTGGTATTTCTGTAACGCTTCTCTCCATTGAGCGTCGCGATCTTTGCTGCTTTCCATTACAGCTTTTTCGACTGCGAGCTTTATAACCTTCTTGTCGAGTACTGGCGCCGGTACCTGGGCAGGAACTGATACTTGCGGTTTGCGCTCAAGCTGTTTTTTCAGCCGCTCTACTTCGCGCTCTCGATCCCGCAGCGCGGCCTGTAGTTCTTTTTGGCTTTTCTGGTCTGCGGCCCAATCAGCCTTGCGTTCTTCCAGGAGCGATTTAAATTGGTTGGCAATAGCCGCAACATTTTTCAGGCGCTTGGGCTGCACGTCGCCGCGGCGCGGGGTTCTGCCGGCGTGCCATGTGACGCGCGGGCGAATGCGAATACGAACTGCTTTCTCTGGCAGCGATTCCGGCGCGATCAGCCAAGCCTCACCAGGCGCCAGCGCAGCCAAATCTTTTATGAGCTGGTCCACCAGCTCCGGGGCGTTGTTGTTGCACCAGTCTTTAACCGCTTTTATGTCGGTCGTCCCGCTCATCCCCAGGACCACCAGGTTGTCGATCATGTTGAGCGCGTCTTTGGCGATAGAAGCCGGCCGCTGGCTGATGATGGTGAACCCGATGCCCTGCCCGCCTCCTTCTTTGATCAGCGTCTCGCAAGCGACAAAAACCTTCATCTGGTCCTCAAAGCGCAGATTTTGCGGGATGAAGTTTTGCGCTTCCTCCAGGAACACATGACGCGGGGTTTTATTAATCAAGAAAAGATGATCAGCGAAGTCAGCGACAAATCGCATCCGGTCAGCCCGGCCCACTCGCTTCAAATCGACTACTGCAGAAACGTCATGCTCGACCACAACCTCAGCGAAGATTTTCCCGCCATGCGGGTCAAATGGAACGTCGCCATGATCGCCGCCAACCACGAGCACATTCAATCCTGATGGGCCATCAGGATTGCGTCCGTCGTCTGCCATCTTGTATTTGAGCCCGACGTGGGCGGCCGCTGGATCGAGGACAACAAAAGGATCCCGTCGCGCTGCGAATATCTCCATCTCCACACCGGCGCCGTAGCTCTTGCCACGACGCCGTTTGGCAAGCCAAGCAACTCCCTGGGTGATCAGGTCAGCCGGCAGCTCGATCTTTTTGCCCTCTGCCGTCACTCCAATTTGTTTTGGGATATGTAGCTTCACAGAGTTCGCGATCCTCCTGGAAAGAGAGAAAACTGCGTAGCGGCTGGTTGCGCCGGCTGTTGAGCGCGAAGCTGGCGATCAGCTTCGTCCTGTTCCTGGCAAGGGATACAAACGTTGCTCAGGCGATGGTTAAAAATCCGGTGCTGCGTTCTCTTCTTACACTTCCTGCACCAGGCCTCATTGGAAACCTGGTTATCAGGGTAGTGCTGTCTGTACTCAGGAGATCGGCGTCTGCTCCCGCTGCTACGCGAATTTCGCATAAGCGACCCCCAGCAATGCCAGCACCACCCCGATAACCGCCGCAATAGAAATCAGCGTGTTCCCGTCGATGCCGTTCGTGTTAATCTGCTTCCAGGTATGCACTGCAAAGTGCTTTCGCGGGTGGCGCGCCCTAACGCGCTGCCCGCGTAGAAACTTCTTTTTGAAGAAATATTCTTCCACTTGGTTTTTTCTCCTCCACGTTGGTTTGTTCTTCTGACTCCACAAATCTGTAGCGTTCGCCCGATTCCAGGTCGTAAACATCTACGGGGAAGCGAGCGGTCCTGCCTTCAGCGGTTGCCGCGGTTATGGCCAGCATCGCGCAATCCTTCGCGCTAACTCCCAAAACCTCCTTCTCGATGTGGCCAGCATCTACGATTGCTTTCATGCTGGCTCCCACAGTTCTTCAGGCAGCCCAGCCGGCGGCTCGATCAGCCCATGCCTTATAGCGCTGCCCAGCAAATTGAGAATGACTGTTTGAGGGACGTAGATAAATTCGTCCGTTATGAGTGGCTCACCTTCAAATAGAAGCTGCTCGATCTCGCGCTGGTCCAGATCGGGGAACGCTCCGGCCAGCTCTTTGGCGGCAGTCAAGAAATGCAGCCAGGTCGGACAATTAGTAAATGGAATGTGGACCTTCGACTTGGTGTTGATTCGAAGAGTCCGGCTGACCTGGGGAAGATCCAGCTTCATCGTGCCTCCCCAAAAAAGAATTTCTTTAACCGGTTAACCGCTACTTCTCGTTCTCGACCAGGTTCACCTGCTGCGTCGCCAAAGTCAGCGGCCATCTTGTAGTAGTGAGCGGGAAGATTTGTTGTGGTGTAAACGTAGCCGGCTGTTGTCATTGGTACCTGACTCAGCAGCGCTTCTGAGATCTGCTCTTTTGACAGCCTGTAATAGGGAGTGAGCTTTTCCACTGCGCTGCTCACTGGCACCAGCTCCTCCTCGCCGTTGCTCCGGTTTATTCTTCTTACCTCTGGTTCGTTCATTGAGTACCCCCCTTTACGCGATAGCAGCTGCAGCTTCTGCCGCCGTCGTGGTTCCAGCGGCTGATGCTGCAATCACCTGCAGGGCCGGTGATGGCAATTCAGGTACCGGCTCAAACGGGATCAGGCGCTCGCTTTTCCGGTTCGTCTGCTCGTGGATCTCCCTCACCCATTCGCGTGTCAGTTGCAGTTTTCTGCCGGTCGCTTTCTTCTGCCCGCCATTGAGTGCTAGGCCCTGGAGGACCATCAGCTGGCCTAGCGCTGCCTTTGCAACTTCCAGGGGAACGTTATCGATAAGCAGCTGCTCTACAAAAGCATTGCCTTTAGCCGCTGCTTCTGGGGTGAGCCTGTGTCGTTTCCATGTTCTGTGGGCCTTGTTTGGCATGTTGTCGCTTCTCTCCTTTTCAAGTGCTGTTGTTGGTTTAAAAGCCGGCGAACTGGCGCAAGCCCTAAGCAACGGTTTACGGTTCGCCGGCTGCCACTTAATTTACGAATGGGTGTTTTCTGGTCCTCCTTTCTCTTCAGGGATAGGCAGCATCGCAACTGGACGGGCTGCCAAACTTTCGAGCTGATATTTACGAATGAAGAAAATTGCGGCTGGGCGAATGATCGGGAAGTTTTCTGGATCGGCTAGAACTATCGCACTCCCTAATGAGCGGAGAAAATCTCCTTGCTCCCCCACACCGTTTGCAACATCGCGCCAGATCGCTTTGATCTCGTCGTCTGTAGGCGCCGATGCCGGCGAAAAGCCTAAGCCCTGAGCGTATGCGTGAGCAGCCTGCTCGCTCTCAAAATTGCAAATCTGAACATTCCCCCCAATTGGCACCCACCGGAATCCGCTCCATCCATATTGCTCATACTCGTAGAGCACGATGATGGACCGCCCTAGCCATTCTTTGACGATGTATTTACGCAGATCGACCAACTCAATTTTGCCTTCCTGGGGAACATCAGGGTGGTTACCTTTGCAAGGCGTGGTCGCTGGATTGTCGTTAACCAAAATCCCACTCAGAGTTTCAGCGCCACAATAGCAGCAGATTCTTTTCGTCGCGTTCTTTAGGCGGTGGGGCTCACCATTCTCGACGCTGTTGGGACTTTTCCACCAGCACTCCTCGCAGATACTGTGATTCCACTTGCTCATTGTGCCTCCCTTGCCAGATAGGCTTGGATAGTTTCAGCGCGCTCGATCTCTTCTGTTGTTTGGCACCAGAGGCAGCTCCGGTCGGGCGTTCTATGGGTGGGACACTTCGCCGGCGCGATCCGCTTGATGAGCGAAAGCAGCTTCATCGCGATAGCGATGGGATCGACATTGGTGGGAGCTGGGGCAGGTTGGTTCATTTGTGCCCCGCTTTTTTTACGGCCTGTTTTCGTGAGGTAGTTGGTGCATCAAAGTGCTGTACAGAGAGTCGTTCTACCGCGAACTTTGCGCGCTGCGCCGCGCTAGCTATTGCTCCCACATATCGCCAATCGACAGTAATTCCTGAAGGCCCTACGCGGCCTCGCACTGGACGCTTCTGCCAAACTTCAAAGGCAACAGCGCCCTGCAGCCACGCCCAGCATTCGCGCGTTCTGGGTACCACAAGAGCGATACTGCCGCAATCCAGAACCTGCAGATCAGTCTTTGTCGGCCTTGTTTTGCGATCAGCGAGGCGCGTCATGCAACACCAGCAAGCTTTTTAAAGTCGTAAGCCATCGTCCATAGGGCAAAATCGACTTTGCTGAGAACCTGAGAGAAATGCTGGAAGATGATGTGCTGTTCACCTTTAACTACCTTATAGCGAACCTTCACGTCTCCGTTTTCAGGTAAGTCAATCAAATCGAAAAGAGCTCGATCATCAATAATGACGTACATTAGATTGCCGGGCTGATCGGTTTTATGAATTGCGAGATAGGCTTTTCCTGTCTTGTGTTTATTGCTCATCGCGCACCCCAAGGGTCGTAACGCTGGCCGGTTGATTCAACTGTCTCAAGAGCTTCCTGGAGATATGCTGCCCAGCCGCTGGGATCGGTAACACGCGCAAGGCGAGCTAGTAATGTCTCTGCAAGCAACATGCGCTCTGCAAAGCCAATGGGGTACTGCCGGCGCGCATTTTCGTACGCGCTCCGATTAAGCTGGAAGTTTTCGGCCTCATAGCGTTGATCTTCCGGCGAAGAGTTCAATGGATGATGTAAAGGGAATTGTCTGCGAGTGGCCATCGTAGAACCTCCTTTTAAAGGGCGATGGGTAGTTGCTGTTGAATTGCTAGACCAGGCAAGGGAAGAGGCATCTGGTCCGCTGCTGTAGCTGCCGGCTTTTTGGGTGGCAGTTCCGGTTGTGCCGGCGGCGCAGTTTTGTATTTCTCCAGGTGCGAAGGATCGCCGCTGTTGAGTTCGTTCAGCAACCGGCTTGCGTCCAGGTAGTAAGTCCTGTCGGGATGCCAGCGCTCGCGCTGCGGGCGCCAGTTGTCCCCAGCTCGCCAGGAGAGATACGCATGGATCGAGGCGGTCCATTGCCGGCCGTCGCGTCCATCTACAACCGTCACCAGCTCCGCTGGCGCTGCTAAAGGAATAGTTGAAGGTTTGCGGCCGCGAAAAGCCGGCAGGTAATGTGGCGCATACTTTGCGAGCGTTTCTTCCTGGGTGGCCCATGCCGCCATCAATTGACGTTCTGCATTCTGGAAGGCGTTGCGATCTCGCTTGAAGTAAGCGCGGTAGATGGTGACTTGAGCGATGCGAAGGGACCGCTGCTCGTAAAAATTTGTTTCCTGCCGCTCGCATTTGAGCAGATAGGACATTGCCGCCCTGATGGTGGCCTTGCCGGACAAACGTGCCAAGATTAGAACCCGCCTGAGCTGGCTGGTCGTCGCGTCCTGTCTGGCGCATCAGCTCAGATGAGCCAACCAGGACGTTTCCAGTTTTTGTTGCAGCATGGTTACGAAGGGGGTGTTGCGCGACGAATTTATAAAGACAGGTAGCGCCGGAAGCCGATTCCAGACGACGGCGGGTTCTAAGCGCGCGAAAAGAATTGCTCGCCGGCGCTACCTGTATTGTGCCACTTTGGGCAGCACAATCTAGAGATAAATTGAGGCTTGAAGCTCCGTTGGATGGAGAGGAAGCACTGCTGAGGACCTGGTGGCCCTGGTGAAGATTGACAACAATCGCGTTGGGAGCAGCTATCGGCAATCAGAACCCGCTTTCGCAGAACTGCCAAAAACGGGTTAATTATGCAATGTCTGATAACAGATATTATGTAAAGTAATATAAATGCTGCTGTCATCGGCGTAGGGTTCTCAGCCCGAAAAATTATCTTTGCTCCTGAATTGGCTCTTCCCCGCGAAGGATAGCCTTCAAATCTGATCGAAACCGCTCCAGCGTGGCAATCCGTTCTGGTGTTGCTTCGATCACTCCTTGTTTATGGACGAAGACCTTGCGGCCGCCTCGCTCCACCAACGGACCAAGGCTTTCACCCATGCGCCAACCGACGTTACCAAGAATCTGCAAGCCGTCGGGCCCGGGGACAAGAAATGCCAGACAGCCGTCGCGGAGGACGCCGACCGCCTTGGGAAAGCGTTCAAAGGTTTGCAGGTCAAACCCGGCAACATAGAGACGTTGGAGTTGTTCTTCAGGAAGCATGGGCGAGTTGCCGATCAGTAATCCAGATTGACCCAACTCTATTTACCGCAAAAGCACGTCAGGGACGCGAAGAGAGATAAAAAACTGAATGCAGTGCTGACGCCTGAGCGCAGATCTCTACATCTTGTAGTGGCCCAGATCCTCGTCGTTCAGCCCTTCCAGCCACTTACGCAGATCGTCAGAAGAGATTTTGTCGGCAGCGGTGCTAGCCACCTTGGAGGTCTTGAGCACCTCATCTTCAACGTAAATGGGGCAATCCAGGCGCAAAGCCAACGCCAGAGCGTCTGAGGGACGGGAATCGATGCTGATAACTCTTCCCTCCCGTTCCATCCAGATTACGGCGAAAAATGTGTCGTCGCGCAGCTCATTCACCACAATTTTGTGGACGTGCGTATCCAGGCCGATTAGCAGATTCTTGATCAGATCATGGGTCATTGGGCGAGGCGTGCTGACTTTTTCGATCTCCAGTGCAATGGCATTGGCCTCATAGACGCCAACCCAGATCGGCAGGACGGTATCGCTTCCAACGTCTTTCAGCACGACGATGGGCATATTGGTAACAGGATCCATCATCAATCCGCGAATTTTCATTTCTACTTCCATGTCGCTTCGCTCCAAACCGCTAAGGGCCCAAGTTCGCGCCATCAGCATTTATGCTCCTGAGTCAATCGGCTCGGCATGCACGGGCCTCGCCGATTACGCGTCTTACAATGTCGCTCCGCTCCAAACCGCGCCGGGTCAACGCCCGCCCGTTACCAATTATGCTCCTAAATCAATCGGATCGGCGCGTGGTGGGCTTTTCGCACCGAACTCTTTCAATCAACCATTTCGCCCAACAAACTGTTAGGAAAACTCCTGGTAACCAGCACGTTAACATAACTGCCCACGGCCAGCGCCGCGTCTTGCGGCACGGTGAAGTTCAGGGTGATGTTTTGCGAGGTACGCCCAATCATCTGTCCGCGCGCCTCATTTGTGCCTTCAACCATTACTTCAAATGTCCGGCCTACTCGCTTTTCGTAGTTGATCCTTTGGATCTCTCGTTGCCGTTCCTGCAGGATCTGCAGGCGCTTCGATTTCTCGGAGTCGCTAATGCTATCAATCATGCTTAGCGCGGGAGTATTGGGACGGGGCGAGTACTTGAACGTAAAAACGGCGTCAAACTGGCATTCATGCAGCAACGTGACAGTTTCTTCGAATTCTGCTGCCGTCTCATTCGGGAAACCGGCAATAACATCGGTGGTGATCGAAAGCGGCCGTTTGGCGGCTTTCATCCACGAGATCTTTTCCAGGTACATTTCGCGGGTGTACTCACGGTTCATGGCTTTGAGCACCCGTGAAGACCCACTCTGTACCGGCAAATGGATGTGGTCGCATAGGCGCGGCGACGCCACAATGGCATCCACTATGTCCCGGCTGAAGTGCCGTGGGTGGGACGTAGTGAAGCGAACGCGCCGCACACCCGCAATTTCGCCAATGGCATACAGCAGTTCTGCAAAAGTCTTTTTGCCCAGCGGATCGGCGTAAGCATTTACGTTCTGGCCCAGCAGTTGAATATCGGTATAACCGAGATCGGCCATCTGCCGCGCTTCAGCCATTACTGAATCCGATGTACGGCTGCGCTCCTTGCCCCGCGTGTACGGAACAACGCAATAAGCGCAGAACTTGTCGCAGCCTTCAATAATCGTGATGTATCCGCGGTGAGGGTTAGTGCGGGCGGTGAAGTCGGTTTCAAAGGTCAGGTCAGTCTGCCGATCATCCAGTCCGGTTACCCGATTGTTCCCTGCCTCAATCTGCACCAGCATTGCGGGCAGGTTGCGGTAAGAGGCTGAGCCGGCGACGAGAGAAACGTATGGCGCTTTCTCAAAAATGTTTTCACCTTCCTGCTGTGCCACGCAGCCCAGAACGCCAAATTTCTTGCCTTGCTTCTGGAGCTTTTTGTAGTCGTTGAGGCGATGAAAAACTTTCTGTTCCGCTTTATCGCGAATGGAGCAGGTGTTGTAAAGGACCAGGTGGGCCTCTTCCACGGTTTCAACCTGTCGATAACCCTGATGCACCAGCGTGCCGATGACTTTCTCAGAGTCATGCACATTCATCTGGCAACCAAAGGTCTCAAGATAAAACGTCTTTTCCTGCTCTGCGCTCACGTCTCCAGTATAACGCAGCAAATAAGCACTCAGCAGTCAGCGCTCGGTATTCAGCCTTGACGCGTCTTCACGAGTACAATGAGAAACCTTTGCAACGGAGACCGGAGTTGACTGACTGTTATATGGCTATCGACGAAAAATCATCATGGAATAAGAAATACGGCGAGGGCTCGCACGGTTCACTCGAACCTGATCCGTTTCTGGTGAGCGCCTACGATGAGTTCCTTTTCGGAACAACTCCCGGACTTGCCTTGGACGTCGCTGGCGGAGTTGGACGCCATGCTATATGGCTGGCCCAGCAGGGTTGGCGAACGAGGCTGATCGACATTTCCGATGTCGGAATTGGATTGGCGGAGAAAAACGCCTCTCGCGCACTGGGCCCGGTGGCAAAGGAATTCCTCATCACCTCCGAAGTTGCGGATTTGGATTCTGTTCAAGACTTCGGACGTGAACAATATGACCTTGTACTGGTCTTCTTCTTTCTTCAGCGCAAACTCTTCCCTGCTTTGGCGGCGGCCCTCAAGCCGGGCGGCCATTTGATTTACAAAACCTACACAACCGAGCAAAAGAACTTTGTTGGCGGTCCCAGCCATGCCATGTTTTTGCTGGAACCGAATGAACTGTTACATGCGTTTTCATCTCTGCGCGTATTGCACTATCACGAAACCGTTCAGGGAAAAGGCGTCGCAGAACTGGTGGCACGGAAATAGCAATCAGCAGTCAGTAGTCAGCATTCGGCCGCGACAAATCTTTACGACCTCAACAAATCTTCGAAAGCGCCTTGAATTTAGAGGGAACAAACGAACCCGATTAAAAGTAAGATTTCACATCCTCCGTTCCCTTCCGTTCCTCCGAGTTTCAAGGATTTGGCATCTCCATCGAAACCATGTTAGGGGCTGACTGCAGAGTGCTGACCGCTGAGTGCTTATGCCGAATGCTAAAATCGTTGCTTCACAAATGGCCAAACGCAAAATCTCACACGGACACGCCGTCCAGGGCACGCCCAAGCCGCGCAAGAACCATTGCTTTGGCTGCGGCCACGACAATCCGCAGGGCATGCGGCTGAAATTCTCGCTGGACGAAAAATCCCGCAAGGCCGTTTGCCACTTCAAGCTGTCGCGAAAGTATACGGGGCCTCCGGGCCACGCGCATGGGGGCATTATCGCCACCATCCTGGACGAAGCAATGGGCAAGGTAAACAAGTTCCGCAACGTGCTGGCGCTTACGGGATCCATGGAAATCAGATATATCAAGCCGGTGCCGCTGGGCCAGGCCCTTACTGTCACCAGTGCGGAGCAAAGCGTGGACGGCCGTCGCCACATCAACATGGCAGAGATCAGCAATGCCAAGGGTGAAGTTCTGGCGCGGAGTACAGGGACGTTCATCGCCATCGATCCGGAAAAGATGTTTGCCCGGCACGGAGTTCCCGCAGGCATCATCGCTAATGGTGAAACAAAAGCCTGATTGGGCAGCAGAAATCGTTCTAACCGAGTAAAATAAGAGCTTCAGCCCTACAAGTTTCGCCGTGACGCCCCAGCGTGACACGGCGCAGGAGTTCGCAATGTCTAGATCACGGGGAAAGAAAGAAGCAACACCCGCAAAGGCCCATAAACCCAGCTCCAACGGCCACAGTGTAACGGTCACGCCCAACGGCGGTGGAACGGTGCTGAACGGCAATGCCGGATTGCGGCTCAAGACCGGCTTGGCGGAAATGCTCAAGGGCGGCGTGATCATGGATGTGACGGACGCTCGCCAGGCAGAGATTGCGGAGAAAGCCGGAGCCGCGGCCGTAATGGCATTGGAGCGTGTCCCCGCGCAGATTCGCGCACAGGGCGGCGTAGCCCGTATGGCTTCGCCGAAGAAGATTCGCGAGATCATGGAAACGGTCTCCATCCCGGTGATGGCGAAATGCCGCATCGGCCACTTTGCCGAAGCACAAATCCTTCAGGCGCTGGGCGTCGATTACATCGACGAATCCGAAGTCCTTACCCCGGCCGACGAAGCGCACCACGTGGACAAGCATGCGTTCCAGACACCCTTTGTTTGCGGCGCACGCAATCTGGGTGAAGCTCTGCGGCGCATCGCCGAAGGCGCAGCTATGATCCGCACTAAGGGAGAAGCCGGTACCGGCGACGTGGTCCATGCCGTGAAACATATGCGCCAGATCATCCGTGAAATGAAGATATTGAAAGCGTTATCTGAAGAAGAGCTTTATGCTCAGGCCAAAGACCTGCAAGCGCCCGTTGAGCTGGTTCGGCTTGTGGCCAAGATGGGCAAACTGCCGGTACCAAATTTTTCTGCCGGCGGGATTGCCACCCCAGCCGATGCGGCATTGGTTCGCCAGCTTGGAGCAGAGGCCGTGTTCGTCGGATCGGGAATCTTCATGGCTGATGGTCTGAATTTCTGTGAACCGAAGGAAGCGGAGAAGCGCGCGAAAGCCATCGTCCGGGCCTGCACTCATTTCGACGATCCTAAAGTCTTACTTGAAGTCAGCGAAGACCTGGTCGGAGCCATGAAGGGCCTTGCTATAGCGGCAATGGCTGAAGGTGATTTGTTGCAGACAAGAGGCTGGTAATTTTCTGAATCCCGAATCCCGCGAAGCGGGTGAGGGAGCCCTATGGCCGCTACAAAGCACGACCAAAAATATTTGCAGCCATCCTACATTGCGAACTATCTTCTCTCTAGAGCGAATCAGCTTATAGGGTTCCCTCGCTTTGCTCGGGACAAAGAAAAAGCATGAAGATCGGCGTTTTAGCCATTCAAGGTGACTATGAAGCGCACAAGGCGCGACTGGAACAGCTTGGCGCCGAGGTCACGCTGGTGCGCAAGCCTGAGCAGCTTGATGCCATCGATGGCATCGTAATTCCCGGCGGAGAATCCAGCACATTTCTGAATTTTCTGGCCGAGCGGGGCTTTCTGGAAAAGCTGCGCGATTTTGTTTCCACTAAACCAACGTTTGGAACCTGCGCCGGCGCAATTCTGCTGGCCAAGCACGTCGAAAATCCTCCGCAGCAATCCCTGAACGCAATGGACATACGTATCCGGCGCAACGCCTATGGCCGCCAGCTTGAAAGCTCCATCCGTGAAGCTCAGAGCAAACTGGGACAGAAGCCGCTGGAAATGGTGTTCATCCGCGCGCCGAAGATTGTCGGCACAGGCAAAAGCGTTGAAGTTCTGGCGACGGCTGGCGGCGATCCCGTGCTGGTGCGCCAAGGCAAGATGTTGGCGGCCACCTTTCATCCCGAATTGTCAGACGACACACGGGTCCACCAGGAGTTCGTTAAGATGGTGAAGAATGGCCATCGGCGGAAATAATGTCTAGAGCGCTCCGGCTCGCGCTGCTGCTGATTGTCGTTGGCTGCGCATATCTTTTTCTGGCTCATCCATACTGGTTCCCTTTGGGTGTCTCCGCAAGTTCCGCGTCTATTGATCATCAATTCAAGATTGCCTTCTGGATATTTGGGACACTGTTTATCGTTGGCCACTTGGTCCTTATCTTTGTTCTTTCAAAAAAGCCGCACGTCGAGCGCAATGTGTCCCAGGGAAGCTGGCGGCTGGAAGTTACATGGACTCTGGCAATCACGATCATTTTTTTCTGGTTCAACATTTCTGGCGAACGCCTGTGGTCAAGCATAATGCCTGCTGAGAAGCAGCCTGGTCAGATTGAAGTTGAGGTCACCGGGGCGCAGTTCCAGTGGTATTTTCGCTATCCCGGAGCTGATGGACTTTTTGGCCGAATAGACGCCCCAAAGTATGCGAAGCCAGATGAAGGCAATCCTTTAGGCATTGATCCAAGCGATCCCGCGGGACGCGACGATATTCTTTCTACCTCGATGATTGTTCCTGTCGGTCATCCGATACAGCTGCTTTTGCGGGCGCAGGATGTGATTCACAGCCTTTTTATTCCAGCCATGCGCTTTAAGCAGGACACCGTTCCGGGAATGGAGATTCATTCACATTTCACTCCCACACAGATAGGAAACTATGAAATTGCATGCGCTGAATTGTGTGGCATGGGCCACTACAGGATGCGCGCCCTGGTGCGGGTGGTTAGCGAACAGGAATTTGAGAAGTGGCTGAGAGCACATTGACATCTATTGAGTATGGGAATCTCGCGCTCCGCTCGGGATTTCAGAAAAGCCGCTACATCTTCACCACGGACCATAAAGCCATCGGTCGCGGATACTTTTTTCTATCTTTGGCTGCCGTGCTGGTGGGCGCGTGGCTTTCTTTGTTGATGCGCATCCATCTGGTCTGGCCCAAAGCGACGATTCCCTTTTTGGGTGAGATCAAGCCGGAAAACTATCTTGCTCAACTCACCATGCATGGAACGTTGATGGTCTTCTTTGTGCTATCCACCGTGCCGCAAGCTGGCTTTGGGACGTTCTTTCTTCCCCTGCAGCTGGGCGCGTCGAGTATGGCATTTCCGCGGCTCACCGCTGCGGGATTCTGGACGGCACTGGTTTCTTTCTTTGTACTGATGGCGGCTTTCTTTGTTCCGGGTGGCGCTTCCGGCGCTGGATGGACACAATATCCGCCGTTAAGTGCTCTAGCGTCGGCTGGTCCGGGCCAAGGGTTAGGTACAGATCTTTGGCTGGTCAGCATTGGGCTGTTCTGCCTGTCATCGCTAATGAGTGCGGTCGGGTTTGTGACCACCGCAACACGTCATCGCGCTCCGGGGATGACATGGCTGCGAATGCCGCTGACATGCTGGTCGTGGTTTGTCACCGCGATCCTGATTCTTCTCGCCTTCGGCATCTTGCTGGCCGCCGTGGTCTTGCTGATGCTTGATCGCCATGCAGGAACGAGTTTCTTCATTCCCGGCGGACTGCTGGTCAGCGGCAAGGCAATCAATCATGCGGGCGGCTCGCCGCTGATGTGGCAGCACCTTTTCTGGTTCTTCGGGCACCCAGAGGTTTACATCGCAATCCTGCCGGCGATGGGTGTGACCTCGCACCTGCTGTCCGTGTTCGCGCGCAAACCGGTTTTTGGATACAAAGCCATGGTTGGCGCCACGCTGGCTATAGGCGCGTTGGGTTTCATGGTCTGGGGCCATCATATGTTCGTCAGCGGCATGAACCCATATGCTGGATTCGCGTTCTCCACATTGACGACAGCTATCGCTGTCCCTTCCGCGATTAAGACATTCAATTGGGTAGCGACGCTTTACGGCGGAAAAATTCGCTATGCCACGCCCCTGCTTTTTTCTGCCGGATTTGTGTCGCTGTTCATCACTGGCGGGCTGACCGGCCCGATCCTGGCTCAGCCGGCGCTGGATACGTATCTGCACGACACATATTTTGTGGTTGCGCATTTTCACCTGATCATGGCGATGGCTGGCGTGTTTGCCATTTTTTCCGCCACTTATTTCTGGTTCCCTAAGATGTTTGGCCGAATGATGAGTGAAACTTTAGGCCGATGGCATTTCTGGATCACTCTGGTCGGGGCGTATGCCACGTTTATGCCGATGCATTTGCTGGGAATAGCCGGGCATCCGCGCCGCTACTCGGAACTAAGCGGCGTACAATATGTGGCGGCAATGGCGCCGCTGCAAAAATTTATTACGCTGGCCGCCATCGTAACCCTTGCGGGGCAAATTATTTTTCTGGTGAACTTGTTCTGGAGCATGTTTAAGGGACGGGTAGCAGAAGCTAACCCTTGGGAATGCACCACGTTGGAGTGGGTGTTGAATTCCCCAATTCCGGCAGAAGGATTTGGCGAACGGCGGGTTCAGGTAATCCATGGGCCGTATGAGTACAATATTCCTGGAGCGGAAAAAGATTTTGTGATGCAGGATGCTCCAGCCAGCTAGACCGGCGGCAAAGCCATCTCAACTAGTGTTATGCCGATCATCAGCGATCGAGTAGAAGTCGAACGGAAGCCCAGGCTAGGCGGTGGAGGGCCGGGCAAAATTCCGCATCGCCGCGGCTTCGGCGGTGGCGATGACGGCGATCACGGTAACTCTGGCGATTTCCGCTCGCGCGAGCAGCGCATGCGCCGTTACCGTGTCGGCATGACGCTGTGCATCATCTCCGTTACAGCGGTTTTTGTCCTGTTAACCATGGTTTATGTGTTCCGGATGGGCAAGGGCCGTTTTGACGAAGACGCTCATCGCTGGGTGCGGGATTGGATCCCCCTCACGCTTCCCTATGTGCAGTTATGGACGAATTCCCTGATCCTGCTGCTCAGCAGCTTGACGCTTGAGCTGGCGCGCCGCTCAATGGTCAAAAAAGAAGAGTTTACGGCCATGGGAATCGTTCCGCCGCGTTTTGGGCGCGACCTGCCCTGGCTTGGCATCACTGTGTTCCTGGGTTTTTGCTTCCTTGCAGGACAAGTTTTTGTGTGGAACATCCTTAAGGCGCAAGGCGCTTTTTTAGCTTCAAATCCAAGCCGCTCATTGTTTTATATCCTCACTGGCACGCATGCTGTCCATCTTGTAGGAGGATTGGTCGTCCTGCTTTATGCCGTAGCGGGACGCCTGCTGGCCACCAAGTTTGAATCGCAACGGATTGCTGTGGAAGTCACAGGGTGGTACTGGCATTACCTGGCGTTTCTATGGTTTGGGATCTTTGCTTTAGTGCACTTCGCCCGAGGCTGAACGGCAACTGCGGTCAACTGGATCGACAGTGCAGCTAAGTCTGGTCGCCTGAGCGTTTTACCCGGACAACCGTAATCTTTCCGAAGCCTTCTTCGAATCCCGGCGGCTTCAGTTTGGCCGCCATCCTCTGGATAACGTCCTCTTTTACCTGGCGCTCACGCTTGCGGTTCCGCTCAAGACAAACTTCAAGTGGTACATCGAAAAAGACTGCATGCACCTCATAACCAAAGCCCTTAGCCATCTTGATCCACTGGCGACGTTCATGCGGAGCCAGATTGCTGGCATCAACGTAATTCCAGGGCATGCGGGCGATCAACCGCGCACGGAGTAAGGAGCGAAGGGTGGAAAAGACAAGGCCTTGATAGCGCTGCTCGGTAATGTCGTCAAAAAGGATCGAACGCAGCATGTCACTGGAAAGCGGGGTGACACCGCGACGCTTGAACCAAGTGGTCTTACCTGATCCGGGCAAGCCGATAGCGAGCACAACCACGCCTTTGGATGGCCGTCCGGAAGTCTTTCCCGCTGGCTGCGCCGGTCGATGCTCCGGGGCTCCGGGCGGTGGCGTGGAAGGTGATTCCGGCTGAACTTCGGTTTCCATGCGCGGCTCATTGCTAGGGGGAGATCCGGGTGCAGGAGATTCGGCTGCGGGAGCTTCCTGCGCTACTTCGGAGGCGCGTGGAGCTTCTGGCTCAACGTCGTCATAGGCTGGGACGAGGGGCTGAGGATGAGCTTCATCGACCAGCGGCTTCTGTTGGCCTACCCTGCCAGTGGCTTCAGTTTCATTTTCCGGCTTTTTTTTACGGCGCTTCATGCGCTCGCGCATCCAGTTGCGCATGCTTCTGTGTGTAACACAAGCAGCTAAGAAGTTGCAAGCAAAGAGCTTTTTCAGCGGATAAAGGCGTGAAAACCTGAATCCGCCGCTTTGCATCGAACAGCTCAGGATTTCAAACCTTTCTGGGATGGGGGTATTAAATTAATGAAGGTACTCGTTATCGTTGTTTTAACAGCGGCTTTGGCTGCTTCTGCGACAACTGCGCCCAAACGGGCACCAAAAGCGCAAGCCGTAAAAATCACTAACGGGCCGCGTGTGGAGGGTACCGGGCCGACGTGGGCGGTCATCGCCTGGACCACAAACACCGGGGGCAGCAGCGTCATCCATTATGGAACCAACGCCAATAGTCTGAGCCAGACTGCAAAGGCAGCCTATGCAGACAATGACAAGACAAAGGCGCAGAATCACCGCGTCCATCTGAAGAACCTGAAGCCGAACACCAAATATTTCTTCCAGGTGGACTCGGGCCAGGGTGAAGGAACCGGCACGGAAGCCAAGAGCAGCGTGGCTGAGTTCACTACCAAAGCCCGCAAATAGCCGAGCGATTCCCAAACCCCGGCCCACGAACCACAAAAGTTAACGTTGCTGGGTTTTTGCGTAATTCTGCTGTTGCACCAGAAATGAAGCTTGTTATAATTGCGGCCCGCAACCGAACCAAGTCATTCAATGAACTCCTGGCAGGCAAAAGTCCCTGCAGATGGCGAGGGTTGGTTTCGCAAGAGCAAGGTGCGCAGACACTTTGGCACTGGCTTCACGATCTGGACTTGAAGGCTTGAATGTTCCTGCCCCTGCCCTGTTCTGGAGATTATCCAAAGAAGTGCTTCGCAATGGGATCCCCGCTACAAACCAGCAATAAGCAAGAAGTTTTCAGGCCAACCGAAACCCAGCAATGGGACAATATGCGAACGCGGTAAAAAGCGGTAAAGAGAGAGAACGCGATTACGGGCCAAGTAATAAGAAGTTAAGTGGCGCACGGAAAACTCCGTCTTTTAGATAAACAGTGATGTCGCACAGCCGAGGGGAAACCTACGGAATGCGAAGCCCACGGTCCCGGATCCGCGTGCTTCCCTTTGCAGGTTACTTGAGGTTCGCCAAGTCGAACGTTTGCAGCGACAGCAGTTTGAATGTTCCATAAGGCGGCCAGGACACGAAGTGGCTTGCAGGAACCGATGAAGAGATACGTGTGTCCATGCAGCAAATTTGTCAGTTTTTGAAAACCACCCCAAGAAATATTGAGTAAGAAAGCCGCGGAACTTGCGATCCGCGGCTTTGTCGTTTCTCGCCGGTGATCCATATCCCTGAGCACAAGGCGCGGTGCATTGCGCCGCTTGAATCATCTCTGCTAACCTGATTAGTTTCAGCCGTGTATCGGAGTCCTACTGTCGCGGTTTCTGCATCCAACTGAGGCTGGATATCAGGTCCTTGAAGGAGATTCAAAAATAATGGCAATTAAAGTTGGTATTAATGGCTTTGGCCGCATTGGCCGTAATGTGTTGCGCACGGCACTTGAAGATTCAAATCTGGAATTTGTGGCGGTAAACGACCTCACCAGCCCGGCAACGCTGGCGCATCTCCTCAAGTACGATTCGATTCTGGGCAATCTTAAGCAGGACATCAAGGCTTCGGGCGATTCCATCACTGTCGGTGGGAAAGCCATTAAGGTGTTTTCAGAAAAGGACCCTGCAGCCATCAATTGGGAGTCCGTGGGCGCGCAGGTGGTGATTGAATCCACCGGTAAGTTCACCGATGCGGATCAGGCAAAAAAGCATTTGCGCGGACCGGTGAAGAAAGTGATCATTTCCGCCCCGGCAAAGAATGAGGACATCACTATTGTTCTGGGCGTGAATGAGAATAATTACGATCCGGCCAAGCACAATATTGTGTCGAATGCCTCCTGCACCACGAATTGCCTGGCGCCCGTGGCCAAGGTTCTGCATGACAGTTTCAAGATCCAGAGCGGAACAATGACCACGATCCATTCTTATACGAACGATCAGGTCATCCTCGACTTTCCCCACAAAGATCTCCGCCGCGCCCGCGCTGCCGCGCTTTCCATGATTCCAACCTCAACCGGGGCCGCAAAGGCGATCAATCAGGTGATCCCGGACCTCAAAGGCAAGCTGGACGGTTTTGCCATGCGCGTGCCCACGCCGAACGTATCGGTTGTGGATCTAGTGGTATTTACGGAAAAGAGCACCAGCGTTGACGAAGTGAATAAGACGTTGCAAGCCGCCGCGAATGGCCCAATGAAGGGAATTCTGGGCTATGAAACCGCTGAACTCGTCTCGATCGATTACCGCGGGGACGAGCGATCTTCCATCGTTGACTCTCCGCTTACACGCGTGGTCGCCGGCAACTGCGTGAAAGTGATCGCCTGGTATGACAATGAGTGGGGCTACTCCTGCCGCGTCCGCGACCTAATCCACTTTATGGCGAAAAAGGGGCTGTGATGGCAGTAGCAACGGAAAAGAACATGGCCAAACTTTCTATCCAGGACCTGAATCTTGAAGGCCATCGCGTCTTCATGCGCGTGGACTTCAATGTGCCGCTTAACGACGATGGCCGCGTTTCCGACGACACGCGGATACGCGAGACGCTGCCGACAATTGAATACGCGCTGCGCAAGGGCGCACGGCTGATTTTGGCTTCACACCTGGGACGTCCCAAGGGAAAAGTAAATGCCAAGATGAGCCTACGGCCAGTGGCGGAGCGCCTGCGCATGCTTTTGGATGAAGAACTGGGCCGCGCTTGCAACGTTGGTTTTGCCCCCGATTGCATTGGTCTGGCAGCCGAGGAAATGGCCCACAAGCTGGAAAAAGGCCAGACTCTGCTCCTGGAAAACTTGCGCTTTCACGCGGAAGAAGAAGCCAATGATGAAGCGTTCTCACGCAAGCTGGCCGCGCTGGCCGATGTCTATGTGAATGACGCTTTTGGCACCGCGCATCGCGCTCATGCATCCACGGTCGGGATTACAAAGTTCGTGGACAAATCCGCCGCCGGCCTGCTGATGCAGAAAGAGCTGGAGTACCTGGGCAAGGCCACCACGCATCCGGAAAAGCCGTTTGTGGCGATCATCGGGGGGGCGAAGGTCTCCGACAAAATTGATGTGATCCGCAATCTGCTCACCAAGGTGGACGCGCTGCTGGTTGGCGGCGCGATGGCGTATACATTTTTGAAGGCTGAAGGCAAGCAGGTGGGCAAGTCCCTGGTGGAAGAAGACAAGATCGAGCTAGCCAAGTCACTTTTGCAGGACGCAAAAGCCAAGAACGTGCGACTGCTGCTGCCGCTGGACAACGTGGTGGCAGAAAAAATCGATGCTTCCGCAAAAACGCAAGTGGTGAAGACGGAGCAAGGCATCCCTGCAGACCAGATGGGACTGGATATCGGCCCGGAAACGATTGCCACTTTCAGCAAAGAGATCGCGGGCGCAAAGACAATAATATGGAACGGCCCGATGGGCGTATTTGAAGTTGCGCCTTTCGCCCGAGGCACCATGAAGATTGCTGAAGCGGTTGCCGGAAATCGCGGCGCTACTTCCATCGTTGGCGGCGGAGATTCTGTGGCGGCGATCCATCAGTCCGGTCTGGCGGACAAGATCACGCACATCTCAACCGGCGGCGGAGCTTCACTGGAGTTTCTGGAAGGCAAGAAACTTCCGGGCGTGGAAGCGCTCACCAACAAATAAATGGCGCACAGCGTGCGATATCGGATTGGTTCCAAGGCCACGCTTGAATTGGCCATGGGCGATATCACCGAAGAAACCACCGATGCGATCGTGAACGCCGCCAATTCTGGACTGCTGGGCGGAGGCGGCGTGGATGGCGCGATTCATAAAGCTGCAGGCCCCGCTCTGCTGGCTGAATGTAAAAAGGTCCGCGAGCAGCGCGGGCCTCTGCCACCGGGACAAGCTATAACCACTTCCGGCGCAAATCTTAAGGCGCGATATGTAATCCACACTGTGGGACCGGTCTGGCAGGGCGGCAAGGTGAACGAGCCGCAGATCCTGGAGAGCTGCTACTGCAATTCCATGGAGCAGGCCAATTTGAAGGCATGCACCAGCGTGAGCTTCCCTTCCATATCCACGGGAGCATTTGGTTATCCGGTGGACGCCGCTGCACAGATAGCCCTGAGGGCGATTGCCGATCTGCTGCATGATCCTAAATCAGTGAGGCTGGTACGCTTTGTGTTGTTTAACGAGCCCACGTACAAGGCTTATGCGGCCGCGGCGGAAGAGCTGAGCCGCGATTTTCCCAACTACAAGATCAAGGCTGAGGCATGAGAAAAAAACTGATTGCCGCCAACTGGAAGATGTACAAGACTCCGGAGCAGGCGCAGGCATTTGTGTCCGCGTTCCTGCCAATGGTAGCGGAGCACGAGCGGGATGAAATTGTGCTCTGCCCTCCGTTTGTGCTGATCCCCCTGGTGGGATGGGCGTTGCGCGGCAGCAACATCCATCTTGGCGGACAGGACATGTTCTGGGAGAGTGAAGGCGCCTATACCGGTGCGATTTCGGCTCCAATGCTGCACGCTGTGGGATGCTCTCACGTGATCATTGGCCATTCCGAGCGGCGGCAGTACTTTGGCGAAACAGATGACACAGTGAACCGCAAGCTGCGGGCCGCCTTAGTGGCCGGATTGAAGCCGATTGTCTGCGTGGGCGAGGTTTTGCAGGAGCGCGAAGCCGGTGTGACAGAAGACATTCTGCGGCGGCAGTGCAGCATCGCTTTCCGCGAGATTGCGGGCGGCGGCGCTCACACAATTGTTGTGGCTTATGAACCCTGCTGGGCGATTGGCACCGGCAAGACGGCTACGCCGGAGTTGGCAGCGGAGGCGCACCGAGTGATCCGTGCCCAGGCCGCGGAAGCTTTTGGCGATGAAGTGGCTTCAAAAATGCGGATTCTTTACGGCGGCAGCGTGAAGCCGGAAAATGCCAAAGCTCTGATGTCGCAGGCGGAAATAGATGGCGCGTTGGTGGGCGGAGCGAGCCTGGATGCGAAGTCGTTTGCGGCAATTGTGAAGTGGTAAAGGCTCCTTGCGTTAGACTTGAAAACTTCTTGACCGTCAGTGGTTCTGATTCGAAAGACAACGAAAATTCCAGAATCTGAACGGCAATGTGACGCAGTGGATCATGGGCCGCCAACTCGTTTCTACGACATATAGGGGTGGATTGGAGCCCGACAAATCCAAGAGAACCGTCAGGAGTATTCTGAATTGTCCCTCTTGCCAATTTTCTTCTCGATGTCCAAATAAAAGCGGTCTTGTCCAAAGAGCGAGCTATGTACTTGGATAAATAGCTGATTCTAAATCAGCTATTCTGTGGCTCGGTGTTCTTGCTCAGATTGCCTTGCGAATGTGTTCTGGCGAACAGTCGTGTCACGGTCTCAAGACTGGTAAACGTAAAATCCTTCACCACCAGATCAGCGCCAGCCTCCTTCAACAAGGACTCCCTTCCGTTTGCAGCAATGGCTAGAGACTTCATTCCCGCAGTTTTGGCTGCCAGCACCCCAGCTACGGCATCTTCGCATACGAGGATTCGACTCGCGTCGACGTGCAAGATCTGAGCGGCCAGCAAAAACAGGGACGGATCAGGTTTGCCCCGCTCGACATCAGTCCCTGTCACCACGGCGTGAAAACGCTTTCGTAGATTCAAGCTTTCCAGCGTTTGCTCCACTCGACTGCGGCTTCCCGAAGTTGCCACTACGCTCAGCAATCCAAGGGCATCAAGCTGCAACAGAAACTCGGCAAAGCCCGGGATAAGGCTCAATTCACCGGCTCGAGCCTGAAATAACTTGTCTTTCTCGAGACCATAACTAACAATTTGATCTGGAGTGAGTTCGCCGAGAAAGTGTCTCAATATTTCTTCGCGCTTGGCTCCTTCCCGGACAAAAGAAAGGTCCGCGTCGTTGGTTGCTTTCCCTTTAATAAGCAACAATTCTTTCCACGCCAGCATGTGCGCAGGATGGCTGTCAACGATCACTCCATCGAAATCGAAGATTACGCCGCCCAGCATTTGCGATTTATAGCCCTCGAGTGGCGGACTGTAGTTGAGCTAATCCTGGCCAGGACTGCTGAGCCTTTTCATAGTTTCCAATAGTCCCTATATCCAACAGGTACTCAGAAATTCTGTATGCAGCCATTTTGCCGACCATTTTTGGCAGCACGTCAAAGCCAAGATCCGCTGGCCGGCGATCCGGGAGAAAGTTGAAGAGCTCCCAGTCTGCGATCATCACTCCAGCGAAGGCCCAATTGCTCACAGGCTGTAATGGTTTCTCGGCAAACTCCTGGATAATGGAATTTCCATCCATGGTCACAATGCCGCATCGAGTAGGATCGGGTACCTGATATATCGCCAGCGTTGCCGGAAGATGCTTCTGCTGATGGAATTCAAACATTCGTCGCAGGTCGATGTTCGTCAGCACGTCAGCATAGAGAACAAAGAACGCCTTGTCACCGGCGACAAAGTCGCGATTGTCGCTCAGCGTTCCCGCGCTGCCTAGCAGTTCCGGCTCTTCGGCAATGCGTATCCGCACTTCTGTCGTTTGCTGCGCGGCAAATTGCCGAATAGCTTCGGCGTGCGCATGTGCATTGACCAGAACGTCAGTGATTCCAGCAGACTTGCAGTTGTTCAGCCATATTTCCAGCAGAGGAACGCCTCGGATGGGCAGCAGGCATTTAGGAACGCTATCCGTTAGAGGACGCAGCCGTGTGCCATTTCCAGCAGCCAGAAGAAATGCCTTCATGAGATAAGAATAAATAACGCTGAACTGAAGAATTAAGGTTACCGCTTTGCCCCCGACACTGACATGACCACGCTGAGTTGTTTGCGCTTCCATTGCCACGCAGAATCAATAATCTCCTGCAAAGAAGAGTGCTTGGGATTCCAGCCCAGCTCATTCATGATGCGTTTGGGATTGGCGCACAGTATCGCCGGATCACCTTCACGCCGGGCGCTTACCCGCAACGGGATATTACGACCTGTTACTTCAGCCGCCGCATTGCAGACCTCGCGTACAGAGTAGCTTTTCCCAAGCCCGATATTGTAAGCCCGCATAGCTGGATCGTTCAGATTTTGCAGAGCACAAATATGCGCGCTGGCAATGTCCAAGACATGTACATAGTCCCGTAGGCATGTGCCGTCCGGGGTGTCATATTCATCGCCATAGAGATTAAAGAACTTGCGCTCCCCGGCAGCCGCCTGGAGCAGCAGCGGGATGATGTGCGTTTCTGGATCGTGGCGTTCTCCCAGTTCCACAGTCGCGCCGGAAGCGTTGAAATAACGCAGCGCGGTCACGCTCCAACCATAGGCCCGTGCATACCAATCAAGAATGCGTTCGAACATCAACTTGGTTTCACCATAGGAATTAACGGGCTGCTTTGGATCGTCTTCCTCAATGGGAACGCGCTCTGGGGTGCCATACACCGCAGCTGAAGATGAGAATACAAACTTCTTGATGCCCGCCTCGCGCAGCACCTCCAACATAGCAATCCCTGAAGCCACGTTGTGTTGAAAAAACATTCCGGGATTTTTGACTGACTCAGGAATCAGTGCCTTGGCTGCAAAATGGAACACCGCATCGAAATGGATATGGCTTACCAGGGATTGCATCGCGCTCTTGTTGCCGATATCGATTTGGAAGAATGCCGCGCCTGCTGGAACTGCTTCCCTGTATCCGGTGGAGAGATCATCCACAACTGTGACCGAATGCCCCCCGCGCAACAGTTCAGCGCAACAAACTGAACCTACATAACCCGCGCCACCTGTCACCAGAACATTTGCCACACTACACCCCTGATCCGCGCAAGACCCGTGCCGGAGTCTTGATAAGTAATTTCAGGTCAAACCACAGCGACCAGTTCTCTGCGTAAAACAAGTCCATTTCAATTCGCCGATGATAACCAGCCTGCTGATCGCCACTGGTCTGCCAATAGCCGGTTAAACCGGGCTTCATTTCTGCGAAGATCCAACCTGCGGCGCCGTACTTCTTGAGTTCCATGGGAGTAATCATCCTGGGGCCAACCAAGCTCATTTCTCCCCTTAGCACATTCCAGAACTGAGGTAGCTCATCCAGTCCGCTGCGGCGTAGGTTGGCTCCGATGGGCGTAACGCGAGGATCATCTTTCAGCTTAAAATTCACTTCAAATCGGCGACGAAGAGAAGCATCGCGCTGCAAAACTTCATCGGCATCCACACGCATGGTTCTCAATTTGAAAGCATCAAACTCACCTTTTGGGCCAACCACGCGACGGCGGAAGAATGCCGGACCGCTATCGTGAAGTTTGATCCGCAGGGCCAGAAAAAACACAACCGGCGCAGATAGAACCAGAAGAAACAAAGCGCCAACAAGATCAATTGATCTCTTTAGCGTTCGATCCCAACGCGTGAGCGGCAGCTTTTTCCTTAATATGAGATGTTGCGGTTTTACGGCGGCAGAAGCTGGCACGTTAGTCTCCGGCGATAGAAGTTTCGGCCGCCAGAGCTGCCGGTTTAGAAAGCAATGACAGGTCGGAATCCACCATCATCCGCACCATTTGCTCGAATGTAACTGTGGGCGTCCAGCCTAATATCCTGTTTGCCTTGCTGGCGTTTCCACTCAGAGGACCCTCTTCCGTGGGACGCAGCAGGGCGGGATCAATCTCAACATGCTTCTCCCAATCCAGCTCAACGTGCGAAAAAGCAATTTCCAGAAGCTCTTTTACGCTGTGAGTAACTCCCGTGGCGATTACGAAATCGTCAGGCGCGGGTTGCTGCAACATGAGCCACATGGCCCGAACATAGTCGCCGGCAAAACCCCAATCGCGCCGGCCTTCAAGATTTCCCATTTTTAATTTATTGGCCAGTCCAAGCTTGATGCGGGCGACCTGCCGTGACACTTTGCGAGTCACAAACTCAGGGGCTCTGCGGGGTGACTCATGATTAAAGGCAATACAGGAGCACGCAAACGTGCCATAACTTTCACGGTAATTAATGGTGATGTGGTGAGAAAACATTTTGGCCGCGCCATACGGGTTGTGCGGCCGCAGGCGAGTGGATTCGCTTTGCTGCACCTGATCAGATTTCCCGAAGATTTCTGAACTCGAAACCTGGAGAAACCTGGACTGTGGCGCGTGCCGCCGAATTGCCTCCAGCATCCTAAGTGCGCCCATCCCAGTAACTTCCATGGTCAAAAGAGGCTGGGTCCAGGAAACTGGAACAAATGTTTGTCCCGCAAGGTTGTAAACTTCATCAGGCTTAACCTGTTCAACGGCACGATCTAGTGATGTCTGATCACTAAGATCGGCCTCAACGTAACTGATCTTGCCTGCAAAAGCACCTCCGCCTTCGCGTTGCACTCGCGCGATATTGCGGACGATTCCGTAAACTTCGTATCCTTTTTCCAGCAGCAACTCAGCCAGGTAAGAACCATCCTGCCCGGTCACTCCTGTGAGTAAAGCACGCATTCCAAGAACACCTCTTACGGTTCTGATTTAATTTGCGGCGCTAGTTTGATTGAATTACGTGATCATATACCGATATTGTTTCCCGTGCCGCTTTGTCCCACGAAAAATCAGCAGCTCTCCTCAGAGCATTGGATCTTTTTTGCTGTAACTCCTCAGGATTACACATCAGCGCACAAACAGCATTGGCCATTCCTTTGATATCAAACGGGTCAAAACACTGGGCTCCCGCGCCCGCTATTTCCGGTAGCGATCCGCGATCGGAAGCAATCACCGGACAGCCACATGACATGGCTTCCACCAAGGGAAGCCCGAAACCTTCGTACAATGAAGGCATCACAAATCCGTGAGCATGGCGGAAGAGAGCAGCCAGGTCTTTAGAGTCAACGTAGCCTACATGATGCACATTAAGGCTATTGTCAATCTTGAAGTTCACACTTGGAGTGGATCCATACATCACGGTTTGAAATATGATGCCCGCCTCTTTGCGCACGCGCTGCAAGGCGAGAAGCGCACTTCCCAAGTTCTTCGTGCGCCAATTTCGCGCACTGGACACAAGGAAAAATGGTTTTTCGATGCGATACCGCTCTCGCAGCAGCACCTCCTCGGTTTCTGCACCGCTAGGATGAAAAATGCTTCGATCAGCCGCCAGGTGCACGGTGGAAATTCTGTCGGGAGTCACGTCCAATACCCTTTGGAGATCCGTTGCGGTGCAATGGGAGTCGGCAATGAGGTGCGCTGCGCGTTTAGCCGCTGCACGGTAGCCTGCCTGGATCATCTTCTGCTTTGGCCAGAAATAAATGGGAAAGAGAAATGGGATAAGGTCGTGGATGGTAATGACCACTGGACAGCGCAACAGCGGGGCCGCATAAAAGGGACAGTGGAAGAGATCTAGCTTGTCGCGTTTTTCAAGACGCCGGAATTCAAGCACTGCAAGAGGCAAATACTTCCCAGAAGACACTGGGACAATTTGTAGTGAAAGCCCGTCCAATCCCGGGACCGGATTGCGCGGGTCAGCATAAACCACCAGTTCACAACCAGCGCGAACAAGAGCAGGCAACAATCCGGCTATGTAACTGCCTACCCCGGACTGGTTATACCAGCGGGCATCAAATCCTACGCGCATTCGTTGCCAGCCTCCGTCAGTGTTTGACCACGCAATATTGCTTGCTGACGTATCCCTGCGACGGTTCTTGCGTGAGATATTGCAAGTCGCCGGAAAAAGAGGGATCACAGGAATTTGTGAAGGCCACGTCCACCACCCGGGCTCCGCTTTGGGTTATCAACTTCCGGATTACCGATTCCTTGATGCAATGCATCTCCATGCCGCAAGGCTTCTGCTTGCCGAAAATGGATTTCAGCCGAGAGCGCACGGCCAACTGTATCCAGAATCTTGTGACAGAGCTTGCTTGCAGCCGTTCGGGGACTTGAAAAATCAACGCGCCGCCGGGCTTCAATACCCGGATAAGTTCGAGGATATATTGATCGCTGCAGGGCCGTGCGATGTGCTGAAGCACGAGGCTCGTATAAATAAAGCCGAAATGATTGTCCCGCAGGCGCTGCAATCGAGTGCCCTCATTCAAATGGAAATGGCAGCGGGGACGGTCACGATTGAACTCTTGCGCCGTGCTGATCATCGTGGCAGAGATATCGACGCCGCAGCATTCAGGAAAATATTCGGCCATGGCACGGGTCAAGCGACCCACACCACAGCCAAAATCGAGCGCTGGCAGGGTTTTATCAACGCGAACACCAATTCGGGCGGCGTAGCCAAGTACCGTTTCAATCTCTTTGCGGCCAGTGGCAAAAAATTCTTCTTTCGTCCATTGTCGGTTGCGCTTTCCGGGATCGGTACAGATTGCCCACAGCGGATCGGCCTGCGCCAAACCTTCCCAGTTTCGTTGCAGTTCTTTGAGTGCATTCATGGTTTGCGCGCGACCATCCAGATCGTGTCATACCGATTGATCTTCAGCGATGCGTGCAAGGCGCAATGGATTGTGTAGTAAGCGCTATCCAGGAACAAGCGTACGCCGCTGGAAGCATAATAAGGATCGAGCGATTCCTCCGTGACGTGCATTCCGGGTGTTTCAACCAGCCGGCGCAGTACCGCCGGCGTGAAGTGCGAAAGATGAATTTCCCGGGATGCCCCGGCCTGAGAAATTCCCAACTGAGGACTGAACTTCTGAAAGGCGCTAAGGCCGAGCTTTTTGCCGATCTTTTTGATCTTAGAAGTCCAGGCCAATACATCGTTTGGCACGGCGATGATAAGGATTCCTTGAGTTCTCAAGAGATCATGGCACAGACTCACCAACTTGCCGGGATCAGGAACATGTTCCAAAACATGGAACAGTGTAATGGCATCGAAGGATTGCGAAGGCAAGTCCATAGCCTCAACCTCTCCGGGAAGGAGCGATAGGCCATATTTTTGTTTAGCAAGCACAACCGCCGTCTTGGATATTTCTGTTCCACTGACATCTGCGAAATGGGACCGGGCATGGTGGAGAAATTGTCCGTAGCCAGTACCAATATCCAGCAGACGACCCTTAGCACCAGTTCGCAATACTTTTTTCAATCTCCGCTTCCACAGCAGGTCACGCGCCCGCTCTTCGGTGAGCCAAACATCATACTTCCCTGCCTGGGAGTAAAAGGCGCTGATCTCAGCAAACGACGGTCTGGGGCTGTCGAATATGAATCCGCAGGACTTGCAGCGGCAGAAATTGAAGTCTGAATCGATTGTCTGTATCCGATCACTCCGGCAGATGCTGCAAGCCAGCACGATTTCCGTAGCGATCTTCTCATTCGCAATAGCCTTGGCAATCATCTGTCACCCTGCCGACCCGGAGTTGCTGTATGGAGCGACGCCTGCGCAGTCAACAGTCCCAGTACAAGAAAGAATAAAGCTGTGACTTGCGGGGTGGTGTGGAACAGGTAATCAACGGTTCCGTGTACCAGCAACCCACAGATGGCGGCTAAGATAGCGAGAGCAGCCATCTTGTTGAAGTGATTTTTCGGGTTGCGCAACTGCTTCAGAGCGGTTCGCATGGCAAGGATCATCGAAAGGCCAAAGGCTAAGAACCCGATCACGCCGGTTTCAGCCAGCAGTTCCAGATACAGGTTATGCGCGTCTCCTGTCCACCCGTCGGGCAGGTTTAAAAGGCCGCCCATTAACCCACGGAGATTTCCGAAGCCAGTACCCAACACAGGTGATCGCGCAAAGACGGTGAAAGCGCCGCCCCAGATCGCCAGACGAGAGACAGCAGTGAAGTCGTCAATTTCTGTGAGGCGCTGGAAGAATAATCCAGCTACGGCGGCTACCAGCAGACAGCCGACAAGAGCAATTACAAGGCGTCGTACCCGAGTTTTACGGTCCGGCGCAGAAAAACACACGTGTAGCAGCAGAATGGCAACAAAAGCCAGCAGCCCGCCTCGGCTTTGCGTGAGCAGAAGCGCAACACTCGCAAACGCAAGACACCATCTGCCTAGGGCTCGAAGAACAGGGTCCGTGCCGCCCATGGCAAAAGCCAGACAGAACGGCAGCACCAGATTGAGATATCCGGCAAGGCCGTTATAGTGCTCAAGGAAAGAAGTGATGCGCCCTTCCCATGCCGGTATCTGTGAAATTTCTTCCTGAATTGGATAAAGGAAATCATAAAGCGCAGTGTACCCGCCCGTCAGAGCTTGCCAGAGCCCGAAGATTGCCACAACAATGGTGGAGGCCATTAAGGCTTTCAACAAAGTCCGACTGTTGTCCTCAGTCTGGCACCAATCAATAACGACATAGTAGAAGCAAACATAAGATGCCAGGCGCATCAATTCTCGTTGCGCATCGAGCGTGAGTGGATTCAGGAAGACCGCAGACGCAATGGCAATGGCCAGGTAAGCAAGGATCGCGCGCGTGAGCCAGCCGCCAAAGAGCCATTTACGCAGATCAGCATGATGTGTTACGCGATAGAGCAGAACGCCGGCAAACAAGCTGAACCGCACCAGCGTACTCAGATCGCGTATAGGAAAATCCCAGTTGAGAAATGGCGTAAGCGGCAAGAAAAAGAGTACGAGTGGCAGTAATGCCTTGACGCGAAGCGCAGCCAGAACGAACACCAGTCCGCTGACGGCCAATGGCAGAGCAAGAGGAGTGACAAGAGCGCCAGCAGCCAATACCAGGGTAGTCCCGACGATCAGCAGCTCTGTGCGCCAGTTCGGCGGCTCAACAATTGTTCCTAATGTTGCTGGATAGTTCATCTGTTTCAATTACGGTCTGCCTGCCCTGCGTTCATCAGGACTTCAAGCGTTTGTTGTGCACAGCGCTCCCATGTGAACTCGCGTGCGCGGGCGGCTCCCTTTTGCTGCAGGCCAATACGCACGCCAGAATCGCGCAGCACCTTCTGCATGCATGCTGTCATGTCTTCAACGGAAAGCGGATCAAAATATGCAAGAGCGTTGCCGGATATCTCCGGCAGGCATGACGTGTTCGATGCTATTGTCGGCACGCCGCATGCCATGGCTTCAACCATGGGCAATGAAAAGCCTTCATACAGTGACGGCACAACGGCCAGCGTAGCGCCTTTGATCAGCAACGCCAGATCAGAATCGTCCAGCATGCCAGTAAGAATGACACGGCCTCGGCCGCTTCGCTCCGCGGCTGCGTTCACGATCTCGTCGGATGCCCAGCCAAGTCGTCCAGCGAGAACCAGGTCGAAGTCGAGATCTGCATTGTTTGCCAGCATCAGGTGGAAAGCCTGAATCAGCCGTTTGAGATTCTTGCGGGGCTGAATTGTTCCGTGATGAAGCAAGTACGGTTTTTCGATTCCCAAGCGGTCACGTAAATCGGCAAGCGCTGCCATGTCCGGATGATCTGTGTTGAAGAGCGAATGATCGCAGCCATCATGAATCACCACAATTTTTTCTTCAGAGACGCCAAGGTGCGCAACGATATCTCTCTTTGAACACTCCGAGGACGTAATGATTGCGTAAGAAAACCGCGCGCAGCCCTTGAGCAAGACGCGCTGTATTGCGCTCACCGGGGCCGAATGCGACGGCATCGTGATGGGCGTAACATCATGAATCGTACAGACCACAGGTACAGGTCCAATGGGCAAAGTGGCTGCCGTGGGAATAAACATAACATCGGCGTGGGATCGGGAGGCAGAAAGGCCCGCGCCACCAAAGCGCCATAACCGATCGTGATCGAGCAATGCTGATGAGCGAAGTTCAAAACGGTCTTCCGGAGCAATATGAATGGCGTCATTGCCATTTCGGGCGGAAGCGAAGATGGAGAATCGAACGTCGGCGCGCTGGCGCGCAGTCTTTTTAAATTCACGAAGCAGGTTCTGCGTGTAGACGTAAGTTCCCTGGCAGCGAAAGCGGCTGGCCAGCGTCCACGAGTCTATCGCGACTTTCACAGCGCAACTCCTGCGGCGCGGGAACGCACTTCGCATTTGCGCGCAACCTGCTCCAGAACGGCCAGGGTTTGTTGTGCGCAAAGATCCCAGCTGAATTTTTGCGCGCGCTCCCGGCCACGTCCGGCAAGTTCGGCTTGCAAGTCACGGGACAGCAGAACCGCTTCAATGCAGACGGCAATGTCTTCAATGGAATTGGGATCAAAATAGCGCAGCACGCCACCAGAGATCTCGGGCAGGCAGGAACTGTTGGCGGCAATGGTGGGGATTCCGCAGGCCACGGCTTCGACCATGGGAAGACAAAAGCCTTCATAGAGCGACGGAATCACTTCGAGTGAAGCTCCACGCACCAGCAGAGATAAATCGCCATCACTGAGCGCGCCAGTTATGACCACTTTGCCTCTGCTTGCATTGTCAGATCGTGCCGCATTTATCGTTTCTTCTGGCTGCCAACCGAGAGGGCCAGCCAGAACCAAATTGAAATTGAGCTGCGGATTTCTGGCAAGCATCTGCCGGTAAGCGGCAATGAGACGAGGAAGATTTTTTCGCGGCTGGACTGCGCCGTGATGGAGGATGTATGGCCGATTGATCCCCAAGCGTGCAAGCAATGGCTGAAGTAGTGCTGGTTCCGGTGGGACAGTATTGAAAAGCGAATCGTCATAGCCTTCATAAACAACATAAATTTTCGATTCAGGGACGCCGCAGATGCGGACAATATCCCGCTTAGAGTTTTCTGAGACGGTGATGACCGCGGCCGAAGACTTGGCGGAGCGTGTGAGCAGGAATTTCAAAAAGAAAGCAGTGCGGCGAGGAAAACAGGGCATCACCATGGGCGTGAGGTCGTGAATGGTGGTTACGGTCGGCAGTAGAGTATTGATCGGCAGCGAAGCGCCGTTAGGATTCAGCATGACGTCTGCGCCATCGAGGAAAGCAGCGGCGGTCGCGCCGCCATATCGCCACAGCCGGTCGAATCGCATCAGAACAGATTTCCGAGGATGAAAAGCTGGCTCAGCTGTGGATTCGGCCGGATCGACCGACGGTTCTAGCGCGGGCAGAAATGGGCGAATCTCCAACCCGTTCGCTCCGGCCGTTCGACCGAGGGCAGCCAGCAGGTTGCGTGCGTACACCTGGATTCCGTGGTGGTTGTATTGCGGTTTGAGCGCAGACGCATCAAAGGCAACTTTTACCGGTTGGTGATCGGCGGCAGGCTTCATGCGTAGGCCGCTCTAGGCAATTGCTGATCCAGAACCTGATGATAGACCGCCAATGTTTGCCGAGCAGTTTCCGCCCAATTGAAACGAAGCAGATTCCTGCACCCATCCGCGATCAGAGCGCCCCGCACGGAGTCGTTACAAAAGGCACGGCCAAGCTGGGCCGCCATCTCTTCCGGTTTGTACCCATCAAAGTAAAGCGCTGCTTTGCCTGCAACTTCCGGCAGTGAGGTGGCGGATGAACAAACCACCGGAACTCCACACGCCATGGCCTCAAGCACGGTGAAACCGAATCCCTCATAGAGCGATGGGCAAACGCAAACGCGAGCGCCGGAATAAAGGGCGCGGAGATCGGCGTCATTTACAAAGCCGGTAAAAACTACTTGCGCGGCAACGCCAAGTTCAATGGCCAGGCGCTGAAGAACGGGCTCACCTTCTCCCATGGGCCCGGCAATAACTAGTTTCGACTGTGCTCCTCTCTTGAGCAGGAGTTGAAAGGCTTTCAACAATCCCGCGTGGTTTTTGCGCGGCTTATAGATGCCGACGCAGACGATGTAATCGCGATCAATGCCGAATCTGGAACGCACTGAAGCGACTTCCGCGGGATTGGCTCCGGATTGAAAAAATGGATCGACCGCCGGGTAAACAACCTCAATCTTCGCCGCATCGGTCTTTAGATAGCGCACAATTTCATCTTTGGAGTGGTTGGAATCCGTGATCAAGCGCGTTGCTATGCGTGAGCAGGCGGTCATCATGGCGCGGTAGTAGATGTGTCCAGCAAGCGATGGCAGATCTTCCGGACATGCCATGTAGATGACGTCATGGATGGTGGCGACGGCGGGGCATGGCCGCACCAAAGGCAGAAGAAAATGCGGAGAATGCAAGAGATCGACTTTGTGCCGGCTGAGAATTTGCGGCAGCTCAAATTGCTCCCGAACAGAATAGTATTTCAAGCCGGTGCAGAGTATTTGCGCATTTGGGGCATGAACCAAGTGTTCGCCATGCGGCGGCAAAATGAGCAGATACTCGTGTACGGGAGCTTGTGCCGTGATGGATTCGGTCAGACATTTCATGTACCGGCCGATGCCCGGATTGCCAATTCTCCGCAGGTCAAAAGCAATCTTCATGCGAGCCCTTAGAATGATGCCGCCCGTGCCATCAGATTTTTTTTGGTTTGCGCGAGCAAGCTTTGCCGAACGGCAACAAAAATGGCATGAATTGTCGCGTGGTGGAGGTCTTCAACCAGTTGAACGCTATCTGAGGGAATGATGGCGCACACGTCGCAAAGAGACTTCATCTGGCCACCCTGACAGCCACCCAAGCCAACCGTCATAGCTCCATATTCTCTGGCGGTTTCCAGGGCCAGCAAGACATTGGGAGAATCGCCGCTAGTACTAATGGCAAAAGCTACGTCGCGCGGCTTGATGAAAGTCTTTAGCTGCTCGGAGAAAATTCGTTCGTATCCAAAGTCATTGGCCCACGCGGTGATCAGTGAAGTATTGTCCGTGAGAGCCATCACCCTGGGGCGCCTGCCCTCACCGGGCGCGCTGGCACCTTTATTGATGTCGCACATCAGATGCGAAGCGCTGGCAGCACTGCCGCCATTGCCAAAGACGTAGATGGTCCGCTGCTCTGCGAAGGCATCGAGAAAAATTGAGACAATTTGAGTGATGGAGTTGTATGGCATCTGTGAGACGAGAGCCGTGAGATCGCGAAAATACGTTCTTACGGACCGGTCTGACTGCTGGAGAGATTCCCATTCTCGATTTTCGTGTCCGGGAGCCATGAATACTCCTACTCAGAGTTTTGTCCAACACATGCATCTATCTGCTTCTGGGCCGCAACTTTGCAATAACGGAGCGGAATTCTGCGGAAACATCAGCCGCCAGCAGCCGGTAAGAGTCATCGGCTGGAATCTGCTGCCAACGGTATTTCCCTAGGACCCACATGCACGCCAGGAGAAATGCGCCGACGACACTGCCGCCAACAATCAAGCTGCGGATGGGGCTAGAACGCTTTTCAGACTTAACCCCAGCGTCCATTACGCGGACTATGGGCAGTTCTTTTGCTTCCTGAATCCTGGCCATCTCGAATTGCTGAGTCACAAACGCGTAAACCGCCTCCTGTATCTTGGCTTCGCGATAAAGATCGGCATAGCGCGAGCCAAGTCCCGGGAGCGTGTGCATGGAAGGATAAGGAGCGGACCATCCTACGACTGAGTCTTGCGGAGCTTGGTCATTATTTTGGCCGACTAGGTTTCTGAGTTGCGACTGCAGCTCCGCCATGCGGGCCTTAAGCGTGCGTACGCGCACATTGTCGTCAGAATAAATTTGTTGCAATCCCTTTAGTTCGGTTGCGCTGGCGATGAGTTCACCCTGCATACGAGCGGCTGCATCCATCACGGCGCGGCCTTCATTCTGGGGATCGACCATGGAATTCCTGGTGGTGAATTGACTTAATGCGGCCGATGCACGGGCGAGGTCCTGTTTGGCGGTATCCAGGCGTTGCTCAAGAAACTGGCGTTCACGGTGGGCTGAAGAAGTGTTGAGATCGACGGCCAAACGGTTCAGTTCGTCAACATAAGCATTGGCCATCTGCGCAGCCATTTGAGGCTCATAGTCGGTAACGGTAAGCGTGATCACGCCGCTTTTTTTGTCTTCCTCAATTTCAGTGAACTTGGCCAGCTTTTTACGCGCTTCAAAGTACGTGCTTTTGTTATAGCGCGCGCGCAGATCAAAGCGGTTGACTAAGCGATCTTGCACGCTGCGGCTTTTCAGGACCTCAACGTAAAATGCGCCGGGCGTTTTGGCGCCGAGCAAACTGGCAGCGTCCAGCCCAAAGCTGCCCATGCTTGAATTGTCACCGCCTAGAGCCTTGCTCATGAGGCCCATCATTGAGCTGCTGCCGGTAGTGCTGGAATTTTCTCCGGGAACAAACCGGACGGCCGACTTGTAATGCGACGGAACAAGAAACGCAAGAACGATGGAAGCGATAAGCGTTTTCCAGGTTACGCCCCAAAGGAAACGCCGCGATCGCCACAGAACCCAGAGCTTTTCTCCTTTTCGATCGTCAGGTTCGGGCGTTGGAGGCGTGTATCGCTTCTCCAATTCCGGATGGATGGAGGGCGCGTAAATGGGTGCGGTGGCCTGGCCCCTAGCTTCCACGTTTGAATCTCCAGTGGGGCCAATATGTTAATTGAAATGAAGCTGTGAAATCATTCTGTTTTTTCCCGGCGCTCAATAGCGGGAAATTCCAATATTCGTATTGCAGGAAAGTTGAAAGCGAGAGTTTGGGATTCAGGGCCCATTCAGACTTTGCGTATATGTCCCTGAGATTTCCTCCCTGGAGAAACATGCTGTCCGCGATTTCACTGCGGTAGCCGAACTGGACTGTTTTGTTGGATGCGGCCCAGTATGTGGTGCTGGCGCGCAAAGAGATTCCCTGCCGTCCCACGGTAGCATCGCCAATGATATTGCCTTTATTCGTATAGCCGTCCAGATAACGGTCATTCCAGTAGAAGAAGCCTCCTTCGGAGGTTTGAAACAGACCGGGAAGATTGGTGTAAGAGGCTTCCACGCGAAAATCCAGACGCTCCATTCCGGGAAAATGGGATAGATAGAGTCCTGGGGTATGGGCGGCGCGTCGGGGATAGCCGATGGGCGAAATTTCGTCTTCTACAAAAGAATCCTCATAGAGCGTCAGCCATTTTCTGAAACCGGGAAGACGCCAGGTGAAATCGAAGGTGGAACGCCGATCACCCGGGTCGGAACCCCGGCCGGTGCTGTTCCCTGCCGAAAACAAAGAATGCTTCAGTGATGACGCTGTTATAGGAAAATCAGGGCCGCCGAACATGCCTGTCCTTCCCACCCCGAACTCAAAATTGGGAGTTGGCTTAAAGTTGACTTTAAAACCGTTGATCAGCGGCTGTTGCGGCAGGGTCCGCCCGAAACGGAAGACTTCACCAATGTTTGGGTCCTGAGTATTGATCCAATGGAAGCCGGTTACTTTGCTGACCCAAAACTCAGTACGAAACGGTCCCAGCAACTTGCCCAGAATCCAGGGAAATTTTGACGGGTGAGTTTGGTCAACGCGAAGCGTGTACATAGGCTCAGCGTTATTGCTCCAGAGGAACGGGTCCTGCGAGGGACTGAGCCACAAAGTCTGTTTCCCAAATGAGGTTTGCCAGCCTTTGATGTTCAGAGAAATGGATGCATCAATTAAGCGGAACTGGTTAACAGCAGGGATAGCTGAGGCAGGCTGCGGACCTTTGAAGTCGGTCACTTGAATTGCATCCTGAACGGCTTGGGAATAGCCGGCGGCTCCAGGAGCGTGTTCGTATTCTCCGCGCACAGAGAAAGCAAGCGCGCCAGCAACGCCGCTGGACGAAAACCCTGCCAAGCCGTTGGTCCCGCGCTGATAAGGCCGGCCATAATCGTTCACGATGGTTTGGCCGAAGTGATAGCTATCGGTGAGAGGAGGACCAGAGATGGAAGTGGTGCGGGCGTAGACGGAATCAAGCCTGATGTAGTCAGTCGGCTCGTCCTTCAACTCTCGAGCAAACTCGCGGGCAAGCGAGGAATAAAGTAGATAGGCTTCGTCGGGATTGGATTCATCAACCTCACCCGATATCTCTTCAAGAAGTCGGGAGCATTCGCTGCGTGTCCACGGCCTGAGGCCTACGATTCCACTGTTGAGAACTCCCAAGCCGGCGAGGCGATCAAAAGCGGGATATACCCAGCTATCAATAGGAACGTAGGGCGAGCCGCGTTCTGCGTGAGGAAACCCTTCAGGCGAAGGGTCGGATATAAATTTTCCGTAGCCAGCGCCGGGCAAGTCATGATTGTGGTGCGCCTTGTAAGCCTGCCATCCGATCAGCCATCCCATGGCGCTACCAACCACCACGTCGCTGGGAAAATGATCGCGGCCGGCAACGCGAGCAGCACTAATGGTTGCTGCAGTTCCATAGGCCAGAATTTGCGAAAGCGGCCCGGGATATTCATGCGCTAATACGCTGGCTGCGGACCAGGCAAGCAAAGCATGCACTGAAGGAAATGAGGAGTTGGAAATTGACGAGCTGTTGAAGAAATCACCCTTCAAATTTCCATCTGTTGGACGAGCGCGCTGGGTGACTGCCTTCAGCACCTCACCCACGATCAGACTATTGGTGGCTGCTTCAGCGGCCAAAATACCGGTTTCTGTTTTATGCTCATCGCCAGTATGTTTGCCCACCAGATAAAACACGCCACTTGCGCCAAACAATAATCCGAGTCCTCCATTGGAAACCGTGCTGGCATGCTTGCCCAGTGAACTTGTTCCCGTGATTCGCGATGACAGCTCTGCATCGGCATTGATCAGACCAAGGCTTACCCCGGTGAGAGGAACGATCCAGTTCAAATCCTGAATGCGGGCTTTAAAAGGACTGGTCCAGATGTCTTTCTGATCGCGCCCCAGATTGCGGAGGAACTTTACAGGATTGTCGCTGGCGTGATGAGAATCGTCAACAGCACGCGCCGCAACGGGCGTGGGAGTTGGCGTTGGCGTGGAAGCGGCCGCCGAGTTATCGCTCGCGTGACCCCATGTTGCCGTACCTGCGAAAAAAATGACTAGTAAAAGAGCAAACCTGCAATTTCCCATTCGGGTGAACTCATTCTTTCGGTTAGAAAGTTCTGATAACACTCACGGCAACGGCGGCGCCGGAAAGCAATGAAATCGTCTGGGTCAGGTTCTTGAAAATGCCCGATCCTGCGCCCTTCTCAGGAACGAAAACAGTGTCTCCGGCTTGCAGGGTTGTGCCTAAAACATTGCCGGACCACCAATCTCCCGAGCCGCGGCCAACTACCGTTCCATTGGCGCGGACGACGAATATCTCTTTCTTGTTGGCGAGACTCGTTGGACCGCCCGCCTGCTTGAGATACCAGTTAGCATGCTTGCCGCTGCTGAACGTGATGGCAATGGGGTTGTAAACCTGGCCGGCGACCATGACAAATGCGGGTTTTTTGGGAATATAAAGGGTATCGCCGGCCCGAACTTCCACATCTGCCGGCGTGCCTTCCCACTTTGCAATTTCCGAGGTCACGTGAATCAACAATCGGCCATTGGGCTGAAGCTGTTTCAATTTGGCCAGCAACTGCTCGCGTTCACGCTCCTGGGAGGCGGCGCTGGTGCGTGAAGCTGAAGCCGAAGTTGAAGAAGACGGGCCGGTAGCACCAGGAGCGCCGGCAGTTTGCGCCTGGAGCTGTGTAACCATCTCTTCACGGCCCTTGGCTGCGGCTTCGCGAACCTGGGCGCGATCAAGAATGGCGGCGTAAGGATACGCTTCAGTTGAAAATCCGCCTGCCCGTTTCAGGATAGAGCTGAGATGTTCGCCGCGCTGAATCCCATAACGGCCGGGGTGCATGACCTCTCCACTGATTGAAACGGCGCCACCGATATCGTTCCAGCCGCCGATCTGCCGGATAGTAAGAACATCGCCCGGCTTCAGCAGAACATCGGTATCGGCTTCGCCAGCCAAAGCCCGTCCAATGGGGACTTCACGGTGGTCCAGATCGACGTGGTCAGCATCAATGACGGAGTAGCTGGTGAGGTCCGCTGCCTGTTGATATGCAGAGAGCTTGAATCCCCCAGCCATACGCAGAAGATCGGCTGCGCTCATTCTTTCAGAAAGCGGGTATTCGCCGGGACGAAGGACTTCACCGAAGATCGAGACTTTAGGGCCGGCGGTTTCATAACGTCCAAAGATGCGGACGGTATCGAAGGGCTCCAGGCTTGGAGCTTCTACCTTTTTGGCGAGAACGTCACGCAAATTAAACGGAAGCACAATCGGCGTAAAGTCGGGTGGACGCAGGCGGACGATTTCCGCACGGTCTGCGGGCTCCGGCAAAATGTCGTCATAGGAAGAGACGAGATTAGTGACTTTCTCGCCGTCTTTGTAAGAAAACTTTCCGGGTCGAAAGACGTGCCCCTCAAGATAAACGGCGCGATTGCTGTAAGGAAGAATCGGAAGGACGGTAACTACGTCGCCATCCTGAATGCGGAACCTTCTGAACGCGTCATCAGCCGCCTGAATTCCTGCACCGCCAGCCACGTTGACGCTTATCATTTCTTTTCGTTCATGCGCCTCAACCCGCTCAACGCTGATCCGGCTCAATTCTCCGGTGACGGGAACGCCGCCAGCGAGATCGAGTATCTGGTCCAGGGTTTGCTCTTTTCGCAGCTCGTAAATTGCCGGGCGGCGGACTTTACCCGCCACCGTGACTTGCGGGCCGATAGGCGGCACCAGAATGCTATCGCCGGATTCAAGATGAACTTCAGCGGAACTCACGCCTCTCAACATCAGTTCGTAAAGATCGACTTCTTCAACGAGAGCCTTGCCGCGAAAATGTTTGACTGTTCTGTAGGAACCCGTGTCTGTGGGGCCGCCGGCGGCGATCAAGGCACTTAAAGGCGTAGAGAGCGAGCTGATGTCATAAGCAGCTGGATTTTTCACGTCGCCCACAACGTAGACCCGCACAGTGCGCAGCTTGCCCAAGGTCACGTCCACGGAAATCCCGCGCAATTGGTGGCTCAGCATCTTCTGGATGGTCTGCTGGACCTCACCAAGGGTACGTCCGGCAACAACTGTGGAACCGGCTTCAGGAATCGCGATGCGGCCTTCACGATCGACCGAGCGCTGGATGTGTTGAGAAGAAGCTCCCCAGTAGTCGATGACCAGTTCATCGCCAGGGCCGAGGACATAGTCCGGGCCAACGGGGACGCTCAGAGTAGATTTATCGGCAACGGCGGCGCTGTTGCGAAAAAGAGCTGCGCCAAAGCGCTCAAGTTTAGTTTCGTCCACCGTGGCTTGCGTATAAAGATCGCGCAAGGCCGGCAGGTTGCGCAGCGGATATTGCTCCTGGCTTGGCGCTTTGTCTGTCTGCGATTTGCGCTGCCGCTGCTGGCCGTTCTGAGTTCCCTGCCGTCCTGCTGTGCCCTGGCGTGGCGCGTTCTGCTGATATTGCGATTGATTGTTCTGGCCCATTTGCTGATTATTTTGCTGGTTTTGTCGCGGCACTGTTGGGACAATCTGCTCGTCTGGCGCCTGCTCGGTTTCCTGAGCTGGCCCGAAACCGCGCTTCGCCAGTTCGTTCGCGGCAAGCTGGCGCACGCGATCGTCTGAGCGGATCTGGTTAAAAAGACGATCATCAGTAATATCTCGCTCAGAGACGTTGTAGCCGCGATCCTGAAGCTGACTTACGATTTCGGCTTTGGCTTCGGCGAGAACATCTGGATTTTGCTGGAGAATCTGGATGATCTCCTCAGCCGAGAGGTCGTTATCCTGGGCAAAAGATTTTCCGGTAAGAACAATGCAGAACACTACGAGAGCCAACAAACAACCGAGCCGCATGCGGCCAAGAAATAACGATAAGTTCAAGTCTCTTCCCCTTCAAAGGACAATAAAACCGGTACGAATCCGGCAAGTACAAGTGCTTGACCAGCTTACAAGTGAGCCTCACATTTTATTGTAAGTACAGGCGGAAGAATAGAAGCAAACCCCTCTGTTTGTCCATTGTGTGAAGGCGGTGGGCATAGAAAGAGCGGATTTTGACGCCAGAAGCGCCCAATAATCCCGCCAGCAACTCTGGCTGCGACATCTGCCGTCTCCGGAAGCGCATCCCATATTTAACCGAAGTTTTGAGTAACTCACATTCTGTGGCCGGAAACCCCGGACACTCAAAGTTCACAAGGAGCAGCTTTCTATGCGAAAGATTTTACTCGCGACATCAGTGTTCGCACTGTCAGTTGGCGTTGCTACGGCACAGAGCACAGGTACCACAGGTTCAGTTACGCCGAGCCCGGCAACACCAAGCACCACCATGGGAAGTTCCCAGAGCACAACCGGGACAAACTCAACTGGAACAAACTCCAGCCAAACAGGAGCTACATCAACCACAGGGACAGGTTCAAGCACCGGGTCCGGTTCCATGGGTACGCTGCAAACGTCCCAGCCCGGAAGCACCACCACTGGCAGCCCGGCGACGACTCAGGGGACATCAACCCAGGGAACATCAGGGGTTGCGGGCAGCGCGGGATCGGTAACCGGCGGAACACAAGGAACCACGCAGAACCAAACTGGAACTTCCACCACAGTAGCGCCGTGCACGCCTTCCAACAGCGGCAGCGCTGGCACCTCGACCACGGCGAGCAACACGCCTTCTACGTCTTCAACTTCGAATAGCGGAACGGGAAGCTCAACTACTGGATCGACCGGCTCGTCAACTTCTACGCCGAGCGGAACTTCAGGAACCATTGCGAATGCAAATCCCTGCCAGCCGGGAAGCACCACCACTCCCAGCAGCACGACTACTCCGAGCGGTTCGACCGCACCCAGCAATCCTCCTCCGACGAGCGATATGGGAACGGGATCTTCAACAACTCAACCAAGTCAGCAATCGAAACCGCCACGCAGATAATAATGGGGTTGTGAACCAACTTTATTAGTTACAATCCAACGGCTGCTTTCGGGCAGCCGTTTTGCTTTCTTAATCAACCGGCTGCCGTCCAATCAGACTACAAATGAATGCTCCCGGAATCGCGCCGCCAGCACCCACCTCTTCAAAACTAATTGCTCCGCTTTGGCATACAGCGCTATTTCTGCTTGCGCTAGGCGGGCTTGCCGTATGGGGAGCACATCGGCAAGGCCTTCCGCCTTCGGGGTCTCGCGAGCAACCAGCTACCTGATTACCATGGGTTGGGAATGGCTGCTGCTTGCGCTGGCCGCCTGGGGCATTACGGCTGGGCGGAGGCTCGATTGAGAGCGTGATTGGCAGCAGGTGATCAACGGCGAAACAAATCGGTCGTGACGTGGGAATAGGAGTCCTATTTCTGGTGGGTTCCAATATACTTCTGGCGGGCCTGCAAGCGATCTTGCGTCCCGGCGCAAATGCAAACATAGGCAGGATGCTTCCGCGGAACGCAACTGAGATCACGCTCTGGATGTGCTGGGCAGCCTGCTGGGATGGCTGGCGCAATGGCGGAAAAGTACCAAGCCGGGGATGATCTCCCATTTTCTGCAGGACGCGGTTGGAGGGATTGTTCTGGGACGGCACTGAGACCGGATAGAGAAAGCAGCCCGTAGGCTGCCTTTCGAAAGAAGCTTTTAGCTCAAAACTCGTCCCACTTTACGATCCTGACTCTGTCAATAGCGGCCTTAAGTTTGCGCTGTCCTGGGAGACAATTACGAATTCCTTTTTGCACATCTGCGGGGTACTCACTGAAACTGGGATTACCGAAACTGCTCATTACAGCAGAAAAACAGTCCTCTCCAGCAGAGGTATAGCGCCCATACCCAGCATCCCGGTTCCCTTCATAGGCGGCATTCTCGCCTTTCATTTTGAAATGCGGAGCCGTATGATCGATCCACAACAGCGCGTACATTCTTTCAAAGGCCAGTTGATCCGCAGGTGTCTGCACACTTTTCTTGGTTGCTTTCAATTCATCTCGGATGGCTTCATCGGATGGCAGGGCACTATCGGTTTCTATTCCAACCAAACGGGTGTGAGTGCTCACCGTATGAATGTGCGCCACCCACGCATCCACTGCAAACTCCTTACTCAGGCCAGCCCGTTGCGCCTTAACTAATTCTTCCTGAGTCGGCTGAAGGGCTAGTTTTGTGGATGAGGCTGCGATAATCGGATGCTCCAATACGTATTCACGGTAGAGGCTCATCTGTACGATCATGATCAAACCAACGACCAGAGTAATGCCAGCCAGGATAGCCCCGACAATCTTCACGATAGTTGTCCCCCGAGCGCCAGCATCTTACACCAGAGGAGCGGCCTTATATGAGACATAAATTGGCAGGCAGTAAATTGGCGTGGAAATGAAAAAGAGCGGCGTAATGCGCGACGCCGCCCTTTTTTAAGGGGAGAAAACTTATTTCTTCTTGAGCAGAAAGCCGGCCGCAAACATGGCCACGGCACCAAGAAGCCACTCAATGCGCCAGAGCTGCACGGCCTGCCAATCGAGCAGCGTGGTAGCGGTAAAGACAAAGCCGGTCACAATTGCAGCGATGACGCAGGCGAATCCCATTACCAGGGCCACCAAGGAAGCATTGCTCTGCCCCAGCGCTTCACGCAACGAGGCAAAGTCTACCCAGGTCTGCACACCGGAAACCGCGTTTGCCGCCAGATTGGCATGGCGGTCCGCGCCGCAGACATAACAGAAGCGCGATCCTAGAACAAAGTCCGTGCCGCACTCCTGGCAGACCTGATCTGTGGCCTCAGCCGCTGCTGCTTCATGCCGCGGAGCTACCGCTGGTTTCCAGAACTCCTGCCGTTCCTCATAATTTGGTGCCAGATGTGCCATTTAGCAAACCCCTGAGTCTTACTGAGGTAAGGGCAAATCTAGGGCCAAAGGGAGCCGCAGCGTAACTCCAACCCAACCATGCACTTACGGATTACCCCATGGCCGGTAGGACAATGTACCTGGAAAATCTTACGTTGTAAAAGGTTCAGGCTTCGCGACGCCGGGGCATCCGAAGGATCTTCGGATTGTCCCTGGTTTTGCTCCAAAATCCGAGCAGCACCAGATCGGCTTCACAGAACGTAAGGTCCTGCGGGCGAGGGCTGCCGTCATTGAAGATGTACTCGTCCAGAAGCGTATAAAGCTCGTTTAAGTGGATGTTGAGGTAGCCAGCGGCCTCGGGTTCTGTATAGAACTCTTTGACTGGTTTGAGCGGTCTGGTCATAAGTTTTGTTTTCCGTATCCTTATGGTTCGGGATGCGGGGGAGCAAGATGGTTGTACCGTGTCTAACCCGGCTAAGATATCAGGTAAACTGCCCGATAACGGGTCACATGAAACCTTACCCGCTAAGGCCTTCCTTATTACCGAGGTAACGGGAATTTGGACAGCGGCCATTCCCTGAATCGAGAACGTTATCCGACTGCCCGCCCGACGGAAATTCAGAGTCGGTATTCTCCGTAAAATCGCAAATACCTCGGTTGAACTTTAATGGCCCGAAATGCGTATCATTAAAGTGATTAGGATTGCGTCAGCTACAAGGCTTTTTTGCTCCCGATAAAAAGGCTGGCTATTGGAGGAGAAACCGATGTATTGCAATTATTGTGGCAAGGTAATTCCTGACGATTCAAACCTTTGCGCCTACTGCGGCAAGAGAGTGGCCGGGGTAATTGCCCGGGAGCGACTGGTGCGTCCCCGCCAGAGCCGCAAGATTGCAGGCGTGTGCGCGGGGCTTGCAGAATACTATGACTTGGACGCGACGCTGATCCGAATTGTGTGGGCCGTGTGCGTGATATGCGGAGGAGTGGGTCTTTTGGCTTACATCGCTGCCTGGATCATCATTCCGGAAGAGCCCTTGATGCTGGTGGCAGCGCCGCCCGCAACGCAGGATCGAGTGGCGAACAGATAAAAGAAGCCACCCTAAACCGGGTGGCTCTTGTGGTCATCAACCGTTTTTGATTATTTCTTGCTGGCCATGTATGCCTGGGCTTGTTCCAGCATTTTGCGGGCTTTTTCACTATTCGGGCCTTGCGGATCTTTTTGCAAGTAGGCCTCCAACGCGGCCATGGCTTCAGGAAATTGCTTCATTGCCAAGAGAGCATGGGCGCGGAGCAAAGAGATGAGGGGATAGTCTCCGGGGGCCAGACTTTGCGCCCGCTCCAACTGGCGGAGGGCGTCAGGATAGTTGGCTTTTCCGATATACGATTTGCCCATTTCAAAATAGCCTTGCCAGTAATTTGGGGCCAGTGACTGGCCACGCTGGAGACTGCGAATGGCTTCGTCAAACTTCCCTTGCATGTTTAACGCGGAGCCCATCACCAGGTAAGCGATGCCATAATTGCCGTCGGCCTGAATGGCTTTGTCCACGTCCGCGATGGCTGCCTGAGAATCCTGCTGGTTCAAGGCCAGCACTCCGCGCAGCGTAAGAGCTTCAGCGTAATTGGGGCAGAGTTCCAGCGCCTTGGCGAGATGCTTATGAGCATCATCCATCTTGCCTTTTTCCACGGCCTCATGCGCCTTGCGATAAGCTTCGCGGGCTTTGGCTGGAACCCGATACTGAGCGATGGAAATTGAATCACCCTCGACCCCATCAGTAGGCTTGCCCTGGCCCTGCAGGCGAACGTTCACGCTATTGGAAAAGCTGCTGGCGTCCACGCGCTCAGAAGCTTGCTGCAAGCCTTGCGTGGCAACCAATGTGTACGTTCCCGGTGAAAGATGAGTGAACTCAAAATGCCCGGACGTACCAGTGTAGCCAGAAGAAACCACGGTGCCATTTGCGTCAGTGAGTTCAACGCGGACATCTTTTAACCCATTGTTTTCCGTATCCTGCACATTGCCGCTAATCGCACGATTGTCCGCATGCCCGCCGCTAAACGGGGAGTTGTCCCCGCTGATTCCAGCTTGATTGGAAAATGGCGTTTGCGACGGCAGCGAAGGATCCATGCCCATCCTTTGCGCTGAAAGGTAAAGACTGCAGCTAATAAATGCAATAGAGAGAACGATCGCCCGTGGGGTCTTCATAACAACCTGCTAATCTTGGATTATCGAAAGAAGAAATTCCTGGTGAGGGGCAGGGCCTGACCTGGAAAAACCTCTTGGCACCGCCGGTCTACGCGAGTGCTGAAAGTGAGAGTGTTTACAAAATATGGGAGTTGTATTTGAGTAGACATTCTAAAAATAATATTTTTCGGGGATGCGGGCAACTCGAAAGTCATTTTTCAAGAGGAAAGCTTTAGTGATCATCCGTCCGGCAAAAAATATATTGGGCGCGCTGCGGCTGCCCGGCGACAAATCAATCTCACATCGATATGCCATGCTGGCTGCGATTGCCACGGGCACAACGCGGCTGGCAAACTTTTCTACCGGAGCAGACTGCGCCAGCACCGTGGCGTGCGTAGAGCAACTGGGCTGCGCCGTGCGAAGAAATCAGGATGGCACGCTGGAAATCGACGGACGAGAGCAACTGCAAGCGGCGGGCAGCAGCCTGGATTGCGGCAATTCCGGCTCAACCATGCGCATGCTTTCAGGCATATTGGCAGGCCAGAATTTCAGCTGCGATCTACATGGCGATGAATCACTTACGCGTCGACCAATGGGCCGAATCATGACGCCGTTGCGGCTGATGGGAGCGGAAATCACCGCGGCCGCGGGCGAGCGGCCTCCATTGCATATCCGCGGCGGGAGATTGCGAGCAATCGATTACGTGACGCCAATCGCCAGCGCGCAGGTAAAATCCGCAGTGCTGTTTGCGGGACTGTTTGCCGAAGGCGAAACCACTGTCGACGAGCCGCACCGCACGCGTGACCACACGGAACAAGCTTTGCAGGCATTTGGAGTGGAGATTTCCCGCAGCAAAAATAGAGTGACGGTAGCAGGCGGACAAAAGCTCACGGCAATCCAGGGCGCTGTTCCGGGAGATATTTCTTCTGCGGCTTTCTTTATGTGCGCCGCAGCATTGTTTCCCGGCTCCAATCTGGTGATTGAAAGCCTGCTACTCAATCCAACGCGCGCTTCCCTGCTGGACGTGCTCAAGCTGCTTGGCGCTCGGCTTTCAGTGATCAACCTGGAAGAGCACCATGGCGAACTGGTGGGAACAGTGAAGATAGAACACAACAAACTGACAGCAATCACCATTGAAGGAGCGCAGTCAGTGGCGCTGATTGACGAGCTGCCAGTGCTTGCGGCTATTGGTCCATACACGCGCGATGGCATTGAGATCCGCGATGCGAAAGAGCTGCGGGTAAAAGAGTCTGACAGGATTGCGCTAGTGGCCAAGAATCTGCGCGCGATGGGTGCGGAATGCGAAGAACGTGAAGACGGGCTGCGCGTTCCAGGAAACCAGAAGCTGCATGGAGCGGAAATAGATTCAGGCGGCGATCATCGAATTGCAATGGCGTTTGCAGTGGCCGCGCTGCGGGCGGAAGGCGAGAGCGTGATTCATGGAGCGGAAGCGGCAAGGATTTCTTTTCCGGAGTTCTTTACGATGCTGGAGAGCGTTACTGAACGGTGAGGAGAATTTCTCATCACGGAGACACGGAGGCGCGGAGAAAACCAAGAAATTTAACCGCAAAGGACGCAAAGGAACCTACAAAGAACTATTGCGCAACGTTCTTGCTTGGAATTTCTCTGCGATCTCCGCGTACTCTGCGGTGAAAACTTAAATCAGCCCGCGCATAAAGCTTTTGATGATTCGGGCTTTCTCGCGTTCATTCGCGGCTGATTTATTGCTCAGTGGGTTATGGTCGTCGATAGGGATCTCTCGCTCCGCTCGAGATGTTTAAAACACCAGATTTTCCTTCGATAACTTCAGGCCATCCAGGTTCCCCAGCACGGTCACCGCAACTTTATCGGGATGGAAAAGAGCATTCGCCATTTCGCAGACTTCTTCGCCTGTCACGGATTCGATCTGATCGATAGTTTCGTCGAGGCTAAAGAAGCGTTCAAAATACATTTCCTGGCGGGCCAGGTTTGACATGCGAGACGTGCTTGATTCCAGACTCAGCATCAATCCGCCCTTCAGCTGATCTTTGGCGCGACGCAGCTCGTCTTCAGCAATCGGCGCTGACTTGAGCTCCTGAAATTCCGCAAGAATGTGGTCCACCACCTGCCGCACTGATTCCACTGACGTGCCGGCATAGATCGCCATGCAGCCAGTATCGCGATAAGGATTCAAATCGCTGTAAATCGAATAGACCAGGCCTTGCTCTTCACGAATCTTCTGGAAAAGCCGCGAGCTCATCCCGCCGCCCAGGACGGTGTTCAGGACATAAGAGACGTAACGCTTTTCGTCGGAGATGGGGTGCGACGGCACGCCGAGGCAAAGCTGCACCTGTTCCAGCGACTTCTTGTTACGCGTGATCACGCTAGATTTGGTTGCCGGCGCGGGCAGATGGAATCCGTTGGGCACGCGGTCCAACGGAGCAAAGCGCTCTTTGATCAGCTCCACAAAGGCATGATGGTTGAGATTGCCGGCCGCCGAGATAATGATGTTGTTGGGCGCAAAGCGCTGCCGGTAAAAATCGAACAGCTTCTCCTGCTCAAACGAGCGGACAGTTTCTTTGGTCCCCAGAATGGGCTTGCCCAGCGGATGGTCATACCAGAAATTCTGGGTAAAAATCTCATGCACCAGATAATCTGGATTGTCTTCATCCATCTTGATCTCTTCCAGGATCACGCCTTTTTCACGCGTGATGTCCTTGGGATCAAAAGTTGGATTCAGAACTAAATCGCTGAGAATGTCGATCGCTACAGGAAGATGCTCATCCAGAACTTTAATATTGAAGCAGATGGTTTCTTTGCCGGTGAATGCGTCCATGTTGCCGCCAATGGAATCCACCTGGCGGGCGATGTCACGCGCCGTGCGTGTCTTCGTCCCTTTGAAAACCATGTGCTCAGTGAAATGAGAAATGCCATTCAGCTCGGGCGACTCATCGCGCGAACCAGTCTTCATCCAAATTCCAATGGCAATGGAACGGATGTGGGCCATCTCTTCACTCAGCACAATCAAACCGTTAGGCAAAACTTCGCGCTGAATGTTTCGGGGCTCGGTCAAAGGGGCTCGGGTTAGGACTGCAGTTTGCATCACAGGTCTACATTTGATTCTTACACACGGGAAATGGTCGCAAGGTGAAATATATGTTCATATAATTCAATAACTTAGCTAGACCTTAGTGGATTCCGATGCTTTTTGGCTCTTAGCGTGTAAAATTTAAGGTGTAGCGGATTTCCCATGCCTCAAGCGCTCCAAGACGGCCTTTTAGGCCTTGATTATCAAGAGCTTAGCAGCATTGCACAAAAGTTTGGGCAGCCGGAATTCCGGGCGCGCCAGCTTTTTGACGCTCTTTATCCTCAGCGGCTCACTGCGCTCGACTCCGTCTCTACCTTGCCCAAACCATTTCGCGCGGCGCTGCAACAAGAAGGTCTCGACATTCGTCATCCTCGCGTTGAAAAAAGTTTTCAATCCACTGACGGCACCATCCGCTACCTGATCTCCATGCCCGATGGAGAAACCGTTGAGACCGTCTGGATGCCTCAAGGCGATGACGGCGAAACCGGCGACGGCACTGAAGCCGGCGACTCTGAGTGGCATCGCGCAACGATCTGCGTTTCCAGCCAAGTTGGTTGCGCCGTGAATTGCCAGTTCTGCCTCACCGCATTGCTGGGCGTAAAACGCAACCTGAGCGCCGGAGAAATCGTGGGCCAGGTCATCGCCGTGCTGAATGACCGCCAGGTTGATATGGAACGCCAGCGCGTCAACATTGTTTTTATGGGCATGGGTGAACCTTTTCTCAACTATCCCAACTTCATCAAGGCCGTGCGGCTGCTGGCGGAAGGCGTGGGCTTTCCGGAATCGCGCATGACGGTCTCGACCTCCGGGATCATTCCGCGCATTCACGACTTTGCCGCCGAGCCGGTGCGTCCCAAGCTGGCCATTTCGCTCAACGCGTCCAATGATCAGGTCCGCAGCAGCATTATGCCGATCAACAAAAAGTGGAACCTGGAAATGCTGATGCAGGCCGCGCGCGACTTCCCTCTCCGCAACCGCGAGCGCATCACCTTTGAATACGTTCTGCTCAGCGGCGTGAATGATTCCGCTGATCACGCCCGAGAAGTGATTGAACTGCTGCGCGGTATCCGCTGCAAAGTAAATCTCATCGCACTCAATCCCGGGCCGGGCATCCAGTTCGGAACGCCGGCAGAGCAGAGCGTCCAGATTTTCAAAGACCTGCTGGTCAAGGCACGTATCCCGACATTTGTGCGTCGGCCGCGTGGGCGAGATATTTATGCCGCATGCGGACAGTTGAAAAGAACGGTAGCGTAGGAAGCATTCAGCAATCAGCAGTCAGCCCTGCAACAGTCTCGCGAATGCGATGAAAACCTTTGAAACACAGAGGAACGGAGGCAGCAGAGGTATTTGGCTCTTATCCGTGATTCCTCCGTTTACTTTTCCCCCGTGTTGCAAGGTTTTTGCATTTTTCGTTCACCGCCGCGCGTAGAAGTAATAGTCCGCGGAATAACTACTCTTGAACTGCGCTTCCCCGCCCTGCGCTGCGCATTCTTGCGCAGCCGGTGCTAGACCGCCGACCGTGTTCACCCGCTGGATAGACGTCACACCGCTCAGCTTGCCGTTTCCAGAATGCCCAGTCACGGTCACCAGAAGCCACGGGATAGCCTTGGGATCAGGCGCGTCGGCCTTGGCCGCCATCTTGCCGGTAATCTGGCTGCCGTCGTTGAGCTGCCATGTAGGCCCGCCAAAATGCTTGCCAATCGACTTGCCCTGCTCGTCAAACAACTCTGCGTCGGGCGCTTTCAGCATCCATGCGGGCTTGCCGTCAGCGTCGGGTCGGCAGACATAAATCTGAAAGCCCGTTGCTCGCGCCATCAGAATGAGTTCTTCGCCCGCAGGCGCCTGGATGGAATCGGGGAACGTTGGTTTTTGCACGCAAGGGGATTTTAGCAGGCGCTATGCTCCCCATTGGATATTGGATAATGGTAGGAAGGAATGCAATTGCGTATGCGTCTCGTTCAGAAAGGTAAGTTGGTCAAGCATCTCCTCCATCACCCATCTGATGCTCAAATGATTGGCGTACAAGCCCCATAACATATGGCAGTTCTTCGAGCGAAGCCAACCCCAATTGGACGTCACCATTGCCCCACCGGCCCCGATCTGTCACATCCTCACAAATCCCCTTTGGATCGTTAATCTCCGCGAAAGGCAAATTCAGCGCCAGCCGCAACCGTCTGGCTTGTGGTACCACGTCAACAAAATTTGTCTCCGCCTTGTACGCCACATACAACTTGAGAAATTCCTCTGTTACGCAAGGATCAAGCGCTAGCACTTCTTTGCGGAAGGCTTCAAAAATCCTCTGTGGAGAACCACTAAGCAAGTGTGGATGGTCGTTGACAGTGTAGACTGCAGCAACAGACGATTTAGGCTGGTACAATTCAAGCGTCTCGGAGGCGACCTCGGGTGCCGCCCAAATGTTCAATGCCATGTCTGTAAGCCGACCAGCCCGTGCCTTAATTTCGTTCTCATTCCAATCTTCGATCTGGCCGAGTCCCGCATTCAGTTTGAGGGGGCTGTTCTTGAAGCCGCCTTCCATGTCGCGCTTTTCTTTGAAAGGATGGTCGCTATACTCGGAGTTGTATCCTGTCAGGGTCAAATTTCCCAATGTGTGCAGCCAGGTTTTCTGCACATGCTCCCAGTCCTGCCCCAGGGCCTTTCTCCAAGCGGATGGGAGATTTTCATTTTGCGGCAGAATGTGTTCGATCGTGTATTCATCGACAGGTACACGTTCCTTGCGCCCTTGGTTTTCAAGACGGCGCAGCCAATATGTCCTGCGCGTTCCAAAATTATATAAGTCGCGAGTCTGCAAATCACGCCGAAACTCGTCGTCACCCGGGAAGCGGCGGTACGATGGCAAGAGCAATAGATGAGCCTGGATGCTTTCCAGATAACGCTCTTTCCTGAGCGCTTTGCTGAAAGTGGCAAAAGTCTTATTCATGGAATTGGTCGGGATCGCACAAATGGCGCGGCGGAAGACATAGGCTTCGACGAGCCGCACCGCTGCCACGAAATCCGGCAAAGGAAGGACTCCGTTCGCATAATCTCGATACAGTTCCAGCAAGAACGGATAAGCGACATCTACCTTCAAGTCACGTAGGTCTTGGAATGCCAACCTGAGGTCGGCATCGGTTTCTGCACCCAATGCCATGGCACAAAAGTAGAGGGCGAACGTGCGAATATCTTTCACCAACTCTTCCATGCCTCCTTGAGCGGCGGCCGGTGAACGAGCATGGATCTTGAATGCTTCATACACCTCGCGCACATTGGGAATCTCGCCGGTCTTCACGGTCAGATAGTGTCGCATAAAGCTATCAAAATGGGTGCCATAGGCTTCCTGTCCGAAATCCACCTCCATGGGCCGCCAGAATTGCTCGTAAAGCCGCGATTGCAGCGGGGGATCTAATCCCATTAGGATGAAGTTCCGAATAAGGTCGGCTTGGCTCAACTCACGGCCAGTGGAATTCATGCTCTCAAAAATGAGTTGCGGGTTATCCTGGTCACGATTTAGTGCGACATCGACTACGACGAGCTTCGCTAGTCCTTTGCAAACAGCGAGGAAGTCACCTTTGCGGCCGGCTAAGAGTTCCTCGAAGAAATTGAAGTTCTCAGTCACCCGCAGCGAGTGGTCCTTTGGCAGTTCGGTACCGCCAGTAATGGCCATAAGTGAGGACTTGTCGGTCTGAGACAGGAGCAGTTTGTAATAACGCTCTCCCGTTTCCTCCGGATTAAGAAGATAATAATTACGCAATTTGCGCGGTGAGAAACCCTCCACTGGTTCAGTTTCTCCCAGCACCTTAGCCAGCGCGGCCAATAGCAATGTCACAGTAGTTAATCGCTGCTGCCCATCAATGACTAAGTGGGGAGATTGGACAGTGACTTGAGACAACCCTTTCTCAATGTAAACGATTGAGCCGACAAAGTGTGCAGAGACAGCGTCGTTGCCACCTGTGCGCACAATATCATCCCAGAGTTGCCGGCACTCTTTCTCAGTCCACGAATAGGTGCGTTGATAAATTGGGATTACGAACTGGGGAGATTTTTTGAGGAAATCGAGAAGCTTTGCTTCTGTGGCTTTCATTTGCCTGCTTTCGTACACACGATTATCGAACTTGGTAACGGGAGAATCGTCCTGGATCAGGGCTTCTACTCTAATAGTAGTATCATCTGGCCAATCGTAGCCCAAGGGGATCGCCTTAATGCCGTCCCAAAGAACCTCTATATTTAACGTTTCCTCTAGAATTAGACACGAGTTTCAACACATCATCACTTTGGCAAATAATTTGAGAGTTTAGAGGAGTGTAATACTTGATCAGTGAAATGGAAGCCAAGGCTCTTGCGGTCAAAGAAACCGAGTATTGCTACGTTCTGGCGTGTGCGTGGGAAGGCAACGAAAATGATTCCATCTGCTTGGAGCGGATCTTCACTAAGGGCGGATGTGAAGAAATTCGCCTAGCCTGGTGGAAAAACGGAAAGCAAGCAACTCGGCCAGCAGATATTGATGCGGTCGACTGGGTGCCCCTTTTTGCAAAGGCTGTAGCAATGGGGGGTGTTCAATGACACTGAGAAACTTGGAATGTTGAAGGCGTTGATGAAGTAAATCGCGGGTGCGTTCGTTGAGGTAGCACGACCTGTGCAGCAGTTAACGCGCTCCGCTGCGCTTCGCGCTGGCCTGCGGCGCAAGGAAGGATCTGTTTGCTTGCCTTACCCAGCACTTCCGCCTCAGTGCGCAAGCGCACCTCGGGGATGTGCTGGACTAACTTCGCAACGCGCCTAACGGCGCTGTTCATCGCGACGCTTGCGATGTCTCTTGGCAAGCAGTAAGACATGGCAGCGCTAAAGCGCGCTAAAAGAGCAATCCTTTTGCATAAGTGGCCGCTCTTACACCGCCCAAGCACAGCAGGCCGAAGATACTTTCAGCGACAGACCAGACCGCTTGATGAAGGGCCGATCTTCAACTTTCCCGCTACGGCATAAGTGCCGGATAGCCAAGAAAGATTCCTCCTCACTGCTTCTAGTAATCTCTGATGTACAAGAATATCTTTTCATCATACAATCGCTGCCATTCTCATCCCTCGCTATTGAAAGGCGCTATGAAAGTTCTAAGAACATTACTCGCGTTGTGTCTGTGTTTGTGTATCCCGGCAGCGGTTTATGCGCAGGGCAACAACTTTGACAAGGTCCGCTACAACGGCGGAAGCATCTCAACCAAGGTTAAGCCAGATGAGTGGGGGAACAAACTCAACGTGACCTCCGAGGCGATCATTCTGACGCTGAAAGATGGGCAGTCCGTCTCGATCAATCCCAAGGACGTAACCTCACTCAGCTATGGGCAAGAGGCGCATCGCAGGGTTGGCACAGCGATAGGTCTTGCGGTGTTTTCATTGGGTATTGGAGCGTTGAGCGCGCTACACAAAACCAAATTGCATTACATCGGCATCAATTTTTCCGATAAAGACGGCAAGAAGCAGGGGGTGCTGCTGCAAGGGGACAAGAGCAATTTCCGGGCGATCCTGGTTGCACTGCAGGGCGTAACTGGCGTTCCGATCTCCGTGGGCGATAAGGATAGAAACGAGATTCCGGCCGGAGTGAACACCCAAGTTGCGAAAAGTACAGACGAGCCTGCGAAAGAACCGGCAAAGCCGACAACGGAAGGGGCAAGCGAGGTGGCGGTTCCGGGCGGAACATCAAACGTAAGTGCCAGTGAAGCTGAGGCGCTAATTGCCCTGGTTTCTACACCCGAAGGAGCGGAAGTCACAGTGGATGACGCTTTTCTTGGGAATGCGCCCGCCAAGCTCAAGCTGAAGCCGGGAAAGCACACCATTAAAGTAACTATGGCCGGGTATAAGGATTGGTCTCGGGAGATGACGGTGATGTCCGGATCTGAAGTGAATCTGACTGCAACGCTGGAGAAGACGAATTAGCGATCTATAATGAGTTCCACCGCAGGCGGAAACGCCTGCAGCGCTAGAGCGCGGTAAAAAAGCAATCCTGTCGCGGCCGCTCTTCCACCAACCAACACGACCAAGGCGTGCTACTAAGCGCTAAGATCTTTTTCTTTTACGGCGATTTTCCAGGGGTAAGCGAAGAAAAACGCAGCCCGGGGGCGGCTTCGGTCCATTCTTGAAATTCTTATTTGCGGCTGGCTGCGCTGTGCCACAAGGCTTATTCCGCTTGGACGGTATTTTGCGAAAAATCACGCGCAAAAACTGAATGGTTTCTGGGTCGCGGTTTGTCAATATGTACTTTTTCGCGCTGAATCCTTGGCCGAAAATCCTATTGACTGCCGTATTTTTTTCGCCGATAATCCCGAGCGAAAGGCCGAGAGCGGCATCGGCGGGAAAAACCCTTGATACACCCGGAAAGGCCAGCACCCCTGCAGTCTGCGGGCCATCGTTGGGTCCACAGTTACCGCGGCCTCATGCGGTTTGAAAACAGCCCCTAATTCATTGCGGGCAGAAGTGTGTTCAAAGACCAGCCATTAGCATTTAGCCATTAGCAATTAGCCTTTGGCCAGAAAAAGCAAACCCAAAAGCTCTCAACCCCACGCCAATCGAGGCCAGATCGCTGAGGTCTACGCCAATCTGGGATGGATTGGGATGACATTGCTCAAGTGCACGCCAATCTGGGATGGGTATGGGAGGGGGAGGGGGGCAGATCGCCGTTTCGCCGTAATCGCCGTCGTCGCGCGTGATCGGAAAATCAAAACCCTTTAACGCAGAGGACGCAAGGGAACGCAGAGGAGGAAAAACAAAACCGACTGCGGAGATAGAAAAAATCCAAACCTTTAACCACAAAGGACACAAAGAAACACAAAGGAGGAAAAGCAAAACCTTACCGCGGATCAACACAGATAAACGCGGATCGGAAGGGAGACTAGGGCTAATTGAGCCAAGTTGCGTTGATTTGCGGGAGGCTCTTCTTCGTTATCCCATTGCTGCACTTAGGCGTTCGATTGCAGGCCCTAGCTCTTGCGGGTTGCTGAGCACACCAGCAAACAAATCGGCCACCCGCTCAAAACGTCGCAGGACATTGGCAATGTGAAATTGTTGCGGCTTCAGCCCGGGCACAACTTCGTCCCACTTGAGAGGGGTGGCAACGGGCGCTCCGGGATGGGCGCGCAGCACGTAAGGTGCGGAGATGGTTTTGCCGCTGGCATTTTGCAGGTAGTCGAAATAAACTTTTCCCTTTTCTCTGGCTGAAACCATTCGCGGGGTGGTGAAGAGATCAGGCCTTTCGGCCGCCACCCAGCGCGCCAGGATCTCCGCAAATTGGCGCGTCTGGGCTGAGCTGTAAATTGGTTCCACCGGCACATAAATGTGCATGCCATTTCCGCCGGTGGTCTTGGGATATCCCGCAAGCCCGATCAGTCGCAGTTTTTCCCGCAGCAGTTGCGCGGCTTCCACAATGCGGTCATAACCGCAATGATAAGGATCTAGATCGATCAGGATGAAGTCGGGATGCTCCAGCGTACCCAGCCGGCTCATGTAAGGGTTCTGGTCAATACAGCCGAGGTTCGCCAGATAGAGCAGGGACGCTTTGTCGTCGCAGATCACTCGCGTTTTCGATTCTTCGTCATCCGCCAGCTCTTCCCGATGCAGCCAGTCAGGAAATCCGGAAGCATCTTTCTGGAAAAAATAATCCTGTTCTATTCCGTTGGGATAGCGCTTGAGCGAGAGCGGACGGCCTTGCAAATGCGGTACCAGCATGTCCGCCACCGCAGAATAAAAGTTGATCACGTCGCGCTTGGTATAGCCGTCTGCGGGATAAAAAATCTTATTCAGATTCGTGAATTTCAGCCGGCGGCCGTCGATATCGAGTGCTGTTTCGGCTTTGTCCGCGGGCAGCAGCGTTTCGCGCTTAGACTCCTGTTCTGTCTCCTCCGCAACCAGGCTTTCCCCGATCAACCCTGTTTCGCGCACCACCTCTTCTGGCGCAACTTCAATCCGCAATCCCAGAAACACCGGCGCGCGTAAGCGATCATCTTTTGTCCACGACGTAAACTTTACAGCGCAGACCAGTTCCGGCTTTATCCATGTGATCTCACCGATCTCACGCGGCACGTCGCTCAGGACAGGCTTCTTTGTGACCAGCGGCTTAATTTTCTCAAACACCGCTTTGAGCGACTGCTGGGTAAATCCGGAGCCTACATTGCCTGCGTACACCAGCTTCTTATCTTTGAAATAACCCAGCACCAGCGACCCGAACGGCTCCCGCTCACCCAATATGTATCCGCAGACAACAAAATCCTGCTGGCACGTTACTTTGATCTTGATCCAGTTTGGACTACGCTTTGATTCGTAGCGGCTCTGCGCCTGCTTGGCGATAATGCCTTCCAACCCTTTGGCCCGGACCGCTTTCAGCAGCTCGTCACCCTTGCCGATAAAATGTTCCGAATATCGCACCACATCGTTAGGCAGCAGAATCGACATTAGAAGCTGGCGGCGATCAATGAGCGCTGCCTTTCGCAGATCGTATCCGTTGAGATAGAGCAGATCAAAGGCAAAGAAATTGAGGTTCGGTTGCGCCATGCCCTTAAGGGCCGGCTTGGTGCCGAAGCCAGTGAGGTTTTGCAGATGCTGAAAACTCGGATTGCCATTGTCGTCCAATGCAACCACTTCCCCGTCGATGAGTGCCGTATCGGACTTCACGCTCTGCGCCAGCGCTTGCGCCACCGCCGCAAATTGCTTGTCCAGATTGGTGCCTCGACGAGAAACCATGCGCACCTTGCCGCGTTCCACAAAGCACAACGCGCGGTAGCCGTCCCACTTCACTTCATAGAGCCAGTCGCTGCCGGAAGGCACAGAGGTGCCTAGCGTCGCCAGCATTGGTTCCAGGGTTAACGGCATCTCGGCTTTTGCCGCCCCTTCAATCGAAGAAACATCTCCCGGCCCTTGCAGCACGCTGCGTGTATCGGCCTCCGGATCCCAACCTTCACGGACAGCGAAATCTTTTTTCTTGATCAGCAGCCAGTCTTTGCCCTTGGCGCGATTCGTGCGCACCAGCGCAAAGTCGCCGACGATTTTGTGTCCATGAAAGCGCAGCTTAAGGTCGCCGGATTCCCACATCTGCGCGGGCGTCTTCGGGCCTAGCCACTCATAGGTTCCGCGGTCCCACAGAGTGACGCTGCCCGCCCCGTAATTGCCGCTGGGAATTGTGCCTTCAAAACTTCCGTAATCGAGTGGATGATCTTCTACATGGACCGCCAGACGCTTGATTGCCGGATCAAGAGTGGGGCCATTGGGCAGTGCCCATGACCTGAGTACTCCATCCATTTCCAGCCTCAAATCATAGTGGAGACGCCGTGCGCTATGTCTCTGAATAAAAAAGCGGTTGCCTTCCTCGCGGCTCGGCTTATCCGGTGGCTCAGGAGTTTTGGAAAAGACTCTTTTTCGCCGGTATTCTTCTAGTGACATAGACTGTTCGTGAGATTGTAATGCACCGCTTTTTGTGCTTTCATAGCCCCTACGCTCATATCTCTGGAGATCATATGGCTAGCACCGTTTGGAAGGGACATCTCACTTTTGGTCTGCTGTCGCTTCCCGTCAAATTGTACAGCGCAGCCCGCAGTGAATCCGTAGGGTTCAATCAACTCCACAAGCATGACAACTCGCGCGTAAAAAACGTGCTCTACTGCCAGGCTGAAGACAAGCCCATCTCCCGGACGGAAGTCGTCAAGGGTTATGAATACGAGAAAGACAAATATGTCGTTATCGAGGATGAGGATATCAAGAAGGTCGCGCCCAAGACCGCCAAGACCATGGAAGTCCTGGAGTTTGTGAAGGTCGAGCAGGTCGATGCCATCTTCTTTGAAAGCTCCTATTACATGGCGCCCGACGAAGCCGGAGAAAAGCCTTACGCTCTGCTATTTGAAGCTCTGCGCCAGAGCGGATGTGTCGGCGTAGCCAAGATTGCCATGCACAATCGCGAGCACATCGTTGTGCTGCGGCCGGGACCAAAAGGCATTCTGCTGCACACCATGTATTACCCTGACGAGATCCGCCAAGTGGAAGAGTTCCGTACCGACACCAGCATTGTCAAAGATAAAGAGCTGGCGATGGCGAAGATGCTGATCGATTCCCTGCTGGCGGAGTTCGAACCCCAGAAATACCACGACGCCTATCGCGAAAACCTGATGGCCATGATTCAGGCCAAGGTTGAAGGCAAACAGATTGTGGAAACCGTTGAGACCAAGCACAAAGCGCCCGTTGTAGATATTCTTGAAGCGCTCAAGATGAGCCTGGCTGAAGTGAAGAAGCCGATTCGTTCCTCAACCGGTACAGTCGCGGTTCCTGTAGAAGAAGAACGTCCAGCCAAGAAGAGCCGAAAGACCGGCGGCTAGCTCTGATCGCAGCCTTTTGATATTGATTCGAGACTACTGCCCTTTTCCCTGCGTGACGGTTGTCGCCTTGTTCTTCTCAAACGTCACGGTCACCGGTTTACCGGCGTTGGCAAACTCAATGGTGCGATTGCCGTAATCTCCTTCGCTTGCGCTCATGTTCGCTCCCAGAGCAAAGCTGGCCTGCAATTCGCTCATGCCCTGCTTGGCCTGGTGCTGATCGATGGCGATCCATGTGTCGGCGGGCCAGTGCTTATAGAGTTGGTGCGGATCTTCAAAGAAGAAATTGTCGTTTACAGTGAAGGTGTAATCGTCACTGGTGTTTGAACCGATGGCCGCAGCAAATGTGCCGGACTCCCCTGCCTTGTCAAAAACCGCCATGATCTTGTTCTGGACAACCTTGACCTCACCCACCTTCGGGGGCGCCGCGTCCCGGGCCAGTACAACGTCCTTAACCTGCAACTTCACGACGGGGGGCAACAATCCGGCTTGGCGCTTAAAGTTCACGGTGTGAGTCGCCGGATCGTAGGGATAATACGGCAGCACGTTTCCCGTCTTCACCCACATCGGTTTGCCCACCAATTCCTTTTTGGCAGAATCAACGTTGTAAGGGAAAATCTTATGCGCGGTTACATAGTCATCCATGTTCGATGAATATGTTGTCTCCGCCTTCTTCGGGCCTTCACCTGTGTCTCGCCGCCCGTAAAAAATAAATCCAACGCGAATGCCGGCGATCACAACAAACACCAGCAAACTTATCTGAAGTTTCTTTTTAAGATCAGCATCCATTGTGGAATAAATGTAACACGCGCAAGGCTGCGTTAACGCCAACGACGAGGCAGCCCCTGCAACCTTCTCTTACAGCTTGACGAGTTTGCTCGCCCCCAGCACCAATCCCAGCGTAATCGCCGCAATCACCACTTCGCCCAGCGCTCCCACTATAAATGGCCTAATTCCCTGCTTCTTCATCTCCTTAAAGTTAATGCGCAAGCCCACGCCGGCAAACGTCAGCAGGAACGCCCACCTGGAAAGATTCGCCAAGCTGCTCACCTGGTCTTTGTTGAAGACGCTCAGGCTTGCCAGTAACGATATCAGCAGGAATCCCAGCACAAACTTGGGAAATTTCTGCCACAAAAATGCCGCCTTGTTGCCCACAGCCTGCCGTCCATCACGCGCCGCCCAGTAAAGTGCGTACCCCAGAACCACAAAGCCGATCATCGCATTACGCGTAGTTTTGGCCAGCACGGCGATTTTAGCGGCGGCATCAGAATAGAGCGCGCCTGCTGCCACTGCTTCTGCGGTATTGTCCACGCCAGTCCCGGCCCATAGGCCGTAAACGCGGTCGCTCATTCCCAGCCAGTGGCCGATTGGAGGAAAGGTAAATAACGCCAGCGCACCCAGAGCCAGGATGGCCGCAATGGCAAATGAAGAGTCTTCATCATCTGCTTCAATCGCGCCTTTGGTAGCGATAATGGCTGACACGCCGCAGATTGAGCTTCCGACGGCAAGCAGGCTCGTCAGCTTGGGGCTGAGTCCGAAGATCCGGCCCAGCAGCGTCATGAAACCAATCGAAAGGATAAGTTCGATCAAGACCAACGTAAGACTAACCGCGCCCAGCTTTAGAACGTCCGCCAAGAGGAAGCGCGCGCCCAGCAAGACAATGCCGGTCTTAAGCCAGAATTCATAGGAGGCGATTCCCGGCTTAAACACTTCGGCTACGCCAATGGTGTTGGAGATCAAAAGCCCGATCAGGATCGCCCACAGAACATATTCGATGTTGGGAATCACCAGATGATGAGCTTTGCTGTAAGTGGCTATGGACTTCTCCAGGACCTTTCCCGCCAGTCCCACAATGGTCAGTAGGGCAATACCCGGCAGCATGGTCAAAAATCTGCGCGGAAGTGGAATTGGTTCTGCTCTAAGTACAGCGGTAGTAGTTGCCATTGCAAATCCTCCAATCAGTTTTTATGGTGCCTTACCATCCCACATGCTTTAGCGCGCCAAACTTCACCAGCGCCGCCAATAGCAGTGCAATCGCTACGGCCCAGCCGTCCAGGGAAAGATTTCTTTTTAACTTTTCTTGTGTCACTTGATCTGCCATTTGCTAATCCTCCTATCGCATTTTTGTTCAACTGTGCATGCCCGTGGGTTTTGTCCCCAAAGCAAAAAGCCCACTCACGGTCTGGTGAGTGGGCTTCAACGAAAATTACTAAACTATTGCAGCTCTAAAAACACTCTCCAGATGTGCTGAACAAGACGCACGGACAACATGCGTTGTTCATACACACCGGCATCTGGCGGAGAGCTTTCATGCGAAAAAGTATCTTATCGAGCAGGTTGGATGTTTGTCAAAAATATATCGATTCTTATTTTTGGCGTGACAGCCGGTCCCAATTTGGGACAGACTGAACACTTGGATGACGGATACGCAATCTGCGCGAATCTTGAATCGGGCAATCCAAATGAAACTACAGCGGTTTAGATATCCTTCCCGCTTCTTGAGCTTCGTTTGCTTGCTGTGTAGGAAATATCCCGGCAAAATCGGGAATAGAGGCCGGAGTATTCCGGTTTCTCCGCCTGCTTCTGGCCTTTTGCATCAAGTCCGCGAGAAAAAGAAGTATTGGGGGATCGGTGGGCAAAGGCGCTCGCAAGATCAGATCCGTGTCGCCAGAGACACCATCTTCAGAGACACGTATGGCCTGTCCGCCGGCGCGCAAAACCGAGTCATGGCAGAAACAGTCGCGCGCCTCGATTGGGAGTTCCATTCCAAGCGCAAACAGGAATGATTTTCCCTGAGGTGCATCCAGCATCTGGTAGTCACTGTTGGGTGCTGCAATTGTGCAGGCCAGGGGCTTCGATTGCGGAATCGGTGTAGCGAAGAGACCGACACAAACGATTCCTTTAAAGCCGTCCGGCGCCATGACACGTCCTGAAAAACTGATACCAGTACCAAATGCGCCGTGTCGCTCAGGTAAGATTTGGTGGTTGGGTATGACGTCACGCGGCGATTGCGCCAGGGCGCGAAATTGCAGTGGCGAAATACCAAACGAGTCGGTAAATCTCCGCGTGAAAGTCCCTACGCTGCTGTAACCAACGTCATAGCAGATATCTATCACCTTGCTGCGGGTGTGCAGAAGCAAGGTGCGGGCCGCATCCAGACGTAACGCAGAAAGAAAATGAAGCGGCGGAAGCCCGGTGACACTCCGAAAAGTCCGTGTGAAATGGTATGGACTGGCAAAGCCGATTTTTGCCAGGGAACGCAATGACATTGGCTGTCCCATCTGCCCACGCATAGCGGCGATGGCGCGTTTTACCGATTCATAGTGCAGCCTCGTTGTCGATTCACGAACAACTGCCTGGTCCATATCAATTATCCTTTCCGCGCCGCTGAAACACGTATGTCGTCAGCGGGACGCAACTGGTTCAAGGAACCCGCTCAGCGCCCTCCGCAGACAGTCCGGAATGGGCGACGGTGTAAGATGCCCCTCATCGCGACGCATGCAGGCTATCTGCTGTTCACCGCGCGCCACCAGCACAGGTTCGCGCGCGTCTCGCCAGTATTCGAATCGCATCGTGATCCTGTTCTGCTGCATTTCTTCCAAAAACATTCGGACCGCCACCTCTTCAAAGGCCTTCAATTCGTCTAGAAAAGTGCATGAGCAATGCAGAGTAATGAGCGCAAGCCCTTCCTCCATTTGCTGAAGGATCTCAGGAGCATATTCACGCAGAAAATGTTCCCGTGCTCTTCCCTGCCAATGGAAGTAATTGGTGAAGTACACACTCCCTGTCAGGTTCGTCTCTTCAAAGCCGACGATCTGCTTGTATTCATAAAATTTCATGTCGCCTGCCGCGTGACAAAGGCAAATGCAACTCTGCCATCCAAACTCTGAATGGATGTTGCAAAAGTTGCAGCCTGCAACTCGCCCGACGAAAGAATCGTCCAGCCATCCGATGTTTGGGTGTCTATTTGCAAATACTGGTCGAATGCGGCCCCGCATTTTCTCAGGCTTTCTTTCAAAGCCCACACCTGAGTGGCTGACTGGTCCAGGGGAATATCCCTCCCGCTGGCGATCATCTGCGCCAGTGAAAGCCACTGCTCACCCAGCAATCCTGTCCATGACGTCTGATCGCGATCTGTGCACTCCTCCATATCGCAACCGATGGTCTTTTGTGAGCTCGCCGTTAGAATTAAACTTCCGCAATGTGAACGGGAAACCTGCATTTCTGGGTGGGTCTGCTCTTCTGGCTTGCCGTCAGGTCGATGGCAGGAACATTTGGAATCCTGCGCCGCAGCTTCATGCAAAACAATATGTATATCCGTGGATGGCAAGATCTCGGATAGTCGACGCTCCAAATAGGGCGCAAGCAAGGCTGCCGGCCAGGAGCGATGTGTTTCAATGAGCGAGACGGCTTGCAGCCGCAGTCCCTTCCAGCGCTCGCAGATACGCCCGTTTGAATCTTCGACCTTTACGTCATAAACAAAATTGTCGCCATCGTGCTCGCGCTCTTCGGCCGTAACGATTGCGGACTCAGTCGTCCAGGCAGCGCTGGTCACAACCGAATCCACTCCGGTCGGCAGGACGGTTTTGTGGAGAATACAGGCTTGTATGCAGTGGATGACTGCGTCCCGCGATGCGGCATTGCCCAGCAGCATGTCATCGGGAAGGTAACGCGCGAACCACTGCTGTTTCCCAGAACCGGAGATTCCCGCAACACAGCGCTTCGCCTGAAGCTCGTGATATCCCGTTATCCGGCGGAAGCATCCTTGATGAAAAAGAATGCGACCGTAAAGGTCTGCTGCGGGGACCAGTGAAAGAATTTGCCGCTGCGCGACTTCTGCTGTTGCCGATTCCGTCTCATCTTCAGCCTCAGCGCCGAAAACACACTCGCCGGTGAAATGATCCACGTGAAACGACGTGGTTGAACTGCGCACCGCGACAGCAATCAATCCGGGACGGCGGCGCACAGCAGCTACGCGCAGCACAATCGATTTATCTTTGGGAACTACGATGGGCCGATTGAAACGCAAATTGTGAAACTGTGGCACGTCGTCGGTCGCCTCCAGCGCGCTTGCCACTTGCGTCATCGCTTCCATGCCCAGTACGGCCGGAAAAATCTGGTCGCCTTGAAAGCAATGGTCTTTTAGATAAGGGTCAGTGTCGGCAGAAATTTCTGCGTCAGCGATCAACTCAATGCCGGGATAGTGCAGACGCACATTTTCCAGAAAACGCAGGAAAGGTAAATCAGAATGGCCAAAGTGAAGCGTCGGCAGATTGCCTGTTCGTGCCGTCACGATGCACGAGACAGGCGCTGCTTTCCATGCAAGCAACTTGGGTAACCATGTCAGAGCTTCATCGAGTGGCAGCGGCGTAATTCCCTGTTGCTGCAGGGACTCCAAAACACCCAGACGCTGGCCCATGCCCACGCCCGCCCACACTGACCATTCCAGGTTCAAGCAACGGCAAGCAGGATGCAGATGCTGCCACTCTTCTACTTCCATACTGAGCCACTCGTTGGCAAGTCCATAATGCCCTTCGCCCTGGAGCCCGGTTGTGCCGATGATGGAGCCGAACGTAAGCAGCAGGCGAAGATTGTCTTCGTCGAGCGCCCTTAATATATTGCGTAGCGCGATCCCCTTTACTTCCAATGTAGTGCGCAGGTCGCGCTCTGTCAGCTCTTCCAGCTGCTTGGGATTATTGATTCCCGCTCCATGAAGTACGGCGGACACGGCTCCCATTTCAGATTGGATCCGTTCGATAGTTTCGACGGTAGCTTTTTTCTCGGTGACATCGACTGGAAAATATTTGAATGCGATGTTGGCGTTGCTAAAACGCTGCAGATTTGTCCGAAGTTCCTCATCGCGCTCAGGATGCGAACGTCCGAGCAAGGCCAGACGGCAGCCGACAGAGCGGGCCAGGGTAAGAGCACACTCAGCAGTAATTCCCTTGCCGCCTCCAGACACCAGCAGCAAGTCATCGGCGCCAAGTGCTCTGTTAGGTTCACTCTGCTCGGGCCAAAGCACTTTCAATCGTGGCTCGCGGCGAATTCCGTCCGAGTCATAACTCGCTTCAGTAAAGCCAGATGCGGTCATGGCTTCTTTCGCCGCCAGTTCAGCGGCTTGCGAAGAGAAATCTGGAACATCTACCACCGTAACGGTCATCTCGCGATGCTCGAGGAACAGTGACCGAGCAAGAGCCCCGGCACCGCCCCCATGCTGGACAAAAACAACGCTGTTGGCCTTTTGCTCCACACATTTCTGGACTGAGCGCAGCAAGAATTCCGCTGCCTCTACTGTTCGCACGCGAGGCACGCAGCAAATAACTCCGCTGCCGGAAACCGATTCAAACTGCTGGGTCAGCGATTGCGTAAAATCGCTTTGCTCCATCGCCATAACTTGCCAGTGACTCGATCCACTTCGCGGCGAAGAGCGGATGCGAAGCGGCTTTTCTATCAGCTCAATTCCCAAAGTTCGAATCCACGACTCTGCGCCAGCCGGATACTTTTGCTCTCCACCGGAAGGCGCGCGACGGCGATTACGTTCCAATATCTCCGCCGTTTCCGAGAGTGTTGCATTTGTGAATTCCATTGGAGAGACTGGCGCGACCGAACCCGACTGCGCAGCGGCTTCCAACACAATTTGGCTGATGCTGATCGAGTTAAGATGAAGATCGTCCAGAAAGCGGTTTTGAGGCAGGATGGTCCCTAAAGGAAGTTGCGTCCGTTGCGCGACCAACCTGCGCAGTGCTTCCAGCGCGGAGGTTCCCGGCAGAGTCGTGACGACTGGCACCGGCTTCTCAGGAACTTGACGCGTTCGGACGAGAGCATCATGGATGTTCATCTCCGGCACTGTTTCGCAGGGGTTCTGAAGAAATTTGTGCCTGTGCCGCAAATCAAATGACCGGTAAAAACGATCTGCAAAAAGAGCTTTGGTTTGAACAGGCGCGCCAAGGGCAAACGCTGCTCCCGCCGCGGTCAGGAATCCCCGGAGTGAATCCCCGCCAACATTGAGCGCTACGGCCGGAACATCAAATTGCTGTGACACAATGTCCGTCAGTACTGACCCTGGTCCTAGTTCGATCAGAAGATCTGTTTCCGCTGCTACACGTTGTGCGGCCTTGGCGAACAGGACCGGCATTGTGATCTGGTCGGTGAGTAGTTGTTTCAAATCGGCATTTTCTTCAACTATCGTGCCAGTCACCGTGGAAACAATTCGCTTTGCTTGGCCCGCATTGCCAAGCCGCTCCGACGCCAAGTAGCGGGAGAACGCAACCGCCGCGTCCGCCATTAATGGAGAGTGGAATGCATGCGAAACGGGAAGCATGGTCGCGGTAATTCCGTGAGCGCTTAGGCCGCCTAGAAAGCGCTTTACAGCAAAGGCTTTTCCGGAGACGACGGTCTGTGTGGGTCCATTATCTGCGGCCACAACAATGGGATCGCCGTTCAACCTATGTCTTACATCTTCACAAGCGGCTTGAATGGATGCCATGCTGCCCGCAGGGTCTCCCAGTTGCGACATAAGGCGTCCGCGTTCCGCGACCATGCGCAGCAGCGTTTCTTCGTCCATGGCTCCGGCCCAGCATAGTGACACTAGCTCTCCCAGGCTATGACCGGCCGCGACGTTGGCTTCAATTCCGACCGACCGTAACAATAGCAAGCCAGCCACTGAAGCCGTTGCGATGCAGGGCTGTGCGACCTCCGTATCAACACTGCTTACCTGAGGAAGATGGGCACGTTTGTATAGGTCGCGAACTCCGCTGAAGCGCCGTGACCACATTCCGCCGTCGGTATACACAGGCGAGGCTTGTCCGGGAAAGAGGAAGCCGATGCGCGGCAGGGTGTCAGCTTTGCTTAGAAATATTGCCTGATTACAATCCGTCAGCATTGTGCTGCCCGATGCGCAACAATCGCGCAGCACCTTGATGGCTTGCTCCAGTTCCTGGGGAGTCGCCGCGACACATGCCGCCCGCACTGGCCTGTGGTCACCATCCGATTTATTTGCGAGATGAGCCGCCAGGTCCGTCATCTCCGAGTAAGAAATCTCATTAGTAAGCGGCAATATCTCGTCGAGCTGCGCCGCCAGTTCATTCAGGTCCCATGCTTGCAGAAGGAAGAGCTCGCAATCCTGTGCGGTCGAAAGCCTCTGCTGCTCAAATCCCGTAAAGCTCTTTCGTCTGGAAGTGTCCGCAGCCTCGAGCGTGACGTGCGTGTTAATTCCGCCGAAGCCGAATGCGCTTACGCCAGCGCGGGCTGGCGATTCGTCCGGCCACAACTCACCTTGGCGCATGATCCGTAGGGCAGCACGCTCTCCATTGAGTTCAGAATGAGGATGGTCACAGCCTGTGGTGGGTGGAACTACTTTTGCCTGCAAGGCCATTGCGGCCTTGATAAGGCCGGCCACTCCTGCTGCCGCTTTGGTATGTCCAATATTAGCTTTTACCGATCCAATGGCCGCGGAAGATGCATGGTCGCTTGCTGCTCGCCTTGCCTGCGAAAGCGCCTGCAACTCAACGGCGTCCCCAATAGCGGTTCCGGTTCCATGGCCTTCAAAATATGCAACGGAATCAATGCCGTATCCGGCACGTTTATAGGCTCGATCAAGCGCAAGAACTTGTCCTGATAATTCAGGCCGCGTAATGCCGCCACTGCCATCCGACGAAATGCCCCAACCACGAATTACAGCGCGTACGGAATGTTGTTGTGCGATCGCCTCTTCACGTCGCATCAGCACAACAAATCCACAACCTTCGCCGGGCCAGAAGCCGGATGAGTGCTCATCGAACACTCGCATTTTGTCGGTGGCTAATGCGCCAAGCTTGGAAAAGCCCGCAAGTTCAAATGGATCCAGGCTTAGGTCAACGCCGCCGGCCAGAGCCACATCAACGTCCCCGGCTTGCAGCGCGGAACAGGCATTGGCGATTGCCAGAAGGCTGGAAGCACATGCGCCATCCACCACGTAGCCGCCGCCTTTAAGATCAAAGTAATTGCAGATCCTGCCGGCAATCGTGTTGGAAAGACCGCCAGCCAGCGAGTCTTCTGTGGTGGCGGGAAATGGACTCTTGTAAAGTGACTCAATCTCGGCCAGCAGGCGTGCGTGATCGCTAGAAAGTTTCCCGCCATTCTGGAGAGCGGCGCTGATCACGCGTCGGACGTAAGGCCAGCGCAACCGCATCAGGTTGGCGCGTGAGAACTCTCCGGTCAGCGTATTGCCCACGAAAACGCCGGTACGCTCACGTTGACCAGCGCTGCCGTCCGCCATTCTTGCATCGGCAAAAGCTTGCTCTGCAACATCGAGGGCGAGCCAATGGGAGAGATCGGTGGAAAGAAAAGTGTCGCCAGAGACTCGAAAACGTACGCGATCAAACTCATAGTCTTCAAGGACGGCGGCCATGGTCACGGAAATAGCGTCTTCGAGCTGCTGCGCGCCGGAATAGTCGGCGAGATTCAGACGCAACCGCGGAATGCGGCGGAAGGAGCGCCGCTGCGCCAGCACGTTCTCCCACAATTCGCGCGGAGAACGGGCCTCTGCGTAGCGGCACGCCATGCCGACGATGGCAATCTCACTCATACTTGTTTTAGCGCGCAGCTTCAGCAGTTGCTGGAATGCGAACTTGCTCCACCGCTGCAGCTTTTGGTGCGTGCTTCCGTTTGAGCAGCGCGTAGGCATGCAGGCTCAAGCCTCTGGTGGCACTGGTGAGCGCCAGCGCGATGAAGAGTCCGAATACCACATGAACGACGAACAGCAAGGCGTAAATCGTTGCCACGGACAATCCAAATGCTACTTGTCGAGCGGGCTTGATTGGAGTAGTTGCCGGGTCCGGAATCATGTACAGCGAGAACAGGATGAATCCGGCACTCGTCATGGGAAGAAACGGCACGGCCAGGGGCGTGCCGAAGATCATTTTTCGAATCAGCGCCTGCGCGGCAAAGCCGAAGAACCACGCCAGGACCAGAGGCAGCCTACCCGTAAACTTTGCGTGAATGATGGTTCCGGTAACCAGGATAAACGCTGGAATCAGCCAATGCCCCAAACCGGTAACGTTCTCAGTAAATTGGTACGGAGGCGCCAGACCGGCCGCAGGCAGCAGCAACAGCGTTACTGTGATGCCCAAGTTAGACGGATTGAAAATGTGCTGCGTCTGTCCGTTTCCGATAGGTGCCCGGAAAAGCACTTTCGATGCCAACGAGAGTGCGACCGCAAAGACAATCGGCGCGAACCGGGAGTTCGCATAAATCAGCATGGCGCAGGCCAGCCCGGGAATGATGCACGGCGGAAGAAAATTCACAACATTCGCGGTGCTGCCGGCGAATCTAGGCACCCGTTGATTCATCCGGGCATCCAGCCATTCCAGGAAAAAAGCGACAGCGCAAGCAGTAAGCACCGCAACGATCGGCTGAGCATACGATTGCTCAAAGCCAAGGACGGTATCGCCCAGTATCGTCCAGGCGATCAGCAGAATCGTGAAATACCAAAGCGCGAAGAAACGCATTCTGGGATCTTTGCGCGGATAGAAGTTGAGCGTTGCGTAAGTCATAAGTTTCCTCGCCTTTCTTATTGGCCCAGCACAATCGTGTGCCAGCCAGGATGAATAGGTACTGTCTTTTTCACTACATGGCCCGTAGCATCACGCCAGGCCAGATCAACCTGCAGAGTTGCGAGTGGTGTACCGCCCAGGCCGAAATGCACATCCGTGCTGCGCTTTCCTGAATGGCCGCTTCCACCATCGACCTGTGCGGAAAGAGTGCGTCCGTCTGGCAGGTGCACGGTCGCGGCGGCGCCGATTGCGGGACGCCCATAGAGATCAGGGCCAGGATGACCAGCGCGTTCCTGAAAATTGCCAGGGCCACCATTTACGGGCAATAGTAGATGCAAGGCGAGGAAATTCCCTGCTGCCGAACTTTCATTCTTGAACAAGTACGATTCGCCCCATTGCCCTGCGATGATGAAGTCGAGGCGACCATCTCCATCCACATCCGCAAGGGCAATTCCCCGCCCAAGCATCGGACTGGCAATGCCTGCCTCTGCAGCAATGTTGTGGAAACGATGATCGGAGCCCTGGACGAAAAACACGGTTTCATTGTGGCCGCTCACATCGTCTCCCGGACGGAACGAAGGCCAGAGGCGCGGATCGCTGATCAAACTGTCATTGGAAGTGCCCAGAGACTGAAGCTCAGGCCAGCGATCAGTTTTGCCCTTGATGAAACCCACCGCTTGCACGATCTGGAGAGCGCCGCTGTTGTCGAAATCAGCCATGCGCGCGTCCCATCCCCAGCCGCTGCGGGAAACGCCAAGACTCTCGCTGGCTTGAACGTATGGGGCCTTGCCGTGCTGGATCGCGTCCCGATCACCCGTGCTCAGCCAAAGGAAATGGCTTTCCTGCAGGGCATAATCATCAGCGATGTTGCTGACAAAAATGTCTGGAATCCCGTCGCCATTCAGATCAGCGAAATCCACGCCCATGCCTTTGAATGAATCGCGTCCCAGGACGCTCGAGGCGGGAGTAGTAAAACCGCGATGCCCTTCAAGCAGTGTGAATGCCACATGACCCGGCGTGGATACGTTGTGCAATAAACGGTCGGGACCGAAGTCATGAGCAAAATAAAATTCCGGAAGCAGGTCACCATCTAAATCGGCGGCACCGGCGCCAAGAGTCCAGCCGTGCTCCACTTCAGCGGGAAAAACGTTCTTTACTTCTTCAAAACGCGCAAAAGGATGATTGCCGCCGCGGCCTTCTTTCCACAACAAGACATGCTTGCTACCGCCATTAAAGGAGCGCGACTTGGTGTTGTGCATCACCTCAGTGCCAGAGGCGGTGGCGTCAAGAATATGGCCGCCATCCTGAAAGTAATTTCCAATGATGAGGTCAGGATGGCCGTCGCCATCTACATCGGCAAAAAAGCCAGCATTCGAATACCAACGCTCTTCGCCGGGAACCAGTTCAACAGCCTGGAAGTCATTTACAGAGAGACGGCTCTTGTGTCCGGGACTTCCAGTAGCGCGAAGAAAAGCAACCGGAGTGCGTCCCCAGTAATAGACCACAATGTCGAGTAGACCGTCTTCATTAACGTCACCGATCAAGCAGCCCATCGGCGCCATCTTGGAAGCGTCATAGCGAGCCGGCTTGAGATCAAAGGCGGCGTAGCGATCGCCTGTTGTGGGGGCAGGTTCAATGCGCACTTGATCAGTCCGAGGATCGACCAGGCAAATGTCATTAGCCAGGCCGTCGCCATCAAGATCGCCTGCCGCCACGCCTGCTCCCACGGATGAGATCCATGCGGAGATGCGTTTCAGGCTGGGATGCACTGCGCGAACAGTTTTGGAAGGCGCTGATGCGTCATCGGGCAGCGTGTAACGGACGAAATGAAACCGCGAGGCCAGCGTGCTGCGTTCGCTCGCGGAAATTACTGGTTCCCTTGCCTGAACAAACAGGACAGCCACGATCAATGCGGCCGCGATTTTAGTCAGGTTTAGCCGAAACCAACGATTGGACGAGTTCAGAGTCATTTGGATTCCCTCGTACTGAATTTCGTGAAGTTGAAAAATAGTTCTGTACCAACTCTCGCCATTGCTGATATGGGGAAGGTGAGTTTCTGGTGATCTGCGCCAGCGCGCGGTCACACAGCAAAGCAGCACATTCCGCATTTATGCCGGCCAAAACAATACAAGCTTGTTCCGTGTGCGGCGTTTCATTGCCGGCTAACTGCCTGGCCTTGGCGGCAAAAGCGGCACCCTGCGCAAGAGCGGAAGTGAAGCAGCCCGCGAGTGATATTGCATTTTCCATCTCCGCAGTTGGCACGCCGCCGGCATAGGCACAGGCCAGACCGATACCACTCCACGCGTCGCCTTGGTAGATCGGCGGGAAACCGGAGATCGTTATCCCGATCTGATGAAAATCACAACCGTGGACGAACCACAAGCTGCGGCCGAATCCTTGATAAAAAATGTGGCGAGCATCCGCGGAGAGGCGATTGACGGCAGAGTTTAAAGGTGTGCTGAAATGGAAATATCCCTGGTGAAATCCATAGCCATCCAGCACCAGCCAGCGGAGTACAGGATCGAACTTGCGAAGGACTGTCTCAATGCGCCACCGCAACCACGGTACTCTAGCGTAAGCCCATCCTGCGCCTACGTGAAGCATATAGATGTGCCGTTTGCCTGCGCCTGCAATGAATTCTGGCAGACGACTAGAGCCAGGAACCATAGCATCCCGAAGGGCGAGCCCCATGGCAGCGCCTTCAAAGGCAAAGCCCCGATACTCTGAAGCGACTTGCTCAAGCCTGTTACTTAGGGCTTGCTGCTCGTTCTCTTGCAGGGCCGCGTGATATCCCAACAGAAAAATAGTGCCAACATGCTCCAACCGGTCCCGGATCTCCGTTTTTGCGCCGGAGAAACCACGGCGTGCGAATGTAACCTCGCGGGGGTCGATGCTTAAGAGTTTGTTCAGGAGTGGCAACATTGCTAACGCCGAGTACCAGATGAAATTCGTCGAATATCCACCAGTGGCTCTTCGCGCGAAGGTTTGGCAGGAAACTTTTGTAGCGATGGTCCATCTAAGAGTAAGGATTTATTATCGAGCGCCCGCACTGACTCGAGATCCACTTCAACGGCAAACGCGCGTCCGATGGAATCGAGCGAAACTACAACGCGCGTGTTGTTGATCTTGCGGATTATGATTCCCTTGAGTCCTGCAAGGGCGCCAGAGGTAATCACAACACGCTGTCCTTCACTCAGATATTCATGCGGCACTGCGTTGCCGGATTGCAGCCCGCGCCCAATCCAGGCAATTTCTTCATCCGTGAGAACCGCGGGAAAAGTGCCGGAGCCGACAAAATAGAGCACATTCGGCAGCGTAAGCACGCGCATCCGTTCGGCGTGGGGAAGACGGACAAAAACATAGCCCGGAAATAGCGGCACATCCAGCGTCACGCGCCGGTCCTTCCACTGCCGCAGCGACCGAAAGCATGGAAGAAAGTGTTCTATCTGCAGATGATCGAGCCGGGACGCAGTGGTCTTTTCCTGATTCGTGCGGACGAACAGCACAAACCATCGCGGCAGAAATGAGTCAAATGGAGGGAGAGTACCCACGGTTGTGTTGATGACTAATGAATGAAGATGAAGCTTCGCCCCGTCACTTACAGGGTGTATGTGACCTGAACCCTTATTTTTGAGGCGTGAAAGAGTGCAGTCGTAAATCGCATCCGGCGAACCCGAATACTTGACCTGATGCCGACCGTGACGCGAGCTGAATTAAGTTTCTCCTCCCAGTGCCGCCCTATCAGCCCCGGGGTTAGAGAAATCCACATTACGACCTGGGAATTGCATTAGCAATAGCCAAGCGAGACGGCGTGAAAACTTTTTTAAGTTTCGTTCCAAAACGGGAAGGTCACATCGCCGGCCCAGAGAGGGTCGCGTGTTTGGCGGGAAGGAGCGGCGCGTTTGCTTTACGCAAAAAACGCGCCGCCATTTAGCTCTTCTACTCTCTCTCCCCTACTCTTATTGCGCAGAGGAAATACAAGCTACAGCAGTGGCTGAGCCGGTGGGCTGCATCTGCCTGGTGCTTGCTGATGTGGCCGGTGATTGTGGGCTGGTAGGTTGAGCCACGGGACCACACTTGCTCGGAATCACGGGGTGAGAGGCATTATGTACCGGCCTGGGATAAATTCCGCCCGACGGAAATGTTGCGGAGTTTGGATATCCCGAAGGCGCCGTTGAGGTGTAAGTGGAGTTCGTGGAACTCAGCGCAATAGTTTTGGCTGCCTGATGCCCAACGTAATTCGTTGAATCTGTGACGCTGGTGCCGGCTTTCACGAGTATTACGTCCGCATTAACGTTAAAGCTGGAATCAAACGTTCCATCGGTGCGGACCGTCATGGTCCCAGTGGACCCGGAAAGCGAGTCCGGCTGCGGCAATACGCTGGTAGAAATTTTTCCACCGGAATTGTTGAGGGTAACGTATACGTCAACCTGCTGGCCATTGTAGTTAACGCTGGAAGCGCTTTTCATGAACAATGCAGTTACTTCCAACGGTACTGAGCCGCCGCCCTTAGGAACGTCCTGCGTACGATGCATGATTGTGTCTGTGGTTCCGGTGCCGCCCTGAATCGGCACGCCGTTCAGAGGCACATTACCCAGATTGAGGGAGCTGAGATCGATGGAAGCACCCGATCCAGTTTGCAACAGGTCATATCCAGCCGTTTGCGCCGAGGCGAATACAGATACAGCCAATATCGACAGCACCAACAAGCTCTTTAACACAAACGATCTTCTCAACATACGGGACAACGGGTTTTTCATAGATGCCAGTCTCCTTAAAGGTGAGACTTGATTAGAAACTCCTTCTCCAGCGACATTCTTCTCCTGGATTGCTAAAAGTGAAAATCTTCTGAATAAAGCTTCCGGTAGTTTCAAAATGGAACTCCGGATCGCGCGAGAGGAAATCCCGGCGCTCAACGGGATGGAAGCACAGCGTCATAGGGAATCGGCTTGAGCTGGCGTGTAAGTCGTTCATTCTCATTCACTACAAGTTCCTGGCCCAGTTCCTCCACGGCGTTCAGAATCCCGGGATCCATCCAGGCAAAGGGAGCAATGCTTTCGAAAGCAAACAATCGATAGGCCCCAGGTTTAACTCCTTTGAAAATGAACGCGCCACGGCCATCTGTGGCCGTAAAACGATATGCATGCGGCGAAAGCCGCAGCTCTGCTTCCATGGGAACAAGAACTACCGTTGCCTGCCGCGACTCGCCCTCTTCCCCCACAATGCCGGAAAGCTGGCCGCCATTTGCCGCCAAGACAACACGCAGTGGCCCTCTAGCACCCGATGGCAGATTCAGCTGCCCGCCGGTGGAGCGTATATCACCGAAGCTAATATTCTTGATCCAGATGCCTTCCGGCAAATGTTCCACTGAGAGTATCCACGTTCCCGGCAGTACTCCGGAAAGGCGAATGCTTCCGTCTGAATTAACAGCAGCCGCTGGCGCGGGGCCGGGTAACAGCCCTTCAGCCGGTAACAATCGCACCACAAGATTGGCGGGAACCGCCGAGCCGTCATCCATCAAGATGGTTCCGTGGGCCTCTACGGCTGGCACCACGTGGATTGGCAGCTCTTCCGGCGGGACACCCGCCGTGATCTCAATGGGTACTCTGGCAGAGAAAACTTCTCCCTTGATCAACTGAGAAGCCACCAAGAAGTACGATCCGGGAGCAACACGTCTGATTTCAAACTTTCCTGTAGCCGGATCCACCACCGCCGTCGCCCGATCAATGTAAGAAGCGAAACCGTGATCATTGTGAGCAAGAATGACCTGGATCTGGTTTGAGTCAAACTTCACAGGACCGGAGACCCGCCCGCGCAACGTGGTCGCGCGAATGCTTTGCAATCGAAAATCTATCTGCTGAATGTCACCACCTTCAGGCACAGGGACCGCGGATGCGGATTCAAGCTCAACTACGCCGGGGTAATAGAGAGGAACGTAAGCGTCCTGAACTTCGGGGACAAGCGCACCGGCTTCCATGGGGTGAGATAACGGCGAACCTTTAGGTGTGGCAAGAACAAAGTAGCGGCCGGCGGGAAGATCGTAACAGCGGTACTCTCCGCGATCATTAGAGCTGGCGCCAGCTACTGGAATAAGTTGTCTCATGCCGCTCGCGTAGCTTACGCGTAACACCTGAATCCCGACTCCCTGTAAGGGGTCTCCATCCTGATCGAGCACACGTCCGGAAAGAGCACCCAATGGAGTGATTCTAAAGGCAATGTTGTGAAGCTCCTGGCCTGGTGCAACAGTCAATACGCTGCCAGTTCCTTCCGGGACGCCTGAGCCGTAACTCTGGCGGGCAAAACCTTCTCTTTCCACCCAGAGACGATACGAACCTGGTCCGAGCTCAAGATGAAAATGACCTTGAATATCTGTGTCCCGGCTGATGGGTGAAGCAGCCGGATCACTGCCAGACGCGATTCTGGTGTAGATCACATGCGCTGCCTTTACAGGCGCGCCGGTCAACTTGTTTGTGACTGTTCCTTCCACCAGCACCTCAGGCTCAGATGGAAGAGCCCGCAGCGAAAAACTGATGGAGAGGATGAATAGAACAAAGAGAGATCGCGTGAGTACAAGCATTGTTTGGGAAATCCCGCGCCATTATAAGCGGAAACCGTTCATGCGAGACTGGCCACCGGAAATCATCCTAAACATAGAATTTGTTTGGAACAAAGCAGGTTTGGGTATGTGACCCGAAGGGAATGCGTGTGCTGGAAAGGCAATTGGCCGGAGTGTCCGGTGAGGGTGTTGGACCTGAAAAACCCGCTTTCGACCTGCAAAAAATTAGGCCAGAGTCTTTCCGGAAACCCTGGCCTTTAAAATTGTGTAACCGATTTAGGGGGTGTGGCGGATGAACCTGACTTTCATAGTAGTAGATTCAAAACGGCGCTAAAAAATATAGTGCGGCAGGGTGAAATCTGAAGTCGTTCACTTGATCTGAGAAAAGATGATATGAGGAGAGAGTCCGGCGTGCTGAGACTTACTGCTTCGGCGCATCCACCAGATAGGGCGCCAGGTCCGGATTGCTGATCACTATGGTCGCGCCCTGCACCTGGATTGGCTCCGGCGGCATTTTCACCTGACCAACGGGAACTTTCATTCCTTCTGGTAAATCTTTTACCGGAACCAGAGTCACCGTGAGTTCGCCTGCGGGAAGATCGCGCAGCAGGAAGTTTCCATTTTCGTCGGTTTTGGCGACACCATGCCCGGCGGTGATCTGAACTCCGGCGATTGGAACCAGGTTGAAATCTCCTCCGGCAGATGCGCCTGTGGTTCCCTGTGCCTGCCCGCGTCCAGTCTGGCTTACGCGGCCTCCTGCCTGACCGCCGCGCTGGCTGCGCACCGATCCGGGAGGCATTCCGCCAATCTTCAGCTTGCCATTATCAGCCGGTTGGGCCGCGGGCTCCGCAAGCACTTTCACAAAGACTCTTCCGGCAATCGATCTCATTGCCCTCGCGGGGATATTTTCCACCGCAGTGGAAATCGGCGTCACATGCAGGGTGAAAGTGTCTTCTGGAAGTGAATAATTCGCAGGCAGTGTGCCGGTATCCACGGTGATGCGGTAGTCGCCGGGAGGTACGTCGTCAACTTCAAAGTCGCCCGTATCCTGGGCAACGATGTTGCGGTGTGTTTTGCCATCATCCAGCGTCAGGTGGACTCCCGCGAGGCCTTTCGCATCGGGCGTTCTTTTGCCGTCAAGATTCAGGTCGTTGAACACGCTTCCGGTAACCCGGGCAAAATCGACGATGCCAAAATTCACCATGCCGATCTTCTGCCGGATCAAATCGACAGACGCTTGATTCTTGGTGGTCATCCGCACGGGCTCAGAAAACTGCGTGAGTGACAATGATACGGTGTGCTCGCCCTGGCTTACGTCGGCAAACTTATATCGGCCCTGTTCGTCGGTTTCTGCAATCTCACCGTCGTCCAGCCGAACACGCAGGCCGACCAACCCTTGTTCGCCAAAGTTGAACGTGCCATTCACGTTGTTATCGCGGAACACGCGGCCTTCAATAAGCCGTCCGGCGTGGCGCGTTGGGATGAGGGCTCCGGGCATGGCGCTGAAACGCTTGGTGAAACCAAAATACATCAGCGTTGTGCGCTGGATGTTGTTTGCCGTATTGCCGAGAACCCAGATATTCGTGAGGCCGGAGTTGAAATCAAGCGACGGACGCACCTGGTAAGCGAGCGAGTATCCAACAAAGGGCGTCCAGGAATCGGTCTTCCCATTGGAAGCGCGGGCAAAAGCGAAGTTTGGATTGAGGCTGAGCTTCTTTCCTATACGCAGCTGCGCCGATGCGGAAATCGACGTATTGATCGGCACTTGCGCGTCCAGAAGCGCCTTTACTTCTGGCGGCACATTGTTCGACTGCACAAAGGAAATCGGGTCCTGCAAGAACAGCTGCTGCAACGCCGGCGATAGCAGCTCCAACTCAGATCCAAGCTTTTTTACCAGCGAGGGATTGCGGCGGTCATGCTCAAAGCCCACCGTCATGCTTCCGCCCTTGATCAGGAAAGTGACGTTATCGCGCAGGGCAAACTCATCTTCTGAGCTAAGCTGCAACGGGTCCTGCACTGAACCAACGGTGAATTGGGCGGCGTTGGAAACCCGCGGGGTAAACAGATGCCGCCAGTTAGTATCGAAACGGTTTCCATTGGTGGATTGGTTGGCAAATCCGCCGTCATTGTGGCTGAACGTATAGCTGAAGCTGACGTCGTCTTTGGGATTAATGCGCCACGAAATGGCTGGAGCGAGATAATCCGAACTGCCCGCGTGCAAAATGTTGCCGAAAGGCTGCGTAATGGTGTGCTGATAATAGACGGACTCAGTCAAGCGATCATTCGTGCTTAAGGTGATCCCGGCCTTGGCTGAAGTAGTTCCGGAAAAAAGTGACTGCACCCGGTTCAGCGGAAAGAGCAGCGACGACGCGCCTCCGGCGGCAAAGAAAGTAAAGCGGTGGCTGATGTAGTCGACCTCGCCGCGTCCCATGCCGCCATGCGTGCTTACGCCACCCGTGCTTTGAAAATTCCACTTATCGTTGGCTTGATAGTTAAAGCCGCCGGTCTGCATCCAATCATCTTGCCGGCCGCCGGTCGGGCTCAGGAAATCAACAGGAGAATTGATGTAACTGGTGGTGGCAAAAAGATTGAGTTTCTTCGTCTGCTTGCGCTGGAAAGAAAAGCCGCCAATATCCCGCGTGCTTCCCAGCGTAAGAAAGTAAAACGGAATCGTGGAACCGCCAAAAAACATGTATTGATTATCGCCATGGCGGACCGTAACACCCGCCCCACGCAACTCTACCGAATCTGAATAGCTGAAGGGACTCAGGTGGCGTTCATAGCCGTTGTCAGTAAGGCTCACCAGGTTATCGAGCAGGCTCACGTCAATTCCCGGGCTGCGGTAGGCAATGCTTCCATGCCGGATATTGAATGCATGGCCGCCCTGAATGTCATTGTTCTCAACCTGGGTTGAGACGGTGAGCCGCCCCTGGCTGCCGGCCAGCTGCGTCCAATTGAAATCATTCACAACGGCTGTTGTCGTCTGCCCACCCGCATTGGCGATCTGCACGCTGGAGCCAAAGCTTCCCTGCGCCATTTCTCCCTGGCGACGAAGCTGTGCCGGCGAAATCGTAATCTGCGGACGCGGCACAACCCGTACACGAATGCTCACCGGCTTGTCATTCAGGTAGCCGAGCAGCACGGTTTCGCCGCGCGCCAAACCAAAGATCTGAATGCCATCTCCCGTGCTTTCGACTCGGGCGATTTCCTGATCGAGCACAATCATGTTGCTCAGCGCGGGTGTCGTGATTGTTCGCGACCACTGCCAGTAGACTTCAACCAGAGAAGGCAGGCCATTCCCGTCAGTCGATTGTGCTGCGGCGGTGGGAACAAACGCCCATATGAAGAGCAGGCTGCTCAGTACCGCGATCACCGTCATTTGCCGTTGCAATTTCAAAATCTCAATACCTACTCAGTTACATTGAATGGAATCTGCTGTGTCTCAATCCGGTCTTCACCGTATGCCAAGGTCAGCAGGGCAGTGTAATTGCCCGCGGGCAACTTCCCTGCCCATTCCACATGCATAGAATTTTTCTGTCCGGGAAGAAAGCGTTTTTCTTCGCCTTCGGCTTTCGCCACCATCTTCCGGTTGACGTCCAGCACGGCGACGCGTGCCGTGGGAAATACATGCGTGTTGCTGGCGTTTAATAAATCAAAATCCACGCTCAGCCCATGCGTGTCCGCCGGCGGAGTCACTTTTATCTTGCTCAGCTCGACCTTGTACTCGTCCGTTCCTTCAGCGAGCAGCAGCACCAGGCAGCCAATACGCATACTGGTGAAAACGCCTTTGCCGTCGTTCTTTGGGAAAGACAGCTGCGGCTTGGATGTGACAAACAGCACCGCGTAGTAGCCGCCTTTCGCGTCCGAAGGCGGTGTAACAATCGCTTTCATCTTCTGCGTGCCATGCGGACCGACTTCAAAATGATCTGGCACAAACTGGATCCAGTTGGCAGCGGAGCGCGGCGAGGTCCCGGGCGAGGAAAAGACTTTCTCGTTCTTCTCGTCGTACCAGAAATCGGTGATTTCAACGTGCATGTCCACGGCCGTGTCGCCGGAATTTACGGTGGAAAGATCAAACTGGAACGGAACGCCGGGCTTGAAGGTTTCCACTACCTGGGCCGGCGCCAGTCCTAATGACTGCGCTCGCGCATGTCCCGCAAGAGCAGCCAGACAAGCCAGCCCGCATAACAGGCGGCACATCGTTTCGCGGCTTAAATTCATCCTCATCATTGCTTATGGCACCGTCATGGTAAAAGTCAGTGTGGCGGAATCGCTTCCTCGAAAGGCCGACCCGCCGTTAGTATTGGAAACAAATAAACCTAGAAAGCGCGTAATCGAGCTGCGATTAGCAGTCGCTGCGGTGATTTGCGTGGCGGTACCCGCTGTGGTCCCGATGTTGGTGTATGGACCGGCGCTGGCAGAGGCATCGCGCAAAATTAGAATGGCCGGATTGGCAAACGTTGTGCTGACGAAAGTCTTAATCGTTCCTGTAGTTGACCTGAATGCGGTAAAAGCCGGCTGCAGAATGTATGGCGTGGAATAAACCACACCACCCGCAGCAGCGACGGTCGTCAATCCAGCGCCGGGACCAAAACCAAGGCCGTTGACGTTGCCAAAATTCATGGAAAAATCGGAGCCAGGCGTGATGGTGAGTCCGCCGGTGGCTGTGGCCAATGTAAGCCGCACGGCGTCCTGGACGGTCTCACCTGTCGGGGTGTCAAGACGGATCTCTGCGGTGGCAAAGTTCTTATTGTTGGTCGTATCCGTTGCCGTCAGGGTGATACGTGCCGTATCGACACCGGTGAATGACGACGCACCATTGTTGTCTGGCACAAAAATCGCCAGGCCCGCGGTCACAGTCTGATCGGTAATGCCCGGCGCTGCAACTACCGTGGTTGGGGCTGCAGCAAGCAATGACATGGCAGAGAAATTTCCTGACGCGTTGCAAGCTGAACTGCTGGGGCAACTCTGCATGATGAGTGCTGCAGGATGCGTGAAATTCGAGTTCACAAACGCGGTAACAGCGCCACGATGAGGATTTGGCAGGCCGGAAATTGTTAATTGATAGTGCGTGAGGTAAAGAGCGCCGTTGGTAAGAGGGATAACGGTAACGCCGGTGCTTGGCGTTCCGATTCCCAGTGCATTCATCGTACCGAACTGGCCTGAGTGAGTGGTCCCGCCGCCGGCAAAGATGATCCCGCCGGGAGCCGCTGAAACCGTAAACGTCCCGTTCTGGGCTGCGGCAGGTTTGGTAAGTCCAATTGCAGCAAGCGCCAGAATGATGAGCGCTGAGAGCGGCCTTGTAATCGACGCACAACACACCTTCCCGCCGGACTTGACGACGGGGAGGTGTGTGCGTCGAAGGTCTTCATACTCTCTAAAACTCATTGTCCTAAATGCAGACAGGGCAACCGCGGCAACTGAAGAGAAGCTCGCAGACTACTGAACTGTCAAAGTAAAAGTAACGGTGGCTGACTTCGCGCCTGTCACGGTGGCGCCGCTAGCTGGCGTTACCGCCACGCCGATGAAGCGCGTCTGGGTTGAACCGTTGGCCGCATTGGTCACGATAGTGTCAGGCGCTGCGGTGCTCACAGCCGTAAAGTCGGTCACGGCGGCTGGAACGGTGGCGGAGTTGGCTGAATCGCGAACGATGAAAATGTTATTCGGCGCGGCGAAATCCGTAGTCACCTGTGCGGTGATCGTGTTTGTGGTGGCAGTCTGGCTGGTGAATACCGGATTCAGGTTGTAATCCGACCAATAAATTGCATTGCTGGTTCCCGGAGTTGCCGGGGCAAATTTGTTGCAGTTTCCGGCATTGATTCCCAATGCATCGACGGTGCCGAAGTTCATGGTGTAATCCGGCGTGCCGCCCGTTGGCGTCACAGCGCAATGCGTTACTGCGGCTGTGCCTGTGCTGAGCGTCAGCTGAACAGCGCTCTGGATGGTGGCCGAAATTTGCAATGTCGGCGACACCGTGTTGGTATTGACCGCCGTTGTACCGGCGAATGCTGCTGTGGAGAGTGCCATCATCCCCAGGGCAAAGATCGTAAAGTATTTTTTCATTTTTTGAGCTTCTCCTCGTGCTCGAATCACCGGGCAGCAGTCTGGATCAACAACATTCTGCCCTGCGTACCTGTTCATTCTTAAGGGGTTCTAACTTTGTGACAACGGTACTTCAGTAATCCGCACATTACTGTGCGCGATTTAGGTGCAATTTCAGAGGGGCCTGGACCGGGGGAAGTTGATCACGATTTTTACTTACGCTGTAACCCGCCACAACTGGGGATTCACCCTAGGAACCACACTGGGTATTGCCTTAACATGCGCCAATGAGTGCCAAATCAGCTTACTTTTAGGTCCGCAACAATGGCGCGCAAACACCAGCTTTTCCGCTGGCATCTAAATCCGCAGGCAGCAGATATGAGACGAAGTGGAGGGGTGAAGATGAAGAAGCTTTTGGCTTGCGCCTTAGGTGGCGCAATGTGTTTTGGCGTGGTCGGGACCGGGATTGCCCAAGAACCCAGCGCCAACTCGAGTGGCAACGTGCAAAGCGCAACGGGGCCGCTACGCATGCAAGATCGAATCTCACGCGAAGTATTTCATGAACTGATAACACTGCCGCAGCTCACGATTTTTGACAACCTTCAATACAGAGTGGACGGCAATAAAGTCACGTTAATGGGACAAGTGCGGGATGCAATCCTGAAAGACTCGGCGGAAAAAGCCGTCAAGCACATTGAAGGCGTGGACAGCGTGAATAATCAGATTGAGATTTTGCCGCCTTCCCCAAACGATGATCGGATCCGCAGAGAAGTAGCACGAGCGCTTTTTAATGACGAACGACTCTTCCGTTATTCCATGGGATCGCTTCCGCCGATCCACATTATTGTGAAGGGCGGCCACGTTACGTTGGAAGGCGTTGTGGATTCGCAAGGAGACAAGAACGAAGCCAATATCCGCGCCAATGGCGTTCCGGGGGTCTTCTCAGTGGACAACCACCTGCAAGTGCAGAAGTCCTGATTTAGCGTTAGTTTGAAAGTGTGAAAGGAACCGACGGAGGAGATTCTTCCTCCGTTTATTTGCGCGCGATTTTTCCGGCCAGCAGGCAGGTGGTGCCGCGGCCATCGTCGGCGGCGCGCAGGTTATTTGTATTATCAGAACAATAAGCCTTGCCGTGGCCTGCCACCGGCTCGGCGATGACCCGAAACATTCTTGACGGCGTCCGGTCACATCCGGTGATGGTGAATTTGTAGCCGTTATAAAGCCCACCCGCAAATTCGGCATCCATGAATTTGTACATGCCTTCTTCGTCCATCCCTTTGCCGATATTCACCAGGTTGGAAATATTGCATGTATAGCCTGCGCCGGGATGCGCCTGGACATACAGATTTTCCGCCATGCCGATCATCCGCACCGCTCGCAAGGGATTCATCTTGGGGCGCTCGTCAATCACCACAGCCGAAGAGGCCGGTGTCTCTCCGCTTGCACCAGCGGCAGCAGCAAGCGTCGGCTCCCACCAGGATTTTTCCAAAATGCGCGGATCGCCGACCGGCAGCGTCGTTGTCATGGTGAGCGTGGTCAAGCGCCAAATGCCTGCCTGGCGCTTAAGTCTGGCGAGAATCTTCAGGCTTACCGGGATCTCACGCTCCACGCCGTTGCGCACCAGATGCAGTGAGAGACCCATGTTGTCTTCATCCCCGCGCTGTTCGTCGGTATCGATCTCTATTTCATAGCGCTCATGTTCTTCAGGATTGCTGAAAGCAAAAAGGATGGGACCGATATCAAAGGACTGGAAACGGTTGGAGTCAGAGGATTTTGTGCCCGTCAACATTTGTATTGGGCTGGGTGCATTATCAGGTGAGCCCTTCATCAGGTTCTGAAGCTTGCTCTGCATCTCCAGGGTCAAATGCTTCTTGAACGGCGCTTCGCCTCCCGAAAGCATTTCAATCAGGGCCTGGCGCGGCGACTGATCAGGCGATGAGTGGCGTTGACCCGAGGCGATGCCCGCGAGAATAAGGACCGAGCAGATCGCCAGCCGGAATCTGGGATGAAACATTTACTTCTCCAGTAAGCTTGTTGAGGCAAGCTTAGTGCATGATCCGTGCCATAACAACGCTAAAACCACCTTACGCAGGTAACTTTGGGGCAACGCTTGTATGTGCTTCCGGCGGGTAAGAACCAAGTACCCCCAAATCATGGAGGGCATGTTCTTGGCTTGCCTCTTTATGCGAAATGGGAGTTGTGCGGAAATGAGGACGCGGCCGGTTGCTACTTGGAGGCGACGCGATCCTTAGACAACGCGCTGACCGGCTTGGGTTCAGAGATAGTCATGCGTGTTCCACAAACTGAGCAACTCACCCAGCCGGCGTGCTCCACCACTGAAGGAACAGTCCTGAACTTACGCATGCATTTGGGGCACTGGACGTCAACAATATGGACCAACTGGAGACCTTGACTTATAGATTTGAGATGTTGATAGCCTACCAATGTACTGACCTGCCTGACAACATTACGAGCGATTAATTTTCAAAAATTTACCTTTGGCTTTGCTGAGGGGCGCGTTTACCGGGTAACGCCATTGCTGGCGACCACTCTGGCGACAGCCAGCATAGCGATGGCCTGGGCGGAACTATCACGCAGTTTTTGGGCCCGGGATAATGCATTCAATGAGTCAACCTGCGCTGCCGCCTCGCTGATCTCCTGCACCACGGCCGCTGCATTCTGCTCTGGAGTGCGTGCATCCCAGACTTCATCGGCGGCGCTGAATGCCATGTCAAAGTACTTGCTTGCCTGCTGTTTGTTGCCGCCTGTGCCGGTGGCGAAACCGTCGGCTGCGGCCTCCCGCGCTCTTTGGCTTGCAGGGAGACTGCGGAGGCGTTCGGTCTGGTCGGTGCCTCGGCTGTCCATGGCCGAAAGAATTGAAACGCTCTCCTGCTGCGGTCGCTCGATCTCCCGCGGCGTGCCGGCGTTTTGCACGGTGGTATTTGCCACAACGTCGGACTCTAAGGCTTTCTTGTAGCCTTCCGCACCCAGGGCCTTTTGCATTGCTTCCGTGGTGATAGTGATTGAAAGCGTACGAAGGGGTGAATCGTCGATCTTTCCCAGCCAGTTTAGAAGCTGCAAGCCGCTCTTGCTGGCGATGTCCTTACTTACAGATCCGGACATTTGCATGTACATTGCCGCAATGTTTTCCGCTTCCGGGGCGTTCTCTTTGGGATCGGGCAGCGCATCAAACATCTTCGCAAAATGCTGCTGTGACCAGGCTGAACTTTCACCTTGCGCAGACATTACAGCCATTAACGCGCGCGACGCGACAATGCGCTTTTCCAGTCCAGCATCCAGTTTGCGGGAAACGGGGTCTAACGTCTGCTTTGGACAACTGGTAACGGCGCCAATTAGAGATTGTTCCGCGTGCAACACGGCGCTAGCGGGCAGGTTCTCCACAAAGTTCAGGGCGGCGGCGCAATCCACAAGACCGCTGGACATCATGGATACGGCGGGAGTTTGCCCAACTCGTACCAAATCAGTCTCAATCCGGGCTCCTTCATGCCAAAAACCGCGAGCCATTTTCTTATCGATGGGCGAAACCACGTCTGCAGCAGTGGAGAGGACGCGCAACCTGTCCTGCGGATCAGATTCGGGTAAGGCAACTGCCATCTTCACTGTATCGATAACAAACTTCTGCTCACGCGTAAGCTTGGCCGGGCTGGTGGTTGCAGCGGCCTGGGGCTTCGATCTTGGAAGGCTCGGATTGTTCTGCTGGGCCATCCCAGTCAGAGAAAGACCAAGGACGACTGCAGCAGCCAGAAACTTTTGCATGTTCTGCACTACTGTTAAACTCCAGATTTGTTTGATGCCCACCCGCCGGTGAGGACTGTTCTGAGAGTAACCAAGCATCTACTCTGCATCAATCTTTAAGCAGAGCTCCAGCACAACATTTCTGACCGGGAATTAGATGGGGACTAAGTACCTTTCCTAATCCGACAAGGATAAGTTGCAGAGGAAAAGGTAAGGAATTTCTGTGCGTACTGAGGCTATTTGACCACAGCGGTTTCGGCAGCGCGCAGTTCAGCCACGATTTCCGCAGCCGCGGTGCGCGCCAGATCGCCTTTATCGGGAGGGAAAGAAATAGCGCCGACACGCGCGTGCCCGCCCCCGCCATAGCGTTCACAGATTTTGGCTAGATTCACCATGTTCTGGCGGTCAGTCCACGGATTCGACCCCACTGACACTTTCACCCGGAAGCTGCTGCTGCTCAGCCCGACGCTGTATACGGAATCCCGGTGGAGATAATAAGGAATGAACTTGTTGTAGCCTTCCAGGTCCTGATCGCTGATATCGAAATAAATGGTTCCGTCTTTGCACTCTGAGCGCTGACGCAGTATGTCAATCGAGCGGCGATGGCGTTCCAGCAGCGGCGGCACAACCGACGCAACAAACGGCTCTTTCAGGACGTCAGCCAGTGGTTCGCTTACTAAATAAGGGATCAGGCGGGGCAGAAACTCAGGGTCGTTGGTGGACTCAATGGCCATGGTCAGCTTCATGGCTGGCTCCGCCATTTCCACGGCTTCTTCAGGACTGTGAAACTGGGCGCCGTCAATAATATCGGCCCAGCGAATCAACTCTGCAACGGGATGGGGATCAAAGCCAAATTTCTGCTCTGCCACATGCGCCAAAAACTTGGTGCAGGATCTATATTCCGGGTCGAAAAACTTCCGGCTTTTATCGCCAAGGCGATAATGGTCCGCGTCTTCCGGCGAGAGGAATGCGCTCTGATGATGGTCAAACCACCAGGTAATCTTTGGAGAGGCGGAATACTTGAAATCGACGATGGCGTTCTCGTCGCCATCAAAATCAGCTTCATTGAAGAGAGCGCCCGCGCGATGCACCAGTCCGGTGAACTGGAAGTCCACGTCAGACCGGATGCGTTCGCGATAGAAGCGCGAAAACAACGCGGCCGAGGCCGTCCCGTCAAAACATTTGCCGTGAAAAAAGACCCTGACCTTCAAAAGACCTTTCTCTACTCTTCAAAAATTGAATGCGTTAAGTAAAGCTACTAGAAATGACATTCCCGCGCGGTAATGTCAAGCAGGTACACGCCTTGGTGTTGCTGAAATCTGCGCTTTTACCGCGGACCGCCAATCATTTGTAAATGGAAAGCTGCTCGGCCGGTTTTTGCAATTTGATGGTGATTTCATGAGTAGGCTGATCGATGCTGAAGTCTTCTCCGTATGTCCTGAATCCCGGCGCAATCACCTGAATGCGGACTTTGCCGTAAGGAATGCCCGTGGCTTCCGCTTTGCCATCGTCGTGGGTCTTCAGCTCCATCCCTTCCTGTTTGGCCTTGCCATGGTTATCGATCAGGTGGATCACCACTTCAGCGTTCTTTACCGGCTTGCCGCCGGAATTCCTGATGACCGTCATGTTTATGGACGCTGTTTTTAGCTCTGGGTCTGGGGTTTTCTTTTTTCCCGCAATCGCCGCAGCGGGCAAAAGCAGCAAAAGCAGGCACACAGGGATAAGACGCTGGATATTCATGGCTGCTGCTATTTTACAGCCAGAGCGGTTTATACCCTAGCCCGCCGGTGCAGAAGATACGGCCGTCCGCCGCCTCAATTGGACCATCACGGTGGCAACCAGCACGGCCATGATTCCGACGATCTGCAAGGCCCGCAGTGTTTCACCAACAAAAAGGACTGCGAACAGGATGGCAAACACCGGCTCCAGGCAGCTGGTGATGACGGCGCGCGTGGGATCAAGGTATTTCAATCCGCTGAGATAAAGCATGTAAGGCAGCACCATGGAGAGACAGGCAAAGACGAACAGGAATCCCCACTGCGGCCCGCTGAAGTGCTGAGCCATCAACTTCCACGGAGGATCAACCACGGTCCACAGGATGGCCGCGCTCAGCAGCAGATAAAACATAATGGTGAACTGGTGGTTTCTAGTCACGAGGCCTTGTGCGGCGACGTTATAAAAAGCGTAACCAAACGACGCGAGCAGAGCCGACGATACGGCAATCACGCTGAATTTCACGCCCGTTTGAAAGACCCCAATTGCCAGTGCCGTTCCGATCATGGCCACTAATGCTGCCGCGGTGCGCTGAACTGTCGCCGGTTCCCTGCCCCGCGCGACCATATAGATCAATACCCATAGAGGAGCGGTGTATTGGACGGTAATCGCCAATGAGACCGTCGATTTCTGGACCGCATAGTAATAGAAAAAATTGGAGCAGGACACGCCTAGTGTGCCGACGAGCGCACACTGGACCATGTCACGTCGAGAAATAGAAAAGATGCGGCGGCCAAATCGCAACCAAAGAATAGGGCCAAAAACCAGGACAGTGAAGGTGGCCCGAGTTTGGGTGAGCACCACGGGCGAGATCAAGGAATGGCCGGCAAAGAGCCCGCCATTGAAGATGTACTTGCCTATGGCAGCGGCAGCGCCCCAGCACAAAGTGGCCATGGCTACAAAGAAATAGCCCCGCCATGGATGCTGTGTCTCCGGCGCGGGGCTTACTGATTTCTTGGCGGCGAACTCAATCGGCAAGCATTGCGTCCAGGCGCTCAGGGTCAAAGCCGACCATGACTTTTTCTCCAACGACAATGGTGGGCGTTGAACGGCTGTTATAGGTACGTACCAACTCAAAAACCGCCTGCTGGTCAGAACTAACGTCTTTCACTTGAAACTCAATACCTTTCTCCGAAAGGTAAGACTCAGCCCATGAGCAGGGCGGTCAACCGGGCTGGCTATAGACCACAACTTTCTTTTGCGACATGAAAAGAATTCCCTCCCACTTGTTTGGATTAGATTCTCTTTACTACCGCAATGTTTCTTTTATTTGCTAGCCGGAACACCTGTTTCCGTTCCCGAAAGATGCACTTCAGTAACGATTTTTGCCGTGCATTTAAGCATCGCAGACACGCTGCAATACTTTTCTTCTGACAGCCTGACCGCGTCCTCCACTGACTTGCGTGAAACCTGCCCAGAAACCGTATAGATGAGTTTGATGGAAGTATAAACCGTGGGCGCTTCCGTCGCGCGAACTGCCTCGGCCTTCACGTGGACTCCTGCAAACGGCTCCCGTTTCTTGCGCAGGATACTCACGACATCGGTCGCAGTGCAGGCGCATAGGCCCATGAGGACCATTTCCATTGGGCCCGCTGCGGTATTGCGCTGGCGATCGGAGTCAATCACGATCCCGTGGCCGCTGCTAGCGTTAGCGACAAAACGCTCGCCATCTGTCCAGGTTACCTGCGCTTCCACGTTCATGGTAGTGATCCTCCGTAATCGCGCGAAAACTCTATCATACGGCAGGCCGGACAACCCCGTGTGCTCTTCAAAGATCAGCGGTCATTCGATGGGAATCAGGTTCAACGAATCGTCTACACTTCCCAAGAAGAGGACTTCTGGACCGCCGATTCTCCATGGTCAATTTCCGGCTTGCCCGGATACCTCTCATCGGCTAGACGTAGCAGTGAATCCTCGAATATCCTAAGAAGTCGGTCGCTGGCTCGGATTGTGATTCCGCTTACCATAAGCCGATTCGTCTTCATAGACATCCTGGTCCGAGAAACCGCATACAAACCGGCAAACCAGAAAGGAAGCGCGTCATGCCGGATTCAGTCTACGATCAAGCTGTAAATCAACTGCTGGCAAATGGCCTGAAGTATACTCCGTCACCCCCTGATTGGCGGGACCAGTGGATTTACTTCCTTCTAGTTGACCGTTTCAATAACGCCAGCTCCCCGCCTCCTTATCCTGAGCCGTGCGACGTGTATCAGGGCGGTACGTTCGCCGGCATAAAAGCACAGCTTAAGTACCTCAAGAATCTTGGCATGGGCGCCATCTGGCTTTCTCCGGTGCAAATGAATCCGCAATGGTTCAAGGACTACTGGGGCGGATATGGAGCCTTCGACCTTCTCAACATCGAACCGCGCTTTTGCTCCAATCCGGACGCGGCAATTGCGAATCCGGCCATTGCCGATGCTGAGTTCCGCGACCTGATTGATGCGATTCATGGGGAGCAGATGTACGTGATTCTCGACATTGTGCTGAATCATGCAGGCGATATTTTCAACTACAAAGGGATGCGCGACTCTGCCCCATGGAACCCCGGCGGCGAGTATGCCGTTTACTGGCGGAAGGCTGGCGTGCCACAGGGTTCATGGACGGACATCGGCACAGTTCCGGCGCTACCACGCGACTCCGGAGTCTGGCCCAAGGAATTGCAGCGCAATGACTACTGGCGACGCCGGGGCAGCTATGATCCGAATGGCGATCCCACGAAAGGTGACTTCGACCGCCTGAAAGAACTGGTCACAGAGTATCTACTCCCGGACACCAACTTGTACCCTGTCCGAAACCAACTGATCCGCATCTATCAATACCTCATTGCCAAATTCGATCTGGATGGCTTTCGGATCGACACGCTTCAGTATGTGGAGAGAGACTTCGCCCGTGTATTTGGGAACTCCATGCGGGAATTCGCACTATCGATCGGCAAGAAGAACTTTCTGACCTTCGGCGAAGTCTGGCAGGACGATAATGAGGCCAAGATCGCTGAGTTTATCGGAACCGACACGAATGCGGGAGATGGAATCATCGGCGTGGATGCCGCTCTGGACTTTCCCATGCGGAAGCGGGTGGTCAGGACCTGCAAAGCTTCAGATCCACCCAGCATTCTTGCCCAGGAATCCGACAAACGGCGCGAAGCTCTTAAGGCCGTCATCAGTTCCCATGGTGATGCCAGCGGGTTCTATATCACTTTTCTTGACAACCATGACCTGAATGAACGGATCAACTATCCGGGATGGCCGAAACAGACCCGGATTGCCCTGACGTGCCTAATGACCATGCTGGGAATCCCGTGTATCTATTACGGCACCGAGCAAGGCATGGATGGCCATGGCGACCGGCGTGAATACGTGCGCGAGGCGCTTTGGCGCGGCCCAAACGTCTTTTCCAGCTCCCACGAGTTCTACCAGTTGATCAAGGACTTGACGGACCTGCGCGAGAGCCAACCCTGCCTGCGCTATGGCCGGCAGTATTTCCGCCAATGCAGCGGCAACGGCATAGATTTCGGCTATTCGCCCGACCCGGGAGGCGTAATCGCATTTTCCCGGATTCTCAACGACCGCGAGGTTCTCGTTGCCATTAATACCAGTACGACACAGCCGAACACGGTGCATGTGGTGGTCGACTGGAATCTGAACCCGAATGGCAGGACGTGGAGTGTGCTCTTATCCAGCGAGCCCAATCCGGCCGCGCCTCCGCCAACGGCAACACATGGAGTCAATCGAACCGTTCAGGTAACGCTTCAGTCCATGGAAGCGCAGGTGCTTGGATAACCGCTCGTTGACCTGAGCCCCAAGTTAGATATGGAACTGGCGTGCTGTTGTGAATAAAACGATGCATCGCCTCATCTGCCAGGAAGGCATGGCTACAACCATTTACATTGATTCGATTTCCGTGCGACTGCAATCAGCCGGTTGGCGTCGAGATCATAAGGCGAGCCTTGCTGGTCGCCGAACAACTGCACCTGCTTGAACCCGCAGCTCAGCAAACGATCTTTTAATTCACGTCCGGAATATACCGTGTGTTCAAACGTAAAGGTGCGTGAGCTGCCTTCTTTCACCAGCGTCCATTCCGAATGTATACGGGTCCAGTCGTCGCGAATCTGCGGCCGCTGAAAAATTAACGATCCGTCCGCCAGTTCGTTGCACATTGTATCTTTCCAGACATGCGCCAGGCGCTCCTTGCCCAGTACTTCAATGATCAGCACGCCATTTTCTTTCAGGCTTTGATGGATGTTCCGCAGCACGCGGAGGTCATCGTGCTCGTCCTCAAAGTATCCGAAGGATGTAAAGAGGCTGCAGGCAAGATCGAAACTCGCAGGTCGAACAAATTCACGCATGTCTTGCTTGACCCACTCGACTGAAGCGCCGGATTTAGTTGCATGCTCACGCGCCTTTGCCAGCAGAAATGGAGAGCGGTCTACGCCAGTGACCTTAAATCCTCGCTGAGCAAGCTCAACGGAGTGGCGGCCAGGGCCGCAGCAAAGATCGAGCACGCTGCCGCCGCTGCATTGGGTCAGGGCAAGAATGCGACTGACTTCGTCGGGCGTGGCGGCAAACCGCTCGTCGGAAAACATAAAGGGATAGAATTCGCGCCAGAAATCGTCATTTTCAAACCATTCCATGGATAAAGAGTTTAGCGTACCGGCATCAAGCAGTTGGCGTTTGCCAGGACATCTCCTGCAAGGCAAGGTGGGACGGCGCTTTTCTCCCGATAACAGAAAGCGGCGTTGTCCGTCTGACCAATCAGGCGCGTTGAGGCCGCTTTTATTAACAGACAAAAATAAATGGAACGATTTGCCCAATTCGAGCAATGGATAACAGGAGCAAGGGCAGCGCCCAGCAGAGCCATGGCAGAATCGCCAGTCGAAGATCAGGAGCTGCTGCGGCAGCTTGGCAAGGGAAATGAGACGGCGTTCACCGTGCTTTATGAGCGTTATCAGGGACCCATTTACCGGTTTGCGTTGCATATGAGCGGGAATACGGCCACGGCAGAAGAAGTAACGCAGGAAGTTTTTATGTTGCTGATCGGAAACCCGAAAGGCTACGCGGTTGATAAAGGTTCTTTAGGCAACTATCTGTTCGGCGTGGCACGAAACCTGACGCGGCGCGTGGTGCAGCGGCAACGACTGGACCTGCCGATTGAAGAGGAATGGCTGGATACCGGAGATTCCGGGCTGACCAGCGATCTGGATGTGCTTTCAGAACTCAGCAACACTGAGCAACTGGAGTTGCTGCGCAAGACCGTGCTGGCGTTGCCGGAGCAATACCGCGAGGTGATTGCGCTGTGTGACCTGGAAGAAATGAGTTATTCCGATGCGGCGGCGTTGCTGGAGTGTTCGCCGGGAACGGTGGCTTCGCGGCTGCATCGGGCGCGAGCGATGTTGAAGACGAAATTGAGCTGTCAAAAATGCGTGAAATAGATCCACAATCCGGAGATTTGAAATCAGATGCGCGGCTAAGCGAAGCGCTGCGGGGACTTGCCGCTTCGTCAGGTCGAGGCGCACCGGCTGAAGTTGGAGCAGGACTGACGGCAGCATTCCGTAAACATCACGCGCGACGCAGATTGGTTCAGCGGGTTAGAATCGGCGCAATAGCCGCAGGCTTGGCAGTGGTGGTCGGCCTAATGTCTTTGGAATCGCGCTCAACGCATCAAGTGCCGGCAAAAGAAATAGTTCAAGAACAACCAAGTAGCATTCCAGTAAAAGTTCCACAACCAGCGACTATCGCAAAGACAATAACAGCTTTGCCGCGACCGGTGACAAAGCGCGTGAAGCCGAAAGACACGAACAACATCACCGCTTCCCGCCGCCAATTCCTTGCTTTGCCGGGATACGATCCAACCGTCCCCGCCGATGAACTTCATATCGTGCGCGTTCAGGTACCAGCGAGCGCGTTGTGGCAGATGGGTGCGCCGGTTAGTCCGGAGTTTGGAGCGCACAAGTTTATGGCTGATTTTGTGGTGAGCCAGGACGGAACGCCTTACGCCGTGAGATTAGTGCAATAACAAATTTTTCAAGGAGAGTTATCTATGAATCGAATTGCTGTTTTGCTGCTGAGCGCGTTGGTGATGGCCGGAAGCGCAGCCGCGCAGGAGTCCGCACCGAAAGAAAAAGTCCGCACTTTCACATTCACCCAGGATGAACCTATCACCATGATGGCACCGCCAGGCAACATGATGTTCCAGAGTGAGCGCCTGCCGGAAGGCAAGATTGAATTTTTTTCCGCTGAAATGGCCGGCGCCGGCGAAGTAGTGACCGCCGCTCCTTATACGGCCACGGCAACCACGGAAAGCACACAGGTGCTGGCCGACGGCAACAGGATCGTGAATAAGACATCGTCTTTTGTGGCGCGTGACAGCCAGGGCCGCACGCGGCGCGAAACCGATCTGCACCGCATCGGCACCATGCAGGTGGATAGCCCAAAGACGGTGTTTATCAATGATCCTACTGCACATACGCAGTACATCTTCACTCCCGGCGGAGAAGCCACGAAGGTGATACGCAGCGAAGGCAACTGGAAAGAGGGGCCGCAGATACTCGATCTGCGCAGCGGCAAAGGCGAGCGGCGCGTCAATCAGAAGGTCATTGTGAACGTTCAGGGTTCGCACGAAGGCCAGCAAAGAAAGGAAAGCAGCGAGCAGGTAAAACATGAAGATCTGGGGACGCAGACGATTGAAGGCGTGTCGGCGCAGGGCAAGCGCGAAACGGTAACCATCCCGGCCGGCGAGATTGGCAATGAGCGGCCCATTGAAGTCGTGACAGAAACCTGGTTCTCACCTGAGCTGCATACCATGGTATTGAGAAAGCATTCTGACCCCCGCCTGGGCGATAGCACGTATCGGCTGACCGATATTAAACGTAATGAGCCGGATGCCGCACTGTTTCAGCCGCCGCCGGGAACCAAGGTTTCAGTTGAGCCCTTGCTGGAACTGCATAAAGAAATCGCTCCATCCAAAGAGTAGACTCTTCTCTCCTCTTTTGGTTGGTGAAGCCGGACGGAATGTCCGGTTTTTTGTTTCAACTGAATCTCTCATCGGGCCAATCGTGCGGCCCGATCTTTTCACCCACCTTGCGGTACTCGCTCTTTTTCTTCAGCAATTGCGCTTCAATCGAACGCCTAGTGTTTGCTCGCTTCGTCTTTATCGTCTCATTTGCGGCTTTAGTCTGGATGTTGCCGGTCACCAACTCCTCAACTAATTCCTCTTTGGTCATGGCGCGAGCGCGGTCGGAGTTAAAAAACACCTTCATGGCCGTGTCCGGATAAAGACCTTTGTATCGGGTCGGGTCTGGTATCTTGGTCTGATCGCCGCGCAAGGTGCACAACAACTCCCTGCTATGCGAGCAAACTCTTCTGCAGCTTCTACCTTTTCAGTGAGAAGCCGCTCCAATTCTTCCGTAGATCCTATTGTCCCTTGTAGGGCATTTTTAATGTCTAGCATCGAACTCACAGAGACATATCCGCACCGCCACAATGTTAACGCCGATTATCCGTCTGCGGCTCGGGATGAATCAGCACCTTGAAGAGTTCCGGCGCGGCCTGTTTGAAACGGATTTCCAGTTCCGTGGATACGTCGTGCACGCGGGAGAGCGGCAGATCGTCTGACATGGTGCAGTGGCACGACATATAAACTTTGCCGCGGACGCGCTTGATTTCAACGTCGTGCATATCCACGACTTCCGGGAATTCGCGAAGGACGGGTTTGAGCTTCTGCTCCAGCACCGCATCACGCACTACGGTATTGCCGGATTCGATAGTCGAAGGCTCGCTCTCGATGTGAGTAAGAATGCTGGAAATTTCCGGAACGTCGCTGCGGATTTCAGCCTCCAGGACGGTCACCACATCGTGCGCGTCTTTCAGCGTGAGGTTTTCATCAAGCTCCAGATGCAGTTCCGCGTGGAGCCGGCCTTCAAGGTCCTGGACGCTTACATCATGCACGCTGAAGTTGTTGCGTGAAGCCACGGCGCGGATACGATCAAAAATATTTTCATGGCCAGTTTCACGCGGGATGGAGTGAATCACGACATCGGCATCAGGAAGAATCTTATGCACCGCGCGCGTGATTTCACCCACAACCTGCCCGGAGCGCTGGAAGGTGACGTTGCGCGCCAGGCCAACGGTGAGGTCGGCAAAGTAGCGGTTGCCGGCGCGGCGGATGCGAGCGCGCTCAACCTCAATAACACCATTTACTTTTAGAGCGGCGTCCATAATGCTTCCGCGATAGCCGGCGGGAGCGGCGTCCAGCAGAGCGTCAATGGTGCGGCGGGCCAGACGCGAGCTAACGTAAACAATGACGGCCGAGACCATCAGCGCGGCTACGGCATCGGCCTTGGTCAGCCATCCGACGTGCCAGTGTTCACCCGCCCAGACCAGCGCCAATCCCAGGGCGACAACACCGCTGGAAAAAATATCAGTACTGAAATGGAGAGCGTCTGCCTCAAGCGCCTGGCTGTCATATTTATCGGCAATGACCTGGAGCTTGCGGGAACGCCACCAATCCACCGCCATGGAAAGAAACATGACGCCAAAAGCGGCAAGAGAAGGCTCAATGTGCACGCTGTGATGTCCGTTGAGACGGCGCACGGCCTCCCATACGATCCAGACACAGGTTAGAAGAAGCAGGCCAGTTTCGATAAAAGCAGAAAAATTTTCTACTTTGCCATGGCCATATTGGTGTTCCGCGTCGGCAGGCTTATCTGAAACCCGAACAGAAAGCAGCGTAACCAGCGCGGCCACAAGGTCGAGGCCCGAGTGTGCTGCCTCAGAAAGAATGCCCAGGCTTAGCGTGGAGATGCCGACGACCAACTTGAGAACGGTGATCCCAAGCGCGGCAAGCAGAGAGTTGAGCGCGACGTTGCGCTTCTCTTTCTGCATGCTTTCCAGCACGGGGTTGAGTTCAGCCGAGGACACACTGCCATTGTCTCAAGTTTTTGGTTCCCAGCACCATAACGATTCTTGACGGATGCGTCTACTCGAAAACCAATATGCTACGATATTGCCGCCTGACTTCCCTGAAATGACGAAAGGAACCCAACGATGATTCGCAGGCTGATTATTTGCCTTTTTATAGTATCCACGGCACTGGCACAAACACCCGGCGCCACCAAGAAGCAAGGGTCGACAGCAACCAAGGCACCATCAGCGACCCCGACGCCGACGCCTCAAGCAACGCCTCCATCATTATTAAATCGCGATGAAAAACCGGCTGAGCTGCCGCCAGACGCGCCGGTGATCAACATTAAAGGCCTTTGTCCGGCTGAAAACAGCCCGGCAGTGAGCAACAAAGTGCCTTCCACCAATGACTGCTCAACGACGGTAACCAAGCAGCAATTTGACAATCTGGTGAAGGCTTTCAACGCCAACAACCAGAATGTGACTGCGGCGCAGCGGCGCAACATGGGGCAATCCTATGTGGAGCTGCTGATATTCTCTGAAGCTGCCAAGGCGGCAGGAATAGAAAATACTCCTGCCTTTATTGAAGTGATGCGTGTGCTGCGGATGAAAACGGCCGGCGACCTTTACCGCAACCAACTGGCGGAACAGTACCGCAACCCGTCACAACAAGAGATTGAGGATTACTACAAGGCCAATCAGGAGAAATTTGAAGGCGCAAAGCTGAGCCGGATTTTTATCCCAGCAAGCGATCCTGATCCGCAGGCTACCGGGGAGAAAAAAGCAGACTACCAGAAGAAAGTCACACAGGTGGCGGACGATATCCAGGCACGAGCGGCCAAAGGCGAGGACATGAGCAAACTGCAAAAAGACGCCTATACGGCCCTGGCGATTGCCGCTACGCCTCCAACCACAGACCTTGGACTGGCCCGCCACGGCGCTTTTCCGCCTAAGATTGAGCAGGAAATCTTTTCCCACAAAGCGGGCGAGGTCTTCCGCTCCGATGAAGGTACAGGGCACATGATTTACCGGGTGGACAGCAAGCAAACCAGCCCGCTGGAAACCGTAAAAGCGGAAATTATCCAGCAAATATTTCGCCAGAAGATGGAAGCAAAGACCAAAGAGCTGAATTCGCCGGTGCACGCCGAATATGACGAAAAATATTTTGGTCCGCCGGCTCCGCCAATGCAGCTTAAACCGCCTGTGCCGCCAAATAAGGATAGATAGAAGAGATAAAATTGAGATGAACGCAAGGATCGCCGCGGTGTGACGGGGTGCGGCGCGAAGGCACAATCGCGGCAAGCCCGCGATGGCCCTTGAGCTACAGCAATGGCAGTCAATAGCCAAAAACCGACAGTGCTGATTACCGGAATCGCCGGCAATCTGGGACTTCGTCTGCTCAAGCAACTGGCGGACTTTAACGTAATCGGCACGGACGTTCGCGAACCGGAAGATACGTCTGCTCTGGCGCGCTTTGAAAAAGTTGATCTAGCGGAAGAGCGTTCCTGCGATCAACTGCTGGACCTCATGCGCGCGCACCGTCCAGAGTCAGTGGTTCATCTGGCGTTCATCCTTGATCCCTTGCGCTCCGGCGTGGTGGAGAAGAAACGTATGTGGCGGGTGAACGTGGCGGGAACGAGCCGCGTTACTGAAGCTATTGCGGAGCACAACCGCATGCTGGGCGTAATAGATAAATTTATTTTTCCCAGCAGCGCGCTGGTCTATGGTCCTGACCTCACCAAGCCAGCGACGGAAGATGCTCCTTTGAACGCGCAAAGTCTGCCGTATGCGCTGCACCAGCAGGAAGCGGATCGTACGGTGCAATCGCGCGTGAACAGCATGAACACCAAGGTGTATATCCTGCGGCCGCACGTTTTTGCCGGGCCTACGGTGCAAAATTATCAAATGGGCGTGCTGCGCGGCATTCCCGGAGGCAAAGGACGGCTGGCGGAGCGTCTGCGCCGCCAAGGAAAGCGTCTGCCGCTGTGGCTGCCTTCGCGCGGCGATTATCTGGAACACAAGTTTCAATTTGTCCATATTGACGACATGGCGCGGCTGATCGCGCATATTTTGCAACGCAAGCAGGCGGACCCAAAACTGACTGTTCTCAACGTCGCAGGCCGCGGAGATCCGCTGGAACTGCGCCGCTGTATTGATATTGCCAAGATTGAAGTTCAGCGTGTTCCGGCAAGATCCATTTGCCGGCAGGCACTCCGCGTGCTGTGGGACCTTGGCGTTTCCGATATTCCGCCGGAAGCGCTTCCCTATCTGCTTGGCTCCAGCACCATGGACACTGCGCGTCTGCGCGTGTTTCTGGGCGAACATTACCGCTCTGTAATTGAACACACGTGCGAAGAAGCGCTGGCAAAAAGCTTTAGCAGCATGCCGCAAGCGAGTTCGGCGGCAAAGAGCTAAGAATTTCACCACTGACAACACCGATCTGCGGAGACGTAGCATGCTACGCCTCTACGGAAATATGCTTATGCTCGATTATCCGTGTCAGTGTTCTGGCTTACTTTGTGGCCGTTGCGGCGCGGGACAACATCCGGGCTCGCAGTGCGCCAGAATTTCTGTGGCCGGCGAATGCAACAGCATCTCGCAAATCATGCTGACAAGCTTGGGATGTGCGCCAGCGGTTCCGGCGCGAACCATCTTCATGCCAAGTTGATCGCACAACGCTCGCGCTTCAGTATCCAGATCGTAAAGCACTTCCATGTGGTCAGAAATAAATCCAATAGGGCAGATAATAACGCTGCGAACACCCGCGGCATGCTGCTCACGCAGATAGTCGCAAATATCAGGCGCAAGCCACGGCTGCGACGGCGGACCGCTGCGGCTCTGGTAAACCAGCGTCCAATTGCTGATGCCGCAAGCGGCGGCCACGCGGGCGCTCGCTTCTTTTAACTGCCGCAGGTACGGCGACGCCTCAGCCATGCCCACGGGAATGCTGTGCGCGGTAAAGATGAGTTGCTCGGCTGTGATTGGGTCAGATCCACTACGCTCGCCAGCTTCGCTATGTTCCGCCTGCAATTCCGCCATCGCCGCGCGAACGCGGTCTGCCATGGCCGCAATGAATTCCGGACGGTCACAAAAATTCGGCAGCTTTTCAATCACCATGTCCTGCACTCCGGCTGTCTGCTGGGCGCGCGCAATGTCTTCTCGATACTGGCGGCAACCTGAGTACGATCCAAATGCCGACGTTACGAACGCCGCAGCGCGACGAACGCCTTCAGCGTGCATTTGCTTCAGCGTGTCCGCCAGCAGCGGATGCCAGTTGCGATTTCCCCAATAGATCGGTATGGACAGGCCCTGGCTTCTGCACTGGCTTTCCAGCGCGGTGATCAATTGCTTGTTCTGGTCATTGATGGGGCTGCATCCGTCAAAGTGGTAGTAGTGCTCGGCCACTTCCAGCATGCGTTCACGCGGGACATTCTTGCCCCGCAACACGTTTTCCAGAAAAGGGACCACGTCTTCATGCTTTTCCGGTCCGCCAAACGAGACAACCAGCAATGCGTCAAATGAATTCATGGGAAGCGCCAATTCTAAATCATCGATCTCTCGCAACCTTTAAAGCTTTACATCATTGGGCACGTCTGACAGCTATAATCTCCAGCCATGCGCACTGCGTCCATTTCAAAGCTAGCTCTTCCCACGATCGCGATATTGCTTTTCTGCTCCGCCGCCAACGCCGTGCAAGCGGCACACGCGACCAATCGTAACTCAGCCGATCTCGACACCTCCAATCTTGATGCAATCGTCCAGCGCGTAATCGCGCAGGAGCGTGTCGTTGGAGCGTCGGTGCTTGTCGCCCGAGGCGACCGTGTTCTGCTGCACAAGGGCTATGGCTTTGCCGATCTCGCACTGGAAGCGCCGACGAAAGATGAAACGGTCTATCACGTTGTCGGGCCTATGCTGCCTTTCACCGGAATCGCGGTGATGCAGCAGGTGGAGCGCGGCAAGCTTTCGCTGGACGACGACATCGCCAAGTTCATTCCGGAATTTCCGCTGCAAGGGCATCATGTCACCGTACGGCAGTTGCTCAACCATACTTCCGGCATTGTCGATTACCACTACCTGGGCGATCCTATTGAAGCCACCAGCCGCCAGCCTAAAGCTCTGGATGAAGTAACGGCCTTATATGCTGGCAAAAAATGGGTGAATGATCCTGGCGCAAAGTGGGATTGGTCCATCTCCGGCTTTAACCTTCTGGTCACCATTGTTGAGCGCGTCACCGGCCAAAGCTTTCCGGATTACGTCCAGCAGAATATCTTCAAGCCCGCCGGAGTCAAATCAACTTCTTACTGTGACGATTTCACGCTTACTCACGGGCTGGCGCACGCGTATCGCAAGGTCGGCGGCGGATATGTTGAGGCCCGCGAGAACGGCATGGCGTATAACTCTGACCTGCGCTTCTGCTCCACCGTGGGCGACCTTCTGCAGTTATGGCGCGCCATTCAACAGAAGCGCCTCGTCCGCCCGGAAACGTTCCAGCAGATGACCACCGCTGAGGGCGCGGCGCAGCACATGTCCGCGCAGGACCCCAAAGCGCAATACGGATTCGCCATGATCCTGGGCCATGAAGAAGGTCTGAACCAGGAAGGTCGTCAACAAGAAGGTCTTCACCTAGACGATCACCGCCGCATCGGCCAGCACGGATCGCTCATGGGATACAGCGGCAGCCTGTATGACTTTCCTCAGGACAATCTCACCATCGTGGTGCTGACCAACACTGAAGACCAGAACGCTTACGCCATCACACGCGACTTGGGCCGCGCGATCCTTGGCTTGCCCGCGCTTCCCGCACCCAAGCATGAAGCCGAGCCCACGCTGGCGGATAAACCAATCTCCGCCGACGAGCGCAAGCAGCTTGCCGGAACATTTGTACTCAAGCTGGGCCAGGTTGGGGCGAATCTGCATGACTCGTTCGCGCAGTATCGCCGGACCTACCGCGTCTTCGACGAAAACGGACGCCTTATGATCCAGCCGCTGGGTGAAGGCCCGGAGCGTCTGCTCAAACAGGATGACGGCAGCTTTGCCATGCACTCATCACCGGCTGCGCATATTTCATTTGTTGTGCAAAACGGCCGCGCCACCAGCATGAAAATTGATTCGCCGGGATTTCCGCTGGTGGGTGAGCGCGTGGGGGATGGGGATGCGGGGACGTTTCACGGGCAGGGAAGGTAAGCTGAGCGCAGAACTGCCAAAGCCGCAGGCGAGGGCGCCTGCGCTCCAAGGTTAAAAAATCCTCTTGCTTACTTGCAGTCGGCTTTGAGAATCGCTTCAGGCACAGCCGTCTTGTGTGAGGCTTGGCTGCTGCGGAACCACTCAGCATCAGAGCTTTGCCCTTTGCGCGCGCAGCAGGTAATGAACGGCCGGCAAGCTGCGCCGCCGCAGTCAGCAGACGTGGAGCATCGAATACCACAACCACACTGGCAGAATCCCAACTTGGTGGCGCCAGTGGCTGTTGCATCCGGCTGTGATGCCAGTCCCGCAGCCTGGGGCAGCATGTCCAGCGAGAGCACGGTTTTGAACGAAAGGTCCGGCATCAGGTAAGTCCGGATGGCCGGCGTGACTGTTGCGTTTGAAGAGTTGGAATCAGACGTTGCAGCAACGGTAGCCGTGGCCGCCAGTAGAAGAACAAATACTAGGAACAATTTTTTCGTCATACGCAGTGTCCTTCCATAAGACCAGGTTGAAAGGTCTTATCAGAAAAATTTTAGTCCTTGAGAGTCGGACACCAGGAGTGAAATCCCTGAGTAGCGATTGTGGGGTTCCCGTTTTGGGACTGTGCGGGGAGCGTTCCTTCTTAATCGCGCCTACAGCTCGACTTGCCATTTTTACAAGCCAGCTTGAACCGTCCAGGCCAATCGGAGTAGGTCTAGCGTAAGCCCCCGCGAAATACCTTTTAGTCTTAGCTTCGTCAGGAACAGCGTTATGTTTACTCAAGTGTCGCAGCCACTGATAATATTTTTCAGCCAGAACGGCGTTGTCTTCCAGAACTGCGGGACGATCTCCATGTTTAGCCGCATCGGGTTGGGCTAGACAGAATATTGGCTCGAAACTGCGGAGCAGGCGAATTGAGGTTTGCATCGTTTCTGCTTTTGACTCGCCGTTCTGAACCGAAGCCCGCATCCCTCCACGCGCTATCCTGAATCGAAAACCATCCGTCACGACCTGCCATCCCGAATCCCGAGGCGAGCCTTGGTGAGCCGCGCGGTGAGGCAACGGCTCCGCTGCTTCGTAGGATCTCGAAGCTGATCCAAAGATTGAGAGCGGGGAGTGACGACTTGCATAGCGCATGTAATTGCGGTCGTGGCCAAATCGAAAGCTGACTGCGTCCAAGTGTTCATTTGTCCAGTGGCCACTTTCGCACTTGATTCGCTTGAGAGATGCCGCTATACTCCGGCAGCGCCTCAAGTGGAAGATCTTTGACAGGAAGCACTTAGCAGTCAGCAATCGGCATTCAGCCAAAGCGCAAACTTCTGAATGGGACGGATTTTCTGAATGGGGTGGAATGGGGTAAGACGGGCGACAAGCCTGGGGTGAAGTGGGGTGACATGGGGTGTGAGTGGGGTGGAATGGGGTGAAATAGGGGAGGGGGAGGGGCAGTGGATCGGGTGATCGGAAAACAAACCCTCACCACTGATCAGCACAGATGACACTGATCCGGAAAGAGCTAAAGCCAACGGCCAGCGGGGCGGGCGGCCCAGGCTTGGGAGTTTTCGTGTCCCTGAAAGAAAAGTGGGTGCCCCACTCTTTCGCGAAAGCTGGCACTTGGTTCTTCAGCTTCCGCGAAAGGGTGGGTTCGGTTAAGGGCGCTTCACTTCGTTGCGCGCGGGCCTTCGGCAGAGAGGAATTTTATTTGAGCAAGTCGGGACGGCCCGACTGAAGTCGGGCCCTGATACGAACCTTCAGACTTAAGATGAAACTCAACCGCCGGGGCCGGCGGTGCCACGGGTCATCCCCGGGATTGAATCCGGTAAGTCCTTTAGGATCCTAATTGGAGTAGGGGGAGGGGGGTGCGGAAAATCGGGTGAGCAGTGATCGGAAAACAAAACCATACTACTGATCAACACTGATGACACTGATCAGAACAGGCCAAAGCTAAGGAATCCACCGCCGGGGGCGGCGGTGCCACATGAGTTTGGTTAGTGATGCATCGCTGGTGGCCTGAGGAGAAGCAGTTAAAGGCAACGCAGCTAAAAGCCAAAGGCTAAGAGCCAATAGCTAAAGGCCAATAGCTAAAGGCCAATAGCCGTAGCTAAGCTATTTCTCTTCCGGCTCCGGCGCTTTCGTCGGATTCACCGATTGCGCCATGTACCGCGTGCCTTCAAACGTTGCGCGGACCAGAACGTCACGCCCAACGCCAAGTTGATCTCTGTTAGCAACTGCCGACGGAGCAAAGTGGATTTCGTAATTTCTGTCGTCGGTGGTGTTTTGCACCGCGATGAGGCCGCGATGGAGATCAAGGAACGTGACTTTGCCGGCAAAGGTAAAAGTCGATCCGGGCACGGCGATGATGCTGACTTCGCGCGCCAGGCCGCGATTAGGGCTGGATGCGGCAAAGCGCACATGGACCAGCGTTCCTGGCTTTACGTCCTTAAAGGCCGCGGGTGTCTGGCCGTTGCTGATGCGGGTTTCCGGATCCACGGCGAAGCGCACCGGCACGGAATTGAGCGTGTCCCGTAGCGTAAGTTCGTTGTGCTTGGTATCCACGGCGATGATCTGGCCGTCGGCGTCCGCGGGCAGCTCAGCTACGCCAACGCGAATGTTGCGGGCAAAAATATCGTGCCTGTTGTTGTCGAGCTGGGTGTCAACATAAACGCGCTCGCCTTTTTTGAGCGCCAGTTGCGTGGTTTCCGCGCCGTTATGGAAGATGTGCGTGCGCTCGTCAAAGTTGACGGTCCAACGGTTGCCGCCAAAAACATGCAGCGTGAGGCGGTTACGCATACGGTCAACGCCAGTGATGATGCCGCCAACCAATGTGGTTGTGGTGCGCGGCACAGGCGCGGGATCAAGAATAGGGTCGTGCCCGTCGGTGACCAGCGCGCCGGAGGTGGCGGAGCTATCAAGAATGTCTGTCTTTGGCTGCGCCTGCGGGGGCTGCGCCTGTGGGATGGGAGTTGGCGTAGCGCCGGGCTGAGCCGCACCGGTTTTGTCGGTGCTGGTTTTTTCTGTACTGGTTTTGTCCGTAGCCGATTTCTGATCTGCCGAGCGTTGATCGGCAGCTTTTTGATCTGCTGAAGTTGAACCGGTGCTCGAGTTTTTCTGGTCCGTCGCCGCTGGCTGGCTCTGACTGTTTGGCTGAACCGTAGGTTGAGTTACGGTCTGGTCGGCTGAATTTGGCTGAGTCGTTGAATTTGGCTGACCCGGCGTCGTCGCGGACGGCGCAGGATTGTTGGTCGGCGCAGGCGCGGTATTGGGGACAGGCGTTTGCGGAAGGCCGGAACCGGGGGTAGGCGTAGCCGGATTATTCTGCGCCACGGCGGCAAGGCCGACCGTCATTATTATAAGGACGAATACCGAGAGGAATGCGAGCGACGCTTTGGGGGAATGATGCATAGAGTTCAACGGACTCCGAAGCCTAAAGTTCTTAACGATAGAGCTCTGAACAATCCCTTGGATGCAAAGAGCAGCAGCTCAGATGGCAGGCAAGCTTAAATCCTGCTCTGCCCAACCTAAAGAGAGGGTTTTGCCATCCAACAGAAAAGCAGAGCTACTGCCCTGCGGCCCTGAGTGTGGAATAACACGCGGCCACCGGGCTTGAAGCGAGGATTTTAAAAACTCATGCGTTCCCCATTTGCCCGTGTTATAGCGCCTTCCGTTTTAGCTTTGTCTCTGTTCTGCATCGGCGGACTTGCCGTCCAGGCCCAGCAGATGCGTATCCCGCTGCCCAAGAAAAGCAAATACACCCCGGTACAGCAGTTGAATCGCGACGGCGTGGCGGCGCTCAATAAACATGACCTCAGCAAAGCCAAACGCCTCTTTTACAAAGCATATTTGATTGATCCCAATGATCCTTTCACGCTCAACAATCTGGGATATGTCTCTGAGCTGGAAGGCAGCCTGGAACGCGCGCAACGCTATTACGATCAGGCCAAAGCGAACACCTCAGAGGCCGTGATTGACCGCTCAACCAATCAGGAAGTGCAAGGCAAGACGGTGGCCAGCGTCGCCGGACACACCGCCGAAGGTCCGATGAAAGTAAACGAGTTGAACAGCGAAGCGCTGGGATTGCTGAATCGCGATCGCGCGCCGGAAGCCGACGTGGTGCTGCAAGCCGCGCTCAAGATTGATCCTAAAAATCCTTTTACGCTGAACAATATGGGATTCGCCAAGGAAAAAGAGGGTGAACTGGAGTCGGCGATCCGATATTACGATAGCTCCGCCGCCACGGGCTCACGTGAACCCATTGTGATTGCCTTTAACAAAAGCTGGCGCGGCAGGCCGATTAGCGACGTGGCGCAGCAAAACGCCGACAAAAGCCGCAAAGAGCTGAGCAAAAACCAGGACATGCAGGCCCGCGTGGCGCGGCTGAATCTGCGTGGTGTTTCTGCCATGAATCGGAATGACCGCAAGGCCGCGCGTGAGAGTTTTGAGCAGGCGTACAAGATGGATCCAAACAATTCTTTCGCCCTCAACAATATGGGTTACCTGGCGGAACTGCAAGGCGACACGGAAACAGCGCAATCATTTTATGAACAGGCACAACGCGCAGAACGCGCACGCCAGAAGGTGATGGTCTCAACGCGGCCTGAAGTGGAAGGCCAGAGCGTGGGCCACGTGGCGGAACAGAGCACCACGCTGGTGGAATCAGCTTTTGAAGCAAAGGCGGAAGCCAGACGCCGCAGCGGCGCTCCTCCGGCGCTGAGGACGCGTGACAATCGCATTATTGTGGAACCGAAAACGCCGCCGCCCAGCACCAACACTACACCGCCTGAATTTCGCAACCCTTTGCCGCAGGCGCAAGACGAGCCAATAGTAGCAGCGCCGCAGTCTGATCAGCCACAACAAAATCAGCCTCCGGCGAATAACGAGCCGCAGTTGAAAACGCGTCCGGCACAACAGCCGCCTGATTCACAACAGCAGAATCCGCCGCAACAACAGAATAATCAGCCGCCGCAGGAATAACTGCAGGCTGATTCAAATTTACACTTCGGCATTTAGATTTAGAACGGTCTTTAGAATTAAGCGATCTTTAGATTTGACGATCTTTGACATTCGAAAATAAGCCAAGAACAGGGCGTGAAAGCCTTGAGCTACACCACGGGTCCAGTTCCCTTGCCTATGGAGAGTCCTTTGCGCATGGATTTTTCCACGTAACGTTTGGCTGCTTTAGCGGCTGTGAGCAGATCACTGCCTTTAGCCAGAGAGCACGCCAGCGCGGTTGAAAAAGCGCAGCCCGTGCCATGCGTGGAGTCGCCAGAAATTTTAATGCCTTCAAGCACGGTAGAGCGACGGTTCTCTCGGCTCACCAGATCGTGCGGCGGGTCAAGATGCCCGCCGGTGATAATTACGTTGCGTACACCCATCTCATGCAGTCGTTGAGCGGCAAGTTGCATTTCATCCATAGTAGTTACGGTTAGCCCGGTAAGCGCGGCGGCTTCATCGATGTTCGGCGTAATAACGGCCACGCGGCTCAGAATGCGGTCCTTCATTAGCTTTAAGCCTTCCCGCGTGATCAGTTCAGCGCCGGAGCTTGAGCGGATAATGGGATCAAGCACTACGTGTCGCAAATAATAACGCTTGAGAAAACCCGCAACAGATTTGGCTGCTTCCGCCGATCCCAACATGCCAATCTTTACCGCCGCAATTTGCATGTCATCCATCAGGTGTTCCAGAGTTTCAGTGATGATTCTTCCTTCGATCAGATCAATACGCTTCACGCCGCGCGTGGATTGCACGGTAAGAGCCGTGATGCAGGTAACGCCATAGCATCCATTCGCGGCCATGGTTTTCACGTCCGCCGTGATTCCCGCGCCCGACGAAGGATCATGGCCCGCAATTGAAAGCACTACCGGAAGTTGAGCCCTTTTGTGCTGCATGAATAATGACCGCGGTTCGTCTCCGCAGGTATTCTAAAGGCCATGATGGCAAACTCAACACGGCGTTGAAATTTTTGGCGGCACAAAAATAAGAAACTTCCACGGAAACTTTGGATGTCAGGGATTTCCTGTCGCCACTTGTGCGCATTTCCGATTGCTGCAACACTAGAGTCGCAAGCTGGCTTGACTCATAGATGATTATCTTTGGCATTCATGCTGTAGAAGAAGCTCTCTTGGCACGCCAGCGTGGGTTCGACTACGTGGCCGTTGCGCCTGGACGCGGCGACGCGCGCATCCAGAAGATTGCACAACTATGCAGCAGCGCTGGAGTCCCGTTGCGCACCATGCCGCGCGAACAACTCACGCGACTGGCTCGCGCGGCTAATCATCAGGGCGTTGTCGCGGTCACAGCGGAAAAGCAATACAACGACATTGACGACATCCTGGCAGCGAAGCGCGGCGCGCATAGTTTTGTTCTGTTGCTGGATGGCATTGAAGATCCTCACAATCTTGGCGCGATTATCCGCACCGCGGAAGGCGCAGGGGCTGACGGCATTATCATCCCTGAGCGGCGCGCCACTGGAGTTACCGGGACTGTGGTCAAGGCTTCGGCCGGGGCGTCAGAGTATCTGCCGATTGCCCGCGTTACCAATGCCGGACGCGCGCTGGAAGAACTGAAGTCGCACAATATATGGACTGTTGGCCTGGACGAACGCGGCGACAAACTTTATGACCAGATCGACTACAAAATGGATTGCGCGCTGGTGCTGGGAGCAGAAGGCCACGGCTTGCACGAACAGATCCGCAAAAAATGCGACTTTCTGGTAAAAATTCCCATGGCTGGAAAAGTGCCGTCGCTGAATGTGTCGGTGGCTGCGGCAATCGTGATGTATGAAGTGGCGCGGCAGCGGCGCAAGTAAATCGCGCCGCACTGCCTTTCGCAAAAGCAAAATCTCACCACAGATAAACACGGATAATACAGATTTGCTATTTAAAACTTGGTCTTAATTAAAGCCTTTGATCCGTGTAAATCAGTGTTATCCGTGGTATTCGTGGTGAGGTTTGGAGGCTTTTGCAAACTATCGAACGAATGATCATGCTATTTCTTCTCCGGCCGCTTCCTCGCCTTAAGCACTATCGCCAAATTGCCGTTGCGAGTATTCGTGAACCGCAGTTTAATTCGCCCTTCTTCATCCAGCGTGATCAACGCAGGCGTGTTCACTTCAGTCAGCATCCATCCCGCTGGAAGCGTCACGTAGTTCAGCGGACGCCCCAATGTACGTATCCAGGTCAGTTCTCCGTCCTTCAAGACATAACCAACCGCATCGGTATATGTTTCCTGCACACGCACGCGCGTTGACTGGCCTTCGCCCACCGGATGTTCCAGGTCGCCCTGCACTGCAACGGAATCCGGCTCCACTGGCTCAGGATAATAGCCGAGCGCGTTTACGTCTTTGCCTGCGACGGTCGAGGTCTTCAGTGGCTTGCCTGTATCCAGATCAATCATCTTTGCGTCCGGCGCCACAACGCTTCCCTTGCGCACAAAGCTGTGCACGGATTTCTGCCCAACTCGCGTCACCGTAAAGTCGTGGGAGATTCGAAACTGATGGGTTGAAGGCTCAAGCAGCCAATAACTGATCTCGCGGTCCTGCTCGGCGCGATGAAAAGATTCATCCTGTGCCAGCATCGCGCCTGCCGATAATAGAAGACACGCTAAAACGATGCCCTTCATGGCAGCCTCCGCGCAACAATCTTTACGGGAAGCTGATCGTCGCGATCATTAAGGAAGCTGACGCGGACTTTCCCATCCGCATCGGTGGAAACAATTCCGGGCGACGCGCACTCCACCAGTTCCCAGCCCTTGGGTAGCAACACCACATTGCGCTTGATGCCAAGTGGGCGCGTAAACACCAGCTTGCCATCGGTAAGGGTGTAAGAAGGCGCATCCGTGTAAGTCTTAAAGATGCGGATACGCGTTTCTCCGCCTTTGGGCACCGGTCCCGGCAAATGGACTTTGATGAATTCCGCTTTGTCGGAAGTGTCCGCAGGAACAAGGCCAGTCGCTTTCGCATCTTTGCCGTTCACCGTTTCGAATTTCAATTCTTTTCCGCTGCTGCGTTCAATCACGCGCTCTTTCGTCGCCACGGAGCCCGGCCGTATGGGATTGAAGAAGAACTGCGCGCCTTCGCGTGTGGCCGTAACGTCATAGGTAATGGCGAACTGATGTGTTTCCGGCGGTTGCAATTCGTACAGCGTGAACTCATCGGCAGCCGTAAGCGGCACACTGAAGAGGCAGAGCATCAACACGATTTTTGGCAACATAGCGGGCGGAGTTTATCACATCAGCCGCCGGAGTGACATTGCACCATCGCATATTGCAATACCGGAGCAGGCGCGAACTAAGCAGCCGTTATTACAAATCTGCAATGTCATCCTTCTGCATATAATTGGAGACGAATGGCTCCGAACAGAATTTGGCAGGCAACTAGGTGCGTTTGCATCATGCTCTGCCTTGCCACGGCGCTTCGCGCCGAGTCAATTAAGCAACTCAAGCCCACCGGATACGTGAATGATTTCGCCGGCGTGCTTGACGCTTCATCCTCGGAATCAATCCGCAATATCTGCCGGCAGATTGACCAAAAAGCCAAAGCTCAAATCGCAATCGTTACCATCCACTCGCTAGATGGCGCTGACATTGAAGGCTACGCTTCTGATCTCTATAAGGCCTGGGGAATCGGGCCAAAATCCAGCAACCGGGGGGTTTTGATCCTGCTGGCTATCAATGATCGCAAGCGCCGTATTGAGGTAGGCTACGGGCTGGAGCCAATCCTGCCCGATGGAAAAGTAGGTGGCTTTGGTCGGGAGGCCGTTCCTCTCCTTAGGCAGAATCAATACGGCCCTGCTGTTCTGTTAATGACACAACGCGTAGCTGCTGTCATTGCGACGGATGCCGGTATTCAGCTTGAGAACGTCAAAGTACCAGCGCCTGAAGAACAGCCCACCAATATTCCTGTAGGTGCAGTTGTGCTGGGCGGTCTTTTTATCGTGCTGATCGTTGGATTTGTCCTGCGAGCAATCATTAAGTCTGTGACTCGCGGGGGCGGTCCGAGAAGCGGTGGGGGCAGTGGCTTGTCGAATCTTCTCATGCTGATGTTGCTTTCCAACAGCGGCAGGGGCGGAGGCTGGAGGAGCGGGAGTTCGTGGGGCGGTGGTTCCAGTTGGGGCGGTGGTGGCGGATTTGGCGGCGGAGGCGGTTTTGGTGGTTTTGGCGGTGGCAGTTCTGGAGGAGGCGGCGCAAGCGGCAGCTGGTAAGCCGCAACGCTTATAACTTATATGGAAGCAGAAAAACAGATCACGGAATTTGTGAACAGCCTTAAGCAGGCGGCCGGCACGAACCTGGAATGCGTGGCGCTGTTCGGATCGGCGGCCTCAGGAGAATTCCACGCCGATTATTCTGATATCAATATCCTTTGCGTGCTGCGTGAGCTTTCCGCTCCGGTGCTGGCAGCGCTCTCGCCGGTCATCCTCGGCTGGACCAAAAACAAGTTCCCTGCACCGCTGATATTCTCACGCTCTGAATTAGCGCAATCCACGGATGTGTTTGCCATAGAGATGCTTGATATTGGCCAGCGCCATCGCATTTTGTACGGCGAAGATATTTTTGCCGGCATGAACGTCCCCATGGACCGTCATCGCGTGCAACTGGAGCACGAGCTACGCACCAAACTGCTTACGTTGCGCCAAAGCTATGTTCAGGCTGCGCGGGACGACAAGCGCGTTCGTCGTTTGATGCTGGATTCTATTTCCGCTTTCGGCACCTTGTTCCGGCATACGATCATTGCCATGGGAGAACAACCTGCGCAGCACAAGGCGGACAACATTCGAAAACTGGCAGAGCGGACTGGATTCGATCCCGGCATTTTTCTCAAGTTGCTTCAGGTGCGCGAGCGCAAGGCAAATGAAAGTGAGATTCCGGCTGCTTCCGCGTTCGCTCAATATCTGGACGGGATAAATACAGTGGTTCAGGCAGTCGATGCGCTGTGATTAAGGGATCATAAAGGCTCGAAATGGAGAAACGGAGGAGACGATGAAGGGTTGGATTGCAATAGGAATTATCGTATTGCTGCTGATTGTGGGATTCAGCAGTTATGTAGGCGCCAGGAACCAGATGGTCACGAAGAATGAGACTGTAAAAGCGGCATGGTCACAGGTGGATATTGTGCTGCAACGCCGTGCTGACCTGATTCCCAACCTGGTGGAAACGGTAAAGGGCTTTGCGTTGCAGGAGCAGACCGTCTTTGGCGACATCGCCAAAGCACGTTCACGGTTGCTTTCCGCCACTACTCCCTCAGATAAGATTGCCGCCAACCAGCAGCTCGACGGCGCACTCGGCCGTCTTCTGGTGGTCGTGGAAAACTATCCCCAGTTGAAGTCCAATGAAAACTTTCTACGGCTGCAGGATGAACTCGCTGGAACCGAGAACCGCATAGCCGTCGAACGCAAGCGTTACAATGACGCCTTGCAGGATTACAACACCTTCATCGGCCTGTTTCCGAACAGCTTTTGGGCCGGCATGGCTGGATTCAAGCGCAATGACGCGTACTTTGCCGCAAGTGAAGGTTCCAGGACCGCGCCGAAGATTGATTTCTCCGGCGTAAAACCTACACCGCCCGCGCAAGCCACACCGCAACCGGCACGTTAACGGGCGTTGGGCCGCGGCTCCGGCTGCGGCCCCAAATGTCAGTTCAAGTTCCAAGGCCCGCTCACGCAGGCTTTATTGGTCTCTTCAGGCGAGCGTTTATTCATAACGCAGCGCTATCATCGGATCCACCTTCGAGGCCTTGTAGGCGGGAATATAGCATGCCAGCAGGGAAACAACTGTAACGATCCCCACAACCGCGGAAAACGTCACAACGTCAGTGGGTTTAATTCCAAACAATACGCTGCTGAATGATGTGGCAAGCTTCGCCGCAATCACTGCGAGTACCAGTCCCGCCGCCACTCCGATTCCCGTAAGTTGCAGGCCGGACTTCAATACCATCTGCACCACTTGAGAGCGTGAAGCTCCCAGCGTCATGCGGACGCCGATTTCCCTGGTGCGCTGGGCGACTGTATAGGAAATAACGCCATACAGGCCCACGGCCGTCAGCAGCAGCGCGAGTCCGCCAAACGCCTGCAGCAGCGTGGATTGAAAACGCGGCGTGGTCAATGTGGCCGCCAGATACTCGTCCATGGTTTTGATGTCATAGATCGGCAAATCCCGATCCATGGAAGCCACCACGTTGCGCACAGACGGAGTAATGCTGTGGGGCTCCACGCTGGTGCGCAGGCAGACAGTCATGGAACCGAAATTCAGTTGCGTATCAGGAATGTAGTATTCGGTCCGATCTTCCACGTCCAGCCTCTGGCTTTTGACATTGCCAACAATTCCGACAATCTCTCGCGGCTGGGGTTTACCGTGATTGGAAGCGCCCGGCGTGATGTGCTTACCAATGGGATTCTCGTTGGGAAAATAGCGTGTAGCAAAGGCTTCATTCACGATGACCACGCCCGGAGCTTTGTCATTATCATGGTCAGTAAAGTCTCGACCGCTCTTGATGGGAATGTTGAATGTATGGAAATAGTCCGGAGTAACCACCTTAATATCTGCCGATGGTTCTTCGGCCTTGGGTACGGGACGTCCTTCAATTTCAAAGGTGATAATGGAATTACTCCCGCTCAATGGCAACGGAGTAACGGCCGCCGCGGAAACCACTCCCGGAAGCGCTCGCATTCTAGAGAGAAGCTGAGTGTAAAAATCAATCTGCTGTTGCTCAGAATACGATTTCTCCGGCAAATCAAAATTTAGCGTAAGCACATTGTGCGGGTTCATTCCAGGATCGACGGAAAGGATACGGTGGAAGCTACGCAGCAGAAGGCCCGCGACAACAAGCAGCATAAGGCCCAACGTGGTTTCAGCCACCACCAGCATTCCGCGCAGCCGGTTATGTGAAGCACCCGCCGTGGTGCTTCGGCCTTCCTTCATAAATTCATTCAAGTTCGGGCTGGACGCTCGCAACGCCGGCACCAGACCAAAGATGATGCTGGTAAGAACTGTGATCGCGGCCGTAAAGGCCAGCACGGTACCATCAAGTTCCGCTCCCTGGATGCGGCGCATATCGGTATTCAGGTTGATAAACAGCTTGAGAGCCCACAATGCAAGAGGTATTGCCAGCAGTGCGCCCGCGAGTCCCAGCACCATGCTCTCAGTGAGCATCTGGCGGACAACGCGGATGCGGCTTGCCCCCAGCGCGGCACGCAGCGCAATCTCTTTGCCGCGCGCACTGGCCCGTACCAACAGCAGGTTGGCAACGTTTAGACACGCAATCAACAACACCACGGCCACGGAAACCAACAGGATCACCAGTTGCGTACGATTCCTGCCCACCAGGTGTTCGAGCTCCGGAATGACGGTGGCAGCAGGAAACTTCTTGTTCGTATCGGGATATTGTGCAGCCAGATTGCGCGCAATCACGTTCAGTTCTTCACGGGCACTTTCCAGTGATACGCCTGGTTTCAACCGGGCGATTCCCTGCAGGAAATGAGCGCCTCGTTGCGTCGTACTCGGCTGATCTTTAGGGTCGGATGTTTCTCCATCCACGGCAGTCGTGCGCCACAGTTCTGGTGGATCACTTTCCATGGGGAAGACGAATCCAGCGGGCATGACTCCCACAACCGTGTAACTCTGCTTGTCCAGGGTGATATTGCGGCCAACAATGCTCTTGTCGCCATGGAAGGCGGAGTCCCATAGATGATAGCTGAGCACCGCAACACGCGATCCTGGTTTCTCCTCATCGCGCGTGAAGCCGCGGCCCAAGAGAGGCTGCTTCCCTATCACACTAAAGAAATCGCCGGAAACGCTAACGCCATTGATGTGTAAAGGCTGCGCCAATCCGGTAAGCGTGAAGCTATCGCCATGATAAGCGGCAAGGCCAGTCAATGATTTTGCCGTAGCGCGCATGTCAAAAAAATCAGGATAAGACATGGCGAACGGTCGACTTACGTCTGCTTGCTTTGAGAACGCGGACGTCACGAACAGCAGATGGTCAGGTTCCGGCACCGGCAATGGCTTAAGCAGCACCGCATTCACGATGCTGAAGATGGCTGTATTTGCGCCAATGCCAAGCGCCAGAGTAACAATCGCGACAATGGTGAAGCCAGGCGATTTCGCGAGGGTGCGCAACCCATAGCGAACGTCCTGAATGAAGGTAAACACACGTCACCTCTGGTGCGCTTTGGCGCATTCAATCAAATTGAAGTTAGTAAATAAGGCGAGCTTTTACGCCATCTCTGCTGCTTGCTGCGCGGCTTCCGTCTCTTCAACCACCTTGCCGTCAAACAGATGGATGGTCCGCTCAGCATGCTTGGCAAAGCGCGTATCGTGCGTAACCATGCAGATGGTTGCGCCTTCACGGTGCAGGCTCTGCAACAATTCCATTACTGCCTCGCCATTGCGTGAGTCCAGGTTTCCTGTGGGCTCGTCCGCCAGCAGGATGGAAGGCGATCCGCCCAATGCGCGCGCTACGGCAACACGCTGCTGTTGACCGCCTGAGAGCTGTGACGGATAGTGGCGCATACGGTGCGCCATGCCCACTTTCTCCAGCGCTTCCTGTACGCGCTTTTTGCGCTCAGGAGACGACATGGAGCGATACGTCAGCGGCAGTTCAACGTTCTCATATACCGTGAGGTCGCCAATCAGGTTGAAGCTTTGGAAAATGAATCCAATTTCCTGGTTACGTATGCGGGCGCGATCAGAGAAATCCAATCCCTGCACGGGACGGCTGTTCAGAATGTAAGAGCCATCCGTAGGAGAATCCAGCAGACCAATAATGGAGAGCAGCGTTGACTTGCCGCAGCCTGAAGGGCCGGCAATGGCGACGTACTCGCCTTTTTTAATGTCCAGATGGATGCCGGAGAGCGCATGCGTCTCAACTTCATCGGTGTAGAAAATTTTGGTTACGTTTTCCAGGTTGATTAAAGTTTGTCCGCTGCTTGCCACGTTGGTATCTCCTCCGAAAATTGGTTGTGCTTGTTAGCTACTTTCTATTTATCCAGCTTGATTCGGTCCTGGTTATCATAGCGCGACATGTCGGAAAGAATTACTTTATCGCCTTCCTTCAGTCCGCCCACAATTTCAATCGTGTTCACGGAACTGCGCCCCAGTTCCACTTTCACTCTGGTCGCGGTCTTCTCGTCCGGATCAAGTTTGAACATTCCTACTGTACTCTTTTCCTGTCCAAAAGCCGGTCTACCCACATAGAGCACGTTTTCCAACTTCTCCTGCGTAATGGTTCCATCCACGCTCAGGTCAGGACGGGCTCCTTTCGGTGGTGGACCATCCAGCTTCACGTCCACTGTAACCGTGCCGGCCTGTACCGCAGGATCAATGCGTGAAACTGTACCATCAACCACGCCATTGTGGGTATCGATCTCAGCCTTCTGGCCGATGATGATGTCCTTGGCTTGCGTTTCCGGAATCTTTAACTCAGCCTGGAGATGTTCCGGCTGCACTACTTTTGCCAGAATGGTTCCCTGCGTCGCACGCTGTCCAACCTGTACGGGCACTTCCTGCAGGACTCCGGGAATGCCGGCGCGGACTTTCAGCGCATCTTTCTGCCGATGTTTCAATGCCGCCAGCGCCTTTTTCTGGTCGATGGTCGCTTGTTGCACCGCAAGCTGTGTCTCAATGGCCTTGGTGCTTTCAGCAATTCTCTCTTCCTCAATTTTCTTACGCGTCTCCAGTTCCTTTTCCTTGCCCAGAGAAGCTTTTAAAACCGCGTCAGAGACTACGCCAATCTTTTTCAGTTCCCTGTTCTGGTCAGCCTCGCGCTTGGCATTTTCATAATCAGCTTCAACTGTCGCCTCGCCGGAGCGCAGACTTGCCAGGTCGCTATCAATCTTTGCCTTGGTATTGTGATATTCAGCTTCTGCCGAGCGCAGGTCCAAATCTGCATTCAGGGCTTCCTGCTCCACTTGGGGATTGGAAAGCTCCATGATGAGCGTATCTGCCTTCACCGGCGTGCCGGGCAGGACCACGATCCGTTCCACGCGAACGTCTGTCTCCGCAGGGATTAGACGTACATCATCCGGAATTGGTATTAGCGACCCCAGACCGCGGACCTGGCGCAGCATTGAGCCGCGTTTAACCGTATCCGGCCAAATGGTTCCAGCATCAACACTTTGCAGGGCTGGCTTGAGTCTGGAAACACCTAACGTAGCGCCCAGAATCGCAATCACGGCCAACACAATCATGGCCCCCTGCTTCTGGCGCTTTCTCTTCTTTACCGATTCGTCGCGTACGATATCCATTGCACTAATAGTGTATGCACAGGCAGTGCCAAAATCCTAACTATTCGTAAATAACTGAAAATTAAGGCACAACTTCAGTTATCCAGACCCATTTTGGTCCTCGGACTGTCCATTCCCGCAAACTAACTGTTCGGAAACGCACAGTTCAGGTCTTCAGCCAAAACCTCTAATATCCTTATAATATATAGACCAGATCGGCTGCTTTTGGTTATGAAGAAAAATACCTTCCGTCCCCGAATCTTTTCGACCGATCAATATAAGATTACGCTCCCGGAAGGCCATAAGTTCCCAGTTTTAAAGTACGGTATGCTCCGCCAGATAGTTGAGAAGGAAGGCCTTTTCCAACTGGAGCAGTCGCCTCTGGCCGATGCAGAAACCGTCTCACTGGCCCATGATCCGGATTACGTTGTCCAGTTTACCGCCGGCACTCTGGCGACTGCTGCCATGCGGCGCATCGGCTTGCCATGGTCAGAAACCCTGGTGAACCGGGCAATGGCCTCTGTTGGCGGGACAGTAAGCGCAGCTCTTGCCGCTCTGGAAAATGGCTGGGGAGCGACCCTCGGCGGTGGGACACACCACGCCTTCCGTTCTGAAGGCGCGGGATTCTGCGTATTCAATGACATTGCTGTCGCCATCCAGTTCCTGAGAAAGCGCGGCCTCATCCGTCGGGCGGCCGTGATCGATCTCGATGTTCATCAGGGTGACGGCACCGCAGAAATTTTTCAAGACGATCCTGACGTCTTCACGTTGTCCATTCATGGCGAAAGCAATTTTCCTTTTCGCAAGAAAAAGAGCCGTCTGGATCTGCCCTTGCCGGACGGGGTTGAAGACACTGCCTATCTTCGTCACCTTGATGAAGTTCTTCCAGCCGCTTTCAGCTTTCGCCCGGACATTGTCTTCTATCAGTCAGGCGTTGATCCTCTGGCTTCCGATGTTCTTGGGCGTCTCTCACTTACCCATGAAGGGCTCATCGCGCGTGACCGCCGGGTTTTTAACGCGGCTCTTCATTATGGCGCGCCGTTTGTTCTTACTTCCGGCGGCGGCTACTCAAAGCCGATTGAACGTAGCGCGGAAGCCCACGCTAATACGTATCGCACGGCGTGGGAGATGTTCGCATCCGTCTAGTGATATTCTCAACCAGCCATGTCTTCTTCCGCGAAACACTCAGCTGCCGAACTGCCTCTGCTTGATTTGTCTGACGTGAGCCGCGCAGTGCAGAAGAGAGAAATTTCTCCTGTTGAACTCACGCAAGCCTGCCTGGCGCGAATTGAAAAACTCAATCCCAGATTAAACGCTTTTATTACCGTAACGGGCACGACAGCACTGGAAGACGCCCGCAAAGCTGAGGCTGAGATCGCGCGCAGAGAGTGGAAAGGGCCGCTGCATGGCATTCCGCTGGCCGTAAAAGACCTGATCGAAACTGCCGGAGTGAAGACCACAGCCGCAAGCGCTGTGCTGCAAGATAATGTCCCCGCTGCCGACGCTGAAGTCGTCCGGCGCTTGAAGTTGGCTGGAGCAATCCTGCTGGGCAAGCTAAACCTGCATGAATTTGCTTATGGCGGCAGCGGCATGATCGGGCATTTTGGGCCGGCGCGCAATCCATGGAATACCGCGCACGTTACTGGTGGATCGTCCTCCGGCTCGGCTGCGGCGGTGGCGGCGTGCCTCTGTTACGGAGCCATTGGGACGGACACGGCAGGTTCCATCCGCTTGCCCGCGGCCTGCTGCGGAATCACCGGACTAAAACCGACCTATGGACTAGTGAGTGCGCGCGGCGTGATTCCCCTTTCCTGGTCGCTCGATCATGTTGGTCCCATGGCGCGTACAGCCGCCGATGCGGCACTCATTCTTCAGGCAATTGCCGCTTACGATCCACAGGACACTGGGAGCCAGAAATTTCCTCCTGTTTATTATCCATCCGCCATTGAAGAAAGCACTGCCGCTCTGCGGATCGGCGTTGCCCGCGATTACTGGAATGAAGTCGATGAAGAAATCAGGAGCGCGGTTGACTCTGCCGTAATCGCGCTGAGTAAGATCACCGCCGGAGTTCAACAAGTTGAACTTTCTACCGATACCGATCGCACCGTGGTCCGTTGCGAAGCTTATGCTTACCAGCAAAAATATTTGCAAGAAAATGAAAAGAACTACGATCCGGAAACTCTAAGACGTATCTGTAGCGGAGCCGACGTAACGGCGCCACAATATATTCAGGCACAGCGTGAATTGTTGCAGCAACGTCGCCAAATTTTGCAGATGTTTGAGCGCATTGCCTTGATTCTTACACCCACAACGCCCCTGCTTGCGCCAACGTTCGCAGAACTTCAAGCCGAGCCTGACCGGCTCCGCAACAAAGAAATGATCATGTTGCGAAACACACGGCCCGTCAACGTCTATGGACTGCCATCCGTTTCACTGAATTGCGGATTTTCAAAATCCGGCCTGCCCATCGGACTGCAAATCATCGGGGCGCCCGGCGCCGAAGGCTCCGTCTTAGCCTTGGCGCACGCCTACCAAAAACAAACCGACTGGCACAAACAAAAACCGGTCGCGGATAGCACTTAAGCTTGTAAATCCTGCCTTGGAAATGCTGATGCTACGTTCACCAAACGTTCACCATCTCACGTTTGACCGCGTGTAAACGCGCTGATATATTGGATTTGCGGGGTGGAGCAGCCTGGTAGCTCGTTGGGCTCATAACCCAAAGGTCGGTGGTTCAAATCCACCCCCCGCAACCAAACTTCCTCATCTCGGGCCTTACGCCAAAGAAGATCGTTACTTTTTCTTTCTGCCTCCAACGCCAATCGCATGTTGCGGCACTGATTCAACAATTCATTTCGCCACCAGATGGCGCCCCGACTTTTATTGGTCAACACGGTGAAGGGTTCTTGCTGCCATTTAGCGGTCTGGCGAAATAGCGGAGGAATTTGCGTTCCAGAGATCCGCGCTTCGTGGTTCCGCACAAAATATCTATGCTCGATTTCACCAAACTGTGAGTAGAATACGCGGCAGCACAGCAACTTCTAAGAAGGAGGAATGCGTATGGGTAGACCTGTGGGCGTTACGATTCTTGCGATTCTCAACTTTATCGGGGCCGCCTTCTGTCTCCTGAGTGGAATTGGCATCATTTTGGGAGGCGGTTTCATAGCCACAATGTTGAGTCAACAGGGCCAGGGCAGTGCAGGTGCAGCCGGGCTTCTTGCCGGTCTGGGCGCTGCGGCTGGAGTGTGCATCATCATTGCCGGTGGAATCAGCGCTCTTGTGGGTTTTGGCTTATGGAAGCTTAAGGGATGGGCGCGTATCATCAGCATCGTTCTGTTCGGGATCAGCGCTGCATTAAACTTACTCGGGATGCTTGGGACCCTCGCCCATTTCAACATATTTGCTCTTATGTGGGGCGCATTCTGGATCGCCGTAGATGCTTTCGTTATCTGGTATCTGCTCAAGCCGGACGTAAAGACCTCGTTCCAACCGCGTCCAATGGCCTCCGCCGCTTCCGCGTAAAAAGTCGGGTTTCTAGACGAATGGGCTGCCCTTAGCGGCCCATTATTTTTTATTTCACTTATAGACTTAAAATGGATTTTGCGGATCGCCATGCCCAAAATCGTTTTCCTCTTTGACGTCGACAATACGCTGCTCGATAATGACCATGTCACCGCCGATCTCAAGCGCCATCTGGAGCAGCAGGTTGGCCCGGAGCGCCAGCAGCATTACTGGGACTTCTTTGAGCAAATCCGCACCGAGTTGGGCTATGCGGATTATCTTGGCGCTCTCCAGCGCTATCGTCTGGAATACCCGCGCGATCCCAGCCTGCTTACGGTTTCGCACTTTCTTATTAATTATCCCTTCGCCACGCGCCTTTATCCTGACTCGCTCGACGCCATTGAGCACGTCAAGCAATGGGGTACAGCCGCAATCCTTTCTGATGGAGACGTTGTTTTCCAGCCGCGCAAGGTTGAACGCTCCGGAACTTATGAAGCGGTGAATGGCAATGTGTTGATCTACATCCACAAGGAAAAGGAATTGGACGACGTGGAAAGCCGCTTCCCTGCCGATCATTACGTTTTGATCGACGACAAAATCCGCATTCTCACCGAAGTCAAGAAAATCTGGGGCCGCAAGGTCACCACTGTTTTTCCCAAACAAGGCCACTACGCGCTCGACCCAGAGATTCTTGCGGCGTATCCACCCGCAGATATCACTCTGGAACGCATTGGTGAGCTGATGAGCTACGACCACGATGCCTTTCTCCCAAAACTCTGACCTGAAATCTCTTACCACTGATTGGTACTGATCAGGAAAAGCCAACCGACTCCCGCAGGCACAGAGACGCAGATGAATTACTAACGTTGGGTAATTCCCAAAATTAAAAACCCGAACCTCTGATTCCTCTGTTTCCTCTGTGTTTCAAAGGTTCTGGTTTTGGGTTTCCTGCTTTCTCTGTGCCTCAGCGTGAGATTTGTTTCTACCCTTGCCGAAAAGCCTCCCCGCGTAGACAATCTTTATACTTTCAAATTGGAGAAGGTAAATGCCCAAATACGTCATTGAGCGCGAAATTCCGGGCGCAGGAAACCTGAAACCGGAAGAACTCCAGGCCATCTCGCAGAAATCCTGCGGCGTACTGAAAAACATGGGACCACAAATCCAGTGGGTGGAAAGCTTTGTGACCCCGGACAAGATTTACTGCGTTTACATCACGCCCAATGAAAAGATGGTGCGTGAGCACGCCAGCCAGGGCGGCTTCCCTGCCAATAAAGTTTCTGAGATCAAAACCACAATCGATCCCACAACCGCGGAATAAAGCCGGCAAAAGCGTTTTAAGGTTTCCCCGCGATTGCCTGCCGGGGTAGTGACCGGGGAGGCGTCGGATTGGCGATTGGCGTTGGAGCAGCCGCGAGGACAATCAAGCCTTGGGCTTTCGCCTTAACTAAGTGGTAACTCGCTACTGTTTGATAAGTGTGATTCCAATCGGGATGGTCTTACCATCAGGCGTGACGCTGCGCTCTTCTGTTTTGTAGCCGTCTAATTTAACCGTTATAACCCAGGACGTCAGCAGTGGCGATATACACTTTCGGTTTGCTGCCTGTGTACCGAATAATCAGTGCTGCTTTTTCGCCGGAATCTGAATTGAGAGTTGATGTCCGGATGGTTATATTGTCCATCGCATTCGTGTTTTCTGTGGTCACCCACTGATTCTGAGCGAAGGATGTAACCAGGAGCAGGAAAGGTAAATATTGCGACTAAGGTTTTTTCGTGCGCATAGGCGCAAAACTTTATAACCAACTCTGCTTTACTTCTATTTTTTGCTGCAAAGGTGACTCCCCCCACACTCTGTCGCCCTGCTATCGGTAATATCCCTGCCTTGCCTCCACCGTCACATTTCCGATGGCTTTCTTCGTTTCCGGCGTCAGCTTCACCTTAATGGCGCAATACTTCCCTTTAGCCTTCAGGCCGGACGGATGATATGCCAGCGTGTAGCGCATTCGCAGATCGTCAATCAACAGCGCTAATTTTTCTTTCAGCTCTTTTTTCTTGAATTCAATCACCTGGCCGCCGGTAACAGCAGCATATTTGTAAACCTCACCCGGAGGATACAGCATGCGTTCTGCCGGTTTTGACATGAGCCCCGATTCTCCGCTCACCGACATATCGCTTTGTTTTACCAAGGAGCAGACGACGGTGTTGGTTCGCAACAGGTGCTGCACAGCCTCGGCCTGCGTGTGTGGCATCGCGCCGTTCAGGCTCTTGCGGTAGCGCAGCGGAATGGAATCTTCTGAAGGGATATTTGGCACGTTGTCCGTGAGCCAGATGATCACTCGCCGGCTGGAACTGTTCTTGCCCCTTGCTAGCTGCTCCGCTGCCCGGAAAATTCCCTCATTGAAAAACGCGGCTTCTCCGCTCTCCATGCGGCTGGCCTTTTCGATTGCCGCCACCGCCAGCGCACGGTCCGTGGTGGCTTCTTGCAGGACCTGCGCCGACGCCGCATAAACCATCACTGTAACTTCGTCTTCCGGCTTCAGGTGGTGCAATGCTTCCAGCGCTCCGTCTGCCAACGAACTTAAAACGGGCCTCACGCTATCGGTAAGATCGAATAGCAGGACCACTGAGAGCGGCAGCGTGTCCTGACTGAAAGAGCTCACCTGCTGCCGGACGTTGTCTTCGTAAAGCTCAAAATCTTCTTTCTTCAATGCACGCGCCGCTTGCCGGGTTTTCTTGTTCAATACCTGCGCGTCCACCTGCACCACGTGAACATCCACACGGTAAACGGACTTCTCAGCCGCTGGCGTTTGTGCATGCGAGGTGATCGAAAATGTTTGGCTGAAAATCAGCAGGAAGAACGCCCAGAGTCGCATGATTCCCTTCGCGTGATTCCCTACGCGGGATTATTTAAAGATAGGCTGCTTCCTCGCATCAGTCCAGTCATTCTATAGCTGCTTTTTAGCGTCTGCAGAAACCCTATTGTTCTGTTCCTCTGGCGGTGCCAGATGTCGAAATGCCCGCCACAGCAAGCCGTCATAAATGATCTTCAATCCGCCGCACAGCAACAGCGGTGCGGCAAACGCCACTTGCTGCATAAACACTCCCGCCACTGCGGACGCAGCTGCCCACGCGCCATTCCGTACCAGATTCGTCACGCCTGCGGCAAAAGTCCGCTCGTTAGGCTTCACCACAGCCGCCACATATGACTGCCTTGTCGGCACATCCATTTCTACCAGCGACTCCCGCAGCAGAAACAGCAGGACGGCCCATCGTGGCGACGGCATGAACGCCGCCGCAATCAGAAACACGCTCGACGGCAGATGAGTAAAGACCATCGTCTTAATTAAGCCAATCCGTCGCGCCAGCCATGCCGCACCCAGATGCGATAGAGCATTCAACACGTGCACCGTGAAGAAAAGCAACGCCAGCTGGCTTTCGGCAATCCCGAAACGGCGAAAAAACCAGTAAGAAACCAACGCGTCCGTCAAGAAACCGCCGCCGAAAGCATCGATCGCAAACAGCGCGGAGAGCCGTTTGACCGTGGATTTTGTTTCCGGCGAAATGGCAGCTCGCGACTCCAGCGGCAGACCAGCCTTGCGTATTTCCACCTCAGGCGACAACAGCAGATACAGCAACGCAGTCAGCACGCTGATGCCTGCGTACGCTATAAACAGAAGCCGATAGGAGTGGCCAAGATCTGCGCCCCACCATTTTTGTGCCGCAATTGGAATCCCGGCAGCCAGCGCTCCCACCGCGCCGCTCGCGTCCAGCACCACGCTGTACCACGCTAGTGCCCATGTGCGCTTTTCATCGGCCACTAATCCCGGAATTGTCGCTTGTTCCAGCGCGAATGCGGGACTCCTGTCCGTGCCCATGCCGTTGAGCATTCCCAGGAATGCAATCACGAACATTGCCCCGAGGCCGAAATGAAATATGAGTGGAAGAGAACCGGCAGCGGTCAGCAGTGAGAGCACAACCAGCGTTCGCCGCCGTCCCAGACGATCCGCCTTAAAGGTGATAAAAACCGTGCCGGTCGCTGCCCCGGCCAGACCGGCAGCAATCACCAATCCAATGGCGGTCGAAGAAAACCCTTCACGATAAAGAAATACGCCGAGCACAACGCCCAGCAGCCCAATACCGAACGATCGCATCCATGCGGCAACATAGATGATGGCAAGATTGCGAACGGAATTTCTATCAACACCGGCCACGTAACCAGCTTACACTCTGGCTGGTTCACTCGTTTTTGAGAGTTTCAGCAATAAACTCAGGCCGCGTTATATCTTGTTTCGCTCAAATCAAGCTCTTGCAAAAGCTGGCGCAAGACCTCATCGTTGATGCGTCCGCTATTCCGCAGCTGTACTGCAGTCTCTCGCTCAACCCGCAGGAGTTCAAGAGAAACTGCCAGAAATTTTGCATACGCCTCTGCCCCGGAACCATCCTGATCTTCTCCTTCGCGAGGTAACGCTGATAACCGCCGCCGATAATGTTCCTTCAAGTCGCCATACAATGCTGCAGCATCCGGGTCAGCGCCTTCACTCTCCTTGTTGAGCTGCTGGAGCGCTGCTTCAGCCATAATGCGCCGCGCCTCAGTTTCCTCAAAGTTCGGCCCTGTGACGCCAGCCAGACCTAGCGCGCGTATCAGTGCCGGTAATGTCAGGCCTTGCAGAACTAACGTCACCAGGATGACGCTAAATGTTAAAAAGATAATCAGGTTGCGCTGCGGAAATGGGCTTCCATTGGCAAGGTGCTCTGGTATGGAAAGCGCTGCTGCCAGGGCGATCACGCCCCGCATTCCGGTCCAGCCCGTCACAAAAATCTGCCGCGCAGGTGGACGTGGTTCATGCTGGTGAAAGAAATGCCGCCGGATCCAGTACGCCAGCGTTGCGCCAGGAAACACCCAAAGCAGCCGCAGGAAAATTACCAGTAAGCTGAACAAACCGCCGTAAAGAAGCCGGGACGCCAAACTGTAATTCCCGATGCTTTCCCGCACAATAGGCAATTGCAGGCCAATCAGAACAAACACAAAGCCATTCAGGATAAAGGTAAACACATTCCAAACAGCATTGGCTTGGATTCGCACTCCGGGTGAGAAGAAGTGTGCGCTTCCCCGCCCCAGATAAAGGCCGCACGCCACTACCGCCAGAACTCCTGAAGCGTGAATAAATTCTGCGGCAAGATAAGCAGCATATGGCACCATGAGGCTGACAGTTATCTCAATCGGGCCATCGTCAATGTGGTGCTCCACCCAGTGAATGATTGCGCCGATTACCAATCCCACCAGAATCCCGGCTACCGTCAAATATGCGAGCCGCAGAAATCCTGAAGTTACCGTCGGCCGCTGGCCCGCCACAACGATTGCCAGACCAAACTCCAGCGCTAATAGTCCGGTTGCGTCATTGAGCAGGCTTTCACCTTCCAGCACATCAACTACTCGTTGCGGCAGGCCCACCCGCTTTGCGATTGAGGTGGCGGCAATCGCGTCTGTGGTCGCTACCACCGCTCCCAGAACCACTCCTAGTCGCCAGTCAAATCCAGGAAAAGCCAAGTGGGCCGTTCCGGCCACGCCGAGCACTGTGAACCCCACCAGCCCGAAAGCCAGAAATGAAATGCTGACCAGGTTGTGGATAAAATCACGCCATGAAGTCAGCCATGCGGCGGAAAAAAGCAAAGGCGGCAGCACTACAAAAAAGATAAGATCAGGATTCAGAGTAACTCGGGGAATGCCCGGCACAAAGCTCAACGCAAGTCCTGCTAGCACCAGCACAATGGGGTAAGGAGTACGTAACTTGCGCGCCAGCGCGGTAAAGCCGGCAACAAAAAGCAATAGGAGCAGAAGCACGATCTGGACGGACTGAATGCCGCTCCCTTGCATGAAGCCTCCGCTCTGAAGATAACCCGCAATGCGGTAAGGCTCAAGCACACCCGCTCTTTCACATCAATGCCGAAACGTTGGCTAGCGCAAGCCGCTTCCCTGTCCGGGCACAAGCCACAGGATCATCGCCAGCGCAGTTATTACGGCTAAAAAATAAGCAGTGATCGGATTGCTCGGCTTCTCCGGCGCATCGCGCGTAAAAAGACGTATGCCCATTCCCGCCGCCACCAGTGCAAACACCCACTCGCCCAGCGCATAACCCAGAGCGGCGGTCACAACCAGCACCACGGCGCGTTCCAGCTTGCTCAGAGCATTGGTGGCGCTGCTGCCATCAAAGATCCACAGCGGGATCAAATTTAGCGCATTGAACCATGCGCCGGTCCGAGCCAGCGCTGCCCATAATCCATAGCCAGTCTGCTGCCACAACAAATAGCAAACGCCCGCTGCAAGCGCGCCTGCACAAGGTCCTGCCAGACTAACCGCCGAGCGTGTCTCCAGCGAGACGCCCAGCGCGTTCCACTTTACGTAAGCTCCAAACCCGGGCAGGAACATGGGCATGTCTGCCGGCAGGCCTCGGCGCTTAACGTCGATGAAGTGGCCCATCTCATGAATCAAAATCAGCACGGCAAAGCCGATACCGAACTTTGCTCCCCAAAGCGTCCAGTAAAAGCTGAAGAACGCTACAAAGCTGAAAAGTGATTTAAATTTCAACAGCGCCAGAGCGATTGGTCCTAGCGGTCCAAGCCGTTTTACCCAGGGTGCCGTCTCATGCGGGCTTGCGTTTGGCCGGGAAGGCGCGCCACTCTCTAATTCACGGACATGGTTGCGTATCCACTGCGCCTGCATGGATTGGGTGGGCACAAGCGGAAGGCACGCCAGCCATTTTTCGCGAGCTTCCTGAAAATCGCCATGCGCTTCCAGCAATCTGGCATGGGCCGCCAATTGCTCCATCTCGTCGCCATGGACCAAAGTTTGGCATTGCGGACACTCCAATGCTCCCGACGGAAGCTCCCGCCCGCAGCGCGGACATTGTTGTTGCACCACTTCAGAACTATATGGGGACACCAATCAGCCACTTGCCTCCTGCCTGCATCATCTCATATCGCCTCAGGTTGAAGCGTCTCAGGCTTATGGGGCTTCTGACTATTCCAACTCTGCGCTGATGGTGTACTCCCCTGCTGACATGTCCCAGCTCACGTGCACGATGTTGGGCTTGCAGCACACCTGGCAGTCTTCCACGTACTGCTGGCGCATTCCCGCTGAAGAATCCACGCTGGTTTCGTTCCACTCGCCACATCCGGCACACTGAAAGCCTGCGTTCATGATCGTTTATCGATGGTAGCAGCAAAAAAGAAGCGGCCCGCCTGTTAAGGCTGGCCGCTGCATTTGTTGGACCTACCACAGACCAAACAAAAATTAGTCTAAACCAGAAGCGTTATGCGCTCGCTCCGGCAGTTGCGTGATTGCTGGTTTCCACTCGCATGTTGGCTGCTGCGCTTACGGTCGCCGCGAAGTAGCGTCTATACGAGAGGAAGATTCCTGCCATGATCGGCAGCACCACAAGCGGCACCTGCCAACCAATTTCCTGTGTGACTGTGAGCGTCAGTCCGGCAATGCCGGCGCTCGCCACCAGGTACGGAAACGAAAGCTGTAGCATCTCCAGCAACGTGCGGAATACGCTGACGGCTTCAGTCAGCCCAATCACAATCGCTACCGGTACCGTGTTCGCCAGCGCATACCCTGCTGCCGCAACCGCCAGACGCAGTGAAGGCGAGCTAATCACGGATGCGACCGAAGGCGTCGCATAGATCAACCGGGTTGCCGCCACAGCCAGCATAATCGTACTGCAGTTAAACGCTGCCTGCACCGGATTGAACTTTTTGCCCTTGGCCGCGCATTGGAAAAATGTGCTGATGCAGCCTATCGCTAGCGCTTCAGCTGTATTCATTTCCGCCGCTGCCACAAGGATGAACGGCAAATTTACTGACATTGTTCCGGTTACGCCCGGAAGCTTGATCCTGAGTCTTGATGCCACACATGCGACTACCAGAAGAGCTAAAAACTTCACTGTGGGCATTGACTGAGCGTTGAGTACGGCATCCCCCAGCAAGAGGAGACCCGAAATTACGATCAACGCCACAAATACTCGCGCTGAAAATGATTTCGGCATGTTAGTTCTCTCCGTCCTCTCCGTCGCTAAGAGCATTGACTGAATCGGCGCCCCAAACAATCGATTGGCCCCAGATAATGCTGTTTCCGGTCAGGCCTGTTTGTCCCCAGATGATCGAATCACCCCAAACAATGGAGTCACTCAGGACGCAGTTACCGCCCCATACAATTGAGTTTCCCCAGATGATCGAGCTGCCCCAGGTGATGCTGTTGCCCCAGGTAATCGATTGGCTGTTCATCAAGCTATATTTGCCCGTTGCCGTGTTGCGATAGGCGACCGGTGATGGCGCGCCACCATTGACAACGTCGGTGCTCTTCAACGACGAGTAAATGTCCAGATAGCCTGCGCCGATCGTGAACGCGTCATATTGTGAGAAATAACTTTTTCCCCAACTGTCACTAGCCCAGCTATTGCCCGGATAGCCCTTCCATGCCGTTTTCATCATGCGTGCTTTGATGGTGTCGGGTGTAAGGGTTGGGTCTTTCTGAAACATGAGCGCGGCCGCTCCGGCAATGATTGGCGTCGCCATGCTAGTCCCACTCAGTCGTGTGTACTTCCCGCTGAGACCTGTGGAACAATTATTGCCCAGCAGGCCAAGTAAGCAGGTTGTAATCGGCTGAACGTTCAGGTTCAGTAGCGACGCAACCAACGTGCTACCCGGCGCAGCGAGAGAAATAATGCGATTGCCCGGTGCTACCAGGTCAGGCTTTACAACATGATCTACCAGCGTCGGACCTTTTGAACTGTAGCTCGCAACCGTGTCATCCAGGCGTCCTGGCGTGCCATTGGTCTTGGTCGCTCCAACTGTAATGACATTGGGATCATTGCCTGGCGCCTGAATCGTCGCGTAGCCTTGTGTCCCATAGTCATTGTCGCGGCCACCATTTCCAGCGGCTACAACCACCACAATGCCGGCCTTCCAGGCAGCTTCCACCGACTGACAGACCGGATCAAGAGTGTAGGACTCATAAACGCTACGTCCCAACGAAAGATTAATCACGCGAATGTTGTACGTGCTTTTCAACTGGATCGCCCGCTGAATCGCGGCAATCACCTGGCTGTCAGTGCCGGAGCCGTTCGCATCCAGCACGCGCAAATTGATGATATTGGCGTTCGGCGCCACTCCGACATATTGCGTCGGATAGCCGCTCGCCGAATCACGCCCGTTGCCTGCCACGATTCCCGCCACATGCGTTCCATGACCGTAAGCATCGTTGGTGCTCGGGTCGCCCGGAATAAAGCTTTCGCTATAAATGATGCGTGATCCCGCGCCACTCGACTTCTGCAGATCGTCGTGGTTGAAAACTCCGCTATCAATGATCGCTACCCCAACGCCGGTTCCGTCCAGTCCATATTGCTGCCGTGCAACGTCTCCCTCAACCGCTGGGATATCGTCATCGGAAGCAACTTTGTTCAGACGGTCCGGGCTGACGTAAGCGACATCCGGATGGTTCTCCAGCCATACCAGCATTTTCACCGGTATCCGATAAGCTGCTCCGTTGATGTGATCAAACGAAAATTTCAGTCTTCCGCCCTGTGCCGCCATTTCAGAAGCATGCGCCTTGGGCGTTTGTTTGAATTGAACAATCACGTTCACTGTGCCGTCAGGATTCAGCGGGAAATTGGCGAGATCCGCCGCGATCTTGCTATGTGCATTTGCTCCTGGAGCTTTGGGCCGACTTTGCGCACTCAAAGTCGCAGGAACCAGTACGAGGATCGCTAACACCGCCAAAAGGAAGAACCGAAGCCAGGTTGAGCTCTGCTCGGTTGCAAAATTGTTATTTTTCACTCTCATGTGTTTTTGAACTCCGGAAGAAGTTTCTGGCTAATCGCTTAGTTGTTTGCTGCTATGAACCCCATACGGCGGATGCCACAAAGATCGAGGCATGCTTGAGGCTGGTTAAGGCAAGGCTCAATCCAGCAACTGCTGCGATAGCGCCTAAAGTGAAAACCACTACTTTGTTTCTGAGAGACATAGCTTTTACTCCTGCCTTATGTATTGCACGCGGGAAACCAAAGTCATTCTGTGTAAGTTGTTGATTAGGCTACGGTTGTTGCAGCGCCTCTGTGCCACGTTGCGACATGGAAGGCCGCCAATGTCACAGTCGAATGAACCGGTCAAGGGATAACATTATTGTTTCCAAGGACTTAGTCTCTGTGCGACAGCTGCGTCACAGCCGGTGAACCTAGCTTTTGATTCCTTGGACGGAGAGAAGCCGGTATCAACCAAAAACTCAGGTAGATTAGCTACTTCTTAGACTCAAAAGGTGTTATAGCGAAGGGCTTGTTCCACTTCCGCAGGGCTGGGGACGGTTGGCAGGGCCGCAATGAGCTTTTGAGTAAACGGCTGCTGCGGGCTAAAAAAGATCGCTTGCGGCGTATTGCATTCCACGATTTTGCCGGCATTGATCAAAGCTATCCGATGGCACAAGCCGTAGGCCGAAACCAAATCGTGCGAGATAAAAAGCATGCTCATCCCCAGCTTGCGGTTCAATTCGCCGAATAGGGCCAGGATTTCCGCCTGGGTCACCGCGTCGAGTGCGCTGGTCGGTTCGTCGGCTATCAGCAGGGCCGGATGATGCATGATGGCCATGCCAATCAATACCCGTTGGGCCTGGCCAACGCTGATCTCTGAAGGATAGCGTCGCAGAAACTCTTCCGTCGCGGGTAACCCAACATCGCTGAGCGCCTGAAAGACACACTCTTCCAAGTGATCGCTGCCGCCTTGGCCGTGCAGCTTCCAGGCTTCATTCATCTGTGTGCCCAGCCGCAACGCCGGGTTCAAGGCCGACATTGGGCTTTGCGGCACAAAAGAAATCACTTTGCCGCGCAGCTTGCGCCACTCTTTTTCTTTCAGCGTCAATAACTCGTGTCCATCCCACAGAATCGAACCATGCGCCTTGCCGCCCTTTAGGTTGAGAAGACCGAGTATTGCCAGCGCCAACGAACTTTTTCCGCAGCCGCTGTGCCCCACCAGTCCCAACACTTCGCCGGGATGCAGATCTAGACGCAGATCGTCCAGGACGGGCGGTTTGTCCTTGTAGTTGATCGTCAGCCTGACCGAAAGCAGATCCATAGAAAGTTTCCTAGTGCGCCAGCGCCAGCGTCTCCACATTCCAGAAAGTCTGTGGACGAAATACGCTGGGCTCGGCGTTTTTCACCGCCGGTGCAATTGCCACAAGAGCGTCTTTATTGATGAGATAGATAAAAGGTTCCTGCTCCCATGCAATCTGCTGGACGCGGTCCCAATATTGCTTACGTTTGTGCTCATCGCCGGAAGCGGCCTGCGCCCGCATCAGCTTGTCGATCTCTGCTTCCCATTGGGTTGCCGGCGATTTCTGGTTCGGATTCCATTGATGGTTGTCGGCCGAACTCAGCCACACCGCCATCTGTGAATTGGGATCGAGTTCTACGTTCTGGAAGCCCAGCAGGCAAGCTTCATAGTTAAACGATTGCGTCATCCGCTCCAGCAGCGAGTTAAAGTCCAGCGTGACCAGGTTCACCTTAAGCCCAATTTTTTTCAGGTCCTGCTGGATCATGGTGGCCATACTTTCGCGCGCTCGATTACCTGCGTTTGTGGCGATCGAGAACTCCACGGCGTTTCCGCCCCTATCTTTCAGGGTGTCGCCTTGCAAATGAAAACCGTCTTGTTGCAGCCTGCGTAGCGCATCTGATGCGTCATACGCATGCGGCTTGAGTTCTCTGTTGAACCAGAACTTATTGCTCGGCGAGATGATTCCGATAGCCGGAACCGCGTGTCCGCGGTAGACAATTCGCGCAAGGTCATTGCGATTGATCGCTTCAGAGATGGCACGACGGAAATTTGTAGAAGTAAACCATGCTTTTTTATAGGCAGGCAGCGGCGCGCCCGGAACCTGATTGAACCAAAGTTGTTCCGTATCCGTGGAAGCGCCTGCGTCCCGAACGGAAACGCTATCGGCGGAAAGTTTTTCAAAGATTGCCGGTGAGACGGTGTTAATCAGGTGCACTTCACCGCGCTTATAGCGCATCGCTTCAATTTCAGGGTTCTGCTCAATGTCGAGTCGTATTGAATCCAGATATGGAAGCTGCTTCCCTGCCGCATCTTTCTTCCAGTAATAAGGATTTCGCTTTAATAACAGATACGATCCCGCTTTATGTTCAGCCACATAGAATGGCCCCAGTGCGGTCATTTCTTTTTGCGGCGACTTTGCCGAAAGGATTGCCACGGTATCGAAGAGATTCACAAGGTTCGCCACCGGAGCAGGAAAATCAATCTCAATCTCTTTGCCAGAAATTACATGTGTCGCCAGCTTACCTTCAGCCGAGCGGAATGCATCGCCGGTGCTGGAGTGCAAAGCCGGATCCATCAACTGCTGCATGGTGTAGGCCACGTCTTCGGCTGAGAAAGGAGTGCCGTCAGAGTACTTCAATCCGTCGCGCAGCTTGAACCGGATGCGTTTGCCGCCCTCTGAAACCTTCCACGAGATTGCCAGATCAGGTTCAGCTTTCAAGGTGAGCCGATTCACGCGTACTAGTACGCCGCCGGTCAAGTATCGAATCGTTTCGGACGCTTCATCCTCTACCAGCAGCGGGTTGAATGTTTTGGGCTCAGCGCGCAGGCAGAAACGCAGCTCGCCCCCGCTTTGGGCAAATACAGAAATTGCGCCCAGCAACAAGACGGCTGAGACTAAATAATGTCTCTTCAAGTGCGTACCTCCTGTCGATTTAGCAGTACCTGGAACGAACTGATGACCACTATAAGTACCGCAAGCGGCAGCAACCGCCAAGGTTCCGGACGTACCATGACCGAATCCTGAAGTTCTCTGAGCAGGCTGCCAAGGGACGGCAGCGGCTCGGCCACTCCGAGCCCTAGAGCGCCCAGATTGGCCTCAGCAATAATGAAAACGGGAATAGAAATCCAGAACTGCGCCAGCAGTGCGCCGCGCAGGTTCGGCATAAGATGGAGCCGTACCAGCTTCAAACCAGAAAAGCCCGAAGCGCGCGCCATCCATACGAATTCTGACTTCATCAAGTCTTTGGCGCCGGCGCAGATTACGCGCGCTGAAGCTGCCCATCCTAGAAGCCCCAACAAAGCAAAAGTCACGGTCACAGACGCTTCCGGCGAAACATTCAATGGCAGGACCGCCCTTACCGTGATGAGAAGAAATAGCCACGGCACGGAAAGAAACAGATCGATCAGCAGTTTGCAGCAGCGCTCCGTCCATCCGCCACAGTATCCCGCGATTCCCCCGACCAGTCCGGCAAGCAAAGTAGTGAAAAGGGCAGCCAATGGCGCAAGTGTTAAAGAAACCCGCATCCCGTAAAGCAGCCGTGCCCAGCGGTCGCGCCCCAATTCGTCGGTGCCCAACAGATGATGTGTAGATGGCGCAGCCTGTGGTGTCTCGCGAAATTGTTGCTCATACCCAGCGGGAGCCAGATAATGTGCGCCGAGAACAGTCAGCGCGGTAAACGCCAGTATCGCCATGGCTATCAGACGTATGGTCCTCATGCGGCGCTCCGCTTGACGCCTCGCTGGGCCGCATCTGAAATCAAAGTTGCGCAGACGGTAACAAATGTAACCACCATGGTCAGGTTCACCAGCAACGGCAAATCGCGGGCCTGAGCTGCTTGCCACGCCAACTGCCCAATGCCGGCAACGTCGCTTACAACTTCAATGGGCAGCAGAACGCCAATTCCAATGCTGATGGAAACGCCCACCAGAGCAATGATCTGCGGAAATGCAATCGGCGCAACGTGCCACGCTAGAACACGCCATGGCCCAGCGCCTTTTGCGCGCGCCGTAAGCACGTGCGGCATCTCGCTGCTCTGTTGCAAAAGATTTTGGGCGTAGCGATAAATCTTGGGAAATATCAGCAAAGCAGCCGCAAAGGCCGGAGGCCATCGCAACAGCAAGAAGACCAGCGCCAGCGCAGCCGCTGGAGTGGAAATAAACGTTCCACTCAGTCCATTGGCAAGAAAGTTCAGCGCCGGGATGTCCCATAATTGTGCAGTGATTGCCAAAGCCAGTCCCAGCAGCCAGCCCACCGCGAGCGCAAATGCCAGGTTCATCACTGTGGTTGGCAGCCGTTCACGCAGAAGTTCTTTCACAGGCTGATTCAGTGAGCGCGAAGTGCCCAGATCGCCCCGCATGAACGCCGCAAGATACTGCGCATAAAAGCGTGGGATATTAGCATCCGCCAAGTGTGCTCGCCGAATCGCCTGAATGCTCTGTGCTGAAAGGCCGGAATTAAGTTCCTGGTCGTCAGAAGAAAAGCCGGGCGCAATGCGCATGAGCATGGCTCCGGCAAAGCTCGCCATGAGCATGACTGCCACGAGCCGGAGAACGGCCCCACTGCAGAAGCGCAGCATTTTATCCAGCCACCGCGTCACGGACAGCAGCTGGCCGCTTTCCGTCCGTCAGTGCGGTAAATACCTTAAGAATTTTGTGGTGTTCCTGTTTTTGGATGTACATGCGCCGGTCCGCTTCCGCCAGAAGTTTCTCGGCGTCCACTCCGTCTTCCGGATAAATCGCGCATCCCACGCTCAATGAGAGCCATTCCACGCCACATATCTCACGGCCGGCACCACCCGCCAGTTCACTCAGGCAAATGCCGCGTGCTTCCGCGGCCGACGCGCTCAGTCCCGGTGCGACAATTACAAATTCGTCACCGCCCATACGCGCAACGTAGTCATATTCCCGGCAGGAGCCTTGCAAGGTCTCAGAAAAGTGCCGCAGAATGCGGTTGCCTTCAAGGTGGCCAAACCGGTCATTGATCTTTTTAAAGCCGTCCAGGTCACAAACCATTACGGTTAAAGAAGTATCCAGACGTTTACAGCGGGCCAGCTCGCGATCAAGGTGGATAAACAAGGAACGCGCGTTCGGCAATTCAGTTAGATAATCTGTTGTGGCCGAACTCTCTGCTTCCTGGAAAGCAAGAGCGTTCTCAACCGAAAGCGCAACTTTTGAGCTGATCGCCAGCAAAATGCGCAAATGGTCGGAAGTATATGCATCTGCGTCAGCGTGATAGAGTGTTAACACTCCCACCACCCCTTGCAAGCCCTCCAGCGGTATTGAAATGGCAGAATGCAGAGGACTGAAGCGATTCGAATCGTGCAAGTAGCCGTGTTCCAGCGCCGGGTTGCCGTTCAGCATCGGCTTACGATTTTGCGCGACCCATCCTGACAGGCCTTCTCCGAGCGGGATTCGCAGCGCTGCAAATAAACGGAAATTATCGCCATTCACATATTCCGGAAGCAACTCATTTCCACGGACAATGTAGGTTGCAATAGCGTCATAGGGCACAAGGCGCTTCAGCCTTCCGCTGAGCACAGAAAGAGTCTCGCTCAGGCTGAGCGAGTTGCCTAGGTCCTGTGTAAGCTCAAAGAGCGTCTGCGCTTCATGGCGCGCTGCGGCGATAGATGAAAGGAAAGCAGCCTGGTTCCCGGTATCATTGGCTTTGTCGATTGCAAACCCATTCGCTGGAGCTTTACCGCGCTGGACTTTGACATCCGTCGAGAGTTTCTGGCGGTCCGGAATTAGCGAGTGCGAATGAACAATGGCTTCCAGCTCTTTGTAGCTGGATTTCAGCAGGTTCACAATTTTCGGATCATAGGCCTTGCCCGCCTGATCCGCGACCCATTGCATAGCGTCATCCAGAGGCAGCGCTTTGCGATACTGGCGGTCCGTCGCCAACGCATCCAGGCAATCTACAGCTGAAAGAATTCTGGCGCCAATGGGAATTTCTTCCCCTTTCAGCCCGTCGGGATAACCGGTTCCGTCCCACCGCTCATGGTGCGCGCGGACAATGGGGACCACCGGATACGGGAAATGAACGCGCTCCAATATCTCTGCGCCCACCACCGGATGGATCTTCATTTTCTCGAACTCTTCAGGCGTAAGCTTGCCCGGCTTGGAAATGATGTGCTCAGGTACAGCGAGTTTGCCGATGTCATGCAGCAATGCGGCAGCTCGTAACGCTTCAACTTCGTCTACGGAAAGGTCGAGCTTCTTCGCCAACTGCACGGCGTAAACGCGGACGCGCTCCAGATGGTCATGCGTGGTCTGGTCTTTAGCTTCAATGGCCAGCGCCAGCGCTTCAATGGTGCGCATGTGCAGCGCCGCCATCTCCGACACGTGGTTTTTCTCATTCTCCAGCTTGCCCAGGTAGAGACGATAGGAGCGATATATCACGAACATTGCGGGTAAGGCCAACAATGTGGGTTGCCAGCCTACTTTTTGCGTCAACCATCCAAACATCGCGGCCAGCGCGCCGCCGGCAAGATAATAAGGTAGCGACCAGAAATAACATTCAGTCCAGATCTTTTGCAGCCGCTTATTTTCCGTCATGGCGATGATGGTTGCCACCGGAAGTGTATTGAAAAGAAAATAGACCGCGGCTGAGAGCATCAGCAGAAAAGCGGCATTTGGATGCAGGCGCGTGGACCATGGTCCGTGAAAAGTAAAGTACGCGGCCGCTATGGCCACCGCAGCACTGGAAATGTTAAACAGCACTTGCTCAATACGGGGCCATCGCCGTTTGGTGATCAGGCATTGGGCCAGAATCGCGGAACATCCCAGAATGAGCGTCTCAGTAAAGGTCAGCTGAGCAATGCTCAGCAGGATAAAGAGGAAATTAACTGAGATCGTTCCGGTAATCTCCGGAAGTTCTACTTTCAGTCTTGATGCAAGCAGCGCGGTGAGCAGATAGGCGATAAACTTGGGCAAGTCGTCAATCTTCCACGCAAGTCCGCCATAGACTGCCGTAGCCAGTCCTGCCAGGCAAATTGCATAAAGAAAGATTCGCGCTTGCTTCGACATGCTTTTCCGTCTCCGTCAATGCTATGTAGGCAACTGCTGGGCCAAACGTGCAACGAACGGTGTTTCCGCTTGTTAATTCAACGTCTTAGCGATCTGCCGTTGGAGGCGAACTCGGCTCTATGCCTTACATCCCTGCGACATTCCTGTCGCAGCCCCGGAGTCAACGGCGCACTAAATTGTCACAACCAAGCCTTCCCAAAACGGGACTGTGACATGCGCAGTTTAGCCTGATATACCCGGAAAGAGCATTGGATAAAGCTGAAGTTGAGGAACTTAAGTAATCATTGCTTCCACTTCTTCAATTGCGGGTGTGACGAACTTGTCCCATCATGGGCAATATCGAGTGACAAATGCCCGCCAGTCTGCCCATTGCGTGCATATATATGTAGGGGAGAAGATTCTGTCGACCGCCGTTCACAATCCGTGTGAGTTGACCAGTCAGATCGTTCGCAGTGACGCTTTAAAGCGAGTGATGCGGCTGGTTGAGCAGGTAGCCTGCCATCCGGCTGCGGTCTTGATCGTGGGCGAAACTGGCACAGGTAAAGAAATGATTGCCCGCTCCATTCACAGTCATTCGCTTCGCTGTAACAAGGCCTGGGTGGACGTAAACTGCGCCGCCATTCCTGAACATCTGGTTGAAAGCGAACTCTTTGGATATGAGAAGGGTGCTTTCAGCGGGGCTGACGCACAGAAAATTGGCTACTTTGAAATGGCCGATGGCGGCACTCTTTTCCTGGACGAAATTGGAGACCTTGACCCCAAAGTGCAAGTCAAATTGCTGCGAGTTTTGGATGGCGTGCCTTATTACCGCCTAGGCGGAAATAAGAAAGTCAGCGTGAATGTACGCGTGGTGGCAGCCACCAACCAGAACCTGGAAGAATTGGTCCGCGCCGGCCGTTTTCGCAATGATCTTTATCATCGGCTTGCGGAATTTAAGTTGGAGATACCGCCGCTGCGGGAACGACCGGAAGACCTGCTGGCGATTGCCGAGCAGATACTCCATGATCATCACCCAAACTCACGATTTTCAAACGACGCCGTAAGTGCGCTGCTCACGCATGAATGGTCCGGGAACGTACGCGAGCTTCGTAATAGCATCTTTCGCGCGATTATGCTGGCCAAGAATGCTGAAGTGGAAATTACCAGCGTGGATTTGAAGCTCAATCGCGAGAGCATGCCGGGCAACGGCAAGAATCCATTGAATCGCGATCTCGACCAGGTAGAGCGGCAGATTGTGTTTGACATGTTGGATCGCTGCGGCGGCAATCAGGGCAAAGCGGCTGAAGCGTTGGGAATCTCTCGCCGCACTCTGCTTCGTAAGCTGAAAGCGTATCGCGAAAATGAAAGTGAAACAGCCGTGGGCACCCTGTGCGCAGAGCAGCAACGCTACTATCGCAAGCAAACCAGTGCACCCATTCAGTTGACGCACGGCGAAGAATCAATGGAAGCCAACTTGTTGAACATCAGCCTTGGCGGCGCCGGAGTTTCCCTCCATAAGATCCTGGGGCAGGGTGAGGCCGTGATAATTCGTTTTATCGTGCCTGAAACCGATGTGCAGGCCGAATTGCACGGTCGCATTGCCTGGGCGAATAAAGAAGGGCACCACGGTATCCAGTTCGGCGAAATACCTTCCGAGATTCGCGCGCATCTCCAGCGCTGGTTCCAGTCAGAAATGAAGAAAGACGGCTGGCGCGAAGAACTGGCCGGCTGATCGCCCTCCCATATTTCAGAATTGTGAAAAGTCCGCCTTGCGCCGCTGCATGAACGCCATCATGGCTTCCTTGGCTTCCGGACCTTGCAAGAGAGCGGCAAACTGTTCGGTCTCGTTCGCCATCGCCTCGGCAATCGCGTTGGCCGATCCACGTTTCAACAAAGCTTTCGTTATACGCAACGCCGCAGGCGGTTTTTCCGCGAGTTGCCGTGCTTTTTCCGTCGCCATGTTGAGCAGTTCATTGCTGGCGACCACGGTATTCACGATTCCCACCTCTTGTGCCGTGCCTGCGGTAAACGGTTCGCCAAAGTACAACAGCTCCGCTGCCTTGCGATGTCCCATCAGTGCAGGCAAAAGCGTGCTGGAGCCCGCTTCTGGACAAAGGCCCAGATTGACAAAAGGAAGCTGAAAGCGCGCGCCTGAGGATGCGTAAACAAGATCGCAGTGCAACAACATGGTGGTGCCGATGCCGACGGCCACGCCTCCTACCGCCGCAATCACTGGCTTTTGCGCAGCTGCTAATGTTTGCAGATAAAGAATGGCCGGACTTGTCTCCCCCGGCTTGGCATTGGCAAAGTCCACCAGATCATTTCCTGCGGTGAAACAGGCCTCTGTTCCCGTGATCAAGACCACACGAACGTTTGGGTCGGCATCGGCTTGCTTCAGGGCTTCAATCATGCCCAGATACATGCCGCGGGTTAAAGCGTTCTTTTTCTCCAGCCGGTCCAGCCGAACTGTGAGGACCCTGTTCTCCACCGAGACAACAATATGCTCCGCCATTCCAGACTCCTGGCGATCAGATTTGGTTGCTATTCAAAGATGGTGACAAGGATACGCTAAGAACGCTGATTCGCGTTTTTGAAGAAGGTGCAAAAAACAAATTGCAGGCTACGACCTTCTTCCCTTCTGGTTGCGGACAATTTTGCAAGGAGAAGGTAAGTTAGGTCGCGCCTGCTTCATGATCTTGAGCGAGGGTTGTCGCTCAGGACAATCATTCCGTACGCAAAGCCAGCATAGGCTCAGTATTCGCGGCTCTGCGGGCCGGAATCACCGCCGCGATAAACGCCGCAGCCGCCAGAACAATCGTGGTGATCACCAAGACAAATGGATCGTGGGATTTCACCCCGTAGAGTTGGCTGGCCATGACGCGACCACCGAAAATCGTGACCGGAATACCAATGGCCAAACCGATACCGATTTGAGCGAATGCGCCGCGCAAGACCATCGCTAACATATTCAAGCGATCTGCGCCAAGAGCCATGCGAATCCCGATTTCACTTGTCCGCCGTTCCACGGTGTACGACGTGACGCCATAAAGACCAATCGAGGCCAGAATCAGCGCCAATATTCCGAAGAACGATGTCAGTTTGGCGATCATTGCCTGTTGCATGAAGTTCGCCTTCACCTGCACGGCAAAGCTCTGAAAATCGATCACTGCCAGATCGGGGTTAATCTGCGACAACACTCGGCGGATTTGGGTCTCAAGTCCAGACAGTTCTCCGTGTGTCTGGATTTCAATTGCGTTCAGGTAACGCGAGCGGTCCTCAAACTGTTGGTACCGCGGATCAGGGTTGTGCGCGCTTTGTCCCTGGGCCAGGAAATACATGGGGCGCATCTTGCTCGTAGCTCCCCAGTAATTCGTGTCTTCAGTCACTCCCACAATTTCGAATGCGCCAGGATGCTTTAAGTCATCGCTGAAATGTTTTCCGATGGCGTGGCCATCCTTAAAATATTTTTGTTCGAAGAAGCGATTTACCAGCGCAACGGCGCGCGTTGTCGGCGTGTCCTGCTCATTGATGGCCCGGCCTTCAACGATCTTTGTTCCAATCGTATCGAAATATCCGGGGCTCACGCGCAGCCATGATGCCCCATGGTCAGGCGTCCCGGGGGCGGGCGGCGGGTCTCCCTCAATGTAAACGCCTTCGCCCCAATTATCGCCTTCCATTGGGCTATAAAGCGAAAAGCTGACTTGCTGGACACCAGGGATAGCGCTGATATTTTCTTTGAGCCGCCGGTAAAGAGGATCTAGTGTTTCCGATTTGTATCCGGCCATTTGCGGATCAATGTGCAAAATGTATCGATTGGTGGTATCAAAGCCGAAATTGCGATGTTGCATGTTGTTCAAGCTTCGAGTCAAAAGGCCGGCAGCACATAGCAACACCAGTGAGAGCGCGGCCTGCACTATCACCAAGGATTTTTGGCCTAATGTCCCTTTACGTCCAGTGGAGCGTCCGGCGCCGCGCAAAGCTTCAGCAGGATTTGCACTGGCGGTCATCCATGCAGGCGCAATTCCGAACAGGATTCCGGTTAAAACCGAGGTTCCGAATGCAAACGCAAGGACTGGCAGCGACGGCATAGCGTCAATGGGTACGTAGTCATTTCCAAAAGCCAGCCGCAGGATCATCTTTGATCCGGCAAAGGCAATCGCAATCCCTGCCAAACCGCCCATCATGGCCAGAACTACACTTTCCGTAAGCGCCTGCCGTACCAAAGTGGCGCGTGAAGCGCCCAGGGCGGAACGTACCGTAATCTGCTGTTTGCGCGCGGTAGCACGGACCAGCATCAGGTTGGCCAGATTGGCGCACGCAATCAACAGTACGAATGCTGAAATCCACATCAGCAGGTGCAGCCCGTCCTGGTATTCATCGCGCATCCGTTGCACGCCGCCACCTCCGGGAGAAAAATGCAGCGTCTGCTTGGGAATAAGAGTTTTACCGCGTTCTTCAACCTTGCTTTCCGGGCTCATCAAGAATTGGCGTAGTTCAACTTGCATCTGCGCTTCCATGGACTTTGTGTCCGCGCCCGGCTTGAGGCGCCCAATCAGATCGAGCCAGTCCAAGGCCGCATCGTTCAGCACACCCACAGCCGGTTCAATCACAGGCTCAGCATTGAGCGGGAGCCAGAATGAAGGCGGATTGCTCTGCACCCTGTCTCCGAAAAATCCGGGCGGTGCAATGCCCACCACCGTGACTGGCTGCGAATTCATGACAAACGAAGTTCCTACAATGGATCGGTCGCCTCCGAACTTTTCCTGCCACGTTCGGAAGCTCATTACCGCCACCATTGGCGCTCCCTTGTTGTCATCTTGTGGGGAAATCATCCGGCCGGCATAGGCGGGAATTCCAAACGTGGAGAAATAGTTGCCCGAGACAAACTCGCCGCGATAAGACTCAGAAGGCTTGTTGTTGCCGCTCCAGCGCACTCCCATCAGGCTGTTCCCGGCCTGCATCGCCGCTAATTCCTCAAAGCCGGGGGTGTGCTCCTTAAATTGCTTGTATTGCTCAAAGGAGAAAAGGGTCCAGTTGTCCTGCATGCCGCCGTTGATGCAGCAGTTTTCTTCATTGCCCACGCGCACAAGTTGTCTGGGCTTGGATACCGGCAGCGATTTGAGCAACACAGCATGCACCAGCGTAAAGATCGCGGTCGTCGCTCCGATACCCAATGCCAGCGTTAGCACGGCTGTGGTCGTAAATCCTGGCGCTTTTCTGAACTGCCGCAGAGCGTAACGAATTTCTTCAAAAATCTGCATTCAATGGTCCCTTGGTCTGAATTCGCGCATTTGTTGCTGAAAAAATGCTGTTGCGAGAAAAGGGTGTTGGGAGACATAAGCCAATTTCATCAACAGATGTCCCACCGCGCCCTTTGAAAGGTATATACGGCTGCTGGCGAAAAAGGTTTCTAACTTTCTTTTGCCATCTGGATGAATTTGTCTTAGTTCGAGCTGATCAAGGATGTCACTTCTGATCAAGCGCATGAAAAATCCGCGGAGGTTCAATTGCAGGTTGGCGGACGCCGTATCAAGCTTGATTGGGTCGAAACCTCTGAGGGGACTTTTAACTCTTGAGTCGACCCCTATCGTCCCAAGTCATGATCCGTACTCATAACCACGGATGCACGTTGATCTGCGGATCGCCGAAAGATGAGTGTGGGCAAGGATCAAAAACTGATGAGCGTCTGAAATGACTACGCGTCGAATAGCTAAAGGAAAGTTTCGAAAAGTGATTTACTGAACAGGCAGCCTTTGCTTAGCACGCACCGCTCGGATGGACTCAGGGGATATGGTAAACTGCTAAGGAACTAACGGTCTTGCCCCCTCGTTCAATGGTAGGACAGCTGCCTCTGGAGCAGCCTATCGGGGTTCGAATCCCTGGGGGGCAGCCAAATCAAATCAAGCACTTACGACTCCTGATTTCCTTAAAACACCCAAAATCACTGATTGGTAACAGGCAACTGGTAACTTTTGGTTCGTCAACGCTCTGAAATGTCTATCGGCTGGTATTGATCGATCTAGCTGACCGTATCTTCAACAGTAGCAATGCACGCCATTGATACGGTGGATGGCCGATGGCTTTTGTGTTTATCGTGCCCCCACTAAGTTTCCCCGCGGTCCGCAAGATGCCAGCTCAGCTACGCGCAAACAACCATTCAAGTTGAATCCAACGACAAGAAATTACTTGCTTTTCGGAAGCAGTAATGCTACTATAAGTTGTTTGTTTACAGTATTTTACACTGTTATCAGACATTCCAGCCGACAGGTGCAAAAGTCGGAAAAACCAGAACCTTGCCCACTGATAAAAACGGATGACACTCAGGAATTTTCGGAATCGCTAGAAGTCCAAAATTGCCAAACATCGTCAAAGATTGGAACACCCGAAATCTTTGAAACACTGAGGAACAGAGGGAGCGGAGGGATTAGGAAGGTTCGAAGGTTTAGGGTTCGGGGGATCCGGCCGTCACCCGAACCGCTACGGGGGCCAGCCTCATCCAATATGTTAGGCTTTAATTTGAGTAACTTTGTCCTCACAGCCGAGTAACTTCTAAGGGAAAACCACACTTTGATAGGAAAAGCATTAGCCAAGGTTTTTGGCACCAGTAATGAACGCGAGATCAAGCGGATGCGTCCGCTGGTGGACCAGATCAACGCGCTTGAGCCGCAGTTGCAGCAGCTTACAGACGAGCAGCTTCGCGCCAAGACGGCGGAGTTCCGCGCACGGATTAAAGAGCGCACGCAGGAAGCGGACACGGAGATCGCCCGCCTGAGCGCGGAAATGAAGACCGCTCCCGACCAGGACATCCGCAGCCAGATTGAAGACTGGACCAAGCGGCGGATTGAAGCGCGCAACCAGGCCCTGGACGAGATATTACCGGAAGCGTTTGCCGTGGCCCGCGAAGGCGGCCGGCGCGTGCTGAACATGCGCCACTTTGACGTGCAGATGATTGGCGGAATTGTGCTTCACCAAGGCAAGATCGCCGAAATGAAGACCGGTGAAGGCAAAACGCTGGTGGCAACGCTGCCGGTTTACCTGAACGCGTTGAGCGGCGACGGAGTCCACGTGGTGACGGTGAACGACTACCTGGCCAAGCGCGACTCAGAGTGGATGGGAAAGCTTTACCGCTTCCTGGGGCTGAGCGTGGGTGTGATTGTGCATGACCTGGACGACGATGAGCGTCGCGAGGCTTATGCCGCCGACGTGACCTACGGCACGAACAACGAATTTGGCTTTGATTATCTCCGCGACAACATGAAGTTTGACCTAGCTGAGTGCGTACAGCGCGGACACAATTTCGGAATCGTGGACGAAGTTGATTCCATCCTGATTGATGAAGCCAGAACACCGCTGATCATCAGCGGCCAGAGCGATGAGTCCACCGATAAATACGAGAAGGCGAACCGCGTGGTACCCAACCTGGTGAAAGGCGAGGAGATTGAAAAACCGCCGGGAGAGCCGAAGGAATATACCGGTGACTTCGTGGTTGACGAAAAGCACAAGAACACCATGATCACCGACGAGGGCTGGGACAAGGTGGAGCGCCTGCTGGGGATCGAGAACATTTCCGATCCGGAAAACTGGGCGATGAAGCACCACGTTGAAACCGCCGTGAAAGCCCATGCGATGTACCGCAAAGACGTTGAGTACGTGGTGAAAGACGGCGAAGTACTGATTGTTGACGAATTCACCGGACGCCTGATGCCGGGACGGCGCTGGTCTGACGGACTGCACCAGGCGATTGAAGCCAAAGAAGGCGTTAAAGTTGAGCGCGAAACGCAGACGCTGGCGACCATCACCTTCCAGAATTATTTTCGCCTGTATAAAAAATTGGCGGGCATGACCGGAACGGCGGAAACCGAGGCAGCGGAATTTGACAGTATTTACAAGCTGCAGGTTGTTGTGATCCCCACGAACCGCACGTTGCTGCGCAAAGAGAATGCGGACGTGGTCTATCGCACGGAAAAAGAAAAGTATTACGCCGTGGCGGACGAGATCCAGAAGATCACGGTGGAAGGCAGACCGGTGCTGGTGGGCACCACGTCCATTGAAAAATCTGAGCGCATCTCTGACCTGCTGAAGAAGAAGAACGTGAAGCACGTGGTGCTGAACGCCAAGTTTCACGAGAAAGAAGCTGAGATTGTGGCGCAAGCGGGCCGCATGAACCAGGTGACCATTGCCACGAACATGGCGGGCCGCGGAACCGACATTCTGCTGGGCGGCAATGCCGAATTTATGGCGCGCCAAGAGATGGTGAAAAAAGGCATTGCGCAACAACTGCGTACTGCCGGCGGCGAAGTGGCCCTGGACCAAGATACGACAGAGAACATTGTCTTCTATTACAACGGGCAGGAATATAAGTGTCCGGCCGACAAATGGAATGAGACCTATAACAAGTACAAAAAAGAGACTGACGCCGAGCATGACGAAGTTGTAAGCGTTGGCGGCTTGCACATTCTGGGCACAGAGCGCCACGAGGCCCGCCGCATCGACAACCAGCTGCGTGGACGCGCGGGACGCCAGGGCGATCCGGGATCGTCACGGTTTTATCTGTCACTGGAAGACGATCTGATGCGCATCTTTGCCAAGGCATGGGTTTCAACCTTGCTGCAGCGCCTGGGCATGGAGGAAGGCGTACCGATTGAATCGAGAATGATTTCCAAGCGCATTGAAGCTGCGCAGAAAGCAGTGGAAGCGCAGAACTTTGAATCGCGCAAACACGTGCTGGAATATGACGACGTGATGAACAAACAGCGCGTGGCGGTTTACGGCCTGCGCAAGGAATTGCTTTCGGGCATCGACCAGAAAGACTTGATCCTGGAAGATTATGTTGCCAGCATGGTGGGAGAAGCGCTGGATAAGTTTGCAGCGCGCAATGTTCATGCCGATCAATGGGACATTGAAGGGCTGAATAAATATTTGATCGAGCAGTTTGGCCTGGAGATGGAGAAACAAGGCATTGATGCCGGGCAGCTTAATCGTCAGGAACTGGGCGACCAGGTTTTTGAGAAGCTGAAAGAGCTTTATGACGCGAAGGAAAAAACCCTTGGCGCCGACGCGATGCGATACCACGAACGCATGATCATGCTGAGCGTGCTGGACACGCTGTGGAAAGACCATCTGCTGAACATGGACCATTTGAAAGAAGGAATCGGGCTGCGCGGATATGGGCAGCACGATCCGCTGGTGGAGTACAAGCGCGAGTCGTTTGACATGTTTGAAGAGATGATGGAGAAGTCGCAACAGGACGCGGTGCGGTATCTCTTCCACATGCAAATCATGGATGCACCCGCGGCGCAGGCAGCGGTGGCCGTGGACCAGACGAATGGCGATCAGCCGCAACAGCAGTTGCCGCCCCCGAGGAAGCGCGCTTCGACGTCAATGGATGATCTGGAAGCGCAGTTTCAGCGTCGGAAGAAGAAAGAGCTGGAACAGGCGCGCATGGCGGGATCAAACGGCAACACGTCGCCGCAACAGGTGGTGCGCGGGCAGGCGAAGGTGGGAAGGAATGATCCTTGTCCGTGTGGCTCAGGGAAGAAATACAAGAAGTGCCACGGAGCAGGAACAGCGGCTTAAACAGAATGCTTCAGGTTAGCTCTGCGAACTGTGTTATCGGCGCGAAATTGTTGAGCTGCGCGCTCATGCCTGAGGGCGGAGGTGGCGCGCTTGGACGCTCCGGCCGGCTAGACTTTGCGCATCCGTATAAGAATCCTACGAGTACCAAAGCAAGAAACGCGGTCAGAGAAATGGCTATAAGAAAAGTTCGATTGAATTGACTGGTTTGTTCTGAATCACTGCGCTCTTTCATGATTTGTTAGATGCGAAACAGGAGAATGAGAGAGCTGCTGGTGCGCTGCTCACAGCCAGCGGCAGACTTCTTCACAAAGAAAAGAGGTGCAAGCCCATGCTGCACCTCTTTTCTGGATTTGAACTACTTAACGATTGCCGCGATCTCCACCGCCGCCACGAGGACCGCGATCGCCTCCGCTGCGCGGACCCCGGCCCCCGCCGCCAGAACCACCCCGACGATGCCTTCCGCCGCTTCCGCCACGGCCTCCGCGATCTCCGCCTCCGCTATGCGGCCGATCGCCTCTTGGACGCTCCGGCCTTCCTGCAGCTACAGTTTCACGGTTGGCGTCTTCGCGATTAAAATTCGGCTCGCCGCCTTCATCATCGTTGAAGTCGCCGCCGCCTTCGAAGGTTACAGTCTCTTCGCCTTCGCCGCGTGGCTGAGCAGCAGGACGCTCGCTGCGCCTCCCGCCTTCGCCCGAGCCCTCACCTGACGGCTCGCCTTCGCCGCCCGAACCCTCACCTGACGCTCCGCCTTCACCATCTCCGCCTTGGGGCGCCATCTTTGCGCGCTGCTCGCGCAGGATCGCTTTGCGGCTCAGCTTGATTCTGTTTCCTTCAATCCCCAGGACCTTCACCAGCACCTGGTCGCCTTCTTTCAGTTCATCTTTCACTTCTTTTACGCGATGTTCGGCAATTTCGCTGATGTGCAGCAGTCCATCGGTTCCAGGAATGATTTCGACGAACGCGCCAAACTCGGCCAGCCGCACCACTTTGCCCAGGTACGTCTTGCCGACTTCCGGCACCGCCGTCAGGTCGTTGATGCGTTGGATCGCGCGCTGCGCAGAAGGTCCGTCATTCGACGCCACATTCACTCTGCCGCTATCGTCCACGTCAATCTTCACGCCGGTTTCTTCAATAATGCTGCGAATCATCTTTCCGCCGGGTCCAATCAGGTCGCGGATTTTGTCCACAGGAATCTGCAGCGTGTAGATACGCGGCGCGAATGCAGAAATATTTTCGCGTCCGGTGGTAATGGTGCCTTCCATTTTGTCCAGGATGTACAAACGCCCGCGCTTCGCCTGCTCCAGCGCCTCATGCATAATCTTGGACGTAATGCCCATCACCTTAATGTCCATCTGCAGCGCGGTAATTCCCTTCCGCGTTCCAGCGACTTTAAAATCCATATCGCCGTAATGGTCTTCCGCGCCGGCAATGTCCGTCAGGATGGCGTAGGAATCTTCTTCCTTCACCAATCCCATGGCCACGCCTGCCACAGCCGACGACAACGGCACTCCCGCATCCATCAGTGAGAGTGACGCGCCGCAAACCGTTGCCATTGACGATGATCCGTTTGATTCCAGGATGTCTGAAACCACGCGCATCGTGTAAGGCCAGTTTTCCACGTCAGGCAGCACGGCCAGAAGCGCGCGTTCTGCCAGCGCTCCGTGCCCAATTTCACGACGGCCAACACCTGTCATGCGGCCCACTTCGCCCACTGAAAACGGCGGGAAATTGTAGTGCATCATGAAGCGCTTCTTGGTTTCGCCTTCAAACCGTTCAATGCGCTGCGCGTCGTCGGGCGTGCCCAGCGTTGTGGTGACTAGAGCCTGAGTTTCGCCGCGGGTAAAGACAGCGGAACCATGCGTGCGGGGCAGAACGCCCACTTCAATCCAGATATCGCGGATCTGGTCAAACGCGCGTGAATCCGGCCGCTTGCGGTCTTTCGTCACCGCTTCGCGGAAAATGCGTTCGCGTAAAGCTTCGTAATACTTTGATAGCTTTGCTGCGGCTTCTTTATCGTCTTCCGGCAGCTCGGCTTTCAGCGCCTTTTTGATCTCGCGGACTTTCTCGTAGCTCTCGTGCTTCGGATGCTTCGCCGTATCCAGCGCATCGGTCAGCTGCTTGCCGACCTTTTTCATCAGCTGGTCATAATATTTCTGGTCAAACTCCGGCGCTTTTACTTCCAGCTTTTTCTTGCCGCTCTTGGCTGCCAGATCGGTCAACGCGGAGCAGATTTTCTTGATCTGCTCGTGCGCAAATTCAATCGCTTTCAGCACTTGCTCTTCAGAAACTTCCTTCGCGCCCGATTCCACCATCACAATGCCTTCAGCCGTTCCCACCACCATGATGTTGAGCAAGCTTTCGCGCATTTCTGCATAGGTCGGGTTCACGATCATCTGGTCATTAACCAGTCCAATCCGTACCGCGCCCACCGGGCCGTGGAACGGAATTTCAGAAAGCGTAAGCGCCGCGGAAGAGGCGTTAATGGCAAGCACGTCAGGGTCGTTTTCCGTATCGGCGGAAAGCACCAGCGCAATCACCTGCGTCTCATTGCGGAATCCTTCAGGAAACAGCGGGCGGATGGGACGGTCAATCTGGCGGGCGGTCAGGGTCTCGCGTTCCTGCGGACGGCCTTCGCGCTTAATAAATCCACCGGGGATTCGTCCTCCGGCGTAAGTGTATTCGCGATAATCAACGGTAAGGGGGAAGAAATCTATGCCTTCGCGGGGATCGGGCGAGGCGCATGCCGTGCCAAGAACTACGTTATCTCCCTGGCGCACAATGGCTGAGCCTTGCGCCTGTTTTGCTAGATGTCCCGTTTCAATCTGGAGGGTTTTGCCGCCTGCAAGTTCAACAGTGGCTGTCTGCTTCATCAGTTCCTCTTTTCCAGGAGGACCAGCAGTCTGAATTCATAAAGAGAGCAATCTGAACAGCGAAGGCGGGAGAACACACGTTTCCCACCGGCGCTAGATGACCGTGTTTCCGCTCGATCTCGATCGATTATTTACGGATTCCAAGTTTCTGAATGACGTCTTTGTAACGCTCAGTATCGTACGTTTTCAGATAGTCCAGCAGGCGGCGGCGCTTGCTGACCATCATAAGAAGACCCCGCCGGGAGGCATGGTCCTTTTTATGGTCCTTGAAGTGCTCCGTCAGCTCGCCGATACGCTCACTGAGAATGGCAATCTGGACTTCCGGGCTGCCCGTATCAGATTGATGCGTACGGAAGCGGTTGATGACGTCGGCCTTGCGCTCTCTCGCTAACACTGAATTCTGGTCGACTCCTATATCTAAATCTCGTCCTGTAAGTGACTTAAACAGACTATCACGGAGAGGCCCAAAAGTGCAAAGCGCATTCGGTGCTTGATCGGTGCTCGTGTGGCACAGCCGCCCCCGGCTGTGCGCCAAGATGTTGGACCGCAGGCGCCCTCGCCTGGAATTTTAGAACCTATGAAACCGTCTCGCCCACCGCAGCCGCCAGTTTCTCAATCTGCAAACCCGATTTTTTCAAGGCCGTCTGCAGGTCAGGGTCGTAGGAACAGGCGCAAAATAGCAAATCTCGCGATGTGGGCGTGCTGGGCCCGCCCTCCCGTTTGCTCGCCAACGCTCTCGCACCATTGACGATTTTCTGCATTTTTGGAGAAACCGGAGGGTATAGATAAATCCTATTGGGCTCGTGGGATGCTCTCATCTGCTCCAAATATATGAGGTAATGCATCCGGTTGATGTACATTCTCGACTGGCCATTCCCGAGCCGCTGATTGCTGACCAGCCTCTCAAATCCTTCCCAATCATCCCAAAACTTCATGAGGTGCTCCAGGTCAACGATGTACAGGGCCTTGATCAGGTCAATTGGGTCAATCTTTTCCGATTCTCGCTCCATCGCGGCATACCCACTAACCATCATCAGGAGTGGCCAAGGCCCTTCATTGTCTTGTTCCGGGCGAAGCAATTCGCTAAGCATGGCCTAATTATCCCTCGACTTGGAGGAAGAGGGCGAACGGCGGGACACTTTCTTGTGCCCAAGACAACCTCCTGTGGCCCAACCGCTTCGGATTTACTAAGCCACTCGTCGTAGCACTTGGAGGGGAAACTATAATGAAAATGTTCAGAATCGCAGCTTTACTGCTGCTCTGCGCCAGCTTTGCCGCGGCACAGACTCCCGCAACCACTCAGACCGCAACCGCCAACCAAGCCGGCTCAACCCAGGTCACCAAGCCGATGCTGGAGTTTGCCAATGCCAACTCTGCCAAAATCGCCTGGACCTCAAAAGCGAGCCAGGATCTGGTCCTGCAATACAGCACCGATCCCAATAACTTTAACCAGGCGGCGGATGCCATTGAGAAGACAGGCGGCGACAATCACCGCGCGACGATCTCTAACCTGCAGCCCAACACCACTTACTACGTCCGGATGACCGACAAACAAGGACAGCCCGTTGGCTCGGTCTTTACCTTCAAAACTCCGGCCCAGGGCGCAGCTCCAATACACGAGCAGCCCTTGCAATCTCAGTAACTGCGCAGTTTACCTGCTTTCACCCTGCCTTCCAATGGCAGGGTGAAGTCTTTCCTCATCCGCGCCTATCCGCGGTAAAGTCCCATTCAGCGAGCCGAGTGCCGAAACGATGATCACGAACGTGATCCATTGATGTGGCAGCAGCAAGTCCCATGGAGCGTTTGAGTTCAGTGGACATGAGCGTGAAGGCCGCGTGATTCTTCCACGCCCTGCACATCGTACCGGCAGGCTTGCGTACTCAGCGCTCAGACGCGCAGTGACGGCCATCACCTCAACGGTGACAAACGTGCCGTGTAGCTGTTGTCGCAAAGTAACGTAATCAGAGTGGTCAACGCGCGGTGTGCCTTACCTGCCCTCAGAACGATTCGTGCTCGAAACACCAATATTTGATGGGAATAATCCACTTCATCAACCTTGTCCTGAGCTAAGAATCCGCGACTTAAACTGATCTGATTTCATCTCGCATCACCCGTTCCCACAAGTGCTACGGCCAAAAGTCATCTTTCTTACGAACTCAATCGCGCCCACGATAGCGCTCTTACGGCTTCCCTCGAGCCGCTTGCACGGTTCAAAGGAAGACGAATGGCTCGTAGCGCAAAACATTTCGCACTCATTCTGTTGTTCTCTTGCTGTGGCGCATTTGCGTTCGCCGCGCCGCATCCCCAATCCGACACCAATACTCATCTTCGCGTCCGCACCATTGCCGGTTATCTGATGGTCGTGAGTGTTTCCATTAATGATCGCGGACCGTTTGATTTCCTGATTGATACCGGCACCAATACCACCTTGATTGATCCGCAACTCGCTACCGAGCTGGGATTGCAGCCTAAGGACCGGCTCAAGCTGGCCAGCCTTGCCAGTGCCACAGATGTGCCTCGTTATTATTTCCAGACGTTCCGGGTAGGCCCTGCATCCGTTTCAAACCAGGAAGCATTGGCGGTGCCGCTCCCGCAGCTCACCGCTTTGGACCATAAAATTCGCGGCGTGCTGGGCATGAATTTTCTGCTCCAGTTCTCTTTCCGTCTCGATTACGAGCATCACACGCTGGAACTTTATCCTTTCCCTGAGTCCGCACAAGTGCCCCCGGGGTTGCGTGTTCCAGTGGAAATCAATGAGTCGCGGTTGCTCATCAAAGTTGGATCTGAAGCTTCTCCCAGCGGAAGCTGGAAGCTTGCGCTCGACTCTGGCATCTCGCAGTTTTTGATTTTTCAGGACCGCATTGCTGCTGCTCAGGAACCATCATGCACAACAGCCAATTGCCTGGTGCAGGTTGCCACCAACCTTGCAGAGCACAGGGCTTCCACCATTCTCCTGCATGACGTGTCGATTGCCGGCGCTCACCTGCCGGAAACCCAGGTCGTAGTGCTGCGCAACGATCTCCAAAAACCATCCGATCATCAAGACGGATTGCTTCCCGCAGCTCCTTTTAGATCGGTATTCTTTGATCGCACCAACGCCACGATCATCTTCAGCCCGGTGCCTGGCCCATTCTCGATGGCATCTTTCCAGCATCCGTAATCTTAGCCAGCATTCTTCCCGCGGTTCTTTTCGTAGCCATCGGGAGGCCCGCTGCAGCTGGTTGACTCGGGAAAACGCCTATCTGTGCGCTTCTTTGCACATCTGGGATGGATTGCACTGTTCACTTTCGCACGCGCTATCCCGAAAATGATCACACCCGCTTCCTCACGTTCGGCTCTGGTGTTCGTCTAAGTACCGTCGAGCACGCCATTTGGGCTCGCTTCCCCATGTGGCATTAGATTTGCTCAGACGCAATATGTAAAACTCTGGATTTGGGCAAAGCGGGAAATGCAGAATTTCATCCCGGGCTTTTTCAGGACGGAGGTCCTATGGCAAAGGTGGAGCGCATTCGTGAAGTGGTAACGGGTTCAGTCGATTTGGAGTATGTCCGCCAGAAAACGGAGGCGGGTTGGAAATTGGTGGCTATGGAATGGCGCCGTGAGATTGCGGGCGACGAGACAGAGCAGCCGATCATCGTGGAAGAGATCCCTTACGGCCTGCGGGTGGCTTCTGATTGCAGCCGCCTGGAAGAAGATCCGCAAGAGCGAACAGTGCTGGTACAAATGATGGATTTAATCGTCCAGGATTATTCCATTACTCTGGTAGCATCGGAACTAAATAAACGCGGTTTGCATACTCGTAGCGGCCGTCCCTGGACGCCGGTTTCCGTGTTCAAGATGCTGCCCCGCCTGATTGAGGTTGGGCCACACATTTTCTCCAGCGACGATTGGGAAGAGCGCCGTGAACGCCTGCTGAAGATGGTCTAGTATGCTTTCTGGATGAAAATCGTCTCCTTCGGCGAGGTGCTCTGGGATATTCTTCCCTCCACAGAGCATTTGGGAGGCGCGCCTTTCAACTTCGCCTGGCACGCGCACAATTTAGGACACGAAGTCTGCTTTGTCAGCGCCGTTGGCAATGATCAACGCGGGAGCCGGGCACTGGAACAAATGGCAGACTTAGGACTATCAACCCGGTTCGTCCGCCGGGTGTCCAATTATCCCACTGGAACTGTCACCGTCGCTCTGGATTCACTGGAATTGCCGCAGTATGTAATTCATCGGCCGGCGGCATATGACTTCCCTGCTCTTGGACCGGCGGAATTTGATGGATTGGTCAATCCCGCCCCTGACTGGATTTACTTTGGCACTTTGCAACAAACGAGTGCTCCCGCTCATAACCTTCTTCTGAAACTGATCACGGCTGCCGCGGCCGCCAGATATTTTTACGATGTAAATCTTCGGGTCGATTGCTTTACCCCTGAACTGGTCCAGGCTCTTGTCCGGCGGGCTCACGTCGTCAAATTGAATGAGCAGGAGATTCCCTTTTTGCGGGAAATAATCGGACTGCAAGGCGACTCACTTGAACAGTTCTGCCGAAACTGCCTTCGCACCTTCCAGCTTAGTGCCGTGTGCATTACGTTAGGGCCAAAAGGCTGCGCGCTATTGATGGATAATGAATATCTGGAAGCGCCTGGATTTTCCGTCAAAGTCGCTGACACTATCGGGGCCGGGGATGCTTTTTCCGCGGCTCTTATCCATGGAATTAGCGCGGGATGGACTGCCGCGCAAATTGCCGAATTCGCAAACCGCATCGGCGCATTGATTGCCAGCCGGCCGGGAGGAACACCCAAATGGACTATGGCTGAGGCCATGATGCTTTAATTCCCTGCTTATCTAGGCGCGACAATCCCTGCGAGCTTGCTACGTTTACTCGCTACTCTGGTACAGTTTCGATCAGGCGACCATTTGTGCATGTAGGAAATCTGAACATGAATTCAAATCCCGTCGAGCACCAGAAGATTTCTTCAGGCACGGTTCACGTCTGGCAATTCGATATTGCCTTGCCCAAAGATCAGTCTGAGCGATATCGGGATATCCTCTCGCCAGATGAAAATCAGCGGGCTGATCGCTTCTATTTTGACCGGGACAGAATCCGCTTCATTGCAGCTCGCGCGGCTATGCGCTCAATCCTCGCCGGATACCTGAATGTCGCCCCACATAAAATCATTTTTACCTATGCTGCAAACGGAAAGCCCGAGTTTGCAGGTGGATTGAACGAGTCTGGATTGAATTTCAACCTGTCGCATTCCCGTGATCGCGCGCTGCTCGGCGTGGTGAGCAATGCCTGTATCGGTGTTGACATTGAATTTATCAATCATGAGTTCACCAGTGATGAAATAGCGCAGCGCTTCTTTGCTCCGGGTGAAGTATCCAGGTTGCGGGCGATGCCGGAAATGGAACGTCCTGCAGCGTTTTTCAGTTGCTGGACGAGGAAGGAAGCCTATATCAAAGCTGTGGGACAAGGTTTATCGCTCCCATTGGATAGCTTTGAAGTTGCGTTTGGGCCGGGAGTTGAGCCTAGCTTGTTGCGAGTCGAGACCTCGTCTGAAGAAGCAGCGCGATGGAGCATGTACAACATTCCTGCCGCCAAAGGTTATGCCGCCGCCATTCTGGTCGAAGGAAAAAATCACAAGCTCGAGTATCGTGAATGGGACTGGAAATTGTGAGCGGGATAGTCGTTAGCGATCGTAAATCTCAGTGAATAGTTTCAATCGACACTGATCCGCCTCGCGAAGGCTATCGCCGAGCAGCCTCCAGGTCCAGTTGCCGCCAAGAGTTCCCGGTATATTCATGCGCGCTTCACTGCCCAGTCCTAAAACATCCTGCATAGGGAAAAGGACGGTGTTCGCGACGGACTTCATGACTTCGCGAATAAATATCCAATTTACTTCCTGGTGGAATTGGGCTGCACTCACTCCGAAATAGTTCTGGGCGTCGGCGTATTCTTTTTTTACGTCATCCTGGGTACGCGTGCTTTGGGCCACGCCGGAACGCCACCATCCAAACATAGTGTCATTGTCATGCCCGCCGGTATAAGCTACAAGTTGCTGCTCATAATTGTGTGGACGAAAAGTGGGCGCCTGCGGATCGGTGCTAAAAGCGAATTGCAGAATCGCCATCCCCGGATAACCAAATTGCTTGCGGATGGCCTCCACTTCCGGCGTGATCACGCCCAGGTTCTCGGCGACAATCGGCAGCGGCCCAAGGGCATCCGTTAAAGCTTGAAAAAGTTCAGCGCCGGGACCTTTGACCCACTTGCCATGCATGGCTGTCGGCTCACCTGCCGGGATTTCCCAATAGGCTTCAAAGCCGCGAAAATGGTCGAGCCGGACCATATCAAACATCCTGAGAGACGCGCGCAGGCGTTCAATCCACCAGCGATAGCCATCCTTCTTCATTACGTCCCAGCGGTACAAGGGATTTCCCCAAAGCTGCCCGGTGGCGCTGAAGTAATCCGGCGGCACGCCGGAAACCTTCATGGGATTTCCGTTTTCGTCGAGCCAGAACATTTCACGGTTGGCCCAAACGTCGGCGCTGTCATGCGCGGCATAGATGGGAATATCCCCCATAATGCGAATCCCACGACGCTCGCAATCCTCTCTAATCACATTCCATTGGCGAAAAAACTCAAATTGCCAGAATTTATAAGCGGCAATTTCAGATTCAAGCTTTCCTCTCCACGTGTTTACAGCCGAGTGATCGCGCGCAGCCAGATCCGGGGGCCATTCCGTCCATACCCTTCCCTGGTGCGCATCTTTGGCAGCCATGAAAAGCGCATAATCATCCAGCCATGCCTGGTTTTGCTGGACGAACTTTTCAAATTCAGCTTTGACCTCGGATGTCGCGGATGCGAAAAAGCTGGAAGCCGCTTTTCGCAGTAAGTTGAACTTCCATGGAATTAGCACGCTAAAATCCACGCGGCCTTCTGGAAAGCCCGGTAGTGATTGCAGTGTCTCGTGATTCAGCCAACCTTGTGCCAGCAGCGCTTCCAGACTGATCAACAGCGGATTTCCAGCGAACGCCGACAAAGATTGATAAGGTGAATCACCGTATCCGGTGGGATTTAGCGGCAGCACCTGCCAGATTTTTATTCCAGAATCATGCAAGTAAGAACAAAACCGCAATGCTTCCGTTCCCAGTTCGCCGATTCCATACTCGCCGGGCAAGGATGTGGGATGCAGCAGTATGCCGGCTGATCGCGGAAATATCATTGCAGGTGTTCCAGAATCCCGTGAAGCGGGATGCGTACCCAATCCGGCCGATGCTGAAGTTCGTACTCGACCTCGTTCAGCCCTTTCTCCAGCGTGTATGCATCCAGCAGGGCCTTTATCTCTGGTTGCGTTCGCGGCAGACAGCCGGCTGCGCCAGCTGTTTCAAAATATCCGCGGAGGAACAGTGCGCTTACCCATTGGTACCAGGCTTTGGCCCACCTCTCCAGACGCCAGTCAGCATCCTGCGTGGTAACAATCCCCGGAACATGATTGAAGAGCACCGCGTGAGATACGTAGTGCAGCGAGCGAACCATGCTGGCCACATCTTTGATTGGGGACCGTTTGATGCGCCGCTCACTCATGGGCCTTGTATAGTCTCCGTCAAAGTTCTTGATGATGAAATCACTCCCGGTGTAAAGCACATTCCCCAGATGATAATCTCCATGGTGCCGCGTTCGCATCCCGGAAATGCGCATATCGCGCAGAACATTGAAGCGTTCACGCAGCGTATCGTGCTGCTCAAGCACTGCCCGCGCCTCCTCCTGGGCCGCGCCGGATAATTGCTCAACATGATTGCGAAGTGCATCCAGTGACTTATTCATCTGCGCCAGCAGTCCGTGATAAAGACTGTGCCGATAGAATTCCGTGAATGGCTCGGGCGCAAAGTCAGGAATCTCAGGCTGGCTGCTGAGCGCAATGTGCATTTCCGCAGTGCAGCGCCCCAACAGGACTGCCGTCTCTGCATGCCCTCCAAGCAATTCATTGATTACCCGCGGCACCGGTTGAGAGGACAAGGCGAACGGAGTGCCTGAGATCAGTTCCTTCAGCCGTGGATCGTCTTCCCCAATGGCCAGCGCGCGCTCAAAGAAGAGTCCCAGATGGTCCAGCGTATATATCCACCCATCGGCGGCGTTGCGGACGTAGTTGGTGAGGGTCCCCAGGGTTGTCACTTGCTCACTCTCATCCTCTTGTGTCACGCGGTATTCGATCGCCCCCAACGTGCGTACACCATGAGCAAAGTTCGTGTGGTTCGTCAGGAACTCGCCGATTTCGCGGTCAGGATTAGAGCCGGCTTCAATTTCCCGGTATAAAGTGAAAACAAAGTCCTGGCCCAGCGTAACAATAATTTTATGTGCATCCAGGGCCGGCGGCTGAGGCTCCAGATTGGAGCGGACACGGCTCCAGGCCTCGCGAAAAGCCCGAGTATGCGTGCCCACCAGGTCTCCGTTTTCTCCTTTGATCCGGCGGCGACGCAACATGGCTTTTAACACTGCATCATTGAACTGCCGGTCAAACACGGCCCCGTACAGAATCGATTGTTGATCGGGCAGGCCTTTCACCCTGGCCAGGACCATGTGAAGTTTTTCCCGCAAAATTATGTCAGCATGTTCTCCTGTTGCCAATGAAAGCGGGACAGTGAACAGCTCTGGCTCGCCATCTGAATAGTCAAGGTTGATGAGCAGGATATGCGCCATGGTTTCCGGCAAAGGAATCACGTCATGGATACGCACTTGCCGGATCGTCCGATGTTTCTGAGCGAACCATGTCCGCCCGCGCAAAATAAGTGGAAGCAGCCTGGCAATTGCGTTTCGCGTCGCGGAGCCGAAGATCTCCTGCGCGTCCACCTGAAGTATGGGTATATCTTCAGCTCGCGCGGTAACGGAAAACGATTCCTGGCTCTGCTCACGGGGCTGCAGATGGAACCATTGGAAAGCGTGCGGTCCCAGTGAGAGCAGGTAAGGCTGTTCCGTGACCGCCGGAAAACGGTTGCGTCCAAAAACCTCCACCGGCACAGCTTCACGATGCCTGGAAAGATCCAGTTCCGCGCATTGAGTAAAGCGCGAAAGATTGGCGACCACTAGAATCTTTTCGCCCTCAAACTCGCGCACAAAAGCCAGAATCTTTCGATTCGATGGAAACAGGATTTCCATTTTTCCGCGTCCGAAGGCGGGGTGCTGTTTCCGCTGCGCAATCATGCGCTTCATCCACCACAGCAGGGAGTGCGAGTTGTTATTCTGCGTCTCTACGTTGAGCGCTTCATAGTGATATTCCGGGTCGATATTGACGGGCAAATAAAGTTTCTGCGGATTGGCGCGCGAGAAACCGGCGTTGCGATCCGGGCTCCATTGCATGGGAGTGCGAACGCCATTGCGATCGCCCAGATAGATGTTGTCGCCCATGCCGATTTCATCGCCATAATAAAGGACCGGTGTTCCGGGCAAGGAGAGCAGCAGCGCGTTCATAAGTTCAATGCGACGGCGATCATTTTCCAGCAATGGCGCAAGCCGGCGGCGAATACCAAGATTGATCCGCATCCCACGGTCCTGCGCGTAAGTGCGGTACATGTAGTCGCGCTCTTCGTCCGTCACCATTTCCAGCGTAAGCTCGTCATGGTTGCGCAGAAACATGGCCCATTGGCAGTTTTCCGGGATTGGCGGCGTGATGCGCAGAATCTCCGTGATCGGGTGGCGATCCTCCATGCGTAGCCCCATAAAAAGGCGCGGCATAATGGGGAAATGGAATGCCATGTGGCATTCGTCGCCGTTCCCAAAATAGGCGACAGCATCTTCCGGCCACTGATTGGCTTCCGCCAGCAGCATGCGGCCTTCATACTTTTCGTCCACGTGCTTGCGCAGCTCTTTTAAAACAGTGTGAGTTTCCGGCAGATTCTCACAGTTTGTCCCCTCACGCTCAAATAAGTATGGGACGGCGTCCAGCCGCAGACCGTCCACGCCCAGATCAAACCAGAAATCCAAAGCGGCAAACATAGCCTTGCGGACCTCTGGATTCTCCCAGTTGAGATCGGGCTGGTGCGAATAAAACCGATGCCAGAAATAGGCCTTCGCGACCGGGTCCCAGGTCCAGTTGGAGCTTTCAAAGTCCTTAAAGATGATGCGGGCATCGCGATACTTGTCCGAAGTGTCGCTCCAAACATAAAAATCCCGCCAGCGACTGCCCGGCGGCGCTCGCCGCGAACGCTGAAACCAGAGATGCTGGTCAGACGTATGGTTCAGCACCAGCTCAGTAATCACCTTCAGCCCACGGCGCTTGGCTTCGCGCATGAAGCGCTGAAAATCTTTCAACGAGCCATAAGAACGGTGCACATCCGTGTAATCGGATATGTCATATCCGTCGTCCTTAAGCGGCGATGGACAGAAGGGCAGAAGCCAGATGGCGGTAACGCCGAGGTCTTCCAAATACGGCAATTTCTGGGTCAATCCGCCAAAGTCACCGATCCCATCGGTAACGCTGTCAAAGAAAGCCCTGACATGAACTTCGTAAATGATTGCGTCTTTGTACCAATCCTGCATGCGGTCAGAGTGAACTGAATAGGACTACTAAATTGTAACTGGAGTTGGCTCTAGCAGAGGAGTCCGTGGCATTCCGCCAAGAACGCAGCCGAAATTGCGTCTCCGAAAAATTACAAATCTGCATAAGAGATCAGCTTGATATCGCGATCAGCAAGAGCCTTCTTCGTTTCTGCTGAGCTCAAGGCTGAAAGCTCAATCTCTCTTGATTGTGTCAGGCGCGTTCCCGCTGCTTGTAAATCAGAGTCTGAATATCCAGGATGACAAACCAGTTCCCATGTGCCATCTGGCAGTGCTTCAAGGATTCGCAACAGCGTTTGCTGATCCAGCAGTCCCGTGACCGCGATGCCGACTGTACCGCCCGTGGAAACCATCTCGCATTCTTTTAGTGCGCTGCGAAACTCCGCAGCAAACATCTGGAACGCCATCACTCCGGCCGATCGCAGCCAGAGCTTGGGATCGCCCAAGACCATTCCAGCAGGCCAGCAGCGCAACGGCTCAAATGGATTTCTGATCGTGCGAATGCCGCACGCTCTCGCAGCACGCAGCAACGGTCGCAAAACATGCGGAAACATGTGCGTGTGCTTGTGGCTGTCAACGTGCGTCAGCGTAATTCCGCGCGACTGTATTTTGCGAATCTGTGCTTCCACTTCCCGCTGAACTTCTTCAGCAGCAATCTGCTTGCGAACTGCAGCTATAGCGAACTGCTTCAAGCTGCTGCGAAACCGCGGCGAGCCATTTGTAAGTGTTGGAAGATTTGCCGTGAGCGGCACACCATCAATCAGGACAACATGGCATCCGATCTTCAGACTTGGTTGCACCTTGGCCAGATCGATCGCGGCATCAGTCGCTCTTGCATTGGCCATCAGCGTGGCTGAAGTCACAATTCCAGATCGATTGCCCTCAACAATCGCGCGGTTCACGCCCGAGGTCAGGCCAAAATCATCTGCATTAACAATGAGACGACGCACTGGGTGAGTCTAACAAAAGAGCGCTGAACCACAGAGATCACAGAAGTACACGGAGGAAATCCTGGGATCGGAAGGTCAGTGTCTACAAGGGCTGGGAAAGACAATCCTCACAACGCCAGGAACTGTTTTTCTCGGTGCTCCTCTGTGGTTAAACCTAAGCCGTCTTTACTTCCTGCGGACGCGGCTCCCGTTCGCCCAGGAACATCTTGATCTTCTCCAGAAGCGCGGGAAAGAGGTCTTCCTTTTGCAGACATGCGGCAACGTCTTTGCCGCCGTCGATAGGGCCGTAGCCGGTAACGATAATTACAGGAACCTCAGGATTCTTTTCGTGGACTTTTTTGGCCAGTTCAACGCCGTTCATGCCGTCCATGCGGAAGTCGGTCACCAGAATGTCGAAATCTTCTTCGTCGAACTTCTTCAGGGCTTCCGTCCCGTTATAAGCGCTCACCGCCCGATAGCCCTGCATTTCCAAAATCTCGCAGCTCAACCGCGCCAGCACTTCATGGTCGTCAACGAAAAGGATCGCGCGCATGGATGACTCCTTGTGGCAAAAACGGATGGCATTCACAAAAGACTAGAAATCCCGATCAGCAGCTTCGGCCTCAGTTCTTTGTTTCATAATACGCCTGAAAAGATGCCCGCCGAGCATACTATTTTTACTCCCGGCAGGCATTTGCCAGTTTCTAACCCGCTGTTTGCCAAGGCTTTACTCGCCCTCAGGTGGCAAATATAGCGCTGGCGTGTTGCTATTCTTCATGCTTTCGTTGAATGCAGGCACGTCCGTGGACATGAGTTGTTTCCATGCCGCCAGTTGCTGGTCCAGTTGGCTGCGCAGCATCTTGAAAACCTCATATTGCTGCTGTGACGGTGCGCTATCTCCCGCCTGAACAATGGCGCTGAAGCTATCCAACTGCTCATTCAGCATATTGGGGAAGGCCAGGTTCGCTTCCGATCCCTTCATGTTCACCTGAATAAGACGTTCCTCAACCGGCGCCATTTTTTTATCCAGGGCGGCGGCTTGATCAAGCAAACCTTTCATCTTTGGATCATTATCAAAACGCTGCTGCACTGATTTGATTTCAGCGCGCATAGTGCGTACCTGATTCACCGCCCGATGCAAATCATCGTTCGCTTTATTGATCTGTATCGCCAGTTCGAATTGCTTGCGCAGCTCGTCAGGATTAATGCTCTTGGTGCGCGGATCCATCACGATTTCCAGCGGCTGCGATACGCTCTGTTTCCCGGCCGTAAGTTTCACGGTATATTGTCCCGGCTGTGCTATTGGTCCTTGCGGACCCGCATCACTGTAAAACGCTCCCGGAATTTTTACCGGCGGCTCCCAGCGCAGGTTCCAGGCATATCGATTCATCCCGGCTGCGGCGGGAATTGTGGTGACTTCCTTCACCTGATCGGGCCATTCCGGCGGCTGCTCATCACCTTTCTTTTCTTTGCTGGAGAGCGTTCGGACCACTTTTCCCGCCGAATCCAGAATCTCAAGCTTTACTTCATCCTTTGGCGCAGCCTTAAAGTAATAGTTGATGATTGCTCCGGGCGGCGGATTGTCCCCTACCGGCCCGCGCCGTTCGATGTCCGTTGGCAGGTGCAGACGCAGCGCCGTCTCCGGTTTGAACAGCACCATCTCCGTGGCGGAAGAAACTGAGTCAAGCTGCCGTAGCGGAGTAATATCATCCAGCACCCAGAAGGCGCGACCGTGGGTCGCGGCAATCAGGTCGTCGCCGTGGATTTCCAGATCATGAATTGGAACCGTCGGCAGGTTCAGTTTTAGCGGCTGCCAATGGCCGCCGTCGTCGACGGAAAAATAGACGCCGGTTTCCGTTCCCGCATACAGCAGGCCTTTGCGCTTGGGATCTTCCCTTACGGAGCGCACATAGGCACCTTCCGGGATTCCATTGGCCGTCAGGATCCAGCTCTTGCCGTTATCCCGGGTGCGGAAAATCAGTGGCCGAAAATCGTCAAACTTATGCCGATCAACAGCCACGTACACCGTGTTGGGATCATGATGTGAAGGCTCAATGATGCTGATCATGCTCCATTCCGGCATGTCTTTGGGCGTCACATTGGCCCAATGTTGGCCGCCATCTGTGGTGAGTTGAATCAGGCCATCGTCGGTACCGGCCCAGATGGTGTCTTTCTTCAGCGGCGACTCAGCCAGGGCAAAGATCGTGTCATAGTACTCAACGCTGGTAATATCCAGCGTGATCGGGCCGCCTGAAGGCTTCTGTTTGGATTTATCGTTGCGCGTCAAGTCGCCGCTGATCGCCGTCCAACTCTGTCCGGCGTTGGTGGATTTAAACACCATCTCCATTGCTGTATACACCGTATTGGGGTCATGCGGTGAAATCATCAACGGCGATGTCCAGTTAAAACGATGCAGCAATTTCTCTGCGCCATTGCCGGACACATCCAGCGGCCAAACTGAGATATCCACTACCTGGTCGGTGCGCTTATCAAAGCGGGAAGTGAATGCCTCAGCGTTCGCAAATGTAATGTTTGGATCGGGCGGATACGGCGCAATATATCCGCTTTCCCCGCCGCCAATCGGATACCAATCCTGCCGGCCAATCACCCCATCGTCGTCATAGCTCTTAATCGCGATGGTGGAATTATCCTGCTGCGCGCCATAGATGTAATACGGCCAGCGATTGTCGGTGATCACGTGGTAGAACTGCGCCGTGGGCTGGTTATACTGCGTGGACCACGTCCGCCCGCCGTCCAGTGAAACCGTCGCTCCGCCGTCATTGCCGTTAATCAGATGATCAGGATTGTCCGGATCAATCCACAAGCCATGGTGATCACCATGCGGCGCGGGCAGCAAGCCAAAAGTGCGTCCGCCGTCCGTCGACCGAAACATCCCGGTGTTCAGCACATAAACCGTGTCCGGCGATTTAGGATCGGCAAAAATGTGGCTGAAATACCAGGCGCGCTGGCGCAAGCGTCCGTCTTCATTCATGCGAATCCAGCTATCACCGCCATCATCTGACCGATACAGCCCGCCTTCTTTCGATTCCACCATCGCGTATATCTTGTTTGAGTCTGCGCCGGAAATCGACACGCCAATCCGCCCCATAATTCCCGCGGGCAAGCCGTGCCCTTCAATGTGCGTCCATGTAGAGCCGCCGTCCGTGGATTTATACAGTCCGCTGCCGGGGCCGCCGCTATTCAGGCTCCATGGATTGCGATACACCTCCCACAGCGACGCAAACAGCGTATTGGAGTTGTTGGGGTCAAACACCACGTCAATGGCGCCGGTCTTGTTGTCCTTATATAGGACCTTTTGCCAGGTCGCGCCGCCATCAGTCGTGCGGAAGACGCCACGCTGTTCATTCTGACCATACGCGTGACCCAGCGCGGCTACAAAAACAATATTGGGATTTCTGGGATCGATAATCAGCGCGCCAATATGCTGCGTGTCTTTCAGGCCGACGTTCTTCCATGTCTTGCCCGCGTCCACTGACTTGTAAACGCCGTTGCCATAAGAAATGTTCCCGCGGATGCACGCTTCGCCCGTTCCCACATAAATCACGTTGTGGTCAGACTGCGCCACAGCAATTGCCCCAATCGACGCAATAGGCTGCTTATCAAACAGCGGCTGCCAGTTTGTGCCCGCATCAGTGCTCTTCCACACGCCGCTGGAGGCTCCACCAAAATAGAAAACGTTTGGCTCGCCCGGTACGCCGGTCACCGCCAACACGCGTCCGCCGCGGAACGGGCCCACTTGCCGCCAGCGCATTGCGCCAAAAATCTTTTCGTCAATCTGCCCTGCTGCCGGCGGAGGTGTTTGCGCCGGGGCCACGGTCTTCGTGGATGGCTTTTTGGCCGATGCGCCGGCGGGCTTCTTTCCTTGCTTGTCTTCAGACGTCTGAGGGTCCTTGGGTGACTGAGCAAATGCGGTGGAGAAAAGACAGACTAAGGCGAAAACAAACACACGACTCCGAAAGATCATAGCGGACACAGCTCCTTGATGTGGACCAAGCGGGTAATGATACGGGTGTTATGGATAAAGTTGCAATTTACGTGTTCACTGCGGCAACAATGCCCCGCTTCCAACAGCCTGCCAAGACGAAATCTGGACTCACCGATCAAAATCCACTACATAGCCCACCCGGGGGTAAGACTTTTGTTGCAAACAAAGGAGAAATCCCATTCGACCGGACGGTCACCGGACGGTCGCCCCCTCATTTCTGCCTCGTTTCGCCTTCGAATCACGTTGTATTCTCGTTTCACCGGACGCCAATTATCCGGTTGCTTGTTGGCGCGTTATCAGACGAACATATAGCGAATTTGCTCAAGGATGCTAGCGGAGTTTCAGGTGAATGTAAAGAGAAAAATGTAAGCCGGGGACAAGGATTGTCCTGAGGAATGGTCATTTGACGACACCGATCTTTCGCGCTTCGGACTCCATGCGCCACAAAACAGTTTCGACTTGGCTAGCAAGATATCGCAAAACCGCAAGAACTCACTTCCCTACAAACCTCACCAACCCATCCCGATAATCGATTGTCAACTTCATGTTCTCCATGGCGCTGAAGCCAATTTGGCCGGAGATTTCGATTCCCAGGTCTTTGCTGATGGAATGAAGATCGAGCGTGCTGATGCGGTCGCTGCGGGTTATCTTGGCAAATCGCAGCGTCGCGTCGTCGGCAATGAAGGCGCTGTTTACCACCCCGCTGGCCCCGGACATGGGCGAATTGAAAGCCCGCATCTCCGGCATCGATCTTGCCAGTTCGGGCGAAATGGTATTGGCATTGGAACCGCTATCGATCACGAACAGCCCAGAAGCTTTCTTCCCTACTTCAGCCGGCAGCAGCAAAAAATGACCGAGAGTGAAGGTCTGCGTGAAAGTATCTGCCTGCGCAGGCGGGCCCTCGTTACTGCGGGCGGGCATTGGTTCCAGACGAAGCTTGCGTGCGCGCAAATCCAGCGTGATCAGGTAATGCGAGAAAATATCCATGCCGATGATGCCGTCCACTTCGGCAATCTCTCGCGGTGTGGCCTGAACAAAGCAATCATGAAATTCAAGATCGCCAATCACCACCTTATCCAACCATGCCTTGTAGCCGACTGACGGCCCCGACTTGCCGACTCCTTCAATCGCCTGCTCAGAGAGCTTGCTTGCGCCAACCTTTTCCGCCAGCTTGCGCGTGATCGTAATTCCTGATGATCCCGTATCCACCAGCAGCGTCACCGTGGCGCGGTCATTCAGCCGGACACGCAATCCGTAGCCACGCAGGACCATGCTCGGGCCCACGCTCAGCCCTTCCATCTTAATATCGGTGCGCTCCACCGGTCGAGCCAGTATCCAGGTCTTGCGGCCGGCCAGGGCTTTCACAAAGTTTTTGTATTCGCGCTCATGCCGTTCAGTTTCCGGATCATTGTGGAACTCCGCCAAATGCCGCTCCAGCGCCGCCACATTTTCCGGATAGGCCAGCCGGATGGCCCACTCATAAAAGGCGTCGCTATCCTCGGGATCAAGATCGTGCGCTTTGGCGATTGCTGCCTTTGCCTTGCTGTAACGGGTATAAACCGTGTCAACCATTCCCTGCCCCAGCCACGCGCGAGCGCATTTCTCATCGAGCTTAAGTGCTGCCCGATATTCCTCTTCAGCTTGCGGGATCAAGCCGCGGCGGTAGTCAACGTCTCCACGCTCAGCATAGATGATCGCAGAGTCAGGGAACCCGGCCAGCGCTTTTTGGGAGCCTTCTTCAGCGGCCTTAACGTCATCCGCTTTCAACAGGCTACGCACCAGGCCTGCGTAGGCTTCAGCGGACGCCTTGGCATCGACAATCTTTCGGAACGCAGCCGCTGCGTCGCGAAAATCAGCCTGGCGAAATAGGCTGCGCGCATTCGCCAGCGCACCATCATCCGTCACGGGGGAGCTCTGCGCCGACGACAACGCCGTCAACGTGATTAATAGCGAAAAACAGAATGTACTCACAACCACAGAACGCATTAGGTGAGAATACTTGCGGTCGCCGAAGTTGGCAAAAGTCCGGCTAGCCTGATGTCTTTTTTCTGATACGGTTCTTTGCCCAGATGCACTACGGAATGGGGTGCCGTATGAAACTTTTGCAATATCTTCTAACTTTCGTTTCCACAAGATGCTTTGCAGCAGCGCTGTTTCTGCTTTTCTGCATTAGCGTCACGGCAAATGCGCAGAATTCCTGCATGGCAGAGTGCAAGTCGCCGGACTCGCCCTGCGCGGAACTCAAAGGTGCTCAGCGCGCGCAGTGCGTGTCCCAGTGCCAAAAGAAATGCAAGCCGGAACCCCCGCCGCCACCCCTTCTCGATCCACGTTGTGGTAACCGTGCAGCTACGGGAAAATTCACCTGCACCATTGAACAGCCGGTGGTCAACAAACATGAGACTGAGTATCCGGCAATCCAGTTTGCTCCCAATGATGTTGTAGAAGTCGAGGCGGATGGCTGCGTACAGACCGGTGGTTGGGGTGACACGTGGAAACGCTATGTGAATCCAAGCGGCGACGGCATTGCCGATAAATACCACGGGCTCATTCGCATCCCGACCGCGAAGCCAGCCGGCAGCGGCCTTGTCAGAATCGAAACAGTCATCGGAAAGCTCCAAACTCTAACGGGCATTGGCCTGCCCGTATCACAGCTTATTCTGCACTTGGGCTATGAAGACGATGGTTATTCTGACAACGGCTACTACAGCCATGACGACGGAAATAATGACCAATGCAAAATCGGTGGCCCCCATGACGGCGGCCCCGCGCACGTTACCATCACTATTTGCCGCGGTGTGCCCTGCGGGACCCCACAGAGCGGCTTTGATTTCGATGTGCTATCCGCCACGGTAGATTCCAATGGGCTGCCATATAACCCGCAATGGTCATGGCAGCAAAGGCCGGCCAATCACGGCCAGATTCCCAACACTTCTTTGTGCCATGAATTCAGCGGACGCTCCAGTACTCTCGGCGTTCCATCGCCTTTTCTGAGTCCAAGCTTTTCTGACTGTACTGACCAGGCCGACCCCAACAGTGTTGATCTACCATTCCCGGACAGCGTGAATGATTGGGGCTGCAAGGTCAAGGGCGCCTTGGAGAGCAATAGTTTCGCGGGACACGTCAATTGGTTCCCGGTCACCCTTGAGGGCCGTGCAGGCTGGGGCGATCATGACCTTATTGGTGACGACGACTACACCTTTACGTTCGATAGCGAGGAACAAGGCAATCCCCTCAGCGTAAACACGCGACACGGACTTCACGTTGAGTTTGACTCCGACGAAACCATCGATCATTTTTCATCGAGCGAATGGTCGGCGTTTCACTCCGCGGTGGGCGACAGCAACGATAACCCTTCCCTGGCACAAAAACTTTTCGATGGCCACACGATCCTCACCGGCATGTTCGGGCTTGATGGTGAGCACAATTTGAAGGCCGAGCTGCATCCCCTATTTGCCATTGCCACTCGGCGCGACAATTTCGAAAACGACCCTGGTGACGAAGTCTGGCTAATGTTTGCGCGCAACCGCGGTGATGAAGGCTTCTGTTCGAGCCAGCTCTGGGACTCAGGTTTCGAGGATTACACAGTTCGCCTGCCTTGGCGTTCCGGAATGTCTTCTGTGGACGTCAACTGGAGCAAGACAGAGTTTGAGGGCACGGATGGAACTTCTGGTCCAACCGTCCGCGCGTTGCCTCCTACGCCGCTTTCAACCCAAAACGCGGGCGTCTATGTGACATTCCATTTAGGACCCTCGTCTTCGAGCCCATTCATTGACGGCTCACTTCATCTTTCCTGGCTAGCGCAGCCAGTAAATACTACGGGTACCGGAAATGTAAGCAGTAACGTTGCTCGTGCCGAACGGGCTCGTAATATAGCGGGTTTAGCGGGAGCCACAATGGGAGGCCAGGCTGCGGGCGAAAATGACGAGGTAGAACACAGGATCCGCGCTGCGATCAAACAGCTTCCGCCCGCGCAACGCCTGCAAGTACAGCAAGCTCGCGCCGCTGTTATTGGCGTGCGCCCTGCCTTGCATCGACTCGCGCCGGGCGGCCCAGTCCAGAAAATCACAGCACCGCCTGCAATCTTCAGGATCTCCCGGCTGCACGCGATCAAAGCTGGTCCGGCGACGCGAAAACTGGAACGCGACGCGGCGGAAATCCGCGCTCTTTGCCTCGCAACCCATGGCGCTCCGCCGGGGTTACCGCCTGAGATGTGTAAGGGCACTGTGCGTGACCACCGCTAATCTAAGCACGGTAGCGTTTTTACACACGCTGCCGTGCTTGGCGCTACTGGGTTCCTCACGTTTACAATACGAAACAGCCCAGTGCGAAAGTGGCGGAATTGGCAGACGCACCAGACTTAGGATCTGGCGCCGCAAGGCGTGGGGGTTCGAGTCCCCCCTTTCGCACCAATGACCTGTTCGCCTCATCAATGTCTTGAAACCGCCATTGTCTCGATTTAATATTCGGCTCACAATGGAACCCCGGACGATACAAGGACAATTCTTAGCCGCGACGGCAGCAGCCATGCTTCTTATCGCCAGCGCTGCCGCGCCCCAGCCGACAGCAACCATTGAAAAGCCTAAATCCCGCACCGTGACTGGAGGCTTTTGTCGCGTCCTCAGCAACAATACTTTCTCCGGCAACTTTGGCCCAAGCAGTTCAATGCCCACGCTGGCCTTGACGATTGGACCTGGTTCCGCCATGGCCGATGCGCTGCACGCCAATAAGGCCCCCTTCTCCGGTCCCGGCACCTACAAGAATGAGATCATTGCCGTCTATCTGGGCAAGACCGCGCTGGAAGACAGCTACATGGGGCTTGGCACGGTTATTATCAATGCCGACAAGCGCTCCGGCGCCTTTACATTGAACGACAAATCCGCCTCAGGGCGCTTCGACTGTGGCGCACCGCCAACATCCTGATTCTGGTTCCCCGATCCCGTATCTGGCAGTACTGCTGTTTCCTAATGTCTTTTGGCCTGCGATTTCCTGATTTTGCCGGTCCAGGTAGTAGCACCTTCGACTTCCAGCTCTGGATTGTATAAACCTCTCGAATGTGGTGAAATCTGATACACCCAGTACGTCGTTTGGATACACTTTTGGCTCCAGCGGGCGTCCCAACCTGTCTATCTGCTTGAAAACAGGTTTAGGCCGATCACTTGCCTGCTAATAGAGATAAACCAAGCACGCGGGCTCGAACACATGAAACCTCAAGCCATTTTCGTCAGGATTATTGCAGCCTTGCTCACGCTGGTGAGCCCGCATCTCTTTTCACAGCAGGCACTTCCCCAGACAGCCGAACACGAAATTGCGCAGATCGTCGCACAGAGCCAGCAGGCCCTGAGCGAACACAATGATCAAAAAGCCCTTTCGCTCATCCAGCAAGGACTGATCAAGTTTCCTAACCAGGAAGAACTGCAAATCCAGCTGGCCCGAATCTACGTGGAGCAAAAGCGAGATCGTCAGGCAATTGGGCTGCTGAACTCCATCTTGTTGGCCAATAGTTCCAGCCGCAATGCCAAGCTTGAGCTGGCGCAGATTTTTGGCTATCGGGAGAACTACCGCGAGTCTGACCGGCTCTATCGCGAATTGCTCACGGCTGATCCCGATGACGAAACCCCTGCCCTTGGGTTGGTCCACAACCTCACCCTGGAGGGCAAGCGAGCAGAAGCGCGCGCGCAGTTACAGCAGGCCTTTACTCGGCATCCAACTAGCCTTCAATTGCAGCAATACAGTGATTACCTTGCGTCCAGCTCTGTAGAAGCGCAGCCACGCAAATTCCATCGCGTACAAAACTCTGAATCGTTCTTCACAGACACTTCAGGAAACCGTTCTGTTTATTCCAGCCAGGGAATGGTCTATCAGTTCGGCAAGAACATCACCAGCCGCATGGGCATGGATGAAACATCGCTATGGAAAACCGGCACCTTTACTGAGACGGTGCTCTCCGGCGCCGCCGATACTCGCCTGCGGCTTGGTAAATATATTGCCGTGCGTACCAGCCTGGGGGCGGTTCGCTTTGCCGATACCAGCAGCCAGCTTCTTTATGGCGGTGACCTTGAACTCTTTCCCTTCAAGGGCGTTTCCCTTTCCGGCGGCTTCTCGCGCTATCCAATTTCTCCTACCTTTGATTCCACCGCATTTGATCTGCTGGCGCACGGCTGGCATGCCCACGTGGATTACCATGGGCATAATTTTTCCGTTGCCGGCAGCTTCGCTTTTAATCACTACTCTGACGGCAATCATGGCGAGCGCGAGTGGGGAGAAGCCTTGCGTTGGTTCCCATGGGATGACAATAAATTCGCCATCGGCGGCGGTTATGCTTTCCGCCATATCCACTTCACCAAAGACCTGAACCATGGATACTTCAGCCCCAACCAATATCGCAGCCATCTTGCCGCGGCTGGGTTCCGCATGCGGCTGGGCAAGCATTATCGCGGGGAATATATGGGTTATGGCGGCGCTGAAATTCTGGAAGACTTTGCCGGCTACTCGCCCGCCGGCGTGGCCGTGATGAAAAACGATTTTCTATTTGGAGCGTGGGACCTTTCCGCGGACTACAGCTATTACCACCTCATACAGTCAACGGGCGCTTTCCGCACCAACGGCGTAAACGTGACGCTGGGTTATAAGTTCTGAAGACCTAAGTTTTGAAGAGACAAGTTTCGAAACAAGTTTCGATGGATGGATGCAGGTTGTGGTCACAGTCTTAGCAGGCTGTAGAAAGGCTCTTTTCGGATGTCCGGCAGCGAGAAAAATCTGAACTTCAGAATTCTGGTGGTCGATGACGACGATTCCACCCGCAGCCTGCTCAGCTCCGTGCTGGCCGCTGAGGGTTATGAATGCCTCACCGCCAACAGTGTAGCCACGGCAGATGTAATCCTGCGCCAAGAGCCGGTGCAGCTTGCGCTGCTGGATCTCTATCTAGGCACCGCCAACGGACTCAACGTGCTTGACCTTATCAAAGTCCTGCAGCCGCAGTGCGCCTGCGTAATCATGACGGCGCATACCAGCGTTGAGACTGTGACCAAATCTCTTGGCTCGGGGGCCATTGAGTATCTGGGCAAGCCTTTGCTGATCGACGATCTTTTAGCCCTGGTACGAAGAGTGCAGGCCAGCAAACGTGCCTCTAGTGAGACCACCGCTACCGTCGACGAAGGCCCGGAGACATCCATCATCGGACGCACTCCGAAAATGCTGGAGGTTTATCGCGCCATTGCGCGCGTTGCTCCCACAGAAGCCAGCGTGCTGATTCTGGGCGCAAGCGGCACGGGCAAAGAGCTGGTGGCGCGTGCGTTGCACGACCATAGTTCACGCACCGACAAGCCATTTGTCCCGGTCAACTGCGGCGCTCTGCCGGAAAACATCCTGGAAAGCGAGCTGTTTGGCCATGAAAAAGGCGCATATACCGGCGCGGACAGCAGCCGTCCTGGCCTGTTTGAAGCGGCCCACGGCGGCACGCTGTTTCTGGATGAAATTTCTGAAACCAAGCCCGGCTTCCAGGTCAACCTTCTGCGCGCGGTACAGGAGCAGCAAATCCGCCGCGTTGGCTCGCACAAGTACACACAGATCAATGTGCGCATTCTCGCCGCCAGCAATCGCGATCTGACCAAGCTGATGACGGAAGGCCGCTTCCGTGAAGACCTCTACTATCGCCTGAGCGTGGTAGTAATTAATCTTCCCGGACTGGAAGAGCGCCGTGAAGACATTCCTTTGCTTGTGCAGCATTTCCTGAAACGCTCTAACCAAAAGAGCAAGCGCAATATCACCATTACGGATTCCGCGGTAAAGATGCTGACCAATGCATCATGGCCGGGAAATGTGCGCGAGTTGGAAAATCTGGTGGAGCGCCTTGGGATTTTCTGTTCCTCAGGAGAAATCGGTGTAGCGGACGTGGAGCGCGAACGCCAGATGGTCCGCACCAACGGACTTCCCGACAAGACTCCTCCTTCGTCATTGGAAGACATGGAGCGCCAACATATTCTGCGCGTGTTGCAGGAGCACGCGGGCAACAAATCCAAGGCCGCGCGGGCGCTGGGCATTGAACGGAAGACTTTGTACCAGAAGGCGCGCCGGCTGGGAATTGATTTGATGGTCGGGTGATTGCAAGAAGTACATCGGGTTCAGCGATGAAGCTTTTCTCCAATCCGACGCAGGCCAAGCCCATCACTTGGGGCCGCTGGATCAGGCTCAATGCCATCCTGCTGGGACTGGTGTGCCTGGTCAGCCTGAGCTTCCCTGTTTCCACGCTGAGCCAGAAGCTCAATGATTTTTTCTTCCGCCTGCGGCGTCCGCTGCCGGTTTCCAACCAGGTCGCGCTGGTACTAATCGACGACGCTACTTTGGAGCAGTATGGGCGCTGGCCGTGGCCACGAGCAGAGCTGGCTAAACTTATTCGCGCCGTCAGCGCGCAAAATTCCAAAGCCATTGGGGTAGATGTCCTTTTGCCTGAGCTTGAGGATGAAGCGAATGACTCCGCGTTGACCGCAGCAATTCAGTCCGCTCCCAACATTGTTCTGGCGGCGAAAATCTCAACGTCACCCACAGGCAACTTATGGATGGACCCGCTTCCCCGCTTCGCGCAGGCGGCCAAAGGTGTCGGGCACGTACAAGCGATTATCGATTTTGATGGACTCTGCCGCAGCATACCTGTGCAGGAACCAAGCGCGGACGGATTGCGTCCAGCATTTGCGTTGAAACTCGCTGAACTAGCCAAGCCAGGAGTGCTGGGCAAGAAACTTGTTCTCGACACAAACTTGCCCGGCGTTGAGCGCATGGCTTCGCTGCCGCCCATGCTCATAGATTTCCGACCCCAGTTTGAGCCGGGAGAGGCAAATCCGCCATTCATCGTTGTCTCCGCAGGCGATCTGCTGGCCGGCAAGCCTGCGCCCCAACTAGCGGGCAAAGCAGTGCTGATTGGCTTTGGCGGTATCGACATTAGTGATCGCCTCATCACTCCCGTCAGCAACCAACTGCCCATGCCGGGCGTGGAAATTAACGCCAACGTGGCAGACATGGCACTGAGCGGCAGGATCCTTTCGCAAATTGGCAACTTTGGCCAGCTCACTGTTTTAGTCTTGATGAGCGTCATATCGCTTTGGGTGGTCGTGCGTTATCCCGGGGTGCGCGGTCTGCTGGTTCTTGTGGGGATGTTGGCTGGCGTGTATGTGGCGGCATATTTTCTGTTTGCAGATTTTCATCGCCTGCTGGCTTACGGACCATTATTGATCGCGGGCGTACTTGCTGCACCGATCGCTCAACTGGAAAATCTGCTGATCGTTGACCGCGAAGTCACGTCGCGTCTGCAACAGCTGCGAACCGCCATCAGTCCGCATTATGGACAGCTCAAACCGGCGCAGTCCAGCACTGAGCTTGCCAAATGGCCAGCCTCGGATCGGCTGCATTGGAAACTGGCGGCGCTCAAAGACCTACAGGCGGAATTGTCGTCGCTTTATTCGTTCAACCAGACGCTGCTTGAAACCATGAATGAAGGCCTTGCCGTTTATGGTGCTGATGGTGCGCTGCTTTTCAGCAATGAAACGTGGAAGGCCTTTGGGATCCGACATGCGCTTGCAATGGACAAACTCTCGGCTGTGGCGCAGCTTGCGGGCGGCTGGCAGGAGTTGGCGGAATTATCGGCGCAGCCGGCGTCATGGGCGGAAAACGAAGTTTCACTCGGCGAAGAGCTCTGGCTCTTCCATGCGGTCCGTCTGCCGTGGACGTCTTTTGCTGAAGCTGGTGCGCTGTTGCTGGTCGCGGAGGACATCACGGCACGTCGTCAACGTGACCAGGCGCGATCCGAGGCGCTGAGTTTTGTTACGCACGAACTGCGCACGCCGCTCATCTCGATTCAGGGCTTTTCTGAATTGTTAATGCGTTATCCCAACTCTCCGGCGACGCGTGAAGCTCCTTCCACCATCTTTCGCGAAACCAATCGCCTTGTGGCCATGATCAACACTTATCTGGAAGTTTTGCGGCTGGACTCCGGAGCGCGACCGTTGCGCCTGGCGCGAACAAGCATCAGCACAATGGTGGAGCACGTGCAAAAAGTGGTTCAGCCGCTGGCCGCCGCAGCCAAGGTCACGGTCAGAGCGGAACTGGATTGCGACGACGGATTTTTGCAGTGCGATGAAACACTGATCTCCGGCGCTCTGCTCAATCTGGTCAGCAATGCCATCAAATACGGCGCGGGCGGGACAGAAGTGCTGATGCGCGTGCATTCTTCTGGCGAGGAAGTCCAGTTTGAAGTGCAAAACTCGGGGCCGGTGATTCCAGAGGCCGAGTTGCAGCAATTATTTGAACGCTTTTATCGCCCCGCCCGCAGCGAATCCATTCCCGGATGGGGTCTGGGGCTAAGTTTTGTCCGCCGCATTTCGCAGCAGCACGGCGGAAGGGTCCACGTAACCAGCAATCAATCTGCAGGCACCACGTTCGCATTTACCTTGCCGCGCGGCGCCTGCGAAGTTTCAGAGGTGACACCATGAAAAACAAATCAATTTTTACGCTTATCGGCTTGGTGCTGTACTGCGCGTGCGCCGCTGCCCAGGAATCTTCGCAAGCAGCTACCGCCAGCGCTCCTTTTGCAGGGGCAACTATTTCCGACTTCAAAGGGAAAGTCAGCATTCAGCTTCCCGCGCAGGCTTTTGCAGCTCCTGTCCGAGGCGAAATCCTGCCGCCGGATACAACCGTGAGCACTGATGATGGCCGCCTGTTGCTGAAGCTCTCCGACGGAAGCGATGTGCTGGTCCGCGCTCACACCAAGCTTCTGTTGAAGCAACCCGAAACCAGCGGCTGGAAGTATTTCCAGCTCCTCATGGGTCGCGTTCGCACGCAAATTCAGAAGCGCATGGGCGGATCGCCGGCCTTCCAGATTGGAACGCCCAGCGCGGTTATTTCCGTTCGCGGAACGAAATTTGACATTGAAGTGGATCGTCGCGGATTCACTGAAGTTGACGTGGATGAAGGCGTTGTGGAGCTTGAGGCAGTCACTGGTCGCGGACAATCCGTGATGATTACGGCTGGATTTTCCAGTCGTGTGGGCATGGAAGGCGGCGGCCCGGAAGTTCCCCGCCCCACTCAGGATTTGCGTCCGCAGCTTGACCGGCCAAGCCGTCGCGACAACGGTAGCACCTTGAGCGACGATGACGATCCCATCAAGAGCCTCCGCGCATCTGATCAGCGCGATCCAGGCGAACACCACGGCGGCGGAGATCCGGATAGCGGCGGGCATCAGTCCGGTTCAGGTGACGGAGACCATTCGTCCGGATCGGGCTCTGGTTCGGGATCAGGTTCTGGTTCTGACGGAGGATCGGGATCTGGCTCCGACGCCGGCAGCGGTGACGATCATCATCATGGTGGCAAACCGCCGGACCAGTTCTGATCTCGCGCCCGATGCCCCACATTTTATTCAGCGCAATCCAGCAACTTACGTAGCCGTGCTGGGTTTCATGGAAGCGAAACGATTTTCGGGACTTTGGTCGCTTAGTGGAACAACAACAGAGTTGCTAGATTCAGAGAAAAGCAATCCAACGAGGAGAACAACTGAATGAAAACGAAGAAGCTCTTGATTCCGCTTTTTGTCCTTGCACTTTTAATCTATGTCGCTCCGTCAGCGCAGGCATCTGACTGGGTTTACCTGGGCCAGTCCCACGTTGACGGCCAGCACGATCATGACAATATAGAAATTGGCAAGGCCGCTGGACGTTACCGTTTTTTGGAGATTCGCGTCAAGAACGCGCCAATTGAATTTGATCGGATCGTAGTCCACTACGGGAATGGCGCGCCTGAAGTTCTGCAGGTGCGAGACGTGATTCGGCGGGGCGGCAAAAGCCGTGCCATTGCGCTGCAAGGCGACCGCTTTGTTCAGAGCTTTGAATTGTGGTACGGCAAGGCCAGAACCAATTCGGTCAGACCCGAACTCACGCTCTGGGGCCAGCACTAAACAGGAACCACTTTCAGCAAAAGGCCTCGATTCGAGGCCTTTTTTACAGTGCGCTGGTTGCCGATTCGACGACACTCACGCTGCCTTGCGTTCGTTGTCTTTGCGATCTTCGTCTTTACGATCTTCGCTGGAAAGCCCGCCCTGCTGCACGGTGAGGGTCATGGTGCTGGAGGCAATCTCAATGTCTTTGTGCTCGCGGATTCGCTGGAAGATCTCGCCGAACATGTAGCTGCTGGCGCTACGCCGCTTTTTGGGATCCACCAGGTATCGCAACGTTAGCTCCACCCAGTTGTCGGTGACCTTCATAAACACCACGGGCTCAACCTCAAAGCGCGGCACCATGAAAATGCGCTGCATTCTTTCGATTTGCGGTTCGGCGTCCTGCATGAACTCGCGCGTATATTCGCCGCCCACACTCTTCAGTATCTCCGTCGCCGCTTTTATGTTGCTGGCATACGTAATCGGCAACTTAATTTCGTCCCAGATATAGGCGAAGTTGCGCGTGTAATTGAACACAGAGGAGCCAAACACCTGGGCATTCGCAAACTGGATAATGCGCCCGCTGTACTGGTCGCCGCCGATCCAGTTCCCAATTTCCATCATGCGCGTATAGAAGAAGCCGACGTCAATCACGTCACCGCTCAGCTTATTGATCTCAATCCTGTCTCCCGCGGTGTACATGTGGCCAAAGAAGATTGCGATCCGTCCGGCTATGCTTAACAGCGGCTCGCGCAATGCCACCGCCAACCCGGCGCCAATCAGTCCCAGGAAGGTACTGGCATGTGGAAGCAGCTTGGCCCAGAGTCCAATAATGATAGCCCCGCCGACAACCACCACCACCGTTGATAGCAACCGCTGCCGCCGGTATTGCTCTTTGGGATTGGGCGCCCTTTGGCTGATGAACTTGTGTCCCAGAGCGAGCACAACCCAGCCCACCACCAGCACGCCCAAGGTGCCAAACACCGAAACAGGATGCGCCAGAAAAGCCATTCACATTTTGAGATGCCACTTTCGCAGGACGCGAAACCTGAGCAGCAGAAGCCCGGGTACGGATTTTTGGCGCTCAAAAGTGGCGCTTTAGTCTCCTTCGTCGGCTACTCCGAGTTTTCCCAGCCGATATCTGAGCGCATTGCGCGAGAGCCCCAGCAAGCGCGCTGCCTGGCTTTTGTTGCCATTGGCCCGCCGTAGCGCTTCGCGGATCATATTATCTTCCCACTGCTCCAGCGTCATTCCTTCGGGCAAAAATTGCGTGCTAGAGGATGACAACGCGGCAGGTTTGCTCTGCCTTGTATCCAGATGGATGTCGTTTTCATCGATCATCCGGCCCGACGACAGGGCCACAGCACGCTCTACGCTGTTTTCAAGCTGGCGAATGTTACCCGGCCAGTGGTATTCCATCAGCGCGTCGAGTGCGGCAGGCGTAATGCCTTCAATTTCTTTCTCGTTATCAGCGGCAAATCGCGCAAGAAAATGGTTCACCAGATCTGGAATATCTTCTTTGTGTTCCCGCAGCGGCGGAATATCGATTGGCACAACATTCAGCCGATAGTAAAGATCCTCGCGGAATGTGCCTTCTTCCAGGGCGGCGCGCAAATCGCGATTCGTCGCGGCGATCATGCGTATGTCCACTTTCAGGGTTTTGGTCCCGCCGAGCCGCTCGAACTCCCGTTCCTGCAAAACACGCAGCAGCTTCACTTGGATTGCCGCCGGTACATCGCCGATTTCGTCGAGAAAAAGCGTGCCTTTATCAGCCAGTTCGAATTTGCCGGGCTTGCTGGCCAACGCGCCGGTAAAAGCACCGCGTTCAAAGCCAAAGAGCTCACTTTCAAAAAGCGTGTCTGGAATGGCGGTGCTGTTGATTTTGATGAACGGCCCGGAAGCGCGCCGCGAATTCTGGTGAATCGCCCGCGCAATCAGGTCTTTCCCTACGCCACTTTCGCCACCGATGAGCACCGTGGAATTTGTCGGCGCGACGCGCTCCACCAAGGCAAGCACTTCCTGCATTTTCTTGCTGCGGCCAACAATATTCTGGAAATGGTAGCGTTTACCCAGGGCCTCCTTCAGGCGCACGTTTTCATCGCGCACCTGCTGGACGTCAAGCTCTTTGTTGATGACCAGCTTCATCTCGGCCATTGTGAAGGGTTTCAGCACATAATCGCTGGCGCCGGCTTTCATTGCGTCCACGGCGGTTTCAACGCTCCCATAGGCAGTCATCACGATGAATGGCAGAGCAGGATTCAGGCGCTTCCCTTCCTGCAAGAATTCAAGGCCGTTCATGCCGGGCAATTTCAGATCGGTCACCACAAGGTCCACCGATGCTTTTCGCAGATGCTGCAATCCGCTTTCAGCATCGCCTGAAGTATGGACGCTGTGGCTGTCCTCGCTCAGGCTGATCTCAAGCAAACGACGCATACGCGGCTCGTCTTCAACGATAAGGATATTTGCCATAATTTTTTATCGCGAACCCGCCGGGGTTGCGGGTGAGGGATCACTATTCTGATACAGACCAACCCACTTTCGCATCCATAGTTTTACTGATAATCGATTTCCGCTGCTACGCTCGCAAAATAGCTTTCTCCATACCTCCGCGTCTCCGTGGCAGGGTTTTAGTTTTTTGCGCCTGTCGTAGTGTCTGTTGCTGCAGGAAACCCAACCTGAAAACAGGCTCCACGTCCGGGCTCGCTAACGAGTTTGACAGACCCTCCGTGCGCGTCGACAATTTTGGAAACAATGGCCAGTCCCAGCCCGACTCCTGATTTTTTCGTCGTCACAAAAGGATTGAAGATCTGTTCTTTCATTTCGGCTGGAACACCCGGACCGCTATCTTCAATCTCCACCACAACGCGCGGCGCGTCAGTTTCATCGGACCCACGCAGCCTCACGCGCAAATCGCCGCCTTCCTCCCCCATGGCTTCACAGGCATTCATAAAAAGATTGGTGAAGACCTGGTCGCACAAATCGTGGTCCAGCATCACTGGCGGCAATCCGGGAGCAAAGTCACGTTTTATGCTGACCTTTTTACAGGCGCCCTGTTCAGAAACCGTTTTCAAGCATCTTTCAACTACCGTCGCTAAGTCCTGAGAGCCCAAATCAAGCTGCGACGGCCGGGCAAAATCAAGAAAGCGGCTTACCAGTGCGCTCACGCGATTCACTTCAGTGTAAATATATCCAGCAAGTTCCTTCGCCAGCGGGTTCGCGTCATCCAATTTTTGGCTAAGAATTTCCGCCGACCCTTTGATCACGCCCAGCGGATTGCGAATTTCATGGGCCAGCCCGGCCGAGAGCTGGCCTAGTGCCGCCAGCCTTTCCGCCCTGCGCGCTTCGTCTTGCGCAAGCTTCAAGTTACGATTCGCTTCGGTGAGCGTTTCAGAGAGAACCTGATACCGCCGCACCTGCACCCGATACTGCATCACGAACCGATTTACGGTCATCGCTACAAGGAAGAAAAATAGGACGCGCATCAGCAGTTCAGACAGGCTGTTCGCCGTGATGGTGAAGTGCAGGTTCGCCTGGTAGAGATATGAGCTATAGGCCACGGAGGCAGCCAGTGTCCACAGGAGCGTTCCGACAGGACCAAAATACATGGCCGCAGTCATTACCGGCAGATAATAGATTGGATAATAACCGCTGTTGATGGCCGCAGGATCGCCTGTGTGATTGATCAGAACAGTTGCAAGAACTATCTTGATAAGCACGGCCATGGCTGGCCCCGGCTTTCCCGCAAGCCGTACAAATTGGGTTTCCAGCAACTGGAATATCCCGATGATCAGCAGAATCAGCTGCTTGTGTAATTCGGCAACCGGAGGTATAAGAGCAAGGCCGCCAAGAAAGATAAGCCAAAGAACGTCAAGCCAGCGCGGAGTAGCGCGTTCTGTCATAGGGAAGATTTGAATGTATCACGAGAAGGCCGCAGCTCGGGAACCCGGATGGGGGTCAATCCTCTTTATCAAGTATCTCTCGAATCTTTGCGCTTAAGGCTTGGAAGGTAAATGGCTTCTGAAGGAAGCATGACGGATCCAGGGCAATTCCATGGCGCCACACCGCGTCGTCGGCATATCCGGAAATTATGAGCACGTTCGTACCGGGACGCGTCCTGCGAACATGGTCCACTAAGGCCCGGCCACTCAACTTTGGCATAACGATATCGGAGATCAGCAATGAGATAGGCCCGGTGTGGCGGTCACAAATCTCGATGGCCTCTTTACCGTCCCCGGCACAGAGAACTCGATAACCGCAACTCTCAAGATATTCACATGAGGCGTTGCGCAAATCCTTCTCGTTATCCACCACGAGGATGGTTTCGTGTCCCGGTACGTGCGACTGTTTCCGGGATTCAGAAGGCGCGAGATCCAAATCACTGCCAGACACCAGCGGCAGATAAACACTGAAAGTGGATCCCCGCTGCGCCTCGGACGCCACCGTAATATGGCCGCCGCTTTGCTTGATGATTCCATACACGGTGGAAAGCCCCAATCCAGAACCAGCTTTTTTGGTGGTAAAGAATGGCTCGAAAATTCGCGATTGGACTTCCTGGCTCATGCCCGCGCCCGTATCGCTGACGGACAACCGCGCATACTCACCAGGAGGCAGCTCAGGTTGATCGGTAGAAGTCTCATACCGATCAATGGTAATGGTCAGGGTCCCACCTTCGGGCATGGCTTCGCGGGCATTTGCCGTCAGGTTCATAATCACCTGTTCCATCTGGCTTTGGTCCGCGCGCACCAGGCCGACATTCTTGGTGGCTTGAATGCAGATCTGCACTTCTGCTCCCATTAGGCAATCCACCATGCTGCTGAGACCTTCCAGCACCAGGGCGAGATCCAGCAACTTGAGGGACATGACCTGCTTGCGTCCAAAGGCAAGCAGTTGCCGGGTGAGAGACGCCGCTTTTTCAGTGGCTGAGATGATTTTTTCCGCGCGCCCGCGTTCCGCCGGACTGGACGCGCTGGATTCAAGAAGCTCGGCGTGGCCGCTGATGATGCCGAGGATATTGTTGAAATCATGCGCTACGCCGCCCGCCAGACGGCCCACGGCTTCCATTTTCTGCGAGTCTCGCAGTTGCTCTTCCATGCCCTGCTGCTCGGTGATGTCACGCAGCATAGCCAGATGCTGGCCGGGAAGAATGTTCGCCGTAAAGCAATAATCCACCAGCCTCCGTGATCCGTCCTTTAGCTGCGTCCAGAATTGCCCACGACCGCTTTCTGCCAGCCTTAGCTCTGCCAAAACCTCATCAAAGCCCTTTTCACAGAAGTCGCACAAGCGGGAGCCGATCAGATCATTGCGCGAGAGATGCACCAGGGCCCCCGCAGCGGAATTGGCCTCCAGACAGGTGCCATCACCGGAAAAAATAACGATGCCATCCAGAGAATTTTCAAAAATGGCGCGAACAGTGGCTTCACTGTGCCGCAGCGCCTCTTCAGATCGTTTGCGCTCAATAGCATAACGAATAGACCGCAGTAACAGCCCTCCATCAAACGTGCCTTTTACCAGATAGTCCTGTGCGCCCTCGCGGACAGTCTTAATGGCCAGTTCTTCGTCATCGGAACCGCTTAGCACCAGGATGGCCGCGCCGGACGCTGCTTGCCGGACCCGATAAAACGTCTCATAGCCGGCGCTATCTTCAAGATTCAGATCGAGCAGAACTACATCAGGATGGTTTCTTTCAAGATGACTCAACGCTTCACCCAGGCGAGTGACATGCTGGCACTGCAACGTGGCGGTGGGCGAACGGAGCAATGCAGTGATGAACTTTGCATCCAGCGCATTGTCTTCAACTAACAGCACTCGAAGGAGTTCCGTTTGTCGCGAATCCATCACCAGCGTTGACATCTTTTACGTCCACTCCTGAGCTTTATTCTTTTTCGTGACGCACGATACTGTTATTGTTCGCTCTATCCCGCACCATTGCATGCAACGTTTGCTGTAATCCAGAGATTTCCTGCCGCAATTTCTGCAACAAGCCCGCCGTACCGGCTATTGAGCCGATCCGTCCGCGTTCTTCCAGTTCGAAAGCGATATCGGCCGCTGTATGTGCCGAAAACTGCAGCATTGATCCTTTAATCTTATGGCTGGTCTTTTCCAGATCGGAGGGCGAACCATGGTTAATTGCTTTTTCAATTCCAGCCAGCATCCCTGGAACTTCCGCGGCAAGCAGGTCCACCAACTCGCGGAGTAGGGTCGCATCGCCATGTACGCGGTTCCACAATGCGTCCGGATCAAAATGCCCACTTTTCAAACGATTCAACCTTGCCACCTGTAGCAGCGCATTGCCAATTATCTCTCGGTTCAATCCGGGAATACCCTGTTTTCACTAACCAACGGCCACATTTCTCCTGAGCAGCCGGCAAGGTTGTGCTTGACATGGGATTAAGATAATCCGCAATGATCGATATGCAACGTGGTGAATTTTTTTTTGCGCTTTCCAAAACCGGACAGTATGAGCAGATTGATATGTATAAATTAGTACGCCTATGGCAATGAACGGCGTTAATTTGCAGTGTCCACGCTGCTTTCTAAGAAGAAATAAAATTTACCGGTACTGAGCTTTCTGAGAATTAAAATTAAGCGGCACTAGTAAGGCAAATAATTACGATTTGTAAATGTTCAGCCCACGCAGCGATTCCTACAATGATCTACCGAGGAGTTCATGGCGCAGTCCTTTGCTGAAGAAGTCGTCCAGGCCAATCCAGCCGACATATCACCCCTTCGCGTGATCGTAATCACAGCCAACTGCCATAGCGGGCTCGAATAATAAATAAGTCGGAGGAGGTCCAGATGAAAAGCCGAATCAAAAACGCTTATCTTATGCTGGGGCGTGTGTTGAATAACCCGAAAGCTTTTGGGTTGGAGGAAAGACTACCGAAAGCGCTGGATGAAGCTCTGAGCAGAATGCAGTTGGATCTGTTGCATGAGCTTCAAGAAGAACTGTCTGAAGAAGACTTCTTGGCGATGGAGTTCTCACAGGACTGTGACCACGAGGCGTTTCCCGCGGTCACCTCAACCACATTCACCCTGAAGGCCGGCACTTAAAGTTCTTGCTAACTAGAGTCATTGGAAGTCATGTCCCGTGTGCGATCACTGGCTGCGACGCGATTGCATTACGTGATTATCATCACAGAGATGTCGATTTCCGGGGCATATATTCAGATCAAGTGAGGTTCATATGGCTACCGTTCATGCATTCATTGTTCCGAGTCCAGTTGCAACCCTGAAGAACATCTTATTCGCAACGGATTTTTCTGAGGCTTCAATGAAGGCGTTTCCGTACGCCGCCTCCCTTGCTAGAAAATTTGGCGCATCCGTTTTCGCCTGCCACATCATTACTCCAACATCGCTGGCGACCGCGGCGCCCCAATCGGCGCCTTATTTCTATGAAGCTGAGTATGAGGCCGCGACCAAAGAGCTGGACAACATTGTGCATTCACCTGAATTAGAAGGAATCAAAACCAAGGCGCTACTGTCATCAGGCATCCTGGGTGACGCGCTGCAGGAGGAGATCAAACAAAATCACATTGATCTAATAGTCGCCGGAACACACGGACGCACTGGATTACGCCGTTTTCTGCTGGGATCTGCCGTGGAGGGGATATGCCGTGTGGCAACATGTCCCGTGTTGACCGTTGGCCCTGATCAACCTAATTCAAGAATAAAGTTAGACAACATTCTGGTGCCCACGGACCTTTCAGAAGAAAGCATGCGCGCGCTGCCATTTGTTGTGCGCATTGCCGGCGCATACGGAGCCAAGGTAACGGTGCTGCACGTTTTGCCCGAGGAAACTGCGAGCAATCCTGATACGCAAAAGCTATCCGAACCAGTGTGCAAGAATATGGTCCATTTGTTTGAGCCGCAGCTTGCGCCCTTGAACGCGGAATATGTGATTGAATCCGGCGAGACTGTGGAAACAATCCTAAAAGTTGCCCATGAGAAGAGCGCAGACATGATTGTGCTAGGCGTGAGGGACGCTTTCCTTCCGGGAATTCACGTTCGAACGAGCGTGGCATATCAGATTATGGCAGCAGCTCACTGCCCCGCTGTAAGTTGCCGGTAATTTTTCAGATTTGTTTAGAGCTTAGAGGTGTGTTAACTACTTTTTTCGCTTTACAGGCGACTTAGAGACAAACTCCAGAGTGGCCACGGCGAACTGATCTCCGATGCGCTTTCCCGTAGCCTGGAGCAGCCATCCGCTTTCCATCCGATGTCCATCGATAATTCTGGCGGCAAGTTCATTGCCCCGCTTATCGAAGTGCAGCACGTCATTATTATGGGAGGACAAAAGCAGCGCGTAGCCGCTCTCTCGACACGCTGGCATTTCAAGACATTTTTTGGTGTGTTTCACACCCAATTGAGAGAGCTGTGCGGCTTCCTCTTTCACGCAGACAGTATCTACCAGGTATCCACGTACAGATTCCTGAGTACCCATCTTCGAGCCCCGCTCGGCTCCCCATGCGTCCAGTGCAAGGAGAGAGAGAACGAAACAAACGATCGAACAGATACGCCCTAAAGACTTCATGCTTCCATTCCCTATTGATCGTTTAGCGCGACCAGGAATCATCCTTCCACCCAGGTATTCAATATCGATTTGGCCACATTCACGTCTGACAGGATGCCGCTGAGGCTCCACGTAATTGTCCGCTGTTTGATGCCCAGGATCACAGGCGCGCCAGTCAGCTTCATCAATGTAAAAGCGCTCTTGTTGGTATCGGCGTACCAGGTGGCCTGGGCGAGTTCAGGAAAGCGCGTCTGCGCGGTCTTTAGATCGTCAATGCTGCCGCCGACAATGATTACGGCATGTTGTGCCAGAGTAGGATACTGGTCTTTCTTGAGCAGCCGCAGCAGATTGTCACTAAACTGGTTGCGCGGCTGTATATAGATGATGAGCCAGTTGCCGGTGGTGGGCAGCGCAGAGCTTTTTACCGCAGAGCCGTCGGCTCCGGTGAGCTGGATATCCGGCAATGGAACGGGTTCTACGGCCACCGCCATCATCGACAGCAGAAAAGCCATCCCAAGAATAATTGCAATTGCGCGTATGAACTTCTGTTGTATCCGCATACATCTCCCCTTTATGGAATTATGAAGTTTGCCACGGCTGCTTTTTCCGCCGTGGACATGCCGCTAAGCGCATTCGGATCCGTCAGATTTACAAGGCTCGCAGCTTGTGCTTTTGTGCCTGTAAGATCGCTGGGCGGACGCTGCACGGCAAAGTGCATCAGAATTGCAGTTTGGCCCGCCGGTATGGAAACGTTGTCCCAACGGTAGAATGGCTCATCGTTGGTCTGAATGAATTGCGCTGTGGGTACAAGGGTTGAAGTTGCACCGGCGAATACGTGGGCGAGCAATGGATCGCAGCAAATCCCGTTCTGATCGGTGATCGCATACGTAAACTTGGTTTGCGCCGGCGACACTACCACCCGTGTACTGTTGTCCGAACCCAGGTTTCCGCTGATGGTCACGGACACAACCACCGGCGTGGTGCCGGGATTCTGTATCTCTTCGAGATAACGCGCAAATCCACCGGCGGCAGGTGAGAAGATTTTACGCGAGACTTGAAGATTGTGGACGGTTACCGGACCAAGAACAAGCTGGCGTCCAGCAGCCTCAAACGTGGCGGCGCTCAGGCACGGGAACTGGCGAACAAAATATGCCCCGCTCAAGCTCGCCTGATACATTCCATCGTAGGCGTCATTGAAATTACGATCTACCGTGCCGCCGTCATTCAACTGACCATCGCATGACACGTCATAACGGAAGCCATCCGCTCCGTCAAGATCTATGAGGCCGAACCGCCGGAAACTGATGGCATTTCCCAATGTAATGTTGAGATTGAGAGGCGCACTGGCTGTGAGCACACCGGTTGTGGCGCCAGCCGAGGTCCCTGTTTGGTCTAAAGCTGCAACCTGCAAGGAGCCAACTTGTACGCCATCGATCTGGTAATTCCCGAGGGCATCTGCTGTAGTCTGCCCAAAGAAATTCCCTTCCGGACCAAAACTGTCAATGCTGACAACCGAGACTAACGGATTTACCGCGGGCGTGAGACCATCCGACCCAAACACTGTGCCAAATACCGTGCCTGTGGCCGGCATGTTGACGTCAAGAATAACAACTTGTGCGTCTGTCGATATGGCTCCGTCAACCGTGGCAAAGGTTTGATTCGCGGATAGGAATGCCTGTACCGTAAACGGTCCCAGCGGTACACGAGTGAATTGATACACGCCCAGACTATTTGTGCTGCCGAACAAATTAAAGCTGGTGCCGGTGGTGGCCAACGCCACTTGAGTGAATGGCACTGGGTTGCCGTTGCTGTCGCGCACGAGTCCGCCGACCGTTCCACTGAGCAACACCAGGTTCAGCACCTGAGGTTGCGTGACATCTGTCAATGTAAATGTTGACGTGGCCACAATGCCCGTATCCGTATCCTGGGCGCTGATCGTGAATGTACCCACCGACAGGCCAATGATGGAGAAGCCTCCATTAGCGTCCGTGGCTGGCAGGAACGTATTCACATTGCCCAACGAGTCAGTCGAGGAAATGACAACGGTCGGGAAAGGTACGACCGTGCCGTCAGAATACCTGACCGAACCGCTGACCACGGAAAGCGGCAAACTCAAGTCAATGGTCACCAGATCGCCGTTAGCGACGAAGCTGCCGGTCTTCTCGGCAAAGATCGCCGGATTCAGAATGGAGCTGGCGCGAACCTTAAAACCTTGTGGTCCGGCGCTGATGCCATTGAACTTGTAGAAGCCATTGGCATCGGTGCCGCCAAGCGCGAGTTGAATGCCTGTGGCCACGTCCAGAATTTCAACATCCGTCGCGAGGACTGGGGTTAATCCATCCCCGGCCAGTACATGGCCCTGGATTGCTCCGGTTATACCGGCATTGATGGTGATGGAGATACTTGAGCCAATGTCGATGGGCTGCACTACTCCGCTTGCCTCACCCACAAAGCCGTTCTGATAAGCGGTGACCGTGAAGTTGCCTGCCGGAACATTGGGAATTGACAGCGTGCCAGCGGTATCGGTAATGCCGGCAATCCTCTGATTGACGCCCGACTTGAGGACGATCTCTGCTCCGGCCAGCGCACTAGTTCCATCACGCTGCACCGCAGTCACGTTGACTACAGCCGTTCCAGGCAGGATCGCCTGGTTGACCAAGTTGAAGTTCACCACCTGGGCTTTTTCGGCGTCCGTCATGCCGGTGAACTCATCCGGATCGGTGAGGTTCACCAGGGCCTGCGCCTGCGCCTGCATACCGCTCAGGTCTTCTGTATCTCGCTGAATCTCAAAATGCATCAGGATCACTGATGCGCCCGGAGGCACAGTCATGTTCCAGTCATAGGAAACCGATCTTTGCTGGTTCGGGAACTGCAGATCACCGGCAGGAACAGCGGCGCTGGGTCCTGCGAATACCGCACCCAGCAAAGGCGTGCAACAGAAACCCGTTCCGGTAACAGCATAAGTGTTGCCGGTGTCAGAGGGCGACACCAGGACCGTGATGCCTCCCTGATTGTTGAGGAAGCTCTGGATTGCCGGAGTTGCCGGGACAGGCTGCTGCGTCGAATTGGTGAGAACTTCCAGATAACGGGTGAAACCGCCACCTGCGGGCGAATAGACCTTGCGCGTGACCGTGAGACCGCTGACGCCTGCAGGCCCATAATCTATTTCGCGCTCGCTCTGTGTAGTCTGCGCTCCCGCAATGCATGGGAAGAATTCATTGAAGTTAAGGCCGTTGAACTGCAAGTTCTCAGCGCCGGAGTAGCCGCGGTTGAGATTGCCGTCAATCCGTCCGCCGCCATCGATTTCGCCGTCACAATCCATATCGAAGCGGTAACCATTGGTCCCGTCGAGGAAGAAGTTGAAAGCGTTCGAATCGAAGAAGTCATGGCCGCCCTGACCGAGCACCACGTTAATCGTGGTGTTCTGACCGGCTGTTACCTGGCCGATGGCAAACCCGTTGGCATTGCCCGTTACCGGATCCGCGCTGGACACGTGCATGGTTCCCACCGGAACTCCACCGAAGGAATAGTTGCCGGACGAATCCGTACGGACTCGGGTATAAGAATAGCCCTCTGCGCCAGTGCTATCCAGATTTTCCAGGTTCACTCTGGTATTTGGCACCGGAGTCACACCGTCAACATCAAAGATCGTGCCACTCACGCTGCCAATGGCCGGCAATCTGGGATTCAGGACAACAGTATCTCCATCTGAAATCAGATTGCCTCTCATTGTGGTGAACAATTCAAAGTTCTCATCCACGGCCTGGAGCGTGAAGCGGCCGAGCGGCACATGATTGAAGATGTAATTGCCCGCGCCGTCCGCTCCTGTGAATGCCGAACGGTTGATCCCCTCATTCGCGATGCCGATATCAGCAAACGGAGCAGGGTTGCCATTGGCATCGTAAACCACGCCCTTCACAACACCGGTCGGCGGCATGGTGACATCTAACACCACGGGAATAGTGACGTCTGAGAGCGTGCCGGTTGCGATCTGGACGAGTCCGGACCGGAAGTCTTGCACCGTGAGAATGAAGTCTCCCACGAGCGGTCCGGCAATTGTGTAACTGCCGTCGGAGTTGTTGGTATTGGCGAAGTAGGAACGCGAATTACCGTTCACATCTGTTTGAGTTACAAAGACTTCAGGGAATGGGACACCCGTGCCGTCAGTATAGGTAATCCGTCCTTTTACGATCCCTATCGGAATCGTGACATTGACTGTCACAATTTGTCCAAAGCCGGTGAACACTCCCGTACTCTGGCCTACTACGCCGGAGTTGGAGGGCGAGAACGCTTCAACGCGGAACCCGGCGCCGCCCGCAGTGATGTTCGAGATGAAATACGATCCACCAAAGCTGAAGGCTGAGCCCAGGAAGTTACCGCTGGCCGCATCAAAAACTTCCACCGTTGTTTGAATCAGTGTCTGTCCATCAGCGGCAAATACCTGACCACTGACATTTCCAGTGTTCGGAGCGGTGATGGTGATATTGACCGAGCCGCCATCATCAGCGGGCGTGACGGTACCGGTGGCGCTTCCAGCAAACCGGCCGGTATTGGGTGAGAATGCCTCAACCGTAAAACTGCCTTCGGGGACATGCTGGAAGTTCACGATGCCATTGATGTCGGTAGTGCCGGCAAAGCGGAAGAACCCGTCCTGCGCAAACATAATATCGACTTGGGCATTGGCAAGTGGCACGTTAGCGGCCTGCTGCACGATTACATGCACCGTTGCCTGCGCCGGTATTACGGCATTGACCGTCAAGGTTGCGCCATCTGCAGGAACCACATTGTTCGTAATCTCACGGAAGCCTACAAAACCACGCGGATCGAATGCCCGCAGCGTGAATGGACGGCCCGCTACCACCTGAGTGATGGTATAGAGACCATTTGAATCCGCGCTCGTGGACGTGAACGGCACGTTGTTCCCGAAAATCTCGATCTGAGCGTTTGCCGCTGCAGTTCCGTTCAGGAACGTGACCCGGCCCGTGACCACGCCTGTGCCCGGCAATACGACGGTGATCGGAACCACTTGTCCGTCGCTAACAATGGCCCCGTTAACATCCGTGAAGATGCCGCCATTGCTCGGGTGATGCCCGCGCACAATAAACGTGCCAACCGGAACGTTCGGGATCGTCATTCTGCCGCTGGCATCAGTGAAGCCGACAAAGGCGAAGAAGCCTCTGGAACTTTCAAAGATATCAACTTGGCTATTGGCAGCGGGCGTTCCGCTGGCAAAGTTTACTTGTACTTGTACCGTTCCCAAGCCAATGAGTGTGAGATTTTGCGTGGTAGTTTGGTCCTGCACCACAGAAATCACGACTGATGTGGGCGCGCCGGTATTTGGTTCAAAGGCCCTCAAAGTAAGCAGGCCGGTGGGAATATCAAAGAAGGTGAATTGCCCATTCGCATCAGTCCGGAGATCGCGCTCAAAGAACCCAAATGACGTGGATCCCTGCACGCTGACCGCTACATTTGGCGCTGGAACTCCGTGCGCGGTAAGGATCGTGCCGGTGACCGTTCCCGTGGACTGAATTGAAACATTCGCATTGCTGGCCTGGCCGGCAACCACCGCGACAATGCTGCGGCCAAATAGATCAGTACCACCCTGAGGAACTGAAGTTTCTGCCTGGAGGTTGAATACTCCGGGTGGAACACCGGTCATTACGTACGAACCGTCTGGATTGATCGATGTGAAATTAAAGCTTGCGCCAAACAATTCCACGGAACCATTGTCGACCGCTACCCCGGTATGGCGGCGGACAAATCCGCGGACCACGCCAGTGTTCGTAAAGGTCACATCCTGAACGGCAGTGGTTTGCGGCGCAGTAAATCCGCCAGTGGATAGCGGCGATTGTATGCCGTTGGAAGGATGAATCGCTTGTACGGTGAAGGCGTCCAGTGGGATCACAAAGCTATTGCCATTGCTATTGAACGACGAGGCAAAGCTATATGTGCCGTCAGCGGCGCTGTTTACCTGAAGCGTGCGAGCATAGAAAAGGCTGTTGCTGTGGAAGCGCACTGTGGCATTCGGGATGGTAGTGGTTCCATCACCCGCAAGAACTCTTCCGCTTACGCTTCCATTCAGTGCCGGCAGAGGCGCCAAAGCGCTAACGCCCGTGGAAGGCACGGCAAAATTTCTGATTTCGGTAATCTCATCCGGACTGAGGCCTGCCAACGCTTCCGGTGACAACTGGTCCAGACGGTCGGCGGAAGCTGCGGCTGAGACGCGGCTCACCTGCTGCGCACCAAAATGCATGTAGGCCACGGTAGCGCCCGCAGGAATCGTAATGTTGCTCCACGTTACCGCCAATTGTCCCGGAGTGTAGCCGGGGTTCGTGACGAACGTGGCAGACGCGGCATGATCTGCGGCTCCAACTCCATCAAAGGTAAATGCCAGCGCGGGTACGAAGCAGCAATTCAGGAATGGATCACCATCAACCACGTCGCCGATTACCACCCAGCGGTCAGGAGTAATCGGATCCGATACATCAAGGACCTTGTCTCCCGAAGAGCTGGCCTGGATCGCGGGCGTTCCGTTAAACGGACGCACATTGGAAGTTACGCGCAGATCAATCGTCACCGGGCTGGTCCCGGGATTGGTAAGGATCTCAAGATAGCGGGCGAAATATCCGTCTTGCGGCAAGAAAACTTTGCGTGTGACGTTCAGGCCGGCAAGTGCGTTTTGACGGATGACAATTTCGCGACCATTCTGCTCTGTGGTGCCAAAGCCCGTGCCACTGAAGCGATTGGGCGTTCCGGCAGAGATTACATCCAGGGAGAAGGCGCCGCGGTTTGCGCCAAAATCGCCCTCATAGACAGAGTTGGTGCCGTCCAGAATCGAGCCATCGCTCTGGACGTTAAAGAAGAAGTCGCTCGCGTCGAAAAGATTCGTTGGCAGGTTAATGGCATTGTTCAGAAGCTGGATGTTTACTATGGCCACTGAGCCGTCATTGGCTATTTGTCCGGAGGCCTCAGCCACCAACTGCTGCGCGGGAACACTGGCCGTAACAGTAAATGAGCCTGTCGGCACGCCAGTGATGGTGTAAAAGCCCGCTGAGTTAGAAGTTGTTGAAAGGAATCCGCCCACCTGCGGATTCGAGCTGCGCAGGGTGATGGAGACACCATTGGCAAGAGTGCCATTAGGATTGTGCACGGTTCCCTGCACCGTCCCAAGTCCCACGAACACAAGATTTGTGGTGATCACGTCACCATTGCTGGCCAGACTAATATCTGTATTGCGCGCGCGGAGCCGGCCTGAACCGTCAAACGATTGCAGGGTATATGTGCCCAGCGGTAACGCATCAAACCGGAAGCTGCCGTCGCTGGCAGTGTTCACCTGGCGAAACACCGGCCCGAACACCTGTACGAGTACACCCGCGAGCGGAGTTATCCCATCTGTATTCAGCGCTCTGCCCAGGATTGAACCCGCCGGCTGCAGCTGGACAGTAGCTGAGTTGGCGGCGCCAGCCGTTACTGCGCTGGAAAGAGACCCACTCAATTGCGTGACAGGATCGGTGGCGGTGACAAAGAAATTGCCGGCCAGCACATTGGCAAATGTAAACGTGCCATCCGATTGCGTTCTTCCCGTCAAGACAATGCCAAACTGATTTTGCTCAAAAATCGTAATCTGCGCGTTAGTGATCAGATTCCCGGCAGCGTCTTTTACCGTCACCGTGAGGCTGCCCACACCGTTCAAAATCACGTTCACGGTACGCACTTCACCGTTGGCGCTAACTTGGTTCGAAGTCCGTCCACGATCGCCGGTTACGGGGTCCGTCACGTCCACGGTGAAGCTGCCAAGAGGAACAAAATTAAACTGGTAGTGGCCCAATGCGTCGGTAACTGCGGTTCCGCCATTGCCGCCGATCAGCGTGACTTGAGCGCCGGGTACAGCAGTAGCGCCATCAAAGCGGAATACGGTTCCATTGACCGTGCCGAAAGGCACTAATTGGATATTGAGCGTGAGAATCTGGCCCGCGAAACTAATGCTGCCTGAGGAGCGGCCGGCAAAACCTGTGTTCGGATCGCGCACCTGCACGTTCACCGTGCCTGGCGCTACGTGATCAACAAAATAACGTCCATCCGGCCCAGAAGTCGTGGTGAATGTCCCGTTGTTTCCAATGATAGTAATCAGGGCAGCCGGAATAGGCTGGCTGCTTTGATTTGTAATCAACCCGGTAACGGTGCCGCCTGCCACCAGCGTGAGGTCCTGGCTGGCAATCACGTTCGCGGCGATATTTACCTTGGCGCTCGCAGCGGTACTAGTCGCTGAATCCACTGTTTCAATGGTTACGCTTACTACCGGAACATCCTGGAACGTATAAATTCCAGCTGTATCGCTCCGTACCTGGCGTGAAAGATCGGTTCCATCAGGATTCTGGCCGTGCAATTGGACTGACAGATTGGCTACCACCTCGCCTGAGGTGCGTCGAACAATGCCCGTCACGCCGCCAGTGGGCGCAAAAGTTATATCGGCGGTGCTTGTTTGATCAAGCACGACCTGCACCGTGGCGATAGCAGTCAGGGCCGTGCCTTCAGAATTAGGAAGCGTGGCCAGCAGCGTGTAATTTCCCGGCGGAACTCCCGCAAAGCTATAGGTTCCATCTGTCGCAATGTTGGCGGTGGCAGGTTGAGGAAGGCCGCTCCCGGAAATCCGTACAGTCCCAAAGCTCACGACATCGCCGTTATCTCGCCTGACGGTTCCGGTCACAAGGCCGCTGTTGGAAAAGACCACGTTTTGGATGGTGGTGATCAATCCATCCGGGAAGCTGCCCAATGTGGTTGGCGAGATCAAGCCGGTCTGCTGATCGGTTGCGAGAAGAGTAAAGGCATCCACGGGAATAGCCACCGTGCTGCCGGTTGTGCTCAGCCTCGGACTAAAGCCGAAATTGCCGCTGCCATCTCCATTGGCGAAGTACGTTCTGCCATAGAAAACGTTGTTGCTGTGGAACTGGACGCTGGCGAATGGAATGGGCGTGACATTGTCATCCGCCAACACCTGGCCGGTAATTGAACCGCTAATCGCGGGCAATGGCGTAAGCGTGCTCACGCCGCCGGTGGGCACTACAAAATTCTGGATAGCTGCCAGTTCCGCAGGCGCGAGTCCTGCCAATGCTTCCGGCGGCAGCTGATCGAGCCGCTGGGCTGAAGCCAGAGCGGCAGTCCGGCTGGTCTGCTGCGCTGCGAAATGCATAAACACAATTTCGCCGCTCGGAGGAACTGTTACGCTCTTCCACGTTTCCGTGAGCTGGCCAAAGTTGTTGGTGAAATCTATGTTGTATTGCGCGTCCGAAACCACCAGCGGCGCGTTTGGACCGTCGAAAACATGGGCCGATGCCGGCAGGTTCGTCGAAGAAAGGAACGGGTCTCCATCTTCGTCATCATCCACTGCTACCCAGTGATCGCGCGCTGTGGGATCGGAGACGCCAAGCAGCGTATCGCCGCTGGACGTGGCTATGATGCGCGGTTCTCGATTGAAGGTAAATCCATTCTGTACCTTGCTGATGAACCGGTAGTTGCTGGTCAGCCTTACATCCACGGTGACTGGCGATCCACCAGAATTCTTCAGGACTTCCAGATAACGAACAAAATATCCATCCTGCGGGACGTACACCTTGCGGGTAACATCCAGTCCAGCAATGCCCTGCTGGGTGACGGCGATTTGGCGGCCGCTCAACTCCGTGGAAGCTAGCCCTTGCGTGGTCCCCTGACCTGTAAAGCTGTTGATCGATCCGCCGGAGATCAAATCCAGCAGGAACGCGCCCTGATGCGAAGCAAAATCGCCGCTGAAAATCTGGGATTTGCCGCCCGCAATAGCGGCGCTTTGGGTAAGGTCGTAATTGAAGTTATTAGCATCGAACAGCGTGGACGGCAGCTGGATTACATTGGCCAGCAGTTGAATATCAGCCGTGGCGGTGCTGCCGTCCGCAACCAACGTCCCCTGGTTCTCACCCAGTAGCACTTGCGTTCCCGATTGCACCCGGGCGCTGACTGTAAAGCTGCCTAGAGATACTTGGGCGAAGCGATAGACGCCGTTCACGTCTGTAAGGACGCTGAAGTTCCGGGATTGCCCCTGAATAGCCAGGGTAATTCCCGCGCCGGGCGCAGCCGTGGAATCTGGATTCAATACCCTGCCCGTTATTGTGCCGACGCCGCTGAGCACCAGATTTTGCGTAACTACCTGGTCCTGCGTGGAAATCGATATGCCAACTGACGCGCGAACGTTTCCTGAGCTGTCAATGGCCCGTAACTGATAAGACCCTGTGGGAACAATATCGAACCGGAAAGCGCCAGTACCGCTGCTGGAGATTTGCCGCGACACAGGTCCGCTCAGCTGCACGGAAATATTCGGGATCGAACTGGTTCCGTTCGATCCAAAAACCGTTCCCTGAATCGCGCCTGAAGACTGCAGTTGCACCGCGATATTGGTAGTGGCATTTACGGCGACATTGCCGTTTGTGGAGCCTGTAAGGTTGGTTTGCGGATTAACCGCGGAAACCGAAAAGTTCCCTGCCAGGACGTTGGCAAAGGTCAGAGTGCCATCCGCCTGGGTGGAACCTGTTTGGCGGCCGCCGAAAACTGTCTGGCTATCGAGCCTGACTTGAGCGCCGGGTACCAAATTGAGCGCGCCATCTTTTACCGTAACAACCACTTTGCCAACGCCGATCAGGGTTACGTTTGTCGGCACTATCTGGTCCTGGCTGCTGATGGTGGCGCTTGACCGTCCCCTGTCGCCCGTTGCGGGGTCGGTGACATCAACGGTATAGCTGCCTACCGGAACCAAATCCAAACGATAGCGGCCCTGAACATCGGCCGTGGCCGTGTGTCCATCAGACAAAGTAATTACCGCACCGCTTGCCACAGTGATGCCACCAAAATGGAAGATAGTTCCTGTAATGCTGCCGGTGGCCTGTAGCGTGATATTGGCAGTGGCCGTTTGACCATCGCCCGCCAGCGTGCCGGATGAGTGCCCGCCCTGGCGGCTGATTGCCGAACTGGCGTTCACCGTGAAGGGGCCTACGAAAATATCGGCAAAAGAATAATGGCCCGCGCCATCTGTCGTTGTGCTTTTCGTTCCGCCAAAGGTGCTTCCGCTGTTCAGGGTCACCGCTGCGTTGGGCACTGCAATTCCCGCGCCGTCCGCTACCGTTCCTGAAACTGTTCCTTTGCCCAGGAAGCTGACGTTGGCTACTACCACCTGGCTTGTGGTTGAAAGCAATCCCGTGGTGCGTCCGCGGTTGCCGCTGCTGTCACTGGTTTCAACGGTAAAACTTCCCAGGGGAACAAAGTCGAAAAGAAATTGCCCTTGTTTGTCTGTAGTGGTGGTTAGAGAAGTAGGACCAAACAGAGAAACGTTGATGCCACTGCCCACCGGCGTGGTTCCGTTGCGTCCGAAAGCCGTTCCACGGATCGTGCCGGACGGAGTCAATATCAGGTCTACGCTCGCGGACTGGTTGGGCGGAAGATTGCCGCTAAATCTGGTGCGCAGCCCTCCCGTAAGATCGACCGCAACAATCGTGTATGCCCCCGGCGCAACTCCATTGATCTGGTAGAAGCCGGTGGCATCGGCGTCCGCTGTGCGAACATCGGCGCCGGACGTCAAGGTCACTTGCGCACCCACCACGGGCTTTCCGGTCTGGCTTTTAACTGTTCCGGCGATCACGCCGGTATTCACTACAATCTGAATCGTGCCTACATCGACGGTGGCATTGGCAATGCCCGGAGACTTGGGCGCTGAAGAACCTTCAAGAATTTGATTGTTTCGTGTAGTGCGGGCCACCGCTGTAAGAGAACCCAGGTCAGCAGGCACTTTGGTCATGGAAAAAAAGCCGGCTGCGTCCGTAGTTGCAATAAAGAACCGGAACACCACAACGTTGGCCCCGGCCACTGGATTTCCGACCTGATCCACCACGTGTCCCTGCACTGTGTTCGTGGGATCGGCTACCAGCGGATTTAGGCCGAGCTTTACTTCGATACCATCAGGAATACCATCGCCATCCGTATCCGGGTTGAGCGGATCGGTGCCCAGGCGGATCTCATCTGCATCTGTTAATCCGTCGCCGTCGGTATCCGCGCTCAACGGATTCGTGCCGCGTTTCACTTCCGCGCCATCAAGCACTCCGTCACCATCTGTATCCGGGTTTCGCGGGTCCGTTCCTGCCTGGAATTCCTGCAGATTGGTGAGGCCGTCATTGTCGGTATCCGCGCTGGCTACGCTGGGATCATTGGGATCAAAGCCGTGTGCAATCTTCCATGAGTCGGGAATGCCATCGCCTAAAGTGCTGTCGCTTGGGTTAACGCTGATTTGCAGGGTGGCAGTTGCGCCTTCATTCTCCGCGGTAACGATCGTAGTGCCGCGAGAAAGTGCGGTGACAAGGCCGTCAGCGGAAACCGAAGCAACTGTGGGACTGGAGCTGCGATAGACTGTGCCGTTCGCTGACGGTCCTACTTCGGCGGTGCCGCCATCTGACAAGCTGGCAAATACAATCATCTGCACCGTGGAACCAACAGTCGGCAGAGTGCTTGATCCTGACGCAGGAATCAGTTGCAACGTAACCGGAGTTGCATCAATCGTAGTGACGGTTAATTGGCCTACATCTAGCGGCTGATTGGGATCAAGCGTAATGTAATCAGATTGATAGCGCGTGACGGTGCCGTCCGCGTTCTGGCACACGACCCTGACCCGGGCCTTGGTCTGATCGGCAGGTACGTTAGGCACGGCAAAACTGCCGTCGTGGCTTAATTGGATCGCGCGGTTCTGGATCGTCGCCGTGCAATGCTCATCAAGCACCGGCGCATCTTGGCCCAGGGTTGTTCCGGCAAATGCCGCTGATACCACAAGCGCCAAAGCAAATTTGCAATAGTTACGAACCAGTCGTCGCATAATTTAAGCTCGTTATCCTATTTCGACCTGACAACCCGTCGTGTAACCGTGTTGGGAGTTTTCCAGTTGTCCAGCACTGGATCGGAGGCCATTTCCTGCGTTGGCATCCACGTTCCATTTACCTGCTTGAATACAAGTTCCGTCTCGATCGGCTGCGCCGGAGCCGCAGTCGGGGTCGCGGGAGATAATGTAACTATCACGATTACGTAGGGCCCGGTTTCGATCTTTTTCGTCAACGCGACCGTGTGCCCGGCAAAAAGCTTGGCCCAAGCGCTCTTGAAGACATCCGGGCTGGTCCCGTTCTTCTTGTACTGCTCCTTCATCATTGCCTGCGATTCCGGCGTCCACAGGGAGAACCACCGGTCATAATCCTGCGCATGCATGATCGCGAGCAGCTGCATGGCGGCGCCTTCAGGAGTAATGGGATTCGCTGTCTTGGTTACGTCCACCTGCACGGGCGGTGTATAGGAACTGACCTCGTAGTAATAAGTGAGCTCTTCTACTATCTTTTCTTTTTCCGGAGCGCTGGTCTTGTAAGGAGACTGGCCCCAGACTGGCAGGCATGCAACCAGCATTCCGAGTACACAAACAGACTTCCACATCATTCCAATGACTCCTCTCATTCACCAGCTCACGGACAAGATGTAAGGTTTGACCACGGCGTATCTCTCGGGTGCAGAATGCAGAACACTGGGGCCTGTATTGCCGGAAGGACCTCAAAGCTTTGACTGAAATGTAAAATCCCGAATGCGGTGCTAAAGTCGTAACCCAACGAAAGCGGTTCCGTCCCGGCATTGAAAAAGATCTTGGTGCCGATTTCGCTGGAATTACCTCCGATCTTGGCCGAGAGCCCCCATTCACCCTTCACCTCGGCCGTGAGGATGCCCGCGGGCAGGTCAAGCTTGCCTGCGATTTCCACCTTCACAGCCAGACCGCCGGTGATTTCGCCTTCCACCGACTTGTCGCAGTCCTGCGTTGTTTCCGAGCCAGAGAGCGAGCCTTCGATATTCCCCGACCCAAATAGGCCGATCTTTACGTGCAATATGTTTTCGATCTTGGTGATGACTCCGGAAATCTCCGGGAACGGAGTGATCGGTATCTCTGGGAAGGCTGTGCCCACGCTTCCCTGGATGGAATCCTCAACCTTGTCTTCGAACTTGGGACTGCCTTCGGTCGATTCCTTCTCGCAACACTGGCCTGTCTTCTTCTCCTTAATAGCGAAGGTCAGTTTGGCCTCAGGAGCACTTTCGCCAAAGACCAGCTTTAACAAGTCCCCGATGCCTTTGAATCCGTTCTCTGAGTTGAACTCCTCGGAGAAAGAGGTCTCGACCGGTATGTGGTCGGGAATCTTTTCGCCCACGCATTGGCCAGTCAGGTTGCACTGATCATGTTCAGTACAGGCCTTGCCATCATTGCAGTTGACGTTGTTGGGTTGCTTGCTCTTTTGGACGCACTTTCCCGCCTGACAGACCGACTCACTGCATTGCTTGTCACCGCAAGCCTGCCCTTCATTGATCGGTGTGGACTGGCAATGCCCATTCACGCACTTTTTGGTAGAGCATTCATCGCTCTTGCAACCATCGACGCAGCGCGGCGGCGGCGGCGGCGGTGGAACCGCATGCCATCCTGAAACACGTAAGCCAAAGCCTTTATCGGAAACAATCACTGAACCGTCTTCGCTTACACGCGCTGTTCCGCCGGAAACGAATTGCTCCAGATCATGGTCGAACGAGAAAACCTCGGCGACCTGGCCGGGCAGCAGTCCACTGGTGTTCGGCACCTGAATGCGAATCGGCGGATCGAATTTGACGCGCGCCGGCTGCAATGTGCCTACGATTGCCGGAGTTGTCCCATTCGGCAACGCCATGGGGACTTTGTCTGCATGCACGGCAGACAATGTCAGCCGTCCGGTTGTGGAACCATCGGGGAATTTCGCGGAATGCGCAAACACCGTATAGGCCACTCCGGGATTTCCCTTCAGCGTGAGGACAACATCTTCGTCGCCACCCACGATCTGGGAATTATCCATATCGAGCGGCGGCAGAAAGATTGGGCCATTGAGATGGTTATCCTGGCCAGAGACGGTAACCATCGTGAACTCAAGGAACGGGAACGTCTCTGGGCGGGTGCTGGTTGCGCCGTCAATGAACAGAACGATTGCGCCGACCGGTGCCGCGGGAATTGAGAATTTCCCATTGACGTCAGTCAAGGCACTAAGATTTGTACCTTTAATGCTGGCGGTGGCGTTTGGAATTGGCTGGTTAGCGTTATCCAGAACAATTCCGCTCACTACGGTGTTGGCCGGATTCTTTGGCGTTGTGCCGGAAGCGACAAAGGTCGCCGGAGTATCTGTCAATCCGTCAAAGGAAGCCAGGACGGTGTTGTTGTTAATGCCTTCTTCCTGCGCCAGTGAAAGCACTGCCGCAACGCGGCCATCGTCGTCAGTAACTTTACTGGTGGAAACAGCGCCATCCAGCAGACCGCCGCCCTGTTCAATTTTGAAACTAACTGGCACGCCCGCCACCGGATTACCGCCTGCGTCGAGAACAATGGCAACTAGAGGCTCAGGCAGCGGCTGTCCTGGAGCACCCGTCTGCGACTCACCCGAGACCACATGAATCTGCGAAGCTGTCCCGATGGTAGAGGTCTGGCAGAACATGACCTCGCCAACGAAGCCAGGCGAAGCCACTAAAACCTGGTTGTTTCCATTGCCGACACGCGAGCCCAACTGCATGCTCACGCTTGCCTGCCCGTTTCCATCCGTCTGCACGGTAATTTGGCGTCCCTGTTGCGGGAAGGCAGTCAGCAGGCCGTCGCTCTTGGCTACAGTGAAAGTAACCGGGACATTCGGCATTGCTTGTCCCAGGGAATTGATAGCCTGCACCGACAGCGGCTGGGCCAGGATCGATCCCACAGGGCCGGTTTGCGCGTTGCCGGAAACTGACAACAGTCTTTGCTGCGTCCCAACATCCTGCAGAGTCACCGTGATCTGGCTCTGATTGACGTTCCCGGCGCGGTCCGTGGCGACCGCCGTGATCACGTTTTTGCCCGGAACCAACAGCACATCTTCCGCCATGAAGCTGCGGTTGCCGACTGTAGCCTGTACACCGTTGATGGTTACTTTGACTTGGCCAGCATTGACTGTTCCTGAAACAACGTCATTGACGAGGCCGGTCACGTAGATCTGTGGTGAGGTCAGAACAGCCTGGTCGCTGGGTGAATCAATTCGCACGGTCGGAGAAGTGGTGTCCAGAATTACATTGACGCTGGCAGTGCTCGCAGCTCCTCCAGCATTAGTTCCCGTAGCCGTAATAGAGTTGGCGCCTTCACGCAGTACAACTCCGCTGGCAGTAAATGTTCCGCCACTGCTGGCCGCAGAAACGCCATTCACCGTTACGACCGCGTTGGGATCATCAACTGTTCCCGTGACCGTGATTCCGGTAGCGGCAAATAATGCCAGCGGCGCGGGAGTGGTGATCGACAGTTTGGGTCCTTGTAGGCTTACATTGACCGCCGATGTCGAGCTATTGCCGGCAACGTCAGTGGCCTGCACTGAGATAGAAATAGAACCTTGCGTGATCTGCACCGAACAACTGAACGTTCCCCCGGAAATTGTGGCCGGAGTGTTGTTACAGGTCACGGTCGCTAGTCCGGAAAGCGCGTCGGTTGAAGATCCTGCCACGGCTACATTTACGGACTGCGTAACGCTGGCGTCCGTTGGCGAAGTAATGCTCACCAGCGGAGGAGTTTGATCGAGATTGACAGTGGCACTGGCGCTCACCGAACTGCCGACCGAATCGGTGGCCGTGCCGGTGATTACCTGGTTAGCACCGTCAATGCTGACAGTTTGCGCAGCTGGGCATGAAACCGGCGGAGCCCCGCCGGTACACACAAAGCTCACCGTGACGGGTGAATTGTTCCACCCAGCGGCATTCGGCGCAGGTGCTACGGATGCAACGACCTGAAGCGGCGGAAATGGCTGCAGGTTGAACTGGATACTCGTCGTCGCGGTGTTACCTGCGATATCCGTTGCATTGCCGTTGATGGTTTGCAGACCTGCCGTTGTTATCGTAACGGGCGACGGGCAAAGGGCCACGCCGGACAAACTGTCATTGCAAGTGAATGTGACAGTCGAGGAAATTGCCCTGATAATTCCGTTGGCATCTGGCGCTGGCGAAGCAACAGCTGAGACGGTTGGCGGCGTTTTGTCCAGATTGATTGAGAGACTGGTGCTGGCCGTCTGCGCCGCAGCGTCCGTAACGGTCCCGCTGATGGACTGATTTGCTCCTTCTGTTGACAACGTTTGCGTCGCCGGACATTGCAGCGGCGGCACTCCGCCAGAGCATGTGAATGATACGGTCACGTCTGAGTTGTTCCAGCCCGCCGCGTTGGCGGCAGGCGCTGCGCTGGCGCTCACCGAAAGTGCTGTCTGCTGCACATTCAGCGTGAGAGTGGTTGAAGCCGAATTACCGGCTTTGTCTGTTGCTGTGCCGTTGAAATGTTCGTTCGCTCCTGCCGTGGTTACATTGATTGACGCTGGACAGCTCGCCGTGCCCGAAAGCGCGTCACTGCAGGTGAAGGAGACAACTGCCGGAATCGTGACGACGCCATTCACCGCGGCTGGAGTTACGCTGGCCGTAATGCCGGGATTGGTCTTATCGATATTCAGCGTCACCGCAACCGAGGCATGATTGCCGTTGGCGTCCGTGGCCGAAGCGCTAACTACTTGATTTGCGCCTTCTGTTGTTACAATCTGCGATCCGGGACACTGCACCGGTGGTACGCCGCCTGAACAGGCATAAGAAAGCGTAACGTTCGTGTTGTTCCACCCGTTGGCGTTCGGCAGTGGCGATATCAGTGCTGAAATGGCCAGCGGCGACACCACAGTGAACGTGAAAGAATTGCTGGTGCCCGCGCCCGGCACGGAAACCACTACCGGTATCGCACCCAGCGCTACGCCGCTGGGAACAGGAACAACAATGCTTGTATTGCTCCAGTTGGTGGGTGTGGCGGAAATTCCGCCGAAAGTTACTGTGCTTGTCCCTTGCGTGTTTCCAAAGCCGGTACCAGCGACCGTAACCGACGTGCCAATTGGCCCTGATGCGGGAGTCAGGCTGGTAATCGCTGGCGCAACCGCTGCCTGTCTTATTTCCACCAGACTCAGGTTGTAAGCGTCAGCCGTTGGTGCTGTGTCATTGATCGTGACAGATGTGCCCGTCGCCGTCACCAGCGTGGGCGTCTGCTGCACCCACAACGTGCATGTCTGGGTTGAAGGGCCGCATAACAGTTGATGAACAAGCGCCTGATTGCTGCCAAGTGTTCTCGCCAATTTGGTGGTCGGATCTTCACCCACACCGAACACCACGGAATTAGCGCGCGTCGTAGTTAATGATGCCGAAGGAGCGCCCGTGGCAGTGTTCGCCGTGGCAATTGCGCCGATCGCGCCGGCTCCGTTGGTTCCTGACGTGTCCACCCCAGTAAAGCTGACAACCGTCATGGACGACAAAACTGACTGCGAAAATGTTGCCGTGACCGTGATATTGGTCAGCGCTGTGGGCGCAAATGCCCGCCAGATTTCAGCTGTGCCCTGCTGCGTGTTGGTTCTTTGCACCAGCACCCAGGTCAGGCTGCCGCCTGCCACGCTACTCACGGTGGTGGTGGCGGCTGTTCCTTTTCCACTTGAAATAAATGCCAGCAGCAATTCGTTCGTGGCAGAAGTTGAGAATGTGGCTGTCGCGCGTGTAGTGGCCGTGGCCGTGCCGTCGGCAAAAATGGTCTGGTCAATGGCGACTCCACCCGGATTCAGCACTTTGAATCGAACGCCATTGCTCGCAACTCCACCTGCGGCCGTGACTACAACATTTCCTGTTGTCACACCGCTTGGAACCTGGGCCACGATGCTGGTAGCGCTCCAGCTGCTGACCGTCGCCGGAATTGAATTGAGCGTTACTTTGCCGCTGCCCTGCGTCCCGCCAAAATTTGTGCCCGTAATCGTGAAGGACGATCCGAACCCTCCGCCTGCTGCCGGAGCTACGCTGGTAATGGCCGGCGCAGAAGTCACCGTGAATGTGCTTCCGTTGCTCGCCACGCCCCCTGCGGCTGTCACCACCACGCTTCCCGTTACGGCTCCTGACGGAACCGTTGCCACAATGCTCGTCGCACTCCAACTGGTGATTGTTGCCGCTAGCGTGCCGAACTTTACCCCGCCATTGCCCTGCGTCGGACCAAAGTTTGATCCGTTGATTGTGATCACCGAACCGATTGCGCCTGAATTTGGAGCAAGGCTGGCGATGCTTGGAGCCGGCGTAACCGTAAATGTCGATCCATTGCTTGGCTGTCCGCCGACCGTCACCAATACGGAACCAGTGCTGGCGCCGGTTGGAACTGGTGCAGTAATCGATGTCGCACTCCACGCCGTCGGCGTTGAAGCAATTCCATTGAAGCTCACCGTGCTGCTGCCTTGGGGCGTGCGGAAATTCGTTCCGGCAATCACCACCGAACTCGCTACTGCTCCCGTGCTTGGCGTAAGGCTGGTAATCGTTGGCGCCGGAGAGCCCAGCGGCAGGACCACGGTTGAATCAAAACTACCGTTCAGCGTTCCTTCAATGTCCAGCTCTCCGCTGAACGTCGTCGTGGAAGTGGCCGTGAGGTTCACACCGACCCAAAGATAGAACCGGTCGGTGGCCGCCATTGAAATATTTGCCGTAGTCGTGCAACTGATTGCTTGCTGTTTCACCGTGGTGGAAAGAGCAGTGGTTCCCGTAGCGATACAAAAGAGCGTTCCAGTGGCGTTGTTGAGCCTGATCTTCGCGCGTGGAAATACCGTCCCTGTATTGGCGGTCTTTCTCATGAACAAATTGAATGTGAGCGTGGAGCCTGAAGGAATAACGCCCGCTGTATTCGGGTCGCTCGTTTGCGTCTCAAATTCCTTGATCAGATACTCGCCCGCGGCTTTGCTGGTGAGCGCCGTCGTAAGGGCCACGCTGGTCCCGTCAGGACCGGCCGTCAAGAGCTTGTCATCGGCGGCCGTGATCGCCGAAGCTTCCTTATGCAGATGGTAGGTGGCTGTTTGAGCAACTCCCGCCAGCGAGAACGCCCAGGAAAAGATCAACAGCAACGCGAAATGAAGACGCCGAGATTGCATTCAATTCCCCTGTCGAGGACCGCAACAGAACTCTTTTTGCTTTGCCACTATGGCCATGCACGACCGCTCTACCTGGATCGCGGTCTTCAAAAATGAAAGATTGCTGGAATGGAAATCAGTGCTTGCTAACTCCGCTAACATCTCCGCACTCGCGCTGTGGACGGCGGACGTTCCCCGGGAGTTTGGGACTTGCAGCTGACAGCTTCGATCCGCAGGCTTGGAAAACGCATGTGCCCGGGAAATCGAATTCAAGGCGACCGGAAAATACGGGCCGTCAACGGGATGGCCGTGGCCTCCTTGCCGATCTCTTTTTGCGTTGCGGATTAACTTACAACGAATTTTCTGGGCCATCGCTCGATCTTGGACGCACACGTTCCCTGTCGCCGAATCATCGGCGCAAACAGGCACACTGGTACTAGCAGTCGCTCAATGGCTTAAGTTGGCGACACTATGCCCAATGCTTCTGGCGAAAACTCAATGACTTGTGAAACCTATACAAATGCACGACAAACAGGTATGGCCGTGAGATGGTGGGATATTCTGCTGGATTCGAGCCCGCGCTACCCGCAATCTCAAACTTGAACCTGACCTATGATCATTCGCGCAAATTTCTACACGGACGATCAAAGTAACTTTTTTGTGATTCAGAGTTGCTGGAGAGTCTAAAGTAGAAAATAAATTTGTCAAATTAAATTTTTGAATTTAAGAAAAAAGTTTTTTCCACCAGAGTTTTTTTGAAAATCAGTGGCAGAATTTCTCGCGGGCGCGCCTCTCCTATATAACAACTATCCTTCTCGGATAACTTTCGCAAATAGGTGAACGAATCGCATTTTCCCATTTTGGAACTAGGAGTTCTCAGCCTCTTAAATTGCCGCAAAAAGTTGAGAAGCTTACGACGGAACGTATCGGCTGCCATAGTTTGGGTTGAGGCTTCCAGCGCTGATGCCATGCCGAAAGCTTTTGATCGGCCTTCCGTAACCGCTGTTCCGCGTGTTTTTTCTTTGCCTCATCGTATTGCTGTGACCGATAATTGCCTTCCAATGTCATCATCCATCACACCGGCACAAGCCAGCGGACTCCGGGCGGCAGGTTATCTCGCATTTTTCATTGGATTGTTGTCTTCTTTTGGCTGGATCAATGTTATTCGGCAGGATTATGTCATGGAGCACCAATGGCCTGCGGCTTCCGCAACCGTGTACTCGATTCGCGAAAACTCTCGGGAATTTCAGCCCGTCAGCACAAGGCAGCGTAACTATCAGGTCTTCTGGATGGAATTTTTGGTTATTCTGGACCTTCCTCAAGGTCAATGTCCCGGCTCCATGGTTCCGTTGACGAGCCAGGAGCCGCAATGCACGGGGACAGTTAAAACTCCTGAAGTAAAGTCCCGCGCGGATGCGCTCGACTGGGTTAAACGGCATCCTCAAGGCTCAAAGGTTACCGTCCACTATGACCCGCAAAGCGACCGAATGACGTTTGGCGGCGAGTCCATTTTCAATGTCTATCCATGGAACAAAATCACCGTCACCGCTGTGATTCTTCTTGTTGCCGCATTGATGATTAAGGCTGGCCGGCGCCAGCCAACTCTGCCGCAATATCCGCGGGGTGTACCTACGGTAAAAGAAGAATAGGTTTGGACTTTGCCGAGCTCTGGATTCGCAATGGATTGAGCTGGCAGTTCCTTTTCGTCCCTGCTCCCATCGAAAAAAAGAACTAGAAGCTGACAAAACAAGAATTCCAGATAGAAATTTCAGTTGAAATGTGTTAATCATCTACCCTCAAACCTGCAAAAAAACCAAATGGGGCGTCCAAGCGTTGAAACCAAGAAATAACAACGGGCTATTGCAGTTCGGTGGGGTCGCTATCCTTGTCGCGGCAACTGCTCTGGCCATTCCTATGATGGGCGCTGCCTTTGACACTCCAGGCAATGATTCCGGAAACGACAAGGACGCCGGCCACACCACAAAATCCACTCCGCAATATAACTACCGCTTTGGTAACAGCCCTTTTCTCCCCAGTCAGGCAAAATCAGCCAGCGACACCTTTATTGCCGCGGATCAGTTTCCGCCGGCAAGTTATTGCGGCACATGCCACGCTGAAACGCATCAGCAATGGCGGCAGTCGGCGCATGCCAATTCCTTTCGCGCGCCCTTTTACAAGAATAATGTCGATGTGCTGGTCCAGCAGAAAGGGATTGAATTTACCCGGCATTGTGAAGGCTGCCACAATCCCATTGCGCTTTTTTCCGGAGCGCTTACCAGCGGTTCGCCCGTGAATCGTTCGTTTGATGAAGATGGGATCACCTGCATGGTCTGCCATTCCATTCAGCAGATTCAGAACACCAGCGGCACCGGAAGCTACGTGATGGGAACTCCGGCGGTAATGGTCAATGAGGATGGCTCTCCCGTTACCGGTCCCGTTAGCTTTGACGATATCCTGGCCCGCCCCAAACTGCACAGCAAGGCGGTGATGCGCGACTTCTATCGCACGCCGGAATTCTGCTCCGTCTGCCACAAGGCGTTCCTGCCGCGAACGCTCAATGGATATAAATGGATGCGGGCTTTTTCCGTATACGACGAGTGGCAACAAACGTCCTGGGCTCGGCAGTCGCCGCTGCCCTTTTACCAGAAAGATGTGGACACCAATTGCCAGAACTGCCACATGAATAAAGTGGATGCTCCGACTGACTACGGCGCCAAAAACCATCAAGTAGCTTCTCATCGCTGGCCTGGCGCCAATACTGCTATTCCGTTTTTCTATGGTTACGACGAGCAGATGAAGGTGACGGAGGCTTATCTTAAAGACACTCTGGGACTGGATATCTTTGCCCTTACAAAGACCGATTCCGGCAAAGAGCGCCTCGTCGCGCCGCTAGACCGGCAGGACCACACCGTACTCGCGGGTGAAACCGTGACCGTCGGCGTTGTCATACAAAACAAAAAAATCGGCCACAATCTTGTGCCCGAGCAACGGGATTTCTACGAGTGCTGGGTGGAGTTCACGGCTACCGACGTTAACGGCACGGAATTCTTCCATAGCGGCTTCATCAAGCCTGATGGATTTCTGGATGATCAAGCCCATACTTACACCAATCGCCTGATTACCAAGGAAGGCAAGTGGATCGATCTGCATCAAGTGTGGGACATGAAGGTCCGCGCATTTGATAACACCATTCCTTCCGGCCAATCTGACCTTGTGCGTTTCAAATTTCGCATTCCACCCGGCACGCCCGGGCCTGTCACTCTGAAAGCCCAAGTCAATTACCGCCGCTTCCGTCGAGCTTTTACCGACTTCATCCTCAGCAAGAGTGTGGACTATCCCATAGTAACAATGGTTTCCCGATCTCTATCCTTGCCTTTGGGCCGCGCCACCGGTAGCTGGCCTGCGCCCGATCGCGAACAAATGCTGCGCTGGAACAATTACGGAATAGCGCTACTCCGCCAGCAACAATACTGGAAAGCCGCGGATGCCTTTCGAAAAGTAGTCGAAATCGGTCCCGGTTACGCGGATGGCTATGTCAATCTTGCCATTGCCACTTATTCGCGGCTGGTGGATACGCGCATTGATCCTGACGGACCAGGTAATTTATCGGCAGCGAATTCTTCTTACGACAAATATGAGCCGGCCCTGCACTATCTGAATCAAGCGCTGGAAAAGAATCCTTCAAGTTTGCGCGCTGTCTTTTACAAAGGATTGATCTATCGTTTGGAAAACCGGCTGACTGACGCTGTCACTTATCTCCAGCCCGTAGTTAAAGCCTATCCTCGTTTCCGGCAGGCTCGCCAGGAATTGGGCTATGCCTATTACCTGCAGAAAAAATACCAGCCGGCGTGTGAACAGTTTCAGGCATTGCAATCCATCAATCCAGACGATCTCAGCGCGCACTTTTATTTATCTCTGATTTATACGCAGCTCGGAATGAAAAAAGAGGCCGCCGAGGAAGGCGCTTTATACGCGGAACACAAAGATGATCCGGGCGCGGCGCTATTGGCTCTCGACTTTCGTTATCGAAACCCACTGGTGGCCCATGAAAATGAGCCTTACCATCTTCATAGTTCTCCCTTGCGAGCTCCAGATGAGCACGCCGGAAAGAAGTAAATTTAAATATGCGCACGGCACCGATGGCTCACGTTGAAAGCATGAATGCCCGTTCCACTAAAACTGTTTGCTCCATTGCCGTTCTGGTCTGCCTCATGTTTGCCATTGCCAGACCGATAAACGGTCAGAGCGCGAGACCGTCATCGTCAAAACCCCAAACTGATCCTGGGCCATCCGCAACATCGGTTCGAGTGGCCCGGCCGCACGAGCAATCGATTTCGGCAAATGACTGGCGTGAGGAGATCACTCGCAATGCCAGCGCACCGGTTACTATCATTGAATTTTTTGACTACCAGTGCCCATTCTGCTTCAAGACAAACCCTGCGCTCGCGGAAGCTATCAGGAACCATCCCGGCAAGGTCCGTCTGGTGCTGAAGCATCTTCCGCTTTCCATTCATCCTGATTCCGCGCTGGCTCACCAAGCTGCGCTGGCCGCAGGTGAACAGGGCCGATTCTGGGAAATGCACGATCTCCTGTTTGCCAATCAGAACAAAATCAAACTGCCTGACCTTCTTCACTATGCGCAACAGTTGCATCTTGATGTTCCAAGATTCCAGAAAGCCTTGGAAAGCGGACGCTTCCGTCATGTCATAGACGATGACAGGGCCATGGCGCGAGGACTGGGTATATCTTCTACGCCGGCATTTTTCATCAATGGACAATCCTTCATTGGCCAACTATCGGCCAGTAGACTGAACGCGGCCATTGACCAAGCACTGAATCCCACAGCCTCGGCGACAGTTTCGGCTCCCGGCACAGTGTCCCTTGCCAACCTTGATCTTTCTCGCGCGCCGGTGCGCGGCCAAGCGCAGGCGCCCGTCACGATTATTGAATTCTCTGACCTCCAGTGCCCTTTCTGCGCCAGTGTGACGCCGACCTTGCGTGAGCTGATGAAGCAGTATCCTGATCAGGTCCGCTGGGTTTTTAAAAACTTTCCTCTCGACTTCCATGCGGACTCGCCGCTGGCCCACGCAGCTGCTTTGGCGGCGGAGCGGCAAGGCAAATTCTGGGAAATGCATGATTTGATTTTTGCCAACCAGCACAACCTTAAGCGGGATAACCTGCTGGCTGAAGCGCGCAGCCTTAATCTGGACATGGACAGATTCACGGCCGACCTAGACAGCGCCGACATCGGGAAGCAACTGGCAGCGGACAAGAAGGAAGGTGAGGGGCTGGGCATCAACGGGACGCCATCCTTTTTCATCAACGGCAAGCCTCTTTCAGGGGCGATGCCGATGGAGCAGTTTCAGGCGGCGATCAATAATGAATTAATTGCTCTTGGCAAGCCAGCCGTGCCGCTAGCTGCGTCTGCTCAATCTGCAACCGTTCGCAAAGAATCTGAGATAAGTTTTGGTTCGCCCGATTCGCCTATAACGCTCGCCTGGTTTTCCGACCTGCAAAGCGGGCTAAGTCCAAAGGCCGCGCTCCTGGTACACAAGCTCATCGACTCGCATCCCGGACAGATCAGGTTGGTCTTTAAGAATCGACCCCTGGAAATTCATCCCGGCGCCATGCTTCTGCATGAAGCCGCGATGGCCGCGAACGCGCAGGGAAAGTTCTGGCAGATGCATGATCTCATCATCGCCAATCCCCAGAAAGACAGCCGCCAGGACATGCTGGCCTATGCAAAACGCATTGGTCTGGACGCGAACCGCTTCCAGAAAGATCTTGATTCTGAAAAATATCGTTCTCTAATTGAGGCTGACTTGCAGGAAGCGCAACGCCGGGCTGTGCTTGGCGCCCCGGTGTTTTTTCTGAATTCCGCCAGGGTGGATGGCCTGCAAAACGAGAAGCTGTATAGAGAAATCATTGCGGACCAACTCGCGGCTAACAAATAAATTCCGCAGCGCGCCATAAGATACATTTCTGCTCGCCGTGGCGCAGAGTGTTACAATTTCTGGAGTTACTGCCATCTAGGGCGGGAGTAATTCAGTGGTAGAATGCCAGCTTCCCAAGCTGGACGTCGCCGGTTCGATCCCGGTCTCCCGCTCCAGTTCTTACCCAAGAAAAGTTTCCGCTGGACCAATAATCTTTAAGTACGTTGCTTATTTGCTTGTCTTCCATGACTGCAACAATTTGGGCGCCAGTTCCGCCGCCGCACCAAGATGGACCTCATCGAAGTACAAGGCATTCGCAGGCTCCGTCAGCCCCAGAAAAATTGTCCGCGCGGGTTGCGGCGTTTGCTTGAGCATGGTTACGAAGCTTGCCACTGGCTGCACTGATCCAGAAGTTCCAATGGCGATAAACGTATCGCACTCTTCCAGCGCGTTATAAATGCGGTCGAGCTGATATGGCTGTTCACCAAACCAGCAGACATTCGGGCGAACCAGCGCTCCGCAAGCGCAGTGCGGTAACTCGTCCGCCGTGTAACCGTTGTAGTCGGCAAATGCAGGACGGCCACAGCCAGCGGCACACCGGCTCTCAAAAAGCTTGCCGTGAATATATGCCACGTCTTCTGATCCTGCGGCTTCATGCAAGCTATCCACATTTTGCGTGCAGAGAAAGACTTCGTCGCCACACTCTTTGCTCCACTGGGCCAAAGCAAGATGCGCTGCATTTGGCTTGGCATTGCGGGCGCCGGCGCGACGATCAGAGTAATACTGCCAAACCAGTGCCGGGTCCTTCTCCCAGGCTGCAATGTTCGCCAGTTCGTAATGGCTGTGGCCGCGCCAACTGGTGCCCTGAAACACAGGAATCCCGCTCTCCGCGCTGATTCCAGCGCCGGTCAGGACGAATATGCTGCCCCGCGTCGTCATGCGAACTGTTCTCTGCCTCCGATCAAAAGTGGCCTATAATTTAATTACCTTGAGAAAACCAGCTGGTATTGTTCTCTCACTGCCGTTTTTGGCCGCCTGGACAGTTCCCTTTTCGGGCCAACAGCATCACGGCCCCGCCCGTATGAGCCGGCTGTTGTTGATCATACCCTTTGAGAATATCGTCCGTAACTCCTTAAAGTTACAGCCCACGCCTGACGCGTATCTGGTAATGGTCCGGCTGGACCTGGGGGAAAACAAGTCAGCTTCTGCCGCACAAAATCTTGACAATCCTTTGGCTCCCACCAATGCGTTTGCGCTAAAGCACGACATCAGATTGGGAGCCACGGGCAAAACAACATCTCAGCTTTTTTGAGGGAGGTTATGCGTAATCTGTTTTTAAAACTCGGAGTTTTCAGGGTCGCAATCGTATTTGCGTTGTTCTTTGTTTCGCGCGCCGCTTCAGCAGACGTGCTGAAGATCGTGGTAAATGACACCATACATCCGTTGACTGCTGAGAGATTTGACTGGGCCATTCAGGAAGCCGAACGGACCCACGCCGATGCCCTTCTTGTCGAGTTGCGCACGCCGGGCGGTTTGATGTCTTCCATGGAAGACATCATTCAGAAACTGCTCGCTGCCAAGGTTCCTACCATTATTTATGTCACACCAGCGGGAAGCGATGCCTCGTCCGCGGGCTTTTTCATTCTGGAAGCAGCCGACGTAGCGGCTATGGCGCCAAGCACCAATACCGGGGCCGCGCATCCGGTCTGGGGTGACGGACGGACCATGGATCCCATCATGAAAGAAAAGCTGGAGAATTACGCGGCTTCGTTGCTGCGTTCCTATACCGGCAAGCGTGGCCGCAACGTGAGCGTGGCTGAGACCGCCGTTCGAGAATCAAAATCCTTCACTGCGGATGAGGCCGTCGCGCAACATCTCGTCGACTACATTGCTACCGATGACAACGATCTCTTTCGGCAACTGGAAGGCAAAACCATCACGCGCTTTGACGGATCAAAGACGGTTCTTCACCTTGCAGGCAAGCCGATCCGTCTCCATGAGCTTACACTGCGGCAAAAGACGCTCTCCGTCCTGATGGATCCCAGCATTTCTTTCATCATCTTCGCCCTGGGATTGCTCTGCATCTTTTTCGAATTCAACCATCCTGGCGCAATTTTGCCAGGAGTGGTGGGCTTTGTAGCAGTTGCAATTTCACTCTATACCTTGCAGTTGCTCCCGTTGCGCTCAATGGCAGTGGTAATGATCATCGCCTCGTTCGCGATGTTTGTGCTGGAAGCAAAGCTTCAGACGCACGGCATTGCTGGCACTGGCGGCATTGTTTTGATGGTGATTGGTGCGCTGTTATTGGTGGATGGGCCCATCCCGGAAATGCGCGTACATCTCTGGGCGGCCCTTTCTGTAGCTGTCCCAATAGGGATCATCACGGTGTTTCTGGTATCCATCGCCTTAAAGGCGCGCAGAAATAAAGTTGTAACCGGCACACAAGGGATGATCGGCGAAGTGGCAATTGTATGCGCGCCGCTGATGCCTTCCGGCAAGATTTTCGTCCAGGGCGAACTTTGGGATGCCGTCTCTCCGGCCAATGTGGATGCCGGCCGCCGAGTGATTGTTCGCCGGGTTGAGAACCTGGTGCTGCACGTGGAACCAGTGCACGAAGCAGTACCTCAGCCATCGCTTGCAGGATAATTTTGCCTTTTGCTACCCATGTGCCATAAAATCCGTTCGACTTTCCCACTCGCTATCTGATGGAGGCGCCAGTGCTTTTTGTTCTTGTTCCGGTTGTCATTTTTCTTCTTTACGTTTTTAACTGCATCAAGATCCTGCGCGAATATGAGCGCGGCGTAATTTTTTCTCTTGGCCGCCTCCAGCAGGATGCCAAAGGCCCAGGGCTTATCCTGGTATTTCCTCCAATCCAGAAAATGGTGCGGATAGACCTGCGCCAGCAAGCTCTGGAAGTCCCTCCGCAGGACATCATTACCCGCGATAACGTTACGCTGAAAGTAAATGCTGTCATTTATTGGCGTGTGGTCAACGCTCCTCAGGCCGTGGTGCAGGTCCAGAACTATTACTGGCAGACGCAGCAATTTGCCCAGACGACTCTGCGCTCCGTATTGGGTGAAGTCGAACTGGACGAACTGCTGGCGCACCGTGACAAACTGAATACCCGCATCCAGAGCATTCTGGACCAGCACACCGCGCCCTACGGCGTAAAAGTTTCAAATGTCGAAGTAAAGCAGGTTGATCTGCCTGAATCCATGCTGCGGGCCATGGCCAAGCAGGCCGAAGCCGAGCGCGAAAAGCGTGCCAAGATCATCCATGCGGAAGGCGAATTTTCCGCCTCGCAAAGGCTTATGGAAGCTGCACACATTCTTTCCGGCGAGCCCATTGCCATCCAGTTGCGTTATCTGCAAACCCTTACTGAAATTGGCGTCGAAAAGAACACCACCATCGTCTTCCCATTACCAGTGGACATGATCTCTGCGATTACCAGGGCGGTAGAAAAGATCTCCAACAAGTAAAAACCGGGTTACACTGGGGCCAGTTCTGGCACACAATCAGGGGACGAAACCGGGGGAGAAATGGCAACTGGGACACAGATGTCGGCAAAAGAAGCCGATCAGGTGCGCGACACTGAAATCACGCTGAGTACGGGCAAACTGCTCGGCATCTTTTTTGCTTTGGCGATTATCTGCGGCGTGTTTTTCACCATGGGATACCTGCTGGGCAAGAGCACCAGCGCAGGCGGACGGACTGAAATCGTGGCCACGGTGCCCAACAACAGCACCGGAAAGCCTTACGCCGGCAACAAGACTCCGGAAGCTGTCACGCAGACCTGCCCTCCAGGATCGCCCAACTGCGCGGCCGCTACAGCCAGCGGCGCAAGCTCTTCTGCCAAGGCTGCTGATCAGCCACCTGCAGCCCAGCAGTCCGCTGGCAGCAAGACCTCAGATCAAAACGCTGCGCAATCCGCGGGAACAGATGCTAAAAACGGCGCCGCAAGCTCATTCATGGTGCAGGTGGCAGCCGTATCGAAACAGGAAGATGCTGAGATCCTGGTTACGGCACTGCGGAAGAAACAATATCCGGTCTTCATCGCTAACGCAGCCGGTGATCCACTGTTTCACGTTCAGGTTGGCCCATTCACCGATAGGAAAGATGCTGAAGCCATGCGCACTCGTTTGTCTGGCGATGGTTATAACGCGATTGTTAAATAGCAGTCAGCAATCAGCGCTCAGCATTCAGTCAAAGCTCAAAAATATCGCCGCAGATTTCAGCTGACGGTCGCAGATCAACACGTAGTGCGGACGTCTCGCAAGACGCAAATCGTTCTGCTTTTCTGATTCGTGTTTGTTCGCGGAATTCGCGGCTAATCTTTTCTTGGCTGACTGCCGATGCTAATTGCTGAGTGCTAATCCGTATCAAACCGCTGTTCCAGAAATGGGTCGCCGTACATGTGATAGCCGTTTTGTTCCCAAAAACCGGGAACATCATGATCCGTAAATTCCAACCCTCGCACCCACTTCACTGATTTCCAGGCATAAAGATGCGGCACGATCAGCCGCAGAGGATAGCCGTGGTCCGCCGAGAGCGGCTGGCCGTCATGGTGCGTGGCAAAAAGCACGTCTTCGCGATCAAGGTCGATCAAAGGCACGTTGGCCGTGAAGCCCTGTTCGGCGTGGACAAGCACGTATTTCGCTTCCGGCTTGAGTTTTACCAGCTTCAGAACTTCCTGAAATGCGACGCCTTGCCAGTCATTGTCAAAGCGGCTCCAGCGCGTGACGCAATGGAAATCGCTGTGTGCTTTGACTTTGGGCAGCTTGTTGAATTCGTCCCATTTAAGCCGCAATGGCTGGTCCACCAGACCTCGAATGTTAAAGTCCCAGCGCGCAGGCTCAAAGCGTGGCACCGACCCGTAATGCAACACCGGCCACTTTAAGGTAAGTGACTGGCCCGGCGGCAAGCGTCCCGCTTTGAGCATCTGCTGCTCTTTTTCTTTGCGTTCATTGCCGGCAAAAATGCCCGATTCGTCGTCCACACGACCATTCTAAACGCTTTACAAAGAATGAATTGGATGTTCGGCCAGTGACGCTGATCCTCTTTACGTAGGTGCCCTGCAGGATGAAGAAAGTTAGATTACACCTGCGCCCCAAGATGCGCCTCTACAAGAGAATGATTGACTGTCCCCTGCACCCGGGTGTAGCATTTGGAAGATTCAGATGCACCAATCATTCACCAACCCGGCTTCCGCCAGCAACATGGTCATGTGTTGCTGTATGTGTACGTGTACACGCGAGCGGCCGGTGCTGAGCAATTTTTCTTAGATTTTCAGACTCAGATTGAAACCGGGGCCGCTCAAAGTGAGCGGCCTTTTTGTTTGGCTTCTCACACGGGACAAGCGGCGCCTCTGAAGGAAAGAGGAAGGCATGTCAAAGCTGAAGAAGCCAATCGCAATTTACTATGAACACCCGCACTGGTTCGTTCCACTCTTCAAGGAACTGGAGCGCCGGGGAGTGCCATTCGTCCGCATTGACGCGGCCCAACACCATTTCGATCCCGCTCACCTGAACGGCGAGGGCGGCTACTCACTGGTCTTTAATCGAATGAGCCCTTCCGCTTACCGCCGTGGCCATGGCCAGGCGATCTTTTACACGCTCTATTATCTCGATCACCTTGAGCAGCGCGGCAAACGCATTGTGAACGGCCAGAAAGCCTTTCGCTATGAGACGTCAAAGGCCTTGCAGCTATCGCTGCTGGAGAGGCTCGGACTTCCTTATCCCAAGAGCCGCGTGATCAACAATCCCGCAGACGCGGTGCAGGCATCGGATGGGCTGCGCTTCCCTATTGTGGTGAAGCCGAATATTGGCGGAAGTGGCGCTGGCGTCACAAAGTTCAACTCGCGAGAGGAACTGGAGGTCGCGGCCCAAGCCGGCACGCTCGATCTGGGTCTGGACACAACAGCGCTGGTGCAGGAATTCATTCCTGCGCGCGGCGGACATATTGTTCGCGTGGAAGTTGTCGGCGGCAAATTCCTCTACGGAATAAAGGTTCACCTTACGGGTGAAACCTTTGATCTCTGCCCGGCAGACATCTGCAAGACCACTGGCGGCCAGGAACTGGCCCGCGCCGCGTGTCCAGTGGACGCACCGAAAACCGGCCTGAAAGTCGAGGGCTACACGCCATCGGACGAAATCATTCAGCAAGTCGAGCGCATCATGCAGGAGGCGCAAATTGAAGTCGGCGGCATCGAGTACATCATCGATGATCGCGACGGCAAGCTTTATTTTTATGACATCAACGCGCTTTCCAATTTCGTGGCTGACGGACCCAAGGTAATTGGCTTTGATCCATTTGTACGGCTGGTCGACTTCCTGGAAAAGGAGGCCGCGTAATGAGATACGGATATTGGCTCCCTGTTTTTGGCGGTTGGCTGCGCAACGTGGAAGACGAGCGGATGGAAACCAGCTGGCCATACGTTAGCCGGCTGGCGAGGCGCAGTGAAGAGATTGGCTTTGATCTTACATTGATTGCCGAACTCAACTTGAATGATATTAAGGGCCCTGAAGAGCCGTCGCTCGACGCCTGGTCAACGGCGGCTGCGTTGGCCGCCGTCACACATCGACTTGAGCTGATGGTCGCAGTCCGCCCGACATTTCACAATCCTGCCTTGCTGGCTAAGCAGGCGGCAAATATCGACCACATCAGCAACGGCCGTGTTTCGCTCAACGTAGTTTCGTCCTGGTGGGCAGAGGAAGCACGCAAATACGGTGTGCACTTCGATAAGCATGACGATCGCTACGCACGCACGTCAGAGTGGTTAGATGTCGTCGATCAAGCCTGGAAACACGATCACGTGAATTACGACGGCAAATATTACAAAGTTGAGGATCTGGTCCTACAGCCGAAGCCTGTATCTCGACCTCGACCGGTAATTTACGCCGGCGGCGAATCAGAAGCAGCCAAGAATTTGATTTCACAAAAGTGCGATGCTTATGTGATGCATGGCGATCCGCCGGAGAAGATCGGCGAAAAAGTTCGCGATCTATCCACTCGTCGCGAAAGATGGGGATTGCCACCGATGCAGTTCGGCGTCGCGGCTTATGCCATCGTTCGCGATACGGAACGTGAAGCGCAGGAAGAGTTGCGCCGCATTACTGATGTCCAGCAGAACGCCGCCGGATACCAGAATTACCAGCAGTGGCTGGCAAACACGCAACTTGAGCAACGCGTTTCATTGGAAGACTACTCCGTCTCGAATCGCGGTCTGCGGTCTGGACTGGTGGGAACGCCGGAGCAGGTGGCTGAGCGCATCGCCGAATTTGAAGATGCCGGCGCTGGCCTATTGCTATTGCAATTCAGCCCTCAACTGGAAGAGATGGAACGGTTTTCACAGCAGGTAATCCGGGCCGGAAGCCGAATGCTGGCCCAGGCTGTTGAGTCCCGTACGCTGGCCCGTGCAATTTAGCGACTTTCGCGTCCCGCGAAACTGAAGAGACCGGCCAGCCACCAACGTTAGATTGGCTGGCTGCTCTTCAGAAAGCAGACGAGCTTCATGCTCCTTCCCGGAAGCTCGTCTGCCTTGAATTTCATCTGAGGCATAGGGGAGGGTACACGGTAGGGTACAGACCGGGCACATCCCTGACAAAATAGACCGGGGACATCGCTGACAGAACAGACGGGGCGCATACCTGACACTCGACGCGCAAGGTGGTCAGGCGAGACAAAGACGTCGGCCAAAGGCGGAGCTTCTTTGTCCACACGGAGATTTGCCTTTTATTCACCGTATCTGCTATGTTCGCTTAGTCATGCTAGGCGCCTCTCACGCAGCGGAACAGGTCAATTGGCTCTTTCTGGACATGAATTCGTACTTTGCCTCTGTGGAGCAGCAGGTCCAGCCTCACCTTCGTGGAAAGCCTACGGCGGTTGTAACGGTGGATGCGGATTCAACGGTCTGCATTGCCGCCAGTTATGAGGCCAAGGCATTTGGCGTAAGCACCGGGACTGCTCTGGGCGAGGCACGCAAGAAATGTCCTGACCTGAACGTGGTGGTGGCCCGGCATGAGATCTATGTTGAATACCACGAAAAAATAAAAACCGCAGTTGAGCAAAACTGCCTGCACGTTTCAAAAATCGTTTCCATTGATGAAATGGAATGCCGGCTGGGTGGGCGCGACAGGCAAATATCGAATGCCCAGGAGCTGGCCCGCCGGGTGAAGCGAGCGATTTATTCCGTGGGGGAAATGCTGCATTGCTCGGTTGGGCTGGCGCCGAACCGTTTTCTGGCCAAGGTGGCTTCAAACATGAAGAAACCGGATGGCCTGATAACGCTTACCGCAGACCAACTTCCGCAGATTTTATTCCGATTAAAACCGCGCGACCTGCCGGGAATTGGCCACAACATGGAACAGCGCCTACTTAAACAGGGCATCGCGACCATGGAGCAACTCTGGCAGCTTGATATGGACCGCATGACTCAGCTTTGGGGTGGAGTATTGGGCACGCGCTTTTGGCTAAAACTGCGTGGGATCGATTTTGACGAACGAGAATCGCAAACGAGCAGCATTAGCCACCAGCATGTCCTGCCGCCTGAGTTGCGGACGCGAGAACAGGCGTGTGCCGTCGGCAAGAAACTGCTGCATAAAGCCGCAGTGCGCTTGCGCCAAGCCAAACTCTGGACCAGCGCGATGGTGATCTATGTCCTATTTTCGAAGGAACAAGCCAAAGAGGATGATCCGCGCGGCTACTGGCTGCATTATGACCGTCCGGTGTGGGAAGCCAGTTTGCGCCTCCCTTCCTGCCAGGACACCGTGACGCTGGTGAATGTTTTCCAGGAAGCATGGAGAGACTGCCCTAAATTCAGGCCGGTGATGGTGAGCGTGGCCTTGATGGACCTGATCCCGGAAAACATGCGGAACATGACGCTTTTTGACGAGATGTATGGAGCAGGAAAGTTTGAGCGGCTGGCCGAGGTGATGGACAGCGTTAACGCAAAGTATGGCTCCACAACTTTGTATCTGGGCGGGATTCACAAAGTTCGGGAGGCTGCGCCACCCAGAATCGCGTTTAAGAGCATTCCGGATATGAACTTGAAGTAAGACGGCCCTTCATCGAGCCAAAAGGTCGCGATCGAGGCGGCGATCCACGCTGTAAGCGGACGGCTCAGAGCTATTTGGCTTCTAGGTCAGGGAACCGGAGTTTGTTATAATCGAGTTTCCTTTTTCTCCCATCCGGCGTTTCTGCGCTTATGGGTGCAAACAGGCCCAGAGCGGAAGTGGTGGAACTGGCAGACACACCATCTTGAGGGGGTGGCGCCGAAAGGCGTGGGGGTTCAAATCCCCCCTTCCGCACCAAGATTTGAAAGGATTTTTGATTCCAGATGCTTAGCGTTTTAATAACCATTATTCATGTGATTGTTTGTGCGGTGCTGATTGTGGTGGTGTTGCTGCAACACGGCAAGAGCGCCGATATTGCTGCCACTTTTGGCGGTATGGGCAGCCAGACGGCTTTTGGCCCGCGCGGCACAGCCACCGTCTTTTCTCGCCTGACCACGTGGTGCGCCATTATCTTCATGGTGACGTCCATGGCGCTGACGTATATCAGCAGCCTGCACGGATCATCTTCAGTGATGGATAGGATCCCCACGCCGGTGGAGACGCCAAAGAAGTAAGCGCGGTTTGATTTTCAGCAGAGCCGCTTTCGGGCGGCTTATGCTTTTTGGATAGTAGTTCCCTGCCGGCGGAATTGTTTTTGATAATCAGCCCTGCGCTAGCCGTAGAACGCTTCTGCAATTAGCATATTTGTATGATCCACAAAATCTTTCCCGTGGGCCCGCTGCAATGCAACTGCTCTGTTATTGGCGACGAGAAAACCCACGAAGCCATGGTGATTGACCCGGGCGATCAGATTGAAGGAATCCTGGAGATACTGCGCCAGGAAAAACTCACGCTTAAGCAGATTGTGATAACCCATGCGCATATTGATCATGTGGGCGGTGCAATGAAGCTCAAAGCAGCTACAGGCGCGCCGATTTTGATGAACCAAAACGATCATGTCCTATTGAAGATGCTCGACGTGCAAGCGGCATGGGTCGGCATGCGGCCGCCTGGAGACGTTCAGGTGGATGAAGCGATTGGCCAGGGCCGGGTGCTGAAGATCGGCGAGATAACTTCAAACGTGATTCACACGCCCGGACACACAGAAGGCAGTATCTGTGTTTATTTTCCTGCCGAAAAGAAACTGATCGCCGGGGATACGCTCTTTGCCGGGAGCATTGGCCGCACTGATCTGCCTGGTGGATCGATGGATAAAATTATGCGCTCACTGCATACGCAAGTGCTGGCGCTGCCAGATGAAACAGAAGTCATGCCTGGTCATGGGCCGACTACGACCATCGGCGAAGAGCGCGAGACGAATCCGTTTTTGCAGAAGTAAGTTTAGTCAGCCAGATAACTGATCTCTGTCCTGCGGATACGGTAGGCGGCGAACACCAGAATTGCGGCGCTTAAGACTAGCAATCCAGGGATCGCCAGCCACGGCGAAACTGGCTCAGCCATGACGGTGAACAGCGCCATGAGGCCGTCGGTCGGAATGGTGACCGGGGAAAGCTGCTTTAGATAAAACGTGACGCTGAATTTCTGCAGCAGTGAAGGCGCAACGGCATGGAAGGATTCCCACAACAGCACCACGACGCCGGGAATGATCGGATTTTTAAAGATCAGGCTCAGAGCCAGGAAGATTGAACCAAATCCAAGACAGGCGAGCACGGTTACCAGCAGATAGGAGCCTAGCTGTCCAAGACCGGGCCCATTGAACACATACGCTCGACCGGGAGCCCCAAAATGTCCGTAGACAAAAGTGAAGCAAAGCAGTACGGAAGCGCCAAAGATCAACGATGTTGTGATTAATCCGGCCAGAAACTTCCCTGCTACCAGCAATTCGCGCCGCATGGGCGAGAGAAAATAATAATGCAGACTTTTCTCTACAATCTCACCGCGAAACAGCCACGTGAAAAGACCCATGCAGCCAAAGAAAATCCCAACGCGCAAATAAAATATCTGGAATGTGTAAGCCAGCACTCGCGTATCTTCTTCAATGCTGCAATTGCGGCCCATGGGGCTGGTAAGCGCGTGTATGCCGAACATTAGAGTGGGAGCAAATGCGAGCAGATAGATCCATATGCTGCGACGCATCCAGAGAGTCTTCTTGATTTCAATGCGCAGAAGAGCCGCCAGTTGCGAGGCCCACAACTGCCACGGCAATTCGCTGAATGACTTGCGCGGACGCGCGATGGTCGCTGTGCTCATACGGTGCCTCCTCCGCTGCCGATCAGGTATTGATAGACGGAGTTCACGTCATCATCATTGGGAGCCACTGTATCCACGGCAAAGTCATCTTCCACCACTATTTTGTTCAGGACTTCATAGAACCGGTCGGCATCCCTGGTGCGGACCAGAACGCCCTTACCGTCATTGTTCAGCTTGGCTTCCACCACATGGTCGTGTACAAACAGGCGGGCGGCGAGCAGGCCGGGCTGCGCGCAGCGGACAAGAATCTGCATGGGATGTTCTTTTACTTCGGTACGAACACCATGAATCTGTCCTTCCGCCACAACGTAGCCATAGCTCATCAGCACGACCTGGTCGGAAATCTTGTCGACCTCATGCAGCACATGGCTGGAGATAATCACGTGCAGGCCTTGTTTTCCCAAGGCCGCAAACAGAGCAATTGATTCCGACCGAGCCATGGGATCAAGTCCATTCAGCGGCTCATCGAGCACAAGAACGGTGGGATGATGCGCAATAGCCTGGGCCAGCCGGATGCGCTGGCGCATGCCTTTGCTGTAACCTGCCACGCGGCGATGAGCAGCGTCGCCCATGGTGACCCGATCAATCGCTTCCGTTGTGAGGCGCGCAGCATCTGGGCCACTGACGCCGCGCAACCGCAGTGATTGCTGAATGAATTCGAAGCCTGTAACGCCCTTGGGAAATGAATCGAACTGCGTGCAATAGCCAACGTGACGAAAGAATTCTTCCGGCTGGTCAGGCGTGAGACCAAGCACGCTTACATGCCCCTGCGTTGGTCGGACGAGCCCAGTGACCAGATTCATCAGCGTGGTTTTGCCGGAGCCGTTGGGACCGACCAAGCTTGTCACGCCGGGCGGCAGCGTCAGGTTCACGCGATTCACGCCCAAGACTTCGCCATAAAACTTGGAGACGTTTTCAAAAACGATGCTGCTGTTCGCTGTAGGAGTCATGAGCGCTCCACCTCACGGGCCCGCAGCTTACGATCAAGCAGCCAGAAGCAAGCAGCACACGTTGATAGCAATGATGCCCAAGCCGCCCAGAGTGGAATACCACGCAAGGCTGGAGGCAGTTCGGCTTGGCTCTCGCGAAAGAGGCGCATCCAGACGAGCGAAATCATATGAGTAATGTTGAACACATTACCCCATTGTGTGCGCAAAATCGCGTCCAGTATTTGTGCCGCCGCAGGCAATAGAAAGAATATCCCCAGCATGAGAGCTGTGGCGGCAATACGCCACTTTACCCAGACCGCCACCGCCATCGAAATCAGGGAGATTATGGCAATCCAGATGAAACAGCTAACGACAATAGAGCCTGCCATCCAGAGGTTCTCCCACAGCCAACCATTGCCCTGAAGCTCAGCCTTCACAAAGAACAACAGCAGGGCTGGAATCCAGGTGGTGCAGGAAAGCAACGCTGCCAAAACAGAAATTTTCCCAACGAGATACTCTGTCCGCGAAATTGGCCGGCTGAGATATAACTGCACAGAATGATTGGCAAAATCCTTGGTGATCATGCCTGGACCGCCCCACGCAGCAAGAATGAATCCCATTCCCGCCTCAAAGCCAAGAAAACCAAGAAAAAATTCATTGTTAACGGTACCCGGCATTGCATTGCCCACCCGAAGCAGCGCCTGGGCAGCGGCGCTGTGAACAACATATATGTATCCCAGCGCGCCCAAGAATGGCAGGAAGCACAAGACCGTGTACGCGGCAAACGGCCGCGAATCAAACAATGTTGAAAGGCCGTAGCGTGTGAGCACAGTAAAGCGCGACCACGCCGGGGTGAGCGGCCCACGATAAGCTTTGTATGTACGCTTATAGACTGCCATTGGCGCTCCCTTGTTGTACTGAAGCTGCCTGCGGAGTTCCAGCCATCGCTTTGAGGAAGATGTCTTCCAACGTATCTCTCCGGTAATTCATGCGGCGTATCTGTACCTCATGCTCCGCGGCTGTGCGATAAATCTGGCGCAGGTCAATGTTGTCCGGCAGAACAATGCGGACGCGACCCGCGCCAAAGCTGGCGCACTCGCACCCCAGTCCGCGTACCGACTCAAGAAAGCCATTGCCCTGCGTGACTTCCAGTTCCAGAAACTTGAGATTGGCTTTGCGCTCTTCTTCCAGATTGCACAACGCGGCGATCCGCCCATCTTTCAGGATCAATACCTGGTCACAGCATTCTTCAATATCGCGCAGCAGGTGTGACGAAATCAGCACGCTTACTTCGCCGGTATCACGAATCTCGCGCACCAGTTGCAGCATGCGAATACGTGCTTCAGGGTCAAGGCCGTTGGTGGGCTCGTCCAGCAGCACAAGCTTTGGCCCGTGCGCGATGGCCTGCGCCAGCTTGGCCAGCTGCTTCATGCCCAGTGAGTACGTTCCCAGCTTGCGGTAGCGAGCTTCGCCCAGGCCGACATAGAAAAATGCTTCATGGGCGCGCTCCATGGCTTCACCGCGTGGAAGACCAGACAGTTCAGCCATGTAACGAACAAAGCGGACGCCGGTCATATCGGCGATAAAGGCATCGCTTTCCGGCATGTAGCCGATCGCGGCGCGCAGTTCGCGTAGATTAGTTTTAACTTCTTTGCCAAAGATGCGGGCCGCGCCGGCAACCGGCTCATAAAACCCCAGCAGCGTATTGATCAGGGTTGATTTGCCTGAGCCGTTTGGGCCCAGCAATCCAATACATCGACCTGACAGCGCGCCGTTCAACTGGTTCAGGATTGTCCTGTTGCCCAGCTGCACCGTCAGGTTTTGCATTTCAATAGTTGCAGACATTCGGCCTCTTGCTAGTGAGAGAGCGCTCCATGCGCTCGTGAAGGCTGCACCACGTTCATCAATGTGGTAAGAGCCAGGGTGTTTAGATCAAAGCCGAAAAGCCGGCTGCTGCTGGCCACGCGGATGGCGTTACTTTCACCATAAGCGCAGACTACGCTCGGTTTGGTCTCCGCTGCAATCTGTTTTAGTGATTGCAATTGCGAAGCACTAAGCTGTTCTGCTATCGGCTGGATCACCGGGGCAAGGTTCTGATAGAGCACCGCGGAAACATCAGGCTGTTCGTCCTGTGGCAAAAGGGCGCGGAAATCCGCCGAGTGCGCCAGCGAGTTTCCGTTTTGGTGAATGGTGATCGCGTCCATAACCAGTGCCCTGCTTGGACCAAGAATCATGTATCCGTCAGTAAATGTATACGTAGCCTCAAACGGTTTTGTTGCATCGGTGGAGCGGATTGTATAGAACGTAAGTCCGTTGGCCGCGTTCTGTTCCAGCGCCAGGCCGGGATGTTCGCTTTTCTCGCCCTGGACGTGGTCATTTATATCCGTAATCAGTTGCTGGATAGTCGATTGCAGACGCCCCGGGTCTTTTACCTCAACCACAATCTTCCATGATGGCGTCGGTAGAATTGGGCCATCCAGAGCGATGGTAAATTCGCCGCCCAGCGTGTCTGCCAGATCGCGATGGAACTGGATCTTCAGCTCGGATTCACCTTGTGCGATTTTTGCTGAACCGTCGTTGCCGCTGGCGTCGGAGAGATTCAGGACATCATCCAGCATGTCGGCAGGATTCTTGGAGATGAATGCCGCCACCGCTCCGGCATCCGTGGAAACGAAATCCAGCCCGCCGATTGGCGCAGGAGCAGCCAGCCATGAAGCCAGTCCACGGCGCTGGTTTACGAACGTTAATTGCGCGTGGTTCTGCACCTGCGCGCCAATTCCTTTACGCTCAGCGATCAAGTATTCCACGTCGCCCAGGCCGGTTAGAGCAAACTGCGAGTTTTGTTCCACATTGCGGGGATGATGAGAGGCAGTCATCTCTGCCAGATTCGCGCCGAACAGAATCTCTGCGCCATTCTTGTACTGCGCAGCCATGCGCTGGCCAAAAGGTGTGCCGGCAAAGCCGCCGCCACCGCTGTTCAGTCCAGCAACAAATTGTTTGAGTGTGGCAGCATCGCCGGCCGCCGCAACAAAGTCAGAACGGACCAGTATCAGCAGTTGCTTCCCTTGCTGCGCAGAAATCTGGTTTAGCTCTTGTTCGTCCACCACGCGTATGTGTTCCTTGGTACCGGCATACTTCGCCGCTTCCTGCTCGATGAATTGCTTCAGGCCGTCATGTTGCACCTGCGCGACCACCAGAGGTTCGCCGTCGTGCCCGTTCAGCGCCACCGAGAAAACAATTTCATCGCCCAGATACTGGCCAAGATCGTGGACGTAGTTAATGATCTCATCAAACTCGGGGCCATCCTTCTTCCCTGCCTGCACCTGCTGCCACCACTCGCGCAGCACGGCAGATTCCTGCAGTTCCTGCTGGAAGAGCTTATTGGCCTGCTGGACTGCATCGCCCAAGTTGGGAATACCGGCGAAAACCACGGTATTCGCGGGCAGTGTTGCCAGCACATTGCTCTTAAAGCGCAAGCCCGGCATCTGTACGGTTTCCAATTTGTTGCTCAAGTGAGCAAACTCCGCCAGCAGCGCCAGATGCTTATCGAGATTCTGGCTCCAGGCAATCTCTTGCTTCACAGGGACCACGGCCAGACTGGCGTTGGTTGTAAGCTGATCGCCGGGGTGCAGGACTTTCTCTGCTCCAGCTTCAGCCACGCGCACTTCACCTTCGATCACGGAGACGCGCGAACCCTTCATTCCGGCGTTCACAGAGAAAACAGTGCCTGTGACCGAGACGCGGCAGTCCCGCGCAGCTACATAAAGATGGCCGCTGCTGCGCTTGGCCGCTTGAATGATAATGTTGCCGCGCTCAAGTTGTACGGTGGTGTCCTTGCGGCCCATGGAAACGCCAAATTCGGCGCGCTCGTTCATTTCCACCACGGAGCCATCACGCAGCCGCAACATGGCATGCGATCCGCCGCCGGTACGAACTTTCTGCCCTTCCGTGACTTCATCGCCCACTTTGAGTGGCTGATCACCGCTATAACCCACGCGGGTCAGCACACCGTTCAGCGATTCCACACGTGCGCGCATGCCCTGCGGGCCGGAGAAGAATTTGTCCTGCGCAAAGTAAGTTGCGACCGCGAAGATTACGATTGCAGCGGCGGCAGCTACCCAACGGAAACTGGGATTTGCTATCTGAGGAAGCTCCTGCTTCCAAGGCGCCATAGCGTTGCGGTCACGTTTGCCGGTCTCTGCTTCCCGGCGGCAAGTGGCGCACTCATGCAAGTGAGATTCCACGAGCAATGCGCGGGCTGAAGCGAGTGTCCCGTTGCGATACTGCGGCAGCAATGAGCGTACGTCCTCACATCCACGGATAGAAGCTACCTGCACGGTGGAAGGAAAAGCGGCTTCCTGGCTAACGCGCTGCCACACACGCTCACCGGCGGCGTTCATGGTTTGTTGATCAGGCTGCTCGGCGCGCATAGCATTAACCGCGTGGTCGAGCCTTTCGCCTGGATTGATGGCGCGATTCTTTTCGTCCGGCTTCATCGGGCACCTCTCGTCATTCCTTTGAAATCCTTCTTGAGTTGAGCACGCGTACGATGCAGCACCACAGCAACTACCGCAGCCGATGTATCCATAATTCCGGCTATTTCACGATTGCTGTAATCCTCTATAAATCGAAGCACAAACATTTCCGCCCAGCGTGGATTCAGTTTCGCCAGAGCATGGCGCAACCAGTCCCGGAGTTCAGCCGAATGGGGCCCATGATCTGTGGATACCACTTCTGTCTGGTTCGGGTCTTCATCCAGGGAAAAAGTTTCCTTTTTCCCACGCAGCAAGTCCAGAGACGCATTCACCGCGGACCGGTGCAGATAACCGGGAAGATTGGAAATTTCCGGAAATTTCTCCTGTCGCACCAGGCGCAGAAAGACGGTTTGCAAAACGTCTTCCGCATCACTCGAATTGCCGGTAATGCGGTACGCCGCCCGGTAAATGAGTTCTTTGTGCTCCAGAAATATCTGCTCCAGCCCCGGCCTGTAACTGTCTCCGGCCATGACTGCCATATTCGCCTGCGCTATTTGCATTGTGGCCTGCAATTTAAGTACGGTGCTCCTCTCAAAATGTCAGACGAGAGAAGAACCCTGTTATTAACCGGAATCGCAAAATTATCACGATTTGCACTTCCGGCTGGCCATTGTTACGGCTGGGAAGGCGTATAAGTTCCGCTGTATTATGGAAGACCTGAAACAGGAGTGTTTACGGTGCGCCAGCCGGAATTACTGGATCGGAACCAATAAGCTTCGGCCCAGAGCGCCCGTAAGCTGGTGCTGAGTGGCTAATGTAAAAGCAGAGATCCTTCGACTCCCCTTCAGCAAGCCTTAGGGTCACTCAGGATTTCGGCTGTCGGCTCCCGCTCGGCTCCGCCTCACTCACGCCGCCAAATCGCTTTTCGAGAGCATATCCTTCGCCTTCGGCTCAGGATTTCGCGTGCGGGCTCCCGCTTCCCTTACGCATAAAGCAGATCCTTCCCCTTCGGCAAAGCTCAGGGTCAGGATTTCGCCTGCAGGCTTCCGGTCGGCTGCGCCTTCGGCAGCGCCTCGCTCACACCGCCAAATCGCTTCGATAGCAGATCCTTCGCCTTCGGCTTAGGATTTCGCGTGCGGGCTCCCGCTCCGCTCACGCCCGCAGTGCCGCTCAAAATGCAACGAGGCACTTTCGAGGGATCTCTGGCCGTTAGATCCATTCGAAAGCGCCCCGATGCGCGCCACTTCGTCTGGCATGGGTTATTGCATCCTCTGTGCCATTCCATTGGTGCTGGAAATAAAAGACTTAGCAGAGCTGCTGAGGGAAAAAGCAGGTAGTAATTCCCTGCCCCTGAAAAAATTGCTCTGTGAATCTTGCTGAGAGGGAGTTTTTTCCTTCAATTATTACTTAGCTGCAATCCCTTGCTGCCTTTATTCTAGGAATCGCTACCAGCCAAAACATTGAAGAAGTCGCAAATCATGCCCCGGCAGTAAATCGCCGTTCTCCGCCAGGAAACATCAACTATCCACTAGAAAAAGAAGGAGTTTTACCCAATGTCACACTTCGATCCCAGAATCATCAACTCAAATCCCAAATCTATTTCCGGCACTCCGATCCTGGTTGGGCTGGGGCTGGTTTTCCTTGTCATCCTTTTATGGGCGTCTGTGGCCTATGTTCCGCCTGGGAACGTCGGTGTGCTGGTTTATTTCGGACGCGTCACGGGTGAAACGCTGCCGGCAGGGACCCATTTTGTCTCCCCATTCAAAATCAACCACGTCTTTTCCGTACGGACGCAGGCGCAGGAAGAGCACACGTCCACCCCTTCCATGGAAGGCTTGAATCTGGAGATTGACACGTCTCTTATTTATCACCTGGACCAGAGCCATGCCGCCGATGTTTATAGCAAACTCGGCCCAGAGTATGCTCATACCATCATCGAGCCAAATCTGCGATCGATTATTCGAGACACCACCGCCGGACACTCAGCGAACACGCTATATTCCAGTTCTCGTAAAGAAGTGGAGGACGAGATCAAATCGGGACTGAAGGCCACGCTCGAACCCCGCGGCTTGGTGGTAGAGAGCGTCCTGCTGCGCGACATTCAGCTTCCGCACACGTTGCGGGCTTCCATTGAAACCAAGCAGCAGGCGGAGCAGGAATCGCTGGCGATGAACTTCCGGCTGCAGAAAGAACGCCAGGAAGCGGACCGCAAGCGGATTGAAGCGCAAGGCGTCCACGACTTTCAGCAAATTGTGGCCCAGGGCATCAGCCCGCAACTACTGCAATGGAAAGGCATTGAGGCCACAGAAACGCTAGCCAAAAGCCCCAATGCAAAGATCATTGTGATTGGTAGTGGTAAAAACGGGCTGCCGTTGATTATGGGGCAGGAATAACCACGCAGCCGATCAAAGCTCAGGATTGCCGGAGCAGTTTACTTGAGCGCAAATAAGGCGTTCACGTGCGCGTTGATAGTCACGGTTTGCGGAGTGAAGTCAGCCATGGGCGGAGGCGTGGCGGCTGGCGCAGCTGAGCGCGCCATACTCTGCGCGAATACCATGGGCACGACATTCGGCTGGTTTACGTCGACCGAGGCATAGAGAAGATCGCCCAGAGTACGTCCACCGGCAGTAGCGACGGCTGCTGCCTGGTTGCGGGCTTTCTTGAGCGCATCTTCAGATGCTTTGGCTTTGGCTTGCTCAATATCTTCCAGAGTGTAATTTACGGACTGGTTCTGCGTGTCTTCAATGTCCGCGAGCTGCTCCGTGATAGCGCCGACCTTCTTGAAGTCGCGGAGCTTGAGTGTGACATCAGAGGTTACGCGGTAGCCGATAACTTTGTGCTTGGGGTTTTTCCAGTCATACATCGGCTGCATCTGGTAGCTCCCGAACTGAGCGGCCTTCAGGTCAATGCCGTTGCTGGTTAAGACCTGGCGCACGTGATCCACGGCCAAAGCTGTGTGGTCATAAGCTGCGCGGGATGTGTCCTGCTGGGAGGCAATGTCCATGCGGATAACGGCGGTGTCAGGAGCGGCTTCAAACTTGCCATCGGCGCCGGCATAAATGGTATTGAGCTGGATTGCCGCGGGAGTGCTTGAAACCTGCGCAGACGCCATAGAAGCAAGCGCCATTACGATCAGCGAAGCTAATAATTTCATTGGAATATGTCTCCGCCAAATACTAACACCCAGGCTGGGCAAAGTTGCTCCCCGATGCGGCACGCGATCTCCTATTGACTGAGTGACCGCGTGAATTTAGGCTTACCGTGCAGCATTCATGCGGAGGAAGAACTAATGCGTAGAAGAACCGCTGTACAGATGTTGGGAACGCTAGCGCTGCTGGGGCCGGCGGCCGGAACCAGTTTGTTTGCGCAAGGGGACAAGAAAGAAGATAAAAAAGAAGCGCCTCCGGCGCCGGCATTGAAAGTGGGAGATATGGCGCCCGACTTTACTTTGCCCGACCAGACCTACAAGAACAAGGTCTCACTCCATGATTTCAAAGGGAAGAAAAACGTCGCACTGGCGTTTTATATCTTTGCCTTCACAGGTGGTTGAACCAAGCAAATGCAGAACTTCCAGGCGAACTTGCAAAAACTGGAAGCTGCAGACACCCAGGTACTGGGTGTTAGCATGGACAGCCCCTTCAGCAACGCCGCTTGGGCGGAAAAAATTAACGTCACTTTCCCGCTACTGAGCGATTGGGGCGGCGACGTTACCCGCAAGTACGGCCTGTACGACGAAAAGCGCAAGATTGGCCGCCGCGTGAATTTCCTGATCGATAAAGAAGGCAAGATCGCCGAAATGCAGGTGGATAGCGACGCTGTTGATCCGGCAGCGATTGTGACCTCCTGTGAACGCCGGAAACTCAAGAGCTAAATGCCCGTAACAGTTCAGACAGAAGCCCGCCAGGGACTCTCATCCCGGCGGGCGCTTTTTTTGCTTTCAGTCTCCATTTTGCTGGCCATGTCACTGTGGTTCACCGGAACCGCCGTTATTCCGCAGATTACAACGCTGTGGCACTCAGGGCTGGCCTTGGGATCGTGGCTGACGATCGCTGTGCAAATTGGCTTTTCCGTGGGCGCAATCACGTTTGCGCTGTTTAATATTCCGGACGTTTTCAGTCCGATTAAAGTTCTGGTTGTTTCCGCGGTGGCGGCAGCTGTTGCCAATGCAGCGTTTGCTTTTTTAGCCGCACAGCCACTCCCAGCCATTCTGCTGCGGGGCGCTACAGGATTTTTTCTGGCAGGTGTTTATCCCGTGGGCATGAAAATTATCGCGGGATGGTTCCAGCGCGGACGCGGACTGGCCCTGGGAATCATGATTGGCGCGCTCACGGTTGGCTCGGCGCTCCCACACGCCGTGAACGCCGTGGGCCGGGTGCGGTGGCAAGGCGTAATACTCCTTGGAAGCGCACAGGCTTTAGTGGGCGCTCTAATCGTTGCGGTGGCAGTTCGCCAGGGACCATTTGCCATGCCGCAATCACGCTTTGATCCTGCACAAATTCTTGAAATCGTCCGCAACCGGCCGCTGCGGCTGGCCAATCTCGGCTATCTGGGGCACATGTGGGAGCTTTATTCCATGTGGGGATGGATTGCCGTGATCTTTTCGGTCTCTGCTGCTTGGTCGCGTTCAATGTTTGAGACGATGGCAGCATTGGCAATAGCCATTGGCGCGGTTGGCTGCATCTGGGCCGGAGCAGCGAGCGATAAATTGCAAGACCAAGCAATTCCTGTTCGCGTGGCCCAGCGCGCGCGAGTAACCATTATTGCCATGGCCATCAGTTCACTCTGCTGTGTGATGGCGGCACTGGTTCTGCACCGTCCCATGATTCTGGTTCCGCTTTCGCTGATTTGGGGAATTGCAGTGATTGCCGATTCCGCGCAGTTCTCGACCATTATCAGTGAGGTGTCCGATAAAAATTACGTCGGCACGGCGCTTACCTGCCAGGTAGCACTCGGATTTCTGCTGACAGCCTTCGTCATCCGCTTGATGGCTGCCATTGCGGCACGTTACGGATGGAATTGGGCACTGGCCAGCATGGCCTTTGGACCATTGCTGGGAATCTGGGCGATGAGAGGGCTGATTCCTCGGGCACAGGCGGCGCGCTAGCCATCGCCGGTCTTGCGAAGTCGCGTGATATTCTTTCCCGTTCATTTCCATCCTCAAAGATATAAAACGGAGCATTGCCAATTATGAAATTACGCAGTCTTCTCGCGCTCGCGTTTCAGTTTGCAATGCTCGGTTCTCTGGCGAGTGCGCAGTTGCCCAAAGTCACGCCGGTTCCTCCCACACCGCAAGCGCCGACCGCCGGTGAGTCGAGAGTAACCGAGCCTCCGCATGAACTCACCGCGGCAGACGTTCATGCCTTCCTGGATGGATTTGTTCCCATGCAGCTTGAGCGTGAAGATATTGCCGGAGCGGTGGTACTGGTGGTGAAAGATGGAGCAATCTTATTCGCCAAGGGATACGGCTACAGCGACGTAGAAAAGAAAACTCCAGTCACGGTTGATGCCACGCTGTTCCGTCCAGGCTCGGTTTCCAAGCTATTTACCTGGACCGCGGTAATGCAGCTTGTGGAACAGGGCAAGCTCGACCTTGATCGCGATATCAATGAGTATCTGGATTTCAAGATTCCGGCAAAATTTGGCAAGCCAATTGCGCTGCGCAACCTTATGACGCATACTCCAGGCTTTGAGGAGCAGATCAAAGACCTGATCACTGAAGAAGCCGCTCCTACATCCACACTGAAGCAGCACCTGGTCACGCATATCCCGGAACGCATCTTCCCTCCGGGGACCACGCCAGCATATTCGAACTATGGAGCTTCACTGGCTGGATACATTGTGGAGCGCGTCTCGGGCCGTCCGTTCAACGATTATGTTGCGGAGAATATTTTCAAGCCGTTGAGGATGGCCCATTCCACCTTTGCGCAACCGCTTCCTGCCGAATTGAAGCCGCTGATGTCGAACGGCTACCGGCTGGGCTCTGGCAAGTCAAAGCCATTTGAAATTATTGAAGAAGCTCCGGCCGGCGCTCTCGCAGCCACTGCGGCCGACATCTCGCGCTTCATGATTGCCCATCTTCAGAACGGCAAACTTGAAAGCGCGCAGATTCTGCGTCCCGAAACAGCAAGCCAGATGCACTCGCGCCAGTTTGGGCTCAGTCCGGCATTGAATGGCATGTGTCTGGGGTTCTATGAAGAATCGCGGAATGGGAAGCGCATCATCGGCCACGGCGGCGATACGGTTTACTTCCACAGCGACATGCACCTGATATTGGAAAATAGCATCGGGTTCTTTGTTTCATATAACAGCGCCGGTAAAGGCGACATCAGTCCACGCAGCGCGTTGTGGTATCACTTTCTGGATCGCTACTTCCCTTACATGCCGCCAAAAGTTGAGAAGCTGGCCAGCGCTGATGCGGATGCAAAGACCGTCGCGGGTCGATACCTCACCACGCGCCGATCTGAAAGCAGTTTTCTGAAGGTAGGCGCGGTGGAAGAAAATGTCCGCGTTACGCCGGACGAAAATGGCACGATCAAAGTGGAGCCTTTCAAGGATTTCAATGGCCAGCTCAAGCAGTGGCAGGAAATTGCGCCGTTGGTTTATCGCTCGGTGAACGGCCAGGACATGCTTGCTTTTGTGCATGATTACCAGGGGAAGATGCTGCTGGCCCCGAACTTCCCTGCTGCCGCGGAGCAACGCGTGTCCCTGGTGCAAAGCGCGGATTTCAACCAGGCATTGATTGTGGGCGTTCTGATGATTCTGGGATTGACGCTGGTGTGCTGGCCGCTGGCCGCCGTCATTCGAGGACACTATCACCAGCGACTTGATCTCGATCCCAGCTACTTGCGCCTGCGTCCGTGGGTGCGCGTGGTGTGCGCCGTGGACGTTGCATTCCTGCTGATTTTTCTGATGGTCCTCACAAGTGGAGGAATCAGCGTGCTGAGTTCCCGATCTGATTTCAAGTTTCAAGCGATACAGCTTGTGGGCATACTGGGAGCGCTCGGAACTGTTGTTGTGTTGCTGGCCACACTCCGCTCATGGAGAGATCCACATGCATGGTTCTGGGGCAAAGTGTGGAATCTTTTGCTTCTGCTGGCATGTCTAGGGTTTGTGTGGTTCTCATATCACTGGAACTTGCTGAACTTCAACATGAAATATTGAGCTCGGGGATTTACGGAGCATGAAATGCAATGAGCGCCACCCATGGGTGACGCTCGATTGAATTACAGTTACGCATTCAGTTTCTAGTTCCGGAAAGCTATACCTTCTGCACCGCCTGGACAAGGTTCGTCAGCGACGCTTTGGCGTCTCCATAAAGCATTCCGGTGACAGGCTTGAAAAAGAGTGGATTTTCCAGACCGGAAAAGCCCTTGCCTTTGCCGCGTTTCAGCACCACAACCGACTTTGCTCTATCCACTTCAATGATGGGCATTCCAGCGATTAAACTCTTTGGATTATCGCGTGCGTCGGGGTTGACCACGTCATTCGCGCCGATCACTACAGCCACGTCCGTTGACTGCATTTCAGGATTGATCTGGTCCATCTCGTAAAGCGAAGAGTACGGAACATTGGCTTCAGCCAGAAGCACGTTCATGTGTCCTGGCATGCGTCCGGCGACGGGGTGAATCGCGTATTTAACCGATATGCCGCGCTCTTCCAGGATATTGCCCAACTCGCGGCAAGCATGCTGCGCCTGCGCGGTAGCCATGCCATATCCGGGAACAAACACGACCTGGTTGGCATACGCTAGCTGGACCGCAACATCATCAAGCCCGACTTCACGCATCGATCCAGTGACAGCGGTCTCTTGCGTTAGCGCTGCGCCAAAGCCGCCAAACAGCACGTTAGTGATGGAGCGATTCATGGCGCGGCACATCAAAATGGACAGAATGAAGCCGGAGAAACCGTCAAGGGTGCCGGCAATAATTAGGACGTTGTTACCAAGCACAAAGCCGGTCGCCGCCGAAGACAAGCCGGCATAAGAGTTCAAGAGCGACATCACCACTGGCATATCCGCCGCCCCGATGGGAATCACCAGCATGACGCCAAACAGAAACGCGCAGCCCACCATCACGTAAAAGAACATCGCGCCCGCGGGATTGACGATCCACGTGATAAATGACCCGATCATCACAATGAAAAGCGCCAAGTTAAAAATCTGCTGCCCTTTAAACATGATCGGAGTTCCGCGCATCATTTCCTGCAGCTTTGCGGCGGCAATCAGTGAACCTGTCACGGTCAAAGATCCCAGCATCACTTCCAAGCCCAGCGCGCCGACTTTTACCGGACCAAGATTGCTGCCGTGAATCACATATTCCGCAATGCCGACCATCGATGCGGCCAGCGCGCCGAAGGCGTGCGAGAGCGCAGTCCGTTGCGGCATGGCCGTCATCGGCACCATGGCCATGGGAATACCAATCGCGGAGCCCACGATCATGCCAATAGCGATGTAGATGTAGTTGTGAATGTCGGGATGGAAAAGCGTGCCAATGACAGCGGCAGCCATTCCGGCCGCAGCCATAATCATTCCGCGGCGCGCCGTATCAGGATGGCTGAGTCCCTTTAAGCCAAGAACGAAGAGGCAGGAGGCGATGAGGTATGTGGCTTCAAGAAAATATTGAGCGTGGCTCACTTTTTCTCCTCCGGCTTATCCGTCTTGAGCACTTCCTTCTTGCGGAACATCTTGAGCATGCGGTCGGTAATCAAAAATCCGCCTGTGACATTGATCATGGCCGAGGTCACCGCGGCGCAGCCCAGGAGCTCCGCCAGTCTCTGGTGCTGGTCGTAGTGCGATCCCGCAATCACCAGCGAACCAATCAGCGAAATGCCTGAAATCGCATTGGTTGCCGACATCAGCGGCGTGTGCAGCAGCGGCGGCACCCGTGAAATCACCTGATACCCGAGAAACGCGGCCAGGGCAAAAACGTACAGCGAAGCAATCAGCACGGCCGGGTTGAAAGATAGTTCCCTGGTGCCTTCCATCATCGCCAGCGCGACGACGATTCCTACAGGATGAAACAATAAGTGCTCCATTCAGGTCTCCTTGGTTTCCACCACAAAAGCCACGTTACAAAACTCCGCATTACAAGCCGATTACAAAAAGCTGTTACCACTGCTAAAAGCTGCGCTACGCTACCGGATGTCCCAGGGCCGCGGCCACTTTGGGATGAACATTGCCGCCTTCATAAGCCACGCAAGCCGGTTTCAAGATGTCATCATTCATATCGATTTTCAGAGCGCCTTTGTCATTGATCAGGGCTATAAACGTCGTCAGGTTGCGCGAATAAAGCTGGCTGGCGTGCCCCGGCACCGTGGCTGGCAAATTCAGCGGACCAAGGATCGTTACGCCGTTGTGGTCCACGTCTTCGCCGGCCTTGGTGTATGCAACGTTGCCGCCGGTGGAAGCGGCCAAGTCAACGATGACTGCTCCAGGGCGCATGTTGTTCACCGCTTCTTCGGTAAGCATGAGCGGCGCTTTGCGTCCGGGCACCTGCGCCGTGGTAATGATCACATCAGAGATTGCGGCGTGTTTGGCCACCATGTCACGGCCACGCTGCAAAGCTTCAGGAGAAAGTTCCTTGGCGTATCCGCCTGCGTCCTGGGTTTCAATTCCGCCCAGGTCCACTTCAAGAAATTTTGCGCCCAGGGATTTTACGTCCTGTCCGGCGGCGGCTCGGACGTCATAGGCTTCCACTACAGCGCCCAGCCGTCGCGCGGTGGCAATGGCTTGCAATCCGGCCACGCCCGCTCCCAGCACAAGGACCTTTGCCGGAGGCACTGTGCCAGCGGCAGTCATAAGCATGGGAAACATGCGCGGCAGGCGCGCAGCGGCGATCAACACGGCTTTATAGCCCGCAACCGTGGCCATGGAAGAGAGCGCGTCCATGGATTGCGCGCGCGTGGAGCGTGGCACCAACTCCATGGCAAATGCCGTGAGCTTGCGGGCGATGATCGGCTCCAGCGCGGCGGGCTCGTCCAGCGGTTTCAGAAAGCCGATTACAACAGCGCTTTGCTTCAAAGCGGCAAAGTCGCCGGGCTCAGGACGATTCACGCAGGCCACAATATCGGCTTCCGGCAGCAGATCTGCCCGGGACATCAGGCTCGCGCCGGCTGTCTGGTAGTCCGCGTCAGGAAATCCGGCGCGAACGCCCGCGCCAGTTTCAACCCCAATCTCCGCGCCCGCAGCCACCAGCTTTTTAACTGACTCAGGCGTCAACGCCACCCGGGCTTCACCCTGCTGCTGCTCCCGTGGGACCGCAATTCTCATATGTCCGTTTCCTCTCTCCCGTAAAACCCTCGTATGGTACACCCTCTGCTGCTGCCACAACATTATTCATAACGACGCAGATTTGCGAAAGTGCACTTTAACGGCAAGCAGCAGCGCCGGACTGTGATGAGGATCACAGGAGCAGGGTTTCCAAGCCTTATAAAGCGGTTTCACCTGGCACTGCACGCGGTTGATCTCAAGAAAAATGAATGAATCCGCTGGCACAGTATCCGGCTGGCCAAAAAGAAAATCTTTTGGCCTGTTCTGAACATACGCCAGAGGATCTAAAAAGCCGTGTTTCTAGTGGGTTAACTTCCTTCAAATGTGAGTTACACTAATGCAAGCTGCTCCTCAAGTACATCGTTGAAGCCCACGGAGGTGTCATGGAGTTTTTACGCCAGAATCGACCCAAGATCATCCGCACAACGATGTACGGTGACCAGGAGTTTTCGCATTTTGAACTGGAACTCCTGCATACCCCTCTGCTTCAACGCCTCTATGACTTGAGGCAACTCGGGTTCTCTGACCGTGTGTACCCAGATGCCATTCATTCCCGATTCAACCATGTGCTTGGAGCAACAGAAATGGCAAGCCGAATGGCCGACCGGTTGGCCATTTGGCTCAGTCAAAATAAGGATCTCAAATTTGCTTACGCGATTCCCGAAGCCGGAGGGAAGTTGGTCTCAAGTGAAATTTCCGCCGAGGGGCTCGGCGTTTTGCTCCAAAAACGGAAGAGGACAGTGCGGCTCATTGCCCTTCTCCATGATGTTACTCACGGCGCTTTCGGGCATACTCTCGAAGACGAGGTTAGTGTCTTCGACGAAAAACACGATGATCCGCCCCGACAAATCCGTTTTTTCGACGCTCTTATCGCTCAACTTGTGTACTTGTGGAACACAGAACTTCGTCTGAGAGATTCGGACGCGGACATAGCGAATCAACTCGTTAGTCTTGATTTCAAGCCTGACGACGTACTTGCATGGGCTGCCGAAATTGGAAGCAAACTGGATGGGCCAAGCAAATCCAAGCTTGCCGAATCCTTGCGAGACGTTGAATTAGCGATGCGCTTTCTCATTCACCTTGGGTTCGCACATCAAAACGAAGCACGGGAACTTCCCACCGAACCAAAACTGCTAATCGATGACGTCGCAGCGGCGATACATGGCGAACTCGAACGATCAGAATTTGTGCTCCATCGAGATCTTTTCCTAATTGACATGGTGGGGAATACCATCTGCGCCGATCTCTTGGACTACGCTCGTCGAGATGCACAGAACGCTGGACTTAAGGTGCAATTCGACGAACGTCTCATTAGGTATCTCTGTGTTGTCTCCGTTACTGGCGATCTGTCACCAACACACCAATCGTGCATTAGATTGGCAATCCAATTTTTCACGGATAAAATGCGGCACGACGTGCTATCCGAAATGTCAGCGGTCTTGAAGGCCCGCTACGTCATCAGCGAGCGGGTACTTTTTCATCCAACAAAATGTGCTGCAGGTGCGATGCTAGGCACGGCTGTGCAATTACTGGGAGTGGCTCATTTGCCATCCTGGATGCAAGCGCTAGGAGACCAACAGTTCCTCAAACAACTTGCAGATATTGCTGAATTGCTGCAGGATTTTTGCGCTGCCGCCCGCAAGAAAGGTCAATCATCTTCTGCAAAAGGCCCTTCATCTTCCGTTAAGGTAGATTGCGAGGCGATCATTGTCGGTTTGTCTGCTCAGTCTCGAATACGCGATCTTTTGGGCGAGTCCGTCCGGTCTATTATTGGATTAGCAGATGGATTATGCACACCCGAGGCGATCACGAAAATTGAGACGCGGGTTCGAGGAGCACGCTTATTGCTCTGGCGTCTTTCTGCGCGGCGCTTTTCGAAGCTAACCTATCGTATGCGCGCCGGAGCACAGCATTCGGGTGGGGAGGGAGACGAAAGAATCGCTGCGAAATACGTCATCCCATCAGAGCGGTTCAGGCTGGAACGGGAGATCGAACGCCTATGCGGCCTACCGATCGGCTCAATAGTAGTTCATTGTCCACGACGCAAGACTTCAATGAAAGTGGCGGAAGTGCTCGTTGTGGGGGACGACCTAACCCGAGTCGCCAAACTTCGCAACGTGATTGAGGTGACGCCGGAAGCCCTCGTCCCATATCAAGAGGAGATTCTCGCGATTGAAAAGATGTATCTTTCCATCTGGCAGTTTCATATTTACGTGGACAGCGCATATTTTGACAAGCACCCCATCATCGGATGGGCCGCAAATGAGCTGCTCAGATTCCCCAATGATAAGTTGCTTGAGAGAGAATTGATGCGGAGTAAACCAACCGCTTATGGGATCCTCGCCGGAGACCTACGGGGAGAAATTCCATTCAATCATTTGCCCGAGGTCATCGCGCGCGTGGATAACGAGGCTGTCCGGATGCGATTTGATCACTCCGCTTCAGAACTCAAGGCACGGCTGTTGACGCTCATCAAAGAAGTAATTAGTGGCAAAGCAGAACCCGGAGAGCAACTGCCACTGCCATCGTAAGGCATTTAACCATGCTCCAAGCGATTGACCCCGCACTTCAGGCATTATTAGTGGCTGAGAACAATGGAAGCAAACTGCCGCTAGCTCTCAGTCGGTTCGCCGCTCGCTTTGGAGTTTCCAATCCAACAGGTGCAATGAACCTTGCAACGTCCGCACTGCTGGAGCGGTATTGGAAAACAGCCTCTCCGGCCCAGCGTACGATAAGCGTTCAGAAACTGTGTGCTCTTGCGGACATTGATCTAGTAGGAAAGCATCCTGTCAGGCGCAGGGGGCGCACCGTGAATCCTGTTCTTCGGCGTCACGACGGCTTGGTAAATCTTTCAGGTGAGCGCCCTAAGATACATATTCCCCCAGGTGTGGAGGGTGAGCGGGCCTGTGTCACTATTGCGCATGAAATTGGGCACGTTCTACTCCACAGAAGAGATTCAGGTTTTGACGAAGTTACGATTAAGCTACCTACGAGTCCCGAGGAGGAGGCGTTAGCGGAATATGCGGCTCGCTTGTTACTCATGCCAGGGTCTCCGCCTCGAGCATATGGCGGTAATGTAGCGGCCGCAGCTCTTGCTTGGGCTGAGGGCGCCAGTGTAACTGTGCATGCGGCGGCAGCTCGCATCGGCGATCCCGATCAACCCAAGCTAGGGCTGCGAGGAGCCATTTTGTGGCGCGTTGATTCGGCGGCTCCAAAAAACGCTCATCCATGGGAACGGCTTACGCCAGCCTGGCATTTGTGCCCGAACGCGTTCATTCCGATCGGAAAATGCCACGCAAAGATAGCGACGGTTGTTGGCGAATTGGCTGGGCTGGGTAAAGCTATATCCGCTGAAGGTGAAGAAGACGTCCGAATCGGGAGTCTGGAAGGTCGATTTCAAGTTCATGCGGTCGCGTGGGGTTTGCTGAAACGCGGAACCAGATTGATTTTGTCTTTGTTTTTTGAACCGGGTTAGTGTTTTTGGCTGGCCAAATGCAGTGCGATTCTCGGCAACCGCATTATTTTGGTTTTTCCTTCCTTATGCAAGTCCACAATCTTCCATAAAATTTATTTTCGTCATGATTCGCCTATCATGTTTCATGTCAGGAGTCGTCTCTGGTCAATTCGCTGGCGTCACGTAAATAGTTTGACATCTGAATAGACATGAAAGTACGCTCACCAAATGTCAAAGATGATTCAGCTTCGTAACGTGCCTGATGCTTTGCATCGCGCCTTGAAAACTCGCGCCGCCACGGCGGGCATGTCACTCTCGGATTATTTGCTGGCTGAGATCAGGGAATTCGCGGAGCGGCCCACGCTGGCAGAATTTCGGGCGCGTTTGCATCAACGCAAGCCGGTTGCGGCGCAACTCGATACTGCTCGCCTGGTGAGAGAAGAGCGCGAAGCTCGGTAACTATTCTGAAGGCTCCGCTACAGTAAACTGGCTTCCTCAGACATCCGCGCTAGCTGTTAGCGTTCTTGAGAACTTCCTCCGAGCCACACGAAAAATCCGTGATGCCAAGTTAATGCTCGTAAATGTGAGTATTTGACTTTCGCCATGCTATCGCCTATTCTATCTGGGTGACTGGTGCTAACGGAGCACCGGGCAAGATCATTTACCTGGGCGCCTGCCTGATTGCAGCAGTGCGACTCGCTCGTGAAGAGAACTGTGACAACTCACCCCGCGTGGTCAGCAGAATTTCAGATGCTATCGGCTTGGCGAAGCGGATTTATGACCGGATGAAAAATGACTATCCGGCGTTGCGTTGAAATGCAGGGATGCGCATTAGCTAGACATCTGATCGGACTGGTAGGAGATGAGTCAGCGCTAGGCCTGGGCCAAATCGAATGTTTAATGTTAAGAAAAAGCCGAAAATCACTTCACTCCAATTTGAGCTGGAGGTTAAGAAGTACTTGGAGTCCACCTCCGGTAAACTCAAGGATTTTCAAACAGTACACCGGGAGTCCATGGACGGCCAGGATGGTACTTATGAGATCGACATAACGGCCAGGTTTAGAATTTTTGGAGCAGACTTTCTCGTTCTTGTGGAATGCAAGAACCACAAGAACCATATTAAGCGTGAGCACGTACAAATGCTGCACGCCAAACAGGTGTCGCTTAGCGCCCAAAAAGCAATGCTGTTTGCCACAACTCCGTTTCAGGACGGCGCCGTGGAGTATGCGAACCATCATGGCATTGCTTTGGTCCAGCTTGCGTCCGGCGAAACTTTGTATTTTACAAAAAGTGGGAACCGTACTCCCCTGCCTGATTCCCTGCCCGCTTACGTTGGATGGCTCATCGCCAAGCACGACCGCGCAACTGACGGCGTGAGTCATAGCCTGGTCGATCCACAATATCCTGATGCCCTGAACAAGTTCCTCTTTGGGTCCTCCGCAAGCTAACTGCAATAGCAGCAATGTTGCTTTCTGTGTTGAAATCGCGGTTCATACGAGCATGCGGATTCCAGAGTCGGAAAACCCACAAATCAGAACAGTAAGATACTGATTCGCATTCATTCGCGGCTAATCTTCCTATCTGCGGCATCTGCGAAATCTGCGGCGCTTCCCGATCCTTGCATAAGCAACGCGGACTGTCCCTCCCGCCAATCGACCTCTAATGCCTCGTATTACGACAGACGAGAGAAAGAGGGCAACCCGCACCTGAAACATTCCGTCACACCCTAAGAGGGATCAGAGGGAGATCAAAAGTGTCATTCAAGGAGCTGCTTGCGCGCTGGCCAGTTGTGAAACAAATCCAGACAGGCGGAGACGGCACTGGCCCGGAAGCCATGTCTGACCGAACCCACAGTCTTGCGCCGCGCACGGCTGGCGCTGAAGTGGCGCGTTCTGTCTGTCCTTATTGCGGAGTAGGCTGCGGTCAGCTGGTTTATCACAAAAACAACAAACTGATTTCCATTGAAGGCGATCCGGAATCGCCCATCTCCCGCGGACGGCTCTGCCCCAAGGGAGCGGACAGCTTTGAGCTCCTGACCCACCCGAATCGCGAATTGAAGGTGAAATACCGGAAGCCGTTCAGCAAGAAGTGGGAAAGCCTTGATCTGGAAACGGCCATGGACATGATCGCTGACCGGCTCTGGGACGCGCGGGAGCGGTCTTTTGTCGAAAAGCAGGGCGGCCAGACCTTGATGCAGACCAAGAAGATTGCGCATCTGGGCGGCGCAACGCTGGATAACGAAGAAAATTACCTGATCAAGAAACTGTTTACCGGCGGCCTGGGCATGGTTTGCATCAGCAACCAGGCCCGAATATGACACAGCTCCACTGTGCCCGGTCTGGGCACGTCATACGGTCGAGGCGGAGCCACCACAGCGCAACAAGACCTGCAATACTCTGACGCCATCCTGATCATGGGATCGTCCATGGCTGAAAACCATCCCGTGGGATTCCAGTGGGTGATGGAAGCGCGCGAGAAGGGCGCAAAGGTCATCCATGTTGATCCCCGTTACAGCCGCACTTCGGCCATGGCAGATTACTGGCTGCCTTTGCGGCCTGGGTCGGACATTATTTTTCTTGGGGCATTGATCAAGTATGTCATCGACCATGAGAAATATTTCCGCGAATACGTAGTCCATTACACCAATGCATCCACGCTGCTGCGCGAAGACGTTCGCGATACCGAAGATCTGGGCGGAATATTTTCCGGCTGGAACCAGGAAGAAAAGCAATACGATCCAAGGACGTGGCTCTATGACGGCGCGCCCTCCAAGGAATCGGGACCTATTGCCGGGCACTCAAAGCACGGCGGTGGGCATGGCAAAGATCGCGGCGGCGAAGCGGGCGATCTGGGTGAGCATAAAAACGACCCGAGCCTGCAAAATCCACGCTGCGTCTTTCAGGTGCTGAAAAAGCATTTTGCTCGCTATACGCCGGAACTGGTTGAGAGCTCTTGTGGCATTCCGAAAGAAAAATTTCTGGAAGTAGCGGAGGCATACACGTCGGCTTCCGGTCCGGAGAAGACCGGAGCGATTTGTTACGCCGTCGGCTGGACACAGCATTCCAAAGGGCCGCAGATCATCCGGGCGGCCGCGATCCTGCAACTGCTTCTGGGGAACACTGGCCGTCCGGGCGGAGGAGTAATGGCACTGCGCGGCCATTCGTCCATCCAGGGCTCAACCGATATACCAACTCTTTATGACATTCTCCCCGGCTATCTGCCCATGCCCTTTTTTGAGGGCGATTCGAACAGCTTGGGCTCCTATTTGAAAACGCACACCGCCGCAACAGGCTGGTGGAGCAACTTCGATAAATATGCCGTCAGCCTGCTCAAAGCCTGGTACGGAGACGCTGCCACTGCTGAAAATGAATATGCTTTTGAGTTCCTGCCGCGCGTTACCGGCGACCATTCTGAATACGGCTACTGGCTTGATATGGCCGATGGCAAGCTGGAAGGTCTCTTTGTAATGGGCCAAAATCCCGCTGTCGGGGCGGCGAACGGAAGACTTGAGCGCTCCGCAATGGCCAATTTGAAGTGGCTTGTCGTGCGCGACTTTGTGGAGACAGAGACAGCCGCATTCTGGAAAGACTCACCTGAGGTACAACGTGGCGAGCTTGATCCCAGCAAGATTGGAACGGAAATTTTCTTTCTTCCCGCAGCTGGACACGCGGAAAAGGACGGAAGTTTTACTAACACGCAACGCCTATTGCAGTATCACGAAAAAGCAGTAGATCCGCCTGAAGATTGCCGCAGTGAAACATGGTTCATGTATCACCTGGGCAAAAGATTAAAAGCCAAAGCCGCCGCGGAGCAAAGCTCGCGCAATGCCGCTTTGAACGCGCTCACATGGGACTACGGGACGCACGGCCCACAAGCCGAGCCCAACGTCGAAGAGATCGTCGCTGAAATCAATGGCTATAAGGTGAGCGACCGAACACTTGTATCCGGCTATAGAGAGCTCAAGAACGATGGTTCCACCGCCTGTGGCTGCTGGATTTATTCAGGAGTAATGCCTTCTCCAACAGAAAACAAGGCACGCAAGCGCGAACCCAAGGGCCGCTACGGCCATGGATGGGGCTATGCATGGCCAAGCGATCGCCGGATTTTGTATAACCGGGCGTCCGCGCGTCCGGACGGCAAGCCGTGGAGCGAGCGCAAAGCGTTGGTCTGGTGGGACGCCGAGGAAAAGAAATGGACCGGCCACGATACTCCGGACTTCACCCAAGACAAAGCGCCGGACTATCGGCCAGAAAAAGACGCGAAGGGTGATGATGCAATTGCGGGCGACAAGCCGTTCATCATGCATCCCGACGGCGTGGGATGGATCTGGGTTTCCAGCGGCTTGAAAGACGGCCCGCTGCCAACGCACTATGAACCGCTGGAAAGCATTGTCACCAATCCGCTTTATCCGGAACACAGCACGAACCCGCCGGCCGACAAGAAAGAACGTGCGGACAATGCATATGCCTTCCCTGCGGGCGATGAGCGCTTTCCTTACCTGCTGAGCACATATCGTTTGACTGAACACCATACCGGCGGAGGCATGAGCCGCTATCTGCCGCATCTGGCGGAACTGCAACCAGAGTTGTTTGCAGAAATCTCGCCGCAGCTCGCGGAAGAGATCGGGGTAACAACCGGAGAGTTCCTCACCCTCACCACAATGCGCGGCATCATAGAGGCACGTGCGCTGGTCACGGAGCGGAACCAGCCTCTGGTGATCGATGGCAAGATCAGGCAGACGATCTACCTGCCTTATCAATTCGGATATAAAGGGCTGGTCACGGGCGACGTCCCGAACGATCTGCTGTCAATTTCCGAAGAGCCAAACGTGCGGATCATGGAGACGAAGGCGCTCGTATGCAATGCGCATCCGGGACGTGTGCCGAGAGGCGCGCAAGCATTGAAAATCTGGAAACAGGACCTGCGGAGGACAGCATGAGCACAACTGCCTTTTTGACGGATTCCACGCTGTGCATCGGCTGCAAGGCCTGTGAGGTGGCATGCAAAGAGTGGAACCAGCTGGGTGAAGACGGCTTTGAATGGAGTGGAAATTCATATGACAACACCATGGCCGTGGGGCATTCCACGTGGCGTCATGTGAAGTTTGTTGAGAATACGCCGGAGATCGGGCGCGGCGGCAACTCCGCAGAGCAATTGCCGGCGTGGGGCTTCTCTTCTGACGTCTGCAAGCATTGCGAAGTGGCCGGCTGCCTGGAAGCATGCCCCACCGGCGCTATCGTGCGCATGGAGTTTGGGGCGGTATACATCCAGCCGGATATATGCAACGGCTGCGCGTATTGTGTTGTGAGTTGCCCCTTTGGCGTAGTGGAAAAAAATGAAGAGGATGGCCGCGCGTTCAAGTGCACGTTCTGCTCAGATCGGCAGCGCGCGGGATTGGAGCCCGCCTGCGCCAAGGCATGCCCGACGGAGTCCATTAAGTTTGGGCAGCTCGAAGATTTGCGCCGCGAGGCCGAGGATCGAGTAAAAGTATTGGAAGCGCGCGGCGTTACCGACGCAGTGATCTACGATCCGGTTGAAACCAGTGTTAAAGGAATACATTCCCTATTCCTGTTGCGAGGCGATCCGCGTACTTACAATCTGCCGCCGAATCCCGAGGTCCCCACCACCTACTTAAAGAAAGCATGGCAGTCTGCCGCTATCGCGGGTGGAGCGATGCTGGGCGCGACCTTGCTGGCCTTTCTGGGAGGCAAACGATGAGCCGAGTTCCCTTACCTGAACTGCCTGGACGCGTTCCGGATTCACAAAGCGAACGCAGGTTGACCGCTCTGCGTCGCGAAGCGGCACAAGCAGGAATAGTTGCAGGCAAGGGAGTCGCGCCGCGGGGAGCGCCATTTCCACAAGCCTCTCCGACTGCTGGCTATTACGGAGTGCCGCTGCTCAAAGAGCCGCAGTGGAAGCCGGAAGTGCCCTTGTATTTTTTTGTCGGCGGCGCGGCGGGAGCATCCGCGGTAATCGCGAACATGGCGGGCTGGCTAGGCGATGATCGCGAACTGGTGCCCGACGCGCGCTGGATAGCAGCCGCCGGAGGAGCTCTGTCTTCAGCGCTGTTGATCAAAGATCTGGGGAAGCCATCACGCTTCCTCAATATGCTCCGAGTGTTCAAGCCACAGAGTCCCATGAGCATGGGCGCGTGGACGCTCTCCGCTTTCTCCAGTTTTTCCGGGGCTGCTGCATTTGCCAACCTGATGCGGCAAAGAATGGGTCCATCAATCGCAATCAGCCTGGTAGAAAACGCCTCAAGTTTTTTAGCCGCTGCGACAGGACTGGTGATGTCGAGCTACACGGGAGCGTTGATTGGCGCGACGGTTATACCTGTGTGGAATGAAAACGTGAGCACGCTGCCACAGCATTTTGCCGCTTCAGGACTCAATTCGGCAGTTTCGCTGCTTGAAGTTCTAGGACATGATGACAGCCGCGCGTTGAATATCCTGGGAATCGGAGCATCAGTGTATGAGGTGTATGAAGGCTTTGAGCTTGAGACAAAACGAGATCGGGTGAATGAGCCTCTACACAAAGGCTGGAGCGGCGCAATCGTGCGGGCAGGAGGAGTGCTGTCCGGACCAGTTCCGCTTGCGTTGCGCCTTGCCTATGCAGTGAGCGGCAACAAAAAGCTTCGTCGCGCAGCAGCATGGTCAAGCATTGCCGGTTCGCTGCTTACACGTTTTGGCTGGGTGCACGCGGGTCGAGCTTCGGCGAGAGATCACCGCATTCCGCTGGAGCTGCCGCAGGGCGCAGCGGAAGTGAAGAAGAACAGCCATCAGATCGCACTGCAGAAACCGGCATAGCGAATCACGTCCGCCAGGACATGTTCTGAATTGACGCTAGGTGGGTATGACTGGGCTACTTCTGAGAGCTTCTAGGCGTACAGACGTGATTCAGATACTGCTCGGCGTCCGCACAGAGCATTTGGCATTTGTGACAGCGAATGGGGCCTTTGACAACAACTTTAGGACGGGAAGCCGGAGGAGTATTCACATTGGGTGGAGTCATACTGTCAAACTACCCGTTCAGAGCGCTTCCTGCAACATGAATCGACGCCGCGACACTGGTTTAGGCTTTTTAGCGCAAAATCTTTTTTAGATAAAATCGGCAGGCAGGACGCTTTCAGATGATCGTTGTGCTATACTAAAACTTCCCGTTAAGTGATTCACCAACGGTTAGCGAGCCGGTCACGCCTTAAAGCGACAACCCACCTCACGAATACCAGTCAATCTTCTTCAGCAGGAATATCAAAAAAACAAAGGAACAACTACAAATGGAACAAGGAATTGTGAAGTGGTTTAACGACGCAAAAGGATTTGGATTTATTACCCGGAACAGCGGCGATGGAGACGTGTTTGTGCATTTCTCCGCGATCCAGTCCAGCGGTTTTCGCAGCCTGCCGGAAGGCCAGGCCGTTGAATTCACGGTGACCAAAGGCCCCAAGGGCTTGCAGGCCGAGAACGTAAAAGTTCTGTAACAACCTGAATCACTGCCCGGATGCTTTTGAAGCTCCGGGCAGTTCTGCGTTTGGGCTATTTCGTTTGCTTAAACGCGCTGTGCAGACTAGTCTTGAGACACGGTAGCGGCTCTTGCTTCGCCTCTCTGGATTTATCACTCCACTCTTGCGATGGCACTCTGCACAACTGGATCCGGAGGATCAATCCCTCTGGTGAAAATACCCGCGCATGGGGAAGGCTTGTTTCTTATGGACGTGAGCACCGTTTGTCTCAGTATTTTTGTCGGCTCAATTTCAATGGTGGCAATGTTCCGGATTTACAAAATGAATTCATTCAGGATCAAGGTGGCCAGCTACAGATCGCAAACAATGTGTCAGGCGTGCCACGCCATTACATCCAGGGCAGAGGCCAATTGCCTCCGTTGCGGCAAGCCGCTGCGTAAGCCTTAAGCACCATTCACCTCCGCGGCAAATAGCGGATACAGTTACAAAGATAATTAAAGGGAGAAATATGAGCACAACAGCAAGCGGCAATCCAGAAGATACAATGCCTGAGTCCAAGGCAAAAGCCCAGAAAAAGTCTGCTTCACCAGCCCCAACGAACAAGTATGCCATAGCACAATTGGCCAAGAAAAAGCAGAGACGCAAGGCGCATCGTCTAACGATTAAAAGATCGAATACGAACGGATAATATTTTAGTGTTGGTGCCGCGAGGGGGACTCGAACCCCCACGAGCCGTTTAAGCCCTGCGGAATAAGTTGAGGCGATTTGCAGGCGTGACCGAAGCGGGAGCCTGCTGCCGAAATCCTGAGCGCAGCGTCAGCGGAGTCGAAGCATCTTGCTAACATTGGTGCCGAGAGGGGGACTCGAACCCCCACGAGCCGTTTAAGCCCTGCGGATTTTAAGTCCGCTGCGTCTGCCAGTTCCGCCATCCCGGCGCGGGAATATTCATTTTATAGGGAATTTGAGTTTTGGGTGTCGCGAAGTCCGCTGCTTCCTTTCTTGTGGCGGCTTTGAGACGCAGCAATCCTGCGTCTCTATTGAAAGATACGCCTCACTCAATGAGTGTCGTTGCGCACAATGGCGCAAGCATGCAGGCTCACGGGTTGCTGCAGCGGAGCAGTTTCCTCACCCCACTTGCCTCAGCAAGTCGGCTGCGGAGGTTCGGGATGGCATTTCTTTAGGGATGGCATTTCGAATCGAGAACAGCATTTCGAATAGGGACAGCATTTCGGCGGTATTGCATTTGGTCCCGTGAACCAGATGATCATCCAGGCGCGACTGCGGTGATCGAAAGCTGGCACTTTTGACCCGTTCCCAATAGACCACGGGCGTTAAGTCGCATTCTGTGTTGTTCCTTTACAATCGACAGGCGCCAAAAAGTACAGATTTTTGTGCAACCAGCGGAGCCGGCGCGAGTCCAATGAGTCTATGCAAATGGTGGAGATCCCAAACGTGGAAACCGAGTGTCTGCCGTTTTCAAGTATTCCCTACACTACCCGCCTTTTTGACGATTATCTCCATCATTTTGACAGCGTAAAACAGTTCTATGCGCGAGCGCCGTTGAGCCAGGATTGGTGGGCGGATGAGACCAAAAGGATCAATTATCCGGCAGAGCGTAGGCAGGCGGTGGCGGCGATCCTGGAGCAGCAGAACCGGGAGTTTGGCGCGGGCGAAAAGACTCTGGCAAATATTGAGCGGCTGCGGCAGGGCGCTGCGGCGGTGGTAACGGGGCAGCAGGTTGGACTTTTTGGCGGACCAATATTTTGCATTCTGAAGGCGCTCACGGCTGTCCTGATGGCGGAAAAAGCCGGAGCGGTGCCGATGTTCTGGCTGGCCACTGAAGACCACGACCTGGAAGAGATCAACACGGTGAATCTCGCGGCCGGCGATCATCTGCAAAAGTTCACTGTGAACGTGCCGCACATAGAGGGCGCTCCGGTCGGAAACATTGCGTTCACCCATGAGATCACGGCAGCGACGCAGCAAGTAGAAGCGCTGTTTGGAAAATCAGAGATCAGCGAACTACTCGCGGCCAGCTATGGCAAGGGCGAGACGTTTGGGACAGCATTTGCCAAGTTCTATACCCAAGTATTTTCCGAGATGGGTGTGGTCTTTCTGAACCCTCTCGATAAAGAACTGCACCGCATCGCGCAGCCGGTGTTTCGCTCGGCGCTGGAAAAGTGCGATGAAATAAATCAGGCTCTCGTGGCGCGCAATCACGAATTGGAAGCAGCGGGATATCATGCGCAGGTCAAGGTTACGCCATCGCACACCTTGTGTTTCTACTTTGAAGACGGAACCAGAACGCCGGTGCGCCACCAGGAGGGCGAATTCTTTATTGGCCAGCGCAAGCTGCCTGCTGCGGACTTGTTGCATGAAGCGGAGCGATGTCCAGAGAAGTTTAGCGCAAACGTGCTGCTGCGGCCGCTGATGCAGGATTACCTGTTGCCAACTTTGTGTTATATCGGCGGGCCTGCCGAGATAGCGTACTTTGCGCAGATTGAAGTGGTCTATCGCAAGCTGGCCGGCAGAGTGACGCCGGTTGTTCCGCGCATTTTTGCCACACTGATTGAACCCCGCATGGCCAAGCTGATGGACCGTTACCAACTATCTCTTTTCGACCTTTTCAATACTCCAGAAAAAACGCACGAACTGGTGGGCGCTCGCGCATTGCCGGACAGCATCCTCAAAAGTTTTGATCTGGCAGCGGAGCATGTTGAGAAGGCGCTAGCGCTGATCCATGGGCCGCTGGAGAAGCTGGACAAAACGCTGATTGACGCAGCGGAGAATGCCGGGTCGAAAATGCAGTACCAGTTACAAGGCATCCGTGATAAAGCTGCACGAGCCGAGGCGCGAAAGAATACTGAAGTGCTGCGCCATGCCGACGAACTAATCACGGCTCTTTATCCCAACAAGGAATTGCAGGAGCGGGAGATTGGCGGGGCTTATTTCCTGTTGAAGTACGGAAAGAGCGTTCTGGACCAGATAAAAGCATCCGTCCGCACGGGATGCGGAGAGCACCAGGTGATTACGCTACAGGCGACGAGATCCGCCAGTCCAACAGTCGATCTAGAAAGATATTGATCCAACATCCGGATTGCAGGTTCTGCTGCCGTCATGGTCGCAACCGAACAAGCTGACCAGGACGACTCCAAGGAGCACTGCTTCCAGCGAGGTCTCAAGTAACCAAGTAAATAGCCGCTTCAGAATTAGCATCCGGATTGCCTCTCTCCGTTGACGTCGCAGCCGCCCGTCTGCCTGACGTGGTTGATGAGCCCGTTCCCAATGGCCTCGCGGTTACTCTGCTTAGAGAGGTCAAACCACCGCTTATAGAGAGAGGCGTCGAGGTCCAACCTCATTCCGCTTTCTTGAAACACTCCCAAGCAAATCCGCCGCGGTCATCATCGATGAGAATCATATCTTCAACAATCTTGGTCACGATTCCCACATCTCCAGGATGGATGCGGAGACGATCAAAGCTCGAACATGTCCAGCCGATCGTTCGCGCGTCTGTATCGAAAACTACTTTGTCGCCGATTTTGAATGGGGTCCCTCGATCGTTCATAGTTGCACACTCGACTTCTCTGGGAAGAATCAAATTGCCTTCTTGAAGCACTCCCAATGGAATCCTCCCCGGTCGTCGTCGAGGTAAAGATAATCCTCCTTGCTAATTCGGGTAATGATCCCAGTGTCTCCTGGACGCAGCCTTAGCCGATCAAATGCAGACCACGACCAGCCGACAGTGTGATCGTCAGGCGCGAAGGTTACTTGATCGCCGATTTTGAAGGGATTAACTTTTTGTTGTTCTTCGGGCAAGGGGTTCATATTGAGGTGGTTCGAATCAGACAATAGCCCATCACCGACAGGCCATGCAACTGCACGGCTTTCCGCAGGAGATCGAGGTACACCATGCGCTCGGCATCAGAGACAAGGATTTGCCGCGAATTTCCGCGGGCTGGGTAACGTGATGTGGAACCTCAACAGCAACCACACGAGCTAAACGAGCCATCGGCTGTCAACAACATCAGAAAACGTCCCGTCTGTCCCCGTTATCAGATGACAGAGAGCAGACTCACGGCTGCTCTGCGACAGCGATTTCATATACAGCCATGGAAAGCGTTTCACGGGAACCGACTTTTATTCTTGAAACTGCGTTTCTGGACGGCTTAGCAATCTGGCCGGAACATCGGAAGTTGGCCCGTTTATACTCGTAATCGGTCCTTACCAGTGATGAACGCGGGTGATAGCGGAAGTTGGCCCACGCTTTCTCGATCTCTCCCTCACCCCGCCGTATAGACGCTGACCAAGCGCCCGGATAGCTCTTGAAAACAGCATCTTTTTTCGCCGGCTACATACACTTCTCGTTTGAAACTTTGCTTCCGATGAAAACATTCCTCCGCTCATTCACATCCAAACCACCAGTAAGGACATTCATCATGGAGAACTCAAAATGACAATAAGTGATAGCAGACTGACGGACAAAATTACGGACAAAATTAACGATGGAGTTTCCAGCCTCAGGAATTCCGGCATCAATGAAACTACTATTCCAGATACTTTCGCCAACGTTCCAAAGCTGATCTCACCCAGAGTTCATGCATGGCTCGACGTGGCAGTAACAGGGTACTTCCTCACGCTGGGCGCCGTTTTTGCCGCCCGCCGCAAGGCCGGACCCGCTACCGCGGCGTTTGTAAACGCCGGGATGGTCGCGGGAGTCTCTCTATTCACGGACTATCAGGGGACCGGCGACAAGCCAATTAATTTCAAATTGCATGGCACGTTGGACGCAGTCCAGGCCGCCGCTGCCGCACTGGGCCCGGTCCTGCATGGCTTCGCCGGCGAACCAGAGTCTGCATTTTTCTACGGACAGGCAGCAAATGAGGTAGCCGTGATTGCTTTCACTGATTGGGATGAAGGCATGCCCTCCGCAATGCGACGCGAGGCAGCTTAACCGCTTCTTTGAGAGTCGCATGTTGACCGGGCAATCGCTGCAAACCGTAGAGCTGCAGTGCTCTGATCACTTAGGTTCACAGTTCGACTTAAGACGATTTGAGCGCTCATCATGCTTGGCAGCGGGGGTTTCTTTTCAACTCTGCAGAGGCGTAAGTTGGCGTATTCTCAATCAATTACCGGGAGTTAAGATCAAGTCAATTCCCCTCGGGAATAAATCTGCGGCATTATCGTCGGCAGGCATTAATGCCGCAGGTTTCATACCTGCTCTGAAACCAAACTCCAAAAAATTGTGCTCCAAGATCCATGATCTTGGAGCAACGTAGCCCATTGGCTATTTCACCGAGAAATCAAAAGAAGAAATCAGCGGCCTTTAGTTCCCTAACATAGGAATTGTTCTGTCGGGAGCGCTGCCGTCAAAATGGCTTGGCTCGGGATTGCGGTTCATCAGTAAATCCAATCGCTGCACGATTGCACCTGCGGCCTCCACCAGCTTCTCCCGTTCAGGATGTGCCTGCGAATTTGCCGCCGTAAATAACTTCGAGGCAAGTTCGTGCATCTCCTGCGCAATTTCAAGCAGAGCATCGCTGTTCTTCTCTTTGTCGCATTCCAGAGGGGTACGGAAGAGCCAATCGTTAAGTTCCGCCCGGAACGCCATTACCGCGCTGCGATTCTTTCCTCTGGGACGATGAACCGGTAGTTGCAATTCCGCTTCCCACCGTTGAACCGTTCTTACGCCGCGCCCCAGGTATGTGGCGATCTCTTTCCAGGAATTGAGGACACCGGAATGTACTGGGACGGAACGCACCAACTGTGGCGTTCGCGCAATGCCGTCGAAATTCTCTGCTGGATTTTTGCTCTCGTTAGTCGCATTGTGGCCGGGGCCGTTCGAAACGACTTTGAAAGCGTTGGAAGATTTATTGAATGAATGAGTATGGATATTATTCTGAAAATATCTAGAGTTCATCAGTGGCACACCCTGCCTTTACATTCAAGAATATTCCGTAATGACAATTTGTGTCAGTCTGATACCAGACTTTGAAGCCGAATAGATCGTAGAAGCTTGCATTCTCTAAATATCGAATAAACATCGTAAGCTTAACCCCAGCCGTAGCTCAAACAGTTAGCAAAATGCCATTGATCCTCCACGGTCGTGTAAAGCAGAAATCCTGTAGCAAGACAGCCCGCGTTTCAGAATCGAAACCAGAGCGAAACGCAGTAACACATTCACCATCATCCGCGCATGATTCCCAAAAACGGGAACTTCGATGCTGCTTTTCCCCCAGAGTGTTGCCTCTGTTCTGTAAGACGGTCCGTTCCTCCAATTTGAGTGTACAAAGCTCAAATGGTAAGGTGGATTTACCCGGGTCCGAACTGAATTGGTGAAGCATATTCCCTTAAAACGATCCTCTGTTGTTCTCAGAAGCTTTAGCGAGTCGCGTGCTTACTGGCCGCACCTGTTGGCCATTGCGGTCCTGAACTTCATTTCAATGTTGCTGGCGCTGGCATCTCCATTGCCCATGAAAATAGCTGTGGATTCAGTTCTTGAACAGCAGCCGCTTCCCCGCTTTTTGTCTACATGGCTGCCCGGAAAGGGAGCTGAAGTTTCTGCCCTGGGGATTGCAGTGGGATTGCTGCTTGCAATTGCAGTCATGGCAGGCCTTCAGGGGCTTGCAAGCTGGCTTCTGCAGACTTATGTAGGGGAGAAGCTGGTGTGGGACTTTCGGGCCAAGCTGCTCAATCATGTGCAACGGCTCCCTCTAGCGTTCCATGACCATTACGGCGCAGGTGATTCCGTCTATTGCATCCAGCATGACGCGCCCTCGCTTCAGTATGTCGTGCTGCAGGGAATTTTGCCGCTCTTGATCGCTGCGTTCACTCTGGCTGGGATGATATTCATCAGCGTTCAGATTGATCCAACCATTTCGCTGCTCGCACTGGCGATCACGCCCATTCTATTTGTGCTTTCCATGGCAAGCAGCCGGATCGTGCGACTTCGTTCCCGCAACATCAAGGAACTTGATAGCAGCGCCATGTCAGTTGTTCAGGAGGTGCTCGGGTTCATTCGCACCATCAAGGCTTTTGGACAGGAACACCGCGAGTATGAGCGCTTTGTGCGTCACTCCAGCAAACGTCTTGCAGGCCAAGTCCGATTGGCGCGGCTACAAGCCACCTTCAGCACTCTCATTGGACTGGTTATCGCTGTTGGGACGGCTGCGGCTTTATACGTGGGTGTACTGCATGTGAAGGCAGGCAAATTGAGCGTCGGTTCCCTGCTCGTGGTCATGGCATATGTGGTGCAAATGTACCAGCCACTTCAGGCACTCAGCACCAAGTCCTCTGACTTGCAGACTTGGCTTGTAAGCCTGGAGAGAACATTTGCACTGCTGGACCAGCCTCCGGAAATTGCAGAAAGCCCGTTCGCGATTCCCCTGGCACACGCACAAGGCAGAGTTGAGTTCAGGAATGTCTCGTTTCATTACGGCAAGAGCCTTCAAGGACTGCAAAATATCTCTTTTTTAATCCCCGCAGGCGCGCGTGTGGGAATCGTTGGTGGTACGGGCGCGGGCAAGACTACTCTCCTGAACCTGATCATGCGGTTTTATGATCCTGTGGAAGGGCAGATCCTGCTGGATGGCGTTGACATCCGGGAATATCGGATCGCCGATCTCAGACGCCAATTTGCCACGGTGCTGCAGGAGCCGGTATTGCTGGATGCCAGCATCGCCGAAAATATCGCATATGGCAAGCTTACGGCGAGCGATGAAGAAATTGTGGCAGCCGCCGCGTCGGCTTGCGCTCATGATTTCATAAGCGCTCTGCCTGAGCAGTATGACAGCAGCGTTGGCGAACGGGGAGCTCGCCTCTCCGGCGGTGAACGTCAGCGAATTTCACTCGCTCGAGCGTTTTTGCGGGACAGCCCAATCCTGATTCTTGATGAGCCCACCAGCTCTGTTGACACAATTACAGAAGAATCCATCCTTAGCGCGACAGAGAAATTGATGCAGGAGCGAACGACTTTTATGATCGCTCATCGCCTGAGTACGTTGCGAAGCTGCGACACGATTCTTGTGCTTGAACGCGGGAGGCTCGTCGAGGTGCAGACGCCGAAAGCGCAGCGCGCCGGAATAGTAGCGCGTCAAAATTGACTGGTACCGTCAGTCTCTGATTCGGCAGTTTACCCCGCTATTGTGGACCGCCGGCTTTTTTGCATTGCGGTTTCTACAATGTCTTCAAATTCCTGCGCCCGAATGTTGGCCGTGTGGCTGGCAAGCACTCTCTCCTGTGCAGCGCGCCCAATGCGGCGAAGATCGGAGTCAGCCATGTGCGCAAGATAGCCGCAAACATCGTCGCTGGTTTCCGGCAGCAGGATTTCACTGCCAGCAGCAAAGAATTCCTCCAACCCAGCCCAGCTATCGGAAACCATAGTAGCGGCACATGCCGCAGCTTCAAACAGCCGTACAGAGGGCGAGTAGCCCATGTTGATCATTTCTTTCCGCGTCACATTCAGAATCAGCCTTGAAGAAGAATAGAGATCAGGATGATATTGAGGATTCAAATGGGAGATGCGCTTGACGTTGCCCGGCCATGAAATGGTTTCTGGATACTGTGATCCGGCGATAATAAAGCCTTTATCCGGCATCTTTTCTGCGGGTGAACAAAGAAATCTTTCCAATGTGGCTTGCCGGTCGGCGGCGTATGTTCCTAAATAACTCAGGTCGCATTGAAATTTGCGGTTCAAGGGTTTCCGATAATAGTTTTCCGGGTCCACGGAACAGTAAAGGGGAGCCGCCATTGGCACACCGAATTGCGTTTCCAGTTCCTGCAACATCGGTCCGCCGGTGAAGCTGAAATATATGTCCAGCTCCGGCAAATGCCGTTTTAGAAGATAGGCTGTTCTTCCTTCAGTCCTGAGGCCGGCAATAGTGATGGGAGTATCAATGTCATAAAACGCTTTCACGGGAACGTTGAAATCCAGTACCTCATCCAGCGCGGCGATTCCATCTGGGAAATATGAGCCAACGATAACGACGTCAGCTGCTCTCAAGTTCCTGCGGACCGCAGGCAGGATTTCTTTCCACGTTTCAAATAATTTCAGAGTGCAATACTGAGGATCCGGCAAATCCCGGTTTTGCTCGTACCATTCAACGTTGCGTTCGAAAAAAACGATATCGTGTTTGCGATTGTGCAGGGCCTTGCAAAGCGCCCGGTAGGTGGTCGCATGACCGTTGCCCCAGGCGGATGAAATCGAAAGCCCTAATATCACAATTTTCATAACAATCTTTCCAGCGGAATCATGCGCCAAGCGCAGAAGTCTGTGCAATCAAGAACTTAGAGGAACAATTGAGGTAAGTAGATGCCTTGGAACACCCGAATTGGCGCAAAACATGGTGGCGCAACTTGACGCATCTGACTACAACTCTGTTTTCGGCATCTATCCTTGGTGCTACTTGACCATCACACGACATCAATGGCAGTGAATAAAACTGAAAAGCTGATGCAGGCGGCAGTACTCACTGGACCGCGAAAGCTTGAGGTGCGAGAGGTTCGCCAACCCAGCCCCTCACGCGGCGAAGTACGTGTACAGCTTCAAGGCTGTGGAGTGTGCGCGTCCAATCTGGCCATGTGGGAAGGAATGCCGTGGTCGCAATATCCCACAGATCCGGGCGCTCTAGGGCATGAAGGCTGGGGCAATGTGGATGCCGTGGGCGCTGATGTGGCGGGAATCAGGGAAGGAGATCGAGTAGCGCTGCTCGGGTCGCATTCTTACGCCGAATACGATTCAGTTCCAGCTTCATCGCTGGTCTTGCTGCCATCTTCCCTTGCTTCCCTGCCGTTTCCCGGCGAAGCTTTCGCGTGCGCGATGAACATCTTTGAGCGCAGCCAGATACAGGCTGGTCAAACGGTGGCAATTGTCGGCATTGGATTTCTTGGCGCGATCTTGACGTCTCTAGCTTCCAGGGCCAAAGCGCATGTGATTGCCATTTCACGCCGACAGTTTGCGCTCCAGCTTGCGCAGAAAATGGGAGCAAAAGAACTGGTAGTAATGGATGACCATCACAAAGTGATTGAACGGGTCCAGCAACTAACCGGCGGCAAAATGTGTGAACGAGTGATAGAAGCTACCGGGAAGCAATGGCCGCTTGATCTTGCCGCAGAGCTGACTGGTACTCGCGCGAGGTTAATCATTGCCGGATATCATCAAGACGGCCCCCGTCAAGTCAACATGCAACTGTGGAACTGGCGCGGGCTGGATGTGGTAAATGCTCATGAACGCGACGAAAAAGTTTATATTCAGGGCATGCATAAAGCCGTGGAAGCTGCTGAGGCGGGCTTGTTCGATCCGCGTACGCTCTGCACTCACGCTTTTCCATTGACGGCCTTGCCCGATGCGTTCGAGGCTACCCTTTCTCGTCCGGACGGATTCTTGAAAGCAATGGTCACCTATGGGTGAGACACTTACCACGGCAACAGAGCACACATCATCTCGAAAAAAACGACTGCCTCGTCTGGGTTTTCTCGGCGTCGGCTGGATTGGCAGGAACCGCCTTGAAGTAATCGCGCAGAGCGGTCTGGCCGAGATCGCCGTAATTTGCGACACTTCCCCGGAAATTTTGCAGCAGAGTCTCGCTCTGGCTGCCACAGCACAAACAGTCAGCAGCTATGATGAGCTTCTTAGCGCGGACATTGACGGAGTGATCATTGCCACCCCGAGCGCGCAGCATGCCGAGCAGTCATTGCGAGCCTTGGAACGTGGATTACCCGTGTTCTGCCAGAAGCCGCTTGGCCGGAACGCAAATGAGACACGTTCCGTGGTGGAAGCAGCGAGAAAAGCCAACCGTTTGCTGGGCATTGATCTGGCCTATCGGTTCACCATGGCATTGCAGGCCATTCACTCAGTGATTTCCTCAGGCGAGCTTGGAGAGATCTACGCAGCGAATCTTGTGTTTCACAACGCCTACGGCCCCGACAAGGAATGGTTCTATGATCGCTCGCGCTCCGGCGGTGGCTGTGTGATGGATCTCGGGATCCATTTGATCGATGCGGCGCTCTGGATTCTCGGGTTCCCAAAAGTACTTAACGTGAACAGCAGGCTTTACTCGCAAGGACGGCAGTTGGATCGCAAATCCAATGCCGTCGAAGACTATGCAACTGCTCAAATCGACACGGATTCCGGCGTTACGCTCAATATGCAATGCTCCTGGCGCCTTTCTGTGGGACAAGACTGCATCATCTCCGCCGAATTTTTTGGCAACCGTGGAGGCGCGGCTTTTCACAACGTAAACGGGTCTTTTTACGATTTTGTGGCAGAGCGCTATGAAGGAACAAAGCGCATTCCCATTGTTTCTCCTCCGGACAACTGGCCTGGACGCGCCGCCCTGGAGTGGGTAAAGCACTTACAAGCAAATGAGCGCTTCGATCTCAGAAATGACGAACTGGTTCGAGTGGCTGAAGTGTTGGATAGCATTTACCAACCAATCTGAATCCCTCGCCAATGGCACCCGAACCTACAAACAATTTCGTATAAATTTTGCTGCAAGAAATTGCCCAAATGTTTTGCTTCTGCACAAGTCCTGTGCGACTTTTTATCTGTGGCAGAAATTGACGTTTCGCCGGAGGACATCATTGTACCTTTCGCAGTCTTCTAACCTTTCAGATTGGTAAGTAGGTTATAGAGTAGACGCGCAAGAGCCATGATTTTGCGCTGAATAGTACCTTACGAATTACTCTGCGCCGGCGTTTTCGTTTACGTGCCCTGGAATGTTTCATCGCCGGGGATGTTTTGTCAGAAATGAATTGATCTTCTCATGTGAGGTTAAGAGCAGTGGCTAAAAACGTGCTTGTCACTGGTGGGTGTGGCTTTGTTGGATCACATTTAGTAGATGCGTTGGTGGCACATGGCCACAATGTACGAGTGCTGGATAATCTTGATCCTCAGGTCCATGGCAATACAATTCCCGATTACCTGAACCCTGAAGCTGAATTGCTGCGCGGCGATGTACAAGATTCTTCCGCCGTCGCGAAGGCACTAAAAGGGATTGACGTGGTATTTCATCTGGCTGCCGTGGTCGGCGTGGGGCAATCAATGTATGAAATTTCACGTTATGTAGGCACCAATACGCTGGGCACGGCAGTGCTGCTGCAAGCCTTGTTAGGCCGGCAGAGTAAAGTGCAAAAACTGGTGATTGCTTCCTCCATGTCAATCTATGGAGAGGGGAAATACTCCTGCGTAAACTGCGGGACGGTGACACCACCATTGCGCCCCGCTCAGCAGCTCCAGACTAAAGAATGGGAGATGGTGTGTTCGCGCTGTGGGAGCCAGTTGGAGCCAATCCCAACAGACGAATCAAAATCCCTTCAGTGCAGCTCGATTTACGCGCTCTCAAAAAAAGACCAGGAGGAGATGTCTCTCCTGTTTGGCAGGACCTATAACTTACCGGTCGTTGCTTTGCGGTACTTCAACATCTACGGTCCCCGGCAAGCACTGTCTAATCCTTATACGGGGGTTGCTGCAATTTTCGCGTCACGCCTGTTGAATGCCAATCCACCTCTGGTTTTTGAGGATGGCAATCAGCTGCGCGATTTCGTAAGCGTCAAGGATGTAGTGCGAGCCAACATCCTGGCGATGGAGCATTCAGCGGGCGACGGCAGGGCGTTAAACATCGGTTCTGGGCAGGCAATTTCTATTTCCGAGGTTGCCAGGGTACTGGGACGCGCCCTGGATACCAGCATTGGTTGCGAGCTTACAGACAAGTACAGAGCAGGTGACATTCGCCACTGTTTTGCGGACATTTCTGCCGCAAAAACACACTTGCGCTACAAGCCGCAGGTCCAATTTGCTGATGGCGTAAAGGAGTTAGTGGGATGGCTTAAGTTACAGAAGCCCACAGATCGGGTGGTGGAAGCATTTGCACAGCTGAACAGTTTTGGCCTGGCAGCCTAGACTATCAACTATCGGGGAAGGACAAAAATGCATATTAACAACAGGCGCTCTGTATTGATATTCGGAGGTGCAGGATTTATCGGATCGAATCTGGCGCAGTGGTTTCTTACTCAAACAGAGGCCAGAGTGCATGTTTTTGACAATTTAAGCCGGCAGGGTACGCACTATAATGCTGAATGGCTGAAGCAAATTGCCCGCAAGTCTGATCGGCTCCAACTAACGATAGGAGATATTCGGAATCAGGCCTTAGTTGAAAAGGCGGTTTCAAACGCCGACGAGATTTATCACTTCGCCGCTCAGGTCGCAGTCACAACTTCTCTAATTGATCCGCGCCTGGATTTTGAAGTCAACGTGGCGGGCACATTCAATATTCTGGATGCGGCGAGAAGGTCGCGCAAGAAGCCGTTTCTGCTGTTTACCTCTACGAACAAAGTTTATGGCGACCTTGGCTTAGGAATGCCGGACCGCTCCGAGACGCGGTATTTCCATCCGAACCATCAGGGCATTTCTGAATCGCAGCCGCTCGATTTCCATTCTCCCTATGGCTGTTCCAAAGGAGCGGCCGACCAGTATGTCCGTGACTTTGGCCGCATTTATAACTTGCCTGTGGTTGTTTTTCGTATGTCCTGCATTGCCGGTCCGCGGCAATTTGGCACAGAGGACCAGGGATGGGTCGCCCACTTTTTGTATTCCGCGCTGCAGGGCAAACCAGTAACGATTTATGGCGATGGACGCCAGGTCCGAGATGTTCTTTGTGTAAAAGACCTAATCCGCGCAATCCAGAGCGCTAAACAAAATCTTCTGCAAACTGCTGGGCAGATTTATAACGTGGGTGGTGGGCCGGAAAATACAACGTCATTACTGGAATTGATGGAGAAGATCCGGAGACTTACAGGCGTCACGCTGAACTATTACGGTGACAGGACACGCCCAGGCGACCAACTGGTTTATATCACCGATTACAGCAAGCTGCGGAGTCATACAGGGTGGAAGCCTCAGATCACCGTTGAACAGACGCTCAAGCTGTTACAAGAGTTCTGGCAGGAAAACCAAACGGTCACAATGCGTACTGTTGCCGATTACACCGAGCCAAGCTGGACTGACATTCAAGCGCTGGAGCGGGCTTCGTAAACGTCTTTCGCCGAAAACGGCTGATCACCTCTTCCCTTTTTGGCATTAAAGTAACCGCCCGCTCCGCCGTGACCACGATTTGTTCGGCAACAGGCGCCGGCTTGAGCGTGACCATTATTGGTAAAGCTGATTCGGTCCATTCCACAGTAGAAGGCGAAAAACCGGGCGCTGAAATGCGAAGAGTACCGGGACCAGCGGGCGACTGCACAAAGAAGCTTCCGGAGGTATCAACAGTTGTATGGTAAGTCTGATTGCGCGATATGAGTTGGACCTGCGCACCGCTAATTGCCGCTCCGGTTTCATCCACTACTCGCCCGCGCAGTTCAGACGCGTGGACGAAAGTGCAGCCCAGATAAATCGCTATGACAACTTTAATGAAGGGTATAAAGATAAGCGGCGACGTCTTTGCTGTCCTCATCAGTCACCCCCATTTCCGGCATTGCGGTGCGCGGCTCGATCTCATGCGGCTTCATGATCCAATGGCGGAGGTTATCGGGAGTGTTCGGGGCCTCGCCTGCGATATAGATACGCAGGGCAAACGCATTCAGCGGCGGCCCCACTTTTCCATTTGCTTCCTGGATACCTGGAATCGTGTGGCAGGTGCTGCAACCATAAAAACGGATCTTGTCTTTTCCTCGATGAGGATTGCCGCCAGTCGCTCGAATAGCTGCCTTGATATCGCTGGCTCGTTGGACCTCATTGCGGCTGTATCCAATCAGTAAAACCACCACAATTACAAGAAAGACAATCAGTGACAAAGTTGCCCACGGTTTATGCATCCGGGCCCCCTTCGCGCAATGGCACCCTTATGAGATCGCTTGCCCGTGTGTAAAGCAGCCTTTGATCGGATTCCCGCAGCCATCCGGCAAAAAGCCACAATGCAATGCCGATGTACACCACACCGGCAGGCACCCACATGATCAGACCGCCCAGCTGCTGGTCTTCCAAGGCGCTCAGTCCCCACGCAGCGGTGTGTCCGATGTAAGCCGGATACCAAAGTTTTGAAGTGCACGTGAGCAATGCACCCAGCACGCTGGTATGAACTGCCGTAGTGAAAACATACACAACTGCGGCGCCGTATGTCATCCGCTCGCCGCGGCCATGCAACAGTGTCCACCAGAACAACAACGCCGTCCCAAGAAAAGTAATGTGTTGTGTCGCATGCACCAGCTCATTGTCGAGAGTCGCTTGGTACAAGAAAGGAACATGCCAGAGCCATACGCTGATGCCGTGAATGATCCATGCAGAGAATGGGCTGGAGACAGCTCTCCAGGTTCCTCCGATCAAGGGCTGCTTCGCTGCTTTTCCCAGCTTGATGCGGAGTGAAACCGGAAAGGCCCACAGCATCGGAGTTCCCGGCTGTCCCAGGACCAGCAGCGGGGCAACGATGAGCATAAGCATCTCATGTTGCGTCATATGCGCGGAAAACAACTCCGATCCCAATCTGTGAAGAGGCGAAAGCAACGTCAATGCCAGCGCGACTGTTCCAGCGATAAAGCTGGTGATCTGCCATTTTGGTACGCTGGTTCGAATTCGCCGCAATCCCAGCAGATAGAGACTCAACGTGAGCAGCAGGGTGGCGATCACCCACGGCTCCAAGCTCCAGGCCTGCCATAAATTAGCGGGAGTAACCGGACTCTGGTTCTCATGAGCAAAAGTCAGCGTCGGAAACAGCAGAAGGCTGCCCGCAAGCCGGCATGTATAGTGAAGCTTCATTGATCGCACGGGCTCATGGCCCACTTTGGGATTGAGAGCGCAATAATTACCAACGTGAACGCGATACTGGAGGCCATGCCGTAAATGGCCATGAAGCGGCTGCGTGACTCCACCATAACGCCGGTAGCAGTGGCACTTTCCGGCAACCGCCGGTAACACCAGCGCGCCGCCGCAAACCCGGAGAGAGCCAGCACAATCGCCAGCAGGGTATAAAAATGCAGCAGCCAGTGGTATCCGGTGGAACAGGTGTGCTGCACAATCGCATAGCTCAGCACCTCATCCAGCGCAAACCCGATTGGTCCGGCAAAAATCCCCCACCAGAGCGCCCGCGCTCCCGCTCCGCTCCGGAACTCCTCCGCCGGTCCAGCCGTCTCTGATCTTTTTATAACCATCGCGGCGCCCAGTAGATCACCAGATAAGTGGCGATAAAAGTAATGATAATGAAGTACCAATACATCGCATTTACGCTAACGTCCTCAAACCTGCGGCCCTCGATGGGCGTAAAGAACATGATCACGGTCAGTACCAGCGTGTCACAGGTGTCGGTTACAAGGTGGAAAGTGTGAAAGCCCAGCAGCGTCCATGTAACCGAGCCATAGGCGTTTCCGTCCCAGACGCAGTTGAGTGACGGGAACTCTAAGGCTCGAATAGCGCAGTTCACAATGCCGATCAGCGACATTGCTATCAGCCCGATCCGCACTGCCCCAAGCTCGCCCTGCTCGGATTTTTTCTTCAGCCACGCATTGGGAATAGCGCTGAGCACCAGGATGGCCAGGTTGATGCTTCCCCACCGCAGCGCCGGGACATGAAAGCCCGGTGGCCAGTCGCTTTCGCGGGTGCGCAGGAAGAAGTAACTAGCGATGAAGATGGCAAACATCGTGCCTTCAATCACCATTAATCCCCACTGTCCCCACCAGATAATGGAGCGATGCCCGAACACGACGGTGGGAGTGCGGGAGACGTCAAGCACGGGACGCGGCTGGTTCACTGTTCCCATATCTCCCTCTCTCTGCGGCGGATACTGGGTTGCCGCTTGGGCCAATACCAGATCAGAAAAACGATGCCCACAACGATGATGGTTGGAAAGAAGGCTTTCGCCGTGAAGATGGTGCTGATAAAAAATCCGCTGGTGGCAATGGCGGCAATGAAAGGCACGGGCGTGGGTTCGGGAAACTCATCACGGTGATCGGGATCGGCATCCATGACCCTGGTCATTAGCACTTGCCGGCAATCCTCGTCCAGGCCTTCCACAATAGGTTGGTTCGGCAGTGCGTCCCATAGCGCATCTCGGCCGTTCACTGTGGGCAGTTCGGCAAAGTTATATACAGGAGGCGGAGAACTGGTGGCCCATTCCAATGTTGCCGCACCCCACGGATTATCTCCCGCAAGTGCACCCTTTTTCTGGTGCCAGAAGAAGTTGGCGATAAAGATCAGAACGGCAGCCGTCATTAACACTGCGCCAAGGCTTGCCAGCATGTTCAGGTTTGCCCACGGCATGCTGGATGGATACGTATAGACACGGCGCGGCATTCCCCTCAAGCCCAGGATGTGCATGGGGAAGAACGTCATGTTAAAACCGACAAAGAACAGCCAGAAGTGCCACTTCCCTGCCGCCTCATTGAGCATGCGCCCGGTGATCTTGGGCATCCAGTAATAGAGCGCGCCGAAAAGCGGAAAAACCGCGCCACCGATCAGCACGTAATGAAAATGCGCGACGATGAAAAATGTGTCGTGAATCTGCAGATCGACCGGTACTGAAGCCATCAAAACACCGGTAAGTCCGCCCATGATGAAGACGAAGAAAAACGCCAGTGCGAAGAGCATCGGCGTTTTCAAAACCACTTTGCCGGTCCACATAGTCACCAGCCAGCAGAACACCTGCGTTCCGCTGGCGATCACCACCATGAGGCTGGCGGCCGTGAAGAAGCTTTCCCCCATCTGCGGCAGCCCGGTGGCAAACATGTGATGCACCCAGAGGCCGAAGCCAACGAATGCCGTGCCGACCATCGAGAGCAGGATGGCGGTATAGCCGAAAATGCGCCGCCGCGAAAACGTGGAGATGATGGTGGAGACAATCCCTGTGCCCGGAATAAATATGATGTAAACCTCCGGGTGGCCAAAAAACCAGAAGAGATGCTGGTAAAGAATTGCGTCGCCGCCTTCTGCCGGATTGAAGAAATGCGTATTCACGGTGCGATCCATCAGCAACATGGTGCTCGAAAGCATCACGGCGGGCATCGCGAAGATCACCATAAAAGCCACGATGGTCTGCGCCCACACAAACAGTGGAATTCGGTTCAATGACATCCCAGGCGCGCGCATTTTAAACGTTGTGATGATCACTTCCACGGCGACCGCCAAGGCCGAAAGTTCCGTAAACGTAATCATCTGCGCCCAGATATCCGAGCGTTTTCCCGGGGTGAAGTCTGGGCCGGAAAGTGGAACGTAGGCGAACCAGCCTGCATCCGGCCCTGTATTGATGAACAAACCGGCGTAAAGCAGTAAGCCTCCGGCAAGATAGACGTAATAGCTATAGGCGTTCAGCCGGGGAAAACAAATATTCCGGTTTCCTACCATAAGCGGCACCAGATAAACCGCGAGCGCTTCAAACATCATGGGAACGGCAAACAGAAACATCATTGTGCTGCCATGCGTGGTAAAGATCTGGTTGTAAAGATCCGGCCCAAGAAAATGGTTTTCTGGTCGCGACAGCTGGATGCGCATCAGCGCGGCCAACACACCGCCCGCAAGAAAAAATGCGAAAGCGGTGACCATATACCGCTTGCCAATCGAGCGATGGTTCACATGCGTGAACCACCCCCAGAAGCCGGGAGGGTCTTTCCAGATGCGCTCCAGGTTCGCCAACCGGCTGGTATCCGGGGCACTGGCGGCCGCTGACTGCTCTGATGGCGTCACTGCGTTCTCCTCATTTCAGTGTCTCCAGATAATCGAGCAAAGCATTCAGCTCATCAGGTTTCAGGGGATTGGGTGGCATCTTGTTGCCCGGTTTGATCGACTGCGAATCCGAAATCCATCCCGCAAGGTTGCCGCGATTGTTTGGCAAAGTCCCCGATGCAATTGTCTGGCGGCTGGCAATGTGCGTAAGATCAGGCCCAAGTTTCCCGCCCGCTCCACTCCCTCGAACGGTGTGGCACATAACGCAGGGATGGGAAAGGAACACTTGCTCCCCTTGTTTGGCCGCCAGGTCAGATGGCGGTGGTGGGGTGCTCACCTGCTGTGCCAACCACGCGTTGAACTTCTCCAACGGTTCTGCAACTACAAAGAAGGCCATATGCGCGTGCTGATGGCCGCAGAATTCAGCGCACTGCCCGCGATATGTGCCAGGTTGGTCCGCCTCAATCCACACCGCGTTCTGGTACCCAGGGATCAGATCGCGTTTGCCATGGAGGTTCGGGGCCCAGAAGCTGTGAATCACGTCTACAGAAGATGTCTTGATCACCACCGGCTGTCCCACGGGAACATGAATCTCATTCGCCGTGATTACTGTTTGATCGGCTTGTGTGGCTTCATATCGAACTTCCCACCACCACTGGTGGCCAATAACGTCAATAGTGACGGGATTTTTTGAGGTGAGGTTCGCTATCGCATGCCCGGTTCGGACGCTGGCCGTAAGCATTACAAACAGCAGCACAACCGTGAGGCCGATTGCGGATCCCACAACCACATTCATGCGGCGGTCAGCTTCTATATTTACCTGCGGAGGAATTTCCTTTTCTGATTGCCTGGTGCGAGAGCGCAGAACCGCTGTCCCAAACCATCCCAGCACCACCAGGTAAACCGCTAGCACAATCGAGAACATCAGCCACCACAGCCGCTCAATGTGCGCTGCCTGCAGGCCTTTGGAATTCAGCGCACTCTGGTTTCCGTGGCAGGCAACCAGACACGCCAGCCCGCAGCAAAGCGCAACCAGCCAGAATGAAGATCCACGCTTCATTTTTGTGTTTGCCCTGGTGGCACGTTGGTTTGCGGAGGATGCTCTTTCGGCGTAGAAGCTTCCGGCCGCTTGCTGTACATGTGATCCTCGCGTCCGGGAGAAACATCCTTGGGCAACTGGCCGCTCATTGCCCGTACGTACGCTACAATCTCCCAAATCTGCGACTCCGGAATCTTGCCGCGGAAAGATGGCATGCCGTTCGGCCGCCCTTCGACGATAGTTTCATACACGTTCTGCGGCTCGCTGCCATAAATCCATTTGGCATCGAGCAAGGGCGGCCCTATCCCACCACCACCATGCGCATGGCAGCCAACGCAGTTGTACATTTCGTAAAGCTGCTTCCCCTGGCTCACGGAATAAGCGCTGTCCTCATAGGGATTCGCATTCGGCTTTCGTTCGGCAGAGTGCCCCGGAGCAATGTCGCTCATCTGCACGCCTTCACCCGTTTCATTTGAAGGCGTGGCTTCGCGGAAGTTGCGCTGCTCTCGCGCACATCCGGCCAGCAGCAAAGCGGCCAATATCAGAATGTGACGCAGGCGGCTCATTTCAACCTCGCCTGGGCGGTTGCACTCTGGAATTCTGGTACGGAGTAGGCGCGAAGGATGCGATCGATTTCTGCATGCCGCTTTAGCAGGACACGATCCAATTCCTCTTTAAGTTGACGGTCTGATTTACGCACGCCGACGGCCATTGCAAAACGGAACGGAAGCGCCGGAGGATCGAGTTCTGGTTCAACAGGGCGCAGATCAAGAGCAACTAACTGCCGGGCCGCATAATAGCCGGCAAGGGGCCCCCAGACCACAGCGACATCGATTTTGCCCCGAGCCACAGCACGGATAATTTCCGGGCTCTCGTCGCCGGCAACATCGAATCCCACGATATTCAGGGTAAGCTGTCGGCGGGAAAGAGCCCGCGCCGGTGGCGCGTAGTCATCGTCAAGCACCTGAACCCCAATTTTCATTTTTCCCAGGCGTGGATCGTCGAATGAATTCAGGTTGAGATGGCGGTCCTTGCGCGTGACGAAGACGTAGCTGGAACTGTAATAAGGGCTCGTCGTAAGCACCGGACGAAACTGTACCGGCACACCTACCAGCACGTCGCAAATGCCTTTGTTCAGATTTTCACGAACAAATCCGCGGCCCGCGCGCTGCCAGACAAATTCAACTTTGCGGCCCAGGTCCCGGGCAAGCAATTCAGCGATCCTGTTATCAAAGCCCTGCGCTTGCCGGTTTGAGAAAGGCAGATTGTCTGGATCAGCGCACACCTTCAGCGCCGGCGAGGCTGCGGCAAACGACGAGGCCGCAACAATTAAGCAACACACTTTAAGGAAGCGCAAAAACATAAAGTTGGCCTCCTTTGCTGGTGTATTTTGGAAGCTCCTTCATCGCGCCCACAAATCCGAGTGCAGCGGTGGGATCGCGTGAATCCAGTCCTCCGGAAACGATTGCGCCTGCCCAGCCACCAACACCGCAGAGGATGGCTACATATTGCTTCCCATCCGGGCCTCTATACGTAACCGGCTGGCCGATAATTCCCGAGCCTGCTTTGAATTGCCATAGCTCTTCGCCCGTTTTGGCATTCACGGCCTTGAAGTACCCATCCATGGTCCCAAAGAAAACTACATCGCCGGCCGTGGCCAGCGCGCCGCTCCACACGGGGAAACGGTCCTTGATTTTCCAAACGGCTTTGCCATTGACCGGGTCCCAAGCCGTGAATTCGCCGCCATGTCCTCCCGGCCCGGCAAACATTTTTACGTTCGCGCCCACGTATGGCGTTCCCGCAATGTAGCTGACCGAAACATCCTCTTCATCCATACAAAGATTGTTATGAGGCATGTACAGCAGGCCTGTTTTGGGCGAGAACGCGGAGGGCTGCCAATCTTTTGCGCCCGGAGCAGTTGGACATATCTCGCGCGTGACCGATCCAAACTTGGGCTTCTTTTCATCGTTGTATTGCAGTAATCCGGTTTTCAGGTCCACGCCCTTGCTGGTGTTCACATAGGCAAAAGGGCTCGCGGAAAGCGGCTGCCCCGTAGAACGATCCAATACGTAGACATAGCCATTGCGGTCCGGATGAACGATTACTTTGCGCTGCTGCCCGTTGATGGGCAGTTCCAGCAGCAGATTTTCATTGACTCCGTCGTAATCAAAGAGATCGTGCTGGCTGTACTGGTAATACCAGACTGCCTCCCCGGTATCTGCATCACGGGCAAAAATGCCTGCGGTCCACTTGTTGTCACCCGGACGCTCATCGGCGTTCCATGGGCCTGGGTTTGCAGTACCGTAAAAAATCAAATTGGTTTCGGGATCGTAGGAAATCCATCCCCAGACCGTGCCTCCGCCAATCTTCCATGCATCAGGCGGCCAGGTCTTGACTCCCAAATCTTGACCTTTATCCGAAGCATAGAATGGTTTAAAACGAGGGCCGATAAGCACTTCTTTGTCCGGACCTGTGCTGTAAGCGCGCCACGCGACCTTGCCGCTGTGTGCGTCCACCGCGGTCAGCCAACCTCGAACTCCAAACTCGCCCCCGCTATTGCCCACCAGTACTTTGTCTTTTACTACGAGCGGCGCCATGGTGATGGTTTCGCCCTTAGTGATGTCGCCCAGCTTCGTCTTATAAACTTCCTTTCCCGTTGTGGCATTCACCGCGACGGTGAAACCATCGAGCGTGTTGTAGTAGATATTTCCAAATGCATAAGAGCCGCCACGATTGACCCAGTCGCAGCAAGCCACTCCCTTGGCGGAAGGTGAAGGATTGGGGTTGTACTGCCATTTGAGCGCGCCCGATTTCGCATCCAGAGCGAACAAGGTATTGGGCCACGGCGTGATGACATAGAGCGTTCCGTTTACATACAACGGCGCAGCTTCATGGCCCCGATCCATACCGGTAGAAAACGTCCATGCAACTTTAAGTTGCTTCGCATTACTAGTGTTGATTTGGTCCAGAGAGCTATAGCGAGTGGAGGCGTAGTCTTTCGCGGGACGGACCCATTGGCCGTCATCTGCCTCCATTTTCCCTGCATACGTAGGCGCTGAGTAGCTGGACTCGGTTGCTGGCGGTTGCGCTCCGGTAACGTGGCTATTAGATTTTCCACACCCGGTTGAAACACACACCACTAGCGTCGCGGCCACTACCAGCCACATACATTGGAGCTTGTCTAGTTTCGTTTCTCTTTCCTTATAACGCTGCATTTGCATGGGCAACCGGTAATACCTTTCACTACTTTGTGTTGCTCTGCAGATTCGGGCGCGTACGGCCGGAGAACCCGGCACTGTTCTCTGAAATGATGCTGCTGGTGTGGTTCAAGTTGTCATGAGCTGTGAAGTTCCGGGCGGAAGTGGTCTTCCGCAAAGGAGTGCATAAGCTTCTGGTCGTCAGTTTCATTGGGCATATCCAGGAACCATGCGCCAAGAAGCGCCAACAGGTCATGAATGGCTCCCTGAAGCACGATGCCTGTGACCCTTACGGGTGCTCCGGACTCGGGCCGGTTAGCCCGATTAGCAATGTCCATAGCGAGTGGAAGTGAGCCCGCGAATGCGGATTGTGGATCATCCTCGTGAAAGTAGTAGGTGATAGGAAACTGTGCCAGGTCATTGCGAATCTTGGTGATGTCGGCAACTAGTGCAACCACCAACTGTTCGGTCTCCTGGTCGGGAATTGAGCCAACGCCGAGCTGCTCAATGCGATGGGCATGATAAAGCAGGCTCAGACGATGGGCCGCGGAACGACGATACTCAAGCACTGGATAGATCGATAAAGCCCATGACAGGCTGGCCGTAAGGAGAATAAAGCCCATCACCGCCTCGCTCCCCATGGCAAAGCGCAGCCAGCGTGAGTTTGTATTGAAGTCGCCCCCCACCGTAATTAGAGATCCCAACGAGATGTTGATAGCGTCAAAAAACGAGAGGTGTTGGCGTATGTCCAGCCCCGGAGCCATAACAAAGCTTGACGTCAGGAACGGCCGATAAACGAGACCGAAGCCGGTCACAATCAGTATGCCCCACCCGAATACTGTGGCTATGAATGCTAATGGTCCAGCTATGCTAAGGCGTGCATGGTTACCCGGAAACAGCAGACGGAATATACGCCACATTCGGAACGAAATAAATTCGGCAAGCGCACCGCGGCCTGAAGGATGAAACAGCGTGTGAAACATGTCATGCAGCGCCAAGCCGACCATCAGCAAACCGATCACGACTTGTAAAACTGTCACAGGCAGTTTCCCTTGTGAAGATCGCTACCTCAGGCAAGATGGAGAGCAGAGCTGCGTGGCTGTGCACGCCAACGAGATTATTCAGCGTTACTTTCCGCTGGTCTTAAACTTTTCAGGCAATTGCTTGATGATTTCGTCGGGCGGCTTGCCGCCCTTGCACGTGGGATGGCCAAATCCGCTGGCGCTTGAGCCGTTCTGTATGTCCAGAATCATGTTGTCGTTCTGGCCCGGCGCCACACCGTACGGCACGTGATCAAACCCAAGTTCGTGGCGGACTTTCCATGCCACAACGTGGTCGGCGCAGGATGTGTCACCGCTTACTCCAAGGCCGCCCACAATTTTCCCTTTTGCGTCATACAATGCCAGGCCGCCGCCAAACACCACGACGCCGCCGATCGCTTTGCCAACCATAGGATCGTTGGTTTGGCCAAACGCTTCCGGAGGACCCGCAAATGCCGCGAGCTGGTTTGCCGCAGCGCTGGTGGTAAGGCTATAGAGACTCTGGCCTGGCTGCGAAGGCGTGAAAAGGTTCGCCGTTGAAAAGGCAAAGTTCGGTCCGCTGAGAGCATTTGCGGTATTGGCCTTTTCGGCCGCAATCAGCCTGCTTCCCGGCCATTCGGCGGATCGGTCAGGGCCAGAAAATACCACTGCGCACACGGTTCCATCGCGGTTTACCAGCGCGGCCCATTCCTGGTTTCCCATTCCGCTGTTGGATTCTTTGCCTTGCTTAACCACTGACGTCAATGCGTTTTTCAGGTTTTGATAATCGGGTAATCCGGCGCATTTGTCATTCGCGTTCTGTGCGGCAACAGTACACGCAAGCGCGATTATCACAATAGAGCTGAATGCAAATTGGCGAATGAAACCAAACAATATTCTCATCGCAACCTCTGATCCAGTCACTATGGATTCCTGGAAATGCAGCAGGGTTGACTCACCGTTCCACCATTCAGCGTTCCTTGATTCAGTTTAATAGGAGATTCAAGAGTGTTTCCGCTGGACTTTAGCTCGCATTTAGCTCGGTTAATTCTTCTGGCTCGCCCGCTGCCTTGGCGATTGCCTCAACCAGAGGTTGAGCAATGCCATGAATGGATGGAACCAGATAATCTGCAATAGCACGCAGTTGTTCATCTTCACCGTCAGAGTAGATTGCTATCACGGGCAGGTTGGGCCTGACTTTTTTCAGTTCACGGGCCAGGTTTGCCCTGAGCTGCACGGGGATGGAGCTGCATAGGACCACAGCGCCGACGTGGTCTTTCTCCGCCATCTCCAGAACCATCGCGCTTTCCTTGCTTGTCAGCACTGCATAGCCCGCCTGCTGGATTATCGCGTTTCGAACCCGCAGAAGCGCAACATTAAGACCGCTGGAAATGATCGTTCTAGACATACTCTTTACGCCTCTCGCTGCAGCTGTTCTGCTTCATCGATCTTGCGCGGATCTCCCAGCAGAGACCGGATCAACTCCAGCAGAGCTTCAGGTTCATGGCTCGATAAATTGTGGTCCGCGGAACGGCAACTTCTCCCGATGAATGGAGTAAGAGCAACTATCGGCGCTTTGGATGTGCTTTTTATCTTCCGGCTAAGGGCTTCGGGATCGATATGTTTGTCATCCACCAGGATCACCAGATCCAGTTTAGGAAAAAGATTAAACAACTCCAGGGCTTCTGGGCCGCTGTGTGCCGTAATAACGTTGAATTTGGCGGTTTCAAGGAGCAATTTTCGTGTGGAAAGGGCTTGTCCCGGTTCTGGCTCCGCCACCAGCAGTGTTGGTCTAGGCATATTCAGGTTGATGAATTCTCGCCAGATGAGGTTGGCGGGATGCGGGATAGTTTCAGCGGTGGCTCCATTTTAGCTAGCGCCAATTTGCATACTTTGGTGTTCTCTCACGCTTACGCCAGACACTCTAAATGCATCGAACACTTGAAGGAGAAAAGCAATGCGGAAATTCTGGATCCTAATTTCTACGATTGTGCTTGGCAGCACCGTGACCTTGGCTCAGGCGACGAGCAACTCTGGCGGTGGTCAAACCAGCAACCCCGGCACAGGGCAGCCCGGCACCGGCAACGTACCAGGAACCGGCACCGGCCAGGGCAGCGGCGCAGAAATTCCTGCAACGGCGCAATCAAAAACTAAGTCGCACAAAAAGAGCACGCAGAAGCATCACAAGAAGGGCGCAAAAACTAAGTCGGGGTCCGGGACTGGCAATACGAATCCGAAATAAATTGTAGTTAAGAAACAAGGTAGCTACTCCAGCCTAGTGTTCGATACCAGACATAGGACCAAGTAGCTTTGCACAGTAGCTGGTTGCGCATTCAATGCGGGGCATTTTATAGTGAGGTTCCTGGGCGATTTTGAATATGAAGCAAGATTCTGAGCGCTTTTGGCATATTCGATCAGTTCAGAACCCTCTTTTGCGCGAATCCTACTGCCTTGCCTGCTTCAAGTTTGTAGGCGCCAGCAAGAGCGACTTGAATCTTCGCCTGGTTGAATTTGCTCATCAACTAAGCTGCAGGCCGTCTGCCGGGAACAAGACCATCGGTCCAGATACCCGTTAGCTTTCTGAGCGGGTGTTCGGTACAGAACAGACAGCCTATCCCCTTTATCAATAAACTACAGATGGTTCTCTTTTATTGCTACCACACGGATAATGCTGGTTAGGCTTTTTTTCCGCGCGGTGCGATGGAGAAGCATCTCCATAACGCAAAGCTGCCTCAACCGGCTTATTTCGCTCCCTTTGCGCGGTCTAGATGTGGACCCGCGTTGTCAGGAGCATAAATGCCTTCTTCTGCAGAAGTACTTCATTTCGAAAACAGGATTCTCGCATCATTACCAAATACAGACCTGCAGTCTTTGCAGCGGCATCTTTCACCGGTGACTTTACCTCTGAAGATGGTCCTGCAGGAAGCGGACCAACCCAGCGAATATGCATACTTCATTGAGACCGGAATCGCCTCTGTGGTCAGCACTTTGAAAAATGGCACAACCGTGGAAGTCGGAATCATTGGGCGAGACGGCATGGTTGGACTCCCGAGCGTGATGTGCACCGAGAGCATTCCTTTCGATTGCTTCATACAAATGGCGGGCAGCGGATATAGGATGAAAACGGCTCGGCTGAAAGAACACTTTGAAAGTTCAACGGACCTGCGAACCAGGCTGCTTTGTTTTGCACAAGCGCAGTTTGTCAACGTGGGCCAGCTGGCCGTCTGCAATCGCATTCACGAAATACAGCAACGGCTCGCACGCTGGCTGCTGCTATCTCATGACCGGGTCGATGACAACCAACTAAGATTGACGCATGAATTCCTGGCGACGATGCTGGGCGCACCGCGTTCTACGGTCACCCTGGCCGCGGGACTTCTGCAAGAGTCTGGATGTATCGAATACACGCGAGGCCGCATATATATCAAAGACAGGCAGGGGTTGGAGCGCAGCGCTTGCGAGTGTTACGGCCTGATAAGAAGAGAAACCAAACGCCTGGCATTATTGTGAGCGTGAGTTGCGGGAGCTGAAACAACCACGAGTAAGCTCTTATCGGCTCAATTTTATTTGAGGGCCGTGGAAGCCGACTCACTTTTGGTGCCCTTTAGAAGCTTCATAAGCCCAGCGACTATTTGTTGCCGGGAGCCATTCGCGGTCACCAGATCGACTCCCGCCGGAAAAGCTCCGGTAGGGCCGGAATCGCATACAAGTAAAATGGGGACAGGCTTGACCGCCTTGATGGATTCAGCGACTGAATCCTCAGCGATAATCATGTCTTCATCAAGCACTACGGCTTCAATGTTGTTGCGTATAGCTGCCATCGCGACAGCTCTATGCCCCGAACTCGCCGTGCTTACGTTGAAGCCGGCTTTCCTGATTGCCCGTGCGATGTAGTTCAGACGTATGCTGCTGTCCGCCACACAGAGGACCCAAACAGAACCTGTTTCCATACTTCCTCCGATTTGCGCGGCGACCATTTGCACCGGCACCGGCCGGGAGCCAATAAGACTCCCCAGCAAAAGGTGAGATGCTGAATTCCATGCCGGGTTTGCGCAATCTGCTTTCTTTTATGAACTCCTGAAAGGCCCTTTTGGGGACTTTCAGGGACAGCTTTGGGCACCTATGGGTGTTCGTTAATGGTAATGGAAGCTGTACGCGTGGTGCTGGCGCCATTGTTGCCGGTGACTGTGGCAGTGATTGTGTACGATCCGGCAAGGCGGTAGACGTGGGTCGACGCAAGCTGGCCGTTGACGATGGTTCCATCGCCAAAATCAATTACGCTGCTTGGCGCGAAGCTATTATTCAGCGCGGCGATGGAAGCCGTGACTTGAGAGCTGGCGAGCGCCGTGTCAGGAGTTACCGTCAGAGCGAACTCCGGGCCATTATTTGATTGCCCAGGAGCAATCGTCATCCGGGTACCACGAGACATTTTGTTGGTGAGTGATGGTTTTCCAACTGCCTTCACAAATACCGTATAGTCGGCCGAATCAAGCCCGAATCGCCCCAGATCGAGCGAATGCTGCCCGATGGCGACATTCGCCAGTTGCATTAAGTTCTCGCCGTCTTGCGAGACAAAGACCGTGTAGTGATCAACCGTGCTCTCATCACCTTCGAGCTGCCACCGGATTTCCGAGCCATGCGCGCCCGCGGTGATGTTTACGCAATTGTCGACACCTGTTTCAAATTCAGAGCCCTCTTCATAATCGTTCCAGGTCACCAGTTGGATTCCGAACATCTGGGAGGCTTCGGAATAATATTTTCCGGCTTCAGCGATGCTTGCCAACCATGCGCGGCCGCACTCCTGGTCAATGAGTCGGTTCTTGCTCCACAGAGCAATCGAGTCGTCAAAGCCTTTGTAACCGGAACCGAGCGACAAATTATCAGCGTGGTGTGTGGCTGAATAATAGTATCTGTCCAGATAACCGATATCCGGTACGTTTGGCCGGGCATTGTTCCCTTCCCCTTTATGCTGCTCATTATTTCCTCTGGCTCGCGGCTCAACCCAGGCGTAACCGCCATCTGAATCCACATGGTTGAACGCTCCCGCATTGCGGAAAACAAACACTGGATTTCCGGCCACTCTGGATTTCACGCGATGCCAATCGATGTTGTACGCTTCCATGCCAAAGAAAAATACGACCGGCCGGCCCTCGTACTGCATGTAAGCGGGTGAACCCTGATATGTCCGTTGCGCATAATTAAGATCTTCAATGAGCGCGTCAGTGGGGCTGCAGTCCCCTGCAGCACAAGCTTTTAAAGCTCCAACATCTTCCATCAACGCAAATGTAAAGCCCGGATGCTTCTCTGCTTCCAGCATCAGGGACTGCACTCCCTGGTCATACTCCACGAAGTTGTGATGGAAGACTCCCCGGCCGTACCAGTCAATAATCACCCCATCAATCCCGCGGCTGATCATGTCCGTCACTTGCTTTTGAATTTGCAGCACATCAGACGAGGTGTATCCGACATCTACGTGGTCTCCGAATCCAAACCACGGCACCAGGTGGGCATAAATTTTCGCCGTGCTGCCCGGGTACAACAAGGTCTGTAATGGCACTTTGCTCACGTTTCCCGGGGCAATGTTGCCGTTGGCTTGACCGGCAAACTGGTCGGTGCCACTGGTGTTGTTGGAAGTTTCAACCGTAAGGGTAGTCGTTGGCCGGAATCGCGTGTCCGCAAATGAGCTAACAGATACCAGGATCAGGATTGAAAAACAAAATCTAAACTTAAACACAACCGAACTCCATCAGCGCGACAGGTCCGCGGCAAGAGCTACTCTCAAGCCGCACGCCGATTCATCATGGCGTGTCGCGAATTTATACATTTGAGCTAGCACGTAAATGACCGAAAGCCGGTACAGCTCATGGCCAGTATCGGTCCCGAGACGCGTTGCGGGACTTCTAGTCGAATGACGGAGGTCTTAAACGATACAGCTTAACCTTGTTCAGGAGGGCTTTGTAGCTGATGTTTAATCGCATTGCCGCCAGCTTGCGATTCCAGTGCGTAGAGGCCAAGGCTTCTTCAATGGCTTTAAGTTCTGTCTGATCACGGGAGCTGCGAACCAGGGATTTGAGTCCATTTTCCCAGCTGTTGGATGGGACTTTCTCCGGCTGCGCTGATGCGCGCAGCAGCCGGCTCTTTTCTTCCAGCTCAGCCACGGCCATATTTTCGTCTTGCAGGACGATGAAACGCTTAACAAAGTTTCCTAACTCGCGTAGATTCCCCGGCCAGTGGTACTGCAAACAGGCCTGGAGCAGCGCGTTTGACAGCTCAGGAGCGGGCTGTGCGTATTTTTCCGAATAACGCTTTATGTATTGCTTGAGCAGTGCGGGAATTTCCTCGCGACGCTCACGCAGTGGGGGGATATTGATGGTAAAAGCATTAAGCCGGTAGTAGAGGTCTTCGCGGAATGTTTTTTCTTCAATTGCTTTCTGTATATTGATGTTGGTAGCGGCTAGAACCCGCACGTCGGACGTTACATTGGCGCGCCCGCCCAGACGCGAAAACTGTCCATCCTGGAGGACATGGAGCAGCTTGGCCTGAAGCAGCGGGTTCATTTCCCCGATTTCGTCCATGAGAATGGTTCCGTGGTTCGCCATCTCAAATTTTCCAGGTTTCTGGCGGGTAGCGCCAGTGAAAGCGCCTGCTTCATAGCCAAAGAGCTCGCTTTCCAGCAGGTCGGCCGGAAGCGCGGCACAGTTTACTTTTACAAAAGCCTTCTGCGATCGAAGCGACAGCTTGTGAATCAGCCGGGCCAGAATCTCTTTACCAACACCGCTTTCACCCAGCAGCAGGATGGGGACATCCACCTTCGCCACAATGGCGATTTGCGCCCGAATCTGCTTCATCGCCGGACTGGCTGCCAGGAAAAAAAGATCGTCGTCAAGCCAGTCAATCTGTTCCTGACTTGTTGTACCGGTGAAATGAAGAACGGGAATTTCTTCTTCCTCTGTGTCAGCGGAAAGACAACGCTTGACCACCGCGTCTAGTTCCGCTTTATAAACCGGTTTGGTCAGATAATCGAACGCGCCAAGCCTCATGGCCTGAACTACCGTGCTGGTGTCTGTCACGCATGAAACCATCACGATGCGCTGGTCCGGAATGAGTTTCCTGCATGCCTGAATGGTGCTCAGGCCGTTCATCTTCGGCATTGACATGTCCAGCAGCATCAGGTCAGGGCGTTTCACCTGGACTTTTTTGAGCGCTTCTTCGCCGCTGGAAGCGGTTTCCACAAGATAGTTTTCTGTTTCCAAAAGGGTCTTGGTATAGAGCAACATGCTGGGCTCATCGTCAACCACCAGAATGCTGGGCCGATTTCGATGACCCAAATGCGCGCTCATCTTGACTCCACTGAAACCATGGGCAGTAACACGCTAAATGTACTGCCCTCGCCAAGCGTGCTTTCAACCCAGATTTTTCCGCCGTGCGCCGTAGTGAGTTTGCGGGCAATGGCAAGCCCCAGCCCCATTCCCGGCACAGGCGGATCATGCTGGATCTGCGAAAATTCCTCAAAGATTTTCTCGTGGTATTCGGGAGAAATCCCCGGACCATTGTCGCTTACATCGATGCGCACACATTCAAACGTTCCGGAATCGCACGTGCGCCGATCATTCGGGAATGAAAGCGTCCCACGCACTTTCCGGCGGTCCCATCTATGCGGACATGTCCGCACTTTCACTTGCCCTCCAGCCGGCGTGAATTTCAAAGCGTTCTCCAGCAGGTTGGAAAGAATGTGCTGCACCCTGAGACAATCGAAGGCGATCCGCGGCAATCCCCGGTATAGCGAAAGCTCAAGCTGGGTACCGCGCTCGGCATAAAGGCCCTTCCAACGCTCGAACGAATCTTCTACGCACTGATTAACGTCCCCAAGTTCTTTTTTTACTTCGAACCTCCCCGATTCCAGAGCGCTGAAATTCAGGAAGTTTTCTATGAAGCGCTGTAAACGCACGGCATTTTGCTGCATTTCCTGTAGTACATTCTTCTGCATTTCAGTGAGCGGGCCGGCATTATTGCCTAACAGAAAATCCGTGTATCCGGAAATTACCGCGAGAGGGGTTTTTAATTGGTGCGCCGCGGCGGCCAGCACCAGCGTTCTTTGAAAAACTTCGCGCTTGACCCAATCACCGCCCGGAGGCGATACCTGATCTGTAACATCACTTTCCGGATTAACCTGCATCGCACTGTGCTCGCTGGACACCGACTCCCTCCACAACGGAAACGGCTTCTTACACTCGCCAGTTCTGTGGCCCTGAGTTATCACTTACGAGCTGCCCCGGAAGGGGGCTGGTTGGATGGATTTTTACCTTATCCTGGGCCAGAGCAAACGAATGTAGATCAACAATATCATATTAACTTGTGAGTAAACATGGGCCTGTTACAAATAAATTCAACAGCAAATCCTTTCAATTGCCTGAGGATACAACCTTCCTACAAAACTCGCATCAAAAGCTGATTCGTGGCGCATCATGGCGCATTTCCGAAACTTATTCTCTATATATCTAGTGCACTCACCTATTGTCATCGTTGCATAAAATAGCGAGAAAACATTCCTAGTACAGGACTAAGGACGGGGCGGCCCTTGTGCAGCGTGGCAGATGCCTACCACTGTGGCATGTCTTTACTACTTCAGACTTGCCGAGAGCAACGCAATTCTTCTTAAGATCCAGACAATAGCCTTTCGACAATTGCAGAACGGGCCTGACGGGAGCACTGGGATTGGCGTTAGATGTGCATATATAAAAGGCAATGACTACGCCACACTCGTTTGAGGGAAGCGGAGAGCCGTCCCTGCGCACCCAGCCCAGTCTGAGCAACTCACCCATGCCGCCTTCTGACGTGATCTTTGGCTCCTCGCCGGCCATGCTTGCGCTTCATCACAAGATTCGCAAACTAGCCGCGGTAAATATCCCTGTGCTACTCACCGGCGAAAGCGGCACCGGCAAAGGAACAATAGCCGGTCTGATCCATTCCTACTCTCGTGAACAGCATGGGCCGTTTGTACAGATCAATTGCGCAGCTCTGCCGGCCAGCCTTATCGAGAGCGAGCTGTTCGGCTATGAAAAAGGTTCATTCACGGGCGCCACGAATTCCAAGCGCGGGCGGGTGGAATCGGCTGAATCGGGCACGCTCTTTCTGGACGAGATCGCGGAACTGGACTCGCGGATCCAGGCCAAGCTGCTGCACCTGTTGCAGGATGGGCATTTCACCCGCATTGGCGGGGCCGAGGAACGGCATTCGCCAATGAGATTTGTTTTTGCCAGCAACCGCAACCTCCAGCTCGAAATTGCGAGCGGCAATTTCCGTGAAGATCTTTTCTACCGCATAGACGGCATGACCCTGCAGCTTCCACCGTTGCGCGAACGGGCGGAAGACATCCCTAAGCTTACTAATTATTTCCTTGGCAAGTACGGCGAGCGCTATCACTGCTGCCCCAAAGCATTTTCCTCCAGCGGTATGGAGCGGTTACAGAGTTACTGGTGGCCGGGAAACATTCGCCAGTTGGAGAACGTTGTTCGTCGTTACGTGGTTCTGGGCTCTGAGATTGCGGTGCTTGCCGATCTGAATGACGACGTGCGGGACGTGTTTCACTTTTCGATTCCACCTCATGGCAAAGTTGCTCTTAAAGAGATAACCCGGCGTGCTGTGCGACAAGTGGAGCGCCAGGTGATCGCAAAAGCGCTGCACGTAACCGGTTGGAACCGCAAAGCAGCAGCCAAAATACTGAAGATTAGCTATCGCGCATTTCTTTACAAGCTGGAAGAAGCGGGCATTTGCTGCCCGGATGAAAGCGCCGCGCCGGAAAAGGTCTCCTCAATCGTTGAGAATCAGAATCGCACCGCCGCCTGATCCGTGCAGCACAACTGAGGTCATTCCTTGGCTCCGTGCACGATTCGCGATGTCACACGGAGTCGTTCCTTGGACATCATTTAGTTCCCTGGGTCTTTAAGACGAGATTGCCCGTTCGCAGCAGATGTGTGCCAACTCGGTTGAAAAAGTTTTCAATCGCTGCAACGCGGAAAACTGTGCGTTGCCCTGAGTGGCGAAAAAAGTCAAACGGTGGCGGGGCAAAAATCAGCGGCAGTGTCCGTGGCATGCAAAGTGCAATATGGAATAGCGCAAGCACGCGAGCGCAGAAGTCGCCTTCTCCGTTCGTGCTGATGAGAATCGTCACCCTACTACTGGAATAAAAGTTGGGGCCCTGGGACGGCGGATCCCGAAGCGCCCGACTTTCAAAAGATAGCCGGATCAATTATTCCGAACTGATACCGGCCGCAGTTCTACAGGAGCGCAGTCAATGAGCATCTTCTATCTACCTAAGAATGCATCGAAAGCCCGTCTTCGGGAAGCGGAGAACGCGCGCAAGAACCGGGCCGAGATAATGAAAGCATATTCGCAGGGACAGGTTTCCCGGCGAGAACTTATCAAATGGGGACTGATTACCACGGGCGGGATCATTGCGCCCATCGGCGGATTAAGTCCATTTGTAGCCTATGCCAGCGGCGGCAGCGGTTCCGGCGGCAGTGGCTCCAGCGGCAGCGGGTCTGGAACTTCCAGCAACATTCCTACAGGAATGCCCCCAAGTCCGCTTTTTGGCGTACAAGCCTTCACTACGGCGATGCCGCGCTTTGATGTGGTTTCGCGCAACCCGGTCTCTTCACTCACTCCCGTTCCAACTGCTCAGGCGAATCAGACACAGCAGCCACTTAACCCCGCGCTGGTTGGCGGAAGAAGCGGTTTGACTGGGCCAATCGAAGGGCGTCCCCCTGGACCAATCTGGGCACATCAACGCTTCGATCAGTTTCCTCCAAAGGTCGCCGTTGAAATGACACAAGCAGGCGCGACAGCAAATACCAGCTACAACCCCGCCGTCGCTTCAAGCCTTAACTCCGGGATTGATCCCACGGCTGGCCTGCCGCTGAAATTTCATCCCGGACTGCCGACACAAGATGCAAACTCAGTCTGGACTTTTAATGGAACCATTCCGCCCAAGCTGGTGATCGGACGCTATGGCGAGCCGATCCTGTTCCGCCATCATAACGGTTTACCATTCGACGTTACGCAGAACAACGGGTTTGGGCGTAATACCATTTCCACGCACGAGCACAATGGCCATCACGGAGCGGAAAACGACGGTTTTGCCGGCGCCTACTTCTTTCCCGGCCAATTCTATGACTATCATTGGCCAATCGTTCTGGGCGGGCACTTCAGTTTCAATGCAGATGCCACTGATCCTTTGGCCAGCAGCCCGGCCGATAATGGCGGCTTGAACAAAGTCCCCGGTGACTGGCATGAGACCATGTCCACACACTGGTTCCACGATCACATGTTCAGCTTCACTTCACAGAACGTGTACAAGGGCAACGCCGCCATGTTCAACATTTATAGCGGCCTCGATCGCGGAGACGAGACCGTGAATGACGGCGTGAATCTGCGGCTGCCCAGCGGTTCGTCCAATGGCAAGGGCTGGGGCAACCTGGATTACGACGTCAACCTGATGCTTGCAGATAAAGCCTGGGACCAGAACGGTCAGCTGTTCATGGATATCTTCCAGTTCAGCGGCTTTATCGGTGACATGATGACCGTGAACCTCACTTATAAGCCATATTTTGAGGTTGAGCGGCGCAAATATCGTTTCCGCATTCTCAACGCCAGCGTCTCGCGGTTCTTTAAGGTCTGCCTGAGCGATGGCGCGGAATTCTTCCAGATCGCCAATGACGGCAACCTGCTCCCGCATCCGGTGAAGCTGACCGCACTCGACGAGCAAGGCATTGCCGAGCGGTATGACATTGTTATCGACTTCTCGAAATACAACGTTGGCAGCAAAGTCTGGATGGTAAACCTCTGCGAGCATCAGGATGGTACTAAGCCAGCCAAAGACCGCACGCTTTCTGACGCATTGGGAGGGAAATCATCGGATCCCTGTGTGGGCAAGTTCATGGAATTCCGCATCGTACGTGATCCCGTGACGTCAGACCAGAGCCAGGTGCCTTCCGCCATGATTCCCAACCCTGACTTGTCGAACATTCCTGTGGCGCGCGAGCGCACCTTTGTGTTCGGCAGCGGAGCTTCTCAGAACCAGAGCGACTCAATCACGTCTTTCATTACCGGAGCAGGAGGACAGACCGGTCCCTGGGGCATCCAGACAGACGGCGGCAAGATGCTAAATGCCGACTTTGGACGGTTATCAGCGGCGCCAAAGTTTGGCACCCGTGAAGTCTGGCATCTCGTGAACGGCGGCGGCGGATGGGACCACCCGATCCACATCCACTTCGAGGAAGGTCAAATCCTTTCGCGGACCGTACTGGGAGCCGCGGTAACGGTGCCGGATTGGGAACTGGGGCGCAAGGACGTTTATCGTCTGCGGCCGAACGGCAGCGTTACGCTCACCATGCAGTTCCGCGATTGGGGCGGCATGTTCATGGAGCACTGCCATAACACAGTGCACGAGGACAATGCCATGCTCCTGCGGTGGGAGCTGGATGATGGCGGCGCGCCTTTCCTGCGTCCGCTGCCAACACCGAACCCGCACCCGACCGGTGTGACATTTGAAAACCCGGATGAGGTCCTGCCGACTGCGTACTAACACAGTCCTTAGGATTACACATCCACGCGAGGCCGCCCTGACTCAAACCAGGGCAGGGCGGCCCGCAATTTGATCGACCAGGTGAAATCATGTTTCGACGGAAATTTTTTGCGGGACTCGCACTCGCTGCTTTCTTACTTATTACTGCATCCATTCTGCTCTACAAGGCGCCTGCTGCAGCCGCCTTTGACAATGCGCACTGGGGCGCAAACTTTTTTCCCAACACTGAGCTGACCACCCAGGATGGAAAGAAGGTGAAGTTCTATGACGATCTGGTTAAGGGCAAGATCGTAGTCATCGACCTTATATATACGCACTGCGTGGATTCATGCCCGCTGGAAACCGCTCGGCTGGCGCAGGTGCAGAAGATTCTAGGCGATGCTGTGGGCAAAGATATCTTCTTTTATTCCATCAGCATTGATCCGACCCAAGACACACCGGCAGTCCTGAAAGCATACGCACAGAAGTATCATGCCGGGCCGGGATGGCTTTTTCTGACCGGCAAGAAGGAAGAGATCGATCAGCTCAGTAAAAAGATCGGCTTGTACACTGAACCCGATCCCAATGATCGTGACGGACACAGTCCGAGCGTTCTGATCGGCAATGAACCCACCGGCCAGTGGATGCGCAACGGCGCAACGGACAATCCCAAGTTTCTGGCAACGCTGATTGGCGATTGGCTCAACAATTGGAAGTACTCAGACAGCAAAGAGAAGAAGAACGATGCCGAAGCCAAGCCGGTGAAACTGAATCCGGGCCAATACATTTTCGCGGGACATTGCGCGGCGTGCCACACCATTGGACACGGTGACAAGATCGGTCCTGATCTTTTGGGCGTCACTAGTTCGCGTAATCGCACGTGGCTTAAGCGCTTCATCCAGGAACCGGACAAGCTCATTGCGGAACATGATCCAACCGCAGTTGCGCTGTTTCAGAAATATAAAGAGGTACGCATGCCTAACCTGCGCCTGGTAAATGGCGATGTCGAGACGCTTATTAAGTTTCTGGAAGAGCAAACCGCATCCCACGCCCGGACAGCGGCGAATCATGCGCCTGCAAACATTGAGGCAGTGCCAGGCAAAACCAATAAGTAGTTTCTTTCTCCCGCCTGCCTCATTCGTCTAAGAACGGATTGAGGCAGGCTCTTTCTTTGTCCCATCAAATTGGCGAGTTCTTTTCTACTCGCAGCCTCTTTACTCCTCCTCGGCGTAGAATTCCTGCATTCCCAAAAGCAGAAACGACGCGCAGTACCAAGACGGTTCTGTTCCGACCATTAGCCAGAGAGCGCCGCAAGGGTGGCTGGCAGCAGCTTAATACCAAAGCGGTTGCAAAAATTTACAACCAGCCCTTGCGGTAAATCCACGCTCAAGTGAACACCTGAGAGCGCGAGATTTTTTTGGTATGGAATCGATTTGGCACATCAAGTGCATTGATCTATGGCAAATGAGGTTCCCGGCAGGATTTCCGGAATCGAATCACGCGTACAGCAACGCAGATGCTTTGATTATCACCAACGAAATGGTGAACAGTCCTGCCTATAAGTTGAAGGAGAACACGGATGAGAGCGCTAAAGAAACACTTCCGGGCGCTGCGCGTTATAGCTTTGCCGGTTACCACGATCGCTATCACTATCACTGGGTTTGGATACTTTGGGAATGTACGAGCACAAAGCACTACTCCCGCGCCGAAGGTAGTTCCCATTCGGCCGCTGGCCCCCTTGAGTTCAGTTGCTATTCCTGACGTTCCAGGACTCAGCGATTACGTAGCCGACAAAGCCGCAGCGATTGCCCTGGGCAAAACCTTGTTCTGGGACATGCAAGCAGGCAGTGACGGAGTGGTGGCATGCGCGTCTTGCCATTTCAACGCCGGCGCGGACAGCCGCGTGAATAATTCCGTAAGCCCCGGGATTAAGGCTGGAGATTCAACGTTCCAGGTCGGCATTCATCTAAATGGGCAAATCTATCCCAATTACAAATTAAATGCGGGTACAGCCGGTGCGGGTTTCGGTGGTTACCACGACGGCGACTTCCCGCTGCACAAGCAAGGCGACGTCAACACGCGCGGCAATCCGGAGTCGGATGCAAATGACGTTGTCGGGTCACAAGGCGTGTTCTCCAGCTCCTTTGATCGAGTACAGATGTTCCGCAGCGCCGAGAAGGTGACGATCAGCTCCGACGAGATCTTCTCTTTCCCCAATCCAGCGGACCCAACAAAGACCATTGACACGCGAAGGGTTGAGCCGCGCAACACCCCCAGTGTGGTGAACGCGATTTACAACAACCGGAGCTTCTGGGACGGGCGGGCGCAGAACACCTGCAATGCGGCAAACCCATTTGGCGAGCGCGATACAACTTCACACCTGTTTGCGGCCAGCTCCATTTCCGCGCCACTCACGGCGACGCTGGTACGGCTGCAGAATTCATCTCTTTGTTCGCAAGCCCTTGGACCGCCGGGTAGCCCATTTGAGATGTCGGCGGCCAACCGCACATTTCGCGATATCGGCCAGAAGCTTTTGCTGCTGACGCCACTCGCGAATAACACCAGTACTACCCCGCTGGGCCGACAGAAGGTCAGCGGCGACGACAGTGTTCTTGGCAAGCGCCGGCGCACCACCGGAACCGGGCTGCAAGCCGGCTACGCAGCCATGATCAAAGCGGCTTTCCAGCCGAAGTGGTGGCAATCGCGACAGATGATTTGCATTGATGCCAGTGGCAATGAAAAGCTCATTGATCCCACAAAACGGCAGGCATGCGGGGCAGGAGCAAAGCCATACTTCCAGATGGAGTACAACTTTTCCCTGTTCTGGGGAATTGCGATCCAACTGTATGAGAGCACGCTGGTGGCTAACCAGACGCCGCTGGATCAATACCTGAGCCAGCAGCAGACCTACGTGCTGAACGGCGACAGCCTTAAAAATTTTTACACCATCCAGCTGCCGGCCGGCGTTGATCCCATGACACTCTCTGTGGTGGAGCTCAATCCCACCCTGGACGCCAGCGACCAGGAAGTATTCGCATTTGATGACGGCGCAGGACAGATCAGCGGCGTGGGAATTACCAGCGGCAACATTGATTATGCGAGCGGAACGGTTTCAATCCAGTTCGACGTTCCTCCCCCGGCCGCCTATCCGATCAACATCAGCTATTCGATGGGTGCCATTCCGCTAACGCAAGGGCAGCTTCGCGGTCTGCTGACATTCCAAACCAAAGGGCGTTGCATCACCTGCCACGGCGGACCGGAGCTATCGAACGCTTCTGTCGGCAACGTTTCCCTGCAGCCGCTTGAGCGCATGGTAATGGGCGACTTCAATGTGCGGGTGTATGACAACGGTTTCTACAACATTGGGGTGCGTCCGGGCGCTGAAGATATCAGCCTGGCCGACATGGATGGCGCCGCCGGATTACCGCTCTCCCAATCAGAGTTGTTGCGGCAGCGTGTCTGCAATGATCCCGGCTTCTCTTTCATGGTGCCGGCCCGCCCTGGAGACGGCGTCACAGCCGCACCTTTGAGCTGCTACGACGACATCGCGCGCAAGGGATTTTTTAAGACCCCGATGCTGCGCAACATCGCGCTGACCGCGCCTTATTTCCACAACGGCGGGCAGCTCACGCTGGAACAAGTGGTGGAGTTCTATAACCGCGGCGGCGATTTTCCCGATGGCTTTGATCAGATTCCGCTGATTGATCCCAATATTGTTCCACTTGGACTCACGATGCAGGAAAAAACAGATCTTGTCGATTTTCTACGCAACGGGCTAACCGATCCGCGAACAATGAACCAGTCAGATCCCTTTGATCACCCACAGCTGTTGGTGGGCAATGGTCACCCGCCGGACGCGAATGGCTATCCGGTGCAAAACGATCCCAAGCATCCTGGGCAGGCGACGGACCGGATGCTGGAGGTACCGGCAATCGGCAAAAGCGGCGGAGCACCGTTGCCAACATTTTTACAAAACCTGCTGGCGCACTGATTTGTCTTGACGGAGACAAGTCAGCGCGGCGCGCACGAATGAACGAGCGAAGCACGAGACGGACGGATGATGAGCTAAGGAGTATTTAGATGTTGGTCAGGTTACACAGTTCCGGGAAAAGAATAATGGCGGCTGCCTTGTTATTGATGGCGGCCAGCGTATGGGCGCAAAAACCAGACACACCGCCAACGCCCGCCACAATGCCTGCTTCGCAGGGCGGCGTTGCGCCTTTCGATATGACGGGATTCATCCAGTTCGCCTCTGTGGATTCTGTTTGCACGCGTAACGACAACGTCTCGCAAACGAATCCACCGATGCCTGCGGGGTGCAAGTCAGCCGCAGGCTGGATCCAGATCAATGGCCACGTCATTCGAGTCCCGCAGAACACAGTTCTGCAGATGCCCGCCAACACCCTGACGTGGGAAGAAGTATTCGAATACAACTCGGTGGGCTCAGGCACGGAGAGCGGACTGGCGCTTTCAGACGGATCGCGTCTGCCCGGAACATTTGAAGCGCATGTGCAGGGCAACATCGTAAATGGAACTTACATTGCGGGTTTGATCTTCATCTCGCAGCAATCCTTAAATTCGGGCCAGGGATTTATCGAGTCGCTGGATTACGCCAACGGCATCATGGTGGTGAATGGAACCAAGGTCCAACTCAATGATCCGCTGGGGCGGTTCAGCATTGGCAAGTCGCCGGACGTGCGCTTCTCTATCGATGAAGACAACCCGACGGTACGCGCTGAGACCGCGTTTCCCATGTGCATTCCACGGCAGGACCCTTCCGTAGCAGATGATCCGCTCTGCCCGCAGAAGAACCGACCGAAAAACGGCAGCGCTTACCTGATGAAGTTCACCATGGATCCGCGCGGCGTAATGCCTTCACCGGCAAGCCCCACGCCAACGGATCCCACGGTGTTTGCTCCGTTTGAAGTTGGCGACTACGTAACCTACGCCGGGACGCTGATGGACGGCAACGGCGGGAGATACATTTCCGCGCATACGGTCATCGCGAATGTGGGCATCTTTACCACACCGGGAGACGTGCCCGCATATGTGGCAATCGACGTAGTGCTGCAAGGCGCTCCGGGAATTCCCAATCCGGCGTTCCCGCAGGAAGCTACAGCAAAAGTAAGGGTTGAGGGCTTCTCTACAGATCCTTCACGACCCGTCGATATTTTTGCTGTTGATCAGGACTGCAACGGCGTAGTGAAAGAACGGGCACCCTGGGCGTTTGAATTCACGGTTGAGCCCGGCCCGCCGACGATAGGAAAAAAAGGTCGCTTTCGATTTCTTCCGGCTGGCGGCAGCTTCCTTCCGCCATCGCGCAACGTGGGCGTGAAAATCGATTATCCCGAGCCCGCGGTTTTCAACCAGACGCTGGGAATCGTGGCCGGCCGTTATCAGGCACCAAACTTCACTTTCATCTTCCCGGAAAACCTGGCGGTGGGCGACCCGTCGGTGCCGCTGAATTTCTCTGACCTCATATTTTTGGTGAACGGCTCAGGACCGTGGGGCGGCTACAGCAATCAGCCGATCGGACAATTGAATCCATGGCCGGGCGGAAGCGCGCCGAGCGTGACGTGCAGCAGCAGCGGTGGAGGCACGCCTCCGCCACCGGGAGCCTCGGCGGCCGCAAGTTATACGGCTGCAGCCACGCCGATCATCGCCGGAACTGCGGTGACGTTGAGCGCAGCAGGAAGTTCGCCTGCGAACGGGCCATTTACGTGGGCGCAGATTGTGAATCCCGGCGATCCAGTGGTCTCGCTGGGAACACCTTCGCTGATGACTACCAGCTTTTCCGCGCCCACAGTAGCCAGCAACACCAATCTGACTTTCCAGGTAAGCGTTGGCGGAAGCAATTCCACCACTCCGGCCACGGCAACCGTGACTGTGCCAATTGCGCCGCCTGCAGCTCCAGCGGCACCATCAATCAGCGCAAGCTCGATGCCTGCAAACCCCGTGGCCAGTGGGACGAAAGTCACACTGAGCGCCAGTGGAGTTGATCCGGCAGGCGGCACACTCAGTTATGCGTGGGTAGCGCCGGCGGGAATCACTCTTACTCCAGTGTCGGGAACGAATGGTGCGCAGCAAACTTTCTTCGCACCCACAGTCCCGGCGGGTTCAGCTCCACGCACGCTTTCGTTCAACGTGACGGCGACGAGCTCAGCTTCCAGCCTTTCGGCAAGCGCTAACGCACCGGTGGTTGTAAATCCAATCCAGGACGTCGTCACGATCACTTCGGCCGTTTACACCACGTCGAAAGCGAGATTGCAGGTGAATGTGACGGACATTACACCTGGAATCACGCTGACCTGCACGCTGAACATCAACAATCCTGCGACGGGCAAGCCGTATACAGCGGTAATGGGACCGGCAGTTCCGGCAGCAGTAGGAAATTACAGCGTTACCTTCACGGGCGTGAACCAGCCGACGAGGGTAACAATCACTTCTTCAGCCGGAGGCTCGGTAAGCTCCGGCGTAACGAGGGTTCGTTAGAAAACCACCGCAATCACGTGGAACGGTGGCGGTGTTAGAGGCTGATCGATTTCGCAAGTGAAAGTGCAGAGGCAGCAGAGCAAGCAGTAGACGGAATGAGCTCTGGTAAGAAACCGCATGGTGCTGCTCATAGCGGTAAGTCAGAAAAAGTTGTCCCGGGGCAACGAAGCTCGCTGGGAAAGAAGAGGAATCTTTATGAAGCACGCAGTAAGCCACAAACAAATTGAGCAGAGGACGTTGCGGACCGAGGCCACCAGAGCAAACCTGTTCAGGACCTTCCGCCCACCAGCGTTCGTTGCAGCGCTATTCATCTTCATCGCCATGGTTGCAAGCCAGGGCAATGCTCAGACAGATGGCATCATGGTGCTGCAAAACATGACCACACCCCGAGGCGGGGTTTGGCTCGCAAACTCTACGCCGGCTACACCGCCGGGCGGCCACTTCTGGCAGACGGACGGCGTGCTGGGCATTTGCCGTGTCGATCCCCTTCCGGGCGGCAATCCTCCGTGGCAGTTGACCAACTGCCAGGCCACGGCAAAGACGGCAAGTGAGCCCGTGGTTGCCACTCCGGCGGCGACCATCAGAGGCTTGCCGGCTGGCGCGCAGTTCATATTCGTGGCCGATGCATCCAGCAAGACTGTCAATGTGGTGCGTTATGTTTTTGATCCATCCACGGAGCGGCTCAGCGCGAACCTGACAATCCAGGTGCAGAACGCCACGTCAGTGGGCGGAGGCGCTGGCGGCGGACGCCCAGTCGGACTCGCCCTGGGTCCCAATGGGACGGATCTCTACGTCGGTTATCTAAAGTCCGGCGACATCATGAAGATCCCAAATGCTACTTCGATCACCAGCGGCACGCCGCCGGTAACGAAGATCGGGACCACGAGTGATGGAAGAGGCGTGAACTCGATTCTCTTCCTGGCCAACAACCTGTACCTGGCCGAAGTTGGCGGCGCCGGGCTCTCGGTGATTCCTGATCCTCAGGGAATTTCTCGTGTGGCTTGCAATTCGGCTTCGCCCTGCAGAGCAAGCACAGTCACTCCGACTTTCAGCTTCTTTCCCGGCGGCCTGGCAACGGACGGCACCAACTTGTTCGTTGGCGATTCACCCCTTACGACGCCAGGAAGCATTCTGCGGTGGAATCCTTCCACGGGAGCGCTCTCCACTTATTCGGTGAACGTGCCGGCCTACGTTTCCAATTATGACAACCAGACGCGCAACCAGTACGTGAATCCGTTCAGTCTGGGATTTCTACCAAATGGCGACCTGATGGTGGGAGATGATTTTTCGGCTTCGCTGGTCGTGCCAACACCCCCTACCCAACAGGGACACGTCTGGCGCGTGGCCGCCGCGCCCACGCCGCCAACCATCACCAGTATCGCACCCAACAACGGCCCCACTGCCGGAGGAACGGCGCTTACCGTTACAGGCAGCGGGTTTGACACTGCTCCCGGCGCAACGCAAATTTTCGTGGGCGCAAACCAGGCCATTACACCGTCATGCGCTTCTGTGACTACCTGCACGGCCACCACCCCGGCAGGATCAGGAATCGTGGACGTTCGAGTGGTTGTGAATGGTGAGCAAAGCGCCACGTCGGCAGCCGATCTCTTTACCTACAACGCTCCTCCACCTCCGGGCGGCGGTCCTATCATCACCAGCATCTCGCCAACCAGCGGATTGCTCGGCGGAGGAACCAGCGTGACCATTACCGGAACAAATCTGGCTGGAGCAACCTCCATCACCTTCGGCCCGAACGCGGGAACGGCAATCAACTGTGCTGCCGACGGCTCTTCCTGCACTGTATTCAGTCCTGCAGGAACGGGAACAGTTGACGTGCAGGTAACAACGGCTGCCGGAACCAGCGCCGTTGTAGCTGGAGACAGATTCACCTATGGCTCGCCGACCGCAAGTCTATACGCGTGGGGCATCACTGCTCCTAAGGGTGGAATGGTCTTCCTACCCGGCTCGCTTGGCGGCAGACCTGGCCACTTCTGGGCTTCCGATCACGTAAACGGCTTCTGCCGTGAAGACCTTGTTCCGGGCACCACGCTGCATGCCATCAATTACGCGGTTTGCGATGATGGCAGCATCGGCTCTCCGGGGCAAGCGGTTTACGACCCGCGAGTAAATGCTGATGGTGTCACCCATTACGTTTACGTCCCTGACAACGCAGTCAAGAGCGTCGCGGTGTGGCGTCTTACCTACAATCCAACAACAGAAACCATAGTGGGCCCTCCGGAAGGAATGATTCCGCTGGCCGATGTTCGCACACTGAAGCCCAACGGAATGGCATTAGGTCCAGACGGAAATCTTTACGTGACCGATCTTACCGAAGCCAACATCCGGCAGATCACCAATCCTAATGGCGATCCGCGCACACAAACTGTCGGCATTGTTGCCGTCACCGGGGACGGACGCGGCGCGAACGGGACCATCGGCTTCATCGGAAACAATCTCTATATTTCCGAGAACCGGGCAGCGTCGTTCATTAACATCACTGCTTGCCCGCCGAATGCCGCGCCTCCGTGCGCTACCACACCTCTACCGATGCCTTCCGGCGTGTTCATTGCCGGAGTAGCAACCGATCCCGTGAACGGCTTTGTGTACGCTGCCGATTCACCGGGCGGAGCCAATGCCAATATCTGGCGCTATAGCCTGGCCTCAAATACCACGACGCTCTATCTGCAAGGCGGAGTGGTGCCGACGGCAGGCAGCCCGAACGCAACAGTGTGGTGTGCGCTCACCTGCACGCGTCCGTTCGATCCAAACCTTACCCCTGGCGGCACGGCCGGGTTCGCTTTCGCGTTCGGTCTCTACGTGGATACGACGAATGGCTCGTTGTACGTCACGGAAGATCCCACCGCGGGTAACCGCGGCGGTCGCGGACGCGCCTGGGTTGCTCCTCTCGTGCCGTAGGCTCGGCCGCGGGAAAGGCTCGCTTGAGATGGGATGAGGCTGGCGATGTGAATCGCCAGCCTCATCCCTAGACCAACAATTGCGACCTCACAGTTTGCGTAACACATTATTCAGGAGAAAATTATGTTCTTGCGAGATCTGCTCATTCCCTCTCACCTGTTCCTGATTCTCGGATTGTTCATGCTGTTTTTCGGCGGCAAAAAATTGCCAGAGCTCGGGAAGGGGCTGGGCGATGGAATACGGTCTTTCAAATCGTCAGTCAAAGAGATCAACAAGGCGGAGTAGCTTCGCGAAGCTGCTCTTTGCGACAAATCACGGGCAATCCGCTGACTGTCCACATCGAGTTGGTATGAACATTTTCCTCTTTACACAGAAGAAGGCAAATCAAGATTTATAGCCGCAGGATTTAAATTACGCGTTCGGCACAAAAAATCGAATGACCCAGAACGTGAGCGCGGCGACGACGGCGGATGCGGGGATTGTGAGCACCCAGGCCCAGACAATTTGTTTAGCAACGCCCCAGCGAACGGCAGAGAGGCGCGAAGTGGATCCTACGCCAACAATCGCGCCAGTGATTGTGTGGGTGGTACTAACGGGAATACCGTGATAGGCCAGCACGAAGAGCGTGACCGCGCCCGCGCCTTCAGCGCAGAACCCACCGACAGGACGGAGTTTGGTGATTTTTGATCCCATGGTGTGGACGATGCGCCAGCCGCCCGAATATGTTCCCAGTGCGATGGCGGCGTTGGCACCCAGAATGATGTACCACTTGTAACTTCCCCATCCGGCAGCGAATTGCGCCGGCGTAAGATAGCCACCAGCAAGCAGCGCACCGGCGATGATGCCCATGGTTTTTTGCGCGTCGTTACCCCCATGGCCCAGGCTATACGCCGCGGCGGAAAGAAGCTGGAGCTTACGGAAAAGCTTATCGACGGTGCGCGGCGCGGTGTGCTGGAAGATCCAGGAAACGGCGACCATCAGGCCAAGTCCAATGATCAATCCTATGAGCGGCGCCAACACGATGAAGATGAGCGTGGCCATCCATTTTTCGCCCAGGCCGGGAATTGTGCCGATGATAGGCCAGTGCAATTTGGGTTCGCGCACCAGAACATGCCAGCCCGCACGGGCAATGGCTGCACCCGCCAGCCCCCCGATCAGGGCATGAGAGGACGAGGTCGGAAGACCCCACCACCAGGTGAGGAGGTCCCAGATGATGGCGCCGGCAAGGGCAGAAAGAATTACATATTGCGTTGCCTGATGCGGATCGACAAGACCGCCGGCAATGGTTTTGGCGACGGCTGTCCCAAAGACGAATGCGGCAACGAAGTTGAAAAAGGCTGCCCAGATGACTGCGAGTCGAGGCGAAAGGACGCGCGTGGAAACCACCGTGGCGATGCTATTGGCGGCGTCATGAAAGCCGTTGATGAAGTCAAAGGAAAGAGCGATCAGAATGGTGACTGCAACCAGCAATCCGCTCAGATGCACTTGATCATTCCTTTATGTCGCTTTCTGCAAACCGCTTTAAGAATCTTCCTGTAATGTTCATCAATTCAGCCCTGATATGAAGCGGCTCGGCGTCGAATGGCCTTGCCGCGCAGTTTGCCAGCAAAATCTCGCTCCATCTTTTATGCGCTCTTGAGAACTACGCCTTCCAAAACGTTGGCTGCGTCTTCAGCCTTGTCGGTGGCGGTCTCAAGAACTTCATAGAGTTCTTTGAGCTTGATCAGGGAAATAGGATCCTTTTCTTTTTCGAACAGCACGGCAATGGCTGCGCGGGCCACGCCGTCAGCCTCGTTTTCCAGGCGATTGATTTCTACGCAGTTCTCCAGCACGTTGTCATGCTTCTTGCCGAGACGCGCCAGGGCGTCAGTAAGCTGGTCAGCCTGCTTAACGACGATTCCGGCCAGCAGCGAAGCAGCCGGAGGGACGCTAGTGATCTTGTACATAATGAGTCGAACACCGGCGGCGTAAATGAAATCCAAAACGTCATCGAGCGAGGACGCCAAGCGGTAAATGTCTTCACGGTCGAAAGGCGTGATGAAAGTCTGATTCAGCTTGGTAAGAATATTGTGGGTCATGTCATCGCCGCGGTGCTCAATGTCCTTGAGTTGCTGCACGCGCACGTCAACATCCTTGAAGTCTTCGAGCGTCTGTTTGAGCAGCCGGGCGCCATCGCCCAGGTTGCTGGCCATTTCAGCGAACATATCGAAGAACTTTGTGTCTCTGGGAACAAGGCGGACCATTTAAGCGGGAGTTCTCCTGGCGCTGTGTTAAAGGACTGCTAAAGTCAACCGAGAAATATCGCATGCGCCTCGTGCTCTGGTCAAACGGGAACGTGGAGCAAAAAAGAAAGGCTGCCGAAGCAGCCTTCCTCACGCAAATTGATGACAAACAGCTTACAACGTACTCTCAATTTCAAAACCCCAGGCTTCGAGTAGAGGTTCTGGTATGTACTTGCTGTTCTTATTTCTACGCGCCCACTCACGGAGACGAGTAGACCGGATGTATTGATCAGGGGTCAGCTTAAATTCCTTGACTGCCTGCTCAAAAGAGGTGACAACGGGGATGACTGGCCCGATGGGCTCAGGCTTGCCCCAGTTTGGATTACCGCGTCGCCTTGCCATATTAAATTCTGCCCTGCCTTTAGATAGAAGAGTGCTTACAATTTATGACTTACCTTTGGATTCCCAGAATGCGCCTTTGGTTTCAATACTTAATGGAAAACTGAGGTGAATCGACCTTAACCCTGAGGACCAAAACTCACTGAAAAACCATTCATTATAAGTGACTTTTCATCAGTTTGCAATGGCTAAATTTTACCGATTATCGTCTTTTATTCGTAGTTAACCGGCCTTCCCGTACCATCATTTCCGCTTCCCGACCCACGCCCCCATGTTGTTCAATACAGCACACTTCCACGATCTCTCCCACCCAAAATCGGCTTCTCTAGTATGATGGTGTGCCGTGAGTTAACCCGTAACTCGCACAGGAGGCAAGAATGAAGTTTGTGGCGCGTGTTGTTGCGACAGTAATTCTGGGGTCCCTTCTTTTCACGCAGGCTTTCGCGGAAGATTCCGCCAACTCTTCCAATTCCACCACCACCGAGCCCAGCGCCCCAAACGCTACTGGCAGCTCCACCGCCTATTTGGCGCCTTTCATCCCTACGCAAGCCACAGCAGCGCCAGCCAAGACGAAGACTACCAGCAATGGCGACACTTATCCTGCCGTTGATCTGTTCGTGGGCTATTCTTATGTGCGTTTTAACACGAATGCGGGCAGGTCAGAGCACTTTAACTGGCAAGGCGGCACCGGCGCGTTTGCTGGCAACATAAATCGTTGGTTCAGCCTGGTGGGTGAGTTCAGCGCTTACCGACTCAAAGAAACCGCAGTCGTCACCAGCAGCACGTATACATACCTCTTTGGCCCGCAATTTTCCCATCGCGGAGAGCGTTTTACTCCGTTTGCGCACGCTTTGTTCGGCGCAGCTCGTCTGGCGGGTGAACAGGTAACCACGCCCAGTACTTCGGCTTTTTTTGGTGCCAATCGGAAATCTTCTGAGAACGCCTTCGCCACGGCCCTCGGCGGCGGCCTTGACGTAAATCTTAATAAGCGCGTCGGCATCCGCCTTTTCCAATTCGATTATCTGTTGACCAAGTTCACTGACGGCATAAACAACAAGCAAAACAATCTCCGCGCTTCTGCCGGACTGGTACTGCACTTTGGCGGCAACCCGCCGCCTCCTCCGCCCAACCACCCGCCGACAATCACTCTCAGCGCCAACCCCACCAAGGTTTTTGCCGGCTCCAATGATCCCATCACCCTGAACGCCCAGGCTGCCGATCCTGATAATGACACTCTGACTTACAAATGGACAGCCACCGGCGGCACGGTTGAAGGGACGGGCGCGGAAGCTCGCTGGAATTCCACTGGCGTTCAGCCCGGCAAATACACCATTACTTCCACGGTTGACGATGGCAAGGGCGGGACTGCTACTTCCTCCACAGATGTAACTGTTGAAGAAAAGCCCAATACTGCGCCGACAATTACTTGCGCCACGGGTCCCACGAGCATCACTGCGGGCCAGCGCGCCACTATCACAGCCAACGCCACTGACGCGGATAATGACAAGCTGACTTACAGCTACAAAGCCAGCGGCGGCAACGTATCTGGCACAGGCGCCACTGCTCAGTTCGATTCCACCGGCCTTGCTCCTGGAAATTACACCATCACCTGCCATGTAAGCGACGGCCGAGGCGGAGAAACTGACGCCATCACTCAAGTCACGGTAAAGCCGGCGGTCGAACAGCAACAACTGGAACAGCGACTCTCGCTGCATAGCATTTACTTCCCCACCGCTCAGCCCACGGAAAATAGTCCCATCACCAGCGGCTTACTGGCCAGCCAGAAGAAAACCTTGCTTGCTCTGGCCGAGGACTTCAAGAAGTATCTGGCCTTCAAGCCCGATGCGCACCTGATCCTGCAAGGCCATGCCGATCCGCGCGGCGGTCCGGAGTACAACAAGAAACTTTCTGAACGTCGTGTGGAACGCACCAAAGCCTATCTCGTGGCCAACGGTGTTTCAGCCGACGCCATTGAGACCCAGGGCCTGGGTGAAGAACAGCCCATGAGTCCTGAACAGGTCAAGCAAGCCATTGACCAGGACCAGAACGTCAGTGCGGCACAAAAAGCGCAGCTCAACAAAAACGCCAAAGTGCTGGCTCTAGCCCAGAACCGACGCGTTGACGTAACTCTCAGCACCACCGGACAGACGTCGGTTCGTCAGTTCCCATTCAATGCTGAAGATGCTCTGAACCTGATCAACCCGCGCGGCGTCGGCGGCGCAGCCGCAAAGAAAGCTCCGGCCAAGGCGGCTCCCAAAACAGGAGCACCAAAAACCGGGACGGCCAAAAAGAAAGGCGCAGCAAAAAAGCAATAGATTCGCCGGTCATCGATCAGAACGAATTGCGGCAGGCTTTCGGGCCTGCCGCTCTTTATTGCGACAGATTACGTTTCATTTGCACTGCTGTGACATCTCGGTGCGCGAGCGTCCCAAGCATGAGTGAAAGAGACGCCCGTAGGGAGCGGCGCGACTAAGATCAGGAATCGTCGGGTGCCTGGTCAGTGGTCGGGCCTTGGAAAAAAACCTTTGCTTTTCATGCGGCGGCAACGTATGCTTCTGCCACACTCCCACTTTACAATTGAACTTTCGTAGTCGCCACAATGCTGTCCTAGAACGGTGCATGAAGATCGTGTTAACAATTCACGGTGTCGGATTCCTCGGTGGGAAGGGAGACGACTGGCAGAAAGCTGTTGCCAAGGTTATCGGTCCGCATTTTTGCTGCGAGCCGGTTAGTTACAGACATTACCGATGGTTAGGTTTACTATCAGCCGTAATCGACCCCTCGGTGATAGTAGTCGGAATTGTTGCGGCGCCGTATTGGCGTCACTTAATTGGTGCACCTCTTTGGGTTCTGTTGGTCATGGTCATGGGCGCCGGTGTCGGCGGTGCTTATATCCGGCGCAAGGTGTGTGCGAAGTCATTTATCGCGCAACTTTCATCGCAACCCTATCGATACCGAGGCTCCCATGTCATTGCACATAGCATGGGAACACACATGATTGGCGCCGCTATCGCAGAGGGGGCTGTTCCGTTAGATGCAATAATCTTAATGGGATCGGTTCTGGCGCCTGACTATCCCTGGCATGAATATTCCGTGAAGTTTGAACGAGTACGTAACGAAGTAGGAAAGAAAGACATCGTTCCACTTCTTGCAGAAATACTGAACAGACTGTGGCTTTTACGCGGATTTGGAATGTCAGGGCGCCGAGGCTTCACTGAGCGGCCTTACTTTATCCATACTGTAAAGGATCCTGATATACAGTGTCCCGATTGCACTCCAGAGCAAGTTGCTCCCATCCACAACATCATATGCCCCAGTGGGCACTCTGGCACTCTCGATGCCGCACACGCAGCTTTTTACTGGCTGCCATTTCTTTGGGAAATTGATACATTCGAATATTCTCGATGGCTCCGCTTTTGCTCGCACGCGGCCGCCCACTACGAAAAGAGAAGATGGCGAAAGCTGCGGATAGTGGAGGACGAACTGCTTGCATCGAAGTGGAGATGGACAAACATGCAAACTGTGGAGGAGTACATCGCAAGTGTGGTACGGACGGATCAGCGGAGAGTTTCATTTGCCGTTAAGGGTGAGGTCCTGCGTCGCACGTACCTTGCTGTTCGTGCAGGCCTGGATGTCCATCAGAGCCTTGACAAACCGTTCGATCAACAATGGAACACAGCTTTAGCTTGGCTCAACCCAGAAGTCGCGGTGCGGTACGCCGTGGACAAAACCCTTCAAGCAACATAATCACATGACCGCTAGCATGTTTCACGAAATAGTGAGGCGGCTTGGCAACTCTCGTTCGGACAGTGAAGCATGGAAAGCGTTAACCCAAATCCTGGGCCCCACGTTACTTGCGACGGCCTACCGTATACTCCGAGGGAACCTGCCGTTGGCCGAAGATGCGACACAGGAATCATTTCTGCGGCTGTTCCTGTATGCGCATTTTGAGGATTTTAGCGACAACCCCGACGCCTTCCGTTCTTACGCACTTGTCACTTGTCGCAATATGAGCCGAAATTATTTGCGCCAATTGCTGCAGAACCCTGAAGTTTCCTGCGAAGTGGATCTCTTAGAGCAAGCGAGTTCTTCTTCTCAGGATCCAGAATCGATAGCAGTTGGTTCCAGTATGTTGGCCGGTATGGTTCTCAGACTCGATGAGGATAGCCGCGAACTTCTAGATTTAGTATTGCAAGGTTACACAATCCAAGAAATAAGCGAACGTCTCAGCTTAACGTACGGAAATGTTGCCGTGCAGATTCATCGACTGCGGGTCGAAATCGCTAAGTGGTTGAAAAAACAGCGGCAATAAACTGTAATAGTTTTATCTATTTGAAGGTTATTATATATGAAGGGTTTTTGTGTGTGAGCAACGATACCAAATATAAAAATGTAGTGTTTTTCAAACAATGACTGTCGAGGAAGCGATTTTTAATGCCTGAAAGAAAGACGACTCAGCATAAAGGCAAGCTCCCAACGAATATCGAAGAAGCCACTAGAGCCTATGTTCGGGAGAATTTGGCAGCTTGGGACGAGGACATTCTCATAGAGCGAGCTAAGCGTCTAGGTGTGTCAAAGAGTGACGCCGCACACGTCGATCCAACCCCGCTCTATATGATCGAGGCACAAAAAAGAGCTGAAGAGGAAGATCGCTCCGTAGAATCAGTCCTTCGACAATATTCTGAGGACCTGCAAATCTCCGTCTACCCTACACCCGAGTGTTTGCTCCCACATGAAATCAGAGACTACTTCGAGCATGGCACTCTGCATGGTAAACGGCTATCGCATGCCGGCAATTGTAACGCGTGCGAAGCGCTGCTTGCGGCGTCATTGCCTGGCAAGCTTTCTGACATTTGGTCATTTCCTGACTGGGTAGATCCGAAAATGCATCTACCCTTGGCTGCGCGGAACATTGCGGGTAAACTTAATCTTGCCGATCCGCTATCTTCCAAAAAGCCACAGGGATATCCATCGTCACGACGGCCACTACGAGTTGCCGCAGGCGGCCTTAAAAAAGCATTTACAGTCGCGTTGCCTGCTCTCTGTATTTTCGGTGTCGCATATTTTGCCGTTTGGAAGAATAGCCAGGGCTCCAACTGGCCGACTGCTTCATCAAGCGCAGAGTTATTGTGGATCCCCGCTTTTGCAGGGTTGTTCGCGCATTTCATATGTTTGCTGGGGCTCAAATCTGTGCCTCGGTATCGAAGTTTAGCCATTGGCGTGATCGTTGGAGGTGTTCTTGCTGGTTACTTGTATCTGGATGCGCAACAAAACAAAGAGATCGCAGAGAGCGCATTTCAATGGAACCGAGCGGAAAACATCGCTATGGCATCAATCCAAAACCAACATCTGACAGGTGAGTTCCTCGGGTCTAACCAAGTGATTACCTTTGGCGGCTCTCAGCGAAAAGAAGATCGTGTAATGATGCACGTTCCGACAGTTTCTACCGAGGAGGCTCGGTACGTTCTAACTGGAAGCGATCTATCTGGGCAAATGGTGGCTGATGTGCATTCAGACAGTGGCTATCTAACATGGGGTGATGGTGACAAGGTTTTAAAGACTGTTAACTTTCTTACAGGTACAGTCGAAGCAGCCGAGACTACAGCCCAGATCGATCCGCCGACACAAGAGAAAGACTTCATTGCTAACGGTCACAGATATAAATGTGCACCTTGCGCACTCGTTACAAATTCAGGTACTCCGATAGTCGCGGCGATTGATCCTGCAACATCGAGGGTCGAGAACTATCTGGTAATCTCCAGACTTGACCCCAAGCAGAGATAATCAAAAGGCCAACTGCTATTCGCTAATTGCTTTTTCGCACACGGCGGCCACCTACTAAAGGACTCTTTTCCAAAGTGCGCAGCCTTACGGGCCTCGCATTTGGATCCCTCCATGGTCAATCCGGCGGATTCCAGCGTGCGCTTTACGCCATCCATCACCAGCCGTGCTTCTTCATCGGCCGTAGCGGGTGGGCGTCCCGTCTTTGGATCAAGCCCAAGGTGCCCGCACAAATAAAGCGTGTTGCCGTGCCACACAGCGTCGCTGAACGGCAGATTGCTGCTCGCAGTGCGTTCTGATCGAATCCTCTTGCCGCTCACCGCCAGACCAATGGCCAGTGCGAACGCATTCAACAACAATAAATCAGCGGTCATGATTCCTCCGTGAACTCAACAGATGCGCAACCAGGCTCCTGCAATTCAATTTTCTGATCTGACCATCCTGGAAAGAGTACACTTTGTGCCAGAAAGATAAGCATCAATTTGCATCTGGAGGATACATGCGTAAATTGTTGGCGATTCTGCTTCTGCTCCCCGTCATTTCACTGGCGCAGACAGCCGCGCCCAAGAAAGCTGCTACAAAAGCCAAAGCGAGCGGCCCCGGCCCGGTCGTGGTTACCCCCGACAAAATTCAGTGGGGACCTGCGCCTGCCGTTTTTCCGCCCGGCGCTCAGTTTGCGGTCCTGGCCGGTGACCCGACGAAACCTGGTCCATTCGTTGTTCGCATTAAGACGCCGGACGGTTATCGCATCATGCCGCATTGGCATCCCACCGCAGAAAGCGTCACAGTGCTTTCCGGCGAATTCCACGTCGGTATGGGCGATAAGTTTGACGAGACCTCAATGACGACTTTACCTCCGGAATCGCTGGCTGTCGTCCCGCCGCACCATAATCACTACGCTATGGCCAAGGGTGAAACCATAGTCCAGGTCAGCTCAACCGGACCATTCAAGCTCATCTATGTCAATCCGGCTGACGATCCTTCCAAGGGACAAGCTACCCCAGCAGCCAAAAAGAAAACATCGACCAAAAAGAAATAGCCCGCTGGAAACTACCTGGAGAGAGGTGCGCTGCGGCGCACCTTTTTCTCGGTCCACGGCGCCAGTGTGCTTCAAGTATGATGGCGATGAACAACTTCATTCTCCGTACCAGGATTGCAGCTCGCAAGGAGACCGATGGCGGACAAACGGGCGGTTGATCCCGCGCTTGCGGCAAGAAGCAAAAGACTGCGTCGCGGGATCAGCCTTTACCCTCCCTATCTCGGCGCCGGGGTTCGGGTGACCCGAATTGCAGAGGACTTCCGCCACATCGAAGTCGAAATGCCTCTACGCTTTTATAACCGCAATTATTTCGGCACGCACTTTGGCGGATCGCTCTATTCCATGTGCGATCCCTTCTACGTGCTCATGCTCGCTAACATTCTGGGGCCTAATTACATTGTCTGGGACAAAGCTGCCAACATACGTTTCAAGAAGCCGGGTAAAGGCGTGATGAAAGCCACGTTCGAGCTAACGGAGGAAAAGATCGCGGAAATCCGCGCCGCGGCAGAGACCCAGCCCAAAGTCGAACCGCTCTTTCAGGTGCTGGTTAAGGATGAAGACGGCAATGTTGTGGCTGAGATCGATAAGCTGCTGTACATCAAGAAAAAGAAATGATGACGCTCGAGCTTGGGCCGCAAAACTATTGCTTCGCCATAAAGCGCTCTTCCGCCAGGCGGTCTGCCGCTTGGTACGTTGGAATTTTTTCTCGGTCAGCAATGGCAAAAATGTTGAGCAGCGTGTCATAAATAGCGTCTGTCTTGGCCAGCGTCTTTGGCACGTCCCATCCCAGCATCTCGCGGCAGCAGCCATTGATCACGCCGCCGGCATTCGCGGCGTAATCTGGCGCGTACAGAACGCCTCGCTGTTGTAACAGATCACCGTGACGTGGCTCCAGTAGTTGATTATTGGCTGCTCCTGCTACCAACTTTGCTTTTAGTTGCGGGATGGTCTGGTCATTCAGCACGCCGCCCAATGCACAGGGCGCAAAAATATCGGCCCCTACTGAATAAATTTCCTCCGGCGTCACGGACCTTGCCTGGTGATCATCAGCCACGCGCTTTATCTTTGCCGGGTCCACGTCGGTAACAACCAGCTTGGCTCCGACGCGCGCCAGTTCTCCCGCCAGAAAATATCCCACGTGCCCGCACCCTTGAATGGCCACAGTCCTTCCCGCCAGGTCGTCGCTTCCCCACTTGTGTTTTGCTGCGGCCTGCATCGCCCGGAACACGCCACGCGCCGTATGCGGTGATGGATCGCCGGAGCGCCCCTGTAAGCCCGCAACATACTCGCTTTCCTTCAGTATGAATTCCATGTCCGCTGGACTGGTGCCAACATCTTCCGCGGTAAAGTATTTTCCTCCCAGGCTATTCACCAAGCGGCCATGCGCACGGAAAAGCTGCTCGCGATCTTCGGCTTTGTTATTGCGTAAGATGATGGACTTGCCGCCGCCAAACGGCAGACCGGCCAAGGCATTTTTGTACGTCATGCCGCGTGCCAAACGAAGCACATCAGTCACCGCATCGTCTTCCGTCTTGTAACTCCAATACCGGGTGCCGCCCACGGCTGGCCCAAGCGCTGTGGAATGGATGGCAATAATTCCCTGGTAACCTGCTGCGTCGTCTGAGCCAAACAGCACGCGCTCATAGCCAGGCACACTTTTTTCCCTGATTTTCATGCGAACCCTTTTGAAATTGGAGGATGGAGTACCAATGAATTTACCAGAATGCCGGCCGCACGCGGAAGAGTTGTCTTAGTACAATGCTCTTGCCTATGTCGAAAAACTTTTTCCTCGTGCGCTTCATCCCACTTTGCACCCTTCTCATTTTTTTATCCGGCTTCGGATCTTCCCAGCAGCTCGACCCCAACCTTTATAATGGCCTGCGCTGGCGGATGATTGGCCCACACCGTGGCGGGCGCAGCATTGCCGTGAGTGGCGTTGAAGGCCAGCCGAATCTCTACTACTTCGGCGCGGTTGGCGGAGGTGTCTGGAAAACGACAAACGGCGGCATCACATGGGAGCCAGTTTTTGATGGCCAGTCCATTGCTTCCATCGGAGCGCTCGCAGTTGCTCCATCTAATCCCAATATCATTTTTGTCGGCACGGGCGAGGCCGACTTCCGTTCCAACCTTACCTACGGCAATGGCGTTTACAGATCCTACGACGGCGGGCGCTCCTGGAAGAACGTCGGGTTGACCGCATCCCGACACATCAGCCGCATTGTGGTCGATCCCAATGACCATAAGATTGTTTTTGTTGCCGCCATGGGTAGCGCCTACGGGCCGAGCGCTGAACGAGGCGTGTTTCGTACCAAGGATGGCGGCGTCACTTGGCAAAGAATTCTTTTCCGCGACGAAGATTCCGGGGCCATCGACATCGCTTTTGATCCCGATCACCCGCAGACCATCTGGGCTGCCTTGGTCCACGATCAACGTCCTCCCTGGAGCACCTATCCTCCGACTACCACCTCCGGCGCTATTTTCAAATCAACCGATGGCGGTGACGTATGGACACCGGTTACCGGCGGCGGGCTTCCCGAAGGTGATTGGGGACGCGTCGGGCTGGCGATCGCGCGCGGCAGTCACGGCCAGCGCGTCTACGCTTTGATTGACACGAAAGAAGGTGGGCTTTTCAAGTCAGATGACGGCGGCCAGACCTGGGTTAGGACCGGTACCGATCCACGCATTCGCGGGCGGCTCTGGTACTTTGGCGAGGTTTATATCGATTCTAAAAATCCAGACACAGTGTACCTCCCCAATGTCTCGATTTATAGCTCCGCTGACGCGGGAAAAACCTTCGTCGCCATCAAAGGCGCTCCCGGAGGCGACGATTATCACGCCATGTGGATAGATCCGAGCAATCCGCAACGGATGATCTTTGGCAGTGACCAGGGCGTTGGCATCAGCGTAGACGGCGGCCACACCTGGAGCAGCTGGTTTAACCAGCCCACGGCGCAGTTTTATCACGTGGCGGTTGACAACGATTTCCCGTATCACGTTTACGGCGCACAGCAGGATAGCGGCAGCGTCTATATTCTCAGCCGCAGCAATGACGGTGCCATCACTTTCCGCGACTGGCATCCCGCCGGAGCCGGTGAGAGCGGCTACATTGCCCCTGATCCGGCGGATTCCAACACCATTTACGGCGGCGGAACCTATGGCGAGCTGTTCCGTTACGACCGCCGCACCGGCCAGGCACAGGTGATTGCGCCGGACGCCATCCGCAATTTTGGTGAGGCGCATCCCGAAGATCGTTATACATGGACATCTCCGGTGGTATTTTCTCCGCAGGATCCGCACACCCTTTATTTTGGATCACAATACGTTTTGCGCAGCGCCGACCGTGGTAATAGCTGGCAGAAGATCAGTCCAGACCTTACCGGAGCTGACCCAAAAGCGCCGCAGGATGGGCCGCTTACAATTCAAAACGCCAAGGCCCGTGGACGCGGCGTGGTTTATACCATCGCGCCTTCGCCGCTGAGCGCAGGCGAGATCTGGGCCGGCACTGACACCGGTTTGATACAGCTCACTCGTGATGGCGGCAAGACCTGGAACAATGTAACTCCTTCAGGACTCGCCGACTGGAGCAAGATCAGCATTATTGAGGCATCACACTTTGCTGCTGGCGCGGCTTATGCGGCCATCGATCGTCACCGCCTCAATGATATCGGCCCATATATCTACCGAACGCGCGATTTCGGAAAGAGCTGGACGCGAATCAACAACGGTATTCCTGAGGGCGCTTATGTGCGCTCCGTCCGCGAAGATCCTGTCAAGAAAGGGCTTCTCTTTGCTGGTACGGAACTCGGTGTTTATTTCTCTATTAACGATGGCGATTCATGGCAGCCGCTGCAACTCAACCTACCGGTCTCTCCAGTCCACGACCTCGTCATCAAAGACAATGACCTCGTCATCGCCACTCACGGCCGCGCTTTCTGGATACTGGACGATATTTCACCGCTCCGCCAACTCAAGGAGGAAATCAAAACAGAGCCAGCCCATCTGTTTCAGCCTTCAAGGGCGATGCGTATACGCGCCAGTACTCATGGCGACACACCTTTGCCTCCGGAAGAGCCTGTGGGAGAGAATCCGCCGCCCGGAGCGATCTTCTACTATTACTTGAAGTCGCCTGTGCAGGGCGAAGTAAAACTTGAAGTACTGGATGCAAGGGGTCAGGTTGTTCGGTCTTACTCGAGCAAGGATCAGCCTTTCATTCCTCCCACTCCACCGGCATTTCCATCCTACTGGTTCAAGCCGGAAAACCTGCTCTCTCCTGCCGCCGGAATGCATCAATTCCTATGGGACGTTCGCTACTCGGCGCCGCCGGTCGCCCAGCCCGAATACAGCATGTTTACTGTCGCGGGGCGAGACGTGCCACGCGAGCCTGCAGGTCCGCAAGCGCTTCCCGGCGGCTATCAAGTGCGGCTGACGGTTGACGGGAAGGTTTACACACAGCCGTTCAAGCTCACCATGGATCCGCGCGTTAAATCGACGCCGCAGGATTTGGAAAAGCAATTTTCGCTAGAACTGAAACTCGTGCAGGCTTTACGGCAGGCGAACCAAGCTGTAGAAGAGATTCACGCCGTAGCGCAGGCCGGCAAAATAAGCCCGGACGATGAAAAGAAACTTGCCGGCTCCCGCGCTCGCCGTGGTGAACCCGAGTCGCAGGGTGCGCCTGGCCAACAGCCCGCGTTTGCCCAGGTGATCGGCAATCTGTCTCAACTCATTGTCACCATAGACAGCGCGGACACCGCTCCCACATCCCAGGCTTCCCAAGCCGCCGAAAAAACGCTGGCCCAGGCGCAGGTTCTCCAGCAGCAGTGGGAGGCATTGAAGCGCAAGTAACATGCAGACGGCAGAGGTGGTCATCATTGGCGGTGGCATTGTTGGTTCGAGCATCGCGTGGCATCTCACGCATGCCGGATGCAAAAACGTGCTGGTGATAGAGCGGGAGACTTCGCAGGGAAAAGGTTCGACCGGCAAAAGTATGGGCGGCGTACGGGCGCAATTTTCCACGCCCGTCAATATCCAGATGTCGCTGTACTCAATTCCCTTCTATGCCAAGTTTGAAGAAATTGTCGGTTATCCCGCCGATTACCGTCCGCAAGGCTACCTTTTTCTCGCCACGAAGGATTCGCACCTTGGCTACCTGCGCGACAACTTCCAGCGGCAAAAGACACTCGGCCTGACGACCGCCCGTCTGCTTCCCGCTGACGAAATTCGCGCCATGCTCCCACAACTCCGCTCTGACGACGTGCTTGGGGGCAGCTTCTGCTCGACTGACGGCTTCGTTGATCCTTACAGCGTTATGAATGGCTTTATGTCCTCAGCCATTGAGCACGGCGCAACTTTGTGGAAGAAGACCGAGGTCACGGGCATCGCCAAAGATCAGCAAGGCGCATTCCGCGTGGAAACTACGCGTGGCCAGGTTTCAACACGCATGGTCGTCAACGCCGCAGGGGCTTGGGCGGCGCAGATCGCCAAATTCCTCGATGTCGATCTCCCAGTTGAGCCGCTGCGGCGCATGCTGGTACCGTCTGAACCTTTTTCCGATTTTCCCCACTCCGCGCCCATGGTCATCGACATGAGCACCGGCTTTCATTTCCGTCCAGAAGGCCGTGGATTTCTGCTGGCATGGAATGATCCTAAAGAAACTCCGGGCTACAAGACTGATTTTGAGCCGTCATTCGTCGAGAAAATTCTCATGCATGCGGCCGACCGTGTGCCAGCGTTTGAGAACCTTCCCATCAATCCCAAGCGCGCGTGGGCGGGGCTATATGAGATGACGCCGGATCACCATTGCATCCTTGGTCCGGTTGAAGACGTTCCAGGTTTTTTGCTGGCCAACGGCTTCAGCGGCCACGGAGTGATGCACTCACCCGCTACGGGCAAGATCCTGGCCGACCTGATCTTGGATAGAAAAACTAATGTAGTAGATGATGTTTCTGTTTTGGCTTTCGAGCGCTTCGCGCGCGGCGAACTCTTGCACGAAACTGCCGTGCTGTAACCGCCTTGCCTTTGATCCCGCTGGTGGAGCGCAGATCAAAGCAGGTACCCGCGAGATTCGGAATCAATACGAATCCAACTTGAAACTTGATTCGCGTGGTTCGCGTTGATTCGCGGCTAAGCCGCTCTAGTTTTCTTAATCTGCGGACATCAGCGAGATCCGCGGCGAAGTGCTTTGGTTGAAATGTTGAGCCCCTACTGATGGGCCGGATTCACCACTTGAAATGAACCAATAATTTTGGTGACGTCGGGGGGACGCTTTCCTTTATATCCGGCGCTAATGATATAGAAAATCTTGTCGCCGCAATGGAAACGATGCAGGCTGCGTTCACTGGATGAGCCGGTTTCATATTCCAATCCCCGCAACCCGGAGAGGTCCACCTGCTTGAGTGTTCCCCGAATCACCGGCTCCCGCGGGTTTTTATTGGCGTCTGCTTTGTCCCACAGATCGGCCAATGTGGTCTCGCAATCCATCAGCTTGTGAACGGCGCGTAAATTAAAGATTGTTCCGTCTTGCAGCCGCACGGTATAGACATGGATGTGTCTATCGCCGCCATCATTTCGGGGCGTGACCGGGGCAGGCAGTGTAATGGCGAACCCATCATCTGGGAAGACATAGGGCCGCCACTGCGCCGTTTGTTGTTTAGTTTGCGCGTGTTTTTGCGCCAGGCTTTTTTGCGCCAGCGGCGCGCCAATCAGCATTACACCAAAAATTGTGAGGACAATCTTTTTCATAGGCTGAGATCATCTTATCAGCCCAGGTAGCCCAACCTTCGAACCGTTAGGCCTTCTTTGCCAATGCACTGTCGAGTTTGCTCAGTGCATCCTGAAGAGCGTCCAGTCCGGCAAAGCGCTTTCCTTCAACCTCAAGTTCTGAAGCCAGATGATTGCTCATCCGCGTAATGCAGTGGATGCGCTCCTCGGTCATCATGGTGGAAAGTTCGCGGTTATCGCCATCCAGCCATTTTTCAACTTGCCAGCCGGTTTTTCGGGCGCTGTCCACGGCATAGCGGAATTCGCTTAAAACGCGGCGATCCACCATCCCGGCGCTCAACAGCTGTTCCAGCCGGTGCAGCTCGCTGGTGATGCGGGCCACCTGGTTGGTCACCTGTTTGGTAAAAGCCTGATTCGCTTCTTGTAGTGCTGATTCTCTTATTACTGCGTCCGTCATTTCTACTCCGGAAGGTCATGTACCTTGTTCTTGTAGAGTAGTACAACTTCCGCCCAGCCCGTTAGTGACGAAGGTAACCCAAAGCAGCCCATTTCTCAGGCGGTATCGAACACGCTACCCGAGCTGGATTTAAAGGAGTAAAGTGGGCTGCATGAAAGCAGCTGCAATTGGCGTATGCGTCCATTCCGGATGGGCCGCCGTGGTTGCCATCACAGGCGGGCAGGGCGCGGAGGAGGTTCTGGATCGTCGCAGGGTGGTTATCATCGATTCCAAAGTCGCGGGCGCGGCCCAGCCATATCATTATGTGGCGAAAAAGGAAATTTCTGCCGCGGAAAAACATCTGATCCTTTGCGCGTCTGAATCCGCGCGTCTCGCCTTTGAGGCCCTTTCTCGACTCTCAACTGAGCTTCGAGACCGAGATTTTATGCTGACTTCAGCCGCCATCCTGCTGAGTTCTGCCCGTATACTCCCCGACCTGAAGCGAATTTTAGCGTCGCATCCGCTCATTCATACGGCTGAAGGTGAGTTCTTCCGTCAAGCTTTTCGTGCCGCATTTGAAAAGCTGAAGATATCAGTCATCGGAATTCGGACACGTGATCTCGATGACTCTGCCGTGAAAGCGTTCGGCCGAGCCGCGTCCACGATACAGAAAAGGATTGGTGGGATGGGCCGCAGCCTCGGTGCTCCCTGGACCAAAGACGAAAAGACTGCTGCTCTGGCCGGCGCCATTGTGCTGGTTGGCACGCTGTCGAAAGGCCGCGCTTTGCGGGCTTGACCTACAAACCAGCGGCCACTCTGAGATAGATTCCTTCAAATCCCTTTCAACTTTGGATAGACTCATTCAGAATTCTGAACAAGGCGTTGGGTCTCATCATGAGCAAGCAGGCACGGAATCTTATTCGTTTATTCCTCATTGTGATTGCTCTTCCTTTCTGGCAGCTGGCAAATGGCCAACAAGCGGCGCAGGAAGAACAGCCGGTCCTCCATGGCTATCAGAAAGCTCCGGCGCCGATCTCTGAAATTTTGAACGCGCGGCCGACGCCACTGGTGCAGGTGAGCCCCGACGGAAAATGGCTGCTCGCCGCCGACCGCCTGCCTTACCCGCCAGTTTCCGATCTGGCGCAGCCCATGCTTCGCCTTGCGGGATTGCGCATTAACCCGGCGACCAATGGCAGGCATCATCCTCCACGTTTTACTGCGCTACATCTTTATTACACCGCAGGCAAGGAGAAGGCTGACGTTACTGTTCCGCGAAATGCTTACCTGAGCCCGCCGGAGTGGTCACAGGACAGTCAGCATTTCGCTTTCACCAACACCACAGCCAATGGCATTGAGCTGTGGATCGGCCAGATTGGAACCTATACGGCAAATGCTGTTCCCAAGATCAGGCTGAGCGCGGTCATGGGCGAGCCGCTCCAATGGATGTCTGACGGCAAAACACTGCTAGTCCAGACCGTGCCAGTTACGCGCGGGAATCCGCCGGCGGCGCCAAAAACTCCAGATGGCCCCATTATTCAAGAAAGTGACGGCAAGCGCGGCCCTGTCCGTACATTTGAAGATCTGCTGCAAAACCAGCATGATGAAGACCTGTTCGACTATTACGCCACCACGCAGCTTGCGCTGGTGAAGAACGGTGTAGCAACGCCGGTGGGCAAGCCGGGGATATTTGCGCGCGTGGAGCCCTCACCCGACGGCAAGCATTTGCTGGTCAGCCGCATTCAACATCCTTATTCGTACATCCTGCCGGAAAACGCATTCCCGCGCGAAGTGGAAATATGGAGCCTTACCGGCAAGCTGGAATACAAAGTTGCCAGCCTATTACTGGAAGAGCATGTCCCGATTGAAGGTGTTCCACTTGGCCCGCGCGATTACCAATGGGTGCCCACGCAGACTGCCACGCTGGTCTGGGCGGACGCACTCGACGGCGGCGATCCTAAAGCTAAAGCTCCGTTCCGCGATGAAGTACTAATGATCAGCACTCCGTTTACTGATGATCCCAAGGAATTAGTAAAGCTGGAACAGCGTTTTGTGCCATCAGGAAGCGCCGGCGGATTCCGCTCCGGCTCGGCCATTGATTGGACTGAAAACGGTCTTGGCCTGGTGCGTGATTACAATCGTGATCGGCGCTGGCTGCGTACCTTCTTAATCGATATTGCTAAGCCGGAGGCACAGCCCCGGCTGATCTGGGAGCGCTCCGTTCGCGACCGTTACCGCGATCCCGGATCGCCGCTGATGCGTACTCTTCCAAACGGCAAGCGCGTGATGCGCCAGTCAGGGAGCGCAATTTTTCTGGCTGGCAACGGCGCTTCACAAAAAGGCGAGTTCCCTTTTCTGGATCGCTTTGACCTGGATACTCTGAAATCTGAACGTATTTTTCAATGTGGCGACGGACAATATGAGTCCGTGGTGGCGCTTCTCGCCGATGATGGCACGAAATTCCTCACCCGCCATGAGAGCCCCACTGAGCCACCAAACTATTTCATCCGTGCAGCGAATGGCGCGGACAAAAAGGCCATCACAGATTTCCCGGATCCTGCGCCGCAGCTTCACGGCATTACCAAACAGCTGGTGACATACAAACGACCAGACGGCGTGCAGCTCTCTTTTACGCTTTACCTGCCCGCCAACCATAAAGAAGGCGAGCGCCTGCCGACGGTCGTATGGGCATATCCGCTGGAATTCAATGACGCGGACACCGCCGGTCAGGTCTCCGGATCGCAATACCGTTTCACCACTATTACTGGCATTTCTCACCTGTTCCTGCTCACTCAGGGCTATGCAGTGCTGGATAGCGCGACCATGCCGGTCGTCGGCGACCCAGAAACAATGAACAACACGTACGTGGAGCAGGTTGTCGCCAGCGCAAAAGCCGCGATCGATAAAGCCGTTGCGATGGGCGTAACCGATCCAGAGCGAGTCGGGGTGGGCGGCCACAGTTACGGCGCTTTTATGACAGCCAATCTGCTGGCCCATTCCGATCTCTTCCGCGCCGGAGTCGCCCGTAGCGGGGCATACAACCGGACCCTAACCCCATTTGGCTTCCAGAGTGAGCGCCGAACGATCTGGGAAGCCCCTGAGATGTATATCAAAGTCTCGCCCTTCATGCAGGCCGACAAGATCAAGCATCCCATCCTGCTAATCCACGGCATGGCCGACGATAACTCCGGAACTTTCCCCATCCAGAGCGAGCGCATGTATCAGGCGATCAAAGGGAATGGCGGTATCGTCCGTTATGTGCAGCTTCCATACGAAGCGCACGGGTATCTCGCCCGGGAATCCACCGAGCACACGTTATGGGAAATGGTTACGTGGTTCGATAAATGGGTAAAGAACGCACCAACGGGAGAGAACATGGTGGCAAGCCAGCCGTAAATTCGTTAATAAGGAGACTGCGGCTCGATATACAAGCTATTTGGAATCAATTGCTTATGTAGCTAAAAGAAAAAAAAAGAAAAAATCTCGAAAAAGATGAAACGCTTCCACCCTTTTCTGCACTATTCAGACAGGATGAACGGAAAAAGCACAAACTAGGACCGGCGGTGGTTGCCAAGGGGGTGTCACTGCCGAACCTGGGATTGTAGCTCCTTATTTGCCTCTTCAGTACCAAGAGCGCGGCTTTACCTGGCCGCGCTTTTGCATTTTTACGGGCCCTTGTCCTGATTCATGATCTCACTGTTCGACTTCGCACATTAAATTACAAAAACGAACACCACTGAAATCAGAGATACCCTTTCTCGGAAGAGCTAATATGCATGTTATCCATGGGTTAGCATTCTGCGCAGAGTGGGTAATAATTTGCACAAGAAATAAATCGGCCGGGGTCAATCGGCGATATTGCAGCACACTTTCAGTGCAAAACAGAGGGAGTCTATGCGTAAGACAATTGCTTTGTTTATCCTGCTGGCACTCAGCGTAGCCGTTCTGGCCTGGGGAAGCACGAGCGCTTCCAGCGAAAGAACCGCCATTACCGCAGTGGCGCAAGACTATATGGACGCCTACTACACTGCGGATGCACCCCGAATGCAGAAAGCATTGCACCCTGATTTCCACAAACGCACTCTGCAAACCGTAAATGGCCATACGGAAATCAGCGAAGACACGGTCCAGTCGATGGTAGAAGGCGTCCGTCTGGGAAGCGGCAAAGAAATCCCCGCTGCGGAACGGGTCCAGAAAATCGAAGTCTTGGACGTTTACCGCGATGCCGCCAGTGTGAAAATTGTGACCGGCCGTTGGATCGACTACATGCAAGTTTCAAAGTTCAACGGCGAGTGGCGCGTCCTGGATGTGGTGCTGCAATACACCCGCAAATAGGTGGTGTTAGCGCACCGATTGACGCAAACCGCCTCGTGCTCTGCTCAATCGCGCAGCCCAGGCGGAACTACGCCAGTTTTCCTCAGCTTCTTTCTCCGGCTGATCCGCATGGCGAGCTTTGATTTTTTGTCGGAGATTTTGTCGGAAACCTTCCTTGCTTGCCGGCATCTTTACAAATAGAGTGGTCTGCCCCACGAAACGCGGTTTTAGCGTAGGCTTATCTGTTGGAGGTTGCTTAAGAGAATGGCTCTTCCCGTAACTTTGCCAGAAGTTGCCGATCAAACGAAAGACATAAAAAATGCAGGCAATATTGACCAGCTCTGCATTAACACTATCCGCACCCTCGCCATGGACGCGGTGCAGCAGGCCAATTCCGGCCATCCGGGCACTCCAATGGCGCTTGCGCCTGTGGCTTACCTCCTGTGGCAGCGCTTTTTACGCTACGATCCTGAATATCCCATCTGGCCCAACCGTGACCGCTTTGTCCTTTCCAACGGACACGCCTCCATGCTGCTTTATGCCCTGCTGCATCTTGCCGGGGTAAAGGCCGTAAATCCGAAATATGAAACGCTGGGCGACCTTGCAGTTTCCATGGACGACATCAAGCACTTCCGGCAGTTGGACAGCAAGTGCCCCGGACATCCTGAATATCGGATAACCTCTGGCGTTGAGACCACCACTGGCCCCCTGGGTCAGGGCGTGGCCAACAGCGTTGGCATGGCGATTGCGGCCAAATGGCAGGCTGCGCATTTCAATCAGCCGGATGTCGAGCTATTCAATTACAACGTCTACGCCATCTGCGGAGATGGAGACATGATGGAAGGCGTTTCCAGCGAGGCGGCATCGCTCGCCGGGCACCTCAAGCTCGGCAATCTCTGCTGGATTTATGACAACAACCACATCACGATTGAAGGCAAGACCAAACTCGCTTTCAGTGAGGACATTGCCTCCCGGTTTATGGGTTATGGCTGGAATGTCACGCGCGTGGGCGATGCGAATGACTTGGAACTGCTAGCCCGCTCCCTGAATGTCTTTCATCAGACTCAGGATCGCCCGACGTTCATCATCGTGGATAGCCACATCGCCTACGGTGCACCCAAAAAACAGGACACCAAAGAAGCCCACGGCGAGCCTTTGGGTGAAGAGGAAATTCGCGGCGCAAAGCGCGCCTATGGCTGGCCGGAAGATGCAAAGTTCCTGGTGCCTGAGGGCGTCCGCGAACACTTCTCTGCCGTTATGGGTAAGTGCGGACACGATCTCCGCACCGCATGGAACGCCATGTTCGCGCAATATACAAAGACGTCGCCTGCGCTGGCAGATCAGGTTACACGCATGCAGCATCGCCAGCTTCCTGAAGGCTGGGACAAGAACCTGCCCGTCTTCCCTGCCGATCCCAAAGGTCTGGCCAGCCGCGATTCGTCCGCCAAAGTGCTGAACGTGCTCGCGCAGAATGTTCCCTGGCTGATTGGCGGTGCCGCAGATTTGGCGCCCTCTACCAAGACGCGCCTCACCTTTGATGGCGCTGGAGATTTTGAAGCCGATAATTACGCAGGCCGCAACTTCCATTTTGGAATCCGCGAGCACGCCATGTGCTCGATTTTGAACGGCATGTCTCTCAGTAAGGTTCGTGCCTTCGGATCCGGGTTCATGATCTTCAGCGATTATTCACGCCCTCCCATGCGGCTTGCCGCGATCATGGAAATTCCGGTCATTTATGTCTTCACTCATGACTCTATCGGCGTAGGTGAAGACGGGCCCACGCATCAACCAATCGAGCAACTCGCTTCGCTTCGCGCAGTGCCGGGATTTATTACCTTGCGTCCCGCCGACGCCAATGAAGTCACCGAGGCGTGGCGCGTGATCATGCAGTTTAGGCATGAACCGGCTGCGCTGGTTCTTTCACGGCAAGCGTTGCCAACCATTGACCGCGGTAAATACGCTTCTGCGGCGGGTGTGGCAAAAGGCGCATACGTGCTGGCGGACTCTCCTGACGGAAAACCCGAGCTAATCCTGATGGCGACCGGGAGTGAAGTTTCTCTCTGCGTGTCAGCTTATGAGACCCTGAGCGCTGAAGGCCGCAAGGTGCGTGTGGTTAGCATGCCTTCATGGGAAATTTTCGAACATCAATCTCCGGAATATCGTGAGAGCGTGTTGCCGCAAGCCGTCACAGCACGCATTTCGGTTGAGCAGGCAGCGACCTTCGGCTGGTCGCAATATGTTGGCCATGCTGGAAAGAGTCTGGGCATGAAATCATTTGGAGCATCGGCTCCGCTCAAGGAATTGCAAAAAAGATTCGGGTTCACTCCGGAAGCCATAGTAGCCGCCGCACGTGAGCTGTTGGGGAAAGCCAGCTCTTAGCTCTTGGCCTTTAGCCCTTTCGTGTCGTTCCTTTTGTTTGGCTAAAGGCTAAGGGCTAATGGCTAAGAGCAAAACAATGAAAATCACCATTGGTTCTGATCATGCCGGCTTTGCACTGAAAAAGGTGCTGATGGAGCACCTTCAGAACAGCGGCCATGAGTTGGTTGATGTCGGCACTCACAGCACCGCGCCGGTGGATTATCCTGATTATGCTGAAGCTGTTGCCCAGGGAGTGCTGCACGGCGGTACGGAACGCGGCATTCTTATCTGCGGCAGCGGCGTAGGCGCATCGGTGGCGGCAAACAAAATTCCCGGGATACGCGCCGGTCTGTGCCATGACTCATATTCCGCGCATCAAGGTGTAGAGCACGATAATCTAAATGTACTGGTTCTGGGCGCGCGCGTAGTGGCCGACGAGTTGGCAAAAGATTTGTGCACCATTTTTTTGAACGCCCGGTTTACCGGTGAAGATCGCCACCAGCGTCGGCTGGCAAAGATCCAGGCACTAGAGCGGCGCTACTTGATTGACTCGGCCGTCATCCATTCGGCTACCAAGGAGAAGATTTCATGAACCCGGTTACTACCCCAGAGAAACAAACGCAGAGCAGTACAAGCACAAAAAATCCGCTCCTGGAATTACAGAAGCAAGGCCAGTCCGTGTGGCTGGATTACATCCGGCGTGACCTGATCACCAGCGGAGAACTGAAGCGCCTGATTGATGAAGACGGACTGCGCGGTATCACCTCAAATCCGTCTATCTTTGAAAAAGCCATTGCCGGCAGCACTGATTATGCCGGCTTCCTCGATCAGCTTCGCGCAGAGGGCCTGAGCAGCGGAGACATGTATGAGCGCATCGCCGTACGCGACATACAGGATTCAGCCGACCTGATGTTTCCGGTCTACCAAGCGACCAATAAACACGATGGCTACGTGAGCCTGGAAGTCTCGCCCACGCTGGCGCGGGATACCAAAGGGACCATTGAAGAAGCGCGACGCCTCTGGAAAACCGTGGCGCGGCCTAACATCATGATCAAAGTTCCTGGGACGCCTGAAGGCGTACCGGCGGTGCGTCAGTTAACCAGTGAAGGCATCAACGTTAACATTACGCTGCTCTTCGCCCAGGAAGCTTACATCAAAGTCGCGGACGCCTACATTGAAGGTCTGGAGGCGGCGCAGAAAGCCGGCATCGACATTAGCGGAATCGCCAGCGTGGCCAGTTTCTTTGTCTCGCGCATTGATACCTTGGTCGATTCCATGATCGACGAGCGTTTAAAAACCGCCACTCCGCCGGCTCAAGACCAGGAGCTGTTGCGATCATTGCACGGCAAAGTGGCCATCGCCAATGCCAAGCAGGCGTACCGCAGTTACCAGCAGATGATTGCTACCCCCCGTTGGAAGGCACTTGCCGCGAAAGGCGCGCAGGTCCAGCGTCTGCTCTGGGCCAGCACCAGCACAAAAAATCCAAAATATCGTGACGTGCTGTATATAGAAGAGCTGATCGGGCCGGACACCGTCAACACCATCCCTCCCGCAACCATCGAGGCTTTCCGCGATCATGGGGTCGTGCGTCGCACGCTCGATGCCGATTTGGAAGCTGCCGATGAGACTATGGCCAACCTGGAGAAGACCGGCATCTCTATGCAGAAGGTGACAAACCAACTTCTGGATGATGCCATTAAGCTTTTTGCCGACGCATTCCAAAAGCTGCTCTCGGTGGTGGAGCAAAAGAAAAGGAACCAGTGAGCACCAAAACGAGCATCCAGTTGCCCCGCTGGGAGTTCTCCGCGCCGCTGACACAAGCGGTGCAGGCAACTCTGAATGATTGGCAGACCGGCAACAAAATGGCCCGGCTTTGGCGCGGTGATCCCGCGCTTTGGACGGGTGAGGATGAAGATAAGTGGATCGGCTGGCTCTCTATCGTCGAGGACCGATTGGCACACCTGAAGGAGCTGAAGGACGCGGCTGCCGATGCAGCAAAGGCTGATTTCACGCATGCGCTGCTGCTGGGAATGGGCGGATCGAGCTTGTGCCCTGAGGTACTAAAGATCACCTATGGCAGGCAGCCGGGACATCCAGAGATGCATGTTCTGGATTCAACCGATCCGGCGCAGATCAAGTCCATTGAAAGCCAAGTCGATCTGGCAAAAACCCTTTGTATCGTCGCCAGTAAATCCGGCAGTACGCTGGAGCCAAATATCTTCAAGCAGTACTTCTTTGAGCGGATGCAGCAAACGGTAGGCAAGGACAAAGCTGGGGAGCATTTTATCGCCATTACCGATCCCGGTTCCAAGATGCAGCAGGTGGCAGAACGAGATCAATTCCGCAGAATTTTTTTCGGCCGGCCAAGCATTGGCGGACGCTACTCTGCCTTGTCGAATTTTGGGATGGCCCCGGCCGCAATTATGGGGCTTGATATTACCAAGTTTCTCCAGCGCGCCAATGAAATGGTGCAGGCGTGCAGGCCGGAAGTCCCAACAGGCCAGAATCCGGGTGTGATTCTTGGCGCGATTCTGGGAACGCTGGGAAATCTTGGTCGAAACAAAGTCACTTTCATTACATCGCCAGGAATTCACGATCTGGGCGCATGGCTTGAGCAGCTCATCGCGGAGAGCACCGGCAAAATCGGCAAGGGGCTTATTCCAGTTGACCGTGAGGCGCTGGGAGCGCCTGAGGTTTATGGCAACGATCGCGTATTCGTTTATCTCCGGCTTGCCAATGAACCCGACGCGATCCAAACGGGAAAACTGGAAGTCTTAAAAAACGCGGGGCATCCGGTTGTGGAGATCGAGTTGGCGGATACCTACGATCTGGGACAGGAATTCTTCCGCTGGGAAATCGCGACGGCTGTAGCAGGCTCAATCCTGAAGATAAATCCGTTCAACCAGCCGGACGTGGAAGCCAGCAAGATCGTAACGCGGCAATTAACTGAAGCGTATGAGCAAAGCGGAAAGCTGCCGGAAGAAGCGCCGCTCTTTGATGACGGCGACATCAAACTGTTCACTGACGAGCGCAACGCGGCAAACCTGAACAAGCTTGCCGGAAGCGATCGCTCTCTCGCCGGTTTTCTGCGCGCGTATTTGAGCCAAATCAATCCCGGCGATTACATGGCTCTGCTGGGATACATCGAGATGAACAGCGCGCATGAAGAATCATTACAGGCGATTCGCCATGCCGTGCGTGATCGCAAGCACGTGGCGACATGCCTGGGCTTTGGCCCACGGTTCCTGCATTCCACCGGCCAGGCTTACAAAGGCGGCCCAAACACTGGAGTGTTTCTGCAGATCACCTGTGACGATGCTGCGGATCTGCCTGTACCCGGGCAGAAATACACATTCGGAATCGTGAAAGCGGCGCAGGCCCGCGGAGATTTTCAGGTTCTGGCGGACCGTAAACGGCGAGCGTTGCGTGTGCATCTGCCAGGGGATGTGGAGGCGGGACTGGAGATCCTGACGCATGCAGTGAACTAATGCTCTAAAGTAAGTTCGGCACGGAGGAACAATAGTAAGGATGAGCTTATCGGCTTTAGAACAATGGTATGCGACGCAATGCAATGGCGAATGGGAACACGCCTATGGGGTAGAGATCAATACTCTAGATAATCCAGGATGGCATATACAAATTGATTTGCGCGACACAAAGAGGCAAGATTCGTCGCTCGAAAGAGTAAGAATCGATCGTACAGAAATCAACTGGATTGAATACTGGTCCGAAAAGAAACGGTTTGAAATTGCTTGCGGTCCTTTGAATTTAAGTGAAGCTCTTGAAATATTTGTGAGCTGGTTCAATTCCGACGATACCGGACTGACTCGTCGTTAATGGGATTCCTCGCTTCACGCTCGGAAGATAGCAAAGGAGAACGATGCAACTTGGAATGATTGGGCTGGGCCGGATGGGCGGCAATATGGTGCGCCGTCTATTGCGCGCCGGACATCAATGTGTGGTTTCCGATCTAAGTCCGCAGAACGTGAATGCACTGGCCGGCGAAGGTGCTACGGGATCGGCATCGCTCGATGATTTTGCGGCCAAGCTCACCAAACCGCGCGCGGCTTGGATCATGGTTCCCGCGGGCGATCCAACGGAGCAAACCGTGGACGCGCTGGCCCAGCGCTTCCAGGCTGGCGACATCATTATTGACGGCGGCAATTCTTACTATAAGGATGACGTCCGTCGATCACAGAAATTGAAAGATCTAGGCATTCACTACATTGACGTGGGCACCAGCGGCGGCGTGTGGGGTCTGGAACGCGGTTACTGCATGATGCTGGGCGGACCCAAAGAAGCAGTCGAACATCTCGACCCGATCTTCAAAACCTTGGCGCCGGGTAGAGGCGACATTCCCAAAACACCCGGACGCGAGAAATTCAAGAGCACAGCAGAAGAAGGTTATCTTTATTGTGGGCCTTCAGGCGCTGGACACTTTGTGAAGATGGTGCACAACGGAATCGAATACGGTCTGATGCAGGCTTATGCTGAAGGCTTTGACATTTTCCGTAACGCAGCATCCGCTCAGCTTCCTGAAGGTCATCGTTATGACCTCAATTTGCCGGACATTGCTGAAGTTTGGCGTCGCGGCAGTGTGGTTTCTTCGTGGCTGCTCGATCTCACGGCGATAGCGCTCGCGGAAAATCCCACGCTCTCTGAGTACACCGGCATTGTGCAGGATTCAGGCGAAGGCCGCTGGACAGTTACAGCGGCGCTGGAAGAAGCTGTTCCGGCAGACGTCTTGACCGCTGCTCTTTACACACGCTTCCGCTCGCGGCAGGAACACACATTCGCCGAAAAGATGCTCAGTGCCATGCGGCAGAAATTTGGCGGGCATATCGAACTCACAAAAAAGAACGAGAAAGCTTCCTGATCAGGAGATTGCGCTTCCATGCCTCAACTAGAAAGAGAATTGCCGGCCCTGGAGAAGGCACCTTCGGGCTCGCCACCTCCTACCGGCCCGTGCGTGATGGTAATTTTTGGCGGCACCGGCGACCTCACCGCGCGCAAGCTCTTCCCTGCCATCTACAACCTGGTCAAGAGCAAGTTGCTCTCTTCTGACTTCGCGATCATTGGAGTTGGCCGCAACGATTACACGCGCGAGCAATATCAGAAAATCATGGGTGACAATCTTGATAAGTTCGCCACTAGTAAGGTTGATCCCAAACTACGCGATTGGATGATCCAGCGGGTTTTTTATGTGGGCGGGGAATTTCATGATCCGGAACTCTACGCCAGGGTTGGCCAGACCCTGGCTGAGATCGACAAGAAGTGCAACACCAAGGGCAATTACTTTTTTTATCTCGCCACCAGCCCGTCTTTCTTTGGCGACATCGTTGATCATCTCGGCGCATCGGAATTAGCTTGTGAAAAAGATGGACACTGGCGGCGCGTGGTGTTTGAAAAACCATTCGGCAACGATTTGGATTCCGCCAAAGCACTGAACCGCCAGGTCAGTAAGGTATTGACCGAACAGCAGATTTTCCGCATCGATCATTACCTTGGTAAAGAAACGGTCCAGAACATCCTGGTGTTCCGCTTTAGCAATGGCATTTTTGAACCCATCTGGAACCGCCGCTATATTGACCACATCCAGATCACCGTGGCGGAGACAGTAGGCGTGGAAAAACGTGGCGGCTATTTTGACATGGCAGGAACCCTGCGCGACATGGTGCCTAACCACCTTTTCCAGTTGGTTTCGCTTACGACCATGGAGCCGCCCATCTCATTTAATGCAACCGCGGTCCATGACGAGCAGGCCAAAATATTGCACGCCTTGCAGCCGTTCAGTGAAGAAGACGTTTTGCATTGCGCAGTTCGCGGCCAATATGGCGCTGGTCTGACCAATGGCGAGCGCGTTCCGGGGTATCGTGGGGAAGACGGCGTGCCGCCGGACTCAAAAACTGAAACCTTCGTCGCCTTGCGATTGATGATCGACAACTGGCGCTGGGCTGGGGTTCCTTTTTACCTGCGGACAGGTAAAAGGCTGCCCGCGCGCCACACCGAAGTGGCAGTGCAGTTTAAACGCGCTCCGCTCGTATTATTTCGCGATACGCCGGTCAACAGCCTGGATGCCAATCAGCTCATCATTCATATCTCTCCCGATGAAGGCATTTCACTGCGCTTCGGCGCTAAAATTCCCGGCGCACAAATGAAGGTGGGTGAAGTGGAGATGGACTTCAACTACGCTGATTATTTCGGCACCACCGCCAATACCGGCTACGAAGTGCTTCTCTATGACGGAATCATGGGCGACCAGACGCTCTACCAGCGCGCGGACATGGTGGAAGCCGGGTGGACGGTGGTGGATCCCATTATCGATGTTTGGAAAGCGCTGGCGGCGCGCAATTTTCCAAACTACGCTGCCGGATCGTGGGGACCGGAAGAGGCCACCGACATCATTGCCCGCGACGGACGGTCATGGAGAAAGATCAGCTCTTAATGGTGGCGGCGCTATATTGCAAATGGGAGTAGAGATAAAAATTGTTCCCGACAGCGTGACGCTTGCGCGTGTTGCGGCACAGGAGCTTCAGCGCCTGGCGGAAGCCGCTGTTCAAGAGCGTGGGAAATTTTCTGTTGCTCTTTCCGGCGGTAATACTCCTCGCGCCGTTTATTCAATACTGGCGAGCGAGTATAAAGATTTACCCTGGGATCGCATCCACATCTTTTTCGGCGACGAGCGCCATGTTCCGCCAGACCATCCTGACAGCAACTTTCGGATGGCCAGCGAATCGCTTTTGAGCAAAGTTCCAATTCCTGAGAAGAACATCCATCGCGTCCACGCCGAACTGGACGCAGAGGCGGCCGCCGAGGAATACGAACAACAGTTGAGCAGCTTCTTCCAGCTAAAAGATCACGATTGGCCACGCTTCGATCTGATTTTTCTTGGCATCGGTGAAGACGGCCACACAGCCTCACTTTTCCCCGGCAGCAAAGCTCTGAGTGATACATCGCGCAGAGTGGTGGCAAATTGGGTGAAAAAATTTAAGACCTTCCGCATCACGTTCACTTTCCCGGTCCTGAACCATGCTGCCGAAGTAGTCTTTCTGGTTTCGGGCTCCGGTAAGGCAGAGATCCTCACTGAGGTGCTCCGGCCCGGGATTGAAAAATATCCTGCTCAACGAGTCCAGCCGGAAAATGGCCGGCTGCTCTGGCTTGTTGACCGGGATGCGGGCAGTTTGCTCCCGTTAGCGACGCCTCCCCAGGCATAAAGAACCCCCTTCTCTCCTCTTGCATTTCAATATCAATCGGCATAATCTTAGTTAGCGAACAAACAACGAATCTGTTATGGAAGCACTGTTTCCACATTCCGAACCACAAGCTCCCCTCATCGGCATTGCCAAGCTCGCGGCCCAGGGCGAGGCGGTTTCTGAAGGTCATAACGTCGACTACATCTCTCTGGAAAACCGCAGCTTGTTAACGCGCTGTGATTCGCCACGGATGCCGTTCTCATGGCAAATCAACCCTTATCGAGGATGTGAATTTGCCTGCAAATACTGTTACGCGCGCTATACGCACGAGTTCATGGAGATGCGGGACGGTCTGGATTTTGAGCGCAAGATTTATGTGAAGAAGCACAGCGCATGGCTGCTGCGGCAGGAGCTTAAACAGGTTCGCGCGGGACAAAGCATTGCTATCGGGACGGCCACTGATCCTTATCAGCCCGCTGAGAAAAGGTTTGGGATTACTCGCGCCGTGATGGAAGAATTCGCGCGACATGAAGGGCTTTCGCTTGGCTTGGTGACAAAGTCGGACCTGATCGTGCGCGATCTTGATCTGTTACAGCAAATCTCCGCCAGGAACCGGCTCAGTATCCACATGACGATTACGACTACAGATACAAACCTCGCGCGCATCATGGAACCGCGGGCCCCGCGGCCTGATTTGCGTTTCAATGCGGTGAAAAAGCTTGTCGCAGCCGGCATTTCCACTAGCGTGAACTGTGCGCCCATCTTGCCTGGCATCACCGATTCGCCGAAAGACCTGGAAAGCGTGGTTCGGGCCGCAGCCGCAGCCGGCGCGCGATCAGTTGCAGCTATACCGTTATTCTTAAAACCATGTTCCGCAAAAATATTTATGCCCTTTTTGCAAGAACACTTCCCTCACCTTGTGCCGCTGTATAGAGCTCGCTATGGTGATCGCGCTTTTTTGCCTTCGGACTATGGAAAGCGCATTTCGGCGTTAGTGAGCAAGTTATGCCGAAAGCACGGCATCGGGCTCAGAAAGCATGATTCCGGTGTTCGCAGTTTTGGGAACGGTCTATCAAAGCAGCTCAATTTGTTCGCGCCATGAGAGTCGGACTCCTCACGTTTAAAAAGTTTTCCACAGAAAAATTGAAATCACGAACAATCAACTCTGCTGTAACTGCCAGGAGCGAGAATACATAATTGGCACAAAACAATGGACTTAGTGGCAAAAAGAACGCCAAAAGACATAAAGAAATAAATAGTACATGTACTTAAGTACAATATATTGCTATGTCCATCTGGCCATGCTATATTGATCCTGCTTGCGGGACAGAGATGTACGTCAGCGGAGAGCAGCACGAAAAACAGCGAATCTCAAAAAGAAATTTTCTTGTTCCATTTTTCGAAATTGTGTGTACGATGGTACAGCTTAATACCTGTACTAAAGAACATGTCCCAAGATGCAAAGTATAGGGTTCTCGAGCGAGACGAAGTGGGATGTAGCTGCTGGATGACAATCGAAGAGCTTTGGCCGTACGGACAGTGAGTGACATCACAGACGTACAACATAAAAATCGGCAAAAGTGAAACGATCTGAGGTCTGGCAGCACAAGTATTACGGTATCTAATTCCAGAGACGTACGAGAAGATTGGGTAAACAGCGGATGGACTTTGCACGTCGCTCAGTATAAAGTGACGGCAATTCTTCCACCGAAGCGGGAGGTGGACTTATGCGCATATTGGTTATTGAGGATGAGCCTAAAGTAGCACGTACACTGGTGAAGGGTCTGGAAGCAGACCACTTCGCTGTCGACCTGGCTGGGGACGGAGAAGAAGGTCTCCAGCTGGCAACCGAGATTGATTATGACGGAATCATTCTCGATTGGAACCTTCCTAAACTTGATGGTCTAACCGTTCTTCGCAAATTACGTAAATCCGGATCCAATATGAGGATCCTGCTTCTGAGCGCGCGCAAAGACGTTTCCGACCGTGTTTGCGGGCTGCAGGCTGGCGCCGACGATTATCTGGTAAAACCATTTTCCTTCGAAGAGTTGTTGGCCCGGGTCCACGCTCTTCTGCGTCGTCCCCAGGAATTGCTGGACAAACTCAGCGTTGAAGACCTGGAGCTTGATCGCATGCGGCACATGGTAACGCGCGCCGGCAAACCGATCAATCTTACGCAGCGTGAATACGCCGTGCTGGAATACCTGATGCGCAACGCCGGCCGCACTGTTACACGCACCATGGTCGTGGAGCATGTCTGGAACCTGGGCTTTGAAGGCCTGACCAATATCGTGGACGTTTACATTAATTATCTCCGCGCCAAGATTGATCACGGTTACGAAAAGCAGCTGATCCATACCGCTCGTGGCGTCGGATATATGTTGTCCTCAGCTTCCCAATGAAATCCGTAGTTTTACGCCGGCTCAGTACCCGGCTTGCATTCAAACAGACCGTAACATTCGCGCTCCTGGTGGTAATACTGGCCTGGAGCGCGTATGGTTTGCTCACTCGTCGTATTTATGGCCAGTTGGACGATGAGCTGCAGGACCGGGCTATCTCTGTCCGGAGCATGCTGCAGATCCGGGCCGGTAGCGTAAAGTGGCTCAACGCGGAAGCCGATCCGGAAGTCCGCGCTCAATTTGAGCGTTCCATGCGGTATTACGAACTGCTGGACGATGAAGGCCATACGCTCGACGTTTCTCACGCCATGGCGGCCCTGCATTTGCCGGTCTCTTCCGCCCTGGCTTCATCCGATCACTCAGTCTGGCAAAGCGTCACGGCGGGCAACACACGCATCCGTATTCTTGATGTCCCCGTTCTGGGCCTGGCGGGGCGGCATTATCTCTTGAGAGTAGGCACATCTTTAGATCAGACGGATGAAGACTGCTGGCGTCTTCGAATGTTTCTGTTTGCCCTGATTCCTTTCATCATTCTGGCGCATGCCGTGAATGCATTCATGATGACGTCTTATTCCCTGCGTCGTCTGGAACAGGCGGCAGCGGCGGCAAAACAGATCACAGCTTTTGATTTGAGCACGCGCCTTCCTGTCAGCGGCGCTGGTGATGAGATCGATGAGCTAAGCACTTCTCTTAACGCAATGATTTCCCGGCTGCAAAGTTCATTCCAGCGGATGACGGAATTTCTGCGAACTCTTTCGCATGAAATCCGCCAGCCGCTCACCGTTTTGCGGTCGGAAACAGAACAGGCGTTGCGGCTGGGCAACAATGAAACGAATTATCGCGATACCCTCTCCAAGCAGCTTGAGCACGTGGAACTGCTGGCACGGACGGTTTCAGACCTGATGGAACTGGCGCAATCTGAAAGCGAGCAAATCAAGCTTAATCGAGAAAAGGAAGACCTCTCCGAATTGGTGCAGACGGCCGTGGACGGCATGCGCGGGCAGGCGGGCGAGCGTGGAATTAAAATTTCCGGGACAGTGCAGCAGAACGTAGTAGGCGCATTTGATGCGGGCCAGATCTGGCGGCTGTTGCTCAATCTTCTGGATAATGCCATTAAGTTCAACCACCGGGGCGGAAACGTTGACGTGGTTTTGTCAGTTCATAACGACATTGCCATGATTTCTATCACCGATACCGGAAGCGGCGTTGCACCCGATGAGCAGGTACATATTTTCGAGCGGGGATATCGTTCCACTTCAGCCCGGAAATCGCACGTTCCCGGCACCGGATTGGGACTTCATTTTGCGCGCAACATCGCGGAAGCTCATGGCGGACACATTGAAGTGTCGAGTTCATCGGGTCAAGGATCATGCTTTCGAGTGTCGTTACCAGTACTGCATGTTTCCGCCCCGGCTGAGAGCTTGACGCCCACAATACAGCCTGACGCTCCCATTAATTAATGTCTTCATTTGTCCCAGCCATCATTCAATGCAGTCGACGAAAAAATCGGCTGGATTGGAAAATTTAATGTTTTTTCAATGGTCAAGCGGACGCCAAAGCGGCACAATGCAATGGTAGGAATCCGGGTTCTTAAGGAAGGGTTTGTTATGAGGATCGCGAAGACTGCGGCTCTTATCCTGGCGATTACGCCTTTACTGGCGGTTGCCCAAAGGTCGGGCGGACGGTCGGATCGCAAGCCCAGCCCGGCTACCAGCGCTACGTCCGCACCGACCGGGCAATCTGGCGCCGCGTCGATTCCAGTGGTTCCAGCAGCACGACAGCCAATACCTTCTCAGAACGTTCCGCGGCCGAATACAAACCCTAATGTCGCTCCTTTCCATGTGCAGCCTGCGCCTCCGCAGCCGGTAATGCGGCCCGCAGCAGCTATCCAGCCAAGTCCCACGGCATCACCGGTGGTTGCGCCTTTGGCTGCAAATTTAAGTACCGCGCCTGTTCCGGCGCCGGCAACAATGGCCCCACCAACACCTGAACCAACTGCAACCGTTCATTACGCGCAAGGACAGCTGACTGTAAGTTCTCAAAATGCCTCGCTGGGAATGTTGTTGAAGCTTATCTCCGCGAAGACCGGCGCGACAATCGATTTAGCTCCGGAGCTGCAAAATGAACCGGTAATAGCCCAGATTGGACCGAAAACAGTGCAAGAAGTGATGAGCGCATTGCTGGATAGTCCAAAGATCGATTACATCATCATGGGCTCGGGCGCTGCTGACGGCGGTCTGCAACGGATATTGGTCCGCACGCGGCAATCGTTTGGCCGTACTGAGTTCGCCGGTGGCCGTCAATTCCAGCCGCCGCAGCCGACAGCAGAAACTGAATTCAAGCTCAATGAAAATGTTCCTCCGGTGGCTGGGGTGGCCAAGCCGCAGACGCAGCTTACGCAGGAACAATTGATGGCGAACTGGCAGAAAGTTCGGGAAGAAAAGAGACTGGCCGAGATAGAGCAGCAACAGAAAGACCGTGAGAATGAAGCAAGCAACGTTGAACCACCGCCACAGCCTGAACCACAAACCCAGCCCGTACCCCAGCCGAATGGAGCGGACAATCCGCCGTTAAATTAAATTCCGCTAAACTCTCATATCCCCGGAAAAACTCCGGGGAATTTTTTTTGCGGCTTTGTTTGCGGACCCGCGACCCGAATGACTGAAATGAAGAACTTTAATGTGGCCTTGATAACCTTCTAATCCAAATAAATCACAATCAATTTGTAAGCGAGTTCGGCGGCCATCAATATTTTTTTTCGCGTCGAGTTTTGCTGAAATCTTGTTTTGCGGGTCCCCAAAAGAGAAACAGGCCCTGGAATCTTGTTTCTCTGAGCCACTCCCCGCCATGAATCGTCCGGAAGCTGAAGCATTCAGTCCCGCTAAAACTGAAGCTTCTTTCCGGCAGGTTTCCTGGCCGCGCGGCCAGGACTATCAGGCAAGGCCTTGCTTGGATTTGAGGTTGGACGATGTTAAATCGTCCAGCCTCGTTTTTTGTGCGCGCAGCGATGGAAAGACGGGAGTGCAAAAGAAAATCCCCTTGCCCGCGTCTTTACGCCCAACAAGGGGAGACCTCGATTACTCGGCTGCCTTAGTTAGTTCGCGGCGCTGCCGCGTAGTACATTCGCGGCCAGAAAGCCCTTGGGGCCTTTCATAAGTTCGTATTCCACGGTTTCACCCTCGTTCAGAGTCCTGTAGCCGTTTTCCTGGATAGCGGAAAAGTGGACGAAGACATCTTCCCCGGTCGAGCGTTGAATGAAGCCATAGCCTTTGGCTCCGTTAAACCACTTCACAGTTCCCTTCTCTTTCACAAATGCAACTCCTTTCGCCTCAGCTTCAGATTGGAAAATCTCCGCCTTTCAACTGCTCAAGGTGGAGAAAAAGGTTGTTGCTTTGCCGGCCAGATGGCTCATTTCCGCAACCGATGGCTGCCGTGCCGGAAGGCCCGAAGGCGACTCCAGCAACCGGATTGTTCGGCGAGTTCAAACTGCTGTACAAAAACATCAACCAGAATGCGCCCCGCGGGACAAAGTCGCCGGGAGCAGAGCATAATATTCAGGAACTCTGGTTCTTGTAAAGCACTTTGTTTGCATAGCGCGATGACGCCAAAGGGAACTTGCTTTACGATACTTTCGTTTGTCCCAAAGTGGTCCTTATAAAAGTTGGAAGGAAGCGCTTTTCTGTTACGATTTTCACAGGATCTCCATGACATCAGGTTCAGTTTCGCCAACGGTTGAGGTGGCGCCGATTGCAGCTCCGGAATCGCCGGCTTCCCGGCTATTGCTGCGCCCGTGGAAGCACATGCTGCTGCACCGCGGCTGGCCCACCATGCAATACCTTGCCCGAACTGAAGCGCACACCTACGCTTTTTCCGTGGCGGCGAACGCAATTCTTTCATTTTTTCCTTTCATGGTACTGCTCATGTGGCTGATTCGGAATGTCTTCCACTCGGCAACCATGTACAACGTGGTGGTGGATTTATTGCGGGACCATCTGCCGGCCGGCCAGGATTTCGTGATACGCAATCTTCAATCGCTGGTAAAGGCGCGCCAGCGCGTCAAGATGGCTTCGGTGGTGATTTTGCTCATTACATCCACCGGCGTTTTTGTGCCGCTGGAAGTGGCTTTCAACCGCATCTGGGGTTTTGCCAAGAACCGGTCGTACCTGGGAAACCAGATCATTTCTCTGGTGCTGGCTTTCGCCTGCGGTATATTGGCGCTCATTTCCATCGGCATGGCAGCGGGGAATGAACTGGCATTGACTTTCATGATGCGGGGCAATGAAAACATAATTTTCCGCGCCGCTACTTTTATAGCGCTCAAGGTATGCGCCACTCTGGCCAGCATAGCCATCTTCTTTCTTATTTATTGGCTTCTGCCTAACGGCAAAATCAAAGCCAGGAGCGTGCTTCCGGCGGCGGTCGCCATGGGCGTGCTGTGGGAAGTAGGAAAAGTTCTATACATCAAGGCTCTCCCCTGGCTGGATTTTCAGGAGGTTTACGGACAGGCATTTTCCATCTCAGTGGCCCTGATGTTCTGGGCCTTCATTTCCGGTTTAATGTTGCTGGCGGGTGCACACTTGTCATCCGATTTCACACCTGAAGCTGCAGAGGCGGCCGCGGAAAATGGAGATGAGAACGGTGTTGAGTTTTCGTAGCTTTCACTTTTGATTTTTGTTAAATTCTCTCGTCCAGACTGCGCGAAACCGCTTTATTGGCGATAGAATTCTCGCAGTACCTGGATTCCCTCCCCTGGGCGTTTTTGCCCTTCCCCTGCGCTGGTTTCCACGGGCCCGAAAGTTGCAGTTGTTGTGCTCGACGACTATCTGCTCTAAAGGAGGAAGGGTTGGGAAGTGTGATTCGCACGTCGCCGGCAATGGTTTTATTGGTGACAGGGAGCGCGATGCAAGCTGACGCGAGACTCTCCCCTCGCCTGTTCCCCGCTGCTGCCAGCTATGTTGAAATTTTGCAATTCAGGCCCTGAAATAAAAATTTGCAGTCGTTGCGCGCTCAAACGACTGCCTACTCTAAAGGAGAAAAGTAATGCGTAAAAGTATGGTACGGATGATGTTGGTAATGGTTTTATTGGTAACAGGGAGCGTGGTGCAAGCTCACGCGGCAACTCTCCCGGCGCCGACTCCACAGCTGCCACCGTTGCACAATAATTAGATTTGCGGTCGCTGAGTGTCTGGTTTAAGCTTGCCACTCTCTCGTGAAAAATAGCGAATTAGCATTGACCGTGGTGGGCACGGGACTCGGAGCAGTCCTGTGCCTACTGTTCATCGTGCGCCGCTTTTACCGGGAGTTTCCGATATTTTTTGCTAGCGCCACCTTGTCAGTAGTTGCAACGATTATCCTGCTATTCGTAAGTAACAACGCTCATTACTACGCTCTTGTGTTCTGGCCAAGCGATGCATTGGGAGTACTTCTAGCCTTTTTTGCCCTTAACGAGGCGCTACGTTCGGTATTTCGGAATTTTTTGGGTATGAAATGGTTCCGGTGGCTTTTCCCGGGAATTGGCATCGTAATGCTTAGTGCGGCGGTTCTGCGCATTCTCCTGCTTCCCCGGCCAGCCTTCAGTTTGTTTACCACGACCATTATCGGCTTGGAAATTGCGGTCGGATTCCTGCAATTTGGCATATTTTCTCTGTTTATTATTCTCGTCAGGCTGTTTCACCTGCGCTGGGGGCAGCACGCCGCGGGGATCGTTTTTGGCTATGGCGTAAGCGCGGCGGGGTCTTTAATCGCTTTTTTGCTTCGTTCCGAATTTGGAACGAAATTCGATCCAGTTGTCAGAATTGCCCCTCCTATCGCGTACATTATTGGGGTGGCCATTTGGCTGGCCACCTTTTTAAAGGCGGAGCCCGGACGGCAGGAAGCAGCATGGTCCGCAACGCTTACGCCGGAGCAAATGATTACGGAACTGAAGCGGCATACTGAAACGGTGAAAGGCATCCTGGGACGATGATGTTCGATATCATCACGATATTTCTGATCGGCACACTGCTGTTAGTTGCCGTTTATACCGCCATTCAGTTTCGCGGCAAATTTCCCAAACGCACCATTGAAGATGTGACCCCTTTTCTGCGTCCGGCGGAGCATGACGAACTTGAGCAATTGCTGGATCCCGCGCAGGAAACCAATTTCCGGATACGCATGTCACCGCAGGAGTTCGCGGACTGGCAGCGCCGGCGAATCCATTTGCTGCGCGAGTATTTGCTACGCATGTCGCACAACGCCCTGGTGTTGATTGAATGGGGCAACATGGAAACCGACCAGACCGGAAACGACGCCGAAGCAGCCCGCCAACGGCAGCTAATGGCGCAGGAGCTGGTGCAGGCAGCTACGGAGTTCCGGCTGTACTCGTTTCTGGCGCTGGTTAAATTGAAGTTATGGCTGGTATTGCCTTCGCCCTTTAGTCTTCTGCTTCCCTCTCCGAGCCTGCCTTCCATGCGCCGCCTGTTTGGCATTGACGCGCTTGGCTCCTACCAGCGCCTGAGGACGGCAGCCGGCAGCCTGAGCCTGGCGCACGGCCTCCACTTCCGTGACGCATTGCTGGAACGCCTTTAGTATCCAATCTTTCTGTGGTTTCGCCGTAGGGCCGCGCTCACCGATATAATCGGTGAAGATTGGCTTTCTGGTCCCAAATCACGCGCAAGCTGACCTCGGCGGGCATGATGCCGCGCACTCGGCTGGCATTGGCAACCCTCTATCTGGCAGGGATAACAGCGCTCCTGCTCTTGCTGAAGTGGCTGCTCAAATTGGCCAATGCGCCGCGCGCCGCTGATGCCCTGGGCGGCTGGACGACCTTTCTGGGCTGGATGGCCTCAATCCTGTTGCTGTGGCTGGGCCTACGCTGGCTGCGCGACAACGTAATGTGGAGCGTACGCAATCGGCTGATCGTTACCTACCTATTCATCGGCGGGGTACCGGTAACGCTGGCGGTGGCCATTGCTCTTCTATCCGGGTATCTGGTACTGGGCGACTTGGCCGTGTTCAGCGCCGTTTCTGAGATTAAGGCAGAAGCCAACCGACTGGGCGCAGCCAATGCTGCGGCGGAAGAGGAAATCACCCGCCACAGCAGCACCCCGGAGAAGATCACCGCGAGAGACACGTCGTTCCCCGGACGATCGATCGCCGTTCTGCCCAAGTCTTCTCTCCCAGGCTGGGTTAAGGATGGCTTTACCGGATTGGTCAGCGAAAAAGGACATATTTACCTGCGCGCCGCGAACTCTCTCCAGGATTCGCATAGCCCTGCGATGGTGGTATCGACCGTTTTAATGGATCGAAAATTTCTGGCCAGAATTGCTACCAGAGTGGGATCGCTCACGCTTTCTTCGCTGGATCCAGATAGCGATGAGAAGTCGCTCGAAGCCACTGGATCCAACAAACAAGGCACTGCGGCGGGTCAGATCAACGCCGGTAGTGTGCCCACGCCGGTAAACGCGGTGGATCGCGAAGTAGATTTTGGCGGACCTATCCAAGTCATAGATTGGGCGGACGGCTCGTTGCGCACAAGGATCATGACGGGTACCACGCGGCTTTCCACAGTGTATTCCTATCTCACAACCTCCGTGGGCATTGGGAGCACGGTGATCGTAATTGCCCTGATTGGGCTGGCGATTGCATTCGCTATTGTGGTGTTGATTGCGTTGCTGATCGGCATTGGCCTGACTCGCAAGATCACTTATTCCGTGGCCAACCTGTATCGCGCAACGCAGTACATAAATCGCGGTGATTTCAATCATCGCATCGATGTCCGATCAAAAGACCAACTGGCGGCGCTGCAGGTCTCCTTCAACTCCATGACGGAAAACCTGCAAAAGCTGATCGCCGAGCAAAAGGAAAAAGAACGTCTGCAAAGCGAATTGGAGATCGCGCACGAAGTGCAGGCACAGCTTTTTCCGCGAGCAAATGTTGGGACGAGCACGCTTCAACTGCATGGCATTTGCCGTCCGGCACGCATTGTAAGCGGCGATTATTACGATTTTCTATGCTACGGGCCGGAGCAGGTGATGGTCGCGGTGGGCGATATCAGCGGCAAAGGCATATCTGCCGCGCTGCTGATGGCCACCATCCATTCCGCTGTCCGCGCCTATGAGCAGGAACAGCTTGTTTCCGTGGGCATGGCCGCCGCTTACGGCACTAACAGCAGGGTTGCCGCATTTGAGCCACGCGTAGCGCCGCCTTCGCCAGCGCAGATGCTCTGGCTTTTAAACCGGCATCTATTCCAAAGCACGCAGCCGGAAAAGTACGCCACGCTTTTCCTCGGCTTCTATGACGACGAGAAACATCGTTTTACGTATGCGAATGCCGGGCATCTGCCTCCCATCGTCCTGGCGGCCGACGGTACCGTGCGCCGGCTGGAAACTGGTGGGACCGTTGTTGGTCTCTTTCCGGACTGCGACTACGCGGAAGAGACGGTGGAACTCTATCCCGGCGATATTTTTATCGCCTTTAGCGATGGCATCACTGAGCCGGAAAATGAGTTTGGAGAATTTGGCGAAGACCGCCTGATTGAAACCGTTGCCGCCAATCGTCACCAGCCGCTGGACAGAATCACCGAGCACGTGATCTCCGCTGTCCAGGATTGGATTGGCTCAACCGAGCAGCCGGACGACATCACAGTCGTGCTGGCCCGCAGGATTTAAGCGCTCAACCCTCACTTCTTGCTCCTGCTGTTGGCAATCTTGGTGACTCTCCGCATCTTTCGCTTACGCCAAAAGCCATCTGCCTTTATGTTGTACATCTGACTTTGGCTGTTATTGGAAGAAATCACCCCATGAAACCAACCGGCAACCTCCATCGCCTCCCCGCTACCGATTCATGGCAGCGCCAACCGCAGATCAAAAATGCTCTGGTGCATCGCATTAAGAACATCACCGCCGAGATCCATTCCATCCAGGCAGAAATGCATGGCCAACTGAATGAACCAGCAAGCGAAAATAAGCTGGCCAGATTCTTTGAAGATGAAAATGCCGTCCAGCTTCTTAACGATTTCAAAGCTGAGCTGGACCAGCTTCGCCGGATCTTATGGTTTTACATCGAACAGGCTTCCGCCCCCCAGCCTTCGGCGGCGATGAACAATGAGCAGCAGGACACTCGCCTGCAACGTGTAAACGAACTATTGCGCACCCTGGCTCCTGCGGCAAAATCCACTATCGCTGGAGAGACAATCCAACCCTCAATTTCATTTTTTGAGCGGCTCGATGTTGTCATGGACACTTACATGCAGGAGAAAAAGCCTGTTGTACAAGTAAAAGCCAAAGCCGCTAAAGCGGGCTATTGATGCGAGTTCGCCAGCCTGTGGTCAAGGTTGGCGATCCGCCATCCCGTTTCAAATACCAGCCGCGCGACTTTTGTCATCTTGGTAAAGTCAATTTTCTCGATCGTATCCGTTGGGCGATGGTAGTCCACCGAAGTTCCGTCAAAGTAAAAAATAATGGGAATGCCGTGTTTCGCGTAATTCCAGTGGTCTGATCGGAAATAAATCCGCTCTGGATTGTTAGGATCGTTGTAGTAATAATCCAGCTTCATCTTCTGAAATTGCGAGTTCGTTTCTTCGCTAAGCTGGTGGAGCTCATGGCTGATACGGTTTGATCCCACCAGATATACGGTGTTCGCGTCGGTAAGATGCTCGTCTTCCATCGCATTGTCTCCGGGCAGCTTGGAACGGCCAATCATATCGATATTCAGATCGGCCACGATCTGCTTCAGCGGCACCACCGGCGCATAATCCGTGTTGTATTCCGATCCCAGCAGCCCTAGCTCTTCACCGGCATGGAACATTACCAGCACTGAGCGTTTTGGCCGCTCCAGTGACATGGCATGAGCAATCGCCAGCACTGATGTAGTTCCTGATCCATCATCGTCTGCGCCGGGATAAATTTCACCTCCGGGAGATGTTTTTAGATGGTCATAATGCGCGCTGAATACCACATACTCGTTCTTGAGCACAGGATCCGTACCTTCAAGAATTCCGGCAACGTTTTGCGTGGTGGACTTTGTCTGCTGCGTGGATACAGTCATCTTGGCACTAAGATCCACGCTCTTGCCCTGTAACTTTTCCTTGTGATTGGCTGCTTGATATATGGTCTTTAGGTCGAGCCCGCACGCCGCCAAAAGCTCTTCTGCCAAAGCCGGGCCCAGCGTTACTTGAGGCAGATTGCCCTCTCCATCGCGTGCGAGTCGTATATTTTCACGCGAAGCCGCTCTCTCCTGAAAGCCCTTGCCTTTCATCAGCTCCAGGAACCGTTGCGGCGGCAATTGCAGGATGCCCACCGCTCCGTGAGCGCGCGCGGCTCCCTGGCCATATTCATTCCGCTCAAGGCTCGCTACGCTGGAAGGCGTGCCAGGCACAATCAGCACAACCTTGCCTTTTACATCCAGGCCGGCGTAATCATCCTGGTGTTGCGATGGCGAAGAGATTCCCGTTCCCACAAAAACAATCTTTCCCTGGGCGTCGCCGTTGGCGCTTTCAGCCGGAATATAAAAGTCGCCAAAGTGATAAGACTTGGGCTTGCCGTCGAAACTAATTTCCAGCAAGCTTTTTGCCGTGTCCGGCTTGCTTGCCACCACCTGAAAACTCTGCAGAAAATCGCCATTCTCGCCCGCACCCTTGAAACCATCAGCCTCAAGACGGGACGCAATATAACGCGCCGCAATAGCAAAACTCGGCGAAAGCGTATAACGCCCGCCTAACTCCGGTGATGCCAGAAATTGCAGGTGCATGCGCAGTTCGCCCGGAGTAATTGAATCCACGGTGGCGGGGACCGGCGGCAGGACGACTGCTTTCGGCGTTGCTGCATAGATTACGCCTGAGGCCACAAGGGCCACGGCAAGGGCTATTTTGGCGGAGAAACTCTTCAAAAAATTCACACTTTCATGGTAGCAGCCTGCGGGTGGAGCTTACAATCGGCGCACGCCTTTCAGCGCCCAGCATGGATGCGGTTAAAATCGTTACGCGGAACCTGCTGGAACTCATTTGAAACAAAACATTATTGTTCTTGAAGACGATTCTGACATCGGCAACCTCGTCCGCCATCATTTGCAGGCTGCCGGATTCAATGTCCGCCTTTGTGCTTCTGGCGACGAAGTGTTGCCACAAGCGCGCAAGCAGCCGCCTGTTCTCTTTCTGCTGGACATCATGGTTCCCGGACACAGCGGCTTTGAAGTCTGCCGCCAAATTCGCGAGAGCCGTGACCTCGCCCGCGTTCCCATCATTTTTCTCACAGCGCGCGCAGGAGAAGAAGACCGCGTTCGCGGCTTGGATCTTGGCGCCGACGATTACATCACCAAGCCTTTTGGCATTCGCGAACTCACAGCCCGCGTCCGGGCGGTGCTGCGGCGGTTTGAGCAGCCGTTGACCACAAGCATTACCACTCCTGACTTTGAACTGCATAGTGACTCCATGACGCTCATGGTGCGCGGCAAACTTACTGACGTTACGGCCACTGAATTTCGCTTGTTGCATTTTCTCGCCTCCCATCCGGGCCGCGTCTATTCCCGTGATCAGGTGCTTGACGCCGTGTGGCGCGATCTTTCCTTTGTGACGCCGCGATCTGTCGATGTATATATCCGGCGGCTGCGTGAAAAAATTGAACAAGACCCCGAAGATCCCAGATATCTCAAAACTGTCCGTGGCGCGGGATATAAGTTTGAGGCGGCCAAATGAGAAACCGCATCTTTCTGAAAGCCATGGCCGCATTTGTCGCAGTAATTGCCGCCGCAACGCTCACCTTGGACATCAGCATCCGGCACACCTGGGAAAATGCGGTACACAATGACATTGAAAAGCTCCTTGTCCAGAATGCTCAGGGGTTTGCGCTTCGCGTTGAGAATGATCACCAGCATTCGCTCCAGCAAATGGCGGAGGAAGAAGCGCGCATCACGCAAACCCGCGTCACCATCATTGCGCGCGATGGGGTGGTGTTTGCCGACTCTGAAGCCGACGCCCAAACCATGGAAAACCACGCTGGCCGGCCCGAAGTGGTGGCCGCTCTGGCCGGAAAAATCGGTAGTTCGTCTCGGGTAAGCCATACTGTTGGCATTGAGTTCCTTTATCTCGCCGTTCCCAGCGGTGACAAAATCGTTCGGCTCGCCTATCCGCTTTCCAGTTTGCAGCAGCAAATTTCTTCCATTCGTGCCAACCTGCTCCGTGCCACTATTCTGGCTTTGCTGCTGGCGCTTGTGCTGGCAGCAGTTGTCGCAGAGGTGATTTCGCGGCGGCTGCGTCGCATTGTGCGTTTCGCCGAGCAAGTTGCTGCCGGAGATCTTTCCGCCCGCATTGCCGTAACCAGCGGTGACGAAATAGCCCAGGTGGCCATGGCTCTTGACCGCACTGCTCGCCGCCTGGAAGAAAACTTTGCCGCCGTGCGTGAGAGCCGTTCCGAACTTGAAGCCCTGCTCAATAGCATGACGGACGGCGTAATCGCCGTTTCGCCCGATATGAAAGTTCGCTGGGCCAACCACGCCATCGCCGGCATACTCCACCAGCCGGTTCGCATTGGTGTTCCCGTAATCGAATTGCTGCGCCATCCTGACTTTCTTGCCACAATTAATGAAGTGCTGAAATCAAAACGCCGTGAGAGCACGATTGCCACTTCCCTCTCTGGCCGCCGGTCTTTTTCCGTAACGGCAGAGCCATTACCCGATGGCGGTGTCGTTAGCGTGCTGCATGATATTTCTGAGATTGAGCGTGTGGAAAAAACGCGGCGAGATTTCATCGCCAACGTCTCTCACGAGCTGCGCACACCGCTCACTTCCATTCGAGGCTACTCTGAAACACTTCTTGAATCCGACGGCTTGCTGAATGACAACGCTCGCGACTTTCTTCAGGTCATTCGTCGCAACGCCGAGCGCATGGGCCGCTTGACGGAAGACCTTCTGGTGCTGGCGCGCGTTGAATCGGGCGAGGAGAAAGTTGATCTGCGTCCGCATTCGGCAAGGCAGTTGCTTGCTGAAGCCGTTTCCTCCATGCAGGAAGACGCGCGCGCAGCCCAGGTCGAACTCACAATTGAAGACATACCGGATTGGTCCGTGCTGGCCGATAATTACGCCGTTCACCAGGTCTTCGGCAACCTCATCAGCAACGCTTTGCGCTACGCCCAGAGCGGAAAAAAGATCATTGTGGGAGCAGAGCAACGCGAAAGCGGCGTTGAATTTTTTGTTCGCGACTTCGGCCCCGGTATCGCATCTGAACATTTGCCCCGCATCTTTGAGCGCTTCTATCGCGTCGACAAAGCGCGGTCGCGCGAAAGCGGCGGCACAGGCCTTGGTTTGGCAATCGTAAAGCATATTGTTCTCAATCACGGCGGCTCCGTCCGGGTGGAAAGCACCGTCGGACACGGCACAACCTTCTTCTTCCTGCTGCCCAAAGCTTAGTTGGTTCCCAGCCCCCGATTCCTGATCAGTGTCATCAGTGTTCATCAGTCGTGAGGTCTTGCTCTTCCGATCACCGGATTCCCCGATCACCGGCTCACCCGATCTTTACGCCCCTCCCCTCCCTTGGGATCCCACCGCATCCCAGGTGATCCCAGAACGGCGTAGGTTTGGCACAATCGTCAGGTGCGCTTACCGCCCTTGCTGGTACGCGAGCGTAAGGTTCTGCCTTCCTCCCTGACTCCGTGTCCTCTGTGGTAAAACGCTATTGATGTTGGTTTTGGCTGAGCGCTGACTGCTGAGTGCTGGGTGCTGACCGCATCTTAGAGCAAAACCACCCGCAAATAAAGCACGAAACCGGCCATGTTCAATTTCGCGGGCTGAGACATCGCGACTGGCCAAAATTCTTTGTAACTTTCCAGCAGTACACCTGCCCATCACACGCCGCAAGCGGCCGGCAGCGACTACCCGCACGGAGTCGGGGAAGGACAAAAAAGAGGAACGGACGGGCCATCTTTCACAACAGCATCAGACTCATTTGCTCTTTACGAACGCTTTCGCTTGCCGTTCCACTTCATCATTCCGTTGCCAAGGATATTGCGCCGTTACAGCAGCACGCACTTTCAATGTGTACGGATCCAGCCAGATACCAAACCACGCCTCAGCTCTATGCAAGTACTTCCGCATCCTGCAATGCCTGTGAAGACTCTGTAAAGCCAATGGGGGATGGTCACGATTCACGTGAACGACAACTCCGGTCACGGGGTTCGATTTAATGCTCATGACAAAGTCATGGCTCTGGCCGTCCTCTTTATATCGCTGGATGCATTTGTCAATGCCCTCAGAGAGCTTTGTAACAGTTTCCTCGTCAAAAGTGAGAACCTGAAATGCGAACTCTACGGCATCGCTGTCCGGACGTTTTTCTATCTCCTGAAAAACACGTTCAATCGTCGTTCCCGCGAATTTTGTGAGGATGCCATCAGGCGTGCGCTGACCGGGAAGCCCTTCCCGACGAACAGTCATTGCTGCATTCAGATCACATGATATGTCGTCCATGAGGCGGACCATGTCATACTTGTCGTCCAGCCAAAGATTAGCTTTCAGATGATAAGAAAGGACTGTAAGTTCGTCAGGAACACGCAGCTTTCCCGAATATCCGCTGCGACGGTGTATATAGCTCATCAGCCTTAAAGGCGATTCGAGCATTTCGGTCATTACGTCGATCGCGAATACGTCCGTGATAATCGGAGCCGGGATCGCCTCGGTTACATGTGCATGAAGATACTCTTCAGCTTGGAATGATAACGCCGGATAGTGGTCGGAAACTGCCGTAATAATGAACACTTCCTTGATGCGCGGCAGCGGCAACTTCGTACCGGAACTATCCACGAACACGTGACTGGCTGTCGTGAGAGCGCCCGCAGCTTTCAAGCCTTGGTCATATGCATCCTGCACAGCCTTTTGAAAATCGGCGCGGATATGTTCATCGCTACCTCGTCTCGCTTGTAGTGTCAACCTTTTTGATTTCGCTTGAACGACCACTGCACGATTGGCAAACAAGGCGAGCACATCTATGTCTGTCAGGTTTTGTCCCTTTGCGTCGACAACCTTGATATCACGAAAAACCTTGTTGGCACCAAATACATGCGCGAGCCGTTCTCGGACGAATTCCTCGGCAAACTCGCCGCGATGTTGCAGGGCCGCGTCTCTATACGCGGCATCCTCAAGCATCCAGTAAAACGGAGATTCGTACAGCGCTTGTGCAAGGCTGTACTGTTCGAAAAGCACGAATGAATCATTACGCTTGAAAAGGGGCTTTGCAGACACGATGTTGAAATCATGCACTGATTGAAATCCAGCGTTTAGCTCTCCTTCAGGGAGTGTGAACGCAGCAAGAACATTCGAAACTCTGTCGACCGGGTGACCAGCGCGTTTTGCAAGTTCGTAAAGGTCAACCGAAAAGCCAGCTAGAATCCACTTTTCCTCAGGGGGTAAATCTTTCAATTGCCAAACGGCGCTCGTGAGGTTTTCGTCTTGGAGCTTCATGAAAGCTCGAACAACGTCGCGAGCCTCTGCAACTCGAAATCCTTTATTCTGCTCCAGCCAATTGTCGTCTGCTGCGTATTTCGGCACGGCGAGATCGCGGAATTGGGACGAATAGGCGGATTCGCCGGAGTACAGAATTGGCTCTCGAAAAACATTCTCGTTGTTAGGTGTTGCAAGGACCGGCTTGGGCGCATGGCCTTCAACATCAGCCAAGCGCAAGGAGGGCGAGATTGCCTCGTGTAGCTCGTTCATGAGCCTATACGTGTTGTCGACGTAGTCGTGAAGCTTATCGAGTGCGGGAGGCGAACAATCGATGGGCCGCTTTACAAGCAGACCGATCAAGATCGTGATCTCCGCCCGAATCAATCGATCCCAAGAGTATTTCTGAAGAAGATCATCCTCTGAGATGCCGCTTTCGGCGTACGAGACAAAATTATCGTTCAGGCATATATGCGCGAGCGCATGTATGTAGCCTGGCGACGTACACAATAGCCCGAGCTCTTCGAAAATCTCTTGTTCTGTACGCATGTTGTTGTACCGGTTAAACCGCGATTTCCTTTTGGCGGGGTGACCCTTTGGCTGGTGTCGGCGAAGAGGGCACTTCAAAGGCTAAGAAAGTTATTCTTCCTTTACAGGCTGGGCCTTGTCCTCTCCAAATATGAAGATCCCCCCCTTGCCATTAATTCGCATCAATTGACCGACATTGCGATCCTCGGTGAGTTCTTCCCAGCGATTTTTCAGGTCTCTCCAGGTTCCTGCCGCTATTTTTCTTAATCCATACCAGTGATACAGTTCATCCCAAGTAATATGCGAGCATCCATGCAGCATCGCATCTTCGAGTCTAGCGGTTAGCAAAGCTTCGTGCGCCCTCTCCATAATGCCCTCCTTGTTCCATTTAGCTAGATTAGCATAACAATAAAATTAAATGAAACAAAAATTCTAATTTTGATTGGACAATTAGTTTTAAAAATACTCACGTATAAACGTGGCGCTGGGCTAACTTCGCGACGCGCCTCCGGCGCTGATCCACGCACAACACTGATCAGAAAGGGGCCAAAAGCCAAGGGCTAAAAGCCAGCAGCTAGTAGCTGCTTTTTAACACTCATTTAACACTGCTTTGTTAGCTTCATCTCGTGCACACGGATATCAACACTTGAGGAGCAACAATGAAACTGAGATTTGTGATGGCCCTTGCAGTTGTGGCCGCAATGCTCGGCGCGGCGAGCGCGGAAACGGATTTGACTGGTGCGGGCGCGACTTTCCCGTATCCCATGTATTCCAAGTGGTTTAATGAGTACCACAACCAGCACTCTGACATCAAAATCAACTATCAATCCATTGGCAGCGGCGGCGGCATCAAGCAGATCCAGGCCGGAACCGTCGATTTCGGCGCCAGTGATGGCCCCATGACCGATGAACAGATTGCGCAAACTCCGGCCAAGGTTTTTCACATCCCAACTGTACTTGGCGCTGACGTACCTACTTACAACGTGAACGGTGTAACTGGCGAGCTTAAGTTCACGCCGGACGTTCTGGCTGATCTGTTCCTGGGAAAAATCAAAAAGTGGAACGACCCACGGCTGGCCAAGGACAACCCTGGCATTAAATTTCCCGATGAAGATATTGTCATCGTCCATCGCTCGGATGGCAGCGGGACCACTTACATTTGGACCGACTATTTGTCCAAGGTCAGCTCAGAGTGGAAAGACAAAGTCGGCAAGGGCACGTCGGTAAATTGGCCCGTGGGTCTGGGCGGCAAGGGTAATGAAGGAGTGGCGGGAACCGTGAAACAAACCGAAGGAAGTCTCGGTTACGTTGAACTCATCTACGCCGTCTCCAACAAAATGCCTTACGGCACCGTGCAGAATGCTGCTGGATCGTTCGTCAAAGCCAGTCTTGACTCAGTAACCGCGGCAGCCGCTTCAGTGAAAGACATGCCTGAAGACTTCAGGGTGTCCATCACCAACGCCCCCGGCAAAACTGCCTACCCCATCAGCAGCTTTACTTGGCTTCTGGTTCCCGCGGAATGGAAGGATGCAAGCAAGGAAAAAGCTTTTGTGGACTTTCTAAACTGGATGGTCGATAAGGGTCAGACCATGACGGCACCGCTGCAGTACGCTCCGCTGCCAAAGAATGTAGCCGCGAAAGTGAAAGCGCGGATCAAAGAAATCAAGGTAAACGGGACTTCAGCAAAAAAGTAGTCCCGGCAAGCAATTTGGGCCGATAAACCAGGCCTGAGTCTTGATTCCGTAGAGGAACGGCTCAGGTCTGGGTGCCTTTATAAGGTTTGTCTTACTGAAATAGAACTTTTGTCCAGTAGAACAAATTTCTTGAACTGATGTAACGGAATATCCCATTTTTGCACTATAGAATCAGGAGCATTTGTTACCGTCCTGCCCTCACTCAGATTCTTTCCCTTACTCAAGGTAATGCTCCGCGGCAGACGTAGACTAATGTTCCACCCCGGGGGCGTGCGTTCAGGCTAACGCTGGACAATCTGAGTCGCTGGCGGAAAAACTGCACGCAAAAGAGGCCCTCAATCTTGAACTTTGGAGGTTGCCCATGAGTATTCTCAATGCCCATGTCGCCCTGGTTTCTGAAACTTCGCACGTCTCTTTCAAACACCTTACCCAGGTCGCCGCGGCGGCGCAAAAGCAGGTCACCCGCGACTTTGGGCCGCTTTGGCAGGTAGATGCTACGGTGGATGCTTTTGATAGCTTGGAATCCGTTCCGGTGGATTACTGGCCAGTCATCATCCGCGATGACATTAACGAACCCGGCGCTGCCGGATTCCATACTGATGATCAGGGGCAGCCGTTTTCCCTGGTACAGTTTGACTCTGGCTGGGCCTTAACCACCAGCCACGAAACTCTGGAGATGCTGGCCGACCCCTTCGGCAGCCGCACCATCGCCGGCGATCCTCCACCGCAACTTGAAGATCTCCCTGATGCCCCAAGCCTGGAGCGGGTGGTCTATCTGGTGGAGGTTTGCGACCCCTGCGAGACAATCACGTACACCGTAAATGGTCAGCATCTGTCTGACTTTATTACTCCTCATTACTATGATCCGAACACCGGACCGAATGTGCGATACAGCTTCCGTGGCAAGATCCAGGCGCCACACGCGGTTTTGGATGGAGGCTACGTTAGCTTTGGCAATCCTGCCGATAACCACTGGTATCAAATCATTGTGGAGAACGGCGAGCCGCAATTGCGTGATCTGGGCGTGCTGACGGCACATCGCGGAACCAGCCTGCGAGAGTTGGTCGACAGTAAGGTGCGCGCGATTCGGGCCAAGGAGCGGTACCGCCTGAAACCCGCCGCTGCTGCCGCGGTTGCCAGTTCAGAACCGGTGCCCTTTGCTCCGCAAAGTGTTGCGCGTGCCAAGTCTCTCCGCGAATTTGTAAAAGGACTAAAATGAGCTAAAGGCGGGTGCTCCAGCAATGCCCACCATAAGGGGGTCGGCTATGGATGAAAAACCATCGCATGTGGAACAGGGACAGGCTGAGAGGGCACGCAGGCTTCGCGAGAGGATTGACCAGTTAAAGGCTGGGACACCGGCAGTTAATCCGGACCAGCCTAAGTCGATCAAGCAACAAATTGCCGAGCGCGTCAATCAGATAGAAAAGCAGGAAAAACAAGACAAATAACTGGATTCACACTTCGTAAAACTTTCCGCTTTTGTGGATGAGAGAGTGCTGGATTCACAACTAGAGGTTTCACCCTCTACTCTTTTATGAGCGCCGGTTTAACTTGCCGGCGCTTGTTTTTTAACAATCTATTAACAATCGTCTGCTAGCTTTTGAGACATGCGAACGATGCCGGAGCGCGGGCCTTCCCGGGGCTCAAAAGCGCCTGAAGGACTAGAAATTTCAGCTTCTGCTTTGGGCAGCTCGGAAACGTTGCAGATTGTGCCTAAAAGCCGTCTGGTTTTTCGGGAAAATGTGGCTGCCGACCGGGTATTTCGTGGCGTCGTCCTTCTCTGCGCGCTGGCTGTGCTGGCCATGGTGGGTCTTATATTTTTTGAACTGGTCAGCCAATCGCGGCTTTCCATATCCAAATTTGGTTTCAAATTCCTGGTCAAGCAAATCTGGGACCCTGTAGCTGAAGATTTCGGCGCATTACCTTTTATTTACGGCACGGTCGTTTCCTCGTTGGTCGGTCTTGTGATCGCGGTCCCTCTTTCTGTTGGAACAGCGCTCTTTCTCACCGAGATCTGCCCCCTCCGCATTCGGGCGATTCTCTCTTTGCTTGTCGAACTGCTGGCGGCGATTCCCAGCGTAATCTACGGCCTGTGGGGCATTTTTGTGCTGGCGCCGTTTATTCGCGTACACGTGGAGCCATTTCTGGCCAGGTATTTTGGTTGGACGAGTTTATTCGATGGCCCAAAGTACGGCTGGGGAATGCTGGCGGCCGGGATGATCATCGCCATTATGATTCTGCCCATCATTGCCTCCATCAGCCGTGAGGTCATCACCGCCGTTCCGCGTGTGCAGCGCGAAGCCGCATTGGCGCTGGGAGCTACAAAATGGGAAATGCTGCGCATCGCCGTCCTGCGCAACGCTCGGCCCGGCATCTTTGGAGCGGTAATTCTGGGGCTTGGCCGTGCCCTGGGTGAAACCATGGCCGTAACCATGGTGATCGGCAACCGTCCGGAAATTGCGCGTTCCCTCTTTGCACCCGGATACACGCTTGCCAGCGCCGTTGCCAATGAATTCACTGAGGCTGTTGGCAATTTGTATCTAAGCGCGCTGATGGAAATGGCGCTGGTTTTGTTTGTGATAACCCTCATTGTGAACGCTCTGGCCGGGTTGCTGGTATGGTCCATCGCCCGCGGAAAGCCGTCGAGGGCGCTTGCTTAAAAACGTTCACACCACTTCGCTCCGCCGCCGGCTATCCAACTGGATTGCTCTTGGCTTCATCACGCTGGCTGCCCTGATCGTGACTGTGCCTCTCTTCCTTATTTTGGGAACAGTTGTGGTTCGAGGCTTGGGCACTCTCAATTGGGCCTTTCTCACACAAATTCCCAAACCTATAGGTGAAGAGGGTGGCGGGATGAGTAACGCGATTCTCGGATCGATCCTGCTTCTCGGCTTCGCCAGCCTGATCGGCGTTCCGTTGGGAATTGGCGCGGGTATCTTCCTTGCCGAATACGGTCGCAATAAATTTGGCAACATTGTCCGCTTTACTGCCGACGTGCTGAACGGAGTGCCCTCTGTCGTAATTGGCATGACGGCATGGGCATTGGTCGTGGTCCCACAAGGGCATTTCTCCCTTATTTCTGGCAGCGTGGCTCTCGGCATTATGATGATTCCAGTCATCTCCCGCACCACTGAGGAAGTCCTGCTGCTGGTGCCGCAGTCCATCCGTGAAGCTGCTCTGGGGCTGGGTATTCCCAAATGGCGCACCATCCTTTCTGTTGTGCTTCGTTCCGCCAGCGCCGGCATTGTCACCAGCGTAATGCTGGCTTTCGCGCGCATCGCCGGTGAAAGCGCCCCGCTCATGTTTACCGCGTTCGGCAATGAGTTCTGGAGTTCAAGCCCCAACCAGCCGGTGGCAGCTCTTCCCTTGCAGATATACAAATACGCCATCCAGCCGTATGAGCAGGCTCATGCTCAGGCATGGACTGCTGCCTTGGTTCTCATCTCTATGATTGTGTTTACCATTGTGTTTGTCCGCTTCATGGTGGGCCGAGGCGTCATCAAAGGAGCCAGTTGATGGATACTGGTATTCACGTGGCCCATTTGAACGCCTGGTTTGGAGCCAAGCAGGCGCTCTTCGATATCAGGATGGAAATTCCCGCCAAGAAGGCGACAGCTATCATCGGCCCTTCCGGCTGCGGCAAATCGACTTTTGTCCGCTGCCTTAACCGTATGCATGAAACATTACCCGACACCCGCGTGGAAGGCACGGTCTCCATTGGAGACTTGGACGTTTACGGCAAAGGCGTTTCGCCCGTCTGGATACGCCGTCGGGTTGGCATGGTTTTCCAAAAAGCCAATCCATTTCCCACTATGTCGATTTACGACAACGTGGCCGCGGGCCTGAAACTGAATGGGTTTCGCAATCGGCGTGAACTTGATCAGGTAGTGGAGCGGTCGCTCAAACAGGCAGCGCTCTGGGACGAGGTCAAAGACGATCTGAAAAAGAAATCTGGCGCCAGCCTTTCCGGAGGGCAGCAGCAGCGGCTTTGCATCGCGCGTGCCCTGGCAGTGGAACCGGAAGTGCTTCTGATGGACGAACCCGCATCCGCGCTTGATCCCATCTCCACCGCAAAGATAGAAGACTTAATTTTCGAATTGAAAAAAGAATATACCGTCGTAATCGTCACCCATAACATGCAGCAGGCGGCGCGGGTGGCGGACTTTACTGCTTTCTTTCTCATGGGCAACATGGTGGAGCTGGATAAAACGGAAACCATGTTTACCAAACCTTCCGACAAACGCACGGAAGATTACATTACCGGGAGGTTCGGATGACGCGCACACGGTTCCATCAGGGACTTGATGACCTTAAACAGAAATTGCTGGCCATGGGCGGCATGGCGGAGCAGGCCGTGGAACGCGCGGTTCGGGCTTACCAAGCCCGCGACCTCTCGCTCTGTGAATTGGTGCTGCGCGATGAATCCAAGATCAACGCCGCTGAGCGCGACGTGGATGAAATGTCCATTGACTTGCTTGCGATGCAGCAGCCCATGGCTATTGACCTGCGTTTCATCGTCGCCTGCATCAAAATCAACGCCGATCTTGAGCGCGTGGGCGACCAGGCCGTCAACATCGCCGAGCGCGTGATGGACTTGCTGACGCGCCCTGACCCTGCGTTAAACGTCGATATTCCACGGATGGCGCAGCTCAGCATAAGCATGGTGCGGGACGCGCTGAACGCTTTCCTCGCCGCCGACGTTAATATGGCCCAGGCAGTGCTGGAACGCGATGACTTGGTGGACAACATGAACCGTGAAATCTTTGAAGCCGTTGATGCCGCAATGGCCAAGTCTGCCGGCATGCATCGCAACTTGCTGGACACCCTGATCGTCGCGAGAAATCTTGAGCGTGTGGCCGATCATGCTACCAACATCGCTGAAGACGTTATCTTCTGGGTTCGAGGCGCCGATGTAAGGCACCACGCCCAAGGGTAACTACAGCAATGCATCAGCATCAACTCTTAAAGTAAGAGATCAAGGCTAAGATATCGAGGCGGAGCGGCTGGTTGTGCCGGAAACAATTACAATGGTTGCGAGGCGCAAAAGTTCAACCAACGTCACCAAACCTGCCTCTGTCCAGCAAATGAACCGGTCAGTATCAGATCCGTCCCTTTACATCAATCGTGAGACTTCATGGCTTGCCTTCAACCGTCGAGTGCTTGAAGAAGCCAACGATTACCGCAATCCCCTGTTGGAGCGAGTAAAGTTCCTGGCTATTTCGGCCAGCAATCTCGACGAATTTTTTGAAGTCCGAGTCGCCGGTCTCCTGCAGCGCATTGAAGAAGGCTATATCGATGCCGGACCAGATGCGCTTACGGCGCAACAGGAGCGCGAACTGATTGCGCGGGAAACGCATGAATTCGTTCAGGAGCAATACGATAGCTGGAACAGCAAGTTAATGCCGGCGTTAGCGAAGGAAAACATACGCGTCCTTGACCTGAAAGATCTTGACCCTGAGCAAGAAGCGTTCATTGACGCTTATTGTGAAAAAGAAGTTGATCCGCTCCTCACTCCAGTAACGGTGGATCCGGCGCATCCCTTCCCGCGCGTGCTGAATAAGGCGCTCTGCATTGCATTGTTGCTCAAGCGCAAGCGGCGGGCCAGTGGGACGTACATGGGTGTAATTACCGTCCCGCGAGTGCTTCCTCGCCTGGTGCGGCTTCCATCGCAAACCAATACAGACTACATTTTCCTGGCCGACCTTCTCACCTATCACGCCGCCAGCATGTATCGCGGCTATGAAATTGTTTCGGCTGCATCTTTCCGCGTGACGCGGAACAGCAATCTTTATCTGGAAGAAGAAGAATCGCGCAACCTGCTTGAGTCCGTCAGAACAGAGCTGCACCGTCGCCGTAAAGGCGATGCTGTGCGTCTGGAGATTGACGCCAATGCGAATGCTGAAATTGCCCGCCGATTGCAGCAGACGTTTGAGCTGGAAGACTGGCAAATCTTCCATACTCAGGGTCCGGTGAACCTTTCCCGGCTCTTCAATTTCTATGAGATTGAGCGCCCTGAGCTGAAATTTAAAAGTTTTGTGCCGCGTGAACTGCGCCTTCCGGCCAATACTCCTGACGTGTTCGCGGAGCTGCGCAAGCGCGACATCCTGCTTCACCATCCTTACGATTCTTTTGAAGCAGTGGTGGATTTTATTGAGAGCGCGGCCAGTGATCCCGCCGTGATCTCTCTCAAGCAAACCATTTATCGCACCAACCGCGAATCCCCCATTGTGGGAGCGTTGATCGCTGCCGCCGCGGCCGAAAAAGAAGTGACTGCCGTATTGGAACTGACGGCCCGGTTTGACGAGGCCTCCAACATACAGTGGGCCCGCACGCTCGAAGATGAGGGAGTGCAGGTCTATCACGGTCTTGTTGGTCTCAAGACGCATTGCAAGCTCGCTCTGCTGGTGCGCCACGATCCTGATGGCAAGACACGCAGATACGTCCACATCGGGACGGGCAATTACAATCCCACAACCGCCCGCTTTTATACTGACCTGAGCCTGCTCACGGCTGCGCCAAATATTACTTCGGCGGTTCACTCGGTCTTCAACTATCTCACGGCATATTCTGAAGCACCGAGTTATAGTCCGCTGGCCATTTCGCCAATCGATCTTGCCGCAACCACGCTAGAGCAGATTCATCGCGAAGCCGAGCACGCGGCCCACGGAAGGCCCGCGCGGATCATCGCTAAAATGAATTCGCTGCTCGATAAAAACGTGATTGAGGCCTTATACATGGCCTCGCAGGCAGGCGTTCCTATTGATCTCACGGTGCGCGGCATGTGTTCCTTGCGTCCGGGGGTGCCCGGCATTAGCCATAACATTGTCGTGCGCAGCGTGGTAGGGAGGTTACTCGAACATACACGAATTTTTTATTTTGAAAATGGCGGCGATGATGAAGTCTATATCTCCAGCGCCGACTGGATGCCACGCAATCTATATGAACGCGTTGAAGTTTTATGTCCTGTGCTGGACCCGCATCTCAAGCAGCGAGTGAAAAGCGAGATACTCGCAGCCTATCTTGCAGACAATGTGAAGGCCCGCTTTCTGGACCGTAACGGACACTACACGCGACCGGCACGTAAAAGTGGAGAGCCAGCTTTTTCAGCCCAGGACTTTTTGATCGCCGCGGCGGAAGGCACAGCCAGAGCAGCGGATATTCCTGAACCGGCCACACCCCGGCGGCCAAAAAAATCCAGCCGCGGACGAAACAAAGAGGTGCTAGCTCGATAGCCTATGCTCATATATTTCTTCCGTCATGCTTCCGCCGGTAAAACCATGCTGAATTCTAAAAAGGACGAACGCCGCCCTTTAGACGAAGAAGGCATTCTGCAGGTTCGCTATGTCGGCCGTCTGCTGGCGAACCTGGATGTGCAGGTTGACCAAATCATCAGCAGCCCGCTCAAGCGTGCGCGGCAGACAGCCTCCCTGGCAGCGAATGAACTGGCATTTGAAGGAGCTGTGCAGATCGAAGATGCGTTGCGCCCAGAAGCAGATTTTGACCAGTTTCAATCCATGCTGTCGCGCTATAAAAAATATGACGCCGTCATGGTGGTGGGACACAATCCCAGCTTTACGGAATTCCTGAGCAAGTCGATTTCCGGCCCTAACGGCGCACGAGTTGATTTTAAGAAAGGCGCTGTGGCCCGAGTAGAGATGAACGGACGCACCGGCACTCTGGACTGGTTACTAACACCCAAAATCGCGCGCACGCTTCAGACCAGCTTGAAATCGAGCTCACGGCCAAAGACTTCGCGGAAATAAGCTCGCTCTTTTTCTCCAGCCCACAACTCCAGGTCTGCGCCAGTGCGGCCCGCCTTCACATTCAGCGTGACTTCCCCACCACGCGCGACCACGCGAATGGATTCTACAGCAGAAACCCTGCCCTGATTCAGCGCGCGCGCCACCCGCAACAGTGCCGTGCTCTTGATCACATCTGACCTGATTTGGGCTGGCAGCATTTTAATGAGACGGTCGCGAAGCTGCGGTTTGGAATTGCCCTGAAAGCGCGCGATTGTCGCAATTATTTTCCTCTGCAACGGCGTAAATCCAAACAGCTCTGAGCGCGAGATCACGTAATAAGCATGGCGATGCAGGCCAACCGGATTAATATACGTTCCCACTTCGTACAACATCGCGGCGGCAGCAATCCATTCGCGACTATCCTTGCTCAGTCCGTGCATGCGCCGGGTCTGGTCAAAAAGAGTAACGGCCAGCTTGCGCACCTGTTCGGCATTTTCCAGGTCAACCCCGTATCGCTTGGCCGTGTTCATAAGCACGTCCTGGCGATCAGCTTCCAATTGCCGGTGTGAGCGCGTGTGCTGGTCATATTCGGCGGCCATCTGCGCCAGAATTCCATCGCGCAATCCCAGTGGAGAGTAGCGGAAGCCCTTGAGCCCGCAAGCATCCAGTACATGCGCGAAGACTGCGGCGCCGGCCACAATGATCTGCGCGCGCTTGGGATTGATTCCCTTGATGGCCGCGCGCTGCCGGTCCGTCATTTTTGCCAGTCGCCGGGCCAGCTTTTCTGCAACGGACAGAGACACGCCACCAGCTCGGATAAGGCGCAGAGACTGCGCCGCGCCCGCCAACGCAGCTGCCGTTCCAGAGGTGGCAATCACCCCCCGCACCGCGGCACGCGTTATTTTCCGCGATGCACCGGCCGCTTCCTGCACAATGAAGTCATGCAGCCGCTTGAGTTCGGCATTGGTCGGCGGATCATGATGAATAAACTCTTGCGTCAGACGGACGGCGCCCAGCGGCAGAGTGACAATTTCTTTAATGTGCCCTTTTTCAGAGAGTGTAAGTTCGCAGCTGCCTCCGCCCAGATCGATCAGCAACATTTTGGGTGGCGGTGTGCGCATGTTTGATATCACGCCCAGATGAATGAGACGGCCTTCTTCCAGACCGCTGATGATTTCCAGGTTCCAACCGGTAACTGTCTTCACCCACTCTTCAAAGAGACGCGCACTGTTGCTGTCACGCAATGCGCTGGTTCCCACAACCCGCGTCCGCTCCACCGCGTAGCTTTGCACCGCTCGATGAAACCGGCGAAGGACTTTCAGCGTCTGGGCCATGGCTTGAGGATCGAGATTGCCGTCACGAAATACACCTTCGCCCAGGCGGGTAACTTCGCGGTCCTGATGCAGCGCGACCAGGCCTCCACGTCGAAGCTCAGCGATACTCAGCCGCACCGAGTTGGAACCGATATCAACCGCGGCAAAAACGGGCATTTTTTATCAGGCGTGGCGGGCGGCAAACCGCAAAGCTTGGGTTGAGTGCGGCGGCTTTTTAGCCGGCGCCTGCATCAGGGAAAATAATTTGTTCAGAGAGGAAATTGCATCTGAATGTCGGGCACTCAGGAGAGTCCTGACTTCACGCAGCAGAGCGCAGCTTGCGCGGTCTGAAAAACGCTTTTCCGCCCTTTCCGCCAGCTCCTGCCAATCGTGCCAATCGCCAAGAGCATCCTGTGTGGACTTGAGTTCGCGCATGAAATTTTTTTGCTCAGGTGATTCTTCCGCGATTTCCGCCAGGTACCGAATGCGCTTCAAATCGATGCGAGTTTCATGTAACCTGCTCGGCTTTATTCCTTCTCCCAACGCTTGTCTTGACCCAAAGTTATTGGCAATTGCCACAAGCTGCGCTTTCGCCTCTTCCACAGGAGCCAATGGGCGATTCTTGCTATCCTGCGGCACTCCGGCCTCTTCTGCGATCCGATCTAGCCGGCCGAAAAACTTGGCTTCATGCAGCTTCTTGATGGCCGATTCCAAACGCCGAACCTGCTGGCTCCTCTTTTTTTCCATGAGATTTGCCAAGGTTTTTCGATCTTTCGCGGTTGATCCATTGCCCAAAGCCAGTAGCAGATCGGTTTGGACATCGAGATCGCGAACTTTCCCGGCCCGCTTCCGCAAGTCGGTTAACTTTTCCAGCGTGCGTTCTTCTTTCTTGCTGATTTGGGGGTTCGCGTAGCTGACCAGGCTCTCAATCCGGCGAATGGTGGTGCGCAAGCGGTGGACGCTCTTTGGCTTAGCGTCATCAAGCACCTTAGAGAAGGCAGCCGAAAGGTCCCTGTTGAGACCTAGCATACGTTTTTCCAACAAAGTCATGGGAGAGGTGTGCACCAACAGCTGAATAGTATTTTAAATGACGAAGTACCCAGATAAACGGCGAAGCTTTGGGCAAGCTGCCTCGTTTACTGTGCATATCTGGAGATTGAAGCCGGTTGGCTCTCGATTGCCTTTGCCGTTTCAATCCTTAAGCGGCCCTCTGCAAGCTCCCGCTGGCGAAAGAATCTGAATTAAATTCAAAATCGGTGAAACGAATCAGCAGCTTACCGCACTACTCGACAGGGAACCAAAGAAGGGCATAGAGTCTCCTGCCAAGCCTATAGCTAGCCTCTGTGGTCTTCTGTTTTTCTTTCCTTGGTGGAGTCTTCGCGGCTGAACGCTAGTCGCGAAGACTTTTTTATTGGATTTCGGGGCGAAAGGACTCGACCATTTTCTTTCTCGTCAGAAGCTGCTGCACACTGCCATTGTCCCTTTGCCTTGCGAAAGCCATACAAGATTTGTTCATTACTGTCCGACCATATCGAGTGTACGGCTGCTTGCATGTGCCGGGTTGTCCTTGACGGAACTGCAACGCGGAAAATGACCTGTCTCTTGCCCGTAAATTTTGCAGTATGCATCCAACGGCCAAACTCAAACTGAAAAGCTTCGGACCAATCAAATTCCGGTAATCCTCGGACCAGGCTATGGCCTTCGGCACCCTTGTAGCCCGCCGGCCAAGCGAAACCGCCCGCCGCAGTCCAACGCGATTGATGAGGTCGAATCCAGTGTGAGCAAGCGCCGACTCGAAGATAGCACTTTTTTCCGTTCCTCGACTTCACCATGATTTGTCGAGCAAACTCCTCCATGATTGTTGAGACAATTAGCCGCCACAAATCATCGTCATCATCAGAGTTCAGATTTTTCGCCAGTGCTTCGAATATGGAATCAATTTCTTTCATCGCTCTCTCCTATGATCGGTGAACATCTACGTAAGTACGTTGGCCAGCACGGAGTCCACATCCAGCTCCACCGGCAGCGTTCCAAACGCTTGCCCATGCTGCCCCGCCAACCTCGACGCTATAAACGCCTCCGCCATTGCCGGAGTGCTATGACGCATCATCAAAGAAGCCTGAAGCGCGAGCGCTAGCTTTTCCGTCAGGTCTCTGGCCGCGTATTTGTTGTCGGCAGCCGTGGCCAATCGAACGCTAAGGCGTTCAACGTATGCATCCAGGCGCTGGTCCGCCCCGGCGGTGGTTTGGAACTCATCCAGTAGAGCTTCCACACTGGCAGGATCCTTGGTCAGAGCGCGCAGCACGTCCAGGCACATCACGTTGCCCGACCCTTCCCAAATGGAATAGAGCGGCGCTTCCCGATAAAGTCGCGGCATGATCGACTCTTCAACATAACCATTGCCACCCAGGCATTCCAGAGCTTCACTCACGTGTACGGGCGTGCGCTTGCACAGCCAGTACTTGGCAATGGCCGTGGCAATGCGAGCGAAAGCGCGTTCACGCTCATCCTCTTTACGGCGGTCAAAGGCGCGGGCCAGTCGGACCATGAGCAACGTCGCGGCCTCAGACTCAATCGCCAGATCGGCCAGCACATTGCGCATCAGCGGTTGATCGATCAGCAACTTCCCAAAAGCTTCCCGATGCTGCGCGTGATGGACCGCCTGCGCCAGGGCCTGCCGCATCAACCCGGCGCCGGCAATCGCGCAATCCAGGCGCGTATGGTTCACCATCTCGATAATAGTCTGTATGCCCCTTCCCTCTTCGCCCACCAGATGCGCCCATGCCTGGTTAAACTCAACTTCACTGGACGCATTGGAGCGGTTCCCCATCTTGTCTTTCAGCCGCTGGATGTGGAAGGCATTCCGTTTGCCGGTCGGTGTCCAGCGTGGAAGCAGAAAGCAGCTAAGACCTTGCGGCGCCTGCGCCAGAATTAAAAACGCGTCGCACATCGGCGCGGAAACGAACCACTTGTGCCCAGTGATCAGATACTCGCGCGAGCTTCCAATCCGCTCAGCTTGTGTCGTGTTGGCCCTCACATCAGAGCCGCCTTGCTTTTCCGTCATGCCCATGCCCAGCAGCACACCGGACTTCTCCTGCGCCGGCGCAAAACGCGGATCGTAAGCGGATGAAAGGATGCGGGGCTCCCATTCCGCAGCCAGTTCTGGCTCTTCCCGTAACGAGGCCACTGCAGAGAACGTCATTGATATCGGGCAAGTATGCCCAGCTTCATTTTGCGCCATCAGCATCATCAGCGCGGCACGCGCCACGTGAGCGCCGGGTCGTGCGGCTTCCCACGGCAGGCAGTGCAGCCGGTTCGCCACGGAGGTCCGCATCAGATTGTGCCATGAGGGATGAAACACGACCTCGTCGCGGCGATTGCCAAAGCGGTCATGCGTGTGCAGCACCGGTTTGTTCTCATTGGCTTCAAAGCCCCAGCGCTGAGCTTCTTCCGTGCCCAGCAGCCGCCCAAGTTCGGTGATCTGTTCGCGCGCCCAGCCAGCGCCTTCACGTTCTATTGCCTGCGCGAGTGTGGGGTCGCTCAAGAAGAGGTTGTAACCGGTAAGCGGAGGTACTTGATTCGGCGCCACTTGATCACTGCTAGGATCTGCCGATTCAGGCAATTGCGAGGTAGACTGCGGGCTGGTCTGTCTACTGGAAGCCGTCATAATGCTCTCATTATGAACTAGACTCGGGAGAACAACAGGATTTCCTTTTTAGCTGCTACTAGGAACCGCAGACGCAAAAAGGCCCCGGGCTCTTTCCGCAGAGCACAGGGCCTTCCGCCTCAATGAAGCTTAAGCTGCTTTTTCTGCTTCCACGTTGATGTTTTGCGCGAGCTGGTTCAGTTTCTCGTCAGTCGCCTTTTCCTCGTCCAGCGTCTGCTGTAACAGATTGACAATGTCGTCTTCGCCCATCAGTTCGGCGTATGTCCGCACGCATCCGTAACCGGCAATTTCATAGTGCTCAACGTGCTGGGCCGCGCCAATCAAGCCGGCGTCCATCACTTCAGGCTCGGCATCTTCTTCCATCAATTCTTTGCCGTCGGCAATGATGCCTTCCATGCCTTTGCACTTCTTTCCCCGTGGACTCTCTTCCAACTCCTCGAAAATCTTGTCCAGGCGTTCCACATGACCCTGGGTCTCTTTCAAGTGCTGCTCAAAGCCGCTCTTCAATTCCCTGGAGCTTGCCTTTTTGATCATCTTGGGCAAAGCCTTCAAAATCTGGTTTTCCGCGGAATAAAGGTCTTTCAACTCATCGATAAACAGGTCTCTCAAGGATTCCATTTCCATTGCGTTTCTCTCCTTATTGGTTTCGACATGAAGTTGCGAAAATTGTGAGCGCCGCGCAGGCGCTCCTCGGACGTCACAAGGCGCTATAAGTGTTGGATGGAAGAACTTGCCCTCATTTTGTCTGGAAATAAGGAGCAGCCCCCGAATTCGAAAGCTGCGGGATAAGACGAGCTGGTGGTTCGCGGCTTATTCGCCCGTGCTTCCCGAAGTCCTAGTGCAACTTAAGACTTGGGAGTGGTTGCACCGGGCAGTAGCTTGTATGCCTCCTCGCGCGTGCGCACCACATAAGAGTTAGGCCGCGATAATTTGGCAATTTCCTTGAACCGGGCCCCCATTCGGAACATTACTGCCTCGGGCGCAATCACGATATGAATTGCCGTGCTGCTGAAGAGGCTGGGATTGGCAGCCAACGCGGCCATTGCGCTCTCCGTTATGGCCGGATCTGTCACGTCACTAAAATCCACGATGTCGGCAAATTGGGAATTGAAGTCTGGATCAGAAGCAATGCGCTTGTGATGCCCCAGAAATTCCGCGTCAGTAACCTTGCCGTAAAAGGCGGAGTGCACCACTCTGCGTTGCGGATCGATCTTGAGAACAACAGGCATAGTCGGCTGGTCTTGAGAATAGATGTTTCTCCATGATGCCATAATCACAGGTAAGTTGTGATACGGCTGGCGCAAGATAACGTTCTTGGGAACCATAGGCCAGTCGATTACCGATAGAACCCACAATTTTGATCCGCGTTCATCTGCGGAATAGGATACTTTACGCTGAAGAGCTCTGCCGAGAAAGGACTTTGCCCCATTTGCGCGATTTTTCAAAATGGACGATTCGTACTTTGCTGTTGATAACTCTCGTACTGCCAGCGCACCTGCCCGCAGAGCCGGCGCAAGAACCGGCTTTGGCGGTGCGGAAGGTGATCGTCAGTCATGACGTCGAACTTCATTACGTTGAGCGCGGAACGGGAGTGCCGGTGATCTTTGTGCATGGATCGTTGAGCGACGGCAGCTACTGGAACAACCAGGTCGACGCCTTCGCCAAGGCAGGCTATCATGCCATTGCGTACAGCCGGCGTTACAGTCCGCCGAACAACAACAAAGCCCGGCCTGGCTATTCAGCAGTGGTGGACGCAGAAGACCTTGCGGCGTTCATCATAAAGCTGCACCTGGACAGGGTGCATGTGGTGGGCCACTCATACGGCGCTCTTGCCGCCTTGTTTCTGGCATCCAGGCACCCTGAACTTGTGAGGACGCTGGTACTTGCCGAGGATCCGGACGTGTCTTTGCTGGAGCATCTGGAGGGAGAGCAGACGGCCACCGGCAAAGCAATGTTCACCGACATAGAGCAGCGAATGGTAAAACCGATGAAGGCCGCATTCCAGAAAGGCGATCGCGAGAGCGGACTGCGCATATTCATCAATTATGTTCTGGATGACCCGAACGCATGGCAGAAGATGCCGCAAGACGCGCACAAGGACATGCTGGCTCATGCCCATGAATGGGATGTGATGATGACCTCCGGTGAGTTGTTTCCCAAAATCGAACCCCAGGCAATTCGCGCAATCACCGCGCCGACGTTGCTTCTCTCCGGCGAAAAATCCTACCCATTTCTTGGGTTAATTGACCAAGAACTTACCCGGTTGCTCCCTCATGCCCGCCGGATCATTCTGCGCGGCGCGACGCACCGGATGTGGTTTGAGCAGCCGGATACCTGCCGCAACGCGGTGCTGGAGTTTTTGCGAGAGTCAGTCAGCGCTTTTAGCAAGAAAAGACACACTTCCTTGCGCCGCAGGCCGGGGTCCCCGACACGCGCTTCGCGTGACGGGGTGGAGGCTTGCGCGCAACTGCTCCCAGTAGCCCCGCTCTTGGGCTGCTGGGACGCAATGCAGCGGAGCGCAAATAAAAAAATCCGCTTTTACCCAAAGGACACCAGCGCCCGATTGCTAATGCTGACTGCATCAGACGGTATAATTTCGTAACCTCGTTCGCAGTTGATCACCAGGAGACTTGCTAATGCTGAAGCGGCGTCACATCCATGCGGTTTTACTTGTGTTTCTGGCTTTTTTGGGAGCCCAGGCACAGCAAGCAGCACCCGCGCAGCCAAAACCGCGCCGGTTTCTGATGTGGAAAGCCGCGTCGCCCACCGCAACGGTCTATCTAGTCGGATCCATTCACCTGGGCAACAGCAGCATGTATCCGCTGCCGAAAGAAGTTGAGTCGGCGTTTGCCGCCGCAAAAGTTCTGGCCGTGGAGATCAACATAAAGAACGCCGATCAGGCCAAGATGGTTGAGCTGATCCAGAAATATGGTCTGTACCCCGCCGACGATTCGCTGACCAAGCATCTTTCCAAAGAGACGCAGGCCGCCTTGGACGATTACTGCACCAGGCACAACGTGCCCCGCCAGGGCATGGAACAGTTGAAGCCGTGGGTGGTCGCCGTCACGCTCACCGCGATGGCATGGCAGCAGGCGGGCGAAGATCCGTCTCTCGGAATCGACATGCACTTCTTGAATGAAAGCAAGCCGCCTCAACGTATCGATGAACTGGAAACCATGGAATCGCAGCTTGCAATTTTTGCTGAGGCTTCAGAAGCAGAACAGCAAAGCATGCTGGCCGCCATCCTCAAGCAGGGTGACAAAACCAAAGACATCATCAAGCGCACACAGGCGGCTTACGTCGCTGGCGACCCCGATGCGCTGCAAAAAATAATGGACGAGCAGGACGACATGGGATCAAAAAGCCTGGAGAAAAAACTCTTGGATGATCGCAACATCGCCATGATGGGCAAAATGGAGGAATACCTGAAAGGCAAAGAGCCGATTTTTGTAGTGGTCGGCGCCGCCCACATCATCGGCGACAAAGGTATTGCCAAACAGCTGCGCGACAAAGGCTACAAAGTTGATCAGATAGTGCTGGACGCGAAGTAGCGCCCCACAGATCGCCGCCGGGACGACTCCTGCACTACGCTCTTACTTGCGCCCCTGCTTTTCCAGTCCGACTGCAGATGGCGCAGCTTCTTTGCCGTTTGGCTCATACTCAACAATGTATCCAGCCACGGCGCTTGCTGCCACTGTGTATGGACTGGCCAGGTACATCAGCCCGGGGCCGCTGCGTCCAGGAAAATTGCGGTTCTGCGCACTGATCACAACTTGGTCAGGCCGCGTGGAAACTCCCGGCCCGGCGTTGATGCACGCGCCGCAGCTCGGCTCAATCACAATCGCGCCCACGCGCTTAAAAATATCGAGATAGCCTTTGCGCACGCAATACTCGCGCGTCTCCTGCGAGCCAAACTGGATATAGAACTTGCAGCTCTCCGCCACGCGCTTGCCTTGCTGCAACGCGTCGGAAAGCACCTGGGCATACATATCCATATCGGCATTTTTGCCGGCCGTGCATGTGCCGCCGTAAGCGATCTCCACCGGAACAGGCGTATTCAGGTCGCGAATGAATTTGCCATTGCCCGGATCACCCGGCGTGGCAACCATCGGCGTAATGTCGTCCGCATGCAGCTCAATAACATGCGCGTATTGCGCGTCCGGATCGCTGAACAATCCTTCGCAATATTTCTCCGCCTGCGCGCGAGACATCCCGCGACGCTCCATCAAAAACTCCACAGTCTTCTGGTCGGGCGCAACAATGCCAGTAAAGCCGCCGATCTCCGCCGCCATATTCGTCATGGTGGCGCGTTCGTCCACGCTCAGTGCTTCAATGGCCTCGCCGGAATATTCCATCACCTTGGCCAGCGCCTTGCCGCTGCGGATGTACTCCATGCTGAGCAGCAGCAGGATGTAATCTTTCGCGGTCACGTTGGGCTTGCGCTTGCCGCGAACAATCACCTTCACTGATTCCGGCACTTTCACCCGAACGTCTTTTGTGATCCATGAATTGAAAACGTCCGTGGTTCCGATGCCGAACGCAATGCAGCCTACCGCGCCCACATGCGGCGTGTGTGAATCAGAACCCACGTTCAACTGCCCCGGCAACGCATAAGTTTCCGCCACAATGGAGTGGCAAATTCCTTCTGACCCCTTGCGATCTTTCAATTCGCCATGCAGCCTTATGCCCTGCTTGCCCGCAAAGTCTTCCTGCTTATACTTAAGCTGCCCTGCCAGATCCAGCAGGCCCATCTTCTTTTTCTCGTCTGAAATCACTTCGTCCAGAAACGTCAGATGATCGCGGAAAAACAGGATTGTCGCCGGATCATTCACCTTGGCGTCCTTTCCCACGAAATGCTCAAAGAAGATCGCCGACATCGGCGTAACATACTCATGGCTAAACCGCAGATCAGTACGCGCAAAACCTGAATCGCCCGGCTTCACAGACCCGACGCCCTGCTCATTCTCCGCGTTCAGCATGTGCCGCGCAAAAATCTTCTCCGCAATCGTCATTGGCCGCTTCGCCGTTGTGATCGGCGGCAGAAAAACTTTCTTCTGCATGCGCGCCACATTGAATGGAAAAAGTCCGCCGTACTCAATAATCTGGCGAGTGATATCGTCTTCACCTTCGGTGAATTTGTTCAGCGGAATCACTTCCCCGCCGCGCACCTTGTCAATCAAGCTAAAATCCGTCGACGTAAGCACGCCCAGGTTCTGGCAGTTCTGCTTGTAAATACGTTCAATATTTTCCGCGATCACCAGCTTGATGCCCGCACAAAGCTCCGCATACGGTGATTGCTCGCGGCTCGATCCCTTGCCCCTGCGCTTGCCGCTCACGGCAGCCACAAAGCCGCCCTTCTTCACGTCACCGCGCTTGATTGGGACTTCATTGCCGCACTTCAGCCCGGTATAAGGCCACTCGCCCAGCTTCTCGTCAAAAAAGAAGCAGATGTGCGCGGGTGTAATCTCGTCCGTGGAGATATCGTCGCGCAGCTTGGGATTATTCTGCGGATTCTTTGTGTCCCAGGGCAGGTCTTCTCCAGCCAGTTGCCGCCGGATCAGCTCTGGATCTTCAGTCAAAAATAGGATTCGTCCCTCAAATTTGCAGGTATCAGGGCGCTTCTGGATGCTGCGGGTAAGTAAAGAAGGTTCCACACTAAAATTCTAACAATTTCCCCGGGACTTTGCAGGGCGACAGCAAATCCATTTCCGATCAAGTCGCGGCCAAAGCTACTGGGCTGTTATTCTGTACTTTAATGCCTAACTGCCTTAAATGCGGTACAGCCCTTGCTGTAAATGAAGAAGGAGTCGCACCCGTTCTGTGTGACCGTTGTGCCGGCGTGGCCACTGGCCGCGCGCGCCGCTCCATGTCCATGGGAGGCATGGCAACATATCCCGCCACCACGCTGCTGATGGCCATCAGCATCCTTGCTTACGTCGTGGATTTTTTCCCGGGCATCGATCTGAGGTCTTTGGGCGTAAATAGTGGCCCGCTTACTCTCAGCGGCGAATATTGGCGCTTGTTCACGGCAGGTTTTCTGCACGCCAACCTTCTCCACATAGGCCTGAACATGTGGTGCCTGTGGTATGTGGGACCGCTCTCGGAACGTCTCTTTGGGAAATGGCAAACATTTGCCATCTACATGGTCACCGGCGTTGGCGGAGCGCTCCTTAGTATTGCGTCCAATCACCAGCGCTCTGAACTCGGCGCGTCCGGCGCCATCTTCGGCCTTGTGGGCGCCGTTCTGGCGGGCGTGAAATTTGGCAATTTTGCTATTCCGGCAGGTGAGAAGAAGGCCATCTTTAGCAGCATGGCTTTTTTTGCAGTCTTCAACTTCATGTTTGGTATGTACGGAAACATTGACAATATGTGCCACTTCGGTGGATTTGTTACCGGCTTGCTAGTGGGATTGCCCTTGAGCGCGTTTGCCCAGCATAAAAAAATGTTGCAAGTGGGAACTTTAGTCGTGACTTCCATGATCGTGGCCGCCGGAGCAACTGAGCTGGTCCAGCAGGAAGGGCCTGCAGCCAAGAAGACGGCGGCCGCAATTGCCTGGCACCAGAGAAATTACCCAAAAGCGGCACATCTGCTGGAACAGTACACAGTGGCAAAGCCTCAGGATGACGACGGGTTGGTGTTCCTGGGCGAAGCCTACCTGAACAGCAATGAACCCGATAAGGCGATCGGAGCGTTTGAACAGGCTCTTCGCGTAAATCCAAACTCTGACGATGCAAAACAGGCTCTTGAAGAACTTAAGAGCCGTCTCGCTCCTCCGGAGAAGAAATAGACAGTCTGAAACGATAAAGCGCGGACGGAGTGCATTGTTCTCACCTTTAAGTGAATTTTTGAGAACAAAGCCTCAACTTAACGTCCAGGATCAAGCGCTTACTAAATGTATTTACAAAAGATTTTTCTCTTACTCATCTTCTGGATCATCGTCGTCATTCACTCCGAACTGATAGCCTACCCCCCGGACCGTGCGTATTAATTTGATCTTTGCGTCTTCGTCAATTTTCTTGCGCAGGTAGTTCACATAAACGTCAACCACATTGGTCAAGGTATCGGGTGAAAGCTTCCAGACATGCTCAATAATCATGTTGCGGGTAATGTGCTTGCCAGGATTCCGCATAAAGTATTCCAGCAAGGAAAATTCCTTGGGCGTCAATTCAATCACACGCCCCCGCCGATGCACCGTTCTCTGCATGTAATCCAATTCCAGGTCGGCCACTTTTAGATATGCCTGCCCGGGCTGATTTTTGCGTCGCAGCACCGCGCGTAGTCGAGCAGAAAGCTCTGAGAATGAGAACGGCTTCGTCAGGTAATCGTCGGCGCCCGCGTCCAGGCAAGCCACCCGTTCCTCTACCTCGTCGGTCGCAGTCAGAATCAGGATAGGGATGTCCGGGTTTTCGCTCCGCACCTTATGAAGAACTTCACTACCAGAAACCACAGGAAGGTTTAGGTCAAGAATGAGAAAATCAAATTCTTCTTTTTGCATGCGCTGCAGCGCATCCTCGCCATTAGAGGCAACCTCAGCTACATGACCTTCAGGCTTAAATGCCTGGGCGATCACCGTCGCCAGCGGAACATCGTCTTCTGCGATCAGGATCCGCATCCGGAATTCTTCTCCCAACAATCTAAGGGGGCGACGTGCATTAACAAATTGCGGTCATTCTAAATCACGCATTAATAATTACAATGCCATAGTTGGTTCAAAAAACTATAAGAAATGTCTTAGAGTTAGTGCGGACCTAGCCATCAAACCTCAAGGCTACTCGACCTCATTTGATATAGTCCAAGCGATGTTGAGTTAGTTGCGTCGCCCTCACTTTGTAGCTGTTTTAGTTTCATTTTGGTGTTCCGTCGCCCACAACTGGCTAAAGTTGCAGTCGTTGGCGCTGCTTGTTGGCCGGGAACATGTCTCGTATTGCGACTGACATGGCTTTGGGACCAACGCGCAGCAAACTTACACAGCTTTAGATTGTGTTTAGGCTGGGCTTGCAAAGCGCTACTTCACGAGTATGGCGCACGATCATCAAATCTTCGTCCGTTTGGATCACCCGAACCGTGCATTTGCTGGCTGGCAGACTGATCACTTCAGCATTTCGACCGTTGGCTTCCGTATCCAGTGCGATCTCTAAATATTCCAGGCCTAAACAAATCTTTACGCGAATATCTGCCGCTCGTTCCCCGATCCCGCCGGTAAACACCAGGGTATTTAGTCCATTCAGCACGGCCGCATAGGCGCCAATGAACTTGCGTACTTGGTAGGCAAACATTTGGACAGCCAAGCCAGCAGCTTTCTCTATCTGGCTTTTTTCCAAAAGGGTCTTCATATCGCTGGTTTGCCCGGATACTCCAAGTAATCCAGCCTCATGGTCCACTAGTTCTTCCAGTCGGTCAGCGGAGTACCCGGCTTTCAACAGGTGTATCAGCACTCCGGGATCGAGATCGCCGCTGCGGGTTCCCATCATGAATCCGCCCGTAGGCGTCAGGCCCATGCTGGTATCCATCGGCAAGCCATCTTTCAGCGCCACCATGCTGGCGCCGTTTCCAAGATGCGCGATAATCGCCCGCTCCCCCAATTCCCGCCCCAGTTTGCTAACCACGTATTCATAAGACAGGCCATGGAACCCATATCGCCTAATTCCCTGCTCCCAAAGCTTTTGCGGCAACGCAAACCGCTGCGCCACCTCCGGCATTCCGCTGTGAAACGCCGTATCAAAGCAGGCCACCTGCGGCAGATCGGGAAAATGTACCTCGACTGCTTCTATCATTGCCACTTGGCTTGGCAGATGGAGCGGCGCAAAGGGGATGAGCTCTTTGAGTGCCTCTGTCAGACGCGCGTTAATCAACTGCGGCGCTGTGAACTTTGGGCCGCCATGCACAATCCGATGCCCCGCAGCCGCAAGCTTCTCCACCCCTTGCTCCCGCAGCGCGGTAAACATTTTCTTTATGGCCGCTGTATGGTCCGGAAAGTTGCCAGTCTCTTCTAGCAGCGCTTTATACCCGCTGCGCAACCACGCTTTGCCCATGGGTTCGCCAATGGCTTCAACGGCCCCGGAAAAAATTTTCTCTTCCCCTGCGCCGCTTAGCCGATACACGGCAAACTTCAGCGACGAAGAACCGCCGTTCAGGCAGAGAATGGTTTGTTCCATCGATTGACTTTCCTGCTGTTAAAAAGAAATCGGGAGACTGGAATCGCACCCAAAGTGCACAAAGATTGCCAAATTATGTACTCACCGCAGATGAAAACCTTTTGATTGCCTTCCTGTGTCGCATTCATCGCTCAAGTGGGCTGTAGTTTTGCCGTTTAGATTGCGAGTATTTGGGCAATGCTTCCTCCGTGCCTCCGTGTCTCCGTGGTGAAAATTGTTCCGATTCCGGCGACTACGGTGATGACAGCGATCTCGGCGATGTCCCTCAGCTCCAGCGCCAGTTCTGCACTTCAGGCATGTCTTCACCGTGCGACGCCACATATTTTTTGTGCTCTGCCAGCTTGCCTTGGAAGAACTCAACTGCATCATCGGCTTTAAGTCCGGGAACACGGTGAATGGTGTCGATGGCAAGCTGAAACCGGTCCATATTGTTGAGAACCACCATATCAAACGGAGTCGTCGTGGTTCCCTCTTCTTTATAGCCGCGGACATGCATGTTGTCATGGTTCCGCCGGCGATAACACAACCGATGAATTAGCCACGGATAGCCGTGATAGGCAAAGATCACCGGCTTGTTCGTGGTAAACAGCGCGTCAAACGCCTCATCACTCAAACTATGCGGATGCTCCCCTGCCGCCTGCAAGGTCATCAGGTCCACCACATTCACCACCCGAATTTTGAGACTGGGAACGTGTTCCCGCAGCAGTGAAACCGCAGCCAATATTTCTAGTGTCGGCACATCCCCGGCGCATGCCAATACCGCGTCAGGCTCGCCGCCATTGTCATTGCTCGCCCATTTCCATATCCCGATGCCCGCCGCGCAATGCTGAATTGCAGAGTCCATATCCAGCCACTGCAACTCCGGCTGTTTCCCGGCAACAATTATGTTCACGTAATTCCTGCTGCGCAGGCAGTGGTCCGCCACGGATAGCAGCGTGTTCGCGTCCGGAGGAAAGTAAGCGCGCACAATTTCCGGCTTCTTGTTGAACGCGTTGTCCACAAATCCCGGGTCCTGATGGCTGAATCCGTTATGGTCCTGCCGCCACACATGCGATGTAAGCAGGTAATTGAGTGAAGCAATGGGTTTGCGCCACGGAATATGCCGCACCGCCTCAAGCCACTTGGCGTGCTGGTTGTACATTGACGTCACAATATGGATGAACGCTTCATAGCAGGAGAAAAATCCGTGTCGCCCCGTGAGCAAATAGCCTTCCAGCCATCCCTCGCACATGTGCTCGCTCAGGACTTCCATTACGCGTCCATCTCGGCTCTCATGTACGTCGTTGGGAAGGATCTCAGCCATGGAAACTCGGCCCGTGACTTCGAAAATTGCGGATAGGCGATTCGAATCGGTTTCATCCGGTCCCACAATCCTGAAATTTGCGTTTTCCTGATTCAGCTTCATCACATCGCGCAAAAATCTGCCCAGCACCCGCGTTGACTCGTCAAATTCACCGCCCGGCTGCGCGACCTTCACCGCATATTGCCGAAAGTCCGGCATCTTCAAATCTTTCAGCAGCAAGCCGCCATTCGCGTGCGGGTTCGCTCCCATGCGCCGATTGCCGGTCGGAGCCAGTGCCGCCAGTTCCAGCATGAGCTTACCGTTTTTATCGAACAGCTCTTCCGGCTTGTAGCTCTGCATCCATTGCTCAAGTATTTTCAGGTGGCCAGGAATCTTCAGGTCGGTCACCGGAACCTGGTGCGAGCGAAACGTTCCTTCAATTTGCAGACCATCGACCATCTTTGGTCCGGTCCAGCCTTTCGGGCTACGCAGAATAATCATCGGCCATTGCGGACGGGGCGCCTCAGGATTCTTCCGCGCCTCCGCCTGAATGTCTTTGATCTCCGCGATCACCTTGTCCAGCGTCGTCGCCATCAACTGATGCATCAGGGGCGGATCGTCGCCTTCAACAAAATAGGGCTTGTATCCATATCCCACGAACAGATTGATCAGCTCTTCTCTTGGAATGCGCGCCAGCACCGTTGGCCCGGCGATCTTGTATCCATTCAGGTGCAGCACCGGTAGCACTGCGCCATCGCGCGCTGGATTTAAAAACTTGTTGGAATGCCAGCTCGTGGCCAGAGCGCCGGTTTCAGCTTCGCCATCGCCCACCACGCAACATGCCAGCAGGTCAGGATTATCGAAAACCGCTCCATACGCGTGCAGCAATGAATATCCCAACTCGCCGCCTTCGTTGATCGAGCCCGGCGTGTCCGGCGACGCATGGCTGGGTATCCCGCCCGGCCACGAGAATTGCTGAAACAGCTTCTGCATGCCCTCTGCATCCTGCGTGATCTTGGGATAAAGTTCGGTGTAAGTCCCTTCCAGATAGGTATTGGCCACAATGCCCGGCCCGCCATGTCCCGGTCCGGTCACATAAATAGCGTTGAGATCGTTCTTCCGGATCACCCTATTCATGTGCGCATAAATAAAATTGAGCCCGGGCGTGGTGCCAAAATGTCCCAGCAGCCGAGGCTTGGTATGCTCCAGCTTCAAGGGCTCGCGCAGCAGCGCATTATCCCGAAGATAAATTTGCCCCACGGATAGATAATTCGCTGCACGCCAGTAGCGATTGATGGCGTCCAATTCTTCCTGGCTCAGCGGCCCTGCTTTGGCGACTACATCTTCATGGCTCAGTGTCTTGGGCATCGAATCGTTCCATCCATCGTTCAAAATCTTCTATTAAATTGTAGTCCTTCCGCGCAGCACGGGTTTTCCGATCAACCGATCACGCCCGATCACCGGATCACCCGATCTTTCACCTTACCCCGCGCTATGCCCCGTACACTTCAACACGCCCAGAAACGCGCTCCACGGCCCCACCGCGTCACGATATTGATAAGCCATCACCCGTGATAGCTGATGTAGATGCGTAAGATCGTGAACGGCCCACGTCGCCAGAAGTTGCGATAGTGTTACCGATCCCAGCGCCGGATGTCTTCCTCGCCGCGCCAGGTCCGCCGATTCCAGATCCAACGCTTGCAACGCAGCCAGACTTTCGCTTCGCACTCGCGCGAAATCGTCCAAAAGCTGCTCCAGAGATTTGCCTTCACTCTCCTTCATCTGCGCAAAGCGGTCAAATGGTTCAAACGGTCGTGCCTCCCCATGCTCCAGGATGGTACGCACCCGCGGCATCCAGTCAGTGCGGTCCGCGAAAATAAGGTGGCCCACAATGTTGAATGCGCTCCAGCTATCTGCTCCCTCGTTTTGATGAGTCCAGAGTTCCGGCAGCCCGCGCAATAGCGCGTTCAGTGTTGCTGGAGTTCGTGTGAGAAGTGCAACTGCTTCAGCCAAACTGAATTTGTTTGAGGTCGACATAAGCCAATAGATGCACCTCCGCGTTCTTGGACTCAATAGTGCGGCCTCATCTCAACGTCCCGAATTTTGTACGGGCTGCTGAAACAATCCAAGTGTCGAGCACTCGATGAAGCTGCTAAGCATAGATTGGTAGACGAAGAGGGGCAGCTGTCATTGGGGAACTCCGTTCGGAAATAATTTCTGTAGAAACTCTTTGTCTGTCGCCATCGGCTTGAAGCGGTCAAAATCCGCTTCTTCTTTCCATTGCTTGTCGAAATCTTTGGGATTGAGAGTCCTTGCCTTGGCAAACTCTTCCAACGATGCCGTCTCATCGCCGGTAAAGTAGTCCAGGAATGCCAGCGTCATGTGTCCGCCCGCGCGATTGGGTGAATATTGAACCGCTTTTTGCGACGCGGCACGCGCCTTCTGCATGTTGCCCGCATCCAGAGCCTTGAACGTCTGGTCGCCATAGTTATAGGCCAAATTCAAATCCAATAGTCGCCGCAGTTCCGTGAACGGATCGGGATTGTCGTCAACATTGATGTAAACGTAGCGATCATTATTGATGTTGCGCCCGCCCAGCTTCTTCACTACCAGCATTGAAGCCGACTGGCGTCCCCGCGCATCACCGCCCGCCGCGTCGCCCGCTTTTAGTGCGGCAAAAAGCTTTTCTGCCAGCTCGCCCTGCGTCGAATCGAAAGCTTTGCCCATCGATTCCGGCACCTGCGCGCCTACCAGAATATTCCCTTGTGCGGACCACGTTTTGCCTTGCCGGTCGCCTGCCCACTTCGGCGCATTCGGCCCGGTGTAAGCCGCTACATTTCCTTTCGCGTCCACAATCGCCACCTGCCGTCCATCTTTGCCTTCAAATTTGTCGTCGGCCAGAATCTTCTTCAGGACTTCCGGCGCAGTCATCCCCTGCCGCAACAGATCCAGTGCTTGCTGTCCATAGCCGACATTGACATTAGCCTGCGTCGCCACTGCGCCTACATCTGCCATGGCCCACGGCACTACCGAACCAACGGAAAAATATCTGGAAGCTACAGCCACTCCCATTTCGCCGGTTTGCGGATCAATGGCAACAATGGAAAAGGTTGATACCGTCGGCAGCGTTTGCGCAATGGCAGCTCCGGTGGCCAAAAAAACTAAAATGGATAACAGAAAATATTTTTTCATTGACCTCTCCCCACTAAGTCTCTATGTGGCAAGACACTCTTTTGCGTCAGCCTCTAACTTTTCATCTAGGTTCTTCTTCTGCTCTAGTTGCTTCGCGTCCTTCGCGGTAAAAGTTCAAGCCTGTATTCCCAGCACATAAGCCAGCACCACAATTGCCAGCACTCCGAACGACACCAGAGCATACTTGAAATCCCGCTCGCGCAAAAACTGGAGGCACGCAACAATAATGCGCAGCACCGGAGTGGCCAGCAGGACCAGCAGGCCCGCGGTCGTCACCTTGATGCCCCATAAATTCGCGCCCCGGGGCACGGCGAATTGCAGCGCTAATCCTGCTACGATCAAGGCGAAGGCCGTGTACGCTCCAAATTTCAGCGTAAGAGACAAAACTCTATCAGCGGCAACATCCTGCCGGCTCATTGGAAACCTCCGGTCAATAACTTGTAAATCATCTGGACGGCCAGCCAACCGGCAATGCATACCAGCAACATCAGAATGTAAAACGCTCGGATTTTAGGAGAGACTCGCGCGCCCAGTAATGATCCCGCAAAAACTCCGGCGACCAACGGCGCCGCAATATCCACGCGCACATCGCCGTGTCCCCAGTAAACATAAGCGCTGGTTCCTGCTGTAACGCCAATCATGAAATTACTGGTCGCAGCTGCCACACGCAGCGGAACTTTCATGAACAACAACATCACCGGCACTTTAATTGGCCCGCCGCCAATCCCCAGCAACCCGGAGAATCCGCCCGCAATCAGTGAAGCCGCCAGCCCCGCCGGATAATTCTGCGGTGTGTAGTCAGGAATAATTTCTTCCCTCTTCTTATTGCGTGAATCCCAGGCTTTCCTGACCATCGATCCCGCGCTATAGAGCAGAAAACAGGCAAATAGCACAGCCAGCGTGCGCCTATTAATATGGTGCGCCACCAGCGCCGCAATCAACGCGCCCACAGTGGTAGCCAGTTCCAGAGTCATGCCCAGCCGAACGTCAGTAACGTGCCGCTCCACGTACATGGAAGAAGTCGCGGTGGAAGTGGCAATCACGCAAAGCAGCGTCACGCCAATGGCCTGGTGCATGGGCAGACCAAAATAAATGGCCAGCAGCGGCGTAACAATAATGCCTCCGCCCACTCCAGCCAGCGCGCCAAAGCCACCAGCGCAAAAGCCGATCGCCACCAACAGTAGCATTGCAGATAGCGCCATTACGCTCTATCTCGCAACATCAGGATGTCATCGCCTTCCGGCTCCTTGTCAGCTTCCGCGCGCAGGACTGACCAAACGCAACCCAGCACCACCACGACCGCAAAAAGCATCAGCAAAGGAATGCGCTCTCCATCGAACAGCCCAAGCAGGATCGCGACCAGCGGAATAATCAGGCTAATGGTGGAGAGTTGATATGGCTGGAGCTTTTTCAACAGCCAATAATAAATAACAAAAGCAGCCGCGGAGCCAAAGATCGTGAGAAATCCCATTGCCACTACTGCTCTCCTGGTCCATATGGCATGCCGATGCGCTTCCAAACTCCACGTTCCCCAGAAAAGCACCACCGACCCCAGCATCGATTGCAACCCCGTTGCGACAACGGAATCTACATTGCGCAGCCGCCGTTTTGCATAAACCACTGACCATGAAGTAAGCAGCATTGAAACCAGCACTGCCGCTCCACCGATAATTACCATGCGGTTGGTACTCGGGTTCTCGTAAAAGAGGACTAGGATTCCGCCGAAGGCCATCACCATGGCATATACCGCCCGGCGAGGAACTTTGCGGTGCATCATCACCGGAGTAATCAGCGACACGGCCAATGGCGAAGCGGAAAACAAAACTGCGCTCATCGAGGAAGTTACATACTGTTCCGCCCAGAACAGCAGAGCGTAGGGCAAAGCCATGATAGTCAGCGTCAGGAGAATAATCGCGTTCCACTCTCCGGCACTCGCCGGCCAAGGCCTCTTCTGCAAGAATGCCATTCCCAGCAGCAGTGCTCCAGCAGCCAAAAACCGCACTGCCACCGCCTCAAACGGCGGCACATCACGGACGACCACGCGTATCGCCAGCCACGTGCTGCCCCAGATCAGGCAAAGCACGATATAGCCCAGAATCTCCACTCGGCCCAAAGACCCGCTCTGCTGTTTGTGTTCATCCATGGAAGCAAACAGTCTATCTGATGGCCGGACTCATGCGACGCTGCTCGGTAATGAAAAGAAAAAGGCACGGCCTACCGTGGTGCCACGGCTCCGTACCTCGTGCCTCTTTTTGATCGCTGAAAGACTCTACTGCGAACTGGGTGCGTGGCTCGGCATTTGTGTGGTCGCCACATTCTTGGGCGTCGAAAGATAGCCGGTTATGGTGTTCTTGTCCACGCTGTTCACCACCACTTCAAACAGAGCTCGATCGCGGCCGGTATAAAACTGCAACGGCTCATTGATCGTGCGGTCCTTCTTCTCAATCTTTTTGTCTTCCGCCAGCACGTACAGAGTGAACTTGCTCTTCTTAGGATCGGTCTTCTTGAGCTGCAGGCTCACGATCGATAAATGCGTGGGAGTTTTGTCCTTTTGCAGTGTGAACTCAAAATAGTCCCGGTCGCCGCGATGCTTAAGCATCTCTAGTTCATCATGCGACGTGGCAATCAATTCGCTGTGCTTGTTCAAATCGCCGATGGCGTGATCCAGCTTACCTTTCGTAACGGCCAGATCGTTTTTGGTATCGCTCACGTCGGCGCTCACCTTCACCACTTCGCCCTTTACGCCTGTAACTTCATTGTTCACCGCGCCAATCTGCTGCTTGGTGGTTTCTTCATCGGCCTTCAGGCGCGTCTCGGTTTCATGTTCTTTGGCCTGGAGTTCTGTGGCTTTCCTGCTCAATTCTTTATGATTCATTCCCGCGCGGTCTGCCAGAACGTTCAGTTGGGCTTTCATCTGCGCGTTGGAGTCGGTCATCTTTTTCGTGAGTTCCGCCTGGGCCGCGATCTGCTTTTTTTCCAGGTCGTTGATCCTGCCCTGCGCCTGGACCATGAAGATTACCGTTCCCACCAAATACACCACTGCAACCACCATCAGGACATTGCGCACTACCGGGCTTCCGCCATCGTGCGGCACTTCGGACATAGTTATCTCCAGTTAAAAAGCTTTGGGTTTCTGCCGATCATTGTTGAGCAGAACTGCTGCTCTGTCAATAAAAAGCCCGCTCCAATGGCCAATGTACGCCGTGGGATCGCCGCAAGCCTTCACAAACACGGCTCTTACAGCGCGAGCACCTGAATCCTGCATCTAATAGAAGCAATGGCATTTCGCGACCGATATCCCCAAGTCATGAAGCACGTCAGGACCTGGTCTACAAAAGTCTGGCGCGCTAACGCGCAGCCTCTCCTGAATCGACGTGTAATTTCTTTGGCGCTCGTGGTCATAGGCGTCGTGCTGCTGGGTTACGTTGCTGGGCAATACTGGGGGATGTACCGCAGCCAGCAGAATCTTGAGGCGGAATGGCAGCGCCAGGCGGCTACTGTGAGCGCCCCGGGACAAGCCCCGATTTCGCCTGACCAGTTGCTCACGCGTCTGGAAATTCCCAAGATACAGATGGACGCAATCGTGGTGGAAGGCGCTTCCCGTAAAGATTTATCTGAAGGCCCCGGCCATATGAAGCAGACCGCGCAGCCGGGCGAAACGGGAAATGCCGTCATTACGGCCCATCGCGATACTTTCTTCCGCCACATCTATGAACTCACCAAGGGCGACCAAATAAAAGTCCGCCGCAGCGGCCGCATCTTTACCTATGAAGTGACCGGCAAAAGAATCGTAATGCCGGAAGATATCAGTGTTATCAAGCAGACCAATGACCCGCAGCTCACGCTGATTACCTGCTACCCCACGTATTACATTGGCCCCGCGCCCAAGCGGCTGGTGGTTTTTTCCAAACTGGTGGACAGTGACGGCCAACCCCCGAGTCAGGCCGCGCAGGCCCATTCCACTAGCCAATAGGCATCTACTGATTACAATAGCGATGTGAGATCCTGGGACGTCATCATTGCCGGGGCAGGCATCATCGGCGTGTCGCTCGCCCTGGAATTGCGCGAACGCGGCGCAACTGTGCTGGTGCTCGACCGCGGAGAGCCCGGCGCTGAAGCATCTTCCGCAGCCGCTGGCATGCTGTCCGCAGCCGATCCCGAAACACCTGTCGCTTTGCACCCACTGGTTACTGCAAGCGCGCGGATGTTCTCTGCATTCGTACAGAAAATGCAAGCTGCTGGCGGCATGCAGGTGGGTTTCCGGCGGACCGGCACCATCGCCCTTTTACAGGAGAATGCAGCGCCACGCGAGTACCGGTACGTTTCCTCCGCCGAGCTTCAACTGCTGGAACCTTCCATTCACAGCGCCGGGTGTTCTGCATTCTTTGTTCAGGAAGATAGTGTCGATCCACTGTTGCTCACGCGAGCTGCGCTGGCGGCTGCCCGGAATGCTGGTGTAGAAATCCAGGGGCACACAGCGGTCACAGAGATGCGTGCGCGTGACAACTCAATTGAAGTCGTGACCGAAAGAGATACTTTTTCTGCCGCCTCAGCCGTCGATTGCCGTGGAGCATGGTCAGGCGCGCCCGTGCGTCCGCGAAAAGGACAGATGCTTTACGTCTACCCGGAAACCAGTATCTTGCAGCACGTGTTGCGGGCGCCAGATGTTTACATAGTCCCGCGCAGCTCAGGAAAAGTCCTCATCGGCGCAACCGTGGAAGACCTTGGCTTTGATAAATCTGTAGATCCATCCGTAATTCGCGATCTTCAGAACGCCGCTGCAAAATATGTTCCGGCGCTCTCATCTGCTCCTGTTACCCAAAGCTGGGCAGGATTGCGCCCCGGCACGCCTGACGATCTGCCCATCCTCGGCCCAACCGATATCCCGCATGTTTTTATCGCGACAGGCCACTTTCGCAATGGCATCCTTCTTGCGCCGATTACCGCCCAGATCATGGCCGATCTTATTCTTGGTCAAGCCTCTCCTCTGGACATCGGCGACTTCTTGCCCGATCGGTTTCAAGGGACACGGAAGTAAGGCTGCGCCGGTAAACTGCGTTCTAACCGCGCCTGTTCTGTGAAAGAATAGCCTTGTGGATCTTGAGTACCTGCTCATACAACTTCTGCTCAAATTGGGCGTAGCCACCGCTGTTGCCAGCGCGCTGGGCCGCTCCCATGAGTTCAAGAAGCTGCTGTTTGCCCGCCGACGCTCCCGCGAGCGCAATATCCTCTTTGTTCTCTTTACCTGCATTCCCTTTGCGTTAGGCGTTTACTTTCGTTTTCGCGTCAAAAATTTCCAGTGCGCCGATCTCGGCTTTGAAGCTGCAATCCTCGTCGGCGTATTAGGTGGGCGAGTGGCCGGGACGCTCGGCGGCTCCATTATGGCAATCCCTGCACTCTTTCACGGTGAATGGCTCACGCTTCCGGTAAACGCCGGCGCAGGAATGCTGGCCGGCTCGTTGCGCCATTTCTGCCGGAATGAAGAAGAAATTTGGACGTTCTCACCTTTCATAGACCTGAGCGTTTACCGATGGGTGAAGCGCAACCTGAGGCGTCCGCGCATCGACTGGCAAACCGCATTCTTCCTCATGATCATCGCTCTTCAGGCCGCGCGCCTGGAGTTGCATTACGCGCTGCCAAAGGAAATCTGGGCTCTTTCGATAAGCACCCCAGTCGCTTTGCTGGCGGTCGTTGCCGCCACAGTGGCAACCATCGCCATTCCAATCAAAATCTGGAATCTCACGCGCATTGAAATGAAGCTGGAAGAGCAGGAGCGCCTTCTCCTTGAGGCCCGTCTTGACGCGCTGCAAAGCCAGATCAATCCGCATTTTCTATTCAACACCCTGAATTCCGTCTCTTCGCTAGTGCGCTTTGATCCCGACCGCGCGCGCGAACTGATCTTGAAGCTTTCCAAAATCCTGCGCCGCCTGCTGGGTAAGCATGACGAATTTGTCCAACTGCGCGATGAGATCGAGTTCGTTGACGACTATCTCGATATCGAAGTTGTGCGCTTTGGCCGCGACAAGCTTCGCGTCTATAAACACCTTGATCCCGAGACGCTGGACATTGTGATTCCGGCGATCCTGTTGCAGCCGCTGGTGGAAAACTGCATCAAGCACGGCCTTGCGCCCAAGGTCGATGGCGGAAGCATTACTATCCGCAGCCGCATTCAGGACAATAAACTGATGATCCAGGTGGAAGATGACGGTGTAGGCATGAGTGCCCCACCGGCGGTTGCGGCAGAACAAATGGGGTCAGGCCGCGGGATCGGCATGGTCAATGTAGCGGAGCGCCTGCATGTGTTGTTTGGCGATGAAGGCAAACTCACCGTCCAAAGCCGCGATGGCCACGGAACGCTTGTCATGCTGGAAATACCAGTGCTTGATACCGATATGCCCGCGCCCGGCGCTGCCGCCGCGATTTACGCCGCGCGCTCCAACACGCGCTCATAAAACTTTTCATACTCAGGAATGATCTTCGTGGAGCAGAAACGCGTCTGCGCTTCCCAGCGCGCTACTTTTCCCATTTCGCGCAAACGCTTTTCGTCAGAAAGAATATCAATCGCATAGCGCGACATTGTCTCTACATCGCCTACCTCGGCGAGATAGCCGCTGCGCTCATGGTCCACCACTTCTGCAACGCCTCCCACGGCAGTCGCCACGGCCGGCACTTCGCATGCCATGCCTTCCAGAGCGGACAGCCCAAACGATTCCATCTCACTTGGCACCAGCATCAGGTCAGAGATGGAGAGTTTTTCATAAACGCGGTCCACTTTGCCCAGAAATTCCACGCGGTTGCGCAGGCCTTTCTGGTTCACCAGCCACTCCGCGCGTGAGCGCTCCGGCCCATCGCCCATCAGTAAAAGCCGCGACGGAACTTTCTTCTGCACGCGATCAAAAATCTCAATCACGTCACCCAAGCGCTTGACCGGACGAAAATTTGATACATGGACCAGAATGCGTTCGTCCTTCCCGGCAAATTCAGCCCGATTTTCAGCCGCTTTCGGATCGCGCATGTACGTATCACAGTTCACGAAGTTGTAAATCACTTCAATGGGATTCTTGATCTCGAATTCCTGCACTGTACGCTGCTTCAGGTAATTTGAGATGGCCGTCACGCCATCGCTCTGCTCAATCGAATACCGCGTCACCGGCAGATAGGAGCGGTCTGCGCCAACAATGGTGATATCGGTCCCGTGCAGCGTCGTAACAAAGGGCAGCTTGCGGGACTTGCCATTGGATTGTGCCGCCAACATCTGCCGCGCCAGCAATGCGCTCACCGAGTGCGGAATGGCATAGTGCACGTGCAGAATGTCGAGGTTATAGATTTCAGCCACTTCCGCCATGCGCGTAGCCAGCGCCAGATCATACGGTGGATATTCAAACAGCGGATACTGCGACACCGTGACTTCATGGAAGAAGATGCGTGGCTGCTTTGTGTTCAGACGGATGGGCTGTTGGTAAGCGATGAAATGCACTTCATGGCCGCGCTGCGCCAGCTCAATTCCGAGCTCGGTGCCCACAACTCCACTGCCGCCGTAAGTTGGATAACAAGTAATGCCAATTTTCATTAGATTATGTCGCTCCGCTCAGTCGCATGCCAGACATCGCTTATTCGCTCTGGAGTTGATTCAACTGAAGATAACAGGATTCACAAATGTTGGGACAGGTACACTAATTTGACGAAAGGGGCGCTTTTACGCTGCCGGGAGTGAACATCTGAAATATCCTTGCGACTCATCCGCGCATTCGGGCACTGGTGCGATAGCATCTGGCCCCACCACGCGACCTGGATGGATTCTAACCGCAACGATTCTCGGTTCCAGTCTGGCCTTCATTGATGGAACGGTGGTCAATGTCGCCTTGCCGAGTATCCAGCGTGCGCTGAATGCCACGGTTGCGGACGCGCAGTGGGTAGTGGAATCATATGCGCTCTTTCTCGCCGCGCTTATTTTGCTGGGCGGTGCTGCTGGCGACTTCTACGGTCGTCGGCTCATATTCACTATCGGCGTATTTCTGTTCGCCGCCGCATCTGCCTGGTGCGGCTTCGCCCCAGACATACGGCACCTGATCGTAGCTCGCGCTTTGCAGGGAATAGGCGGCGCTATGCTTGTGCCGGGAAGTTTGGCAATCATCAGCGCAGCGTTCCCGACTGATCAGCGCGGCAAGGCAATTGGCACATGGTCAGGATTTACAGGAATCACTGCGGCCATTGGGCCTGTCCTGGGCGGATGGCTCGTCCAGCATTTTTCCTGGCGCTGGGTCTTCTTCATTAATCTTCCCATTGCCGCTGTTGTGATCGTAATTTCCTGGCTGTTTGTTGCCGAAAGCTGCGGAGAAAGCAGCAAGCGCAAGCTCGATTTTCCGGGAGCATTCCTGATCACCCTCGGGCTTGGCCTGCTCGTCTTCGGCATGATTGAAGCTCCGGGCCACGGCTGGACAAATCCTGAAACATGGGGCACTGCTGCCGCCGGTGTCGTGGCGATAGGTTTTTTCCTTTGGCGCGAGGCCCAGACGGATACTCCACTGCTTCCCCTACAGCTCTTTCAGTCAAGAAACTTCAGCGGCGCTAATCTGCTGACTTTGCTGCTGTATGCCGCATTGGGTGCGTTGCTCTTCTTCCTTCCCTACAACCTGATCCAGGTCCAAGGCTATACGCCCACGCAAGCCGGCGCAGCCAATTTGCCGCTGATCCTGATTTTATTCTTTCTTTCCCGATGGGCTGGCGGCCTGGTTGCACGCTATGGCGCAAAACTCCCGCTGATGATCGGGCCAATTATTGCCGCGTGCGGCTTTCTGTTGTTTGCCAAACCAGGAATTGGCGGGAGCTACTGGACCACATACTTTCCCGCGATGGTTGTCCTTGGATTTGGAATGAGCCTTGTTGTCGCACCGCTCACAACCACGGTAATGGATTCCGTCAGTGAGCGTCAGGCCGGCGTGGCTTCCGGCGTAAACAACGCGGTCTCCCGCGTTGCGTCACTCTTATCGATTGCGGTGCTCGGCATGGTTGCATTGCATGTCTTCAATACTCAGCTCGGAAACAAACTCAATGCGGCGAACCTGCCGGAACCTGCGAAACACGACGTGCTGGAACAGCGCAACCGCTTAACTCAGATCGAGCCGCCGAAGGGACTGGATGCTGCTCAAGAGCAAATGCTCAAAAAATCGATTGATGGGTCGTTCCTCTCGGGTTTTCGGTGGGTCATGTGCATTTCCGCAGGATTGGCGCTACTCAGCGCGTCCAGCGCCTGGAGCATGATTCAAGGTAGGCCGCCAAAATCCGCGAAGAATGTGTAAATCCCATATTTCACGCAGATTGCCTGCTAAGAAATTCCATAATGGCCTTGAGCGAAGCTTCAGGTTGATCCGTTACAAAGATGTGGCTGGCGTGGGGCAGTTTTACCAATTTCGATCCATTGATTCGGGCGGCAATCACTTCGGCGTTGCCTACCGGAACCAGTTGGTCCGTCTCACCATGGATAACCAGCGTGGGCGCCGCGATTTTCTGTAATCGGCTGTACGCTTCCCATTCAAAGATTGCCTGCAACTGCGCTTTGTAAGCTTCTGGTTTGGGAAACCACTGCCGGCGGATTGCCAGGTCTTCTTCAATCCGCTCCAGCGGGGTGGACGAATCATAAACATAAGGCCGCATGGCGCGAGCATGTTCTTCTGGCCCTAAGCCTATCCCCATCAAAATCTCGGTAACGCGCTTCTCTGCCCGGACAGCATTGGGGCCGCCGGGCGCGGTGCATCCCAGAATCAGCGAGCTCACGCGCGCGGGATATTGCAGCGCGAACTCCTGCGCGATCATGCCGCCCATGGACAAGCCAAACACGTGTGCCCGTTCGACTCCGGCCGCGTCCAGCGCAGCGGCGGCGTCAGAAGCCATCATGGCAATTGAGTATGGTCCCGCGGGCGCTTCACTCTGGCCGCTGCCGCGATTATCCAGCGCGATCGTGCGGTACCGTTCCTTCAGCGCCGGACGCGTGCGATGCCACAGATACGAAGGGTATCCCAGCCCCATGATGAGCAAAATGGGATCGCCGCTCCCCTGTTCGTCCCAGTAAATCCGCGCACCCTGATTTTGAAGAAATGCCATTCGCTCTCCTGCTTACACCAGATCAAAGGTCAGCTCGCCCAGCTTTTCCAGGCTGCATGCGATTTTGTCTCCCGGCTTCAACCAGACCTGCTGGTCTTTTGGCTTGCCTTGGATCACGCCTTCTGGCGTTCCGGTAAAGATAATGTCACCCGGACGCAGCGTGATATAGCGCGAAATGTAGCTGACCATCTGCCTGCTGTTGAAAATGAAATCGCTGGTATTCGATGACTGCCGCGTTTCACCGTTGACCCGCGTCTCCAGTTTCAGGTTGTCAGGATTGATCTGGTCAGCCGTGACCATGTACGGGCCAAGCGGCGCAAATTGGTCGGGGGTCTTGCCGATCATCCACTGCCCCCCGGTTTCAAGCTGCAGATCGCGCGCAGTAAAGTCGTTGCCGGTGCAGTATCCGGCCACGTAAGATAGTGCATCGGCCTCGCTGACATTTTTTGCTTCCTTGCCGATAACCATCACCAGTTCGCATTCATAATCGAACTTTTTGGCATATTCCACCGGCAGCTTGACCGTTCCCTTGTGATGATTCAGCGCGACGTTGAACTTGTTGAACAGCACTGGCGCTTTGGGAATGGGCGAGCCTATCTCCTGTGCGTGCTTACGGTAATTCAGCCCCACACAGACAATCTTTTCAGGATGCACCACCACCGGCCCATACTCAATGCCGTCTTCCTTGACAAAGGCCGAATGCGCCGCGCTTGATTTCAGTGCGGCATCCACGAGCGCGTTCAAGCTGAGACCGTCTTCATGCTGCAGCATATCGTCGACGCTGGCGGGCGCGTGCATTTTCAGTAATTTCGCGGCTTCCGGCACTACCAGGATGCCCTTATCGGTCTTGACCGCCAGTTCATACGCCCCGTTGCGACGCAGATTCAATACAGTTAGCTTTTGCGCCATGCCCCGCTTCCGTTGGTCCTCTGCGCTGACAGCATGCGCCATGGTGAAGCCTCCTGTAGCGGCCACGGCCGCAATTGCACCCGCTCCCTGCAAAACTTTTCTGCGCTCCATAATTCAACCTCCTTCGGGGGTGGAAATAATAATACAGGTTAGTTGTTTGCAGCGAGGGAGAGCGCTTTGTAGATGGCAGCCGCAGATTGAGTACTCTTACGAAATGCCCATCGGCAGGAACGGCTATAGTGTGAAGATTCCGGATGGCTTGGCCGTCACCGGCTATAGCGGTACGCTGCTGTTGCTGCATCCAGAGGCGTTCGATCTGGCAGGGCTGGTGGTTCGGACGGACGAGTTGCATGCTGTCAGTTCAGCCCGTGGGGCTACGAGTGAGGTCACCTACAAGCGACACCCTACCACCACCGCAGGCGTCGGCGTCTCTAATCCGGCCACCGGCACGTTACAACCTTTGTCTCGGTATAGAAATTCACGCCATCTTTACCCAGAGCGTGCAGGTCACCGAAGAATGAGCTCTTCCACCCTGAAAACGGGAAGAACGCTACCGGCGCGGGTACGCCGACGTTGATTCCAACCATCCCGGCGGTCACGTTCTGAGTAAATTGCCGCGCCGCGCCGCCGGAGCGGGTAAAGACAGAGGCCGCATTGCCGTACTCAGATTGGCTCACAACGTCGATGGCTTCTTTCAAGTTTTTCACGCGAATCACCGAAAGCACCGGGCCAAAAATTTCTTCCTTCGCTACGCGTGACTCAGGATTCACTTTGTCCAGGATGGTTGGCCCAACGAAGTAGCCTCTGCCATTCGCAACGGGATCTTTGCGACCGTCACGCGCTATAACCGCGCCTTCTTCTTCTCCCAGTTCGATGTAGCTGAGAATGCGCTTCTTCGATTCATCGGTGATCACCGGCCCCATGCCCGTCTTCACGTCACAGCCGTCGCCCACAGTAAGGTTGTCAGCGGCGCGTACCAATTCTTTTACCAATGGATCGCCGATCTCACCTACTGCAATGACAACGCTCGTCGCCAGGCAGCGTTCGCCGGCGCAGCCAAAGCCTGAACCCATTACCGCCGCGACCGTCGATTTCATGTCAGCATCCGGAAGCACCACGGAGTGATTTTTAGCTCCGCCCAGCGCCTGCACACGTTTGCCGTTGTTGGCCGCCGTCTGATAAATGTATTTGGCCACCTGACTGGAGCCGACAAACGACACTGCCCGCACACGTGGATCGGTCAACAGCTGGTCGACCGTGCTTTTTGCTCCGTGAACCAGGTTCAAAACGCCCGGAGGCAGTCCAGCTTCCTGCGCCAGTTCAACCATGCGCGCTGCCGTGCGCGGGACTTTATCAGAGGGCTTCAGGATAAAAGTATTGCCACACGCAATGGCCAAAGGAAACATCCACAGCGGAACCATCATGGGAAAATTGAACGGCGTAATGCCCACACAAACACCCATCGGATACCGCGTCGACCAGCTGTCCACGGAAGTTCCAACACGATCCACGGTATCGCCCATCATTAATGTAGGGGCGCCACAGGCAAACTCAATGCATTCAATTCCGCGATCAAATGATCCCTGAGCTTCTTCACGCGTCTTACCATTCTCTTCCGTAATCAGGCCTACCAGCTCCTGCGCGTTCGCCTCCAGCAATTCACGAAACTTAAACAGCACCTTGCAGCGCTGCACCACCGGCGTTTTGCTCCACGCGGGAAATGCCTTGTGGGCCGAATCAATGGCGGCGGAAATCTCTTCTGGAGTACAGCGCGGGATCTCGGCCACAGCTTCTCCCGTGGCGGGATTGTGCTGTATATCCTTTGGGCCGGTTGAGATCACGGCCTTTCCATCAATATAAAGCGGGCAGGATTTCAGTTCGGCGGCGGTTGCGCTTGGCGTCATTAGGGACCTCACAGGACGTATCTAAATTTTACACCGCAGTGCTGTTGAACGGCCTTGTTCGGACGTTTACAGACGCATACCTGTCAACTCATTGGATGGCTGACCATAATCGTGCTTTAAGATCTACAACTGCAAATCGCAGTTCGCTTGTGTAGCTGACGCCTTTCGCGTCCTGCAGCCATAGTTGTTGGGGGCCGGGAAGCATCTCTGAAAAAATGAGTTCTTCCCCTTCTGCGTCTGAAGAATTCATACGGCGAATCGCGCGGCACAGGATTTCCACCAGTACAGGACTTTCCAGGTCCACATAGAACGGCTTTACTTCCAAAGCGCTTTTGACAAACCCTTTATGCGGCAGGCCGTGGCTTTTCATCCATCTTCTCGCTCCCAGAAAGCGGCTGGGTTCATCTTTTTTCGTGGCGAAATCAAGCTCATCCTTGCGGAAACGCCACGTTTCGCGATGAATCACAAGCTTATCGATCAGCACCCGGGGAGCATGACGCAATGGCGGGATCCAGGAGGCCTTGTTCATCACAAATGCGAAAAGAAGATCAGAAAATGCTTCAAGAATGTGAAAACGCCGGCCGTCTGCAAGGCTTACCACTTCAATGGCTGCGTCGCGCTCGTTCAACACCAGCCCGCTGATAGGGTGGGAATCACATCCACGGGGAGCCACGGCATCTGGCGTGGTGGCCAGGAAGTAGTCTTTGGGCCGCAACACGCCTTCACTCGTGCGAACCGTTGTGGTTTGGTCCGACTGTGTATTGAGGATTTTGAAACAGCTGAAAGCCAAGTCCCACTGCGTCGCTTCAACTAAATCCTGGGAATTGGGATGTTGTTCGACCAGCGCGGCATGGCACAAAGTGTTCTTTCCAGCATGCACTTCACCCAACACGTATAACAAATCGCCTCTACGAACGGCGTCGGAATCCTCCGCTGCCAGCATAAGATCAGGGCAGAAATAGCGAACAGGATAATATCCCGGCCCGAATTCGGGGAACATCTGCTCCACCTTTTCATTCAGATCATGGGCTTTAAGTTGGACCCTAGAATCTTGTTGCCCGATCGACAACATCTCATCCCACTTCCGGCGAAAGAGCTTCTCTATGTCGCGGAGAGATGAAGCGTTGAGGAGTTTTGGCTCCGTATAATTCCACCAATCCTGCAATCGGACAGCGCCGCTGGACTCGGCCGCAAGCTCTCGATACGTCTGACCAAACAAGCGTTCAAAGTCCAGCGCTGTTGATTGCATGAACCAGCGCAGACTTTTTAAAAGAAGAGAGAGGGCCGGAACAATTGGGCTGAGCAGCTCGGGTGTGATTTGGATTGAAACATCTCTCTGGCAATCCTCATAGACAACTGTTCGTCCTCCATAGGTCGTTCCCGGATTTCGACTTCCCGGGAGCTTTGTGATCTCTTCAAAGACAAGTTCGACGTTGCGCATTACCTGATTCAGTTGGATGGGATCGCCGGCAGCGCCCTCCACTTCCCTGCGCGCCGCCTCAAACCTGTCCAAAGCGTTGAGCGCTGTTGTGCGAAGCTCAACAGCGCCGACTCTGAGCAGTTGCTGGCGCAGAGAGATTTCTGAATTGACTTCAACCGGGACCAGAAACCGCCAGACAAGGTCACCCTCGTCTGCCCTACCTTTCAGCAGCTCTTTGAAATCCGGCTGACTGCAATTGTCAAATCGTGGATCATTTTGGATCGCGTGCAATATTTCTTCGGGCAAAGTTTTTCCGTTACATCTGGAGAGTATTACCTGCTCCAGTTCGGAAATCGGGACGGGTGAGAACCCAGGGCGCTGCAACATTCCATTCTCGATGACAGCGTCAGGAACAAGGCGAGGAGGGATCCACCAATCCATGCCGTTCAACAACGAAAGACTCGCGGCGATTTTCTCGATTGCCCAATTTTCAAAATATGTCTGGCGTCGTTTGGTCAGCGATGGCCCATAGCTTAGTTGGATTACGCTTGAACCAGGCTCAATCCTCCCCCAGGCCACCGGGCCAAAGAACCCGATCGTGTCGTTTTTCACGCAATATCGCTGGGCATAATTCGCTACAAGTTCCTCATGATTGCGCTGCCGCTGATTTCTCGTTGAGGCTCCGCTCTCGCGGGCCACAAATTGCACAGCGGTTTCAAATGCCTGCCGATTTTGCCAGATCACTGCCTCCTGGAACATCGGGTCGCGTGCAAAGTCCCGCAGTGTTTCTGTTTGATCGGTCAAAGAATTGGTGAAGCTCTGGACCCATTCGGCATTGCGGCGCTCGCATTCCTGTTTCGCTTCGGCGATTTCTCTGAAAATCCGCTGGATTTCTGGAGAAAAGTCCTCCGCATGCGGTATCTTGCCTTCAGTCAGGCGCCGCCGTGCGTTGAGCACATTCTTAAACGTTGCGCCATAACGGCCTTCGCCTTTCTGGCGCAGCTCGTCCATCGTTTCATTCAAGAGGCGGATGGCGCTTTGCAACAGCGATTGGACATGCTCTTCGGCTGAGATCAGTGCGTCTGCTTCTGCGCTACAACGCGGCTGACCAAGACGCTCGATCTGTTCTGCCCGGAAACCGGCTCCACGCAACACAAACCATCGCCAGATACCCCATTCAAAGGGAACCAGAGTCTCTAAATGTGGTGGCAAAGCATTGCTTAATCCAGGCATTAGGAAGTCCCCGGAATGCGACAGCTAAAAAATGATTTTCGCCATATCTTATTAAAATAATTACCCTGCGGTTTCAAACTATTCCCTTTATATACTGTTCAGCATGGCTGAATTGAATCAGGCTGGGATTGCCGCTAAAAGTCAAAAAGATTTCGTCGCTCCTTCGCTTTTAAATATCTTCGTACTTTGGGGTTTCATCATCGCTCTGGCCGTTCTTTCTATAACAGCAGTGCATCCGCCTCAGCCGTTGCCCGCAACCGCTCCTGAAAATGAGTTTTCTGCCCAGAGAGCACTGATCCACGTCCGCGAAATTGCTAGCGTACCCCATCCTCTTGGCTCAGCCGCGGACGCGGCGGCTCGCAATTATCTAGTTGCGCAGCTCACGCAACTCGGCCTGCAACCACAAATTTTCTCGTCCCTAGGCGTGGATTCCAGCGGACGCTTAATAATCGCGGGAAAAATAAATGACATTGTGGGACGCCTCCCCGGCACAGCATCTGCCCCGGCAATCGTTTTGATGGCCCACTATGATTCAGTTTACAGTGCTCCGGGCGCGGGGGATGACGCATCAGGTGTAGCTTCCATTCTTGAAATCCTACGCGCGCTCAAGCACGGTCCGCCGCTCCAACGCAACATAATCGTGCTATTCACCGATGGCGAAGAAGCGGGGCTTCTAGGCGCTGAAGCCTTTGCCCACTCACATCCGTGGATGAGAGATGCCGGACTCATCCTGAACTTTGAGGCGCGCGGTAACCGTGGGCCTTCTCTTCTTTTTGAAACCAGTCAAAATAACCGGCCGCTGATTGGCGCCGTTGCTCACGTCGCGCCGTACCCTATCGGTTCATCCTTGTTTTACGAATTGTACAAAATCCTCCCCAATGACACTGATTTCACTGTCTTTCGTCCCGCAGGAATTCCCGGGCTGAACTTCGCTTTCGGTGAAGGTCTTGAGGCCTATCACTCTCCCCTTGATACTCCCGATCATCTCAGCCTTGCTTCTCTGCAGCACCACGGCTCGTATGGGTTGGCCTTGACTCGCCACTTTGGGCAGCTCGATCTAGCGACGTTGCGGAATTCCCAAGGTGACGACGTGTTTTTCGACTGGTTTGGCAGCCGGCTGGTTGCATACAGCCGGCGCTGGGTGCTCCCTGGACAGATTTTGATCACATTGCTGTTGGCTATCGCGCTGCTCTTGGTCTTCCGCCGCCCGGAATTTAGCAGGAAGCGCTTTCTTTTCGGTCTGCTTGCCTGCATCGCTATTCTTATTCTTCTGGTTGCGACCATGGCTGCAGTATGGTGGCTCATTTCCTTCGTTCTTGCCGGTCGACGCGTCATTGGCGATTGTCCAGCAAACCTTTTTCTTCTAAGCGCACTCATGCTGTTCGGTGCATGCGTGGGTATGCTCCTGGTCGGTTTCTTTCGCAAACGTCTCGGTCAACAGGAACTCTCTCTTGCAGCTTTGTCGTTGTGGTTCGTCTTAAGTTGGCTCCTTGCGCTGGAGCTTCCCTCCGGAAGCTATCTTTTGTTCTGGCCTTTGCTGCTCGGCCTGCTGGGCAATGCTGCTTCCAACTTTGGGAATAAATCCACAGTCCATCAATCCAGAGCCCAGTGGATACGCAGCATCCCTGCCCTTGCGGCAGCCATTCTTCTATTTGCACCGGTCATTTATCTCGTGTACATATTCCTGACTTTGCAGATGATCTCGGCAGCAGCATCGGCCTTGCTGCTCGGTCTGTTCCTCCTCATATCGCTTCCGACGCTTGGGCTTCCATCAATCTCGTCACGCGGCTGGGCGTCCGGACTTCTCGCTATTGCCGCAACCATTTGTTTGGGCTGCGGTCTTGCTCTTTCAGGCTATAGCCCAGAGCATCCTCGGCCAGACAGCATTCTTTACAGTGTTAATGCAGACGACAATACCGCAGTTTGGATCAGCTACGATCAAAAACCTGACGACTGGACGCGCCAGTTCTTCGGCGCGAACTCGGCGCCGCACCCCGTGCCAAATTACCTCGCCGGATTTGCGCGGCCGCTGATTTCTGCCAGCACACCGACACTTCCACTGGCGCCACCTGTAGTTGAGAATGTCGAGCACAAACAGGAGGGCGGTGTCCATCGGCTAAAGCTGAGACTCAGATCGCAGCGAAAAGCCGAGACGCTGTACCTGAGATTTCCTGACGATGTTCAACCCGTCGCAGCAAAAGTGGCAGGGAGAGATGTTCCAGTGCGTAAGGGCAGCCGCTTTGGTCTTACATTGTATGCAATGGGAGATGAGGGCGTGGAACTTGAGCTTACGGTCCAAGCTCCTTCCGCTCTTTCGTTCTGGATAATGGACCGCTCCTATGGCTTGCCGATAAATGCAAGGCCACGTCCGTCCAACATCATCGGAATGGACGGCAGCGATGCAACGTATGTCTGCCGCAAGTATGTCTTGTAAAATGCACTATTCGTGCCGCAAAGCTGCGATTGGATTGACGCGAGCAGCGCGAGCAGCAGGGACAAATGCGGCAATCGCGGCGACAATCGCAAAAAGTCCAACCGCGCTCAGGATTGTAAGCGGATCGAGTGTGCTGAGTCCGTAAAGCCGGCCGGCAATCAGCCGCGCACTGGCAATGGTGAGCACGATCCCAAGCACGGCCCCGATCCCAAGCATCATTCCCGTTTCCCGCAACACCATGCCGATTACCCGTCCCGGCGCTGCTCCCAGCGCCATGCGGATCCCGATCTCATTGGTTCGCCTGGCAATGCCGTATGAAAGCACTCCATAGAGGCCTCCTGCGGCCAGCAACAATCCCACAGTTCCAAAGATGGCGCAAAGCCGTGCGATCATTCGTGGTTGAGACATGCTGCTCTCCAACGACTCCAATAGCACGTGCTCCTTAGTCGGATATAACTTTGCATCAGCGCTTATGATCGTCTTTCGTACAGCATCCAGCAAATATTTCGGATCGCCTGCGGTCCGAATCTCAAATGTGGCCCACTCGTTTGGCCCATCCATGGCCTGATCGCCGGGTACATAAAAACGCGGCGGCACCTCTCCCCTTAGTGCATGGTCACGCACATTTCTGGCCACCCCCACCACCTCAACAATATTTTTCTGATTACGTGGATCCTGCGTAATGTGTCTGCCAATTGGGTTACGCCCGGCAAAAAATTGCCTGACAAATGCTTCATTGATTACGGCCACATGCGGCGCAGACGGCCTATCCGCCAGCCCAAATTCGCGGCCGCGCAACAGAGGAGCGCCCAATGTGGAGAAATAGCCGGGGCCTACCATGTCAAACCGTGACGTTTTTTCGTCCTCGTTTTGTGGAGTGAATCCTTCCACGGCAATTTCGTCGTCAGCTTCAGACCCACTGAAAAGCCCATTGATGGAATAACTCACAGCTTGCACGCCGGGCAAGGCCTGCAATCTGGCATTCAGATCACGCCACAGGTTGGATAATTGCGGTCCCTTATAGCCGGCCTTCACCCCATCCACAGTTATGAGCAAAAGCTTTTCTTTTGGATAACCTAACCCAACCGCTTGCAGGTTCCAGATGGTGCGCAGAAACAATCCGGCCAGAATTACCGCAAGCAATGAGAGTCCAATCTGGCATACAACAAGGCCCTGAGTAAGCTTCACCTTGCCCGATGAAGCGGTTGCATGGCCGCTATCTCGCAGGCTGTCGTTCAGGTCAATGTTTGTTCCGCGAAGGGCAGGCGCCAGTCCAAAGATGATTCCGGAAAAAACGACAACGCAGAGGGTGAACAACAATACTTTTCCGTCCAGGGCTGGAGATAGCTCCAGGCCGCTCCGCCCGCTGGCTAAAAATACTGCCAAAAGCCGAGAAGCGCCCCACGCCAGCAGCAGAGCCAGAAGACCTCCAAGGAAGGAGAGCACGAGGCTTTCAGTCAGGAATTGTCGTATGATGCGCGCCCGCGTGGCGCCAATAGAAAGCCGGAGCGCTACTTCCCTGCTTCTGTTGGAGCCGCGGGCCAACAGCAGGTTGGCCACATTGATGCATGCTATCGCCAGCACAATAATTGCGGCGCTAAGAAGCAGAAACAATTGTTGTGCAAAATCGTTTCTGTTCGCAAACACGCCTGTATTTGCTTCATGCAGCACCAGCCGCTGGTCCAGCGCCTGTCTCCGGAATTCTGGAGAAAGAGAAGTGGGGTAGCTGTTTTCTATTATCTGCCGGAAGAGAACATTTATTTCAGTCTGGGCTTTGCTTGAACTTACGCCGGGTTTAAGCCGTCCGAAAGTGTGCAGCCACATGACTTTTTCCGCGCTCTGCGACAGATTCTCACTCAGCCAGTCTCGCCCGGGAATCACCATTGGTTGCATCATCGCCGGCATCCAGAAATCGGTACTCTCTCCCACCGTTTCGCCGCGAAATCCACGCTTGGCAACAGCAATTACTGTCAAGCTGGCATTACCTACCTGAATCGCCGTGCCCAACACTGGTTTACCGCCAAACCGGCTTTGCCAGTAATCGTAGCTAATCACGGCATCAGGATCCTGTCCGGGACCTTTTGCGTCGGCGGATATAAAAAAACGTCCCATCGCGGGTTGCAGACCCAGGACAGAAAAATATTCTTCAGAAACCAGGCGTCCTCGCGCTTCTTCCGTCGGCCCACCGGCAATGCGCACGTGCCACTGATTGAGGTCCGCTTCTGTTGCAAACATCCCGGAAAGAGTAGTGGCATGATCGCGGAGTTGCACAAACTCGGCGAAGGTCATGAGATGCCGCTCGCCGGTATTCAAGCCGGTACTGACGCCTGACGCATTCGGATCGGTAAACATCACCAGTTCCTGCGGATTGGCGACCGGCAACGATTTCAGCAAAGCTGCATCCATGACGCTGAAGATCGCCGTGTTCGCGCCTATTCCAATGGCTAGAGAACTTATCGCGACAACAGTCAAGAGAGGATTGCGCACGAACTGCCGAAGCGCGTAAAGCACGTCTCGCGCAAGGTCATTCAGCCAGGAAACTCTTTCCATCTTCCCTATCCTCAAGAAATATAGTTCGCGAGCCGACTACGGGTGAAAACTCTCTTCCAAAATACCTTCGTTCTTGGCTTGGACACTTTGTCCTTTTCGGATCCAGAGATGAGCAACAATTGCGGTTAGGATGACGACCACAACAGCGATGTAGCAAAGGTTGCGCAATCCTAGCCAGGCGGCCAGCAATCCGCTGCTGCCGAATGCAGCGAGCTGCACAATGGCAAAAACGGAGGTAGCTGTGCTCGTTACTCGCCCCAGCATCTCTGGAGGCACTTCTTCCAGAGCGAATGTCTGCGCGCTCAGAAAAACCAGCGCTCCGCCTGCACCCAATCCCACGCTGGCAGCCAGGGTTGTGACCGGAATTGCCCAGACTCCGAGGACAAACACAGAGACTGCCTGAACCAGGAATCCGGCGTTGATAATGCGCGGCCGTGGCTGCTTTTGGGCGAATCTACCCACAAGCATCGCTCCCAGAATAGTGCCAACTCCCAGGGCTGAAGTCACGCTCCCAAACATCTTCGAACCGCCCCCAAGAAGGTCCCTGACATACACCGCAAACAAAGCTTCAAAGATGGCAACCGCGCCATTAGCAATGGCGATGGTAAGTACCAGCACGCGAGCCACCGGGTGTCCGACAATAAACTTGAGGCCCGACTTCAGATCCGTCCAGATACTCTTACGGGTGGAAACATCAGGAATCGTTTTGCGTTCAATGGGAATCGTGGAGACCAGCAGCGCCGAAACTAAAAACGACGCAGCATCCAAGTAGAAACAATTCTTTGCCCCTAGCCACGCTACCGCAAACCCAACCACTGCGGGGGCGAATATCTGGTTTAGTTGTAACGTTTGGACATTGATCGAGTTGGCAACCAGCAGCTCGTCCCCAGGCACGATTAGGGGTAATGCTGTGGTCTGGCCAGGAAGAAGAAAGCAAGAGGCAGCGCTGAGCCCCGCCATAAGCAGATACATTTGATACAAATGCCCGGAGAATGCCAGCAGCGCAGCAAGCACCGCGCAGATAAGATCGCAAATGATTAGCGTCCGCTTTAGGTTTGACCGATCAACAAGAGCTCCTGCCACCGGTCCCAGAAGTATTACCGGAATTGAAAATGACACCATCACCATGGACGTTTCAGCCGCGCTACCATGGCGTTGAAAAGCAATAAGGCTGAACAACGGCAGCAGGGCGAGCCAATCCCCAATGCTGCTGATAAAACGGGCCAGCCAAAGTGCAAAAAACGGGCGTCTTCGCAGCACCTGACTGAACGTGACCCGGGTTGTTCCAGCGCAAGCCTTCAGCGGCTCCATAAATAGAATCTCTGTTCCCTACCTTGCCGTTGCTCGAGGGCCTTCGCTCAGGAATTGAATTGTTGCCCTCGGGTGGCAACAAGCGAACTGTCCTGAAGATCGAACACGTCGCGCCGGAGCGCATGCAGAAGATCGGTGGAGGTGTGAATATAAAAATGATCACCGGGAAACATCCGGACCTTGCATGCTCCTGAGGTTTGTTTCTGCCACTCCTTCAGGTTTGCGGCAGGGACATCAGTATCCTGCAATCCACCATAAGCGCAGATGGGGCAACTTAGGGGGGCTTCGGGCTCATATTCATATGTTTCCACCAGTTCGAAATCCGCTCTGATGGTCGGCAAAAAGAATTCCTTCAACTCAGGGCTATCGAGCAATTCCCTGGGCGTACCGTTCAAGCGACGTAGCTCGGAAATGAATTCCGGTTCCGGGAGATTAAATAATTCCGGTTCCGGGAGATTAAATATAGGCGGATCAGGATCGGGAATCTGCGGCGCGCCTCGACCGGAAAGGAACAACGCAAGCGGAGCAGGTTGGCTTCGACGGCGAAGTTCGCGGGCCAGTTCAAAGCTGATGAGCGCGCCCATGCTGTGTCCCCAGAATGCGAATGCAGGAGGAAGTTCAGGAATCATGGCGTCAGCCAGCGCATGTACCAGCGGTTTGTACCTCTTGAATGGAGCTTCGCCGATGCGCGTCGTCCGGCCTGGTAGACGTGCCAAGGAGAGCGCTGCTTGCGGCGCCAAGTGCCGTTGCCATCCGCGGTATACCTGGGCGCTTCCACCGGCATAGGGAAAGCAGTACAGCCGGAGCGCTCCGTCTCTTCCTTCAGGAAGATTTTCAAACCACATCGGTTGTGATTTCTTCATCGTGCTCCTAAGATTTCTTATTCATCGCTTCAATCAGGCTTTTTGGACGCATGTCAGTCCAGTTGGCTTCTACCCAATCCAGACATTCCTTCTTCTTGCCTCTTGGACCCACGGCTGACCAGCCCGCCGGCACTTCCTTGAACGTAGGCCACAAGGAATACTGTCCCTCATGGTTCACCAGGACCATGAACTCAGCGTTCTCATTTTCAAATGGATTTGTCATGCAATTCACCTTTCAAGGTATTTTCTTGTTTATGTACAGTCTGCGTCGAAGCTGTTATTTCCCTAAGCTTCTGGCTCAGAATTTTTCCAATCGTCTTTATCGGAGCGGGCTCCGTCATTTCATAGTGCTTGCAGTGGACGGTATGGACTTCCAATTTGCCGCTGATATGACGCTGCCAGGCGCTGGGCAAGCGGTACTCGCCTTCCTTGACATCGGCAAAGAAGAACAGAATGTCACCGTCGTAATTGCTGGCCCGGAATTTCTGCTCCAAGATGGAGTTGTGCAGAAGCATCTGCATGTTGCGCCGCGCGATTCTTTCGTCGAAGTCGGTTGGGATCTGCCCGGCGCGCCTAGCCGCGAGATAGACGGCAGTAAAGTCCAGCGGCTCCTCACCCATGTCACCTAAATCCAGACCCAGCATGGGCACGATTTCTTTCATCAACTTCTCTTCCGTCATGGGAGATGATTGCCGTTCGTCTGTCGATGGATAGCTGTCCATGATGCCCAGTAACGCCACATGTTCTCCCATCTGCTGTAAACGGCACGCCATGGCATACGCCACCACGCCGCCGAACGACCATCCCAGCAGGTGGTAGGGCCCTTGCGGCTGAATTGTCTGAATCGCATTTACGTAGTCTTCCGCCATCTCCTCAATGGTGGCTGCATAAGGCACATCATGCGCAACACCGGGAGCCTGAAGACCATAAATCGGCCGCTGCGCTTCAAGTTCCCGCATCAACCCGGCATAGTTCCAGCTAAGCCCACCGGCGGGATGCGCACAGAACAGTGGCGGCAGATTTCCCTGCGACCTCAGCGGCAAGAGCTGCTCAAAGGCGCTTTCAGGCGAACTCTGCGCATTGAGCCGTGGTGCGAGTTGGGCGACTGTGGGGGCCTCAAACAGCGTGCGAATGCGCAGTTCCACTCCAAACGCGGCGCGTATCTGGCTGACGAGCCGCGTCGCAAGCAATGAATGTCCGCCAAGGGCAAAGAAATTATCCTCAATCCCTACTCGACGCACCCCAAGGACTTCCCCAAACATCTGGCACAGCAAGTTTTCATCAGGCGTGCGCGGCTCGCGATAGCTTTCATGCAGCTCTTGGGCCGGTGTGGGCAATGCCTTGCGGTCGATTTTGCCATTGGCAGTCAATGGCCATGAGGGTATGGTGATGATGCTTGCAGGCACCATGTACCCTGGAAGAATTTGCTGCAGATGCTCTTTGAGTTCAGCAACCAACTCCAGGTCGCCGGCCGGCCGGGCGGGCGAATTGGCGAACCGCCGGTAAAACTCAGCGGACGCATCCTCTAGCTTTTCGCTCGCAATCCAGTCGGGGTTGAAGACCGCATCATATATGCCGTCGTTCGTAAATCCCTGCCATGCCAAATCAACTCCAAGTTCATGGGACAGATGAACAAGATTATTCGGATGCTCGCCTGCCGCCGCTTCTGCAGCCGCCTGAATCTGACCGGCATTAGAATTAGCCTCGCCCTGCGACAGCATCCGCACCGCTGCGACCGAACTTGATACACGAGAGTCAGGAATTCCACGAACTCCGACCGAACCTTCGCGGCTGCGCGCAAATCGCTTGCGTAACTCTTGCTGCCACGCGCCAGAGTTGTCCCATTCCAGCCATTCGTTCGGTTGAGCTACTTGGTATCTTGGGCCGATCCTGAGCGTCACGTCATAGCGGTAGCGGCTAAGCTCGTTCTCATAATTGCCCGCTTTCAATGCGACGCTCGCGCGACCAATTCGCGGCCAGCGTTGTGCAAGCTCCTGAAACATTGCCGCATCCAGAAGCAGTTCTTCTTCTTTCTGCGTGGATTGAAGCACCAACTGGCGCAACCTCTCCGACGTCATTGAGCCGGGAGCTTTGTGCAGTTGCACCGATGCGGCAAATGCCTCCAGCAGCGCCAAGTTGCGGACATCGCCAAGGAAGATATTTCCACCCTCACGCGTGACACGCACCGCTTCCGCAAGCACCTTAAGAAAGTATGTCACGCTGGGAAAATATTGAACTACCGAGTTCAGGATAACGAGGTCAACGCTTCCGTCTTGCAGAAATTCAAGTTCGTGGGCTAATCCCTGACGCAACTCGACTCGAGAAAGGTCCGGCCACTGGCGCACATATCCGCCAAGCTGCTCGATCACGGAGGCGGAAAAATCAAGCCCAGTATAACTCTCGCAGCCTGGTGCAATCCGGGTGAGCAACAGGCCGGAGCCGCAACCAATCTCCAGCACTCGTCTCGGCTGCAATTCTTGAATGCGGGCAACAGTCTCCTCTACCCATAAGCGCATTTCCTCCGCCGGAAGGGGCTCGCCTGTATAGCTGCTGTTCCAGCCGGCAAGGTTAAAGTCACCCGTGGAAGAAGCGTTCTCGCCGTAGGTGGCTTCATACAACTCTCGCCAATGTTCCACCTGGCCAGTTTGCGCTTCGGCGGAGTCCGGAATCCGGGGGACCACATATCCTAACAACTGCTTGGTTTCATGCTCACCGCTTACTACGACCAGCGCATCAGCGACCTGATGATGCTGCTTCAGCGCCGCTTCAATCTCCGCAGGCTCGATTCGATAGCCGCGAATTTTCAACTGGTAATCAGCACGCCCCACATATTCCAGCAGACCGTCTGCGCGTCTGCGCGCAAGGTCGCCAGTGCGGTACATTCTTGCGCCGGGCTCGCCAAATGGATTTACAACAAAGCGTTCCGCTGTTAGCCCCGGTCTCCGGAAATATCCGCGCGCCAAGCTCGTGCCGGCTATGTAAAGTTCTCCAATAACGCCGAGAGGCACAGGTTCAAGATACGTGTCCAAGACGTAGAGTTGCGTGTTTGCGATTGGAGCGCCGATGGGCACCGCGCCGGTAAATGGATCATCTGCTCGTACCTGATAGATGCAGCAGCCGACGGTCGCTTCGGTCGGACCGTATTCATTGATCAGACTGGTCTCAGGAGCATTGATGCGCCAGAGAGTTAGACTTTCATAATTCAATGCCTCACCGCCGATCACCATGGAACGAGTGCTTTGCTTCATCTGTTCAGCGGTAAGGCTGTTGTTGAGCATCTCCATGTGAGCGGGCGTCAGCTTTACCAGCGTAAGATCTTTGCTGCTTTGCAAATTCTCAGCCAGATTTTCTACATCGCGCTGTCCAAGCGTAATGATCACCGGCCGTCCCATCAGCAACTGGGGATAGATGCTGGTGATCGTGAGATCAAAACCGATTGAGCTATGTACGGGCGCACCGCTTCCCTGCGATGCCTGGTATTTTTGAGCGCTCCATTGCAAATAATTGTTTAGGCCCTCATGGGTCACCACCACGCCCTTGGGCACTCCAGTTGAACCCGACGTATAGATAACGTAAGCAGGATGCGCGCAAGATAAGGGCGCAACGCGGTCGGCATCCACGGGATTGTGACTCGGCAGCGCACGCAGATAATCGACCGTTTCAGGCGCGTCTAGCATCAGCAGCTTCGCTGTTCCCGGTACTTTAGTGCGCAACGATTCCTGGCTGAGCACCAGAGCAGGGCGAGCGTCGGCCAGCATGTATTCCAGCCTGCCACGAGGCATTTCAGCATCAAGGGGCAGGTATGCTGCTCCGGATTTCAACACCCCGAGCAGTGCGACGATCATCTTCGGCGAGGGTTCCAGCAAAATCGCAACTGTGCCTTCAGGCCCGATCCCTTCAGCGATCAGATGATGAGCTAATTGGTTGGCCCGTTCGTTCAACTCGCGATAAGTAAGAATGATTTCACCGCATACCACGGCCGCAGCTTCAGGGTCGAGAGAAACCTGCCGCTCAAACGTATTCAGCAGAGATGTATCCGATAGGGGCTGCGCCGTCTCATTCAACTCGCGCAACAACAGCCGCCGCTCATCGCTGGTAAGCATGTCCAGCGCATGGACAGGAGCACATGGTGCAGCCACAATTTCATCCAGCAGCTTCACGTAATGCCGCGCCATCTGCTCCATGCGCGCGCGATCAAACAGTCCCTTGTTGAAGAGCCAGTAAAACCCTATTTCATTTTCAAATTCAAAGACGTGCAACTCCAGGTCAAACCGGACCAGCAGTTCGTCGCTGGCGATTCGCTCCACTTCCAAGCCGGAGAGTTGCTGGCTGCCCATGGGCGCGTTTTGCAGCGCAAACACGACCTGGAAGATGGGCGTCTTGTTCAGGCTGCGCTCCGGCGATAGCACCTCTACCAGTCGCTCAAACGGGACATCCTGATGCTGGTACGCTTCCAGCGCGGTGTTGCGCACATCGGTTAGCAGTTCCGCGAAACTCCGCTGCGGGTTCAGCCGTACACGCATGACCAGGGAATTCACAAAGAATCCAACCAGGTCCTCCAACTGCGCTTCACGCCGATTGGCAATCGGCGAACCAACAACAATGTCATCCTGCCCGCTATACCTGCTGAGCAGCACGGCAAAAGCCGAAAGCAACGTCATGTATAGAGTGGCTTGGTTCGCCTGACTGAGCTGCTTTACCGCGTTCACCTGGTGGCCGGAGAGCGTGGCGCTGCAATAGTCCGCCTTATAGGTTTGCATGGCCTGCCGCGGACGATCACGCGGCAATTCAAGCTGCTCTGGGATGCCTTGCAGTTGCTTCTTCCAGTAATCTACGTCGCGGGCCAGTGCGTCTTGATCAAGCCATTTTCGCTGCCAAAGGGCAAAATCGGCGTACTGAATTGCCAGCGGAGGCAGTGGGTTCTCGCGGCCCTGCTGAAATGATTCATACAGCAGCATGAACTCACGGTTGAATACGCTTTGCGACCATCCGTCCGAGACGATATGGTGGAAATTGCGTAACAAGACATGATCACGCTCGCTCACTTTGATGAGCTTCATCCGCAGCACCGGACCGGTTGCCAGATTGAACGGCTGTTCCCATTCCCGCCGCATAATCTCTAGAGCATGATCGCGTTGCTCTTCCTCGCCCAACCCACTGAGATCTTCAACCGGGAGTTCAAATGCGCGCGGCAGCTCAATAATCTGGACCGGCTCGCCTTCAATGTGGGCAAAGTGTGTGCGCAGGATTTCATGGCGCTCCACGATCGTGTCAATGGCCCGCTGCAAGGCCTCAGGATCAAGCGTGCCGCGCAGCCGGAGCGCCTGCGGCATGTTGTATTCCGCGCTACTCCCTTCAAGCTGATCAATAAACCAGAGGCGGCGTTGCGCATAAGAAAGAGGAATGCGGTCCGGCCTTGGCTGCCGAACCAGCGGAGCACGCACTTTATCGGCCTTGCTGACATGTTCCGCCAGTAAGCGAACTGTTGGAGCTTCAAACAAAGTACGCAAAGGGAGTTCGACTCCAAAGCTCGTTCGAACCTGGCTCACCAGCCGCGTTGCCAACAGAGAATGACCGCCCAGGGCGAAGAAATCATCTTCAGCCCCTACGCGATCCAATGACAGCACGTCAGCAAATATCGAACATAGAATCTCTTCCTGCGGGGTGCGAGGTGGTACGTAACTTTCACTGCGTCGGTCTGGAGCGGGCAGCGCGCGCCGATCAATCTTGCCGCTCGCCGTCAGCGGCCATGAACCAAGCAAGACCAGTGCAGAAGGAACCATGTAGTCCGGCAAATATTGCCGCAGATAGTCCTGCAATTCCGGAGCTAGCTTTGCATCTTCCGCTGCCAGAGCGGGATCATTTCCATACTTCCGGTAGTACGCTGCTGGTAAATCTTTCTCTGCCTTCTTTTCTCGCCAGCGCGGATTAACAATGGCATCGCATGTTCCCGTAGAAGAGAAAGCTCGCCACTGCACCTCAACGTCCATCTCAGAAGCCAGACGCGCGATGAGATTTGGGTCTTCGCCGCGTGTCGCAACAGAAGCCGCAACTATCTCTCCTGCTGTACCCTTGAGATTGTGACTATCAAGCAGTTCCAATGCCGCAACCGCCGGTGCAACGCGACCATTTCTTATTCCTCGCACACCGACCGAACTGTTCGAAGTCGCGCTCAATATGCGGCGGAGTTCGTTCTGCCAGGCTCCATCCTGGTCCCACGTCAACCAGCGATCAGCATCTTCTAGAGCTTCCTTGTTGCCGATGGGCAGCATCACGTCATAACGGAAGCGACTCAGTTCATTGTCGTAATCGCCAGCTTTCAGATCGGTAGCGACGCGCCCGATTCTGTTCCAGCGGTCGGCGATCTCATGGAAAAGAACAGGATTGAGCACCAGTTCTTCCTCCGCCTGCTGCGCGTTATTGATCCTCTGCCGCAATTCTTCCAGCGGCGTTTCCGGAGAGGCTTTGTAGAGCTGAACCGACGCATGATACGCGCGCAGAAGCGGCAGGCTGCGCACATCGCCAACAAATATGTGCCCTCCCGGCGAAGTGGCACGCACGGCCTGCTTCAATACTTGTAAGAGATAGTCCGTGCTGGGGAAATACTGGACAACCGAATTGATAACGACCAGGTCAACACTCTCGTCGGCTACAAAGTCCAGCTCATGGGCCAGACCCTGTCTCAGTGTGACATGCCTGAGATCTTCGCGCTGTTCAATGGCGTGGCTGAGCTGCGCGAGCGCCGCGGCGGAGAAATCCAATCCGGTATAGCTCTCACAATGTGGCGCAACTTGCGTGAGCAGCAATCCTGTTCCGCAGCCGATCTCCAGCACACGCCGCGGACGCAATTTCAGCAGTCGCGCCACTGTTTCGTCCACCCACTGCTGCATTTCATGCGCCGGGATCGGATCGCCGGTGTAGCTGCTGTTCCAACCAGCAAACTTGGCGGCACCGTTGTTCGCAGTCGCTTCCTTGCGATAGGAATCATATAGCTGCTGCCAACGGCTGATCTGCTCGCTCTCCGCGTGCGTCTGACGCTCGCTGGACGGTCGCGCAATGACATAGCCGACGAGCTGCTTTTCTCCTGGACGATCTTCGCGCGCAATCACCAGTGCTTCGCGGACTCGTTGGTGCTTCAGCAATGCCGATTCAATTTCTCCCAACTCCACGCGGAAACCGCGGATCTTTACCTGCTGATCAGTCCGGCCAATGAATTCCAGATCGCCATTGGTGCGCCAGCGCACAAGGTCTCCCGTGCGATACATTCTGGAGCCTGCCGTGCCATAGGGATTGGCCAGGAACCGTTCTGAGGTGACCGCTGTGCGATTGAGATAACCGCGTGCCAGTCCTGCGCCTGCTATGTACAGTTCACCGGGTACGCCGATGGCGACCGGACGGAGGCGCTCATCCAGCACATATACGCGGCTATTCATGATCGGCTTGCCTATGGGAGGAGCCTGGCGGCCTGAAAGCGGCGCGCTCATAGTAGAAACAATGCTGGTCTCAGTTGGGCCATAAGCGTGAATTAAAGTCCGTCCACGCGACCACTTTTCCACCAGCTCAGCGGATAAAGCCTCACTGCCCACTACAAGATGCGTGAGCGGCAGATCATCTTCTCGCTCCAGAGTGGGCAGCACCACCGGAGGAAGCGACGCATGAGTCACTCCATGCCTGACTAGCAATTCCCGCAACGGCGTACCACTACGCTGATCGTCACGCGGGACCACAAGCGCAGCCCCGGTCGTGAAAGCCATGATGATTTCAACCACGGAAACATCAAAGCTGAGAGATGAAAATTGCAGTACGCGTGACGCGGGCGTAAGCGCCAACCGTTCCAGCCGTGTTTGTGCGATCGATGGCAAACCTGCGTGTGTAACAACCACTCCCTTGGGAGTTCCCGTAGATCCAGAGGTATAAATCACGTAAGCGGAATTTGTGGACCGCAAGGGGCTGGTGCGCTCATTATCAGCCGGATTACGATCAGATTGCTCCATCAAAACTTTCTCGAATACGGCATCGTCAAGCAGCAAAAGGCGAGAGCCATCAGGGAACTTTGACGCGAGATCGGATACAGTGATAGTGCACGATGGACGAGCGTCATTGAGCATCAATTGCAGCCGCTCCGTTGGAAGAATGGAATCGAGAGGAAGATAAGCGGCGCCGGCCTTGAGCACTGCAACCAAAGCAACCAGCATTTCCAACGAACGGGGCACCGCCAAACCAACGAAATCTTCAGGTCCAATGCCAGAGCTGATGAGTACGCGCGCAAGGCAATTGGCGCGTGCGTTAAGCTCGCGATAGCTAAAAGACTTGTCGCCAACAATGACCGCCGCAGCGTTGGGAGTCTTTTCCACTTGAGCTTCAAACAGTTGCGTTAGGGTAGCTTCAGGAATCTCGCGGCTAGTCTGGTTCCATTCCTCAATGAGTTTTGTAAGCTCACTGCTGCCCAGTAAATCAAAGTCCGCAACTTGCTGCCGGGGATTGCCGGCCACCACTTCAAGCATTCGGAGATAGTGAGCAGCCATCTGCTCCATGCGCCACCGGTCAAACAGATCGCGGCTATACAGCCAATGGAAATTGAGCACGCCGTTGTGTTCCACCGCATGCACTTCAAGATCAATGCGTACACGTGGTTCATCCGCCGCCACAGCTTCTATCTGCAAATCCCTGAACTCTTCTGCTGCCATCGGCGCGTTCTGCAGCGCGAATACAACCTGGAAAATCGGTGCGGCATTCAAGCGCCTTTCCGGGGAGAGTTCCTCAACCAGCCGCTCAAAAGGAAGGTCCTGATGCTGGTAAGCCTCCAGCGCAGTGCCACGCACCTCAGCCAGCAGTTCTGGGAAGCTCTGCCCGGCATTCACTCGCACACGCATGATGAGCGAGTTGACGAAGAATCCGATCAATTTTTCAAGCTGCGAATCCTGGCGGTTCGCAATCGGCGAGCCGACCACAATGTCATCCTGCCCGCTGTAACGCTGGAGCAGCAGCGCAAAAGCGGACAGTAAAGTCATATACAGCGTGGCATCACAGGCGTGGCTCACCCCCTTCAATGCTGCAAGAGTTTCGACCGGCACTGTAATGCTGCAAACATCGGCGCCATACGTGCGTCGGGCCTGGCGTGGCCGATCTTTGGGCAGCTCCAATTGCTCAGGAATCCCGGCGAGGTGCTTTTTCCAGTACTGAAGATCGCTCGCCACTTTTTCTTCCGTCAGCCAGCGCCGCTGCCAAATGGCGTAGTCCGCATACTGCACGGTAAGCGGCTGCAACGGATTGGCCTTTCCCTTGTGAAAGGCCTCATAAAGCTGCATGAACTCATTATTGAAAACGGCTTGAGACCACCCATCGGAGATGATGTGGTGCAATGTGCGCAGGAAGATGTAGTCGCGCTCCGCGAGCTTGAACAGCCTCATCCGGAACAGCGGACCTTGCGACAAATCGAATGGCCGCTCAAACTCCTGATTCAGGGCCGCAAGCACAAGAGATCGCTGCTCACGCTCCGGCAACGCGCTGATATCTTCGATCGGCAGATCGAGCTTCAACTCTGGCTCGATGATCTGAAACGGCGTGCCGTCCGTGTAAGCGAAATGGGTACGGAGCGTTTCGTGTCGCTGAATAATAATCTGGACTGATTGGCGCAATGCCGCCACGTCCAATTCACCATGCAGCCGCAGCGCTTCCGGCAGGTTGTATTGTGTGCTGGAGCCCTCAAGCTGATCAATAAACCAGAGACGTTGCTGAGAATTGGAAAGTGGAATCCGTTCAGATCTATCTTGGCGCACCAGCGGAATGCGCGGCTTTTGTGCGCCGCGCAAATGTGGGGCAAGCTGGGTGACGCTCGGGGCTTCAAAGAGCAACTTCAGGGGAACATCGATCTCCAGCGTCGCGCGAATCTGGCTGACCAATCTTGTCGCTGTGAGTGAATGTCCGCCAAGAGCAAAGAAATTATCGTCTACGCCAACGCGATCCAGAGAGAGCACATCGGCAAAAATGTCGCACAACATCTCTTCTTCCGGCGTACGCGGTGCGCGATAGCTCTCCCTCTGGCGCTCAGGAGCAGGCAGAGCGCGGCGGTCCAGTTTGCCGTTCGGCGTGAGCGGCAAAACTGGTAACGATACGAATACCGAAGGCACCATGTAATCCGGCAGGCGTGTGTTTAAATCACGGCGCAAGATTGATGAATCAGGACGTTCTTCGCCGGAAGGAACCAGATAAGCGACAAGTTCTTTCCCGGCGGCTCCATCCTCGCGCACAATTACCGCAGCTTGAGCAATTCCCGGCTGGGACTTTAGCACTGCCTCGATCTCACCCAACTCAATGCGAAATCCGCGGAGCTTGATCTGCTGGTCGCCGCGGCCGAGAAATTCAATCGTGCCATCCTGTCGCCATCGCGCCAGATCGCCGGTGCGATACATGCGAGAAGCCGAATCAGCAAACGGACTAGCAACAAAGCGTTCCGCGGTAAGCGCGGAATGATTCAGATAACCGCGCGCAAGCGCCTCGCCTGCGATATAAAGATCCCCCACCACTCCTGCCGGACGCGGCTCCAGGCAGTGATCCAGCACGTACAGCCGATACCCGGAAAGAGGTTTACCAATCGTGACTACTGCTGAGGCATTGTCAGAAAAATCGGCTTGCGTAAGCTGGTGCACGTTGGACCAGATGGTGGCTTCTGTGGGTCCATAAAGGTTGTAAACCTCGCGGTCGGTGGCGTGCAGAAGCTCGTCTGCAAGCTGGCGTGGAAGCGCTTCTCCTCCGCAAAGAATGCGTAAATCGCGCAAGCACGTTGAATCCTCGCGCAGAACCATCTCCCAGTGGCTGGGCGTGGCTTGCATTGAATCCGCACCTGACGAAGAAATTAACGCGCACAGCCGCGCAGCTTCACGAGCTTCATCCCGGGAGGCGATTACCACCTGTGCGCCGCGGCAAAATGGAAGGAATAGTTCCAGGATGGAGATGTCAAACCCGATCGTGGTTATGGCGAGATGGGTCTGACCAAGCTCGAAACGTATCTGCTCGCTAACGCTGTTAAGGAAAGCAGAGAGGGCACCGCGCGGGACCATCACACCTTTGGGCCTGCCGGTTGAACCCGAGGTATAGATAACGTAAGCAGGGTGAGTGGGCGATAACGGCTGATTGCGATCAGCATGGCGAATATTCGATTCCGCCTGCTGTTGCACCTCAAAGACAATCTCGGGCGCATCAAGATGAAGCTGTTTCACTGTCGGCGGCAGATGGGATGTTAATGACTGACTAGTAATCACGGCCAGCGGAGCAGCATCGGCCAGCATGTATGCAATTCTCTCTTGAGGAAAAGACGGATCGAGGGGCAGATATGCGCCGCCGGCCTTCAGGATGGCCAACATCACGGTAAGCATCTCCGCGCTGCGGTCCATGCAGATCGCTACCAGAGTTTCCGGCCCTACTCCGTGCGTGATCAGATAACGCGCCAGTCGGTTAGCCTGCTGGTTTAGTTCCGCGAACGTGAGCGATTCCTCTGCAAAGGTCAACGCCAAAGCGCCAGGCGTACGCGCAACCTGCGCTTCAAACAGTTCTGTGATGTCCTTATCGTTCTTTGGATTGGCTTTGGGATTGAGATCTTGGATGATATGGCGGCGTTCCTCGGCATTGAGGAGTGGAAGCGTCGTGATTGGCCGTTCGGGCTCTCTGAGCGCTGTGCCCAGAACGGAGATGAGATGGTTCGCCAACCGATCAATAGTAGCTGCCTCAAAAATGTCAGTGTTGTACTCAAACATGAGGTTGAGCTGGTCAGAAGACTCGCCAAACGTTATCTGCAAATCGACCGGAGACGTTTTACGATCAATGCCGAATACGGAGAACTCGAACCCGGGCAGCGCAATGTTCCCTTCCGGCAGACCCGGATTTTGTTGCATGGGGCTTTCCGTGCTGATGTACAAATACTCAACTTGGTAGAGCGGCATGCGACTCATGTCGCGCTCCACCTTTAGCCGGTCTACCAGATGCCGGAACGGATACTCTTTGTTCGCGAAAGCCCCAAGACAGGTATTGCGGACACGCTCCAGCACGTCAAGAAAACTGGGATTGCCGGAAAGATCTCCCCGCAGCACCAGCGTGTTCAGCATGTAGCCGATAAGGTTTACCGTCTCTTCCGAATCACGATCGGCAGAGACCGGCGTGCCCACCACAAAATCTTCCTGACCGGTATAACGCCAAAGAAAAACATTCAAGGCGGCAAGCAGCGTCATGAAAGAAGAAGTGCCTGCTTTGCGATTCATGGCGCGCAAGCGGCGCAGAATATCATTGGGCACATCGAAGGGCGAGCGAGCGCCACCGTGAGACTGCACTGAAGGACGAGGCCTGTCCGCCGGGATCTCCAAAACGTGCGGCACCCCATCCATCTGGGTAAGCCAATAGTTTTCTTTCGTGCGGAAATCTTCTGTTTGTTCCCATTGGTCTCGCCACGCCGCCCAATCCGCATATTGGATCGGCAAATCGCTCAGCGGATTGGGCAATCCCTGCGAAAAAGCGTAGTACAGGCCCAGCAATTCGCTATAAAAAACATAATAAGACCACCAGTCGGTCACGATGTGGTGCAGCACTCCGACCATTACATAATCGTCGTCGGCAATGCGCACCAGCGGAACACGGGCGAGCGGCCCCTTCTCCAAGTCAAATGGTTCCCTTATGACTCGCGTAACAACTTCATGCGCGGCGGCTTCAGGATCAGGCGCAGTTCGCACGTCGATGACCGGAGCGGAAAGCTTCATGTCAGTAACAAACTGGAAAGGTTTGCCATCAATCGTTTTAAAAATCGTACGCAGTATCTGGTGGCGTTGGGCCACTACGTTCAGGCATCTTTCGAACAGCGCTACATCAAGATTTCCTTTTACGCGAAAACCATTTCCGATGTTGTACGCCGAAGTAGTGGGCTCGAGCTGCTGGATGAACCACAGCGCTGTTTGGTCCGTGGATGCAGGCCACGGTCCGCTCCCTTGCAGTCGGGGAATGCGCGGACTAGCTGCTTTCTTTTGCAGCTCACGGCGCTTGAGTTCATACACAGCCCGCTGCTCGGGTGAGAGACCAGCAATCCTTTCGGCCAGCGTCTTCTTGCCGGTATTTTCCAATGCCTGCATTTGACCCGTGTCCTTGACGCTCATGAACTACTCTCCCTGTCCCGTTGCTGCAATCTGCAGCTGCATGCTTCGACGCAACTCCGCCAAATGTTTTAGCCCTTCCATCGTTGTCTCATGATCGAGTCCAAAGTCCAGCAAGCAGGCAAGATCATTCACGCCCGCCGCTGCCACCTTTTCAATGACAGCAGCACATTTATCCGGCGTGCCTAGCAGAGAGCTCTGTTCAAAATAATCTTCGAAGACCGCATCAATCAGGCTTTGCATCTCCGGGGAAGAAGGGTCAACAACACTTTCCCCTGCCATGGGCCGGAACTGATTGATGTAAGTCTGCAAATAAGTTTTCATCGGGTCTTTCACGATCTCGCGGACTTGATCCAGGTCTGTTCCCACGTAGGTGTGCAACATGAGAGAAACGATTCCAGTTCTAGGATCATGGCCGTTTTCCATGCGGGCCTTGCGGTAACCGGCAATATTCTGCTGCAACTCTTCCAACGATGTAGAGAATGCAGTGAGGACGTTTGCGCCAACTTCTCCAGCGCGCTGCCATGTCCGCGTGGAAGCAACGGTGACCCAGAATGGCAATTCTTTCTGAACTGGCCTTGGGAGAGTCCTGACGGCAACTTTCTTGCCGCCTACACCCGCGATTTCTACATCTTCACCGGCCCATAATCGCCGCACCAAAGAGATGTTCTGGAACATCAGTTCGCGGCGGTCTTCAAAATTCGCAGGTGCAATCACGTAGTCATGTTCATGCCATCCTGTGGCAAAGGAGATGCCGACGCGTCCGTGAGAAAGATTATCCACCAGCGCCCAATCCTCCGCGACGCGCACCGGGCTGTGCAGTGGGAGCACGAGGCTGCCAGCGCGAATCTGCACGCGCTCCGTGATCATGGCCAATGCAGCGCTCAGCACAGAGGGATTTGGATAAAGTCCGCCAAAGGCCTGGAAATGCCTCTCCGGCGTCCAGATCGCAGCAAACCCGTTGGCATCCGCGAAGCGCGCGCTTTCAAGCAGCAAACGATATCGTTGACTCTCTTCGGCGTTGCCATCAGCGGAAAAGAAGAAGATGCTGAAGTCCACCTTCTGCCGCAAATTGGGACGAACTGGCGCGGGTGCTGCATCCGCAACTGCGACGCCCGTGGAAGCGGGTACAGCCTGCAATTGCTGGCCGGCTTCACGCTGCATACGCCGCCGCAACAATTCCTGCTGCTCCGGAGTAAGGTTCTGAATACGCTCTGACAATTTCGACATAGTTACTCGGCGTTGATGCCTTCTTTACTTCCATCCAACTCTGCCCGCAAGTCATCTACCGACATGCCTTCGATTTCCGCCAGCAAGGCCTCTAATTCCGCCGCATCGTCGCTATTAGCTGGCGTACCTGAGATTTTTGCGGCAAGCTGCTCAATAGTGGGGCCGTCAAACAGGTCTTTGAGGGTGATTTTGGATGAAAAAGTCTGATTCATGTTTTTGAGAAGTTGCACGGCAAGAAGCGAGTGCCCGCCCAATTCAAAGAAATTATCGGCAATACCAATTTCCTGAATGCGGAAGGTGGCTTGCCAGAGCTCCACCAGTAGCGTTTCTACCTCATTCCGAGGAGCGGTATATGAAGTGGAAACATCTGGGCGGCCATGCGACGCGCCATTGCCGTTGCCATTGCTGGGAGTCGAGTTTCCGATTTGTTGCTGGAAGAAATCGGTTGTGAATAAGTGCTGCTGCTCCATCAGAGCATTGAAGTCGCGAGTGGAAACAATTACATCCGGCAGCGACAGTGAAAGCGCGCTCTGTAAAGCAGCAACGCACTCTTGGGCCGTCATGCCGAAACGCTGGCGTTTTTCCTCAAGTTGTTGTGACAGGAATGAGCTGGAATCAGGATTTTCATCAGCCGCTTCGGTCCAAGCCCTGGGACCCAACTCCAGAGCCACCGTGGGCCGGCCGGATGATGCCCGCCGCTCAGCAAAGTGCGTGATCACAGCACTGCGAGCGGCCTGGTCCACTTGCCCAATGCCGCCGCTCTCAGCCAGATTGCTGGAAAAAATTACCAGCAACTCATTGCCGAACGCCTGATCCAGCGCAGCCAATTCGGCAAAGTCATTGTGCAGCGAGCCCGAAGGCGGTGTGGGCTTACCCAGAATAAGCCCCGTTTTGGACGCCTTGTCGAGATGAAGCACGCCCTGCACAGCGCCGACTTCGCGTTCAATTTGCACCTTGATCCGTTTCAGCCGCTCGGAGTCTGAGATGTCGACACTTAGTATTGTTAACGATTCACCAATATCTCGTAATCGCGCGATGCTGCGCGATATCGGATCGTTATCCCCTTGTTCGCGGACCCACTGGTCCCACTCCTGAGGACGCGGGAAGAACGAGCGGGCAAGCAGCACCACCTTGCATTCGAATTCGCGCACCAAGTGTTCCGCAAGCGTGAAGCCGATCTCCTGCAATGCATGGGTTATTACATATACTCCGCCGCGTTGGAACTGATGCTGGCGGACAGAAACTGATGGCGTCTGCTCGACAATTGGCAGCCAGCGTTGTCCGTGACGATAAGCAACAATCGTATCTGCAGTTTCGCTTGCGAACTCAGCAAGCACATGCTCCGCCAGCCTGCTAAGATCCGTCTGTTTTTGGTCTAGATCAATGTTTTGGCATTTGATGGCCGGCGCTTCTTTAGGCAGCACATGAACAATTCCAAGCTTGGCTGCTTCGTGGTCGGGACTTAGTTCTTCATCGAGGACCCGGTGCAAGCTTGAGGTGATCACTGCCATGCGAACGGAAGCAGCTTTTTCAGACGAGGCTACTGCCTGAGCGAGATAAATCAAACTATCAAGGCCTGCGGCTACAGAGATTTCAGCATCGTGGCGGAAATCCCACGCATAAATGATTCGCTGCGGAAAATGCTCGCCTATCGATTGCAGCAGCTGTTGATAGTCTTCCGGATTACCGGCATTCAGCGTGAAAGAGTCCGATCCCTTCTGTTGGAAGGCTGTGCCTTGCCGCACTTCACATACCGTCTGGCCAGACTGGCGAAGCCTCGACACAAGCTCCGCTCCGATGGCGTCAGCTTCAGAGAAAACCAGCCAACTGCCCGTGTTGGAGTTTGTGCGAAATTCCAGCCGGGGCAGTGGATTCGTTCGTTTCCAGTTTGTTGCGTAGAGCCATTTCTCAGGAGGATCTTTAAGCGCAAGTGGATCTCCTGACGGAGTGCCTTCGGATGCTTCCTGGGTAGTGACCCAATAACGCTGGCGCTCAAAAGGATATGTGGGCAGAGGAACGCGTCGCCGATATTCTGCCTGGTAATACTTTTGCCAATCAATCGCAACACCTTCACTCCACAATCTGCCAACGGTCTGCGCCAGTGCGCGTCCACACGGCTCGCCGGCCATGGACGCAAAAGCCACGATCTCCGGATAAGTCCTACGGGCTAATTCGCTAAGCACCTTGCCAGGACCTACTTCCAGCAGAACGCTATTTGGCTTTCTCAGCGCTTCACGCAGGCTGTCATTAAATCGGACCGTGCTTCGCACGTGGCGTGCCCAATAGCCGGGGTCCGTCGCATCTTCGTCGCTAATCCAGGAGCCAGTGACGTTGGAAAGATATGGAATGCTCGGCCGATTCAATCTCATTCGAGAAGCAGTTCTGGTCAGCGGCTCCATGAGAGGCTCAACCAGACGTGAGTGGAAGGCATGGCTGGCGTCCAGCCGGATGGGGTTCAGGAATGCAATTTGCTGGTAAAGGCTTTCTATCTCGGAAGTTGGGCCAGCGAGGATACAGAGTTCCGGTCCATTTACCGCCGCAAGAGAGATTCCATCCTTTATATAAGGAGAGATTTCGTCTTCGCGGGCAGGGACGGCCAGCATAGCTCCTGGTTCCAGATTCTCGGTTCGGCGGGCCCGTTCCGCGACCAGCAGCAGAGCATCGTCTAGTTCAAGGACTCCGGCGAGCGTGGCTGCCACATACTCACCCAGGCTATGGCCGATCATCGCTGCGGGCTTGATACCCCATGACATCCAGAGCTGCGCCATTGCATATTCAACCGTAAAGAGCGCGGTTTGCCAGAAAAGAGGACGGTAGATGCTGGCATCCATTCCACCCTGTCGCCCGAACATGAGATCGCGCAGGTCAGCGCCGATCAGCGGAACGAGCCGGCTGCAACAGTAATCTACCTCTTCGCGAAAGCGCGGTTCATTACGATAAAGGTCAGATCCCAGATCGGTGTATGCTTTGCCCTGGCCCGGAAAAAGGAATATGACCGGACGTTCCTGTGCAACCACACGGACCGGCTTCTCCTTTGGGCTGGTAAGCGCTGTGATTGCCTCTTGAGCGTTAGTGCAAACGAAAAATTGGCGGAAGACAAAGCCTCTGCGCCCGGCATTCAGCGTAAATGCGATATCGGCCAGATAAGAATCAGGCCTTTCGCGCAGCGCGTTTGCCAAATCTGCTCTGTGACGTTCCAATGCAGATTCACTGCGAGCCGACAAAGTAAGCACCTGCCATCGACGTGACCGGCCCGCCGCCTCACTGGACGGCGCCTCCGCCAGAACTACATGGGCATTGGTCCCCCCGATGCCGAAGGAGCTTACACCCGCAAGACGCGGCGTGTGTTTCCATGCCGTCGTTTCCGTATTGACGTAAAAGTGGCTGTGATCGAGATCAAGTTGCGGGTTCGGCTTTTCAAAATTGAGGCTTGGTACGAGAGTCTGGTGCTCAAGGCAAAGCACCGCTTTAATGAGTCCGGCAATCCCCGCCGCCGAATCGCAATGTCCAATATTGGTTTTTACGGATCCGAGTGCGCACAACTTCTCGCCCATAGCGGCGCTTTCTTCGCCGTTTTCAAACACCTGGCGTAATGCTTCTATCTCAATGGGATCACCCAGCGGCGTACCGGTACCATGCGTCTCAATGTAAGAAATCTGGCGCGGAGCGATCTGTGCATTGACGAGCGCCTGCTCTATAACCCGCCGTTGTCCTTCCACGCTCGGCGCGGTATAACCGACTTTGAGATTTCCATCATTATTAATAGCGGAACCTTTGATGACTGCGTGTATGTGATCGCCATCCGCAACAGCCTGATCTAGGGGCTTTAACAACACCAGAGCGGCGCCGCTGCCGGGGACCGTACCGCGCGCGTTCTCGTCAAATGCGCGGCAAAGCCCATCGGGAGAAAGAATTCCGTTCTCCTCAAAGATGTATCCATTTGGCGATGCAATTGAAACCCCGCCCGCCAGCGCCATCTCACACTCGCTATTCATCAAGCTCTGGCAAGCCAGATGAACCGCCACCAGAGAAGTTGAGCAGGCGGTATTCACTGGCACGCTTGGGCCACGCAGGTCAAGCAGGTAAGATAGCCGCGGCGCAATGTGATCCTTGCCTGTGCTGATGGTCAACTGCAATTCGCCTAGCGACCGTAAAAGACCAGTATCGCCACGGAGAAGGTCGCGATAGAGGCTCTCTCCGGCCCCGGCAAACACTCCAATGTTTTGCCCACGCGGGTTGTGGCCAGCTGATTCCAATGCTTCCCATGCGCATTCCAGCATCAGGCGCTGCTGTGGATCTGTGGCGGTGGCTTCGGCGGGATTCAAATTGAAAAATGCAGCGTCAAACAGGTCGATATTTTCCAAACGGCCTGTTGCATTTACAAATCCGGGATCGTTGACGAAATATCCAGGTAAAGAGGAAAGATCGTCTTCAGAGAGCGCAGTGATTGATCCGATGCCGTTGGTCAGATTGTCCCAGAAATGCCTAACGCTGGGAGCGCCGGGAAAACGGCATGCCATACCGATAACAGCGACATCTGTGCATGCGAGATTCTTGATCCCTTCAGCTTTTCGCTTTACGTCATGTGCGCTGGGCGAGTGGCGCTCTTCGGATTCCAAATATGCGGCAAGCGCAGCGACGGTGGGGTGCTCGAAAAGTTTGACCATGGGCAAACGCGCATGCAGTAGCTTCTGTAACCTGGCATGCACCTGAGTCAGCAAGAGAGAATGGCCACCCAGATCAAAGAAGTTGTCATCTATTCCAACACTGGCGCGGCCCAACACCTCTTTCCATATTTCCGCGATTTTTCTCTCGAACCTGGTCTGCGGGCTTGTCTGCATCTCCGATCTGCGTTCCTCAATCGGACGTTTCGATAACGAGACACGGTCAATTTTTCCGCTAAGCGTGAGAGGCAATTCTGCCACAGCAACAATAGCCTCAGGCAACATGTGTGCCGGAAGGCGATGAGTGAGTTTGCCGCGCAACATGGCGGGATTAACAGTGGTCCCGCTATCGAGCACTACATAAGCAACGATCTGCTTTCCGCGCGATACTTCCTCCCGCACCACAACTGCCGCGTCCACGACCTCCGGTATTGATCGTAGTGTCGTTTCGATTTCCCCAAGTTCAATGCGGAACCCGCGCACTTTTACTTGCTGATCCGCGCGGCCGATAAATTCAAGACTTCCATCGTTGCGTCTCCGCACCACATCTCCGGTGCGGTACATTCTTGCTCCGGGAACGCGTGCGTGGGGATCGGCTATGAATCGTTCAGCCGTAAGCGCGCACCGGTTCAAATAGCCACGAGCCAGGCCTGCGCCGGCAATATACAGTTCACCGGCAACGCCCACAGGCACAGGCTCAAGACTGCCATCCAGCACATAAGTACGCGTGTTAATAACAGGAAAACCAATAGGCGGAATTACGGAGCCGGAGAGAGGAAGGCTCATGGTGGCGCAAACGGTGATTTCCGTGGGACCGTAAGCATTGATCATGTGGCGGCCACGCGACCAACGCGCTACCAGTTCATCCGGGCACTGCTCACCAACAACAATGAGCGTTTCAATATCAGATTCTTGCCTCTCATCCAACGTTGAGAGCACTGAAGGTGTTAGGGTAGCGTGAGTGATCCTCTGCGAACGTAATATCTCTTGTAACGGGACGCCGCCGCGCTCGTCATTCAACAAAACCAGAGCTGCTCCCGTAGTGAGTGCCATGATCAGTTCCCAAAAGGAAGCGTCAAAGTTCAGAGAAGCGAACTGCAATACCCGCGAGCGCTGCCCCAACTTGAGATTTTGCACGTGGCTGCGAGCCAGAGAAGGAATGCCCACATGCGTGACCAATACTCCCTTGGGCACGCCGGTTGAGCCGGAAGTGTAGATCAAATAGGCCGGATGCTGCGGTAGTACCGGGATGGTGCGCTCAGCTTGCAACGGATTATGCGCCGGCAACAGCATCAATTCAGTCTGGATATTCCCTGCGTCGAGGCAGATGACCTCGGTGGCTGAATTATGACGCAATTTTTCGTGTAGCTTTACGGCGGTCAGCACAACTCGTGGCCGGGCATCCGTCAGCATATGATCAAGTCGGGCTGGCGGATATTCGGGATCCAAAGGCAGGTAGGCTGCTCCGGATTTCCATGCCGCAAGAATCGCCACGACCATTTCCGGCGAACGCTCCAGCGCGATTCCCACCAATGATTCCGGGCCAATACCCCGAGCAATCAAATAATGCGCCAGACGGTTGGCCTGTTGGTTCAATTCCACATAGGTAAGTGATATTTCGCCCTGGGCAAGCGCCGTTGCTTCCGGACTGTGTGCGACTTGCTTTTCAAACATCTCACTGACTGTCGCTTCAGGAACTTCTTGCGCGGTGGCGTTGAATGTTTCCAGCAGGATATGTTTTTCTTCAATACTAAGGATTTCTGCGCGATGCAAGCGTGTATCGGGAGCTTGCACCATCTCTTTCAGCATCCGCACAAAGCGCGTAGACAGCGACCTGACTGTCATCTCGTCAAAAAGGTCATTGTTGTAAGAGATATCACCGTGTATGCCCAGCGGATCTCCAGCAGGACTCCGAACCTCACTCAGGCCAAAACCCAAATCAAACTTCGCGACGTTCGACTCAGAAACCTCAACATGGGCAGAAAGCAGAGGCAAATTCAAATGTGTGTTTGGTGTATTTTCTAGCGTGAGAGCGACCTGGAACAGCGGATGGCGGGATTGCGAACGCTCCGGCTGCACCGCTTCCACCAGGCGCTCAAATGGCACTTCCTGATGTGAATACGCTTCCAGAGCAAATCGTCTTACTCTCTCGATTAACTGCGTAAACGTCGGATCGCCCGCTACATCCGTCCGCAGCACCAGCGTGTTCACAAACAACCCCACCAGCTCTTCCAGCTCCGCTTCACTCCGCCCCGCCACTACCGTCCCAATCGGTATGTCCTCGCCTGCTCCCAGCCGCGACAGCAATGCCGCCAGCCCCGCCTGCAGCACCATGAACAAACTCGCTCCGCTTCGCCGTGCCAGCCCCAGCAATCCCCGATGCAGTTCCGCATCCAGCTCCAGCGGCACCGTTCCGCCGCGATAGCTCATCACCGCAGGTCGTGGCCGATCTGTCGGCAGCGCCTGCTCTTCCGGCATTCCCTCCAGCGCTTTTTTCCAGAACTCCAGCTGTCGGCTGATCACGCTCTCTGGATCACTCTCGCTGCCCAGCAGCTCTCGCTGCCACAGCGTGTAGTCTCCGTACTGCACCGGCAACGGCTCCCATTCCGGCGTCTTTCCTTCTATTCGCGCCCGGTAGGCATCTTCCAGATCGCGCGCCAACGGCCCCAGCGACCATCCGTCTCCCGCAATGTGGTGCAGCACTAGCAGCAACACATGTTTGTTCTCGCTCAGTCGGAACAGCCAGGGTCGCAGCGGCAGCTCCCATTCCAGTTCCATTCCCACGCTCGCAGCTTCCGTCAGCCGCTGCTTCAGCTCCGATTCGCTAAAGCTTTCGATTCTCAGTTGCGGTTTCGCTTCTTCACCCGTGAGTACCTTCTGGTACGGCACTCCTTCTTCCTGCGGAAACACTGTCCGCAGCGCCTCATGCCGTTCCACCACGTTACCCAGCGCCTGCTCCAGCGCGGCTTCGTTCAGCTGGCCTTCCAGCCGCAACGCCAGTGGTATGTTGTACGTCGCTCCAGGCCCTTCCATCTGGTACAGAAACCACAACCGCTGCTGCGCATAAGACAATGGCATCCGCTCCGGCCGGGTCATCGCCACCAGAGCGGGACGCACGGTCTGGGCTTTACTCAGCCGGTCTGGATTCAACGCCTCTTTACTCAGCTTCTCCACCAAGTCCGCCACCGTGGGTGATTCAAACAACATCCGGATGCTCACCTCTTTGCCCAGCGCCGCTCTCACCCGGCTCACCAGCTTTGCTGCCAGCAGCGAGTGCCCTCCCAAGTCAAAGAAGTTGTCGTGAATACCGATACGCTCTGCTCCCAGCACATCCGCAAACACCGCGCACAGTACTTCTTCCTCCGGTGTCCGCGGCGCACTGTAGACTTCTGCTGTTGGCTGCGGCGCAGGCAATGCCTTGCGATCCAGCTTGCCGTTGGCCGTTAACGGCAGCTGCTCAATCACCACGAATGCTGATGGCATCATGTATTCCGGCAAGCGCTCCTTGATCCTGCGCCGCAACACCGATGGATCCAAGTCCGCTCCTGCTTTCACTGGCACTACGTACGCCACCAGCTGTTTGCCTCCAGCATGATCCTCCACGGCCACCACCGCGGCCTGTGCCACTCCCGCTTCCGTTCTCAATGCCGCTTCAATCTCTCCCAGCTCTATCCGGAACCCGCGTATTTTTACCTGCTGGTCCGCTCGTCCCCAGTACTCCAGCACTCCTTCCCTGCTCCATCGCCCCAGATCTCCCGTGCGATACATACGTTCGCCTGCAACTTTGCTGTAGGGATCGGCGATGAACCTCTCCGCGCTCAATCCGGCACGCTTCAGATAGCCCCGCGCCAGCCCCGCTCCCGACACATACAACTCGCCCACCACTCCCGCCGCCACCGGTTGCAGATAGCTATCCAGCACGTAAATCCGCAAATCGGCAATGTTGCTTCCGATCACGCTTGCTCCGCCGCTTCGCGCCATCTCTTCTGTCAATCGCAGGTGGCTCACATGCACCGTCGTCTCGGTGATCCCGTACATGTTCACCAGCACCGGCTCGGTCTCCCCATGCCGCTCATACCAGCCGCGCAGCCGTCGCAGCTCCAAAGCTTCGCCGCCAAAAATCACACTTCGTAGCTTCAGCTTCTGCCGCAGTTCCCCATCCTCTTCCTCTGCCTGCATCAGCTGGTAGAACGCCGATGGCGTCTGGTTGAGCACCGTCACTCTCTCTTCCACCAGCAACTGCAAAAACTCTCCCGGCGACCGTGTGATCGCCTTCGACACTACCACCAGCCGCCCGCCATAGAGCAGCGCTCCCCAGATCTCCCACACGGAGAAATCAAACGCATACGAGTGAAACAATGTCCACACATCCTCGGCGCTGAAGCTGAACCACTTCTCCGTCGCCGCAAACAGACGCGTTACGTTCCCCTGCGTCACCACCACTCCCTTGGGCTCGCCCGTTGATCCCGACGTATAGATCACATAAGCCGCATCCTCCGGCAACAGCTCTTCTCCAGGA
>JBJMGE010000004.1:0-160208 GCA_045808085.1 Terriglobales bacterium | reverse complement strand
AGGGCGGGTGCAGGTGTACGAAGCCGCAGACGGGAAGATCGCAATTGAGTATCGCGGACGGGAGTTGAAGTGGGAGGAGATAGCAGCGCCGGCGAACCCGCCGGAGCAGCCGGTAACGACGCTGGGAAGGGGAACCGTGAAGATGCCATTGCGTCGAGGAAAGACGATTCCAGCGGCGAACCATCCTTGGCGGAGGTATGCAGATAAAGGAAAGATGAGCCGGCCTGGAGAGGCAGAAAGTTCTCTGTCGGCGACACCGTCCTCCGCGTCGCCCAACGGGCTCCGCTCCGGAACGGAGTCGCCGACAAAGAAGGAAGAAGCTAAAGTTTGAAAAGGGGACATTTTAATCGAGGTAAGAATGGGGACATTTTAAAAGTGGTTTGACAGGCGTGAATTTTGCCCTTGACTCATGGGCGAACAAATGGTATATTCTGTTATTCCCCGCCCGTGTAATGTGTGTGTCGCGGCGGTTGTTCTTTGAAAACTGAAAATAGCTCTTAGTTTATTGGCTTTTAGCCTTTAGCCGGACATGGGGAACAACAGCGATTCGACCCCGAAAAAGGCAAGAAAAAGGGCTTCGACCGGTCGGTGACCGGTCGGTCGAATGGCGCATCCCTTTTGTTTGCAACAAGAGTCTTACCCCCGGGTGGGCTATGTAGAAGAAAAACGGCTTTTAGCTCTTGGCCGTTAGCTCTTAGCCAGAAAACCCAATCCCCGGGGAAAGGCAAGCCTCACCACTGATTTACACGGATGACACTGATCAGGAATGGGGCGGAACGCTGAAGTCTACGCCGTTCTGGGATGACCTGGAATGCAGTGGGATACCTGGGGAGGGGGAGGGTGCCAAGATCGGGTGATCGGGTGATCGCCGAGATCGGAAAGGCAAAGGCGCACCGCGGAGGCGCTGAGACGCGGAGAACAGCAAAAGTCGGACACAGGGCAGAGCCGGAGCGCGCAACCGTGGAATCACGAAGGTCGCACGACGTCGCGCGTTAACGGAAAGGCAAAGGCGCACCGCGGAGGCGCTGAGACGCGGAGAACAGCAAAAGTCGGACACAGGGCAGAGCCGGAGCGCGCAACCGTGGAATCGCGAAGATCGCACGACATCGCCGAAATCGGGAAACCAAAGGCGCACCGCGGAGGCGCTGAGACGCGGAGAACAGCAAAAATCGGACACAGGGCAGAGTGCTTGCTGCCAAGAAAACCGACATCGCCTAAGATCCGGAAAGGCGCGGCCCTAGCTGTCCTTGCGATACAGCAGCTCGCGCATGGCCTGGCGGCGGGCTTCGTTGGCTTCTTTTGCATTCTCGTGTTGGGCCTCACCCACGCGGCCAGGGGTCGAAGGCTCAGCAGCGTCAGTTTCGCTGCACGCCGGACAGCGATTGGCGAAGCCGGGTTTGTCCGGCTTGAGCTCAAACTCTTCTGAGCAAACGACGCAAACTTTAATGGGGAAGGCCATGATGTTTTTAGGATACCGCGAGCGGGAAAAGTGTTGTTCAAAAAAAGGCCGGAGCCGGTCAGGCTTTTGGCTTGGCTTTGAGCTTGGCCTGGCCGTTCTGTAATTCCACGGTGTATTCCACGGCCTTGCAGCCATATTCTTTTTGCAGCTGCGAGGTCTTCTGTTTTACGAATTTCTTGAATGAATCCAGGTTGGCGGCGCTTTTTTCGCCCGTTTTCTTGCGCGCTTCAGTGAGCGCCTGAAAAAGTGACTCCACGTGCGTATGGTCTGAACCGTCGGAGACTGACATGCTGAAAGGGCGGTCTTCCGTTACCGGGCCATGGTGCTTCATCGCTTTTTGCGCTTCATGCTCCTCGTCCGTGCGCAGGCCCTGGATTCCCAGCACGGCGTCCTGCGGCCGGCGGTAGCCTTCTTCCTTGATCACCAGCTTCTGCTGCCATAGCGCGTTATACAGCGCATAACGCTGCTGGATGGTGGTATAGCGGTACCGCTGGGCGTAATTCATGCGGTTGCCGTCAGAGAATTTCTTTAGCAGGTTTTTGACCTTCCACTCCACGTCAGTGGGTGGTTTTTTGGAGCCTCCGCCAAAGTACATGTCGTACTCAATCTTCAGCCGGCGCAGCTGGTCTTCGAGCATGTTGAGGTCGTCGTCAATGGCCAAAGTGGCAACTCCAGTCCAGGGTCGGGCTCAAGGAGAGCTTTTACGCGGAATATACCATACAGCGCCGCGGCCTTCCTACGTACTCAAGGTACACCTCGGCGACCCTCACTGCGGTACTTTGCCAGCGTGGGCATTCGCCTGCATGCCAAAACCCAGGTTCCCCCAAAGTCAGGTTCACCCAACACCCGGGTTACGCGGATTTTTTCTGCTTTTTAGGCCAACCTGCGAACCGGGCACTTCATCATCCCTCTGGATTGCATCTAATAACAGGTCATACAAAGGACTAATCATGCTTCCTAAGGTCGTCGCCAAAAATCGAACCCGGATCGTTATTGCAGACGATCACACCGTTTTGCGTGAATCCCTGGCCGCTTTGCTTGCCACACAGCCTGATTTTGTGGTGGAAGGGCGCGCTTCTAACGGTCAAGAGGCTTTGGCGATTGTGAAAGAGCAGCCGCCCGACGTGTTGCTGCTGGATCTCTTCATGCCTGAAGGCGACGGCTTTGAAGTGCTGCGTACCCTGGACCGCGCCGGAAGCCGCGTGGCCGCCGTGGTGCTTACCGGGTCAGACAACGAACTTGATTACGCTCAAGTCGTAAAGCTTGGCGCGCGCGGCCTGGTGCTGAAGAGCGATGGTCCGGAAAAGTTGTTCGCCGCTGTCCGCACCGTGGCCAATGGAGAGCTTGCATTTTCTGATGAGTTGGCCCAGCAAGTCCTTACCACCATGACGGCGGAATCCAAAACTTCTGCCAACACCATGAGCCGGCTTTCCACCCGTGAGCGACAGATTGCCTATCACGTGGCCCGCGGCATGAAGAACAAAGACATTGGCGAAGCCCTTACCATCAGCGAAAACACCGTCAAGCGCCACCTGCAAAGCATTTTTACCAAAACCGGCGCGCGTGATCGGCTGGAACTGGCGGTGCTGGCCCTGAGCGAAGCGAGCAAGGCAGCGTAAGCTTGCTTCTGTAACCCCGAATCCCGCGGCTTTTTAAAGGTTCGCAGTTGATTTTCGGACCGCGAGCGCGGGTGAGGGGACTCTATCTTCTCCAGTGTTCTTGCGGTTCAACCCAAGTGTTTAAGGTCTTTTCAGAGTAACGGTGTCGGTAGGGATCCCTCGCAGCGCTTCGGGATTTCAGAAAAGCTAGTGGCTTGTTACTTCCCTGCGCCTGCGGCCATTTTTTTCACCATGGCCAGCACCAGCTTGCGATCACTGTCATTCAATGCCATGGAGTAACGGCGCACCTGCGTTAGGAAGCGGACTTCATCTTCAGTCAGCGGTGGCAGATGTTTGGTATTGCCGTTGGAGAAGTGGTCGGCAAAAAATTGGCCGAGTGGAAGCTCCATCGCTCCGGCAATTTTTGAAAGCGTATCCAGTGAAGGGATGGTGTGACCATTTTCCACGCGCGAAAGGTAGCAGCGCAACAGCCCGGTGCGCTTCTCAATGTCACCCTGTGACATGCCCTTTTGCAGCCGATAAGTCCTGATTGTTTCGCCGATATTCATCGCTGGAACCAGCTCTTTGATCATTCGTTCCCGGGGGTGCTTGGATAGTAACCAGATAAGCAACTTTCTGCAACAACATTTTTTGTCAGTTAGAAGGGTCTGGCAATCCGCGAACTTGTTTCCGGATAACGATCAACCATGCCGGATCTAAATGCCAGACACGAGTTGCTACAGTGAACACCGTATATTTACCCGACTTCGACGCCAGGCCGCACAGCGGATGTGCTGCTCAATTCGCTCAAGTGCCGTACCATTGAGTCAATGCCAATTCCATAAACAGCGTATGCCCGACTGGCGATTGGTAATAAGGATCAGTTTCTTTGAATCCCAAATCGCGATACATGGCGATGGCGGAATCCATTTTGCCGGCGACCGTGTCCAGCCTGATCCGTGAGTATCCGATTTCAGCCGCTTCCCGGATGACACGCTCCGCCAGCAGACGGCCAATGCCGTGGCCGCGAAACTCAGGCCGTACATAAAGCCGCTTCATTTCGCATAGCTCCGTTTCATCTAGCGGACGCAACGCGATCACGCCTGCTGGTTTGCCATCCCAGAGCGCCAGCAGAAGCCGGCCTGCTGGTGGCGCATATTTGCCCGGCATTGACCGCATCTCGTCTTCAAAGCCCTAGAAGCAGAGTTTGAATTCCAGCCAGGCCGCGTATTCTTCCATGAGTTCGCGCGCGGTCGCTATAGCTTCGGCATTTTCCGCTTGCATCATTGTCAACATCAGGGATTCATCCAGCCGCTTGCGGAACGGCCCTCTTGGTTTCCAGCCGGCTGATAAGGCGGTCATGCCAGCGGGAGAAGAACATCAACGCCGTCAACGCTCCCACTACTGCGGTAGCCGTATCTTCCTGCGTGTCCCATGGATCACCCTGCGTGCCTAAAAAGGCGTCCGCCGCCGATCCGGTTCCCACTGCAACCCGCCATTCCAGCAATTCATAGGCTGCGCTCACCGCCAGGCAGATACTTAATACGATGAAAAACAGCCACCCGCGTCGCAAAACAATTCTCTGGCGCAACAGCACCTCGCGCGCCACCAGTGCCGGCACAAATCCCTGAGCAAAATGCCCCACGCGGCCATAATCGTTCCGTGCCAGGTGAAAATGGTCGCGGATCCAGTTAAACAGCGGCACCTCCGCGTAAGTGTAATGTCCGCCAATAAACAAAATGCACGCATGGAGCGTGATAAGCAGATAGACAAATGACGTGAATTGAAACCTGGGATAAGTAATGGCCAGCGCGGCGAGCGCCAGAATCGCTGGAAATATTTCCAGCGCCCATGTGAAGTAATCGTGTGGATGAATCGCGGACCAAATCAAAACAATCGCGAATCCGCAAAACAGGACGGTAAGAATAGGTCGTTGCTCCCGCTGTATCGAGTTCACTAGCCCATCAGCATTCCGCCATTTACCTTGAGCACATGGCCGGTAATGTAGCTTGCTTCTTCTGACGCCAGAAAGCGGACCGCATGGGCAACTTCCATATCAGTCCCGGCGCGGCCCAGCGGGATGGCTTCATTCACTTTGGATTTCAATTCCGCCGGGAGAGCTTCCGTCATGGCTGTTTCAATGTATCCGGGCGCGACTGCATTCACGGTAATATTGCGTGAAGCAACTTCGCGCGCCACCGCCATCGTAAGACCAATAAGCCCGGCCTTTGATGCCGCATAATTTGCCTGGCCTGCCTGGCCTGTCTGCCCAAAGACGCTGGTGATGTTGATAATTCGTCCCCAGCGCGGCTTCAGCATTGAGCCGATAACTGCTTGCGTCATATAAAAAGCTCCGCTCAGGTTGGTCTGGAGAACGGAATCCCAGTCTTCTTTTTTCATACGCATCACTAGCGTGTCTTTGGTCACGCCGGCGTTGTTGACCAGAATTTCAATCTTCCCAAAACGCTCTATCACGGCTTTTACCGCGCTCTTTACGTCCGCTTCATTGGCCACGTCCATGCGAAACGTGGCTGCCTGACCGCCTTTGTCCGCGATTTCCTTGGCTACCGTTGCCAGCTTTTCTTCATTGCGTGCTGCCAGCGCTATTAGAGCGCCGCCTTCAGCCAGCGCCAGCGCGCAGGCGCGGCCAATCCCCTGGGAAGCCCCTGTTACCAGCGCCACACGGCCTGTTACTCCCGGCATGGTTAGTTCGCCTCCCTGCCAAAGTTGACTGCACATTATATGCGATTGCCGGATATGCGATTGCCGGCAGCGAGCCGCCTCCCAGATATCTTTTTGATGTCGTGTGATGGTGGTCACATCGCCGTGTGCGCATGCACCCTATATTGGGTCTTGTTGACGGGAGCGTTTCATCGGATCCCAGATAGTACCGGGATTTCCTTTACGCCCGCGCACCATGTTGACCCGATGACCCTTTTGCGGAGGTCATTGGCAAATGACGCAAGGCTGACCATCGGACTCCACCCCTTCTGGTCAGCTTTTTTGTGTTTCACATAGCCGTGCTTCGTCGCTCAGCCAGGGCAGGCTCCAGCGACACTTCGTCACGGAAAGCGAGCTTCATAATCGGCGGGGCAACCAGAGTAGTGATGCCTGTCATAAAGATCACCAGCGCATACGCCGATTCGGAAACGATATTCATCTGCAAACCCACTAAAGCGACGATTAGCCCGACTTCACCGCGTGGGACCATGCCGATTCCCACCTTGAATGCCGTTCTCCACCCAGAGTGCAGGACCGGCAGGCCGCAGCCTACAAGTTTGGAAAGAATTGCCAGCAGCGAGATCACAATGGCGGAGACCAGCAGTTTGCTATCGAATACTGACATATTCATGCGGGCGCCCATACTAAAAAAGAAAAACGGCGCCAAAAATTCATTAATGGAAAAAACGCGTGCGCGCAGGTTCCATCGCGGCGAGTACTCGGCAAATGCAAGGCCTGCAAAAAACGCGCCGATGATCGCCGCCATCCCGATCTTTACCGCGGCATAAGAAAGCCCCAGGCAGATGCCCAGCGCAATGATCAACGGCGCGTCCTGCGTGGACATGCGTTCCATGCCCGGCTCCATGCGTTTCACCACGCGCGGCGCATAAAACATCATGACCAGTGCAAAGCCAATGGCTTCAATTGCCGTGATCAGAAGCTGCGCCCATTCCAATCCCGTGGAAGAAACCAGTCCCACCACCACAGCCAGCACAATCATTCCCAGCACGTCATCAAACACGGCAGCGCCCAGAATAATGCGGGCAGAAAGCGTTTGCAGCAGATTCATGTCGCCCAGCACGCGCGCTGTGATCCCCACGCTGGTGGCCACCATGGCGGCGGCCACAAACACCGCCTCATGCGTCGGATGATGGCGCAACAGCATGTATGACACTCCAAAAACAAACGGCACCGCAACCCCGGCTGCGGCGACGTATAGAGAAGTGCCGCCCACGCTGATTAGGTCTTTGGGCTGCGTTTCCAGGCCAACGGTAAATAGAAGAAAGATGGCGCCGATTCCGGCAATGGCGTAGATCGCGTCCGTGGGGACAACCAGCCGCGCGCCATATGGCCCCAGGAGCACGCCCGCAAGTATCTCTCCCAGCACGGCGGGAAGGTGCATCCGCTCAAAGGCTTCACCAAAGAGCTTGGCCCACACGAAGATGAAAAACAGCTGAAATAGAAATGGATCAGCAGTATGCATGAAAAATGAATTTTTGTGGCAGGGCCCAGCGAAACCTTAAATCTATACGATGCGCGATTGCGAGCCAAATTCAGAGTAGCTGCTGGATTCTAAAATCCATATCGCTGTGATCACGCGAAAGCTGAAACTGCGCCCGCATCTGTCCCCAGTTACTCTCGAAAATCCATCATTCAGCTCTCGATTTTTCCCACAACAACCCTGTCTTTTGTCATCCTATCGGTAGGGGAAAAGGGAAAAAGCGAATGCATGTAACGCATCTCATCAACAGGTCATCGATCAAAACAGCAGCAGGAAAGCTCTGGACTCTTCCCCTGATGGATGCCGCCCTGGGTGGACTGGTTTGCGCTTTGGCCGCCCTGGCTCTAAGCGCGGCAGCCAATGGCCATTCCTGGAAAAACATGGCTCCGCTGATTTTCACGGTCGTGCTGTTGATCATTGCCGGCCTATTCGGGTCGCGGGCAGGCATCATCGGGACAGTGGTTGCGGCCATGATCTTCGCAGCCGTTCTTTTCAACCCGATGGGGAACATCCAGGTAACCGATGAAGCGGCGCGTGGGAATCTGGGCTGGATGATGTTGATTGGAATCGGCTTCTCATTTTTGTTCGCGCCACCGAGTTCCGGAATCCACCGCCACTAAATCTCTCCTCTTGAAAAGCGAAGCAAGAACGCAACAGCGTTTGCAGCCTTGGCATCCTAACACTCTCAGTTCCAAAACTCGGGTATCCGCCCGACGGCAAGAGGGAGTTCCCATGGCTACCGCACCTCAGTTGCCCACAACTCGTCCGCGCTGGGCGCGCTCGCCTTTTTACTTCAATTCGGCGTCCCACCTGCTTCGCATTGGACGGGAAAAAGCAACCACGCTGATGGAACTGTTGGAAGCCATACGCACGTGTCCTGAATCCTCTATCTTTCAACACACATTTCAGACCCTGGCGGAACACCACTTTATTAGCTCCGGATTTTCCAATGACTTTTCGCACTGGGCTTTCGCTTCGTGCAATGAAGTTGAGTTGGCGGAGCGGCTGGCCGCGATTGATGTCCGCGAATTTACTTCGATTGCCGCCTTGCGCGAGCGCCTGATCCACGTCATTGAAAGTTATCTGCAGAAGAACCCGCGCGCGGCCGGCCGTGCGGCCATGGAACCGTTTTATCTCATGGCTTCAGATTTGGTCGTTGTGCCTACCCCATATGTAGCGCGCAATCTTGAAGAATTTGCTGACGGTCTGCACAAAGTCAGCATTCATGCCATTTACTACCACTTTATCGATGCACGGCTGCGCCTCAAGCTCAACAGCAACGATTTTTCCGTCTGGCTGGATAAAGAACTGGATCTGCCCCAGGCGGCCGACAAGATCAACCGCATTGACATTTACACTTCCACTCTTGAAGAAGTGCGGCGCGGGATCCTGAAAGTTGTTGGGGCAGAAATGGGCAGTGGATGACTGGTGCCTGCATGAAGATGTCGCGGCAATCGACTTGGCACAGTGATGAACAGTTTTGGAGCCTTTGAATGCAGGACAAGAATCCAGGGAAGACAGTAGTGGCGGATGACGGCGGGAACGCCAGCGAATCCACGCGTCAAGAAGATTCACCGATTGAAGTCGCGCAAAATCCGGTGAAGGATCCAGCACTGTCGCCGCCCTTAGTGGAACGGCGTTTCCGGCAGACGGATTTGCCGGCGCATTTCATTGAACGTCGAAAGAATCCGCGCATCAGCACAGAGCAACCTCCGGTTCCCGCGCCACCGCGATTTGACGACTATGCTCCGATCATCGGCAAGCCGGAGCTGGATGAGATTCGTTTTCTGGCCCGCCATCTTCGCGGCAAAACGGTCAAGATGGTCAACTCCACCGCGCTGGGCGGAGGCGTGGCCGAAATCCTGAATCGCCTGATTCCCCTGATGAACGAGCTTGAAGTCCTTACGCGCTGGGACGTTATTACCGGCGGTAATGATTTTTTTGAGGTCACAAAAGGCTTCCACAACGCGCTGCACGGCGGCGACTATAACCTCACGCGGCAGATTCAGGACATCTTCATGGCTTACAGCGAGCAGAATCGCAAACGCATGGAGTTCGCCGAGGACCTGGTGGTGATTCACGATCCGCAGCCGGTGGGATTGGTTCGCTCGAAATCGCAGACGCAGGGCAAATGGATATGGCGCTGCCATATTGATCTGTCCAATCCGCATCCCGGAGTTTGGGATTTTATGCGGCCGATGGTGGAGCTGTACGACGCCACAATCTTTTCCGCGGCGGCCTTTACTCGGCAACTGGCCACCCCGCAGTATCTGTTTTATCCTTCCATCGATCCGCTCTCGGAAAAAAACAAAGACCTTCCGGAAGAGTACATCAACAAAGTTTGTGACGATTTCGGCATTGATCGCTCACGCCCGGTGATCACGCAGATATCCCGCTTTGACCGCCTAAAAGACCCTGTGGGCGTGGTGGAATCTTACAAACTCGTCAAAAAATACGTGGACTGCCAGTTGGTGCTGGCAGGAGGCGGCGCCACGGACGATCCCGAGGGCGCGGTGGTGCTTCAGGAAGTGATGGAGGCCGCAGGGGACGATCCCGATATCATCATCCTGAATTTGCCCCCATGGTCCGCGCTGGAAATCAATGCTCTGCAACGCGCTTCCACCGTGATTGTGCAGAAGTCACTCAAAGAAGGTTTTGGGCTCACCGTGACGGAAGGACTGTGGAAAGAAAAACCTGTAGTTGCAGGAGCTGTGGGCGGAATTACCTCGCAGATTGTCCACAAACTCACTGGCGTGCTGGTGCATTCCGTGGAGGGTTGTGCCTACCAGATCCGTTATCTGCTCACGCATCCGGAGTTTGCCGCGCAACTGGGCAAAAACGGCAAAGCGCACGCCAAGGAAAACTTCTTGATCACCGTGAGCCTGAAGCGCTGGCTGGTGTTGTTCCAGATTCTGCTGGGCATGGCCAAGCCGAATGACGTGCTGTAAACGAATTTACACCGCTCTAACTTACCTTTTCCGGCCACCACACCAGCACTTCAAGATTCCGGGAAAAATGCAGCAGAGGTTTGGTGTCGGGTAACGTGATGCCCGAAGCTTGCGCCATGGTATTCCTGTCAAACTCGGCTTCCGCATCCTGCAACTGCCATGGCAAGTGATGGATGTAAGCGCGAAGCACCTGGCCTTTATCGACCGTATATAGGCAGTAGCGTTCGGTGAGAAAACCTTCGAATGAACTCTTGTCGCGGGTGCGCGGCGGAGAAGTTGGCTGATAGCGCCCATGGAAGTCCGCCGGGCGCGGCTCCTGCAAGCGGCTGCTGGTGTATTCAAAGGACTCGCCCGACGAACGCACCAGCATTGCCGCATGAAAGTAAGGTAGCTTGTACGTGGCGCGCGCGCCCAGCACGGCGGGAAGGCTGGCTGCATCGAGGCTGAAGAAATAAACTCCGGGCACGCCTTTATAGCGAACATAGGTACGCACATTCAGTTCACAGAACTTTGAGAGGAACGGAAGCGGCGGCGCCAGACGCGCGCGAATGCCGCTCATCCAGAATGGCGTAACCGCAACCCACGCAGCGCCGTCACGGAGATCGAGTTCCAGTTCACGTGGGACTAATGTCCGAATTGTTTCTTGCGGCAGCGGCCAGTGCGCAAAAAGCAGGTCATGCCATTTCTGCTTCATGATCCATGGCCCGTTGGGCATGGCGATGGGACGGTGCGCGGTTTGAAGCAGAAGCGGATGCATTGGCTAGTAATTGTAAATAATTGCTCGATAGCCTAGCGGCCTGTGCTTACTTCAGGCCGATCTCCGGTGCCCGGCTACTGCCGTGATGTGCACCAAGGGTCTTTGGTTTTTCCGATCAATCTTTTCTCCGTGTCTCCGTGCCTCCGTGGTGGATGTTGGGTTTGATCCAATAAAATCGAATCGTGGCCACCATCTTTACCATTGGGCATTCCACGCGCGACCTCGCCGATTTCTCTTCCGTCCTGCAGGCGCATGATGTTCGCGTGCTGGAAGATATTCGCGCTTTTCCCATGTCGCGACGCCATCCCCATTTCAATCGTGAGCACCTGGAGCTGTGGCTTCCGGAGATTGGCTGCGAGTACGTCTGGGAAAAAGATCTGGGCGGACGCCGCGGCAAGCAGATGCCGCAGGACGAGTCGCCCAACATTGCATTAAGAAATCCATCCTTCCGCAACTACGCCGATTACATGCTGTCAGAAACGTTTGCACAAGCCATTGCGCGGCTGCTTGAGCGCACAGCGAAAGCGAATACCGCTATCATGTGCGCGGAACAGCTTTATTTCCGCTGCCATCGCATGCTGGTTTCCGACTATCTGGTTGCCCATGGGCATACGGTCCTGCACATCATGGACCTGAAGCCTCCTAAAGCGCACGCTCTGACCAAAGAGGCGCGCGTGATCGATGGGCGGCTCGTGTATCGTGGCGACCGCCTGCTGTGATCAGGTCGGGTTATTGAGTCATTGGAAAATAAAACCTACCACTGAGGCACGGAGACGCGGAGAAAATTACGACAGTACGGTTCGGTCCTCCGCTTCCTCCTTTCCTCCGTGTTTCAAAGGTGTTGTTTTTCGTTTCTTTAGATGACTCGATTTCCCGATTTCCTTTGCGTCCTTCGCGTCCTTTGCGGTAAAAGGGTTTCACTAAATGCTAAACAAACCCGCAGCCTGGCTAATCAACAAGCTGGAACAGGCGCGCAGCCAAATCGGCACAATCACCGAGCGGGAAATTGTCCGGCTGCTCTCTGCGGCTGCGAAGACAACATTCGGTAAAGATGCGCCATCGCTGATTCGATTCCATGATCTGCTCTTGTTCTTCCGCGCATTTCCGTCAGGACCGAGCGTGTTGCGACTGGCAGAAAGATTGCTGAGAACTTTCGAACCCAAAGTCAAAGCCGTGCTGGCTGCGGGCGGTGATGCCGATGACTTTGCGCCAGAAGAAGTGGTCGGCATTGCGGGGACTGTGGTTGAGGCGACGTTTAGCTATCCCATGGTCTGCTGGCTGGCAAAGCGCCATGCTAAATCTATTTCCATTCAATGGGCTGACTATGAGCGCGAGACACAGCGCGCGGTGATCTGGCCGCGCTTCTTTCCATTGATGGAAGAAGATTCGCTCACCGAAGCCAATGTGCCATATCTCGACTGGCTCAAGGCGGCACGCGGCCGCCAGGATGAGTTGCCATGGTTGGTACGGCAGTTCCGGCGCCTGCCGGGCTTTGCCAAAGAAACGGCGGAAAAAGAAAAAGCTGCGCTCTATGATTCGCTGGAAATTATGGTGCGATGGGAAATGAGCGGGGCGACCGGTTCCAGCGCGTCGCGCACGCTGTCACGCAACCCCGTGAAGGAATTCTTTTTTCATCGTGAGCCGCTGATCCAACGGCGGCAAGTGTCATTGGCGGAAGAGTTCTCGAAGCCACGCTTACCCATCAAGGTGCTTTCATCGCGCGAAGCAGAAAAGACGCTTAATCTGGTGAAAGAAGCTACGGGCGTCCGCTATCGAGAACTCTATGGAACCGCCAATGCTGATCCGGCGTGGGTGGTGCAGGCCAATCCGGGGCGGGGCGTGGAAATTTATTTTTGGGGATTGCCGCCGGAAAAGCGCCTGCCCTTGCGCGCCTATCTTGCCGGATTCACGGTAAAGAACGGTGTGCCCATCAATTACGTGGAGTGCATTTCACTTTTTGAATGGACGGAGATTGGCTTCAATACCTTTCCCGCGTATCGCGATGGCGAAACCGCCTGGATTTATGCGCAAACGTTGCGGCTCTTGCGCCAATTGCATGGCGTCAACGCGATATCGGTATATCCATACCAGATTGGCGACGGCAATGAAGAAGCCATTGCTTCCGGCGCGTTCTGGTTTTATCGCAAGATGGGATTTCGCTCGATGGACCCGGCGCTGGAGAAGCTGGCGCAGGCCGAAGAGAAGAAGGTGCGGGCCAATCCCAAATATCGGACCTCGGCGGCGACGCTGCGCCGGCTGAGCAAGGCAAATGTGGTTTATGAACTTCCCGAAGCTGAGCGCGGCGCATGGGACAGGTTTTCCACGCGCAATATTGGGCTGGCAGTGCAGAGGCGAATGGCGAGGGACTTTGATGGTGATGCCGAAGCATTGCGGCGGGACGCGGTTGCGTGGCTTGGACGGCAGTTGAAGATGCCGCCATGGCGGCTTTCGAAAGCGGCGCAGCCAGCATTCGCCGACTTTGCCGCTGTCCTCTTGCTTATGCCGGACCTGCCGCGCTGGACGGCGGAGGAGAAGAGATCGCTGGGCGAGATCATCCCAGCCAAGGCGGGACGCACGGAATTACGCTATCTACGCCTCTTGCAGAAGCACCCGCGGTTGCGTGCGGCGATCTTGAAGCTCGGGTCGTAGGTTGTCACTAACGCCAAAACCGCTCTAAATTAGCCCAGAGCTTTCTTCATGGCTGCCACATAGTCGGTCATTCCAACGACGCCGCAAGGCTGGGGATCGGGCTTTATCTTCTGGTCGGCGGCATAGTTCAGGATCTGATCTATGTTCCAGAGGAACGCGCCACTAACGGACGGTTCCTTGGCATACTGCGCCAGCATCGTTTGCATTGTGGGCGGGCAGTCGCCGTTCCACTCCCATTGTTCCTTATCCAGGAAGCGGCTCCAGTCGCTGGCAAGAATGAAGCCCTTGGTGTTGAAACCGGGAATAGCTTTGGAAATCGCATCGGCCCAGCTTTTGGGATCGTTGCCTTCTCCGCCGGCATAACATTGCAGGTTCCACCACTTCACAGCGCCAGGATTGGATTTGTTCAGCGCTGCCAGCGAGTTTGTCCAGAAGCTCTGCTGTGACTGGTCATAGGGACAGAATGTGATCCCAAACCCAATCTTAATGAGCATCCGGCAAAACGCTACGAACGAATCCTGGTCATAAGTATTCTCCATGTCCATGTCGATCAGCCTGATGGCCGGGAACTTGGTGAAGAATGTCCCGAAGGTTTTCTGAAGCAGTGTTCCCTCAAGAGACTTGTTGTTTTTCTGGTAGATAGTCTTGACGTTTTCGAAGTCTTGCACGCCCCACCCGCCGATAGACGCCTCCAGCGTGGTAATGGTGGTGCCCGGGCCTTTCAGCAGTTGCTGGAGCTGGCCTGGCCAATCCGGATTTCCAATATATGTTCCGTTGTTGGTGATCATTGTGTCATTGATGCCGAGGTTCCCGAGAGAATCAATGTGAAAGAGGCTGACAATAATGGTGGTCCATCCCGCCTTCTGAATGGCGGACATATTTTTGGCGAGATTGGGAGGGCAGACCTCACCAAGGCCGAAAGCCGCGATCGTACGATTTGCCATGGTCCTGACCTCTATAGCTGGCGTAGCGCGCACGCCGATTTCACTCCTTCAATGCGCCCCAAGAGTACCACGCCAGAGCCCAGTTAATTTTCTTCATCTCTCTCGCTTCATCTCTCAATGAAAAGTTTTGCAGTTCTTCCTCCTGTTGCAACGGTTTTTGTCCAACCTGCCAAAGACCTGTCAAGGTGAATACTGATTTTCTGGCTGCTGGGTGTCGAGCGCCAAATGCTGATTTTTCCTGCAAGAACTCTGGATCTTCGCGTTCTCCTGCAAGAATGCAGGAGTAAATATGAAAGCCCGTTTAACGATGGCTGCCACGGCGGCCTTGTGTTTGCTCTATGTCCTCATCGTTATGAATCCGCAGAACGCTTCTGCGGGCCAGCCCCAGGGAAACAGCCAACTGCAAATCATCGGCAAAGACGGCAAAGTCACAGGCTTTGTTCCGCTCAAACATACCGGCATCAAGACGGAGATCAGCGGTTTTGTCGCGCGGATTGAGGTCACACAGGAATTTGAAAATGTTTTGCCGGACGCCGTGGAGGCCGTTTACGTTTTTCCCCTGCCGCATGACAGCGCCGTGGATGGCATGACCATGACAGTGGGCCAACGCGAGATTCGCGCGGTGATCAAGGAACGCGATGAGGCGCGCAAGATTTATGAGCAGGCGCGCAACACGGGCCATACGGCCGCGCTGCTGGACCAGGAGCGCCCTAATATTTTCACGCAGTCGGTCACTAACATTCCGCCCAACGGCACGGTGCAGATCAAGCTTTCCGTGCTTGAGCTGCTCAAGTATGAAGCGGGCACGTATGAATTTGCGTTTCCGCTGGTGGTGGGGCCGCGCTATATACCCGGCAATCCCACTTCAGCGGGCGGCCATGGCACCATGCCAAACAGTGATCAGGTGCCCGACGCTTCGCGGATCAGCCCTCCCGTGGCGGGCGTGCACACCGATGATGCAACGGCGGGGCATGACGTATCGATGGAGGTCAATCTAGTGGCCGGCGTTCCGGTGGGCGATGTTGAATCCACATCGCACAAAATCTTTGCTGATCGAACTGGCGCCGATTCCTACCATGTGACGTTGGCGGACCAGGCTGTCCCGCCCAACAAGGATTTCATCCTCAAGTACAAAGTTGCGGGCACGGGGATTAGTGACGCCATCCTGACGCATGCCGATAAGACCGGAGGATACTTCACGCTGATCCTGCAGCCGCCTGACCGGCCGCAGGAGAAAGCGCTGGTGCCACGGCAGCTGATCTTTGTGGTCGATACGTCAGGCTCCATGTGGGGCTTCCCGCTGGATATGGCCAAGAAGACTATCCAACGCGCGCTGGACAATCTGCGCAAAGATGAAACGTTTAACCTGATCACTTTTTCTGGCGACACCAGGATTCTCTTTCCTGAGCCGGTGCCTGCGACGCCAGAAAACGTGGCGAAAGCGAAGGAAGTCCTGGCCGGAGCGTATGGAAGCGGCGGGACTGAGATGATGAAGGCCATCCGCACCGCGTTGGGCGATGACGCAGGCGCGGACAAGCCGATGGAAGCCGATCCAATTCGCGTGGTCTGTTTCATGACCGATGGTTATGTCGGCAATGACGCTGACATCATCGCCGAAATCAAAAAGCATTCTGATGCGCGAGTGTTTTCGTTCGGCATTGGCACATCAGTGAATCGCTTCCTGCTGACCAAGATGGCGGAAGAAGGCCATGGCGACGTGGAATTTGTTACCGCGCCGGGAGAAGCGCAAGCCGCGGCCGATCGCTTTTATGAGCGCGTGCATTCGCCCGTGCTCACCAACATTGCCATCGACTGGAACGGACTGCCCGTGACCGATGTCTACCCCAAGGACGTGCGCGATCTTTTTTCCGCCAAGCCAATCATCATCACCGGCAGGTCTAGCGGAAGTCCCGTCGGGAAGATCACCATCAGGGGATATCAGGGAACGGGCGATTACAGCCGCACTATCCCGGTGGATTTTTCTTCTGCCGACGCGAGCAACGCGGCGCTGGAAAAAATCTGGGCGCGGCACAAAGTGGAAGACTTGATGTCACAGGATTGGAACGGCATACAGTCCGGCAATTCCAAATACAAAGCGGACATCATCAAGGTCGGACTGGAGCACAGTTTGGCTACGCAGTTTACGTCGTTTGTCGCTGTGGAAGAGCGGACGGTCGTGTCAGACGGCAAACCCGTGAAGGTTGAGGTCCCAGTTGAGTTACCGGAAGGCGTTTCGCCACTGGCGGTACCTGGCGGCCAGTTTGACCGGATGGAGACTTTTGCGAAATTGTCTCCAGGCGTTGCCGGTGGGTCCGCCGGGGGTATTTACAGAATTGTGCAGCCAGGCGCGCCACCACCACCATCGGGGTACGTTGCAAATGAGACGGTCGAAGTCACAGCCAATGCGCCTTTAGTCGAAATGTCACAGGCAGACGTGGCAACGATAAAAAAGTCCGCGAAAGACATCGCGCGCAAACAAGCGGAAGCAAAGATGAGCGCTGAAGTGCTGGCAATCTATCACTGCGCTGTCGCAAGAGGCGTCAGCGCCGCAGCCAGCACGTGCAAGACGAATCCAGCGCAAATCCAAGTCGGGGTTGATCTCACAGAATCCACGGCTGGCCTGGAACAGAAACTGGCCCGCGCTGGATTGAAAATCATCAGCGGATCAGGCACAAAGCAATTGGTTGGAACAATTGCGCCCAAGCAATTGAAGCAACTGGCACAAATCGCGGAGGTGAAATCGATATCGCTCAGCCAATGAGAAGACAATTCGCGAATAGAGCAACAACTAAAAAGGGGATGCCGCGCGGCATCCCCTTGGCTTGCTTTTTAAAATCCTGAGATCTACTCGCGCACCTCTATGGCTTGCTTAAGCTTAAAGGTCAACGGCTGTTCTGCGGGAAGCACGATGTCTTTGTTGCCGGTGAAAGCCGCACCGGCGGTTCCCGCGCCTCCGCCAGCCAATGCGCCGATAGCTGCGCCTTTACCGCCGCCAGCCAACGCGCCAATCAGCGCGCCTGCTCCAGCGCCGCCGCCGATGAACCCTGCCGAGCGCTTGCCTTTGCCGGAAACCGAACGGGCTACCATGCCGGTACTGACGGAAGTTTCTCTGCCATTGATGCTCACAGAGCTGAGCCGAACTTCCAGCAGCGCTCCGCCTTTGAAGTGGCCCATGCTTTTAGCGTCCACCACGGTACCACGCGCGGACGCGCCTTTTTCAATCACAGTCTTTCCGTCCACATCTACCGGTTCCGCAACGGTCGCGGAGAAGCTTTGCCCGGCGCTGCTGTCCTTGGAACTGAGCGTCTCACCCAACCGCACTGTGATCACCGTACCGGCAGGAATGGTGACGGTCTGTGGTGCTGGCTTGCTGGCGGAAGTCTTGCCCGACGCCGATTTGCTGCCGGCAGTTCCGCCCGCAGCGTTGTCCCCAGATGCATTGGGATTATCGGTTGAGGATGCCGGAGTGGCCGGTTTGCTGGCACAGCCGATTACAAACCAGAGCGCGAATAGCGCCACAACATACAATATGCGTGTAGATTTCAAAGTACCCCCTTGATCAAAACTTGCGTGTCTCTGAATTATAGCCGCTTACGGAGACTAGTTTTCCTTTGCCGCTGCGGCTTTTGAGCTCTCTAGTACATTGTCCGGGCGAACAGCCTCAGGCTGGACCGCGTCGGGTTGAACTGCATCAGCCTGAACCGCTGGAGCACCGCCGTTGCCAGCCTGCATTTTTTCCAGGAAATTCTTGGAGTTGAGCAGCGGACGAGCCAAACTGGCATTGTAGGTCGTCCATTCAGCGCCTGGTTCGCGCTGGAAGTGCGCGCGCATGCTCTCCATTTTGGAATCCAGATCGTCCAGATAGTGCAGCATCAGCGCTTCAGGAAACATCGGCATCTTGGGGCTGCCGAATTCATATTTGCCATGATGGCTGATGATCAGGTGCTCGATCAAAGTTTTATATTCCTGCGGAAATCCCGGCACCTGGGCAATCTTTTGTTGCAGCATTTCCAGTTCGATAATCATGTGCCCCAGAAGCTGCCCGCGTGTGGTGTAAGTAAATGAACGCGCAAAAGTCAGCTCATGGATCTTGCCGATGTCATGCAGGAATGCGCCAGTCAGGAGCAGGTCGCGGTTAATCGTTTCCGGGTAATTGCGGCAGGCCAGGTCGCACAGCTTGAAGAGTGAGACCACGTGATCCAGCAGCCCGCCGATGAAAGCGTGATGCAGCGTTTTGGCTGCCGGAGCATTTTTGTAAGCGTGTTCAATTTCAGGGTCGGCCATAAAAGCCCGCACCAGCGCCTGCAAATGCGGATCGCGAAAGCCATCGACAAAATCCTTTACCGTCTGCCACAGCTCGCCGATATCTTTGGTGGTGCGGGGCAGGTAGTCAGAATAATCAACTTCTGACTCCTGCATGGAACGGACTTTGTGGACTGTTAGCTGGAAACGTCCGTTGAACTTGTTGAGCAGCCCGCGAACCTTAACAAAATCATCCTGCTCAAAGCAATTGATATGGTCAGCAACGTTGTCCCACATCTTGGCGTCAAGATGTCCGCTGCGGTCCGCCAGCGTCAACGCCAGATAAAGCTCGCCGCTCTTCTTCGGTTTAGCCTGCTTGGAAACCACAAGAAACGAGGTGGTGACCACCTGGTTTTCAAAACGAACGCAATCAGAAATGTAAAACTCTTTCATGGGTAGTGGTGAGTTTACTTCAATTTCGTCGCGGCGGGTGAGCAAAAACTCAGTAGGCGCGAGGCTCAACTTTCCAGCGATCAAAGATTTTGGCGGACACAAAGATTTCAAACAGGCCGGGATCCAGTTCACCATCGTGAACGGAAAGATCCAGGATTTCCAGAGCGCGCTCCACAGATACGGCTTTCTTATAAGGACGGTCAGCGGCGGCAAGCGCGTCAAAGATATCTGAGATTGTCATCATGCGGGTCTGCACGGGAATTTCCGGCGCAGAGAGCTTGTAAGGGTAGCCGGTGCCGTTCAGCTTTTCATGATGGCCGCGGGCGATCTCCGGAACGTTTCGCAGTTCGCTGGTCCATGGGATCTGCTGCAGAAAGCTGACGGTATGGACCACATGCGACTCTATCTGAAGGCGCTCTTCTTCATCGAGCGAGCCTTTGCGAATGGAAAGCATCTGGACTTCGTCCATGGTCAGAAGCGGACGTTTTTTTCCTTGCATGTCTTGGTAATGAAGATTGGCGATGTCCAGCAGCCTATCGAAATTGCCTTCAGGCAGCACGGTCGGCTCGTTGGCCCAGATAATGGCTTCTTCATACTCATTCAGTTCACGTAGCCGCTCGGCCAAACGCGCCTCAAAATCTTTTTGCGCCGCCAGGAACTTTTCATTTCCGTGCTTTGCAAGAAAATCCATGCGAGCTTTGAGATTTTCATTCTCCAGCGTGCGACGGACGAGACCAAACCGCTGCTGGATCACCTCAAGCTGCGCGGGGTAAAGTTTTTTCGCCTTGACAAGTACTTCTTCACGGACGCCTACCTTGCCGAAGTCGTGCAGCAGGCTGGCATAGCGCAGCTCGCGCATCTGGTCGCGACTGAAGCGGACCGCGGAATAAGGGCCGCTATCCGCGCGGTCCACAGCTTCCGCCAGCGCCACGGTTAGGTTGGCCACACGGAAAGAGTGGCCGGATGTTGCGGGATCACGCGTTTCAATGGCGGTGACAGCGGCGCGGACAAAGCCTTCAAACAAGCGTTGGATGGAGTCATACAACTGGCTGTTTTCCAAGGCCACGGCTGCCTGCCCGGCAAGCGATTGAACAATTTCCTGCTGCCGCGGCGTGTAGGCCAGGACCTGGCGCTCCACGGCATCATACGAGTCGAGCCGCGCGGAGAAGTCACGCTTGGCATTGATGAGCTGCAGCACCGCAATGATTTTTTCTTTCTGATTGCGGATCGGCACAGCCAGGATCGACTTGGTGCGATAGCCAGAATCTTCGTCGAACTTGCGGTTGATGGAATATGGAACGTCCGGCGCGAGATGATAGGCGTCTTCAATATTGACGATTTCACCCGTTAGCGCCACATAGCCGGCAATCGACTTTTCATTGATGCTGATAAGGGCTTCACGGAACGGCACTGCGACGGTGTCATTCTGCGCCAGCTTAAAGCGCAATTGCTCCTGCGCGGCCTGCGGCGGCACGGGCGCTCCTGGCTGCCCTGGCGGATATAACAGTGATTGGCCGTTGCCGCCTTCGCCGGTGCTTTCCACCAGATAAACCGAGCCGGCGTCACTGCTGGTGAATTCGCGCGATTTAGTAAGAATCAGTTCCAGAAGCTTGGCCGGATCGTGCTCGGCTGAAAGCGCCATCCCAATCTGATTCAACTCATGGATTTCCCTGCTGGCACCCGCGAGCTTCTGGTTCACTTCATGGCGTGTGTGAACAAGATGGATGTGGTCGAGTGCGTTATCGGCCATCCGCTCCAGCAACGCTTCAGGAATGCCCTGAGGAAGATAGGCGTAAACAACGCCGTCATTGCGTGGATCGCGGAAGCGTGAGTTGGTAATCGCCAGAACGCGCGTATTAGGGACCCGGAGCTGGTTGTAATGCTGCTCCACCAGGTCCTCATTGGAAACCAGGACGATCTTTTCAGCTTCAGCATGGTCGGCTGAAAGCTGATGGAACAGCATGCGGCGAAAGCGCTGCACGCCAACAAAATACTTTGCGGCAAGCGCGTCAGAATCAAAATAGGTAATGATCGGCAACGCCCTGTTGCCGGGGGTTTCGCGACGCTTTGGAAAAACCGCGGAACTCATTTTATGTGGCCAAGGCCAGCGGGAAAAACATGCCCGAAATCCGTGAATTGTGGAGAGATATTACCAAATAGTTACGCTTTGGAACAGGCGGGAAGCGGCGGTACGCAAGTTATCGTACTTTTGGGTGCCGATTGCGGCCAATCTTCAGCGGAACACCCTAGCGATGCTGGTCCAACAAGGACGTTGTGTATTGCATCGGACACAAAAGCGCGCTTTTGGTAAACAATTCCAAAGAGCGGCAGAGCCGTTATCCTTTGCCAAGAGCTTTTTTTAGCTGGGCAATAATTTCTTTCACTGAAGGCGCAAGGCTTCCTTCAGGATCAAACCGCAGACATTCTTGAAATTCTGCCAGGGCAGCTTCCGCGTCATCGCGCTGGAGATAGATATTTCCCATCAGCGCGTGCGGCCCGGCATAGTCCTTATTGAGTTGAATGGCTTGACGCACGTGCGGTTCCGCAGCCTGCCATTTGCCCAGTCCCCACAAGCTGCGGGCCAGCTCATAATGCGCTTCAGCCGAGTCCGGACGGATCTCCAGGCTTTGTTGCAACGCTTTTTGAGCTTCCAGATAATTTTTTTCTTCGTTCAGCGCGGAGCCTGCGCCAAGATAAGCTTTGGCATTGCCGGGCTCGACTTTAGCGGCCTCTTCAAAGGCCCACTGCGCGTCACTCCATTGCTGAAGCTGCATCTGCGCCAGGCCCAGCAGCATGTAGGCCTGTCCATACCAGGGATCGAGCTTGGCGGCGTGCTTGAATTCATCAATGCTGGCGCGAGCGTCATGCTTCTTGAAAAGCAGTTCTTCGCCTTTGGCCATGGCGTCTTCAACTTCCGGGATAGAGCGCCGTTTGTGGAGTTCAGCCGCAGGAGTAGGACTTGGAGCGGTTTGTGCGGCTTGAGTGGGCTGGGTTGCGCGGGTGGCTGCGCTGGAGCTTTCCTGGGCAACGGAGGATGTATCCAGAAGTGAGGCTAGCAGGGGAATAGTTAAAATAAAGCCAAACAAACCAAGGTTGCGCATTGCTTAGATTTTAGGTCGTGGAATGAATCATTTCCAGCCCATTGAAATTAGCCAAAAAAAGAGCAGCCCCGAACAGGGCTGCTCCTCAGTGAAACATCGCAAAGTTAGAACTTAAATTCAGCTTTCAACTGAATCAGTCGTGGTGAGGCATTCCCGCCGAGGAAGGAGCCAAGAATGCTGGTGGGAGTGTTGACAGTGGATACGATTGTTCCAAACGATCCACCATTTACAGGATCAGCACTGCCGGCGGCGATATCGGCGATCGGCTGGTCGAAGTTGGGATGATTGAACAAGTTGAAGAACTGAACACCGAGACCTAAGCTCGCCTTTTCACCCAGTTTCGTGTTCTTCATCACTGTAAGATCGGTGTCAAAGAAATGAGGTCCACGGAACTGATTGCGGGCCTGGTTTACCGCCACGCTGGTCGGCGAGGCAAAACCAGCGAAGTTCAGGCAAGGAGGCGGCGGATTGCCGGTCGCCGGATCAGGAGTAGCATTTGCTCTGCCGCATGAACCCGATCTAGAAGGGCCTACCACGTCAGCAAGTATCGTGCCCCCGTAGTTTTGTGCATTCAGAGTCGCTGATGCGTCGCTGTCAATCACGCTAAATGGCAGACCGCTGCGGGCGAATACTGTTCCTGAGATCGTCCACCCGCCAAACACCGCATTTGGACCCCATTTAAAGAGGTGGCGGAGCGAGTCACTCCATACATAATTGGCGCTGAAATAGTGGCGAACGTCATAATCGGCATTGCCATAATTCTGGCGGATGTTGAAAGGATTTACCGGATTCAAGATGCTGACGTTGGTATTGTCATTGAACGGCAGGAGGCCACCGTTGGAAATTTCATCCAGAGCGTGGCTCCAGGTGTAATTCAACTGGAAGGCAAAGCCGCGGTTGAAGTTATGCCGCAAGCTCGTAACCAGGCCGTTATAGTTGGAAACGGCAATGCTCTGGACTTGAGTAACCGTGCTGAATCGAGGATCTGGCGCAGCCGCCGGCAATCCACCAAAGCCAAATGCATTCAAGCCGCTGTTAAGGGCCGCCTCAAAAATGCCGTGGTTGCCGACATAATTAAAGCTTAATACAGAATTCCAGCCGAGGTCCTGTTCCACTTGCAGGTTCCATTCCTGATAACGCGGCTGGCGGATGACTGGGTCAGACGCGGTAATTGATGGAGGAAAGAAGAACGGGTTGGTTGCCGTAATCGAAGCTAATGTACCACCATTGTTAAAGGCATTGACGAATGACGTATTCGCTCCTGATGCCAGTTGGAACACATTGCCTGCGCTTGCCGGTGACAACGCGCCAGCCACCTGGAACGAATTCAGGACTGGGGGATTGGAAGAGAAGTTGTCCACCAGAACTGCGGGGAATGAATCACCGAAGATGCCGATTCCACCGCGAACTACCGTCTTATTGCTGGAGAATGGGCTGAAGGTGAAGCCCAAACGGGGCTGCCACACTACACCATCGGTAGATGGGTAAGCCTGGTGCAGTCCGGTCCTGATGGCCTGATTGTAAGGAATGTTGGGATCATGAGCTAGTGACGTAAATGGCACCGCTAGTTCAGCAAAACAGTTGGTCTGGCAGACCGGGTTTGAGTTGTGGTCCAAGCGCAAAGCCAACGTTAGTTTGAGCTTATCGGTAACGCGCCACTCATCCTGCCCGTAAAAACCGAGCCCATACAGTGCAATTGGCTGGCTCTGCCGGGTTGGGAAATTTTGCTGGAAAAAATCAACTTGACCATTGACGAAAGCGTCGACGCCCGTAACGGCTTCACCGCTGGTGAAGATACCATAATCAAAATCGGTTACATCATTGCGATGGTAATTCACGCCGAACTTGAATGTGTGCTTACCTCTGGTTAGAGAGTAATCATCCACAATCTGGTATTGAGTCACGTTGCGCCCTTGCGGGAAGTTGAAATTAATGCCGCCGAGGCGTGAAAAACCGCCGCTGAAGGCGACTGTTGTGGGAAAGATTGCAAGGGCAGCTTGCCGGTCCGGGTTATCGAAAAAAGCAGTGTACCATTGCCCGGACAATTTGAACTCATTCACAGCGCTGGAGCCAAAAAGGTGGGTCTCGCTGAGCTGCCCCTGGTATTCCGGCTGCGTGCTCTGGGTGTTAAAAGCGGGATTGATGGGATCGGTAAATGTTGCCTGTACGCCCTGGTCAGTCTGGACGCGGCCAAAAATGCTGTCTTTGTCGCTAAACTTCTGGTCAATGCGCAAAGACATCTGATATTCATGCGTGAAGTTATTCTGGGTTGTTTGCAGGCGGTTGAAACAGGGACCCGCCAAAGTCAGGACCGAGAGCGTGCTGCAAGAACCGGTTCCCACCTGTGATCCGTGAACCCCGTTATACAGGCTGAACATGTTTTGATAGAACGGTATTGCCGCGGGGTCAGTCCCGGCCAGGTGGGCCAGGGTTGCGGCCTGGAACTCAGCGGTCGGAATTCTGACCTGGGCTGCGGTTGGAATAATCACGCGCAAGCCTTCATAGTTGAAGAAAAAGAATGTTCTGTCCTTCTTAATCGGCCCGCCAAAAGAAGCAGCCCATTGGTTGACATTGTCAAAAGGCCTGGGGGTTGAAGGGGAGCCCGCGATTGCCAAATTATTCAAATAATCATTGGCGTTCATGACCCTGCCGTTCCAGTAGTAAATTGCGTTTCCGTGAAATGAATTTTCGCCGGACTTGCTTACGTAGTTCACTTGTGAACCGGCCAATTGGCCGTATTGACCCGAATATCCGTTGTTGGTGACTGTAGCTTCCTGGACGTCATTGATGCCCAGCAACAGGTTTGTAGCACCGGAATTGTTTAGGTTCAAGAATGGATCGTTGTCATTCTGGCCATTCAAGGTAAAAAGGTTTGATGTCCCGGGAAGACCATAGGTAGAGAAATTGCCAAAGCCTCCCTGGGTATTCATGATTGCGCCTGGAGCGGTCTGCGCGACGGCGCTCAGATCATTGCCGGGATTAGGCACCAGCGATATCTGTTGATTGCTGAACGTGGTGGACAGATCGGCATTGTCGATCTGCAATGTGCTTGTGGTGACGTCCACAGTTGTACTTGCCGCCGTCAGTGTCATTCCGATATTTGCTGTTGCTACCTGGCCAATACCTACCTGAACCCTGTGGCTGGCAGCTTGCAATCCTGCCGAGGTCGCCGATACCGTGTAGCTCCCAGGTTTAAGAAAAGAAAAGCGATAAACGCCTTGTCCGTTAGAGTTAGCTGTATGGGTTTCACCCGTCGCGTCACTGACGACTGTGACCTTAGCGTTGGGAACGACTGCCCCGCTAGGATCTGTGACGACACCCGAAATATCTCCGGATGTGATCGATTGTGAAACGGCTAGGACTGAGATAAGCGCAAATAACAACAATCTTAAGAAATGTTTCATTTTCGAAATTTTCCTCTCACAATATTTTGTGCCTCAACAACCTAGAATTAATGTTGGGCAGGTCTCACAGCCCCCATTCTTATAAGCACCTAGGCTTGCATTAAGCGTTCCATACTAGTATTCCGCCACAACCGCATGAAATTGAATGATTTATTATTCGTAGACAGCAAAATTGAGAAGCTCTGGCTATTTACTTTCATAGAATTGATTGAAATTGTATGTGGATTTTTGTAGCAGCTTTCGACGGCGATTCGCCGCTGATTCTTCTCCAGTTGGCTCACCAGCAATTTGCGCCATGGCGATTCGGTGTGATAACTTCCGCTTCAACAATTCTTTACAGAGGATCTATTCCAGGAGCAAACGATGATGCCACTGATTGTGATCGGGATACTGGTTGTGGGCGCAATCTTCATTCTGGCCGGCATGTACAACAGCCTGGTGCAGTTGCGCGTCCGCGCGGATTCTGCATGGTCAGACATTGACGTGCAGCTTAAGCGTCGCCATGACCTGATTCCCAACCTGGTGGAGACGGTAAAAGGCTACGCCGCGCATGAAAAAGGGACATTTGAAAACATAGCCAAGTTCCGCTCCCAGGCCATGCAGGCGACAACGCCGGCGGACAAGGCCCAGGCGGAAGGCCAGCTCAGCGGGGCACTCAAGAGTCTGTTTGCCGTAGCGGAGAATTACCCTGAATTAAGAGCTTCTGAGCAATTCACGCAATTGCAGACTTCGCTCAACTCGATTGAAGACAACATCCAGAATGCGCGGCGGTACTATAACGCCGTAGTGCGCGACTTCAACACGCGCGTCCAGTCTTTTCCGACGAACATTATCGCGGGCATGTTCGGCTTCCACACGCGGCAGTTCTTTGAGATGGATACTCCCGCCGATCGCGAAAACGTGGCCGTAAAGTTCTAAGCCAAGTGAAATTTACCGGCCATTCGCGCAACCGAGCCTATTCTGCCGCCAAAATTCTGGCAGTGCTGCTGCTGGTTTTTGGTTTGCCGGCGTGGGCGCGCAACTATCATATTTCCAAATTCAATAGCACAATCCACGTGGAAGAAGACGGCTCGGCGCGCGTGGAAGAGCAGATCACGTTTGTCTTCTCCGGCAGTTACCAGGGAGTTTATCGCGACATTCCGGTGGATTATCCCGGCCCCAGAGGATCGAATTACACGCTGTTTGTGAAAGTTTTGTCCGTCACGGATGACAATGGCGACAAGCTAAAGGTCGAAAAGAAAAGCAGCGGCGGTTTTCTCCACCTAAAGGTTTTTGTGCCGGGAGCCACAGACGCCACGCGCATCGTAAACATTGAGTATTCGGTGGCCAACGGCACGCGTTTTTTTGAAGACCACGACGAATTCTACTGGAACGTGACCGGCAATGACTGGCCCGTGCCCATTGAGCAGGCGTCGGCGACGATTTACTTTCCTGCGGAAGCAAGCGGCAAACTGCGGGCCCAGGCCTTTGAGGGGATTTACGGATCTTCAGAGCACGCTTCTGCAGGCATCACCGGCCCCAGCGCTACGGTTGAATCCCGCGATGCTTTGCCGATGCGTGGCGGATTAACGGCCGACATTTACATTGAAAAAGGCGTGCTGCATCAGCCCGGTGCAATCGCGCGGTTTTTCAGATTTATACGCAGCAACCCGGTGCTTACGCTGCCGCTCTGGGCCTTTGCCGTGATGTTTCCCATGTGGTGGCTTAAGGGCCGCGATCCCGACCCGGGAATGTCCGTGGCGCCCATGTATGAGCCGCCGGAACAGATGGGTCCGGCCGAAGTGGGAACGCTGATTGACGGCAGCGTGGATCCTCGCGACATTACTTCTGTCTTGATCGATATGGCGGTGCGCGGCTATGTGAAGATCGTGGAGACGCAGCACAAAGGGTTTCTCTCTTCGACCAAGGATTATGAGTTCCACCTGCAGAAAAGCCCCGAGGACTGGAAGGGCCTTACGGATTATGAGCGGGCGATGCTGCAACAGGTCTTTTCCGGCGGTGAGGTCACGCTGCTCTCCAACCTGACCAACCATTTTTATACCGCCCTGCCGATGATCAAGAGCGAAATCATGAGCGCGCTGAAAGCCAAGGGCATGTATACGGTTGACCCGGACTCAGCCGCAGGATACCTGGCGCTTGGATTTCTACTGGTGGCGCTGCCTTACCTTGCCTTGCAGGTCCTGGGCTTTGCCGATTTCCTGAGCTCGGTTCCCATGGCGATTGGGGCGGGCCTGATTGCCGTCGCCATCATCCTCATTATCGGCAAACAGCTCACCGCTACCAGCCTGAAGGGCGCGCGTACGCAAGTACAGATCAAGGGCTTCCAGGAATTTATGAATCGCGTGGATGCAGACAGGCTGAAGCGCATGCCACCGGACACGTTTGAAAAGTTCCTGCCTTATGCCATGGCGCTGGGGGTGGAACATCGCTGGGCCAAGGCTTTTGAAGGCATCATCCAAAACCCGCCTACGTGGTACCAGGGATATGGCCCGAGCCCGAGTTTCAGCACCTTTTACTTCGTCAACAGTTTGGGCTCCATGGCGAGCACTGCGAGTTCGACTTTTGTCTCTGCTCCGCGTGCCAGTTCCAGCGGCTCAGGGTGGAGCGGCGGAAGTGGTGGCGGTGGAGGGTTTTCTGGGGGCGGGTTTGGCGGCGGTGGCGGCGGTGCGTTCTAGGGTTGCCAAGATCGACGAGCAAAAGCAAAATCTCACCACGGAGGCGCGGAGACACGGAGAAAACCAGGTCATCTTGCAAGAGCTAATCATTGCTAAGGATCGCCAGAATTAATTCCCTTCCTCCGTTTCCTCTGTTCCTCTGCGTTTCAAAGGTCTTTTGTCGTTTCGCTATAGCTGGCGTTTCGCTATAGCGCACCCCAGAGTTGCCCAAGACCGTCCCGCAGCTCTCGAATCCTTCTCATCCCCTGCAAACACGCGGGCTTAATCCTACATCCTAGTAATCCAGAGGAACTAATAATGGCCGAGAGCGTGCACAACAGCTCAGATGTCCCTAATTTTGATACATATCCCTCAACGCCTCCAGATCGACTGCTGGATACCAAGAGCGTTGGGAGATCTTCTCTGGAAGAGCGCGCTGCCGAGTTGGGTGCCGCCGCCGGCAGAATTGCCCTGATTCTGCGGCAGACCAAAGAAAATGTGGAACAACTGGCGCAGCATGGTATCTATGACCGCGTGATCAACCTGGCGGAGAATGCCAAAATCCGGACGGAAAGCATGCGCCGGATGGCAGCCAACCGTGTGCAGGAGCTTACACATACGGCGCAGGATAAAGCCGCTGAACTGGGCACACAGGCCAGAGATAAATCGGCGGAATTGGGCCGGCAGGCAAGGACGAATTACTTCCGCGCCCGCCTGAGGACCCAGCAGACCGTGCGGGAGTATCCGGTGCAAACTGCGCTGGCTGCTGGAGCTGCAGGCTTGTTGCTCGGAATAGCACTACGAATTGGGAGGGCGAGACGTGCATACTGAGAAATCAATTGCAACCATCCTGTCTGAGACCAAAGAGGAGCTGAAGCAGTTTGTCACCACGCGGGTGAACATACTGAAGGCGGAAATGGATGAAAAGATCAGCCGCCTGAAGGCGGTGATTCCGCTGGCCGTGGTGGCGGCTTTATTCCTGGTTTCCGCCTGGGGGGTCTTTACCTTTGCTTTGATCGCACTGCTGCACGCGTTTTTTGTTCCCAGCGCGTACGCGTGGCTTTGGGCCAGCCTGATTGTAATGGTGGTTTATATGATTGTTGGCGCAGTGGCGGGCTGGTTTGCCTATTCTGAAATCAAGTCCACTAAATTGGCCCCAACCCGCATCATGAAGGTACTGCAACAGGACCAGGTCTGGATCCAGAATGAAGCGAGGACAGCATGACTGAAGGAATTCCCGTAGACGTACTGGAGAAACGCGCGGCCGACGAACGCCGCCAGCTGCATAACTCCGTGCAGGAGCTGCGTGAAAGCGTGCATGAGCGGCTCGACGTTAAACGCAACGTAAGAAACCACTTGGGGCCTATTTGCGGCGCGATGGCCTTCATTGGACTGGCACTGGGTTATACCGTTACCGGCGTTTTCACCCGCGACTAAGCCGATGATCCCGGCTCCCGGCCTTTCCCAGGGGCGTTAAGGTTTTTGCTCGATTCGAATGGCTGCTGGACATTCCGTGTCCGGCAGCCGTTTACTTTATAGCGTCTTTATTGGGCTTTTCCGGCCAACTAAGTTGAAGACCATCTACTCTGCTTTGCATTTTCGTGGTATAAACCTCAGTCATCGACTTTCTATTTGTTTAAAATGCCCCATTTTTCCCCGGCAGGGGCATTTGCTGAGGAGTGTAGTGAATGTCAGAAGAGGCTAGAACTGGGAAACGATTTCCGCTGGAACTGCCGATCAAGATCCACGGCGAAAGCGGCGACGACAGCGCCACCACCGGAAACATGAGCGCCGCAGGCGTATACATTATGGCCGATCTGGACCTGGCCATCGGCTCCAACATTGAATTTGATATCACCTTACCGGCCAATGTGCTGGGAACACCCGGAGACGTGGAAGTCCACTGCACCGGGCGCGTGGTGCGCAAGGACGCGAGCGCGGCTGCCGCGGCCGGAGCGAATTCAAATTCCACCACCAAGAAAAAGAAATCCAAGAGCGGCGTGGCTTGCGTGATTGACCAATATAAATTTATCCGCAAGAGCAAAGGGGCCAAGTAATGCTGAAGATCATTTTGGCTGATAACCAGGCAATCTTCCGCACCGGCGCGGCAAAAGTGTTGGCCGTGGAAGACGATTTGCGCATTGTCGCGCAGGCGGAAAACACTGAAAAAATGATGATGGCGCTGGAAAAGTTTCATGCAACCGTCATGATTTTTGGCGTTGACACACATCCCAGCCTGCCTACCGTGGTGGAACTGGCAAGAAAATTCAAGACCAAGCTGGTGGCCATCGCTGAGACGGGGCAGGATTCACGCCACTACCTGACCAACGGCGTTCACGGCGTAATCTATCGCAATGTGAGCGGTGAAGCGCTGGTGCAATGCGTGCGCAAGGTCAGCAAAGGCGAAACCTGGGTGCAGGACACGCAGGAAAGCAAAGAGACTGCCGAGAATGACTTGGTGGGCGCGCGCGTCCGCGACCGCCTGACCGCGAAAGAGCTGAAGATCGTGGCGCTGATTGTGCAGGGGTACAAGAACAAAGAGATTGCCACGCAACTTGGCACGACCGAGCAGGTGATCAAGAATTATCTGCGCAACGTCTATGACAAGATTGGCGTCTCTGACCGGCTGGAACTGGCACTGTTTACGATTCACCATCGCATATTGGCTGAAGCAGCGGCAACGTCAGTGGCGGCAACTGCGGCACCGGCAGCAAGATAAGTTCCATATCCAAACAAACTGAGCGGCCGAGAATCTTCTCGGCCGTTTTTCTTTTGTGAACAGCTTTCTCCGATTCTATTCAAGCGAAAAAGAGCCTGTTCCCCAAGATCGCATCCCGATCTTTGACCGCTCGTGCTGCTCGCTCTTATAGTGGAACACATGTCAAAAGTTCGGGTCAGCGCGTTTTCTGTGTCGCTTGATGGTTACGCCGCTGGTGCGCGGCAGAGTCTTGAGAATCCTCTTGGAATCCGCGGCCCTGAGTTATTCGAGTGGTTTTTCTCTACGCGCACATGGAAGCAGATGCACGGGCTGGAAGGTGGCTCAACTGGCGTTGATGATGAGTGGGCGCAGCGAGGCATGGAGAACGTCGGCGCGTGGATTCTCGGCCGGAACATGTTTGGGCCTGTGCGCGGCCCATGGCCGGATGAGTCGTGGAAAGGGTGGTGGGGCGAAGAGCCGCCTTATCACGTGCCTACGTTTGTCCTGACGCACTATCCAAGGAACGCAATCGAGATGAAAGGCGGAACAACGTTCCACTTTGTTACCGACGGAATCCACTCCGCCCTGCAGCGTGCAAAGGATGCTGCAAAGCAGAAAGATGTACGGATCGGCGGCGGAGTCGCGACCATTCAGCAGTACCTTCAGGCAAAGCTCATCGATGAACTGCATCTCGCGTTTCGTCCGATTCTGATGGGCTCCGGCGAGAACTTATTTGCCGGCATCGACCTGGCGGCGCTCGGCTACGCATGCACGAAACACGTTTCCACCGAGCATGCGATGCACGTGGTCCTGCAAAAACAGATTTGATCCCTCGTTTTCGAATCGCCTGAATCAGTGGAAGCGCTGCTGAGGGCTGGAGCGTCCATCAGCGGGGGTTGAATTTCCATGTGGCTATGCGGAAGTGGACGCGCTTCTGGTATTTAATGTGAGTTCGGCCGCGAATTCACGCCAATAAACACGAATCAAAACAGAAGGAATGGCAGTTCAGGAAAATGTGCTCATGCGCTAATGGCAACCTGCCACTCGCTTTACGCCGGTCGAGACGACTGCAGATAGGTCAACGCATGACGCGTCTGGTTGATTACGATTCGCGGCTTTTGCGTTGATTCGCGGCTACGCTGGTCTCAATGCGATGTAGCGCGTTCGCTGCTTTTGAGCAGTTCATTCACAATCGTGACAAGCTCTTCAGGATTGACCGGCTTTTCCAGGTACAAATCGGCCAGCGGCTCGGCGGCCTGGAAAGCTTCCGCTACGTAGCCTGACACAACCACCACGGGCATGCTGCTGTTATTTTTTGCAGCCTGCACCACGGCGCGACCATTGGCATCGCCCAGGCGCCAGTCTGTTACAACGGCATCATAGGTGTTGCTCTGGAGTTTTTCCATGGCGTCGCGAGCCGATGTTGAGGCGGTGACTGTGTGTCCGGCAGATTCGAGGATGGCGCACTTCAAAGTAACAACATGCGGTTCATCGTCGACGCAAAGGATCCTGGCCATATTTGGAATTCCTAAACGCTGACGCGCTATATGATTTCGGGCGCGCCTTCGGAGAATAATAGCTGCGGAATGGCAGCTAAGAACTGGCCCTATTCTCAGCCAGCGATGACACCGAAGTCAAATAATCCCTGCGTTTTCTCTCTGCTTCAGCAATCTTTCGCCCGAACCTTAGTCCCCTTTCTCGCAACCGCGGACTGAACTTCCGGCCAGTGCCCTAAAACCAGCAACTCTGGCCGGAAATCGGAACTCAGACACCTCAAAACGTTCACCTTAGAATCTCCAAACCAGTCCCACTGACGGCTGGGCCAGATGGGTAAAGTTGTCGCTGGCAAGGCCAGTGAGCTGGAAGTCGGGGATCTTGAACAGCAGGCCGCGATATTCCGCGCGGAATGCCATGTATTTGGTGATATCAAAATCAACGCCGCCGCCGTAAACAAAAGCCGGTTTGGTCTGATTGTTGCCGCTGCCCTGGCCCACGCCGACGAACGAATTATTCAGCGAATTCGTGGGACGGAAGAAGACGCCGCCGATTCCAGCCAGCCCATAAGGCCGCACTCTGCTGCTGGAAGGCGCGCTAATCACCGCTTCACCCGTAAGCTGATGGATATTGGCCTGAATATCGGTTTCACCAAAGAACGGATCAAAATACTTCTGCGTGTCGCGCGTATAGCCGTAGTCGCCCTGTATGGCGAACCATGGATTCAGGTGATAACGGTAGCCAATCAGAAAGCCGCCGCTCTTGGTCGCGTCATGCGGGATATCAATGTTGGTGGAATTCTTGGGCAGGTTCACCGTACCCTGAACGCTGAATTCCGACTTAAAATCCTGGGCAAAGCCAGACGCTATAAACAAAAAAATGAATGCAACGAATGCTACTGCGGATAAGACAGACTTGCTCCTCATCGCGTAAAACTCTCCTTGCTGGAATTTTGTGCTCTGCCTGGATAAGACGCACACCAGCAGGCCAGAGGTTCACGCCAACAAGCGAACTTAAATATTCTTAACGCGAAATAGTTCTTTAGGATTAAGGCGCCTTGATACTCCTTGAACTATGCGTGTGACACAGCCCGGAGTGGACTGTGCCACACGGAAATTTTTACCGCGACTCTTCCCCTTTGCGATTCATACTGGTCTCAACCGGGCCGGCATCGCCGATTTTTTCCGCCACGGATTTTGCCTGCGTAAACAGCAGCAGATAATCCGGGCCACCGGCTTTTGAGTCCGTGCCGGACATGTTGAAACCGCCAAACGGATGCGCGCCCACCATGGCCCCGGTGCATTTGCGATTGAAATAAAGATTGCCCACATGGAAGTCCGTGCGCGCCTTCTCCAGCTTCTCGCGAGACGTGCTGTACACCGCACCGGTGAGCCCGAACTCAGTGTTATTGGCAATCGCCAGCGCATCTTCAAAATTGCGCGCCTTGATGACCGCCAGCACCGGCCCAAAAATTTCTTCCTGAGAAATGCGCGCCGTGGGTGCAATATCGGCAATCACCGTGGGTTGGATAAAGTAGCCGTCGCCTGCGTCTTTCGCCGGTCCGCCGCCATGAATTAGCCGGCCTTCCTTCTTACCGACCTCAATGTAATTCAGGATGCTCTTCATCGCTTTCTCGCTCACCACAGGGCCCATCGGCTGGTTCTCCGTGGGGTCGCCGACGGTGATCTTGGAAACACGATCTTTCAGCCGTTCCAGAAACACGTCATAAATTTTTTCGTCCACAATGGCGCGCGAACAGGCTGAGCATTTCTGTCCCTGGAAGCCAAACGCCGCCTGGGCCACGCCTTCCACGGCCGCATCAAGGTTCGCATCGGCATCAACAATGATTGAGTCCTTGCCGCCCATTTCAAGGATGGTGCGCTTGATCCACTTCTGTCCCGGCTGCGGCTTGGCCGCGCGCTGGTTAATATCAAGGCCCACTTCTTTCGATCCGGTAAAGGCCACAAAGCGCGTCAGCGGATGCTCCACCAGCCCGGCGCCAAACGTTGAGCCTGATCCGGGACAGAAATTCACCACGCCATCCGGCAGACCCGCTTCCTGCAAAAGCTCAAAGAACTTTGCGGCAATCGCCGGCGAATCGTGGGAAGGCTTCAGCACCACCGTATTTCCGGTCACGATTGCGGCCATGGTCATGCCGGCCATAATGGCGCAAGGAAAATTCCACGGCGGAATCACCGCGGCCACGCCCAGCGGAATGTAGATCAGCCGGTCAGCCTCGCCAGGAAGCTGCGTAGGAGTCTTGGCCTGGGCCAGCCGCAGCGCCTCGCGCGCGTAGAATTCGGCAAAGTCAATCGTCTCGGCTACGTCGGCGTCGGCTTCCGCCCAGTTCTTGCCCACTTCAAAGACCATCCACGCGGCAAACTCAAACTTGCGCTCCCGCAGCATGCCAGCCACGGTGTGCAGTAATGACGCGCGCTGTTCCACGCTCGTGCGCTTCCACGTTTCAAACGCCTGCTGCGCGGACTGGATCGCCGGCTCAACGTGCTCGCGTCCCGCGCTTTGGAAGACGCCAACAACTTCTTGCGGCTTTGCCGGGTTCACGCTCTTGATCTTCTCCGTGGTCCTGATCAGCTTCTCGCCAATCACCATGTCATATTCGCGTCCCAGCTCCGCGCGGACTTTGCTCAGCGCGGCCTTCATCTTGCGGGCATTTTCGGCATTGCCAAAGTCGGTCAGCGGCTCGTTTTTAAACGGAGTGGTGGGCACGTGCAGATGGGGTTGCGAGATATCCAGCAGGGTCGCCATAAATGATTTCCTTTGCGCTCACAGTGGGAGCGGATGATGTGAGAGAACCTTATATTTTACCCTTTTGGGAACTTTCCTGTTCTGGCTTCGATGCTCGTGTGGCACCGCCGCCCTCGGCGGTGTTCCCGTTCTGCCCTTCTTTGTGTTACGTAGCTTGCCCTGACCGACCCTGAGCTTGCGAAAGGGGAGTCGAATGGGTGTCTTTGTGGTTAAAGGTTTTTGATTTTTCCGATCGGCGTCATCAGTGTTAATCCGTGACAAGGTTCCAGGTTTTGCAGCCCACTGCCGATGTACCCTCAACCCCACCCCCCATAAGCCTTTTGTTGAAAACAAACATCAAAGTGCAATTCGAAAGGACTGTCGAAAGGCTGTCGGGTTCCTTTTTCTGCGTTTTTTCTGGTCCGAATTGCGTCTCAACTAAACCTCTCTCTGATGACCCTTTTTTGCCGAACCCCAATGGAATCAACAACCACTGCCAGAAGCCCATTCACATCGGCTGAGTGATCAGGCAGAGTGTCGCAACCCCAAAATGCGAACACCCGGCTGCAAGCCGGGTATCCAGAGCTAATTGCGAAGCCAAGTTGTCATAAAACTTACGAGTCGCGTTCTCCTTCTTGCGTCTCGCATTTCTGCGCGGACCGCTCTGAGGATTCACCTCTCATCCAATCCGGCCAGTTGGATACTGCTTTGGAGGTTTCTTCCAGATACCGCCAATATTCAGAATCTCCAGTTTGTTTTTTCTCTTTGTCGCTCATAGAAGTCTCCCTTGCTTCATGAGTACATCAGTAGCCGAGTAAACCCGTTCAGCGGCAATTTGTTCTCGTTCTAGGTACGAGAGTGCCAACATTTGTATCCGAGGACTCGCGCTACTTCTGACCCACTCTACAACTTTTCCGTTAAATTTGCGCTTTATTTCGTAGCCTCTGCTCAGCCTCATTGAAAATAAATCAAAAAATCGTCTCGGTCCTATTCCAACGAACGGTTCGAAGGGGATTTTCGAAACCTCGGTGAACCTTCGAGCACGGCGCACTCGCGCCGTCCCATCCACGGCATCTTTGTGCAACTTTGTTGCCAAACTCTTTGGATAAGGTTCGATGTAAACCAATCGTCTGATTCCAGATGCGATGATGTGTCGTGTGCAAGTGTGACAAGGAAAGGTTGTTGTGAAAAGGTCTGCACCACGAACGCTCGTTCCGTTCCTGGCGCAAGTGGTTAACGCATCCATTTCCGCATGGACGGCTCGCCCGAACTCGCTCACGTCTAGAAGGGAACTACCCTTGAAGAGCTCAGAAGGATTGATGAGTTCAACGTCCGGAATTTTTAGGCGAGTCAGAATGTCTGCGATTATCAGCCGCAATTGTTGATCATTGGAATCAGTCCTAAGTACGTGGTCCCGCTTGTCACGCGGCCCCGGCCAATACAAACCTCCACCCGCTTGAGGCACGTCGTTGCATCCTACCGCTAGAATGTCCCCATGGGACGAACGAATCGCGGCACCCACTTGGCGTGCGAGCTGGGCCGAACGTAAACTCGCTGAATACGCTAAAAACATGGCATGTTCGTCTGGTTCTGGCGTGTGGTATGGATTTCCGAACACAAGATCGAGAAACCGTTCCAATTGGTTCTTATATTCATCTCCTGAAAGGCGTACAAAAACGTCAGCAAGTTGAAATGTGTCCCGCGTACGTTGGCCGAAGTCGTCGGCTTCGTCCGCATCGCGCGTCATTAATTCATTTGTTTCTTCTGTCGAGAGATTTTTGTCACGAGTCAGGTACTTCTTACGTTCGTCTTCGGAAGAAAAAATTCCGATTAGAAAAAAACCGAGCCCGTAGATTTTTCTGAGTAGTGCGACCTCTTCTGGACGCTTTAGGGAGCGGAAAATAGTTGCTGATCGCGGACTTGGTAGCTTACGTTCCCCATCTTTGAAGCGTTGCTGACTCAACCCGGCAACCGCGGCGGCAACTACGAAATCAGATGACCTACTATATTTTCGTAGCTTGTTACCAGCTGTCATGTAAGAAGAGACTCGGTTATATTCCGTGTCCTCCTGTAATTGGATGTCAGGTAGAGAGAGACGATCGACTACTTTTTTTATATATTCGCTGAGACTGACAGTGTTTGGCTTGTAGCGAAATCGCTTTAGATAATTTTCTAGCGTGAGTTGCACACCAGAGTAGTCGGTACCGACAGGATAAACTAAGCCAATTACAATCTCGGCATCTGAGTACTCGAGGATGTTCAACTCCCCTTTGAGGTCGCGCGTTGGGTCTTTCATTGGTTTTTCTTAGTGGAGAACAGAGCACCACAAATACTAACTGGCAAAGATTCTCCGCAAGTAATTCTCTCGAATATCCCTTTTCTAAAAAGCAAGAGCTCGCTTATTATGAGCGAATACATAACGAAAGTCAAATAACACCGAAAACACACGCGAATAACTGATTTCTGGGCCATGACTAAAAATTGCGCACTGGATTTTCGCCGGCTTTGGTGTCCTGCGGAAGCTTCACGTGCAAAAGAAGCCCCGGATCATCGCGTGCGCAAACTGACCGTATTGGTGCTGCTTGCTAAGGTCATGTAACCGAGTTGGTCGGGGCTTGCTGGCGTCAAGATAAGTTCGGCGGGATTCCAAACTCCTGGATCAAGTTTTTGTGTAAATGAGATTTCTTTTTCTTGAATACTCTTGTCCCACTCGGTGTATGACTCTTCGGTGTATTTGTTGAAATCGTAAGTCTTTCCCCATCTGACCTTCAGTTTATAGCCCGAGTAACCCATGGAAGATGGATTGCCGATAGAGAGGTGGACCTTGTAGCCATTCAAATATGGTGCCGCGTCCTCGACACTAACCAGTACTATTCCCGAATCGGTGTCCAATCTCTGAAATGCGTGTTCAGTTAGATCGAGAAGAATTTGGTCATGTTTTTCTTGTTTGGATTTCAGGAGATATTCTTGAAACGATAGTCGACCTTCCAGTTTGGTGATCTTTTCCTGTAAACGGGAAACTTCAGCACGCAACTGCATCAATTCTTCTGACGGTTGTGCGGAGGTTTTTGGAGACTTGGTTTGTGACATTTTGGTTTGACCGCTCGCACCGAGCGGCGAACAGGCTAGTACGGTCACAATTGCCAAGGGAATGATCGGGAGAACCCGAACAATAAGGGCGCGAAGTTCTTTCATCGCACTTCTCCTCCGAGTTGATTCGGACACATTATCCGATTCTGTGACTTCTCAGCAAGAAATAATGCAAGGAAGGCGGCCCTCTGGCCGGAATCGTCGACATCGTGCATCATTGCCGAGATCGGGTAACCAAAAGCCTACTTCAACCCCCCTCGCTGCGGCCAGCATCTCATCCGCCTTGGCGCGGATGCGGATATCTTCAGTGAAATTCGTCCAAGGCACGGTGCCAATGGTTTAGGTGGGTTTAGAGTCCGATGACGCGCAGCGAAGCGGAGCCCGCATAAAAATCCTTGTGCCGCATCTACGGCGCTCGCCATCCTAAAAACCTCTAACCCAGTACGTCCCCTCACCCTTTCTCATAAGCCTGTTTCAGCCGCTCGATATCGAGCTTGTCCATCTGCAGCATCGCCTGCATCACTCGTTTTGATTTTTCCGGGTCTTTGTCCTGGAACAGCTTGCTCAGGATCGTCGGCACAATTTGCCAGGACACACCGAATTTATCCTGCACCCAACCGCACCGGTCTTTGCGTCCGCCGGCCGATAGCTTCTCCCACAGCTCGTCCACCTCTTGCTGTGTTTCACAGTTCACCACAAATGAAATGGCAGGGGTGAATTTGTATTGCGGCCCGCCGTTCAGCGCGACAAAATCCTGCCCTTCCAGTTGGAACGCGGCCGTCATCACGCTTCCCTTCGGACCGGGGCCGGCCTCGCCGTAGCGTGCCATCGTGACCACTTTTGAATTCTTGAAAATTGAAACATAAAAGTTCACTGCTTCCTCAGCCTGGCCGTCGTACCACAAGAATGGCGTGATCTTTTGCATCAGAAAATCTCCTTATGAATTGATTTTATTCTGCCGCGATTCTCAATGTTTTTGCATGGTTAGATTGAGATGCGGCCCGTTACCGCGGCGGGAACCGCTCCAGAAAATTGCACCCGGTTTGCGGGAACTGCCGTCTAACAGAGACAATGGTCGCCATGCGCTTAAAGCTCACCCGCCAGGCCTTGGCCTGCGCTTGCCTGCTTTTTTTTCTAGTTTCCACTGTTCACTCGGATACGCGTCCGCTGCCCGAAGATCTGGGCGCTGTCCATCTGGCCCAGTTGCTCACCAAATTGAAGACCACGGCGCGCATCATGCAGGTGGTCGCCCATCCCGACGATGAAGATGGCGGCCTGCTCACGCTGGAAGCGCGCGGCAAAGGCGCAGAGGTGACGCTGTTTACCGTGACGCGTGGTGAAGGCGGACAGAATAAATTCGGCACGGAAAGCTCCGATGAACTTGGCATTCTGCGCACGCTGGAGCTGCTGGAAGCCGACAAATATTACGGTGTGCAGCAGCGCTTCAGTCACGTGACCGACTTCGGCTTCTCCAAGACCGTGGATGAAACGCTGAGCAAGTGGCACGGACACGATGTTGTTGTCGGCGACATGGTGCGCGTCATCCGCACCTTCCGTCCCGACGTGCTGATTGCGCGTTTCAGCGGCACCAATCGCGACGGCCACGCTCATCACCAGGCTTCTGCGCTGCTGACCATTGAGGCTTACCGCGCTGCCGGCGATCCCGCCAAATTTCCAGAACAAATTAAGGAAGGCCTTCTTCCCTGGCAGCCGAGCAAGCTTTATGTCGGCAATCCGCCGCGCATGTTTCAGGGCGGCAACGTGGCCGATGAAGATTACACGGTCAAGCTGAACATCGGCGAGTACAGCCCACTGCTGGGAATGTCTTACACGCAGTTTGCGCTGGAAGGTCTCTCACACCAGACGTCGCAAGGCACCGGCGGGATTCGCGTCCCTCCTGGCCCGCGCTATACGTATTACAAGCTCACCGATTCAGCCATCAAATCTAAATCTCTGGCAGGCACGCACGAGCAGGACTTTTTTGACGGCATTGATACTTCTCTCACCGGACTTTCCGCGCGGCTGGGGGCGGACGAATCGAAAGTTCCCTTCCTGCGGCCAGCGCTGGAATCTTTGCAGAAGCACATCGACGCGGCAAACAAAGCTTTTTCGCTACAAAACCCATCAGCGTGCGCGCCGTCTCTGCTTGCCGGCCGAGACGAAACGGAAAAGCTGGTCCATCAATTGGAAGGCTCCCAGCTCCCCGCGGCCACAAAGGACGAGCTGCTGACGACGTTGCGCACCAAGCTCGACCAATTCCAGCAAGCTGCGAATGAGGCGCTCGGCATTTACTTTGAAATCACGGTGGATCCTCCGGGACCGCCCCCGGGACCTTCGTACTTTCCGCGCATGGAGCAGACCTTGAGCATAGCCGTACCGGGGCAGAGCTTCACGGTCACGGCCCGTCTATACAATCGTGGCAGAACCACGGTGGTTCCACAGGGATTCGGTGTAGAAGCAGCCGAAGGCTGGAAAATCGAACACCTCGCCTCTCCTCCTTACACGCCCCTCAAAGCGGGCGAGGTTTCCTCGTCTCAGTTCAAGCTTACCGTTCTTGACGATGCCAAATTCACCAAGCCTTACTTCACGCGCGGCAATCCCGAAACCCAAACGGTTTATGCCATCAGCGATCCCAAATACGTTACGCTTCCCTGGCCGCCTTACCCAGCGCGCGGTTACGCAACGTTCACGGCGGATGCGGGCGCTGGCGAAGCCCGAGCTATCGCCAAAATCAAATTCGTCGATCCCACGCTTGGCCAGTCTGAACGCCCGCTGGCTGTCGGCCCGCCGATCTCTGTTTTGCTCACTTCACCCGTCGTCGTGGCTCCTGTCGGCGGCACGGGCAAATCGCAGATAAGTGTGAGCGTGCGCAGCAACGTGCAAAGCGCCGTCCACGCCAAATTAAAACTAGATACCCCCCAGGGATGGAAAGTCGAGCCCGCGGAAATCGCCGTTGATCTTGATCATGATGGCGACGTAAACAATTACGCATTCCAGATCACGCCGCAAAACCTGCATGAAGGCACATACAAAATCACGGCGCGCGCGGAATACAACGGCAAGCAATACGCTGAAGGATTCAAGGTGATCACGCGGCCCGACCTCGATTCTTATTACGCTTATCGCCCCGCAACGGAAAACGTCCAAGCCGTGGACGTGAAGCTGCCCGGCCAGCTCAGGGTCGGCTATATCATGGGCACCGGCGATGAAATTCCTTCCGTGCTGCAAAGCGTCGGCTTGAACACCAGCATCATCACGCCGCAGGAACTGGCTTCCGGCGATCTCAGCCGCTACGGCACAATTATCGTCGGCATTCGCGCTTATGACACGCGGACTGATGTGCGCGAACACAATCGCCGCCTCCTGGATTACGTGAACAACGGCGGCACGCTTATCGTCCAATACAACCAGAGCGTTGGTGCCTTTAATGAGGGCCATTACACGCCTTATCCCGCAACTGAGGCCAACGTGCGTGTCTCCGTAGAAGAGCAACCGGTGGAAATCCTTGCGCCGGAAGAACGTGTCTTCAACTGGCCGAACAAAATCACGCAAAAAGATTTTGACGGCTGGGTGCAGGAGCGCGGGCTTTACTTCATGTCGCAATGGGACGCCCAATTCAAGCCGCTGCTGGCCTGCAATGATCCAGGCGAGCCGCCGCAGAAAGGCGGCCTGCTGCTGGCCCACTATGGCAAAGGGATCTACATCTTTTCGGCCTATGGATTCTCCCGCCAGCTTCCTGCCGGAGTTCCCGGCGCAATCCGCTTGTTTGTGAATTTAGTCAGCGCGGGACATCAATGACGGGCATTCAATGATTGACGCTCCCCAATCATCTGTGCCGGGGCTCGCCCGCGAAGTAGGCTTGCGCGAAGCCACGGCGCTCAACATCATTGACATGATCGGCGTGGGACCGTTCGTTACCATCCCACTCATTATTCATGCCATGCACGGCCCGCAGGCCATGCTGGGTTGGGTGCTTGGCGCGTTTCTCGCCATGTGCGATGGCCTCGTTTGGGCGGAACTCGGCGCGTCTATGCCGCAGGCCGGAGGCTCCTATCAATACTTAAAAGAAAGCTACGGCGCAAAGCGACTTGGCCGGTTGATGTCATTCCTTTTCGTCTGGCAGTTGATCTTCAGTGCGCCGCTCTCTATCGCTTCCGGCTGCCTTGGCATCGCCCGCTATGCGGAATTTGTCTGGCCGTCGCTGGCGCATGTTGTTGCCGACCACACCGTCTCCCTCGCGCTCGGGCCGCTCGGTGCTCTGGAATTCCGACTCTTCATCACACACGGCACATTTGTTGCGATGGGAAGTTGTTTGCTCGCGTTGTGGCTGCTGTATCGCCGCGTATCCGTCATCGGCCAGCTCGCGCGTTATCTCTCTGTCGGCGTGCTCGGCGCAATCCTGCTGGTGATCGTCGCCGGACTCAGCCACTTCAACACGGCGCGGGCATTCACGTTTGCTCCCGGCGCTTTCAATTTTTCTTCCGGATTCATCACTGGCCTGGGCGCGGCCATGCTGCTGGCCACCTATGATTATTGGGGCTATTACAACGTGTGTTTCCTGGGCGCGGAGATCAAGCGGCCGGAGCGCAACATTCCTCGCGCAATCCTGCTCTCCATCGTGATTGTGGGCGCGCTTTACCTGGTCATGAACATCAGCATTCTTGGCGTGCTGCCCTGGCAGGAACTGGACCAGATCGGCGCGAATGAAGCGCGCTATTACATCGCCTCCACGCTGCTGCAGCGCACCTTTGGGACGTGGTGGGGAATGTTCGGCACATTCCTCATTATGTGGACGGCCTTCGCTTCCGTCTTTTCACTCATGCTGGGCTATTCGCGCGTGCCTTACGCCGCCGCGCAGGATGGAAACTTCTTTCGCGCCTATGCCAAGCTGCATCCCAAAAATCACTTCCCGCACCGCTCCTTGCTGACGCTGGGCTTTGTTACCACTGCATTCTGCATGTTGCGCTTGCAGGACCTGATTGCCGCGTTGGTGGTGATCCGCATCATGGTGCAATTCCTTATGCAGGTGTTCGGGCTGTTCCTTTTACGCTCGCGACATCCGGAATTCCCACGTCCCTTCCGGATGTATCTTTATCCCATTCCTGCGCTGCTGGCCGCGCTGGGCTTTGTTTATATTCTTTATGCCCGCCCCAACCTCAAAGAGATCCGGTTCGGCGCGGCGATCGCCTGTGTTGGGATTGTCCTTTTCCTGGTGCGCTCCTGGCAGCGCAAAGAGTGGCCGTTTTCCGGGCAGCCTGCTCACGATCCAGTGGGAGAAGCAGTCCAATGATCTGCCATGTCCGCTCTTCCCACGAGGCCCGCTAGACAAATGGAAACTCCGGCTTCAGTTCAGCCTGTAGTGGTGCATGATTCAGTTCTCTTGCCCTTGCGCGAGCCGCTTTTTCGCAGCCTATGGATTGCCGCCGTAATTTCCTATACCGGAAGCTGGATGCAAAACGTGGCCACTGGCTGGCTTATGACATCGCTCACACGCTCTCCCATGTGGGTTGCACTGGTGCAAGTGGCAGTGAGCTTGCCCGTATTTTTGATCGCGTTGCCGGCCGGCGCGCTGGCGGATATTTTTGATCGCCGCAAGTTTTTGCTCTTCACTCAGGCATCCATGGTGGCAGCCGCGACCGTACTTGGCATAATGACGCTCACGCGTACCGTGACGCCGCAAATTTTGCTGGTATTTACTTTTCTTTTAGGCATGGGGGCGGTCATGAACGATCCGGCATGGCAATCGCTCACGCCCGATCTTGTTCCACCAAACCAGCTTGCCAACGCTGTGGCGCTCAACTCCGCCGGATTTAATATCGCGCGGGCAGTTGGGCCGGCTCTCGGCGGATTCGTAATTGCCACCTGCTGTCAGGGCACCTCCACCGGATCAGGACGGGCTTTCCTCATCAATGCCGTTTCTTTCCTTGGCGTGATCCTCTTTCTTTATAACTGGAAGCCGGCGAAGACGGAAGCACGCAACGGGACCACCACATTTATGGGAGCCATCAGCATCGGCCTGCGTTACGCCCGGCAGGAGCCGCGCATTCGCACCGTGCTGGTGCGCACGCTGCTGTTCTCAATTTTTGCCAGCGTGTTCTGGGCGTTGCTTCCTCTGATCGCCAGCAAGTTTGGCGCAGAAGGCTTTGGCGCCATGCTGGCTTTCTTTGGACTGGGCGCGCTCGGTGGCGCTGGAGTTCTTGCGCTGGTCCGGCGGCGTTTCTCGCCCGATACCGTGATTGCCTATGCCACCGTAATTTTTGCCGCCGCTCTGTGCGGGCTTGTGCGTTCGCCTTCGCTGGCCATCGCCTCGGCCTTTTCCGCAGCAGCCGGGCTGGCTTGGATCAGTATTTTGGCCACGCTGAACCTCGCCGCGCAAACAGCTGCTCCGGCCTGGATCAGAGCGCGCGTGATTTCAATGTATGTACTGGTCTTGCAAGGCGGGCTGGCTCTGGGCAGCGCGGTTTGGGGAGCTGTGGCTTCCAGCGCGGGTGTGGTTTTCACGCTAACTTTCGCGGCAATCGCCCTTACTGCCGGTTTGCTGCTCTCGCCATGGTATCGTTTACAGCAACCCACCATTTCATAAATGAGAGAAGAGGAGAACCACATGAAGCATCTGAGAATTTTCTGTCTGCTCGCGCTGGCCTGCTTTGCCATCAGCGCGTTTGCACAGGCCGCCAAGCCGTCTGCCACGCCCAACGCTCAGGCCAAAAAAACTGAGCCGCCCTCCATTGCATCAGCGGTTGACCAGCAAATCAGCATCGTGGAAAGAGAATTTGTTGGCGCCGCCGAGGCCATGCCGGATGACAAGTTCAATTTCACTCCCGTATCGCTGAACATACCCGGCAGTGAATATAAAACCGTGAAGACCTTTGCCGAAGAAGTACGGCACGTAGCCGCCACTAACTATCTGCTATGGGGCGCGATCACCGGCGACAAGTCGCCTATTGAGTCCAAGGAAGACAACGGTCCTTCTTCACTCACAAGCAAAGCTGACATCGTGAAATATCTCAAAGACTCGTTCGCCATTGGGCATAAAGCAGCAAAGTCGTTGACCGCAGAAAGTGCGGCAGCCCAGGTTCCCAGCCCGTTCGGCCAGGGACAAACAACCAAACTATTCTGCGCTACGTTTGCCGTGGCCCACGCGTTTGATCATTACGGCCAGATGGTGGAATACCTGCGCATGAACGGCATCATTCCGCCGGCCAGCCGCGGGCAGTAGTTAAATCTTTTGACCACAAAGGGCACGAAGGAATACGAAGGTGGTGTTCTATTCCTCCGAGCTCTATGCTCCGTAGCCTGCCCTGAGCGACCCTGAGCTTGCGAAAAGGGGAGTCGAATGGGTGTCCTTTGTGGTTTACCTTCAGCGTGATATCTTTCTTGGTCGCTTGAGATCGCACTATGAGGAGAGTTCCAAAATGAAACAGTTGAGAATGTTTTGCCTGCTGGCCATCCTGGCCTTTGCCGTGGGCGCGTTCGCGCAAGGCGGAACCAAACCCGCCACGCCGGCCGCTTCGCCTGCGCCACAAGCGCAAGCTTCACCCGCGCCTCCAGCAACTTTTGCATCGGTGGTGGATCGCCAGGTTAGCCAATACGAGAAGAACGTGGTGGAAGCGGCGGAAGCCATGCCGGCCGATAAGTTCGACTTTACTCCTGCCAGCCTGAAGATTCCCGGGGCCGCGTATAGCGATGTTCGCACCTTCGCCACATTGGTGAAGCACACTGCCACGGCGAATTATCGTTTATGGACAAATGTGACCGGAGAAAAGATGCCGGAGAACATTAAAGGCCCCAACGGTCCTGACGAGTTGAAAACCAAGGAACAGATCATGCAGTTCCTCAAGGACTCATTCGCAGTCGGTCATCGCGCTGCCAAGACCCTGACCGCGGAGAACGCATTGGAGCAAGTCCCCTTCTTCCGCGGCACCCAGGCCCGCTTGTTCGTTGCTTCAGGGGCGGTCATTCATGCCGCCGACGAATACGGCCAGATGATCGAATACCTGCGCATGAACGGTATTGTGCCGCCGGCCAGCCGGGGACAGTAGTTAAATCTCTCAACCACTAGGGCACGAAGGAACACGGAGGCGGATAAGCTCCGTGTTTCTTTTTGCTCGTCCGGCGTATGACATTTGCATAGCTCCCTTAGCAATTCCTAATCCTCTGCAACCACTTTTCTGTTAACCATCCCGATACTTAGACCTTTCTTGCTAAGCGCATAAGCTGTTACTCTCAAGGTGCTCTGGAGTTCGCGCCGCTCTAGAAAATTGGCCGACTCCTTTTTTACTAGCAGGCCTCCGCTGCTCGCTTCCCAGGTCCTGGCCGAACTGGGTCCCGTGTTAACGGGTGAGCGAGACCTTTCCCAGACCGCCAATGGCGCGCTGGAAGTGGTGATGGCGGCAATACGCGCCGGCTCAGGCGCGCTGTTTCGCTTTCAGGAAAAACCGGCCATGCTGGCGTCCATCGCCGCGCAGGGCTTCGTCGTTTTTCCCCAGACCGCCGTCTTCCCGCTGCTTTCCAAGCATGTGCATGCTCTTACCAATGTGACCGGACCACAAAGAATTTCACGCGAGCGCTGTGACACCTTTTTGAGTTCCACTGGAAATATCTCCAGCGTATGGTTCAGGTGCATTGCGCCGCTGAAGGTCCATGGCAAGCTGATTGGTGCGCTGCTGCTGGGCGAACGCGAACAGGGAGCGGAGTACACCCCTGAAGTCCTGAAGCTGATCGGCGATCTGGCCCCGTTTATCGCGCTGGCAATGTACAACCATCAGTTGATGATGTCGCTGGAGGAACGCACAGCCGACAACCTGAAGCTGATCACGTCTGTCCATTCTTTCTGGGACGATGCATTAGCGGCCTTCGCCGCCACAATCGATGTAAAGACCGTCCAGATGCACGGCCACTCCTTGCGCGTGGGCCGCTATGCGGCTGGCATTGCTGAATCACTCGGCATGAGCGCCGCGGAAGCTGGCGAGATGCGTGCCGCCGGTTATCTGCATAACATCGGCATGGTGACAGTGGATAAACACCTGCTGAGCAAGCCAGGCGCGCTTGAGCCCGGAGAGTTCCAGGAGATGGCCGACCATACTGTGCAGGGCCATCGCATTGTTTCCACCGTGCAATTCCCCTGGCCCAAAATTCCCGAGGTTGTGCGCTCACACCATGAACGCGCCGATGGCTCCGGCTATCCTGATCGCCTGCATAATGACGAAGTGTCATTGCCGGTAAAGATTGTGGCCGTGGCGGATACTTTTGACGCCATGCTGAGCGAACGTCCTTATCGAAAAAAACTTGCGCTGGGTGAAGCCGCCGCGCAACTGAGCTGGCTGGCGCCCGCCAAGCTCGATGGCGAAGTTGTTCACGCGCTGCTGGTGCAGCTGCGCCGCGACGCCGTGAGCCACGTCTCGCCGCCGCGCCCGTGGTCGTCGTCCAGTGAAACGCGTACGCGGAAAATGTTTCTTGACCCCAGCGTGGCCTGCAACATCTCGCCGCCGGACATCGATCATATGGTCTCCGAGCTGAACCGCCGCATGACCCGCGGAAGGGTGACGCTATCCTAGGGTCTTTTTCTGAAATCCCGAATGCGCCGTTTTTGCGCGTGAGGGATCGCTACCCTCTTTCAAGCGGCGCTTGCAAATTGAATCACGCAATTGGAAATCCTTCGTAGCTATAGGGTTCTCTCGCCGGTGGCTCGGGATTTCAGAAAAAACCGCATGATCCGTGGCCGGTCACGCTGCCGTAATCTTTCTTTTCCCACAACTTTTGCCTACCGTAGGGTTAGTATTCCTGATTAAGAAGAGTTTCTGGAGCGTCTATGCCCGCTGTGCGCAAGCAGTTAATTCTGCTGGGCCTCATTGTTCTAGTCTCCACCGCCGTGCTGTTTGCCGGCGACAAAAAATCCAAAGCAAAACACGCGGATTCCACCTCTTCCGCCGCGCCCATGCAGATGGACGACAACAAGCGTATCGTCCACGCGCTGAACCGCTTTACCTTTGGCGCGCGTCCTGCCGATGTGGAACGCGTCCGCTCTGAGGGGCTGGATAAGTGGTTTGACGAACAACTCCATCCGGAAAAAATTGACGATGGCGCGCTGGAATCGCGGCTAGCGCCTTTCCGCACTTTAAAGATGAGCACCAAAGAGATGGTGGAAAACTTTCCGCCGCCGCAGGTGCTGAAAGCTATTGAGAACGGCCGCATGTCCATGCCGCACGATCCCGCCAAGAAAGCCGTCTATGAATCGCGCATGGCAGCGTACCAGCAGCGCCAGCAGAATAAAGAAGACAAAGCAGCCGCTGGTAACTCGCCTTCTGCCAACGCGGAAAACTCCGCCCTCAAGGCTCAACCAGCCGCAGTAACACAAACTGACGCGGATCCCAAAGACGTGCCGAATGAAATGTCCAGTAGCAATGATCCTGCGCCCCGCGCCGATCAGCGCAAGCAACAGAAGCAACGCGAAGATGCCATGTATGCCGATCTGGATACGGACAATCTTCTTAAACTGCCGCCCGACGAGCGTTACAAAGCCATCATGAAAATGCCGGTCGATGAACGGCTGGATCTCGCGAAGACTTACAAAGGCCCGCGGGCGATGCAGCTCGTCAATGACATGAAGCCGGAGCAGCGCGAAACCGTGGAAGCAATGATTCAGCCCCAGGCCGTGCTGGGCGAACTGGCTGAAGCCAAGCTGCTGCGCGCCATCTACAGCAATCGCCAGATAGATGAAGTGATGACGGATTTCTGGTTCAACCACTTCAACATTTTTATCGGCAAAGGCCCGGACCGCTACATGGTGAGCGCCTATGAGCGTGACGTGATCCGTCCGCACGCGCTGGGTAAGTTCAAAGATATTCTGGAAGCCACGGCAAAGAGCCCTGCCATGCTTTTCTATTTGGACAACTGGCAAAGCGTTGGCCCAAATTCTAAGCTGGCGCTCTATGGGCCGCAACGGCGCGGAGGGCGCGGGCGTTTCGCTCGTCCTCGACCGCAAGCCAAGAACCGTCCTAGCGGACTGAATGAAAATTATGCGCGCGAAATCATGGAGCTGCACACGCTTGGAGTGGACGGCGGCTACACGCAAAAAGACGTCACGGAACTGGCGAAGGTATTGACCGGATGGACGATCGAGAAGCCGCAGCTCGGCGGCGGCTTCAAGTTCAATGAGCGCGCGCATGAGCCGGGGAATAAATACGTCCTGGGCCGCAAGATTGGCGAGCACGGAGAAAAAGAAGGCGAGGAGATGCTGGACGTCCTGGCGCATCGTCCCGCGACCGCCAAATTTATTTCGCGCAAGCTGGCTATGCGTTTTGTTTCCGACAATCCGCCGCAATCGCTCGTGGACCGCATGGCCGAGACATTTTTGAAGAAGGATGGCGACATCCGCGAAGTGCTGCGCACCATGTTCCACTCGCCTGAATTCTGGACCGCCGATGCTTACCGCGCCAAGATGAAAACGCCATTTGAGTTTGTGGCTTCTGCCGCTCGCGTTTCTGGCGCTGACATTCAGAATGCGCTGCCGCTGGTCGGGACGCTCAATCGCATGGGCATGCCGCTTTATGCCATGCAGCCGCCAACAGGCTATTCCATGAAGGCGGAAGCCTGGGTGAACTCATCGGCACTGCTCAACCGTATGAACTTTGCCTTGCAGTTGGCTTCCGGCAAGCTGCCGGGAACGTCGCTTGATCCGCAAGCGCTGGTCCCCGGACCTGCGCCTGCGGATTCACAAGCTGCACTCACGGCGCTGGAGCAATCGATTTTAGCTGGCGACGTTTCATCGCAGACCCATGCCGTGATGCAGAAACAGTTGGGCGATCCGCAAATTTCCCAGCGTAAGCTGGACGATGCAGACAAGAAACCAAATTATGGCGCGATCGCCGGATTAATTATGGGCTCGCCAGAATTTCAACGCAGATAGCAATTAGCACTTAGCCTTTAACCTTTTTTAGAAATGTGCAGGATTGGCTAAAGGCAAGAAGGCGCAAGCACGATTGGCTTAAAGGCTAAAGGCCAAAGGCTAAGGGCCAAAAGCTAATAGCGAAGAGCCAATAGCCTGAGGAGCAATACATGTCCATTACACGCAGAGTCTTCTTGAAGAATGGCGCGCTGGCCATCGTCGGGACCAGCGTGGTTCCCAGCTTTCTTACACGCGCGGTGTACGCCGCAGAGGCCGCTGCTCCGGGCGCCAAGCGCTTGATTGTACTCTTCCAGCGCGGCGCCGCCGATGGGCTGAACATTGTTGTCCCTCACGCCGAGCAGGCGTATTACAACATGCGCCCCAGCATCGCTATCCCTCGGCAGAGCGTGCTTGATCTGGACGGCTTCTTCGGGCTGCATCCATCCATGTCCGCATTCAAGCCGCTGTGGGAGCAGAAGCATCTCGCCATTGTTCATGCGGCTGGTTCGCCGGACAACACGCGCTCGCACTTTGACGCGCAGGATTACATGGAATCAGGCACGCCCGGCGTGAAGTCCACGGAAGATGGCTGGCTGAATCGCGCAATCGCTGGAGTAAAAGAACCTGACGCGACGCCTTTCCGCGCCGTGGCCATGGGCGGAGCGCTGCCGCGCACGCTTGCGGGTTCCGTACCGGCAGTGGCAATGGATAACATCCGCGCCTTTGCCGTGGGTGGACGCAGCCCCAAGGCCAGCGTCGCCAGCAATACTTTTGAAGCCATGTATGAGCAGTCCGTCGATTCCGTTTTGCACGGCACCGGCAACGAAACGTTTGAAGCAGTAAAAATGTTGCGCTCAGCCGATCCGGAAAAATATGCGCCAGCCGCTGGAGCTAATTATCCTAACGGCCGCTTTGGTGACAGCCTTCGCCAGGTAGCGCAGCTGATCAAAGCCAATGTGGGCGTTGAAGTGGCATTCGCCGACATTGGCGGATGGGACCACCACGTGAATGAAGGCAACGTGCAGGGGCAAATCGCAAATCTTACGCGTGAATTTTCGCAATCGATTGCCGCGCTCTGGACTGACCTTGGCGATCTGGCCGAAAGCACAGTGATTGCCACAATGTCAGAGTTTGGGCGTACGGCGCGGGAGAATGGAAATCGCGGCACGGACCACGGCCATGCCAACGTTATGTTTGTTCTGGGCGGCCCGGTAAAAGGCGGCAGGATGTACGGCCGCTGGCCGGGTCTTCAGCCGGAACAACTCTATGAAGGACGTGATCTGGCGGTCACGACAGACTTCCGGCAGGTTCTGAGTGAGGCCGTGGCCAATCATCTTGGTAATAAAAATCTGGCGAAAGTCTTTCCCGGTTTCGATAAAGGCACGCCAAAGGATTTTCTGAAGTATCTGGGATAGTTCTGCCTATCCATATCTCCATCGCATCTGCGATCGGGTACTCCGCTGCTTCCCCGTGCCAAATTAAATTGCGGCTTGTGCTAACCTATTAGCACCTAGGCAGTCATACTCTTCGGCTAAGACTGCCTGCTGTTCCCGGAGAAGAAGAAATGGCTATTGCTGCCTGGATTGACGACCTGCTGAAGGATCTACGTTATGCCGCGCGCCAATTCACTAGAAATCCAGTCTTCACGGCCGTAGCCATTACATCGCTGGCCATCGGCATTGGGGCCAATACCGCTATATTCACCGTCTTAAACGCCGCCATGCTCAAGTCTTTGCCGGTACGTGACCCACAAGGGCTGGTCATGCTGACAGATCCGAACCAGACAGGCGTGAGTTCAGGGATGAGTACTGGAGACCGAGGCATGCTGACCTACGCGGAGTTCACGCAACTGCGTGACCATGCCACCACGCTGGATAGCCTTTGCGCAGTGCAATCACAAATGGATCGATCACAGGTCAGAATTGCCGGAGGCCAGCCGGAAGATGCGCACACTCGCATGGTCTCAGAGGAATATTTTTCAGTGCTGGGCGTCGATCCGGCGATTGGCCGCTTTTTCAACCGTTCAGACGCAAAGAGTCCTGGAGAAGATCCTTACGCCGTCATCAGCTATGAGTATTGGCAGAAGCGTTTTGGCGGAAATGTTTCCGTGCTGGGCACGCCCATCAAGATGCTTGGCGCCACGCTTACCGTAATTGGGGTGGCCGCGCCCGGATTCACCGGCGAAAGCGTCGCCGACAAGCCGGATTTCTGGATTCCCATGATGATGCAGCCGGTGGTCATGCCGGGGCGCGACTGGCTGCATGAAGACCTGAGCAAGAATATTGAAAAAGTAATGTGGCTACATGCCTTCGGCAGGCTTAAGCCGGGAATAACCCAGTCCCGCGCGCAGACAGAGATTGACGTGCTCTTTCGCGGCATCATTGAAAATGGCTATCCCGCCACGCTGGACGCGGAAACCCGCAAGCAGGCCCTGGACCAGCACATCAAGCTGCATGACGCCCGAACCGGCGTCTTTGGCGGGCGCGATGATTTTACGCAGCAGCTAAAAATTCTGCTTGGCGTGTCGGTGGTGGTTCTACTGATTGCATGCATTAACGTGGCCAACCTGTTGCTGGCGCGCGCCACCGCACGCATAAAAGAAGTGGGAGTGCGGCTCTCCATCGGCGCTTCCCGGCTGCGGCTGGTGCGGCAATTTCTTACTGAGAGCCTGGTGCTCTCTTTGCTGGGCGGCGCTGCCGGATTGCTTCTGGCGTGGGGCGCTTCACGCGCTTTGGTGGTGTTGCTCACCGAGCGAAGAGAGGATTTCGCGCTCTCACCCGCCATGGATTGGCATGTACTAGGCTTCACCGTGGGCGTAACACTGGTGACCGGAATTATTTTCGGGCTTGTTCCCGCCCTGCGCAGCACACGTGTCAACCTGAATGACAGCTTGCGCGACGGTGGCCGCAGCACTGCTTCCGGCAGCCGCCTGAATCTGGCCAAAGGGCTGGTGATTGTTCAAGTGGCATTTTCTCTGTTGCTGGTTGCGGGTGCGGGCTTATTTTTGCGAACGCTGTGGAATCTTCAGTCGGTCAGCCTGGGATACCCCAAGGAACACCTGCTGCTGATTTCCGCCGATGGAGTTTCCGCAGGATATAAGGGCCCGCAGCTTTCCAGCCTGTGGCGCGATCTGACGGAGCGTCTGCGCGCGCTGCCGGGCGTGCAGGGCGCAACGTATTCCACCAATGGCATTTTCAGCGGGTCAGAGTCAGCGGATGAAATTGACGTTGAGGGCTTCACCGCGACCAAGCGAGAAGAAAAATTTGCCCGTTTCGATACAGTTGGGCCGCAGTATTTCTCCACCGTCGCCATACCTTTGCTGCTGGGACGCGATATCGGCCAGCAGGATACTGCCGCTTCTCCCCACGTTTGCGTCATCAATGAGGCGCTGGCCAAGACCTTCTTTAATGGACGTAATCCGCTGGGCCGCCATATTACAGAAAAATTTGGCGATAAGAAGAACGTAATGGAAGTGGTGGGAGTGGCGAAAAATGCGCACGACCATCGCCTGCGTGGCGACGTTCCAGCCCGCTTCTATATTCCTGCTGACCAGGGAATGGACGGGCCAAATGAGTGGGCCATTTTTGAAATCCGCACGGCCGGTGATCCGGAACAGATGATCGCATCTATCCGCAAGACGATCCTTTCCGTAAATGAAGACTTGCCGGTGGAAGGGGCTCGGCCGGTAGCGATATCAGTGGATCGCACCAACGCGCAGCCTCGCATGGTAGCGCGCCTGTGCTCCATTTTTGGGATTATCGCTCTGCTGCTGGCCGCAACCGGGCTTTACGGAGTGCTCTCTTACGGTGTGGCTCGGCGAACCAATGAAATCGGCATACGCATGGCGCTGGGCGCGGGAAAGGGTCGCGTGATCCAGATGATTCTCCGCGAAACCAGCGTCATGATCGTTTTCGGCGTGGTGGCGGGAGTTATTTTTACCGCCATAGGCGTGCAGCTGATCAAGTCAACCCTATTCGGGCTAGGCGTCCTTGACCCGTTGACGGTGTTGAGCGCCGTTGCCATACTCACTGCGGTGGCGCTAGTGGCCGGCTACATTCCTGCATCGCGAGCGGCCAAGGTAAATCCGACCCAGGCGTTGCGGCATGAATAAACACAAAGCGCAGTCTGACCAGCTTCTTGTCTCTATATATGCTGTTTGGGCCTTGTTTAGAGGTGCCGGCCATTTGAGGCGTTTTGGAGGCGTCTCAGCCGAAATCCCAAGTCCGAAGACGAGGGACCTAGGACCACGAGAAAATAATGAGCAATTGGTCGGGGCGACAGGATTTGAACTTGAGGCGTTTTGGCGGCGTCTGAGCCGCCAGCCGAAATCCCGAGTCCGAAGGCGAGGGACCTCGAACCACGAGAAAATAATGAGCAATTGGTCGGGGCGACAGGATTTGAACCTGTGACCCCCTGCGCCCAAGGCAGGTGCGCTACCAGGCTGCGCTACGCCCCGACAGGATGAAGCAGGGAGATTTCCATTCTAACCGATTTTTTCCGGATCGGGATTATCCCGGCTTGGATTCGGACTTTGTCGGTTTCTGCTTCCAGTGTCCGGTTTCCAGAATAAACTCCGCTGCTCCATCTTTGGGTGAACTCAAAAGGATGCTGCCGGCACTGTTACGAAAACGAAAACACGCAGGCGCAAACCTTGTTTTTCCGTTCAACGCGCGCCGATTTTTGCGGACGCTGGCCCGCACTGCTTATGAGGCTGTCATCTTCGCTGAAAATTCGTTGCCGATCCTTCTTTTACTCTCCTATTAATAAGAACGTGTAACCGTAAAGATGCCGGGGGGCTCTTTCCCATACTGGCCCTCCGTAAGCACATTCTTTTTCTCTGAATGAGCTCTAATACTTGAACGGATACCACCCCTCCCCTGATGTTCCCAATTTGGGAAAAAGCTTTTCCGAATTCGGAAATTATCAAATAAGCCTAATAGATTCTTAGTGATAGAAAATTCCTAGCAAACTTCGTTTGAGGAGATTTTTTCTAAAATGTTGAAACCAACCGCACGCTTCGCATGTTTGGCGCTTCTCATGTTCGCCGCAAGCGCAAGCCCACGGACCATAAACCTAGCCTGGCAAGATACTCCACTCCCGATGCCGGACCCTAGACCGCCTATAACCCACGTTGTCAGCTCAGTGCAGCAAGATACTCCGCTCCCCATGCCGGATCCTAGACCGCCGATTACCGAGGTAATTCAATTTTTCGCCAGTAAGTAGGTGGAAAACGGTTGTTTCCTGGGCGCTGGAGCAGTATCCTCGTCACTGGGAAATGACGCCGTCTGACCTCATTCGCGATTTGGGACTTCTCGGCCTGACGTTACAGGGATTGCTGGCTGTGGCAATGCTGGCAAAACGTTCGTGGCTGCGATTTCCGTTTTTCGCTGCTTATGTCTGGGCGAGTTTTGTGTTCGGTGTTGCCGGTTATACTTTGAAAACGAGCCCGAAACCTTACTTTTACGTCTATTGGACTGGTGAGGCGTTTGGGATCGTACTCGGTTTGCTGATTGTGTATGAAATTTTTCGGCACCTTTTCTCGGTACATGTCGCTTTGCTGCGGCTGGCAACCATAACTTTTAAGATTGCCATTGTAGTTTTGTTGTCAGCGGGTTTAATCGTATTCCTGATGCAGCCGCCCAGCCACACCAGCAACATTGGGGCTGCGGTGCAGGCAGTGGAGCAGGCCGCGCGCGTCATTGAAGTGGGTCTTTTGATGATTTTGTTTATCTGCTCCGCCGCGTTTGGCCTGCATTGGAAACAAGCGGAGTTCGGTATCGCCCTGGGATTGGGATTCTTTGCCACCATTGAGCTGCTGGCTGTAACTGTGCGACCCATGGTCGATCACCCCGGTGCCTTGTTGCTGAATGTCATGAGGATTGCGGCGCTAGATTGCAGTCTCTTTATTTGGCTGGGCTATCTGCTGGCGCCACCGGAGCGCGCCGCAACCACACTCAATGTCCAGAGGGCCCAGTTGGAGCAATGGAATCAAGCAGTGACGGAGCTAATTAATAGATGATAACTGTGATCGTAATTGCGCTTGCGTTGTGCGCTGTCGTGTTGTTTTACATGGCAGTACGCAGCCGCAGAAAACAGGCGGTGCAATCGCTCCGCCCGGTAGACTTAACCGCTTTTCACGCCTTGCTGGACCGGGACGATGAGCTTTTCATCAAGCGAAAGCTTCCGCGCTCAAAGTTCGTCCGCATCAAGCGCCATCGTATTCGCGTGACCGCGCGTTATGTGGCCAGGATCGCCTCAAACGCTTCCACCGTTATGCATGAGAGCGAGACCGCGCGCTTGAGTCACACGCCTGAAGTGGCTTCAACCGCCGCGCAGGTAATGGAGCTGGCGGGGCAGATTCGCGTGCAGTGCATGCTGGCCATGTTCAAGCTGTCGCTGGAATACGCCATGCCGTCATTGCAGCTGACTCCGGCAATGCTGGTGCCCAAGTACCAGACCTTGCGTGAGAACGTCCGCCGGCTGGGCGATCTGCAGACGGAAAATACCGTCCCATTGGCTAACGCCATATAACTGTTTTCTTAGCGAAAGAGAAAGCCCTGTGCCGCCAGCGCAGGGCTTTTTGCTTTAACACAGCTTTCTTTAGCCACAAAGGACACGAAGAAACACGAAGGGGAAATTTCTGGTTCCATCGAATTGGCAATCATGGAATTGCCAATCAAGAAGCGTCCGCTGAAGTTCACTTGCTTTTAACAAACCTGAAAATCCCTTCGCGCTCCTTCGTGTTCTTTGTGGTTTGATTTTCAAGGTATTTTTCTGGTTCGGTTTTTGGGATTTAGAATAGACGCATGCTTCTCCAAGGCATTTTTCCCGCAGTAACCACGCCGTTCTACCCTGATGGAGCGGTGTACTACAAAAAGATTGAGCACAATATTGATCGTTATTCCCGGACCCCGATCGCCGGCATGGTGGTGCTGGGCTCCACCGGGGAAGCCGTGATGCTGAGCGATGACGAGAGGCGCGAAGTGTTGCGCGTGACCGCCGAAGTGGCGTCACCGGAAAAGGTGCTCATCGCGGGGACGGGCGCTGAGTCAGTGATTGAAACGTTGCGCCTCACGGAACTCGCGGCAAAGCTGAAGTACGACGTGGCATTGGTGCGCACACCGCATTTTTACCGTCCGCAGATGAAGCCGGATGCAATGCTGGCCTTCTACCGCTCCGTCGCCGACAAGTCGCCGCTGCCCGTGCTGCTTTATACCGTGCCGCCGTTCACGGCCTATGACCTGCCGCTGGAAGTGATTACGGCGTTGGCGGAGCATCCGAACGTTATCGGCATCAAGGAATCAAGCGGCAACGTGGAAAAAGTAGCGGCCATGGTCCAGGCCACGCGTCATATAAAGCGCACCGCCACTGTGACGGAAGTCCAGCAGGCGGTTACGGCGCGCATGCTCGCCGCCCCCGCTGCCGATGAAAATGGCAGCCAAATGGTAAGCGTGGGCCAACTCAATGGCGGGTCCGAGGTTGCCGTCGCTGTCCGGCCCAAGATCAAGACCCGCAGCAAGGAAGTTGGCTTCCAGGTGCTGGTGGGCGCGGCCCACACATTACTGGATTCATTGCTGGCCGGCGCCAGTGGAGGCGTGCTGGGCTTTGCCGCACCCGCGCCGACCATCTGCTTTGAAATCCATGCGGCGTTCAAAGACAATGATATTGAGCTTGCCCGGTCAAAGCAGGCCGCTTTGGCTCCGGCAACCAAGCGCGTAGTCTCTGAGCTGGGAATTCCCGCCATTAAATATGCCATGGACCTGAATGGCTATTACGGAGGGCTGCCCCGGCTGCCGCTGCTTCCGCCCACCCAGGCGCAGAAGGCGGAAGTTGAAGCAATGATGAATTCCTTCCGGAATTAACAGAAGAGCAAAATAACTTCAGCCGCAACTCGTATTTAACATGCTTTTAACGCTGGAAAATGTTATGTTGAGCAGCTTAAACAGCGCTTGAACAATTGCCGGAACTTCAGTGCGCGTGTTTTCGTTTATTCGTCAAACGGGAACGGTTTATTTACCCAAGTTGGCATCGTTGGGGTTAAACTAGGGGGGCAGCTTCAGAGCGCATTGCCACTACACTTATAATCTTCCGGCGTGAATGATTGGAATTTTCTTGGTGCACTATTGTCGGAAGTTGGATCCCGGCAACAGTGGAACAAGCTTGAGGATGTAAAACAGTGTTGTCAGCCGGCAAGAAATTACGCGATTTACGTGAGCAAATGGGTCTCACCCTTCGGGATGTGGAGCTCTCCAGCACATCCTTGGCTGAAATTAGAGGGATTGAAGAATTCGTCATCAATCCCAGCCGCCTCTCTGATATTGAAACCAAGGGCGTGATCCCCAGCATTTTCCGGCTCTATGTCCTCTCCGTAATTTATCGATCGGATTTCACTGAGCTGCTCCGGCTTTACGGAGTGGATCTGAGTTCCACTGCGGCCGATTTCGCCATTTGCCGTCCTGGTAGAACGCACCGCGTTGAAATTGCTGAAGGCCAGGGCAACGTGCAACTTCCCATCCGGCTCGATCCAGGCTTCGATCTTCTCCGCACCACTGACCTGGGCCGCATGATCCAGAAGTGGGGCCCTCTCCCCATGCAGTATCTCCAGGAACTCGCCAAAACAAAATACATCTACGCTTACATCGGCATGGAAGACCTCACGATGTACCCTCTGCTGCTGCCGGGCTCGTTTATTCAGGTGGATGAAGAGCGCAGCCGCGTGGAAGAAAAGAAATGGCGCTCAGAGCTGGAACGCCCAATCTATTTGGTGGAAACCCGTGACGGTCATGTGTGCTGCTGGTGTTCCGTGCGTCGCGGAGAGATTGTGCTGCAATCCCATCCGCTGTCACCGGTGCCCGCGCGCATCCTGAAACATCCACAGGAAGCTGAAGTAGTGGGCCAGGTGATTGGCGTGGCTATGCGACTGGCTGACTGGCACGCTCCTGACGAGCGAGAGCAACGACAGAATCCTGAAGTAGATGCAAGTGAGCCGAAAGAACTGCGTCGCCGTTGACTGGCGCTTTCAGCACGAATGAGTCGGGATCTAGAATGTCCACCGCGGAGCCCGAACGCGCGAGCGCTTCCTGGTACTCCTGGTAAATTTCACGTACCGGCGTGTGGCTCAGGGCCAGCGCGGTTTCCATGTGCGCGGCGTAAATAGCGTCCTGCGTGGGACGGTTCCCGTAGGCGCGCGTAAAGCCCCAGTGCATGTAGCCTCCGCTGCCGCTTTGCAGCGAGCAGATATAGGCCACTTTTTCCAATAGCGAGGGCAGTGCGCTTAACGTGCGTTTTTTGAAATCTTCAGCAGCTTTTAAAATCATGGCGCGCAATCACCTGATGACTACCCGGTTTCGAATGGTCTGTGGCAACGGGGATTGTTGCTTCTGTAAAAAACATAGCACAAGCGCCGCCCTGCGGCAGAATTTTTAGCTTCTGTTCTGAAAATAAGAATTTGGGTACTGGAGTAACTACCAGGCGACAGCAGAGGATTTTCGTGCTGCTTGAGCCTTTAGAAAAGCTTATATCCCGCGGGTTTCACGATCCTTTGAATGACGGGAAAAGAGCGGCTATGCTTGACATTGGCATCATCGCCTTTTCCACCTGAACGCATGCGCGATTTCTAGCAGCTTTGTTTTTATTGCGACCACGGCGGCACAACGCCGGTCATGCGCGCGTACGCCACCAGTTGTCCCATGTGCTCATTTGCATGAACAATGATGCGCAGGTACATTCCGTCGACGGTTGCGTCACGGTCCTCAATATGTACTTTGCGCTGCAGATCGGCTGGCGTGATTGAAGCGTGCGCGGCCCGCACTGCCTCCAACGACCGCTTCAGCCACTTGATGACCTCCGCCTTGGAAGTCACGGCCTTTTCCGTTTGCGTTGTAATTCCTTCAGGCATTTTCGGGCCGGTAATGCTGAGTAAGTAGAAGTTGGCTACAGCAATGTGCATGTACACTTCACTGGTAGAGCGAACTCCCTTTGCTGGCCGCCACGCGAACTTGTCTTCCGGCGTTGCTTCAGCCAGCGCGATGAGTTGGCTGGTGACATGTTTCCACTCGCCATCGTAGCCCTTCCAGATTCCTTCCGGAGCTTTCTGTGCCAAGGCGGTTGAAGTGCTTAGACCCAGGAAGCACGCGAGCAGCATAATTTTTGCAAGAAACAATCTCTTCATTTGCAACCCCTCCATTTGCAACCCCTCCGAAAACCAATTTCCAACCCCAGCGCTAAACTTTAAGGCCGACAGGAGAGCGTAGAGAATTCACGGGCGATAATATCAGGCGATGAGGCTGATAAGCAGCAATTCACTTCGTCCCTGCTCCGCCGAGCGACAGCTACCTTTATATATAAAGAAATTCTTTCCGTGCCGGCCCTATTCAGCAGCTCTCGATTCTTCTCTCGGGGGCCAACTCGCGCTAGAGGGAAGCATCTAATTCAAACTGTAGCAGCCAAAAATGGCCCCGATTACGCGAGCTTCGTCGCTCATCCTTGGTATACGCGTATCTGTTGCCGAGGGGCCCGAATCAGAAAACGGAAAACGGAGGACACTAGTGAGAAATTTCAATAAGCTTGCATTGATCGTAGCACTGGGTAGCGGTTTCGCAATCGCGCAAAGCACGCCGGCTTCGCCGAGCACAGCTCCAAGCACAGCACCGAGCTCAACCTCGCAGCCATCGTCTATGCCAGATCAGCAGCCATCCACCACGGCTCCTGACCAGGGCAAGAACCCTGCAAATTCGCCGGAGCAGCTGCCCAACACCGATCAGAAGAAGTCTGACACGCAGAGTTCTGATCAGAACAAAATGCCGCAGAGTGACGCTGCTCCTGCCGCCGCCAATGGCGACGTCCAGAGCACCATCCAGTCCGCGATCCAGAAGGATCCCAGCCTGGCTAGCGCTAATGTGACAGTAGATGTGAAGAACGGCAAGTCGGTCGACCTGACCGGAACCGTTCCCAGCAAAGACGCAAAAGACGCTGCTGAGCGCATCGCGAAAGAAAATTCAGGCGGCCTGAAAGTAAAGAACCACCTGAAAGTTGCCTCTGCTAACATGCCGGACAAGTCTGACAAATCAAAGCCCGACACCATGAGCAACCCTAAATAACTGATTTAGAACTCCAGGCTATCCAACCTGGAATCAAGAAACAAAGCCAGGCGGTTCCTACATAGGAGCCGCCTTTTTTATGGCACGTCGTCGCGATGGACAGCCTGCGGAGAAAAGGCCGGAAGGCATATGGCGATGTATTCCGTGGCCTCATCCGGAGTTGAATACTGAATCCATTCACCGGGATGAGCCACTACGGCTTGCCCGGCAGAAACGTCGAATGATCCATCTTTGTATTGCACCCGCAGCTTGCCCCGAATCACAATGGTGTATTCCTCAAATTCTGGCGTCTGCCCAGGCTCTTGCCACCCAGCGGGACTGCGCATATGCGCTATGCTGAGCCGCTCGGTCTTAGAATTTATCCGGCCAAAAAATTCGTCAATGATCTTGGGCATATTGCCCGCTGCCTGAATACGGGCCGGCTTATCAATGTGTGTTGGCAAAAGTGATCTCCTGTCGTTGAGCTGAGTGCGCCGCTCCGAGCCTGAAATATGAAATGGTAAATTTAAATTGCCTCGCCAACTGCCTCAGCAAAAAGGTAACATATCGGGTTTTCTGTTCTCGATTTCAGCCGTTCTCTATATCTCACAGGAGCAATCATGATTGTTCACCCATGCAAGCTGGCGGTTGCGGTTCTTCTCTGGAGCCTTTTGGCGTCCGGACAAACCAGCGTCAACGAACACCTGAATGTTGATGCTACTGACGCGCCGCGCAACATCCTGCATGCCACGGTCACTATTCCTGTAGCTCCCGGGCCGGTCACGATCGTCTATCCCAAGTGGATTCCGGGGAACCACCGGCCGACTGGTCCGATCCAGAATTTTACCGGACTTCATTTCAAAGCCGGAGGCAAGGAACTGGAATGGCAGCGCGATCTCGAAGACATGTATGCTTTCCACCTGCAGATTCCCGCGGGAGTAACGGAGCTCCAGGCTTCGTATGACACGATTACGTACAACGGCAAGAGTTCCCTTGCGTCCAGCAAGGTGCTGGATCTCCTCTGGAACCAGGTTGTGTTATATCCCAAAGGGGCCACCACGGATTCAGTGCAGGTGGCGGCTTCAGTGCGTTTGCCGGAAGGCTGGAAGTTTGGCACGGCGCTCACACCCGCGCGGCAGAGCGGAAATTCAGTAGAGTTCCAGCCTGTCTCGCTCACGCGACTGGTCGACTCACCGCTAATCGCGGGCTCAATCTACAGGCAGGTGCAAATCACTCCTGCCGGCGAGCCGCTCACGCATGTGATCGACATGGTGGGCGAGAGTGACGAAGCAATCCAGATTACCGATAAAGACGTCGCCAGCCTCAAGCAACTGGTGGCGGAAACCGGCAAACTTTTTGGCGCGCGCCATTACACCAAATATACGTTTCTTCTCACGCTGGGCGACCAGACGGCGCACCACGGTCTTGAGCATCATGAATCCAGCGACAACGGAACGGATGAAGAAATGTTCAGTGATGCCGGCGTGCATGATCTGGAGGCGGACCTTCTCCCGCATGAGTTTGTTCATTCCTGGAATGGCAAGTACAAGCGTCCGGCGGGACTGGTTACGCCTAACTACCAGGAGCCGATGCACGGAGATTTACTCTGGGTCTATGAAGGGCTGACCGACTATCTGGGCAACTTACTCGCGGCGCGTACCGGCCTGCGTTCGCCGGACCAGTTTCGCGAGAACCTGGCCTATACAGCAGCCATGCTTGACCATCGCGCGGGCCGAACCTGGCGTCCGCTGCAGGATACCGCCATTAGCGTGCAGACTCTTTTTGCCGCACCTCCGGAGTGGACCAACTGGCGTCGTACCTCCGACTACTATCCTGAAGGCTACCTGATCTGGCTGGAAGTAGATTCAATTCTGCGGCAGAAGAGCAACGGCAAAAAGTCCTTGAATGATTTTTGTCATCTTTTTTATGGAGGCCAGAGCGGCCCGCCTACAGTGGTCCCGTACAAATTTGAAGATCTTGTTGCTGCGCTCAACCAGGTTGTGCCGAATGACTGGGCCAAGCTGTTGCGCGACCGTCTGGACTCCAAATCGCCTCACGCTCCGCTGGGTGGGATCACGAATGGCGGATGGAAGCTGGTGTATACCGCGCAGAAGAATACGACGATGGAAGCGCGAGAAAAAAGCAGCGAATCCATTGACCTGAGTTTTTCACTTGGCTTGATTGCCACCAAGGAAGGTGATGTGCGCGATGTGATTCCAGGATCGCCTGCCTATGCTGCCGGCCTTGGGCCGGGAATGAAACTGATTGCCGTGAATGGCCGCCAGTGGTCAAAAGACGTGGTCCGCGCTGCATTGCGTGGGGCCGTGAACAATCAACACCCGCTGGCTCTGTTGGCTGAGAACGGGGAATATTACAACATCTACGAAGTGAATTATCACGAAGGCGAGCGCTATCCGCACCTGGTCCGTGAGGAGAGTCAGCCAAACATTCTGGACGAAATTATCAAGCCGCAGGCCGGAGGGCAGTAGCCCGGATTTGTCGACGGCTAGTGCGGGCCAGGAGTAGAGGTTGCCGAGATACGGCTTTTTGTGACAGCAGCGGTACGCTCCAGCTTATCCCAGGCAAAAGGCTTGCCGTCGATGGCCCGCTTTACGGTCTTTGCCAGGACGGCGGAAAAAAGCTGGCGATAGGAAAATCTCTGTAACCATAAGTGCAGCAGCAGCTGCGCGTCTTCTCCCGTGCCTTCCACGCGGCGCTCCAGCAAGAACGCCAGCGCTGACGCGACGAAATCAATGGCCAGGAAAATAGCGAAATAAAAAGCCAGGCGCTCAAAGCTGCTTGCGTCCGTGCTTTCCGGATGGAAGTAACGCGCGGCCGCATACTCCAACATGCCAAACAAAAACATGATGTCGATAAATGGTGATACCAGCGGCAGCATGATCTGGAAAATAATGATGTTGGGCAGGGCAATCCAGCCGAGCCGGCTGCGGCGGCGAATGGCAGCGCCGTGCTTCCATACGGCTTGAAGAATCCCGAACGACCAGCGGAAGCGCTGGCGCATCAGGCCGCTTGCATTGGTTGGCGCTTCAGTAAAGGCCAGTGCGCGATCTTCATTCACTACGCGCCAGCGATTCTCCAGCAAAGACATGGTCAAATCGGCGTCTTCGGCCACCGTATCAGTGTGGTAGCCGCCGGCCTCGCGCACGGCAGACACGCGCCACGCGCCAATGGCTCCGGGAACAACGCTTACGGCGCCAAACACGTTGAGCGCACGACGCTCAAAATTCTGGCTGGTTATATATTCCAGCGCCTGCCAGCGGGTCCACAGGTTCACGCGATTGCCAACTTTGGCATTGCCCGCAACCGCCGCTATCTTGGGATCAGCGAAGTGCGGCACAAGAATGGAAATAGCATTGGGAGCAATCACCGTATCGGCATCAATGCCGACGTAAATTTCATCCTGCGTGTATTTCAGGGCATGGTTAAGAGCTTCCGCTTTTCCGGCGTTGGTTTTGGTGAGCAACAAAACGCGGCCGTCTGCAATTTCTTTGGCGAATTTTTCCCGCACCACCGCGGAAGTGGCGTCTTTCGATCCGTCATCCACCACGATGGTTCGCAGGTTCGGATAGTCTGACGCCAGCGCCGATCGCACAGTGTTCTCAATTACCTTCTCTTCATTGAATGCCGGAATTATGACGGTAACTTTTGGCTTGTAGTCCGGGCCGCCCACCGGCGGAGGTGTCCGCAAACGATCAAATGTCGCCAGCGCGCCAATGCCGAGGAGGCGGGCGCTCATCAGTACGTCACCAATAAAAAAGACCAAAACAATGAACTGTGCAAGCCCCTGTCCCAGCAGAAAGACATAGCCATCCAGCCGTGCGCTCAGTACTTCATTGGGAGGCAACTGCGGCATGACCTCAGCCCGCGTCTTGTTCAATAGCGTTTCCACGCTCATTATCTTGAAGCCGCGCGCCCTCAATCCTTCAATCACCGCGGGCAGGGCCTGAACGGTAGCTTCGCGATCTCCGCCGCCGTCGTGCAGCAAGATGATATTCCCGCAATAGATCGGGCCGCGGGTCTCGCAGCCCTTCGTCGCCGAGTTCTGCGCTTGGTCCATGACCTCAGCAACGATCTCTGCCGCGCTCTGTCCTTTTTTCCAGTCATTAGGGTCAATCTTGGATCCCACAGTGATGTAGCCTTCGCTCTGGACAAGTTCAAGAGGACGCACCTGGTCAGCGATGTCAGGATCTTGATCAATCGAATACGGTGGGCGGAAATACAGCGGCTTGACGCCGATCTTGCTGGCGAATAGTTTTTCCGTGAGCTGCAGCTCCACGCGCTTCATGTACCACTGAGAGACGTCGCTGATATCCGGGTGGGTGAAAGTATGATTGCCAATGGCATGGCCTTCGTCATAAATGCGTTTGGCAAGCGCCGGGAACTTTTGTGTTTGCAGGCCGATCAGAAAAAATGTGGCCGTAGCATTCTCGCGCTTCAGGATGTCGAGAATCTTTGGCGTGTATACGGGATCGGGACCGTCATCGAACGTGAGGGCAACCTGCTTTTCCTTCCACCCATAAACCTTAACTTCGTAAGGCTCCGGCAAGACCGTCATCTTTTCCGACGCAACAAATTTCTTGTCTGAATCAAGAGTGACCTGGCGCTGCCCAGGACTAGGCTGGTGCTGGATATACAGGATTTCGCCATCACCTTCGCGATCAACATCTTCGCCGGAAGGAACCACTGATATTTTCTGCTCCGCGCCGGCTTCGGTCGGGTTGTCCCATATCTTCCAGAGCGACCGATCTTCTGATCCCAGCCGCCACAACGCAAATGTTCGGATGCCCAGGTCACGCGATGCCCGCATCTGGTTGAGGGCCGTGACAGCATCCAGAAACCAGACCTGGTGCTCCCGTCCGCCATCTTCCATATAGGCGTAATGGGGGTTGAGAGAATCGGGATCAAGCTCAATCTCTGCACTGGATTCACGCGCGTGCAGCCATGATTCCTGCACGTTGTTGGTGTCCACGTTTGTTATGCGTTTTTTCCGGCCAGAAAGCTTCCAATCGTAACCATAACTTCCGATGGCGCAGATGACCTTGGTTTTGGGAATATCTTTTACCGCCTGCTTGAGGTTGGCAGTAAACCAATCCTGTGAGGCAACAGGCCCCGGCGCGCTGGTAACCTGATGCTGGTCATAATTCATGATCACCAAGCCATCGGCAGCGCCGGCAAGCGCCGGGTAGTCATAGTCTTTGTCAGCTACCGGCACGTTGACGTAAAGCCTGAGGCCGCGCGCATGCAGATCACGCCCCAGTTCCTGTATCAGCGCAAGAAAGCCGGGCTGGGCTTTGAGTGGAATTTCCTCAAAATCGATAGCTGCGCCCTTGAACCGATCACTGGCCAGATAGAGCAGAAGCTGCTTGCGGAAAGTCTGGCGCGCCGCGGGGTCCATCAGAAAATCGCCGATGGTCGGCAGCCACTGTTTGCTCACTGTTTCAAAATTATTGATGAGCGGAAAGACTTCCATTTCAGCTTTTTCAGCCCGCAGAAAAGGCATTACGCGATCGTCGGTCGAATGTACGATTCCGTTTTCAACCACCTGAAAGGGATGATTGACGCTGTCAAAGCCCTGCAAATGACCGTCCGGCGTGAGCACGTGCAGCCATTCTGGAAAAAGAATATCGATTTGCGGATAGTATTCCTTGAGTGAAACAAAGCTGGCCGCGTCCCAGGTGACGTAATAAGCCGCGCGGATGCCTTCATCCGTGTTCAGCACTACTTGCGAAGGTGAAGACTTGGTTTTGCGGTGTGTGTTTTTTGTGCTGGGGCGCTTGCGGTGTTCGCGCTCCTTCAAAGCGCGAAGATTCCGCTTCTGCTCCGGCATCAACACGTGCGGCAGGGGATCTGCCTGAACAAAGACCGTGATGATGAAAAACAGCACCAGGCTACCGATGATTGCGCCAAGCACGCTTAGCAGGATGCGCAGCCGTCCCCAGCGCTTCCGGTCAGGATCATAAAAGATGGATTTTGCCATTGCTGGATTGTTATCAACCATCGTAAGCGGCGGGGGGAAGCAGGTCAATCGGGCATTGCACTTGTGTACCTACACAGTTGTATGACCGAGAATGCGCCTTTACACTAGGGCATTCTTCCTCATGGCAAAGCTTATTGAACTGGTGCGGCGGAACTGGCTCTTCTTTCTGCTGCTGACCGTGGCCGGCCTGGCATTGCGGCTCTTCTTTGTCTTCCGCTATCCCCACGTCGCCGGCGACACATGGATCTATGGCGACATCGCCAAGAACTGGTTAGACCATGGGATTTTTGGCATAACAGATGATGGCGCAGTCCGCCCGACGTTAATTCGGTTGCCCGGATACCCGGGATTTCTGGCGGCGATGTTCGCAGTCTTTGGCCGGGAACACTACACGGCGGTAATGATTGCGCAGGCACTCATCGATACCAATACCTGCCTGGTGATCGCGGCGTTGGCACTGGAATTGACGAATACCCGCGCGGCCAAAGCCGCTTATGTTTTAGCTGCATTGTGCCCGTTCACGGCGAGTTACGTTGCTGCTCCGCTTTCTGAAACGCTGGCTATATTCTGTGTGGCGCATGCGCTTTATTACGGCGTGCGCGGATTGAAAGCGCTGGAGCAGGACGCGCCTGCCGCCAAATTGTGGGCCATCGCAGGACTATGGAGCGTGGCGGGAATTTTTATGCGTCCCGATAACGGGCTCATCCTGCCGGCGCTGGGGCTGGCTCTGCTGGTGATTTTCTTTCGTAAGACCGACAAGAAGCAGGCGGTCTTTGCATGTTTGATATTGGCCATCACCAGCCTTGGGCCGCTTGTGCCCTGGACAGTCCGGAACTGGCGCGTTTTTCACGTATGGCAGCCGCTGGCTTCCCGCTATGCCAATGATCCGGGAGAATTTCTTCCGCGCGGCTTCAATCACTGGGTGAAGACCTGGATGGTGGATTACGTGTCAGTGGAAGAGGTGTACTGGAAGGTCTCCGGCGAACCCATTGATCCGCAGAAACTTCCTGAACGCGCCTTCGATACCCGGGCCGAGTATGAGAAAACGCTGTCGCTTCTTGCGCGTTACAACCAGCAGCTCTATATCGATCCGGAAATGGACGCCGAGTTTGAACAGATTGCCCGGGAGCGCGAACAGCAGAATCCTGGACGCTATGTTCTTTGGCTGCCATTCCTGCGAACAGCGGACATGTGGCTGCGACCACGCACCGAGCTGTTGGATGTGGAAACCCGCTGGTGGGAATTCTCAGAGCATGAGCAAGAAAGCTGGTTCGCGCTGTTCTGGGCGGGGCTGAATTTGTTTTACCTGGTGGCGGCGTTGCGCGGATGGCTGCTTTCACGGCTGGGAATCGCGGGGCTTTTTGTGATCGGCTTTATTTTGCTGCGGTCTTTCTTTTTAAGTTCGCTGGAAAATCCCGAGCCACGTTACATGCTGGAATGTTTTCCGGTGGTGTTGGCGCTGGCCGGAGCAGCGTTCACGCGGAGCCGGGCCGAAGACGTAATAACCCTTGGCCCAAAACACTCGAGGGTATAGCATTCGTTTGAAACATTTGCCTTCAAACGAGCAATGTTCCTGAGACATCCACCTTGCTCAGGAGGGTATGTGAAAATATATGAATGGCTTATAGCCGGCGGGTTGGCATCGGTGTTCCTGAACCTTGCGCTAGCACCGCTTCAAACGGCAAAAGACCCGCAGCCCACTGGGATTGACGCGCAATCATCGCAAGACACTTCCAGCGCCGGCTCGTTCAGCCCAGGCGCAGGAACCGTCATTGTGGCGGAATTGACTAGATCACTGGATGCAAAGAAGCTGAAGCTTCACGATCCGGTGGATTGTAGAGTGACGCAAGACCTGCTCTATAAAGGCAAAATAATTATTCCCCATGGCGCGAATGTGATTGGCCACGTGACGGAGGTCGCCCAGGTAAGCAAAGTGCAGGGTCAATCACGACTTGGGATAATCTTCGAGAAAATTATTCTAAAAGACAAGAAAGAGCTCGCATTTGAATATCCAGCGATAATCGGTGCGCTTGGCGCACCCATCAAGAGGGGAGTAAGTCCCACGACGCGTCCCGATCAAATGCCTGTCCAAATGCAGAAGGGCCGTACAACCGGTGGCGCCCTGATCGATGCGTTGGATGCGAACGCGAGCCTGGCAGGGGCAAACATGCCATCTTCCACAGGCGCTATCGGCCCCTCTAATCGAGGTGTAATCGGCCTGAAGGGCCTGCAACTTGAACCAACGAGCTCCAAAAATACGACAATCGTTTCAATGAAAGGTGACGTCAAGCTCCTTCCTGAGACTCAACTGGTACTTCTTGTGATTGGTCCCGAGCCAAAATAAAATAGGCCAGCCTGAAGGCTGGCCTATGAAAAACCAGTTCGTTTTTAGAATACGAACCGGAGCGCTCCCTGCATTTGGCGCATGTTAGTGGCCGTGCTCTGGTACGTGCCAAAGCCAGCTGCAACCGGATTTGCTGTGAGCGTGTTTTGGAAGCCCGACAGGTTGGGATGATTCAGGACATTGAAAACTTCCCATCTTATCTGGAAGCTCTTGCCTTCTGTTACAGCGAACGACTTTGTGGCTGAAGCGTCAAAGTCACTCAGCCCCGCAAGCCGCAAATGATTGCGACCGCTTGTTCCCTGGGACATGAGCAGGGGCTGAGACAATTGGCTGAGGCCGGTTACACCAGAACCAAAAGCGCTGGGGTGAAGTTGAGTAGCGTCGCCATTGGCCCACGCCAAGCCGCCGCCGATCAGAAGCGGATCACTAATTCCCGCGATTGTTCCCGCCAGGATCGTTGTAGGTAACCCGCTCTGGGCAGAATAAATCCCGCTACTGCTCCAGCCATCCAGGATTCTCTTGAGGATGCCATTGCTCAATCCTCTGGCGAAGGGCACCTGATAAACGTAATTCATGACGAAACGCTGCCGTAGATCAAACTGCGAATTTGCGCGATTTGCAGACAGCGGCTGGTTTGGGCTCGCGATGGTCGCCGAGTCATTCACCAGCACGCCAAGCACGTCAGACACGTCATCGATGCTGTGGCCGTACGTGTAATTGGCATTGAAGGTAAGCCATGAGCCGAATTTGCCGATCACCTCAAATTGCATTGCATTGTAGTTTGAGGTCCCGATGCTCTGCACCTGCGTGACGGTGTTGAAACGCGGGTCAATCCGATTGTTTGCGGCACCCGTGGCGCTTCCAGTCTCAGCCCGGAAAAAATTGGTGAACTGGGAAAGACGCGCCGTCTGGTCAGCAAGGCTTGTTGGCGCCGCTGGACGTAAGGCCGCTTGAGTAAAGTTCAACGGCATAGTGACCTGCAGGCGATCATTCTTCGTGCCAATATAAGTGGTTTTTAGAGTAAGCGATTTGAGCACCTGGTATTCCACGCCAACATTCCATTGCTGGTTGCGTGGGTTCTGCAGGTTTTGATCAACTGCGGAGAACGATCCAAAGTTGACAAAGTTGTTGGGGAACGTGCCAACTGCTGCCTTCGTTTGCGCCTGTAATGGATCTGTGCCTGCAAGAAGGCTGGCTACCTGAGCAGAAGTGGGGTTAGAAACCGTCAAAGTGGGAATGAATGGGGAGGCAAAACGAAGGTTCGTAATCGGATTTAAGAAGATGTAGTCATAGGCGATACCGTATCCGCCACGGACAACCAGTTTGCCACGTCCTGGATTCCAAGCGGCGCCAAGGCGCGGAGCAGGATTCCAGTTTCTATGGAATGCAGTACCGCCAAGATCTACGCCACCAAGAACACCGGTGCCGCGCACTCCGATAGGCGTTTTGTTGTTAGGATCGATATTCGAAAGAAGATCGTTGCCTTCACTTACGCCTCCTGAAGATTCCAAACGGAAACCCAGGTTCAATGTCAAGGTATCTTTCAGGCGGAAATCATCCTGAACGAAGGAGAACGCATCCAGGGCGAAGTTGTGCCGGTGAGAGTTGCCCAACCTTTGGGCCCAGCTAATCGGCGTGCCGGCCTGGAATGCCGCCACGCTCGCATATGTAAGAACACCGGCGAAAGCAGCGTCAAACAAGCTGGGTGATTGATAACGAAGAACGTCGCCGCCGAACTTAAACGTATGTCGGCCCTTGACCCAGGAAATAGTATCGCCGCCCTGGAAAACATTTTGTGTGCGTCCCTGCGGAATAATTTGCGACTCGCCAAACGAATCTATTCCACTGATTACGATCTGCGGTCCTGCTGGGAATGGGGAGTTAGGAACAAAGTTGGGATTGGTGCGGCCAAAGCCAAAACGGAACTGGTTCACGATAGTTGAGCTGATGGCCATAGTATGACCGACTGCTGCATCCCGGGCAGTGGACGTGACTTGGGCGCCGAAGCCGGGAAGGTTTGAACTCACAAATGTCAGACCGGGGCTAGTACCGGTGTCAGGGTTCTCACCATAGCGCACAAAGAAGGAGTCCTTGCCGCCGCGGAGGTCTTGGTCAATACGGAAAGACCATGAATGGCCATTGTCCGTGACCGATGCGGGGCTAACAATGGTGCATGGTGCGGTTACACAGCCTGCAACGGTCGGAGCACCGTTTGCCTGGAATAAGGCCCGTGACGATGGGTCCGTGATCCCTGCTGCCTGTGTTGCGGTCATTACTATAGCTTTGTGAGGCGATCCTGATCCGCGGGTCTTATCCTCTTCCCAATGACCAAAAAAGAAGGTATGCCCCTTGAGAATCGGGCCGCCGAAGGTAAAGCCACCTTGGTTTTGCGTGAAACGCGAAACAGGGCCGGGCTGGCCGCTTGCGGTACGTGGTGTAAAGAAATCGCGAGAATTAAAAGCGTCGCTCTGGTAAAACCAATAAGCGCTACCATGGAACTGGTTTGTGCCGGTCTTAGTCGTGATCTGTACCTGAGAACCGGAATTACGACCAAATTCTGCATCGAAGTTGTTCGAGATGAGCTTGAATTCCTGTACGCCATCAAAACTGAACGTGCCCAGGCCAGCTGTTCCCGTAGTGGAAAGGTCGCTATGGGTAATACCATCCACGGTAATGTTATTAGCTCGTCCGCGAGATCCATTGCTATTGAAGCTTCCTGTTCCAAGGAACGGATTATCTTTGGATACTGGGGTAATGCCGGGCGCCAATGTGGCAAATGCAACTGGATTACGGGCCTGATTCGGCAAGGCAAGCACTTCCGCACTGTCCAGCGAAGTGCTGATCTGGGCAGTAGCGACGTCAAGTGTTGGCGTGACCGCATCAACGCTTATCACCGCTTCTGCAGTTCCGACTGCAAGATTCGCAGATAAACGCGTGTTTTCACCGCTTCGGACAACAGCCTTTTCAACGTAAATCTTGAAGCCGGCTTTTTCAATCTTTACTTCGTAGGTCCCTAACTCAAGCTGCGGGACGGAAAACTGGCCGACGTTGCTTGTTGTAACCGTTCGTACGGTGCCTGTAGCAAGACTTTTTATTGTCACGTTGGCACCGGGGACTACTGCACCATGAGGATCAATTACGGTACCGCTGATGTCACCGGTGACCGCTGCGAGCATTGGGAGTGAGGTCAAGCAGGCGATAAAAATGCCTGCAAGGATGTGGCGGAAAGTGCGCTTCATTTTCGTTAAGGCCTCCTAATCAGCATTGCAGGCGAGATGAAGAAGGTTTCACAGGAAGTGCGCGCTCGGGTTTGTCTCTCTTTCTCGCAACCAATGGCTGAATTGATGGGTCATAAAGGCAATCAGAGTTCCACCTTAGGGCCCGTAAAGAATCAATAAGTTACGTCAAGTTAGCTGGGGCTACATACTTAATTATGGATTCTTATGATCCATGTCGTCCCAAAATTGGGATATTTTTGATAAATTTTGCAACCCAACCCCAAGATCAGGCATCTGGCCCCTACTTACAAGGATTTTTTAAGGCGTAAGCTCGATTGTTTTTCCCAAGTATGCCTTTATGCTGCAAAGTGCATGCTTTCCTGGACGAAATCGGCCATTTGCGCAGCACTTTTACTAAGCGTGCCGCTGTCGCTCCGTTCATTCGCCGGGGATGCTGGAACAGATCGTGGCGATCTCCGTCCACCAGCGCCCATCCGGCAGCCGTTACCGGCTTATAAGATCCAGGCTGGCATTGACGGCGAGATTTATCCGGTCTTCGCCAATTACGCATCCTTGCAGCGCCAGGGTGACAGGACTTTTGGCGTTGTTTCCGTCACGCTTTCTAATACGTCCCAGGAGCAGATGTCCCGCCGGATCAGCGTAAGGATCCCAGGCTGGAGTGACCAGGAGATTCAAACCGTAGCGATAGACCCGGGCATAACGCGAACGGTAGTCTTTGCGCCCGCGTTCCTGCCCCGTCTGTACCAAAACCATGAGATCACGGCCGCTACGGCCCAGGTCACCATTACTGATCCGGTTTCCAATAGCTCTTATGAGACCACGGTCCCGGTAAGGCTCCGGTCAGCGGAAGATATGTTCTGGGGCAACGGGTTCAAATACGCATCATTCATCGCCTCGTGGGTAACGCCGCATGACCGGAATGTGGAAAGCGTGCTTGCGCGGGCCAAGGCATACACGGTGGATCGCCGCTTGCCGGGATACGAAACCTGGAAAACCGCCGCGCAGCAGGAACAGGAAACCTACCGTGAAGCGCGCGCCATCTTCAACGCTCTGCAGCGTACCGGGCTTTCCTACGTAAAGAGCTCAGCGACACTGGGCGACCATAAAGGGGTAAGCGAGCGGGTCCGTATGCCGCGGCTAAGCCTGGCGCAAAACAGCGCGAACTGCATTGATGCGGCAGTGATGTATGCCTCGCTTTTTGAGAACCTCGGAATGGATGCAAGCATTGTTCTTGTTCCCGGCCATGCTTATGCCGGCGTTCGGGTCGCAGAAGGCTCATCTAAGTTCCTTCTTATAGACGTGGCCCTCACCGGCCGAAGCACTTTTGAGAGTGCTGTGGCCTCAGCCCAAAATGGCGTGGCCAGCCATGCTCCTTCCGCAGTGACGCAGGTGATGGTGGAAAAAGCCCGTTCTTCGGGCATTTATCCCATGCCCTAGTAGCAACCCGGTACGCGGCTTTCATCATCCATCTCCTGCAATATGGCAATCCCTCGACCCGCAGAAGCACTTGACATCCGTACAGACAAGCTTAAAATACCCGCTATTCGAGGACAGGCATCGGCAGAAATGCGCCTTGTTCCCAATATGAATTCAACGCAGAACCCATCTATTTCGAAACGGCCTCCCGAACCAATACCTATGGAGAAACCCTGCAAGCATCCCCGCGTGCGTGTAGTGGCGCGCGAAGAAGACGCTGAATTTGTAGAATGCCAGGAGTGTGGCGACGTTTTTGAATCCAGCGAGTTCAAAGACATGGCCATTGAAGAGAACATCAGGCCAGAAGAGGCCTGAGCTTTTCCCGAGCGCTGGCGGCTCAACCACGGTCGAATTGGTACAGGCGATTTCCTGCCTTTTTCACGCCAGAGTACTCACGCTCTTGGTGGGTGCGTGTTAAGAAAGAAAGATCAAGAAAATGAAAGCCATTGTTGCGGATATCCATGTCTATGCTTGCACTCGTTATCGACGATTCAATGCTCATCCGGCACACGGTATGCCGTTTTCTGGAAACTCGCGGATTCAAAGTTGAAACCGCCACCAATGGAATTGCCGCCCTGGAGCTTTTAGAGCTGGTCCGGCCAGACCTGATTGTTACCGATCTGCAAATGCCCAAGCTCAGCGGCTATCAACTGATTGACACTCTCAAGGCCGACGAAAAAACCGCTGGCATTCCTATTCTGGTTCTGGCCGCAAAACCATCGGCTGAAATTCGCTTGGACAACCGAGTTCATACCATTATCTATAAAGACCTGAATGTTGAAGAGCAGATGGATCAAGCTCTGGAAAGCCTTTTTCCTCGGCCTGCCACAAGTTAAATCATTTACCGCAAGGCCAGTGACGCCTCTGCGGAAAAATCTGCTCCGGCAAAATCTTTCGCGCGTAATTTGGGAAATGCCGCCGCCGCGATCATGGCAGCGTTGTCGGTAGAAAGCTTTCGTGACGGAAAATACACCGCCAAGCCTGCCTCTGCTGCGTCACGGGCAAACGTCTCCCTCAATTCTCGATTTGCCGCCACTCCTCCGGTTACGAACAGAGTTCGGGCATCGCGCTCCTGCGCCGCCTGCAACGTCTTGCCGACTAAATCTTCCACCACGGCGCGTTGGAACGATGCCACCAGATCCAGCGTTCGCTTGTCGCAGAGCGCCAGAATATCCGCCGTCGTCGGCTTGGGATTCATCGCCAGCGCCTGCTGGCGCGCCATGATCGACTCGCGCATTCCTTCCACTTCCACGTAACGCAGCACAGCTGTTTTAATTCCGCTAAAGGAAAAATCATACGGCGTCTGCTCGGCTTTCGGCGTCCCACGGTTGCCATGTTTGATCTGCGAAGGAACAAACTTGACCGCCTTTGGATTGCCATGCACAGCCAGCGCATCAATCACCGGCCCACCGGGATAGCCGAGTCCCAGCAGCTTTGCCACTTTGTCATAGGCTTCGCCGGCGGCGTCATCGCGTGTCCGCCCGATGTTCTTATATGTCCAGCCGTGCTCGCGTTGTTCCGCCAGAAACAAGTGCGTGTGCCCGCCGGAAACCACCAGCGCCAGCAAAGGAAAATCGATCTGGAAATTCCCTTTCTGCTTTTCTTCCAGCAGCACCGCGTGGATATGTCCTTCAAGATGGTTCACGGTGATCAGTGGCTTTTCCAGCGCAAACGCCAGCGCTTTGGCATAACTGATGCCAACAAGCAATGCCCCTGCCAGGCCCGGTCCCTGAGTGACGGCGATTGCGTCTATGGATTCATAGCTCTTGCCCGCTTCCGCCAGCGCCTGGCGCACCACAGGAACAATCGCCCGCAAATGCTCGCGCGACGCCAGTTCCGGCACCACTCCGCCATATGGTTGGTGCGTAGCAATCTGCGATGACACCACATTTGAAAGCACATGCTCGCCATCGCCGACAACCGCTGCCGCCGTCTCGTCGCACGAACTTTCAATCCCCAAAATGTAACTCTCAGACATACATCTAATATTATTGGATTTGGCTGTTCACCGCAGAGGACGCAAAGGAATAAAAATCCGAACACGGCTCAGGGTGCTCTCTTATTCACTGCGGTGAATTGCTGCTTACGTAAAGATCGCAGGATCAAAGATCACGGAAGTCATGGAGAATTCACCTAGTTGATTCCTTTGCGAACCTTTGCGGTGAAAAAAGACATGAACCTCTCCTCTCCCAAAGCGATTGAAGCCCTTCGCATCGCGCGTACTCTGCGCGAGCACGGATTCTCCGCCTATCTCGTTGGTGGCTGCGTGCGCGACCTGCTTCTCAATCGCGAACCCGCCGACTATGACGTTGCCACATCCGCCACGCCGCAGGGAGTGATGCGCATCTTTCCGCAAACCTTTGCCGTAGGTGCGCAGTTCGGCGTAGTGCTTGTTCCGGTCCGCCGTGACGACGCAGAAGGCGAACGCGCCAACTACTCCATTGAAGTCGCCACTTTCCGCAGTGACGGCGCTTATTCTGACGGCCGCCATCCCGACGAAGTCCAATTCTCAAAAGACGCGCGCATGGACGTGCAGCGCCGCGATTTCACCATCAACGGCTTTCTGCTCGATCCCGATACCCGCGAAGTCCTCGACTACGTCGGCGGCCGCGAAGACCTGAAGCAGGGCATCATCCGCACCATCGGCCAGGCACATCACCGCTTTGCTGAAGACAAGCTGCGCATGCTTCGTGCCGTGCGCTTTGCCGCCCGCTTCGGCTACTCAATTGAAGCCCAGACCTTCGCCGCTATCCGTGAACTCGCTCCGCAGATTCATCAGGTCAGCCATGAGCGCGTGCGTGACGAAATCCTGAAAATGCTGACTGAAGGCCATGCGCGCCGCGCCTTTGAGCTGCTGGACCAGACCAATCTGTTGGAGCAGGTGCTGCCGGAAATCAAAAAGATGCAGGGCGTCGCGCAGCCGCCGCAATATCATCCTGAAGGCGATGTCTGGATTCACACGCTCATGCTGCTGGAAGGCCTGCCCGCCGGGTGCCCTAAAACTCTGGCCCTGGGCGCACTGCTGCATGACGTAGGCAAGCCCCCAACATTTCGCGTTGCGCCGGACCGTATCCGCTTTGACGGCCACGCCGAAATCGGGACGAAGATGGCCGCGGAAATCTGCCGTCGCTTCCGCCTTTCCAATGACGATACTGACCAGGTGCTCTCTCTCGTCGCCAACCACATGCGCTTTGGCGACGTCCAGCGCATGAAAGATTCCACGCTCAAGCGCTTCTTCCGCCTGCCCCGCTTTGACCAGCATCTGGAACTGCATCGGCTGGATTGCCAGAGCAGCCATCGTGACCTGAGCCTCTATGAGTTCGCGAAGGAGAAGTTCCATACGCTGCCCGACGAGCAGATCCGTCCCGCGCCGCTCATCACCGGCGCTGACCTGATTGCCGCCGGTTACCAACCTGGGCCGATCTTCAAAGAGCTGCTGACCGCTGCGGAAGACGCGCAACTGGATGGCTCCATCAGCACGAAAGAAGAAGCCATGGAGTTGGTGCGGGAAAGAGCAAGAGAACTTGCTTGACCCCCCATTGGGTCATCCCAGATTGGCGTAGACTTGAACTATCCTTGGCTGGCCGCTACGTTTTCTTGTGCGCGCTTTCCATTGCCCGGCGCAGGTAGCTGTTGATTCGCGTCTGATAACCTTTACCCTGCCTCTTAACCCACGCGAGTACATCGGCATCAATCCGAATCGTCAGCGACTTCTTGATCGGCCGGTAGAACTTTCCCACCACGGCGTTGCTCCAATCCGTCTTTTCCGGAATATCCGAAAAATCGATGTCTTTATCCTTCATGCGTTTTAGGGCGCGAATTTGTTTAGCCTGATTTTTTGTGAGCTTCATAAGATTTTCTTTCCGCCGAGCTCGCCTTTCGGGCCGAGATCAAGCGAATCACTTCTTCGCCGTCTTCGTCCCAAGAGAGGTGGGCCACCAATACAATGAGGATACCGATGGTTCCAATGGTCTGCCACCGCTCCTCGTCATCAACTACGCGATCTGGATCGCTCAACACATAAGGATCTTCGAAGACCAGCGCGGCGGTCTCAAAGTTGATCCCGTGTTTCGCGAGATTCTGGCGGTTTTTCGCCTCATCCCATTCGAAGCGCATCGTTCGTAGTTACCATATTGTAGTTACATTATACAGCGAAAGGTGGGATTCGAGGGATCTATCTTTCGCGTCTGATCCACCCTGAAAGCGCAAAAATCATTGAGCCCTGCGCGCGGTCCCTTGGGTAAGTGTATTCAAAAACTCACAAGCAACTTGGCCGAAGCTATCCTGCTTGTGAAGCAGGATAGCTCAGCCAGTTGCCATTTACTGCACTTGCGTTGTAAATGAGAATGAGTTGTTAGACATGTTCAGGTCCTGGGTTTGCGCCCGAACATTGAAGTTATTGACCAGCTTTGTGCCCGCTGCAGCAGTTACCTTCACGCGAATTGTTACGGCAATAGTCTCGTGCGCCGGCAATCCTGTCCAGTTGCAGGTGATGGTCCCGCCGTTTTGCGTCGGCGAAGGCGTGGTACAGGAGGAGGGCCCGGTACCGCCGGTAAGACTGTCGCTCACAAAGCTGGTTCCGGGCGCGAGCGTATCGGTAATAACCAGATTGTCGCTGTTGTCCGGCCCCTGATTGCCGATCAACAGGCTGTAAGTCACGGTATCTCCCTGGTGCGCTGTCGCGGGAGCTGTGGGCGAGAGCAAAGCAAGATCGGCCGCGATGACCACCTTGGCAATGAACGCGTCACTCTTTCCTTTGAGTCCCGGCTGGAAGGCGTCCGGCGTCACCGGAAAATCGGCCGCGCTGGTGTTTCCCCCAACCCATGCGTTCCAGGCCGGATCAACCCAGATGGCCCCGCCGCTGGACGAGTTGCTGCTGCCCAGCAACGTTGAATAGTAGAGAGACTTGCCGTCGGGCTGCAGGGCGGTGACAAATGCGTCCTGGGTTGCTGGAGACAGAGTCCGCCTGAAGGCATTGGCGGTGGTGGGAAAATTCGCGGAACTGGTGCTTCCAGTCAGGAACACCATTTGCGCGCTGTTGAGATGCAGTCCGGCGGAGCTGTCCGCGCCGCTGCCCCCGAGGAACGTTGAGAAGATGAGAGAACCGCCCCCGCTGCTTAGCTTGGTGACAAACGCGTCCGAGCCGCCGGCAATCGTAGTCTGGAAAGCGCCTGCCGTGGTGGGATAGGTGCTTTGCGAGGTGGTCCCAGTGATGTAAACGTTGTGCGATGGGTCTAAGCCAATCCCGGTCACGGCGGGAAAACCGTCAGCGCCGCCTAAGAGAGTCGAGAAAATCAGTCCTGAGGCGGAAGGGTTCAGTTTGGATATATATGCGCGCGGCGATCCCGAACCAAAGGTCGCGCCGTGCGGGAAGTTGGTGGAAGACGTTGTCCCGGCAACATACACGTTCGCCGAGGAATCAATCGCTACAGCGTTGACCTCGTCAATTCCATCAGTGCCGCCCAGGTAGGTGCTGTAAACCAGCGAACTGGCAGGCGCCACGTTGGTGTTGAATTTGGCAACGTAGCCGCTGCTGTTGGAATTGGGCAAAGTCGTCTGGAAAGCGCCCGGCGTGGCAATGCACGGATTCGTGGTGTTACCGGCCAGATACACATGTCCGGAATTGTCCGCGATAAGACTGCCTACCGTGGAACTGGTAAATGTCTGGCAAGCTGGGGGGGTGGCGTCAGATTCTTGCGCGAACATGTTGGTATAGAGCAGTTTTGAGCCATCAGCGCTGAGCTTGTCAATGTTAATGCCCAGATCGAACCCAGGGTTCGGCCCGGGAAATTCATCGGCTTGAGCTTCCGCGCTGTAAACAATGCCGTTAGAATCCACCGCCATGGCTTCCACCGTTACGCGGAGGAAAGTGGAGTAGATCAGGATACGGCCGGTTTTATCGAACTTGGAAATGAAGCCGCTCTGCGTGGTGGTGTCATCGTGAAAGATAGCTTGCGTATTGGCGGTGCGGTCGAAGGCCCCGGCGGTTGTGGGATAATCGGTCGCGCTGGTGGTGCCGGCAACGTAGATGTTGCCGTTGGCGTCGAGACCGAGGAAAGAGATGAATGTGTCGGCGGGAAATGTCGTCTGCAGGCTCAAGTCCTGTCCGGTGGAGCCGCCGAGATGCGTCGCATAAGCCAGCACCGGATCGATGGTCACCGGCAGGGCGTGATCATAAGTCCCCAGAGAAATGCCAAGACGATCGGCGCCGATAAGCTTCCAGGCGGCTTGCACGGCAACACGTTTACCGTGGACGGTTTGCCAGGCGCGCGGCGCGGACTCAGTCAGTTGCGTCTTGCCGAGCGCCATCTCCGCATCGCCTGATGGCTGGATATGAATCGCATCGATGCCTTCAGTACGCAAAATAATCCTGCTCACATCAGATCCAGGAGCTAACAGGAAATCGTGTTCCAGATGGCGTCCCTGGCCATAAAAACGCACATCAACTCCCGGATACACGGATGCATAACGCAGGGCGGCATAATTCTCCACCCCCACGATGGCGGGCTGGCGATTCAGATAGTTGGTACGAGCACCGAGCTGCTGCTCAGGAGTGATGGTGCGCTCGTTCGACGGCCCGTTTTCAAATAACAGGCGGAAGCTGCCCTGGTGTGGTACGGCGACAGTGACTCCATCAGGAGTGAAGAACAGAACGCCTTCACGGCTTCGCGCCAGATAGCGGACCTGTGGCGCGGTCTGGCCATGGTTGGTTTCAAAAGTTAACAACCCGTCTGGCGAAGGTACTGACGGCTGGCTGGCGAAAACAAACGAGCTAAGTAACAGACAGACGATAGGGAGCGATCGGAGCGCTTTCAGCATATAAATCCTCAGAGCACGACCATGTATTCCGTACAGGGGATCCGGGAAGTGTGCTGCTCTGAAAGATGTAAGCTCCTGCTGCTCCGTTGTATCAAAAGGTAATAACTATTTACTTAACACCATAACGCCGTGGCGAGCCTGCATTTTTCCTGTCTTCCCGATACTCTGCATCGAATTCATTCCCCGGTCATCCAAAAATTTGAATAAGGAGGATATTCATGGAAGCGAGAATCGATTATCTGAAAGTTGGTCGCGGAGTGTACGAAGCAATGCTAGGTCTTGAGAAATACCTTCATCAATGCGGACTTGAACAAAAACTGCTTGACCTGATCAAGCTGCGGGTATCACAAATTAATGGATGCGCGTACTGCATCGATATGCACTGGAAAGACCTGCGCTCTTTGGGCGAGACGGAGCAGCGGCTTTACGGGTTGGACGCGTGGCAAGAATCGCCCTACTACACTGACCGGGAGCGTGCGGCCCTGGCCTGGGCGGAATCCGTTACCAACATCAAGGAAACCCACGCGCCGGACGATGTTTACCAGGAGACGCGAAAACATTTCAACGAAAAAGAACTGGCTGATCTTACCCTGGCCATCTCCGCCATTAATGCATGGAACCGGTTGGCAATTTCGGCCCGGAGCGTACCGGGACTGTATCAACCGGCACGCAGCCACGAATTAAAGAAGGGCGCGTAGGCTGGCCCGAAATTTGGAATGGAAAGTTTTAATTTGGAATATTGTGCGCCGGCGGAAGTGCAAACGTCACTTCCGCCTTCTTGCGTTCGCCCGCATGGCTATCCAAGCTATGCCATACGAACTGCATAGAGTGTGCCCATCCTTCGCACAGTTATTTTTGCGAAAGTGTGGGATTCGAGAATCTATTTTTTCCGTCGGCTCCAGCCCAAAAGGGCGGAATTATTGAGCCCAGGGGCGTGAGCCCTGGGTAAATGTATCAAAAATCACAAGCGCCGTAGGTGCGACACAGCCCCGCAGCCCCGCTCTCATTTTTAGGACGCAACTCTTACTACGGAAAGTTCACAGATCATAGGCCCTCAATTTTGTTGTACTTTTGCAGACACCCACCAGCTTCTTCATTAGGTCCATAAAACTTCCCCACCACAAACTTTTCGTTTACGGGTGAGTTCCGGAATGCTCTTGCCCTGCCTGCAGATCACCCGATCACGTGCGATCACCCGATCTCACTTCCCCTTCTCCCGATAATTGAAATATCCCCACACCTGCTCGCTCATCCTTCCAATCGCGTCCTCCAGTTCCTGATAGTAGCCGCGATGGTGCGCCGAGAAAAAAACCACCACCACGCGCCCTGCTGGAGTCTCAATCAGGCCAACGTCATTTGCGATATACGGCGGAAAGTCGCCGGTCTTGTGCGGCGTTTCCACGTCGTCCAGCATAAAGCGCGGAATGCGCGTGCGCATCTGCTGCTGGCCCATGATTCGCAACATTTCCTTGCAGGATTTTTCGCTGGCGGCTTTGTTCGTCGCCATCATTTCCAGCAGCTTGCCCATGTCACGCGCGCTGGCGAGCCCAAAAGGATGCTTGCCTTCAAAGTGGAAGCGCTCCACATCCGCATCGGTCAGCTTGTCAGGAAATCCTTTGGTGAAGAGCTCTTCCGGACCAAACTTCGCGTAGCTAGGATCGCCGGCCTCCGCCAGCGCGCGAAACCAGTCGAACGAAGTTCCCGTCGCGGTGACGGAATTCAGTCCCAACTCGTGCATGGTCTGCGTCACGTGCGCCGGACCGCCTACGCGGGCAAAAGCCATGTCGGTGGCGGAGTTGTCGCTCTGGATAATCATCAACTCCAGCGCATCGCGAAAGCTCAGGTTCAGGCCGGCATCCAGCGTGCGCAGCACGCCGGTGCCAAAGCGTTTGTCCGCCGTTTTCATCGCAAATCGGTCAGCCGTGTTGATCTTGCCCGCATCCACCTGCCGATACACATCCACCAGCAGCGGAATCTTAATCGCCGACATGGTGTCCATGACCTTGTCGGCATTGATGGCGATCTCTTCACCCGTATCCAGTGACTTGATGTAAATGCCCCAATCCGCGCTCACGCCGGTGGAAATCTGCTCCAGTTTTTGTTTGAGCAAGTCAATGGGCTTGGGAGCGGGCGAGGTTTGAGAACAAGCGGGTAGAATAAATATCAGCAGTGCAAGTGCAGCAGGAATGGATTTCAATCGCATCGTTTCACCAGGAGAGAAGAAAGATTTACTTTAAGGCAGGCATTTTACTACTGGCAATCTGGCGTGGCTTCACTTGCGGCGCGTCCATTCACGCAAAAACGGTCAGCAATCCCTTTTTCTGAATAGCGGTAACAGAGAGTTGACCGTAGTTCCGCAAGCCGCTTTGTGTCCTTTGTGTTAACGGTTTCCCGATCACCGGATCACGCGCGATCTCCCGATGACCCGATTCCTAGAACCCTTGTCCACGAATCAAACTCACCGCATCCGGCACACCGCCGCCGCCGCCGCGTGGTCCGCCGCCTTTTTCTTCTACGTTGTCGCCTTCGCCCGGAGCAAGAAACAGGTTCTCTTCCAGTCCATGCTGCCGCGTATAAAGATCGTGATAGCGCCCCTGCAGCGCCAACAATTCTGCGTGCTTACCGCGTTCCACGATTTTGCCGGACTCCACCACCAGAATCTGGTCGGCCTGGCGGATCGTTGACAGGCGATGCGCGATCACAAACGTTGTCCGGCCCTGCATCAGGTATTTCAAGCCCTGTTGGATGTAAGCCTCTGACTCTGAGTCCAGGCTCGACGTAGCTTCATCCAGAATCAAAATCCTGGGATCTGCCAACACCGCGCGTGCAATCGAGACACGCTGGCGCTGTCCGCCGGAAAGCTTTACGCCGCGCTCGCCGATGATGGTGTCGAATTTATCGGCAAAGCGTTCGGCAAACTCGTCCACGTGGGCAATGCGGCAGGCCTCAAGAATTTCTTCATTCGTCGCCTCCGGATGCGAGAAGGCAATGTTCTCTTTGATTGATCCATCAAACAGGAATGAATCCTGTAATACCACGCCCAGCGCGCTGCGATAGGAATCCAGCCGGACCCGGCTCAGGTCCTGCCCATCGATTGTCACCCGTCCTGAAGTTGGTTTGTAAAACGCCGCAGCTAGGCCAATGATTGTCGATTTGCCTGAACCCGAAGATCCCACCAGCGCCGTTACGGTTCCCGGTTGCGCGTCAAAGCTCACGTCATCCAGCACCGGCTTGCCGGGCTCGTAGGAAAAATCCACATGTTCAAAGCTAATTGCGCCGTCGATATGGCCAAGCACAATGGTGCGCTCAGGGTCCTGATCTTCCCGCCGCTCCTCCAGCACTTCACGCGTGCGGTCCAGACCGGCCAGCGCCTCCGTGATCTGCGTGCCGATGCTGGCCATCTGCGCGACCGGAGCAATCAAAAAGCCCATGAACATGGTGTAGCTAAAGAGCTGGCCGGCGGTCATGTGTCCGGCAAGAATCTGCCGCGCGCCAATAAACATAATGACGGCGCTAACCACGCCCAGGACCACCGTGGAAGTCAGCCCCATCAGAGAGGTAGCCGTAAGCGACTTCAAGACATTTTCCAGCAGGCGCTGCACGCCACGGCCGAATACGTTCGATTCGCGCTCTTCCGCGTGGTAGCCCTTCACCACGCGCACTCCGCCCAGCGACTCAGTCAGCCTTCCCGTAACCTCGGCATTGATCTTCGCGCGCTCGCGGAAAATCGGGCGGATGGTTTTGAATGCGCGGCTGAGCGCCACCATAAGGACCACAAGGAAGCCAATGGCGATCCCGGTCATCTGCGCGTTGTATTTCAGCAGGAAGCCCAGCGATAGCACGGCAGTAAGAATGCCGCCGAAAAACTCAACCAGGCCGGTGCCGATCAGGTTGCGTATGCCCTCAACGTCGCTCATAATGCGTGAAACCAGCGCGCCGGTCTTATTGGCATCGTAATAATTTAGTGAGAGACGTCCCACATGCGTCTGCACTCGCTTCCTGAGTTCGGAAATCAAGCGCTGCCCTTCCTTGGAAAGAAGCTGCGTCAGCGCATACGACGTTAGTCCCTGAATCATGGTCGCGCCCAGCACCACCAAAACCAGCGGCAAGAGCAGGCCCGCGCGATGTTTGCCGATCACGTCATCCAGCAGATATTTTGGTGCAGCGGGCAATACCAGGCCGCACAGCCTGCCAATCAGTAAAAGCAGAAAGCTGAAAGCTAACAGTCCGCGCCGGGGATGGACCAGCTCCCAGATCATGGGCCATACGGACTTCAACTGAGCCGCGGCGGATTTCTTCTTCTTGGGATCCACGGCTTTTGCGTCAACCGGCTTCAGATCAGCTGGCTTTGCATCGACTACCTTTTCATCAATTCTTTTCGACTCAACTTCAGCGGCCAAGGGCTACTCCGATCTAATGATGGTGCTCTCCACTAGATTACAGGCTTCTACCGGGAGTTTCGGAATATTCTTGCCCGTTCCGCCATATCACTGACTTTGCAATGCTTGTTGACTATCACCGCTGCTCGTAGCAGCATGGTTCGGAGAAAACGCGCACGATAAAGGTTTAGGTGATAAGGAGGCATTTATGGGAAAGAAATTGCTGGCGGGCGTCCTTGGAGGCCTGGCTTTCTTCTTTTGGTCGTTTGTAGCGCATGACGTTCTACCGCTAGGCAAAGCAGGCATTAAGGAAATTCCCAACGAACAGGCGCTCCTGAGTTCCATGAAGGCCAACATGCCTGAAGACGGACTCTACCTGCTTCCCGGCCTCGGCATTCCAGAAAATGCTACGCGTGCGCAGCAGAGCGCGGCCATGGAAGCGCGCATGCACAAGGTTGAAACCGGCCCGTCTGGTCTGCTGGCATATCATCCGGCGCTCAATTTCTCTTTTGGCAAGGCGTTGGGCGTTGAACTGGGGACGAACATCCTTCAAGTTCTCCTGGCTGTGATATTGCTCGGCCAGACCAGTCTTGTGAGCTTTGTCGCGCGTTGGCGCTTTATTACGATTGCCGGCGTTCTCGCGGCGCTCAGCACCAACATCTCTTACTGGAACTGGTATGGATTTCCAGGAAACTACACGCTGGCTTACGTCTGCACCGTCGCTATGGGATTTGTATTTGCCGGCCTTGTCGCGGCAGCAATCGTAAAACCCGGAGCAGCGTCGACAACAACGGCGAAGGCGGCGCGAGCGTAACTTAATCGCAGAACATTTAGCCGCAGGCTTCAGAGTCAATCGTTTCATAGCAAACCAGAGGCAGCCATCATGCCCATGCAATATGAATACACGGCAATTCCTGAAGCGCAGATACCGCGGGCAACCGACCCGGTTTTCCAGCATCTGCTCGATACCTACGCCAGCGAGACGAACAAAGTCGTGAGCTTATGGCGGCAGTTCGCCAGGGAAGACATGGCTTTCAAGCCCGCGGATAAGTCTTCGACTGTCCTGGACATCATGAAGCATCAGCTTCTCTCTGAGCGCCGCTTTTTTGCCGAATTCATAGGTCTTGGCGGCGAGCCGGAGGCTGCCGCGCTGTTACCGCAAGATCTCACCCCTGACGGTTTTTGGCGGCGCAATCAAGAGCTGTGTGCGCCTCGGCTGGCGCGGATGGCGGATCGTGATCAGAAATGGTGGCTGGAAGTGGTGCCGTTTTTTGACGTGCAGCGCGAACGCATATGGGTTTTCTGGCGGCGCGTTTTGCACACCACGCACCACCGCACCCAGCTCAGTGTTTATCTGCGCCTGCTGGGCAAGTCGGTACCTTCAAGTTACGGACCAACCGCGGATGTTACCTGGAAAGGCGCTGATCCCACACGTAGCGTGGAAGCAGCAGGTAGAAAATAAGGCTCCAGCGGGCACGGCGTTATCGACCAGCAGAACAGCGATGCGCATGATGAACAACGCGCCGTACCCTTGCTCGCGCTTCCCCTTGCTCGCGCTTCCCAATCCGGTCTTTTCCGATCAGTGTTCTCCGTGTTGATCAGTGGTAAGACTTTGCTCGTTTCTGCGGTACCGATTGAACTGGTGATCGCCCACGCGGCGGCAGCTCATCCATTCGTACCAGGGCGCGTTTTCCTTGGTGAACCCGGGAAACATAAACGTGGTTGGCCGCACATTGAGTTGAGTGCCCGTTCCTGCCGGGGTGATGTCTTGTTCCGGCGGCACAAGCAGCCCAATCTCAACCGGTGAAACCGTTACAAACTTCTCATCGATCAGGCCGGCTCGCGCCAGGCTTCCATAAAGCGTCGGACCGCCTTCGCAAAGCAGATGCTCAATGCCCATCTCTTTGCGCAACATGCGCACCGCCGCAGGCAGGTCTATCGTCTTATCCTCTCCCGCAATTATCAGGCGCTCCGGTTCGATCCGCCCTTGCAGACGTGCCGCCCCGGTTTTGGTAGTAAGAATCAGCGCGTCCATCTGGTCGCCATCAAATACGCGATACGCGCGCGGATCAACGCCGCCGGAAGCCGTAACAAAGATCACTTTCTCGCGCTTGCCGCCAAGCTTGCTGCGCAGGTCGCGCAGAGATGGGTCTTCAATTCGATAGACAGGGCCGCGGCCTTCATTCAGCTTCGGCGCGCTTAGTGTTTCTTCCACCAGCGTATGGATGCCAGTGAGAATGGCGTCAGCGTGGGCGCGCAGCAGGTCCATTAGCCAGCGGTCTTCAGCGGATTGCGAAATGTCCGACCCGGCGGCATGCGGCCCCTTAAACGAAGCTACGCCATCAATGGATTGAACAAAGTTGGCGTAAGTCCACGGACGGTCAGCGTGTGCCGCAGGGAATCCCAATTTTCCGTAAGGCGTAAAGCCGGGATGGTCGATGCGGGAAGGTTCAGCGTCGTCAAATAGGACCTCAAAATTGCGCACCTTTGAAATGCTACCTGCAACGGCGCAGGCGCGCTACTGCGTGGACGGAATTCAGAATTCCGCTAATTGTCTTTTTGGGAGAACGTGTGCAAATGCGCTAGAAAGGCCTGCTGAACGCGGCTAAGATAGCGCCCTTTGAGCGTGACCACGCCAATGGTGCGCGACGCACGATCATCCGCCACGGCGACGTAGGCGCAATCAGGCCGCTGCTCCACCGCCATCTCCGGAACAATAGAAATGCCCAGCCCTGCCCCGACCATGGCCAGAATGCTGCTGAACTGGCCGCTCTCAAACACAACTTTGGGGACCACGCGTGCTCGTTTACAGACTTCAATTGCTGTATCGCGAAAACAATGGTCTTCGCGCAGAAGAAGAAAAGGCTCATCGCGCAATTCCTTGAGCATGATTTTGCGCTTCTTGGCCAGCCGGTGCGCCCTTGGCATGATGGCAAACAGCCGTTCGGTGCGCAGGTTGAAAGTCTCCAGATCGTGGCCGCGCAACGGCATCGCGAGGATTGCGAGATCGATCTGGCCGGCGCGCAGCCGGTCCATCAACCGCGCGGTAACATCTTCCGCAACATTAATCGACGCTTCGGGATATTTCCGGGAAAACAAAGCCAGCGGCAAAGGCAGGAAATATGGGGCGATGGTGGGAATCACGCCAATGCCCACCGGGCCGGCGACGGACGATTGTCTTTCAGCCACCTCATCCTTTGCGGCCTTAAGTTCTCCCAAAATGGCACGCGCGCGGGGAAGGAATACTTGCCCAAACCCGGTCAACCGCACAGTGCGTCCCAGGCGGTCAAACAGCCGAACCCCCAGTTCTTCCTCTAACTTCATGATCTGTTGGGACAATGAAGGCTGCGCGACCTGTTCCCGTTCAGCTGCGCGCGTGAAACTCCCGGTTTCAGAAACCGCGCAGAAATACCGTAGTTGGTGAACTTCCATAGCCGGTGCCTATTAAACTCAGTCCAATTATATATTGGACTTATGGCAATTCCAGCTCTATTTTAGCCAGCATCAGTAGCGCGCCCCGCCAAAGGCTCTGGCTGGGGCGCGGGATGCCACTGGCGCACGCCATATGGGCCAACGGCGGAATCATGTCTGTGATTAACGTCCAGGAATCGTTTCTCAACGTCGCTCTTGCGGGCGGGAAGCACATCACTGTTCAGTTGCTGAATGGAGCGCAGGTCTCGGGAAATGTGCGCTCATTTGACAAGTACTCAATCGTGCTGGAAACCAAAACACAGGAACAACTCATCTTCAAGCACTCGGTTTCCGCCCTGCTGGTCTGCTGCAAAAACAAGCGATGCACTGAAACGTGCGCGCCGGGATCCGGCGTTCGCAAAGCCGATTAAAAATTTACTCCTACGGCAAAAGACACGCAGCCCTCTGCGGCTTGTGATCGAATAAATTTAGGAAATAATTATTTCCCTGGATGCGAAGCGGCGGCATGGGAGGCGCCCAGTTCCACGTTGAGCCAGCGGTCCACTAATTTCTGCAGACACGCCTGGCCGCAAAGATGTTTCGCGGTAGAGTCATGCGCCAGCATGTTTTCCCAGGGATAAATCTTCAGCATCTGGCGTTCCGGAGCTTCGGTATGCGGGCTAAAAGGCTCGCTCCAGGCGAGCCACCAGTGGTCTACCGTGCCCTTCTGCTTGCCGCAGATATCGCAATTAAAAGTCTCGGTCCAGGTCAATGGAGGCACCCCATCCTTCGGTGGGACTTTCTTCATGAAGGTAGACTACATCAGTGAAGGGCGCAACCAGCCACTTTTTGTCGGCAAGAATCCCCAGAATTCCCATATTCCATAGATCGAACGGCGTGAGTCTCTCTTTTGCACAGCCATCCACAGGAGTTCCACAAACTTTTTGTAATTCGTTCATCTTCCAGCAACAATCGTAGGCTACGATTAAGCCGCAAATACGCGGTAAAACCAAATTTCTAGGTTGCATTTACACCATTGACGGCTATTATGGGTGCCCTAGATTTTACCGGGGTCCCGCCACGCTGAAGTCCTTCACAGGAGAGAGAGAATGATGTCACGTTTTTGGAGTTCAATTCAACGGCTGCTCACAGTAGCTTTGTTCGCCGTAACATGCGGCGCACTGCTCTACGCGCAGTCCACTACTGATGGCGCCATCGGTGGAACGGTTTACGACACGAACGGCGCTGTGGTCGCAAACGCGAAAATCGTTGTGCGCAACAATGGCACAAACGCCGAAACAACGATCACAACGGATGGCTCGGGATTTTTCCGGGTCAACAAACTGCAGTCCGGCACCTACACCGTCACAGTCAGCCAGCAGGGCTTTGCGCCATTCAAATCTGAGCAAGTCATAGTGCAAGTTGGAAGCGTGACTGAACTCTCGCCCCACATGGCCATTGGCAGTAGCACGGAGACAGTGGAAGTGAATGCCGAAGCGCCACAGATTAATACAACTTCCGCGGACTTTGCTCCCACATTGAATCAGGTTGCAATCTCCAACCTGCCCATCAACGGCGGACGCTGGTCCAGCTTTGCCATTCTCACGCCCGGCGTCGTTAGCGATTCAAGCGGCTTCGGCCTTTTGAGCTTCCGCGGCATGAGCACGCTGCTGAATAACAACACGGTGGATGGCGCGGACAATAACCAGGCTTTCTTTTCTGAAGAGCGCGGCCGCACTCGCGTCGGTTATTCCACTCCCAAGGCCGCCGTGGAAGAATTCCAGGTCAATACGTCGAACTACTCTGCTGAATACGGCCGCTCCGCCGGCGGCGTGGTGAACACCGTCACCAAGAGCGGCACAAACAGTCTGCATGGCGAGCTTTACTACTATGATCGTGACAATAATTTTGGCGCAGCCAATGCTTTCACCACGTTGACTTCGCAGACGAGCCCCGGCGTTTTCACCACCAACCCCTACAAGCCAACTGACAAGAGAGACATGTGGGGCTTCGGAGTTGGCGGAGCGCTGGTGAAGGACAAGTTGTTCTGGTTCTTTGCTTATGACGGGTTCCACCGAAATTTCCCCGGAACCGCAACCGCCAGCAGCCCTAAAGCATTCTTTGCAGCCGCAAGTTCGGCGGACATCACCACGCTGGCTACGCGGTTGGGTGTAACCACCGCCCAGGCACAACAGATTTACAATAACGATCTGACCGGCCTGGCCAGCATGACTGGCTCCGTCCCGCGCAAGGGTGATCAGAACATCATCCTCCCCAAGCTTGATTGGCAGGTCAACCAGAAGAACCACGCATCCTTCACCTTCAATCGTATGCGCTGGGCGTCGCCTGCTGGAATCCAAACTCAAGCTACCAACACCTTTGGCGCTGCCAGTTTCGGTAACGACTACGTAAAGGACACATGGGGCGTCGGCAAGCTGGATACCGCCTTCAATACGAACATCACAAATGAAGTGCGCTACCAGTATGGACGCGATTTCGAATTTGAAAACACCCAGACCCCAACGCCATTTGAGCAGAAAACGCTGCTCAATACGCCTACCTTCACCAATCCTCTGGGCCTGCCTCCGCAGGTTACGATTACCAATGGATTTACCTTTGGCACGCCGACGTTCCTGATCCGTCCAAGCTTCCCGGATGAGTCACGTTGGCAGGTTGCTGACACAGTTAACTGGAACCACGGCAAGCACAACATCAAATTCGGCGTGGATTTCAGCCATGTATATGACAACTCGCAAAACCTGGCAACGCAGTTTGGCAGCTATAGCTATGTCAATACCACGGTAAGCGGCGTGAACGTCAGCGCGTTGGCAAACTACATGTCTGATCTCAACAAGCCGAATTCCTGCGCGTCAGGAACGCGCGCCATACCTTGCTATTCAAACTTCTCACAGGCGTTCGGACCACTGGGCTTTGAGTTCGCCACCAAGGACGTTGCGTTCTTCATCCAGGATGACTGGAAGGTCTCTCCCCGGTTGAGCCTTTCGCTCGGCCTGCGTTATGAGAACGAGTTCCTGCCTCAACCTTTCAGCAACCTGATCAATCCCGCGGTTCCTCAAACCGGGCGCATGCCCGCCGACAACAACAATCTTGGTCCACGCGTAGGGTTTGCCTTTGACGTCTTTGGCAACGGCAAGACCGTGCTGCGCGGCGGCTACGGCGTTTACTATGCGCGCGTGATCAACTCCACTGTCTTCAGTGCTCTTACTGGAACAGGGATGCCAGGGGCACAAACAACTATTTCGTTCTCGCCGACTCAGGTTGCACCTCTGCCACCGCCGCCGGCGTTTCCCTTCGTGTTCCCGAGCTCTGCATCGCCTGCGGGAAAAAGTGTGACGTACTTCGATCCTAATTTCCAGACGCCGCAAATCCGCCAGGCTGACCTGACGGTTGAACGCGACCTGGGCTGGGGAACGATGGTTTCCGTCAGCTACCTGGGCAGCTTTGGCCGTGAACTCCCTGATTTTGTTGACACCAACCTGAACCTTTCCACCAAAAACCTCAAATATACGGTGCTTCCTGGCGGCCCGCTTGCCGCTGGTACTGTGGTGAGCGTTCCATTGTTCTCGGGAGCACGTCCTAAGCCTGCCTTTGGCGCCATGACAGATATTTTCAGCGGCGTAACCAGCAATTACCAGGCGTTGTCTCTCCAGGCCAATCACCGCATGAGCCACCATGTGCAGTTTGGCATGAATTACACCTGGTCGCACGCGTTGGATGACGGCGTGAACGGGCAGACCTTCACAGCTACAAACTCCCTGTTCAATCCGTTCAACATCAACGCGGACCGTGGAAACTCCATCTACAACGTGCCGCAACGCTTTGTTCTCAATGCGGTCATGACCTCGCCGTGGCGTCTCAATGGGTGGGAAAGATGGTTGACCAATGACTGGGAGATTGCTCCGGTCTATCAGATTCAGTCTGGTCTGCCCATCACTGTGGGAGTAACTGGAAATGCCCCGGGTGGGACAGTAAGCGGTATTACCGGTTCTGGAGGCGCCAATCGCATCCCGAGCCGCAATAGTGTTGACATGCCCGGAACCTGGATTACTGATTTGCGTGTTTCCAAGAGCTTTGCAGTCACTGAGCGCTACAAGCTGGAACTGCTCACTGACTTCTTCAACCTGGCGAACAAGCAGAACATTACCGGCATCAACAGCACCGGTTATAGCATTGGTGGTACCGCGGCGGCCCCGACTCTGGTGCCGGTCACGACGTTTGGTACACCATTTTCTTCCAACAGCAACTTCGTCTATTCCCCGCGGCAGATTCAGTTGGGAGCCCGTTTCCACTTCTGAGCGCCTTGTTGCGGAACTGAACCACAGCGCGGCAGCTTTGGCTGCCGCGCTTTTTTGCACCGATTCTTTTCGGCTTGCCGAACTGAATCTTTTATCACTCTGAGGTTTTGTGAAAAAGATTATTGCTATTATTCTGCTGGCGCTCCTTCCCGCCCAACTGCTTGCCTGGGGACCCAAAGGCCACGCCATCGTTGCCGATATCGCGGCTTCTCGTCTCACGCCAATTGCTAAGCAAAATTTACAGCTTCTTTTGGGCAACGACTCACTGGCTTCTATCGCAAGCTGGGCCGACTCGGTGAGAAAAGAACGTGACGAAAGCTACGACTGGCACTTTGTCGATATCCCGAAGGACGCTGCTGGTTTTTCCGAAGAGCGCGACTGCTTCCGCCCGCAGGATAAACATAAGGACGCGCTCACTGACCATCACAACTGCGTGGTTGACCGGATTGAAATATTTCAAAAGATCCTGGGTGACGAAAAGGCTTCTCGTGCGGACAGGCTGGAGGCGCTTAAGTGGCTTGTCCACTTTGTGGGCGATCTGCATCAGCCATTGCATGCCATTGACGAAGCTCGCGGTGGCAATGACATCAAGCTTGCCGTATTCGGCTCACCCAAATGTGGCGACTATGATTGCAATCTGCATTGGGCCTGGGACACGCTCTTACTGGAACACACCGGGTATTCGGAAGAAGAATACGTTGGCCGGTTGAATACTTTAATCGTGCAAAAACACCTTGAGAGGCAGGCGGGAGGAACGCCCGTGGACTGGGCCAACGAATCGCATCTCCAGGCCAAACACATCATGGAAGCAAAGCCGGACGCAATTGACGATGCTTATTATCAATCTAATATCGAACTGGTAAATCAAAAGCTGGCGCTCGCCGGATTGCGGTTGGCCGTGTTGCTCAATAACACACTAGGCAAAACGTCTGCGGCAAAACTCAGCAGCCTTTCGCAACCTGCAGAAAGAGAACGCTGATTGAAACACTGTTGCTCACCCATAACTCGTATCCTCGACACGCGTTTGTTTCGTGCGATAACTCTCTGCATTGTGTTTCTGTCGCTCTCTGCTGCTGCTCAGCAGAAAAAGCGCGTGGCGGCAGAAGAATTGCCGACCGGGATGAGCATCACCCCATTAGCTGCGCGCGGATCAACGCTGCAGCCGTTGAATCCAGGTCTGCCTGACCTTCCTGATTTCACCGTCGATCATCCGATGTCAACGGCCGTGAGCCCGGACGGCAGCACACTGCTGATCCTCACCAGCGGCTATAACCGCAACAATGACGTCAAGGGCAAAGCCATTCCGGCGCAGACCAGCGAATACATTTTTGTTTTCGATATTCAGCAGGCGAAGCCGGTGCAACGGCCGGCGTTGCGCATTCCCAACGCTTACGTTGGTTTGGCGTGGGCGCCCGATGGCTCCCACTTTTATGCGGGCGGCGGCAAAGACGACAATGTCCATGTCTTCGCAGAGCAAGACGGTCAATGGAGCGAGACGGAAAAGCCAATAGTGCTGGGCCACAAGACCGGTCTGGGAATTGCTGATCGCTCGGAAACAAAAGTGACGCCGCTCGAACCGATGGTTGCTGGCTTGGCCGTGAGTCCAGATGGCAGGCGCTTGCTGGTAGCCAATCATCAAAACGATTCTGTTTCGCTCGTTGATCTGGAAACGAAACAGGTGCTGGCCGAGCTTGACCTGCGTCCGGGGAAAATAAATCCCGAGCAGAAAGGCGTTGCCGGAGGCGAGTATCCCTTCGGAGCCGTTTTTGCCGCCGACAGCAAAGCTTACGTCTCCAGCCTGCGTGATCGCGAGATCATCGTGTTGTCGCTCAAGCCAACGCTGGCTGTGAGCGGGCGAATCAAAACGCACGGCCAGCCGGGAAATATGATCGTAAACCGCGCAGGCACACTGCTGTTTGCCGTAGCGGATAACAGCGATTCCGTTGTGATCGTGGATACCGCAAAAGACAAGATCGTCGCGGAAATCAAAACCGCGGCTCCCGCTGGTATCTTTGCGAATCGTAGCGGATTCAAAGGCAGCAATCCGAGTAGCCTGGCGCTGTCCCCTGATGAGAAGACGCTCTATGTGACCAACGGCGGCACAAATTCCGTCGCCATGATTGCATTAGATAAAGACCTTGATGACAGCCACGTGGTCGGGCTCATTCCCACTGCCTGGTATCCGACCTCGGTCAGCGTCAGCAAGAATGGAGAGGTGCTTTACGTGGTCAATGGCAAGTCCGTGCCTGGCCCGAATCCGAAAGCGTGCCGAAAAACTTTCACCACGCTTTCCGACGACCGCCCGTGTGCTGCCACGGGACAATATATTCTTCAACTGGAAAAAGGCGGCTTCGCGGTCATTCCGCGACCTGATGTGGCGGAGTTGCGGCTCTTAACACAGCAGGTGGCGCGCAACAATCACTTCAGCGCATCCGCAGATGATCCCAAATGCCGCCAGCTTTTTGCATTTTTGCGCCAGCACATTAAGCATGTGATTTACATCGTCAAGGAAAACCGATCGTATGACCAGATGCTGGGCGATCTGGAAAAGGGAAATGGCGATCCTTCACTCACGCTGTTTCCCGAGGCCATGACGCCGAACCATCACGAACTGGCGCGGCGCTTTGTTACGCTCGATAACTTCTTTGACAGCGGCGAGGTCAGCGGTGTGGGCTGGAACTGGAGCACGGCTGCGCGCACCACTGATGAAGTTGAACGCACCATACCCCTGAACTATGCGTCTCGCGGAATGCCGTATGAAGTGGAAGGCATGAATCGCAACATCAATGTTGGCCTGGATTCCCCTCAGGACCGCGATACCGCGAAGCTTGACGACGCCGAAAACCAGTTGCCGGGGTATGCCGATGTGGCGGCGCCAGACGGCCCGGAAGACGAGAGCGGCGCAGGCTACCTTTGGGATGGAGCATTACGGTCTGGCCTGAGTGTTCGCAATTACGGATTTTTTATTAACGTGAGCCACTACAATCACATTCCCGGAGATGATCCGCCAATTCCGCTGCTGCGTGATCCCGCGTCCAGCGGCGCACGCGTGGCCACCGCGACCAAGACGAACTTGCAGCAGGTTACAGATCCATACTTCCGCGGCTTCGATCAGCGCTTCCCGGATTACTGGCGTTTTAAAGAATGGGAGCGAGAGTTTGATCAATATGTTGCGCACACTAACCTGCCGAATCTTGAGTTGGTGCGGCTGCCGCACGATCATCTCGGTCTGTTTGACGAAGCGGTGGACGGCGTGAATACCGTGGAAACGGAAATTGCGGACAACGATTACGCTGTCGGGCTGCTGGTGGATAAAATAGCGCACAGCAAATATGCCAAAGACACGCTGATTTTCGTGATCGAAGATGACGCGCAGAACGGCCCTGACCACGTGGACGCGCACCGCAGCCTCGCTCTCATCGCGGGGCGGTACGTAAGGCAGCGCGCGCTGGTTTCAAAGCGCTTCAATACCGTTACTCTGCTGCGGACAATGGAAGAAGTGCTTGGCATCAAGCCGCTGGGTCTGAATGACGCATTGCAGCCACCTATGTCGGAGGTCTTTTCCACGCAGCAGACCACATGGGATTACAAAGCGCGGGTACCTGCGATCCTGCGATCGACAAAACTTCCGTTGCCCGCTGCCACGGCGGAAGATACGCCCGGCGACGTTGAGAGTAGTCACAATGCCGCCTATTGGGCCGACAAGACTAAAGGCTTCGACTTCACGGCTGAAGACAAGCTGGACTCGGAAAGCTTCAACATGGTGCTTTGGAAGGGGCTCAAGGGAGAATCGCAACCGTATCCCTCCGTCCGCGCTGGACGGGACTTAAGCAAGCACCGGGACGCTCTTCTGCGAGGCCTACGAAAAGCGGAAACCGATAAGCATCGCTCGCGCCGAATACGTTATCATTACTCAAACGACAAGTGAAAGCTGCAATTCACCGTCACAACGGTTGGGCGTTGTGTTCCCCGCGCTACCGGGGCAGAGGTCGATTTGCCGCTTCCGGGTTCCCAGTCGCCGGTTGGATACGGCGCAATCATAATTAAAGGATTGTTACGCCCCGCTATGAGTAGTTCGATGCCTCCTCAGCATGATCTCAGTTCGCTGCGCATTGATGACCGTTCGCGCCGTGCCTCGAAGAGCGGCAAGCGGCTCGGATTATTTGCAGCAGCTGTGGGCGCGCTTTTGTTACTGGGCAGCCTCTCTCTGGCATTCAGATCACAAACGCCAATTGTTGAAGTAGCCACAGCGCGGCCCGCCAGCGGAGCTAAAGCTGAGGCGCTTCTCAACGCCAGCGGATACATTACACCTCGGCGTCGCGCCACGGTTGCCGCCAAAGTTACCGGGCGTGTGGAGCAGATTTATGCGGAAGAAGGCTTGCACGTGAAGTCCGGACAGGTTCTGGCCACGCTGGATTGCTCGCAGCCGAACGCGGCGTTAACGTCAGCCAAATCAGATCGGGACGCCACCGCCGCTGCCCTGGCTGATTTGCAGGTACAGTCCGCCAATGCGGACCGCGAAGCAGTGCGCGCGCAGGGCTTGCACACCGCCGGAGTCATTAGTCCGCAGGCACTCGATACGGCCAAAACTGCGGCGGAGAGCTTGCACTCTAAGATCGCGCTGACCAAAGAGCAGGTCCGCGCCGCCGACTCGCGCATCGGCGTGGCCAAAGAGGACGCGGACAACTGCATCGTCCGGGCCCCGTTTGACGGGATTGTGGTTTCAAAAGACGCGCAACGCGGCGAAATCGTGTCGCCCATCTCTGCGGGCGGTGGCTTCACGCGCACTGGTATCGCCACGCTGGTTGACATGAATTCGCTGGAGATTGAAGTGGACGTGAATGAATCGTACATTGCGCGAGTGCAAGCGGGGCAGCGGGTGAGCGCCACGCTGGATGCGTATCCTGACCGCGAACTTCCTGCCAAGGTACGCACGGTAATTCCTACGGCGGACCGCCAGAAAGCGACTGTGAAAGTTCGCATTGCCTTTGACAAGCTTGACGACACGATTCTGCCCGATATGGGTGTGAAGGTGGCGTTCTTGAGCGCTGCTCCGGCGGCGGGAAAGAATGCAGGCAGTGAGGCGCGGGCGTTGGTGCCAAAGTCGGCTATACGCAATGACAGCGGAAAGCAAATCGTCTATCTTGTTCGTGACCAGAAGCTGGAGCGCCGCGCGGTAAGCCTGGGCGCGGAGCGCGGCAGCGATGTTGAAATTTTGGCTGGACTTGTTCCGGGCGACAAACTGGTGGTGAGCGGCGCGGACAAATTGCATGAAGGGCAAGCAGTAGAAGTTAAACAATAAGGCAAGCAGCAGGAGGGAATTGGCGATGGTGCGTGTTGACGGAAGCGGCAGCTCAAACAGCCTGATAAAGGCGCGCGGTCTAAGCAAAACTTATTCGCGTGGCGGCGAACAAATACAGGTCCTGCAGGCCTTGAACCTTGATGTTGACGCCGGAGAATTCATTGCGTTCATGGGCCCCAGCGGCTCCGGCAAGACCACGCTTTTAAATCTGCTGGGCGGCCTGGACGTGCCGTCGGCGGGCAGCATTACCGTTGCCGGAGACGAGATCACAAGCATGTCGCGTGGCCGTTTAACACAATGGCGTGCGCGCCACGTGGGCTTCATTTTCCAGATGTATAACCTCATCCCGGTGCTTACTGCTTTTCAGAATGTGGAACTTCCGCTATTGCTGACCAGCCTTTCCAAAGCGCAACGCCGCCAGCACGTGGAGACAGCACTGGGCGTGGTGGGGTTGAGCGATCGCATTCATCATTTTCCCCGCCAGCTTTCTGGTGGACAAGAGCAACGCGTGACCATTGCGCGCGCCATTGTTTCCGATCCCACGTTTCTGCTGTGCGATGAGCCTACGGGCGATCTTGACCGCAAGAGCGCAGACGAGATCATGGAACTGATTCTGCGCCTGGTGAAGGAATATAAAAAGACCGTGCTGATGGTAACGCACGACCCTGTAGTCGCCCAGCGGGCCGACGTGACGCTGCACCTGGAAAAAGGCGTGCTGGTGGAAGCCGACCGGCTGCAAACGGTTTCCAGCGGAGGTGCGCGATGAAATTCTTTGGGCTGATTCGCGCCAATCTGTTTCGCAAGAAAATCCGCTTCATCCTTACTATTGGATCCTTTGCGGTAGCGCTGTTCTTGTTTGGCGTGCTTGCCGTGGTGCGTGTTGCGTTCAGCGGCGGCATTGACATTGCTGGGGCGGACCGTCTGGTGGTCATTAATCGCACGTCCATCATCCAGCCGCTGCCGCTTGCCTATGCCGACAAGATCAGGAGAATTTCCGGCGTTAAGGAACTTACGTACGCCAACTGGTTCGGAGGCGTTTATCAGGACGAACGGAATTTCTTCCCCCAATTTGCAATGGACGTGGATAACTGGCGCAAAGTGTTTCCTGAGTTCGACATTCCGGAAGAGCAGTGGCAAAACTATGTGAAAGATCGCCAGGGCGCTATCGCCGGCGCAGCCACGGCCAAGCGCTTTGGCTGGAAAGTTGGTGACCGTATCCCCATCAAGGGAACTTTTCTTGGCGGCGTGTGGGAGTTCAATCTAGATGGCATTTACCACGGAACACGGCAGGCGGACGACGAAACGCAATTCTGGTTCCAGTGGAAGCGTTTCGAGGAACAGGTCCCTGCACAGTACAAAGGCCACGTGGGCTGGTACACGGTAAAGGTTGATCATCCGGATGACTCGTTGCGCATCTCCAAGGCCATTGATACTGAATTTGCGAATTCACCTTTTGAAACCCATACCGACACGGAGAAGGCCTTTGCCACGGGATGGGTAAAACAGTTTGGCAATATCCAATTGCTGATCATGGCGATTGGCGGAGTGGTATTTTTCACGCTGTTGCTTGTCACGGGGAACACCATGGCAATCGCGGTGCGTGAGCGGACAGGCGAGCTTGCCGTGCTGAAAGCCGTGGGTTATTCAGATCGATTTGTCCTGCTGTTTGTTCTATTTGAATCTCTGCTGATCGCGGTGATTGGCGGCGCGCTGGGCCTTGGTCTCGCCAAGATCTTTACGCTGGGCGGCGATCCCACCCGCGGGCTATTACCTTTCTTCTTCCTGCCGGGCAAAGCAATTCTGGCTGGATTGGGAGTGACTCTGGCGGTGGGCGCGGCGAGCGGCGTTATTCCAGCAATTGGCGCGATGCGGCTGCGCGTGGTTGACGCGCTACGGAGAGTGTGACATGGCTATTCCTGTTGTTTACAACTTGCGTAGCGTGAAAGAACGCTGGACGTCTGCCGTGGTGGCTGTGCTTGGTATTGCGGGAACGGTTGGCGTTTTCATTGCCATGTTGTCGCTGGCATTCGGGTTCAAGGCGACGCTGGTTTCTTCCGGATCCAATGACAATGCCATGGTGCGCCGTGCCGGCTCGACATCAGAGATGGACAGCAGCATTTCTCTTGACCAGATCAAGATCATGGAAGATTTTCCCGGGGTGGCCCACGCGAACGGCAGCCCGCTGGTGACGCCTGAGGTCGTTGTGATCGCGCCGTTTCCTTTGCGATCCACCGGCACCGATGCCAACGTGCAGGTGCGCGGCGTTTCACCCCGAGCGCTCGAAGTCCGCAGCAAGATCAAGATGATTGCAGGGCGCTTTTATCAGTCGGGATTGGCCGAGCTGGTGGTTGGCCGCAACGTGGACAAGACTTACGCGGGGCTCAGCATGGGCGATTCAGTAAAATTCGGCGGCGGAACATGGCGCGTAGTTGGCGTGTTTGATGCAGGAGGTTCTGCCTTCGATTCTGAAGTGTGGTGCGATGCGCACGTGCTCAACCAGATTTATCACCGTCCAGAAAATATCTACCAGTCGCTTACGGTGCATCTGGATTCGCCCAGCTCACTGCAAGGTTTCAAAGATGCAGCGACGGCCGATCCCCGGTTGACCGTGGATGTGAGCCCGGAAATTGAGTATTACGCCAAACAATCCCGGACATTGACCACGCTCATTGTTGTGCTGGGCGGAATTGTTGCGGTGGTGATGGGAATTGGCGCGGTGTTTGGAGCTTTGAATACCATGTATTCCGCGGTGGCGGAACGCTCCCGTGAAATTGCCACTCTGCGGGCGCTCGGCTTTGGCGCAGGCAGCGTGGTTTTTTCCTTCATGATTGAAGCGCTGCTTATTTCGCTGGTCGGCGGACTGCTTGGCGCTGTTGCCGTGTTGCCATTGAACGGATTGACGACTGGCGCAATGAATTGGCAGACATTCTCTCATCTGGCTTTCGCGTTTCGCATTACTCCTTTTCTGCTGGGGTTGGGATTACTATTCGCTCTCGTGATGGGAGTGCTTGGGGGATTCTTTCCTGCGTTGCGCGCTGCTCGACGTCCGGTAGCTCCAGCGCTGCGCGCAATGTAGTTGCAAACGCTCCAGCACAATGCATCGCGTCAAATAAAAACTGCCGCATCCCTTAACAGATGCGGCAGTGTTATTCAGAATGAATTAAGTCTTACCAGACGTGGCAAGCGTTTTCGCTGACCATTTTCTGGCCTGCCTTGCAGCCAAACGCTTTGGCAAAGTCCGGACTGTTTTGCAGCGTTCCGTTCGTGCGGTACTCGCCGGGAGAATGCGGATCGGTCCTGGCCAGCAGCCGTGAGCTTTCCGGCGTGGCATTCTGGCACCAGACCTGGGCAAAGCCTAAAAAGAAACGCTGCTCCGGTGTGAATCCGTCCTTCGTCTCTCCTACTTTTGGATTCAGCTCCATGTCTTTGTGCAGCGCAGCCAGCGCGATGCGCAGTCCGCCGTTATCAGCGGTGTTTTCACCCAACGTCAAACGGCCATTAAGATGGACATCATCCACCGCGACAAACGAGCTGTATTCATCGGCAACGCAGGTTGTGCGCTTGTCGAACTCATCGCGGTCCGCTTGTGTCCACCAATTTTTGAGGTTGCCTTCCGCATCGAACTTGCTGCCCTGGTCGTCAAAGCCATGCGTAAGTTCATGGCCAATTACCACGCCGATGCCGCCAAAATTCACGGCGTCGTCGGCGTCTTTATCAAAGAAAGGCGGCTGTAAAATGCCGGCAGGGAAATTGATGTCATTGTTTGGCGGGCTGTAATAAGCGTTTACGGTGGGCGGCGTCATGCCCCACTCTTTTTTATCCAGCGGCTTGCCAATCTTATTTAGGTTGCGCTTGATTTCAAATGCCCGCGCTCTATGGACGTTGCCGACCAAATCGCCGCGCACAATTTTTACTGTACTGTAGTCGCGCCACGTGTCCGGATAGCCGATTTTGTTAGTAATGGCGTGCAGCTTTACCAGGGCTTGCTTCTTGGTTTCCGGTGTCATCCAATCCAGGCCCTCAATGTCCTGGCCGAGTGACGTTTCCAGCGCGTTCACCATCTTCAGCATGCGCTGCTTGCCGTCAGGACCAAAAGTGGCCGCAACATAGGGCTGGCCCAGCGCTTCGCCCAATAGTCCGTCGGTAATTTGGACGCAGCGTTTCCAGCGCGGCTGCAATTCTTTTTGCCCATTCAGGTATTGCCCGTAAAAGGCAAAGTTCTCGCGGACAAAGGGATCAGACAATGTTGGCGCGGCTGTTCTCACCGCGTGCCAGCGCAGATAAGTCTTCCAATCGGCAACCGGGACGGCATCCAGCACGGGGCTGACTTTCTGAAAGAAGTCCGGCGGCACCACATTCACTTCAGTAAAGCCGGGCGCGCTCGTTGAGCTGAAATAGCGATTGAACCCGAAGTTGGGGGCGAGCGCCTCCAGTTCGGTGACCTTCATCTTATGGTCGCGATTTTTAGGATCGCGCATCTGCACGCGCTTAAACGCGGCATCCGCCAGTTTGGTTTCGATATCCATAACCGCCTGCGCTTCTTTTTTGGCGGCCGCTTCATCGTCCCCCAACAGCGTAAACATTTTGCCTACGTGCTCAAGATATTTCTCGCGTGTCTCCTGGGACTTCGCATCCGTATCGGAATAGTAGTCGCGATCCGGCAGTCCCAGACCACCCTGCGAGATGTTGGCAATTTCCATGCTGGCATTGTGCAGGTCAGGCGACGCGCCAAAATTGAAAAGTGCCTGAACGCCAAGCGACTGAAGATAAGCAATGGTCGCCACCAGTTGGTCTTTCGTGGTGATGGCGGCAATCCGGTCCAACTCCGGCTTTAGCGGAGCACTGCCGTTTTTGTTGACTGTGGCTTCGTCCATGCAGGATTCATACATATCGCCAATCTTCTGCTCCACGGGCGACCGCTTGGGATTATTGGCGGAATCCTTCTCCAGGATCTTGTGTAGGAACTGGCGATTGTAGTCGGCCAGTTCATTAAAGCGGCCCCAGCGCGATTGGTCAGGGGGAATAGGATTATTTTTGCGCCACGTGCCGCACGCATATTGGTAAAAGTCCTGGCATGGATCAACGCTCTTGTCCATGGCGCCAAGATCAAAGGACTTGGGCCGAGGTACAGTCTTTTCAGCGTTTTCGTTTTTTTGCACGGAAGCTGCGGCTGCAGGTTCCAAAGGCTTTTTGGTTGGTGCGCTGCCGGTTTGCGCGCCGGCAGTTACCGCCATCAGGACAATACACGTTAAACTTCGTTTCCAAAGCATAGATACCCTCAAATTAAATTTCATAAAACTGAAAAGTTTATGCCCATTTCTCAAAGGTGTACAGCAAAGCTTTGTTCCGGGCTGGAGCGCATGTTGCGGCAGAGCGGCCGGAATTAACTATTGCGTGTAAAACCGTGTTGCTGCACTATTGAAACCGCAAACTGCAATGGCTATCCGCCCATCGGCCCTCCATTGACCAAGATGTCCCAGGACGAGAACGCACCGAGCGCTGTACCTTCCACGGATGACGCCGACCTGGTTATCCGAAGCGCCTCTTTGCAGCGCGTGATGAAGCTTGCAGAAAAGGTGGCTCGCCATCCCGCTGCCGTGCTCATTGTGGGTGAAACCGGCTCCGGTAAGGAGATGATCGCGCGCACTATCCACAACCATTCTCTGCGCTGCAACCAGCCGCTGGTGGACGTGAACTGCGCCGCTATCCCGGAAAACCTGGTTGAGAGCGAGCTGTTTGGATACGAAAAAGGCGCGTTCAGCGGCGCGGACGCCATGAAACCCGGTTTTTTCGAGATGGCCAACAAGGGAACTCTCTTTCTCGATGAAATCGGCGATCTGGATTTAAAGATACAGGTAAAGCTTTTGCGCGTTCTGGATGGCGTTCCATACTACCGCCTGGGCGGCAACAAAAAAGTCAGCGTCGATGTGCGCGTGGTCGCGGCCACCAACCAACACCTTGAGGACCTGGTGAAAGCCGGAAGGTTCCGCAGCGATCTTTATCATCGGCTAGCCCAGTTCAAACTTGAAGTCCCGCCGTTGCGTGAGCGTCCAGAAGACGTGGTGGGAATCGCCGAACAAGTGTTGCACCAGCACTATCCTGAATCCCGCTTTAGCCGCGACGCCGTTAACGCTCTCACCGGTTACGCTTGGCCCGGCAACGTGCGTGAACTTAAAAATGTGGTCTTTGGCGCCGTCTTACAGGCCCGGGACGCACAATCTGAAATCGCCGCTTCAGACTTGCGTTTCCCCGATTCAGTCAGTTCACGCCGCCGTCCTGTTCCCACTGATTCCGATCTGGACCAAGTGGAAAAACGCGCGATCCTTCATGCCCTGGAAGACAGCGGCGGCAATCAGGGAAAAGCCGCTGAAGCCCTGGGCATCTCACGTCGCACCTTGATTCGCAAACTGAAAATCTATCGCGAGGCTGGCCTGGAAGATTCTTCCGGCAGCCTTAGCCTCAACCAGCAGCGTTATTATCGAGCGCAACTTGAGCTCCCTATCAAAACCAAATATGCCGGTGAACAGTTTGACGCCGTGCTGCTCAACATCAGCGGCGGCGGAGCCGGAGTACGCACGGAAAAGCCGCTAAAATCCGGCGCTCCGGTTGCACTCGTCTTCGCGATTCCCGGCAGCAACGCTGAAGCTCCAATCGAGCTTCCCGGCCGTGTAACCTGGACCAACAAAAGCGGACAGTACGGAATCCAGTTCAGTGAAATTGCTCCCTCGCTCCGCACCAGCCTGCAACGCTGGCTGCGCGTGGAAATGAAAAAAGACGGCTGGGACGTGGAAGCCCGCGAGTAGGCCGGAGGTACCTTGCGTTTTTCGATTCGTACCGATCAACGCCGTCTACGAACTCCCAATCAGCACGCCAGCCACAAAAACCAGTGTTCCGCCCAGCACCACTTGTAGCGTCGCTGAAACCCAGGGCGTTTCCATGTAGCGATGCCGCACCCACGCAATTGCGCCTAGCTCTGCAATCACAACAAACACCGCCACAATGGTCGCAATCCGGAATGACGGTATCAGGAACGGGAGCGTGTGGCCGATCCCGCCCAGTGTCGTCATCAAGCCGCAAACAAACCCACGTACCCACGGATGCCCACGGCCTGTAAGGCTGCCGTCGTCTGAAAGCGCTTCCGCAAAACCCATGCTGATGCCTGCGCCCAGCGAGGCTGCCAAACCTACCAGAAACGCAAAGTGCGACTCATGCCTTGCAAACGCGGCGGCAAAAACCGGCGCCAGCGTTGAAACCGATCCATCCATCAGGCCGGCCAAGCCTGGCTGCACTATCTGCAGGACGAAAAGCCTCCGGCTGGCTTCATCTTCTTCGCCGCGGGTTCCGGCGTCCAGTCGTTCCCTGCCCAGCTCTTCCGCTCTCAGCTCATGCTCGCGCTCTTCCTGCGCCAGGTCGTTCAGCAACTGGCGGATGCTCGCGTCCTGCGTGCGCGATGCCGCCTTTTCATAAAACATGCGTGTCTCGACTTCCAATGTAGAAGCCTGTCGGCGCGCCGCTTCCGGACGCAAAGGCTGCGTCAGCCAGATGGCACGGCGCGTCACCAGTCCTTTTACGTCGCCCCGGCGGATCAGCGGTATGTGCTCGCCGAACTTGGTCCGGTAAAGATCAATCAGCCTGCGCCGATGCGTCGATTCCTCGTCCCGCATCTCTTCAAACATTGAGGCAGTCGCGGGAAAGTCTTTACGGAAATTCTCGGCAAAATCGCTGTAGACGCGTTCGTCCTCTTCCTCTAAAGCGATGGCCAGGGCAAGTACTTCTTGTTCACTCAAGCTTTCAAAGCTGCGCATAATTTCTCAGAGCCGGCGCGGCGCGCGGACCCAACTGGGCATTCTACTGTATTGCGTGCCGTGGTACCCCACCCCTACCTCAACCCCGAAAAATAAGGACTTAGCGGATTCAATCCCGGGGATACCCCAAATGAGGTGCACCCCTCAGGACTTCCTGTTTAACCAACGGAGCTTTAGCCTTTAAATGAACTTCCGATCCCCAGTTCCTCCGCTTGTCCGTGCCTGATAACGATTTGTCCTTTTCCAATCGCCGATAGCATGCACTTGTACTCCGGAGTCTGAGGTCTGGCTTCCTGTGATCTCCGATCCCCGGGTTCCTCCGCGCTTCCGCGGTGCGCTTTTGGTTTTCCGATCACGCGCGATCACCCGATTACCGGATCATCCGATCTCGTGCGCCCCCCGCCCGGCCTTTTTCCTGTTTCTGTTACAAACAAAGACTTTGTTCGAATCGACTCACGGGTGGCCCTTGCGTCACGCTTGGGGTGGCCCTTGGGCCACCCAAGGCCACCCAAGCCCAATCCCAGTCGGCAGAGGGTCGCAACTTGTTAAAGACGCGCGGCGTCAAGGATCGCCGCGCCTCAAATCGTCATCGTTTTCGCTGCAGGCCCGCAACCTGAAACACCAGTTCCAGTTTGAGGCCGAAGGCCGAAACCCTGACCGAAGCCGAAGGGGAAGGACCCAAATTGGCGTAAGCCTACCCTGCCACGCTAAAAGCTAGATGATGGCTATATTTTCAAAGAACTTCGCTTTCACACCCCTCGGGGCCGCTGTACTATAGCCTATTCGGTGCAGCGAATCAATTGCGAATTTGGACATGCCCTTCAACGACTACTTGCAGGCAGGTTTGACATCGGAAATCGCCGGACTTTACAATCAAGTCTGCTGCCGACGCCGGGTCGCGCAGCTTGTTTTTTGTCCCGTTTTCCCCTCACCTTTTGGCGGCGTAGCTCAGGTGGCTAGAGCGACGGTCTCATAATCCGTAGGTCGTAGGTTCGAGTCCTACCGCCGCCACCAGAATTCTTTAAGTTGAATGTGAAGCGTCGCTCAGGGTGAGCGGCAAGTGAGCGCTGGCCACGCGAACATGGCGCGAGGGCGGAAGCCCTCTAAGAAACGTTCGACGGTCTCATAATTCGTAGGTCGTAGGTTCGAGTTCTACCGCCACCAAAGTTCTTAAGTCGTGAACCGTCGCTCGGTTCGCAGAGCTGTAACTGCTGGTGCGCTAGTCGTCTGGACAATGTCCCGTCAGGTTTTCTATACTTTGCTCCCACACAACAGAATCGCATTCCAACTGTGGCTCTTGCTATCGTGTATTGCCAGCTATTCCATTCGCACTGTGCTCTCGCAGGTGGAGGATCCATGAATTCAACCTTACCTGCCCATCGGTATTGGCTTCCGCGGGCCAAGTTTCTCCTTTTCGGCACAATTGCACTGATGATGCTGGTTGTCATCTATAAAGATTTGCCTCTGCTTCATCCTACCAGCGCGATTGCCGACCACTATCGTCCATTCAAATGGTGGTTGCTGCCTCACGGAATTGCCGGCGGCCTGGCGCTTTTTCTCGGCCCCGTGCAGTTCTCTAAGAGGCTTCGTCAGCGCTTCCTTGGCTGGCACCGGATCGCTGGACGGGTGTATGTCTACGGAGTAGCGGTCGCGGCGCCACTTGGCGTTTATATCGAATACGTTAAGTACACGCATGGGATAGGGTCTTTGCCCCTTGTGATCGCAACCGTTGGGTTCGCCACTTTGTGGTTAGTAACGACTGGCATCGGCTTTATTCTGGCCAGACGTCGAATGATCCAGGACCACAGAAAATGGATGACCCGGAGTTATGCGGTTGCGCTTATCTTTCTGGAAACGCGATGTGTGGATCAGATTCCTCTGCTCACGGCGATGCTCGAAAGGCCATCAAGAGTGCTGGAATCGCACTCCATTTCTGATCTCTGGATTTACGTCCTTTTTGCGCCCATTGCAGCCGAACTGGTCTTACAGTGTGAAAAGATGCTGAACAAAGCTTCGGTGCGGAATAAATTACGGTCGGCTGCATCGGCGTAACAATACTTTATCCTCGTCCCCATAATGAATTTGTCGTATTCAGGACTATTGAGGGAGCAGCATTCCTGTCCGGCAGACCGCTCTCAATTTTCCATCAGCAGCTTTCGATCTTGCCCCATTCAGCTCTGTATTTGCAGGACAATAGTAATGGAGGAAAAACATGGCCAATATCACTGAGCCCAACCGCACTAATAAAGGTAACGAGAATTACTCATTCCGCTGCGCCGATGCTGGCTTTACCGGATGTTCATGGGAAGCGAAGGGTTCCAGTCCGGACAACGTGCTTCAGCAGGCCGAACAACATGGCCGCGAGCAGCACAATCTGACCTCAATTGACGACGAAATGCGCGACAAAGTACGCAGCAAAATTCGCCACGCCGCCTGATACAGCTGTCGGCGCAATTGCCACTTTAGAGTCCCATCTCCCACAAAACCCTTCTCGTCTAGGCGGGCCTCGTCAGCCCGCCCTTTTTCTTGCTTCGCACCGCCCATCCGCTAGGATTTCAAGCAGCAAAAGCAATGAGAGCGTAAACACGACCGGATTGAGCCGTTAGCCCTGGGGAAGTGTAGCGGTTGCACCAGACTATCGCTGAGCGAGACAAGTGTCAGGGCACGAATTTATTCGTGCCGTCAAGCTTCCAAATTGATTTTGGGCTTTAGCCCCTGAAAACACAAATCGCCTCGGCTTGTCCTACGGCATATGCGCCTATGCGTAGTGCTGTGAAGCGAAACGACATTCATCTGCTTAGGACCAAGCGGTGAGGCCGGCTTGCGCGCCGAGCCGCCTGCTACGAGCGCAGAATGCTTTAATCGTGGCGACGCCCTCAAGCGGTGTGGAGCGTAGCGACAGAAACATACGTTACAATCAAATGTTTTGAACAGAACTCCTGTATAAACCCATGCTGCGCTACTTTACTGCCGGAGAATCACACGGAGAAGGCCTTGTGGCTTTCCTCTCCGGTATCCCTGCAGGTCTGGAGATCGACCAGGAATTTCTCAACCGTGAACTCTGGCGTCGCCAGCAGGGGTTTGGCCGCGGCGGCCGCATGAAGATTGAGACGGACAAGACCCATATCCTCTCCGGCGTGCGTCACGGCAAGACCATTGGCTCGCCCATTTCTATTCTGCTGGAGAATAAGGACTGGAAAAACTGGGAAGAATCTCTGCCGGTTGGGTCTGGCGATCCTGAAAAGCACAAGCGGGTGGCCTCGCCGCGTCCTGGCCACGCCGATCTTGCGGGCGCTCTGAAATACAACTTCCCTGAAGCCCGCTACATTCTGGAACGCGCTTCCGCCCGCGAATCCGCTGCCCGCGTCGCTATTGGCGCAATCGCCAAACTTTTTCTACGCGAGCTTGGCATGGAAGTATTGAGCCATGTGATCGCCGTGGGCAAGGCCACGCTGGCGAACGCTGAGGTGCCGTGGGAAAAACTTCAGGAATTGCATGGCAGGCAAGAAGTTCTGCTCAACTGCGCCGACCCTGGCTCCGAGCAGCGCATGAAAGCTGAAGTGGACCACGCGCTGCGCACCGGTGATTCCATCGGCGGAGTCTTTGAAGTCGTCGCTCACAACGTCCCTCCGGGCCTCGGCACATTTGCCCAGTGGGATGAGCGCCTCGACGGCATGCTGGCGCAAGCGGTGATGTCATTGCAGGCCGTAAAGGCCGTGGAGATCGGCACGGGCGTGGAGTCAGCGCTTTCCTTCGGCTCTACTGTGCATGATGAGATCGGCTACGCAAGTAGCGGCGAAGAAAAATTCACCGGCTTTACCCGTGCATCCAATCACGCGGGCGGAATTGAAGGCGGCATCTCCAACGGACAGGACATTCTGGTGCGAGGCTATCTCAAACCGATTTCCACTTTGCGACGTCCGCTGGGCTCGGTAGATTTTGCCACGCGCGAGCCGGTCAAGGCCGCCTATGAGCGCTCCGATGTTTGCGTGGTTCCGGCGGCCGGCGTTGCCGCTGAAGCCATGGTGGCGCTCACGCTGGCGCGTTGTGCGCTGGAAAAATTTGGCGGCGATTCCATCGTCGAAACGCGAAGAAATTTTGCGGGCTATCAACAACAATTGCGGGAGTTCTAGCAGAACGAATGATCTATCCAATCGTAGTCTATGGCGATCCGGTGCTGGAAAGACCTTCCGAACCGGTCACAGAATTCAATGCAGAGCTGAAAAAGCTGGTCGATGACATGTTTGAATCCATGTATGCGGCCCACGGCGTGGGGCTGGCCGCGCCGCAGATCGGCATTGGCAAGCGCATCGCCGTCATTGACACCACATTTAAAGAAGACCCCAACGCCAAGCTCGTTCTGGTGAATCCGGAAGTGATCAGCCGCGAAGGCAAGCAGAACGGGCAGGAAGGCTGCCTGAGCCTGCCCGATTTTCGCGAGAACGTGGCGCGCGCCAACATCGTAACCGTCCGCGCGCAGGATGTGGAAGGAAACTGGTTTGAAAAAACCGGCGATGACCTGCTCGCCCGCGCCTTTCTGCATGAGATTGACCACCTGAACGGCAGGCTTTTTATCAGCCATGTGAGCGCGCTCAAACGTGACCTGATCAAACGCAAGATCAAAAAGCTGGTGCGCGCCGGCGAGTGGGCATGAAGCTGGTTTTTTGTGGCACACCGATGTTTGCTGTGCCGTCACTGGAGCGCCTGGCCGGCGCGGGTTTTGAAATCCAACTCGTGGTCACGCAGCCTGACCGCCCGCAGGGCCGAGGCATGGCGTTGACCGCGCCACCAGTAAAGCAGTCGGCCTTGAAGCTTGGCTTGCCGGTAATCCAGCCGGAAAAAATAAAAAAGAACGAAGAATTTCAAGCGCAGCTCAAGGCGCTCCGGCCTGATGCAATCATCGTCGTCGGCTACGGCAGAATCATTCCACCATGGATGCTGGAGCTTCCTCGGTACGGCAATATCAACGTGCATGCCTCTTTGCTGCCGAAATATCGCGGAGCGGCGCCCGTGCAGTGGGCCATCGCCCAAGGTGAAACCGTTTCCGGCGTAACCACCATGCTGCTAAATGAAGGTTTGGATACGGGCGACATCCTGCTGCAAAAAGAAATGGACATTCGTCCGGAAGATACGGCTGTGACATACGCGCCGCGTCTGGCGGAAATGGGCGCTGACATGATTGTGGAAACCTTGCGCGGACTGGAAGACAAGAGCGTTATGCCGGTCCCGCAGGACCACGCCAGAGCCACGCTCGCTCCCATTCTCAAAAAAGAAGATGGCCTTGTTGATTTCAGCCGCTCGGCCACTGAGATTCACAATCGCCTGCGCGGCTTTCAGCCCTGGCCCGGGGCGTATACGAACTTTCGCGGCAAGAGTTTGAAATTCATCAATGCCCTGCCAGAAGACACTTTGTCCAATCTCAAGCCCAGTGAGCTGCGCGTCGGCGACGGAAACCTCTTCGTAGGTTGCGGCCAACGTACCGTGCTGCAAATGCTGCAGGTGCAGCCTGAAGGAAAGAAAGTTATGGCTGCCCGCGAATTCGTTAACGGCTACCATCCCGCCGCCGGCGAGCGGCTGGTTTCAACCAAGGAAGACTGAACGTGGCCGTCTCTCCCGCTCGCCTGGCCGCTTTCAACATATTGTTGCGAGTAGAGCGCGAATCCTCATATGCGGTGGAGCTGCTGCATTCCGGGCTTCTTGACGAACTCTCTCTCGTAGATCGCAACCTCACCACGGAAATCGTGATGGGTGTGCTGCGCTGGCGCTCCGTGCTGGATGAAACCATCGCGCGTCTTAGCTTCACGCCTTTCCGCAAGCTCGATTTCGAAGTCCTCACCGCGCTCCGTATGGGTGTTTACCAGAAGCAATTTCTCACCAAAGTACCGCCGCATGCCGCAGTGAATGAAACCGTGGAGCTGGTCAAGCACGCAAAAAAAGTTTCGGCTGCTGGACTGGTCAACGCCGTAATGCGAAAAGTGAAGTCCACAACCTATGATCCGCATGCTGTCAAAGCAAGCGGGTTGCAGTATTTGTCGTCGTGGCTGGCACATCCGAAGTGGCTTGCCGAGCGATGGTTAGCTCTCTTCAGCAACGATGTTGCGCAGAAAATTTGCGAGTACGACCAGCGCATTCCTCCTACTGTTCTGCGTTTGAGCAGCCCAGACGACGAGGCGCTCCTGGCGGCAGAAGGCATTCAACTCGCTCCTGGCGCATTGATGTCGACAGCGCGAATCGTGACCTCTGGCGATGTTAGCGCCACGCAAATGTTCCGCGATGGCCAGGTTTTAGAGAGGAAAATCGCCATTCAGGATGAAGGCTCACAACTGGTGGCCGCGCTCGTGGGCCAAGGCCGGCGCATACTCGATTGCTGCGCCGCGCCGGGTGGCAAGACCGCTGCTATCGCAACCCGCTTGCCGGAAGCAGAGATCGTTGCCTCCGAACTGCATCCGCATCGCGCAACGCTTTTGCGCAGGCTCGCGCCGCAGCGAAACGTAGAAGTCGTCACCGCGGACGCACTCGCTCTGCCGTACGGCGCAGATTTCGACCGCGTGTTGGCAGATGTCCCTTGTTCCGGCACGGGAACGCTGGCGCGCAATCCGGAAATCAAGTGGAAGCTCAAGCCTGAAGATCTTCTCGATCTGCAAACTCGCCAGATCGCAATTCTCAAGGCCGCCATGGGCCATGTTTCTCCCGGCGGAAGGCTGGTTTATTCCACCTGCTCGCTGGAGCCGGAAGAAAACGAGCAGGTAATCGCCGCCTGTCTCTCTGCTAATTCCGATTTCAAAATCATTCCGGTCAGAGCTGAGTTACAGCGGCTGCAGGAGTCGGGGGATCTGGTCTGGGAAAATATTGATGAGCTGATCAGCGGTGATTTTCTTCGAACCATTCCCGGTGTTCATCCTTGCGATGGATTCTTTGCCGCTATTTTCGAAAGGCCTTAACCACGACGGAATACAAAGGATTTTGTCATGCTGAGCGCCGCTCGAGCTGAGCTACGCGACGCGAGGCAAGTCGAAGCATCCCGAGAATGCCAATCACCACAAGTACAGCATCAAGGAATTCTTTGACGAAACTCTCCTTAATATTTCTCTCCGTGTTCCTCTGCGTCCTCTGTGGTTAATCCTTTGCGTTCTTTGCGCCCTTTGCGGTGAAACGCTCTTCACTTCCTCACATCAAAGCTGATCGTTGCTCCCGCCGCAATGCGCTGGCCTGCGGCCGGAGATTGCCGCACGATAATCCCCGGCGTCTGTGCAGCATCGCTGTCACTCCCGCTGACCACACGCACCTTGCCCAGCGTAAAGCCGCCTTTGATCAGCGCAATGTTTGCATCTGCCAAAGGTTTTCCCACAAAGCTGGGCATCACGTAGCGTTGGCCATTATCTGCGGCGGCGATCAGCAAGCTAATTTTGGGCGATGTAACGTCTGCCGCATCGGGCGGAGGCGACTGCGCCAAGACCGTGTCCGGCGTCGCGCCGGGAAGGTGTATGGCTGCGACCGTCCCAATTTCCAATCCACGACGGCTCACGTTGATTCCCGCCGCGTGCTGGCTTTGTCCAACCAGGTTGGGGATAGCGGCGTGTTCTGTTCCCAAACTGGCGGCCACCCGAATCTTCCAGCCACGGCGTACTGTCGCGCCCGGCACCGGCGATTGCGAAATGATGCGACCCGCAGGGACGGAAGGACTATAAAAGCGGCTTTCCACCGAGAGAACCAGGCCGTCAGAATTGGCGACGCGTTCAGCTTCCGCCGGAGTCAGACCAGAAAGCCGCGGCACGTGCACTTCCCGGCCCTGAATAGCAAAGCGCATGGCCAGCAGCGCCGAAGAGAGAAACACCAGCAGCAGCACCAGGCCAAGAAAAAAATACTTGATTACTTTGCGCACTGACTAGTGGGCCTCCGCGTCTCCGGCATGGCGAGGCGGCGTGATTGCTGCGCGCTTAATGGCCAGCGTCTTCTTTCTTTCATTGCTCACAGCCGCAAAGGCCTCGTTCTTTCGCGCCGGATCGGAAACTACCACGCGCATGAAATCCAGCCAGATAGGTAAAGCTGCATGGCCGCCGGTTTCGCTTTCCCCCAGGTTCTTTTTTTCATCAAACCCCACCCACACGCCGCAAGTCAGGCTGGGCGTGAAGCCCACAAACCAAGCGTCGGTGTAGTCATTGGTGGTGCCGGTCTTGCCTGCCACCGGATGGTTCAGTTTCTTCGCGCTGCTCGCGGTCCCGTGCTTCACCACTTCTTCAAGGAGTGACACCATTGTCCGCGCCGTGCGCTGGCTGATCACGTCTTTGGCGTCAGGAAAATCTTGCTCCAGCACGTGGCCTTCATAGTCTGTAACTTTACGGATGTAGCGCGGCTCAATCCGCAATCCATCATTGGGAAAGACTGTGTATGCCGATGTTTGCTCGTAAAGCGTGACATCTGCAGCGCCCAGGGCCACGGGCAGAAAAGGCAGGATCGGCGAAGTGATCCCGAAGCGGCGGGCGTAGTCGGCTACGGTTGCCATGCCGACGCGCTGCGCCAATTTTACTGCCGGAATATTACGCGACTCCGCCATCGCATGGCGAAGCGTGATGTTGCCTTCAAACTTGCGATCGAAATTACGCGGAGAATAGGGAACGCCCGCGCTGTTGAACGTGGTGGGCGCGTCCATGATCAGGTCGTCAGGTTCCGCGCCCTGGTCAATGGCTGCGGTATAAACGAACGGCTTAAAGGATGATCCAGCTTGGCGTGATGCTTGCGTTGCTCGGTTAAACTTAGATGAATCGTAATCGCGTCCGCCGACCATGGCTTTGATGTCGCCGGTAGCATTGTCAATCGCCAGCAATGCTCCCTGCGCTCCCGAATCCTGCTCCAGAGAGACTTTTGCTGAGCTGTCAGAGTTCAAGGCCAGGACCTTCACGTAAATAATGTCACCCACTGCGAGAATATTCTTGGGCAGCTTGCGGCCGGTCCATTCCAGCTCCGCTGGTCCCAGCGAAGCGTAGCTGCGTCCTAATTTAATCTTGCAGAATTGCAGCCCAATATCCACGACCAGCGCATGGACATAATCGCCAACCGCAAGCGGCTTTTGCCAGTCCGCATCTTGATATTTGCTGATTGCTTCGCCGTTCTGCACCACATTTTTTAACTGGCCCTTCCATCCGTGGCGGCGCTCATACGCAGCCAGTCCGTCCAGCACTGCCTGCGTGGCGCTCTTCTGCAAGTCGAGATCAAGCGAGGTGTAAACTCGCAGGCCGCCTTCATGCACTTCGTCCGCGCCATATTTCTTTTCCAGAAAGCGCCGAACTTCCTCCACAAAGTTTGGGGCCGGTGAACGGTCAGGCTGTATGTTCAGGTGCAACGCCGTGGTCTTGGCGCGACCGGCTTCCTCGGCCGTGATTTTGCCGTCTTCCAGCATGTTGTTGATGACCAGGTTGCGGCGCTTCAGAGCTTTATCAGGGAAATTGATGGGCGAATAAGCAACCGGACCTTTGGGCAAGCCCGCCAGCAGCGCCGCTTCTTCCAGCTTCAGATCTTTTGCATGCTTGTTGAAGTAGTATTCGGCGCCGGCTTCAAAACCATAGACGCCATGTCCCAGAAAGATCTGGTTGCAATAGAGCGTGAATATCTGCTGCTTGGTAAAGCGTCTTTCAATCTGCAAGGCCAGCAGCGCTTCCTGCACCTTGCGGCTGAAATGCCGCTCAGGAGAAAGAAACAGGTTGCGCGAAAGCTGCATGGTAAGCGTGGACGCTCCCTGTGCGCGCGAGCTTGATGTTACGTCACGATACGTGGCGCCAAAGACCCGCCAGAAATTGATGCCCCAGTGCGTTTCAAAAGTTTTGTCTTCCGTGGAAATAATGGCGTCGCGCAGCACTTTGGGAAAGTCATCATAGGACGCCAGCACGCGGCGCTGTAGGGCAAACGATCCTATCTGCCGTCCCTGATCATCATAAAGTTCCGTGATCGTGCTGGGACGGTAGCGCTCCAGTTCGCTGATCTGCGGCAGGTCAGTGGAGTAAACAATCAACAGTCCCGCCGTGGTCCCCAGGAAAGCCGCGGTCAACACCAGTACGCCGAACACAACTCTGCCCACCACCGGTTTTCCGGCTACTTTGTCAGGCGTAGGCTCAGCAACAGAGTCCATCGGGGAGATCTTAGATTTAAATCTAGGCCAGAATAGCATGGTTCCAATGTGATCCCGCGTGACAACAGGACATGCGCTTGGAAACTCAATATGTACTTTTTGCGAAACAAAAAGCGCGCCTCGCAAGGCGCGCCTCGTTGGAGCAAAGTTTATGGACTAACTTTTTTGTGCTTTCGTTTTCAGCACTTCAATCGCCCGGCGCAGTTGTTCGTCTTCTTTCGGCTGCGTCTTCTGCTGCGGCTCGTCGTTTGGAGTGCTGTCATCGTCATCGGAAATGGCAACAATGTCATCATTGGACGCGACCAGAACGTTCGGCGTGATTCCTGTATCCTGTATGATCTTGCCCTTCGACGTGTAGTACTTGGCAACGGAGAGAATCAGCGCCGAGCCATCCGGCACTTCAATCAGCTTTTGTACAGAGCCTTCACCAAAGGTCTTATCGCCTACCACGTCACCGCGGGTGTTATCCAGGATGGCCGCAGCCACCAATTCCGCAGGGCCGGCAGTTCCTCTGTTTACCAGCACAGCTAAAGGCAGATCAGTGATCTTCTTCTGTGGATCAGCCGTATAGGTGACTTTTTCAACCTTTTGGCCTTGCAGCGATCCTATGGTGCCTTTGCCCAGGAAGAGATTGGCCACGGCCACGCCTTCCTCTTCATCGCCTTCAGAGTTGTTGCGCAGGTCCAGTACTAGTTTCTTCGCGCCTTTTTTCTGCAGTGACTTGATCTTGTCGGCGATTTCAGTGGATTTACCTTTGGTCAGCACCAGGGCCTTAATGATGCCGGTATTGTCCGCGCCCATCGTCTCGGTGACTGCGGGCAGCGCCTCAACCTCGCGAACCACGGTGATCTTTTGCGGTTCAATCTTGCGCGTGCGTATGATCGTCAATTCCATGCGGGAGCCGGGTTCACCCACCAAGTGGTTTTTCACTGCGGCGAGTGACAGATCGTGAGTGCTCAGCCCTTCCACCGTCTCAATGATGTCTCCGGAGTTCAAGCCGGCTTTGTCCGCAGGACCGCCCGGAATCACCGAGACGATGGCGGCATATCCAAATCTTTTGGAGACTGTCGCGCCAATGTTGGCCTTGCCTTCTGTTTTCTTCTGCTTGAAGACCTTGTATTCAGACGGCGTCAGATAACTGGAGTCAGCGTCCAGCGATTCCAGCAAACCATGCAGAGCGCCATTGGTGACCGCGCTCATGTTGGGCTCTTCCACATATTCCGCGCGGACGCGATAAAGAACTTCGCTGTAAACGCCAATGTGCTTCAGAGTGACATCACCGCTGCTGCTGGCGCCGGAAGCGTGTACGCCCAGGCTGCCTATCATGACAAAAGCAATGATCAACATGGAGCTGGTCAGGAGGAGGACTTGGATCTTTTTAGACATCAGAACCGACCTTTATATATTCCCTATTGAGACGAAAGAACGCCTGCAAGGTGAGCTACCACCATTATAAGCTACCTTTTTTGGATGCAGCTCAGCTTTCCCACGGAGCAGGAAAATCTTAGGTTCACTGGCCGCCGCGCAGTTCATCCCACCAAAGAACGAAGCATCTGCAACATTTTGCAGTCTAATGACGGGAACTCAGGATTCCCAGGATCTCTCTAAGCCCTTGCCGGACCTGCTTTAACTCTCCCCGATTTGGGGTGGGGACGGCGAAAGGCAACGGCGACTGCTTGCGCTTGGTTTCCGCCCGTAGCTGCTGGCGGGCTCCCGCAATGGTAAAGCCCTGGTCGTAAAGGAGCTTTTTGATCCGAAGGACGTTCTCTACGTCAATTTTGCGGTACATCCGCTGGCCGGTGCCGCTCTTAGAGGGTTTAAGCTGGTTGAACTCGGTTTCCCAGAAGCGGAGCACGTAGCTGGGAAGGCCGCAAAGGCGGCTGACTTCGCCAATGCGAAAGTAAAGCTTGTCCGGAATAACGACTTCGCCGGAAACGGATTTCCGGACGGTAGTCTTTGCAAGTTTGTGCATGCGGTCCACGGACGAAGCGGCTAAGCGGATATTAAGTCCGATAACGGTAGGCCGTCAACCGAAATAAGCGCCTGGCCGCCTCTCCCTGAATTTTTATTTCTGTGGGGGCGGTGTCGGCGTGGGTGCGCTCTTGTCTCTTACCTTGTCGGCGCCCTTCTCCGTCGCATCGGCCGATTTGTGGACTACTTTCTTTGTCCCCTTCTTGATCTTGTGGCCGGTCTTCTTAGCGGCCTTGCCCGTGGAGTGGGCTGCGTCTTTTGTGTCCTGCTTAATTCCGTCGTCAGTCTGCTGTGCGACGGCGCCCAGAGACAGAGCAAAGCCCACTACCATCGCAAATAAGAACTTCAGTCGCATTGATTCACCTCGGAGCATCGGATTCACCCCGGGAGCTTTAAGTTGCCCGGGCCTCCCGGTCAGGGCAACTGCAGCAGCAACTTGCAACCACCTCACATTGCAAGCTGCTGCTTGTGAGTTGCTGCTGGCAAGGTGAAATCAGCTTGAGAGAGGAACCCCGACAAGCTACGTATCTGATGCAACTTCGCCATTCACCATTTACGTCCTAATAAGTAGTTCAAGGGGGAAAATAGATGAAACAAATCATTGCAGCACTTATAGCGGCTCCGCTCCTGGCTTTCATGGGCGGATGTTCGCAGCATCACGTAGCTACCACTGCCAGTGGTAAAACCGTTTACGGCGAGCAAGCCCAGATCATCGAACGGCTGCGCAACGCCGGAGACGATCTGAAACAGCTGATGAACGCGCCCGATAGCGCCATCCCGCAGAACGTTTTGGCCGATGCCAAATGCATCGCTGTGGTCCCGGACATGGTGAAAGGCGGATTCGTTTTTGGCGCAAACCACGGTCGTGGTGTTGCCACTTGCCGCACCGGAAGCGGCTGGAGCCAGCCATCGTTCTTTGCCATCACTGGTGGAACGTGGGGAGCGCAAATCGGTTTGGAATCGGTCGATCTCGTTATGGTTTTCCTGGGCGACGCGGGCATGCAGCAGCTTCTCTCTTCACAGTTCAAGCTGGGAGCGGAAGCCGGAGTCGCGGGCGGCCCGCTGGGACGTGAAGCGCAGGCCAGCACGGATTGGAAGCTGAAAAACAAAATCCTGGTGTATTCGCGCACCAAGGGATTGTTTGCGGGTATCGATTTGAGCGGCGCCGCGGTGAAACCGGACGACGATTCCACCCGGGCATATTACGGGAAGCCGGTTTCGTCCCATGAGACTCTGATGGGTCAGGGACCGCGTAATGACAATTCGAAACTCTTTTTATCGGATGTAAGAGACGCGTTTCGCGAATCCAAAGCCAAGGAAGCTTCGAACTCGGGTAGCAAATAGCTAGTGGTTCGCAAAAGGAAGGCGCGCTGCAAAGAGGCGCGCCTTTTTTATTGGTGCCCAAGACCGTGTACCGCACATCGCGACGACGAAATGAAATTAATATGGCTCTTTCAATGCGGAAAGTTGCTGGCGATGGCTGCGGCTGAGCGTAACCTGCTTGCCGGAGACAAGCGTCACAAGATACTTGCCGCTGAATGAGCGTCGCAGCTCATGAATGCGGTTGCGGTTCACGATGACTGAGCGATGTATGCGGACAAAGTCGCGCTCCGGCAAACGTGTTTCCATGGTGCTTAATTTTTCGCGCACGCGATAGTGTGCCTCACCCGCATGCACACGCACATAGTTGCCCGATGCCTCAAAGTATTCGACTTCATCCAGCGGAACAAACACTGTCCGTCCGCTTTCCTTGATTGGTATTCTGCCGCTGGTTACTGCGCCTTCTAATGTGCTCATACACTACACCTGGTTCGCTCTCTCTCTGGCGTGTTAGACGAAGGAGAAAACAAATGGTCACAAATCTTTTTTCGAGGCAAGTCAAGGTATGTTGTTCTTGCGCGGCCAGTTTCTCATCCGGTAGGGTGCAGAGCCGGAAAACAGAGCACGACCAAAACAGAAATCCATAATAATTTTTTCTGTTCAAGAACATATGTTTGCGCGATTACACTACGGGGCGGTCTCCTCCGTGTCTGCGTGGTGGGGGGGCTTTCTAGCGGTACGCCACAATAAACATCCGCCGGAAGGGAAACAATACTTTCCCCTGGTCGTTAGGACGATAGGCTTCCTGGATACCTTCCAGGCAAAGCTCTTCAAAAAGCTGGCGCTGCTCTCCATCGGGCAGGCGGTCAAGGTAAGGGCGCATGCCGGTGCCGCGAATCCAGTCAAAGATTGCCCTGGGACCATCCATCACGTGCTGGTATTCGGTCTCCCAGATATCCACGCGGCTGCTGTGTTTGCGGAGGACATCGTAATAAAAAGCCGCAGGCTGCACGCTAAATGTACGGGCGGCAATATCCAGCGTCTTACTCCAGCGCGGATCGCCCTTGGCAGCCACTTCCTGCATGATGGTGTGCGTAGCCGACTGAAAATTATTCGGCATCTGCACGGCCAACGCTCCGCCCGCGGCCACCCCATTGATCATGCCGCGAAATAACGTCGCATGCCCCGCGACCCAATGGAATGCCGCATTGGAAAAAATCAGATCGACCGCTGGTTCCGGGTTCCACGTTTCTATATCGCCCAGTATCCATTGCCAATCAGGATGTTTGGCTTTAGCCTGGGCCAGCATTTCAGGGGAATTATCCACGCCGGTGATAGCCGCATCCGGCCAGCGCTGGCGCAACTGTTCTGTGCTGTTGCCCGGACCACAGCCCAGATCAACGATGCGCGCGGGAGCTTCCAAATGGATTTGCGCGATGAGATCGGCTGCGGGCCGTGTGCGCTCATCCGCGTACTTTAAATATAGGTTGGGATCCCAGACGGGCATCTGCTCAAAGACTTTAATTGCGAGCAGTGGCAAGAATCAAGGCGTTAGACTGAAACGGCGTTAGCCTTCTCGCACTGAATAGCCGCAAGCATGGCGTTGTCCTCGGCAAACTTGAACCACAAAGAGCCGAGTTTCTGTGCTTGTTTTTCTTCAGCGCGGGCCAGACTTTCAAGATCAGCCTTGGTGACAACTTGCAGGCCTTTGCTCTCCAGAAATTTCTGTGCTTCTGCGACGCCAAAATTGCTTTCATGCGCGGTTTCCAGATATTTCAACACATGCACCGCTCCCACTTCGGCGTCATGCCGCGCTATGCCGACAAGGCCATCACTGGCTTTGCGCGCCCAGCCTACGGCATACATTCCCTCAAGCACTTTGCCGCTTTGAGGATCAAACAATTCGTAGGCGGCGCGCTTGGGGTCGGTCTGGTCAGGGTTGATGGCGTAGCCGTCGCGACTATAAGGCAGGCCCACAGCGGGATCGGCCACATCACCGATGGCGAAAATCATGGTATCCACGTCAAGGCCGGCGGACATGTCAGTGGCTTTGCAGGCGATGCTGCCGTCACGCTCAAAAAGCGTATTCTCAGCAACAGTAAGGCGGTCAATGCGTCCGCTGGAATCGGCATGGATAGCCTGCGGCGAACATAAAAAGCGGAAGCGCAAACGGGCTTTGCCCTCCGGATGCTCTGTCGCTGGCGTCGAAAGCACCGGAAAAGTTTCTTCGGCCAGCTTACTGATGTCCTGGCCAATAGCGGACAGTTGCGGCTGAATGCGACGCAACTCTTCGTCAAAGGCTTTGCGGTCCAAAAATTCCTCAATGTAATCAAATTCTTTCTTGTCGAACTTGGCTTCAAACGGCCCGCGCCGCGCCACCACCACTACCTCTTCAGCGGTCTTAACCGGCGCATCGATCAGGAGCCAGCGCGCAATATCCACCATCACGTTGCCCATGCCGACGATGGCTACTCGTTTGCCGGTGGAGAAATCGCGTGAAGTAAATGGCGGCAGCAGGTTATAACTATAAACAAAATCCTTGGCAGCGTAAACTCCAGTGACTTGCTCGCCGGGCAGGCCGAGTTTTTTTGTTCCCTGCGCGCCAATGGCAAAGACAATTGCTGAAGGCCCGAACTGCTGCAAATCTGGAATGGAAACCGCCGCCTGGGTGGAAACAGGAACATGCCCGAAATAGTGCACGTTGGGAAGGCTCAACACCTTGGCAAACTGCTTGCGCAATCCAACCTTCATTTTGTCTTTGGTGGGATAGATTCCATACTCAGCCAGGCCGCCGGGCTTGATGTCGCGGTTCAGGATGATAACTTCATGGCCGCCCTGTGCAATTTTCTGGGCGGCAAACATTCCTGCCGGTCCTGCACCAACCACAAAGACAGTCTTCACGCGTATCCCTCCAACGATTTACAACCAGGATCTGGCGCAGGCGTTACCCAGTGCGCGGCCGAGTTGAGTTTAAAAACTGCGGATAGCTTTATTATCCCTTACCATTCGCGCCCATGCTCGCCCAAGTTTCATACATTTTCCAGCGGGCGGCCACGTCTGCACGTGCTTCTTCCAACAGTTTCTTGGCCTCTACAGGGTGCGATTGCCGCAGCATGCTGTAACGCGTCTCATTGTAAATGTAGTCTTCCAGCGGTACAGAGGGCGGCTTGGAATCGAGCTGCATGGGGTTCTTGCCTTCGGCTGTGCGGCGGGGATCAAAGCGGAACAGCGGCCAGTGTCCTGACTGAATTGCGAGCTTTTGCTGGGTCAATCCGTTCTTCAGGTCGATTCCGTGAGCGATGCACGTGGCATAGGCAATGATCAATGACGGTCCTTTGTAAGCTTCAGCTTCATTAAATGCCTTCAGTGTCTGCATGTCGCCAGCGCCCATGGCAACGCGCGCTACATAAACATTGCCGTATGTCATGGCAAGCAGGGCCAGGTCTTTCTTGGGCGACGACTTGCCTCCCGCCGAAAAACGCGCCACAGCGCCGCGAGGTGTGGCTTTAGAAGTTTGCCCGCCGGTATTGGAGTAAACCTCGCTATCGAGCACAAGGATATTCACGTTCTCACCGGAAGCAAGCACATGGTCCAGCCCGCCGTAACCAATGTCATAGGCCCAGCCATCGCCGCCGACGATCCATACATTACGTTTGACCAGTGAATCAGCCAATATCTCCAACTCGCGGACATCGCGATTGTCCCGACTCATCTGCAGAAGATTCTTGAGCAACTCTACCCGTTCACGCTGCTTGCAGATGCCCGCTTCATTGGACTGATCAGCCTCGCAGAGCTCGGTTGCCAGTTCAGGCCCAATCGTATCGGCGAGCCGCTTTACCAATTCGCGCGCGTACTCGGCGTGTTTGTCCTGCGAAAGGCGAATTCCCAAACCAAACTCCGCATTGTCTTCGAATAATGAGTTGGCCCACGCTGTCCCGCGACCGTCGTTATTGAACGTGTAGGGCGTCGTTGGCAGATTGCCGCCATAAATCGACGAACACCCTGTGGCATTGGCCACGATGGTGCGGTCACCAAAAAGCTGCGTCATCAGCTTGATATATGGAGTTTCACCGCAGCCGGAGCATGCGCCGGAAAATTCAAACAGCGGCTGCAGAAGTTGTACGTCCTTGACCTGTCCAAAAGAAAGCTTCTCACGATTGAATTCCGGCAGGCCGAGGAAGAATTCCCAATTCTTTGCTTCGCGCTGGCGTATACGGGGCTGCGGGACCATGTTCAGCGCTCTGTGGTCCGCGTCCGTTTTGCTCTTGGCCGGGCAGACTTCCACACATAGGGTGCAGCCGGTACAGTCTTCCGGCGAAACCTGCAGCGTGTACTTCATGTGTCCCAGGTCCTTCCAGTGCGCCGGCGCGGAAAGGAACTCATCAGGCGCGTTGGCAAGCTTGTCGCCCTCATAAACCTTGGCGCGAATAACGGCATGAGGGCAAACCAGCACGCACTTGCCGCACTGGATGCAGAGCTCTTTGTCCCACTCTGGAATTTCCAGAGAAATATTTCGTTTTTCCCACTGCGATGTGCCGGACGGGAAAGTGCCATCCGCGGGCATCTTGCTTACCGGCAGAAAATCGCCATTACCCTGAATGATGGGGCCAAGCACGTCACGAACAAACGCGGGAGCCTGCTCTGGAACCGGAGGTTGGAGATCGATGGTGCTCAGAGCTTCGATGGGAACTTTTACTTCAAACAGATTTGCCAGCGTCTGATCGACGGCGGCAAAATTCTTGTCCACCACCATCTGACCACGCTTTCCATAGGTTTTGCGGATGGCATTTTTGATGGCCGAGATCGCCTGTTCCTTGGGCAGCACATTGCTGATGGCGAAGAAGCAGGTCTGCATGATCGTGTTGATACGTGCGCCCATGCCATTTTCCCGAGCAACTTTGTAGGCATCAATCACATGGAAGTTCAGCTTGCGGTCAACAATTTCTTTTTGGATGGTGCGCGGCAGCTTGTCCCACACCTCTTCCGGTCCAAAGGGGCTGTTTAAAAGAAATGTTGCGCCGGACTCGGCATATTTCAGAAGGTTGAGCCGCTCCAAAAACGAAAACTGATGGCAAGCGATAAAGTTGGCACGCGTGATGAGATAGCTGGAGCGAATGGGGCGCGGCCCGAAGCGAAGGTGCGACGTCGTCATTGACCCTGACTTTTTCGAGTCATAGACAAAATATCCCTGTGCAAAGAGATCGGTATCTTCACCAATGATCTTGATTGAGTTCTTGTTTGCTCCCACAGTCCCATCTGCACCCAGGCCGTAAAACAACGCTCGCACCGTATCCGGTTCTTCGGTGCAAAATGCAGGATCGTAGTCGAGACTGGTGTGCGTAACATCGTCAACAATTCCGACGGTGAAATGGTTTTTGCTCTTCTCTTTTGCCAGCTCGTCAAATACGCCTTTTACCATGGCGGGCGTAAATTCTTTTGAGGACAGACCGTAGCGGCCGCCGATCACCTTGGGCCTCGGCTGCACCAGGTGCCTTGATTGCCACTCAGCCTCACTGAGCGCAGTGACCATGTCCACATAGAGCGGGTCGCCCACTGCGCCGGGTTCCTTGCTGCGATCCAGCACGGCGATTGCCTCGACCGTTGGAGGCAAAGCATGCATAAAGTGCTCAATGGAAAAAGGCCGGTATAGACGAACCTTGAGCACTCCAAATTTGGCTCCGCGGCGGTTGAGATGATCAACCGCCTCTTGCGCGACCTCTGCGCCGGAGCCCATAAGAACAAGAACCTGTTCCGCGTCGGGGGCGCCAATGTAATCAAACAGCTTGTATTGTCGTCCGGTAAGCGCGGCAAATTTGTCCATGGCGTTCTGCACGATCGTGGGCGCGGCAAGATAAAAGGAATTGGCCGCTTCGCGCGCCTGGAAGTAAACGTCAGGATTTTGCGCCGTGCCGCGAATGAACGGATGGTCCGGTGAGAGAGCAGCCTCACGATGGCGGCGCACCAGATCGTCACTAATCATCGCCTGTATGTCTTCCACGGAAAGCTGTTCGACCTTGGCGATCTCATGGGAGGTCCGGAAGCCATCAAAGAAATGCACGAACGGAATGCGCGACTCAAGCGATGCGGCCTGCGCGATCAAGGCAAAGTCCATGGCCTCCTGAACGGAATTAGAAGCCAGCATTGCCCATCCGGTCTGGCGGACAGCCATCACATCCTGATGGTCGCCAAAAATTGAGAGCGCGTGCGTGGCCAGCGAGCGCGCCGCAACATGGATGACAGCCGGCGTGAGCTCGCCAGCAATCTTATACATGTTGGGAATCATTAAGAGCAGTCCCTGGGCAGAAGTGAACGTAGTCGCCAGCGAGCCGCCTTGCAGCGCGCCGTGCAAAGCGCCGGCAGCGCCAGCTTCACTCTGCATCTCAACCACGCGCGGTACTGAGCCCCATATATTCGTTTTGCCTTCCGATGACCACTGGTCCGCCAGTTCCCCCATGGCGGAAGAGGGAGTGATGGGATAAATAGCAATTACTTCATTGGTCTTGTGGGCCACGTAGGCTGCGGCTTCATTGCCATCGATTGTGACTCTGTGCCGGTTCATAAGAAGTGGTATGGGGCCGCCGATGGGTGCATACGGACGGCCCCATTCCTCTCAGTTGCGTCAAAGGACGCTTGGTTATTGCTATAGTCAGGGATCAGCGGGCAGGCTGACTGTGACGAGGATCACGCAAGCTGGAAGCGGCTTGAACACAGGGGATTGCGAGCCGTTGACCCATAGAAAGCCGAGCCAGAGCTCCGGGAACCGGCTAGCTTTTTACCGGTTCGGCCGGCGCTTCTTCCGTCCTGACGGTGGGGCCGCCGGAAACCTGTTCACGTAAATTGGGATCAAGTTCCAGGGCCTCGAGGATCGCGCGTGTAACGCGGTTATCGATCTCACCGGCATTTTCCAGATCAACAGGATAACGAATCACCACTTCAAGGGCAGTTTGGGTCAGATGCAGGCGGCTCTCCGGAGTAAATGCGCCGATGGTGGAATTCAAAGAACGCTCAACATTGCGCCGCTGCACTTCCATCCGGTCACGATACTCGGCAAAAACCTTGTTGACCGCTTCCATCATGCGCTGCTCAACCTGGCGATAGTTCCCCTTTGCATCGAGCGTGAGCGTGATCTCATGCCAGAGAAAGCTCGTGCCCGGAATCTGCTTGAACATCCCTGAATTAGCCTGGAACACCACAGAATTGGAAAAAGCGACGACGCGCCCTGTGGGAAGCGGCGCAGGGCCGCCGGTGATTTCCATTAACTGCAACCGAACCAGACCGATATCGACTACATCACCCGTTACCCCGGCGATGTTGACGCGATCACCTACTCGGACGCCATATTTGCCAATGAGAAAGAAATAGCCGGCAATCGAGAGAATGACATTTTGCAGCGCCACCGCAATGCCTGCGGTTAGAAGGCCGGCGAATGTGGTAACTGCCCCGAGCTCGCTGGCAAACGCCGTCGCAATAATAATGGCAGTAAGGCACCACAGGACGATCCGGCGAATCAGCAGAAACTGGTAGCGGCGGCGCGCATCAGGTACGTAACGGAAGGTAGCGCGCTTCCAAACTTCTGAGACGCCCAGTAATACTCCCAGCACCAGCGCCAGCACAGCCAGCCGCAACAGCAGTCCCTTGAGTTCAGCTTTGTACTGGCTGTCAACCGCACTCCGCCAGTTGGTTGTTGTCCGCTTGTAAATGTCCAGGAGGATTGATTGCTTCCCCAGAGGCAGCAAGCTGGCTGATGCTTGTTTGAACTGCGCCGTAAGGGCGTCAAGATCTTTTCTCTGCTGTGCCAGCACCTTCGGGTCCTGCGAATCCGGCTGGCCGGCCACATTGTCACCTTGTTGCGTAAGATCCCTGATCTTTGCCACCAGCGGGGCGCGTAAATCTTTTGAGCTTTGGTAAAGTGCGTCCGTCTGGCGCAGATTGTCTTCCAGCGCACGGAGCTTGCGCCGCATGGACAATAAATCCGTAGCCAGGGCCAAAATGCCCGTGGGCGCTTCCTTGCGTTCACGTGAAGCAACTACTGCCGACGAAGTGGAATTATTTGCCGTAGCATTTGAGCCGGTTTGTTCCTTGCTCTCCGCGGATGCCACGGGAACGGTGCGCGCCAGTTCTTCTACCTGGGAGAGAAGACTGCCTGAGCCCAGGCCGCTGGATGCGGTTCCGGTGGCAAACTGAAGCATGGAGCGCAAAGTGTCCCGGCGTGTCTGGAATAACTGCAGCTCGCCTTCTGTTTCTGAAATCACGGCCAGCAAAGTTGTGCGTTTCTTGCCGGTGGCAGTCTGGAGCTGCTGGTGGAAATTATCAAGTTCTTGTTGCAGGCCTTTTACCTGCTTGTCTGCCTTGGTGGCCGAATCAATCAGCCTTTGATATTGGGATGTCGCCTGGGGTTGGTTGGAGGAACTATCCGTCTGGCTGGCCAATGCCTGCGCACGCGCACGGGCAAAGTCGAAGGCAAGCTTTACAACCTGATCGGCTACCTGACGGCTGTCATTGAGAAAAAGCACGTCACTGGGTTCGTTTACCAACTGCTGTTCTGCGGTCAGCTGCCTGGACCAGACAATCGTCTGGTTGAGAAAAGAAACAATATCTTCAGCGCCACCGGCTTGAACTGCGCTTGGATCTTTTTTCGACATCTCATTGTCGAGCTGCGCGTGGCCGAGGATTCCACCCAGAATAACGATGGTCCAGAAAATCAAAATTGATTTTCTGATTGGGCGAGCGGTAGCTCGCGTCATCATAGACATATTGGAATTGTATGCGAGGGTAGCGGCAGTTGCATGACACCACAGGCGACAGCGTTTGTGCGGGTTAGGGAATGCACAAAAAAAGGCAATAAAAAAGGGTGTTCCGATGAACACCCGTCATAACTATTTTCCCTTGTTGGAATTCACGGAGACTTGGCTCCGCTAATCTGCTACTTTTTCTTCTTTTTCTTGGCTGCTTTTTTCTTAGTTGCCATGAGTTGAATGCCTCCTTAAGAAGATTTAGTTGCCTTGGAGCCCGATCTCACTTTTTTGAAGCCCAACGAATTGTACCGTTGAAAGCTTACACCCAAGATATTGAGGTACTCATGTTGCATTGTCAACAAAAAAATGCATATCAGGATGAAGAGAATGCTCCCTTGCGCCGACTCATCTGACTCAGGACTCAGCGATTTGGGAAATTCATCTTCGTGATTCGCAGAATACGTAATGGCTTCGAGGAAAAAAATTATTTGTGGGTGGCTCCGCGTTGAGAGAACGCCGTGTTGTTGTCGAAACAGAAATCCACGAATGGCTGCGTATAGCGCTGGCTGATCGTAGCTGGGGTATCCGACTTCTTGATCTCTTCAAATTTGAAATCAATTTTGCCGTCGGGGTGGACCGTCGCCAGCAAGTAACCGTACACCTTGGTTCGAGCTTCTTTTGCGCGCGGCGCGTCCGGCGGCAACGCATAACGCACCGCGCCGGCCGTCCCCACAATCCAACCCGGAAGTTCGCCGCCATGGGCTGCCCAATATTCAGAGTTGAAAATTCCGCTCATCAAGAAATGCGAGTGACTGGCCAGCAGGTACACAGGCTTTTTTGTATTCTTCTTGAAATCGACCAGATCGGTATAAACGCGACGCCCGCTTTCAACGCCCTGCCCCCAGTCGCTCATGCTGTGGCCAAAGGCAACGCTATCGGGCAGCGCGGCATGCATACCTATCACCATGGCTCGGACATCCGCATTGGAAGATGCGCGTTTCAAAACACTCTCAAACCAGCTCAGTTGCTCAGCCGAAAACTGGTCCTTAGTGGCGTTGTCCAGATAAATAAAATCCACTCCGCCCTGGATCCAGTGAAAGTAAGTGGTGGGAGCCGAGGCATGTGGATCGTCCGCCAGCCGCTGCTGCTTGAGCGGGGCGGAATCCAGCCACTGGCCAAATTTGTCGGCAAATTGCGCGCGGGTTTTGGGCGGCGTGGTTTCATGGTTGCCAATGCCTACAAACACCCGCATAGAACCAAAGGCGCCGATCTGGTTCTGGATAAAATCATCCCAAGCACCTTTCAGGTATTCGTCCTTCTGAATGGTTTTGCCGCGATGTTCCGGACTGTTCTGGTAATCCTCATCAATGCCATAGATGGCGCGGAGGTCGCCCAAATGCCAGTAGAAGGCAGCTTTGTTCTTTATGGCGCTGGCGGCGATCGAGGGCATAACCACGTCCCCACAATTGCGCGAGTCGCCGGAGACGGCAAAATTCCAATCCGATGTGTTCTGCTGGGGGCGGCTGGTCTGTGCCGTTGCCGCAGATGCAAGCAGCGCCGTGAGCACTGCTGACTTGATCATGTTCATTGATGGACCTCAGGCCGCGCGGAAGTTACTGAGCGGATCGCAAGGTCAAATCTAATTGCAGACTTCGCAGCTGCGCAACTGGCGAGCTAGAGGAGTAGTACTTATGGAGTGATAGCAGAGCCGGCGAGAATTGCAGGATTGTGGCGGCGCGAGCGCGAAGCCGTTTGGCGCGTAAAGCGATATTCCAGGTCGCGCGATTCCATTACATATTTGCCTTTGAATCGCACATTGGCGACAGCGTGCGTAAATGTGCGCATCCACATGCCATCAACCTCGGCAAAGCTCATGAAGATTTGAAGATCATGCAGCCACCAGGAAGGATTTTTTGCGGGCGTCCCTTCCACCCGGCGAATGTTGTAGGTTCCCGCATCCACCCAGAGTTTGCCGCGGAGAAGGTCTTTTTCTTCACGCCGGGGATTCATGCTCAAGAGGAAACAGCGTTGCCCATCGAGAGTTTCTTCCCCGAGTAACTGGAAATCGTAGTTCTCCAGTGAGAGTTCCTTCCGTTGCGCATCCTTGGTAGATTCAGTCTCTTTGCTCAGAACATCTCGCAGGACTTTCTCTCCCATGCCGCCGCTGCTGCTCTCAATGTTGTATTGCTTGCTGTCTGGGGGCAAAACGGTAATGTTGGCGACGACCTGTGCCTTCTGTTGGTCCTGTTTATCCAGCAATTGGTAATCGCGCTTGACAGTGAAAGGACGAACTTTAGCCTTGTTTTCCTGCTGCGTCCGCAGCATACGATCAACAACCGTCCGTGTATCAGGCGAGGCACCTGTCTGAGCGGCTGCAATAGTCGCAAACAGACAAATCAAAGTTCCCAATAATGTGCCTCTGAATGCCACTTGAGCCCCACTAATCCTGCAGAATCCTTCTGTGGGATTTAGAAGCAATTTTGGTCCAAAAGGAGGGCTGAGGTCAGGCGATTCGTAGTTACATCCAAACTTCCGTCTGGGGCAGCCTGATGTTCGCACATGTACTCTGGAGCACGAACTCTGGCATGAGGCTGCTCAGGCAACTTGCACGGTCGCCCGCAACTCTGGATAAAGAGGAAATGCTTCTGCCAATTCAAGCACCTGCTTGCGAATACGCGCGAGTGCCTGAGCGTCCTTGTGATTTCTGAGAGCTTCAACGATCCAGGCGCCGGTCTGGACCATTTCCTTCTCTTTCATGCCGCGCGTGGTGAGAGCCGGGGTGCCAATTCGAATGCCGCTGGGCTTGAGAGGCGGATTACTGTCGAACGGAATCGCGTTCTTGTTTACTGTAATCCCCGCCTGGCCCAAAGCATTTTCAGCTTCACTGCCTAGAATGCCCTGGGCAAAAACGTCGATGAGCATCAGGTGCGTGTCAGTCCCGCCGGTAATTACGCGGAAGCCCTCGTCTATAATCTTGCGGGCCAAGGCACGGGCATTGGCAACGACCTGGTGAGCGTAATCTTTGAATTGGGGTTGCAATGCTTCACGGAAACAAACTGCTTTGGCCGCGATGATATGGACCAGCGGCCCGCCCTGGATGCCGGGGAAGGTAATCTTATCGACCGCTGACGCCAATTCCTGACGGCAAAGCACCATGCCGGCGCGCGGGCCGCGCAGAGTCTTATGCGTAGTCGTCGTGACGATATCCGAATGCGGCACAGGAGAAGGATGCGCGCCTCCTGCAACAAGGCCGGCAATATGGGCCATATCAACCATTAATTTGGCGCCAACCTTGTCAGAAATCTGCCGCATGCGAGCAAAATCGATAATGCGAGCGTAAGCGCTGCCGCCGCCGATAATCATTTTAGGGCGCTCACGAACTGCGATCTGCTCCATCTCGTCATAATCGATGGTTTCAGTATCTTTGCGCACTCCGTAAGGAATGATTTTGTATATCTTGCCGGAGAAGTTCAGCGGATGCCCGTGCGTGAGATGGCCGCCGTGAGCCAGGTTCAAGCCCATTACGGCGTCTCCGGGTTGCAGAAGGGCCATGTAGGCGGCCATGTTCGCCTGCGAACCTGAGTGGGGCTGGACATTGACGTGATCCGCGCCAAAAATTTGTTTGGCACGCTCACGCGCCAGGTTCTCCACAATATCGGCAAACTCGCAGCCGCCGTAATAGCGCTTTCCCGGATATCCCTCAGCATATTTATTGGTGAACACGGAACCTGCGGCTTCCAGCACAGCTATGCTGACAAAATTTTCGGACGCGATCAGTTCCAGACCCTCATGCTGGCGGTTGGCTTCATTGGCTATGGCCTGGGCAATCTCAGGATCAGATTCAGAGAGAGGGCGGGACATCCAGGTGCTCTTCATGTATTTGATTTTACTCGGAGTTTTGGCGTGTTGCAGGAGGGTGATAGCGGTTTTCGAGATAATTAAGTTTACGGATAATGTAGGAAGGGCGTAGCATTTGCGGGTTTGAAGGCCCATCCCAGCCAAACCAAAACCTGAATGGCACGGGTTCAGCGTTAGTAGCCCCTGTCGTGGACGAGGGAAGAACGCCGACAATAAAATCAAGTTGAATCCATCGACGCCAACCTGGTCGAGGCGGTTTCGTAAAGGCTAAGACACACAAGTACCTCTGTGTGTTAACCGATGCATTTAGGTTGTTGCGCTCCTGGCACTCTCTTACTTCGTACCCAGTTTCAGATGGTTTGATGCGTTCCGCGAACCAGTCCGCAAAGCTTGCGCCGGATAGCCCGGCTTCAATTTGATCTACGGGCGTCTTCTTAAGTTGGTCAATCCAACGCTGGTCGGCAGTGCTCTGTGCGGCTGCGGGCTGCACACCCATCGAGAGAACCCCTAAAGAAATTAGAAACAAACATGCCGTCCGCATGAGACACTCCTGATTCTAAAGAACGCCTGGGTCTGGGTTTCTTGTATAGATTTCTGAATTGTGTCTTTCCATCCATGCTTCCGGGCTTTTGAGCGGAGTAAACCCAAATTTGGCATAAAGGCCATGAGCGTCCTGAGTGGCCAGCATCCAGCGACGCAGCCCCTGCAAATCTGGATGGCCCATGATGCATTCCATCAACCAACGTGAAAGGCCACGTCCGCGATGAGACGGCAGAATGAAAACATCGGCCAGGTAAGCAAACGTCGCGCGATCAGAGATGATGCGGGCAAAACCGACCAACTGCCGGCCGTGATACACGCCGAAAGGAATTGAGTTCTCAATGGATAGCCGAACCGTCTGCAAGGGAATTCCCTTTGCCCAATATGAGTTGGTCAGAAACCCATGCACCACAACTGCATCGATCCGGGCTGGATCGGTGCTGATCTCATAATCTCCTTTTGACCAGACATGATGCATCAGCAGTCGCTCATGACTCACTCTTCATCAGTTGACTCTTCACCAGTGGACGTTAGTGGACGTTCTATCGATGCCCCTTTAATCAGTGACCCCGGGAAGCTCCCGCGGCGTCTTCTTCCTTTTCAATGGCCATGATCTTTTCCACGCGGCGCTCATGGCGTCCACCAGCGAACGGCGTGGCCAGCCATTTATCTACAATGCGAAAAGCCTGGCCGGGATCGAGGATACGAGCGCCCAGCGCCAGCACGTTGGCGTTGTTATGCTCACGGCTCATCTGCGCTTCATACTCAGTGCTTACGTTGGCGGCCCGGATGCCATCAATCTTGTTGGCCGTGATGGCCATGCCGATTCCGCTGCCGCAGACCAGAATACCGAGATCGGCGCGCTGCTCGCTTACGTCGTGCGCCACGGCGCGAGCATAGTCAGGATAATCAACCGACTCCGCTGAAGAGGTGCCTTCATCGCGCACGCTAATACCCTGTTGCTCAAGATGCTGCTTGATCTGGTCTTTGAGTTGATAACCGGCGTGGTCCGCGCCTAAAGCGATTTTCATTGAGTCATTCTACCGAAACGGGGCGGCTAGAAATGGAAAAAGCCGGCAATTGCGCCGGCTCTGTTTTCTGGCAAAGTTCTTCAAGTAGCAAGGATTTATTTGTGGTGTTCGTGCTTCTCGCCCACTTCCATACCTTCTTTTACGTGGTTAATAGCCGCATCAATGGACTTGATGGCTGCCGCGCGATGTCCGCCCTTGTCATGCTTGGCTTCTTCCAGATGATGCTTGGCCTGTTGCAGGGCTTCAAGCGCAGCCTGCATGTGTGGTTGATCGTCGTCATCATAGCTTGCGACGGCAGTGATGGGAACGCTAAGGAGGCCCAGAATGATTGTTAGCGCAAATAGCCGGGAAACTTTTCTCATAGAAACAGACCCTCTCTTGTGAAAGATTTGCTCGGAGTAAAAACTAGTATGGCGGGAACTGGGTTGTCAATAAACCATGAATCCAGGAGGACAACACCCTTTGACATGGCTGGAGCCACGCCGGAATATGCACTTGCGATACCTCATAAGGCGATTGCCTGCTTGTATTTAGGCGGCTTTTCAGCGGATAATCACGCTCGCATCCTTCCCCCACGATTCGCAATAGAGGTGATTATGGCCACACGGCCCGCGCAAACAGAACCCGATCTAACCGGCGATACTCGCGTCCCGGCGCCCAGCTATAAATACATTCAATTCGATGTGGTTGATTCCATCGCGCGGCTTACGCTGAATCACGCTCCGCACAATGTGCTGACGGTGCCCATGATGAAAGAAATGGCGGAGTCGATTGAAAGCCTGAATGGCCGGGCCGACGTAAAAGCAATCCTGCTGCAATCTTCACAGCAGGCATTTTCAGCGGGCATTTCACTGGAAGATTCGCGGCCAGACCGAGTGTTCCAGACGCTGGACGCTTTTACCCGCGTCTTTCAGGCGATGGTGGATATTTCTAAGCCCGTGGTCGTGGTAGTAAATGGCCCAGCCATTGGAGCAGGATCAGAGCTGGTGGGTTTTGCCGATGTTGTTTTGGCCACACCCAAAGCCAAGTTCGCGCAGCCGGAAGTAAAGCTTGGTGTCTTTCCGCCGTTTGCTGCCGTGATGTTGCCGCAGCTTATTGGTACCAAGAAGACTTATGAGCTGATTCTGACCGGTGAAGCGCTTTCAGCCGAAGAAGCGTTGAACTTCGGCTTTGTGAATAAAGTAGTGCCGGAAGCAGACCTGCAAAAGCACGTGGATGCTTTAATCGCCCGCATCGGCGAATTCAGCGGTCCGGTGCTGGAAGTTACGAAGCGCGTGATCAGCAGCTCCATTGGACGGCCGCTGAAAGAAGCCATGAAAACATCACAGGACCTCTATCTCAACGAACTGATGAACCTGGAAGACGTCCAGGAAGGCTTGCGCGCCGTGATTGAAAAGCGCAAGCCCGTGTGGAAGAACAAATAGCATTTCCTGAAATCCCGAACGCACGTTCTTTGCGGTGAGGGAACCCTAATTCCCCACTACAAATTCTGGGTAAGCCATAAGAGGTTTGTGGCTATAGCGATCCCTCGCTTCGCTCGGGATTTCAGAAAACCACCTGGAAGACGTCCAGGAAGGCCTGCGCGCCGTGATTGAAAAACGCAAGCCCGTCTGGAAGAACAAATAAAGCGTATTTAAGAAGCTTTGTAGCTGATGCGGTGCTTGATGGAGTTATATATCTCTTCCGGCACTACCATGCGGCCAAGCAGGTCAATCTTGCTGGGGTAAGGCCGGTGCTCCACAATCCGCTCTGCCCAGTCCGCGTCCAGGCTCAGGCCTTCCATGATCTCCTGCTGGCTGGCCTCATTGATATTGATCGTCGAGCTGTTACTGGTTGACCTGCTCTCGGCACGACGGCGCCGCGCCGCAAAAATCCATGCTCCGGAAAAGATTCCAAGACCCACTGCTCCCATGAATGACAGCACCTTCATTCGACAGCTCCTTGTTGTTCTGCCTATTGGAAGGAATTTCTTGTCTCCGGGTTTGATGGACGGCCAAAGTCGCCAGTAAGTCTCGATACGCAGCAACTCAGCTTTGCTGCAGCAGCTTTGGTGCTAGAGATTTTTCACCAGAAATCTCACCATGTGGTAGCCATCCATGTATTTGAATGGCGTTTCACCGGTAGTGTAATGGCCGCATGGCAGCACCACGGTTTTCAGATCGGCGCCATATTTGCGGAACCCTGCTTCAGCTTCACGGGAGAGCTCCGGCAAAAACGTGAGGTCGTACCGCGCATAGATCAGCAGATTTTTCTTGGGATAGCGGGCAAATTTATCGAAATACGCCATGGGACTTACGCACTTCCAGGACTGCCGCAGGCTTTCAAGAGTAATTCCATCGCGCTCCAGGCCTTCGCGGACATGGCGCGTTGATTGGCCGGTCCAGACGACGTCCGCCATGTAAGTGGAAGCGTGGTTGAAGACATTTACTTTCAGGCGCGGATCATGCGCTGCGGCAAGAAATGAATAGCACGATCCCAGACTCGTTCCCACAACTCCCACATGGTCTTTGCCCTGCGAATAGAGCCAGTCAATGCAAGCACGGAGGTCAACCACCGCCTGGCGCGCTGCATCCAGGGTGCGACAGATGTTGGGCGAGACAGCGTAGTCAGAGCGGGCAGTCTCCTGCGGGCGGCGAATGTCGTGGTATGGCTTACTGAGCCGCAGCATGGAAATGCCAAAGCGATTCAGAATAGGGCCGAGCGCGTTGTAAGCAATCCCGTTGGCGTTCCAGTGCGGCAACACAATCACGGCGCGATTCCCTTCGGCAGGGAACCAACGAGCGTTCACCATGTCATTTTCCGGATAAGGTGTTGGCGCGGGCGAAGTAAAGCGCAGGAAAGTGCCATCGCCCTTGGGAACTTTGTCATTGGCGTTGCTGCCCGTGGGGAACAGCTCGATCTTGCGCGTCTCCAGGCGGAAGTCGTCCGGAGTTTTATAGGCAAAAAACTCGTCACTATGCGCGACAATGCGATCATTCAGCTGGTGCAGGTAACTTTCAAAATGCTCTTCTGAATTGGGAAAATTGCCGTTGACCAGAGGCCAGCGGCGGGCCCATTCCATGCCCCATTCCAGCGGGCGCACCACGCGGTTGGTGTCGCGCGTGGTGAGACGAGTCTCCCACGCATACATCCATTTTTGATAAATGCTAGCCATGAATTTATGAAGAGTTCTAAGGTTAATTCTAAATGATGCAGAGTACTTTTCTGATGCTTGGATAGATGCCCGGATGCCCGGCTCGAGTGAAATCCCGTACACTGTGCATTACCGGAGCGCAAAGCATTTGATTCCGACAAAACTTGAGCGGATTGCCCATGAAATCGGCGGCGAATTGCGTGGTGCGTCTTCATCACTAAACCCCGCATCTTCGCTTGTGATCGACCGCATTTGTACCGACTCGCGCGGCGCTGCTCCGGGCGCGCTGTTCGTTGCCCTGAAAGGCCAGCAGACCGACGGCCATAGTTTTCTGGCCGATGCATTCCGCAATGGCGCAAGCGCAGCCTTGGTTGAAAAAGAAAAGATCGCGCAGGATTATTCTGCCGGCGCAACGCTTGATCCATCGTGGCCGGTCATTGTGGTTCCCGATCCACTGCGCGGACTGCAAGCGCTGGCACGCTGGCACCGGCGGGAATATTTTCAGCGCGTGCTGGCGATCACCGGCAGCAACGGCAAAACAATTGTTAAAGACGCTTTGAAGGCTTTGCTCGCCGGCAGGCAAGTGCTTGCTTCGCCGGGAAGTTATAACAGCCAGCTCGGTCTGCCGCTGGCGATACTCTCGGCGGAGAAGCCTGAGGCGCTGGCGATTCTTGAAGTCGGCATCTCTGCGCCCGGAGAGATGACTGCGCTGGAAGAGATTGCGCGGCCCGACTACGGAATTCTCACCAATATCGGCCTGGCCCATGTAGCGGCGTTTGGTGGCCGTGAAGCAATCGCACAGGAAAAGATGAAGCTCTTCGAGCGCATTCCGGAACATGGCTGGCTGCTGCTGCCATTTGGAGAGCGGACGCTGGATGGTCCAACAAAAAAGATCCAATGCCCCATTCACAGGATCGGCGGCAAGGATGAATTGCTTTCGCTTAAGCCCCTTTCTTTTAGCGCCGATGGCCAGGTGCTGGAATTGAGCGTGCCTTCTCAGGGCTCGCGCAGCATAACGGTGAAAACGCGTTCGCCAGAAATAATTGCCGATCTGCATTTCGCCGCGACGGCTGCGCATCTGTTTGGTGTGCCGCTGGAAGAAATTGCCACAGCGCTGGATCAATACACTCCCACTTCGACGCGGATGGAACTGTGGTCGTCGCCGCAGGGCATTCGAATTATTAATGATGGTTACAGCTCTGATCCCATCTCGGTCCATGCGGCGTTGCGATCGGCCACGCTGGGTGCGTCGCGCAGCGGAAGAAAGATGTTTGCTTTTGCCGGCATGCGCGAGCTTGGCTCCAACTCCGCCCGCGAGCATGCACAGGTGGGCGCGCAGGCAGCGGAGTGCGGGTTTAGCCATCTTTTTCTCGTGGGCAATGGCGAGCTTGCCACCACTGCTGAGGGATACAAGCGTGTGCGACCTGAAGGCAATGTTGAGCAAGTGAAGTCCGCCGACGAACTGAAAGACCGGCTGCTGCCGCTGCTGCGTCCGGGAGACACAGTGCTCTTCAAGGGGCCGCGCAATGCAGGGATGGTGAAGGCTGTGCGCGATCTTTCCGGCGCTATAGCCCAGCGATGCCTTTGGGTGAACCTGGCGGCGATTGAAGGGAACGTTGCGCGCTTTAGGCGGCACTGCGGCGGCGCGGTGCATATTGTCGCCATGCTCAAAGCGATGGCATATGGGACTCAGCTGGCGCAGCTGGGCTCGTGGATGTCGCAACTGGGAATTCATCATGTGGGCGTATCTTCAGCAAATGAGGGTGTGGCTGTGCGAAGGTCCGGCGCGGACCAGGACATTCTGGTTTTTCTTTCCGAGCGAGAAGACGTTGATAATCTGCTGAGCTATCGGCTCACGCCGGTGATCTATTCTACCGAGTTGCTGGAGTCTTTCATTGCTGCGCTCCAAGGCAGCGGGGGTACGCTGGATGTCCACTTGAAAGTTGATACGGGTATGCACCGCCTGGGCGTGCCACCTGTAAGCGCAGTGGAGCTGGCGCAACGCATTCGCTCCAGCGGCGTGATGCGCCTTACGGGCGTCTGTACTCACTTTGCCTCCGCGGAAGATCCTGCGTCCGACGAATTCACGCGCCAGCAGATCGCGGCTTTCGACCAGGTCATCGCTGGACTTGAAGCTAACGGATTCCATGATCTCCAGATCCACGCCGCGAACACCGCGGGCGCGATCCGTTTTCCGGAAGCGCATTACAACATGGTGCGCATCGGCCTGGGGCTTTACGGAATTTATCCGTCAGAGGCTGCGCGCGAAATGATTGACCTGGAACTTGCTGTGGGGCTCACCAGCCGCATCACCAACATCCAGGAATTTTCTGTGGGCGATACGCTGGGCTATAACCGGACGTTCACCGCCAAGCGCCGCACCAAAGTCGGCATTGTGCCTTTTGGTTATGACGATGGACTTCCCTGGCAGCTTTCCGGCGCGGGGGAAGTGCTGGTGGAAGGCCGGACCGCGCCGATCGTCGGGCGAATCAGCATGGACCAGATGCAGATCGATCTTACTGATATTCCCGACGCAAGCATTGGCGCAGAAGTCCTGCTCTACGGCACGCATAACGGACACACGCTGCGGCCGGAGCAGGTTTCGCAGACGGCGGGAACGATTCCCTACGAGTTGCTCACGCGTCTGGGCGAAAGAGTGCACAGAATTTACATTGAACCGTAAGCCGGGCGTTCGTCAGACAAACACGGCGCCGTTCCAAGTTACTTCCAAGTTTTCCACCTTCATCCACAGACAAGATTTGTTATGCACAGGAATATCACTGCTATCGTTTTGAACTTCCAGATCGCTTCTTGAAGTCAGCCAAGGGTTGATAGATATTTTCCATACTCAAGTGTGAATGTCCTTCTCGACAGTTGAGGTTCGGTTCGAAAGAATCGACGGCACACTCAAGGGACTTGCCGGAGTTTAATCTGCGTTGGTTCTGGCCGCCGGCTGCGGCCAAAGCCGTATCTCATTCCAAAAGAATGAGCGTGAGAGAAACTTGCCGACTGCCAAGACGCCGCTCCGGCAACAGAGCTGCGGAAGAACATCCACCCCGCTAGCCCGGTCTGTATGGCTGGTACAGACCGGGTTTATTTTTGCATTTTCAGGGGCTAAAGCCCCGAGACTTTAAACAATTTGTCCGCAGGCCTAAAGGCCTGCTCCACCCCGTTGCGATTGCGGCAATCGATGGGAAGAACTTGCCTTCACAAAGGCCGCGCTTCTCTCTGTTTTCGCCAGCTATATCGGGTTATCATGGGGAGCGAACGGCTACTTTGAATGGCGACTACTGACCGTATTCTTGATCGCGGAATGCCCGCCAGCATGGACGCAGAGCGCGCGATCCTGGGCGCAATCCTGCTGGACAACTCTGCCTATCCCCAGGCCGCGGAGCATCTCCGCGCGGAAGACTTCTCGCTCGACTCCCACCGCCGCATTTACCTGCGCATGATGGAGCTGGCTGAAACCGGCAAGCCCGTTGATTTTGTCACCCTCACTGAACAGCTGGGTCAGCACAAAGAAATTGAGTCGGTCGGCGGCGTGGCTTACGTTACGTCGCTTACGGACGGACTGCCACGCGTCAAGAACATTGAGCAGTATGTAAAAATCGTAAAAGATAAAGCGCTCTTGCGTGGGCTGATTCACGCCGCCACCAGCGCTATCCAGCAGGCGTATGAGCAGGAAGCGCCAGCGGAAGAAATTATCGACTCAGCCGAGTCCGCTATCTTCAAAGTCGCGGAGCAGCGCATCGGCCAGGGTTTCATGGGGATCCCGGAGATCGTAAAGCTGTCGTTCGGCTCCATTGACAAGCTGTACGAGCAGGGCCAGCGCATCACCGGACTGGAAACCCACTTTGAAGACCTGGACGGAATGACCAGCGGCCTGCAAAAGTCCGATCTGGTGATCATCGCCGCGCGCCCTTCGATGGGCAAGACCGCTTTCGCCATCAACATTGCTGAAAATGCCGCCGTGCGGGACAACAAAGTTGTGGGCGTGTTCTCGCTGGAAATGTCGCGCGAATCCCTGCTGCTGCGCCTGCTCTGTTCGCAGGCCATGGTAGATTCCCACAAGCTGCGCACCGGTTTCCTGAGCCGTGAAGATTACAACAAGCTGGTGACCGGGCTGGCCGCGCTGGTGGAAGCGCCAATATACATTGACGACACGCCGGGCATCTCGATTTCTGAAATGCGGGCGAAGTGCCGCCGCCTGCAACAGGCGCAAGGCAGACTGGACCTGATCATTGTTGATTACCTGCAGCTCGTCGCGGGGACGCCCACCGGCGGAGGAAAGCGTTATGAGAACCGCACACAGGAAGTGTCGGCGATTTCACGCGGCCTGAAAGGGCTGGCCAAGGAGATGCGTTGCCCGGTGATCGCGCTCTCACAGCTCAGTCGCGCACCGGAAAGCCGCACCGGCAACAACCGTCCACAACTGGCTGACCTGCGCGAGTCCGGCGCGATTGAGCAGGACGCCGACGTGGTGGCCTTCATCTTCCGCGAAGAAGTTTACAAGCCAGACGATCCCGACCTTGAAGGCAAAGCGGAATTGATCATCGCCAAGCAGCGCAACGGGCCGACGGGCGTGGTGAAGCTGGCGTTCATCAAACGGTCAACGCGGTTTGAGAACCTGGCGCATGAGAGCGGGCCGGGAGAGTATTAGACGTTCCGCGATTTTCCCGCCACTCGGAATTCTTTCGCGTATAGTTAATGCAACTGCTGTTTCCCTGGCAGACAGTTGCCAAAAGTATTGCGCCGCTTTACTGAGACACACAGAAGAGAGTCGAGGGGAGTTGTGCGCTCATGCTTTTAAGCACTGATTTTGCCAGCGAGAGCGATCTGCTGGACCGCGTGATGGAGAAAGGAATCGTGATTGAGGTTTGGGACCGCGTGGAATTGGCTGGCATTGATATGACCGGCATGCAGGTTTCAGTTTCCTCCATCCGGCTCTTTACTGAAGGCAGAAACCCGCCGTTCCGCGCTGGATATTTCTGGAAGGTCGAGCCGTCATAGCCCTCTGCAAAACAAAACCTCACCACGGATTAACACGGATCACACGGATTTAGAAAATCTTTTGGTCAATGAAATTCTCTGGCTTACGCCTGGCAGCAACGCGGCCCACAGAAACAAAAACCTTTACCGCTGATTTACGCTGATGAACGCTGATCTGCGGCTAAAACCAGAAACTTACCACGGACTTAGATGGATAACACTGATCTGAAAAGCAAAAACTTTACCGCGGATCAACGCGGATCACGGGGATTTGGAAAAGCAAGGACCAAAACCTTACCGCTGATTCACACAGATGACACTGATCTGAATTAGGATTCGATCTTGGTGGGCTCACGCTTGACAGCAACTACGCCAACGAGAACCAAGCTCTTACCACTGATTTACACAGATAACACTGATCTGCGGCGAAACCAAAATCTCACCATGGATTAACAAAGATCACACTGATCTGAAGAATCCGATTTCATTCGCACTAAATTTTTGATTATCGTCGGGTTAAGGACTGTACGCAGCGAAGAACAAAGACCAAACTAATTCAGATCAGTGTCATCTGAGTTCATCAGTGGTCAGTTTTGGTGTAGCCTTCACCGTCCCGTGACGTGAAAATTTCCTTCTGGGCGCTCTACTGCCAGCCGCACGATCTGCCGGGAATCTCGCGCGGGACGCGACATTTCATAGGCCAGAAAATTGTGGATCACGGCGCGGGCATCGCGATAGCCCTGGAGGATGATGGGGCTGACGATTTCGCTATCGAAATCCAGCGCGTCAGCGGGCAGAGGCTTCTGTGGAGCAATGTTGAAGAACTTCACAAATCGGTAATATTGCTTACCGATCTCAAGTTCCACTTGTTCCGGCCTTACGCCCATCTCAGCGGCATAGACCGTGCACAGGCGATTGATGCTGCTGAGCATGGCAATATCGGACTTGAAGTTTTTGGAGATCAGGATGTCCACCGCATGCACGCCGACGTCGAGAAAGGTCTTGATGGCTTCAGTCTGGTCCGCGCCTGCGCCTTCAAGCGGCGCAATCAGTACCAGAAATAGCACGTCAGCGCCGAGGCGGAGCGCGGGCAGCACGGGTTGATTGGTCATGATGCCGCCATCGGTCCACAAGCGGCCGTCCATGGTAACGGCCTCATAGGCAAAGGTGTAAGCGGAAGAGGCGACGGCGGCCAGCACCAGGTCCTGCGGGCTCTCAACCTCACGGCGGATAAATTCTTCATGCGCGCCGGGATCGTTGACCAGCATTTCAACCGTGGCATTGGAAAAGAAGCGGGCAAGACCGCGCTGAATATCGGTGGCGGTCATGATCACGCGGATAGCGGAGTTGCGCAGCTTGTCGTCTGGAATGCGCGCGCGCAGAAACTTGATGCGATCGAAATTGGGGAACAGGCCGGTGCGCAATGGCATCCGCAGAAAGCGGTGGCTGAGCTTGCTGAGCGGGTCCTGCAACAATCGGTAGAGGCCGAGCGCAATCAGGATGGCAAAGGCCATGGGCACGTGCGGCGTCATACTGTAGGAACCGTTGCCATCGAGCGGCAGATGGATATAGGTGAAGGCAACAAAGAGAACGATAAAGCCCCACACCAGCACGTTGGCTCCGATTGAGACCCAGGTCTTGCGCCAGTCGGGTTCCCAATCACGCTTGCGGAGATATTTGAGGCCAACATAGCCGACATAAGAAAGCTTGTCGGCGAATAGCAAAATGGAAATCCCGGCAACGCCGAGCGCCAGCCATGTAGTTTTAGGATGGTGCGCGTGCAGAAAGATGCCGTGCTCCTGCATCCAGAGCCAGAGAAAGTTGCCAATGCCGGCCGAGGCGGCGATCAATCCGGCAAGAAGAAAGATGTATCGTGACCAGTCAATGCCAAGTGTGGCGGGCGTGAGGTCAAGCCAGGCATCGATCAGGGGCTCAGCTTTGCCAACAAGGCCTTCAGCGTGCGCCGCGTAAGAAGCTGCGTTGATGCTGCCGACGGAGGTTGCAGCAATGATGTGCGTGGGAACTTGCGCGTCCTGAAAAGCCATGAGCACGCCGGCTTCATATGATCCGCGAGCGCCGCCGCCGGAAAGGACTACACCCACGCGCGACGAAAAAACCGCAGGCCTTTTGGCCGTTGCAATGGTTGCGCGGAACTCGTCGCGTAAAGCGTCCAGCTCCGCCAGTGCGGCCGAGCTGCGCGGCTTGGGAAGGCTGATGGGCATGCTTAGGCAAAGCTTACCCCAGCTTCAAGCAAAAGCCTATGCGCAAGAGTGCTGCTCCGAATGGAACATTTATTGGGAAAGAAACCGCCGCTTCCGTCCACGAAATTAGTCCGCTGGCGTTCGGTGTTTCAGGAAAAGCTAGCGCGTATCCAGACTCTCGACCCATACGCTTACGGCACAGCCATCCTCTTCTTCCGCCAGAGCCTTTTCCCATCCGCCGCCGAGTTCAGGAAGAGGCGCTGTGCCCTGAATTCGCGCGAAGACTTTGAGCGTGGGTTCTTCGCAGGGAATCTGCATGTGGATCACGCCGTCGATGAACTTTGCTTCGCAGCTCGGCTCGCAGTCTTTGATGAATTTCTTGCGTAACGCCAGCAGAGACGTATACCAATCCAGCATCGGATTCTCACCTTGCGTGAGCTGCCAATTTAATTTCGATCGCTCAAAGGTTGCGGGGTCCTGCGGATCAGGCACCTCATCGCTGGCGAAATCAAAATCCTTGAACTCTTGATTTCGGCCTTCACGAACTGCCTGCTGCAAGGCAGGATCGCCGTAGTCTGTGAAGAACTGAAACGGATTGGGCTCGTCATATTCCTGGCCCATGAAAAGCAGCGGCGTTTCTGAAGCCAGCAGCAACAGCGTGGCGGCGAGTATTCGCGCACCTCGAGGAATGAGCACAGTGAGCCTCTCGCCTTTGGCGCGATTGCCGACTTGGTCATGGTTCTGGATGCAGATGACGTGCGCGGTAGGGGGCATTCCTGCGCTATTTGTACCTCGCGGGCGTCCGCCCCAGAACTGGAATGGCTCACCTTGGAAGACAAAGCCATACGTGAGCGCGCGGGCAATCTGCTCTGGACGTCCAAAGTCCTGGTAATAGCCTTTGCGCTCGCCGGTAAAAAAGGCATGGATCGCATGATGGAAATCGTCGCTCCAGATCGCGTCCAGTCCGTAGCCGCCAGCTTGAGGAGAACGGACAATCTTGGCATCATTCTCATCGGTTTCAGCAATCACACAAACATTGCGGCCAAGCTCGGATGCCAGCGCAGCCACATCGGCTTTGATTTCGGCCAGAATGTGACGGGGCGAGTCGTCCTTGAGGGTCTGCACCGCGTCCAGGCGAAGGCCGTCCATGTGATACTCACGTATCCAATAAAGAGCGTTCTCAGCAAAGTAGCGGCGGACGCCCTCGCAGCCGGGCTGATCGTAATTGATGGCCTCGCCCCACGGCGTCTGATGCTGGCCAGTGAAGTATGGCCCAAACAGCCGCAGGTAATTGCCTTCATTACCAAGATGGTTGTAAACCACGTCGAGCATCACGGCCAGACCAATTTCGTGTGCGGCATTCACCAGACGCTTGAGACCTTCAGGGCCGCCATAACTGGCTTGCACCGCGTAGGGTGAGACGCCGTCATAACCCCAGTTGCGTGTGCCGGGGAATGCCGCTACCGGCATGATTTCAATTACCGTAACGCCGAGTTTCTTTAGATAAGGCAGCTTGGCAGCAGCTGCATCGAACGTGCCTTCCGGCGTAAAAGTTCCGATGTGCAGCTCGTAAATTACGTAGTCGCGCAGCGGAAGACCACGCCACGCGGAGTCACTCCACGGAAATTTCTCAGGATCGACGATCTCTGTCGGCCCGTGTACGCCTTCCGGCAGCAGCCGCGAAACGGGATCAGGCACTGGCTTATTCTGGTCAACGAGGTAAAAGTATTTGTCGCCGGGGCGGGCGAAGGCCTGCAGCGAGAAATAGCCATCAGAGGATTGCATCGGCCAGTCCTGTGTGCCTTGATCATTGATCAGCCGGAGCGCCACGGTTTTGGCCGAAGGCGCCCAGACACGAAAATCACAATTGTCGCAGGCAAGATTGGCCCCGAGCATCTTGTTCTGGGTGGCTTTGCTTAGGGTGCGTGTATTCACGTATCTTGAGAAGTATGTCACGTTTGCGAGGATGCTTGTGCTGCCGCAACTAACAAACATCAAGGAAACAGGTGTCGCCCGGCCGGGGCTTTGTCATTTCTCCAAAACCAACCCACCGCTTCCGCGATGGGCTAGGCTCTTTCGCGCCTGCGGCGCTGGTTCAGCGTATCACGGTGAGCGTAACTAATCCTGATGGAGAAATCTCTGATTTTAGCTTCGTCTTCACCGCGACGGCAGGAGTTGTTGCGCGAAGTTGGAATATCGTTTCAGGTACATGCGGCAAACATCAATGAAGACCAAATGCCGGGCGAGCCTCCGATCGACTATGCTTTGCGGCTAGCGCGGGAGAAAGCACAGGCCGTGTCTGCAAAGTATCCACAAAGCTACGTGCTGGGCGCAGACACCATCGTTGTGCTGAATGGCGAGGTTCTAGGCAAGCCTAAAGACCAACAGGATGCAGCGCGCATGTTGCGGCTGCTTTCCGGACACAGCCATGAAGTAACAACAGCCGTAAGCCTGATTGTGCCGAGCACAGTTTTTCCCAGCACAGTTCCATCGGGAAAAGTTGCGCAAGGCACGCTCGCGCAGACGCGTGCCAGCACAACGAAGGTTTATTTTCGCGAAATTGCTGAACCCGAGATTCAGCAGTATGTCGCCGACGGTGAGCCAATGGACAAAGCCGGAGCATACGCCATCCAAGGCGGCGCTTCACGCTGGACCGACCGCATCGAGGGGGAATTTTCCAATGTGGTGGGATTGCCTCTGTCTTTGGTGACAGAGATGTTAAAAGCTACGGGATTAATGAAAAGCTGATTATTTCTTTTCAGCGGGCGTTGCAGTACCCTGCTCGCCATCTTTCATTGCGCCCTTGAAATTCTTAATGGCGTCGCCCAGGCCTTTGCCCAGATCGCCCAGCTTGCTAGGACCAAAGAATATCAATGCAATGACCAATATGATCAGCAGTTCAGGTACACCAAGTTTTCCACCAAACATTGTTTTGCTCCATCCCGGAAACGCCTTGAAGCAGGGTTCCGTGCCTTTTTGTTATTAGATTCTAGATGATTGTAGGGCAACCAAACAGGCGAGTCAAAGGAACATTGAAAACTAAGGACTTTAAGTAACTCAGTCTTAACTTCTCTAATAAATCCTTATGTTTCATACACTTTGGATTAAGGCGGTGAGTAAGGCCGTGCGCTGCGGCAGCTCCTGGACTACCACGGATTCATTAGAAGCGTGCGCTCCTTCCCCCAGCGCGCCCAGTCCATCCAGCGTGGGAATGCCCAGCGCCGAGGTAAAGTTTCCGTCCGATCCGCCGCCCGTGGAAGACTCGTCCACCTTCCATCCCATGCCTGCGGCAATTTCTTTGGCCAGGCCAAAAAGCCGCACCGTTCCTTCCGTCCGTTCCATGGGTGGCCGATTGATACCTCCACTCAGCTCAATGCTGCAATCAGGATCAAACGGCTTCAGGGCGGCAAATTTCTTTTCCAGCTCTGCCGCGTCTGCCGCGCGGGCAATGCGCAAATCCACTTCAGCCCAGGCTTCTGACGCGATCACGTTGCTGCGCGTCCCGCCCTGGATCACGCCGGGGTTCACGGTAATTCCGCGGCTGAGATCCGTGAATTTCACGATCTCCAGGAGCTGACGGGCCAGTTCGACGATGGCGCTGCGGCCTTTTTCAAAATCCACGCCGGAGTGCGAAGCACGACCGCGCACCCGGATAGTGATATCGCCTACGCCCTTGCGCGACGTTTTTAAATGCCCTTGCGGCCCTTGCGATGGCTCCAGCACCAGCACCGCTTCACAGCCTTTAGCCGTGGCTTCAACAATGGGGCGCCCGGTGGTGCTGCCAACTTCTTCATCGGTATCCAGCAGGATTGTCACAGGCCGATGCGCCGCGCCGGATTCTTTGAGCGCGCGCAACGCAAATATCATCATGGCGATTCCGGCTTTCATGTCATACACGCCAGGACCAAAAGCCCGACCGTCTTTTATCTGAAAAGGCATTTTCTCCAGAGTCCCCATCGGCCAGACCGTATCAAAATGCCCCAGCAGAAGCACGGGCTTGGCGTCTGCTCTGTCGGAAGCGCCGCCGGAAGCGCCGCCGGCTAATTCCGCTTTCAGGTGATTGCCGGCTCGTTCCTGCGGATAGAAGGTGACTTCGCCGCCAAGGCGCTCAAATGCTTCCGCCAAAAACGCGCCCATGCGGTCCACCGCAGCTTTGTCGTCGCTGGGCGATTCTATCTCCACCATGTGGCGAAGCAGAGAGAGCATTTCTCCCTCATGCTGCTGGCAGAAAGCAAGGTGGGTAAGAGCGGATTGGCTGGATTGGCTGCTCATATCATTAACGCTAACACCTTTGTCATTTCATTAACGCTAACACCTTTGTCATTCCGAACGCAGTGAGGAATCTGCTTTTGGTCATTCCGCTTCTTCCGGCTCAAAATTCACGTTGCCCACATTGCTCATCGCCACTTGCAGCACATAGGCCAGCTTTGTCGCCACTTTTTCTTCCAGTGTGCCATCCACCAGGCCTTGCGCTGTTTTGGTAAGGGCCACCTGGATTGAGTTGGCATCCTCCAGCGCCGGCAGGTTGAACTTCGTCGGACGCGCCGCCTCCAGGGCCAGGTGCATGCAGCAATACTTCTGCCCTCGCATCTTCGGCGCGCGGCACGGCTTCCCGCCGCTTCTGGGATACTCGCATCGCGGCGCCCTGTTCGCCTTCTCCAGATTGTCCCGCAGCATCGTGAACATATCGTGCCGCTCGCCGTCCGCCAGCTTGGCCGCCGCCTCTATCGCCGGATTTTGCTCCATCAGCTTCTGGCATGCGGTAAACGTCTCGCCTAATTGCGTAAACAGCCGTGCCGCCTCGGTTGAGGGCCATTGTTCCTTCAGTTCTTCTTCCTGCTCCCGCCGTCTGCGCTCGTCCCGCATATCGAACATCCGTTGCATGTCATCGCCGGTTTTCACCGTCGCTCTCCACAGCCGCGCTTCTTCTTCGGTAAACCCTTCCCGGTTCTCTTTCGATTTCGGCATATACGGCTCCTCTATTCTTTCGTCGTCCCCTGGACTTTTCTTCTGCCTTATATTCTTCGTTGCGCCCCGAACTTTTTTCCTGTCCCCTGTTTTTCCCCGCTCCCAGACTTTTCTTCTGTGTTCCCGATCTCTTATCAGGGATCATCAGCGCAAATCACCGGCAAGAATTGTTCTCGCCGATCTCCTGCGAAGTTCGGCATTGCTCTTCCCGGTGGGCCGTAGCATCAGCAGAGGGTCGCAACCCGATCACCCGATCACCCGATCACGCGCGATCACCAGATCACCCGATTCTTCCCGCCCCGCCCGGCCTTTTTCCACCTTTCATTGCAAACAAAGCCACTTCTTCCATTTCACCCTTGCGCGACCCTTGCGTGGCCCTTGGGCGACGCTTGGGTGGCCCTTGGGCCACCCAAGGGCCACCCAAACCCAGACCCAATCCCAACAAGAATTGTGGAGCGCAGGCGCCCTCGCCTGCGGGGGAACTCTTTTTCACATCTCCCCGATTTCCTGATCACGCGCGATCACCCGATGTTGCAGCCCATCTGCCATCGGCTGATGGGTCGCAGCCCAAAAACACGAACACCCGGCCCAAAGGCCGGGTGCAATGAGATTATCTCAACGCGAATATAGCACGAACGCGCTGCAAGTCCAACAGCTTTTTTGGTGAGCGTTCATTTGCGGAGCTCCGGCGCGCGTAAACAGCGCGCGCGCCGGAATGCGCCTTTACTGAATCGAGGTGCAGGGCGTCTGTGAACGGCTGGCGATGCCCTGGCAGAACAGACGATCGTTGGTGTTGGTAATGGACGAGCAGAAGGAAACATTGTGCAAGGCGATGCCCAGGCATTGCGCGCGCAAATCGCTGTTCACTACGTTATTGCAGTTAGGGACAGTTGTCTGGGCGCTGGAAACGCCATAGCAATAGGCCTGCATCTCCGGGTCTGTAATGCTGCGGCAGTTCGTGGGGAACTGGGGCGCCTTCGACATGCCATAACAGGACAGTTTAAGGTTGGTATCCACGATGCTCATGCATGGGGTCTGCGAATTCTGTGACATCCCAAAGCACATCTGCCGGTCGTCCGCGTTCGTGATGTCGTTGCAGTTGGAGGGGAAGTTGGGTGCTACGGAAATTCCATAGCAGGCAAGCTGCTCGTCGCGAGGAATGCTGTACTGGAAAGGACTTGAGGCGCTGGTTGGCGGCGGTGTTGTCGGCGGCGCGACGCAATTGTTGGCGGAGTTGGAAAATTCCAACTGGACGGTATAGGGCGTGCCGTTCGCCGTGTATGAAGTTTGCTGCTGGTTGCAGAGATCTCCGATTTCCCCGTTGGTGTTCCGGTCGTACCAGGCTAGAGGAGATGCAAAACTCGACGCAATGCCGATATCCGCATCGGTCATGGCTTCCACCAGTTCGTGGCTGCTCACCGAAGTGTAGTTCCCAAACATTGTCGATGTGCCGCAAACCCCGAAACCCTCGCATCCGCTGCCGGCCTGCATATCAGGCATCACGCCATATAGAACATGTTTCCCGCCGAAAAGACTTGAAGTGGTTCCGTGATACGCGCAGAAATCGCCCATGTTTTGCCCGCAGCTTACGTTTCCGCGTAGGTTGATCAGCGTCTTGCCCGAGGGAAAATAGATCATATATAGAGTTCTGGGGTTGCCGCTGAAGTCGATAATCGGCGCTGGCAAGCTCCCGGCGTTGATCTGGGCTAGAAGCTCTGACTGGATCTGCGCGTCGTTGATGGTGGACCCGTTGTTGGCGCCGGAGGGATTGATCTGGAACAGTCCGCCGGACGTGCCGTTCCCGAAGAACTGATTAGTGCCGCCTGAGATGTTCGTGTTGTACTGTGCCAGCAGAGTAATAAGCCCGCTGCCGCTGCCGGTAAAATCGCCGAAAAACTGCCCCATGGTAGGCGAGCTGGTTCCAGCCACGTGCGGTTCATAGGAACCACTGCCGTACAACACTTGAATCACCTGGACGTTGGTGATGATAGGTCCTCCAAAGTAACTAAGATGTGCGCCGGCGGGCGCCGAAAATCCCGTCGGGCCGCTCGTAAATGGATTTTGCTGTGAAACGCTATGCTGCGTGGCTGCCACAGGCAGGACATTCAGGGCGTTAGGCGCATCTGCTCCGGCAGATTGTTGGGGCCCTTGTGCATTTAAGCTGCCTGCTGCTGCGGATTGTGAAACCTGCGCCAGGGTGGGCAGGGTTGCTACTGCACTGAGAATTACCAGGCCAAGCAACAGCCATGCGAGACTGATTGAATTTCGAGTCATTCTGGATCCTCCTTGTTCTTTCTGAAAAAACCGATCTGGTGGCGAGGTGGCGGAGCAGCGTCAACTGATAGGTCGCGCGTAGATGCTATCGCTAGGATGCTGGAGCTCCGACTGAGACGTTTAAAAAATGTGCTGCGCTGTCCCAAAATGGTTTCCCAGAATGGGACACACACGCCGATGACCAGCCCAGTCAACACGGCGCGCCGTAGGATCCAAGAATTAAAAAAGAAAACTAGGGTGAGCGGGCGGATGGCCCAGCTTTGCCGCCTTCTTCTCGGACTCACCATCCCGTGGGTGCCATCCTTTTGCCGCTTTTGCAAGGGTGGGATTTCACGCCGCCAACACAACGACATGCCGTTCCGAGTGTCCGAACCACGTTGCCGTCACAACTTCGTGGAACGCCCGCATAGTGAGGACCGAGGAGCGGCTCCGCTGCTCTTCAGGGGGTCAGTACTCCTGTGCAGGTTCGTTCTCCTCCGTGTCAGTGCCTCCGTGGTAGGTTTGACGGGTGGCTTTGCCGCCCAAACGTTCTTGCAGTTATACTCCGCACTTGCCGTTTTAACCGCAGACTTGGAAGGCGGCAGCCGCCGATAGTCTGAGTTCCGCGGCCTAAGAAATCGCACCAGAAAATATGGATATCTTGCGCGCAGAAATCGAACGGCTCTATGCCAAGGGCGCACTGCCTCCGGAAGTGGCAGTGCATGCGCGGCATGCGTTCAGGGACTTTCACCAAGCGCTTACGCGCGGCGAAGTCCGGGCCGCCGAGAAAGAAGACGGCCAATGGCGCGTCAACACCTGGGTAAAGCAGGGTATTCTGCTGGGATTCCGCCTGGGCGATCTGGAGGAGTCCAGCAGCGGCCCGCTCAGCTTTGTGGATAAAGATACTTTCCCGGCACGGCGTTTCGGCCTGTCTGACCGCGTTCGCGTTGTCCCGGGCGGATCGTCCATCCGCAGCGGCGCTTATATTGCTCCGGGCGTGATCTGCATGCCGCCGATGTACGTTAACGTGGGCGCATATGTGGACGAGGGAACGCTGATTGATTCCCATGCGCTGGTGGGCTCTTGCGCGCAAATAGGTAAGCGCGTTCACCTGAGCGCAGCCGCACAGATTGGCGGCGTGCTTGAGCCGGTGGGCGCTTCGCCGGTGATCATAGAAGATGATGTGCTCGTCGGCGGAAATTGCGGCGTATATGAAGGGACGCAGGTACGCAACGGCGCGGTGCTGGGCGCTGGCGTAATTCTTACGCGCGCCACACCGGTTTACGATATTGTGCGCGAACAGGTCTATCGCTCGTCGGCGGACGCGCCTCTGTTGATCCCGGAAAATGCCGTGGTCGTGCCGGGATCGCGCGCCATCAGCAAAGGAAAAGCTGCCGAGTGGGGACTTTCGCTCTATACTCCGGTGATCGTGAAGTACCGTGATGACAAAACCCAGGGCTCCATTGAATTGGAGGACCTGCTGCGGTGAAAACGAGTTCCCCAAATCAAGGACGATTCTTGATCGCCTTTCTGGCGCTGGCCGGAATTGCGGCGGTGCTGTGGGCGATCTCGCACTACAGCGGCGTGGTTATCAATCCCTACTTGATAGCTGGAGTTCGCTGGGCTGCGATTGGAGCGCTGTGCGGTTACTCATTCCTTCGCCGCTCCCTTACGCCATGGATATTTGCCGGCATGTTGGTTGGCGCGGAGATCGGGTATGACCTCGCCTTTACCGGCGATGCAACGCGAATAAAAGTTGCTACCGACCTGCAAGTCCTAAGCTCCATTTTTCTGCGACTCATCAAGACGATTATTGCTCCCCTGATTTTCAGCACCTTGGTTGTGGGCATTGCCGGACATTCCAACCTGAAGCAGGTTGGGCGTATGGGGATCAAAGCGCTGGTGTACTTTGAGATCGTTACCACGGTGGCGCTGTTTATCGGGCTGGGAGCGATCCATCTCTCGAAGGCCGGCGTGGGACTCACGGCGCCACCCAATGCTGCCACTGCCACGGTTTCCGGCGCGCCGCCACAAAAATGGACTGACGTTCTCCTGCACATCTTTCCAGAAAATCTTGCCAAGTCTGTGGCTGAAGGCCAGGTGCTGCAAGTAGTGGTGTTCAGCATTATTTTTGGCATCGCGCTGGCCTTGATCGGCGAAGACAAACGCCGGCCAATGCTGACCTTCTGCGAAAGCCTTTCTGAGACGATGTTCAAGTTCACCAACATCGTTATGCTGTTTGCGCCCATCGGCGTAGCAGGGGCCATGGCGTACACGGTAGGCACAATGGGTTTTGGCGTGATGGCTAACCTCGCCAAGCTTTTAGCGACACTCTATGCCGCACTGATCGTATTTGTTGTGTGTGTACTGCTGCCTGTGGCGTTAATTGCGCGTCTGCCGATCAAACGTCTTATCAAAGCTGTGACCGAGCCGGTTACGATTGCCTTTGCAACGGCGAGTTCGGAATCGGCTCTGCCGCGGGCCATGGAATGCATGGAAGCCTTTGGCGTGCCACGGCAGGTTGTCGCGTTCGTGCTGCCCACAGGCTACAGCTTCAACCTTGACGGAAGCACTCTTTATCTCTCGCTGGCGTCCATCTTTGTTGCCCAGGCTGCAGGGATTCATTTATCTCTCGGCCAGCAACTAGTTATGGTCTTTACTCTTATGCTCACCAGTAAAGGCGTAGCCGGTGTGCCGCGCGCAGTGCTGGTAATCCTGCTGGGCACGCTCGATTCTTTCCACCTGCCGGCATGGCCCGTGCTGTTGATTCTGGGCATTGACCAGTTCATGGACATGGCCCGGACCGCCACCAACGTTTTGGGTAACTGCCTCGCCAGCGCCGTAATCGCGCGCTGGGAAGGTGAGTTGGGCACAGAAACTCCATCGCCAACTGTAATGGATGCTGTGGCACAATGATTCGACCCCAAAAGCTAAGACAAGAATTTTCCAGCCATCAAGAAGCTAACACTCCTTTGCTTCCCTTCAAACACTCCGGTCTCGACACGCGCCCCGGAGATTGTTTCCGAAAACCTAAAGCAGCGATTCTTGATGCAAGGTCGTTTTCAATCAACTATTTGCCGATGAATAACCTGGGACGCACCACGCCTGCTTTCTATTCCCCAGCTTCCAACCTAAGTACTAAAGTCATACTGGCTTCTTCTCCCTGTCGCGCAAAATCAGGCATCTCAGGATAAAGTTACGTGCAATGAGGTAGAACGAGAGTTATGAGTACCCTCCCAGAAGATCTGTCCACTGAAATCAGGCATTTCTCTGCTGAATTGAAGCGGCTGGAGCAGCGGCTCAAATCAGAACCGCCGCCTGATCCCCAAGCTTTGAACGAGTTTCGCCACGGCGTGGACAATGTCCGCTTAACGGCCTGGAGCGTCAGCGAAATCATCAACGCGGAACGCATTAAGAAGAACCCTGATACGGTGCTGGCCTTCCTCTCCGCCGAGCGGCTGCGGCGGTTTGAGCAGCTGGTAAAAAGCCTTTGCGGGGACATTGAACGCGGGATAATCACTGTGCGCACGGATGGAATGCACGCCTTGTGCGAGTCTGTAAACGATCTCCAGCAGCGATTGGTCTCGGCCATCAACCGGAGGACACAAGGGTTGCAAGACCCAGGCCGCCGCAAGTCGAACTGATTCAGGCTTACCGACCGACTTGATCTACCCCCTCCCCCGGGATCCCACCGCATCGCAGGTCATCCCAGATTGGCGTATGTTTCAGGGTTCGTTGGCATTCCTGATCAGTGTCATCCGTGTAAATCAGTGGTGAGGTTTGCCTTTCCCCGGGGTTGGGTTTTCTGGCTAAGAGCTAATGGCTAAAAGCTAAAGGCTGTTTTTCTTCTACATAGCCCACCCGGGGGGTAAACACTTTGTTGCAAGCAAAGGCTCAACCCCAATTCGACCGGACGGTCACCGGACGGTCGAAACCTCTTTTTCACCGCTTCTTGAGGCTGTTTTGCCAATTACCAAGAGCCAATTACAAAGGGCTTTTTTAAGGAGCTTTAGTTGTCAAAGATCAAGCGCCAGGCGCACTTCAGCCTTAAGGCGCGAATAGCCGAATATACCATTTCTTCGCCTAGCTTGTCAATAGATAAACTACCGTTTGCACTCTATTTCTCGCCTGATCGTGGCAGATGATTTCCTAACGCTTATCTATGCCGCCCGCGGACTCTTTTCAAGCTTATCCCCGCTGCAAAACGCCTCCCTCGGAAGGGGCAATACTCAGGCCAGAAGAAGAGCGGCAACAAGATCGCCCAAGGTTAACGACTTCTTCCTCTCGTACAGGCGTCCAAATAGCTTCTGTTAAATTCCCTCTCACTAGATCTTCCTCTTGCTGACCTGTGCTGTATTGCACAGACAGCGCAACTCATTTTCTGTTCTAATTAAGAGTCTCTCCGGGATAGGAAGTAATAATTAACAGTCTGGCCAATCGTCGAAAAGCTGCCGAATCTGCTGTGGGACTCGTTGCCGTCATATTGCAGAGGTTGCGGACTTTTGATTGCCGCAAGTCCCAGGCGCAAAACCCTCGACAGTATGGAAATTCTCCACCGCTGCCCAGTCTATTTCCATTATCAACACTCACCTCAATTACAGAAACGATGCACGCCAACTCCTATGCAACAAGCGCGTCTCCTGGTGTATTTGGAATAACGGGTATTTGGAATAACGGGTATTTGGAATAACGTGTATTTGGAATAACGGCCCCCATATTCAATGTCTAAAAGGCGCAAGACCGGCAAAGCAATGTGGATCAATCCGCACTCGAACATCAAAGGACGGCCCATAGAATGGGACCGCCGCGAAACCGACGTAAACAATGCCCGCTACCTTGAGCTGGCCGAGATTGCGCTAAACCCGGCCAAGTCCAACTCCAAAAAGGCGGCTTTAGCTCAAGAGTCGCCAACGCAGCAGGTAAAGCCATGAACCATCGCAGAGTAGGAAATGAAATATCGCCCAGGGACGTCGCGGCGCTCACGAAAGACACAAGCCAGCATGGGATGGGAAAAACGGAACTGACTCGGATCCAGCGCGACGATGAAACTGTTCCCCAGCCGCTGGTGAAAATCGTGAATTATAAGACCGGCGACGTTACTCAGGCCTCGCTGGCGCAGCTGAATCAGCAGATGCTCGACTTCAGCAAAGTCATTCTCCTGATTGAAGACCAGTCAGCCTTTTCTGACGCCTGCACCAAAGCCCTCCATGGACTCGGTTATGACGGCGTGCAGCTCATTACTCATCTGTTGCAAGCCGAAAACCATCTGGACGATATCATCTCCCATTTAACTGAGGCTCCTGCCGCAATCGTTCTTGACCTGGGATTGGGTGCCGATAGCGGCTTTACCGTGTTGCGGAAATGTCATGCCGAGCCAAGGTTGCGGCAGGTCCCTATTCTGGTCTGGACAAAACATACTGACTACCTCTCGAAAACTTTCAGCAACTATCTTGGAGCCAAGGATTTTCTAGTAAAATCCGGCGATCCGCAGCAACTGCGCGACGCCTTGACACGCTTGCTGGCTGTATAGCCTTGCCGCCCGGCGGCTGTCACGTGTGGCCCGCCTCCCGCTTCTTCTCGAACTCACCATCCCGTGGGTGCCCCATCCTTTGCCGCTTTTGCAAAGGGTGGGATTTCACGCCGCCAACACAACTCACATGCCGTTCCGGATCTCAACCAACTTAGCTAAAATATTTGGGCAAAAATCCAGATAAATGTTCAAAACGGGACAGTGCCTGATCTTGATTCCGGGTATTCTGACCGGCACTATGGCCAAAAACAGAACCCAAATCGCGCCGAAACAACCTGCTTCCGACGAATTAAAAGCACAACAACAACTGGCTCGCGTTGTCTCAGAGGTGGTCCGGGAATTAGAGGATGGCGTCACTCAATCCATGCTGAACGTATACCAAAATGCTCGACATTTGAATTTGCGATTACAACCGCCTGCCTCCGCGCGACGTAGCACTGGGATCTAAGATCGTGATCACCAGCTCTCCCGCTTGTTCCTTCTCGCTACCCAAGCTACTTTCTTACAGCGACTTCAGGAACTCAACCAGGTCTTTCTTTTCCTGCTGCGTGAGTCCCAGTTTTGAATGATCGTCATAATGGATGATGACTTCGTCCAGCGATGCGAAGCGGCCGTCATGATAAAAACCGCCTTTTTGGTGGCTCCAAAGGCCGCGCAGAGGCGTTGTCCGGTACTTCTTGGTCGGAGACCTGGAAGACTGAAAATCATCAATGCCGATTTCTTCCGGTGTGTGGAGACTCGATCCTGGTTCGGTATAGAGAGGTGGTACGTGGCAGCTGGCGCAGTTGGCTTTGCCGGCGAAGAGAGCTTTGCCGCGTTCAGCCTGGGCTTTGTCGTAGCTGCCCTCTGGCGCTTTAGGCGCTGGAATCGCCAGTTGATAAAACTGCAGGGCCGCCAGTTTTGCGGTAATTTGATCGTCGGCGTTTCTCACCTGGTTGTAATGGGCCTTGGCGCCTACCGGGAATTGTACCTCGGTGATCAGCGGCTCGGAAAACGCGCCCTTGCCATGCATCTGGGTATTGGCCACAAAAGCGTTCCAGTAAGTCACTGACCCCCATCCGGTATAAGTCCCGTCATTCACGCCGGCCATTCCAAAGGCGGGAGGCAGCAATGTTGCGCCTGATTTTCCGTCAGGCCTAAAGGCTTTTCCGTCCTGGTCCAGTTCGGCGTCATATTTTCCTGGTCCCCAGCTGGCCAGAACTTTTTTGACAGTAGCTACGTCAACGCCCAGCAGGTCTGCCACTGGTTGCAGGTTGGGAGATAAAGACACAATTGCGCCTACGTTGAGGTCGCGATTCGGCCAGCCGTCAAGCCGGTGACCGATCCCTGGGGCAAATGAGTTGTCCACCGTGGAGTGGCAAAAAGCGCACTGGATCCCCATGGATTCCAGCTTTCCCGTCTTATCAAAGAAACCGGTCACGCCAATCACTGAGTTGAGCTTAAGCAGCGCCAGCGTCGTTGCCGGGTCGTCAAGATTTACTTTGCCGGCTTTGATCTGTTCCACCAGACTGGCCGGCAGCGCATCCGCATCCACCTTCAGGCCTACTGAAAGCGCTGTTTTGGGACTCACGCCCGGGCCTATTCCGCCCAGTTTTTCTCCGGCAATCGCCTGCTGCAAGTGCAGAGCGCCTCCCCAAAAAGCCTGGTCGCCAAAAGTGTCATAGCGGAAGGTCTGCCTGCCCTGGTCAAGCATCTGCTGCATGTTCGTGTTGATCAATTGATCGTTCGCCGATGCTGCGGAAGCAGCAGCCTTTGCAGGTTCTGTGGAAGACAGCTTTTTTGCTTTGTCCGCCGGCGCCCACCCCGCCAGCAGAAACAACATCAAGCAGATTACAGCCGCCGTGAAATACCTTTGTGCATGATTCATGTAGCCACCAATCTCTCTTAGATTTAAGAAGCCGAAAATCAAGCGTGCCGGTGCCCCATCCTTCGCCGCTTTTGCAAAGAGTGGGATTCCACACCGCCAACACAACCACATGCCTTTCCGGGTTGTCCGAACCAACATTGCCGCCACAACCTTGTGGAACGCCCGCAGTGAGGACCGAGGAATCGGCTCCGCTAACCGCAATTAGGTTCAACGTTTCGATTACCTGATTTTCCGATGACCCGAATCCTAGAAGCTGCGCGGCGCAAATTCGCCGCGCTCAACCAGTCATCCTGAAAGAGCGGCCGCTTCCTGCCGCGAATTGAAGGACCCCAACCGGCGAAGCCAACACTACCCCCTCCCCGGGGATCCCACCGCATCCCAGATCGGCGTAGACTTCAGCGCTTAAGCCTCAATTGGCGTACAGTCCAGAGTTCTGGAGTTGCTTTTACGTTTAGCTAAGAGCTACTGGCTAAAAGCTAAAGGCTGTTTTCTTCTACATAGCCCACCCGGCGGGTAAGCACTTTGTTGCAAACAAAGGCTCAACCTCAATTCGACCGGACGGTCACCGGACGGTCGAAACCTCTTTTTCACTGTTTTTGAGGTTGTTTTTGCCAATTACCAAGAGCCAATTACAAAGGGCTTTTTTAAGGAGCTTTAGTTGTCAAAGATCAAGCCCGAGGCACACTCCAGCCTTAAGGCGCGAATAGTGGAATATACCATTTCTTCGCCTCATAGTCAATAAAAAAAGCGGGGGATGTCAAACCACTTTTAAAATGTCCCCATTCTTACCTCGATTAAAATGTCCCCTTTTTCAAACTTTAGCTTCTTCCTTCGTTCTCTGTCGGCGACTCCGTTCCGGAGCGGAGCCCGCAGGGCGACGCGGAGGACGGAGTCGCTGACACAGAACTTTCTGCCTCTCCAGGCCGGCTCATCTTTCCTTTATCTGCATACCTCCGCCAAGGATGGTTCGCCGCTGGAATCGTCTTTCCTCGACGCAATGGCATCTTCACGGTTCCCCTTCCCAGCGTCGTGACCTCCTGCTCCGGCGGATTCGCCGGCGCTGCTATCTCCTCCCACTTCAACTCCCGTCCGCGATACTCAATTGCGATCTTCCCGTCTGCGGCTTCGTACACCTGCACCCGCCCTCGCGCCGGCGCATAGTGCCCGCTCTGCCGCT
>JBJMGE010000003.1:0-136649 GCA_045808085.1 Terriglobales bacterium | reverse complement strand
TTGAAGGCCAACGGTGAGGACGTGAAAGTGGTCCAGGAACTATTGCGGCACGCTTCCGCAAAGATGACTCTCGACACCTACTCTCAAGCACTTACCCCGGCCAAGCGGGCAGCGCAGAGCAAAGTGGTGAGCATGATTCGCCCAAAATCAACTTGTACCGTCGATGTACCGCGAGTTTTTGATCGAATCGGTGTAAGTCGCTGAAAAGATTTGGCGTCCCCGACGGGATTTGAACCCGTGTTACCGCCGTGAAAGGGCGATGTCCTAGGCCGGGCTAGACGACGGGGACGCGTGCAGGGCGGGAGCGATCATCCGCATTCGAATCCAGCGTGGGCAGGTTCAGATCAACCACTTGCTTGCAAATGCGGTTGGCTTTTACCCCTGACGCTAACCTGCTGAACTGCCATTTGATAGTAGCAGCGGCAGAAAGCCTGTGTCAAAAGAAACGGGCTGCGCATAAGCTGCGGATAGGCGGTGCAAGACCTGCTCAATGTTCCTTGTTCCTTCTAACACTGAGAGCCCCGTCCAGAGAACTAAAAAATTGATAAAGTAGAGGGATGAGCTTCAGCAAAGAAAATCGCGGAGGACAGGCGTCATGACTTCGCGGACAGCGGTTGTTCTGGGCGCTTCGGGATTGGTTGGCGGCTTCTGCCTGCGTGCCTTGGTGGACGATCCGGATTACACGCGAGTGCTCACATTCGGGCGCAGAGAGCTGCCATCACTTACCCGGGCCAAAGTTGCGCAACGCGTAGCCGATCTGGCGACACTTTCCGCCGAAGATTTTCAAGGCGCGCAGGACGTGTTCTGCGCCCTGGGAACCACGATCCGCAAAGCGGGATCGCAGGAAGCTTTTCGCCACGTTGATATGGAATTGCCGTTGCGGGCTGCGCAACAAGCAGTTCTGGCCGGTGCGGAACAGTTCGTTGTGGTGTCGTCAGTGGGCGCTGATCCGGCGAGCAAGAATTTCTATCTCCGGACCAAAGGTGAGATGGAAAGGGAACTCGCCAAACTTCCTTTCCGGGCGTTGCATATTCTGCGTCCGAGTCTGCTGATTGGTAAGCGCGCGGAGTTCAGGCTGGGCGAAGCCATCGGCATGAAGATTGCTCCCGTCTTAGATCTGCTCACCTTCGGGCCGCTGAGAAAATATCATTCCATGCAAGCGGAAATCGCCGGCAAAGCCATGGCGGCAGCCGCCAAATCCGGAAGAAACGGGACATTGATCTACGAGTTCGATCCCATCGTGACTCTCGCCGCTTAGCTCAGGATCATCGATGAGCAAGTTGCTAACCGCACCTGTTTCTAAACGTCACTCTTCTTGACGATATTTGACAGCACGATTAGGCTTCTCTGCGCCACACCCTGGAGGAATTGTGAGACGAGTGTTTTCTCTTTCTGTATCTTTGCGTTCTGCGGTTTTATTGGTGTCCATCTTCATTGCGGGTTCGCCGCTCATAGCGCAAGATGCGTCACCGGCTCAACCAGCCGTACTCAAACCGGGCGACAATCTTGTTGTAGAAAACATTCCCGCAGTGCCGGCCGCGATTGCGGAAAGGGCTAGCCAATACGGTGAGTTTCGGTCCGCCGCATTGCAGGACTGGAATCCCACAAGGCGGGAAATGCTGATCGGAACACGGTTTGCTGAAGTGCCGCAGATTCATATGGTCAAGATGCCCGGCGGCGATCGGACGCAGCTTACGTTCTTTCCAGATCGCGTTGGCGGTGCCCATTTTGGTCCGAAAGGTGATTACTTCACGTTCTCCAAGGATATTGGCGGCGGCGAATGGTTCCAGATTTATCGCTATGACGTGGCCAATGGAAACGTAACGCTCTTGACGGATGGCAAGTCCCGCAACACCGGACGCAGCTTTGCCCACAATGATAATCGCATTGCGTATTCATCCACGCGGCGCACCGGCCATGATAACGATGTTTATGTGATGGATCCGACTGATCCGAAAACAGACAAACTGCTTTTGCAGGTGGAAGGCGGGGGATGGGGCGTGGCAAGCTGGTCAGCGGATAATAAGAAGCTGTTGGTAGTCAATGAAGTTTCTGCCAACGAAACTTATCTGTGGCTCGTGGACGTGGCCACGGGTGAGAAGAAGATGCTGACGCCCAAATCTGGCGACGTGCAGGTAGCTTACAGCGGCGGCCCATTCAGCAAAGATGGCAAAGGCTTCTACACCACAACGGATCGTGATTCCGAATTCCAACGCTTGGCTTATTTTGACTTGGCCACCATGAAGCCTACATATCTCACCACGGACATCAAATGGGACGTGGATGAAGTCGAACTCAGCGAGGATGGCAAGACGCTGGCGTTCGTCACGAATGAAGACGGTATAGGCAAGCTCTATGTCATGAATACTGCCACCGGCAAGTATCGCCCGGTCCCCGGCATTCCCACTGGTCTGATTGGCGGACTGAGCTTTCATAAAAACAGCCGTGACCTGGGATTTGTACTCACCAGCGCCAGATCCACTGCCGATGTTTATTCCATTAACGTGACCACAAATAAACTTGAGCGCTGGACCACCAGCGAAACCGGCGGTTTGAATACAGCCACCTTCGCTGAGCCGCAGCTCATCAAGTGGCGAACGTTTGACGGCAAGACCATTTCCGGCTTCCTGTATATGCCGGATGCAAATAAATTCCCCGGCAAGCGCCCTGTGATGGTGAACATTCACGGCGGCCCGGAAGGCCAATACCGTCCGGGATTCCTGGGCAGGAACAATTACTACTTAAATGAACAAGGCATCGCGCTGATCTTTCCCAATGTGCGTGGATCAACTGGATACGGAAAGACCTTCCTTAAACTCGATAATGGCGTCAATCGGGACCATACGCATAAAGATATTGGTGCCCTTTTGGATTGGATTGGCAAAAATCCCACGCTCGACTCCGGCAAGATCATGATTACTGGCGGCAGTTACGGTGGCTACATGACATGGGCCGTCGCCTATGAATATAACGACAAAATCTGCTGTAGCTTGCCCATTGTCGGCCCGTCCAACTTGGTGACACTACTGGAACATACTGAAGCTTACCGCCGCGACCTGCGCCGCGTGGAATATGGCGACGAGCGCGATCCAACAATTCGCGAGTATCTGGAAAAGACCGCTCCGCTGAATAACTCAGAGAAGATCCGCAAGCCGGTGTATGCCGTAGTCGGAAAGAACGATCCGCGCGTGCCTTGGACGGAGTCTCGCCAAATGCTGGACAAGCTGAAGAGCAATGGAATCCAGACGTGGTTTCTTATGGCAAATGACGAGGGCCACGGATACGCGAAAAAGAAAAATCAGGATTTTCTCTTCTACTCAACGATCCTTTTCGTGCAGCAGTTTTTGGTGGGCCAGCAGAATGCGACTGCCCTAGCACAGTAATTTCTGTATAAGACTCTGGAAAAGGTTGAAACACGGAGGAACGGAGGCAGCGGAGGAATGAAGTTTCCGGAGATCACCGAGAAGATCATTGTCGCCGCGCTTAAAGTGCATTCTGGGATTGGGCCGGGAGTGTTGGAGAGCGTTTACAAAACATGTTTAGCACACGAACTGAAGCAGGCCGGAATGACCGTCTCCAGCGAGGTAGCTCTTCCAGTTGTTTACAATGGACTAAGACTCGATTCCGGATTTCGAATAGATCTGCTGGTTGAGAATCTGGTGATTGTGGAACTCAAATGTGTGGAGGCTTTGCTTCCGATACACAAAGCACAGTTGCTGACCTATCTGCGTCTCTCCAATAAGCCCATTGGCTTGTTATTTAATTTCAATGTTATTCACCTGCGAGATGGCATCAAAAGAATCCTGAACAACAAGTATCAATTTGCGGCAGCCGTAGGAGAATAGGCATCCTTTTAACTCCTCCGCTTCCCACTTTCCTCCGTGTTTCAAAGGTTTGTGAAAAAAACAAAAGGGCCGCCCGGGAGCGGCCCATTCGTTCACTTCTCTCAGCTTAGTTAATCGGGCTTGCCTGGAAAGCCGCACCGCACTTCTTTGGCTTATACGTGCTGATGTCGCCGGAGACCATGGAGTTATTGTTGCACTCCAGCGCCAGTTTTCCATTCCCTGTGATCGTGTCATTGGCAGCGAACTTAAGAACGGACATGGTGTTTAAAACAATGCCGTCATCGGTATTGTTGTTGATTGTGTTGCCACCCAGGCTATTGAGCAGGGAACTTAGATCAACCAGAACTCCCACGCCGGTGTTCCCGGAGATGTCGATTCCTCCATCAAGGTAGGCGTCAGAATGGTCGGTAATTTCAATTCCACCTTTACCATTGCTGTCGATTTTGGTTATGCCCGCCCATTCGCAATGGCTGGTTTCGCCGCAGTGCACGCCCAAGCCGGCATTGGATGAGATAGTGCCGTCCGTCATGATGACCGTGCTGGTGTGGATCACTTCCAGTCCAAATGCGCCCTGGTTCCCGATGATGCGGTTGTCGCTATTAATGTCAGCTTCCGCACTGTTGGCCACAGCCACTCCCACGCCTGCATTGTTGCTGATCACATTTTCCGTGCCGGGGGTAACCTCATCACCGCCGTTCAGAATCAGGTGTCCAGTCAGAACGCTTATGCCATTGCGTCCGTTGGCGGTCACCGTTGTGCCGGTGACGTCGCTATCCACATAAAGCGTTCCGCCGCCTACGCTGATGCCGGAGCGAGCGCTGGCCTTGATTGTGCAATCGGCAATGTGCATCAGGGAATCGATGCTGGTCAGGCCGATGCCAAGGCTGTTCTGGATCGTGACATTGGTCAGATCCACTCGGGAATTCTCATTGATCAGCGCACCGCGCCCGCCATCAAAGGTGATGTTCTGGATCCCGACGCGTTGTGATGCGTCGATCGCCAGCAGGTGGCCATTGGCATTTCCCGGCACTACGGTGGCTGAGGGGTTGCCGGAGATATTCAGGTCGGTGCGTCCGGACATCACGACGTTTTCATGGCAGGTGCCCGTGACCGAGATAAAATTCGGTCCGGCGGCCGGCAAGGAAGCCAATGCATCATGAATGCTCGTGAAAGCGCCCGGAGTCGCGCCGGAGCAGTCCACCACGGCGTTACCGGCGAAAGCAAAGCTGGAGAGAAGAAGCAACGAAGAAGCGAACAGCAATTTATACCTGGAACAACTGGTCATAGTTATCCTTATGCGTCTGAAGTTAGATTGAAAATTGGGGGTGACAGAACTCTACCGCAGCAAATCGTATGCTGCCAGAGAATAGTGCATCGGATTGAAAAATCGCTTCAAAGATTTCGCGGGAATCACAAAAATTGTCACTTCGCGTCGGCTGGATTAATCCCGTGTGCAAAAACTTTCAGATTAAAGATAGAAACCGCAAAAGTTTTGCAACATCAAGGGATGGACAAACCAGAAAATCGGTTTTTGCATCGGTTCGCACTAGGTTCGCTTCGAGGCGATTTAAAACCGATTCAGCTATGCGGAAACTTTTGTAGGTCGGCATTAGATCCGCACAGTACCACCCCCACACGTTCACTGGCGCGAGGTTTGTAAACGCCGGAGAGCAGTGCCGCGAAAGCGGTAGCGCCGCCCGGCTCGGCGATCAGACGGAATTGCTGCCACAGCGCGCGTTGAGCCTCAATGATCTGCTCGTCAGTGACCAGCAATGACTGCGAAACAAATTTCTGCGCGATCGGAAACATAAGTAGGCCCACGCGACTAGCGCCAAGAGAATCTGCGGCAACGCCTGCGGTTTCAACATCGACAACCTGCCCCGCCGCCAGCGACTTATGCAATGTGGGCGCGCGCTCCGGTTCAACGCCGATCACGCGCACTCGGTCCTGATACCACGCGGCAACGCCGCCAATCAGTCCACCACCCCCGACGGCAATGAGCACGGAATCCAATCCGCGCACCTGCTCTTCCAACTCCATGCCCAGAGTGCCCTGGCCGGCGAGAACGCACGCGTCATCATAAGCATGAATGGCAAGCGCGCCAGTTTGCGCCACGCGCTCTTTGCTGGCCGCCAGAGCTTCAGCGTAATTGTTGCCAATGAGATTTACGGCTGCGCCATATTGCCGCAGCCGCTCAACTTTGTTGGCGGGCGCCACGGCAGGAACAAAAATTTCAGCGCGGTATCCGAGCTTTTGTCCGGCATAAGCCACAGCAGCGCCATGATTGCCTCCAGAGGCAGCGATCACGCCGGCAGCGGGAACGCTTGAACTGAGAATGCAGTTGAAGGCACCGCGTGGCTTGAAAGAGCCGGTATGCTGAAGACATTCCAGCTTGAAGAAAATCCTGGCATCAATGCCAAAGGCTTTTTCTTCCAGGGCCATCACTGGGGTTCGACGGACATGTGTAGCGATCCGCCGGCCTGCATCCTGAATTTCAGTGCGAGATATCATCGGCTTTGCGTGATTTGGCTCGGCTGCTCAATGTGGCTACGGGCGGCTTTGGCTGGTCATCCACGATCAGACGGAAGATATCCGGTCTCGAGTAATGGCCAACAGCGTCAAAATCAAACTTTGCTTTGGGCAACAGACCACGATCCAGCTCAGCCACCAGGATTGTTTCATCTTCAAAGTTCGGCCCAGCCAGAAACTCACCAAACGGACTCACGATGCAGCTTCCGCCCCGTGAAAGCACGGTATCGGATTTTTCTCCAAATGCGGTGGAGTAATCCTTGGGAAAGTCGCTGCGACGGTTGAATTGATTGCAGCCCAGGACAAAGCAGCGTCCCTCCGTGGCAATATGCTGCATGGTGGCAGACCATGTGGGACGATGGTCTGCCGTTGGCGCGCAATAAATCTCAATTCCCTGGGAATACATAAAGGTGCGCAGCAGCGGCATGTAATTTTCCCAGCAGATTACCGCGCCCAGCTTGCCCAGTGGAGTATCAAAGACAGGCATGGTCGATCCGTCGCCATATCCCCAGATCAGCCGCTCAGAGGCTGTGGGCATCACCTTGCGATGCTTGCCGAGAAACGTTCCATCAGGCGCAAAGAAAAGCACACAGCAATAGAGCGTTCCGCGCTCACGCTCAATCACGCCCATCACCAGATAGACACGGTTGGCTCGCGCTGCCTTGCTCAATGCATCCACCGTTGGCCCGGGAATTTCCACGGCACTCTCAAAGTAGCGCTTGAAGTCTTCACGGCCCGCGTCCGTGCGCCAGCCCACCACGGCGCCAAAGTCGAGCCCACGAGGATAGCCGGAGATAAATGCTTCAGGGAAGAGCACAAGTTTGGCGCCCTGCTTCGTGGCGTCGCGCGTAAGATCCAGGGCCTTGGCCAGAGTCCTTTTGCGGTCAAACGCAACCGAGGCAGCCTGAACCACGGCCACGGTCACGGCGCTGCTAGATGACTCTTTTTTGGCAGAACGCTTCATGAGAGACGAAAAACTATAACAGCAAACAGCCGTTTATCGCAGCCAGAGCTGATCCCACTCCCGAGCTGCTGCTTGCATCCTTAATATGAGCATTGTTGGAAAAATATGAGCATTGTTGGAAAGTCTAATGAACGCCCCGCAGGTTAGGATGAAAAGCCTAGTTTTATCAGGGGCTTACAACGATTTCGTTCGACAAATTGATGCCGTAGTAAGAAAATAGCAGATTGGTGCTTCCGGAGCTCGGGTTAGTGTCTCTCAAATCAGATCGATTAGGTCGGCGTGTTTCACTGCTTTGTGGCGCGCTGGCATTCTTGTGTTTGCTCTCCGGCAACATCTTTGCCCAAAGCGCTTCACCCGAAACCTCGCAGCCAATCGACGCCACCGGCGGCTTCCTTCAGCGAGAAGGCGCACAGCCAAGATTTGAAGGCGCAAGCAAGCTTTCTTCTGACGCGCGCGCGGCCCTGACGCAAGGCCGCATCTTCAGCGTTCCGCATTTTTCAGAATCATTTGAATCGCAGGGAAAAGCGTATCCCTTTACGATGGTCGGCAAAAAACCTCAATCGAACACGACGACCCAAATTCCGGTACAGATCATTCCTATTTCGCTTTTCTTTGAAGAGTTTGCGGATGAGAATGGCGTGCCCATCGTGCTTGATCCCGGGGCCATTGTGCCGCGGGTACAAGCGTCGCCTAATTTCCACGATGCTGAGTACGCTACCGGGACCACACAATTTGCCGACGCGGTGCAACGGGCGGAATTCAACGCCACAGCAGGCAAGGATTGGCACACGTTGTTGGGTGCTCCGCAGATATTGAAGCCGCTCAGGATCGCTGTGCCGCGAGGCGATGCCAAGGTTTACCGCAATCCCAGCACCGGCGTGCTCTACGCTATTGTCGACACTGACTTTTTTCTCTCGCAGCTGAATACCATCATTCAGATGGCAAATCTTTCGTCCGACGCTTTGGCCATCGCCCTGACGCAAAATGTTTTTCTTGCGCCGCAGAAAGATATTAAGAAATGCTGCGTGCTTGGCTTTCACACGTCATTCGATACGGGAGAGATGGCGCAGGTCAAATTTGTTCAGACCTTTATTTGGGCAAGCTGGGTGGAACAGGGAATTCTTGGTCCCGGCCTGGCGGATGTTACGCCCATGAGCCACGAAATTTCTGAATGGATGAATAATCCTTTCGGCAGCAATGCCGTGCCCGCCTGGCAGGTTCCGAACTCCACCGGATGCCAGAACAATCTTGAGACAGGCGATCCCTTGGCCCTGATGCCGAACGCCGGTTATCCGGTTTCCATTGAGGGGTTTACCTATCATCCGCAGAACCAGGTCTTAATGCAATGGTTCCAGCGTGGCGCGACATCTGACGCATTTGAAGGCGCTTTCAGCTTCCCCGACCAGAGCATCATGACCGCGCCTTCACAGGCCTGCCCAGTCCGTTAGTCTTCCTGAGATAGTCCTCTCATCCAATACAATTTCCCTGGCGCAGGCGTATTCATCCCAATCTGATGAGGAAAGCTCATGTCGTGCCTGAAGGTTATTGCCCTTGCAATTCTGCTTGTTGGGAAAGCATCAACGCAGGCGGCGCATTAGAGAGCTGGTGTTCGAGTCTTTGAAGTCGTGCGCGGTCCCGGGATGATGACTTACTGCGCTTGCGCAGCACGCCACCATCCCGCGGGGAAGGACCGCCGCTCTTTCGAGCAATGGGGCTTTCTCCCTTTGGAGGAACGGGAGCACTTCTGGTGATAGAACGTTGGCAGACGGAAAGTTTGCAAGCTAATTGCGGTGCGCTGCTTTGAGCGTTAGTTCCACGCGCGCGCCTCTCTCCCAGCAGCTTTCCTTTACAATCGCGGTCAATGACTGCTCTCAATGCTTTTGGGCTCTTCGCGGTAGCGGCGATGCTGGTCTTTTACGCGCTGGAAAAGCGCAGCCCATGGTTCATCTTTGCCTTCGCGGTTGCATGCGCGCTGGGTTCAGTCTATGGCTTTTTGCAAGGCGCGTGGCCCTTTGGTGCCGTGGAAGCGGTATGGTCAATGGTAGCGCTGCGCCGCTGGTGGCTGGCGCGTTTCGGGAAATAAACAATCAGTCGGATGAAATCTCGCTTTAAGAGACAGTTTGCTTGCAGTCCATTAGAATGATCACCGACAAAACGAGGTGAAAGATGCGGAAGCAAATCGCAATACTACTTGCAGTGGCGTGCCTTTGCGCAGGCTCGGTAAAGACTTTTGCCCAGGCAAAATATCAGGTGAAGCAGAAATATGTTCTAGGCGGCGATGGCGGCTGGGATTATTTGACTTTTGATCCCGTAGGAAAGCGACTCTTCATTTCCCGCGGCACACACGTCATGGTTGTAGATCCCTATAAAGGTTCCGTGGTCGGCGATATTCCTGACACGGCCGGAGTCCACGGGATTGCCCTGGCACAGGATTTGGGCAAAGGCTTCACCAGCAATGGTCGCGAAAACAGCGTGACCGTGTTTGACCTGAAAACGTTGAAGCAGACGGACAAGATCAAGATAGACGGCGAAAATCCCGACGCCATTCTGTATGACCCATCCTCAAAGCGCGTGTTTACGTTTAACGGGCGCAGCAAGAACGCTACGGTAATTGACGCGACGAATGGCAAGGTGGTTGCGACCATTCCGCTCGATGGCAAACCGGAATTTGGCGTCGCTGACGGCAAGGGCGGCGTGTTTGTGAACATTGAAGATAAGAGCGAAATAACCAGCATCGATGCCAAAAAAGCAACGGTGGTAAAGAGCTGGCCGCTGGCCCCGTGCGAAGAGCCGAGCGGGCTGGCCATGGACCAGAAACACCGCAGGCTGTTTGCGGGCTGCAGCAATAAGATGATGGCCGTGGTGGATGCGGATAGCGGAAAGGTGATTGCCACACCTGCCATTGGCGAAGGCGTGGATGCGAATGCTTTCGACGCCGATCAGCAACTGGCCTTCAGCTCCAACGGCCGCGACGGGAATCTCACGGTTGTCCATGAGGATTCGCCATCGAAATTTAGCGTGGTGGAGAATGCCCCGACCCAAAAGTTTGCCCGCACCATGGCGTTGGACACCGCGAACCACGACGTGTATCTAGTCACAGCCGAGATGGAAGAGGCACCCCCTGCCAAAGAGGGCGAGCGTCCGCGACGCACCATGAAGCCCGGAACGTTCACCCTGCTGGTGGTGGGAAAGAAATAGCTTTGGAAGCAGAATGGCCGGCTATTTCAGATACTTTTCCGGCAACGGGTGCGATGGATCTTCACCTTCCCAGTAGATGGTGAGGATCCACCACCGGGTGCCGTCATTCAACAGCTGAAAGCTATTGATGCCGCGCGCGAACGGCTTCTCGCCTTTGGCGTGGCGCGACTCATAGGTGCTCCACACATGCGCAATGTGGTCCCATTGCTCTACACGGTTCGCTACTGAATTTTCAAAAAAGCCCTCCTTACTGAAGAAATCCTGAGCTCGCGTGGCGTATTCGTCCGGCGAGGAAACCCGCGCCGTTACAGCGCCTTTATCATCGCGGCGGCTGGGAATCAAGCGTGCCCCAGGGTAAAAAAAGCCGCGAAATCGGTCCCAGTCGCGGGGTCCTCCGGGGCCGGAAATCGCGTCATAGACCGCCGCGATGATGTGATCGATGGAGTCCACGTCACCTGGGCGCGCACTGGGCGCAGCTGTGCCGGGCGCAGGCGATGTCGCTGGGGACGGCGAGGGTTGGGGCGCGGCATTCTGGGCGCTCGCGTACAAATAAGTCAACCCAAGACAAAGTGTGAGGACGGCGATGAGTTTTTTCATGAAAAGAATCTAACGCCGATTGACCATACCCGCAAATCTGGGGCACAGGTGCTGCAAACTGCGGGCCTCAATGTTCCCAGATGCTCTCACTCATGGGCGCTTCTTCGTCTGGATGTTGCCGCTTCCACCATTGCAGATAGTGCAGATTGCAGCAGAAGGTGATGGGCGCGCTCTCCACGGTGGGAATCGAGATCCCGTCATCGATGAATGCCCCACACTCGCTGCACACGCCCATCTGGACGAACTCCGGAGCAATAAGTCCGTGCCAGGGAATCCGTCGATATCGGCCCTCGTAAGCGCCGGAGGAATAAATCGGGCCGATGGGTTCGCGGGTACGAGTGTGCCAGTTCTGGCAGTAGGTCCAGTGGTCAGCCAGCATGGCGAGGCTACGTATCTCACAGAATGAAGTTTGGGTCTCATCGGGCGCAGGGTTTCGCCACATGCCGCGATTGCGGCGATTGAACCCGCAGGTCCCGCAATTGTCCGGGCCGCCGTTTGGCATTGCAGCACTCCTTTAAATTTGCGTCCTGATGCGCCAGCACTCTACCAGAAATGTGATTGCGGCGGGAATCGTCTGCATGTAACCTTGCTGCCAAGAGGACTAAGTTGCTTTATCCCGGAGAGACAGTACGACTTCTGCGCGAGCTGCCGGAAAGCGGGTTGCCACAGTACACAGAAGGCAAAGTGACCGCCGTTCCGCTGCCGACTGAAGGCGAGCCGCGCACAGTCGAAGTCCGCTTTCATCGCGGCGGAGAGGCAGCCACAGTCAGCGTGCCATTGGAAGACGTGGAACTGGTCATTGAGCAGTCCCTGCTTTTTCGGACCGCTGTTTTCTGGTCACTGCAGGAACCGCGTGACAAGCTGGTGGAACTCGCTGTTAACTCCCTGCTCGACCACAGCTTCTTGCTTCGTGATGGGCTGAACGTGGCCCGGCTACATTATGATCGCGATGATCGCTGGTGGAAATGGGGCGAGAAGATTTCTGATCCTACAGGCGCTCTGGCGGTGACGTCAGCTCCCGGGTGGGACGGATGCGTTGTGGCGTTTTCCGGCCTGCAGCGCTTTCATCTTGAGTTTCGCCTGCGCGGCCGCCGCGACCCGGTAATTTTTCTGCATGAACGGGAAGAAGCATATGCCGACCAGATCAAGACCCCCCAACCAGCCATGTCACTGGCGCGCGTTCTTATGAATTTATCGAGCGCGATTGGTGCGCAATACTGTGCATTTCCGGTCGCGGATCCGTGGCTGCAGGATGAGGACTGGCAGTCTCTCATGCGTCCGCCGCTGTATCCGGATTTTTTCATGCTTCCTGAAACAGAGCTGCCAGAGGGACTGCCCGGGTTTCGCGGGATTAAGCTCACTGAAAACCGGGCGGTGTGGACCTGGCTTCCCATGAAAGGCTCGCCTGTTGAATTAGCATTTCGTCGGACGGATGAGGAATTGAACCGCAACCGGCTGCGAAAACTGACCGCGCTGGGCGAAAAATATTATGACCAGATGTATGAGAGTGGTCGCGGCGCCAATGGCTGCTACAGCAGTGCGAAGGACGCTTTCTATGATGCCATTGGATTGGCCAACGAGCTTGGGCTGAAGGAAGAAGCCGAAGCGCTCTCGAAAAGGCTGGAGCACATCAAAGCAGTGTTTCGCAGCCAATTCACGTAAAGACGGACGGCTGCGGCTATCACAAAAGAAAGTCCAGTGCATAAACAGCGACTTGCTGTCAGTGGGGTTGCGATTTCTGCAGCAATTCCGCCAGATGGTCACCCCAGATCGCCGGCCATGAGTGGGTCCCGTGACCACGGGTCTGGTCCGTGATAGGCAGCAATACGAACTGACCGTTCTTCACGCGCTGAATGTCGCGATCAATGATCTTGAGTTCGGGCGGGTTGATCTGATCGTCGGCTGAGTTCACGGCAATCAGTGGCGCGGTGATCTTTTCCAGTTGCGGCTCAGGGTTGTAATTCCGGGATGCGTCAAAGTAATAGATCATGTCATTGGCGTCCGTGGTTCTCATGCGCGAGGCGACAAAGTCCTCCAGAAATTTATCCGCTTGTTCTCGCGTTGGCTCATCTTTCTGCATGCGCAGAGGCGCGCTGCCCATGATCAGCAGAATATCCAGTGCCGCGGCCAGGCCGTGAGGCTGCTGAGTATATTCGCCGTTGTTCCAATCGGGCGAGGTGCGGATCGCGTCCATGATCATGCGGCGCATCATGCGGTTGCGCCCGGCAATTTCCACTGGCTGGCTCGCCAGCGGCATGGCCGCCTCAATGAAATCAGGATGCTGCTCTGACCATAGCCATGTGTGCATGCCGCCCATCGACGTTCCCATCACCAGCCGCAGATGGTTCACGCCCAGTCCCTGCGTGAGCAGCCGGTATTGCAACTCAATCATGTCGTCGTATTCATAGTGCGGGAAGCGCATGTGCAAACCGTCACTCGGCTTGCTGGATTCGCCGTGGCCCACGTTGTCCGGCAGGATGATGAAGTACTTTGCCGCATCCAGCAATTGCCCCGGACCAAACACCACGCCGCCAAAATTCGGCGTTAGAAACTGCCGTCCGCTGCCGCCTGTGCCGTGCAGGATCAGCACAGCATTGCGAATTTTGCCGCTCGAATCTTTCTGCGGCGTACCCAACGCGTAGTAATGCAGCTTGACCTCAGGCAGCTTCTCTCCGGACTTGAATTGAAAGTCTTTTACCACAAACGTCCCGGATTGAGGCGCGGGATAGTCGGCGGCGCGAAGCGCCAGACCTGTGAAGGTAATGAGCAGGACGAAAAAAGTGCGGCAGAGCTTCATGGGCGATCTCCTTAAGAACCGAAAAGATTAAATGATCGAGGGCAAACAAGAAAAGGACATTCAAGTTGAGATCGTAGGATATTAGGCCAAGCGGTCAGTTCCATTTTGGTAATTCGTTACACGATATTTTTATTTTTTACGCGTAACCAATCTCTGGCTCGTTGCTCCATACCAGCGCAACCGGGCCCCCCAAGAATCCTTCATAGCAGCTTTTTACCCTAAGAAAAAGAAAGGTACGCAAATGAGAGGACATCGCGCTTCCAGATTGATTGCGAGTGCATCAGTGGTATTGCTGCTTACGCTAGGCGGCTTTGCTCAGTCGAGCAGTTCAAATAACGCCAGACCATTGGCCGTCAACCAGACCGAAGGGTTTGCCCAGGGTCAACTATTGGTATTCACCTATTTCCAGAATTTCGATTGCATCCATGAACCCTTTGAGGACCTTGATCACAATGGCCAAGTTGCCGCGGTGGACGCCAATGAATTTCAGCGTCCTATCTGCACCGTGGGACACGGACCAACGCTCGATCCTACGGGACGGCCGATTCAAAATACACTCAAGCTGTATGTAATCGCGCCTTTCTTTGGCAATGACCTGAATCCCAACGATGCGTTTACCCCGGCATTAGGGCAGGCATTACTGAGTCTGTTTGGTTTCATTCCTGAAGCCTTTAAGACGAACCCCACAGTTCCGGTGCAATGTCCGGAGCCAGGTCTGCCGGTGACGCAGCACAAAGGCATGCCCAGCACCTGCACCATGCATACAAACCAGACTGACCTGGGGCCGGTCCTCGCCAAATTGGGCAAGGTACCGCCGAACACCAGCGTGCTGGTGCCCACGCTGAATCACAGCCATATCATTGATGGCAAGAATTTTGGACCAGTGTGGTGGGAAGTAATCTCCGTGTTGGTAACGGATCCCAGCGCATGGCCCAGCGCCGATGGAAAGACCGGCATCAACTCTTTAGACGCATTGCGCGCCGCGCAAGCGGCTGGGCAAGCCGCGCCCGACCAGCCAACCAACTTTTTCCTGTTCTTTGATTCGCAACCGGAAGGGCACAACTAACTTCGTTCTCTCCATGTCCATGGGCGCGGCGCGGGCGCTCATGGAGTGCTTTTCCCTGGTGCTAAAGCCACTTCGTCATCAAGTTTCGTTCGTCTTCTTTGAACCCGGCAGCGCGATAGAGCCATTGCGCGCCCTGGTTTTCCCGTCCCACCTCAAGGCGCAGAGCCTTCACGCCCGCTTTCCTGCAGGCATCTTCCGCAAAGGCGACCACGGCCTTGCCCAGCTTTTGCCGGCGGAATGGCTCCCGGAGATAAATTTCATCGAGCAGGGCAAAGCGCCCATGAAATTCCAGACTGAAGCAAAACGTAAGCGCAAAATATCCAGCCAGTTCCGCGCCGCGAAAGATGAGATAAATCTGCGCCAGCTCAGGATCGCTTAACGCCCGGGTCACGGCACTGGAAGCTGCCGGCTCATCGAACTGCATCTGCTGCTGCGAATAGAACTCGCGCATCATGTCCAGCAGCGTGGGCACTTCCTGGTCAGAGAGAAGCTGGAAGAGCGCATTCACATCGCGATTTTAACTGAACCGCATCGCCTGCGACTCTCTTTGGCTATAATGGCCAGCCCGTCTTTTTCACCTTTCATCCTTGGAGACCTCATGCTGGATCGCAGATCGTTTCTTACCGTTTGCTCGCGTTTTGGCTTGACCGCCACGCTGCTGCCCGGAGTGCTGTGGGCCATGGCCGACGAAAAAGGCAAAGTCACTCGGGAGATGATTGACAACGCTGCCGCTATCGCTGATGTCCATATTGCCGACGAATACAAGGGCATGATGCTGGAGGACCTTAACAACTATACCGAGGGGTTTGAGGCCATTTATGCATTGCATATCAAGAATGACGTAGCTCCGGCGGTGATTTTTGATCCCTTGCTGCCCGGAATGAAGTTTGAAACGGAGCAGCGTCCCATCAAGATTTCGGCTGCGCCGGCCGTCTTGGACGCCGCGCCGAAAAATCTGGAGGATGTGGCATTTTATTCCGTACGTCAGCTGGCGGAGCTGGTACGAACGAAGAAGGTTTCTTCGGCTGCGCTGACCGAAATGTACATTGCGCGGCTCAAGCGCTACGATCCGCTGCTGAAATTCGTAATCACGCTGACTGAAGAGCGCGCGCTGGCAAAGGCGAAAGATGCCGACCGTGAAATCGCGGCAGGGAAGTATCGTGGCCCGCTGCACGGATTGCCCTGGGGCGCGAAAGACTTGCTAGCGGTCAAGGGATATCGCACCACATTGGGCGCCGGCGGCTTTGAAAACCAAAAGATCGATGAAGACGCGACTGTGGTGAAGCGGCTGGACGCCGCCGGAGCAGTGCTGGTGGCCAAACTCACTTTGGGCGCGCTGGCGCAGGGCGACAAATGGTTTGGCGGCATGACGCGCAATCCCTGGAGCCCCAAGCAAGGCTCAAGCGGATCGTCAGCCGGGTCGGCATCGGCAACTGCTGCGGGCTGCGTGGCTTTTGCTATCGGATCGGAAACGCTCGGCTCGATTTCATCGCCCTCAACCCGCTGCGGAACAACCGGGCTGCGTCCGACATTTGGCTTTGTGCCGCGCACCGGCGCCATGGCGCTCTCCTGGACGATGGACAAACTTGGCCCGCTCTGCCGCGCTGTGGAAGATACGGCAATCGTGCTGAGCGCGATCCACGGGCCTGACGGCCATGATCGCACGGTACACAACGCGGCGTTCAACTGGGACGCGAATCTTGATTGGCGCAAGCTGCGCGTCGGCTATTTGAAATCCGACTTTGAATTGCAACCGCCGCCACAGCAGACCGCGCCGGCAAAAGAAGAAAAAGAGCTATCGGAAGATGAAAAGAAGAAGCAGGCGGAAGAAAAAGCCAATCGTGCAGATGCCATGGCGCGCCGCCAATATGACCACAAGTTCGACGAAGCCGCGCTGGCCAAGCTGCGCTCCATGGGCGTAAACCTAATCCCCGTGGAGTTCCCCAAGTATCCTTACGGGGCGATGCGCAGCATTCTGCTGGCAGAGGCCGCCGCCGCTTTTGACGACCTGACGCGTAGCGGACGCGACAAGCTTCTGACGCAACAAACCAAAGACGACTGGCCCAACACATTTCGCGCTGCCCGCTTCATTCCGGCGGTGGAATACATCCAGGCCAACCGCGCCCGCACCATTGCCATGGAAATGGCGGCAAAAGTGTTCGATCAGGTGGATGTGATTGTCGCGCCCACGTTCAGCACCCAACTATTGATTACAAATTTGACGGGACATCCGGCAGTGATCCTTCCCAACGGCTTCCGCGGGGGTGATGCACCGAAAGCTCGCGTCCGGGAAAACGGCGAGGTTGAGGGCGGAGGGCCGGGTACGCCGGTCAGTCTAACTTTCCTGGGTCATCTTTATGGTGAAGCCAAAATGCTGGCGCTAGCCAAGGGGTATCAGGATGCAACCGATTTTCATCGCAAGCATCCTCCGCTGGAAGTGGCAGATAAGAGATAGCAGTAAGCCGGGTTCCGTTCAGAAAAAAAATGCGCGCCGAAACTCTCAAAAGTGGGACAAAAATGTTTTGAGGTACTCAAAGATGTAAATTTTTTTAATCATCTTCTGAAATGATCGATGTCTTGGTTCGGCAAGATCGATTCGGAACGCTCTCTGGAATTGCGCGACAGCTTTGGCTCGATTTCCTCTAAATCCATGAATCTGAACAATTTGCCGCCGGATGATATACGCATTTAACCAACATGAACTTATTGAGATGACCTATGCTAAGCGTAGGTGGATTTGAAAAACAGCAAGGAATTTTAATTCTTGTAACGCGCTTGGAGTTTTCATGTAGTCTATTCGCAACTTTCCGGGCACAAGAATCTGAAGAAAAGCAAATATTGGAGGAAATTGATCATGAAGATCGTAGTCCGTATAATTGTTGTCACAATGATGTTGGCTGTTGCCAGTCTTTCACACGCTAGTTCATTCGCAGGACCTGGAACGCCGGCACCCCAGGAGCCGCAGCCACCAATTGCGATCGCGTAAGGGGTAGAAAGATTTCACAAGATACCGTTTGGGGCAATTTAAGATTTGTGCATCATGATACGGCTGGTTTAGGCTGGTCGCTAGGATGACCCCACAAAACTGGCTTCAGTTTACGATTGACTGGATCGGGCTGCCGGCATTGGCATTTCTAGCCGGACTCCTTCTTTATCGCCGCTGGTTCCGGGAGTTCCCTTTTTTTTTCTGGTATATCGTTGGGGCTGAATTCGTTGGGGTGGCTCGACTACTGTCCGCACGAGTCCTGCCTGGCATGTATTATCGGGTTTACTGGATTTCAGATACGGCTTTAGCTGCGTTTGCTTTTTTGGCCACTTACGAATTGTTCTTCAAGCGCCTTTTTCCAGGTTTCTACAAAACACGCTTATATCGTTTGCTTTTCCCCGCGGCAATGGTTGTTACAATACTGGTCACTTTCACTGCTTTGATTGGCGGACACTCTTCGGTATTGACGTTGACCTCGCGCGTCTATGAGTTTCTACGTGCGGCGATTCTTCTGTTTTTTGTTGGTCTTATGCTGGTAATGGGCAGACAGTGGGCGAGACAGGAGTTTGGTATCGCATTTGGGTTTGCTCTCGATGTTTCGATGTCACTCGCTTTACTCGGAGTCTGGTCGCGCTCGGCAAATCGTAGCCCCCTTCTCGACAGGCTTGCCGTCATTGCTTACGACCTCGCATGCCTGATTTGGATTTACTGTTTCTGGGCGGCCCCCAAAGCTCAAATCGCCACCGCATCTCCAGCGCTCTCAGGCGAAGCTTTGCAAGAAGCCAGGAAGTGGGAAAATTCGCTGAAGGACTTTATGTCCCACGGCAAACGCTGATCCGTCCTAAGCAAAATCTATCAAGGAAAATATGGCGGGTTTACAGGCTCTGCGCCAGCGACTCATGCAGGCTGGAGAACTTAAGGCAGGTCAGATGGTCAGCTTTGTCTTTGAGGAGGGTATAGGCAGGCATCAGGCTTGAGGCAACAATGCTGCGAACATCCCCAGTGTTGACGGCGGAAAACAGCGGCAGCATTTGCAGGTAACCCCGAACCTGCAGAACAATCAAAGCCATAAAGGTGTAGAGCCGGACATGGACTCCGGCATCCACCATTTCCTGTGCCAAGGAGGCGATCAACTGATTGCCGCTATTGAGTTGGGCATAGCCGACCTGTTGCAGCAAGGCGGCATTGTGTGACATGCGCCGCAAACATTCAATAGTCAGGTTAACCTGTTGCCCGTAGATCCTCAGCAGTTCATCGCGACCGAAGGTCTCCTGCAAATGCCGTTGCTGTGCCGGATTCATGACTTCTGAAAGCACTTCCACATTCACTGGAAGAAACGAATTCATCAGCTCACCAAGTTCCGCGCCCGGCGATTGTCTCCGCCGCAGGTTCAAAAATGCTGCATACAGAAACAGCAGGAGAATGCCTGCTGATAATCCGATCCAGATCGCGAACATAGTATTAGACATTCGTTTGCTCTCGTTGGTACACGCAAACTCTAACCCTGACCGTATCCGGGGTCAATGGAAATTGGGTCTACCAGCGGGCACTTTGGTAATTTATTGATTTCCCAAAATGGGACTGGCTAGGCCGCCAAAGTGCCTGTTTCTAATAGGTTGCGCGCCTCAAAGCCGGGTATGGGAAAGGCGTTGCCATCACCGGTAACGGCTTAAGTTACGCGGAGCTGGCTGCGAATCCTGACCCCTATACTTCTCGGCGCGAACCTCAAAATCCCGGATGAAGGTTTGAATTCACTTTGATCCTGTTGGTTATCTTTCGTTTAGCGGCGTACTCGCCGGCAATATGTGCAGCCTGGTCCTTTGCGGTTTTGGTCATAACCGTTCCCGTAAGAAGTACTTCCTTATAGGTGACATGCACGCTGACGTTGGAATAGGCCATGTGCGGGTCCTGTTTGAGGTCATCCATAATCTTGCTCTCAAGCTGTCGATCACCAGGATTCGGTTCCGCATCAACATGGGGCGGTTGCTCCGCCTGCTGCCCGCCCGCCGCTTCTGTGGGCTGCGCTGAAGGTTGACCGCTTGCGGCCCGAGCGATTGTGAAGGAGAGAGCCAGGAAAAATACAGCTGCGACTTGGGCGTAGTATTTCATTGTTCCGCAACCTCTGCCCACAATCCTATGTACTGGGATAAAGCTGTGTCAGCTATCAATTTTGACAGTCCAACCTCGTTCCCAAAAGCGCCATTGATGCGATTCGGTTGAACGTACGAGTGCGCGGGCCGCTATCTCTCAGTAGCTGTCTGCTAGTTTTGCCAGTTTGAGATTACGGCAACTCAGCACAGCTTAGGTTAGCGGCACTCGTCATGAGCCATTCCGGAAAACTTGCTTCAGGAACTCACGCCGTTATCCATGGAGGAGCTTACGGCCTTTGTATTCTGGTTTTGCTGCTAGGGCTTTCGAATGCAGCCCAGAGCCAGGATGCGAGTTCCTTGGAAGATAAGCCCAACTCAGTCTCCAGAGGAGTGGGATATCTTGTGAATTACCTGAACATGGCTGGCGCAACCAAGGCGAGTGACTTCCAGCCCATGAGCCAGCGTGAACGGACTGATCTCTACTGGAAGACAATGGCTAATCCGCTCGGTTTCGCCAAAGCCGGATTCTCAGCGGGAGCCGATCAGTGGAATAATAAGCCTTCAGAGTGGCAGCAGGGCGCAGCGGGCTATGGTCAGCGCTACGCAAATATTCTGGGGCAATATTCGATTCAGCGGACAGTTACCTACGGTTTGTCCAGCCTCTTCCATGAAGACAATCGTTACTTCAATTCCGGCAAACACGGCTTCTGGAATCGCACCGGCTATGCATTGGAAAGCGGCCTGGTCGCGCGGCATGATGACGGAAGCCGGCACATTTCTATTTCTCAGTTAGGTGGAGTGGCAGCAGGAGCTTTTGTTTCACGTTTATGGCTGCCTGCGAGCCAGAACACGGCGGGTGACGCGGCTGTGAGCTTCGGCATCACCATGGGCTGGAATATGGGTTTTGGGGTAGTGAAGGAACTGCTCCCTGACCTGGGGAATGCCATCAAGAAGCGCAAGAAGCGCCGGGAGGACGCTGGAAAACAAATCTCTTCCAGCGCGCCCGCTTCCAGCACCCCACGCGTTTCAAGCGATGCAGCTAGCGATCGCTGGGTTTGGCCAGAATGATCGCCGGAACCTCCTGTTTTTTTACGACTTCGTTATATGCCGGTACGTCTGTGCCCAGAATCTGCTTCCATTTGGCCAGTTGCTCATCCAGTTGCTTGCTGAGCATGTCAAAGACTTCATAGGAAGACTGGGTCGGGGCCGAGTCCGCGCTTTCCACCACTCCTCCCAGCGCGACAAGATAATTGTTCAGCCGAATGGGATAGTTCAGCACGTCCTGCCCGCTTTTGGCTTTGGTCTGGATCAGCACTTCTTCCACTTCAGTCATTTTCTTGTCCAGTTGCTTTCCGGCATCGGCCACGGCTTTTGCCTGCGGCTGTTTTTCCAGGCGCTTGTTCAAATCCGTGATCTGGGCCCGGATATCGCGAATCTGGTTTACCGTTTCATGCGCCTGGGAAACGCGCTCGCGGATCTTCATCAGCAAATCGAACTGCTTCTCCAAGTCCTGTTGTGTGACTTTCAGGCGGGGATCAGGAACGATTTCCAGCGGGGCAGTGTATTGTTTGCCGTTGACCGTCAAGCGGACTTGGTATTTGCCGGGAACAGCCTCCGGTCCATCAGTGCTGCCTCCCCACAATGGCGAGTGCGGAACCTTGGTGGCGCCTTCATAACGCATATCCCAGACAAACCGGTTAAGCCCGGCTTCCGTGGGCAGTCCGCGTTCGGCAGGACGCGGTCCAAACCCTTCGTCATCTCCGCCTTCGGCTCCCGGCTGCGGTTTGGGAGGATATTTACGGATCACTTGTCCTTTCTGGTCCAGGATTTCCAGTGTGATCGGGGAGTTTTTTGCCGCTTCAGGGATTTCGCCCGGAGCAGCCTCAGTCTTTGGCGGAACGGGAGCGTTCGCCGGACGTGCCTGCCCAGGCTCTTTGCCTTCTGTCGACGTCTCTTTTGGCGCAGTTGCAGCGGTAGTTGTTGTCGCTACGCCGCCTTCTGCTTTTTTCTCCTCAGGCTTCTTCTCGCCGGGTTTTTTCAATGCCGTTTTGAGCGAGTAATAAATCACTGCTCCGTTCGGCGGGTTCTGTCCCCGCTCGCCACCGCCGCCGCCGAAGCCGCCACCGAATGTCGTGTGGTTGGCCGCGCTGGACGCGTAGAGGTGGACTTCTTCATTCGCCACTTCAGGCTTGTATTGCTGCAATGGAGAAAGATCGTCCAGCGCCCAGAACGCACGTCCATGGGTTGCGACGAGCAAATCATCGCCGTGCACGGTGAGATCGTAGATGGGAGAGACGGGCAAATTGCCCTGGAACGATTCCCAATGCGCACCGTCATCCCAGGAGAAGAAAATGCCGCGCTCAGTGCCGGCATAGAGCAGCCCTTTGCGTTTTTTGTCCTCACGGACGGCATGAACAAAAGCATTGGCGGGAAGGCTGCCGGCCAGGCTGGTCCACGTTTTGCCGAAATCCGTGGTCTTGAAGATATAAGGAGCGAAGTCATCCATCTTGTGCCGCTGCACGGAAACATACGCAGTTCCCGCGTTGTACATGGAAGCCTCGATCATGCTCACAGTGCCCCATTCAGGCATCGCTTTGGGCGTGACATTGGCCCAGTTTTTCCCGCCATCGGTGGTCACATGCACCAAACCATCGTCAGAGCCGGCCCAGATCAGGTCTTTTTGTACAGTCGACTCGACGACTGAAAAAATCGTGTCATAAACTTCTACGCCGGTATTGTCTTTGGTGATTGGTCCACCGGATGCCACCTGCTTGCTCTTGTCATTGCGCGTCAGGTCTGGACTGATGACCTGCCAGTTCACGCCTGCGTCGGTGGTTTTGAACAGCACTTGTGCCGCAAAGTAGAGGGTCTTGGGATCGTGAGGCGAAAACACGATGGGCTCTGTCCACTGGAAACGATATTTCTGGTCAGCTGCCGCAGCGCCAATAGGATTGATGGGCCATGGCGTAACGTTCTGGGTTTCCTCCGTGCGATGGTCGTAACGTGTGATCTCACCGCCATAAGAACCGGCATAAACAATCTCTGGATCACGCGGATCAGGCGCAATGTAACCGCTCTCGCCTCCGCCAACGGAGTACCAACTGGTGCGATCAATGCCGCCCGGCGCTGCGCTGGCAATGGCCACAGAAGAGTTATCCTGCTGCGATCCGTAGAGGTAATAAGGAAAACGATTGTCGGTGACCACATGATAGAACTGCGCAGTCGGCTGGTTGGCCTGATTGGTCCAACTTGCGCCGCCATTGGTGCTCACGTTAGCCCCGCCGTCATTGGATTCAATCATGCGGTTTGGATCATTGGGATCAATCCATAGTCCGTGATTGTCGCCGTGCGGAACGCGGATCGGACGAAAAGTTTTTCCGCCGTCGTTCGACCGATACATCCCCGTGTTCAGAACATAGACGCCGTCAGCATTACGCGGATCGGCAAACACATGCGTGTAGTAAAACGCGCGCTGACGATATTGGCGGTCGCTGTTGGTCAGCGTCCAGCTGTCGCCGCCATCGTCCGAGCGAAACAGGCCGCCTTTATCCGCTTCCACCAGTGCCCAAACGCGATTGCCGCTATAAGCCACCGCTAGCCCGATGCGGCCCAGCGTTCCCTCTGGCAAGCCATGGCCGCTGAGCTGCTTCCATGTTGTGCCGCCGTCCGTGCTGCGATACAGGCCGCTTCCGGGTCCGCCGCTGTCCATGCCCCAGGGCGTGCGCCTCGCCTGCCACAATGACGCAAAAATCACGTTCGGATTTGTGGGATCCATGGAGATATCGATGCCGCCGGAGTTTTCATCTTTATAGAGGACTTTGGTCCAGTCTTTTCCGCCGTCTGTTGTGCGATAAATACCGCGTTCCGCATTCGGGCCAAACACATGTCCCAGAGCAGCTACATAGGCAATATCAGGATTTTTTGGATTTACCGCAATGCGTCCGATGGTGCTGGTGTCGCGCAGCCCGGAGTAGGTCCAGGTTTTGCCTGCATCCACGGATTTGTAAACGCCATTTCCATTGATGATGTCGCCGCGAATACAAGCTTCACCGGTCCCGGCATAGATCACGTTCGGATCAGAAGGCGCAACGGCAATGGCGCCAATGGAAGGCGACATGTCTTTTGCCTTGTCCGTCAAAGAGCGCCACGTTAATCCTCCATCTGTGCTCTTCCATACTCCACCGCCTGTGGCGCCGAAGTAATACGTATGCTGGTCACCCACAACGCCGCTTACCGCCAGTACGCGTCCGCCACGGTATGGCCCAATCAGCCGCCAAGTCAGGCCATGCCACGGGCCTTTTGTTTCTTCCTGATCGCCGTCGCTTTGGTTCGTTTTTTCTGTCGAAGCGGGCTGCGCTTCAGGCTTTTTATCCTCGCCCTTCGCCCCGGATTGTTTTTTGCTCTTGCTGCCTGACGTCTTCTTGCTTTCTGCATTGCCTTGCGCTGTCTTGGCATCCGTCTGGGCAAACACGCAGACGGAAATCAGGATGGTGATCAGAATTGACACGAAGCGGTAGCTCGTAATTTTTTTCGAGGAAGAGGCGCAAGACATTTCGATATTCTCCGGGCGGACCGTAGTATTGCGAACCGCACATCCTAAATTCCCCAAACGGCAATAGCAATTCCACCGACAATCTTCTTAAGAATTCTCTTAATAGTCCTTGACACTGCTTCTGAGTTGCTGTATTTTTCCTCTGCCTTCGGACTGCTTTGTTTGCCAGGGCAGCACTTCAAAACTTCCACTTCAAGTTCTAAACCCGTCACCTATTGGCAGACCGCTTCCAATTGTCTGCAGTCACGGCAAAGGGTTCGTCAAACAGTTTAGGTCGCTATCGGTTTCGAGGGAGGTACTCGGAATTGGCGAGAGCAGTTAGCTCCTTTTGGGGCTCGGCAGAAGCTCGCTTACTGGAAGCTCTCAGAATGGAAATACGTGATCCAAGTTTTTCCCAAAATGGAACTATTAGTCCAGTGTAATCAGAGTTTTATCGACAATTTGTGTTGACTCTGAAATCAGAGCTGCTGTATGTTTGGCCGCGTTCCAATTGCTTGGCTTTGTGCCCGCAATGAGCAAGCAGAGGGACGCTTAAATTTTCCCACCCGTTCACCTTTGGCAGACAAGTCCTAATCGTCTGCAGTACGGCAGAGTTCTCGCGACAGAAAGTACACTTCCACAAATCTTAGGAGGAACTCGCAATGACGAGGCGGAACATCTCTGTTGTAACACTCACAATCGCAGCGCTTTTCCTGGCCGGAATGGCGTCTGCCCAGGTCGTTGATCCTGGCGTTCGGACTTCAACGGGAGTCAATGCCGGCACTCCGCTGGCATCTGTTTCAGCCAATGCCAACAATCTGGCATTTTTCAACGCCGGACTCGGTCAGTTCAACGAAAGTCAGACCGTTACGGGAGACAACGTCGGTCTCGGACCCCGTTTCAATCTGGACTCATGCGGTGGATGCCATTCCCAGCCAGCCGCCGGCGGCAGCAGTCCCGCCGTCAATCCTCAATTCACGATAATCTCCAGGGGCGTCGCCAGCAGCGCTACCAACACCCGTCCGTCTTTTATTACGCAGAATGGCCCGGTGCGCGAAGCCCGCTTCCCGTTCTTCTTTAATGCTAACGGTACGGCCAATGTCAATAACCCGAACGGCGGCGTCGAAACCATATTCACGATAAGCGGACGCGCCGATGCCGGCGCCTGCAGCCTGACGCAGCCTGGATTTGCTCAGGCGGCGGCCGCCAACAACCTGATCTTCCGCATTCCCACGCCGCTGTTTGGCTCGGGCCTGATGGCGAACGTTGACGACTCGACCCTGTTGAACAATCAGGCAGCGCAAGCCGGAAATGCTTTCGGCGTTGCCGGGGACTTCAACCATAACGGCAATGATGGCACCATCAGCCGGTTTGGCTGGAAGGCGCAGAATAAGTCGCTGATGATCTTTGCCGGTGAGGCTTACAACGTGGAGATGGGCGTCAGCAATGAACTCTTCACGCAAGACCGTCCACTGCCCGGCGAAGGCGGCGCCGGTGGAACGGGTGGCAGAGGGCTTCCGGCCAACTGCCTGAACACCGCAGGGGTGGGCTATCCGGAGGACATCACCCACTCCGACGGTATCGACGCTTCCAGCAGTTCCAGCGACGTCACGCTGTTCGCAGTCTTCATGCAGTTCCTCGCCCCGCCCACGCCCTCCACGACGGTTCCCGGCGGATCGACCTCGATCAGCCGCGGACGAACTCTCTTTAGCTCCGTTGGATGCGCGGTTTGCCATACGCTATCGCTCCGCACTCAGCCGTCGCAATTGACGGCGGGCTTGGGCAATGCCACTGCCAACCTGTTCTCTGATCTTGAGATCCACCACATGGGCACAGGCTTGGCGGATAACGTCTCGCAGGGCGGAGCAGGCGGAGACCAATTCCGCACAGCACCGTTGTGGGGACTGGGACAGCGCGTCTTCTTCCTGCACGATGGCCGCACCAACAACCTGGTCACAGTCGTCAATGCGCATGGCAGCACTGGATCAGAAGCAAACGCCTCGCTCAACGCGGCCGCTGCTCTGAGCTTGACCGACCAGCAGAACCTGATCAATTTCCTGCGCTCGCTGTAACGAGCAATGGCTAACAAACTCACCGGGCGGGACCGAACCTGGTCTCGCCCCGGTTTTGAGAACAGTATTCACGCACCAGAAAGTGTATGGGGCTGGATTCAGCCAGGAGCAAGCAGCTTGGGTTTAGGGAGGAAGAGAAGTATGCAGTCCAGAGGTTCCGGTTTTCTGATCGCTATTTGCCTGTTGCTATCATTCGCAGCCTGGGGTCAAAGCATCCAACCAGCCCAGATCCAACCAGTCCAGATCCAACCAGTCCAGGATGCCCCAATCCAAAATCCCCCAACCAAGAATGCCCCGGCGCAAAATACCCCGATCCAGCCTGATTCCTCAATGAATGGCGGGGATTTTTCCATTGTCACCCATCCCAAGCCTGAGGAAATCGTGCCCAAAGACACCATCATCGTCAAGGGCGCATGGTCGAGCGCCAGCGATTCCACAACTCCGTTGCCTGAAGCCGCCGCCCTGATCAACAATGTTTTCACCGACCCATATTTTGGCATCACCTACCCTCTGCCGCCGGGCTGGATGCAGAAGTTCGGGCCGCCCCCTCCGTCGGATTCCGGGAGGTACGTGCTGGCGCAGCTAGGCCGGAGCGGTAGCTTCGAACTGGGCAAGAGCGACAGCTCCAAAGGGGAGAACACGGGCAGTATCATGTTCACCGCCCAGGACATGTTTTTTATTCCGCTGCCGGTGGCCAATGCACGGCAGCTTGTGAACTACTCCAAAAACCATTTGCCGGATTACTACCAGGTTGAGCTCAAGCCCACGCAGACCACAATTGGCGGCCAGTCCTTCACGTTCTTTGCCTATTGGTCTCCGGATGCGGAACTGCACTGGTACGTGCTTGCCACCCAGATTCGATGCCACACCGTGGAAATCGTATTGATGAGCCGTAATCCCAAGGCGCTGCAGGAGCTGGTACTGGATATGAGCAAGAAAATGAAGTTGCCGGCGGAAGCCAGCTCAACCGGAGGCGCAGGCGGGGGCAATGTCCCCGTGTGTATCAAGGACTACGCAGCTGGCGATAGCGTGCTTGAGCGGGTTGAGCCCGTGCTTACACAGCAACGGTATAACGCAATCCCTGTGCGGATCATCATCGATAAGGAAGGCAAGGTCAGGCACATCCACTTTCTGAGCGCGTATCCTGAGCAGCAAAAGGTCATCAGCGACGCCCTGAAGCAGTGGACGTTCAGACCCTACGAACGGAACGGGCAGCGATCGGAGGTTGAAACCGGCATCGTGTTTGGCGCAGCCCCTCCGGCTGTTGCGGCAACTGACCGGGCGACGGATTGATGTGGAGCTAAAGACATGCGAAGGGCTTCGAATCAAGGCCGTCACGTCATGGGCTCCAGCTGTTTTTTTTTGAGATCGACGTACATCCGTGAAAAAAGATTTCTTGGGAGAAGCGGGCCATAGGGTGAAGTTCTTATGAATATCAGTTCTGGAATCAAGGGCGCTCTTTTGTTTATGTGCTTCTCATGCGCGCTATCGGCTTATGCTGCCGATACCGTTCAAGGTACGGTGCGCAACCAGACTTCAGGCAAAGCAGCCGCCGGTGATGAGGTCATCCTGCTGCGTTTGCAAAATGGCATGGAAGCGGAAGCCAAAACGCGAGTAGATGCCGCAGGTGCGTTTAGCTTGCCTCTCTCCTCCGCCGATGTCCCGCATATTGTCCGGGTAGTGCATCAGGGAGTGAACTATGACCAGAGCACGAACGGGAAAGGGCCGCTGAGTGTAGCGGTTTTCGATGCGGTTACGCACATCCGCGGCCTGCAGGGAACCCTTGGCATTGCCCAGGTGGAATCCGATGGCCAGACGCTGAAGGTCACGGAGATGTACAGCATCGCGAATGATTCCGTTCCGCCGGTCACGCAATTTGGGCCACGCAACTTTGAGATTTCTATCGCGCCCAAAGCAGCGCTGGATTCGCTAGTGGTGAAGAGAGGTGGCGGAGTCTGGGTAAATCTTGTGCCCGTTCCCATCAAAGGGCAGCAAGGGCGCTACGCCGTGGATTTCCCCATCAGGCCGGGCGATACGCTGTTCAAATTTGTTTACCACCTGCCTTACAGTGAACCGACCATGTTGCAGGTAAAGCTCCCGTATCCGATCAGGAATTTCGCTGTCATGCACCCGCCCTCTATGTCATTCAAGTCGTCGTCGGTCGCGGCTTTCACCAGTCCCGGCATGGCGCAGGGACTCCGTGTGGAACAGGCAGTTGGCAAGCCGGTGGTGCGTGACGTGGCTGCGTTTGAGATCTCAGGGATTGGCTTGGCGTCGTCGCCCCAGGCAGCAAGAGCTTCATCCGCGATGAGTTCTCCTGCTGCTGTTGGCTCCCTGAAACCTGAGACGCCTGCCGCAGTCACGCTTCCGGCACTTCCCGGCTGGCAAGAGAATCCAATGTGGATACTTCTTAGCGGAGTTGCCGCGCTTCTTACAGCACTTGTGTACGTGATCTGGAAAAAGCGGAAACGAATGATTTAGGCCGAGTTGGGCAGCTTTGCCCGCAAATGATTCTTACCCAACAACAACCGCAGTGTCGCCGCCGCTACGTTTGAAGGCACTGCTCCTTCGATAAGCCAGAAAGCCATACGTGCAATGCATCTGCCGATCGAAACCGACATCATTAAGGAACTTCGCAACAACAAGAAGGGTATTGTGTTTTGGACCGGCGGAGTTTACGCCTGGCATCCCGAAGGATGACGACATTTGGTAATTGGGTAATTTTGTAATTTGGTAATTTGAAAATCGATGCGTTAAAGATCTAAGCCTCTGCTGGCGATAAACGGGACGCCTTGGTTGGTCTTCAATTACTCAATTACCAAATTACTCATTTACCAAATTGCTTGACCTCGCCTGCCACTCTCATATAACTTTTCTTGCATCTGGTAATGGGAAGCGCGGTGAGAATCCGCCACTGCCCCGCAACTGTAAGCGCTGAGAACCTGAGCAACATGCCACTGGGACCGCCCGGGAAGGCGCTTCAGGTTCCATGAGGCGTAAGTCAGGAGACCGGCCAGATGCCCGTCAATTGGGCGTTTTCGGCTGCGCAGGGAGAGCCGGAGAGCTTTCTTACGATCCTGGGTTCGATCTACTGTTGCAAAGAATTTTGATGGCCGCCAGATTTCTAGCTGCTCCGAATTTTTTCAGCAATTCGTAAATCGATTCTCGGTTCAACGTGCTGAATTCCGATTTTTGCACGCGCAAGAATGCCCTCCACTCCAATCGCCGCCTGCCGTCCATTGACTACTTCCGCGGGAGGAGTCTTACTGATGAAATCGCTTTTTAATGCCGGCTTTGTGCTGGCGCTTGCATTTTCCACCATCACCGCCATTGCCGAAGGCGGCAGCATTCACGGAACTGTCACCGATCCTTTAGGCGCCGTGGTCCCCCAGGCCCAAGTAGAGCTTCTTCGCCAGGGCAAACAAGTTTCTGTAACCACTACGGATTCTGAGGGGAAGTATCGCTTCCTGCCGCTTCCGTCTGGACGCTATCAAGTCCGAACAACCGCGCCATCTTTCGCAGCGCGACAGAGTGATGCCATTTACATTGGCAGCAACAGCAATGCGACGGTCAATCTCACGCTTAAGGTCGGCAGCGTGTCGCAGCAGGTGGTGGTTTCAGCCACAGGAACCAACCTGCCGGAAACCCAAACCGGAGCTTCCGTCTCTGTGGTCACTTCAGGTCAATTTCAGTACAAGCCGGAAGTGCTGGAGACATTGCGTCCGGTTCCGGGTGTTCAAGTTCTGGAAAATGGCCAGCGCGGGATCAATGAATCTCTTTTGATTCGCGGGGGTGAGAGCAAATTCAACAAAGTGCTTCTGGATGGCATTCCCTTGAATGAAATTGGAGGCACGGTGGATTTTGGAGGTATTTTCACCACTGGGATCGAAGAGGTGGAAATTCTTCGCGGCCCCAACAGCGCACTTTATGGCTCTGACGCGCTGGCCGGCGTAGTGAACATGACCACGTTACATGGCTCAACGTTTACTCCGCAGGTCAGCTACGCGTTTGATGCTGGAAATTTCAACAGCTTGCATAACGATCTTTCTTTGGGCGGCATCTTCAGGCAGATCGATTACTTTTCTGAGTTCGGGCGCTACGATGGCGGCAATACTTCCAGCAATCCTCAGTTTCACAATGGCACGTATGCCGGAAACTTTGGCTGGACGCCCGGCGCTTCCACCAATCTGCGTCTGACAGTGCGGCGCGTAGCGGCAAAGGTGGATGTTCCCAACGCGATCGATTTCTTCGGGATTCCTGACGACTCTTTTCAGACCGAAGACAATACTTACATCGGAGCGACGCTGCAGAACCAAACTACTTCACACTGGCACAATCTGTTGCGCTACGGGGCAACGCGGCAGAACTCGGAATTTGTGAATCCCTCAGCTACGGGGATTCCCTTTGATCCTTTTCCAGGTTTTGATTCGGGACCCAATTTTCTAGGGAAGACGGTCACGATTCGCGGCGCAAATGGTTTCAGCACCACCGGCCAGGCAATCCTTGATTTTGGCGGCGACTATCCCCAGCGTTCCTTCATCCTAAATAACAGCGACCTGCTCACGTTCCAATCCGATTATTCCTTTGGCACGCGCCTGACCGCACTTTTTGCTTTCCATTTTGAAAATGAACGTGGACCCAAACCGGTGGAGCGCACCAACTACAGCTATACCGGAGAAGTGCATGGCAACTTGTGGAACCGGCTTTACGCCACGCTCGGAGTCGGCGTAGAGAAAAACGCTGTTTTCGGCCTGGCGGCTACGCCTCGCGCCTCGTTAGCCTACTATCTGGTGAGGCCAAGCGCCAGTGGCGCTCTTGCCGGCACCAAACTCAAATTCAATTACGGGCAGGGAATCCAGGAGCCGGACATTTTTTCTACCAGCAATTCTTTGTTCGGGCTGCTCTCGCAACTGCCCAACGGGCCGCAGCTCATCTCGCAATTTCATGTTGGACCAATCGGCGCAGTTCGTTCGCGCAGCTTTGATGCCGGCGTGGAACAATATTTCTGGAACGGACGCGCTAAACTTGGCTTTACCTTTTTCGACAATCACTTCAATGATGAGATTGAGTTCGTTAGTCCTGGCGGTCTGGCCAAACTGGGTGTGCCTCAAGGGATTCTCGATGTTACGCCCTTCGGCGCCAGTGTGAATTCACTGGCAACGCGTTCTCGCGGCGCGGAAACCGAACTCGATCTAAGCCTGGGCCACGGCTTCACAGTTCGCGCCGCTTATACATACCTCGACGGCATTGTCCGTCGCTCCTTTTCGAGTGACGAGCTTCTCCCTTCGTTCAATCCGCTGTTTCCCACCATTCCTATTGGAGCATTTTCTCCGCTGGTCGGGAATCGGCCTTTCAATCGCGCTCCACATGTTGCCAGTGTTTATCTCGGCTATGCGCGACGGAAGCTGGCGCTGGCGCTGAGCGGCAACTTTGTTAGCCGTCGAGACAGCAGTACGTTTCTTTTTGATCCGTCATTTGGTTCCACCATGCTCCTGCCTAACCGCAACCTTGCCGAGGCGTATCAAAAGATCGATATCAGCGGCAGCTATCGTCTGAATCGGTATCTTCAGCTCTATTCCGCCATCGAAAACTTGGCCAGCCAGCACTATGATCCGGCTCCGGGCTTTCCAGCACTGCCATTTAACTTCCGCAGCGGGATTAAGGTGACATTAGGCGGGGAGGCTTCGAACAAGCCCTAATTGGAGGCGCTTGTAGAAATCCCGGAATAGCGCCGCAACTGGTGACCAAAGGCCATCTACCAACGACCTCATGCCAGCGGGGCCACGTTGACCCTATGATTGTGGGTGGAAGGGCCGTTTGGACCGTACTCCCCATGGAACTTGCAGCCGAGACTAAACTGAACACCGCACAACACTATTCGCCGACGTCCACGCCCGTGCTGGATGTCTTCCGCCCTTTGCCGCCGCAGAGCAAAGAAAGTCTGAGCGCAGGCGAATACTTTCTTGCCAGCAGTTTAGCAATCTTGATTCTGGTTGCATTGCCCAGCCTACGTGCCGTAATAGAAATTGCGCCGGGATATTGGGCCGCGCTGATTCCGGTGCTCGCCGCCCTCAGTTCTGGTTTTACTCATGAAATGGGCCACTTGGTAGCCGGATGGTTTGCTGGTTTCCGGCTCAAGCAAATTAAAATCGGCGCGCTGTCTTTGGGCAGGCACGCTCGTTGTGGTGAGCCGTATTGCGGCGATGTGCTTATAGCGGGTGCAGTCGTATTCGAGCCGCGCGTGAGTGATCAAGATGAAGCTCCGTTGCGCCGCCGCTTATCGTTTTTGATGTTGGGTGGACCACTCGCCAGCATATTGCTGGCGGCCGGATTAGAGACCGCGCTGTACTTTATCCAGCCTGGATTTGTTGTTGCTTTCAGCCTGCATGTTGCAGCGGTATTTTCCGCGCTGCTGGCTATCGCGGCATCTTTGCCAGACGTGAACCGTCGCGGCATCTTTTCTGATGGCGCACGTCTTCTGATGCTGCTGCGCAAAGATGCCAAAGCCGAGCGCTGGCTCTCTAACATCCACTGCCAGATGGCTTTGAATCAAGGACGCCATCCGCGCGATTGGGACCAGGCTTCAGTCGCCCGCGCCGCCGCTGTTGCTGACGACTCGCGGGATGCATACGTCGCGCGTTGGCTGGCTTACCTGTGGGCCGCTGAGCGCCAGGACATTACCTGCGCCACAAAGTATCTTGAAGGCGCGCTGGAAGTTCTTTCATACTCGACGCCAAAAATGCGCGATCATCTCTTCCTTGAGGCCGCAGTTTTTCAGGCGTGGTTCCGCGATAATGCTTCCAAAGCTCTGTTCTGGGTTTATCGCATCCGCAACAACAAACTTACGCGCCTGCAGAAACAGCGGCTGGATATTGCGCTGCTCTGGGCAGAGGGCCGCCTGTTTGACGCATGGGAGAAGCTCGGTACGGGATATCTTGTGGAACTGCGCGGGCTGCCAGTCTCGCCGGGACGCACGCTGGTGGAAGAAAGCGCCGCAGAGTGGAAACGCCAGATGGAGTCGCGCATGTTGACGCGCGCATGGCGCAGCATGTATTCCATCTCAAGCCAGTTGGAGCCGTCTGCTTTGCAGGCAGCATTTGAAGCGCCGGAAAAACACAAAATAGCTTCGTGGTAAAATTTTCTGGTGTCCCCTTCCCGCAAACTGCAAGGCGGACGTGTAAAGTCGCGGCCACGCCAAAGTGCTACTCATCTCGTTATCATCACCGGAATGTCAGGTTCCGGAAAAGCTTCAGTGCTTAAGGCATTTGAAGACCTGGATTACTACTGCGTCGATAACCTGCCCATTGACCTGATCCCGCGCTTTGCCGATCTGGCCAAGCAGTCCGCGGAAATCGAAAAAGCCGCGCTAGTGGCGGATATTCGCGAAGGTGAGCAGCTCAAGCGCCTGCCCAGGATCATCCAATCGCTGCGCAAGCAGATCAAGACAACAGTGCTCTTTCTTGAGGCGTCAGACGAAGCGCTGTTGCGGCGCTTCAGTGAGACACGCCGTCCTCATCCGCTGGGCAAGGAGTCGACGGTGAAGAAAGCGCTGGAGCAAGAGCGCCGCCTTTTGCAGCCCATCCGCGCGCTGGCGGACATTGTGGTGGACAGCTCGAAATTCAATGTCCACGAGTTGCGATCGCACATCACGGCAAAGTTTACCGCCGGCGGCACGGACAAAGACATTATGGTTTCCGTGGTCAGCTTTGGCTACAAGGCTGGCGTTCCCAACGATGCTGATCTTCTCTTTGACGTGCGCTTTTTACCGAATCCACATTTCATTCCCGCGTTTCGGCCTTATACCGGACGCCATCCCCAGGTGGCCAAATACATTCGTTCCTTTCCGCAAACGCAGGAGTTTATTGACCGCATTTCCGCGCTGCTGGTTTACCTGATGCCGCATTATGTGCACGAGGGCAAGAGCTATCTGACCATAGGCTTTGGCTGCACGGGAGGCCAGCACCGCTCTGTGTTTATTGCGGAAGAAGTAAAGAAGCTGCTGGCGCGGGCGGGTTATCCAGTCAAGGTTGTCCATCGCGATTCGCCCCGCTAATTGACAATACTTTACTTTCATTCAGTTGGACGCATTTCAGCCACACTCCTTTAGAATGGGAACAATGTTTTCTGCCGCCAAGTGTGCCCTATGCGACAACTGACAAGGTTGCTCGCGTACCTCCGTCCGTATGCGCCGCATTTCGTCGGCTCTGTGCTGCTGATGGCCGTAGTGGGCGCGATGGAAAGCTTCCGCATCCTGTTGATGGGGCCGATCATTGATAGGGTATTGAATCCCAAGAGCCCGGGGCGTTCATTAACGCTGTTGCCCAATCTTCCCGGCACACATCACGTGGTTTATCTACAGGATTTTGTCCCCCAGCACTTCCGCAATCCTCTTACGGTGGTTGCGGTGGCTCTGGTGGGTACCGCCCTCATCAAGGGTGTTTGCGATTACATTGGCACTTATCTGGTGAATCACGCAGGCTTTGGCCTGATCACGGACCTGCGCAACCGCCTGTATGACACGATTCTCCAGCGCTCGACTTCGTTTTTCTCCCGCCATTCGACCGGGATGTTGGTGTCTACCGTTGTCAACGATGTAGAGAAAGTACAGGTCACGCTGACGATTGCGCTGGCTGAGTTCCTGCAGCAGTTGTTTACGCTGGTCTTTCTTGTGGGAGCGGTGATTGTGCTGGGACACAAGCTGGCCTGGGTGCTGCTGATTTTTGTTCCGTTTGTGATTGTTTCCGCCGGCAAGATCGGGCGGCGCGTGCGGACCACCACACGCAGAGGTCAGGACAAGCTGGCCGACATACAGAACATCCTGCATGAGAGCATTGCCGGCAACCGAATTGTAAAAGCTTTTGGCATGGAGGGATGGGAGAGCAGCCGCTTTCATAGCGCAGCCAGAAAACTTTTTCGCGCGAACCTGAAATCGGTGGCGGTGCAGGCTGTCAGTTCACCGCTCATGGATATCGTCGGCGTGCTGGCCATTGCGCTGCTGCTTTGGGTGGGCCGCAACCAGATCAATATGGGCGCCATGACTCCCGGAGTTTTTATCGCGTTTATTATTGCGGTCTTCCGACTCTATGATCCGGTACGCAAGATGGCATTTTTCAATAACAGCTTTCAGCAGGCGCTGGGTGCGTCGCAAGAGATATTCCGCTTCATCGACGAGCAGGACGAAATTCAGGAACGTCCCGGGGCAATCAAGCTGCCCGCATTCCGTGAACGCGTACGTTTTGAGAACGTCAGCTTCTCTTATACCGGAGCGAACGGCCCGGAATGCGAAATCCTGCACAACGTGAATCTGGAAACGCGGGCCGGAGAAGTGGTGGCGATTGTGGGCTCCAGCGGCGCGGGTAAATCTACGCTGGTCAATCTGATTCCGCGCTTTTTTGACGTAACTTCAGGGGCCATCAAGATCGATGGGCATGATATTCGCGACGTCACCCTAGCTTCATTGCGCGCCCAGATCGGCGTGGTAACGCAGGAAACCATCCTCTTCAATGATACGGTGCGCAATAACGTGGCTTACGGGCAGCCGCACGTTACCGAGGAAGCAGTAATTGAAGCCGCTAAAGCGGCTCTGGCGCATGATTTCATCATGCGTCTGCCTGACGGATATGACACCATGATCGGCGAGCGTGGATTGAGGCTTTCCGGTGGAGAGCGCCAGCGCATTGCCATTGCGCGTGCGCTGCTCAAGAATGCTCCCATACTGATCCTGGATGAGGCGACCTCGTCTCTCGATACAGAGTCGGAAGCGCTGGTGCAAGGCGCGCTGCAGAACCTGATTTCCGGCCGGACCGTATTTGTGATTGCGCACCGGCTGACTACTGTTCGCCACGCTGACCGAATCGTGGTGCTGGAAGGCGGGCGCATTGCCGATTCCGGCACGCATGAAGACCTGCTGACCCGCCTGGGAACCTACCGCAAATTATATGAATTGCAGTTTATGGAGTTAGACCCCAAAATGGGTGACGAACCCGGCATTGTTGTCCGTGAGCCCCAGATTAAAAATTAGCTCCAGAAACTAAAAGGTCCAAGAAAATAACTATGTCCATCCGATCCATGACCGGATTCGCGCAGGTGAAGTCGCAGGCCGGCGAAGGCACTTCGTTTACTTTGTCGTTGAAGTCTGTCAATCATCGCTTTCTTGATCCCCAGCTCCGCATGCCGGTTGAGATGGACGAACTGGAAATGAAGATCCGCCGCGTCTTGAAAGAACGGTTGGCGCGCGGGCACATCGACGTAACGCTGGGTGTGGAGCGCAGGGGCGGAGCAGGATATGAGTTCAATCGCGAGTTGGTGGGCGGCTACGTTGAGGCGTTCCGCAAGGCGTCGCGCGAATTCGGCACCGCAGGCGAGCCCGACCTAAACAACGTGTTTCGCATGCCCGGCGCACTTGGCGCAATGACTCCAGTGGACGGCAATTTTGAAACGTCAGTGCTGGCCGCCCTTGAGCAGGCAATCCAGAAGCTGAATACCATGCGCGAGCAGGAAGGCCGCGGCATGGAAGCCGAGCTACGCCGCCGTCTGGATTCGCTAGAGAAAGCCACCGGCGAAGTGGACAAGCTCCGCGCAGCGGTCTCAAAGGCTTACATGGAAAAAGTGCGGTCGCGCATGCTGGAGCTGATTGAGAACGCCGACGAAGATCGCGTGCTGCAAGAGGCCGCTATCCTCGCAGAGCGTAGTGACATCCAGGAAGAACTGGTGCGCCTCACCACGCACATCGATCACTTCCGCAAGCTGCTGGACCAGGGCGGCGAAGTGGGTAAAAAGCTGGACTTTCTTCTGCAGGAACTGAACCGCGAAGCGAACACGCTGCTCTCCAAGACTTCCGGCGTGGCCGGCGAAGGCCTGAGCATTACCGAACTGGGGCTGCTGATGAAATCGGAGATTGAGAAATGCCGCGAGCAGGTACAAAACCTGGAATGAGCAGCATTCGGTACATCATCTCCGCGCCTTCCGGGTCCGGCAAAACCACGCTGGTGAATGAGCTGCGCCAGTATGTGCCCAACCTGGAATTTTCCATTTCATACACCACGCGCCCGCCGCGCGGCAGCGAGCAGGATGGCCGCGAGTACCACTTCATATCTCGGGAAGAATTTGAGGCCATGATCGCCCGCGACGCTTTTCTGGAGTATGCCCAGGTTTTTGGTAAATATTACGGGACCGCCCGCTCAGTCTTGCAGCACGCAGAAGAAGTTGGGCATGACTTGCTGCTGGATATTGACGTGCAAGGCGAGCGCCAGGTGAAGGAGAAGATGCCGGACGCGGTAAGCATTTTTGTTCTGCCGCCGAGCCGTGCAGAGCTGGAATCGCGCTTGAGAAAGCGCAGCCTGAGCGAGAATGTTCTTGCCGAAGATGTCATCCGTCGCCGCCTGGACGAGGCCCGCCGCGAGATTGAGAATTATCCAAATTATGACTACATCCTGATCAATGACCGGCTGGAGCAGTCCGCGAACCAGTTGCAAGCCATTGTGTTGGGGGAGCGCATTCGCCGATGCGGGAAACCACCTTCTGCCGCTGAAAAGGAATCTCTGGCCACGGCTGAGAAATGCTTGAAGGCCAACATGGAAGAAAAAATTAAGGGGATATTGGCCACGTTTTGAGCTGTCGGTGGTCTTGCCTGGAAGGCTATATCACTCCCTTTGTAATGAGCGGTTCAGCTCTGCCCTTGGGTCGATGGTCGCCAGAGGGCTCCCTCCCCTTCGGCAGGCTCAGGGTCGGGATAAAGAAAAAGCGTCTCAAAACTGCCACTATGACTCTATTTATAAGCAGGCTACAATTTTTCTATGAAGGTCGCGCTGGGAGTAACGGGAGGAATTGCCGCGTATAAGGCGGCTGAACTGGTCCGCCTGTTGCAGGACCACGGCATCCGTGTGCAGGTGGTGATGACCCGCGCAGCGCAGGAGTTTGTGAGGCCGCTAACCTTTGCCGCACTCAGCGGTGAAAAGGTAATTACCGATCTGTTTGGCTCTGGCGCTGAAGAACCCAACATTGATTCAGCGGTTGAGCACATTGCAGTGGCGCAGGCGATTGATGCATTGGTGGTTGCTCCCGCTACGGCTGATGTGATTGCGAAATTCGCTCATGGCGAAGCCAATGACTTTCTTACGACCTTGTTTCTTGCGACCACTGCGCCGGTAGTCATCGCACCGGCAATGAACGTAAACATGTGGGACAACGCGGCCACGCAAGCCAATATCCAGACGTTGAAGGCTCGCGGCGTTACGATTGTGGAGCCGGACAGCGGCTATCTGGCTTGCGGCATGGTTGGAGCAGGGAGGCTGGCGGCGAATGAGACGATTGTGTTGGCGGTGCTGAAGGCACTGAAAGCGGAGCAGGACCTTGCAGGTGAGACTGTACTGATTACGGCCGGGCCTACGCGCGAGCCGATTGATCCGGTGCGCTACATCGGAAATCGATCAAGCGGCAAGATGGGTTACGCGCTCGCGGAAGCTGCATTGCGACGCGGAGCCAAAGTGATCCTCGTCTCCGGGCCGACAGCGCTGAAGCCGCCTTCATCGGCTGAAATTATTCAGGTGCAGACGGCGCAGCAGATGCGGGACGCTGTGATGGCACATTTTGACCGAGCGACCATCGTGATCAAGGCTGCTGCTGTGGCTGACTTTACAGTGCGGCCCGCAGACAAAAAGATCAAGCGCAAAGGCCCAATGACGCTTGAACTGGAGCCGACGACGGATATTTTGGCCGAACTTGGCGCAAAGAAGGGAAGCCGGATTATTATGGGTTTTGCCGCTGAGACCACTGATGTCCTGGCGAACGCGCGCAAGAAGCTGGAAAGCAAGTCGCTGGACGCCATCGTGCTCAACGATGTGTCGCAACCCGGAATCGGCTTCGATTCAGAGCGCAATGCCGTCACTATCCTTACGCACGCCGGCGCGGAGACCGTTCCGGAGACCAGCAAGTGGGAAGTGGCGCATAGGGTGCTGGATGCGGTGGTGAAGTTGAAGTCGGAGAAGAATGCCTCTCCTGCCAAGCATTAGGTTGACGAGCAACCGCGCTGCACTAGCTTTGTCATCCCGAGCAAAGCGAGGGATCTGCTGTTATGAAAGTTACACGCAGATTTTATATTTACATTCTAAGCAGTAAATCGCGTCGCATGTACGTTGGGATGACAAACTTCCTATTCAGGCGTGTTATGCAACATAAACTCGGAGAGCAAGATGGATTCACGAAGCGATATAACATTAATCGTCTGGTGTATTTCGAAACCTTCCGCTACGTCAATAACTGCATTGCGCGTGAAAAGCAGATCAAGAGTTGGTCGCGTGCGAAGAAGGTTAGCCTTATCGGCAGTCTGAATCCGACCTGGGATGATTTGGCAGCGGATTGGGGTACGGATTCTAAGCCGTTGCTTCGCAAAGCAGATTCCTCGCTAGGCTCGGAATGACAAATCCAAAAAATCATTCTGGACAATACTGAGTAACCGTATTCTGAAGTGATTCTGTCACGTCGGTTAAAATCATTCCATGCCCAAGTCCCTCGACCCGCAAACCAAAAAGCACCTTGCCGCCCGCGTGAAGTATTACAAAGAGATGGGCATTCATGATTTCTATCGCCAGCCAATCGATCCGAACGTTGACTTGGCATTGCATCCGGTAAATGAGACCACACCTGCAAAATCTCAGGCTGCAGTTACGTTGCCGCCGGTGATCGGCGACAAGCCTTCCGCCTTGAAACTGATTCGCGAGGACATCGGCGAGTGCACGCGTTGCCGACTACACAAAGGCCGCACCAATCTGGTGTTCGGCGTGGGCAATGTGAACGCCGACCTGATGTTTGTGGGTGAAGGGCCAGGCGCGGACGAAGATGCGCAGGGCGAACCGTTCGTCGGGCGCGCGGGACAGCTCCTGAACAACATGATTTCCGCCATGGGAATCAAGCGCGAAGACGTTTACATCGCTAATGTGGTGAAGTGCCGGCCGCCCAGCAATCGCACGCCGGAAAAAGATGAGTGCGATGTATGCTCTCCCTTTCTGATGCGACAGATCGACGTGATTAAGCCCAAAGTCATTGTGGCGCTGGGCGCAGTTGCGGCCAAGAACCTGCTGGCGGTGAATGACTCCATGGCCAACCTACGCGGCCGCTGGTATGACTTTAGAAATTCCAAGCTGCTGGTGACGTACCATCCGGCGTACCTGCTGCGCGATCCAAGGCAGAAAAAAGAAGCGTGGAAAGATTTGCAGAGGGCGATGAAATATCTGGGGTTGAATCCGCCAGCGGCAAAGAGCACGCCGGAGTAGATGAACTCACCGCGGAGACGCGGAGGCGCGGAGGCGCGGAGAAAAAAGATATATTCCACGCGCAAATCCAACGCACGGCTGTGCTAAAGGTATAACGTACAATCTGTTCTTAGCTCATGCCCATTTTTTGCGACGTAGCATTGCCGGTCCCGCTGGACATGGCATTCACCTACAAAATTGCCGAGCAACAGCCGGTGGTAGGTGGACGTGTGCTCGTGCCATTTCGCAACCAGCGCATTTCAGGCGTGGTGACGGCGCTGCATGATCGCGCGCCGTCGATGCAGGCCAAGACCGTGATTCAGGTGCTGGACAGCGAACCGGTGTTGGATGAAGGCCTGATGAAGCTGGGGCAATGGATTGCGCAGTACTATCTCGCTCCAATCGGGGATGTATTTCGCGGCATGTTGCCGCTGGCGGCGGAGATCAAAAAAGCCAAGCTCTACAGGATCACTGAAGTTGGCTATGAGGCGCTGCATAATTCAGCCACTGCGGGATCGTCGCGCCGGTCGAAGCAGGACATTGATACGCAGATGATCGAGTACGCGGTGTTGGATTATCTTTCGATGTCACAGTCAGAAGCCGCGCTGGAGGGGACGATTCGTTCGGCGACAGGCGCCAACCGGCAGGTGCTGGATCTGTTGCTACGCAAAAAATGGATTGCCCGCGAAGACGTTTCTTCTGTCCGCGACGCGCAGCGCACAGTCCAGGTGGCCGTGCTGAAGGAAGTTAGCGGCAAGCTGAATGAGAACCAGCAGAAGATTGTTACGTTTCTTCAAGAACAATCAGGCAGAGCATTTGTGGAACAGATTCGTGTACTTGCTGTACCGCGCACGACTCTGCAGACGCTGGTGAAACGTGGCATGGTGGAACTAGTGGAAGAGCAGGCGGATTTCAGCGTCAGCAGCATGAAGAAGCGTGGGCCATCGCATCTGGACTTCATTTTCAACGCGGAACAGAAAGCAGCGCTGGCAAAGATTCAAAGATCGGTGGGAGAAAGGAAATTTTCAGTCTCGCTGCTGCATGGCGTGACTGGATCAGGCAAGACAGCGGTTTATCTGGCGGCGATGCAGGGGGTGCTGGAGCAGGGGCGGTCGGCAATTTTGCTGGTGCCGGAGATTGGGCTTACGCCGGCGGCAGCCGCGAACCTGCATCAGGTGTTCGGGGATGAAGTTGCCATTCTGCATTCGGCGCTTTCTGCCGATGAGCGCGCGGAGCAGTGGCACCGCATCCGACGCGGCGAAGCGAGGATCGTAGTGGGCACGCGTTCAGCGGTCTTTGCGCCGGTAACAAATCTTGCGCTGATTGTCGTCGATGAAGAACACGACAGCTCATACAAGCAGGAAGAAACGCCGCGCTATAACGGTCGCGATGTGGCAGTAATGCGAGGCAAGCTGACGAACTCCGCCGTGGTGCTGGCTTCCGCGACGCCGGCTATTGAGTCATACCACAACGCCGAAGCAGGGAAGTATCGGCTGATTGAATTGAAGGAGCGGGTGGAGCGGCGGCCGCTTCCAGAGGTGGAACTGGTGGACATGCGGTCTGAGTTTCAGCAGACGGGCGAAGACCAGATTTTTTCCCGGGAGCTGATCCAGGAAGTCACGGACCGGCTTGATCGCGGCGAGCAGGCGATGGTGCTGCTGAATCGTCGCGGATACTCGTCGGTGGTACTGTGCCGCGCTTGCGGTGAGACGCTGCAATGCAAGAACTGCACCATTGCCATGACGTATCACAAGGCCGCGCACCGCATGGAGTGCCATTATTGTGGTTATCGGCAGGCGGTACCTAAGCGGTGCACGGTATGCAATAGCGAACACATTTTTTTTCTTGGCACAGGATCAGAGAAGGTGGAAGAGCGTTTGCACGCGGCATTTCCGCAGGCGCGCATTGGCCGTCTTGATCGCGACACGGTGCGCAATCGGCATGACTTTGAGCGTGTGCTGAATCAGTTCCATGCAGGCGAGATCAATCTTTTGGTTGGCACGCAGATGATTGCCAAGGGGCATGACGTTCATGGCGTAACGCTGGTGGGCGTGGTGGGAGCGGATTACGCGCTGGGCTTTCCGGACTTCCGCGCCGCCGAGCGCACGTTTCAGCTGCTGACGCAGGTTGCCGGACGCGCGGGCCGCGGCGAAATGCCCGGCAAAGTTGTTCTGCAGACGTATCATCCCGATCACTACGCGATTCAATTTGCCCAGCAGCATGACTATGCGGGGTTTTATGAAAAAGAAATACGCTTTCGCAAGTGGATGCACTATCCACCGTTTTCCGCGCTGGCCAACGTGCTGGTCCGCAGTGACAAGCTGGAACACGCGCTGCGCTGGACGGGACAACTAGGCAAATGGTTCGAAGGGACGCGCAATGAAGGCGTGCGCGTGCTGGGACCTTCAGCAGCGCCCATCATGCGGCTGAAGCGCGACTATCGCTATCACTTCATCCTGAAAGCAGCGAGCCGGGAAAAGCTGAATGCATCATTGCGCAGAATGCTGGCCTTTTCGGACGGAGAAAAAATCCCGCGCACAAATGTGATCGTGGATGTGGATGCACTGTCACTGCTCTAAAGTGCCATACCTTTTTGGATTATGGTGTATCCGTGCACATTACTTCAGCGGCTAAAGCCGGAGCGTTATCAACTTTACCGCAGGTCTAAAGACCTGCTCCACCCCGCCGCGGATACAGTAAATCTGAAAAAAGGAATAACTATTTTGCAGGTTGCTGTTGCTGCTGGCGCTCTGCGCGATACTCACTCAATACTTTGCCCAGTCCCTGATCGCCGAAAGGCGCGGGGATGAGCGTAAGGGCCAGCATCACCAGCGCAAAAAATGCCAGTACGCGGCGCTTGGTATCGAGCGGCGGCAGCAGCGGTACATCAGGATGACGGCTGCCAGTGAAGCGCAATACGACGGCCCAGAGAAGCCATCCTGCCCAGTAATACCAGCTCAGCAAGAGCAATACTAAAATGCTGAGCATAGAAACTGGCCGATGCAGCCGCGGATTGACGGCAAAAATAATGTGGCCGCCATCGAGCTGGCCGCCCGGCAATAAATTGAGCGACGTTGCCAGCATTCCCACCCAGGCCGCCATGGCCATGGGATGAACATAAAGTGCCGTGACAGGCGCTTGCGCAACGGCGGAATGGCTTCCCACGGCAGCCATGACCCAGTGCGCCAGCTTAAAGATCAGCGGGAAGCCCAGCAGCATGCTGCCATTGGTGGCATTGGCAGAAGCCGCAGAGGCAGCAGCGGCTGCGGCGGCATCGCCGGTAAGCAGCTTTGACGCGAGCAAGCCGTAGAACATTACTGGAACGGCAACTACAAACCCTGCTATCGGGCCGGCAATGCCAATATCGAACAGGTCAGCGCGGCTTCTAATGGGCGACTTGATGCGGATAAAAGCGCCAAGAGTCCCAATCAGTGTGGGCGCGGGAATAAAGAATGGCAGCGTGGCAAAAACTTTTCGTCGAACGCAATAAACGTAATGTCCCAGCTCATGCGCCGTGAGAATTCCCACCAGAGACAACGAGAAGGGAAGCCCCATGATCAGATGATGCCAATCCTGCAGCGCCCATTGCCACGGCCAGTAATCCAGATCATCGGAAAACAGCCCAAGGTTGCGGTTGAACGTATCCTGCATGTGGGCGCCAATGCAGAGCGTGGTAAAGATGGTGGCAAGAAACAACAGCGCGTGCACCCAATAACGCCGCTTTGGCGGATGTACCGTAAACACGGTAATTTCCCGTCGTTCAGGATCAAATACGTGGTATTCCTGCGAAAGAGGCTGGATGTCCGACATGGAACGAATAGCCCTGGAACTCAAAAGCTGCCGCCGCGGGGGAGCGGATCAACTGCTTAGTCGATGGACTGCAACTCCTTTCCCGGCTTAAAGCGCACGGCTTTTCCGGGAGGAATATTCACTTCCGCGCCTGTGCGCGGGTTGCGGCCAATACCGGTTTTGCGCGGACGCACGTTGAACACGCCAAATCCGCGCAGCTCAATGCGTTCGCCCCCGGCCAGGGCCTTCTTCATGCTTTCAAAAACGGTTTCCACGGCCAGCTCAGCCTTGGTTTTGGTGATGCCGGTTTTGTTGACCACTTCGTTAATGATATCGAGCTTAATCACAGGTCAGCTCTCCTCGATTTTCCAGAAAGGGCGTAACTTGTAGATGCTATTGGACTTCTCTGCATGTTGTCAATGAAACAGTTTCACCTATAAGATGGCTTCTTTGTCGCTCCACCAAAATCTCCAAAATTTAAGGAACCGGGCTGCATGGCAATCAAAAGTGACCGCTGGATCCGTCGCATGGCGCAAGAGCATGGAATGATCAACCCTTTCAACGATCGCCAAGTGCGTGAAGGCGTTATTTCTTATGGCGTTTCCTCTTACGGGTACGATCTGCGCGTGGCCGACGAGTTCAAGATCTTCACCAACGTCAACTCCGCCATTGTCGATCCCAAAAATTTTGACGAGCGGTCATTTGTCAGCGTGCAGGCGTCGTCCGTGCTGGTCCCGCCAAACTCTTTTGCTCTCGCGCGCTCGGTTGAATACTTCAAGATCCCGCGTGACGTGCTGACCATCTGCGTCGGCAAGTCCACGTATGCGCGTTGCGGCATCATCGTGAACGTAACGCCCTTTGAGCCGGAGTGGGAAGGTTTTGTGACGCTTGAGATTTCCAACAGCACGCCCCTGCCGGCCAAGATTTATTCCAATGAAGGCCTTTGCCAGATCCTCTTCTTCCAGGGCGACGAGCCTTGCGAAACCAGCTACAAAGATAAACAAGGGAAGTACCAGAAGCAGACAGGGATCGTGCTGCCGAAGCTGTAGGGAAAGCTCACCACGGAGACACGGAGGACACAGCGTCAAGAAACGGAAGTCTTGCGTCCGGTCCTAATCAGCGATAATCCGCAGTAGGCTTTTGCTTTTTCCGATCACCCGATCACGTGCGATCACAGGATCTTTTTGCAGCCCTCTGCCTGTTTTTGGATTACCAGGCCAAAACTGGGTGCATTTTCATGCGATTTGGGTCGATTCTGTTCAGCAGGTTTCATCTAAGCCCTTGCTTTTCAATTACCGAGCTACGAAATGACCCGATTATCATGAACACCCCTCCCCTACCCCTATGTTCGTCCCGGTTAGTCCCATCGCGTCCCACCCAATCCCTAGGCTGAGCGCATAGGCAGAGGGTCGCAAAGGGTTTGATGTTTGGCTGAGGGCTGACTGCTGATCGCTGACTGCTAAGTTTTCAAAGAACTCAATCGCTCACACCCTGGGGCGCTACTCATCTTAGCCGAATTGCTGGAGCGAATCAATGACGAAAAGTGTCATTCGCTGCTGCCTCCAGACTTATTCGTGCCCAGATTTTGTCCAAATCAGGTCCATTTTGCGCTGAACCAGGCATCAATTCCTTGGCAAACAATATCGTTTCACGTCTAACCGATACACTTTTTCCGGATCTTCTTTGACTCCGGCCATTACTGAAACTGCTCTACCTGCAACAAATCCAAGCGCCGCAGGTGCGCCCGCAGCTTCCCCAGAGCAACGCCGCGGGTAAGCGTATTAAGATCTCAGAGCGCCGGTAGGCCACGATAAACAAGTGTCAGGGTACAACTTTAGCGTTAGCGCGAGATGAGCGTAGCGAGTTGAAGGCTGCGAAGTTGTGCCGTGAAGCGTACGAACAGACCCTACCATTCTGCCGAAGGCCCGCGCGCAACGGAGTGGAGCGCACTAAACATCAAACGACACCGCAGTTCATTTGCACCCTTCTGAAAAAAAACTGCTAAGGGCAGGGCACCTCGATTGTTTCGTGATAATAGAAAATCCCCAACGCAACCTGGAGCACACGGCTTGCTGTCGGTCTAGCGAAGAGTGCTGACCTATGGAATCGTAAGGGTTAAATACTTCTAATTAAGTCACTTAGACGAGTTAGTGATCGTCGCAGCTAAAGAGAAGGGGTATCATGGGCTGCCCGCATTTTTTGAAATTGTACTGTCAAATGACCTGAGCGTGTAGGGGGCTTGCCTATCGCAAGCCGGAATTGGCAATGCTTCCCGCCATGCGCTCAGAACTGGGGGACCCAATGTCTTGGCTCAAGATTTTCGCATGGTTCGCTACGGCTGCCTGTTTCGCATATACGGTGCGAAGCGCCTCCGTCTTTGCGCGTCACGCGCCTAGAGTGTTCAGTATTCTCGCGTTGTTTTCGCTCAGTTGGGCGGTTCTTACCCCTTACTATTACAGTGCGAATCCTCCTGAATTGCTGGTTGGCATTACAGGATTTCTATTCGCCTATATCGGGGTATTGCTGCGAACAGAAAGACAGAATCCAAGTGTCTTCCAGCAGCGATTTACAGGCATACATGAGCCTCTCGTTAAACAGGATCCTTTCGCGAACAATAGCCAGGCGGTCGCCCTTTGGTTCCTTCGCTTTCTTATTATTCCGTCAGCGATTCCTGTCGCATCTTCAATTATTTCGTTGCTGTTTCCAGGTAGAAATTTTACAACGGGGAACAAAATCATTGAGCCGGTGATTCCCACCTTGCTTTTGTTGGTTGGCTATTACGCAATACATGGAGGAATCAGAGCTTATTCGACAAGTCGTATAGGCAAGTTATTGATGTCGATAATTCTCGCTGCTTATGCGCTTCTCGACAGCCTATATACGATCATTGCAGTGTACTGCAATATTCATCCCGGCCCAGTAACCTCCCTCCCTCCCGATTTTTTTAGATCGCCGCCGATTCCACCAATGGATTCGGGGTTCTTAACTGCTTTTATATGTATGAAAATTGTTTTTACCATCGTGTTTGTTGCTCTCGTACTTAAGGAGCGCATCTCCGTTGAAGATATTCGTCTGCCGCTGAAGTACAAAATCTTGAAGTTCCTGGGTGTCGCACTTCCGAGTCCTCCATCCCCGGTTGAGCCGGCGTGGATCGGCATTTCCCGGGAATATCGTGGCGCGCAGCAGCGCGAAGACATATACCACGAGAGTATCAAATTGTTCCAGGCCGATGAGCAAGTAGCTGGCGAGATAAGCAGGATACAGGGCTACAAAACTGAATGGCAGGTGCGAGGTGCCTATCGAGACAATGTGCTGGTCCTTCGCTATTGGCATGAAGATTCTCAGCGCGGCAGCGGCTCGATAGTTGTGGAGCGAGATATGGATAGCGGAGATTTCAAAGGGTGCTGGCTGGGTTATGACCGTGACAAGAAACAGATTGGCGGCGGTCCTTACATAATTACTCACGATCAAGATGGTGAGAACGCCGAAAAGCGCAATGAAAGCTGGTTGGCAAGCCCCACCTATTTCCCACCGGTGAAGCAGGCCCTAGGGGCTGGAAGACCGTAAGCGCAAGATGCACGTTGCAGCCTGAAGCACGGGGCTGCCCCATCCTTTCGCGTCTGCAAAAGGGTGGGATTCGACAACGCCGCGAATCCGTTTTCAGGAATAGAGATCGCTTCTATCTAAATTGCACTAGTCCCGCCTCTGGTGGGACGGCTGGTAACAGCCCAGCCATGTCCGAGGTGTGCAACGCGCGCTGAGGAATAAGTGCGGTTCACTATGACCGTGCCTTCATGCCTAACAATTCGTCATATCTGCGAGAGCACACTTCTTCGGCATCCGGGAAATCAACCCGAATTTTCCCCCATACCTTGACGATTTGTTCCCGGTTGTTGAGATGGAGCTGGTGCTCAAGTTCAGACGCATTGGCCACCACCACAATGGTTGCCATCATGTAATAAAAGCCTTTAAATTTGCGCATGGATTCTTCTTCAATGATTTTGCGGTCTGATTCGGGTGCCATGTCGCGTATCAGATACCCTGCTATCTTCACTACCCCAAGGGGGGTGAAGTGAGCAATAGCAGAGGTTTCGTCATAGAACCACTTGTCCAGCCATTTGGCAAAAGACTGATTGGATTTGCCCATTGAATCTAACAGGCGCTGCCCAATCGGAAAATAATCGATACTCTGCGGCTGTTTGGTTTCCTCAGGCGAGAGTTGGAGATGCTGAATCCCATCTGAACTGACTGTTTGAATTTCTTAAGGAAAGGTCTCCATTCAGGCATTTTCGAATACTCGTTGCAATACTTGCCACGTTCCTCATTGTGCTCGCGCCATCCGGCTTTTTGAAATTCGTCTGCCCTGGCCGGGAAATCTTCGTTGACGTACATGATTGTGAACAGAATTTCTTGCATGGTTCGCACGATGCTGGGAACGGCAAACACATATTCTGGACGACGGCCTAGGCTTTCAACATCGGCACACAGGAAGCGGATTGAATCATAGAGCTGTCGAGCGAATAGCGCTGCGATCCGCATCAAAAGAAAGCCTCGGGCTGTGGGGATGTCGCGGGCCTCATTAATGCGACTCTTGAGGTCGCGATGAACGTTTATCAGCAGGCCATCTATCGTTTCACTTATAGTGCCGAAATCAAAAACCCGTTCTGGTTGAGGCGTTTTCTCCGCAGAGCTGCTCATGGTCCATTATAGCGGGTTGACGGTTCCCTCGGTGCGCCACCTAGTCGTTATTTGTGAAGTGAGGGATTCGATGCATTGCTTTCAAGGCAATGGCGATGTGCGCGTTACGACAATCCAGGTCAGTTGGTGCGGCCACAAGTTACCCCAGCACGTCCCGGAGCGCGCTCGCGCGCTGAGATTAACGCTGGGTAAGCGAGCAGAGAGTCCGTCCTTACGCCGTAGGCCAGCGCGTAGCGAAGCGGAGCGCAAAAACCGAAGCCGCGCGGAGCGCAATAATTCCTACGCAGCCTCTTTTCCGCTGTTTTTCTCTTTGGAATTTAACTGCGCTACCAGCTCAGCGCCTTCCTGCTCGGGCACAGTTGCCGTAATTTGCGTGGGATGATCAGATTTCCGCTCAGGTTCAGCTTGCGCGGCCTGTTCCTTGTTCCCCTGCCCTGACTCTGGCTCTGATTTGTCCGCTTTGCCATCTGGACGTGCCTGTGCGGCATCCGCCGCCGCGGATTCTTCTTTACCGCCCGGCTCGGCTTGCAGCTCAGGCTGTTTGCCCAGCTTGAGTTCTTTTTCCGGATGCTCCGGCGACAACAGATGATCAATTCTTACCCGCGCGGCGCGCCACTTCACGCTGCTGGCATTGCCCGCCTGTTCCAGATACGGAGCAAGCTGCTTGTCGGTTACGCGTTTTTTCTCTTTCAGGAACTGAAGGATGGCCTCGTTTTGAGTTTCCAGTCTTTCCAGATGAGAAAACAGTTCGTTCAGGACTTCCTTCATTGCCTCGTTATTCATGCGGCCTCCAAGCGGACCTGCGGCGTTGCTCCACTACATTAAGATGCCAAAAATGGAGACAAGGCCGGGTACAAGCGGCCTTCCGATCTGCGCTTGTCTGCGTAATCTGCGGCGAATCTTTTGATTTTGTCCGCGCCTGCGCGTCTCCGCGGTGGAGTTACGCTGCCGCCCCTGCCATCCGCCGGGAAGCCTTCTGCCACTCCAGCAGACCGGCGATGCACATCGCCAGAAAGAACGCGTACAAGGCCGACGTGAGATAGAGCTGTTTATAGATATAGAGGCCGATGACCAGGACGTCGCCCACAATCCAGAACCACCAATTCTGCACGATCTTTTTTGACATCATGAACTGTGCGGTCAGAAAAAGCGCGACGGTGAGGCCGTCGGCAAAGGGAACAGTGCTGGGCGTAAAGCGACGGAGCACCCAATAGAGAATGGCGGTGGCAGCAGCGGTCATCGCCAGATATCCCACAATGCCCGAAGGCGACGCGGTTTTTACTTCCAGCTCGCCGTGCTGCAGGCCGCCGTGCAGCCAGTTCCACCAGCCGTAAATCGCAATGGCAATGTAGACGAATTGCAGACCGGCGTCGGCGAACAGGCCGGACTTATAGAAAATAATGATGTAGAAGATGTTGTTGGTGATCCCGATGGGCCAGTTCCAGATGTTTTGCTTTACTAACAGCCAGACGCACAGAGCGCCGGTGAGCGAGCCCACAAGTTCCTGCCAGTTGCGCGCAAGAAAACCAGTGATCTCGGGCCAGATGGAATGCATTCCGGCGGTTAAGGCTTGCCTTCGCCGGCCTTATAGATATAGCGGATGGAAGGCTTATAGATCAGCAGGGCAGATGCGCTGCTGCGGTTGACCTTGATGCAATTGCGGTCATACCACTCGATGCAGCCCTGAACCTCTTCGCCGTCTTTCAGTACGATCACGACCGGCGTTTTGGCCTGGATCTGCTTCTGGTAATAGTAATTTTCAGCGTGGGTCTGCTCTGGCGGTCCGGCGCGGCGGGCCATGGCGGGCGCGCGGTCTGTGCGTTCCAGCCGCTCACGACGTTCTGATACTGGTTCAGTGCGTGGAGCCGGCGAACTCAAGGAAGGCCGAATCAACTTTCGGCTGACGAATTCTTCCTCTTGGGTACGCTCTGGAGCTTGACGTGCGGCTGTTGAATCCATTCCATCCTTCATAGTTGTCCGTCCCGCTATTTGATCGAAACTGCACCGGCAAGCAAAACCGGCTCGGCTGACCGAGCTGAATCCCAGAAATGTGGGCGAGAATTCAGTGCGGGTAATGCTGTAACCGTACCACACAGCGGGGTAGCTTTCAATTGCCTGAAAGGCCAATCACCCAGCGTGATTTTTTATGTTTTACGTCGAACCAAGGTACGCTATGCGATTGCGGCATCATCGTTCCAGCGCCAGAGCAAATGCGTCCAGTGAAAGTGGCCGCAGAACGTTGCGGCGCATGCCGCTTTGGACTTGTCCTAACTGGTAATTCGCCTGGGTAATCCAGTTGAAATCCACGGCAACGGCCAGCGACTTCAACTCCGCTGCAATATCCGTGTTGCGGACCAGTTCCGGAGCATTTGAAATCAGAGCCAGCAGGTCTTTCAGCAGACCATAGACGGCGCTCAGCAGGCGATCTGTTTTTTCTTTGCCCTCACCACCCGCGCGATATGTTTCCGTGGTGCGGAAAAGATCAGAATGCTCGCCAGATCGGATGGCCGTTACCAGCAGCGTGAGCGCGTCCTTGCGGGCAGCCATATATTCTTCTAGGTTGAGCGTGCGTGCCCGGCCAACGGCCCCGCCGCACAGTCGGGCCACAAGCTGGCGCTGCCGTGCATTCCATTCTGGCCGCGATTTTTCCAGATAACCTTCAATTTCGGAATTTGGAAGAGCGCTTAGGCTAAAGATCACGCAACGCGAACGGATGGTCGGCAGTAATTCTCCGGGGTTGCGGACAAGAATGAAAAGAGTAGCGAAATCCGGTGGCTCTTCCAGCACTTTCAGCAGTGCGTTGGCCGCTTCTTTCATGAACGCCGAATCCACAAAGATAAACACGCGTCGGCGAGCTTCCTGCGGCTTGTAGCGCGCAGTCTGGATCACCTGCCGCACCTGGTCCACTTTGATCATCATCTGCGGCGGATCAGGCGGAACCACCAGAACGTCAGGATGGGTTTGCACCAGGATGCGGGTTTCACGCTTGTCGGTCTCGCGCAGCCCTTCACGGGCCTCCACGGCTTCTGCAAAGCGGCTTTCCAGATCTTCAGCCTGGCCGATGCGAGTACAGTTTGAACAGACGCCGCAGAAATCCGGCAGGCCGTCGGTGATGCCAGGCTGCAGGCAGTTCATGGTTCGGGCCACCATTAGGGCCAGAGTGTACTTTCCGGCGCCCTGCGGCCCAGCCAGAATCACGGCATGGGGAAACCGGTCGCGGGCCAGCATCTCTCGCAGTTGGCGTACGGTTTCCGCATTGCCCTGAAAATCAGAAAATGGCATGCAGCCATTTTAAACATGAAAATTAGATTAACGGCGCACAGCCTTTCTGCTTTAGCTGGTTTCTTGAAAAGCCGGTATGTCATTGATAACAAAGACTTGGCCTATCCATTGGAATTTTCTGATTTTTTTTGGGCAACCCTATATTTCCGGAGAGGCTTCTGACTCTACTACTACAGAAGCAGGCTCATCCGTCGACTGCTAAATAGGTGGATATGGACCCGGAAGCCGTATCCACCTATAACTTTTTACAACCGCTTTTCGAACGCGCGGTTCCAACCTTCGCCAGAAGCCCCTTATCCCGCAAAGCATTTCATTCTTGCCTGCAAACCATCGATTAGCATTTTTAACCGGCCTCTAATCACTGCCTAACAAATTCTGTCCATGATTGCGCTCAAGGGAGTTCCCCGTCCCAATTGAATGTGATCTAGAGGTTGATCGTCACCCTCCGTGGCTCCCCCTTACGAGAGGTGTCTGTGGTTATCGAATTAGTGGAAATGGCATGGACCAAAGTTTTCCCTTGCCGTCATAAAAAGTGCACGCCGCTCATTACCTGCCGCAAGGGCCAGCCCCGGTCAGCCGTTGCTGCCATTACCGGAACCTATTTTGTATGTTTGGGATGCGGCAAAGAGTTCGCGTATGACTGGGAGAAGATGCGGGTCATCGATCCTGAGTCCGGTAGCGTGAAGTTGATGGCTGAAAAGGCCACCGCTGGAAGCTAAATCTTGCCGTTGACCAGCCGCAGCTGTCCCAGGCCGGAACCGGAAGCCTGTTTTGTGTTCGACGATTTCTGTGTCCAGGCTTTGCGGATGGCGTCCGCCAGCGCGTCTGTATCGCCGTCGATGGGTGCTGGTATGGCCGATGTGGCGGGGAAATGAAGCACTCTAACGTTTGAGCCGCCGTTGGAACGGCTATTCTGGTTGCGCTCAGTTTTGGGCATAAGTTTCCTGTTATTGATTCAGAAATATAGCAATTGTCTTTCCGATTTGCGTCAGGCGGCTTCGGTCTTTTCCGGCTTGCTGGCAGGGTTCTCCGTTTTTTCTTTTTCCGTGACGGAAGCTTCTTTGGGTGATTGCAGCGTTCTGGCTCCGGCATTCATTTCCAGCGTTGAACGTACCATGTTGCCGCTTAACTTGAATCCGTTGTTCCTGAGCTGCTGAGCCCTGGCCTTAATCCGGTCCGATGTCACCTTCATGCCTGAATTCCTTTATGAGTCCCAGATGTCTATTGGTTATAGAAGGAACAAGAGACTTGCAATAAACTGTTAGAAGCAACGGCAATGAAAAGGATGTATTTCTAAGGTTAGTTGCCTTAATCCTGTTCAGGTCAAACGCCTTATTGATTCCATTTCTCCTGTGCGTACTCTTGTGGCATGTTGAGGAGATATTCCCGTTTTGTTGTCGTAGCTGTTTTGTCCCTGGCTGGCTGGTTGAGCGCGCAGACGCCCACGCCTTCGCCGACGCCCGCGGACGAGTTCACCATTGTCGCGCTACCGGACACGCAGTTCTATTCGGCATTGAATCCCCAGATCTTTGCTGCGCAAACCCAGTGGATCGCCAATCACGTCCAGGACCAGAACATTCAATTGGTGGTCGGGCTCGGGGACATCGTGGACGGCGGCGGCAGCCTGGCGCAATGGCAGAATGCTGACGCCGCAGTGCGTCTGCTCGACGGCAAAGTGCCTTACATGATGGCCATCGGCAACCACGATTACGACCAGAACAATCCTGCCGGACGTACCGCTTCCACCAAGAACTTTAATTCGTTTTTTGGTCCGGCGCGCTATGCCGGAGCGGCTTGGTATAAGGGCAGCTTTCCCGCTGGCAGCAATGAGAATTTTTACGGCGTGGTGACGGTTAACGGACGCAACTACCTGATTATCGTGCTGGAATTTGCCGCACGCGACTCAGCTCTCGCCTGGGCCGATGGCATCCTGAAAGCCAATCAAAATAAAGATGCAATCATTGTCACGCACATGTTCACCTATTCTGACAACACCCGCATTTCCGGATGCGACCTGAACAGCGCGGGCAGCTTCGGCGTGGGGCAGGACAACAATGGCGAAGATATGTGGTGGAAGCTGGTACGCAAATACCCCAACATTCACTTGGTGCTGAGCGGTCATGTAGTGCAGGGAGACGGCACGGGCCGGCGCATGGACCTGGGTCTGAACGGCAATCTGGTAAACCAGATTCTCTCCGATTATCAATCCGATCCGCTGGGCGGAGACGGCTATCTGCGCATCATGCGGATCTCGCCATCACTGAATCGCGTGAGCGTGACTTCTTATTCTCCATACCTCGATACTTTCCTGACCGACGACCACAATCAATTCGCTGTGCCGTATCACAATCCCGGAGTGTCAACTGTGGTAGGGACGATTTCCGGCAAGGCGAAGAGCGCCATCGATTGCTCGGCCGCAGCGGGCGTTACCGTGGCTTACAACGGCGGCTCGGCGGTGACGGATGCAAATGGTAACTTCACCATCCCTGCGAGCGCGCGCAAGTCATTGTCGATCACGGCCGGCAAGTCGGGCTGGCTAAGCGATGCTCGCACGGGTACCTCTACGATGAATGCAGTGGCGGAGCCAAGCCCAACCAAGATATTCATCTCCACCGCCGGACAGATCAGCGGACACGTGCTGAACAGCGTCGGAGCGCCGGTGGCGGGGGCCACTTTGACTCTTACCGGAGGCAAGCTGCGCTTGAGTAAAACCGTCAAGGCGGATGGCGCTGGAGCGTTCAGCTCAAGTTGGATTTCCATTGGAAGCTATACGGTCACTGTGGCAGCTCCGGGCTTTACCAGCGTCAGCACAGCGACGACCGTGAACACGGGTCTGACTACTGCGTTGAATGTGACACTCAAGTAAGTTTGGGCGCATTTCAAAGCCATCAGAATTCGGCGCGGGCAGGCTGTAATTTGCTTCTGCGGCGACCGTCTCTAGATTAAGGTCTGATTCGCCGATCATGCAGCCTTCTCGACACTCGAACCCAGCGGCTAAGGAAACCCATATTTTTCGTAAAGTCCTTTTTGCAGGCTTCATAGCCTATCTGGTTCTGTCCATTCTGGCCGGCATCGCCATAGCCGATGTCAGCCTCAAGCTCCATCGGCTTCCTCTACGCCATCGCCAAGCCATCGCGGCAGCTGTGCGATCTGATTTCCATGCTGAATTGCAGGATGTTGCGATCACTGCCGCTGATGGAGCGTTACTGAAGGGCTGGTTTGTCCATCCACGCGATTACAACGGCAATGCGGTAATTCTGTTGCATGGAATCACCGACAATCGTGAAGGCGTGGCGGGATACGCACACCTGCTGCTGGAACACGGCTACGCGGTCCTGCTTCCCGATGCGCGCCGCCACGGCGAGAGCGGCGGTGAACTGGCCACCTATGGTGTAAAGGAATCCGATGATATTCATCGTTGGGTTTCGTGGATATACGCCCATGATCCTCCGCAATGTGTCTATGGATTTGGCGAGTCCTATGGCGCAGCGTTGGTCCTTCAGTCCTTGGCGGTCGAAAACCGCTTTTGCGCCGTCGCGGTGGAAAGCCCTTTCTCAACCGCGGGTGAAATGAGTTATGAACGCGTCTCCGGCCCGCTGCACCTGGGCCCATGGTTCGGACGAACACTTGGCCGTCCCGCAATCTGGTCAGCAGTCGCGTATGCGCGTGTGCGTTACGGAGTCCATCTGCTGCAGCCCAACCCGTTGGCAGCCGTTGCGCATTCTAGAATTCCTGTGCTGTTGATCCATGGAGAGGACGATAGGAATATTGCTCCACGCCATTCCCCGCTCATAGCGGCTGCTGCGCCAAATCACGTTCTTCTTTGGCTTGTCCCGCATGCGGGCCACACCATGGTGTGGCCCGTCGAGCGTGATGAATTTGAACGCCGACTTCTCGGCTGGTTCGCTTCACACAACCAGCCACGCCGTAACATTGTCAATCCTGAAAAAGCCGCTGCTCTCTAACTTTTAGCAGCGCTTGGTCAACTTATCCAGATTTCGGGATCTTTTTGCACATGTCATTGTGCAGGTTTTCAGGAATTTACAGATTCCAAACAGATTAAGCCCTTCTCATTTTCCAGCTTCTCTGGATAGTAAGCTCCATCCCGATTTTTTGCAGCCCGGATGCTAGCCCCCTGGCTGTTTTGCACTAAGCAGGTTCTGAACCGCTGAACACTTGTAGCCCTGCACCACTTAAGTTGTCCTCACTTCTTTTTTGCAGTAGGTGTAACGCAGCCTGCTGGAACCATTCACCAGTACCTGGCCAAGTTGTAAATATTTCAAAACAAGGTGGTACAAATGAATTTAGTTTTCTTGAAGCGGAAAGTTCTTGCAAGTGCATGTCTTCTGGCGGGATTGCTCGCCTTCCTGTCTGTCAGCGCAGCGGCGCAGGTTCTGGCGCCCAGCAAGCCCCCGGATTGGGCGCAATGGGGCCTGAATTCCCAACACACGCTGTTTGATGGTGGCGTGGTGGGCCAGCCTCTGAACCAGAACATCGTCAATCTGGTTTACGATTTCAATATTGACGCCGAGAAAGCCGACCCGAATGCGACCGGTGACCTGCTGGTGCACTATCAGGTGCCCCTGGTGGATGGTAATGACGTTTTCATCGAGTCAAAGGACGGGACCTACAGCAACAGCACTTACAGCACACAAAAGTGGCACCAGAACAAATACACATGGCAGGGCGGAACCCTGGTAAAGCAGTGGACATTCAACACTGACTGGTTTGCCGCCGGGTCCTCCAGCCTTTTCTGGGAGCCGGTGTATCACGCTGCATTGGCCAATGGATTCCTCTACGATCCGGGCCAGGGCGGCACCATCTTCAAGATTAATAAGTCCACGGGAGCAGTGGTAAAGCGCATCAACCCCTTTGGGACCACGATTAATCCCAACACCTTTACGGCTTCGCCCATCAGCGCAGATGCAAGCGGAAACCTGTATTACAACGTCGTTCAAGTTACGCAAAACACTCAGAAAGGTTTTTTGACCGATGATGTGGTCGGTTCCTGGCTGGTCAAGGTGACGCCCAGTGACGTTGTCACCAAGGTGAGCTATAGCACCCTGTTCTCACAGGCGCAGATCAAGGGCGAAGCGCCACCGCTGCCGAATGGCCGCTGCAATGTGTCATTTAGTGAGACACAGTTACCCTGGCCGCCGCAGCCGAACGCTAACCCGCAGACTACGCCTTGCGGCACGGAGCGCGCGGCACTCAACATCGCTCCGGCCATTGCTCCTGACGGCACTATTTACACCATCGCCAAGGCCCATCTTGTTAGCCGCTATAACTACCTGGTCGCGGTCAATTCCAACATGACCGGCAAATGGGCGGCTTCATTCCGCAACCGCCTCAATGACGGCTGCGGGGTGAGCTTCGCCATCGGCAACCCTGGTGGAGCAGGCGCTAACGGCGGATGCACTGCGGGAGCAACCTTCGGCGTTGATCCTGGAACCAACGAACCGCCTCCGGCACGCGTGCTGGACGACTCATCCTCCACTCCGGTGGTTGCGCCCGATGGCAGCATTTTCTATGGCGCTTACACCTCCTATAACTGGGCGCAGGGACACATGCTGCATTTCAGCGCGAATGGTGATTTCCTGAATGCCTTCGGCTTCGGCTGGGACAACACGCCGGCAATCTATCCTCACGGCGGCACCTACTCAGTCGTCTTCAAGAACAACCATTACGGCGGAGTGGGTGCAGGCGGCGACTACTGCTTGGATCCCAACTGGTGCCCGGACCGTTCCAACCCCAACGCTTCATTCCTGGGGCCGGAACAGTATTTTGTTTCCCAACTTAACCCCAACCTCAACATTGAATGGAATTTCCAGAACACCAATACCCAGGCTTGCACGCGCAATCCTGATGGAACCGTAACCTGCGTTTCCGACCATCCGAATGGTTTTGAATGGTGCGTGAACGCAGCGGTGGTGGACGCAAATGGCGTGGTTTATGCCAACAGTGAAGACGGCAATCTTTACGCCATTGGCCAGGGAGGCACCCTCATTCAGCATATCTTCCAGCAGCTTGCCATTGGCGCGGCTTACACGCCCGCTTCCATGGATAACAGCGGAAGAATTTACTCACAAAACGATGGACACCTTTTTGTGGTAGGAAGGTAGCCCATCTCAATTCCGGAAGGCCACTCGGCTTTCCGCGTTCATCCTGAAACTGAGGCCCGCTTCGGCGGGCCTCTTTTCATTTCAGTTATTGGCAACCGGTAAAGTTCGCCGTCCCCACGTTTGTTCCAGCATCCGGCGCCAAACTATTAGCGACCAGCTGATTGCTGGATGGATTGCAGTCCGGTTTCCCGTTCAGCAGCGAGAATGCGTTGAGCGTCAATATGAAATTGGCCCCGTTGTTACTCGGGGCGAACGTATATCCGGACTTGCTGAATATAGCCTCTTCCACCCTGTCTGTCGGGATTGGACTAAGCTGGAAAGAACCGCATGCGGTTCCCGGCGCGCAGCTTGCGCCAGGCGCGGTTGTGACTTGCGGAGCTGGACCTACCCACGGATAGTCAAAAACGAAGTCCAGCGTAAATATCCGCATGGGAGCAAATTTCACGCGAATCGGTATTGGCACTTTTTGCGTGGAGTCAGTGGAGGACACATTTCCTTCAATATCCCCTTGCGACGTGAAACGTAACTGAATGGTTCCGACATCGGTGCCGGGAAGGATCGGATCGCCCGGAGTAAATGGTCCGCCGCCGGGAACCAATAGCGCTGGCGCATAGAAGCTACCAGGCGAGCCTGGCGCTGTGCCGGGATCATGCGCGGCGCGAGCCGCAACCATGATTGCATATCCCGTGCTCAGCGTGGGCGGCGGCAATGCAGGAACATTATCAAAGCGGAATCTGCCCTGGGCATCCGCGGTGGTTTGCATAAGGGTAAAGAAGTCGCCTCCGCCGCGCTCCAGATCAACCACCACGGTCCCCACAACCGGTACACCGCTGGGATCAACCACACGCCCGGTGATAGCGGCATTCGATGGTCCCGGCGTTGGCGTTGGAGTCGGTGACGGGCTCGGAGTTGGAACTGGCGTTGGCGAGGGTGTAGTTCCCGGAGTTGGCGTTGCCGTTGGAGTCGGTGTCGGGGTTGGGTTGGAGTTGGAACTAACCGAGCCACATCCTGTGGCAAGGGTAAAGCATGAAGCTAGCAATAGAGCGCTAACACAAGGAAATAGCCTGCGATACAGAGACATGAAAGACCTCATTTGGGGACAGGCTTGTTGGTTGGAAAGATGTGCAGCAGCTGCACTGGAGTTGTCAAACAATTGCGGGTAGGCGGCGTGTTTTTTTGCTTAACACTAAGTATCTTGGGACGAGATGCACTCTTCTCTCAGGGCGTCTTTTGTTTTGAGAGAGGCTTTTCTGAGAACAAGCGTTCTTCAACGATTGCAACAATTTTCTTCTGCACTTTTGAGATGGCCTCGGCTGCGTCGACGGACACCACGCGTTCGGGGGCGCGCTGGGCAATGGCCATGTATGCCGCCAGCACACGATCATAGAACGCGCGACTTTCTTTCTCAAAGCGGTTCTCGTCCTCCGCCATTGTTTTGGATTGTTCTACGTTTCTGCGGCGGGCGCGGGCGACTGTACGCCCCACATCAGAGACCATCAGGATCGTCAGATCGGGCTGTAGATCGCGACACAAAGTTTTATGCAATTGCAGCACAATCTCGCTGCCAAGCTCGCGGCCGCCGCCCTGGTAAGCTTCACTGGAGTCGGTAAAGCGGTCGCACAAGACCCACTGGCCGCGCTCCAGCGCGGGCATAATCTGTTCGTCAATATGCTGTGCGCGGTCGGAAAACATTAGGCCAAGTTCCGCCAGCGGTGATAAACCTTCAGTGCGCGAGCTGAGCAGGACAGTCCGCAGTTTTTCTCCCAATGCGGTCCCGCCCGGCTCGCGCGTACTGATCAGGTCAATCCCGCGCTCGCGCAGGTGCGCAGCTAGGTTTTCCATTTGCGTGGATTTCCCCACGCCGTCAAGGCCTTCAAAGGTGATAAATTTGCCGCGCTGTGGAAGAGGCACGATAGAGATTTAATCATAAACCAGCGAGACAGCGAGGCCGCTTTGCGGCAAAATAGCACTACGACTTCCGCGGAGGGACCGATGCGACTTGGCGACGACATTGACGATCATTGCTCACGCTGCAAACGCACCACTGACCACTCTATAGTTTCGATGATGGGGGAAGAAGTGCTGCAAACGCGCTGCCGCACCTGCAATAGCGAACACAAATATCGCGGCAACAAGAGCCGCAGCAAAGAGATGACGGCCAAAGAGGCCTTCGATCACGTGCTGGCCAGCGTCACCGGCGCGCAGCCGGAAGCCTCATCGAACGCCAAAAAGAAAAAGAAATAAACCAAAAACAATTACCACAAAGGAACACGAAGGAACCGAATCTTCGGAATAACGTAAACACAATTCGTCATCCCGATGGGCGTGAGCGAGCCCGCGTTTTCATCAGCGGGCGAGTAGCCCTGAGGGACCTTATGTTTTGGTCTTGCTGAAATCTACTGGAACTCCCTCCTTCATGAGCCCTTCTGGATACCAATTCGCAGCCAGGTCCTTCCATCCCGGGTTCTTAGATTCGACAAGCTTATTCTTCTTTTCCCTGCGCCAGCCCTTAATCTCTTTCTCGCGGACAATCGCCGCTTCTATATTCGTGAATTGCTCAAAGTAAACCAGGCGATAGCATTTATATTTCGTTGTGAAATATCCGCCCTGATCATTTTTATGCTGCCAAATGCGCATAAAAAGAAGTGCTGTCACGCCGTGTATAACGCACGGCGCGAAGTGCTTCCCATCATGTAAACGTAAGAGACTTTCTCCATTGATAAGGCACAAGGTCCCTCAGGGCTACTCGCCCGCTGATGAAAACGCGGGCTCGCTCACGCCCGTCAGGATGACGATTAAGTGAGAAGGAGATTATTACATTACGTACAAAACCTAGACTACGTACGAAACTACTGATAACCGAGAGGCCATTGAAGCAGCAGGAAATTCAAACAGCAGACCGTTCTAAATCCCCGGCTTGCCTTCCAAGCGCAGCTTCTTTAATCTTGCTTCGCTCCACAGGGAGAAGAACTCAGCCATGCCAAAATTCATTCGCCACATAGCTATATTCGTTTTGCTCGTTACATCAATCGCAAGTCCTGCCCAGAAGCGCAAGCCGCAAGCAGCCGCCAGCACGGAGCCCTCGCAGCCAATCAAACTGATGGTCGACGCAACCCATGCGCCGGAAAAGATCCTGCATGCGCAGCTGGAGATTCCGGTAGCCGCTGGCGACGTAAAACTTGTTTACCCCAAGTGGATTCCCGGCGAGCACGGCCCCACCGGCCCTATCACCGACCTCACAGGCTTGATGTTTTTTGCCAACGGAAAAAGGCTAACCTGGCGGCGCGATCTGGATGAGATGTACACCATACATGTCACGGTGCCGCAAGGCGTCACCATGCTGGAAGCAAAGTTGGACTTGGTGATGCCTGCGCCGCCGGAAGGCTTTTCGTCGGGAGCATCGGCCACTACTCAACTCGACATGCTCAGCTGGAACCAGGTTGTTCTGTACGTTCTCGGAAAACCTACTGACGATATTCCAATTGTTGCATCTCTAAAGCTGCCGACGGGCTGGAAATATGGCACTGCATTGCCGGTGGCGAGTGAGAGCGGCGGGCAAATTAATTTCCAGCAGGTATCGTTGACCACGCTGGTGGATTCGCCGGTTCTTTCCGGAGCGCACTTCCGCCGCATTTCGCTCACGCCTGAAGGTCCGATTCAGCATTACATTGACGAAGTTTCTGACGGCGAAGCCGCTTTGGACATGCCGCAAGCCACCATCGATCAGTACAAACATCTGATCGCGGAAACCGGCGCACTCTACGGTGCGCGGCACTATCGTGACTATCACTTTCTACTAACCTTGAGCGACCACACAGCGCACTTTGGCCTGGAACATCATGAGTCGAGCGATGACCGCGTGGCCGAGCGCACCATGATTGATGACGATGCGCGCTGGCTTGCCGGCAGTCTGTTGCCGCACGAGATGACGCATTCATGGAATGGCAAGTATCGCCGTCCCAAAGGACTGGCAACTCCGGACTATCAGGTGCCGATGGAAGGCGACCTGCTTTGGGTGTATGAAGGGCTCACGCAATATCTTGGCGATATTCTTGCCCCGCGCGCCGGACTGTGGACGAAGCAGCAATTCCTGGATGAAACGGCAGAAACAGCCGCCGCACTGGACCACACTCCTGGCCGGTCTTGGCGTCCTTTGCAGGATACAGCCGATGCCGCGCAGCTGCTCTATAACGCACCCCCTGAGTTCGAAAGCTGGCGTCGCAGTGTGGACTACTATCCTGAAGGCTTCCTGATCTGGTTGGAAGCTGACACAGTTATCCGGCAGCAGACCAAAGGCCAGAAGTCAATGACCGATTTCTGTCACATCTTCCACGGCGGCGGCAACACTCCGCCCAAGGTCATCACTTACACGTTCGATGATGTAGTCAAAACGCTGAATGAAGTCACGCCTTACGATTGGGCAAAATTCCTGCGCGACCGGCTGGATACCTACGGTCCGGGCGCTCCGCTGGGCGGCATCATTAATGGTGGCTGGAAGCTGGTTTATGACGACAAGCCCAGTGAGTTCACCAAAGCCATAGAAAAAACCCGCAACGCTGTGGACGCTCGTTTCTCCATTGGACTCTCGCTCGATGACAAGGGCAGCATTCAGGACGTGATTGTTGACTCTCCCGCATGGAAAGCCGGGATTTCGCCCGGAACAATGCTCGTCGCGGTAAACGGCAGAAAGTTCAATCCTGACATTCTGCGCGATGCGCTGAAAGCAGGGAAGGGAAACGGCCCAAACCTGGAATTGCTGGTGATGAATGGCGATTACTATAAGACGTTTACCTTGAATTATCACGATGGCGAGAAATACGCTCACCTGGTGCGCGATGAATCGAAGCCGGACGTGCTGAGCGAGATTATCAAGCCGCTGGCGAAGTGAGTCCTTCTGAAATCCCGAGCCCGCGCAGCTAACCTGCGGACGTACTGGGTAATTGATGCGCGGGTGAGGGAACCCTACCGACACGATTCAGCTTAGGTGCTAATCGGAAAGATTGTTGACGAGATAGTGATCCCTCGCTCCGCTCGGGATTTTAGAAAAAGGCCCATCATCCAATGTCTTCAACTCCTGCAAACAAATCTGTTTCCATTTCCAGCTTTCTCGGCTTGATGCTGTTGGCCAGGTGAAACACTTCCATCTTGCCGCGTTTGCGCATCGTATCTTCAAAAAAGCCGAACAGCGGCGCTTGTGACGTATGCAGCTTAAAAGCCGCAATCTTGGCATCAATCTCATGCTGCGTTAGATCGATGATCGTCGTGGTAGGCGCCAGCGATACCGGTTGCCGCTCGGGTATGGTGAACAACGCGGTAGCGTAATAGAGCTTCTGGGTCCGATGCGGCGTAAGACCACTTTCCAGTTGGTCGGCAAAACGATTTGTCCGTCCGGCCCAGTGGCAGGCAATGGTGGCGAAAATAGAAACCATCGAATGGTCAGGATGCGCCGTAATTGCGCCTTCAGTGCCCATCGTCATTATCACGTGGGGACGCAGCTCACGAACGCGCCGAGTCAGGTCGCCAACGACAGCATAAAAATCCTGGCGATCAAGCTTTCCGTCGGGATAGTTGAGCACGGTTCCGCGGCTCACTTTCAGCAATTTGCAGGCGGCTTGGAACTCCAGGCGGCGGGCGGCGGACAGTTCATCGTCTGACTTGGCTGCGCCGCGATGCGTCGCTGCCTGGCCCGGCGTGAGGCAAATCACGTGGGTTTCCACACCGCGTTCGGCATAGCGCATTAAAGTTCCGCCAAAGCTGCCGGCTTCGTCGTCAGGATGGGCAGTAAAACAAAGGAGGCGAAGCATCTTTTTTCTCTTTATCCTTGTCTCATCAGGTGGAGCTTCTTGTGTATCATGCCGGGTCGTTTCACGCCACACGCCGGAAGCCGGAAAAGAGCTGCCATGCATCCCCGAGCAATCACTCTTAGTGGCCTTCTGTTGATTCTTGCTGGTTTTGGCGTTGCCGCCGTAGCAAGAAACTCGCCCAAGCCACTGCCGGGCATGCGTTCCAATTTGCCGGCGGGGTATGATGTGCTGGTGCTCAAGCCATCAAAAGCCACGCTTTCCCTCATTGGATTGATCGAGTGTCCGGAACTGGAAGGCGCACAGCACGTGGCGGAAGGCTCACATAGAAGGCTTGTCTCCGCAGACGGTACAACGGTCAAACAGTTTCCGCAGCGGTTCAGCTTCCGTATTACCGCATCCCTGCGGAAGATTTTCATTGAAGGACCGGGCACGTCCGTTGATGTAGCTGGCGATCCCCATGAATTGCTGCTTAAGCTGAAATTCCGCGTCCGTGCCTATCAGGGTCTGGAATCCCGGGAGATCGTTCCGCGATCTATTGAAATGATTGGCATGCCGGCCGACGTGCCCTCTGACGAGCGCGTCTATCGCATCAATATCGATACAGGAAATCTTCCCATCACCGACCGCGTGGTTGTTGAAATTTTTTCGCCGCAAGGCGAGCTTCTAACCCATTTTCCTTTTATTTTGCTTTGAGTTTCGTTAGGTTTTTAAAGGAGCAGGCTGCGTGGCGGACTGCCAGTCCGCTTGCGGACCCAGCGCCGCATTCAATACAGGCTTTGGCACAGCAGCTGCCAGCCCTACAGGCGCGGGCATCCAAGCGCGGATTTCCGGCATAGCAGCGCGTGCAGCCACTTCTCCGCAGCGGATCAAGTCGGTTGCGCGAACAAAGTCGTCATAAGCAAACTCGCCGATTTCCGGTTGCAGCACGATATCAGACGCGGCTTTCCACGTGCCGCACATCCGCTCCTGGGCTATAGAGAAGCATTGCCCAATTACATCAAAAACGTGGCGCGGGCCACCCGGCTTGACCCAGTGCGCTGCCAGATGGACGGAAATTACCCGCTCGGCGCCCATCTCGCGCAACGGAGCCGCCGGAACAGAATGAGCCAGCAGCCCGTCCACCAGCAGTTGTCCGCCGATCCTTACCGGCTGGAACATGCCTGGATAAGCGCAGCTCGCGCGCACAGGATCCACCAGGTCGCCTTTGGTAAAGACCACGGCATCGCCGGTGATAATGTCAGTGGCGGCAATGGCCATGGGAATCTTCAACTCTTCAAAGGTTTTGCAGCGCAAGATCTTGCGCAGGAAAATTGACATTTTGTCATTGCTGAAAAGGCCGAAGCGGGAGAAAGTCCAGCGCGAAAAATCTTTGAATCGGACCAAAGCCGCAACTTCTTCCAATTCTTTGGCAGTGATGCCGCTGGCGTAAGCCGCGCCGATTACCGATCCAACGCTGGTGCCGGCGATGAAGTCAATGGGGATATTTTCTTCTTCCAGAACTTTCAGGATGCCGATATGCGCCAGACCGCGGGCAAAGCCTCCACCTAGCGCAATACCGACTTTTGGAATCCGTGGCGGCTCAACGGGAGGCGCTTCAGGAACAGTTTGGCGGGCAAGTTCTCGTCCCAGGGCGCGGACAGACCGTACGATTTTATTCAGCGGATTCTTCAACGGCGCTCCTTAATCTGGCGACTTGCCGTAACCAGATTGCACCTTTATCGTAAGATGCTGGTTAACCGAAAGCGTTTGCACAGTAACTTAGACCGTAAATATCAACTGTAAGTTTCACTCTATTTTTCCGCTAAACCGAGACAACTTCTAATGACGTTGGTAACCTCAAAGCGGCCCAAAATGGGCCCAGAAAGCCTAAAAATGGCCTGTTTGTCCTCATTTTTCTTGTTCAAGCGGATACGCTCTTGACCAAAATGGTGCGAGAATTTTCCGCCGGCGCGCTGGTTTTGCGGTACATGCAGAAACAGTGGTGGGTGGCAGTGATTGAGCCCGGCCGCGAAGGCGAGCCCGAGGACCGCAAAAATGTTGTCGCCCTGCCTAAAGGCAACGTAGATGCCGGAGAGAAACCTGCGGAAACCGCGCTACGTGAAGTGCATGAAGAAACCGGCCTGAAAGCCACGCTGATCACCAAACTTGGCGACATCAAATATGTCTATGTGCGCAAATGGGCCGGCAACGTAAAGGCTTTCAAGATTGTGTCGTTTTTTCTTACGAAATATCAGTCCGGCCAGATTGATAGCGTTACGGAAGCCATGCGGCATGAAGTCCGCCGCGCCTACTGGCTGCCGCTGGCCGATGCTCCCGGTAAACTCAGCTATAACGGTGAACGCCAAATGGCCGAAAAAGCGATTGCGTACATTGATGCTCATCCTGATGAAATGGCTTGAATAGGTTGTGGAGCGGTCGCCCTCGCCTGACTTTCATTGCGGATAATTACTCAGGTTTTCTACCGCTTCAACCGTTTTTCTCTGTGATCCTCAGTGCCCTCTGTGGTAAAAGTTGATTTTTTGATCGGAGCTTAGCAATGCCTGAAGGCTACTATGTTCCTTTTTCTGCTTTAGTGGACGCTCCGTACTGGCACTACAAATTTGGCCACGGGCCCAAAGCGAATAATTCCGCCGGAATCATTCCCAAGGGTGGTCTCATCCATGTACAGGGACCGGCCGGCGCATGGGGCGGCACCCACCAGAGCGCCTATCTGATGGGGGTGGGTCGAATCATCGTAAAGATCGGCGATTTCCAGCCCGCACCAGCGCTGACCACGAATTCCTAATCCAATTCTTGCGCCTTAGTGGTTCTTTACTGCAAACTCAGAGAATGCCAATTCCATGTGGGTTGGCGCGCCATCCATCACGCTGTCCAGCACCACCTTGTTGGGTAATTGCAGCGTGCTTACGGGCTGGTGATCAATTTTGAGCGCCAGCTTTACCACGCCGGCTCCTGATGTTGGCTTGTAATCTGCGTCATACCCCGTAAGCACAAACCCCTTTGGCGTGTGCGCAAATTGCGGTCGCACTGAGCTGTTAAAGTCCGGCGAATTTACTTTGATATCGGTGATGATAAGATTTTTGCCCAACATGGTAACCACGTCCGCCGCGCCGTCTTTGTAAGAAAGCCGGTATTGCGTACCCAGATCTTCCAGTTTGTAAACGCTGTCGGCGGTCGGTAGGGGAGAGTTCAGCATGAATAATTCCCAGGTGGTAAAAAAGCCGTTGATGGCCTGGTCCATGCCGGAATAAATATCCTCAAAGCCTTTGCGCTGCTGTTCAGTCGATGGTGCTGTGTCCGTCTGGTGCGTGACGGTTACCTTGTCGGCCCGATCCAGCAGCATGGAAAAGTGTATTCCGTTCAAGAGCTTGAGTCCGGCTTGCGCAGCGGCAGGATCGGCCGCGAGTTGGTCTTTCAGCACCAGCTCCCAGTTCGGCTTCACGGTGGCGCGGAACTCATCCAAACCCGCCGTGCGCAGGCTGTAATACGCGTGGCGCGCATCTTCGATCACCTTCTTGCTATCCGTTACGGTTGTCTGGGACTGCGCCATTCCAACAAGACAGCAAGCCATCAGCAAAGGCAAACAAAGTTTGCGCCAGCCAGGTTTCATAAAAACTCCAAAAAGCAATTTTTGAGGGCTGCCCTATTATGCCTCTCATCGTCTGCGGAAAGCAGTGAAATAGTTCACTCTGCAGGTTACTGACGTTTGCCCCGCTTGCACATCAGCGGAGCTACTGGGACTGCGCAGAAAAGATCCGTACAGAGTTTTTGGGCTGCTTTATTCGTCCGCCGATTTCTTCTTTTTCGGAGGAAGGCGCTTTTGCATGGGAACAAGTTTTAAGATCTCAGAAGGGGGAACAGCGAGCCCATGCGAGAGCTGGAGAAGGCCATCAAAAGAAACGGTTTGCTCGGCGCGCTCTATTCTTCCAATCTGATTGCGGTGAAAGTCACACATCTCCGCAAGCTTCTCCTGGGAGAGACGCCGTTCAATCCGTAGCCTTCGGACCTGTCTGCCGAATAAAATCAATGCGCTGGGCACGCCGTATAGTCTTTCGGCAAGACGCACAAATCTACATCCTGACTAGATAGCACCTTGATTCGGTGTATAATCCGGCGCGACGGTATGGCCCCAAATACACCAGAAATCACGTACGTTGCCTGTTTTACCGAAGACGATGGCGTTTATTCCTGCGGACATCATCATCCGACCATCCGAGAAGCGATGAACTGCCTGGTTCCGGATGGCGGGAGCTTTATTCGTGCCTATGACGCCGGGACCCTCCGTTCTCTTTCGAATCGAGAATTTATTGATTTTCTCGAATCGCTGGAACAGATGCCCTGGAGTCAGCGCAGCAAAGCTCAAGGAGGCGCAGTCGCGGTTCCCACTCCAGAGATTGCCGAATGAGAGCCGTCAGAGGGGAAGGGTGAAACGTTTTCCCCCGAAGTCGGACAAGCAAGCCTTCTCGATTCCTGCGCTCTGCCTGGATCTTAGCTTGTACCCAATGCGGTCGCTTTTGTACAAACAAAAGACGAATGTTTGGATCGAAGCAACTGCGGAGAAGTGTTTCCCGAAACTTCCCTCCGGCTTTGTTGTTCTCTGAATCTAGTCGAATGTGCTATTGAGTGCAGATTGCCTGTATTATCAATGATCTAAGCTTTCACCCCTTAGGGATGAACACATACTAGCCCATATTTAAAAGCGAATCAATATCGAATATAGCCATTGGCCACAATTACGAATAAATTACGAAACAGTACATGCCTCGGGCTGCTTTCGCAGCCCGCATGAGAGAAGAAACCCTCAACCATAAAGGAAGCGAACAATCGGGGAGACTCGGATCAGAAAGCCCGTAGCAGACGGATCGAGTTGGTCCACACGGACGGAAAACCTGGGGGCAGGGGCATCGGAAACAAAACCGTTCGGGAGGGGCGGAGACGCGGAGATCAGCCGAGATAGTGAATAGACCGACGCGAGCTAAAGACGACTGAGCCCCCACGCCATCCCTACGGCTGCGGCAGTGCTGAGCAGGTTTACCAGATCGTTATTGAGCCAGCCGCGACGCTCAAGGATTGCTCCCAGCAGGCTATCGATTACGGTACCGAAGAAACCGGCCAAAATGATCGTGGCAATCTGGCTGACAGCCACAAGATTTGTAGCGACGGCGGCAACAGCCAAGCTTGCCGCCCCCAGTAAAGCCGCAATCGTGCCAAAAAGGCTGATGCCTCCGTCAGTGCCTGGGGGAACTGATTTGAAGTTATTAATCATGAGCGTCTTGCCGAGGAAAGCCATGCCGATTTCGCTGGAGGATGTATCTCCGGCCGCTTCAGCCAGTGCGGCCAAGGCCAGCACGGGCCATGCTTGACCGGCGACAGCAACCACTAGCGCAGCGATACCAAGATTCGCCATGGCTTGAGCGGCGGTGCGTCCACCGGCAGGCTCAGCGGTGCGAAGCTGCTGCTTGCGCGCATAGCCCACGCGAGTGGCACCCAGAGTCACAGCAAAGACGATGAGCAGCGCAAAAAACATGCGCAGATCGCGGACAGCCATGATGAAAGCTACGGCTGACCCGGCCAGCGCTCCGCTGAAATTCACACCTCCGGCAAACCAGGCCAGCACCGCGAATCCGGCGGTGATGGCGAGAGCGGTTAGAAATCGGCGGTCGCCAGAAGGGAATTCGGCATGATGGAGCGATGCAAAGACGGCCAGAATCGCGGCGGCAAAGCCCAGCGCCAGGAGATCGGAGATCCTGAATGAGCGCGGTTTTGTCAGTGCGTTCCTCCCGGCGGACAAGCGGGGCTGGCGGCATCAGAGCCCCTCAGCGCATCGTACAAGAGAAAGGGCTGCTGCAGACAGGGGGCAGTCGCCATTCTTGTTTTTGGAGCAAATCTTTATTTTTGGAACAAATCTTTACTTTTTAGGACAAATCTTTCGTGTTTTGGTGAAGAGTGTTGCGGTGAAGCTTTAGTTTTGGGGGAATCATGGCTGCATCTGTCTGGACCGGGTATCTGACTTTTGGACTTATTTCCATGCCGGTAAGGCTGTTTTCCGGCGCTCGCGGCACGCGCGTCTCCTTCCATATGCTCCACCGGGACGACAACGCCAGGGTGAAGCAGCAGCTTTACTGCCCAGTGGATGAAAAGGTCATCGAGCGGAATGAGGTTGTGAAGGGCTATGAATTTCGCAAGGGCGAATACGTGGTCATTGAGCCGGAAGAAATCAAGAAAATCGAGCCAAAAACCGCCAAAGCCATGGAAATTCTTGAGTTTGTGAAGCAGGAAGAAATCGATCCGGTTTACTTTGAGTCTTCCTACTATCTGGCGCCGGACGAAGCGGCAAAGAAACCTTACGGTCTGTTGGTAAAAGCCATGAAAGACACTGGCTATGTGGGGGTGGCCAAGCTCGCCATGCACAATCGCGAATACACGGCATTTCTGCGTCCCTATGAAAAAGGGCTGATGCTCCACACTATGTATTACAAGGAAGAAGTCCGTGAAGCGCCCGATTTTGGCACCGAAAACGCCACCCTGAAAGAAGGCGAAGTGAAAGTGGCGCACCAGCTGATTGAGGCCCTGGCCGCTAAATGGGACCCCACAAAGTATTACGATACGTTCGAAGAAAATCTAAAGAAGCTGATCAAGGCCCACATGGAAGGCAAAGAGGTGGTCGCGATTGATAAACCGCGTCCCGCTGCCGCGCCCACCGACTTGATGGCCGCGCTCAAGCAAAGCCTAGCCCAGATGGAAGGGAAGAAGAAAGGCCCGCAGCGCGTGGAAGCTGCCCAAAAAGAATCAGAGGTTGCGGTAAAAGGGAAACAGAAGTCGGGTGCGGGAAAGAAGAAGCCACCGAAGCGGGCGGCGTAAAGATCGGGTGATCGCGCGTGATCCGGTGATGGTTGATCTGGCCCACCAGATCCGACTTGGGTCCAAACTGCAAAACCTTGAAACACGGAGGAACGGAGGAATCGGAGGCAGGGAAGGATCGAAAAAGTCGAGGTCCTTGCTTTTTTCTTCAACCTAAGCTTCCGCAGATGGCTTGATCAAACATCTTCAATCCCTCTGCTTCCTCCTTTCCTCTGTGTTTCAAAGATTTTATGTCGCGGTCGTAAGGGCTGATTGTCGCAAACCTTGCTGTTACAATAAAATCCTCGCAATAATTCAGAGTTTTGGCGTTCAACCGGTAGCACCGGTGGAGTTTGAATGAAGGTAAGTTTCAAGACAATGTGGCTGCTGGCCAGCCTGAGTATTCTTATGTTGATGGCCGTAGGCTGCAATGACACGTTACGGCAATTCATAGTCCCTGTTCCATCTCCTTCAGGCGATCCCGGAACGCTGGCGCATGCGATCACACTATCGACCAACCCATTGCCCAATGGGCCTGGCAGTGACACGCACATTGACGTCTCCGGCGACTCGAACGTTGGGATTTTGCCCCTTGGAGTCAATCCAGTTTTCCTGGGGATAGCTTCAAACCGCGCTTTCGTCATCAATCGCGGCGATCCGAGCGCTTCGATTCCTCCGTCGGTTTCCACTTATGTCGCGCTGCTCCCAAACAGCACCCTTTCCACGGTCACTTTGCCTGCAACCAGCCTTGACCCGGTGGCCGGCGCTACGAGCAGCAGCGGCAATATATACATCGCCAACCGCGGGAGCAATAGCGTGGACTTAATATCCGGCAGCGCCCTGGCTGTTGTTGCCACGATCAAACTGCCGTCAACTGTCACAAATCCGGTCTCGAATCCGGTAATGATCGCTGGCAACGCTGCCAACAATAAGATTTTTGTCGTAAACCAGGGCAGCAACAACGTCACGGAAATTTCCACCATTGACAACACGGTGATCGGCAATCCAATCCCGGTTGGAAATTCGCCCATCTGGGCGGTGATGAGTTCAGACGGTCTTTTTGTGTTCGTCGTCAACCAGGGCGATGGGACGGTGACCGTAATCGATGCTTCGTTGGATATCGTTCTGCCTTGCACTCCCGGTCCTTCATGTGTGGCAGGAGGGACGGCTATCAAGGTCGGCACTACAGCGTCTCCCTCGCCGAACTTTGCCTTCTATGAACCCACTCTGAAACGTGTGTATGTGAGCAATACGGGCGAGCAAAGCGTAACTGTAATTAAGGGCAACGGTTTTGACCTGGGCTCAAATCCGCAGGTTTTGCCGGCGAAGATAGCGGACATTCCAGTGTCAAGTAACCCAACATCCATCACTGCGCTGGGTAACGGCACCAGGGCATATGCGGCCCTGGGGAATTGTCCGGCTGGAGTGAATCACCTTACGCTCCCAGATCCTGCCTCTACCAGCAATGCCAGTCATTGCCCCGGCAATCTGGTTAGCGTCATCGATGTAGTTGGGCTCCGCGAAACGGGAACAATCGGCGTGGGCCCGGGCGCAATTTCAGTGGACGCTTCTTCTGATTCGTCGCGCGTTTATGTTGTCAGCGCCAATGACGTCACAACGGTTCATGATGACGTGCATCCAGCCGCGCCCTTGCCTGACCGCACTTTTCCCACGCCCTCGATCTCCATCATCAAAACGGCTACCAATTCAGTGCTGGCGACCCCGGTGGATCCAAGCATCATCAACAGGCCGCTTCCCACGTTTCACGTTCCGCAGCAGGATCCAGCATGCGTACCCACGATTGATCCAAATTTTAATTCACACGTCCCGCTACCTTGTCCGCTGCAGAATCCCTTCATGGTCCGTACCTTCCCATAATCAGCGCTCGAACATCCCGGAAGAAAACGCTGAGAATAAAAGAGGGCGGCTCTGCGGGCCGCCCGTTTGGAATCGCTATGAGAAGAAGTTAGCCTCAGGCTAGTTGTCTGTTCGCCGCTTGCGGTTATAGCGCATGGCGATGTTCATGAAGATATTTCCGCTGCCCGTATCAAAACACATGACCAGCGATTCCTGATCTTCACTGCTTTTTTCGCCCAGTTCGTCGACGTGAATCACCGGCGGAAAAATCTTGAATTTGAATCCCTGGTCATTGAGCGCGGTTATGGCACTGCCAATCACCATATTGGCCAGTTCGCACACGGTTTCCCGCGCCACCTCATCGCTTTCAGGAACAGGTGACCCCGTGAGATAGCTCGCCACCTTGGCTGCGGTCGGCGTATCGATGTCGAAAATAACCCGCCCTTCGATGTCGCCCTTGATCGTCACCATGGAAGCGATGCCTTTGCGGCGATACGCTTCTTCGTCCATGGTCACGTCTCCCATGCGCGTTGCGCATTGCAGCGTTTCCGCCAGCACGGCATCGGCCGCGTTGATGAACGGCTGAATCAGTTCAATCTTCATTGGATCTCAGCTTTCCTGGGCAGTTGGTGTGGCCACGGCCGCGTCATCGCCCATTACGTACTTGATGACTTCGTAAAGGATTTCCGATTTCACCGGCTTCTGGACAAAGTGGCGTGCGCCCTTTTGCAGCGCGGCAACAATGTTCTCCTGGTAGCCAACGGAAGAGACCATCACGATGCGCGCATTAGGATGCGAACGAACGATGCGCTCCGCCGCCTCAATGCCTTCCATTTGTGGCATGGTGATGTCCATCAGCACCATGTCAGGCGTGGTTCGATCATATTCTGTAATGGCAGTGCAGCCATCGCCGGCTTCGCCCACGATCTCGCCGCCGAAAGCCTCAACCATCTTCGCTACGTTCTTGCGCGCGAACACGGAATCGTCCACCACCAGATAGCGGATTGGCATACCATCTTTACGAATCAGAATTGGAAATGTTTCCATACTTGTTCTCCTTGCGACCCCAACTAAACTTTTACTACTGCTCTAGCAATTTTTTCCGGATTACACTGCATGGCCAGCGTATTGGCCAGCATATCCAATGGGACAATGCGCATGGCATGCCCACGCTCCACGGCTGCCTTCGGCATTCCAAACACCGTGCAGGAATCTTCACTTTGCGCGATTGTCAGCGCGCCCGCACCTTTCATCAATCCCAGTCCTTCAGCTCCGTCATCTCCCATGCCGGTCATCAGTACGCCTACAGCTCGGCTGCCAAACTCCGCAGCTACTGAGCGAAACAAAATATCCACTGACGGCCTGTGACCGTTCGTGCGCGCTTCATCGGAAAGCACAACGGTGTTCCCCAGCGGCATCCGCCGGACTTTAATGTGGCGATCTCCAGGACAAATCAGTGCGCGCCCTGCAATCAGCAGGTCGCCGGACTGCGCTTCTTTCACGTCGATGGCGCACGATTCATCCAGCCGCCGCGCAAACATTTCCGTAAATCCTTCAGGCATGTGCTGCACCACAACAATGGTGCCGGGAAAATCTCCGGGTAATTGCTGCAGCAGGTATTGCAACGCGTTCGGCCCTCCCGTGGAAATGCCGATGGCTACAATCTTGGTCGGCTCACGCCGCGGACGGATTGGTTTCTTATCCGGCCTGGGTCGATCAAGTGCAGCAGGGCTTGGCGAATTGCGCACCTTGGTTTTCGCGGCAACCTTGATCTTGCTGATCAGGTCCACGGCAATTTCGTCCATGTGAGCTGAAGCCGCATCGCGCGGCTTGGCCACAAAATCAAAGGCTCCCAGTGCAAGGGCTTTGAATGTCGCGCTTGCGCCCTCCGTGGTCAACGCGCTCACCACGATCACGGGTACGCGAAAGCGCCGCGTGATCTGGCGTAACGTCTCCAGTCCGTCCATGCGCGGCATTTCCAAGTCCAGCGTTACAACGTCAGGACGAAGGTCTTCAATTTTCTTGAGCCCAAAAGCTCCGTCCATTGCCGTACCTACTACTTCAATTTCGCTGTCCCGGGCAAGGATCTGTGGAATTAACTTTCGCATCAGCGCAGAATCATCCACCACCAGGACTCGCAATTTGGTACTCATGCTGTGGCCCCCACCATCTGTAACTTGCCTAGCTTTGCAACAACGCTTGAGAGATTCAGGATCAGCACCACTGTGCCATCGCCAAGGATGGAAGCGCCGCTGACCAGGTCTGTGGCCACCAGATGATCGTCCATGGCCTTGATGACTAATTCTTCTTCGCCTACCAAATGGTCCACTACCAGGCCAAACTTGCGTTCGCCCGTGGAAATCACGACCACAAACATTTTTCCCGTTTCACTGCGGTCTTTTTCAAGCCGGTGGAGATGCAGTAGCGTAAGCACCTCATTCCGCAACTGCATTACCTCATGCTGGTCCACGCGATGAAGTGCGCCCTGTGTCGTCCGGGTAATTTCCACCACGGAAGCCAGCGGCACAGCGTATAAACGGTCGCCCACGCGGAAGAGCAAAGCCTTGATGATCGCCAGTGTTAGCGGCACTTTCAGGAAAAACGTTGTGCCTTTCCCGGCCGTAGTGCGGATGCTGACTGTGCCTTTCAATTTTTCCAGCACCGTCTTCACCACATCCATACCCACGCCACGTCCGGAAATCGACGTAACTTCCTGCGCGGTGCTCAGTCCCGGATGGAAAATCAGGTTGTTGATCTCTATTTCGCCAAGGATCGCTGCATCCCCTTGCTTGATCAGCCCGCGCTCAATTGCTTTTGCTATCAATCTCTCACGGTCGATACCTCGACCGTCGTCGGTCACTTCGATCACAATCTCGTTGCCCTGGTGATAAGCGTCCAGCGTTACCGTGCCCTGCGCCGGTTTTCCATTGTTGATGCGCTCCGTCGGAGACTCAATCCCGTGGTCCACGGCATTGCGTACCAGGTGGGCCAGCGGCTCCGCCAGCATGTCCAAAATGCTCTTATCCAGATCGGTGTCCTGGCCGGTCGCCACCAGATTCACTTCCTTGCCGCAGGACTTGGCCACGTCTCGCACCACGCGGGGGAATCTGCGAAAAAGATGTTCCACCGGGACCATGCGGATCTTCATGACGGACTTTTGCAGGTCATTCATGATCCGCGCCTGGAACGCCATGGCATCAGAGAACCGCATTTTCAAAGGATCTTTTGGATGACGCCTCTCAAATTCATTGATCGCCTGGTGCAGCATGCTCTTAGCGATAATCAATTCGCCCACCAGGTTGAGCACGGAATCAATCTTTTCCGCGTCCACGCGCAGAAGCGTCTCTGACATGCTTGCAAAGCTTGCGGGCTGCGTGTCATTCGCTGTTTGCGAATTGCCGGTCTCCGCGCTTGGTACTGCAACTTTATGGAGAGTTGCAGCCGGCTGTGCCGGTGTTTCTTCCGCCAGGATGGCACTCTCGGTTTCATCCTCCTGCAGGGCGGTTACGTGCTTCACAATGTCCAGCACATCGTCCGCCGGCTCCTGAGTTTGCCCTGCTTTTTGTACCAGAACTTCTGCAACAACTGACGGGATGCGGCACTTTTTCGCAATCCACGCCTCGGAGTTGTCGCTGGCAATGGCTGCTTCTACCACATCCAGATCGTGATTCAGCGTGCTCTGGTCCGGCGCCACGGCCAGCAACTTTCCGCAATCCTGTAGCACATTGCGTATCAACTGCATTGCCGCGCCCCGCATTGGGCATTGCGGCTCAATGGAGAACGCCACGTTGTAAACGGTTTCTCCGCGGCCCAGCGCGTCCGCCACAACCATCTGCTCGTACTCGCTCCAGACAAAGCGCGCCTGCAACTTGTAACGCACCATATTGGCTGGCTTTTTGGTAAGCGAGATGATCTGCTCTTTCAGCTCTTCTCCTGCCGGCGGTTGCAGGCTGCCGCGATACGCGGAGAGCATGGAACTGAACGTATCGGCGGCAATCAGTACCACTTCCGCCAAAGCTGCCTTGCTTACGGCGGCAATATCGGGACGCAAAACGTCTTCCAGTTCGTGTGCCAGCTCGCTTAATTCGGTGTAGCCGCAAGCCGCTGAGTCGCCTTTCAGGGTATGGACTGTGCGTCGCACTTGGCGTAACACCTCTTCATCTTCCGGACGCTTCTCCAGCTCCAGTCCCTCTTCATTGAGCGTCTGCAACAGTTCTGTTGCGCTCTCAAAGAAGAGTTCGCGAAGCTCGGCTGCGTGATCGTCGGAGAAGAAGTTCACCCCGCCACCTCAATGCGCTGATACGCCGTGCCGTTGTTCTGGTGCAGCATCTTGTATTTGTCTGACAGGCCAAAAAGGCTTTCCGCATGCCCAATGAATAGATAGCCTTCTGGATTTAGGCAGCGATAGAGCTTTTCCACCAAGCGCTTCTGCTCGGCTTCGTCAAAATAAATCATTACGTTCCGGCAGAAAATTACGTCATTGCGCTGCGGCAGAAACTCCGTCTTCAAATTGTGAAAGTCGAAATGGACCAGGTCTTTCAGGCCCCGCTTCACTGCATATCGGTCGCCCAGTTTGTCGAAATAACGCAGCCGGTACGCGTAGTCCACGGATTCCATCTGGTTTTCGGAATAAAGGCCCTCTTGCGCGGTGCGCAATACCGTGTAATTGATGTCAGAAGCCAGTATTTCCACTTTCCACGGTGGTGGAATCAGCGGCTTGGGGCTGGGCATTTCAAACGGCAGAGGATTGCGTAAGTAGTAATATGCCAGCGCGTCGCAGACCTGCATGGCCAGCGTGTATGGCTCCTGTCCCGTGGAACATCCCGCGCACCACAGGCGCAGGCTCCAGTCGCGGCGCTCCTGTTTCCGTTTCAACAGTTCTTCCAGTACGTTTTTCTGGAACAATTCAAGTTGCGGTTTGTTGCGAAAAAAGCTGGTTTCATTCACTGTGAGATTTTCCACCAGCGCGCTCATCTCCGCCTTGCCCTGGTAGCTGGTGAGCAGGCGATAGTAAGCGTAAAAGGTATCCAACCCGCAGATTTTCAGTCTGCGTTGCAGGCGGTCCTGTAAAAAATGGGCCCGCCGTTCATCAAAGTACATGCCGCATTCCTGATATACCAACGTCTGCAGCAGCTTGTATTCCGGTTCACTGATTTGGATTTGAACGCTCGGTGTGGCCATTGTGTCCGTTTTCGTCCTGGGTGCCGCTTACAATCCAGCAAAAGCCGCTGCTGCGCGTGGTTCACTCACTTCCGCCATCCGCCGCAGTTCGCCCTTTTGCAGGATCCTGTTCAGGTCAATCAAAATGATCAGCCGGCCGTTCAGCTTTCCCACGCCGGTTACGTAGTTGAGTTCGCCCTGGTCAAACACGGGCGGCAGTTCGATATCGCCCTCTGGTATCTTCAAAACTTCTGAAGCGCTGTCCACAATCAGCCCTACCAGCTTCCCGTGTACCTCCGTCACCAGGATGCGGTTTTTCTTGGTGGGCTTAATGTCTTTCTCTCCGAAGCGGCGCCGCAGGTCCACCACGGAAACAATCTTGCCGCGCAGGTTGATCACTCCCTGGACGTAGCCGGGTGAATCCGGCACGGAAGTGATCTCCGGCACGCGCACAATCTCATGTACCAGTGCGATGGGGACGCCAAACACCTCGCGCCCTACGCGAAAGCCGACAATGTGAAGTTCCTTGGACATCCGGGTCTCCTCGGCTTAGTTGTAGTTCCCGCCCGCGCTTGCTGTCGCGTATTGTGGTGTTGACGTGCCGCGGCCCGATTGCTCTTCGTTCCGCCGCTGACCGCCCCTCGAATCGCGTGCCGCCATGTTCTCCAGGACGAACCGGTCCATGGCTTCCAGCATGGAGCGTGACATCTTTGACATCTGCTCCGCCGAAGCTGCCAGCTCTGTCGATCCGGAAGAAGAACGCTGTACGAGCTCGCGCATCTTTTCCATGGCCCTTACGACCGCTTGCGCTCCAGAGGCCTGTTCTTCCACGGAAGAGTTAATTTCATGCGTGATTTCGTTCAGCCGTGTTGTGGCCTTGGCAATCTGCGATGAACCATGCGATTGCTCATTGGTCGCTGCGCCAATTTCCTGGGCAAATTTGTAAACCTCAGACACCACGCTGGAAATCTTCTTCAGCGCGCCGCTCAGGTCGCCTCCCAGTGAAAGGCCTTCATTCACAATGGTGGTACTCTTTTCCATGTTGTCCACGGCTTTGCGCGCTTCCTTCTGAATGCTCTGGATCAATTCAGAAATCTCTCGTGTGGACTGCGCGGACTTTTCCGCGAGCTTGCGTACTTCGTCGGCTACAACGGCAAAGCCCAAGCCGTGTTCACCCGCGCGGGCAGCCTCGATTGCGGCATTCAAGGCCAGCAGGTTTGTCTGCTCGGCCAGGTCGTCGATCACTTCAATGATCTTTCCGATGTCATCAGCGCGTTGGCCCAGGGCGGAGATGATTTCCGCCGAGGAGCCGATGGAAGCATTGATTCGGCTCAGGCCGTCCGTTGCCTTTTCCATCGTGTTGATTCCGTTATGCACTTCGTCTCGTGAGCGTTGCGAAATATCCAGCAGCACCTTGGCGGTGTCGGCTACGCGCTGAATTGACGCCACCATTTGATCGATGGAGGCGGATGTCTCGCTTACATTGGAAGCCTGCATCTGTGTGCTCTTCACCATGTTTTGCACGTTGATGCTCATTTCATGCATGGTGCTGGTGACTTCATCAATGGCGGAGGCTGCCTGCACGCTGATCTTGGCTGATTCGTCAGAAGCCGACGCCACCTGATTGGAGCCGCTGGCTACCTGTGCCGCGCTGTCGCGGACGTTCTTTACCAGGTTGCGCAGTCCAAGCGTCATTTCGCGGAAGGCCTTGCCTAACGTATCGCGCGATGAACGCGGGTTAATTTCTACCGAGAGATCGCCGCCGGCAATCGCTTCAGAAATGCCTGCCATTTCGCGCAGGTAAAGCACCATGTTGTTGAAAGTCCGAGCCAACTGCGCGACTTCATCTTCGCCCCTGATCTCTACCTTCTGCTCCAGGTCGCCTGTGTTGCCGATCTGGCCAGCCACGCTGATCAACTGCGAAAGCGGGGCAGTAATCGATTTCGCAACTCGCCACGAAATTGAGCCGGAGAGCAGGATCACGATCAGCAGCCCGCCCAAAGTCACAAACGTGATAAGTGTTGCCGCTTCGCTGTCCGAGGACTCCGCATCGGTGTTGGCACTTTTCATCATCCCGGCAAGCTGCACCAGTGGCTGCTCTTCTCTTTGTTTCTGCTCCGGCGTGGGTGTTGCCTGAAGATAGGCTATTTGCAGTTCCGCTACGGTCGCACTGCCGGTATCCACTTGGCGGCGCTTTTCCATTAATGGTGCCGCGAAAGTTCGGGACCAGTCACGTTCAGCTTCCGCCAATTGGTCCAGCAACTGCCGCGCTCGATTCGTATCTCCCAAAGCCGTGCCATTTTCCTTGATCTCGTTGATCAGGCGTTCCACGTCACCCTGGCCTCGGCTAAGGGCGTCTGCTTCACGCCGGTCGCCGTTGAGGAGGAAGTTTCGCAGAAAAAGGCGGTTCTCATTCCTTGCCTTGTCCAGTTTGGAAAGGCTTTCCACCATTGCGATCGACTGTTTATACAGCGCTCTCGTCGTCTGCTCGTGCCGCACTGCCAGCCAGTTCACAAGGAACGCAGCAATGACGATTGCCATGATCAGGCCAAAGCCCATATAGAGCTTGCCGCCAATTGTCTTGTTAATACTCATGTTTCGAACCTCTACGGCCGCTTCGCCTTTCACGGCTCTTATTCTTCATTTCGAATATCTGTTTCTTGCTTCCCAACCTTTGGACCCATCCAAGACCGCCTTTTGAAACTCCCGCTCAAGGAACACAACTGCGCCTTACAGGGAATGAGCGGATAAATAAAAGCAATGCCATGGCCACCCACGCATGGGATTAGCCCTTTCGGCACCTGAGCATCTGGGCAGTTGAGCAGAATCAATGGTTTACAGGCCGCCCATGATCGCGGCAGCTGGGCAATTCGAGCTGGGAAGGCGCTGAAGCCCAGCAACATCTATGATTTAGCGTCTCATTTGACCTGACACAATCATCGCCGATCTCACTGTGAGACGGTTTTTCTGATCAGGACTCATGTTGTTGCGGTGATTCCGGCAGGTCAATTACTTATTGACTCAAAATGAGATTCCAGAGTACCTTCAGGCTTCCCGCAGGCATAAAACCCTGAGACTAATGAGAGCGACGATAAAAGCCAGCCCCGGAAGATCCAAGTCCCCAGCTAAAGCACCTCCATCTATGGAAAAAGTGTTTGAGGCCTGTGCGGAGCTGCCGTCCTTTAGTGGGGAACTGCCGAGGCTTCGGCAACACATTGCCGAGTCAGCCCGAGACATATTTCAGCCTGTTGTCTCAGGAATGCTTGTCCGGGATGGGGAAAGCTATCACGCTGCGGCAGTTTGCCCAGGAGTAGGTGATCCTGTGAATGCGAAAGCGCTGATGGAACATGCCCGCTCCTACGCGCGTCAGGCAATCGAGCAAAATCAGCAGCTTAGTTTCAAATTCTCATATCGTTCAGATGAAAAAGAAGTCATTTACCACGGGCTCGCCCAGCCTATCCTGACGACTGGCGCCGCTGCTGTCTTGCTCATGGTTCGCAAAATCGGTTTCACCGCCGCCGAAAATTCCGCTTTCAGCGTGATGGGCAACATGGCCCGCCTTGCGATAGATAATTCCGAGCTGACGGGGCTTTTTGGCGCGCAGAAACAGAAGCTCGATCAACTGCTGGAAATTTCCGCCGACCTGGGCACTTCCCGCATGGAGAGTTTTTTCTCCACTTTCGTTGTTCGCGTCGCCGAGTTTCTAGGCGTGTCACGCGCCTTTGTTGCGCTGGCAGATCAAGGCGAGTGCCGCCTGCGCTGGGATGCGAGTAAGGGTGCTGCAAGCCGGCTTGATATCGATATTTCAGCCGTCGCGAAACGCGTGCTGGAGTCCAAGAATCCGCAGGTATGTGAGGACATCAACCAGCTTTCTTCTATTGAGAAAGCGCAGCTGCGGCGCTGGGAGTCTGACCTGAAGCAGTATCTAGGGATCCCGTTGCTGACCGGCGATGGACGCCAGCTCGGTGTGCTGGGATTTCTTGACAAAAAAGACAAGACTCGCTTCTCGACCGATGACGTTCGCCGCGCCCGCGTTTTAGGCGCTGAAATCACCGTGGCTCTGGAAGCGGCACAAAATCTTCAACTCTCTGATCAGCATCGCAAGCGCACTGAAGACCTGATGGAAATGGCGCTGGACCTTGGTTCCGCGCTGCGCCTGCCGGACTTTGTTAAGAACTTCACGGAGCGCGTAGCCAGCATGATTGGCGCCCGCTCTGCCATTCTGTCTTTGGCGCAAGGTAATAAGGTTGAGAGCGTTGGCTTTTGTGGTCCCCGGCCGGAGCGCGAACTGCAACGCAAATTAAACGCCGCGTTTTCTGAATATGCGGAGCGCCATCCTGACGTAAAGATCACCGGCAGCGGCGTTCAGGCGCTTGGCCCCGATCTGATAGCGGCGTGCGGATGGCAGAATCTCACGCTGGTCCGCCTGGAGGGAACTGAGAACGATCTTCTCGGCATTCTTGCATTGGCCGATATCAGCCGTGAGCTGATGCCCGGCGATCTCAACCTTTTGCAGGCGCTGATCGTGCACGCTTCGGTGGCGCTGGAAAACTCCCGCCTGTTTACCCGCATTACGCAGTCCAGCCGCCAGTGGGCGGAAATTTTTGATTCAATTTCAGATTTTATTGTGGTGCACGACGAACATTTTGAAGTCCTGCGCGTCAACCGCTCTCTCTCTGAGTTCATCGGGGTGCGCCCCGCGGAGTTGATCGGATTGAGCATGCGTGCGCTGGTCTCGATTGCTTCCGACTCGCCCCAGCCCTGTCCTTTCTGCCGCGCGGAAAACGAATCGGACGAATATTTGCACCCAGTTTTGGAGCGCACGTATCTTGTCTCCAGTTCACGCATCCATGGCGCGCTGGATGAAGGGCTTCAGACCGTTCACGTGCTCAAGGACATCACTGATCGCCGCGAAGCCGAGCAGCGCTACCGCGAATTGTTTGACAACGTGCAGGAAGGCGTCTTCTTTGCTTCGCCCGAAGGCCATTTCATCGAGGTAAATGACGCGCTGGTCCGCATGTTGGGCTACCAGACACGTGAAGAAGTGCTAAAGCTTGATCTCCAGAGACAGGTATATGTTTCAGCCGAGCAGCGCGACGAGATTACCCGCCAACTGCATCAGCAAGGCGCGATTCGCAACTTTGAAGTCACGCTAACCCGCCGCGACGGCAGCATGATTCACGCACTGGAAAATGCTTTTGTCGTAAAAGACGGACAGGGCAAGATCATGCAGTACCGTGGCGTCTTCCTTGATATCACTGAGGTCAAGAATTTCCAGGCACAGTTACAGCGTGAGCGAGACTTCACCAGCAAGATCCTGAATAACACGCAAACCATGATCATGGTGGCGGATACTGCTGGCTTAATCAGCTACGCCAACCAGCGTGTTTATGAAGGCGGCGGTTTCGAGCAGAATGAGCTTGTTGGCCACCGGCTCGACCGCATCATCTCTCTTTCTCACAAGAAAAGTTTTGCTGAGGCCTTTGATGCCAGCCTGCATGGTCTGCAATCGGACAATTTGGAACTAATGATCACGCGCGGCAATGGCACGCAAGGCAAGTTTTCCGTGAACTTGAGCCCCATGCGCGACGATCGCGGCGAAGTCAGCAGCGTGGTGGTCCTAATGACTGACATCACTGATACTTCAATGATTCAGGCCAAGCTGATGCATACGGAAAAGATGGCCGCTGTAGGCCAGTTGGTTTCCGGCGTGGCCCATGAAGTCAATAACCCGCTTACTGCCATCATGGGATTCTCTGATTTACTGATGGAAAATCCCGACGTTCCTGGCAGCGCGCGCAAAGATCTGCAAGTGATTCTGGAAGAAGCGCAGCGGACAAAAGAAATTGTGCAAAATTTGCTGAGCTTTGCCCGCCAGCGTCCGCCGCAGCGCCAGCCGCTACAGATCAATAACATTTTGCGCAAAACGATTGCGTTGCGTTCTTATGACTTCGCCAATCACGGCGTGCAGATCGTGGAGAAGTTCGATTCGCGCCTGCCTGACCTGATCGGCGATTCGCATCAGCTGCAGCAGGTGTTTCTCAATATTTTGAACAACGCTTATGATGCCGTGCAGTCCGCGGGACGGCCCGGTCTGATCGAGATCGAGACCATTCAGGATGGCGGCTGGGTTGAAGTCCTGTTTCGCGATAACGGCGAAGGCATACAGCATCCGGAGCGCATCTTTGATCCGTTCTTTACCACCAAGGAAGTTGGGCAGGGAACCGGACTGGGCCTGAGCATCTGCTATGGAATCGTGCGTGAGCATGAAGGCGAAATTCTTTGCGCCAATAATCAGGAGACGCAAGGCGCCACTTTCAGCGTGCGTTTGCCAGTCAGAACCAAGACCGACTTGAAGCTCGTGGTAACCGCAGGAGTCAAGCAATGAGCTCCGGCGCTGCAACGTTAGCACGGTTGCCTCTGTTGCTCATTGAGGATGAGCGCTCAGTGATGGAATTCATCCGCACGGCCCTGGAACGTAATGGCTATGCCTGCAGCACAGCCAACTCCGCGGCGGAAGGTATCCGAACTCTGGAAACTGGACGGTTTGGCGGAATCATTTCCGATATGCGCACTCCGGGAGGCGCGAGCGGAGCAGATGTGCATTCCTGGATCGTGTTGCACCGGCCTGAATTGAAAGACCGCATGCTCTTTATTACCGGCGATACCGTGAATGAAAATACGATGCAGGCCCTGCAGAGCACCGGCGTGCCTTATATAGAAAAGCCTTTCCGGGTACAAGAACTGATCAATATTGTGGAAAGGATTTTCGGCAAAGCGGAATGACCAGCGACGCCAAAGTGAGCTTTATGATCGTGGACGATCATCCGAGCATTCGCAAGCTCTGCATGACGGTGGGTGCGTCCGTGGGCTTTAGTTGCGTAGAAGCCGAAAGCGCGGAAGCTGCCCTGGCGCAACTGGAAAGCGATTCGCCCGATATTATCCTTACCGACCTGATGATGCCGAATATGAGCGGCCTGGAATTTCTGCCGCGCGTGAAGCAGTTGCTGCCGCGAACGGAAATTGCCATCATGACCGGCCACGGCTCCATTGAGACCGCGGTCCAGGCCATGAAGCTTGGCGCTTATGACTACATTACCAAGCCCTTTCGCGTTGAAGAACTCAAGCTACTGTTGCAGCGCATGGCGGAAAAAGTGAACCTTGTGGCGGAAAACCAGTTCCTGCGCGACCGCGTGAATGCGGAAATGGAACTTAGCGGAATTGTCGGCTCTTCACACAGGATACAAGAAGTTCTGCGGATGATTGCCCGCCTGAAAGATACGCGCACTCCGGTATTGATCACAGGTGAAAGCGGCACTGGCAAAGAGTTGGTGGCGCGGGCGATTCACTATCGCGGACTGCTATCCAAGCGGCCCTTCGTGGCTGTGGATTGCGGCTCTCTGGTGCCGACCTTGATTGAAAGCGAATTGTTCGGCTATGAGAAAGGTGCTTTTACCGGCGCGATGCGCTCCAAGGAAGGGCTATTCCAGACCGCTAATGGCGGCACTATCTTTCTGGACGAAATTGGCGAACTTTCCCCTGAATTGCAAGCGAAATTGCTGCGCGTGCTGCAGGAAAAGGAAGTTCGTCCTGTGGGCAGCAACCAGCAATTCAAAGTGGATGTGCGGGTGATTGCCGCTACCAATCGCGACCTGGAAGCGGCGCAAAGAGAGGGTACCTTCCGCAAGGACCTCTATTTCCGCCTGAACGTTGTCACGCTGAATCTGCCGCCATTGCGGGAAAGGCGTTCTGATATTGCTCCGCTGGTCCACTACTTTCTTGATCGCTTTGCTCCGGGTAAGACCATCGCCATCTCTCCTGCGGCCATGAAGATGATGTTTCAGTATGACTGGCCGGGCAATGTGCGCGAATTAGAGAACTGTATCGAACGCGCCGTGGCTCTCGGCGATCAGCAAATCATTGAAGTATCTGACCTGCCTCCGGCTGTACGGGAACGGCAGGAACAAAGCGCGGCTGCCGGCTCACTGGCATTTCTGAACGAACCAACTGAATCTTCTAATACGGATTTGGAAGAACTTGAGCGCGATACGATTCAACGTGTCTTTGAGCAAGTGAATGGCGACAAAGCGCGCGCCAGAAAGATGCTTGGTATCAGCCGCGCTACCTTGTATCGAAAACTGAAGCGCTACAACATTGGGCTTGCGGCCAAGGCGGCATCGGCATCGTCATGAGACGAATTGTGTGAGACGTGTTTCATCCTGAGACACTTTTTCCTCAGTGGTTTATAGAATGAAACATTTTTCATCTTCGGAATCAACGGGTTAGTTCAACTAGGGTTTGGCCGGGGTCTTGCTCTAAGTGGTTTAGCTAAGTTTTGCGAAAAAGGAAAGAGTTCTAGTTCATGCAGAAAGCGGTGTTGGAAGGCCAGGAGCCAATCGAACCGGCGGAGTGTGTTGAAGAACTGGCGAGATTTTTTCCTGGAGCAGTGCAGGTACGTATTCCCGTAAGAGTTTGCAAGGGACGTTCGGGCAAGACGGCGTCAGCCGAACAGACGATGATACAGTTCGGGACCACGGAAGAAGTGCTTTTTGTTTCTGATCTGCCTCTGGATTTTGAAGATATTGTGCGAGTCAGGAATGTGGACGGTTCGCTCGACGTTACAGCGAAGATCATGGCCATGCATCTTTATCACGACAAGATGGCAATTGCTGCCAAATTTTTAGAAGACGTTCCAAACTGGGTTATTAAGGCGGTTGGCCAAGGCACGCCGAACGGCCATTCAGGAGAGGTAAAGCACTCCACGAAAAAGAAAAGTTCAGCGGTTTAACAAAAATGACGACAACAACAGCTACGCTCAATCTGGATGAAGTCACGGAATTCTGGCGCATTGCGCGTCGGCTGTACGCCGTCTATATCGAACTGGACCGCACTTTCGAGCTCGATATCACTACCTGCCCTGAACTGGAAAATGCCGCAGACAGCCCTGAAGCGGATGCGCGTGAGCGGGTGTTGCAATGGTTCGATCAGATTGACGGCCATGTGCAAGTCTGGCAGTTGCGGCAGCTGCTGCAAAGCACCAGCCTGCAGAATGAAGAGAACCTGCGCTACCTCATAGCCCGCCATTTGAACAAGAAACAGAAGACTGAGGCGGACAAAGACAAAGTTGACTTTCTGCTGGTGCAATACTTCGCACATTGCGCGCCGCATGGTCTGGCTGAAACAGCGCTGGAGGAAGTGGCCCGCGTGCTTGAGCCAGCGATGGGGAAATCGCCTCAAAGTTTTCCTGACTGGGCTTCCGGTCTCGACGCCAAGCTGCACAAGCTGAATGAATCCAACAGCCTGGAAGAGCTGCAGAACTCCGGCGCTCTTCAGGAAGTTCGCGAGTTAAAGCTGGCCGTGGGCGACGATTATTTTGAGCCCGGTTTTCTGGTCGCTTTCACGCGTTTCAATTTCCTGGCGCGACGCGCTTTTTTCCGCGCCATGCACCTTGATCTGCATGCCATTCGTGAATCGGTCAATGAGCTTGAGCGGCTGGGATTTGCGACCGTGGATTGCCGTGACGCCGGCTTGACTGAAAGCGAATCGCTGGAGCAGGTCCGGCACGTTGTTCACCAGTGGAAGACGCCTTTCCGTGCGCCTTATTCCGGCGGTTCGTCATTTCTGCAATTGATTCTGCTGCGCCATTGTTTGCAGCACACTTTGGAAACGGCCAACAAAGCGTCAATCGCCGACCCTGAAGCACTATCGAATGCGCCTCAGCAGCACGTTGCGGCAGCGCCTGCACCTGCGAAGCAACCTGACAATCCGCCTGTCGCGGTGGCGATTATCCAGGAAAAGCAGCCGGTTGCTGCCCCTGAAGCTGATCCTTTGGACCTGATTTCACGCCCAGCGCACAGCCACGCTGAAGCTTCCGCCACTCCGGAAGAACAGGCCGACGAGGAAAACTACCTGACGCGCTGCGTTGTCGACATCGCCGAGCAACTAAAGTCGGTGCCGGCAAAGAATTTCCCTGCTGTCTCGCCGATTGTCCTGGCAGGATGCAAGCTGTTGATCGCCACATGGGAGGCGCAGGCGTTTGTGCAGGACGACGAGACCTCCAAGGCATTGCAGCGCACCGTCGCGGCACGCACCATTCTCCACGTCTGCGTGGAGCGCCACAAAAAGAACGAGCCGACCGACCTGGCTGCAGCCATGGACATTGCCCGCGCCCAGGTTGACGAAATGAAGCAGCACGTAGAAGCTGCAAAAGAAGCCAGGAACATTGATGCTGCCGTGAACCTGGCGGCGACGAGCAAACGCCTGCTATCACTGATCGCCGAATGTGAAAAGGCGGGGTAACAATCACCTTCTGTTGAGAGAGAACTGAGAATCACGTCTCAGGATGAGACAAAAACCGCTGTCTCATAGACTAACCGCAGTGTGATAGCACAGCTCGTGAGTCTTCCCAACCTGCTGATAATAAGCAACTTTGTGCCCTTGCGGAAATCCCGTCTTACCTCCGCAGCTTGGCTGCGCAATTGCAGTACTTCTATTGGGATACCAAAAAAGCAGGGGTTCGTCCGTTTTGACCAAGATTCTGATAGTCGATGATTCACCAGCTGAGGTCAGGCTCATGCAGTCCGTCTTGGACGGGGCCGGGTACATGTCGATTTCAGTTCATGATCCTATGCGTCTGGAGCAGACGATCGACATCGAGCGTCCTAACTTGATCCTGATGGACGTGGTCATGCCGCAGCGCAATGGGTTCCAGGCCTGCCGTGAACTGAAAGGCAACGCCGACTATGCGCGCATTCCGGTGGTCATGGTCAGTTCCAAGAACACTGAGAGTGACAAGTTCTGGGCCAAGCAGCAAGGCGCGGACGGCTACGTAGTGAAGCCGTTTACCAGCGAAGAGCTTTTGGGGACCGTGCGTGGGCTGGTGGGGAAAAGTTAGTGAATCCCGAGCGGAGCGAGGGAACCCTATAGCCAAGAAGGAACATAGGTTCGAAAACAGGGAATTGATGACCGTAAGCAGAGTGTAAGGCAATAGGGGTCCCTCACCCGCAAGAAGCGCGGGTTCGGGATTTCAGAAAAGATAAATGCCAGAAGAACAGCAACAACTCGAACCACTTTCTCCGGAAATGGAGCAGCTTGAACTGCTGCCCCAGGCGGAGCCGGAACGGCAATATTGCTTGTTCCGGGCCGGACGCGAGCGCTTCTGTTTTTCCGTACTCGATGTGGAAGAAGTTGTGGAGTGGCCCAATCTGACCAAAGTTCCGCTGGCGCCCGCATTTTTAATGGGCATTTTCAACCTGCGTGGTTCGATTGTGCCGGTAGTGGATATTGCGTTGACGGAAGGCCGTCGCCCGGACTTGCACCCCAAGCACGTTGTGGTGGCCAGCCTGAGGGGTGAAGGGGACAACGACGATCTGCGGATCGGAATTGCGGCAGATGAGGTGATTGGCACATGCAGCACCTCTGAGCCACTGCTGGTGGACGAAGCGCCCAGCGAGATGCCGCACTGTTGCGGCATGTTGCGGCATGAAGACCGCATGGCGCTGGCATTGAATTTGAAGAAATTGACTGAGACGTTCCCCGTTCCAGTGATTTGAGATTGCAAGGGGCCAGAGGTCCTTCGCTTCGCTCAGGATTTCGGCAGCAGGCTTAAACGCCTGCTAACCGCCTCAAGTTTGGAGCGCAGTGACAGGAAGTTGTAATTTTGGCCGCGAAGCCGAGCACCGCGCTGAGCGGCCTGTAGCAAGAGCGGAATAGTGCATATGTTGTAAAGAGCTCTGCGGCGGTTTGGAGCGGAGCGACAGGAGTGAAGTTATGAAAGGTCGTTTGAACTCGACCCTATGGGCGATGGTGGTTGGCGACGTGGTCGCGTTGTTTTTGGTCTTGTGGCTGGCGTATAGCGCCGGCGAGCAAGGCAAACTCCCGATCACCGACTTTGGCGGTCTGGGGCAGGGCTCCGGTCTAAAGCTGCTGTTTGCGTTCGTCATCGCAGCCGGCGCCGGTTTATTAACGTTTATCACCATCGGCAACCGTGTGCTGATCCCGGTGAAGCGGCTCTCCGATTTTGCCGAGCGCTTTGCCCAGGGCGATTACCGCACGCGGGCCACGGTTGATTCCGCGGACGACTTCGGCTTTATCGCCGAACAGTTGAACCGGGCCGCCGAGAATTCGTCGCGCGCGGTCTTCAATCAGGAAGCGCAGGAAAATCTGCAGAAGAGCGTGACCGAGTTCCTGACCATTGTGAGCCAGATCGCCCGCGGCGACCTGACGCTGCGCGGCCGTGTAAGCAACGATGCGCTGGGCAACGTAGTCGATTCCGTCAACTACATGCTCGATAACTTTGCCAAGGTGCTGGAACGCGTGCGCAAGGCTGCCATTGACGTGCAGTCAAGCGCCAATGAAATCCTGATCGCGTCGGAAGAGATGTCCACGGGCGCCATCCAGCAGGACCAGGAAATTACCAACACTTCATCCGCCGTGGAACAGCTTACGGTCTCGATGAAGCAAGTATCGAATAATGCTGAAGCCAGTGCTGAAGCTGCACGCCGCGCTCTGGACGCTGCCGAGCAGGGCAACCGCTCTGTGCGAGACACGCTGGAAGGCATGCAACGAATCCGTTCTTCTGTGCAGGCAACAGCCAAGCGCATCAAGGCCTTAGGTGATCGATCGCTGGAAATTTCCGAGATCGTCAACGTGATTAATGACATTACGGAACAAACCAACCTTCTGGCGCTGAACGCCGCAATCGAAGCGGCGCGCGCTGGTGAAGCAGGCCGTGGCTTTGCCGTGGTTGCCGACGAAGTTCGCAAGCTGGCCGAACACTCACGCGCCGCGACGAAAGATATTGCCGCGCTGATTAAAGCCATCCAGGCCGAGACGAACGATGCGGTCATTGTGATGGAAGAAGGCACCAAGGAAGTGGAAATTGGCGCCAAGCTGGCTGATCAGGCGGGACGCGCGCTGGATGCAATTTCAACGGTCGTACGCCAGTCGGCTGAGCTGGTACAGGAAATCTCTCTGGCCTCCAAACAGCAGGTGCGTGGCACTGAAGGCGTGGCCAACGCAATGCAAATCATCTCCAACATCACCCGCCAGACTTCACAGGGCGCGCGGCAGACTTCGCGCACGGTGGAACAGCTGGTGCATATGTCTGAACAGCTCAATGAAGCCCTATCGCAATTCCGCGTAGCCAATGCCAATCCAAATCAAAATGCGAATGTGCTGCCGAGTGAAGCTCGTCCGGAATTGGTAAGTGCGGCAGCGGCAATGTCACGTCGTTAACTTCGTTAGGTCCAAGGGTGAGGGATTGAGATGGCAGGCGTAGTGACCGTTAGCGAACACGAATTGAGCGAAATACGCGGATTGATTGAGACCCGCTCGGGAATCCATTTTGACGATTCGCGCGAACGCTTCTTCTCTACCCGTATTGTCGAGCACGTTGAATCCAGAAAGTTGACGCACGGCACTGACCTGATTCGCCTGATCAAGAACTCCAACGTTGAATATGACTCTCTGTTGCAGCGGTTATTGACGCAGGAGACCTCGTTCTTCCGTTATCCATCGCTTTTTGAAGCGCTGGAGAAGAAAGTCCTGCCGGACCTGCACATGAAAAAATTCTGGGAGAGTCCGCGTTCGCTGCGCGTCTGGAGCGCCGGATGCGCTACCGGAGAAGAAGCCTACAGTATCGCCATGACTGTGGCTGATGCCATTGAATTTGCCGACGCATGGAACATCCACATCCTGGCCACCGACGTGAGCCGTGATGCTCTGGAACATGCCGACCACGGCTTGTATGATCCGCGCGATCTGGAGACCGTTACGCCGCGCCAGCGGGAGCAATATTTTTCCCGCGCCGGCGACCATTATCTGGTCCGGCCGCGCATTCGCAACCTGGTTACATTCGCGCCGATGAACCTTGCCCAAGTCGTCTATATGGGCAAGTTTGACTGCATTTTCTGCATGAACGTGCTGATTTATTTTTCTGAAGAGCGGCGGTCGCAGTTGATCCAGCGCTTTTATGAATACCTGGAACCGGGCGGATATCTGTTTCTGGGCCATGCGGAGTCCATCAACCGGGTTGACGTAAAGTTTGAAACGCACATCTATCGCGATGCGCGGATTTACCAGAAGCCGGCCAATCTGGCGCGTGCCGCCACAAGCCAGGAGAAAGCTTGAACGGACAAGGAGCAGAATTCGTGGAGATCTTCCTACAGGAAGCGTCAGAGCGCCTGCAGTTTTTGCGGGAATACTCGGGCATCCTACAGGACGCGTATCCACGCCAGGAAGATGTGGAGCGCCTGCACATTGCGGCGCACACCCTTGCCGGGACCTCTGCCTCTTATGGTTTTCCGCTCTTTGCTGAAATTTCGGGCAAACTCGCCCACATCTTTCAGTATGCGCTGAATGCCAGTATCGCCGCCGATGCGGCTGGGCCGCTGGTTGAGTTTATCTCTGAGGCCGTGGCGCTGCTTGAGTCCGACCTCATCATGATCAGCACAAACGGGCTGGAGTCCGGCGAGGATATCGGCGCATTCAAGCAGCGTTATCCATTCGCGTTCCAGACCTCAGCCGCGCTGCAGCAGGATGAACGGCCTCAGCCGAAGGCTGCGGACGGTATTGCCAATGCGGCTGCGGAAAAATCAGATTCGGTTCTTGAACTGCCCGCACCGGTTGCAGAAATTGCTTTCGTGCCCTTGCCGCCGGACGGCGAAGTTCCTGCAGAAGTGCTGGAGTTCTTTGTACCGGAAGCGGAAGAGCATTTACAGGTTGTGACGCACTGCCTGCTCTCGCTGGAAACCAATCCTAGCTCTGAGCAGATTCATCGGCTGCTGCGCGCCATGCATACTGTGAAAGGATCGGCAGCGCAGGTGGGTTTGCACCGGATATCGCACGTGGCGCACCGCGCGGAAGACTTAATTGGACGCCTGCGAGAAGGCGAGCTGCGCCCGAGCGCGGAAATCATTGACATCTGCCTTGACGCGGTGGATACACTTAAGAAATTCCTGTATCACCAGTGGACCGATGAAGCTGCCATGCAGGCTTCTGTTCAGGGATTGTTCTCGCGTATCGCTCGACTGGTGCCACCGGAAAAAGAAGAAATTACCAGCCCAGCCGCGTTAGTGGGCAATGTTCCTGCTCCGGCAGTTGTTCAGTCATTAGAAACAGCACCTGCCAGCTACTTGCAAGAAATCCATCTTTCAGACGACGAACCGGCCCCCGTGACTGTGGCCGTCCCGCCAGCAGAGGTACAACCGGCAGCCGTGGTTTCTTCGATTCCTCATGCAGCGGCTGAAATCAAGAAGCCGGAAGGAATCGAAAAGTTCGCCGACGAAGATTTAATGCGCAAAGAGCCGGCTTCCATGCCGCAGTCCAAGTCTGTGCGCATTGCCTTGGAACGCCTGGACCGCATGATGAACGCCGTGGGCGAGTTGGTGATCAACAGGACGCGAATGCTGGGCCGCGTAGCCGAACTGGAACGCCTGGCGGACGTCTTGAATTTCTCCAAGGCGCGCATGCAGGACAAGGTCTCAGAATTCCAGGAGAAGCACGAGTTCAGCCGCATACACGCGGCACCGACGCCCAGGCCATCGGACGATTTTCCGCTCCGCAGCGGCTATTCCAGCTATTCACATAGCTTTGACCATTCCCTGGCCGAGTTCAGCGAGTTGGAGATGGACCGCTATGACGATTTCAATATCCTCTCGCGTTCGCTGACAGAAATTTCCGCTGATATCACAGAAGTGCTGACGCAGTTGGACGGTTTCGTTCGCCGCGTGGATGGCGACATTGACGAGTTCACCAAGCTGGCGCACCGCTTGCAGGATGAAATTACGCAGGCGCGCATGGTGCCGATCGGCAACCTGTACACGCGTATCTCGCGCACTGTACGCGATGCCGCCAAGGCCGTGAACAAGAAAGTGGAGCTTACGCTTGCCGGCGCTGAGACGGAGCTGGACAACAACATCATCCAGCAGATTTCTGATCCGCTGATTCATCTTGTGCGCAATGCGGTGGCGCACGGCCTTGAGCGCGACGAAGAACGTTACGAGCAAGGTAAGAGCGATTCAGGAAATGTCGCCGTCCGTGCATACCATCGCGGCAACCACATATATATAGAGGTAGAGGACGACGGCCGCGGCATTGATTACGAGAAAGTCCGGAAGACCGCCGTGGATCACGGCATGCTTTCCGCTGAGAGCGCTGCGGAACTGGGCGAACGCGACTTGCTCGACCTTCTGTTTCAACCGGGATTCTCCACCGCTCCGCGCAAGACTGAATTGGCGGGCCGCGGCGTTGGCCTGGATGTGGTCAAGTCGAACCTCGCGCTGCTGAACGGCGAGATTGAGGTTGAAACACAAAAAGGCCTGGGCACGCGCTTCACGCTAAAGGTCCCTCTCACACTCATCATTTCTCAAGCGCTGTTTGTCCGCTGCGGTACGTCGATGTTTGCTCTTCCACTGTCATTTGTAGAAGAGATCAGGCGGCTCCGGATCAACGAAATTGAAGAAGTTGGCGGCAAGCTGCTGACGAAAGTTCGCGACGTGGTTACGGAAATCGTGCGGCTGGATAGCGTGCTGGGACTTGAGCCAATCCAGCCGATCAACGGCTATTTCCGCATGGTGATTGCAAATGTTGCGGGACGGCAAGTCGGAATCGTGGTGGAAGATGTTGTCCGCAAAGACGAAATCGTTATTAAGAGCCTGGGCGAGTTCCTGCGCAACTTGAAGATGTTTCCGGGCGCAACTATCGCTCCGGACGGCAGCCTGATTCTACTGATCGACGTGAACCGCCTGGTGGCGGGCGAGTCCATTGAACACCGCCCGTTGATGACCAGTGCGAATGCGGCGCGTGTTTTTGCCCCCGGTGCAGCAGCTGTGGCGCATGGCGCGATTCCGCAGGAAGCCATTGATTTTGTTCCAGAAGAAAAACTTGTCGTGCTGGTCGATGACTCTATTAGCGTGCGCAAATTTGTTGGGCGCATGCTGGAGAAGGCGGGCTATCGCGTAAAGCTGGCGGCAGATGGACTGGAAGCATTGGAAATCGTTACCCAAACCCGGTGCGATCTTGTAGTCACCGATCTGGAAATGCCGCGCACGAACGGCTACGAACTTTTATCGCACTTGCGGCAGGACTCACACACTCGCAATATCCCGGTGATGGTGGTCACGTCACGTGCCGGGGCCAAGCATAGGGATCGAGCAATGAAGGAAGGCGCAATGGCGTTCCTGACCAAGCCGGTGCAGGAAGATCAATTTATTGCCGCTGTGGCTAAGCTGATCGGCTCGCCGGCGGGACAAGCGCTGGAAAAAGCGGCAGCAGGATAGCACGGAAGTTATTTAAGAGATGACGGTAAGCAAGAAAACTCGGGTGTTGATTGTGGACGACTCGGCGTTCATGCGCAAGGTGCTGCAAGGCATCATTGCGTCTGATCCGCAGCTTGAAGTGTGTGGCGAAGCACGCGACGGTCGAGACGCGGTAACTCAGACCGAGACGCTCAAGCCGGACGTGATCAGCATGGACATCAACATGCCGCACGTGGATGGTCTTCAGGCAACTGAAATTATCATGTCCAGCAATCCACGGCCTATTTTGATTGTGAGTTCGGAATCTCGTGAAGGCGCAGATGTCACTCTGAAAGCGCTGGAACTGGGCGCTATTGATTTCGTTCCCAAGCCTAGCGGCGGCGTTGATCTGGATATGAGCTCGGTAAAAGAAGAATTATGCCGCAAGCTGAAGATGGCGGCGAAAGTCCGTGTAGTCCGTACGGCAACGCGGTCTAAATTGCAGCATGAGATAGCTTCGTCGTTACCGCGATCAGAGCCTGCTTCGAGGAATGGTGACAACGGTCTGCAGGAAGTCCGCGCAGCCGTAAATGCAGCGGCCAAGAGCGCGGGAAAGTTCCCGATCATCGTGTTGGCATCGTCCACCGGCGGACCGGCCACGCTGATGAAGCTCATACCGTTCTTTCCCAAGGATTTTCCGGGAGCAGTGGTCCTGGTGCAACATATGCCGGGAAACTTTACCGCTCAATTCAGCAGTCAGCTCGCGGAAGTGTCCCAGATCAAGGTGAAAGAAGCTGAAGCCGGAGAAATCATTGTTCCCGGCCAGCTTTACGTTTGTCCCGGCTCGCATCACCTGCGGGTTTCGCCTACTGGCAGAATTTCTCTTGACGATGGGCCCCGCGTCAGCGGCTATCGTCCATGCGCTGATCTCACCTTTGAAAGCGCTGCGGAGTATGCCGGGCCAATGACAATCGGAGTGATTCTTACGGGCATGGGCAATGACGGTGCCAAGGGCGCGCAGATGATCCGCTCCGTTGGTGGGCATGTGATTGCGCAGGATGAATCGACGGCCGTAATTTTTGGCATGCCCCAGGAAGCCATCAAGACCGGCGCGGTGGACCAGGTCTTGCCGATGGAAGCCATCTATCAGGGGATCGAAAAGCGCGTTCTGTACATTTTTGGCGCGGCAAAAGTGGGGGCTTTATGAAGCCCTTGAAACAGCTGCGGCCGGAAATGAAAGCGGCGCGTGAAGACGTCATCGTGTTTGCCGTGGGCGGATACAAACTTGCGATTGCAGCGGGCGCGGTCAAGGAAATCCGAGGCATGGATGACCTGCATCCGTTCAAGCTGGGCGGAATCTCAACGCAGATCGCCAAGTTAAAGTACACGCTGGACCGGAATGGCGCTACCTATTTTGTGATCGATGCCGCAGAGCACTTTCGGCTGCCTGCTACGAACGCATCTCGTGTTATGGTGCTGCGCAACGTGCCCACCGGCGTGCTGGTGGATTCGACTGACCGCATTATAGAAATTGCGGCGCTGCATGCATTGCCGCCGGCTTTTACGCATGAAGAGCGAGGATGGTATCGCGGCCTGGCCGTGGTGAATGGGCTCGTAGTGCCGGTAGTGAACCACAATGCTTTCCTGAACCGGCCGGAGCTGGAGATTGTGCGCGCCGGACTGGAACGCGTGCGCGGGGTGGTAATCGTATGAGCCCGGAGCCCGAGAAGTCGTACGTGCTGTTTCCTTTAGGCGCAAAGCGCTTTGCATTGCGGGCAGAGACGGTAACCGAGTTGGCGCGCCCAGACAGTGTGCAGACATTTCCGCATCGCACGCCTTTGTTGACGGGCGTGCTGGTGCGGCGGGGAAGGATAGTTCCGGTGTGTGACGTTGCTCAGGTCCTGGTTGGACCGGCAGCGCCGACTAGAAAGTTTTATTTGATTGCGAACTGCAAAATCGGAGCGCGCCAGGAATTGACGGCTGTGCCGGTCACCGGCGAATGTGAGCTGGCCAGCGCCGCAAGCGCACCGCTTACAGGCGGTGAGCCGCCGTACATCAGCGGCATGTTGTGCATTGGCGACGAAAGCATCGCGGTGGTTGCGCTAGAGAAATTGATTTGCGCGGAGGCGACGGCATGAACCCGACAGTCGCCACTCCCGCCAAGATTTTGCTGATCGACGCAAACGTCTTTCTGGCCCGCCGAATCACTGAAGCGCTGAAGCTTGAAGGCTTTGAAGTGGTGCATACCACGCAATCCGGTTATGCCCTTACCATGCTGGAATATGACACGCCTTCCGCCATTTTATGTTCGACCAGCCTGCGGGAGATCAGCGCGCATGATTTGCCGCCGATCATCAATGCCGATCCTAAGACCGCGCATATTCCTGTGATCGCGCTGGGTGATGGCGGCGATCAGGCACTGATGGAAGCCTTCCGTTCCGGCTGTGCGGATTATGTGGACAAACGGCTGGGGCCGGAATTGATTGCCGCGCAAATCAAGACGTTCCTGCGCAGCAGCGCTGAGGGTTTTCATCCCGTGCAGATGCTGAATTCCTCTGACGAGGGACTGACCGGCAGCCTTTCTCACCTTGATCTGCCCGGCGTGGTGCAGATGCTGGTGCATTCGCGACAGACCGGATCGCTCTCTGTGAATGCCGGGGCTATCGATGGAATTTTATTTTTTGAAAACGGCACTATCACGCACGCTGAAAGCGGAGATCGCATCGGCGATGACGCCGTGGTCCACATTGTGAAGCATTGCAATGGTGTGGATGTCGGATCCTATAAATTCTTGCCCGGAGAGAGCGCCGCCACACGCACCGTGCTCCGCTCGGCCACGGAACTAATGCTGGAAGCCTTGCGGGAGCTGGATGAGTCCGCGCACGACAACGGTGATGGAGGTTTTAGATGAGCACGATTCCCACTGTCTATTTTATTGACGACAGTGCGACCATGCGCGAAGTGATCAAGATCGCCTTTCGCCGTGAGAACATCAACGTGGTGGCCTGCCATGATGCAGCTACCGCGCTGGTGGAAATTGAAACGGCAAAGCCGGATATTGTGATTACTGACGTGATCATGCCGGACAAAGACGGTTACGACGTTTGCCAGCATATTAAGTCGCATCCTGAACTAGCGAAGACCCCTGTGATCCTAATGTCGGGCGTGGTGAACCGCGCGGTGGCGGAGAAGGCATTTGCCGTGAGGGCAGACGAGCTGCTGCGCAAGCCTTTTCAGCCTCAGGATCTGATTGCCCGCGTCAAGCATCTGCTCAAGACCAATGGCGCTCCTGTTCCCACGCCTGCCGCAGCAGCGAATGCAGCGGTTGCGCTCAGTAGTATTTTTTCGGCGGCAGCAGCACCCATACCGCCGCGTTCCGTTCCCGCTACGCCCGCGCCAGTGCAGCAACGCGCTGCGGTGGCCGCTGCGCCTGCTCCTGCAATGCCATTACCGATCACAGCGACAGCCGCCGTTCCCTTGCCGCAGGCGGTTGCGGTTGCCGCGCCTGTAACAGTGGCGCCAAGTCAATCGGTTCAGCCTGCTGTAGCAAATGGAAACGGCACTCTTCCGACTGCAAAAGCGGCGCCGCTGAATGATGCTGGTAAATTGAAGATTGAGATTATGCGGTTGGAGGGCTTAGTCAAAAAACTGCAGTCAGAATTACAAGCTGAGCGCGAGTACTCACGGGCGCTTGAGGCGCATGTAAAGACTTTGCAAGAGTCTGATTAGGCTTCACCGACTCGGGCGTACTCCGGTTCCACCGCGCAGACCCTGCTTCGGATACTCTATACCCGCGCCGCGTTGGGCCATTCCTGGGATTGTCACGGGCAAGCGGCCGTTAAATGCAATCTCACCGAACAGCGCCTTTACTGCTCCCGTCTCAGACGTAACAGCATTCGAGTACGCGCAGACATAATTTTCAATCTGCGGAAAGTCTGCTAAGAAATAGGGCGACCCAAAACTGACGACTACGGTCTTCTCGTGCTTGGCCTCAAGGATTGATTGCAGCAAAGCTGCTGTAGCGTCAGGAACGGAAATCGTGTTCACCGCGGTCGCACCTTCCTTGCGTACAGCGCGCCCAGGGGCAGGAACGACGTAAATCGCGGCCAGAACGTTCTCCGCCGAAGCAATCGCATTCTGAATTTCTACGGAACTGCCGGCGGCAATGCGCGGGTCAACAAAGATGAAGCGGGCATCTGGCACGCGCGCACGCAATTCGCGCTGCAATTGCCGTCCATTCTCGTTACGCACATCATCCGTAAAGATGATGCATAAAAGTTTGCTGCCTTCTTGTTGCACAGTTCCATAAACCGGAGCAGAAGCTGGACGCCCTTGCGGCCTGAGCGGCAGCATGCGGCCATTGTCGCGGACAAGAGTTATGGCAGAATCCGCGATTTGCTGCGCTGTCACCAAGCTTTCTGGACTCGAGATAATGGAAGACAGCTTGTCGATATCAATCTGGTTGGCTTTGTTCAGTCCAACGCTCGCCTTCGCGCGCAAAATCTTCAACACGGATTCATCAATGCGCTTCTCCGGAATGTCACCGGCGCGGACAGCGCTCAAGAGACCCTTGTACGCGCTATCAAGATCAGTAAACAGAATCAGCATGTCGTTCCCGGCTCGCACTGTATCAATAGCAGCGTGCTTCGCCGCTGCCGAACCGCCTTCCGGATACACGCTTGTCAGGCCCGCCATGTCCATCGCGTCCGTCATTACCAGACCATTGAACCCTAGCTGTTGCTTGAGGATTCCTGTGACGATCGCGGGCGAGTTGGTCGCAACCCGCGACGGATCTGGCTCAAGCACGGGTGCGGTGATATGCGCGACCATGACGGCGTCTGTTCCGGCGGCGATGGCAGCGCGAAAGGGCGGAAGATCAATCTGATTTATCTGTTCGCGCGTACGATTCACTGCCGCCAATCCAAGATGCGAATCGGTAGAAGTATCACCATGTCCGGGAAAATGTTTGGCGGCGGTGAGAAGGCCATTATTTCGCGCTCCGCGGATGTACGCCGTCACCAAGGCACTTACCTGTGCGGGATCTTCACCGAAAGAGCGCGTGTTGATGACCGGATTCACGGGATTGGAATTCACGTCGGCGATGGGCATCAGGTTCCATTGCACACCGATAGCGCGTGATTCCTGGGCGACGATCTTTCCAAACTGTTCGGCAAACTCCGGCTTTCCAGCGGCCCCAAAGGCCATGCTGTGGGGGAAGACTGTAGTCCCATTCAGCCGCATGGAGAGCCCGCGTTCATAGTCTGCTGCCACAAGCAGAGGAAGTTTAGAGGCGCGCTGAAGCTGGTTGACTAGCATGGCTGCTTCATAGGGTTCGCTCTTGGAAAGAGATGGACCTTCAGCAGGCACAGTAAGTAAAACAGACCCAGGGTGATAGCGCTGAATCTGGTCAAGCCAGTTCAGGTATTCAGGGTTCTTGAGGTTCACAAACTGCGGCATGGCCAGGCGGATCATGAACATCTGCCCGATTTTTTCTTCGAGAGAAAGTTTCTTCAGCGTTTTCTGTGCCCACTTTTCACCGTCATGATCTAGATGGACCGGCCCTACGCGCTGAAAGTCGCCAGCAATAGCAAGAGACGAGAGCGCGAGCAGAAGAATGCCGGCAACCAGGAACTTTTGCACCACCTTTAGCACCATGGCGCAACAATACCAGAAATGGGTGAGTCTGGGCTGCTCCACATTCTCGGCTGACCGGAAATTCATTGCTTTAGCGATGAACGTCTGACTAAAGTCCGAGATTCGCAAGCGAATCGCTAGACGCTGATACCCAGTAGTGAGTCAGTATCATTTAAACTGACCCACTACTGTTGGTTAAGCGGTTTCCCCGGGTTCCGGTGGCGGGTTCATCTGCTAGTCTGGCGTTAAGCCGCAACGCCTTGAGCGGACAGGAGAGCTTATGCCACTGACCTGGATTGACTGGATCGTGATTGGCGGTTACCTGCTGATCAACCTGGCGATTGGCATTTATTACCGCCGTTGTTCGGGTGGCAACACTGAAGAGTTTTTTGTGTCCGGACGTAATGTCTCGTGGTGGCTGGCCGGCACTTCCATGGTGGCCACAACTTTTGCCGCTGACACTCCGCTGTTTGTGAGCGGCGTGATTGCAACGCAGGGAATCGCCGGCAACTGGATCTGGTGGACCTCTTGTCTGGGCGGCATGCTGACCGTTTTCTTCTTTGCCCGTTACTGGCGGCGAGCAGAAGTTTTGACGGACGTGGAACTCACTGAGATTCGCTATGGCGGCAAGCCGGCGGCATTTCTGCGCGGATTCAAAGCCATCTATCTTGGCTTGGCCATGAATTGCCTCATCCTGGGCTGGGTCACGAATGCCATGGTCAGCATTATCGCCGTTCTGCTTGGGCCGCTCATTGCACAGGGCAAAGTCCTGCAACTCACGCTCGGCGGACACACCCTTTTGCATTACACGCTTGGAGCGCCCAGCCATACCGCACTGCTGATATGCATTTTTGTGCTGATTCCGTTTACCGGTATTTACACCTCCATTGGCGGACTGTGGGGCGTGCTGGTTACTGACCTGTTTCAGTTTGCGTTGAAGATGACGATGGTGGTGGTGCTGGCCTGGGTTGCGGTGGTGAAAATTGGTGGCATGCAAGCCCTGAAATTGCAGCTCCAGTTTATTGGCCAGCAGGCGCAAAAAACCGGAGCACAGACGTCGAACCCGTTAACTTTCTTTCCAGATTTCCATTTGGGCTGGACATCGAGCGCGCTCTGGACGCTACCAATACTTACGTTCCTGATGTATCTGGGAGTGCAGTGGTGGTCGGCATGGTATCCAGGTGCGGAGCCGGGCGGCGGAGGCTATGTGGCGCAGCGCATGTTCTGCGCCCGCGACGAGAAAAATTCACTGGGCGCGACTCTTTGGTTCAACATTGCGCATTATGCCGTGCGTCCGTGGCCATGGATCATTACCGGATTAGTGGCGCTGGCAGTGTATTCACCTCACGGAGGCTTGCGACCGGATGCTGCGTTCGGTGCAAATCCCCAGCAGGGTTACGTGATGGTGCTGCGCGACTTCCTTCCCCCGGCCTTGCGCGGTGTAATGGTGGCCGCGTTTCTGGCTGCGTTTATGTCAACGCTGGGCACGCAATTGAACTGGGGCGTTTCTTACCTGGTGAATGACTTGTATCGGCGTTTCATGGTGCGGGGAAAGACTGAAAAGCATTACGTCGCGGTGGGACGGCTTTTTACCATCCTGATGGTCTTGATCAGCGGCTATGTTGCTTCACAGCTGCATTCCGTCGGCCAGGGATGGCAGATCGTTCTTGGGCTTGGCGTGGGGACTGGAGCTGTGTACATCCTGCGCTGGTATTGGTGGCGCATCAGTGCATGGAGCGAAATCAGCGCCATGGTCGTGGCCGCTGTGGTGGCGATTTATCTCAATAAACATTTTCCCGGCGGCGATCCGGTTACATTCGCCAAGACTTCTTTGATCACAGCGGGAATCACCACGGTGGCCTGGATTGCGGCGACTTTCCTTACTCCTGCTGAGTCGGATGAAAAGCTGCTGGCATTTTATCGGCGCGTACGACCGACGGTGCATGGCTGGAAGCGAATTGCCGCGCTAGCGCCGGAAATCCCGCAAGTGCGCGACATCAGCAGCAACGCTTTTGACTGGCTCATGGGATGCATTCTGGTTTATGCGACGCTCTTTGGAATCGGCAAGATCATTTTTGGCGAACTGACGCTCGGGCTCCTGCTGCTTGCGCTGGCGGCCGGCGCGGGTTACCTGATCTTCTGGGACCTTTCCCGCCGCGGATGGCAAGCTCTTTCCGGTACAGACGGGACGGCTGTTACACTCAAGATGGATTCGGCGCAGGCGCAGAAGAACCTTTCCTGACGCACGAATCCAAACTTGTGAGGGAGCCAAAGCCGAATGAGCTTTAAGATCGAGTCAGTCCACTTGAATGAAGTGATTGTGGTGCAACCGGAGGTGCGCGGGGATTCGCGCGGCTTTTTTATGGAAACCTACCGCGCTGATCAGTTCAAGGAATTAGGACTGCCCACAAACTTTGTCCAGGACAACCATTCCAAGTCAAAAAAAGGCGTGTTGCGTGGACTGCACTTCCAATGGGAGCCGCCCATGGGCAAGTTGATGCGCGTGACGCGCGGCGCTGCTTTCCTGGTGGCTGTGGATATCCGTAAAGGCTCGCCGACTCTGGGGAAGTGGTTTGGGATTGAAGTAACAGAGGAAAACAAGAAGCAGGTTTGGGCGCCCTTTAACTTTGCCCGGGGATTTTGCTCGCTAACCGACGAATGCGAAGTCCAGTACAAGACTACCGGCGTTTACAACCAGAATGCCGAGAGCGGAATTCATTTTGCCGATCCGCAGATTGGCATCAAATGGCCTATTGACGTTGCAACTGCAGAAACTTCAGAGCGGGACCGAAAGGCGCAAACTCTGGAGCAATGGCTGGCTTCGCCGCTATCGGATAATCTCAAGTACCAGGCAAAATAGAGTTCGTCAGTCGCTCGACTTCAGCAGCGTCTGTTTTGCTTCTTCCAACTGCTGGCGGTGCGTTTTGTCGATCTTGGGAAATTGCAGATTCATTTCTTCTAGAGTCTGGATAATAGCGGAGCTTACCGCGATATGAGTAAACCATTTGTGATCGGCCGGCACCACGTACCACGGCGCTTCCCGCGTTGAGGTGTGGCGGATCATGTCTTCATAGGCATTCATGTAGTCGTCCCAGTACTTGCGCTCATGCACGTCTGCTTCTGAAAACTTCCAATTCTTTTCCGGCTCATCCAGCCGGGCAAGAAAGCGCTTCTTTTGTTCTTCTTTTGAGAGATGGAGAAAGAATTTGCGGATGACCACACCGTTGCGCGTTAGGTATTCCTCAAAGTTCCGGATGTCTTTGAATCGTTCTTTCCATATTTTCTTGGTCACCAGCTCCGGGGGAAGATGCTGCTTCTGCAGATACTCCTGATGTACCCGCACGACTAAAACTTCTTCATAGTAAGACCGGTTGAAGATCCCGATCTTTCCACGCTCCGGGAGGCGGCGCGTTGTCCGCCAGAGAAAGTCATGGTTCAACTCTTCGGTTGAGGGCTGCTTAAAACTGGATACCTCGCAGGCCTGCGGGTTTACACCGGACATTACATGCTTGATCAGGCTGTCTTTGCCGGCCGCGTCCATAGCCTGGAAGATCAGCAGCACGGCCCATTGGTCCTGAGCGTAAAGTTTCTCCTGTAATCCCTGCAGCACGGCCATGCTCTGCTGCAAAAGCTCATCGGCTTTTTCTTTGGAGTGGATGCCGCGGATATCGGCGGGATCGTAATCCTTGAGACGAAAAGAATCCGCATGCCTCACCTTGAACGCATCCGCGAGCTTAAGGGCTTTCTTCGCGATCTTCATCGCATCTGTTGTACCGCAAAGGCGACGAAGATCGCAAAGACTAGTTGTTTTAGGCCTCCATGGACAGGAATGGGTCTTCCTGTCGGGGCCGGCCTATAGGCGCAACCTGCTCGTTCTTGAGTAGATCTTCATATTCCTGAAGGGAAGGGAACAGGTCTTGCCGCGCTTCCAAAGGCAAGGTTGAGCCCTGGGGCGCGGTCACAAAAGCGCAGAATTTTTCCAGCAACCGCGCGTCGCGATTGAACTGATCAATCCAGAGGAACTGGCCCTGTTCATTGATCTCCAAGAACCACCACTTGCCCTCCGCGTCAACGCCGAAATCGAGTGAACCAAAACACACGCCAGAGCGGCGCGCAAACTCCAGGACACCTTTTTCGACATCAGGCGGAGTGGGGACCAGCTCGGCTGTAACGTGGCCTAACCCTGCATCCTGCCGCCAATCCAGTGCTTGTTTCTTATTCTTGAGCGCGTAAGAATAAATGTGACTGCCCATCAGTACCATGCGGATGTCATATTCCTTGGGCACGCGTTCCTGATAAATTGCGGGCGCGTAGGTCAGAACTTCATCGTTTGGCAACTGGTCGCCGGTCAGCTCAAAAGTTTCCGTAATGGCCACGGACATCTTGCCTTCCTTCTGCCATACGTGCGGAGTAAAGCCTTTGCAGATGGTCCGGCCATTTTCACGGGCAAAAAAATCTCTCACTGCCGCAGGATTGTTAGACATCAGGGTGGCCGGTATCTTTAAGCCGCATTGGCGGGCCAGGCGAATTTGCACGGCTTTCTGGATCATCACCCGCGCAGCCGAATACTTGTTGATGCACCACACCGGCAAGGTCTCAAATAAATAGGCGATGGAATGATAGAAACAGCGGTATTCTAGCGACGCAAATTTCTTGTCTGATTCAGAAACCTTGGGATTTGGGACGGGCACCTCCGGGCGGCGAACCCAGATCACGTCACCGGGATCAACGGAGTGTCCTCCCAAAGTGAGGGTGTCATCGCCGTTCATCAGGAGAGAGGATTGACCTTCGTCATTCCAGGAGAGACCGGCCCAGCAGACAACCTTCTGGCCCGCCTTCTCCAGCGCCCACTTGATAGGGGCTGTGTGGTTATCGTCTTCCGGCGCTAAAACTATGAGCTTCATGGCATTGCCTCCGTTTGAAAAGTTTGCGTGCTATAGCCAGGCGGCACCATCAAGGCGCCGCCTGGGATTTGATCAAGGACCGCATTCGCCAATGGACTGATCTCCATTAAGGAATTGTTGTTTGCTATCCACAAAGCAGGGTGTGAGCGTGCGCCGGACTTTGAAAGCGCCGGTGACGGTTTGCACTTCCTGTTCACTGAGTTCGCGAGCACCCTTGCGGGTGAGTACGCGATTGTCCTGGTCCATATATTTCCTCCTTGATAGTGGTTAAGCGATTAACAGTGTCTATTTTTCGGGGCGACGGCAAAGCCGCCCGAAAATCGATCAACTGCATTCGTGGAGATCTCCGTCGATAGCGCCAGCCGCAGTCACGCTGCATTTCGTTGCTGTCCTGAGGCCGCCGCAGACTTGCTCGACCTCTTTCTCAGTCAAGTCACGAGCTCCTTTGCGAGCTAACACTCTGTTCTGATCATTCATGTTTGTTCTCCTTTCGTTACTACGTCCGTTGAGCCCGGCAAAACTCGTCAAGAGAAGCCTTCACTGCGAAAACGGCTATTGATCGGGGCTGCCGCACTCGCTATGGAAGGTATCTCCGTCGAGGGTGCCGGCTGCAGCCAGGGTGCATGCGGTCAACGTCCTGAGCCCGCCGGATACCATCGCGACTTCCTGCTCACTCAAGTCACGAGCGCCCTTGCGAGCTAACACTCTGTTCTGATTATTCATGTTTTTCTCCTTTCATCACTTTGGGTCCGTTGAGCGGTCCCAAGCTTTACAAAAGAGCTTTTCGGCCACGCTTGCGCGCAGCCGAACGCGTTTAGCAGCCAACCTCACCGACGTGCTGATCTCCATCCGGAGAAGGTGAGGAGGTGCAGAAGGACAGAGTTCGAAAGCCTCCATTGATTAGGTCGGTTTCCGTAGGTGTCAACTCGCGAGCACCGCGGCGAATCAGTATTCTGTTTTGATCGTTCATATTTTTCTCCTTTCATGCTTAGGTCCATGCAACTGGCCCAAGACTTTCAAAAAATTTGCCTCCAGGTCGACGGTGACGCTGGCAAGGCGACACCTTGTTCAACAACCATGTCCGCACTCGCCAATGGAGGCGTCTCCGTCCTTGTTAGGGCAAGTCGTAGAGGGGATGGTGCACAAGGTTGTAGTGCTTATTCCTCCGCCGACACGCGCGATTTCTTCCGCGCTCAATGAGCGAGCGCCCCTGCGAATCAATACTCTGTTCTGGTCATCCATACTTTCCTCTCTTCTCGTCTTTGTTTGATCAATGCAAGCGGCCCAAGCCTTTCACGAAACCTTTGCTCGGGCCGCCGGGGACGGGCAGCCGTCAAAGCTAGGACTCACCCAGGAGACCGTCTCCATCTCTGCCCGTAGGACCAAAGGTGATCACGTTGGTATGTGCGAAACCTCCAATCACCTGTTCGACTTCTTCCGGACTCAACTCGCGAGAGCCCTGACGAATCAACACTCTGTTTTGATCATTCATTGCGTTGCTCCTTTTTTTCTTCATTTTTGGGTCGTTTAAATGGCCAAGCTTCTCTGGAGAGTCTTGCCGGGCCGCGGGGAAAGCAGCCCGATAAGAACTAGCACTCGCCTAAGGAAACATCTCCATCTCTTTGTGCTGTGGCGCCGCCGATCGTGCAGACCGTAAGCGTACGCAAGCCGCCGTTGATCAGGTCGGCCTCTGTCGGTGTCAGCTCACGAGCGCCTCGGCGAATTAATACCCTGTCCTGTTCCTTCATGTTGTTCTCCTTTGTCGCAATTTTGGGTCGGTTGAACGGCCCAAGCTCTCCAAACGTTGCAGGCCGCCCATCAGCAGAGAGCATCGGGGCGGCCGACTTTTCACTAAATAAAATTCGAGTCCTTGTCGGTATCGCTGCAGCCGTCGCCATCACCGGAACCTGTAACCGTAGCGAAGGGCATGGCTGCGGTGCACACGTTGGTGTGGGCTTGCATCGCCGCGCTTACCTGGTCAATTTCATCGATCGTCAACTCACGAGCGCCTTTCCGTACAAGCACTCTGTTGTCTTCTTGTCTCGACATAGTTTTTCTCCTTTAGTTTTTAATTACATCGTTTGCCCAGCGCCTCAGATTACGGACAAAACGTATCTTCGTCCGAGCCGCCCTTGGGCAGGTGTGTAAACGTGAGCTGGCATGGCGGCCCGGCAGCGCTTACGCTTTCGACTTCTTCCTCGGTTAGTATCCGGGCGCCGATCCGGTTCAGCACCCGATTGGGTTCGATTTGATTAGACATAGCTTTCTCCTTCATAAACACGTGCGCCGGCTCCGCGTGCTGCACGCAACGGAGACGGCTCTTCAGAAATCTTTCCCGAACGGGACAAAGTGATGACCCGATCGGCGATTCGTATCGTGTCCGGACGGTGTGCGGCAAAAATTCGCGTCATGCGCAGCTCAACCAGCATGGCTGCGATCCGCTGCTCGGTGGGAACGTCCAGATGGCTGGTGGCCTCATCCAGGATCAAAATTGAGGGCTGCTGATAAAGAGCGCGCGCCAGCAAGAGGCGTTGTTGTTGGCCTCCGGAAAGCGCAGAGCCCATCTCGCCAATCAGTGTGCTGTAGCCCATGTGCATCTGGTTAATCTCATCGTCAAGGCAGGCAAGACGCGCACATTCCTGCACGCGTGACATGTCGGCAACGTCAGAGGCAAACGCGATGTTTTCCGCGATGGTCCCAGCAAACAGGCAATCATCCTGCAAGACAAAGCCAACATTGCCCAGGACGGCTGCGCGGCTCTCGCAAACAGAATGGCCGTTTACAACCACATCTCCCGATTGCGGCTTTAGAAGACCGGCCATTAACTTGAGCAGCGTCGATTTTCCCGCTCCCGAAGCGCCGACGACTGCAACGCATTCGCCCGGTTCGATCCTGAAAGTAACGTCATGCAACAACCACGGCTCGGTATCGGAGTAGCGGAAGAAAAGGTGTTTCACGTCGATGGAAGAGTCTTCCACCTCCGCTCCTACGTCTTCGATGAAGGTGGATTCAGGTTTTTCCAGAACTACATCCGCCAGCCGCTGGACCTGGAGCGAGAGCATGCGGAACTCATACAGACGGTCAACCAGGGTGGTGATGCGTGCCTTGAATTGTTCCTGATAAGCGACGAAGGCAAACAGCATGCCAACGCTGAATTTGCCACTGAGAACCAGCGTTGCGCCAAACCAGACCACCGCTACAGTTTGCAAGCCAAAAATCAACCCATTCGCCGCTCTGAAAAGCAGAGTGAGTTTTTCCGCGGCCACCTGGGCGTTGGTGGTGTCAGCCAGCAGGTTCATCCAGCGCGTCTTGCGTCCGTCTTCACGGCCCAGGACCTTGATAGTGCGAATGCCACGAAGCGTCTCAATGAGATGGGTCTGTTGTTTGGCGAGACGCATGATTTGCTCTTCCGTGGACTGCCGCAATGGACGGTAGGCGAAATTACGCAATGCGACGTAAATCAGTACGCTGGCAATCACAATCAGCGCCAATTGGCGGCTATAGAAGAACATTACGGCCAAAACAAAGATGGAGATCAGGCCGTCCAGCAGCGCTTCAATAAAGTTATTGGTAAGAGTGCGCTGGATCGCTTCAGCGCCGTCAAAACGGGAGAGAATGTCGCCGAAGTAGCGCTTCTCAAAGAACGAAACCGGCAGCCGTACCAAGTGAGAGAAAAGATTGGCGTACCACTGCAATTTGAGCAGCGTACCGAAATAGAGGGTGGTCCAACTGCGCAGCGCTCCCAGGAACGATTGCAGACCGATCAACAGCATGAATCCAATGCCCAGAGTAAAGAGCAGGTCGCGATCAAAAGACGCGAGCACCTTGTCCACTGTGAGCTGCAGGAACAACGGGCTAATGATCGAAAATATTTCCAGAGCAGCGGCCAGGACAAAGATCTGGGCCAGCGCGCGCTTAAGACCGGAGACGCGGCCAATGAGATCGCGCAGACGCAGCGGGCGGCGCTCTTCCCGTTGCACAAAGCTGGGCGTGGGAGTCAGTTCCAGCGCAACGCCGGTAAAATGGCGGCCGGCTTCAGCAAAGCTGACTCTGCGGGGGCCTAATGCAGGATCATGCAGATAGACATATTTCCGCGTGACCTTCTTCAGCACCACAAAATGTTCCATCTTCCAGTGCAGGATGCAGGGCATTTTCAGGTAAGCCAGGTCTTCCAGTTCCACGCGAAGCGGACGTCCGGTGAGCTCAAGAGCGGCGGCGAACTTGATGATGTGGTTCAACGTTGCGCCGCGAAGGGAAACGGAGAAACGGTGCCGCAGTGCAGGCAAATCGACCCGCAGACCGTGATAGCCGGCGATCATGGCAAGGCAAGCCAAGCCACACTCCGCCGCCTCAGTCTGGAAGACCATCGGCAGTTTTTGTTCCCAGGAAAATTTCATTTCTGCAAGTACCGCGCCCCGAGTCCCTTAACTTCCTGATCGTTCAAAAAACCACTTAATGAGAGGTTTATGCCCAAGCGGGATTTCGGCTTCCACTCTTACTCCCGCTTGTGTTGAAGGGTTGACTTGCATGTTCTGTGTCGCTTGTGGCGGGAGCGACACCTTGATTTTGTAAACCGGTTTGTCTGCGGACCCGGTCTGGCCCAAATCTTTCTGAGAGAGCTCTGCCGGCGCAACCGGCACTTGCGGGACTTCCAGGACCGTTCCCACCTGACGAGCAAACTTTGCCGGACAGGAATCACAGCGCAAACTGATCTGGCTGCCCACGTGCAGCCGATCAAGCAGGTTTCCCGGCACGTACAGTTCGGCCTGCGCCCCTTCCCCAGAAGCACCTGTGTAAGAAACACTGCTCGCGTTGATCACGCCAGGAACGTGCACCCTCTCGGTGTATTGGCCAAGAAAGAGAAATCCCAGAACCGCGGCCGTGATCCCCAGTGCGAACCAGCAGAGCAACATGAGAGAAAACGGGCGGACGAGAATAATTTCGCCATAGAACTTTTGCTGTAGAGCGGCAATCGCTTCGGGACGGAACAGCGGCAGGGGCTCACCATGATCGCTGTGGCTTTCCACCGAACTTCTTTCCATCGAACCTAGAGTCTTGCCGGGAAGTGGCATGCGCTTGTTCGCTCCGTATTTAAACGAAGAATTCAATGGTACGCCCCAGCGATGGGAAATGATGAAAAATCGCTTAGAAAAAACCAGAGTTGTTCCAAAATGGGAAGTGGGAAACTCTGATGGATTACATAAATCCTGCGTTTTCATTGGCGAGAAAGGAACGTAGCGGATCACCACGTATTTTGAAAAAAGTTGAGGACCGAAAAGGGATTGTCGGCGGTCTTATGCTACAACGCTGGGAGCTGCTGCGCGCCTGGGCAGGATTTCACCAATGCGGCGGATCTGTGCGCCGACGCCTTTCAGCTTTTCTTCAATACGCTCATAGCCGCGATCGACGTGGTAGACGCGGTCTATGATGGTTTCACCATCGGCAACAAGAGCGGCGATGACGAGAGATGCTGAAGCGCGAAGGTCAGAACATTGGACAGCAGCGGAGCTTAAAGGAGTCTTGCCGCGAACGACGGCGCGGCTGCCTTCTACTTTGATATTTGCACCCATGCGGGCCAGTTCACCGGCGTGCATGAAGCGGTTCTCAAAGATATTTTCCGTAATGATAGACGTCCCCTGCGACTGCGTGGCCAGAGTCATGTATTGCGCCTGCATGTCAGTGGGGAAGCCGGGAAATTCTTCTGTAGTGATATCGGCTGCCTGCAATTGATGGCCGTTGGTCACGCGCATGGAGTCAGTGCCGGCCTTGATGCTCACGCCGCACTCTTCCAGCTTTTGAATTAACGAGCCGAGGTGCGAAGGGTCGCAGTTAGTAAGCTGCAGGTCGCCTCCGGTGAGCACGGCGGCAATCACAAATGTGCCAGCCTCAATGCGATCAGGGATGATGCGGTGCCGCGCGCCGTGAAGCTTCTCCACGCCATGGATGCGGATGGTGTGCGTGCCCGCGCCCGAAATCTTGGCTCCCATCTTGGTGAGCAGCGCAGCCAGGTCCGTGACTTCCGGCTCGCGCGCGCAATTTTCCATGATGGTTTCGCCTTCGGCGAGAGTTGCAGCCATCATCAGGTCTTCAGTGCCGGTGACGGTGATCTTATCGAAAATGATGTGACCACCGCGCAGCCGGTCGGCAGTGGCTTCAATATAGCCATGCTCCTGCTTAATGTAAGCGCCGAGCCGTTCCAGACCTTTAATATGGAGATCGATAGGACGTGCGCCAATGGCACAGCCGCCGGGCTGGGAAACGCGGGCGCGTCCCATGCGCGCGAGCAGCGGACCAAGAACCAGCGTGGATGCACGCATGGTTTTTACTAATTCATAAGCGGCTTCAGGATTGATCAGATTGTTGCAGGAAATGGTGGTGCGATGGGAAGCGCGTCCATAACCCAATTCCACGTCCGCGCCCATTGAGACCAGCAGGTTGCGCTCCGTCTGGATATCGCGAACGTCAGGAATATTTTCCAGAATCACGGGCTCGTCGGTAAGGATGGCGGCGGCCATTGCGGGTAAAGCGGCATTCTTTGCGCCGCTAATGCGTACGCTTCCCACCAGGGGATTGCCACCACGAATTACAAATTTATCCATAAGGCTCTCTGGTGCAACAGCTCCGTCCCTGAAGTTAATCCGAATGGTCCGGCTGCGCATCACCGGCTTTTTGAAACCGGGATCGCCTGCGGACAACAGCGTTTCTATCTGGCTGGAACTGCCATTCGGTGGCTTAGGGACTAGCTTCATTTTAAATGACCTTGTGCGATCGCCTCTCGGACATTTCCCTTAACGCTTTTGAGTCTTTTAGCTGCCTGTGTGCGATCCAAACCGGTTTTGAGCATTACGAGAGCTATTGCCACCTGATTTCTTGCCGTGCCAAGAGTTTTGGATGCAGTTTGTCGGTCAACCCCAGCAGCTTTTTCTAAAACATTCAGCCCACGTTCCATTAATTTTTGATTCCTGGTATGGACATTCACCATGAGGTTGCCATAGATATATCCAAGACGGGCCATTGCTCCTGTAGTTAGCAGGTTCAGGGCCATCTTCTGTGCAGAACCGGCCTTCATGCGCGTGGAACCGGAAACGGCTTCTGGGCCTACGTCGAGCACGATCTCAATATCAGCCAGAGCGCCCATCTTGGAGCCCCGGTTGCAGATCACTGCAACGGTTTTGGCCCCTTTCTTGCGTGCATATTCCATGGCGCCCAAGGTGTATGGCGTCCGACCGCTGGCGGCCACTCCCACCACCACATCTTTCTTACCGGGCTCCCGTTTGGCGATATCTTTGCGACCACTGACGCTCGAATCCTCACTGTATTCGGCGGCATGGCCCAGGGCTTTATCGCCCCCGGCAATTACGTACTGAACAGTCTTTGGGTCAGTATTGAACGTGGGAGGACACTCGGCGGCGTCGAGCGCGGCCAGGCGTCCGCTGGTGCCGGCGCCTACATAAATCAGCCTTCCGCCGCTGCGAATCGCATCGGCAATAGCGTCAATGGCGTGCGCGATTTGCGGCAAAGCGCGCTCCACGGCGGCGGCAACTTTGTGATCTTCATGGTTGATGACGCGGGCAATTTCCAGCGCGGAGAGCGCATCCAAGCCGGCGGAAGCACTGTTCTGCTGCTCAGTCCGGAGATCACGGAGTTTGCCTTTGCAAGGGGCCAAACGATCAATACCTCAAAGCGACTCTATAACTGCATTGTGGAAAGCGGGCCGGATTTGCTTGATCGCTTGCGAACCACGGTCCGGCCAGGTGCGATTGGTGAGCAGTGTGACAGAAAGCTGGCGATCAGGGTCAATCCATAGTGAGGTACCTGTATAGCCCAAGTGGCCATAGCACCGCGAGGAAAAATATTTTCCCGACTGAGACGGTTGGGATGGCGTATCCCAGCCCAAAGCCCGGGAAGTACCCGGAGGGAGGTGCTGGCGGCGGGTAAAAATTTCAAAAGTTTCCTTTTTTACCAAGGCTGTGCCTTCCCGTAACATGCATTGTGCAAAAACTGACACGTCCAGGGAAGTGGCAAAACAGCCAGCATGGCCAGCCACGCCACCCATGACCGAGGTGTTCTCATCGTTAACCTCGCCCTGAATCAGGCGATGGCGAAAAGTGCGATCATCTTCAGTGGGCGGGATTGCGGGTTTCAATTCGGCTGGCGGGTTGAAGCAGGTGTGGCCGAGATTGAGTTTGCCGAAGATCTCACGCCGGCAGAATTGGTCCAAAGGCTCATGGGAGAGCTTTTCCAGCGCTTGGCCGAGCAGTATGAAGCCGATGTCACTGTATTCGGCGTGAGAGCCGGGATCGGCGGCGAGCGGGACACGGAGAGCTTGCTTCAGGAGTTCGTCCTTAGTATTGGCGGTTCGAAAGAGCTTGACGTAGGCAGGCAGGCCGGAGGAATGGGACAGAAGCATGCAGAGCGTGATCTGGCGCCGGCGAGCGTCTTTTTGTTCCGCGCCGTTCTCGGCGAATTCAGGCAGAATCTCGGCCAAGGGCTGATCTAGCTTGAACCGGCCGTGATCGTACAAGATCATGCAGGCGGTGGTTGTCGCAATGACTTTGGTGACCGAGGCGAGATCGTAGACGGTTTCAGCGATTACCGCGGGAGATGTCGCGTCATAAGTGAAATGCCCGAGGCCCTTCTGTGTGATCAGCTTTCCTTGGTGGGCGATGGCGACGGCTGCGCCGGGAAAAGCGCGCTGGTCAATGCCTGAGCGAAGGATATTAAAGGCACGCTGGAATTGTTCGTCTTGACGCTCGAACGAGTGAGACAGCATGCTGTTGGTACTTTGGTGCAGAAAATCCTCTCGTGTTGCTTTTGTTTTCGGTTTATAACACACTCAGTTCACAGATGACATTCCCGCGCAAAGCCATTGGCTTCATATTCATCATAATTTTGGCTGTTCAAGGTCTTTCAGCTGCGGGTGCGCCCGCGCCAAAGAAAAAGAAGCCTGCGCCTGAGGCCAAGGAAACCGCAAACTTTTCTCCCGTCGATTTGCTGGTTCAAGAGCAGATCAATGATCAGGTAATTACCGGCGCGGTGCTTTTGGTGGGACACGGCGGGAAGATCGTGCACCAGAAAGCTTTTGGTCTGCGCGCCACATCGCCGCGTGCTGAAGCCATGACGCTGGATACGATTTTTGATCTGGCGTCGCTCACCAAGGTGGTGGCGACGACGCCAAGTGTAATGCGGCTGATCCAGTATGGGCAGGTCCGGCTGGACGAGCCGGTGGCGCATTACATTCCTGATTTCGGGATGAACGGAAAAAACGCGGTCACGGTGCGGCAGCTGCTAACGCATTATTCCGGGCTGCGGCCGGACATTGACTTGAATCCGTATTGGGTGGGACGCGACGCGGCTTTTCGGCTGGCCCATGAAGAGAAGCTGCAAGCTCCGCAGGGTTCCGTTTTTGTTTATAGCGATACAAATTTCATTGTGCTGGGCGAGTTGGTGCAGCGGCTTTCCGGCATGGCGCTGGACCAATACGCGGCTGTGCATGTCTTCCAGCCTTTGGGCATGAAGCACACCCGCTATCTGCCCCCTCCGGAATGGAAGAGCAAGATTGCGGAAACTTTTGCGCCGGATAGAAAGCAGATCCTGCGCGGTGTGGTGCATGATCCGCGCGCGGACAGAATGGGCGGCGTGGCAGGACATGCCGGATTGTTTTCCACGGCGGGCGATCTGGCTTTATATGCGCAGGCGCTGATCAGCCGCAAGCAAATCCTGGATGGCGACATCATTGAGAAGATGACGACGCCGCAACAGCCGCCGAATGCAACAGAAGTCCGCGGGCTGGGCTGGGACATTGATTCGTCGTTTTCGTCGAACCGGGGATCGCTGCTGCCGGTGGGATCGTTTGGGCACACCGGCTACACCGGCACGTCGTTGTGGATTGATCCATACACGAATACATATGTGATCCTGTTGACCAACTCCGTGCAGCCCAGGCAGGGCCCCGCGATTATCTCTTTGCGGTCGCGCGTGGCGACGGCTGTTGCAGGGGTGCTGCACCTGGATGTGACTTCTGCTGATCGGGAAAAGCTGTTGGCGATCACTGGCTACAACGAAGCGGCCACAGCATCACGCCGGTTGGCGGCGCGCAATGGGCATGTGCTCACCGGGATTGATGTTCTGGAACAAGACAATTTTGCGTTGCTCAAGAAAGACAAAACGCAGATGACGATTGGCCTGCTCACGAACAACACCGGCGTGGATGGGCAGGGAAGAAGGACGATTGATGTGCTGGATTCGGCGCCGGGAATCAAGCTGGCGGCGATTTTTGCGCCGGAACACGGAATCTTTGGCGCGCAGGATGATCTGAAAGTCCAGAATACGACGGACTCCGTGACGGGTGCTCCCGTCTATTCGATGTATGGTGGCACCGACGCGAAGAAGCGCCCGCCGCTGGACGTGCTCAAAACGCTGGACGCTGTGGTGTTCGATATTCAAGATGCGGGCGCGCGCTTCTATACTTACCCGGCAACGCTCGGCTATTTGCTGGAAGCGGCGGCGCAGGCGAATATCGAAGTGATCGTGCTGGACCGGCCCAACCCAATCAACGGATCGTTTGTGCAGGGCCCAATGTCGCAGGCCGAGCTCACAAACTTTAACAACTACCACCCCATACCTCTACGACACGGCATGACGCTGGGCGAACTGGCGCAGCTCTACAATACCGAGAGAAAAATTGGCGCGCAGCTCAGGGTGATTCCCATGCAGGGCTGGCTGCGCGGCGACTGGTTCGATTCTACCGGCATCGTGTGGGTGAATACCTCGCCTAATCTGCGCTCAGTGAACGAAGCCGAGCTGTATCCTGGGGTGGCGATTGTTGAGGGATCGAATGTTTCTGTGGGACGCGGCACAGACACTCCGTTTGAAGTGTTGGGCGCGCCGTGGATGGATGCACGCGCGTATTCCGACTATATGAATGCTCGGCTGATTCCTGGCATTCGTTTTGTGCCGATCACGTTCACGCCGGTGAGCGGTCCCTACGCCAACCAGCAGTGTAAAGGCGTGAACATCATTGTTACCGATCGCACGGTGCTGGATGCGCCGGAACTGGGAATTGAAATGGCTTCGGCTTTGCGCAAGCTCTATCCTGAACAGTGGAAGGTGGATCTGACGCTGAAACTGCTGGCGAATCGCGAAGTTTATGACGCTGTGGTGCGCGGTGATGATCCCCGCGCCATCGCGCAGGGCTGGCAGGATGATCTGGAGAAGTTCAAAGAGCTGCGGCAGAAGTATCTTCTGTACAAGTAAAGTTTGCCGGAGAACGCGGCGAAGAGCCGGGAATTAGCCGCGAATCACGCGAATACGCGCGAATCAAATCGGAAGGGTTTAAGGCTCGTGGATTCGACAGGCTAGCGTTCCTTGATCTCGTACTCGGAAGCAGCAGCTTTCAAACCGGATCTGATTCGCGTTTTTTCGCGTGCATTCGCGGTCCAAACGCCTTATCTTGCGTTCATGGGTCAGCAATCAGGCGGTCTGCATATCGGCACCTCAGGATGGTCATACGCTAGCTGGAAGCCGGCGTTCTTTCCGGAGAAGCTCCCCTCCAAGCGATTCCTTGAGTTCTATGCAACGCGACTGAATGCGGTGGAGTTGAATGGAACGTTCCGCCGCATGCCAACCGCGAGCGCCATAGCCGGCTGGGTGAGCGCGACGCCGCCAGACTTCAAGTTTGCCGCCAAGGTGCACCAATCGATCACACATTTCAAGCGGCTCAAGGATTGTGACGACGCTTTTCGCTTTTTTCTGCAGAGCCTGGAGCCAATGCGGAATTCGGGTAAGCTGGGAGCGATTTTGATCCAGACGCCGCCAAATCTGAAGGCCGACATCGAACTGCTGCGGACGTTTGCGCAACTGCTGCCGCAGGCGTACAAGTTTGCTTTTGAGTTCCGGCATGAGAGTTGGTTTACAGATGCGGTCTTTGAAGTTTTGAAAAGCAGGAATGCGGCGCTGTGCTGGGCGGAAAGCGAAAAGATTGTTGTGCCGAAGGTGGCGACAGCGGACTTTCTTTACTATCGGTTTCGCGAGCCGGAGTACAGCACGCCTGATTTACAAACGGTGGCGGAGGAGTTGAAGACGCAAAGTGCGGAGTGCGAGGTGTTTGCGTTTTTCAAGCATGAAGAGCGTCCGGAGAGCGCGCTGAATGCCGTAACGGTGGCGCGGCTGAACGGGATCGACGAGAAGCCGTTCGTGATGCCGGAGAAGAAGGCGCGAGCGCTGAAGCCCAAGTCGGCATAGATCGCTTAAGAACCTTTTACGGGTGTCGTGATGACGATTCTAAATGGGGAAGGCAATCATTTTGCACCATCAAATGAGCGCTTTGCCACGACGTGAGAAAACTCGCAAGATGCATATTTCTTGCTGCAAAGGATCGAAAAGTCGCCGGCTGAGCTGTATGAAAAGCCAAGCCGGCGCGCGATGCTGAGACTTACAGCGAACGAAGGAAGTTGACCAGATCTTGTTGCTGTTGCTGGGTGAGGCCGTTGAAAGCGTTGATGACCTGCGTAGCTTCAGAGCAGACCTGCCCTGTGGCGCACGGGCCGGCATGCAACTCAATGGCGGCAACAATGTCACTGGTGCTGCCGTTGTGCAGGAAGAAAATCCGCTGTCCAGCGCCCCAAAGTGGCGCGGTGCGGAATTCGTCGCTTCCCGCGACACCCTGACTGATGCCATCGGCCAGTCCCGGACCCATGTGATGCAGCGCGAAGTCTGAGAATGGATGGAACTCCACCTGGCTCAGGGGAGTCAGGTTGGACTTGGCAGTGTGCAGCGAATCGGTGTGGCACAGCACGCAGCCAATGCCTGTGTTGGGATTCCCGCCCGACGCTGTTAGAACGACCGTGCCAAACAGTGCCTTGCCACGTACCGCGGATGCGCCAAGCGTTTGGCAGCTATTTTGGCTGGTGAAGAAATCACACGGCTGGGCCGGGGCGTTGAGCCGCATGAAGATGGTGAAATTTTCGATCAGAGATGAGATCTGGCTGGCATCGTCACCCGCGTTGCTCCCGGTGGGAATGATGACATGCGTGTTGTCTTCTGGAGTAGCGTTGGTCGCGCATCCGTTATTGCTTCTTTCGTTGGTGAAAAGCTCGTTGGTGATGCCCATCTCAACATTGGAAGCTTCGCCGGAGAACATCAGCATGGATTTGTTCTGCGCTTTCCAGCCAAACTTGGTGATGGTGCCGTCATTGCCGCTGGTGTTAAAGCGCCCTTTTATACCCAAAGAGCTTTTGACAGCACCCTGAGCGGCCAGATTATTTTTCAAAATGTCTTCTGACGCGTTCTCGACAAAGCCTTCACCGAACGTCGGAATGGGAATGCGGAAGGAGATGTTGCCGTTCTGGAGCTGGGTTGCGAAGTCGGGCTGTTTCAAGTTGCAGCCTATCGGCGCGTCCGTGCGGCCGGTAATGGTAAACAGATCGTGCACGCCGCCGTCGGGAGTGCCGTCAGGGTTGCGCACAAAGCGCGTCTCCAGCACTGGAGCGTTCACCGTCAGGAAGCTGGGGATGATGTTGCTTGCACCGTCTAGATTGGCGATGGCTCTCTGCGGGTTGGGCGTGGGGCTGCTTCCGCCGATAACCGGTTGCGAGTGGCAAAGAAGACAGCTGTTGCCGTTGAACGCTGGTCCCAATCCCAGCAGCGGTTCGCCGGTGAGCGTGCCTTTTACTGAGGCTGTGTCACCAAAAATGACTAGTCCGTCAAACCAGAAGGTGTTCTGGTCAGGCGGAAGTCCCAAAATCGGGTTTCCTGCTCCGTTAGGAGGTTGAGGGCCTTGACGCACGCCGGGATCGACCGCCGCGGGTGTGCTTTGCGCCCGTGCGGTTTTCAAATTGAGCGAAAGCAGCATTGCCGCTGCGATAAGACAACACAATAGCATTCGGAGCAGTGAATTTTGCAAAGCTCCGTGAATGTGGGGAACCTTCATACCATTCGTCCTTTCAGTCTGTGTTCGTTAGGGCCGTTGCAGAAACGCTCTGCAAGTTTTGGTGAGTTGATGTGTGCGCATTTCCCAGCGGAGCTGTTTGGCAACAGCGGATCGGGCCAAGGCAGCAACTCACATTGTGAGCTGGATTTATGAAGGAAGGTTGAAAGGGAGTAAAAAAAAGATTTGCCGGAATTCCAAAATGGCACATGTCCGGAGTACCAGATTGGGAATGCTGAACTTTCGAAATCGAAATGATTGCTGCTACCTGGGCCCGGCCCCTTTCGGCGATGATGATCTTCCGCAGTGAGCAGGCGTAGAACAGCCGATGGAGTAATCGGGTCCATGGTGTCTGCTTCAAACTGCCCTTTCCGCTCTCTCCCATCCAGAATCGGTTTCAGCTTGAGGTTTTTCTTGTATGGGTATATCGTGTCGAGGATTCGCACCAGACCCGTTTGACCGAAAAGAATGTTGCCCGAACGAGGTTGCCCGGCAATCGCCCATCAAATCCGAATAACGAGAGGCCCACAATGGCCACAAGTCCGACACCTGATGCAGTACTGGAACTAAACGTAGAAAACAATGGTGATCAAACCATCGTTCGTGGGACCGGCAGAATCACCGCCGCCACCACCGAACACTTCCAATCCACCATCCGCGGAATTATCCCTGACACCAAGCGGATCGTGCTGGATCTTACGGGAGTTGACTACATTGATAGCTCCGGCCTGGGCGCGCTGGTGAGTGTCTATATGGCCGCCGGCAGGGCGCAATGCGAACTGGAACTGGCCAATCCGAAGCCCCGTGTACGCGATTTGCTCAACCTCACTAAGGTTTCGTCCATTTTTGAAAACCACCAGTTCGGTGGGCTCTGATCCAATCAGATTGCCGAGATCGCCTTCATCGCGGGACATCACCGTTTCGGGACGCGCCCAGTCAATTTGCCTGGGCGCGTGATAGCTGGAGGGGAACAACACAGTCCAACCTTCAATGACACGGCAAATCCTGCCAGCTGAAAGCATGCCGGAGCATACGCCGGCCGTGTAGCTATCAAGACGTTCCGGGTTCCTTCTCTCTCATCATTTATTTCAAATAACTTCGCGTTCACCGCCCGGAAAAGTTCCGTAGGCTTCTTGCAACTCGCTACGCTGGATGTTTAAAATAAGCGGAACGAAAGCAAAAAAACTGATTGTTTTAGCCAGCCCTATGCGGCTGGGTACGGGTACTCAGCAAGTGGCCAACTTCAAGCCAATTGGGCGCGACGCGCATCGCGACTTCTGAGATTTCCACAGCATGAGCAAGCTCTTCCGGACGAGATTCCACTCCCGGGCGCCTTGCAAAACTTAAATTATTGCTCAAAACAGAGCAATGGCTTCACTTCTCTCCTATGGATTCAGATGAGCTGAAACACTGTTCCATTTATCGGAGAGAAAAATATGAAATCTTTAACCTTCATTGAGGCGATATAAGATGTTTTTCTTTTTTTCGCGCGCTGCTCGTGTCCTTTGTCTTTGGAGCCGCAGGTGAACCCAGTCTATTCCGCTCAGGAGTGCCAACTTTCAGATGCGCAGTCCGGCATCTGGATCGCGCAGGCAATCGATCCCGCGAGTCCTGCTTTCAACATTGCAGAATATGTTGATATTTGCGGGCAGCTTCGCCCGGATCTTTTTGCAGCCGCGTTGCGCCAGGTAGTGAATGAGAGTGATGCTTTGCGCGTCCGTATCTCTTCACAGCCTGAAGGAGTGCGCCAGTTTGTCACGGTCCTATCAGATTGGGAGTTGCCCGTTATCGACCTCAGTTCGCAGACTGAACCGTTCGTAGCTGCCGATGTATGGATGCGGGAAGATCTTGCGCGCCCGGTCCAGCCCGACCTGGAACCGCTGTTCTTTTATGCATTGCTTCGTCTCGGCCCTGAGCGCTTTTTCTGGTATGTGCGTTATCACCATTTGTGCATGGATGGTTTCGGCGGCGCACTGATTGCTAAACGTGCGGCGGAGATATATTCGGCGCTTGTCCAGAACAACCCCGTACCACCGTGTACTTTTCAACCCTCTCTCAATCTGCTTGATGAAGAAGAGAAATATCGACGCACTGCACGTAAGAGAGATCGCGAGTACTGGCTGGCAGTTCTGAGTGCGCCTCCCGATGCCGTCACCCTCTCGGGCAAGTCACCCGGTAGATCGCGCACCTTCGTCCGCCATCGTGGTTGCTTGTCCGCAGAGCTCACTGTATCACTGGCTTCTATGGGAAAAATGTTCGGCGCCAGCTTGACCCAAGTGATTGAGACGGCCGCCACACTTTACCTACATCGCCTCACTGGCGCGGATGACGTAATTTTGGGATTGCCCCTGACGGCCCGCGTCGGACGTAAGGTGCGCAATATTCCCGGCATGGCTTCAAACATTTTGCCATTGCGCATTAATTTTTCTCAAAGCGGGACCTTTGCCGATCTGGTAACGCAGGTGGTGAAGCGCAAAGCGGAAATGATGCGCCACCAGCGCTATCGTGCTGAAGATCTGCGGCATGACCTGGGGCTACAACCATCCAACCCCAACATCAATGGCTTGCTTGTGAACGTAATGTCATTTGATTACGACCTCAATTTCACTGGATGCAAAGCCACGACGCACAATTTGTCCAACGGTCCCGTCGAGGAGTTTGCCATTGTCGTTTACGATCGCCAGGACGGATCCGACCCGCGCATTGACTTTGACGCCAATCCCGCGCACTACACGCGGGAAGAAGTCGCTGCTCATCAGCAGCGATTCATTTCGCTGTTGCAGCAGTTAGTTTCCCCTGAACTTCCGCTTGCTGCCTATGGGCTCTTGTTGCCGGACGAGCTAAACACGGTAATCTCCAGTTTCAATGCCACTGTGCACCCGGTTACTGAAGCCACCTTGCCGCAACTCGTGGAAGTCCAGGTGGCCCGCACTCCTGATCTCACGGCCATTGTTTTTGACGAGCGCTCCTTGACCTACGCTGAGCTAAATGCCCGTGCCAACCAGCTGGCTCGTCACCTTTGCACCATGGATATTGGGCCGGAAGCGCTGGTTGGAATTTGCCTGCCGCGTTCGACGGAAATGGTCGTAGCTTTGCTGGCTGTCTTGAAAACAGGAGGCGCCTATCTGCCGCTCGATCCGGAATATCCGCAGGCGCGACTTGCCGAGATGTTGCAGGATGCGGCGCCTGCCTGCGTACTTACCACGTCCGCGCTTTCTTTGCGTTTGCCGCAAAATGCAAAAGCGATTGTGCTCGATTCCGCGGACATAACTCAAACTCTCCACCACGCGCCAGATCACAACCTCAGCGACGCAGAACGGCGTCGTGCGCTTCTACCGCAGCATCCCGCCTATGTCATCTATACGTCGGGTTCCACGGGCAGACCCAAAGGGGTGGTTATTGAGCACCGGAGCGTTGCCACGTTTATCGCCTGGGCAGGCAGCGTATTCAGCGGCGAAGAGTGGAGCGGCGTGCTGGCGTCAACATCCATTTCTTTTGATCTTTCCGTGTTCGAGCTGTTCGCCACGCTGAGCCACGGTGGCACCGTGCTGCTGGCCAATTCAGCGCTGGATCTGCCGACGCTTCCCGCGCGTGATCAAGTGCGCCTGATCAACACCGTGCCATCCGCTGCCAGAAGTTTATTGGATTCCGGCAGCCTGCCCAGCTCACTATGCACAGTTAACCTTGCCGGTGAAGCCTTGCCCAATGCGCTGGTGCAAGCCCTCTACGGCCGTGAGCACATCAAACGTGTGCTTAATCTCTACGGGCCGTCAGAGGACACAACTTATTCGACCTTTGGTCTGTGCTCGCGGAAGGCGCAGCATGAACCCGGCATCGGTTCTCCTATCTGGAATACTCGCGCATACGTGCTCGATCATTACCTGCAAGCCCTTCCGGTAGGATCCACTGGCGAACTCTATTTATCAGGCGCTGGTTTGGCCCGAGGATATCTCAATCGACCCGGACTCACGGCGGAGCGTTTTATTGCCGATCCTTTTTTCCCCAGCGCGCGCATGTACCGCACGGGCGACCTCGTATGTTTGCAGCCGGACGGGACTCTTGAGTTCATAGGCCGTGCCGACCAGCAAGTAAAAATCCGTGGGTTCCGCATTGAGCTTGGCGAGATTGAAGCAGCGCTCACGGCGCAACCCGAAATCAAACAAGCAATCGTTATTGCTCGTGAGAATGGCGCTTCCGGCAAGCAAGTTGTGGCCTATATCGTTCTTGCCGACGAGAAGCCATTTGATCAGCCAGCTTTACAGCAGAGTCTGGCAGAACGGCTGCCCAGGCACATGTTGCCTTCTGCGATAGTGGTGCTGCCGGCTCTGCCTCTTACGCCTAATGGCAAGATAGATCGTCGCGCTTTGCCTGCGCCGGAATGGCGCGGCAACAGCAATGCCCCTCCGCGTACACCGGACGAGGAACTACTCTGCCGTATCTTCGGCGAGGTGCTGGCGCTTGATCGCATTGGAATCCATGACAGCTTTTTCGATCTTGGCGGCCATTCGCTTATGGCGATGCAGCTTCTCAGTCGCATCCATGCGACGTTCGGCATTGACTTGCCCACACGCTTTTTCTTTGATTCACCGACGGTCGCGCAACTTGCGACCCAGTTCGGCCGGTTTGAGAAGGACAATTTAGCCATAGGCGCTCAGCGTCGCCCTGAACGCCTGCCGGTTTCTTTTTCACAACAGCGGCTGTGGTTCATTGATCAACTGGACGGAAGCAGCGCGCAATATCATATTCCTGAGGCGCTGCGCCTTCGCGGCGATTTAGATGTTGCGGCTCTCAAGTTTGCGTTAAACGAAATGATCGGGCGCCATGAGAGTCTGCGCACCTGTTTCGCGTCGATCGATGGCGAACCCGCACAGGTTATCCGCCCGCGCCTGACTCTTGAAGTGCCTTTGATTGACTTGAGCACAGTCAATTCGTCCCAGCAGCAGCAAGATTTAAAAGCTGCTTTGCACAAGGAGTGGGAGGAACCATTCGATCTTACGCGTGGGCCTCTGCTGCGCGCAAAGCTGATCAAGCTCTCAGCGCAAGAGCATATTTTCCTTCGAAGGTTCCACCACATTGTGGCTGACGGCTGGTCAGAAGAGATTTTTAACCGTGAGTTCGCCGCGATGTATACAGCGTTCAGAGAAGGACGCCAACCTATTCTTTCCCCGCTGCCATTACAGTACGCTGACTACGTTCTCTGGCAACGCAGTGCTGCCGCGGAGCCCCGGCGGTCTGCTGCTTTGGAGTACTGGAGCAAACAACTACTCGAAGCGCCTGATCAATTGGACCTGCCGCGAGACAGGCCTCGTCCTGCGCGCCAAAGCTTTGCCGGTGAACTGCTGCACCTGACGTTTCCTGAAGACCAGCTCTCCGCTCTGGAACATCTCGCCCGCAGTAATGGTTGCACGCTCTATATGGCGTTGGTTGCGGCGTTCTCCGTGCTGCTGCAGCGCTACAGCGGTCAGAACGATGTCCTTATCGGAACTCCCGTTGCGAACCGCCAAGATCCGCGCCTGGAAAAAGTGATTGGATATTTTTCCAGTGCCATCGTGATGCGGATGCGGCTCGATCCTGAGCAAAGTTTTTCTGATCTGCTCAAGCAGACGCGCACAACTGCGCTGGATGCCTATCGCCACCAGGATGTTCCATTCGAGCAACTGGCGCGAGAAGTTTCTTCGCAACGTGGCCTCAACTACCCTCCGGTTTTCCAGGTCATGTTCGCGCTTCAGAATGCGCCGGCCAGCATGCATGCTCTTTCCGGTCTTCAAGTTGAGCCTGTTGTGGACGATCAGCCGCGCGTTCGTCTTGACCTGGAGTTGTATGCGTGGCAGCGGGAAAATAAGCTTGAACTCTACTGGATCTATAACCGTGATCTGTTTGATCGCTGGCGTATTGAGCAGATGGCCGGCGACTTCAGGCGCCTGCTGGAGTCGGTAATTGCTGGATCGAACTTGGCATTGCGCAATTTGCAAATGATCTCCAGCGCCGATCGCAGGCGCATGCTGAACGAGTGGAACCAGACCGCTGCCGATTACCCCACGGATTCATGCGTTCACCATCTGTTTGAACACCAAGCTGCCAGAACACCTTTGGCGATCGTCGCTGAACTGGCAGAGCAGCGCATGACCTATGGTGAGCTTGATCGCCGAGCGAACCAGGTAGCGCATCATCTCGTAAAGTTAGGCGTAGGCCCCGATATCAGAGTTGGGATCTGCATGGAACGCGGCCTCGACTTATTGGCAGCGCTTTTGGGCGTGCTAAAGGCGGACGGCGCATATGTGCCTCTCGATCCCGCTTATCCGCAAGAGCGGCTTGACTATATGCTTGGGGATTCCGGCGCCGGCCTAGTGCTCACTCAAAGCACAATGGTTTCAAATTTGCCCAGTGGTCATGCCAAGGTGATCGCTCTTGATGCGAACTGGGACCAAATCGCGCAAGAGCCTCATCATCCTCCGGCGGCTGAGGTCAATCCAGAAAACCTTGCCTACATCATCTATACATCAGGATCCACGGGACGGCCCAAAGGTGTTGCCGTGGAGCATCGGCAGGTTTGCAATCAGTTGTTCTGGGCTGGCGAAGTGTTGTCCCTCGGGCCGACAGATTGCGTGTTGCAGAAGGCGTCCTTCAGCTTTGATGCATCGATCCTGGAAATCTTTCTGCCTTTGGTGTATGGATCTCGCATTGCCATTGCAGCACCGGGAGGTGAGCGGGACGCGGACTATCTGCTGCAGCTTGCGATCGAGAAATCGGTCAGCTATGTCGATCTGGCTCCTTCTTTGTTGGACGCACTGCTTGATCATCCGCAGATTCAGCAATGGAAGTCGCTTCGGATCATCAGCAGCGGAGCAGAGGCGCTCAAACCCGAGCTCGTGGATGTTTTTTATGAGAAGCTCTCTGCCGAACTCTGGAACACTTATGGTCCAACCGAAACTACAGTGCAATCCACATATGCCAGATGCGCGCCTCACGCACGCACAGTTCCCATTGGCAAACCTGTTGCGAATACCAGCTTGGATGTGCTCGACAGTCATCTTGAGCTGACGCCGGTTGGCGTGGCTGGGGAGTTATACATCGGCGGCGCGGGAGTAACCCGTGGTTACTGGAACCGCCCTGGACTTACGGCAGAAAAATTCATCGCCGATCCATTTACGCCAGGGGCGGGAGCGCGGCTCTACCGAACAGGCGATCTGGTTCGGTGGATGCCGGACGGCAACCTGGAATTCCTGGGCCGTGTTGACCATCAGGTAAAAATTCGTGGCTTCCGGATTGAGTTGGGTGAAATTGAAACCGCGCTCAGAACCCATGACGGCATTGCCGACGCAATCGTGATGGTGCAGGAGCGAGGCAGCGTGAAGCAACTCGCGGCGTATGTAATTGCTCAGCAATCCGGATCATCCCCGGATATTGACCTCGCAGAAACACTCCAGAGATATTTGCGCCGATTGTTGCCGTCATACATGGTGCCCAGCGTTATCTCCGTCCTGTCGTCCTGGCCGTTGACGCCCAGCGGCAAAGTTGACCGCCGCGCTCTTCCGTCTCTTGCTCAAAAAAGCCATGAACAACTACCGCCACGGACGCCGGAGGAAGAAGTGTTGTGCGCGGTGTTTGCGGATGTGCTGGGAGCAGAGCGTGTCGGTATTCACGATAACTTCTTTGAACTTGGAGGGCACTCGCTGCTGGCGGCCAAGCTGGTCAGCCGGGTAAGAACGGCGCTGGGGAAAGAGGTAAGCATCAGGGTGTTGTTTGAATCACCCACAGTGGCGGAGTTGGTGGAGAAGCTGAATGAAGCGCAGACAGTGCGTCCCGCTTTGATGGCGAAAGCACGGCCGGAGCGATTGCGCTTGTCCTATGCGCAGCAGCGGCTGTGGTTTCTGTACCAGATGGAAGGGCCTGGAGCGACGTACAACATACCATTGGCGCTACGTTTGGAAGGCGAGCTGAATCATGGGGCGCTGGAACAGGCGTTGGGTGATGTGGTGGAGAGGCATGAGGCGTTGCGGACGGTGTTTCCGGAGAAAGAAGGAGTGCCGTACCAGAAGGTCCTCACGGGCGAGGAGGCGAAACCAAAGCTCACGGTGGAGAGCGTCGATGAATCGGAGCTGAAGCAGCGGCTGGCGGAAGCTGCGAGCGAGGGTATGGAACTGGAGCGGGAGCTGCCGCTGCGGCTGTGGCTGTTCCGGCTTAGCGAGAACAAGCATGTGTTGCTGCTGGTGCTGCACCACATAGCGGGAGACGGATGGTCGCTGTGGCCGCTGGCACGGGATCTGGAAGAGGCGTATCGGGCACGGATGGAAAACAAGATGCCGGAGTGGGAACCGTTGCCGGTGCAGTACGGGGATTACACGCTGTGGCAGCGCGAGCTGCTGGGCAGCGAGAGTGATCCGGAAAGCGTGATCAGTCGGCAGCTGGAGTTCTGGAAGAAAGCGCTGGAGGGAATGCCGGAAGAGCTGCTGCTGCCCACAGATCGAGCGCGACCGGCGGTGATGAGCTATCGCGGCGGAACGGTGCCGCTGGAGCTGGATGCGGAACTGCATCGCGGATTGCTGGGGGTGGCGCGGCGGAGCGGAGCGAGTTTGTTCATGGTGCTGCAGGCGGGACTAGCGGCCTTGCTGTCGCGGCTGGGAGCTGGTGAAGACATTCCGATTGGGACGGTGGTGGCGGGACGAAGTGAAGCGGAGTTGGAAGAACTGGTGGGGTTCTTTGTGAACACGCTGGTGCTGCGGACGGATGTATCGGGCGATCCGACGTTTACCCAGTTAATCGAGAGAGTAAGACGCTTTGCACTGGAAGCGTATTCACATCAGGAAGTGCCATTTGAGCGGTTGGTGGAGGCGGTGCAGCCGGAGCGTTCGCAATCCCGCCATCCGCTGTTTCAGGTGGTGCTGGTGTTGCAGAATGCGCCGGAAGCCAGTGTTGAACTGCCAGGACTGAACATCCAGCAGGTCGTCGTTCCCAGTTATCAATCTCAGTTCGACCTTTCCCTCACATTGAATGAACATTTTGATTCTGCCGGAAATGCCGCCGGTATCGCCGGGACATGGGAATACAGTCTTGATCTTTTTGAACCTGAGTCGGTGATCAATTTGGAATCGGCGTTCGTCCACATACTGCTCCAGGCAGTGAAAGAACCAAAGCAACGTTTGCGGCAGCTCGAGGTCTCCCTTGAGTTGCAAGGTCAACAGTCACCCGCACACACATCGTCTGAAAAAGTTACACCGGCAAAAAAGCCGGCAGTGACGATAGCGACTGGCAAAATTGGTGCGCGGACACGGCAGCGGGAAAGCAAACGCCCCCCCCGAACACCGCAAGAGCAGACGTTTTGTCGCTTATTCGCGGAATTGCTTTCGCTTGAGCAGGTGGGCGCCAACCAGAATTTCTTTCATCTGGGCGGTGACAGCATTCTCTCCATTCAACTCGTCAGTCGCGCCAGAAAAGCGGGACTCCTGCTTACACCGCGAGATATCTTTCAGCATCAGACGCCGGAAGCGCTTGCTCTTGCGGCACGACAAGTCGTGCCCGGTCCAGCCACGCCGACATCAATCGATCAAGAAGGCACGCTCATGCCAACGCCGATTATCCAGTCACTCTTTGAGCAGGGCAGTGCATTCAAGCGGTTTCATCAATCTGTGTTGCTGCAAGTCCCTGATGATTTACGTGAAACCGATCTTGTTCGTCTGCTGCAATTGCTCATTGATCACCACGGCTCATTGCGACTTCGCCAAAGCTCGGATCGCAGTTTGCAGATCGCTCCTTGTGGCTCGGTGCAAGCCGCGCATTGCTTAACGATTCTGGATTGTGCCAGCTCTACTGAATCAGCCAAGACTTCGGCGCGTGAAGCCGAGTGCAATTTGGACCCTGAAGCAGGGAGAATCGTCCATGCAGTCTGGTTCAGGAAAGACAAACGGCTACTGCTGATGATCCATCATCTTGCCGTGGATGGAGTTTCATGGCGCATCCTGCTTTCTGATCTGGCTGCGGCATGGAAAGCAGTTGTTCGCGGTGAAACGCCTGTTCTTGAGCCGGTGCCGACGCCGTTCCGTCACTGGGCTAAGTATCTATCCCAGCGTTCGAGCCAGCAGGCTGTTTTGTCTGAACTCGACTATTGGCAGACTGCCTTGTCCGGCGCGCCACTGCTCTCCGGAAAATCCCTGAAGCCTCAAAAAGACAATATCGCGAGCGCTGGAAATCTGCGTTGGACGTTGCCGGTTGATTTAACCACCGCGGTACTAACTTCGGTGCCAGAAGCGTTTCATGCGCAAATCAATGACGTGCTGCTGACAGCCCTGGCACTCGCGGCATTTCAGTGGCGGCGTCTTTACAGCACAACGGATGACGGCACGATCACAATCAATCTTGAAGGCCACGGACGAGAGCCAATGGATAGCGGATTGGATCTATCGCGGACGGTCGGGTGGTTTACCAGCGTTTTTCCTGTGCGTCTCAATCTTAGAGACATCGATCTCCAAGACATCAACCTCCAAGACATTAACCTTCAGGACGTCGATCATGATCATTCCGTTACCGCGCATTCGGCCGTAGCGCGAGCTCTTAAGCTGATTAAAGATCAATTGCGCGGTATTCCAAACCGGGGACTGAATTACGGATTGTTGCGCTACTTGAATCCTGAGACGGCTCGAGATCTAGCTGCTTTGCCATCGCCGCAACTTGCCTTTAATTATCTCGGCAGATTTACTACGCAGGAGGGCGCACCCTGGCTACCTACAGGAGATGATGCCGGCTTTTCCGGAGGCGCCGATCCTGAAATGCCGCTCCTTCACTTCATCGAGATTGATGCGGTGGTTGCCGATGGATGTGAGGGGCCGCGGCTAACGGCAAACTTTAGCTGGGCAAGTAATCATCTTGAAGAATCTGCCATTCGCGACCTGGCGTCATTCTGGCAGCGGGGGCTTGAGTCGATCGCTAAATATACTTGCCGTCGCGGCAATGGTGGGCATAGCGTTTCAGATTTTCCTTTGGTTGCACTATCACTCAGTCACGTGGAGCGGATAGAAGCTGCGTTCCCATCTCTGGTTGACATCCTTCCGCTTTCGTCACTCCAAGAGGGCCTGCTCTTTCATTCGTTGTACGGGACTGGCGCAGACGTATATACCGTTCAAACCAACCTCGAACTCGAAGGAGAAATCTTTCCAGAGCGGCTGCGCGAGTCCGTTGAAGTCCTGCTGATGCGCTATCCCAATCTGCGGGTCTCTATTTATCGCGAAGGTTTGGAGCAGCCCGTGCAGGTAGTCCCTGCCGCAATCGAACTTCCTTGGGGTGAAGTGGATCTCTCGATGATGGAGAAGGAAGCCCAAAGCCTTCGCTGTGCAGAAATCGTCGCTGCCGAAAGGGCTGAAGGTTTTACATTCTCATCAGGGCCGCTCTTGCGTTTTGTATTAATACGGCTTGCGCCGGACCGTCACGTTTTGGTGTTCACCAACCACCACTTGATTCTGGATGGCTGGTCAACGCCGCTATTGATTGGCGAAATGCTGGAGCTTTACGGCAATGGCATGAATGCCGACAAGTTGCCGCGTGTACGTCCCTATACGGACTATCTGGCATGGTTAAAAATGCAAGACCATTCCGCTGCCCTTGCGGCATGGAAGAACTACCTGGCTGATTTAGAGAGTCCCACCATCATGGCGCGGCAGCCGCAAGAAGCCAGAAAAGCTGAGACGCAGATCCCCGTTTCCTGCCGGCATGATCTTTCGGCGGAACTCGCTGCTGCACTCAACGCCATGGCTCGCGAACGTGGGTTGACTCTAAACACAGTCTTGCAGGGATTGTGGGCGGTGCTGCTGGCGCGCTTGAGCAATCGTAATGACATTGTATTCGGCATCACGGTTTCGGGCCGGTCACCGGAGTTGGCTGAAATCGAGCAGATGGTCGGATTGTTCATCAATACAGTTCCGTTACGCATTCGTTTACATCCTGGCGAGCTTTTCCTTGATGTTCTGGCGAGAATTCAAGAAAGCCAGTCGGAGATGCTCAATGTCTACCATCTGGGGTTGAGCGAAATCCAACGCGAAGCGGGATTCGAGCAGCTGTTTGACACGATCTTCGTCTTTGAGAATTACCCTCTTGACCGTTCGCTCCTTACGCGTTCATTCGCGGGGCTGCGGATTTCAAATGTCGAGATGCGGGACGGAGCGCACTATCCGCTGGCTTTGATGATCGCTCCCGATGATCGACTGCGTGTCCGTCTTGATTATGATCCAGCGCGCTTTGCAGCCGAATATGCCGCGGGAACCGCCTCGCGCTTTATCCGGCTGTTGCAGTCCGCGGTGGCGCAACCTAAAGCTCCATGGCACCAGCTCGATTTATTTATGGATGGCGAACGCTGCGCAGTGCTCGAAGAGTTCAACGACACGTTGCTCCCCCTGCCGGCAACCACGATGGCTGCGATCTTTGAAGAGTGCGCCATGCGTTCACCGCATTCAATTGCCATTGTGCAGGGGAAAGGCTCAATGAGCTATGGCGAACTGAACCAGCGCGCCAATCGCCTTGCCCATTCTCTGATACAAAAAGGCATTGGCCCGGAATCTCTGGTCGGCGTGGCGCTTGAGCGCTCGGCTGACATGGTGACGGCCATTATTGCCGTCTGGAAAGCGGGGGCCGCTTATCTTCCGCTTGATTCCGAATATCCCCGTGCGCGTCTCGAACACATGCTCAATGACGCTATGCCAAAGCTGGTGCTTACGAAATCTAAGCTGCAACTTCGATTGCCGCAAGTAGAGGGAGTTGAATTCCTTGCTCTTGATACTCCTGAATTCTCGGATGACCTGGAGCGCACGCCCGCTCACAATCCAAATTGCAAGACTCTGCCCCAGCATCCGGCTTACGTGATCTATACCTCAGGATCGACTGGTGTTCCGAAAGGAGTGGTGATTACGCATCAGGGCATTCCTTCCCTGGCTGCCAGCCAGCGAGAACGACTTAAGATGACCGAACAATCTCGCATCTTGCAGTTTGCTTCGCTGAATTTCGATGCATCTTTCTGGGAACTTCTAATGGCGCTCAGCACAGGCGCAACGCTGGTCCTGCCGGAACAACAGCGTGAAGGAGCGGCCTTGTATGAACTTCTTGTCTCGCAAAAAATAACGCATGCCTTATTACCCGTTCCGGTGCTCGCGAGCCTTGAAGAATTTGGTACGTTACCGTTGCAGTGGCTGATGAACGGTGGTGAAGTACTGAGCAGAGAGTCGGTCGCGCGCTGGTCCAGTGGGCTGCGCATGATCAATGCCTATGGGCCGACAGAAGCAACAGTTTGTGCCACCATCAGCTTGCCATTATCAGGCAGTTCCCATCCGCCAATTGGTTGTTCGATTCACAACGCTCGCGTGTACGTGCTCGACATCAACCTTGAACCTGTACCTCTCGGAGTTGCCGGGGAGTTGTACATCTCCGGCGCCGGTCTGGCTCGGGGATATTTGAAACAGCCGGCATTGACTGCGGAACGCTTTATTGCTGACCCGTATGCAATCGAGCTGGGGGCGCGCATGTATCGCACAGGCGACTTGGCATGCTGGCGCGAGGATGGAATGCTCGACTTTGTTGGGCGTGCCGATGAGCAGGTCAAGGTACGCGGCTTCCGCATTGAATTGGGCGAGATTGAAGCCGCCCTGCGCTCGCTACCGGAAATTGCAGATGCCGCAGTGGCCCTGAAAGAAGAAACGTCATTGGGAAAACAGCTTGTAGCTTATTTAGTGCCGAGCAATGGAGCTTTGCCCGAGCCTGCTGCGCTGCGCCACAGACTGAATGAACGTTTGCCTGCGCATATGCTGCCTGCAGTCTTTATGTCGATAGAAAAATTGCCACGCTCGCCCAACGGCAAAATTGACCGGGCCGCGCTTCCTGCTTTCGCGCGACAGACGAGTGAAGCACGTGCACCCCGGTCGCCGGAAGAAACAGCGTTGTGTGGAATGTTCGCTGAAGTGTTGCGCCGGGAGCAGGTAGATGTGGAAGAGGACTTTTTCTCTCTTGGAGGTGACTCGTTGTCGGCCATGCGTCTGGTCGGACGTGTATGTAACGCCTTTGGCGTTGCGATTTCCCTGCGTGACTTTTATGCCGCAAGCACTGTAAGCGACCTGGCCCATCTGATCCAGGCCATTCAGTTTACGGCCGGGCGGATACAAGCAAACAAGGCGTCTCTGGATGAAGAAGTTTTTGAAGAAGAGGAAATATGAGTTGTGCTGAACTGCTGCTTGAGCTGAGAAATCTTGGAGCTCGCGTGTGGTTGGAAGATGACCGGTTGCACGTAGCCGCTCCACAGGGTGCTCTCACCAATGAAATTCGCCGTGAACTCAAAGATCGCCGCAGTGAACTGCTGGATTGGCTGAAGAGACAAGGCTCCGCGCGGACTCCTTATCCCGCGCTGGTGGCGATGACCCGGCCGGAGCGGATGCCGTTGTCGTATGCGCAGCAGCGGCTGTGGTTTCTGTATCAGATGGAAGGAGCGGGAGCGACGTACAACATCCCTTTGGCGCTGCGGCTGGAAGGCGAGCTGAATCAATCGGCGCTGGAACAGGCGCTGGGTGATGTGGTGGAGCGGCACGAGGCGCTGCGAACGCTGTTTCCGCAGGAAGAGGGAGTGCCCTACCAGAAGGTGCTTACGGGGGCAGAAGCGAAACCAAAGCTCACGGTGGAGAGCGTTAATGAATCGGAGTTGCGTGAGCGGCTGACGGAAGCTGCGAGCGTGGCGATGGAGCTGGAGCGGGAGCTGCCGCTGCGGTTGTGGCTGTTCCGAGTCGGGGAGAACAACCACGTGTTGTTGCTGGTGCTGCACCACATAGCGGGAGACGGATGGTCGCTGGGACTGCTGGCGCGTGATCTGGAAGATGCCTACCGGGCGCGAATAGAAGGAAAGATGCCGGAGTGGGAGCCGTTGCCGGTGCAATACGGAGATTACACGCTGTGGCAACGGGAGCTGCTGGGCAGCGAGAGTGACCGAGAGAGTGTGATCAGCCGGCAGCTGGAGTTCTGGAAGAAAGCGCTGGAGGGAATGCCGGAAGAGCTGATGCTGCCCACAGATAAAACGCGACCGGCGGTGATGAGCTATCGCGGCGGCGCGGTGCCGCTGGAACTGGATGCGGAACTGCATCGGGGATTGCTGGGGCTGGCACGGCGAAGCGGAGCGAGTTTGTTCATGGTGCTGCAAGCGGGTTTGTCGGCGCTGCTGTCGCGGCTCGGAGCAGGAGAAGACATTCCGATTGGGACGGTGGTGGCGGGACGAAGTGAAGCGGAGTTGGAAGAACTGGTGGGATTCTTTGTGAACACGCTGGTGCTGCGGACCGATCTTTCCGGCGATCCGACATTTACCGCACTCATTGAGAGAGTAAGACGTTTTGCCTTGGAGGCGTACTCACATCAGGAAGTGCCGTTTGAGCGGTTGGTGGAAGCGGTGCAGCCGGCGCGCTCGCAATCCCGCCATCCGCTGTTTCAGGTGGTGCTGGTGTTACAGAATGCGCCGGAAGCGAAGCTGGAGCTGCCGGGACTGCAAATCTCTGAACAGGGGTTGCCGGAGACGATCGCGAAGTTCGATCTGACGTTCAGCGTGAATGAGCAGGTGAGTGGGACGGGTGAGCCGCAGGGATTGCGTGGCTACATCGAGTACAGCGCCGACGTGTTTGATGAGGCGACGGTGGAAGAGCTCGGAGCAAGACTGGTGCGTCTGCTGCGTGCAGCGGTGGCATCGCCGCAAGCTCCGTTGCATGAACTGGAGATTGTGACAAAGGAAGAACGGCGGCAGTTGCTGGACGAGTTCAATGTGCAAGCGGAACAGCCGTTAGCAGCATCAACAACGCTGGTGAAGCTGTTTGAGGCCCAGGTGGAGCGAACGCCGGAAGCGGTGGCGCTGAGCTTTGGGCAACAGAGGGTGAGTTATGCGGAGCTGAATGATAAGGCCAACCGGCTGGCGCATTGTCTGGTGGGAAAGGGAGTCGGACGGGAATCGCTGGTGGGGATTGCGCTGGAGCGTTCGCCGGAAATGATCGTGGCCATCATTGCTGTGCTGAAGGCGGGGGCGGCGTATGTGCCGCTCGATCCGGAGCATCCCAAAGCGCGGCTGGAGTACATGCTGGCCGATGCGCAACCTGCGGTGGTGCTGACGACAGAGAGTTTGCGCTGGCAGCTGCCCCAGAGTGAAGGAATCGAGTTTCTTAGTCTGGATGCAGCGGAGATGCAATCGGCTCTCAACGCACTTAACAAGTTTCCGGACAACAATCCTGGAGAAGAGCTGTTGCCGGAGGATGCGGCTTATGTGATCTATACGTCGGGATCAACGGGCGAGCCCAAGGGAGTGGTGGTGACGCAGGGGAACGTAACGCGTCTGTTTGCGGCGACGGAGAAGTGGTTCAGCTTCAGCGCCGAGGATGTGTGGACATTGTTTCACTCGTATGCGTTTGATTTCTCCGTGTGGGAGATCTGGGGAGCGCTGCTCTATGGCGGGCGGCTGGTGGTAGTGTCGAAGGCG
>JBJMGE010000002.1:0-526438 GCA_045808085.1 Terriglobales bacterium | reverse complement strand
GGTGGCCAATCGCGGACGGGCCGAGATTGAGAACCTGATCGGGTTTTTCGTAAACACTGTGGCACTGCGTCTGGATCTGTCGGGTTCCCCCAGCGTCAGCGAACTACTCCGGCAAACCAAAGCACAGTCACTGGCTGCACAGCGGCATCAGGATATTCCCTTCGAGCAAGTGGTGGAACTGGCCCAACCGGTGCGCAGCCTGGCCCACAGTCCTCTGTTTCAGGTGATGTTTGCCTGGCAGAACGCGACGGAAGCGAGGCTGGAGTTGCCGGGGCTGAAGTTGCAACCCTTCGTGCCGTCGCCGCATAGGGTTGCCAAGTTCGACATGACACTTTCTCTGCAGGCAGCCGGCGACACCATTGGCGGGGTGATTGAGTACGCAACCGCGCTCTTCGAAGCTGCGACCGTCCGTCGTTACATTGGATATTTTCTCGCGCTGCTGCAGGCCATGGTCGCCGACGATGCCCAAAGCATCGATCATCTGCCCATGCTCAGCGAGGGGGAGCGGGAACAGGTTCTGTATGAGTGGAACGACACGGAACGGGAGTATCCGCGGGACAAGTGTGTACATGAGTTGTTTGAGGAGCAGGTGCGCAGGAATCCGAAGGCAACGGCGGTGGTATTTGAAGAGGAGGAACTGAGCTACGGGGAGCTGAATGAGCGAGCCAACCGGCTGGCATGGTGGCTGCGGGAGTTGGGCGTCGGGCCGGAGACAATCGTCGGGTTGATGGTTGAGCGGAGCATCGAGATGGTGGTCGCTTTGCTAGGTGTGCTGAAGGCTGGCGCGGCCTATGTGCCGCTGGATGCCGGCTCCACCCGCGAACGACTGAAGTACATGGTTGAAGATAGCGGCGCAAGATTCGTGCTGAGCAGCGTGAGTTTATCATCGATCCTAAGCGCGGCCAAAGACGTCGAAGTGCTTTCAATGGAAGCGCAAGAGTGGCTACTCTATAGCAATGAAGAACCCCAAGTGAGTGTGGAACCTTCACAGCTCGCGTATGTGATCTATACCTCGGGATCCACCGGACGGCCGAAGGGAGTGGGAGTTGAGCATCGCCAGTTGGTGAACTATGTCCGCGCAATCGGAGAAAGGCTGCAGATTGAGGCTGGCATGAGACTGGGCCTGGTATCCACTTATGCCGCGGATTTGGGATACACGATGATCTTTCCTGCGCTCTGTTATGGAGGTTGTTTGGACGTGGTGGATGCCAGCCGGGTGTTAGATGCAAGTAAGCTGGAAGAACATTTCTCCCGGCACCCGATAGATTATTTGAAAATCGTGCCTTCGCACCTACGGGCGCTGTTGAACAGCAATGTGGGGAGCGGGTTCTTACCGAAGCGGTGGCTGATATTGGGGGGAGAAGCGTCGAGTTGGGATCTGATTCAGCAGGTGAAGGAAAGAGGGGCGGGGTGTCGGGTTCTGAATCATTATGGTCCGACTGAAACGACGGTTGGGATTCTGACCTACGACACAACCCGGGATGACGGTGGACTGCAGGCGGGGGGAATGGTGCCCATCGGACGACCGTTGAGCAATGGAAAAGTATATGTCTTGGATAGTGAACTAAATCCTGTTGGGGTGGGGGTAAGTGGAGAGATCTACATCGGAGGCGCAGGAGTCGCCCGTGGGTATTTGAAGCGTGAAGACTTGACGGCAGAAAAGTTCTTGGCGAATCCATACAGCGCGGAGCCGGGCGGGCGGATGTACCGAACGGGGGATTTAGGAAGGTATTTAGAAAACGGCAACGTAGAGTTTTTGGGGCGGAAGGATCATCAAGTGAAGATCCGCGGGTTCCGCGTCGAGTTAGGGGAGATAGAGACAACCTTGATGGAGCATCCCAAAGTACGGGAGTCAGTGGTTGTAGCGCGAGAGGATGAGAGCGGGGAGAAACGGCTGGTGGCCTATGTGGTGCCCGAGGGGGAAAGCGACGAGAGCAACAATGGGAGCGGGACAGTGGGGTTGCAGATGAGTGAGTTGCGGGAGCACCTGCTCGGCAAGTTGCCGGAGTACATGGTGCCAACCGCGTATGTGCAGTTGAAAAGGATTCCGCTAACCCCCAATGGAAAGATTGATCGCAAGAGTCTGCCAGAACCCGACAAGGACATACGGGAACAGGAATATGTGGGACCGCGGAACGCCACGGAAGAAACGTTGTGCCGCCTGTGGCAAGAGGTGTTGCGGCGTGAACGTGTGGGAATTCACGACAACTTTTTTAACATTGGCGGTCATTCTCTTCTGGCTGTGCAGGTGATCTCGCGCATCAAGCACGCATTCACTGTAGAGATGCCTCTTAGTGTTTTATTTGCGGCGCCGACAGTGGCCCGGATGGCAGAACATATTGCTGCAGTGAATGAGCCTGATCGGTCACAGTCGTCGCCGGTCTTGGTCAACATTCAACCTCATGGCTCATGGCCTCCCTTTTTCTGCGTGCATGCCGTTGGCGGACAAGTGATCAGTTATGCGGAACTTTCAAAAGAGATGGGTCTGGAGCAACCTTTTTACGGGTTGCAGTCACCTCCCGCAAATTGGTTCGCGGCTTCGGAGGTGAGCATCGAGCAAATGGCTACTCTGTACAACCGGGAAATTCGCAGTGTCCAGCCAGTCGGCCCTTATCTACTGAGTGGCTGGTCTATGGGAGGACTAGTAGCTTGGGAGATGGCGCAACAGTTGATACAAGAAGGTGAGACTATAGGCCTGCTGGCGCTCATGGATACCACTCCTCCCTCCGGGTACCTGGAAGCTGAGGACAGAGATGATGAGATATCCATGCTCGCCCGTTTCGCTGTGCATATGAGCAGATTGATCGGTAAGGATCCGCAGCCCCTGGCGCAACAATTCCTGCTATTGACGCCGCAGGACCAATGGAAGATGGTGCAAGAAACTCTGACCAGCTATGGTGTGCTGGCCCCGAAGACGGCCCACGCCGAAATGACCGCTTTACTGGATGTATTTACCCGGAACTTCCGTGCCATGAATAACTATTCCACCCGGACCAGTAAACAAGCGGTGGTTTACTTTCGAGCGTCCGAGACGCCAGAGCGTTTCTCCAGGTTATGGACAAAATGGTCAGGCGGGGGCATTCAGTTCCATTCGGTTCCGGGGGACCACTTCACAATGCTGAGACGGCCTGGTGTACGTATCATCGCCGAGACCCTGCAGCGTTATATATCGATGAACAGCAACAACGAGGTGCGGGTTGTGAGTCCAGAAATGAGCCCCCGTGAGTTGACAGGCCTCGAAAGTCAACACACACCGTGAAAACTAATCCTTTCTTGGATGGAGTGTTTTGCGTTATTCTAATTGGGCTGACGGAAGGGCCACTCGCGAGCTCATTCTGAATGAGTTCGTGAGTATAACGAGAGGAGCACCTTCATGGAGACTGTACTTCAGGATGTTCGCTATGGTTTGCGCATGCTGGTCAAGAAGCCCACATTCACGATCGTGGCTGTCCTGACACTGGCTCTGGGCGTGGGAGCCAACACAGCCATTTTCAGCATCGTGAATGCCGTGTTGCTGCGTTCTCTGCCCTACCGCGATCCCGATCATTTGGTACGAATCTTCTTTAACGAACCCGGTGTGGGATTGCGGGACGTTAGGTTTTCCAAGCCCGAACTGGATGACCTGCTGACGCGAGCGAGCGTATTTGAAGATGTGTCACCGATATTTTCTGGTAGCGAAGATTTGACCAGCGGCAAACAGCCCGAGCGTCTCGAGGCGGTCAATGGCAATTTCAGCTACTTTTCCATGCTGGGCGCGACCCCGCAAATTGGACGGTTGTTTAGTCAGCAGGACTACGTGCCCGGTTTCGCTTCAATGGTTGTGATCAGCGATGGCCTATGGCATCGCGCCTATGGCGCCGATCCAAACATTATCGGCAGTACCCTCCAGATCGACAATGATCCCTTAACAATTATCGGGGTTCTGCCACGCGGGTTTCGCCATCCTGGACCAACGGTTTCCGGCGAGGTGGATGTATTTGGCGCTGCTGGATTCAGCGGAGTTACCTTTCCTCCCCCACTGCGTAGTACCCGGATTTTCAGAGCTGTAATCGGACGACTTAAGCCTGGCCTGACACTGCAGCAAGCTCAGGGGCGGCTCACTGTCATGGCTGCCCAGTTACGCAACGACTTTCCCGCAGATTATCCGCCGCAGGCCAAATGGACAATTGAGATTCAACCACTGCAGGAAACTTTGGTGGGCAAAACTCGGCCCATGCTGCTGGTGTTACTGGGAGCGGTAATTCTGATCGTTTTCATCGTATCGTTGAACATTGCCAACCTCCTCCTGGCGCGCGCTTCGGGGCGGCAACAAGAGATGGCGGTGCGGTCAGCGCTGGGGGCGAGCCGCGGCCGTCTGGTGCGCCAGATGCTGATTGAATCCATGCTGCTGTCGCTCATCGGCGGTGTCGCGGGAATTGCAACCGCAGTGGGTACTCTGGGTTTCATCCTGCGCTTTGTGCCATCGAACGTTCCCCGGCTCAGCGAAGTACGAATCGATTGGGTGGTGCTGCTGTTCGCCCTGCTGATTTCCATTCTTACCGGCTTAGTGTTTGGACTTGCTCCGGCGCTTCATTCGGCAAAAGGCGCTCTCTCCTCGGCCATTCGCGAAGGCGGTCGCGGATCCGGCTACAGCACCAAGACCGGCCGAGTGAGGGATATTCTAATCGTCTCTGAAGTAGCATTTGCCCTCATACTGATGGTCGGGGCCGGCTTGCTGCTGCGTACGCTGCGGGATCTTTTGCAGCAAAATCCAGGCTTTAATCCAGCTCAAGTTGTGACGGCAAACATCCAGCTTCCGAATCCCAACGATCCAAACACAGACCCGTATCGCGATATTCCTCACAGAGCCATCTTTGCTCGTGAGTTGCTGCGGCGCATGAAGGCAATTCCGGGAGTGGAACTCGCCGCAATCACCTCAGCTCTACCGACCACCAATAGCAACCCCAGCGCGGTCGGTGGCATAAAGATTGAAGGCTTTGCGATTGAAGATAGACCGGTCGAGTCCTCGCAGAATCTGAGCGCCGAGAGAATTCAGATAAGCTCCGATTATTTTAAGGTGTTACAGACCACGCTCATACGCGGCCGCGCATTCACCGAGAACGATGAAGACGGCAAACCGCTGGTGGCCCTCATTGATGAAACCACCGCTCGTAAGTATTGGCCAAACCAAGATCCGCTGGACCGCCGAGTGCGGTTCGGAAAAGACCCTACCACGCCATGGACGACCGTTGTGGGTATTGTTAAGGATATCAAGAGTGACGGTCTTGACATTGATGGCATTCCCCACATCTATGTTTCGACCTACCAAGATTCCACCAAGCGAATGAGCGTAGTTTTGCGGACGTCTCTGCCCGCGAACCAGCTCGAACCACTGATTCGGCATGAAATCCAGGGAATTGATTCCGGCTTGCCTGTCTTTAATATTTCTTCCATGAACGATGTCCTTGATCGGTCGCTGGCTACACGCCGTTTTTCTGCCAATCTGGTGGGCGGATTTGCTGGACTGGCGATGCTTCTGGCCTCCATCGGAATTTACGGCTTGTTGGCTTATATGGTCGGCCAGCGATCGCAGGAGATCGGTATCCGCATGGCCCTGGGGGCCGGGCGAGGCAAGGTCCTGAAGCTGTTCCTGCAAAAGGGTATGGTGCTGGCGGGTCTAGGAATTGTGATCGGCATGGTCGTTTCTGCATTTACTGCGTCTATGATGACAAGTTTGCTCTATGGTGTTCGCCCCCATGATCCGGCTGTGTTTCTGATCGTGCCTCTGCTTTTACTTGCAGTGGCCTTGCTGGCCAGCTATTTCCCGGCACGCCGCGCGACGAAAGTGAACCCGATGATTGCCCTTCGCCAGGCATGAACTCAACCGGTTTACGGCCGGTCCATCAATGGCAGGGAATCTAGGTTCCGCGTCATTGAGGCCGGCTGCAAGACTGCGATTGGTTCTCGTCTTAAATAATCCGGCATGTTCCCGACAGGTGCAGGGAGCCAATGCCATCTTTCGCGCTGCGCTGCTGTGACCTCAATCGCCGCTTCGAAGACTACTGGGAGGCCCACTGGGCAGCCTGGCGCTCACTTCTATGTCGCGCACCCCTGTATTTGGGTGCTTAATCCTGGCTTTTACTCGGCTTCTGGAAATCACCAGAGTCCTTGAAGTCCACAACAGATGTTCATGATGTGCTGTAAAACTGCGAGGGTTGTTGCAACCTGGAGCCTTTTCCATCGCAGTGATAGTTCATGGCATATTTCCAGCCCGCTTACGGAGGTCTCGAATGAACGCACAGCTACAGACGATCCCGCAGCCCCAGACCAAGCCGATCCAGTCCGCCATTCCGAGATGGAACCTGGCCCTCCGGATTGCCTTTCGATTCTCGATGGTCTATTTGGGGCTGTATTGTCTTGCGTCGGAAATCCTCCCCGGCCTCTTCATCGTTTCCGGGGGACCTACAGCCGCATTGCCCGATCCGGCCACTCTCTGGCCGCTACGCCCCGTGATCTTCTGGACCGGCGCCCATATTTTCCACGTGAATACGCCCTTGTCCTTCGGTGGCAACAGCGGCAGTGGCGACGGCATGTTCGGTTGGGTCACGGTCTTTTGCCTGCTGGTGATCGCCACTGTCGCAACTGTCGTCTGGTCACTGCTCGACCGCAGCCGGGAGAATTACGCTGGACTGCATAAATGGTTTTGGCTTTTCCTCCGCTTCGCGCTTGCCGGACGGATGATTGCCTACGGTTTCGCGAAGGTTTTCGTGATACAGATGCGTTATCCCTCATTGACCAGGCTGGTGCAGCCTTTCGGCACGTTCTCCCCCTACGGGGTTCTCGTGAACTCCATGGGCTCGGCCCCGGCTTATGAAATCTTCACTGGCTGCGCCATGCTCGCAGCCGGATTGCTGCTGATCGTCCCTCGCACGGCCACCTTGGGCGCCCTCATCAGCCTCGCCGACATGATCCTGGTTTTTATGCTGGCCATGACGTACGATGTGACGGCAAAGCTGCTTGCCTTCAACCTCATTTTGCTCTGCTGCTTTCTCCTGGCCCCCGACGTTCCACGACTCGTCAGACTCCTGTTGCTGCGCCGAACCACGTCGCTTTCTGCGGAACCGCAACTGTTCCGTGGCGTCCGGGCCAACCGGATCGCATTTGTTGCGCAAATCATATTTGGTCTGTGGCTCGTAGGCTTGTACGGCATCCAATGCTGGGGCTACTGGAATATCATAGGCGCGGGCAGACCACTCCCGCCGCTCTATGGCATCTGGGAGGTGCGCCAGATGTCGATCGACGAACAACCACGCCCGCCCCTGCTCACCGACTCCGCCCGTTGGCGGCGCGCCATCTTCGATTACCCCGACCGGATGGCCTTTCAGCGCACGGACGATTCGTTCGTTCCTTATGGCGCCTCCGTCAATCTCCCGGAGAGAACTCTTGCCCTCACGAAGAGTGGCGACAAGAACTGGAGGGCGAGCTTCACGTTCCAGCGGCCTGCCGGGGACCAACTCATCCTGGATGGCCGGATGGACAATCATCAGGTTCATATGGAGCTTCAGTTGATCGACCGGAATAGTTTTGTGCTGGTCTCAAGAGGTTTCCACTGGGTCCAGGAGTTTAAATTGCTTCCACAGCCGTGATTGGAATAAACAGAAATCACCCAGAGTCCTTGAAATCCCCAATAACTTTATAAGGTGCTGCAAAACTGCGAGGGTTGTTACAACTCGGAGTTTCTTCCATCGCAATGATAGTTAATAGCCATTCCCCAGCCGTTTTCTGACGGAGGTCTCAAATGAACGCACAGCTTCAGGCGATTTCACCGCCCCAGACTGAACCGATCCAGCCCCAGTCCAACATTCCGAGGTGGAACCTGGCCCTGCGGATTGCCTTTCGATTCTCGATGGTATATCTGGGGCTGTATTGTGTGGCCACACAAGTCATCATCACTCTCACGGGAGCCAACCTTCCCGATCTGGCCACTGTCTGGCCGCTGCGTCCCGCGATCTCCTGGATCGGCGCCCATATTTTCCACGTGAATGCGACCCTGACCGCCTTCTGGCGCGGCGGCAGCAGCAGCACCGACTGCATGTTCGGTTGGGTCACGATCTTCTGCGTGCTTGTGATTGCCACGGCCGCGACCGTCGTCTGGTCACTTCTCGACCGCCGCCGGGAGAATTACGCTGAGCTGCATAAGTGGTTTCGGCTTTTCATTCGCTTCGCGATTGTCGGACAGATGATGATCTACGGTTTTTTTAAAGTCTTCCCAGGACAGATGACGTATCCCTCATTGATCAGGCTGCTGCAGCCTTTCGGCACGCTCTCTCCCATGGGGGTTCTCTGGGCCTCCATGGGCGCGGCCCCGGCTTATGAAATCTTCACCGGCTGCGCCGAGGTCGTGGCCGGATTGCTGCTGATCGTCCCTCGCACGGCCACCCTTGGCGCCCTGCTCACCCTCGCTGCCATGATCCAGGTGTTTATGCTGAACATGACACAAGATGTGCCGGCAAAGCTGCTTGCCTTCCACCTCATCCTGCTCTGCTGCTTTCTTCTGGCCCCCGACGTTCCAAGGCTGGTCAGATTCCTGTTGCTGCGCCAGACCACGTCGCTTTCCCCGCAAGCGGAACTCTTCCGCAGCGTCCGGGCCAACCGGATCGCAATTGCTGCGCAAATCATATTGGGTCTGTGGGTCGCAGGCGCAGCCTGCCACTTCTGCTGGAATTTCTGGAATACCCGGGGCGCGGGCAAACCGCTCCCGCCGCTCTATGGCATCTGGGAGGTGAAGCAGATGTCGATCGACGAACAACCACGCCCGCCACTCCTCACCGACTCCACCCGTTGGCGGCGCGCCATCTTCGATGCTCCCCCCGACGGGATGGCCTTTCAGCGCCTGGACGATTCGTTCGTTCCTTATGTCGCCTCCGTCAATCTCCCGGAGAGAACTCTCGCCCTCACGAAGAAGGACGACAAGAACTGGAGGGCGAGCTTCACGTTCCAACAGCCTGCCGGGGATCAGCTCCTCCTGGATGGCCGGATGGACAATCATCAGGTTCATATGGAGCTTCAGTTGACCGACCGGAATTCGTTTCTACTGGTCTCAAGAGGTTTCCACTGGATCAACGAGCACCCCTTCGGCCGCTATTACCGTGACCATGGAAAGTAATGCCGGAACATTTCTACGGTATGGTGAAAGTCATCCCGGTACAGATGCATTATCCCGCATTAACCAGGCTGCTGCAGCCTTGACGGAGGTCTCAAATGAACGCACAGCTTCAGACGATTCCACTGCCCCAGACCGAACCGATCCAGTCCCAGCCCAACATTCCGAGGTGGAACCTGGCCATGCGGATTACCTTTCGATTCTGGATGGTGTATCTGGGGCTATATTGTCTTGCTACGCAATACATCAGCCGACCCACGGGAGCCGATCTTTCTGATCTGGCCACTGTCTGGCCGCTGCGCTCCGTGATCTCCTGGATCGGCGCCCATATTTTCCACGTGAATGCGTCCCTGTCCCCCTTCTGGGGCGGCAACAGCGGCACCGCCGACGGCATGTTCGGTTGGGTCATGAACTTCTGCCTGCTTGTGATTGCCACTGCTGCGACCGTCGTCTGGTCACTTCTCGACCGCCACCGGGAGAATTACGCTGAGCTGCATAAGTGGTTTCGGTTTTTCGTTCGCTTCGCGCTTGCCGCACAGATGATTATCTACGGCTTTTCGAAAGTCATCCCGGTACAGATGCCGTATCCCTTATTGACCAGGCTGCTGCAGCCTTTCGGCACGCTCTCTCCGATGGGGTCTCTCTGGAGCACCATGGGCGCGGCCCCGGATTACGAAACCTTCACCGGCTGCGCCGAGCTTGCAGGTGGATTGCTGCTGATCCTCCCACGCACGGCCACCTTCGGCGCCCTGGTCAGCCTCGCTGCCATGATCCAGGTGTTTGTGCTGGACATGACATACGATGTGCCGGCAAAGCGGTTTGCCTTCCACACCATGCTGCTCGCTTGCTTTCTCCTGGCCCCCGACGTTCCACGCCTGTTCAGATTCCTGTTGCTGCGCCGAACCACGTCGCTTTCTACGGAAGCGCAACTGTTCCGTGGCGTCCGGGCCAACCGAATCGCACTTGCCGCGCAAATCATGTTTGGTGTGTGGCTCGTAGTCTTTTCCGGCCTCCACACCTGGGGCGCCTGGAATACCCGGGGCGGGGGTAGACCGCGCCCGCCGCTCTATGGCATTTGGGAGGTGAAGCAGATGTCGATCGACGAACAACTACGCCCGCCGCTGCTCACCGACTCTACCCGTTGGCGGCGCGCCATCTTCGATTTGTCCGACCGCATGGCCTTTCAGCGCCCGAACGATTCGTTCGTTCCTTATGTCGCCTCCGTCAATCTCCCGGAGAGAACTCTCGCCCTCACGAAGAGTGACGACAAGAACTGGAGGGCGAGCTTCACGTTCCAGCGGCCTGCCGGGGATCAGCTCATTCTGGATGGCCGGATGGACAATCATAAGATTCATATGGAGCTTCAGTTGACCGACCGGAATTCGTTTCTGCTAATCTCAAGAGGTTTCCACTGGGTCCAGGAGGCACCCTTAGGCCGATTCTAGGTTAGTATGACTGGAGGGATTCATCCTCGGCGAACCGTACGCACATCACTGGTTCGAAAAACAGTTGGTCGATGTTTAGGTGTGTTGAAGTCAGTAGTAACCCAGTATCCATAGGAGGTTGCCATGAGCAAGACTGCAATTATCTCGCCCGAACTCACGCCACCGGTCGGCCCGTTTTCCCAGGCAATCGAAGTCGGTGGTTTCCTCTACTTCAGCGGTCAGGTCGGCCAAGACCCGGCCACTGGCAAGGTCGTCGAGGGGGGTATTGTGGCCGAGACAGAGCGCGTCTTCCAGAATCTCTCGGCGGTTCTCAAGGCGGCCGGCAAAAGTTTCGATCACGTTGCGTGCGCCCGCGTGTTTCTCACGAACATGAGTGACTACGTCGCGATGAATGGCATCTACGCAAAGTATTTTAGTCCGCCCTTTCCGGCCCGCACGGCGATCGGAGTGGCCGCGCTGCCGCTTGGGGCTTGCGTTGAGATCGACCTCGTCGTCAAGGCTTGAGGCGACGCACGGAGGGGATCTCATGAAGTACACATTTCACATCGTCGATGTTTTCAGTTCGACACCGTTCGGCGGTAATCAACTGGCGGTTCTGCCTGACGCGGCGGGCATTTCGACCGAGGGCATGCAGAAGATTGCTCGCGAATTCAATTTCGGCGAAACGACCTTCGTTCTGCCGAAAAACGATCCTGCGAACACGTGTCGGGTGCGCATCTTCACACCTCGGACGGAGCTCGACTTTGCGGGGGCTCCCACGATCGGCACAGCCTGTGCGCTTGTTATGAAACAGCACGTACGGCCTGGTCGGCTCATTGTGGAGGAGAATGTCGGTCCCGTGACGGTCGAAGTCGCTCCGCAAAACGGTGGGTTTCACGGCACGTTTACGTTATCGGGCAAGATCGAGGCACCGGCCAGCGCACCTTCTCCGACTGAACTCGCCGCCATCCTGTCCGTCGAGCCCGCCGAAGTGAACCAAGTCTTTTTCGCGGGCGTCGGTGTTCCAATCTGTTTTGCTCAACTGAACTCGAACGAAGTGGTCGATCGGGCGGCGATTAACCGCGCCGCCTGGGCAGCAACGCTCTCACGAGCGTGGTCTCCCCACATCTTCTTCTTCGCGGGAGATCTACGGGATGGCGGCAAGCTCTATGCTCGCATGTGGGCACCCGCGCTGGGCATCGAAGAAGATCCCGCGACGGGCAGCGCCTGTGCCGCCCTCGTTGGCGCCATGGCATCAAAGCATGACTTTGGCGGGATGACCTATCACCTCTCGATCCAGCAAGGTGTCTCGATGGGGCGTCCAAGCGAAATTGAAGCGGAGGCTCGTAAGAGTGGGAACGTCGTGACCTCTGTCAGCGTTGGTGGTGCAACGGCCTATGTCGCAAGCGGCGAAATCGAGGTGCCACCGTCCGCGCTGGTGTCTGAGACCGTCGAGGGCGCCCCCATGCGTGTAAACCGGCGGCAATGAGGGACCAACAAGTCGAGCCATTTAATGCCGAACCGTACGCACATCACTGGTTCGAAAAAAACAGTTGGTCGTCAGTGGTCTGAACCGAAACCAAATGTGAAAGGAAAATCTTAGATGAACAAAAGAAAGCGGGAGGAGTATTCATCGTGCTTTTTACTTGCGGCTTGATCACTTAAGCTGCGCCGAACCACGTCGATTTCTACGGAAGCGCAACTGTTCCGTGGCGTCCGGGCCAACCGGATCGCACTTGCCGCGCAAATTATATTTGGTCTGTGGATCCAGAAGTTTAAATTGCTTCCACAGCCGTGATTGGAATAAACAGAAAATCACCCAGAGTCCTTGAATCCCCACCAAACTTTATAAGGTGCTGTAAAACTGCGAGGGTTGTTGCAACCTGGAGTTCTCCCCTCGCAGTGATAATGAATGGTCTATTCCCAGCCGCTTTGTCACGGAGGTCTCACATGAACGCACAGCTTCAGACGATCCCACAGCCCCAGACCGAACCGATCCAGCCCCAGCAGCCCCAGCCCCAGTTCAACATTCCGAGGTGGAACCTGACTGTGCGGATTGCCTTTCGATTCTGGATGATATATCTGGGGCTGTATTGTCTTTCCACGCAAGTCATCACCACCCTGTTCTCCCTTAACGAGGGAGCCAGCTTGCCCGATCTGGCCACTCGCTGGCCACTGCGCTCCGTGATCACCTGGACCGGCGCCCATATTTTCCACGTGAATGCGCCCTTGACCGCCTTTTGGGGCGGCAACAGCGCCACGGCCGACGACATGTTCGCCTGGGTCACGGCCTTCTGCCTGCTAGTGATTGCCACTGCCGCAACCGTCGTCTGGTCACTGCTCGACCGCAGCCGGGAGAATCACGCTGAGCTGCATAAGTGGTTTCGGCTTTTCCTTCGCTTGGCGCTTGCCGGACAGCTGCTTGCCTACGGGTTTGTGAAAGTTTTCCTGTTGCAGATGAGTTATCCCTCATTGACCAGGCTGCTGCAGCCTTTCGGTACATTCTCTCCCATGGGGATGCTCTGGAACTCCATGGGCTCGGCCCCGGCTTATCAAATGTTCACCGGCAGCGCCGAGGTCTTGGCCGGATTGCTGCTGATCGTCCCTCGCACGGCTACCTTAGGTGCCCTGCTCGGCCTCGCCGACATGATCCAGGTATTTACGCTCAACATGACATACGATGTGCCGGCAAAACTGCATGCCTTCCACCTCATCCTGCTCTCCTGCTTTCTCCTGGCCCCCGACGTTCCAAGGCTGGTCAGATTCCTGTTGCTGAACCGGGCCACGGCGCCTTCCACGCAGGAGCAACTCTTCCGTAGCGGCCGGGCCAACCGGATCGCATTTGCCGCGCAAGTCATATTTGGTCTGTGGCTCGTAGGTTTGTACGGCACCACATGCTGGGGCTACTGGAATAAGGGGGGCGGAGGCAGACCGCGCCCGCCGCTCTATGGCATTTGGGAGGTGAAGCAGATGTCGATCGACCAACAACCACGCCTACCGCTGCTCACCGACTCCACCCGTTGGCGGCGCGCCATCTTCGATTACCCCAGCCGGAACTGCGCTGGGGCATACACACAAACAGGTTACACACAAGCGTCCCTGTGTTTGGCCTTTCAGCGCCTGGACGATTCGCTCGCTCCTTATGGCGCCTCCGTTAATCTTTCGGACGGAACTCTTGCCCTCACGAAGAGTGGCGACAAGAACTGGAAGGCAGGCTTCACATTTCACAGGCCTGCCGGGAATCAGCTCATCCTGGATGGCCGGATGGACGATCATCAGGTTCATATGGAGCTTCAGTTGGTCGACCGGAATTCGTTTCCGCTGGTCTCAAGAGGTTTCCACTGGACCATGGAGGCCCCCTTCGGCCGCAATTGATGGTAGGTCAGTATGACTGTAGGGATTCATCCTCAGCGAGCTGATACTCGATGCAGCTGAGTTCAGCCTTGGAGTCCGCAGGCATGAAAACCCACCTCCGTATCGTTCTTCCCGGTGGCAACGGACAGGTCGGCAACATTCTCGCCCGACATTTTCACGCTCAGGGGCATGATGTCGTCGTCCTCGCTCGCAAAGTCACATTAGCCCCGTGGCGCGTCGTCCATTGGGATGGAGCAACTCTGGGTAACTGGACCTCCGAGCTGGAGAATGCCGATGTACTCATTAACCTCGCGGGCAGAAACGTAGATTGCCGGTACACTCCGGCAAACCGCAGAGCAATCAAAGAATCCCGGACTCAGACGACTCACTTGCTGGGTCAAGCGATTGGTCACTCCCTTCATCCGCCCGGCTTGTGGATGAACGCAAGTACTGCAACGATTTACCGTCATGCTCTTGACCGACCGATGGACGAGCAGACGGGAGAGATCGGTGGCAACGAATCGAATGCGCCTGCCGAATGGCGTTTCAGTATTGATGTCGCCACTAGCTGGGAGATGGCTTTCTTTGACTCTGTCACACCCAATACCCGCAAGATCGCACTTCGCAGCGCCGCCATCATGAGTCCAGATCGCGGGGGAATATTCGATAAGTTGCTTCGTCTGGTTCGGTTTGGTCTCGGAGGAACCTCAGCCAGCGGTATGCAATTTGTTTCTTGGATTCACGATGCCGATTTCTTGGGTAGCATCGATTACCTGATTGCCCGAGATGAGATTGATGGCGTGGTCAATATTGCATCGCCAAATCCTTTGCGGAACCGGGAATTCATGAAGGCTCTGCGAGAAGCATGGGGATCACGCATCGGGCTGCCTGCTGCAAGCTGGATGCTGGAGATAGGTACCTTTTTTCTGCGCTCCGAAACGGAACTGGTGCTCAAGAGCCGCCGCGTTATTCCCGGTCGTCTTGTCGAAGCTGGTTTCCAATTTCAATTCCCTGAGTGGGAAAGTGCCGCACAACATCTGGTTAGGCGCTGGCGTGCGACTGATCAGCGTTAAAAGAGGTTCTTTGATAAGGCTCGCGATCACATGCTCGCCGCTACAACACTCCGGGCTGTTTGAACCGCTAGATCGTTCAGTGCCATCTCTAGCTTCGTAATCGCTGCCCCGATTTCGGGATGCTCTCCGATCTTCTCTTGTAGCGCTTTTAGAATCTGGTGGGCACTTTTGATCTGCCTCGCCTGAAGTTTGCTTTAGGACCGAACTGCTTATTTGCTAGTTGCAACTAAATTTACTAATTACAGGTTTTCTTATGCGAATCACTCTTCTCCCCGGCGATGGAATTGGCCCTGAGGTTTGTCGTGAGGCAGTGCGCATTTTTCATGCCCTCAACAGCTTCTACAACTACAAGTTCGAAATCATAGAAAAACCGGTGGGCGGTGCAGCCATTCGGGTTGCCGGTTCGCCGCTGCCGGAAAACACTCTGGAAGCGTGCTTTCAGAGTGAGGCTGTGCTCCTGGGAGCAGTGGGTGCGCCGGAGTTTGACCACCTGGACCGGGACCAAAAGCCCGAAGCAGGCCTCCTGCGCTTGCGGGCTGAGCTGAAAGGGTTTGCCAATTTGCGCCCTGCAGCCTGCTTTCCCGCCATTGCCGATTGCTCGCCCTTCCGCCGGTCGAGAGTTGAAGGCGCTGATGTATTGATTGTGCGCGAGCTTCTCGGTGGGCTGTATTTCTCGGAGCCGCGCGGATTTGGCGAAAACCAGGAGTATGCCTACAACACCATGCGTTACTCGGTGGAGGAGATTGAGCGCATTGCTCATGTGGGTTTCGAGCAGGCACGCATGCGACGCAATAAAATCACCTCTGTAGATAAAGCCAATGTGCTGGAAACATCGCAATTATGGCGGCGCGTAGTGACTGGTGTCAGCCGGTCTTATCCCGATGTGAAACTCGAACACATGTACGTGGATGCCTGTGCCATGCATCTGGCCATGAATCCTTCTCGCTTTGATGTGATCGTTACGGAGAACCTGTTCGGGGACATTTTATCGGACCAGGCTGCCGCCATTACCGGGTCCTTAGGAATGTTGGGATCGGCCACCATTGGTGGTGGGATCAACCTTTATGAGCCTGTGCATGGCTCGGCGCCGGACATTGCGGGAAAGGGAATTGCCAATCCATTGGGCACCATTGCCTCCGTGGCCATGTTGTTGCGCCACTCGGCACAGATGCCGCACGAGGCGAACGATCTGGAAGATGCCATTGAAAATGTCCTGAATGCCGGTCATCGCACCGCCGACATTGCGGGAAAGCATACACAGCACGTTGCCAGCACCAGAGAAATGGGCGAACTAGTGGAGCACGAATTTGTCGCCATGCTGGACCGGCGCTTTGCTTATCATGCGGTGTAAAAGTCCACCACGGAAACACTGGGACACAAAGAACGGCAAGAGGCTCTCAACACAATACGGAGGAACAGAGTGGCGCGCACCTTATTCGAAAAAATTTGGGACCATCATGTGGTCTGCCCGGGGCCGGAAGGTTCTTCCGTCCTTTATATAGATCTGCATCTAGTGCATGAAGTGACGTCGCCACAGGCGTTTGAAGGGTTGCGGATAGCGGGGAGGAGAGTCCGCCGTCCTGAGTCTACCTTTGCAACCATGGACCACAATATTCCTACCACGCATGAGACTCGTTCCATCATTACAGATGTACTTGCGCTTGCCCAAGTGGAGGCATTGCGCAAGAACTGCCGCGAATTCGCGATTGAACTGTTTGACCTGGATTCCCCCGATCAAGGCATCGTTCACGTAATTGGTCCGGAACTGGGGCTGACGCAGCCCGGCAGGACCATCGTTTGTGGTGACAGTCACACCAGCACGCATGGGGCTTTCGGCGCACTGGCCTTCGGCATCGGCACTTCCGAGGTCGAGCATGTCTTGGCTACACAATGCCTGGTGCAGAAGACGCCCAGGACAATGTCAGTGACCTTTTCGGGAATACCGGCGGCAGGAGTTACGTCCAAAGATATGATTCTGGCGTTGATCGCCAGGATTGGCATTGATGGCGCCACTGGTCATGTTATTGAATACTCGGGTGATGCCGTCCGCGCGCTATCCATGGAAGCGCGCATGACCATCTGCAATATGAGCATTGAGGCAGGTGCCCGTGCCGGCATGATTGCTCCCGATGAAATTACCTTTGCTTATCTCCGCAGCCGCCGCTTTGCTCCTCAGGGCAACGCCTGGGAAAAAGCCGAAAGCTATTGGCGGAGTTTGAGCACTGACTCCGGCGCTCGCTTTGACACAACTGTGGAGATTGACGCTGCAGCCCTGGCTCCGTTCGTAACCTGGGGCACAAATCCGGGGATGGCAGCGCCTGTGAATGGCAAGATACCCGATCCCGACAGCGCAAGTAGCGATTCTGAACGCAACGCCTGCCTGCGAGCGCTTGAGTACATGGCCCTTAAGCCTGGAACCAGGATTGAAGACATCCCTGTGGATCGTGTTTTTATTGGTTCCTGTACAAATGCGCGATTGGAAGATATCCGGGCCGCCGCGAGGGTAATTAAGGGATACAGAATCTCCCGGCAAGTCCAGGGGCTGGTTGTGCCTGGTTCGCAGAATGTGAAACACGCGGCCGAACGAGAAGGCTTGGACAAGATTTTTGTCGAAGCCGGTTTCGAGTGGCGGGAGTCGGGTTGCTCCATGTGTCTGGCCATGAACCCGGACAAACTGAATCCTGGGGAGCGCTGCGCTTCCACCAGTAACCGCAATTTTGAAGGTCGACAGGGAGCGGGTGGGCGAACACATCTGGTCAGCCCGGCCATGGCCGCCGCTGCAGCAGTGGCTGGACATTTTGTTGATGTGCGGAATTGGCAGTATAAGTAAATATAAGTAAAGGTGAGGATTTAGATTTTTGATTTCAGATTTTGCGCTTGTTTTGAATTCGAAGCGGCTCTGAAATCAAGAATCTGAAATGGAAAATTCTAAATGCAATCCTTCAACTCCCATACCGGCTTGGTCGTTCCTTTCGAGCGAGAGAACGTAGACACTGACCAGATCATTCCCAAACAATTTCTCAAGCGTATTGAGCGCACCGGATACGGCGAATTTCTCTTCTACGACTGGCGTTTTCAATCCAATGGGAAGCCGAACCCAAGTTTCGTTCTGAATGCCCAGGAGTATGCTGGAGCTACGGTCCTGGTGGCAGGCAGGAATTTTGGCTGTGGGTCGTCGCGCGAGCATGCAGTTTGGGCACTGCGCGATTATGGTTTTCGGGCCCTGATCGCTCCTTCCTTCGCGGACATCTTCACCACAAATTCGGCCAAGAATGGCCTGCTGCTAGTGACTCTCTCTCCGGCACAGATTCGCGACCTTATGACGCGTGCCCAACCCGGTGCTTTCGAGTTGACCGTCAATCTGGAGAACTGCACAGTTTCTTCCGCGGACGGTTTTTCCGCCCAGTTTGCGATTGATGCTTTCACCCGCACCAGCTTGCTGCTCGGTCTGGATGAGATTGGAATGACCTTGCAGCACGAAGCCGAGATCTCCGAATACGAAAAATCCCACTGTTGATGGCACTGATGGAGTGATCACGCAAGCCATACCAGAAATAAAAAGCCTCGCCGGAGCGAGGCTGACAGCCTGGAAGCAAGGTTAATTTAGCGGGCGCTCGGAAGCTCGTCGTCTTCATCGTGCGTTGCACGAATCCCCCCGCGAATCTCGCGCCGGGATGAGCGGTGATGTGAACATTGGCATAGGACGCCACTGGCAACTGCTTGAATAACCCTCTGGAAGTCACCAACCGCAATGAGGAGATTGGCGTATGGAAATACAGGCAACTTCCAGAGCACGCATATCTGATAGCGCAACCACATTGAGTGCGTCTTATCTCGCATTGGTATGGGTCATCCTTTTGGCGGCGGTCGCCATTGTAAAACTCAGTCCTCCGGCGCCGGCCACAGCCGCCTCTCCATTGATTGAGTTCTCCGCCGAACGTGCGCTGGTTCATGTGCGCGCGATTGCCTCGTCACCTCATCCTCTTGGATCGGAGGCTAATGTCGAAGTACGAAAATATCTGATTGCACAGCTCACATCCCTTGGCTTAAGCGCAGAGACTTTGGAAGCCACGGGGGTTGCTCATCGTGGAGCAAGGATTGTTGTAGCTCGTACGCACGATGTTATGGCGCGCCTGAAAGGAACCGCAAGCACCAAGGCAATCATGTTAGTGGCCCATTACGACTCAGTCAGCGTTGCCCCTGGGGCTGCCGATGACAGCGCCGGTGTTGCTGCCATTCTCGAATGCATTCGCGCAGTACGGGCAGGGCCTGTCCTGAAGAACGATTTGGTCGTACTTTTCACGGATGGCGAAGAGGCAGGATTGCTGGGCGCCGAAGCATTTTCCAGGGCTTATCCGGCATTGCAGTCTGTCGGCCTGATACTCAATTTTGAAGCCAGGGGAAATCAGGGGCCTTCGATGCTTTTTGAAACCAGTCCTGGAAATTCGCTCTTGGTGGAAGCAGTAGCCCATTACACTCCTCATCCCGTAGGCTCTTCATTATTTTATGCGCTTTATAAATTGCTGCCGAATGACACGGACTTCACGGTTTTTCGCCCTGCTAAGATTCCCGGATTAAATTTTGCCTTCGGCGAAAATCTCGAGGCTTATCACAGCCGTCTTGATACTCCGGAAAACCTGAGTCTTGCTTCGCTCCAACATCACGGTTCTTACGCGGTATCCCTGGCACGCTATTTTGGAGAGATAAATTTGGCCCAGCTCAAAGAAGATCAAGAGGATAGTGTTTTCTTCAATCTGCTTGGTGGAAGCATGATCTCCTATCGCCAACGCTGGGTTTTTCCCGGAAATCTGGTCGTCACACTGTTGCTGGTATCCATCCTCCTGTTGAATGGGCGGCGATCAACGTTGCGAATGAGGCGCGTCGGGCTTGCTCTACTTGCTGCTATCACGGTGATAGTGTCCGTGCCGGCTGTATTGGCGGGCGCCTACTGGCTTCTTTTTCGGCTTTTGTCTGGACATGCGATCATCGGTGATTCTCAGTCAAACTCCTGGCTTCTCACCGGTTTTGTGTTGCTGGGCGCCTGCACGGCAGCTGTGGCTCTGGTTCTGTTTCGAAAGCGCTTTTCTGTATTCGAACTTTCGCTTGCAGGGTTGGTCCTTGTAGATCTATTGAGTTGGATCATTTCTCTGACATTGCCGGCCGCTAGCTACCTGCTGTTCTGGCCATTGTTGCTGATGACCATCGGCCTGCTGATCGTTACGTTGGCCGATAAGCCGACGCACCTGGGCTTGCAGGCCGTCGCCTGCTTGGCCGGTACCGCCGTCACAGTTCTTTTGTTCGCTCCATTGATCTATCTGCTGTACATATTCCTTACCCTCCAGCTTATTACGGTGGCCGCAGCCGGAGTTCTGATCGGTTTGTTTTTCGTCCTGGCCCTTCCGCTAATCAATATTGCGATACCACAAATTCACCAGAAATTCTCAGTATCTGCCGGACTCGTGGCCGCCCTCGCTGCTTTTGGCATTGGACTCAGTCTTGCACATCACAGCGCCAACCATCCGAGTCGTGACACCGCCTTCTACAGCATGAATCCTGACAATCACAGCGCTGTATGGATCAGCTTCGATCATGCTCCCGATAACTGGACCGCGCAGCTCTTTTCGCGCGGCAAGGCAGAGTCCCATCCCATGCCGGATTATTTGGGAGGATTGGAAAGGCCGGTTCTGTCAGGCCCCGCGTCCCCATTGGATTTGTCGCCGCCTCTCGCCGAAATTAAATCCGACCAGAAAGACGGAGATGTTCGCAGAATACGGATGAATGTAAGGTCGCAACGAAAGGCAAGCGCTCTGCGTTTGACATTTCTTCAGAGCGTCAACGTAGTTGAGGTCAAAGTCGGCGACCGCGTCATCCCGGTGACTCCGGGCTCTGTGCCGCTGAGCATCAGCTTACTGGCCATGGACAGCGACGGTATTGATCTAGAGCTTACGGTCAAAGCGTCTGACAAGATTTCCTTTTGGCTTATGGATCAATCACTTGGGCTGCCAGACGGCCTGCGGCCACGGCCCAGCGACATCATGGCGGTGAATGGGAGCGATCTAACTCTAATTTGCCGAAAATATGCTATCTGAATTTCAGGTTAGGAGATGATGATTCTCGGTGATCCCACTGATGCGACGAAAATTCCGTCATAAGGGAGGCTATTGCCTTCCAGCCCTCCTCTGATATTCCAACCCACCTCCCTCGTCATTTTCCGGTTCGGTGATCTGCTCTAAGGGCGAGTTAAACGCTCATAGCGGCGTCAAGTACGGTTCTCCCCATCATTGATCGATCCGGCAATCCCTCTCCGCTCACCAGATCTGCGAAATTCGAAACCCCCGTGCAGTGCTGCGTTCCGCGTCAGCCTGCGCCCAAGGCGTTCGTTATCTCTGCGTCAGTAGCATCCGCGATCCTTTGTCTCCAATTGCTTCCTGCCATCTACGGCGCGAAGTATCCGGAGATGTCCAGGATCAAGTGTGCCGGGTTGGAACCAAAGGCACTCACAGAGCCGTTGGTCGTAGGAACTATTGCCATGTTCGAGGTAATAGAACCGTCTATGGCATTCAACGTGGATACCAGTGGTTGCGTAGCACCCTGAGGCCACAAGGTCAGGAATCCAAGCGGTCCAGGTGGAACAACAGTTGCGTTGAGCACAAAGGACTGTGCCGAGACAGGCGCAGCGCAGCCGCTGGAGCTTACGTTCACGTCAACCTTTCCATTGAACGGCAGGGCTCCGGCTGGATTGCGGGTGTCAAGCACTCGACATGGGGCCAAGGGGAAGAAGGACAGTCCACCTGTGTCCGCCGGCGCGAAATATCCATTGATGTCAATGACCAGGTCCGAAGCCTGTGTGACAAAGACCGAGATGTCCCCGTTTGTTCCCGCCGGCACGATTGCGGCGTTGGCGGTAACTGCGCCTGTAATCGCGTTCAAGGTTGAAACCAGTGGCTGGCTACTTCCGGCCGGCCATGTAGTCAAGAAGCCGAGCGGGCCCTTGGGGACGGAAGTGAAGTTCAGAGAATAGGCCTTTGCCGTCGCGGGTATGTTGCACGGACTTGAAAGGATGGGGAACGTCCTGCTCGCGGAGCCGACAAGAGAGGGCCCGCCCATGGAGCCTGCCGCGTTGCGCGTATCGACGAGGCGACAGGGAGCTAATGGGTAAAATTCCAAAACAGAGGGACTCAAGTCGGAGACGAAGTAGCCATTAATATCGAGGATCAACTCTGTGTCCTGCGTTGCGAAGGCGCAGACCCCGCCGTTGGTTCCGGCCGGAACAATCGCCGCCGCGGCTTTGACCCGACCATCAATCGAATTGAGAGTTGAAGCCAAAGGCACAGACTGGCCGCAGGGGAACATCGTCAAGAATCCGAGAGGGCCTTTGGGCACCACCGTCACATTCACGGAATAAGCCTGGGCGGTTGCTGGAATGTTGCAGGCGCTATCCGGAACCGCGAAGCCGCGGGAAGTTCCTCCCGTAATGAAGGGGCCACCGAACGGACCAGCAGGATTCCGTGTATCAGCGATCCGGCATGGCGTGACCGGTACAAAACGCAGTCCCGGTGGAGCGGCGCCAATAACCACGGTGACCGGGGTCGCTGCGGCACTGGTGTAAGTAGGATCGCCTGAGTAGGTGGCGCTGATCGTGTGTGTCCCGGGCGTGAGTAGAACCTGCAGAGTCGCAATGGGTGGAGTTCCGGCAGGAATCTGAGAGAGCGCAACCGGCTGGCCTAGTGCCGTGGTGCCTTCAGAGAACTGGACTGTGCCGGTTGGGAAAATCGGGCCGGCATTTATAACCTGGGCTGTCAACAATGCAGTGGCTGAGCCCGCCTGCACGGTTAGATTCACAATAGGCGTAGCCGGACCAATGATCAATATGCCGCTCTTGGAAGTCACTGTGTAGTTGCCAAGCTTCAGTGAAGGATCATTCAACGTTGGCACAATGGGATATGTCCCCAGGATACTGTTGATATCGGCAACGCTGGCAAATGTGGCAGTGATGTTGTCCGCGTTCTTCAGGCCGGCAATCACGCCGGTGAAAGCCGGGTTCGGACTGCCATAGGCGCGCGCGGAATTAGCGGCGATGACGGAAAGTGCGGCGGATCCGATGGTCAGGGTGCCGTTGGTGGAAGTGACTGAATAATTTCCAAGTTTCCCAGTCGGGTCAACCAGGGACGGCACAAGGGGATATGTTCCCACAGCAAGAGTTGGATCGGCGCCGGCGTAGGTTCCGGTGATGTTATCGCCATTTTTTAGGCCCGTAATGGTGCCCACAAACGTCGGGTTAGGATCGCCATAGATGCGGCTCGCGATGCCTGCGCTAACCGTTAATGGCGCGGGGGTAACCGTCAGAACTCCGTTATTGGAATTGACAGTGTAGTTGCCAAGCTTCGCGGCCGGGTCTGCCAATGAGGCCACAACCGGATAGGTTCCCACTGAGCTTGCAGGTGTAGCCGAACTGGTGAAGCTGGCAGTAATCACATCACCATTTTTTTGTCCGGTAAGAGTTCCGGTAAACGCCGGATTCGGATCACCATAGACGCGGCTTGTGCTGGCCGAGCTTACGTTCAATGGCGCCGGATTTACTGTAAGAACTCCGTTGATCGCACTGGCAGTGTAGTTGACCAGTTTGCCGGTCGGGTCCTGCAGGGTCGGAACGATGGCATAGGTTCCTACAGGGCTGGCGGCCGTGGCTGCGCTGGCAAGTGTCACCGTAATGGGATCGCCGTTCTTGAGCCCGGCGATTGACGCGCTAAAAACCGGATTCGGGTCGCCATACAACCGGCTCGTATTTATTGCAGTAACCGTTAACACGGCTGGGTTGACGCTCAAGGTTCCGTTATTCAATGTCACGGTATAGTTGCCCAGCCTGGACGTTGGATCCACCAGCGTTGGCGAGACCGGATAAATCCCTACCGGACTGGTTGCGCCGGCAATGCTGGTGTAAGCGGCTGTGATGGCATCGCCGTTCTTTAATCCAATAATTGTGCCGGTGAATGCGGGATTGGGATCGCCATAAGCGCGGCTCGCGTTACCAGCGTTCACAGTCAAAGAGACCGCTGTAATAGTGAGAGTACCGTTGTTGGAAGTGACTATGTAATTTCCTAGCTTGCTTCCTGGATCCACCGGACCGGGCGTAATCGGATAAGCGCCAACTGCGCTGCCTGGTGTTGCCGTGCTGGCAAATGTCGCGGTGATGATGTCGCCATTCTTTAATCCAGTCACGCTCCCGCTAAAGGCCGGGTTCGGGTCTCCGTAGGCACGCGTTGCATCAGCCGCGGCTATGGTGAGGGCCGCCGGGTTGACAGTTAGAGTACCGTTGGTGGAGATAACGCTATAGTTGCCCAGCTTGGAAGTTGGATCAACCAAAGATGGTGTGATGGGATAGCCGCCGACTGCACTGGCAGCTGTAGCTGCGCTTATAAACGTCGCTGTGATGTTGTCCAGATTCTTGATTCCAACAATGGTTCCGGTGAAGGCTGGGTTAGCATCGCCATAGAGTCGGCTGGCATTCGTGCCGGTGACGACTAGCGAGGCCTGAGTGACCGTCAGAGCACCGTTCGTTGATGTCACGCTGTAATTACCCAGCTTCGCCGTTGGATCAACCAAAGATGGCGTAATGGGATAGCCTCCCACCGGACTGGCCGCTGTGGCCGTGCTGGTGAAGGTGGCAGAAATATTGTCGACGTTTTTGATGCCGGTGATCGTCCCGCTCAGCACCGGATTCGCATCACCGTAAAAGCGGCTGGCATTGGTTCCAGCCACGCTTAGCGGCGCCGGGTTGACCGTCAGGATTCCGTTGCTGGAAAGCACGGAATAGTTTCCGAGCCTAGCTGTCGGATCCACCAGCGTAGGCACAATAGCGAATGTTCCCACGGAACTGGTTGGGGCAGCGGCGCTGGTGTATGTCGCAGTAATTGCGTCATTGTTCCTGATACCCGTAATGATGCCGCTAAACAGAGGGTTCGCATCGCCGTATAGGCGGCTCGAATTTGCCGCCGCTACTGAGAGTGGCGCAGGACTTACAGTGAGCGTGCCGTTGTTTGAAGTAACGGTGTAATTGCCGAGTTTCACGGCCGGATCGACCAGCGTCGGAACGATTGGACTTGTTCCCACCGGACTTACGGCTCCAGCCGCAGAGGCGTATGTCGCCGTAATGTTGTCGGCGTTCTTGATTCCCGTGATGGTGCCGGTAAACAGCGGATTGGGATCGCCATACAGCCGGCTTGCGTTCGCAGCAGTAACGCTCAAAGCTGCAGGATGAACAGTGAGAGTCCCGCTGTTAGATGAAACCGTGTAATTGCTGATCACGGAGGGCGCCCCGCTCAGCGTTGCCGTGATCGGATATGTTCCCACCGGGCTGGTTGGATCGGCAGCGCTGGCAAACGTGGCAGTAAAAACATCTCCGTTCTTTGCGCCCGTGATAGTTCCGGTAAATGTTGGGTTCGGATCACCATAGAGCCTGCTGGCATTCGCCGCAGATGCGGTCAGTTGCGCCGGATTAACTGTCACAGTTCCCGAGGATGTAACGGAATAATTAGCTGCCAGGAAAGAAGCCCCAGGCACCACCGTGCCGGTGATCGGATAGGTTCCCACAGGGCTGGTTGAGAGTGCGGTAGTAGAGAAAGTGGCAGTTGCCTGGTCTCCGGCTTTTAGGCCGGTCACGGTCCCGGTAATCGCAGGATTGGGATCACCGTAAAGCCGGCTCACGTTGTTTCCGGCAAGCACAAGCGGCGCGCGATTAATGGTTAGTGTGGCCGGAACAAACGTGAATGAATAATTTGTGGCCAAAAGCGTGCCCACAGCGCAAGTGATTGGAGCAGTTCCTGCGCTGGTTCCAACGTTGGCTGAGCTGGTGCAATTGGCTGTTCCGCTCACAACGGCAACAGTTTCATTGTTCAGAAATCCGGTGATCACGTAAGTGAAAGCCGGATTGGCATCGCCATAGATCTTTGAAGCGTTTTGCGCAGTAACGGTCAATACTGCTTTGTTCACGGTGAGCGTGGAAGTGCCACTGCTGGTTTGGTATTGCGAGTCCCCGACAAAGTTCACGCCTATCGCATGCGATCCGGCGGTGATAGGGATTCCGCCCAGCACAAGGCTGACGTTCGGAAGAGACGCCACGCCACCGGCATTGGTGACTGCGGTGCCTACGACAGTTCCATCAAGGGAAAACGTAATGGTTCGACCTGCCACTGCCGCGCCGTTGAGTGTTCTCTTCAGGGTAGTGGAGAGAGATGCGGTTCCGAAATAATTTCCCGTGGATCCAGCCACTATGAAATTTGTCGCCGATAGCGGCGCTGAGACTGTAACGGATGTGTTGGCCGAGTTGTTTGCTGGGTTGGTATCAACGGCTGAAGAATTGGCAACGCTCGACGTATTGCTTATTGTGTCTAAATTCAGGAGCGTGCTGACCGTCGAAGCGACGATAGTGGCTGTTCCCGATTGGCCGCTCGCCAAGGAAGCGAAGGTGATCGTGCGATTGAGGCCTGCGCCTTTGTCGCAAACACCGCCCGGACCGGGTGTGCAGGAAACAAATGTCACGAAATTCCGCGGCAAAAGATCATTGATGGCCACTGAAGCTGGGCTGGGGCCGTTATTCGTGATGGTGATGTTGTACGTGAGCTGATTGCCGGCAGTTACCGGATTGGGCGTGGCTGTCTGCGTGATGGCTAAATCAGTGTGCGCGCAACTGCGCGGCGGATAAGCCGCAACGCCCTGGATTTGTCCTGCGCCTGCTATGGCGGTATCGCCCACCAGCGTGGGAACTACTCCCGGCACGATATTAAAAACAGCCAGGCCGAAGCCGTTGTCAGCGCCATAAAGGAAAAGTCCGGAACTATCGCTGGCCAGTCCGGCAGGAGCGTGTCCCGCGGCAATGCTGGCGGTCCCGATGCTGGTCAGAGTGCCATCCGAGTTGACCGTGAACGTATTCAGGTCATTACTGCCCTGGTTGCTCTGGTAAAGGATGGTATTGTCCGGCGTGAGAAACACGACGTTCGAGTCATTGCCGGCAGCGGTGAATGGGCTGCCTACGATCGGTGTCAGTACGCCACTTGCCGCGACGGACCATGCATCCGTGAGTGAGGACGTTGAGCCGCCTTCTGCTGCATATAGAAGAGTGCCATCACAATTGAAATCAAGACCGCCTACAAGGCCTGTGCCGGCTTTAGAGAACGGCGACCCAGCTACCGCAGTGAGTGAGCCATTAACAGCGCTAATGGTGAATACCGAAACCGATGCCTGGTGAGAGACTGCCAGAAAGCGCCCGTCGCCCGAAATCTTCATGCCCACCATAGGCGCCGGCAATAAGGAGGCGGTTGAAGATAAAGTGAGTGCACCGGTTGGCGCAACGCTAAAGGTTTTGATTTGGCCATTGCTGGATGCCATCAGGAAGTGGCCGTCAGGCGTTGCCGCCAGTGAAATCCCAGCGCAGCTATCGAGCGTAAGTCCGCTGGCGAAGGGTGATCCCGCCACCGCAGCCAAAGCGCCCGTAGCCGGCGTGATGCGAAATACGCTAATCGTCTGGTCGCCACCGTTCGAAACAAAAAGTAAATTGCTGGCCAGGTTGACCGTTATGCGGTCAATGCCGGCACATGCAACCGTTGCTCCAGTGCCGCCCGTGCTGACAGTTCCAATGGAAGTTGCTACGCCGCCCGTGTCCACGGAAAACAAGGAGACATTATTGGTTACGCCGCTTTGGTTGTTCACGTAAACGAAGTTCGTCTGCGCGCTCAGGGCAATTGGGCACAGGATTACAAAAAGGAACAGCAGCATAGCGAAGCGGCGCGATGCGCCAGCGTAGGCATCTTTTATTCCGGTGGCGGTTACCGCGGTAGTCGCCTGTCGAGTGTGCATAGTACTCCTGCGAGACATTTGCCTCGTGAATAGTGGCCATTTCTTATGTCGGAAACTTCCCGGAAGAAAGCCGGTTTTTAGACCGGACAAAGTTTTCGTGAGCCCCAGGTACGCCGTGAAGGCCGCGCACCCGTACACGGCGCGCGCAGTATCAACGCGCGTATTTCTCCACAGAAATTCTGAACTTCTCATTTATGGGAGCTTCAACAGAATCAATGGCTTGGATTAACACGCCATTAAAAGGGAATTAGATTTGCTAATCCTGTGTTTTGCGGCGTGGTTCCAATGCGCCAGGTCGCAGCAGCACAACTTCACGCAGGAGTGGCGCGAACTTGTTACCTACCAGCGCGCATGATTGAGCGTTGGGAAATCTCGTGCTGGCCGCTTACTTCAATTCAGTAATAATCGCCCGCTGTTTTCCATTCATCAGTGTTTCAGTGTGCGTGCGATCGCGCTGATTGAACCTGACTGTGCCGGTGGTGTACTTGTTAACAACCTCTTTTCCATCCGGAGTGGTCGATTTCAGGTCGCCATCCTCAAGAAAAACCACCACAACGTCTTTGTCATGGAAGTGCATCGGCGTGGCGACGCCGGGAGTCCAAGTGGAATCCCAGACAATCACGCGGTCATTTTCAAACAGCTTCTTAGCACCGGGCCGGGGGAAGGCCAGCTGGTAGCCGCTCTTGTTTTCTATCGGCGGGACGGGATGATCTTTCAAGTCGATCACAAATGAGCGCCCGGTGATATCTGGAGTAGTTCCCTTAGGCACAAACGCCGCGCTGCCTGCAAGGGAAACAACAACGGCATCGGTCGGCTGCGCGGGTGCGGAGCCGGAAACCTCCTGAACGGTCACGCGGTCATTATCGATGATTGGCTTGGTTGCCATTTGCGTACCGGCCTGGAACAGCATCATGCAGAGCAGCAATAGTTGAACCATGGGTTATACCGTCCTCTAAGGCAATTGTGGAACCGACACACTATACCGTAATTGCTGACTCGGGTGTACATTGAAGCTGCTATCAATTAATCGGCTGACTTTCTAAGGGCACAGCAGTGGAGAGAATCGCTCAATACCAGATCGACGAAGATTTTCCTTCCAAGACAATTTCTTTCTGCGCAGCCGATTCTCTTACGGAGCTGCCAGCCCTAATTCATCCCTCGGATGCTCATTTTGTTTTGTTTCTTGCCGTTGATGGCAGAGAGGTTGATACCGAGACTGTTTATTCAGTTTCACAAAAACTGTTGGATAAAGGAATGGTTTACGCATGTGTGTGGGGACCGGATTGTGAAAGCGTCCATGACAGCATTGACCAGACGAGATTTCGGAGAAAGCCAGAGGAGACAGACAGCAATGTCATCATCACTACATGGCACGCCGAGGAGCCCATCAGGGAGGCAGTCTGGTTTTTTCTCAATTGCGCGTGGCCCGCGGACGATTACGTGCACACGTGTTCAGACTGGATTGCTGCTGTAATTGGAAATCCTGCATGGGAAGCAGAGGTCAGAGCGAAGCTGCTGGCTGAAAAAGAAGAGAGCGAGAGCATCTGATCCGTGTGTTAGACTGCGCTCAATTCCTTCTGAGGTTTGTTCCGGTGCTGCTGGAGCTGCGCGTCGAAAACTATGCCGTGATTGACAGCCTGACGGTGGAGTTTGCCCCGGGGCTGAACCTGCTCACGGGCGAAACCGGCGCGGGCAAATCCATCCTGATCGACGCCCTTTCTTTATTGTTAGGCGACAAAGCTTCCACTGACATGATTCGCCATGGCGCGGAAAAGGCCATGGTAAGCGGCGTGTTTGAGGCCGATGAAAAGAGGCTCCGGCCGCTTCTGGAAGCAAACGGGATTGAGCCGGAAGGAACCCAGGTGATCGTAAAGCGCGAGATTGCCGCGGGCGGCAAGGGACGCGTTTTCGTCAATAATCAGCCCGCGACTGTGGCGCTGCTGCGAGCTTTGGCTCCGGCGCTGGCGTCGATCCACGCGCAGAATGAAACGATTCTCGCTTTTGACGAAGCGGCGCGCTTGGGACTGCTGGACGTCTACGCCGGTCATGATCTCAGCGATCTGGCGGAGAAACACGCAGCCTGGGCGGAGGTCCGTGAGCGGCTCGCGCAGATGGACCGAGACGAACAGGACCGCTTGCGTATGGCTGACCTGTGGAGCTTCCAGAAAAAAGAGATTGAAGCCGCGAGGTTGCAACCAGGAGAAGATCAGAAGCTGGAAACGGAAAAGCGTGTCCTGGCCAACTCAGAAAAGCTTTTTGGCGCCGCCACGGCCGCTTACCAGGTCTTATATGAAGATGACGCGTCGGCACTGACGCAAATCTCCGCAGCGCGCAAACACCTGGAAGAGCTGGCGCGCTTTGATGAGAAATTTCTGGAAGCCCTGGCATCCCTTGAGTCAGCCAAAGTGGCGATCGAGGACGTGAGCGCCACTGCGCGCGATTACGCCGATGGCATCGATGCTTCCCCCGAGCGGCTGGCGGAAGTGGAAGACAGATTGGCATTGCTGGATCGACTCAGGCGCAAGTATGGCAAGACCGTGGATGAAGTGATTGCTTACGGCGAGGACGTTGCGCGCAAGCTGGATGAGCTGGAGAATCGCGAAGATCTGGTGCGCGAGCTGAAGAAACAGCTCACGGCAGCGGCGGCAACATATCTGGCGGCGGCGCAGACGGTCTCCAAACGGCGTTACAGCGCGGCGCGGGAGTTGCAGAAGCTGGTTGAGATGGAAATAAATCAGCTGGCCATGAAAGCGCAGTTCAGGATTGAAGTGTCCGGTTCGGACGAGCCGGCCAACTGGACCGTCCTTGGCTTTGATGGCGTAACTTATCTGATTTCGCCCAATCCTGGCGAGCCGCTGAAACCGGTGGAACAGATTGCCTCCGGTGGTGAGCTTTCACGCGTGATGCTGGCGCTCAAGGCCACCATTGAAGCAGGGAAGAAGAGCAAAGGCGGAACGCAGCGCACATTAGTCTTCGACGAGATTGATACCGGCATTGGTGGACGCGCGGCAGAAGCCGTGGGCAAGAAGTTGAAGTCGCTGGCGCGAGCCAATCAGGTGCTGTGCATTACCCACCTGCCACAGATTGCGTCATTTGCTGACCATCATTATTTAATCGAAAAACGCGAGACAGTAGGAAGGACAAAAACTCTTGTCCGCGCGCTCACCGCAGCAGAGCAGACGGAAGAAATTGCCCGGATGCTGAGCGGCGAGAAGCTGACAGAGACATCCCGCCAGCACGCGGAACAGTTACTGAAAGCAAACGGATAAAGACTCGGCCTGCCGCTTCAAAGCACAATTTTCTTCAACCGCCTACCAAACTCATCGGTCGTTCGCCGATTTCGGTGCAGGCAAGCTGCTGTCAGCGCGTTTCGGCTGCAACGGAAGCTGCGGAACCTCATCCCGCAGATTGAGCCGGGCCAGTTCACCGGCGTATTTAGGGTCGGCAGATGGTCTGTAGTGCACAATCGCGCGAACCCCATTGATGTGCAGGCAAGAGCTAAAGTGGTCTCTGCCCCACCAGAGAGTGTCAGAGTATCCGACCGCAAAGCCGCCTTTTGGTTGAAAGGCAAGTTCATGGCCGCCCTGCTCGATGACGAGGGTATATTTCTGCTCTTCATTTTCTACGCTACGGCCACAATGCACTGATTTTACCGCTCCTTCTGCCACCTGGGTTCCGGCGACGACGGAGGCAATCATCGCTTCTCCGGCAGGGCGTTCCGCCGCAGGTACGCTGTTCCAGAGTTCAAGAGCTTCATCGTGATCCGGCCCCTGCCAGCGAGTAGCAACAAATTTGGCAAATCCCGCAGCCTCTGGCCCGTGTCCTCTCAACTGCAGGATTCGTCCGCACAGCAGATGATAGCCCGCACGCGTTGGCTCAAGCTCTTCCGCTTTCCGCGCAAAAGTAAAGGCTTTTTCTAAGTTGCCCTGATGCAGGTACAGCTTGGCAAGCTGGACCAGAGCGGGAGCAAATTGTGGGTTCTCCTCCAGCACTTTCAGCAGGCCGCGTTCAAATTCCTCATGGTCGGCGGCCGCATCAGAAGCCGCCGACGGCGACATCATTGTCAAGGAAAACAAGGACAGATAAAGTTTCGGATCGAGAGTTACCGCCTCTTTGAATTCACGAACAGCGTCCGTATCTTTACCTTCAGCAAAGTTGAGGAAAGCCAGATCCTCGTGCGCCAAGCCCAGCTTGGGATCCTCTTTCAGCGCCTGTTCGATCAGCGGTCGTGCAAGGTCACGCTGGTGCGACCACAAATGGTAGCTGGCGAGCTCTGCCTCGGTTTCCGCAGCAGACATGCGGCGAGACTTGAACTCCTTCTCGTCAGTGCTCGCAGGACTATTCAGGTAACCGCCGGCCAAGGTGAAATTCCTGCTATATTGTTCCAGAGCTTTTTCCACTACTTTGGGATCCCCAAAAACTTCTTCAAAAGCTTTCAACTGCTCCTTTTGGTCCAGCAGATTTACGAACCGCAAAAGCTTTTTGCCACTTTCCATTCCCGGTCCGAAAAAAAGGTAATGGGTCAACATCCATGACTCGGCATAAAAAAGGCCCGCTTTGTCTTCATCGTGATAGTAAGGAGAACTGGGCGTTACGGCGAGAAGAGTGGCGAGAGGGATTGGCGTGCGCGAGCGCAGTACGCCACCTCGCCAACTAGGTGCTCCTATGTAAATTTTGTTCTTTTCGAAACGAGTATTGGCGTGGAAATCAGCAAGACCTTCGTCAAGCCATACCGGCAGCCAGTGAATATTCAGATGCATGACGCTGTGGACATATTCGTGGTAGACCACTTCATAGCTCTGCAGGCGTATCTCGTCGAGACGCACCATCGCGTATTCCTTGTCCCACCCGTGCTGGAAGAAACCGGCGGGCTTGAATCCTTTCCCCTTCCAGAATTGAGGAGCCAGGGTCTTGAGGCTGGCTTCATCGCGGGGACATATCACCAGGAGGGGAGCGCCCGAATCCAGACGCAGCTTGGGATAAACCGAACTCATGGCGAAGCGGATCTGTTCAAATTCACGGGCGACGCGCCGGGCCGCGCTCTCACTACCATCAGTAATCACGCGAAAGTGCTGGCTGCGAACCTCCGCCCATTGGTTGTCAGCAGCAGCGCAGGAGAGACATGCAACCAGGATGGTACATAAAAGTTTGAAAACGAACCTGAACACCCCAGAAAGCGGCAGAATGGTGTGCTGCGAGACCTTGGGTCCAAAATGGATTTCCATAGCAGCACGTATGCTAAGGGCATTTGGTGCGGTTTTACAAGAAAGAAAAACTAACCAAAATCCCCATCCCCGTTCAGCCCCAGATACTCCCCTCTAGGTGCTAAATATCGCAATTTCAATGGTTTGGCATGGCCTAAGGCCATTTCCGGGGATAACTTACAGGCAGGGAAAAGTGTCTAAAAGGGTATAATCAACAGATCACAATGACACCAGAAACTAAGACTTTGTTACTGCTGAAGCCCCGGGGTTTTTGTGCCGGAGTGGTGAGGGCTATTGATATTGTCCGGATTGCGCTGGACGCCTTTGGGCCGCCGATCTATGTGCGCAAAGAGATTGTCCATAATCGCTATGTGGTGGAAGAGCTGAAAGCCAAAGGCGCAATCTTTGTTGATGAAGTCTATGAGGTTCCGGACGGCCAGCGCCTGATTTACAGCGCTCATGGCGTCTCTCCCAGCGTCCGCGAAGCCAGCAAGCTGCGCGACCTGCGGGTCATCGACGCGACCTGCCCTCTAGTGACCAAGGTCCACGTTGAGGCAGTGAAGTATGCCAAGGGCGGCTACAGCATCATATTGATAGGCCACCATGATCATGACGAGGTAATCGGCACGCTGGGCGAAGCTCCGGAAGTGACCCAGGTTGTAGGCAGCGCCAGTGAGGTGGATGCGCTTGAGGTTCCCGATCCTACACGGATCGCCTACATCACGCAGACCACTCTGAGTCTGGATGAAACCCAGGACGTGATTGTCGCGCTGCGAAAGAAGTTCCCATTGATTGAAGGCCCGCATGCGCAGGACATCTGTTACGCCACGCAGAACCGCCAGACAGCGGTAAAAGACGTGGCGCACCAGGCTGACCTGTTGCTGGTGGTGGGATCTGAGAACAGCTCAAATTCCAACCGGCTGGTGGAGGTTTCCACCAATTTGGGAACGCCATCTTATCTGATAGATAAGGCGAGCGATATACAACCCGGTTGGCTTACTGGAAAAAACACCGTGGCCCTTACCGCCGGTGCATCGGCGCCGGAAATCCTGGTGGAGCAGGTCATTGATTTCCTGAAGGAAAGAGGGTTTAACACAATCCGGGAAGTGGAGGTCATGCCGGAAAACGTCCGCTTTGGCCTGCCGCCAGAGATTGTGGAAGCAATTGCTGCAGCCCCCGCTGCGGCGGAGTAAATCCATGAGCAAGAAGTTTGGCGCGCAAGCAGCGCATATGCTTTTTGGAAAAATCGACGACATGCTGGAACGCGTGTCCTTTGGCATTGAGAAGGCGCGCGAATACCTTTTCATCCAGCAGCATGAAGATGGCTACTGGTGCGGCGAACTGGAAGCTGACACAACACTTGAATCGGACTATATTGCCATCCACACGCTGCTTGGCACCGGCAATCCGGGCCGCATGCAGCGCGCAGTGCCGGAGATTATCCGCCACCAAAATGCCGACGGCGGCTGGCCCATTTATACCGGCGGGCCTTCCAACATCAGTGCATCCGTAAAAGCTTATTTCGCCTTAAAGCTGATGGGTTACAAACCTGACGATCCGGTGCTGGAGCGGGCGCGCACCCGGATTCTGGAAATGGGCGGCGCTACCGAGTGCAATACCTTTACCAAGATTTACCTGTGTTTCCTTGGCCAGTATGACTGGGAAGCCGTGCCGGCAGTTCCGCCGGAGATCGTACTTTTCCCTAACTGGTTCTGGTTCAACCTGTATGAGATTTCGTCGTGGTCTCGCGCGATTCTGGTGCCGCTATCCATTGCCTACGCCAAGAAGCCGTTCAAGAAGATTTCTGCGGAGATGGGGATTGACGAGCTATTTGTGGGCGGCCGCCACGGCAGGCACCTGCACCTGAAGTGGGCGGCGAAGAAGATTTCCTGGCGAAACTTCTTCCTGGTGCTAAACCGCGTGGTCCATTTCTGCGAGCGGTTCCATATTCGGCCTTTGCGCTACTTGGCGCTCAAGAAAGCCGAACGCTGGATGTTGGAGCGCTTTGAAAGATCAGACGGGCTGGGCGCAATTTATCCCGGCATTCTGAATTCCATCGTGGCGCTGCGCTGCCTCGGCTACTCCACGGACGATCCCCAGGTGATCCGCGCAATAAGCGAGTTCGAGAAACTTGGCATTGACGAACCCGGCATTGCCGATCATTCTGCACCTACGTTCCGGATGCAGCCCTGTATGTCCCCGGTGTGGGATACAGCGTTGGCGCTGTTTGCGCTGGGAGAAAGCGGCGTATCGAAAAACGATCCCCGCATGCTGAAAGCGGCGGATTGGATTTTAAGCAAAGAAGTTCGCACCAAGGGCGACTGGGCCGTAAAGGTGCCGAATGTAGCGCCGGGCGGCTGGTACTTCGAATTCAACAATGAGTTTTATCCCGATGTTGATGATTCAGCCATGGTGCTGCTGGGCCTGGATAAAGTAGAAAATCCACGCGAACGCTACCAGCATGAAGTGAGCCAGCGCGCCATCGACTGGATCTTTGCCATGCAGTGCAAAAATGGCGGCTGGGCGTCTTTTGATAAAGACAACACGCGCATGGTCTTCCAGAACATTCCCTTTGCCGACCACAACGCGATGCTTGATCCCCCGACGGTGGACATCACTGGCCGCGTACTCGATATGCTGGCGGCGTATGGTGTAACCGGCGACCACAAGCGCGTTAAGAAAGCGATCAAGTTCATCTTGAACGAACAAGAGCCCGATGGCTCCTGGTTTGGCCGCTGGGGCGTGAACTACATTTACGGAACCATGCTGGTGCTGCGCGGCTTGCAGGCTATGGGAGTGGACCATCATGAGCCGTACGTGCAACAGGGAGCGGAATGGCTGCGTATGGTGCAGAACTCTGATGGCGGCTGGGGCGAGAGCTGCGGGTCCTATGACGACGCGACCACGCGCGGCATCGGACCAAGCACGCCTTCACAAACGGCGTGGGCCATTATGGGGTTGTTGGCGGCGGGTGATACACGCAGCGAATCCGTGCAGCGCGGCATTCTTTACCTGCTGGAAAAGCAGCGGCCTGATGGACACTGGGACGAAGACCAATACACGGGAACAGGCTTCCCCCGAGTGTTTTACTTGGCGTACCACTTGTATCGTGACTACTTCCCGCTGATCGCGCTTTCGATATACGCGCGTGATTTTTCAGCGTTGTACGAAGAGGGAAGCGTGGGGTATGCAAGAGGCTAGAGATCGGGTGATCGAGACATCGGGACACGGGTGATCTGAAAACAAAATTCACCGCGGACTGGCCGCGGATAGACGCGGATCAACAGATTAGGGAATGAGCTTAAGTAAACTTCTGCGGTCGAAGTAAAAGCTTAACGTGTGAAAAGTTCGGTTGAGCCAACGTAACAAAGCTAAGAGCCAAAGGCTAAGAGCTAAAAGCTGATTTTAGGGAGACAAGATTTGCCGGTACCAATTTCACAGATGTGGACAGTGGCGAGCTACGTTGTTAAACAAAAGCTGGCCAGACGCAAGCGCTATCCGCTGGTGCTGATGCTGGAGCCGTTGTTTCGCTGTAACCTCGCGTGCGCTGGCTGCGGCAAGATCCAGTACCCGGCGCACATCTTGAAAAAGGAACTCACGCCGGAGCAGTGTTTCCGCGCAGTGGATGAATGCGGCGCGCCTATGGTGAGTATTCCCGGCGGCGAGCCGCTGATGCATTCACAGATCGGCAAGATTGTGGAAGGGCTTGTGGCGCGGCAGAAATATATCTATCTCTGCACCAACGCGCTGCTGCTCAAGGAAAAGCTCGATTTGTTCAAGCCCAGCAAGTACCTGACATTTTCAGTCCACGTGGATGGCGAGCGGGAGCACCATGATTTCTCCGTCTGCCGCGAGGGCGGATATGATCAGGCGATTGAAGGCATGAAAGAAGCCTTGCGGCGCGGCTTCCGCGTGACCACGAACACTACATTGTTCGATGGCGCCGATCCTAACAGCGTTCGCGAACATTTTGACCAGATGATGGAACTCGGAGTCGAAGGCATGATGCTTTCGCCCGGATACTCCTATGACAAAGCGCCAGACCAGAAGCATTTTCTCGGTCGCGCGCGCACGCGCAAGCTGTTCCGCGCCATCCTGTCAAACCGCAAAAGGAGCTGGCAGTTCAACCAGTCCCCTCTGTTCCTCGAGTTTCTGATGGGTGAGCGCCAGTATGCGTGCACTCCGTGGGGCATGCCGACGTACAACATCTTCGGCTGGCAGAAGCCTTGCTACCTGCTGCAGGATGGCTATGCCGATACTTTCCAGGAGCTTATGGAGAGTACGGCATGGCACGAGTACGGGACAGAGTCGGGAAATCCAAAATGCGCCAATTGCATGGTGCACAGCGGCTATGAGGCGTCGGCGGTGAATGACACTTTCAGTTCGCTGCGTGGCCTGCTGGCAACGGCCAAGGCAACGATCTTCAATCACCATAAAGACGAGCATGCGCTCAAGCTCTTGACTGAACACGTGCGCCCGGTACACAGCTACAACCCGCTGGTGCAAATCGAAGAGTCTCCCAGCCAGCTTGAGGAGACCAGCGCATGACCGAATCCCTACAGAACAATGCCGTTCAGGCCGCAGACTCCCTTGAGGTTGCGCCCGGATTCAAGCACGAGAAACTGGAAGGCTGGGTGCCGGAACTGGCAAGTGAAGAAGAAGTCCGCCAGGCATTGGAAAAGGCTTTCGATTACCGCGGCGACGTGACCATTACCCGCAAGGACCGCAGCAAAGTTGAAGGCTACATCTTCGACCGGCGTACCGGAAAGACATTGGCCGATTCGGCGGTGCGACTCTTCCCTAAAGACGCAGACCAGAAGATTTCAATACCTTACGCAGAGATCGCAGCGCTGGCTTTCAGCGGCCGCGACACCGCCGCAGGAAAGAGCTTTGAAGCATGGGTTCGCAAGTACTGGGAAAAGAAGGCGGCGGGAGAAAAGAATATCGGGCTACAGGCGGAAGCGCTGGAGTAAGCCCAGCAGCTTGGAGTAGACATGGCGGAAATCCTTGTATCAAAGGAAATACTGGAATATTTAAAAAGGGATAACGGCAGCCACTTTTCCGCCACTGAAACGCCGGATGGCTATCTGGTTAGGGTAAGCGATCCTGAAGTTCAGCGTCAGTTAGAGATAGCATTGAGCATCATGGATGAATATGAAGACACCTTGCGTATCCTCGCCAAGTGAGCCAGCCAGTCTGGATCGATAAAACCGCGCTGATCCTGGCCTACGCGCAGGCGCTGCGCAAGACTGGTGGACTGGCAGGGTTGCGGGATGAAGGTCTTTTGGAATCTGCTTTGGCAAGACCTCGAAACCGGCATGTATATGAGGCAGTGGCCGACATTCCGCAATTGGCAGTGAGTTACGCGGTCGGAATATTGCGCAATCATCCATTTGCAGACGGCAACAAGCGAGCAGCTTTTCTTGCATTAAGCATGTTTTTGAATGCGAATGGATTCCGTTTGACCGCAGATCCTCTTGATGCTGGAAACATATTTTTTAATGCCGCCGCAGGGCAACTCGATGAAGACACCCTCGTGGTCTGGGTGTCCAGTAACTCAGTTGCTCTTTGAGGATTGAGAAAATAAGAATGAAAGCCTTCATCACAGGAGCAACGGGATTTGTCGGCAGTCACGTGGCCCGCGCTTTGGCCGCGCAAGGCGCCGATCTGCGGTTGCTCGTGCGTCCAACCAGCCGTCTGGATAATGTTGCCGATCTGCGGGCTGAAACGGCCACTGGCGATCTGCGCAATCCGGGATCGCTCAAGAAGGCTATGGCAGGCTGTGAATTTGTGTTCCACGTTGCCGCCGATTACCGGCTGTGGGTACGCGATCCTGACCAGATGTATCGCTCCAACGTTGAAGGGACGCGGGCAATACTTCAGGCTGCAGGAGAAACTGGCGTGCGGCGCGTGATCTACACCAGTTCTGTCGCCACAATGGCGTTTACCCGCGAAGGCGACATTGCAGGGGAAGATTCGCCTGTTTCTATCAAAGACATGGTGGGCCATTACAAGCGCTCAAAGTTTATGGCCGAGCAAATCGCTCTTGAAGCCGGCAACAACGGCGCGAATGTGGTGGTGGTGAATCCTACAACGCCGATCGGCGAATATGACATCAAACCAACGCCGACTGGAAGAATTGTCGTCGATTTCTTAAAGAGGAAGTTTCCGGCCTACGTTGATACCGGCCTGAATCTAGCAGACGTGAAGGAAGTCGCGCGCGGACACTTGCTGGCAATGGAAAAAGCGCGCCCGGGGCAGCGGTACATTTTGGGAGGCGAGAATCTGACGTTGAAGCAGATCCTCGACAAGCTTTCTGCACTCACCGGCTTGCCCGCCCCGACGATGAAAGTCCCACACGCGGTCGCCATGGGATTTGCGGTATTCGACCAGTTCTTTACCGGGACGATCCTGGGCAAAGAGCCGCGAGCAACCATCGATGCAGTGAAGATGGGCCGCAAAAAGATGTTTGCCTCATCGGCAAAGGCCCAGCGTGAGCTCGGATACAAGGTTTTGCCCGTGGAAGACGCGTTGCGTCGCGCCATCGATTGGTTCCAGGCGCATGGGTATGTGGAAACGGCAGAGCAGGTAGCAACGGTGAATGCATGAGCAAGATCGCGATCATCGCAGCCATGGAACGGGAGATTGCCCCGTTGGTGCGCGGCTGGCAGCGCAGTAAGCTCCCATCCGGCGAAAGAAACTTCACGTGCTTTGAGCGAGACGGCGCCGTAGCCGTAATATCCGGAATCGGCTGCAAGAACGCCGAAATCGCCGCACGCGCGATTGTGAATCGCTATCGGCCCGCATTGTTAATCTCAGTAGGCCTTGCCGGCGCACTGATTCGCAGTTTGAAAGCCGGCTGCGTTTTTACACCGAATGTAGTTGTAGACGCAGCTGATGGAGCGGAGTATCGATGCGCCGCCGATGGGACTCATGTAACCGGTGGCGTGCTTGTGAGTGCCACACAAATTGCTGGAATCCAAGCAAAGAGAGAATTGGTAAATCGTTTTCATGGGCTGGTGGTGGATATGGAAGCTGCCGGCGTAGCCAAAGTTGCGCAGCAGGAGCAAATTGGGTTTCGTTGCGTAAAGGCGATTTCCGACGAAGCTGATTTCATCATGCCGCCGATGGGAAAATTCCTGAATGCCGCTGGAGAATTTCAAAGCGGCAAATTCGTGTTATGGGCAGCTGTGCGCCCGTGGCAATGGGCACGGATTGCGGCACTGGCGCGAAACGGCAAGCGCGCCACGGACGCCCTTTGTACCCGCCTGCGGAACGACCTTGCGAGCGCATTGCCCGCGAAAGAAGTTGTTACACTGGATAGAGCAGAGTTCCTGGAAATAAAACGTTAGATCATGCATACGGCAATCAAACCCGAATCCGCGGAAAGTAAGCAAACTTCCGCACGGACAATGCAAGCTGCGGTCTATCGCGGTAAAAATGATGTCCGCTTGGAGAAGGTCCCAGTACCGGAAATCGGCATGGGAGAGTTGCTGGTCCGTGTGCACACTTGCGGCATCTGCGGGACCGACCTCAAAAAAATCTATACCGGTTCCCACTCCGCTCCGCGCATTTTCGGCCATGAGATGGCGGGCCAGGTTGTCGCGATGGGTGAAGGAGTAAAGAACTTTTCCCTCGGAGATCGGGTGATGGTGTTCCATCACATCCCCTGCGGTGAGTGCTATTACTGCCGCAAGAAAGTCTTTGCGCAATGTCCGGTTTATAAGCAGGTCGGCGCAACGGCTGGTTTTGAGCCCAGTGGCGGTGGATTTGCTGAGTACATCCGCGTAATGGACTGGATTGTACGCAAAGGCGTGGTGAAAATCCCCGAGCAGGTTTCGTACGAACAGGCTTCATTCATTGAGCCCGTGAATACCTGCCTAAAGGCCACAGAATCACTTCAGCTGCAAAGTGATGAAACGGTGCTGGTTATCGGCCAAGGGCCAATTGGGATCATTTTGGCGGCATTGGCCAAACGGACGGGTGCGACCGTAGTAACTTCCGATTTGTATCCCCAACGCCTTAAAATAAGTGAGAGCTTCGGGTTAAAGCACAATGTGAATGCAGGGTTGGAAGATCCGGCGCAAAGGGTCAGGGAACTTACTGCCGGACGCGGAGCAGACGCTGTGATCCTGGCGACGGCGGGAAATAGCTTGATCAAGCCAGCAATGGATGCAACACGGCCCGGCGGAAGAATCATGCTGTTTGCGCAGACGCAGCGTAGCGAAGTGTCAATTGACCCGGCTGCTGTTTGCGTGGATGAAAAGACGCTCATGGGCTCCTATAGTGCGTCAATGGATTTGCAGGAACAGAATGTGAATCTGGTTTTCAGCGGAGAAATTGATTTTGCACGGTTGATTTCACATCGATTTCCGTTGGAGAAAGCAGTAGAGGCGATTGAACTGGCTTCACATCCATTGCCCGATTCAATGAAGATCGTTATCCAACCCGGGTTGGAATGGGAGAAACGTATTTGAAAGGACAAATGACAGCCGCAGTCCTCTATGGCAAAGAGGACATTAAGATTGAGAAGGTGCCCATTCCCACGCTTGATCCCGGCGAGGTACTGGTCAAGGTGAACGTGGCGCTTACCTGCGGGACTGATCTTAAGGTGTATCAGCGCGGTTATCACGCGCGCATGATTGTTCCTCCGGCATTATTTGGCCATGAACTTTCCGGTGTGATTGAAGAAGTTGGGCCGGGCGTGCGCGATTTTCGCCGTGGCATGAAAGTTGTTGCGCTCAACTCCGCTCCATGTGGCGCCTGCTTTTACTGCCTGAAGCACCAGGAAAATATCTGCGAAGACCTGCTGTTCAATAACGGAGCATATGCCGAGTACATCAAGATTCCACGGCGCATTGTTGAAACCAACATGCTGGCGCTGCCGGATGACCTGAGCTTTGAATCGGCCGCCATGACTGAGCCTCTGGCCTGCGCCTTGCGAGGATTGCAGGAAACGGGTGCGGACATTGGCGATACCGTTACCGTGATCGGCGCGGGGCCTTTGGGGCTGATGCTGGTGCAAGTTGCCAAGCTGACCGGATGCAAAGTGATTTCAGTGGTGAAACGCGCTGAACAGGTAGCTTCGGCTAAGAGATTCGGCGCGGACGAAGTCGTGCAGATAGGGAAAACACACGATCCAATTGACCGTGTGATCGGGGTTACTGAAGGGCGCGGGTCAGACATTGTGATTGAAGCCGTGGGCCGGCCGCAAACGTGGGAATGGGCGGTGGAAATGGTTAGACGCGGCGGCGTGGTGAATTTCTTTGGCGGATGCGCCAGTGGAACGAAAGTCGAACTGGATACAAACCGGCTGCACTATTCTGAAATCACGTTGAAAGCAACTTTCCACCACACGCCCCAGACCGTCCGCAAGGCGTTTTCATTGATCGCGGAAAAGAATGTGAAGAGCACGGACTACGTGACCGGTGAGGCGCCTCTTTCCAAACTGAAGCAAGTCCTGCAACAGATGCTGGACCGCGGGAGCCAGATTAAAACTGCCATCATTCCCGGCCATTGACATGTCAGTAATGCGTACAAGCACTTCGTCCATGCCGCTGGGATGGAATGCGTTGCCGGAGTCATATCGCATTCCGGCCACAGCGCCGTCCCTGGTGGAAGCGCGTGCTTACTGCGAGCGGCTGGCGAAATCGCATTACGAAAACTTTTCCGTCGCCACCTGGTTCCTGCCCAAACGCCTGCGCCAGCATTTCTACAATGTTTATGCCTACTGCCGCATCTCTGACGATCTAGGCGACGAGGTTGGTGATCCGCAGCAATCGCTGGAGCTGCTGGACCAGTGGGAGACGGAGCTGAACGCCTGCTATGCCGGATCGCCCAGGCATCCCGTGTTGGTTGCGTTGGCAGAAACCGTGAAGCAGTTCGGCATACCACAGCACGAGTTCTCTGATTTGCTGATCGCGTTCCGGCACGACCAGACGGTCACACGATTTGAGACGTTCGATGACGTTCTTGCCTACTGCCGTTATTCGGCAAACCCGGTTGGCCATCTGGTGCTTTATCTTTGCGGGTATAGCGATGCTGAAAGGCAGCAACTTTCTGACTACACTTGCACCGCGCTGCAATTAGCAAATTTTTGGCAGGACGTTTTTGTCGATTATGGCAAAGGCCGTATTTATCTTCCGCTGGAAGACCTGCGCCGCTTTGGCGTAACCGGTGAAGATATTGCAGGACGCCGTGCCACGCCGCAATTTGTGGCCATGATGAAGTTCGAAATCGAACGGGCGCGTGAGTGGTTTGCCTGCGGCCTGCCGTTGGTAAAGATGGTCAATCGAGAACTGGCCATTGATCTTGAGTTGTTTAGCCGGGGTGGGCAGGAAATCCTGAATGCCATTGAGCGCCAGGGTTTCGACGTATTGAAAGCGCGGCCAGAGATTTCAAAGTTCCGAAAACTTTTACTGGTGCTGCGTGCCGCCATGGGCAAACTTCTGTGAGCGACCAGCTCAGCCATGCCTATGCAGTGTGCCGCGGCATAGCACGCCGCGCGGCCAAGAATTTCTATTACGGCTTTATGGTGTTGCCGTCTGAAAAGCGCAACGCGCTTAGCGCGGTATATGCATTCATGCGCCACGCCGACGATATTTCAGACGAGCCTGGAGTTGATCCACAGTTAAAACGCCAGAAATTGACTGAATGGCTGGAGTCGGCAAAAACAGTCTTTGCCGGCAAGGCAACCGATGATCCGGTGCTGATGGCGCTGGGCGATGCCCAGAAAAAATTCAAGATTCCGCCTGAACTTTTTGAAAAGCTGGTCTACGGCACAAGCCTGGACCTTGATATGCCGCCAGCTTCAGCAGAATCGCCTGCCATTCTGTGCGAAACTTTTGAAGACCTAAAGCAGTATTGCTATTACGTAGCTTCTGTTGTGGGGTTGGTGTGTATTAAGATTTTCGGCTATCAAGATACCAAAGCGGAATTTCTGGCAGAAGACTGCGGGCTGGCATTTCAGCTGACCAATATCATCCGCGACATAAAAGAAGATGCGTCCATGGGACGCATTTATATTCCCGCAGAAGACCTTGTCCGCAGCAACCTTACGGCTGCCAATTTTGCTTCCAGCACCCTGCAGGACCCGGCACAAGTGCAGCAGCTGCGGCCAACTCTGGAATATGAAGCTGACCGCGCGCGGAAATATTACGAATCGGCAAAGTGGCTGATGGAACTCATTGACGAAGATAGCCGGGCCGCGCTTTGGGTCCTGGTGGAAATCTACAGCCGCCTGCTGAAGAAAATCGCAGACCGCAATTACGATGTCCTGACGGAGCGCGTCAGGCTCACTCTCCCGGAGAAATTGAAAGTACTATCGCGCGGGTTTCTACTCCGCATCGCATGAGATCCGATACCCGACAATATAGCGTTGCAATCGTGGGTGGAGGACTTGCCGGCCTGGCAGCGGGCTGCGCTCTGGCTGAAGCGGGATTACGCGTCACGGCTTTTGAACGGCGGCCCTACGTTGGAGGCCGCGCGTCTTCTTACGAACATCCGGGCACCGGCGAGGTGGTGGATAACTGCCAGCACGTTTTACTGGGCTGCTGCACTAACCTGATTGATTTCTATGATCGCCTGGGAGTGAGCGGGAAAATTCGGTGGTTCGATGAGCTTACATTCATCGAGCCTGGCGGCCGCATGAGCAGAATGGCGCCATCATTTCTTCCTGCTCCAATGCATAATGTGCCGACGTTTCTCAGGGCAAAGATGCTGAGCGCCGGCGACAAAATTGCGATCTCCCGTGCCATGGCGGTGATGAGCCGCGGCCTGCCGGAGGATTCGTCAGAAGATTTTCTTTCATGGCTGCGCCGGCAGAGGCAGACAGAACAGGCGATTGAGCGCTTCTGGAAGACCGTGCTTGTAAGCGCGCTGAACGAAGACCTGGATCGGATGTCAGTGCGCTACGCTACGCAGGTCTTTCGCGAATCATTCATGAAATCCGCTGCGGGCGGTAGGATGGGACTGCCTACTATTCCGCTATCAGATTTATATGGAAGCGCGATTGAATATATACGCGCGAGAGGCGGCGAGGTGCTGCTGCGCTCATCCGTGAACGCTATTGGACCGAAGCGGGACCGGGTAGGCGTCCTGACCAGTTCGGGCGAACAGCAGTTTGATTTTGTTGTCCTGGCAGCGCCATTTCAGAACGTGGCAAACCTGCTGCCTTCGGATGAATCGGCTAAGCCAATCAAGGATCAGGTTGCAAAGTTTGAGCCGTCATCCATTACCGGGATCCATCTCTGGTTTGATCGCGAGATCACGCCACTGCCGCATGCGGTTTTGCTGGATCGCACGATTCAGTGGATGTTTCATAAGTCAAAGTTTCACGAAGACCGCGCGAACGCTGATAAAGGCAGTTATATTGAACTGGTGGTAAGCGCGTCAAAATCATTGGTGCAGAAATCGCGAGAAGAAATTTTGGAATTGGCTACGCGAGAACTGGCTGAGTTCTTTCCGACGGTGCGGGAAGCGAAGCTGGTGAAAGCCACCATGATCAAGGAAATTTACGCCACATATGCAATTCTTCCGGGGCTCGACAAGTACCGTCCAGAGACCAAAACTCAATGGCCGCAGATTTTTCTCGCCGGCGACTGGACAGCTACCGGTTGGCCTGCGACCATGGAAGGCGCAGTCCGTAGCGGATATCTAGCGGCTGAAGCGTTGATGAAAAGCGCAGGACAAGACAAGAAGTTTGTTGTTGCCGACTTGCCCGCGACCGGACTTATGAAGCTGTTTTGGTAAATATTCCTACGGGTTTTCAGGCGCTTATGGATTAGTCCATCAAGGTAATCTCTTTGTCATCAGTGATTTCCAGTCGTTCCGGCAAGACTCGCCCCCAATTGCAGTTGAAGGCCACCACACGCGCGCAGAATTAAGGAAATTAATACCACTTTAATTTTGTCCCGTGCGGTGCGGGTGCATGATTCTGATTGTCAGCACGGTCCTCCCCCTTAATTTTAGGAAAGGACAGAATAGGATGAGCGAAACACAACAGTTTAAGAACTTCCGGATATGGGCAGCAGTGGGCGTTGCCCTGGTTTATGTGGTTCTGGCAGTGAGTGGGAACGCATAAGAACTAAAAAAGAATTTTAGAAGCGCACCGACCCTCCCTTGCGCTTTGTCGAAAGATCAGCACGGTCGAACCTGGCGTGCTGATCTTTTGTTATTACAGGCCCCTTAAAAGCCCAGCCGGATCAGTTCCGCTGTTGTAAGCTTGCCATGTATCCTGCCATGGGCCATCTTTTCCGCGTATTTTGCCAGAACATCCACTTCAATATTTACCGGATCGCCATCGCGCAGGGCGCGCAGGTTAGTCGCTTGCCAGGTATGGGGAATAATGGCAATCTCAACGCGATTGCGTTCTATCCCCGCGACAGTCAGACTAATACCTTCAATCGTGATCGAGCCTTGCGGGACCACATATCGGGAAAGCTCAGACGGAATCTCGATAACCAGACGCCAGTCATCGCGAAACTTGATCTTTTGCAGGCTAACGATAGAGCCTACTCCGTCCACGTGTCCCTGCACCACATGGCCACCCATGCGGTCCTGGGCCTTGGCCGGTAATTCCAGATTCACAGTTGCCCCGCCTTTCAGGCGTTGTAGGGATGTCCGATTAAAAGTTTCTTCTGCAAGATCGGCGGAAAATTGATGTTCGCCGATATCAAGTGCAGTGAGACAGACGCCGCTCACGGCTACGCTGTCACCAGTCTTCAATTCAGACGGAATGTTTTCCGCCTTGATGGTAATGCGGGTGACGGAGCCGCGGTTCTGGCCAGCCACACGCTCCGTAGAAGCGATTTCGCCCGTTTCCTGAATGAGTCCGGTAAACATCAAATGTGCGCCTCCGGCGCGAGGTAAGGATTGCGCAAATAGCCTTCGACGGCGAAATCCTCTCCGAAGCGATGCAGGACGATATCTTTCACCTGCGCTGCCTCGCTGAGACGTCGAAATCCTTCGCCGCCGGCGAATGGCACCGATCCGCCACCGGCAAGAATTTTGGGCGCGTAATAAAGAAAAATTTTGTCTACTACGCTGGTGGCAAGCGCAGTCCAGTTCACCAGCGCGCCGCCTTCAATCAGCAGGTTGGTAATCTCCAGCTTTCCCAGACGGGCAACGATCCTGGCAAGATCCGGACGTCCGTCACTGGAGCCGAGCGGAACCTGTTCCACACGAATGCCATGTTCTTCAAGCTGGCGACGTTTCTTTTCTTCCGCGAAGGAGCAGAAGATCAGCACGTCATCCTTGGAGGTCTTCACCAAGCGTGAATCGAGCGGACAACGGAGCCGGGAATCGAGTATCACGCGCAGCAGTGGACGCCTGCGGGGAAGTCCAGTGCGGTCGGTGAGCAAAGGATCGTCTGCGATGATGGTGCCAACGCCGACCATAATCGCATCTGACTCATGCCGCAATTCCTGTACATGAGCGCGAGCTTCTTCGCTGGTAATCCAGCCGCCCGTGGCACCGGTTGCTCCAAGGGCAGAAGGGTTAAAGGAATCTCCCGGCGGCGGAGCGATTTTGCCATCCAGCGTCATGCCAGACTTGAGTGTGACCAGCGGCAGGCCAGTGAGAATGAAGCGAGCGAAGGCTTCATTGAGCCGGCGAGCTTCGGCTTCAAGCAAGCCAGATTCAACGGTGATTCCGGCTGCTCGTAATTGCTCGAAACCCTTTCCCGCAACCTTGGGATTTGGGTCCGCCATGGACGTGACCACACGCTTAATGCCCGCAGCAATCAGCGCGTCAGTACATGGCGGCGTCCGACCTTGATGGCAATGTGGCTCCAGGTTGAGATATATGGTGCTGCCGCGTGCGCGCGATCCAGCTTGCTCAAGGGCCAGGACCTCAGCGTGCTTGATCCCGTCATACGTGTAGAAGCCTTCTCCAACAAGCTGTCCATTGCTATCTGTAACGACTGCACCGACGCGCGCGCCTGGAGAGGTGAGTCCGCTGCCTCGGCCTGCCAGCTCTATTGCGCGGCGCATCAAGTGCTCGTCTTGTGCAGAGAATGCCATGGTTTACAGGATGGCGGATCAAAATTAATTCGTCGTAAACAATGACTCAGCAAAATTTTCAGCATTGAACGGCAAGAGGTCGCCAGCCTTTTCACCGACTCCCACATATCGTACCGGCAAGCCAAGCTCGCGCGAAATGGCCACAACTACTCCGCCTTTTGCCGTGCCATCGAGCTTGGTAAGAACGATGCCTGTAACGCCCGCCGATTCAGTAAACAGACGTGCCTGCTGTAATCCGTTCTGGCCGGTGGTGGCATCCATCACGAGCAGAACTTCGTGCGGTGCTCCGGGAATAATGCGTTGCGCGGTACGCTTCATCTTTTCCAGCTCCGCCATCAGGCTGGTTTTGGTGTGGAGACGGCCCGCGGTATCGATAATAACGATATCTGTATGGCGCGCTTTGGCGGCGTTGAGCGCGTCATAAAGCACGGCAGAGGGATCGCCGCCCGGCTTGGTCTTGATCACTTCAACGCCAGTGCGGGAGCCCCAAATCTCAAGCTGTTCAATGGCTGCGGCGCGAAATGTGTCTGCCGCGCAAAGCAAAACGGTCTTGCGTTCAGTGCGGAGAGCATGCGCCAGCTTTCCGATGGTGGTTGTTTTTCCGGTGCCGTTTACGCCCACCACCATAATGATTTCCGGCTCGCCTTTGGCGGGTTTGCCACCACGCGCCGGTGTAGCGTTCAGGATAGCAAGCACCTGTTCCTTGATCAGCTTTTTAAGTTCGGATGAGTCCTTGATCTGCTTCCGGTCGGCTTTTTCGCGGAGTTTAGACAATATCTCCTGGGTGGTTTTCATGCCCAGATCAGCGCCGAGCAGGATGCCCTCAAGATCGTCCAGCGTAGTGCTGTCAATCTCCTTGGTCAAGGCCATCACTTCATCAATGCGCTCGCTCAGGTTCTCGCGCGTGCGCGTGACGGCCTGCTTCATTTTGTCGAGAAAGGACGGTTGCGGTGTTCCAAATAAAGTCTGAATCATTGTTTTTATGTATGAATGTTTGCCGAACCCTTGATTATATCGGTATGCCCGCTGGTATTCACTGCCAAGGCTCCAGCCATAGATTTGTGAGACATCAGCCAATCACTTAAGCTAAAATTTCAGAAACAGAGGGAATTGCTGGCTTTTGGAGCTGTTTTCCCATTGATTATGCAGCTCAGAAAGCGACTGCCTGGCATCTAAACACATGACTTCCGGGAGAGCGAGAAAAACGATGACCAAATCAGATAGGCCACAGCTCGACATTGAAGAGGTGCGCCTGATTGCAGATTTACGGATCATGCATTCCAAGGTGCATGAGCTATTTGAGGTTGTCTCGGTGCTTAAACGGGGGCGCGAAGAAAATTTCATCCGGAAATATGCCGATCATGCCGTGCTGGAGAAGGACATCCAGCGTGTGGATGAGATATACCTCTGGTTTGTCAGGCTAAAAGAAGAAGGACTAAAGCTGAAGAAAAGATGATTTGACAGCCGGAACATTCTTCTTTATTTGCGATTCCCTAAAAATTTATGCCTGACTCTGCGCACCAACTGCCGCTGCAGTTGATGCTTGCTCGCCGCTCACAGTCGCCGCGCGATGGATGCGCAGTTTACCTGTCTCAAATACCTTGGTCATTGCCGCCACAACCGTGGGATCAAATTTGGTTGCCGCCAGGGAATTGATAATACGAATTACGTATTCCGGGTCCATTGCCGCCTGGTACGGTCGGTTCGTGGTCATAGCGTCAAACGTGTCAGCAACCATGATGATGCGTGGCATCAGCGGAATCTGTTCGCCTTTCAGTCCGTGCGGATAACCCCGGCCATCCAGCGATTCATGGTGCAGTTCGATGCCCGGCAGCATGTCACGCAGCGCCTCAACCGGACGCAGAATCGCAGCGCCTTTTGTTGTATGCGTTTTCATGATCTCGAACTCTTCCGGCGTAAGTGCACCCGGCTTTTTCAGGATGCGGTCTTCAATGCCGATCTTGCCTACGTCATGCAGTTGCGCGGAGACCCGAATTTTTTCGATGTCTTCTTCTTTCAATCCCATCTCCGTGGCGATGAGGACGGAATAACGGGTGACTCGGTCAGAATGACCACGCGTGTACGGATCTTTTTCGTCAACTGCGCCGGCCAGCATCTGGATGGAGCTCAAAAACAGGGTGCGGTTTTCTTCCGCAGCCTTCTTAAGATCATCGACGAACTGCTCCAGATCGTCCGTCATGGTGTTGAAGGTTTGGGCCAACTCGCCAAACTCAGTGCGGCTCTTCAGGCGGACGCGATGTTTGAAATCGCCGCCGGCAATGGTGCGGCTGGATTCGGTCAGCACATGCAATGGCGTGGTGAGACGCCGGGCGGCCCATATTCCCACAAAGATGCTGAAAGCGATGGCGATTAAAGCGGCGCGGATGGCGTCCCGGCGCATGTCTGTGATATCGATGTACGCTTCTTCCTGCGTTTTCTGCGCGACGACAGCCCAGCCCAACCCTGTGACTGGAAAATAGGTGCCGAGCATGGGAATGCGGTTCTTGCCTTCCTGGACCGAGTAGTCCATGGTTACGGCGACCGGCACTTTACCTTTTTGATCGACGAAATTCTTTACCAGCTCATTGGAGTTCATGTCCTGGCCGGTGGCATAGCGCGGGCTGGGCGATGCCACGACTCGGCCTGAACGATCAACAACGAAAGTATCCAGGTTTTGCGTGCTCTTGGCTTGCTGGAGCTGCTTGACCAGGTATTGCAGGTCAATCACAAGTTCCAGGGAGCCGAGATATTCGTGATTGTCATGGAGGACCGGCTTGCCCACTACCATCACGGTGCGGGCTTGTTTACCGGATCCAATGGCAAGCGGATCTCCGTTATATTCGCGTCCAGCACGTGAGGCCGCGAGACCGCGTTCCAGTTCTCTTTCCAGGAAGGTATCGGGCGCAATCGTCCCGAAGTTTATCATCGACTGGTTTTCAGTGTTCACCAAGCGGGCGTAAGGGACGATAGAGTCGGGGTCTTCAATATAATTCTGCAGAAGCTCTCTTACATCCGGAGCCTCAACATTCTTTCCACTCAGGTTGCTGTTGCTTGTGACCTTGATAGAAAAAGCAAGGCTGGAAAGCGTGGAGCTGATGTCCTTTTCGCGCTGTGAAATCGATTGGGCCAGCGTCGTGGTAACGCTGTTCTGCAACAGCTTCTCATTGCTTCCCAGGGTTTCGCGGTTTCGCACCACCATCTTGGTGGCATAGAAATAAAGCGGCACCACTCCCACCGCGATCAACACGATGAGAATCAGGTACAGAATCGGTATCCGGGCGGGCAACGGCAGTTTCATAAAGCCAGAGACGTAATTCTCAAATTGTATGCTGAAATTGCCCTAAATCTACCCAAAAAAGAGCAGTTACCCGCTTACCGAAGTACTCTCCGGAGAGTATCTATGCAGTCAAGAGAGTTGGCTTGGCAGCACATTGCCAGAAGGTGCAAGAACCGCTTACCGCAGGTTCCGGGCTTCTGATCGTGATTTTCCTCGCAGTTTTAGTGCTCTCCGGGTTACTGGTGCTTTTAACCGCCGCTTTGATTCTCAATTCCAATGCCTTTTCGTGGTTTGAAGCCTGCTCTGAGCGGCCTTTGGCCCGAAAATCGACAATGGAACAGGTGCTCGCTGTACTTGGAATTTCTACTGTTTGCTCTGGCAAATTCCCGACTTTGCTTCGTCCGCGCTCAACCGCGCAAATCTGCGGAGAAATTTGGGTTTCTTCGTGGCCTTCGCGGTGGACCATCCGTAGCAGCTTTGACGCCATCTGCAACTGCACCAGCAGCCTGCCGGCTGTTTTGCAATCAATCCGGCCGTCAATCACCGCTCGCGCCGTCACCGCCAGCGTTACCTGGATGCCCTTAAAATCCGTTAATAGATTGGCCATTTCAAACTTCTGCCTATCTTTACGGCGCATCTCCGCAACGGCCTCCGCCAGCACGGCCCGCCGTTCCCCTTCCCGCCGTAGCGCCATCGCCCGCTGTCCGGCGTGGGCGTAACAAATGTGTGAGCCCTTCTCCGCCGGGGCCTTGCACTGCTCGCCATTATTGCGGAACTCCTGGCACCGCCGGTAGTAGGCGTACCGATCCTCAGGCGCCCTGGCAGCTACTCGATCCTTATTCCTGTCTCCTTGTTCACTCACTTTTCTTCTCCATCAAGTCTGTCCCATCTTCCGATCACGGCGATTTCAGGCGCGCTTTGCGCGTCCCTATCCCTCCCCCATGGCTTCAACTATGATTCCAAAAGAGTTACCCAAAGTCACCCCAGCCGATCCCCGGTGAATTGGCTCCAAACTCCGTCAAATCACCCTCAATCGGCTCGGATTCCGCCGAAAACCACCTGGAATCTGGTTTCGCCACCACACGGCTTACTGGATCGTCGGCTCGGCCGGCGCCAGCTTCATGCGGACAGGCTTGCCCAGGCCATACTGTTTTCCGGCTTTCTCCTGAGCTTGCCGCAATCCGTCAGCAAACTCCTCGGCTGAAAGCGCTCCCAGTTCTCCATGCTTGCGGCACCTGAACCGGAGAGTCTGCTCGCCGGCGGCCACATCCAGTTCTCCCCGGCAGTCTGTGCATAACAGTTTCATTTGCACGGTCTTTCCGTCTTCCTTGATCTTCATTGAAAACATAATTTCCATAGTTCGCCTCTATACCTATAGTGTTCGCCAGCCATTTCCCAATGGTAAATTTTACCTTATATTCGCCTACAAAACAATAGCGAATCTGATCAATAGCCGGTTTCCGTAAATGTTTAGATATGGCTTTGTGACGTGCTCTGGCTGGTCAAGAAATGGCGTGGGCCATGCGTCTTCGGCTATGCGTCAGATAGGACGATGTACCAACAGGTTACGCAAAAGGACAGGCGTCACTCATAGCCAATTTGCGCAACGGCGATTCACGGTACGTGAGTCGCCTTGTGCCGAACAAACGCACCGCCAGGATGGCGGTGACACAAGAGAGATGCACCAAAAAGAAGTAACCCACAATCAAACCGCCAAAAGCTAAGAGCCAAAAGCTAACGGCTGAATTTCTAAAACTTATCTTCCACTTTCCCTGGTCGCGTCATCAGTTCCCGGATGGCGTCGTGTGGGGACTTGCCGTCATGCAAGATGGCATACATTTGTTCGGTGATTGGCATTTCTACCTGATATCTCTTGGCCAGACCCAAAGCGGCGTTGGTGGTTAGAACGCCTTCCGCCACCATGCCATGCATTCCGGCGATAATTTGCTGCAAGGGCTGTCCCTGGCCCAGTGCCTCACCGACGCTGCGGTTTCGGGAAAGTCCGCCGGTGCAGGTAAGCACCAGGTCGCCCATGCCGGAGAGACCAAACATGGTTTGCGGTTTGGCCCCGCACGCCACGGCAAGACGGGTGATCTCCGCAAGTCCGCGGGTGATGAGCGCGGCCACTGAGTTATGGCCCAGCCCTAGTCCGCTGCAGACGCCCGCTGCAATGGCGATCACGTTCTTCAACGCGCCGCCCAGTTCAACTCCAGTCAGATCTTCATTCATGTAAACGCGGAAGCTGGGATCGCTAAAGTCTTTCTGGACGCGCGCCGCCAGGGCGCTATCGGCGGAAGCGACCGTCACGGCTGTTGGGTGTTTTTCCGCTACTTCCTTAGCAAACGACGGGCCACTGATGGCGCCAATCTTTGGCTCAAATCCGCAGAACCGCCCCACCACTTCATGGATCACCTGAGTCATGCGCAAGAGCGTGTCATTCTCAATGCCCTTGGTGGCGCTCACAAAAAGCATATGCGGCTGTAGCCACTGCGCCATGTGCTCAAAAGTTCGCCGGCAATGGTGTGAAGGCATTACGCTGACAATGATCTCCACGCCGGAGAGAGCTTCTTTGAAATCGTTTGTTGCAGTAATGGAAGCCGGCAGAGCGCAAGCGGGAAGAAAAAGGTCGTTGGTGCGTGATCGCGCAATGCTATGCAGGACTTCTTTTTCCAATGCCCACAGGCGCACTTCATGGTCGCCGCGACGGCCCAATACCATGGCCAGTGCTGTGCCCCACGCGCCTGCGCCGATGACGGCTATCCGGCTCAAAGTCGTTTCTCCGCCAGCGGAGGCTTACTCCCGCCGAATCGATTCTCAGTCCCTGCAAGCAAGCGCCTGATGTTCTGATGGTGCTTGAGAATGATGATCAGCGAAACGCCGGAAGCAAGGAGAAGTGAAAGCCAGTCGGAGTCCTGCATGAAATAAGCTGCGACGGGGAAAGCGATGGCGCCCAAAATTGATCCGAGAGACACATAACGAGTGATTGCCACAACCAGAATGAAAATTGCTAGAGCTACCAGAATGGCTTTGGGAAACAGGACGCAGAATACGCCTAGCGCCGTTGCCACACCTTTGCCACCTTTGAAACGCAACCAGACGGGAAAGACGTGTCCAAGCACTGCGAAGAGAGCCGCCGATGCCATCAAACGCAAAGCGGGAGCGCATGGATGTTGAATGAAGTCGCCGCAGAAATTGTATTTTGATGCAGCAATGAGAGCGGCCAACCAGACCGCCAACGCGCCCTTGAGTGCATCGAGCACCAGCGTAGCGATCCCCAATCCCTTAGCGCCGGAGCGCGCGACGTTTGTAGCGCCGATGTTCCCGCTCCCAGTCTGGCGTATGTCTTCGCCGCGAAAAATCCGGACAAGCAGATATCCGAAGGGAATCGAACCCAGCAGGTAAGCAACAGCGGCGACGATCAGGTAAAGTGTACTCACTCGAACCAACGATTCTCCTGGCCTCTCCATTTCCTGGCCATCACAGGGTGGAGCAGGGCTTCAGCCCTGCGTCAAAGCTTTGACTTCCCGGGCTTTAGCCACTGAGGTCCTACTCCAGCGCAAACCGTTCCAGCTTGGTGTATTTCGATCCGCCTTTTTGCGGCTGGCTTTGATACAGAAAGAATTCGCGCGCAGTCATTGTACCGAACTGAGGTGGCGGTTCAGCCAGCAAAGGCTTTAACTCGCGCAGAGGACGCGAACTGGTTCGCGCCAAAGTGAGGTGCGGGTGATATGGTTTGGTTTCGCGTGGGAAGCCAAGCTTTTCCAGAGTGGCATCAATGGTTGAGGCCAGATGCGGCAAACGGTCTCCGCCATCTACTCCGGCCCAGAAGACCCGTGCAGCATTGGGATTGGGAAAAAATCCAACGCCTGTAAAGTTCACTTCAAACGGCACAGCCTTGATCGACCTTAGCGCCGCTTTTATCTGCTCTACTACGGCGTCATCGACGTGGCCCACGAATTTCAGCGTGACGTGCAGGCCTTCCACTCGGGCCCAACGAGCATCAGTCGCCAGAGTACGCGCGCGTTCCATGTATTCCGTGAGCCGTGCGCGGATTTCTGACGGAATATCCAGTGCAATGAAGACGCGCATATCACATCAGCTTGCGGCGGACCATGTCCAAAGCTTGTTGCGTCGCCCAGTGGCGTATGCGGTCACGATCGCCGGGAAAGGTTCGCTCAATTACTTCCGTATGGCTGCCGTCCGCCAACGCGTGGAAGACAAGGCCTACAGGTTTTTCGTCAGACCCGCCCGCCGGCCCGGCGACGCCCGTAATCCCAATACCAAAACTTGCTTTGCATTTGGTGCGGATGCCTTCCGCAAGCGCCGCAGCCACCTGGCCGCTCACAGCGCCATGTTCCGCAATCAATAAAGGCGGTACTCCGGCCAATGCAGACTTGACTGAGTTGTCGTAGACAACGGCTCCTCCAAGGAAATAGCGCGAGCTGCCGGAAACAGAAGTGATCCTTGCCGCCAACATGCCGCCAGTGCAGGACTCGGCCACTGCAAGCGTCTTTTCTCGCATCCCCAGGTAATAACCGACGATCTGCTCCATGCTCTCGCCCTTGGTGGCGAAGATGGCGTCTTCAAACTCGTCTTCAAGCAGCGAAGCGAGCGCATCAACGCGCTTTTGCGCTTCCTCTTGCGAACTGGTCTGCGCACGAAGATGGAGCTGCACTTCTCCAGGTGTTCCCGCAAGGATCGTTGTTTCAACTCCCTGGGCTGCTTTGTAAATGGGTGCGGCGCGCTTATCCACCATGGATTCGCCGATCATGCCAATTTTCAATTCGCGCGTGGCAATATGTTGCCCGGGAACCAGCCTTTTCAGGCGCTCAAAAACGTGTTCTTCAAACATCGCTCGAAGTTCATGCGGAGGTCCGGGCAAAAGAACAATGATTGCGTGACCATACTGATCGTCAATATGCAGGAACTGTCCCGGGGCTGAGCCGCGTTTGTTATCGAGCGCATCAGCGCCGTCGATCACGTCACCCTGGCGCTCGTTATTTTCCGCCATCTTCCAGCCGCGTGCGGCAAAACGGGCGCGCAGGTCTTCAACAATCCGTGCGTGTCTCTTAAGCGGACGGCCCAGCGTTTCCGCTACGCACTCACGGGTAAGATCGTCTTCAGTGGGGCCAAGACCTCCCATGAAGATGACAATATCGGCACGTGAAAGTGCAATGCGTGCCACGCTAACCAAGTCAGCGCGTCGGTCGCCCACAATGCTCTTGAAACTTACTTCCACGCCCAGCCGGTTCAGTTGCTCGGTGAGGAAGAGCGAATTCGTGTCCTGGCGGAAGGGAGTCAGCAGCTCCGATCCAATGGCAATGATCTCAGCGTTCACGTTAGCAGTTTAAATGAGAGAAAGGCCCTGCACGCCCCAGGTGAGATGGAAAACGGCGTTGGTGGTGACCAGCACCGCGCCGCTAGTCCGCGTGAATGCCAGGCCAACTAGCCCAGGTCCGGCAATTGCCAGGCTGGCGTGTTTATCGGGTGTGATCTTAACAATGCCGCGCTTGCCGCCCAATGACGCTGCGACGTAGAGATTACCCTGCACATCGAACGCGAGACCCTGAGGTCGCCCAAGTCCGCGGTAGAAGACGGTGACAGTGCCATGAGGATCGACGCTGTAGACGGCGTCAAAGCTGGAATTGGTGGGGCCTGTCACGTATAGAGTGCCGTCCGGGGCAAAGGCGAGATGATAAGCGGCAACGCTGGGCTCCAGCGTGGCGAACACAAAGATCTGCCTGTCCGGCGCAATGCGCCAGATGGTCCCGCTCCGATCACCAACATAGAGATTGCCGGATTTATCAAACGCGATTCCCGTGGCGACGCCCATTCCTTCAGCATATGTGCTGAGTGTGCCGTTGGGAGCTACGCGGTACACGGTGCCGTCATAGCGCGAGGAAACATAAAGCTGCCCTTGCGGATCAAAAGCCATGCCTGTGGCGTTCATCAGTTCGGGAAGAAATGGCTTGACGTTGTAGTCCGGGTCGATCTTGTAAATGGCGACGGGAACTTTCTGGCCACGTCCACCGGAATACGTGACGTAAATGTTGCCTTCACGGTCAACGGCAGGATTGGCGACAGGATGCAGGCTCTCGGCGAGAGGCTGAGCAATTTTCAGTTCGCGGCCGTTGCTCACATATCCATTATTCTGGACCGTGACCAGCCCTGACTGAGCGCCAAAAGGCACACGCGCGATCACAAAATCTTCTGAGCTCACCACAATGGGGCCGCGCATTCCACTGAACAATACTTCCGGCCGCGCCAATTGCGGTGGCTTAAGAGCGCGTCCTAGAATGCGGACCTCGCCTCCGGGGAGTGAAGCGGGCGGGTCAATGGCTTCAATATATGGATTGCCATCTACATTCTTCTTGCCCAGCAGACTTTCAGTAATTCCCATGGAGGTACGGCCTAACGCGCTATAAAATGCAGCCATAACTGAAGCAAGGCAAGCGCGTAAAGCCCTGCGCCAACATCATCCATCATGATTCCAGTCCCTCCCGGCAACGCTTCCAGTCGGCGCAGAGGGAACGGCTTCACTATGTCAAAGCTACGAAAGAGTATAAAACCCGCCAGCATGTAATTCCAATGCACCGGGACGGCGATCAAAGCGATCATCTGGCCGGCGACTTCATCAATTACTACAAATCCCGGATCTTTAATGCCGCTTTCACGGGCTACAACGGTCGAGGGAGGAATGCCGATCAGGGTCACCAGAACGGAAACGGCTATGGCAACGGGCACAACCCACCCCGACGGAAGCCACAAGCCAGCCGCCCACCAGAGTGCAAGCGTCGCCGCAGAGGCCCATGTTCCCGAGCCAGGCTGGAGATGGCCGATGCCGAAGAAGGTGGCGATGGTCCAGGAGAGGCGGGATTTAGGAGTGGTGGTTGGTGACGGAGTCATAATGTTGAAATAGCCAACATCACATAAAAGGGTTCTTGATTTGAAGTTCTCCGAACCGATGGCCATCGTGCATGTCTTCGCTATATAGAATCGCACATTGGCTTTCAACGGCCGCAGCGACGATCAATGCGTCGTACCAGGATAACCGGTGTTTATCTTCCAATCGGAGAGCCTGAGAGAAGAGAGTATGCGACGATTGGACAGCCAACAGCGGCTGAAAAACTGTCTGCAAATACTGCTCTGCTTCGGCGATATTCATGGGACGGGAAAACTTGCGCAATGCAAGGTTGAAAAATTCTTGAACTACCTGATAGCTTACGACCGCTTTCCGCGTCTTAATGCCGTGAACAATTAGATCTTGTGCTCGCTTCTGCTTTGCCGAAACACTTGAGTCGAATGAATAAGCAAAAACATTCGTATCGAGAAAGAACCTATCTTTCATTCATCTCGTCCCGAGAGAATCGCCGACCTGCCTGAACATGGTTCAGCCGTTTCATAAGCAACTCGGCTTCTTTCGCGTTCCCAGCCAGACCAGCAAACTGCGCCAGCCATTCACGGAAAGCGGCGTTCAGAGTCTTGCGTTGAGAGCGAGCAACAAGCCGTGCCTGCTCAATCAGATCTTCGTCCGCACTTAATGTAATGTTTTTCATGCTAATATAGTGTACACGATTATAGTGTACATTTGACTGTTTTCTGTCCGCCTTTGACCTGTTGAGTATTCCCGATTACACAAAGTGTGAGGCAATCTTATTGCTCTGAATGCCCATCTGGATCTTGCTTCAGCTTTGATTGCTGTTCAGCGATGTCCTCGAGTAGCTCGGGATCGTTGATCTTGGTGGAGATCACATAGCCGCCGCTGGCCCATTTTCCAAGATCGATGGTGCGGCAGCGCTCGCTGCAAAATGGGAAGTCTTCCTGCGTCCTCAGCACCAGCGTGCGGCAGATAGGACAGCGAAGCGAAAGTAGCTTTTTCTTCGGCATACGGAATTAGATGATGCAGATTTAAGCAACGATGCGCGCCACCAGATCGTAGTCGTGCGCCTCAGTGATCTCGCAGCGATAAAAGCTGCCGGGCACGAGCTCTTCGTGTTCGCCAAAATCGTTAATAAATAATTTACCGTCAATTTCCGGAGCATGCATTTCCGTGCGGCCTTCCCACAGAAGGTCGGTTTCTTCTGAAGGTCCCAGCGCAAGAACGTCATACTCGCGGCCCACCAGCTTGCGTTTGTTTCTTTTACTGATCTGGCGCTGGATCTGCATCAGCTTCTTGCGGCGGCGTTCAATTTCACGCGCAGGAACTTTGTCGCCCAGGTGGTAAGCCGCGGACCCATCCTCGTCTGAATAGCTAAAGACGCCCAGCCAGTCGAATTCGGCGGCTTTCACGAATTCGCACAGTTCCCTGAAATCAGCTTCCGTCTCACCGGGGAAGCCGACGATGAACGATGTGCGCAGTGTCAGGCTGGGGATGGTGCGGCGCATCTTCTCGATCGACTTCAAAAAGATCTCAGCTCCGGCGCCGCGCTTCATGCGCTTAAGCACCGAAGACGAGGCGTGTTGCAACGGGACGTCGACGTAAGAACAGATCTTTTCATGGCTGGCGATGGTTTCCAGCAGCTTGCCGGTGATCTTGTTGGGATAGGCGTAGAGGAAGCGCACCCAGCGGAGGTCTTGAACCTGCGCCAGCCGCTCCAGCAAAAGAGCAAGGCCATCTTTCAGACCAAGGTCTTCACCGTAGCAGGTGGTGTCCTGTCCAATGAGCGTAATCTCGCGCACGCCGCCGGCCGCAAGACGCTCGGCTTCAGCAATGACGGATTCAAAATGCCGCGAGCGGAACTTGCCGCGCAGTTGCGGAATAATGCAGAAGCCGCAGGGATGGTCGCAGCCTTCAGCGATCTTGATGTATGCCGACGCCTTGGGCGTGGCGAGGACGCGGGGCGTGGTTTCGTCGTAAAGGTAATTGGGCAAATCAGAGATCGCGCCGTCCCAGTCCGCGCGGGAGAAACGTCCACTCTGCTCCCGGGCCAACCCTTCAGCGCGCGCCGGCATGCCGGACTTTAATGCCTGGCTGTTGGAGGAGTGATTCAGGATGACGAAAGGTGAATCGTCCGTAGACGAGCCGACGGCATGGATTCCGGCGGCGGCCAGAATAGCATTGAGTTCGCCCGTGCCGACCACAGCGTCAACTTCAGGAATGTTCTTTTGGATTTCCGTGCGGTAGCGCTCCACCAGGCATCCAGCGACGATCAGTTTCTGGGCCTTGCCGGTGACTTTATGCTGCGCCATCTCCAGGATCGTGTTCACCGATTCCTGCTTGGCCGAATCGATAAACGAGCAGGTGTTTACCACGATCACGTCGGCATCTTCCGCGCGAGCGGTGATCTGCGCCCCGCCGGTCTGCAACATACCCATCATTACCTCACTATCCACGAGGTTTTTGGGGCAGCCGAGGCTGACAAAGCCGACTTTCAAAGGAACTGGCCGCGAGGCAGACTCCGGCTGCGGAGGCGCTATTGTGACATTTTCTACTGGCATGCTGTCTCTCTATTGTAGCATCGCAAAGGCCAGTGTTTTAGCGGCTTGGCCTCTTTGGTGCTTGCTAAAGGGACAGCGAATTTGGCCGCGAATGTACGCGAAAAAGAATTGTTTCGATACGCGGTTTCCTTTAAATGGGTTCGTGGTCGATAAGTGAGTCTGAAAGGTATCGTTGCTAAAGGGATCTCTCACTCCATTCGAGATTTCAGAATGAATTACTGGCTCATCACAATCTTTCCGTCTGGTGTCCGCTCCACCATGGGCGCGTAATCTCCCATAAATTTCCGACGCCACCATGTCCCTTCCTTCCGCTTGGTTGCGCGGTCAGTGAACCAGTATTGCCAAATCACGGCGCGTACTTTCTGTGGTGGCGTATTGCTGAATGGATTGCCCGCAAAAAGCGCGAGCACGTCCGGCTGATTCTGCAACAAGCGCGCTTCGGTCTGCACTACCCAGGGATAGTTGCGCCAGTTGCCGAGCGAAGCAAACCAAAGATCCCATTCAAAACGAGGCTGGTAAGGCGCATAAATGCCAGGGGCCTTGTGAATGTCCTGCGGCTTATAGCGGAAGGAGTAGGTCGTCCAGTTCTGGCCATCGGTAGAGCCCTGGAATTCAATTTCATAGCGCTCATGGGTCATGTTGGCGAACAGACCGTACTGGTTGGCGATCCGAAATGGGTCGAGAGCGCGTGCCGGGCCCAGAGGAAGCGGCGGTGCATAGGGAATCATCGCGAACAGCAGAGCGGTAGTCGCGTAGAAGACCCAACCAAGATAGATGCCCGCGACGCTTCGCCACAGAGGTCGAAGCAAGGCAGCGGAGCGCGACGGCGACGACTGTGCATCCGATGACACCTTTGAATCCGGCTTGCCCCGGTTGTTCCAGCCTTGCGGCAGCACGGAGCGGATAAACCCATCGTCGAGCAGGAGAAAGCCCAGCACCAGCACAAGGTAATTGAGAAATGTGTAATTGGCGGTGAGAATGATGCCAATCTGAAAGGGCGTGACGATCAAAAAGCAGATGATTCGAAGACGCCGGGGAAGAAAGAGCATCCAGACCAACCCGAGTTCAGCAACCAGAGTCATTAAAGCGGTGGCTGCATGGAACCAGTGCGGAAGCTGCTGCACATACCAGCCAAGCCACGTGGGTAGCGGCCCGTTTTGATAGTAGTCGTCCATGGCGGTGAGGTGACGCCAGGAATAGTCGCCGCTGGTAAGCTTCACCACGCCGGATTCAAAGTAGATGCGGAACCATTCCCACTGAAGCAGAAACAAACTCACACGCGAAGCAGGATGGCCTGCCCCAATGCCGGGCCGCAAGCCGGGCGGCGAAAAGAAAAGCGAGATGAAACCAGCTTCCAACAGCATGCCGTCAGATTGAAAGCTGGAGAAATCCTGTGCGGCGGCAACGAACGACAGAAAACAAACCAGGCAGATCGCCAATGTGATGCGCGGCCAGAGATTTAAGACGACTCCAACAGAAGCTGCCAATCCGACCCAGGTAATCAACATCAAGGCGTGATTGCCAGCGCCGATCCAGAGCAGCGTTGGCGCAAACCAGAAGCGCTGCAACCCAGCATAATAATTTGCTACGTCTTGCAGGTAGCTTGCGGCAGGCAGGATGCCGTTAGGCCCGATCATGCCTTTAATCTGGAAAATCAGCGAGTAAAATGCAGAGAAATAGATGACGCCAAGACACCGGAGAAAAATCCAGCGCGGCAGCAGGTGCGTGCGCGGGCTTTCAGCCGGAGCTTCCGGCCCCAGCAGCCAGTCGGCAGTTTGTTCTAAATCGGGCATCTTTCTCCCGGCGGATTATAGCGTTAGGATGCGGGCAAATGCGTGTAGGCAGGCCGTTGGGGCCTCTTATGCACCTGACGGGAAGGAAGAAAATGGTTGTGGGGAAATTTGGTTTAATGGCGCTGCTTTATTAGGACTCAAGCACAAGGTCCTTCGGTCCTACGTCGCAAGCTGAAGAAAACGCTTGCTCGTTTACGGACCTCAGGATGACGAAATTTAGTAGCAAGTGAAATCGATTTTCAAGCTGCCCCACTACCCCAAAAGAACTATTTTTTTCCGGCAATTTCTTCGTAGAGATCGGGAAGAAGTTGAGCGTCTTCCACGGAAGCATCAAAGCGGGCGCGCTCATAGTGCTCCGTGAAAAGTTCAACATCGTGGCGCATGCGCGCATCGGGGATGGAAGAGGCAAATTCCTCTGCCGTTTGTGACTGCTCTTTACGGACGCCCCGCCGGGCCATCATCTTGAGCATGCGCTGATACCAGAAGCTGGCGGAAGTGCGCGGAGCCTTTTGCGGATGCCGCAGGGCGCGCGTGCGCTGGATGGTGCGCCACGTCATCGGAGCAAACGGCATGGCCAGAAGCAAGCCGAGCAGCACACAACAAAGCGCCATCTGTCGGGGAGAAAGGTCCTGCAGCTTGCGCTGCCAGCGGCTGATGAGTTCCACAACGCGGAAATACTGGCGCTCCGCCCAGGTCCTGAAATTTGATTGAGCGTTGCCAGTGGCTGTGCTCAGGTCTGAGCGCAGTTTCATCTGATGGGTGAAGTCATAGTTCACGATCCACTCGCGCCAAATCTGCCGCGCCGCATCAAGATAAAGACTAACGCGGGACCAGCCTGTTTGCGGCTCGTCGGCGCTGCCTGCCGGAGTGGGATCGAATGAGACCCAGCCATACTCAGGGAAATAAACTTCGACCCAGGAGTGCGCGTCTTTCTCACGAATGATGTAACTGCTGGTGAGGTCGTTGTATTCGCCACCGCGAAAGCCATTGACAATGCGGGATGGTATGCCCAGGGTGCGAAGCATCATGACCATGGAAGTAGCAAAGTATTCGCAGTGGCCTTTCTTGCGCTCAAAAAGAAAGCGGGCAAGCGGATCAGGCTCGCGGAGTCCCGGCAATTGCAGCGTGTAACCATAATTGCTTTGCAGGTAGCGCTCAATATCCCTGGCTCGTGTGTAGTTCGAGGTAGAGGACGCGGTTACCTGCCGGGCCAGCTGCGCTATGCGCGGATCAAGAGTTGGAACCTGTAAATACAAATTGGCTATATGCGCGGGATAGTCCGTGGAGTTGGAGTCGATGACAAAAGGCTCAGGATTGCGAGTATCGGCTTCCGCGGTGTAGATGCCCACGGTTTGTCCGCCTTCATCGGCTGTCCCGGAGCCGTTATCCGCTGCGTGAACATTGAATATGGATCCGTCTGACTTAATTTCCAGAATTCGATAGTCGCCATTAATCTTGAGCGGCACTGGAGCCAGAAAGAAAAGGTTCAGGCCCACCGGTTCCATTACCACGCGATAGGTAAGCGTTTGTAGATGAGGCGCGTAGCGCCGGCTTTCAGAATAAAGAGAAAAATTACTGATTCGCGTGAGGTCCAGCGGAGTATTGTTCAGGCCGTGCTGCGTAGGAATTTCCAGCGGATTCCACCAGTGCCGACCGTCAAAGTTTGCCAGGGTAATGCCGCGCCAATGCGGGTTGCTGGAGAGCTTTCCGAACTGCACTTCAATGTGCATCACAACGTTGCTGGATTGCTGAATCTGGCCAATGCCCCCGAGATTTACTTCCGGACTGAAGCCAGCCACCAGGGAACTTTGTACGCCAAGATTGCGCAGATATCCGCTGCTACTTACGCGCGGCAGGATGAAGAAAAGCAGTGCCGCGCCAGCCAGCGTCAGCAATCCTAAAATGCCGGAGATCCCCGCCAGCGAGCCGTAAAACTTCGCGTCATGATGGGGCGGAACGCCGGCCGCCAGCGTTTCCTGCTCTGAGCGGCGCATCTCCATGCTGACAAAAGTGGCGATTGCCACCAGAATGAACAGGGAGAAAGTGAGGAGGAACAGCGTATCCACGGTTAGAACGGCGGCCGCCAGCAGCATAAGGAATGAGAGCACGGCCAGGTACATGAGATCGCGGTCACGCCGCACGGAAAAGATCTTGATGACCATGCTGAACAGCACCATGTGCACGGTCGCGCTGATAAAACTCTCAGAAAAATAGAAATAATCAGCCGCGTAAAAGGCAAAATAGATCAAGGTGAGGAACGTGGTCCAGCGCTCAGAAATCACCAGGGTCTTGCGCATCAACAGGAGATAGCCCCGCAAAAGCAGCGCGGGCAGCACCAGCGCAAGGGAAGGAGCATCAAGCTTGTTGGTGCCCATGAGCGCGGCAAAGCCGACGACCACAAGGATGTAAAGCGACCACTGAAAGAACCGATCAGCGCTGCCGGAACCGGGAACGGCCTTCATTGCTGTGAGGTTGAGGCTGCGCGTGGACACACTATTATTGTCGCCGAATTTGCGGGCGGAGCAAAGCGCAATCCGCGTGCCGATGACCCAACGTAACCCTTTATTTTGTCGCTTCGCTCCAAACCGCTTCGGCATCTCGCACGTGGTGGGATTTGTCAGCCTTGACGCGGCGGGCTCCCACCCCGCCAAGCGCAAAAGCGGCGCATGTCGGGGACCCCGGGGCTCGGCGCGCAAGCCGGCCTCGCCCTGATCATCAGCTGCTTCAAGAAACCCGGGCGGACACAAAGATGTTAGAATCGGAAATGCCGGGTCCCGCGCGACGCAATCCCGCCAATCCCGCCAGGTCCGGAAGGAAGCAACGGTAACGGGCTAGTGCGTGTGCAGCGGGGTACCCGGTATAACTTTTTCTATGAAAAAGCTGCTCTGGAGCCTTGCTGCAATCTTCCTGATTCTCGATTTATGCAAGGCATTCCTGCCCGAATGAATTGTTTCTGGTTTTCACTTCGGACGGTAGGCACGTCCTTTGCTTCTCAGTGAACACGCAAACGCAAGCTCCCTCTGGCTCTGCTCACATGCTGACCAGTGCACGTTCTCTCGCTCATGGCGCGTCGGGATGCATTCTCAAAGATCTCCAAAATTGAGCGTCTATCCATCCAATCGCAGGTGATGGCTGAGTTTTGGATTTAATGGCGCAGCTTTATTCGGAACAAAGCACAAGGTCCTTCAGTCCTACTCGCAAGCTGAAGAAAACGCTTGCTCGTTTACGGACCTCAGGATGACGAATTTTGGTGGGGGAATAAAATTGATTCAAGTTGATTACCCATCCGAATCTCTGTACTGCTACCGCTCATTTCTAAAACCACTTACAATATTGGTTTTACACATAAACTGACTTGGAGAACATTTTTGGCCAATCTTGTCCGCGCGAAAATCTCAGCTCTTGGAACTTATGTCCCACCGCGCCTTTTGACGAATGCCGACCTGGAAAAAATGGTCGAGACTTCCAATGAGTGGATCATTGAACGCACCGGAATCAGGCAACGGCACATTGTGGATAAAGGAGTGGCCACCTCCGATCTGGCGATTGAAGCTGCCCAAAAAACATTGCAGGAGCGCGGCATTCCCGCCACCGAGATAGAGGCGATTTTCGTAGGTACAGTCACGCCGGACATGCTTTTTCCGGCCACAGCCTGCATCGTCCAGGACAAGATTGGGGCCAAGGGCGCCTGGGGCTATGACATTTCAGCGGCCTGTTCCGCCTTTGTGTACTCGCTGCAGACGGCGGTGAAATTCGTGGAATCCGGCGCGCATAAGCGGGTGCTGGCGATTGGCGCGGACGTGATGACCTCCATCATCAACTACCAGGACCGGGCCACGTGCATCATTTTTGGCGATGGAGCAGGAGCGGTCCTAGTTGAGCCTGCCACCGACGACAATTATGTGATCGACTTTATCCATGAGGTGGATGGGGCGGGCGCATGTTCACTGTTTATGCCCGGAGGAGGCAGCCGTAATCCGACCACACATGAAACGGTCGAAAAGAAGATGCATTATGTCCATCAGGATGGGCAGGCGGTATTCAAGTACGCTGTCCGCAAGATGGCCGAAGCCTCAGAGATGGTGCTGACGCGCAACGGATTTAAGGGCTCTGACGTGGCGCTGTTTGTGCCGCATCAGGCGAATAAGCGAATCATCATGTCGGCGGCCGACAGGCTGGGACTAAAGGAAGACCGCATCATTATCAACATTGACGAATTCGGAAACACCACGGCGGGAACAATTCCCCTGGCGCTGGAGAGCGCGCGTCAGCAAGGCCGGTTGAAGAAAGGCGATCTGGTGTTGATTGCCGCGGTGGGAGCAGGATTTACCGTGGGAGCGACGTTGTTGAGGTGGGCGTGCTAGGTTCTTCTGAAATCCCGAGCGTAGCGAGGGAACCCTATCACTACAAAGCTCCATCGAGCACTCAATACGCCATTAAATCGGAACAAAGATTGCCAATTTACTCTTCTTAGTTCGTCGTAGCCATAGGGTTCCCTCGCTGCGCTCGGGATTTCAGAGAAAACCTATTTCTTTCCCGTAATATCGTCCCGTCTCTTCGCCGCGTCTTTGGGATACTGCGGCTCAGTCATGCTGACGGGATCGAGAATTTCCGCGATCTCCTGTTCGCTGAGCAGCTTTTTATCGCGGGCAATGTCGATGATCGAGCGGCCGGTGGCTACAGACTCCTTTACAATTTCAGCGGCCTTGGCGTAGCCGATGTAGGGATTGAGCGCGGTCGCCAGCGAGACGGTGCTCTGGGCGTAGAAGGCATTGCGCTTTTCATTGGCGGTGAGGCCTTTCACGCATTTATCGGTAAAGACGCGCAGCATGTTGGTGAGAATAGAAATGGATTGCAGGACGTTGTAAGCCATGGTCGGCATCATGACGTTCAACTCAAGCTGGCCGGCCTGAACGGCCATTGCTACGGCAGCATCATTGCCGACAACCTGGAATGAAACCATCGCCGCCAGCTCAGGCATTACGGGATTGATTTTGCCCGGCATGATAGAAGATCCCGGCTGAAGGCCTGGCAGGTTTATTTCCGCAAAGCCGGTGTTGGGTCCTGAAGAAATCAAGCGCAGGTCATTGGAGATGCGAATCACTTCCAGCGCAAGGTTGCGCAGAGACGATGAAACCTGGGCCATGGACGCATTGGATTGCATGGCCCAGCGCATGTCCGCGGCGGGCGCAAGTTTCTGCCCGGAGATTTTTGCCAGGTTGGCTACTGCTTTCGCGCGATAGTCGGGATGAGTGTTGATGCCGGTGCCAACGGCGGAGCCGCCCAGTCCAAGCTCGCGCAGAGAGTCGCCCGCATGGCGAATATCGTCAATGGCTTTGCGGATAGAGATGCCATAGGCCGCGAACTCTTGCCCCAAGCGGATTGGGACGGCGTCCTGCATGTGCGTGCGGCCCGACTTCATGATCCCGTGAAATTCCTTGGCCTTGGCCTCAAAGGCGGCGGCCAGCGCGTCGAGCACAGGATAAAGTTTTTCCAATTCCAGCAACGTCGCCACCCGCATTGCGGTGGGGAAAACGTCATTAGTGGACTGGCCGTAATTAACGTGATCGTTGGGATGAACCGTGTATTCGCCCAGCTTGCCGCCCATGAGTTCCGTGGCGCGGTTGGCGATGACCTCATTCGAATTCATGTGGAAGCTCACGCCGGCGCCGGCCTGAAACACATCCACGACAAACGACGCGTCCCAGTTGCCGTCAACCACTTCTTTGGCTGCCTGCATAATCGCGTCAGCACGCTTGTCATCAACCAGGCCAATCTCTTTATTGGCCTGCGCTGCGGCATACTTCACCATGCCGATAGCGCGAATCAACGTGGGATTGGCGCGCATTCCGGAGATCGGGTAGTTCTCCACGGCGCGCGCGGTCTGCACGCCGTAATACACGTCGGCGGGAATTTCCTTGATGCCGATAGAATCCTTTTCCAGGCGAAATTGCTGGGCCATGCTGGTCCTCTTTATGAAGTGCGGAATGCGTATGCAATCGCGAAGCGACGCAAAACTATCGATTATAACTTGGCCCGCCGACCTTCTGAAATGGGCCGCATCCAGCTCGCAGCGAACAACCGTGAGTGACGCGGGCCGACAAAGCCAGTCGCGAACAGCCGTTGTATCATCAGAGGAAAGACTATGTTTGAAGGTATCCTATCTTTTCTCACTCCAAGCCCAAAGCGGACAGAGGCTGACGAGAAGCTGGACGAAGCGCTCAGCAACGCCACGCAGCTTGACCACTATTTCTTTTTCTCTGACCAGTCTGACGCCGACCGCGCGGCGCAGCGGCTGCAAGAGCGCGGATGGACGATTGAATCGGTGAGCCTGAACGCCGAGATAGAGAAAGTGCAGTTGCAGGTGCGGCAGCCCGGACCAATCGAGAATCTGAACGCGCTGCAGATTGAGCTTGACCTGTTTGCGAACGAATTCAACGGCGAATACGATGGCTGGCAGGTTCCGGGCGTAACCGAACATCTCTAGATTCAATTCAAAGCGCCAAGACCACAGCCGAGGGCGGCTGTGCTACACGACTTTCGATGCGCACTCGTCTCACCCGCTGTCGCGCATCGAGCCATAGCTTTACAATTTCGAGCATGGCCAACAAGAAAGACTTAAGCAGCGAAAACGTCAAGCCAAACGATTGGAAGACCAAACTCATCCATTCTGACGCAACCGTGCCGGAAGGCTTTCGCGCACTGGCGACACCCGTCTATCGCGGATCGACCGTGGTGTTTGAACATGCTGCCCAGGCAAGTGACCGCTGGAACCAGTTTGATATCGGCTACACGTATGGGCTTTACGGCACGCCCACCGCGTTGGAACTGGCAGCGAAAATCTGCGAACTGGAAAAAGGTTTTCGCACGTTTATCACTCCTGGCGGACAGGCGGCAATCTCGCTGATCCACCTGGCGCTGCTCAAAGCCGGCGATCACGTGCTGCTGCCGGAAAGCATTTACGGGCCCAACAGAATGTTCTCCAACGGTGTGCTGCGGCGCTTTGGAGTCGAGGTAAGTTATTACCCGCCGGACGCGGGCGCCGGCATCCGCTCAGAGTTCCGCCCAAACACGCTGCTGGTGTGGTGTGAGAGTCCGGGCTCCATCACCATGGAAGTGCAGGACCTGCCCGCTATTGCGCAGGCGGCGCATGAGCACGGCGCGCTGGCTGTGCTGGACAATACATGGGCCGCGGGCATTTACCTGGACGCGTTTGCTCACGGGATGGACGTGACCATGCAGGCGCTGACCAAATATGTTGGCGGCCACAGCGATCTGCTGCTGGGCTCGGTCACGGTGCGACCGGAGCAGATGGATTCGCAAGTTGCTTCGCGAAGTGGTAATGCGGCGATGCTTGCGCAGGAAATCTACCAGCGCATGGGTGATACGCACCAGGTGCTGGGCTGCGCCGCGTCGCCCGACGATTGCAGCCTGGCGCTGCGCGGCATGAAGACGATGGCCGTGCGGCTCAAGGCCGTGGAGCAGAATGCGCTCTCGCTGGCGCAATGGCTGAGTGCTCGTCCGGAAATTGAAATCGTGCTGCATCCCGCTTTGCCTTCCTGTCCCGGACACGAGCTGTGGACGCGCGACTTCACCGGTTCCTCGGGATTGTTTTCCGTGGTGTTCAAACCGAAATACAGCAAAACGCAGGTGCTTGCGTTCGTCGATGCGCTACGGCTGTTCAAGATCGGCTATAGCTGGGGCGGCGTTACCAGTCTTGTAATGACGTACGATTTGCAGTCGCCCAAGCGGCCAGCGTACGGCAGTCGCCTGGTGCGTCTGTATACGGGCCTTGAAGCGATTGAAGATCTGGTGGCCGATGTGGAGCAAGCGATGAGAAGACTTGCCACTGATTAGCACTTCGAGACGCGACAAAGCTCCGTAAAGGGCTGCGCCTTTACAAGAACCGCACTAATCCTCTTTGTCTTCATCTGTGGACCGTCTTCATTGTTCATTAGCGTACTGAGATCCACCACTTCCAGCGGACATTCGGGCCAGTTGTGCCTCCAGTTGGCTATTCTTGTTTTTCCATGATGCGCCAGCCATTGTCATATTTCTTGAACTTGAAGGTTGCCGGATAGGCGAGAATCGGCTTGCGCTCTTCCGGGACCGGCAGCGGCAGATGCGGGCCATACTTAACCAGATTGAGGAAGTGCTCCAGTTCAGTCCGGTCTGTGGGTGAAAGTTGCTTATACAGCTCGCCGTTTTCGCGTAGCATTGCGCCTAGCTCTGTGACATGCCATGTCCAATAGTATTTGACCTCCGGCTCCTGTTCCCCTTCCGAGATCGCATCAATCTCCACCAGGGTTGGCCAAGCTGCGGGCAAACTGTAGTTGTCAGTGGAGCAGCCGTTCTTCTCTTCATGCCCAAATGGCTTCTTGTTCTCCGCCTGTACAAAGGCCTGGCCCTTCGGCGTCAACTCAACCTTCCAAAAGTCTTTGCCGTCAGGTGTGGATGAAAGATAACCGGCCTTGATGGCCGCCCGTGAATCGGGCCCCTTCTCCGGATTATCGTCCATATCGATGGTCTCGCTTCCGGCTTGCATGGTGTAGCAATGCGAACCCACACGCCCGGTCGTGACCGTCAGGCCCACGTTCATTCCGCGCAGCTTCTTGTCAATTGCGGCCTTGGCCGTTTCACGATCGAGCTTGTCTTTGGAACAGCCTGGGATCAGAAGAGAAAAGAGAGAGCAGATAAGCAACAACGACTTAGTTTTATGCATTCGTATACGTCTCCGTGAAAAAGGCCGTCATTATAACTCAAGGCAAAAAACCAGCCTCGGACGTATTCCGCATGAAAGGCTGGCGGCTTCCCGAATTGTCCCCTGTAGAATGAAACTCTCATGGATCACAAAGGCGACCACTTTGACGTGCTGGTGATTGGCGCCGGCCCCACCGGCATGGCGTGTGCCATTGAGGCGCAGCGCGCCGGATTTACTTCAGTTATGGTGGACAAGGGCTGCCTGGTGAACTCGCTGTTTCACTATCCGGCGAACATGGTTTTCTTTACCACGCCGGAGCTGCTGGAAATTGGCGACATCCCATTCACCACGGCCAACCAGAAGCCGAACCGATCTGAGGCGCTGGAGTATTATCGCAACGTGGCGCAGCATTACCGGCTGGACGTGCGCCAGTATCAGCGCGTGGCGAGCGTGACCGGCTATGACGGCGCATTCAAGGTGGAGACGCAGGACCTGCACGGCAACGACCACAAATATGTGGCGCGGAAGATTGTGGTGGCGACGGGCTATTACGACCGTCCGAACTATCTGGGAATACCGGGCGAGGACCTGCCCAAGGTGATGCACTACTACAAAGATCCGCATCCGTATTTTGATATGGACGTGCTGATTATTGGGGCAAAGAATTCCGCGTCGATCGCGGCGCTGGAGCTGTGGCGGCGCGGGTCGCGAGTGACCATGGTGCATCGCGGGCCGGAGATTCATCGCAACGTGAAGTACTGGATCAAGCCGGATATCGAAAATAGAATCAAGAACGGCGAGGTGGCCGCGTACTTTAACAGCTGCGTGCTGGAGATCAGGGCGGAAGAAGTGCGGCTGAAGACGCCCGAAGGCGAGCGCGTGCTGAAAAATGATTTTGTGTTTGCGCTCACGGGCTACCATCCGGATTACGAATTTCTGGAGTCGTTGGGGATTGAGTTGACGCGACCGGAGATGAAGCCTGTTTGCGATTTGCAGACATTCGAAAGCAATGTGCCGGGCATCTATGTGGCGGGATGCGTTGTATCAGGTTCTAAAACGAGCGAGATTTTCATCGAGAACGGACGCTTCCACGGCAAGCAGATTGCCGACGACCTGAAGGCGAAGTTGCAGGTGGCCAGGGTGAAATAGAGCGGTCAGAAAACAAGACTCACCTGCGGAGCGCTTAATACTCATGCAGTGTCGTTATTTGTACTCCACGCTTGGATGCGGCCCAGATTTTTTTGCGCGCGCTTCGCTGCATTGCGTCCCGTCGAGCTGAAAAAAGCGGCTCGCCGGGAGCAGCTGCGCGCGAGCCTGCGGCGCAAGGAGTGTCCATCTCCGTGATGGATGTTAGTACTCGACACTCACCAGAAACAGTCCGCTGGCGGGAGCGGTCGCAGCGGCGGAGGAGCGGTCACGCAGTTCAAGAACGCGTCGGACATCTGCGACGGTAAGGCTGCCTTTACCAACCATTAGAAACGTCCCGACGAGGTTGCGCACCATGTGGTGGAGAAATCCGTTGCCGCGTACGGTGTAGATCAATTCCTCGGCGTGGCGCTGCCACTGGGAATGAAAGATGGTTCGAACGTTGTTGGGTTCAAGTCCAGCATTTGCCGCAAAGTTTACTTGATCGGGTGCAAGAACTTCTTTGCGTTTTTCTGGATCCACGGCGGCGAAGCTGGTGAAGTCATGCTCGCCCTGGACGAGAGCGGCGGCCTGGATCATGCGCGATTCGTCGAGCGGATAAGGATGGTGGTAAACATAGCGCGCCTGGAATGGCGAGCAAATTGCTCCTCGATAGATGTGGTAGCGGTAAGTTTTGGCGACAGCCGAGCGGCGCGCATGGAATTCAGGCGGCATTTCTTCCGCGGCAAGAACGCGTATGGAGCGGGGAAGTACGTCATTTAAAGCGCGAACGAGATTGTCGACCGGAATGGGAGAATTGGTGGTGACGGAGGCGATTTGAGCGAGCGCGTGGACGCCGGCATCGGTGCGGCCAGAGCCTTGCGGGAGGGTTTTTTCGCCGGTGAGGTGTTCGAAAGCGGACACCAGCGTCCCCTGAACGGACAGTCGATCAGGCTGGACCTGCCACCCGGCAAAGTCATGGCCATCATAAGCAAGCGTTAGTTTGAGATTTCGCAAGTCGGGTTCCCCAACACTTTTTAACGCCTAAAGCAGCACTGAGCCGATATACTAACGGGTTTCCGCAACACTGACTGTTTTTGAATCTGGAACCGCAGAGGGTGTTCCTGCGTATCTTAATGAGAACAGGTGACGGAACCTGAGAATTACAGTCTCTATAAATTACCAATCAGGCGAGTTAATGAGATCTGGAGAAAAAGAATGTCTGTAGGATTTATCCGCAGTAATGTTGTTAGAAAAGTGGTTTCGTTGGTGTGTTTATTGACTTTTCCGGCAGTCGCGCAACAGGCAAATACTGGGCTTTCAATGCAGGCGACGCCAGTTGGAGAACAGCAGCCAGCGGCGAGTGGGAGCCAGCAATCGGGAGCGCCTGGGGCGAGTCAGCAGTCGACAACACCGCAGCAGGGTGCTCAGTCTCAGCCTGGCAAGGCTCCGTTGCCAGAGGCTCCGCAAGTAAGAAGCCTTCCGCAGCCCACGGATGTTGATTATTCCAAGTCCAGGCCACTGCTGCCGAACCCCTTTGCGCGGTATATCCCCCGGGATGTGCCACCCCCGGCTTTCACCAACGCGCCAAAAATAGAGCAGCTTGTCCAAAATGGGAAGCTGATGCTCTCACTCAATGACGCAATAGCAATTGCCCTCGCGGATAATCTTGATATTGCCGTCGCTAGGTACAACTTGCCGATTGCGGATACCGACATTCTACGCACCAAGGCCGGCGGCTCTTTCCTGGGCGTGAACTCAGGCGTTGTTTCTAATACTCCGGGCGGAGGCCAAGGGGGCGTAGGATCTGGAATCAGCGGTGCCGGCGCGGGCGGCACCACGGCTGGGGCTGGCGGCGCAGGCGTTGGAGCGGGTGGTTTCGTCGGCAGCACCAGCGGCGCTGGGCCGCAGCCGGACAGCTTTGATCCGCTGGTTACGGGCACGTTTGCTATTGAGCAAACTTCTTCTCCCAGCAACTTCGGTTTGCTGTCTGGTTTGGGCTCTGGTTCAACGGTCACCATCCCGCTAGCCCAGTCGCATACCACCACTGGTGATCTCACTTACTCGCAGGGATTTTCCCCCGGTACGGCGTTTCAGGTTTCCTTCAACAACCAGAGACAATCCACCAACGGTACGCAAATCGCTTTCAATCCTTTTTTGTCGAGCACCTTTCGCGCTTCTGTCCGGCAGCATCTGCTTCAGGGATTCGGACGCAGCCTGAATTTGCGTTTCCTCCGTACGGCACGAAATAACAAGAAGATTACTGAAGAAGGCTTTCGCCAGCAGGTAATTTCCACGGTCAGCCAGATCGAAAACATTTACTGGGACCTGGTAAACGCTTATGAAGCTTATCGTGTGAATGAGCGTTCGCTGGCTCTGGCCCAAAAGACGCTTTCCGACAACCAGAAACAGGTCGAAATCGGCACTCTGGCCCCTTTGGACGTGGTTCGCGCACAGAGTTCCGTTGCCTCGGCTGAGCAGGCCCTCATCGCCTCCAGGACAAATCTTCAGCTCCAGCAATTAGTCATGAAGAATGCTTTGACGCGCAGCTTGCCTGGCAACTCAGTTCTGGTTCAGGCAGAAGTCATCCCCACGGACACGGTCCAGGTCCCCGACCAGGAGGACCTTCCGCCAGTTGAGCAACTGATTCAGACGGCGTTCGCAAATCGCCCTGACTACAAGCAGCAAAGGATCACGTTGCAAAATAATGAGATCAACATCAAAGGCGTCAATAACGGCCTGCTGCCTGTGATTGATCTGGTCGCATTTTATGGAGCGTCTGCCCTCTCAGGCGTGCCCAATCCGCTGGCGCCTAATCCAGTGCCAGCTTCCTTGGGCGGAGGATTTACCAGCGCCTTCGGCAATCTCTTCAACAGCAGCGGCCCGGACAAAGGCGTTCAGATCAACATTCAGATTCCTCTGGGCAATCGCATAGCGGAAGCCACCCAGGTTCGCGCGATGCTGGAGTATCGGCAATCGCAGCTATCGCTCAAGACCGTGGAAAACACCATTAGTATCGGTATTCGTAATGACGTTTTCACGCTGCAAAATAACCGCGCTAGCGTAGTGGCGGCGCAGAAGGCGCGTGACCTGGCTGCGCAAACCCTGGATGCCGAACAGAAAAAATATAATCTCGGCGCTTCCACCTATCTCGCCGTCCTGCAGGATGAGCGCGACCTCGCCCAGGCTGAGTCCACTCTGGTAACCGCCATGACCAATTACGCCAAGGCGCGCGTGCAGCTTGATCGTGACACCGCACAAACGCTTGACCGCTACAACATCAAAATCGACGAAGCGGTTACCGGCAACGTCAAGACTGAGCCTAACGTCCCCGGCATTATGCCCAACAAAAATGCCTTGCAGGAGTCAACCGCCCCCGCACAACAGCCGCAACAGCCGCAACAGCCGCCAAAATAGCTCCTCATCTTGCTCGGATTCGCCGGCTGACCTTCGGGGCCAGCCGGTTTTTCTTTTTGCAATATCGACTCTGGTGCTCTTTCTCTTTTCTCCGTGCCTCCGCTTCCTCCGTTCCTCTGCGTTTCAAGGTTTTGTTTTGGTCCCATCAGCGTTCATCCGCGCAAATCTGCGGTAAAAAGGTTCTCGCGATTGCTGAGGGCTGAATGCCGCAGGCCCGGGGTCCCCGACACGCGCTTCGCGTGGCGGGGTGGAGGCCCGCGCGCAGCTGCTCCCAGAGTCCTGCATTTGGCTTTCTGGGAACAAACGCAGCGGAGCGCGTAAAAAATCGGTAAACAAGCTTTTTGGTTCTGTCGTTATCCAAAACCGCCAAAGACAAGGTATCCGTTGGTCTCGCGAAGCAGAAACTCTGGTCAGATTGCCTTTCTTGTTATATAGTCTGCAAACATTCCCCCTTAAACTGTGCTGAGGTGTTTGCGTTGAATCCTATCCGGTTATTTCTACTATCCATTGTTTTCGCGGTTTTCGTGGCGTCCGCTCACGCCCAAAAAGAAGACTGGCTGCTAATCACCCAGCATGATCTGGAACTCAAGCAGGTCCCGGGCAATCCCGGGGCAGATGCTATCCAGCTTTACTACGCTGACTTCATCAATGATGAGGAACAGACGGAATTCTTTTACGCTCGCATCAAGGTGCTGAATGAAAAAGGGAAAAGCCATGCCGATGTTGAGTTAGTCATACCCCCCGAGGGGTCCATATCAGGACTGAAAGCGCGTACCATCCAGCCGGATGGAAAAATAACGGAATTTACCGGCAAACCGTTTCAAAAGACGGTGATCAAGGCAAAAGGCGTCAAAGTCTTGGCCAAGTCCTTCACCATGCCTGAAGTCAACGTGGGCAGCATCATTGAATACAAATACAAAATACAGTGGCCCTGGATCATCACTGATAATTCCTGGACCATCCAGCATGAACTCTATACCGTCAAGGAAAGCTTCCGCATGAAGCCTTATTCCGGCGGACTTGAAGGATTTGAAAACGGATACCAGGTCGCAGCCCTCTATTCGCACATGCCCAACAACGTCAAGCCGGTGCAAAAGGGCGGCGGGTATGAGTTGGACGTTGAGAACATGCCGGCCTTTGAATCGGAAGGGTACATGCCTCCGCAAGAAGACCTTAAACCGCAGATGCGTTTTTTTTATATCAGCATGGGAAATTCCACTGCGGACAAGTTCTGGCAGGATGCCGGGCGGAAATGGAACGATGACGTGGAGCACTTCATCGGCAACCGCAAGGAAATCGGCCAAGCCTCAGCGCAGGCCATCGGTAATGAGACTGATCCGGAACAGAAACTGCGCAAACTCTATGCCCGCGCGCAACAAATCAGGAATCTGAGTTACGAACGCGAGCGCACCGACGTGGAACTAAAGAAAGAAAAACTTAAGTCGAATCAGAATGTCGGCGATGTTCTTTCTCGGGGCACCGGTGATCGTGAGGATATAACCCGGCTTTTCGTTGCATTGGCTCGTGCGGCCGGCTTTGACGCTTCAATAGTCCGCGTGAGCAACCGCCAGAATAAATTTTTTGACAAAGGACTTCTCTCCAGACGGCAACTGGATAGTGAAATCGCTGTTGTCAATCAGGCTGGAAAGGACGTTTATCTCGATCCTGGGACCATGTTTTGTCCTTATGGTTACCTTCGCTGGATTCGCACTTCAACCCAGGGAATCAAGCTGGATAAAAAGGGCGGCGTTTTTGTAATGGCGCCGCCGGCCACTTATGACAAATCCACGATCCGCCGGAACGCGGAAATGGTTTTGGACCGAGATGGCAATTTGACCGGAACAATCACCGTTAGATTTGAAGGCGGCGACGCACTTGAGCACCGCTTGGATGAACTCCAGACGGATGAAGCCGGTCGCAAAAAAGACTCGGAAGATGAGTTGCAGGGCTGGCTTCCTACCGGTGCCATTATTAAATTGACGAAGTCGGAAGGCTGGGACGCAAGTGAAGCTCCGCTGATCGCAACCTTCAGTGTAAATATGCCGGGATATGCTTCCACTGCCGGCAAACGCCTTTTGGTCCCGACTTATCTCTTTCAAGCCAGGCAAATGGATGCATTCAAGCATGTGGATCGCAAATTCCCCGTGTACTTCCCTTATGCGTTTGCTGAATCAGATAGAGTCAGCATCACTTTACCCCCTGGATACACGCTGGAAAATGCGCCACAACAGGAGACTGCGCGGCTGACCTACGCGGCTTATCAGAACCTGGCGCAATGTGACGGCAAACAGTTAATTACGCAACGGATATTGCAAGTGAATGGAATCTTCTTTCGCCTGGAACAATATCCTGAAATGAAAACTTTCTTCGGCAAGGTCCAGGCCGGCGACGAACAACAGGCAGTGCTTACGGGAGGCAGCGTCAATGCTCAAAAAAGTAATTAAGCTTCTTCCCTTTGTTGTCCTGATGGGCTTTCTGCCGCCGTCGGCAAGCGCCGGTGTTCCTGACTGGCTGCGCAGTCTTGCTCAGCAACCGGCCAAAACCTACGCTGATGATGCGAATGCTGTTGTCCTGCTCGACGATCAGGACACAATCGTCAAGGACAATGGAGAAATCGTTACCCATGAGCGCATTGCTTACAGAATCTTGCGCCCTGAAGGCAAATCCTACGCCGGGCATCCAGTGTATTTTGATACAGAAACTAAGATTAATTCCTTTCGCGGCTGGAGCATCACGGCCAAAGGCTTGGAATACGAAGCCAAGGAAAAGGACGGTTTTGAGCGGAGTCTGGGAAGCCAGCAGGAGTTCGCGGATACCCGGGAGAAAGTAATTGTCCTCCCTGGCGCTGAGGTTGGCACCGTGATTGGCTTTGAGTATGAGCAAAAACGCCGGCCATATCTCTTCCAGGATTATTGGGAGTTCCAGGACACGGTCCCCGTGGAGAAGAGCAGATACACGCTACGCATCCCATCCAAATGGGAATATCGGGCGGACTGGCTCAATCATGCCGAGCAGAAACCCGCGGAGCAGAACGGTGCTTTCCTGTGGGAAGTTTCTGACGTTCCGCGAATCGAGCAGGAGTACCACGAACCGGATTTTCATGCGCTTGCCGGGCGCATGATTATCACGCTTTTTTCTGACAAGGCGACCCACCGGAACTCTGAATCATGGAACGATCTGGGGATTTGGTATTCGCAATTGACCGCCGGTGTCCGCGATCCCAGTCCGGCATTGCAAGCCAAAGTCCAGGAATTGGCGCCTGCCACCCTGCCCATGTTTGAGCGGATTCGTGCTCTTTCTCTTTTTGCCCAGCGCGATGTCCGTTATTACGCTATTGAAATCGGCATTGGCGGCTACCGCCCTCACCCCGCCGGAGAGATATTCAGCCATCGTTATGGCGATTGTAAGGATAAAGCCACGGTGCTCAGCTCCCTGCTGTCGCAGATCGGTGTGAAGTCCTTTTACATGCTGATCCATGCCACGCGGGGAATTTATAACGACAAAACCCCTCCCAACTCAGCTTTCAACCATGTGATCCTGGTAATTCAAATGCCGGAAGGCAGCTTTCCCCAGAAATTGTCTGCCATGTACGAACACCCTAAGCTGGGCCACCTGCTCATTTTCGATCCTACAAATGACCTGGTTCCGCTCGGACAGTTGCCTCCTTACGAACAAGACAGCTTTGGTTTACTGGTCACGGATGCCGGCGGTGAGCTGCTTCATTTGCCCGTCACCACCCCGGACCTGAACAAAATCCGTCGCAACGCAAAATTGACCTTGCTGTCTGACGGCACGTTGCAGGGCGAGATTGAAGAAGTCCGGTCTGGTTACCTGGCCATGAACGGACGTGAATATCTGCAGCACCAGAGTCAGAGTGATAGAAAGAAAATGCTCGAACACTTCTGGGGCCCGAATCTCGGAGGTTTCCAGATCGACTCTTTCAATCTGGAAAATGAAAATGACATCGATAAGGATCTGGTTCTGCGCTATAAATTTACCGCCAGCCATTATGCCAAGACCGCTGGCCCTTTGCTCCTGGTGCGCCCGCGTGTACTGGGAGAAATGGCCGGGGCCTTTGACGTGACCAAGACGCGCCATTACGCCTATGATTTTGACGCGCCTTTCCTGCGCAGTGACAGCGTTGAAATTACTCTGCCTGAAGGGTACAGCGTAGACGAACTGCCCGAACCGGCGAAAGCTATTTTTCCCTTCGCCGAGTACACCAGCAAAGCCGAGAAAGACGGCAACATCCTTAAATACAGTCGCGAATACAGGATGCAAACCACACAGGTGCCCGTGGAGCGAATTGAACAGCTTAAAAAGTTGTTTGCCCAGATCAACGTGGATGAAAAAAGCATGGCAGTGCTGAAGCTGGGTCACTAACCATTCTTAGAGGTTTTTTGGTGAAATCAATGCGATTGCTTCGGTTTAGTCTTCTAGCCAGTTGTGTGCTTTTTGCGGGAATGTCATTTGCGCAAAAGGATGAGTGGCTGCCCATTACCAGCCAGGACCTGCAGATCAAGACCGTGCCCTTCAATCCTGGCGCTTCCGCGATGCAGCTTTACTACAATGATTACAGGAATGATCCCGGCTGCACTGAACTTGTTTATCATCGCATCAAGATCCTGAACGACGCTGGCAAAAGCTACGCGGATGTGGAGATTCCGCTGGAGCCCCAAACCTCGATGAGCGGGCTCAAGGCCCGCACCATTCATCCTGACGGAAGCATTGTCGAGTTTAATGGCCGTGTTTTTGACAAGACGCTTTTTAAGCACAGGGGTCTGAAGATCCAGGCGAAGGTCTTCACCTTTCCTGCTGTGACCGTCGGAAGCATTATTGAATACCGGTACCGGCTTACTTGGCAGGAAGGCTACGTTTATAACTCTGCATGGGTGCTGAACCACAAACTTTTTACCCTCAAAGAGAATTTCGGTATCAAGCCGTATCGCGGTGCGATTGACACTAAAGACGGTATAGGCGGCGCTTTTGGGTACGTGCTACGCAATATGACAACTGCCGAAATACCAGAGCAGCATGGCGACATCTGGCAGATGGAGATGGAAAATGTACCCGGCGTTCAGGACGAGGACTTTACCCCCACGGATGATGCTTACCGGCCGATTGTGCTGTTCTATTACGGCGGCAGAGAAATCCTTACTCCTGATGCCTTCTGGAAAAACGTGGGAACCTCACTCACAAGCCGTGTGGAACGTTTCATCGGCAATGTCAACGAGGTAAAAGAGATCGCGGCCTCAACTGTGGGCAATGAGACAGACCCGGACAAAAAGCTACGCAAGCTTTACGCCAGGGCACAGGAGATCAGAAACATCTCCTTTGAAAGCGCCCGCAGCCAGGAGGAGATAAAAAAAGAAGGGCTGAAGGCGAACTCGCATGCCGCGGATGTGCTGAAGCACGGATACGGGGTGCACGAGGAAATCGACCGGTTGTTTGTCGCACTGGCACGTGCTATAGGCATTGAAGCCTTTATCTTGCAGACGCCAGACAGGAGCAAAACCTCTTTCAGTGACAAAGTGCTTATCACCCAGCAACTGAACTCGGAAATCGTGGAAGCGATAGTAAACGGCAAGCCGGTGTTCCTCGATCCCGGAACACGATTTTGTCCCTATGGACTGCTGCGCTGGAAATTTAGCGGAGTTCCGGGGATGAAGCTTAGCAAGGGCACCACCACGTTCATTGATATTCCCGCTCCGCTTCCCGACGATGCAGTGCTGGAGCGGACCACCGATGCCACCCTGGATGCCAGCGGCTCTCTCAAAGCGGCGTTAAAGGTCGAGTTCAAAGGAGAGGAAGCGCTGGAACGTCGTATCGATGCTCTCAGCTCAGACGACTTTGGACGGAAGAGACAACTGGAAGACGAGGTCACGTCCTGGCTTCCCTCCGGCGCGACCGTGAAGCTGAAAAATGCTTCCAGGTGGACGGATGCCGATCAATCTCTGATAGCTGACTTCGATATTGAGGTCCCCTCTTTCGCCGCAGTGACCGGAAAGCGGCTGGTTGCCCCTGCATTCTTTTTCACATCCGAGCAGACCAAGCTGTTTGACACGGATTTCCGCGTCAATCCCATTGCCTTTCCGTACTCTTACACTGAGATTGACAATCTGAGTGTCACCCTGCCCCCGGGCTTCACCATGGAACAACCGCCGCATGAGCGTAAAGCCAGGCTCTACTATGCAAGCTATGACATGCTCAATTCGCTTGCGGAAAATCACCTGAAGATGCGGCGCAAGCTTTCATTCAATGGGATATATTTCCAATCCAACGACTATTTCGACATGAAAAGTTTTTTTAAAGTGGTCAAGGCCGGAGACGCGGGGCAGGCCATCCTGCTCAGGCAGGGAGCCGAACCGGCAGCAGAATAATTTCCACATTATCACCAGCAATTTAGAAAAAGCCCACAGCCAGAGAAATGACTTCGAAAATTACGTGTGTACGTCCGGCAGCTGCGGGCGGGTTCTTGCTCCCGCTTTCCTGCATCTTCTATGATGGAGCAGGAATCCTCTATGGCAGATCACCTGAACAAGAAGAAAGACCCAAGCGGCATTGCCGAAAATCCTATGGCCGACGTTTTTGAAGGCCGCCACCCGTCTGACTCAGAAAAGCGCTGGGCTGAGACTACTCTGGCCAAAACACTGGAGAAGTCGCCGGAGAAACCGATTGGCGCGCCCACCGGCATCAACCTTGATGAGAGCGGCCACGCGCAGTTCACCACCATCAGCGGTGTGCCCATCCGCCGGCTTTACACGCAGGCCGATCTGCCTGAGGACTGGAATTATGAAAAGTATCTTGGCTATCCCGGCCAGGCGCCTTACACGCGCGGTATCCATTCCAGCGGCTATCGCGGACGCCTATGGACCATGCGCCAGTTTTCCGGCTTTGCTTCGCCGGAGGAAACCAACGAGCGTTACAAATACCTGATGGCCAGCGGCGGCGGCGGCCTCTCCGTTGCGTTTGATCTGCCCACGCTTATGGGCTATGACTCTGACCATCCTGCGAGTGAAGGCGAAGTAGGCAAGTGCGGCGTGGCTATTGATTCCCTGGAAGACATGGAAATTCTCTTCAACGGAATCGACCTGGAGAAGACCACTGTTTCCATGACGATCAATTCTCCCGCGTCTGTTCTGTGGGCCATGTATCTGGTGGTGGCAGAAAAGCAGGGCGCCGACTGGAAAAAAGTTTCTGGCACGCTCCAGAATGACATCCTGAAGGAATACATCGCGCAGAAGGAATACATCTACCCACCTGCGCCGTCGATGCGCCTGGTAATCGATACATTTGAATTCGGCGCAAAATTCACGCCCAAGTTCAACACCATTTCCATTAGCGGATACCATATCCGCGAAGCCGGTTCCACCGCATTGCAAGAGCTGGCATTCACCATTTATGACGGCGTTGAATACGTTGAGTGGGCGCGACGTCGCGGGCTAGACGTTGACGACTTTGGCCCGCGCCTCAGTTACTTTTTCAACTCGCATAGCGACTTCTTTGAAGAGATTGCCAAGTTCCGCGCTGCGCGCAAAATTTGGTACCGGCTGATGAAAGACCGCTTCGGCGCAAAGCAGGAGCGCACATGGCTAATGCGCTTTCACACGCAGACTGCCGGCGTTTCGCTTACGGCTCAGCAGCCTCTCAACAACATTGCCCGCGTGGCTTTGCAGGGACTCGCGGCAGTGTTGGGCGGCACGCAATCTCTCCATACCGACTCTTACGATGAAGCGCTGGCGCTGCCTACGCAGGAAGCGGCGCGCATCGCATTGCGCACGCAGCAGATCATCGCCTATGAATCCGGCGTTGCCCAGACCGTCGATCCGCTCGCCGGCTCTTACTTCCTGGAAAAGCTCACGCTTGATATGGAGAAAGGCGCGTTCGATTACTTTGAGCGCCTCGACGCCATGGGCGGCATGGTCAAGGCCATTGAAAATGGCTTCCCACAAAAAGAAATTGCCGAAGCGTCCTATCAGTACCAGCGCGCCGTTGAAGCCAAAGAAAAGATCGTCGTAGGGGTGAACGATTTTGCCGTCGAAGAAAAGCAGATGGATACGCTCTATATTGACGAATCCGTGGCCCGCCACCAGACGGCAAAACTCAAAGCTCTGCGTTCCCGTCGTAGCAGTGACGAAGTCCGCCGCACCCTTGACGCGCTGAAGAATGCCGCTGCCCAGGAGCCGGTCGTCCGCTCCGATGGCCGCATCAGCGACGCGAATACCATGCCGTTCATCATCGATTGCGTACGCGCTTACGCGACCGTCGGCGAAATCTGCCAGGCGCTACGCGAAGTCTATGGGACGTATGAAGAGGTGAGCATCACGTAGGCTGTGGGGATCGGGACATCTGGAGATCGGTACATCTGGTTATCGGTTTTTCTTTAATCCCGAGCGGAGCGAGGGGATCCTATAGCCACAGGGGATTCCGGGTTGGCCAAGTGAATTGATTGTGATCGACAATTTAGAAGAGGGTAGGGATCCCTTATGCGCAAACCTCGCGCATTCGGGATTTCAGAAATCGATCACCCGATCTTTATACACCGCCCACTGCTCCGTTCCCGCCGTTTTTTCCAGCCATCCGCTTTTCTCCAGCAAGCCAGAAAACTCCGGATATCGATAAGCGACGAACAGCGGCCTGGGATTTGCAGTCAGCGATTCTCGAAGGTTCTGCAGTACCACGGCCAGCACCGGCTCAGGAAACGGATTGAAGAGATAAACCACCAGCGGTCCGGCAGGAAAATCGAATTCGCGCGCGTCCATGCAAAAACTTTCTATCGGTGAAGCAATCCCGTATTGCGCAGTGAACTTTCGGATGTTCTCTTCCGCAATTCTGTGCCACTCCGGCATGAACTCCACGCCCAGAATTCTCTTGAATCCATACGGCGCCGCCATCAGCAGCACTCGGCCCTTGCCTGAGCCCAGATCCACAAATGTGAAGTCGTGAAAATGAATGGGCAGCGCCTGCATGATCTGCTCAAACAGCCACGGCTCGGTTGGAAAATATTGATGCCCGCTGAGCGCGGCGGTCAGCTGCGCGCGGAAGCCCACGTTGGCCCGCGTTGTATCCACCATATGATCAAAGTCATAGTCCAGGTCGCCATATTTTGCTTTGCGGCGGCCCGGCAGAAACTCGCGAAAAAAACGATAAGCCGCTTCAGCAACCTGCGCCAGCGTATGCCGCAGGCCGTAGTAGCGCACGCTGCTTCGGCAGTGCCGGCCAAACATCCGCCAGAAACTGAGCTCAGCCTCGCTGCCTGCCGCAATGGCAGAGGTTGGTTTAAAATCAGCCTTCATGAGAAAAGCCGTCAATCATCTTAAGAAATCAGATGCCATCCTTGCGTCTATTATTGCCCGTGTTGGTCCATGCAAGATGGCCTATCGCGATCCAACTTTTGAGATGCTGGCGCGGGCCATCGTATTCCAGCAGCTGAGCACCAAGGCTGCGCGGACGATCTATGGCCGTCTTGAAGAAGCTGCCGGCGGCGCGCTCACTCCTGAGTCCATCCAGAATCTTAGCGTGGGTGAGATGCGGCGCGCCGGCCTCTCACGGCAAAAGCTCGGCTATATACGTGATTTGGCGGAGCACGCGCTGAGCGGAAAAGTGGATTTTGCCAAGCTGCCCGCCATGAGCGACGAAGAAGTGATTGCATCGCTCACCGACATCAAAGGCGTCGGCGTGTGGACAGCGCACATGTTCCTGCTGTTTTCATTGCGGCGGCCCAATGTGCTTCCCATCGGCGATCTGGGCGTTCGCATGGCGATCCAGAAAGCCTATAAAAAGCGCAAGATGCCGACGCCGAAACAAGTGGAGCAGATCGCAAAAAGCTGGCATCCATATTGCAGCTATGCTGCGTGGTACCTGTGGCGGAGCCTGGAACTGCCGAAGGAAGAATCCACCACGGAGGCACGGAAACGCGGAGAGAGGCAAAAGCCAAAGGGCCGTTCAGCAAAAGCTTCCTAGAAACAATAAGACAGTTGTTCCGTCGCGCGGATATTGGAGGTCCATGAGCATCGGAAACCCGAGTGATGCGTTTCTCCCCGATTACTTGCTTTTCTCCGTGCCTCCGTGCCTCCGTGTCTCCGTGGTAGGTTTGCTGTTCTGATAAAATCAATCGCTGATGGCTGCTGACCGCAAAATCCGCGTGCTTGTCGCCAAACCCGGCCTTGACGGCCATGATCGCGGCGCAAAGGTAATTGCCCGTGCACTGCGCGATGCTGGAATGGAAGTTATCTATACCGGGCTGCGGCAGACCCCGGAAATGATCGTCAACTCAGCCCTGCAGGAAGACGTGGACGTGATTGGTCTGTCCATTCTTTCCGGCGCTCACAATGCTATCGTTCCGCGTGTATCTGATCTGCTTCGGCAGAACAACATGGACGACGTGCTCTTCGTGATCGGCGGCATTATTCCAGAGCAGGATTTCGAGTTCCTGAAGAAGGCTGGTGTCAGCGCCATCTTCAATCCCGGCACGCCAATGGATGACATCGCCGATTTCATTCGCAAAAACGTAAAGCCGCGCGGGCTCATCACCGCCTGATCTTTCTTTTTGTCGCTTCGCTCCAAACCGCTCGAGAAACTCTATTCAGCCAAGGGAGTGTCTGCTCCTGAGGCGGGCGACTCGGCGCGCAAGTCGGCCGAGCCGCCGTAATCGCGCACTGTCCTGCCCCGCCTTTGGGATGAAGTGCATGCCCCAACATGATCAGCAAAAAACAAAGCTAACCGGGCCCCAGGTTCGCGGTCTAACTTCTCGAATTGAGAGGTTAGACGATGAAAAAGATGATTGCTTTGGGACTTACATTGCCGCTGTGCTTGGCTCTTGCCCTTGCTCAAGAGCACCACAACAGAAGCAGTTCAACCGTTACCATGAATGACGATTCTGCCAGCGACGACTGCCGCGAGCATCTGCGCGTTGGCAACGATGACTATCGCGCGAATGTGCGAGATGAAGAAATCAAGACCATTCCCAATCAGCCGCTTACCATTACGGCAGAGCACAATGGCGGCATCCAGGTTATGACATGGGACAAACCGGAAGTCAGTCTCAAACTCTGCAAGCAAATTGCCGCCGATGACGAGAATGAGGGCCGCCGGCTCCTGGCCGAAACGCACCTCGAGATCAATGGATCCAAAATTTCCATTCATACACCGGAGGAGAATCATCACTCTCTAGGCACGCTTCTTCTGGTTCAGGCGCCCCGGAATGCCGATTTAAATCTCAATGTCCACAACGGCGGGGTTTCATTAACCAACTTCACTGGAACGGCGGAAGCTCACGCGGAAAACGGCGGCATCTCATTCCGGCGCAGCACGGGAAAATTAACCGCGCAAGCCCAGAATGGCGGCATCTCCATCAAAGACTGCGGAGGCGACGTGAGCGCCAAAGTGGAAAACGGTGGATTGTCACTAGCTTTGGCTGACCACTGGGAAGGCAAAGGACTGGAAGCGCATGCTCGCAATGGCGGGCTGGTGGTTTCTGTGCCAAAGACTTTTAATGGTGGCTTGGAGGTGGTGGCATCAGAGCACACGTCCATCATCTGCAAAGATGACGCCTGCGATGCCGGGCAACGTACATGGGACAGTGGACACAAACTGTTCCGCATGGGTGGAGCGAATCCACAGGTGAGGGCCACCACGGAAAATGGCGGCATTGTGATTGAAGACCGCTCCCGCACTCGCGGGGAGTTATAGGCCTTACTCGATCAAAACTTCAGGCCGCGGTGGACGCCTAAATCCGAATTGCTCAGAGATTTACCTCAGCCATTCCGGATTTTTGCGGGCTCTCCGCGGCTTTTCCTCTTCGGTTTCTCCCGCCAAAGCCATATACTTGAAGCTGCCGCCACCATGACCACTCTGGACCAAATTCTTGCCGCAACCCGTGAGCGTGTTGAACGCGCCAAGGAGCAGGCACCAGTGCGTACCCTGGAAAAAGCGGCTGCGGGGCATACACCGCGCGGCTTTCGCAAGCGGCTGGCTGCCATGTCTCAGATCGGTCCAGCGGTGATTGGCGAGCTTAAAAAAGCTTCTCCTTCCAAGGGGACGATTCGCGGAACGTTTCCTGTAGGAACTCTGGCCAACCAGCTTGCCCGCGGCGGAGCTTCCGCATTGTCCGTGCTCACGGATGAAGAATTCTTTCATGGGTCGTTGGCAAATTTGCTGGAAGCTTCTGCCGCCACCAACCTGCCTTGCCTGCGCAAAGATTTCATTATTGATGAATTTCAGATCACTGAAGCCCGCGCTCATCATGCTGATGCCATCCTCTTAATTATGGCGGCGCTGGATGATGCTACTTTCCGCAGACTCCTGGATTACGCCCGCGCTCTGGACCTGGATGCCCTGTGTGAAGTTCATGATGAAGAGGAACTCAAGCGCGCGCTTGAGGGCGGAGCCGATATCATCGGCGTGAATAGCCGCAATCTTAAAACCTTCCAGGTCAGTCTGGATACGCTCATCGATTTGGCAGAAAGCATTCCCAATCATGTGCTGCGCGTGGCAGAAAGCGGAATTGATAGCGGCTCAGAAATCCGCGAGCTGCATGCCGCCGGGTACCAGGCTTTTCTGATTGGTGAAGCGCTGATGCGCGCTGAAGATCCCGGGCAAAAACTGCAACAGCTCTTACAGGATGCAGGATGGTATTCGCCATCCACTTCGGCTTCTCCACATTGGCGTGGCACAGTCCAGTAAGCAGCCAAAACAGCTTTCCTTAAAAAACAATTGCATGCATACCTGGATTAAAATCTGTGGGACTACCTCTCTTGAAGACGCGCTTAGCTCGATTGAAGCCGGCGCCGATGCTCTGGGTTTTATCTTTGCGCCCAGCAAAAGGTGGGTTTCCGTAGAGCAAGCGCAGCGGATTATCAGTCGGTTGCCTCGCGAAGTGGAGAAGATCGGGGTGTTTATGAATGCCGGAGCGAAGGAGATCAGCCGCGTGGTGAACGAAGTGGAGTTGACCGGCATACAGATGCACGGCGACTATGATATTCCTGCCGAGGTCTACCGTTACTTGCCCAGGAAGCGGCGCGACAGCATGAGGAAGATCAAAACGGTGATCATGCAGCCAGCCGTTGGGAGAACTTTTGATTTTAATACCGGTGTGCCGCGGGTTGTAGATAACTGGCTCTTCGATTCCGGCGCAGGCAGCGGGCAGACCTTCGATTGGTCCATCGCGAGCTGGCAATTAGGCGGGCGGGCACCGCGGCAGGGATATGCAATCGCCGGTGGTCTGACGCCGGAAAATGTCGGCGAGGCGATCAGGTTTATGCGGTCCTGGGGTGTCGATGTGGTTACGGGAGTTGAGCGCGAGCCAGGTCGTAAGGATCCTGAAAAGCTAAAGGCATTTGTTGCGGCGGTACGGAGGGCCAGACAATCATGAGATCGAGTGCAGCGAGAAAAGAGAAAATTGTACCCGGACGGTTTGGCCTCTATGGCGGCCGTTATGTGCCTGAAACGTTGATGGCGGCTCTGGAAGAATTAGAGCGCGAGTATGACAAGGCAAAGCGTGACAAGAAGTTTCACGCTGAATTTGAGCGCCTGCTGAAAGAGTATGCGGGACGTCCAACAGCCCTGTTTCATGCGGCCCGGCTGACGAAAGAGCTGGGTGGCGCGAAAATTTATCTTAAGCGCGAAGACCTGCTGCACACGGGGGCGCACAAAATCAATAACTGTATTGGACAGGCACTGCTCGCAATCCGCATGGGCAAGAAGCGCATCATCGCGGAAACCGGCGCGGGCCAGCACGGCGTGGCCACAGCCACAGTGTGCGCGCTGTTCGGACTGCAATGTGTCGTCTACATGGGAACGGAGGACATGCGGCGCCAGGAATTGAATGTCTTCCGCATGCGCCTGCTGGGCGCTGAAGTGCGCGGCGTGGAGTCTGGCTCGCGCACGCTGAAAGATGCCATCAATGAAGCCATGCGTGACTGGGTCACCAACGTCCGCGACACACATTACCTGCTGGGAAGCGTGCTGGGCGCTCATCCCTATCCCACAATGGTGCGCGACTTCCATTCTGTGATTGGCCGCGAAGCCCGCGCCCAAATACTGAAAGCCGAAGGCAAGCTACCTGCGGCCATTATCGCGTGTGTGGGCGGTGGCTCTAATGCCATTGGAATTTTCCACGAATTTTTGCAGGACAAAAAGGTCAAGCTGATTGGCGTGGAGGCCGGCGGCCGCGGTAATGAACTGGGTGACCATGCTGCGCGCTTTCGTGGCGGATTACCAGGCGTGCTGCAAGGCACCTTCTCTTACGTTTTGCAGGATGCTCATGGCCAGATTGGGCTTACGCATTCTATTTCTGCCGGGCTCGATTATCCCTCAATTGGGCCGGAACACGCTGCGCTGGCCGATTCAAAGCGCGCAGAGTATGTTGCCGCTTCCGACGCAGAAGCGCTGGAAGCGTGCACCCGGCTCGCTCGGACGGAAGGCATCATTCCGGCACTTGAGTCGTCCCACGCCGTGGCTGAATGCATCAAGCGCGCGCCGAAGATGAAGAAGCCGGACATAGTAATCGTGAATATCTCTGGTCGCGGCGATAAGGATATTGGAATTTTGCGCGAAAATTTAAAGATCGGCTAAGACGGAAGAGATCTGTTGATCGGGACATGTCAGAATCGCCGTCATCGCCGTCAGCGCCGTCATCGCGCGGGATCGGATTCAAAATGGACGCACCACAGAATCGTCAGCCATCAATAAATGTCGAGAAGCATCAAGAGTTGCGTAATCGAACGAAGGCTTTCGCGTTGCGCGTGATCCGTATGTCAGATGCACTGCCGAAGACGCGATCTGGCAATGTTATTGGCAACCAGATCCTACGCTCTGCTACCGGCATGGCTGCGAATTATAGGGCGGCTGGACGTTCCCGGTCCAAGGCAGAGTTCGTAGCAAAAATAGGTGTTGTCATTGAGGAAGCCGATGAGACGGTTTTTTGGTTGGAAATGCTCCGCGATAGTGCCATCGTAAAACCCACGAAGCTCGATCACATGCTGGATGAAGCGAATCAACTACTTGCAATCTTCACCGCCTCCCGAAGGACCGCAAAATCATGAATAAAAGCCCTAACAAGACTCGCCATACAGAATCCAGATCACGCGCGATGACGGCGATGTCGGCGCTGACGGCGATCCCCTCCCCCGATCACCGGATCACCCGATCTTTTAAAACCCCGCCCGCCCTGGTCGCCTACGTAACTTGCGGTGATCCCGATATCGCCACCACGCGAGACATTATTCTGGCGGCTTGTCGCGGCGGCGCTGACATTATCGAACTCGGCGTGCCGTTCAGTGATCCTGTGGCCGATGGGCCTGTGATCCAGCGGGCCAGCGAGCGTGCGCTGAAGAACGGGACGTCGTTGGAGGACGTGCTGCGCCTGGCGGCTGAAGTACGCCAGAAAACTGACGCCGGGTTAATTGTCTTCAGCTACTTGAATCCCATGTTGCGCTTTGGCATGGAATGTTTTTGCGTGGAAGCGGCAAAGTCAGGCGTGGACGGCGCGCTGATCACCGATCTCACGGTCGAGGAAGCAAGCGAATATCGTCGCCAAATGGCGGCACACAACCTCGAAACAGTATTTCTTGCTGCTCCCACCAGTCCTGACCAGCGTCTTAAAGCCATTGCCGAAGCGTGCAAAGGTTTTGTGTACGCGGTGTCGCGCACCGGGATCACCGGGACCCAGAAGCAGGTGGCGGCAGATGTGCAAGGACTGGTGAAGCGTATCCGCAAGTTCACCAAGCTGCCCGTGGCGGTGGGCTTTGGCATTTCCAACGCTCAGCAGTTTGCGGAAGTTGGGCAGTTTGCCGATGGGGTTGTGGTGGGCAGCGCGATCGTGCAGCTCATCGAACAAAATCCGGGCAGGGAAGCGCAGGCAGTAGAAAGCTTCGTGCGCGGATTGAAGTCCGGAACCAAGAGCGCAGCCTCTTCACAAAGTTAATATCATTAAGTTATTCTAGGTACATATTGATTTAATTAAGTTTATCCAGCCTTTAGCGGCTGTATATCAGGACGCCAAAATTATGGATATTACCCAGTGGCGCGTAAAAATCGACGAGCTTGATCGCCGCCTGGTGGAATTACTGAACGAACGAGCCCAGGCAGCACACGAAATTGGCAAGCTGAAACGAAATACCAGCATGCCAATCTACGAACCTGAGCGCGAGAAAAGGATCTTTGAGAATGTCCAGCGGGTGAACCATGGCCCGCTGCCACAGAGTGAACTGCGGCAGGTCTTTGAAAGAATTATCGACGTGATGCGGAATATTCAGAAGAATGAAATCGCGCCGAAAGTGCCGGTCGGGGACGGCGGAACTGAGTTTGACACGGAAGTGAACGATTAAGCGTTCGGGGCTAAAAGGGAAACCATGATTGTGGCAATGCAAGAAACGGCGAGCGAAGAACAGATACAGCAGGTGATTGAGCGCCTGATCGGCATGGGATTTGAGGTCCACCGCTCCACCGGCGCGCGCCAGACCGTTCTCGGCGCGGTAGGCGCTCGCCATGAGTTCGATATTCGCGATATTGAGGTCCTGTCCGGCGTTGGGGAAGCGCATCGGATCAGTTCGCCGTATAAGCTGGTGGCCCGCGGTTTTCGTCCCGAAGGCACGATTGTGAAATTCAAGGGCGGTGTGAGCATTGGCGGTGATGAAGTAGTGCTGATGGCCGGACCATGCTCGGTGGAATCGCGCGATCAAATTTTTGCGGTGGCTGAATCCGTGGCGCGCTCTGGAGCCAAGTTCCTGCGCGGTGGCGCCTTCAAACCCCGAAGCTCGCCTTATAGTTTTCAAGGCATGGGTGAAGAAGGACTGAAGCTGATGCGCGAAGCAGCGGACCAGTTTGGCATGCTGGTGGTGAGCGAGGTCATGGAAATCTCGCAGATCCCCGTGATGCTGCCCTATGTTGACCTGCTGCAGGTGGGCGCGCGCAACATGCAGAATTTCAATTTGCTGCGCGAACTAGGCAAGGTCCGTAAGCCGGTGTTGTTGAAGCGCGGCATCGCCGCCACCATTGAAGAACTCTTGCTCTCCGCCGAATATCTGATGGCCGGCGGCAACTACGAAGTGATCGTATGCGAACGCGGGATCCGGACTTTTGAAACCTACACGCGCAACACAATGGATATCTCCGCGATCCCAATTGTCAAAAAGCTTTCTCATCTTCCCATCCTCGCTGATCCATCGCATGGGACCGGCCGTCGTGAAAAAGTCTCTCCCATGGGACGCGCGGCGATCGCAGCCGGCGCCGATGGATTGCTCATTGAAGTCCACAACTGCCCTGACAAAGCTCTTTCCGATGGCGCACAGTCCCTGTATCCTGAGCAGTTTGCCAAGCTTGTGGGTGAGCTGCGAGTGATTGCCCCTGCGGTGGGACGGAGACTTGTTTAAAATCAACTGAATCGACTGCCAATTACTCGGACGAAGCTCCTGTGAGATAAGGCTTTTCGGCCCTGATTGGTAAATTCCTGTCTCTGGAAATGATGAGTGTTCAAGCAGATCACGATTATCGGCACCGGACTGATCGGCGGCTCTTTCGCGCTGGCCTTAAAGGCCGCGGGATTTGGAGGCAAGATTGTTGGTTGCGATCGCCGCGCCGTTGTGGACCGCGCCCGCAGCATGCGTGCTATCGATTCTGGCACTGAAGATCCGGTGGAAGCGGTGGCCGGAAGCGATTTGATCGTGCTGGCTACTCCCGTTGGCGGCATTATTGACCTTATCGAACGCATTGGCCCCATTGCGCCGCCTGATGCGCTTATCACCGATGTTGGCAGCACTAAAAAAGAAATCCTTGAGCGCGCGCGGTCCGTGTTTGGCGATCAAGCGCCGCAACGTTTTATCGGCGGGCATCCCATGGCTGGCAAGGAACACAGCGGCCTGGAAAATGCCGAGGCAAAACTATTTCTGAATGCCGTATGGCTGCTGGTCCCGCAAGCGAATCAATCTACCGAGAAGGGCAAGATCAAGGACTATTGCGAACTGCTGGAACGAATCGGCGTTCGCATTTTAAAAATGGATGCGGAGCGCCATGATCTAATGTGCGCCTGGACCAGCCATCTTCCGCAAATGATTGCCACCGCGCTGGCGGCGACGCTGGTCGAAGAACTGGGCGACAACCCTGACGTGCATGCCATTGGTGGACGCGCGCTACGCGAGATGACCCGTATCGCTTCCAGCCCCTATTCCATGTGGCGTGACATTGCGCATACCAACACGGCCAACCTTGAATCCGTGCTCAGCAAATTGGAGCAGCGGCTGGTGCATATCCGCGAAAATCTTCGCACACCGGCGTTGCGTGAGGAATTTGATCACGCCAACCGCTTTGAGCTGGGCACAAGAGACGTTGCCGCCACGGTGCTGGTGCTGCCGGGATGGCAGAACTCCGGCCCGCGCCATTGGCAGACGCTTTGGGAACAGCAGAACCCCATTTTTCTGCGTGTGCAGCAGCGGGATTGGGAATTTCCTCATCGGGAATGGTGGCTGGAGCGAATTACAGCGGAGGTGAAGCAGTCGCCCGCGCCCATTGTTTTTGCCGCGCACAGCCTGGGCTGCATTGCGCTGGCCCACTGGTGCAAAGCAGCGCCGGGTGAGGTCCACAAGATCAAAGGGGCATTGCTGGTAGCGCCCGCCGACGTGGACAGCAAAGACGCTCCCAAACAGCTTAAAGATTTTTCGCCAGTCCCGCGCGAGCCGCTCCCATTTCCGTCGATCGTCGTCGCCAGCAGCAGCGATCCATATCTCACCATCGCGCATGCTAGGGAATTTGCGCGATCATGGGGCAGCCGCTTTGTCGATATTGGCCCCGCCGGACATATCAACGGAGAATCCGGTTTGGGCGACTGGCCGGAAGGGAAACGGCTGCTAAGGCATCTGATCGAGGGCGAGTGACAATTTTAGAACCATAAATTGCAGGACGAAACTATGCCAGAAAAAGCACAAATAATAGTTGATAATCCTCCATACACATTCGGTAGTGCGATCAATAGTTTTGCCAATAGTCTGAATGCCCTTAGGGACTTTGTTGCATTAGTCGACTCGCTTTTGGATGAACAGCAAAGAAAGCTCTTTCAAACGCATGAGAAAGAGATTTTGACTCTCGGATTAGGTTTGAATGCCCTCCTAAAAGAACCGATGTTATCCGATGAAGAAGCAGACACGATAAAAAGACATGTGGATCCTGAAGTCAAAATTGAAGTAACTGGTGAGAATTCCGTAATGATAGCTCTCGATAAAATTGGTACTAAAGAGGGGTACGAGACAGCATTCAAAGCTATAACCAGGGGCGGAACACACAAATCTTTGCTTTATCGCAGCGCCTTAATAAGCCTAATTAGCTCAGTGGAATGGTTTTTGTCTCAGATTCTTCATCAGCATTTGCAGCAACACCCGGACGCATCTGGCATTAAAGACAAGCTGCTCAGTTTAGAAGAATTGAAGTCTTTCAATTCAATTGACGACGCGCGGAAATACCTTGTGGATCTCCGAATTGATGAAATTATGTGGGGAAGCTTCGAGGATTGGATTAAATATCTTACCGAAAAAGTAAAGCTTTCTTTGGGATATATTAAGCCAGCACGAGAGCAGCTGATCGAGATATTTCAACGTCGGAATGTAGTAGTACATAACAATGGGATTGCGAACTCTACGTATCTGTATAAGGTCCCCCCGGATCTTCGCGAAGGCGTTTCCTTGGGCGAACAGCTGCCGATATCACCTGAGTATTTAAGCAAAGGAATTGATCTTTTGGAGAGCAACTTTATTCTTATTGCAGCTGAGTTATGGAAGCAACTCGAGCCGGAAAATGCCTCACGAGGAGACACGCTAACAAATATTTCTTTTGAAAGGTTAACCCAAGAGAAGTGGCATGTAGCGGAAGGCCTTAGTTTTTTCATAAAAAATGATAAAGCTCTGCCAGACCGAAATCAGACCATTGGACTCTTAAATTATTGGCAAGCATTGAAATGGCAAGATCGGTTTGCCGAAGTGAAAGAGAGTGTCACTGACGCGGATTTCAGCGCAAAGGACGAGATATATCAGTTGGCGCGTTTTGCCTTGCTCGAGGACAATCCAAAGTTTTTCAATCTTCTTCCTCAGGCTCTACGCAATAAAAAGCTTACTGATGAGGAGCTGTCAACATGGCCTATTTTCAGAGGAATCAGAAAACTCACCGAGTATTCCGAGTTTATACGCGAACACGGAAAGGAATTCGGGTTCGAAGAAAAATCTGAGAATACGGGCAACACCGGTACAGTTGCTGAGGAAGATGTCGCCAATTAGAATTTAGAGTTTATGAATAAAGTCGTTGCCAGCGCTGATGATGCCGTCCGCGATGTAAAAGACGGTTCAATGATCATGGTGGGCGGTTTCGGGCTGTGCGGCATCCCTGCCGATCTTATCGATGCCCTGGTCCGCAAGGGCGTAAAGGACCTCACCACGGTTTCCAATAATGCCGGTGTGGACGATTTTGGGCTGGGCAAGCTGCTGCAGACCGGACAAATCAAAAAGCACATTGGCTCCTATGTGGGAGAGAACAAGTTGTTTGAAAAGCTTGTTCTTACGGGCAAGCTCGTGCTGGAACTGAATCCACAAGGCACGCTGGCGGAGCGCATCCGTGCGGGCGGCGCCGGCATTCCGGCCTTCTTTACCCCCACGGGCGCTGGCACCGTGGTGTCCGAGGGCAAGGAAATACGGGAGTTTGATGGCCGCCCCTATGTGATGGAACGAGGGCTGAAGGCCGACTTCGCGCTGATCAAGGCGTGGAAAGCCGATCGCTGGGGCAATTTGATTTTCCGCAAGACCGCGCGAAATTTCAATCCCGTGATGGCAACGGCAGCCCGGGTCACAATTGTTGAAGTAGAAGAAATCGTGGAACCGGGGCAACTTGATCCCGATGGCGTTCACCTGGCCAGCGTTTATGTGAAGCGAATCGTGTTGAGCACGGGGCAAGAGAAACGCATTGAGAAGCGGACGGTCCGTAAGCGGGCTTAGTTTCCGGGTAGAGACGTAGCATGCTATGTCTCTACGTCAGGCACCATTAGAGCAGCACAAGAAGACTTACGAAGACGAAATAATTATGGCAACTACACCAATCAACAAAGTAGACAAACAGAAAGACGTGGAGAAGCGCGAGCGGATCGTAAAACGAATCGCGCGCGAGATGCAGGATGGATTCTACGTGAACCTGGGCATCGGAATGCCAACGCTGGTGGCCAATTACATTGCTCCCGGCGTAGAAGTGATCCTGCAAAGTGAGAACGGCATGCTTGGCGTAGGGCCGTTTCCTTTTGAAGGGGAAGAAAATCCCGATCTGATCAATGCCAGTAAAGAAACCGTGACGGAAGTTCCGGGCACGGCATATTTTTCCAGCGCCGATTCATTTGCCATGATCCGCGGCGGCCACATTGACCTGAGCGTGCTGGGGGCAATGGAAGTGGACGAAGAAGGCAACCTGGCCAACTGGATGATCCCGGGAAAAATGGTGAAGGGCATGGGCGGCGCTATGGACCTGGTGGCGGGCGCGCGGCGCGTGATCATCGCCATGGAGCATACAACGAAAGACGGCACTTCCAAGATCCTGCCCAAATGCACTCTTCCGCTGACCGGGATGAAAGTCGTGGACACCATTGTTACGGAAATGGCGTATATCAATGTCACGCCCCAGGGCCTGGTATTGGAAGAGATTGCTCCGGGCCTGACGGCTGAAGACGTGCAAAAGGCCACGGCAGCCCGGTTGATCGTAAGCCCGAATTTGAAAACAATGGAATGTTAAGGAACAACCAAAACTCTTTTGGCGTAATCGGAAGAGAGTAGATTGGGCGACGGAGGCAAGCAAAATGCGCGCAGATCGTGCTGAAATTTCCTGGGATTCTGAAAAATCTAAATGGGTGATTAGGATTTCCGTGGGCGAAGAAGTTATTCGCCGTTATTGCAGTCTGCCCCAGACAGCAAGTGAAACGGAGCTTCGGGCCGCGGCGGAATCAACGCTCAGGGACGAAGGCTATGAGCTTGAGGGCGAGGCCATTAGAGTCGATACTCCTAGGGCTGCCTGAGTTTTGATCGCTGCCTCCGAACAGCGATACGATGCCACGATCAGCGCCTGGTCCCCGCCAAGTCTGGTACAGCCTGAGCAAGCTCCCTAAGTGAATCAGCATAAGGGGCATTCGCGATCCCGCGCTCTGTGATAATTGCCGCAATGTACTTGCTGGGCGTCATATCAAAGGCCGGGTTCTCCACCAGCACGCCATCGGGAGCAACTTGTTTTCCCGCGTGATGCGTGACCTCACGGGCTGAGCGTTGTTCAATGGGAATACCTTCGCCGTCGGGCATATTCATATCGACAGTGGACCACGGCGCAGCCACGTAAAAGGGAATGCCATGCTCTTTGGCCAGGACGGCCACGCTGTAAGTGCCAATTTTGTTGGCCACGTCGCCGTTGGCGGCTATGCGGTCCGCGCCTACGATAACGGCTTTGATCTTGCCCTGGCGCATCATCGCTCCAGCCATATTGTCAGCGATGAGCGTCGTTTGAATCCCGTCTTTCATCAGCTCCCATGCTGTGAGCCTTGAGCCTTGCAGAAATGGCCGTGTTTCATCGGCGAATACATGCAGCTTCTTGCCGGAATCAATGGCTGACCGGATCACGCCCAGCGCGGTGCCGTAACCACACGTTGCCAAAGCGCCGGCATTGCAATGCGTTAGCACTCCGCCGGAGGAAGGCATCAACGTTGCGCCGTGGCGTCCCATGGCTTCATTCGCGGCAATATCCTCCACCAGCATTTTTTGTGCTTCGTCCACCAGATTGACCTTGACCTGATGAACTCCCTGCGGCGCAGCCGCTTCAAAGGTCTGTTGCATGCGGCGGATCGCCCAGAAAAGATTCACTGCCGTAGGACGGGTTTGCCCCATGATGCGGCAGATCTGGCCGAATTCAGTACGGAGGCTCGCTATCTCCGGCGCGGTAGATTGCTTGACCCCGAGCGCAATACCCATGGCCGCAGCCACGCCGATCGCAGGGGCACCACGAACTATCATGTCGCGAATGGCGGTTGCAACTTCCTGGTATGTGCCGCAGGTAACAAAGACTTCTTCCATGGGAAGCCGCGTCTGATCAATAAACCGGACTCCATGGGTGGTCCATTCAAGTGTGCGAATCATCTACCTAGATTGTAATTGGTGGGGAAAAGGCGCGCATCTTGGGCACGAATTGCCGTCCAACGGCAATTCTCTAAGAACCGCGCAGACTGAAGTGGTCCGCGGTGAGCGGCTGGTTGATCGAGCTTCGAGCTTCGAACATTGAAAATCGAACTTGGGCCTAGTTGGGCTTGCGTGGCACCACTTGTTCGTCAATGATCACAAACTGCGCCGGGCAGGTGTTTGATCCGCAGATCACGGGCACCACGCCGCGCATCTGCCTTCTGGTGATCAAGCCCAGCGTGCCGCATTCCGGACAGGAGAGAACGGCCCAGTAGGGATCGTCCTGATCACCGACCTCGCCTGCATTTTCCAGCACAAAAATGGTCCCTGGCTCCATTTGTTCCGGAAGCCATTCCGTAACGATGTTCAGCTCTGCCACCATGGTCACCTCCGCCACTCTGTTCTCCTTTTTGGACCCGAATTCAAGCGCGCAGTCGGCTTTTACGAACTCCGCCTTCTGCCCGCGTTTCTCGCGGCCTGCTTCTGCGCGGGACGACGATTGAATATTTCAGCCCGGACTTCCTTCACGGCATCACTTAAGCAAACTGCCAGCAAAGGCTGACGAGAGTTCTTGAGGATATCGATCACCTGCCGCTCTGAGTTTTCCAGGTAAATGCGTTTTCCATCGGTCAAGAGGTGGTAGTCCGATCCATTGCTTACCGCCTCCGCCAGCCGCCTGCCGAACTCCTTCTGCAGGAACTTCATGATGCGGCGGACGCGCTGCAGCGGAAAGCCTTTGCGCCGAAGCGCGCAAATAATGGCGACCTCCGTGAGGTCATCAAACGAGTAAAGCCGGATGCGGCCTTGCCGCTGCGGCCGCACAATGCCGCGCTCGTCCCACCACTGCAATTGCCGCGGCGTGATGCCCGTAAGTTTCACCACTTGCGCCGATGTAAAACGCTGGTCCATTTTCTATAGGAAATGTTTAAAACATTTCCTTACCTAAATGTTTGACTGATTTTAGGCACAATATCGAGAAAGTCAATAGAAAATGTGCAAAGAGAAAGAACCAAAACCTTGAAATGCAGAGGAAAGGAGGAAAGCGGAGAAATAAAATTAAAAGTGGATTCCCCGCATCAAAGAGTTTGCAGGCCTGTACTGCCGCCGCCGACAAAATGGACGACCTCCAGTTTGTCGCCATCCTTAAGTGTGGTTGTTTCCCACTGGGTGCGCGGTACGATATCAAGGTTCAACTCCACGGCTACACGGTCCGGCTTGATGCCGAGCTGCGCGACCAAAGCGGCAACGGTCAGACCGTCAGGAAATTCTCGTTGTTCGCCGTTGATGTGGAGGGTCATAGAAGCGGTTACTCTTTCTGAAATCCCGCAGCGTAGCGAGGGATCCCTATCCTAGATCGAAGCTCGTGGCGCGGACAAGCAACTTTTCATGTGCGCGATCCCATTTTATCCAAGAACTATTACCTTCGAATTCTGGGTGCTATAGGGATCTCTCACTCCGCTCGAGACTTTGGAAAACAAGCGGCCAATTGCTAATTGCCTTTTCAATATCCTCTGCTCTTATCTACCTCATTCAACAATCTCTCACCTGCCAGAAAGCGCTTCATGTTGTCGACAATCAGGCGATAATGGCGCTCCCACAGGCGATCTGTAACAGCGGCGGTGTGCGGCGTAATAAGGATATTGTCCAGCGACCAGAACGGCGAATCGGCTGGCAACGGTTCTTGATTAAAGACGTCCAGCGCTGCGCCGGCGATGCGGCGATGTTGAAGAGCGTCGAGCAGGGCAGCTTCCTCGATTAGCGGACCTCGGGCGACGTTGATCAGGTAAGAGTCGGGCTTCATTTTGCCCAGGCGCGCGGCGTTCATGATTCCGGTGGTCGCTGGAGTTACCGGCGTGCAGAGAAGAACATAGTCGGCCTGAGGCAGGACTTCGTCAATCTGTGCGGAAGCGTAGACGGCATTCGCGCCATCAAGCCCCTTAGCCGGATTTTCCCGGATGGCCATGATTCTCAGGCCCAGCGCTTTGGCGCGCGCCGCGAACTCACGCCCTATGCTGCCCATGCCTATAACGAGCACGGTGGAATCAGCTACTTCCCGCGGTCGAGGCGATCCCTGCCAGAGCTGGTTCTGCGACCACTCATGCTTGGCCTGATACTGCATTGCCTGAGGCAGACGCTTGGCCAGGGCAAGAAGAAGGGTAATGGCGTGTTCGGCGACGACAGGACCGTGAACCCCGGTGGAGTTGGTGAGCGCAACGCTGCTGTTGACCAGTTCGGGATACATCAGTTGATGAACAGCCGCGGCGGGTGAATGGATCCAGCGAAGCCTTTTGGCGGCCGCGAATTGTTCCGGACGCAATGACAAGCCGATAAAGACATCAGTATCAGCAATTTCTTGCGGCACGCGGTCATAGTTCTGGAGCTGAATGAATTGATGGCCGGGAAAATTCTGCTGCAGGCGCGCGCGAATCCACGAGGGCGCGTGCCATAGTTCAAAGGAGTGATAGTGGACGATAAGCGTTTTCATGGGAAGCAGATAGCTGTTAGCAATCAATAATCAGCACTTAGCCAAAAAGTTTAACCGCAAAGGACGCAAAGTACGCAAAGGGAGGACGAATTTAGAGTTCCTGTCGCTGGCCTTTGCCGTGAACAGATTTGACTGAATGCTGACTCCTGATTGCTGACTGAATGCTGAACTATTGATTGCTAAGCGCTCTTCACCACCCGCAAATCTTTGCCGGTCATTTCCTTTGGTTGATCGAAACCCAACATGCCCAACACTGTAGGCGAAATATCCTGCAATGAACCTTCCGAGCGCAGCGCAAGCCTCTCCGCGTCCTGGCTTACCACGATGAATGGCACGGGATTTGTGGTGTGAGCGGTGTGTGGGCCGCCGGTGGCCGGATCGATCATCTGCTCGGCATTGCCGTGGTCGGCCGTTATGAGCATCGCGCCGCCACGCGCGCGGACAGTTTTATAGATTTCGCCAAGGCATGCGTCCACGGTCTCGACGGCCTGCACCGTGGGCGGAATCTTGCCGGAGTGTCCGACCATATCGGCGTTGGCAAAATTGACAATCACCACGTCAAAAGCAGAATCATTAGCAGCTTTGATGACGGCATCGGCAATTCCCTGGGCAGACATTTCCGGCTTCAGGTCATAGGTCGCAACCTTCTGAGACGGGACCAGAACGCGGTCTTCACCGGGAAAAGGCTTTTCCACTCCGCCATTGAAGAAGTAGGTGACGTGAGCGTATTTTTCGGTTTCGGCGACGCGCAAGTTGCGGAGATTGTGCTCGGCCATCACGTTGGCCAGAATATTTTTCAGCGAATCCGGCTGCACCACAAAGGGCAAGGTGAACTGCTTGTCATACTGCGTCATGCAGATGTACTTCAGGTTTTTGGGGACGCGGCTGCGCGGGATGGTGGCGTCAAGCGCTTCAGCATCGGGCAGATCACGTCCGTCCTGCGCGGTGAGTCCGCTTTCACGGGCCAGGCAGCGGGTGATCTGGCGGGCGCGGTCAGCGCGGAAATTAAAGTTGATGACGGAATCATCATCGCGAATGGTGGCCACCGGCTCGCCACGATTGTCGATGCAGGTGAACGGGATAATGAACTCGTCGGTCACGTCGCGATTGTAAGAATCCTTCACGCCCTGTACCGGGTCAATAAATTCGCCGCCTTCGGCTTTGCCCGCAACCATGGCATCAAAGGCCTTGAGCTCGCGGTCCCACTTCTTGTCGCGATCCATGGCGTAGTAGCGGCCACTCACGCTGGCGATCTTGCCGCCAAGTTCGCGCATCTTTTGCTGCAATTGCTGGAGGTAAACTGCGCCGTTGGTGGGCAGGGTGTCACGTCCGTCCATGAAGCAGTGAACATAAGTGCGATCGACGCCGCTTTGTTTTGCCATGCGCAGCAGCGCGTAAAGATGGTTCCGGTGGGAATGCACGCCGCCATCTGAGAGCAGCCCGAAAAGATGCAATTGACGGCCGCCGCTACGAGCATTTTTCATGGCTTCCAACAATACGGGATTGCTGTAGAAGTCGCCTTTTTCGATCATCAGATCGATCTTGGTGATGTCCATGTAAACCACTCGCCCGGCGCCGATATTGAGGTGCCCGACTTCACTATTGCCCATCTGCCCCTGCGGCAGCCCGACAAAGCGTCCGCTGGTGTGGATGAGAGTGTTGGGATATTCGGTGAGCAGGCGGTCATAGTTGGGTTTGCGCGCCAAGGCAATGGCATTGGCTTTGGAAAGCGGCGCATAGCCCCAGCCGTCGAGGATGATAAGAACAAGAGGACGATTCATAAGCGAATGGACCATTTTAAATGAAGGCTTCTATGAACTGCCGAGACTCGAGAAAACCTACCGCTGCTGAATGCGCAGATCTAAGGATGTTGCCCGGTCAGCAGGTTTAATGGCCTTTGACATTCGAGGTGGTAATTGGAGGAACAGCCGAAGCGGAAGACGGACGGGCTACTCCTGCAAAAACACCTTTGTCTCCCGCAAAAACACCTCGAGTTGGTCATGATGCACCCAGTGGCCGGCTTTGGGGACTTTGAGCAGCCGGCAATGTTGCATGGCTGAGACGCGGGGATCATTTTCCGGCACCGGAGCAAAGCTTTCCAGTCCCCAGAAGAGCAGCGTGGGTGAGGTGATTTGTCCGTAGATCTCTGAGGTATCGGCGAGGTTGTGGCCGAAAGGGCCGATGGCGCGGGCATAGTTATCGAATTTCCAGGTGAGGCAGCCTTCAGAATCCCAGTTGGTGCCGTGGAGCGTAAGGTGGCGAGCAACTTCGTCGCTCAGGTGCGGGTTGGCTTCTTTCATGCGCGCCATGGCGGCATCAAGGCTGGGATAAGGTTTGCGCTTGCGCTTTTCGATGTCTCGTCGGGCTTCAAGCCAATAGCGTAACCGGTTGGAAGCGGGGCCGTGCACGCGATGTGTCGGTGGGAATCCGATGCCTTCTATTGAGACAGCCTTGGTGACGCGGCTGGGATAAATGCCGGCATAATGCAGCACGACGATGCCGCCGAGTGAATGTCCGACGAGGCGAATAGGGAACTCGTTAATGATATCGAGCAGCGCGGAAAGATCGAGCACGTGCTCCGCTACGCTATACATGGCGCCTGGGGCCCAGGCGCTGTTGCCGTGTCCGCGCAGATCAAGCGCATAGACGTGGTAATGCTCACGCAGAGAACGCGCTACCCAGTCCCAGTTGCGCGCGTGGTCAAGGCCGCCATGGACAAGCACCAGAGCGGGCTTGCCGTCCTGCCCGTAGTCCCAGAATTGAAGTTTTAAACGGTCAGAATAAAAGAAATGCGAGATTGGTTCCATGTTGGTGATGAACGTAACCAAGCATTCTAACTGCCAGCTGCAGTTCTTGACACATCCTTTCCGCAGACTTTAGACTCCGTTCCTCACGCGATTGCAGCTGATCGCCGACGATTAGGATTTTCCGGTACGCAGTAAAGATTTTCTGGAGTCTCTTTCCCATGGAGCTGTTGATGAAACCTTGGACGTATGCGAAAAGAAGAGGAGCAATGTACCATGTCATCACGCACGATCAAAATTTTGTTAGTCCTGGCGCTGGCGGTTTGCGCGTTGGGAATGGAGGCCCAGATGTTGCCTAATCCTTATGGCCCGCCGATCACGGTGGAAAGCGCAAAGAAAGCCGCGGCAGCCGCGCTGGCGGAAGCCGTGAAAAATCACTGGGTAATGGCCGTTGCCATTGTTGATCCTAACGGCACGCTGGTCTATTACGAGAAATCCGACAACACGCAGATCGGCAGCGCGAACGTCTCCATTAATAAAGCGCGTTCCGCGGCATTGTATAAGCGTCCTACCAAGGCATTTCAGGATGCGCTGGCCGGCGGCGGCGCCGGCATCCGCGTAATGGCCCTGGAAGGCGCCGTGCCTGTAGAAGGCGGAGTACCGATTCTTTTGGATGGCAAAATTATCGGCGCGATTGGTGTTTCCGGCGCCAATAGTGACCAGGATGGACAGTGCGCAGTGGCTGGAGCAGCGGCGATTAAGTAAATTCTTAGCGTCCTTGCCGTTGCAAGCCAGGAGCAAGCAAAAGGCCTGCTAGCAAAATGTTGGAAAGCAGGCCGATTTGTTAGGCACGTTAACGCCGCGACCAAGGCTTAACCCCATCCAGCAGCTTGCAACCTGAGCTGCTGGGTTCACATCTCAGCCAGTACCCCTGGATGAGAGTGTGCCATGCTTCGCGCAAAAACTTCGTCAGTAGTTCTGCAGGATGTCCTGAAGATTTCCTTCGTTTCAATAATTGTTTTTCTGATCGGGTGCGGCGGTGGAGCGGTTACGCCTCCTGGCAACAACGGTCCATCACAGGCGGTGATTGCTCTTGCGTCCGGCTCCAGCACCATTGTGCAGGGGCAAAGCACCACGCTCAGCTGGAAAGCCACAAACGCTGTTTCATTTTCCATTTCGCCCGCCGTGGCTTCAGGCACTCTTCCGCTGACAGGCTCGGCGACAGTGTCGCCAGCCGCGACCACAACTTACGTTGGCACGGCGATGGATGCAAACGGCAAAGCAGCTACAAATTCAATTACCGTGACTGTGGTTCCCCAAGGCTCCGCGCCAACGATGACTTTGAGCGTTTCCCCCGGCGTTGTGGCTGCGGGACAGAGTACAACTCTGACCTGGGCCAGTACGAACTCAACCTCGGTGGCGATCACTCCCTCGATTCTGGGCGATGATGTGACTTCAATTGCGCTTTCCGGTTCCGCTGCGGTCGTGGTGCCGGTTACAACCACATTCACGGCCACGGCCACTGGGGCGCAGGGGGTGACCGCATCAGCTTCAGCCACTGTAAATATTCTTGGCGTGACGCTTACTGCCAGCCCCGCAACGGTTGGTCCCGGACAGACTGCAGCGTTGAGTTGGACGAGCAGCAACGCCGCCACTCTCAGCATCGATCAGGGAATTGGCGCGGTGAACGGCCCCAGCGGAAGCGTGAGCGTTTCACCGGCAGCGACGACTACATACACGATCACAGCCACCAACGGTTCAGCCACGGCTACGGCCACGGCAACCGTGAATGCGCCTCTGGCTGTGACTCTGAAAGCGAATCCCGCGAATATCGCGCCGGGAAGCCAATCAACTCTCACATGGGCGTCAACGGGCGCAGCATCCGTCAGCATTGATCAGGGCGTTCCGCCGATTACCGGCGCCAGCGGCAGCGTCTCGGTTTCGCCAACGCAAAATACCATTTACACCATCACGGCCACTGACGCGCAGGGCCACACAGCGACAGCTTCAATCACGGTAAATGTTGTCACCAACGGTGGGTTGCAGGGGATCAAGCACATCATCGTGATGCTGCAAGAGAATCGTTCCTTCGATAGCTACTTCAGCAAGCTCGGCGACTATGCGACCAATGTCGACCATATCCCGAATTATCAAATCAACGCCGGTTACGATCCCAATGTCATTCTGCCGCTCTTTGGCGGAGGCACCGGACATCTTTTCCATGAGCCTACGGTACGCACGGACAACTTATCCCCCGCCTGGAATGAGAGCCATTTTGATATTGATCAGCAGACGGACGGCACTTTCAGGATGGACCGCTTCGCCCTGACTAGTCATTCCGTTTCATCGCCCACAGATCAAAAGGGCTTGCGCGCTCTGGGGCAATATGACCAGACCGACATTCCTTATTACTATGAACTGGCCACGCAGTTCGCCACCAGCGATTCTTTCCACTCGTCACTGCTGGCCAACACGGTGCCCAATCGCCAATACATGTTCTGCGCCACCAGCCAGGGAAGGATTTTCCCCTCACCCACGGGAGCGCCAAAGTGGACGTGCCCAACTATTTTTTCCAGCCTGCAAAATGCCGGCGTAAGCTGGTCTTACTATGACAAGGACGGCATTTTCCTTGCCGGCTTTACTGATTGGGACAACATCGCGATTCAACACAAAACCTTCCCGATCCAAAACTATTTCGATATCCTTGCTCGCACTACTGCGGACCAGGACCTGCCCTCCTTCGTCTGGATTGACGCCGGTTTTGGCGGCAGCGGGCTCGACGAGCACCCTGACGCCAACATTCAAAAAGGCGCAGCTTATGTAAAGACCATCATTGACGCTCTGATGAACAGCCCCGCATGGCACGATTCTATTTTCATCCTGGCTTATGACGAAGGCGGCGGTCTCTATGATCACGTGCCGCCCTTCACCGTTGTTGCACCGGACGCGACTCCGCCGCAACTTGGCCCCAGCGATTTGCCTGGGGACTTCACGTTGAGCGGTTTCCGCGTGCCGATCATCGTGGTATCGCCCTTCGTGAAACCGCACTTTGTCTCTCACACCAATCGGGAGCTCACGTCAATCCTTAAGCTGGTTGAAACGCGCTTCAGCCTTGCGCCGCTCACCGCGCGTGACACTGCGGCAGATGACATGACCGAGTTCTTTGACTTCATCAATCCGCCGGCATTTCTTACCCCGCCAGCTTTGCCCGCCCAGCCGGTCACCGGACTGGACGACATCACCAAACAAGCTCCTCCACAGTGATGATTGCTGCGTAGTCGGTAAAAGGCCGCAACTTACACGTTGCGGCCTTTTCCTTCGGTTAGCATAAAAGTGAGGCGGACGGTTCCACCATATTCTTTTCCGAGCACATGGCCTCTGTGTTCCTTTGTGTCCTTTGTGGTTCAAGGTTTTGCATATTAAAATGCATTCGGAAACCTCAACCATCCATGAAAAAAGTCGTTGAACGTGAAAAGAACAAGAATTATTACCGCGTGCTCCACGTCCCCATTTGGATATGGGTGTTCTGGATTCTCCCCGGCCATCTTACCGCTGATCTTTATGCGCACGGCCCTGACCGCCGTCACTGGATATGGCTGGCTATCGTAACCGCTGTTTGCATCTGGCGCGGATTTGCCGGTCGCCTTCCCGGCGGCGAGCCCAAGCCTTACATTACGCACTATGGTGAGCCCAAACCGAATCTCTGGTATCGGGTGGTTTGCTACACCGCCGCGTGGATTGATCTGCTGGTGCCGTTCACCATCAACCTGATCGGCCTGGCCATCAACTTCTTCTTTGGCCGCTGGATCATCAACGAGCTCTTTTACAAACTCTACTACCCGCTGGCGGCTGCAATCGTGCTTGCGACGATTCTGGACTTTACGCCGCGTGCCGCCCGTTCCACCCGCGATGAAGGCGCGGAAAAAGGCTGGTTTTACGTTGCCGTGTGGACTGTAGTCCCCACGCAGCTTGCCGGCTGGGCGATGTGGCGGCTGGGGAAATATTTTGATCTTTCACCCGCGAGCCTGGGCCACGTTCGTCTGGCCACGTTTTTGATTGTTGCAGGGACGTTCTTCACGCTGGGATTGCTTGGCAAACTGCCGCGCAGCCAGCGTTACCACATTCCTGAAGGCGTGATCTCTGATATGCCGGTTTCCGCCGGAGCATGAACGGCGGGCTCAGCGAAAAAATCCTGCTGCGAATAAACACGAAAGACGCGAATCCGATTTTGTTCGTGTGCATTCGCGAAATTCGCGGCTAAATTTTTCTTGAATTTGCGCTTATCAGCGTTCATCTGCGGCAAAAACCTACTTCGCCAGGCAGAACGCCACAATCGTAGCTCCGCGTTTGCCGGTCTGCTTCTCCGCTTCCGCAATCAACCGCTCTTCCACATTGTCGGGATCAGGCGACATCTCGCAGTCGGCAATCTGCCGGTCAGTTGCACCGTGGTAGCACAACTCGCAGACAGCCAGTCCTTCCTCCGGACCTGACCGTACCGGCGGACCAAAGGTGCGGCACGTCATGGGACGTGACTCATATAAATCACAAGCTCCAGTTTCAGGATTAAGCGCGGGACACGGCTCGTCATTGGCAAAGTCGGCGAACGCTGCTTCTGCTTCTTCATCTTCGGCCAAAATGCCGGTCTTGGGATCGCCAGGAAAATTGGCCGATAATTGCCTCACCGACTGCTGCGCGCGTTGGCGTACTCGCGCCGCGCGCTTCGGATCGCTCGACTTGAGTTTATCTAAGCCTTTCTGCAGCCGCCATGCATCCAGTTGGCTGATGGCGAATGGCCCATGGCAGCACTGCGTGCATCCTTTGCGGCACACCAGCCAGTCTCCGCTCTTGCGCGCCGCTTCAGCCAGCGCGGCATCCACAATCTGGATAAGCTTCTGATCGGCCGCTGGCAGGGAAGTATGCACTCTTCAAGCATATAGCAAAAAATACGGGCGAAGCTCTCAGGCTCCGCCCATGTCTCATTGCTAAATGTTACCGCTGCTATTTCTTTTCTTCCTTTTGTTTCTCTTCAGCCGTCTGCTTGGCCTTGCGCATCATGGTGAGTTTTTCCACGTTCATGGAGTGGTCAGCTTCATTCAGCTTGGCCTTCACCTTTACGTGATGACCCTCGTGGCCCTTCACGGCATCCATGTTCGCGATGTTCCATGCCTGTTTATCTTTGTCGTTGACGAAGACGGTTTTGCCGTCCTGGTCTTTCACCCAGCCGGTCAGGCTCATGGACTTGCCTTTTTCCGCGGCCTTGGCTTCTTTCTTCTCTGCCTTGGCCGTCTTCTTGTCATTGGCTCCCTGGTTGGCAGCGGGCTCCTGCGCCAGCATGCATAAAGAAGCAGTCATGACAAATGCAAACAACAATGTAACTAAGCGTTTCATAGGTTCTCCTCGCGTCGGTTTTGCCTTCTATCGCCATTTTGGATGCTGCTGATACTGCGAAGGAGGGCTGGCATGCCCATAAAAACAAACAACTTAGGCCAACACCAATTGGCGGAAAATGTTGCGCTCAGGCCTTGATTTTTTGCGCAAATTTCTGTTCGAATTTCTTCACCTTAGGCGCTACCACAAACTGGCAATAGGGCTGGTTCCCGTTGTTGGCGAAATATTCCTGGTGATAATCTTCGGCCACATAGAATTTAGCCGCCGGTTCCAACGATGTAACGATTGGGTTCGGCCAGTGCTTTGCGGCGGTCAATTCATCAATGACTTTCTTCGCTTCGCGGTATTGCTCTTCCGTGGAATAGAAAATGGCCGAGCGATATTGCGTACCCATGTCGCCGCCCTGGCGGTTGAGCGTGGTGGGATCATGGATGGAAAAAAATACGTCTAGAATCTCCCGGAAACTAACCACCGCGGGATCGAACGTGACGCGCACCACCTCAACGTGCCCGGTATCGCCGTTGCAGACCTGCCGGTACGTAGGCCTATCCACGTGGCCGCCCATATAGCCGGATTCAACTGACGTGACGCCTTCCATGCGGTCGAACACCGCTTCCAGGCACCAGAAACATCCGCCGCCTAAGACCACAGTTTGTAAATTTTCCATAAAGATTCGATGCTCTCATGCGCTGAAAGTTCCACCTGCGCCCGTGAACAGATTACCGATGAACTATTATCCTGACAACTCCAGAGCACAAAATGGGTTCTTACGTAATATCCATGAGAGCTGAAACTACAACAAAGTCCTTTGGGCGACAGACTGTGTCGCTGATCCAATGCGTGCTGTTTGTGCTGCTATGCTGCGCCGCAATGCTGGCGTTACCCGCTGCGGGCCATGCTCAAGTGACCATAGCCCAGATCAGTGACACGCATTTGGGAGAACCTCAAGCTCCGCACGCGTTCGATAATTTGCGCCGTACGGTGGACATGGTAAATGCGCGCCACCCGGATGCTGTGATCGTGAGCGGCGATGTGGGCGAAAACTACGATGAGTGGTTGCGCGCCCGCGGTATCTTAAAGTGGCTGCATGCGCCTGTGTACTACGCGCCGGGAAACCACGATGTCCACACTAACGACGTCGCCAAATATCGCGAGGTCTTTGGCCCGGACTATTACCGCTTTCAGGTCAAGGGCGTCACGTTTCTGGTAATCGATTCCCAACTCCTGGGCAATTTCGATAACTTTGATGCGCAATCTCCAGAGCCAATGCCGCCGCAAACTGAAGCCGAATCGCAAAAAATGCTTTCCTGGCTTTCACGCCAGGGATCGGGGCGCAACGCAGATAACGGCACTCCTCGCCCCTGGTGGAAGTTTGGCCGCCGGAATCAAGACAATCGCGACCACCCGCAGAACCAAGCCGACCGCGACGATGATCATCAAGATAATGATCGTCAAAATGATGATCATCAAAATAATGATCGTCAAAATAATGATCGACAAAACAATGACAGTGATCGCGACCAGCGCGGCGGAAATATCATTATCGGTATCCAGCACATCCCTGCCGCCCGCGGTGACAATATGCCTCCCGATCCTAAGCCTTATTGGGTAATCAACGAGCCGTATCGCTCGCGGGAATTAAATCTGCTGCATCGGATCGGCGTCAAGCATATGCTTGCGGGCCATTGGCATGCCGGAAGTATTTTCGAGCGCGATGGCATCACCTGGCACGTCGCACCGACGACCAGCAGACTGCTGCCATGGAGCACTCCGCTCGGCTTTGCCATGCACACCATTAGCCCGAATGGTGATGTAAAAACGGAGTTTGTCCCGCTCAATTCCCAGCCCTAGCGCTCCGCTACTTAGCTCGGCGGTCCGGCAAGCTGGTCCACATGCGGTGACTGTCCGCCCAGCCACTCCGGATGGTGCGCCGTGGAATCAAAGTGCGCGGAAGTCTTAAACAGTTCGTATTCGCCTTGTGCCGCCGCTTTCTCTGTCCTGGCCAGCAGAGCAGAGACCGCTTCTTTGCTCATCGGCTTAAAAGTTTTTGCCGCTTCAAAGGCCTGCTGCAAAATTTCCTGGCTGTCGATTCCGGTAATCACCACAGAAGTTGGCAGGGTCATTGCGTAATGGAGACATTCCATGGGTTTCACCACGCCGCTCTTTAGAATGATCTTGTCGCCCATGGATTTCATTCCCAGTACGCCAGTTTGTTGCTCCACCAGTTTAGGTAGCACCAGCTTGCCAAAGCTGCGGAAGTGCGCGTCCATTACGTTCAGCGGCATCTGCACCGTGTCAAAATGGAAATTATGTTTCGCCGCCACCTCCAGCATGTAGAGATGGATATGCGGATCTTTGTGTCCGGTAAATCCGATGTAACGCACCTTGCCGGCCTTCTTTGCCTCCAGCACGGCTTCCTGCGCGCCGTTCTCGGCAAAGATTCTGTCCGGATCGTCAAAGCGGATAATCTCGTGGTGCTGGATCAGGTCGAGGTGATCGGTCTGCAAGCGCTGCAAAGATTCATTGATCTGCTTGGTCGCTTCTTCCTTGGTGCGGCCATCGAGCTTGGTCATGAGAAAAACTTTTTGCCGATAGCCGTCCTTCAGCGCTTTCCCCATGCGGACTTCGCTCTCCCCTTTGTTGTAGTCCCATGAGTTATCCATGAAGTTGATTCCGCCATCAATGGCGGCGCGAATCAGCTTCATGCTGTCATCTTCGGTAAGCTTGGGCTGCCCGATGTGAAACCCGCCCATGCCAATGGCGGAAACGCGCTCGCCTGTCCGCCCCAGTGTGCGATAGATCATCGAGCCTCCTTCTTTATTCCCGGCTGTACTCGATTGCGTGCCGCCGGCAACGCTGCTGGCCAGGCCTCGCGTGCTGCGCGCTGCGATTCCCGCCAGAGCTACACCTCTAAGAAATTCTCTTCTGCGCATGGTGTTTTCTCGCCTTATAACTTATGCGGCAATCAGGTCTTCATAGCCGCGTGCTGCGATCTCATCCTGGCCAATGGGAACACTGGCCGGCCACGGCTCATCCACCCCCATAAGCGCCAGGGCGCTGCCAAGCAGTGCCATGTTCTTGCTGAAATTTATCATTTCGTTCATGCGCTGCTGCGGGTCCTCCATGTTCCAGAAGTTATGCATTACGGGTGAAACGCCCGCCAGGAATCCTGCGACCGCGGCGGTGCCCAGCTTGGGTTTTACGCCCAGCAATATGCTGGCGCCGCCGGCAATCAACACCACGCCGGTTGCCGCCACTGTCGCTTCAGCCATGGGAACGTTCTTTGACTCTGCATACTGCCCCAGTTGCTTGCGCTGCTTGAGATGATTGATGCCGTTATAGAGAAAGAATCCGCCAAACACCAGACGGCCAATGAGAAATGCTGCCTTCATGGCACCTGCCTCCGTTCATTTGATGTGACCATGATTAGGATTCTCTCTTTCAAAGCTGGGTGGCCAGATGGGGTTGTGAAGAACTCTTTGCGCTGCTCAATTCAGCCCTGCTCAATTTACTTTGCTGCCTACTTAGATCGATAGCGACGGCGGTTATCCAGAAAGTAATTTCTTCACGCTGGTTCCATCCAATCAAACGTCCTTGTAACCGCCTTCTTCCACTCCTTGTACATCTGTTCCCGCCGGGTTGGCTCCATCGCCGGATTCCATATCTTCTCCGCCGACCATTGACTGCGCAGCGCATCCACGCTGCTGAAGAATCCCATGGCCAGCCCTGCCGCATAAGCAGCGCCCAGGCTCGTGGTCTCTTTCGTCGATGGCAACACGACGGGCCGATTCAATATGTCAGCCTGAAACTGCATCAGCAGATCATTGCCCACCATTCCTCCGTCCACACGCAACTCTTCCAGCCGTATGCCTGAATCCTGCTCCATCGCTTCCACCACTTCGCGCGTCTGGAACGCCACCGCTTCCAGCGCCGCCCGCGCCAAGTGGCCCTTGTTGGCATAGCGCGTCAAGCCGGCAATCACGCCGCGCGCATGCTCTTTCCAATATGGCGCATATAGCCCGGAAAATGCCGGGACCATGTACACGCCGCCGTTATCTTCCACCGTTCGCGCCAGATCCTCCACTTCGGCGCTGGTTTTGATCAGACCAAGATTGTCGCGCAGCCATTGCACCAGAGCGCCCGCGATTGCGACGCTGCCTTCCAGAGCATATCTCGCTGGCTCCTGCCCCAGCTTATAAGCGACGGTCGTAAGCAGTCCGTGTTTAGATTCCGTCGGTTTTGTACCGGTATTCATCAGCAGAAAGCAGCCGGTGCCGTATGTATTCTTGGCTTCGCCGCTTGTGAAACACGTTTGTCCTACTAGCGCCGCTTGCTGGTCGCCCAGGATTCCTGCAATCGCCACGCCTTCCAATGGTCCTTGCGCTATATGGCCATACACTTCACTGCTGGATCGAATCTGCGGCAGGACCTGCCGCGGAATAGCAAAGGCGCGCAATAGCTCCTCATCCCATTCCAGCGTGTCCAGATTCATTAATTGCGTGCGGCTGGCGTTGGTCACATCAGTTGCGTGCAGGCCTTTGTTCTCTGCGCCGGTGAGCTTCCATAGAAGAAACGAATCAATATTGCCGAACAGTACCTCGCCGCTTTCAGCCTGCCCGCGCGCCCCGGCAATGTTTTCCAGGAGCCAGCGCAATTTGAGCGCGCTGAAGTATGTGGAGAGCGGCAATCCTGTCCGGCTGCGGAAAAACGACTCGCCCACCTCTTTGGCAAACCTGCTCACCTCGTCAGCCACGCGCGTGTCCTGCCACACGATTGCGTTGTGCAGCGGATTGCCTGTCTTCTTGCTCCACAGCATGGTTGTCTCGCGCTGGTTGGTGATTCCAATCGCGGCCAGGTCGCCGGCCTTCAGTCGCGCCTCTGCCATTGCCTGGGCCATTACATCCTGTGTGCGCTGCCAGATTTCTTCCGCATCGTGCTCCACCCATCCCGCCTGCGGATAGATTTGCCTGTGCTCTTTCTGCGCGCAGGCCACGACTTTCCCAGCTGCGTCGAACACAATAAAGCGCGTGCTCGTTGTCCCTTGATCAATGGCGCCGATGTATCGGGTCACTCCCCACCCCCCTTTATGGACGCTTTTGCTGAAACGAAGGCACTTGCGCCATTTGATAAGCTTTCGAAAGGCTGTCAACAGCTTGTCGAAAGCCTATCGACTGAACTGTCGACAGCTTGTCTCGATCCTTTTTATCCGCCCAGCCGATTCCCGTTTTTTATTCTTAAGCAATATCGATTTGCGGGCTAATGCTGATCGTTGAGTTGTTTGGATAAAGACATCCAAGATTGCCAGGGGGCTATCCCAAGCAATCGCTCCGGCGCATAAATCATTATATCGTATTTTATTCGCCTCTACCAGTCGGCGTAATGCCGGACCCTAGACTCCCTTTTCTGCATCCCGCCGCGCGCGCATCATCTATTCCGGTACACTTTTATGCCACAGGAGAACCATGTCCAACAAACCGCAGTCTTACGCCAGCCACGCCAAGCTCGATCCGGCTTTTCATTTTTTCGTTTTGCCCGTCCTGCTGATCAATATTTTCATCGTCGGTTATCTTCTGTTTCGCCATCCCGGCATCGGCGGAGCATGGCTGCTGCTGGTCTCGCTGGCATTGTTCATCCTCGCCGGACGGCTGCGCAGTTGGGCCACACAACTTCAGGACCGTGTCATTCGCACGGAAGAGCGCATTCGCCTGGCCGCTATCCTGCCGGAGTCTTTGCGCCTGCGTATCCCAGAATTATCGGATTCCCAGATCGTCGGATTGCGCTTTGCCTCGGACGCGGAACTTCCCGCTCTTTTCCAGCGCGCGCTCGATGAAAAGCTCAGCCGCTCCGACATCAAGAAAGCGATCAGCAACTGGCGGCCGGATTATTCACGCGTGTGAACCGCGGAACAGCTATAATCCCTGCCGTTTAGAAGCCGTCCGGCCCCCTGATCTTCGCTGTCCTGGAGGTTCCATGTTCGCTCGCGTGTTGTGTGCTCTCCTCCTGGTTGCGCCGTGCACTTTTGCGCAATCCGCCGGCAACGACCAACCCCCCGCTGATCAGCTCAAGATGGTGGTCATCCTCACCCGCCACGGCGTGCGCTCTCCACTCAGCGTGCGTACCGTTCAAGATCCCTGGCCGGAAAACCAGCAGGATTGGAGCGTCGTCTATCCGGGCGATCTTACGCCCGCCGGTGAGGAGCTGGTCCGGCTCATGGGGGCTTACTATCACGAATACTACTCCCACCGCGGTCTGCTTCCACGCAACTGTCCCGCCAAGGAGGTATCCATCTGGGCCGACAACGAAGAGCGTACCGTGCAAACCGGCCGGGAACTGGCGCAAGGTTTGGCTGGGCGCTCGTCCGGCTGCAATATTTCTGTGAACTTCCAGCGGCCGTATTCGCCCTGTACTCTATCGGAGGACAAAAACTCCTGCCAGCGGCCGTCGAGCAATGACCAGCTGTTTCATCCCCTTTCCAGTTCGGATGATGCCGCCGGGCTGCAGGCGATCGCAGACGATATCAACAGCCGCTATTCGGATTTGCTGAAGCAATACCGCAAGCCATTCGCTGACTTGAAAGCTACACTCTGCCCCGCCAAAGGGGATTGCCTGCCCTTGGATTGCCCATCCCAACCCCAGGCCCAGTGCGCCTATTATTCATCTAAAGATAAAAAACTCCATTGGGATGGACCATTCAACGTAGGTTCGACTGCTTCAGAGATTTTTCTGCTTGAGTATGCCAATGGCCTGCCATGTGCCAAGGTCGGATGGGGACGCGTAACTTTCAATACCCCGAATAAGGATTTAAATTGCTCCAGCACAGGCCAGCTTTTCCGGCAAATGCAGGAAATTCACACTGCCTATTTCCAGGAGACGCAACGGGCGCTGTATATCGCCGCCATCCAGAGTATCCCTCTGGTGGTGAAAATCGCCGACAAACTTGATAAGGCCATGCAGCCGAAACCGCCGGCGGAGAGGCTGGTTATCTTTTCCGGCCATGACACTAACATCGCCAATGTTGCTGCCCTGCTCGGTCTTTCCTGGAAGCTCCCGGACCTGCCAGATAATGACACGCCGCCGGCGGGAGCGCTGGTTTTTGAGTTGTACAAAGATTCGCAGACGGACACGTACTGGCTGCAGGCGCGCTACGTCTACCAGTTGCTCGAACAGCTCCGCACCAAGGCCGTCTTGACGCTCGATCAACCGCCGAAGTGGATTGAACTGACTTTCCCCGGCTGCGAGAGCAAGTGTAGGTATGATGTATTCAAGAATAGCGTGGTCCAGCCCGCCCTCCATAAGCAATTCAGCCCGCCACGACCTCAGACGAAATAGCGGAGCGATACCGCCCGGCGTCATATACAATTTGCCGTTCTTCATTCTTCTCCTGGAGTTCTTTCATGAGACGTGCGCTCTCCGCCATGTTGCTCTGCCTCATCGCCCTTCTTCCTCTTTCCGCTGCCAGTCCTGACGACGAAGCGCTCTTCGGCTTCACGTCAGCCACGTCGCACGCGGAGCGTGATTGGGAAAATAAGTTTCGCGCCATTCCCGATCCCAAGAATCTTCGCGACTACATGCAGCGGCTCAGCGCGCGGCCTCACCACGTGGGCTCGCCTTATGACAAGCAGAATGCGGAATGGATACTCTCGCAATTCAAGTCATGGGGTTTGGACGCGCAGATTGAGCAGTTCGACGTGCTCTTTCCCACGCCCAAAGAGCGTGTGCTTGAATTGACGGAGCCCACGCGCTACACCGCCAAGCTGCAGGAGCCTCCTGTTGCGGGCGATCCCACGTCGAACCAGCAGAGTGAGCAGCTGCCCACCTATAACGCTTATTCCATTGATGGCGACGTGACCGGCAAGCTGGTTTATGTCAATTACGGCCTGCAACATGATTATGAAGAACTCGACCGGCTCGGCGTGTCGGTGAAAGGCGCGATTGTGATTGCGCGTTACGGCAACTCGTGGCGCGGCATCAAGCCCAAAATCGCGGCGGAACACGGCGCAATCGGCTGCATCATTTATTCCGATCCGCGCGACGACGGCTACTTCGTGGACGATGTTTTTCCCAATGGCCCCATGCGCAATGAAAATGGTGTTCAGCGCGGCAGCGTCATGGACATGCCCATCTATCCCGGCGATCCCACCACCCCCGGCGTGGGCTCCAAGGGCGACGTAAAGCGCCTACCCCTCAAAGACATTCCCACGCTCACTAAGATTCCCACGCTCCCAATTTCTTATGGCGACGCCAAGCCGCTTCTGGCCGCGCTGAAAGGCCCCGTCGCTCCGGAAAGTTTTCGCGGTGCGCTTCCGCTTACGTATCACGTTGGGCCGGGTCCGGCAAAAGTCCACCTGAAAGTGGCTTTCAACTGGGACATCAAGCCCGTGTATGACGTGGTATTCAAAATTCCCGGCTCGGAATCACCAGATCAATGGATCGTGCGCGGCAATCATCACGATGGTTGGGTGAACGGCGCGGAAGACCCCATCTCCGGCCAGATCGCGTTGCTGGAAGAAGCGCGCGCCCTGGGCGAACTGCTCAAGCAGGGTTGGAAGCCCAAACGCACCATTGTCTATTGCGCGTGGGATGGGGAAGAGCCCATGCTGCTGGGCTCCACGGAGTGGGCAGAGTACCACGGCGACGAACTCAAGCAGCACGCCGCTCTTTACATCAATACGGATGGCAATGGCCGCGGCTTTCTTGGCGTTGAAGGCTCGCACTCGCTGGAGAAATTCGTGAACACCGTATCGCGTGACATTACCGACCCGGAGAAGAATATTTCCGTGTGGAAGCGCGACCAGGCTGCTCGTCTCACGCAAGGCCCTCCGGAGGACCGCAAAGATGCGCGCACCCGCCCCGATCTACGCATCGGCGCGCTCGGCTCCGGCAGCGACTACACAACGTTTATTGACCACCTCGGCGTCGCTTCGCTCAACGTAGCCTTTGGCGGCGAGGACGATGGCGGAATCTATCACTCCATCTACGACGACTTTTACTGGTTCACCCATTTTTCTGATAAAGACTTTATTTACGGACGCGCGCTTTCACAAACTATTGGCACAATGGTCCTGCGCTTTGCCGATGCGGATGTGCTGCCTTATGACTTCGCCGATTTCGCCGACACCATCCACAAATACAATGACGAGTTGAAGAAGCTGCTCAAGGACAAGCAGGAGCAAGTTCATGACCGCAACCAGGACATTGACGATGGCGTTTACAGCTCCGTTTCCGATCCTCGTCGGCCAACTATCGCTCCGCCAAAAGAAGAAGTTCCGCCGTTCCTGAATTTTGCCCCACTCGATAACGCGCAGAACGCTCTTGATCGCAGTTCGCAACGTTACTCCAAGGCGCTGAACGCATTCAACAATGCGGGAAATCCGCAGCAATTGCAGGCGCTTAACGCGAAATTAATTCAGGCAGAACGCAAGCTGACCAACCCTGATGGCCTTCCGCGCCGCCCATGGTTCAAGCACCTGATTTATGCGCCCGGCTTCTACACCGGTTACGGAGCAAAAACGCTTCCCGGCGTGCGCGAAGGCATTGAAGAGAAGCGCTATCAGGAAGCAGACAAAGAAATCGTGCGGGCGGCCAAGGCGTTGCAGGATTATGCGGATGCCATTGATTCCGCTGCCGCAGACCTGGAGAAAGCTGGGCACTAGGAAAACTTTTCATCACGGAGGCACGGAGACACGGAGAAAAATTGGAGCGGCATAGGTAACTACTCCGTGCTCTAATCATGTTCCTGCAGATCAGTGTTGGTCAGTGGTGAGGTTTTTACACAAGACTTTTTCACCGCTAAGACGCGGAGAACTGCATTTGCAGGTCCGCGTTTATCAGCGTTGGTCCGCGGTAAGCATTTTTTTTGAAACGCCAATCGCCGCTGCTGCCGTATCTGGCGCGCTCTCGTTTGCTCCCGGCAATCGTCGCTTGTATATTTGGCAAATCAATCTTGGAGTTAATCGAATGCATAAAGTGGGAAGAATGATTGCGATCATCTTTGCGGGTTTGTTGCTCGTCCCTCTGGCTTTGGCCCAGCCTGCTTCTGCCGTACGCGCAAAGACCAATTCACCCATGGACAATGTGATTGCTACGCTCTGGGCCGGCAAAACTTTTGATCAGACCTCCATCTCGCCCGACGGCAAACAAGTGGCATGGGTGGAGAACGCAAAAGAAGGATCAGCAATTTTTATTTCGGCGACCAGTGGTGGAACTCCGCGCCGCGTTACAGCCGGCGGGCAATCAGAAAGCTCCGTGGCATGGTCTCCCGATAGCAAGCAGCTTGCTTTTCTCTCTGACGCCGGCAATCCCGGCCAGCCCCAGATTTACACCGCGAATGCTGACGGCAGTGCACCGCGCAAACTTAGCAGCGTGAAAGGCTTTCTCGCCTCGCCCGATTGGTCGCCTGACGGCAAGACCATCGCGTTCTTATTTACGGAGAACGCCGAACGTGCTGCTGGTCCATTGGTCGCGGAAAAAGCGCAGACCGGAGTCATCAAGGAAGCTATTACAGAGCAGCGCCTTGCGCTGATCGACGTTGCCGGCGGCAAGTTGCGGCAGATATCTCCTGCCGACATGTATGTTTACGAATATGCGTGGTCGCCGGATGGCAAGAGCTTTGTTACCACCGCAGCGCATGGCAATGGCGATGACAATTGGTACGTCGCGCAGATATACACCATCCCGGCGACTGGCGGTGAGATGAAATCCATTTACACGCCGCCCATCGATTCGCAAATCGCCGTGCCGGCATGGTCGCCTGACGGAAAATCTGTCGCTTTTATCTCCGGCATCATGAGTGATGAGCCCGCTGTGGGCGGCGATATCTTTACTGTTCCCGCGCAAGGCGGCCAGGCTAAAAATATCACTCCCGGGATGAAAGCTTCCGCCAGTTGGCTCACGTGGACCACCGGCGGCAAAATTCTTTTTGGCGAAGATGTGGATGGCGACAGCGGCATCGCCACCATTGATCCGACTTCCGGCGCTATTGCAACACTCACTCGCGGGCCGGGCCAATTCAATGCCGAGGGATGGGGCACGGCCGTGTCTCTGGCCGCTGACGGAAATACCTCATCGCTGATTCGCCAGTCGCTGGCTCATCCGCCGGAAATCTGGGTCGGCCCGATTGGCCAGTGGAAACAGATCACATCGCGTAACGCTGCGCTCAAGTCTGCATGGGGAGAGGCGAAAAGCATTCACTGGCAGAACGACGGATTCAATCTGCAAGGTTGGCTCCTGTATCCGGCAAATTTCGACGCCTCAAAAAAATATCCTATGGTGGTCCAGGTGCATGGCGGTCCTAGTTCCATGCAGCATTCAACATGGCCCGGGCCGCATAGCTTTGGCGTGGCGCTCTCTGCCGCCGGATATTTCATTTTTATGCCGAATCCGCGCGGCAAGCTATGGCCAGGGCGAAGCTTTTACCCGAGCTAACGTCAAGGATTTCGGCTATGGAGATTTTCGCGACATCATGACAGGAGTGGATCAGGCGCTGAAGCAAGCTTCCATCGATGAGCATCGCCTTGGCATCACCGGCTGGAGTTACGGCGGTTATATGACCATGTGGGCGGTCACGCAGACGAATCGGTTTGCCGCTGCGGTTGCCGGCGCGGGGCTGGCCAATTTCCAGAGTTATTACGGTGAAAATCAGATCGACAAATGGATGGTCCCATTCTTTGGTGCGACCGTTTATGACGATCCCCAGGTCTATGCCAAAAGCTCACCCATCACGTTCATCAAAAATGCCAAAACGCCCACGCTGGTTCTGGTGGGAGATAGCGATGGCGAATGTCCCACTCCGCAGTCATACGAATTCTGGCATGCGCTGAAGACGATCGGCACGGAAACAGAGCTGGTTGTTTACGAGCATGAAGGCCATATGTTCGTGGATCCCGCGCACCAGCGGGACGTGATTGAACGGGTGGCGGACTGGTTCAACCAGAAACTGAAGTGACAATCAAGCAATAAACAGAGTGTCTGTTTTTTTGCGGCCGAAATAAATGTGCTGGTACTACGGTGATCGGGCCATAAGCAGCAGTTCACATGGGTGTAGTCTGAGAACAACCTAAACCAAAGGTTCAAATGACTGCTGCGAAACGCAAATCCCGTATCCTGCTTGTTGACGGCAATAGCACCGTACAGCACTTGCGCGCCCTGATGCTGCGGATGCGAGGCTTTAATGTTGATACCGCCGTTGATCTGGACGCGGCCCGCACGGTGATTTCTGCTGGCCCGCAGTACGATCTGCTGATTGTTGATGTCGGCTACTTTGCCGGTCCCGGATTGGAATTCTGCGAAGAGATCAAGCAACGGCATCCTCACCAGAAAGTCCTGATGCAGGTGGATGGCCACGCTTATCTCGGCCGCGAGACCTGTCCGGACAAAGTGGTTTCAAAGCAGGAAGGCCCGCACCAGTTTGTGGAAGAAGTAGAACGGTTGCTGCCTGCGTCGTCCTAGCTGCCCTGCTTCTTTTCCGTCGCAGGCTTCCATTTCTCCAGGAACTGAATTACATCGTCTTCACTCATCATGCGCGCGCGTTCAAAATCACTAGTGCCGTAGAGTACTTTGCCTTGTGCATCCAGCACCGCCAGCGATGGCACGCCTTTTTCCAGGTTAACGTGATACTTTTTGGCCAGCTCAAGGTTCTTGTCATACTTTCCCACGTCCACGTGGACAACGATGTAATTGCTGTTCAGCAATGGAGCGATCCTGGGTTGATGAAATGCGTTTTCCAGGACATGGCAATCGATACACCAGTTGCCGCCAAAATCCACCAGCACGTTTTTGTGTTGCTGAACGGCAGTGGCCAGCGCGCGGCGGATATCCTGGGCTGCATTGGCGTCTGCCCGGTATAACTGCGGATTGGGCTGGGCCGGAGCTTGTAACGGAACGCGCTTGAACTGCGCCGTAGAGATCACACTGAAAAGCAGCACGGCGCTAAAGATCCATTGGGAACGATGTTTCATTCCAGCTTATTTTAGCCGATTGCGCCAGAGTAGCGTAACGGGTTGCTTTACCCCTGCACGTTCTATTTTGGCGATACGACGCGGCCATAGTCTGACGCGCGGGAAACGCGATCAAAGTAACTGTACGTAAGCGAGGTAATCTTGCGGATGGCCGCAGAGCCTTCTTTTTCTTCCTTCAGATACGTCGTCATCACGCACAAAATATATGGTCGGTTTTTTACGAAGATAATTCCAGAGTCATTCCGTACGGCTTCCAGCTCACCGGGTTTGCTGGCGGCCACTGCGTCATCCGGCAAGCCTTGCAGGAGCGAACTCTCTTTGTGGGTGCTCAGGACCTTGATGAAGTCGGCGGTCATCTCTTTGTTGAGCAGCTTGCCACGATAGATGGTTTCCAGCAGCGTCATCATCTCGCGCGGCGTGGAAACGTTTTCGCGGCCTTCGCCGGCGGCTTTCAGGTCCATCATCTGTCGACGCAGCCGCGTTGCGTGCAATCCAGGAGCGTCCAGCATCGCGTTGACGTTCTCCATGCCCACACGGCCGATCAAAACATTGGTGGCGCTGTTGTCACTCACGGCTACCATCATCGTGGCTAAGTCACGGAGCGTCAGGCGCGTTACGCCCGGCGTGAGTCCCAGCATGATGTCGCTGCCGCTGACCAGATCTTCTTTGCGCACCACGTATTCATCAGTCAGCTTGAGCTTGCCTTGTTGCGCCTGCAGATAGAGATTCGCCAGGACTGCAATTTTGATGGAACTGGCCTGCGGCATGATTTCATCGCCGTGGATGAAGAAGGTTTCTCCCGACGTAAGATCTTTCACCGCCAGGCCCATCACGCCGTCAAGTCCCTTGTCGACGGCTGTTAGATCTTCCTGAAGCTTCTGCCAGAGCACTTGCCGCTTTTCTGCAGTTGGCTTTTCCGGGCAGCACTGGCCGATTGCAGGAATGCAGGCAAGCGCGGTAATCAAAGACAGGAAAAATGGTTTCATCATCGCGTGTGCAGTGTACCTAGAGTGGAGTGCGCGGGCAATAGAGTCGCCGGAACTCAGAACAGTTTGAGCTGTTTATTATCCTTTGCTTTTGCTGCTTTTCCTTGCGGCTTCCGATCATCGAAGACAGTCCTTCCGTCGAGCGACGGAGATATCTGGCGCTCATGCGCCAGAGCTGCCTCAAAATCAACCTTGGGTTCCGCCTTCTTCTCAACCATCCGGGTAAAGCGATCAAGCCGGCTGAAGCCGCTTAACTTTTCTGTATGACCGACTTTGGCCTGCTGCAAGGCACGGCGCAGGACGGAGAGGGATTCATCATAGGTCTTCAGCGGAACAGGGAAGGGATGGCCATCTTTTCCGCCGTGCGCGAATGAGAATCGCGCGGGATCAGCAAAGCGCGTCGGCGTTCCATGCACCACCTCGGCAATCAGCGCCAGGGACTGCAACGTGCGTGGCCCAAGATTTTCCAGCAACAGCAGATTGGCAAAGTCGCGTAGCTGTTTTTCATATGCAACGGCCAGCACCGCACCGAGCCGCTTTACGTCAATATCTTTTTCACGGACATCATGGTGCGCCGGCATGGTGAGCCGTGGAACGTCGCGCAAGGTGCGCTCGGGATCCTCGCGCGTAATCTCCAGCAAGGCAGATTGCGCCGCCCTGGCCCGGCTGTCCACCAGGTTCATGATTGAACCTTCAAGAACGCTTTCCCCGACAATCGCCGTGTGCGGCTCAGAAGTAAAATCGCGCACAGTCGCCGAATGCCAGTGGTAGCGGCGCGCGAGACCTGTAGCGTCATTCATGCCTTGCTGAACCACTGTCCACTCCCCGGCTTTGCTCACCACAAAGCTGTGCAGGTATAGCTGGAAGCCGTCGGCAATGGCGTTATTATCGATCTTGGCGGTAAGGCGGCTGGTGCGCGCCAGTTCGTCCCCATTCAGGCTTTCTTTATCGGCGACTGCGCGCAATTCCTCCGGAGTCTTGCGCGAATGCTTTCCGCGTCCACCGCAGACGTAAATGCCTAGTTCGTGAGCGCGGGGATTCAGGCCGCGCTTCAGCGCGCCCATGACTGACGTTGTAATTCCAGAAGAGTGCCAGTCCATTCCCATGACGCAGCCAAGAGCCTGGAACCAGAAAGGATCACTCAGCCGGGAAAGCAACTCCGGTGCGCCGTAATGGTAGAGCACGCTCTCGGAAATCGCCGTGCCCAGCAGGGTCATGCGCTCGGCAAGCCATGGAGGCACACGGCCTCCATGCAGTGGGAGATCGGCAACTCCGGAGCGCTTCATGCTTCTATTATAGATTTACAAATTCAGGATAGATAAAGGTGCCGCGTCATTGAAATGCTGAGGCTCGCTCATGATCCATAGATGAGGAGTTCAGTCCACGTAATACGGCACCCTGCACCGGCCAATGTAGATCCGGCGGTCCATCAACTCATTTTGACGGCAATCCATAAGAAACGCCTGCTCCGCTTTACATATCATGGCAAAGAGCGAATTGTGGAGCCGCAGGATTATGGCATTCAGAAAGAGACCGCGAACCTCTTCACATATCAGATTGCAGGCGAAAGCGGCAGCAGCCATCTGCCGGACTGGCGCAAGTTTGCCGTGCTGAGTATGTCGGGCCTTGAATTACTGGATAAAACTTTTCCCGGCAGCCGGTCTGTTCCGTCGCAAAAGCATCAGGAGTGGGACATACTCTTCGCCAGAATAGATCATTACTAAGCAGATCATCCCTAAGTAGATCATCCGTAGATGGTCGCCGGGCAAAGCACGCTTCAACAGGCGGGGCGTATACTTTTGGGCTATGGCAAATATCGATAAGCATCTTGCCGGTTCGTTTTGCTGGGTTGAGCTGGCCACCACGGACCAGAACGCAGCGAAGACTTTTTATACATCGCTCTTCGGCTGGGCCGTGGAAGACAACCCCATGGGGCCGGACGATTTTTATTCCATGTTCAAGCTTGCCGGCCGCAATACCGGAGCTGCTTACACCATACGCAAGGAACAGCGCGCGCAAGGCGTACCTCCGAACTGGATGCTATATATCGAGGTTGAAAGTGCCGATCAGGCGGTGGCAAAAGCCGCCCAAGCCGGCGGCACGGTGCACGCACCGGCGTTCGACGTAATGGATGTAGGCCGGATGGCCGTTCTCCAGGACCCCACCGGCGCCGTCTTTTCCGTGTGGCAGACCAAAAGCCGTTCAGGTATTGGCATAAAGGGCGACAATACTTTTTGCTGGGCTGACCTCAGCACTCCCGATGCGGAGCGCGCAAGCAAGTTTTATGGCGATCTATTGGGCTGGCAGCTCATGAAGGATGAAAAAGATCCTTCCGGATATATCGACATCAAAAACGGAGAGCATTTTATCGGCGGAATTCCTCCGGCCCAGCACCGTAACCCCAATGCCCCACCGCATTGGCTGGTCTATTTCCAGGTTGCCGATGTTGAAGCAGCCACGGCCAAAGCGGCCCAACTGGGAGGGAAAATTCTTATGCCCGCGCGGAAGATGGAAAACGTGGGTACGTGGGGCATCGTCGCCGACCCGCAGGGCGCAGTGTTTTCATTGTTTAAGTCGGGAAGATAGCAGCAGCTATCAATTGGCAACTAGCAATTGGCCAGCCTGAAATCCCGAAATGAAGTGAGGGATCGCTATTCGCACGAGTCTCTTCGGGGAATTCTTGCTGTGCTCAATCTGGTGGGTTGGCTATATGGGCCCCTCGCTGCGCTTCGGGGTTTTTAGAGAAGCTAATTGCCAGTTGCTATTTGCTAATTGCTGTTACGCCGCAATATCCAAGCCGGTGAGCCCGCTTGGTTTTTCGTCCTGCTTGATTTTTCCTTTGCTCGTTTCCTTTGCCAATTGGCAGTTCATCTCTGCTCCCAGCAGCATGAAGAAGCCGGTCCAGTAGAGCCACACCATCAGCGCGATCACCGCGCCCATGGCGCCATACGTTTTATTGAAATGAGCAAAGCTGCGGAAGTAATAACCCAGCGTGTAAGAGAGACCAATCCAGCAGCCCACCGCCAGCATGGCCCCCGGAAGAGTGGCCCAGAAACGCTGCCTCACGTTCGGAGCCAAAAAATACAGGGCTTCAACGGCCAGTACCGTGAATATGACTGCAACAGTCCAGTGAATGTATGGCCATGCCTGGGCAAGCAGCCATGAGAGATTTGTCCGCAAAGCCAGCCACGTTCCAAATTGCGGGCCAACGACCATGACTGCAAGCGCCACCAGAAGAAGTACGCCGACCAGCACTGTGAGTCCCACAGCCAGCGGCCGAGTCACCCAGAACGGACGCGCTTCTTCTACCTCGTAAGCGATGTCCAAAGCTTCAATGGCCGCGGCGAAACCGCCGGAGGCGGTCCAGAGCGTTCCCAGAATTCCGAAAGAAAGCAGTGTGCTTCGGTTAGGAGTAACGACAGTGGCAAGGACCTTGCGGAGAAGCTCAATCGAATCCTGGGGCACGAAGCCGGACATCAGGGACAGGACCTGCTCGAAAGGTTTGGCTCCCGGCAGGTAGGCGAGAATCGCCGATACGAGCAGAAACGCCGGGAACATCGAGATCACAAAATAGTAGGAAAGCGCCGCGGCCATTTGCAGCGTGTGCTTCGCCGGCACAGCTTCCACCGTGCGCCACAACGCGTCTTTTATTCTGCCAAGAATCCTGCGAGGCCTGTTCATTTGCATTCCGTCGGCGATGTGACGCCCGCTACTCTCAATGGCTTAGATGCCGTTCGTTGCCGGCGCGTCCAGTGTGTTTCAATGGGATAAAGGTGTCTTGGTGGCCGATAAAACCTATATTTTGTCTTTTCAGCAGCAGGTTTCGCGTCCTCTGGAGGAGGTATTCGAGTTTTTCTCGCGAGCAGAAAATCTTGAGGCCCTTACTCCACCATGGTTGAACTTCAAAATTCGTGGCGTGAAGCCCCTGCTTGTTCAACAGGGGACCTTGATCGACTACAGCTTGAGCGTCCGTGGAATTCCGCTGCGCTGGACCAGTGAGATTGTGGAATGGGATCCGCCGCACGGCTTTGTCGATCTGCAACTGCGTGGCCCTTACAAGCTGTGGCGGCATGAGCACCGTTTTGAAGCGCGCGATGGCGGAACCTTGATTTCTGACACGATCAACTTCGCGCTTCCGCTCGGTTTTGTGGGACGGCTTGCGTACAAGATCAAGGTGCAATCGGACGTGCAGGAAATTTTCGCTTTTTGCAAAAAACAAATCCATGCTCTTTTTGGCTGAGCATGCCGGAAACAACGCAGTCCTTGCTGTCCACCTCTAAAGTTGCATATAGAATAGTTCTTCAGCCCCCGAGCCAATGACTACCCAGAAGAACCTGATCGCAAAGCATTTTGGTCTGCGCGGTATTGCCATCTTTGAAGCGGGCAAGGGCCTGGTAGCGGTACTGGTTGCCGTATGGCTGGTAAGTCTTCTGCATAAAGACATAACCGACGTTGCTGAGCACTTGTTGCGCATCCTTCACCACATATTCCGGCTGAACCCCGACGGCCACATTGCGCGTGCGGTTATTCGCGGCGCCCGGCGCGTGACGAACAAAAATATTGACTTGTGGATCGGCGGTACCATCCTCTATTCAATTGTTCGCTTTGTGGAGGCTGTAGGCCTGTGGCTGGAAAAGCAGTGGGCGGAATGGTTCGCGCTGATCAGCGGCTGCCTATATCTCCCTATTGAGGTTTACGAACTCGCACGTCATGCCACACCAATCAAGTGGGCAATCTTTGCCACCAATCTTTTGATTGTGGCGTATCTGGCCTGGTTATTGCGGGACCTGCACAATGACCGCCAACGGTTGAAAGCCTCCGGTGTACCGCAGGTGGAACCAGCGCCCTAGCCTCGAGCCTTTGCAAATGGCGTGGTCACTTTGCTTCGTACACGGTTTTGCCGCCCACAACGGTGCGCAGAACGCGAGTCTTTAACATTTCCGGCGGCGGTACCTTCGTGATGTCGCGATCAAGCACGACAAAATCAGCCAGCATGCCGGGAGCAAGCTGGCCTTTTTTCTCTTCCTCGAATTCTGCATAAGCCGCGCCAATGGTATAGGCATAAATTGCGTGGTCGATGGTCAGCTTCTGCTCGGGATAATACTCTTTTGTCCCAGCCTCATTCTTGCGGGTCACCGCCGCGTACAGGCCGCGAAAGGGCGTGATGGGTTCCACAGGGAAATCAGTGCCAAAAGCCAGAGGGATTCCGTTCTCTTCAAATTCTTTCCATGGATAGGAGTGCTTTGCGCGTTCGGGCCCAATATGGGATTCAGCCCAATTCATATCTGTAAGAAGGTGGTTCGGCTGCACTGAGGCGATCACGCCCAGAGCTTTGTACTTTTTGAAATCTTCTGGCGCTACGACCTGATCATGCTCAATCCGAAAGCGGAGGTTCTTCTTGTTGCTTTTCTGGATGGCGTAGGCGAATGCGTCCAGCGCCATGCGCGCGCCTCGGTCGCCAATGGCGTGGAAGCCCATCTGGAAGTTGTCATTCGCGCGCTCGGCCGCCATGGCGTTTAGTTTGTCCTGCTCATAGCGCGGGATGCCGGAGTTTTTTGGATCGTCATTGTAGGGCGCAAGCATGGCAGCGGTGCGCGATCCCAGGGAACCATCCATAAAGCCTTTCAACATGCCGGTGTGCAGCATGGGGTCGTCCTGTGAATGGTATTGGCGCGCGTGGAGCAACTGTTCCGGCGGTGCGTCAAAGGGTAGCCACTCAGAGATGCGCAAGGTCAACTTGCCCTCTTTTTCCATTTGCTGGTAGGTAAGAAAATCTTCCCAATCAGAGTTGTCCTGCGCTGAGGTGATGCCCCAACGCGCGGCGTCTTGCAACGCGAGCTCCGCTGCGCGACGACGTTGCGCTGAACTGGGCGGAGGAATCTTTTCGCCGACTAAGTTCATCGCGGTCTCGCGCAGAATGCCTGTGGGCTCGCCTTTCTCGTCGCGATCAATCTTGCCTCCGTGCGGATCAGGACTCTGCGCCGTTACGCCCGCCGCTTTGAGTGCAGCGCTGTTCGCGATTGCAATGTGCCCATCTATCCGATTGAAGAGTGCTGGATGGTTGCCGGTAATGGCGTCAATGTCCGCCCGAGTGGGTGTTTTCTGTTCTGCCCACAACGTGTGGTCCCAGCCGCGGCCAATGATCCATTCGCCCGGAGCAGCGGTCTTGACGCGCGCCGCGATGCGCTGCTTCATATCATCGAGCGACTTGCTTCCAACCAGATCGACGTTCAGTTTTTCAAAGCCGCCGGAGCCTAAATGAACATGGGCGTCATTGAAGCCGGGCATCACAAAGTGCCCGCCGAGATCGATGACCTGGGTCTTGGGGCCTTTGAATTTTTGGATATCTTGGTTTGAGCCGACTGCGGTAATTTTGCCGCCGGTGACGGCAATGGCTTGGCCACGACCGTGGATCGGCGCCGGTGCGGATGCAGGGTTGGTGCCGTCCAGCCGCGTTCCAACACGCAACTCAATGTGGGGCGGGGCCGGATATATGTCACCATTTATAAAAACAACATCAGCGGGAGATTGCGATTGTGCAGAAGATAAACTTGCCATGGTTAGCACCATCAAGACAGCCAAAATAATTTTCATTCCTGCACTCCGGTAAGGGCCAATAAGACTAACAGAATGCGCTTCAGTCCAAGGTCGCGATTACTGCAGTAGAACCACTCGCGCAATGTGTGCGCGCCGCCGCCGTCACCACCAGCGCCGATAGTGGTGGCTTCAATTCCGAGTGCAAGCGGGACATTGGCGTCAGTCGATGCCAGCCGCGGAAAGGATTCAATCCGCAAGTGCTTGTCCACGGCGCGGACAATTTGCAGGATGCGGGCATCCGGCGACAGCTCAGCCGCAGGGCGGTCACCAATGCTTTCAATGGCCAGTGTAACTTTGAGTTCACCGGAACGGTGCGATACCGGGGCTTCTCGCCAGGCTTCGGCGGCACACTCTCGCAGGCGGTCTTCCAGCTTTTGCAGCTCTTCCATGGACGCAGACCGGAGGTCAACGCGCGCCGTGGCCGATTCAGGAATTGAGTTGACTGACGTCCCGCCGGAGATGACTCCTACATTGAATGTAGTACGCGGCGATTCCGGCGCCTGCACCTCACTAAAGCGAGCGAGCGCGCGCGCAAGGAGAATTATGGGATTGGGCACGCCGAAGTCGCTCCAGGAGTGCCCGCCGGGGCCACGGAACGTGATCTCAAAACGGCGGCTACCCAGCGCCTGATTTACATAGGTGTCCGTACCCGCGCCATCGATCACCAGCAGGGACTGTATGGCGTCGCGCAAGGGAGAGGCGGCAAAGAGATGCCGCATCCCGCGCAGATTGCCTTCGCCTTCTTCTCCCACGTTGCCGATGAAAAGAATGTTTGTTGCCGGCTTGAGCTGCGCCCGCTTCAATGCGTGAGCGACGGCGAGCAGCGCGGTTAGGCCCGCGGCATTGTCACTGATCCCGGGACCATAGAGCCGATTGGCTTCTTCACGCGTCTGCAGCGCGGTACCCTGGGGAAAGACCGTGTCCAAGTGCGCGCTGATGCCAATAAGCGGCGCAGTCCGCCCGCTATAAAGCAGCCCTAGGACGTTTCCTAGTTTGTCCACCTGAACGTCTTCGAGACCAAGAGCGGTAAATCTCTGTCGTAGCCACTGGCTCCGCGCGGCCTCACCAAACGGAGGAGCTGGGATTTCAGTAAGCTCGCGCTGCCACCGCCGGAATTCCATTTCCTGATTATGAAGATAGGAAAAAGCCGTGTGCACGCTGCGCATTTCTGCGATGCGGGCAATCTCGCGCGGCGCGGAGACTCGCGAGCTATCAGGAATGGGTGGGCGGGTGGCCATCTCTTGAACGAATTCTATATTACCGTTGCGTCTGGGAACGAAATTGCCCCTATAAATGCTAGCCGGTTCTGGCCGGGGACTGATTGCGGCAAAAAGAAAGCGGCCGGGGATGGGCCGCTTTGATATTCAGAATTTCAGGATACTTATTTCGGGGCTGGCGTTGTTGTGTCGGCACTCTTTTTTGACTTCTTACCGCCTTTGTGGCTATGGCTCTTTTTGCCGCTCTTGGTTTTGGCGGGAGCGGGAGCCGTTGTGCTCTTATCGCCAGTGCCTTTATCAGTGGATCCGCCGGCGGCTTGCGCGAAGGACAGGGTGGTGCCCAGCAGCAGTGTAAACGCAATCGTAAGTAGCTTCTTCATTAGTCTCCTTCAGAGGGATATCAGTTTTTGGAATCTTTCAACTCTACAAAGAATTGTTGTGCAACATTCTAAGCAGAGAAGCTGGAAAAAGGAATCCTTTCTTGACTAGGCGAAAAAAAAGCGGCCCGCATGAGGCCGCTTGGGATAACGATGAAAAAAGATTTATTTGGGTGAAGGGCTTGCTGCCGGCGCGGGAGTCGTGTCCGTGGTAGATTTCTTGGATTTCTTGCTGGACTTCTTAGCGCCATGGTGATGATGCTTCTTGGTTGTGGTGGACGTGCCGGTCTTGGTCTGGTCGCCTGCCGGGGTGGTCTGCGATGTGCTGCCTGCCTGGGCAAAGCTCAGGGCGCTGCCGAGGGCCAAGGTGCACGCGATTGTAAATAGCTTCTTCATTCTTTCTCCTTTAAAGGGAAGTTCAAAAGTTGTTATTACAAGAAACCCACGCCGCCGGAAATAGTTGCGACATGTTTTTTGCCCTGCTGGTCGCGCATTAATCCAGCCTAAGTGCCGGTGGAAACCTTCTGGCAGCACGCCAGAATTTCCTCTTCCGTCAGGCAGCGGTTTGAAGCTTTAGCCCGTTGGAAGATGCGGTCAACCAGCTCTTCAGAAGCGGTCATACCTTTACGCTCCAGCCAGAAGATCACATTTGACTTGCCCGACATGGGGCCAATCTCAATGATCTGTTCCAGGCCGAAGTAGTGAGAGGGTACACCGGAGTAGACGGAATTTGCCAGTTCAATATCGCCCTTTTTGAATGCCTTAATAACAGCCGCGGCATGTACTCCTGTCGCTGTACGAAAGGCATCTTCTCCCATTACCGGATAGTTGCGCGGGATCGGCACACCCGTCGCCTCAGAGACCGTGGTGCAATATTCCTTTAACTTTGTAAGATCCTGCTCGGCCCAGGGCTCCACCTCCATTAGTTTCAGGTTGACCAGCATCTGGTCCATCTGCGTATTGCCCACTCGCTCCCCGATGCCAAGTGCTGTGCCGTGAACGCAGTCCGCGCCGGCCGCCAGGGCTGCCAGAGAATTGGCGACAGCCAGCCCACGATCAGAATGGCCATGCCAATCCACGCGGATTTTCTCTCCGGAAGGCTTCACCACTTCATCCAGGACAAAGCGGATCAGAGCATGCACGCCGCTGGGTGTCGCATGGCCCACGGTGTCACAAATTACGATTGCCGTTGCGCCACTATTAATGGCCGTGGAGTAAAGCCGTTTCACCGTCTCAGGATCGCAGCGTGAAGTGTCTTCCGTCACATACATTACTTCCAGTCCCAGAGACCTGGCGTAGGTCACGGCTTTTTCCGTGGTCTGGAACAGAAAATCTTCTGTCCAGTTTTCCGTGAATCGCCTGATAGGGCTGGAGCCGAGGAAGCACGCAACTTCAATCGGTATGCCGGCGCGCTGGGAAATTTCTGCCACGGGACGGATATCGTTCTCATGGGTGCGGGCTGCGCAGTTGGGCTTGATCTTCATCCGGCAACTGGCGATCTCCCGTGCCAGCAGTTCCACGTCCGCCACCGCGCGCGAACCAGCGCCGGGCAAGCCGATATCGGCAAAGTCGATTCCCAGGTCTTCCATCAAGTGCAGTATCTTGATCTTTTCTTCGACGGGCGGATCTTTTACTGAAGGCGACTGCAGGCCGTCGCGCAGGGACTCATCGTCCAGCATTACGCGCTGTTTGGGCCCAGATTCGGTTCCGGGAAGGGTGTTCCAGTCGTAAATCAGGTGAGAGTGTTTCAACATTACTTTGTTAGGCCCCGCAGCCTCTAATCGGATTTTACGCTTAAAGAAGCCGCCGACGAAGATAGGATTTTGTGCTTTTCAGCCCTCCGCGCAGGCGGTTTATTAATCCTTTTGCGAACAGCAGCTCAATAAATCCACCCATCTGCTGCCCAAAAGCAGGGCCGTATCCATACCACCAGAGCTTTTTCATGCGCGGCATGCGGTCTGAATCCACGTACTTGGGCCAGACCATTTCTTCCAGGCCAAAACGACCGTGCGTCCGGCCAATCCCGCTGGCCTTAATGCCGCCATGCGGAGCTTCGCTGATGCCAAAGCATGTGAGTACGTCGTTCACCATCACCGTCCCGGCCTGGACGCGCCGCGCCAGAGCTTCACCGCGTTTGCGGTCATTGGTAAAGATGCAGGCCGCCAGCCCGTATTCGGAATCGTTGGCCAGCGCCACCGCTTCGTCATCAGTCTTGAAGCTGCAGACCGGCAGCACCGGACCAAACGTTTCTTCGCGCATGATCTTCATTGAATGGTCCACGTCAGCCAGGATGGTTGGCGCGTAAAAGTTTGGACCAAGCTCTGGCAGCGGCTTGCCGCCGGCCAGCAGGCGCGCGCCACGGGCCACCGCGTCATCGACATGCGATTGCACAATGCGCAACTGGCGTTCGTGGATCATGGGACCTAGATCAACTCCTGGATCTGGACCGTAGGCGCCCTCGCCGGGTGCCCCATCCTTTGCGCCATCGTGAATTTCTCCTTCGCCTGCCTCTTGGTGGCGCAAAGGGTGGGAAGAACTAGACTGTGGGTGGGAAGAAGAATCCATGTAGGAAGAACCGACCCTCAGCTTATTTGTCTTCTCGACGCACTTCTCCAGAAACTTGGGATAGATTTTTTCCTGCACGTAGCAGCGCTCTACGGACAGGCAAGTTTGCCCGGCATTCATGAACGCGCCCCACACTGCGGCGCTCGATGCCACGTCAATGTCGGCGTCTTCCAGCACGATCATCGGATCTTTGCCGCCAAGCTCCAGCACTACCGGTAGCAGTCGCGCGGCAGCGGCCTGGGCCACGCGTCTGCCGGTGACCACGCTTCCGGTAAAAACAATTTTCTGCACGTTCGCCTGAAGCAGCGTTGCTCCGGCAGCGCCATCGCCGGTAATCACCTGGAGCAATTCCGGATCAAGCCCCGCGGCGCGCAAAAGCTTCTCCAGCTCAAGAGAAGAATATGGCGTGAACTCAGATGGCTTAAGCACCACAGCGTTGCCGGTTGCAAGCGCGGTCAGCGTCTGGATCGACGGCAGGCTGAAAGGATAGTTCCACGGACTGATGATGCCCACAACTCCGTAGGGCTCGCGCAGCAGTGTGCCGCCTTTAAGCTTCATCACTGGGTTACCGTGCGGCACCGGCTCAGGTTTTAAGAAAGCGGGCACATGGTTCTGGAGATACTTCACCGTGTCCAGCACCACCAGGATTTCGGTGGACAGCGCTTCCGCTTCAGGCTTGCCGGCCTCACGGCTGATCACCGCAGCAACTGAATCTTTTTGCTTGCACAAAAGCTCGGCAAAGCGCGCCAGAATCTTTAATCGCTCCTGCACCGGCGTGGCAGCCCACCGCACTTGCGCCCCTGAGGCTCTGGACACAGATTCCGCAATCTGGTTCGCGCCAAGGTTCGGTAGCGTGCCGATAATTTCCTGCGTAGCGGGATTGTGAACGGCAAACTGCGAGCCAACTTGGGCGTTTAAATCAAGCCCAGCAATTTCGGGTTTTGGGACAGCATTCATGGGAGTCGTGGATATTCTACGCCGACAGTCGGAAAACCTTAACACGGAACAACAGGGATTACGCAGACCAGAAAGGGCCAGAGACTCGGTGCAACTGAGGACATCTCGTGGGCCAAGCAAGAATTCCTTTTTGGGAATTGAAAGTAGGTGAAAGCTCCTTTTTTCTTGATGGAGCTCCTTATCTCACTGAAGATGATCGATATGCGGTGATGCGTTCTTTTAAAGCTCATTTTGAGTGACGCATCAGTTGCGTTGAATGAAAAAACAGAAAGGAAACTCATGGCAACGAAGAGAATGGCAGCTCAGGCAATTCGGTTTTGCATCTTAGCGGCGGTAATTCTTGTGTCGACGCTTCCAACTCGGCTATCGGCTGGCACCAAGACAAGTTTTGAATGTCCTCCAGAATGCTACGACGGAAGTAGTCCATTCCCCTGTTTCTGTCCGACTCCCCCTGACCCACCCCCACCCGTGCGTTGAAGAAAGCACTCGCTCGCTTACGGGGTAGGAGATAAGGAAACATAAGGCCCTCTCGGCCTATGCGGGAACTCTACCCGGTGCCCATCCTTTCGTGTTCTTTGCGAAAGGATGGGCTTCATTGAATGCTTCGCTGCAATCGGCAATTGACTGTTTCTGCCCGGAAAGGAAGAACCTGGCGAAAGGCTAACCTCACAGTGCTTCTAGGAGCAGTGGGTTCGCAACTCGAAAAAATAATGCGGCAGCTCGGCCAGAGCGTGCCTACAAGCAGTCCTTTGATCACCCAATCACAAAAAGCATCGTTACCTCTCTATTTGCTCCCACAATCCTTCCGCCCGGTATCTGCCACGCTCGCAATCAGCCATTTGCCATCGGCGCGGACCAGGTTGAACAAATCCGTTCCGCAGTGGTCCACCTTGCCGTCCACCAAAAATTCGAACGGGGCCCACACTACGGCCAGATCGTTATCGATTCGCACCAGCGGATCGTGAATGCGCTCTTCAATCTGTGCCTTCCCGGGTTTGCCCACCAGGTCGGCAAAAGCGTCAAAGGTCATCTGCGTGGGTTTGCCGTCGCGCATCAGCACCATGCCGCCGCCGGGCAATAACGGTTTCTTCATTGCGGCGGCGTCGCGTTTCGCCATGGCGTCAAACATTGCTGTAATCGGAGCCAGTACAGCTTGCTCGTCAGGTGTGGAGGCATGGAGCGAGTTGATTAGAAAGCCCGCGGCAGTTGCTGCGGCAAGAAACAAAATCAAGTGTGAGCGATGAAAGAGATTCATGGCTCCCGATTGTAAACCTTGCAACACGGATGGATTAATTCGAAGCAGCACCTGACCGAATATCAGCAATGAGCACTTGAAATTGGAGGTTAGATAATCGTGCCACTTGACAATGTCTGATAACTTTTTATTTTTTCATCCACCTATTGACTCCAATATCCATTTCGCCTAATATACGCGCTGGTTCTCGCCGGGAGCGGCAGCGGCGAACCGTCCTAAACAGGTAGTGAAAACAAACCTGTTAGCGATCCGGGTATCCCAAATGGAGGCGGGAAACCCAAAAAGGCCTGCATCCACGCGATCATAGCCGGCCCACCGTTTGGGCCACAGATTGTGTCGAGACACCAAAAATCGGGAAATCGCCGCGATCGCGCGACATCGCCGTCATCGGTGAATCCTACCCGACAGATATATCTCTTCCGATAAAAATTATTTGCAGGATCCATCCATAAGTGTGTCTTTGAGCTGCTTAGCCGCTAACTGTTCAAAGACGCTCAAATTTCAGGAGCCACCCGCGAGTGGCTTTCCATTCAGGAGAAGATCGCATGACGAGGCAGGAGATCAGGAAAAGCATCATTGGATGCGCAGCCGAACTGAAGCACGTTCCCAGTCTTGAGGAACTTCTGAAAATGACGCCGGTTTCGCACCGGCAGATCATCAAGCATTTTGGCGGCTATATCGCCGCCTTACGCGACACAGGTCTCGAACTGAAGTCAGCCATCGGACGCGGACATGCCGTGCCCCTGGGAAAGCTCTTTACTGACTGGGTGGGCGTGGTTCAGAAGCTTAAGAAACTCCCCAGCATGAACGAATACCAACTGCTCAGCAAGTATTCCACTTGGCCTCTCATGCGCCGGTTTGGGGCTTGGCGTCATGTGCCGCAAGGCCTGAAGCAGTTTGCCGAAAAATCCGGACTCGCGGAAAAGTGGAAGGCCGAGCTTGAGCTTGTGCCTGCGCCACCCGCGGCCTCCGCAAATGGGCTTGCCAAACCGCGCCTCTTATTGCCTGACAGGCGGGTTTACGGGGCGCCCATGTTTCCGGGCCCGATGGCTTACGCGCCGGTGAATGAAATGGGCGTGGTGTTTTTATTTGGATGGATGGCGCCGCAGCTAGGCTATGTGGTGCATTGGCTGCAAAGCGAGTTTCCCGATTGCGAGCTAATGCGCCGCGTGGGAGAAGACAAGTCCCAGCCGCTGAAAGCCGAGCTTGAATATGAAAGCCGCAACTTTCTGAAGCACATGCACGACGTGAAAGGATGCGACATGATTATCTGCTGGCGGCATAACTGGCCCGACTGTCCGCTGGAGGTGCTGGAGCTGAAGAGTCTATTGCCAAGATTGCACGATTACCAGACGACGAGCCATTTGCCATCGGCTGAAGACTCTTGCAATCCAAAATCTTGAAGCGTTTTAAGAGGACACGATAAAAAAAACTAAATATCTTCTTCCATGTAGTCCATCACCGCGTGAAGATTGTTTTCTTCAAGAAAGATATTCGGCAGGCGGACACGACCTTCTTTATCAAGGCGCTGGGCTGCGGATTCGGCCGTTGGCATATCAACGCGCATTTCCTCATGCAGGAATGGAACCAGTTCGTCGGACTCAACGCGGGCAACGAATGTTCCGCCGGCATTTTGTTCGAACATGATCTGGTAGCTGACCGGTTGGCCATCGAGCTTCATAAGATCCAGTGTGCCGGTGGGCATGCGCGTTCCTCCAATGTGCCTAGCAGGGTAATATCATATCGGACGCCATGAGTTTAATGCGGCAATTGCAGCTGTGTAAACTTGATGAAGCAAAAAATTATGTTATTTACCGGACAGAGAAAAGAGCTGCTCGAATCAGCCCACCCGCTGTAGTGGCAGGGCATCGTATGAGATAACCCGGCATGCTGGCGCTTTCCGTTCCCTTAAGCTGTATTCTAAGCATCGCTGGAAATTCGCGTACCTTATCGGGAGAAGGAACGAAATGAAACGTATAGCCATTTTAAGCGCTTTGGCGCTTTGTATCGCTTTATTTGCGCCTGCGGCATCGGCCCAGGGCGGTGACGATAGAAACCACGGAAACTTCGGCGTGTATGCTGATTTTACTCGCCTTCAACCTGCCGATCTCAACATGTTTGGTGTGGGAGCGCGTCTGGGTGTAAACGTTAGAAAGCATGTCGTCTTGGAAGGTGAGATGGCCTATGACTTTGAGCGCAACAAGACTCAGACCATCACCAGCGGAGTCGTTACTAGCACCGTCCGCTCCAATCTGCGGCTGCTCCATGGGCTCTTTGGACTGAAGATCCAAACCACCGGACCGGTACGCGTTTTTGGATTGCTGAAGGGCGGCTTTGTGAACTTTGGCGTGGGTGGTCCGGTCACCGCCGGCATCATCAATAACCAGATTGGGACGATCGTTGACGGCAACACAAGCGGCGTGTTTTATCCCGGCGGCGGTGTTGAATTCAATGCCGGATGGTTTGGTTTCCGGGTAGAAGCCGGCGACGAGATCATGTTCCTGAACAACGGTCATAGCAACAACTTCCGCGCCACTCTCGGCCCGCAAATCCGGTTCTAACGGCAACTCTTAATTAGCAGAAAAAAAGAAAGCAGCTCTTTCCTGGGGCTGCTTTCTTTTTGGTTTCGCAAGAAAGCCTGAGTCCGCTAATCACTCTCGCGACGGTGTCCCAATCACCGGCCAGCTTCACTGGCCTGTGTTAGATTAGTAAGAGTGTGGGCGCGTAGCTCAGTTGGTAGAGCAACGCCCTTTTAAGGCGTGGGTCGCTGGTTCGAATCCAGCCGCGCTCACCATTGTTTCAAAGGCTTAGTTTCAAAGGCTTACGCCGCGCCGCCGCACCGGCCATCACTTTACATCAGAGACTGTAATCCTTCATGTTCAATCCAACCGACCCAGAATCCCAGACCAGCAAAGCCTCCACTGATTCCAGCGAATCTTTTCAAGACATTCTTTCGCAGTTTGAGCAAAGCCATTCTCACAAGCCAGAAGAAGGCAGCCGCAGGATTGAGGCCACCGTCGTCACACTCACGCCCGATTCCATCCTGCTCGATATCGGCTTCAAGACGGAAGGCATTCTGCCTCTCGCGGCGCTGCGTCCCGGAGAAACCGTAAAGCCCGGCGACAAGCTGCTGGTCAGCGTCAAAGGCCGTGATCCTGAAGGCTATTACGAAGTTGCCCTCGGCAAGATCTCGCGCCCTATTGATTGGCCTTCTCTGGAGCAGGCGTTCAATGAGAAAGCGACGATTGTCGGCACGGTCACGGCCGCCATCAAAGGCGGCCTGAGTGTGGATGTAGGCGTCCGTGCTTTTATGCCGGCTTCGCGCAGCGGCGTTCGTGATGCAGCCGAAATGGAAAAGCTGGTTGGCCAGGAAATTCGTTGCCGCATTACCAAGCTTGACGTTACTGAAGAGGACGTTGTGGTTGACCGCCGGGTTATCACTGAAGAAGAAGAGCGCGCCACCAAAGAGCGCCGCTACTCTGAGATTCAGGAAGGCGAAACCGTGCGCGGGACCGTCCGGAGCCTGGCCGATTACGGCGCTTTCGTCGATATTGGCGGCGTTGATGGCCTGCTGCATGTGGCGGAAATTTCCTGGAGCCGCGTCAACAAGCCTTCTGACCTTCTTTCCGTGGGACAGGAGATTGAAGCGCGCGTGCTAAAAGTGGATCCGGAAAAGCGCCGCATCTCGCTCGGCATGAAGCAGCTTTTGCCACATCCGTGGGATTCCGCCGCGGAAAAATATAAGCCGGGTGAACGCGTGCGCGGCACAGTCACTCGCCTGGCTGATTTCGGCGCCTTCGTGGAGATTGAGCCCGGCGTTGAAGGCCTGATCCACGTTTCCGGGATGTCATGGTCCAAAAAAGTTCGCAAGCCCAGTGACGCGGTCAAAGTCGGGGAGATCGTTGAAGCCGTGATCCTGAGCGTGAATGTGCCGGAGCGGCGCATCTCGCTGGGACTGAAGCAGGCCCTTGGCGATCCATGGATTGAAGTGGCCAAGAACCTCACCATTGGCTCCGTGATTGAAGGTCCGGTCGTGAGCGTCACCAAGTTTGGTGCATTCGTGCAGATTGCCGAAGGCGTGGAAGGGATGATTCACGTCAGCGAAATCAGCGCGGAGAAAAGAATCAATCATCCCCAGGACGTGCTCAAGGTCGGGCAGACGGTGAAAGCACAGGTGCTCGACGTGGATGGAGCCAAGCGCAACATTCGCCTCAGCATCAAGCAGATGGTCCCTTCCAGTCTCGACGAATATATTGCCGAGCACAAGGAAGGCGATAACGTCACCGGCCGCGTGCAGCAGGTGAATGGCGGCGTGGCGCGGGTTGAACTGGGTGAAGGCGTCTTTGCAACGTGCCACATGGTGGAAGAGCAACCGGCGAAGGAAGAAAAAACTTCTGCGGCAAAGGCGGCCGATCTCGGGTCGCTCAGTTCAATGCTCCAGGCGCGCTGGAAAAGTGGCGCTTCACCCACGGGGACCAAGCCCGATGCTTCATCCGCAGGACAGATCCGCAGCTTCCGCATCAGCAAGCTTGATCCCGCAAGCAAGAAGATTGAGCTGGAGCTGGCAAAAAAATAGGGCGCGTAGCAAGACGAAAGGCATAACCCCTGCCGGAACTTCCAGACATCGTCGTTTACATGGAAGCGCTGGAGCAGCGCGTGGTCGGTCACGTTCTGGAAAGCCTTGAGGTGCGCGGCCCATCGCTTCTTCGCACTGCCGATCCGCCCGTCTATTCAATTCAGGGCCACCGCGTCATCTCTCTGCGCCGCATCGGCAAACGCATTGGCTTCGGATTTGATAATGACCTCTGGCTCGTCCTTCACCTCATGATTGCGGGCCGTCTTCACTGGAGCCAGAAGAAGAAAACAGCCGATGGCCGCCGCACCCTTGCCGCCTTTGACTTCGACAATGGCACGCTCACCCTCACGGAAGCAGGCACGCGCAAGCGCGCATCGCTGCACCTTGTTCGCGGAGAAGCAGGGCTCACCGCGCTCGACCCTGGCGGCATCGATGTTTTTGCCGCGTCGCTCGATCAGTTCAGCGCAGTGTTGACTTCAGCGAATCATACCTTGAAGCGAGCTCTCACCGATCCACGGCTCTTCAGCGGAATCGGCAATGCCTACTCGGACGAAATTCTGTTTCACGCGCAACTCTCACCTGTTCTGTTAACGCAGCGTATGAAGCCCGACGAAATCAAGAGGCTCTTTGAAGCGACGAAACAAACGCTGAAGCAATGGACTGAAAATTTACGCAGCGAGACTGGCACGAAGTTTCCTGAGAAGGTCACGGCATTTCGTGAAGAAATGGCCGTTCATGGTCGATACGGAAAACCCTGCCCGCTCTGCGGCGCGAAAGTACAGCGCATCCGCTATGCGTCGAATGAAACCGATTACTGCCCTAACTGCCAGACTGGAGGCAGGCTGCTGGCGGACCGTTCGCTCAGTCGTTTATTGCGCCAGGACTGGCCGCGCACACCGGAAGAGTTGGAAGAACGCCGCAGGGCTTGATATCTCCCTGGGCTTCGCCGGTGAAGATTGACGTTTGTCAGCGCTTGAGTTTTCCGTGTTTGCCCACGCCCGATGTGAACCGCTGCGCTCCGGCTCGCGATTCCCCTGAGGCCAATACTTTCAATCCATGCTTCAGTTCATTGCGTCGCGCGTCTTCCCAGGAGAGTGTCCACTGCTCATAGACCGACATGCGGTCGGCACGCAAGCCATGCTGCGGAAATCCGGCAAGCGTATGCGCCAACTCAACCGCTGCTTCCAGCGCTTTGCCCGGTTCCACCAATCTGTTCACCAAGCCTATCTGCAATGCTTCTTCAGCCGAGACGCTGCGCCCAGTCAGGATCAGATCGAGCGCGCGGCCGTGGCCTATCATGCGTGGCAGCCGCACCGTTCCCAGATCGATCAGCGGAACGCCGAAGCGCCGGTTCAACACGGCAAAGATCGCATTCCGCGCTGCTACGCGAAGGTCGCACCACAACGCCAGTTCAAGTCCGCCGGCGACAGCGTGGCCTTCCACGGCGGCGATTACCGGTTTGCTCAACTGCAACCATGTCGGTCCCATCGGTCCGGCGCCATTTTCGTCAATCGCCGTTCTGCGTCCATCGGCTACTTCGCGCAGATCGGCTCCAGCGCCGAACGTTCCTCCGGCTCCGGTTAGCACCGCGGCGCATAGCTCGTCGACAGCATCAAATCGTTTGAACGCATCCGCCAGCGCGTCAGCCGTAGCTGAGTCCACGGCATTGCGGACTTCCGGACGATTGATGGTGACCGTAAGGACTTTGCCGTCACGCGTCGTGATGACCGAGTTGGTCGACATCGTCTCTCTTCCTGAAAATTCTCTTTCTGAATATCCGCGTTCATCCGCGAAAATCCGCGGGTAAATTCTTCCCAAGCTAGCTCTGCGCAGCCGCGACATTGGTTCTGGCCAATTGCTCAGCAATAGTGCCTATTCTGTCTAAAGCTTTGCGCACCTTCTCCGGCTCGTAGCCCACGGTGATCCGCAAATGGTTTTCTGTTCCCAGATATCCTCCCGGCGCCACCAGCACAGAAGCCCTTGTGCGGATGTGGTCTGCCAGTTCCGCTGATGGCATATCAAAGTTGTAACCGACGAACGCGATTGAAGTCGCCACCGCCTTCGTAACTGAGAATCTTCCTTCCTGCTCACGCACCCAGTTTTCCAGCACAGCGTGGCCTTCGCGTGAAAGCTTCTTCTGCCGATCCAGCAGCATTTGTCGCTTGGCCGGTAGCAGGGCAATTTCCGCCAGCTTCATGCTTGGACCAGCAGCGGCAATCACGGCGTATTCGTGCCTTCGCCACAATTCTTCAACCATCTCCGGCGACGCCACCGCCCAGCCGATGCGCAATCCCGCCAGACCATACGCTTTGGACATGCTGTTTACGCAGATCGCGCGTTCATACATTCCCCAGAAACTTGGTGTTTCTTCTGCGGCAAGTTCTGTGCCGCGATACACTTCGTCCGCATGCAACCATGCTCCGCTCTTTTGGCAGATGCTCACGATCCGCCCCATCTCTTGGCGCGAGAGAATGCTGCCCGTTGGATTATTAGGATTCACAATTGAAATAAGTTTGGTTTTCGGGCCAGCCAGCAACTCCAGTTCATCCAGGTCTAATCGCCAGTCGTTCTCCGGAAGCAGATGCGCCTCCTTGACCCGGCAGCCCGCGTTTTTCGCCAGCCCCCAAACCTGCCGGTAGCCCGGCGAGACGACAATCACTTCATCACCCTGCTCCAGCAGAGTGGTGCAAACCATCCAGTTGGCCTGCGCGGCTCCCACCGTGACCAGAACGTTCGCCGCCGACGCATTGGGATAAAGCGCGGCAATGCGCTCGCGCAGCAAGGTTGTGCCGTTCACCTCAGGATAGTAGAGCGGCATCTCAAGCAGAGGCTGCGTGTCCTCGCCGCCCAGCAAGTCGCTTACGTTGGCGCATTTCACGGAGCTATCGGCCAGGTTGATCTCTACCGAGCGCTCAAATTGCGACTGAAAATATTCCAGATCAAAGTTTTGAAAATTCATAAAAATCCTGTCCGCCAATTTTTACTCTGTCGCTGATGCGCGGACCGCATCAGCTTTCCTTTGCTTTTTCCAGTAAAAATAAAATGGTACTCCCAGCAGCACGATGGCAGTTCCCACCAGCGTCTCTTTTTTCTTTTCCACCGCGGCGTTGATCGCCCATAAGCTTCCCAGCACCACGTAAATCGCGGGCATCCAGGGATAGCCAGTGCAGCGGTAAGGGCGCGGCAGGTCCGGCTTTGTGCGCCGCAAGATAAAAAGTCCCGCCACGGTCAACACGTAACTCAAGACCATCATGAACATTACGTAGGTAAAAAGCTCGTCGTATTTGCCGCTTAGCGCCAGCACTGATGCCCAGATCGCCTGCAACACCAGGCTCATCACCGGCGTGTGCCACCGTGGATGCACTTTGGCCAACGCGTGAAAGAAGATGCCATCTTCCGCCATGGCGTAATAGACGCGCGCGCCGCTCATCAGGCATGGAGCCATGGCCCCGAAACAAGAGAGCGCCACCATCATGGAAAGCCACGGCGCTACTCTGCCGGAAAACATTGAGACCGCTGCCGTTTGCGCCACAGCTTCCTGCGCGGCGATCTCATGCATGGGCAGCGCGTAAACATAAACTGCATTGATGGAAATGTAGACGACGCCCACCAGCAGCAGACCCCAGATCAACGCGCGTGGCACGTTGCGCTGCGGATTTTTTACTTCCCCGGCAACAAACGTGATGTAAACCCAGCCATCGTAGGCCCAGAAGACGGCAATCAACGCTATGCCCACGCCGGTGACGATTGAGGCGTGTTCATTTGCGGCGGGAACAAGTGAATGGCGGAAGTGGTCCCATGATCCGCGTCCCAGAAGCAATCCGCCCAGCACGAAAATGGCAATTGCGCCGAACTTTGCCCAGGTGGCAACGTTCTGCAAAATTGCGCCCTTCTTCACGCCAAATATATTGATCAGTGTTTGCAGAGCAATCGCGGCCAGCGCGATCAGGTGGCCGCGCGTTATATCGACGAATCGCAGGGGAAGAATCACCTGCTCCGCATGCAGGACTGGAAAAGTCTGGCCCAGGTAGGTTGCGAATCCCACGCCGAGCGCGGCTACCGTCCCGGTGGCGCTTACGGTGAAATACATCCAGCCATAGAGAAAGCCGGCGGTGTCACCGTAGGCTTCGCGCATGTACACGTACTGGCCGCCGGCGTGGGGAAACATGCTTCCCAGTTCGGCAAACGCAAAGCACGCCAGCAGCGCCATGCCCATGCCCACCACCCAGACGGTGAGAAAAAGCCAGGGATGACGTGTGTTAATGGCCACATCCTTGGCCGTGAGAAAGATGCCCGAACCAATGATGCCGCCCGCCAGCAAGAGAATGGAGTCGGTAAGGGACAGTCGGCGGACGAGTTTAGCGTCGCTTGGCAATAGGGAACCGCCGCTGTATCGCGGCTTGGATATAATCGCGTTTTTGGCGGCCTAGTTCAAGGCTTGTTTGCAAAGAGGTTGTTTACAATCGCATAACGCGTTGCAGAAGGCGTTCGACTCAATTGCTCCGCCAGGATATTTGCGGCAATTAAGATAGAGGTCCGGAGAATTTGATGGTCATTAAACCGCTTTACTTGCTGGCAGACAGCCAACTGTTCTTTTGGAAAAGCGAGAGTGTTTCGCTGGCGGAAATGCTTCGCGCCGATCTGGATACAACTAATCCCAAGGCGGCATACGTTGGAGCGTCCAATGGCGATCAGCCGGAATTCTATAGCCTGTTTCAGGCAGCAATGGACGCAATGGGAATCTCTGATTGCCGCGCTGTGCCGTCCCAGCCATCGCGTGAAGACACTGCATTCCTCGAAGAGGCTGATCTGATCGTGCTTTCCGGGGGCGATGTTGAACGAGGTTGGAAAGTGTTCGAGCAGAACGGGCTCAAAGAGCTGCTGCCCCGCAAGCGCTTCGATGGAGCCATTCTGATGGGCGTTTCGGCAGGGGCGGTTCAGCTGGGATTAGGGCACCTGAGCAACGCGGCCCAGCCCAAGCCGCTTGATATGTTTCGTTTTGCTCCGTTCTATGTTGGCGCCCACGATGAGGAGAATGACTGGTGGGACCTGCGTGCCTTAGTGAATCTTTCCCAAGCCGATACGCGAGCCATCGGTATTCCGGCCGGCGGCGGCGCGGTTTATCAATCCGATGGGACGTTGGAGCCAATCCGAAAACATTTGACCGAGCTAGCCAAGGAAAGCGCCAGGATTACCGAAAATGTGCTGGCGCCGCTGGTTGGTTAAAGATTGTGCGCTGAAAACTGGTTCGCTGAAATCCATTACGGACGATTAGGCAACTTCACCTTGCGGTCTTCCGGCTTCATCTTGTTGAACTCTTCAGATTTGCCCTTCGGAATGCTCAGCATTGTCCATTCCGTTCCGCGCAAGTGCTTGCCGAGATAAAGAATCTGTCCAACGTGATACGCCGTATGTAGCACGCTTCGAGCCATCGCCTGCAGGATGGTGTGGGGCTCGCCGCGGATCGTCACTGTCTTAACAAAATCCTCTGGTTTCAGTGCCGCGATGTTCTCGAATACCAGATTGAAGCTTTCTTCCCAACGGCGCATCAGGTCGGCGCGCGTATCCGCCTCGGTCAGCACAAATTCCTGGTCGCGATGGCGGTCCGGCTTTTCGCCATCGGTGGTAAGAAAATCCAGCCAGCGGGAACGCAGGTTACCGGCCACATGTTTCACAATCTGGGCCACGCAGTTCGACTCGCTATCCGGGGCTTTAAAAAACTCAGAGTCACTCAACTGGGCAAGACCTCCATCGGCGAGCCGTTTATAGCCGCGAAAGCTGCGGCGCACCTCGTCAAGGTAATCCGCCTGAAAGGACTTGCCATCGGCCATCAGTTAACCTCCTGATTCTTCTAGCTTAACAAGAATCTTGCACCCGAAATTGCCTGCGGTGCGTATAACTGTTCAAGAGAGGGCACTTGGAGCAAACGACGGCATTTGAAGATGACCGGCTCAAACTGGCGCTAAACCGGGCACTTACTGGTGACGCGCAGTCGTTTGCCGAGTTGGTACGCGAGCATCAGGGGATGGTCTTCAGCATTGCCTATCACTTTCTTCAAGACCGCTCTCTGGCGGAAGACCTGGCGCAGGAAGTTTTTCTAGAGCTGTTTCAGAGTATCGATCGCATACAGTCTCCGGCGCACTTGACGTACTGGTTGAGAAAAGTCACGTCGAACCGCTGCATTGACCAGGGAAGAAAGAAGCAGCGCCGCCGCGAGATGGCATTGGAAGAAGCGCCAGAACCTGTAACCGCGTCGGGCCAGACCGACCCCATGCTGCTGGAGCGATTGCAGCAGAGTCTGGCTACGCTGCCGGAAAAGCAGCGGCTGGTGGTGATCATGAGATTTCAAGAAGGACTGGGCCCGGCAGAGATTGCGGAAGTCCTGGAAATGCCGGTGAACACAGTGAAAAGCACGCTGCATCGTTCACTGGCCGACCTTCGCAAGGGACTGACGCGCAAGATTCGAGAGGTACGATATGCATTTTTCTGAAGACGATCTTCGTGAAGCGCTCAAGCGCAAAGATCCGGGAGAAGGCTTCACCCAGCGGACATTAATTCGGGTGAACCAGGCCCGGGTGAATCAATCCAAGGCAGAAGACCCAACGCAGCCGGCAATAAAGAAGACCAACGGAAAGTTTCTTTCCTGGTGGATGCATCGACCAGTGTGGGCTGTGGCAGTGGTAGCAATGTTACTGCTGGCCTTCGGGATTGGCGGCTATCAATACTCTGAGTATCGCCACGCAGAAGAAAACCGTATTGCCCGTGCGAAACAGCAGCAGCTTCAGCAAGAGGCGGAGCGCGCCCGCGACCAGGCAATCATGGCGCTGGAGATTGCGCGCGCCAAGATGAACCATGTCCTGCAGCATGCGCAGCTTCAGGCCGAACCGAATGACAAGATCAGGAGACAACGCCTATGAACCTTGCAAGCCGCAAGTTAAGCCGAATTCTAATTGCCGCAGTGTTGGGTTTTTCCGCCTTGCGTGGCTACGGACAGGATGCGGCAAAGCTGCAACTTGCCAACCTGGACAAGCTGAGCGAAAAAGCCGCGCGCGTGACCGACGTGACGCTGGATGGATCGCTGCTGCAATTCGCCGTGAACCTGATTGAAAAGGCCGACGCCGACGATAAAGATGTGGAACAGCTCCAGTCCATCATCAAAAATCTGAAGGGCATTTACATCAAGAGCTTTGAGTTTGATGAAGCCAGCCAGTACAGCAAAGGCGACGTCGATGCCATCCGCTCACAGCTCACTTCGCCGCGCTGGAGCAAGATCGTCCAGAGCATGGAGAAGCGCCGCAACGAATATGACGAAATTTATGTTCTGAGGAATGGCAATAAGGTTGGAGGCGTGGTGATTCTGGTGGCTGAACCCCGGGAGCTTACGGTGGTAAATCTTGTGGGGGATGTGCCGATGGACAAAGTTGCGTCCCTGGAGCGCCATCTTGCTCCAGGAGAAAAGCATTCTGACAAGCCGAAACAAAAGAAGGAGAGCGGACATGATCAGGAATAGCAAGGCGCTTTCATTCGCGTGCCTGATGCTTGCCGGTCTTTTCACCTCAGCGCAGAACGCATATGCCCGGGACGACTTTGGCAACATAGTCCATCACATTGAGGCCAACTATCACGTGCATCGGCAGCATCGATGGGTGATGGGCCTGGCAGGCTTTACCGTAAAATTCTGGCATGTTGCCGGGGTAAAAAATTTCAAAGGCGCAATCTTTGAGAACCAGCCGTTCGTAAATGCAGCCTCTGACACTCGCTTTGATGAGGTCGTCCGGGCCGCCATGGATTCAGGCTGGCAGCCGCTGGTACAGACCTGGGACCGGCACACCGGCGAGCGCACATATATCTACGCCCAGTACCTTGGTAAGGACATGAAGGTGCTGGTGGTGAGTCTTGAGTCGAATGAAGCGGTTGTTCTTCAAGTGAAAGTCGATCCTAAAAGGCTGAATGATTTCATTGAAGAGACGAGCGCCGGCCATCATCGCAATCGTCCCACGCAGCGTGAAGAGACTGCGCCGCAGAGTGACGACACAGTTGAGGTAGCAACCGCGACTTCGCAGAATTGGGACGGAGTTTGCCTGTTCCTGCAGGATGAACCAAAAGCAGAGACGCAGCCGTAGACTTAAAGGAGTTTTAGGGTTGCTGTATCTCGAATCACCAATCCCGATCCTCATGAATGTGCCATCCTGAGCCGAGCACCATGCTCTCTTTTTTACCATGCTCCGGATGCGAGGCGAAGGATCTGCTCCGCTGCTCTTCAGGGCAGCCGATCATCCCGCAGTCTTGGATAGCCCTAGGGTGCAGCGGAGCCGACCCTTCGGCTTCGCGGAAACCGCGTCGAAACGCTTTGCAGTTCGCGTGGCTCGCCTCAGGATGGCGCATCGCGGGGGCGAAATAGATCGCTAACCGCGACGTGTGTAGCGGGATACAGCAACTCAGGAAACGTTCTAGATTCCTCTTGCCTGGTTTTCTCCACTGGCCTCGGCGTATTTCTTCGCGGCCTCAGTCACGGCGATCATCAGGTCTTCCAAATGCCCATGCCCGGTGAGATAGCTAATCACCATCATCCGGATTACGGATTGACCGTTGACCAGCGTGGTTGAGATCCAGCGACGGCCGTCGAGTGTGACCTCATGGACAATCGCTTCATGGGCGCTGCGGCGCTCTTCTTCGGCAATCCCGGCGCGCTTTAGGCGAAAGTTAACGATGGGAAGGACCTGCGGCACAGCCAGTTCAAACAACTCTGAAGTGCGCACGCAGTTGGCAAAGAAGGCAGCCAGCTTCAGTTGGCGGTCGATCAACTCCTCATAGGCTTGGCGTCCGTGCACCTGCAAGGTGAGCCACAGCTTGAGGGAGTTCATCCGCCGCGACCACTGTGTGCTTACCTGAAAGTTATCCAGCACAGGCGCAGCGCCGGTCGCCGCTTTTTTGGGCATGTATGGCGTGCTGGTGGCGAATGCTTGTTGCAATGCTTCAGGATGCGACGTGAGCACCACGCCGGCGGCAAAGGGCATCGCCAGCCATTTATGCGGGTCGATGGTCACCGAATCCGCGAGTTCAAGCCCGCGCACCAGATCGCGATGCTGGTCAGAAAAGATGGCCGCCGCGCCGTAAGCTCCGTCAACGTGCAGCCAAAGATCGTGTCGTTTAGATATTTCCGCCAGCTTCACCAGATCGTCGATCGCACCCGAATTTGTTGTGCCGGCCGTGGCGACGACGCAGAAGGGCGTGAAGCCTGCGGCTTTGTCGTGGGCGATCTGAGTTTCGAGCTCCGCTACCTCCATCTGCGCGGCTGCGTTCACCTGAATGCGGCGAAGAGACTTGCGTCCCAAGCCGAGCAGGCCGGCGGATTTATCCAGGGAATGATGGGCCTCTGCTGACGCGTATAGCACCGGCTTTGCTCCACAAGAAGCAAGTCCATCTTCCACCGATTGCGGAAAACGCATCGCCAAAGCCATGGCTAAAGCGCTGAAGTTAGCTTCATTGCCGCCGCTGGTGAAGGTGCCGTCAAAAGGCTTGTCCCAGCCAACGCGCTCGCCGATCCAGCGTACGGTTTCGCGCTCGATCCTTGCCGCAAGCTGGGAGCGCGCAAGGCTGGCCAATTGCGGGTTCAATGCCGCTACCAGCGCTTCCGCCAGCACTGCCATATAAGTTGGCGTTGGATTCATGAGGCCAAAATAGCTGGCGCTGGGAACGTGGAAGCCCTGGGCCATCATTTCTGAACATAGATTGTCCAATACGGTTGCGGCATCGCCGCCAATTTCAGGTAGTGGATTGCCAAGATTGGCAAATGTGCGCAGCTCTTCAGGAAGCTGGACAGGCCGTTGCGTCAGGCCGGAAAAATATTCGTCAATGCGGTCAATCAGCTTGTAGCCAAGCCAGCGGCGTGTTTCTGAATCAAAGTTGAATCCCATTTTTGATTATTCGATTGCTTCTGGACGAAAGAGACTCCTATTTTGCCCGCAAGACTACAAAGCCGGACGTGGCTGCCCGCAAAGCTATGCGGTGGCCGCTTTGGCGTTCCTCCGCAAGAACTCTAATGTCTTCCGGTTGAACTCCTCGACCTTTTCATAGATGGGCGCGTGTGCACACCCTTCGAAACCCAGCACCTCGGAATTTCGAATGCTACCGTGCATGCGATCCGCAAAACGCGTGGACGTCGCCACGTCCTCGCGTCCGAATGTGATCTGTGTGGGCGCCGTGATTCTAGTCAACTGATCTTCTGCATCATGGGCGATTACGGCATTTGATTGCTGGATGAAAGCCGTCAGGGGCTGCGCGGGCCGACTCCGGACAAAGTCTGCCAGGGACTTAATATAGTCCGGCTTTGCGGCATATAGCTCCGGGGTAAAGCACCACGGGAAGATGGAGAGAATAACCATTTGCGGGACGCTGTCCATCGCTCTGGCAGCCAATTGCCAACCCTCGACCACGGTCTTTATGAAGGGATCCGTTTTGGGCCAGCCACTGTGCAGTGACAGCGATTGGACCTTATCGGGATGCTTAGCCGCGAGCCACATGCCTGTTGCCGCACCCAGAGATAGGCCTGCAATATGGGCCTTTCGGATTCCCGCAGCTTGCATGAAAGCGGCCACATCGTCCGCTAGAAGTTCGGTGGAATACGCGCCTTCGGGCTTATCGGTTTCACCCGTCCCCCTGAGGTCGAGCGAGATGCATGTAAAGTGCTTGGCATACTCGGCCACCTGGAAGGCATAGCATGCGTGATCGGCGGCCAGGTAAGGAATGAGAATGAGCGGATCTCCGGTTCCTTGTTGGTCATAGTTCATTGTGATGTTGTTGGCTTTGATCTTAGCCATGGGAACTCCTCCTCATTGTGGCTGCTTCACACTGCCAGCGGTCGAAATCGAATGTGAAAAGGTCCAACTTCAGGCACTCAGGTCCGCAGTATCTACACTCGGCTCCTAATTATTGTAGTCACGGAATCATTGTCAAGCGCAAGGAAAGCTTCGGGCAAAAAAGGGCGGCATTACTGCCGCCCAGCCTCTGGAGGGGAGGAGAAGAGAAGGAGAATCCTACTTTGATTGCTGCTTTTGTTCTGCTTGCTTCTTCATATTCATGCGTTCCTGCCGGTGTTGCTGGCGTTCCTGCATGAGTTGAAGCGCCTTCTGTCGTTGCTCTGGAGTAAGCACGGCATAGACTTGCGACCGCATGCGTTCCTTTTCAACAATCAAGTCAGTCATAAGCTGGGCTTGTTTATTGGCGAAGGCGCGGGCCTGGTTTTCGTCAAAGCTTCCGTTGATATTTGCGTCTTCCGCCTGTTGGTTCTGGCGGAGCTGCTGCATCATTGGCTTAAGCTTGGTTTTTTCATCAGCCATGATGCCCTTAATTTGGGTTTGCTGGGCGTCAGTCAGGTTCAACTGCTTGGTCATATGTTTTAGCATCCAACCGTTGTTGCGGCCAAAGCCCATGCCCCTGTGTTGCGCAAATGCCGTTGTCGCCAGGCCTGCTGCCAAGGCCATTAGAATGGCGGCGAGAATGATTGATTTCTTGTGCATAACCAACTCCTTTTATAATTTGGGTGGCAGCTGCATCACCCCGGCACTGTGCCGGGAAACCCCGCAATGGGCTACCACTAGTGTGAACCCGGCGGGCAGAGAACAAAAGTTATGAGTTGTTAATTCGCGTAGTATGATTCCTTCACGATTCTTAACCCCATCCCGATATCTACAGGGTTTAAGGTGACTACGTATGGTCTCAGTCCTGCTCATTGACGACGACACAGAATTAAGCAAGCTGCTGGAGGAATATCTCCAGAGCGAACAGTTCGATCTGCACTCAGCGCATGACGGCCCCAGCGGTTTGGAAAAAGCGCTGGCCAATCACTATTCCGCCGTGGTGCTGGACGTGATGCTTCCCGGCATGAGCGGACTTGATGTGCTGAAGCAGCTGCGGCAAAAAAGCGCCGTGCCGGTGCTGATGTTGACGGCGCGCGGCAGCGAACTGGACCGCATTCTGGGTCTTGAGCTTGGAGCGGACGATTACCTGCCCAAGCCTTTCAATCCTCGCGAACTGGTTGCAAGGTTGCGCGCGATCCTGCGCCGCTCCACCACTGGAGCAACGCCTTCGGCCTCGCAGCCCGTTCATTTGGCCGGGGTTGATCTGCATCCTGATTCACGCAGCGTTACATGCAATGGCAAACCTGTGGTGCTTACAGGAGCGGAGTTCGATCTTCTCTATTCCTTCCTGCGTAATCCGGGCAAGATCATCAGTCGAGAAGACCTGACGCAAGCCGCGTTGGGCAGGCCAATGTCTCCCATGGATCGCAGCATTGACGTGCATGTGAGCAATCTGCGGCGCAAGCTGGGGCCTTATGACGGCGAGCAGGAGCGCATCAAGGCCATCCGCGGCAGCGGTTATGTTTATCTCCTTCCGGGAGAGCAGCAGTGAAATACCGCAGCCTGTTCCTGAAGATATTTTTCTGCTTCTGGTTGGCCGCGGCCGCAATGATTGGGGCATTGAACCTGATGCTCTGGTTTTCCTTTGCGCAGGACCCCAACCCGGAGCGCAGACGCGGCGCGCTGGGAGAAGCGCTGAACCTATATGCGGAATCGGCAGTGCAGGTGTATGACAGCGAAGGCCCACAGGCGTTTGAACAATACGTAAATCGGTCACTTAAAGAAGCCGGCACCGAAATCGAGTTGTTTGATAGCAATGGAAAATCGCTGACACCGCCCACGCCGGCTGAAGCAGCCGATCTTGCGGCTGAGATCAAGACGACTCAGCAGCATGTGTCGCATGTTACGGAGCTAGGCAGGCTAACCTGGGGAAGGACCGTGGTTGCGCCCAGCGGACGCGTTTTTATTTTTGTTACGCGTTTGCGCCAGCCTTACGTTTTTCGCGGACTGCCGCCCTTGGGCATCTGGCTCAGCATACTGGCGGCGGGCGTAATTTCTTATTTCCTGGCTCTCTATCTCACGTCGCCGGTTAAGAAATTGAAGACAGTGGTGCAGTCTTTTGCGCAAGGAAATCTGGAGGCGCGCGTCGCTCCGCAACTGGGCAGCCGGCGTGACGAACTGGCCGACCTGGGCCGTGAGTTCGACCACATGGCCGAGCGCATAGCGGCGCTTATCTCATCGCAAAAGCGCCTGCTGGCCGATATCTCTCACGAATTGCGCTCGCCTCTTGCGCGTCTGACAGTAGCTTTGGCGCTGGCCCGCAAAAACACGACTACCAAAGGTGAGTCTGCGCTGGATCGAATTGAAATGGAGTCCGAGCGCGTGAATGCGCTGGTGGGGCAGTTGCTGGCGCTTACACGGCTTGAAAGCGGGGCAGAGCGTGTTCCGCCGGAAATGGTCTCGTTAGAAGAGTTGCTGGAAGAAGTGATTGACGATGCCAATTATGAAGCCAAGCCGCTGCACAAAGAAGTGAGAGTGCTGCAACTGGCGCCATGCCGGGTGCGCGGATCGTCGGAGCTGCTGCGCAGCGGAATTGAGAATGTGATTCGCAATGCCATTCGCTATACGGCTGAAGGCACTGCGGTTGAAGTTTCACTTACCACGCGGCTCGACAACGCCGTTGTGACGGTACGCGATCACGGCCCGGGTGTTCCGGAATCCGAGTTACAGCACATCTTTGAGCCGTTTTACCGTGTGGGTGAAGCGCGGGAGCGCTCCAGCGGTGGCGTGGGTCTGGGGCTTTCGATTGCGGACCGCACCATAAAGCTGCATGGCGGCTCCATTCGGGCGGAAAACGTAAATGACGGCCTGCTGATCACCATCGGTCTCCCTTTATCGGCGGCGCCTGCCGTGACTCAGCCTGCCGCGGAGAGAATACCGGTAGCTTAAAGGTGCTGGCTTAAAGAAAGCACATTGCCATCGGGATCTTTGAACCAGGCAACTTTATCTCCGTTCGGCGTGGTCCAGATGCCTTGTTTCTGGTCCTGGACAAAGGGATATTTCTCGAAGATCACTCCGCGTCCATTTAGCCATTTCACCATTTCCTCAATATCGGTGACCTCCCATCCCATCACGGTGTACTGGGCAGGAGTGAATTTGCCGGCTTTGGCGATGCGGATCATTGACTCGCCGGCCTGCATGACCAGCGCAAATTGATCGTCGCTCACAAATTTGAAGCCGAGCTTGCCTTCGTAGAATTCTCTGGAGCGATGGGAATTTGCGGTCGGAACAAATCCTATGAGCTTTCCGGCAGAGAGCATGGGCGGCCTCCTGAACTACAGTGCAAGACAATAGCATGTTGCAACAAGCTCAGGTTGTTCTCCGCTCCATGCTTCAGGAATGAATGACTACAAGTTAAGCGGCTTTTTCCCCAGCCTCTTTGGCTTCAGGATGTCCGCGCTTGGCAGCGGCATTCTCGATCTCTGAATTGATTTCGCCTCCCAGCAATATGGCCATACCGGAGATATAAAGCCAGAGGAGCAAAACGATTACCGCACCCAGCGATCCGTAGGTTTTGCTGTAACTGTCAAAGAAGTGCAGGTATACGCGGAAGAGCAGGGAAGCGCCGATCCAGGTTAAAACACCCACAACCGAGCCGGGAGTGATCCACATCCATTGTTGCTCGGTGTCCGGACTCCAGTAATACAGAAGCGCAAAAGACAGCACCACGAAGAACAATGCAATCGGCCACTGCACAACGCGCCATGCGATCACGGCGAGGCTGCTCAATCCCAGGTGGGACCCAACAAAGTTAACGATATCGCCGCCGTAGAGAACAATCGCCAGAGCGGCAATTGTAAGCACTGAAATCGCAACCGTAAGAGCGATTGCCATAAGCCTCTGCTTCCACCATGGGCGAGAATCCTTTACGTGGTAGCAGCGGTTGAGTGCGTCCATGATCGATACAATTCCTCCGGAGCCCGACCAGAGTGCAAGGGCCAATCCAAAAGCAAGTTTCAGTCCGGAGCTATTGTTTGCAACTTCTTTAATCGCCTTCTGGACCAGGCCGTAAGCGTCTCCTGGCATGAACCGGCCCGCGTAATTCAACAGGCTGGATTGCAAGTTATGGCTTTGGGCAAAGAGTCCCAGCATCGCCATGAGGAAAAAGATCATGGGGAACAGCGCCGAAACAAAGTAATAAGCCAGCGCAGCTGACCGGGTGAAAACCTCGTCTTCATCGATCTCCTGGTAGACGCGCTTTGACAGTTGCCATGGCGTGAGCCCGCCGAGTTTCCATGGCGAGGCATGTTCCTTCGCGGCTTGCTTGTGCTGTCTGGTTTGTTCCGCAAATTTATAAAGACGCATCCGTAGTACCCCGGCTCTTCAGAATGGCCTGTCTGGTGATTTGGATGAGATGTGGGGAAGAAGGGAAACTGCTGGCCAGAGCTGGTGGAGTTTAATCACCCTGGGGGAACAGATGAGAGAGAGAAACCGGATACTTTGCGCTGAAGTTCTCTGTCATGCAAAAGAGAGCTCGCCGCATTGTCTGCCGGTTCTTCTATCTCGTTCAGCTCCCATCAGGGTGAGAGAGAAAAGAATGAATACTTATATGACGGCAAAAACACAGGAGAGTTACCAGAAAGTAAGCAAATAAAGTTGTAAAAAAACTTTTACAAGAGGGAACCTATTTTCTGGGGTGACGTATTACTAACCAAGAGCTGCAAACATTAGTCAAAAACGGTGCAGCACAACAGTCAAAAACGGTGCAGCACAACAGATTTTTCCTGGAGGATGTTATGGACGCGAAGTGGAACAATATCGTGGACAACACCATGGTGCGAATCGCAATGGTGGTCGTTGGTTTTGGCGCGTGGCTGGTAATAGGCTACGGTTTGCTGGCGGCTTAAAGGCGGAGTTTGTTTTACGCTCCGCCCAGCTGTTCTTCACCGGAGCGGGGCGAAGCGGCAGGTTTCAGACTCGGGCAACTTCCGCATTCTTGACTGAACCGTAACGTGTATCCACGTACTCGTTCAGTATGTCAAAGAACTCGGCGACAATATGGTCGCCCTTCAGCGTAGTCATGAGTCTTCCGTCAACAAACACCGGCGCCTTGGGCTCTTCAAAAGTTCCGGGCAGTGAAATGCCGATGTTTGCATGCTTGGATTCGCCGGGCCCGTTGACCACGCAACCCATCACGGCAACTTTCAGCTCTTCGATCCCAGGATACTTATCTTTCCAGACCGGCATGCTGGTCCGGAGATAAGACTGGATCTGCTCCGCCATTTCCTGGAAGAAAGTGCTGGTGGTGCGTCCGCAACCAGGGCATGCGGTGACCTGCGGAGTGAAGCTGCGAATCCCCAGCGATTGCAGAATCTGCTGGCCCACAAAAACTTCTTCCGCGCGATTACCGTTGGGCGCAGGCGTAAGCGATACACGGATGGTGTCTCCGATGCCCTCCTGCAACAGTACTGCGAGGCCCGCGGCGCTGCCGACAATGCCTTTCGCGCCCATGCCGGCTTCCGTGAGTCCCAGATGCAGAGGATAGTCACAGCGGGCAGCAAGACTGCGGTAAACGTCGATGAGGTCTTGAACGCCGCTGACCTTGGCGCTGAGAATGATGTAATTGTGCGGCAGGCCAAACTCTTCCGCCAGTTCGGCTGAACGCAACGCGCTTTCCACCATCGCGTCCATGGTGACCTCGCGGGCGTCTTTTGGATTCGCGCTGCGGGAGTTCTCGTCCATCATCCGGGTAAGGAGCTGCTGGTCCAGCGAACCCCAATTCACGCCGATCCGCACCGGCTTATCATTCTTCACCGCCACTTCAATCATGGCGCGGAAATTGTCGTCATTCTTGCGGCCCACGCTTACGTTTCCGGGGTTGATCCGGTATTTGGCCAGCGCCTGCGCGCATTCAGGATATTTCGTCAGCAAAAGATGGCCGTTATAGTGGAAGTCGCCGATGATGGGAACGTGGATGTTCTGCTTGGCCAATTCCTCAAAAATCGCTGGCACAGCCTGTGCAGCAGCGTCGTTATTCACGGTCACGCGGACCATTTCCGACCCCGCCCGGGCCAGCTGCGCGACCTGTTGCACGGTGGATTGCACGTCCGCCGTGTCAGTATTTGTCATCGACTGCACAACCACGGGCACGTCGCCGCCAACGCGCACATTGCCTATTTTTGCAGTTACGCTCTTCCTGCGCTGAATGATTGCCATCCTCTTTAGTTTACCCGATTTTTCCTGGTCATTCCCTCTAAACTGGGTTACTCAAGGGCGTCTCCTGAGGGGGGCGAGCAAATGATTGCGGCAAACCGTTTAGAATCCCTCTTGTACGCGATGGTGTCTAATAAGAGTGATGTTTTCTGCCTTTTTTAAGTCAACGTACCTTTATCTTCTCTCGATTGCCCTTTTGCTGGCGACGGTTTTGTCTGCCCAGTCCAAGTCTCCCGCTGGCCCTCTGCCGCAAGCGTTTAATGGCTGGCACATCGATGCTGCAAGCGTGAAATTTTCCAAAGATCCGGCAGCAGCCGATCCTACCGATGCTCCTGTCCTGAAAGAATATGGCTTCACTGACGTGGAAAGCGCCACCTACAGCCGCAATGACCGCAAGATGCAGATTAAAGCCGCCCGGTTCAGCGATGCTACCGGCGCTTTTGGCTCATTCACCTATTATGTCCAGCCGCAGATGCAGGTGGAGAAGATTGGTGAACGCGGCGCTTCCAGCAACACACGCATTCTGTTCTTCAAGGGCAATATCCTCATCGATGCGTCCGTGGAGCATCTTAGCGCCATGTCCGGCGCCGATCTTCGTTCACTGGCTGACGCGTTGCCGCGCCTGACCAGTGAAAACGGTAAGCTGCCCACGCTTCCTGCCAATCTTCCTTCACAGTCGCTCATGCGCAACAGCAGCCGCTACGTCATCGGGCCGGAAGCGCTGGCGCGTCTCGGCGTTCCCATTCCGGCGCAGCTCATCGACTTCAGCAAGAGTCCGGAAGTGGCAATCGGTAAATATCGGACTTCACAAGGCGAGGCATCAGTCACTCTGGTGGGTTATCCCACCCCCCAAATCGCCCGAGAGCGCATGGACGCAATGCAGGCCGCTGGGCTCACCGGCGGACCGTTTTACTTTAAGCGCACGGGCCCGTATGTTGTCGCGGTGAGTGGCAACATACCCGCCGACGAAGCGCAGTCTCTGCTTGCTTCAGTGAATTACGACGCCGACGTGATGCCGCTGCAGCCCACGAAGCCCAAGCCAAGTGAAGATCGCGCCGGTTTTGTCTTCGCTTTGGTGATGTTATGTGTCATCACGGTACTGGCCGCGCTGGTGTTTGGGTTCGTTTTTGGCGGGGTCAGAATCTTGGCCAACAAGATGTTCCCAAATCGGGTTTTTAGCCGGCCAGAGTCGGTGGAGATCATCCGTTTGGACCTTAGACAGGGCGATAAGTAGCTTAAAAAGAGCTGCTTACGGCCAATCAAAGGCCGGAAATGACATTTTTTGTCATTCAAAGAGGCATGTTGATAAGATTGTTAAGTTGTTGAAAACAAAGGTATCTATTCTCTAAAAATTCCTTGACACTGCCTTTCGCTGGCCAATAAGATTTCGCCAGAAAGTTCTGATGGTCTTTTTCGAACTCCGTTGGAACTATTCTCCCTTGAAAGAAGAGGCCGTCCTGTTGCCGGACGGCCTTTTCATCCTTTTGGTCGCTTCGCGACAAACCGCTAGAGAATTTTGCCACGCGGAAAAATCATTTTGCTCCTGGCGCGAGCCGCTCGGCGCGCACCTAGGCCTCGCGACTTGGCGATGTAGAACATATTCCCGCTGTCCTCCAGACCGCTACGGAGACTTGCTGCGTCGGAAAATTGTTCTCTTCTGGTAAGAGCTACTGGGCAAATGTCGAAGCTCGAAGATTGTAGCCTTGGGCGATACCGTCTGGGATTCGATCCAAATTCAATCTAATTCTCGAACATCCGATAATGTGCGGGCATTCTCTACCGCCGCGCGACGCAACCCATCCGTGCCGCGAAAGTTGCTGCCATATCTTGCTGAAATACAAAAAAATCTCACAGCAACTAATACTGCGCTTTGTGTTCATACCGGCAGCAGCAACTTACCTTTGGAGGGTGTGAAAGGAGCAGTTTCCATGATTCGACGAAATTTAACGCATTTACTGGCTCTGGTTTTCCTTGGTTTCACCGCGAGCCTGTGGGCGCAAAGCGCGAACCCTACGGACGTACAGGCGGATCGCAAGGACCTGAAGACCGACCGCCGCGATTTGAATAAAGACCGCAAAGACATCCGCTCAGACCAGCGCGACCTGAACAAGGACCGCATTGATCGCAACAAAGACGCCCGCGACATCAACAAGGACCAGAAAGACATAGCCAAAGATCGCCGCGAGCGCAACCAGGACCTGAAAAAGGGCGATACCGCCGATGCAGCCAAAGAGCAGAAAGACATCAATCGCGATAAGCGCGATGTAAACCGTGACCGTCGCGATTTACATGCTGACAATCGCGACATTCACAAAGATAAGAAGGACCTGCACGCGGACCGCAAAGACGCGCGCAAGGACAAGAAACATATCCGCCACGATCGGCGCGATATCCATCGTGACAGGAAAGGCGCATAGGGAATTTGCAAGCAGCAGAACGCCCCGGAAAAGTTCCGGGGCTCTTTTGAGTCCATGCGAGTTCCATTCCGAAACTCATTAGCGCGGTGAAGGCTGGCCATTGCAATCAGGCCAGCTGTTTACAAATACTTCGAGTGTAGCTAGATCAAATCTCTCTGTGGAGGCATCCAATACAACATGGTGAAGCGTGTGGCATTTAACGCGGCTGGTTGGGCCCTGCTGGTGCTGGGCTGCGCCGGCTTGGTCTTGCCGGTGCTGCCGGGCGTGATGCTGCTGGTTATTGGATTGTCATTTCTATCATTGGAATACAAATGGGCGCGTCGTTGGATGGGGCCGTTGCTCCGCCGCTTTCCCGCCGCTGAGAAGAAGCTTCACGGATTTCTTGCTCGCCATGCCAAGCCTGTCTCCGCGGACGTATCCGCATAAATTCTGAGTACCCAGCCTGTCTGCATTATTCGACCTACTTCTCTTGAGAAATTCTGATGGCTTATGTGCTGCGTTGAACCGACCTATTTGTGTGGAGTTTGCTTCGAGCGCGGTGGGTGTCTCTCCGGACGGCCCTGCTCGGAGGCGGCGAGCAGCTCTTTCACTGCCTCCTGAAACGTCAGTTCGGAAAAGACCGGCTGAAATCGCGAATTAGTCTCTTTACGCTGAAACCGGAATGAGTTGATCAGAAACGTCTTTCCCTTGAGATCGACGTCCAACATGGTAATGCGCCACTTACCCGGCGAGAGCTGGGTCTGCGCGATCTTATAGATCCCGCCCTTGTTGAGGTGTCCCACGATGCCCCAGCCAAAGTTAACGTCCTTGACCAGAATGCCTTCAATTCGGACAATCCGTTCCTGCACAGGCTCAATCCAGACCGAGCCTTCCATGCCGCGATACATCTGGGTTTCACGATCTTTGGCGGAAAAGTCCGGATCAGGACGAAAATTGAAACGAAGCAGGCCCTTCTCCGTGCCGGCATAATCAAAGAAGAACGCCCTGGGAAACGCTTTTACGATTTTGATGCGGCGCTGTGCTTCGCTTTTCTGGTCTTTCAAGTCATCCTTAAGCGCGTCCCGATCAGATAACAATTTTTCCAGGCGGTGCTGCTGCCTGGCCTGCTGTTCTGGAGAGAGCGGCTCGCCGTTGAATAACACAATGCGGTCCGCGCGACCTTCGGCGGTTTCAATCACTGACCGTGTTTCGGATCCCCAGTTCCAGTCCAGCCGCTCCTGATAGCGATACAATTTGGGATTTTCTAGCGCGGCTTGCTCGCGTTCGGCGGCGCGTGCGATCAGCGCAAGTTGCTCGTCCGTTGCCGCACGTGGCTCTTTTTGTCCCAGAGCTGTTGCGGTCACAAGCCCGAAACATAGAAGTCCGTACAGGAGAGATTTTATGGACGCGATCTTGAAGCCTTGCGGGTGATCATTGATCGGATTTCGAGCGGGGCTCGACATCAGGGTACGATTGCTTGTTTTAGGGTGGCTCTAACTCCGATACCTTGCAGGCTGGAAGAATCCCACCCGCCGCCCAGGGCCTTCACCAGGCTCACTGAAGTAACCAGCCGCTGGCCAAGGATCTGGGTCGCCAGGCGTTGAGCGTCCAGATAATTCTCCTCAGCGGTGATTACATCAAGGTAGGTAACCAGGCCGCCGGTGTATCGATCATTCGAGATCTGCAAGGCGCGTTGGGCCGCGTTGACTGCCTGCTGCTGAGTTTCCGCAGCTTCGGCCAGTACGCCAAGCCCGGAAAGAGAATCTTCAACTTCCTGGAACGCTGTTAACACGGTCTGCCGATAGTTGGCGACAGAAGCGCCGTATCCTGACTTGGCAAAGTCTACTTCAGCGCGCCGGCGTCCGCCGCTAAGGACTGTTTGAGCCACGTTGGCACCGAGCGCCCAAAATCCCGTGGAAGCTCCGATGATGCTGCCCAAGGCGGTATTTTCAAATCCACCGCCGGCAGAGAGATTGATGCCGGGGAAGTAAGCGCTTTTGGCAACGCCGATCTGCGCGTTTTGCGCCGCCATCTGCCGCTCAGACTGAGCCACATCAGGCCGGCGCTCCAGCACGTCTGAAGGCACGCCGATTGGCACCGCGGGCGGAGGCAGAGCCAGCGGCTTTACCGGAACGCTGAAGCTGGAAGCAGGAACCCCGACCAGGGCGGCAATCGCATGCTCAAACTGCGCCCGTTGCCGTCTCAAGAGCGTAGCCTGTGTGCGGGTGGAGTTCAGGAGCGTTTCCTGCTGGGCGACGTCCAGCCCGGAAGCAATGCCGCCGGTATGGCGATTTTGCACCAGCGTCAAAGACTTGTTCTGATACTCCACGGACGAATTCACAACGGCGATTTCAGCGTCAAGTTCACGCAGGGAAAAGTAATCCACGGCCAGCTCTGAGGTGATCACCAGCCGAACATTTTCCAGCGCGGCAGCGGAAGCCTGATATGTAGCATTCGCCGACTCAAGGTTGCGCCTTACCCCGCCAAAAAGGTCCGGTTCCCAAGTCAGGTTGAAGGGAATCAAAAAATCGTTGGATAGAGATGGACTGGTGAGTCGAATGCCGGTAGTGGTCGGCTTGCCAGCGGATGTTTGCGAGCGTTGCGCGGAGATGCCCGCAGCGAGTTGCGGAAACAATCCTGACCGGGTGATTCGCGCCGAGGCCCGCGCCTGCTCCAACTGATAGCGCGCCACCTCAATGGTCTGGTTGGACTTGAGCGCCTGCGCTTCATACTGGTCCAGTTCGCTGTCAGTGAATGTAGCCCACCAATTGCCTTTGGGAATGGAATCTTTGGGATCGGCAGCGCGCCATGGCGGCTGCTCTTTCCAGGCAGGAGCGGTGGCTACGTCGGGCCGATGATAATTGGGACCAACGGCGCATCCTGCAAGGAAGAATAAGGAGGCTGCGCAAATGATAAGAAAGTTTAAAGTGGAACGAACCAAACCAGCCCTCACGATTGCGATCCGCCTCCGGCGCCGGCTTTGATGTTGACTTCCTGTCCATCTTCAAGGGAGTCCGCCGGGTTGACCACGATCTGGTCATTGGGATCAAGCCCGCCGAGGATTTCAACTTTTGTCCCATAATCGCGGCCAATGTTGATCGCCTTCAAATGGACCTTTCGGTCCGGGCCTACCACGGCTACGCGAGGGCCTTCCGGGCGGAAGAGTAACGCGTTTACAGGAATCGATAAGCGAGTGATCTGGACGGGAACAGCAAAATGGACTTCAGCATAAGAACCGGGCAGCAGACTTCCGTTGGGGTTCGGAACATCGATTTCGGTGAGCAGGGTGCGTGTCGCGGGATCAATAGCATCCGCGGTGCGAACTACTTTGCCGGTAAATTTCTGTCCTGGATGCTCGCTTAACTCAATGTAAGCAGGCAAACCAGAGCGGATGGACCCGGAATTAGTCTGCGGCACGTTGACGAAGACGCGTAGGGGATCAACCTGCGCGACATCGAAAAGTTCCTTGCCGCTGCCGGCGCTGCCTGCGGCGATTAGAGCGCCCACGTCAGTATTGCGACGGGTGATAACGCCGGAAATCGGCGCATAAATGTGCTTGAATGACTCAAGTTGCTGCAAGCGGCGCACGTTGGCTTCTGCCGCGGCGTTATTCGCGACGGCCTGCGTGTACGCGCTGGATTGCTGGTCGGCTTCCTGTTGCGAGACAGAATCAGTCTTGCGAAGATTGACCCAGCGTTCCGCCGTTGATTTGGCCAGCTGCAATTGCGCCACAGTCTGCTGCTGGGCGGCTTTGGCTTGAGAGAGCTCCTGATCAACTTCCGGGGTATCAATTTCCGCCAGCAGCTCGCCTTTTTTTACATGGCTGCCAATATCTTTGTTCCAGCGCAGCAGGTATCCATTGGTGCGGGCGTAAATTGCCGATTCAACATAGGCCTGGAGTTGCGCGGGCAATACAAGCTGGTCCGCGACAGGCTCGGCGCCCGGTTTGATCACGCCCACTGTGGGTATGGCCAGCCGCTCCGTTTCTTTGGCCAGCGCTCCGCGCTCCGTGAAGCGGCGCACCAGCGCGAATGCGCCTGCCACAATCAGGATTGTCAGCACAATCATGGCGACTAGTCCGCTTTTTTTGGCCGGAGGCGTCTGGTGCCGCGGCGGCGCAGCGCTGTGAGTCGCCGGTTCCGAATTTCTTTGTTCCGTCAGCTGTGTCATAAGTCCTGTTTTATGTCCTGGAATAAGCTTCCTGCGGAAGGTTAGCTTTTCTGGCTGCTTTGGCTTCTCTGCGCCCGTGGATCATGCTGAAAATCACCGGCACAAAGAGCAGGGTTGCTACGGTGGCAAAAATCAGGCCACCGATTACCGCGCGTCCCAGCGGCGCGTTCTGCTCGCCGCCTTCGCCCATTCCCAATGCCATTGGCACCATGCCAATAATCATGGCCAGCGCTGTCATAATTACGGGACGCATACGCGTGTAACCGGCTTCCATTGCTGCATCCCAGGCCGTGAGCCCTTCGGCCATGCGCTCGCGCGCAAATGAGATCACCAGAATACTATTGGCAGTCGCCACGCCCATGCACATCACAGAGCCGGTAAGGGACGGCACGTTGAGGGTGGTGTGTGTCAGCAACAGCATCCACACGATCCCAGCCAAAGCTCCCGGAAGCGCCGTGATGATAATGAACGGATCAAGCCATGACTGAAAATTGACCACGATCAGCAGGTAGATCAGCACGATAGACATTACCAACCCGATGCCTAGACCGGCGAAGGAACTGGTCATGGTGGCTACCTGCCCCCGGACTTCAATGCGCGAGCCCTTGGGCAATTTCTTTTCAAAAGCGGCGACGATCTTTCCTGTATCCCGCGCTACCCCGCCCAGATCGCGTCCCTGAACGCTGGCGTAAACGTCCATAACTGGTTGGATGTTGTAATGGGAAATCACGGCTGGAGTGACTCCTGGTGATACCGTGGCCAGATTCCCAAGCACCTGCGGAGCCGGTGCTCCGACGGCCGTAATTGGGGTATTCATCAGCGCCTGAAGGGAGTCGACGCGGTATTCCGGCGTTTGTACGGCGACGTTGTAAGTAACGCCGTTTTCGCGGTTCAGCCAGAACGTGGGTGCTGTTTGGAAGCTGCCGCTCAATGAAACCAGAAGGTTCTGCGCCACATCACGCTGCTGCATGCCGACCTGCTGGGCGCGGGTGCGGTCCACACTCAGGCGCAAAGCGGGCGAGTTCATAAGCTGCTGCACGTGCACGTCAGCCGTGCCGGGGACGTGGCGAAGCTGGTTGGCCACATCCTGAGCCAGCTGATAATTCTCGGTCTGGTTCTTGCCCACAATCTGAATATCAATAGGCGACGGCAGCCCGAAATTCAGGATCTGGCTAACGATATCGGCGGGTTGGAAAAAGAATTCCACGCCGGGGAACTGCCGCGGCAATTCTTCTCGGAGCTGCTTAACATAACCGGCCGTGGGATGATGGTGCTCCTGGTTCAGCGAAAACAGAATCTCGGCGTCTGATGTGCCAATGCTTCCGGCGGTGGAGTACGTGTTGTTGATGGAGCTGTAGGGCAGGCCGATATTATCCAGCACCGTGACCAGTTCTTGCCGGGGAATGCGGCTGCGAACATAGTTTTCCACTTGGTCGCACAGGCGGGCGGTTTCTTCAATCCTGAGGCCGGCGCGTCCACGCACATGCATGCGGAAGATGCCGGCATCGACTTCAGGAAAAAAATCCTGGCCCAGGAAAAAGACCAGCCCAGTAGACAAAATGCAGAAGGCCAGGAAGCAGCTCACAAAAATTGTGCGGTGCTGCATGGCTGATAGCAGGGTGCCGTGGTAAGCCTCGCGCATGCGGTCAAAACGGCGCTCAAAGCCGATCTGGAAATTCTTGAATGGGGCCATGACGCTGCGCCCCGGCTTGAACCTATCTTCATGCTCATGGCCGCGCAACAGGTACATCACCATGGTGGGGACGAGCGTTCGCGAAAGTAGATAAGAAGCCAGCATGGCGAACACCACGGCTTCCGCCAGTGGCACGAACAGGAACTTGGCCACGCCCGTGAGGAAGAACATGGGCACAAACACAATGCAGATGGCGATTGTGGAGACGAACGCCGGGACGGCGATTTGCGATGCGCCATCCAGAATGGCCGTTGTGAGCGGCTTGCCCATGGCCAGGTGACGATCGATATTCTCAATTGTGACTGTAGCGTCGTCCACCAGGATACCGACAGCTAACGCCAACCCTCCCAGGGTCATGATATTCAGGCTCTCCCCGAGGGCACTGAGGACAATAATGGAGCAGAGAATCGAAAGAGGAATGGAGATGGCGATAATCAGGGTGCTGCGCCAGTTTCCCAGGAATAACAGGATCATGGCAGCGGTGAGACACGCAGCGATCAAAGCTTCACGCAGCACGCCGTCAATGGAGGCGCGCACGAAGAGAGACTGATCAAAAAGCGCTTTCATGTCTACGCCGTCCGGCAATGTGGGCGCAGCGCGCTTCAATGTTTCCTTGATGTTTTTGACAATATCCAGGGTAGAGGCGCCGCCATTTTTCATGATGGTCAGCAGCGTGCCGCGAACACCGTCCTGACGGACAATGTTGGTCTGGGGAGAAAAGCCGTCGCGCACGTGGGCCACATCGCGAAGATACGTGGTTGTCCCGTTCTGCGTTTTGATAGGAAGAGAGTTGATTTCGGCAATCGTATCCGGACTGCCGTTCATGGAGACCTGGTACTGGAGCGAGCCGATCTTGGCCGTGCCCGAAGGCAGAATCAGGTTTTGCGCGCTGATGGCGTTTACCACGTCCACCGGCGTCAGCCTCTTGGCCTGCATGGCGGCGGTATCAATATCCACGGCCACCACGCGCTGCTTGCCGCCATACGGGAAGGGAATGGCTGCGCCGGGAACCGTGGTCATCTGCGGGCGAATGAAGTTTACGGAAACGTCATTCAGAGCCTGCTCCGGCAAGTTCTTGCTGCTGATGCCCACCTGCACAATGGGGACACTTGAAGCGGAATAAACAATGATCAGCGGGGGATTGGTCCCTTGCGGAAGCTGCCGCAAAGCTGTTTGCGAAATGGCTGTTACCTGGGAAAGTGCGGTCTGTAAATTGGCCGTGGGATGAAAGAAAATCTTGGTGATGGCGCGGCCGTCCATGGCCTGCGTTTCAGTATGTTCAATGTCATTCACGATCGTGGTCAGGCCGCGTTCCGTGTTGCTGACAATGCGATCCGCCATTTCCTGCGGAGACAAACCCTGGAATTGCCAAATGACGCTGATGACTGGGATATTGATTTCAGGAAAGATATCGACCGGCGTGCGGATGATGACGATGGGACTTAAGATCAGGATCAAAAGCGCCATCACAACGAATGTATAAGGCCTCTGTAAGGCGAGGCGAACAATCCACATCTGCTAGTCCTTTGGGAAGAGCCGCGAGTCCATGCTTCATTTGAGCCAATAAGCACGCGGTTAAAACACTACGTATCTTGACGCTCAAAATAACCAGGGGGATTCAAAGATTGATTATATTATCAACGCGAAAAGCGGCTGCTGAAGTTTCGCGAAGTTTGCGTTAACACTTCTTTACCCCAATGCATATACAACACTTCCCAACCGGACTTTTTAGCTTTCTCCGTAGACTGGAATCGCCGCGCCGTTTATCAACTTTGCTTCTGGACTGCACAGGAACAGGATGACCTGCGCGATTTCTTCCGGCTTGGGCCACTTGGAAAAATCAGCTGTTGGCATGGCCTTGCGATTAGGCTCAGTATCGATGATGCTGGGCAGCACGGAATTCACCCGCACGCCGGTGCCTTTCACGTCCTGGGCCAGGCAATCGAAGAGCGCCAGCGCAGCAGCCTTGGAGGCCGCGTAGGCTCCCGCGCCTGCGGAATGGTCCAGCGCGGCTTTTGAGGCGATGTTCACAATCGCGCCATTCTTTTGCTTTAGCATCGCCGGAACTACAGTGCGGGCCAGGTTGAAACCGGCGTGAAGATTCAAGGTCAGCATGAGCTGATAGGTCTTGGGATCGGTTTCCCAAACTGCTTTTCCACCTGCAAATCCGCCAATTGCGTTGACCAGAATATCCAGATGGCCATGGCGCGCCGTGATTCCGTCCACCAGCGCGCGGCAGGCGGCCTCATCTGTGGCATCCAGCGGCAGGAGTTCTAGCGGCGACTTGGGACCAACCGCGTCTTTCAATGCGTCCGCTTCGTCCTTCTTTATGTATGTGGCGACCACCGATGCGCCCTCATGAAGCAGCGCGAGCGTTACGGCGCGGCCCAGACCGCCGGTGCCACCGGTGATAAGAGCGACATGATTGGAGAAACGGCCGGCCATGGAGCCTCCTGTGGCAGCAAAACTTACACTTGAGACTACACATTAAAATGTGTAAAATCAACTTTGATATGCCAACGAATCTCGCTATTGACGACAAATTGATTGAGGAAGCGCGAAAGATCGGTCGCCATCGCACGAAAAAAGAGGCCGTAACCGCTGCGCTGGACGAATACATCCGCAGGCGAAAGCAATTAGGCATTCTTGAAATGTTCGGAAAAGTTGACTTTGATCCGAATTACGACTTTAAACGCGAGCGCCACCGGAAATTAAGAGAACGATGAATGTTTTGGTCGATACCACAATCTGGTCGCTCGCGCTTCGCAGAAAACCAGAAGATCTGAATGCGGCTGAGCAGATCATGGTCCATGAACTGCGCAATTTGATTCGCGAAGGTCGGGTAATACTGTTAGGTGTTGTACGCCAGGAAGTCCTCTCGGGTATTAAGAACCGGGATCAATTTGAGAAAATACGCTCCTTCTTCCGGCCTTTTCCCGACGAGTCTCTGGAAGTAGAAGACTACGAACTTGCTGCAACTGCTAATAACAGCTGCCGGGCTAAGGGAATTGTCGTGTCGGCGGTTGACGCATTGATTTGTGCTACAGCTTTACGCAGAGAAATACCAATTTTTTCTGCTGACTCGGATTTCAAAGCGTACGCGCGGATTTTACCGCTGCAGTTGCATCCTCACGTCCGCACAAATTAAGGCGCTTCAGAATCAATACCGATCCAGTCTTGTATTCTTCCCTTCCAATCGTTAAAATTAAGACTGGATTGGTATTGTATTCAGCCGCTTGCCCGTGTGGCTGGTATGCGGAAGCAAGCACGCGGAAAAAGCGATGTTCAGACTCAACAAATTGACGGATTACGGCATTGTGCTGATGGCGCATGTGGCGCGCAGCCCGGAAGAGACGCCGCATACCGCGCGCAGTCTGGCCAAAGAGACCAAATTGCCTCTGCCGACGGTCGGCAAGCTCTTGCGGCAGCTATCTGAGCATGGGCTTTTGAGTTCGCATCGCGGCGTAAACGGCGGATACAACCTGGCCCGCGAGGCCCGGTCAATCACGGTGGCCGAAATCATTTTGGCGCTGGAAGGGCCCATTGGTTTTACTGAATGCAGCGTGGTGAAAGGTCTATGCAATATGGAGCGTTCCTGCGCCATTATGAGCAACTCGCAGATTATCGGCGACGCTCTGCGCGACGCACTGGAGCACGTGACTTTGTCTGACCTGAATCATGAGATGGCGCACCATGAGCGCAAGCACGACCACGAATTAGTTGCATCCATTAAGCCCGCAGCCAGCGTTGCGGAAGGAGTGAGATGAGTAGCACAGTCAATCAAATTAACGACCTCACACAGCAGGAATACAAATGGGGATTTATCACCTCCATTGACGAAGACCGGCTGCCTCCGGGACTGAACGAAGACGTTGTCCGCGCTATCTCCATGAAGAAGGGTGAGCCGGAATTCATGATGGAGTGGCGGCTCAAGGCGTATCGCTACTGGGCGCAACTGGAGCAGAAGCACGCGGAACCGACTTGGGCGAACGTGAAGTATCCGCCCATCGACTATCAGGCGCTTTCGTACTACTCCGCGCCCAAGCAGAAAAAAGAACTCAAGAGCCTGGAAGAAGTGGATCCGGAGATTCTGGACACCTATGCCAAGCTGGGAATCCCGTTGCATGAACAAAAGCTTTTAGCTGGCGTGGCGGTGGATGCGGTGTTTGACAGCGTCTCCGTGGCTACTACATTCAAGGCAAAACTGGCGGAAGCCGGCGTGATCTTTTGTTCATTTTCTGAAGCGGTGAAGAACCATCCTGAGCTGGTGAAAAAGTACCTTGGATCGGTGGTTCCTGTAACCGACAACTTTTTTGCCGCTCTGAACTCCGCGGTTTTCAGCGATGGATCGTTCGTTTACGTGCCCAAGGGCGTTCGCTGCCCCATGGAGCTATCGACCTATTTCCGCATTAACGCACAAAACACTGGACAGTTTGAGCGCACGCTGATCATCGCCGATGAAGGCGCTTCCGTCAGCTACCTTGAGGGCTGCACCGCGCCGATCCGCGATGAGAACCAGTTGCACGCGGCGGTCGTCGAACTGATCGCGCATGACAATGCGACCATCAAGTATTCGACTGTGCAGAACTGGTATCCGGGCGATAAAGAAGGCAAAGGCGGAATTTATAACTTCGTAACCAAGCGCGGCAAGGCGCTGGGCAAAAATTCCAAGATCAGCTGGACGCAGGTTGAAACCGGATCAGCCATTACCTGGAAATATCCCAGCTGCATTCTGCAGGGCGACAACTCCGTGGGCGAGTTTTACTCGGTGGCGCTGACGAATAATTATCAGCAGGCCGATACCGGCACAAAGATGATTCATATCGGTAAGAACACCAAGAGCACGGTGGTATCGAAGGGCATCTCCGCCGGCCACGGGCAGAACACCTATCGCGGGATGATCAAGATACTGAAAGGCGCCAGTGGCGCCCGCAATTACACACAGTGCGACTCGCTCCTGATCGGCGACAAGTGCGGCGCACATACGTTCCCATACATCGAGGTCAAGAACGCCAGCGCACGCATGGAGCATGAGGCGTCGACTTCAAAGATCGGCGAAGACCAGATTTTCTATCTGCAGCAGCGCGGAATTTCCAAAGAAGAGGCTGTCAGCATGATCATTAATGGTTTCTGCAAGGCGGTCTTTAAAGAGCTGCCGATGGAGTTTGCCGTGGAAGCGCAGAAGCTGCTCAGCATCAGTCTTGAGGGGAGTGTTGGATAAACATGAGTCTGCTTGAAATTAAAAATTTACATGCCAGCGTGAATGGCAACGAGATTCTTAAGGGCATTGATCTCACGGTAAATCCGGGCGAGGTGCACTCCATCATGGGACCGAACGGTTCCGGTAAAAGCACGCTGGCGCAGGTGTTGGCGCGTCGTGAAAGCTACATTGTTACCGTCGGCTCGATCACTTTTGACGGTAAAGACCTGCTGGAGATGAAGGCCGAAGATGCTGCTTGTGAAGGCCTATTCATGGCATTTCAGTATCCGGTGGAAATTCCCGGCATCAGCAATGCGTACTTTCTTCGTGCTGCGTTAAACGCAGTGTTGAAGTATCGCGGCCAGGATGAAATGGATGCCATTGATTTCCTGCCGCTGCTCAAAGAAAAGATGCGCCTGCTGGAAATGGACGAGCGCTTTCTAAACCGTCCCGTGAATGAAGGCTTTTCTGGCGGCGAGAAGAAGCGCAATGAGATTGTGCAGATGGCGGTGCTGGAGCCCAAGCTGGCCGTGTTGGACGAAACCGATTCCGGCCTCGACATTGACGCGCTGAAGATCGTGGCCAAAGGCGTGAACGCCATGCGCAATAAGGACCGCAGCATGATCCTGGTAACACATTATCAGCGGCTGCTTGACTACATTGTGCCTGACTTTGTTCACGTTCTGGTGAATGGGCGGATAGTGAAATCCGGCGGGCCTGAGCTGGCACTGGAACTGGAAGAGAAGGGCTACAGCTGGACCGAGCCGGAATTGGCGGGGAAGCGGTAGTTTGCTGAAATCCCGAAGCGTAGCGAGGGAACCCTATAGCAAGAGGATTTCAGGGACAGAAGCTCAATCGAATCCAGAGAGATTAGAAGAGACTAGATATCCCTCACTCGCGAGATGGCGAGTTCGGGATTTAAAAAGCTACAAGTGAAGGAAGAGAAATAGTGATTACAGCAACCCAGGCTCCGGAAAAGTATCTGGAGATTTTCGATCAGCTCAACAACCGTGCTGCGGCTGTCCAGCCGCGCTGGCTGCAATTGCTGCGAGAGGACGCTTTCGCACGTTTCTCCGAAACCGGTTTTCCCACTACGCATGATGAGGACTGGCGCTTTACCAATGTGTCGGCGGTCGCAAACACTCCCTTTGAGCTGGCTAGCCCCGATACGGTGAGCAGGGAACAGCTGGCGCCATTCGGTTCGTCGGAGTTCGCTTGTTGTCTGGTTTTTGTGAATGGTCTTTTTTCAAATGAGGTTTCAACCCTGACAGCGTTGCCCAAGGGTGTGACGGTCGGCAGCCTGGCTGCGCAGCTCAAAAGTGCTCCGGCCAGTCTTGAATCTCACCTGGGACGTTATCTCAATACTCAGCGAGATCCTTTTGCCGCGCTCAACACGTCATTGATTGAAGACGGCGTTTATGTTCACGTTCCGCGGGGAGTCGTGGTTGAAACTCCGATCTATGTACTCTACGTGACGGTTCCCGGCGCAACGCCCACAATGAACCATCCGCGCAACCTGATCGTTGCGGAAGAGAACAGCCAGGTAACGGTGGTCGAAGATTACGTTTCTCTGGGCGAGGGCGTTACGTTTTCCAACGCCGCTACCGAGCTTGTGGTGGGCGACAATGCTCATGTCTCGCACTACATGATCGTGCGCGAAGGCGACCAGGCTTATAACTTCTCCACTTTGCGCATCCAGCAAGGACGCCATGCCAATGTGGCCACTCATTCTTTGCTCCTGAGCGGAGCGTTGGTGCGCAACAATGTGCATCCTGTGCTGGCAGGCGAGGGAAGCGAGTGCCTGATCAATGGCCTGTTTATGGCTAACGGCCGCCAGCACATGGATAACTACATGCTGGTGGAGCATGCCAGCCCGCATTGCGATAGCCGCCAGTTTTACAACGGAATTTTGAATGGCCAGTCGCACGGCGTGTTTCACGGGCGCATCATCGTGCACAAGGACGCGCAGAAGACTGACGCCAAGCAGACCAACAGGAACCTGTTGCTGTCTGACGACGCGCAGATTGATACCAAGCCGCAGCTTGAAATCTACGCTGACGACGTGAAGTGCACGCACGGCGCCACGATCGGCCAGTTTGACGACAATGCATTGTTCTATCTGCGCTCCCGCGGACTAGCCGAAGCCGCAGCGCGCCACGTTCTATTGTTGGCATTCGCCAATGAGTGTCTGGACCGCATGAGCTCGCCGCAAATTCGCGAGCATCTGGAGAAATTAGTCGTTGCCGGACTTCCGCAAGCCGCCAGGTATTCGGGTGCGCGATCGACAGAAGGCGCGGAACGGAATTGGGAGGAAGTGGGATGAGCACCGTTGCCAAATTTCCCGAAAAGATTTACGCGGCTGCAACGTACGACGTGCAGAAGATCCGCAAGGACTTTCCCATCCTGCATCAGAGTGTGCACGGAAAGCCGCTGGTTTATCTGGACAACGCCGCCACTACGCAGAAGCCTTTGGCCGTGATTGAGGCGATTGAGAATTACTATCGGCGCGACAATTCCAATATCCATCGCGGCGTGCACACGCTTTCAGAGCGCGCGACGGAAGCTTATGAAAAAGTCCGCGAGACGGCGAAGAGGTTCCTGAACGCCGCCGACCATAAGGAAATCATCTTTGTTCGCGGCACCACGGAAGCCATCAATCTGGTAGCGCAGACATATGGCCGCAAAAATGTCGGCAGCGGCGATGAAGTCCTGATCACGGCGATGGAGCACCACTCCAACATCGTTCCATGGCAGCTGCTTTGTGAAGAGAAAGGCGCGAAACTACGCGTCGCGCCCATCAATGAGCGGGGCGAATTGCAGCTGGATGAATTCGAGAAGCTGCTCGGCCCCAAAACAAAGTTTGTAGCTATCGGCCATCTTTCCAATGCTCTCGGCACGATCAATCCAGTGCGTGAGATTGTTCGTATGGCGCACGCTCGCAACATTCCAGTTTTGGTCGACGGAGCCCAGGCTGCGCCGCGCATGCAGGTGGATGTGCAGGCCCTGGATTGCGATTTCTACGCGCTTTCCGGCCACAAGATTTACGGCCCCACAGGCATTGGCATTCTTTACGGTAAGACGAGCCTGCTGGAGGCCATGCCGCCGTACCAGGGCGGGGGTGACATGATTGCCTCCGTCACCTTCGAAAAAACGGTTTACAACCGGCTGCCTTATAAGTTTGAAGCGGGTACGCCGAACATTGCCGACACAATCGGGCTAGGCGCGGCATTTGAATACCTGACTAACCTTGGGCTGGATCAGATCGAACAGCATGAAGCTGACCTGCTTGACTATGCAACGAAATCGGTGGAAGCGATTCCGGGCGTGCGTTTGGTCGGAACGGCGAAAGAAAAAGCCGGAGTGCTTTCCTTTGTAATGGAAGATATTCATCCGCATGATATTGGCACCATTCTGGATACTGAAGGTATCGCTGTTCGCACGGGTCACCACTGCGCGCAACCGGTAATGCAAAGGTTCGGGATTCCCGCCACCGCGCGCGCGTCCTTTGGGCTTTACAACACGCGCGAAGAGGTTGACGCGCTGGTGAAGGGAATCCGCAAGGTGCAAGAGGTGCTCGGATAATGTCTGACGTTCGCGAGCTGCGCGACCTTTACCAGGAAGTGATTCTGGAGCACAGCAAGAAGCCCAAGAATTTCCGAGCGATTGAGACGGCCAACCACAAGGCTGAGGGGTTCAATCCGCTCTGCGGCGATCATTTCACTGTTTATGTTGACGTGAAGGATGGCGCGATCAGTGACATTGGTTTTCAAGGCAGCGGCTGCGCTATTTCGAAGGCGTCGGCTTCCATGATGACGCAGATGCTCAAAGGCAAGACAGAGACCGAGGCGGAAGGCATTTTCACGAAATTCCATGATCTGGTAACCGGTCATGCCGGCGATGGCCAGGATCTGGGGAAGCTGGCGGTTTTTGCCGGCGTTTCCGAGTTCCCTCTGCGGGTAAAGTGCGCGACGCTGGCGTGGCATGCGATGCGCGCGGCACTCAACGGGGACCAGGAAGCTGTTTCAACCGAATAAAAGCTCATGGCATCCAACGAACAAATCGAGCTGTCGCGTGAAGTTGACGCAACCCAGATTCCCAGCGGGATTCCTCATCGCCTTTCTGCTGGAACCAAGGTGCGCCTGATGCAAGCCCTGGGCGGCAGCTACACCGTGATGACGGACATGGGATACATGGTCCGGGTGGATGCCAAAGATGCGGATGCGCTCGGGCTGACGCCTACGTCCGCAGCGGCGGATGGGCCACAGGAGTTCAGCGAGAAGCTGGTCTGGGACAAGCTCCGGACCGTCTATGATCCTGAGATCCCGGTCAACGTGGTTGATCTTGGGTTGATTTACGATTGCCACATTGCCCCGGTGGGCGAAGGCAATAAGATTGACATTAAGATGACGATGACCGCTCCGGGCTGCGGCATGGCGGACGTACTTAAGTCAGATATCCAGCGCAAGATTTCAGATTTACCCACGGTGAAGGAATTGAACGTTGAAGTGGTCTTTGATCCGCCGTGGCATCCGGGCAAAATGAGCGAGGCAGCGCGGCTCCAATTGGGCCTGGACCTGGACAGCTCGCCTTTCCCAATGCATTAAGTAGCGGGAGAACGTGCTATATCCCCACTCGCTCCCCCGCTCTCCTTCCCTGCTGGAACCAACTTCATAGCTGGGTCTAACAGAAAACTGGTAGATTTCGAAAGCAACGGTGTTGGAACGCCTGCTTCGAAATCAGAAAAGCGTGGCCGCTACGAATATAGTGGCTTACCGGGACAAGAAAAATATAACCGCTGAGCCTAATGGGCCTTATTTGCTAATATTTTTGTTAGAAAATCTAAAGGTGCCGAGTCTGGCGGAGCTCCACGCGCCATTTGGCAAATGTAATTAAGTCATTTTAAATCATCTGTTTGGGTGCGATTCGCGTTGCTGGTTAGCCTCATCCCCAGCCCAATGAAGTTTAGATTATTGCACTTGATCCCCGCAGTGCTATAGTCGCCGCAGTCACCAATAAAGGGGTGGCCGGTTACTTTTCCATAAGCGCCGACGGCGGATTCTTATGCCGAGCAAAATGCCAAAAATCGTGCTCATACTCATCGTGCTGATGGCGGTGTTCTCGCCGTTTATGCAGCTCGACAGTCTGGACAATTTCCCCGTAGGTACGGGTGACATTGAAATGCACCTTATTTCCGTCCTGTTTGAGACGGGCATGTTTTTTGTGTTTGCCGGGATCCTTAAGTTATTCCCGCAGCTGCTTTGCACAAATGTGCGGCCGCCTGCCTCAGTATTTTGCGGCTTCACTCATGACGCAGCTCCGTTGCAGTCAGCCTTCTCCTGCTTTGCCGTTCCTCTCCGGATTTGATTCTTTCCATACCCAAAGTGTGTCCGTAGCCCAGAGTTTCCCTTGCCAGTGAACTCGGAAACCTGTTTTGTTGCGGGCACAGCTGTGGCTGGAGCGTCTGGATTGCTCCCGCCAAACACATGGAACATTGAAATCAAAAAGACAGGAAATGGAAATGAAATCCACAGAAGTGTACGCATCCGGCGCTGCCGCCGCAGTTATTGCAGGCCAGCCGCCACTCATTAACGAAAACGACATCGAACAGTGTCTCTGTAATGACGGCCTGGAAATTGGCGAAGACGAATGGCTCGTACAGGGCTGCATTCAAGGCGATCCCAAAGCGTGGGAAGACCTGATTGATAAGTACAAACGCCTGATTTACTCCATCCCCATCAAGTACGGCGCTTCATCAGCCGATGCCGCCGACGTATTTCAGTCGGTCTGCATTGAAGTGATGAACTGCCTGCCACAATTGAAGAACGTGCAATCGCTGCGGTCATGGCTGATCACCGTAACCATCCGCCAGTCCTACCGCTGGAAGAAAAAACAATCCAGCCACATTGAGTTGGATGCCATGGAGCCGGACATTGCCGAAGGGCTGGCTTCCACACCGCCGGCGGAGACGCTTTTTCAGTTGGAAGAGGAGCAGATTGTACGGGACGTGGTGGCCAAGCTGGAACCAAGGCACCGCGAACTGGTGCAGCTACTGTTCTTTGAACAGCCGCCCTTGCCGTATGCCGAAGTGGCCCGGCGCATGGGGCTTGCCACGGGATCGATCGGGTTCATCCGCGGACGTTGTCTGGAGAAACTACGGAAGGCGCTGGTGGAATACGGCTTCAACGGGTAGCAAAGTGAGCGGGGTGCGCAGCAGCCATGTTGTTGCGCATCCCGGCCTGTTTAGAGAAGCGCGGCGTCAGCAGCGCTTCTCTATTTTGGTCCCAGCACTGCGGTGATGGCCGTGATTCCATCACACTGCGTTAGAACGCACTTACCTTAAAGTCCCGACGCGTTGCCGTTTGTATTGTGCCGTAGGAAAGATTGCGGATGCAAAATAGATCGTCCGGGTTAGGGAAGACAACGCCGTTTGCAGCGTTTGCCCTGTAAACACCCAGCACCGCACTTAATTCAAGGACTTCCTGTTCCAGCCCCAAAGGGATCCCGTTTCTTTCGGCATCGGCCGTTGCAGCTTTCAAATAAATGATGTCCTGCTCAATTGCTGCTGCCGCTTCCAACCACTTCTGATCGTCATCCATGGTGCCTTGTCTCCAAACCAGTGAATTAATTACTCAACGCCATTTCAGCAATTACACAGCTATCTCAACATTACGGCGATTGGGCTACCTTCCCGGTAAGGTAAACAAGCCACCTGTTTCCAACTGTTTAAAGCCAGGTCATGTTTCAGTTTTGACTTTTGGTGCTACTCATAAGAGTAAAAACCGCTCCGGAAAATATAGACTGTGCACGTTTTGGGCCGGTAACTAATTAGATCGCTGTTTAAGAGGAAAATTGCAGGATTATTCGGAGCAAGTTCCATTTTGAGCCTGCTCCGGAAATTGTATCGATCCAACGTGTTTAAGCTGGGACGAAATCAATGTATCCGCGCTGCGGATCGGCGCTGATCAGTTTAACGCGCAGTTTGTCTCCCACATCTTCCCCCTGCCCGTGGACCAGCAAGCCTTCCACATGGGGTTGCAGCACCCGGACAAAGGTTCCCTTGGGAGTAGCGCCGGTCACGATAGCGTCAAATACCTGGCCGATGCGGCTGCTCATGCTTACGGCCGCAATCCGCTTGGACATTCCACGCTCAACTTTTCGCGCCGCGTCTTCTTTTACGGTGCAGTTGGTTGCGATTGCGGAAAGCTCATCGTCTGCGTATGGACTTCTTTGCCGGGCCAGGAGGGACTTGATCAGCCTCTGGGTGACGATGTCCGCATAACGACGATTAGGAGCGGTGGAATGCGTGTAATCCTGCACGGCCAGGCCAAAGTGTCCTGGTGAAGGCTGCCCCGGCCGCTCCAAAACGTATTCGCCAGGGCCCATCAGCTTGATCACGGTCAGTGAGACATCGGCGAAGTGGTCAGGATCGGCGGCTTTGTGCGTCTGCAGAAAATCATTGAGCGCCTTGGAATCCGCCACGGCGGGAAGCTTGCCGCCATGTTGCGCCGCCAGGGCCACAATGCGGTCCCAGCGTTCCGGCGTTTTTACCACGCGCCGGATGGAAGAAATACCTGCTTCTTCCAGCGTGCGTGCCACTACTCCGTTGGCGGCGATCATAAAGTCTTCAATCAGGTCCGTGGCGCGGTTCTTTTCCTGCTTTTGCAGGTCCACGATCTTGTCATTGAGCATTACAGGATGCACTTCCGCAGTCTCAATGTTGAGCGCGCCATGGCGATAGCGTTCATTCTTGAGCGCCTGCGCCACTTCATCCTGCAGTTTGAGCTGTGCCTGCAATTCCGGCGAAGCAGCTACCTTGGCAGGCGCCGGGCCTGTGCCTTCCAGCCATGCGCCCACAGATGGATATGCAAGCTGCGCTTTGTTTACCACGAGCGCAGGATATATCTGGTGCTTGCTTACATCGCCGTTGCTGTCGACCACAAATTCCGTAACCACGCTCAGCTTGCCATCTACTTCAAGAAGCGAGGTCGTGCCGGTGGAAAGCTCTTCCGGCAACATGGGAAAGTTGCGCACGCCGGTGTAAACGGTGCATGTTTCCTTGGCTGCATGCAGATCAATGGGCGTGCCTTTGGGCACGAACGAGTCCACATCTGCTATTCCGACTAACACTCTGGTGGTGCCGTCCGGCAGCTTTTCCGCGTATTCAATTTGGTCAAGATCGCGCGAAGTGTCATTGTCAATGGATGACCAAAGCAGGTTGCGCAGGTCCTGCACGCCGCCGGGAGCGGCTTGCGGCGGCTTGCTCTTGATGGCGGCCAGTTGCTGCTCGACTGCTGGGGGAAATTCCGGCTCAAAACCATTTTGCAGCATCAGTTGCTTTGCCGCTGCCTGAAGATCAAAGTGGGAAGGATGTGGATTATTCATAGATTGAGGGAGCGGAGAAGATTAACACAGCGGAACGCCATTTTGCGCCAGCTCAGGGAAAGGGTAGTGGGTCAGCTTGAATATTCTTCCAGAAGGTTTAATATTTTTTTCGAAGTGAACGTTCTCCGGGGTGCAGGCCATACGTCCGGAAGGTCATGGCAAAAAGGGAAGGACCTGTATTGAAAACCACTAAAGGTAAAAAAGGAAATCAAGGACTTCAGGGGCCTCCGGGACCGGCGGGCCCCGCAGGACCAGCAGGACCGCGAGGGATAAAGGGGCTGAAGGGGAAGAGCGGTGTGGCAGGTACTCCAGGCCCAATTGGGAAAGTGAAAAATCTTAAAGACGTCGGGAGACAGCTCAAAGTTGTTGATCAAAGTATTGACCACATTTACAGGGAAATGGCGAGCCACATAAGCCAACTGGGCCAACTCCATCAGCAGCTCGATTCTTTGCGGGAAACCGTGCGGGCCTTAGTTTCCAAAACTAAAGCAATCTGAAGTCCAAAAGCTAGATTTTCACTCTGGCCAATTATCGGCAAAGACCAGAGTTTTCACGCGGCTTAGCGTTCCACGTCCAGAGTGTTCACCGCAGGCAAGGGCGCCTGCGGTCCATCGTTTCCGAATATTTATCGCGCAAACGTTCCCACAAATGCGCTGCGCTTGTCGTGCAGCGTCCATGAAGTGTTCAGGTCTTTGCCGCGATATTCGTCTGTCATGGCGACCGCAGGCATGGCGTGCGCGGTCTGCGTGAGCGGCTTGTAGAAAGTATCTTCATTGCCGCAGAGATGGTCTTTTTCGCCGATGGCCCGAGTCTCAACCGTAACGACGTTGCCGGCCTGCAGGCGGGCGCGCGTGCTGTGTTCACCCTGCGCTACTTCCATGTCGATGGACGCGTCGACGACACGAACGACATGGCGCAGAAGTTCGCCACCCATCTCCTGGGCAAAGTTGATTAGTGCCGCGCGCTGTTCGGGCGTGGCCTGACGGTCAACCAGCAGCACGGACTTGGCAGGATACGGTTTGCCGTAGGGATCACCCAGCGTGGCTTGGGCCTTGATTGCGCCGACAATCGTGAGGCCGTCCAGCGAGACGCCATCCCACTTGCCTTCGCCAATATGCCAGGCGACGATTGCTTCCTGGCCGGCGGTATTCATTTCGCCATTGGCAAAGCACTGGCCCACATAGACCTCGGCACTGCGGGTCTCAAGATATTGGCCTTTGATCTGGGGTGTGACGCTGGTTGGAGCAGCAGGCGGCTGGGCGCAAAATGCGGCAATCGAAAAAGACAGGACAAAGACGAGAGTAGATGCAAGCTTGCGGTACATGAGAAAACTCCAAGAACTATCTCTATTGTAAGACGCCAGCGCAGGCCGAGGTAGAGAATTTCGTCATAGAACCTTTGAACCTGATGGCCGGAGAAGCGAGCTTCTTCACAAGAATTGTTCTAAAGAAACGCTTATTTGCTTTGCCAAACCACTGACATGTTGTAGATTAGCCGCGCCCCCCAAAAGATTCATTCGTCCGGAGAAGTGCGAACTACTCTGGACCACCGTCCCATCGATATTGAGAGGAGATGCAAGATGCGTTTTAAAGTAATGCTAAGTTTCATCGTCCTGGCAGTGTGCTGCAGCGCCGCATATGGCCAGCAAACCCAACCCGCCACCGTGGAACCAGTGAAAGCGACAACCACTGAAGCGTCGCCCGCTTCTGTTTCCATCGACAAGCTTATCCTGAAGGATGGAAGCGACGTTAAGCTGAAATTCGCGGAGGCAGTAAGTTCAAAAACCGCTACCGATGGCGATCCCGTCAATCTTGTGCTGGATGAAGATTTGAAAGTCGGCAATGTGGTAGTGGCCAAAGCGGGCTCAAAAGCTGTAGGCACTGTCACTCATGCTAAGAAGGCGGGCATGATGGGCAAGGGGGGCGAACTCAACATGCGTCTTGAGTATTTGAAAGTGGGCGATGAGCGGGTCAAGATTCGGGGCAGCAAAGGTAAAGAAGGCGAAGGCAAGGAAGGAACAGCCGTCGCATTGACTGTTTTGTTTGGGCCGATTGGCCTGATCAAGCACGGAAAAAATGTTGATGTGAAGGAAGGAACGCCACTGGCAGCATTTATTGATCAGGATTACACGATACCCGCGGCCAAGTAAGCCCACCTGTATCGAACTTAGGAAAGAATGGCTGGAGTAGAAAATCAAATCTATTCCAGCCATTTGTGTTTTGATTTGACGATTAGTCGCTCGCCTTATTTACTGGCTCCGCAGTGGCAGCCGCGTTCGCCGGAACAGCAATTTCCCGGCTCGGCCAGTTTGCCGTCAGGCCCAATGCAGGTTTGCGTCATGGCGCACCAGAAGAGGCCGTCGCCGGAGCGGGGGATGGTGGGATCAGGCGCGGACCAGATGTACTGGCTCTTCCAGTGCAACGCGGAGCACAACCCCGCGCGTTCTGTATTGAATCTTTCCGGTACGTTGCTCATGCTGCACCCCCTGCGGCCTGCGATCCGGCTGCGGCCAGAATGGCCCGCTTTACCGCTACACGGGCCAGATGGATTTTGTGGCCGTTGTTTCCCAGGCTTTTGGCTTTGGCGACTGCGGCCTGCGCGGCCTGATCTGCCGTGGCCTGTGTGACCGCTTTGCCTTGCAGCGCCTGCGCCGCTTCCACCGAGACCCACGGAATGGGCGCGACGTGCCCCATAACGATGCGAGCGCTCTGCACCGTGCTGGCGTTCATCGTTAAGGCCACGGCGGCGGTGGCATAAGGCCAGTCAAAAGCTTCTTTCTGGCGGACTTCATAATGCGCGGCGCGAACACCCGGAGCGGGCGGCACGATGACGTGTGAAATGAATTCGTCAGGCTTGAGATCGTGCTCGCGTTCCTGCTCCGTTTTGGGAATAACAAAGAATTTCTCCACAGGAACTTCTCTTGCTCCGCGTGGCCCGACGATCCGAACCTTCGCGTTATAGGCGATCAGCACCGGCGCAACAGTGGACGGGCTCACGAAAAACGCGGGCCCATCATTGCCGAGAATTGCGTGGTAACGATTGTCGCCCTGGAGGACGAGCGACTTGCCATCTTTCTGCGCCAGCAATCCGTGGCCTGTGCGGAAGTACCAGCAACGCGGACGCTGACAAAGATTTCCGCCTATAGTAGCCACGTTGCGAATCTGCGGACTCGCGGCGTCGCCGGCTGCGGCAGCCAACATGGGAAAATTATGCTGCGCCGTGGAAGCCGCGCTGATTCTATCCAGCGTGGCGAGTGCGCCCAGGTGCAGCGCGCCTTGCTCCGTGCTGATGGCATGCAGCCCTTCTACCGACTTGATGTTTACCAGCCGCTTGGGCGTGGTGATCTCATCTTTCATCAGGGAGAGCAGGTCACTGCCGCCGGCCAGAATTTCTACTTCGCCCCAGCTCTTGCCAAGCAGCGCGGGGACCTGGTCTGCGGTGGTGGGAGAGGCGTAATCAAACGGTCGCATTGCTGCCTCCTTTTGGGTTGAGCGCGTTCACTACGCGGTCAGGCGTGATGGGCAGGAACGGAACACGCACGCCGATTGCATTGGCTACAGCATTGCCAATCGCGGCCATGGGGCCGACGGTCGGCGGTTCGCCAAGGCCAATCGGGCCGCGTTCGTCATAGCCCTTGCCGGTCATCATATGGACCACCAGCTCACCGACATCGCCGATGCCGGCGAGCCGGTAGAAATCCATGTTTGGATTGAGCATTTGGCCAAGATTTTTGTCCATGATTTTTTCTTCGTAGAGAGTGGTGGCGATGCCCATGATCATTGCGCCGTAAACCTGGCTCTCAGCGGTCTTCATGCTGACGACGAGGCCGCAATCCTGCACGCAGACCATCTTGTTCATTTTTACGATGCCGGTTTCCGTATCGACAGAGACGTCAGCCATTACCGCACCGCCAACGCCGCTGGAGATCAGATCGCCCGGGCCGGGATTCTTGCCCAGCGCTTGAATGGGCTGCGTGCCCAAACGGGCGCAGGCATCTTTCCAACTCATGCTGCGTGAAGGCGCTGATTTTACGCGGATGCTTCCGCCAACCGCTTCCAAATCTTCCGGCTTGGCATTTAGCGCGGAGGCGACTTTAGCGAAAAGCTGATCGCGGGCGTCAATGGCTGCGCGGCGCGTGGACGAGCTTACGCCGCCAATCGTGGTGCTGCCGCCCGATCCGCCTGACTTGGGATATTGGTTGTCGCCAATCTTCAACTCCATCTGGTTCAGCTGCAGTCCCAGGGTGTCACCAGCGACGATCAGGATGGCGGTGCGCGTTCCTACGCCAAGGTCCTGCGTACCCATCTGGAGTTCTACCGAGCCGGTTGGATAGATGGTGAGAGCGCAGTTGCTTTCATGTCCGCGTCCTCCCCAGGTGTGGATGGCCAGTCCAAGCCCGCGTTTGGTAACGCCGGAATCCTGTCCGCGCGGATGCCAGTTCTGTTTCCAGCCGATGAGGTCGGCGGCAATCATCAGCTCGTCGCGATAGGTATCGGCGCGATGGTATGTATCTTCTGACGGCGCGGTGAGCGCGATGTTTTTCAGCATGAGTTGCAGAGGATCCATGCCGAGTTTGGCGGCACAGTCTTCAATGGCTGACATGGTAATCAGGCAGCCTTGAGGATGATTGGGAGCGCGCCATGCGCGTGCCGGCCCAATATTGGTGGCGATGGCCGTGTGCTGCTTGCGCTGGTTAGGAATATTCACAACATAGGGCATGGGTGGAGCGCCGCCTCCGCCCGGACCGCCGGTGCCCCATGATTCAGATTGCCACGCCGTAAGCGTGCCGTCTTTTTTGGCTCCGACTTTTACCTTGGCAAAAGCAGAAGGGCGGCAGCCTGCGACTTCGAGTTCGGCATCGCGTTCCAGCATCACGCGTACCGGCTTGCCGCCGGCCTTTTTTGAAACCTGCGCGGTGTAAGCGCCCCAGCGATCAATGCCAAACTTGCTGCCAAAGCCGCCGCCAATGTGGTCCTGATGAACGTGGACGTTGCTTTCCGGAATCTTCAGCGCCTGCGCGTACTGGCCCGCAAGTCCGGAAACATTCTGCGTGGAGATGTGGGAGAAGAGATGATCATTATCAGTCCACTCAGCAATGGAGCCGTGACTTTCCAGGCAGCAATGCGTGATCACCGGGCAGCCGTAAATTCCTTCCGACACGACTTCCGCCTCTTTAAAACCTGCATCAGGATCGCCTTTGACCTGCTCCGTCTCTTTCTTGTAAGGCGAATTGTTGGGCTGCGGTTCTTTCACCGGAGCAGCCTGCAGCGCTTTGATTACCTCATCGCTAACTTCATTGTCTTTCAGCCGCTTTTCCAGTTCGGGTGTCACCTTAAAGGCCAGACCGCGTTTTTGTATGGCAGCAATCACCTGATCGTCCGGCGCGTCGTCGTTCAGCATTTGGCCGATATCGCGCTGGGTAAGCGGGCCAGTGCTCTCAGCTACATTCTTCGGCTCGGAAAAGTCGTCGACAAAGAAGGGAAGTGGCTGATATTCCACTTTGATGGCGCGTGCGGCGTCCGCTGCGGTGGGCTCATCGACAGCGGCCACGACTACAACGTCATCGCCAGCCCAGTGAATTTCACTGCCTTTATCCTGGATGATGTAAACGCCTTTTACGCCGGGCATTTTCTCGGCGGTGGATGTGTCAACGCTTACGACCTTGGCGTGAGCATGAGGAGAGCGCACCACTTTGCCATACAGCATGCCCGGCCGATGCAGGTCATAGGTGTATTTGGCGCGGCCTGAAACTTTGTCCGGCCCATCGACGCGGGAGATGCGCTTGCCAATGAGCGTGCGCTGGTCAGCGGCGGGCCATCCATATTTAGTATTGTCGTCTGCCATGGATCAGGCTCCTTTCGTCTTGGCGGCCTGCACAATAGCGGCGCGCATTCCGGCATAAGTTCCGCAACGGCAGAAGTTTCCGCCCAGTCCGTGCTTGATCTGCTCCGGCGTGGGGTTGGGATGCTGATCGAGAAACGCTTTGGTGGCGACCACGAAACCCGGCGTGCAGAATCCGCATTGCTGAGCATCGTTATCGATGAATGCCTGCTGTATCGGGTGAAGATGGCCCGGTTCGCCGAGGCCTTCCACGGTGGTGATTTGCGCGCTTTGCGCATCGATGGCCAGCACCGAGCAGGAGTACACGGCTTTGTTGTCCATCAGCACAGTGCATGCGCCGCAGGTGCCGCGATCGCAAACGCGCTTTGCGCCGGTAAGCTCAAATTGGTCGCGTAGGGCATCCAGCAAGGTGACGCGGGGCTCAAGCTGCGCATTGAGCTTTTTGCCATTCACATTGAGCGATACCGGAACTTTGCCCGGGCCCTGAACGTGCGGCGTGTCATCGAATGCAAGCGCGCTGACGTGGCTCACAAGCGGAACGGCCGCGGAGACGCCGGAGATTTTCAAAAAGTCGCGCCGGGAAACTCCAGAGCTGGAAGATGACGATTTGGATTTTTCGGGCTTGTCGCTTGTGTCTTGTTTTACAGGCTTGTCGGGCAGATCGTCCACAGGATGCCTCCGTGACTTTGGACTTTGCAGATCAGAATGACAGCAATTTGCGAAAACGAAATTGTAACTCTGCGGGGTGGAGCGTGTCTTGTTATGCAATTGCCAAGATTGCCAATGATTGCCAAAATCGCCGAAATTGAAAAGCAAGAGCTCACCGCTGAGACGCGGAGGCGCGGAGGAGGTCGGACATCGAGGACAACGGGAACAGAAATGCAGCCGCAGATTTCGCAGATAAACGCAGAGCGGAAAATAATGCAGAGCAAAGGGGAGCTCTTCGATCCGCCCCTATGCCGATGACCGGCTCTTTTTACGCCCGTTTTGGGAAATGTTAGGAGGCGATGAAACATTATGGGTAATCTGGAGCGGACCGCTCAAATCCAACTATACTGATGCGCGGAAAAGCTAAACATGAATTCAGCCAGATTCTTTCTATTCGCCATCGCCACACTGAGTTTTGGAATTGCACGTTCGCAGGAGGCCAGAGCTCCGGTTTGTCCGCGCGACGACAAAGCTTTCACCGCCGCTCAGCAGCGCGCCGTCGCCAATGATCCTGCGGCGCAAATGGCATTGGGTTCCTGCTATGACCTGGGAATGCATGTGAAGCCGGATGGAAAAGAGTCGATCCGGTGGCTCACTAAAGCTGCGAACCAGGGCTATGTCCCAGCCGAGTATGAGCTAGGCAGGATTTACCTTTATGGTCGGGGTATACCCGTTGATTATGCCCAGGCGCTGAATTGCGAACGCAAAGCGGCAGAACATGGCGATCCGCACGCGCAGCGTGATCTGGCATTCATGTATGAACGCGGGTTTGGCGTGGCAGCCGATCCGGCACAAGCAGCAGAGTGGAACCGCAAAGCCGCAATGCAGGGAAATGCTGAGGCGCAGCTTCATCTGGCCAAGGGGCTTGATGAGGGTGTGGGCGTGAGCAAAGACCGTGAAGAAGCGCGCAGATGGTATGCCAAGGCGGCGCGGCAGGAGCAGCCGGGGGCGCAGTTGGAATTGGCGAGACAGTCCGCAGGCGAGGGTAATTGTCCCGTGGCGGTGCATTGGTATGAAGAAGCTGCCGGACATGGCGAGGCCCAGGCAATGTATGAGCTAGCCAGGCTCTATTTGAACAAATGTGGACCAAACAGGGAGCTGGTGTTCAAATGGTTCACGATTGGGGCAAAGTTCGGATCAGAAGAAAGCAGGAAGGAAGTGGAGAGGATGGCGATGACCATGCCATCGGTCCAGAAAAGGCGCGCTGACTTAGCGGCGGCAAAATGGATCAAAGAACATCCCGGCAGCGATAAAGAAGAAGACGAAGAGGAGAGGCGCTAAAAGGGCCTATATATGGCGTGAGCTTTCAAGGGCAGGCAAAAGGTCCCTCCGTCCTACTCACGCGCTGGTAAAGGCGCGCTTAACGGACAGTCGGGATGACGCGTTGTTGACGTTAGCTAAACTGCTCTAGGTTTTTTGATAATGATGTATCCCGAATACCTCAGTGGCTAAAGCCGAGATATAGTGAACCTTTGCCGCAAGGCTAAAGCCTTGCTCCACCCGCGGCTGGATGCAGTGAAAAAAGGGATACAAAACAGAGGGATGCAGTAAAAAGAGCGATGCAAAAAAAGAGGAGGAGCGATCAAAGCTCCTCCTAAGCGCAACCTCAGCACTAAATCAGAACCAACCCCGTCCGTTTGGATTCAAAGCAGCTTCAGTGAAGCCGCGTGTTGCCGCCGCGTTGTGAGTGTCCGCATTGGCAAGGAACGGCACTACAACGTAATGAATTTCGCCGGCTTCAAGATTGACGAAATTGTGATAGGCCGCGTAATCGACGCCACCTTGAAGTCCTCCAAGCGATGACTGAATTCCCGGAGCAAGGAAGATCACAAAGACAGTCCCGGCCGTCGGCGCGGGAATGGCCTTGCTCTTCAGCAGGTCTGAGAGCTTTTGCTGAATGGTGAGATCATTCACCTTGCTTTGGCTGAGATCGCTAAAGTCTTCTAGTTTTGGCGCGGCGCGCAGCGTCTTGATGCTGTGCTGTTTCAGCTCGGCAACTTGCGTGTTCCCAGCGGAAGTTGTGACATCGAGCAGAGACGCTTCACGACCGCGGACTTGCGCATCACCCCAGCCCGCGCCCAGAAAAATACTAACCTGCTGAGCTGAAGCCAGAACGGGTCCGCCATGGAACGTTTTTGGTGCAGCCACGGAAAGATCGACGGGAACAATCTGGGCTTTGCCGCCATCATCGTCAAAAGCAAAGTTTGGCTCCGCCGGACGGTCCACCGAAGCCTGTTGTTGCGCGGCCAGGACGTAAGTTACCGTGCCGCAAAGCAATAAAATCCCAAGCGCGAATTTTTTCATAAGCTCTCCTCATTGCGTTACGTTCAGGTTTACGTCGTCCACCACGAATGAAGTTTGCAGCGTGGAATCTTCCACGCCCTTGAAGAATATCTGGATAGTCTGCCCCTTGAAGCTGAGCAGGTTAAACGATTTCTGCGAGTATCCAGTGTTGTGGTTCAGGTTGGAGAATGTTGCCAGGGTTGAAAGCACGGTGCCGGACGAATTGCGCACCTGCACGCTCAACGTGTCGAACGCGGTAGTGGTGCTGGTTTCAGCCGTGTCAATGTGCAAGAAGAATGTCAGAGTCGCCGCAGTGGCAGCCGCAGGAATCGTTACCTGTTGCAGCACTGTGTCAGTGTGCGTGGTGCCATAGCCATCCATCCATGCGTCCCATGTTCCGGCGTGAGGCAGTTCACTCGTGGAGTTGTTGATTACGCCTGCCGTGACCGTCCAGGGCGCGGGGCTTGTTGATCCATTTTCAAATCCGGGATTGCCAAGGATCTGAGTGGTGGTGCCGCCTGAACCAACAGTCAGCGAAACAGTTGTGCTATGCGACAGTCCGCCACCGCTCGCATTGATCGTGATTGTCGATGTGCCTGTCGCGGCGGTGCTGCTGGCAGTGAAGGTCAGCGTGGAACTGCCGGAGCCCGGAGCGGCAATCGACGTGGGACTAAACGCAGCCGTTACGCCAGCGGGAAGTCCAGTGGCTGAAAGCGATACGGCTGAGTTGAACCCGCCGGAAACAGTGGTGGAAACCGTAGTTGTTTTCGTCCCACCTTGAGTCACAGACACGGTCGTGGGCGACGCGGTAAGAGCGAAATTCGGAGTCTGCGTTCCGGGGTTGAAAATAACATCCAGGACTGGATGCAGCTCAATTCCGTTGGGCGCTACGCCGGTTTGTCCGTGCAGAAAATCAAACATGCCGACGCCCTTGATCTGGACCGGGATGTTCGCCGTCTGGAAGCTGGTGGTGGCGGTGAACCGCGCATTGAATTCATTCCGAGCGTTGGTAATGCCCGCCAAGAATGGGCTGCCTGCGCCAACGCACGTGGGCGATGGTATCTCAACGATCATGGTCAACCCGCCCGCATCCTGTAGCACCAGATGATAATCGGAATCGCTTTCCAGCTTGTATTGCGTGAGCGTGGCGTTAAGAACCCACTCCGTGGTTTCCCACGGGGACACGCGATTATTGGCCGGGATGGGATTGGGCGCGGCGGGTGCGCGTAACGCCGCAATGGTTGTGCTGGTGGAAGAGTTCAGGTTAACCAGGCCGACCTCGGCGTCAGTCCCGGTTTTTACTGACCAGCGCTCCACGCCGCATTGGGCGAACAGAGACGTTGGAACAACCAGCAGGAATACAGCCAACAACAAACGACTACGGCGCAGATGTTGCATCTTGCAGCCTCCAGGTTTGTTTCGGTGTCCTTTAAACCACGGGGAATCATAGTTGCTGGAATGCAAATGAATGTAGATATTTCGTGAAAGTTTGCAAAAATAAAGTCCCGAATTGGAACTTGCCGCTTAAGTCTTTCTGATATTTGGGCAGACGATCACGTTTGAACGCGACAGGAGGCGGGCGGTCGGTTCTGTCGAATCAAGTCCCGCGCTGTCTTGAGAAAGCGATAGACTTCGCGGGGCGAGTGAGAGTTGTTTACCTGGCTCGCACGCAAAAATGATCCCGTGCGCAAAGCTGAGTATTACTGGCTGCTTAATACCGGCTCAGGTCAAACCATTATTTACCTTTAGCCCTATTCTGCTACTCTGCAAGAGAGCTTTTCTATGATCAGGACTTCTATAAAAATACTATCGATTTGTTTACTGACCCTAATTCTGGCTGCGGGAATGAATTCGCAGACGCAGGCTCCCGCGGCATCGAACCAGCCTGCTCAATCTGCATCCGCGCCTGCTGTTCCGGCGCAAGCCCAAAACAAAGAAAAGGAACAAAGGCCCGCACCTGTGTATGAATCCGCTACGGTGCTCAAGAGCGTTACTCGCCTAGTGGTTTTGGATGTGGTAGCCACGGACAAAGACGGCGCCATTACCGATCTGAAGCCGGATGACTTTTCCATATTAGAAGATGGCAAAGAGCAGAAAATCCGGGTGTTCAACCTTCAGCAGCCGCACGCGAATCCGGCTGGACAAGCGGTTATTGCCGCAGCGAAGCCTCCGGAAAATGTTTTCAGCAACACAGCCCGCTTTAGCTCCAGGAACTCACTCAACATCCTGCTGCTGGACGCGCTGAATACCGATCTTGCGCACCAGGCTTACGTCCGCGACCAGATGATCCGCTATCTGCAGAAAATGCCGGAAGGTCAGCCCGTGGCAGTTTATATGCTCAGCAGCAAGTTAACGTTGCTGCAGGATTTCACTGACGATCCGGCAGTGCTGAAAAAAGTAGCCAGGGAGATCAAGGGCATTGTGTCGCCATTGCAGGATAATCCCGCGGGCGGGCCGGAAACGGAACTTCTTCCGGCCGGTTTGGCCGACTCCGGCATGGTACCGGCGCAAATGGTGACCGCCATGGAGAGCTTTGAACAGGAACGTGTTGCCGTCCAGACCGACCTGCGACTGACCTACACCTTGAACGCGCTTAGCTCAATTTCGCGGTCGCTCGCGGGCTACCCTGGCCGCAAAAATCTGATTTGGATATCTGAAGCGTTTCCCCTCACTATTGATCCCAACCTGGAACTCACGGGCAATACGTTTGGCGCAACGCGCAACTACGGCCCGCAGATCGCCGCAGCGGCAGATTCCCTGATGGATGCTCAGATTGCCATGTACCCGATTGACGCACGAGGCTTGGAACCATCTTCAATGTTCGATAGCTCCAATAACGGGCGCGATAAGTTTGGGCGTTCCATGTCACGCCCGGGCAGAATGACTTCAGCCCTCAGCACCGAGTCTACCCAGTTGCAGAATGTTCATGGTGCTATGGAGGAAATGGCCGATCGCACCGGAGGAAGGGCGTTTTACAACACAAACGGCATTGACGGAGCGATCCGCAACAGCATTGAAGATGGATCAACCTATTACACGCTGGCTTATTATCCTGAGAACAAAAACTGGAACGGCAAGTTTCGCAAGATCCATGTAAAGGTGAATCGGTCCGGGGTAAAGCTGCGCTACCGCCTGGGCTATTATGCGGTTGATCCAACCTTATTTGCGGAGAAGAACCAGAAAGAGCAGGACTCAGCCTTTGCCCTGGCGCTCAGCCCGGATTCACCCATCGCCACCGGTCTTCCTTTTAACGCGCTGGTAATGCCGCCCGCGCAAGCTGCGCCCAAAACTGTGCGCATAAACTTCGGCGTCGATCCTCATGCCATCAGCTTTGAGCGCTTGCCAGACGGACTGCAACACGCTCAGCTTGAATGCACCGTTCAGGTTTTTTCAGCGAAAGGCAAGCTGGTGCGCGGCGTAGCTACAACGGTGAAGGCCGCGCTCAAGCCCGACACGTTTTCCAAAATGATGCAAGATACCTTTCCGTGCCAGCAGGCCATCGATCTGGATCCCGGCAACTATTATTTGCGCCTTGGCGTGCGCGACGCTCGCACTGGCTTGATCGGCACCACCAACGCCAAAGTAGCGGTTGCTTCTGCTGCGCCCAGCAAGCCATAGCTGCTTCGAAAAGGCAGTGCAACAATTGGTCACCCTTGCAGAAACTTTAGCTCCAGCTTCAGTCTTCGTCCGCACAAGAACCGTCTCACTACTGCCAAATATCGGTACTGCGTTGTTGCGTCGCCATCATCTGGACCGCGGAGTTCCAGATCATGCAACAGTAACGTAACTACGGTAACTTGTTAGCGGGTTCCACATACCTCTATGGTGGATCAGAGTCGGTTCGCACCGCAACGCGTCCGACTGCTGAGGAGATCGCCATGGCTGCCGGAGATATCACTTTTGTGAAGTGCCCCCGTGGGGATTCGTTTCCGGTGCGCAAGACAGCCAGCCTGTCAACGGGCCATCAGCAGATCATCTGTCCAAGATGCGGTCACGACTTTGACATCACAATGGACGAAAAGGTGGAGCGTCTTTCACCGGGATTCAACTTAAAATTGGCGCTGGCGCGGTAAACGCAAATCGCGATTGCCGCTTTCTTATTCTTCCGTTTCTTCCTGTAGCGCTGTCAGCAGTTCGTCCTCAACATCCCAATTCTTGAGCACCTTGATGGCAACGCCCACGCCGAATCCGGCCCGCATGAGCCCGCGAAATATCCGTGCTGCGTCTTTTTCATTGGCGGGCTTCTTCAACCGCTTCCGCTTGAGATACGCCCGCGCCAGCTCTTCTTCATTCACGGCCGCGTAAGCTTCATCCACTACCTTTTCGATCACATCCTGATGCACGCCTTTCACTTTCAGGTCGGTAATCACGCGGCGGCGCCCAAACTTTTCATTGTCGCGGCGAAAACTGGAGTAAGCCGCAGCGTAGCTCGTGTCATTCAAATATTTCTGCTCTTTCAACCGTAGGATCACCATCTCCACCAACAGATGGCCAATCTCATCTTTAGGGACGCGCTGGCGCATCAGGCGCTTTAGCTCGGCGACGGTCCGCATGCGCCGTCCCAACGAGCGAACGGCGTAGTCATAGAGAGCGTTCTCGTCGACAATTTCTTTAGGGCGCTTGAAAGGCATCTCACAGGAAGCATAGCAAAACCGCTTTTGCCGCGAATTGACGCGAAAGGGCACGAATTGGCCGCCGAAAGAAGCCGCTACGCTGGGCTTCTTTTCCGATCAGTGTTATCCGTGTTAATCAGTGGTGAGATTTTGGTTTTCCGATCACGCGCGGTCACCCGATCACCCGATCTCCCTCTCGCCTCACGCCCTGGCCACAAACTCCCGCGTCTCCGTGGATACCTTCACCTTCTCACCCTGTTTAATAAAAAGAGGCACGCGGATTTCCAGGCCGGTTTCCAGCGTGGCGGGCTTGGTCACGTTGCCGCCGGAGGAATCCCCGCGCACTCCGGGCTCCGTCTGCGCAATCGTCAGCTCCACATGCGGAGGCAGTTGCAGGCCAATCGGATTGCCGTTGTACTTGTGCACCTGGATGATCAGCCCTTCGCCAAGAAAATCCTGCGCGTCGCCAATCATCTCCTGCCGCAGCGTAAGGGTTTCAAAGCTCTCCTGATCCATAAAGTAATAACCGTCCGCGTCGCTATATAAAAAAGATGCCGGGACCATCTCCAGGTCGGGCTCCTTGAACTTGTCGCTGGCCTTGAACGTCTTGTCAAACACGGCGCGGGTAAGCAGGTTGCGCATCTTCAGGCGAACCAGCGTCTGCCCGCCGCGGGCGGTTGGCGTGTTCACCTCCACGTCAAGGCAGTGGAAGGGCGTGCCGTCCAGTTCAAAAAACATTTTGCGCTTGATGTCAATGGCATCGATCAGTGCGGCCATGGGTCCCTTCGCGGCGTGTGGAATGGTAGATCTTCGATCAACGAACGCTTCTAGGATATCAGCAGAAATATTTCTTTTAAACCCGCGGATGCCATCGTCCTTGTATTCCAGCCCACAGGGAGGAATTGTTGAGCCCAGCACGTCAGCGATGTGAAGGCGTGAGAAGAGGACAGAGCGCCCTAGGTGCGGCACAGGAATTTTGTGCGCGCTTCGCTGCTTTTCGTCCCAGCAAGCCAAACCACAGGCTTGCTGGGAGCAGCTGCGCGCGGGCCTGCGGCGCAAGGAAGGGTTAATTTTCAAGACGTTTTACGGCACGACTTAGCAGCCCTCGATCGCTGCGCTCATCTCGGGCTAAACGCTAAGTCAGGCCCTGACACTTGTCTCGTGGGCCGAAGCAGGGAAGGGGATACCGTGTCGAATGCCACCCTTTCCGCAAAAAGCGCGGAAGGCTGGGGGCATCCGAGCGTTGCTCGTCCTTAGATAGCAGAACGCGCCCGTCTGGCCCCCGACTAATCTCCCCAATTATCTGTGAAGGGATTTTTTCTTCTCTTACGTTTGCTTAATCGTAAGGGTCTGCGTTTTCTTAAGATCTTCGGCACAAGAGGAGCGTCGCTATGTCCGTCACCGGCCTCGAAACCAATTTCAACTCTTTGTACGCGCAACTGATGAAGGTGAAGTTTCTTACCGTGAAACAGCCATTCTTCGGAGCCAAACCCAGTGAATCAAAAATCAAAGCCCTGGTGAATAAGAATGAGTCGATGCTACCGGCGCCATTTCGTGACGGCTATGTCACGCCGCTGATTGATCGGGCGGATAGCCTTTTTGCGCGCCTCGGTCCCGGAGCCAGCTTAAATGTCGAGGCTCTTAGCGGATGTGTCTATCAACATGGTGAGAAGCTATTAACCCCACAACTGCATCGTTTTCTCGCTGTCATCTCCGATTTGTACATCTCCTTCCTCAATAAGAGTACGCGCAGAAACCTGAAGATTGAGTTGAGCGAAACGGTCCCCCCTTTGGCCGTCTATCAGTCAGACCCAAGAAATGGACCGTTCACAATCCCGTGTGACATGATTAATAAACTCACCGGGGGCAACATCGGCGTGGTAAGCCTCCCCCTGACCTTTGCCGACCATCCTTTCTTTTACGGCAGCCTAGCGCACGAAACAGGAGGCCATGACGTCATTCATGCCGATCATGGTCTTGCTCAACAACTCCGGGAGCAATGTTATGCATTGTTTCCTGATAAGCAATGGCTCGCTCTCCTGTGGGATTACTGGATGGATGAGGCAGCAGCGGACACCTATGGCGTGCTGAACATGGGGCCTACATTCGGGCTTAACCTTGCTCTATTGTTGGCGATCTTTATTGGTCAATTTGAGAGCAAGCCTCCCAAATCCCCGTCGTTGCGGAACGTCTCCGGAGCGGATGAAGACAACTCTTTGGACGTTCATCCCACTGACCTGCTGCGTCTCGCGCTGATCCAAGGGGTCATCCAGACGTGCGCTGGCCTGTCACAAAGCACCCGAGATACTTACATAAATCAGCTCACAAGTCTCGCCAATTTCCTGGGAAATGGTAAAACTACGATTGAGCTCACCGGACAGGCCACGGGAGTGAACGGCAAATCAGTAGGGTTTCAGCAGGCCTTCCCGCTGGACATGATGCAGGCCGCTGCCCGCGAGGTAGGCGCGATGATCGCCACGTCCCAGCTAATTGCCTTAGCAGGGCACTCGATCCAAGACATTGAAACCTGGGATGATGAGGATGAAAACGCCGCTACGAAGATAGCCGGTCGTCTTCAGACTGATTTCTCTGTCGTGAGCGCAGGAGATGACGCTCAACTTCTCGCAGGGCTGACTTTGGCGGTTCTGCAGCAGCCCTCCAGTTATGCTGCATTTACCAAAATGATTAACCTTGCGCTGGACAAGAGCTTTGCAGATGACCCCATCTGGGGACCGATACCAAGCGATTTTATGGTCATCAAGCCGACGCGAACACTCAAAAACCCAGAAGTTCAAGTCGACCCCTTCGCAGAAAAGGTTATCGATTACAACCCGCTTGAAGAAGACGCTTCGCTGGCTATCGGCACCGGGCTCGCGATGGTCACGAAACATGCGATCCAGCCGATTCCATGGCCACAGCATCTTGCCCCCTCCATCGACACATCCTTTAGCTACAACGGACAGCACGCTGTACTCCCAAAGGCCGATTTCGTCATCATCACTTGGACCTCAGCCGAGGCGAATGCGATGGCTGCTGCCATGACACCTGGAGTCTGGGCAATGCCTGCAAGCGGCACGGCTGGTGGCTGGCATGTGTATGCCAACCAATTTGAGGCCAAGTACGCCGGCAGATTCACAGGGAGGTCACCTGCCGAAAAAGCACCCTACATTGGCAAATTCATGCCGATTCTACTTGGTAGCAAAAAGGTCCTGCTTTTCAAGTCTAACTTCCACCTGGCTCGCGACAACGCTTCCATGCCGGTAAAGGATATGTTCAAGCAGATTATCGACAGACGAACCCGAAGCTGGTGATTACGTCCGGCACTGCCGGGGCAATTGGCAACAAGCTGATCCTTGGGGATGTTGTCGTTGCAAATACGGCCCGGTTTAAGCTCGATGGCACTTTCAAGAACCTACCCGCAAATGGGAAATCATTCACCAGCGGCTACGTGGTGCCCTCCGGCGGCCATTTGGCAAATCTGAGCGCGCTTATCAGCCCGAATGTGCCTTCTATCAAACAAGCACACCAGCAGTATCCGAATGCAGTGAAGCCATTCAGCCGTGATCCGCGGATCTTCAGTGCAGCTACACAATCCCAAATCGGCGAGCCTGTAGAGATCGTCACCACCGACAAGTTCGAATTTGACACCGCCGCCAACGCTTTTGGGCTGCAACATCTGGGAGCTATGGTCGAAATGGACGATGCCGTTCTGGGTATGGCCGTCGACGAAATGGCTCATCCTACTAAATGGCTCGCGATACGTAATGCAAGTGATCCACAAATGCCCACGCAGAACGCGAGTTTGTCCTCTGACATATATGTCACGTATGGCTATTGGACCAGCATCATAAGTGCGCTGGCTTGTTGGGCCTGCATAGTGGATTTCTAGATTGACACGTAGGGCGGATAACCACCCTTTAGTGTGTTCATCTCATCCTCCCTAACCTGTAGCAGAAGGCAGGAATGCCTGGCAGGAGTGCTTGTGCCACACGAGCATGGTGAAAAAAGTTGCGGTACATGTCCAAGTTCGCGGCGATTTTTGCTGCGTCTGATAATGCGCAGTTGAACTGCACTCAGCCGATCGTGCGTTTGCTGAGGTCGCGGTTGTAAGTCTTTTCAGCTCTGCTGCTTACATCTTTCCACAATGTAAATTGTTATCGGACATGGCCATTGTCCTATTTCGCTATTGATTCGTTTATCGATTTCGACTAAAGTTGATTACTTTTGCCTGATTCAGATCTGGCGCAGTGTCTAGTATCTGATGAAAAGGCGGGAAAGAGGACCGGAATTATGGAAGCAGCATTCAGCGGTCAGCATTCAGCAGTCAGCCAGGACCAGAACCAGAACCAGGATCAACAGCAAGAGCAAAGGCAGAACCTTCTCACTCCGGAACAGCAGGCGAACGCTTTGGCCGTCAAGTTGGCACGCACTTATGAAGAGTTGACGAGGCTGCTGGAGAGGAACCCGGCGATGAAGCGGGAGATAACGCAGGGCACGAGCAAAGAAGACAAGGTTTACCAGAAGCTGAAACAGCGGCTGAAGATGGCGGATATGGCGCCGCGGTGCCGATGGGTGAAGCAGGACGGCACGAGCTGCCGGTCTCCGCAGATGAAGCAGCACATCTACTGTTTTGCCCACATGCAGATGGCCGAGGCCAGGACGCTGTTGCTGCTGTTGCCGCCGCCGGAAGACGCCAACGCGATCCAGGTGGGGCTGATGCGGATACAGAAGGCGATGATTGAGGACACGATATCGACGAAGAAGGCCGGGCTGCTGCTGTATTCCATGCAGCTGGCGCTGACGAACGTGGGCCAGACGACGTTTGGGAAAGCTAAAGACGAAGAGATGGTGCGGGACACGGTTGATGAGGAAGAAGCGATCAGCGAAGAAGCACGCTGCAATCAGCATTCAGCATTCAGCGAAGACCAACACCAACAGCAAAGGCCTTTTACCGCAAAGGACGCAGAGGACGCAAAGGAAAACCAAGGTTTACCACTGATGAACACTGATGACGCTGATAGGAATGGGTTACCGCGGATGGACGCGGATGAGCGCGGATTGAAGCCAGTTGTATGGAAGCCTACGCCGGATATGTACAGGATGGACACGAAGGAAGGGAGAGAAGCTTACGAGGCGAGCTTGCGGAGCAGCGGCGAGCGAAGGCCTGCGCACTCGGTCGTGGCACCGGGAGAAATTGCTGAAACCTACGCCGTTCTGGGATGAGCTGGGATGCGGTGGGAGACCCCGGGAGGGGGGAGGGGGCGGTGTTGGCTTCGCGGTTTAGGTCCTTCATTCGCGGCAGAAGCGGCCGCGCTTTCAGGATGACAGGTTGAGGCGCGGCGAAATTCCACCCCGCCAAGCCAACATCGGGCTCGTCGGGGACCCCGGTTTGCGCCGCGCGGCTTTAGTGATCGCCGACATCGCGCGTGATCGGAAAACCAGAGCCTCGCCATTGATGAACACGGGTGACACGGATCAGGAATCGGATGATCGGCTAAAAGCTCCTGAGTGGAGCACGGCATAAATGCCGGAAAGATCTTTGACAATTAAATGATCGGGCAACCGACAAAAGTAAGGAGACGCTGCAAGCGCGTCATCGCCGTGATCGGAAAAGGCCAAGAACTACGCAGGCGAGGGCTTCTCTACCCATGTAAGCCAAAACGGGGCTTGCATGGGGCCCGGCCTGCGGTCCACGATCCTTTCACAAAAATAAAGGAGACGCTTCTTGCGCGTCTCCCTTGGGTATTTCGTTTGGTGGTTGTTTACAAGTTGAGTAACTATGCTCTTCCGGCGCTAAATCCAGCTTGCTCCATTTGCTCGCGTGCGGCGTCCGCTGTGGAATGGACACCTTGCACTTTGAGCTTGAAGTCGTCTGGGTTGCTGGCGTTCTCCAGGGCGGTTTCATAGCTGACCATGCCTTGCGAGTACAAATCGTAGAGGGGCTGGTCGAACGTCTGCATACCGTACTGGGAGGTGCCGGCGCCAATGGCCTCATGCAACAGGCGCGTCTTTTCCGGGGTCATGATGCACTCGCGGACAAACGGGGTAGAGATCAGTACCTCAGTGGCTGGGACGCGGCCTGCACCGTCGCGCCCAAATTCTTTCCTCTTCTCATTCCCATAATGAAATTCATTCCCATAACGGTATTCGTTCGCGTGGTTTTTCGTCGATGTTGTCTTCCTGCCGGACTTATAATGACCTGCTAGTAAGTGAAGAAAAGGAGCATTGCATGTCGAATTTACAGGAAACAAATCGCGTGCTGGGCCGGGCTGGCGCCCGTCTTGTGAGTGAAGAGGAACTTGAGCAGATTGCCGGTGGATTCAGAACCAGCAAATTCTTTGGCAGCGGACTCGGTACCGGAGCTTGCAACTATGATCCCGTAACCTGCAGAGTCATCAGTGGAGATTGCAGTGACGTCCCACCGGCTTGCCTCGGCCAATAGCACCTCACTCAAAATCAACCAACTTTAAATAGGCCCGCTGGTCAGGGCCTTTTTTATCGCCTGCTGTCCTAAGTCAGCCACATCGGAGCGTGGCGCGGCGCTGGCCAGCGCCAGGATGACTCCGGCAAACAGCAGCGTGTCGGCAAAGTAGTTGATCCCCTCCACCTGGACTTCAATGCCTGGATCGGATAGCGCACCGATCATGACGGGCACATAGATAACCAGGACCATCAGCAAAAGCCAGCCGCCAACACAGGCTGCGACAATCCGCGTTTTTCTGCGCAGCAGAACGCTTATTGCGGCTGCGAGAAGAGCGGCGCCCGTCACATAATCAATGAGCATGCGCCCGGGAACCCACGCCGACATTTCTTTTTCCAGTGGGACTCCGGGAAGTCCCAGCGGATGCAGAAAGTGCTGAACGCCAAAGAATATTGCAGCGAGCGCGATTACGATGCGGCCCACGGTGAGCAGCGTGTTCCTCACTGGTCCGCGCCATCCGTCTTTTGCCATGGCTGCAAGAATCCAGGCGGCGGCGCCGAACGAGGATTCGCGGAAGACGATGGTCCATGTAATTCTGGCGTGCAGGTGGCGTAGCCCGCTGGGAAGATAGAGCATGGCCACAAACATGAACATCATAGTCCCCACCAGCAGGCCGGACCAGCGCACGCCGATTTTGGCGGCGATGCTCAAGGCGGCGGCGATCAACGCGCAGCCAACAAAATAGACCCAGAACATACGGCCTGGCATGTATCGCGGCACAAGGCCTTTGACGAATTGCGGGCCGAAGAGGTGCAGAGCGCCGAAGACGGCCAGCGGCACAGCGAAACACAAATTGGCCAGGGCGACGATCTTGTCCAGACCCCAAGATTGGGCGATATCGTTTTTCGCCGCCCATAGTCCGACCAACAAAACCACGATGCCCGCCGAGCACATTGCGACTGCGACGCCGGAGATGCGGAGGAACGTGGCGATGATAGCCAGATGCATAGGTTTCGCGTTTCGGTGGAGAGCTTCAGATTCTACTACGCTGGGATGAACTGCCACCCGTCGCCAAATCGCCGGGATCGCCGACATCGCGCGTAATCGCCGTGATCGGAAAGGCAAAAGCCTCACCACTGATCGAGACTGATGACAGTGATGACACTGATTCGACAAAAATAAAGGAGACGTCATCTTAACAACGTCTCCTTGGGTATTTCGTTTTGGTGGTTGTTTACAAGTTGAGCAATTACGCTCTTCCGGCGCTAAATCCGGCTTGCTCCATCTGCTCGCGTGCCGCGTCCGCTGTGGAATGGACACCTTGCACTTTGAGCTTGAAGTCGTCTGGATTGCTGGCGTTCTCCAGTGCGGTTTCATAGCTGACCAGGCCTTGCGAGTACAAATCGTAGAGGGACTGGTCGAACGTTTGCATACCGTACTGGGAGGTGCCGGCGCCAATGGCCTCATGCAACAGGCGCGTCTTTTCCGGGGTCATGATGCACTCGCGGACAAACGCGGTAGAGATCAATACCTCGGTGGCTGGGACGCGGCCTGCACCGTCAGCGCGCTTAACAAGTCTCTGGCTGACGACGGCCCGCAATGTGGCGCCAAGCTGCATACGCACTTGCTTCTGCTCCGGTGGAGGAAATACAGCTATGATGCGGTTGATGGTTTCGACTGCATCCAATGTATGCAGTGTTGAGAAAACAAGGTGACCGGTTTCGGCGGCGTGCAGCGCGGTGGAAATCGTCTCCAGATCGCGCATTTCGCCCACCAGGATCACGTCCGGGTCCTGACGCAAACTCGCTCGCAAGGCTGACCCGAACGAGGGAGTGTCCACCTCCACTTCACGCTGGTTGACAAAACCTTTCTTATCACGATGAAGGAATTCGATAGGGTCTTCAATCGTAATAATGTGCTCAGACCGGCTGGAATTGATCCGATCAAGCATGGCGGCCAGTGTGGTTGATTTACCTGAACCGGTCACGCCGGTTACCAGCACCAGTCCGCGGGCCTCTTCACAAATGTGTTCGATAACTTTGGGCAGATAAAGTTCTTCCAGGGCGCGAATCTTGGTTGGAATCACGCGCAGTACCAGTCCAACGTTGCCGCGCTGCTGAAAGACGTTTACACGGAAGCGTCCCAGGCCGGCGACTCCGTAAGCCATATCGAGCTCAGCCACTTCTTTGAACTTTTGTTTTTGCCGGTTGGACATCATGCTGAAGGCCATGTTCAACATGTCTTCCGCGGAAACGCGAGGTTGCTCCGTAAGCGGCACCAGTTCGCCATCCACGCGCACGTGCGGATAGTTGCCAACTTTCAAATGAAGGTCGGAGGCTTTACGCTCCATCGCAATTCTGAGCAGATCATCAATGTGCATTTTTCACTCGTACCGGGTGTCACTAGACTAAAGAATCCCAGGCCTTATTGCAGCGATCTATATATGTCGCGTTACTGATCGACTGCTTGGCTGCAACGTAGCACGGAGCAACTCGGATCGCAATCGGGGAGCATGCCTAGAAATTCATGCTTTTCACCGCTGCCTTGATTTCCGGCTCTCCGGCTGTGAAGCCAATAAAGCTTTTACCATCAGCAGTGTACGTTGGGTTATGGCTGGCTACAATGTTACCGATGACACAGCACGTTAATAGGCCCCGGGTGGTGGTCATTGGGGCGGGTTTTGCCGGGCTGAACGCCGCCAAGGCCCTGGCCAATGACCCAGTGCAGGTAACCGTGGTGGACCGCAAAAACCACCATACCTTTCAGCCGCTGCTTTATCAGGTGGCGCTGGCAGTGCTTTCACCCGCTGAAATTGCCTCTCCGGTGCGTACCGTGCTGCGCCGGGCCGCCAATACTGAGGTTTTGCTGGGTGAGGTAAAAGGCTTTGACCTGCAAAAAAGGCTGGTTCTGCTGGACGATCTGGACTTGCCTTACGATTACCTGATTGTGGCCGCCGGGGCGACGCACGCCTATTTTGGCCATCCGGAATGGGAGCAATTTGCCCCCGGATTAAAGACCCTGGAAGACGCCACGGAAATTCGTCGCCGTATCCTGATGGCCTTTGAGACCGCCGAGCGCGAACTGTTTGCCGGCCGCACGCCGCCACCCCTGAATTTTGTGGTCGTGGGCGCTGGGCCGACGGGCGTCGAATTGGCTGGCGCAATTTCTGATATTGCTGGCCGGCATTTGACCAAGGAATTTCGCTCCATTGATCCGCGCCAGTCGCGAATTATTTTGCTGGAAGGCGGCCCGCGCGTTTTGCCCAGCTATCCAGAAGATCTTTCCGCCAGCGCTGAGCGCCAGTTAAAAGAAATGGGTGTGGAAGTCCGCACCAGCGCCATGGTTACCAATATTGAGGATGGCGCGGTCTGGATTGGCAAGGAAAAGATTCCCGCGTCGGTAATTCTCTGGGGCGCTGGCGTTTCCGCGTCGCCGCTGGGCAGGATGCTGGGCGTGCCCGTCGATCGAGCCGGACGCGTGATTGTCCAGCCTGATCTCACTGTGCCAGCGCATCCTGAAGTTTTTGTTACCGGCGATCTTGCTTCAGCAAAGCGTCACAACGGCCAGCCCGTTCCGGGCGTTGCGCCGGCGGCCATCCAGATGGGCAAGTTCGCCGCGCGCCAGATCAAACGATCGGTAGCAGGGAAGCCCCGCGAGACGTTTGAGTATCTTGATAAAGGTAGTCTGGCGACCATTGGACGTTCGCGCGCAGTCGCCGATTTCGGCAAGTTTCATATCTCTGGATATTTTGCGTGGCTGGCATGGCTGTTTATTCACCTGCTGTTTCTTATCGGATTCCGCAACCGGCTTTTTGTGATCAGCGAATGGGCTTGGGCGTATCTCACGTATAACCACAGCGCCAGATTGATTACCGATCCGGGCGAGCGCGAGCAAGCGGAGAAGCCGAAAGCTAAGGCAGGGTAGCCGCGCACGGTGCAGCAACTCAGTCCAGAGACATTGAAACCTGAGTGCCCGTCATGACACACTAGAAACCGGGGAGCCGGGAAGGGATTTATGTCTCGTACCATGCTTCTTCTTGTGGCGATGTTGGCGTTGCCGGCCTTCGCCAGCCAGTCGCAAATAACGCAAGATCCGCAAACAGCCCACAGTTCGCCGTCAAGCAATGATCCGCAACAGACTGCCGCTTCTTCATCCGGAACTCAAGCGGGGTCAGGCGGCACTCAAGCGCACACTCCTCCTGCGTCGCCGTCACAAACGGAGACAGGAGCCAACCGGAGAATCCAGGATTCTATTTCCGACCTGCTCAACAGCGATCCCGTTCTGAGCGGCTCGGACGTTGACGCAACCGTTGACGATCACAATATCGTCTTGACCGGCAAGGTTCAGAGCCACGTCCAGCATGAGCGTGTCTTGCAGCTAGTGTCATCCTACGGTCGATGGCGCAAGATCGTGGACAAGATTCACTAGCTCGCGCTGACACATTGGCGGATTCCTTCTATTATTCTTGGATTGACTCCCGCTCTGGAAACCTCGCGCCTTGTCCTGCGTCCGCTAGAACTTGCTGACGCTGAGCAGGCGCAGGCCTTATTTCCGCATTGGGAGATAGTTCGCTATATCAGAAATGCCGTCCCGTGGCCGTATCCGCCCAATGGTGCTTATAACTTCTATCGCGACGTTACTCTTCCTGCTGTCGCACGCGGCGACGAATGGGCCTGGACGCTGCGGTTGAAAGCCGCTCCGGACAAACTGATCGGCGCCATTAGCCTGTTCCGGAGCGAAACCGACAATCGCGGCTTCTGGCTGGGCCTGCCATGGCAACGTCAAGGCCTGATGACCGAGGCATGTGAGATCGTGACCGGATATTGGTTTGAAGCGCTGAAGTTTCCCGTGCTGCGCGTTCCCAAAGCTATTGCCAACACCGGTTCGCGCCGGATATCGGAAAAACAAGGGATGCGCGTGATCGCCAGGGAAGACCGAGACTACGTTTCTGGCCGCTTGCCATCGGAGATTTGGGAGATTACAGCGCAAGAGTGGCTCCAGCGCGAAAAAGCATCCTTATAACCCCGAAAGCGCCGGCTTCCGTAGGTCATTGGCATCTCTATCCACCCAAGCCGCTTTTCCGCGAAGTCTGGACCAGAAATGAGCCGAAACGCCGTCCTGCCCTGCCCAATACCCTGAACCAATAAATGTTTGACTCTGCCGCCGAATAATGATTCACTCCCTTGCGAGGATTTAAGCCCTAATTTCTGAGCGATGAATGACTGCCCATTCACTTGGTTCATGTCGGCCCATTCGCGCCTCAAGGAGATTCCCCCAATGAAGTCCAGAAACTTCATTTTCGTCCTGCTTGTAGTTGCTGTTCTCATAACTCCAGCGCTCTTCTGCCAGGTGGATTACTCCACCGCAACTTTGCGTGGGACCGTAATGGATCAGGCCGGCGCAGTGGTCGCCGGGGCCACAATCACAGCCACTAATACAAGCACCGGCATCTCTAAAGTGGTCAAGACCGGGTCGGACGGCGCGTATCGCTTGTCGGCTTTGCAACCCGGCCACTATCAGGTCACCACGGTCGCCACCGGCTTTTCCAAGGAAGTATTCAAAGCCCTGGAACTTACTGTCGGCCAGAGCGCGACTTATGACGTTCATCTAAAAGTCGGCGTAGCCAGTGAAGTGGTTGAGGTCACGGGAGAGAATATTCCCTTGATCCAGACTGATCAGTCGCAGCAGGCCAATACCATTAATTCACTCCAGGTTCAGGAACTGCCGAACCTGAATCGCAACTTTACTAACGATGTTTACACGCTTCCCGGCGTGAGCAACTCAGATTCCACGCGCGCGCAGAACCCTGGTTTTACCGGATATCTCACAACCGGCTTTTCCATCGGCGGCAGCAACGGGCGCAACAATCTTTCCACTATCGATGGCGGTGAGAACGAATACGGCACGGGCCAGTACCGTGTTACCAACCTGCCGGTGGACGCCATCCAGGAGTATCAGGTAAACCGCAACGCCTTCGCTGCCGAATTCGGCTTTACCGACGGCAGTGCCATCAACATTGTGACCAAGAGCGGCGGCCAGAAATGGCATGGTGACGCCTTCGGCTATTTCCGTGACCAGCACACAGAAGCCACCAATTTCTTTAACGGACTGGAAGGCTTCCCCAAGGCTTTCAGCCAGAACGCGTATATGGGCGGATCGCTGGGCGGGCCGATAGCAAAAGATAAGCTGTTCTTTTTTACCGCCTATGAATTCCAGCGGCTCGATACGCCATTCTTCAACAGCATTCTAAATTCGCCTGAAGCGCAGGGAATCAGCGCGCCGGGGCTGGGAGCGAACTGTGGTGCGCAGTTCGCCAGTGGATCGCCCGACCAGCTCTGCTACATCAATGCCCTCAAAGCTTCCGGCGATCCATTCCTGGTGGGTTTTGCCAACGGCATCACGCCGGGACTTACGCCAACGAACGATCCCCAACTTGCCAAGGTCCTCAATCGCGACAACGGTGTTTTCAACGCTCCAGACCGGCTGCACAACGTAATCATGCGCCTTGATTACCTAAAGAGTGATCGTGACACCTTCACCATGCGCGTAGGCTATGCTCATAATGACTTCCATTCGGCCATCGCCGGCATCACCAATTCCACGCCCGATGGCAGCGGCCTTTTCGTGCGGGATTTCAGCATCCTGGGCACCTGGACACGGACGATCAATGCGAACCTGCTCAATCAGGTGCTGATTCAGGTAGTGCCTCACAACAGTTCTCAGGCCTTACCGAATGCCGATAACGGAATCAACTTCAGCTTGGGAAATCTGGGAGCGCCCGGTCTGGGTGGCACCTCGACATTTGGCCAACCTGCGTTAATCCCATACAAAGCGCACCAGCAGCGCTACCAGTTTGAAGATGACATTACATGGAGCAGGGGAGCGCACACATTTAAGTTCGGCGCGTCATACCGCCCGGCGAACTATACCGTGGAAGACGATCTTTGGTTCAACAACGAATTTGATTTCAAAGATGGACTTCTTCCGATGATTCAGCTCGCGGCTCTGTCACCCACGGTGCAGGCGCATCTGATCGGTTTCAATAATACTTTCCATTTGGGAACTCCCGGTTGCGGCCAGAGCGCACAGAATCCTTTCTGCCTCGGCGCTGCTTCCACAAATTTGAGCGCGGGCCAGTCATTTGCGTTTGGCTTGCCCGTGGACGTTGTGGCCGGTTTCAATAATCCCACATGGCATGGATGGGGACACTACTTTGGCAGCTACCTCCAGGATAGCTGGAAGGTATCGAACCGGCTTACTCTCAACGGCGGCGTGCGCTTCGATGTTGATGGCGAACCTTCGCCGCTGGGCGCCAGCTTCTATGCCTCACCCCGGCTGGGTTTCGCCTGGGATCCATTTGGCAGCCACAAGACCATCATCCGCGGCGGCGCCGGCATTTATTATGCGCCGGTTGACGTGCTGATTCCTTCTTACGGTTCATTGCTGGATGGCAGCGGCCGCTATATCAATGAAGTGCTGCAAATTCTCAGCGCGGCCGATCCGCGAGTCGCAGTTCTTTGGCAAACAGGAGTCGCGACCGGCAAGCTGCCATTCGGCCATCTCACGCCAGCAGACTTCGCCGGGGTAGGCATCAACACGACAACACCCGGCGCTTCCGTCGGCTACAGCGTCGCGCCCAACTATAAGAACCCTTACAGCTTCCAGACCAGCGCCGGCATTGCCCAGCAGTTGGGTAAAGACTTCTCACTGGAACTTGGATACAACATGTACCATGCTGTCCACCTGCAAATGCCGGTGGAAACGGGGTATGCCAGAATTCCCGTCGGCTCGCCCTTGTGTCCCCCGGGTGATCCAACCTGTACGGACGCAACCGGCGGCCCGCTCTATGCGCCAACCGGCACACAGTTCCAGCACACCACGTATGCCTCCAACGGCAGCTCGATTTATCACGGGCTCACCACGTCGCTTACGAAACGCTTCACGCACGGTCTCCAGTTCCAGGCGAATTACACCTGGAGCAAGACCATTGACGACACCATCGATTTCGCCAGCTTCCAGAACTGGTTCCGGCCGGATATGCTTAGCTCGTTCCGGGCAATCTCGGTATTCGATATTCCTCACATCTTCGTGGCGAATGCCGTTTACGTAACGCCTTTCAAAGCCGGCCACGGCGCGCTCTCGGCGATCCTGGCCGATATCACGCTTTCACCCATCGTTACGCTGCGCAGCGGATTGCCATTCTCCGTGCGTATACCGAATACCACCAACAAAATCAACGGCCAGACGCTCGACAGCAATTACGCGATTCCTTTCTTCTCTTCGCGTGATAATAATCGTGGCGCGGGCTTCGCCAGCTGGGACATGAACATACAAAAGGCGATTTACGTCAATCGCGATCGCGGCGTGCGTCTGAACCTGATCGCGCAGGCCACGAACCTGCTGAACCGTATCAATTTCAACCACGTGAATGATGCGTTTGACGTCAACGGTATTGGCGCAAACGGAACGGTGCAGACTGCGGATGGTCCCATCAACTTAATTACCGGGCCATTTACTGGGTTAAAGGGTGTAAAACCCACCAGCGCAAGCCAACTTACCAATCCCTTGTTTTATTCGCAGGCGGACTCGCCTCGTCAGGTGCAATTCGGTCTGCGGATTGCCTTCTAGCACGTTGCGAAAGTTAGAAAGGCGAGGGCGATGCTGCCCTCGTTTTTCTTTTACCTTCAAGAGCTGAAGCAGGGAACAGATCGGGCAAATTAGGGCGAGAGCCCGGCATCCGATACGCGAGAGGCTAAAGCACATGCGTTGGACACCAGGCGGCACCAGCGGAGACATTGAAGATCGCCGGGACGATGGCGGCGGAGGCGGCGGCTTCGGTTTTGGCGGGATGCACATCGGAATCGGCGGAATGATCATCCTGCTGATTCTCAGCTTTGTCTTCAAAAGAAATTTCTTCACATTGCTGAGTGGCGGCGGTGGCGCAAGCTCAGCCATTCACGAGCCCGACCGCACACGCGACGCCCAGGAAGAGCCAACCGTAAAATTTGTATCGTTTGTCCTGGATGACGCACAGCAAACCTGGGCGGGAATTCTTCAGCAGCAGGGCATTCCTTATCGCCACGCCAAGCTGGTGCTGTTTCGCGACGCGACCACTTCAGGCTGTGGCTCCGCCCGCTCTGCCACCGGCCCGTTCTACTGCCCGGCCGATGAAAAGGTTTATGTCGATCTTGGCTTTTACGACGAACTGAAGCAGCGCTTTGGCGCGCCCGGGGACTTTGCCCAGGCTTACGTGCTGGCCCATGAACTTGGGCATCACGTGCAGAAGCTGATCGGAGTTGAGCAAAAGGTAAGCGCGCTGATGCGCAGTGAGCCCAATGAACGCAACGCATTGTCAGTCAAAATGGAGTTGCAGGCGGACTGCCTGGCTGGCGTGTGGGCGCATTCCACAGATCAACGGCATCTTCTGGAAAAAGGCGATGCAGAAAGCGCTATGAATGCCGCCGCCGCGGTTGGCGATGATCGATTGCAAAAGATGTCCACCGGAAGGGTGAGCCCGGAATCATTCACTCACGGCAGCTCAGCCCAGCGCACGCAATGGTTCAGCCGCGGAATGGACCAGGGAACCATCGCGGCGTGCAACACGTTCCAGTAAGAGGAACTGCACCCGCCAATTCATCTTGTGCCGCTCTTGGCCGAGAGCATTAACATCTCTAATGCAAATTTTGATGCGCCTTAAGTAAAAAATCCATGGAGACGTCTATGTCTTCCGTGAGATTCTGATCCTAACGGGGCCGGGTTGGAAGGTATGTGACTCCGCTCACGGCGCCCCAAACCTACGCTGCTTCACAATTGACCAACCAGGCTTTGAAGTGCAAGCTCCGGGATCTCTGATGAGTTCAGATAATTTAGCGCGCGATATCGTGTCCAGCCGCAATCGGCATTTCTCGCCCTGGAACGTCTTCTCGGCGTTGCTGCTGCTGCCAGACCAGGCATCGCTCAGCATGGCGCGCAGAGTCATGGAAAGTTTTGGCATTAGTGTTTTCGCCGCGGCAAGCGTTCTGGAGGCGGAAAGAATCGTTGGCAATACCAGGCTGGATCTCGCCATTTGCGACTTTGACATGCCTTGCGCCGCCGATGTCAGCCTGCTGCAACCGTCGTCGCGTTGGCGCGGTGTATCTATCGGCCTTATGCCCACGGCGCGCCTTGACCAAGCCGGCCATAAGCGCATCCAGATCCGCATCCAAAAGCCGGTCAGCGTTGACATGCTGGTTCGAAGCCTCAAAGCGTCTTACACGAATATGGCGCAACAGCGGATCGCTGCCTATCGCCATACGTTGCCGGTGAAATTAGTTTCGGGAACGCTCGCGCATCGTGGATGGCAGCGTACCCTGCAGCAGGTGAGTGTGCTCAATGTAAGCCAGACTGGCCTTTGCCTGAATGCCTCTGAGCCCCTGCCTCATGGAGCCGCCATCAGCATGAAGCTGATGCTGCCTGAAAGCTCGTCCGCTCTGCATGCCAACGGCAACGTAGTCTGGTCACACACCAATGGCCGCGCGGGAATCGTATTTGATCGTTCACTGGGACCGGAAATGAAAAAGCTTCAGGAGCGATTGAAGGGTTGGCTTCCCCGCGAACTGGAAATATTGGCAAGGACGGCTTAGGCTTTTTCTGTAATCCCGAGCGAAGCGAGGGAGCCCTATAGCCACCGAAATACTTATGGATTGACAATCTTGATTTCTGAGGATTAAAGCTCAAGGGTAGCGATCATCGCTACCCTTTGAATTATCTCCGGATTGTTTGTGAAGCGGCTGAGAATCACAGTTAAAGTATCCCTCGCTTCCGCTCGGGATTTAAACCTATACACCTACCGGCTGTTTCGATCGGTCACGCACAGGCACTGGCGTAAACCAGTTGTGCCGGTCTGGGGCCGTGCCATTCACGATGCCAAAAAATGCGCGCTGTAAAGCCAGCGTCACCGGTCCGGTAATTCCGTTGCTGATGTTGATCTTGTCGATGGAACGGATAGGAGTAATTTCTGAGGCGGTGCCGCAGAAGAAGACTTCGTCGGCCAGGTAAAGCATTTCGCGGGGAATTATCTGCTCAACCACGGGCAGGCCAATGTCCTCGCCCAGGGTAATAATGCTTTCACGCGTAATGCCGGGCAGCACGGAATTGCCCAGCGGCGGCGTGAGCAGCTTGCCTTTGCGGACGATAAAGATGTTTGCCCCTGAAGCCTCGCTCACGAAGCCATTCACGTCCAGCGCAATGCCTTCGACGTAGCCGTTTACGATTGCTTCCATTTTGATGAGCTGCGAATTCATGTAATTGGCGCCGGCCTTGGACATGGCAGGCATGGTGTTCGGCGCGATTCGCGACCATGATGAGACGCAGGCATCCACGCCTTCGGTGACGTCGCCATGACCCAGATACTTGCCCCACGGATAATTGGTCATATAGACCTCGGTGGGCGAGTTGAAGGGATTCACGCCGGCTTCGCCGTAACCCCGCATCACGATCGGACGCAGATAGCACGGCCAAACGCCGTTGGCAGAAACAATCTCCAGAGCGGCGGCGCAAAGCTGGTCCAGGTTGTAATCGATATCGATGCGGTAGATCTTGGCCGAATCCATGAGCCTCTGCATGTGGTCGCGAAGCCGGAAGATGGCCGGTTTGCCTTCTGGCGCGTAGCAACGGATGCCTTCAAAAACAGATGAACCGTAGTTGACCACGTGGGCCATCACGTGAATCTGGGCGTCCTTCCAGGGAATCAGTTTCCCGTTATGCCAGATCTTTTCCGTCGCTTGAATCGCCATGAGGGGGCTCCTTCAGATTGGAGTGCTGTTGCCTGCACGCCATTTTCTTCCGACTCCGTCCTGGATCTCAGAACGGCAAACGCACTCTAACACTAATTAGATGATAATTCAGGCAAACAGCACATTATATCTGACGGAAATTTCCCCGGCTAACATTACATACGCTGAATTCTGGAGCGCATGGACTACAAATGTTTGCCGGGGAAGCGATCTTAAGGCCGAGGCTGCGTAGCAGCCTGGTTTCCAGCTTGCGATTCTGCCGTCTTCTCCGGGGTTGCGGCATTTGGAGTACTCTGCGCCACTGCCGTCGCAGGCGTGTAGAGATACGTTTGCGGGTTCGCCATCATCGTAGGCATGGCGGCAAAAGGCTTGGAGTAATCATTGGCGGCGTTCCAAAACAGGAACCCGTCTCCGTGGTGCGCGTGCGAAGAACTTACCTGTTTCAGGATGTATTCCGGAGAGTAAGTCTTGGTGCGCCACCGGAAAGCTTGTAGCCATGGACGCAGCACCACACCAGTCCCGGCCGTAACTTTCTCAAACCGGTCCATGGAAACGCTGATGAAATGCTCAGGAGCGTCGCCCGGGGCCGCGTAGCCATCCATCCCGAAGAAGTGCGAGGGATAGATCATGGGTGAAATCACGTCACAGTGCTTGGCCATCTTGGCAATGTCTTGCCCGGTATGGCTCAGGTCCACCTGACGCTGCCAGGCCATGATGCCGAAAACGTCGAGTGAAACCAGCACGCCCATGGGGTGCAACTGAGAATAGGCGCGATCAAGGAAATTGGCGATCACGTCATCCCGATGCAGTTTCGGATCTTTCTGGAAGGCAAACTCCGCGTCTGCCTGGTTGCCCTCGGCGGGGAAGCGGACATAATCAAACTGGATTTCGTCCACGCCCGATGTGGCCACGTACTTGGCCAAAGCGATGTTGTAATCCTGAACTTCTTTATTAGAGCTGTCTGACCAGACCAGCTTGCCGTTTTCACGCCACGGCTGATGCATGCTTCTGGACTGCACCGCCAGTTGGCTATGGTTCTGGGCGATGTTGTCATCCCGGAAGAGCGCCTGCCGCGCAATTACGTGCATATCCAGCGAGTGCAGAAAACGAACATACTTAGGCAAATTGGTAATGGGATGGTTCTTGACCTTTTTCGCCAGCGAATGATCAAAAGGGATGTTGATGCTGCCGTCGCTGTCTTTAATATCAAAGACCACTGCATTTCCGCCCGCCTGCTTCCAGTGGCGGACCAACTCGATGCCATGGGCGCTGCCCGCCGTCCCGCCCGTCATATAAATGGCGCGGACTTCAGTCTCTTTGGGGAAGGGCCGTGTCTTTTCCACGATCGGCTGCGGCTCAATGCCGGGGACCAGGATCACGTCGCCGTTCTTGAATGTGGTCTTGCCGCCGTTCGCCTTGGCGATGGCGTCAACGTACTCCGCCACAGTCATGTATTGAGACTCTGTCAGATGGCCGCGAGCCAGGAATTGAGCGGTGGTTACGGCCTTTGCCGTTACCGAGATTGTTCCCGGAGGCAGTTCTTGTGGTTGTGCAGCGGCGGCTGGCGCGGGATTCTGCGCTGCCACAGCCGGTTTTTCCGAAGCGGAGGCTTTAATCTGGCCGTGTCGCGTAAATCCGACAACCGCAATCGTCAGCCCTAATGCAATCAGGGCGGCAGAGGAGATGAAACGAAACTTCTTGGGTAACATTTAGGCTCTTTCCCGGGGTCTTGCAGGCATCTTAGCACGCAACCCGGTACTCTGATCAAAATGGCGTGAGTGTCTGGCCTTTTGTCACACACTCAGCATCTAACTGTTTGATGCATGTAGATGAAATGTTGACAGATGTTGACGGATTAGTAATGACAACTCTGCCAGTTACATCTCCATCTCACATTAACACCTCCGAAATTCGGAGGAGTCCTCGGCAAAAAGAGGCGGGGAGTTTATGAGGACCGGCTTTAATACTGCACTTGATCCCACACGGCGCAGCTCTGATGCGCAAGACTTTGAAACCGCATTGCGGCGGAAAATTGTTGGCCAGGACCCGGCCGTCGAAAAAGTGGTGGAAATTTACCAGATGTTTCTTGCTGGATTGAACGCTCCCGGGCGTCCCGTGGGAAACCTCCTTTTCCTTGGACCCACAGGTTCAGGCAAGACGCGCGTGGTGGAAGCCGTGGCGGAATCGCTCTTTGGCGACCCCCGGGCCATCATCAAGATCGACTGCGCGGAATTCCAGCACAGCCATGAAATCGCCAAGCTGATCGGCTCGCCGCCCGGCTATCTGGGACATCGCGAGACGCACCCTCTGCTCACGCAGGAGGCGCTCAATCAGTGGCATACGGAAAAGCTCAAGCTCACGCTGCTGCTTTTCGACGAGATTGAAAAAGCCAGTGACGCGCTGTGGCAGCTCCTGCTCGGCATCCTGGATAAAGCCACGCTTACCTTAGGCGACAACCGCCGCGTGGATCTTTCCCAGTGCCTGATCGTGATGACCTCAAACCTGGGTGCCCACGAGATGGACGAACTCATGACCGGCGGCCTCGGCTTTGGCAATACCAAGCGCGCTAACCACATGGACGCCGCTCTCGACGACAAGATTACCCGGACAGCCCAAGACGCGGCCCGGCGGAAGTTCTCGCCGGAATTCATGAACCGCATCGACAAAGTGGTGGTGTTCAAGACCCTGAAGTCGGAACATCTTGAGCAGATCCTGGAAATTGAGCTGGGAATGGTGCAACAGCGCATCCTGCAGGCCACCGGCAACAGCCAGTTCGTGTTTTCCTGCACCTCGCCGGTCAAGAGCTTCCTGTTACAGGAAGGGACTGACCCCAAATACGGCGCACGGCATCTGAAGCGTGCGATTGAAAAAAATGTGGTTTTCCCTCTGGCAAATCTGGTCGCCACCGGCCAGATCAAGCTGGGCGACTTCATCCGCATTGACCGTAAAGAAACCCAGATGACCTTTACCAAGGAAGCCGAAGGCGCTCTGGTACCGGTTCTTCTGGAAAAATATGGAGAATTAAATCCCGGATCGCCGCTGGCAGCCAAGGCGGGACGAAGCACCGGCAAGTCTTCACGGGATTTTGGTGGGATCACGCCGCTGCTGGACCACAAGTAGCAATCGGCATCAGCAAAACCTCATTACCGCAAAGGCCGCGAAGGACGCAAAGGGAAGAAGGAATTCAATCTGAGTTCCTTTGCGTTCTTTGCGTCCGTTGGTTAACCTTTTTTGGCTGAATGCTGATCACTGATTGCTTTGTTTCACGGCTTTTGCTTCCAAATTACTCAATTACCAAATTACCCGATTACCAAATCTTATTCTTGATTCGTGTTTATTCGCGAAATTCGCTGCTAATTCTCTTTTGATCTGCGCTCCATCAGCGGAAATCTGCGGCGAATAAGTTTGTCTTGATCCCTTACTTCACGGTTCCAAAGACTTGAACGCTGCGTCCGCCGAAACGCTGGCGATGTTCAGCGCTTTCTCTTGCTTGTGGGATAGCTGATATTCGGCGGTCGAGGGAAACAGCCCCTGGCGCTTCTCCAACGTCTGCTTGGAGTCTTGCGGCGTGCTAAGAAATGCGCAAAATTTCTCCAGGAGTTGAGCTTCCGGGCAAAAGTCGTCGAGCCACAGGAACTGGCCCTGCTCATTAATCTCCAGGAACCACCACTCCCCATTGCGGTCCACGGCAAAATCCAGTGAGCCAGTGCAGACGCCGGCTGCGGCGGCGAACCTGAGTATGCCGCTCTCCACCGCGGCAGGCGTGGCAATGCGCTCGACGGTAACATTTCTCAGGGCTGCTTCATGTCTCCAGTCGAGAGAATTGGCGGCGGTCCGCACGGCGAATGAATAGACGCGCTCTCCCATTAGCACCGCGCGGACGTCGAATTGCTTCTTTACCTTTTCCTGATAGATGGCGGGCGAATAAGTGAAGACCTCGTCTTCCGTCGGCAGTTCCTCTCGGTTCAGCGAGAAAGTCTCCGTCACCATCAAATCTGCATTCCCTTGCTGCTGCCAGACGTGCGAAGCGAACGCCTTGCAGATGGCGTTATTCGGGTATTGATCAAAAAAGCGCCGCACGGCTGCGGGCGAGTTCGACATGAGCGTTGCGGGAGTTTTCAAGCCGGAAGCGCCTGCCATTCGTAACTGCACTGCCTTGTTCCGGACCAGCCGCGAGGCTGAATATCGATTGACGCACCGAACAGGCAGGTTTTCCAGCATGCATATCAGCGCGTCAAAGAATGCGTCACAGGGCGAGAGCGGTTTTAGGCCGGGCATTGCGTCCGCTGGCGAGTCCGACTGGCGAAGCCAGAGCACGTCATTGTTTTCCAGCCGGTGTGTTCCCAAAGTAATGCAGGGCTGTTCCTCCATCAGCAGGGAAGCTTGGTCCTCGGAGGCCGAGGAAATGCCGCTCCAGCACGCGGTCTGATACCCGGCCTGTTCCAGAGCCCAGCAAACTGGGGCCGCATGGTCGTCTTTTGGGTGCGCCAGCACGATGATCTTCATTGCTTATACCGCGTAAGGAGGGAAGCGCCGGCCTGCAACCCGCGCTTCCGCAGTTTGCGCTTTCGGGTTAACGGCTGCAGCTATTGCTCCAGCCTCTGGTCTGACGTCCTGATCTCTTTCCCCGATACTCAGGGGCTGGTGGACCAAGTGTTTCGAAGCCGCTATTCGTCGGTGGTGAAGTCCGAGCCGCTGGGACTGTTCGTGCGGATCACGCTCAAAATCGAGGGCAGCCTTGCGCCCGCTACCCCGTCAATTTCTTTCTGCGTCAGTGGACGCGCCCCTTTGCGGATAAGCACGCGGTTTTCATTGTTTGACATGATTTCTCCTTTCAGTTTGCGCCTTCTCCCAATGCTGCCAGGCACAACCAGTCGAGGCGTTGGAGGCTCCGCCGCGGGAGCTATGAGTCCATGTCAGTATCAGGACTGTGCATCATGTTGGTCCCGGTCAAGCTTGCGCGGGTGAATCCTCCTCCCGCCCCGTTGATCTTTTCCAGTTCATCCGATGTAAGTTGACGAGCGCCTCTGCGGTTGAGTACCCGATTGTCATTAGTATTCGCCATAAAATTTCTCCTTTCAGTGTTGGCTTTTCCTAAACATCCTGGGCAAATTAAATGTGTGGAAGCGTCTTTCTTCAAAAGCCACCAAGCGGGCTATTGATCAAAGGTTTCGTCAGGATTGTTGACTGGGCCGGTTATAAGAACGCTGGCAAAGGTTAACTTCGCTGCGGCAACTTGATCGATTTCGTTTGCTGTGAGTTGACGAGCACCCATCCGGCTGAGTACGCGTTTTTCATTGTTGTTCGACATAGATTTCTCCTTTCAGTGTTTTTGATTCCTTCTCCAAACACTCTGGAAAGCACTGTCGAAACAAAACATGGATCAACAAAGACTACAGAACTAATCGTCCCTATTCAACACGGCTTTAAGAATTCTCCGTCGAACCAAAGACTCCATACTCACTGCCTTTTCAGGATTACTATCAGCGGCCCATTTAAGGATTCACGGCTGTAAGGTGATGTTTTAATTTGATGGAAATTTCCGTTCCTGGCGGAAGGAATTAATGAGAGGCCGCAGATTCATACACGGGGCGATGGTCCCGCCCTGAGTAATGAGAAAGAACCAAAGAGAAAATTTGATTCGCGTCCATTCGCGAAATTCGCGGCTACTGTCGCTTTAATCTGCAACTCTCAGCGTTAATCTGCGGTGATATTGCTTCCGCTGAATGCTGATGGCTGACTGCTGAATGCTTGTGGCTCAGCCTTTCTTCAACTCAATCAGCACCAATCGCGCCACTTCTTTGAGCGTCTCGAAAACGCCTTTTCCCTGGAACGCTACTGCTTCAAAGGTAGGCTCATCTTTTTTGGCCAGTTCGCGTTTTAGCTCTTCAACGGCCATTGCGCTGGGCAGATCGCGCTTATTGAATTGCAGGACGTAAGGAATCTTCTTGAAGTCGTAACCGTGCTCTTTCAGGTTTTCTTGCAGGTTTTCCAAAGCTTCAATGTTCGCGTCCATGCGCTCTTCCTGCGAATCGGCCACAAAGACCACGCCATCCACGCCGCGCAGGATCAACTTTCTGCTGGCATCGTAAAAGACCTGTCCGGGGACGGTATAGAGGTGGAATCGGGTGCGGAAGCCGCGGACAGTCCCCAAATCGAGAGGCAGGAAGTCAAAAAAGAGCGTCCGGTCCGTTTCCGTGGCCAGGGAGATCATCTTGCTCTTTTGTTTATCGACCGTCTTATCGAAAATATGCTGCAGGTTCGTTGTCTTACCGCCCAAACCGGCGCCGTAATAGACGATCTTGCAGTTAATTTCGCGTGCGGCAAAGTTAATAAAGCTCAAGACTCTCCTAGCACTCGGCGGGCGCAAACTGCTCGCTTGCGGATCCGAACAGCCATGTTGCTGAAAGACTTTTTTATATCATAACGGACTTGCAGAGGGGGCGCTTCTAATTCTACGCTCTTGGCCGGAGTATCAAATGCTGTAACTCCGGCGGCAATAAACAAAAGTAACCTAGGGTTTTGGGGCCGGTTGCGACTGCGGCGGCAGCGGGTAATACCCCTGTTTGGCAATCACGTTCAGGTTGGGGCGCAGCACGCGCACGTCAATCGTGCGGAAAGCGCTCGATTTTGTGGCCTGCGTCGTATATCCCAGCGTGTACTGATTGCGCGCGGTATCGGCAATTTTGGCGTAGGCCTGTTCGATCCCTGACCGATCAAATTCCGCCACCATATCGCCTCCCGTCTCAGAAGCGTAACGAGGAAGGATGTTTCCGGTGCCAAAGCCCGGAACGCGAATGCGGTTGGCCTTGTCATATATCGGGATTGCGGCGGTATCCACGCCAACCCCATAAACGCTGATGTTATTGGCCAGCAGGATACGCTTCACCTCATCGTAGCCCGCTGTGCTGCCCTGCTCGCGCCCATCGCTGATCACAAAGACGATGCGCCGGCGAGTTTTATCGCGTTTGCTCAGGTCCTGGGCCGCCCGCAGAATCGCGTCATTCAGAACGTAGAATTCGCGCGGCGGGGTTTGCACGTCTCCCGCCATGCCACCATTTGCGTTTGGATCGTTTACCGGATGTCCGTTGATGCTCGGTCCGCCGCCGAAAGGTCCTCCAGTCATCGGTGGACCGCCCTGGCGTCCAGAACGCTTGATGCGATTCACGGTGGCAGTGGAAATGCCGGATGCACCGGAGAAGCCGGAAACCTGTTGCACGGTGTGGCCATAGCGATAGAGTGCGACTTCATCAAACTCACTGAAAGCGCCCACAAGCGCCGGCAGCGTTTCATTCACCTTCTTCATGGTTGTTGAGGGCAAGTCCGTGGCCACAACCACTGCGGCCGAAAGAGGAAACGCATCGGCCGTGAAAAACTTGAGCTGCTGTACCACGCCGTCTTCATATACCTTGAAATCATTGGAAGTCAGCCCGGGAACCAGCCTGCCGGAGCTGTCTTTCACCCGCACAGGGATCTGCACAAAGTTCACAGCGACGCTCATCTTGTACAGGTCATCGCGTGCATTTGTCACACCGCTTTGTCCCGGCATGGGCCGCTGGGCTTGGGGTGTTGGAGTCGGCGTAGCTTCAGGCTCGCTTGGGTGTGTGTTAATCGGTGCTGGAGGGGCGCTATCAGGGAATTGGCCCGGCTGCTGCGCCTTTGGTTGCGGCGCGTCCGGCACGTTCTGGGGAGACTGCTGCTCCTTCGGTTTGGGACCATCGGGAAGGGTCTGTTGACTCAGAACAGGCAAACTTGCCACCGCCAGGGCGCAAATCAGCCCTTTCTTCCCAAGGGTCAACCTAAGCATCAGCTCCTCCTACCACTCAGAACGTTTTTGGGGCCGGAATGTTGCGATTTTTCAGCAGAATGAGTCACCTAGCCATTGTAAGGCTTACGGGCCAATGTAAGGCAACTCGGTTGCATCTTATAGAATAGATCACAACACATTTCATTAGAAAGGCTGTGTCCAAAGGCCTTTATGCGGACTATATTACTCGTCTTTGTAATCGCATTTATTGCTCTGCCCCTCTCTGCCCAGCAGGAAGCCGCTCCCCCAGCCGTGCAGAAAGATGCCGGTAAGAACCCGGTCCAGAACCAGGATAACGATCAGGTCCCTGATAAAGATCAGGGAAAAGTGCCAGTCTTCCGTAAGAACGTGAACGTAGTCAACGTGCTCGTTACGGTAAAGGACAAGCACGGGGCCTTGATCCCAAATTTGACTAAGGACAGTTTTGAAATCTTTGAAGACGGCAAGCCGCAGACAATCAAGTATTTCTCCACTCAGAATGATGTGCCGATCACCTTGGGCCTGCTGATTGACAGCAGCTTAAGCATGGAGCGCACATTGCCCGAGGAAAAGGTGGTGGCCAGCGGATTCCTGCAAAAGGTGCTCACCAACAAGGACCTGGCATTTGTAATCAGCTTTGATATCAGCGTTGATCTGCTCCAGGACCTCACCTCTGACATGCATTCACTGCGTAGCGGACTCGACAAAGCCCGCATCAACACGAATACGGTAGGCATGTCACCCATGGGAGGTTCCGGTCCTGTACCCACGGCAGCGGGACAGAATAAAGGCACGCTCCTGTTTGACGCCGTTTACCTGGCCGCAGATGAAGTCTTGAGTAAGCAGGTCGGGCGCAAAGCCATGGTCATTCTCACCGACGGCGACGATGTGGGCAGCAAACTGCGATTGAAGGATTCCATAGAAGCCGCCCAAAGGGCTGACGCTGTAGCTTACGTTTTGCTGATCACCGATCCCAGATACCCCTCGAATTATGGCGATATGAGCAAACTGTGTGAACAAACTGGCGGACGCATCATCACAGTGAGCCGTCCGGACAAGCTGGATAAGGCGTTTGCCGAAATCGCCGCCGAACTGCGCAGCCAGTACCTGCTGGGCTTCAGTTCCACCAATCCGGTGAATGACGGTAAATTCCGCCGGCTTGAGGTCAAATCCAAAGACGGATATAAGATGCAGGCCCGCAAAGGTTACTATCCACCGAACGAGAAAGCGGCGAACCGGTAAAGGATTGTCTTCAGCAAAAGCTTGCCGGGCGGATTTACGCGGCGGAACCAATAGCCCCGTGGCTCACTGCTTCGGCACGTAATATCCTTTTTTTGCCCGGACTTTATATTTCTTGCTGTCCGTCAATATCTGGATTGGCCGGAACTGTCCATTGGTCACAAACTGGTCTGGCCGATATGAGATGGAATACTGGCTGCGCAATTCTTCCTGAATATCGGAAAGAGCCGTGACCACGTCATCCAATTTTTCAGGAAAGAAGGCGCGCCCTCCCGTGGCATCTGCCAGTCTCCTCAAATCGTCGTCGCCTTTGGTGTGTCTTTCCACTAGAGACGTACTGATCGTGTAAATGATTACTTCCGCGCGCTGCGCCATGTCGATTGCTTCCTGGCGATACACGCGGCTTTGGTTGTCCTCGCCATCTGAGATCAGGATAATGGCCCGGCGCACGGCGCCGGTTGAAGGCTCTTTCATCAGCTTGTCACGACACGCGAAATAAACTGAGTCCCACAGCGCTGTTCCGCCTCCGGCTTTGATCACCTTTACGCCTGTGCGGAGCTTATCGATGTCGCCGGTAAAATCCTGCGTAACGTCCCAGGTTTCATCGAAAGCCAGCACAAAAGCCTTGTCAGATTTGGGCCGGATAATTTCGTAGAGAAATTCTGAGGCTGCGTCCTTTTCAAATTGGAAGCGGTCACGGATGGAATTGCTGGCATCGATCAACAGGCCCACTTGCAACGGCAGGTCCGTTTGTGCGGCAAAATTCATCATTTGCCGCGGCGGAAGCTTATTGTCCAGAATCCTGAACTGGTCCTGCTTCAGGTCGCGCACGAACTTGCCGTCTTTATCCACCACGGTGAACACCAGGTTGACTTCGTCTGTCCGCACACGGACCGTGGGGAGCTTTTGATTCTTAGAATCGCTGTTTGCATTATCCGGCTGCTGCTGCCCGCCCGCCGAAGGCGACGGAGTGGCCGCAGGAGTGGGTTGCTGCGCCGTGGCCAAAGTCGAGCCTATACAGATCGCAATCAAAAGGAAGAGGTGCTTTTTGAGAATCATAAAAATGCGGTTGATCTACTTATTATAATTGCAAATCTCACGTACTCTCTTGTGGGCCAAATGCCGAAGATTCGCTTGGCAAAATAAAAAAGCCCGGTCAGCCCGGGCTTTCTTCTGGAAATTAGAAGCTTTCCTACTGGCGAGGCACGTAATATCCCTTTTTAGCGCGGACCCTGAACTTCTTATTTTCCGCGGCGATCTGTATGGGACGGAACTGCCCGTTGGCCTCAAATCCATCGGGCTTATAGAACACGGAATACTGGCTGCGCAGCTCTTCATGGATATCATGGAACGCATTGGCCACGTCCTGAAGCTTGAAGGGGAAGAACGCCTGCCCGCCCGTGGTTTCCGCCAGCATCTTCAGGCTGCGGTCGCCTTCGTCAGGGTTACTGCTCAGGTTTGTGCTGATGGTGTAAACAATCACGCCGGCCCGCTGCGCCATCTCAATGGCTTCCTGCCGTAGCACGCGGCTTTGATTGTCATCACCGTCAGAAACCAGAATGATGGCCCTGCGGACGGGGCCGGTTTCCTTTTCCTTCATCAGTTTGTCGCGGCAGGCATAAAATACGGCATCCCAAAGGGCTGTGCCGCCGCCCGGACGGATCACCTTTACGCCCTTCGTCAGCTTGTCCAGGTCGCCGGTGAAATCCTGCGTGAGGTCCCAGACTTCATCAAAAGCCAGCACAAATGCTTTATCGGTTTTGGGACGGATGATCTGGTGAAGAAATTCAATGGCCGCATCCTGCTCAAAGAGGAAGCGGTCGCGGATGGAATTGCTGGCGTCGATCAACAACCCAACGCGTAACGGCAGGTCCGTCTCGGCAGAAAAGTTCGTGATCTGCCTGGGCGGCTTGTTGTTATCCAGAAATTTGAACTGGTTTTCTTTCAGGTCCTTGATGAACTTGTTGTGCTTGTCGGTGACCGTAAAAATGACATTCACTTCGTCCGAGCGGCTGTGGAACGTCTGCACTGGCAGCGTATCGTCTGGGGTGGCGGTCGCCGAGCCGGACGTAACGGCATTCGCCGTAGGCGGTGGAGCCTGCCCGACAGCGGATGACTGCGCGGCTGGCGGCGTGGTTTGCGCCAAAGCAGTGCTGCAAACCAGAGTGAGCGCGAACAACAGCGCAAGGGTCTTTTTTAGGTACATATCAGGGCTTCTCTCGCACATTATAGTCTTCGACAAACAATCCTCAATCCCCGATTCGCCGGAGAAAATCACTTAGCTCAGCCGGTAACGGCTGCTGGAACGAAAGCGGCCTCTCAGTAATTGGATGCCGGAATTGTATCGCGAAAGCATGCAGAAAGTTCCTTTTCAGAGATGCAACCTCCGGCGCTGTACCTCCGTAACTCTGCGGTTTGGTTACGAGACATGGCAAGCGAGATGGAGCACCGTATAGTGTGTCGCCAGCCACCGGATGCCCAATCGACGAGAGATGTACCCGGATTTGGTGCGTTCGTCCCGTTTCAATCTTTACTTCCAGCAGGGCAAATTTGCCATAAGGGCCTTCAATCTGTTTGGTTACTTGCCAGTGCGTCACGGCCTCCCGTCCCGGCCTGCTCTGAGTGGCGCGGCGCGTGGTCATGCGCGCGCGACGGACCATATCCCGACTGATAGCCGCATTGATCGTTCCTTTTGTCATCTTGGGCCAGCCGTGCACCAGGGCGATATATGTCTTCTTGACCTCGCGGCGCGCGAATTGCTCTGCCAATCTTCGATGAGCCAGATCAGATTTCGCCACCAGTACCAGGCCGCTGGTTTCTTTGTCCAGCCGATGGACGATGCCAGGCCTTAGCTCGCCTCCCATTTCCGAGAGCTGGTTAAAGCGATGCAGCAGCGCATTCACCATGGTTCCGCGATTGCCGGCTTCGCCTTTGCCCGAACCGGCATGCACGCTCATGCCTGCCGGCTTGTTGATTACCGCGATACTCTCATCTTCATAGATCACATCGAGCGGAATATCTTCTGCAAACGCCCTAAGCGGCGGCAGTTCTACCTGGCCGGTTATGAGGATTTCCTCACCGCCGCGCAGCTTCATGGACGGCTTGGGCGAGTTTCCATTGATCAGAATTTTTTTCTGCTCGATCAACTGCTGAATGCGGACGCGGCTAACGTCAGGCAATTGGGAGACAAGCCACTGATCCAGCCGACTGCCTTTGTCTTCTGGCGGTACAGTAAGCGTTTGAATTGGTGCGGAGTCGGGCACTGAACGGATTGTAAGGAAGCAATCAGCGCTCAGCAATCAGCATTCAGCCAAAAGCCATCGAGGTGAAGGCCAGAAATGCACTTTCTTGGTTATTGAGGAATGATTCGAGGGCTGAATGCTAACGGCTGAGTACCGACTGCTTTTTTGAAGCGGAGCGACAATGGGGGAACTTTGCGCTGAGGCCGACTTGCGCGCCGAAGCGCCTGCATCAGGAGCAGAAGGATCTAAAGCGGTCGTTAGTCTCCAGCGGCTTGGAGCGAAGCGACAAAAACAACCGACCCGCTTGGCCGTGCGACCGGGCCGTTCTGAACCCATCCTAAGATGGTGGGAACCCGCCGCGGCTCTTTAGGCATTTCCGTACTGGCGGAACCTCGCACACCGAGCCATTATTATACGAGTCAGGCCCCCTGTTCATTGAATGTTGGTTCATGAACGGTTACCGTGCGCACCTGCGTTGCAGGCCGGTTATCAGGACTGATGCTAAAGAAAAGCAGAGTAGATGGCAAGTGGCCGGATGGCCTTTTTTAAACATTTAAATTTGCAAAATGGGATAAAGCCGATACTACCGAGTCGGTTTGCGGGAAGAAGAGTCACGACGTAGAGACGTAGCACTGCTACGTCTCTAAGACTGAAATATGGATCCAAAACGAATCGACGCGAGAAAAGATATTCTGTGACTTACCCGGCGCGGCGTTCATCTTCCAGAACTTCGTCCAGCGCTTCCGCCAACTGTCCGGCACGGCGATTGAACTCGCCCGCCAGCAGGTCGTATTTCTTTTTCAGGATGTGATATTCGTCGGCGATATTCAGCGCGGCCAGTACGGCCAGGCGCAGGGAATCGATGGTGGAGGTCTGTTCGCCCACGCTGCGCATCTTGCCGTCAACGAATTCCGCCAGCTTCATGATGTACTCCGCATCCACGCCGCGGAGGTTATAAACCTGATCGTAAATTTCCACTCGGACGGGCGGCGCTGCTGTCGGTTGAGTCACCACGCTGATTCCCCCTTCAAGAAAACTTCCGTTGTTCTGATTATCGTTCGAGTTGGCGCAGGGTCAAGTCTTTTTTTGCCGTTCGCCCGCGCTGATCGAGCCTGCGGCTGCTTCAATTTTGCCGATCAACTGCGCTTTGGTTGCACCACCACTGCTGTACCATAGGCCAGAACCTCAGTGACGCCCTGCATGATCTCTGTTGCGTCATAGCGGACGCCAACCACGGCATTTCCACCTAGCTGTCCGGCATGTTGGAGCATTAAATCGAGCGCCTCCTGACGAGTCTTTTCGCACAGATCGGTCAGTATCGTGATGTTGCCGCCGACCAATGTCTGTAAGCTGGCGCCAATATTTCCAAAGATCGAACGGGAGCGCACAATAATCCCGCGCACCATGCCGAGTGTCTGTATGACCTCAAAGCCATGCAGCTCAAATTGAGTGGTGGTCATGTTGTGCGGGACGCTCATTTTTGTCACTTGGCTCCAAACTTGAGGCGATTAGAAGGAGTGAGCGAAGCGAAAGTCCTCTGCCGAAATCCTGAGCAAAGCGAAGGACCTCTACTGGAGTTGCGCTGCTCGATGCCCTCAGTCTCAACCCTGTTCCACGACATGTCAGCCTTCGGCGACCAGGACATCAATCTGCTTGAGCATCTTCTCCACGCGTCCGCGAACTTCTTCGCGCTCTTTGCGTAGCGCGATCATCTCACCGCGCAGCACGTCGAGCTCTTCTTCGCGGGTTTCCAGTTGCTCACGCAGTCGCCCGGCATCGCGCTCCGCTGCGGCCTTGCCTTCACGCGCCGACTTCAGCAGCTCAATGGCTTTATAGATTTTTTCTTCCAGCGCGGGAAAATCGTCGTTGAAGGTCCTTGTTTCTGTTTCAGTTTCCACTTCGCGAGCAAGTTTCAATGACATAAGTGCACTACACCTCGGGGGGATGATGTTCTTTGCGGAGTATAACCCACTGCGTTGTGGAAAGGAGAAAGAAAAGGCATTCAGCAATCAGCTATCAGCATTCAGCCAAGACGGTTTACCGCAAAGGACGCAAAGACCGCTAAGAGTGGAAAAGAAACTGGAGGACAATTTCGTACGTCGATGATCCGCGCGTTAACCACAGCGCAACGGCGGCCTTCGATCTTCGCGCCCTTTGCGGAGAGGCTAGAGCAGGCTCATGCGCCGCCACGGCTCAGTTTCTTTGACTGAATGCTGATTGCTGAGTGCTATTTCACGCCGACCGTCTATCCAACTCTTCCAATTGATTGCCTTCGCCGCTCCCGGTGAAATCGCTCAGGCCGGTGACCGTGGCCAAGCCGAGGCCCTGCAGTCTGAAGAAGCGGGATTCCGGTTCGTCGGCGAAGCGAAGCATGTCCGGAAGGCTGGCCACCATGCCGCTCAGGCCGAAGTCGATGGTGCCATGAGTTTCATAAGAAATTTCTTTCACCACGCCACCGGGATAGTCCGTGCAGAGAGCAGTGATGGTTTCCGCTGCGCCGCAAACCAGGGCGCTTACCGCCGCGCGCTTGTTCCGCCGCCAGAAAAATGCGGCCATACTGAAGAAAGAAGCTGCCATGGCGTAGTCGATAATGGCGTGCGCTTTCGGCGTAATTACCTTGGGCATTTTGTTGGTGGTCCATTTGGCGGCCTGGTCGAGTAGCGGCATGTGGTTTCTCCCTTGGGAATTCTCTTAGAGAGATGGAACGCGCCATACAGAAGTTGTCTCGGTTGCGGCGGCAGCCTTCGATTTCAGGGAAAGACAACCAAGAGGGAAGAAGTTACAACGCGACGTTTCGACGGGAGCTGCTTTTAGGCGCAACCTGCCCAGCCGCAATAGCGGCTCGCGATTCCCATTTGTAAGTACCTGCCCGCGAGTTTATTTCTTTCCCACCATCTTGTCCCACACCTGCCAGAAGGCTTTCATCTCGGCCGGCTGGCCCAGCGAGACGCGGGCGTAAGTATCCATGGGCGGGAAAGGCCGCCCGATGCGGATATTGTTCTTGTTGAAATAATCGATAACGGTGCGAATGGGGCGCTGCGTGTTGAACATCACAAAATTTGTCCAGGAGGGAATCACCTGGAGCTTGCGCAACGTTGCCTGCCGCTGGAATTCGTCGCGGTCAAAGCCGTTCCGCATGGCGGCTGTCTTGTGTTCATCGTCATGCTCAAGGGATGTGAGGCCGGCACGCAGGGCCAGAATGTTTGTGCTGTCCTCAAGCTTGTGCGCTGCCATGGTTTTTCTGTTTTGCGCCGATGTTACGGCGTATCCCAGCCGCAAACCAGCCATGCCATAAATCTTGGAGAAGGTACGGGCGACGATGACGCGATCTTCATCGATCGGCGTCGCCAGGAACGAGATGTAGTCGGCTGCGACCGGGACAAAGTCGTGATAAGCCTCATCCATCAGCACATAAGTGTTCGGCGGCAGGTTGCGAATAAAGATTTCCAGGCTGCGCCGCGGCGTTACGCTGGCCGTAGGATTGTTGGGATTGCAGATGTAAATGAGCCCGCCATTTTTCCCAACCGCGTCCGACATCTGTACGAGTTGGTGCGAATACGAGGCAGCCAGCGGGACTTTGACAACCTCGGCATTCACGGCCTTGGCATAGAATTCAATCGCTTCAAAGGTCGGCGAAGCCATCACCAGCTTTTTGCCCGGCCCGGTAAATGCGCTGGCCGCGACCGAGAGAATCTCGGTTGATCCGCATCCCAGCAACACCTGATCGCTTTTTACGTGGTGCATGGCGGCAATGCGCTCAATCAGTTTGTCATAGCCGCGATCAGGATAGCGGTTGGCGTCCTGAAATGGGTTCTTCATGGCCAGCACGCTGGGAAACGGCCCGTAAGCATTCTCATTGCTATTGAGCAGGATTGGCCCGCCCGGCGTTGCAGTGCGCTGCGGCTCTGCCCAACTCAATAGTTCAGTGGGAAAACTTGCCGATGCGGCCACAGCGGCGCCAAGTCCGGCGGTCTTAAAAAAGGATCTGCGTGAAAGCATGGCGGGATTGTACTCTGGGGCGTAGCGCCTTTTCTAGGCCAGATAAACCACAGAGGACACAAAGGAACACGGAGATGAACTCCTCCGTGCCGCTCTGTGCCCTCTGTGGTGAAAGCTCTTGATCTATGCCACTTTGACGTTGGCGCGCTTGGCCGTTTCGCACAACGCAACAAACCCTGCGGAATCGTTCGTCGCGATATCAGCCAGGATCTTGCGGTCCAGTTCCACGCCGGCCTTCTTAAGGCCGCTGATGAACTGGTTATAGCTGATGCCCTGGGCGCGCGACGCAGCGCCGATGCGGACGATCCAGATGGAGCGGTACTGGCGCTTCTTCTGTTTGCGGCCGCTGTAGGCGAATTTGAGGCCGCGCTCGACCGACTCTTTGGCGGCGCGATAGAGTTTTGATTTTGTTAAAAAATATCCACTGGCGCGCTCAAGTATCTTTTTGCGGCGCTGGCGGCGTTTAGTACCACGTTTTACGCGAGGCATGTGTTGCTCCCTATTTTGTTGCCGGATTTCCGGCGGTTATCGCGGCTGCAGGGAAGGTTTTAGGTCCCTGTTCGCTCGCGTTGAGCGCAATCTTTAGATCACGCCCGCTTTTCAGGTCCGGCCTCAGCGCTGATTTTCATCAGGCGGGCCGGGCTCTGTCCCTAATTTAGTACGGGATCATCCTCTTGACTTTTGGCGCATCGGCCGCACTCACCAGTGTGTCGGTATCAAGGTGGCGTTTGCGTTTGGTGTCCTTGGAGGTAAGAATATGGCGCTTGAACGCTTTACCGCGCTTGATCTTGCCGGTCGCGGTCTTCTTAAAGCGTTTAGCTGCGCCCTTATGGGTTTTCAGTTTAGGCATAAAATCTCTCGGCCGCCATGCGGCCTCGGTTAGCAATTAGCTGCTGTTTGCTGCTGCTTACGGTCTCGGTCCGCTTGGTGCCGGGGTTTGCTGTGGCGGTTTGTCCTGTTTTTTTGCGCCGCCGCCGCCGGGCACCTGTTTTGGAGGAGCCAGGATCACGTGCACGGTATTGCCTTCCATGCGCGGCCTGAATTCCACAATCCCTTTGTCGCCGACTTCAGTTACCAGGCGCTCCAGGACTTTTCTTCCCAGATTCTGGTGGGCCATTTCGCGTCCGCGGAAACGCAGGCTGGCTTTGACCTTGTCGCCTTCGGAAAGAAACCGCAAAACATGATTTCTTTTCGTGACGTAATCGTGCTCGTCCACGTTGACGCTGAACTTTACTTCCTTCAGCACGATCTGTTTCTGATTCTTTTTTGCCGCCCGTTCCTTCTTTTCCTGCTCGTAGAGGAACTTGCCGTAGTCCATGATGCGGCAAACCGGGGGCTGCGCCGTGGCGGAAATCTCTACCAGATCAAGAGCTTGTTCCCGGGCCTTTCGCGTGGCATCTTGGGGCGTCATGATGCCAAGCTGTTCACCATCCGCGCCAATCACGCGCACTTCGCGTGCGCGGATCCGCTCATTCATCTTAATAAAGCGTTTATCTATGCGATCCTCCTGAACCCTGCCGGCAAACTCACGCTTTTAGTGGAATTGCGGGGGGCGCCACACACATGTGGCAAGACTTGAAGATTATATCATCTCCGAAAGCCGACAATGGAGCACCGTGCCTAAAGGTTCGAAATCAAAGTTCGGAAATCAGAGCGTCGCGCATCCGTTCGAGGGGCTCTGGATTGCCGTGCTTCCATTCATTGAAAACAGGCAAGAAGCGAAAGAGGCGCGCTTTGCCCAGTGGCGGGAAGAGAATCACCATTGGATTGAAGTTTCTATTTCCTGAATATGAATAAAATACCCGGGTTGCCAGCGACCAACGCGTCCAGCGATTACGTTCTGACCAGTTAAGTATTTCAGCCCGGGATTGAACGAGAGGAAGTATTTGGCTTGTCATGTACTCGTGCCAGATCGGGCTATCTGAAAATACGAGCAAAACATCTCTCCCTCTGGGCAGCCACCAAAGCCGGACAAGAGCATTGAGAACCAAACGATTGGCCGAGAAGAGCACGATTCCAATGGCCGCTAACGGAATGATCAAGGGCAGCAGAAAGATGATCAATGCTGCTTGAACAAACCTTTTCATCCGCGAATTATTTTGCCGAGCCATTGGGTAAGTTGTTGGACCAACAGTCTTCAGGGTGTTGCAAAGAGTAATTTGTAATCGTTCAGGCTCTCTGCGAGCAGCCCATCCAACATGGTTTCATGTATCTTGACTGTTGCCCATTGATTCGCACAGTGGCGGCCTGCCAGTCTCACTTTCAAAAAATTGTCGCTCAGCGCCTCCGTCCAGCCGTCGCCACCCGCTTGCAGCGTGATGACTTCAAGCGTCCGTCCAATAAAACTCTCGCGGAAAGCACGGTTCTTTTCTGCCGCCATCTCGCGCAGCACGCGGTTGCGTTCCCGCGCGACGTGCACCGGAACATGGTCCGGCATGGCCGCCGAAGGTGTGCCTGGGCGTGATGAATATGTGAACACATGCAGATAGGTGAACGGCAGATGTTCGATGAAGCTGCGGCTTTCCTCGAAGAGTTCGTCGGTCTCGCCGGGAAAGCCGACCATTACATCGGCGCCGATTGCCGCGTCCGGCATGGCTTCACGGATCTTCCTGATCTTTTCCGCGTAGTGCCATGGACGATACTTGCGATGCATCCTGCGCAGAATGCGGTCACTGCCGGATTGAAGCGGGACATGCGCGTGCTTGGCGATGCGCGGCGAACCGGCGATCAAGGTGATTAGGTCGTCGCTCCAGTCCATGGGCTCAACGGAGCTGATTCGGATTTTTTCAATTCCTGTGTGCTCGAGCAACGCGCGAATTAAATGTTCAAAATTTTGTCGCGGTTGGAAGTCGCGGCCCCAGCGGCCCAGGTTAATGCCGCTGAGCACAATCTCACGATAGCCCGCCGCGACCAGGGCATTGGCTTCTGGGATCACGCGATCAAGTTGCATGGAGCGGCTATGGCCGCGAACGCTGGGAATAATGCAGAAGGAGCAGCGGTTATTACATCCATCCTGCACCTTTAGATTGGGACGCGTTTTTTCCGCGATACTGTCGCCAGCGAAGACCGGTGCGGCGATCAGCTCAGTGTGGGCAAAGATGTCGCCCACGAGAGTGAACGCCGGAGCGGAGAGCGTCACTGTTTCAAGAGAAACAAAATTGGGCTGCGGAGGCCCACCGGTTCGATGCTCGCCAAAGCCACGGCCGTCTGACCCTTTCTCGCCGGAATATTGCTCATGCACTTGAGCTTGCAACTCTGTTTCATTGCCCGCAGCAATCTCCGCAACGCGATGCTTATGCGAATTGCCCACCACCCATGTCACGCCCGGAAGGGCAGCAATCTCCTGCGGTGCGCGCTGGGCATAGCAGCCCGTAACCATGATTTTTGCCGCTGGATTTTCACGATGGATACGGCGGATCGAAGCGCGGGCATCCTGGTCTGCGGCGGCGGTGACAGTACAAGTATTCAAGACTACGACGTCGGCTTCCCGTGCAGAATGGGACTGTGCCAAGCCCTTTGTCGCAAGTTGGCGTTCCAGGGCCGCTCCATCCGCCTGAGTGGCGCGGCAGCCAAAACTTTGGACAAAAAATCGAGGCACGAACGGTATTATAATTGGACTTCAGAAGAAGCAGGTGCAGCAGCAGCTCACAACCAATACAATTGCTGGCTGCATCCTAAATAGCGCGATAAAAGCGATTCAAAGAGTCCCCTGGAGTTCACATGAAACGCCGTATTCTTTTGGTTGATGACGAATTGGCCATACTGCTGACTCTCAAGACAATTCTGGAAATTCACCAGTTTGAGGTGGAAACAGCAAGCTCAGCCAAGGAGGCCATTGCCAAGCTGAAGGCCAATACATATCACATGGTCATCACCGACATGAAAATGGAGCACGAGAAGGCCGGGTACGACGTGATTCGCGCGGCTAAGAAGACGGAGTACAGCCCCGCTGTGGCCATCCTTACGGCCTATCCCCTGCTGGGCGGCGACTGGAAGACACAGGGCGCAAACTCCATGCTGGTGAAACCCATGAATACTGACGATCTGCTGCGCCGTATTGAAGTGCTGTTGATCCAGCATGAGGACCAGAAGCAGCAGAGTGGCGCAAAAACCGGCATCAAGGCAAGAGCTTCCCAGGCGGCCAAGAAGCCTGCGTAAGTTATGGTTTCCAATTTCTCAATAGCAAGCAATAACGCAACGGCATGGCACATTCCGCAGGGGGTCTTCCCGACTCGTTCGTCCCATTGGCGAATACGAATAAATCCCTACGGGCTGGCAGCTCTCAGCGCGCTATTCGGGTTTTTCCTGCGACTGGCTATCGATCCGTGGCTTGGCAACCAAATGCCATACATCACGTTTCTCGTGGCGGTTGCGCTGGTTGGGTTATTCGCCGATGTCGGCCCCGCACTGCTTTCCACCTCGTTGGGCGCAGGTATTGCATATTGGTGTTTTGTCTCGCCGCGATATCAATGGGGTTTCCAGGGGATAAGCGATGCTGCTGGTTTCTTTTCCTACCTGGCTGCGGCTCTTGGCATTGTCGTGCTGACCCACGCCCGGAAGAAGGCTTACATCGAATCGGAACGGCACTTGCAAGACCAACTGCTAGCGGAAGGAAAGTTGCGCGACGCCCAAAAAATGTTCCAGTTATTCTTGGATAATCGCCCCGGGTCTAGCTATCTGCGCGACCGGAGCGGACGGTACGTGTACTTCAACCATGCGGCTCGTCGTTTGCTGGGTCTTGAAAATCCAGGCGCCAAGCTACCCGAAGTGGTTGCAGAGTTGGAAAAGCAGGACGAGCAAGCATTCAAGTCTGACAGGCCCAGCCAGTTCATCAACAAGATCAATCTCCCTGAAGGCGAACGCTATTGGATGACAACAAAGTTCACACTTATCAGTGAGCAGCAGCAGGCATTTGTCGGGAGCGTTTCGACAGATATAACGGAACAGGTGAAGGCGGAAGAGATTGCGTTGGAAAGAGAACGGTTGATGGCGGCGACGCAGATGATGGCCATGGCGTCTCATGAAATCAACAACCCGCTGGCTGCGGTAACCAATTCGGTGTACCTGTTGTGCCAAGAAACGCTCCCGAGTCGCGCCCGAGCCCTTGCAGATGTTGCGCAACTTGAATTATCTCGCATGGCGCACATAACGCGTTTGGTGCTCGGATTCTATAAGGAGAATGAGCATGCAATTGCTCTAGACCCTTGCCATCTGGTGACCGATCTTATCGAAACCTTAAGCCACGAGTATTCACAAGCGAAACCGCACATTTCCAATGATTTTGCGTGGCAGGGAATGCTCGAGGTACATAGTCGGCAACTACAGGAAGCCTTGGGAAACATCTTTCGAAATTCATTCGAATCGGGCGCGACTCAGATTTGTGTACGAGTTCACCCAAGCCGGGACTGGCGGAACGCTACTCGGCAGGGTTGCCGTATTTCAGTCCTAGATAACGGCCGCGGGATGACGCCAGAACAGCGGAAACGGGCTTTCGAACCGTTCTTCTCTACGAAAAGTCACAGAGGCTGCGGACTTGGATTATGGGCGAGTAACGCCATTGTCATCAAGAATGGCGGCCGGATCAGCTTGCATAGCACAGATGATGCTTCGAGGCATAGCACATGCATTAGCGTGTTCCTGCCAACCCGGATTTCTCCAGCCGTATTCCCACTATTGGGACGGGGATAAAACATAGCGGCGGCAGAACAACTCAGAGCGGTTTCCCTCAATCCGCTTCTTCATGAGTGTCCCTTTCAGAAACACTTTTCCTCTGGCGCGGCCCCCCAACTTCAAGTTCAGGTGGTGTTAGGCGGTAGCAGCGCTTGTTTTGCGCTGCTGGAAGCATTCCCGGCAAAAAACCGGGCGGCCCTGCGTTGGCTTAAACGGCACGGTAGTTTCCCGCTCGCAGCCGGAGCATATGGCCTTGGTTTCCACTCTTTGGTAGTTGCCGCCATTCTGCGGCAGTCCCAGTGCCTGGGCGCGTTTACCCTTGCAGTTTTTGCAGCGTTTAGGTTCGTTTTTGAATTGTTTATCGTGGAAGAAGAGTTGCTCACCAGCGGTGAAAACAAAGTCGGCGCCGCAATCCACACACTTGAGAACTTTGTCCTGGAAGTCCATTTGAGAGTGCCCCCTTATCCTGCATTCACGCCCAGGAATCCGGCCAGAGCACAAACGTGACTCAATGGAAATCCCAGAAGTGAATCCCTACCCGTCAGGTTCGGCCCACGCGGCTCACGCCGTGTTTACAACAAAAATCTAAGAGACAAGTTCCGAATAAATGACTGCTGACTGCTTTGTATTACACCAGACCATCGAGGGAACGGTCGTATGAACAAGGTGAGTTTTGCAGCGTCTTTAGTCCAAGTCAAGGGGTAAGTTGCCGAAAAGACATTAAAAGGTGAGATTCCCGAAGTGTCTTATTTTGAGACGCTAGAGTGTGTAAAAATTTTCCTACATCGCGGTCATCGACGACTCGCGGCACCATCGATAATGGGCTGCATAGGGAAAGTGGCCGACAATTTACCTTGAAGATGTCGACCATCCATACAGCTTTGCCGCATTGTCATGCAGGACCTGATGGGCGAGTTCAAGCGCGCGTTCGCGGGTGATTTCACCATCCTGCATCATTCCGGTCAGCGCGATGGCCAGAGCTTCGCGCGCGGATTGCGTGGTTTGCCAGCCAATTTCTTCCCAGTTGATCTCGGGCGTGTTCGGGTAAAGATCGGTTCCGAACATGATCTTTTCCGGATACCACTCCAGGAAGTCCCGGATACTGTCACTGAGCCTGCGGGTTGAGATCAGCCACGTCTGCTCGGAAAAGTCGGCGTAGACATTCGGTTTCATCAGCAGATAATTGACGTATTTAGTGAACGGGCCGGCGCCACCATGGAGCAGGACAAAGTTGGTCTTGCGCAGAGAAGGATCGTTGAGCACCGATTCAAGCAGCGCCGGGTTTGATCCCATCAGCATGAAATAGCTGCCACAGCCGCCGCCACTATGGATATGCACCGGCAGGCCAAGCCGTCCGGCTTCGCGGGCGATATAGCGAAAAAGGAAGTTTTGCAGCCGGGTGTAATCATGGGTAAGGGGAAGATCGCCTTTGATGAAGTGGGCATATATCTGTTGGACCGATTGAAGAGGCTCAGCGGGACCAAAATCGAGCGAGCGAAGATAAGCAGCCTCAAATTTGATGGCCACAGCGCCGTTTTTCTTCTGCATTTCCAGCACTGGCGTAATGACTTTAGCGGTGTACTCCTGGAGGGTTGGCGGCAGCGCCTCACGGTCAATATCTTTAAGATAGCGGCGCAGCAGCATGGATTCGCGCTGGAAGAAAAATTTGCGGTCGGGTGTTTCACTGGCCAGGGCGGAATTTTTTAAAGGGAACATCAGCGCATCATCAAATGGCACCCAGCGGAAGCGCGGCGGTTGCAAGCCGCGTCCCAGCGCCACACGGTTCGCCAGTTCGGTTTCAATCCCAAGCTGGTCAAGGACCCAGTCAGGATAGTTATCTCCCTGCTCCTGCATGACCTTCTGCTTGGACTGAAGCAGTTCTTTCACATGCTCCGGGCTGCGGTCATTGTAGGGATAGTTATAGAGGGCCTTCCATGCCGCGATGTATTGAGGATTCGCCGGACGCGTGATGGTGGTGGGATCGCTCGGCTCAAGCGGATCACAAGGCAGCGCGTCGAAGTCGTCATCCTTTTCGCCCGCGGCCACAAGCTTTGGCGGATGCGAATGATTGTCAATGGCCTTGATTTTGTTGATTTCAGCCAGCAACTGTGGATCTGCGGTTTGGGCGCGAACGGTTGGAACCAGAAAAAGACAGACAAGCGCGACAGCGGTTCTCATGAGCATGGAAGAGTGTCCTCAAAGCTTGCGCCAGAAGGGTAAACCTCAGCGCGTGAGATTGCAAAGTGCTTTAGCCACAAAGGACAACAAAGGATGATCGGGAGATCTGGTGATCGCCGTGATCCGGTGATCGGAAAACCTGTTTACCACAGAGGAACACAGAGGAAGATCGAAACCTTTAGCCACAAAGGACAAAGTAACACGAAGGAGAGAAAAGGTAACCTTGCCGGTTAGCTCACGCAAAATATCTCGGGCCTTGAGCCAATCAAGACATGGTTCAAATGAGGTGAATTTCGTCGTCTGCACCAACCTTGGTGTTCCTTCGTGCCCTTTGTGGTTATTTTTAGGAACTGGACAGAACCGGCACGCGCCCATACTCTAGAACTCACTCATGAGCGAAGCTCCGGTCATCCACGTTCAGCAGTTACAAAAAACTTACGACAAGGTCGAGGCCGTAAAGGGCATTGATTTTCAGGTGGCGAAAGGCGAGGTTTTTGGCTTGCTGGGCCCGAACGGCGCGGGCAAGACCAGCACGATTGAGATTTTAGAAGGGCTGCGTCCGCGCACCGGCGGAGATGCCACTGTGCTGGGGTTTGATCCTGACCGGCAAAAGCAACAATTAAAAGACCGCATCGGAGTGTGCCTGCAAGCCACCAACCTGCCGGCAAAAATGCGGGTACAGGAAGCGCTGGAGTTGTTTGCGTCGTTTTATACGCGCAGTTTGAGTTCAGAGCAACTGCTGAAACGGCTGCAATTGTGGGAAAAGCGCGCGGCATTTTATGAAACGCTCTCGGGCGGACAGAAACAGCGGCTGGCCCTGGCGCTGGCCCTGGTCAACGATCCGCAACTGCTCTTTCTCGATGAGCCGACGACCGGCCTTGATCCGCAGATTCGGCTGGAAATCCACGGGCTAATCGAGGAGATGAAGTCAGAGAAGCGCACGGTGGTGCTTACCACGCATTACATTGAGGAAGCAGAGCGGCTGTGCGATCGAGTGGCAATTATCGACGAAGGCAAGATCGTGGCCATGGGCACTCCGCGGGAGTTGCAGCAAAAAAGCGCGGAGCGGTCGCGCATCGACATTGTCAGCGGCCAGCCTATGAGCGCTGCTATGCTGCCGCAATGGCCAGATGCGCTGGAAAGCAAGCTGAGTGACGACGGAAAATCGTTGACGGTGTATTCGTCGCGCCCGGCACGGACATTGTTTGAGATCATGAAGTGGCTGGACCAGCAGGGAATGCAACTGGAAGACGTACACCTGAAACGTCCCACACTGGAAGACGTTTTTGTGGAACTGACAGGGAAGAAGCTGAGAGATTAAATCGCCGTGATCGCGCGTGATCGCCGTGATCGCACGTGATCGGAAAGCCAAGGGCCAAAAGCTAAGAGCCAAGAGCTAAAAAAGCATGAAGCAATATCTCGCCATCATCGCAATGGACATTAAGCTGGCGCTACGGCTACGCGCGGTAATCTTTTTCAACTATCTTTTTCCGCTCATTTTCTTCTTCACTTTCGCCACGGTGCTGCGGGGAGAGTCTGGAGCCATGACGTTTGTGGTGACCATGTCCGTGACGCTGGGCGTGCTGGGCAGCGGCTTTTTCGGGGCCGGAATTCGCGCCATCCAGGAGCGCGAGATGGGTATCCTGCGGCGCTATAAAGTCACGCCGATTACGCCTGCACCTCTTTTGGTGGGCTCAATGGTTACAGGCTGGGCGATTTTTATTCCTTACATTGTCCTGTTGCTGCTGATGGCGCACTTCCTGTACCACATGCCGCTCCCAGTCCACTTCTTGGACCTGCTGGTCTTCATCTCGCTGGGGTTGATCGCCTTCCGCGCGCTCGGGCTAGTGATTGCCTCCGTCGCCAATACCATGCAGGAAGGCACCATCCTGGTCCAACTGTTTTATTTCCCCATGCTGCTGTTGAGCGGCGCTACCTTTCCGGCGGAGAAATTTCCCAAGGTGATGAGGATCATCCATAACTTTATCCCGGCAACGTACCTGGTTCAGGGCATGCAAAACATCATGCTGAAAGGACGCGGTCTGGTCGAGAAAGAAACCCTGGCAGCGGCAGCCGTGATGGTGCTTACAATTTTTGGAGGCATGTTGATTTCCATGAAGCTTTTCCGCTGGGAAAAGGAAGAAAAGATCCGTGGATCCGCCAAACTCTGGGTACTCGCCGTGCTGGCACCGTTCTTTGCCATGGGCGTCTGGAAGTGGTTTCAAACTTAACGGTGGGAATGCCTGGCCCGCTGGTGCTTTGGCCTAGCCGGTCGCGCAACCCAAGTGCCGGCCTCAAGAAATTGATTTGCTCTTAATCCCCTTTAGCGTCGCTCGGCCACGGCCCATGTGTGTGACCTGTCTCACAGACGCGTGTTCTCTGAGGGAAATAAACTTCCGCAACAAGGTAGAAGATGTCCGTCCGATGCGCACTACTCGTCCGAAGCGTGGCAGCAACGCGGGGCACGGTTGGCAAGTCTAAATGATTTGGAGTATAAAGAAATGTTGCGCACAGAGCCGCTTCCAACACTAGAGAAGCCAGAAATCAGCGACAGGAAAACCATGTCAACCAGCACAATCACAAAGGGTCTAGAAGGCGTAGTTGCGGCCAGTTCCGGGGTCTGCTATATCGATGGCGATGCCGGAGTGCTCGCTTACCGCGGCATTGATATTCATGAGCTTGCGGAAAAATCCACGTTTGAAGAAACCTGCTATCTGCTGTGGTTTGGCCGGCTGCCCAAGGCGGCGGAACTGGCCGATTTGAAACAGAAACTGGGTGCTGAACGCAAAGTGGATCCCGCAATCTATGACATGATGCGCAAGGTCCCCAAGACGGCCACGCCCATGGAAGTGCTGCGCACGGCTGTTTCCGCGTTGTCTTTTTACGATCCCGAAGCGGAAAAAATCGATCATGACGCGAATGTTCGCAAGTCGATCCGCCTCACGTCACAGATTGCCATGATCGTGGCAGGATATGACCGGATTCGCAAAGGCAAGAACGTTGTCGATCCTGATCCAACACTCTCACACGCGGCCAATTTCCTGCTGCAACTGAACGGCGACAAGCCTTCTCCGACCGCCGAAAAAGCGCTGGATGTTGCCCTGATCCTGCATGCCGATCACGAATTGAATGCTTCAACCTTTGCTGCCCGTGTAACGGCAGCCACTCTGTCGGACATGCATTCCGCCATCGTCAGCGCGATTGGCGCGCTCAAAGGCCCGCTGCACGGCGGCGCCAATGAAGCGGTGATGCGCATGCTGTTTGAGATCGATAAAAAAGGCGAGGACCCGGTGGAGCACGTGAAGAACATGCTGGCCAACAAGAAAAAGATTTCTGGCTTTGGCCATCGCGTCTACCACACGGAAGATCCGCGGGCCACGCACCTGCGCGCCATGTCACGCGACTTGGGCCGCTCGGCGAATCCCAAGTGGTATGAAATGTCCGCCAAGATTGAGCAGTACATCAAGAATGACAAAGGCCTGAACGCCAACGTGGATTTTTACTCGGCTTCCACTTACACCACGCTTGGCCTGGACGTTGACCTGTTTACTCCGGTATTTGCCGTCTCCCGCATCAGCGGCTGGGCCGCGCACGTGATTGAGCAGCTTGACGATAACCGGCTCATCCGCCCGCGCGCCGACTACATTGGCCCGGCGTATCCGAATAAATACGTGGCGATGGATAAAAGGTAACATTCGGCCGAAGAATATCGCCGCAGATCTTCGCTGATAGGCGCAGATCAGGAAAATTAGCCGCGAATCAACGCGAAAAAGCGCGAATCAAGAACTAAATTCTGATTCGCGTTTTTAGTTGCGATTCGCGGATGATATTTATGGGCCAATTGCCAATTGCCAATTGCCAATTGCCGATTGCCAATTGCTAGTTGCCGGTTGCTTTGGCTGAATGCTGAATGCTGAATGCTGAACGCTGAATGCTGAACGCTGAATGCTGAACGCTGACTGCTGAGTGCTGGGCGGCTGTGCCGCTCGGCGTACAATAGGCTCATGCGCCGCATTTACCTTGATAACAATGCCACCACCCCGGTACTGCCGGAGGTGTTTGAGGCGATGCGGCCGTTCTATCTGGAGCAGTTCGGCAATGCGTCGTCGATCCACCATTATGGGCAGCACGCGCGCGCGGCGGTGGAAAAGGCGCGAGCGTCGGTAGCAGCGCTCGTGAATGCGCGTCCCGCGGAAATTGTTTTTACCAGCGGCGGCACTGAGGCCGACAATCTGGGCATCTTTGGCCTGGTGCAACGCGGCGATCACGTTATTACTTCCACCATCGAGCACAGTGCGGTCACCAACACCTGCAAGCGGCTGGAGCAGATGGGGTGCGAAGTCACCTATGTTCCGGTGAACGCCCGTGGTGAAATTTACGCAGGTAACGTGGAAGCGGCGTTGCGCCCGAACACGCGGCTCATCACGATTATGATGGCGAACAACGAAACCGGAGTGATTCAGCCCGTGGAAGAGATCGGCAAAATAGCGCAGGAAGCAGATGTCTTTTTTCATACCGATGCGGTACAGGCAGCCGGCAAGGTCCCGATCGACGTGCAGAAAATTGCCTGCGACGCGCTTACAATTTCCGGACACAAGATCCATGCGCCGCAGGGGACGGGAGCCCTTTACATCAAGAAGGGAACGCTCATCCAGCCGCAGATTTATGGCGGCAGCCACGAGCGCCAGCGACGCGCGGGCACGGAGAACCTGCCGGGGATTGTTGGTCTCGGCAAGGCGGCGGAGATTTCTAAGCAGTGGATGGAGAGCGACGGGCCGGCAGAGATGGCAGCGATGCGCGACCGGTTGCAGGATGCGATCCTGGGCGCAATGGAAGATGTGGGAGTGAACGGCCTGGGTGAGCCACGCGTGCCCAACACGACGAATGTTTGGTTTGATCACATTGAAGGCGAAGCGCTGGTGATTGCGCTTGATTTGAAAGGGCTGGCGGTTTCAAGCGGCGCGGCGTGTTCGTCCGGAGCCATTGAGCCTTCACACGTGCTGCTGGCCATGGGATTGCCGCATCAGCGCGCGCGAGCCAGCATCCGTATCAGTCTGGGCAAGCAGACCACGAACGACGATATCGATTTTGCGATCAAAGTAATTCCGGAGACGGTGGCGCGCCTGCGGGAAATTTCTCCGGTTTATCAAAAGGTCGCCGCAGATTCACGCGGATGAGCGCAGATCACGCGCAAGTTCTCTTCCTTTCGTGTCCAGGTAAGTCTTTCTGCCGATAGTCGGCAAATTCCTATTCAGCTACACTGCTTATCATGATGATATGGTTGGCCTGTGTTGACCATTTTGTGATCAACCGGGATGCGTTATGAGCACGAAATGGGTCCCAAAATCCGTACTGGCCCTGAAGCATTATTCACGGCCAGATTTTGTTGCTGACCTGATAGCGGGCATCACGGTTGGATTGGTAGCGTTGCCGCTGGCCATGGCGTTTGCCATTGCGTCCGGCATGCCGCCGCAGGCGGGGCTTTACTGCGCAGTGATCGCCGGATTCCTGATTTCAGCACTGGGCGGATCGCGCGTGCAAATTGGCGGCCCGACAGGCGCGTTTGTGGTGGTTGTGGCCGGAATCGTTGCGCGGTACGGCATTGATGGCCTGTTCATGTGCACGGGAATCGCCGGCGTGTTCCTGATTTTTCTGGGCGTGACCGGGCTGGGCAGCGCGGTGAAATACATTCCGCGTCCGGTGGTGGTGGGATTCACCAACGGAATTGCCGTGGTGATTGCGAGCACGCAACTCAAAGACTTTTTCGGGTTGCGCATTGAGCAGGTGCCGGGCAATTTTTTGGGCCGCCTTGAGGCCGTGGCGCAAAATTTCCGCACGCTTTCCTACGAAGAAACGGGACTGGCAGTGCTGGCCCTGGCGCTGATCCTGGTGTGCAGAAAGTTTTTCCCCAAGATCCCCGGCTACATTGTTGCGCTGTTTGTGGGCACGGCGCTGGTCTATTTCCTTCGCTTGCCGGTGCAGACGATCGGCACGCGCTTTGGTGGAATTCCTTCCGGGCTGCCCGCGTTCAAGATTCCGCACTTTCATCTGGACCTGATTCGTCCGCTGATTGCTCCGGCAATTACTGTGGCCATGCTGGGCGCGATTGAGTCACTCATGTCAGCCGTGGTGGCCGATAAATTGGTTGGCCATGGAGAGAAGCACAAGCCGAACGTGGAACTGATCGCGCAGGGCGTGGCGAATTTCATTTCACCACTGATGGGCGGCTTGCCCGCCACAGGCGCGATTGCGCGCACCGCAACCAATATTCGATCCGGCGCAAGAAGCCCGATTGCGGGAATGATTCACGCGCTTACGCTGTTGGCGATCCTGATGTTTGCCACGCCGGTTGCCAAGTTCATTCCGCTGGCGGTGCTTGCGGCAATTCTGCTGGTTGTTTCTTACAATATGGGTGAGTGGGCGGAGATTCCGGAATTGCTCAAGCTCTCACGCCTGGAGGTGGCGTGCTGGTCAGCCACATTTGTGCTGACCGTTTTTGCCGACCTGACGGTCGCAGTAGAAGCAGGCATGATACTTGCCGCGCTGGTCTTCATCCGCAAGGTCACGGCAACCACCACCATTTCACGCGTGACGAAAGAATATCTGGATGAAGGCCGGCTGCACGTGCTCCAGGACAAAGAGATTCCGCCTTATGCAACGGTGTTTCGCATCCATGGGCCTTTTCTGTTTGGCGCGGCGGACAAGATCGATGACCTGATGCAACAGATTCCGGACCTGCCGCCAATTGTGATTCTGCGCCTGCGCAACATGACCGCCATTGACGCAACCGGCATACGCGCGCTGGAAGAATTGGCGGACCGCGTAAAAGCCAGCGGACGACGATTGATTCTATGCGGCGCACGTGAGCAGCCCGCGCAGTTGATGCGACAATCGGAGTTTGAGCAGCATGTGGGCGCAGAAAATATTTGCGCTAACGTAACGGAAGCGCTGAGACGCGCGGGGGTATTGTTCCCGCAAATTTCTGCGGAAGCGCCGCCGGTGCAGAAGTGGGGAAGACGCAAGGACGATCATGGGACAGTCCCGGAAGCCGCGGCAAAGGCGGTATCTTCTCGCGACTGATTGCGCCTGAGCCATTCTCGCGACCATCTATAATAGAAACAGGCCAACTATGCCCACTCAGACCATAGCGGTAGCCATGTCCGGCGGTGTGGATTCGTCCACGGTTGCGGCCATGCTGCGCGCTGAGGGGCACAACGTGGTGGGCCTGACAATGCAGCTGTGGAACCAGCGCCGCCTGGCCGGACACGAAGGCATGCCGGAGCAGGTGCAGGGGCGCTGCTGCTCCATCGACGATGTGTATGACGCGCGCCGCGTGGCCGAGGACCTGGGCATTCCGTACTACGTGGTCAATCATGAGGAGCGTTTTGAGCGCGATGTGGTGCGTCCGTTTATTGATGAATATCTATCCGGCCGTACGCCGATTCCTTGCAGCCTGTGCAATAACCATCTTAAGTTTGACCAGCTGTTGATTACCGCGCGGCAGATTGGCGCGGACATGCTGGCAACCGGACATTATGCGCGTTGCGAGTTTTCGCCAGAGAGAAATCGCTGGCTGCTGCGTCGTGCCGCCGATCCCGCCAAGGACCAGACGTATTTTCTTTTTGGACTCACGCAGGAGCAGTTGAGCCGCACGCTGTTTCCGCTGGGACACATGAAGAAGCCGCAAGTGCGCGAGCTGGCCCGCGAGCATCATCTGGCGCTGGCGGAAAAGCCGGACTCGCAGGAAATATGCTTTGTTCCGGGCGGCGACTACAAGCGCTTCATCGATGCTTACCTGAACGAGCAGGGCGAGCAATTGCCTGACACTTCCGGCGAACTGGTCACGACTGGCGGCACGGTGCTGGGGCATCATGAGGGCATCCACAACTTTACTGTGGGCCAGCGCAAGGGACTGGGCGTTGCCACGGGTTCGCCGCTTTACGTGATCAATATCAACGGCGCCGAGGGCAAGGTGACTGTCGGCGACAGCGATGATCTGTTGTCACGCACGCTGATTGCTCACAAGCTGAACTGGATTGCTGTTGACGGCCTGCATGACTCCGGCCCAAACGCGAACACGCCGATGCGCGTGACGGCTAAGATTCGCCATCGCCATGAGCCTGCGCCTGCCGTGCTGGAGAACGCTCCCAACGGCGAGGTCCGCGTGACCTTCGACGAGCCTCAGCGCGCCATTACGCCGGGACAGGCCGTGGTGTTTTACCAGGACGATGTGGTGGTCGGCGGCGGGTGGATTGCCGAGACGTTAAGGAACTGACAACACTAGGGCTGGCTTGCGGCCTTCGGCGTGGCAGCGTCTAAGTAGTATCTTGCGCGGACCAGAAGGACTTCTTCCTTGCGCCGCTAGGTCGCGCACAACGCGAGCGTTCCGCGGGTGCGCGCGACGGCAGCGATGGAAATTCAGGAACTCCGCTTAGGCAACTTCTTCGTCGGGATCCACCAAAGTGTCTTTCAGGTTCTTCAGGACTTTTTCCGGCATTACCTTGTTTTCCAGTACTTCTTCTTCGCTCTCAAATGGACGGCTCTCGATAATGCGCCGCGCCGTGGCGTCGCCGATTCCTGGCACGCTCCTGAGCTTGGTTTTGCTCGCGCTATTCAGGACCTCAGCTACGGGATCCTGAGTGGACTGCGTCTCCTGACCTTCGCTGCCGGCTTGGGCCTGGGCGTCCATTCCCCGCTGTTCCGATTGCTGCCGCCGTGGGCTCTCACCATCCCCGGCTACATTCGATTGCTTTTCAAAACGGTTCGCCAAATCAGCGCCGCGCGCCATCAGCTTTTTGCGTGTTTCCTGTCCCGACTCAGGCGCCAGCCAGACTCCGATTGCAGTCCCCAGTCCGATTCCTGCTAAAAAACCCTTCATGCCTGTTCCCCTGCGTTCCTGATTGCTTGCTTTAGGTAGTTCGAAGCAGTCAGCGGGTTAAAAGATGGCGGGGCCACTTACTCCTGCTGCTCTTTTTCTGTCCGCGACTACACTGCGGGATCAATGCTGAATGTGAGGTGAATTTTTTTAGAGGATAATCCAGTCTCGCTGGTGCGGGATTGAGTGGTGAATGCGTCCGTGAACGCTCAGTCCGACGGTCTCACGGACTGACGTGCTAACCTGCTACGTTCTCTAGAACTCCCGCGCGAGGTTATCCAACTTGCTCAAATCGATGATTATTTTCTTCCTTCTCTGTTCCACACTTCTTTGTTCCACACTTCTGGCGCAGACAGTCCCACACGCCACCGGCATCGCGCACACTGAGGAGGTTGATCTCGCGTATGAAACTTTCGGCGCAAAGGGAACCGCGCTTCCCATCATCGCCGTTAATGGCGGCCCAGGACTCTCACACGCCTACATGATGCAGAACGATCTCTGGCAGCGAGTCGGCAAGAACCGCTTTGTCGTCTTATATGACCAGCGCGGCACCGGCGGATCCAAGCGGCTGCACAGTGGGGCTTCGCAAAACATGGATTCGCAAGTCGCTGACCTGGACGCAGTGCGCCAAGCTTTGGGGCTTATGAAATTTGCGCTGCTAGGCGATTCATACGGCGGGCTTGTCGCGATGGCTTACGCCGCTGCGCATCCTAAGCACGTCGCCAAGCTCATACTCTCCGACTCTCCCGGGCCTTCATGGCAGAGCATCGTCCATCTGCTGCCCGATGTCTTTCCCGATATTGAGGAAGAAAACAAACAGGAAGCGCAAAAGCTTGGGGCCGAGACTGAAGCGGCCGCGCGGGCCGGCTTGCGCAACCATTTCCGCATGATTTTTTATTCCCCGCAGAAGCGCGACGCCTACATGAGCCGCATGGGTGACCTCGGGTACGAGCCAGCTGTGGGCGAGGCCGTCGCCAAAGCGACCGCCGATCTTGACCTCACACCCAAACTGGCCGGCTTTAAATTTTCCACGCTGGTGATCGACGGACGCTATGACATGAACGTGGCTCCGCTCACGGCGTGGCGGCTGGCGCACGCCATCCCCGGAGCAAAGCTCGTCTTCTTTGAGCAAAGCGGCCATCTGCCTTCATACGAGGAGCCGGAGAAGTATATTGAGGTTCTGGAAGGGTTCCTGAACGGGAAATGAGGATCTGTACTTTTTGTTTGCACGACGGAATGACACTCAAGTTCCACGGGGTGGAGCAGGCCTTTCAAGCCTGCGGAAAGTTGCTGTAGAGTTTTCCGGCTTCAGCCGCCGAGGCCTCGGTTTTCAATCCCGGCAATTTCCGCGATTTTGGCAATCTCTTTAGATCACTACGGTTTCCTGATACTCGCCGAAAACGCGGCGCAGCGTGTCAGAGATTTCGCCGACCGTGCAATAACTCTCAACGGCATGAATGATGTGCGGCATCAGGTTTCGATCGCCCCGGGCGGCGTCTTCCACGGCGCGCAACGCCGCTTCCCACTTTGATTTATCGCGACGCTGGCGCAAGGCGCGCACGCGCTCAACCTGGCGACCTTCAAGGGCTTCGTCGATGCGCAACACAGGCACGGACCTGTCACCCTCACTCTGAAAACGATTCACGCCGACGACGACGTTTTCCAGACGATCCACGCCCTGCTGGAAATCGTACGCGGCGTTCTGGATTTCCTGCTGGATGTATCCCTGTTCGATCGCGCGCAGCGTCCCGCCGAGAGATTCAATCTTGTCGAGATAAAGCTGGGCGCGGCGCTCAATCTCATTGGTGAGCGATTCGATGTAATAAGATCCGGCCAGCGGATCAACAGTATTGGCCACGCCTGTCTCATGTCCCACGATCTGCTGCGTACGCAGCGCGATGCGCGCGGCTTCTTCCGTCGGCAGGCCCAGGGCTTCATCAAAACCGTTGGTGTGCAGTGACTGCGTTCCGCCCAGCACTGCCGCCATGGCCTGCAAAGCCGTGCGGACGATGTTGTTTTCCGGCTGCTGCGCCGTGAGGGTAGAGCCGGCGGTCTGGGTGTGAAAGCGCAGCATTAGCGATCGTGGGTTCCTGGCATGGAAACGATTTTGCATAATGCGCGCCCACATGCGCCGGGCGGCGCGGAACTTGGCGACTTCTTCCAAGAAGTTGTTGTGCGCGTTAAAGAAGAACGAGAGGCGCGGCGCGAACTTGTCCACGTCCAGACCCGCATGCAGCGCGGCATCCACATAAGCGATGGCGTTGGCCAGCGTAAACGCCACTTCCTGCACCGCGGTGCAGCCGGCCTCACGCATGTGGTAGCCGGAAATGGAGATGGGGTTCCACTCCGGCACGTGCTCATTGGCGTAAGCAAACATATCCGTGATGATCCGCAGAGCCTGGCGCGGCGGATATATATATGTTCCGCGCGCAATGTACTCCTTGAGAATGTCATTCTGCACGGTGCCGCTCAGCTTGCGTGTGTCAGAGCCATTGCGTCGCGCCACAGCGATATACAAGGCGAGCAGAATCGCGGCGCTGGCATTGATGGTCATCGACGTAGAAATCTTTTCCAGGTTGATGCCGGCAAAGAGACGCTCCATGTCCTCAATGGAATCAATGGCTACGCCTACCTTGCCAACTTCACCGGCAGCCATGGCGTGGTCTGAATCCATGCCGATTTGCGTTGGGAGATCAAAGGCCACCGAGAGTCCGGTGGTCCCGTGGGAAAGAAGATACTTATAGCGTTTGTTGGATTCCTCGGCATCGCCCATGCCGGCGTACTGGCGCATTGTCCACAGGCGCCCGCGATACATGGTGGCCTGCACGCCGCGCGTGAACGGGAACTCACCAGGATAGCCGACGTCAGAATCGTATCCCCAGTCTTCTAGATCGGCAGGAGTATAGAGAGGATGGGGAGTGATGTCTTTGAGCTGCTGCTCGGCATCGCGTTCGAGTTTGGTGTCCTGTGGCATGTTTCAGAGCTACGGATAATGATACTCCGACCCAGTTGCAAGGTACTTGACGCTAGCTTTCACGCTGAATCGGCCACGTATCGCACGCCGGGTTAAACCCGATTCAGGATGCGCCAAGTTGCGCCACGTGGGGCGTGAACCGGCTCAAGCGACTAGGATTCTGAGTTCGAGACAAAATTGATCGGCAGAAGCTATTTCCGCTTGAGAGTGCGGCTGGCCTTGATGAAAGAATGCACGGTAAAGTAGAGGCAGACCACAGTGAAGATGGATTCGATCACGACGCGCTGGTGGTCGGCAAAGTGGTCTCTGTGGTATTGGCGCACCAGGGAAGAGGCGCCGAGAACGGTAAAAAGGACGAACATCAGCCCCGTGGTCTGAAGCCAAAATGCGTAAAAGGTGCGGCTTACCGACGTGACAAATGATTTTCCGCCGGCAAAGACCGCGTTGAGCAGGCGGTCTTTCTTTACAACGCTTTGTACAGCATTTTTAACCGCGGAAATCTGGGGCATTTAGGCCATTGTAGCGCGAAAATTGGGCTCAAATCGAGCGAAAGAATAAAACGCTGGTACCCCCACGGGCATCCAATTAAGTAGTCAAAGGAGTTGGCGTGAATCCACGACTAAAAAAAATGATGAAAGACCTGGGAGAGGCGATCAACGTGTCTCTTTCTGAATCGGAGCAGATCGCGCAGGTGATTCAACGAATAAAAGACGAAGGCTTTGATGTTTTTCTGGTGCTGGAAGCCACCATTGGTTTTAACAAGCATGAAGAGGAAACTGCCGCGCCGCAGCTGGTGAGTTCGCGGAAGAAAAACGCGGAACCTGAGTTCAGCATTAATGCCCATGATGTGCGTTTCCTGAAGTCTTTACGCATTTCTGCGGATGAAGCTGCATAGCTGAAACTTTCGTCTGGATAGGCCCCGGTGGAGCAGCGAGAGCTGCGCCGGGTTTTCTTTTTTCTGCTAGCATAAAATTTCTGGTTCGTACGTTTGTCGTCCTCGGCAGTTCCCGTAAGAAATGGTCCGCACAAAACTATGAAGGACACACTTGGAGTACTACTCGCCGGCGGCGCCGGAGAACGCCTCTATCCACTTACGCGCGACCGCGCCAAACCGGCGGTAACTTTCGGCGGCAACTATCGCATCATCGACATTACGCTTTCCAACTGCATCAACTCAGACCTGCGCAAGGTGTATATCCTTACGCAATACAAAGCACTGTCACTGAACCGGCACATCCGTGAAGGCTGGGGCTCAGTGGTGGCGCGCGAGCTGGGCGAGTTCATCGAGGTCTTGCCGCCGATGAAGCGCGTGAGCGACAGCTGGTATCTGGGCACCGCTGACGCCGTTTACCAGAACATTTATTCCATCGGCTCTGAGCAGTCAAAGCATGTGCTGATCCTCTCCGGGGACCACATTTACAAAATGAATTATCAGCTGATGCTTGATCATCACAACTCCACCGGGGCGGACGTGACTTTGGCCACGATCCTTATCGATCCCAGCGAGTGCTACCACTTTGGCATCGTTGATATTGACCGCACGGGCAGGATCACCGGCTTTGAGGAGAAGCCCAAGCAAACCAAGCTGCGCTCACCGTATAACACGGAAATGGTTTCGGGATCGATGGGCGTTTACATCTTTAATACTGACGTGCTTTTGCCCGTGCTGCTGAAAGACGCGGAAGATCCAAATTCTTCACACGACTTTGGCAAAGACATCCTGCCGAAGATCCTGGAGCAGTACAAACTTTATTCCTTCAACTTTATTGACGAGAACATGAAGGAAGCGCAGTACTGGCGCGACGTGGGCACCATTGAAGCCTATTACGAAGCCAATATGGACCTGGTTTCGGTTTCGCCGGTGTTCAACTTGTACGACAAGCATTGGCCTATCCGCACGCACCAGCGGCAGTATCCGCCGGCCAAGTTTGTTTTTGGCGAGCCTGGACGAACCGGCATGGCCATTGATTCCATTGTGTGTCCCGGCAGCATTCTTTCCGGCGGCTACGTGCGCAATTGCGTGCTCTCACCAGACGTGCGCGTGAACTCTTACACCGAAGTGGATAACAGCATCATCTTTTCTCATGTCAACATTGGGCGGCATTGCAAAATTCGCCGCGCGATTATTGACCGCGACGTGCAGCTTCCGGAAGGGACTGTCATCGGCTTTGATCGTGAGGCGGACGCGAAGAACTACATCGTTACCGAAACCGGCATCACGATTGTGACGCGCGATTATTCATTGTTTGAAAGCCCCGTGGCGGTGGATTACTTCACCAGCGAGTAAGGACCTGATGGATGGTACTGGTTCTCAGCAAATTTAAAGTTGCGAACGGAATGACGCCCGAGGTGAAGCAGGCGTTCCTCAATCGTCCTCACCAGGTGGAAGGCACAGCCGGTTTCATCCGGCTGGATGTGGTGAGCCCATGTGATCAACCGGACGAAATCTGGCTGTTGACCTACTGGCGAGACCTTCCCAGTTATGAGAACTGGCACAAAAGCCCGGCGCACCATCAATCGCACCAGGGCATTCCCCGGGGCCTGAAGCTGGATGCGACCAGCACTCAGGTCCGGGTCTTCGAACATATCTGTTCCTAGCCATGTCAGACTATGGCCACATGTCGGCTGCGCTCGACTTCCTTAATCTACAGGGAGACATGCTGGTGACGCAGGTGGTGGAGCGCCAGTGCGCGGCTGCTCCACGATCGCCCTGGAGCACGAATCCGAAAGCGCGGCTGCGCTGCGTGGAAGACAATCGCTTCCATTTGCACTATCTGGCGGCCTCCGTCCAAGCGGGAAATCCCCAGATTTTTTCCGATTATTGCGGCTGGGTAAAAGTAGTACTGGGAAAACGCGGGATTGACGCTTTCCACCTGAAAGAAAACCTGGAGCACTGGAAAGCCGCGTTGCTCGCCGCAGCCCCTGAAACCGCGGCCGACGTAATCATCGGTTATCTGGATGTCGCACTTGAGCGTCTGCCGCAATATCCAGACGAACCAGTTCCGGTTGTCGCAAGCGAACGCTTAAAACCGCTGCTATCCCAGTACATCGAACGAATACTCGCTCTGGATTCAGCAGGGGCAATGGAACTGATTGAAGCGATGGCCACCGACGCCGGCTCAGTTTTCGATGCTTACGTGCACATACTGCAGCCCGCGCAACGCGAGATCGGAAGATTGTGGCAGGTAAATTCGATCAGCGTGGCGGTGGAGCATTATGCCACCGCAACCGCCCAGCAGATCCTGCACAGGCTCTCACGCATGGTCCCCCCGCGGACCCGGCGGAACGCGCGGATGATCGGCATCTGCGGCGAAGGTGAACACCATTGCGTGGGCCTGGAGATGGTCTGCAGCCTGTGCCAACTGGATGGATGGGACACATACTTTGTGGGAGCGAATACGCCCACTGCTTCCGCGCTTGAGCTTGCCCGGCAATTGCAGCCGGACATTATTGCCATCTCCATGACGACGCTGATTGCACTCCAGAGCACGTGCATGCTGATCGCAAAGCTGAAAGAATCCCTGCCGGAGACGGTGATTGTGGCCGGCGGATACGCGGCCACCCTGGGACCGGATCTGTGGAAGAGCTTTGGCGCTGATGCTTATGCGGGCGACGCTATCTCGGCGCTGTCCGCCATGGATCGGATTTTCGAAGACCGCAAAGCCAATCAGCACAAATGAATTTTCGCGGCATGGTACCCTGCTGCGCCCTGGCCCAACTCTCCGACAATCATTTCCAGCACCTCTGCAATTGAAGCCGACCCTGGGAACATGGCGGGCATCGAAATAGGTGTGCACCGGAATATGCGGAAACGAGGTATTCCAATGACTGAGACGAACTTACCATCGCTGACATCATCCTTATCGCTGGAACCCGCGTGGTGCTGGGTGCCGGCATTGGCTTATTAATCTCTACGCGCCTGAATAACGATCAGCGCAAAGCGGCTGGATTGTCGCTGGCGCTAGTGGGCGGGCTCACTACCATTCCTCTGGCTCTGGGCGTGATTGGCAAACATCGCGGCAGCCAAGCGGAATTCAGGCAAGCTGCGTAGTGAACTGCGTAGTCACCGAAACCGGCATCATCATTGCGACGCGCGATTACTCTCTGTTTGAGAGTCCCGTGGCGGTGGATTATTTTACGTCGGAATAATCATGGGCCATAAACACGCACCCAGGAGGTGCGCATTTGAATCCGCCCAAGAGAAGTGTAGAAACGAACTGACTTCAAAAGTCTAGCCGTTCAAACGATTGTCAATTTCGCTAGATGATTGAGCGGGTGCGGATCCCGGTACTTTTCTTTCCCTGTTTCTATGCCGCACAGCAATAAAGAGGGCGAGCCCTGCCGAAGCCAGGAAAGCGGCGCCAAAAAACCACCTGTGCAACCATAGCAGAAATAGAAGGCCAAAAATACTCCACATGCCGGCAGTCAGAAACCAGACTAAGGTCATGATGCGGATATTCATAAATCGAAATTTTATCGGCATTCTGAGCGACTGGAGGGCCCCAAAGGTTCAGGGGCCCTCTCCAGTAGTGTTGTCCCTAACGTACCTGGAACACAAGTTCCGTGTTGTGGGTTGTGGGGTCCCCGGTCACATTGAATGTTACAACGTACGTGCCCATCCCCAGACCCGTTGTTTTCAGGTTGTAGATGTATCCGCCATTCGGGCCAAGCCCGCCATCGAAACGGAAATTGTTATCAGGATTTGCATTTCCCGCATCGATCACGTCTGTACTGGCATTCGTGGAAACCAGTATCACCTGAACAGCAGTCACGGTGATAGCCGGGGAAGATACATCGTTTCCGGCCGCGTCGCAGAGCTGGAATTTGATAGGAATGGTGCTCCCGCTCTTGGCCGCGTGAGTTGTATCGTACAGCACGCACGCGCCGTAGCCGATGTTGTAATTCACTGACTTGGACGATAGGTTGCCGGCCACGTCAGAGGCATTCACGGTAAACGTTTTGGCGCCGACAGCGGCTGAATCAATGTTATTTCCGCTGGGAACCGTTCCGACGCAAGTAGCCACGCCCGAACCGGTGTCACTGCAACTGTAGTTGGCAGCCACAGATTGCCTGAGCACATAGCTTGTAGCAGTTGGACTTGTAATGGTAATTGCCGGCGGAGTGGTGTCACCGGTGCTCGTTGGCGTAACGATCTGGTTCGCCACTTCCTGGATCACCTCCTGCGCACCGCCGGGGGGTAGGAAAGCTGCCGGAACGCTGTTGGCGAGCTGGCTGGTGAGGGCTGCTGCATCGAGTGTTGGGTTTTCTATAAACCTGCTCTCCACGATCATCGCAATCCGGTCTGAGATGGACGGTATGTCCGCCGCAGCCAGCGATCTTGAGTTAATTGAGGTATTGCCGTCTTTGTTAGCTTTTACGACAGCGGCTGTGGCCTGCACGGGAGCAGGTTTCGCGCTGCTGACGGAAAACGCCTGCGCCGGCCAGAGCAGACAGTCAGAAGACAGGTTAATCTGCGCGTCCGCCGGATTCACGCCTGGCCCAACCTCGGCGGAGACGTCGAAGGTTTTGGTGTCCCAGTATAGCCCGTCGCTCGCGACAAACGGATTGTTGAAAGTGATTGCTCCTGCGCTTCCAGTGAAGATGGCAGGGTTACCGAAGCCTTGGCCATCGCCCACCAGGAAACTTGTTTTCGCGGAGACAGGAGAGGTTGCGGTAAATCCGCCAAATATTGCCTGGCCGGTGAAGACGGCAGGCAATACCACGTTGCCATCGGCAAGCATCACCGTTCGGAAAGTCTGTCCGCCGGTGTTGTAGATCACCACCAGAGCAGCGCCTTCCGCCAGAACGTTCCCGCCGCCGGCTACGCCGGTTAGCATGTAGGTCCCATTTCCTGGGACCAGCGGGGTTACATCAGCACGGTAGCTGAAACTGTCAGTACGGCCCCAGCAGGTGTCCGGCCCTCGGCCAATACGGGTGCCGAGAATCGGCGTCCCGTTGAAATTCATATGGGCCAGCGCCGCCTCCTCACCGTTATCAAGCGCGGCCCAATACAGGTAAGCATTCTGCACGATTGCTCCCGCAGGAACGCCTGAAATTGTAATGTTGCCGCTGGTCGCGCCGCGCAATCCAACCCCGGCGGCAGTGTAGTCACCTGCCACTGTTGTATTGATAAATGGAACCAGATTGCCCACTGTCGGGGCTGCCTGATTCAAGGTTTTTCCGAGTTCCAGAAAAGCATCCGCGATGGTTGGATCGGCCAGCATCTGTGGGAACCTTCCGGTGCCGAGTTGTGCCGCAGTCTCAGGATCCACTGCTAGCAGAGATTGCAGAATGCGCGATTGAGTTGCGCTGTCAACCCCGAGTTGGGTCAGCTCTTGCGTGACCGCCGGGGACAGCCCGTTGGCGGCAAGACTAGCCTGGAAGTTGCGCGCATCATTCGCGGTGAAAGTATTATGGATCCCGGCAGCTTGGAGGGCAGTAGCCAGGTTGGCCAGAAGCTGAGGTTCAGCGCTCAGGAAAGGCGCCGCTTGCGCCATGAATTGTTGCGCCGCCTGAGTCTGCTGTTGTACCCAAAAAGCATTGCCCGCATCACGCGCGCCGGCAGCCCGGTTAACAGCGGTGGTCGATGCTCGCTCCAGAGCCAGCATCTGAGCCAGATCATTGAACCAGGCATTCAAGGCATCCGCCACCTGCTGAGGCGTAGACGCATCGGCCAGGATCGGTGCTGATACAGGTATGACCAGCGGCTGTGTAATGACCGTGAAATTAGGATCGGACGGATCGGTGGCTTTATCCAGGCCATAAATTCCGCCAGCCGTATACGCTCCCGTTCCAAGTATCAATGCCGCAGTTACGGGAACGGAAAGGCAAACTCCCGCGGTGGCCAGCGCGCATAGGCCCGTGCCCACCGTGAGCGCGACTGCCGTATACGAAAAGACCAGGCCTGCCCGACGATAGCCGGCCTTTTGGCATTTATTAAGGCTTGCTCCCGCGTCAGTAGGACACGGAGGTGGCGGTGGCGGAGCGGGTGGGCTTGCGCCCCAGAAGATCGGATCAGGAGAGTAGGCCGTGGGAGATCCCGGCGTCAACGGCACCTGAAGCTCTACGATCAGATGAGGCACGGGCGAGTTCGGCGAAGGATTGAATCCTACTGCGCCTGAAATGCGGCCTGGGTCTTCTGGCTGGCCAAAAACGTTTACCTGAATCTGTCCGTTGCCAAATAGATCAATATCGTAATGTTCCAGACCTACCCCAGGTAGCTGTCCTTCAACGGTATCAAAGCTGATTCGTACCGCATCCGTCGGCGCGATGGGCGTTTGCTGAAAAGGAAAATCATAGAGCAGCCAGATAAATTGGCGTCCAGGATCCTGGTTGACATACAAATAAGAGTTGCTGGCTGGGAAGAAAACCGGTTGAACATCGAGCCATTCACTTCCGCCACCGGGGCAGGATGTAAATTGGCCATCAGAAACGTGACAGTTGCCGCTTGCGGCTGTGCTCGACTGAGCAAAAGCGCCGGAATAGAAAAAGGCAATCAGCAAAACGGCTGCAAATGCCGGAATTTGCCGAAGAGAAGTGTATGGAGAAAGCTTCTTCATGGAGATTTTCATTCCTTCCTGAGAAGTAGCCTTCAACTTGTACGTAGCACAAAAGTGCCACGTACTATAACACCCTATTTACTTCTTGCTAGATAAATATCGCGTTTTCGGAGTTAAAGTTAGTTAATTTTTAAAAGATTAGAAAGCTATAAGCGTTATTCCATTCTGACACTACGTAAGAACTACCAATACTATGTAAATATTTGCAGATATTCGGAAATTCAAAAGTAAGTTAATTCATTTTGAACCTGGTTTTCATAGCCCATTGCAAATCAATACATATATATATTTTCTTGGCTTAGGCTTATGCCAACAATCAAACCCGCCAGGATCACAAATTTCTGTAGCATCTCTGAAAAGAAAGGCGCCACCTCTCTCTTTCCTATTCTGGCATTTAGATTCTTCCTATTTATATTATTTTCATTCCCTCGCGCTCAGCTGGCAGCTACCATTGCGACTGCAAGGAGAGCACGACCATGAAAACACACAAAATCTATTCCGCGATTTTTGCTCTTGCCATGGCATTCGGCAGCGCTTCCGCCGCCGCGCAGACTACCTTCACCTTCACGCAACTAGACCCTCCAGGAAGTGCTTCGACTGAAGCGGACGACATCAACGCCCAGGGACAGATCATAGGTTTCTTTTTTGACGCGGCGGGCCGGCAGCACGGCTGGCTTTTCCAGGATGGCTCGTTCACGCAAGTTGATTTTCCCAACGCGAGCGGGACCCGCACGGTCAACATCAACAATTCCGGCGTGATTACCGGCTCATTCTTCGATGCGGATGGAGTGCAGCATGGCCTGGTTGGCCCGGCCAACAATCTGACGCGCTTTGATGTTCCCGGCAGCACGTCCACAAATGGCGAAGGCATCAATGATCTGGGCACTCTGGTAGGCTCATTCACTGACGCCGCTGGCGCAACGCATGCTTTCATCAAGCGCGGCGACACCTTCACCCAATTCGATTTTCCCGGCGGGCACGATACTGTTCCGGTCGCTATCAACAATCGTGACGATATTGTCGGGCTGTTTACTGACGCGGTCGGCCTGACCCACGCCTTCACGCTGCTGCGCGGCATCTTTAGACAGTTTGACCCTCCAGGCACAGTGGGTTTTTCAGCGGCCTTCGGCATCAATGCCCAGGGATTTATCGTTGGCAGCTTTACTGACCAGGATGGCAACTTCCACGGCTACTTCGATCGCCAAGGCGTCTTCACACAGCTTGATTTTCCCGGCTCTACTTCCACAGACGGCAATGGTATTAATGCGGTGGGCATCGTGGTCGGCGACTTTTTTGATCCCGCCGGCGTCAAGCACGGATATGTTGCAGTGCATTGAAAGGCAGCTAGCAGATAGCAATTAGCCAGAACAAATCGGCAGAAAGACGCGAGGGTACATAACACGAGTAACGTTCTCAGCGTGGCTGCTTACAAGTTCACCATGCCGGGAGAGCGTGTGTGGATCCTTATTCTTTATACCCCGTGGTTAGCGACTGGCCAAAGCGGTCGATCGCGAAAGACCCGCGATAAACGGTTTAGGCGTGCACCATGTCAGCAGTCGCTGTGGGGGCAAAGCATCTGCTCAAGATTTTTGCGCAGGCTTCCACAAACTCGCGCTCCTGCGCAGGCTTGAAAGCGGCCAGGAAATAGCTTTCCACGTTAAAGATGGCGACGATCTTGTTGCCGGTCACAATAGGGACCGATATCTGTGATTTCACCAGGTCAGAGGCCTGAATATAACGCGGGTCGTCGGCAACATTGTCCGCCACTATTACCCGGCGAGTGGCAGCGGCGGCGCCGCATAAGCCTTGATTCCAGGAAATCTTTGCAGTCGGAGTAAAGCTGCCCGTGTGTGGGCCAAGGACCAGTGTGGAAGAATCGTTTTTGTCGATCAGGTAGAACCCGACCCAGTTATAGCGCGGAATATGCAGGTGAACGCGCTGCGAAATCCGCTGCATCATGGGTTCAGGCTCGGCCGCCGATCGGGCGAACTCCTCAAATTCTTTCAAGAGGTACTTATGCGGCATTGGCACAATGTATAACTCTCACCGCTCGCAATCCAGCCATTTGCTTGAGCCAAGAAGTACGAAGGTAATCACCGGGCGTAGAAAACGGAGGCGCTGAAAGCCGGCAGGGAAGCCTGCAAGCTGCACAGTTTTCTGCCGATCTTATATTATTTTTCGGCGGTAATTTTTTGATTCAGCAGGATGCATCTAATCTGAAGCACTTGCCGTCGGGGGATTTTTTTCTTAAGTTGAAAGGTTGAACAATGGCTAAAAAGGACGGCAATGCGCGCCTTTCTACGGGAATCGCAGGTCTCAACGATATTTTGCAAGGCGGATTGACTCCCGGGCACGTCTATTTGATTGAAGGCGATCCGGGCACCGGCAAGACCACACTGGGAATCCAGTTTCTGCTTGAAGGCGTCGCCAATGACGAGCCCACGCTTTATATCACGCTGGCCGAATCACAGGAAGAACTTAAAGCGGTTGCCCTCTCACACGGGTTCGACATTTCCAAGGTGGAAATCTTTGAGGTGAAGCCGCCGGAGCTGGAACAGAACGCGTCTGACCAGTACACCGTGTTTCATCCCTCTGAGGTTGAGCTGGTGGACGTGATGCAGAACATCCTACGCAAGCTGGAACAAACCAAGGCGGGACGAATTGTGTTTGATTCAATGTCAGAGATTCGAATGCTGGCGCGCGATCCGCTGCGCTACCGGCGGCAAATTCTTTCAGTGAAGCAATTCTTTGTAGGGCGAAAATGTACAGTGCTGCTTTTGGACGATCGCACGGGCGACCGCACGGACAGGCAGTTGCAGAGCATCTGTCACGGAGCAATTCGCCTGGAGACGGAAGCCCGCCAGTACGGGCCTCCGCGACGCCAGATCCAGGTGCTGAAAGTGCGGGCCACGCGGTTCCGCGAAGGGCAGCACGATTACAAAATCGAAAAAGGGGGCCTAGAGGTTTATCCGCGCCTAATTTCAGCGGAACATGAGCCCGTAAGCAGCGAATCGACGGCTTTGCCGAGCGGCCTGGCCGAACTGGATAAGCTTTTCGGCGGCGGCATCTCGCGCGGCACCACGTCACTTTTCATGGGACCGGCCGGCAGCGGCAAATCGACGATCGCAACCAAATACCTCACTGCCGCGGCAGAGCGCGGTGAACGCGGGCTGATGTTTACATCAGATGAAACAGTGGAGTCAGTGCTGGTACGTTCCAGCAGTCTCGGCATTCCCCTGGAAAAGCATCGCAAGAGCAACCTCATCCAATTGGAAAAGCTGAACCCGGCCGAACTTTCACCCGGCGAGTTTATCGCGCAGATTCGCAGTGAAGTTGAGGAGCGCGGCTGCCGGGTGGTGATCATTGACAGCTTGAACGGGCTGCTCAATGCCATGCAGGAAGGGGCCATGCTGGTGCAATTGCACGAGCTATTCACGTTCCTCAACCATCGGGGCGTGAGCACATTTATGATTATGGCCCAGACCGGAATTGTGGGAGTTAATATGGGGTCCCCTATCGACATTTCCTACCTGGCCGATAATGTTTTGTTGTTCCGCTACTTTGAATGGCGAGGCGCGGTGCGGCAAGCCGTATCAGTGGTCAAGCGGCGCAGCGGCCCACATGAACGCAGCATCCGGGAGCTGCGGATGACACCTAACCAGATCGAAATTGGCGGCCCGCTGCAAGAGTTTGAGGGCATCTTAACCGGCGTGCCAAAGTTCCTGGGCGACGCCAACAAGATTCTGTAATGCCCAATGACCTCAGCCTGCGGGTGCTGGTGCTGGCCCAGTTCGGAAGAGACGCCGAACTGCTGCAATCTTTTTTGCAGCGGCACCAATTTTCCAGCCACAAGGTTTCCGGCCCAGACGATTTCTTTAGTGAACTGGATAGAGGCGCCGCCACAGCGATCATCACCGAAGAATCGCTCAAACTTTCCATTGAGCAATGGCGCAAGCGGCTGGAATTGCAGCCGACGTGGTCGGATTTCCCCTTGATTGTCCTGACAAGCTCGGGAACAAATCCGTCTATTCCGTCCGCCAAGCTGAGCTCAGTTCGTTTCCTGGGAAACGTGACTCTGGTGGAAAGACCAATCCGGTCTGAAAGCCTGTTAAGCGCGGTGGAAACCGCAATGCGCGCACGCATCCGGCAGTATGAAGTGCGCGATTTCATGAGCCGCCAAGCCGATTCAGAAGAGGCGCTGCGAAGAACCGAAAAATTGGCGGTAGCAGGGCGACTGGCGGCGAGCCTGGCGCACGAGATCAACAATCCGCTCACCTCAGTTACCAATCTCCTTTTTCTTATCCGGAGCGCGACCGACCTGAAAGAGGCGCAGAACTGGGCGACGTTGGCGGAAGACGAACTACGCCGCGTGACTGAGATATCGAACCACACGCTGCGGTTCCATCGTTCCTCCAGAGGGCCGGAATATGCCGCGGTATGTACGTTGCTGGAATCCGCGGTGGTGCTGTTCCGGGCGAAGCTGAGGAACCAGAAAATCGACGCAAATATTGCCTGCGATAAAGACGTCCAGGTCTTCTGTGCGCTGGGCGAAATCCGCCAGGTATTGGTAAACCTTATTGCCAATGCCGTGGATGCGATGCCGCACGGAGGCAAGTTGCTCTTGCGCGGCACCAAGGTCCCGCATCCCGCAACTTCTACACAGGGCGTGAGGATTTCCGTGGTGGACCACGGCAGCGGCATTTCCCGAACTACACGGCACAAGCTTTTCGAGCCGTTTTTTACCACCAAGGGAAACATCGGGACGGGACTTGGCCTGTGGCTTACCAAAGACATTATCGACCGGCACCACGGGCTGATACAGGTGCGCAACCATCGCAATCCACGGGGCGCCGTGTTTTCCATCTGGATTCCAGAAAAGCCGACGCGATCGAATGGAGAGTTGCTTCAGAAGCGGTAGTGGATGTGAACAGGGATTGGTTGTTAGCGAAACCGCAAAATTACGATTCTGACGCGCGATTATGGGTTGTTTGAAAGTGCCGTAGCCGTGGATCACCTTACCAGCGAGTAGCAGCTATTTCGAGCCGAACAAGCCCTTCATTTTATTGAAGACCTGGTCCAGCTTGGTGAGGTTTACCAGCTTTTCCACGCGCGGGCTGAGGTTAGTGATCTCCAAATCGACAGCGCGTCTTTGTGCGGCGGTCCAGACGGAAAGCAGCGCGCCCAGCCCTGTGCTGTCAATAAAGGTGACGCCCGAAAGGTCGAGCACGATGCGATGAGTAACGTCAACGCCCTTGCCGCGAGACGTGGGGATCACGCGATCACGGATTTCACTTTGGAAGAACTCGGCCGACTCCGCGGTGATCTTGCCATGGCAATGGACAGTGGTTTCTTCAGCTGTTTCCACCAGCTCAAACCTGAGTCCGGGTGCGCTGAACGCATTGGCTCCCATGGGCGGCCTCCAGTATGACCTTCATCGAAAAGCGCCGTATCTGCTCGCCGTTCCGCAGAACGCCCCGTATTGTATACCGGCTGCACGCAGACTGTACACCCGCCGGCAGGCTTCACGAACGAATCGAACGTGAGACTGAGGATATTTTGATCCACCGTTTCGCAAAAAGCGCGAAAGGATGGAGCAGGCACCGCGTGGTGTGGATAGATGGGGCACCCGGCAATAAGCTGTTGCGGCATAAGTCGAGTGAGCCGTTAATTTTTTTAAGGTGCGCGCGGCGCTGCCCTTCGTCCCAGCAAACCAACATCTGTTTGCTGGGAGCAGCTGCGCGCGAGCCTTCGGCGAGTGGAAAGGACTTATTGAATGCATCTTTCGGCACGGCTACGCAGCCCTTGCTCCCGGTGGTCGCGCCGGGCTAAACGCTAAAGTCGTGCCCTGACACTTGTTCTGGCGTGGACACGCTTACGCGAAAGGAGCCAAAGGTGAGAGCTGGGGATATTTTCACCCCACCCTTTCGCAAAAAGCGCGAAAGAATGGGGCACCCACGGTGTGGTGTGGATAGATGGAGCACCCGGCCGCCAGGTACAGCAAATTATCTATGGCTGTAAAACCCACCCCGCCGAAAGGCGGCTTTTTTGTTTTATTTACAAACCCAACTAAGTGTTCTACCATTCCTGCCTCGCCTGAAAGCAGGAAATTTAATGGCGCTAGTATTGTGTACTGGCGTTGACAAGGCGCTATTGCAGTCCAGGCAGCTCATCCTTGAGCGCGCAGGACACACCGTTGTCTCCGCAACGGACGAGCAAACTCTGATTACCGTCTGCCAGAAGCATTCCTTCGATGTTGCGGTGATTGGACAGGCAGTTTCTCCGAATGTGAAGCATCGTATTGCCTCACTCGTAAGACAGCATTGCCCCGAAACAAAAATCCTTGAGTTGTACCCGTTATACGCAGGAAAAGTGCTGCCGGATGCCGATTCATGGCTGAGCGTTCCGGTTGACGTGCCGAAGGATTTGGCAGATCGGGTGAACGAATTGCTGCAAGGGGAAAGTGCCCCCTAACGATTAAGGAGCTTACCAAAGACATCATTGACCCGCACCGGGCTTCATACGCGTGCGCAACCATCGCCATCCTGTTTTTCAATCTGGATTCTAGAAAAGCCGCCGGGAACGAATTGAGAGTTGTTCAGAAGCGGTAGCGGATGTGGAGCGGGACTGGAAAGGGATGGGTTGGCAATAAGCTGTTGCGGCATAAGTCGAGTGAGCCGTTAATTTTTAAGGTGCGCGCTTCGCTGCCTTTCGTCCCAGCAAACCAACATCTGGTTGCTGGGAGCACCTGCGCGCGAGCCTTCGGCGAGTGGAAAGGACTTATTGAATGCATCTTTCGGCACGACTACGCAGCCGTTGCTCCCGGTGGTCGCGCCGGGCTGAACGCTAAAGTCGTGCCCTGACACTTGTTCTGGCGTGGACACGCTTACGCGAAAGGAGCCAAGGGTGAGAGCTGGAGATATTTTTCACCCACCCTTTCGCAAAAAGCGCGAAAGGATGGGGCACCCACGGTGTGGTGTGGATAGATGGCACCCGGCAGAAACAGGTAATTTGGGTAGTTTACAATCCTGCGTGTTATCGGACATGTGCGTTGGGCTGTTTTACGGGTCGACAAACCTTGCCAGACACATAATCAATTTTGGTTTACAAAACCTGCGCGTTATCAGACGTTGGTGCAAAATTTTGTCTATTGACAACAGCTTCTTTTCTATGTGATATTGAGGCTGAATCTGACGGGAGCGGCGCCGGCGGATTAGCAGCCAGACAATAAAAGCCTGGCTGATGGGGAAACCCGAAACGGCCTGCACCCCTGTGGACTGTGACCTACCGTTTGGGCCCCAGCTTCCGCGGCCTCCGATGACCTGAAGTGTGGGGAAAGCTGCGCTTCTGCTCTGCATACCGTCATCTGGATAGGTCGCGGGAGTGCGCGAAGAGATTGCCAAAAAAACCAAAATTCGAAGCAATCAGACCGCAGAAAAACAGCCATTGGCTTTTGGCTCTTAGCTCTTAGCTTTGTATTGAACTGCAAGTATCGAATTCGACCCCTAGATTTCCACTCAAGCAAATCGAAGAACACAGCCGAGGGAGGTTGTGCTACATGAGTATCGCGCGCAGGCGAGGGCGCCTGCGGTCCACGGCTATTTTCAAGTAAATGTCCCACGGCGAGGATTCTCTAGCCAATCAAGCCGGAACCGAGCTTAATTGGGGGCCCGCCTGCGGTCCACAAGACTTTTGTAAAACCAAAATTCTGAATCTCAGCCACCTTTGCGGTGGCTTTTTTATTGGAAAAAACTTCAGGAAAAACTTTAAGGAGAAAGACCCAAGGAGAAAACCATGACCAAAGAAAAGGTGATTGCTGCGGTACAGGAATGCGCAACCAAACTGGGGCATGCTCCCAGCATGGCGGAGTTTCGAAAGGCGACGACCCTTGGCAAAGGGCAGGTGCGGAAGCATTTTGGCACGTTTGGACAATTGCTGGAGGCGAGCGGGCTGGAAGCGCGCGGATCAGGACATATGGTGGAGATGAAAGCGCTTTTTGCCGACTGGGCAGGAATCGTCCGGCGTCTCAAGAAGTGTCCCACGCTGGCGGACTATGAATTGCACAGCAAGTACAGTCCCAGGCCACTAGTGCGCCGATTCGGGCTGTGGGTGAACGTGCCGACGGGGATGCTGGAGTACGCAAAAAAGGAAGGACTGGGAGGGGACTGGGAAGACGTGCTGGAGATAGTTGCGGCGGATATGAAAGCGGAAGGGAACCCGTCACAGACGTCGGAACCGCGGAGAGCGGCGCGAAGAGCGCAGGTGATGCATGATCGTCCAATTTATGGCAAGCCGATGTTTGGGCCGTTCAGCTTTGCGCCCATCAACGAGCAGGGCGTGCTGTTTGTGTTTGGCGGGGTGGCACATGAGCTTGGCTTTTCCATTACACGCGTCCAAACAGGGTTCCCGGACGTGGAAGCAATGAGAGAAGTGGGCCCGAATAAGTGCCAGCCGGTAAAACTGGAGCTGGAGTACGAGAGCAAAAACTTCCTGGCACACATGCATCCGCTGGATGGATGCGACGGAATCGTGTGCTGGATAAATAACTGGCCTGAGTGTCCGCTGGAAGTGATTGAATTAAAGAGCGTAGTGGAAGCGCTGGCGGTGAAGAAGAATTGCCAGAACTGCCAAGATCGCCAAAATCGCCGAAAGTGAAAAACCTTTGAAACGCGGAGGAACAGAGGAAACAGAGGAAAATCGGGTGATCGCACGTGATCGGGTGATCGGGTGATCGGGAAAGCAAAAGCTCAACGCGGACACGCGGAGGTGCGGAGAAGAAAGAACTATTTGCCGCAGATTTACGCTGATGAGCGCAGATTGGGGGAAGCGAGATCGGGTGATCGGAAAAGCAAGATCCCAACGAACACGAAAATGTATTTTTGAATCCTGCGGTAGCAGCGGGGCCGATCCCTCGGGTCCTATTTGGCTGCTCTGCCCATTCACGCCAAAAGCGGGCGCGAACGGAGCCCAAAAACGCAGCCAAATTTACGACCTTTCGGGATGGCAACTCTCAGGTAGAGGCATTTTCGAGAGAGGTAGGAAAGACATGGGCGTTGGCCGCAGATCGCGAAAATAAGGCAGATGGGGAAAAAAGCGCCTGAGTTTTAAGAACTTCGTTGGTAGCCCGAAACCCTGCACCGGCAGACGCTTAACGGCGATCGCGCGAAAGGACCAATCTCTGAACGTGCCATCTTTTATAGAGATAAAGGGTAGTGGGTCAGGTTGGATTTGGCAGCGCAGTTTTATTGGGCACTCAGGCACAAGGTCCTTCGGTCCTACTCGCAAGCTGAAGAAAACGCTTGCTCGTTCAACGGACCTCAGGATGACGAATTTTTAGAGGTGGGTGCAATCAATTCCAAACTGACCCACTACTAGTAAATAGTTGCGGTGGACGATCGAAGCGCAAGGGCGCGGAAATCCAGAGTTTCGCCATTCAGAGTTTCGCCTTAGTACTCGTCGGTGTCTGTTTACTCTTCCCGTAAGTGCATGAACCTTAGAGGGGAACGGCTGATTGACAATTTCTGTCACCCGGCACACAATCTGGCTAACTCAAGTTCTTCCCTCTGACCAGCGGCTGTCCCCCGGCCTCTTTGAGACATGGTGCGCTTGAGACAAATTCATCCAGGACCTGCTACTAACTATGTCGCAAAGGCTAGGCGATCTTCTGGTCAAAGAGAAGATCATCACGCATGACCAACTCGATAAGGCGCTGAAGGCGCAGCGTGAGTCCGGCCCTAATTCGCGCCTGGGTTCCACGCTGGTCCACCTGGGATTTGTGAGCGATGAGGAAGTCACCAATTTCCTTTCGCGGCAGTACGGCGTTCCCGCCATCAATCTGCAATATTTTGAAATCGATTCTTCCGTGGTCAAGCTGATTCCGGAAGAGACGGCCAAACGTTACCAGATTCTTCCGCTTAGCCGCGTTGGCGCGTCGCTGACGATTGCCATGGTTGATCCAACGAACGTGTTTGCCATGGACGATATCAAGTTCATGACCGGCTTCAATATTGAGCCGGTAGTGGCGTCTGAATCCGCCATCATGGACGCGATCGACAAGGCTTATGGCGGTTCGCAAAACGAATCGAACGTCGATGAGTTGCTGGCGTCCATGGGTGACGAAGCTGACGTTGAGCTCCAGGCCGAGCAGGACGATATTGATCTGGCGGAGCTGGAAAAGTCAGCCGACGAAGCACCCATTGTAAAGCTGGTGAATATTGTGATGACGGATGCGGTGAAGCGCGGCGCCAGCGACATCCACATTGAGCCGTACGAAAAAGAATATCGCGTGCGCTTCCGTATTGACGGCATCTTGCAGCACATTATGTCGCCGCCGATGAAATTAAAGGATGCAATCACGAGCCGTATAAAAATCATGGCGAAGATGGATATTTCCGAGAAGCGCCTGCCGCAAGACGGCCGAATCATGCTTAAAATGCAAATCGGCGGGAAGAAAAAGCAGCTCGATTTTCGCGTCAATTGCCTGCCCACGCTGTGGGGCGAAAAAGTTGTGATGCGGCTGCTGGACAAAGAAAACCTGCGGCTGGATATGACCAAGCTCGGATTCGAGCCGGAGTCGCTGGAAAAATTTCAACGCGCGGTGCTTAAGCCTTACGGCATGGTGCTGGTTACGGGTCCAACGGGATCAGGCAAGACGAACACTCTTTATTCTTCCGTCTCACTGCTCAACAAGCCCGATACCAACATTATTACCGCGGAAGATCCCGTAGAGTTCCAGTTGCACGGCGTGAATCAGGTGCAGATGAAAGAATCCATTGGCCTGAATTTTGCCGCCGCGCTGCGCGCCTTTTTGCGGCAAGACCCCAACGTGATTCTGGTGGGCGAGATACGAGACTTTGAAACCGCTGAAATCGCCATTAAAGCCGCTCTTACCGGTCACCTTGTGCTTTCCACGCTGCATACGAACGGCGCTCCGGAAACCATTAGCCGTTTGATGAACATGGGCATTGAGCCTTTTCTGGTTGCGACGGCCGTGCACCTGATCTGCGCCCAGCGTTTGATCCGGCGCATCTGCGTTGAATGCCGTGAAGAAGTTCCAATGCCGCCGCAGGCCAAGCTGGACGCAGGGTTTACGCCGGAAGAAGCCAAGACGGTAAAGATTTTCAAAGGCAAAGGCTGTGCCATATGCAACGGCACAGGGTACAAAGGCCGCGCCGGTCTGTATGAAGTAATGGAAGTGGACGATGAAATTCGCGAATTGATTTTGATTGGCGCCTCTGCCGTGGAACTGAAGAAGAAAGCCATTGAACGCGGCATGATCACGCTGAGGCGCAGCGGCCTGGTGAAAGTGAAAGAAGGCGTTACCACGCTGGAAGAAGTGGCGAGGGAGACATTGCACTAAAAGCGGCTTTTGGCTATTGGCTCTTGGCCTTTAGCCAGAAAACATTGACCAAAGCCATGGCCAAAAGCTAAGAGCTAAAAGCCAAAAGCGAAGAGCGAAGAGCTAGAAACCAGAAGCTAGAAACCATGAAGTCAGACAGGTAAATCATGAATGTCACACTAAGCGATCTGTTGAAGAAGATGCTGGATATGCAAGGCAGTGACCTGCATATCACCACCAACTCACCGCCGCAGGTCCGCGTTCACGGGCATTTGCAGCCGCTGGATATGCCGCCGCTGACGCCGTCGGAAACCAAGCAGCTCTCTTATAGCGTTCTTACCGATGCGCAGAAGCATCGCTTTGAAGAAACGCTGGAGCTGGATTTCTCCTTCGGACTCAAAGGGCTGGCCCGCTTCCGCGGCAACTGTTTTAACCAGCGTGGCGCGGTAGGCGCGGTTTACCGCGTGATTCCTTTTGAGATCAAGACATTCCAGCAGCTAAATCTGCCCAATATCATCTCTAAATTGTGCGATAAGCCTCGCGGCCTGATTCTGGTCACAGGCCCCACGGGCTCAGGTAAGTCGACAACGTTGGCCGCCATGCTCGACAAGATTAATACCGAGCGCCACGACCACATTATTACCATCGAAGATCCGATTGAATTTGTGCACCAGAACAAAAGCTGCCTGGTGAACCAGCGCGAAGTCCACTCTGACACGCAGTCGTTTTCCAATGCACTACGCGCTGCGTTGCGTGAAGATCCTGACGTGGTGCTGATCGGCGAAATGCGCGACCTGGAAACGATTGAATCGGCCCTGCGCATTGCGGAAACCGGCCACTTGACTTTTGGCACCTTGCACACGAATTCGGCCGCATCCACAATCAACCGTATTATTGACGTTTTTCCGTCGCACCAGCAGTCACAGATTCGTGCACAGCTTTCCCTGGTACTGGAAGGGATTCTTTGCCAAACGCTGCTGCCGCGTGTGGGTGGACAAGGACGCGCCATGGCGATGGAAATTCTTATTCCCAACGCCGCAGTGCGCAACCTGATTCGTGAAGACAAGATCCACCAGGTTTATTCGTCGATGCAGTCAGGCCAGGACAAGTTCGGCATGCAGACGTTTAACCAGTCGCTGGCGACGCTTTATTTCCAGAAAGCCATCACGCTGGAAACCGCATTGGCGCGCTCTTCCATGCCGGATGAGTTGCAGGACATGATTAATCGTGGCGTGCAGGCGCCGAAAGTTGCTGCGGCTACTCCGCAGCGCAGGTAAAAAGTTTTCCAACCTCCCCCGGGGTTGGCAAGTGATGTCGGTAGGCAAAAAGGGACGAGAGGAGTCACGGTTATGCCGGTATTTACATTCACAGGGACCGACCCCCAGGGCAAGAAAGTTGCCGGGGAACGGTTAGCTGACAGCAAGGCCGCGGTCACCATGCAGTTGCGGCGCGAACGCATTACCCCGGGGGCCATTAAAGAGAAGGGCAAGGAATTCGCTCTTCCCAAACTGGGCACCGGCAAAGTACCTGTCAAGGACACCGCCGTTTTCTTCCGGCAGTTTTCCGTCATGATCGATGCAGGTCTTCCGTTGGTGCAGTGCCTGGAAATTCTGGCGGCAAACCAGGAAAACCAGGTCTTCCAGAAATCCCTGACCGGCGTACGCCAAAGCGTTGAAGGCGGCTCCACGCTATCTAATGCCATGCGGCAGTATCCCAAAATTTTTGACGATCTCACCACCAACATGATTGAAGCGGGCGAGGCCGGCGGTATTCTGGATACCATCCTTCAGCGCCTGGCTACCTACGTGGAAAAAGCCGTGAAGCTGAAAGCCGCGGTGAAATCAGCGCTGATCTACCCGATTTCAGTTATTTCCATCGCCGCGCTGGTTGTGGGATGTTTGCTGAAATTCGTGGTGCCAATCTTTGCCAACATGTTCGTCAGCATGGGCGTGGACTTGCCGCTGCCGACAAAGATTGTCATCGGGCTCAGCAATTTTGTTGGACGCTTCTGGTGGGTGGTGATAGGCGGCATGGTGCTCATCTTTGTGGCAATCAAGTACATCCGCAAAGATCCCAAAGGCCGGTACATGTTCGACAAGATGCTGTTGAATTTGCCGGTTCTTGGCACAGTGTTGCGCAAGATCGCCGTGGCGCGTTTTACCAGGACCTTGGGAACGCTGATTACATCAGGCGTTCCGATTTTGGAAGGTCTGACCATTACTGCAAGAACGTCAGGAAATGCCGTTCTTGAAGATGCGTTGATGAAAGTTCGCAAAGCGGTAGAAGAGGGCCGGACCATCGTTGATCCTTTGAAAGAAAGCGGCGTCTTTCCCAACATGGTTACCCAGATGATCGGAGTCGGTGAAGCTACAGGCGCCATGGACGCCATGCTGCAGAAGATCGCTGATTTCTATGAAGATGAAGTGGACTCCGCGACTAAGGACATGCTCACGCTGCTTGAGCCGCTGATGATCGGCTTCCTGGGCGTAGCAGTAGGCGGCATCGTAATTTCGCTCTACATGCCGCTCTTCTCCATGATTGCGAAACTCTCCGGCTAAGCATTCGCCGGATGGCAATCGCGAACAATTAGGCCCGCCTGTTCAGCAGGCGGGTCTTCAATCGAGACACAACACGACAGGCGGAAATGGGAGATATCAGGTTCAACGAGCGGGCGTGGCTGGCATGGCTTGTAAAAGTTCGTGTCATCGTCATCTCGATTCTCCTTGCCGTTGAGCTGCTCATTGCCAAGCTGACGCCCAACAACGTCAACATCCATTTGTTTGAAACGGTAATCGTCACGTGGTTTATCGTTTCATTCTTCTTCATGTTGCTGGCTTCGCTCTGGCAGGAATCCAAACGCCAGGCCATCGTCCAGATTTTTACCGATCTGGCGTTTATCACCGCGCTGGTTTACGTCACCGGCGGCATCGACACCTTTTTCAATTTCCTCTATCCCCTGGCGATTATCGTTGCCAGCATTCTGCTGCCTCGCTATTGGGCGTACGTAACGGCGGCTGTTTCATTTATCTGTTTCGGCGCGCTTCTGGAACTCAGCTATTTTGAGCGCATACCATCTTTCCAATATTCTGCGCGTGGCGATCTCAAGTCCCTTCAAGTCGTCATCATCATCAACTTCTGCGCGTATCTTGCGGTAGCGCATCTCGCCAGTTCGTTGTCTTCCAAGTTGCGACAGGCGGGCGTGGAGCTGCGCGACAAGAGCGGCGAACTGCTCAGTCTTCAGGCGCTGCATGAAAATGTGATTCATTCCATTCGCAGCGCTCTCATCACCACCGATCTTGAAGGCCGCATCACGTTGATGAACGCTCCCGGCCAAAAAGTGCTGGAGCGTACGGCGTCGTCGGTCTATGGACGCCACATTTCCGAGCTGTTTCTGGATCCTCTTCCCAACATCAATTCGCTTTCCATCCAATGCGAAGTCCGCGGCTTGACGCCCTCAGGCCTGGAAAAAACTTTTGACGTTAACGTCACGGCTCTCATCGTGCCGGAGCAGGGAACCATCGGCTACGTTTATACCTTTGAGGACCGCACCGAACTCCGCCGTCTGGAAGGTGAAGTCCGCAGGCGTGATCGTCTGGCTGCGGTGGGACGTTTGGCTGCCGGCATCGCCCATGAAATCCGTAATCCTCTTGCCTCGATTGCTGGTTCCATCAACGTGCTGGCCGAGGTGACTCCGTTCAATGAAGAGCAGAAAACGCTTGTCAACATCATCACCCGTGAGTCCACGCGGCTGAACGCCATCATTTCGGATTTTCTGGTTTATTCCCGGGAAAAAAGTTTCAAGTTCTCGCGCATGGACTTGATCCCATTGATTGAAGATGCGCTGGTGCTTCTCGCCAATCGATCGCAGACCAAGGATCTCACCATTGTGCGCGACTACGCTGTGCCCGATGCGTATGCCGCTGTGGACGCTGACCGCATCAAACAGGTCTTGTGGAACTTGCTGGAAAACGCGGTGCGCGCCATGCAAGGCAAAGGGACCATCACAGTCTCTGTGCGCGTCGCGGGCGATTTTCTTCGCATCGGCATTCGCGATACTGGCCCGGGCATTGCCCCAAATCTTACTGAGAAAATCTTTGAGCCGTTTCAGTCTCAATTTGAAGGCGGCACAGGCCTGGGACTGGCCATTGTTTACCAGATTGTGCAGGCCCACGGGGCTCGAATTTTTGCCCAGTCAACTCTGGGCAGTGGAGCGGAGTTTATTTTGGAAATCCTTCATGCCAGGGCCGCTTCGGTTGAGCCTGACGATGTGCCGGTGAACCAGGAGGTCACACATGGCTAGCATTCTTGTCTGTGATGACCAGCGCTCCATTTGCGAAATGCTGGATATTTCGCTCCGCAAAGACGGCCATCGCGTTGAGACCGTGAACGGCGGCGAAGCGGCAAAAAAGAAACTTAGCTCCGCCAATTATGAGCTTCTGATCACCGATATCAAGATGCCGCAGACCGATGGCATTGAAGTGCTGCGTTTTGCCCGTCAGTCTTCGCCGGAAACCTCGGTCATTCTCATTACCGCTGTTGAAGACTATGAAGCCGCCGTGCAGGCAGTCAAAGGCGGCGCATTCGACTACATCCATAAAGGCCCGGGGCTGCTGGAAGAGCTAAAGCTTGCCGTCGGACGCGCCCTTGAAACTCTGGTGCTTCAGCGGGAAAACTTCGCTTTCAAGCGCGACGCCGCCAGTCGCAATTCGCTCGATAACTTTATTGGCAGCAGCCCAGTCATTGAAAAGCTGAAAGGCACTATTCGCACGGTGGCGCCCACCGCCAGCACTGTGCTGATTTACGGTGAGAGCGGTACCGGCAAGGAACTCGTCGCGCGTGCCGTCCATTCGTGTTCCACTCGCGCGTCGGAGCCATTTGTCTCTATCAACTGCGGCGCATTCCCGGAAACGCTGCTGGAAAGCGAGCTCTTTGGCTATGTAAAAGGCGCTTTCACCGGTGCCAGCCAGAACAAGCGCGGGCTATTTGAAGTGGCAAGCAGTGGAACTATTTTTCTCGATGAAATTGGTGAGATGAGCGTCTCCATGCAGGTCAAATTGCTGCGCGTGCTCCAGGAGCGCACCATACGCCCTGTGGGTGGCACGCAGGAAACCCCGGTGGATGTGCGTGTGATCGCCGCCACCAATCGTGACCTGCGGGAAATGGTCGCCAACGGCACGTTCCGTGAAGACCTTTACTATCGCGTGAGCGTCATCCCAATCCAGGTGCCCGCCCTGCGTGAGCGCCGTGAAGATGTTGAGCTGCTGGCCAACCACTTCCTCAAGAAATACTCCACCGGGGCGCAAAAGAGCATCTTGCGTATCTTGCAGGACTCGCTCGATGCCCTCAAGATCTTCGAATGGCCGGGCAATGTGCGCCAGTTGGAGAACACCATTGAGCGGGCTGTGGCGATGGAAACCGGCAATGAACTCAAGGTTGATCTTGAGGCAGACCGTCCGCGCGCCCGCGCCGTAGCCGCCGTTGGCAACGGCCAAAGCAGCCCGGATGTTCCCAGTGATGGAATCGACTTTGAAAAGTACGTCGCCGGCGTGGAGCGCTCGCTGATTGAATCAGCCCTGCAGCAGTCCGGTGGCGTGCAGATCCGCGCCGCAGAGCTGTTGAAGGTTTCCTACCGATCGTTCAGGCATCTGCTGAAGAAGTACGATATTTAGCTTTTTGCTTCTATGTTTTTATCCCGAGCGCAGCGAGGGAACCCTATTACCACATTACTGCTATGGATCAGCGAGCCCTTGGCTTTTGGCTCTTAGCTCTTGGCGGTTGGTAGCAGCGCCGATACTTCATGAATTCGCGAAAATGGAAATTCCTTTCTTTGCGTCCTTCGCGACCTTTGCGGTAAAAAGGGTTTGGCCAATTACTAATTGCCGATTGTTTGGCTGAATGCTGATTGCTGATCGCTGACTGCTTTTGCGTGTTCATTCGCGCAATTCGCGGCTAGCTTTTTCTTCGATCTGCGCCCATCAAGGGAAATCTGCGGCGATGTTCTTCGGCTCGCTGCTCATAAGCTAAGCTGGCTGGGCCTTCAGTGACTCCAGAAATGCCGCCACTTCCGCCGCGTCCTGTCCGCCCTTTTGCGCGTGGACCATCAGCGGTATTCCATGCGGTCCCCTGGAATTCGCCAGATGCGGAAATGCAGCCAGCATAGGTTTCACCACATCCAGTCGTCCTAGCATCGCGGCCACAAACAAGTCAAAGCGCCCACCCTGGCTTATCAGAAACAGCGCGATGTCTCTCCGTCCCATATGGCCGGCGCCGCCAATCGCCATTTCAAAGTCTCCTGCGCCCCAGTCCCACGTGGCATTCAGCAGCGCCGGAGTTTCCGTCAGCAGCGCCTTGGTCTTGTCGAGGTCAACATGAGCCGCTATCACAAATTCCTTGACCAGTTCAGGCTTAAGCGGATCAGGGCGTGGGGCTGGTTTAGTTGCTGCTGGAGACGCGGCTACCTGCGAAGCCGTCGAAGTTTGATTCGCGGTAATGCCTGTGCTGGTTTGGCCAAACAGCAGTGTGTCAGGATAAAGGACCAACCCTGCTGTAGCTGCGGATAATGTGACAAAAGTTCGGCGGTCTATCGCAGTCCCTGGTACATTCTTCATGCGCTGCCCTCCTGCTGGTTCAGACTCCTCACAACCTTAAATGAAAGCCTGAGTGAAACAGCATTTTTTATCAAATTATTGAAGGCAAGCTGCCAAGGCATTGCTCTTTGTCACAAAACGCCTTCTTTGCGCCGTCCGCTTCGTTTGCATACATAGAGGAAGGTTTGACTAATTGCTATGGGCTATTTACGCCGCCTCATCATCCCTTCTGTTCGGCGGAATGTCGTCTGGCCGGCCATATTCCTCATGAGTATGCACGGGGCGCTCAGGATGATCGGCTGCATCTTCCACGCCCTCTACCGTAGCGGCCTCAAACGCCTGGTCTGTATCCGCCAGCTCTTGCACAGACTCCTCGTTGGCATCTTCAATCGTGGAAAGTCTTTGCGGATCGCCCGATTGGCCCGCGCTGTCCACCCCAACTTGTCTGGGATCTGAGCCAAGTTCGTCTGGTCTGGCTTCCAGATCGCCTTTCAGTTCTGGTGACCTTTCATCTATGTCTCGATTCAGCTTCTTCTTTGCCATGGAGTCTCCTTTGGGCTGAGCTGCAAGCTTAATAATGCCTCTTACGTTTAGATGCGGGAAATTCGTAAGGGAATTAGAAGGTGCCAAAGCGCTGAGGAGCAAACCCATGAGGGCTAAATCTGCGTCGTTAACGAGAATCTGCGGCTATGTTCTTTTGTCGGGTGCTGAGTCTTGATGTGTGCATTCGCGAAATTCGCGGCCAGCTCTTCTTGATCTGCGTCCAATCAGTGAAATCTGCGGCGATGTTCTTTGGCTGCCTGCTGAGTGATGAATGCTGAGTGCTGAATGCTGCCTGCTGAATGCTGAGTGCTGACTGCTCTTTAACTACGGGTTCTTCGGCTTCGGACGCGCGTAGTTGTCCATCTCAGCCGTCCATTTCAGGAAGCGGCGCAGCTGTTTTCGCTCCCGCACCATGAATCCCCAGAACTCCACAAAACCGATCTTGTCCATTTTCAGGCCGGAATACGTTTCCATGCGCCAGCGCAGATAGGGGCTGCGCCACGGAGCAAGACGATGCCCGCGGGTTGAGTTCCACAGGAATCGTAAGAGTTCGCGCATGTTGGATTGAGTATAACAAGCAAGAACTCTGCTTGCCGCAATAGCATAAAATCCGGTATCTGTTCGAATGAAAAGAGTTCGCTTTATAGTAGTTTCTCGCGATCTCGAAGGACACACATGACTCAGAAAAAATTAGAGGTGATGGTCCCTGAAGAAGCGACCGAGAGAGGGCCTATTCTCAAGGGAGAACTCAGATCATTGGAAATTAGAGTTTCGGATATTCTCGCTCAATTTGCAAGAATTGTTCCACGGAGCAAGAAAGCCAAAATTTATTTTTATCCTACGCTAGAGCAGGCCAAGATGTTGTTTGGCAGCCCTTCTCCGTTTGCATTCGAAGGAACGTGGTGCCCCAGAGAAGGTGTAGAAGAGCACTGGCGATCAAATGAAATCTGGATGAACTCTGGCAGTTCCATTGGCTACGATGAAATGAATTACCTTACGTATTGTTCTGGGAGGCTTGTCGATCTGCATATCAAGGCTACCTCTGATGGCAAACCCAAACAAGACGAGCTCCCCTCTGCGTGGTTTGTCATGAATCGATGCTTTTTGTTGCAAATACTTGCGACGCATGATGAGGAGGAAATAGAGGCAGGAAAGAAATACGGGATGGATGGACCAATTTATAAGTTTGCACTCTCTGGCGACGCGATGGCTGAGATTCGACGGCATACCGTCAGCCAGAGTTTTGGGGTCATGAAAGAGGTCAAAAAGAGCGGATATTCCATTGTTGTTCACGGCTTCAAGGACTTGGACACACTAGAAAGAGATGTTGAGTGTCTGCTTATATTAGCGTCTCTTGCTTCACGGGAACGAAGTAGCTCTTGGCACTGGAGTGCAGATGAGGCACCCGGCCTGCACAGCAGGTATTGGCGTTTCGGGATACCTAAATGGCCAAAGCGCCCAGATGGCGTAGAGCCATTGCTGCTTCGAGATCACACGCACTGCAGTAATTTTTTGTCTTGCGCTTTAAAAACGTATTTGAATTCAAACAGCAATGAATTTTTAGATGCAGCGGTATACGCATTATTTTCACGGGATCTTGTCTTGGAAGTGCAGATAGTAAGGTTATTCTCGGGAGTACAAAGTGCTTTACTGTTTGCCGGGTCAAAGGGTAAGGGTAACAAAAGACCACGTATTGAGCCCTTATATAAGAATTTTGTGCAAAGACGGCACGCTAAATTTGACGACCTGTGGCCTCTGTTCCGGCAAGGACGAAATTCTGGCCCCTCCCTTTATGACATCCGTAATTTCATAGCTCATGGTGGTGTCTTTGCTGAGCGTGATTGGATGGCACTAAGTTACGCGGCTGAAAATCTCCAATGGATACTGGAGAGAATCCTGCTGATTGCGTTGGGATGGGACATAGCTTTATCGAACGTTTCGCCGAAAAAGCTGAGCTTGTACCATGCTTACAATTGGAAGGAACAACAACAGAGACTAAAATTATGATCGGATTCAATGCTTTGATACGCGAAAATTAATGACATCAACTGCAATCGTGACCGGTGCCCGCGCTCGTTCGCAAACATACGCAAGAAGCCACCCTTGATAAGGACTGTGCCGCGGAGAAGGGCGATGATTGTAGCTTGAGTTCCAAACCTTCAAAATTCCAGCGCATGATGTGAGCGATTTTGAATGCTCTGATACCTTACGATTGAACAAAATGCCAAATGCTGATAACCAAGAGCGGCGCTCACAGGCTGAGACCAACAGAAAGGTTCGCTCACAGGTTCCGGCCTGGGCTTGGGACAGCGTAGTGTCGATCGTTCTGTGTAGCAACAAGATTGTTTATCAGTTTGCTACGGGCACATTGTTCCAGATCGCGGGCCACCGATTTGTAGTCACGGCCGCTCACTCGATAAGAGTTGCATCTGGGTACGAAAAGACAATAGGCTTCACGTGCGGTTCTGATTCCTTAGTGGCGGCTTGCGGAGATTGGATATGCTCAGAGCCTTTTCAATATGCCTCTATCGAAGATCCTTTCGATGTAGCTGTCTACAGGATTCCTGATGAAATCGTTCCCCGATTCAATAGACAGCGCTTCATTCAGCTCTCACAAGTCAATTTTGATGTGCTGTCGTCCGGAGTATTCGTTCTCTTCGGCTATCCCGGTATCTGGGCTGCTCCGAGCACGAGGAACGATGAAAAGCTGAAAATAAAGCCGCTTGAATACATGGCGAAAGGGTACTGCGGGGATCAGTCAACGGTTCTGGGTTATCGGCCTAAACTTCATTTTCTTTTGGATGCTAATTCCAAAGGAATCACCCTGAGCGATGGTTCGCGTGCCGAATTGCGGAAATGCGACGGAGCCTCAGCTGTTTTTCCTAGAGATCTCAAGGAATTAGCGGGGGTCCTGTGTGGTTGATAGGTGACCAGCGCATCGCGGTAGAAGATTGGTCCACCTTGCCGGTTGGTTTGGCCGGAGTCCAGACAGGGGTGTATCAGGAGAGTGGCGCAATACGGGTGACGCGGTGGATTGCGGTGACCACGTTGATCCACGAGGCATTTCCGGAGTTGCGCTCTGCACTCACAATCTGAAGCGCCCGTTCGTGTCAACCGGGCCTTCATATTACCGCTTCTCTGATCAATGTCGGACCTGCCGAGTAATAGATCACACGGAACTCCCCGCTACGCCGCAATCGTCACCGTCACCTCACTGCCTTTATCCGCGCCGCCACACGTGCTGCTGCTTTGTTCGCGGAAAATTTCCAGAAAGCCGGTGCTGCCCAAAAGTGCGAACAACTCTCCCGGCGCCCGCAGCATGGTCCGGAATGCGTAACGAATATCCTGAATTAGACTCGTCACCTTTAACTTATCCTCACTCTTTATCAAGACGAGCACAAACAGTTTCGGTTAGCTATGGCAGAACAACTTTTCCAGACCAGTTTCCTGCCAAAACAGACGATACCAATAACCCTGGTTACATGCCGATCTTTACCACCAATTTCCCTCTCACATGCCCCTGCTCGCTGAGCCGATGGGCTTCGGCAATCTGCTCCAGCGCAAAAGTTTTTTGCACCACCGGACGAATCTTTCCCGCCTCAATGAGCGCGCTGATCTTTTCCAATTCGCCTCCGCGCGGCTTCACCCGCGTCATAGCCAATCGTTTGGCACCGAGTAATCCACGCGCAACGCCGAACGCTACCCCGCGGGTCGCCGTTGCAAAAAATTTAAGCTTGCTGGTCGATTGCTCTGGAATCGGCACAGCCAGAGTAACCAGACGGCCGCCCATTTTCAGCGCTCGAAACGATTCGGCCCACACGCTTTCACCTACACCATCCAGCACCAGGTCGAATTTCGGATGCACCTTTCCTACCTTCTCACGCGTGTAATCAATTGCTAGATCGGCGCCGAGTTCGTGTAATAAATCCTGGTTGCCGGTACTGGCCGTGGCGGCCACGTAAGCGCCAAAAGCTTTCGCAATCTGGATCGCCATCACGCCCACTCCGCCGGCTCCGGCATGAATCAGCACACGCTGTCCTGGCTTAAGCCTTCCCTGATTCACCATGGCCTGCCATGCAGTCAATGCCGCCAACGGAACCGCCGCCGCTTGTTCGTGGCTTAAAGTCTTCGGCTTGGCCGCGAGCGATTTCTCCGGGACCACCACGTATTCCGCGTACGTGCCTCGATATGTCTTGGCGACGTACCCATCTTTCATGCCATAAACTTCGTCGCCGGGTTTAAACAGCGTCACGGCAGGCCCAACTTCTTTCACCACGCCGGAAAGATCGCATCCCCAGATCACCGGAAACATGACCGGCATCACTGGATCCAGCAAGCCTTTTCTCAGCTTCCAGTCCACCGGATTGACGCTTGCGGCGTGCACTTCAACCAGAACGCCGTTGGGCCCAACGCGCGGCACCGGCAGATCATGGCTGAGTTCCAGTACCTCAACGCCACCGTATTGTTCGGCAATCACAGCTTTCATACAGGTAACCTGCCTCACGCGGAGTGCTAAATAGGAATCTTTGCCTGCTTTTCCACAGCGGATTTCATGTTATACCGTTCTCAGCCACGAATCAGATATCAACATGGACTTTGATCAGCTGGAAACGTTTTTGGAGGTCGCGCGCCACACCAGCTTTTCTCGTGCGGCGGAGAAGCGATTTCGCACGCAGCCGGCTATCTCATCGCAAATCCGCGCCGTGGAAGAAGAAATTGGCGCGCGTCTGTTTGACCGCAGCGGCGGCAAGGTAGCGCTCACGGGCGCGGGCAAAGTCTTTCAGCAATACGCGGAGCACACCCTTGAGGCCCGCAAAACCATGCTTACCACGGTCGCGGAAATGGAGCGTGTCCCTCGGGGAGAAATCGTTGTCGGGGCCAATGAAGGAACTTGTCTCCACATCCTGCCGGAGGTTTTTGCCGAATTCAAAAAGCTTTATCCTAATGTTGGCGTCCAGATCAGCCGGCTGGAACGCGCCAAAATTCTGGAATCGATCATTGAAAACTCCGTAGATTTCGGCGTGGTCTCCGCCCCCGTGGATGACAAGCGCCTGACGGTGGTGAATATTCATCGCGACGAACTGGTTATCATCGCGCCGCCCGGCCATCCGCTCAGCCTCATGTCGCAGGCCAGCATTGCCGATGTTGTCACGTTCCCGCTGCTGCTTCCCAAACTTGGCCGTACGCGCGACTCAATGGAAAATCTGTTTGAAGAGCGCGGCCTCAAGCCCAGAATCGCTATGGAGCTTGATTCCAGCGAACTGCTCAAACGCTTTGTGGCCGCCGACGTTGGCGTTGGCTTTATCGCCCGCTCCAACGTTATGGAAGACGTAAAAGCCGGCGTGCTGGCGGCAATTCCCATGGGGGACGCCTCTCTGCGCCGAGATCTGGCGCTCGTTTTTCGCAAAGACAAAGCTTTAAGCCGCGCGGCGCTTGCCTTTATGGAGATCGCCGTCAAGATCAAGCATGCTCCTTTGGTCGCGACTGCGCAGTAAGTAAGTCGCGCAGTCCTTAATTGCACCAGCTGCGGTGCACCTGTGATCCCGCCTTCCTACCATTAAAGTTTTACGTAAATTTTCCGCGCTCAACTCCCTGTGTGTGTTATTTTTTTTATTCACGAAAAACCAGCTTTTTTGGAGGCAAGCAAATTGGGTTTAAACATGGTGCCGAAGCGCATCTTCCTGACCAACGGAGTGGGCAAGCACAAAGAAAGACTCACATCTTTTGAGTTGGCGCTCAGGGATGCGGGAATCGCGGCGCAGAACCTGGTCCGGGTTTCCTCCATTTTCCCCCCTCACTGCAAGCTGATCTCGCGCAAGGAAGGGGTGAAGTATCTGCATCCCGGCGAAGTCACTTTTGCCGTAGTGGCGGAGAACTCCACGCGCGAACCGCATCGACTCACCGCCGCCAGCATTGGTCTGGCGATGCCTGCCGATCGCAGCACCTACGGCTATCTGAGTGAGCACCATTCGTTTGGCGAAGCCGACGATGTAGCCGGCGAATACGCTGAAGAACTGGCCGCGGAGATGCTTGCGACGACGCTCAACGTGGATTTCAATCCTGATACCTCATGGGACGAGAAAAAGGAAATCTACCGGATCTCGAACAAGATCGTCCGCACCACCAACATTACGCAGAGCGGCGTGGGAGACAAACGCGGCCTCTGGACGACGGTGATTGCTTCGGCGATTCTGATCTTTGAGTGATCTTGTTTTTCTGCCGTCTCGAGCGTAGCGAGAAATCCCTATAACTTGGTTCAAGCCGCGAAACAGGCACCAAGAAGTGCTGTTTCCGCTTCGGCTAGAGCATCAGGATGGATCTCGACTGCCTAATCGTCATTTCGGAATCTTGGCTAGTAGACGTACGCGGGCTTCAGACCAGGGTATAGCAGCTATCTTCCCGGAATCCAGATCAACGATGCGCCGCTTGATTTCCTGGCGCCAGGCTTCTTCAGCGTCCGCGTCCACCTCTGGATCGAGACTGTCCCATAGATAATCTGCCAGAGCAGCCCGTGCTTCGGGTGGAAGCGCCAAAGCTTCTTTCAGAATTTCGCCCGCATCTCGACTCATAGGGGAATTATAGTGCGATCTTCCGCTGCAGCGATGCCTTTTTGTATCTCTTCCCCAGCCGCTCAAACGTCGCAGCGCACATGATCTGCAAGCTAACGTAAATTCGGATGTTATCATTGTTGCAGCCAAGGAGAACGATGCTGCAGGACCTCAAAAACAAAGCTGGCGAAGTCAAATTTCGGGCAAAATTGTTTCAGCAGCAGGTAGAGGGAGCCGAAACTCTCGATGGTGAGCTTACTTCCACCGAAATGCTGAATGAGATGCGCCGGCGCATGGTGATCACCCGCCGCGATTTTGCGGAGATTGCGCAATCCGGAGTGTTGCAAAGCCCGTTCCTGGAATTGGGTGCGGAACGCGGCCAGCGGTCCCTGGTTCTGGCGAATGATTTCGGTCTTGATGGTTACGCCGCTGACTTGTCCTTTGAGAGCCTTCGATACGCTGATTTTCTTGCACAACAGGAAAAATTGTCCAAAATACCACAGCGAGTCTGTTGCGATGCATACAAGCTGCCGTTTGCAGATGATTCTATCGGATTCGCGTTCTGCTACCAGACGCTGCATCACTTTCCCGATCCCACGCCAATCTTTCGAGAGCTCTACCGCGTTTTGCGTCCGGGAGCAGTATTGCATGTGGATGAAGAACCGATTCGACGGACATGGAAACTGAACCTGTGGAAACGTCGCGTGTTCCCAAAAGGACGCGAAAACAAGTATGTGCGTTACGCCAAGGATTATTTACTGGATTTCATCTCTGAACCGCACGTAAGCGAAGTTGATTACGGCATATGTGAAAATGACGATATCTCCCTTACCGAATGGGAAAAGACGATTGGGCAGGTCGAAAACAAGAAGATACGCTTGAAGCTGCTGCCCATCCCTCGCGCGATGAGCCGCGTAAGTCACGATTCTGAGCGTTGGGGACTTAGGTCGTCAATGTGTCAAGCATTGGGCGGCATCTTGCAGGCGACGATTACAGCGAAGCCTGCCCGGCAGGAATTGGCCATGCCACGCGAGCCGCTTTGCTGTCCGATATGCCGCGGCCCGTTGGCCACAAGTCTGAACTCACTGTTTTGCGAAAGATGCTCCGCGAGTTACCCAACATGCGAAGGCATCCTTATGTTGCTGCCGCAGGAGGAATTACAAAGCCTCTATCCTGATGCTGTTTGAACGGGGTGCCAGAAAGATCAACGCTCCATCTGATCTTTGGCGAATCCGTTCAGGTGATTCGCATATCAAAACTTTCCTGGTTTAAAGCTCGGCTTCTTATAGCTCTTTCCCAGCCGCTCAAACACAGCAGCGCACATGATCGGCAAACCGACGGTGGCGTCGATGAACACTTCGCCAAAGCGTCCGCCTTCATCTGGCGGAACGAACTTGCCCCATGAAATTGCTTCTGAATACGGAGAACCTGAGAGTCCTCCCCAATACACCGGCTCAGGACAGATGCGCACGCCATAGTGATAGCGCTTGAGCGGAACATCTTCTCCCGCGCGACGCACCCGCAGTTCGCAGTAAGGCCCAAACTGCTGTGCCCAGTTTCGCGGCACCCCGCCGCCAATGGTCAAGATGCCCAGCTTCTTCTGCTGCAACAGCGTTTCGGCAAAATAATTCAGGTCAAGAAACGGATCGTAGCGCAGCTGCGGCTTGCCTTCTCTGGCGCGCATGCGATTATTCAGCGCCACATCCAGGCCCATCTCTGAATCCGTGAACGCCGGCACAAATACCGGTACATTCTTCTCATACGCCGATTTCAAAATCCCCCGCCCTTTGGCATGGTGCTTCAGGTGATCGCCGATCGCGCGGTTCAGCTTCCATGAACACATGATCTGCTGCGGGTCCCACTTGCCCAGCACTTCTTCCATCACCAGTTCAACGTGGTCCAGGTTCTGCTCCGGCTCCAGCGTGTCATACACGCGGTTGTAGCCTGCCTCATACAGCTCAACATCGTTCATTCTGGGGTCGTAGCGATAGTGCTTGCAGCCCGTTGCCTCAACCAGGCCGTGCGCCATCAACGCGCCAGTGGAGACCACTGCATTCACCAGTCCTTTATCGATCAAATCGCAAACGATCAGCCCTTGTTTGGCCACTGTCATGGCGCCAGCCAGCGTCATTACCACGAAACAATCTTTATCGTGGGCCATCGCCTCCAGCACATCCACCGCTTCTCCAAGTTGGCGGCCGGTAAATGCCGTGTCCGCCATGCCGCGCATCAGGTCGCTAATGTTTTTGGCTTTGGAAAGATCCAGCGGAAATACCGGAGAGAGCTTGTCCTGCACCGGATCGTGCAGCTTGCGGTCAATGCCTGTGCCTTCCTGCTTCTTGCTCAATGCTTCACCTCTTAGATTCGTGTGGTCGGGCAAACTGTAAAAACTAAACGGTGTGAGGCGCGGAGTCAAACGGAGACCTCCGTTTGACTCTGGCTATCAGCGTCTAGCGATGCGGTTGCGAGTCGCGGGCCTTTAGGCAGACGTTCATTGCCTCAGCAATAAATCTATTTGATATTCTTGAGATGTCTTGCAATTGCCAGAACTCCTGAGAGAATGATGCCCAACCCAGACATCTTTACCGTTGGCCTGATCCAGATGCACTGCTCTGCCGACCCCGATGACAATGTTCAGCGCGCGGTGGAAAAAGTCCGCTCCGCCGCCAAGCAGGGCGCGCAGATGGTCTGCCTGCCGGAGCTTTTTCGCACCCAATATTTTTGCCAGCGGGAGGACGCTGCACTCTTTGATTTGGCTGAGCCGATTCCTGGCCCAACCACCGAGGCGCTCTCGGCTGTGGCCCGCGAAACGAAAACCAGCGTGGTGGTTTCTGTGTTTGAGCGCCGAGCGCGTGGACTCTACCACAATACCGCAGTAGTTCTTGATGCCGATGGCAGCACCAAGGGCCTCTATCGCAAGATGCACATCCCGGACGATCCCCTTTATTACGAAAAATTTTACTTTACTCCGGGCGATCTCGGCTTCAAGGCCTTTGATACGGAATACGGACGCATGGGCGCTCTCGTCTGCTGGGACCAGTGGTATCCGGAAGGCGCGCGCCTCACGGCTTTGCAGGGCGCCAATATTCTTTTTTATCCGACTGCAATAGGCTGGCATCCAGACGAAAAGGCGGAGTTCGGCGCAGTGCAGCACGATGCCTGGCGGACGATCCAGCGGGCACACGCTATCGCCAATGGCGTTTTTGTGGGCGTCGTCAATCGAGTGGGCCATGAGTTCGGAGATATTCGCGGCAACCGCGCCGAGGGCAAAGGCCTGGAATTCTGGGGCGGGTCTTTCCTCTGCGATCCTTTCGGACGAATGATCGTGGAAGCTTCGCACGACAAGGAAGAAATCCTGATTGGGCAGTGCGACCTGAAGCAGCTTGAGGACATTCGCCGTAATTGGCCGTTCCTTCGCGACCGTCGCATTGATAGTTATGGCGGCATTACGCACAGGTTCCTGGACTGATGTCGCGCGCAAAAACGACCGCAATCCCGCAGCCCACGCCGCGCGCTCTCGGCTTCCGCATGCCTGCCGAATGGGAGCCGCATCAATCCACATGGCTGGCGTGGCCGCACAACCGCTCTGACTGGCCGGGAAAATTCGATGTCATTCCGTGGGTTTTTGCCGATATCGTCAGCCATCTCGGCCGCCATGAGGATGTGAACCTGATTGTCGCCTCAGCGCGGGAAAAAGAAGCAGCGCGCGAGGTCCTGAAGCGCAGTCACGTTGATATCCAACGCGTGAAGTTTCATATCTGGTCGACCAACCGGATATGGACACGCGATTCCGGCCCAATTTTCGTCAAGAATGAACAGGCTATCGCGCTCACGAACTGGTGCTTTAACGCATGGGCCAAGTACCCCGATTGGAAGCATGATAATCAGCTTCCTGAGCGCATCGGCAAAAAGCTCAAGCTCCAGCAATTTACGCCCGTGATCGACCGCAACGGCAAGCCGCACGCTGTAGTGTTGGAAGGCGGCAGTATTGACGTGAACGGCCAAGGCCTGATGCTGAGCACGGAAGAATGCCTTCTCAGCAAAGTGCAGCAGCGAAATCCAGGACTATCGCAGCGTGACCTGGAGCAGGTCTTCGCGGATTATCTGGGAGTAGAAAAAGTAATATGGCTGGGTTGCGGCATCAAAGGCGATGACACCCACGGCCATGTCGATGACATCTCCCGCTTCGTCGCGGCGGATACCGTAGTAACGGTGGTCGAGCGCAACAGCAGCGATGCTAATTATGAACCTCTACAAGAAAACATGCGTCGCCTTCGTGCGGCCACAGATATTCAAGGCCGCAAGCTGCAGATTGTGGAATTACCTCTTCCGCGCCCAGTTATTTTTCGCGGACAACGGCTGCCCGCCAGCTACGCCAATTTTTATATCGCGAATGGTCTCGTGCTGGCGCCGACGTTCAATGATCCCAACGATCGTATCGCACTGAACGTTCTGGCTGATCTGTTTCCCGATCGCGAGGTCGTAGGTATTCACTGCGGAGACTTTATCTGGGGCCTGGGCGCTATTCACTGCATGACACAGCAGCAACCCGCTACGGAATAAAATCCGTTCGCTGTCTCCGTAGTCTGACTTTCAGCCATAAACAAAACTGCCCGCATGCATTGCATACGGGCAGCTGGTTAAGTAGATGAGCGGTGGTTATTTCTTTTTGCGACCAAAGAAGCCGGCAGCCAAAGAACCAAATCCCAGCAAGCCGAGTAACGGCAGCGGAGAAGCGGTCTGGGGCAGTTTCTGGCCTGAGTTTGCATTCGCATTCTGGTCAGCCGCTGAGGTATTGTCAGCCGCAGTGGAGTTCTTGTCAGTTGAGGTAGCGCTCTGGTCAGCGGCAGTAGTGCTGCTGGAAGGAGTTGCGTTCTGGTCACTTCCGGTGGTGCTGCTGGTTGAAGGAGTGGTGGAACTCGAAGCAGCGGCGTTCTGATCTGTGCTGCTAGGAGTGCTAGTGCTGCTGGTCGAAGGACTCTGAGCTGCGGTGGAACTGGCAGCGGCGTTCTGATCAGCGCTGGTGCTGCTGGGTGAAGTCGTGCTGCTGGTTGAAGCGCTCTGGTCCGTTGTGCTGGTGGTGGAAGTTGTCGAGCTGCTTGGAGCGGTGCTGCTGGCAGCGGCGCTCTGATCAGTCGAACTCGGCGTTTGCGCGGGCGGATTTACTGGAGCGCTGGCGCTTTCACCTTGTGTGGGAGCCTGAGTTGTGTTGCTGGCTGCTGCAGGAGTGTTGGCATTCGTGGTGTCAGTGGTCGGCGCCTGCGCGCTGCCTGCCGGTGCCGGCGTGCTGTTGCTGGTCGAGGTTGAAGCTGAAGCCGCGCTCTGGTCAGTCGAGCTGGCAGAAGCTGGTGATGACGCGCTGGACGTGGTTGAAGCCGGAGCCGATGCGCTTGAAGCTGACTGGTCAGCAGCAGAAGTTCCCGCTGCGGCGCCTGATCCGGAAGCCTGGTTATTGGTGCAGGAGTCAGAAATCATGTTGACTGAGCTGACCTGCAGTGAGCCATCACTGGCGCGCGTTCCCTGTACCTGGACCTGGTGTCCATCATGGGGCTTCAGCATGGAGCTATCGCCCTGCAGATTAATGCTCTGACCGTTGTCAGAAGCGAGCACCCAGTTCCCGCCGGACTGTTTCAGGCAGCCCCGCATGGAGTTGGATTGATCGCTTGTGCTGGTGGCCGTTGAATTCGTCTGATCGGTCGTTGAGGGCGAAGTGGATGGACTAGAGGGCGAAGTGGATGGACTAGTTGTCGAGGGCTGCTGGCTCGGCTGGCTAGACTGGTCAGGTGATGAGCCAGAGCCGCCTTGCGCAAATGCCATCCCAGAGGCCAGCATCAGCGCGAGAATAAATTTCTTGTTCATGTCGTTGCTCCTTCGTTCGTTATCTGCGCCCGTCTGGGCGTAATGCGAGTCTTCCCGCCAACGTCCACTGAGGTAAGGACGCCGATAGTGGTTAGAGACTAGTAAACTCTCTCGGGTTGACTGCGAAATAAAGATAAGCAGAGCTGCTGCTCGTGCTAAATTTTTCATGTACCACACGGCAAGGCCATGGCAGACACAAAGAAAAATGCAGTAGAGATGCAACCCGGAGAAGATGCCGCCTGGATGGAACGAGCGCTGGAGCTGGCCGGCTTAGCTGCTGAGGCTGGAGAAGTGCCTGTTGGCGCTTTAGTAATCAAGGATGGCGAAATCGTCGGTCAGGGCCATAATCGCAACCTGCTGGATAACGATCCCACAGCCCATGCAGAGATTGTTGCCTTGCGCCAGGCGGCCGCTCGGCTCGGCAACCATCGCCTGACTGGATGCACAATGGTGGCTACTATTGAGCCCTGCTCCATGTGCGCCGGCGCGCTCATCCACGCGCGTATCGCCCGACTGGTCTATGGCGCCGCTGATCCAAAAGCCGGAGCTGCCGGTTCAATATTGCAGGTCATTAACCACGCCAGCCTCAACCATCGGATGGAACTTACAGCAGGCGTGCTGGCCGAAAAATGTTCAGAGATTCTGCAGAAATTCTTTCGCCAAAAAAGACAGCAGACCCCCAGCTAACCGGGAACCCACAGTGGGAGTCAAAAAAACTATGTTCGCCAACTTGTTCACCTCTCTGCCTCAAGACGTGCGTTACGGATTTCGAGTGCTGGCCAAATCGCCTGGCTTTTGCCTGATCGCCATTCTCACTCTGGCGCTCGGCATCGGGGCGAACACGGCGATCTTCTCCGTGGTAAACGGCGTGTTGCTCAATCCTCTGCCGTTCCATGAACCCAATCAGCTCGTGTCAATGTTTCAGGAAATTCCGAATTTCAAGAATGGGTCCATCTCATATCCCAACTTTCTGGATTGGCGCCGGATGAATACCACATTTGCCGGCATGGCTGCTTATCGCTCCACGGGCTTCAATCTTTCCGGCAATGGCGAGCCCGAGCGGCTGCATGGCGAAATGATTTCCGCGGGCTTTTTTGAAATTCTTGGCGCGAACCCGATCATGGGACGGACCTTCACTGCCGATGAAGACCGGATCGGCGCGAACCCCACCGTGATGATCACGGAGGGCTTGTGGCAGCGCAAGTTCGGAGGCCGCAGAGATATCATCGGCCAGCGAATGGTCCTGGACGATGTTGGTCGAACCATTGTTGGCGTGATCCCTTCTAGCTTTCATCTGCGCATACAGAACTTCCAGCGCGGCGAGTCCATGAACGAAGTCTATGTCCCGGTGGGAGAGTTTAACGAGCCAAAATTCTATGGCGAACGCGGCGCCGGCTGGGGCCTGGATGCAATTGGCAGGCTTAAGCCGGGCGTAACTCTGCAGCAGGCACGTGAAGATATGAGCCGGGTTTCACGCGATCTCGCCGCGGCTTATCCGGAGATTGATTCTGATAAGAAAGCGAACATCATTTCATTAAAGGATGAAATGGTGGGCGACATGCGTCCGATACTCCTAATCTTGCTGGGCGCCGTTGGATTTGTCTTGTTGATCTCCTGCGTAAATGTTGCCAACCTTCTCCTGGCGCGATCCACGGCACGGCAAAATGAGTTTGCCATTCGCATCGCTCTTGGCGCGGGACAGCATAGGGTAATCGGCCAATTGTTAACGGAAAGCCTGCTGCTGTCTCTGGTCGGCGGTGCTCTTGGCCTGCTCGTAGCTAACTTCGGCACCACGGCGGCTTTGGCTGCGATGCCGCGCACACTCTCGCGCTCTGAAGATATTGGCCTCGATCCACGTGTGCTGCTGTTTACCCTGGCGATATCCGTTCTCGCCGGAATAATTTTTGGTCTCGCTCCTGCATGGAAAGCTGTCCGGGGAAGTGTTGGCGGAACCTTGAGTGAAAGCGGTCGGGCAGTGGCAGGCGCGCGTGGCGGCGCACAGAACGTTTTTGTTATCGGGGAGATGGCAATGGCCCTGGTGCTCTTAATCGGCGCCGGCCTGATGATCCGGACTCTTTTCCATCTGTGGGGGCTCGATCCAGGATTCAATCCAAAGAACGTGATGACCTTCGCGCTCTCCGGGCCTTCGTCTTACAAAAATCAATCTCCTGATGCCATCCGTGCGGCGTACCGCCAGATCCACGATAAGCTGGCGTCAACACCTGGAATTGAGGCAGTATCTTTCAGCCAGGGCGCTCATCCCATGGGAAGTGATGACGAAGAATTTTTCTGGTTCACGGACAAACCCATGCCCTCACGCCAGACCGATATGGCCATGGCATTGCAATATGTCGTTGAGCCGGACTATCTCAAAGTTATGCAGGTCCCGTTGAAGCGAGGCCGGTTTTTCAACGCCGCAGACAACGAGAAAGCTCCCGCGGTTGTGGTGATTGATGAGACGCTGGCAGCAAAGTATTTCCCTGACCGCAATCCCATTGGCCAATACTTGAATTTCAACACAAATCCAGCCGATCCAGACAAGGTCCCCAACCCGCAAATCATCGGCATTGTTGGCCACGTAAATCAGTGGGGGCTGGATAATGATGGGCCCACGGCGATGCACGAGCAGCTATATTTGCCGCTGGCGCAAGATCCAGACAAGGACCTGCAGCGCGGAGGACTGGGCGGCGACATTTTTCTCCGGCAACAGGCCCACGGCAGCACAAATCTGGCCGCTATCCGCAGCCGCCTGCTTGAATTCAATTCAGCGCTCGTCGTCCATAACCCGGAAGACATGGAGAAAACTGTCGCCGATTCTATTTCCAACAAACGCTTTACCATGACGCTGCTTGGTGTCTTTGCGCTGTTGGCGTTGCTGCTGGCGAGCATCGGCATCTATGGCGTCCTTTCTTATATGGTGGGACAGCGCTCTAAAGAGATTGGCGTCCGTATGGCCCTGGGAGCGCAGAAGTTTGACGTGATGCGAATGGTACTAAAAGACGGCGCTCGCATGACGTTGGCCGGAATCCTCATTGGCTTGGTCGGGGCTCTGGCGCTCACACGCCTGATGGGAACTATGCTGTATGGAGTTCGCCCTACCGATCCCCTGACCTTTGTGTCGGTCGCGGCGGTGCTCGGCGCAATCGCCATGCTGGCCTGCTATCTTCCGGCACGTCGCGCTATGAAAGTGGACCCAATGGAGGCCCTGCGGCATCAATAACGCTTGCATCGGCAGGGCACTGGATAAAAGGGAAATAGAGGGCTTGCCCAAAGCACCAGCAGGAAATCAATTTTCTTCGCCCTTGGCTGAGTGGAGTTGAAGAGGCAGCACCTACAAATCCGCTCGCGCGTGATTTAATACTCCTTCATGAAATTTCTCCGCCTACTTTTATTTGTCTTTCTTGCTTTAACTCATCCTCTTTTCGCGCAAAGGCCATCGAACACCCCGCCCCGCATCTTTTTCTCCGACCTTGAGAGCGGCCCGAACAGCGGCGGGCAGAAAAATCTCGGCGTCTGGGTGACGATCTGGGGCAAGGGCTTTGGCGCTGAGCGCGGGGCTTCTACTGTAACAATCGGCGGCGGCGCGGCGGCGGAGTATCCGATATGGAGTGACACCAAGATTACGTTTCAGCTGGGACGGGCGGCGAAAACGGGCGATATTCTGGTGACGGTTCGAGAGAAGACGGCAAGAGCAGGAGCGGGAAAATCGGTCATTGGCACGTCGAACAGAACTGGGCAGGCTAACGTCGGCACAGATAGTGGTGGCGGAAAAATTTCAAGCAACGGTCTGCCGTTCACTGTCCGTCCCGGAAAAATTTATTTTGTTGCCGTGAATGGCAGTGATCGCCACAGTGGCCGTGTTGATGCGCCGTGGAAGAGTATTGTCGAAGCCAAAGATCGCATGTCCGCCGGCGATGTGACGTATATAAAAGATGGCGTAGCCCAGTCTTCTGAAGACCATTTCACCGCGTATCTGAGCATGGACCGCAATGGCGGCAGCAACTCCGGCAAGGTGGGCGCGCCCAAGGCGCTGGTGGCGTATCCGGGGGCGCGGGTCACGATTGGCAAAGCGCACGGCCTGGACTATGGCATCCGCACCCCGAACATTCCGGCGCGTGAAGATTGGTGGCTGATTTCGCAGCTGCATATCATTGGCGGCAAGCAAGCGATTGATATGAGCGGCACGGGCTGGAAGATTGTGGGCAATGACATTGAATGTCCCGGCGGCGATGGCCAGGTTGGATGCATGGAAGCCAGCCAGGCCAGCGGCATAAAGTTTTATGGCAATGAAGTGCACAATGCCGGAGCGGGGCCAGTGGCGCAGAAGTTTTATCATGCCGTGTATTTCAGCACCGACTCCAACCACATTGACGTTGGATGGAACCATATTCATGACAATCTGACGTGCCGCGCGGTGCAGTTCCATTCGTCGCCGCTATGCAGGCCAAACTGCGGCGCGCGCGATCAGACGGGGCACAACCAGTTTGATCTTCACGTCCATGACAACCTGATTCATGGCGATAGCTGTAACGGCATCAACTTTGCCACCGTGGATCCCAGCAAAGGTCCGGTGGAGGCTTATAACAACGTGGTTTACCACGTTGGCCTGGCCGATCCTAAAGATGGCGGTGGCGCGTTTTCCTGTATCTATGTTGCGGGGATCACGAACACTGGGTCCGGGGGCAAAGGTACGGTGGAAATTTTCAACAATACTATGTACGACTGCGCCGCTAATCGTTCACGAAACTCTGACGGTTCCCGTGGTGCGTTCAGCATTGGCGGAGGAGCGGGATTGACGCTACGTCTGCGCAACAACATTGTTTATCAGCTGCCCGGAGAAAGTTATCTGGACGGCAACAGAGCGCAGATTACCGGCGAGAAAAATTTATGGTTCGGGGCAGGGAACGGGCCGGGGCAGACTTCTGCAAACATAAACGCCGATCCGCAGTTCATCGATCTGGGAAAATTTGATTTTCATCTGCGCATTACCAGCCCCGCACACGACGCAGGCACAACCGTGCTGCCGAATAATCCATTGGTGCTGAGCAACGGCCGCGCAACAGATAAAGATGGCGTGGTGCGTCCGCAAGGAAAAGCATTTGACCTTGGCGCGTATGAAGCGCCGCAGTGAAATATTTGTTAAGAGCCTACTCTGTGGCGTTGCCGGCAGCCAGGCGAAGCAGTCCGCGAAACTTTTCTGTCTGCTCCTGGTCTTCTTTCGTGTCGTGCGCGAACTCAATTCCATAGTTATAGCCGCGGCGATGGCGCACCAGACCTCTCGCGCGAACCGGTCCTGCGGCAAACGGAGGCGTAAATTCAATCAGCACTTCGTCGCCGGTCTTGAGTTCCATGCCGGCAAACACCAGCACGCCGCCTTCACTCATATCATTTCCCCGGCCCGACATTATCTTTGTCGTCCCATCATGCGTATGAATAAGCCGGATGGGAAGGTTGAGCCGGTACCGCTGCCAGCGTCTAAAAACTGCTCTTTCAGTTGAAGCCTTGCCACCTGCGACCGAACGTAAGCGCGCCTGCGTTGCCATACACGGATGATATCCTCACGGAATCCAGAGTAGAAGGTTACCGAGGTATCAAGCTTACCTGCTGTGTTTCTAAGAAATACGGGCTTACACCTTAGCCGCCCCGATTTCACCTCGCCCCCGAAGCCCTTGGCCAAAAATGGCTGGCCTAATCACGGCCAGCCCATCAAAAGAGAGGAAGCTACAAGGGCCCAAAACTTTAGCAGCGCACGATCTTCGCGCTTTGAATGCCTTTAGTTGCATTACGCGTATCCACCACAAGGTTCGCTTCAGCCACAATCTGCGCGTAATCGTACGACGAATGGTCAGTCACAATGACCACTGCGTCATATTGGACAAGATTTTCCAGCGGCGTGTTTTTCATTTCCAGGTTGTATTTGCGGCCGCGTCCCACGTACTCAAAGAACGGATCGTTATAGCTGACCTTGGCGCCTTCTTTTTGCAGCAGCTCAATAATCGTCAGTGAAGGCGACTCGCGCAGATCGTCAATGTCCTTTTTATAAGCCACACCCAGAATCAGGATGTTGGCTCCATTCAAGCTCTTGCGTTGCGTATTCAGCGCCGCCGCCGTCGACGTGACAACGTGATACGGCATGTTCAGGTTGATCTCTCCGGCCAGCTCAATGAACCGCGTATGGAAGTCGTACTCCTTGGCTTTCCAGGAAAGATAAAAAGGATCAATCGGGATGCAGTGTCCGCCCAGCCCTGGCCCCGGATAAAACGGCTGGAAGCCAAACGGCTTGGTGGACGCCGCCGCAATTACTTCCCAAATGTCGATCCCCATGCGCAGGCTCAGCAGCTTAAGTTCATTCACCAGCGCAATGTTCACGCACCGATAGATATTTTCCAGCAGCTTGGTCATCTCCGCCGCTGCGGGCGTAGAGACCGGGACAGTCTTGTTAAAGATGGTGCCATACATCTGGCGCCCAAACTCAGTCGCCTTCTTATTCAGCCCCCCGACGACCTTCGGTATGTCACAGCGCGCCACCGTGTCATTGCCCGGATCTTCGCGTTCCGGAGAAAACGCCACGTAAAAAGTATTCGCGACTTCTTCATCGCCGCGCGCGGCCTTCAGCCCCAGCGGATTCTTCTCCAGGATCGGTATCAGCAACTCTTCCGTCGTGCCCGGATACGTCGTGCTTTCCAGCACAACCAGTTGTCCCGCGCGCAGGTAGGGAACAATCGCTTCGGCTGTCGCTTCAATAAAGCTCAAGTCGGGCTCATGGTGATCATCCAGCGGAGTCGGCACGCAAATGATGATTGCGTCCATGTCGGCAATCTGGGAATAATCCGCGGTCGCCGTAAAGCCTTTGCTTTTGGCCGCCTGAATTTCTGTCTCCGGAATCCGCACAATGTACGATCCGCCGCGCTTAATGATGTCAACTTTCTTGGCGTCAACGTCAAAGCCGGTCACGCGGAAATCCTGCTCGCTAAAAAGCAGCACCAGCGGTAGGCCAACGTAGCCCAGGCCAATCACGCCGATCTTGGCCGTACGGTTTTCCAGCTTGGTGGTCAATGAATCAGAGGGCGTAGCTATAAATTCCAAAGTGCTCATAATGCCTTGGATTAGGGCATTTCAGCTGCCAAGTTTCAATCCCGCCAGCGTGTTCCGCTTCTGCGCCAACTCCCTTTAATTTCTTGCCGATAGATGGACCTCAAAGCCACCAAGCCTTTACGGATCCCATCCAGCAACGCAAAACTTTGCACACTGTTACCGAATATCACCGCATTCTGGCGTTTGGTCTTTGGCCCCATCGCAGGCCGTGCTCGCGGATGCAGGCTCTGGTCTGTGCCGACTGCGGATGTGCCCGATTATCCCTGCCTAGCTTGTTCCGATCAGCGTCATCTGTGTTAATCAGCGGTGAGGTTTCCGGTTTTCAATCCCCAATTTTTGGCAGTTCCGGCGATTCCGGCGATAGCGCGCTCTGCGCGCCACCCCCCTCTCCCCTCCCCTACCCATCCCAGATTGGCGTAGGTTTCAGAGGCGTCATCCCAGATCATCCCAGATTGGCGTGGGTTTCACGCACTCGGTACTGTTTGGCGTGTAGTTGCCGTGGTCGTGGGGTTTGTTTGGCTAAAAGCTAATGGCTAAGAGCTAAGGGCCATTTGCCAGCTGCTATTTTTCAAAGACCTTCCTGCTGACTCCACACCCTTGGGCGCTTCAGGACTATAGCTGTTTTCTTCGCCCATATCAAGCGCGAATTAGGACATGGATACATGCGCGCTCGATCCATCCTGCATGCACCATCTGCCGCAATATCATTGGCCGGTTATCGAGATGGATAGGATCGCCAAGCGCTTCCTTATTACTGATTTATCTGCGAAAGCGTAGACCGTCACGGGGTGGAGCAAGGCCTTTTAGGCCTGCGTCAAGAGCGTCAAGAGCTTATAAATGCTCCGGCTTCAGCCACCGAGGTACCCTTGTGGGAACACGTCAGATAAACGAAGTCAGCGGCAAATCACGCGACACTCGCGGCTAGATCAATCTCGCAGAATATCGGAGGCATTAAATGCCTTGCTAACACCTGCCGTCCACCTTCACCCTGAAAATGCTTTAGTCTTGTTGCAGTCGCCGAATGACGCCGCCCGGGCATTGCCGCCTTCATTTGGGGGCGTCCACTGGGATCCACGCTGAAAAGGACTTGCGAGATGCGGAAAGGGTTTACAAGAGAACCAAAACGGGACGATCCCACCACGCCCGTGAAGAACTACATAACGCCCAGTGGGCTGCAGCGCCTCAAAGATGAGCACCGCTTTCTGCTCACCAGGGAACGCCCGGCTATGACGGAGGTGGTGGCGTGGGCTGCCGGCAACGGTGATCGCAGTGAAAACGCCGACTATCAGTACGGCAAGCGGCGGCTGCGGCAGATCGATGGGCGGATTCGTTTTCTCACCAAGCGAATCGAAGCCGCGGAAGTGGTGGACCCGGAAGCTCCCAGGGCGGGGCAGGCGGCAACCAGGGCATTCTTCGGAGCCACCGTGCGCTATGCCAATGCCGCGGGAACGGAGCGAGTGGTGAGCATTGTGGGCACCGACGAGGTCGATCTCAACCGCAACCACATCAGTTGGGTGTCACCTCTGGGGCGCGCATTGATGAAGTCGGCAGCGGGTGACAGCGTAGTCCTTCAACTGCCGGGCGGTACAGAATACCTGACCGTGCTGGAAGTGAGGTATGAACGCATTTCTGTGGAACCGTTCCGTGAACCACCTGGATCCGAGGCGTCGGGCAAGGGACTTCCTCGCCGCCGCTAGAGCAGTTCCAGAGCTGCTGTGTCTCGCACCGGTGGAAGAGCGGCCCTTTAGGGCCGCGTTAAGGTGATAAAAAAACTGGGCTTTAGCCCTGGCGTCGAGAATTTTCGACGGGCTACACCAATTCTGGAAGCGCTTTAATCTGCCTGAACAAAAGAAAGAGACGAAATGGCACAGGTGGGTAGTGGTTCAGTTTAAAAACTGACCACCGCGTATCAGCGTCTAGCGATTCGCTTGCGAATTTGCGGGGTCCCCCGTACCGCGCCGGTTTTGCGCGGGCTGGGGTGCAATTGCGGGCCTTCAGGCAGACGTTCATCGCATCAGCGATGAATCAGCACGAGATGAGCTGAGTCCTCATAAACGCACTTGGCCATTAACCCCAGCCCGTTTCTGGGTCAACTATGCGGTCTGGATACGGGCAATTAATCGATATGCCAGCAGAGGTGGCGAGAGGCTTGGCCGTATACCAGGCGTGTCACAGCGCGCCCTCATCAATTCTTAGCGGGGCAATTCGTACCCGGTTAGCACTACGGCGAGCCATATTGCTCAATTCCTTCCACATCTTGCGAGTTTCTTCGATGTTGTTCTCTTTATTCCCAAGTATGAGGCGAAGGTGATCGCGCAACTCCTTCGGTAGTCGCTTAGCTTGGCTCAGGACGCTTCTGAGATTAGCTCGCGCTTCGTCTTGCCGATCCAAGTGTTGAGCTAGGACTACTGCACGCTCCAGTGTTGCCCGCAATTTGTCGTCCGAAGCGATATCGTCGGTTTCTAGAATCTTAGAAAGGTCGTCGACCGCGGCGGCATAGTGCTCTATCGCGCAGTGCGATTCGCTCCGCCTGAATAGAGCTACAAATCGCCGATCAGCAGACGTTGCCTTGAGAGCTAACACTTCTGTGCGATCGCGGATTGCATTTTCATAATCGCCGCGATCTGCATAGATGTTGGCGCGGTTGTTGAAGGCGCATGCCCGCGCCTCATCTGGGGCCTTCCGAGATTCAATCACCACCGTGAACGCGTGAATGGCTTTATCCTTCTCACCATCACTTTCATACAAGCAGCCACGGTTAAGGACGGCACTGAGTCCGATCACCGAATCGTTCCCGACGCGAGCTACCACGGCATCGAATCGCTTTGCGGCGCTCTCTCGTTTCGCTTCTTCCTTCTTATAGGGCCGAAACTGCATATTACAACCCATGTTGTAGTCAGCCATTGCAGCCGCCTCCTGCAATCGTGGCTCTTGGGGGAATCGATCAGCCAAACTGCTGGTCTTTTCTAACTGCCGCTGTGTGAATTGATCCTCGCCTCGGGTGACCCCAATCATCTGGGCAACCATGGTGACCCATTCTGCTCTTGCCTCACTTGTGTCGAGCGGCAGGTCATATAGGTACGAGAGACCGTTATCCCCGGGGAAATCGGAGGCCGAGCGAATCGCAACTATTCGCACGTCCTGTGGCTGAAACGTCCAAGCCGCCCGAAGTAGTCGCTGCGCTTGTGTCGCAGAAACGCCTCCCGCAGAAAGGCGGTCCAAAACAAACCTCTCACCAAGAATGTCTGGTTGTAGTCCCGGGATGAATGATCCGCCCCGCGTTGACCATGCGATGTCGTTGTATAGATCTTCACTAAGAAGGTTCATGTTAGGCAGCAGGTTAGCCACATCGCTGGTAATGACGAAGTTGAAGCCGTCTGACCTGGGCAGGATAGCGCCTACCAGCGTAGCGAGTAGCAGGAGATTCTCCATCCGCTGGAGATCTTCTGAATGGATCAATTGGCGGCGCCGCCCTGACTCTTTTGTCAGGACTCGCCTAAGGAGATTCGAGATATTCTCACCTACTTCGGCATTATCGAGTTCCTGTGCGAGAATCATCGCAAACAGTGGCCGACAATCCGGATCAAATCGAGCAAGCAGGAAAAGATATCGTATTGCAGTCGCACCGTCCCATTTTCCATTTCTGGCGGAGACTACTTCTTCGGCAAGTCGAAGGACTGCGTCAACCGGCAGCTCCAGAAGGGCAAGAGGTTCATTGTACTGGCACCTACCGATCTCCGCGGCTTCGCTCTGACTATCATCCCTACTAAAAACAGGCCACCACGTTTCCTTGTTGCGCTCCAGGAGTAATACTCGAACTGGATTCTCAAAGGAGCTTGCGTCGCGTGAAAGCGTCAAGACGAGATCGCTCACCTCCTTCGCCCGACTTGCCACGTAATCGATCACGATCAAGGTCTTCCGAGATGGCCTAAATCGTGACCAATTGAAGTTCGTTGCTGTCCGGCTCAGAAAGCCTGCATGCCACTCAGCGGCGCTTCGGCAAAGCTCCAGTGCCAATCGGCTCTTGCCGCTACCACCCACGCCAGACACTAGCCACCAGCAGAAGTTCTGGTTGGCGTCGAGGAACGCCGATAACCGGTTTAGCTCCGCGTCCCGGCCTACTAGACGTGTTGCGCGCGAAGAAAATGCCAGCCAGGCAATCGCCGGGTCGGTAGCCGGCGTGGTCAAGGGAGGCGGCTGTCTCTGGTATTCAGGGAACACCGACGGTATGGCGCTGACAATATACTCGTGAACTTTTCGCAATTGGTGAAGATCGGCGATCTGGTTAACGGCCTTCGCCACGTCGTTGAAATCCAGCACGTCATTACGCCAATCGAATTTGATGCCAGGACACTTGGTGTTTACTGTATAGCGTTTCTGCCTCGGGGTTAGCGAGAACACTTTAAGGGAGCGGATGTGGCTCCCACGCTTGTGCCGCTTCAGGCACTCGATCGTTTTCTTCAGCTTTACGGATCCTTTTTCCGACGTAACTTGGATCGCCAAGCCCTGGGCATTGTCGATCAAGTCAATGCAAGGGGAATTTGCCGTGTCGCGATTAACATTAACCAAGCCCCATCCGAACAGGGTATTCAGCAGTCCCGCGGTGAAGGTCTCCGCATGAACATTCGTATCAGTGAGATTCAGTGCCCCGCCCGGTTGTATGTAGCTCTGCAAAGCTGCCACGCCTTTGCGGATGTCTTCAATCAACTTCTGTCTTTCAAGCATACTTAAGCGAAGACTCAAGAGCTCAAGCTTGAGCTCCGTTCACCGGATAGTTTTTACGTCAGAGACAATGTCTTGTAGATAGAACAAGCTCAGGGTACCACGCTAGGGCGATTTCAGTCTGCTGCAAAACCGCAGCCTCCTGGATGATGTTTTGTCCGTAAGTCCGCCTCGACTGACTGCATGCGGACCGTCAAACACATTCCGTCGGCGGGTGGCCCGCCCTTTCCGGTCTTTTCTGTTCCCTCACCACACGGTGGGTGCCCCCTTTGCGATGAGCACGTTTTTGTCTTTGTGCTCGGAGCAAAGGGTGGGCACACAATGACTCTCCAATTTCGCACTCGTCGCGATTGTTGTAGAGAGCCGACCGGGATCAGTGAACAGAAATCAGGGATCGCAAAATTCACACTTGACATTGATAGATAATCCACTACCATATGGTTGTGGATAAATTGGGTACAACATTTGCGGCTTTGTCTGATCCAACCCGCCGGGCGATGATCGAACGACTTTCCCATGGGCCTGCCTCTGTGCGTGGATTGACCGAGCCGTTTGCACTCTCGCAGCAGATGATTTCAAAACATATTGCCTACCTGGTGCGCGCGCGGATTGTGAACAAGACGAAGCGGGGCCGAGAGAGTGTGTGCACCCTTCGGCCAGAGGCGATAAAGACAGTCAGTGACTGGGCGATTAACTATCGCCGGTTCTGGGAAGAGAGTTTCGACAAGTTGGATGTAGTTCTGAAGGAAATGAAAAAAACGGAGTTAAAAGATGACAAAAAACACAGTAAATGAAATCGAGCGGATGGTTGTGACAAGAGTTTTTGATGCCCCACGCGAATTGGTTTGGAAGGCGTGGACAGACCCCAAGTACGTGAAGCAGTGGTGGGGACCGAAGGGCTTTACTGCCCCCGTTTGCCAGATGGATTTTCGGGTGGGAGGAAAATCTCTCCTCTGCATGAGAACGCCGGATGGGCAGGAGTTCTGGAATGCGATTGAATACCACGAGATTGTTCCCCACGAGAAGATCGTTTCCTTGATGTACTTTGCGGACTCGAAGGGAAACAAGATTGAGCCTGAGCAACTAGGGATGGAACATGAGGCCATAGACGGTGCGTACGACGTGACCCTCTTTGAGGATCTCGGAAACGGCCAGACGAAACTCACCCAAATTGGAAATGAACCCATGGAGAGCGCGAAAAATAGCGGTCAACTCGAGGGTTGGAACCAGATACTCGATAAAGTTGCCGCAGTTGTTGCGGAGCTAGCGCAGGCGAAATAAGAAGTTGGAGTTTTGATGATCATGCGCGAGATCTGAACGCAACGCAGGTCAACCTAAAGGTGGGCGGCGCGCTTGTTCACACGCTTCTCGTCGCTGGGCCGGATAGCAGCATTTCCGGCCCAGTGACCCTTTGGCTCAACCGTTGCTTCCAGGCCGATGCACTCATCGGACTCGATTCGGCTACCTCTCCGGCCAGTGGGAAACCCATGTTCCCTGTGTGAAAACATTTTCCTATTTTGGCTATTTCAGCTGTCTGCCCAGAGCAGCCCCATCGCCCCTACCGGCTGGCTCAATACCACACTAATTCCATTGCTTTCATCTACATAGCTCCAATCTCCTGTTCCCGGGCTCTTGTCCCTTCGGCCATGGCCTTTCAACAGCTTTGGCTCTGAACATGCACATATTAGGTCAGCATTAAGAAATCAAAACTTGCGTTCAGCAGGACGGAGCAGGAATGAAACACACAGTAGAGCACAATTTTGACGTCCCTCCCCAGTCCGTAATTTTCGGGACATCGGACGCCATGAAAAAGGTCCAACGCGATCTCGACATGATCGCGTCCGCGGACGTCCCTGTGCTTATTCAGGGGGCCAGTGGCAGCGGTAAAGAGATCATCGCCAAGCTAATTCACCGGGGCTCGCCCGTGGCCAAAGGGCCATATGTAAAGGTGAACTGCCCGGCCATTCCGGACGCGCTGCTTGAAAGCGAGCTTTTTGGCTATGAAAAGGGTGCATTTACTGGCGCGGTTACTTCCAGGCGCGGCTTGATCGCACTGGCGGATGGCGGCACGCTCTTTCTCGATGAAATAGGCGAGCTTAGTCTGGGGCTTCAATCCAAGCTCTTGCAGGTATTACAGGATGGAAAATTCAGCCGCATCGGCGCGGAAGAAGATACGCGGTCTGAAGCGCGGGTAATCTGCGCCACCAATCGCAACCTGAAGCATGAAATCGCCGCCGGCAACTTCCGTGAAGATCTTTTTTATCGCGTCAATGTGGTGAACATCACGCTGCCTTCATTGCGGGAAAGAAGTGCGGACATTCCTGAGCTGGTCGAATATTTCCTCGCTCATTTCAACATGATGTATAACCGCCGCGCGCTTCCGCTCTCGGCTTCGCTCATGCGGCTCTTGCAGGCCTATCACTGGCCGGGAAACATCCGCCAGTTGGAAAACCTGATCAAGCGTTACGTGATCCTGGGGACGGAAGCCTGCATCAGCAGTGATCTGGCTGAGCCCGCGCCCAACAACTTTGACTTTGAAATTCCCATGGAAGGTCCGGTCCCTCTCAAAAAGATCACCAGCCAGGCCGTGCACCGTCTTGAAAAAGAAATCATTCTCAAAGTGTTGCAGGCCCATCACTGGAATCGCCGCCGCGCCGCTGAATCACTCAAGATCAGCTATCGCGCGCTCCTTTATAAGATTCGCGATGCCGGTCTGTCGCCCAATCGCACCACCAACGTAAAAAGCATGCCCTCGGAAAACGGCGCTCCCGTCCATGGCGACCTGGAACCTGAAGCTGCCGCGGAAAACCTTGAGAATGTCGTGCCGATTGCCAAGGTGAGCAATGCTTAAAATCGGCGGACAAAAAGTTCCCACCAAGACGCTGGTGCTGCTGCTGAGTGAAAGCCTGCTGATCGTTTTAGGGCTTGCTCTGGCCACCGCCATGCGTTTTGCCTCGTCACGGTGGGAATACGCCGGCGGCAATCCTGTGGTTCGTTTCCTGATTGTTGTTCTGATGTGCGAATTTGCCCTGTATTACAACGACCTTTATGACGTTGAGGTCATGAAGTCGCGCTCGCGTTTGTTGATCGGACTGTTGCAGGCGCTTGGGGTGGCGTGCATTGGTCTGGCGATGGTTTATTACATCACCCCCGGCGTCAGCCTGGGCCGTGGGATCGCGGCATTTGCCATTCCCACCATCATGACCTTGATCTTCGGATGGCGCGTCCTGCTGGATTCCAAAGGTTTTTTCTTTCTCCGCAGTCCTGAGCGGGTTCTGATTGTCGGCACCGGTTCCACCGGCATTGCTCTCACGCGCGAAATCTGCTCGCGTCCCGATCTCAACCTCAAGGTCCTCGGCTTTCTGGATGAAAAGGGTGAAAACATCGGTATGTCGCTGGTCAATCCCGGGATCATCGGCGGCTTGAGCGAACTGGAAATGATGGTCCGGGAAAAGAATATTGATCGCGTGGTGCTATCGCTCAAAGAGCAGCGCGGGAACATGCCATATCGTGAGCTGTTGCGGCTCAAGTTCGCCGGCGTCACTGTTGAAGACGCGCATACGGTTTTTGAAAACATCAGTGGCCGCATCGCCCTGGAAAGGCTTTCTCCCAGCTGGCTTATCTTCAATGACGGCTTTCGCAAGAGCCGCTTTTTGCTGGCAGCCAAACGCAGCATGGATATCGCCGCTGCGCTGATTGCCATCACGTTAACTCTCCCCATCATGGCATTGGTTGCATCCGCCATCCTTATTGAAAGCGGCGGCCCGGTGCTCTTCCGGCAAAAGCGTGTGGGACTCCACGGCGACCAGTTTGAAATTTTTAAGTTCCGCTCCATGCGGCAGGACGCTGAAAAAGGTGGTCCTAGCTGGGCTGCCGATGGTGACAATCGCATCACTCGCGTCGGCGCATTCATCCGCAAGTATCGTCTCGACGAACTGCCGCAATTTTTCAACATTCTGCACGGCGCCATGAGCCTGGTGGGGCCGCGCCCTGAGCAGCCGTACTTCTGCGAGATGCTGGAAACCAGTCTGGATTTCTTTTCCCAGCGCCACACCGTGCGCCCTGGGATTACCGGTTGGGCCCAGATCAAGTATCAGTACGGTTCAACCGTGGAGGACGCCAAGAGAAAGCTCGAACTCGATCTCTTTTATATCAAGCACCTTTCCATTTCGCTGGACATGGTCATTGTTTTGGAAACAGTGAAAGTCATCTTTTTGGGTAAAGGCGCCAAGTAGTGAACTGCATTTTTTACCATCGACCGCAAAAAGCGGACTTCGATGGAGAGTGGGAGAACATACATGTTTTCGTTGAAGAAACAAATCGTCCTTGCCGTAGCGATATCCTGGATCGCCGGCGCTGGCAGCTTGATGTCACAGACTCAGACTGCCAACCTTAAATCCCCTGATGCGGCCGCTGCGGATGCAGCCAAGCCCTCCGATGCTTCGAAGGCCGCCGACATTACCAAGCCCGCGGAGATCGTTCCCGCCGGCTATCTCGTCGGCGACTCCGACGTTATTCACGTCAACGTGTGGAAAGAGCCGGAAGTTTCTCAGACCGTTGTCGTCCGGACTGACGGCAACATTTCTTTGCCATTGATTAATGAAGTGAAGGTAAGTGGCATGACTCCGCTGCAGATTCAGGATCTCGTTGCTGAAAAGCTGAAAGGTTTCCTCAACAATCCGCAAGTCACGGTTACAGTAATTGAGATTCGCAGCAAGCGCGCCTTCATCACCGGTGAGGTGTCTCGGCCGGGAACCTATTCGCTCAACGCGCAAACCACTGTTCTGCAGCTGATTGCCCAGGCGGGTGGTTTCACGCCGTTTGCCAAGAAAGACAGCATCGTGGTTCTGCGCACGGAAGATGGCCGCCAGTCGCGCCTCAAGTTTAAGTACAAGGAAGTTGTCCAGGGAAAAAAGACGGAACAGAACATTGCTCTTCATCCAGGAGATACGGTGGTGGTCCCATGAAAACACACATTTCAAAACTGACTTTGCTCGCTATCTGTTTGGCCATGTTGATGGTCGTGCCGTGCGCCTTTGCGCAGGACGCTGCCGCCCCCGAACAGAAAGATGCTTCTACATCTGATTCGGTCCCCCAGCCGTGGTACGCCAACAGCGATGGCGCGTACAGCGTCTCTCTCGGCACGGGACAGTTGATCAGCTTGTATCCGCCTGCGCGCAATGATCAGACGATCCCCAACGGCGAATACGTTGAGGGGCAGCAGTCTGTCTCTTTGAAGAGCAATGATTACAAGTATCAGATGTTCTACGGGGTTTCTGCATCCAGCGTTTACACCAACAGCATTGGCGGTGTCGGGACCGGCTCAGACCTCGTCTCGACCTCGATCAACCCGTATCTCGCGCTGTTTATCCCGACGCAGACCGGTCGGTACCTGCTCCAGTACTCCGCCGTTGTCAACCCGAACGACACTCAGAACGGCGGCCCGCAGGCTTATCACACTGCTACATTGAGCGCGATGGGCTCTATTAGCCCGCGCCTCTATTGGTCAGCCTCCGCCAGCGGCAGTTACGGATCAGAATCCGCGCGTTTGCAAGGCCCATTGAGCTTTTTAGTGGTGCAGAGCACGCCCATAGCCGATACAACATCAACCGCGGTATTGCTGCAAGCCAAGAACGTTTCTTTTACTGAAAGCACTATTGGCCTGGGTTGGCTGAAAAGCCGTCGTGACAAGATTAGCTTCAGTATCTCTCATGTCTATACCGGCATTGAAGGTGATCCCACTACTCCTCAGTCGGTCGGTAGCCATGCCAATTCCATCGGAGAAAAGCTTGAGTATGTCCGCACTCTTACTCCTCGCATTGATCTCCGCAGCTACGGCGAGAGTGACACCATATTGAACGGTCCCACTTGCAATACCTTCGGTGGCGGACTCGGTATTGGCGTCCGGATGACCCATTCAGTTTCATTTGACGTGCAGGGTGGTCCGCAATGGACTACCGCTACTTGCGGTTCCCCAGTGTCAGCCAATTTCAGCGCCAGCATAGTCAAAAACTTTGGCAACCAGGACAAAATCTATGCCAGCGTCAACCGCCAGTTCACTACGATTGCCGGCCTTGATAGCCGCTGGGAAGATAATGCTGCCGTTGGCTTTGCCAAAGGAATTCGGCGTGTCACCCTCACCACGGACGCAGGTTACCTTCGCGGCGATGCCATCACCACCGTGGTGCCTGCTTATCACGGATACTTTGTTGCACCGCGCGTTCGCTACAAGCTGATGAACACCATGGGATTGAGCGCGGGCTACCGTTCGTTCCACGGCGCAGGTGGAAACCTGGTAAGTGGAAATCTGAGCTATGCGGTCGTCGGCATTGAGTGGTATCCGGCTCCGCTGCATTTCCGGTAAAGCCAACATCGACGAATAAGCGCCCGAGGGAGAGACAATGAACCAAGCTACAAATAACGAAGCTACAAACCAGTTGGCAGCCTTCTGGCATACTGTGCGCCATTATCGTGGATGGATTGTGCTCGGGACCGTCCTGCTTTCTCTTGCGGGCTTCACCGTTGTGCTCCTGATGCCGGACCGCTACAAGGCTACCACCACGATCCTTGTCGATCCGCAGAAGGTGTCAGAGAAGTATGTGAGCCCCACCGTGAATTCTGATCCCGGCCAGCGCCTCACGACCATCACGCAACAGGTCTTAAGCAGCACGCGCTTGCAGCAGATCATCGATGACATGCACCTTTATCCTGAGCTGCGGGGAAAGATCTCGCGGGAAGAACTCATCGATTTAATGCGCAAGGACATCGCAATTACCGTGAAGCAGGGTTCCTCTTCTGGATTGAGCGCGTTCACCATTGAATATGAAGGCCGTCAGCGCGAGCAGGTGGCGCAGGTAGCCAACCAGCTTGCCGCCAGCTTCATTGAATGGAACGTCAAGAGCCGTGAGCAGCAGTCGCAGGACACCACGGAATTTCTTGATGCCCAGCTTAAAGAAGCCAAACAGAACCTTGAACAGCAGGAAGCACGTTTAAGCGCATTCAAGATGCGTCACCTGGGTGAAATGCCGGAACAGCAGCCCGCGAATATGCAGGCGCTCACGCAGTTGCAGGGACAATTCCAGGCCAACGCTGACACCCTTAATCGCCTTGAGGTTGAGCGGACGCTGCTCTCCCGTGGGCTGGAGAGCCCGAATACTGGCGAACCCAAAACGGCCCCCACCCTCACTGAGCGCACCAAGTTGGAAGCTGAGCGCCGTCAACTTCGGGCGCGCCTGCTGGATCTGCAGAACCGTTATACCAGCGCGCACCCTGAAGTAATCGACACGGCTTCACAGTTACAGCACGTTGAAGAAAGATTGAAAGCCCTCCCCCCGGATCCTCCAGTAGTGGCGGAAGTACAGGACAACACTGCTGTTACCGTGCGGCTGCAATTGCTTGATCGCGAATCAAAACGTTTCACGCAAGAACAGGAGCGCCTTACGGGCCAAATGGCCTCGTATCGCTCCAAGGTGGACGCGGTTCCGGTCCGCGAACAGGAAATGGCTGAATTGAATCGCAATTACAGCGTCTCCAAGGACCATTACCAGTCGTTGCTCGATAAAACTTTTTCCGCCGGCATGGCTGCCGATCTGGAAAAGAAGCAGCAGGCTGAACACTTCACTATCCTGGATCTGGCGCAGGTGCCGGAAAAACCCTTTAAACCCAAGCGTGGTCTCATGTTGCTGGGAGCATTTCTTGGTGCTCTGGCCATGTCACTAGGCCTGGCTTATCTCGGGGACATGGTGAATAGCACAGTTAAGTTTGAGCGCGAACTGAAAGCCATGTTGCCCGCCAACGTCGCGCTTCTTGCAGTTGTGCCTCAACTCCAATCCGCGGCTGACCGGCGCAGCTTGATCCGGTTTGCCATTATCGCTGTGGTGATTTCTTTGATCGGTTGTGCCCTTGAAGCAGGATTGTTCCTGAAGCTGCACTCGATTTTGTAGCAGGCAAAGCGTTAGCAGAACGACAATGTGGCAATCCTATGGCACGGAAAAACGATTCGCCCGTAACGGCAAGGAAACTTCGTGGCTGGAACTCCTATGAGCGCACTCAAGACACTTTATCGCCACTCGTCCCACTACCTCGGTGGGCGGTTGGTTGTCATGCTCCTGGGATTCATTTCCTTTCCGGTCTTCACCCGCGTTTTTTCTGTCGCTGAATATGGCGTTATCAACCTGATCACAAACACCGTCCTGCTTCTGACGGTGTTGTCAAAATTCGGTTTTCAGCATTCCGTCCAGCGTTATTACCCTGAAGGCGAGCAGGCCGCTAGCGCCGACACTCTGCGTCGCTACTACTCCACATTGTTTTATAGCACCGCACTCCTGGCGCTGACGTTGACTCTGTTGTTCGTCGCGGCATTGCTCCTTGGCGTAGGACGTTTCATGGGAATCACGGCCGCCGGCACTCTTCTGCTGGCGTGCAGCCTGATCATGATTCGCTCGTTGCGGTCCATGCAGATGAACCTGATGCAGATGGAGAACAAGACCCGGCTGTTCAACGGCATGGACATCCTGCAAAAAGCGCTGACCGTCGGCGTGATTTGCGCGTTATTGTTCTTCTGGCAGAAGACCATCTTCGCCTTCTTTCTTGGATTGGTGATCGTTGAAGGCATTATCCTTCTGCAATATTTGCCTGTTCTTGGTCGCCGGCAGTTGCTTTCGCCCAGCATGTTCGACGTAAGTTTCCTCCGTACTGCTGCGGCTTTCTCCTTACCCTTGATGGCCGCCGAAATTTCCTGGTTCGTGCTTGACTCCGGCGACCGCTTCTTCATTCAGCATTATCTTGGCGCACAGGCGCTCGGCTTTTATGCTGCCGCTTATGGCATCGCCATCTATCTGCAGGACGTGCTCATGGCGCCCTTGCAAATGGCTCTCTTTCCCATCTGCATGCGTGTCTGGAATACTGAAGGCAAAAAGGCATTGCAGGATTTTCTTTCCCGCAGCCTGGATCAATTCATTCTCGTCGCCGTTGCAGTCGTCTGCGTGGCCATCGTTACGTCGCGCGATGTCATCGTCCTGCTCGCGTCCCGCAAGTTCCAGCAAGCGCATACGCTGCTGCCGTTTTTGGTGGTCGGGCTGGTGCTCTCCGCTGTCACCATTTATTTCCGCCCCGGCCTCATGATCCACAAACGGGCCACCAAAATCGCTGCTGCAACGTTCTATGCCGGTTTTCTCAATGTAGTGCTGAATGTGATATTGCTTCCGCGCGTGGGGCTCGTGGGCGCGGCGATTGCTACCACCGTGAGCTATGCCGGCATCGTGGTGTTTCTTGCTTATCAGTCAATGCGCGTGCTGCCGTACAAGCTTGAACTCGTTTCCTTTGCCCGATACGCCATAACCGGCGCTGCCATCGCATGGTTGGTGATGCAGTTGCCCGTAGAAACACCGTTGCTTAGCGCGGCAGTAAAGGGAAGTCTGATCCTGGTTCTGTACGCCGGAATCCTTTTTGCCATCGATCTGCGCGTGCGCGAACTGCTTACCAGCATTTGGACCGCACTCGCTGGCTGGCTGCATTCTTCCAGCGAACCAGCCCTCAAGCCGCTGCCCGCCATGACGGAGAGGACCTAAGCCATGCATTTTGGACTGGAACAATACGTCCCTCTGGCCCTCTATATCGGCGCTATTGTGGCCTTTTTGCTTTCGCTCTTCTGGAGGCCGCAGGCGGGTTTGTATTTCTTGATCCCGCTGCTGCCGTTGCAGACTCTCCGCTATCGCATTCTCGATTTTCCCCTGGGCAACAAACTGATTGACATGCTGTTGCTGGGCGTTGTGCTGGGCGCAGTCTTCAAAGGCGGCTTCCGCTTTGCCAAAACGCCGATGAACAAATTCCTTATCATCTTTGGCGTGTTCTGCTACGTCCAGCTCTGGCGTGGCGCATTCTTTCTGAACACGGAGATGCCGCTTTCCATCAGCGATCCGCGTTTTTCCAACTGGAAGAATTACATGGTCATGTTCATTATTTTTGCCGTTACGGTGAGCGTGATCAAGGATGTAAAGCAGATCAAAATCATCGTTGTGCTCATGTGCCTCTCCGTGCTGGCCGTGAACAAGGGCTATTACGGCACCATGAGCGATCGCGACACATCGCATTTCTCTTATGACGTGCGTGATGGCGGCGCTCTGGGCTATGCCGGTGTGAATGGCGTGGCCACCTTTGAGGCCGAGTTCATGTTATTTGTGCTGGGATTGAGTGCTTTGCAGAAGCGCAAATCGCTCAAGGTCGCACTCTGGGGACTGTTTGCCTTCAGCGCTTATTGCCTGCTGTTTTCTTACTCGCGCGAAGCGTATGTAGGAGTTCTGGTCGGTTTGTTCTTTCTCGGATTGGTGCGGCAGCGCTGGGTACTGCTCGCTCTCGCGGTTTTCCTGCTTAGCTGGCAAAGTTTTGTTCCGGTTTCTGTGCAGGAACGCGTGCTCATGACCTATGACAAAAATGAGCAGCAGCTTGATACCTCAGCGCAGGACCGCGTCGTCCTCTGGGATGACGCCATGAATTTGTTTCATCAGAACCCAGCTCTCGGAGCAGGCTTTGATACCTATGAATGGCAGCATCGCGTCGGCATTTACACAGATACGCACAACTACTTCCTGAAAGTGCTGGTGGAAACTGGCGTCCTTGGACTGATCTTATTCCTGTTTTTGCTGGCCAAGATGACGCGCCTCGGCGTCAAGCTCTACCGTACCGCTCAAGATCCATTTCTCCAGTCCGTTGGCTTGGGTTTCTCGCTCTTGATGGCCTGCGTTTTTGTGGTGAATTTCTTTGGCGATCGCTGGCTTTATGTGGAGGTCAATGGCTTTCTCTGGGTCATGCTGGCATGTGTTGTGCGCGGCCAGATGATAGAAAGTGAGCGCCAGGAAGTGCCCGCTGCGGTCGCCGAGGCGCCGCCGGAGCCATTGCCGTGGGTGCGAGATGAAGAGCCGGCGTTGGTATAAGGACAAATATTATGTGTGGAATCTTTGGACAAATCGGAAGCTCACCAGCGGATGAAAAATGCGGGCTGGAACTCCATCACCGCGGTCCGGACGATGCTGGGCTTAAGTATTTCACTTTTTCCAACGGCTCCGTCTGGGTAAGCTTGCAGCACCGCAGGCTTTCTATTATCGATCTTTCCTCCGCCGGTCATCAGCCCATGTGCAATGAAGATGAGTCCATCTGGATCACCTTCAACGGCGAAATTTACAACTTCCAGGAATTGCGCACTCAGCTGGTTTCTGCCGGACACACCTTCCGTTCCCATACCGATACTGAAGTCATCATTCACGGCTATGAGGAGTGGGGTGCTGAAGTGGTGAAAAAGCTGCGCGGCATGTTCGCCTTCGCTATCTGGGACAATCGCCATCGGCGCATGCTGCTGGCCACCGACCATCTAGGCAAGAAGCCGCTGTTCTACTCGCATACTAATAATGGTCGCAAATTTGTTTTTGCCTCGGAAATCAAGGCCATTCTTCAGGCCGGCGTGCCTGCGGAACTCAATCCCGTGGCCATGCATGACTATCTCACGTATTTGTATTTCCCATATCCTTCCACTGCGTTCAAGCACGTGCGAAAGATGGCGCCCGGTTCAGCCATGGAAATAGTGGTTGACTCAGAAGGCGACGTGCATCGGCGTGAATGGAAATATTGGGACGCGGCTGAGACCGCCGGTACACCTTTGCAGATGTCGGAAGCGGAAATGATCGAGCGCGCGCGCGAATTGATGGAACAATCTGTAAAGCTGCGCATGATCAGCGACGTGCCGCTGGGACTCTTCCTGAGCGGCGGCCTCGACTCGAGCGCGATTACCGCCTTCGCGGCAAAGAACAGTCCGGACCAGGTCAAAACATTCACCATTGGATTCGAGAAAAGCAAATTCTATGACGAGCAGCCCATAGCGAAACTCGTTGCCGAAAGATTTAATACGGAGCACCACATTCTGCAGGCGGACGAAGCCTGCGCCGCCTACATGACTGACGTGGTGCGGCACTTCGATGAGCCTTTCGGCAATCCCACTGCAATTCTTGAATACATCATCACCAAGCAGATGCGGAAGCACGTTACAGTCGCCATCTCTGGTGATGGTGGCGACGAGCTCTTTGGCGGCTACGTCCGCTATGCCGGTGCTGCCATGGCACGGCGCTACCGTCAGCTGCCCCAGTTTTTGACCAAGGGTTTGGTTTCAAGATTATCCGGTTTCATGAATGATGCCACTGACGGCCGCCACGGCTTCCGCCGCGTACGTGAATTCGCCCAATCCGCCTGGCAGGCTGAAGAGGATATGTATATCGACTGGGTCGGATATTTCTCTGAAAGTGAGAAGCAGGAACTGTATACACCTGACTTCTCCGCGTCCGTTGGCGGACGCAATTCAGGAGATTTCCTGCGCCAATTCTTCCGCAATGGCGAAAAGCTGGATCCCATGAGCCGTCTCGGTTACGTGGATGCCGCGTCATTTCTCTGCTGCAATTGCCTGGAATATGCCGATCGCATGTCCATGGCCAATTCGCTCGAAGTGCGGGCGCCCTTTACTGATTATCGGCTTCTTGAGTTTGCCATGCAGGTGCCGCAACGCATGAAGGTCCGTAACATGACCACCAAGTGGATCACCCGGCAGGCCATGCGGGATATTTTGCCGCGCGAGGTGCTCACCAAGAAAAAGATGGGCTTCAATCCGCCGTTACCGCAATGGATCAACGGCGAACTCAAGCCGGTGATCAAAGAATTTCTTTCGCCTGCTGCAATCGAGCGCCGTGGCCTCTTCCGTCCTGACGCGGTGCAGAAGCTTCTGCGAGACCATGCCGAAAATCGCCGGGACAATGCCCTGAAAATCTGGGCGCTCCTGATGATTGAAGTCTGGCAGCGCATGTATTTCGATAAACAGTCAGCTGAATCCGTGTTGGAATCCGCTATGGGCGGCACAAAAACAAAGACAATGGTTCAAGTCGGACACGCAGAAAAAGACAAAACTGACGCGGTCTGCATTCGTTAGGACTGCGTATTAGGAAAACATGGCAGCGATTTTGGTCGGCCAATTCGGAGTGGGTGTAGCGAGCGGAGCCAGAATAGTGTTCTGGCTGGCCGCGTTCTTGTTGATTTATGTTTACGCTGGCTACCCGATTCTTTTAGCTTTGATTGGCCTGTTTGTGCGCCGCCCTCGTAGCGATGCCGGTTATACTCCGCGGATTTCGGTCCTTATCGCCGCCTATAACGAAGAAGAGGCCATCGAACGCAAAATCCAGCAAACGCTGGCGCTGGAATATCCTGCCGGCAAGATTGAAGTGCTGGTGCTGTCAGATTGCTCCACTGACCGCACGGATGAGCTCGTAAAAGAATTTCCTGATAGCCGCGTACGTCTGGTCAGAATGCCGGAGCGCCGCGGAAAAACTTTTGCGCAGAACGTCGGCGTGAAAGAAGCCACAGGCGATGTCATCATCTTTTCTGACGCCACGGCAATCTATCATCCAAAAGCCTTACTGTATCTGGCATGTAATTATCAGGACGATTCGGTAGGCGCGGTCAGCGGTAGGTATCAATATTTTGATCCCGGCGAGCAGTCTCCCACTGGCTTGGGCAGCGTAGCTTTCTGGAACTATGAAAACATGATCAAGAAAATGCAGTCGGGCATTCGCACTATTACCGGCTGCTGCGGCTGCATTTATTCCGTTCGTAAAGCGGCTTACACTGACTTGCCCGCCGATATCATCAGTGATCTGGTCCAGCCATTGCAGGCCATACGGAAGGGCTATCGCGTGATATTCGAAGATCGTGCGCTGGCTTATGAAGAAACAACGCAATCCACCAGTGAAGAGTTTTCCATGCGCGTCCGCGTGGTTACCAGGGCCATGCGCGGGCTGCTGAGCGTCGCTGACTTGCTTAAGCCATGGAAGTTTGCCTGGCCGGCATTCCAGCTCTGGTCACACAAAATCATGCGCTGGATGGTGCCGCTGTTTCTCATCGCCTTGTTCGCAGCGAATAGCCTTCTGCTCGACTCTTCTGTTTATAGGTTCACGATGGCTGTGCAATTGTTTTTTTATGCCGCCGCGCTCCTGAACATGCTTATGCCGGTGCATCGCCAATGGAAGCCTCTTGGCATTCCGCTTTTTTTCTGTACGCTCAACGCCGCGGCGCTGGTAAGCATGCTGGAAATTTGCCGTGGCCGCAAATATGTGACTTGGCAAACTGTGAGGGCTCGTAGATGAAAATCGAATTTCTGACGCAGGAAGACCCGCTTTATGTGTTGCCGTTCTTTGAAGAATTTCTGCGGCACTATGCCGGCGAGTTTGAGGTCACCCGGATCTCCTGCTGCCGGGCCATGGGCAAGCGCTCCAGGGTGCAGCTCTTACAAGAACTCAAGTGGTTGTATGGAGTCACGGGATTGGGCAAGCTTCTGCTGCAAGCGGCAAAGGCCAAAGTATTTTCCTTGCTGCCGCGCAATCGCTCATCACAGAAATTTTATTCCATCGCACAGCTTGCGCATGCGTATGGAATTCCTTATGAGCATGTGGACAATCCGAACAAGCCGGAATTTACCGATGCATTGCAGCAGCGGTCGCCCGATCTCTTGATTTCCGTCGCTTGCCCTTACATATTGAAAGAAAAACTGCTGGGAATTCCGCCGCGCGGCTGCATCAACATTCATCATGCTCCGCTGCCCAGATATAAAGGTATGATGCCTACGTTTTGGCAGCTGTATCATGGCGAGCAACAGCTGGGCGTGACGATTCATTACATGGCGGCGAAGGTGGATGAAGGCGACGCACTGTTGCAGGAGTCTTTGCCGGTGACGCCCGGCGAGTCGCTGCATCAACTCATCCGCCGCAGCAAGCGACATGGCGCGCACTGCATGGCCAAGGTTGTGCGCAGCCTGCAAACGAATTCAGCAGTGGCAACACAAATGGACCATGCGCAGGGAAGCTACTTTACTTTTCCGCGCCGTGAAGAAGCGCGCGAGTTCCGGCGGCGGGGGTTACGCGCTATCTGAAACGCAAGGACAACATATGGCAAGCCCGTTTAACAGGTCGGCGTTGAGGGCCCACGGAAAAGTATTCTGGGCAGGCTTGCTGCGTACTTCCGGCATGCTGTCGCTGGCCCGTAAGTGGGTCCGGGGACACGGCGCTATCGTCCTTACGTTTCATCGCGTTTTGAGTGATTCTGAATTGCAACAAACCGCTTCACAGGGCGGAATGATCGTCCGCGATAGGACGTTTTCCGATTTTCTGCAATACGCGTCGCAGCATTGTGAATTTGCCAATCTGGAGCAAGAGCCCGAGTGGATGCCAACCGGCAAGCTCAAGCTAGCTATTACCTTTGACGATGGATGGGCGGACAACGCAGAGTCGGTTTACCCACTTGCGTCGCAATATAAGGTGCCGTTTGCCATTTTTATTGTGCCGGAAAGAACTGGTACCGCGCTGCCGTTCTGGCCGGAGCGGACCGCCGCTGCCCTTGATCGCATTCCCTCAGTCAATGGTAATCGGCACACCGTCTCAATCGGAAAGGCGATTGAAGCGCTTAAGGCGTTGCCGGCACTGGAACGCGAAAGCCGCATCAGCCAGATCATCGCGGCTACTGGTGCCGTTGAGCCTTCTACCGCCGTGGACAAGACGATGTCCTGGGCACAAATCGCGGAGCTTTATGCTCACGGGGTTACCTTTGGTTCGCACACCAGCACGCATGAGATTCTTACCACGCTTTCCGCTGCCGATGCTGAGCGGGAGATTGCCTGCTCTCGGGAAGCCATCCAACAAAAGCTTGGTTGTTCATGCGAACTGTTCTCTTATCCGAATGGAGACTGCTCTAAACCAGTGCGCTCCTTAGTGGCGCAGGCAGGATATAAGTTTGCTTTTTTGAACGACCCCGGCGTGTGGACGCGCGATTGCGACCCTTTTCTTATTCCTCGCGTCAACGTATGTGAATACCACCTGGTCAATGCAAAAGGAGAGTTCTCTCCGCTGATCTTCGATTATGCCGTGGTCTGGAGTGCAGCCAAAGGTTTGCTGTCACAGATGCTGTCAAACGGTTTGAAGAAGTTTCAAAAACGCAGTCAGATTTCAGGTAAGGCATGGAAGCCCAGCGAAAAGAAGTCCATGGGAAAATCGTCCTAAGAAATACCTTGCAGAAAAGTGGACCAGCAGAAGCTATCGCTTGTTATCTCTTTCAGCCAGCAGACCGGAATAAACTTCAATCAATCTCTGGATCATCACATCGGCGCTGAATCGCGTTTCCACAGATCTGCGACCGCTCTCTCCGATTTTGGCTCGCCGCTCAGGATTGCGTAGCAGCATCAGGAGCCTTTCGGCCGCGGCGGCATCGCCTTCAACCGGCACCAGAAAGCCGGTCTTGCCGTCGGTAATCGCCTCAGGATTGCCGCCGACCCGCGTTACCACGCAAGGAACGCCGCATGCCATTGCTTCCAGCAGGGCGTTGCAGAAACCTTCACTGCGCGAAAGCAGGCAGAATGCGTCACTCATTTTGAGCAAAGGAACCGGATCTGCCACAAAGCCCAGCAGCTTTACATTTTTCTCCAGGCCCAACTGACGGATCATTGCCTGTATTTCTTCTGAATAGTCTCCTTCATAAAGGCTTCCTGCAATCACAAAGACCGCTTCTGGCAACTCTCGGCAAACACGTTGCGCAGTTTTTACAAGTACGTCTATACCTTTGACCCGCCGGATGTTGCCGATGCATGTGATGATGTGCGATGCGCCCGCCCAATCGGCCTCTGCAAACGGATTGTCTTTTGAAGATTCAGCGGCAATGTGCTTGAGATCGACTCCGTTATAAACGACGGAGATTCTTTGCGGATCGATGCGGTCCGTGTCAATACAAAATTTCTTCACTTCTTCTGACACGGCAAGCACACGATCGGAGAGGCGGTTCACCAGCCGATAAGCCGGCGCATACTTGGCTTTCCGCAATATCCCCATGTCACGGCGGGAAGACAGCAGCAGCGCCCCGCTCAGCTTGGCCACAAGTCCGCCCCACAAATTGGAAGTTTCGAAATACGTTTGAACAATGTCCACTTTTTCCGTCTTGATAAGTTTCCGCAGCGCGAGCACTGCCTTCCATGCGTCCGCATGAAAAAACCGCTTCCAGGGAAACACATAAACCGGAACAGAGATGCTCTGGCGAATTTCAGGCTTGATACGAAAGGTGGCAATCGAGCAGCGAACCAGCTCCGGCGGCATCAGCTGGACCACTTTCAACAGGTTGGTTTCTCCGCCGCCCAGCGCCATTAAATGGTCGATAAGAAAGAGCACGTGCGGACGCCCCTTCGCGTCACCAACGGCTAAGTCGCCGGACCCGGCTTCGGCAGCCGATGAGGCATGGGGTTGTGAAGAGTCCAGCACGGGAGTTGAAAATTGTTGCATACCTTCCATCTAATCCAGCAGACGAATTCCACGTGAACCAAACTTAAGACCTTAAGACTGCATTTCGTTAGCCACGGAGCCCATAGCTGAGCTTAAGCTCAGATTTAATTCTCGGATTAAAAATTTGATTGCTTTTCAGTGACTTAAGAACTCAATCGGCCATTCATGGCAGCTCTCCGACATTCTGCTGTCCCATCAATTGTGACATTTTGCTGCAAGCTTTTGCACATTGACTCAATGTTTGCCCCATATCTCCTTGATCTTACGTGGATGGCTTTGGCACTGGCCGTGCACATATACAGGCAGATCATAAGTCAACAGTGCGCGGTAATGTACCCTTCCGGGGCGCACTGTGACTTTTGTAATGCTAGAACCATAAACGAATTGACGGACAGGACCATGGTGAAAAAGTTTACCTACTCAATCATCGGAATTTTATTCTTTGTGCTCTCAGGAAGTTTATTTTCCGGGGCCCTTCAACTTCACGGTGCAATCGCCGACAGTATGCAGCATTTTGAATCATTTCCCGAGCCCGCATGGCTAATTGTTCTGGGGTCTCTATTGATTTCTGGAGCAACTTTCCTGCGCCGCCGGCGCGCAGCCGCCCGCACTCGCTAAATATCTTAAGGAACAGCGCAATTGGTTCCCGCTGGTCCTTCAGAAAAAGCCAAGCCCTCCGCGCGGAGGGCTTGGTTATGTCTAATGGCTTTCATTTTTAACTAAGCGCCTGCTTTTGCCGTGTATCTGTAGTATCCATTCTCCGGTGTTTCTTCGGCAGCATTGAAAACCACTCCGGTGATCTTGCGCGGATCAACCTGCGCCAGCACCTTGGCCAATGATTCACGCGGCGTCTTGCGCGCGCGTGCTACTACCATCACGCTCTCGCAAGACGAAGCGATCAGTTCAAAGTCAGCAAGGTTCAGTGCCGGAGGAGAGTCAACCAGGACCAGGCGGAAAGATTCAGCGGCCCAGCCCATGAACTCTTTCCAGCGCTGGCCGGAGAACAGTTCAGAAGGCGAGGCGCTGGTTTCGCCAGCCGGCAAAATGTGGAGCCCGGGAATGTCAGTCCGAAGTACAGCGGATTGATAGTCGCACCCGTTCTCCAGTATCTCGGCCAATCCGCGTGACTCCGGATCTCCTGCCAGCATGGATAGGCCGCGGGTACGCAAGTCGGCGTCTACCACCAGCACGGGCCAGTTTTCGATTTTTGCATAGCAGATGGCTAGATTGAAGATCGTCAGCGTCTTGCCTTCCCCCTGCGCGGAACTGGTGATGACGAGTGATCGCGCGCCGGTTCGGGTCTGCTGTTTCACCAACCGGGTACGGAGCGTGCGGTAAGCCTCCACGGCTGCCTGCATCGCCGGATTGTATTGTGACACCAGGAATGACCGCTCTTCCGTGCGCGGCAGCTTTATGCTGCGGCAATTTTCCAGCCGGGCAGCCGCAACCTGGGAAGCAACCTCATCCGACTCTTGCAGTGGTTGCAGCAGGTGCTGAAGATCAATCTGGCCGGAGTGCGAAGCCGCGGCTCCGTTGCTTTCCATGTGCTCCTTGAGCGAGCTGACCAACTCTTGGATGTTGACATTTGCCGTTGCTGCAACGGCCTCTGTTTTTCTTACGGTGCGAGTTTCGTTAAAGAATTTGCTCATGCCGTCATGGTTCCTGTCTGAACTTAATTTAAAGTTTCATTGCTCTTTGATACTAAAAAGCTGTGATACTAAGAAGCTGTTTTGGCCATACTTTCCTGCGTTGCTATGGGCGCGGGCTGCTCCCAGCCCATTTCCTCGGCGGCCTCAAGCACTGCTTCGGCGCCAAGTTTTTTTAGCTGGCGCCGGAAACCAACGCCTAGAGCGTGGTCGCAAATCGAGTTGATCAGGCGCGGAACGCCGTTCGTAAGACGGAATACTTCTTCCAGCGCCGATGTGCTAAACGGGCTGTCGCCGCGCAGTCCGGCAACATGCAGCCGTTCCGCAATGTATGCCCTGGTTTCAACCAGAGTCAGCGCGCGAAGTTTGGTGACCACGGAAATCCGCTGCTTCAACGCCGCTAATTCAGGTTTCATCAATAGCGGAAGAAGCTCCGGCTGGCCGCAAAGAATGATTTGCAGCACATTTACCGGATAGTTATCAAGGTTCATCAGCAGGCGCACTTCTTCAATAAGTTCCGGCGGCATGAGATGCGCTTCATCGATAATCACTACAACGGCGCTATTGCTCTTGTGCGAGGCCAGCAGTAGCTCGTGCAATGCCCGCAGGCGGGCTGGCTTGGTTGGCGCAGAGGCGTGAATTTCTAACTCATCGAACAATGCCTCAAACAGTTCGTCTGCGGTCAGGGTTGGATTCACCACAAAAGCTGAGCGCAGCGGCCGTTCGCGCGTAGCCTCATGGGAAAGGATATGCTGCAGGCAGTAAAGCAGCGTGGTCTTGCCGGTGCCGATGGGCCCAATGGCGACTTGCAGGCCCTTGCGGCCCACCACGCCCTCGACCATAGCGCGCAGGGTGTTGCGATGTGGCTCCGCAAGATGGAGGAAGCGAGGATCCGGCGTTAGTCGAAAAGGGTCTTGTGTTAAGCCGTAAAAGGTTGAATACATTGCCTGCCCTAATGTGGACTTCCGCTATTTTGAGCTTAGAAAGTCCAACCACATACTTATTGGCAAGTCTGCTGCCAAAGCATGTCGATGGATGACCTTTGCATTCAGCAGCTTACAGTTGATTTGTCTCGTCTTGGCGAGTTGATTTCACCCTTTGTGCAAGAGATTGCACATTTTGCAGCAGAATTTCCTTCCAGCAAGGTCAAAGTGCTTTATCGACCACCAGCGGCTGCTGTGGGAACAGCAGACGCGGAGGTAGCGCGCTTTCTTTCCCCCGCCCAGGATGCCAGGCCCTCAACACTCTCTCGAACCTGCTCGCAAATGCTATTGCTGGCAGCTTCGTCGGCAAGATAAGGATCGGCAATCGCGAGCGTTTCCGGCCTTCCAAAGAGCCCGAGCAAGGTTGTGCGGTTCGCCATCTCGGGAAATTCCTGGCGCAGGCGATTGAGATTCTCCAGGTCCATGGCAATCACCAGGTCGGCATTTGCCAACTGATCACGCGTAACGCGCGCAGAGCGATGACTAGAGAGATCGATCCCGAATGCAGTTCCGATCCGCAAAATCTTTTGCGGACAACTTCGGCCCGGTTGCTCATGGAATCCTGCCGAACCAATTGCGACGCCGCTCAGCCGTTGTTCGGCGAGCGCGGCGGCAAGCGGGCTGCGGCATATATTGCCGTAACAAAGAAAAACAATCTTGTTGGGCCCGCCCGCGGCTTTCAGCCGGACTAATAAGGCATTGTGATGGTGCCGCAACTTGCGCTTGGTTTGCCAGTTCTTGATCTTGCGGTAGACCGGTCGCACCTGATCAGTCACAGCCAGGGCCAATGCTCTCCGGGTAATCCCCAAGTCACGCCAGTCAAAATGGTCCCAGCTTTCGCGGCCGAACAATGGTCGCAGAAGCTGAAAAAACGAGAGAGTGCGGGACCGAGTATGCAGCAACGGATCGTGTCGGTTCGCCCTGAGATTACATTTGAGCCAGTCCACGTCTGTACGCAGATCGCGCGTAAAGTAATGAACTTTGTACTTTGGTTGTGGAGCCGGTTCTTCGCCTTGTGCAATCTGCAGCAGCCCCAGCGGAAAATCGACGTTGGCATCGATGGACAGCGCCAGCGATCCCCAGAGACGCGGATTAATCTCCATCAGCCAGTGTTGTCCTTTGGCGTCGACCTTGAATTCAACCATCGCCACCGCATGCCAGCTGAGCGCTGTTAAAAGCTTTTCAGCGTCTTGCAGCATCGCCGCCGCCGGTTCAATCGAACGACGGTAGGAACTCGCGCCTCCGGTAAGCGGGTATTCATGCACGCGTTCATGGGCAAAGTGCCAGATTTTCTTGCCGCGGTTGAAGAGAAATTCCACGCCAACACCGCGCCCTTGAATATATTCCTGCTGTTGGACAGCAGTGACTGGAAGCCAGCGCCGCAATTGCTCCTGCCGTTCTGATTCATTCTTCACGACTGCAACGGCGAGTGTTCGCAACGCGCCATCGACCACCACTTTGCTGTGCGTCGGCTTGAGCACTACCGGGAACTCTTGCAGGTGGCCGATCTCGGCCAGGGTAGAAATCAAAACTCCACGCGGCGCGGACACGCCCAGTTGATGCGCCAGTTGCCACGTTCTTTCTTTGTCCAGCGCAATATCAAGTGCTTTATCAACAGCAATTACGGCCTTGCGGCGAAGGGGATCGTTTTCATCCAGTTGCCGCAAGCCCAAGAGCGATGTTTCGGTGGCGGGCACAATCAACGCGTACTTGCGAAGCTTGTCCTGTTCCCGCAGCCAAGCGTGAAAGTCCGCCGCGCGCTCCTGAGACGGCTGCTGCAGTTTGCGCGAGATGTAGCGCGAGTGCATAGCAAGGCAGTCCTGCGTTTCAGCCGCAAGGTCCACCTGCACACCGGCCCGACCGAGGCTTTGCAGGGTTTCCAGCGCTGCGCGGCTATGTCCGTCAAGGACCAGTACGGTTGTTTGACTCATGCTTCTGGCCTATGCAGCCGCCACGCGGTCAGCGCCGCATTTTCAGCGCTGGCGATGCGGGGCAATCTGTGAACGTCAAGCCCCTCGGTGCCATTGATTACACCTGTTTCGGTAGTAACTGCCGCGCGATACGTTTTCTGGACCAACTGGTAAGCTCGCCTGTCATAAGCGCCATTGGGAAAGCAGAATAAATCTATCTTCCGTTCCAGCCGCTGTTCCAGGCATCGGCGGCTCTCCAAAATTTCGGATTCGATTTCCTGACCGCTCAACTTAGTCAGGATAGGATGGCTCAGTGTATGCGAACCCACAGTGATGAGATCGCGATCAAGTGAACGCAGGTCATCCCAATTCATTATGTCGAAAGCTTCGCGCTGCGCTTCCGTCGGTTGGAAGCCGGCAGTGGCTTGCCGGATGATGGCTTCAGCAGTGCGCCGTTGTTGCAATGCCAAAGTCTTCATCCATTCGATGACATCAACGGTGTTCCCGGGTGCCAGAAGCTTCATGCGAACTTCAGCAAACTCGCCAGTCCGGAGCGTCTGCAGACGGCAGCGCATTTCGTGGTTCCAAAGCCACTCGCCAGACTCAACCAACGCGGGACAGACAAACATCGTAGCGGGCAGTTGCAATTCACGCAGGATCGGATAAACCACCGTCAGGTTATTGCGCAAGCCGTCGTCGAAGGTCAAGACGATTTCATGCGCGAGTGGAAGGGAACCATTCATTATTCCATCGAGCATGCGGTCCAGCGACACAACTTTGAAATGCCTGGCCAGATAACGCAACTGCTCCCCCAGTGCCTGAGCCCCTTGTTGCGCAACCCCGTGGTACATAAGAATGCGCCCGCAGCCCTGGCGCCGCGCAATCGCTGACGAGAGGCCGCTCCGGAACGAGACTGCATGCCCAAAGGATTTCAATTCAGTAGTAACCGACAAAACTTCTCTCCCTATGCCGTTGAACCGTATTCCCATAGTCCTTAAACCCAGGTTCGCCCAAACCAAGCCTTAACCAAAGTATGAGAGCAGTTAGGTTGCCGTTTGTTGCTGCTTGAGGCGAAGCCAGGATTCACGATGGTGGGCGTGGTTGTATTCGTGTTTACACCAAGTTACCAGCTGTTTTGCTGTTTCCCATTCCCAATGGCGACCGTCAGAAAAGACAACCCGATTGCTCATGGTGTGCAATGGTTTTCACATCTGCTGAATCAGTTCTGCAAGTTCCAACGTAACCTGTTGCTTTCACAGTAAGTTCCATCCCACTTTAACGGCATCTGCGTTGCACTATTCAAAGCAAGCGGGGCAAGCCACGTCTGAAAGCACCCCTGGAGAGTCAGAACAATTGAGTAAGCAGGACCCAAAGCCGAAGCAAACAACCCATGTCCTCAGCGTGGACGTGGAGGACTATTTCCAGGTAGAAGCGTTTGCCGGATCAGTTGACCGCAAGAGCTGGGACCAGTGGCCTTCCCGCGTGGTAGCGAATACTCATCGTCTACTGGATCTCTTTGATCAGCACAATGCGAAAGGAACATTTTTCTTTGTTGGTTGGGTGGCAGAGCGATTTCCGCAACTTGTGCGTGAGGTCCAATCGCGCGGGCATGAGCTTGCCTGTCATAGCTACTGGCATCGGACGGTCTACAGCCTCACCCCAGATGAGTTCCGCAAGGACACGCGCCAGGCCAAACACGCGATTGAAAACGTAACGGGCGTTCCTGTAAGCGGTTATCGCGCGCCAAGCTGGTCGATTACCAAATCCTCTCTCTGGGCGTTGGACATCCTGGCCGAAGAGGGATTTACGTACGATTCAAGCATTTATCCCATTCATCACGATCTTTATGGAGTGCCAGGAGCGCAAAGGTTTCCATACACGCACGAATGCGGAAACGGACTAAAACTTCGGGAGTTTCCTCCTGCCACGCTTCGCTTCTTTGGCACAAATTTCCCCGCAGCCGGCGGCGGATATCTGCGCATCTTCCCATCGGCAGTTACCGAGCTCGCCTTCCAGACGTTTGAAAAAAAGTACGGAGAGCGGGTGGTCGTTTATCTGCATCCGTGGGAACTCGATCCGGAGCAGCCGCGCATTGCTGGGCCACTGAAATCGCGCGTGCGGCACTATACGAACCTCAAGCACATGCACGCCAAGCTGAATACCGTCTTGAGCCGGCACAAATTCCAGCCCTTCAAAGATGTGATGGCTGCGGAATCAGCTGAAGCCATGGCTCAACTGAATTCAGCCCATTCGTCCGGCATGGTGATCGATGGCCACCTGAACGAGCCGGTTCACACGATAGCCCATGGCGCGGAAGGTGGAAGATGACGCACTCTGCCGATCGCAATATGGTCCTTGCCTATCACGAGGTGATGCCGGAATCGAATTACGCTTACTGCGTGACGGCGGCCTCGTTTGCTGAGCAACTGCGCTTGCTTGATTCACTGAAAAAGGCAAAGTCACTCACTACGCAAATCACCTTTGATGATGGCGAGCAATCGCAATTTCACAACGCGCTGACATTACTAGCCGAGCACGGATTTAACGCAACGTACTTTGTCACGCCTGGTCTGATAGGCACAGCGGCAAAATTCCAAGGCTGGGAACAATTGAAGGCATTACAGGCTGCGGGACATTCGGTTCAGTCACATGGATGGTCGCACCAGTTTCTTACGTTTTGTTCTGAAGCGGAGCTTGCGCACGAGCTGCGCGCGTCAAAACAATCCCTGGAAGATAATCTTGGCAGCGTCGTAGAAGAAATATCAGTTCCAGGCGGGCGCTGGAACCGGCGAGTGATTAATGCCTGCGCTGCTGCCGGATACCGGCGCGTTTACGTTTCGGATCCTTGGATTGAAGCAGAAATCCAAGGAATCCAGGTAATTGGCCGATTCATGGTGCGGCGCACCACCACGATCCTTGAACTGGAAAAGATTGTGGCAAGAGATCGAAACGCCCTGCGCAAATTGCGCCTGCGTTCACAGCTAAGAGAAGGGTTGGTGGGAGTGCTAGGCGACAGCTTGTACCATCGGCTCTGGTGCCGCTTAACCGGATACAACGACTTTGAGGCTGCCCGGCAGCAGAACATCCATTTGTGAGAGAAAGAGAATGAAGCGCGTGAAGGTATTACAACTCATCAGCAGCGGCGGTTATTACGGCGCGGAAAACATGCTGCTGAACCTCTGCGCCAGCCAGCAGAAAGCCGGCTGCGAGAATACTCTTATGCTTTTTTACAACGTGCATGTGCCCAACGTTGAATTCTATGAACGTGCGCGGCGTCGCGGCCTGAGCGTGCGCATGGTGCATTGCCAGGGCCGTGCAGACTGGCGCGCCGTTCGCCAGATTGAAGAGTGCATTCAGGAAGATGGCATTGATCTGCTCCACACGCACGGGTATAAGGCTGACCTTTATGGATATGTCGCCGCGCGTCGCTCCGGAAAGCCCATTGTCGCAACCTGCCATAACTGGGTGGGAGGCACCGCTGCTCTGGGCATTTACAACCATCTCGACCGAATGGCACTGAAAAGATTTAACGGACTAGCGGCCGTTTCGGATGCAGTAGCGCAGCGCCTGTTCGACTCCGGCGTCGCCGCTAAAAAAATCCGGACAATCGCGAATGGCATCGATGTGGAACAGTTTGAACGTGCGCTGCCATCGCCTGCGCTCGACTTTGGGGAGAACAAAGTTGTTGGCATGGTAGCCCGGCTCGATCTTCAGAAAGGGTTTGAGTATCTGCTGGGCGCCGCTCGTGAATTGTGTGGAGCTTTTCCGGCGTTGAAAGTTGTAATCGTAGGTGAAGGTCCTGATCACCAAGCAATTGAGAGCATGATCCAGCGATTTGGATTGCAATCCAAGGTGATTCTGGCAGGCCAACATTCCGACATGCCGGGCATTTATGCGGCAATGGATATTTTTGTACTGCCGTCATTCAATGAAGGATTGCCCATGACCATCCTTGAAGCCATGGCGGCTTCCAGGCCGGTGATCGCAACCAGAGTCGGCGCGATTCCGAATGTTATCAAAGATGGAGAAACGGGCTTGCTGGTGGATCCGGGCGATGTGAATGGATTGCGAGATGCACTCGCGCGTTTGCTCACCGATTCTGATCTCTCCCGCCGCATCGGATCGGCCGGACACGATTGGGTGCGCCGCAATTACACTTCTGAAGCCATGGCGCTGAAATATCGAGAGATGTATAACGAAGTTTTGGGCCTTGCGGCCATCACCACCGTGCCTACGCCAGCGCTGGAGAACCGAAACGCTGATGCGAGGCGCGCGTGAGTCCCATGGAACAAGCCGCGCCGGCAGCGACTATCACCAAACCTGCCTCGACTCACGTGGTAAGCATTTCCATCATCATACCGGCGCTGAATGAGGAAAAAATGATCGGCCGCTGCCTGGAATCGCTGATCCGGCTGGCCTTCGCTCGTGATCGATTTGAAGTGTTGGTCGTGGACAATGGATCTCGCGATAACACTTTGGCAATCGTGGAATCCTTTACAGACCGCTTGAACCTGAAGGTCCTGCAACAGGCGGGTGTTCGCATTTCTGCGCTGCGTAACCTTGGAGCGCGTACTGCGTCGGGAGACATTCTGGCGTTTCTGGATGCTGATTGCCTGGCTCCTGCTGAGTGGCTTGATCGCATCTTTGCCTTAGCGCCTACGGATGGTGCAGGCGTTCTGGGCGCGCACTATTTGCTTCCGGAGGATTCGTCTTGGGTAGGAAGAACGTGGCATCGCTACCAGGAAGCACCCAAGTCGGGCGAAGTGTCGCACGTGCCTGCGGGCGACCTGATTATGCGTCGCGAAGATTTTCTAAAGCTGGGCGGTTTCGACGAATCGATTCAGACCAATGAAGATTACGAGCTCTGTGATCGCGCCAGAAAAGCTGGTATGAACGTTCGCGCTTTTCCGCAGATTGGTGTAGTTCATCTGGGGACAGCTCAGAGCTTGCGCGTTTTCTTCCGCAAGCAGGCATGGCACGGGACACACGTTATTAAAGTTTTTCTGCGTGATGTTTTCCGTTCGCACAATCGCAAAGCTGTGTTCTTTGCCGCATACACTCTGCTCAGCCTGTTGGTTGTGGCAGTCGGCATTGTCTGGGCGCTTGCGTTGCACGGGCCCTGGTTATTGCCCGCCGCAGGATTTATGGCGTTGTGCCTGCCGCCAACCGCCCTAGCGATAAGGCACGTGCTGAGCAGCCGGCAATATCCCGATTTCTTTCCTCTGTTCGCGCTATACCTAACCTACGGAATCGCCCGCGCCAGGGCGCTCTTAAGCATCAAGAACTTTATCTAATCTTGGCCAATTTAGTGGACCGCGGCCCGCACATTCGTGGGCGGATTTGGCCTGGTTGCGGTGCCGGAGAAAAACTCGTAAGCGCCAAGATCGTAGCCTGCCCCTTGGGCGCGCAACACTCCATCTTTGTCGGTATCAATGGTTGGTCCGGGATTCGGCTCAAAAGGATTACTCGGCACAATCGTCAGGCCGGTGTTGACGGCCGGACTGCCGGTAAGGATGTGGTAATCGCCAATAGTGCGATTCGCTAATACTGGATCCGCATTGATGTTGTTGGTCGTCTGAGCCGGGCCCGAACCAACTCCGAACCATAGGTTTTTGTCTCCTGTGATCTGGGACGTGCTGCCATCAATATAGATTTCCCCCGCCAGTTGGTACGCGATGTTGTTGCGCAGGTGCATGATCAGTGTTGCCGGGCCGCCGCCCACGCCAAATGCGCCGCGTGAGCCGCTGGCGTTGGCTGAATTGTTGGCCGCGCAGTCGGAAAGCGTGTTGTTAAAGATCTCCACTGAGCCGGTTCCGGCCACACCGTTGTTTGTGATGCCGGCGACATAGATGCAGGAGAACGCCGCTCCCAGCTGCAGGGGATCCATACGTCCGACGTTGTAGATCACGTTGTTGTAAGCCTCAACCGGACCCTTGGACGGATCTACCGTGGCGAAGTTGATGCCATTGCAGTTGTCGCCATGAATCAGGTTGTCATGAACGTGAAGGTCGAACTGGTTAAAGCCAGTGGTGTCGGCGGCGCCGCAGCTCGGAGTGCAGAGTGGCGACGAATGGAACTGCAAAGCGCGACAGGTAAAGTTATCGTGAATATGGTTCCAGCCTACGTCTACATGGTTGGAATCAGTGCTGAAATAAACCGCGTGATAAAACTTTGAAGAAGTGGGATTGATCCCGGCATTGTGCACGTCATTGCCATAAAACTTTGCCTGGTTGCCTTCACTCATTTCAAAGCAGCCCACTTGATCGTCAGCGCCAGGGCACTGCATTTCATTCCCGATAATTCGCCAGCCCGTGCCGCCGATATCCATTGCCTGCGTCCCGCCTACGATATGCAATTGTGAGATGACCCAGTAGTCTTCGTGCGCGCCGATGTTCGGTGTGCGAATTCCGTAATGCAGGCCGCCGGCCACTCCCACCGTTGCCGTGGCGTTGGGATAGGCAATCAGCGCTTTGGGCGCAGTAGCCGTACCCGAGTTGCTGGCTCCGGCATTATCCATGCTCAGGTAGGCGGTGAAGTTATCTTCTGAAGTCTGTGCCACGCCATCTTGGATATATGCCGTGTCACCTGCGGCAATAGCGTTCTTGGCCTTTGGAATAGTCTTCCAGGGAGAAGTGAAGCTGCCTGTGTTGGCGTCGTTCCCCGTGGTGGCGACAAAGAATACGTTGCCGGCGCGCACGGTGAACGGTAGGCCATTGCTGGCGCCGATGCCCGGCACATTCACGATAATGCTTCCGGTTTTTGCCGCAATTCCCAGCTGAAAAATGATCTTGCCGTCTGACCAGAGAGGATAGTTAGCGGCTGCACCTCCGCCGACAGTGACCGTTGATGTTCCTTGTGTCGCCCCAAAGCCCTTGCCCCAGATTGTGACCCATACGCCGTTGTTGTTCTGGCCGCCGGTATTCGGGCCGCTTTCCAGGTCAGAGAAAAAGATGCGGGGTGGCGCAATTTGCGCGGACATGAATGCCGCAGAGAAAAGCAAGGAGAGAACGGAAACGATTTTTAGAAATCTAAGCATTGCAACTCCAATTCCTATCTTGATGGCAAGCGAAAATGGCCTCAGCGGCCTCTTTATGGCACTGGAATAGCCACGGCGACCTGTGCGGAAGCCGCACTCTCCGTCCCGCTGGTATCCACAGCGGTGACCACGTAAAAGTACTGTTTGCCGGAAACGGGGGTGGTATCGGTAAAAAGCAGCGTCGACGTTGCCAGCGTCGGAGAAATTTTGCTGTAAGGACCACCGCTCACCGTTCCGCGATAGACGTTGTATCCTTGCAGCGTCACGGAAGTGCTTGGATCCCAGGCGATATCCACTGAGTGCGCGAGCGGAGCAAGTCCGGTTCCCGCAAGAGGAACAGAGAGCACGGTAGCGCCGTTACTCATCAGAACCAAGCTGCCATTCACCGTTCCTGCCGCGGCGGGATTGAACACAATTGGAACATTCACGCTTTGCGCCGGATTCAGATTGATGGGCGTGGTGATGCCTACAGAAAATCCAGAGCCAGCGATCGTGTCCTGCGTGATTGCGACAGCAACACTGCCCGTATTGGTAATTTTGGTGATCTGCGTTGTTGGGGTGTTCAGCACCTGCGAGCCGAATCCAAGGCTGCTGGGCGTCGCGGAAAGGCTGGCTGAAGAAGGCACAGGAGTGGCAGTGGGAGTGGGTGAAGGAGCGGGGGATCCAGCGGCAGATTGTGCGCCGCCTCCTCCGCAACCAACCGCGCTCACCATGGAGATGAGTAACAGCACCAAGGTCCCAACGTGAACTGCGTGATTTGTTTTGTTGCGCACAGTAACTCCTAAATCTGAAGAAAACTTTCAGGCGCTCTGCCAACGCTGCTGAAACTTCTTCACCACTTCATCACTTCAATGTTTGCGTCTCAAGGGATAAGTGTCGGCAGTCGAATCGTTCGACCATGCACCACGCAATGTGCAGTCCACTGTCTTCCAGTGACCGCCCGTGCGCACACCTGTTCTTATCGCTTGCTTATTTCTTGGCCAGAAAAACCAAAGTTCCCGGAAGGAAAAACTAACGAGGGTTACTGCTCAGTTGTGCAAAACGAATTGCAAGAATGTGGCCACACAGACGGAAACTCGCGAATGCTGGAATTTGGCGGGAATTGGTAATTAGGCTAGGAGAAGGGAGGAATCAAAAGTGTAAATTATTCAGACACTACCAACCATGAAGATGTAAATTCGAGATCGGTAGTTTAGCTGACGCAAGCAGTTGCGCAGTATGCAACTAATTGCATACTGCGCTAAAGCTACGCAATGCGAGTCATCTCAAGACGAAAGACGCTTTGCCCGAAATAAGACAAGGTCTTGGGGATCGTGGTGAATCTGGCGTATCTCAAGAGCTTGCCGCTGGCCCATGTGATATTGGCTTGGCCAAAACCGCAGCCGCTCAGGAGCTTTGCCCAGAACTCCGGCTGCTGATGCTTGAACCATTCGATGTTGGGCGTTAACGGGTTCCGAATTCCCAGATCGCCAAAAAGATTGTGCCGCGCGGCGTCCATGATAATAAGTTTGCCTCCCGGCCTCATCATGGTGGCAATATTGCGGAAGATCTCCTGGTATTCGCGGACTGCGTCCGGCGAGTCAAGGAGAGCGATACAGCTCTTTTCATCCAGATGGTTGATGGAAGCCAGCGATAGCACAACGTCAAAGTAGTTCTTTGGACCTTGAAAACCTTGAACCGTAAAGGGAAGAATCGTCGCTTGGGGCAAATCAAGTCTTTCAGCCATCACCTTAAAGGCCATATGGCATTCGCTGGAGTCGTAACAGCCTTCAGCCATTGGCTCCAGGCCCACAGTCTCAGCGCCATGGAGAGATGCCCAGAGGCACAGCATTCCTTTGCCGCAGCCGATCTCAAGCATGGTCTTGTCGCGAAAATCTATGTCGCCGAAAAGTTGTTTAGCGAAACGCGCGAAATCAAAGCCATGGTTCCATAGGCCCATTTCCTGGCCCAGCTTTCTAAGGCGCTCAGCAGAAACGGTGCTTGGCTCGGTTGGAATGCTTTGATAGATGGTTGACATATTTCACTCCATTCAAAATGTTTACTGCGATGCGCTGGCCACTTGGGCTACGGCATCGGGTCGCAAGCGGGCCAATATGCCGGCAGGCAGTTTGCTTTTTAGCCAGGTCTTGATTTGTCGCTTTCGTCTACGCAGCGCGAGATCCGCGCGTCCCAGCCTGGATGGACCTGCAAAAGTCAGGTTGAGATAATTTTTCTGTTGAGCGCCGAATTTGGCTTTGTATGGATCGTCGCCGCCGAGAAAATCATAGCGTTTGGCGCCGCTGCGAATCATTTCTTCCAGAACGTGTGCACGTAAGGCATAGCCGATCTTTTCCGCCGCGTATTTGGGATGAAAACCTTCCTGGAGCAGGGAAACAGTTTCGTTGTAGCGAAAGCAGAATTGCGTGCCAACGATTTCGCCATCCAACTCCAGCAGCCAGAACTCAAGCCATCCGCGCTGCAAGAATGCCGCAGCCATATCGAAATAAAAATCCCGTCTATCCGGATTGGCAAATGCACCCGGTTCGCCGCGGCCGGTCCAGCGCATCTGGTGCAGGTTGAACAATGTCGACAAATGGATCTTCAGATCCTCTACATCTTCGCACCGGACAAAGCGAACGCTGTAACGTGACTGCAGGCGTTTGGGATAACGCGTGAGCAGCGGACGAAATGATGGTTCCAGCGCGTTGAGGTACTGCGGCCATGATGCTGGCAAGTCGACAACAAAGTTCGGCGTGAGCGTGGTATCCATGCTCCATTCGGCTTCATGCAGGCGCGTGCCAAGCCGCCTTGCCACAAGAGAATTTTGCGGAAGCGTCTCCAAGGCACAGAGGTCCCAATCTTCTTGTTGGTCGAGCCATGCCACGAATGCATCGGCGCAGACCTCTTCGTGGCCCGGCGAGGTAATGAAATCGAGCGCGTCAGAATCTCCTGATCCTGCGCCAACCATGCGCAACGTGGTGAGCGTACGCCCGAAAAATGAGTTTTGCTCACGATAAAGAGGAGCAATGCCAAGCGTACGGCCTTCCGCGTCAGCGAAGACCAGGCCGAGCAATTCCTTGTCCCCGTGAAATACCTTCCACCAGGCTGCAAGCCATTCCGGGGTTTGGAATATGGAGGACGCTGGATTTGCCAGCAGTAGACGATCCCAGCTTTCTCGAAATTGTTCCAATTCATCCCAGGTACGGCATATGCGCACTGTGCATACTTCTGCCGTGGGGCGGGATTCAAGTGCGAGCGTCGGTTCTGTGTGGGCAGCGAGCATGGCTTTGCACTGCTGGAAAGTGCAAGTGGACTGCCACCCGGTGCTTATTCGATGTAGTCTAACCTCAAGTAAATAAAGTGATTATCTGCAACTCACCCAGCAATCACGGGCTAGCAATATGAAATCATTTGCATATTCATGACAATCCGAATTCCACAGAAAATTTAGAATTTCCAATAATTCTTCTTGCAAATTATTTGCACACTCCTTATAGTACATTGTACTTAAGTACACTAAGTTTATTGGCCAAGTGGACGATTGCCAACGGTATTCAGCAAGCCCCCTAGGGATCGCTTTTCTGATGATTCTGGAAAAGCCACCCTGCGCGCTGAAGATTGATGGCATTTCGACGGAAGCGGACACCTGGAAGGGGTATAGAGTCTTGCAGAATCAACTTATCTCGGTTGGCTGGCCTTGCATTGGCTTCACATCTAGTGCGGGTTGGTAGAAGAGGTCTTCCAGTCAGGCGTTCTTTGAATCGTACGGCGCAGATTACCGGCGTGTTCTACAACTGTCCTCCATTCCACACGACATATTACTCATTGGCGCGTCCCAGGCTTTTCTCGATCGCCAAGTGAAACGTAAAGCAGTTTAGCTACACTTTACTGCATAAAGTGACAGGCGTCACAGCCAAATTGAGAGCTGGATACTTACGATCTCAATTTGGCGGTAAGAGACAGGGCCGTAAAGCCTCTGGCCGCAACTTTGTATGGCCAAGGCTATGAGGAGTGATGGAAAAAGAACACGTAAACACAGTTGCCGAATGTCCGGAATGTCATAATCCGATTGCTTCCACGCTACATTCGTCTCATTGCTCCGATGAAGAAATTGTGGAGGTGATACCTCCTGAACGGCGCAAAAGGCAGTTGCGTTGTGGACATGAAGAAGTTGAGCCGTCGGCTTTTCCTCTGGTTTCCGCGGCACATGAATTTAAAACGCCGCTGGTGGTTATGCTCGGCTATACAGATCTCTTGTTGAACGGCCATCTGGGCGGGGTCAACCAACGCCAGAAGCAGGTTTTGGGAGAAATTCAGGAAGGCGCCCAGCGTCTGCAAAAACTGATTCAGGACCTCTTGCTGCTTCAGGAACTTAAAGCTGACCGGGTAGTTTTACAGAACCAGGAATCGACGAGCGTGGATGAAAGTGTCAGCGAGATTTTTAATTATTGGGCTCCCACGGCCACGCAGAAGCGCATTAGATACCAATTCAATCCGTCGGAAGGTAATGAAAGAGTCAGGATTGAGCCGCCCAAGCTGCAGCATATTATTTCCAACCTGATCGAAAATGCGCTGAAGCATACGCCGGCGCAGGGGCTGATCACAGTCAGCGTGACGCCCTGTTTCTGGGAGAGGCGGAAGGCCCAGAGCGAATTTTTATTCAATATGGAGCGGACAGAGAGCCGCAAGGTGGAAAACTCGGTTCGCATTGATGTTAGTGATACCGGACGCGGCATTGCGCCCGAACATCATGATGAAATTTTTGGAGACTTCGTGCAGTTGCCGGGCGGATCCGCTCGCGGCACCGGGTTGGGACTGGCCATAGCCCGGCGCCTGGTGGAAGCGCACGGCGGTGTTATCTGGGTTGAAAGCGAAGTCGGTAGAGGAAGCAGATTTTCTTTGTTGTTGTCCCAAGCCAAACAGGAGACCAAGTGAGCGCGCCAAATATATTACTCGTCGACGATGAGCCAAGTGTTCTTCGGTACACCAAGACCCTGCTGGAAATTGAAAACTACAATGTGGAGACTGCAGGCAGCGGTGAAGAAGCATTGCAGCGCATGACCCGGGGACCCGCACCCAATCTGCTTATTCTTGACATGGTGATGCCGGGAATGGATGGCCTGCAAACGCTGGAGAACTGCAAGAAACTCCATCCCGAGCAAAAAGTTCTGATGATCTCCTGCGTGAATGACACCAATAGGGTGGTGCAGGCGATTAAGCTGGGCGCATCCGACTACGTCACAAAGCCATTTTTGTCGCAGCAGTTTCAAGGCGCGATTCGCAAGGCTCTGAATCCGCCCGTTTTGAATAACACGCAGGCTCTTGCCGCTCCAGTAAAAGGCTCAGAGTTGGTGGACAATCTGGACGATGATTTCTTCTTTCTGGCCGCCAGCCCTGCCATGAAACAGATTCGTGCACAGGCCGCGCTCATCGCCAAGGTGAACGTGCCTGTTCTGCTTCTGGGTGAGAGCGGTGTAGGCAAGGAAATTCTGGCGCGCCTGATCCATAAAATGTCAATCCGCGCGCATCGTCCCATGGTGAAAGTGAACTGCGCCGCGTTACCGGCGGACCTGCTGGAAAGCGAACTGTTTGGTTATGAGGCAGGAGCTTTTACCGGCGCCAACAAATCAAAGCCGGGCAAATTTGAGATGGCGCACAAAGGCACGATCCTTCTGGACGAAATCGGAGAAATGAGCGCGGCGTTGCAAGCCAAGCTGCTGCATGTTCTGCAGGATGGCACGTTCTCGCGCCTGGGTGGCCGCGCCAATGTTACAGTCGATGCGCGCGTTCTGGCCGCGACAAACATTGACGTGAAGAAAGCTATTGCCGAACGCAGGCTTCGTGAAGATCTTTACTATCGCTTAAATGCCTTCACCGTTACGGTGCCACCGTTGCGTGAGCGGCGTGAAGAAATTCCGATCCTGCTGCGCTATTACATGAACAACTTTGCCCGCCAGTTTGGGAAGAATGCTTTACCTATTTCCGAAAAACTGGTGCAGGAATGCATGCGCTACGCCTGGCCCGGCAATCTGCGCGAGCTGGGAAATCTGGTAAAGCGCTATCTGGTGCTGGAAGACGAAACCCAAGTGGTAGATGAGTTGCAGACCAAGAGCAAGGATGGAAACCTGGAGGATGGCGGTTCGTCATCCGGCCACGGCGGACTGAAGGCGCTGGTACGCAGCCTGAAAGACGATGCGGAAGCGCGGGAGATTCAGCGCGCGTTGGAAGATTCCAACTGGAACCGCAAAGTGGCTGCGACGGATTTGAACATCAGCTACAAGGCATTGTTATATAAGATTAAGCAGCATGGCTTGTCGCCGGCAGGAAGTCGCGACTTCAGCCTGCGCGCGAGAGTGAATTAAAGCGAATTGCGTGGTCACAGCAGAGTCTTGCAGCTGACCTGAGGTCTATACATCAATGGCGAAGTATCTTGTTACCGGGATTGCGGGCTTTATTGGCTCGTCGATTGCGTATGAATTGGTCCGGCGCGGAGAAACGGTTCGAGGCCTGGATGATTTCTCCACGGGCAAGTGGCAGAACATCGCTGATATTGGGAATGACATCGACTTCCGTGAAGTCAGCTTGCTGGATAGGGCTGGAGTGGCTTCAGCCTGTGATGGAATTGATTTTGTAATCCACCAGGCAGCGCTGCCTTCAGTGCCAAAGTCGGTGGTTGAGCCTGAGTTGACGCACGCCGTGAACGTAAATGGCACACTCAACCTTCTGCTTGCTGCGCGTGATGCCGGCGTAAAGCGTGTGGTGTATGCGGCTTCTTCTTCAGCTTACGGTGAAAGCGAAGTCTTGCCCAAAAGGGAAGACATGCTTCCGCGGCCTATTTCGCCTTATGCGGTGCAGAAGCTTACTGGAGAATACTATCTCCAGACATTCGCAAAAGTTTACGGGCTTGAGACCGTGAGCCTGCGTTACTTCAATATTTTTGGGCCGCGCCAGGATGCGAACTCACAATATTCGGGCGTGCTGGCCAAGTTTATTACCCAGATGCAACTGGGAGAGTCGCCCACGATCTTTGGCGATGGCGAGCAGAGCCGCGACTTCACGTTTGTGGCCAACGCTGTGCAGGCGAACCTGAAGGCATGCGCCGCGCCGGCAGAAGAAGTATCAGGGCGCGTGTTCAACATCGCAACAGGCACAAGGTTTTCATTGAATCAAATCTTTGAAATGCTGGGCAGGATTATCGGCTTCAATGGGCCAGCCAAATATGCCGAACCGCGCACAGGCGACGTCAAGCATTCATTGGCAGACATCACGCTAGCGCAAAAGCATCTGGGCTACTCACCCGACGTGGGCTTTGAAGAGGGACTGAAACGCACAGTGCAGTGGTATGAAGAACAACGTGCGGCCAAGATCAATGCGGGTGTTCTCGCTGGACAACGCTAACTTATCCATTGATTCTTGAAAATCGACTATTCGCCAGTGGAACCGCTGCGCGATCCGATTCGTCGTGTTGCCAATTCCGGCGCGTTACTATCATCCGGGCCAACATAGCGCAGGAAGTGAGGCTTGCCCCGGCGCTGCCAATAGTGTGACTGGTAGGATGAAACTTTTACTCCAGAACGCAAGGCACTCAAGAACGTCGTCTCTTCCGGATCGACAACGATTCCGACATGTCCACGCCAGACGATCAGATCACCCGGGCGGGGATGACTGACGCGCTTGAAGCCCTCCATCCCATCGTAAAGCGTCCGGGAAGGCGCATACCCATAGTACAGGCCGGCTTGCTGATAGAGATATTGCACAAAGTGCGAGCAATCGAGTTCAGTTTCATGTATCTGCTGGCCAATGAATAAAAGGAGACTCTTTGGGTCAAGCCGATCCTGCGGAAGATCAGCACTGTCCATGCTCTCAGAAAATTTAGTGAACGAAGGCCTGATTTCGTCTTGGGCCGTAGCCAGTTTCGCCGTTTCGCAGAAGATGAACGAGACAAACAAAATTAAGGCCGCGGGTGTGAGCAATCGACGCATAGGCGTACCGGATTAGCGGTACCCATATTTCGATGCGAGCTTTTTGCAATCCAGAGCTGGATTTTTTTAATGCAGTGATTTTTTGCGCGATGCAGCTACACGCGCGAAAGATGGCTACGACTTACTCGAGTTTGGAAATCGACTGATACGCGTTATCGAATTCCGATTTCAAAAATTCATTGGGAGAGGCGATGCCGGACACCACTTGTCTCGCCCATTCAAAGTACTGCTGCTTTCTTTCGCGGCTCCAACCCACGGGCGGGCTTGAGATGATGGCGCGGAGATTTGAAATCTTATCGGCCAATTTGAGTGTTTGCGCGCGCGACGATTTTTCGGGCGTATGCTCTACCTGTAGCTGCTTTCTGATTTCTTTCGGCAGCGATTTATCGTCCGTGACTTCCGAAACCAGATCGGCAACGTCTTTGCCAAAGCGCTGCTCCAGTTCCTGCAACGTGACGCCGGTGTCTTCCACCGTGTCATGCAGGAAAGCCGCCATTACTAACTCGACATCAAGGCAAGGGCTGCTGGCGGCGATTAACTCAGCTACCTCCAGCAGATGATTGAAGTACGGCTCGCCATTTTCACCTTTACGTTTTTGCTGGGCATGCTTCTCCGCGGCGAAGCGGGCCGCGGCCATGATGCGCCGAACCGGGTCGACACATCCCTGATTTTCTTTGCCAACAGTTTCTTTATCTATTGCCATGGTGATCCTGGTTCAGTGCTGCGTTCACTTTTATGGGTGCGACCTATCTTTGGGCGACCACGATTTTCGCCGTGGTGATCGCCTGGCCCACGTGCCTCTGTGTATGGTCAGCCACGTGGACCAGTAATCCTCCTACGGATGTAGGTAACTGCTTTTTGCCGACGTGACGCTCTTCCTGCATCTGCTGTTCTGAGAAGGCGCGAATGCGTTTGCCGCTCTTGGCGATCGCGACCATCAATTCTGCCATGAGTTCGTTGCGGCTACCGCGAGGATCCATTTCGCCTTTCATCACAGAAACCTGCTCGGCGGAAAGCTGATTGCCTTCCGCGTAGGTAAGCAATCGATCAATGCTGCGCGCAATGTGGCGAAGATGAAATGCCACCGGCGCAATTCCACCTGGACGGGCGTGCAATTCTTCATCGCTCAGACCATCGCACCAGCGTTCCAGGTCCTCACGCGCCAGTTCCAGCGCATGCAGCACGGCCCGCTGCACGGCCGGCACTTCATTCAGACTGCCGCGCAACCAGGGCTCAGGTAACTCGCTCTTTTGCATCCAGTGGTTTCTCCCGTCAGTTAATACGGTACAACAAATCGGAGCAGGGCAGAGAAGTGGCCCCGATAGACGGTCCCTGCGGGCTTTCGGCTTCAAATTACATTAGTAACCACGGTGAGGCTTCCTGAGCGTTTTTTAATGCGTTCAAGGCGTGTACTTGGGATAACGTATCGGGTAACGAGGTGTCAGTTATGACGGCTACCCTTCCGGGAGCATTTTCGAGTCGCTTGAAGGAAATCTCGAGCGAATTGAGAGAGATAGATCTGGCTTTGAAAGCTGGAGCCGCTCCAGAGCTGCTGCATTTGCAGGAGTTTCGCCATGTGCTGGATAATGCCCGTCTGACGGCATGGACAGTCAGCGAATTGCTCAGCGCTGTGGAATCAAAAAAGGACCCCGCCAACGTCTTATCTTTTATAGCTGCTGAGCGCTTGCGCCGGTCAAACCAGATGCTGAAAGATCTATGCACCGATATTGATGGCCAAGACGTAAGCTGGCAGACGAATGGGATTCAAGCCCTCTTTGATACCGTGAATACCCTGCAGGTTCAGCTCCGGAAGCTGGTGGAAGAGCACCGTGGGCGCTTCGAGAAAGTCAGTAGATAACTATAGTTAAATCAATAACATAAGCCAACAATAAAAATTTCTTCCAAAATAACTAAAGAATTAGTTACTATTTCCCTTGAGCTGCGTCTATATAAATAGCCAGGAAATCTTTTAGGGGAGTAAAAGAGCGAGTGCCGCCGAAGAAATCGCCAACTTTAACAGAAGCTGAGCTTCGGCTCATGGAAGTGCTGTGGCAAATTGGCCCGGCGACGGTGCATCAGGTTATGGAGTCACTGCCCAGCAACCTGCCATTGGCCTATAACTCCGTGCTCACCACGATCCGCATTCTGGAAAAAAAGGGCTATGTGCAGCATGTGAAAGAGGGGCGTGCTCATGTGTACGCGCCTTTGGTTGGCAAGCAGGAAGCCACGCGGTTTGAAATCAAAAATCTGGTCGGGCGGTTCTTTAAAGATTCCCACGAGCTGCTGGTGCTGAACATTCTTGAGGACAAAAGCATTAATGCAGACGAACTCAAGCGTCTGGGCCAGATGCTGCAAGAGCATAGGAGCAAGCCATGATGATGGATTTCAATGGCATGGCGACGGCGGTTTCACAGCGTTTGTTGTTTAGCGCGGTTGGCGGATCCCTGCTGGCCGCTGCCGTTTGGCTGTTACTGCAGCTATTCCCTAAAAGAGATTCACGGACCAACTTTGTGGTTTGGTTCTCAACTTTGCTGGCGACCGCTTTGTTGCCGGTTTTGAGTTTTTACCTTGAGCATAGATCCGCGGCGCCAAGTGACACGCCCGCGGTGTTCACGGTTTCAGCTTCGTTTGCCTTGTACCTGTTCTTTGGGTGGGCGGCAATTGCTTTAGCAGGTTTGGCGCGGGTACTTCTTGCCACATTCCAGCTGCGCCGGTTGCGTTTGCATGCAGTGCCCATCGCGATGGAATCCCTGCCTGCGGATATACGCTGGTTGATTGAGGACGCCCGGAAGTCGCGTCCGGTGTCAGTGCTTGTTTCAAACGAATTGGAAGTGCCAACAGCCATCGGTTTTTACAGCCCTGCCGTGATTCTGCCCGCATGGATGCTGGAAAGCACTCCGGCGGAAGAGTTGAAATACATTCTCCTGCACGAGTTGGCGCACCTGAGCCGCCGCGACGATTGGACAAACCTGGCACAAAAGATTTTGAAAGCATTGTTGTTCTTCCTGCCCAGCGTGTGGTGGATTGAACGCAGGCTTTCGCTCGACCGCGAAATGGCTTGCGACGACGCCGTTCTGGTGCATTCCGGCACACCAGCAGGCTATGCGGAATGCCTGGCGCGCGTGGCCGAAAGAAGTTTTCTGCGGCGGCAAATCGCGCTGGCGCAGGCTGCTGTGGGCCGTGTCCGGCAATTAACGGAGCGAGTTACCAGAATTTTGGATCCTGATCGCCCGCGGGCCACGCAATTGTGGAAGCCGGCGGTACCGGTCGTGATGGTTATTGCGCTGCTTTGCGCCGTTCCAGCATCATTCACGCCGGAGCTCGTCGGGTTCGCCGATGACGTTCCCACGACGAAGGCTCAACTGAGTGGTCAACAGAAAATAAAGATTGGTCCAACTGCTGTGGCCAATAGGCGCGGGGATACATCAGCCGTCCACATGGTTCCGGCAAACTTGAAGACCGATACCGACACGATCGCGCCAACAAAAGCGAAAGCGACGCTCACGCCTGCGAGCAATGTTGGTCATGCGCGCCGGACCACTCGCCAGAAGAAGGTCCAACCGCTGCTGGTGATGGCGAAGAATCAAGCCCCTGTGCAAGAGCAATACGTAACAGTACGTGAAGAGATGTTTTTTATAGTCACGGAGCGCACCGCTTCTGGCGCGCAGCAGAGCTGGCAGGTACACATGTGGCAGGTGAGCTTGCAGCCGCAATCCAAGCCGGTACAAAAACCCCGAAAGATCTAGAGAAAATTTTCAACAGCACCAGAGGCGGCAAGTTGAACTCTGGCTTTTAGAAACTAAATAACTAGTTGTAAAGATCGTTTTTACAAAAATCATCCGAAATTTAAATTACATGGGGAAAAGTAACAAATGAAAACGCCAATACAACAATGGAAGTCTCTCCTGAAAGGCAAGACGCTGGCAGCAGTGCTGATGCTAGCTCTTACAGCCGGCTTTGGAGGTTATGAATTTCTTAAACCCGCGCCTGCACACGCTGCAAGCGTTGCGTCGGCAGCCGCGGCCCTGGACGACAACAGCGTTAGCGCAATTTCCGCGCTTGATCACGCCATGGAAACACTTGCGGCGCACGTTACGCCCGCAGTGGTAAACGTGACCGTGACTTCACGGGCAAAGCAACAGCAGCTCTCTGGCCAGGACCAGGACGAAATCCAGCGGTTCTTTGGGCCGTTTGGCTTTGGACAGCAGGGTCCGCAAGGACGCCAAGGCCCGCGCGTTGAACATGGACTGGGCAGCGGAATTATTATTTCGCCCGATGGCTACATTGTGACCAACAATCACGTCATCGATGGCGCGACGGACATCCGCGTCACGCTGAATGACCGCCGCGTGCTGCCGGCAAAATTGATTGGCGCCGATCCCATGACGGACCTGGCATTGATCAAAGTGAGCGGCAGCGGTTTCCCGAGCTTGCCCTGGGGCGACTCAACCGCACTCAAGCCGGGCCAGACCGTTCTGGCCTTCGGCAATCCTTTTAACTTCCGTTTCACTGTGACTCGCGGCATTGTGAGCGCGCTGAACCGTCCTAATCCTTACAGCGATGATGCTCGCAAACCGGGCGAATTCATCCAGACCGACGCAGCCATCAATCCCGGCAATTCCGGGGGCCCGCTGGTGAATGCGCATGGTGAAGTGATTGGCATCAACACGTTCCTGATTTCTCCTTCTGGCAGCTTTGCTGGAATGGGATTTGCGATTCCAACCCAAATCGCCCGTCCCGTGATTGACACGCTGCTCAAGGACGGCAAGATTGAGCATGCGCGAATCGGGGTTGGCATCAATGACGTAACTCCGGAAAACGCGAGCTTCTTCCATCTGGATAACGCCAGCGGAGCACTGGTCAGCCAGGTTGAACCTGACTCACCTGGCGCAAAAGCAGGCTTAAAAGTGGGCGACGTGATCACTGAACTGAACGGCAAGAAAATGGAAAATGCCGGCCAGCTTCAGGCTGCGATCAGCGGACAGCGTCCGGGAAACAAAGTGACGATGCAGGTAATGCGTGATGGCAAGAGCCTTAACCTGCCGGTAACGCTGGAAAGCATCAATTCGAAATCCGACGAGACCGCATCGAATTCCGGCGAAAACCACGGCAAAGCCCGCTGGGGCGTAGCGCTGGAAAACCTGAACCCTGATATGCGCGACCAGTTGCAATTGCCTTCTAAGGTTAAAGGCGTGGTTGTAACCAACGTACAGCCCGGCAGCCCGGCAGACAACGCCGGCATCAGCCGCGGCGACGTGATCCTGGAAGTGAACCGCAAGCCGGTGCAGAGCGCGGAAGACGTAAAGCGCGAACTGGGGAACGTTCCCGCAGGCAAAGACGCCATGGTACTGGTCTGGTCGAATGGCGGAAGCTCGTTCCGAGTAATGCACGCCGCCGAGGCGGGCACTAACCAGAACGGCGACTAAATCATCAACCTGAACAAAGAAGCGCACCTTGCAAGGGGTGCGCTTTTTTCCTGGGCTGCACCCACTTTCTGCCTCGAAACCTGCCTTTTAGCTGCAATATGATGTATTCTCTAAGGTGAACGATTTTACTTTGGCACGGAGGAAATAGCTTGGCAGAAGTCCGATTACAGGAAGGCGAGCCGCTGGAAAACGCGCTGCGCCGGTTTAAACGTAAAGTCCAAACAGAGGACATCATTAAGGAAGTAAAACGCCACTCGTATTACCTGAAGCCGGGCGAGAAGAAACGCGTGAAACAGGCCCTGGCTCGTAAGCGGGCAAAGAAAAAGATCCGCAAAGATCGCGACTCCCGTCCCGACCGCGACTAGCGTTTCCCGCCGCCTCCAAGATGCGCGGCATAGCTGGATCCCAAATTTAATCGACAGCCTCCACCTGGCCCTTCGCGAACCACACAAAGCGAAGGGCACGGGCGCGTCTGTGCGCATGCACCACACTTCTCAATCTGCAAATAATACTGGACAAATCTCCACCGCGCTTCGAAATATAATTAGCCCATGACACCTGCCGCCAAGGATCGCCTGACCAACGATCGAGTAAAGGACCGGGCCGTAAAGCACCAGATCGAAGAGCGCCAGATCGACGAGCTGCGCGAGACCATCCGCCGTCACGAACATCTTTATTACGTCCTCGATGCACCTGAACTCCCCGACGCCGAGTTTGATCGCCTGATGCAGGAGCTAAAGCGGCTGGAAGCGGCGCACCCTGAGTTGATCACCACGGATTCTCCCACTCAGCGCGTTGGCGGCAAACCGGCGGAAGGCTTTCCCAGGATCGTCCATTCGCGGCCCATGCTCTCACTGGACAACGCGTACAACGAGCAGGAGCTGCGGGATTGGGACCGTCGCGTGCGTGAATCGGCCGGCAACGAAAAACTGGAATATGTGTGCGAGCTCAAGTTGGACGGCATGTCCTTGGCGCTTACCTATCAGGGTGGCCATTTGCTCAAGGGCGCCACGCGCGGCGATGGCACAGTCGGAGAAGACGTGACCTCAAACGTGAGGACAATGCGGTCTGTACCGCTGTCCGTGCCGGCCGGTGTTTTGAAAAAAGCCGGCGTTCCGGCGGATTTTGAAGTCCGTGGTGAAGTGATTATGCCGTTGCTGGCCTTTGAGCGCATGAATGAGGACCGCGAGCGGCAGGAGCTGAGCAAGTTTGCCAACCCGCGCAACGCCGCTGCCGGAACCATCCGCGTGCTGGAACCAAACATCGTGGCCCAGCGACGGTTGGATTTTTATTCCTACTTCCTGCTGGTGGATGGCAAGTTGTACCCCGAGCACCACGACGACTCGTTGAAAGCGCTTCAGGCGCTGGGATTCAAGGTGAATTCAAACCATCGGCTGGCGAGCGATATCGATCAGGTGCTGGAATTTATTGCCAACTGTGAGCAGTTGCGGGACAAGCTGCCGTATGAAATTGATGGCGTGGTCATCAAGGTGAACTCCACGCGTACGCAACAGCGGCTGGGCTTTACGGGAAAAGCTCCGCGTTGGGCCATTGCTTACAAGTATGCTGCGCGCAGCGGCGTAACTCAGATAGAAGACATTCTTGTTCAGGTAGGACGTACCGGCAAGCTGACGCCTGTAGCTGCGCTCAAGCCAGTATTTATCGGCGGCACCACTGTTACCCGGGCCACGCTTCACAACCAGGATGAAATCGACCGGCTGGAAGTGAAGATTGGCGACTGGGTGATGATCGAACGCGGCGGCGATGTGATTCCAAAGGTAGTGAAAGTTATTTTCGATAAAGACCACCCGCGCGGCCACAAGACATTTCACATGCCGGAGCGGTGTCCGGAATGCGGCGGCCACGTGGTGCGTGTGGAAGGTGAAGCCGATCATCGCTGCGTAAATACGGCTTGCCCGGCAAAGCTGCGTGAAAGCATTCTGCATTTTGCGGCGCGCTCAGTGATGAACATTGAAGGCATGGGCGAATCCATGGTCATCCAGCTTTCCAGCCGTGGACTGGTGAAAGACCTGGCGGACATTTATGAATTGAATCAGGAGAAACTTCTTAGTCTGGAGCGCGTGGGAGAGAAATCTGCGGCGAACCTGCTGCGTGAAATTGAACAATCCCGCAAGCTGCCGCTGGAACGCGTGATTTATGGCTTAGGAATCCGTTTTGTGGGCGAGCGCACGGCCAAGTTTGTCGCGGAACATTTCGGTTCCATGGATGCGCTGATAAACGCGTCACCTGAATCGTTACAGGAAGTGGACGAAGTGGGACCGCGGATCGCCAACAGCATTCAGGAATTTTTTGCCGAGCCTCGCAATCGCGATCTGGTAAAACGTCTAGGCAAGTATCTGAACTTCACGGGAGAAAAGAAGCAGCGTGGCACCGCGCTCGCCGGAAAAACTTTTGTCATCACCGGCACGCTGGCAAATTACTCACGTGAGGCCGCCAAGAAATTGGTGGAAGATGCCGGAGGAAAAGTTTCCAGCGCAGTCAGCAAAAAGACAGACTATTTGATTGCCGGGGAAGAAGCCGGCTCAAAGCTGGACAAAGCGCGCGAGCTGGGCGTGCAGGTTATCGATGAGAAAGAAATGGAGCAACTGGCCAAAGAGAAGTAGCTCCCTTGGTCTTTACGCGCATAACCCGTCAGGTAAAATCGTGTACGTTGTCGGAAGCCCGTTGAATCGCGGGAGAAGGCTGGATGAGCAAAAAAGCGTTGATCACCGGAGTCACGGGGCAGGATGGCGCGTATCTCTCCAAACTCCTTTTGGAAAAAGGTTACAAGGTGTACGGGCTGCTGGCCCGGCGATCTTCTGACACGCAATGGCGTCTCCGCTATCTTGGCATTGAGAATGAAGTGGATTTGATGGAGGGTGATCTAACTGATCTCTCCTCGCTTGCGCGGCTGCTTTCCGCGATTTCCGCGGATGAAGTGTATAACCTGGGCGCGCAGAGCTTTGTGGCGACTTCCTGGATGCAGCCGGTTCTAACGGGCATGACCACCGGAATTGGGGCGGTGAATCTCCTGGAAGCAATCCGGCTCACCGATCCTGCAATTCGCTTCTATCAGGCATCAAGCAGTGAGATGTTTGGCAAAATACAGGAACCAGTCCAGTCTGAACGCACACCTTTTTATCCGCGAAGCCCTTACGGCGTGGCAAAGCTCTATGCCCATTGGATGACCGTCAACTACCGTGAAAGCTTTAAGATGTTTGCGTGCAGCGGCATTCTGTTTAATCACGAATCACCATTGCGCGGGATTGAATTTGTCACTCGCAAAATCAGTGACGGAGCGGCGAGAATCAAGCTGGGATTGCAGAGCGAGCTTCGGCTAGGAAATCTGGAAGCAAAACGCGACTGGGGCTACGCGGCAGACTATGTCGAGGCAATGTGGATGATGCTGCAGCAAGAAACAGCCGATGATTACGTGGTTGCCACGGGCCGCTGCACCAGTGTTCGCGAGTTCTGCCGGCTCGCCTTCCGGCATGTTGGTCTCGATTATGAAAAATATGTTGCTACCGACAAGAAATTTGAGCGACCCGCCGAGGTGGACGTTCTGGTAGGAAATCCGGCAAAGGCCAAAGCCGTGTTGGGATGGAAGCCCAACACAAGTCTGGAAGAGCTGGTTGCCATGATGGTGGATATGGACCTGGCGCGCGTGGCGTCGGAGGCGCAACTCGCTGCTTCAACAAGCGCTCGTTAATAAACAAAGCAGCACGCCAACCACAAAGTCGGCGTGCTCATGCTAGCTCAGTCGTTTCCCGCGCGAAGCGGTGTGAATCGTGTCCTGATCCTGGAGACGATAAATAAATTCACCGTTTCTGCTGAATCGACTGCCTGCAATAACTCGGGTTACCAGTAATACCGCACCACCCACTCCGCCACGCAACACGGCTTCTCACCGCCTTCGATTTCCACGGTCGCGTTGAACACCGCTTCCATTCCGTCGGGAGGCACGTCTTTCAGTGATTGCAGCATGATGCGCGCGCGGATGTTTGATCCCGCACGGACTGGCGAGACAAAACGTACGCGATTCAGCCCGTAGTTCACGCCCAGGCGTATGCCTTCTTTTATCTTCAGCGCCTGACTCATGAAATGCGGCAGCAGAGACAGCGTGAGAAAACCGTGGGCAATCGGCGCTTTGAAAGGTGATTCATGGCGCGCACGCTCAACCTCCACGTGAATCCATTGATGGTCGAGCGTGGCATCCGCGAATTGCTGGATCCGCTCCTGGGTCACGTTGAACCAAGCCGTGATGGCGATTTCCTGGCCAACGAGAGTTTTGAGAGCTTCGGGAGAATCAATAATTCGTTTAGGCATTTTTTTCTGTAATCCCGAGCGTAGTGAGGGAACCTATAATCTTATTCACTGACCACGATAAAATAGCTTCATGCAGAAGTTGGTGAAAGCCCTAACTGCATCGTTGCAAAAGGGTTCCCTCGCTGCGCTCGGGATTTAAGCAATTACTTTTTCGTCGCCAGCTCCGGCCGAATGCTTTCCGATCCCGACCAGTATTTCTTGCGCAGTTCTTTCTTGAGCACCTTGCCTGTCCCAGTCCGGGGCAGCGTATCCAGAAATTCAACTGTGCGCGGACACTTGTAGTGGGTCAAATTCCCGCGGCAGAATTCCAGCACTTCAGCTTCAGTCGCGCTAACGCCCGGTTTCATCACCACCAGAGCTTTTGGTACTTCCCCCCAGCGCTCGTCCGGCACAGGAATTACGGCAACTTCGTAAATGCCGGGATGCGCCAGCAGGGCCTTCTCCACTTCCAGCGAAGAAATATTTTCACCGCCGCTCACAATGATGTCTTTTTTGCGATCGACAATCAGGACGTAGCCATTTTCATCGATTGTCGCCATATCACCGGTATGGAACCAGCCATTGCGCATGACCTGCGCGGTGGCTTCCGGCTGTTTCCAATAGCCGGCCATCACACCATCACTGCGAGCAACAATTTCGCCAATACTTTTGGCATCGCGCGGAACGTCATTGTCATCGGGATCAACGACGCGAATCTCGACGCCCGGAATGGCATGGCCGGTGCTTGCCTGTTTTTCAAAGCGAGCCTGGCCTTCCCAATCGAGCCCGGCTTTCATACGGGCCGTGGTGAGAACAGGCGCAGTTTCCGTGAGGCCATAGCCGGAATAGCAGGCGCAGCCAAGCTTCTCTTCCACTTCACGTACCAGCGTAGGCGACGATGCCGCACCGCCCAGGCTCATGCGCTCAAGGGTCTTCAAATTGAACTTGGGCCGCTCAGGACAGTTGACCAGCGCTGTTGCCATGGCCGGAACCACGCTCAAAGACTGCACTCCCTCACGCTCAATCTGGCGGAAGACTTCCGTGGTCTCGAATTTGCGCATCATTACATGCTTACCGCCGACGTAAGTGAGCGAATGCGCCACGCCCCAGCCATTAGCGTGAAATAAAGGAATGGTGTGTAGCTCCACGGAATCAGTCTTGGCTCCGAACGCTATTGCCACGTTCAAGGCATGAAGATAGATGTTGCGATGCGTCAGCATCACGCCCTTGGGATTGGCGCTGGTGCCGCTGGTATAGAAAAGCTCGGCAACGGAATTTTCGTCGATCTGCGTTATGTCCGCGCGATACGGCGTGGCGGCGGCCAGCATCTCCTCATAACTTTGCGAGGCCATCCAAGGCTGGTTGGGTTTGAAGTCCAGCGGGATAAACTGCTTTACCGATTTCAGATCTTTTCGGAACGATTCCACTAGAGCAGTGAACTGTTCTTCAAAGAAAAGCACGTCAGCTTCTGAGTCATTGAGAATGTACGCCAATTCCTGTGATGCCAGACGGATGTTCAATGGAAGCAAAATGCCGCCCGCTTCAACCACCCCATAATAGCCTTCGAGCAGGCGATGACAGTTTGCGCCAAGAAACGCAACGCGCTCTCCGGACTTTACGCCCAACGCCCGCAACGCGCCCGCCTGCCGCGCGGTTCGGTCAGAGAATTGAGCATAGGTGAATCGTTCATCGCCGCAGACCACAGCCGTGCGGCCGGGAAACTGCTGGCTGGAATAGCGCAAAAATCGCAATGGAGTAAGAGGAATAATCATAAAGACCTCAGGCGGACTGGCCTCCATCCACCACCAGCACGTGGCCATTGACGTAGGCGGAAGCGTCCGAAGCAAGAAAGACCGCCGCGCCTTTCAAATCGTAATCTGAGCCAAAGCGGCGCGCTGGAATATGGCTGAGCAAATAGTCTCTCTTGTGTTCAATCACTTTGTCAGACATGTGCGTGGGAAACCATCCCGGCGCAATGGCGTTCACCTGGATATTATGCCGCGCCCACTTCACCGCCAAATCGTGCGTAAAAGAAATGACTCCGCCCTTGCTGGCATGGTACGCAATTGCCTCCACGGTTTCCGGCGGCGCGCCCCTGATGCCCGCGACAGAGGCCATGTTAATGATCTTGCCGCTTTGCTGCTTCAGCATGATTTTACCCGCGGCCTGGGCGCATAGAAATGTTCCTGTAAGGTTGGTTTCCATCACCTTGTTCCACTCGGCCAGGGTCATCTTGTCAGTGGGAGCGCCCCAGGAAATTCCGGCATTGTTGATGAGGATATCGATGCGCTTGAACTCTTGCAGGGCACCGGCGATCAACTGCTCAACACTGCCCTGGTCTTTTACGTCACAAGCCATCGCCAACGCGCGGACGCCAAGTTTTTCCATGTCATGCGCGGCTTCTTCACAGCGCTCTTTCTTGCGAGCGCACAGAACCAGATTTGCTCCCATTTCAGCCAGCGCTTCCGCCATCTGACGGCCAAGCCCAATCGATCCGCCGGTGATAATGGCGACGCGGCCGGTGAGATCGAAAAGTTGTTTTACGCTCTTGTGAGCCGGCTGATCAGGCATGTGCTTTCAATCTCCTTAAACGACGGTAAGAAGCATTATGAGCTTTTCTGGGCAATTCCGGCCGGGCGCGGAATAGCGCCAACTTCCCATGGCGCTTTTAACTGCGTGTGCCACTCCAGCAAAGCAGGACCCGGCGCGCTCAACCACTGCGGAATGCGCTGCTGCAAAGCATCAATTGACGTGATGCGCTCGGCACGGATGCCATAGGCTTCCGCCACGCGGCAAAAATCCGGATTCTTTAATGCGACTTCATGGGTCTGGCCAAACATTGTGCGCTGCAAAAATCCGATCACGCCGTATGAGTCGTCATTTACCAGAAGGATTTTTACCGGCAGATCATATTGCGCCAGCGTGGCTAACTCATGCTGCGTGTATTGGAAGCCGCCATCGCCGGCTATGCAAACGATTTTACGGGCTTCACCGGAACGCTTTACCGCGCAAGCTGCGCCGATAGCCGCCGGAAGCGCATAGCCCAGCGTCCCCGATCCGGAAGGATAAAGAAACGTTCCCGGCTCCAACACGGGAAAGAAAGCCGATGCCCAGTAATTGAGGATAGATTGATCATTCACTAACACATCGTTACGGTGCATGGCCGCCCGGATCAACTTAAGGGCCGCGTAGCTGTCCTGCTGCAAGGCTTCCAGCCGTTCTGATTCACTTGCCTTGACGGCGGCGATCTCGCACCAGGGCGACCGTGCGCTTGTGCCTTGCGCAAATGCCTGCGCGACGGCAGCAATATCACCCACCACACGCGTGGACGGAATCCGATTTCCAGCGTAACGGGCGTCCTCAATAACCTGAATGTGCTGCGGCGGAAGTTGCAGGCCGAAGCGGCCGGTATCGAATTCCGTGAGACGCGCGCCAAAAGAAATGAGCAGATCGCTTTTCTGAAACACATCCTGCACCGCGCCGAGGCGGGAGATGCATCCTAGGGACACCGTATGATCACCGGGGAACATTCCTTTCCCGCTGGTGGTGGTAAACACGGGGCATTGTAGAAGCTCAGCAAACTTCCGGACAGCGGCTGCGCTATCGCGTATCCCGGCGCCAACAAGAACTGTGGGTGTGCGGCTTGCGGCAATTTGCCTATGGGCGTCTTCTATTTCTTGTAACAGCAAATCTTGAGGCGAAGTGGAATTTTGTGCCGCGACCTTGGAGGACTCAGCGCTTACCGGGGCAAGAAGGAAATCGTGCGGTATCTCAATAAAAGCCGGGCCTGGCAGAGGTCCGCGAAGAACAGCTACGGCTTCGGTGATTGTCTCGATCAGAGCATCAGGACTGGCGACCCGCCGCGCAAAGCGCGTGAGCGGACGAATAATCTCCAATTGGTCCGGCGTTTCGTGCAGCGCTCCCCCGGTTTTGCCCAGCATGGAAGATGCAATGTTGGTTCCAATGAGAAGAACCGGAATATTGTTCTGCAAGCTTTCCAGCAGCGGAACCAGAGTAAACAGGTTTCCAGGACCAGTAGAGGCAAAGATGGCGGCAATCTGGCCGCTACGGCGATAGAAGCCGTCTGCGGCATAACCTGCCGCTTGTTCATGGCGAACGACCCAATGATGAAATTCAGGCGTCTGGCGCAGAGCGTCATAGAGTGCGATGTTGTGAATGCTGGGAATGCCAAACCCAGCGGTGATGCCATGCCGCACCAGAGCAGCGACCACGGCTTGCGCGCCGGTCATCTGGTTCAAATGGGGCGTGGTTGAGTAGGCAACAGACATTATCGCTGACAGTGACGATGGTCGAAGCAGTTAAAGACTGGCAAAATTTGCAACTGAAGAAAAATGACGGAGGCGATTTATCGCCTCCGTCATTAAAAGTTAAGGGCTAGAAGCCGATGCGAATACCAAGTTGCAACTGGCGCATCGGGAAAGCCGAAGTGAAGGCCAGCGGCGCACTCGCGGGCCGTGATGCAGTGCCGGACACATTAAATGTGGTGAAGCCTGGTTGCAGGCCAAAGCTAGGTCCCACCACATTGTTTACACTGGCAAAGTTCGTGCGGTTGGCCAGGTTAAAACCTTCAGCCAGCAGTTGAAGATTCGCGCGGTCGCCCATCTTGAAGCGGCGGGTAATGCGCATGTCGAAGTCCATATAATCAGGGCCCAGACCGGTATTCCTAGCGGCACCAATGGGACGATCATTAGTGCTGTGACGATCACCGTTTACGTCAGCCCCCGCCAACAGGTCAAAAGGATGGCCGCTGTTGTAGCGGAAGATAGGCGCGAGTTGAAAGTTTGAGAATATACGTCCGCCCGTGTTACCGGTATCCACGATTGTGGCTATTACGATCTTGTGCCGTTGGTCGAAGGTGGATAGAGACCGTTCGCCAGCGAGGTTCGTATTATCAACGGGACCAAAGTCACTGTTGAAGTCGGTGGTTGTGTCAAAGGCTTTGCTGAGCGTGTAATTGGCCATCAGAGAGAAATGCGTGCTGAAGCGTTTGTTCACTTCCAGAATGGCGCCTTCATACACTGCCGAACCTTTGGACGAGTAGACATCGTTCTGGAGCAGAGCGGGCTGAGCAAAACAGTTGACAATACCTGCTCCAGAACACTGCGGAGCTGCCCAGTTTCGGAAAGAAACGCTTTTTCCGTTAGCCAGGGTGACTGTCGTAAAAGGCGCAGGCAAGGCATTGGTATCAATGGCGACCGGCAGACCAATGGTATGAACATACACGCCGCTCAGAGATACAGCCCAGCCTTTGGCAATCTCGCGTTCAATACCAAATTCAGCCTGCTGAGAGTAAGGATTCTGGTAATTTGGCTGAGCGCTGAACAAGACGCTGAGCGGAGGAACTGGTCCAGTGTGTGTAACGTTGATGCCAAACTGGGTCAGATCAGCTGGAGTGATGCAAGCGGCATTGCCGGCAGCCGGCGTGGTGCACTGAACTTTGCCCTGAGCAAACAAAGTCTGGAAGATGGCCGCTGAACTCACCGGCGTGGCGGTCAAAGGCACGAAAGTTTGTGCGATGGGTCTTACACCGTTGACGAGACCAAGAGTCTGAACTACGTCAGCGATTTGGCCATAAATCGGCGAATAAAAAATCCCGTATCCCGCGCGGACAACAGTTTTATGGTCCTTAAAGGGATCCCAGGCGAAGGAGAGACGAGGAGCAAAGTTGTTTTTGTCCGTGCTCAAAGCGCCATATTGTGAATCCACCTCATACCGCACACCTACGTTCAGCGTGAAGTTAGGCGCCATCTGCCACTGGTCCTGCACAAATGCGGCAGTGAAAGGACGCGGATAATTGTAGATGGGGTTTCCAAAGCCCTGTTGATAGAACTGCGGCAGGCCGAGCGCAGCCGATTGGAGCGAGTTGATGGTGGCCGGGCCAGCGGTCAATCCGCAGGCCGCCGGGACCTGCAGGCATGGACTTACCAAGCCTCCTGGCAAGTTGCCAAATACAAACCTCCCCGGAAAGAAAGTGTGGGATTCAGAGTGATTGCCGCGATAGAGCTCATATCCGCCAAACTTGATGTTGTGCTTGCCACGGACCAAGCTGACGTTATCGGCAAACTCATAACGCCTCATGATGGTAAAGCTGGGAAGGAAAATTTGCGTGCCAAGATTGCCAAAGCCCGGAATATCCAGTCCTACCTGACCGGGAACATTTGGATTGACATCGAAATTGGAGTAGTTCCACTGGACGCGAGCTTCATTCAGCGTCCTTCCGCTGAACTGGTGGAACCATGAGGCCAACATGGTGTGATCGAAGGCTTTCACGGAGCTGCCGCGCGAGAAGCCCGTCAATGAGGTGACATCGGGATTCTGTTCCAGATCGTGACCAAAGCTGTAACGGAGGGCCACCTGGTTGTGATCGCTGAACTGATGGTCTAAGCGGGTTGATGCGAGATAGAGCCGGTTGTTGTAGGGAAACAGGCCACCATTGCTCTCAAACTGATTCACAATGAAGCCGTTTCTAGCGGTCTGTAGCGGGCCTTGAACTGGACCTAATATCGGCACCAGATTGGCAGTTGGATTTACCGTCAATAAACTGCTTAATATTCCGGCGCAAACAGCTGCGGGCAGGGACGTCGGTGGGGCAGGGGGATTAGTGTGCGATATGCATGGCACTGACGTTCCACCCAGAGCCGCCAATCCACTGAGGATCGCAGTCTGATTGTTGCCGCTAAATTGGCCAGTGTCCGGCCGGAAGATGTTGGTATTGGTCAGCAGCGGCACGGCGTTTTGTGCGTCGCCCATGAGACCTTCAAAAGAGCTATAGAGGAACGTCTTGTCTTTCTTAATCGGGAAGCCAATTGCGCCGCCAAACTGCTGGCGGCTCAATGTATCTTTCACATGGGTGCCTTGAACGTCCGGAGCTGCGGGATTGAAAGTTTGTCCGGGAGCAAGGGCCTGGCTGATGGAAAAAGGATTAGCTGCGTCAAGGGCGTCGTTGCGGAAGTAGCCGAACAGGCTGCCGTGAACGTCATTGCCGCCGGACTTGGTAACGATGTTGATGGTTGCGCCGCTGGCGCCGCCCAGATCGGCCCCATAGTTGCTGCGGTTGATCTGGAATTCCTGCACGGCGTCCTGGCTCATGTTGAGGCGCACGCCGCCGGCATCATCATTCACTTCGCCGCCATCCACTGTGACGCTATTGCCGCGGCCGTTACTTCCATAGAAGGAAAGTCCGCTCTGAGGCGTCTGCTTCACGCGATAATCCTGGTCAGAGGCTAGCCGCGTGGAATCGGAGACCGCCGGAGCCAGCAGAGTAAAAGAGAGATAGTCGCGGCGGTTAATAGGGAGATCACGGATTGTCTGCTCCGTTACGACGTTCGCCTGCGCGCCTCTCTCGGTTTCAACCACTGGAGGCTCTGCTGTGACTTCCACTGATTCCGACACCTGCGATACCTTCATGGGGAAATCAACAGTGGAGGTCTGGCCGACGTTCACAACTACGTTCTTTGCCAATTCCGACTGGAAGCCTGATTTCGAAACGCCAAGGCTATATGTGGCCGGTTGCAGTCCCGTCAATCGATATTGGCCATTATTGTCCGTGGCCACGGTGTGCTTAATGCCCTTGGCAATGTCTGTGGCTGTTACATTGGCCCCAGAAACAACGGCGCCGGACGGATCTGTCACCGTTCCCCGGATGTCGCCCGAAGCGCCGATACCCTGCGCAAAGACCATGCCGGTAAGCAGCAAGGACGCAAAAACGATTCTTAAGATATGGACAAACCGCATAAACCCTCCCAGGTAGCAGTGGCGAAGCGTGAGGAAATTGTCTGGCACTGTCGTCCGATGGAGTCGGGCGGAAAGGCCAGTGAAAACGTGAATGAATGCTCATTCATGGTACGAATAGTTCGCATAGTCTTTGTTGGCCGAGTATTATGCCACATGATTGAGCCGAACGCAGTCTCCTACAATGAAACTTTTTGATTGCAAGGTTTTCATCCCGCCCGTGGACGAACACTTTGAAATCGTCCGAGGCCATCGGGCCAAAAAATTGGGACGAGAAATGAGTTAAGAACACTGTATGGCAAAAATCCTGTTCCTGCATCAGGTTTCTTACCGCGTGAACCAGTGAACGCACTTATCCATCACTAGATATATGGGGCGATGAATTATGTCTCGCCGGGAGGGAATTGTCAAAAAGCAGCGGTAGTTTCCAAGCTTTCCGAAACTGCGATTCGAATTTGATTTCGGCCATTCCGCCCCGACTTGTACAAATCCTTTCCCCGATCAAAACGCTTTCGACCCGCTGGCCGCAGCCTGTGACTTTGGCCCTCTGCGTTTCTGCAAAAAACTGGCAAATATGGCGCTGGCACGGGCGGGAAAAAGCCGCTGCATCCGGTCTACGCGGTAAGCGTCCGAGCCGATCAGCACGCGGTTCTTATTTCCCAGAATTCCGTTGATGATTACCTGTGAAGCTTCTTCCGGCGTTATATGGGCTACTTTCTTGAAATACTCTTCGGCTTCCTGGCGCGCCGCCGGTGTTACGCCGCTTCCCGCGCGAGCGCGGTTTGCAATCGGGGTAGCAATACCAGCAGGGTGCACGGACGTTACTTTGATGGAACTGGTAGCCCGTAGCTCTTCCCGCAGCGATTGACTAAATCCGTGGACGGCAAATTTGCTCGCTGCGTAAGCCGTCTGTCCGGGAGGCCCGATCAAGCCAAAGATGCTGGAGAGATTGACGATGTGCGCGTCACTCTCGCGCTGGAGCAACGGCGTAAAGAACTTGCAGCCGTGCACCACGCCCCAAAAGTTGATGCCGATCAGCCAGTGCATATCTTCCAATGACACTTCAGCCAGCGTGCCCATGAGCGCAACACCGGCATTGTTGATTAATAATGATGCGCGGCCGAAATCGCGTTGTACCGCTTGCGCAAATGCTTCAACTGCCGGCGCTTTGGAAACATCCACCGTGTATGTGCGCGCGGTGGCATTGCGCAGCAGAGCGCGCGTTTCTTCCAAACCAGCGGTGTTGACGTCCGCGAGCGCGAGTTGCGCGCCCATTTTCGCAAGATCCACTGCCAGAGCGCGCCCGATTCCCGAAGCCGCTCCCGTTATGACTGCAACCGCACCTTTAATTTCATGCATAGGCGGAAAAGCATAACAAAATTGGAGATTTAAATTGAAATTTTGAATTTGGAAGTTCGAGCCGGTGCAAGATTACTGTGGGTGTTTTTTGTCAGCTACGATTCATCAATGCAACTTGACAGTCTGCCATCCGACCAAGAGAATGTCCGGCATGGCTGAATCACTCAGCAGCAAGCTGGCCGGAATTACTCTTCCTGACGCTGACGGCAAGCCGACGCGCCTTGGCTCATTGTGGGAGAGTGGACCTGCCGTCGTGGTTTTTCTTCGGCACTACGGTTGAATCTTCTGCGGAGAGCACGTCGCGCAGTTGCGCGAATTTGAAGCCGAGTTCAAACGTAAAGGCGCTCATCTGGCCGTCGTCGGTCTGGGCGACGCTACTTATGCCAAATTCTTCCGCGAGAAAACCGGCATCCAGTTCCCTCTTCTCATCGACGACAAACGCGAGGCATATAAGACTGTGGGGTTGCGCCATGCTACCCTGCTCCACCTTCTGCGCAAAGACAATTTGCAGGCGCGCAAACGAGCGAAGGCTGCGGGACACAAGCAATATCGGCTGGGCAAAGATCCTTTGCAGCTCGGCGGCAGCTTTGTGTTTGCTCCCGGAAATAAAGATCTATTCGTCCACATGAGTGAGACCTTTGGCGACAATGCCGCGCCCTCGGACATGCTGAAGGCGATCCCCTAGAACATCTACCACGGACAAGACCAACATCTTTGAACGCAGAGGAACGGAGGAAGCAGAGGATATGTAGTACGCAAGCAATTCCTTCATTTTCAATCGCTCAAATCCGCTCTGAGACCTTAGTTTTTCCTAATCTTCACAATCCCCGCAGATCAGTGTTATCCGTGTTAATCAGTTGGTAAGATTTTTGTGTTTTCCCAGCTCCCATCGGGCTGAATTTCTGAATGCTGAGTGCTGAATGCTCCATCTTACAATTCTTTACTTTCGCTCTCTCTAACAAGCCACAGTTCTTTACTTCCGCCGGCGCAACAACTTCTCCTGCGCGGGTTTGTATTTGTAACGAACCCACCTTAAGGAGAGCCATTCCATGCGCTTACGCGCCATTTTATTCTCGGCCATTTTGTGTCTTCCACTGTTGAGCTTTGCCCAGCAGGAGAGCAACCAGGCGGCAACACGCGGGAACATCTACGCGGGATACTCCCTGCTTCATGCCAACAACGACCTGAGCAGCAGCATCGGCAGCAACCTCGGGGGCGGCGCTTTCAACCTCGGCGGCAACAATCTCAATGGATGGGAAGGCCAGGGCACCTTCAACTTCACCCCGCATTTCGGCGTCACTGCCGACTTCAGCGGCAACTCCCAACAACTTGCCGGTGTTTCCTTCCTGGGCTTTTCCGCCGGCACGCAACAGCACATGTACAACATGCTGTTTGGTCCCACGGTCACCGGATATTTCGGCAAGAGCTCGGTCTTTGGACACGCGCTGTTCGGGGTCGCACACTCCAGCCTGAACGCCGGCGTGGGCGTGCCGATTGTGGGAGGAATATCGGCTCCGCTGGATAGCGCCAACGCGTTCGCCATGGCTTTTGGCGGCGGCGTGGACATTGGCCTCACGCGCCACTTTGCCATCCGCGCGGCGCAGGTGGATTTCATCCGCACAAATTTCAACTCGCTCGACGCACTGGGCTCCGGCTTTGCCAGCAGCACCAGCAACAACCAGAACAGCTTTCGCTATTCCGGCGGGATCATCTGGAGGTTCTAGTTCTCCAATCAACACGAAATGCCTGCGGCTCAAGCCGCAGGCATTATTTTTGCGCTATTCATCGATCATCATCTTGCCGGGCGATAATCAGCCAAGCTCGTTCATCACGGCTTCCATGGATTGGCGCCATGGCGGCAGCGCCACACCAAAAGCATTCTGGAGCTTGTCATTGCAGAGCCGCGAATTTTGCGGTCTCACGGCAGGTGTTGGATACTCACGGCTCGGTATTGGCGTAACTTTAGCGAGGCTGTCCTGGGACGAGCCACGTCTTTGCATCTCTTCCACGATCGCCGTCGCAAACCCGTACCATGAAACTCTTCCAGCGGCAGTCATGTGGTAGATACCTCGATGCTCGCCCAAAGCTTCGGCTGCTGGGATATTCTCCGACTGAGACTTCGTCAGTAGCTGCTCGATGATTGTCTTCGTTGCATCAGCCAGATCACGGCTCCAAGTCGGCGCTCCCACTTGATCATCCACAATTCTCAACTCTGCTCTTTCCGCAGCCAGCTTGAGAATGGTTTTTAGAAAATTCTTTCCTCTCGCCCCATACACCCATGACGTGCGAAATATCAGATGATTTCCGCCTACGGCTTCCACCACCTTCTCGCCAGTTAGCTTGCTTGCGCCGTAAACGTTGAGCGGCGTTGTAGGATCGTTCTCACAGTACGGCGCAGGACTCTTGCCGTCGAAAACATAGTCAGTGGAATACGTGATGAACAATGCGCCTAAATGCTTCGCTTCCTCCGCCATTGCGGCCGGCGCCTCGGAGTTTATTTTCATTGCGGCTTCAGGCTCAGATTCCGCCTGGTCAACTGCGGTATAAGCTGCGGCGTTGACTATTACTGCGGGTTTTATCCTGCGAATCTCTTCCCGCACGCCGTTCAAATCCAGCAGATCCAGTTCAGGCCGTCCAACACAAACGATCTGGCCCAGTCCCTGAAATCGCTGGTTTGCTTCCCATGCAAGTTGACCGTTCCGGCCAACGATCACGATTTTAACGTCAGCTCGATTCATTGCGGAGACACAGAGTCGATGACAGTGCTATTCGATTAACTTTTCCGCACGCCAGGCTTGTTTAGAAAGCCGGTCTCTCCAGCAGCCCACGGAGATATTGGCCGTATCCATTGGAGCCGTGCGCCCGCGCCAGAGCCTCAAGCTCAGACGCAGTGATGAACCCAAGCTTGAACGCTATCTCTTCCGGACAGCAAACCTTCAGTCCCTGGCGCTTCTCAATGGTTTGAATGAAGGAAGAAGCCTCAAGAAGAGAATCATGCGTGCCTGTATCGAGCCAAGCCATACCGCGGCCAAAGATTTCTGCCGCAAGCCGGTCACGCTCAAGATACCAGCGGTTCACGTCCGTAATCTCCAGTTCGCCGCGCGCTGAAGGTTTCAATTGCGCCGCAACCTCCACCACCTCGGGATCATAAAAGTACAGTCCCGTCACGGCGTAGCGTGACTTTGGCGCTTTGGGCTTTTCCTCAATGCTTAACGCCTTGCCCGCGTGATCGAACTCAATCACACCGTAACGCTCCGGGTCGTTCACTGGATAAGCAAAGACTGTTGCGCCTTCCGTTCTGGCTGAAGCGTGGCGCAGGCAATTCGACAAATCCTGCCCATAAAAAATGTTATCGCCCAGAATCAGCGCGCTCGGGCTTCCCGCAAGAAACTGCTTGCCAATAATGAATGCCTGCGCCAAACCTTCTGGCGCTGGCTGCACGGCATAACTCAATTTGAGTCCCCAACGATGGCCATCTCCCAGCAGTTGCTCAAAGCGCGGCGTATCTGCTGGAGTGGAAATGATAAGAATATTTCTGATCCGGGCCAGCATCAGTACGCTGATTGGATAGTAGATCATCGGCTTGTCATAGATCGGCAGCAGTTGCTTGGAAACGGCCTGGGTCACCGGATGCAACCGGCTTCCTGAGCCCCCTGCCAGAATGATGCCTTTACGTTCCAAATTCATCCCCTGATTTGTACCTGCCGCTTTCACGGTGCGGTGTGATAGTGGAGATCAATCCATTCTCTGTACGCGCCTGAAGTCACGGATAAGATCCATTCTTCATGCGCCAGATACCACTCTATTGTCTTGCGCAATCCGCTGGAGAAACTTTCACTCGGCGTCCAGCCCAGTTCGCTGCGGATTTTGGTGCAGTCCATGGCGTATCGTCGATCATGGCCGGGCCGGTCTTTTATATATGTAATCAATGATTCATATCCACGGCCGGGCCTTAGCTCGGACAGGATCGCGCAAATCTCGCAGATCACTTCAATATTGCTCTTCTCACTGTTGCCGCCGATGTTATAACACTCGCCAACGCGGCCCTTCGCTAACACCTGGCGAATGGCTTCACAATGATCTTTAACATAAAGCCAATCGCGGACATTCAACCCATCGCCATACACCGGCAAAGGCTTTCCCTGCGAGGCATTATGGATCATCAGCGGGATCAGCTTTTCCGGAAACTGGTAAGGCCCGTAATTATTTGAGCAATTGGTAGTCAGTGTGGGCAATCCATATGTATGATGGAATGCTCTCACCAGATGATCAGCAGAGGCTTTTGAGGCCGCGTAAGGGCTATTAGGAGCGAATGGCGTCTTTTCCGTAAAGGCCGGATCAGTGGGCCCTAGCGAGCCGTAGACTTCGTCGGTTGAGACATGCAGAAAGCGAAAAACCTGTTTTTCTGTTTCCGCAAGACCGGTCCAATACTGGCGCGCGGCCTGGAGCAATTGGAATGTTCCTTCAATGTTGGTGCGGATAAATTCCTGGGCATTATGGATGGAGCGGTCTACATGACTTTCCGCAGCAAAGTGAATGATTGCCGCCGGATTGTGGCGTTGCAGTAAATCGCTTACCAGCTCCGCATCATTGATGTCTCCGCGTGCGAACACGTAACGTTCGTCATCGCTAAGCTCTGCCAGGTTAGCGGGATTCCCTGCATACGTGAGCTTATCAAGGTTCACCACCGGCGAACCTTCTTGCGCCAGCCAGTGCAATATGAAGTTGGAACCGATAAAACCGGCGCCGCCCGTCACCAGAATCGATTGCTGTGATCTTGTCATTTGTCGTTACGGGAAGAGCATAACGTTTTGACCGAACATCTCCGGGGCCAAGCGTTGGGTTAAATGATTAGGCGTCAATGAAGAAAACTATATCGTAAACAGTTTGGCTTTGCCTAGCATCGAGCAAGGGAAGCACACACGTGTACGCCTCAGCTTCCCCGTCCGGTGGACTGCATAATTTGGCGCTCGCTATTTCACTTGCGCTGATAAAATAAGGGCACGGGCCCGTAGCTCAGTTGGATAGAGCATCTGCCTTCTAAGCAGAGGGTCGCCCGTTCGAATCGGGCCGGGCCTACCATTTCCGCCAGCGTTATATATCCTTCATTCACTTTCTTTTTTTGCGTGTTGACCTCCACGTGCATGCGGCGACCGCTCGACTACAATCTTCCGCCTAATTCTTTGCCGAAATTCCATTCACGGCAGCACCTGGGAGGATCTATGAAAATCAACCAAAGCATCGTGAGCAGGAGGAGTGAGTGTTGCAGCTCTGATATTGTCATTTGCGCTGCCAACTACGCCGTGCGCAATCGCTGAAGATGGCGGCAACTAGAATCGTGACGCGGCTGAGTTGCTTGCCGTTCTGCCCGACGGAGCTTCCGGGCCGGAAGGTCGCACCGTTGGCATCTGCAGGTGAACACTCTCGTGCAGATAGTCGTCAATTTCCTCGTCGGTCATATTTTTCTAAGCTTCCACTTTAAAGAGTTTTGCGTTGGCTAGCATTCAATCCCACTCTCATCAGCGTTTTTGCCACTTCGCCCAGTGACGCGAATCGTTCATCCTTGGTCAGGCCGTGAAAATACCGGTAATAGATCTGCTGGATGATTACCGCGATCTTGAACATGGCAAACACATAATAAAAGACGATGTCAGATAGATCGCGTCCGGTTTTCTCCGCGTAACGTAGCGCCAACTCGGCGCGGCGCAGCATTCCGGGGACAATTGTCGGCCCCCAGCGCACCATTTGCATCTCGGGAGGATCATTGGGATCAATCCAATAAGCCAGCGCGGTTCCCAGATCAGTGAGCGGATCGCCCAGCGTACACATCTCCCAATCGAGAACGGCCTTGATGCGCGTGATGTCCGTGGGATCAAGCACCATGTTGTCATACTTGTAATCATTGTGGATTAGTGTTGCGCCGCTAAGTGCCGGCATATGGTCGCGTAACCATGCTGAGAGTGGTTCCACTTCCGGCAGCTCATGGGTCTTAGATCCTTGATAGCGCTCCATCCAACCGCGCACCTGCCGCTCCAGATAACCTTGAGGTTTGCCTAACTCGCTCAAGCCTAGCGCTGTGTAATCTAGCCCGTGAAGCGCAGCCAAGTTGTCGATGAATGATTCACTGAGCTTCCGTGCAGTCTCAGGTGGCAGACTAAGTCCATCGGGCAGGTTGCGACGCAGGATCAGCCCACGCACGCGCTCCATCACATAAAATGGCGCGCCAAGCACAGTATCGTCTGTGCAGTACAGCAGAGGACGTGGCGTTGGATACGCCGCGTGCAGCTTCGCTAGCACGTTGTATTCGCGCCCCATATCATGCGCGGATTTCACTTTGCTGCCGAAAGGCGGACGTCGCAACACCATTTCTTTTTCGCCCAGTGCGACGGAGTACGTGAGGTTGGAATGTCCGCTGGGAAATTGCTTTACCACCAACTCGCCGCCAAGATCGGGAAAATGGCTGCGAAGAAATGGCTCTAGCCGGGCAAGGTCCAACTCCTCGCCCTGGCGAACAGGCTTTGTGCTGTCCTGCAACTCTTCGGCGATGGGAATGTTTTTCGTGGCTTCAGCTGACATAGATGCCAGTTCCTTGTTCCGCTGATTCAAAGGCCCGCTGATCACTGCGGGGCCGGCTCAACTCTATCGATGCGTGAGAAACTCCGGATCAGTAAAGTGCGGAGTAGCATTATACGAACTTAGAGTAAACCGTCCGGCGGAGAACAGAAACTCGCTGTAAGAACAATTGCGCACCATCCATGCGGCTTTCAACGTGGCCTCAATGGAAAGACCCAACGCCCGCTGCATGGCCACGCCCACCGGTCCGCCCGAGCTAAAGATAGCAATTCGCTGTCCGCGACTTCCATTCTCACTAAACTTGGCCAGCCCGCGCTGCACGCGGGCGCTGAAATCAGGCCAAGGTTCGATTCCTTCCAGCGGCAGTTTCCCGTCCGCCCACCGCCCAATCACAACTTCAAAAATCTGCTGAAAGGTCTTGAACTGCTCCGGACGCGTTTGCGAATCTTTAAACGCCTGATGCATTCTTCGGATGTTGACATCGCTTTCAACCAGCTCCGGCAATGATCGTTCCATCACGGCCTCGGCCTGGAACTCATCGAAGTCTGGCAGCACGACCGGTTCGGGCCAGGGGAGGCCTGCGCGCGTGTACGCTTCGCCAACGAGCCGCGCTGTTTCCTGTTGCCGCACTCGCGGGCCGGAATATACGCAGTCAAAGCCAAGCTTTAATCCGGCCCAGTATTCGCCCAGCATCCGGCTCTGCTGTTCGCCCTTGGCGGAAAGCTTGTCATAATTGCGCTCAAGAAAAGATGCTTGACCGTGTCGAACGAGGAAAAGGCTGCTCATTAAGAATTTGGATGAACGCCGAGGATATCACGCACACTGCTGCCATGCGAGTACGGCAATAGATGCCGCATATTCCCGCAGCGTAAGCGACAGGCACAATGGTGCGCAGTCTGCGCCTGCCGGATGGATTAGACTCGAATCGCGCTAGTGTTTCGCCGCAGGCAGATGAAATTCAACACCATTAGCAGCGTTGGCCTGCTCGGTTGCTCCCGCGTCGAGCTCGGTAAGCGGGTATTTGCGCGCGCTTTGCTCGCTGAAAATCCAAAGCGTCTGACCGGCGATGGCATAGCTTTTAGCCGAGATCCGGTGGCCGTCAGTAAACACAAAGATCGTGGCTGCGGCTGGTTCCGTTGCGGATAAAGTTGCGCCTGAGCTGGCTTTGGCACGGTCGTCGTAATAGCGCCTGTTTTCTTCGCTGCGCAGATCGGAAACTTCGTCAGTGAGCTGCTGGACTTGGGCCGCAAGTTCCGCGCTATTGCCATTGTCCGTGTTCACGACAACGGGTTGCGGCGCCGGCGGACTATATCCGTAACCATCTCCATAGTAGTCGCCATAAAAGCCGGGAGAAGAATAGAAAGGTGACCCCAGGAAAAATCCGCCGCTAAAAAGAAACGGGGAAAAGCATCCGAAGCAACCATTGAAGAAGCCAAAATTATTATGAAAGCGGCGGAATCCAAAGGGACGGTTTACAAAAGGACGATTGACGAACACGTGCCCGCGGGATGAAAAGCTCCGCGAACTGAATGCGCGATTCGATGGAGCAAAACTTGAGAACCCGCCAGACCTTTGCACGGGACCAAACGTGCTGAAACCGGGGCCTGATCTGAACCCGCTGGGAGCGGAACGAAATCCCGAAGGGCCTGCCGACCTGAATCCGCCGGACGGAGCGGACCGGAAGCCGCCGCCACCATGAAACGATCCTCCACCACCGCCGCCGCGACCTGACATTCCGCGTTGCGCGTAAAGTGAGGGAGAAATGAGGAGAGCAGCCGTACACAGGACAACCAGAGAAGCCAGCCGTTTCATATAGGAACCCCGCATATATTTTAGTCCTTCGCCAACCTCACCGCCGCAAGTATTTGTCCAATGTTTTCAATCATCTGCTGCGGTTGACACACGGAACTATAATCTTCCGCATGAAAAAATCCATATTGTTGCTGCTTGTCATTCTCTTATCCATCGCAGCATTGGCACAGACAAAAAGGCCTAAAGCTCCCGTTCCAGCGACATCCGCCAACGTCTATCCCGTACAAGAAGGCTACGTCGATGCCAACGGAGTGCTGATCTATTACCAAACGATCGGTCAGGGCGCGCCTTTGATGATCGTTCACGGCGGGCCCGGCGTTGCGCACGATTATTTGATGCCTTACCTGCTGCCGCTGGCGCGGGGCAACAAACTTATCTTCATCGACGAGCGCGGATCAGGACGATCAGAAAAGCTGGAAGATGCCACGCAGTACACCGTGGAAAACATGGTGGAAGACGTGGAGAGTGTCCGCCAGGCGCTGCACCTGGGCAAGATCAGCCTTATGGGACATTCTTATGGCGGCGTGTTGGCGCAGGCATATGCATTCAAGTATCAGCAGAACCTCACTCACTTGGTGTTGGGCGGAACGTTTTACAGCACAAGCGAGATGAACAAAGTACTGGCGGAGGAAAAGCGCAGCATGCCACCGGAAGCGCTGGTGAAGTTGGAAGCTCTGGAGAAAGCCGGTCTGTTCGGCAAGGGCAAGGACTGGGAAAAGGGCCGCTACCCTGACGACTATGCCAAGCTGGCCTGGGGCGATGGTTACTTCCCTTATCTTTATCAGCGCCGTCCAGACGCGAATTACGATCCTGCATCCGGCAACACGTCGACATCGTGGGATATATATCGCGAAATGTGGGGATCTGGCGGGGAGTTCGTGATTGATGGCAATTTGAAGTCAGTGGAATATCTGGACAAGCTTTCGACAATCCATGTTCCAACGCTGCTGATCTGTGGCGACCACGATGAATCCAATCCACGGCTTTCACGCACCATGCATGAAAAAATCACGGGATCAAAGCTGGCAATCATGCCGCAGTCCGGCCACATGGCGTTTGTCGATCAGCCGAATTTGTATATCAAGACGGTGGCGGATTTTTTGAAAGGGAAGTAAGACTTTAACGCTAAAGCAAAGAAGAGAAGATTGGGGCGAAGGGAGGATGGATGGCGGACAACAAAACCAAACCTACCAAATTAAGTGTGTCGTCATTTATCGATGCGATCACCGACGAGGGACGGCGGGCGGATGCTAAGGCGCTCGTCAAGTTAATGCAGAAAGCGTCTGGCGAAAAGCCTAAGATGTGGGGGGCATCCATCATAGGCTTCGGCAGCTACCATTACACCTACGACAGCGGGCGCGAGGGTGACATGCCGCTGATTGCATTTTCACCACGCAAGGCTGCAACAGTTTTGTACGGACTGAGCCGTTCAGAGGCGCTGCTGCCAAAACTCGGCAAGCACACCAGAGGCAAAGGCTGCGTCTACATCAAGAAGCTGGCTGATGTGGATCAGAAAGTGTTGGAGACTATGGCCGCAACGGCCGTCGGCGGCAGACGGGCGAAGTAGCTATTTGTGTTCTCTATGTCTCAGTGCGATGCCAAACTTCCAGCATAGCTTTCCGTCCGTCGCGTAGCAGGTCCGTTCTTGATCAAATCCGCTGCTTTCTCCGCGATCATGATCGTAGGCGCATTCGTGTTGCCGCCGACCACAGTCGGCATAATCGATGCATCCACTACCCGCAGGCCTTCCACGCCCTGAACCCGCAGTTCGGAATCCACCACGGACATAGCGTCAGTTCCCATCTTGCATGTACCCACGGGATGATAGAGCGTCTCAGTAAATTTGGAGATGTGCGAGCGCAAAACAACGTCATCTTTTGCCGCGGGGCCGGGATGGAGTTCCGCGCCGCGATAACCGTCAAAGGCTTTCGTTGCCGCCAGCTTGCGGGAGAGCTTAATGCCTTCCAGCATTACGTCCATGTCTCGTGAATCAGAAAGATAGTTGGCGCGGATAGCAGGAGAGTCCAGCGGATTGCTGGAACGCAAACGAATGTCGCCCCGGCTGAATGGATGCAGAAGAGTCGGCCCCATGGTGAAAGCGTGCCCTTTGATCTGCTGGAATCCGTGCTCAACAAAATAGCCAACTCCAAAATGAAATTGCAGGTCAGGGATCTGGGCGCGCGAAGAAGTTTTGACAAAAGCTCCGGCCTCCGCCACGTTCGAGGTGAGCGGCCCTCTTTTGGAAATCATGTAACGCATGAGGTTGGAGAAGCTCTCCGCAGTGGCCAGGCTGACGGGCTTGGTGCATTCATAGACTGTGGCGCAAGCAGGATGGTCTTGAAGATTTTTGCCAACGCCCGGCAGATCACACGCGATAGGAACATTGAAGTGGCTCAGATGCTCAGCCGGGCCCACGCCGGAGAGCATGAGCAACTGCGGCGATCCGATTGCGCCGGCACACAGGATGATTTCTCGCTCAGCCCGCTCCTGCACGCTGTTATTCCCCTGCTGAAAGCTGACAATTGCAGCGCGCTTGCCTTCAAAATAGATTCCAAAGACGTGCGTCTCCGTTTTCACGGTCAGGTTTTTCCGCGAAGCCACGGGATGCAGAAACGCCGCAGCCGCGCTGTGGCGCTTGCCTTTGCTCTGCGTAACCTGATAAAAGCCGACGCCATCTTGCTGCGTTCCATTGAAATCAAGATTGCGCTCAAAACCGGCTTCTTCTCCAGCGGCGACAAACGCTTCTGCTAGCGGATTCACCGTCCGCAGATCGCTCACGCAAAGCGGCCCGGACGCGCCGTGATATTCCGATTCGCCACGTTCCTGCTTTTCCGATTTCTTGAAATAGGGCAGCACGTCCGCATAGCCCCAGCCGGGATTGCCCAGGTCGCGCCACTGGTCATAATCAGCGTGGTTGCCGCGAATATAGATCATGGCATTCATGGAACTGCTGCCGCCAAGCATTTTTCCGCGAGGCCAATACAGGCTCCGATTGCCCAATTGCGCTTCCGGTTCAGTGAAATATGTCCAGTCACAAGGCCCTTTAAAGAGCTTGGAGAACGCCACCGGCATGTGAATCTCTTTCCGGGTGTCGCGGCAGCCGGCCTCCAGCAGCAGAACTTTGACTGTGGGATCTTCGCTCAGTCGATTGGCCAGCACGCATCCGGCAGACCCGGCGCCAATGATGATGTAGTCGAACATTCGCGAACTCCTGGGGAGGGAAGAACAGGACGAGAGGAATTGTAGCGCGAAAAACTACGGTCCGTGGCTGAGATTAGCCCTACGGGACGAGATGCATTGGATTCAAAAATAGCCTTTGATCGCCTTGAACGTCATTTCCTTCGCTTTGCTCCGGGTCTTGCGTTTCCAGTCGGCAAAAAGTTCCGCATAAGACTCTTTCAAATAGCTCTTGACTGAAACATTCAGCCGCTTGGCGGTGAGGTCAATCCATGTGGCCGGACCTTCGATTTCGCCAAAGTTGCCGATGGGCGTTTCGTCGATCACCACATGGCCGGTAGAGTCGGCCCATTCGCTGCGGAATTTTTCATAGCGGAAGCTGGGGCTGAAGCCTATCGCTTCAACGATGCGGCCCATCGCTTCGCCGTTCTCTACTTGTGTCTCAATCTCCCGGCGGGACTTGTGCCGGCCAGATTGCTTCCCGCTGCGGTCCTTGTAAGTGAGCGTCCAGCGGGGGCCATATTCCCGAAGGCGGAGCAAGGCTCCCCGCCTGCGAAGTTTGGCGCCGGGCTGGTCAAAAAGGGTATTCATCTCGTGGGTTCGGGGAGTAATCAGCCTAAACCCAGCTGTCTGGAGGGAAGCTTTCAGTGCTTCAATGTCGTCGATCCTAAACTTGATCTCGACTTCGCGGTCAGAGGCCATGCCGCCAGTATAAAGAAGGAGGGACAAAGATGACCGAAGCCGACCATGGAAAAGGGGCTTGTCTGGCTCCGAAGTGAGCTTTTCTCACTTTTTTAAAAAATATAAGACTTATTTATTCAAGTCTAACAAAATGAGCTACTTAGAGGACAAATCAGCAGTGGCATCGGAACAACAGCTTTCCGGCCAGAGGCATCTTACTTTGGGTCACGAATTAAGGTAACTGGCGTGACTTTAGGAGTTTAGCGGGTTTCCCATGGTGTTGTAAAAAAGACACGCCCAGACATTCAGGAGAACATAAGGCGGTTGCTTGTAGCCCTTATGATTTCATAGAATTAGCGGGATTTACAAAGGGGAACCCAGATTCTGTATGTTAAGGAGTTTGCATGAACAGAGTACTGTCCATTCTGGCGGCGGCTTGCTGTATGGCTGCCAACGTGGGGGCGGCACCAGTTCCAAACCACCAACAACCCCAGGTAAAAAATAGCGCCATCCCCATGGCACCCAAGTCAGCCCAGAACCAGAAAACACAAAAGAGTTCAAAGGCTGAACCAAAACCCTATCAGGTAGGCACTGCTTCCTGGTATGGCAAGCAATTCCACGGCAAGACCACAGCCAGCGGCGAAGACTTTGACATGTTCGAGTTCACAGCCGCGCACCGGAAGCTCCCGCTGGGGAGTTTCGTTAAGGTAACGAACCTGAAGAACGGCAAGTGGATCATCGTTCGGGTCAATGATCGGGGACCGTACGTGGGAAACCGCATTATGGATCTGAGCTACAGCGCCGCCCGGATGCTCAATTTCCGAGATGGCGTTGAGCGTATCCGCATTGACCTGGTTCAGCCGGAAAATGTGGCCATGAACCGTGGTTATTAGGGCTCAATAAGCGAAAAATACATATACTAAGGGAGCGTGGCTATTCATTCTCCTGAGATCACGGGTCTGCCCGCATCCTCCGGGATGCGGGAGCGCCTTATTGTGGCCCTGGACGTGTCAAGCGTGGCTGAGGCGCAAAAGCTTGTAGCCCGCGTGGGCGAAGCGGCGGGCATTTATAAAGTTGGACTTCAGCTTTTTACCGCCGAAGGGCCGAATATCCTCAGGGATCTTGTTAGCTCTGGTCGGCGGGTATTTCTCGATCTAAAACTCCATGACATTCCTACCACTGTCGCTCTGGCTGTAAAGTCCGCTGCGGAACTGGGCGTCGATATGCTTACCATCCACGCCAGCGGCGGGAAAGCGATGCTGCGTGCAGCTACAGAAGCCGCCGCCGGACGTATAAACCTTCTGGCCGTGACGGTCCTGACCAGCCTGACAGATGAGGACATGCTGGAAATCGGGGTCGCAGGACGCGTCTCTGACCAGGTCCTCCGCATGGCCGCTCTGGCACAGAGCGCAGGTTGCCAGGGAATCGTTACTTCCCCGCGTGAATCGTTGATGGTGAGAAAAGCTCTAGGAGAAGGCTTTGCCATTGTCACCCCAGGCATTCGTCCGGCGGGCGCGGAGTCCAATGACCAGCAACGGACTGCGACTCCTTCCGCGGCAATCAGCAACGGAGCGAGCCACATTGTTGTGGGCCGGCCGATCACGCATGCCGCAGATCCCGCCAAGGCAGCGGATGCCATAATTGCTGAAATGGAGCAGGCAAGAATCAGCAGGTGACTACGTTCTAGGTTTGGTTCTACAATACCTTTCCTAGCGAGGTACTCACAATGCGCGGTGCAATCTTCTTGGTGTTGGCTTCTGCAATCTTCGTTTCCGCCCAGACAGTTTCACCGCAAGCCGTTTCAACTTCGGACACGGATACGTCTGTTGCTCACAACGCGAGTGATCCAGCGGCCAGGCAGATGACCGTCCCCGCAGGCACGCAGGTGTTGCTCCACTTGAGAAGCCCCATCGATACAAAAACCGCCAAAGTTGGCGACGGAGTTTATTGCCAGACAAGTTTTCCCATCACCCAGGACAACGTAGCGGTGATCCCGGCCGGCACTTACGTGAAAGGCAAGATTGTCCAGGTAAAGCGCGCTGGAAAAATTAAAGGCCGGGCAGAGATATTGTTTAACTTCACTACAATGATTTTCCCGAACGGCTACACCATTGATCTCCCCGGAGCACTGGAAAATGCGCCGGGCTCCCGCAATAGCACCGTCACTGATAAAGAAGGCACAGTGAAAGCCGACAGCCAGAAAGGGAAAGACGCTGGTACCGTGGCCAAGACGGGCGCTAGCGGAGCCGTGATTGGAGCTGTAGCCGCTGGTGGTAAAGGTGCAGGCTTTGGCGGCCTCGCTGGCGCTGCCGTCGGTTTGGGGCAGGTGCTATTTACTCGTGGCCAAGATGTGCGTATCGACCAGAATACTGCTCTCGAAATGGTGTTGGAACGTCCGCTTACGGTTGATGTGATGAATGCCACTCCAGCGCAGGCAGAGAACTCGATCAGGCCTCGGGTGACAAACGGTAACCGGCTACCGATGCCAGGCACACCAACGGCAAAATAGACGCAGCAATCGCACATCGCGAAAATCGTAATCGACAACGCACCGCCGAGGGTGTTGTTCGCGCAACCATCAGCTTCCAATTTTGGTATGCGCTTGTTTCGCGCTCTACTGATATTGGAAGCTACTTATACCCTTCCGATCATAGGTTCCATTGAATCAGTTACTTATCCTCTACTGGAAATGGAACTCTGCTTGCACCACATAAATAAGGTTTGTTTGCCAACAATTTCAACGACTATTCAAGAAAAGCCATAATTAACTTTAGATTTATCGGATTGAACGTCGATTTCCTACCGATAAATCTGCCGTTTCCTTAGGAGGGAGATGAGATGTTAAAGAAGGTAGCCTTTTCCCCGTTAATGTCGCTGTTGCTGACCTTAGTATTTGCAGCGAGCGCATTTTCTCAAACTACAGCCAAAATTTTAGGTAGTGTGGCTGATGCCAGCGGTGCCGCGATAGTCGGCGCAAAGGTAATCGTAAAGAATTCGGCTCTTGGAATTGAGCGAAACACTCAAACAAATTCTACCGGCGGTTATGAAGTAGCCGCGCTGCCTCCAGGGACGTACAGCGTCCAAGTTGAGATGACAGGATTTGAAACGCAAGTGGCAAAGGATTTGGTGCTTCAAGTAAGTCAAAACTCTGTCCAGAACTTTGGCCTAAAGGTGGCCAGCACGTCTGAGGTGGTCACAGTTGAAGCGACGGCACCAGCGATTGAGTCGACCACAATTACTGTCGGCCAAACGATTAACCAGCGTACGGTGCAGGAAATCCCGCTCAATGGCCGCCACTTTGTCGATCTCGGCCTTCTGATTCCGGGTTCAGTAACGCCGCCTCAGAACGGATTCCTTACCGCCCCTCTGCGTGGCCAAGGCTCCTTCGCAATCAATACCGCTGGCAACCGCGAAGATACCGTGAATTTTATGGTGAACGGCATCAATCTGAATGATATGGTGCAGAACCAGATCACCTTCCAGCCTTCAATCAATACAGTCTCTGAATTCAAGGTTGATAACTCGACCTACAGCGCCGAATATGGCCGGAATTCTGGCGCAATCGTAAATATCGCAACGCGCTCGGGTTCCAATGCTTACCATGGGGAGTTATTTGAGTTCATCCGCAACAACGATCTGGATGCCAGGAATTTCTTCAACCCAGTTGGACAGCCGATGTCTCCGTTCAAGCGTAATCAGTTTGGTGCGGCTTTTGGCGGACCGATCAAAAAGGATAAGACATTTTTCTTCCTGAGTTATGAAGGCCTGCGCCAGCGCCAAGGGCTGACACTCAATACAACAGTGCTGTCGAACGCCCAAAGAGCTACTGTGGCCGCTGGCGGCAACGCGACTAGTCAATCCATTCTGGGACTGATTCCCAATGCGAATGATCCTACGGGCACAAAGTTCCTGGGTTCAGCCACAGCACCAGTGAATATCGAGCAGGGAACAGCTGACGTCAGCCACAATTTTTCCAGCAACGTAAGACTGCATGGCTATTATGCCGGACAGCACGATTTTCGCCAGGAACCGATATTGCAAGGTAATACGCTACCGGGGTTCGGTGACACGCGCGAATCGAAACGCCAAATCGCCACAATCAGCCTGGATCAAACCTTGTCCTCCAGCATGGTCAATGAAGCGCGACTTGGATTCAACCGGATTCACATCGTTTTTTCGCCCAATGACACGACGAATCCAGTAGCTTTTGGAATTCAAGATGGTCTTAATTTCAGCGCGGGCTTGCCTCAGATTTCAATCGGAGGAACGGGAATCAATCTGGGTGGCCCGACCGGATTTCCGCAAGGCCGGGGAGACACAACGGCCGTCGTTGGTGATACGCTTAGTTACATCCGAGGAAAACACTCTTTCAAGTTTGGGGGAGAGTTCCGGCGGTTCTACAACAATAACTTCAACGGCGACCCAGGCGCGCTGGCATTCAACAACATCAGTGACTTCGCCGCGGGAAAGGGCCTGAGCTTTTCTCTTTCAGCCGGTAACTTGCCTAGCCGCATCTCCACTGGAGAATTGGGATTCTTCGGTCAGGACAGCTGGAAAATATCGCAGAGACTTACTCTTGAACTTGGTCTCCGCTACGACTGGAACCAGACCCCAACCGAAGCCTTCAATAGGTTCTCAAATCTCATCATCACCAACGGTCAGGCGAACTTGGTTCAGACGGGCTCACCTTACAATCAGAACAACATGAATTTTCAGCCTCGCGCTGGATTTGCCTTCGATGTCTTTGGCTCCGGAAAAACGATCTTGCGTTCAGGATATGCAATTCTGACGGACCAACCGATCACCAATCTGGTTACGCCTCTAACCGCTAACCAGCCGTTTGGAAACCCTCTGGCATTTAACGGGGTTGCATCAAATCCGGCCAGCCGCACAACCTATGCGACTCTTCTGGCTGATGCAGCTGCTGGCGGGTTGGCACCCACGGTTGTCGATCCGAACTTCAAGAATTCGTATATTGAGTCGTATAACCTCAACATCCAGCAGCAGATCTCCAAGAATTGGAGCATGATGGTAGGTTACTTTGGGTCGGAAGGCCACGACCTACGCACCAGGGTGAATCTAAATCAATTCGTTGCCTTCGGTGCTGGACCTACGTTCACGGGAATTCGCCCGTTCCCGAAGTTGTCCGCCAGCAGTCCGATTTTGCCCGGCGCAAATGTCGGCAATATCTCGGATAATGTGAGCAATGGCAATTCAACCTACAACGCGTTGTGGATCAGTTCCAACATGCGGGCGTGGCACGGATTGCAGTTCAATGCTTCTTACACTTACTCCAAATCGATTGACTATACCTCACAAAATGGTCAAGGCGTTGTAATTCAGAACAGCTCAAACCCGGCGGGGGATAGGGGCCTTTCTGACTTCGATGCGCGTAACCGTTTTGTGGTGAATTTCATTTACGACGTGCCAGCCCTAAAACATAATCGTTTGTTTGAAGGATGGCAGGTTGGAAGCATTGTCTCTGACCAGAGCGGCAATCCGGTTAATTTGGTTGTAACCGGAATCTCCGGACTTACCGGCTTGTCTACGCTCCGGCCCGACCAACCCGGCGCGGTGCAAATTGTGAATCAGCCTTTGCCGAACGGCAATATCCAATATTTCACTCCGTCCCTTTGCGATCCAACCAGGGCTTTTTCACCGAGTTGCTCTGGCGCGACCTTCTCAATCTCCACCACGTCCGGTACCTTGCATTTCGGCAATGAAGGACGTAACTCAATTATCGGACCAGGTTTCAACAACGTGGACTTCTCGCTGATTAAAAAGACCAAGATTAACGAGCGGTTCTCGCACGAAATGCGTTTCGAAGCCTTCGACATTCTCAATCATCCGAACTTCGGTCAACCCGGCCGTGGCGCACAACTTGTGGCTACAAACCCTGCACTGCCAGTAAGCGCAACAAATCCGCTGATTCCCGTTTCGACGTTTGGAGTAATCAGCAGTACCCGCTTCGCAACCGGCGATTCAGGCTCATCGCGGCAGTTGCAGTTCGCGATGAAGCTGATCTTCTAGACGTAATTACAGTAGTTCGCAAATGAAAATGCACCGGCCCAGCCGGTGCATTTTTCTTATTGCTTACTCGCCATTACCAATGCTTCATGGCGAGCGACGATTGCCCCACGCAAGCTGGCGTGAAACCCTTTTTGAACCTGTCCACAATTGACTCAATCGCGCCGAATGGGGCGTTGCGAGGTAGGCTCACACTGCCAACATCGGTCCGTCGAGTGATTGAGCCAGTTCTTGTTACGCTTCACAAGGGCGAAGCCGAACTTGCGCGCCGAGCCGCTTGCATCAGGGCAGCAAGAGGTTGATCGAGGAACAGGTCCTTTGCTCCGATCAGGATTTCGGCAGCAGGCGTCTGACGCCTGCTATGCGCCTCAAGTTTGGAGCGAAGCGACAAAAAAAGCCCTCGCATTTCTGCGAGGGCTAAAGTTAGAAGCTACAGCCTACAAATTACATTCCAGGATAGCCGCCGTGCTCGCCGCCGCCGCCGGCCGGAGCTTTCTTGTCTTCCGGAACATCGGAGACCAGAGCTTCGGTGGTCAGCATCAGAGCAGCGATGGAAGCCGCGTTCTGCAGGGCAGTGCGAGTCACCTTGGTAGGATCGATCACGCCGGCTTTAACCAGGTCCTCAAACTTGTCAGTCTGAGCGTTGTAGCCATAGTTATTGTCTTTTGAGTCGCGGATCTTGCCCACAACGATTGCACCTTCTTCGCCGGAGTTGGCGACGATCTGGCGCAAAGGCTCTTCCAGCGCGCGACGCACGATTTCCGCACCGGTTTCCTCATCGTCATTCTTGAACTTGAGTTCATCCAGAGCAGCCTGGCAACGGACCAGGGCAACGCCGCCGCCCGGGACAATGCCTTCTTCCACGGCAGCGCGGGTTGCGTGCATTGCGTCTTCCACGCGGGCTTTCTTTTCCTTCATTTCGGTTTCAGTCGCGGCGCCCACTTTGATTACGGCAACGCCACCCACCAGTTTCGCCAACCGCTCTTGCAGCTTCTCGCGGTCATAGTCGCTGGTCGCTTTTTCTGACTGCGCACGGATCTCGCGCACGCGGCCTTCAATCTCCGCGCCTTTGCCTTTGCCTTCCACGATAGTGCAGTTGTCTTTGTCCACCGTGATTTTCTTGGCGCGGCCCAAATCAGCCAGTTCAATGCTTTCCATCTTGATCCCAAGATCTTCGGTGATGGCTTTTCCGCCGGTCAGGATTGCGATGTCCTGCAGCATGGCCTTGCGGCGATCGCCGAAACCAGGCGCTTTCACAGCGCAAACCTGCAGCGTGCCACGCAGCTTGTTCACCACCAGGGTTGCCAGCGCTTCGCCATCAACGTCTTCAGCGATGATGAGCAGCGGACGGCCAGCCTTGGCTACCTGTTCCAGAATCGGGAGCAGGTCCTTCATGGTGCTGATTTTCTTTTCATTGATGAGGATAAGCGCGTCGTCCAGAATGGCTTCCATGCGCTCGGGGTCGGTCACGAAGTAAGGTGAGAGATAGCCGCGATCAAACTGCATGCCTTCCACAACTTCCAGGCTGGTTTCCATGGTGCGGGACTCTTCCACTGTGATCACGCCATCTTTGCCGACTTTCTTCATGGCTTCGGCAATAATGCGGCCAATGGTTTCGTCGTTGTTGGCGGAAATGGTGCCAACCTGGGCAATCATGTCGCCGCTGACGGGCTTGGAAAAGCTATCCAGAAAGCCCTTGCTGCGCTCGCCATCCTTGTTCATGACGCCGCAAATGGTGTTCACAGCGCGCTCAATACCGCGCTTCAGGGCCATCGGGTTCGCGCCGGCAGCCACAGTCTTTACGCCGTCGCGGTAGATGGCCTGCGCCAGAACGGTTGCGGTGGTGGTGCCATCGCCGGCCACGTCGCTGGTCTTGCTGGCCACTTCACGCACCATCTGTGCGCCCATGTTTTCCAGGTTGTCGCCCAGTTCAATTTCCTTGGCCACGGTCACGCCGTCTTTGGTGATAACGGGGGAACCGAACTTTTTGTTGATAACGACGTTGCGGCCGCGGGGGCCGAGCGTCACTTTCACTGCATCTGCCAGTACATTTACTCCGCGCAGGATCGCCTGGCGGGATTCTTCACCGTGCACAATAATTTTTGGCATTGTTTCAATCTCCTATCAAGGTCTCTCAAAATTTGCGCCGCGATTTGCGGCATTGCTGATTTCAAAACTTGCGACGTAAGCAATTAGCGACTGGCAATTAGCAAAATCATCAAGGCTAACTGCTATTTACTATTTGCTAATTGCTCTTTACCGTCTTGCAGCGCCGGCCTTCTCAGGCTTCTCAGCGGTCTTGCTTGATCCGCTTAGGATTCCAAGGATCTCGTCTTCTTTCATGATCAACAGCTCTTCACCGTCAATCTTAATTTCTGATCCGGAATACTTGCCGAACAGAACGCGATCGCCTTCTTTTACTGCCAGGGGGACGGTCTGGCCTTTTTCAAACTTGCCGGTTCCAGCGGCGATAACGATGCCTTCCTGGGGTTTCTCTTTTGCGGTGTCGGGGATGATGATGCCACCACGGACTGTCTCTGTTTCCTGAATCCGTTTAATGACAACGCGGTCATGTAGCGGGGTCAACTTCTGTGCCATGCGAAATGCTCCTTTCAAAATGTGTTGCTCAATGATTTGGGATTAGTAAGGCTGTTTGGATCGAGTAGGAATTTGCTAGCACTCATTCCTATCGAGTGCTAATTATGAGGGAAACGCCGTAGGATGTCAATGACAAAGTTGAGTGACTTACGCTCATGTAGAGCAAATTTGAAGTAGGGGATCTGTAGAGACGTAGCTTGCTACGTCTCTACGATGAGGTGGGATATCGTTGTAAGATGAAGAAAAAGCTATGTTTAGGCCCGTGCCGGATCACCCTTTTCTATGTTTACATCCAGATCGGTGAACGCTTTTTGGGCTTTCTTGGGATCAAATTTTCCATCCCGGGCCAGCCGTGAAAGCGCTGACGTCGCAATTGATTCAGCATTGATCTCAAAGTGCCGGCGCAGGTGCTGGCGATTATCGCTCCGGCCAAAGCCGTCAGTTCCCAGCGTGACAAGACGGGTACCCAGCCAGGGCGACAGTTGATCGGGAACCACCTTCATATAATCGGAGGCGGCGATGATCGGGCCATCGGCTTTTTCGAGCACCGACAGAATATAGGGCTGTTTCGTCTTTTCAGCCGGATGCAGCCGGTTCCAGCGGTCACAGGACAAGGCTTCACGACGCAGCTCGTTATAACTGGTCACGCTCCACACATCGGCCTGTACGCTATATTTCTCTGAGAGAATCTGCTGGGCTTTTAGAGCTTCATTCAAGATCGGGCCGCTGCCAAAAAGCTGAACGGTAGCCTTCTTGCCTTCAGCCGCCTTAAATTTGTAAATGCCCTTGATAATGCCTTCTTCGCAGCCGTCAGGAATTGCAGGCATTACATAATCTTCGTTGTAGAGCATTATGTAGTAAAAGCGGTCTTCGCCTTCCTGGTACATGCGGCGGATTCCGTCCTGGATGATCACGGCTGTCTCATACACATAAGCCGGATCGTAAGTTGCGCAGGTGGGCACTGTGGAGGAAACGACTACGCTGTGTCCGTCCTGGTGCTGCAATCCTTCACCGGCCAGCGTGGTGCGGCCGCCCGTTCCACCCATCAAAAAGCCTTTGCCACGTGCATCGGCAAACGCCCAGATGAGATCGCCAACACGCTGGAAGCCGAACATGGAGTAATAAGTGAAGAACGGGATCATGGGTACGCGATAATTGGAATACGCGGTGCCAGCCGCGGTCATGGAAGCCATCGACCCGGCTTCGGTGATTCCTTCTTCCAGTATCTGCCCATCCTTGGCCTCGCGATAGTAAAGCAGCATGTCAACATCGTGCGGTTTATAGAGTTGGCCCTGGCTGGCATAAATGCCAACTTGCCGGATGATCGATTCCATACCGAAGGTACGCGCTTCATCAGGAATAATTGGCACCACCAGCTTGCCCACTTTGGGATCTTTCATCAGGTTGCGCAGCATGCTCACAAAGCCCATTGTGGTTGAGACGGCGCGGCCTTTTGATCCTTCCATGGATTCCTTGAAAGTCTCCAGACCTGGGGCTTCAAACCCGCGCACACCCTTGCGGGCATCGCGCTTGGGCAAGAACCCGCCTAGCTCTTTGCGCCGCTCCAGCATGTACTGGATTTCCGGGCTATCTTCCGGCGGCCGATAAAGCGAGCCTTCCTTGGCCGCGTTGTCCGGAATCGGAATCTCAAAGCGCGAGCGAAACGCAGTGAGCGCTTCGTCGGTCATCTTCTTTTCCTGGTGAGTGGCGTTGCGTGCCTGCGCCGATCCCAGGCCGTAGCCCTTAATTGTCTTGGCCAGAATCACCGTCGGGCCGCCCTTGTGTTCCACGGCTCGCTTATAAGCGTTGTAAACCTTCTGCGGGTCGAGCCCGCCGCGCTGCAACCTGAAGATCTCGTCATCAGTCCAGTCAGCCACCAAGGCCGCTGTCTCCGGATATTTTCCGAAGAACTCTTTGCGCACATAAGCGCCGTCTTTGGCTTTAAAGGTTTGATATTCGCCATCAACGCACTCTTCCATACGCTTGATCAACATGCCGGAGTGGTCGCGGGCCAGCAGCTCGTCCCAGCCGGAACCCCAGAGCACCTTGATCACGTTCCATCCGGTGCCCCGGAAAGCGGCTTCCAGCTCATTGACGATTTTTCCATTGCCGCGCACTGGCCCATCGAGCCGTTGCAGGTTGCAGTTCACCACAAAGATCAGGTTATCCAGCTTCTCGCGCGCAGCCAGCGTCAACTGCGAGCCCAGGACTTCCGGCTCGTCGGTTTCACCATCGCCAATGAACGCCCAGACCTTACGCGGGGTCGGCTTAATCAGGCCGCGATTCTCAAGATAGCGCATGAAACGCGCCTGGTAGATGGCGTTCAGCGGACCAAGCCCCATGGAGACGGTAGGAAAGCGCCAGAAAGTCGGCATGAGCCAGGGGTGCGGGTATGACGACAAGCCCGGTTTGTCGCGCAGTTCATGCCGATAATTCTCCACTTGCTCCTGCGTTAGTCGCCCTTCAAGAAATGCACGCGCGTAAACGCCGGGTGAGGCGTGTCCCTGGAAATAGACAAAATCGCCCGGCTCCTCGCCATAATTGGCGTAGAAGAAATGGTTATAGCCAACCTCAAGCAGGGTGGCCAGAGAGGAATACGTGGAAATATGGCCGCCAATGCCGGGGTCCTTTTTATTCTGCCGATGCACCATAGCCATCGCATTCCAGCGGATCAGGCTCTTGATGCGGCGCTCCATGGCGCGATCACCCGGATATGGCGCCTCTTCGGAGACGGGGATTGTGTTCACATAAGGGGTGTTCAGATGGACCGGAACGTCCACTCCGGACTGGTGGGCGCGCCGCGTAAGGGCTTCCAGCAGGCGTGTGCCCTGGCCAGGGCCTTCCTGGTCAATGACTTCGTCAAAAGCTTCAATCCACTCTAAGATTTCCTCGTGGTCAGGTTCAAGGGCTGCGGCAGGTTTGGCATTCATCCTTATAGTATGACGCGAACCACGCGCAATTTCTAGTGACCGGACGTAAGTCAAAAGGACGAACGATTACCGCGCCGAAGCTGCTGTCGGACGCGATCTCCGCACATTGGACGAATAAACATTATCAAATTGGGCTTCGATGTGGGCGGGATGTTCAAGAGAAGCGGCAGCCTCGTTCAATTGCCTGTCGAATCCTTCGCTTATCGATCGCGACCATTCATCCGACCACAAGTTTCTTCGCCGCAAGTACTGCTCCATAAATGAAATCGGATCCTGCGCCAGGTAGTGTGCTGAAGTTTGCTTGTCATCGTTCTTAGCGCCGCTGCGTGCGGTTAGGCATTCGATCACCGCCGGACCGTGGCCCTCACGCGCTCGCCGGATTGCTTCCTGCGCCACCCGGAAGACTCCCACCACATCACAGCCATCTACAGGAATTCGCGGGTAAAACGTGGGGTCGGCTCCGATGTACGGCCCTGATGCAACCTGGTTCGGCAATTGGAGCGGAGAATTAAGGCTGCTCTCGACCAGGCAGACCAGCGGCAGCTTTTGCATGGCAGCCACGGCCATTGCTGCGGAATCAAAAATCAGCGTCTCTGCATTGCGCGTGCAAAACATCAGCGTTACAGCGGTCTTGCCTTTCATCTCCGCAGCCAGTGCCAAAATAGTTTCCATGCTGAGAACTACGCTTGCGTTGCCATCGTGTTTTGAAGAAACCGCACCGCCTGTGCCATTGCCTGATTGATGTGCTCTGTTGCGCGCAAGAATCGAATGTAGCGGCGTTCCTTTGATCAAGCTGGCAACAAAGCTGCTGTGCTCCATGGCGATGCAATCTCTGGGAAGAAGATGCGCGCCGGCGCCGACCAGTGTGGCCTCAAAGCCGAGAACAGAATTGTTCGCTGTGCGCTCACTTTGGACCCGCTCCGCCAGCATGCGGCACTTTACCATTGTGGCGTAAAGTTCTTTCAGCTTTTCAGCATTCAGAACTGGCAGGACTTCAGGCTCGGCTTTTTTCTTTTTTGCAGCAGTTTTTTTTGCAGATGGATTGCGAGCAGGCTTGGTCTTTGCCCGTGAGCTTTTGCGTTTTTGCTTTGTGGCGCTGTGGGCGGATTTCTTTTTCTTTTTACGTGGCATGAGTGAGCGAGAACCATTCTACCGCATGGCACTTCTGTTTTGCTGAGATGTTTCTCTTATAACGACAACGCAAATTTGCTTCCAATAATTCCTGCCTCTTTTCAACAATTCAGTGAAAAAGAATGTGGAAAACAGCAATGAACGATTGAAACAATGCAGCAAAGCTGCGTGTTTTGACGCTTTGCACTGGAGAAGGTGCGAGTGTTAAGAGCCCATGATTTTTTTGGGTAGCTCTTGAGTTGGCGTCTTAAACTGCAATGCTGGTCCAAAATTTTCTTGCATTGATCTTTGGAAGAGAATTAATATCAGTCTCCTCAACATCTGGTCATGCCTTCAAAGTTCCGCAGCAGAGTTCCGTGGCGCGAGAAACTCACGCGGCAGTGAAGGCCGGATGAAACCCAAATTTCCCGCGGCATCGTTTAGCAAAGACGCATTTTGTCCGGCGAAGGACACAAATCGAGAAAGCTCAGGCAAGAAGCCGCCGCCATCGCGCATTATGACGAAGCCCTGGTAAAGTTCAAATACACTTTCTCCTCTCAACATACCGTAAAGGCACGAAAATCCGCCTTGTCTGAACGCTCCGTCTCAGGTTTTTGATGCACGTGCGTCCAAACTCAGTTACATTGGCGGCTCAGTGCAGGGAGGAGGAACAATGAAAATCAAGAAGAGCGTGTTTAGGGTAGTCATTGCTGTTGTACTTGTCTTGTTTGGTGTTCGGGCCGGGACGCAGGCACCTGAAAGCCAGGGCTATCAGGTAATCGCGGACAGATTTTTTGTGCTGCTAGAGCAGGGTAAATCCGATGAAGCCATTGATTACATGTTCAACACGAATGTGGCGCTCAAGAATATGCCGGGCAAATCTGAGACACTCAAAGCCCAGTTCGCTGATCTTGAAAGACAGCTCGGCTCGTATCACTCGCACACTAAGCTGGCAGAGAGCAAAGTCGCCGGTATGTTTGTTTACCAGCACTACTTCGTAGCCTACGAGATTCAGCCAATTTCTGTCAGGCTGAAGTTTTACAAGCCCCGCGACACATGGAGAGTCTTCGGAGTCCAGTTCGATACTGATCTGCCAGAGCTACTACAAAAGGAAACGGATCAGAACCTGGACCGCCAGCTCAAGTAGCTGGTTCTGGCGTGCTCGTTCAGCCGGTTCTCCATAGCGGGAACCCCCGCCGTTACAATTGAGGCGATGAAGATCCGCATCGATAAGCTTCTGGTGGAGCGCGGACTGGTTCCGTCGCGCGAGCGCGCACAAGCCATGGTGCTTTCCGGTCGCGTGCTGGTCAACGAGCAAAAGGTTGATAAAGCCGGTGCCAGCGTCGATCAAGAAGCCGTCATCAGGCTCCTTGGCGACGACCTTAGATATGTTGGCCGCGGCGGTCTCAAGCTGGAAGCGGCGCTGCGCGACTGGAAAATCGATCTCACCGGCCGAACCTGTATGGATGTCGGCGCGTCCACCGGCGGGTTTACCGATTGCATGCTACAACACGGCGCTGCTGAAGTGATCGCCGTTGATACCGGTTACGGCCAGATTCACGCCCGGTTGCGTTCTGATGCGCGCGTAAAGCTGCTGGAGAAGACCAACGCTCGTTATCTCACACAACAAGAAATAGCGCAGGTCGGCGCAGGCGCCGCGATCAGCTTCATTGCCATCGACGTTTCCTTCATCTCTGTTACACTCGTTCTCCCTGCGGTGCTGGCGGCGACACTGGAGCCGACCGCTTGTTTGCGCCGCGAGGCCGTCATCCTGATCAAGCCGCAGTTTGAAGTTGGGCGCGAGCGGGTTGGGAAAGGTGGAATCGTGAAGGACGAAGCGGCCCAGCAGGACGCAGTGCAGAAAGTCCGGCGAAAAGTGGAAGAGCTGGGCTGCAAGCACATAGAATTAATGGAATCTCCGATCCTGGGGATGGAAGGGAACCGGGAATTTCTGTTGCATGCAGAATTCTGATGAGTAAAGCGTTCTGAGGAAGAAAGCCGTCGAATGAAGAAAGCTTCCATCATCTCCAAGCAGGGCAAGCCAGAGCTGGGCAAAGTTGTTGTCCAGGTCGCGGGCTGGCTCCGCGATCATGGCTACACCATCACGGCTGATGGCGCCACGCGCGAATTCTGTCCTGACTGCGAGCCCGCAGAACGTGAAGATCTCGCCCGCGTCGCCCCCGATTTTGTGATTGTGCTGGGCGGCGACGGTACATTGCTTTCGACGGCGCGATGCGTGGCGCAAGCGGACATTCCCATCCTCGGCGTTAACCTGGGCTCACTCGGTTTTCTTACCGAGATTCGACGAGAAGAGATTGAGCAGGCGCTGGAAGAAGTAGACGCGGCCCGCGGTTACGAATTGAGCTTGCGACCAATGCTGCACTGCCAGGTTGTGCGAGAGGGAAAATGCGTGGCCACGCATGAAGCTCTGAATGAAGTTGTGATGAACCAGAGCGCGGTGGCTCGCATCACGGATTTTGAAGTTCGCGTGAATGGCAATTTCGTCGCAAATTACAAAGCTGACGGATTGATCATCTCAACCCCAACGGGATCAACCGCTTACTCCCTTGCAGCCGGTGGGCCTATTCTTTCTCCTGAAGTCTCAGGCTTTGTGATTACACCCGTTGCTTCTCATGCGCTAACGAACCGACCTCTTGTAGTGAAAGACACCGCGATCATTGAAGCCATGATTCTCGTGACTCGAGAACAGGCTTTCCTGACGGTGGACGGACAAGTAGGAACTCCACTGGTGGATGACGACGTGGTGGTCTGCAAGAAATCAGAATATAACGTAAAGCTCTTTAAGTTTGCCGGCCGCTCTTTTTTTGATGTGCTGCGAACCAAGCTGAAGTGGGGAGAAAGGTAAGACAATTGCCAAAAATTTCATGAGAGCAGGAATCGCCAAAACGATATGGATTTCTACGGCCATTGTTCTTCTGGGCTGCTTGATGAGTTTTGGGCAAGCGAAGCCTTCTGCGGACCTGATTGTTACCAACGCAAAAATCTGGACAGTGGATAAAACGCGGCCACATGCTGAGGCGCTTGCCGTGCTAGGCGAGCGTATTGTTGCCGTTGGGAGCGCAGCGGAAGTGGACGCATGGCACGGTCCGCAGACAAAAGTGCTGGATGCGCAAGGCAAGCTCCTGCTTCCCGGCTTCAATGATGCGCATGTGCATTTTGTGGATGGCGGAGATCATCTGTCAGCCGTGCAATTGAAAGATGCGGCGTCCCCGGAAGAGTTCGCGAACAAAATTGCCGATCGCGCGAAGATCACTCCCAAAGGCGAGTGGATTGTCGGCGGTGATTGGGACGAACAGAAATGGTCGCCGCCCAATCTTCCCACTAAAGAGCTGATTGATCCCGCGACGCCGGACACGCCGGTGTGGGTAAATCGCTATGATGGCCATGAATCGCTGGCAAACTCTGTCACGCTGCGCCTGGCTGGCGTTACTGCTAAAACTGTTGATCCTGCCGGAGGGCAAATCGTCCGCGATGCGCAGGGCAATCCCACGGGTGTACTGAGAGACTCAGCGCAGGATCTGGTGAACAAAGTCATGCCGCCAATGACACCGGTGCACCGCATGCGGGCAATTCATCAGGCGTTGGATCATGCGGCTTCTCTCGGCGTGACGAGCGTGCAGGACATGAATCCATCCTACGATGACATGAAAGCGTATTCCGAACTGCAAGAGCAGGGCGCGCTCACCGTCCGTATCTACGCCGCGCCAATGGAAACAGGCTGGAAGGACCAGGCGAGGCTGGGAATCCGGCGGGCCTTCGGAACACCGTTCCTTCGCATGGGGGCTGTGAAAGGCTATGCCGATGGATCGCTGGGTTCTGAGACAGCTTATTTTTTTGACGCCTATACTGACGCGCCAAACTCGCATGGCCTCTTGAGCGATGAAATGCATCCTGTCTCGGCCATGCAGCAGCGGCTTCGCGGCGCGGATGCCGCAGGGTTGCAGCTTTGCGTTCATGCTATTGGCGATCGCGCTATTTCCATGACGCTGGACATGTTTGCGCAGATTGAGAAGAGCAATGGCAAGCGCGACCGGCGCTGGCGCATCGAGCACTCGCAGCACATGGCGGCAAAAGATTTTGCCCGCTACGCGCGCCTGGGTGTGATCGCATCCGTTCAGCCTTACCATGCGATCGATGACGGACGCTGGGCGGAGACACGAATCGGTCCTGAGCGCATCAAGCGCACCTATGCATTTCGCACGTTTCTGGATAACGGTGTGCGGCTGGCTTTCGGCACGGATTGGTCCGTCGCGCCGTTGAACCCGATGTTGGGCCTCTACGCCGCTGTCACGCGCGCGACGCTGGACGGCAAGAATCCCAACGGCTGGGTACCAGAGCAAAGGCTGAACGTGACGGAAGCCATTGAGGCATACACAATGGGCTCTGCCTATGCGGAGTTTCAGGATAAAGAAAAGGGATCGATTACCCCAGGCAAGCTGGCGGATTTTGTTGTCCTCTCCGATGACATCTTTAAGATTCCGCCGGCGGCGATTAAGAACGTAAAGGTGGAAGCGACTTATCTCGGCGGCAAGTTGGTGTATGGGGGGCTGGAGTGACTGTTGTGAAATCCCGAGCAGAGCGAGGGATTCGCTATTACCATTCAGGTATAGTGCAAGCCAGCATTGCTGAAAAGGAAATCTTTGCCAACTCCGCAGTCAGTTTCAATAAAAAAAGCCGCCTCTCGGCGGATAATCAACTTCAAAGCGTCGATGTTGCAGGGTTCCCTCGCTGCGCTCGGGATTAACACAAAAAAATAAGAAGCCCCGAGTTTCGTGGTTGACCCATTCACCTCACCCAGCGGTCGCTATAGGCCCTTGCCGACCAGCTTTCTTTGCCTTAGTTCCTTGCGAAACTCACAAAGTGCGATCTTTAATCAGCTTGCGCTGAAGCTTGGGCTCCGGGCTTACCGCCAACCGGGTAAATCGGTCAACACCTCGGGGCTTCTATCTTTGCCTTTAAACTTTTCACGTTCTCCTCAACCAGCGGTTCGCTATAGACCCTCGCCGACCTTCTCGCAACTTCCAGTTTAGGCTTATTCCATCTGTCGCCGTTTCCAGCATCAGACGTTTTCAGCTTGGCCGTGCTGCCGTGATCTTGCTTGGGTCCCGGTACTCGCCACCAACCGGGAAAACTTTTGAAATGTCAAAGAACGAGTGTGAATCTACGCTATTGGGAATTTAAGTCAAACAGTTTTTCGCGATTTGTATCTTGCGTGAAATCAGTAACTTGGAGATTCATCCACAGGAGCGCACCAAAAAGAGGTGCAACATGTTTGCAAAAGGCAATATTCATGCGGGTGCAGTGGCGTTTTTCCGATTTTTACGAATGTGAAAATGTGAGGAGAAATCAATGCTGATGCAGGGAAGAGCAGCAGCTCTTAGCTATTAGCTCTTAGCCTTTAGCTTGTTCGTTTGAGCGCTTTGCTGATTCGATGATGAAAATCAATCGGTCTTTCGCGGCGGTCTGCATTGTTGGGTTTCAGAGAACATCTCTGACATCAGTCGGTGCTTTGAGAACCGGGAGAACGAGAAGATGCTATAGCTCTGCAGATGGAGCTAAGAGCTAATAGCTAAAGGCTGCTTTCTTTCACGCCGCTCCGGCCTTGCCGGTCCAATCGCCCAGAAGCTCAACCTCGCCGCCGGGGTTGCGGATTTCCCGCGCGGGATGAAAGTTGATGCGGTCATCGCGACGAAAATAAGGACAGATCAGGCTCCATGTATCAAAGCCGCTGCCGGAGACGGTGATCAGAATGGCTTCAGTGGGCGCTTCAGCCAGTTGGCCCCATCCATCACCCTGCAACTGGACAGGAGAGCCCGCCGCGTCCTCGGGAAAAACGTCATTCACAGTGATAATGGCGCTGGCATTTTTCTGCTGGGCCACATCCATCATTTCAGAATAAATCTCGTCGCGTTCTTCTTCCGTCTCAAACTCAATATCGAAGATGAGGTTTTCATCCGGCGTGATAACGATGGCTGTGGGATTGAGATAGGCGTCGCTCTTGAGCGTCTCCTGCGCTTCATGAAGGAATTCGTAGGCCAGGGCCTTGAGATCGGTCATAAGCACGCGGCCTCCTGTTGCAGCAAGTCCTTGATGGTCTCACGGCGGCGGATCAGACGAGCGCGAGTGCCATCGACCAGAACTTCAGCCGCGCGTGGACGGGAATTATAGTTGGAAGCTAATGACATACCGTAAGCGCCGGCATCGAAAATGCAGAGATTTTCACCTTGGGCGACGGCGGGCAGCATGGCGTCACGGGCGAGGAAGTCACCGCTTTCGCAAACAGGCCCGGCGATATCCGATTGCACGCGCTCGCTGCGACCTTTAACCAGGTTCACCGGCGTAATCTCATGCCGTGCCTGATAAAGCGATGGCCGAATCAGATCGTTCATGGCGGCGTCGACTATGGTGAACCGCTTGTTGCCATTCCGCTTGAGATAAAGCACACGCGTGACCAGCGCTCCGGCGGGCGCGATGATGGAGCGGCCGGGTTCCAGCAGCAGATGGGGAACAGGCTTCTTCATTCTCAGCAACGGCTCTGTAATGGCTTCCTCATAACGATGAGCAAGATCGGTGAAATCCACTGGAGCAGAGCTGTTGTATGAGATGCCAAGACCGCCGCCGGCGTCTATGAAGCGGATTTTGTGTCCATCGGCGATAAGCTCCAGCGCCAGATCCACCGCGCGTTCCATGGCCAGATGGAACGGCGTCACGTCACTAATTTGGGAGCCTATATGCAGGCTCACCCCTGACACGCGAAGATATTTGTGCTGCGCGGCACGGCGGCAGAGCTCGCGGGCGCTGCTGATGGGAACGCCAAATTTGTGTTCGCGCAGGCCGGTGGAAATATACGGATGTGTTTCCGCCGGCACGTCAGGATTCACACGCAGAGCGATATCGGCGACTTTGCGCAACTCAGCGGCGCAGGCAGCCAGCAGCTCCAACTCGCCTTCACTTTCGACATTGAACAACAGAATGCCGCTGCGGAGCGCCAGGCGCAGCTCGTCGGTGGTCTTGCCAACGCCGGAGAACACTACTTTGCTGAGCGACTTCTTATGCGCCCGCCGAACACGCTCTAGCTCGCCGCCGGAAACAATGTCAAAACCCGCGCCCATGCCAGCCAGCAGCCGCAGAATGCTCAGGTTTGAATTGGCTTTCACCGAATAGCACAGCGTGTGCTTTACGTGGTGAAAAGCGCCTTCCAGCACGCGATAACGCTCGCGTATGGCCGTGGCGGAATAAAGATACAAAGGCGTCCCAAACTTTTTTGCGAGCTTATTGATGCTCAAGCCGTCGCAATGAAGCTCGTCATTTTTGTATGTGAATCCGGGAGGCCGCGTAAACATGAGTTGGGATTGTAGCAGGAGAGCGGCCCTTAGCTCTTGGCCGTTAGCCTTTGGCCCATTTATGGCTGGGCGAGAACTTATCGGCAAATGCCACGGATCGCAATGCAGCAGAACATTGGGTAATTCACAGGTTCGAGGTCTTCCAAATTCAGGCTAATGGCTAATTGCGAATGGCTAAGTGCTACACACAAAAAACCGCCCGACGCATTCAAGCATCGGGCGGCCCACTCGCAGCCTGGACGGCAATTATTTTCTGCCTGGCACCTGGCTGGTTTTGGTGGATACCGGCTCGGGCTTCATCGCGCCTGTACTGTCCGCGGATGAATCAGCGGCCTGCGCGACGGCAGCTGTTTGTTTATCGAAATAGTCGAGCAAAACCTTTACATCGACTGGAGTTAAGTGGAGGTTTGGCATTTTGACTCTGTTGTATTTTTTAAACAGAGCCATGGCGATGGGATCTTTTGCGGCCAGAGCCTTGTCCGGCGCAAGAATGTATCTGGTTACCCAATCGCGTCCATGAGCCGTTGTCACGCCAAGCAGGTCCGGACCGACTCCGTCGCCACCGCCGATGGTGTGGCAAGCAGCGCAACGCGTGCGGAACATCGACGGGCCTTCACCGCCTACAGATTCATCTATCTTGGGCACGTTTTCATAGCTGTTGCTGGCCTTGCGGTATCCGGGCGTAAGCCAGTTGCCGACAATGGTGGCGATGAAATGCGGATCGTCGAACGAACTGTCCTGCATCCATTGGCCTTGCGGTTCATTGCCCAGGGTCAAGCTGCTGGTGTGACCCGTAAGAGGATCTTCGTCCAGGCGTCCGGCCATGCCAATCTTTTTGCGAATGGTATCGATATCTTCCTTCTTCCCGGTTAGGAAGTACCAGCCAGGCCCGGTGTGAAATCTCTTGGCGTACGCTTTGAGGACGGCAGGGGTGTCGTGTTTGGAGTCAACGGTTATGGAGTAAAAGAAAATGTCTTTGCCCATGCGGTCGCCGAGCAATTTATAAACTTGGACTAGCTTTGCGGTTTCAAGCGGGCAGGTTTCGCCGCACTCGGTATAAATAAAATTGATCAGGACGATCTTGCCTTTCAGCATATCGTCATAAAAGTGGATGGTTTTTCTATCCTGGGTGATGAGAGGTACGTTGGGGAAATAATTCGCGCCCCAATAGGAGTTGTCAGCAGCGGCCGGCATTACGCCGACCGTCAGGTAAAGCGCAGCACAGAGCATGAATGCAGCTGTTGCCGCAAGGATGGCCCAACCATTCCGTCGCATGGTGTTTCTTTCCCTCGATTTTATTCCCAGATAATCATGTTGATAAGAATGACGGGACGCCCCGGAAGGACGGCCCGCCCCTTGTGAGCTTTCAGTTATTTGCCTTTGCCGCTGCCGCCGGAGCCTTTGCCGGAACCGCTGCCGCCGCCGCTGTTAGAACCACCTTTTCCGGAGCCAGAGCCGCCGCCGGAGATGCCAGCGTCAGATCCGCCGCCACCACCACTATTGCCGCCCTTGCCGGATCCGGAACCACCACCCGAGCCGGAACCGCCACCACTCTGCGAGCCGCTCTTGTTAGAGACATTCGAGGGCTGATTGAAGGCTGTTGGGAGCGTGGTTGATGCGATGTAGCCCACGCCCTGAGGAGTCGGAATTGGCATCGGCATCGGAACCAGGCCGCGATCCAGTTCCCAACGAATCAACATGGCGTGATCTTCATGCACGGTGTTGTGGCAGTGCTCCATGAACATCCCATAGAATTCGCGGAACTGCATGGTCAAAGTTACACTTCCACCCGGACGCAGGCGATACACGTCCTTGCGGCCTTTTTCCCACGCAGGCACGTTGGCTGCGCTGCCATTGCGGGCAAGAATCTGGCCTTCTTCAAAGTGGATGTGAACTGGATGGTCCCATCCTGCGCCGGCATTCTTCAGGGTCCAAATTTCACGCGTGCCCGGTGTGGGCGCCGCGGAGACCCGGCCATAGTCGGCTTGCAGCATGGTGCCGCCATCTGTCTTTACGCCCCACGGATCTTTATCCGTTGGATCAGTAAGACTCTTGGCGCCGCTGCCAAACTCAAACGTCCGTTCCCGTACCACGGGAATGTTGGAGAGATCAGGATTCGGAATCATTTGCGCAGGAATCTGGCTCACATCAGGCTTGGCCGGATTTGCGGTGATGCGGAATTCCAGGAACTTACCAACGCAAGGATCGGAAGACTTGCCGGCCAGTGCGTCAGCCAGTGAGCGGTCAGCCGAAGGCTTCTTGCCGTCCTGATGCTCGCAGAGGTTTACCATCCAGACTTTATCGCCCAGGTTGTAGCGCGAGAAGTCAATGATGATGTCATAGCGTTCCGCGATGCCCTGCTCGTCGAGCTGAGTGAGGGTGACGGGTTGAGGCAGCAGGTTGCCATCATTGGCAATCTGGACCATCGGGGACGCATCACTTAAAGACAGTTTGAAGAAACGCGAAACGCTGGCGTTCAGGATGCGGAAACGATACTTGCGGCGCTCCACTTCAAAGAATGGCTTGTAGCAGAGGTTCACGGTCATCACGTCACCGATAAATCCATCAAGCTGGAAGATATCGAAGTAGAGCTGTCCGTTTGCGTCCCATGCTTTGTCAGCCAGCATGATATTGATGTCGTAATCCAGGTTGCCCCAGGATTTTGAGGAGCCGCTGGGCAGACGGAGGTTTACGCCATCATTCAGTTCTTCATTGCCACGATCAAGCGCGCTGTAAAGGTTGAACATGGCAGCGTTGCCCTTGTACACGTTCTGCGAAGTGAAGCTGAACATATGATCGTGGAACCAATGGGTTGACATGGTTTCATGCCAGTCACCCGCGATTTTGTTGATTCCACCGGCATCGGTTGGGCTGCCGGCCATTGGATCAGTAGCGTCAACGTTGATGGAATCATGTCCGGCAAGGATGATCGGCCAGTGATAATCGTAAAACTGTCCGGGGAAGAAAAACGCGCCGGTAAAGCCGTCGTTTTCTGCGCCGTGGTGTCCGTTGTGTTCGTGGGTAGAAATTGTGTGCCGTCCGAAGCCGCCGTTCTTGGTTACGTCAGCGGGAAGCAGGTTGTGATGGCGGAAAATGATTGGTTCGCCGTAACGGCCAATCGCCAACTTGGGCGGAATGGTTCCGTTGAAGGTCCACATCGCCAGCGGTCCCTGATCGGGAAGGTTGGGGTGGAACTTGGGATGAATGCTCTGGCCGTTTTTAGTGTTGATCTTTGCGCCTTCCTGCGTGGCTTCAATCAGGACCTGCGGCGCGAATTCCGTGAAGCGCTGGTGCGCCCAATCCTGTCCCGGAGGGCGTCCTTCCATCGGGCCGAGACCACCGCCCAATTCAGGAGCCATGTTGATGGGTGTCTGATTGGCTAATGCGGTAGGGGCCGGAGTGGCTGCAGAAATCGGATTGCGATCCAGCAGCTCAAAACGCAACATGGGCTGCGTAAATGCCAGTCCATTGAGTCCAGGGCTGGGCGGCGCGCCGGTGGGACCATTTAATGAGCCCGCGTAGGCGCTGTTAACGAATGGGTTAAGACCGTGAATGGGGGCTAGCATGCCACCAGTTGTGATTAAGCCCCACTTGATTAGATCGCGACGAGAGACCTTGCCCTGTGAATAGGCTTTTACGATCTCTGCTCTGTTGTTTCTCGCATTTTCCGCTTCCCGAAGTCTCGCTTTGGAGGAATTTTCAGACAGGAAAAATCCTTCAGGCTGTTTACGGCTCATTGGCTGCGCTCCTTAAAGGTTGTGCTGACAATCAGGGGCTGGCTCCTATTTATCTTCTCTGGAACCTATGCCTTTACAAATTCTGAGACCATGCAAATCGAGGGGAGACGGTGCTCGAGACCTCCTTCGATCTGCACTGCCCGGAAGAACAGTGTCAGCGCTCACAGGGAGAATGCGCTTTGGTTATTAAAATCGAGCGAGAGAAACATTAAAGTTTCAAAAAGACTTTTGTCTTGATGAACTTGCGTGGAACACAAAGATGCGGATTTCGGAGACCCTGCTGGGAAGTAAAAATTTTCTAATCGCTAAAAAATGGCATTGCCGAAATAAATTCTTAAAACTAAGAGCTTATTTAGGGTTAAAAGAGAGGCACAAGGATGGCAGTAGCACCTTAGCAGATCACTTTACTTTGAGAACGACGGCGGTCTGATCGTCGAAAACTTCTGTACCTGCGGCGAACTCGTCTGTTGCCCTAAAGATTGCGTCCACAATCTCTCGCGCGGTGCCGCCCGCGTTCTTGGCAATGACGTGCTCCACGCGGCTGCGGCCAAACGGTTCATCTTTTGAGTTGCTGGCGTCGACGATGCCATCACTAAAAAAGGCGAATACATCGCCGGAGTGGGCGTGGATGGTTACTTCGTCATGGGAAACCTCTTCAAACATTCCTAGCGGAAGTCCGGCAGCCTCCAGCATGTGGGCATGGCCATCATGGCAGTAAATGGGCCGGGGATTTCCCGAGTTGGCCACACGCAACGTGCGTTTCTCGTCATCCCAGAGCGCGCAGGTGAGAACTAGGTATTGCGCATCCAGCCGCCGATGATTTAGCGAGCGATTCACAGCACTCAGCATGTCCGCAGGATAAGGTTCGTCGCGGGCCAGACTGCGCAGGATACCGCTGACCAATGCGGCGTATAGGGCAGCAGGCGCGCCTTTGCCGCTTACGTCGCCCACTACAATGCAGGCGCGAGGCAGCGTGTAATCAAGAAAGTCATAGAGATCGCCGCCGATAGCATGCGCCGGGTTGAATCGCGCTGCAAGCTCTGCGCCCTGCATGCTGGGACACGTTGGCGGAAGCAGATGATGCTGCACCTCGCGCGCCATCGCCAGGTCACGCTCCATGCGCTGCTCTTCCCGCGCAATGCGTTCATAGAGAGTTGCATTTTCAATGGCAATAGCCACCTGGGCTGCCAGGGTGCTTACGGTGCGCAAATGGTCTTCAGTGAAATATCCCCGGCGCGTATGTTCCAGATCAAGAACGCCGATCACCTCGTCCTTATATATAAGAGGAACGCAAAGCTCAGACCGCGTCTCAGGGTTGGCTTTGATATAACGCGGGTCGCGGGCGACATCAGGAGCAAGCACCGGCTTTTTGCTTTGCGCCGCTGCCCCCACCAGGCCGCGTCCGACGGGAATGTCATGCTTGATGTGAACATTTTCTTTAAAACGTACAGAAAAGCGGTGTACCAGCTTCTGCTTGGTGGCATCCAGCAGCAGGATGGAGAACATATGGTAATCAATGACCTTTAATAGCAGGTCGCCGATGCGTTTGAGCAACTGATCAACATTCAGGATAGAGGTGAGGTCGCGGCTGATCTCATTCAGTAGCGATAGAGTGCCGGCCTGTTTGACGATGCGTGTGTATAGCCTTGCGTTTTCAATGCTCACGGCGATTCGTGAAGCGATCAGCGTGAGCAGCCGCGCATGCTCTTCCTTGAAATATGCGCGCTCCTTCGCCTCCAGGTCCATCACACCGATGACGCGGTTCTTGTTGATCAAGGGCACGGCCAGCTCTGAGCGGACGCGGGGAACGGCCTCAATGTAGTCCGTGTCTTTGGAAACGTCATCCACCAGAATCGCCGTGCGCTCCTGGACGGCCCTGCCGGTTACGCCTTCACCCACTTTTACGCGAATCCGCTCCGCGACTTCAGGAAGATGGCCAATCTGAAAGCGAAAACGCAGTTCCTGCGCCCGCTCATTCAGCAAAAGGATGGAAAAGATTTCATAATCGATGACGCGCTTCACCACCTCAGCTACGCGCTGCAGGAGCGTGTCAAGATCAAGCGTGGTATTAAGAACGTCAGATACTTCAATTAGAAGTGCTTCAACGTCCACGCGCTGTGGTGGTGTGGTGGTCGCCATCGGGTTCATCCATGATGATAACAGTTAGGCACGGCGCTGTGAGACGGTGGAAAACAGGTTCTGAAAGAACAAATCGCCCGGGGTTCGCGTGTCCCCGAGCGATTGAGGGTAGATCGCTTTTCACGGACAGATTACAAATTATTTAAATCGATAGACGAGACCCACGGAATAGCGGGCGTCTTTCTGGGTGTTGGAAAAAAGATGAGCGCCGTGGTAGTCAAGCTGCACCGGACGGATGGCAAAGTTTGAATTCAAGTTGTAATCAGCGCCGCCGCCCAGTACCCAGCCTGCGCCAGTGCTGCTGGGGCCGCCATCAGCGCTGGCATGAGCAACGCCCAGCAAACCATGGACGAAAACGTTGAACTTGTCCACGCGGTGCGAGAGCTGCGGGCCAAACAGAACGTTGTATTCGCGCGCCGTTCCTCCGCCAAATGATTTGTAATTGCCGCCCAGATCGGCCTTCAGGCCGAACCAGTCATTCAAGTTGCCGGTAAGAGCGGCTTCCCAACCGCTGCCATGGGAGAGCGTGTCACCGTTGAGGAGCGAGTAGCCGACAAACACGTCGCCGGATGAACCTTCATGGCTCATGTTATGGGTTTTCTGGGCCCAGCTGCCAATGGAGAGAAGTAGAAAAGTAAATAGGACAAGAATCTTGCGCATCTTTTGGTAATGCCTCCTGCGGAATATTGAGCTTCTATTGTGACGGAGCGGCGCGGAAAAGGTCGAGAGAAAATGTCCTTAATCCGTTACGGATGGGATACGCCACAAGAACAGATTTGTTTGAATTAAGTTTTAACTTTCGGAGTGAACTCCGGCGCGCCAAGTTCGCGGACAATCGCAACGCCGGCGCTTGCGCCGATGCGGTTGGCCCCAGCATCGATCATCGTATTGGCGTTCGCGGCCGTGCGAATTCCACCGGAAGCCTTTACGCCCGCGTGGTCGCCGACAACACCGCGCATCAGAGAAACGTCTTCCGGGGTAGCCGAGCCGAAGAATCCGGTAGCGGTCTTAACGAAATTAGCTTTGGCGGCGAGACTGAGCTGGCAGCTAAGAATTTTTTCTTCCAGCGTAAGCAGCGGAGTTTCCAGGATCACTTTAATAATTGCGCCGCTGCCATGTGCGACTTCCGCCACGGCCACAATGTCATTCAGCACAGCCTGGCGGTCGCCCGATTTCAGCGCGCCAATATTCATGACCATGTCCACTTCATGAGCGCCAAGGCGGACCGCCTCGGAGGCTTCAAAGCGCTTGACTGTGGTGTGATTCGCGCCCAGCGGGAAGCCGATGGTCGTGGCAACCTTTATTGGCGTTCCATGCAGCACAGAGACAGCCAAGCCGATCCACCAGGGATTGACGCAGACAGCGGCAAAGTTGAAGCAGGCGGCTTCCTCACACAGTCGCACGATCTGCTCTGCGGTGGCTTCTGATTTGAGTAGGGTATGGTCAATGAAGCCGGCAACCGTTTGCCAGTTCCGAAGGGAAACCTGAGGATCTGTCAGGACCTGTGACATCCAGAAGGGATTGTATCACTACTCTTGAGAGATCATTACTTTCCCGGTTCTTCTGAAAAGACGCATATGTCTGGTAAGTTACGGAAGCGCTCGGCGTAATCCAGCCCATAGCCGACGACAAATTCGTCTGGTATTTGAAAGCCAACGTAGTCAGCCTGGACCGGCATCTGCCGGCGTGAAGGCTTGTCCAGCAGAGCGGCGAATTTAAGAGTCCGCGGCTTGCGCGCCAGCAGCAACTTTCTGAGGAAGCTGAAAGTCAGTCCGGTGTCAAGAATGTCCTCCACCAGGATCACGTTTTTATTTTCCAGCGGCGTGGTTACGTCCTTGATGAGCTGGACTTCGCCGGCGCTTTCTTTCTGTGTGCCGTAACTGCGCACTGCGATGAAATCAAACGTGGCGTCAAGCTCAATCTGGCGCGCCAAGTCGCTCAGAAACAGACATGCGCCCTTGAGTACGCCCACCAGAATGACCGATTCTCCGCCGAAGTCGCGAGTAATTTCCTGGCCGATACGGGCAACGGCGTCAGCTATCTCTGTACGGGAGATCAGGATTTTCATGTTGGTCTTCGTCGGCATTGGGGAAGAGGGATTGTATCAAAAAGGCTACTAGCTACTAGCTGCTGGCTTCTAGCCAAACCGATCTCGGGAGCCTCTTGCGCAGCTTTGATTCCAATGATTGCGATGCTGAGGAATTTTCCGGCTTTGGCCGCGTTCCGCGATCAAGGTCGAACAAGAGCGCATCCGACTGGGCAGTCACAAGGGAGGGAATCGCTTTGTCTGGCTAGCCGCCAGTAGCTAGAAGCTAGCAGCTGTTTTAGAATTTTCCCATGCCACTTCCTGAATACAAACAACTGGTGGACGAAGCAAAGCGCGAAATCAAAGAAATTGATCCCACCGAATTGAAGCGCATGCAAGAACAAAAGCAGGACTTCACGCTCATTGACGTCCGCGAGCCGGACGAGGTGGCGGAAGGCGCGATTGCCGGAGCAAAACCGCTGCCGCGCGGCCAACTCGAACACAAGATCGATACCATCACCACCGACAAGAATGAGCCGATCGTCTGCTATTGCGGCGGTGGCGGACGCTCCGCGCTGGCGGCGCAGGCATTGAAGAAGATGGGGTTCAAGAATGTGATGTCACTGGTCGGCGGGTATAAAGGGTGGAAAGGCAGCTCTTAGCTTTTGGCTCTTGGTACTTAGTATTTAGTATTTGGCAGACGTTGCGCGCAATCCAAATTCTTTGAGGCATCGTATTCAAATGCAATCGATTCATAATTAGGTGCCAATCGTCCCAAACAAGTCAAAAAAAACCAAGTACTAAATACCAATTGCCAAATCGAAATTTTTCATCATCCCAAAATAAGGAAAGCTCATGAACCTGAACGGAATCAAAATTACATGGCTCGGACACGCAACATTCCTGGTGGTAACGCCCGGCGGCAAAACGCTGGTTCTTGATCCCTGGATCACCGGCAATCCGGCCACGCCCGCCGACAAAAAGACAATCGAAAAGCTTGATTACATGCTGATCTCTCATGGACACAGTGACCATTTTGGCGAGGCCGTGGATATGGCCAAGAAACATAATCCCAAAATTGCCGGAATGTATGAGCTGTGCACGTTTTTGCAGAAGAAAGGCGCGAAACAGATTGCGCCCATGAACAAAGGCGGCACGCAGCAGGTAGGAGATATTAAAGTCACCCTGGTGAATGCACATCATTCCAACACGATCGACGATGATGGTGCGTCCGTGCCGGGCGGAGAGCCGTGCGGCTTTGTGATTGAATTTGAAAACGGTCTTAAGCTTTATCACGCCGGCGATACATGCGTGTTTGGCGACATGGCGATTATCCGCGAGCTGTATGCGCCTGATCTTTGCATGCTGCCTATCGGCGATCTTTTTACCATGGGGCCGCGCGAAGCTGCGTATGCGTGCACGCTGCTCAAACCGAAGGCCGTGATCCCGATGCATTACGCGACATTTCCGCTACTCACCGGCACGCCTGAGGCATTCCAGAAGGAGTTGAATGCACGCGGCGTAAAGACCGAGCTGATTACCATGAAACCGGGAGAGACGATTTCATAGCTTCGTAAACTTTAGGCCGTTGCCATCAAGAGCCGTCATCCCGATTGCCGTAAGCGAGCACGCGTATTCTTCAGCGTGGGAGTAGGCCAGAGGGACCTTGCGTTTTCATGCCACCTGGTGTCTTCATAGAAACACAAGGTCCCTCGCTCCTATTCGGACGCTGGTGAAAACGCATCCTCATTCACGGAGCTCGGGATGACGCCATTGTTATTTAAGGACGTTAGCAGCCCGTCAAACGATACGCGGAGGTATCATGCCCGGAATCACCGAACCCAAAGTTGATGAATACATGCTTTCCATTCTTCCGTCGCGCGATTCAATCTTGCAGGAGATGGAAGCGGAGGCTGCCAAGCGCGATATTCCGATTGTGGGGCCGGCGGTTGGACGCGTGTTGTTTCAATATGCGCGACTTATTAATGCCAAAAAAGTTTTTGAGCTGGGCTCGGCAATTGGATACTCCACATTATGGTTTGCCAGAGCAGTCGGCGAGGATGGAGAAGTGTTTTATACCGACGGCGACCCCAAAAATGCCGACGAGGCCAGCGGATACTTTCGGCGGGCCGGCGTGGCGGAAAGAATTCATGTGGGAGTGGGCGACGCGCTGGAGCAGCTAGCGCAGCGGCAGCGCGAGTTCGACATCATCTTTAACGACGTCGATAAGGAATATTATCCACGCGTGCTGGATCTGGCGCCGAACCATTTGCGCCGGGGCGGCCTCTTCATAACTGACAATGTTTTGTGGTCGGGCCGGGTGACGGAGGAGAATGCCAAAGACAAAGACACCGGCGCGATCCAGGAATTCAATCAGCGCCTGTATGCGATGAAAGATTTTTTTACCACGATTCTGCCGTTGAGAGATGGATTAGCAGTCGCAGTGAAAGCCTGAGCATTTTCCATTTACGGGCAAGTCAATGGGCCGAACGGCGTCGCGCCGCGCGTCAGGGTTTTGGTGTTGGGATAACTGAACGTGCTGTTGATGGCCGTGGACGTTGATTTCTGTTCAAACCATTGCAGCAGCGCCTCAGTCTGGGGATGGTAGGTCAAACCGGAGACGTGCACAGGAAAGCTTGGATTTGTAAGCACCTCAACCGGGTCGCCGGTTTCAAGATTGTCCTGGCAGGTGCCGGGTTCGGTGGGGAACTGCCACGCCGGAACCTCGTTGTTGACGAAGGGATCATTGAGCGACTCAGAGATTTCATGGCTGAGCGCGGTTACGTCCTGGAACCCGGTAAAGACGCCGGGAGAAATCCAACTGGCAAAAGCAAATATCCAGCGTGATTCCCTGGGAACTCCCGAGTCGGTAAAAAACGTGTGGAAGCCCAGGGTGCAGCAACTTCCTACGCCGCCCTGATCATTCAGCGAAAACAGGAAAGTGTTTGGGAGTAGCGCGATGTTCAGCGCGTTTGTGGAGAAGCGGCCGGCTTTGATTTCATTCGTCACGATATTAAAAATCTGCTGGTTAAAAAACTGATCCAGAAGAAATACCGCCGTGCGACCATCGGCGGCTTTTTCAGTGAAATAAGTCTGCACCTGCGTTTTGAAGCCATTTACGTCGACTGTGATGAAGCGCGGCACCGTAATGGTAATGCTATGCACCACGGCAGCAGGCTGCAGATTCGTGTGCCAGCCGGCTTTCATCTTGTGAAAAAATTCCGCGCGTTGCACGGCGTCGCCAAACTCGATGCCGGCGCCAGTGGAGTAATTGGCGCGCTGAAAGTTCGGCGAATTCAGGGTGGGCGTTAAGAACGGCGCAACTGAAACATTGGTGAACGTGACCAGATTCGCGTTCTGCAACCTGAGTGAAACGGCCACGATCTTGGCCGGAATAGAGGTTGAACCTCCATCCCAGGGGGCTGTTCCCATCATCGTAAGTTGCCACGTCTTGCCGCGGCTGATGAATGACGCGTTGAAGGTTGGGGTGGAAATAATATTGGCGCGGCCGAAAGGGAGGCCAAATGTTCCGGGCTGAATGGTAGGCGAAGCGGCTCCGTGAACAAGCCCACTCTGCGGATTGACGGCAATCGGGTTAATGCGCTGATACTTGGGCGAGGGCGACTCAGTCGCGGGCAGGTCTTTTACTGTGCCGATATCCGGCAAGCTCTGGGAAAATGCGCACACGGAAAATAATGCGATTAGGACAATGGGGGCAGCTACGACGCGCTGGGTCACGTACTCTCCTGGGCAGAAAAGCCAACACCTGATTTCACAACCGGGTTGAGGCGGGTGTTATTTAAATAGATGCAGAAAACCTATATGGGGAGTAGCAGGTTCTGACAGGTGAGCTTAAGGCTTTGAAAACAAGGGTACAGCACCCTGAAGGGGGCAAACAGAGTACCTTGTGACATCAGCTTATTCGTGCAGACAGAGCTCGATCAACACTATCCGGCTCTTCCAGTTTCCCGCGACATAAAAGGCGAAGCGGCAACGGCCGCCGCTATATCAATCGGCTCCTGGTTTTCCGGAAGACTCCTGAAGTGCGTGATGAAGTCAGAAAAGCAAGGGAACAGACCAAGGCGATCCTCCAGCGGCTGGGTAGAACCTTCCGGCGCGGTAATGAACGCGCAGAACTTTTCCAGAGTCCTGGCTTGGGGGTTGAACTGGTCCAACCACAGGAACTGGCCTTGTTCATTGATCTCCAGAAACCACCATTGGCCGTCGTTGTCCACGGCGAAATCGACCGAGCCGAAACATATCTTTGCCTTGTCGACAAATTCCAAAATTCCTTTTTCAACATCGGGCGGAGTAGCTATGATTTCCACCTGGACGTTGCCCAAACCTGCATCCTGCCGCCAATCCAGCGCCTTTTTGGGATTATGCAATGCGAACGAATAAACCCTGTGGCCCATGATCACCATGCGGATGTCGAATTGTTTGTCCACCCGTTCCTGATAAATGCCGGGAGCATATGTAAGGACTTCATCGGAAGGCAGCAGCTCAGGAGTTAATTTGAAAGTTTCCGTCACTGACACGCCCTCTTCGTCGTTACGCTGCCAAACGTGAGGGCTGAATCCCTTGCCGATGGTCCTGCTGGGATTATGGGCGACGAACTCTCGAATAACACCGGGTGAATTCGACAGCAGAGTTTCAGGAACGCGCAAGCCGCAGCCGCGGGCCAGATTCAATTGCACGGCTTTGTTGTGGATAAAACGCGCCGCTGAAAATTTGTTGATGCACCAGACCGGAAGCGTTTCCAAGGTGTATGCAATCGAGTGGTAGAAGGCGCGATATTCCTGTTCGGCAAATTTTCTGTCGGCTTTGGATACATTGGGATTGTGCGTCGGCACATCAGGACGGCGGATCCAGATTGCGTCGCCCGGCTCTACGGTGAATGGTCCCAAGGTCATCTTTGTCTGTGTATTCAGCAGCAGAGAGGCTTGTTGCTGCTCAGTCCATGAAAGCCCGCCCCAGCAAGCCACTTCATATCCAGCTTGTTCCAACGCCCATTTCACAGGCGCTGTGTGGTTCTCTTTGGCATAGGCAAAAATGATGACCTTCATGCAAATTCTCCTCTCATTTCAAAGATACGCTGGGCATTTGGTAGAAGGGCCGCCGCCAATCGACAGCGGCCCTTGGGGATGTCTAATCGTCGTCGCCATCTGAGGCGAGCGTGCAGAATGTGGTGGTTACGTCTCTGTGCGGACTTGTGAAAAATCCGCCAGTGATGGTCTCAAGCTCCTGCGGCGTTAAGTCGCGAGCCAACTGGCGGCTGAGTACTCGATTGTCCGGTTTTTTCGACATGATTTTCTCCTTGTATGAATTTATTGCAACTGTTTTTAGGTTCTATGGCTGCGGCCCTGCTTATCAGGCGGGATCGCAGGCAACATCCACAATGGGGCCATTCTTGTGAAGCGAAGTACCATGGCATCCAGTGGTTCCACCTGCAACATGCTGTACTTCTTCAGGCGACAACTCGCGGGCGCCCATACGATTTAGCACCCGGTTAGACGTGTTTTGCTCCAACATGATTTGCTCCTTTTTTGCGAAATGATTTTCTTTGAACAGATGGGAACCGATTACGAACAACCATCCATGAGCTTAAAAAGAATCGTTTTCTGCTTCAATGTTTCAGCTGGAATTTTCACGATTGCGATTCCCAGAATGGGAGAGAGATGATGCAGAAGTGAGGCTCCGAATTCGCGCGGATGAGAACCACAGAAAAGAGTGAGGCGAAGAGAACAAAATCTTTGAAACACGGAGGAGAGGAGGAGCGGAGGAACATCGGGAAAATCAAATCAAAATCTTGCCGCTGGATGATCCACGATGACATCGATCAGAACGAAAAAAAGCGGCTAGCTCGCTACGGCTACTGCTTTAGCTTGTGGTATTTCATTGAGCTCGCCCAAGGCCCTTTGTCCCTTGAACCATTGAAACACGAAGAATCCATGAATGCCGAAGGACCAGATAGAAAACATAACAATGAGGGGCAGCATGTCCGCTGCATAGAGAATCAGGCCGGCCCAGAAAGCCCAGCGCTGGCCTTTGCGAGCACCAAAGCCCAAGCCGACCAGCGCGCCGACCCATAGTGCTGCCGCGGCACGCAGGAGCAGGGGATTGGTCCTGATCAGCTCTCCCCCATAAAACGTAAGAAGGTCGATGAATCCGATGTTGACGAAAGCAAAGAGCCGGATGGGAAGCAGCCCCGTCCCGAGGCCGGCAAGCCCGGCGGCGATGAAAAAATACATGCCATAGGTTTGCACGTCACTACGGAGTTCAGCGCGGCGCGAGTCTTCAGCGGCCTGGTATTCCTGGTCTGTACGGCCGGCGCCGACGTTGAGGGTTTGCATAGGATGGATATCATGCCTCAACTTGCTTCCGAAACCAAGCGCAAAACCTTACCGCTGATGAACGCTGATCACGCTGATCGGAAAAAGAAAAACCTTTAATCACAAAGGACAACCAAGGAACACAAAGGAATCGGGTCATCGGACCATCGCGAGATCGGTCCATCGGGAACCAAAATCCTTGAAACTACGGAGGAGAGGAGGAAGCGGAAGGAAGGATTTGGTCAAAGGGGGAAATGAAGGAAATGCACAGCTTTCCGGCTGGCGGTGGCATTGTAGAATCATTTCATCGTTCGTCTCCATTTTATGAAGAAAACCCATTCGGCTCGTCCCATATGGTCGCGGGCCAAGATTGTCCTCTTGTCCACCGTGGCGGCCGGCTCTGTGCTGGCCGGATCGCTGCTGGCGCAGTGGCTGATCTATGATGACTGGCTTCATCAGACAGGGCCGTTGCGTATTGTGGGCACCTGTATTGCCACGGTGCTGACTTTTATTTTTGCGCTGCGATGGCAGTCGGCCATTCGCGAACGGCAACTTGAGATGGTGCGCCGCATGGAGATGATTCTGCGCATGAATGACCGCATTCGTAACGCGCTGCAAGCCATTGAGTGCTTGACCTATGTGGCACAGCCAGAGGCTACTGAATCCGTGCGCCAGTCAGTGAATATGATTGATAGCGTGCTGCGGGAAGTGCTGGCCGACTCCGGACAAACGCCCACGATTGCGCAATCCGAAGCGATGAATCCTGTTCGGCAAAGCAAGCGATCAAAGTCGGTTTAGCCGCTAAACTTTTGCCGCGGATTTACGCAGATGAACGCAGATCAGGAAAAATCAAAGCCTCACCACTGATCAACACGGATGACACTGGGCAGAAAAAGCAAAAATTTAACCACAGAGGACACGAAGGAACATAGAGGAATCGGGACATCGGAAAGCCCAACACCTTTGAAACACAGAGAAAAGGAGGAAGCGGAGGAAGAAGAGCCAAGAACCAAAGAGCCAAAGAACCCAAAAAACCAAGAAGCAAAACCAAAAAACCAAGAACCAAAAGCTAGCCGCTAGTGGCCAAGAACTACCGGCTCTCCTGCTTGTTACAATAGCCGTTTATCCGATCACGGCTTTTGCTAACTAACGCTAAGTACTGAGGACTGCATTTCATGCATCGTTGGTCACAACTTTTTATTCCCACGCTACGCGAGGCCCCGGCGGATGCCGAGGTCGCCAGCCACAAGTTTCTGATCAGGTCGGGTTATATACGGCAGCTTGGGGCCGGCATTTACTCGTATCTGTTCATCGGCCAGCGGTCGATATTGAAGATTATCGATGTGATTCGCGAGGAGATGAACAAGATTGGCCAGGAGTTTCTGCTGCCGGCAATTCATCCGCGTGAACTGTGGGAGCAGAGCGGGCGCTGGCAGGTGATGGGCGACAACATGTTTCGCCTGAAAGACCGCAAAGGCGCCGACTTGTGCCTGGGCATGACGCATGAAGAGATCATGACGGACATCGCACGCAAAGAGCTCCGCAGTTACAAGCAGCTTCCGCAAATCTGGTACCAGATACAAAACAAATTCAGAGACGAGCCAAGGCCGAGGTCAGGGCTGATACGCGTGCGGCAGTTCACGATGAAAGATGCGTACTCATTCGATATCGACCAGGCCGGGCTGGATGTGAGCTACCAGAAGCACTATGACACGTATCGCAGGATATTTGATCGTTGCGGGCTGAAGTATGCGGTGGTGGAAGCGCATTCGGGAGCGATGGGCGGATCGATGTCGCATGAATTCATGTGCATGACCGATGCGGGCGAAGACATGGTTGCGAGCTGCGAAAAATGCCGTTACGCCGCGAACCTGGAGAAAGCAACTTCCCAGCTTGCCCCCGCGCAAGACCTGCCGGGCGATGGCGCGCCGGAAGAAGTCCATACGCCGGGGATGAAGACGATTGAAGAAGTGGCAAAGTTTCTGGGCGTATCTCCGACGCAGAAGATCAAAACACTGGCGCTGATGCAGGTTGAGCCGGACAAAAAGAATCCGGGCCAGCAGAAGACGCGGCCGGTGATTGTGTTGCTGCGCGGCGATCACAGCTTGAATGAAGCCAAGTTGACCACGGCGCTGGATGGCAAAGAGTTTCGCCCGATGCATGAAGAGGAGATTCAGCGGGTCTTCATGTCGCCGGCGGGATATCTGGGGCCGGTGAAAGTCCCGGCGCTGGCTGCGGGCGCGCAACAGCTTGGAAGCGTGACGCAAGCGATCATCCTGGATGCGCTGCCACTCATGCTGGCAGATACGGCACTGAAAGGCCGGACGAATTTAGTAGCGGGCGCGAACAAAGAAAATTACCACCTGAAGAATGTAACGCCGTTGCGGGATTTCCATCCCACGGAGTGGGTCGATCTACGCAATGCGGCGGCTGGGGAGGGATGTCCGAAGTGTGGCGAGCCGCTGGTGGTCGGCAAGGCCATGGAAATTGGGCACATCTTTAAGCTGGGGAATAAATATACGAAGTCAATGGGCGCGACAGTGTTGGATAAAGATGGCAAAGAGGTCACGCCGATCATGGGCTGCTATGGCATTGGTGTAGAGCGGATTTTGACGGCGGCGATCGAGCAGAACAATGATGCCGACGGGTTCTGGCTGCCGCCGCAGATTGCGCCATTTGACGTGGTCGTGACGCCGACCAACGTGAAGGACGCGGCGATCATGGGCGCTGCGGAAGACATCGCGCAAAAGCTGGAAAGCGCGGGATTTAGCGTTCTGCTGGATGATCGCGATGAGCGCGCGGGAGTCAAATTTAAAGACGCCGATCTAGTGGGAATACCTTACAGGATCAATGTTGGCAAGAAGGTTACGGAAGGGAAAGTCGAGGTGGTTTCCCGCTCGACACGGAAATCCGAGGATGCTAACATCCCCGGCATCGAGACAACTTTCACGCAAATGGTGCGCTCCTGAAGGAGAATTAACCCCTGGCGTTATGGCAAAATTAAAAGGATTTATTGCACTTGGAGTGGTGGTGGCGGCGTTCTACGTCGCCTGGAATATGATTCCGCCTTATTTCAACAACTATCAGCTCCAGGACGCGCTGGATGACATTGCGCGAAAAAACACTTACACAACCATAAGCGATGACGACCTGAAGAAGATCGTCGTGACCAAAGCGGATACTGAAGATATCAAGCTCAAGGAAGACCAGGTGATTGTCACCCGCAAAGTGGACGGCCTTGGGATCTCAGTAAAATATAAGGTCCACGTGGACATGGTTGTTCATCCCGTTGATCTGGAATTTACAGCGAACTCACTGAATAAACGAATTTAAAACGTTTATAATAGAGAAGAACAGAAACTTCTCAGCACCAGCAGGTAACTCTGGCCCGCCATGAGTCTGAGAGAAAAATAGACGGCGTACTCCGCCTACTTGGAACATGGCCATTAAAATAAAAATTCCTCGTGCTAAAGGCTTGCGTGGCAGCCTGCGAAACCCGTTTTTCCGGGCCGGACTTGCTGCTTTCCTTATCCTTTCCCTCGCGCTGTTTGGCGTTTTCTCGTACTACTACATCAAGTACCAGAAGATCGTTGAAAAGCGCATGGGCGGGCCGATCTTCGCTAACACCGCCAAAATTTACGCGCAGCCGCGTGATGTTCGAATCGGCCAGAAGGCTGATCCCCGAGAGATCTCCAACTATCTTCGCCACGCCGGATACACAGAAGCCGGCGAGCAGGGCAAGTCAAAATTTGGCGTCTATAAAGTCCTGAAGGACGCGATTGAGATCAAGCCGGGTGAAGAATCGTATTACAACGCTGAAGGCGCCGTGATCCGAGTAAAAGACGGGCGCGTGGAGAAAATCGCCTCTCTTGGCAATGACGGCGATCTCACCGCCTACGAACTTGAGCCCCAGCTGGTTACCGGCTTGTTCGATGGCCAGGCACGCTCCAAGCGCCGCCTCGTAAAGTATGACGATATCCCCAAAGTCATGGTGGACGCGGTTACGTCCATCGAAGATCGGCGCTTTTTCCATCACAACGGCGTGAATTACTGGCGACTTCTGCAAGCCGGCTGGATTGACCTCCGCGAGGGAGGGAATCGCCAGGGCGGATCGACGCTCACGATGCAAGTCGCTCGCGGATTCTTTCTCTCTCCAGAGAAGAAGTTTACCCGTAAGCTGACGGAGATCCTCATTTCCATCGAGCTTGAGCAGCGTTTCTCCAAGAAGCAGATATTTGAGCTTTACGCCAACCAGGTTGATATGGGACAGCGCGGCTCATTCACCATCACCGGTTTCGGTGAGGCGGCGCAGGCCTATTTTGGCAAGGACCTTAAAGACCTGAACCTGCCGGAAGCCGCTATGCTTGCCGGTCTGGTCCAGCGGCCAAGTTATCTTTCTCCTTATCGGCATCCAGAGCGCGCGCAGGACCGCAGGAACCTTGTGCTGGAAGCCATGGTTGAAACCGGCGATATCACGCGTGCCCAGGCTGATGCCGCCAAGGCCACTCCACTTAAGCTGGCGCCGCAAAATGTTGAGGCAAGTGACGCACCCTATTTCGTTGATCTTATTAAGGACCAGCTGGTTAACAAATACAGTGAAGAAGATCTCAACGCGGAAGGCTATCGCATTTACACCACGCTTGATCCTACGTTGCAGCAGGCGGCAGCCCAGGCAGTGGATCTTGGATTGAAAGAAGTTGATGCCCAGATCAAGAAGCAGCGCACTAAAAAGGTAAAGGTCGGGAAAAATAAGTTTGAGACCAAGGTGCTTCCCGGGCCCATCCCGCAGGTTGCTCTGGTTGCACTCGATCCTCACACCGGAGAGGTACTGGCGCTGGTGGGCGGACGCAACTACGGTTTCAGCCAGTTGAATCATGCGGTGGCCAAGCGGCCAACCGGCTCCATTTTCAAACCGTTCGTGTTCGCGGCGGCCATTAACAACGCTGTTACCAATGAGCAACCCGTTTTCACTCCCGCCAGCATGGTCGACGACTCTCCTACGGCTTTCATCAACGGCGATGACGTTTACACTCCGCGGAATTACAAAGAGGAATATTACGGACAAGTAACCGCTCAGTTTGCACTGGCCCATTCACTCAACAATGCTACGGTGAAAGTCGCCGAGATGGTGGGGTATGAGAAGGTAGCAAACCTGGCCAAACTGGCCGGGATTTCATCCGTACGCGCAACGCCCGCCATGGCGCTGGGATCCTATGACGCGACGCCCATGGACATGGCTTCCGCTTATACAATCTTTAGCAATGACGGCCAGCGCATTACGCCTATCATGGTGCGCTCCGTGCGCGATGCCAACGGCGATGTCATCGACAACTTTCAGCCGCAGAAAACCCAGGTGCTTGATCCACGCGTCGCTTACGTAATCACTGACATGATGCAGGGCGTCATCAATAATGGCACTGCGGCGGGGCCCTCGGGAGTTCGAGCGCGCAAGTTTACCGCCCCTGCGGCCGGGAAGACCGGCACTTCGCATGATGGCTGGTTTGCCGGCTTCACCTCAAACCTGCTCTGCATCGTGTGGGTGGGTTACGATGATTACAGTGATATTCACCTGAGCGGTGCGGCCATCGCCCTGCCCATTTGGACCGAGTTTATGAAGCGCGCGGTTGATCTGCCGAACTATTCAGATACAAAACCGTTCGCTCCGCCCCAGGGTGTGGTTGAATTGACCCTGGATAAGGCCACCAACCAGATCGCTACCCCGTCCTGCCCGGACGACTACAATACGGCCTTTATTGATGGCACCCAGCCTACCCAGACCTGTGAGCAGACGGCCCATGGCAACGTTTTCCAAAGAATTTTTGGCATTGAACCCAAGCCGACTCCTACCCCTCCGGCGTCTAATGTAGGTAGCGGCAGCTCCGTCCCAGTGCAAGGGCAGCCTGCCGCTGTAAACCAGAATTCCTCCGAGGCCCAGGACCAGGACAAGAAGAAAAAGGGCTTTTGGGGCAAAATTTTTGGTGGTGGAAAAGACGATAAGGACGATAATAAGCAAAACAAGCCTGCGGCCACCCCCAGTCCGGGTAAGGACAGGCCGCAATAAGGAGGCCCTTATGGGTCGCTTCTGCAGCTTGCTAACGATAACGATCATCGGCATATTGGTTTTTACGGTGCCTGTACGGGCCCAGGAACCTTCCAGCGCAGACTTTCCTTCACAAGTACGCGTACCCCCTCCATCGGAAAATGCCGATCCGGGTGAACTGGAACAACAAGGTGACCAGTTGCGCGCGCAAAAAGCCTTTCTGGATTCCATTGACTACTATCGTGCCGCCATGAAGAAGGCTGACAGCGCCGTCCTGCATAACAAGATTGGCATGTGCCTCTTGCAGCTTCGTCGCGATGTGGAAGCCAGGAAAGAATTTCAGCGTGCCATCAAAGAAAATAAAGAATACGCTGAGGCCTATAACAATCTTGGGGCGCTCTATTACAACTTGAGGAAATATACCGCGGCCGTTAAGGAATATAAGAAGGCCATCAAGATTAACGACGAGAGCGCCAGCTTCCATAGCAACCTGGGCGGCGCTTATTTCTCGCAAAAGGATTACGATCGCGCCACCCGCGAATACCAGCGCGCCATCCAGATTGATCCGGATATTTTCCAGCGGCAGTCATCCGCCTCCGCCATTTCCATTCGTCTGGTGGGATCGAATGATCTCGGCCACTTCCATTACGTAATGGCGCAGATGTATGGGCAGCACGGCGACCTGGACCATTGCCGTTTTTATCTGAGCAAGGCGAATGAAGAAGGCTATCCGATCAAAGGCGCTTTGCGTGATAGCGAATTTGCCGGCCTGCGCAAGAAGCCTGAATTTGTCGCTTTCCTGCACTCTCTGAAGCCGCCGTCGTCATCAGGGGCAAACTGAGCGGCGAAAAGAGATTTAAAGATCGCGTGCCGCCATCGGGCGTCGGAAATGGGGTTTCTCGATTTGCGTGACCGTCTCGCGTCCAGAGCTTACGCCCTGACCCGCAATTTTGGATGGCCGTCGGCAACCTTTTCCGAGAAGCTGGTTTCTAATCTGAGTAGCTGCAGTACCTGGCAGCTAAAAAACTGATCCACCGGTTCGACGCGCAAGCGTCTTGGCAGGGAAACCGGTGGGTCATTTGTTTTGGGTGTTGCTTCGCTCCAGACCGCTAGAAATAATCGCTTCCTCGCGAGACTTCTTTGCCCGTGTTCAGCCCCGCCCGGCTCCTCTTCCTTCCCTTGTGTCCTTTGTGGTTAAAGTTTGTTGCAGGTGGCGGCGATTACTTAATCGAGGTCCGCGCATGAATGTACGCATCAATTACCTTCTCCAGCGTCCCTTGCGCCTCAAGAATATATTCAACCGCATCCCGGGCGGCGCCATGGCCACCAATGGAAAGAGTCTCATGATGCGCCATCGCCTTCACCTGTGGACGCGCATTTGCCACGGCAATAGCCAGTCCGCAACGCCGCATGATCGGCAAATCGATTACGTCGTCTCCCACATACGCAATCTGTTCCTCGCGGAAGCCGCTTTCAGCCAGAATCTTATCCAGAGTGTCTGACTTGTTCTGCGCGCCCTGGTACAGATAGTCGATCTTTAGGTCGCGCGCACGCAAAGCCACGGTTTCTGAAATGCGTTTGGTGACCATTCCGGTCTTCAATCCGCCAAGTCGGGCCAGCGAAATCGCTGTGCCGTCATGCGCGTTAAAGCCCTTGGCCTCGATCATGTTCTGGCTGATGATGGCGAAACCCGGTTTGTCCGCATGCTGTTCTGCGTGCGCGTCCGTGCTGCGCGGTGCCGATGCTGGAGCAGGGAAGAGCCATATGGACCCGTCCGTAAGGACGCCATCCACGTCGAAGAGAACAACTTTGATTTTCTTTGCGCGATCGAGAGAGTCGGTCATTGGTATTTAGTACTTGGTATTTAGCGAAACCGCAGCGGGCCAAATATCGATTACCAATTACCAATTACCAATTACCAATTCCAACTATCAACAGTCGACAGCTGCTTTCCCCTGCAGTTCTTAGCTCTTGGCCTTTAGCCAATCCCGCCTAAAATCCGCACACAAAGCTAAAGGCCAACGGCTAATAGCTAAGAGCTGCTTTTATACCATCTGTGTTCCCCACAAATCATGCAGATGAATAATTCCTTCCACTGTTCCGTCGGCCTGCGTCACCACCAGCGAGGTAATCTTTTTCTGCTCCATGATGTTGAGGGCGGTCATGGCGAATTCTTCTGGCCGAATCGTCTTGGGATTTGCCGTTACGCAATCGCCGGCTGTCATACTGAGCACGTCTTTGCGCTTCTCCAGCAACCGCCGCAAATCGCCATCACTGATCACGCCCAGCAATTTGCTGTTTTCCACCACGGTCGTGATACCCAGCCCTTTACGTGACATTTCATAAATCACTTCCACCATCTTTGTACCTCGCTCGACACGAGGCACCGCATCGCCGCTATGCATGAGCTGTGAAACGCGCGCCAGCTTCTTACCCAGTTTGCCGCCCGGATGCAGGTGCGCAAAGTCTTCTTCTTTGAATCCACGCTTTTCTGAGAGCGCTACCGCCAGCGCGTCGCCCAGCGCCAGCATTGCCGTGGTGGATGCCGTAGGCGCTAATCCCAGCGAACATGCTTCCTGGTCGATAGAGCAATCCAGCGCCACGTCCGCGGCCTGCGCTAGCGTGGAAGCTTTGTGTGAATTTGCAGGATAGAGCCTATCGCCTGTAATTGTGATCAGCTTGCTGCCGATCCTGCGGATCGTGACCAGCAATTGCAGGATCTCTGCCGTCTCGCCGCTCGATGAAAGGGCCAATACCACATCGCCGCGCACCAGCATTCCCAGGTCGCCGTGGACGGCCTCTGCCGGATGCAGGTAAAGCGCCGGAGTGCCAGTTGAACTGAGCGTTGCAGCGATCTTTCGCGCGATGATCCCACTCTTGCCCATGCCCGTTACCACTACTCGGCCGCCGCAAGAGTCCAGGCATTCCACTGCCCGCACAAAATCCTGCGCCATTGGCCCGTCAATGCGATCGGCCAATTCGCGCAGCGCTTCCGCCTCAATCCGCACTACATTGGAGCCAGTGGATTTCACTCTGGATAATAGTAGCAGTTCGCGGCGAAAATTCGCCGCTCAGGCAATTGGCAAATAGCAATTAGCAGCTAGCCTAAAAAGGCAAATATTCTCTCTGGGCCGCCTCCGGCAAATTGCCAATTGCTATTTGCTGATTGCTAAATTTCTATGACTCGATACGGGCACGGCGGATTCTGCGCCATTAGCAGCGACAGCGCCACATTGTGTACCGGGATGCCACCGATGGTTTTGCCATCGGGCTTGCCGTGGTGTGCGTGGCCATGGAACGCTACAACCGCCTGATGCCGGTCGATAACTTCGGCTAAGCGCGAGCTGCCCAGAAATGGGAAAATCTCCAGGCGTTCCCCCTCCACGGTTTCGCAGATCGGGGCATAATGAGTCACAATCACGATTTTAGGCGTGCGCAGCATGGTGAGAGCGCGTTCCAGTTTCAGCGTTTCGTCCAGACTCGCCTGGACAAACGCTTTAATCTCTTTTTCGCCAAACGCTGTCAACATGCCGCGACCAAAGCCGCCGGGAAAGCCCTTCGCTCCGGCAAATCCCACGCCGTCGCGTTCATAGCTGCTGCCATCCAGCACCTTGATGCCTTCGGTGGTCATCATCTTAATCAGTTCGGTTTCCTGGCCGCTTTCATAATCGTGGTTGCCCAGGACCGCGACAATGGGAATCCGCAGACGAACCAGTCCGTTGAGCAGGGAATGCATTTCTTCCGGCTTGCCGTAGTTGGTGAGGTCGCCGGCAATCACCAGCAGGTCAGCTTCATCCCGCACCCTTGATAGTGGCTCGCGGATGCGGTCATAACTCTGCGGCGTAAAGTGTAAGTCTGCTGTGGCTGCAATTCTCATGAATAGCCGAAAAATTTGTGCTAGTGCCGAAAGAGCGGTAGCGCTCTACGCCGCTTCTTCCTTCTCCCGATGAATCAGTTCAGCTTTTTCGCGGAGCTCTTCCAGAATATTCCGCTTGCCCCACTCCGCCACGTCAATGGCAAACATCTTGTCGTCAATCAGGCTGCCACGGAAGTTCGCCCCCGTATTCGGGTGCGCCAACTCAACGCTGAAGCGCTGCACCAGTTCCTTCCATATTTCCGCGGGTACATAATCGGAATTCGCCGGATAAATATAGTGGTAGAGCACCAGACTCCAGAACAGCATCTCCCAATGATCGCCGATAAGGCTCATCAGCCGTCGCCAATCAAACTTGCCTTTGGTGCCGTAGATTACGTGGCAGATGTCAGCGCCATCGAAGCGCTCGCGCCGCGTAACAAAAATTTTCGAGGCAATCAGCTCTTCCGGCGCCAGCACCCGCACGGACAATCCAAATACCTCTGAGCGGCTGGCATGGCGTATCCATGAATAGTCCACCCGGAGCACGGCGTTGCTCATGCCGGTGATCAGGTCCACAAAAAAGCCGTCGCGCTTGGCTTTGGCCAGCCACACTGAATCCAGGACCTCGGTTTCGAACCCATCTCTCTCCAGCAGCGCTAGCGCCCGCCCGACTTCCTGCGGGGGCAGGAAAAGGTCCAAGTCCTTGGTGTCCCGCCAGATTCCCGTATGCTCATGCAGAGCAAAGGCGCCGGATATTACGAAGGGAACGTGATTGCTCTCCAGTAGTTGGATCACTTCGCGAAACAGCGACTCCTGCTGCTTGCAAAATACCGGTGGCCTTGAGGAGCTTACCGGCAGCGCGATTTCCCGGTCATCGGGCATCACGGGTTAGATGGCCGTTCCCCTTGCGACGTTGTTGAACTACCCTGAAAAATGCACCATGGAAGGTAACCGGCCGGAACAGCACTGGGCCGCCAGAGCATCTAATATGGAAGTCGTACGGGAGTCTTCATGGCCAAAAAAGAATCCGTGATTGAAGTGGAAGGCCGCCAGATCAAGCTATCGAATCTGGAGAAGGTGCTTTATCCCAAAGCTGGCTTTACCAAAGGCCAGGTAATCGATTATTACGTCCGCATTGCTCCCGTGCTGCTGCCTCATCTGGCCGATCGCGCTCTAACGCTCAAGCGCTACCCCAACGGTGTTGACGGCATGTTTTTTTATGAGAAAAACTGCCCCACGTACCGCCCGTCTTGGATGAAAACCGCCAAAATATGGAGCGAAGGCAATAATCGCTTTATGCATTATTGCGTTGTCGCCGATCTGCCTACGCTGGTTTGGCTGGGTAATCTGGCAGATCTCGAGTTGCATACTTCGCTTTCCCGTGCGCCCGAAACGGTTCGTCCCACGGTGATAGCGTTCGACCTCGATCCTGGCGCACCGGCCAACATTGTGCAGTGCTGCCAAGTCGGCCTCTGGGTACGCGAGATTTTTGAGCAGTTTGGATTGCAGGCTTTTGCCAAGACCTCCGGATCGAAGGGCCTTCAGGTTTACGTTCCCCTGAATACCGCCGTGACGTATGAGCAGACCAAGCCCTTTGCCAAGGCAATTGCGCAGCTGCTGGAAGAGCGCCATCCCGAGCAGGTTGTCTCCGATATGAAAAAAGCCCTGCGCGTAAATAAAGTCTTTGTCGACTGGAGCCAGAACGACGATTACAAGACTACCGTCAACGTTTACTCGCTGCGCGCCAAAGACCAGCCAACGGTGTCCACGCCTATTACGTGGAAAGAGGTGGAAACTTGCTTGAAGAAAGCCGATCCCGAGTTGCTGGTCTTTACCTCAGACCAGGTACTGCAACGGGTAGAGAAATTCGGCGATCTTTTTGAGCCCGTTCTGAAGCTGAAACAAAAGCTGCCGCCCCTGACAGCGCTTGGCCAAGGTGACTCACAACCAGCAGCTTCAGTGCCACAGCAGAAGGCTAAAAGAATCCAATCCGCACGACCTGCTCGTAAAACCGTTGCAAAGACTGTCGCCAAACCAGTTAAACGCACGACCCGCGCGCGCTAGCGCTTAAAGTTTCGCCGATCCTCAGCATCTGACATTTGCTCTGTTCTCCTCGCAGCAGATTACCAAAGGACAATCATGGTTCGTCCATTTGAAGCCCAGGTTCAGTGACCATGTTCGCGCCGAAACAGAGAGCAATCCGGAGCTCACCCGGCATCAAAATAGGTGCGAGGTGAAAATGGCTGATAAGGGCTTCCAGATCGCATCGCGGCTGCGCACTCTCACTTCAGAGCTGCGCCTGCTGGAGCGCGATCTAAAGACCGGCACCATTTCCGATGATCCAGCGTTGCAGGAGTTTCGCCATGCCCTTGACGAAATCCGAATGACCTCATGGACCGCGAGCGAACTGCACCATGCCCAGCCCGGACGCAAAGAACTGCTCGCGTCATTTCTGGCTGCCGAGCGAATCCGCCGTTTCGCCCAGATGATGCGCGATCTTTCCCTGGACATGGAGCAAGAGGACGTAAACTGGGAAAGCGGCGGTATCCAGACTTTGTATGACGCCGTGACGCTGCTGCAATCGCGGCTTGACCGCCTCATTCGAGACCACCGCGCCAACTTCCGCAATCTGAAAGATGATAAACGGTAATTTACCGAAGTGCCGGTTCCGTCAACTGCGGGGAATTTGCCACGCCTTGATGGCTTGCCGCCAGGCGCTCCAGTGCGGCATTCATCCCACCGGCTTTGTGCGGGACCTTCGCAAGCTTAAGTCCCATCTCAATGCCGCTGAGTGTGCCTGCCAGCATCAGGTCGTTAAAGTGTCCCAGGTGCCCGATGCGAAACACCTTGCCTCCGAGTTTGGGCAGCCCGGTGCCCAATGACATGTCAAAAGCGTCCAGAATGATTTCGCGCAGCTTGTCCGCATCATGGCCCAGCGGCATGGCAACCGCCGTTAGAGAACTGGAATATTCCTTGGGCTCTTCACACCACACTGCCAGCCCCCAGGCTTCCACGGCCGCGCGAGTCGCCGCGGCGTGACGGTCATGCCGACGGAACACATTTTCCAATCCTTCTTCATGCAGCATCGCCAACGCTTCCCGCAGTCCCCACAAAAGATTTGTGGCCGGTGTGTACGGAAAGAACCCTGACCGGTTCGGCTTAAGCATCTCCTGCCAGTCCCAGTAATAGCGTCCCATTTTTGCCGACTTATTTGCCGCTAGCGACTTTTCTGAAATCGCATTGAAGCTCAGCCCCGGAGGAAGCATCAATCCTTTTTGCGATCCGCCCACAGCCACGTCCACGCCCCATTCCTCGTGGCGATAGTCCATTGATCCCAGCGACGAAATCGTATCCACCATCAGCAGCGCCGGATGCTGCGCCCGGTCCATGGCCTTGCGGATTTCGGAAATGCGGCTGGCTACTCCCGTGGACGTTTCATTGTGCACCACCATCACAGCTTTGATCGCGTGCTGCTTATCTTCTTTCAGCCGATGTTCGGCGTCTTCTGGCTGCGCGCCGCGCCGCCAGTTTCCCGGCACATAATCCACGACCAGCCCGTGCCGCACAGCAATGTCACGCCACAGATTGGAAAATTGTCCGGTTTCAAACATCAGCACATGGTCGCCCGGTGAAAGCGTGTTCACAATTGCCGCTTCCCACGCGCCTGAGCCGGAGGATGGATAGATAATGACCGGGCCCTTGGTCTTGAAGATCGACTTCACACCCTCAAGCACCTGAGCGCCCAGCTGCGCGAACTCCAGCCCACGATGGTCGATAACAGGGCGGTCCATGGCGCGCAGCACGCGATCAGGAACGTTGGTTGGTCCAGGGATCTGAAGAAAATGGCGTCCGGTGTGCATCATTATTTTTGTCGCTCCGCTCCAAACCGCTTGAAAGCATGGTGGTCTGGGTAGTTCTTGCTGCGCCTGTTACATCGCCGCTCGGCGCGCAAGCCGGCCTCGCGGCTCCTTTTAACGCACAAGGATGTTGAGAAACCACAACCAGCACGTAATTTCTGTGGCCTTCAGTTTAAAACAATCCACAAGCGCCACGCGGAAAATCGCCGTCGGATCAGTGTCATCAGTGTTGATCAGTGGTAAGTTTTTGCTTTCGATCCGCGAGAATCCGCGTTGATCCGCGGTAAAGTCTTTCTCTTCGCACACTACAGTTTCTCCACAATCCTCTGCAGCTCCTTCGCGATCTCCTCCGGATCGGCTGTCGGCTCAAACCTCACGGGATCTCCAATTCGTACCTGCACCGCATGCGGCGGCGCGTAATGCTTCTTGGCGATCTTGAAAGGAAACAGCCCGTCAATGCGCATGGGAATGATTGGCAGGTTCAGGTGCGTTGCTAGTAACCCTATCCCGCTGCGGAAGGGCGAGATTTCTCCCGTCTCAGTGCGTCGGCCTTCGGGAAAGATCACTACGCTGTAACCACGATCCACTAGCTCACCGGCAAAGCGGAAACTTTCACGATACTTGGCCCGTTGCGGCAGCGAGAAAACGTTAAAGAATGCCGCGATCAATGCATATCGCAACTGCTCCCACCAGCGTTTCACAAACAGCCAATCCTTCGGCGGATGCCGCATGGAGCGCAGCATCTCACCCTGCATGGCCACACCCAGACGGTTGCGCAGACGCATGGGCAACGCCGCCATCAGGAATCCAATATCAATCTCCGCAATGTGGTTGGAAATAATCAGCGCAGGCCCGTGAAAATCCTTTAATTGCTCCCGACCAATTATTTTTGGCCGCGCCATCACCATAATGTAAGGCAGGGTGATGCAGTTATAGCCCAGCACACGAATCCATCGCACCAGCAAATTCTGCGGCCATCGCGAGTACGGGTAGTTATTGGTCCTGGCTTCGGGCGCTGACTTCTTCAGCAAATTTTCCAGATCAGCAACCGTATTTACCTGGGAAAATTCGCGGTCGCCGAGATCAACCTGATAACGGCTTTCAATTGCCGCCATAAGTTCCACCCGGTCGAGCGAGCTCAGGTTCAAATCATTTTCCAGATGCGCTCCGGGCTTGAGCTCAACCCGGCGTCCGGCAATATTGCCAATGAGATCCTCAAGCGTTCCATCCCCGGAGTGGCCGGGTGCCCCATCCTTTCGCGTTCTTTGCAAAAAAGTGGGATCTGCGCCGCTTCCATTCACCTGAGCTTCCGCTGCTTGCCGAATCAGTTCCAGCTTGGGTTTCTGCGTGGACGTGCGCGGAAAGTCATCATCAGGCCATACCATCCATCGGCGTATCTTCTGGAAGTCGGCTAGCGTCTGGTTGGCACTTGCCACGGCAGCGCTGCCTGAGTCGCCGTTTTTGAGCAGCAGCACGGCGCAGGCTTCCGCATTTCCTCCCGCGGCCACGCCCACTACCACAACATCGCGCACCTGCGGCTGCTTGCGCAGGGCTTGCTCCAGATCTTCGGGATAAACTTTTAGCCCTGCCGGAGTAACAATCACATTCTTGCTACGACCTTTAAAATAAAGATTGTCTTCCTCATCCATCGCGCCCAGGTCGCCGGTGCGAAACCATCCCTCTTCGCCGGTCACCGGCTTCAATCCCTTGCCCTGCCAGTACTGGCGCGCTACGTTTTCTCCGCGCACCAGAATCTCGCCCGTCTCGGGATCAAGCTTCATTTCGCGCCCGGGCAGGACTTTGCCGATCGATCTGCGCCCCACCTTAAATGGATGGTTCAGGCTGATCAGAGAACTTGTCTCCGTCAGTCCGTAGCCCTGCACCACCACATAGCCGAGTCGCCGCCAGAATTCTTCTGTGTTTTGGTCGAGCGCGGCGCCACCGGAAATGATGGCCCAGAATTTCCATCCAAACAGACGACGGATTTTCCTGAAATGCCACCACCGTTTCAGGAAATGCTCGTTCTCTGCGCGCTCCCAGTTTTGCTCGATGTACGCGCCCAGTTCATCGCGCAGTTTATTTTTCAGCGACTCCACCACGCGGGGCACAGCCACCAGCACAGAAATGCGGTCGTTCTTGATGGTTGCAATAATGTCGCTGGGTTTAAAGCTATCCTGAAAATGCACGGTGCCGCCAAGCAGCGCCGGGATGAACATTCCCATAAATTGGCCAAAGACGTGGCTGAGCGGCAACAACTCAAGAAAACGTATGGGATGAAACAGCCGTTCTGATTTTCGATACTTGGGAAACTCGCGCTCAATTGGATCGACACTGGCCAGGATATTTCCATGCGTCAGCACCACCCCGCGCGGCTCTGCCGTGGTGCCCGACGTAAAAACGATTTGCGCCGTATCGTCTCGACTGAACTGAACGCGAGCGTAAGGCTCGGCTGATCGCTGGGCGAGCGCGTCGCTGAGGCTTTCAAGTTCGAGGTACGGGCGACCACCAGCATGCATAGTCAAGGCACTGGCGCAGACGATGAGCTTGGCATCCACGTCAGACATTACGCGCTGCGCAAAATCAGGTGCGGCAATGCGGTCCATTGGGACTGCCACGGCTCCGCGCAACATGCAGCCAAAGAATGCCCCGACCCATTCCGCGCAGTTATCGCCCCACAGCATTACGCGGTCGCCCTTGCCGATACCGCGAGCTTCCAGTTCTCGGGCAAAGCGAAATGCCAGTTCGGCAAGCTGACCGTACGTCCAGCGCAAGGTACGAAACCCGCGACGGTGTACGTACGCAATCTCCCTCCTGCGTGCCAGGTGCAGTTGCGGATAGTCGGCTAGGGTCTGTGGCATCTGTCTCTAAAATACCGATTCAGAGAGGCAGACGCAAAGCGGCTTGGTCTGAAATCCCGACCCTGAGCTTCGAAGGGGAGGGAACCCTATTGCAACCATACTTTGATAGAGATAGCTGCAATTAAGATGAAACGCATAAATAACTGAAGCGCATACACATGTCTGGATTGCCGTGGCACTCTTGTTGCCATAGGGTTCCCTCGCTGCGCTCGGGATTTCAGAAAAAACGGTTTGGCCAATTGCTAATTGCCAATTGCTGATTGCTATGTCGAGTAATCCGCATTTATTCGCACGTACTCCGCCGTGAGATCGCAGGAGAGAAACTCGAGCGCGGCGCTGCCGGCGCCCAGTGCAATGCGGATTTCATAGACCGGTTCTGACATGTAGGCATGCGCACGTTCATGGTCGAAAGGGCAGGCAGCCCCATGGCGGCAGATCTGCTGTTCGCCCAGATAGATGTTGATGCGCTCAGGATTGATCTTGACTCCGGAACTGCCAATCGAGGACAGAATGCGTCCCCAGTTTGGATCAGCACCCGCCCAGGCCGTCTTTACCAGAGGAGAATTGGCGATGGCGCGGCCGATCTGCCGCGCCTCACTCCGCGAGCGCGCCTGTTCAATGTTGAGCCTCACAACGTGCTTCACGCCTTCACCATCGGCCACGATTTGTCCGGCGAGAGAACGGCACACTTTCGTCAGTGCCGCCCGGAATTCATTTCGCACGGACTTGAACTGCACGCCGCTCTTGCCGCTGGCCAGCAGCAGGGCCGTGTCATTGGTCGAGGTATCGCCATCAATGGAAATATTGTTGAAGCTCTGGTCCGCCGCTTCGTTCAGGCATGTTTGCAACTCGCGTGGGCTCGCCGCCAGATCGGTAAACAGATAAACCAGCATCGTCGCCATATTGGGATGGATCATGCCCGCGCCCTTGGCTACTCCTACCAGGATTACCTGCGTTTGATTGAAAGTTACCGATTGCGACGCAACTTTCTTGTGTGTGTCAGTGGTTAGGATTGCGTTGGCGAATGTATCGAACGCATCAGGGCCGGGCGCAGCTGCATTGATCAATGGGGAAATTGCAGCGTTGATTTTTTCCAGCGGCAGCTGCACGCCGATTATCCCCGTGGAAGAAGGAAACACCCGGTGCGGACTGACCTGAAGTTGCTTTGCCACTCCAATGCACACGCTGTTGGCGGCTTTTAAGCCTTGTTTGCCGGTGGCGCAGTTGGCGTTGCCGGCGTTCACGATCAGCGCGCGCATTATCCCTTGTGAGCGGCGCAGATGTTCGCGTCCAACTATCACAGGCGCGGCGACGATCTGATTTCGCGTGAACAAGGCGGCAGCCGAAGCCCCGTCGGGGGCCAAAGCAAACGCTAAATCCGGCTTGCCGCTGGCCTTGATACCGGCGGTGCAAGCGGAAAAAAGAAATCCCTGCGGTGGGTTGGTACTCACACGGTCAGCTTAACCAGAGGTCTGGGTATCTGCAAGTCGCGTATACCGCTGTGCATGGGAATCTCGCCGCGATACATTGCGATCTCGTCACACGCGTTGAATGCGGGACAATGCACGCAGTCTTTATAAATTTTGTCAGGCAGGTCATCGCGTTTGGCCAGGCTGAATCCCATGTGAGCAAAAAACTCCGGGATTCGCGTGAACAGGCAGACGCAAGTTACTGCATGCCGCTCCGCCTCCTGGAGCAGCGCTTCCACCAGCAGCCGCCCTGCGCCCAGGCCTTTGGTGGAAGGCGTTACAGCGATGGAACGAATTTCCGCCAGATGCATGCCATAAAGATGCAACGCGCCGCAACCCACAATTACGCCCTTGTCGTCATCTTCCGCTACGACAAAGTCCCGCACATTTTCCCGCAACTCCGCCAGAGTACGCGGCAACAGCGTGCCGTTGCCGGAATATTCACGGATGATCGCATGGATTTGCTCCACGTCCGGAAGGATCGCGTTACGCGTGCGTACCATGGGCCTCCTGCATGGTAGCCAGCTTTTCGCGCGCTGCTTTAAGTGCCTGCTGCACACGATGTGTCGCTGTCCCGCCGACCACATCATGGCAAGCCAGAACATTTTCAACCGTGAGCTGCTCGTAAACGTCGGCATTAAATGCCGGACTGAATTCGCGCAGTTCCTCCAGCGACAGCTGTTCCAGTTCGCAATCCTGCAACACGCATTTTTGAACGGCTTTGGCCACAATCTCATGCGCCTGCCGGAATGGCACACCGCGTTTGGCCAGATATGTTGCAGCGGCCATGGCGTTCATGAATCCAGTTTCGCAGGCAGAGTTCATGCGCTCATGGTTGAACCTTACCTGCCGCATAAAGCCAGCAGCCACTTTCAGGCACTGTCCCGCAGTCGCCACGGCTTCAAACAGCGGCTCCTGCGTTTCCTGCATATCTTTGTTATAGGCAAGCGGCAGGCCTTTGATGGTGGTAAGCAGCGCCACCTGGTTGCCAATAATGCGCGCCGACTTCCCGCGGATCAGCTCTAGTGCATCTGGGTTCTGTTTCTGCGGCATGGCGCTGCTGCCGGTAGAGTACGCCTCGGGCAGCGTAATGAATGCGTATTCCTGGGAGGCAAAAAGAATGAACTCTTCTGCCCAGCGGCTGAGATGCACGCCCAACACGGAAAGCATGTTGACCAGTTCCAAAGCAAAATCGCGATCACTGGTTGCGTCAATGCTGTTGGCGGTTGGGCGCGTGAATCCCAAAGCGTGACTCACCAGCTCGCGATCGAGCGGCAGCGTTGCTCCCGTGACAGCGCCGGAACCCAACGGGCATTCGTTTGCGCGCTCGCGGCAGTCCAACAGACGCTCGCCGTCACGCAAGAACATTTCAAAATAAGCCAGCAGCCAATGGGACGTCAGCACCGGCTCGGCGCGCTGCAAATGCGTATAAGCCGGCATGACCAGGGACTTCGATTCCGTGGCGCGGTCCAATAGCGCTTCCAGCAGATCGTCCAGCAAACCGCGGAGGTTGTCGATTGAATCGCGCACGAAGAGGCGCAGGTCAGTGGCGATCTGTTCATTGCGGCTGCGTCCGCTATGAAGCTTCTTACCGGTTTCGCCGATGAGCGCGACCAGTTTTTTCTCCACGAAGTGGTGCACGTCTTCGGCTTCGGGATCGTTGAAGTATCCGGCCTGTTGCTCACTGGTCTTGCCGATTTCATCCAGGGCCGCCGCGATCAGGCCGAATTCCGCAGGCGCAATGATGCCTGCGGCCTTGAGGGCTTGCGCGTGCGCGCGGCTGGCTGCAAGTTCGTAGCGCAGCAGTTTCTGGTCGAACGGAAACGACCTTTGCCACTCTTCGAAATGCGGGTCCAGCGGCTGCCGGAACCGGCCTGACCACATCTTCACTTCGTGATCTCCTCATGCTTCTTGTGCTTCAGCCGCGCCCGTGAGCGCGCGGGCAGGCCAAGAATGCGGATGAACCCTTCCGCATCCTTCTGGTCATAGCTCTCGCTCATGGTGAATGACGAGAGATCGGTGCGGTAGAGCGAGTACTCAGACTCGCGTCCACCGATAGTGACATTGCCTTTGTAAAGTTTTAGCGTTACCGTGCCGCTCACTTCTTTCTGGGTCTCGGCGACAAAAGCATCCAACGCTTCGCGCAATGGCGTAAACCACAGCCCGTAATAAACAATCTCTGCATACTTTAAGGCCATCAGCTGCTTGTAATGCATGAGGTCGCGCTCGAGGCAAAGCGCTTCAAGTTCGCGATGCGCCGTTAGAAGCAGTGTTCCGCCGGGAGTCTCATAACAGCCGCGTGACTTGATGCCGACGAAACGGTTTTCCACCAGATCAATGCGGCCAATTGCGTTGCGTCCGCCAATCTCATTCAGCAATTCCACCAGCGCCAAGGGCTCGAGGCGCTGGCCGTTCACGCTGACCGGCATTCCAGCCTCAAAGCCGATGGTCACCGTCTCTTCACGGTCAGGCGCTTCCTGCGGAGAGCGCGTGAGTTGCCATGTGGATTCAAACGGCGCGTTGGCTGGATCTTCCAGTTCGCCGCCTTCATGGCTCAGGTGCCATATATTGCGATCGCGGCTGTGAATCTTCTCGCGGCTGGCAGTTACGGAAATACCGCGCGCTTCAGCGTAGTCCAGGCAGTCTTCGCGGGACTTCAGCGTCCATTCGCGCCACGGGGCGATCACTTTCAAGTCCGGCGCCAGCGCCTGGAAGGCGTGCTCAAATCGGACTTGGTCATTGCCCTTGCCGGTGCAGCCGTGCGCCAGCGCGGTGGCATTCTCTTTGAGCGCGACTTCCACCTGGTGCTTGGCGATTACCGGCCGAGCCAGCGACGTTCCTAAAAGATATTTGTGCTCATATTCCGCGCCCGCGCGCAGGGCGGGGAAGACATAGTCACGCAGGAATTCATCCCGGAGGTCTTTTACGATCACCCTGGCCGCGCCGGTCTTACTGGCCTTCTCCACCACGGCATCGATATCTTCGCCCTGACCGACGTCGGCAATCATGGCGATCACGTCACAGTTATAGTTTTCCTTAAGCCACGGAATAATGATGGAGGTGTCAAGCCCCCCAGAATATGCCAGTACTACCTTCTCACGCATGATTGCTCCTCATAAAATCTCTCGGTTATCGTTACAACTGATCCTTCGACTGCGCGCCTAGAGGCGCTACGCTCAGGATTTCGGCAGGAGACTCCCGCTCACCCGCCATCCACCCCAACACGCGAACACCGCGCGTGCCGGGGACCCCGCGATGCGGGATCGCTCACGCCTCCTTGCGCCTCAACTTTCTCACGCATGATTGCTCCTTGTAGGCGAGGTGCGCATGCCGCTGCCCAGCAGTAAAAGTAAGATTGCTTTCTGTATGTGCATGCGGTTTTCCGCCTGGTCAAAGACTATGGACCGTGGCGAATCAATCACGCCCGCAGTAACTTCTTGGCCGCGATGGGCCGGCAGGCAGTGCATAAAGACTGCGTGCGGGGCTGCGTGGGAGAACAGCTCTCCATTCACCTGATAGGGTGCGAAGATTTTGGCCCGTGCGGCGGCTTCTTTTTCCTGCCCCATGCTGGCCCAGACGTCGGTGTAAATGGCGTTGGCGCCCGTGACGGCTTTCACGGCATCATTCGTGATGTCGATGATTGCGCCTGTGGTGCGGCCAATTTTTTTGGCGGCTGCGGTCACTTCGGGCAGAGGCTCATAGCCTTTGGGGGTCGCCACGGAAATGCTTGTTCCCAGCGCCGCGGCTGCCAGCATGAGCGAGTGCGCCACATTATTTCCATCGCCGACATACGCTAGATGCACTTTGCTCAGGTCGCCAAATTTTTCTTCCAGAGTGAAAAAGTCGGCAAAGGCCTGGCAAGGGTGTTCGTAGTCGCTCAGCGCGTTGATTACGGGAATGCACGTATGCCGCGCCATATCGACTATGGTCTTGTGCTCAAAGGTGCGAAGCACAACGGCATCCACCCAGCGTTCCACGTTCCGCGCGATGTCACACACCGGCTCGCGCTCACCCAAAAGCGAGCGTGTCTGGTCCATAAAGAGCGACGTGCCGCCAAGGCTGGCCATGCCCGCTTCAAAGGTCAAGCGCGTGCGCAAGGACGCTTTTTCAAAGAACAGCACCAGTTGCTTGCCCGCCAGAGCCCCGCGAAAATCCGCCGGGCGGTGCTTGATGATGTGCGTCAGCTCAAACATTGACTTTGTCTCGTCTGGAGAAAAGTCCTGCGCGGAAACCAGGTCGCGGCAAAGCACGGGTTGCTCCACCGGCGCTTTCATGGCTGTAAGGTCGTACATTCTGGCTGGCATCATGCTTATTTGCTCCTTCCGGCGGTTGCCGCTGTCTTTGTTTTTGCGCTTTGGGCCAGTACCTGATCGAGCTGCTGTACGGCTTTATCAATATGTTGTTTCTTGATGATGAAAGGCGGAAGAAACCGGATGACAGTTTCATCCGTGCGGTTCACGATGGTGCCCTGCTTCAGCATTTGTTGAAACACTTGCTTCGCTGAATCTGCGGATTCAAGTTCCATGCCGATCATCAAGCCCTGGCCACGCACGTCGACTATGGCAGGATATTTCTTCTGGAGTCTTTGCAGTTGCTCCATGAAGTAATCACCTACTTTGCGGATGTGCCTGAGCATCTTGTCTTTTTCCAGGATGGCGATCAGTTGCAGCGCTACCGCGCAGGCTAATGGTCCGCCACCGAAAGTGGTGCCGTGCATGCCGGGATGAATGCATTCAGAAACTTTGTTGGTCGCGAGCAGACAGCCAAGCGGAAGACCGCCAGCAATTGGCTTGGCGACTGTGACCAAATCAGGCTGGATGCCGTAATTCTGGTAGGCAAACCAACTGCCGGTGCGTCCCATGCCGCTCTGGATTTCATCGGCGATCAGCAACGCGTTGTGCTTGCGCGCAAGCTTGTGCGCGGCGTCGGCAAATTGCTGGCTTACCGGACGGATGCCGCCTTCGCCCTGCACAAATTCAAACCCAATGGCGCAAACGGTGGAATCAAATTTGCTTTCCAGATCGGCAACGTCATTGAAGCGGACAAACTCCACTCCCGGCACAACCGGGGCAAAGGGCGCACGATATTTTTCTTTGTGCGTGGTCGCCAGAGCGCCGAATGTCCTGCCGTGGAAAGCATGCTCTAGGGCCAGAATCCGCCACTTGGGTTCTTTGGCTTCCGCGCAATTGGCTTTGGCGTAAGCCCGCGCCAGCTTCAACGCGCCTTCCCAAGCTTCCGTGCCGCTGTTGGTGAAGAACGCGCGGTCCATGCCGGAGATTTTGGTCAGCGCGGCAGCCAGACGACCCTGATACTCGTGGTAAAAGAGGTTCGAGGTGTGAACCAGCAGCTTTGCCTGCCTGACGATCGTCTTGGTCAGCGCGGGATGCGCGTAGCCCAACGCATTCACGCCAATGCCGCTGAGCAGATCAAGGTATTTGCGGCCCTTGTTGTCATACAAGTACACGCCACGGCCTTTATGCAGCAGCACGGGATAGCGGTCATAGGTGGAGACCAGCAGTTTAGATTCGAGTTTGCTTACCTGCTCCAGGTTCACGCGACCAGCACCTCCGTCCCTGATTCAATCTTTGCGAAATAAAATTCCGGGAGCGCTTCCACTTCCGCCGCCGGCAGAATACGCACGCGATTCACGCCATGCAGCAGCGCGTCTTTGCAGGCTTGGAGCTTGGGCAACATGCCGCCGGCGATGACGGCTTTCTGCGTCAGGGCCGCGGCCGAAGCAAGGTTGAGCCAGCGAATTACCAGCCCATCGGCATCTTTTACGCCAGGTACGTCGGTGAGGAAGATCAGAGCGTTGGCGTGGCAGGCAACGGCGCAGGCAGATGCCATCTGATCGGCGTTGATGTTGTAATACTGGCCGTCACTGCCCAGGGCAACGCTTGAGATCACGGGAATACAGCCTTGCTGCCAGATCATTTCGATCCAGCGCGGATCGACCGAGCAGATTTCGCCGACAAATCCCAAATCGTGGCCGTTGGTCAACTTTTTGCGCGCGCGGAATGCGTGGCCATCGCCCCCGCACAGTCCCATAGCGGATTGGCCGACGCTGCCCAATGCGGCGACGAGCTTTTTATTCATGTGTCCGGCAAGGACCATCACGGCGAAGTCGCGGGTTTCGGCGTCGGTGACGCGGAGGCCGTCAATGAACTCGCTCTGCTTGCCCATCTGGGCCAGCATGCGGGTGAGAGCAGCGCCGCCGCCGTGGACCACGGCGACCTGATGCTCGCGGGCGAGTTGCTTCACCGCCAGCACTGCGCGATGCAGCAGCGCGGCGTCTTCCAGAGCGGCGCCGCCGAGCTTGACCACAATCTTCATCCCAGGCCCTCCTCTTCATTCCAGCCAAACATCACGTTCATGTTCTGCACCGCCTGTCCCGCTGCGCCTTTTACCAGGTTGTCGAGACAGGAGACGATGACCAGCCGCTTGCCGTCCGCAGCCAGTGTGAAACCAACGTCACAATAATTGGTATGCAGCGAATATTGAATCTGCGGCAGCTTGCCGGCAGGGAAGACGCGCACGAAAGTTGAATCGGCATAAAACTTGCGCATGCAGCTTTCAATGGCTTCCGCAGACATCACGGAATTCAGGCGGACGTAAATCGTCGACAAGATGCCGCGTGGGATCGGCAGGAGATGCGGCGTGAAGATGAGCTGTTCAGGCAATATGCCAAGCTGCTCCAGAATTTCTCCGGTGTGGCGATGGTTGAAGACCGAATAAACAGAAAGATTTTCGGCAACTTCCACGAAGTGAGTTTTCTGGGTAGGCTGTTTGCCCGCGCCGGAAACACCGGATTTGGAATCGCAGACCACTCCGTGATTCAGGTCAACTAGTCCTGCGCGTACCAACGGCGCCAGCGCCAGAATGATGGACGTGGCATAGCAACCGGCATTGGCCACCAGCGCGGCGTCTTTTAATTGGCTACGATGCAGCTCGGGGATTCCGTACACGGCCTGCGCCATGATTTTGTCAGCAAGCGAAGGGTTCTCATCTTTGAAGTCGTAGATGGTGCGATATTCGGGTGTCTCCAGCCGCCATGCACCGCTTAGGTCGATGACGCGGACGCCCTGCGCCACCGCTTCCGGCACCCACTCGCGCGAAATTTCATGCGGCGTGGCAAGAAAAAGAACATTCACACCTTTAGCTTTGAGTGTCTCCCAATGAAACGGCTCCAGCGGATAGCCGCCATTGCCGCTGACGTGTGGATATAACTCGTCAAGCTTGGCGGTTGTGCCCGCCTCGCCATTGCGGGTGAAGAGCACCGGCTTTTTTGCGTAAGGATGGCGGGCGAGAAGGCGCGCCAATTCAAAACCGGCATAGCCGGTTGCGCCAACAACCGCGGGCTGGATTGTTTGCGGCATCAGGCGCGCATGTCCTCAAGGCGTGTCTGTAATTTCCTGGCACTTTTATTGTCAGGCGCAATGATCAGCACAGTGTCATCGCCGGCGACGGTGCCTACAACTTCGTCCCAGCCCTCCGAGTCCACGCCCACCGCGACGGGCTGGGCAGCGCCGGAGACGGTTTTGATTACGAGCAGGTTTTGTGCGCGCCGGACTTCGACTACGAAGTCCCGCACCACCCGGGAAACAGCAGGCGCGGGATCAGGGCCGGCATCGCCGTTGGGGAGAGTGTAGCCTTCAGCGGTGCGCACCAGCCGCAGCTCATTGATGTCGCGCGAAAGCGTGGCCTGCGTGACAGGGAACCCCTTGCGCGCAAGGACTTTTACCAGCTCCTGCTGGTTGGGCAGCGGGGCGTTATGTGCAAGCTCGACAATCAATTGCTGTCTGGCCAGTTTCGTCATACGAATAATTATGCAGGGCTATGTATAAATATGCATTCTCGGATAAGGCAGTGTCAACAGGAAAATAAACATCCACCACGGAGGCACGGAGATACGGAGAACAGCAAAAGAGATCGGGTGATCCGGTGATCGCCGTGATCGGGTGATCGGAAAACGTGTTTATCGCAGAGGAAAGTCGGAAAACTCTTTTACCGCAAAGGACGCGAAGGAACGCAAAGTAGATCGGAGAACACCAACTTACCGCCGATTACGCTGATGACGCGGATAAGGAAATCGGAAAACCTGGAACCACAGAGGACACGGAGAACAGCGAAAGGGAAGGCGATTTTGCCGCAGATTTACGCAGATGAACGCTGATCGGAGCGACAATCTTTTACAGGTCGCTCACTCTAGCGGCCCGTGGCTTGATCAGCGGCAATCTGCGTAATCTGCGGCGAGAAGTCATTTCACCAGTCCGTCCAGAATCTTCTCCGCTTGCTGATGCAGGTCGGGTGGCGCGCCATACATTACGCTGGCGGTTTTGCCTGATTTATCGAATAGGAACATGGTTGGGACGGCGGTGATATCGCCGAAAGCCTGGGCGGTGGCAGCGTCAGTAATTGCCCAGTGCAGGTCGGGACTGAGCGCATTCACTGTTTCACGGACTTTATCTTCCGGGGACTCAACGGCGAAGGCCAGAATGGCCACGTTGTCGCCGTATTTCTTTTTCAAGTCGCCCAGCCACTCCAGCGTCGAGCGGCAGGGCGGGCACCAAGTGGCCCAGAATTCCACCATCACCACGCGTCCGGCGGCATCTTCAGCCGTGAGAGGCTTGCCGGCGAGATCGATCAACGTGAAGCTGGGCATTGAAGCGAGAGCGGCCATGCTGGTGCTGGTCCCCGCACGCTCGCGGCTCAGGACATCTTTCTTGCCTGCCAGAATCAGGTCGATCATTCGGGTCAGGTCATTCTTGAATTTCGCCTGATTGTCAGCGTTTCGCCACGGTGCATAGCGTCCCGTGCCATCTTTTTCGCCAAAGTAACCGAAGTCGCGCGGCGCGGCGATCAGGACATCATCCAAAAATATTGCCGGATAGCCTTTCACGCCAAAACGGTCGGCTAGTTTTGAATCACCAAAGTTCTCGCTGACGAACGTAACTTTTCCGGCGTACTTTGCCGCAACTTCCTGGGCCAGCAAACTTGCTGGATCGGAAAGGTTTCAAGTGTAAGGCCAGCGGACCAGGGTGAGGGTAGCGGTGCGTGCCGCGCGCTGCTGCAATGGCGCTGCGGGCTTGAGCGCTGCGTAATAAGCGGGAAGCACCTGCTCCACAATGACGCGTATACTCCGCCACTCGTCGGGTACGGGAGTTGCGCCCTCGGGCTTATTGAGCCAGCCGTTTGCTTTCTCAAGGAAAATCTGGGCGATGGAGTCATCGCGTTTGGATGCGGAGACTTTTTTCAGTTCGGCGGCGACCTGGGTGCGCAGCGCCGACTGTTTCGCCTCGTCGGGGACGGTTGGGTCGAGCATTCCGTAGTGCCGCGTGGCTTCAAGGTACTGGTAAAGCGCGCCGGCATACGATTGCGCCCCGTCTAATTCCCGGGCGAACTTTAGCGTGGCGTTGAGGTTGATGAAGCGCGGATGCATATCAATGGAACGAGGCGGCTGGAAGGCGGCGTTCGTCTTTTCCTGAAGCGCTTCCAACTCCGGCAGCACGGAGCGCAGCGGAAACGGGGAGCCCTTCCGCGCAATGCTCAGGCCATAGAGAAAGTTCGCGTATGCCGCTTCTCCTTTGGCTTCGCCCATATAGGCAAGACCATCTTGTGGCTTGGTTGCTGTGGCGAACCCGCGACTGCCTTCCAGTAAAGGAATCGTGCGGCCCTGGGCAGATTCTGAAAGCGCGCGGACCGCCGCCGGAAAGCGGTTCCAATCCCGCTGGCGTGCTTGTTTATCCAGCGCGGCATATTGCAGGCTGGCTTTGCCCCATTCGGCTTCAAAGGCCGGCAAGTTGTCCTTAATGGCGTCAGCATTCGCTTCGATAGTTCTTACGGCGTGAAAATAGTCTTCAGCCTGGCCCAGATTTTCCAGACTTAAATACAACCGTCCGGCGGACCGGGCGAGATCGGCGTCTTTGAGATGCTGCTCAATTGCTTTGGCAAGGTCGGCGAGATCAGGGCTTTGAATGGGCTGCGCTTTCAGTGATTGCTGCAAACGGTCGATTTCAGTTTTGGTTTGCGCAGCAGCGTCTTGTGTGTACGCTTTGTTGGCGACGAGAAGAAGGCCAGCGAAGGACAAGACGGTAAGGCGTCCCAGCAAATTATGCTTGGTGGTCACGTGATCTCCTGAGGAAAACGGCGAGCAGTCATATTGACTATGTTCCCGCAAGAACGTGAGCTAGTTGGGACGGATGCGCATGTGGGTGGGACGAAGAGGGTGATTTATTTCCGGCGGGTTCAGGAAAATGCTGGAGCAGCAAAAAATATTTAAGAGAACGCCCTGAATCTGTATGGCAGAGGACATATCCCCGGGATCCTTCGACTTGCGCTCGTCCCGGCTTTGCCGGAACTCAGGAAGACAGGGTTGAATTTTTTGCCCAAACTTCTAGGCCGAGGTGACTTTGTCGAGATTGAGTTCTGGATGTGATTAGTGATGTCCAAGTGGACACTGAACTATGTCAGGCAGAGGGTCGCAAAAGACATGTCCTGTGCTGGTGAACTACTTCGCGCGTGAATTGCGGGCGCGATAGCGCTATGATGAATTCGCAAATCACATAATGAGCTGGTTGTGTTTCTTGTGTGGCTTCCGCCCCAGGGCGGTGCGAAAAGAAGCTCTTTGAAAACTTGATTTTTTGGAAACAAAAGGTCCTTCGGTCCTACTTCCACCCCAAAACGCGCAAAAGCGGCGCGCTTTGGGGACCCCGGTGCTCACAAGCTGAAGAAAGCGCTTGTTCGTTTACGGACCTCAGGATGACGAATCGTAGTGGGTTGGAATCAATCCAAACTGCGACCGAGAATCGAATCAGCGGAGTTAGCTCGCGATTGAAGTGGTTGCAATCGGAGTGAAGAAAGCGGTCATTCCGTGCTACTTCGACCCCAAAACGCGCAAAAGCGGCGTGTTTTTTTGGGTGGAGAGCGAATTCTGCGGCGAGTTTTTGGTGTTGAACATTTAGTTAACAGAGAGCCTGCCGAATTCGATGGATTGAGGCGGTTTGAGGACGGGAAAAAGGCCGGAAAAGGGAGTTCGACCGTCCGGTGACCGTCCGGTCGAATTGGGTTTCTCTTTTGTTTGCAACAAAACCATCACCCCCGGGTGGGCTATGTAGTTTGAAGATTACTAGAAAGCCAACATGGGAGGAGGGATGTTTTGTCGATTCGAGTGCTTTTATAACGGCTTGAATGCTTAAATGCGAGCGATAAAAGCGCCGACGAGCAGGATGTTGAAGATCAGGCCTTGCAGCAGTTCACTGACGCCAACAATGTGAATGCCCAGAGGTCGCCATGGCCTGGCCAACCATATGCCAAGGCGGATGATCGATGGAACGGAAGCAACCGCCAACAGGGGCGGTGCTAATCCGACGAATGCCGCAGTAACGAATGTGGCAATCATCAATAGGTGCAGGAAGCATACGGCCAGACTGCTGCGTAGTTTCTGACGGCGTGATCTCACCTGCGCTGTGCTAATGCGCAGATGTACGTATTCAATTTGAGCTACGGCAAAAAGCCATGACGCAAGCCACAGTAGAATACTTGTCCGGTCAATCCGGCCGCTGGGGGCGTAATATGCTCCAGCGGCAGTGGAACTGAGTCCCAGCGCACCGATTAGCTGCCTGGGAACTCGCATCGGTCGGGAACTGCCGAGCAGCAGGCGTACACAAAAACACGCCAAAGCTGCCAGACCAAAGACCACGACCAGCCGACGGTGCAAATGGAAAAGCTCCAAAACTCCGGCAGTAGCGATCATTGCTAACGCGATCACCGATATTATTGCGACGCGCTGCTCCCGCTGCGAACGAGTTTTTATGAGGGAAAATCCCAAAACGGCTTCCAAAGGTTGATAGATCAGAAATGCCGATAGCGCGGTCAATAAGAACCAAAGAGCCGCTTTCAGCGATTCATTCGGAGTGGCGACGTATCCCACGATTGCGCCGCTGATCAGCGGAAGCAATAAGAGTCCCCAGGTGCCATGTTCCCTGGGAAGCAGCAGGCGAATATTGGGCTGGGAATGAGCAGGAAATACCAGAACCTTTTCTGCTGGAGCGGCTACCATCTTGGCCTGAGCGTTCATCGCAAAACTATTCTCAGGGAGCGGCTCACATTCGGCTGTGATGCCGATCACAGTAATAGCAATTTTGGGCGTGCAGAAAGCCTGGAAAAATTCGATCTTGGTGACTAGGCCAGACTCAGATTGCGCGTGGTGCGCCGGATCATTTCTTTCTGCTGCTCCGTGGCCTGTATGTACTTGAATCCGTATTGGAAACCGTGACGGTAGCGGACCTCGGCTTTGAGCTTCAAGGTTTCCTTCTCATCCGGAAGCTGCAGCTCCAGTTCAACAATTTCTCCAATATCAATGTCGCTGGGGATGGTTGCGCCCAAGCCGCCTTCGGCGATGTCTTTTGTCCGTCCCATAAATGTTTCTTTTGCCCGGACCACGATTCGCAAATCCAAAAGATAGCGCGAATGCGCTCGAGGAAGGGTCCAGGGATGCTGTTTGTTCTGGGACATGGCTGTTGAAAACCTTAACACAATGTTCCTTTTTCCGGGCTTGCTTAGCCCGATTTGTCTGCAAGCTTCTTGAGGGCCCATTCCGCATGTTCGGCCACCACTGTATCCGGTTCCTCGGCCAATTTTTGTAAATCCGGCATGAAATTCTTGTTGCCGCTGTTGCCCATGGCGATGGCCACATTACGCTTCAGCCCGGAATATTTGGCCCGCTTTACCGGTGAGCCGCGAAACGTCTTACGGTATGTTTCTTCGTCCATCTGCGCGAGCCAGCGCAAGTCAGGATGGAAAAGCCGCTCCTGGGGTTGAAATTCCGGCAGGGAAGTCGGCGGCGCATTGCCGGATTTGTTGTTCCACGGGCAGACATCCTGGCAGATGTCGCAGCCAAAGATGTGATGCCCCATCTGCGGCCTCAGTTCTTCCGGCACGCTGCCGCGCTTTTCAATGGTCAAGTAGGCGATGCATAGCCGCGCGTCCAGCTTGCCCGGCGCCACAATAGCATGCGTGGGACACGCGTCGATGCACCGGGTGCAACTGCCGCAACGGTCGGCGGCCGCAGTGTCGGCAGGCAGCTCCAGCGAGGTGAGAATCACACCCAGAAACAGCCATGATCCCATTTTCTGGTGGATGATGCAGGTGTTCTTGCCAATCCATCCAATGCCGGCGTATTTGGCGTAAACGCGTTCCAGAATTGGACCTGTATCAACGTAGCTGCGGGTTTCGATCGCGAACTTTTGTGCAGCGGCAACTTGTTTGATGGCCGCTTCAACCTGTCGCAGGCGCGGAAGAAGCGCGTCATGATAATCCTTTGTTCCCCAGGCATAACGTGAGATCCAGCCTCGTTCAGGGTCATTTACCTCGATCGAGTAAGGCTTGTCAGCGCTGTAATTGAGAGCGCAGACGATCATGGAACGCACCCAAGGCGCGGCGTTGGTGGCAGAGGCGCGTCGAAGTTCGCCGGATTCCGTGCGCGTCTCCAGATACTTCATCTCTCCCGCACGGCCAGCATCCACCCACTCGATAAACGCGCCAAGCTCCGGCATGTCCTCTTTGCGGACAGGCGCAATTCCCGCCAGATCAAAGCCGGCTTCAGCGGCGGACTGCTTGGCTGCCTGCGCTATTTCTTCTGCAAACATCATTCTTAAGCTTCCATTATTTTAAAGCTCGATTATCCCCTGACTCGGCTTGCCGCGTGGTCCTTCTGTGTCAGAGACACTCGCAAGCTGGCACAGCCAGAGAGTACTAAGGCCCGCTTTCTCTCTGAATCCAAAGAAAAATTTCGGCTTACAGCTTATCGGTTCCAGATATCATCCTATAAATAGCTGAGCTGCTGTTTTTAGGAGACGTGTGTTAACGGCGGTCAAAGGAGTAAAAAGGGCTCTCATGCTTTGTACCTTCTGTGGGACTGAGAATCGTCCGGAATACAAGTTTTGTGGCACTTGCGGTGTCCGCATGGAAAGGCGGCAAGTGGAGCGAAGGACGCACCAGGCCGGCAGTACAAAGTGCGCGGGGTGCGGCCATGTGAATGAGCCGGGCATGAAGTTCTGCGGCATGTGCGGTACTCGGATCGAGCGGCGCGCGGAAGAACGCCGCGGTTCCAGCGATGCTTCCCGCGCAGCTGCTATCGCAAATGCGCAACTGCCGCCTCCGGATGTAAAGCGCAAGCCATCGGCGCAGGTGGTTGCCGTGGCGGACAAATCCGATGAAGCGCCTGTCGCGCTTTCTCGCCGCGAGGAACCAACCATTTTTCGCAACGAACCTCCACGCGGTGGAGCCGTGCGTGCCGAATCCCTGACGAGCGACGCGATCCGCCAAGAGCAAGGAAACGGTGGTCGCATTAGTGGTCCCTCTTTCCTCGGCCTGAATTCTCAACCCGACAACAGTGGTGACGTCGAATATCTCCTGGAAGACCAACCTTCCGGCAGCGGCTTAAGGAAGGTGCTCCTGCTCGTCGTGCTCGCCGCAATCCTGGGCCTGCTGTTTATGCAGTGGCGATCGAGTTTCAAAGCCAGCCCTAAACCGCAAACGCCGGCAAAATCAGATCCAGCAACTCCTGCCAATGCGCCGCAGGGAAACAATCAACCTTCTGATCCAGTGGGACCCGCTGTTACGGACGCGCCTAAAACCGCAGCCAGCGGAACCAACACTGCCACAACCGGCACAGCTTCGGAAATCAAGCCGCAGGCTTCCGAAGCCAAACCACCGGCTGCTGAACCCGAGCCCCCGAAGACCGAGCCTACAGCGCTGGAAACCACAACACCCAGCCCATTGGCTCGTAGCTCGGACGAAGGTATGACCTCAGCAAAGCCCACCACTGAAAAAGCTTTGCCAGATGCCGACAGAAAAGGGGCAGAAGAAGCGCGTATCCCTGACTATAAGCCGAGCGCTGCCTTGGTGCGGGCCCAGCAATTCATTCGCGGAACAGGCGGCGTACAGCAGAATTGCGAACAGGGTATGCTTTATCTGCGCGCGGCCACGGACAAGAGCGATCCCGGCGCTGCCATACAGATGGCGGCTCTTTATTCCAGCGGCCTCTGTGTGAAGCAGGACCGCGTGATGGCCTACAGATGGTTTAACTCAGCCCATGAGCTTGAGCCCGCAAACATGTGGATACAGAAAAATATGGACCAGCTGTGGGCGCAAATGTCGTCACAGGAACGCCGGCTGGCCGGCTACTAAAGGTTGATCTCTAAATTCCCAGCTTTTTAACTTCTTCGTTGTAGTACTTGCGGTAGAGGATGTCCCATTCCTGCGTGCCTTCCGCGATGGTCCGCTTCTGGCTTTCGATCTTTGCGCGCGCAGCCACATCGATCTTCGCTTCTGCCGTAAGTAGCTCTTCAAGAATGCGGCGCGCTTCCATGCGGATGGTATTCGGATCTTCAATGAACTCGACGTCGTCCAGCGTAGCCAGCGCGTCAGCCACGCTGTGGGCAAGCCGGTTGACCTTGTCGCGAGAAAGTCTCACAGCACCGCCTTATACTTGCGCACCAGTTCGCCTTTAACTTTCTTGAACATCTCCTGATAACTGGCGCCTGCGCGCTGCATTTCATCCTGGTACTGCTCCAGGATCAGACGGACCTCGTCATTGATGCGATCTTCAAGTTGCAGCTCTTCCAGCAGCGCATTGTTCAGCGCAGCTGAGACTGCCGGGACATTCTTGGTTTCAATAAAGTCGCCGGCAATAAGTTTTTGGGCTACCTGGCGGGCTAAATACCCGACATATTCTTTGGAAAGGAGCATGCTTTTTTAGACGGTATGTGCTTGAAAAGAATAGTGTAGCACATCCGGCTTACCCTTACCGTAATGCTCCCACGCGGTCACTTCCATGGACCGCCGCATGAAACGCGGCACATCTTGTCTCTGGTTCCACTGATATTTTGGATCCAATGCGAGCTGTTTCTTGTGTGCAATTGGCAATCCATATTGATGTTGTTCTAACCTATCCGCTGGGGTTGAAACATGTTTCGCAAACTTGTTGCTGTGTCGATGCTTCTGGCGGTTCTCGCCTCGCCCGCATCCGGTTTTGATAGCTACTGGCATTCTGAAGCCACGCGCAAAGTGGCTGACGCATTCGGGTTTAGTGAAGACTCGCGCAAGATCATGCAACTCGGCAACTTTTCCCCGGACTTCTTTGGGCCCGTATCCGACTTTGCCGCAAACACTCTCCACGGACAGGGGCTTAACGCGCTCAATCAGTATTTGGCAAAAAGCGCGCAGGACCGTGATGCCGCTATTTTCCTTCACTTTGACAATCTTAGTGGTGAATTAGACCGCAATTCTAAATTCGATGCCCTATTCAATCGCTTGCTGACAAATACACAATGGGTGATTGGCGGTTACATCAAGCAGACCAATGCCGACGAGCGCACGCGCAAGACAATGACGCTTATCGCGCTTGGCGCTTCGCTCCACGCCATCCAGGATTTCTATAGCCATTCCGACTGGATTCATCATGATTTCAACAGCACGGCGGTCAAGCTCGTCCGTCTTCCTTCTGGTGAATTGCGCGCGCCCACATGGTTTGAGTTTCGCAACCAGGCCGCCGATCCGGACAAATGGCCTTTCCAGGTGAAGACCGGCATCTATCCGCCTGTCGCGGGCGCGGTGAATACTCACACGCACATGAACCACGATAATTCCCGCCTCGTTTACAGGGAATATGAAACCGCGGGCCAGCCACTCGTCTCTCAGGCCAAGTATCACGATGCAGGTGCGGTGCCGGCCCACGAACAGGACGAGGCCTCGGCGCTTGCTCATCAGCAGATGGCGTATAACACGGCCATTGCGGCAAGCATTGAGTGGGTGAAAAAAGTTGAAGAGTTTAGTGATGCCAAAGCAGCCATTGAGTCTGCGAAAAGCTGGCAATTGAAATTGAAAGATCCCAAACTTGTTCGAGAACTGGAAGCCGGTCAGATTACGGAGATGGCGCTCTCCTGCGCAGCCGGAAAGTGGGACGGCGAAGACCCTCCGGGCGATCGTGGCGTGCTGTGCAAAACCGTAATTGATCAAACCATTACTCCGAGTTCCGCTTCCAGCGCGGCGAATATTGAATCGATTATTGTTGGCCTTGCTACCGGCGCTGCCTTTCCTTTCGCGCTGAAATATACCGGTAAATTCTGGGACGTTCACCGCCAGTATCATCTTTTAGATCACCTCGTCACCGGAATCGGAGCTGCGCGCCATTACAACCAGAAATAAATGAGCGAGTGCGCTAGATTGATTTGCCGCTTGATTCGCCCAGCTTCATTCACAAGGCCTCGCACTGTTTTAAGTTGTGAACCTCAAGTAGGCTCGGCAGCATCAGTATTTGATGAATCACACAAGGAATCTTTTTGGTCCCATTGTCCATTCTTGATCTCGCATTCGTCGCGCAGGGATCCACCCCGGCGGATGCCTTGCATCATTCTGTTGATCTGGCTCAACACGTTGAGCGTTGGGGTTATCGCCGTTTCTGGCTGGCCGAGCACCACAACATGGTCGGAATTGCCAGCGCCGCTACTTCGGTCGTCATCGGATATGTTGCCGGAGGCACCAAGACCATCCGCGTGGGCGCTGGCGGAATCATGCTGCCAAATCACTCGCCTATCGTGATCGCCGAACAGTTTGGCACGCTTGAATCGCTGTATCCCGGACGCATCGACCTCGGGCTTGGCCGCGCTCCCGGGACGGATCAACGCACGCTGCGCGCTCTTCGCCGTGATCCCACCAGCGCCGATACTTTCCCAGATGACGTGCGTGAACTCCAGGCGTTTCTCGGTCCACTGCAACCTGGGCAAACGGTTCAGGCTGTTCCCGGCACCGGCACAAATGTTCCCATCTGGATTCTCGGCTCCAGTCTCTTTGGCGCGCAGCTTGCCGCCGACTTCGGCCTGCCTTATGCCTTCGCGTCTCACTTCGCTCCCGACGCTCTTATGCTCGCGCTCCAGGCTTACCGCAGAAAGTTCCAGCCGTCCGCACAGCTTCAGCGGCCGTATGCCATGGTCGGAGTAAATGTAATTGCCGCCGATACCGACGCCGAAGCGCGGCGACTTTTTACTTCCGCCCAGCAGGCTTTCACCAATGCGGTCCGCGGCACCCGCCGCCAACTTGCGCCGCCCATCAACGACATTGAGTCCTATTGGTCGCCCATGGAAAAAGCGCAGGTTTCCAACATGCTGGCGTGCTCGTTTGTCGGATCACCGCAAACCGTTCGCGCCGGACTGGAGCGATTCATCGAGCAGACTGGGGCCGATGAGTTGATGGTCGCTTCCGCAATCTACGATCATTCGGCGCGCCTGCGTTCTTATGAACTTCTGGCCGGGATTACGTAATTGACAGCTTTATCCGTCAGTTGTTCCGATCTTCTGCCCTCGTCCGTTCTCCGTGTCTCAGTGCCTCCGTGGTAGGTTTTGGTTTTCCGCAACCTTGCACAACCCGGCTTCCATCAGCCAAAAAGCAAAAGGCGCCGAAGCGCCCTTTGCTGTCGGTCCTTTTAATCAATCCACCTTCGTGGCCGTAAGTTCCACCTGCATGCGCTTGGTGCTGTTCACGTCGTCCATGCTGGTAAGTATCTGGGGCTTGCCGGGATTCACGACTGCGCTGATACGTTGCGTGACGGCGCGCAGCACTGGCCTGCTTTCCCCCGCTCGAGGGTCCGTATTCTGTCCCGGGATGGCAAAATTGCTAACGCTGATATCGACGCTCACCTCCAGCTTGTTATTCACAGTCTCGCCCGCCGAACACCGCAGCTCAAACCCCACGTCAGTATAGGTGTAGGAGTCCTTGCCCGTATCTATCGGCACTTTGGTGCCGATCTTGAGCGTGTTTGCGCCACGCTCATTGGCCTCTACCAGCAGGCTATAGTCGCGCTCATTGATCTTCTTTCCGTCCTGCAGCTCGTAAATACTGAACGCCATTTTGTACGTAGGCACGGCTGCTTTTTTGACAATCGCACCGTTATCGGGCATCTCTTGCTTTTTCTTGGTGTCTTCTTGCGCGGCCAGTGAGCAGGCCACAAGGAATACGATCATCAGCATTAACAATTTCTTCATTGCTTCTCTCCTTATCGATTGGTTATTGAGCGGCGCGTTCCTGACGATGGCTCACGATCAGCCCAGAATTCTTCGGATTCTTTTTGATCATTATTCCGTGGGAGCTGCGCAACGATGATTTCTTGCGGCGTGTTCTCCAGATAGCTAAACATCATTCTTTCCTGTTCTGACAAAGGGACCGGGGTAGGGAAATTCGCCGGCCGCTGAGTCAGCGCCAGCGTCGCATTCTGCGGCTGCTTTGTCGCTCGCGGTTTGCGCCGATAAATCCGAACTGTTTCCTTTGGCGCAGTCGGCGCGTGGGGCTGAATCGCTGTTTGGGGAACAGATGGACTGGTCTTAACCATCACGTGTGTCGGCGGCTCAATGCGATGCCGCCCACCGATCAACACTGCCGCAACGATAATTACCGCCGCAACCGCTCCTGCCCAAAGCCACTTGAAATTCCGCCATCCGTGGGCTGTTTCCTTTTCTTCTGCATCTCGCAGGTTCGCCAATATCCTGGTTTCCAGCCCCGGACGCGGCTCCGCTGAGGAATAGTTGGCGAGCAGCGAATCCAGCATGTCATCAATCTGCATCCGTTTATCTTTTTCCTGGTCAGCCATGTTTCCTCCCTTCCAGCAGGACCGCCAATTTCTCCTTGAGCTGCTTGCGCGCACGGAACAACCGCGTCCGCACCGAGCCTTCCGGTATCTTCATTACTTCGGCAATTTCCGCCGAGTTCAGCTCCTGAACGGTCGATAACTCCAGTGTCTGAGCCAAATCTTCCGGCAACGCGGCGATCAACCTCTGCAATAGCTGCTGCTCTTGCCGATTCACAAGCTGCTCATCTGCAGCGGGAGCGGAGTCGGAAAGTGACTCTATCAGTTCCGCGCCCGACTCCGTATCGTTCAATGAAAGCATCTTGCGGCCCGTGCGCCGTTTGTCTAGCGCCGTGGTCCAGGCGATCCGCGCCAGCCATGTCTTGGCATTTTGAACGTCATGCAAACGGTCCTTGTGTTTCCATACCCGGAAAAAGCATTCCTGCGCTGCATCTTCCGCGTCATGATGATTGCGCAGAATGGAGTAGGCGATACGAAAGACCATTCGGGAATAATCAGCCACCAGCGATTCAACTGTCGGCGCTTCAGCTTCCGTGGCCATCGCTGATTTCAGAACCGTCCCTCCCAAAATTGCCTGCCCCGCCATTTTCCCTTCCTGAAAGAAATGACTGCTGGAGAACGGAAAGTGTTCTGATATTTTGCGGTTATTTTCGGGTTCGAAGAGTGTTCTGGTGCAAGTAACGTCGTAATCGGCGCTCGACTGTTATGGACCGATCGATCGCTTGCACCTATTCCCCTGTATTTTGGAAACACCAGATGAGCAGACGCTCTCTTGCTGGGTTGGGACCTGGATAGGCTCTTACTGGATAGGCTCTTAATTGAACACAGTATTGCGATCTATCGTGGTCCAAGCGCCGCTAGGCGCGACCAGAAGTTAGCCCACCCTGAGGCGAGCGAATGCGAAGCCGGAAGGGTGGGTACGCGATCATTGAGTTGAGCGCCGTAGGTGCGACACATCGAAAAAAACGCATTAAAAAACGCATCAATTTTTCAAATGAATGAAGTGTGTGTTGAAGGCGGATAGCCGCTAGAGCCTACTCTATCGCACAAACAAGCATAGGATGCGAATGGCAAGTTTTTCGTCCAGCTTCGCGGCAAGTTGTTTGAACGATGAGTAGAAGGTGGGAATTCGCATAAACTTCAATGCCTCCTTTTCCCCTCATCGATAGTTTAGGCATGGACTGTTAATGCTGTGTTAATGAACCGTTCATTTTTGTTGAAAGTTCATCTCAGAAATGTGGGCGCGATATTTCTGCGATATAGAAGTCGCCTCGGCACTTTCGCCGGACGTGCTACCACCGAGGGAAAACATAACTTCCCCGGCCTGCAATCCTGCTATGGCGGCACCGGCTTACCCGCAAGAAAAGCCCATTACATCCATCTTTATTCTTTCAGACATCCAAGTGGACTGAGCTGGATAGCTTGGTTCCAGCGGGAAAGCTGGCCAGCTCTCACGGGGAGAACCGCATGAGCTTCCTTCGCCGATTGCAGAGTCTTACCTCGGTCCAGCGGAATACCTTCGTCGCCTGTTTTCTTGGCTGGTCGCTTGATGCGTTTGACTTCTTCATTCTGGTCTTCTGTGTAAGCGCCATTGGCGCGGACTTCCACACCAAGGTCTCTTCCGTCGCGGAAGCCATCTTTATTACGCTAGCCATGCGTCCGGTGGGCGCTTTTCTTTTCGGCATGATGGCGGACAAATTCGGTCGCCGTCCCACGCTGATGATCGATATCATCGCCTACTCCATTTTTGAGCTTGGCTCCGCGTTCGCGCCTTCACTGCATACATTCCTGATCATGCGCGCCTTGTTTGGCATAGCCATGGGCGGCGAGTGGGGCGTGGGTGCCGCTCTGGCATTTGAAACGCTTCCTAAGGAAGGTCGCGGCTTCTTCTCCGGACTGCTGCAGGAAGGCTATGTCGTCGGTTATCTGCTGGCCGCGCTGGTTTATGGAACGCTGTTTTCTTATGTCGGCTGGCGCGGGATGTTCGTGATTGGCGCTTTGCCGGCTTTCCTGGTCATCTATATACGTACCAAGGTCGATGAGTCGCCGGCCTTTCTGGAAGGGCAGACTCGCATCAAAGAAAAACGACACCTTAGCCGCGACGTGCTCATGTTTGGCGGCAGCTTTCTTTTTCTCATTGTGCTGATGTTTGCTTTCAACTCCTTCAGCCACGGCACGCAGGACCTCTATCCCACATTCCTGCAAAAGAACCATGCCTTTACGCCGAAGACCGTGGGCTTCATTGCCATCATTTACAACATTGGCGCGCTGCTGGGAGGAGTGATCTTCGGTTCGTGGTCAGAGAAGATTGGCCGACGCAAGGCCATTGTGATCGCCTCGCTTTGTGCCATTCCATGTATTCCCTTGTGGGCGTATGCAAACAGTGTCGCCCTGCTTGCGCTGGGCGGATTCCTGATGCAGTTTATGGTGCAGGGCGCATGGGGAGTTGTTCCGGCGCACCTGAATGAACTCTCGCCTCCGGCAGTGCGCGGAACATTTCCTGGATTGGCGTATCAACTGGGAAATTTGCTGTCATCGCGAAACTCGGTGATTCAGGCCAAACTTGCCGAAGAACGCTATGGCGGAAGCTTTGCTCCGGTGCTTACATGGACGGTGGTGATCATTGCAACCCTGGTGGCTCTGATCACGTGGCTGGGCGGCGAGCGCAAAGGCGCAGACCTTTCAAAGACGACCGGTGAGCCCACAAGAGACACGACTAAACTGCCAAGTGCGGCATAGGGACGAATAAAATATTCAGCGCTCAAGCGTTTCAGCTTGAGCGCCGATTTTATTTCGCAGCAGCTATTTTGTGCCCGTCTTGGGCTCCGCCATTTTCCTGTGCTGCTCTGCCTTTAGCGATTCAGGTACAAACTTTCCCACTTCGCCCTGGATCTTGGTCTTGAGCGATGAAGAGAATATGTGGTCTTTGCCGTCCATCAGGGCTTTATATCCCTGCTCCGCAACCTCTCTGGGATCGTTGGTATATTTTCCTTCCGATCCCACTTTAGTGTTGTCCATTCCCGCGCGATGGAAGAAATCGGTGTTGGTTGGGCCCGGCTGCAAAGCGGTTACAGTTACGCCGGTATCTTTCAACTCATTGCGAAGTGACTGCGCAAATGACAGCCCAAACGCCTTTGTTGCTCCATACACCGCTTCCAGCGGAGTTGGCATAGTTCCGGCAATGGAAGAAGTGATCAAGACTTTGCCTGAGCCGCGGGCGACCATCTCCTTGAGCACGCGCTTGCCCAGATGAACGGTAGAAGTAACGTTCAACTGGATCATGTTCAGCTCGTCTTCAAGGCTGGTCTCGCGGGCAAAGTCTCCGCCCACTCCAACGCCTGCATTGATCGCGATTGCATCAACCGGCCGTCCTGTGGCCTGAATTGCTGCCCAGAGTTTCTCCACTCCATCGTACGTTGCCAGGTCAGCTTCCACTTCTGTTATTTCAACTCCGGAATCCCGAAGTCCGTCAGCCGCGCGCTCAATCCTGTTGCTGCCGGATGTCACCAGCAGGTCAAAGCCGTTATCGGCGAACACGCGCGCAAGTTCCAGTCCAATGCCGCTGGAAGCGCCGGTGACTACCGCAAATTTTCTGTCCTGTTTATTCGTTTTAGTGGCCACGATGATTGCTCCAAATCGGAAGAATTTGTGTGTGTGCTAATTTTTGATGTGATTGGAGGCTGAGGGTTTGGCCCCGCTAGGCGATGGCTTTTTCCAGACACGCGGATGCCGCAGAGGGTCCCCTGCGCGCCAACACCTTAAATTCCGTTCCGTCATTCGCGTGATAATTCATCAGAAACTGTTCAATTTCCTTCAACAACTCCTTGTTCAGGTCGTTGAGGGAATTGATGTCGGAATGCGTGTGGCTGGATTCGGCGACTGCCAGCAAACGGTCATTGCGTTCTGATTTGCCTTTCTCCGTCTGCTTGCCCTCAATAACGCCGATCAGCCGCGCCTTCACCAGACATCCTGTAAACACCGGCTGGTCCATGAGCACCAGCACGTCAATCGGGTCGCCATCGTCACCTTCGGTGGAAGGAATGAAACCAAAATCGTGCGGAAACGACATCCCTTCCGGCAGCACTTTTTTCAACACGAATATCTGCTGGTCCGGATCCCAGGCATATTTGTTGCGGCTGCCCTTGGGCGTTTCAATGACCACCTGCACTTTCTTTTCCTTGTCAAAGGAAGCAAGCCGGGTTGGATTTACGATTCCTTGCTTTTTCTTTTTAGCCAATTCCTTCTCCGGTCTCGTGCATAGATCATCAGATGTAAACTGTTGAGCGCAGGTGGCATCGCTTGTAGTTCACCTGCAACTCTCACCAGCGCTGCCCAACGAGAGCACGAAGAATCGGCCAGCGCGGCAACCCGACAATTGCTTAGGCATTCTCACAACAGAAGAACGTTGAATCCTGCATCTACTTCCAAGATCAGAAGCGAACCGCAGGAATTTTTACATCCACAATCAATTTGAGGCGTGCTGAGGCAAGCCCCCATCATCTGCCCACACCAGTAAAGCGCCGATATGCGCCGGAGGGAATAATTTTATGAAAGCTGTTGTTTTTGGCGGGATCGGCAAAATTTCTCTGGAAAATGTTCCGGAGCCAAAGTTACAGAAACCCTCCGACGCAATCATTCGTATTACATCCAGCGCGATCTGCGGCACGGACCTGCATTTTATTCGCGGCACCGCACCAGGTATGAAACAGGGCCGAATCCTGGGGCATGAAGCAGTGGGGATTGTGGAAGAGGTGGGCAAGTCAGTACGCAACCTGCGAAAAGGTGACCGGGTGGTTGTGCCTTCCACCGTCGGGTGCGGAAGCTGCGTCTATTGCCGGGCAGGCTATCAGTCGCAATGCAACGTTGCTAATCCCAACGGGCCGGATGCCGGAACAGTCTTCTTTGGCGGACCGGAAAAAGCCGGTGGACTGGATGGATTGCAGGCCGAATATGCGCGTATTCCTTTTGCTGGATCCGTGCTGGTGAAAGTGCCTGAAGAAATCTCAGACGACCAGGCCATTCTGATGTCCGACATTCTTCCCACCTCCTATATGGCGGCGGTGATGGCGGAAATAAAACCTTCCAACATCGTCGCGATTTTCGGCTGTGGTCCGGTTGGACTGTTCGCCATTGCCTGCGCACAGCATTTGGGGGCCGGTCGAGTTTTTGCCATCGATAGTGTCGAGTCGCGGCTGGAAATGGCGCGGGCACATGGCGCTGAGGTCATTAACTTTGAAAAAGAAGATCCTATTCAGGCGCTGAAAGACGCGACGAATGGTTCAGGTCCGGACCGGGTGATTGATGCTGTTGGAACAGACGCGGCAACAGCCACCAAAGGACCGGCAGCTGCCGACAGAAAAGCGCAGAAAGAATTTAAGCAGGAACTGGAGAAGATTGCCGAAAAGGGAACTCCCAAAGGCAAAGACTTCCAACCGGGTGGCGCTCCCAGCCAGGCTTTGAAGTGGGCGATTGAATGCGTCGCCAAAGCCGGGACTGTCTCCGTGATCGGTGTTTATTTTGCCCCTCTTCAGGATTTCCCGATTGAACAAATCATGGAAAAGAACCTGACGCTGAAGGCCGGAAACTGCAACCATCGCCGCTACATGCCGGAGATGATTGAACTGGTAAGAAGCGGAGTGATTCATCCTGAGCAATTTCTTACGCAGATTGCACCCATCAGCTCAGCGATTGATGCCTACCACGCTTTTGACCGGCATGAACGCGGCTGGATAAAAGTAAAACTGGATCCCGCTGAACAACTGGAGCGCGCTGCCTGACGCAGACGTGAGTGACTGAAATTACACAAAAGGAGTGAAACATGAAACTATTCTCTGCCAACGTTGATTCTCTGAGAGATCTTTATCACAACCAGCTGCGCATGTTGCTTTCCACTGAGCAGCAGATCATTGAAGCATTGCCCACCATGATTGAGAAAGCAACGGATGTTCAATTAAAGCAGGCTTTTCAATCTCACCTGCAGGAAACGCGTGTCCATGTGACCAGATTGGAAGACATTCTAAGGCAGGAAAATCGCGAGGTTGACGCGATTAAATGCAAAGCACTGGCTGCTCTGGTAACTGAAGCCCAGGACATGGTTAAGGACGCCACAGATTCGACCGTCCGTGACGTTGCTCTGATTGCTGCCGCGCAGCGCGTGGGGCACTATGAAATAGCGACCTACGGAGCAGTCCGGCGCTGGGCGCAGATTCTTGGCCGCGAAAGGCAGGCAGCTTTGCTGGACCAGACAATCCAAGAAGAAGGCCACGCCGACCATCTGTTAACGTCCATTTCAGAACGGGTGAATCTAGAGGCCGATAAGGCCGCGTAATTTCAACCTCTTTACGTCGTCAAAAGGGACCATGAATGATGGTCCCTTTTTTGGCGATCCGGCAAGAATTCGCTATTGAGGGCTTGCGCTTCTCGCCAGCATCTAAACTTCTCAAGAATTGGAGCAACATGGCGAAGACCAAGAGTGACATGCCTGCCGTCCTTTTTGACCTCGACGGAACGCTCATTGACAGCGTTTACGAACACGTTCAGGCGTGGTGGAACACGTTAAATGAAGCAGACATTCTGGTCCCGAAATGGATGATTCACCGCCGCGTCGGCATGAGCGGGAAATCGTTCGTTAAGGAATTATTACGCGAGTTCGCGCCGAGCAAAAAAGAGATCAACATCGAGAAGTTGGAAAAAGAGCACGATGCAAGGATTGTTGACGCCATTTCAGAAATACAGCCTTTGCCTGGCGCCAATGAATTACTCAAACATCTTCACCGCCATAAAGTGCGCATCGCGATTGCGACCACGGGTAATCGCAAACAAACATCCTTGCTGCTGAAGAAGATTAAAGTTCCAAGCGGCATGCCGGTTCTGACTGGGGATGACGCGGAAAAAGCAAAGCCCTCGCCTGATATTTTTATGGCCGCGGCGCAAAGCCTCAAGGTTCAGCTCAGCAATTGCATTGTGGTGGGCGATAGCGTCTGGGACCTCTTAGCAGCCGGGCGTAAAGGTGCTCTGGGTGTTGGCATGTTATCTGGCGGATATGGAGAAGAGGAACTGCATCGCGCCGGAGCATTTCAAATATATTCTGGCCCTGAAGATATGCTGTTGCACCTGGAACAGATCGGGCTTCCGGGGCAGTGAAAAAGCTATGCACGCAGCCGGAACTCTGGGAACCAAGACTATGAGCCTTGTTGAGGACTTGGCTGGAGAAATTGGGGTGGGTAGTGGGGGTCGAACCCACGACATCCAGAGCCACAGTCTGGCGTTCTGCCACTGAACTATACCCACCGTAAAGGTTAGAAACCCATTTTACACGATTTCAGCAGCGCACCCGTGACAATGCGCCGAGCCGGGACATGTGGCTGCGGTGAGCAACCGCTAATTCATTGAGCAAGCGCCGGGACCGCGCGGGTCGCCGCAGCTGCCGCACGGACCGGCGGCAGGAGCCGTTGCGCGCGATTTTTCTCCTCCCACGGAGAAGTTGGACAACTGCTGACTCAGCCGTTTGCTCTCACATTTTGGGCAAGCGGCTTTTTGTTTGCCCATTAGAATGGCTTCAAACTGATGGTTGCATTGCTGGCAGACGTATTCAAAAATTGGCATATTGTGAGCTCGTTTAAAATGCTTACAGCAGCATCATTATTATAGGTGAACTCGCAAGAGTTGATTTCTAGCAGCATGGCTGAAAATCCAAAAGACCCGATTTTCGATCCATTTGTTCCGCGCCGTTATCTGCGCAATCGCCACGCCATGACGTTGGCCGGCAACTTCCTTCGCCGCAGAAATAATCTGCCTACGCCTGAAGAACGTTTATATCGAGTGGACAGCGATACCCAGGTTCTATGCCATTGCCACTGGCACACCGATGCGGAGCGCCGAGCGACAGTGATTATCGTCCATGGGCTTGAGGGATCAAGCTTGTCACAATACGTGATTGGCAATTCCGCCAAAGCCTGGGACGCGGGCATGAACGTTGTGCGGATGAACATGCGCACATGCGGTGGCACGGGAAAACTGACGCCTACGCTGTACCATTCCGGGCTCTCAAGCGATGTGGGCGCGGTGCTGCGCACGGTGATTGAGCAGCGAAAAGTTTCACGCGTGGGACTGATTGGTTACTCTATGGGCGGCAACCTGGTGTTGAAACTTGCCGGCGAACTGGGTGCGGACGCGCCTGCCGAGCTGAAAGCTGTAGCCGCGGTTTCTCCGGCTGCGGACCTGGCTGCATCAGCCGATGCCATGCATGTGGGCGGGAATCGCATCTACGAATGGAAATTCCTCGTCAGCCTCATGCGCACCTATGAACGCAAGCGCAACCTGTTTCCTGACACATATAAGAAGGTCGATCGTTTCCCCACAACCATCCGCGAATTTGATGACGTGATTACCGCGCGCTATTGCGGCTTTGAAAACGCGCAGGATTATTACACCCGCTCTGGCGCATATCGGGTGATTGAAAACATTACGCTGCCGACTCTGGTCATCCATGCCACCGACGATCCTTTTATCCGCCTGCTGCCGGAAACGCGTGCGAAGATCCTGGCGAATCCGCACATTACGCTGCTGGAAACCGCTCATGGCGGCCACTGCGCTTTTCTAGCGCAGCCGAATGGCTACGACGGTCGCTGGGCAGAGCGCCAGATTATGCACTTCTTTCAGCATCATGGAATGTCTTGATGCAGACCGACTTTTCCGTTGAGTTGGGCCGCGACGCTCCAGCGCTTGAAATCCCGTGGCGCTCCAACGACCCGCAGGTTCGCTACTACGACCTGAAAAGCCATCCTGAATTGGTGCAACAAATCCCTGAAGCCCAGGCTTACCCGGAACTTGCCTCTTTTCTGGGGCGCATTAATGCCGCCGGATTTCCTCTGGCGACCGCAAAATGTGACGTGTGGTCAAGCCGTGAAGTCGCTCCGGAAGAAGAGATCTTTGGTGATCGAAAATTTGTTTCATACGTTGATTTAGTTTTCGTCGACCAAGAGGATCGGTGCTCGTTCGAAAAGCATGAAGTGCTTGTTAGAGAACTTTGCCGCCTGCTTTCCCACGCTCCTGAAATCCCCGCCACTGTGGAGCTGGTGATTCGCCATTGCTATTACCATCAAGAAGAGTTCGTTTCTGAGAAAACTGAGCCAAACGGCCCACAATCGTCGGCCACCGAGGGAGCAACCGCTTCCGTTACAGGGTTCTGCATCACAGCGTATATGACCGGATTCGGTGATCATGATCACGACCCGGTGCGTCGATGGGCGATCGGGCTCCATCTGCTGCAAAATGCCATTATCCAATTGAACCTCAATTCACAACCAAAGCCGTAGACTGCGAAATCGAGTTGGTGCTCGTACTCCACCTCAACGGCATACAGTCCCCTCAGCTTTTCCGAACCCAGACGCACAAGCCGAAGAGAGTTTTACCCATGCGAGATTGAAATACACAAGGCAAAGCCAAAAGCATGTAAAGCCACGCCAGGGCAAGGCAGCCTGAGATCCAAGGTAGCCAACGATTCCAACGTGCAAGATCCAAGGCAAGCTGAGGCCCAAGGCACGCATGATGCCAAACGCAAGCAAAGAGAATAAGGCCAAGAAGTGAGACCAAGAAGAGGTAAGACCAAGACAGGTAAGACCAAGAAAGGTAAGAAATAAAGACCAAGGAAATAAAGAGCAAGGAAATCTGAGACCAAAATGGTCTGCACTAAGGTAACCTTCGAAGAGCAAAGCGCGACAGGCAAAACACGGGGCAAGGCAAAAGACAAGAATGCAAGAGCAAGACGCCAAGCGTATGACTTGCTTTGGTGTTTGGCCCATGTCCTGCTTTGACTCCAGGCCTTTGGCCATTGATGCTCCCGCTGCGGGCCAAACAATGGGTTGAGCTCAAGGCAATGTAACAACAGCAGCTCAGCGGAAGCAGAAAGCGCACTTGATGTTGCTGAACTACATTTGAAGCTGGGATGCCGGTTGATTCCTGCACTGTTTTTCGCTGCGATATAGCCCCTGTACCTGCACGAACATGCTTTCGTTGCAGGTTCTCAAAAGCTCTGGTTCATAAGCTCTCTAGCGACCCAACGTAATGCCCCCAGCCGACAGGTTGCGTCCCTCTGCCTTCTAAGCAGAGGGACGCACGTACTACGATAAATAGATAACCACTCCAACCATTACGGCGTCCTCGTTATTTTCGATCTCAGCCTTCTAGTGAACGAAACGGTCGATTTCCAGCCCAGACGCCCAACATTGCAAAGCTTGCTTGGGGCACAGATTTGTATTCCAAGATATGTTTGTATTTCAAAACCAAACTCATGTCAGGAAAAATGCATCCACTGTTCTCAATATATTCATGTCAGGAGGATGCCCACTTTTTCTTCTCTGATCCCAGGTTTCTCGGAGGCAGAAATGAGCGCTTATTTGACCAGCGACTGCTTTGACAAAGCGCTGCTGGATCGACGGGTAAGACTTGTCGGGTGGCGGATCGAAGAGAAATTAAAAAAGAGGCCGCGTTCTCGCACCACCAGATTGCCGACAAAGTACCTCACATGGCTCTCGTGCTTTACCTCACATGGTTCTCGTGCTTTACCTCACATGGCCCTCGTGCTTTACCTCAGATGACCCTTGCGCTTTACCTCACATGGCTCTCGTGCTTTGCCTCACATGGTTCCCGCGCTTTACCTACATGGCTCTCGCATTAATGAGAGTCTTGTGTTTAGTGGGAAACGCTGAACGAGCCAGAGGTGCGCAAAAGGAGATGGAGTTGGGGACAATGGCATGTCATGGGCAGGGCGCGGGATCGAGTGGACATGTATCGTTTAGAGCCACGGGGAAAAAGGTTTATCAGCACGCCAGGAAACCGTAGAACGCAGCTTAACCGAGGCCAAGCAACTCCATGGACATCGCTATGCACGGATGCGCGGCCCTTACTAACGTGTCCCAAGAACAGTGCTTGCTGGCGGCCACGGCGCAGAATCTCAAGAAAATCGCTCTGCTGCTGAGCCGCATGCAGCCTTCTCTGTCGGGCCCATCAGTGCCTGAACTATTCGGTTTGATTATTCGACTTATCCGACTGGAATAGCTGCGGCTATCATCAGACAGCAACGCGAAAACAGACAGCAACGCGAAAACAGACAGCAACGCGAAAACAGACAGCAACGCGAAAACAGACAGCAACGCGAAAACCTCGCCTAAGTGCAAAAATGAAAAACCCCACCGAAATGATGGGGTTTGTCAGCAATCTGGGGCTGCATTCTCTACGCGCTTTTGTGCCGATATTCATTAGCACGCCGTACTGACCGGATACTCCGTGCACCTAACAATCACTTCGGGAGGCAGCCCCCTTAATTCATTAACGCTTGAACTCGAATACCAACGCTTCAACTCGAACACCGACGTTTCAACTCGAACACCGACGTTTCAACTCGAACACCAGCGTTTCAACTCGAACACCAGCGTTTCAACTCGAACAGTTATCGGCTGTCACTGCTTGGTTATTGGCTGTCGCCGCTGGGCGACGATCCCGATGATCCAGATGATTTGCTTTTGTTCAGCTTGGCATCAATCTGCTGGGCTTTTTGCAGATGCTTTTGCAAAACGGGCAGGGTATTACTGGCCCACTGCTTCACGGCAGGATCTTTCGCATTCTGCGATTCATCGGTAAATTCCTGGACGTCCTTCTGGTGATCTTGCACCATCCCGTCCATATAGTCTTTGTCGAATTGTTTTCCAGTGTCACTGGAAAGTTTTTCCTGGAGCGATTTCGCATCGTCAGGCAGATTGTCATTCAAGTTAAGATTTTTAGTTTGCGCAAGCTCTTGCAGTTGATTCAGCGCGGTAGTGTGATCTTTCACCATCATCTGGGCGAATTGCTTCACATTAGGATCTTTGGTTTTGGCGGCGACCATTTTCCCCAGTTCAATCTCAGCGCTGTTGCCCTGAGCTGCCTTGGTTACGAAATCCTGATCAGGGTTGCTGCTGGGCGAACTGCCAGAATTGGCGGCACTGGAAGCAGTAGCTCCAGAGTTTGGTTGGGCGCTGGTATCGGGCGTGGACGCTTTGTTTGTGCTGCTGCAGCCAATGCTTATCAATCCCAATATCAGCAGGGCAAGTATGCTGTGTCTCATCGATGAAAACCCCTCCTTCGGCGGTAATACACAGTTTTGATGTGCGGAAGAAGGAGGGGGATGGCGCGGGTTGTGGTGTTCTGATTCTCGACGGATTGATCGGTGCGAGTGTTGCTCCACCGGGCTCGGAACTCTCGACAGAGCGAAATGCCCTAAAGCAGAATCGTCAACAATTTCGTACCTGCGGGGCGCGAACAGTTTCCAAATGCCGTAAATCTTCGTCGAAGAGACAAGCTTCCTCACTCCACCTTACGCGCTGAAAGCAATGCGCATTTCGTTTGACGGAGTTCGGGATAATGGGATGAAGAAAGACTGCGGTAATCCTGAAATCGGACTAGAGCAGCAACTACTTTCCTTCAAAGCTCCTGACAAACTCAATCAAACTGCGCACGCCAATTCCCGACGGGCCTTTGGCGATCCAGCTTTTGTTTTCCTCCATCCATGCGGTGCCGGCGATATCGAGATGCAGCCAGGGTGTGTCGTCGACAAATTCTTTCAGGAAGACGGCTGCTGTGCTGGCGCCGCCCCAGCGCCCGCCTGTGTTCATAATGTCAGCGATATTGGATCGAATCTGGTCGAGGTACTCCTGGTCGAGCGGCAAGCGCCAGAACTTTTCTCCCGAGCGCTGCAGCGCCGTGGTGAAGTGCTTATAGGCATCTTCATCGTTGGCAAAGACTCCGGCATTCGCGTAGCCGAGCGCGACCACGCAAGCGCCGGTAAGAGTGGCGGCGTCAATGAGGTGAGTGCAGCCGAGTGTACGAGCGTAATAGAGGCCGTCGGCGAGAACGAGACGGCCTTCAGCATCAGTATTAATGATCTCAATGGATTTACCGGACATGGCAATTTGCACATCTCCGGGTTTCTGCGCCTTGCCGCTCGGCATGTTTTCTGAGGCGCAGACAATGCCAATAACTTTGACATTGGGCTTGAGCAGCGCAATAGCGCGCATGGCGCCGATCATGGCTGCGCCGCCGGCCATATCGTATTTCATCTTCTCCATGCCGTCCGCAGGCTTGATGGAGATGCCGCCAGTATCAAAGGTTATGCCTTTGCCGACGAGGCCGAGCACCGGCTTTTCCGGCGCGCCTTGCGGTTCATAGCGCATCACGATCAAACGAGGCTCTTCGTCCGACCCCTGCGACACGCTCCAGAACGCGCCCATCTTCATTTCTCTGATTTTCTCAGGACCCATGAGTTCGCACTTCAAGCCCACGGTGTCACACATCTTTTTTGCGCGATCGCCCAGCATGGTCGGTGTAAGGCGGTTGCTGGGTTCATTGACCAACTCGCGGGTAAAATTCTGCGATTCGCCAATCACACGGCCCTGCGTCATGGCGGTTTGCAGTTTGCCTTGATCCGCTCCCGAAGGCGCAACGATAGTAATTTCCTTTACGCTCAAGTCTTTGCGATCGCTGCGGTAGGTGTCGGGATCAAAGTCGGCGACAAGAGCGCCTTCAGCGATGGTCCGCACCGCGTCTTCAGCGCCACTGCTGAGATCGGGCACCAATAAGGCGCAGCTCTTAATGCCTTTTGGCTTGAGGGCGCGGATTGCACTGCCGGCAGCCTTGCGGACTTCAGCATGGGTGAAAAACTTGGCCTTGCCTGCGCCAACAACCAGCAGTCTTTTTGCCTTCAATCCCTGAGGACGGTGCAGCAGGACGGTTTCAAAAGGCTTGCCGGTAACTTCTCCGCTGGCCACGAGTTCGGCCACGGCTTTCTCCAAAACGCTATCTTTTATTGCCAGCCGAGGTTCAGGCTTGGGAGCCTCTTTGCCGTTTTGATTGCTTTTTACCGGGTCTTTGATAGCGTCTTTTGTCCCATGGTCAAGGGCAAAAACAACCAGGCATTCGGTTTCCACTTCAGCGGGATTAGCTGCGATCAGGCGGATATCCATAAGTGCGGGTTCAACTCCTATCTATATATAAGTAAAGCTACTGTTTTCGCGACCGGGCAATGGCTTCGCGGGCTTCTTTGTCGGCGGTGCGGCGGCGCTCGGTTTCACGCTTGTCCCAGCTTTGTTTGCCCTTGGCCAAAGCGATCTCACATTTGATCTTACCGTTTTTAAAGTACATGCGCGTTGGCACCAGGGTGTAACCCTTTTGCTGGGTTTTGGCCTGGAGTTTGCGAAGCTCGTCGGCCCGGACAAGAAGCTTGCGGGTGCGGAGCGGCGTATGTCCGGCATACCCGGCGTTCTCGTAAGCTCCGATATGGGCGTTGAGCAGCCACAATTCGCCGTCTTTGAGCAGGGCGTATCCATCTTTAAGGTTCGCGCGGCCAGCGCGTACGGACTTGACTTCAGACCCCGTCAGCACGACTCCGGCCTCCATTTTGTCTTCAAGGAAGTAATTGTGGCTGGCGGCCCGGTTAAACGTGGCATCGCGCTCGCCGGAAGCGATAGGATCCCGCTTGACGTTTTTGGGCTTGTTAGGCTCGGTTTGGTGTGTGGTCTGGCGGGCCATGGCATGGTCTAGTGGCTTACGGCAAACTTTTTATGTTACCACAGTGCAAAATCCGGTTCTAAAGTCGTTCTAGGTAAGGCAACAGAACCGGTGTATAATCTGGCATCCGAAAAGTCAAAATCCGGGTAACATCACGGGAAGTGCCCGCACTATTTTCCCTGAAAAATGAAGGACTTAGGAAAAGCATCAATGAGCAGGAGCGTATGAGGAAGGTTACAGCAACCCTCACAATTTTGTTTCTTTTTGCGGCATTTTTGTCCGCCGCGGAATCGGCCAAGGATCTCTTTCAAAAAGGGGTCAAGGCAGAGGCGCGGCAGGATTACGAAGCCGCGTTTGAATTTTATAAAGCCGCCTATCAGCAAAAGCCAGAGAACCTGAAGTACCGCGTACCTTTTGAGCGGACCCGGATGCTCTCTGGCGCCAGCAAAATTAAGCGGGGGCAAAAGCTACGGGACCAGGGCAATCTGCAGGAAGCGTTGACCGTTTTCCAGCAGGCGCTAGAGGTGGATCCCAGCAATGATCTGGCGGCACAGGAAATCCGGCGCACCCAATTGATGATGCAAAAGGGCGGAGGGCAAGCCACTTCAGCACCTCCGGGCCGACAGGAGGAAGAAGATCCTCTCCGCAAGCGTCTGGAGAACGCCAGTTCTCCGGTGGCCCTGGCACAATTTCCTGATTCGCCCATCACTGCGCTGGAAATGACGGAAGATTCCAAAGTTGCCTATGAGACTATCGGCAAGCTGGCCGGCATCAACGTGCTTTTTGATCCCGATTACACTTCCCGCCGCCTCAGCATCAAGCTGAAAGGCGTGAGTTTGCAGGAAGGCTTGGATATTCTTGCGCTGGAGTCGCGCACTTTCTGGCGCCCGGTTACGCCGAACACAATTTTTGTTGCCCAGGATACGCAGGCAAAGCGCCGCGAACTGGAGCAAAATGTAGTAAAGACTTTTTATCTCGGCAACGTTTCCGGCCCGACCGATCTTCAGGACATTGTGAACGCAATCCGCACCGTGCTGGAAGTGCAGCGCATTCAGCAGATTCCCTCGCAGAGCGCCATTGTGATCAAAGGCACTCCGGACCAACTGGCGCTTGCCGCCAAGATGATTGACGATATTGATAAATCCAAGCCTGAAGTTATTGTGGATGTGTGGGTGGCTCAGGTACGACGCGACAAACTGCGCAACCTCGGCATTACTCCCCCGCAAAACTTGACGGTGGCGCTGCAAGGGACCAATACCACCAGCACCGGCACTGGAGGCACCACCACGACGAGCGGTGGCGGCGGCTTGAACTTTAACGATCTGCAGCACTTAAATTCGACGAACTACGCGGTGACGATTGATCCTTTGAAAGCAGTGGCCCTGTTTTCCGACGCGGATACCAAGATCATGCAGAACCCGAAGCTCCGCGCCACGGACAATGAAAAGGCGACGCTTACCATCGCGGACAAGATTCCCATTGCGACAGGTTCGTTCGGCACGCCGCTGGGCATCGGCACCGGCGTGGGTTCAGTGGGCGTAAATACCCAGTTCACCTATACAGACGTCGGCGTAAAGATGGAGATTACGCCGCGCGTGCATCCTGACGGACAGATCACGCTGAAAACGTCACTGGAAATCTCAAACCTGAACGGATCGCAGACCATTGGCGGCATTACGCAGCCAATTATCAGCACACGCAAAGTTGAGCACACCATCCGTTTAATGGATGGAGAAACCAACCTGTTGGGCGGAATCCTGGAAGTCTCGGATAGCAGCACCACCGGCGGCACTCCGTTCCTGGGACAAATTCCGATTCTGAAATACCTGTTCTCATCGACACAAGTGCAACATACAACAAATGAGTTGGTCTTTGTGCTGGTACCGCACATTGTGCGCAGCCAGGAACTCAATGACTTGAACCGTCGCGCGTTTGACGTAGGCACAGGCAGCGGAATTGATCTGCGGATGGCGGGCAGGCAGATGCCTGCCAGCAACGCGACCCCGGCAGCAGCTACGCAGGCCTCGCAACAACAACCCGCTGGCGGAGCGCCGACTACACCAGCACGGCAGCCCGCGGCTGCAGTTCCCGGACAGCAAGCGCCGCCGCAGCAGCAAAATGCAGCACCGCAGGGAACACCTGCGCAGCAGCAAACGCTAAAACAAGGCCAGGTTGGATTGCGCCTTGAGCCGGGCGCACTGCAACAGCAAGTGGGAAGCACCTTCTTTATGACCGTAGTCTTGTCACAGGGAGAGGACATTGCATCCGTCCCCCTCCAGCTCAGTTACGATCCTAAGATCTTGCAGTTCATGAAAGTCACCAATGGTGATTTCCTGGCTAAAGATGGACAGAACGTGGCGCTGGTATATCGTGACGACCCGGCAACCGGCAGACTGCAGATTACCGCGCAACGCACACCGGGATCGCAAGGCATGACCGGCGATGGCACGGTGTTTAACCTGACGTTTACGGCGAAAGCCAAAGGCACAGGCGCGGTTTCCATTGCAGTGCCAGGCGCTCGCAACAGTAAGAACCAGCCGATGAGTGTACTGGGATCGCAAAGCACAGTCACGGTAAACTAGTAGCAGGTCCGTGATGAGGCAGAGACAAACAGATCGTTTGAACCTGGGGTTGGTGAGCAGGCGTTTGCCGGCAGGGCGACAACGTGGTGTGACCCTGCTGGAAATGATTGTGGTGATCACAATCCTGCTGATCATGATGGGCGCGGCAGTTCCGGTATTGAAAGTAAGCGTGCGCCGCCAGCGGGAAGTGGAGCTGCGGCGCGACCTGTGGGAAATGCGCTCCGCGATTGATCGCTACAAGGACGCCGCGGACAAAAATGCTTTTCAGCAGAAGCTGGGTTCTGAGGGATATCCGCCGGATATGGATACGCTGGTCAACGGCGTGGAGGTTGCCGGTGGTAAGAAGCTCCGCTTTTTACGCCGTATTCCTGTCGATCCCATGACAGGAAACACGGATTGGGGCTTGCGCTCTATGCAGGACGATCCCCAGTCAGATTCCTGGGGTGGACAGAACGTGTTTGATGTGTACACAAAGTCCACCGGTGTCGGCTTAGATGGCACCAAGTATAAGGATTGGTAACTTCATGATCGGTGCATTCAGACTAAAGAGGCAACAGCGCGGCTTCACGCTGATTGAGATGATCATCGTGTGCGCCATTATCTCTATTTTGCTGGGCATTATGGTGCCGATTTATAGGATCCACATCCTGCACGCCAATGAAGCGGTCCTGAAAGAGGACCTTTACAACATGCGCCAAGCGATTGATCAATACACCCAGGACAAAGGCAAAGCGCCGCAAGCCTTAGACGACATTGTTTCAGCGGGTTATCTGCATGCCATTCCCAAAGATCCTTTTACGCATGCCACCGATTCATGGCAAACCGTGCAGGAAGACGTGCTGACCAGCATTGACCAGACGCAGCCGGGCATTAGCGACGTGAAAAGCGGATCAAGCCTGATCAGCTCTGAAGGCACGGCTTACAACACCTGGTGAGTGAGCTTTTCCTTCTGTCGCTGCGCTCCAAACCGCTCGGCGTTCTCGCCTTCCATAAAGTTCCAAGCGCCTGTTACCTCTGCGGCTCAGCGCGCAAGTCGGCTTTGCCGCTTAATCGTGCGCGATATACTTAAGCGGCTGTCTCTCCTTCTTCAGGTTCGGTTTCGGCGACCGGATCAAGCTCCGCTTCCTTCTCCGATTCCCGCACCGCTTCCGGATCAACCTGACGCTCATGTGCATGCTGCTCTCGCCGGCTGATGCCGGCGCGCTCTGGCAGGTCTTCCCCTGTGGGCTTAGCAAAGGGCGTTGTGCCGGTCTGGTCTGAAGCGTTGGCTGCCATCTGGCCTGAGTTGTGCGCTCCCACCGCGCCTACATGTGGTTCCTGATGGGACTTCTTACGACCAAGCTGCTTGCTTAAATTTCTCATCTCCCATTCACCTCTCTTAATTCCCCGATCCACGATCCCTTCCAGTGTCCTGCTGTCCAAGTTTGCACCTCCCGGTGTATGAGAGTTGGATGCGGGAAGCAGAGCTCAAGGTGGGTCACAAAGTAGCGGCGCAATTGAACGCTTCACCGAACCCATATTTGCTACCATCTTTAGTATGCCGGTTGATACTGAAATTCAGGCTACACATCTTCCTCCGCTGAAAGCGCCACGGGGAACGGAAATCACGTGCAAAGGCTGGCCGCAGGAAGCCGCGATGCGCATGCTGATGAACAACCTTGATGATGAGGTGGGAGAGCGTCCGCGCGACCTGGTGGTTTACGGCGGCACAGGCAAAGCAGCCCGCAACCAGCAATGCCTGGAGGCGATTTTGGCGTCATTGAAGTCGCTGGAAGGCGATGAGACGCTGCTGGTGCAGTCGGGCAAGCCGGTGGGAATTTTCAAGACGCACGATTACGCGCCGCGCGTGCTGATCGCCAACTCCAACCTTGTGGGGCATTGGTCAAACTGGGAGAAGTTCAACGAACTGGAACGCGCCGGGCTGATGATGTATGGGCAGATGACGGCCGGCTCGTGGATTTATATCGGCTCGCAAGGGATTATCCAAGGGACGTTTGAGACATTTGCCGCGGCGGCAGAAAAACATTTTGGCGGTGAGCTGGCGGGAAAACTGATTGTGAGCGGCGGCATGGGCGGCATGGGTGGCGCCCAGCCTTTGGCGGCGACCATGACCGGCGCGTGCTTCCTGGGAATCGATGTTGACGCGGAGCGCATCAAGAAGCGCCTGAAAACCGGCTATTGCGACTTCATGGTCAACAATCTGGATGAAGCGCTGCGCATTTTGAAGAATGCGGTGCGCAAGAAAGAAGCCATCTCCGTGGGGCTGGTAGGCAATTGCGCCGACGTGATTCCTGAGCTGGCGGAGCGCGGCGTGTTGCCGGACATCCTTACCGACCAGACATCGGCGCATGATCCGCTGAACGGCTATGTTCCCAACGGCATGACATTGGAGCGGGCCCTGGAGCTGCGCAAGAGCGATCCCAAGACGTACCTGGAAAAATCAATGAACGCGATGGCGCGGCACGTGGAAGGCATGTTGCGCTTGCAGAAGATGGGCAGCGTCACGTTTGATTACGGCAACAACATCCGGACATTTGCATTCCAGCAGGGCGTAAAGGACGCCTACAACTTTCCCGGCTTTGTGCCGGCATATATCCGTCCGCTATTTTGCGAAGGGCGTGGGCCGTTCCGCTGGGTGGCGCTCTCTGGGGATCCGGCGGATATTGCCGTGACAGACGATCTGGTGCTGGAGATGTTTCCCGAAAACCGAATCCTGAGCCGCTGGATTGAGCTGGCGCGCAAGCGCATCAAGTTCCAGGGATTGCCGGCGCGCATCTGCTGGCTCGGTTATGGCGAGCGCGCGGAGTTCGGACTGGCGATGAACGATCTGGTGAAGAAAGGCAAGCTCAAAGCGCCAATTGTGATTGGGCGCGACCATCTGGATTGCGGCTCGGTGGCGTCTCCGTATCGCGAGACTGAAAGCATGAAAGATGGCAGTGACGCTGTGGCTGACTGGCCTCTGCTCAATGCATTGCTCAATACCGCCAGCGGCGCAAGCTGGGTGTCGATCCATAACGGCGGCGGCGTGGGCATTGGTTATTCATTGCATGCCGGGCAGGTGACAGTCGCCGATGGAACAGACGCGATGGCAAAGCGCATTGAGCGCGTGCTGACTAATGATCCGGGAATCGGCGTGGCACGGCACGTGGATGCCGGGTATGAAGAGGCCAAAACGTTTGCGGAGAAGACGGGTGTGAAGGTGCCTATGACTTCTTCACATCCGAGCGATAGCGAAGGAACTCTTTAACCACAAAGGACACGAAGGAATTGCCAAAATCGCCGAAATTGCCAAAGTGACAATTGAAACCAGCTTACCGCGGATTGACGCGGATGAGCGCGGATCAGAGAAGTTGTTGAACAACTGGAATTTGCTTTGTGGTCCTTCGTGTCCTTTGTGGTTAAGGGTTTACTTTTTTCGAATTGCGATTTTGGCAATTTGTCTTCTCCGTGTAACCTGAACCTTGCCTAAAACCGACAAATCTCCTTACCTACTGCTGGCCAATATTGGCCAACTGCTTACGCTGCGTGGTGAGGCCACGCCCCGACGCGGACGCGATCTGCAAGAAATCGGCTTAATAGAAGATGCGGCCGTGCTCTGTGGCGGAGGAAAGATTCTGGCTGCCGGATCGCAGCGCGAACTGCTGCGCGATCCATGGCTGAGAACCAACCGAAAGAAAGTTAAGGAACTCGACTGCCAGGGCCGAGTCGTAGTCCCGGGGCTGATCGATTGCCACACGCATCCGGTGTTTGCGGAGCCGCGGCTGGTGGATTTTGAAAAACGCATCGGCGGCGCGGGGTATGAAGAGATTGCGGCGGCTGGTGGAGGGATTCGGTCGAGTGTAGCGGGAGTGCGAAGGTCGAGCCGGGGCGAGCTGAGCAAAAAAGTTCTGACGGCGTTCGATGCCATGCTGGAGCAGGGAACCAGCGTGGCAGAAGCGAAGTCCGGTTATGGATTGACGCTTGAAGACGAGATCAAGTCGCTGGAGGCAATACGCGATGCGGCGCAGCAATGGCCCGGTGAGGTTGTCCCAACGCTGCTGGCAGCGCATGTGGTGCCGCAGGAATACGCGGACAAGGCGGACGATTATGTGAAGCTGGTCTGCGACGAGATGATTCCGCTGGTTGCCAAAAAGAAATTGGCGAAGTATGTTGACGTGTTTTGTGATCGCGGGGCGTTTACGCAGGAGCAATCGGAGAAAGTTCTGGCAGCGGCGCGGGAGCACGGTCTTGGAACACGTGCGCATGTCTGCCAATTTACGGCGGCGAAGTTGAGGCCGCTGCTGCAGTATCAGCCTGCGTCTTTCGATCACATGGATTGCGTGCAGGCGGAAGATGTTTCACTGCTGGCACAAAGAGAGACTGTGGCAGTCCTGCTGCCGGGAGCAAATTATTTTTTGGGGCACAAAGATTTCCCCGACGCACGACGGCTGATTGATGCCGGCGTGCCGCTGGCCCTGGCGACAGACTACAACCCCGGGACATCGCCCACGCCGAGCATGCCGTTTGTGATTTCATTGGCATGCACACACATGAAGATGGCGCCGGCGGAGGCGATTGCGGCATCAACGATCAATGCGGCGTGCGCGCTGCGGCTGCAAGAAAGAAGAGGCAGTCTGGAAGCCGGGAAAGATGCGGATATGGCAGTCTTTGACGTGAAGGATTACAGGGAAATAGCTTATTGGTTTGCCTGGGACCGCTGTGTTGAAATGGTGGTGGCGGGAAGAATTGTGGGATTGGATTCGTAAACGTTGTTCTTTTCCAAGCAAGCTGTTATGAAAAATGCGTGTGAGTAAAAAAAAACATCATCCCGAGCTCCGTTTATGAGGACGCGCTTTTTTCAGCGGTCGAATAGGAGCGAGGGACCTCGCGCTGATGACGCTTGGCCGGACGAAAACAAAAGGTCCCTCGAGCCTACTCGCAAGCTTAAGAGTACGCTTGCTCGCTTGACGGCTCTCGGGATGACGATTCAATTTGGTCTGATTTGCCTTTCCTTACTCACAGCGCCGCGTTGCGGGGCGATGATGCAATTCCCAAAAGGGACGAAGTCGCCTGTCGCGCAACCAGCGCCTACACCCCAAACTATTACATCGCCGATACAGGCATTGTCCACACCAACACCTCAGCCATCACCTTCGCCAGCAGTGCCTCAGACGAGCGCAGTTGATGCTGCTCATTTCCCCAGCCCATCTGATGAGATCGTGGTCACCGCTGTGGGCGACGTAATGCTAGGCACGACTTTTCCTGATGAATCCACGCTGCCGGCGAATGATGGAGCCGACTTGCTCACCGAGGTCACTCCCTTTCTGAAGCGTGGCGATGTGGTGTACGGAAATCTGGAAGGCCCGATTGTCGACGGTGGCGATTCAGCCAAGTGCCATGGAAAAAAGATAGGCACGTGCTTTGCCTTTAGGGTGCCAACGCGCTATGGCAAGTATCTGAAAAACGCGGGATTCACCGCGATGGGGCTGGCCAACAATCATGCAATGGATTTTGGCTTGGAAGGACGCGCCAGTTCGCGACAGGTGCTGGATGCGATGCAGATTGCACATACGGGCGAAGTGGGCGACATCGCGCGGCTGACGGTGAAGGGCAGAAAAGTTGCGATCATTGCCTTTGCCACCTATCCCGGCGCATACAACTTCCTGGATCTTGATGAGTCGCTGAAGACGATCAGCTCACTGAAAACGGAGGGGGCCGATCTGGTGATTGTGGGTTTTCACGGCGGAGCGGAAGGAGCGATGCACCAGCACGTGCTGGAAGGGGACGAGACTTTTCTGGGTGAAGATCGCGGTGATCTTCGGCGATTTACGCACGGCGCCATTGATGCAGGAGCCGACCTGGTGCTGGGCTCAGGCCCGCACGTGGTACGTGCAATGGAGGTGTACAAAGGGAAGCTGATCGCCTACTCACTGGGAAACTTCGCAACCTATGGCCCATTTAATTTGAATGCGGAGAATGGATTGACGCTGGTGCTGGAGGCGCATCTGGCCCCGGATGGAACATTTCTTCGAGGACAGGCCTACGCCGCAAAGCAGGCAAAGCCGGGTGGGCCCAAGATGGATCCGGAAATGAAAATCCTGCCGGTTCTGCGCGGTCTCTCGAATGCAGATTTTCCGCAGACAGCAATCGCGATAGGCCCGCAGGGCGAACTATGGCCCCCAGGTACGCAGATTGCACCGTGTGCTGATGCGCCGGACCTGCTTGAACAACGGTTTGGCGCGGGTGCGTGTGGTATCTTCCCTTAATAGCCTTATATATAAGGGCCGCATCTTAGAACCCATGAAATTAACCGCGTTATTCGCTTTTATCTTTATCAGTGGATTGATGGTGGGTGGTGTTGCGCAGCAAGACAGTTTATCGGCTGACTTGAAGGCAACTGCGCTGAAGGACGCTGCGTGTACCGCGGCTGGCGATATTAACCCCAGCGATCCAACCATGGAAGCGCTGCCCATTCATTCCGGTGGCCGCGACGTAGGGACGATTGTCGAGGTGCAGGGCGCATGCCACTGCCAGAGCACGAATTGCGATGCGCTGGTTTATCTCAAAAGCGCGGAAGGCTACAAGCTGGCGCTGCACGAGAAATATGCCTCACTTCATCCAATGAAGATCGTCAAACAAGGAATGCCTTCGCTTACCGGGCAGTTTGAAATCAATTCATCAAAAATGGAAACCACTGTTTATGACTGGGACGGCAAGGCGTATAAGGCGAGCTTGTGCGCGACCGTGATTAAAGGAAAAAAAGTACCAACAATTACGCGCCATCCATGCAAGATGCCCTCGTAATGAAGAGAAGCAAAGCGGCACGTGTAAGCCAAAGTTCTTTGAGGAAAAAATGCTCCTATTGAAAAAGTCTGTCTGGATGGTTGTTATTTTTCTGCCTCTGTTGGCTGGCGCTCAGCGATTGCCTTACGGGTTGACCGCAAAGCACTATGGCCTGACGTTTACGCCGGACTTGCAGAAAGCGGTCTTCAGCGGTGACGAGACGCTCGATGTGGAAGTAAACAAGGCGGGCAACGAGCTCACGCTGAACTCTGCCGAACTGGAATTTCAAGAAGCGACGATTACCCAGGACAACAAGACGCAGGTGGCGAAATGGAGCTTTGCTCCGGAAAAAGAACAGGTCACGCTCACGGTTGCCGATGCGCTGGAGCCGGGGCCGGCGACTATCCATATTAAGTACACGGGCATTTTGAATGACAAGTTGCGCGGATTTTATCTGGCCCGCACCAAAGAACGAAACTATGCGACCACGCAATTTGAATCGACGGACGCGCGCCGCGCTTTTCCGTCACTGGATGAGCCCGCTTACAAAGCGACATTCGATATTACGCTGATTGCGAACAAAGGCGACACCGCGATTTCCAACAGCGTTATAGCATCCGACACTCCGGGGCCAGGCGAGGGAAAACACACGATTACTTTCGCCACGACGCCAAAAATGTCCACATATCTGGTGGCAATGGCGGTGGGCGATTTCGAATGTATTGAAGGCTCGGCCGACAATATTCCAATCCGGGTATGCGGCACGCCGGACAAGAAGCCTTTGAGCGCAGCCGCTTTGCGCTATGCTACGGAGATCCTGAAGTTTTACGACCAGTATTACGGCATTCCGTATCCGTTTGGAAAGCTTGACATTCTAGGCGTACCGGATTTTGAAGCGGGCGCTATGGAAAATACAGCAGCGATTTTCTATCGCGAGTCGCTGCTCTTCATCGACGACAAAAATTCTTCCGTCGATTCGCACCAGGCGGTGTTTGAAGTACTTGCGCATGAGATGGCGCACCAGTGGTTCGGCGATCTGGTGACGATGAAGTGGTGGGACAACATATGGCTAAACGAAGGATTTGCCACGTGGATGGCGTTGAAGCCATCGCAAGCGTTGCATCCGGAATGGAATGCAATGCTGGATGCGGTGCAGGCCACGGACACCGCCCTTACGCTTGACGCACTGGTAAATACACATCCGATCCGCGCCAAAGCGGAAACGCCGGAGGAAATCAACGAGCTCTTCGACCCCATTTCTTATGAGAAGGCGTCGGCGGTGCTGCGCATGATTGAAGCGTATGTGAGCCCGGATGTTTTTCGTCGCGGGGTAAATGTGTACCTGCGCAGATTTCTTTATGGCAATGCCACGGCGGAAGATTTTTGGAGCGCGTTGAGCGCCGCGTCGGGACGACCCGTGGACAAGATCATGCCAACATTTGTGGACCAGGCGGGCGAGCCGCTATTGACGGTAAGATCGGCGTGCCTGAATCCGCCAGCACAGAAAGCGCCAGTAGTGCGCAAGGGCAAGCGATCACGACGCGGGCCAATCAAGCCGAATCCAACCACGCAAGTCACAGTGTCACAACAGCGCTTCTGGGCAAACCCAGCCGAGGCGCCGAAAAAAGAACAGATATGGATGGCGCCTCTCTGTGTGAAATCCGGTGCGGCAAAACCGTTCTGCCAGATCTTGAGCCAAAAAGAGCAGACGCTGCCACTGGCTGGATGTTCACCGTGGGTTTTTGTGAATGGCAGCGCCGCAGGCTATTACCGTACACAGTATGACAAAGCGGACTTGCAGAAGCTGACTGCAGTGGCGAACACAGAATTGACGACGGCGGAACGCATTTCACTTTTGCGCGACCAGGCCGCGCTTGTCGGCTCCGGACAACAAAGCATGGCAACGTATCTGGATTTGATTGCAGCCATGAGCCAGGACGCGCAGCATGAGGTGGTAGAGAGCTATCTGCCGACACTTGATTACGCGAACAACTACCTGCTTGCGGGCACCGATGCAACATCATTCCGCGCATGGGTACGCTCCAACTTTGGGCCAATGCTGGCGAAGATTGGCTGGACGCCCGCCGCAAATGAAAGCGCTGAAATACATACTTTACGCGGCAACCTGATCCATATTCTGGGAATGATCGGTGAAGATCCAGAGACGATCCGGCAGGCCACCAGCCTGGCCCAGCAATACCTGAAAGACCCCAACTCGGTAGATGCAAGCATTGCCAAAGATGTGCTTGGAGTGGCGGCGCGATTCGGTAATGAAGAGTTGTATCAACAGTATGTGAGCGCGATGGGCCGCATGCGGTCACCGGAGCAGTTTTACAACTTGGGCGGAGCGCTGGCTGAATTTCGCGATCCTAAAATCGTGGAGAAGGTACTGGAGCTTGCCGTATCCGACGAAGTCCGCAACCAGGATGCAGCGGCCCTGATGTCACGGGTGCTCTCCAACCCCGATGATCAGAAGACAGCATGGGAGTGGGTGAAGGCGCATTGGCCCGCCGTGGAAAAGAAAATCACAATGTCCAGCGGGCCGGAAATTGTTGGCGCAACACGCAGATTCTGCAGCGCGGAGTTGAATGATGACGTCCAGCAGTTCTTTACGGAACACAAAGTGGCCTCGGCGGAACGGGCACTGAAGCAGTCTCATGAAGATATTCAAGGCTGCGTGAAGCGGCGTCCGCGATTGCAAACGGAGCTGGCGCAATGGCTGCAGCAGCATGCAGCGGCAAGCAAGGGTGGAGGACAGTGAACTCATTTGATCGACTGAAGTTGTTGCGGAGAAAAAGCAGGACGCCAGACGAGAATCCGGCGGCGTCCGCACGGTGCGTTTACATCGATTTCAACAATCCCAGCCAGCGCTCCCATCCTTCATCGTGCGCCTTTTTGTTGGCCACAGCCATGTCATGCTTCTGTTTCGCCGCAGGATCATTGTTCGCGGCCGCCGCATCATTTGCGGGGTCTTCACCGGCGCGCATAAATCCGTGGCCTGCGCCCGCGTACGTTACCGGAACATATTTCTTGCCTGCGGCTTTCATCGCGGCCTGCGTGTCTGGGATGGTCGCGCCAATGCGGGCATCTTCACCGGCATAAAAACCATAAACCGGCGCGGTGATGGCGGATACGTCAGCCGGTCCCGGTCCATAAAACACAAAAGCCGCGCTCAGGTCTTTGCGATTCGTGGCGAAACGGAATGACTGCCCTCCGCCCCAGCAGAATCCGCTCACGGCAAGCTTGCCATTGCCGGCGGGAATCTTCTTGGCATAATCGGCGGTGGCGTTCAGGTCGGCGGTGATCTGATCAGGATTCAGCGTTGAGATGGCCTTCCCGACCTCCTGGCTGGAAAATTCGCTGCTGCCGCCGCCTTTTGGCCCCATGCCGGAAAGCAGGTCGGGCGCAATGGCAATGTAGCCGTTGGCCGCAAGCTGGTCCGCCACGCTGCGCGCCCAGTCCGTAAGGCCAAAGATTTCATGGATCACAATCACCACCGGCGCTTTCGCCTTGGTTTCCGGGTACACGACGAACGCCTGCACGGTGCGATTATCGTGCTTGATCTGCACCCATTCTCCATGCCGCGGAGATTTATCCAGTTTTTGTTTGGCCCAATCCTGGGCAAAGCCCGTGGAAAGGCAGAGCAATAGCGTGATTGAGACAGCAAGAAATCTTTTCATGCGGAAAAGTTTACTAGGATTGAGAGGGTGGGACAAATGGAGCGTTGCAGTTGCTGCATGCGCGACGCGGGCGCAACCGGCGGAAGAATTTTTATGCGCGCTTCGCTGCGTTGCGTCCCTGCAAGCCAAACCCCGGGATTCCACCCCAACACGCGAAAACCGCGCGTGCTGGGGACCCCGGCTAGCAGGGAGCAGCTGCGCGCGGGCCTGCGGCGCAAGGAATCAAGGTCGTTTGATGTTTTCCCAGTACTTACCCCTTCGGCGCGCAAGCGCGCCTCGGCCCTGCTGGGCTAACCTGTGACGCCTACGGCGCTTAGATTATCGGCGCGAATGCAGATTGTCGAATTCCCGTTGGTATCATTCGGGTAGTGGCACAGTTTGAATTTTTCCCGTTTACCAAACCATTTATGAAGCGTCATCTCGACGGGCGTAAGTGAGCCCGCGTTGTTATCAGCGGGCGAGTAGCCCGGAGAGAGCTTATGTTTGCTACTTTCAAGAAACACAAGGTCCCTCACCCCTACTCGCGCGCTGTTAAAAACGCGCGCTCGCTTACGGGGATTCGGGATGACGATTCTTGGTTTGTCCAAACTGTACCGATGCCGTTCATTCTCATCAGGGCCAACACCGCAGCCGAGAGCGGCTGTGCCACACGAGTCTATACGTGGGAGGCTACTGTTCGGAAACGATACAGAGGGCCGCGATGATTCTGTCAAGATGGCCCGATTCCAGTTCTTGCATCGTCCTCTTTCGCTATTGCTTCGGGACGAATAAATGGGCTACAGTGGGACATTTCGTTTCAATCAGGAAAAGAACGATTTTGAACCAGGAAAAACGCTCACCACTGAGGCACGGTAACGCTTATTTGCACAGATTGGAACTAAGGATCGGAGAATGAAAGGCCTCGACAAGACAGCATAATTTTGCGCACTTACCAGCTTACGGCTGGAGAAGGAGTTATCAGACATGGGCTACTGGATTGTGAATGGCCGGCGAATGACCGATGAGGAACATGACCAATGGGAGATACAGAAGAAGCTGCAAAAAGAAAAGATTCAAGAGGAGTCGGCGCGGCTGAGCCGGCAACTTGGAGCAGCTTATGCAGCTTTGAAGGAGCATCTGGAGCGGAATCCGAGCACTAGCCATAAGATTACCGACGAACGCGCGCTGGAACAGCAGATTTATTGCAACCTGCGACAGAACCTGCATCGGGCGGACCAGGCGCCGCGATGCGGTTGGATCAGAGAAGATGGGACGGTCTGTAAATCTCCCAGGATGAAGAACGACATTTATTGCTACGCCCATTGCCAGATGAGGCATGTAAGGGCGGAGAATCTGCCGCTTCCGGCGCTAACGGACGCGAACGCGATCCAGATGGCGGTGATGGTGGTGCAACGGGCGCTGATTGACGGCAAAATTACAGAAAAGATGGCTGGACTGCTGTTGTATTCCATTCAGATAGGGGCGGCGAACGTGGGCAAGACCACATTTGGGCAGGCTAAAGATGAGGAGATGGTGACGGAGATACCCCGTGAGCACGAGGTGATGAATGCACGGAGGGAGCGGAGGGAAAAGAAAAACTTACCGCTGATACACGCTGAGAACGCTGATCTGAAAACTGAAGCACAAACCTCACCACGGATAAACACGGATCAACTGGATTTGGAAGGGCGATTGGAGAAGATTCTGCCGCAGTCGGTAGGAGGTCGCGAGGGAATGGAGGGCTTCGCCAGTTGAGGTCGTTCGACTCCCGGCTACCTCACCCCAGCGAGCGAAAGCGCGCTCGCCGGGGACCCCGATTTCGCCGCTCGCTCACGATGACAGTTTGAAGCGCGACGGTGTTTGCGTCGCGCTGCTTTTCGAAGTCTACGCCAATCGAGGTGAAACTGCTGAAGTGCAGGCCAATCTGGGATGAGCTGGGATGACATCGCTGAAAGCTACGCCAATCTGGGATGGGGGGTAGGAGGGGAGGGGGGCCGCGCGAGCGCGGCTAGATCGGGTGATCCGCTGATCGGGAAATCGGTGATCGGAAAAATCGGATGATCGGAAAATCACTCACCGTGGAACGTGGAGGCGCAGAGAACAGCAATGGATCGGCACACGCGCAGGAGTGCTTGTGCCACAGGAATGCGGAAAAGGCTGGAACTTGCAGCCTATTCCGCCTGCTGCGCTGCCCTATCAAATGCGGGCTTGGCTGCGGCCAGGAAGTACAGGAATACCACGCAGACGGCGATGCCGAAAATCGCGCCTATAACAAGGACAGGCGTGATGTCGCCCATGAACGGGGAATCTGTTTGAGCAGACCGCAGCCAGGGAAATATGGATTGCTCCGCATCCAGCAACCTGGTGATGCGGGCGCTTCTACCCGGAGCCAAATAAAAAATCGCAGTATTCAGGAGACCGAAGATGTAATAACCCATGCCGACCAGCCGGCCGGATGATTTCATTTTTAGAAGAGCAATTCCCATATACAAATGCAATGCGCCAAAGAGCGAAAGCAGGATTACCGCACGCCATCCTGTCAATATGGCGGTGAATAGTACGGTGGGCGCGCGAAGGACAATGCTGAAAGGGAGAAAGATGCAACCGGCCAAAATGAACCACGCAATGATTGAAATGCTGAGAGGACGCGCCGGGCGTGTTGGGGCCGCAATCGGCGGAGTTGGAAGTGGCGCGACATCCGTTGGAGTTGCGGCACCTGGAGGCGTAGTCAGCGACGGCGGAGGCGGCGTTGCGGAGTGAGGCATGCTGATGGCATATGGGTCCGCGCCTTGTCCTGCCTGCGGGTAAGGAAACGGCTGCGGCAGAAATTGCGCTTTTACAGCGGCTCGATTGAAGAAGACCATCCACCAGATGCCGACGCCAATTTGAGCCAGAGCACATAGAGCTGTGGCTGCTCCAATGATGGAAAACATTTTTGGATCCACGCCATTGCCTAGAGGCGGTTTAAGAAAGAAAACCATCGACGTGAGAACTCCGAACGCGCCAAACACGATGAGAAGAACGGAGATGACGATGGTGGAAATACGCGCCCAGTTTTTGAGCTGCAGCAGACCCACTGCGGTGAGGATTCCCCAGACAGCGGGAATGGCATAGAAAAGCGGAAGCACGACTCTCATCACCGTGAAATACATGCGTGGGAGTCGCGGGTCGTTAGCCGGGGGAGTGGCCACAATCATGGCAAATGCCATCAATGCGGCCAACACCAGCAACAGGGCAGAGCCAAGGAGCTGCAAAATTGCTATTACGGTGATCCCGGCAGAGCGGTTTTTTTGAAGCACAAAGGTCCTCTTGAGAGTTTGCAAATCGGTAACGATTGTACTCCGAGTGAGTTGTGAGGATATGCGAGGGCTGCTAAATTGGTGGCGATCGGAGAGGCAAGACGCTCATGGGTGGATTAACACGGATGGAATCAGACTTCGCTAATTGTTGGTCTAAAGTCGGCTGAGGCAACTTATTCAGCTCCGAAAGATGTCATACTCGCCAGGAAAGCAGGTCGGGTGAACGATGAAAATTTCCCGGGAAACTGATGGCCTTAGGTTTGTGGGAGAGTGTACTCCCCAGAGCGGTTTTAAAGCTTGCGATATTGAATGTGCGCACTGCGGCCGGCGCATTGATCCGCACAGCGTTGGAGACGATGTTTCTTTGAAATGCAGTGCCTGCAATGTCACGGCAAAAGTATTCTGGTCAGAAGCGGACCTTCGCGTTTATCTGGCGGAAAGCTGGAACCACTTGCGGCAGGCGTGCTCGCATCCTTCTGTGACTATGCACGGCTCCTGAATGCTTTAGAGTTTTCCGCTGCGAAATGCTTATGCGTTTCTTGCTGCTGACTGATCTATTGGACGGAAGTCCCTGGTTCCAAGGAAGTTTTGGCCGGGCTTGTTGGCTGGCTGCTCAATGAGGTATTTACCACTTGATCCGGATTGCTGGCAGCATCAAAGATCTGCGTTACTCCATTATTAATGGCGGCTTGCAGCGTAAGCACGTTGGTTTCCGGCGTGAGCACTCCGACAAAAGCTTTGGGGAAAACCAGATGAACCACGCCTGCCAAGGGCCAGCCGTCTCCGCCTTCCGCCAGCCGGGAAGAGATTACCGCAACGTCAAAAAAATGTTGCGTAAGCGCCAGCAGTGCGGTGGGAAGATCGCGGGCCAGAATGGCGACGTATCCTTTGCTGACAAAGGAGCTTTGAAAAGCCGAAAGCACGCTCATGTCGGCATGGACCACCAGCGCTGTTTTCGTTGTTTTAATGGACTCACTCATTGCTTTTCATTTCCCCAGGTCGCACTACTCTCGGAACGCCATCAATCGCCGGACCGCGCGTTTCAACTCTTCCAGGTCCACCGGCTTGGTCGCCAGATAATCCACTTTCATTTCCAGAGCGGCAGCGGAGTTATCCACGCTCGCGTATCCAGTGCAAAGAACCACTGCGGGCTTGGGATGCAAGCGCAACGCTGCGCGGGCGACTTCCAGGCCAATATTTTCTTTCTCCATGTTGAGATCGGTGATCACCGCATCAAAGTGGTGCCCGTTCTCCAGCAGTTTGAGTGCGCCGGCGCAACTGTTTGCGGTGCGTACTGCGTAGCCATCGCGCTCAAAGACCATCTGCAACGTGAGCGCCACATTCGTTTCATCATCGACAATAAGGAGAGAAGGCTGGTGCACCATAGACACAGAGCTTGTGAAACGGTACTTCTATTGTACTCCTCTGGGCGGGCTGAAATTGTGCAGTCTATCTCTGCCTGCTCGCCTGCAATCCGCGATTTCTGCTGGCGCAGTTGCGGGCCACCAGCAGCCGCACGACTTTTCGGATTTCTTCAACTTCCAGCGGCTTGAAGCCACAATAATCAACGTGCAGGGCCAGGGCAGCGCGCAATCGTTCAACGTCAGGATAGGAGGCGTAAACAAAAATTGCAGGTCGATGTTGCAGAGACTTGGCTTCGCCCGCCAGTCGCAGTCCCAGAGCTTCTGCTTCCAGATCGAGCTCTGTAATCAGAACGTCCCAGCTCTGGTCATGCAGCAAAGCCGCTGCGGTGGAATAAGAGGTTGCGGTGCTCACGGAGTATCCATCCCGTTCAAGAATCATCTTGAGGGTTACGATCACGCCCGGCTCGGGATCGACTAGCAAAACAGACGGCATCCGCACTCAATATTACGTGATTTCCAAGCGATATTTCACTAGTTAGGATGGATCTGGCACGTGACGAGTTGCGTTCCAGATAAATCTGAAGGAAAACAGGCCAGAGACCAGAATTGATGCGGGATTGATGGCCTTTCTGGTTTAAAACAGCCATTCACTCTGGCTGAAAACCACCACCTTTAGACGGCATGGCTAAAACAGGTAAATAAAATCAGCAGATATTGCGAATCGTGAGTTGGCCCATGAAGTGCATTTACACACTGTCAAATTCATTTTAGTTTTATTGTTCGATTGTTGGGTAAGAAGTATTTTCGTTCGGAGGCGAACTTGAGAGCATCGCAATGTTTCAACGGCATATTTAAAAACAATCGTTCTGCCCGTTCGATAAAGTTGTTCATTGCCGTTTTAACGTTCGTGGGCGTCGCGGTATTTTCGGCCAGCGCGCAGCGCAAAGTCCCGAGCCCCTATCAGGGCGAAGGCGACGGCGTCAGCGTCGGAGGCAAATGGGTTGAGTTTCGTTCAGAAGACAAGATGACCGCCGCCAAAAAAGTCCGCTTTGAGCTCCAGGCCGATAATTATCTGAGCCTGAGTCCGGATTACAAGCCGCGGGTTGAAATGGTCTGCACGAATCGCAAATACACTTATGCCGATTTCAATCCGGGCATGCCGCTTGGCCCGCCGAATCGTCCTGGCTTTTGGGGACAGCCGCAGATTGAAGTGATGGTCCGCGTTGATGACTCGCACCACTATCATGGATGGAACTGGATTCGCGGCCGCTCGCTCTCCATGGATAAAGGCACCGCGCGAGAGGTATTGGGCGCGCACATTTTCAAAGTGCAAATTCCCGGACCAAGAGGGCCGGAGATCGCGGAGTTTTCTCCCGCTGGGCTTGATCTGGCGCGAGTCAGGGCGGATTGTGATTTGAAGCCAAAAAAGCCAAGCAAGGACTGAGCGCTTTGATTGCATTCAGAGCAACGCTGCGTGAGGTCAGGCAGGTGCGGCGCAGGATCTGAATGTATCGCAATGAAATGTATCGCCAATGAAAAAGCTCGCCGGTAGGAATTGTCCTTCGGCGAGCGATTATTCCGAACTGAGCAACTCCTATGCGGCTACGGCCATTTCCGGCTCTTCGACGTTCGCGACCTTCGGGGTGCCGGCCCGTGGCAACATTGTCCGTAGTTTCATGCGCGCTTTGTGGAGTTGCGACTTGCTGTTTCCTATGGAGCAGCCCAGCATTTCCGCGATCTCGTTGTGCTCATAGCCTTCAACGTCATGCAGTATGAAAATGATGCGATATCCGGGAGCAAGACTGGAAATTGCATTTTCCAGCGTCATGCGATCAATTGAGCCATGCAGCGAATCGTCGCGCTTGCCAATGTCTTTTCTGGGACCATCTTCCGACTGCGGATCTAAGGTCTCTTCCAGCGAAACCTCTGGAAGACCCTTTTTGCGCCAGTGCATCAGGATTATATTTACCGAGAGGCGGTGCAGCCAGGTTGAGAACGCCGATTCGCCGCGGAACGACCCGATCTTACGATAGAGCTGGAGAAAAGCTTCCTGGGTAAAGTCTTCCGCCTGGGCGTAATTATTGGTCATGCGCAGGCATAGAGAAAAGACGCGCCGTTTGTGGTGCATGTAAAGCGCTTCAAAACATTGCGCATCACCCGCTTGTGCTTTGCGGATGACTTCAGCTTCCGTCATGCCGGAGAACATCATGGCCGTCTTTTTGGGCCTGGTTTCGTTCTTCGGGGAAACTAGGGTCGATGGAGGCAACGCTTTTCCGGTTTTCTTAAACAGTAATTGTGGCAAAGGGTCTCTTTTCTCGGAACGTTTCTCGCGGCGTAGTGAGTATGATGCAGGCTAAGTAGCTGGATGTTGCTTGGAGAGTGCAAGTTATAGCGCCAAGAGCTGCCAATCTTTAATTGGCGTTTCTTGGCGTATTTGCCTGAATTTCGTAAAGATCATTGCCGCAAACGCACTTTCCTGATAAAACTGGCGCAATTATGGCCACACCCAATACCAAACTCGCTGCTGCCGCCGATACGCGCAGCCGTTTCCAGAAGCTTTTCTCTTCCACCAACCTTGTGCTCTTCATGGTCTGCCTGATGTATGGCCTCACCTACATTGATCGGATCAATGTGAATACTGCGGGGCCGTCAATTCAGCGGGACCTGCACCTCAACACCGTTCAACTGGGTTGGGTCTTCTCGGCATTTGGGTGGGCGTATCTTGCATTGCAGGTCTGGGGCGGATGGTTGAGTGATAAATTCGGCGCGCGCCTTACGCTGACGGTTTGCGGAATCATCTGGGCCGGTTCAACTATGTTGATTGGCTTGGTTGGCAGTTTTACGGCATTGATCGTGTGCCGAGTCATTTTAGGTCTGGGCGAAGGCGCAACGTTTCCCACCGCAACGCGTGCGCTGGCGGACTGGTTCCCCGCGGAAAAACGCGGCTTTGCCCAGGGCATCACGCACTCCTTCGCCCGATTAGGAAACTTTTTCACGCCACCTCTTGTGGCGTTTCTCATCGGCCTTGGTTCCTGGCGGCTCTCTTTCATGGTTCTGGGCGGAGTGAGCCTGATCTGGTCCATCGTCTGGTGGTTTTATTTCCGTGACAATCCGGCCACGCATCGCGGCATCACGCAGGAAGAATTGGCGCGTATTCCAAATTACGCGGCGAAAAAAGACAGGAAGAAAGATCCCGTTCCGTGGAAGGCTCTCACCTTTCGCATGGCGCCGGTCACGTTGGTTTACTTCTGTTATGGCTGGACGCTCTGGCTTTACCTCACGTGGTTGCCGCAGTTCTTCATGCATGGATACAAACTCAACCTCAAGAATTCCGCGCTGTTTTCCAGCGGCGTGTTTCTCGCCGGAGTAATTGGGGATACCGTTGGCGGCCTGGTAAGCGACCGGATTCTCATCAAGACCGGAGACCGCAACAAAGCCCGCCGCAACTTGGTGATTGCGGGATTTGTGCTGTCACTGTTGTTCATGATTCCCATCTTGCGGTCTCACAATCTCACCATTGTTGCGCTGTGTCTCAGCGCCGCTTTCTTCTTTGCTGAATTCACGATTGGGCCATTCTGGGCCATCCCCATGGACATTGCTCCCCGGTTCTCCGGATCGGCCAGCGGTTTGATGAATGTTGGTTCCGCGCTTGCTGCGGCCGTTTCACCGCTGGTCGCCGGCTACGTCATCCAGAAGACGGGCAACTGGGACCTGCCGTTCCTGGGCAGCATTGGTCTGTTGTTGTTTGGCGCGATCATGGCTTATTGGATGAAGCCAAACGAACCTTTGCCGGGAACAGAACTCGGGGCTGTCGGCGTTCGAACTGCGTAGAAACTGTTATCGCGAGAGATGCACGGTGTGACCTCGCGCAAAAGTGATTTCCACGGGCGTGTCCTTGGGAAAGACAACGTCTTTTCCGCGAGAAAGGAAATGTGAATAGACTGACATTCCCGCGCCGTAGAAGCCCAGCGCGGACGAGAACACTTTTGAATCTGACGCCACGTTAATAATTGCGCCAAGGAGTTTGAACCCCGAGCCGCCGGCCGCACTTCGCTCTGCGGGTTCAGAGATGACATCCAGCGCGCCCCAATTGTTTTCAGGATCCAGAACGGCAGCGACAGCTAATAGAGAAAGTCCTGTGTAAAGATACCGTGACTTGCTGTCAGTGGTGCGCGCGCCGCCTTCATTATCGATCTTCATATTCGCGCTGCTCTCCACTTCCACGCTTTCCAGGCTTCCGCGCATTGTTTGCACCCGGTTTTCGGGCATCTCTATTTTTGTGAACACAACGCGCAATTCACCGTTGTGATGCAGCCTGCCTGCCGGCTTTGCGCGCGTCACTCTCCCAATGACGCGGCTGTTGGCCGGCAACAGGAGCTGATGCGCAGCATTGAATACTGGCTTGGTCAGCACCGCTTCAATAGCTGTGCCGCGTGTCGCCGTTGCTGAACTCACCTCTGTGATTAGCCTTGCGTGCAGCGTCGTATCCGGCGCAGGCTCGCTGCCCACGGAGCCGAGCTGTTCCGGTGCGCGCGTCGCCAGCCCGAAATCAAGCGCCTTCTGCAGGTCGGCGTCAAAGCGCGTTCCCGGCTCAAGATATTGCGGACGATAAGGAAGCTGCGCGAGCAGGTATTGCTTGGCGCGATGTATTTTTCCCGGCGACTTAAGCTCCATCAAGGCGCGATGGTAGCCGGCTTTCACTTGCTGCTCCGCGCTATCAATTGCCTTGGCCGCTGCGCTTCTTCTTTTCGCGCCTCGCGCTGGATCGCTCACTACGTGAACCAAATTCTGCCTGTTTTGCGTCGCCGTGGTTGCCACGGAGAGCTCTCGCCCATCGCCCAGGATGATCTTGTCAAACGTAACGGTGTACAGGTGCGGAGGGCTGAAATCGGCATCTGCGAACGCCATGCTGCGGCGCAATTTAGAGAGGGGCGCAACCCGCGCTACATGCCCACGGACCTTGCTGCCGGCCGGGATCACGGGTTGATCAAATGCGTAGACCGTTTCAATCACTCTCCCATTTACCGGCGCTCCGGCATGACTGATACTGACTCGTTTAGAGATAGCGATTCGGATCGGGGTACCGGCGGGAACCATTAATCTTATTTGCCGGGGAGCGTTCATGCTCGCAGCCGTAGAGTCAGTTCTTACTGGTGCATAAGGACCTTGCCGAAGCTTTGGATAAGCGGCTGTTTGTTGCTGCTTTCCATTAGGTTGCGCCTGCAACACGATGCAGCCAAGCAGGAGCAATCTAAACGCGGTAGCGAAGCGGCGGAACTTCACAGGGAACCTCTTGATCGGCAGGGGCCAGGGGGTGCTTAGTTATTGATTAGTATACATGTTATATCTTGAGGTACTCCCCTTTCTGAGTGAAACCAATGCAGTGAAATAAATGTTGCCTGAGGTGCCGCCCCGGGACTCTCCCCAGACTCTTTCCTGGGCAGCGTTGGTCTGTTGCTGTTTGGCGCGATGATGGCTTATTGGATGAAGCCGAACGAACCTTTTGCCAGAAACAGAACTTGGGGCTGTAATACTCAAGCCGATTTAGCCGGCGGGTTCCATCACAATGGGCATGGTTGGAGTTTGGCTTCCGCCTGAGGGTTCAATAGTCACGGCAAAGCCCTTGGCAGGGATATCCGCCGATGCCATTTTGTGGAACATCATGCCGTTGCCTTTGCTATCGGGCTTGAACCATCCGGCAGACATGGGCGCTCCGCCGTTGGTTGGAAGCAACCAGACCTGATAGATCTTGTTTTCCGGCAGCGGAGTGAGGTTGCTGGCCATCAGCAGCAACGCGCCTTGTTGCTTGGAATAGACAGTCTTGATCTGCGGCTGCGGCGGCGTTTTGCGGCTGACCAGGGTTAGCGGCCACGCGTCTGGAGCGTGCATGAGGTCCCTGATCATTTTGGCTTCAGCAAGGTCTTTATTCGTGCGCGCCAATTCAGACTGGACTTGTTCCAACTGTGCGTGCGTGTGCCTGAGCGTACGGCGCGTATTGCGAAGATCGCGCCACAACAAAATGCTGAAGACAGCAAGCATGGCCATCATCATGACGGGAGCAATGGTGACCCAGCGCCGGCGCAAACGGCCTATGGCATAGCGCTGCGGAGTTCTTCTTTCAACGCGCGGCTCCGCGGCGATGGCTGTCAGCAATCGTTGCCGTGAACGAGCAGGAGGCTGCGGGCCAGTGGCGGAAAGGGCCAGCAGCGCCGTATCGGCACGCAGGGCTTCCAGTTCACGACGGCAATCGCCACACGTGCCCAGGTGGGCTTCCAGCGCCGCCAGGTCCTGAGCATTGTCGAGCGCGCCCATGGCATAGAGCGCCAGCGCTTCAGCGAATTGTGGATGCGCGTTCATGCCAATACTTTTCTCAAAGCCAGCAGGCCGGTACGGATGCGGGTCTTCACCGTTCCCAGCGGATCACCGGTTTTGCCGGCAATTTCCGAATGCGTCATGCCTTCAAAAAATGCCATCTCCAGCGCTTTGCGTTGGTCTTGCGGCAGGCCCCCCAGCACGACACGGATTTTATCGACCACAAGTTTCTGGGAAGCCGCATCTTCCAGGTTGACTCCAGTGGAGATGGGCATTTCGTCGATGTCATCTTCCGGAGGGCGTTTTCGCAAGAAGTCGATAGCACGATTGCGCGCGATTACCGCCAGCCACGGCGCAAGACGGCCACGATCAGAGTCAAAGGCCTGCGGGTTGCGCCACAACTGGAGAAATACTTCCTGCACCACGTCCTCTGCGGCGGCGGTACTGGCGAGCACACGGAGCGCAACACCGTATACCACTCCGGCATAGCGGTCATAAAGATCGGCCATGGCGCTCTGTTCCCCCGCGCGAATGCGGGCGATCAAGGCCGCGTCGTCCTTATGGTTTGGCGCTTGCGTGCCGCTCACGCGCATTCTCTCGCTTTCATAGGAGTACGAAATCTGAGGCTGTTTGGATTGCATTTGGGCCTGGCAGCAGCAGTTGAGCCCGTAGTTCCATCGTAACAAATCTGTTTTTGCGCGGCGAGGATGTTAATATCCTCGGCATGCGCACCAGAGTGGCTGTTGCTATATTTGCTGTCTTTTTCGTTTCGAGGATTGCTTTTGCCGATTCCGCGGATTTTACCGTGAAGAAAGTCGGCGAAGGCGTTTATGCCGCTATTGGCGCCGACGGCGGAAAAGCCGGCAGCAATGCCGGATTTATTGTCGGCAGCAATGGCGTGGTTGTCGTCGACACGTTTGAAGATGTGGCTCCGGCGCGCGATCTGCTGACGGAGATCCGCAAGATCACGAACCTGCCGATTCGATTTGTGGTGAACACGCATTATCATCTGGACCACACCGGCGGCAACGCGGTGTTTGCGCAGGCTGGCGCGACGATCCTGGCGCAACGCAACCTGCGCGGCTGGCTGCGGACGGAAAACCTGAAGTTTTTTGGCGCGAACCCCAAGCCGGAACAAAAAGCCATGGTAGAGGCGCTGGTGTTGCCGGACGAAACGTACAGTGACGCCGTGGATATTTATCTAGGCGCGCGGCAGATTCAAGTCCGATACATGCTGGGCCATACCGGCGGCGACTCCGTGGTGACCGTGCCGGACGCCGACGTGGTTTTTGCCGGCGATCTGGTCTGGCAGAAACACTTGCCGAACCTGATTGACGCAACTACCAGCGATTGGGTGAAGACGCTGGACAAGTTGCTGGCCGATCATCCGGCAGCGACTTTTGTTTCCGGCCATGGCGATGTTGCCACCGTGAATGATGTTCGAGGCTTTCGCGAATATCTTGTCACGCTGCGCGATGCCGTGGCCAAGGCCCAGGCAGCAGGGAAGAGCGATCAGGCGCTAGTTGACGCGGTGCTGCCGCAGTTGCAGGAAAAGTATGGCAAAGATTGTCCCGCTGCATCGGCAGACAAGAAGCCATCAATTCCTACCGCGAGCTGCTGGGGATTCTTCGGGCCATTTTCCAAGCGCAACATCACGCAGACCGCGGCAGAGCTGGCCGGAACCAAGAAAGTTCCTACGCCATTGGCTGATGCTGATAAAAATGCGCCAGGGAAGTAAGCACTAGAGCAGTTTCATTGTTAACGTAATTTTTTATGACTCGTCATCCCGAGGTCCGTTGAGCGAGCGCGCGCTTTAACCAGCGCGCGAGTAGGACGGAGGGACCTTGTGCTTGCTTTTTAAAGTTGACGCTATCTAAACAACCGTTTTAACGCGTCTGCGGAAACAGCCTATAGAAATTTTCTGCCGTCTGCTTGCCGATTTCTTCTTTGCCCATTCCGCGTAATTGCGCTATTGCTTCGGCGGTATTGACCACGAAGCTTGGTTCATTGCGTTTGCCCCGATGCGGCACCGGAGCAAGATACGGTGAATCAGTCTCAATCAGCATGCGGTCGAGTGGGGCTTGCTTTGCGGCTTCGCGAATATTTTCCGCCTTGGGAAAGCTGACGTTACCGGCAAAAGATATATAGAAGCCGATATCCAGCGCGGCTTGCGCGTGTTTCCATTCGCCGGTAAAGCAATGCAGAATTCCCGGCAGGCTGATGGACGCCCAATGATCGCGGAGCATTTGCAACGTATCGTCCCAGGCGTTCTCACTGTTGTTGCTAGGGCGGCAATGGATAATAATCGGCAGCTTGGCTGCGGCGGCCAACTCCATCTGTCGGCGGAAAACTTCTTTCTGCACGTCGCGCGGCGAGTGATCGTAAAAATAATCCAGGCCGATCTCGCCCCAGGCAATCAGCTTTGGATGTTTTGCCAGATCGGCCATCTCCTTGTAGTCGGCATCGGTCGCCACGCTGGCTTCATGCGGATGCAAGCCTGTGCTGGCGAAGATCCAGTCATGCTGCTCGGCAATTTTCAGCGCGCAGTCATACGTGCCGGGACCTGTGCCGCTGCCGATAGCGAGCATGCGTTCCAGTCCGGCTTCGCGGGCGCGCGCCAGCATCTCTGGGCGATCACGATCGAATTTGTGGCCTTCAAGATGAGCGTGGGAGTCGATGTACATTTTTCTATAATCCCGAACTCGCGCTCTTTGCGCGTGAGGGACCACTACCTTCGGAAAGATTGCGATTGGGAACCAGCAGTTATCGCCGTGGCGGCTCAAAAGCTCTGTGGCTATAGTGATCCCTCACCCGCAAAGAACGCAGGTTCGGGATTGTAGAAAACCAATCACTTCAGCTTTGCCCCCACCGGCACATCTTCCAGGAATCCTGCCAGCACTGGCTTGCCGTCTTCGCCAACGGACGCGGCCACGATCATGCCGTTTGATTCCAGCCCGCGCAGCTTGCGTGGCTGAAGATTAGCGACGATCACAACTTTGCGCCCGATCAGGTCTTCTGGTTTATATGCAAGCGCGATTCCCGCGACGAGCTGCCGGACTTCAGTTCCTATATCGACTTCAAGGCGCAATAATTTGTCCGCGCCTTTAACTTTTTCCGCAGCCTTCACCTGGCCAACTCGTAGCTCCACCTTCATGAAGTCGTCGATAGAGATTTTTCCGTCGGCAGCGGGTGCAGCAGCAGGCGGCGCGGCTTTTGCCGCTGGAGCAGCCTCCGTCGGGCCATGCGCGGCCTGGGTTGCAGGCTGTCCTGCGCGCGCGCCTTCGCCTGCGGGAATCGGCGTAACAGTGGCAGTTGATGATGCTTGAGTGGAGTCAGCCTGCGCTGCGCGCTCCTGTTCCATCTGTTGCATCCTCTCGATTGAAGTTTTGTCGGCGCGCGGAAATACCGGCTCCACTTTGCCCAGCTTGCCGCCCAGTGGTAGCTGCGCCCACTTGAGTTCGGCAAGATTGAATTTGCTGATCTCGCCCAGGCCAAGCTGTGTCCAGATTTTTGCCGTGGATTCCGGCAGCACCGGATGCGCCAGCGCCGTAACAATCCGCAGCGCTTCTGCCGCTGTATAAAGAATGGTCGCCAGGCGCGACTTGCTTTCCTCGCCTTCTTTTTCCGCGACAATCCAGGGCTCTTCATCCACCAGATATTTATTGACCGCGCCAATCAATGACCATGCCGACTCCAGCGCGCGAGAGAACTGATAATCATCGAACAATTCCCCGAACTCACGGATCACGGCCAGCGCATGCTCTTTGATCACGTCATCGGTCGCCTTGCGCGCAACCGTGGGTGAAGGATAGGGCACCGAACCGTTGAAGTAGCGGTTGATCATGGTCAACGTGCGGCTAGAGAGATTGCCCAGATCATTCGCGAGGTCAGAGTTGTAACGCTGCACCAGAGCGTCAAAGCTAAAGGAGCCGTCCTGTCCAAAGACAACTTCACGCAGCAGGAAATAACGCAACGCGTCATTGCCCATCACGTCGATCACGGTTTCAGCGCGCACAATGTTGCCGCGCGACTTTGACATCTTGCTTTCTTCAAACAGCAGCCAGCCGTGCGCGATGACGGACTTGGGCAGCGGCAGTCCGGCGGCCAGCAAAAACGCCGGCCAGTAAACGCAATGGAAGCGGATAATTTCCTTGCCGATCATGTGCACGTCAGCCGGCCAGTAACGCTCAAAGTTTTTCTGCTCCGCCGTATCTTTCGCGCCCAATCCAACGGCGGTGCAGTAGTTGCTTAGCGCGTCCAGCCACACATACATCACGTGCTTGGGATCGCCCGGGACAGGGATGCCCCACTTGAAAGTGCTACGGCTCACAGAGAGATCGCGCAAGCCGCTCTTCACAAAAGCAATGACCTCATTGCGCCGCGTCTCCGGACGGATGAATCCTGGGTTCTGCTGGTAATGCGCCAGCAACTGGTCAGCGAAAGCGGAAAGCTTAAAGTAATAGTTTTCTTCGCTCACCGTCTCCGTCGGACGGCCGCATTCCGGGCAGGGCGCGCCGGGACCCACGGAATCAACGTACAGCTCGTCAAACACGCAATATTGCCCTGAATATGTACCTTTATAGATGTATCCATTCTCCTGGATACGCTTCCATAGTTCCTGCGCGCCGGCTTTGTGCCGAGCCTCGGTAGTGCGTATGAAATCGTCATTGGAGATGTTCATCTTCCCAAACAGCGAGCGGAAAAGCTCTGATACTTCGTCGGCAAACTGCTTGGGCGTTTTGCCGGCGGCCTGGGCAGAGCGTTCAATCTTCTGGCCGTGCTCGTCCGTCCCGGTTAGAAAATAAGTGTCAAAGCCCAGCATGCGCTTGCGGCGAGCAATGGCGTCACACACCAGCGTGGTATATGCATGCCCAATATGCGGGCGGGCGTTCACGTAATAAATGGGCGTTGTAATGTAAAACTTTTCCCGGCCCTTATCCATTGGTATTTTCCAGATAAATTTTAATGGCTTCCTGCATCACGGTTTTTAATGGCACTTTCTTTTCTTTGGCGATCTCGCGGCAATCTTCATACTCAGGAGCGTAGTTGCTGATACTGCCATTCAGGTTGGCCAGCTTCATGCGGACGTTGCCCCACTTGGTGCTTACACTCACGTGGCGGCGGGTAAGAGCTGCTCGATTTTCACGCCGCATTCTCACGCCGAGCGTAGTGGTTTCAGCTAAAATAAATTTCGTGAGACGCTGGCTGTCTTCTGTGCGGCAGAGCACGGTCAGCAGCATTCCAGGACGGCTTTTCTTCATCTGCACCGGCGTGCCGAAAGCGTCCAGTGCGCCGTTCTGCAGCGCCTGCTCCATCACATAACCAAAGACCTGCGGCGTCATGTCGTCGACGTTGGCTTCTAGAACGCTGATTTCTTCCACCGGGAATGCTGACTCATGCTGCGCAGCCGTGGTTTCACCCACGGTCAGCCGCAGGACGTTAGGCGAGTTCTTGAAGTTGCGAGTGCCCGCGCCATAGCCAATCTTTTCGGTCTTCATAGTAGGGAACTGCGAGAAGCGCGATGCCAGGACGCTCACGATGGCCGCGCCCGTGGGCGTGACCAGTTCTTTCTGGATTTCGCCGGAATAGACCGGAGCATTCTTCAGCAGTTCGAGCGTCGCTGGCGCGGGAATAGGGAACGCGCCATGCGCGCAGACCACCGTTCCGCCTCCGACGTTCAGCGGCGAGCAAATCCATTCGTCCACGCCCAGCGCCTCTGCGCCGACCGAAGCACACACGATATCCACGATGGCGTCAATCGCCCCGACTTCATGAAAATGGATCTTTTCGATATCGGTGTTGTGAACTTTGGCTTCCGCCGCGCCCAGCGCTTCAAAGATCTTTATAGCCCGATCTTTTGCCGACTGGCTGATGCCCGCAGCTTGAATAATCTGCCGGATTTCTTTCAGCCCGCGATGCGAATGCGCATGGCCGGAATGGTGATCGTGTTCGTGCGAATGCGAGTGGCTATGGTCGTGGGAGTGGCTGTGGCCATGCTCATGTGGCACCGCCGCCCTCGGCGGTGTCTGGGAATGCGAGTGCTCGTGCGAAGCCCCATGCTCGTGGAGCGCAGGCGCCCCCGCCTGCGGAGAAGTGTCGTGTTGGTCGGAGTGCTGCTCCGCGCGTTTCTGTTCCAGGCCGGGCGAGTGGGCGTCGGCCAAAGCGGTTGCCGGGCTGACTGCTGACTGCTGAGTGCTGAGTGCTTCTTGCTGAGTGCTGAGTGCTTCTGCCCAGAACTCTTCGCGCGGCAGCTCCTTTTCCCCGGCGGCTATCACATCAACCTTGGTGGCGCTAATCCCGCTGCGGTCCACTCGAGAAATTTCCAGACGCGCGTCCACGCCCAGAGCTTCAACCGTCCGGGTAAAGACCTCAGGCGGAACTCCGGCATCAACAAGGGCGCCAAGAAACATGTCGCCGCTGATCCCGGAAAAGCATTCTAGGTAGGCAATACGCATATAACCAAATGACAAATGACTTAAGCAGTACTCAAGGCTGGCGCCCCGCTAAGCAGGCGCGAACATTCACAACGCAAACATTCATCATAGGTTTAGCCGTGGGCCGCGTCAAACCAGCCGAAGATGGGAACGAGCCGGGTTCCGGTTGAACAGCAATCCTGTTGTGCAAGGACATGCGCGGTTTTCGCATCGTGGGGTGGAAGAATCGGCAGAGGCCCGCAATCCTGCTCTTAGACATCATTTCAGTTATTTTCAAGTTCCCTTAGGATGGAAGCAGGATGGAAGTGGGTCGGTTTGGAGATAATTTCATCCAGTACCAAAAATTCGTCATCCTGAGGTCCGTAAAGGAGCAAGCGTTTTCTTCAGCTTGCGAGTAGGATCGAAGGACCTTGTGCTTGCGCCCTAATAAAGCTGCCCTACTGGATCCAAGCTGCCCCATTCACCTCGGCGTGGGTTGTTACGGAGTTCTCCATCCGGGGCGGAGGCACCGGTCCATTTGTCAGTTCATCTCTTGAATTCAAGCGCAAAATTGGCCAGATGACCGGCTTCGAGTCTCCGGATCTATGGCCTTGGCGGACATGGACGGCGGCGATTCCTCATTCCTTATCTTTATCCTGTTTCTTCCCCTTCTTCTCTTTGTCGCTCTTGTCGTAGCCACGACCTTCGCCGCCTTCTCCCTTGCCACCTCCTGAAGTAACGATCTGTCCCTCGGCTGCTGGGGTACGCATGCCAACATATACCTTGGCCGCTTCTTTGCGTCCGGTGAATGCCACATCGATAGTGCAAGCGTCGAGGAGCGCTTTCTCCCTAACGCCTGCTGCCGTGCACACGCGCTGCGCGCGTTCGCGGAGCTGAGGCGGCAGGTTGTTGGCATAGAACGGCGCCTTGGGAATACCAGTCACAACACGCTCGCCGCATGGCGCCAGCAGCGACTCCCTCTCCGGCACGCGCCAGCTATCAGCAAACTCGTGATAAAGCTGGTCGAATGCGAAAGGAGCGATCAGCATGGCTCCGGTCCGAGCCTCGATGGCTTTCACGTTCCCGTTGGCGTTAGCTAGCACGCCTCGAACTTTTGCCGGCCAGTGGCCCAGACCGATGGTCAAGTTAATGTAGGTACCGTTATCCTCCGCTCGTATGCCATTGCCGGTCGCCTCATCTTGCACCAAGTAGACATTGCCGGTGTGCAGAATGCCGACTCCTCCGGGCAGGGAGACGATCTGGCCTTCACCGATCTGACGCTCTTTGCCATCGACAAAAATTCGCGAGGGTTCCGTGCACACAGCGACGTGAGTTTTGCCCATCTCAGCTGCGACAGCCTTGTTGACCGTGGCGTCCGGCCAGGAAGGCGCGCCCGATACTTGCCGGTTCTCAACAATAAATCCTTCAGCCTGGGTGAGGACGAAGTCGCCCGCCGCCTGAAAGTCGTAGAGCAGGCCGTCAAATGTGGTCAGGTGGGTGTCGCCAAAGCCGGCCGCGGTCACGCACGCAGCCAGGCTTCCAGGTACATTGCTCTCGGTGAACTCAATGGCAGGAGACGCCTGGGTCGGAATCGGGCCCATGCCTACCAGTGTGAGATTGTTGGTTTCGCCGGTGAAGCTTTGCATGTCGCACGCGGGCGCGTTCCTGGTTCCGTTGTGGACCGTGTTCTTGACCACGATGGTGGAGCTAGCGCCAAATCCGGCCTGGCCTCCGCCGCTCGAGTTCCCGCCATCGCCAAAGACATTGAATTCCGCGTCAACCCAACCGGCTGCCAGGCCCACGGCGTTGCTTCCGGTCCTCATCGCACTATCTGCGCCGATGGTAATCACCACCTCGTCGCTGCTGGGAGTCACCAAAGCGCTGAACCGCAGATTGTTGCTGCCAAACTCGCTGACCGAGTGCCCGCTCAGCGTCGGCGAGGCGAACGTACTTTGGTAGCAATAAATCTCCGGGTGTCCAGTGAACTGGAATTGCGTCCACGCTGTCGACGGGCAGGTGGCGTTGTACTTGAGCAGCCAGTACTGGATATATACCTGATGCGTGGTCGGGTTGTTTTCGTAGACGAACTGCTCCCATGCCTGGCATGTGGGATTAGGACTGCCCGCACAGGCTCCGCCCGTGAACGGATTGGCATTGATCTGCAGCGTGTACGTATCGGACAATGACGGGCCCGAATTGGCGATCGGGCCGGTTTCTGTCAATCCCACGCTGGGATTGGGGAAGGTGCCGTCCACGCCGATGATCGTGCCTGTAGGGTTCGAGGCGAAGTCGTTGGTTCCACCGTTGCCCACGGTAAAGGGCTTGGGAACGCCATGCGTGGGTATCGCGGGATATTTCGGCGCTGGGTTGCAGGTAACTGAAATCCATTCGACTCGGGGATACGTGGCCCGGTAACATCCCGGCTTGGGATGCGGAAGCTGCAGTAATGCCTGATGCCACTCGCCCTGTGCTCTCACCAGCTCCGGACCCGCCGTTTGCGCGGCTATGGCCCTCGCTGCCACGCCCTTGGACGTTTGTGATACAGCCGGCAGCGCCGCTGCGATCATGAGCCCGAAGAGGGTAATTTCAACGACAATCACTTCAACCAGTCTAATAACACGCAAGCGCGATGCAATGTTGGCCTTCATATTTCCCCCAATTCATCTGAGTTGCTAGTGAACTAATAGTGCGAAGGACGGACCAATCGTTACAAGAAGGACAGGGGGGAGCTAAGGCTCGCGGCTGCGAGGGCTTGATGGGCGTGCCCTACAACGCGAGGCATTCCGGAAACCAGCTTCTGGGTAGTTGCTCCTGCAATGGGCATTGAGAAACGGAAAACAATCCATAGTTTTCTATTTTGTCTCGAAAAACGTTCTCTTCAACTTTGCTATAATCACCTTTTCTGTCAGCAACTTACGGCTTGAAAATGAGCCCCGGCCGCTAAATCTAATCCAGGCAAAGGCCAACACTTGTACCTGCAACTACAGCAGCAGCTTATTCAGCGCGTTCGTGACCTTTTGAAGCGGCAATATGATGTTGAACTGCCCCGCATTGTGGTCGATCAGCCGCCAAACGTCGGCTTGGGCGAGTATGCGCTGCCGTTGAGCTTTGAACTGGCCAAAAAGTTGCGGAAGCCGCCACGCAAGATTGCAGAAGAGGTTGTTGCTGGGTTGGGCGAGGTACCGGGCTTTGAAAAATTTGAAGTCGCTGGCGCGGGATACATCAATGCGCGCGTCAATCGCGAAGAAGCGGCGCGACTGCTGCTTGATCCAAAGGCGATGCAGCCCGGTTCTGCCAGCGGCAAGAAGATCCTGGTGGAGCACACCAGCATCAATCCCAACAAAGCAGCCCACATCGGCCATCTGCGTAATGCCATTCTGGGTGACACATTTGTCCGTCTGCTTCAGGCCGCGGGCGCGCATGTGGATGTGCAGAACTATATCGACAATACCGGCGTCCAGGTGGCGGACGTGGTGGTGGGCTTTTTGTATCTGGAGAAAAAAGGGAAGAGTGAGATTGAGAAGCTGATCGCGGCTGCGGGACCACCGCTGCATTCGTTTGACTATTACTGCTGGGACCTCTACGCGCGCGTTTCGCAATGGTATGAAGAGAATAAAGAGAACCTGAAGCTTCGTCTGCAAACCCTGCATGATATTGAGAGCGGCGGCAATGAAGCGGCTGAGATCGGCAAGCTGATTTCGACGGCCATTATTCGTCGACATCTGGAAACCATGCAGCGGCTGGGCATTGAGTACGACTTTCTGCCGCAGGAAAGCGAAATCCTTCATCTGCATTTCTGGGACTCGGCCTTTGAGCAGTTGAAGCAAAAAGGCGTGCTCTACTTTGAGACTGAAGGCAAGAATAAAGGTTGCTGGGTGATGAAACGGGCTGGCAAATCAGCAGAAGAAAAAAGAGATTTCAGGAGAATTGAGCAAGAGGCAATCGCCAATTCAAGCAATGGGGCCACTGAAACTAACGATGGCCCGGATGAAGACGCTAAGATAATCGTCCGCTCGAACGGCACGGTGACTTACGTCGGAAAAGACATTGCTTATCACCTCTGGAAATTTGGCTTGCTGGGACGCGATTTCGGGTATCAGCGCTTCTATCGTTATCCTGACGGCCGGCAGGTGTGGATCTCCGCCGAGTCGGGTGAAAAAGACCATCCGCATTTTGGCAGCGTGAATGCAATTTATAATGTCATCGATTCACGCCAGGCCGATCCGCAGAACAACGTGATTGAAGCGATTCGAGGACTTGGCTACACCGAGCAGGCGGAAGACTATCATCATTTTTCTTATGAGATGGTGGCGCTAACGCCGCGTTGCGCCATGGAACTGGGCTATGACGTTTCTGAAGACGACCAGAAGCGGTCCTATATAGAGGTATCAGGGCGCAAAGGCTTTGGCGTGAAGGCGGATGATCTGCTGGATTCGCTGATCGCGGCGGCGCAGAAGGAAGTGGATTCGCGCCACGCGGAGATGAGTGAGCAGGAGCGGCATGAGATTGCTTCGCAGATCGCTATCGGCGCGCTGCGTTACTTTATGTTGAAGTTCACCAAGAACTCAGTAATCGCCTTTGACTTCAAGGAAGCGTTGAGTTTTGAAGGTGAGACTGGTCCTTACGCACAATATGCGATTGTCCGCGCCACAAATATCTTTCGCAAAGCCGGCTTGAGCGCGGAAGAAATCCTTACGGGCAAGATCGATTTGCGCTTCTTGAAAGAAGACGACGAACTATGGGAGCTATGGCTTCGCGCGGGCCAGCTTTCCAGCATGATTGAGCAGTGCATCTCCACCACCGAACCGGCTTACGCGGCCAAGTTTGCGTTCCAACTGGCGCAGCAATTCAACAACTTCTATCACAAACACCACATCCTCACAGAGGCAGACGATGCAAAGAAAAGCTTTCTGCTTGCTACCGCCGCAGTAGTGCGTCGGGCACTGATCCAGAGCCTTGAGCTGATGGGGATCGATGCGCCCAGCGTCATGTAAGTCTTGAGCCAGCTACCTGATCGCGAATGATAGGTCAAAGCCCGCACGTTAAGGTATAAGCGTCTCCGCCACAAATCGTAATTACCTCTTCCTAAGTACCTTTTGAACAGAATTCCTAGCTTGTAAATCTTGATTATGAGAGATAATGTCGCCAGAGGTTTTGACGGATATGCCAGCAGTAGCACGCGGTTTTCTTCTCGCTTTTATTTTTACCCTTGTCGCAAGTTCTCTCACAGCTCAGACTGCAGCTCCCACATCGCAGCCCGTTCCAGCGGACGCGATCTTTACCATTTTGGTTGCGCCACCCATTACGGCAAAAGACGTTCAGGTACGCTATTTTCTCACCGACGAATCAGGCGTCCGCTGGTCATCCACGGCGGCAGCGGCGGGCAATGACAAATTGGTGATTCATGCCGACTCCGCCGGACGCACGCCAAAGACCTTCAATGCCATCGCATACGCGCCGGGCTGCCAGTTCGTAACTTTTGCCGCTGACGATCTGGCGAGCAGCACTCGTCAGGGCGACTTCCAATGCCAGAAGCTGCCCACGGTTGAGTTGCGCGGAAAAGTCGCGCTGCCTCCCGGCGGCCAGGTGCTGCAAGTGGAATCAATGTATGTGGTGCGCTGGGCGGGAAAATTCTTTTCCGTTCCCGGCCTCTCAGTCTCCCCCCTTGCCGTGACCAAGGCGACCGTGGATGCCGACGGAAGTTTCGTGATGGACTTGCCAGACTTCACCAATGATCCGCTGTGGAACTCGTTATCGAAAGATGCCACTCTGATGTTTTTCCTGACTGATCAAGCCAGTGGACATCGCGTTGCCGGACTGAAAGCTCCGGCTGCGCTCTCTCGCGGCGGAAACCTGAAAGTCGCGGCCACGTACCCTGAAGTTGCGTTTACCATCCGGCAGGGCAGCACGGCGAAAATGGGCACGGCTAAAGTAGTGAAAGCCGCGCAGTAAAGGCCTATCAGTAAATTCGACGTTTCTGTCGATTACCAGAAGCGCAAGAGTAATTTTCTCCTCACACTTAATGTGGAAAGACAGCTACCATATAAGTTGCGGAGGATAGTATGGCGCTCGATTGGTCTCAGTGCCCGGAAGTGGAAAGTATCCCCGGCAAGGTGAGCGGGGCATGGGTTTTCCGGGGCACTCGTCTGCCAGTGGCCACCATCTTTGAAAACCTCGAGGATGGAATGACAATTGAGGAAGTGATGGAGCAATTCGACGTCACGCGCGAACAGATCAACGCTGTGCTGGAGTTTGCCGCCCGCAGCCTCGACGCTCCTGTCCGTCCCTGATGCTGATTCTCTTTGATCATGGAACGCCCAGAGGCATTGCCAGCTATCTTCCAGAGCATACGGTGAAAGAGGCCCGAGCGCAGGGCTGGGACCGGCTCACCAATGGTGAGTTGCTTAAGGCAGCGGAGAGCGCTGGGTTGACCTGCTTCTTTCCACAGACAAAAATATCCGCTATCAACAGAATCTGCAGCACCGCAAAATAGCCATCGTGGTATTGGGCAAAGCCCGGTGGCGGCTTATCAAGCCGCTGTTGGCCCAGGTCGTGGCCGCGGTGAATGCAGCGCAGCCGGGAACTTACACTGAAGTGGACATACCATCCACGCCTCACTTGTGAAGTAAGGGTCGGCACTCTCCCACTGAATGTCCCTCCTACAATCCCGCGATGGAGGACTTATGGTGTGTTGTCCGATCAGCGTCCCAGAATATTTGTTGCATAGTTGACAGTGACAAACCTTGTTGCATAGGCTGTTGGTTCCACTATGCCGATGCCTCTGGAAGATTTGAACGCCAAGCTTTTTCGCGAGCAGTTGCACAGTCAATTCAAAATCCAACACGAACCTGCCGGAACCATCACCCTTGAGCTGGTTGATGTAGCCGAGAATGATTCTTCACCCAAGATGGAGTTTTTCTCGCTTCAATTCCGCGGGCCATTCAGGCCTCGGCTGGACCAGCAGACCCATCGCCTGGAACATGAAAAGCTTGGCGAGTTTGAAATCTTCCTGACTCCCGTTTCCGCCGACCAGCAGAACGGCGCCATCTATGAAGCGGTGTTCCATCGCTTCCGCAAACCGTGATGGCCGCCGGCAAGATAACACTGCGGCCCGTGCAGGAATCAGACAATGAGTTTCTGCTGAAGGTGTATCCTTCGCGAATGCTTGAGCTTAGCCACTAGAAATCCAACACCTTAGCGGCGTATTCTAAAGTTCTGCTTTAACCAGCTGCTGAAGCCGAGCCAGCGATGCCATCCAGCACGTCAATAGCTGAACTGTACCGTCCCAGCGGCGCAGCTACTTGCGCTCCCTGCACCAGGCCGCGAACTTTGTGCAGCATCTCGCGCGCAATCAGGATTCCTTCAGCGCGGGCGGCTTCGGTATTTGGCGCACGGGCCATGCGCTCAAGGATTGCGTCAGGGACGGAAACGCGCAGCTCATTCTTCATGAACTCGGCATTGCGCACGCTGGTAAGCGGCCAGATTCCAGCCAGCACCGGGATGCGATGATGGTCAACGCGCCGCAGGAACTGCTCCAGCAGCGCAACGTCAAAAACCGGCTGCGTTACAGCGTAGTCCGCGCCGGCTTCAACTTTATATTCAAAGCGGCGCACTTCTTCGTCAATGTTCACAATGCCGGGATTCGCTCCCACGCCGATCATGAACTTTGTCCCTGAGCCAATCGGATTGCCGCCAACGTCCAACCCATGATTCAGGTTGCGAACGATGTTCACCAAGCCGATTGCGTCCACGTCAAAGACCGCAGTTGCGTCAGGATAGTTGCCCAGCTTGGGGGGATCGCCGGTAATGCAGATCAGGTTATGCAGTCCCGTGGTGAACGCGCCCAGCAACTCAGATTGCATGCTCAGCACGTTGCGATCACGGCAGGTAAAGTGCAGAACGGTCTCAATCCCTGCCTGCTGCTGCACCAGAAGACACAGAGCCATGTTGCTCATGCGGGCAGAGGCGCGAGGGCTGTCCGGGATATTGATGGCGTCAATGCCGGCGGCTTTCAGGAACTTTGCGCCTTCCACTTCTTTGCGGAAGTCGATTCCCTTGGGCGGAACAATCTCCACCAGCGTTACAAACTCACCGGCTGCCAGCTTTTTGCCCAGGTTTGATCGCTGCGCCAGAGGCGGCGGCGTGATGCTGGATTCGCGCTTGGCCTCAGTGATTACCCGAAAGCCTCCCGGCTTGCCCTTGGCGTCCGACATGCGCAGGGCCGACTTCATCGACTTGATGTGCTCTGGCGTTGTGCCGCAGCATCCGCCTACAAGGTTCACTCCGGCATTCACGAACTTTCGCGCGTAGCTGGCCATATATTCCGGTGAGCACAGATAGATGTTGCGGCCTTCAATGCTGCGCGGGATACCTGCATTGGGCTGCGCGGCCAGCGGCTTGTCAGTAAGGCGGCGGATGCGCTCTATGGCTTCCAGCATTGCCACGGGACCGACGCTGCAGTTGCAGCCAATCACGTCCGGGCCCCACTCATGCAGCTTGGTGGTAAATGTCTCGGGGCTGGCGCCGTCCAGGCAGTTGCCGTCTTCATCGATGGTTACCTGCGCCACTAAAAGCTTGTCCGGAGCGACTTCGCGCGCCGCCAGAATGGCCTGATGCAGCTCTTCCAGATAGCCAAACGTTTCCAGCATAAGCACGTCAACGCCGCCTGCTACCAGAGCGGTGATCTGATCGCGGAAAGAAGCGCGGGCTTCCTCGCGTGACGTTTTACCCAGCGGCTCAATGCGCAACCCAAGTGGCCCAATCGATCCTGCCACCAGAACGTTGGCGGCTTTCTTCAGGTTGAAAGCGTCCGCGGCTTCGCGCGCCAGCTCCGCGCCTTTACGATTGACTTCCTCAACCTTATCGCCTAAACCGTGGCGGGCCAGCCGAAAAGAGTTGCCGCCGAAAGTATTGGTTTCAATAATCTCGGCCCCGGCATTCATGTATTCCTGGTGGATTCCGCGAATCAGGTCTGGCTGTGTGAGGTTCAGTTCGTCATAACACTTATTGATGAACACGCCTTTGGCATAGAGCAGAGTGCCCATTGCGCCGTCGCAAAGGACGGCGCCTTGCTTCAGCCGGGTTAGTAGATCGTTGGCCATTGTTGGTCTGGAATATCGCCACTCTCAGAATACCTTAGCCCATATGGTTCCTGCCATGTGCCCGCAGGGAGTGGCAAGATTCAGTGCATGGAACGCATTCCGCTGCGTTCTTTGGATGCGCCGGGAGATCCTTGTCTCGGTGCAGGTTTGCGGTAAATGCACGATCAGCGTGGCCAGATGGGAATGGGAGAAATGGGTTGCAGTGGCGGGATATGACGGGATGGCGCGGGATATGGCGGTTAGACGACGATCTGAGCGAGAGCGAGGCGCGAATGGCCGCAGTGGGCGAGGCGAGGCGCGGCGGGCGCACACGGCGCAAGTTGTTGATAATACGTATCGGCTGGCGCGCTGGTCGTGACTCCTGCTGACAATGGCGTTTTGCGGCGCACTGGACGCGCGGAGAGCCGCAATTCACGCGGGTGTGGGCCAACTGACAGGCGCTGTGCTGGCGACCAATCCAACTGACATCCTACTGACATTATTTCTGGCCTCCAGCCGCAGGAGGAAGGCGATGTTCCTGCCTATATTTTGTGGCCTGGCGGCGCAGCACTTCATCGACAGAATCCAGGAAGATATACCACGGTCCACGGTCGCGTAATTTATAGCCGTCAAGCTCACCGGCTTCGATCATCCGGGCCACTGTTTGCGCGCTCGTTTTCAGGTGCCTCGCAACCCACGACGCGTTCTTCGTCGGACGGAAAAATAACGACAATTGCACGGGCTTTGGATCAGGGCGCTTGTCTGTCATTTTTGAACCGATCCCTTAGCCTGCCGCGCAGCGATGCGTTTGAGCGCCCAAAGCACGCGATTCACATCGCCAACGGTGCGAAGCTGTGTCCGTCCGCGAAGCGGAGACGATGGAGACACAAGGAACGCGTCCAGGCGTTCGCGTGTCCACTGCATCTCGGTAAGCATGGCATCGAGCATGGAAAGGTCCTCGGCTTGAGCGATGGTGAAGTTGCCGCGCGATCCGCGACGCCCTTCCGTGCCGGCTGCGTGCGCCTGGTCGCGGTCTTTCATGCGCGATCGGAAGCGGCGCGGCCGCACTGCCGGCGACGACTCTTTAATTCCCATTTCCGACTGCAGCAGATTGATGAGATCGGACGCTTCGGAGAGCGTCAGTTCTTTAAAGCTGGAGATCGCGCGCTTGGTTTGTTCCGATGCCCAGCGCAGCCGCTCATCGCGCGAGTTCTTCATCATCTCGCGGCTGGCATACTGAGTCCACAGCACCTGGAGGCGCGTGAGCTGGGCGGCGCTGATCCCTGTCTTAGTCATAACTCGATTCCGTTCTCAGTAATCCATTGCCAAAACTTCTTCCACAGCTCTGCCTTAAGCAGTGGCTGATGGCATGACGAGCAGCGCCTTTGTTTTTTACTGAAAGCGCGCTGTTCGCGCAGCTGCTCCCTGCGATCTTTTTTGAGGCACTCCTTGTCAAAAAATTTGCGATCATAATCGGTCTGATCCGTCGTCTTGCTGATCAATTTTTTTCCGCAGCCGCAGATACAGAACCTGGCCATTTATGGACGCTTCGCCTTTCTCACTCGCTTAATCGCGCGGATGGAAGTCTGCCAGCTACGAATCAGTGCGCGGCGGTGTTTCATATCTTGCCGATATTGATCATCGTGAGTGAGGCGGTTCGGGCGGAATTCCGTCTCTACCAGCGGATCGGCGTCGGCAAAGAGACGCGCTGGCGCTTCGCCCTGCAGCGCGGAAGTTTTCAAGCGACCTCCTCGTGATGTGAATCGCTGTCGCGGCGATCACACGGCTTGCCAAGCGAGCCGAAGCTAGGAAAGACCATTCCTTTAAACCACGCCTCGTCGACGCGCTTCAGGCTGTACTCTTCCGGGTGATTTTTGATGAAGCGCAAAACCTGCTCTTCAGGAATGCGATCCGTGGAAGGCAGCGGACGAAGCCAGCCGCGATCGATCCACTTGCCCACGGTGTAAAAGGAAACGCAGAACACGGCGGTCAGGTCCTGCCGGGAATACCCTTCCGTCACGCGCCAGCTCAGACGCAACTCCCACAGCTTTGACAGCAACGCCACCTGCCCACGCTTGAGAGTCTTCATCATGAATTCAATCGATCTCACACCAGCGCTCTTGCGCAGGAACTCGACCTCTTCTTTCGTCCATGTCTTGCCACGGCTGGTGCGGATGCGCAGCTCTCCGGCGCGGTTGGAAACGATATATCTCGGACAGCGCATCAGCTTTGCCAGCGCCGTGATGCCCTCGCCCAGGGCTTCACGACTGTGAGCGTGCTCGGCGTAAATGCGCCGGAGGCGCTCATCCAGGTCAGGAGTCCAGAAATATTTTTTGCGCGCAGTGGGAGGCATGCAGCGGCGACAACGGCGCACGTTGGGAAATCCGTCAGGTCCGCCACACTTCTCGCACGTCACCGGATTGTTGGGCATACCTCTCATTACCGATTCGCCTCCGGAGCGGGCGGCGCGAGGGTTTCAGCGTAATCGCGCAGCGCCTGGGCTTCGCGCTTCAAGTCCTCAATTTTGAGGAATCCGTTTGTGCGTTCCAGCCGCGCGGCTTCGCGCACCAGGCAGTCAGCCAGAGTGTTGATTGTGTCGCGCTGGAAGGACCGGATGGCCTCATGCGCTTGAAATTTATCTACAAGAAGCGAGTACGGCGCGGGGCCCAGCAACTGCTTTGCGAGTTCTCCCGGATCGGGGAACGTGGCGCGGATGGCTTTGTTCTGGGAGAAGCAGTTGCGTTCGACTTCGTCGCAATCCTGCTTTGCGGCCATCTTCTCCGCGCATTGAAGCGCCTCCACGATCTGCGCATCGTCAGGATGGTTTTTGCCGAGCAGCACGCGCTCAAGTCCCCACTCCCTGATGGCATGCGGCGAGGCCACATCACGTTCAAGCAGCACAAAGACAAGCTCGTCATCGGCGGCGCGGTTGAAGCAGCTGTTCGGATCTGAAAGTTCATCGCGTTTCAGCATCAGTCATTCCCTCCGGTCCACAGGATTTCTTCTTCGCAGATGTTCTGCTCATAGTTGTACGTACGCCACCAGCACCAGCCGAGCGGAGTCATGAATCCCCAACGACGGACGCGGCTGCCGACGAAAACCAACGTCCACATTGGGCGCTCAAGCTCAAAACGGTGAAGCCACATTGCTGGCCTAATCAGGATGCTTCCACGGCGATGATGAGTGACGCCCTGGGCGGTGTGCTCTTTGTACTCGCCCGTGAGCAGGATAGAGACGAAGTTCCATGGATGATCGTGGAGCGCTCGGTCGTGGTCACTACGCATCAAATGGTGGAGATAGACACCGAACCATCTACACCTGAAAAGGATGTAACGGATGAGCAGAGGATCGGCAGGCCTTCCGATAATTGTCTTTTGAAATAGTTTCACGCTGCCTCCTTGGGATCGGGCTCAGGTTCGGTGAGCAAAGGTTTAAGCCAGCGCTGGCCTTCCAGTTCGCCCAGGTCATGCGGATCGAGGAGCACACGCACGCGCCGGGCCAGCTCGCGGATCTCTGAGATGTAAAGGTGAGCGGCGTCACGCGCTTCCTGCGGCGTGGTGACAAAGAAATATCCAAACGGCTTACTGCGCGACGCGCCGATGCGGACCTTGAAGTCCACCACCAGAGAGCGGATAGCGTCTTTGATTTCGCGCTCAGTGGGAACGGTCTTGATTACGCGACTCAGCTTCACTATTAAAGCGCCCAGAGAGATGGCCCGTTGCGCGCCTGAATGGTAGAGCAGAATACGCAGCAGCTCGCGCTGCAGATCAGTGGCCGGCCACGGACCGGAGCCCAGCATCACGGCGCGCGCGTGCGCGTCTGGTGTGGGCTCCAATCCCATGCCGGCAAAACCGAGTTGAGAATCGTCGGGCATTGATTAAGCGGCGGCCACCTTGGCGAGGCCGGTTGTGGTTGCGGCATTGGCTTGCGCATCCTGAATCTCTTTGTCGATTGCGGCCTTCAGCGCTGAGCCCGCCGATAGCAGGCCGCTGTTGGCGGAACTGACGTTGCTCGATGCGGTGGAGAGATTGCTTTTGGCATCGTTGTATTGTTTGAGAGCGTCTTCCATTTTTTTACTTTCCTCCTCCCGCTGGTTGCGGGGAACTTGGTTCAGCGAAGGTCATGCCGGCGACGGCCACTTCGCTTTTGAAATGCGCCAGCTTCTCGCTACCGAGATGAGCGGACATACCGTGCCGCGTCGCCGCGTCGACGTGCGCGAACATCCAGTTCAGCGCGCCCGTGTGTGTGGGCAGCACGATAGAGGTTGGGCCGTCCGGCGACTGCCGCTGCGTGATGATGAAGTCCGGTCTCATTCGCCCTCAAGCTGACGCTGGAAGATCGCCGCTTTTTCAGGAAGCGAGAGCTTCGACCAGAAAGCATCCATGTGCTTTTCGGTGACGGTGATCGTTGCCGTAACACTGGCGGGAGCTTCTTCTTTAGCTGAGGGCGGCGACGTGTGGTCTTTGCCATTTGCAGGTGCAATTGGTTGCGGCATGAATACTTTCTCCTTCTTCTCTTCCTGCTGCTTTTCAGCAGCTGGAGTTTGAACCGGCGCTGGTTTTGCGGGCTTACTGATGGCTCCGGTGGGAAGCTCTTTGTTATCGAGCACCAGCGACATGTTTACTTTCTTTGTGGGCTGCTGCGGTGGAGCGGTGCGCTCAACACGGGCAACGATGCCGCGATCATCCGATACGAGTGCGACATCAGCAGCACGCGGCTTCTTCACACCTGGAAGTTTTACGTGGTAGCGCTCATGCGCTGGTGTGCGCGGGTTGGCGGCCTTCTCGCGCGCGATCGCGCATGGCTTTCCATCAGCGCAATCGATACAAAGACGCTGTTCGCCAACGGTGCAATGAGCTGGGCACGCGTGGCCGTCATGCCAGCACTCCTCGCACACATCGGGAGTAAGCCCTGCGCGCGACCTGGTGCTGCGTGGCTGCTCACCCTTGGTGCGAAGGTCTGTTTTATTTTCCGCCGCTGAGCCCTTCATTACTTCGTCAATATCGAGCCCGCGATCTTTCGCCTGGTCGCGATCACTGCGGTCAGTCTGCGCCTGCTCCATCTTCTGGATAGTGGCGTCATCTACAGGAGCGGCTGTCTTGGGCTGCGCGATCTTGGCCTGGATCGTCGCCGGCAGCGGCATGCCGAAGTGATGGTAATAACACTCCGCATCCTTGCCAGTGGTGCGGTTGGCAGGATAGTGGGCCACAAGTTGAAGGCCGAGTTTTAAACAGGGTGCGCAGTTTGCCATGTCTACACAATCGCTTTCTGGAACGCAGCGGCCGCGTCTGGACCGTCGTCGGTTGGATAGTATTCAGTGGGTGCGACCATGCAGCGCTTGGCATCGCATTCCAGACAGAGGCTTGTGCCGTTGCGTCCGACGAAAAGGAAAGTGACGCGCGAGCACGCGCAGCGGCCGGGCACGCTGGAAGCGATCAGGACCGCGCCTGGCGCAAATAGAAATGTGCTGGTACCGGAATTGATCATGTTAGTTTTTCTCGAAGTCAGCGTTAACGATGGTTTTTCCCTGGGCGGCGAAGTTCGCATGCATCGCTGCCGTGATCTCCATGAAATCCTTGTCACAGCCTGCTCTGATCACGAGTGGGCCTCTGAGCAGTTGCGGATGAGGAAGCGCCGCCATGATCCGCGCTCTTTTTTTCTGCTCGCGCTCAGCTTTCTCCGCTGCCATCAATTCAGCGGCGAGCTCGCGCAGTTCGCGGTTCTCTTTGGCTTCACGCTGCGTCTGCCGGCGTTTGCGCCAACAGAAGATCTTCGCGGCGATAAAGCACTCCACGTCGCGCAGGATCACGGCCAGAACAGCGGAGAGAAGGCAAGGGAGAAGTGTGCGGATCATGAAGGTTTCTCCATATCGCGAAGCACTTCCGCATAGGTTTTCATCACGAGAAGTTCCAGGTGTGATTTACCAGCCGACGTGAGCATTGCGCTTGGCCTGTCTGCGTTTCTGGGATGAGGGTTGAACGGCTCAACCCATCCCTTATCAAAGAGATCGTTCAACCCTTCGCTGATGTCCTGCTCGGTCACGCCATCGACTGTGTCCTTCAGTATTTCCTCGACAGAAAGGACCTTCGGGTCGGCAGCCATAAGGATCACGAGAATTGTTGTCTGGATGGATTCGGAGCTCATATTCCCCTCACTCCAGCGGCGCGCAGGATGTGATCGCTCACGTCGCCCGGGTCCTCACCTTCAGGCAGCGAGGGATCGGCGATCTCCATCGCCTGGCGAACAAGCTGGAGCGCTGTGATGGGCGCTCCGTCCAGCAGGTAGATTTCAGCCAGGCCGAGCGTTTCAGCCAGGTCACGTTGATTGGGGACTGAGACTTTCATTGTGCTGTCCTCGTTTGTTTGAAATAGCGGCCATCATTGCGACGGACCGCGAAGCCGATCTCCACGCACATCCGGAGAGCAAGCTGGGCTGCCAGCCTGCTCATTCCGGAATATTGAGCGAGAGCGGCCGGGTAACAGCCATTGCGTGCTTCGCCGGCCAGCTTGTCCAGGAAGCGACACGCGAGCCAGATGGCATTGTCAGCAGTGGCAATTTGGCGAGGCCGTTTCACTTTTTGGCCTCTTCCTTGGGCGCGACGGTGAGGCGCGGTGCCTTGTCTTTGATCTGGACCGCTGCGGCCAGCAGCTTGCGCAGGTTCGACGGAGTGCCCTTCGGCAGCGGCTGTGCGATGAGCGCCTGTGCGCCCTTGGCGAGTTTGTATTGCGCTTCCACGACGAACAGCTTGCGGAAGAATGCCATCAGCCCGGCACGTTTAAGCGAGGACAGGACTTTAGCCGCGGCTGCTTTATTCACGCTCACGCTCTGCCCTTCACTGACCGTCACTTCCCACTCGTCACCTTCCAGCCGCAGTGACTTCTCCGCGCGCGGCGGTGTGGTTCCATGCTCCTGCGTCAGCTTGATGAGCTGGTCGCCAAACAGGTCGGCGCGCTCCTGGGCTTTTTCAACGTTGGCTTTGGCATCGGCATAGAGCGAGGCGAGGGTGTCGATCTCGTTTGCAGTGGGGAGTTTCTTTTCCGTGATTTCTGTCAATGCAATATCCTCGTGCGGCCTTATCTCGCCGCAGGCTGAGCTTTTTATGCTTACGTGTTGAGCGTTCGCTTCAGCGCTTCGGTGATAATCTCCTGCGCTGTGAACCAGGAAGTGGTTTGCAAAGTGGTGTTGCGTTTCACGGCGGCAAAGATAATCTGCGCAACCGCGCGCCGTGCGTCATAACGGCGCAGCAGCCGCGCGAGGTCTTTTTCCAGCAAAGCAAAATCGGCGGGGCCCAACTCAGCGCGGAGTTCGAGCAGGATGCCGCGCGGGGCCAGCGTTTGGCAGCCGTATTCGACCCACAAGGCACACAGTAGGTCCTTGACGCGCTGAGAGGGAATGAAGGTGCAGGAAGTGATCATGCTGCCCTCCGCTTTTTGCGCCTGAGCGATTCCTTACGCAGCAGCGCTTTTCTATCTTTTTTTAGAGACAAGAGCAGCTGACTCATCAGGTCAATGGCCTCACGCGGTGCGCCATCGCAATGCAGCTTGCCGTCGAATCGCCCGAGATGCGCGGTTGCTCAGGTGCAGTTGCGCCTTGGATAGCACGACCTCAGCGCAAAAAATATTCTCATAGGTCATGCAGCACCTCCGGCCTTTGCCCGTGCAGCCTGAAGCGCGAATGCCCGTTCCATCAGCGTGTGCTGGCAACGGTCGCCGCACGTATGGTTGGCATCGACCATGGTCGCGAGTTGATCGTTCCACTCGTAGACGGCGAAGCCCTGAACGCCCATGAGCGAGATGGCGATCGTCACGCGCCAGCGGCCGTTGCTCTCTTCCTTGGCGCTGCTGCATACATCGCAGCCAAATTGAAGTGAAGTAGCGCGGCTCATCTCGTCACCACCTGAAAAGCGTGATGCAGTACTGCGCGGTGGACCTGCCACAGCACGTACGCGATGCCGAACACAAACACCATGGCCATGGCGAACTCCGCGAGACGTTCAGCGAGGGGCTTCATGCGTTCGCTCCTTTCACCGCTTTGCGTTCCTGAATGGCCTGCAGCGCGAAGAACAGAAGTCGCGCGGAGATGTATTTCACTTCGCGGCCTTTACGCTGGTCAGTGGTGTAGCACTTCTTCACCAGCTCGGAGACCTTCTGGTCGCTCACATCGCCCAGCTCGCCGCGAATCACCATTGCAGCTTCGCCCTCCTGGATGCCAGGCAGCTCAGCGCCCTTACGCAGCCGCGACTTCCATTGCTCCATATCGAGCCGGTTGAACATTGATTCCAGTTCGTGCGATCCAGCGAACAGAAGGCCGCAGTTTGGCGGCATGTCATGCAGCTCGCGCAATGTTTCCAGACAAGGGATATCGAGCGATTGCGCCTCATCGATCACAAAGAGGACCTTGCGGCCTCGCAGATCGAAGCGCAGATTCCGCAGGATGCGGTCTACGTCGCCGGCTGTGATCGATCCAGCAGATTCCGCAACGCGCTTCATCATCTGTGTGGGAGTTATTCCGTAACGCGCTCTCACGTAAAAAGCGCGCCGCCCGTGCCCGTTCTTGGAAATCTCCTGGCGGTTCAATTCAGCGATGAGGTGTTCCAGCACAAATGTCTTTTGCGATCCAGGCGCGCCGCGAAAGTAATACGCGCGCTGGCCGTCGAGCGCCTCATAAAAACATTTGCGAATCAGCCGGACATTTTCAGTTTCATACATCCGGCCGCTGCTCTTGGTAACGGGCTCAATTGGGTATGTGGCGAGGAAGTCAATGATGGCAGCGCGCATCTGTGCCGAGCTGCGTGCAACGTTCTCATAGCGCCCTTGCATGAAGTGATAGAGGGATACGCGTGAATAATTGATCCTTGCCGCCACGTCTCCTATTTGCAGGCTGGTGCGCTCCATGTAGTCCTGGAGTTGCACCCTCACGGCCTGAATGCTTGGCAGTTCGCGCGCAAGCAATTTACGCTTCTGTTCAGTGGATAGAGCCATTTACTCCTCCAAAAAGCTGTCCGCAATGTCATCAGCGTGCATGCTCGGTTGAGCATTTCCGTTGACCGCCTTGGGGACAGACAAGGCGTGGATGTTGGGTTGAACCGCGCTGGCAGCAGCGCGGCGACGTAGGGCTTCAAGTTCGGTGACATCGCCGGAGATGGCGCGCTGGCGCGATTCGGCGGCAAGAAGTTGTTTTACGGCTGTGCGGACAGCGCCTTCCTTGCGCATGCGCAGCCGGATCACGTCGCGGTCCGTCTCGCCGTGGACCGCCATCTCGCGTGAGCGCAAGTAGCCGAGGTACTTTGGCTCACGCTCATTGGTGAGCGCGATGGCCTCGCTCAGGTTGCGTGGATCGCGCGCCACGATAATCTCCTGCCCGATCCGCAGCATGAGCGCGGCGAAGGAACCCTGATCGGCCGGCTCAAAGCGGAATTTATCCAGGCGCACGTCGCCGCCTTCGCAGATGATGCGCGTGTCGCGCTCCCAGAAGAGCTGGGCCACGTCTGCGGGATTGACCGGGCTGCGGCGCTCTGGCGGTAGCTCTGCATCGAACACGTCATTCGGCGAGCGCTTGCCCATTGCCTGGCCGCTGTGCGGCGTTTCATTGAACTCGTCGAGGTAACGGGCGGCGGACTGGATGAACTCTGAAGCCAGAGGCAGCGGGGATTTGTCGCCGTGGCCATGCTTCATCAGGGCGGCGTGTTCTTTCAGCGCTTCGTTGCAATCATCCGGGCGCGTGGCAGCGGAGGTTCCGCAGTAGAAAGGACGCCACAGCGCGTCAAACTGCTTGTGCATGCTGTTGCCGAAGAAACTCTCAATCTGTTTTGACTGTGGATGCCTTGGCAGGCAGTTGCGCGCGGCGATGGCCAGCCGGAAGAGAACGCCGCTCTCTTCATCGGAAAGGCGGTTGTAATCCTTGCCGTTGTCGATGTAGAACTCTTCCGGCTTGCCGAAGAGACGCATGGCCAGCAGCAGCGCGGAAGCAATGCTGCGCGAGCTGGGCGTGGCGCACCAGGTGGGACCAGTGATGCGGCGCGACCGCATGTCCATAATGCAGGTAAACCAGGGACGAAGCTGCTGGTTCTCCCCTAATTCTGGAAACACCAGCTGCCCGGTGTCTGCTCTGCGGTTGTTGCGCACCCACACGTCATGGAGCATGTGGTCGGAGATCCAAACCTGATTGACGCGGATTTTGGAAATGTCGCGGATGATGTACGGCGCGGCCTGCTCTTTATAGACGCTGTCTGGTTGGCGCGCGATCATCTTGATCAGCGGCGCAATCTCACGCGAGAGATAGACGCGCAGCGTTTTGTAATCGGGCGGTTTGGCTTCCTTGCTGAAGCGGTGCCATTCGCGCAGCAGCGCGCGGTGGACCAGCGCGACACTCAGGCGCTCGTTAAGATATTTGTTGCGGCAGAAAGCGGCCGCGTCAGGATGATCGCGGAAGATGCGCGACTTGCCGGCATCGGAGCGGGCGCGGTCAGCGAGGGCGCCGGGACCGTCCTTGGTGAAGCGCTTCCACCAATCCCATATGCTTCTCTCTGCGAAATTGGTAATGAACGACAGGTGCGATACGATTGCGCTCAGCGTGGTGAACTCTTCTCCGCTGTTGCCGCGAAACACTGGCTTGTGACCGTTGGTGCGGTTTACGAAGTCGATCATCGGGGAGATGACCTTCAACCGCTGCGTGGCCTGCGCGCGCGATTCATCGTCCAGCGCATCCATCGCCATGATCACGCGTTCGCTCTTTGGTTCCGGCAATGTTGCGACGGCCGTGATCGATTGCTTGATCGGCACGAGCGCGCTCGCCGCCATCTTTACTTCCATCAACTTGAGCTGCGCGGCGGTGGGCAGAGTGGCGGAGGAGTATTCCAGTACTGGCTTGCCGTTGCGGCCAATCTCTTTTGTCGGGCGGGCTTTGATTTCATCGCTCTGCTGTTTGCGGAAGATCGTCCGATCTGTCCAGCCGGTGAGCTGCTTTACTTCCTTGCGCGAGATCCAGACGGAGTGCGTCATGCTGCCCTCCGCGTTTTGCTCTTGCGGCATTCTGGATTGAAGCAATTAGCTGCTGCATGGCCATGTCTGCGAACGCAGAGCACGAGCGTGCCGTCCTGTTTCACGATTACGATCCGTCCGCACGCAAGACGCTGGCACCAGAGACGCTTTCCTGTGACTCTGGGTTGATGAGCGTTAGCGGTCGCGCGGGCAGCGTCCATTTATGCAGACCTCTCGGCCGAATCCATGTCAATGCGTTTTATTTCTTGAAGGAGGGCAGAAGAGATGCGCGTCGATAGCCTCTCGCCCATTGCGACGCGCCGAACGTGAGAAGAACTTACGCCAAGCTGCTTTGCAACCCTGGTATAAAGACCGCAGTGAAGAGCCAGCCGTCGCATTGTTTCGCGCTTGAGCCGTTGCTCCTCGTCTTGCATCCATCGAACCGTGCAGAGCGGTGCGCTGCAGACTGTGCGTGAATCGTTCTGCCACCAGCAAGCTACGTAATCGCGTTGCCCGGATGGAACGGCACACGGCCTATCTTCGGTGCAGCCGCAGTAGATACAGACGCCGGTTAAACTTTTTTTCTCGGGGGGTGAAACTTTGGGGGTGGAAGGAGCACTAGTCTGATGAAGAAACTTCATGCAGCCTCCTTGCCATCACGGTCAGTCCGAATCGAGCGCTCGATCTTCCTTGCCTCCGACAGCAATGCTTTCTCGATGCGCTTCGATCTCTTCCTCCGGCTCGCCACCTGGCTCACCATTGATTTGCTGACTTTCAGGCGCTTCGCAACGCGGGCCTGAAGTCCCCGATAAAGGGCATAAGCCAGCAGCGGGCCTTCCGTGTTATCGTTCAGGTTTACTTGTTTACCCATGGAATGAAGTCACTTTATGCCAATTGGCATAAATCTGTCAAGCATCAATATGCCAAAAGGCACAAAGCCCGAAGTGCGTCCGCTAATAGCCAGCAGAATCAGCGAGTTGCTGAAGCGCCCCGGCATGACTCAAGAGGTGCTGGCGAAGCACTGCAAGGTCGACCAAACCATCGTTTCAAGATGGACCAGAGGGGAGCGCACGCCAGGGCCGGACTCATTGATCAGCATTGCTCATCTGGTTCCGGAGGAAGAAAAAGAAGGGTGGTTTGAACTTGCGGGAGTTCCTAAAGTGGTACGCCCCGCCGATATCTCACATAAGACAGTGCCCTTGTTCAAAGGAAAGATTGCAGCCGGGCATGGGAGAGAGATCGAAGGCGAGATAGAGCGGGAGATGCCTTTTCCCAAAGAATGGTTCGGTCCAGGCAGCCGCATCATCGCGCTGAAGGTCGATGGCGATTCCATGGCTCCGCTGGTCAACAGCGGCTATTACGTGCTGGTGGATATTTCCCAGACGGACATCAAACGGTTGGCTGGACACATGGTAGCAGCGCGCGCGCCGCACGGCTGCACCCTGAAATGGCTGCGCAAAGATAGCGACACCGGATTCTTTCAACTCATCCCGCAGCACGTAAGCGAAGCATATCCCGTGCGGACTATCACGCCGGAAAACGAGCACGAATTTGGAATCATCGGGCGTGTGGTGCGCTGGATCGGGGAGCCTAAGCCGCCCGGCAGGACGAAACGCTGAGAGATGTCAGGTCACCATTCGCCGATTGCATCCATCGCTATGATTCGCGCGACACGTTTTTTTATTGCGATCCGCCGTACACTGACTTTCAAGAGAATGGCCGTTACAAACCGCTGGGCGAACGCAATCGCGAGCTGTTCCAGGTCTTGTCCGGCATCAAAGGGAAATTTCTTCTCAGCTATGACGACTCGGCGGAGATCCGCGCGCTGTGCAAGGAATTCAAATTCCGCGTGACGCGGGTGAAGGTGCCTTACAGCCTATCGCACGCGCGTGCCGTCATAGGAAATGAAGTGCTGATTTCCAATTACCGGCTGCCAGCGCCCACATTATGAAATAGGTGCTTGCACGTATGCTACACTTGGGCTCATGAAGAAACGCCCCCTTACAGTTGTTGAGTTTGCACGGCTGGGCGGCCAAGCCCGGGCGCGGAAGCTCACCAAAAAGCAACGGACAGAGAGCGCACGCAAAGCAGTGAACGCGCGGTGGAAGAAGACAAAGTCCGCATAAAGCATTCAGCAGCCAGCCCGGATGTACCACCATCCGGACCGGCCTAACCGAAGTACCAAGGTGAAAAGGACACCTCAGCACATGGCTAAGAAGAATCTTACTCGTTTTTCCGGCAACTCTGGACTACACTCTGCGGGCATGAAGCCCACAATACTACTCGCAATTCTTTTTCTCGTCGTTCTCGCAGGCTGCGGCGGAGGCTCTTCAACCATCCCGCAAGGCGGCAAGACTCCCATCGATCCCTCCGGCAACTGGGCGATGAAGTTCTCTGACGCCAGCAACAACAGCTTCATCCTTTCCGCGCTCTTCAGCCAGACCGGATCTGTGGTGACGGCGCTCAACGTTCTTGCGGCCGGCAATCCCGCGCCTTTTTCCTGCGTGCCCTTCAGCGCCACGTTTGCCAATGGCCAGGTGCTTAACGTGGACCAATTCTCCGGCGACATCAACACGCAATTTGGAAACATCCATTTCACCAGCACGCTAAATGCCCAGGGATCGCATGCGTCCGGCACGTACACGCTGGCCGGAACATGTTGGGGTGTTAGCGGTACCGGCACCTTCATCGCCGATGAAGTGCCCAGCGTGGCCGGCACATGGACCGGAACTGTGACATGCACGAGCAACTGCCCTGCCGGCAACACCACGGGAACAATCTCGGCGTCTCTGAATCAGAATGATCAGACCGGCGTGGTATCGGGAAGCTACACGATTACCGGGCTGGCCAACATCGGAAGCGGAACTGTCTCGACCAGGGTGGGAACAGATATCCTCAGCGGTCAATTCTGGCAAGATGCATTCAACGACAACAACGGCAATTCGTATGTGATCGCTGGCGGACCTGGCGACGGGACTCCCGGCCTGGGACTGGACCGCACCTTCAACGGGCAGATCTTTGGGCAAGGCGTAATCGCTCCCGCCTCTGGTCCTGCGACGTACACCATCGCGATGAGCCACTAAGGAATCTGTTCTAATAGCGTGGTGAGCATCATCCTGTTCACCACGCGCCGTTCTCATCCCCTCACTGAAGAGTTGACGCGCCACGGAATGGCTGTGCACGAAGCGCTGGAAGTTTCTGAAGTCTTTGCTCTGGCCAGGCAGCACCGTGAAGCGTATATCGTGATCACGCATGAAGTGGACGGCGAGCGTGCCAGGGCAATTCAGCGGAGCTATCCCACGATCACGCTGAAGCCTGACGCCACGGCGCAAGATGTAATCTCTGGCGGCAATGGGAAAATTCCAATTCAGTGATAGCGGAATTTCCTGCCGCTGTGTTATCGTCCAGGCATCGAAAAGCACTGAACTCTTCCATTCTTTCCATCTCGCCCAATCATATAAAGAGTTGAAACATCTCCAGCGCTGACGCGCATTGAGCAACTCTGCCGTACTCTCCGCACTGAGACAACCTGGAAAAACAGATTTTGGACGGCGAGGCGCTTCCTTCCTTTGGGGAGTGTCCTCTCCCTTATTCGGGCGAATATGCAGCGCGCCGCCGTCCAGGTCTGTCTGGAGAGAAAAGTGGCAGAGTTCAAGCCGGCGTTCCAATTCATGATGGACCACGAAGACGCGAAGCGTGAAGGCAAGGTCACGCGCGACGGCGATGGACGCACGCGCTTTGGCATCTGTGAAAAGTTTCATCCTGAACTGCCCGAGGAATTCTGGGCTGACGATGCCGCCAAAGCATTGAGCTGGGCAGAGATAATTTATCGCTCGGACTATTGGGCGGCGTGCCGACTGGGTGAGATCGTTGATCAGGCCGTCGCGTCGAAAATCTTCGATATGTCCGTGGTGATGGGGCGCAAGGAAGCCGTGGTGCTGTCCCAGCGCGCCGCAAACGGACTGCTGCTAGGCAGCGCGAAAGCTCCGGCTATCGACGGCAAGATCGGACCGCAAACCATTGCCGCGCTGAACTCCTGCCCGCCGCAGAACGTGGTGGAGACGCTCTGTAATCTGTCAAAGATTACCTTCTGTGAAGATGCCGCGAAGCATCCGGAAAAACAAGTTGATCTAAAAGGCTGGCTCCATCGCGCCGCCGCTGTGCCTCCGCATGCCGCGCCGATCGCCGCAGGAGCCAGCGTATGAAATTGACCTACAACGCAGCACGACGCGCACTACCCGGTCCAGTCGCGAGGGCAGCGGTGACAATGTTGTTCGCCGCCCTCGCGCTGGTTCCGGCTTTTGCCCAGCAACTTCCGCAGGCGAAGCTCACGCCAGGCGTCGCGACAAACGACACAGCGAAACAGCTTTGCAATAAAACCTTTCACACGCGCGATGTACGCCTTGTCACAATGCCGATGAAGCGTCAGGTGTTCAGCAGCTACAAAATCAAGTGCTCGCCGGTGATGACCGCGAAAGCTCCGGGCGTGCAGGCCTGCAGCGCGTATGAAGTCGACCACCTGATCTCGCTGGAGCTGGGCGGCGCGAACGACGTTAAGAACCTATGGCCGCAGCCGATCGCTGAAGCGCGTCACAAAGACGTTCTGGAGAATTGGCTGCACGCGCAGGTCTGCGCGGGCGCACTCACGCTGCAAGACGCGCAGCATCGGATCGCGACCAATTGGGTTGCCGAATACGCGCGCATGGTGAAAAGCAAATGAAAAAGTTCGAAGGAGGCAACATGCAACGAGTATCAAGAATGTTTACCTGGCGCAGTTGTGCGCTGATGATTCTTTGTATTGCGTTCACGATCGGCATTGCCGGCTGCGGCGCAAAGAGACCGGTTACGCCTGGCGCGCCCACGGCAACCACGCTGGACAAGTTGAGTTCCAGCGCCTACGTGGTCGCCAACACGCTGGATAGCAGCGAAAAAGAGTTTGAGGCGCTGTATACCTCGAACATCCCTGGCGTCTCTGACGATGGCTATGCCAAAACGGTAGCGCAAATGTTTCTCAGCGCTCAGGCCTGCGCCGGTTCATACATTGGGCAGTTGAAGTCAGTGGCGGCAGTGACAGCCGATAACCAGAATCAGATCGTCGGATGGTCCAGCGCCATGATTTCGTGCGTGAACACGCTCATCAACAGTGGAGTGGTCGGCATTAAGAACCCCGCCGCGCGCCAGAAAATTCAGACGCTCCTTGCTCCCGTTCCTGACGCCATCAAGCTTATCTGCGCGGCGCTGGGCATTCCGGTAGCCACATTCACGCGGCCGTGCGACGGAGCGTGCGCAGCTTTTATTTTCACGGAGGTGAACTATGGACCCGCAAACCGAAGCCGAATTTATAGCCCTGGGAATTCAGTCGGTGGAGAACCTGCTCGAATATCTCACACGCCGCAAGCAAGCAAGCGGTCTTTCCGATCAGCAGCTCTTGGACGCTGCCGCCAAGCTGAACGACGCGGCCGTGACCAGGACTCAGGCGTTCCTTTCGCGTATCAGCGCAGAGGGATAACCAACCCGCTGCGCGAGGCGTGGCTTTACTCATAAAAACAGGCTCGCGGCGAACTAGGGCCTCCACCTTAGCTAAACGGCCAAGGTAAGGAATTAGGCGTCGCGAGCTGTGTGAAGCGTCACAAACCGCCTTGTGAAGCTTCACACAGGCCTTTTAAAGCAGTGGTCGGACCGGCGCAGGCAGCTCGGAGGAGACGATGCAGCAGATCAAACAATTCTTGCAGGGAAAAAAGACGTACATCAGCGCCGCCGCGCTCGGCCTGGTTGCGATATGCGGTTTCCTTTTTGGCTACCTCGGCGGGACGGAAACTACTGCGCTGCTTTCTACGGCTGGCGCACTCGCAGGCCTGGGCGCAAAGTCGCAGCGGACCGCAGACGCGATCATGACCGCGCTCGCTGAAGTTCGCCAGGTGCAGGCGACGTCCGCTGTCGGACAGAAGATCGATCCGAAACAGCTTGTCGAGGATATCGGCAAAGCGTTGCTTGCAAAGTTCGCGCAAGGCGGTCTTGTGAGCAGCACGCCGGCCGGAGCAGTGAGCAATGTTGTAACCACGTCGGGAGAGGCGTTCGTTTCGACAGATGTAAACCCGGCAACGTGCTTCTACTGCGGTCTCGCGCTTTCCGCGAATGGCGGAGTCTGCGACAGCCCGCTAAACGGCTCCGCGCTTATGACTAACGGCAGGCGCGGTCATGTCGTGGTTACGTTCGCACCCGGAGGCACGGCGAAGTGACCTTGCTCTCCAAGGATTTGTTTACGAAACTCCCGCACCTGCTGCTGGGCGGCGGCATGGGAGCTGGCGCAATCATCGCGTATGAACTCGCGGAGAGAGAGCCGAAGGCGCTGATAGAGACTTTCCAGCACTGGGGTGCGCAGTCTTTGATTGGATTGGTTGCGTTGGTCGTAGTAAGCCAGCTGGGAGGGCGGTTCATTGATCTCGGTGAGAGCATGTTGCAGGTCGGACGCGACAACGCTTCGTCGCAGCAGAAGCTGGCAGATGCGGTGCAAGAGCTGGCCAACAGAGATGATCGGGAAAAAGAAGAGCAGCGCCGGCTGCTGAGTTTTGTGGGCAGCCAGCAGGAAAAGATTCTCGTGGCAATTGACGAGTTGAAGCAACAGGGAAATAGATCGCGGGGAGCGAGCGCATGAGCACGAGCACGCAGGCTGCGGCCTTTAGAAAACGTTGGCGCGGAGTGATTCTTGAACTGGTCTATGACGGCCACATCAAGCAGGAGAGCCGCCTGGACGATCTCACGCTTTGGGGATTGATGCGTGATCTCAGCCACGACGTTGGACAGAATGACGTGCGCACACTGCTGCAGCAGCTCTGCGAGATGAGGTATCTGCGATTCAAGTTGGCGCGCAACGATGCCAGCAACGAGGTGCGTATTTCCGAGATCGAAGTCACACGCTCCGGTATTGCCCTAGTTGAAAAAGTAGAAAGTGACGCGCTCGTCCGGGTGCTATGAGATCGCAGGAAATGAATCGCTGTCACGTATGCCGTAAGCCGACCGTGGATGGATCGCTTACATGTTACGGCTGCCGCGACCAGGGACACAGAGATTTAAATTGCGGGCCGTGCGAGCAGCCGAAGGTGATTTCAATCGCGAATGACAAGTAGACGAAAAACCGGACAGAAGCCGCAAACGCGGCAGCCGCTCAAGATTGACAAGCTGCCTGTTGAGATCCGCGATGAAATTCAAAAACTTCGCGCTGCAGGCAGGACGTGGATTGAGATCGAGGAGTTATCGGCCAGGTTCGTAAAGTGGGATTCGCTGCCAACGCCGGTACTGGAGTTGTTTCCCGATATGCGCTTGCCGCATAGCTCGCTTCAGCGCTGGTACGACCTGAGGGTCGATCAGGTCAGGCGCGAAGTGATGGCGCGCGCGGACCGCGCAAGGGAGTGGGCGCAGTCATTTGCAGGGAAGGGCTTTAAAGAACTTCCCGATGCGGTGATGAATGCATTGCGTGACCAGATTTTTATGCTCATGGAATCGTCAGATGATGGCAGCAGGACGAAGGCAATTCAGGGTTTGGGCTCTCTTGGCCTGATGATTTCGCGAATTGAACGCACGAAAGTTGCGCAGCGGAAGCTGGATATTGAGGAAGAGAAGCTCGAAGCCGCAAAGAACAGGCTGAAAGAACTCGGAGATCCGCGCGAGTTGTATCTGGGAGTGGTCCAGGAGATTTTAAAGAAGCTGCGCACGCGTAAAGATGTGCGTGCCGTGATCGATCCAATAAAGGAAGAGTTGATCCAGGAATTCTCTTATGGCGCTGAAGCGTACGCAAAACAAATCGAAGCGGGAGCGGCTTGATCACTCGCGCGCTCAGCTGCGCGCGATCTTTCAGGCCGGTACCGCAGCGGATGGAGCCACGAAGGGCTTCCGCCCGCAGACCGTCTTAAAGGCGGCGTGGGATCTCGCTTCTGACATTGAGAGTTTCGTTCGCAAGTATCTGGCTCACTACATGGTCGACCAGGACACGGGCGTCGCCGTTGAGCCAGCCGAGTTTCACAAGGAGCTGTACCAGATTCTTCTCACAACCAAACGCGGCGCTGTTGCTGCTCCTCGCGAGCATGCGAAGTCCACTGTCGTTTCGCTCTTCTTCGTTCTTTACTGCGTGTGCTACAAGCTTCGCCGCTTTATCGTGCTCCTGAGCGAAACGATGCCGCAGGCGCGGCTGCTGCTGAATGCGAACAAAGTCGAACTGGAAGGGAACGACGCGCTGATTGAAGACTTCGGCAACTTGGTCAATGACGCGAAGTGGGGCGAGGAAGATATTCTCACCACCACAGGAATTCGGGTTGTGGCGCGCGGCGCTGGACAGTCACTGCGCGGGCTTCGCCAGCGGATGTATCGCCCGGATCTGGTCATCGGTGACGATCTGGAAAATGATGAGACTGTCGACAATCCGGAGTCGCGCACTAAGCTGGAGCGCTGGTTTAAAAACGTCGTGCTCAATCTGGGCAAGACGTGCCAGGTCTTTGTGGTTGGCACGATTCTGCATTTCGACTCGCTGCTGGCTCACCTGTTGGATGCCGACAAATACAAAAAGTTCTTCAAGCGTACCTTCCAGGCAATCGACGATGATTTCACTCCTGAGTCTGCGCTCTGGCCGGCTAAGTGGTCCGTGGACGATCTAAAGGCCAAGGAAGAAGATATCGGGCCAACGGAGTTCAATCAGGAATTTCGCAATCGTCCGATCAACTCTGACACGCAGAGTTTCAAAGAGAGTGACATCATCCGGCACGCGTTCACTCGCGAAGAAATTAAAGGCGTCTCACTGGTCAAGCTCACCGGCATCGATCCAGCCATCAGCAAAAAGGAAAAGGCGGACGAATTTGCCAGTGTCACGGTCGGCATTGATCCCAATGGTTTCATTCTGGTGTTGCGAGCTGAAGGTAAGAAACTCAGTTTCCCAGAGCAAAAGAAGTTTGTTTTTGATCGCTACGATGAAGAGCTGCCAATCGCGATCGGCGTTGAATCCGTCGCGTACCAAAAAGCGCTTAAGCAGGATCTTGATGAGGAAGGCAGAAAGAGCGGCCGATATATTCCAGTCGTAGAGCTGCAGGCGGACACGGATAAGTTCCGGCGCATCACCGCGATCTCTCCGCTGGTGGAGAATGGCACGATTCGCTTCTGCCTGGATGGCACGCAAAAGAAGCTGATATCGCAGCTGCTCTTCCTGGGCAAGCTGCACGATGATCTTGCCGACGCGCTCACCATGGCGGTCAGCCTGGCGCGCAGCCGCTCGTTTAAGCCGGCAATGGGAATGATCGTCGCGCAGGACGATTGGTACAGCAATCAGCAGCGCGGCATCATGACGCGCACGGCGCAGGAAATTGCCGGACGCGATAATGAAAACGCACAGCCGGCAGTGACTGGCGGCAGGAGGTCCCTGTGGGCTTCTCGCTAGTCAAGACGGTGCAGGGCTGGAGCGCATCGGTACGTAAGGCGCTCGGTAGAAAAGTGGCCGAAGCCGTGACGCCGTTCCTCTTTGGCTTGACGGCCGCTGATGGCGAAGACGCAAAGTTCCGGCGCATCACGTCGCCCAACACCATCCGCGATCTGAATCCGCTGATGCATGAGCGCATGCAGGCGGTGTGCTTCTATTTGAAATCCACCACGCCGTTCGGCAAGCGAATCGTTGAGGTCATCACCAGCTACGTGGTGGGCGAAGGGTTCAAGCCGTCCGCGACCGATCCCAACGTACAGGAAGTCGTCACCGAGTTTTGGAATGACCAGGTCAATAACATTGACCAGGCGCTGAAGGACTATTGCGACGAACTCACCACCTTCGGTGAGCTGTGCCTTCCTGTCGCTGTGAATCCCGTCGATGGCAAGGTACGCCTCGGCTATATCGATCCGCTGCAGATTGAATCCGTGGAGTACGGAACTATCGAAACGGCCAGCGGCCAGCAGCAGATTCTCGTCCCGGTCGCGGTCCGGCTGAAGCGTAAGCAATCAGAGACGGAAGGCCAGCGGCTTGAGATTGTGCGCGTCGATGAAGATCCGAACTCTGCAACATTCGGCCAGCTCAAAGGCGATTGCTTCTATTTCGCGATCAACAAAGCGAAGGGCGCCAGCCGCGGACTCTCCGAATTATTCAGCCTGGCTGACTGGATCGACGTGTTCGACCAAATGATGTTCGACTTCGCGGACCGCGTTCGCTTCCTCAATGCATTCGTCTGGCACTACACCGTGAAGGGCGCTGGTGAACCTGAATTAGAGAAGTGGAATAAGAAGGTCACACAAAATCCGCCGCGCCAGGGCAGCGTGTGGACGACGAATGAAAATGTGACCATTGAAGCGAAGACTCCCAGCTTTGCCGGCGCGGACATGTCGGAAGCGACGCGTTCCATCAAGCTTTATGGTCTCGGCGGCGCTGGCCTGCCAGCATGGTTCTTTGCCGATCCGGTTGATAGCAACCGTTCCACAGCCGATGAAATGACCGGCCCCACAGGAAAGAAGCTCACGGACCGACAGAATCATTTAAAGAGCGCGTTGATGCAAATCCTTGTCTTCGTGGTGCAGCAGGCCATTTATCACGGAGTACTCGCAGAGGGAGTGGACGCAACAGTGAAGCTGCAAGTTCCCGATCTGATGATCAAGGACATGCAGAAAGCCGCTACCACAATGGCTGCCGTGGTGAATTCCGTTTCCATCATGGCGGAAAACTTCTTTATCACCAGAAAGACGGCTGCGCGCGCATCGCACGTCGTGCTTACGCAGATCGGGATTGAGGTTGATCCTGACGAATTCGAACAGGCACAAAAGGAAAAAGCGGCGCACGAGGCCGAACTGATTCCCGAGCAGACAGTGTTGAGTAAAGCGCTCCAGCAACTGGAAAATCCGGCTGCGCCTGCAGGAGCGGTGCAATGACGCTCCAGCAGCAATTCTCGGCCAAGATCGCGGACATGATCGCGCAGTCGGCGAACCTGTCTCTCGATGCGCGCAGAAAACTTTTGGAGATGCTGGACGCGGTCCGCAAGGAAATCGTCGTCCGCCTGGCGTCGATGAATACGTCCAGCTTCACCGCCGCGCAGCTGCAGGTGCTTAAAGGCCAGATAGACGTGCTCTTCAATAAATTCAGCGCCGATGCCACAAAGCTGCTCGATAGCTATGAGGCGCAGGAATTCACGCTGGGATCGCAGACCATCGTGCAGCCGATCTCCGTGCTTGGTACGCCATCGCTCGGTCAGATATCCACGTCGGCGCTCACCATTGCGCAGGCGTACACCGCTGATCTGGTCACCGGCTTATCGACGGATGCTTCGGCAAAAGTGAATGCCGCGATCGCGCGCGCATTCTTTGGCGGACAGCAGATCACGGACATCATCACGCAGATGGGCAATGCCATCGGCGGTGACAAGTTCAACGGGATATTTGACGCGCTCGGACGGCGCGTGACCACCATCGCGCTGAATGAGCTGTTGCGGGTGCAGTCCATCGCGGCGCAGGCCCGTCTGGAAGACGCATTCACCAGACATCCCGATCTGCAAAAGCAGTGGCGGCATTTGAATCTGGCGCGCGTGCCCAGGCCTGGGCACATCGCTGCGGACAAGCAAGTGGTGAACGTGAAACAGCCTTTCATCGTGGAAGGCGAAGCGTTGATGTATCCGCGCGATCCCAGCGGATCGGCGGGGAACACGATCAATTGCCACTGTATGACAGCGCCATACTTCCCGCCGGAACTGTTGAAGCCTACCGCGAAGCAAAAAGGTTTGTTGGAGAGTTTGGGAATTTCAGTTACGGCCGCATAGCGGCAAAAGGAGAAACACCATGGCAGAGAAAATTCAGATTCCAGACGCACCCGCAGGATTGCCGGCAGCGGTGGAAAAGAAGTGGAAACAGGCGTATGAGACGGCTTTCAAAGAGGCGCAGGAAGAATCGCCGGATGATTTGACCACGCAAAGGCAGCTCGCGCTGCGCGAAGCCAACCGTCTACTGAAGACGCCTGAACTCACCAGCTACAGCCAGACGATGGATATCGAGGACCACCACTTTGCACTCCGCGAGCCCAGCAAAGATGGCAAGACGCTGCGCGTAGTCACTCGCCACGGGAAGAAATACACCTTCCCGATTCCGGCGAAGGCGCAGAAACCAGCCGACGAAAAGAAGCAGGACGGCGACGGTAAAAAAGGCGGCGAAGGCGCTGGCGCGGAAAAGACCGCTTAACAAAAAACTGTTTACTAACCCACGGCTGAAAGGCTGAGATGAAAAACAAGAAGAAAAACGGCACGCGAGCTCTGCTCACCAGTCAGGCGGACATGTCCTTCGACGATCTGGAGTGCGAACTCCAGGAAGAGTTGCAGGAGAAGTTTGGCCTGGATGCATTCGGTACGCCGCTTTATGTGTTGGTGGAAGCTTTCCCGGACTACGTGATAGCGCGTGGTCCGGGCGGCAAGCTCTATCAACTCTCGTACAGCGTGGATGATCAGGACGAAGCAACCCTGGGAGATCCGCAGGAAGTTGAGACGGCTTTTGTTCCTGTGTCTCAATCAGGAACCTTCGTCATCGCTGAAGCTGGTGTTGCCGTGGATGACTGGATATATCCCGTGCAGGTCATGCAGGCAGGATGGGCTCACGGCGCTGTGGCAGGTCAGAAGAACGTGCCTCATTACTTCACGCCATCCGTTGTGGCCGAAGTTGCTGCGGCCGTGAACGGCGCAAAGTTTGGCCGCCAACATCCCGCGAGCGGTACCGGATCTGACCAGCCGGAGCGGATCGCCGGCTGGATGTCCAATGGCAAGCTGGTTGGCGAAACAGCTGTGGGCGATATCCACCTGCTCAAGAGCGAAACGAAGTTGCAGTCCACGCTCTCGGCAGCGCGCGCTGCCGGCAAGCTGGACCTGTTCGGCGTCTCGATGCTGGGATTCATCCAGTTCAAGGCGGGCAAGGTCGAAGGGAAAGACTGCCTGGTGTCAGAGAAGCTGGGCAAGTTGATCAGTGTCGATCTCTGCGCCGAAGCTGGCGCGGGAGGAAAGTTTCTGCAGTATGCGGCATCGAAGGCGGTCCTCGCCGAGATCTCGCAGATGCAAAAAGAATCGCTGGTGAAAACTAGCGAAAGCGGCAGCGCAGACAGCGCGGCCAGAAAAACAGGAGCAATGATGAAGGAACGCATTAAGAAGTTGATTGAATCGCTCCGGAAGCACGATGCCGGCCGCGCCACTGCACTCACCACGGAATTCGCAGCCGTGAAAGACGAGCAGCTCTCGGATTTCATGTTGACGGTAAGCGAAGCCGTGACTGAAGCTTCGGAAAAAGCCTCACAGACGGCGACAACCCACACCGAACTGACCGCGCTGGTCACTGAATCCCGCGCCGCGCTGGATGAAGCGAAGAAGATCAAGAGCGCCAACCTGGTGGAAACCAAGCTGGTCGCGTCGAAACTTCCCGCGCCGGCCATGAACCTGGTGCGCCAGGCGTTTGTTGATGATAAGGGCGAGCAGCTGATCGTCGCCGAATCTGCGGTCGATAACAAGATCAAGCAGATCCGTGACGCGTTTGCGGCTTACTCCAACATCGGACGCATCGGCGCAGGCCGCGTGGAAGTCGGAATGGAAACGCGGGATAAAGCGCAGCTCCGCATGGACATGATGCTCGGGGTGAAAGAGTCCGGGCAGAAGCTCTATGTGGAAATGATGGCCAAGTCCGGCATTGAGAAACCTCTGATTACTGCGGAGGCCGGAGCAAGACCGTTTCGCGGCATCAAGGAAGCCTACATGCTAGTGACCGGTGATACGGGTCTGAGCTTTGGCTCCAATGGCGCTGGCGGATTCACGAAGGTGACGGAAGCCATCGCCACCACGGACTTCCCCAACATCCTGCTCGACTCCATGTTCAAGCGGCTCATCCAGGACTATGCGGAAGTTGGACTCAACGGGTTAGAGCAACTCATCACGGAAGGTCCTCCGCTGAGCGACTACCGGACGCAGTCACGCATCCGGGAAGGTTATATGCAGGACTTCCCAATAGTGGCGGAAGGCGCTCCCTATCTGGAGTTGACCAAGCCCACGGATGAGAAAGTTACCTACGCGCCACAAAAGCGAGGAGGTTTGCTCACCGTTTCTGAGGAAACGATCCGCGCCGACGATCTCGGGAAGATCAAGCAATTTCCCATGCGCCTGGCGCGCGCCGGTCGGCACACGCTGAAGACTTTCATTACGAATTTCTTCATCAACAATCCGAACTATGTGCCGGACGGAACGGCCTGGTTCGGAGCTGGACATAACAACCTGGCGACAGCGCCGCTCTCTATCGACGCGCTGATTGCCCAGGAAGTGATCCAGATGAAGCAAACGGAGAAAGACTCCGGCAACCGGCTGGAGCGCCGAATCTCCTGGCTGATGGTTCCGGTGGACCTCGCGCCTATCGCCTGGCAGATCAATAACGCGCAGTTCTACAACCCTGGCCAGGGAATCCAGCAGCCCAACCCGTTCTATCTGCGGTTTGGTCCTGCCGGCACGGGCAAGAATGCGCCTCCGGGCATCATCGTGAACGGGCTTCTGACGGATACGAATGACTGGTACTACGGGGTGGATATTACTGAGGTGCCGATCTTCGAAGTCGGTTATATCGACGGCATCAACACTCCGCAGATATTCCTGGCGGACCTGCAGACGCAGGGCGCGCAGTTCACCAATGACCAGATCCAGTACAAGCCCAAGTTCCCCTTCGGCGGGGCGATCCTGGACTTCCGTGGAGCTGGCAAGTCTGTAGTGCCGTAAACAGCGGCGCTCCTTTAATTCCGCTGGAGTCAACCAGCTCCAGCGGGATTTTCCAAACCGCTCCCTCAACGGAACGGTTTGCAAAATCAAAAACCGAGGTGAGAAGTGAAGAGAACCAATCGATTTGAATTTCTGAAAGTGCTACTGGTCCTGATGCTGGTGTTTTGCGTCATGCTGCCGCCTGTGCCGGCAATGGGCCAGTCGATCAAGACATACCGCGATGCGACGGGCGGCTTCCTGAATGAAACCACGTTCCTGCCCTCGGCCGCATACACGACCAGCAACAACGCGATCGTGCCAATCGACGTGGGCGGCTATGACGTTGGCATCATCATCATCAATGTGACGGCAGTATCCGGCACGTCGCCTTCGCTCACGGTGAATTTCATGGGCTGCGATTCGCCTCCTGGCTCTTCCACGTTCCCGGCCAACGCGAACTGCGGCATCCATACTGCGTCCACGGCGATCACGACCACGGGTGTGTTCTTTGTGAAGGTAGACCACACCACGCGGTATTCCACGGTGCAAACGGTGATTACGGGCACGTCGCCATCGTTCACGATGACGATCAGAGGCCAGTTTAAGACAAGCGTTTAAGGTTGGTGGAACGCGCGGCACTTCTCCTGTCGCGCGCTATCAGGCAGAAGGGCCGTGTGCATAACAGGGGACGCACGGCCTTTTGAAAAAGGTTTATGGACATAAGGCTCGCAAAATTCTCAGACCGGCAGATCGCGCAGATGATGGGCAGCCTGAATACAGGCGAGATCAATATGCGCACGCGGTTGATCTGCGAAGCCAGCTATCGCCTGGCGCGCGCGGGCGGCGCTGCCATGACCGAGGAAGAGGATGAGCTGCTCGACGATCTCATGACCGCCGAGTTCAGGTTACGCGAACATCTGCGCCGACAACGGCGCGGTGAATACAAAATGGTGAGGAAAGGAGATCTCGGAGATTTGCCAGAGCCATTGCCAGCGCGCAGGCGTCGTGCAGTAAACGCCAGCACGGACCTGCGCCTGGTGGTGAAAAAGTAACTTATGATTTTTTCAGACTTCGAGACCGGAGTAACATCGCGCATCCAGTCCACTGGAGGCAAGCTCACGCAGGCCGACCAGGACGACGCCATCACGCAGGCGGTGAAGCGCTATTCCAAGGACCGTCCGCGCGAGCTGGTGACGGACCTCACGGGCGTCAATCCCGCTTCGGCTATCCTTGGGTTACCCGCTGGGCCCAGCAATCCGGCTGAACCGTTTGAAGATGGTTTCTCCATCATTCGCGCCATTGAATTTCCGGTTGGTGATTTGCCGCCCACATATCTTGAGGGCGAAGACTGGATGCTGTATCGCACACCGGCTGGGTTGAAGCTCGCGCTCACCAATATGGTTCCTACCACCAACGACACTCTGCGCGTGACCTGGACCCTGCGCCACAACCCCGGTACGTCCGGGCAATCGGCGGTCGCGACAACAGTTCCAGACGCGGACTTTGAAGCCGTGTGTGACCTGGCTGCATCGTTCTGCTGCGACAAACTTTCAGCGGCCTACGCGAAGACCAACGATTCCAGCATCCAGGCGGACGCGGTGAATTACCGCAGCAAGGCGCAGGAGTACGCGTCCATCGCGAAGCAATTCAAGCGGCGCTACGACGATCACATCGGCATTGAGGACAGCGGAAGTGGAGCGAGCGGAAGCCCGACTGCCGGAGCGATGGTCGTCGGAGATATGAATCTTACGCAGGGATCTGGCGTGGACCGTCTCACACACCGGAGGCCGCGCTGATGGCGAATGAACTTAAACTCACCATCACCGGTCTGCTGGAAGCGCCTGCCGAGTTGAAAGCCGCGATGATGGCCGGCATTCCCATTGGACTGGAGAAGATAGGACTGCGCGGCGTGCCTCTCGTGCAAGACCACACGCCCGTTGGTGCAACAGGAAACCTTTTCGGCGGCGTCTTTGCCGAGTTCCATCAGGAAGGCCCAGTGATGGAAGAGATCATCGGCGTTCATCCTCCGGCTGATATGTATGCCGGTCCAGTGGAACTGGGGACGCGTCCACACTTTCCTCCGCCATCTGCGCTGCTCTTGTGGGTACAAAAGAAGCTGCACATTGAAGATGAGAAGGAAGCACTCTCCGTCGCATTTGCTATCTCCAAGTCGATTGCGAAGCGCGGCACGCAAGGCCAGCACATGCTTGACCAGGCGTTCGCGCAGCTGCAGCTGGAAGCGCCCGGGATCATGGAGCGCGAGATCGCCGTCTCGATTGAAGCGGCCGGCTTTGGAGGCGCACGGTAATGTCACTCCGTAAAATTATCGATCAGACGGCCGTGATTGCAGCCGCCGTTGCCAACTCCGGAAAGGTTTATAAGCACCTGGTGTGGAGCACGGACGATGCCGATGTTGTCTCTCTCTTCCAGGATGCGCAGGGGCGGCTAAATACGATCATGATCACGCGCGAGACAACCCCGTCAGTGGATCGTGGCCCGAATGACAATCGCGATGAGCACGCCATGCTGCTGAAGTGGTACCGGAGCGCCAACAAAGCTGCGGATGCGCTAACGGCCACTGAAGACACATTTCAGGACGACGTAGAAGCGATGCGCACGGCCTTTAAAAACAATCGCAAGCTGAAAGATGCACAGGGTAATCGCCAGGCGATCTGGTGCACGCCCATGTCCGCGCGCATGGTCACGTTCGTCATGTTCAAAGGCGTGCTCTGCAATTACGCGGAGCTGGTTTTCGTGGCTGAAGATGGCCCATTCAATACGACATCGGTGTAACGGAGGGAAGTATGGCAGGAAAAGATTTCGTCAACGTGAGGCTTACGGAGTTCGGCAGGCAACAGGCCGGAAGCGGACGTCTGCAGGTGCATGCCGGCAATCACTCTTTTTATTTTGAGCCCGGCGAAGTGCAGATGGTCACGCGCGCCTTTGAGTGGGAGCGCGTGCTGAAAACCGAACACGTCAATGGGCATCCGCTGTTTGAGATTGTGCCGGATATTTCCGAACTCACGCCGGAGCAGGACGCGCAGCGCCTGCGGGATCTCGGTGTCGACGCAAAAGCAACGCCGAAAGGCATCATGGTAGAAACCAAGGAGGTGAAGCTTTGATCAGACTGAGCTGGCAATTCGCAAATTTAGGTATTCGTTTCATTAATTGGATGTTGTTTGGGTTGGCGATGTTCGTCTATGAGCCGCAGGACGTGCTCGATATCCGCAACCTGGCCATTGCGCCGAACAAGCAAAACGCGTTTCTCACGCCGGTGGCGGCGGCCAGCTATACCATCCGCCCGCGCAATGCCGGCAATTACAATGCCGCGCACCAGCCTGATTTCTTCACGGATGAGCAGATGGCCAACAAAGGACATCAGTGGGCTGCGGCCAAGCTGCGCATCATGGAAAACACTTCCTTTGATGCGACGATGGACCTGGAAGCGATCCTGGCCGGCTGGGTGCTGTTCTTCATCCTGGGCACTGAGACTGTCACCGGCGCAGGTCCTTTCGTGCACACCATGAAGTTCCTGCAAGCGACGAACCAAATGCCGGTGACCACGCTGCTGTGCCAGGAAACCAATGACGTGATTTTCCAGCTGCCGGATATGTGCATTCTGGATCTCGTCATCAGCGGCAAAGAGTCCGGTCCGCTGCAGGTGCAGTTCAAGATGATCGGCAGCGGCAAGAAGGTGGATGGCGCGATCGCATTCCCTGCGCTCAGCGCGCCGCTCTTCCTTTATGGTTCCGATACCGATATCAAGATCGGGCCATCCGCTCCGGACCTCACCGATCCGCGCTTCCAGTTCACGCTTGGAACTACCGTGTTGGGTGCCCTGGGCGCGCGCACGGTGTTTTATAAGTTTACGTACGTGAATGCGGCTGGCGAAACGGTTGCCAGCCAGGAGATGTCGATTCCGACGCCCGCGAACAGCGTGTCCAAGGCGACGATGCCGGCAGCGCTGCCTCCGGGCGTGACCGGCGTGAACGTCTATATTTCGATAACGACGGGCACGGAAACCAAACAGGCAGGCGGACCCTTTGCCGCTGCCGCTGTATTCACTGAGCCTGCCACGGGGCCTGCGGCGGGCGCGGCGCTGCCTGCGGCAACCACGGCGCTCAGCAGCATCAAGGAGCGCGTTACAGACTGGCAGTGCCATATCTCCTGCGAGATGATGCCGAACCGCGCTCCTGGCGGCGGCTTCTGGGCCACGTTCATGAAGGTGCTGAAACAGCGCGTGAACTGGACCCTCAACGTGAAAGCGACCAGCACCGACGACATGCGCACGATCTCTGAGAACGATGTGCAAAAGGAAATCCAGATCGGGACCAACTCCGGCGCGGCGCAACAGATGACGCTGGGCTCGCCTTACGTGCTGTTCGATACTTTCCAGATCGGGCAGAGCGGGCGCGAACAGGTCTGGCAGATGAATGCCGGCGACAACGCTGTACTGAAGCCAGCAGCGCAGGAAGTGTTCACGGCAATCGTAACGAATAACCAGAGCGCCTACGGCGTGGGCGCTTAGAAAGGAGCAGGAAATGGAAATAGATTTGGAACATATTTTCAGCTATCACGCGCCTGAAGGCGATCAGCCCGCGCAGTATGAGGCGATCAGAGCCGGCGCGAAGGCGTTTGCTGCAATCATCCTTAAGAACACTCCGAAGTCAGCGGACCAAACAGCGTCGATTCGGAAGTTGCGCGAGGCTGTGATGACAGCCAACGCGTGCATCGCTCTCAAAGGAAGGTTGTAGCGCGCTGCCGCAGGGCACGAGAAAAAAAAGCTCTGCCCTGCGGTCCAAAGTTGTGGTAAGAATTAATTACCTGAAAGACATCAGCATCGCTTCGCTGATGAGAGCAGCACCGCTTCGCTGCTCTGCCTTGGGAACACCGCTTCGTTCCTGGGCACGAGATGTGAAACCCGATTTACCAAATCATTCAATTACCAAATCTCAGGAGAAATCTCTTTATGGAAGCGGAAACACCAGCAACATCCTCTTTGCTCATGCTCGATCAACCGCGCGTGATCCCGATCCGCGAAGGCAAGCGCGATTACACCTTTTACTTCCGCAGAATCCTTCAGTCTGATTGGGAGCAGTACTTCAGCGGTCTATATCTTTCCAGCCGCAATGAGGGCGTGGCCCAGCTGAACACCACGGATTTCAGCACGGCGGGCATCGAGCTGTTTGAATCCACGCTCACGCGCGTGGTCGGCTATTCGCGCGAGCTCACCACGCCGGAAGATTTCAAGAAAGTTCTGCCGCGCCACTCGGTCACTGTTGCCGGGCTGCTGCGTTCGGTTTTCATCTCTGAAGATGAAGACGACAAACCGCTCGACTGCGACTCCATTGTCGCGCTGGTGGACGCGTACTGGTCGCAAACCACCGATGCCGGCCAGATCACGCAATACAAGGGACTGCTGCATCGCTTCGCTCCGCCCAACGTGGAGCAGAGAAAGCGCTATATGCGCGGAGGCGCTATCAGCAAAGTGATCGGCGGCACGCGCAAAGGCAGCACCACGGTCTATTCGCTCCGCAACAAGCTGCTGCTGGACCTTTATGACCAGCTCATCCTTTCCGTGGATGGATACGGCGTCGCCGGCAAGCCGCTAGAGGGCGCGGAGCAGATCCGGCGCGAAATGGATGCATACCACAAGGCGGAAGCCGTAGCTCAGCTCTTTAATACGCAGCCGGAAACTGCTGCAGCGGAGGCCGCGTAACAAATCTTCACCACGGAGACACGGAGGTGCGGAGAAAAGCCAACGATGAAGCCAGTATTTCAAACAACGTTCGGCGTACCACACGGCAACTGCTTTGCTGCAGCAGTTGCCTCCATTCTTGAACTGGACCATATCCCCGATATCGATCCATCCCTTCCAGATGAAGACGAGTGGCGCGCGCGCTGGACAACGTGGTTTGAATCTCGCGGCTATGCGTGGGATGCGATCACATGGGATGAGAACTGGAAATATTCTCCGCGTGGGTACAGCATCGCCAATGTCGAACTTCGCCCGGGCGTTATGCACGCAATCGTGAGCCATGACGGGAAGCCAGTCCACGATCCCCTGCCGGGCCAACCATTTTTGAAGCTATCTCCAGATGAACAGCGGAAATATCAGATTACCGCTTACACGCGGATTTATCCGAAAGGGACTCAGGTGTGATCGTTACGCAAGACATGAACGGCATACGCCGGGCGGCGCTGGAGCTGATGGTTGAGTCCCTGGGCGCGGATGATCTCGCGCGCCAGATCGAGAGCATCATGTCCGGGGATGACTTGATGGCGTATGCCGTTTCCCTTGCCAAGACCGTTCCCGTGCGCACGGTAGCGGAAGGCTTTTACGACTATGCCGCGTACCTGTTCTGGATACGCAGCATGATCGATGCTGACGTGGATATCACGGTTCTTGCCGAGGAAGCCGAGGGGTTGCGCGCGCTGGCGTCCGCGCAACAGCAGTTTGAGCGCGATCATCCCGCGTGTCCGCAGTGCGGCGCGCAGCAATATTCCACCACGCCGATTAAATGCCGCAGCTGCCGATTGGAGTTTAAGAAGAGACGCTAATGGCGACGCCAGCACAAATCACGGTCACGGTTGATCCACAGTCGGGAATAGCAGGCTTTGATGCTATTGGATCTGCTGGGACAAAGATGGGGAATGATGTTGTCACAGCTGGCTTAAAAGGTCAGGCTGCCATCGACGCGCTCACTAAGAAGTGGAATGAAGAGCAGGCGATGGTTGCGCAGGTGAATGCGCGGATCAAAGAGAACATGGCAGCGCACGCCGCGCAAGCTGCACAAGTGGAGAAAACGTCAAAGCTCTTTCAGGGCCTGGCCAATGATCAGACGAAGGCCAGCGTTGCCGGCAGGCTACTGGAAACACAACTGGGATTTTCCAACCGCGCGCTTAACCAGGTGGCTTCGCGCAGCGCTCTGCTGGGCCCCTTAATGGCAGCTGCACTTCCCGTGGGTATTGCCGCAGCGTTTCTGCCGCTGATCATCCACATTGGTGAAGGGATCGCCCACGCAGCGCAGGCCGCTGGTGGCATGACGGAGGCAGTGAAACAGGCGAACGCGGAAATGCTGAAGGCCAACGAACATGCATTTTTAAACCCTAAGAACACCGACCAGGCCCGAAGCGCGCTGAACGATGTAAACCAGCAGATCCAGGCCAATGACAAACTGAAGGATTCAGTTGTCGAAAGGGGAAGAAAGGTATACGAGGAAGCCAGCACGATGGCGAAGATCCTCGGGATCGCGGATATCCGTGCCGCGAAGGAAATCATCTTCAATTCCGCTATCGATAAGGGAGTGGCTCTGGATAAAGAGCGTCTGGATCTTCTGCAGAAGCAGGCCGAGCTGATAAAGCAGGCTGGCGTCGACCAGGCCACTATCTCGGCTGAGAGTAGCGGGCTCCACGGTTTCCAAAAGCTGAAATTTGATGAGGCGGATGCAATAGACAAAATACAAAAAGATAAGAGCCTCAACGCCACGCAGCGCGAGATCAGGGAATACGACGTTCATTATGAATTCACGCAGAAGCGCATTGAGCTGGAGCAGCAGGAGTCGGATAAAACCATTGCGCTTCGCCACCAGGTGGAAGATGAAACGCTGCACGGCACGGCAAAAATATTAGCGGATGAGCAAGCGGCCATCGACGCGCTCACGCGCGCGCAACTGCGCAGCGGCGGCGACTATGCGCAATTCCAGCAGCAAAAAGTACTCCTTCATCTAAAGGCGCTCAATCAGATATCGGCGCTCAACAACGCGGCAGACCAGCATGTGAAGGAAATGCAGCAGCAGGCTGTGGCGTCCGCGCTCACCGGCGACGATGCGATCCGTGAAAGCGGCGAGAAGCTGAAAGAGGCTGAAGGCCGCAGGCTGGCTGAAGGGCTGGAAAACGATCAGCAGTACAACGCTGCGATCCGGGCCATCAATCAGGAAACCAATAACAAGATTCAGGCGGCCGATCAAAAAACGACGGATAAGCTTGCGCAGCAGCAGGCCCGCACCGTCGAGATGCAGCAGCGCGCGGCCGAGGACATGAAGACGGCGCAGGAAGATGCCGCGCTTGCCGTGGTGCCGGAATGGCAGCGCGCCAGCGCGCAGATACAGATTGAGTTGAACCGTCGCGAGCGCGCGATTGAAGACCAGAAACTCAGGGAGTTGGCGGCGGAGCATCTCACGCAGGACCAAATCCTCGCCATCAATCAGGATGCGGACGCAAAGCGCTATGACGCGATCGTGCAGTCCGATATCCGCATTCGCGAGGAAAACAAGCGGCTCACGGAAAGCCTGGGAAGCGATCTGCAGTCGGTGTTTGATGACATAGGTAGCGGCAACATCGGCAAGCGGATTCTGGCCAACATGGAAAAGATGTTTTTCCAGATCGTGGCGCAGTGGCTGCTCTCGCTCAGCATCATGAAGAGCGCTGCTGGCAGCATTCTCGGCTCTATTGTCTTTGGACCTGGCTCAACGGGCGCAGGCGTGTTCGGAGGCGGAGGCGGCGGATCGAGCACATCCATTCTGGGCAACATCCTTGGGGTCGGCGGCGGCATCAGCAACGCCGCGCCTTCCGGCGCTGCGTTCCAGCCAGGCGGGATATTCAGTGATCCGTCGTCGTTCGCTGGCGGTGGCGGGCTCTCCAGCGCGATTGCCGGCACCAGCGCTGCCACGGGCGGCGGATTGCCTTCGGCCAGCAACGCGCTTACTACCGCAACCATGGCGGACGCGCTATCCAACATCGGCGGCGGCGCTTCCACAGTGGCAGGAAGCGCGGGCGGGAAAGCTGGCGGCCTCTCTTCTCTTTTTACCGGGAACAATCTGGCCAGTCTCGGCGGCCTTGGCCTGGCGACGGTCGGCGGCGCGTTCGGAGGAAAGACAGGGCAAGTGGGCGGACTTCTTATGGGCCTGCTGGTCAGCGGCAAG
>JBJMGE010000001.1:0-130722 GCA_045808085.1 Terriglobales bacterium | reverse complement strand
ATGCTTGAGTCCCAGCGCTCCCTGCTCCCGATAGCGCCGCCCCAGCCGCTTGGCCTGACGGTAACTCACCCCCAGCAAACCCGCTGCGTCCACTACCTTCAACTCCCCACTCTCCACCCGCGCCATCACTCCGATCCGATCCAGTTCCTTCGCGCTCATTGCCTCTCGCCCCAATCTTGGCCTCCTTGCGGAGCCCTAGACTAGGGGACATTTTTATCGAGGACAAAAGGGGACATTATCGCAGTGGTACGACATGAAAACTTGAGCCGCTGCAGTCGTAGCTCGCCCGCAAGAAGACCGTTCACTGCAACATCCAGCATTAGCGACGGCACCACGGGCCTGACCTGAAGGGGCAAATCATTGAGCCCAGGACGTAAGTCCTGGTAGACGGCTTTTATGAAGGCAAGCACCGTAGAGCCTGCCCTGAGCGCAGCCGAAGGGTGCGGCACAGATTTTGTTGTGTCGCTCCGCTATGCTACGCGACAGCCTGCGGCGCAAGGAATGGGTCTGTTCCTGTTTTTTGCGTCCCATTCCGCAGCCCTTGCTCGCTGCGCTCGCTTAGGGCAAAACGCTCCGTTCCTACCCTGTTAACGGGTGGAGCATGGGCCGAGAATTGCGCGTAAGGGAGAACGCCAAACCTTTGCGCAAAAACAGCGCAAAGGATGAGGCACCCGGCAATGGTAAAGCTGGCACCATTCCGTCATGCTGACCGCCCGTGCAGGTGGGAAGTTGTCATTCGTTGCAGTTGATCTCTTCGGTTTCGTAATCAATTGCCCCTCTGCAAGGGAATGCTCACGACTGTTGGCCTGCCGCCCGTCACCTTTATGGGAAGCGCCTGCGGCTGAACGTATTTGCTCGATTTAAGCTGCACTTCTATTACATGCTCTCCTTCCGCGATTGGCCAAAGCGTCAGCGCACCGCTGTCGACATTCAGCGTCAAAGGAAAGGGAGAACCATCAACCAGCACATTCTTGATTGGCCCTGGGCTGACGGGCACGGACGCTGCGGCTTCACTAAATTCAATCAGCACGAGCCCGTTCTGAGTGTATGGAAGCGCTGGAGCTGCAAATGTGACTTCGAGAGCCTTTTCGGATATGAAGTCTTCAACAAGCTTCAAAGTCTGATGATCTGCTGCATCGACAAAAACCAAAGCCCGACCGGCGCTCGGTGGTAGAAACGTTGTAGAGGCGTGCTTATATGGAACATAGCGGACGTGCTGATCTCTCGGAATGCCGACACACGTCAAGAACTCGCAAGCAAACGTTGAGCTGGCGTTCGGAACTACGTCATCATCGGGCGACTCCTGCGAGTTACCGGCTTCAGATGCGGTACCGACGATAGCAAGCATATCGGATTCTCTAATCCTGCCGTTCTGAACCACCACCTCCCTCCAGCGCTTGTCGAGGTTAAGCAGAAAACGAGAACCAAATAGCATCTCATCAAGTTGCACTTGGTTAGCCACTATGCCTTCAAGTACGTTGATACCGACAAATCTCTTGAAAAAATTCAGTGAGCGCAGTTCTGGCGAAATCCCATAATGTGGGGTTCCAACGGTAACAAGCTTTCTGATATCGTTCCGGTAGTCAATCTGAGCCCCACTTGGCCCCTGAATTGCCAAACCGGCAATGTATGCGCGAGACGCTAGACCACCCATCGAATGGGCAACAACGTCGACGCGATCAAATCCGCGCCCAACGATCTCTTTCACGCAATCGGCCAGTTCACCAGCTACCTGTTCGATTTTGGGCGCATCGCTAGGGTGACACGCTAGAGGAGAGTCATCGAAAGAGCTGTCAGGTGGGTTGAATGAGAAAACCTTGCGCCGAGTGTTGTCGCCAGCAAGAAAATCTTTCATTAGACCAAAAGAATTCGCGTCACCATTGAATCCGACAACTAACAGAACTGCCACGTGTTCTCCTCGTCCGGATAGCGTCACGGTTAAATCGCCAGCATTTGAGGTGATTAATAGCACTCCTGTGTAAGCGATGTTGTCGATAGGGGTGAAAGAAATGGTTAAATCGACTGATTGTCCTGGATTTAACGCAAAGGAGCCATTGCCTGACAAAGAGAAGGTCCCCGCGCTGGTAGCAGGAATCGAGGCCGCGCCTGACAATGTACTTCCGCCTGGGTTGGAAAGAGTCAGAGAGAGCTTGCGAGTCTCTGCCGTGCTGGTTCTGCCGAAATCAAGAGAAAGTGTCTGAACGCTCAAGATGGGAGGAGCAACGGATACTCCAGAAAGAACTACCGTTACCGCTGTAGCATTCCCAGCCAGTGTGATAGAGAGTGATCCGCTGAAAGTGCCAACACTTAGTGGTGCAAAAAGCAAGGAGACCCCAAAGGAGTTGCCTTCAGGGATTGTAAGTGGAAGAGGAGGAACGCCAGATAATTGAAAAGCAGCGTTGTCGATTGAAAATGCGGTTATCGTCAAAGACCCTGTCCCCACATTTTGCAACTGAACCGGAAAGGCCGTTGTAGTGCCTTGTTGGACCGCTCCGACATTAATCACTGTAGGCACAGAAAGTCTTCCTATAGGAGGCGGTGGAGGAATTAAGGTCGCTGGCGGCTTCGTCCCAACCCCAGTAATCACCGGGCTATCCATATGAATTGTTTCAACCACAGAATCCGTAGCTATTGAGGCGACTATCAGTTCGCCTATGTCACTGTCGCCAACCAGAAGGCTTGCGCCGTCCGTGGTGATCGCCATCTCGGGACTCGGAAAACTGACCGGAATCTGCCCACTCACCAAATTAGTGGCAGTGTCCACTACAAAAACATTGCGTGACGGATCCACGGGAGAGATACGGATATGCGCAGCATATATCTTTTTACCGTCAGGACTTGAAATCACTCCGCCGACTCCTCCGCCCAGAGCACCTGCCAACGGAACCGTTTCCATCAGCGCATCCGCCCGGGCATCGATCAAGTAGAGAGAAGGCGAGAAAAACTCTCCCACATATGCGTGAGCACTATCCGGTGTAAAGGCGATCCCGGTTGGATTCGCTCCAAGAATGTTGATGAAATGAGTTACGACGTTTGTAGAAGGGTCAACAACTGCAATACCGCGACCCTGGCTGCCTACGTAGAGGCGGGAATTGTCTGGCGCAATGCCGATTTCTTGCGGGCCTGGAATGGGAATAGTAGCAATAATTGCGTTGCTCACGGCATCAATAACATATATGCCCACGCTGTTCTGTGAGGCATAAATCCGGCTGCCGTCGGGAGAAACTGTGATCCATTCCGGACGGCTTCCCACTGGCACTGTTGTGATCACCTGGTTTGTTGCATTATCCACAACTGCCAAGCCAAAAGTGGCTGACATGTACGTGCGCGTTCCATCTGGGCTTACACTCAGGATACCGCCAGCGTCGAACTCGTTTCGGTTTACCACCGACGCTCTGCTCAGATCTATTGTGTCCAAGCCGCTGCCTGTGAGATAAACAGTCCCAGAATTCCGCACCGGGTTCGCATTGAATGCGTAAACCTTTCCGCTGCTCGATCCCACATAAAGAGCGCCGCCGTTCGCAACGATGGGCTGAGTGGTTATAGCGTCACCGGTACTAAATGACCAGAGAGTGTGGCCGTCAGCCGAACTGAGCGATTCAACACCTTGCGTGTTGCCTATGAAAACGTTGCCCGCCGCGTCCACAGCTGGAACAGATGAAAAGTTCGGAACTGTTGAATTGTCCGTGGCCATGATCCAGTCGTGTGCTCCCTCAGCGGCAAGCTGGTTGTTAGGAGGAAACGCGAATCCGATACGCACAGTCGAAGTGCCATCCGGGAATACTGCTGCACGGCTCGTCGTAAAACGGGAGTCACAGGAAGATGCTGCGGGTGTTAACAGCGTCAAGGAAGAATCCCACGTAAGATAGTCGCCGCAGAATATGGCGCCACCAAACGCCTGCCAGCCCGAGTGGATATGGTCTAGGGAATCGATTGTCGGTTCAGTTAAGTTTCGTTCGCCCCCCGATGTGGAAGCAATCTGTGCTCCTGTAAACGGGTTCAATTTAAAGAGGTTGCCGTTTGTTCCTGGCGTTCCGCACATTACAATCAATGAACTGCCATCATTGAACAATGCAGGCCCATTCGCCGAGACTCCGAATGGCGTATTTTGCCCTGATTCTCCTTCGCAAACGGGATTGCTCCACTGCGCAGCGCCTGCCGCATACACCACTCCAGGAGACAGGCCCACAACAAAATAGATCACGCCACGCCCCAACAGCAGTGGACTAATGATTGCTACTCCATTTGCCGGTCTGGGAATGTGCAACAGAACAGATTCGCCTTGTAGCTGTTTCGTGAAGCTCAGCAAATCCAAGCCGCCATCCGCGGCTGAGACCGCCACATAAACCATTCCGGAAACATCGTCCACGACAGGCCCGGTCGCAGCAGTCCCTATTGCCACTGCGGGAACAAACCTCGTGCCGTCAGGATTCAGCGCGTACAGGTTATCGCTAACAAAGTACAGCTTACCTTCCGCGGAGGTCGCAATGTCTCCGACAATAGGTCCCCCACTAGAGAAGATCCAGGACGGAGATGAAGGCGCGCTACTAGGACCGGCGTAATTGGCGCGGCCGGTGCGTTGGGCATCATGGCCTGGCATGGGCCAGTTACCTTGTGCGTTGGCACGGGGCGACTTGGCGAGAACGATGGTCAGAACCATCAAAAGAAGAAAACAATATTGCACATGGTTGAAGCGAATCTCAGTACGCAAAATTGGCGAGCACATAGTTATCCCTTGCAGAACGACGTGCCAGAATAGATTCTGTCTGGCCGCAGTCTTGACTTGGTGAAGCTAATTAAGGGGGGTGTTAGTCGAGCCAGTCTACTCTTGAGCCATGAGAGCTGCAATCATTAAATTTAAATGGACCGTCAGACCGGGGCACATCCCTGACCGAATAGACGGGGCGCATATCTGACACTACAAAGAAAAAGGCCGACGCATAATCTGCGCCGGCCCAGTTTAGGTTGAACGGTTACTTCTTAGAACATTCTTTAGAACACCAGATACACGTGTCCTTGTCCGGTTGAGCCAGTGCCCGGAGGCCCGTTGCGGCGGAGAATGCCGTGCTGCCGCGACTGGGTGGGGACCTGCACTGACGGATCGTCACCGACGGCCAGGACCGCAGCGGCATCATTGCCGCTGAAGCCGAGCGCGGTGACGGGACCAAGCGGGCTGCTGAGGCTTCGGGTCGGATCAATGGCTCCGTCATTCACCCACAGAACCTGCGTGGTGCAAATGAAGTCATATTGATCAACTCTTGGCTGTTCGCCCAGGCCCTGGGTTACGCCGGGATTGAAAACACCATCCGCCGTTAGTCCCAGAGTGCCCATGTAAAAGGCCGGAGTAGTTGCCGGATCTGCCGGAACGCTGGGTGAAAGTTTCACGCCCAGAGGAGGCAGGCAGGACGGTCTTGCACCGGTGGGGCCCATGGTGAAGCCGCCGGGATTCTCCACGATGATCTGCGGAGTCTGCAGGCGGGCGATAGCGCGTTTCACCGGAGTAGCTCCTCCGTTGTTGGCGCTGGGCGAGGCTTTGTAAATAACGGTGACAACGCCCTTCTTGATGAACTGGCCGTCAATGGGTGGCGGGCCAAGCTCTGACAAGTAGAGGTCATTGCCCTGGAACGCCATGCTGATTACGCCGGTGCTATTGAAATCTTTTCCAACCCCTACGGGCGTGCCGGGCGCGGTTGCCGGGTTGGTGATTTTCTCAATAGATCCTGCGTCGGAATAGCCGAGGTAAAGGGCCCCGTCATTGCCTGGGCCCTGGGGAAGAGCAACAGTTTCAACTTTGGCGCCCTTCTTGCTGCCGAGGCCGTTAAGGATTCCAGTAGGCGTAATTGTGCCGCCCGTGGCATCCGGCGTGAACAGGAACCTATAGATGTTCGAGGTGAAGGCCGAAGCGTCTGGCACGTAGACGATTTGCTGACCTAACGCGTTAGGCGCTGCCGCTGCTGTTTGACCGGGGTAGAAAGTTGCGTCCGGCTGGAAGCAATGGCTGAGCGATGTTGCACCGCTGACGGGATTCACGTCGATGCGGCAGAAGCCCAGAGCTTCATCGGAAACCCACCAGTTGGTTTGCAGGAAGAGCAAGCCGCGAGGATGAGTAATGCCGGATGCAAACAGAACTCCGCGCTTTGCCGGGACCGGATTAGGCGATGCTCCAGTGCCGCCAGTTCCAAGCGGACTGTTGACACAAGGAGGAGGTGTGGGAACGCCCACGGTTTGGACGCATGATTCCACTGTAGGCAGCGTGCTGGCTGCAAGCAACCACCCTACGCCGGCGCCGTCGCGCGGAGGCGTTGCAGCGGCGCGCGGGAACAGTGCGTTTACAACCGGATCATTCACCACCGTCATGTCTTCAAAGAAGCTGCCGTCGGGCAGAACGGTTGGAGTGGCGCTTTGAATAAAGTTGATACCCAGAATCAGCGAATATCCCTGCGGGATAGCGCTACCGTTTACGGTACCGCTCTGGTTCCAGACTTGAAGCAGGCCGGGAGTAGTCGTGTCATACCGGACGACGCGGCTGCCGTTGGCAAAATACAGCCAGCGCCCGTTCGGGATGGTGGAGATGAATTGGTCAGACTCCATGCCCGTGTGGACAGACAAGAATTGGAACTGCAGAACAGCAGCGCACTTGGGAAAAGTGTAATTGCACTGGTCAGCATTCTGGAGGCGGTTGAGGAAGCCAACGTCGACGAGCCAGAGATCGTGGCCTACCCAGGCCAGGTCCGTGGTGACGCCGCCGATGCCGGTGCTCACGCCAACGCGTTCAATCTTGTTGCCGGCCGGAGTGAACGTGGGCGAAAGCGGATTGAGCACGCGCCAGATGTCTGTCGCGCCGGTGAAGCTGGCATAAAGTTTTCCATCGGGACCAAGCTTGGCGCTTGCGCCGCCGGCAGCTTTGCCGATAGCAACATTGTTGGTGAACAGCGAGCCCGGACCAAAGAAGATAACGGCGTTCGCGGTGTCAATGACGGTCTTTGTGGGATTAACCGGATCCACGATAAAGCTGAGCCGCGTGATGCCGACGTTGGAACCGACGAAGACATAACCGTTGGAGCCGTTTACACCGTTGGTTTCCACCTGATAGTCGGAAGGTTCAAAGATTCCGGTGGCAAGGCAGGTGCCGGGATTGAGCACACCGTGCGTGAGTGGTGGGTTGGCCGGATCAGGCACCTGATCGATGCGGCAGAAGCCAAGGACGGTGTCCGAAACCCAGTAATCATGGAGCGGCAAGCCGCCAATGACAGGGTTCGGTACAGTGGAGCGAACCATGCCGCGAGGTTGATTGATGCCCTGATTAGCAATCTGCCTGCTAGGTGAAGCGAATGCACTGGCCGTGGATAGCAAAGCTACCAGCGCGATGGCCTTGATGCGTGTCCCGAAGCGAGTTAGCAAGGAATTCTCTTCTGATTGCAGAGCCTTGCTGGGAGCCCGCGTAGGTTTGAAATTCATGTTCGGTTCCTCTCTTAAGTTGATTCTTCTGCTGATTCCTTGCCACCCTGCTGCTGAACTTCACAGGCTGGCAGATCGAAAGTGTTGGGCTGCCGGACTGAAGTCCGGCAGCCGTAAGTTACAAGTCGGTTACCTCAAGGTTGTTACGCCCGTGGTTGAGCTGCCACCTCCGCTTGAGGTGAGAGTGATTGTGTTTGGCGACGGTATGTTGGTGAAGAACACCTGGAACACACCGGGAGCCGCTGGAATGCTCGGTCCCATCACCGCTGAGTACGGTTGTCCAGTTGCCTGGTTGATGATGTCCAGAGTGCAAGTGATCGTTACACCCGGAGTGAAGTCGGTAGCGGTAACTACGAGACGAGCTTTCTTCGTCCTGTAGGTCGCCACGGTGACTTGAATAATGTCAGCCGCCGGATTCACAACCACGACCACAGTTACTGGAGCGCTGGTTAAACCGCTGGCAGCGCTTGTCGCCGTTACTGAGAACGTGAGTGTCTGTGGCGCTGTCAGTTGCGGCACGATAGGCGCGGTGAAGGTTTGCAACGAGCCATCGGGCGCAGCCGGTGTAAGAACGATTCCTGCAGGAGCCGTCCAGTTAAAGGTGAGAGCGCCGCTTGCAGGATCAACTGCGCTGGCCGTGAGCGTTACCGGTGTGCCGCTGCCTACGGGATTACCCGAAGCAGAGGCAGTCACGGTCGGAGGCGTATTTGGCGCAGGAACAACGATCGGCACCAATACGGTTGCTGGAGCTGAGGCCGGAGTGAATCCGTCGCCGCCCACAATGAGCTGGAACGCCAGGTTCTGCGGTCCTGCTACTACGGGAGCTACGAAGCTAGCTTTAGCTTTGTTGGCGTTCAGAATCGTTACAACCGGATCGCCAGGATTGATGATCTGCGACCAGACAAACGGACCGGTCGGAGGCGTACTTGCCGTGCCATCCAAAGTGACTGTTACACCCGCGAACGGCGGATTCGGCGCCGACGTGAAGACCGGTCGGGCAACTGATGTGAAGGTTCCAGGTGTGCAGGTCAGCGGAGGCAGCGTGTCATCCGGGAACGGATTGAGCTGGATTGAGTTCTGGTTGGGATAGAAATTCGATGGCGCCAGACCCAACTGCAGCTGTGTGCTCTCAAATACGCTGCCAATCAAAGGCAGCGGGCCTGAGCCGTTGACCAGATATTGGAAGTCGCGGAAATTGTTACGTGGCGGAGGATTGCCCGGCACCAGAAGTTCCGGATAGAGAAATTCTCCGGTGGGCAACTGGTATTCGTCGAAATCCAGCCCGCTCTTGTTTTTGCCGAGTACGCCGCCGCTGATGCGTGCGCCAATGTTCTGTGTAGGAGGCTCAAAGTTGCCGCCTTGCGGGAAACGAACGCGCCAGCGGCCTTTTTTGCCGATGCCAGGCAGTCCTGGCTCTACCGTGAAGTTGGACACCCATGCTGGCTCGCGGAAAGTCACGTTGCCGTTGCAGTCCATGTCTATGGCTGAGACATCGATGTTGCGCGTGGAGTCCGTCATCATGCCTTCTACTCTTGTTCTGACGCCGGCTTCCTGCGGGAACAGAGGATCAGGCATTCCTGACGTGCCCATGATGGTAACTTCCACCACAATGTAAGCGGGATCGATGCCAGGAGCCGTATAGCTGCCGATGTTGCCCACAACTTCAGTCGCGGTCATGTACGGGCCAAGGTCATCAACTTCCTGCGTGGCGATCACATCAACGAAGTCGCCCACTTCAAAAGGCATTTCCGCGTATGGGTCTTGTGGAAATGGATTGTCGGGTGTCGGCGCGTCGCCAGGACCGTTCATGATGAAGATCGGCAACAGGCCTAGACCGTTGGGATCGCGTGGCCGGTTAATTTCAGGACACTGCGGATCGTCCATGCCGGTCAACGTGAAGCCGGCGGGAGCAATCAGAACATACGGATCAGGAACGCCCGGAATGCCTAGCTCGTTGTTATATGTTCCGGGAGGCGTGACCGGTACGCACATGGGGTAGCCCATCGCTGTGCGGACTGTCGGGTTACCCTGATCTACTTCCATGCGCGGATCAGGCGATTGTCCGGCGCTATAGCGGCCCTTGGTGATGATCACGCCAGTGGGCGAGCCGTCTGGATTAGGAATGTTGATAGTGATTTTCGGATCATTGAGCTGGATTCTGTGGCCAGCGACATAGAGCACGCCGTTGGCATAATCGATCTTTTCAATGAAGCCTGAAATTGTGTTGAGCGGGTCCTGGGCGATACGAATAATGCCGGCAATGTGCTGTCCGTTGACGATGTTGGCGTCAATGCCGACTTCATACGTGCCGGGGAACCTGACCGTATCCGCCATCGCCAGGCCGCTTTCTTTCACGGCGTCTGTCTGGTGAACGTTCGGATTGAACTCGAACATTTCTTCCCAGGTCAGAAACGTGTTCGGGAAAACCACGATGGTCCCCTGCGGCACACGAATCAACTCGTCATTCACCTGGATCCAGCCGCCTGTCATCTTGCAGCCATCCGGCAGCGGCGGATTATCAGGCGTGGGAGCTGGATTGTCATCCTTGTTGCACAGCCCTGGTGAGTCGTCCAAAGAGGCATATTGAATCTGCCCCGCGGGAAAAACGCCAGCCGGTATGGTCTGGTAAGCCGGCATAATGGCCGCTGGCGGAGGAACTACCGCCGGCGCTGGAAAGGGAACCGGATTCAGGCTCTGGGCTGACATGCTTGCGCCCATCACCATCATCAGCAACAGCAGAACACCCGCTACCCTCAGAATATTTTTTGTTTGCTCGAAACCCGTCATTTTGAAGCTCCTTCCGTCGTCATCCTTCAATTTCGTTACCGTGCTCTGCCTTGCTGATTGGGGGAAAGCGTCTAGCTCTTGCCGAACTGTCTTGTTCCGGAAATTAATTGCTGCCATTTGTCACCCCCAGTAGGTTTTCCAGGAATGTCGGCAATGGTTTGCCGCCATTTTTTCCCACCGCTGGGATTTCCATGAACTGGTTCGTGGCCTGGCTAGGATGTTTTGGATCCGGCGTCACCGGATAGCCATTCCCGCTCTTCGGGTGACCATTCGGAGCAAGCAGTTGTGGGTGATCAAAAGGCGCTGCCTGACTTACCGTGCGCGGATCGGTCAACCCATTGCGCAGGAAATCAACCAGGTCCGTCTTGTCCTGAAGCGTCAGTCCCAGGTTGTCGATGTCGGCATCCATGTACTGATGTTCTTCACCGAAGGTATTGAAGTCGCCGCCTCGGTCGTAGAACTCAACCACTTGTTCCAACGTCAACTGGCTGCCATTGTGGAAATAAGGAGCGGTCAGCGCGATATTGCGCAGTTGCGGCGCTTTAAAGAAGCCGCCTCGCGCTGTTTCGTCGCCGCAATTTAGTGGCGCCATGGAGATGCCGTCTCCAGGACGTCCCGGGATCATGATTGCCTCGCTAGGATCGTTGCAAACGCGCTCTCTCAGATATTCCGATTGCGAGAGCGACTTCCCTGCCACTGGGTCTGTGCCTGCCAGTCCGCCATCTTCCGAGGTTGGCCGCACACCGATGTGGTAGTAGCCAGTGTCATAGACCCGAACCTGCATGTCCGCCATAATCATTCGTTCCGCCGGCCCAACACTGCTCACCGTGCCCACCGAGGCGTTGGAAAGTTCCGGACCGCCGTGGCAGTTCACGCAACGCCCTTTTGTCTGGAACAGAAGCAGGCCGCGCAATTGGCCCGTGGTCATCGGCGTGGCGCCCACGGAGTAGCTGATCTTGATGGGGAAGGTGCTGACCGGTGGCATTCCAAATTGCACCGTCAACCTGCCGGTAGCGTAATCAATGGTTCCCTGGTCAAGACCTACACCCATCACGCGTCCATCGCCGTAGTCAAAGGCGTATGCCATTTCCTGGTCGGTGAAATCTGCCAGCGGATCAAGCCCGATGATCGACAGCGAATAGGGCTGGATTCCCGGCTCCAGTTGAATCGTGTAGCTCTGTTTATTGTTGTCGCCGATCAGCGTGTACGTCTTCTGCTGCTCCATGTATTTATCGAAAGGCGTCTGGTCCGCGATCAATGTGCTCTCATACATCTGGATAGCAACTCCCCAGAAGAGCGAGAAGTTGTATTCCATCTGGCTGTAGTCGTCCGTACCGGATGGGCATGTTTCAAACGCGGCGGGATCCACGTTCGTCACTGTGCTGCCGTCGGCTGCGGTGCAGATGTGACGGGAGAACTGCCACCATTCCGGCAAGAACGCCTTCTGGATTAAAGCCGAGTAAGTAGTTTTAAGACCCTTGCCGGGGGCATTGGAGTGAATTCCCAGAACGCTGTCGGTGGAGTCCACCAACTGCTGGGCCAATGGCACGCGGGCCAGAAGCTTTTTTCCCACCTGGTGGAAATTACGATCATCAGCCGACATTTCAACGCTGCTGAGAATCGGGCCCAGAGACTGCGAGCACAGAGCGGAGTTCGCCATGCCAACGTGGGCTGGACCAAGCTTTCCGTCAGTGCCCAACACCAGCAGGTGCAGTGAGCTGTCACGCGCGCCAAACGGGTTCGCGCCATTGCAAACGTTCTGTGCCCGGCCATCCCAGAAATTGCGAAAATTAAAAACTGCATTCACCGCGCTCGGCGTGTTGCGGCCGGTTACTCTGCGGGTATTGATTCGCTGAGTTGGGTTTCTCTCACTGGGATAAGAAAAGACCGGATCAATCGACACGGTGGTGGATTCGACGCTGCTGGCGTTGGCATCTTTATTGTCTGGGGCGTTTCCTTTATTGCCGTTCGGCTGCGTCGGGCCTCCGCCTTTACCGCTGTTCTGTTTCGACTGGTGATTGGACGTGTTTCCCGGACCTTGTTCGGCGCGTAGCAGGCCGAGATTACTGTTCCCGTCGTCGTCGCCTCGTGCAGAGGCATTATTGGTCTGACTAGGGCTGTTATCAGGATCGCCGCCCTTGCTGACCGTAATCCGGTCATTGGTAAGGCCGAACTCTCCCTGGGAACCAGAGACATCATTGATGTCGGAAATTACGCTGAAGCGGTCTTTTGCGTCGGCCACTTTACGGAATGGGAAATCGCCATCGTGGTAGCCGCCGAAACCTGCATCCGCCGTGCCTGCCTTGTAGTGGTAGTTTGGCCCTAATGAGCCATTAGCGGAAACGCCCAACTGGAAGCTGTTATCTCCGCCAGCCTGCCCAGGATTCACCTGGTTGATGGCGCGACTATCTGCTCCCGCGTTAAAGTGGCAACTGGCGCAAGCCTGTATATCGTCACTGCCGGCCTGCATGTCCCAAAATAGAGCTTTGCCCAGTTCAATTGCCGCTGTCTTATCGGCAAGTATCCCTTCCATCCCGAACACCGCAGGAACTGGAACTGTCGATAATGGAGCAAGTGGACGGAGAGGAATTACCATTCCTTGTTCGGGCAACCCGCCGCCGCTCTGCGCGCGCACATGGGCAAAATATCCAACGGCCACGGTGATTGCGATTACCCAGATAAAAAGGCGCACAAAAGCCAGAGTCCCGGAAGACGCTTTCATTGTTGATCTCCTCAGAGTCGTCGTTAGTCTGCTGGCGCTCGGCACACTTCTAGCCCGGACGCACAGGTGACTGTCTTAAAAGTTGTGGTGTGATCTCTTGCTGGACAAGAAGTCGTCGCAGCAAAGCGATCAAGGGTTGCGCGTGGCGGTTTTCGTCATTCCCGGCGGTAAACATCAATGGGGGTTCAAGCTGCTAACGAAACTGCATTAGCTTGATGTGACTGTTGCGTTCATTCGCGAACAGAAACGTGCCTTGATGCCTGGGTTGTTACTGACGAAAAAAGAGAGAGGGGGGCCTGGGGTTAGCGCCTGAGTGGAACGAGAAGTTGCGGTGACTCTTTGTCACGCAATGGAGCGGATGCAAAATTGTTCGAAGCCAGCAGTTCGAGAGAAGCCGGTTGCTCATCGCGAACCTGATGAGTCGCCGCCGTCGAATGTGGCTTGGGAATCTGAATGCTTTTCTTGCTGGGAACAATACCATTGAACTCGATCGTCACCGGAGGAGTGCTCTCGTCGCCGTCTGCGTCATACGAGAAGCAGACCATGCTTGCCAGCCCTGAGAGCAGGAGCATCATGGCTAGCACCGCGCAACGAAAACACCTCGTGAGAAAAGAGTTCATAAGTTGTAGCCAGCATCGACGCAGAACACTGCGGCGATGAGTCATTCTGCTCAAGTGACATTAAGGGGGGCTTAACCGCTAATTAGACTTCTTAATTTTTGGGGTGATGGCCCAGGGGTAGGGCATTCAATAATACAAAGGAAGGTCTTTGGCTCTAGGAATGAAGGCAGTTGAGCGGTTTGAGAGGTGTGATGGAGTCCCGGTCAGTCTCAGGAGTGTCCGGCTAGAGCCAACAAATCAAGCGTATTTCAGCGCACCAAGAAAACTACAAAATGGTTTTTCTTTGATGTTCTATAGCCCGACGACGGGCAGTAACAATATCCATGCGTTATCTCCCTGAACGTGCCATCCTGAGCCGAGCACACCATGGTGGTAGCAAATCTTGCGCATGAAGCGCGAAGGCCGAAGGATCGGCTCCGCCGTTCTCAGGGCAACATTTTCAAGCTGAAATGGGCTTTTGCGTCGAGTTTTGCTCCATTGGAAGGTGAAATCTCGCTTGATGCAGCCGAGCTAATCCTTCCGGCCTCACGGAACTTGGTGGGATGGAGGGCCTGGAACTCGTTTAAATAATGAAGCGATCGGCGGCTGCAGGAGCAACCGCCAAGGCAAATCTCAGCTCACCATAAATTTTATGGATGGGAATCCGCTGCATTCCCGTGACTGGCCTGGACAGCCTGATGCTGCAGTCCGCTCCCAACCGGGATAATAGCGCCGACCCGAACCAGACCGTAAACGAGCCCAATAAGAATAACCAACAGTAAACCGCCCCAGAGAGTGAGCTGCATTAGCTCGCGTGACGACAGATTTCCTTTGTGTTTAGTGCGCGCCATGATTTCTCCACCCCAGTGAAAGAGCAATCAGCTCTTACCGGGACCTTAAAGGTCAATAAAAACGCCGAGATTCCACGCATAGGAACAAAGACCACTATGCGAATAATTGGCGAATATTTAGGAGGGGTTCGTACGGAACTAGCACCTTAGCGGAGAGCCAAGGCGATCAATGAGATCAGACAAACTGTAGTTTGTGTTTACATCATTAGAATGGTCAATGCGCTGCTTGTAGAAAAACCCTGCGCGAAACACCTTGGCGACCATTGCCGATTTCAATCGCATCGGGTTGGCAACAATCTGAATTCTCTTACCCGCAACCACCGTAAACTCAATGGTTACGCCCGTGGTCGGGTCGCCATCATTATCGTTATCGATAACGATGCAGAAAAGGTTCACCGAAGCCGTGAGCACAAAAATCAGCCCCAGCAACGCCCACCGTAAATATTTCTGAATCGTTGGCATCGAATTCAAACCCGCAGCCGACAAATGGCCTGCGCCTTAAGAGTATATCGTGACAGAAACGAATTAGCTTTACCTAAAATAAACATTAGAAACTCTTAAGTGCAGCTGCTTCTGACGTTCCTACTCCTTTTCGCAGCCGTAGTCCCGGACTTTGGCTGACGGCGTGGGCACTGATCTTGAAGTGATAGCGGAACCGTGTTTTTCGATCTTTTTACCTGGATAAACTGCTCTTGCAATGTTTTCCCTGCTTCACGTTCTATGATTCGAAAGCCGCGATGTGGGAGGATTCATGTTAAATCGCTTGCGTTCCCTTGTTATCGCAATCTCAGCCGGCATTCTGCTGGCATCTTCAGTTCCCGCAGCTGCGCAGAAAGCTCCGCCGGATCCAAAGACAATTCCTGATTCCATCACCTACATCTGGAACGATGTTGAGCATGACTTCACCGCAGTGGCTGAAGCCATGCCGGAAGATAAATGGAGCTTTAAGCCGACCCAAGGCGAGTTCAAGAAAGTCCGCACTTTTGCCGAGCAGGTAAAGCACGTGGCGTGTAGCAATGAAGCGTGGGCAAAACAAATATCAGGAGAAAAGCCGCCGCCCGTTGCGACCTCGGCGGCCCAAATCCCGCTAAGTCCAAAGCCGAGATCCTGGCCTATCTCAAACAATCATTTCAGCCATCGATAAAGTGATTGCCGATACAAATGAAAAGAACCTTCTGCATCCCAACCCCGGACCGTACTGGGGCACAAACCGGCTCTCTGCGTTGACTGCAACGGTCTGGCACATCTCTGATCATTACGGCCAGCTAGTGGTTTACCTGCGCATGAACGGGATTGTGCCGCCAGTCAGCAAGTAGCTAAAAATTGCGGCTGATTCTGCTTTCCAAAATCATACAAGCCCCAGAAGGAGCTCTCTCTTTTAAGGTCTATTCCTGATCGAGGCTCTTGTCATCCGGCATTTCTTGGGGCTGGGGAGCGGCTGCGGAAATGCGCCCATCTAAGCTTTCCTGCTTGTTACCTCGGTACTCTTGTTGGTTTTAGCCGTCCCTGCGATGATCACTGTGCATCAAGAATCTGGCTGGTGGTTTCGGGGGAAAGCACCCGGTCAGATCGGGCTCTTAAAACAGGCCTCGGCTAAAACCGAGGCCTGTAGTTTTTCCCGCATATTCTTTCCCGCATATTATTAGGCAGCCTGCCGGAAATCTGGCAAGCCCCGCTGAAATTCCAGCCTACATATTTCTCTCGTCAGCCGAGGGACCATAAATCGAGGGCACTGGGATGTCATTCAGCCGCAGGTAAACACCCAACTGGGCACGATGGTGGATGTTATGGTTCAGCAAGAAGCTGCGCACCACCGCAACCCGAGGCAGCGTGAAAACCGTATTTGGTCCGGCTTTCAGCGTCCAGGGCTGCATGAAATGAGCGTCAGTGGAATCCGCGATGGCCTTACGTGCCGTAGCCGTAGTCTTGTCAAAGGACGCCAGCACTTCAGCCCGGGTCTTAAATTCCGGATTGGGCGGTGCCGTGCTTACATCAAAACTGTCCACGGCAAAAATCGCTTCGGACCATTGATTCATGGTCGCCAGATGCGTCGCCAGCCCGCCGAGCGTCATGGACTTGGTATGCGGCTTAAAGCTGAATTTGTCTTCCGGAACGCGCTCCAGCGATTTGCGTGTGTTGGCCATCTCGTGATCGAACTCCGGCAGGATCGCCTGGCTGATGTTTCTGCTCTCTTGCTGGAATGTTTGTGGCTGTGCAGCCATAATGCCTCCTTGAATAATCGTTGATCAGATGATTGTACTCATGCCGGGACGCAAAAATTCTTGTTCTCCCCATCATTTTTTTGCGGGTCGACAAATTGCAAATTTGATCGGACGTGACAGCGGTCGCCGAAGGAGTGCACTTCGTCCCAAATGATCCATGCGGCGACAATTATTTGAGTACTGATTATCTGGAGAAGCGTTTTGTGCAATCCCGATCTCCGCGACGCGGGAGAGGGATCCCTTTGATTTAATCAAGCGGCAGGGCGAGAATTGCTTTGAGCGTGAAGAGCAAAGTTTACTTGCCTAGTTGCGAATTACCACCTACTAAATACTAAATACCGCTGCCTCAGCTTACGCTCAGCACTCGCATGCTGGGCTGCTGCACGGAGACAGCCGATTTGCTCAGCTTTGCGGTAATAGTGCAGTTGCGGCCTTTGGCCTTTGCTTTGTAGAGCGCCTGGTCTGCCATGCGGAGCACTTCTGCCGGAGCAAGCTTGTCACCGTTGGTCGCGGCCAGACCGATACTCACCGTCACGTTGGTTTGCTTCTTGGCGCCGCGACCTATGGCGCTCTTCCCTTTTCTGCGTCGATCAGCCCCGCGCACCGTGAACGCGGATTGCTCAATCACGCGCCGCATCCGGTCAAGATAAACAAACACTTCTTCTGAAGACTTGTTGGGGAATACGATTGCGAACTCTTCTCCGCCGTAGCGGTAAGCTTTTCCCCCACCCGTGATATGCGAGAGCCTCGATGCGACCAGCCTCAAAGCCTGATCGCCCGACTCATGTCCATAGCTGTCATTGAACTTCTTGAAGTGGTCAACGTCCAGCATGGCGATGGAATATGTGTCGCCCAGTTTGAGCAGCGCTTCATTTAATGACCTGCGGCTCGGAAGCTGGGTAAGCTCGTCGAGGTACGCCATGGCGTAAGACGTTTCAATCAACGCCACGATCAGCGCGAGTCCACCGGCAGCGAAATAGACGCCATCCAGATGGCTGGTTCCGGCGGCGCGTAGCGCGATAAACGCCGCTACCACGCTCCACAGCAAGCTGCTCTCAACGGCCTTGTAACGACGCAGCAGCAGGACCGTCATCACAGCTATCGCCAGGATAAAGGCCAGCAGCGCCGGCTGTGACAGGCCGCTCCACTGCGAAAATATTAACGGGATAAATGCGCGCCGGAGCTGCGCGGCAATTTGTGCCACGGCAGGCATGCACAGGATAGCCACACTCATCACTTGCAAAGCTACCATCGCTAGCCGACGGCGGCCTGCGGGCGAAACAATTCCGCGCTCGCGCAGAAACGCCAGCACCAGCAGGTTCAGGGGCAGCAGAATAGCAATTGCGTTCGCGACAATCTTGGCGGAATCGACGGACAAGCGTGGCATTACCCAGGCAAAAGCGCTTTGCGCCAGAGCCAACATCAGAAGAGCAAAGAACAGCCGGCTACGCCGGAAAAAAGCGCTGAGCGCCAGCCCGACTCCAAAAACCACTACGGGAAGAAATTTAACCAGCGGCGCTTGCGGATCGGCCAGCACGCCTACCCGGATCAGCAACGCGGAAAACACCAGAAGCAGGCTGCCCGGCAGCGTGAGCCGGTACAAAATAGTAAAGATTTTTCGATTGACCTTGATCACTGCGCCGCGCTCCCGGTTTGCAGATTTACAGGGGTGCCGTGTGAAGCCAAGCTTCTACTAAGCCATGTAGTTGCAGTGGCTTACGTTGAAATACATCCATGCCTGATGCAAAAACTATATAGAGAGCGCCGCCCTTCATAACAGATGCCAACAGTGCCATGGCCTTTTTCTATCCTGCATTAAACTCTTGGGTACTTTCATCCTCCAAGGGTGCCGCGAAAATGGCCAGCACCAGCGCGGATAACTGCCAAAAGCACTTCTGCCATGTAAAATTCCCGCTGAGATTTCAAACAGAAGGTTGCAGTACTTGTTTCGTGGTAAAACTGTCACGCCGCTCCGCCTGGCCTTACTTGAATCGCGGGCGGTGAACGAAATTCCCCTGAGGTGAAAGTCGCATGAAATATGCAGCGGAGTTGTTTGGCACATTTGTTCTGGTCTTCGCCGGGTTGACCACAGCCGTGATTGCTGGCGGAAAAGTTGGCAACGTAGGCGTTGCCATGGCATTCGGACTCTCACTGCTGGCCATGGCATTTGCCGTAGGGCCAATTTCCGGATGCCACATCAACCCCGCCGTCACTCTGGGGATGTTGGTGAGCCGCCGGATGGGAATAAAAGATGCCGTCGGCTACTGGGTGGCTCAGTGCGTGGGCGCAATTATTGCCTCAGCCGTCGTGCTGTTCATTGCCAGCGGCGCTCCCGGAGGCTCTATTGCATCATTGGCGGGCGCAGCGAATGGTTTTGGAGAGCATTCCCCAGCCAACTATTCCATGGCCGCCGCTTTTGTGGCGGAAATGTTTCTGACCATGCTGCTCGTATTTACAGTGCTTGGCGCCACCGATGACCGCGCGCCAGCGGGCTTTGCCGCAATCCCTATCGGCCTGATCCTGACAGTTATTATTCTGGCCGGAATCCCTGTCACCAATGGATCGTTTAACCCTGCCCGTAGCATTGGACCCGCGGTGCTCGTCGGCGGCTGGGCTATTCAGCAGCTTTGGCTGTTTATTGTGGCTCCGATGTGTGGCGGCGTCATCGCCGCTTTCCTTTATATGACCATCCGCGTGCCCGGCCCGCTGATCTCAGCCAAACAGGCGGAGCAGGCGCTTCCCAGCCATCGGGAAGAACGCCGGCAGACCAAGTAAAGCGCAAAGAAGTTGGGATCGTAGAGGCGCGGCATTTGCTGCGTCTCAGCTTACATCTTCGCCAGTCACACCAGCCTCACAGGCAGCCGCTGCAAGCAACAAATTGTGTAGTAACCCCACCTGTCGCAGAAATTGTATGAACGGTGTACCCCACCTGAGCGCCTGTTCCGATTGCGTACGCCACCGCCGGAGCCATGCGCAAATCCAAAGTGAATGACCCTGATGTGGTAGTGAAGTTTCGCTGATTGTGCCAGTGTCCCGCGAGCATGGTGTGAATGTTGAGCGCGGTCAGCGCGTTGACCTCCTCAGTGCGATATTCATGATGGATATTGGTGTCATTTTGCACGTCATAAACGGCCCAGTAAGGATTGGTGGAAGGATACGTGCCGCCACCTGATAAAGATTGCGGAAACAGCGGCACGTGCTGCACGGCGATCTCGTTGGCAACCGCCGTCTGTCTGCCCAGCCATGTCAGCATGGTGTCGGATTCAGTCTGCACCGCTGACGGCAATGGCTGCACGCTGGCCGGAGTCGCGCTGCTGTTAAAGGTGTCATAGTTGCCCAGAAGCTGCGAGTCAACCACCATGAAAGTGATGTTATTGATTTTGAAGCTGTAATAATCGTTGCCGAAATACTGGCGATAAGTGGCAATGTTGGTCGTATGAATGTCGTGGTTTCCGGGACAGAAGTAAACCACGGCCTTCAGGTTGGCGAGCGTATTTTTCGCCGTCGTCCAGGCGCTCGTTGTTTCGCCAATATCTCCGGAAACAATAACGGCATCCGGCTGCGGCGACATAGCATTGATCTGGTTCACCACGGTCTGTAAATGTTGCAGCGCGTTCGGCGCAGTGCTCAGGCCGATATGCGTGTCGCTGATCTGGACGATGGTCGCCTGCGCGAAGCCGGCTGGAGACCACAGCAGGAACGCCAGCAAAAGCCTTACTGAACATTGACGTAAACAATGCTGTTCCATGTTTTTGCTCCTGTGGTTGAATTCGAGATCAGGACAAAGGTAAACCGGTGCTTGCCGCTGGTGAGCGTAACCGGCAGCGGTCCGCTCAGCGTGTTTGTAGTGCTGTTCATATATTTCGTGCCATCTACCCAGAGCTGCAGGCTGGTCAGGGTGTCTTGCGGCGGGGTTGCGCTTGCTGATACCTGAATAGGATTAGTGACGGATGTTTCGTGAAATGGCGAGCATATATTAAACATGGCAAGCACGGGCACCGCGCACGATGTTTGCGCCGCGCCAGTTGTTAGTCCGGCGAGTGTAACTGAGGTGAGAACAATCCAGCGAAATAACCTCATATAAACTCCTTGTACCTGCTTATGAATCTAGCTCTTGAACAGAGGCTGCCCTGCATAGCGAAATGATGTAGGCCATGTATTTTTTTGCAAAGGGGGCCGTCGATTAGAAACTACTTAGACACTGCGAGCGCGTGTCGCACGGCGAGCTTTGTGATCGGCGCTTGCGCGGCGAGGCTCGATCTAACGCCGAGCTTGAGGCGAGTTGGCGGCGTCTTAGCCGCCCAGCCGAAATCCTGAGCGAAGCGCAGCGAAGTCGAAGGATCCGTTGCGTGAAGCCCTCTAGCGGTCTGGAGCGCAGGGGCAAAAATGAAGCCGCAAAACAAAAAGGCGGCCGAAGCCGCCTTTATGAGAAAACTGTTGGGACTAGAGAGCACGAACGTTCTCTGCCTGCCAGCCTTTCTTTCCTTTGGTCACAGTGAATTCAACCGCCTGGCCATCTTGCAGGCTGCGGTATCCGTCAGACTGGATAGCGGAGAAATGCACGAAAACGTCTTCTCCGTTTTGGCGTGAGATAAAACCAAATCCTTTTGCGGCGTTGAACCACTTAACTGTTCCTTGTTCCATTTTGCTTTTTTCCTAATGTTGATTTTTTTTGACGCTGGAAAGATTTATCGATTTTCGGCAGGTAGCAGAGCTCTTGCAGAAGATCCAACAATTCAATTTCTAACGCGACTCTAAGGTATCATACCGTGCAGCAATTTGCATCACCTTAGTTTTAGCCCTCACAATCCTGTTTTTCAGCCTGATTATAAAGGAGTAAGGCCCTTCAGACCGACCTTCTCCTGTTCGGGCTCAGTTTACGGAATTTCCTGGCTACTTAACCCGGCGAGCGTACAATTCTTGCAAAGTATCCCCCCATTGCGAGAGCTGCCGCCTACTCCGGTTATCGGGCCAACGCTAGTGTATAAACGCTCGCTTAGCAGATTACTGCCACCTGGCTACGTGGCTTTGGCGTCTGTCGACTCATGTCTTTGCAGAGCGGCAATCGACTCGGCATATGCCCGGCGTACTTCCGGGTCGGTTTCCTGGAGCATGGTCAGGTGCAACTTCTCCAACAACCTTTGTCTTTCCGCGTTGGGATCGCCGTAGACTAGTTCGCGGATTGTCAAACGATAAGGTCCTCGTACAGGCCTTTCCCGATAAAACGCAAAATTGATGGCGAGCAGCCAAAAGAACAACCTGTAATGGTATGTCACATCTGGGTTGTAGCGGTAAAGCGATCCAAAAATTGCCGCGATCAACAGGGCCAGCAGAATCCGTAACCTACGCCTCATCATGCTGGGAACAAAGGTGCTGGCAAAATAAACCGCCGTGATCACTGCCATATCTATTGATTGGCTTGCGAAAGTCGGAACGGGCTTCCAGATGGGCGAACTCAGCAACCATCCCACAAGAGCTGAACCCAGTAGCGGACGAATCAACCTGCGCCATCGGATCGCCGCTAACACCTGACGCCAGTACCATCCCTTCGATCGGCCCTGCTGGAAGGCCTCGCTCAAGTCACCGGCCAGCGCTTCCTGGTTCAGCTCGGGGCCAAAATGCTGCAGGATCCACGCCGCCAGACGAGGTGGTTTCGCTGAATTCATGAACTTGCTCCTTCCAGTTCAGGCAGCCCACGCCACAACTTTATAAGCGCCTGCCGTGTTTCCCGCGCTTTGCGCAGCCCGTTTTGCGTCACGTGGAAATATCGCTTGGCTTTCCCGCCCCTCTCCGCAGTTGGCTTGCCCAGATGCGACGAGACCAAGCCTCGAGTTTCCAGCCGCTCTAGCGTGGCGTACACGCTGCCTAGCGCGACCTCGCGGCCAGATTGCAGTTCGATTTCCCGTGAGATCGGGACGCCATAGGCATTGTCGCCCAGCCGCATCAGCGCCAGCATTACCATCAGCTCAAAATCGCCGAGATTACTCCGCTTTGGCATTTCTTCAATTATGATGAACTAATCCAGGGAGCGCAAGTTATTTGCTCTTAAACCGCCCCCCGCACGTCGGCTAACTACTCCGTTGACTCCTTAGGGGCCATGTGTCACGTCATCTTTGACGCCAATCGAGCGGGACAACTGCTATGAATCGCCCTACCAATTCTCTTCATCTAATGTTTTGACCGATCTCCGCCATCTGCTAAGGTAGAAGGTAGATGGTAGGCCTTGGGCCAATGATCTTTGACAACAGGACTGGCCACAGTCCTTTCCGTAACATATAGGTCCCGTTTGCGTGGTTTGGCGTGAATGGGCAAAATGGGGGCGTCACGGCTTCGACGGAAATGCTTGCGGCCAAGAGGCATACCGGGGCGCATTCTCCCGTAAATGGTGCAAAAACAATAATTGCCAACTCTAACCAGTTTGCATACGCAGCTTAATTAAATAAGTTGCCGCTCTACACGGCTTTGTCTACGGGCTGTGCAAGGGCGTCACACAGTGGGCTGGTCTTCTTTGCTAAGTCAGGGCGGGGAGACGAGACATTCGGACTAGCGTTTTGCGTTTCTTGTCCGTTCTAAGCGCAACACGCGAATCTGGCGGGGTAATTCCCGTCGGGTGAACTGGACTAAGTATGTAGGCTCTTGACCAGTGACGTTTTCGGACGTGGGTTCAACTCCCACCGCCTCCACCATGAAATCAGCCATTAGCAACTAGCCATTGGCACTTAGCTGCGTGACAAAATTGAGAGTCTCCACCGATCCCTCAATCCAACCTCCTGATCCGCGTTCATCCGTGTTAATCAGCGGTAAGTTGCGCCCTCCGCACTAGTCTTCGTCCTTGTACTCCTGCGGCACATCGTCTTCAGGAAATTGCCGTGTCCGCACTTCGCCCTGATCGGCGTCAGGAGCGTTTTCCACGCCGCTCACGGCTTCGGCTTCCATGTACTGGCCTTCTTCCATCAATTCTTCCACGCTTTCAGAATCGTCATAGCTTTGGCGTGAGAGTCCCTGCGTATCGCCGGACTGTCCGCCGGACTCCGCGCCCACACCTCTGCGTCCTCTGGGAGTAACGGGATTGATAACTTCCGCGCGCCCGCGCGTGGCTTTTCTGGCAACAGCTTTGTTCTTGGCGACGGTTCTCTTCTTGGCGACGGTTCTCTTCTTGGCGACTGATTTTTTCTTATCGACAGGTTTCTTCTTGACGGCTGATTTCTTCTTTGCCGCTGACTGCTTCTGCGCCACTGATTTCCGGGCAGCAGCCTTCTTCATGGGCTTCTTCTTCGCCGCCATCTTCTTGTTGGCTGCTGATTTTTTCTGAGTTGGTTTTTTCTTGCCGAAAGTTTTCTTTTTCCGCGCTGCTTGATTCCTGGCCATGGAGAAAGTCTAACTCAAATCGGCTGACGTACACAGTTATGCGAGTGAAAGTCTGGTACAGAACTTAAATCCCGGTCTCCACGATCACCACCAGCCGCATGGGCCCGTGCGCGCCCTGGACCAGGATCTTTTCGATATCGGCGGTGCGGCTGGAGCCGCTGATCACACAAGCATAGGAATTTTTGTCTAGTCGGCCGTCCGCTGTGGCGTTGCGCAATGCCATCACCAGGTCGGGAACAAGCTGATTTGCGAATGCATACACAATATGCGTTGGCGCCACCACGGATGCTCCGCGTCCGCCGCCGGAAGCGCTCACAAAAACTGATCCGGTCTGCGCGATCAGCGCATCGGCCAGGGTGATAGTTGCTTGTGATTGCTCGCGCGGGCCGCCTTCACTCGACCAGCGAACTTGCCGCTGAGAACCTGCCGTGGTCATCAGGCGACGCAACACCGGATCATCCTGCACAAAGATTTCTCCGGGCGGCAATGACTGCAAGATCTGAGCTAGCGCCTGCGCACTGGCAGCGGCGTCGGCGGTCAACTGACACTCCATCAGGTTGGCTTTGCATTCCTGCTGGAAGCGCTCCAGAGGATTCTCAACGGCCTCAAAGATCGGACCGTAAAAAGTTTTGTCTTCAATTGGAGGCGCGGGCGTGCGCAGGCCTTCGCGGATGCGCGCCAGAATCGCTTCGCGGCTGGGATTACTTGTTGCCATTGCCGTTCCTTCCCAGCTCTTTTTTGGAAAGCTCTCTTTTCCAGCGCGCCCGGAAAGATTGCCCCGGCAGCGGAACGGGCGTGCGCTTGCGGCTCCACGCGCGCATGGGATCGAGCGCTGTTCCGGCAAGTCCCATGCCGTACAGCAGGCGCAAACTGCGACGCATCATCCATCCACCCAATTCGTAAAGCCGGGGATGCAGCATGGCCATCCGCCACGCCTTGAACTGTGTGCGCTCGCGGGAAGTCTTTGCTCCTGCGGCCTTGGTGAAATCTCGGCGGTTATGCAGCAGATGATGATGCAGATTAATGTTTACCGGACAAACACTGGTGCACGCGCCGCACAGTGACGACGCATAAGAAAGATGCTGGAACTCACTGCCGCGCAGGTGCGGCGTAAGCACGCTGCCGATGGGGCCGGGATACGTGGTGTTGTACGTGTGTCCGCCGATATTTCGATATACCGGACAAATATTGAGGCATGCGCCGCAGCGTATGCAGTGCAGCACTTCCCTTTCTTCGGCATTGGCCAGAAGGCCGCTGCGTCCGTTATCCAGCAGGACAACGTGAAACTCTTCCGGCCCATCGGCTTCGTCCGCGCGCTTTGGCCCGCCCACGAGCGTGCTGTAGGTGGTAATCGGCTGGCCTGTGCCGGAAGTGGCGAGCACCGGCCACAGTGTGCCCAGATCTTCAAGGCGCGGAATCACCTTCTCGATTCCCGTCACCGCAACATGGATGCGCGGCAAGCTGGTGCTCAGGCGGCCATTGCCTTCATTGGTTGAAATCGCAACAGCGCCTGCATCGGCCACCAGAAAGTTTGCGCCGGAAATTCCCATCTCAGCGGCGAAAAATGCTTCACGCAGTTTGCGCCGAGCCAACGCCACCAACTTCTGCGGATCGGCGTCAGGAATATCTTCGCCCAGCTTTTCGCGAAAAAGGTCGCGGATCTGGTTACGATCCAGGTGCATGGCCGGCGTAACGATGTGATATGGAGCCTCATTGCGAAGCTGAACGATAAACTCGCCGAGGTCGGTTTCCCAAACATGCATGCCCGCCGCTTCCAGCACGGGCGCAAGATGGATCTCCTCGGTGACCATAGACTTGGATTTCACCACGGTTTTCACGCCGCGGCTTACGGCCAGGTCCTTTATATAGGCGCAGGCTTCATCCCCATTGGAAGCCCAAAAGACATGCCCACCGCGATCCAGCACCTTTTGCTCAAACTGAAGCAGGTATTTATCCAGATGATTAATGGCTTCGCGCTTGATTTCCTGGCCCTTGCGCCGAGCTGCTTCCCAGTCCTTAATCCGCGCGCGACCGCGATTGTGCGCGGCGTCGTAGCTATCCATGTTCTTGCGGATGATGTCACGATGTACCAGATCAGCTGATTTAGTGGCTGCATCGCGCAGAAATTTCTGTGCTGCTGTAAGAGCGCTGGGCGTCTCGCCCGCGGGAGTCGGGCGTGTGGAGGAAGTGCTCATGGGTTTGACATCCTGAGCGGCTTGCTCGGATTAAGTCCGTGACTCGCTCCCTTAGCCTTCTCCGTGTCTCCGTGTCTCCGTGGTGAGATTTGCATCATCCCTCGCTGGCCAGAATGCTGGCCAAGTGGATTGTCTGCGCGCGATCTTTGCGACGGTCCAGGATTCCCTGAACATGCATCAAGCAGCTTGGATCGATTGCCGTAACGTACTCCGCTCCTGTCACGGCAACGCTATCGCACTTGGTCTCACCCATGGCGACGGAGATGCTTTCAAACTTGGTGGCAAACGTCCCGCCAAAGCCGCAACATTCTTCTGAGCGCAACATATCCAGTAGCTTTATGCCTTTCACGCCGCGTAGAAGCTGAAGCGGTTCATTGCGCAGCTTCAATTCGCGAAGTCCGTGGCAGGACGCATGATAAGTAACGGTATGCGGGAACGCCGCGCCCACATCGGTAAGGCCCATTACTTTTACCAGGAATTCTGAGAGCTCAAAGGTGCGCTTGCCCAGCGCCACAGCCTCATCGTGCGTAGGGCCGGAAGCCATCAACTCAGGATAAAAGACGCGCACCATGGTGGTGCAGGAGCCCGATGGACAGACAATGACCTCGGCATCCTTAAAGACGCGGAGGAAACGTTCAGCGCACGGTCGCGCTTCATCCCAAAAGCCGGTGTTGAATGCAGGCTGGCCGCAGCAGGTCTGGTCTGCAGGGAAATCCACTTCACATCCAATGCGCCGCAGAACTTTCACGGTATCCACAGCCACTTGCGGCTGCAACTGGTCGACAAAGCACGGCACAAAGAGTGAGATTTTACGGGCCATCTTTTTACGGCAATCTGGACTTGCGCGATTTTAGCAGAATAGAGCTTTGCAGTTCCTGAGTGCTGAAAGCCAGGCAGTGTCGGCCGGCACAGCTCGCCACTCAATCGGCTGGCCCGGCAAATAGAATTAGATTTCCATCAGGATCACGGATAATAAAAGTTCTGGCGCCCCAAGGCTCCTTCTGTAGCGCTTGGTGAAAGCGGATTCCCGCAGCCTGGTAACTCAGAAATAGTTGCTTGATCTCGTCTGCAGTAGCGACGGTGAGCGAAGCGGAAAGCAAATGCTCGCGCTCCCGAATATCGCCAGCGAACACAGGTTCGTCTACCACCCTTAAAGCAAGCCGAGCTTGGTCGCGGCTCACCTGCCCGTAGAATGGCGGATCGCCATAGACGAAATCGACCACGAAGCCGAGCTTACGCGTATAGAAATCGCACGCTGCTTTAATGTCGGCAACGAATAATTGGGCGGAGGTTGAACTAAGAATCGGACGTGACTCAGTATCTCCAGCTTCATGAGACATTGCATCGGCTCCTGATTGTTTCACTTGAGCATTTCGCATCTTAATATTACTGAGGAATTACACATGCCAGAAGCCAAGCCGGTTGATGAAAAAATACAGAAGGTCGTCGATAAAGCCCTATACGCGAACGGCAATCCCGCCGCGCAAAAAGCCAGGAATTTCCTGAATGGCACATGGCTGGGCGAACCGCTCCATGTGGTGCTGACGGATGTGCCCATCGGCGCCTGGACGGTAGCCATGGTTTTTGACGCTTTAGAGATGATCAACAGCCGCTATGAGTTCGCTCTCGCCGCCGACACGTCGGTGGCCATTGGACTTGCCGGCGCTGCCGGTGCGGCAATCACCGGAGTAACCGATTGGTCTGACGTTGATCCTCCAGCCCGCCGCCTCGGATTGATTCATGGGCTTCTCAATGTAGGTGCTACCGCGCTTTTTGTCACTTCGCTGATTATGCGCAAGAAGAAGGCGCGCAATGAAGGCCGGGGATTTTCTGCCCTGGGTTATGCCTTGATGTCATTCTCCGCCCACCTTGGCGGCAAGCTGGTCTATGAACATCGAGTAGGCGTGGATCGGACATCAGGAGCAACGTTCCCGGAAAACTTCACGGCGGTTTTGCCTGAATCCAATTTGCCAGACAATACACCCACCCGTGCGATGTACCAGGGCACGCCCATTCTGCTGGTTCGTCGCGGGGAGCGTCTCTTTGCCCTGGCAGAGACCTGCTCGCATTTCAGCGGGCCGCTCTCAGAGGGCAAATTAGATGGGGAGAGCATTGTTTGTCCCTACCACGCATCTCGTTTTGCCCTGGAAGATGGCCGAGTGCTTAACGGACCAGCAGTACATCCCCAGCCTTGCCTTGAGGTAAGAGCACGTGATGGGCAAATAGAAGTACGCAGACCGCAGTCTAAGCGCTAGACTGTTAGCGCTCTGAGGAATATTCATGCCTCCCACACTTGCAAACGGCAAGATCTGCTACGTCGAAATCCCGGCCACGGACATTGCGCGTTCAACCGAGTTCTATAAACGCGTTTTTGGATGGAATGTCCGTACGCGCGCCAACGGCAGCACCGCCTTTGACGATACCACCGGCCAGGTGAGCGGATCATGGGTGCTCAAGCGGCCGCCTTCGCAACAGCCCGGCCTTTTGATTTATGTAATGGTGGATAGCGTCGCGGCAACAATTGAGTTGGTCAAAGCCAACGGTGGCGAGATCGTACAGCCCATTGGCGCAGACGCGCCGGAAATCACAGCGCGTTTTCTCGATCCGGGTGGGAATGTGATTGGTCTTTATCAGCAACCATCCTGAAAATCGCAAAGCTGAGAGCCGAGGCGCTCAAAATAAAACTGAGAACGCGGATTTTATTCGGCGTCCACAGGTAATCCGTCTCGCTACCCGACTTTACGGCAGATGATCCAGGTAACATGCTCCGGTCATTATCTGGTCGGGCGGTGTGGGCGGGGTTTTCCAGGGCACAGCGTTGAAATCAAAGAACTCGGTCATATCCATCTGTGCCTGGTCGCGTGCAGTGAGCGACGGCAGGTGGAACCGGGTTTCAATCAGCTTCAACGTGGCCGTGTAGTCAGCCACGGTATGAGAGACAAAGTTCTTTTTGGCAAACGGTGAGATCACCACCAGCGGTAGGCGATAACCCGTGTACTGGAAATTGCATGTTGGGCTCGGCTTAATACTGCCATCAGTATTCAGGCAAACGTCGCCATGGCGGAGGTCCATGGGCGCGATGCCATCCGGGCTGACGGCCGGCTGCGGTGAAACATGATCATAGAACCCGCCGAACTCATCCCACGTAAGAATAAAGATTGAGTCCTTCCATGACGGGCTTTTCATCAATCCATTGATCAGGCTGGCCACGAATTTGGCGCCGGTCTGAACATCATTGGGGCCGCTGCCAATGTCTGTGGGATGTTCGTCCAAGCCCTCCGCGGATGCGGGTTCAATGTAGACGACCTGAGGCAGCGTGCCGTTGTTGGCATCTGTGAGGAACTGGTCCACCGGGACCATATTTTGTGGCTCGTTTTTCACGATGGCGGGCGCATAGGTAAACTGCGCAAGGTAACTCTGCCCCATCAGGCATTGCGCTGTGGTGCAGGGCGAAGTCACATTCAAAGGATGAACGTAATCCTTCCAGGTAATGTGATTCTCGTCCAGCAATTGGACGATCGGCTTGGCCGTAAGCGCTCCGGTGGTTGCGTCCAGCGGATAGGCATGGCCCTGGGATGTTGCGGCGAGCATGTACTCGCGGTTGATCTGGGTCCGGGACATCACGGGCGAAAACCAGCGGTCTGACGTGGCAAAATTCGAGGCCATAAAGTAGTAATAATTCAGGTTGTCGCCGGTGTAGAAGCCCATCGCGCGTGAACCTGTCACGTCATTGATAGGACCTTCATGCCCCGCAGTCTCGGCGAACCCATCACCTACAAATGTCGTGGAAATCGAATCATGCCTATTGAAATCCACGTGGCTCTCATTCCATGAGGGGCTTGGATTCTCCACGCACATGGTATTCAGCGGGAAAGCGGTAATGGTGGGCGCTGGCCCGCCACCCGCGGGCGGATCACCGACGTTCGAGGCGTTGTCCGGCATTCCGTCCAGCGTGGTTCCATTGGTGGCTTGTGGATAGCCGTTTTTCTGCCAGTACTGCATCAGGTGGCCAAAGTAATGATCGAAAGACCGGTTTTCCTGGGCAAGGATGATGATGTGATTGACCGAATTCTCAAGAGTGGCAGTTGCAACAGCCACGGGTGTAGGTGTGGGCGAAGCGGATGGAGCAACGGCAGAACTTCCACCGGAAACTCCTCCACAACCGGAAAGTGAAATCAGAACAACGAGGCAGGCAAGAGAGCAGAACAGCTTATTCATCTGAGGACCCCACAACATTAACCATTGCGATGTGAATTCCAGAGCTCCGGGTTGTCCTGAGCTGCTGCTGGATATATTCGTAAAACGATTTAGTAGAGAACTAAGAGAAAGCTCTCTCTGAGAGAAGTGAAGCCGCAAGAAGTGCGGAGGTCTTCAGCGTCAGACAACTACTTTTCAGATGTGCAACTCTGCACATTTCGGATTTATAGATGTGCGATTTTGAGCGTTTCATCCCAGAGGCGTTGCGCTTTGGCATCGTCCTGCGCTTCATGGCTAGGCGTTGCGGGCCGGCACTTGTGAAAATATTCGCCGGTCACGGTAGCTACCTCGGGCGATGAGGCCAGGTAAACCAGAGTCTCCGCTCCCTGCTCTGGCGTGAGAGCAAAACGCTTGGCTATGCCGATGCCGAACCCTATGAGGCCACCGGTTCGGTCGCCAAAGCGCGTCGAAACAAAGCCAGGATGGAGCGAGTTTGCAGTCATGCCGGTACCGGCAAGCTTTCGCGCCAGTTCACGCGTATAGAGAATGTTCATCAGCTTGGAGCGGGCATAGACCTTGAATGCAGGCCCGCCATAGCGCAATACATCCCACAGATTAGATCGATACGCTTTTTCCGATTGCAGGTCGTCAAAGTCCACGGTGCCGGAGGTGTGTGCGTCTGACGCGGTATTCACCACGCGGGCCGGCGCAGAAGCTGCAAGGCGATCGCGCAAGAGCTGCGCCATCACGAAATACGACACATGGTTCAGCGCGAAGGTACGCTCCAGGCCATCTTCAGTGAGTTGGCGCGTTCCGAACATCGCGCCCGCGTTGTTGATGAGCACATCAATGCGCGGCCCAGCTTGGGCGATCTCGGCGGCTACGCGCTTCATCTCGCTCAGGCGCAAGAGGTCAGCATAATAAATGGAGTGCGAGATGCCGGGAGCAACCTGGTTCAGCCGCGCCATCGCCACCTGACCCCGTTCACGATCACGGGCGACCTGCACGATGCGCGCGCCCATAGCCGCAAGTTTTTCCGCCGCCACCTGACCAATGCCTGAGGTTGCACCTGTGATAACAACGGTTTTGCCGTTCATGTTTTCAGCCATGGCAGATCCCTTCGGCAGGCCGCAACCGAGGCGCGGCAGCAGGCAAGCTTAACATCCATGCACGGCAAAACGGAGTACGATCAATGCTCTACCGGCTGCCACTGGCATAAGGATGTGTGAAAATGAATCACGATGCCCTGGCCTGAACCCATCACTTTGCGCGGAACGCACGCGATCTTGGAACCGCTCTCGCAGTCCCACCATGACGATCTTGTCGAGGCCGTGCAGGACGGCGAATTATGGAAGCTCTGGTACACGGTGATACCCGAACCGTCGCAGATGAAAGCTGAAATTGACCGCCGACTGGACCGCCAGGCAAAATGCGGAATGCTTCCCTTTGCGGTGAGAGATACCGCCACGGGAAAAGCTGTAGGCATGACGAGCTACTGGAACGTTGACCCGGCCCATCGCCGTGTGGAGATCGGCGGCACATGGTATCGCAAAAGCATGCAGCGCACCGCGCTCAATACAGAGTGCAAGCTGCTTTTACTGACTCACGCTTTTGAAACGCTGGATTACGTCTGCGTGGAGCTTCGCACTCACTTCTTCAACCATGCCAGCCGGCGCGCCATTGAGCGGCTGGGAGCAAAGCTGGACGGAATATTGCGGAACAATCAAATCCTGCCGAACGGGACGATCCGCGACACATGCGCGTACAGCATCATCGTGAGCGAGTGGCCGGTGGTGAAGACGAACCTTTTATCCAAGCTTAATCAGCGGACGGCTGAGCTGTGACTAAAGTGATCATTCTCTTCGCGGCGAATCTTTCGAATTTCTAATTCCTTTTTAAACTGTTTCTAACCAAAGCAGTTCACAGTGGTTGTCGCCGACGAGTGTCCTTCCGGATCATCTCAAGGGGTAAACCCTTGTGCGCCGCGTTTTGGCTCTGATGAACGTCCTGCCTCAAGCTGACTCCAAAAAATAAACAAAGATTTAGAGAGAAAAAGAGGGACGAAATGCAAAGCCATTCAAGTGGTCGCACCCGACTACTGCTCCGCACCCTGCTGCTCATTCTTATCAGCGGGATGCTCTCATCAGCCGCTTCAGCCCAACGCACCATCAATGAAGCCGACCGCATAACCCTGCATGGAAACGTGCACCCACAGGCTCGCGCGGAATTTGACCGCGGGGCCGCGAATGCGGCCATGCCGATGAACAGAATGGTCCTGCTGCTCTCAGTGCGTCCGGACGCGCAGGCCGACTTGCAGCAGCTGCTGGCCGACCAGCAGAATCCGAAGTCACCGAGCTATCACAAGTGGCTCACCCCCGCGGACTTTGGCCTGCGTTTTGGCCCCACAGACCAGGACATTGCCGATGCCAGCGGCTGGTTGAAGAAGTTTGGCTTCAGCATTGAAGAAGTTGGAAATGGCCGCATGTGGATTAACTTCAGCGGCGACGTGCAGAAGGTGGAACGAGCGTTCCAAACTAATATCCGCAACTATGAAGTGGATGGCAAGATGCATTTTGCCAACGCTACCGATCCCAGTATTCCGCGAGCGCTGGCCGGACTGGTGCAAGGCGTGGTTTCTCTGCACAATTTCACGACGCATCCCAACAGCACGGCAAGCCAGCTGCCATCCGACTTTACCAACGCGGGCGGCGCTCACTTTCTTGCGCCGGGCGATTTCGCCACTATTTATAACGTCAAGCCGCTCTACAACGCGGTTCCGGCCATCGACGGAACGGGCCAGACAATCGCGATTGTCGGCCGCACCGATATCAACCTTACCGATGTCCAGTTCTTCCGCAGCTTCTTTGGCCTTCCCGCCAAAGATCCTGTCTTTATCCACAACGGCGCCGATCCCGGAGACCTTGGCGGTACTGAAGAAACGGAAGCCGATCTCGACGTGGAATGGTCAGGCGCAGTCGCCCAGAATGCCACGATCGATTTCGTAATATCGCAGACCGGCGCGACTGACGGCGTGGCCCTCTCAGCGCAGTTCATCGTGAACACGAACCTCGCGAATATTATGAGCACCAGCTTTGGACTGTGCGAATTCACGCTGCAGGTATCCGGAAACAATTTCTGGAACACCTTGTGGACGCAAGCAGCAGCACAGGGAATCACGGCTTTTGTGTCCGCGGGAGATAGCGGCGCCGCAGCCTGCGATGCGTCAAATGCAGTGGCAGGCACAAGAGTCAACGTAAACGGTCTTGCTTCCACGCCGAACAATATCGCTGTCGGCGGCACCCAGTTCAATGAAGGAGCGGGCGTTTTCTGGGCGGCGGCAAATAATGCCGACCAGTCATCCGCACTGAGCTACATCCCCGAGATCGCATGGAATGAAAGCGGCTCGGTACCGGGCGGCTCGGGCTTGTTCTCCACCGGCGGCGGCGTAAGCGCGGTCTATGCAAAACCCGCATTCCAGGTGGGACCGGGTGTTCCGCTGGACGGCCAGCGCGATATTCCTGATGTTTCACTGAGTTCGGCAGGCCATGACGGGTACTTGATTGTTCAACAACACACCACAGGCACAACTGGACTGGCCGCAGTGGGCGGCACTTCAGCAGCTTCACCTTCCTTTGCCGGATTGATGGCGCTGGTGGTGCAGAAAACCGGAGCGGCGCAAGGTAACGCTAATCCGGTCTTCTACAGCATGGGACAGAACCAGTTTGGTGGCGGCATCGCCGTTTACCATGACACTACAAGCGGAAACAACACCGTACCGGGAATCGTCGGATTCAGCGCAGGCGTTGGCTATGATCCAGTGACCGGCTGGGGTTCAGTGGACGCCAGCAACCTGGTGAACTTCTGGAACAACAACGGCACGCCTGACTTCTCACTGGCTGCCACTCCCGCATCGCAATCCGTGAATCAGGGCAACACAGCAACTTACACTGTCACCGAATCGGTTTTTGATAACTATTCAAATACGGTGACATTCAGCGTAAGCGGATTGCCTACCGGCGCAAGCTCAACGTTTACTCCTGCAACTTTGAGCGGAGCAGGAACTTCATCGCTGAGCATCACCACTTTGGCAACTACACCGCTCGGCAGCTATTCGCTGACGATCACAGGCACGGACGGAGTTTTGACTCACACGGCTTCCGTCACACTGGTGATCACAAAGCCTGACTTCTCTCTGGCTGCGTCCCCGGCTTCGCAAACAGTTGTGGTGGGCAACACAGCCAATTACACGGCAACCGTGACCGCGCTGAATGGATATACAGGAACGGTAAGCTTCAGCGTAAGCGGGCTGCCCGCGGGCGCTTCGTCAACCTTTACTCCGCCTTCAGTCACCGGATCCGGAAGCTCGGGCCTGGCGATTACAACCACCGCAGGCACCACGCCGAGCGGCAGCTATCCCCTGGTGATCACTGCGACTGACGGAGTGCTGACGCACAGCGCCAGCGTAACTCTGGTGGTGGTTAACTTCAGCATTTCAGCCACCCCGGCAAGCGTAACCGTTTCGCAGGGCACGTCAGCCACTTACACGGTTTCTCTAGCCACGGCAAGCGGCTATGTGGGCACGGTAAACTTCAGCGTAAGCGGCCTGCCGGCTTCAACCACACCGGTATTCAGTCCAACCAGCCTCACGGCTTCCGGTACGAGCACACTCACAATTTCCACCTCAGGTACCAGCCCACTCACACCGCCGGGAACTTATCCCCTGACGATTTCCGCGAGTGACGGCGTCTCCACGCAGACTACCCATGTAACTCTGGTTGTAACTGCTCTCGGCGACTTCGGGATTTCAATTTCTCCGACGTCACAGACGGTCAATGCAGGTGAAAACGCAGGTTATGGAGTCACCATCAGCCCCTCCGGCGGATTCACGGGAGCTGTAAACCTGAGTGTGAGCGGCTTGCCGGCTGGCGCTACTGCGACGTTTAGTCCGGCTTCGTTGCAAGGCTCCGGTCTTTCCTCTCTGGCCATTGTTCAGGGAGCCAATACGCCAGCGGGGAGCTACACGCTTACCATCACAGCAACCAGCGGTCCGCTGGTACACAGCGCCACCGCTACTCTGGTGATAGTGGCTGCTTCCGATTTCACCATCTCGGCTCCGCCGGCAATCTCAATAAAACGCAATTCCAGCGGATCTGAAACTGTGACGATCTCAGCAGTCAACGGATTTGCCGGGACAGTCAACCTGGCTGTTTCCGGTTTGCCTTCACTGGTAACAGCAGCATTTAAGCCGACCACCGTCAGCGGCAGCGGCACTTCAACGCTGACGTTTACTGTGGATCACCGTGCACAACAGGGGTCGACTCAAATAACCGTTACCGGATCAAGCGGTCTTTTGACCCACACAACAAGCGTCACGCTCAGCATTAACTAGTCATTTGCAATGGAAATGCCGCCGGGGTGAAAAGCTCGGCGGCATTTTTTTTAATATACCGAACCTCAATCGCAAGCCACAGCGCTGATCGCGGCGTCTCGAGAACAAACAACAGCCACCCAGCGTTTTTAGGTGGCTTGTTGTTCCTACTATCTCAGGAGATTGTTGCCTATTTCGCGCTGAAATCTTTTTTGCGAATCAGCGCATGAACGCCCTTGGTCTTGTCTACCACCTGTGAGACTTCAAAGTCGGCAGCGGCGCTCAAATAGGCGAAAGCTGTCGCTCGATCCATGCCAAGTTTCTCTGATAGAAAGCGCACCGCTTCACGCGTGGCTTTCTTCATGGCTTCATTCAAATCAGGATCAAGGCCAATGGCAATCCAGTAATCGGGCGTTTCAGCAAACGGGCCCGTGAGCTTGCCGGTGCCGGGAATGGCGGGATCTCCAGCTTTGAGCACGGTGAAACGCAACGTTGTCCGCAAAGAGCCTTCAATGGCGGTGAGCGCCACTTCTCCATTCCCCTGGGCAAAGTGTGGATCGGCGATAAAGAACATTGCGCCGGGAACCTGAACGGGCAGATACAGCGTGGCTCCGGCGGTAAGGTTATGGATATCCAGATTGCCGCCGTAATCCCCCGGTGGAATGGAATTGGGTTTGCCGCTCACGTTGGGCGTGACGCCCATCGTGCCCATAAACGGCGCAACGGGAATATGCGCTTCTTTGCCTGCACCGGCAGGAAGAATGCCGAACCATTTTCCATCAATGAGCTTGATGGGGACGAACTTTGAAACATTGTTATAGAGCTGAGGATTGGCTGCGCTAGCGCCCGCCTGCGGGCCGGAGTTTTCAGGGAATTCTCCGGGCAGCGCGCCTTTGCCGTGGCGATTGCTGATTACGCCGTACGGCACGCGCGGAATAAGCGAAATCATTTCAACTTTTAACACGTCGCCGGGCTGCGCGTTATCAACGGCGACGGGCCCGATCACCACATGCGGACCATCCTTGGCGAAATCATGCTCCACGCTGGAACCGGCAATGGCTTTCGCATCGTTGAGCACTTGCGTGGGCGCGACACCGAAGCTGCCAAAGTACTTTGCGGGATCGCGGCCTTGATCTTCCAGAATGCCTTCGTGGGAAACCGTGTCAAAGGTCACGGTGGCGCCGGAAGGCACGGTGAGTACGGCTTTGGCCGCATTGTCCGGCAGGTATCCCCAGCGGATTGAATCCGGCGTGGCGGGAACGTAAAAGTCTGATTTGAGTTTTACTGTTGCGCCTGGGACTGGTTTTTCGGCGAGCGGCTGGAGAATAGCGGTTTGCGCCGCCAGCGCTGAGGTAAAGGCAAATGCGAACAGCCAACGGGAATGCCGCAAAAAGTAGGTGAGCATATCGGCGGGAATTCTACTCTATGCGTGCAAGCGGAACACCACCGATTTTTTTAGGGCGAGGATTTACCTCACTTCTCGTCCGCAAGCATTCCCAAGCCTTGAGAACCGCTCCAGCGATCCTTACTGTCCTGAAGCTGGCGCAGCAATATCTACTTCTGCGAGCCATTTCCCGGAGTTATCTTTCTTCCAGACCGTGGTGTAACTGCCCGACATCGGCTGATTGCCCGCGCTGCCGGAGAATGTTCCGCGCGTATATCCCAGGTCTTTTGACACGTCGGCCGTGTCCACAGTCCAGCTCAGCTTGAAGTTAGGATCGGCAAGCATCTTTGACCAGAGGTCTTTTATCGCCTGCTTGCCGTGGACCCACTTCCCATCATTTCCCGATACGTACGCATCGTCGGCGATGAAGCTCATGAACTGATCAACATTCTTAGAGCCGGCCGCCTTTGCCCAATCCTGGTCCGCTTTTTTGACATCATCGGCTGGATTGGCCGCCAGGGCCAGAAATGCTCCGAATACCACGAACAAAAATACTGCAATCAACTTGCGCATGGTTTACCTCCAGGCGGAGATTAAAACATAAATCGGTGGTTTGAGCGACTTTGGCCGCCTGAGAAATTTTGCCTGATCCGATTTACCTTGTCTAAATGTTTCTAATCCCGTACAGTTTTGCGGTCTTCTGAGAAGCTCAAGAGTTTCGGAAATTATTTTTAACCAAGGAGACAACCTTTATCCTCTGAACAATACCGACGCAAATGGCGACGGCGATTTGTGGAAAGAAGGTCAAGCGCATGACCGCTATAGTTGGAATGTTCAGCACCGATAATAACCTCGTGATGGGAGCCGATAGCGAAGAATCTGGCGAGACATTAAAGCGAAGGGTCGATAAATTACGCCTGTTCTATGATCTCAGGGGCAATACGATGGTCATCGGCGGAGCTGGCCCATCTTGCCATGTTGATACACTCACCGAGTTGTTAGCTGATGACTTCTTGGACAAACCAGCGTGGAAGAACGATATCGAGTTGAAGAGGCGCTTCCGTAAGCGCTTAGAAAATTATTACAAAACCCATGTTCTCTGTTGGCCATCGGTAATTGAGCGCGAGGACAATGATTTTGCCATGATTATGGGATTGTCCTCTCGGGGGCGTAAAGGGCAACCTCATGTTCATCGACTATGGACTACTGACCGCAACACGCTAACGGATGCATTCCCTCGCGCTGCAATTGGTCTAGGTAGAACCTACGCACAAGGTTTGATGGAGGATTATCGTGGATGCTACTCAGATGTCTTGGTCTCTCTGGCTGTAATCCACATTTTGCAAAAGATCAAACGCGATGTGTCGAACTGCGGCAGGGATACTCAAATCTGGAGATTTTCAAACGATGGCCCTTGCACAGTTTCCGGAGAGATCATTCACAAGGCGGAGGAAGCATTCACGCGGCTTGAGCGCGTTAGACAGATGCAGTTTTTTAATGTTGTCGATCCGGAAGCGAGGACAAACGAAGCAGACAAAAGGCATGACCTACACTTACATTCCGAGCAGTCAAAAATCCGATCTGAGTTTCGGGCGCTGGCCTCAGAGATAGAAAGAGACCACAATAAAGGCGTTGACCAGTTCTACTAGCATGTTACCGGCATCCTCGATAGCGGCTCGCATCTGCCGTAGTGGTGCAAGAATCGGTGGAGGATCATGATAGCCGTAACATCTTGATCCCGTAAGGTTTTTTGCAGTCTCGAGAAAACTCCCAAAATCCCTTATGCGTGATAGTACCTTGGCAGCATCTAAGTTATTGAGGTCGACGTGATTCGAATTATCACTATCGAACGCGAATACGGCAGCGGCGCGGCGCAGGTTGCGGCGAAGCTGGCCGCCAAGCTGAGCTGGAAATTGTGGGACCAACAGTTGACGCAAGAGATCGCGCGGCACGCGCACTGCGAGCAGTCCGCAGTGGCGCAGCGCGAGGAACGCCGAGACCCGCTTTACCAGCGCCTGCTGAAATCATTCGCGCTGGGGAGTTCTGAAGGGTATCGCGGCGGGCCGCCCGTGGAGGTGCTGGATTCAGACAGCATTTTCAAGATTTCTCAAAAAGTGGTTGAGCAAGCCGCGAGCGCGGGAAATTGCGTGATCCTGGGGCGCGGTTCGCAGCATTTTCTACAACACCGCAAAGACACTCTGCGCTTCTTTCTCTACGCTCCCACGCCTGACAAGGTGCGACGGCTGGTATCTGAGGGCCACACACAGGCAAAGGCCGAAGCGCTGGTGGATACAGTTGATCGGGAACGTGCCGCGTTCATCAAGAATTATTTCCATGCGGAGTGGCCAAACCGTCCCGTATATCACGCCATGATCAATACCGCCCTGGGGGAAGACGCCGTTGTGGAAGCGATCTTGAGTTTTATGAAGCAGGACAAATCGCAAAAGTCCCAGGCGAACCAGCCTATCGCCATCAACCAGTAACAGGCTTTCGTTCTAAAGCTGCCGCCCCCATCCCAAACATGGAAGTGTCCGTGCGGCCAGACGGCTGATATCAGCGCGACTCATTCATTGCTCAAAAACACAAGGTTTAAACAACACGAAAGTACCATCACGTTAGTCAGCAACTCTGCTCCGTAACCAGGGTTAAGATACGCATGACGCCGGTTGAATATCCCCTTTAGCCGCCGCCACTGGTGTGCTTTCAAACCAGCTGCGTACTCAATTGAGATTCAAGGAGAGTAGTGATGTCAGCAAGAGAGAATTGCAATCGTGAGCAAGGGGCAACCGGCAAAAGTTTAGCCATGATTTTGGCCGTATTCGTAATGTGCTGCGCGCTAGGGACGCAGGCAAGCGCTCAGTCCGCGCCGTATTTCCCGCCTCCGCAGCTTGACCACATGGTGTCGCGCATTGCGCTGTATCCCGATCCTTTGCTGGCGCAGACGCTGGCCGCGGCAACTTTTCCTGACCAGATTCAAGACGCATCCTACTGGGCAGACGATCACCAGAACGTGACCGGCAACGAACTGGCCGACGCGATTCAGGGCGATCAGCTGCCGTGGGATCCTTCCGTTCAGGCGCTGCTTCCCTTCCCGGCGGTACTGCACATGATGGCGTCTGACATGAACTGGACGACGGACTTAGGCAACGCGTTCCTGGGCGAGCAGCAGGAAGTGATGTTTGCCGTACAGAGAATGCGCCAGCGCGCCCGCGATTACGGATATTTGCGCACCGGCCCGCAGATCATTGTGGGCGGCGGACCTTATATTACGATCATGCCGGCCCGCGTGGACTACGTTGTGGTCCCCTATTACGATCCGGTTGTGGTCTATGAGCGGCCGCGTCCTGGCTTCTTTATTGGCGGCGCAATTGGCTTCCGTTTTGGCGTTGTTCTGGGCGCTTCTTACCGGCCATGGGGATGGGGTTACAACCGCATCGCCTGGGACCGCCGCGTGGTGTTCATCAATAACGCGCCGTGGCAGCGCACATGGGTGAATCGCCACGAATATCACCATCCATATGTTGTCCGTTACTACCCTGAGCATCATTATGATCGGGGACATGAGAACCACGGACACGAAGTATCGTATCGCGCGCACGAACGGAATGAGGAACGCCGCGAAGAGCGGCACGAAGATGTGAGAGCGGAATATCGCCGCGACGATCATGCTCATGAGAATCATGGCCACGAGGATCACAGCCATGACGTTCGTGAAAACCGTGGACACGAAGATCACAACCACGATGTTCACACGAATAACGTTGTGCACGAAAATCGTGGCCCCGAAGACCACAGCCATGAGGTTGCGCAGAACCATCCCCGCGAGAGTCATGGAAATGAAAACCATGGAAACCAGGGACATGACAACGGAAACAAGAGTCATGACAAGAGCCATGACGACAAGGGCGATAAAGGCAATCACAATCGCTAGAGCTTGAAGAGAAAACAATGTGGCGCGGCTGAATTCAGCCGCGCCATTTTTTTTGCGGCAAAGCGCTACACACAATCGCGATTCGAACCCCACCGAAGATCCGGTTGCGGGGATTAGCGCAGGCCGCCGGAGGCAAGAAGCTGTTCGCCCGTCAGCCAACTGGACTCGTCTGACGCCAGGAATGATGCAATGGAAGCGATGTCGCCAACCTGGCCGGTGCGGCCGAGCGAAGTTTGCGCAATGTACTGCTTCTCAAAATCGGAACCAATCACGCCGGCGGTATGCGTCCCTTCCGTATCAACCACGCCGGGGTTAATGGTGTTGACGCGAATCTTGCGCGGACCGAGCTCGCGAGCAAGCACGCCGGTGATGGCATCCACCGCGCCTTTCGTGCCGGTATAAACAGCGCTGTTGGGCGGCGTAATGCGACTGACGGCGGACCCAATATTGATAATGCTGGCGCCCTCTTTCAGGTATTTCACCGCTGCCTGCGTGGTGAGCAGAAGGCCGAGTACGTTGACGTTGAACAGTTTGTGGAATGAATCTTCCGTGACGCTTTCAATCGGCCCAAACTCATATACGCCGGAGTTGTTCACCAGAATATCGATGCGCCCGTAATTCTTGATGGCGGCATCAATGATTCCTTTGGCATCGGCGGCCCTGGATACGTCGCCACCCACGGCAACGGCTTTGCCTCCGGCTGCTGTAATGGCGGCGACAACTTTTTCCGCGCCGGCTTTGCTGGAAGCGTAATTGACCACCACTGACGCGCCATCCGCTGCCAGTGACTTGGCAATAGCAGCGCCAATGCCCTTGGATGCTCCTGTAACGATTGCGACCTTACCTGTAAGTTTGCTCATAAATGTTTCCTTTTCGAAAAAGAAATTTGCCGGAGTGCACCCGATCGCGCTCCCAAACCAACTGCCGCTCCATGAGATGAACTGGATTACTCAAAGATTCATTAGTTCTGTATTTATGAACAATTGAACAATTCCACAGTTCCGGTTAATATAAGCTCAGGATGCGGCCACTTTTCCACCCTTCGATTGAAGACGTTACGGTAGAGGCCATCATGCATGCGCTTTCTGATCCGGTGCGCGTGGCCATCTTTGCCGAGATCGCCGGCGCTTCCTGCCCGCAGACCTGCTCCAACTTTGTGAACATCAGCCAGAGAACCATTCCCAAATCAACGCTTTCGCAGCACTTTAAATCGTTGCGCGAGGCCGGCCTGATTCGGGGCGAGCGCCAAGGCGTTGAGATGCGCAATATTTCCCGCTGCGCAGAGATTGACCAACGCTTCCCCGGGCTGATTGCGGCCATCGTCAATGCCCACCATATCCAGCAGGCGGAAGCAAAACGAGGTCATGTCACAAAGCGGAAGACGGGCGGACGGAAACGGCGAAGCAAGTAGAAGAATCTCTACTGCGGAGACGTGAGAATGAGCCTCTAAGCGGTCCGACAAAGGGTTGGATATCCCATCCTTCGCCAAAGGAACGAAGGATGGGCGTGCTCTTACGTTAAGGCTTCACACAGAAACATCCAAATTGGTTGCACCTGAGAACAAAACCCGGCATGCAGAGGATCACGTTGGTGCTGGATGAAATACGCGGAGTCCTGGCGTTTGGCGCCTGAGCATTCGACGCCATGATCGGCGTGCACAGTAGGGCGGCGGCGATGAAGAGCTTATTGAGGTTTATCATTTTCATAAAGTACTCCTTGCCTGTTTCGCGGGTTACGCGATGCGGTTGCATTCAATTCGCATTGTAGAGCGTCTTCCGGAGTAGAAAGCGTTCGCTACAGCCGATTTTCCAGAGACCCGTCCCGTTTTGGAACGCACGAAATTATCCGGCCAACCATTGCAGCAGGATTTTCAGCCTTGATGAGTGGATGCGATATCGCAGCCCATGCGGAATTAGAAAGCTTGCGGCAGCCGCCTGGAATCCCATCCTCCGCAAAAACGCGAAGGATGGGGGCAACCGCGGTAAGCGAAAAGTTTATGGCACAGTCACAAATATAGGCGCAGGTTTGAAAGAGTCATCCTGATCGATTGCCTGCACGATGATCTGGTGCCGCCCTGGAGTGAGCGAAACGGTGGCGCGCAGTTGATCGTTCCACTCTTCAAAGCGTTTTTTGCCGTCAACCCACAACTCCATTCTTTTTACCCCGGCGGGAGAGTTTCCAGACCCAGTTACGGTCAATGTGCCTCCCACGGTTGCATTGGCCGCCGGAGAGCAGATCTTGGCCTGCAACCGCGATGAGTTCGGCGGAGGACAGTTAGTTTGCGCATTTTCATTGGCCCAGATTTGCCACCCGGCTTGTTCGGTGCCAATGTCAAGACTACTGTCACCTATGTCATGCCGTGAATCGAAATTCACGTCGCGCGCAATAAGGCCGGTAGGGGTCACTAAGCCGCCGTTGTTTGGAAGGTCCGGACGAAAAGGCAGCCGGAAAATAGTCACCGGCGGGTCGAATTTTCCGTCGCCATGATTCAGAGAGTACTGCACAAAAGCATTGTTAGGGTCCTGGCTGACGGTTACGAAATCCTGAATGTTGTCACCGTCCACGTCAGTCACGGCAATCAAACTAGCGCCCGCACCTTGATGCACGCCGATGCGGTCACGCAGCACAAAAGCGCCGCTTGCTGTATTGAGAAAAACATAAGCGGAATTTGCGAACGAACAAGAGCTCCCGCAGATATCAACCACCCGGAAAACCAGGTCCGGCAATATATCGTGATTAAACGAACCCCAAGCCATGCTTCCCGCAACGCTGCCGTTAGGCATTTTGAATTGCGAGCGCAATTGCAGTTTGCCGGAAGCATTATCGGTAAATATCATCGCCTGAGTATTTCCAGCTACTAAAGCCAGGTCAGGACGGCCATCAATATTGAAGTCCGCTGTGACCATCAAGCCCTTAGCCATATTGGGCGCGCCGGGTAAGCCGATCTGCTGCCATATCGTAAGATTGCCGCTGGCATTACCGCGATAAATTAATAAGTTGCATTTAACGTTCGGGATACAGTCGATTACAGCCAGGTCAGCAAAGCCGTCGCGAGTGAAATCGGCAGCCGCTATGGCTCTGGGATGCCCTCCAATAATAATGTCGTTCGCCGGACGGAATGTGCCATCTCCGTTGCCGAGCAAAATGCTGGCCGTGTTGGTGCGGGCATTGGCGACCGCCAGATCCAGGTTGCCGTCGTGGTCGAAATCCGCTGTCAGTATTTCGTCCGCACCTACACCAACCGTATACGACGAACTGACTTGCTGGGTGGGCACACCCAGGTTAATAAGCACGGTTGCTGGCACAGTGGCAACTTCCGTGATGTCCGAGGATTCCAAGGCTGCCACATCCAGCCGGCCATCGCGGTTGAAATCCCCAACCACAAGTGAAGATGCCGAGAGATCAAAATCCCCGCTCGCAAATTCCGTAGAAAAAGTGATTGGAGTTTTGGCACTCGCCGCGCCAGTGGATATATCCTGCGCTGATAGCAGCGTGCCAACGAACAACAGCATTGTTAACAAGATCCGCTGGGAGAAACAGAAAATGTGTGAATTCATGGATATACTCCGAAGGAATTTGAAAAAACGTGGTACGGAGGGCACTTCATGGTCTTCCGTGGATGGTGAGATGCATCGAGTGATGTGAGTGGCTGCGCAATAATTAGCCTTAGGTCAGGGTTAACCTTAATGTTGGAGTTAAACTTCAGCGCTATTCACAGTTAGCCTAATAGGCAATTGATCCATTTTGAGAAGTAGTATAAGTAAACTCTAAGAAAGCATAGGTGCTTAGTTCGTAGTATGGCTATTAATGCGCCGGCTTACATGCAACCTTCATCCGGTGCTCCTGGTTCTTATCGGCAAGAACATTCCACCTCGGGGTTCCCTATGAAGTCCACGTTGCAGCCTCTGCGTATCTCAGCTCTGGCTATGTTTTTCCTGTTTGCATCTTCCACTTTCGCTCAATCATTTCATCACACTTTCTATGATGGTTCGAACTTGCAGTCAAACATCTTCGCGTCTGACCTGAATCATGACGACGAGCGTGACCTGGATCATGATGACAAGCCCGACCTGGATCATGATGGCAAGCATGGCTCAATTGAATGGACGCAGTACGGATTCCTGCAGACCCACACGAGTTTCAATAGCCGCGAGAAGACCCTCACTCGCGCCAATGTTGCTAGCCTGACCTTTCAGTGGGCTGCCGAGGTTGGACCGGGGATCGCTTCGTCGCCGGTTGTGGGCCAAGGCATTGTCTACGCCGCAGCAGATGGGATGATCTTCGCGTTCCGGGCCAGTGATGGCAAGCCGCTTTGGTCGCACCTCTCGTGCACGGGAGTGGACACGGTACAACCGGCATTGGGTCCGCATGCACTCCTGGTCGGCGATGGGGGCGGCGACATGGCCGCATACGATCCGGTTACAGGCGACCAGATATGGTGTGACGATATAGGCGGATCGATCACCTCCGCGCCGGCGGTAGATGAGAAGACAGTCTATTTCACTGATGGTTTCGAGGTCGTGGCCGTGAACCAGCTAACCGGAACAGCGTTATGGCGCTTTGCACCCGGTGATTCCAGCCCCCTAACCAACACGCCCGCGATCTTTCGCGATATGGTGTTCGCGACTGGCGGCAACTCGGTCTTCGCGCTGGATAAGACCACCGGCCACGAACTCTGGCGCACCGACCTCGGCGACCAAATCAACATTTCGGCTCCCTCGGTTGCAGGAAATACCGTTTATGTGGGGGGCACGAGCCTTTCTGCGTTGCGCGCCTCAGACGGACATCTCCGTTGGAGCGCGCACGTGGGTGTAAACGTCACCATGCCGGCGATTGCCAACAACAGAGTCTTCGTCAACTCCGAGGATCCGCTTTTTGGTTTGTGGGCATTCGACGCCAACACTGGTGCTTTACTGTGGCGAAGTGAGGCGCCGGGAGAACCCCTGTCCACTGTGACGGTGGCCAACGGTGTGATCTTTGACATCGCCGAATTTGGCGATCTGATGATGTTTAACTCCGCCACGGGAGCCTTCCTGGGGTCGATTGTCGATCCCGATGGACATCAGTCCCAGCCAAACTTTGGAACGCAGCCTGCAGTCGTGAACGGGGTCATTTACATCCCGACCGCCGACCGAGTGGATGCCTTTAGCTTACCTTGCCGCGACCGCGAGCGTGACCGCGACCGTGACCGCGAGCGCGGCACAGACACTTCCAACTCACGCTTCACCGAATGCGAAATTCGGTGATTGATTTGCGTTGCCAGGCAATCGCCGGAACCTCGCTTCGCTCTTCCCCTAGTGGTCACCTAGATAAGCGCCGGTTACGTATCCTAAAGTTGCGCCCATAAGAATGTCCGACGGAAAATGTTTTTTTGCCGGATAACGCGAGATGCTTACGCCTGTTGCAAGCACATAAGTGCTCCATTTAAGCCATCGATTATGCGGATATCGGTGCGCGACCACAGCAGCGAAGGCAAAACTCGTGGCCGCGTGTCCCGACGGGAACGACCTTCCGCCGCCCCAGAATTTACCCGCGCCATTCCCCGTGGTGGGAAACTCGCGATCAAACGCGAGCTTTAGGCCCAAGTCCACAGTGCCGGCTGCGCCCATGGCAGCCAGAGCCTTAAAGCCTGTGTCGCGTAGATAAGAATGACCGTGGCCGCAGCCGACGCCATATCCTAAGGCGCCGGATCCAAGTTCCATGCCAAGGCCCACATTCGACCACAAGCTTGCGGTCTGCTGCAATGACCTGGACTGAATCCGATTGTCCGCAGGGCGATCAACTTTGGCGATCATCACGCCAGTCGCCGCCAGGACAGGCAGTTCCCACAGCAAATTTCTGGGACGAATCACGCCGCGTGGGACGGATTTCAGACCATGTCCGAATTGCGTTGTCTCGCTCCACGTCTGATGAGCGAATCCGGAAACGTTGCAAGGGTTATCAGCGGGGTCGGCGTGCGCCGTTACGCTGGGAGCCACGAGTAGAAGAAGGACCAAGATTATCGCTGGAAGCTGGGGACAGTTGGTCGAAGGAATTGTTTTTGAAGTGGAAGAAAACGATTTATAGCGGTCCATGAAAGCGACATTCCTTAAGCCCTTAGATGCGCTGATAGGTGTTTCAACGTTGGATGCGAAATCGCTGGCGGTGAGGAATGCGAGCACAGAACATCTTTTCTGGTGTGCAAAAGGAAACACACGTTCCGCTTTGCCGAGCCATATGATGGTGATGTATGGAAAGCCATGCGCCGCTGCACGCTGCTCTTAATTATGAGCGTACCAGCAGTTCCCTGCTCTTTGCTTTCACATCACACCTATGGAGGACTACGCATGAAATTGAAGATCGTAACGGCGGTACTTGCTTTGTTTGTGTTTGCAGGAGTAACGGGGCTGGCTGCTGACAAGGACAAAAAAACCACTCACAAGAAAACGCGGACGCTCACTGGCTGTCTAGCGAAAAGCGATGACGCCAATGAATACAATCTCACCACCGGCAAAGGCGGCACCTGGGAAGTAAAGAGTGACAGTGTCGACCTGGCGCCGCACGTCGGGCACACGGTGACGGTTACGGGCGTGGTTTCCAATGCCGCGATGCACGGAATGAAAGAAGATGCCAAGGACGAAGCAAAAGAGCACGGCATGGACAAGAAAGCCAAAGAGCACGGCCACCTGACGGCTACCGCCGTGAAGATGGTGAGTGATAGTTGTAAGAAGTAACTTCGAGCAATCAGTTTACCCGGATCTGGGGCAGCTCACAGCGTGGCCCCCACCCTCTCGCAAACGCGCGAAGAGTGGGGCACCACGCTGTTGTTATTTAAAGAAAGGGCGTGACGTGGCACCCAAACTGACGCCTGAACAAGAAGCCGAACAAGCGCAGCAACGCGCCGATTGCCTCAAGCTGGCGGTAAAAAAACCCAGCATAACTTGCAAGTAGCTATTTGCACTCCGCTGTGCTGCGCGCAAGCCTACGGCGTAAGGAAGAATTTCTTTCTGCGCTTTTACGGCACGGCTGAACCCGTGCCCTGACACTTGTTTTCACGGTGGATACGAAGTCGCGGTGGTTGCGGAATTAGAAGAGGTGCGGCGGGCGGTGTGGAATCCACCCTTTGCAAAAGCCGCAAAGGATGGGGCACCCACATATTGTGAGTTAAAGAAAGAGCGGACGGTGGGCCACCCGCCCACCCGCCGAGTACCGGGCATATAATGCTGTATGTTGTGGATGGTCTGGAGTTAAGTACATGGGCATAGATCAGAAACAAAGCAAACATACGCCTTTAGAGGAAAAGCCTCCTAAATCACTTAAGGGCTTTAAAAAACTTCCCCCGGAGGTATTAAAGCCGTCAAGTGTCTTCAAGAATATAGGGCCTAGAGAAGTAAAGGATAAAAATGCCTCGTAAGATAACAGTACAGCCCATCAATGTGGTAAAAGCTGCGCGAGTGGTTACTGGAGCGGAGATTTGGGTAGCTCTCATCCTGGTATTGATCGGGGTTATTCCCCTTTTTTTACTGATTTGGTTTCTGCATAACATGACGCCGTTCAAGGCGGATGAGTTCATAGTCTCAACTTTAACCGGGACGTTTATCTTTGCTGTATTTGAAACGTTCGCGATCATTTTGCTTTGGGGGTTGGGACGGCTCGAGTTGCCCGAAAAATTCGTACATTGGCTCGGAGCTGCAACCATCGGAGAGATAGCGACTTTACTTACAATAATTGTGAAACATGTTTTCAGCAAATAGCGCTACGATGCATGCAAACCGAAGGAGAAACAGATGAAACTGGAGTTGGAGATCGGTACTGATGGAATAGAGAACTTGAAAAGGATTATGCGACTTTCTGGTGTGAATCGGGAGGAGGAGCTATTTGATACAGCTGTAGCCTTGCTGATATGGGCGGTTGAACAGCGAGCGGAGGGCCGTAAGATTGCTTCCATTGATCCAGAAAAAGAAGAGTATCGCGAGTTGGAAATTCCGCTACTCCAAGGCACCAAGGAACATCTACCAGAGCAGCGTTCTGAATTTGGATTGAAGGAATTGATGGCAGGAATCGCAGTTGGGATCTTCCTGACGAGCGCATTTAGCAAGGTCATCACGCACACCGTGCCTTGGACGAGAACCTTAGATGAGAACCCATATCGCCAGCTTCGCTTTCGGCCGGAACCCATTGAAAACACAGGAACTACTAGCGGGATATCAAGAAATATCTAGAAATGCTCAAAAATAGGTGTTTTTACGGTGCATAAAATGATGTAAAATTGAGTATAAACCGCACATGAGGTGCGACTCAGTATGAGAGTTCAGCTAGATTTTGATGAGCAAGGGGCTCAGCTTTTGGAAACGCTGAAACAAAAAACCGCTTCGAGAACCCAACGAGAACTCTTTAACAATGCGCTCACGCTTCTCGACTGGGCAATCAAACAGCGTGAACAAGGGTACAGCATTGCCTCAGTTGATGAAACAAACCAGGTATTCAAAGAATTGCAAATGCCGGCTTTGGAGTATGCAGCTGCAGGTCAGGAGAAAAGTGCTACATAAAGTGGTGCCCCAGGTACCAGTAATTGGCTGACGTTGCTCGCCGCCGCAAATTACCGCAACTGCAAGTTCTTTGCAGCTGCTCGCAAATGCGATACCTCATCTTCGGTTTCGCTCGCAGACCTGTCCATCACTGCTACGCCAGCAAGTCAAAAGAGGGCTAGCCAGCGGCTCTGGTTGCGCGTGGGCAGTGGATGCGAGGATTTGCGGTTCCTCTTCAGGCTCTTGCTCCATTTGATAAACCAAAATTGAACGTCCACCCGCCACGGCAGTTTCGTGTGCTTTCATGACAAGAAAACCTCCAAAAGATATACGCAATAGAAGAAAAGAGCAGCCGAAAACGCGGGAAGTAGAACATCAATCAACAAAATTTTCCCGATTTGTAAAATTCTCTCTGGGATTCCTTGCTGTTGCTGGAGCGCTTGCAAGCATTCTTGGCATCTTGGCATTTATGCCCCGATTGTCTATAGAAGCCACTGGATCAATACGGCCACGCGATCCAATGAGCACTATTTTTTCTATTGGAAATGACGGGTTATTGCCATTGCACGATGTTCATGCGAGTTGTATTGTCAATGACATTCGCAACAAGAGTAATCAGCGAGTCAGCAATGTCACGATGGAAGTCAAAGGAGCCGATGCGGAAATTTTGTCACAAGACCAGAAAATGGCTTTGCCGTGCTCCGGCATGCTGAACGCGAGAAGCTCTGCTGTCATTGAAAAATCACCATCCGGGTGCGCTATAGACCGGATTTTTTCTTGTGGCATCATACGATTGAGTTTCCAATGGAAGCACAGCAAGTGGAGGATGGAAGTTGGGTTTGGAAGCGACTGCCAAGATAAAGATTCCATACCGTTTTCCATAGAATCAGGCAGCTATATCATTGCCAAGAACGTTCTCTTGACATTCCCTTTTATAGAACCCGCCAAAACACTCGCCATGATCGGTGCAGCACGCCTTATACGATCCTGAGTATAAAACGCCAACGTCTAAATCCCTGAGCGAAAAATTCGAGAGTCCCTCAAAATTTAAAGATCGGCTCTCTTTATCATCCTTACGCCTACGCTATGCTGTGCCTGGCCTGCGATCATAGCCGTGCCAGTGATTGCAGTTCCTTCCACATTTCCAGAAAAGTGCATTTCGTAATCGCCGGACGCACCTAAGACGCTTGGGACAGCAGGATCAAAATTGTGAACCACCACACGGCCTTTCATTAAGCGTTGATCTCCGGAATAGGTGCCTATCCAGGTGAAACCGTTGTCACCGCCAAAAATCTTGCCTTTGCTTAAGATCATGACGCCGCCGGTTGTTGTTTGTGGCGTTTGAATCTGGATAATCCAAAATCCGTCAAGCATTCTGCATTCCCTTTCCAATGCAACATAGTTTTAACATTGTAGTATCATCAACCCACAATCACATTATGTTTTTGGGAATCAAATTCGAGGGATGGCTAACTATCTTTGCTATTTTCCTTGGTCCGCTGCTTGCGTTTGTTGTTCAAAATTGGCGGGATAGCAGACGCGCACACCAGACCCGGAAGCTCGAGATTTACCGTAAGCTAATGCTGACGCTCAAGGTTCCATTGAACCCTAACCACGTCGACGCCATCAACAGCATTCCAGTTGAATTTTTTGGGGACAATAAGGTGCTAGCCGCCTGGAGGCTTTATGCTTCGCACTTGAACCGGCATGCACAGCCGGGAGACGAGCTCCAGCGCTGGGCCGAAAAAAAATTCGATTTGTTGATTGATCTTGTGTATGCGATCGGGCAGAGCCTTGGATATGAAGCAATTGATAAAGCTGCAATGCGGGACCAGACTTATGTTCCTCAGGGTTACGCTAATGTGGAAGCGGAACAAGAGACGATTCGGAAGGCGGTGCTCGAACTGTTGACAGGGAGGCGACCGCTTCCCATGACAATGGTTGGTCCAGTGCAGGTCGAACAGCCGTTGCCGCTGGTGGAACAACTTCCTGAGCCTCAACAAGGCGCACGCCCCGCGCTTCCGCCCCCGGCCGGTTCTGAAAATCACTAGCCGCGAGGGATTCCAAGCTTTCACTCATTCCTTAACCCATTGAAGTCAGCCGTAGTAGATCTGATAATCGTTAGATCAATTTGCCTATTGACATTTGTTCGCCTTTCGTTTAGTATGCGCTGTAGGTTCTCGCCGGGAGCGGCAGCGGCGAACCGTCCTAAACTGGCAGCAGGAGCGAAGCCGGTTTAGCATAAGGGAATCCCCAAGCTGGAGGCGGGAGACCCAAAAAGGCCAGCACCCACGCGATCATAGCCGACCCACCGTTAGGGTCACAGATTGTGTAGAGACATCGAAGATCGGGTAATCGCCGTGATCGCGCGTAATCGCCGTCATCGGGGAATCCTGCCCGAAGATAGTACCTCTTAAATCCTAAAAATCTATCAGCAGGACGAGGCAGAAGTGTGGCTAAAGGGGCTTTTGGCCTTTGGCTCTTGGCTTTGGCTAGACCAGAGGCAAAACACAGCCGAGGGCGGCTGTGCCACACGTGCAATCTGTGCCACATAAATCTCACAGGCAGGAGTGCCTGTGCCACAAAGACTTTTAACGGAGAAAAATTGTGACAAAAGAAGAAATGATTGCTGCTGTGAAGGAATGCGCAGAAAAGATGGGGCGCGCTCCAAGCTTTCCGGAATTGCAAGTCGCAACCAAGATCACAACCCGCACGATGCGAAGCAACTTTGGCAACTATTCACGCATGCTGGAAACCTGCGGACTGGAACGCGAGGGAGCCGGCTTCAGGGTAGGTATGCGGACGCTTTTTCTTGATTGGGCAGGGCTGGCCCGCAAGTTGGGCAAGCTGCCGACGATCAAGGAATACGACGCGAACAGCCGGTTCAGCGTAATGCCGCTGACCAATCGCTTTGGCGGATGGAAGCAGGCGCCGGTTGCGCTCTATTACTTTGCCCGCAAAGAGGGCCTGGATGTGGAATGGAAAGATGTCCTGGACATGGTTGCAGCGGAAAGGCCGCTGGACCAGGAAGCAAAGTTGATCAAGGGGTCGACAACCTTGCCACCCAGGGAGCCGGGACTTTTTACCGACCGACCTATATATGGACCTCCAATGAAGCTATGGCCGATGACTTGCGCGCCGACAAACGAAATGGGCGTGGTTTTTTTATTTGGCCACCTGGCACAGTCACTTGGTCTTTCCATCATTCGACTGCAGACCGCTTTTCCGGATGCCGAGGCGTTGCGCGAAATGGCTCCCGGGCTGTGGCAGCTGGTGCATATAGAGTTTGAATTTGAAAGCAAGAACTTTCTGCTGCACATGCATGAAGCGAGGGATTGCGATTTGATCGTGTGCTGGAAGCATAACTGGGAAGACTGTCCGCTGGAAGTGCTGGAGTTGAGCAAGCTGATGGACAAGATCATGTAAAGACGGAAAACCTTTGAAACACGGAGGAAAGGAGGAAGCGGAGGAAAATCCTTTTGCCGCAGATTTACGCTGATGAACGCTGATCAGGAATGGCGGGTGAATTTGGGGGCGGAAAACAATTACAATAAAGGATTCCGCCCCACTCGCCGGGACTGCATGGGGAGCGTGGTCCCAACACCTACCACGGAGACACAGAGGCACGGAGAAGAGCAACAATCGGAACAAAAGCTCACCGCGGAGGCGCGGAGACGCGGAGAAAAACAGGAATTTTTGCTGGAGTCGGCGGAGACATAGATCGGCGGGATGGCATGTCGGTGAGGGTGGGAGACGAACTAGGATTCAAAAGATCGAGAAACACGGGTAACCATGGCTGTATCTGAACACACATCGGAAAAAGTAAAAGCCGCGGAGAGCGAAAGCATTGTTGTGCGTGGGGCGCGGGTACACAATCTCAAGAACATTGATTTTGAGATTCCGCATAACCAGCTCACTGTGGTGACGGGCGTTTCCGGCAGCGGCAAGAGTTCCCTGGCCTTTGACACGATTTATGCCGAAGGCCAGCGGCGCTATGTGGAGTCGCTGTCAGCGTATGCGCGGCAGTTTTTGGAGCGCATTGAGAAGCCCGACGTTGACCTGATTGATGGCATTGCGCCGGCGATTGCCATCCGGCAGAAGAATACGACACGCAATCCGCGGTCAACAGTGGCCACGGCCACGGAGATTTATGACTACCTGCGGCTGCTCTATGCGCGCGTGGGCCGCACTTTTTGCCGGAACTGCGGACAGGAAGTAAAGAAAGATACAGTGGATGAAGTGGCGCAGGTGATTCTTGGGTTGCCCGAAGGCACGCGGCTGAATGTGTTCTTCCCTGTGCTGGCGCTGACGCCGCCTGCGGCCAAGCCGGAAAAGAAAACGCGTGGACGCAAATCAGTGAAGGCGGCAGCAATTTCTGAGACGGCGGTGAATGCCCTGCGCGAACGCCTGTTTGATCTGCGCAAAAAAGGTTTTGGCCGACTGTTTCAGAATGGACAGATCTTTGAGTTTGCAACGCCGGAGTCACTGCTGGATATCGATTTTGCGCAGCCGGTGTATGTGCTGATTGATCGCATCGTCGTAGGGCCAGATCAGCGGACAAGAATTGTGGACGCGCTGGAAGCTGGATATAGAGAAGCGGGAGAGACGATCTTTCAATTAGCGCTCCGCGAGCCTTCGGCGCTTCGCGACGAGCTTGCGCTCCGCGAGGCTGCGGCCCGTCGAGAGCCCGCGGCGATGGGCGTCGAGACCGCAAACCGCGAGCAAGCCGGACATCGAGAGGCAGAGGCGTTGGGAGTCGAGACAACGCCGAGTGAAGGCGAGAGGCCGCAGCAGTGGCGATTCAGCCATCGATTCGAATGCAAGAATTGCCACATTAAGTATGAAGAGCCGGAGCCGCCGCTGTTTTCATTTAACAATCCTTTTGGCGCGTGCCCGCGGTGCCAGGGATTTGGCAACACGATAGATTTTGATTTGAACCTGGTGATTCCGGACGTGACGAAGACGCTGAGTGAAGGCGCGATTGAGCCGTTTACCAAGCCGAAGTATCGTCCGTGGCAGGCGGAGTTGCGGAAGTTTGCGCGGCAAGCGGGCGTGCCGTTTGATGTGCCGTGGCAGGACTTGAGCAAGGACCAGCGGGAGCTGGTGATGGAAGGAGAAGACAAATTTCCCGGCATACAGGGGTTTTTTGCGGCGCTGGAACGCAAGAAATATAAGCTGCATGTGCGCGTTTTTTTGAGCAGGTATCGCGGGTACGCGCAGTGTCCGGAGTGCGGCGGAGGCAGGCTGCGCGCGGACGCGCTGCAAGTGAAGATTGATGGCAGGAATATCCGCGAGCTGACGCAGTTGACGGTGGAAGCTGCAGCAGAATTTTTTAAGACGCTGAAATTGTCGGCGGAGAAGGCGGGGATTGCCGGAAAAATCCTGGAGCAGATTCAGGAGCGGTTGAAGTTTTTAAACGACGTTGGCCTGGAATATCTGACGCTGGATCGGTTGGCTTCAACTTTGAGCGGCGGCGAAGCACAACGCATTCAGCTGGCGACGTCGTTGGGATCGCGGCTGGTGGGCGCGTTGTATGTGCTGGATGAGCCGTCGATTGGGCTGCATAGTCGCGATACGGCGAGACTGGTGTCGATCCTGCATGAGCTGAGAAATCTTGGCAACACGATTCTGGTAGTGGAGCACGATCCTGAAGTGATGCGCGCAGCAGATTTGATCCTGGACCTTGGCCCGGGCGCAGGCGAAAACGGCGGCAAAGTGATGGCGTCGGCGACGTATGAGCAGATTAAAACGATGCCGCAGTCGCTGACAGGCAGATACCTCAACCAGGAGCTGCGGATACAGATTCCGCGGGATCGTCGAACGCCGGGCGTCCCCATGATAAGGATAGAAGGAGCGCGGGCGCATAATCTGAAAAATATCAACCTGGAAATTCCGCTCGGCATGCTGGTGGCGATTACGGGCGTGTCGGGATCGGGAAAATCAACGCTGGTGCATGACGTTTTGTATCAGGCGCTGGCCGCAGAAAAAGGCATTACTGCCGGCATGGGCTCCGCCGCAAGCGGATTTAAGCGCGTCACCGGCGGCCAATACATTGCCGATATAATTTTGGTTGATCAAAGTCCCATAGGCCGGACTCCCCGCAGTAATCCCGTGACTTATATCAAGGCGTTCGACGCAATCCGCGAAGTCTTTGCGTCCGTCCCAGAATCGCATAAGCACGGATACGGCGCGGGGCACTTCTCATTTAATATCCCCGGTGGCCGCTGTGAGACGTGCCAAGGGGATGGCACTGTGACCGTGGAAATGCAATTCCTCGCCGACGTCGAATTGATTTGCGAAGACTGCAAAGGGACGCGCTATAAGCCGCAAATCCTCGACGTCCGCTATAAGGGCAAAAACATTCATGAAGTCCTGAACCTCACGGTGCGTGAGTCGCTGCAATATTTCTCCGGACATCCCAAGATCACTGACAAGATGCGCGTGTTGGAGGAAGTTGGTCTCGGCTACCTGCGCTTGGGACAGTCGGCCACTACGCTGAGCGGTGGTGAAGCGCAGCGCATGAAGCTTGCGGCACATCTTGTCCCCAGTGGACGCGCGCAGGGCTTTGATCCTGCAACACCGGAGGAAAAAGAGCAGCGCAAGCGGGCTCGCGCCGGTAAAGGTGCGCTCTATATTTTCGATGAGCCCACCACCGGTCTCCACTTTGATGATGTAAGTAAGCTCCTCGCCGCCTTCCGCAAGCTGATTGACGCCGGCGGCTCCGTGCTCTGCATTGAACATAATTTGGATGTCGTCAAAGTTGCGGATTGGGTGATCGATCTCGGTCCCGAAGGCGGCGGCCGTGGCGGGCAGGTCGTGGTTGCGGGTCCTCCTGAAGCGGTGGCAAAATCTGCAAAATCTCACACCGGAAAGTGGCTGGCGCGCATCTTAAAGAGCGAGAACTCTGGATCGAATGGGCATCACTAAAGCTATCGCCGCTGCGTTGCTGGCAAGCCTCGCTCTGCCTGCTCTCGCGCAGACACGCCCAGCACATAAATCTCCATCAGCCGCCACCCGCGACGACCGCTCTGCCGACGCTCTCAAAGACGCCGAATCTCTTCTGCAAAAGCAGCAGTACCCGCAGGTTGAAGAAAAGCTGCGGGCGCTCATCGTCACTCAGTCAGAAAATCCCCAGGCGTGGTTCGATCTCGGATTCGCTCAGAGTCATCAAGGCAAGACCAATGAAGCCATCGCGTCGTATAAGAAAGCTACGCAACTCGATGCCAAGTGGTTTGAAGCGCAGCAGAATCTCGGACTTGCCCTGGCCAAGTCCGGAGACCTCATTGCCGCCGCTACCGCTCTAAAAACCGCAGTCAAGCTCAAGCCGACCGTCGGCGGTCAGCAGGCCCTCGTGGCGGCATGGCTTGCACTTGCCCAAGTTACAGAAGACAACCATCCGCAGGAATCTCTTGCTGCCTACCAGAAAGCAGCTGAACTCGATCCCACAAACTCTGAAGCCCAACTCGGCATTGCCCACATGACGGAACGCTCCGGTACCGCCGCCGCTGCCGAGCAACAATATCTCAAGCTTGCTGAAGCTGGAAACAATGACAGCATCGAACGCCTGATCGGTCTGTATCTCAAGCAGAAGCGCTATGCCGATGCAGAAGCCTGGCTGCACAAATATATTGCAGCCAATCCACAGAACACCGCAGCGCAACTTCAGTTAGGCAAGCTGCTGGCCGCTGAAGGCAAGCCGCAAGAGGCCATCGCCACACTTGAGCCGCTGTACAAAAGTTCTCCCGATCCCAAACTAGCTCGTGATCTCGCCAGCCTTTATCTGGAAACCAAGCAATACCCCGCCGCCGCCGACCTTCTTCGTCCGCTGATCCAGCAGAGCCCAACGGACGCGCAGCTTCATCTCGACTACGGCACTGCTCTCATGCATCAGCTTAAGTATTCTGAAGCGCAACCGGTATTGCTTAAAGCAGTCCAGCTCAACCCCGGCATGGTCCAAGCCTATTCCGATCTGGCCTACGCCGCGGAACAAAACAAAAATTATGAACTCACCATCCGCGTTCTAGATGCGCGGGCCAAGCTGCAGCCTGAAACTCCGGGAACATATTTTCTTCGCGCCACCGCTTACGATAATTTAAGGATGTACAAACCTGCCGCGGCAAACTATAAGCTTTTCCTGGGGGTTGCGGCCGGCAAATTCCCAGACCAGGAATTTCAAGCGCGTCACCGGCTCAAGGCAATTTTACCCGACTAAACAATGTCCAAATTCTTTTCCATGCTCATCCTGCTCTCGTTTGCGCTCACGGCCAACGCGGAACAAAAGACCGTCGACCAGCTCAAGACCGAAGCTGAGCACGCTGAGCCTGGCCAGCGGGGCCGGCTCTATGCTGAGATAGCAGACAAGATGGTGTCAGTCGCAGACAAGCAGTTTACTGATGGCGAATCCGTCAAGGGTCATGCCACCGTGCAGGAAATTTTGCAGTATGCCATCAAGGCGCACGATCTTGCCATTGAGACGCGCAAGAAGATGAAAGAGACGGAAAAGTCTCTGCGTGAATGTCACCGCCGACTGGACAATATGAAGCGCACACTGGCTGCGGAAGACCGCCCCAGAGTTGAGGACGTGGAAAAGCAATTGGAAAAGCTGACCGAGGAAGTACTTGAATCCATGTTTGCCCCGCCGGATAAGAAGAAGGACCATAAATGAAAATCGCAACCAAAATGATTTTTCTGTTGCTGCTGTTAAGCGTGGCCGCCTCGGCAAAACGGCGCGACCCGCTTACGGAAGCCGAGACTGACCAACTGCGCGAAGTCGCTATGGAGCCTTATAAGCGCATCCAGCTTATGATCAAATTTACTGAGGCGCGGCTCACGTCCATTGACCAGGTGCGCCTTGATCCCAAGCAGGCCGCCGATCGCGGCAAGCAGATACACGATCTGCTGGAGGACTTCACCAGCCTGATGGATGAGATCAACGACAATCTTGATCAATATGAGGCGCGTCCGCTGGATAAAGATACGGTCAAGCAATATCACAAAGGCCTGAAGGAGCTGATTGAGGCTGACGGGCGCTTTGACCAGCGGCTGAATGCGCTCAAGTCAGCCAGTGAAACCGATCCAATCACCAAAAAGGAAGCGCCGGATTTCCGTTTTGTCCTGCAGGATGCCATGGATTCACTCAAGTCCAACGCCGACATGGCCCGAGAATATATGGAAACAACGCACGATCAGAAAGGTTCTAACAAGAAATAGTTTGAGAAGTTAAATTTCCAAAAACTTTCCTGCTTCTCTTATTGATTCGTGTTTATTCGCGTTCATTCGCGGCTAGTTTCTGATCCACATGACTTCCACCATCATCGAGATTTTTGAGCAGGCATATCGCGATCTGCGTCCCCGTGCGCCTATGCCTGAATTTGAAATCCGCTTCTATCGCTTTGCCAACATCAATTGCACCATCCGCCTGCGCCAGGAGCGCATCTTTGTCCGCCTCTCTGATCTTTTGGAGGGCGCGCCTGAACCGGTGCTGTATGCCATCCTGCATATTCTCATCGCCAAGCTTTATCGGAAACCCATCGATGCGGTCCATGCCGCGCGTTACCGCAAATACACCGGCAGCCAAGCCATGGCGCAGAAATCCCAACTCATCCGCCAGCTGCGCGGGCGCAAGCGCATTGAGAGTCCCCAAGGCAAGCATTATGATCTTGACCAGATTTTTGACGATCTGAATCTTCGCTTCTTCCATGGCCTGATGGCTCGGCCGCAAATGACCTGGAGCGGCAACAAGTCCCTGCGAAGTCTGGGACACTATGATCCGGCGCACAACACAATCGTTGTCAGCCGCGTTTTCGATTCCCAGCGCGTCCCGCTCTTTGCCATTGAATATCTCGTCTATCACGAGATGCTGCACCTGCGGCATCCCGTCAAACTCCGAGGCAGCCGTCGCCTGGTGCATCCTGCTGCCTTTCGGGAAGAAGAGAAACTCTTTCCGCAATTCAAAGAAGCCCAGGAATTCTTGAAACGTCTGGGTACTCTGGACTAAGAAGCTTGGGGATGGCTGTAAAAGTCCGCAGGTGTTCAGTCGGGGCTGCATCCCCATAATGAATATGGACGTGGAGTTCGCAATGACCGGCCAACAACTCGCCGTCTTACGGCAGCGGGTCAAATCGCCTTTTCTTGATGGGCTCGCCCCGCGTGAGCTGGATGAAATACTGGCTGCCGCCCGGGAATGCCGGTTCCTCGCCGGCACAGTTCTGGCATCTCAGGGCACGCCTGCCAACTCGTTGTTTCTGCTTGTCAGCGGCAGAGCTCGATTTTTTTTCCTCACTCCCGAGGGCAACAAGATCGTCCTTATGTGGTTCCCCGTGGGAGAAGTAATTGGCGGCGCCGCTTTGCAGAGCGTGCCTTCTGATTACATCGTGAGTACTGAGACGGTGAAAGACTGCACCCTACTGGTTTGGGACAGGCCGGTCCTTCGCCGGCTGGCCATACGCTACCCGAGATTATTGGACAACGCACTGAACATGGCTGCAGAGTTCCTCGTCTTTTATGTTGCCACCCACGTGGCACTCACCTGCCACACAGCGCCGCAACGGCTCGCCGCCATCCTGGTCAATCTGGCTCAGGGTATTGGGCGCAAGGTACCCAGAGGCATGGAACTGGACGTCACGAATGAAGAGTTGGCGCAGGCGGCCAACGTTACTCATTTCACTGCCAGTCGCCTGATCAGCCACTGGCAAAAACAAGGTGCTCTGGTTAAGACCCGTGGCAAGATTCTGCTGCGATCTCCGGAAAAGCTTATTCTTGCCGCCTAGGCTGGCGCCGCCATCCGACTAGCAGCTGCGCGACCGGCTTCTCTGCCACTTTAGCTGTTGGAACGCCTGAAAATCCGCCACGCCGCGATTGATTGCTCTAAAGCAATCGCCGGCTTGCTTCCGCGCAACGACGCCATTCTCAATAACTGCGAACCTTGATCAGGCCCATATCCCGCGTCAATCACGCCGGCTTCGGGTCTGTTTAGGAGGTTACTTGCTTTCTTCAATTATTCGGGTCCTCGTCGTAGACGATTATGCGCCCTGGATCCGGTTCGTCTCTACAGCTCTTGCAATGCAACCAAGAGTCAACATCGTGGGCGAGGCGCAGGATGGATTAACTGCCATCCAAAAGGTGGCCGAGCTCAAGCCGGATGTTGTCGTTCTTGATATTGGTCTGCCTGATATGAACGGGATTCAGGTGGCCCGCCGGATCCTGGAACTGGCGCCAACCATCCACATACTGTTTCTCACGGAGCACACTGAGCAGGAAACCGTGCGCGATGCGCTCCTTACCGGCGCTCAGGGTTACGTCGTAAAGTCCTCTGCCGCCCGGGAGCTCTTGCCTGCGCTGGATGCCCTTCTGCTCGGCTGCTATTTTATCAGCGCGGCTGCAGCGCGACTCCAGGACGGTCCGGTTTTCCGACGCCTGAGCGACGCCTAGAGAACGCGCTTAGTACAAACACGCTGGAACAGGCAAGCAAAACGCTTGTTCCAGCAGCTCATACCGCCATCGGCAACTCTCTAATTGCTCCAAATGCTGATAGCGCCTCCGAGCTCGCGCTCACACGATGCAACGGCACTGAATTCGTCGCCAGCCGCATCTTGTATGGCTGCTCGCCAGTCATGTAATCGCAATCCAGACCTTGCGCAAGAGACTGGCGAGTGACCTCAAAAATCAACGCCAGCGCCGGAGAATGTTTCTGATACTCTGCCGCAAACCATCCCGTATAAAACCGCCGCCCTCCTCCATCGCGCAGCGTCACCACTGCCGCGGCCATCGTCTCGCTGTTTTCCAGCGTAAAGATTTCAAACACATGCGGCATCTTCGCGGCCGCGCTCACTAAAAATTCAATGCGGGTAGAATCGTGAAACAAGCTTGATTCACTCTGCTCCGCCTTGGCGGCATAAATTGAGCGCAAAAGCTTCTGATTCGCGCCGTCATGGCGCCGCAACTCGAAGTCCAGCCTTTCCATTCTTCGCAGATTGCGTGCCAGCCTGCTATGCCCTGCCGCAAACTCTTCCGCTGAGACTTGGCGGCAACTCACACCCGGCGCGGCGGAAAAAGGCAACCACGTTAGTTCGTCCCTGATTGCACCCTGATTACCTTCCCGCACGGCCACAATTTCCAGTGGACGCCCAAGCTCACCCAGCACTGCCAGCGCGGACCGCAAAACCTCGTCGTCTCCGCGATGCAGAAATGTCCGGTAATCGAACAGCTCTTCTCCCAGCAGCCTTATCGTCCCATCGCTCCGCCGCAGGGCCGCTGGAATAATCGCCGCTCCGTGATCAGACTCTGCGTAGATTACATGAGGCTCTTCCCTCTCGCCGAACCGTTCCGCTGTCAGCAGGTTCAATTCAAAGTCCTGAAATATTGTGTACCGGTCGTCACGGCAGAGTTCCTCCCACAGGGGACGAATCCGCAGCATCTCACGGGCTGATCGGCAAATGGTGATTTTCGCGCTTTGAGTCACGTAGGTAAGACGCTGAAACGGAAGGACTGGGATGTGTGGCTTCGAGGGATACGTACCAAAGGAGGTCTGGGAGGCATAGTATCGATACGCAGAGGGAGAGCAAAATTGCCGGCCTTCAAGTTTGAAAAGCTTCTTCTTGCAGCCGTAGTGCTATTGCTATGCATTGTTGCGCCACAACTGAATGGGCAACGCCAGAACGATCCACACCGGCCGGCCTGCACCAGCGCTGCCTGCCAAAAGATTGAGTCTTTCTTGAAGGCTCATTTTTGCGGCGCTTCACCGTTCGGGAATGGCCCCAAGAATGGCTGTGATACTCGATATTCCAAACAACTGCTAACCGGCGTGAACGTGCTGGCAGCTTTCGATTGCGAAACGAACGTAACAAACGGAAGGCCAAAATGCCGGCAGCGCAGTGAGCCATCGCCGACAGTGCGAAGCATTCTGCTCCGGGAGATGCGGCGGCTCGGTTTACCTGCTAAGGCGGAGAAGGACATCTACTTTACCGTCTGGCAGCCGCCGTCCGCAAAATGGTCACTTGCCGCGGCGGACTATGGCCAGGCAAATGGCGGCCAGCTAGCGCTCTGCCAGGTCATTGTGGTTGTTGGTCCGGGCGGCCGCATGCAAACGCTGCGGAAAGCGCGATTCCAGAAAACAAACGCTGATAAGCCCACCGTTACCACGTGGTTTCCCATGGGTATTGCAGACGTGGACGGCGACGGCGAGTTAGAGATCATCTTGGAAGGAGACGCCTATGAGGACCACTGGCTTGAAGCCGACAAGCTGCGGGGCGGTACCTTCAGGAAAGTTTTTTCTGGCCTTGGCTATTACTTATAGCAGTCGACGGATGCTAAACAGGTCCAAGCGCTGCCTGTCACTGAGTGTAATGGCGATTTTGCGCCAACTACGCGGTAATTCTCTCCACCGACCACTTCACTGCCCAGCCAAAATCACCCTCAACACCGGACGCTTTAGCTTTCTGACCGAGTCCTTCTAGGAGGGTCTCAATCGTCCAATCGTTTTCAGTTGGTAAATGCCGCAGATAGTTGAAGAGTTGGTGCTGCATTTCATTAAAAGCCATTAAATGCGGGATACTGTCCGCCTGTTTTGCAAGCGGATAGCCAGCTCTTGCGGATACTGTCATCGCCCAACCCAGGTCGATTAGCCATCGCATCCTTCTGTCCTCATCAAGTGGTAATACGGCATCCAAAACTTCCTTCAAAGTCATGCGATAAGCATAGCTCCTCCTCTGAACTGTGGCATGGTTTCATGCCAAGTGTGGTTAATAGGCGATTGCTCTCAGAACTCCGATTGTGAGGGAACTAATGATATTTCGACAGATGAAAAGAAGATCAGTTGCAAACATGGTTCTCGAACTTCGCTTTCGCTCTCGTTAATCGCAGTTCTTTGCCGTCTGTTCTTATGACCCAGACGTGCAAGTTATCGTATCGAATTTGCACGGTCTTTCCTTTTAAGGGTGCCATGTTGCCTGGGTCGTACTCCCATTTCCACGCCCACGTCTGCGCAGTGAGCACCTGTCCTTGAGTCTGGAAGCAAAAATTGAAATACACGAGATTAAAGGGTTGGCAATCGTAGTGGCAGGGCGAACTCTCGGAGTAATCGAGAAACTGCGCTTCAAGGTAGGCAGGCCGTGCGTCTGCAACAGCAGCAGAGAGTAGTATCAGCAGTACCGTTGCCAACGCTCGATTTATTGCTTGCTGCATTTGTCGAAAGCATACCAGCAGACTCCTGGAGTTGAGCAGTTCAAGTCTGTTGAAATGACGTCATAACCCTGGCGACACTGTCATTCACCAAATCTAATTGGGTTTGCGCTTACCGATTGAACTTCCAAAGATTCCCGTTTCGGGAACCTCTCTATTTTCAATTTGTTGACCGCCCGCCTTCCCGGTCGGTACAATTCTAATTGAAAATGAAATTGAATTTCATTTTCATAATGAAATCTTAACCCTATGTTCTCCGCCCTGGTGGTCACATTGCGTGAAGGCGTGGAAGCTGCGTTAATCGTGGGCATCACGCTGGTTTACCTATCCAAGATAGGCCGGGCAGACCTGCGCCGCACCGTCTATTATGCGCTGGTCGCGGCCCTCTTTGGCAGCATCGCCGGCGCCGTTGCGCTTTCTTACGCTCCCATCAACCAGGATAAAGTTGAAGGCTGGGTCATGCTGGTGGCCGCCGTTTTCGTGGTCAGCATGGTCGTTTTCATGATGCGGACCGCCCGCAAGCTCAAGGGCGAAATTGAAAACAGGGTCGGTTCCCTGGCCGGCGCCGGTTCCAAATGGGGGCTGTTCGCTTTTGTCTTCCTCATGGTCTTCCGTGAAGGCATAGAGACCGTGGCCATTCTTGCCGGCGTCTCGCTGAACTCCACGGAACTCATGAGCTTTCTGGGGACTCTCCTCGGAGTCGCGCTGGCTGTGGTCTTTGGCGTGATGTTCGTCAAGGGCAGCGTTCGCATTGACCTGCGCAAGTTTTTCAAAGTCACCACGGTGATTCTGTTCTTTGTCGCCGCGCAGCTGATTATCTCCGGCCTGCATGAGCTGTCTGAGTCCGGGGTGATTTGGTCCAGCAAGCGTGAGATGGCGCTGATTGGCCCCATCGCCCGCAATGACTACTTCTTCCCTCTCACCATGTTGGCGCTCGTGGCCATGATGGTGCTGCTGGAATATCGTCGGCGCAAGCCGCAGGCCGCTGTTGTCGCCGCTACCAAAGCAGAAGAACGCAAGCTGCAGTGGACAGCCAAACGCGAGCGCCTCTGGGCCGTGCTGGTCTGCGTCACGGCTTTCATCTTTATTACCACCATCACGGCCGAAGTGATTTACGCGGAGGCCCCGCCGCCGTTATCGCAAGCCACGGAAATCACATTCATCAACGGTAAAGCGGTTATTCCCACCAAGGATATTCCGCAGGGCGAGTTGCAGCGCTACGCCGCCACCGTCAATGGCACGCGCGTGCGCTTTCTGCTGTATCGCAAGCCCGACAACAAAATTGCTTCTGTCTTTGACGCCTGTCAGATCTGCGGCGGCATTGGCTTTTATAAGGGCGCGACCGGCCTTATCTGCAAGAACTGCGCTGCGCCCATTAACCCGCAAAGCGTGGGACAGTCTGCCGGCTGCAATCCCATTCCTTTGCAATCAACTCAGGATGGCGACTCCGTTGTGATTTCCATCACTGACCTGGCCCAGCAGGTTGGGCAATTCTCAAAGTAAATGTTCCTGCGATTATTGTTTGAATCATTCCGGCGGCAAAAGCGGCGCAAGAGCGTGGCCCTGCTGGCCATCGCGCTGGGTATGAGCATCGCCACGGCCATGATCGCTGTCGGCAATGACATTGGCGACAAGATCAATCAGGAGCTGCGCAGCCTCGGCGCCAATCTCGTCGTAACACCCATTGAAGACACGCTCGACATAAACATTGGCGGCGTCAACCTAAAGCCGGCTAGCGAAGGCGCTTTCATCAACGAGCAGGACCTCGTCAAGATCAAGGGCATCTTCTGGGGACACAACATCAAAGGCTATGCGCCGTTCTTGTCTGACCGCCAAAAGATGCAAACGCGCAACGGCGAGTTCCCTGCCGAACTGATTGGCACTTACTTCGCTCAACCGCTTCACTATGGCAAAGAGCAATTCACCACTGGCGTTCGCAGCGTTAATCCCTGGTGGAAGGTGGAAGGCGCGTGGCCGCAGGATTATGGCGACTTCCCAGAGCAGCTCCCGCCGGACGTTCTGGCTGGAGGCAAGCTGGCACAACAAGCCGGGCTCAACATTGGCGACCAGATTGAGATCGGCGGCCGCAAGCTGCGCATCAGCGGCATCCTGAATTCCGGAGGCGACGAAGACCAGGCCATCGTTGCTCCACTGCACATTGCGCAAGCCATCCTTCATCAGCCCAACGCCGTGCGGCGCGTGACCATTAGCGCGCTTACCAAGCCGGAAGATGCGTTCGCCCGTAAAGACCCTGACAAGATGTCTCCGGCCGTGCGCGACCGCTGGTACTGCTCGCCTTACGCCAACTCCATCGCTTACCAGCTCCGTGAAGTGCTACCCAACGCGCGCGTGGAGCAAATCCGCCAGGTAGAACAAAATCAAGGCAAGGTTCTTTCCCGCATTTCCGGACTCATGCTGCTTCTCACTATTGCGGCTTTGCTGGCTGCTGCTCTTGCGGTCTCTGCCGCCATGGCCGCGACTATTCTTGAACGTCGGCAGGAAGTTGGCCTGATGAAGTCTCTGGGCGCCGGAAACTCTGCGGTGGCTTCCCTCTTTCTTACTGAAGCCGCATTTCTGGCCCTTGCCGGTGGGCTGGTCGGCTTTATTGCCGGGACAATCATGGCCCATCGCATTGGACAAAGTATTTTTGGCTCCGCCATTGTCGTTCATCCCGTGGTGCTGGCAGTAGTGCTGTTTGCCGCAGTGCTGGTTACATTCCTCGGGAGCGCCGGTGCCGTGCGCAAGGCCATACAGTTTGATCCTGCGGTTGTCCTCCGAGGCGACGCATGAGGCATAACAGAAACACAAGCCAACTTCTTCTCCGCTTGCTGTTCAAAGCCGCATGGGTACGCAAGGACCGGGCTTTCACCGCGCTGGTTTCCGTTGCCGTGGTCGCCACCATTGCCACCGCGGCTCTTACGATTTATTCCGATCTCGAAGGCAAACTCAGCCGCGAGTTCCGGGGATTTGGCGCGAACGTAGTTGTTACAAAAACTTCCGGTGCTTTGACCCCCAGTGAATTGGCCGAGATCCGCAAAATCGTCGGCAGGACTGGCGAAATAGTTCCCGTCGGCTATGCCATCGCGACAGAAGCAGCCAGCAACTCCAGAATAGTTGTCGGCGGGGCCGACATAGCTCAGCTTCGCCATCTCAACTCATCCTGGTCCTTCAGCAATGCAGGCCAGGGCAGCGCTCTGGTGGGCGCCCGTGTGGACGAAGCAATCACCCACGGCGCTGATCTTAAACTTTCATTTGGGAAGACCTCTGCCGAGATCAAGCCGGCCGGATTCTTCCAGTCCGGCTCAGACGACGATAGCCGCGTCTATATTCCCCTCCAGGACTTCATCCGACTTACCAGCGTCGAGCCCAACACAGCTCTGGTTCGCGTGGAAGGCAAGCCGCAGGAAATCAACAATGCTGTTTTCAGGCTTGGCGCTGCGCTGCCCGGTGTTGAAGTTAAACCGGTACGCCAGATCACTCAGGCCCAGACCGCCGTCGTCGGCAAGACCCGCTCTGTCGTGCTTGCGTCTTCAGCCGTGGTCGTCGTCCTGATCATGCTTTGCATGGTGGCCACGTTTACCGGCTCGGTGCTTGAACGCCGCAAAGATTTTGCCGTGATGAAAGCACTGGGAGCTTCCAACCGGACAGTCAATTTCCTGTTCGCCTCTGAATCCGCTCTGCTGGCCCTGACCGGATCTATTGCGGGATACATTCTTGGCTGCGGGATTGCCTTCTGGATCGGCAAAGCGAATTTTGACGCCGCCATCCTGCCCCAACCATTGCTCTTGTTTCCGGTATTACTGGGAAGCGTCCTGCTGGCGCTGATTGCGTCCACGGCTCCGTTAAGATTGTTGCAGCAGATACAGCCCGCAGGGATCCTGCGAGGAGAATAATGCCGATTGAACTCAAGAATGTGACCCGGGTTTATAAGAGCAACGTCGAGGTGCGCGCGCTTGACGACGTCTGTCTCTCGGTTGCTTCCGGCGAATGGTTGGCAGTAATGGGTCCTTCTGGCTCGGGAAAGTCCACGCTGGTTAATCTGATGGGCTGTCTGGATCAACCTACCACGGGCGAAATCTGGATCCACGGCACTAATATATCCAAAATGACTCCCGCGGAGCTGAACCGCTTTCGCGCGGAGAAAATCGGTTTCATCTTCCAGCAGTTTCACCTGATCCCCTATCTCACGGCCCTTGAGAACATCATGCTGGCGCAATATTTCCACAGCATGACGGATAAGACCGAAGCCCTGGCCGCGCTCGATCACGTCGGCCTCCGGGACCGGGCCGATCATTTGCCCTCGCAGCTTTCCGGCGGTGAGCAGCAGCGCGTTTGCATTGCGCGCGCCTTGATCAATGACCCGCACATCATTCTCGCCGACGAACCTACCGGCAACCTTGACGCCGTGAATGAGGAAATCGTGCTGCGCAAGCTGCGTGAAATGCACGCCCAGGGACGCACCATCATTATGGTGACGCATGATCCCGTTGTTGCACGGCTCGCCGATCGACGGCTTGAGCTGCACCACGGCAAGATCGCCGCTCAGGAAATCTTCTCGTTGGCGGACGAAGAACAGTTCGATGAAGTCCTTGAAGAGCTTTGGGTATTGGCGGAAAACGGCGAGCCTGCTGAACTGGGCCGTGTGGAAGTTGAGGGCGCATTGCCCATGCGGCTGGCCTTGGAACGCATGCGGAGCATGGGCTTGGTCGATCTTACCGAGCACGCCTTGGAACCGCACACGCACAAGCAGGTGCTCAACCGCTGCCATGTGGCGTTCCGTCCCGCTACTGAACATACGGGGCACGGCGATCACATGATCACGTTTACTGAACGGGGCCGCAAGCGCGCTGAAGACGTAATCCGTCGCCACCGCCTGGCTGAGAGGCTCTTTACTCAGACCTTTCACGTGCACGACGAAAAAGAAGTCGCGGAAGAAGCCTGCAAATTCGAGCACATTCTGTCGCCGGAAGCAACGGAGCGTATCTGCACGTTCCTGGGTCATCCCCGCACATGCCCCCACGGCAGTCCAATTCCCGCAGGCGAGTGCTGCATAGCAGCGAAGACAGAAAACAACCAGCAATCAGCGGTGGGTTCCCAGAAGTAGCATTCAGCAAAAACTTAAAAAATTAACCGCAAAGAACGCAGAGGACGCAAAGGAAAAAGAAAGTATTTCTCTAGAAACGAAGTCCATTTCATACCAACATCTTGTTTGAACCGAGCATTGTCTTTCAACTTAGTCTTTCTTTCCGATCTTGGCGCTCTGGACATTGGATACTTCTGGAAAAAACTGAAAACAAAAAGGAATAGTGGCTCTGGATGGCCCACTGTCCTCCCCATTTTCCTTTGCGACCTCCGCGTCCTTTGCGGTGAAATCCTCGCAAAAACCAAAAAGGAGAGGCAGGTTCTCCTCTCCTTCTCAAGTGTGTGTGGATAAACGCAGTATTAAAACAGTCGGAAATCCACCTCAAAATTCATCGCTACGGCTACCGGCGTGCCATTCTTTTTGCCCGGTTCAAACAGCCAGGTCTTTACCCGTTCAACAGCTTTCTCATCCAGCCCCATGCCCAGACCGCGCACGACCCTGATGTTACGCGGGCGTCCATCCGGACCAACTACCGCAGCCAGGACCACTGTGCCCTGATACTTTGCCTTGCGGGCTTCTTCCGTGAAATCCGGCTCAGGCGTAAACTTGGCCACCGGTGCGGTTACGCCGATATCGCCAAGCTTGTACGTACCGCCGCCAAAACCGCCGCCCTGTCCCGGACCATGTCCCGGACCGGCGCCGGAGCCAATACCGTTATTGGTGCCAGATCCTATGCCGCCGCCCGTGCCGCTTCCGTTGGAAGCTGGTCCGGCCACGCGGGCTGACATGGGATTACCCAGGTTCGGCATGTTGGGATTGTCGGGCAGCTTTACGTTCGCTGGCGCAACCACGGTTGCTTCCACTGCGAGTTTCGGCTTGGTGTTCAGGATCTCCACCGTAGGAGGCGCAATCTGTTCTGGCGCAATCTTTGGCAGGTGCCCTTTACTTTCAAAAATCTTTGAAGCATTGCCGCCGCCACCTCCGCCCGCCAGGGCTTTGGGGGCTTCAACCGGCTTCATTACAGGTTGATAATCGGTAAGAGGCGGAGCAATCAGCGTAACGTGCTCTTCCGGCTTGGTTACCGTGGCGGAGTGTCCGCCCCAGAGTGAAACGGCTATCAGTGCTGCGATGGCACAGGCATGCAGCATGAGCGACCCTGATGTCGCTTTCTTGGGACGGGAAGTGGTCCAGATCTCGCCCACGTTCACTGGACGGGCAGTGATTCGCAGAGGCGGTAACTTTTCCGGGAATATCGCTTCCTTGACGTTCTGAAACAGAGACGTCAGCATCGACTGATGCATCTGCGGAAGGCCGTTGAGCTTGGGAACATCCTTACCGAAGAACTGATTGGGAACGATTACGTGATTCGCCATTGGTCCGACCCGAGAAACCTTTTTGCTACCAGATTCGTGTGATCTGCTGTCACTAATAGCAGATGAGGAATTGGCGGCGAGAGTTGCATTTCTCAGGTGAAGTTTCTGTGCCTCATCTTCGCCTGCATGCGGCTCCGCCGTTGGCGAGAAATTTTCTTTGGGCAATTCTCTGTCCTCGTGTTCACTCAAATTCAAAGTGGGCGCGTATTTCATTGGATGTTTATATTGTGCCCTACGATTTGTAAAAACTGGTTAAATTACCGGGTGACCTTGGTAACCTGGAAATGCTCAAACGGTCATATGCTCGGGCCAACCTCTTGTGTCTGCTTCGAAAAGCCGCAGAAGACCCGGCAAGCGCCTTGCGTGATTGATCTTCTTTCCCTAACATGTTATAAAAGCGAGTTTTACTGGACTGGCCGGCAGGCGGAAGCAGGGGCTTCTGCAAGGGCCAGCCAATGATTCCAACGCGGCCAAGCCTCAAACCACTTGTTCTTGATGTGGAAGCGCGATTCGGGAATTGCCGGTAAGACGTTAATCGATAAAAGTCCACACTTAGACTCTTTGGAGGATTTACATATGCACACCTGGCTCGCAACGGGCCTGATGGGCCGCGTAATCCGCTCGCGCCGGACCTTGGCGCTGGTGGCCGTGTTGGCCGTTCTAGCATTCGCCCTTCCCGTAGCATTTGCCCAGCAAGGGCAGGCCGCGCCATCAACTTCTCAGGTTGCCGCCGTCGTGAACCCGCAAGCGGCTGTCCAGGAGACGGCCCCGGCAGGACCGGTCTCGGAAGCCGCCGGAGAGGCCAATCTTAAACTGCCAGACATGAAGAGCGTTTCCTTCATGAATGATTCAATCACAGGCTACAAGCTGTTGAGCATAGGTTTGATCTTTTGCGGACTGGGTCTGCTCTTCGGATTGATCATCTACATGCAACTGAAAAATGCGCCGGTCCACCGCGCGATGAAAGAAATTTCCGAGCTGATTTATGAAACCTGCAAAACCTACCTGGTCACGCAGGGCAAATTCATTCTGGTCCTGGAAGCGTTCATCGCGGTGGTGATTGTCCTTTACTTTGGCGTCCTGCAGCACAATGATGCCTCCAGAGTCGTGATCATCCTGCTGTTCAGCCTGGTGGGAATCGCCGGCAGCTATGGCGTGGCATGGTTCGGCATCCGCGTGAACACCTTTGCCAACTCGCGCACGGCATTCGCCGGACTCAGAGGCAAGCCCTACCCGATTTATGCCATTCCGCTTAAAGCGGGCATGAGCATTGGCATGATGTTGATCAGCGTTGAATTGCTGATCATGCTCTGCATCCTGCTTTTTATTCCTGGCGAACTGGCCGGCGCCTGCTTTATCGGATTCGCGATTGGTGAATCGCTGGGCGCAGCCGCGCTGCGCATTGCCGGCGGCATCTTTACCAAAATTGCCGATATTGGCTCCGATCTCATGAAGATCGTTTTCAAAATCAAGGAAGATGACGCCCGCAACCCTGGTGTGATCGCGGATTGCACCGGCGACAACGCCGGTGACTCGGTGGGCCCCAGCGCTGACGGTTTCGAAACGTATGGCGTGACCGGCGTGGCCCTGATCACTTTCATTCTGTTGGGCGTCCATGATCCGCGGGTGCAGGTCCAGCTTCTGGTCTGGATCTTTGTAATGCGCATCATGATGCTGGTATCGAGCGCAGTTTCTTATTTTGCCAATGAAGCTTTCGCCAAGGCAAAGTACGGCACATCTGACGTAATGAATTTTGAAACGCCGCTGACCTCGCTGGTCTGGCTCACTTCAATTGTTTCCATTGTCCTTACGTTTATCGTCTCCAAGATGATTATTCCTGTCCTGGGCGGGAACGATACTTTGTGGTGGAAGCTGGCGGCGATTATCTCTTGCGGTACGCTTGCCGGGGCTATCATCCCCGAGTTGGTCAAGGTGTTTACCTCAACCAGTTCAGCGCACGTGAAGGAAGTGGTTACCTCGTCGGAAGAAGGCGGCCCATCGCTCAACATTCTTTCCGGCCTGGTCGCCGGCAACTTCTCCGCCTACTGGCTGGGCATCAGCATCGTCGCCCTGATGGCAATAGGTTTTTACATCAGTAACTATGGCCTTAGCGCAATGTATCAAGGGTCCCCGCTCATGCTTGCGCCTGCGGTGTTTGCCTTTGGCCTGGTGGCCTTCGGCTTCCTTGGCATGGGACCGGTAACCATCGCCGTGGACTCCTACGGTCCGGTTACTGACAACGCACAATCCGTCTATGAACTCTCGCTGATTGAGCATGTCCCCAACGTACAGGCGGAACTAAAAAAGGACTTTGGTTTCGACGTGAAGTTTGCGCGCGCGAAAGATTTACTGGAAGAGAATGACGGCGCGGGCAACACTTTTAAGGCGACGGCCAAGCCTGTGTTGATCGGGACCGCTGTAGTGGGCGCGACCACCATGATTTTTGCCATCATGATGTCGCTCACGGACGGGCTCACCCGGCATACGGACAATCTCTCACTGCTGCATGCGCCCTTTGTTCTTGGCCTGATCACCGGCGGCGCCATCATTTATTGGTTTACCGGAGCTTCCATGCAGGCGGTAACCACCGGAGCTTACCGAGCGGTAGAGTTCATCAAAGACAACATCAAGCTTGAGGGCGTGGAGAAAGCATCGGTTGAAGACAGTAAGAAAGTCGTGGAGATTTGCACGAAATATGCTCAAAAGGGCATGTTCAATATCTTCCTGACAGTGTTCTTCGCCACGCTGGCATTTGCCTTCATTGAACCATTCTTCTTCATCGGCTACCTGATTTCCATTGCGGTCTTCGGTCTGTATCAAGCCATCTTCATGGCCAATGCCGGCGGCGCATGGGACAACGCCAAAAAGATTGTGGAAGTGGAGCTGAAGATGAAAGGCACACCACTGCATGACGCCACGGTAGTAGGAGATACGGTGGGCGATCCATTCAAGGATACCTCGTCCGTCGCCCTGAACCCGATCATCAAATTCACCACGCTTTTCGGCCTGCTGGCCGTGGAGCTGGCGGTAAAGATGACGGCAGAAAACGGCAACATGCTCACCACGGTACTGGCTGCAGTCTTTTTCCTTATATCGGCGATCTTTGTCTGGCGGTCGTTCTATGCCATGCGCATCGGTACAGAAAAAGATGCGCAAGCCGCCAAGGCCGCGGCCTGAAGCGCTTCTAGGACGTGAAAAAGCCCGCCGGCGAACGTCGGCGGGCTTTTTAGTTGTGGTTCTTTGATTTTCAGGGGAGCCAAGCTCAACCATCAGTGCGGAAAAGGCGGAACCGGCGTGGGCATCTCCTGCCGGGTCGGCGGCCCGACTGATTCTTTCATCTTCTCTTTCACCTTTTTCGCCAGCTTCTCAACCTCTTCGGCTTTGCGGATCACGTCCAGCGACAGCAGATTTTCATTGCTCTTGTCCACCGCTGTTTTGAGTTCTGTGGCGAGTTGAAATAGCTTATCGGTCTGCTCGCGAATATCCTGCTGCCGTTTTTTATTGGCTTCGCGCGCCATCCGGTCCTGCATTTCTTTTTGCGCAGGGTCCTGCCGGTTTTCGTTCTGGGAGGAAGTTGCACCAAGAGATGTCGCTGCAAAACCTGGCCCGCAGATGGTCAGGATCAGACCGGCAGCAGTAATTATTTTTCCAAACACAAAAGATGACCTCTTCTAAGAATCTAGCTTAACCGCGGTTATAAAGTTACTGCATGACGGGTATGATGAGGGGCTGCTGATCCTCAATGTGGCCGGATTCGACGCGCCCTCTCCGTGAGCCGCCCATGAATTCGCCTGGCCAGTTTTTCCGCTTCGCCGGCCTTGCGCACGGCTTGCGGCGGCAGCCCGCCTAGTTCCATAGCTTCAGAGTATTGTTTTAATTCCGCCGCTAGCGAAACAAGCTTCTGTGCCTCCTCAATGTTCTGCCTGCGCACCCGGTCGTTCTCCTCTATTTGCTGCAGTTGGTTAAACCGGCGCGTCACCTCAGGATTTATGTTTTGAATCTGGCCTGCAGGCGCGGCCGCACCACTAACTGCGTTAATCGTTGTCCCCGATAGGGCCAGACAAAGTCCGGCCACCAGAGCAGATTTAGCCCCCATGTAATCCCCTGCGTAAAACGGTGGCGGCATTATAAGCCAGATTTCCCTCGGCTATAATCCAGAATTAATCGAAATGGAAGAAAAATTCAGCAACATCTGGCACGAGTGGCATAACTACCTGGTGGCGTGGACGCGCGACAAAGCGCCCAAGCTAGTCGTGATCCTGGTGCTGGCGTTCATCCTTGTGCGCCTGCTGGGGTTGATCACCCGCAAGCTGGTAGCGCTGGCGGAGAAAAGCTCTCATGGGCCGGTCCGGGCGCAGCAGGTGCGGACTATCACCGGGGTGGTTCGCAGCGTGGGCGTTTTCCTGATTGTATTTTTTACGGGTATGACTGCCCTTAAAGACGCGTTCCAGATCAATATTGAACCGCTGCTGGCCAGCGCTGGCATTGCCGGACTGGCCATCGGTTTTGGCGCGCAGACGCTGGTCAAAGACGTGATTAACGGCTTCTTTATTCTTATTGAAGATCAGTTCGAAGTCGGCGACACCATTCGCGCAGCTGGCGTTACCGGCGCCGTGGAAGAAATCACGATGCGCCGCACCACGCTGCGTGACAGCGATGGCACGCTGCACATTGTGCCCAACGGATCGATACAAATCGTGAGCAACATGACGCGGGATTGGTCACAGGTAACGCTCCATGTGGCAGCCGACTATGGCGAGAACAGCGATCGCGTGGTGGAAGTGCTGGAGGAAGTGGCACAAGAGTTTTGGAACGATCCGGCTTTCAAGGCTGACTTGGTGGCGGAGCCGCAAGTCCCCGGCATTGAGCGGGTACGAGGCAATGAAGTTGATTATCTGATGCTGGTGAAGGTTCGCCCGGGAAAGCAATACAACGTGGCGCGCGAGCTGCGCCGCCGGATTAAAGTATGCTTTGAAAAAAACAAGATCAAGGCCGGCGCGCCCACGCAGGTTTACATTGGACAATTACCAGTGGGAGACAAGAAATAAACGGGGGGAATTCATGGAGCTTGGACTGAAAGGCCGGGGCGTGATCGTGGCTGCATCCAGCCAGGGCATCGGTTTGGCGACAGCCGAAGCATTTGCTCGCGAAGGCGCGCAGGTGGCCATGTGCGCTCGCACCGAAAAAACTCTCGTCGAGGCCGCTGACAAACTGCGCAGCCAGACTGGCGCTGAAGTTTACGCCGAAGCTCTGGACGTAACCGATGGCAACGCCGTCCAGCGCTTTACTGAGCAGGTGGCAAAGCGGTTTGGGCGCATTGATGTGTGCGTAGCAAATGCTGGAGGGCCGCCAGCCAAGAATTTTCTCGCCATCCCTGCCGAAGAATGGCGCAAAGCCGTTGAATTGAACCTCATGAGCACGGTGCATCTGGCAAAGGCGGTAATTCCCTATATGCAGCGCCATCGCTGGGGCAGGATCATTACCATCACGTCAATTTCCGTGAAGCAGCCCATCGCCGATCTGGTGCTATCGAATTCGGTGCGCGCGGCGGTGGTAGGCCTGGTCAAGAGCCTGTCAAACGAGTTCGGCAAAGATGGGATTCTGGTCAACAACGTTGCGCCCGGTTATACGGCCACTGAGCGGCTACAGGAACTGGCGCAAGTCCGCGCGCTGGCCGCAGGCCACTCAGCCCAGGAAGTATGCGATGCATGGGCCGCGGAAACACCAGTTAGAAGGCTCGGGAATCCCAAAGAGATTGCCGACGTAATCGTGTGGCTGGCTTCAGAACGAGCTTCCTACGTGACCGGCCAGACGATTTTAGCGGATGGCGGCATCTACCGCGGATTATAGCGCCACTGCCGTTCCCAAAACAGAACTGCCGTTGCTCAAAATCGGTTGTGAGGTGCTTATATTGGCATCTAAGCGCCTGTGGAAAAGCATCTTAATTCTGGAATGGCCATCTTATTTGTAACTGCGGTCGCGTTCATCGCGCTGTGTGTCACGTGGTATGCCGTCTCATTGCGGCGCAAGCGTGAGAAGGCCAAAGAGATCCTGCGCTGGATTCAAGCGTCTCTGGCGGGACGTGGCCATGTTGTAGGTATTGCATGGACGGCTCCATCCCGCTTTCGCGTTCCCTTGCGGCTCACCTGCGGTGTCTTTCGACGCGCGTGGGTGCTGGTGGAAATGAGGACGCAGCAAACTCCCGTGCATTGGCTGGTCCACAAAATCAACAGCCCGCAAGAAGTAATCACCTTCCAGGCTGACCTGGACTCTCCACCGACATTCTCTCTGCAGATGCAAAATTTCCGCTGGTTCGCGCGCAGCAGTCCTAAGACTGAAATTGAGAATACAGGATGGCAATTTGAACGCCTGCCCTCTGTGATGATTTCCACGAAACCGGAAACCCAAAAAGAGATAGCCGGCACAATGACATCGTTAAGCAGAGGAGATAACGGCGAGTTTCTGGAAGTCAGCTTTCAACGCAGCTCCCCTAATTTTTCCGCCACACTCCCGCTGGACTCGCTGGCGCCCGGCGCACCGGCACGCACGTATCTACTGGACGCAATGCGAGAAATGGCCGGCAGCGCGGCGTTTTATTAGCTTTTAGTGTCGCTTCGCGACAAACCGCTCGAAAACTTTCCCACACCGAATTTCTCTCGCTCCTGATTCAGCGCCGCTCAGCGCGTGATCGGCTTCGATCCAGACGACCACGGCAGCCCGAATGATGGAGACACCCATTTCAGGTCCGTTGTGCCTACGGCGGATCAGAAACGCAAGATCCGAGGCTTGCTCCGTTTATATGCACGCAGGAGCACGCGCCGCTGCATGGTTGGGTGGCGCTGCAACGTCCACTGCAAACGCCGATGACTCCTGCTTGCCTCTGCAATTGCCGGGCTGAGACGGTCCCGGCGCATAGGACGGTAATAACAAGGGCCGCAAAGAGTGTTGCTTTGCTTTTCCTACCCATGTTGGTTCCTTTCGAGAAAAAGCACCGGACGCCGAGGCATCCGCTTCCAAATTACTTTACCGGCTTTCTGACTGGCCCTGGGTCCCTGACGCACCCACCGGTGGTTCCAGTGAGGATCTCGCAGATGCAAGCGCCGCTGCAATGCACTGTGGTGCTGCACGCGCCTCTGCAAACTGGAAGCAGGTTGGCCTGCGTCCGTAGTTGCCGGGCGGAAACAGTTCCCGCGCAAAGAACAGCGGCGGCCATTCCCGTAAAAATCATGTTTTTGATTGTCTTACCCATCGTTCGTCCTCCCTTTTACCCAACAGCTCTAAGCAGAAAAAGATGAATAGGCTCCATCTATTTTGCCGATAGCTGAACTCCCGTGGGATGCGTTGAGCAAAAGCCCGTAGTCGACTCCAGCGGGAATGCGCAGATGCAGCCGGTCTTGCAAGGCTTATTCGCGCCGCAGCTCCCGCCACAGGCGGCCGAGGCTTGCGCGTCGGTTCGCAGCTGCCGCGCCGAAACAGTTCCCGCGCAGAGGACACCAATGACCAGTGCGGTAAAGAACATTGAATTGATCTTTTTCATGATTGATTTCCTCCTTGTTCCAGCACCGAACGTTTTAACATCGGACGAAAAGCGGCTATTTCCCCGGCTTGGCTGCGATGAAACCGCACACGCCTGAATCTGGGAAATTGGGCTGGTTGAAGACGCATCCGCAGCCCAGAACGTTGGGGCAGGGTTGTTTCCTGCTGCAGAAATGGTGCTGGCAAGTTGTGTCCTGAACGTTCAGAAACAACTGGTGAGCGGAAACCGTTCCCGCGCAGAGAACAGCGGTGACAATGGCTCCCAGGAACGTGTTCTTCATGCTTTTGGTCGTCATAACAATTTCACTCCTTCAAAAATCTAAAATGTCGCCCGCTTGCTGGATGCCGCGGCAGTTTTGTTTGCTGCGGTACGCTGTTTGAGATCGACAACGGCGGAGTCAGTCATCACACCTGTCCAGACCTTCTCCACTTTTCCAGCAGGATCAAGAAGGATGGTCTGCGGCGTGAGCTGAAAGCGGTAATTCAACATCACATGAGGCTCGACCTTTTCAAAAACCGGCAGGCCCGTGAGCTGGTGCTGGGAAAGAAACGGAGCTTGCGAAGTCGAGGTGACATCCACTCCCACCGGACGGACCACCGAGCGATCCAGCGACGAAATTACCTGATCCCACTTTGGCCAGTTCTGCTCGCAGAAAGGGCACGTTGGAGAAAAAACCAGTACCAGGACTTTTCGCGGGTCTTTTCCGTAGTCGACCTCAACTGGTTTTCCTTCGGGATCGAAGCCCTTCAAGTCGGGCATCTGAGTACCGGTAGTGAGTTCCAGGGCGGGTGGAGGTTGTGAGAGCTGCGCTTTTAGTTGGCTGTTCTGGTGAATCAGAGCGATGTTTACCGCCAACAGCACAACGCAACAGGCTGAGATCGCGACAGTCCATTTCATTCTGCTTCCTCGCGGAAAAATTAGGGGAAATGCTAGTCCGCCGAACGCATTGCGAATGTTAGCAAAGTTTCAACTCAGTCCGACCGAATGGGGATTAAAAATTGAGCAGCTCTGTTCCAATTTGGCACGGCAGAACGGATGGAAGGGCCTGCGAGTCGGCTATTTTCGTGCCTGATGTATCGGTTTACGTCCGCGCGATATCGGCCCCTGGCCTGCTACCTCGGTGCGCCGCACGCCAGAAATAATCCGCACACATTGCACTTTGAAACGTGCTTTCCGTTGACGGCCAGAGTTGCCAGTGAGGAGTGTGCACTTTAGGACAGCGACCAATTCGTTCGGCCTTGTCCTTCCGACCACACGATTACACAACTATTACAATCCGTCCGCTTCCACGCTGATAGGCTTGAATCAAATACACAGGCACGAATCACCAAGGAGACTCATACTCGTGAATTTTTTCAAGCGGGACAGAACATTTAGAGAACCGATCGTCAAAGTGACCACTCTTTTCATGATCGCATTCCACATAGGCGCTGTGGCAGCGCTCTTTATGTTCACGTGGAAGGCTTTTTTCGTCGCGCTGGTTTTGTGGTGGGTTGCCGGCAGCCTTGGCATTGGCATTGCGTATCACCGGCTGCTCACGCACCGCGGATTCAAAACCTATAAATGGTTTGAATATTTCATCACCTTCTGCGCCACGCTGGCGCTGGAGGGCGGCCCGTTTTTCTGGGTGGCAACGCATCGCGTCCATCACCAGAATACTGACGTTGAAGGCGATCCGCACTCCCCGCGCGATGGCGGGCTCTGGGCGCACATGGGCTGGATCATGACCGGTCGGACGTTGCACAACCATTCCGCCGCTCTGTTGCCATATATTCCCGACCTCCGCAAAGACAAGTTCCATACTTTTATCAGCAAATGGCATTGGGTTCCGATCACCGTCCTTGGCGTGGTACTGCTGGCCGTGGGTGGTTGGTCAATGCTGCTCTGGGGAATCTTCTTTCGCACCGTGATGGGCCTGCATTTCACCTGGCTGGTAAATTCCGCCACGCACATGTGGGGCTCACAGCGATTCCTGACCGGAGACACCTCCAAAAACAGCTTCTGGGTTGCGCTGCTGACGTGGGGTGAAGGCTGGCACAACAACCATCACGCTCATCCTCAGGCGGCACGCCACGGTTTGGCATGGTATGAAATCGATCTGAACTGGTACAGCATCTGCGCTTTGCGCGCCATGGGCCTTATCTGGGACGTGAAAGCGCCCAAGCTTAAAGACGCAGTAAAACTCAAGCCTGCGAAAGTACCGCTGGAAACATTTTCCGCAACGGCCTCAGGCGACGACTAGAGCTTAACCTCGAAAGGCACAACTTTAAGGGCGATGCGGAAACGTATCCGCCCTTAAAGTTTTTCCGGACCCAACTTCCTGCTCGTCCCTTCCATCAGCGGAAATCTGCGGCTGATTTCCCTCCGGTTCCTTTACAATTTCCTCAGCCGACATGCGCATCCGAAGCAGCGCCAGGACAATCGCATTCTTTATTACACTGGGCTCATGCCTGGTGGCACTGGCCATTTATCTCAACATCGTATGGCTGGTGCATAACTGGCGCAATGTGGTGCCGATGGTGCTGGGCATCATCTTCTTCAGCCTGATTATTGCCGGGCTGGTGCTGTACACAATCTTTCTTGTCCGCGAAATCCGCCGCAGTGAGCAACAAGATAGCTTCCTGAACGCCGTTACCCATGAGCTGAAAACGCCGATAACCTCCATCCGGCTTTACCTGCAAACTCTTGAACGCCGCACGCTGACCGACGATCAACGGCGCGATTTTTACCGCCTAATGCTGGATGATACTGACCGTCTCATGAGCACAGTGGAACAGGTCCTGCGCGCGGGAGAGATTCGCCAGCGTCATTCGCGCGATCGCTGGAAGGACGTTGACTTCACAGGTATCGTGGAAGAAACTTTGGAACTCGCTCGACTTCGCCACCATCTTTCTGCGGAAGCTCTGCGCTTTGGTGAAGCGCCGCCCGAAGCGATTACGTTGCTCGGCGATCCTGAAGAGTTGCGGACTGCGGTAGCCAATCTCATTGAGAATGCCGTGAAATATTCCGGCCAGCAACCTTCGATAAACGTATATGTGACAACGCCTAATATCGACACGGTGATTTTGCGCGTCCAAGACAACGGCGTGGGCATTCCGCGCCGCGAACTCAAACGTATCTTCAAGCGTTTTTACCGAGTCCATAGCCAGGCCACGGGCCAGGTGAAAGGCACGGGACTTGGCCTCTTCATTGTGCGTTCCATTGCGCGTCGCCACGGCGGAGAAGCGTATGCGGAAAGCGAAGGTGAAGGCCGTGGCAGCACATTCACTCTTCGCCTGCCAAGGGTGTATCACGTATGAGCCGTATCCTGGTGGTGGAAGACGAATCCCACATTGCTGAAGGACTGCGCTTCAACCTTGAAGCGGAAGGCCATTCCGTGGAAATTGCGGGCGACGGTGAAGATGCTTTGCACCGCATGCTTGTCAAGAACCAGCCATATGATCTTGTCCTGCTGGACGTGATGCTGCCCGGCAAGGACGGATTCGCCGTGGCCCATGAGCTGCGCCGTCACCAAAATTTTGCGCCCATCCTGATGCTCACTGCACGCGGGCGTCCTGAAGACATACTGAAAGGGTTTGAATCCGGCGCAGATGACTACCTGCCCAAGCCCTTCAATCTGGATATTCTTGTTGCCCGCATCGGCGGCCTGCTGCGACGCAAAAACTGGCTGCAATCGGCCAGTGAACCTTCGCCACCGGCAGCGGACGAATTCAGCTTTGCCGGAAAGACCGTCGATTTCCAGAAATTGCAGCTGCACAACGGCAAACAGGTCTTTCAACTCACGCTGATGGAAACGGAACTGCTGCGTTATCTCATCCGCAATGGCGGGCGTCCAGTGGCGCGTAAAGAAATTCTGGAGCAGGTCTGGGACCTGAAGGAAGATACCGATACCCGCGCAATCGATAACTTCATTGTGCGCCTGCGCCGCTACATTGAAAACGATCCCACCAAACCAAAGCACCTGCTGACGGTTCGGGGGCTCGGATATCAGTTTGTGGCAAAGCCGGAGTAGCTTCACTTCGCGCCCGGACGCCGATCACGGATGGTGACGGAAAGAACGCGCCCTGCTGCATCAAAACTGGTCACCGTGGGAGCGGTCCCGTTGGGCAGAGTGTTCGTGCTCTTGAAACCCCTTCCCACGCCATCAAAATATTCGCTGGCGGAATCATTCAGGGTGCTGGTGACACTCTTTTGGCGCGTGACCATGAGCAGAGACAATGCATAGGTGAAGGTGGTGGTGTCCTGCAGATTGCTGTTGCCAGGATCGGGCGGAGCCGTGGCCGAACGCGGACACCAGTACGAGTCATAGGTAAATCTTGAGGTATGGGGCGGAATCGCCGTGCGTGTTGCCGCTGGCCGGCGTGGAAGCATTTTCATTGGCTCGATCGGATTTTTAGGCGCGTTGATCGGGCTTTTAGAGGCGTCGCCGTTTTCTATCCAGTGCGCGATAATTGGGCTTTATCCCAGTTCCGGGTCTTCGCCGATTTCCGGACCTCGCGACCAGCAACTGTGCCGCGAAGCCATTTGGGGCAGCGGCAGCGGCGCCAGAAACGATCCGCGCGTTTCGTCCAGTCCGGGGTGTGGCGGGCGCAAACGCAGACTCCCATCAAAAGCGGAGTGATGGTAGAGAGAGATTGCGTCTCGGTCAAACGGCGGTACAAAAACGGTACAAAATTTTTCGCAGGCTGTAAGTGGTTGAAAAAAAAGAGGTTTAAAATGGTGGAGCTAGTCGGGATCGAACTGCTAGCCCACTCTGAAAACAAGCAAGTTATTGATTCGCGGTAAATCGCAGAATGCCCAGAATGCTTAAAACCCCTGCATTCCCGAATTCATTGTACGTTTATTGTACGGCGAATTTGATCAAAATCAATTCCCTTCCCTGATTCCAGTTGTTGGCTGAACAGTCGTTATGCCGGTCTAATGACAGCCTCGCCACGAATTTTCCACCAACGGCCTTAATCCAGGGCCGCATGAACAGCACCAACATGATCAGGTCGCGTTAACATCGCGCCATCGATGCTAGGGCTGATGTTGGCAAGATAGTGCCTGAACTACTTGTTCTCCGACATGGAGCCCGCTTCTTCACTGTCCCGCTTGTTCCACCCGTGGAAACGCGAGAGATCACCGGCATTCCATGAGTCGTGGAGTCCAGGGGTACTCAGGTCCCAGTCTGGGCGGATTGCTCTAGTCACGGCGCGCAGATCATGCCAAAGATCGAAGACCGACGGACGCCCCCAGAACCAGTAGCCGTTATAGATGCTGTGAATCACGAGCCCTGGCTTGAGCACGAGCGTATGCGGGATCATCGGATTGTGCTCGGGGTCGGTGTACTCCTGGATGTCGAGATCTTTCTGAACCTTTCGCTCGGGATCTGAAAGGAAGATCCACTGCGCACCGACTGACGCACGAAATTCCTGCAGCGTATGGTGATCATCGGTGGCGATCGTGGTGACCTGGGTGTAAGCCACGGCGATCTTCGGATAGAACGCCGCGAGTTCCAAATGCTGCTGGTGCTCCTTCGGGCAATAATGGCCGCGTGCGAGCGTGAGTATTAGAGGATCATCACCCTGGAGCTCGCTGAGTCTGCGCACTTTGCCCGTGTGATCGGGCAATTCGTAGTCGGGGAAAATGGCTCCCGGCACAATATCAGAACGCATGATTCGAATTCCTCCCATTCATTTTCGAAATTTTCCTTTAAAGATCCAGAGTGACGCCGGCGTTTGGCTTGGAACAGCACACGAGCGCGTTCCCGGGAGCGGGCATCTCCAGCGGCTCAGGGTTATAAGTGACCGCTCCGGAAATCAGGCCAGTCATGCAGGTGTGACAGACTCCAGTCCGGCACGACCATCTGACCGGAACATCGCAGGCTTCCGCCAGTTCAAGTAAGCTCGCGAATTTCGGATCCCAAGCGGCGGTAATTCCGCTTCGCGCGAATGAGACTGGGGGGCCAGATCCAGACGGCCCTTTTGGCAGATGCGGAATATGAACGACCTGCGCCATATCAGGGGTAATTGCCTCAAGAGAGCCGAAGATTTCCGTGTGCACGCTTTCTGGGAGCACGCCCCAGTTTTTGAGGCCGTCGCGCAGGTTCTGCAAAAACGCAGGTGGGCCACACAGATAGAAGTCACTATCCCGGGACACTCCGATTCTTTCCAGTAACGCTGTGTCAATGTGTCCGGCTGCATCGAAGTCTGCCCCGATCTGGTCGGTTGCGGCAGGCCTGCTGTACACGATGTATCCGCGTCCGCGGGAGAGCCGCTTCAGTAATGACCGCGATTCTTCCGCAAATGGATGGTCGACGTGATTGCGCGCACCGTAGATCCACCAGATTTCTCGCTGTGATCTTTCCGTAGCGAGTGAGTGGAGCATCGACATCACCGGCGTTGCGCCCACTCCAGCGCTAAGCAGAACCACAGGAGCGTCGGTGCGGCTAAGAGTGAAGCTTCCTCGTGGCGCGCTGACATCGAGTACATCGCCTTCTCGTGTATGGTTGCACAGAAAAGAACTTCCAATCCCGTTCAATTCGTTTTTGACACTGACGCGGAAATGGTCGGCTGCGGGCAGATCAGACAGCGAATAGCTGCGAAGAACCGGCGGTCTGCCGGGGTCGAGATGCAAGCGCAAAACTACAAATTGACCCGCATGGAAGAGAGAAAGAGGTTGCCCATCAATTGGTGTCAGGCTAAGAGAAGTTACAGTGTCGCTCTCCTTGTTAATATGCGCGACTCGCATCTGCCGAAAGCCGCGCCATGCTGGCGCTTGTTCCTCATGCGCGAGCCCAGGATTCCCCACCGTAGCCTTCGAACTCAAGTCTTGTTGGAGCATCGCATTGAACGAACTCTTCCAACCCTTACTAAGTGCCGGAATCCGTAGAGCACGTTGCAGTTGCTCGCTCGTACGTCCTGGCAAGTACAAGAAACCATCACAATCAGCAACAGTGATCTGCTCCGGACCCTCAGCGATCTTTACAATGTCATCGCCTGCACCAACTTCTCCTTCCTGCAATACGCGAAAGTAGAATCCTGGTCTGTGATGTGCTACGAGCAGGGCCGGCATACGAGGTTCATTCATTCGGATCCCGACGCGGTAGCACGTTACGCGCGGCTGGGTCACTTCAAATTCAGCGTCACCAATGCGGTATCGATCGCCGATGCAGACCTCGCTATCGGAAAGCCCTTCGACTGTGAAGTTTTCTCCGAACTGGCCAAAGATGAAATCACTACGTCCGAGAAAGCGTTCCCAGTAGTGATACGAGTCCATCTGATAAACAAAAACGGCGCGATGTTCCCCGCCGTGGCCGGCGAGATCGCCTTGCACATCACCATCGATATCTAGCTTGCGCACCATTCGACGTCCCGTAACCGGAGACTTCCAGACTGCGGTTCGGACAGTCTTGCCCTGCCATGTCACTTCCCGCGGAAGGCCGACATTCACTGAAAGCAATTGCATTTCTACGCGTCCAAGTTCAGCTTCTGGCTAGGTGGCGATTCTAAAACTGGTTTGTGCATGCTCAGGCGGCCACCCGCTTCGTGAATCGGTTTTTATGGGGTGCGCCGAGGTAGGGGAATGAGGTGAGCAGGTCCGTGTGCGGCCCTACGTTGTCACTTGTGACCTTTCCTTTTGTGAGAATGAAGATAAACCCATCCATCACGTCGTCTGAGAGTGTTCGGCCATTGTGCGGATAGGCAGCTGGCTGGCTCGGGTCATAGAGAAGGATGTCCGGAAGCAGAGTACCTGCCACCCGTGTTGCTTCTTCCCGCGTGTATCCACCAGTGTGCTCAAGCGAGTGCGCGAAGACGGGAACGAAGAGAGCATCGTCCCCTGGCTGCCCGGCAAGATAGTCGCTCTTGCTCTCTCCGGTCAGGAATACGGATTGGGAGGGCAATGCCCCACGGTCTGCCTGAATCCATTTACCGGCGGCACCGTCGACCGTGCGATGCCACAGACCGATTTTTCCAGAGCCCAGGGCAGAGTTGGGTACTTCCAGCACGACACTGCAAACGTCAGCTTCAGTGAAGAAATCGTGCCCGGTGAATTGCATATTATTGAGAGCGCCCATGGTGTCGAAGAAAAAAGAATCGCTTCGCCAGCCGGCGAAGAAGCGGTAATCTCCGGTCTCGGTCACGCGAGCATCTCGCCCCATGGAAACCGGTGCTCCTTCGATGATCGTCTCTCCGTGCTCGCCAATACCAGCGGCTTGCACGCCGTCGATACGGCGCACAGTTGCGGTCTGCCCTCCATCGGGAGTAGACGAGAAGCGGATTCGATATGCGATATCGGCGATGGCGTCACCGTTCGTGTCAATTTTAAATTCATACACCGCCTCGGTTGCGAAAGGTTCGTCTGTCGTCGGCCCTTCAGGGTTTACACCGGCGGCTGGGTGAACGTTCATTATCAGTATTGATTTGCCAATATCCCCGGGCTTAGGGAATGCATACAAGTCAGTAATGTCGAGGCGAGCGTCCCCATGGGGAAAGCCGTAATCCGGACCAGAGTAATGGTGTGACATAAATGTTCCTTTCTCCTTTTCATACTTTGCGTGTGAAGCGCAAAGGCAAATCACTGACCTCGGTTACGGACTAGTCCTCGCCAACCGGCTACATCTCTCAGTTTTGTCGCTGCTGCGATCGACAGCGCTCGCCAATCCCGACTCGATTGAGGAGGGGCATCCATTCGCTCTAACTCGGCGAGCCAGTCCTCCATCGAAATCCTGGCCTGCTCTGGACCAAACAGTTGCTCCACGACGCAAATGAAGGCAAACAGCTCACGCTCAGGTATGTGCATCTTCTCAGCGCAAGTCGAATTCGAAGACCGTTCTTGCGAGTTCATGGAACCTGCTTCTACCTTTTTTCTTCAGCGCCAGTGCAGGACGGACACCCAGGACGAACCGAAACCAAGCTCGATTCGAAGCACGGACCTAAGCTGCAGTCGCTACAGCAGTGAGCAAACTCACGAGCTTTTGAGCTGCGACGGTCGAAGATGCCGGATTCTGTCCGGTAATGAGGCGGCCATCCACGACAGCATGCGGTTGCCAGTTGGGAACTTTGTCAAAGATAGCTCCCAGTCGCGTCAACTCGTCCTCGACCAGAAACGGGACAACGTGGGTCAGCTGCACCTCTTCTTCCTCGCCATTCGTAAAACCGGTCACGCGTTTTCCTTTTACCAGCGGCGCGCCCTGGTAATTCACGTGACGAAGCACGCCTGGCGAATGGCAGACCAGAGCGACCGGCTTGCCGGAATTGTAGAAGGATTCGAGTAGCGCGATCGAGACCGGGCTTTCTGCGAGGTCCCACATTGGACCGTGCCCGCCCACATAGAAGACGGTGTCGTAATCCTGCGATTTCATATCGGCAAGCTTCACCGTCTGAGAAAGCGCCTTCTGTGCCGTTGGGTCTTGTTCAAATCGGGTCATGGCGGGCGTTTGGCCCTCTGCCAAATCACTCTTCGGATCAATCGGCGGTTGACCGCCTTTTGGTGAGGCGAGGGTTAGATCCACTCCCGCATCGCGGAAAACAAAATACGGAGCCGCGAATTCTTCAAGCCAGAAACCGGTCTTGCGCCCTGTATTGCCGAGGACGTCGTGCGATGTGAGCACCATTAGTATTTTCATGTACCTTCTCCTCTCGTTTTCGTAGTAGTGCGCGTCCCGATTTAATCGGATGACGTAGGATTGATCTGACCAGAACACTGGTTGGCCGGACAATTGGACGATGGTATCGACGATACCTTCGTATTGGTTAATGACACTCGGCCCAGAAGAGCCTTAGAAAATTGCCGCCTGCAACGCATGCCGAGGCCTCTAAGTCAATCAACCTACCGTTTGGTGTTGATCGATACCTTCGTCCAATAGTTTCGACCTCGCGCTTCTGGCCTAATCAGTCTGCTAATGATGGGAGTGACCGCGAGCTTATAATTCGCCACTCTCACGTCCAGCGAAACAGAACTCCTCGACACCGTAGCTGTCGATGAGCAATGTATTCGGAGTTGGAGTTGTCAATGAACAGCGTACAAATCGAACAGAAGAACTACGAGATGCCTCCGCGAGACGGGTTCACGGTTGCGCATTTTCTCACGGTCACCGACATCGACCGATCGGCTCGCTTCTACGAAAAGGTCTTTGGCGGTCGCATTCTGAGCACAGGCGACAGCGAGGGCGCTCCTGCGTACATTCAGATCGCGAACACATGGCTGCTTGTTAACGTCGGAGGTGGGCCGACTCCCGACAAGCCGACGGTAACGCTCAGCGTCCCTGACCCGGATAGGATCAACAGCTTTATGAATATCCGCGTTGCGGATATTCAAGCGTGCTACAAGTTGTGGAAAAGTCGAGGGGCCGAGTTCATCACCGAGCCGATCCCCAAGTATGGCGAGACGCGCTGCTACATCCGCGATCCAGACGGTTACATCATCGAAGTCGGACAGAGTACCGAGCTAACATACGGGTAACGCTCGAAGCCGGACAAAATGCGGATTTAAACGCCTGCGGATGCCGCAAAGAAAGGATAAGAAGGGATGGCACATGGATCATAACGAAGCAACGCGAAGTTTAGAGCGCCTGCTCCAAAGAGAGGCGAATCGAGCACAGGAGACGGTCACCGAACTTGAGACTTTGGTTTTGCATCTCCCGGAAAGAGCTCGACAACTCGCGCAGTCGCAAATAAAGGCAAGTCACAAAATGGCTAACGAGTTTCGCGAACTCGCGCTTCGAAGCAAGGATAAATAGGTCGCTGCGGTCACTACTGCTTCCCTATCTGCGGGTTACTCGGCAGTCTGGATCCGATCGTTGCGTGTGCCAATGCGACGCTGAAATGCCAACAGCTATCTACTAATACCATCGTCCAATTGTTCTTGCACCTGCGTTGATGACTTAATGAAAGTTGAGTGAATGCGACTGATTCACATTGCACTGGAAGGTGTATTCAGGGACAACAAATCATGGCTCCGGCCTTGGCGACGACTTCGACGCTGACAAATTGCAAGCATATCCGCCCGGAGCTGTAATTATTCTGCCCAGGAATACATCGCACTTTCATTGGGCGAGATCCGGCGACTACATCACCCAGGTGTCGGCGATTGGGCCGCTGGGCATGGAATATGTCAATGCGAAAGATGATCCAAGGAATCAGAACCCCAGCGCCTGAAACACGACACCACGATCGGGGGTGCCACAAACGCATCGCAAACTTAGCACCAGCAAGCGCATTTGAGGAGTAACTGTAATGTGGCACGCCATCGAGAGCTTCTTTTCCACACTCCGCGCGGCCGAATGGTTGCCGATAACTTCTGTACGTGCGTTAGTCGGATTTTTCTTCTCTGTCAGTGGCATGACCAAGCTGTTTGTACCAGCTAAGTTCAACAGGATGGAGCAGACGTTGGCTCAGTCGCACATCCCCTTTCCACACGCCAATGCGATCTTCGTGTCCATAGTCGAGTTCGTCTGCGGTGCTGGTCTAACTCTCGGTCTGCTCACGCCACTTTGTGCGGTAATACTCGTCATCGATATGATCGTTGCTATTGCGACTAACCGGATCCACAGTATCCAGGCGGCCGGAGTACTCGGCTGGATTGATGACTTCCTTTACCTTCCGGAGGTCCTGTACGTCATGACTCTCGTCTGGCTGATCTTTTCGGGGCCGGGGCCCTACAGCGTTGACGAGCTAATCGGGCGGTAGGGTGTGCTGTTCAATCGGGAAATCGATGTCGGCTTGTTCTCCGCTACGGCGCGAAGGTGCCAGCCGCCTGGCCGTTCAGGTCCCAGAACGCATTTCGGAGACTTTTTCAGACACGTCCATGAAGATAATTTCTAACCCTTCGGAGGAAATGTATGTCAAGCAACAAAGCAGCAATCGACATTGACGCACCGCTCGCGGCGTCGAATCCACTGGATTTCATCCCAAACGAAATACCATTTGATGTGCCCTATGGAGGACCGATATCGCTCGACCGAGCCCAGGCCGTAATTCATGCTGCCGTGGCGGAGGCCAAGAAGCGCAATTGGAAGATGAACGTAGCCGTTGCCGATTCAGGGGGTAACTTAGTTGCGTTCCAACGAATGGACGGCGCGATGCTTGCCTCGATTCAGATTGCCGAGCACAAAGCGCAAGCAGGCGTGACCTTCCGTCGGCCAACGAAGGTTTTCGAAGACGGCATCAATCTTATGCACCTCAATTATCTGCTCGCATTCGATGGAGTCATTGCCTCTCGGGGCGGAATTCCACTCGTCGACGAAGGAGTCATCATCGGCGCCATCGGTGTTTCAGGAGGGACAGATTCCCAGGACGAGGTCGTCAGCATTGCAGGCGCGGCAGTGGTTAACAAACCCACACCGAACATCAAATGATACATATCCTGGGGAAGCGCGGAGCGGTGCCGGGATGGTTCGAGGCGAATGTCTCATCCGAGCGCGTGTGATTACGATGACACGCCGGAGCCCGCACGGGTCGTGGCAGCGAACATGAGCGGGCATAAAGATAGCGGAGCCTCTGAATGGAGGCTCCGCTAACGCATTCTAGCCCACGATTTGGCCGAGGTAGTATCCGAGCCGATTCTCCACATCCCCTGGCTTGTGGAAGCCGCGTGCGATCAGCGCCTTGATCCCCTCCCGGGCGGCGGGTCGCCCGAGCGAAGCGATGCATGCATCCCATCCGGCACCGAGTTCCACATCCGGCGGCAAGCTGGTGTTCACCAGGCGCTTGGTCTGAGCGACGGCCCATTTGTCGAACTTTGCGATCCGGGTTGCGAGCGCTTCTACGAATGCATCAAGGTCGGCGTCGGGCAGAGCGCGATTGATGTAGCCGTACGCCTCGGCCTGGTCTGCTCTGATGTCCTCTGAGCTCAGAAGTACCTCAAGGGCGCGGTTGCGACCAATGAGTTGGGGCAGTCGAGCCATGGGGCCGCCGCCGGCGACCATTCCCACGCCCACCTCCCATTGCGAGATGATGGCCTTCTCCCGGCTGGCAAAACTCATGTCACAGGCCAGCGTGATCTCGCTGCCGTTGCCGGTCGCACGTCCGCGGATGAGCGCGATGGATGCGACTGGCAAGCGGGTCAGACGCACGAGAAAATCTGGCCAAGGCGGCAGCCCGGTGGGTCCTGGCGGCAAGGAGGTCAGGTCTTCGAGCTTGGCGGTGAAATCGGAGTGATTCAGGAAATAGTCCTCAACCGCGCTGTCGAACACCACGACCCTGACATCGTCATCCGACTCGAGAGCGTTGATGGCTTCTTGAAATTGTTTGACCATCTCCGGGCCCATAACGTTGATTGGCGGGTTATCGATCGTGACCCGCCAATAGGCGGGCGACCGCCGAGTGACACGAATCTGTGCGACTTGGGTAGGTGTATTCATCTGTGTAAGTTTGGCAGGTGCGCTCACAGTTGCCATAACGTTTCCTCCATAATGTTAGTCTCGAAATTGGTTGATTTAATCCGACAATTGCGATCGGCAGGCGTGCAGTTCATGTTGTGCAGCGAATCCCCACATGCCGAGGACACGGGCGACACAAAGCAACCGCGGACATAAGAGCATCACCATTCAGCCAGAACGAAATGAGCGGCGCAATTGGACAATGGTATTGACCCATACTCTCATCTCGACAAGAGTTGCGTCTTTTCTCGGAATCCCGCTTTTCTCATCGCCCGCGCAATTGATACGAAAGTGTTGGGCAATACCTTCGTCTGATTGTTACGCGATAGTAGTTTTGTTGGAATACGCATTGTAATGAACGATGCATGCAAAGCTCGCGTCTGTTCCCGCAACGTTATAGCTCCGAGATTTGCCGCTTAGCCTAAAGAGCGACTTGCTGAACGCTCTGATTTTCAGGATCCAGATCAATGCATGAGGAGGAAAAATGGCAACTCTTGACGAGCTTCGCACTGCTCAAGCGAGTTCCGGAATAATTGATAACAACGTTGGCATGAACTTAGAGGCGGTTGTCATCCCTGTCTCGGATGTTGAGCGCGCGAAGAGGTTCTACGAGCAACTCGATTGGCGGCTGGACGCCGACTTTTCGTTCGATAACGGCTTCCGAGTGGTCCAGTTCACTCCTCCCGGCTCAGGATGTTCAATCCAATTTGGGACAAAGATCACCTCAGCCGCGCCTGGTTCGGTCCGGGGTCTTTACCTGATCGTGTCCGATATAACCGCTGCACGCAATCAACTCATCGCGCGAGGTATCGAGGCCAGCGAGGTATTTCATGCCGGAACGCCTGGTGCTCAGTTCCAACCCGATAGCAATGGTCGCGTTAGCGGGCCAGCGCCGGATCACGCCAGCTACGGTTCATTTGCCACCTTCAATGACCCTGATGGCAATGGCTGGCTCCTTCAGGAGGTGACAACACGGCTGCCCGGCAGGATGGCTACGGGTGCGACCATTTATAAATCGCCTACGGATCTGGCCAGCGCATTGCGCCGTGCTGAAGCGGCGCATGGTGAACATGAGAAAAGGATTGGGCATGCCGATAAGGACTGGCCCGATTGGTACGCCAGGTTCATGAGCGCTGAGCAGGAAGGCACAGAGCGACGCGATGAGCGACGTCTAGATCGGCAAGCAGCGGAGTGAACCATGCGTTCTGATATTCACCGCCGCGGGCCGCAAGTCAGGCCGCCATCGGAGAGGACTGATTTGTTTATCACAAAGGAATCTTCATGAATGCCGGATTCACTTTCCTGCTCTCTTTTAGCATCGGCATCATGGCTGGGTTTCATTCTCTAGTCACACCCGCAGTTGTGGCATGGGCGGCACACCTAAAATGGATCAATCTTCAAGACTCTCCGTTATCGTTCATGGGAACAACATCGGCCGTAGGCATCTTCACCGCTTTGGCCTTGGTTGAAGTGATCCTTGATAAGCTTCCGAGTACGCCGGCCCGCACAAGCGCGGTCCAGCTCTCTGCACGAGTCGTCACAGGGGCATTGACCGGTGCATGTCTGGCAGTGGCTGGCGGAGTGACCTTGTGGCTCGGAGCGCTGGCCGGAGCGGTTGGCGCAATCGCGGGTGCTTTCGGCGGGTATCATCTCCGTGCCAGTTTAGGTCGTGCCGTGCGTGTTCCAGATTTCCTCCTCGCAGTTACTGAAGACCTGGTCACAATTGGCCTCGGCGTATTCCTGGTTTCTCGGTTCTGAGGCCAGAACTAATATCAAAGTATCACCGGTACTATCGTCTAATTGTTTTGCCTCCGCGCCTCTGTTGTGATTCTTTGTGCGCGCCCCAGATCTCTCAAAGCACGCAGCCCTTCGAAGATCGTTGTGGCTCTCAACGAAAAGGAAGAACCAATGATTAAACCTGGATCAAGTGAAAACGAAATATCTCGTGATCGTCTCGCGGAGTTATTGAACGACGATCTGTGTCGCGAATATCAGGCAATCATTGCCTACGTGGTTTATTCGCAGGTCTTGAGCGGTGCTCAGTACATGGATATCGCTGCCCAGCTCGAGATCCATGCTAAACAAGAGCTCGATCATGCACTAATCATCGCAAGACAGATCGACTATCTGGGAAAAATGCCGGCGGTTACTCCCCGTCCGGTTCGGACATCGGAGAATGCTAAAGACATGCTTCGGTTCGATCTTGAAAATGAAAATGAAACCATTCGGAATTACCGAGAGCGCGTCCGGCAATGTGAAGCGCTGGAAGAATATGCAATGGCGGAACAGATTCGGCAAATCCTCGTGCAGGAGCAGGACCACCAAATCGATTTAGCGACTGCGCTGGGAGAAGATGTTCCAGACCTGAGCCGCCGGCCAGAAGCCAGTAAAACAGCCAAGCAGGTTTAGTCCTATCTGCCCTGGCTGTGAGTGGAAAGACTGACCTTTTGTGACAAATCTCGACAAAATTCCCTCCCAGAAAGGTTCGTGTATGTACAAGATGAGAAAGCCAGTGATAGTCCTCGCAACGAGTGTAGTCATATTAATGGCATGGTCCATGGTGGCTCAGTCGCCGCACACGTCCCCGCAGGCTACGTCCACCGCCAATGATCAGAACATCAGCAACTATGCGCAAGACATGCTAAAGCAAGGGAAGGACATTTTTCGTTTTGACACTTTTGGTGACGAAGCTTTTTGGGGAGACACTCTTCACCTTCACCAGGCAATTGCCGGAGAAAAACTGGGCGGTGTAGGTCCAGGAGTAAGTCCCAAAACCGCGCTGGCGGTGGGTCTAAAAGTTGATTTGGACTCTTTGCCCGCCAGTCTGGTGGACCAACTCAAAGCGGGCAAGATCAATCTTGACGATCCCGCCACAACATTGGCCTTGCTCAAGCTCAACTCGGTTGTCGGAGTTACCGGCCATTTTGACCAACAGGGAAAATTGGTGTCGATGGGCATCCAGTGCGCGTTGTGTCATTCCACAGTGGACGATGCGCTGGTTCCGGGAATCGGCCACCGTTTAGATGGATGGGGTGCTCGTGACTTGAACGTTGGGGCCATTGTATCTTTGGCGCCGAACCTTCAGCCCTTTTCCGATTTGCTGGGCGTGGACATCGCGACAGTGAAGAAGGTGCTTGGAAGTTGGGGTCCGGGCTGCTATGACGCAGAACTCGATAAAGACGGCAAAGGACTTCGACCTGACGGAAAACGCGCCTGCACGCTTATCCCTCCGGCCTATGGTCTGGCCGGCGTGAACCTGCATACCTGGACAGGGTTTGGATCAGTGCCTTACTGGAACGCGTATGTTGGCGCCACAGAAATGCACGGATCGGGTACGTTCTACGATGCTCGTCTCAATGACAAGGCAACGTACCCGGTCGCCGCGAAAAGTGGATCGTACAACTCTCGTGGTAAACCGGACCAGCTCACCTCCAAGTTGGCGGCGCTCCACTTCTATCAATTGGCGATCCCGGCGCCGAAACCGCCGGCGGGAAGTTACGACCAGACCGCCGCGAAGCTTGGGAAGGTTGTGTTCGAAGGGAAAGGCAAATGCGCTAGCTGCCATGTGCCGCCTTTGTACACCGAACCGGGGAACAATTTGCACAGTCCAAGTGAGATTGGCGTGGATTCCTTCCAGGCAGATCGCTCGCCAACGCATATGTATCGCACGGCACCGCTGGCAGGCCTATGGAGCCGCCAGAGCCGTGGTTTCTACCACGACGGTCGCTTCCAGACTCTCGACGAGGTGATTCAACATTATGACAAGCATTTCACCCTAGGCTTGGCCCCCGAGGAAAGTAAGGAATTGGTCGAATTCATGAAATCACTCTAGCTAGTGGAACTGTCTTGGCTCAGCGTGAAATGGAGAAGCGACGTTCTCCGTTAGTGTAGGTTCCGACCCTGCGGGGCGGGGATTTTCACGGCACAGGGGGGGTCTATCGTCCGATGACTTCCTCCCGTCAGCGTGCAGCGCGAGAGAAGGCCCCAGCGCCGCTGAGCATCGGCTCGATGACTCCGCTAGGTTATCCCTCAGCATGGTTGCATCCCTGCAGAGCCTGCCTCCGTTTCACCCGGCAAGGTCATTTTAGCTTTAATCCTCCTGACGCGAAGGGGCTTTCGGATTTCGCTTCTATTTTTTCGTGTCTTTACCCTCCAATAGCGTCGTCCAGGTATTGCCGTCGGGTGACGTCTCGAACTTGAATTTGTAGGAGCGGGCCGAAAGGACTTGAAGCGTGAGCCGCCCTTTCAGGGCTGTCGGACCCACCCTCGTCTCACTCAGCCATGTCCAGGTATCTCCGTCGACATTGCCTTTGGCGTGATCGGCTTCACCTAGTGAATTGAAAGAGTCGTAGGTATAGATCTTCTCGCTGCTGTCGTAGCCCATGTAGGCGGTTTCCGTGCCTTCGCCCAGGGCGCCATTGAACTCGGATTGGGTCACCAGAAAAAATCCGCCATCCATCCATCGAACCCGATTGATTCCTGTAAATTTACCGCCCGCGCCGAAGGGGCCAGGCTTTATTTCGCCCTCCGCACTCCATGTGCCGACGAAGTAGTCGAGTTTCTTCAGTTCAGGTGCGGGCTTCGGGGTGTCGCTCTGGGCTCGAGCCGACAAAGCGATCCCAACAAAGAGCATTGCGCGAACCAGGAAAATACAGCGCATTTCATTGCTTTCCTTTCATTGAATCGAATTGCATCGAAAAAATACTCAGGGAGGTCTTCCGCCTGGAGTATATTCTCCATTTGTTTCGCCACACAACGGGCGATGTACCGCCGAGGTGTGCTGACTTTGGTGGCCAGTGCTGCTGTCCTGCTTTTCGCGGCTGGGGGATGGTTGTGTGGGTGCGCGGGCGACGCGTTTCACCCGGCAAGTTCATTTTAGCTCCGCCGCGCCCGGCTGTTCTCAACTTCCAGTTTGCTCGTGAGACTGCCGAACAGGGAAACCTCTCACCATGCGGGCAACTGCTGCAAACCTGCCTTCATTTTTAAGATTTGGGTTGCGAGGACTGTTGTTGTTGTGGCCGCGGGCGGCTTGCGGGCGGAACGATACCGTTCATCCGCAGGTACTCGACCATCTGACCGTAGTGATCCTTCGGATGGAAGGCGCCGATAATGGCGATTGCGAGACGCGTTGAGAGGAATGGGGTTACGGGCTTGGGCAGCGGCGTGACCTCGTTTTCGGAGGTGATCCCGGAAATGGCCCGATGGCCGAGCGCGAAGGAATCTTTAAGATACTGGACAATTTCGGCCTTGGTTTTCAGCGCCGCGGGGCCGTTGGGATTTTCTTCGAAGGAGTTAGCGTCGATCGTCTCGCCCATGAGCGGGCCAAAATAAAGGTGATTGGCGAAGCCGATGTGTTTCACCTGTTCAGCGAAAGTGCGTACGCCTTTAAACTCGCCATTGGTAGGCGCGAAGGAATACTTGTCTTCGGGCATAGCTTCAGCAGCGGAAACGACTTCTTGCTCGACAACACCATAGAGCATGTTGAGGACAGAAGTGACCGTGGGCGGTGGTTGCTGGGCCGTTGAGGCGACCATCAGACGCTCCTTGTTTTATGAAGTAAAACGCCAAAATCTTACGTTCTGTGGCCAGAGAAGTCATCCGCAAGTTTTTACTGGCCGCTCGCTGTAGCAACTGCTCCACCATATGCTACCGACATCCGACAGCTAGCCGCTTCGTTCTTCACGCAGCTTGCTGGCGGCGACTGTTACGTAGCAGTCTGGCGGCTTCCAAGCGGCGGCTCCGTTCTCGAACAGTTCCTTCTGCCAGCGATAGAACACCGTTGGTCGCAGGCCCAGTTCTTCACACAACTCCGAGACGGGCACTGTCCACAAGATGCCGCCTCAGGATGGCTACCTTTTCTTCTGGGGTGAAATGCTTCCGTTCCTTCCTCATACGTTCGCTCCGTTATCTTAACGGACGAACGCTTTCCCCATTTCCAACTGAGGCAGGACAGAACACCGAAGCACTAACTGTTGCCATTCCTCTGAATAGGCACTTCAGGCTTCTGGCTCAACCGCTTTGTACGTTAGCAGCGATGCGCGCCAGAAGCCTGGTTGTGAGAAGTTTTCAGATGCAGAACCCAAGCGGCCTAAAATGGCGACCAAGAAAAACTGCACGTCATCAAAGATCAAGCTCGAATAAGAGTCAGATCCTCCTGTCTTGTAATCGCCGGCCCGCTCAAGCGCGGCACACTTGCACAAAACTATCGGCGATACCATCGTGCAATGGATTTGTCTCCACCCTTCTGACTTAATGGTAGCTATGCATATAAGCGCAATGAATCCGAAGAAAGCACGTCTGCTATGCGTCGATGACGATCCGCGGTTTCTGCTGCTGTTTACAGCAGTTCTGGAGGCAGCGGGTTATAGCGTAGTCGCTACCAACGATCCATGCAATGCTCTGCAATTGGTAACCGGAGCAGCCTTTGATCTGGTCATCGTTGATTATGATATGCCCCACATGAACGGCGCAGAGTTGGCCTGTCAGATCAAACAGCACAAATCTGATCTGCCAATCATTCTCTTTTCCGGCAACGCTTCTCTCCCTGCGCACGCATTGAGCGCTGTCGATGACTATGTACTCAAAGGTGGGGCTTTAGAGTTGCTTCTGCGCAGACTCAACGACAAGGCCCACACCCCGATCGAAGGATGCGAACACCACAATCCTGAGTGCAGCAGCAAGAATGAAGCGGGAATACTCAATCGTGAACCATTGCAGAAATTAGGCCTAAAAGAAAATGGACTGCGGAAAACATCATGAATACGGATGAACTATTTCCCGATTCAATTTGCGAGGAAGAGACGCGCATAGCAGAGCGTGAGTTATCTTCGTTCATCGCCGCGGTGACGGAATTGTACGGCCCAGAGCAGGCCAGGATCGCTGGAAAAGAATGGCTCGACGAATCTGAACTGATGGACAACCCACCACTTTCGACGAGCCGCAATTGGCGAGCAGTCACCGTTGCAGCATCAGCTCGGCTGGCCAGGCGTGTTGTCGCCAAAGAAGTGCAGCGTTCTGCCTGAGCGCTGGTCCGGATGTCTCGGCAATGTTTTAACCATCTACGTCCAAAATCGCCTTTGCAAAAGCCTCCGGAGCTTCTTGCGGAAGGTTATGCCCGATACCGCCACTGAGAGTGCGATGCTCATATTTTCCCGTGAATTTGCTGCGATATGCGCTGGGTTCCGGATGTGGTGCGCCGTTCGCGTCCCCTTCCAAGGTGATGGTGGGCACATTGATAGCTGGGCTTTGAGCGAGCTTCTTTTCGAGATCATCGTATTTCGATTCACCTCCAGCCACTCCAAGCCGCCAGCGATAGTTGTGGATGACGATCGCAACGTGGTCCGGGTTATCGAAGGATGCCGCGCTACGATCAAACGTGGCATCATCGAATGCCCATTTGGGTGAAGCAAGCTGCCAGATAAGCCTGGCAAAGTCTCGGCGATTCTTGTCATAGCCGTTTTGTCCGCGTTCCGTTGCAAAATAATATTGGTACCACCATTGCAGCTCAGCCTTCGGAGGCAACGGCAGCTTGCCGGCTTCCTGGTTGCCGATCAGATATCCGCTCACAGAAACGAGTGCCTTACACCGCTCAGGCCAGATTGCGGCAACGATATTGGCGGTTCTTGCACCCCAGTCAAAGCCGGCGACAGTGGCTTTCTCGATTTTGAGCGCATCCATCAAATTGATAAAGTCAATCGCCAACGCTGATTGTTGTCCATTTCGCACAGCCTCATTAGAAAGAAAACGCGTTGCACCATATCCGCGCAGATAAGGCACAATCACACGATAGCCCGCTGCTGCCAACAATGGAGCGACATCAACAAAGCTGTGAATATCATAAGGCCAGCCATGCAGAAGGATGACGGGCCGACCGGTTGGAGGACCCACCTCAGCATATGCCACACTCAGCAAGCCTGCATCGATTCGCTTAAGGGCGCCGAATGAGGTGTTCTTAACATTGGCGTTGTTGTCTATCGCCGGCACGGTTTCTGATCCTTTGGCAAAGAGTGGGCTCCTGGCCAGCAGCGCGGCCCCAGCGGAGGCGCCGGCCATCGTAAGAAGGTGACGACGAGAGATTCCGGTCGATTCTGATGGTTTCATAGTGAGTCTCCTTTGCCCGGTTGCAAACCGGAATTCGTCAATGTGAGGAACCGACAAAATTTATGACTAGCGCCGCGATTTCATCCGCGGCTGTATCCAAAGCAAAATGACCTGCCTCAAGCACATGCACCTCAGCATTTGGAACGTCTTTTCGGTAGCGCTCAGGTTCGCCCGAATCGAATGACAGGTCATACTTGCCCCAGATCACCAGCAGACGCGGCTGCTTCTGATGCATCCAGGCCTGCCATTTAGGATAGGCATCTACATTCGTGCGATAGTCGTAGAAGAGATCGCTTTGGATATCACCCTGCCCGGGTTGATTGAGAAAGGCAAATTCATCGGTCCAAAGATCCGGATCGTAACGATCAACATTTGGATCATTACCGATGTGGCGAGCCCGCGTGGTTGGCAAAGACAAAAGGTTTGTGCGAAGAGCACTTTCGTTGGCGGTGCGGTCCGCCCAGAAGGCCCGGCGGGCCTTCCAGTTCTCACCCAGACCCTCATTGTGCGCTACAGCGTCCTGAACAATGAGACCTTCCACGCGCTCAGGATGCGCAAGCACCATGCGAAAACCTACAGGACCGCCATAATCCTGCATGTAAAGCGTGTAGCGTGAAATCTTGAGCGCTTCAGTAAAGTGGTTGAAAATCCCCGCGAGCCGATCAAAGGTATAAGCGAACTTTTTCGGGTCCGGCCAGTCGCTGTGTCCAAAGCCCGGGTAATCAGGCGCGACAAGATGATACCGGTTTGAAAGCCGCGCGAAGAGTGGCTCAAACATCCGCGAAGAAGAGGGCAGCCCGTGCAACAGGAGAAGCGTTGGCGCATTCTTTGGGCCCGCCTCTCTGTAAAAAATAGAGAGCCCGTCAACCTGAATGGTTCGATAAAAAGTAGGATTTTCCATGGCAGCTTCCTTTCCCTGGGTCTGGGCCAGCAATTGTGATGAGGCAAGAATGACAAAGAGAATTGGCGTCCACGTGAACTTTCGCCGGCGCAGGACACTAAATGAAGACTCTAAATGTGCATTATTCACCCTGAACTGGGCTTTGAGAATGCTTGTCGTGTTCGCTAGCATTAGCGTAGCGATCTGAAAGCGGCCCGAATCTCTTCAGTAAAAAGCTGCGGCTGCTCCCAAGCTGCAAAGTGTCCACCTTTGGGGAGTCGGTTGTAATAAATCAGCTTGGGATAGGCCTTTTCTGTCCAGCTTCTTGGGGCTGCATAGATTTCATCAGGAAAAACGCTCACAGCCGTTGGGACCGGAACACCTTTCGGTGCGAAAAAAGGAAGCTTGCTTTCCCAATAGAGACGAGCCGAGGAGACTGCCGTATTTGTTAACCAGTAGAGCGTGATGTTGTCGAGGATGTCGTCTCGCGTCAGGCCTTCGGTCTTACCATCGAAAACACGCGCGATGAGTGCCTGACTGCGCGCGTCGTGGTCAAGCATCCAAGCAGCCAAGCCAATCGGTGAATCTGCAATCGCGTAAAGCGTCTGAGGGCGGTTCGCCATCTCCTGCGCATAACCCAGGCCGTGCTTATAGAAGAAGTCGAGCTGGTCCCACGCTCCCTTCTCCTCGTCTGAAAGGCCTGACGGCGGCGGCTCGCCGAATTGCAGGGCCTTATCGATATCGGGTGGAACGGTCGCCGGCATGTTGGTATGGATCCCGATCAACTCTGGTGGCGATTGCAAAGCCATCTGCTCCGTAACAGCATTTCCCCAATCGCCCCCCTGGGCCACAAATCGCGTGTATCCAAGTCGCTTCATCAGCGTTGTCCATGCGCGCGCGATACGGATTGGATCCCAGCCGGTTGCACTCGGTTTTCCTGAAAACCCATAACCTGGCAGCGACGGAATGACTACATCAAAAGCGCCTTCCGCCTTTCCACCGTAAGCGGTAGGGTCGGTGAGCGGGCCTATGATTTTCAGCTGCTCGATAATTGAGCCGGGCCATCCGTGTGTAATGATCAGCGGCAGCGCGTTTGGATGCTTCGAGCGGACGTGAATAAAGTGGATGTCCAGCCCGTCGATCTCAGTAATGAATTGCGGCAACGCATTCAGTCTCGCCTCGCACTTGCGCCAGTCGTAATCTTTTTCCCAATATTGTGCGAGCTTTTTCAGCGTCGCGAGTTTTACTCCCTGGGAGCTGTCTGGAACTGGCTCCTGTTCGGGCCAGCGCGTCGTCGCGATTCGCCTGCGAAGATCTTTCAATGCTTCGTCAGGAACCTTGACTTTGAACGGTCGGATTGTGGCCGCACTGGAATCAGCTTCAATTGTCGCAGGCGCAGATCGCGTCCTGGTGCTCTCACTTTTTGCTGTCTTAATTTGCGAAGTAGCTGTCTGGGCGAAAATGATAGCGGTCATTAGGACCATTCCCAACATAGCCATCGCGTCGCTCCGCCAGAGTCTCGGGGTGTAGAACGAGTAGCCCCGTCGTTTTCGCCCATGACTGGCTCTGCAGGTGGGCTGTACTACTTTGTGAATCATAGCTGACTCCTTTGTAACTTTTGGAGCGCGCAATTCAGATCGGATTTTGAATTGCAATCAGCCCATCAGACCAGAGGCGCTGAGCTGAAACAATTAGACGATGGTATTGTTGAACCTTAGTATCGGCAGACGCGAGCTAGCCAACATTGAATTGCGTAGAGGGCGAAGCGGCTGGGCTGAATCATAACCAGCCGCTTGGGGTTGACCTCTCCGCCAAAGATGAATGCCATTGGAGCCGTCGATGCGCAACGTTTCTTCCATCGATTAAACATCGGCTCCTAACAAAAACGTCATAGCCGGCAAGCTTTGGTAGACAATTCCGGCGTGAGGGTATTGACAAATTGTGGTGCTACACGGTCACATGCCGCAAGGTGATTGTTTCCGCATCTCCAGATAATTCAGGCAGCAGTTACCCGGGCAATTGGCTGAACTTCCCGCAAGAGACCGGTTTCCACGTCGAAGATAAAACCGCGTACCGGAACATCTTTTGCAATCCAGGGATGTGACCTCACTTTTTTGATCTGCTCCTGAGTATTCTGCTCGGGGTCGCTGTAAGAGAAAAAACGCATGGGAGCGGGTGATGCGTCGCCAGTAGACGCAGCAAGCTTCGAGTTCAGCTCATCATCGGTGAAGGTGGTGAATCCACAGCCGGTGTGGTTGAGAAGCAGTATCTCTGTTGTTCCGAGTACACGGGTGGAAACAATAAGCTCTCCCAGAACATCTTCGGTAACTGCGGGTCCGCCGGTTCGGATAACGTCGATATCGGCCTGCGGGAGCCCCAGGATTCCAGAGAGGTCTGAGAGACGCGGGTCCATGCAGGTTACAACTGCGACTTTAGGGGCGGGACGCTTGCCCAGTGTTGGATTGTAATTCTTTGCATAATTGCGGTTTCCTTCGAGCGCCTTGTCAATAATACTCATCTTAAGCCTCCATCCGATTGGGTCATCTTGTCATGCGCAGTAATGCTCATCGTGCATGTGTTTCGGACACCAATCTATTTCGCATCATCACATCATGAACGCGAGGAGAAATCTATTGGACGAAGGTATGGTTCGAGATCTTCGTCTGTCGAGCGAGTTTAGCCGGCGCAAACGCATGCAAAGAGCGCTCGCAATGTCGGCAGGCAGACGATCACAGCAGATTACGATTTTGATGAGCTAAAAATTCGGAGTTCGGGCGAGGTAAAACGAGCTTGGCAGCCATCTTCACCAGGTCAGCCAGGGAATTTGCTTTCATCTTATGCATGACCTGCCCTCGATGCGCTTTAACCGTAATCTCGCTGATGCCGAGATCTCCGCCAATTTGTTTATTCAGTAAGCCGGATACAACCAACGCCATGACTTGCTGTTCTCGGGGAGTAAGTGACGTGTAGCTGGTTCGGAGTTCCTGCATCTCAGCGTCATGGGCGAGCGCAAGACGGCTTCGCCCGAGAGCACTTCGAACAGAAGTGACCAATGCGTCATTGTCGAGCGGTTTGGTGAAGAATTCCAGAGCGCCCGCCTTCATGGCTTGCACGGTCTTGGGTACATCACCATAGCCGGTGATAAAGATGATTGGCATGTCGGTGCGCTTAGCGGCAATCTGCTTTTGTAGCTCAAGGCCGTTCAGTCCCGGAAGCGAAAGGTCAAGGATAAGGCAGCTAGGGACAGGTTGTGTCGGATAATGAAGGAATTCTTGCGCAGACTCGAATGTCTTACATTTCCAGCCTTCGGTCTGAATCAAGAGTTCCAGCGACTCGCGCACCGAGACATCGTCATCAACAATAAAGACAACGGGGTCAGCAACCCAGTTTGAAGACGGTGCCGTTTTATGACCAGTTGAGCGCATTGCAATCATTGTATTCTCCTGGAGGATGGCACGCTAAACTCTTCAAGCTTGCAGTGCCTTGTCGATCGCCGCAAGGAGGTCTGCATCACTGAAAGGTTTGAGCAAAAAATCCACTGCGCCTTTCTTGAGCAGCCGGTCGCGAACAGCGTCATCTCTTTGAGCTGTAATAAATATGATCGGGATCGCTTTTCCGCGAAGTTCCAGTTCCAGATCAAGTTCCGGTCCACTCATGCCCGGCATAGTAATGTCGAGGATGAGGCATCTTGTCTGATCAACATAACCGGATGAGAGAAATTTTTCTGCCGACGAAAAAGCTTGAGCCGCAAAGCCGAACTCCCTAATCAGGTCAGGCAGCGACTCGCGCACCGACTCGTCATCATCGATTACAGACAGAAGTGGACGCTCGCTTCTGTTCATTCCCCCAGAGTCTTCCATGGTCAAACAATGCGCTATTTCTGAAAGGGCTGTCCATTGTCCTTTGGTATTGCTTCTACCCTCGATCAGCCTGCATCGTGCGGTATCCGTCAATCTATCCGTTGGATGAGCATCAGCCTGGTTCCTAAGTGCACGGGGCAACGGGATGGGAGATGGTTGATCTTCTTATCCGATAGCTGCAGGGGAGGACATTCAGCCGGGCCGGTTGGAGTATTAGGGATCTACTAATGTGTACGAAAACGTCCAACTGGTACCTGCGTGTCGGATCATCGGCCAGTGCAATAGATTCTTCGCCAGGGCTCTGCCGAATGAAACTGTGGCTGATCGGAGCGGGATGGGAAAAGCATGCCAAGGTGGAATCAGCAACGAGTGAAGAACACAAGTAGGCGAAAGTGGTCTTCGATCATTTCGCCCAAATCAGCACCATACAATTTGTTTTCGGTCATCGAATCTTGATTTGCACTTGGCCATCGATGATTCGGCAGTCGTAAACAGGGATGCCGTCGCAGGCTGGTCCTTGAACAACACTGCCATCTTCAAGTGAAAACCTGGAGGCATGCCATGGGCACTCGATTGTTCCGCCTACAATTTTGCCTTCACTGAGCGGAGCACCGTAGTGTGAGCAGACTGCGCCAAGAGCACGAATCCGGTCATCAACCTTCACCAGTAGTATCGGTTGTTCGTCGACCAACACTCGCTCGAGTTGACCCTCAGCAAGGTGATCCGGTATCGCAACCGGCGTGAAGTTCGTGGGGCCACTGCGGTAGGCATTGCGATTGATCATGACTCCCATATGAAAGACCATCACGCCTCCCAAATAGCCGCCTCCCATTACCAGCAGATATCCTGCGAGAGAGACAAAAAATGCTGTCCAACCAGGCTGCCAGTGCTGGTTTCCATCGGACCAGAAAAGAGCAGAAAAAGAGAACCGTTGCGGTGACATTCACAATCGCATGGAAAGCACCGATGGCTTTTTCAGGAGGATCAACGTCGATCCAGTCCGCCAGCCCCGCTGCAACTGCACCCAACGCTCCCGCCACACCAACCAGGACGGCTATGCTGGAAGCAAGGCCAAGCTGGGGTAAATGGAAGAGCAACGCGGTCAAGTCCAGCGCGATCACTATAGTCCAAGCCCCTATCGGTACGTCTGTCAGTGCAGGATGGAGTGGATGCCCAGCCCATGTGCCATTCAGGAAAAGTTTGACTTGACGCATTGCAGGTGGCGCGAAGCAACGATGCAAAAATCCGTCCAGATTCGGAGCAATTTTCCCAATCAGATTGGAACCGATGATCCACGTGGAAATTCGCGTAGTTAAATCCCTTCGTTTACGATCCTTATCGCCATTGGCCGTGGTGTTTTGGTTACTTTCAGGGACACGGATTGGAGCACTCTGGATGCCTGACATACGGTTCTCCCTCGCTGGAACAATTTAGATCTCACCATCGTTTGGGATTAAGCCAAGGTGCGTACCATGTTTCGTTGGCATTGGGTATCTCCTTAGCTTTCGGGCGCATTCAATGAAAGGCCCTTCTTCACCCGAAACAATAGTCATCTTGATTTGCATCCTGACAATCAGCTTTTACCTCGCATATTGGAGCAAAGGTCGCATCCCGGAACAATCAGACGATGGTATTGGCTACACCTTGGTGTTGTGCTTCTTTCTCACAATTGGGAACGCCACGTCTTTTGTGCTTGGCGACTTGATGCTGGGACGAAATTACGTGCACTCGTAGAACGCAAATATTGCGAGAGACGGCATGAACGAGGGTCGCTCTCATCGCGTTGCTGCTACGATGGATGGATGCACGCGCGAGTATGTCCAGGCATGAAAACGGCTGGATAACGAGAGGTTTCTCAGTGGCGGAGGCGGAATACATATTGGAGCCGCTTCGCGAAGGAGCGGAATTCACCCTCCACCGCGGCAGAGAGCGCGGCGACCCGAGGCCGATTCTGGCGGTGGCGGTCGCTGCCGAACAGCCGTCTCCTCATAGTGTTCGCCGACTCGAACACGAATACTCACTCGCGAGCGAACTGGATTCGGCGTGGTCGGCCCGGCCGCTTGCGCTAGTTCGTCAGCAAGGGCGAGCGGTTCTCATTCTTGCGGACCCAGGTGGTGAACCCCTGGATCGAATCATCGAGCAGGAAAACGGACGAGCGATCGATCTGAATCGTTTTCTGCGCATCGCCATGGGTTTGGCGGCAGCACTCAACTGCGCCCACCGGCAAGGGCTCATTCATAAGGACATCAAGCCGGGGAATGCCCTTGTGGAAGCCTCTGGTCAGGTGTGGCTCACCGGCTTTGGCATCGCGTCACGGCTCCCCCGCGAGCATCTGACGCTCGCTTCGCCCGAGATCATTGCCGGCACACTCGCCTACATGTCCCCTGAACAGACCGGGCGCATGAACCGGTCGATCGATTCCAGAAGCGATCTTTATTCTTTGGGCGTCACTTTGTATGAAATGCTGACGGGCGTGCTCCCATTCACGGCTGCCGATCCACTGGAGTGGGTCCACTGCCACATCGCACGTCAGCCAGTGGCGCCTATAGATCGCCGAGCAGTTCCCAAGGTGCTGTCCGCGCTGATCATGAAGCTCCTCGCAAAAAATCCCGAGGAACGTTTCCAAACCGCAGCGGGTCTGGAAGCCGATCTTCGCCGGTGCCATTCGGAATGGCAATCGCATGGTCGCATTGATCGATTCTCTCTGGGCGCAGAAGACTTGTCGGATCGATTGCTGATGGCCGAAAAACTGTACGGGAGGGAGCGCGAAGTGGATGCTCTGCTCGCGGCTTTCGATCGGGTGGTAGCGCAAGGCACCGCCGAGTTGGTGCTGGTGTCCGGTTATTCCGGTGTCGGCAAGTCTTCTGTCGTGAACGAGCTGCATAAGGCGCTGGTCCCGCCCCGCGGGCTTTTCGCCGCAGGCAAGTTCGACCAGTACAAGCGTGACATACCATACGCGACGCTGGCACAAGCATTCCAGATGCTGGTGCATCAGATTCTGGTAAAGAATGAAGCCGAGGTGGACCACTGGCGGCGCGCCCTTCTGGAAGCATTGGGAGCGAACGGCCAATTGATTATCAACCTGGTCCCCGAAGTTGAGTTCGTGATCGGGAATCAACCACCTGTGACGGAGCTGCCGCCTCGAGAAGCAAGAAATCGCTTCCAGCTAGTGCTCCGAAGGTTCCTCGGCGTGTTCGCAAAACGGGAGCATCCGCTTGCGTTGTTCCTCGACGATCTGCAATGGATGGACGCGGCAACCCTGGAACTGCTGGAATACCTGATCACTGATCCGGACATTCGGCACTTCATGCTGGTTGGAGCGTACCGCGATAACGAAGTCAATCCATTGCACCCGCTCATGCGAACGTTGACCGCGATCCGCGACGCTGGAACGAGGTTGCAGGAAGTTGTGCTGGCGCCACTCGGACCGGAGGATATTGGTCAACTGGTCGCCGATTCATTGCGCTGCGAACGGGAGACTGCCGGCCTATTGGCGCAATTGGTGCATGAAAAGACTGGCGGCAATCCTTTCTTCACGTTTCAGTTCATCACGGAGTTGGAACAGGAGGGATTGCTGAGGTTCGAGCCAAACGCTGCCACCTGGCGGTGGGACCTTAAACGTATTCACTCAAAAGGCTACACGACGAATGTTGTGGACCTCATGGTCGGAAAGCTGAGCCGATTTCCGAATGCTACGCAGGAATCCCTGAAGCAACTCGCCTGCCTGGGAAACAGCGCTGAGTTCGGGCTGTTGCGAACGGTGTTTGGGGATTCAGGAGAAGAAGAAATCCATAGTCAACTGTGGGAAGCAGTTCGCGCAGGCCTCATCTTTCGCTCAGAGAATTCTTATAGCTTCGTTCATGATCGGATCCAGGAAGCAGCCTACTTTCTTATTCCGGAGCAACAGCGTGCTCAGACCCATTTGCGCATTGGCAGAATTCTCATTGAAAGCACCCCGCAACAGCAGTTGGAAGAATCGATCTTCGACATCGTTAGTCAACTCAACCGTGGCTCACGGCTCATCACTGAAGCGGGTGAGCGTGAGGCGGCCGCTAACCTGAATCTAATCGCCGGCCGACGGGCAAAAGCATCCACAGCTTACACTTCGGCACTGAAATATCTTCATACTGGGCGATCCCTTTTAAGCGAAGAGACCTGGACGATTAACTATGAGCTTATCTTCTCGATTGAGTCTCTCACGGCCGAGTGCGAACTGCATACCGCGGACATGGTGGCAGCCGAAGCCCGCCTGAGCATGTTGGCGCAGCATGCCAGGGGCCGCCACGATTTTGCCGTTGTGACACGGCTGCAAGTTACGCTTTATACGACGTTGGACCGCAGTGAGCGTGCCATTGAAGCGTTTCTCGAGTACCTTCGCCGCAACGGTACTGACTGGTCCCCTCATCCGGCGCACGATGACGTGATGCAGGAGCACAACCGCATCTGGTCGCTCCTTGGCAGTCGTCACATCGAGGACCTTCTAGACTTACCGCTGCTCGATGATCCCGATGTCCTCGACATGCTCGATGTTTTCACCGAAATTGTCCATCCGGCCATGTTTTTCGATGAAAATCTATCCACGCTGGTGGTTTGCCGCATGGTGAGTCTTTGCCTGGAGCACGGCAATTGTGATGCGTCGTGTTTCGGTTATGTCTGGTTCGGGATGTTCGCTGGTCCACGTTTCAATAATTACAAAGATGGGTTTCGGTTCGGCCAGCTGGGTTACGATCTGGTGGAAAAACGTAACCTGACTCGCTACCAGGCGCGAACCTACATCTCATTTGGTACGCTCACGCCTTGGGCAAAGCATGCCTTGAAGGGACGTGAACTGGTCCGTCGGGCGTTCGATGTGGCATATCGAACAGGGGATCTTACGTTCTCTGCCTATAGCTGGCATGAGCTGATTACGAATTATTTGGCTGTTGGCGACCCTCTTGCGGAGGTGCAATCAGAGGCGGAGAAGGGCCTCAACTTCGTTAAGAAGTCCGGTTTTGGGTTGGTGGCGGAAAATTGCGCGGCGCAGCTAGGTCTCATACGCACACTTCGCGGGCTGACTTCGACCTTTGGGTCTTTCGACGCGCCAGACTATAACGAAGCGGACACCGAACACCGTCTCGTGAGTAATCCGGTGCTTGCGCTAGCCGAATTTTTCTACTGGACCAGGAAGTTGCAGGCCAGGTTTTTCGCTGGAGACTACGCCTCGGCCGTGGAAGCGTCTCGCAAAGCCCATCAGTTGCTCTGGCCCGCGGCTTCGCAGGTGGAAACGGGAGATTTCCGTTTCTATGCCGCCCTGGCACATGCTGCTGCATGGAACTCGGCTTCTTCCGAAGAGAAACAGAAGCATTTTGCCGCTATTGATGATCATCATCGACAGCTCGAAACATGGACGCTGCATTGCCCCGCAAATTTCGAAGCCAGAGCTGCGCTGATCACTGCAGAAATCGCGCGTATCGAAGGCCGGATTCCAGACGCAGAACATTTCTACGAAGTAGCGATCCGTTCGGCACAAGAGAACGGTTTCGTACATTGCGAGGCGGTGGCTAACGAATGTGCAGCGCAGTTTTATTCAGCACGTGGGTTTACTAAAATCGCAAACGTTTATTTGCGAGATGCCCGGAAGTGCTATCTACGCTGGGGCGCAGACGCAAAAGTTCGACAGCTCGAGGAGCGATATCCCAAGATCAAAGCAGAGCCGAGTTCATTCGGTACTGGCACCATTCGTGCATCCGTGGAGCAACTTGATCTTGCGACAGTCATCCGCGTATTGGAGGCAGTATCCGGAGAGATTGAGCATGAGAAGCTGATCAATACCCTTATGCACACGGCCATTGAGCATGCCGGGGCAGAGCGGGGTCTGTTGATCCTAGTTCGGGATGGTGAGCCGCGGATCGAAGCGGAGGCCACGATTGGTTCTGGCAACGTCGAAGTGAGCGTTCGCCAAGAGCGCGTTACACAATCCGATCTTCCTCAATCCGCGCTGAACTACGTGGTGCGGACACAAGAGAGCGTGCTTCTGGATGATGCTTCGTCGGATGCCGTGTACTCCAGCGACGAATATGTGCGGCAGAAGCGCTCCAGATCCGTATTGTGCCTGCCAATCGTCAAGCAAAAAAAACTTGTCGGCGTACTTTATCTGGAGAACAATCTGGCGGCATGCGTCTTCACGTCGAACCGGGTGGCGGTGCTGCGGTTGTTGGCTTCGCAGGCCGCTATCTCCCTGGAGAATGCCGCTCTCTATACCGATCTGCAACTCCAAGTTGGACTGCTGCAGCATCTTCCTGTATCTGCATGGACGCTCAAGCCGGATGGGACAGCGGATTTTGTGAATCAAGTCTGGCTTGAATTCGCCGGTCAGACTCCTGACTTCGTCCGGTCGCATCCTGAGGCCTGGATGAGCGCGGTACACCCTGATGATCGGGAGATAGCAACCAAGAGCTTTTGGGAGGGTGTGCATTCGGAACAAGACTTTGCATTTGAAACCAGATCTCTTCGTGCTCGGGACGGGACCTATCGCTGGCACCTCAATCAAGCTGTGGTGTTGCGGGATTCCGAAGGGAGAGTCCTCAAATTTGTCGGTACGACGACCGATATTGACGACCAGAAGCGCACTCAAGAAGTGCTGCGAAAGAGTGAAAGCACGCTGCAGCGGGTGATTGACACAATTCCAACCTTAACCTGGTCCATGCTACCGGATGGCTCCAACGAGTTCCTCAGTTCGCAGTGGCATGATTACACGGGATTCTCTTCTGAAATGTCTCGTGGCTGGGGCTGGCAGGCAGCATTCCACCCGGAAGATCTACCAATACTGACCGAACGATGGCGGACTTTGCTGGCTTCTGGCGAACCGGGAGCAGTGGAGGCTCGTCTCCGTGATCGTCATGGAGTGTATAGGTGGTTTCTGATTCGCGTCGCGCCGTTTTGTGACGAAAAAGGCACCATTGTTCGTTGGTACGGAACCAGCACTGAAATCAATGCTAGGAAACTAGCGGAAGAAGCACTGCGAATGCGGGAATTGAACTTGATCGAGATAACAGAAACCATACCGGAGATGCTTTGGAGCGCTTCGCCCGACGGAGCAATCGAATACTGCAATGGTCGCTTTCTGGACTATACCGGTCTTAGTCTCGAACAAACATTAAACGATGGTTGGATCAATGTCCTGCACCCCGACGATGTGCAGCCGACGATCAAAGTATGGAACTCGTGTGTGAAGACAGGTTCTCCTTATAGAGTCGAGGTCCGGACATTTCACGTTCCCGATCACACATACCGTTGGTGTGTGACAAGTGCACTACCATTACGGGATCAACAAGGGCACATAGTGAAATGGCATGGCACAGTGGTGGACATGCACGATTGGAAGCAGGCCCAAGAAGAATTACGCCACACCCAGGCAGAACTTGCGAGGATGATGCGAGTGATGACGATCAGTCAACTGACTGCTTCCATTGCACATGAGGTTAACCAACCGCTGTCAGGCATCATCACGAACGCAAGCACTTGTCTTCGTATGCTGAAGAGCGATCCTCCAAACATTGATGGCGCTCAGGAGACCGCACGGCGGGCGATCCGCGATGGCAATCGCGCCTCAGAGATAATCACTCGACTACGAACTCTTTTCAGCAAAAAACAAAGTGAACTAGAGCCACTCGACCTGAATGAAGCGGCTCGCGAAGTTATTACGCTGTTATCCGGTGAACTACAGAAAAATAACGTGATTCTAAAGCATGAATTCAGCGATCATTTGTCTGTCGTTAAAGGTGACCGCGTGCAAATTCAGCAGGTCATTCTGAATCTCATCCGCAATGGATCCGACGCAATGAGCGGCATCGAGGACCGGCCCAGGCAAATGGTGGTTAGAACGGAGCTCGAGGGCGATCATGTGCGCCTTTCAGTTCAAGATTCTGGCATTGGCTTTGCTCAAGAAATTGCCGATCACATTTTCAACCCGTTCTACACAACCAAGCCCGACGGAATGGGTATCGGACTCTCCATCAGTCGGTCAATCATTGAGTCACATGGCGGGCGCTTGTGGGCGGAGGACGCAGTTACTGGGAGCGGAGCGATTTTTCAGTTCAATCTACCCGCCATGATTTCAGGCAGCAATAAATCCGACCGCCAGATTGCTCGGGGGTCTACAGGCCACTCCATTTGAGAGTTCTCCATGAGCATGCGAGCCGCACAATCTAATCGCCACTCCCGTGACCTAGTTGGTAGTCCAGCTGTGGGACAATCAAGCCGAGGAGTTTGTTCTTAGGCATGACGAACCGCCGCTCGTCAGGAGCAGATCCACTGCTGGTTGTTTCGGACACGCGCACGTGGGGTAATTCGGCGTCAGGGGTTTTTCACATCACTGGCGGACTGCAATATGCAAGTGGCTGAAAGGAAACGAAAAAATACCCGTGACAGGGCAGCGTTCTAACCAACTGAACTACGTCCCCAGCTTGTTTTCAGCGGGTTAGTGGGAAACCCGCATCTTTACTGTACTTCCCTGCTGTCAACTGTTTCGCCTGTTGCAACCCTTTCCACCCCATATATCTGAAATTCGGGCCGAAACGGACACCATGGACACCATGCGAAACCCGTGACCAGAGCATCTGTCCCTGCTCTGTGAATTAAATTGTAACAGACGACTGACAAAGTCAGGGGCAGTTCCTGATTTCCCTTACGCAAAAGAAATGCTCGGACGGCCGGCGATTTCGGGTGCTCGCGGAGGTTTTTAGAACGAAACAGGAAATGGCGCGGGAATGAAATCGAGGTTCTCGCGACAATATTGGGTCTCTCGAGGACAATCGGGTTCCATTAGCGGTTTTTAGTGGCCGCACGCTAAGATATACCGTTCTCAACACATACGTGCATCGGATCAACTCCGATTTTTGTGAAAATCGCTTTTTGGGGGAGCACACCTTTTGTTCCGGATTACGGCCAGGACGGTTCTCGAACTTGGGTCTGAACTAATCAGTTCAGACATTATTGCGTTTTATGAACTCATAAAAAACGCATTTGACGCGAAATCCAAGTCAGGTGCCGATATCTTGTTCCAGATCGTTCTCCGCCGCAATTCGTACCTCAAACTCCGGACACGGGCCCTTGACGTTCTCTCTTCTCAGACCTCCCGAACCAAGGACCAGGAAGACAACCCGATCTCACTTGCGGACCTTATCAATGACTCAGTCCGTTCCGTAGAAATTGGAGCGTCTTCTAGTTTGATAGAAACGTTCAAAAGCTCCATCTCTGATTCTGTGAGCGTCGATGATTTTGTCCGGCGACTCGACCGCGCCTATGCCGATTTGAACACAATTGAGATTGCTGACACCGGAGAGGGGATGTCGCTGGAAGACCTCTCCAAAAACTATTTGACGATTGGCACGCCATCCCGCAAGCGTGAAATTGATCGTGTTTTGGCCAGCGGGGCATCGCAGATGCCATATCTCGGTGAAAAAGGTATTGGCCGCCTGTCGGTAATGCGCTTAGGTGATCGTCTTCGGCTGGAGACGGCGCGCACACAAGATTCCCATCTGAACGTCCTTGAAGTCGACTGGAGCTTGTTTGCTGATCTAGATGCGATGGTCGAGGACATCAAAGTCACACCAACACGAGGCGACAAGAAAGAAAGACCTTCGTGGAGTGGGACGCGTCTTGTAATTGGAAGTCTGAGTGAGGATTGGACGGAGAAGCGCGTGCGTGACTTTTCTGACTATGATTTTGCCCGCCTCACAGATCCTTTTCTCGATCCAAAAAACCGTCCCCGAATCGCACTCCACTGGAATGGCAACCGCATTGCGATTCCGTGGATGGACAGGGCTCTGGTTGAACACGCCCATGCTCTATTTAGGGGACGATATTCTGCTGATCCAGAGCACCCAGAACTTAGCGTTCGGATGGAAGCTCTGAACTTGGGATTTACTCATCCTCCGGAAGCAGACTCTGTCACACTGACTCTTCCGGACCTAGAAGGTTTGTTTGGCGGCCCAAATCAGGAAGTACCTCTTTCATCTTTGTCAACCGTCGGGTCCTTTGAATTCGAAGCGTATTGGTATAACCGACGTTACCTGGTAGGTATCGACACAATAGGAAATCAGCGTGCTGTACGTGAGCTCCAACGCAAGTGGTCTGGGATCATGCTTTTTCGTGATGGGTTCCGAGTTTTCCCTTATGGCGAAGATGAGGACGACTGGCTCGGTTTAGATCGCAAAGCTCTTAGCCGTCCCGGCTATGTCCTGAACAAAGCACAGTTCGTCGGACATGTTCAAATTTCTCGAGCGGGAAATCCACGCCTCGTTGATCAAACCAATCGCGAAGGGCTGAGGGCTACGCCCGAGCAGCAGGTATTCGTTGCACTTTTGCAACACGTTGTGCGAGATATGCTGTGGGATTTCTTTCGCGAGGTAGATCGCCGTCACAGAAAAGCTCCTCTCGATCTGGGGGATGTAAAAGCACAAATCACTTCACTGGAAAATCGTGCGCGCAACGCTCTGAGTCGAGTTCGGAAGTTCGTCCCAAAGACTGAAACTGAGATCCTTGACGATCTGCAGCATGCATTTACTGAATTCCGTGACCTTTCGATGCGAGCCCAGCAGAAGATCGAACAAGTTGAGGAAGACAGCCGTCAAATGGTCCAGATGGCCGGCGTGGGACTAATGGTTGAGGTTATCGCTCATGAGCTTGCACGAGCGTCCGAAGGAGCTCTGGAGGCGATAGAGGGACTTCGGGGGAAACAGATGTCATCTGAGATAACATCACGCCTCGAGACCCTACGCGCCGAAATGAAGACCGTCTCGAAGCGGTTGCGGGTTCTCGATCAGCTTAGTGTGTCGGGCCGGCAGCGTTCCGAAGTGTTTGATCTGGGTGAGGTAGTTTCGGACCTCAAAGATGGGCACTCTCTACAACTCCGACGAGATGGCGTGCTCCTGAACATCGAGAAACCTGCCAAGCCGATTCGAGTAAAAACGATCAAGGGCATGGTGGTTCAAGTTCTTGAGAACCTTCTCTCAAACTCATTGTATTGGCTGAAGGTGCGGTCGAACAGACCTGCGAGATTTGTTCCGACAGTTACGATCCGAATCGAGGCAAATCCTCCAACATTGTATTTTAAGGACAATGGCCCCGGCATCTCACCAGATCATCGAGAACGCATTTTTCGGCCGTTCTGGTCACTCAAAGAGAAAAGCCAGCGCAGAGGTTTGGGCCTGTTCATCGCACGGGAGAACGCAAATTACCTTGGCGGACAACTGATTTTATCCGAAACCGCCGATCCTAAGACCGGCCGACTAAATGAATTCATTTTTGAATTGTCGAATGAGGTTGCTGTTCGATGACGACCAAAGAGCTTTTGATCGACCGAGGCGTAACATCCGCGCTCATCGTGGATGATGCTTATGACGCCGCTCCGCTCGCTCTCGACATTAGCGGCGACGATGAAGCATGGTCGAATTTCTTAGCGGATATTGGTGAGGACCGGAAACAAATCCGAGAAATATTCCCGGAGTTCGATTCGATGGACGCATCAGAACTGCGCCGGTCGGATAAATTTGTCTCCGCAATGTGGGGTGCGAGGGAGAAAATCCGGCCAGAACTTTGGAAGTTGCTCTTCAGTACATATGAGCAAGCTACTCGGTCGGATCGTGGTTTTCTGGAGCGATTGGAGGAACAACTCAAAGCGTTAGGAGTCACTCCAATCCAGTGCGGTAGGCAGATTTCAGCATCTTTCCGAGACGTCCCTTTAATCTTTGTAGACCTTTACCTCGGGGCGGCTCAGGAGTCATCGAATATCGATCTGTCACTAGATCAATTGAGACTTCTCCTGAAAGGGCGTGAAAACAGCCCGCCGTTGGTGATTTTGATGTCGCGTAGCGACCTATTGGACGATAAAAAGGCTCGTTTTCGCGACAATGCGAAACTATTGGGAGCAATGTTTCGCGTTTATCGCAAGCAAGAGCTTCTGGAGGGCGATAATTTGCAGCGTGCGCTGGAGCGCTTAGCTCTTCATAAGGAAGATGCGATACGCGTAGCGCAGTTTCTCCACTGCTGGGAGAAGGGGCTCGAAGAGGCATCAGCAAGGTTTCTGAGCGGCATTCGCAGGCTTGATCTTTCTGATTACGCGCAGATTCGTCAGGTGCTGCTCGCTTTTGAGGGACAGCCGCTCGGGAGCTATCTGCTGGATGTTTTTGATCGGGTCTTGCAACATGAAATCGAAGGGGATGCAGCCACTATTGGTGCGGCTGAGCAGCTGAATGTCATCAATCCCGAGATTTATCCGGCTCCATACATTTCCGGGTCGATCGATCTTCAGGATTTGGTTTATCGCTCAATCTGGCAACATCCCTTGCGTCTTCAGGTAAAAACAACCGAGGCTGGTATTCCAGTCGGGTTGGGCGATGTCTTAGTTCGGCGATCAATTTTGACAACGTCGGAGGATGCCGCAAGCACCAACACTGAACCCGACGCCTTTGTCGTACTCACTCCCGCATGTGATCTGGTTCGTGAAGGCGCTGTGAAGCGGATACTGCTTGTCGCAGGAAAATTATTGACTTTGACCCCCAAGACATGGACTTACTCCGAGCAGACGATCAAAACTCCGATTATCGTGCTTGGGGGTGAAAGCCGAATGTGGATCCGCTGGGACGTTAAAGATCTTCGCATGCTTTTACCAACCGAAATAGAGGCCATGTTGAGTCAGCAGGGTTCGTATCAAATCGCCCTCCGACTTCGTGAGAGCCATGCGCTGGAATTGCAGCAGCGGGTTCTCTCCTCTATGGGGCGAGTTGGCTTGGTCACTCCTATGCCGGCGACATTTCCGGTCGAGGTTTCCGCATACTATTTGGACGTTGATGGTACATTGCAGCCGTTCAATCTGCCAATAACCGCCCGCGAGGGTGGGGTTTGCTATACGGGTCGCGACGCGAATGGGGAGGAGAACAGTCGTCTAGTTCTTACGGAGCCAGCGATAGATGAGCTCCTGAGAACGATAGCGACCATTGCTGAGGAAACTGTCAACGCAAGAGCGCATGACACTCTAAGAAAGTTGAAAGCGTCAACCTCCCTTGGACGAGATTTACAGCGAGGCCTCAAAGCCCCAGTGAGCTCCAAATCATCATTTCAGCAGATTAAGGCGACTTCGGTGGGGGTTGACGGACAGGCCGTCGAAGAAGTGGTGGGCATGGTCGCTCGAAACCCTGTTTCTATCACAGATGGCCAAGCCAAATACAAGGCCTTTGTGCTCGTGCTTCGAGATGAGCAATCGCAGACAGCCGGTCAGCAAGTGGAGCCAGCAGCTGTCTCGCAAGAGCTCAGTACGCCACAGGAATCGCCGGACGACGGCATAGCCCTTCAATAACAGGCCGCGAGAGATCTATATCTTAGAGAAAATGTTGAACATGTCGCGCCTGGTCACTGTTGGTCCAGACGAGGCGTCGCCGGCACTAACTGCGTAATATCTGACATTGACAAGAACCACCCGAATCCGCACGTGCAGCGGTAAACATACTGCGCTGTCGAGGACGAGAAACTCTCCTGTTGCAGTCCTTTAAGCCCGCACTCGCCTCGTCCTGGATGAATAGCGAAAAGGTGAGATGGAGCAAGATCAAAATTTCTCAACATCGTAGTTCTCCTTTGGTGAAAATTGGGACCGAGAAGCGTGCGGTCAACTCTGCGCGCGATAGCTGGGTATAAATAGATTGTTTTCTGTGATTTACGGCAGACTGGGGTAACGTGAAACGTGCAGAAAAATTTCCTAAAGGCTGCAGTTAATTCCGGGGATTTCCTCTGGTATAGTCAGTTCAGATAGCCAGAAGTGGTTATCGCTATCCGAGCCATCGCTCAGCCCTAGGCGAGTGAGGCTTAAAGGAGAAAACATTGACTCACCTCTCGCTCGAAGAGCGCAGTATCTGCGCTTCCCAATTCCTTCAGACCCACCTGACTTCCAACGAACGCGTACTTGTGGCGGCGTACTCTCTCGGTTTCTCTCCGTCCCAGGTTGCGGCTGCTCTTCACGTTACGCCCCCAGCCGTTACACAAATGGCCCGCCGCATCGAGAAAAAGGCCAGCCGCTTCTGGCAGCAATAAACCGACGCGCGCGGGCGAATCGCCCGCGTTGAATTTTAATTTCCGCAATAGAACATCAAGAGGAGAAACGCAATGGCCAACAAAGCAACGCAGGTCGCAGTCGCAGAAACCACGAAAGAACCCTTAGTCCAGGTGGATACCGCACTGATGTCTCTGCGATCGTCGAACTTTGATACCCCTGCCGCCGTCGGCGAACCAGTCGACAACGCCCTCCAGGCGGGCGCCAACAACATCAAGATTCGCCTGATTGAGGGAGAACGTAAAGTTGGCAAGAAACAGAAGGCAGTTCCAGTTGTGGAACAGATTGCATTTTCAGATGATGGCTCGGGTATGGACCATGACGTCGTGAAGAAAGCTCTGGTCCTCGGCTTCTCGACTCGCTACAACAGCCGCCAGGGCATGGGACGTTTCGGCGTGGGAGCCACCTTGGCCGGGATCAGCCAAGCGAAACGCTTGGAAATATTTAGTAGAAACGTGGCCGGCGGAGAATTCTTGTACTCCTATATCGATCTTGATGAAATCACCAATGGGGATTTGAAGTACATGCCCGACCCACACCAAGCGAAGATCCCTCAACAGTTCGCTGACATGGCTCCGGTGGGCACTGGCACTCTAGTCGTTTGGTCAAAGTGTGACCGGCTGACTCAGGGCGAGGACGGTACGGTGAACGACCTGAAGAGCGTGCGTGACGAGCTCTTGAACTGGCTTTCTCGCACGTACCGACACTTCATTGACGGTGGAGTCCGGATTCAGCTGAATGACACCGTTGTCGAACCTCACGATCCACTCTATTTGATGACCATCCCTCGGTTGGCTACCGACGAAAAAGCTGAGGTTTTGCTGGACGAATCATTCGACTGGGACATCCCATCAGACCCCAGCCGTCACTCCACTGTCAAAATCAAGATGACGCTTCTTCCCGCGGCCTGGCGACTAAAGCGAGGCTGGGGGCATCCGGACCGCACCCAAACTCGCGAGCGCCGGATCCACGATAACGAGGGAATCTCGATTCTTCGGGCAAGGCGTGAAATCTTTTACGACATTTTACCCAGATTCTATCCATCCGCGGTTGAGGAGGCTGACCGCTGGTTCGGAATCGAGCTTTCCTTTGATCCGGAGTTGGATGAATGCTTCCGAGTAAAGAACGTAAAGAAGGGAGCGGAGCCCGTAGAAGGACTTCGGGATACATTGAAGAAGCGTCTTGACGCTGCTATTCGCACCGCGCGGCGCAGGATCAAAGAGACTTATGTTGAACAAGACAACAAAGAAAAGGCCGAACAGCAAATCCATGAAGCGGCCGAAAACATCGGCGCCGAGGCCGAGAAAACCGCACCGAAGGCACGGTCAGGAGCAGGGGTCAGCGAAACCGAACGGGAGGCAAAGTTGGACGAAGTGGCCAAAGAGGCTGCCGACGCGGCCGCAGATGAAGGAACTGCCGCACCACCTGCATCTGCAGCTGACATTAAGGAACGTCTCAAACAACTGCCATTTTCGATCGTGGATATGCAATGGCCAGGCAAGGAGTTCATCCAGATCGAACACCTCGGCACAAACACGGTTGTGAAGTTGAATAACAAACATCCGTTCTTCACGCGGATTTATGCACCGGTGCTTAAGGCTTCAGGGGCCATGGACGGCAAAAAGCAAGAGGGGCAGGAAACCTTGCCCACAGCGGAAGAATTCCAGCAAATGGCCCGACTTCTCCACGTAGGTCTGGACCTCCTCATCTTGGCTTATGCCAAGGCCGAAAGCATGGAGACGGATCCCGAAGAGAAATATGGGGATCTCCGCAGCCACTGGGGAATGTTCCTCTACAACGTGATCCAGAAGATGCCGGCCGCGTAAAGCTGGCCGTGTGCCCTGCCGGGGAGCAGCTCCGGCAGGGTATGTGGTTTCAGCAAGTACGCAAGACTGTCGGGAAGTACTCGACCGAAAAGCAACGGAGAACGGTATGAACAACGAAGGCATGTACATCCGCAAGTTGCAAGACCTGCATCGCGACTGCATTTCAAGTCAATGGGAAAGACCGACGCTGAGCAAGGCTCCCCACAAGCCCCTGTTGCTCTTGTGTGTGACTGACCTCTATCTCGAGAATTCAGGTCGAGACAATAGGATTGAGCCAACTCTTTACCTTGAAGAGTCGTTCGACGAATATTGGCGCCTGCTTTTCGGGAGCGATAACACAAGCACGTTTGCGTTAACCTTTTTTCACCTGCAAAATGATGAGTTTTGGTTCCTCGTGGGTCCCAACGGTAACAGTGTCGACGATCCAGGAATTTCGAAGACCTCGGCTTCCCTGAGAAAAGCGGTTGCCTTTGCTAAGCTCGATGATGGACTTCACGCCTTATTGCGGCGGCCAGAGTGGGTTCACCATCTTCGATCTGTCACGATCTCAAGCAATTTTGCCCCGGAGACGCATTCTCGATTCATCAAACTTTGAGGGTTCCTAGTTGACCTGTTCGTTCATTTCTTCAGTTCGCAAAAGACGTAGTCAGCAACCGTACTCCGCTCACAAATGACATATCAAGCAGGGTTCAGTATCGTCCTCGTCGTCGAGCGTAGCGCCGAGAATTTGATAGAGGCGCTGTCCTTTCATGGTCGAAGCATTCGTCTTCATTGCTTTATCATGTTTCTCTTTGATTTCCGCGATGCGCTCCGGGTCCGACATCTCTTCCAGACTCTCCCGCTCACTCCATGTATATCGCTCGCCTGTTTCCGTGTCGATCTTCTCGTAAGCCTTAGCCATTTCGAACAGATCCGGATGCCTTTCCTTGAGCCCGATCCACTCGGCTTTTCGTTGAAAGAAACAAAAATAACAGCCCGATCTCGTCCGCCATTCGTAATACTTGGGCAGGCCCAAGCCGGCATCATCTAATATCCGCGCCACGTCCGGCAAAGTGATCCCGTCTTCCTTGAACGGGTACACAGGCTTGATGTTTGGCTTGGTGGAGATATAGCCATCGCGATCCTCGTCCCCTCTGATCGCCACATAGCTGAGTACTGGGTCTTCTCCGATGTAGTCCTCTAACGGTTTTAGCTTCAACATCCTCGTGCACCAACGCATGCGTGAAGAGGGCAAATAATTCCCGTAAACCTTAAGCCAGTGATCGAACCCTCTTTTGTCGTTCAGGCGCTTAATCGGTTTTCCGAGATGCGCTTCCAGGCGATCAAGATATTCATAAGTCTCAGGCAGCTCTTTTTGAGTATCGCAAAAAACATATTCCATTTCCGGAATGCGATCCCGCATGTAAATAGCGAGAGCCGTGCTGTCTTTGCCGCCCGAAAGGCCGAGAATGTGTCTCTTAGCTATCATGTCGATTGAGTGCTCCAACTCCCTTTGCAACTGTTACATGGCCGAGGCGCGATAGAAAGCCTTTTGATACGGCGGCGAGGGCAGCGAGTGAGAGATCTGGCCTGTCGGCTACCCCGCTTTTTTCGAGCACATCTTCCAAATCCATTATCGCAGAGGTCAAGATATCAGTATCTTTCGAGGAAACGCTAACGACGGCTTCTAATTCTTTCGAGTGCCGATCTGTTATTCCAATTCGAAACACTTCAGCGGCAGCATCCTTAATAATTTCGGGGCGCGTTATTTCGAAAACCAGTGCCTCTATGTGCCTCAGGTTGCGGGAGAGCTCAGAGACAGAGACTTCGTAACGCGCACGATCAGCATCATTCCAACTCTTCGGCGGCTTGCCGGCTAATAGCGCACCTACAGCCTCAATCCATGGTACGTCTTCCAAATCATCTGCGCACAGATGCATGATAAAAGCTTTCATCCTGGGCTCGACTGCATAATCTGCCACCGTCGCTGCACGCTGTTGAAGGGTCTTTCGCGCGTTGGCTTCCTTGATATCGAAGGCTTGGTAGAGCAACTGTTGAAGCCGATACAGGAGATCGTCGTAGCACCTCTGTAATTCGGCAAAGCCCGATTGCAATTCGTGAAAGAACGCCCGAACGCTTCCCGAATGGACCTTTGACACTTCAAACGGCTCAAATCCGCATGCTATCGGTAAATCATTAAATAGGATGTGGTCAGGATCGCGGGCCGCCAACAGCGCCTCGCGAATGCCAACCACTTTCGGAGATAAGCTAGCGGTGCGCTTTGTATAGTCCTGCAGCCGATTAAAAAACCGGTACAAAGGTTTGATAATTGCTACGAGATTGTCGTTCTGCACTGGAGCGGCACCAAGCAACTTTGCGTACTCGCTGAATACGGCCTTCCGTATACCTTCGATGCGATAGGAGCGCAATTCAAACGTGGCAGGAGATTTCAGTAGACGTTCAAAGACGTCAATTGTGACCTCAGGAATGAAGGCGCCGCTCTCATAAAAAGCAACCTCAGTATCATGCACAATGGCCGCGGCGCAGAAGAGAACCGGTATCACTCCCATCTTCATTCCAAATGGCCGCGCTTGCAGAGTTGTGAATAGTTCCGTGATCGGCCTTTTCTGCAATTCTGATTCGCTGAAGAACTTTTCAATCGAGCTCCACGCAGAATGGATGGAAGAAGTTTCGTAGGGCGCCGCCAAGAAATGGCCACCGTCACCCGAGCGATGAAGGCCGTTGACCTCAAGCAAGGAGCGGTACATGCTCAATTCAGGGGGGAAGCCTGAAATCCCAAGATTTGGCTTATCAGCGGCGGTAATCATCGCCTGAATGAGATTGCGCCGGGCTTTGGCAGCCGCCGAGGAGAGGGCGCGCCTGTTGAGTAGTTCATTCTTGATTTTTGGCGTATCAGAATAAACGTCATCGCAAATATCTGAAAGCAGATGAGAAAGCCCTCGCGAGGACTGTATTCTTTGTTCAATCCCGCGATGGTACCAAGCTGTCGAGGACGATGCCGCTGGAGAGAACAACTGGGTAAGCTCCAGCTCTAGAATCTTTTCCGAAGCTTGCAATCTCGCGCGGAGTTCTTTGCGTGCCACAACATCTCCCTGCAATGCCGGAGTGTTGTTTTCAACCCATTTCAAGAGTTCAAGTTCTCGAAAGCCAGCAGCGAGGGGTTCGACATTCCTAGGAATGGCAACGAGCACGTCAGTACGTTCCCTCGCCTCTGAGTGCATTGCCAATCGGGCCAGTTCTTGATGCTCCGCCGGGGTGTTCGGCAGCGCGTAGAGCACGACACCATCCGCCTCCGCGTCTCTCTCCAACATGCGACTGAAGGTAAGGACATCGACGAAACGGATCCTGAAATAGCGTAGTGTGCCAGTCGAGAATGAGTGCCGTTTGGCCACTAGCGGTCTGGCAGCGTATATCGAGCTGATTCGGACCGCGAGACTGGCGTGAGGAGACAGACGTCGGGCGGCGCTTTCAATTCGCTCGCCGAAATCAATGTCACTGCCTTGCCACAGTGCAAACGATGAGCTGTGCTTACGATAAACCACAACGGATCTCTTTTGGAGTGACTCGCAAAGCTTTCCAGCTATACCGTGCCCCAGGACGATTTGCAGAAGCTTTAGCGACGCCTTTAACTCACCATATGGCCCTATTGCAGACAGCAAGCCAATCGATTTGAGCGCTTGCCTCTCCTCAACTGACAAGTCACGGTGAGCTTCAAGCGCTGCGGCAACCTCCGCCCAACGCGTGCCAGACTCACCCATATTTGAGCCACTGCCCAGGGAGTCAGTCGTGTAGTCGTAGAGCTGAGGAATGCCAAAGAACCTGGTATGTCCCGCTGACACGTCACCTTCAGCGAAGCTCGCGAAACCGTTCACGTTGCGAGATGTCAGGAAGGAGAAAAGCGAACGCTGGTTCTGCCCAAATTTCCGGCACAATCGCGCCAAGGCCAATGCGCTCACTGGATGCAACGGCGCGCACCCAGCCATCAAATCGCAGAACTGACGTTTGGAAAAAGAGATCGGAGCACAGCCTAAGTCGTATATCGCGCTAGCCAATGCAGACGCTTCTTTTCGGTAATTCTGCGTCAGAGCGCACGGCCTCTGGACTATCGCAGAGGCGAGGACTCGCAGGGTCTCTTCGGGAGGGTCCTGAAATGCAACATCTTCAAATCGACCTTGCACCTTCGCCCACTCGTTCCTTAATACTGGCCGCAGTCCGGACGCGTACTGGTCGAACGCTTGGTGTAAGACCGTAACGAGCAGGAGATCGGGCTTGCCATTGCTGACGGTTGCCTCAGCCAGGAGCTGCAACAAGAAGATGTCATTTTCCTCCGGCCGATGCGCCGCAAACTCGAGGAATTTTCCCAGTTCATCGGCGACGATGATAATTCCTTGGCACTTTTCCTCCTTACGCAATTCCACGGCGAGTTCTTTGAGCGCAACGATAACAGCTGTTGGATTGATCACTATTCCTCGCCGGCTCTCCTTCAGCAGGCGCTGAATCGTTTGCAATGCCGAAAGCCGGTGAGCTTTCTTCGTGAATCGTGTTACATCGCGTGTCACGGATTCCAGAAGGCAAGGAGTTATGCGGCTGCCGGAACCGCTCACCAGTACGGGACAAAACCCAGCCGGTGGTATGGCGTCCGATTTTCTTTGATCCAATAGTTCAGACGCAAGATCAGGGAAGGAATTCTTGAGTATTTTCTGAGATTCGGCAGCTCCCAGGGCTCGCGTGCCACTAAGTAGATTCGCCAGGAACAGCACGAATGCTGATTTACCTGAACCATACGGTCCGGTGATGCTCCAAGCACGTGGCCCCGGCGCACCTGTTAGGGCCCTTTGGACACGCCTGAGAAAATCTGCACCGATCGGAGTTAGAACGTACCCCGTCACCGCCGACGCATCCCCAATATCGCGCTCAAGATTCACAGAACGCGCATAACGAGGAGCAATGGTTATAAGTTCATTCAATTTCATGTCATTCTCCGATGAGCGCCAGTGATTCCTGGTAGTGCCTATCCAATGCAGCCCGTTTGTGAATTTTCTTTCGTCTGTAAACCTGTTTCAATCCGGCGGTTTCGTCATATATTAGGGCTCCGTTTGTTGTGGTCTCGAGTTGCTCAAGACGGACAGCAATGCTGTTTTCGTCCAACTTAAACACTGAACCCGGACTACCGGTGGCAAATGCAATCTCGGAGAATGCCAGCGAATCTGGGCTTCTATCCGTGTCCCAGAATTCCAAAAGACAGCTGAGGAAAACCTGATCACTGAGCGAAGGTTTGGGGCCTCGGGAAAACCGGTAGAGAATGCCATCCGACGCTGCTGTTATCAGCTGGAGTTCCACAAGCGGACATTCAAGACTGTCCTCCAGCAGTTCCGCCTTTGTTCTTGTACCTACGTATGTCCGAAGCGCGCAGTCAATGTCCCGCTGCAACGATGAAGCGCTCGGGCTGGCTATGTTTCTGCGCTTCAACTCCGCAGTAAACAGATCGAATAGCGAATCGCGAGTGAACTCGTCAGTGTGGACCAGGTTGAACATCCAACACCAACCCGTGCTTCGGCGTTCATTCGTAGCCAGCTTCCAATGTATCAACCAGAGCGTGTTCAGATCCTCCAGAAAGGGGTCAGCCCCCTGGAGCCCAAAAATCAAGTTGCCAAAATCTGTTGCCGCAAGTTCTGTACCCCGTGTCCCCGGCGTTTCTCTCACTACATCTGCAGACAGTGACCAGTGGCGAATGGATCTGACCATATTCTTGCCGACCCCGAGATCCACCATTGCAGTGTCCTTCATGAAGGCGTGGGGGTCGGTTTGCACTGCATCGAGCGCCTTCTTTAGCCAGCCATGGCGGAGAGTGAAGGTTTCGTGACCGGAGAACGAGACCACGCCGGTTCCCCGCGATGGCTCCTCCGACAATTTGACCTCTCCAGAAGTGATTGCAGTTGACGCCTTGCCCCGCGAATGTTTGGTTTTGGAAACTGCCCCATTCATTGGTGAACTCCACGTTCAAGTTCTGAGAATCCCAGCTTTAATTGCCCACTGTCGATTTTTTCGAAGAGAAGATCGAGGGCTTTTCGCACCATGGCAGACTGATTTACGTGCGTCCGGTCCACTTCGGATTCGAGTCGCTGTTTCTGATCTCGACGTACGAGGACATTGATGGGACAATTGTGCCGCGTAGGTTTTTCTGGTTTGGGCCTTTCTGGTTTGGTGGGCCTCATGTGTCGAACTGTATATACAGTTGTTGACAGTGTCAATCCCCTTTTTTTGTGTCGGATGCGGGTCTGTCGATTAAGCGTTTCATCGAACCGGACAAGGCTCAAAATGAGTTTGAAATCGTCATTCCTTCAACCAATCCTCCCCGCATGAGCACGGACGCTTCGAACCAGAGTAGCAAGGTCATTCGTCAGTTGTGCCATCCGATGAACCAGATCCAATGCGCCTTGTTCAAGATACTCCTGCCGGCTCCTTCTGGCCCATACCTGCACGGATTGCAAGTTGCGCTGGGCGTTCTCCGATTGCCTGAGTGCTAATGCCAGCTTCTCAGCCGCATGAAGCGGTCGGTTCTTCATACATGAGCCTCATTTCTCCGCCAGAATTCCGATTCAGGCGCTGATTGCGTCTATCGGTAACCAAATGTCGGGGCGTCCAGCGGACGGGGAGTTGTCGTTCACGATCCGGCGGGTGACGAAATACAATGATGTCAGTGGGACAGCTTCAACAGCCTGAGGTCAAGAGAGAGAAGACCGCGATTGTCCGGTTTCGGCACTCTAAGCCCGTGCTGCTCGCGCTTTCACATAGCGTCATTGAGCCCAGCACTTCGGTTTTCGATTACGGTTGCGGTCGCGGCGAAGACGTCAACTACTTGCGTTCCCAGGGCATACAAGCAAGTGGATGGGATCCTCACTACCAGCCAGACACGACGCCCGCAGCGGCGGATGTCGTGAACCTAGGATATGTGCTGAACGTCATAGAGGATCCAGTAGAACGGCAAGTGACCCTCCTCAAAGCATACGAGCTTGCCCAGCGAGCGCTGGTTGTTGCGGTCCGCGTTGATCACGCGCTCCTTGAGACAGGAATCGAATTCTCCGATGGGCTGCTGACCAGCCGGGGATCCTTTCAAAAGCTATACAAGCAAAGTGAGTTCAAGGAATATCTAGAAAAAAGCCTCGGCAGGCGTCCGCATATGGTGGCGTTGGGCATCGCTTACATTTTTAAGGATGAAAATCTTGAGTCATCATATTTGGTCTCGCTTTCTCACAAGCGTGTCGAGGCTTCGAGCAGATATGCTTTGGAGCAGTTTTCCAGAGACCCAACAGCGCAGAAATATGTCCAGGTTGCCGAGCGGCTGGGTCGTCCGCCTGTTTCGGGCGAATTCGAGGATTATACGAGGCTGTTGGAGCGGTTTGGTTCTCCAGCAAGAGTCGAAAGGCTCGCATCACAGCTTTTATCACCAAATGGCATTAACGAAGTTCAGCTGAAGCGGCGAGAGGACATTCTCACATACGCTGCGATGATGCGACTGCAGGGAGTGAAGCCGGTTCGTTTTCGATTGTTGCCTAGCGAGCTTCAAGCAGACATAAAAATGCTCTGGCAGTCCTATTCCGCTGCGTTAAGGGAAGGAGAGAGCTTCCTGTTTCAGATCGGCAATCCGGAAACAGTCCGCAGTTGCTGCCAATGCAGCGTGGTAGGCAAGAAACTGCCCGATGCGCTTTATCTCCACCGCTCAGCGGAGGATCAGATAGGCGCTCTTCTCCGCCTCCTCGTTTTTGCAGCTCGACAGATCGTCGGTGAGGTCGATTACAACGTGCTGAAGATATCGATGGACGGCAGAAGCATCTCTTTTCTGAGATACGATGACTTCGACCATGATGCCCACCCAGCATTGCGCTACAGCGTTCGAATCTATTTGCCGCGGGCGGAGTACTCGATTCGAGACTATTCACATTCGCTAAACCCGCCGGTCCTCCATCGCAAAGAGATGCTCGTAGACCCTTTGCATGAGAGCTATAAGGCTTTTTGCGAATTAAGCACGAAGGAAGAACAGCTCGGATTGCTTTCGCGGGCAGATATCGGAAGACGACAGGAGTGGCTTGCCGTACTTGCGGAGAAAGGCGTCACGATAGAAGGCCACGAGATTGTTCCAGCAATAAGCAGTGCGAAGGATCTTTTGTCCGGGGCCGGCCACAATGTCGCAGAAGAATGAGCACCCGGTGAACCTTGCTGCTCGACTGATCCTCACTAATTAGGATATGGTCGCAGGAAGGCATGAAAGGACTCACTGCGGCGCGTATCGGCCCGAAACATTCGGCACACTTTGTGACACACGCCACTCAAGATCATCAAGGCTAGATTTTTCGACGAGCTCGCTCTTGAACGGACGTTGCCAACGAACACGAGCGTCAAAAGAACGACAGCAAGGCTGCCGGCAAAATCTGCGTCCGTTTGCTTACCGATTCAGATCCACCACGGCGACCTTGTTCACTCCACTACAGGCCAGATAAAGCCGCCGATCGGGAGTTGCGACCATATTGCGAACCACGCCGCCGCCGGATGGGATCGGCTCCGTACTGAAGCTCTCCGACTTAGGATCAAACTTCACCAGGGTATTGGGTTTCACGCCTGATTCGCTGTACCAGACTTCGCCATCCTTCGTGACCGCGATCCCGTACGGTTCTGACCCGGTACCTCCCGGCGATGCCCACTCCTTCAGCAGCTTCCCGCTTGCGGGATCAAAGTGTCCCAAATATCCGCGAGCATAATCGGTGTAATAGATCGTGCCGTCAGGCGCCAGCGCGATCCGCCGCGGGCGCGCGTTCGCCGCTGGCAGCGTGTACTCACGGATTTTCATTGTGTTCGGGTCAATGCTAGCCAGCTTGGTTCGTACCGAATTCACAGAAGAAAGGCACATTGCCTTGGGTGACCACAATGCCGTAAGGGACAGCATGTGGCGTAGGTGATTTGGCTAGGGTCATCTTGCCGGTGCTTGGATCGAGGCGCCCGATATAGTTGGTCTCTTCGTTGGTGAACCACAAGATCCCATTGTGGTCGAACACGGGCGTGTGCGGGTCGATCTCGGTTCCCTGCGGCGCGTGATACTCGGTAATCGCACCGGTCTTGGGATCGAGCTTGCCGACGTAACCGCCGGAGATGGCGGTGAACCAGATGTTGCCTTCTTTGTCTGCGACTAGGCCGTGCGGCCCGGAATTGGGTGTTTTCAGCGGAAATTCCTTGAACTCCCCTGTCTTGGGATCAAGCCGGCCCAGCTTGTTTGCTCCCTGACCGGTGTACCAGAGTGAGCCGTCGGGCGCCAGTGCAGGATCGTGTGGCCGTGACCGCGGAGTCGGCACCTCGTATTCCTTGATCTGCACGCTCAGAGTTCCCGCCATTGCGAGTCCCGCAACGGTGGCAGCCAATATGAACGGGTATAGTTTGCGCAGAGACATAGGCGCTCTCCTTACACGAAAATTGTAGCCCTTCGTTCGGGGTCTTTCCCAGAGTGGATCGGCCATGCGGTAAGCCTGAGGTCTCCATTAGCGGCTTTTATTAACCGTCCAGGCACTCAAAGAGATCCGGCTGCGCCGCGGCATCTCCGGGTTCTCCAAAATTACTCAAGCCAACACCGACCAGCCGAAACCGTTGCTTCGGGCCAAGCTCTACTCGCTCGCGCAGAACCAGAGCGATGGCGGTTAATTCCTCGCAGGAAGCGGGAGGAGTGCTGGATGTGTGACTGCGTGTGAGGATTTTGAACTCGCTAGTTTTCAGTTTGAGGACCACCGTGCGTGCTATCCGCGATTCCTTGCGCGAAGCGGACCACAGCTTTTCTGCAAGGCGGCGGATCATCACCTCTGTTTCTGCCAACGGTACGTCGTGCTCAAAAGTATCCTCCACGGATATCGATTTGGTTGGCCTGTCCGGGACGACTTCACTTCGGTCCAGGCCTCGCGAGAGGTCGTACAAGCGGATACCATAGCTGCCGAAGTCGGCTTCGAGTGCGGTTAAGTCTATCCCGCGCAGGTCTCCCACCGTCTGAATTCCGCGTTTCGCGAGTTTCTCACCCGTCACTTTGCCTACACCCGGGAGGTGTCCAACAGGCAGCAAAAGCAGGAACCCATCTATGTCGTCCGGCTGGATAACGAATAGCCCATCCGGTTTGCGCCAGTCAGAGGCGAGTTTTGCCAAGAACTTGTTAGTCGCCACGCCCGCCGAAGCCGTCAGATTCAGTTCCTGGCGGATTTGTTCACGAATTGTGCGCGCAACGAGTGTGGCCGTCGGCAAGCCAGTCTTATTTTCCGTGACGTCCAGGTACGCTTCGTCCAGCGACAATGGTTCGATCAAGTCCGTGTGGCGTTTGAAGATCTCCCCTACGCTGTGCGAGACCGCCCGATAGCGCACGAAATCCGGTGGGACAAAGATCGCGCTGGGGCACAAGCGTTCCGCTCGGACTGCTGGCATGGCCGAGCGCACACCGAAAGCCCTGGCCTCGTACGAAGCGGCACACACAACAGACCGGTTGCCCTGCCAGGCGACAATCACGGGCTTGCCGCGCAGTTGCGGATCATCCCGCTGCTCTACAGAAGCGTAAAACGCGTCCATGTCCACGTGGATGATTTTTCGCACGGCCATGTCGGAGTGATCATAAATTTCCGCGATACACCGCGGCAAAGTAGACTGTGCCGCCAACGTAAGTTGATCAGGAATCCCGGCGCGCCTGCGAACCGCCTCAGACGATCTTCATTAACATTTCATATTCGGCGAGAGCATCGTTCCATGCTGCCGTCTGTGCCGAGTCGAGTAAGTCTTTGTTCCTGTCCGTAACCAGTAACCCGGTTCTTCTGATTGCAAATGCCAAATCT